>NZ_CP166971.1:0-2802500 GCF_041409665.1 Pseudomonas sp. QL9
GTGCGACACCGCTTCAGCGCCTTTCTGCTGATCGCCGCCCTCACCCAGGCCGCCCAGGCGGCCCCTGCCCCGACGGCCCCCCCAACCGTCCGCTGGCTCATCACCGACTTCCCGCCGCAATTCATCCTCACCGGCCCGAACCAGGGCCAGGGCCTGGCGGAGATCGCCCAGCGGATCGCCGAGCGCCGGCTGACCGCCTACAGGCACATCCAGGAAACGGTGCCGGCGAACTATCCGCGCATCGAGCGCGAGCTGAAGACCCGCGACAACGCCTGCTTCGCCGCCTTCCTCAAGACCCCGGAGCGCGAACGCGCCTTCGCCTTCAGCGGCTCCTATCGGGTGATGCTGCCCATCGAACTGTTCGTGCCGGCCGACCGCGAGCAGCCGCCCACCCGCGACGCCAAGGTGGACTTGCGGGCACTGCTGCAGGACGGCAACTTCCGCCTGGGCGTGATGGGCGGACGCAAGTACGGCCCGGGTATCGATAGCACCCTCGACCAGCACCCGCACGACGCCGCGGTGTACCGCCGCCTGGCCCAGGACCAGCTCGAAGGTCTGCTTAACATGATGGCCACCGAAGGCCGGCAGATCGACGGCGTGCTCGCCTACCCCAACGAGCTGGAGCAACGCCTCGCGCTCTCGGGCAAGACGGCGCCGGCCATGCGCCGCTACGCCATCGCCGGCACGCCGGAATACCTCGAAGGCTACATCGCCTGCTCGCAGAGCCCGCTCGGCCGCCAGGTGGTGCAGGACATCAACCGCCTCCTCGGCGAAATCCGCCCAGCCGTCTCCGCCGCCTATGCCGCGCAACTGCAAGGCGAAGACCGGGAGCGCTACCAGGCACTAGTGAAAAAGGTGTTCGGCGCGGCGGAAACGACACCGCCGTAGGATGGGTTGAGCGAACCCCATGCGGCGAAAGCCTCGCACCGGACTTATCCCGGAACCCGCCCCGCATTCGCCCCGTTGAAGCGCGTTGCCGAAGCCCACGACGACAGCATGGGTTTCGTGCCTCAAGCCATCCTACGGCCCCTGGCGGAGATTTCCCGCCCATCGCCAAACCGCGCGCCAGACGCATTCACCAGCCCATCGACCGGACGGTTCTGCTATCCTGCGCGTCCTTCTGCTGTTGGCCCGCCTTGCCCGTGCCCCGCAAGACAGCCGCGCCTCGGCGCACCTCATAAGACCAAGGAATCCCTGATGACTACCCGCAAAACCGAACCGCATCGCGGTACGGCGCTGGTGCTATTCGCATTGGCCGTCGGTGGCTTCGCCATCGGCACCACCGAGTTCGCCACCATGAGCCTGTTGCCGTACTTCGCGCCGGCCCTGGGCATCGATGCGCCCACCGCCGGCCATGTGATCAGCGCCTACGCCCTTGGCGTGGTGGTGGGCGCTCCGCTGCTCGCCGTGCTGGGCGCGCGCCTGCCGCGGCGCACCCTGCTGGTGCTGCTGATGGGCCTGTTCGCCCTCGGCAACGGCCTCAGCGCGCTGGCGCCGACCTACCACTGGATGCTGCTGTTCCGCTTCATCAGCGGCCTGCCCCACGGCGCCTACTTCGGCATCGCCGCGCTGGTCGCCGCCTCCGTGGTGCCGCCGCACCGGCGCACCGTGGCGGTCGGGCGGATGTTCCTCGGCCTGACCGTCGCCACCATCGTCGGCGTGCCCCTGGCCAACTGGCTGAGCCAGGCCGTCGGCTGGCGCTGGAGCTTCGCCCTGGTCGCCGCGCTAGGCGTGACCACCATGCTCTGCGTCCGCCTGTTCGCCCCCTACTCGCCCGCCGAGGCCGATGCCAGCCCGCTGCGCGAGCTGGGCGCGCTCAAGCGCGGCCAGGTGTGGCTGACCCTGGGCATCGGCGCCATCGGCTTCGGCGGCCTGTTCGCCGTGTACACCTACCTGGCCGACATCCTCGGCGCCGTCACGCATGTCTCGCCGACCCTGGTGCCGCTGGTGCTGGCGGTGTTCGGCGTCGGCATGACCCTCGGCAACATGTTCATCCCGGTGCTCGCCGACCGCGCCGTGATGCCCACCGCCGGCGGCCTGCTGGTGTGGAGCGCGGTGGTGCTGGCGATCTTCCCGTTCACCGCCGGGAACATCTGGACCGTCTCGATCTGCGTGTTCTTCGTCGGCTTCGGCGGCGCGCTGGGTACCGTGCTGCAAACGCGCCTGATGGACGTTGCCGAAGACGCCCAGGGCCTGGCCGCGGCGCTGAACCACTCGGCCTTCAACTTCGCCAACGCACTCGGCCCCTTCCTCGGCGGCCTGGCCCTGGCCGCCGGCTACGGCTGGACCTCGCCCGGCTGGGTCGGCAGCCTGCTGGCCATCGGCGGCTTCGTGCTCTGGTCGATCTCCGTGGCCACCAGCCGCCCGGCGAAGAGCGCCCTGCAGGGCGACTGCTGACCCCTCGGCGCCGTTCGGCTGCGAACGGCGCTGACCTCCTCGGCTTTTGATCCGGATCAATCCGCGATTCAACGCCCGGCGTAGAAGTGATCCGGCGGTACTCGCCTACACATCCGCCGATGCCAGGAGGTTTCCATGCCCGCTTCCCCCGCAACCCTGCCCGCCCAAGATCCCAGCGGCGAACACTGGGTCGAATCCCTCACCGACGGCACGCACGTGCTGATCCGCCCGTTGCGCGCGGAAGACCGCCAGCGCGAAGCCGACTTCATCGCCCGGCTGTCGCCGGAGGCCCGGCACTTCCGCTTCCTCTGCAGCATGCGCGAGGTGAGCCCGGCCCTGCTCGACCAGCTGATGGCGGTGGACTTCCACGACAGCGTTGCCTACGTCGCCCTGGTCCATCAGGACGGCGAGCTCATCGAGGTCGGCATCAGCCGCTACTCGGTGGGCCAGGACAAGCAGCAGTGCGAATGCGCAGTCACAGTCGCGGACGACTGGCGCGAGCGCGGCCTGGCCGTCGCGCTGATGCGCCACCTGATCGACTGCGCACGACGCAATGGATTGCAGCAGATGTTTTCAGTGGACTCGGCGGCCAACACGGCCATGCATGACCTGGCGCGTTTCCTCGGCTTCAGCAGCCACCAGGACCCCGAAGACGCCACCCAACTGATCCATACCCTGAAGTTGCAAGCGGCGTCCTGAGCCGCGGGAGGTTTCCATGCGCATCCAGTTGCTCACCATCGACGGCCACTGCTACGTGCAACTGGACGAATGGCGAGTACCCTTCCATGACGAGCGCCAGGCCCGCGACTACCTGGCCCGGCTGGAACAGCGCATCGCCGCGCCGCATGTCCTGCCTGCAAGCGCGTCGCACCTCTCGCCGAAGCTGCGCCGACCCGCCTGAAACTCCCGATTGAACGCGAAGCGCCGACGGCCTAGGGCCGCGGCGCTTCGCGCGTCGTACCGTCCTGTTGCACCCAGAGGGTGCGCAAATCGCAGATGATCTTCGAGGGAGACGCCGGGGAAACCAGGCACAGCCGGTTCTCCCAGCGATCCCAGAGGAACACGTACTGTGAATCGCCGCCGGCCGGCGTATAGCGATACTCCATCCAGGCCACACAGGCGGCGGCCCAGAAAGAGAACAGCAGACTGAGAAAGGCGACCACCTTCATGCCGGAGCCCCCTCCTCAGGGGCGAATCGCCAGGATGCTCGACTTAACCTTGTATAGCGCCTGTTCCGTCGTACTGCCGATAATCTTCGCCAGCCCGGCGTGGTACAAGGTGCCCATCACCACCACGTCCATGTGCTGTTCGGCGGCGAACTCGGCGATCACCTTGGTCGCCTGACCTTTCACCACGTGCTGGAAATTCAGTGGCACGCCAAAACGCTCGCCCAGGCGAATCATGCGCTGGTGCGCGCGACCGGTGATTTCCTCCTGCACTTCGGCATTCCACGACACCGGGCCGGCGGCATACGCGAGGAAGCTTGGCGACAAGTCGTAGGCTTCGAGCAGGTGCAGTTCGGCATCGCACTGTTCGGCGAGTTGCTGCGCCGCCTCGACGATACGATCGTTCAGGGTGTCGACCTGCGGATCGTCCTGGGACAGGTCCAGCGTCGCCACCACTCGCCGCGGCAGCGGGTGCTCAGCCAGGCTGACCAGATGCAGCGGCGCCGGGCAGACGCGCAGCAATTGCCAGTCCAGCGGCGCCATCAGCGCGCGGCTCAGCGCCGGTTCGTACTGACTGTCCTTGATCAGCAGGTCGATGGAGCGCTCATTCACCAGCTGCAACACCTCCTGCAGCGGCTCTTCGCTCCAGATGGCCTCGGCGCTGGCCTCGATGCCATGGCCGCGCATGAGTTCGACCTGATTGCGCAGCCAGATCTGCTGGCGCTCCAGGGCCTCCTCGCGAGCGCGGATCTGCAGGCTGTTGTCGAGAATGCGCAGCCCGACCGGCAGGCTGCCGAGCGCCACCATGTGCAAGGTGGCGCCGCTGGAGCCGGCCAGCGCCTGGGCGCGGGCCATGGCGGGGGAATAGTGCAGGACCGGGTCGCAGATCAGAAGCAGACGCTGATAGGTACTCATGATGACCTCCGCATGGGTGGCACCCCGCTAGGGGCATGCTCGTTGGATCTTGCTCAAGCCTGGGCCGATCGCCCGGCTGTCGATTTGATGTGCATCAAGTCCGACCCCGTCCCGCCGGTGGATAGCGATCCAGGCGGAAGACCGGGCCCTCCTCCGCCGGCGGACCGTCGATAGGCGGCAGGACGTCGGCGCGCAACCAGATGTTCCTCTCGGCCACTCCGTGGCGTAGGCACAGCTCGGCGCAGGCGAGGCTGAAGCGCTGCGAACCGCTACAGAACACCAGGTCCGGGGGCTGCGCGCGGAGCTGCCCTTCGAGTCGGTCGAGCAAGTCGCCGCAGTGCCAGTCCGGATTGGCCGCCGGCGCCAGCCCCAGCGAGCGCAGCCAACCACGGCATTCCTGCGGCAGGCGCTCGAAGCACTGCGGTTCGCAGAGCAGGCGCAGCGTTACCCAGGGCATCCAGCAGCCGAGTTCGTCGACCAGCGCGGCCAGGTTCAGAAGGCCATTGTCGGTCACCAGCAACAGCAGGTGGCTGGCGTGCAACGGCAACGGCCAGCCGCAGCCCAGAGGGCCTCGGTAGTCGAGCCGCTCGCCCACCGAGACGGCAGAGCGCGCACCGTCCACGGCGACCATGAAGCAACCGTCGTGGTCAGGCAGGCTCACGTAGCTGCAGGCCTGCGGCACCAGCCCCGGTCCGGAGAGGCGGCAATACTGGCCGGGAGCCACTGGCTCGAAGTCGGCATCCTCCAGGCACAGGCGCAGGCAATGCACGTCCTGGCCCAACGCGATCCGCTGCATCACCCGCACGTGCCCTTCGCTTACCGTCTGCATGACGCTCCTCCTCGACCATCCAGGCCGCTGTTTCTTCAGGCTACGGAGGACAACCGCGGGCGACTTGATTGCCATCAACATTCCGCCGTCGAACGGTAGCGGCGATGGGCTTCGAAATTTGATCATGATCAAGATCGGCACCCGAACGGCTTTGCAGAATCGACTCGACCCTCAACCGGGCAAGCCTCAAACGGAGGAAGCCGTCATGTCCAACATCGCGAAGAAAGTCCCCGTTACCCCCGTCCCCAGTCAGAGCAGCAAAGCGCCGGTGCCCAGCAGCGGCCCGTCCGATTTCTGGCATCCCTTCGACAACCTGCGCCGGCAGATCGACAGCCTCTTCGACGACTTCGGCCGCGCGCCGCTGCGCCTGCCTTTCGGCCACAGCGCCTTCGACGTCGAACCGTTCTGGCATCGCGAGCCGTTTCGCCACATGCCGGCCGTGGACCTCAGCGAGCACGCCGAGGAATACCAACTCAGCGCTGAGCTGCCGGGCATGGACGAGAAGGACATCGAGATCAAACTGAGCAACGGCAACCTGGTGATCAAGGGCGAGAAGAAGGAGCAGAAGGAAGAGAAGCGCAAGGACTACTTCCTCTCCGAACGCCGCTATGGCTCCTTCGAACGGGTCTTCCGCCTGCCCAAGGAAGTCGATGCCGACAAGATCAACGCCCAGTTCGCCAAGGGTGTGCTGCAAGTGCACTTGCCCAAGCGCCCCGAAGCCGTTCATCCGGAAAAGGTGATTCCGGTAAAGCCGGCTGATTGAGCCGGACCGGCCGCGCGCGCTCTGGGAAGGACGTGCGCGCGGCACCCGGGCACCGCGATTTTCTGCCCCTCATCCGACGAACCCGCATGCTCATACCGCAGGGCTATAGTGAATAAACTCACTAAATCGTTGCGGGTTTGTCATGCCTGAAGAGCGCCCCCTTCCCCGTCTCCAGGTCACTTGTCAGGCCTGTTCACTGAGTCGCCTTTGCTTGCCGGCGAGCCTCAGCAACAGCGAAGTCGAAGAGCTCGACCACATCGTTCGGCGCAATCGTCCGCTGCACAAGGGCGAGTACCTGTTCCGCGCCGACGACCTCATGCAGCACGTCTACGCGGTGCGCTCCGGCGCCATCAAGACCTACCTGCTGGATGCGAATGGCGAAGAACAGGTGACCGGCTTCATCCTCCCCGGCGAGATGCTCGGCCTCGACGCCATCGGCGCCGAGCGATTCCGCGGCTACGCCACGGCCCTGGAGACCTCGCTGGTCTGCGCCATCGGCCTCGATCAGCTGGAAGAGCTTTCCGGACGCATCCCCGGCCTGCGCCACCAGTTGCTGCACATTCTCAGCCAGGGCATCCACGTTGAGCACGAACACATCCGCCATAGCCGAGAACGGGCCGAACAGCGCCTGGCCACCTTCCTCCTCGGGCTGTCGACCCGCTATCACCAGCGTGGCCTGTCACCGGATGCCTTCATCCTGCCGATGACCCGCGCGGAAATCGGCAACTACCTCGACCTCACCGTGGAAACCGTCAGCCGGCTGTTCACCCGCTACGCCCAGGCTGGGCTGATCGAGTGCCATGGCCGCGAAGTGCGCCTGCTCGACCGTGGCGGCCTGTGCCGGATGGGCGGGCAGCACGAAACCCACAACCCGACGCAGAGCACCTGAAACCCCGAACCAGAGGCCCAACGGCGCTGCGCGAGTAGATCAAGCGGACCTTCCAGTTGCCTTGAGCGGCGAGGTCAGTTGCTGCGCGATGCGGTATGCAGGCCCTTTTCGACCTGGTTCTGGATGGCGTAGGCCGGGTCTTCAAGGGTGTGGTAGTTGCGCACGTACTGCTGGGCAAAGCCGTTCACGCCCAGCTCGCGGTATTGCTGCACGTGCTTGAGTTCGTGGGCCCAGAGCGCCAGGTCGCTTAGCGCGTCGTCACGATTGCGGAACACGATCACGTCCACCAGGGTCACGGCGACCACGTCCTGGTTCTGCAGCATGGCGCTGGCGGCATCGACGTCGTCGCCCTGGCCGACGCGGTAGCGCACGCTTTGCAGCAAATCGTCCGGGTACCAGGCCTGCAACTTCACGCGCAGATCCAGCGGAATGGGCTCGGCGCCGGCGGCCAGCGCCTGCTCGCGCGACTGGTTCAGCCACAGCGCCAGGGCGGGCGCGGCGACTTGCCGGGCGCTCTCCTGCAGGCCGCCCAGCGTGCCATCGGGATCGGACACGCAGATGCATTCGCCCATGCAGATTTCCGCCTGGCCGGCCGGGCAGGCATAGAGAGATGCGCTGAGACTGAGGCAGGCCGCTGCAACGAAGGAAAGCAACGGGCGTGAGGCAAGAGGGATCGACAAGCGGGGCTCCGGGATCAGGCAGGCGGGCGAGTATACCCGCGCTACCTAGGACAACGGCCGGAGCCGAATTGCTCACTGGGAGGGAGCGGACGAGCGGTGTTTCCCGCCGAGCTGCAGAGCGTTGAGCGGGAAAGGCACTGCACCGATCCAGCTGTAGGGTGCATAACCGCGTAAGCGGTTATGCGCCGCCGCCCGGCGCGAAATCGGCGGATAACCCCTTCGGGGTTATTCGCCCTACAGGGGAGCACCGTGCCGTGCGGTTCGCAAGCAAGCTCGCTCCTGCGGAGTGCGCAGGAGCCTTTGGGATAAGCAGCGAAAATCGGCGAAAACAGCCTATTGGGCGACTATTCGTCGCCCGGATGGTCGGCCAGGCCTTCCAGCTCGGCGCGCGCGACGGCGCGGTCGTCGAGCTTGCGGCGGGCCGCTTCGGGCAGGTCGGTGTAGCGGATCACGCCGCGCTCGACCAGCACGTTGACCACGTCTTCCAGCACGCGGACCAGGTCCAGGTCGGAGTGGCGCAACAGGTCCAGGCGGCTGCGCACCTCGGTGCGGGCCTCCAGCCAATCCTTGAGTTCGTCGCTCTGGTAGGCCAGCGTGTCGTTCATGCCCTCGAACGGCTGGCTCTCAACCCTCAACAGATTTCCTTGTCCATCACGTTGTACGTAAACCATGCGGATCGCCTTCACCGTCTGTGCCTGAGGTACACGCGGGGCCTGTCCCTTGCCTCCGCCGCATGCTCGGACCGTCGAACGGTCCATTGGTTCGACGGAGCTTAACAAGGTCGACTCAAGAAAGCAGGCTGACCACCGTGAATCGGCTCAAGTTCGCTTGCGCGACCACGGTCTGGGTCACCGCGGCGTAGCTCGAACCGCTCTGGCGGACCAGGTCGAAAACCGACTCGGCGTAGTCCTGCGCCCACTGCTGTTCGTCGCTGCCGGCCTGGCGTGCAAGGAACTCGCGAATCTCGTTCTGCCGCTGGCGCAGCTGGTCGCGCAGGGTGCCGATGCGGTCCAGCGCGTCGATCACCTGGTCGAGCATCTGCCGCAGCTCGCGCTGGCCACTGCCGGCCAAGCTTTGCGGCAGGTCCAGCAGACGCTGCTCGCGGGTCTGCGCCCGGCTGGTGCGGTCCTTGGCGAAGCGCTTGCCCTCGCCTTTCACGTTCAGTTCGCCGCCGTTGCGCTGCCAGTCGGTCTCGGCCATGGAGAAGGTCAGCTTGCCGTCCGCGCCGACTTCCGCGCGAATGCCCGCGGACGCCAGGCCCAGATTGAAGCTGCGCAGGATCTGCTGGTCGCTCATGGCGTCGTCGAGCACCACCACGCCCGGCTCGGTCTGGCTGCGCCCGGCGCTGAACAGCAGGCTCTCGCGGCCGCCGCTGCGCGCCTGGTCAAGGGTTTCCAGGCCGTCGATGGAGAAGCGCGTGCGCGCCGGCTCGTGCAGGCGCAGTTCGAGGTTGGCGTCGAGCCCGCCGGCACTGCGCTCGCTGCGCTGGTCGAGCAGGTCGGCCGCCTGCTTGAGCGGTTCGTCCAGTTGCTTGCGGCTGCTGCCCTGGCTGGACGCCAGTTCGCGGCCGAGGCTGAGCTTGAGCTGATTGAGACGGTCGGACAGCTCGCCCAGGTAGCCCTCGGCGCTCTGCATGGCGCTGAGTTGCTGGTTGAGCTGGATGCTGAAGCCGGCGGCCTTGCCCGGACCGCGCTCGACCTGCACGGCATCGCTGGCACCAGCGCTCTTGCGCTGGCGTACGCCGCCACGGCCGGACAGCGGCACCGGCGTGCGGCGCTCGTTGCCCTCGATGGCGGCGACCGCCGGAAACGGATTCTCGACCTTCATCGCCGGGGGACCTTAGAGGATGCTGAACAGCGACAGCCCGTTGACCGTCACGTAGGTCTTCTGGGTCGCCTGCAGCGCCAGCTTGTAGTTGTTCAGGTCGATGCTCGCCTTGCCGTAGTCCAGCGCCGAGAGGTCGCCCTCGATCTTCTGGTTGACCAGCGACACGTCCTGGTTGCTGTTGTCCAGCAGGGTCAGGGTGTTCTGCCGGCCGCCCAGGTCAGTGATGGTCGAGAGCACCTTGCCGTGGCTGTCGTCCAGCAGGTTCATGGTGTCCTTGATGCTCTGCAGGACGGTCGGGTCGGTGGTGTCCAGCGCCGGGTCCTGCAGCTTGGCGACCAGGCCGTGGAGGCTGTTGAGGAAGTCCATGCTGCTGCCGAAGATCGGCTGCACGGCGACGTTCTCGTCGACCAGCACGCCGTTGGCCACGGCGGCCTGGCGGGTCTTGGCGTTGCCGGTGGCCGAGTAGGTGCCGGTGGTCGAGTCGTAGGTCACCGCCGGCTGGTCGGTGAGGGTGCCGGAGAACAGGTAGCGGCCCTCCTCGTCCTGCACGTTGAGGTAACTCACCAGGGTGGTTTCCAGGGTCGACAGCTGCCCGGCCATGGCGCTCAGCTCTTCCTTGCCGTTGGAGCCGTTGGAGGCCCACAGCAGCAGGTCGCGCACGTCGAGCATGGTGTCGGAGGTCGACTGCAGGTTGGTTTCCTGGATCGACAGGCTGCCGGACAGGCTGGAGATGTTGCTGCCGTACTGGGTCAGGCTGGCCTCGGCGCGCTGCACGCGCATGATGCTCACGGAGGCGATGGGGTCGTCCGAGGGGTGCAACAGGCGGTTGCTGCTCGACATCTGCTGCATCAGCTGCGACAGCTTGTCGTTGTTGCGGGTCATCGAGTCCAGCAGGATCGAGGTGGTCTGCGAATTGGTGATGCGCATCGGGCGTTTTCCGGTCAGGCCGCTCAGAAGGCGGCGAGCATGCTGTCGAACAGGTCCTTGGCGGTGCTGATGACCTTCATGTTGGCCTGGTAGGCCTGCTGGTAGGTCATCAGGTTCACCGCTTCTTCGTCCAGGTTCACCGCGCTGACGCTGTCGCGCTGCGCCTGCGCCTGGGTGGTCACGGACTTGGCGGTATCCAGGTCGCCCTGGTTCTGCCGGCTGGCGCTGGCGACCTCGCCGATCATCCCGGCGTAGGCGTCGTTCAGCGACGCGGCGTTGCCATCGAGGGTGATGGACTGGTTCTTCAGGTCGATCAGCTTGAGCAGGTTGCCGTTGTTGCCCGCCTCGCCGACGCTGTCCGACAGCGCCAGCTGGCGGGAGGTGAGGCCGGTCAGGGTCAGCATCTTGGTGCTGCCGGCGTTGTACTGCAGCAGCGGCTGGCCGGCGTTGCCGTCGAGGTCGAAGCCACCGGCAAGGGTGTTGTTCACCAGGTCGGCAACCTGCGAGGCCATCTGCCCGAGGCGGTCCTGGTTCGGCCGCAGGGTCTGGTATTCGGTGTCGTAGAGCGCGCCCATGCCGCCGCCCAGGCCCTGCTGGTCGATGGAGAACTGGGTGCCGGCGAAGGACAGGCTGACATTCTGCTCCCCCGTTGAGGTCAGGCTGACCTTCAGTTGCGCGGCGGAAGCGCCGGCCACCAGCGGCTGGCCGTTGGCCAGGGACACCGAGATCGAGCCGTCGTCGGCAGTCGCGGTGCGGATGCCGCTGTACTGGCTGAGCTGGGTGATCAGCGCATCGCGCTGGTCCTGCAGCGCCGAGGGATCGGCGGCGGCGGACTTGGCCGCGACTATCTTCTTGTTCAGCAGGGCGATGTTGGAAGTCAGCCCGTTGATCTCGCCGACCATGCTGCTGCGCTGCTCCTGCAGCGACTTGAGCTGGGTGTCGATGTTGCCGGAGAGCGTATTGAAGCGCTGCGCCAGGTTGCCGGCCTCGGTGATGATCTGCTTGCGCAGGGCATCGGAATCCGGCGTGCCGGTGGCTTCGCTCAGGGCGGTGAAGAAGTTGTCCAGGCCGACGTTGATGCTGGCGCCGTCGCTGGACATCAGGTCTTCCAGCGCGCCCAGGTACTGCTGCGAGTCGCTGTAGTAGGTCTGCGCGGTGGTGGCGCGCCACAGCTGCTGGTTGTGGAAGTCGTCGGACATGCGGCGGATGCTGCTCACCGTGACGCCGCCACCGGGGTTCGACATGCCCTGCCCGCCCAGCGAGCTCATCACCGTGGACAGCCGGCTGAAACCGGGGGTGTTGACGTTGGAGGTGTTCTGCCCGGTGACCGACAGGGCGATCTCCGAGGCGCGCACGCCGCTGTAGGCGATCTGCGTCAAATTGCTCACGACTGCTTCCCTTTCGGCTGAAGGCGGATCGGTTGGGCGAAGGCGGCGGACAGCGCCTGATGCTGTGCGCCCTGTTGCTGATAGGCGACGGGATCGGCCTGCGGCTTAAGCGGCGCTGCCGGCGCACTTTCATTGCTGCGCGCCGGAGCCGTGGCGGCATGGCCGCGGCGGGCCAGGTCGTCGAGGATGCCGCGGGTGTAGTTGCGGGTTTCGTCGTAGGGAATGCGCTGTACCCAGGTGTCGATATCGACTTCGCCGTTGCGCGGGTCGCCATTGGTCTTCAGCCACTCGTCGACCCGCGCCGGGCCGGCGTTGTAGGCAGCCAGTGCAAGTGCGCGCTGGCCGTCGTAGCGCTGCAGCATCTCGTCCAGGTAGGCGCTGCCGAGCTGGCGGTTGTACGCGCCGTCCTGGGTCAGGCGCTGCTCGTCGAAATCCAGGCCGAGCTTGGCCGCCATGTCCTTCGCGGTGTCCGGCATCAGCTGCATCAGGCCGCGCGCGCCGCGCGAGGACACAGCGGCGACGTCGCCGGACGATTCATGGGAAATCAGGCTTTCGACCAGGTCGGAAAATGCCGCGCTACCACGCTGCCAAAGGCGCCCGACGCTCTGCACGCTGCGCTGCCAGTCCGCCGCCACCGCCTGCTGCAGGCTGCGCGGCAGGCCCAGGCGGTCGCCGCCGGCCAGCGCCTCGCCCTGCCCTTGCGCGTCGTGCCCGGAGAGCTGGCGCACCAGCATGTCGGCGATGCCGGTCTGTTTCTTCTGCGCCAGGTCGTCGGCCATCACGCCGTCGTAGAAGTCACGCATGGTGTCCAGGTCGCGGCTGCGCAGCATGCTGCCGGCGGAAAGCACGTCGCTGGCCTTGCGCATCTGCTTGAGGATCTGCTGCAGGAACAGCGCCTCGAACTGCTCGGCCGCGGCCTGCAGGCGCGCCTGCGGGTTGGCCTGCTGGCCACGTGCGACATTCAGCGCGGTGGGTAGGGAAACGATGCTCATGGCCCGGCCTTAGATGACGATGAGTTCGGCGTTCAGCGCGCCGGCCTTCTCCAGCGCCTGGAGAATGCTCATGACGTCGTCCGGCGTCGCGCCAAGGCTGTTCACGGTGTCGATGATGCTCTGCAGGTTGGTGCCTTCCGGCCAGCGGAACATCGGCTTCTTGTCCTGGCTGACGTTGACGCTGGACTGCGGCGTGACGGTGGTCTGGCCGTTGGAGAACGGCGCCGGCTGGCTGACCTGCGGGTTCTCGCTGATGGTCACGGTGAGGCTGCCGTGGGACACGGCGGCGGCCTTCACGCGCACGCCCTGGCCGATGACCACGGTACCGGTGCGGCTGTTGAAGACGACCTTCGGCCGCTCGCGGCCTTCCTTCACCTCGACGCCTTCGAGCAAGGCCATGAAGCTTGTGCGCTGGTTCGCCGAGACCGGCGCGCGCACGCTGACCTTGGTGCCGTCGAGCGCCTGGGCGCTGCCGGCGCCGAGCATGCCGTCCAGCGCGGTGACGATGTTGGTGGCGGTCTGGAAGCTCGGCTGGCGCAGGTTGAGCATGATGTCCGGGCGCGTGGTGAAGTCGCTGGGGATCATCCGTTCGATGGTCGCGCCATTGGGGATGCGGCCGCCGTTGGCGGTGTTGATCGCCACGCTGGAGCCGCTCTGGCCGCTGGCGTTGAGGCCGCCGACGGCCACCGCCCCCTGGGCCAGGGCGTAGGTTTCGCCGTCGATGCCGCGCAGCGGCGTGAGCAGCAGCTGGCCGCCGCGCAGGCTCTTGGCATCGCCCAGCGAGGAAACGGTGACGTCCACCGTCTGGCCGGGGCTGTAGGACGGCGGCACCTCGGCGGTGATGCTCACTGCCGCCACGTTCTTCAGCTTGGGATCGACGTTGGCCGGCAGGTTCACGCCGAACTGCTTGATCATGTTCACCACCGACTGGCTGGTGAACTTCACCTGGTTCTTGTCGCCGGTGCCGTCGAGGCCCACCACCAGCCCGTAGCCGATCAGCTGGTTGCCGCGCACGCCCTCGATGTCGACCAGGTCCAGCAGCGGCACCGCGCGGCTCGCCAGCGGCCATAGGAGCAAGGCCGCGGGAAGGAAAAGCTTGAGCGTCAGGCGCATGACCGGTCTCGTCTCACAGGGGGAAGATGGGGTGGGTGAAGAAGCGCGTCAGCCAGCCGGCCGAGTTGCTGTCGTTGAGCACGCCGCGCCCGGCGTAGGAGATGTTGGCGTTGGCGACGTTCAGCGAGGACACCTGGTTGTTGCGGTTGATGTCCTCGACCCGGACCATCCCGGTCAGGCGGATGAACTCCGAGCCCTGGTTCAGGCGCAGGTTCTTCTCGCCGCGGATCAGCAGGGTGCCGTTGGGCAGCACCTGGTGCACGGTCACCGCGATGGAGCCGCGCAGGGAGTTCTGCTGCTCGCTCTTGGCGTCGCCCTTGAAGTCGCGCTTGCCGCTGGCCGAGCTTTCCAGGCGGTCGTAGTCGTGGCCGAGGATCTTCGGCACGCCGATGCCCAGGCTCGAGCTCTTGTCGAAGCTGGTGCCGGCGCTCTTGCTCGACTGGGTCTGCTCTTCCAGCACCACCGTGAGCACGTCGCCCACGCGCAGGGCGCGCTGGTCCTGCACCAGGCCGCCGTAGAAGCCGGTACGGTACAACCCGCCGGCGGTGGTCGGCGGCATGCTGTAGTCGAACTTCGGCGGCTGGTAGGCGCTGGAATCCTCTTCCGGAAGCATCTCGTTGAAGCTCGCGCAGCCGCCCAGCAGGAGCAGCGCGGCAAGCAGCATCGGCAGGCGGATCATGGCGGTCATACGGTCTGGTTGAGGAACTGCTGCATGCCGGAGGCGGCGTCCAGCACCTTGGCGTTGGCCTCGTAGGCGCGCTGGATGGCGATCATGTTCACCATCGCTTCCACCACCTGCACGTTGGAGCCTTCCAGCACACCCTGCTTGAGCGTGCCCAGGCCCTCCTCGCCCGGCGTGCCTTCCACCGGTTGGCCGCTGGCGACGGTCTCGCGGTAGAGGTTGCCGCCCAGGGCTTCGAGGCCGGCCGGGTTGGTGAAGTTGACCAAAGTGATCTGGCCGAGCTGGGTCGGCTGGGTCTCGCCCGGCAGGATCGCGGTGACGGTGCCGTCGCTGCCCACGGTGAAGCTGCTGGCGCCGGCCGGTACTTCGATATTGGGGATCAACGGCAGGCCCTGGGCGTTGACCACCACGCCATCGGAATTGAGCTGCAGCTGGCCGTTCTCGGTGTACAGGGTGTCGCCGTTGGGCGCTTCCACCTGGAAGAAGCCGCGGCCGACGATCGCCAGGTCCATCGGCTGGCCGGTGGTCTGCATGCTGCCTTCGGTGAACACCTTCTGCGTGCCGGCGACGCGCACGCCGCTGCCCAGCTGGATGCCCGAGGGCACGGTGTTGACCTGGTCGGCCTGGGCGCCGGGCTGGCGGTCAATGGAATAGAACAGGTCCTCGAAGACCACGCGGTCGCTCTTGAACCCGTTGGTGTTGACGTTGGCCAGGTTGTTGGCGACCGCCGACAGCGCGGTGTCTTGCGCCGCCAGACCGGTCTTGCTGACCCAGAGTGCCGAACTCATGTGGATGCTCCTTCACGGCCGCGCCCTACGCGACCTCAAGTTGTACGGGTGGCGTCAGTCGCGCAGCAGGCGATCGCCGGCGGACGCCATGTCCTCGGCGGCCTTCATCATCTTCACCTGGGTCTCGAACGTGCGATTCAGGCTGAGGGTCGCGGTGAGCTGGTCGATCGACGACACGTTGCTCGCCTCCAGGTAGCCGCTGACCAGGCGCACGTTCTCCGTGGCCTGGGCCGGCTGACCGTCCTTGCGCACCAGCAGGCCGGCGGCGTTCTTCTTCAGTTCGGCGGCCGGCGCGTCGACCAGCTTGATCTTGTCGACCTCGGTCATCAGGTAGTCACCGCGCGGCATCACCGAAATGGTGCCGTCTTCGCCGATGCTCACGTTGTCGTACTCGGGCAGCACGATCGGGCCGCCCTCGCCCATCACCTGGCGGCCGTTGATGGTCAGGCGTCCCTCGCTGTCGACCACCATGCTGCCGTGGCGGGTATAGGCCTCGCCGTTGCCGTCCTGCAGGGCGATCAGGCCCTGGCCGCGGATGGCGAAGTCGAGGTCGCGGCCGGTCACCGTGAGGGTGCCCGGGGTCATGTCGACGCCGTCGTTCTTCACGGTTGCCAGGTGCCGGCTGTCGTAGCCGTAGCCTTTGATGTCCACCGCCTGGGCGCTTTCCATGTCGGCACGGAAACCCGGGGTATTGGCGTTGGCCAGGTTGTTGGCGCGCACCGAGAGCGACTCCAGGGTGCGGTTGGCGGCGGTCATCGCGGTGTAGGCAAGGCGGTCCATGGGTCAGCCTCAGATGGCGCCGAACAGCGCTTGGGTGAGTTCCTTGTCGGTGGTCAGCACCTTGGTGTTGGCCTGGTAGTTGCGCTGGCCTTCCATCAGGTCCACCAGCTGCGCGGTCAGGTCCACGTTGGAGCCTTCCAGGGCGCCGGCCACCAGGTCGCCGAACTGGCCGTTGCCAGGCGCGCCGACCAGCGCGCTGCCGGAGGACGAGGTCTCGGTCCAGGCAGTGCCGCTGACCGCTTTCAGGCCCTGCGGGTTGGTGAAGTTGGCCAGTACCACCTGGCCCTGCAGCAGGCGCTCGCCGTTGCTGTAGTTGACGTAGACCATGCCCTGGTCGTCGACGGTCAGGCCGGTCTTGTCACCCGAGGCGTAGCCGGTGGGGGCGTTGGTGGTCACCGCGAAGTCCGAGCCGTACTGGGTGGTGCCGGTGAAGTCGACGGCGATCGACAGCGGCGCCACGCCGCCGGGCAGGCCGGCGACGCTGAGGGTGGTCGGGGTGGTCGGCGAAGTCAGCATGCCGGCCGAGTCGAAGGTCAGCGCCTGGCTGCCGGCGGCGGTGCCGTCGACGTAGTAGTTGCTGGTCCAGTCGTTGGCGGCGTTCTTCACGAAGTACTGGGTCAGGGTGTGCTGCTTGCCCTGGGAGTCGTAGATCTTCGTGGTGTAGGTGGAGTTGTAGCTGGCCTTGGTCGCCGGATCGAAGGGCGTGGTGGTCGGCACGGCTTCGTCGGCGTCGAGGTTGGCGACGAAGGACAGCGCGTCGGTGGCCTTGGCCGGCAGGCTGGCGGTCTTCACCTGCAGGTCGCCCACGGTGCCGGACTGCAGGTTGCCCGCGGCATCGGTCATGTAGCCCTGCAGGCGCTGGCCGGAGGCGTTGACCACGTAGTTGGCGTTGTCGGTGTTGAACACGCCGGCGCGGGTGTACTGCGTCTCGCCGGTGCCGCCCTTGACCATGAAGAAACCGGCGCCGGAAATCGCCAGGTCGAGGTTGCGGCTGGTGTTGGTGATGCTGCCGCCGAGGCTGATGCTCTGGGTGTTGCCGAGCACTTCCACGCCCATGGCCTGGCTGTCGGCGTAGACGCTGCCGAACTCGGTGCGCGAGGACTTGAAGCCGGTGGTGCCGACGTTGGCGATGTTGTTGCTGACCGCGTCCAGTTTCTCGCTGACTGCGTTCAGGCCGGTCAGGGCGATGTTGAAGCTCATCTGGGGTTGCTCCTAGGAAGGGCTCAGGCAGCGCCGCTGCCGAATTCGACGATGTTGTAGAAAGGCACGGAACCCACGCCGTCAACGTCCAGTACCGGGCCATTGCTGCTGACCCGCACGTTGCTGACCTTGCCGCCGATCTCGACCTTGGGCTTCTCGCCGCTGCTGGTCTGCACCTCGACGGCGTACTTGCCCGGCGCCAGGCCGAGCTTCTCGGGATCGACGGTGAACATCACGGTGCCGGCCTCCTGCGGGCCGAGGGCGACCTCGGTGACCTCGCCGGTGGCGCTGCTGGTCAGCTTCAGGGTGGTGCTGGTGGAGGCGTGCTCCAGCTGCACCTGGCCGTCGATGGCGGCATCGTCCAGGCTCAGGCTGTCCGCCGAGACCATCACCTGGTGGCCCACCAGCCCGGCGGCGGTGAGGTTCTGCAGGTTGTCGGCGAGCACCAGGCTGTTCTTCTGGATGGTGTTGAGGTTCTCCAGGCTCTGCACCTGCGACAGCTGCGAGTACTGGTTGACGAACTGGGTGCTGTCCACCGGATCGGTCGGGTCCTGGTACTGGATCTGCGCGACCATCAGGCTGATGAAGTTGTTCTGCAGCTGGCTGACGTCCGTCAGGTTGGCAGTCGGGCTGCTGCTGGTGCTGTCCGTGGAACTGCCGGACGTGGTGCCGTTGACGGTGGTCATGCCTCTTCTCCGAGCTTCAGCAGGCCCTGCTGCATGCTGCGTACGCGGTTGAGGACGTCGACGCTGTTCTCGAAGCTGCGGGTGGCCGACATCATGTCGGTCATTTCCTCGATCTCGTTGACGTCCGGGTAGAACACGTAGCCGTCGCGGTCGGCCAGCGGGTTGTTCGGCTCGTAGCGGCGTTGCGGCTGGCGGCCGGAGGTGACCACGTCCATCACCTGCACACGCGCGCCGCCCATGCCGGCGCCGCGGGTCAGCTCGTCGTTGCCGTAGACCGCGGCGAACATCGGCTTGCGCGCCTGGTACACGGCGCTCGCGCTGGAGGCGGCGGAATCGGCGTTGGCCAGGTTGCTGGCCACGGTGTTCAGGCGCACGGTCTGCGCGGTCATCGCGGAACCGGCGATGCGGTAGATGGAATCCAGTGCCATGGTCAATGTCCTTCGATGGCTTGCTTGAGGCCGCGGAACTGCATGCCGAGGAAGGTCAGGCTGGTCTGGAAGCCCATGGCGTTGCGCGAGAACTCGGCCTGCTCGACACCCTGCTCGACGGTGTTGCCGTCTTCGGACGGCTGGTTGGGAATGCGGTACTTCAACTGCGCCGGGCTGTCGGCGGACACCAGGTCGGCGTCAGCGCCCTGCGGATCGAGGCGCTGCATCTCGCCGGCGAAATCGATATCGCGGGCGAGGAAACCCGGGGTGTCCTGGTTCGCCAGGTTGGCGGCGAGGATTTCGCTGCGCTCGCCGCGCACCTGCAGCGCGCGAATGTGCACGCCCAGCGATTCTTCTACCCGTATGCTCATCGTTCGTGTCTCCGGCCTGACTCTTGCTGGGATCCCCTTCAGCAGGAACCGTGCCTATCTTGAGAACAGCGAGCAAAACCTTGATTTCATTGACTTTCAGCCAGCAGGAAGGACAACAGGCACAACGCCGCCTTCCGCTTTCGCGTCGTTCGGCGACGGCAGGCGGAAAAGCCATTTCCGCCCTCTTCCTCCTCTTCGCCGGCCTCTGCTGCGCGCCGGTGAGCGAAGCTGCCGACGGCGTGCGTGCCCAGGTCGAACAGGCGGTGAGCGCACAGCTTTCGGCGCAACTGGCCGACGAGGCGCAGCGCAATGGCTGGCAAGGCGCCCGCAGCCAGTTCAGCCACGAACTGCTCGGCGCACTGCCGCCGACACCCTGCGCCACCCCGCTGCAGGTGCTGCGCCGCAGCGACGAGCCTTCGGTGCTGGCTCGGCAGCGCTATGAAGTGCGTTGCGGCGATGGCTGGTCGCTCGTGGTCAGCAGCCAGGCGGAAGTCTTCCTCCCGGTGCTGGTGACCGGCGCCGTGCTGGAGCGCGGCCACGCCCTGGAAGCCGGCGACCTGCAGCTAAAGGCCCAGAACATCGCCCGCGCCCACCATGGCTTCTACGTGCGCGCCGACCAGGTGCTCGGCCAGGCCCTGCGCCGCCGAGTACGCGCTGGCCAACTGCTGACCCCGGCGCTGCTCACCGAGGCCGCGCAGGTAAAACGCGGCCAGCAAGTCCGCATCAGCGCCAGTCGCGACGGCATCCAGGCGAGCATGCCCGGCGAGGCGATGGCCAACGGTCAGCAAGGCGAAGTGATCAAGGTGCGCAACCTGAGCAGCCAGAAGGTGATCCAGGCCAAGGTGATCGACGCCGGAGTGGTCAGCAGCACCTTCGAATGAAGAAAGGGGCAACGTATCCGCAGGATGGCGTTGAGCGAAGCGAAACCCATGCTGCCCGCGGTCGCCCCCCCTCCAATGACGAACACAGCGCGAACGTCACCGACGACCGCATGGGTTTCGTGCCTCAACCCATCCTACGGTTTCCAGCCCAGCCCCGACGTGGCTGCGGCAGGCGAGAAAAAGGCTCGTGCCGCCTACCAGGCGAAATTTCCTACGCTGTAACTGCATTGCGGTCCTACAAGCTCTCTGCGTAGTTTTCGCCCGCCGCGATTTTCGCGGTCAGGTGTGGAAACCTGAGCTATTACCTACGCGCCATAGCAGAGAGGGTCAGGCCTTAAACAAGCCGGGCCTTCTCTGGCTGTCTATGGCGGACCGTGCAAGGCGGGCTTCGGCCCGGCCGGTCTGGTAATAGCCGGTTTTCCACCCTTGCACGGTCCGCCTCCCCTCCCGGCATTCCGGTGGCGGCTTCTTGAATACAGCAAGGAGCGACAGCAATGAGCCCTTCCGATTCCGTCCTGATTCCCTCCACTTTCCTGCGCTACCACCGCCAGCTGCGCGTCGTGTTGATCGAGCGCCAGGCCTGGTTCGTCGCCCGCGACCTGGCGCGGCTGACCAACAGCCACGTCACCGAACGGGTGATCCATCGCCTGGACCCGGACCAGCACCGCAAAGCCCTGCTGATGGGGCCGCGAGGCGCAGCCGAAGAAGAGCTGCTGGTCAGCGAGAGCGGTGTCTACGCGCTGCTGGCGGTCAACTTCTACCATCCGGAAAACCGCAGCCTGCGCCAGTGGCTGAGCAACGAAGTGATACCGGTGCTACGCGACGAAGAGCAGCACAACCAGCACTTGCCGCGCCGCCGTTATGGCCAGGCGTTGGGCCGCGAGCTGGGCCTGCTGGACTGGCAAGGCACGCTCTGGGTGCGGGCGAAGGACGCGCTGACGCTGCTGGAAACCAGCCCGTAGGCTGGGTTGGGCCCATTGCTCCTGCGAAAAGCAGCATCCCGCGCCCTCCTCTGCGCGTCATCCCCGCGAACGCGGGAACCCAGAAAACCGAGCGCCACCTTTCAGCCGTAAAGCGCCCGCATATCTGGCGGCACCAGCGGCTCGAAGGGTCGCTCGGCCATCAGCTCGCGCTCCAGGCGCAGGATGGTTTCCGACTCGCGCGCTTTCAGCCGGCGCGCAGGTGCCCCCAGGTAAACACCCCAGGGCTCCAGCGACTTGCCGACCACCGAGTTGGCGCCCACCGCGGTTCCCTCGCCAATATGCACGCCCGGCAGGATGCTGCAGTTGGTGCCGACCAGCGCGTGGCGTCCGAGGTGAACGAACGAACGCTTCACGCTGCGGTACTGCGCCGGCACCGTGGGATTGGTCAGGCCGCCGCCGAGGAAATCGTCGCTGCCGGCAATGATCCGCGTACCGGACGAAAGTGCGGAAAAGTCCTCCAGCACGGCCGCGCCGCCAGTTATGGAGACGTACGAGGCGATATGCACGTAGCTGCCGATGTACACCGGCGCGGTGGCGTAGATCAGCACGAAGTCGTCGATGATCACGTTGCTGCCGATATGGATGTTCTCGCAGCCGATGATCTTCGCGCCGGGAAAGATCCGCACGTTTTCGCCGACGTGCTTGAAGCCCATGCGGCTCACATCTAGACAGGTCATCCGTCGTTCCTCGATTCAGTTTTGCGGCCAATGTAGAGCACCGATTGCTCGGTGATGCCGTGCTGGCGGAACACCCCTTCGCCGAAGGTCGCGCTATCCAGTTCGAGCACCTCGAAACCGCCCCGACGCAGGCGCGCCAGGTAGTCCTCGCGGGCGTACATGCGCACATGGTCGTCCTGGCCGAAGCGCCGCCAGCGCTCGTTGACGTCGTCCACTGCGGGGTCCTCGTCGGTTGCGTCCCGCCCCAGCAGGATCGGCACCATGAGGATCGCCGCGCCGCCCGGGGCCAGCACCCGGTACAGCTCGGCGATGGCCTTGGCGTCATCCGGCACGTGCTCCAGCACATGCGAGCAGAGGATGAAATCGAAGGACGCATCGGCGTAGAGCGCCATGTCGGTGATGTCCACCTGGTCATCGGCCAGCGGCGAACAGAGGTCGGCGGAGCGGTAGTGAACGTGGTTCAGGCCGCTGAGCAGGCGCGACAGGGCCGGCGCCGGCGCGATGTCGAGAATGCGCATCGGCTGCTCGCCGCCCCACTGCAGGCAGGCACGCACGAAGAGCGCGTAGAGCCGCTCGCGGTCCGCCGCGCCGCAGCTCGGGCAGCTGTACTGGCCGACATTCAGCGTCTCGAAGTCTTCCAGCGAATAGTCGACCTCCAGGCGGTTGAACAGGCGCACCAGGTTATCGGGCAGGGGCAGGAAATTCGGCACCTGGCTCAGGCACAGGGAACACTGACGCATGGGGCTTGGCTCGCGAAGGCTGGAATGGCGCAGGCACGCAGCACATCGATCACGCGCTGTTGCTGCTCGTCGGTCAGGTCGGGGTAGATCGGCAGGCACAGCACCCGCTCGGAAATGCCGGCGGCCACCGGCAGGTTGCCGCTTTGCGCCGAAGGCAGGCCGCGGTACATCGGGAAATCGGAGATCAGCGGGTAGAAATAGCGCCGCGCGTGGATGCCGTGTTCGCGCAGCCGCGCGTAGAGCGCATCGCGGGACAGCGGGTAGCCGTCCTCGACCAGGATCGGGAAGTAGGCGTGATTGTCCCGCGCAGCCCCGTCGCGCGGCAGGCAATGCAGGCCGGCCACTTCGCCGAGCGCATCGCGGTACTGGCGGTCGAGTTGCCCACGACGCTCGATGGCAGCATCCACGTGCTTGAGCTGGAGCATGCCGAAGGCGGCGTTGATCTCGCTCATCTTGCCGTTGATGCCCGGCGCCACCACCGTCACCTCGTCGACGAAACCGAAGTTCTTCAGGTGGTCGATGCGCTGCTTGGTCTTGGCGTCCGGGCAGACGATGGCGCCGCCCTCGAAGGTGTTGAACACCTTGGTGGCGTGGAAGCTGAGGATCGCCAGGTCGCCATGGCGCAGCACGCTGCCGCCGGCGTCGCGCACACCGAAGGCATGCGCGGCGTCGTAGATGACCTTGAGGTTGTAGTTGTCGGCGATGCGCTGGATCGCCTCGACGTCGCACGGCCGGCCGTAGCAGTGCACCGGCAGGATCGCCGTGGTCTGCGGGGTGATGGCCGCCTCGATCTGCCGTGGATCGAGATTGAGCGAGTGCGGGTCGATGTCGACGAACACCGGCTTGATGCCGTTCCACAACAACGAGTGCGCCGTCGCCACGAACGAGTATGGCGTGGTGATCACCTCGCCGGTGATGCGCAGCGACTGCAGCGCCGTGACCAGCGCCAGGGTGCCGTTGGCGAACAGCGCGATGTGCTCCACGCCCAGGTACTCGCACAACGCCTTTTCCAGCTGCTGGTGGAAAGGGCCGCCATTGGTGAGGATGCGTCGCTCCCAGATTTCCTCCAGGTACGGCAGGAACTCCTCCAGCGGCGGCAAGTGCGGCTGGGTGACGTAGAGGGTCTTGTCGGTCATGGCAGTTTCCCTCAGCCCGGCAGCCAGGCTTGCAGCCAGCGTTCGAGGTTCGCGCCTTCGAGCATGTAGTCGCGGCGGATGGCCGCTTGCAGCTCGTCACCCATGCGCGCGTTGGCGTCGAGGTCGGCCAGGTGCATGCGGATGGCGTCGACCCAGTCCTTGAAGCGGTTCTTCACCCGCGTCACCGGCAGCTCGCCCTGGTAGCAGCGCACGTCGCTGGCGATCACCGGGAAGCCGCAGACGCCGTACTCCAGCAGGCGCAGGTTGCTCTTGCACTCGTTGAACAGGTTCTGCTCCACCGGCGCCAGCGCCAGGTCGAGGTTCAGCGCCGCCAGCGCCGCCGGATAGCGGGCGATGGGGATGCCGTGATGGAACTCGTGCACGTAGGGGCGCAGCTTCTCCGGGCACATGCCGAAGAACACCCACTCCACTTCGTTGGCCAGTTCCTTGACCACGTCGGCGATCAGCTCCAGGTCGCCGGTGTGGCTGGAGCCGCCGGCCCAGCCCACGCGAGGCTTGGCTGACACGCGCCGCTCGCTCTTCAGATCGCCCCACCACAGCGGATCGAGGCAGTTGCGCATCACCCGCACGTCGCTGTGCAGGTGGCCCAGGGCCTCGGCCAGCGGCTCGGTGGAAACTACGAAACGGTCGACGTAGGACAACCCGCGACGCAGGTAGCGGGTCATGTCGCTGGACACGAAATGCTGGCGGTGGATGCTCTTCATCGGCACGCCGGGCAGGTAGTCGTCCAGCTCGTAGACCTTGAAGGCGCGGGAGAATGCCTGGTAGCGGCGCATCGCTTCCAGGCGCTGGTCGCCCAGTTGGCGCTGCAGCAGGATGATGTCCGGCTGGTAGCGCTCCAGGCTCGGCACGTCGAGCAGGGTCAGCGACATGCTGCCGTCGAGCGCCCCCTCGGCACGCAGCGCGTTGAACGGCTGGATCACCCGGTAGTGGCCGCAGCCATGCAAGTCGCCAGGGTGCGCCAGCAGGCTCGGCACCGGCTGCCAGCCCTGCAGCGGACGCCAGGCCTGCACCGGGTCGCCGAGGGTGTAGCCCTGGTCGCCGCCGAGGGCGAAGCCGGCGTTATAGGAAGGGTCGCGCGCCAGCAGCGGCAGCCAGCGCTGGTACATGGCGTCCTCTTCCTCGACGCTGGCGGCCGGCTGCGCGGGCATGTCCATCATCAGGTACGCGCGCGGCGTCCAGACGTTCAGGTAGCCGGCCTGTTGCAGGCGCAGGCACAGATCCACCGCCGCCCAGCGCGACAGCTTCGGCTCGCGCTCGAAGCCACCGGCCTCGAGGAACAGCGCCTTGCGTAGCAACAGGCAGTCGCCGCTGAGCGCAGCGTGGTTCTGGTCCACCAGCAGTCGGCTCATGTAGCCCGGCGCATCCATAGCAGCGCCGTGGAAGGCGCTGCCCACCGGCGCGCCCAGGCCGAGCAGCAGTCCGCCCTGGCGCACGGTGCCATCGGCCGCCAGCAGCTTGCCACCGACCGCGCCGACCTCCGGACGCAGGCCGTGGTTGAGCAACTGCTGCAGCCAATCGCGCTGGAGGATGCCGGCGCCGGCGCCCAGCCAAAGCAGGAAGTCGCCCCTGGCCGCCTGCGCCGCCTCATTGCAGGCCGCCTCGCGACCTTCACCGACTGGCTGGCGCAGCACGCGCAGGCGCGCCTGGCCCAGGCCCTCGATGCCGCGCAGCCAGGCACAGGTCTCGGCGTCCTGGGCACCGACGCAAACCAGCAGCAGTTCGTAGTTCGGGTAGGCGGTCTGCTCCATCAGGGTCTGCACGCAGCGCTGCAGCCGGCCCAGGTCACCCTCGACGACCACCAGCACGCTGACGGCCGGGGCCGGGGCATGCCCGTAGTCGATTTCGTAGCGCCCCGGATAGCGCGATTGCACCTGCGCCTGCGGATAACCGCGCTCGCCGAGATGGCGCTGCAGCACCCGGCGCTCATCGGCGCTATCGGCCAGCGGCGGATGCTCGGCGAGCAGCAGCGGCTCGCTGATGTGGCCGAACGAGGCGAGACCTTCGCGCTCGATTAGGCGCAGTTGGTAGTCCAGCTCGAAGGCCTCGCCCGCTGCCTCGTCGAAACCGCCGGCCGCCTGCAACGCCTCGCGACGGAACAACCAGTGGCGCGCCAGGCCGGCGGGGAAGCTGAGCAGCAGGTCGAGGTTGACGTCCGGGCGCAGGGCCAGGCCGAGCTCGCCCTCGCCGACACGCAGCACCTCGTCGGCGTATGCCGCGCGGCAACTGTCCGGGGCTTCGAGCAGATCCAGCGCTGCCACCAGCAGGCCGCCGGGGGTGAACTCGACTCCGGCGTCCGCGATCAGCAGCCAGTCGCCCGTGGACGATGCCAACGCACGGTTGACCGCCCTGACCGGCGCCTCGCCCGCCAACGGCAGGCACTCGACGCCCAGCCCGGCCAGCCGCTCCGGCGCATCGCTCAGCACGCGCACGGCGTAGCGCCGGTAGCCGTTGCGCTCGGCCAGGCTGTCCAGGCTGCACCGCACCCTATCGGCAGCGCCAAGAAGATCGAGCAGCAGAATCTCGATCTGCGGACCGCCGCCCCGCTCCGCCAGGCGCTGGTCGATCAGCCGCTGCTGGGCTGGGGTCGGCTGGCGAACGCCCAGCCAGGAGGCCAGCGAGAAACCGCCATGGCCGGCCGCCTGGGCGATGGCCGTGAGCAGGTCGACGCTCCTGAACGCACGCGTCTTGACCCGGGTAATGGGCGCCACTTGCAACCAGTGACAGGTCGCGACCGGTCGATTCCAGCCGAGATCGCGCAGCGCCTGCTTGAACTGCTCGTGGCACGAGAGCCACAGCGAGGGATCGTCGCGCCCCTGCTGGGTCACCTGGCTGGCAGTCACCCGGTAGTCCATCAGCGGTTCGGCGAGCAGCGCCAGGTGGCCATTGCGCAGGAGGTTCACGTACAGCGCCAGGTCGCCGACCCAGGAGATGCGCTCACCGTTCAGCGACATCAGCTCGTCGCCCAGCGCCAGCAGGTCGCTGCGCCGGCAGAGCACGGCACTCGGCTCGCCGATGAAGTTGACCAGGTGCTCGGCGAAGAAGCCGCCAACGTCCTGGCCGTCGATCAGCACGTCGCCGGCGAAGGGGAAGGCCGTCTCGCGAATGTCTGGCAACGGTGCGCCGGCCTCGTCGATGCGGCGGCGCCGCGAACTGGCGAGCACGACATTGCTCTCGCGGCGCATCACATCCAGCAAAGCCTCGACACAGCCAGGCGCGAGGCGGTCATCGTCATGGAGGAACTTGATGTACTCGCCGCTCGCCAGCGCCACGCCGGCAGCTGTGTTGAGACGCTCGCCGAGGGCCTCGGCATTGTGCTTGTAGACGATGGGAAAATCGGCCTGGGCGCGGAAGTCGTCGACCAGCGCGCGCACCGCATCGCTGCGGCAGTCGTCGGAAACCACCAGCTCGAGCGGCCGGTAGGTCTGCAGCAGCACGCTGCTCAGGGCATCGGCAAGGAAGTCGGCGCGATACGCCGGGATCACCACGCTGACCAGCGGGCCGGCTTCGTTGGAGTGACTCAACACACACCTCGGGGCAAAGAACTCGTTTGCCGCGTGGTGCACAAAGCGCGCCACCCTGCAGAGCAGGCCTAAACAATTGATTTTATTGGGCAACCAGGCACAGGCAGAGGAGTTGCGCTTCCGCCTGCGCAGCCTTGGCGAGCATAGGCGGAAGTCCGGCTTCCGCGCCCTGGACAGGCACCCCAAAAGGCGACAAGGCGCGGTTCGCCGGGCTTCTTCCGGCGTTTCTCGAGTGCTGCGAAAAAATTTTCGAACGCCATTTAAGTGCCGCCGAAAGTTCGTCGCCCTACCCCTTCAGCAGCCGAGCTAAGCCGGCTTCGACAGCCCACTCCTACGAAGGATCAAGTCCATGGCTCTCTCGATTCATACCAACTATTCCGCTCTCGTTACCCAGACCAACCTGAGCAAGACCAACTCCAAGCTGGCCACCAACCAACAGCGCCTGGGCACCGGCTTCCGCGTGAACAGCGCCGCGGACGACGCCGCCGGCCTGCAGATCGCCACCCGCCTGGACGGTCAGTCCCGCGGCATGGCCGTCGCCACCCGTAACGTCAACGATGCCGTTTCCCTGCTGCAGACCGGCGAAGGCGCCTTCAGCGAAATGACCGACATCGTTCAGCGCATGAAGGACCTGGCCACCCAGGCCGCCAACGGCACCAACAGCCAGACCGACCGTGATGCCCTGCAGTCCGAGTTCGACGAACTCGGCAAGGAAATGGGCAACATCATGAACAACACCAGCTACGCCGGCGACAAGCTGTTCGCCACCGGCGGCAAGTTCACCGCCAACGTCGACTTCCAGATCGGTTCGAGCAGCGGCGAAACCCTGAGCCTGGACGCTTCGGCCAACGTCAGCGGCGTTTCCACCGCACTGAGCGGCATCTCCGCCACCTTCGGCGGCACCAGCGGCGGCACCGAGCTGTCCACCGCTTCGGGCGCCAACGCCATGATCGACAAGATCGCCTCGGCCCTGGACAGCATCGGCACCCTGCGTGCCCAGTTCGGCGCCAACATCAACCGCCTGAACCACACCGCCAACAACCTGGCCAACATGAAAGACAACACCGACGTGGCCAAGGGCACCATCATGGACGCCGACTTCGCCTCCGAATCGGCTTCCATGACCAAGAACAGCATGCTGATGCAGTCGGGTATCTCGATGCTCAAGCAAGCTGGCCAGATGCCTGGCATGGTGATGTCGCTGCTGGGCTGATCCGCCGCGTAGCACCTCCCACGACAAACGCCCCGACTGCTTCGGGGCGTTTGTCGTTGCTTGGCGAAAAGTTTCGTCGGAAAGGTCTGCCACCCATCCATGTCAAGCCCCAGAGATTCAGAAATGGGACTTGTCTCTACATTTTGTTGACGCCAAAATGTCGGCCCTTTCTTACAAACGTCGAACAATTCCTACAAGAACGGGCCGGCGCAGCACCCCATGCACATGAGTCAGATTCCCCAGGCCCCCGAGGTCCGACCCGCTCCCCTGGGCAGCATCCGCACCGGGCTGGGCGACGGCTGCATCGCCCATTTCCATCCGGAGCTGTATCAGCTGGTCCTGCGTCGCGACGGCTACGAGGAAAAGGTAGAGCTGGGCTTTTCCGGCAGCCGCCTGCTCGAGCGACTGATGCGCGAGCCCGGCGAAGTGGTAGCGCGCGACGAACTGCTCTCCCACGCCTGGAGCGACCGGGTGGTCGGCCAGGGCAGTCTGAACCAGCAGATCTATACCCTGCGCCAGGTCCTGGGCGACGAAAAGCGCCGCGAGATCATCCAGACCCTGCCCCGCCGGGGCTACATGCTCAATCCGCAGTACGCCAGCCGCACCCCGCCGCCGGAAGCCCAGCCCATCGAAGCGCCGGAGCCGCTCAAGGCGATTTCCCTGGAGGAGGTCCTGCCGCCCGCGCTACGCCGCCGGCCAGTGGACTGGTTCGCCCTGGCGACGCCGCTGCTGCTGATCGTGCTGACCCTGGCCGCCGCGCTGCACCTGTTCAGCCAGCAGCCGCGCCTGGCCCGCGAAGAAACCAGCGTCGGCAACAAGCACTTCATCTATCTGGATGCCGACCACGACCGCCTGCGCCAGTTGCGCGAGCGGACCGCCGAACTCAGCGTGCGCCTGGGCGCCCTGAGTACGGCCGCCATGAATTTCACCTTGTCACGGCACGCCGGGTTCTACGAGATCGCCTGCAGTGACGCCGACGGCGCCACGCGCCTGCTGGTGGTCCACCAGGACCGCCTGGCCGCCCTCGACATCGGGCAACTGCGGAGCTGCCTGCCATGAAACCTGTACACCGGCTCGCCGCCAGTGCGGCGATCAGCCTCTGCCTGGCCGCCGGATTGCTCGGCGCCTGGTTCGAATACGGCTCCGCCAGCGAGTTCGCCGGCCGCTACCACAGCAGCGGCAAACTCTTGCTCAGCGACGGCCGCGACCTGCGCCTGGAATACAGCCTGCTGCTGAAGAACGACCGCTTCTACGCCATGACACGCCAGGGCGACACCGTGCAGCGCAGCGCCGGCAGCGTCGAATCGAGCTTCCTCGGCCACCTGCGCCTGCGCGTGGACAAGAGCGAGCTAAGCGAACTCACGCAGGCCGGCGCAACCGACAACGAGCTGCTTTTCGACCTGCTTTACGGCGGCGAGAGCAACAACGTCATCGACCTCGTTCCGCAAGGCGATTGCCTGTTCGCCGAGGAAACCCGGCAACTGTTCTGCCCCGAGCGCTACGCCGGCGATCACTGAGCCTTGACCGCTGCGGCGGGTGCAGCAGGCGCCGCGACTGTCGCTGCAGTTGCCGCTGGAGCCGGGCCCTGCCCTTCCTTCACACCCGGATCGCGCGGCGCGCTGAACGAAGCGCCGTGCGGGCCGAACTCGATCTGTGCCTGGTCTTCGCTGAACAGCTGGCGATAGAGCTTCTCCGCGCTGTCGGTCAGCAGCAGCAATTCGATGCGGCGGTTGGCGCCGTTCTGCGGGTCGGCCGGCAGCAAGGGCATGCCGTCCGCCTGGGCCGTCACCTGCAGCACGTTGGTCGCCGGCAGGCCCGACTCCACCAGCACGTTGCGCGCGCGCAGGGCGCGGTCGCCGGACAGGTTCCAGTTGTTGTAGCCATTGGCGCCACGGTACTGCACCGCATCGGTGTGGCCGCTGATGATCAGCTTGTTCTCGACCTTCGCCAGCACCGCGCCCAGGGCCGTCAGCAAGGTGCGGAAGTGCGGGTCGAGGTTGGCGCTGCCGCGCTCGAACATGAAGCGCTTCTGGTCGTCCTTGATCAGCACACGCAAGCCCTGCGGCACCACCTTGATCTCGACGTTGGCCAGCGCATCGACCTGTCCGGATACGGCGCGGATCAGCGCGGCCAGCTCTTGCAGGTCGACATTCGAATCGTAATGGCGCGGCTCTTTCGCGGTGTTCGGCTGCTGGTCGCCATTCGCCTCGGGCGTCGCCGTGGCGGCAGGCTGTGCCGGACGGGTCGGATCCTGCGGCTGCACTGGCATGGGCAATCCATCCAGGGCGATCGGGCTGCGGCTGGAGCCGTCGAAAACGCCGGCGCCGCCATCCACCAGCGGGTTGCTCTGCAGGTCGCCGGAAGACGGGTTCTGCAGCGCGCTGCGCGGCTGCACGATCCACAGCACCATGAACAGCGCCATCATCGCCAGGGTGAAGTCGGCAAAGGCCACCTTCCAGGCGGAGCTGTGCTCCTCGGCGTGGCCCTTCTTGCCGCGCCGCTTGATGATGATCTCGTGGTTCTGTTCGGCGCGCTTCCTCATGCCGCTTCCCTTTCATCCTCGTACTGGTTGACCCAGGTCTCGAGCTGGCGGAAGGCCGGCTTGACGTCCTGCTCGATCAGCTTGCGCCCGGCGTCCACCGCCAGCAGCGTGGGCTTGCCGGCGACGTGGGCGACCAGCGTGGTGCGCACGCACTCCAGGGCCGACAGCTCGGTCTTCACCCGCTGCGCCATGGCGTTGGAAAGCGGATCGAGCACGCAGTAGCAGAAGAAGATGCCGAGGAAGGTGCCGACCAGCGCGGCGGCGACGTGCGCGCCCACCTCGGCGACCGTGCCGCCGATGCTGCCCATGGTGATGATGATGCCCATGATCGCGGCGAGAATGCCGAAGCCAGGCATCGCCTCACCGACCTTGTGCAGCGACTTCGACGGCAGCAGCAGCGCGTGCTCCATGGCGTCCAGCTCCTGCTCGAGGAAGCCTTCGAGTTCGTGCGCGCTGATCTTGCCCATGGCCATCAGGCGGAAGTTGTCGGCGATGAACGCCATCAGGTTGTCTTCCTCGAGAATCAGCGGATAGCGTGCGAACAGCTCGCTCTGGCTGGGGTCCTCGATGTGCTCGTCGAGCACCTTCAGGCCGCCGACCTCGACCATCTCCAGCAGTTGGTAGAGGAGCATCAGCAGCTGGCGCTGGAACTCCTCGCCACGGCGCTTCTGGACGAACACGCCCTTGAGCTGGTGGAGCATTTCCACCAGCACTTCACGCGGGTTGGCCACCACCAGGCTGCCGAGACCGGCGCCGAGGATGATGAGCACTTCCGCCGGCTGCCAGAGCACGCCCATTTCGCCATGGGACATGGCGTAGCCGCCCAGGACGCAGGCGACGATGATCAGCGCGCCTATGACTTTCTGCATGATTCAGCTTCTCTCGCTCAGGTAACGGCAGGCCTTGTTCAACGCCTGCTTGCTCAATTGACAGACCCGGGCGTCGCTCACGTCGAGGACCAGGGCGATTTCCTTCAGGCTCAGCTCGTGCTGGTAGTACAGGGTCAGCACCAGGCGTTCGCGCTCGCTCAGCTGCGCCAGGGCCTGGGCCAGCATGCGCTCGCGCAGCACCCGCACCTCCAGTGCCGACTCGCCGTCGGCCAGGTGCTCCAGGCCCTCGCCGAGCAGCGCGTCGAGGCTCTCGATGGCCTCGGAAGTCTCAGCCTGCAGGTAGTCCTGGTAGCCGCGCTCGTCGAGGCCGGTGTGGGCGAGGATTTCCTTCTCGCTGGGCGCGCGGCCCAGGCGTCGGGTCAGCTCACGGATGCTGTCGCGCACCTTGTGCGCCTGCAGGCGCACCTGGCGCGGACGCCAATCCTGGCGGCGCAGCTCGTCGAGGATGGCGCCGCGGATGCGCAGCACGGCGAAGCCGGCGAAATGCTCGTCGGGCGTGCCGTAGCGGCGCAGGCTTTCGAGCAGGCCCATGAGGCCGATCTGCTCCATGTCCTCGCGATCCAGCACCTGGTTGGCCTGCAGCGACAGCTGGCTGACCACCCGCTTGACCAACGGCAGGTAGCGCAGCAGCCACTGCTGTTCGGCGCCGGGCGCGATGGCCGGATGACCGGCAGCCGGTGCGTGGTTCTGGTAGTCGAGGGCGCAATGGGCATTCATGGCCGTGGCCTTACTGGACGATCAGCTTGCTGACCAGCACATGCTGGAAGGGCGCGATCACCTTGCGCGTGGCGAAGTCGGCGAGCAGCACCTGCTCCAGCTCCGCCTGCAGCGCCGGCACGCTCTTGCCGCGCAGCTGCTCGAAGGTCAGCGCGCTCAGGTGCGCCACCGCCGAGTTGCGCACCATCGGGTCGATCTGCTCCAGCTTCTTCTGCGCCGTGCCCTGCTCCGCCTGCAGCACCAGGTCGAGCACGAAGTAGTGCTCGCGGCCGTCGCTGCCCGGCAGGCTGACGATGATCTTGGTGACCGGGAAGAACTCGAACTCGGCCGGCTCCTGCTCCTTCTCTTCTTCCTTGCCCTTGTCCTTGTCCGCGCCAGCCTTGGCCGCTTCGGCCTGGGCGCGCTCGGCCAGCAGCGGCCGCGCCAGGAACCAGGTCGCCGCCACGCCACCGCCGGCGACCAGCAGGTTGAGCACGGTGACCAGCAGCATGATCCGCGGCATTGTCATAAAGGGTTTGCGAACCTCGATTTCATCCATTGCTTGCTCGTCCTCAGACGGTTACCAGCACGTCGCGCGGGCGCCGTTCGGCATCCTCGGCAGTGCCCTGCTCGCCATTCGCGGCGCGCACTTGTGTTTCTTCCAGCCAGGGCGCCGGGCGCCCCTGCTGGGCCTGTTGCTGCGACCCCTGCTGCGCGGTGCGACCGTCGGAGACCTGCACATCGACCACCTGCAGGCCGTTGCCGGCGATGTCCTGGCGCAAGCGCTCGGCGCCCTGCTGGATCATTCGCGCAACGTCGCTCTGCTGGGCGTGGATCTGCACCGTCAGGCGTCCGGCCTCCTGGCTCAGGTGGATGTCCAGGCGCCCCAGTTCCGCGGGGTCGAGGCGAATGCTCGCGCTCTGCTGGTTCTGCTTCAGTTGCAGCTCGACGTTGTCGCGCAGCGCATCGAGCATCTGCTCGCCCCAGCGCTCGGCTGGGGCCTGCAGGCTCAACTGACGCTCCGGAACGGGCATCGATGCGGGCGCTGTCGAAGGCTGTGCCGGCGCTGTCGGAGCGCTAGCTACAGGCGTGGTTCCAGCGGGTTCGCCAGCCTGGGCGGCGAGCTTGTCGAGCTGGCTGCGCAGGGTGTCGTCGAGCGTGGAGTCGGTCTTGCCCGGTGCGGCATCCGGCGTGGCATGCGCCTCTTTCGGCAAGGCCGCCAATGGCAGCGCCTGGCCGCCTGCCGGCTGCACCGGCATGGCCTGCACGGCCGGCAGGCCGGAGCGCCACTGCGGCAATGCGCTGGCGGCCGCCTGCGCGGCTTTCAGCACGCCCTGCGCAACGCCAGACGCATCGGCGCCCGAGTCGCGCGCCTGCAGGGTCACTTCGCGCTGACCCAGCATGCTCGCCAGCCATTGCTCGGCCGCGGGCACGGCAGATTGCGCCGGATCGGCCTGGGGCACATCGGTCGGCGTCGGCGTCGCAGCCTGGGCGTCCTGGGGCGTATCGGCACCGGTCGCCTGGACCGGCACTGCGTCCTGCGCGGCATCCGCCTGCAAGGCCAGTTGAGCACCGAAAACATCGCCCGGCACAACCGCATCGGTGGCGCCATCGCGCGCGGCTTCCGCCTTGCCCTTGGCGCCTTTCGCATCCTTGGCATCTCGGTCGCCGTCGGCACGGCCCATGGCCGGCACGCTGCCCAGTTGCGCCGCCGGCAGCGGCGCGTCGTTGCCCGGCGTCGCTTTCGCCGCCAGGCCGGGATTCACTTGCAGCACCCTTACCTCCCAGCCAACACGCGGTCGATGTGCATGTACGCGGAGCGCCCTTCGGCGTACTCCAGATGACTCATGAGCAATTGCCGCAGGCGCTCCAGCTCGCGCGAACCTTGCTGCCGAGCCTGCTCGTGCAGGGCCTGCAGGTCGCGCTTGGCGGCCAGCGCGGCGTCATCCAGCGCCGGGCCGGCGGCCAGGCGCTCGAGCAGCGTGCGGATCAACTGGTCGATCTCGCCCAGGCGCTGCCAGTCGCCGAGCGCCAGCACTTCGGCCAGGCGCGCATGAACTTCACGCAGTGCGCGCACGACGTTGTCAGCCACGGGCGGCATGGACACCGGCCCACCCCTCGCGGAGCGTGCCAAGCAGCCCGACCACTTCGTCCAGGCCTTCCAGGGACAGGCTCACGCTGACCTCGGAAAGCTTGTAGATGCAGTAGTCGTAGAGGCGCGCCAGGTCCTGCACGACCTGCCCACCGGCGTCGAGGTCGAGGGCGCTGGAGAGGCCGTTGAGGATGTTCATGCACTTCTCCAGGGAACGGCCCTTCTGCTGGAAGCGCCGCGCCTCGATATGGCCGCGCGCGCGGGCCAGCTCGTCGAGCAGGCCGTCGAACAGCACCAGCACCAGTTCGTAGGGGGAAGCGGCGGCGGCGCGAGCCTCGAGGTCCACCGAGCGGTAGCTGTCGTAGCCTTCGTTCATCGAGTAGGTCATGTGAACATGCTGGAGGTCTGGTCCATGGAATTCATGACTTGCATGAGGTTGGTGTACTGCTTCAGGTAGCGGTTGTAGGACGCGTCATAGCGGGTCTGCAGCGCATCGAGCTGGTCGCTGACGTCACTGAGCTTCTGGTTCAGGCTGTTCACCCGCGAGGTCAGCAGGCCGCTGCTGGAACTGGTGTAGGTCTTCAGCGTGTCGTGCAGGCTGTCGATCAGGTTGCCCTTGCCGCTGAACAGGTTCTCGAAGCCTTCGGCGTTCTGCGCCAGGGCCTTGTCGAACTTGCTGCTGTCCACGGTCAGCTTGCCGTTGCTGTCGGCGCTGATGCCGTAGGCGATCAGGTTGGCGCCGCCGAAGCTGGTGCGGATCAGGCCGTTCACCGCCGACTTGATCGCCTGCACGCTGGAATCACCGGCCAGCGCGCCGCGCGAACTGCTGCTGGAGCCGCTGGCGGTGAGCGTGGAAAGGCTGCTCACCAGGGCGTTGTAGGCGTCGAGGAAGGTCTGCAGTTTCTTGGTGGTGCCGGCCTTGTCCTGGCCGATGTCCAGGGTCAGGGGCGAGCCGGCCGGGTCGCTGACCTTGTTGAAGGTCAGGCTCACGCCGTCGATGGCGTCATCGAAGGTGTTGCTGCCGTTGCGCAGCTCGATGCCGCCCTGCCCGCCCAGGTAGACGATGGCGTCCTTGGCGCTGGTCAGTTGCTTGCGGCCGTCGATGGAGGTCTGCACCGCGGTGTTGCTGCTCGACACGCTGATGGCCTGGTCGGCGCCGGTGTCGTTGCTGGTCAGCACCAGGTTGACCGCGCCGTTGCTGCGCACCAGGGTCGCGGTGAGGCCGGTGTTGTCGCTGGCGCCGTTGATCTTGGTGGCCAGCGCCGAAAGGCTGGTCACGCCGGTCATGTCGACGTTGAAGGTCTTGCCGTTCTGGCCGAGGGTCAGGCTGCCGCTGCCCAGGTCGCTGTCGCTCAGGCCCTGCAGGGCGAACTGGTCCTTGGACGCCAGCTGCTGGACGAAGAACTGGTAGCTGCCGGCGGTCGCAGTGGCGCCGACGGTGGCGGTGGCATAGCCGTCGTCGCTGAAGGTCGCGCTGTTGACCAGCATGCTGCTGGCGCCGCTAGTGGTGCTCTTCAGGCCCGTCACTGCCGAGTCGAAGGTGCTCAGGGCGGTCTTGAGCTGATTCACAGCACTGAGCTGGTTGTTGTAACTGGTCTGATTACGGTTCAGCCGGGTCTGCGACGCCTGGATGTCGTACTTGGCCAGCTGCGTGGCCATGCTCTGGACGTAATCGGAATCTATGGTTGCCATGGTCAGGTACCCCTTTGCGAGCCTTAGAGCAATATCGATGCCAACGCCTGAAAGCCCCATGAAACGGGGCTTCCAGACATCCGCAGGGTGAAAGGACACTTCCGCCAGAAGAAACCGGAAGCCAGCCCGGAAACGGCGTTTCCGCCTGCCGGGAACGGAGCTGCTCCCCTCTACAGGCGACGCGCAGAAGGCGGGGCTTAAGCGGTGGGATAGGGGAAATCCCGTAGGAGCGAGCTTGCTCGCGAACCGCACGGCACGACGCCCCCTGTAGGAGCGGCCCATGGCCGCGATTCGCGCGCATGGCGCGCTCCTACGAGGGGCATCGGTACGGGGATTTTCGCGGATGAGTTCCGCTCCTACGGGGGATGCCGAAGGTTCGTGGCGGGCGCTTTGGCAGGGGCAGCAGGCAAAAAAACGGCGCCCTGGGGCGCCGTATAGGAATGGATTCAGTAGACGGGCGAGTAGACCCCGTGCCCGCCTCTGTCGGCCAGTAGCTGGCCGAGGATTTCGTGGTGCATCGCCAGCAGGCGGCCGTTGCGTTCGTTGAGCAGGCGGCATTCCTCGACCTGTTCGCCCAGTTGCTGCCAGTCGCGCTGCAGGGCTTCGCGGCCGGCGCCGGGGAAGTGTTCGAGCAGGCGCTGCATGCCGGCGCGGTCGATGTGCAGGCCGAATGCCTGGAGGACCTTGGTGCGGCGTTCGGCGCGTTCGCGCACGCTGGCCACCAGCTCTTCGATGCGCTGGTTGCCGCGGGCGATGGCTTCGCTGTCACGGGCCATCAACTGGTCGTGCAGCTCCAGCAGCGCCGCGCGCAGGTACAGGTAGTCGGCCCGGTCGAGGCGGACGTCGGCCTCGATCAGTTGCAGCAGGCGGGCGCGCTTTTCGCTCATGCACCGCCGCCGTGGAAGTCGAGCATGCTGCGCGACAGCGCCTCGGGGTCGAGGGAGATCTCGCCGCGCGCCAGGGCGTCGCGAATCGCCGCGACCTTGTCCAGGTCGACGTCCGGCAGCGCGCCCAGGGCGTCCTGCAGTTGCTCGACCGGCAGGGTCGCGGCAGTGCCGGTGGCCTGGCTGGTAGCGCCTTGCGCCGTGGCCTGGGTGGACGCGCGCGAGGTCGCGGCGGTCTGCACCGGGGTGCCGAGGGCGGGCTTGAGTTGGCGGGTGATTTCCATGCTCGAATCCAGAATAAGGGGGGCCTATCGACCCACAGGCGACCCATGCGCCGAAGAACTTAAATGCTGCCTCATCAATCCTGCCCGCGCCACCACGCCTGGGCGGCCAGGCCGTCCTGGATCTTCTGTTCCTGGCGCGCCAGCTGCGCCTGCCATTGCTCCAGGCGCGATTCGATGACGTGCTCCAGCACCTTCTCGCCACGCATGGCCTGCAGCAGTTCGGCCTGGATGCGCTCCAGGGTCTGCTCGGCCACTTCCAGCTCGCGCTGCTGCAGGGCCAGCATCTTGAACAGCGTGGCCTTGTACTGCTGCTGGTTGCCGCGTTGCAGCGCGGTGCTGGTCGGCACCACGAAGCCGCACAGGCGGTTCAGGCCGGTGATGTTGTTGCGGTAGCGCTGGCACAGGCCGCGCTGGTAGTTGACCCGCCCGAGCATCTCGCGCACGCGGTTGCCGCGCACGCCGGCGAGCCGGCGCAGGGTGTCGATCTGTTCTTTCATCCGCGCAGTACCGTTTGCAGGGTTTCACGGCTGGCCGCGAGGTCGGCGCCCTCGCCCACCTCCTGGCGCAGGAAGCGTTCCAGGGCCGGGGCCAGTTGCACGGCACGGTCGGTGCGCGCGTCGAGCCCCGCCGTATAGCCGCCGAGTGGGATCAGCTCGCGGATTTTCTCGAAGGTGCCGTGAAACTCCTTGAACTGCCGCGCCGCGCGCAGTTGCTGCGGGTCGCCGACCTGCGCCATGCAGCGGCTGACCGAAGCGCCTATGTCGATCGCCGGGTAGTGGCCGATATCGGCCAGGCGCCGCGACAGCACGATGTGGCCGTCGAGGATGGCCCGCGCGCTGTCGGCGATCGGGTCCTGCTGGTCGTCGCCCTCGGCGAGCACGGTGTAGAGCGCGCTCAGGCTGCCGCTGCCGGCCACGCCGTTGCCAGCGCTTTCCACCAGCTCCGGGAGCATGCCGAACACCGACGGCGGGTAGCCCTTGGTCGCCGGCGGCTCGCCCAGGGCCAGGGCGATCTCGCGCTGGGCCATGGCGTAGCGGGTCAGTGAATCGACCAGCAGCAGCACGTCGCGGCCCTGGTCGCGGAAATAGGCGGCGATGCTGTGGCACAGCTCGGTGGCCTTCAGGCGCATCAAGGGCGACTCGTTGGCCGGCGCGACTACCACCACGGCCTTGCGCCGGCCTTCCTCGCCGAGGGAGTGCTGGATGAATTCCTGCACTTCGCGGCCGCGCTCGCCGATCAGCCCAACCACCACCACATCGGCCTTGGTCTGCCGGGTGATCATGCCCAGCAACACGCTCTTGCCCACGCCGCTGCCGGCGAACAGGCCCACGCGCTGGCCCTTGCCGAGGGTCAGCAAGCCGTTGATGGCGCGCACGCCGACGTCCAGCGCCTCGGTCACCGGGCGGCGCTTGAGCGGGTTGACCGTTGGCAGCTGGGTCGACAGCGGATCGCGCCCGCCGAGCCGGCCGAGTTCGTCGAGAGGCTCGCCGAGGCCGTTGACCACGCGTCCCAACCAGGACTCGTCGATACGCAGCGCGGCCTGCTCTTCCGCCGGGAACACCCGCGAGCCGGCGGCCAGGCCGACCGGTTTCTTGAACGGCATCAGATAGGTGGTGTCGCGGTTGAAGCCAACCACCTGGGCGTCGAGCAGGCTGCCGTCGGCCTGTTCGACCATGCAGCGCTGGCCGGTGGCGCGGCGGCAACCGAGGCTCTCCAGGAGCAACCCGGAGACCCGCACCAGGCGCCCGCTGACCTTCGCCAGCTGGACTGCATCGAGCGAGCGCAGGGCGCCGTCGAGATCGAGGTCGCGGTCGAAGCCGAAGCCGAAGCCGTCGCCCAGGGCCATGGTCAGGCTTCGCCCAGCAGGTGCTCGTCGAGCACTTGCATGCAGCTATCCAGGCGCTGCTGGCAGCCGATATCGGTTTCCTCTTCGGCGGTCAGCAGCCGGCACTCGCCCAGCGCCAGGCGCTCGTCGGGTACCAGGCGCCAGGCCGCCGCACGCTCCGGGGCCAGCTCGCGGATGCGCGCGCACTCCTCGGGGTTGAGCAGCAGCTGCACGCTCTCCGGGCGTTCCGGCATCGCCGCCAGGGCCTCGTCGGCCAGGCTCAGCAATTGGGTCGGATGCAGGGTCAGCTCGCAGCGGATGACTTGCCGGGAAACCTTCTGCACCAGCTCCAGCAGCTGCTCGCGGCGCTGCGCCTCGAACTGCTCGGCGAAGCGGCGGAACTCCTGGCACAGGCGATCCAGCGGCTGCGCCGCGGTTTCGAACACCTGGCGCCCCTCGGCACGGCCTTCCTCGCGGCCCAGGCGCAGGCCTTCCTGGCGACCGCTGCGCAGGCCTTCCGCGTGGCCGGCTTCGCGCCCTTGTTCGAGGCCTTCGTGGTAGCCCTTCTCGCTGCCCTGCTGGTAGCCGTCCGCTACGGCGCGTTGCAGTTCGGCCGGATCGCCGCCCTGCCACTGCTCCTGCAGGGCCCCGCTGCAACGCGGCGGGAATCGGTACGGCCGCCACTCGCGGGTGCTGCCGCGGATAACCTTGACCGTCATGTTCGCCTCACTCCACCGTCTGTTCGCGGAACAGCTGCAGCTGGATTTCGCCTTCGGCGGCCAGCTCGCGGACCATGCCCATGATGTCGCGGCGCACCTGCTCGACGCGGCTCAGCGGCACCGGACCCTGGCGGCGCTTGATGGAGTCCATCTGCTGCGCCTGTCGCTTGGGCATGGCCGCCTGGATGGCCTTGACCAGCGCCGGCTCGGCGCCCTTGAGCGCGACCACCCACTCTTCCAGGGGGATGGCTTCGAGCAGCGCCTGCAGGGTGTCCTGGGACTGCCGGGAGAGGATGAAGAAGTCGTACATCTCCTCCTCGATGCGCTCCACCAGGTCCTCGCTGTGCCCGCGCAGCAGCTCGAACATCTGGTTCCGGTCGCCCTTGAAGCGGTTCATGATGTCCGCCGCCTGCTTGATGCCGCGTACTTGCGAGCCCTGCGCGGAAAGCACCTGCAGGCTGCGGTCGATCAGTTGCTCGAGTTCGGCGATGACTTCGCTGCTGACCTCGCTGAGGTTCGCGATGCGGTAGAGCAATTCGTCCTGGCGCTCGGCCGGCAGGCATTCGAGCACCTCGCTGGCCATCGACGGCGGCAGGAAGGCAAGGAACACCGCCTGCATCTGCGCGTGCTCGTTGGCGATCAGCGCAGCGAACTGCTTGGGATCGAGCCATTCCAGGCGGGCCATCTTGGCGCGGATTTCCTCGCCGTAGATGCTGTCCAGCAGGCTGCGGGTGATGTCGCTGCCCAACGCCTTGCCGAGCATGCCGGCGAGGTAGCCGCGCGAGGCACCCTTGATGCTGCTCTGCTCCTTGTAGTCCTCGAAGAAGCGGCCGATGACGTCCGAGACCATCGGCAGCTTGACGTTGTTCAGCCGCGCCATGGCCTGGCTGATGCTGATGATCTCCTCGCGGGAGAAGTGTCGCAGCACGCCGGCGGAGGTTTCGTCACCCATGCTCAGCATGAGGATCGCCGCCTGTTCCATGGAGCTCATGTTGCGCCGGCGCGCCGGTACGCGCGGCTCTTCAGCCGACGGGTTGGAGGTCTCGCTCATTGCGCCCTATCCATTGCTTGATCACTTCGGAGACCCGCTCGGGATCGTTCTTGGCCAGCATCTGCAGGTGTTCGATCTGGTGCTCCAGGCCCGAGCCGGGCGCCGGCAGGCGAATCTCCGACAGCGGGTTGAGTTCGCTGAACACACCCAGCGCGCGCGGTTCGTCGCCGACCCGGGCGAGCAGGCGCTCGGCGGCGCGTTCGCCGCTGAGCAGCGGCGCCAGGCCGTCGTTGTCGTCCACTGCCACGCCCGACGCCGGACGGTTGCTCAGGCTGCGGACCGCCGGGCGTACCACCAGCAGCACCAGCAGCAGGCTGACCAGGGTGAAGGCACCCAGCCGGGCCCAGCCCTGCAATTGCGGGTCGGCCCACCAGGGGCTCGCCGCGTCAACGGGTTCGGCGGCGACGAAGGGCAGCACCGAGATCGACAGGCTGTCGCCACGCGCGGCGTTGAAGCCGACGGCGTTCTTCACCGCCTGTTCCATCTGTTTGCGCGCCTCTTCGTTCCAGCCATCCTTGGGCGCGACGTTGGCGTTGATCATCACCGCGATGCTCTGCTGGCGCAGGTTGAAGGGCGCGCGCTTCACATGGGTGACGGTCTGGTCGTAGTCGATCTGCCGGTTGGATTCCTGGCGCAGCGAGGTGGCCGACTTGTTCTGGCCCTTCTCGCCACCAGCACCATTGGCGCCACCGGCTGCGGCCGCCTGCGCATTGCCGGCGCCCTGCTGCGGGTCGTTCGGCTTGGCCGGGGCCAGGTTGCTCAGCGAGCCGGGCACGCCCAGGGCGAGCTCGTCCAGGGTGCGGTCGTCGCGGGTGGTCTCGCGGCGCAGGCGCGGGTTGTCGCCGTAGGTCTGGCGGGTTTCCTCGGCCTGGCTGAAGTCGATGTCGGCGGCCACGCTGACGCGGTAGTTGCCGGCGCCGAGGATGGGCGCGAGGACCTGCTCGACGTTGGCCACGGCCTTCTGCTGGAAGTCGTCGACCAGTTGGCCGTTTTCCTGCGAGCCGCCCCAGGCGCTGAGCCCGCGCGACAGCAGCACGCCGTGCTGGTCGACCACGCTGACGCTCTCCGCCTGCAGCTGCGGCACGCTGTTGGCCACCAGGTTGACCACCGCGGCGACCTGGTCCGGCTTGAGCTTGTAGCCCGGCGCCAGTTGCAGCATCACCGAGGCCTTGGCCGGGTCGCGCTGGCTGACCACGAAGGAGCTGTCCTGCTCCAGGGCCAGGTGTACACGCGCCTGCTGCACGCCTTCCAGGGTCATCACGGTGCGCGCCAGCTCGCCTTCGAGGCTGCGTTTCAAGCGCACGTCCTGGACGAACTGGCTGGTGCCCAGCGGCTCGTCCTTGTCGAACAGTTCGTAGCCAGCCGGCACCGCGACCTTCACACCCTTGGCCGCCAGCAGCATGCGCACGTGGGCCAGCTGGTCGTCACGCACCAGCACCTGGCCGCTCTGCGGGTGCAGGCGATAGGCGACGCCCTCGGCGTCGAGCACCTGCATGACCTCGGCGGCCGGGAAGGCTTCGCCTGCGCCATACAGCGGATGGAAGGCGCCCTGGTCGCGCCACAGGTACCAGGTGCTGCCCAGGGCCAGCAACGCGGCGCCGCCGGCCAGGCCGAGCAGGCTCAGGCGCGGGTCGAAGCGCAGCTTTTCCAGGGGCAGGCGGGTTTTGATCTTCTGCAGCACGGTTCAGCCCTTGTCCGCCGTCACAGCGGCATGCTCATGATTTCGTCGAAGGCGCTGCTCAGCTTGTTGCGCACCTGCAGCAGCGCACTGAAGGAGACGCTGGCCTTCTGGCTCTCGATCATTGCCCCGGCCAGGTCATCGCTCTGCCCGCTGTCTACCGCTGCCATGGCCGCGCTGGCCTGGTGCTGCTGGGCGTCCACGGCGCGCAGCGCGTCCTCGAAGGCATTGCCGACGCCGGCCTCGGCGACCGCGCCGTCGATCTGCGCGGCCGGGCGGATCGGCGCCGCGGACAGCTCGCGCATTTGTTCCATCTGCCCGAGCATGTCGTTACGGGCCTGCAGAATTGGGTTCATTCACGGGGTCTCGGGTCAGAAGGACAGGTGCACGCCCTGCTCGCGCATGGCATTGAGCCGGTAGCGCAGCGCGCGCGGCGTCATGCCGAGGCTTTCGGCGGCCTTGGTCTTGTGCCCGCCGAAACGGCGGATGGTGTCGATCACGTGCTGGTACTCGGCCCACTTGCCGCTGGCGCGCAGCGCAGCCTTGCCGCCTTCGGCCGGCAGCTGCGCCACCGGGGCGGCTTCCACCAGCCCGGCAGGCGGTGCGAGGCCCAGGTCGCGGGGCTGGATGAACAGCCCGGCGCGCAGCACCAGGGCGCGCTGGATGACGTTTTCCAGCTCGCGCACGTTGCCCGGCCAGTCGTGGGCCAGCAGCGCCTGGCGGGCCGGCTCGGTGAGCAGCTCGGCGTGGCGCTCCTGCGGCGCGTACTGGCCGATGAAACGCTGGGCCAGGGCCAGGATGTCGTCCTTGCGCTCGCGCAGCGGGCTGATGTGCAGCGGCAGCACGTCGAGGCGGAACATCAGGTCGGAACGGAAACGCCCGGCGGCCACTTCGTCCTGCAGGTCACGGTTGGTCGCGGCGATGATGCGCACGTCCAGGCGAATCTCGCGCTGCCCGCCCAGGCGCTCTACGCGCTGCTCCTGCAGCACGCGCAGCAGCTTGGCTTGCAGGCCCAGCGGCAACTCGCCGATCTCGTCCAGCAGCAGGGTGCCGCCGTTGGCCTGTTCGAACTTGCCCGGCTGGGCGCTGACAGCGCCGGTGAACGCGCCGCGTTCGTGGCCGAAAAGAATCGATTCGAGCATTTGTTCGGGGATTGCCGCGCAGTTCACCGCGACGAAGGGCGCCTGCGGATCGGCGGAGAAGCGATGGATGTAGCGCGCCATCAGCTCCTTGCCGGTGCCGGTTTCGCCAGTGATGAGGATGGGCGCGCGGGTCTGCGCCACGCGCTGGGCCATGGCCAGCAGGCGGCGGCCGGCGCGCGATTGCGAGACGAAGCCCTCGCCGGCGGCCTGGGCCTGTTCGTGGCGGTGCAGTAGCGCGGCCAGCTGACTTTCGCTGAAGGGCGCCAGCAGGTAGTCGACGCAGCCCAGCTCCAGCAGCTGCGCGGCCACTTCCTGGTCGGCGTACTCGACCACCGGCACCAGGCTCAGCTGCGGCACCCGCTGCAGCAGCTCGGCGATGTGCGGGAAAGTGCGCGCCGGTTGGCGCTCGGCGAAGACGAACACCGGGCCGAACGCCTGCAGGTCGTAGCCGTCCAGCTCGGCCGGATGGCGTACCCGCAGCACCTCGCGACCGAGTCGCGCCAGCCCCTCGTTGAGCAGGTCCAGGCCGATCTCGCCGGTCCCGCCGACGATCACCACCTGCTGCTCGGCCGGGGTGATCCGGGCCGCCTGACTGGACAATTGATTGAACTGTTTCAATGCAACTTTCCTGCTTCTCGGCTGCCTTGGGCAGCACTCGTTTATTTCATCGCCCGCACATCGACGATGAACTTCCGCCGTTTATGGAGGTCATTTCCCTGGCAACTTTCCGGCCTTTTATAAAGACCCTCGAAAAGTTCACCTCTTTCTTCAGTTCTTTCTTCGACAGGGCTTAAGAAGTTCCACTTCCCGGTCGCCCTGCTCATTCACGGGCTGCTTTTTGTTGCGCACCCCGTCACTGCCGCAACGTTAACCAGATCACAGCGAAACTCCCCAGTCAGTTCTCGTCAAATTCGCTTAGGCGCCCTCCGCTGACGATCAAAAACGTCATTTGATATCTATTGATTTAACCGCAAGCCCCCGCCGCCATAGACTTCCGCCCATCTGCAGAGGCTCCCCGGTGATTTTCCCGACGGCCCCGGCGAGCACCTCAGGTTCGTCCTGCCCGGCACCGTCCGGGAGCGCCGCGAACGCCTTGAGCAGCCCCAACTTCCGGAATTCGACACAACCCATGACTGGCCCATCCAAAGTCCACCACGGCGTGCCCTCGGAAAGACTCACGCGCTTGCAGCCACACAAGTTGGGCCGGCATCACCATCGCGTTCCGCAATATATTCGCGAGATCGTCCATAAATATCCGCGGACCATCAGCGACTATTTCCTGCGCAACTACCGGATCAACCTGGAGTTGCAGAAGATCGAGGTCCACGAGCAGGCGCCGCGACCGGCCGAATGCGTGTTCAGCTGCCCCGGCGGCAAGGTCGGTTTCGCCATCGATCGCCCGCTGCTGACCGAGGCCCTGGAGTGCTACTACGGCGGCACCTCGCTGCCGAGCCACGACACCCCGCCGATCAGCACCTCCGAGCAGCGCATGCGCAAGCGCCTGGGGGTGGACGTCAGCCAGCTGTTCGCCCGCTCGCTGCTGCTGGGCGACACCTTTGGCGAGCTGAGCCCGCACGACAACGACTACGAGATCGTGCAGTGGGAATACGTCGCCGAGTTCCAGTTCCTCAGCCACATCACCGGCAACACGGCAGCGCTGCACATCTACCTGGACGGCGAGCTGACCGACGAACTCACGGCGCGCCTCTCCGGCCCGCCGCCGGCGCGGCTCAACGGCGACCCCATGCAGCACCTGCTGCACCTGCCGGTGCGCCTGGATTGCGTGATCGCCGCCCTGCAGCTGCCGTTGAACCAGGCGCTGGACCTGCGTCCCGGCGACATCATCCCGGTGCGCATGCTGGAGCGCTGCGACGTGCAGGTTAACCAGCAGAAACTCTTCCGCGGCAGCCTTTTCGAAGAAGATGGCGGCCTTTTCCTGACCTCCCTGGAAAGCGTGACAAGCCCATGAGCCAAGTGACCGACAGCGAACTGGACAACCTGCTCAACGATGCGGGCCTGGCCCTCGACGAGCCGTCCATGCCCAGCCCCGAAGCCTCCCCGGCGGCGCGCCAGGACCTGAGCTTCTTCGGCAAGATCCCGGTGAACCTGACCCTGGAGGTCGCCTCCACCGAGATTTCCCTGAAGGAGCTGATGGAGGTCGACACTTCCAGCGTCATCGTCCTCGACAAGCTGGCCGGCGAGCCGCTGGACCTGAAGGTCAACGGCGCGCTCTTCGCCAAGGCCGAGGTGGTGGTGATGAACGGCAACTACGGCCTGCGCGTGCTGGAACTGTGCGGCGCCGGGCTGGACGACCTGACCCGATGAACCGCGCGCGGCACTGGCTGGCGCTGGGCCTGGGGCTTGCCGGGATGCTTCCCGGCGTGGTCCTGGCCGCCGGCGGCGAGGTTTCGTTGCTGAGCCTGAACGACACTGGGCATGGCCAGGAACTGAGCGTGAAGCTGCAGATCCTGGTGATGATGACGCTGCTCGGCTTCCTCCCGGCCATGCTGCTGATGATGACCAGCTTCACCCGCTTCATCATCGTCCTGTCGATCCTGCGCCAGGCCCTGGGCCTGCAGCAGAGCCCGCCGAACAACATCCTGGTGGGCATCGCCCTGTGCATGACCCTGCTGGTCATGCGCCCGGTGTGGAAGGAGGTCTACACCGAGGCCTACGTGCCCTTCCAGGCCGACAGCATCACCCTGGAAGAGGGCCTGGGCCGCGCCAAGGGCACCCTGAGCCGCTTCATGCTCGCGCAGACCTCCAAGACCTCGCTGGACACCCTGCTCGCCCTGGCGGGCGAGAAGATGCCGGAGAACAAGGCCGATCTCGACTTTTCGCTGCTGTTGCCGGCCTATGTGCTCAGCGAGCTGAAGACCGCCTTCCAGCTCGGCTTCATGATCTTCGTGCCCTTCCTGGTCATCGACCTGGTGGTGGCCAGCGTGCTCATGGCGATGGGCATGATGATGCTCTCGCCGATGATGATCTCGCTGCCGTTCAAGCTCATGGTGTTCGTCCTGGTCGACGGCTGGGCGCTGCTGATGGGCACCCTCACCTCCAGCATCCAGCCGTTCTGAGGCCGCCATGCTCACCCCGGAATACGCCGTCGAGTTCATCGCCAACGCAGTGCACATCACGGCCATCGTGGTTTGCGTGCTGGTCGTGCCGAGCCTGCTCGGAGGCCTGCTGGTGAGCATTTTCCAGGCCGCCACGCAGATCAACGAACAGATGCTCAGCTTCCTTCCGCGCCTGCTGATCACCCTGGGCATGCTGGTGTTCGCCGGGCACTGGATCCTGCGCACGCTGAGCGACCTGTTCATCGAGACCTTCAAGCAGGCCGGACACCTGGTCGGCTAGGCAGGACGCGACGGATGCTTGCCAACGAGTCGCTGCTTGAGGCCAGCCAGTACCTGCAGGAGATGCAGCGCTACTGGTGGCCGTTCTGCCGGATCATGGCGCTGGCGACCACCGCGCCGGTGCTCGGCCACAAGTCGCTTCCCAAGCGCGCCCGGGTTCTGCTCGTCCTGGCGCTGACCCTGGCGCTGTCCACTGCCCTGCCCCGCCCTCCGCAACTCGACGCGCTGTCGGCCGCCGGCATCCTCGCTGCCATCGAGCAGGTCGCCGTGGGCGCCCTGCTCGGCCTGACCCTGCAACTGGTGTTCGTGATCTTCAGCGTGGTCGGAGAGATCGTCTCGACCCAGATGGGCATGAGCATGGCGCGCTACAACGACCCGGTGAACGGCGTGTCCTCGTCCTCGGTGGTCGGCCAGTTGTACTTCCTGCTGATCGCCCTGCTGTTCCTCGCCAGCGACGGCCACCTGCTGGCGGTCAGCGTGATCTACCAGAGCTTCGTCTATTGGCCGGTGGGCAGCGGCCTGAGCTACGCCGGCTTCGCCACCTTCATCTACGCCATGGCCTGGGTGCTGTCCGCCGCCACGCTGCTCAGCCTGCCGCTGGTGTTCGCGCTCTTCCTCGTGCAGTTCTGCTTCGGTTTGCTCAACCGCATCTCGCCGGCGATGAACCTGTTCTCCCTGGGCTTCCCCATGGCGATCCTGGCGAGCCTGGCATGCATCCACCTGACCCTGCCGGAGCTGCCGGAAAACTACTTGCACCTCTCCCGCGAGCTGCTCGACAACCTCGGCCACCTGCTGCGGGAGGCCAGCCATGGCTGAGAACAGCTCCGGGGAAAAGACCGAAGAGGCCAGCGCGCACAAACTGCGCAAGAGCCGCGAACAGGGCCAGGTGCCGCGCTCGAAGGACCTGGCCGGCACGGTCGCGCTGCTCTGCACCCTGCTCGTGCTCAAGGCCTGCGTCGGGCGCTTCTGCCAGGGCCTGGAGGACAGCTTCCGCTTCTCCTACCTGGACCTGAAGCACAGCGAGATCGGCCTGAACGACCTGGCGCTGATCCTCGGCCAGCACATCTGGCTGCTGGTCCAACTGCTCCTGCCGCTGCTGCTAACGCCCTTGCTGGTGGTGACCTTCGGCATGGTGCCTGGCGGCTGGATCTTCGCTTCCGCGAACCTGGCCTTCAAAGCCGGCAAGATCAACCCGATTTCCGGCCTGGCGAAGATGTTTTCGCCGCAGAACCTCACCGAATTGCTGAAATCGCTGCTGAAGATGGCCGTGCTGCTGACAGTGGCCTGGTATCAGTTGCAGGAAGCGATCCCGGAGCTGATCCAGCTGCAGCGCGGCGACATCCGCACGGCCATCGGCGGCTCCCTCGGCCTGCTCTACGACACCCTGATCGGCCTGCTCATGGTCTTCGTCCTCTTCGCCTTGCTCGACGTGCCGCTGCAGCGCTTCCTGTTCCACCGGCGCATGCGCATGACCAAGCAGGAGCGCCGCGAGGAGCACAAGAACCAGGAAGGCCGCCCGGAAGTGAAGGCGCGTATCCGCCAGGTGCAGCGGCAGATGCTGCAGCGGCAGATCAACCGCGTGCTACCCAAGGCCGACGTGGTGGTGACCAACCCCACGCACTTCGCGGTGGCGCTCAAGTACGACCCGAAGAAGGCCCAGGCGCCCTACGTGCTCGCCCGCGGCATGGATGAGATGGCCCTGTACATCCGCCAGGCCGCCGCCAAGCACCAGCTGGAAGTACTCGAGCTGCCGCCGCTGGCCCGCGCCATCTACTTCAGCACCCAGGTCAACCAGCAGATCCCGGCCGGCCTGTATACCGCCGTGGCCCACGTGCTGACCTACATCCTGCAGCTGCGTGCCTACCGCCAGGGGCGCCGGCAACGCAAGCCGGAACTGGCCACCCACCTCCCCATTCCCGACAGCCTGGCAAGCAGAGGCCACCCATGAATTTCCTCGAGCAACTCCTGCCGACACTGCGCAGCGGGCGGATCGGCATCCCGCTGGTCGTCCTCTCCATCCTGGCGATGATCATCCTGCCGCTGCCGCCGCTGCTGCTGGACGTGCTCTTCACCTTCAACATCGGCATCGCCCTGCTGGTGCTGATGGTCAGCGTGTCCTCGCGCAGCCCGCTGGACTTCTCGCTGCTGCCGACCGTGGTGCTGGTCACAACCCTGTTGCGGCTGTCGCTGAACGTCGCCTCCTCGCGCGTGGTGCTGCTCGACGGCCATACCGGCTCGGGCGCGGCGGGCAAGGTGATCGAGGCCTTCGGCCACGTGGTGATCGGCGGCAACTTCATCGTCGGCATCATCGTCTTCGTGATCCTGACCATCATCAACTTCATGGTCATCACCAAGGGTGGCGAGCGGATTTCCGAAGTGACCGCGCGCTTCACCCTGGACGCCCTGCCCGGCAAGCAGATGGCCATCGACGCCGACCTCAACGCCGGCCTGATCGACCAGGCCGAAGCGAAGAAGCGCCGCGCCGAGGTGGCCAAGGAAGCCGACTTCTACGGTGCGATGGACGGCGCCTCGAAGTTCGTCCGCGGCGACGCCATCGCCGGCATCCTGATCCTGCTGATCAACCTCTTCGGCGGTGTCGCCATCGGCGTCTTCGTCTACGCCATGGCCGGCGGCGAGGCGTTCCGCCAGTACGCCCTGCTGACCATCGGCGACGGCCTGGCGGCGCAGATCCCGGCGCTGCTGCTGTCCACCGCGGCGGCGATCATCATCACCCGGGTCAACGAGTCGGCGGAGATCACCGCGCTGGTGCGCCGGCAGATGCTCGCCTCGCCCTCCATCCTTTATACGGTGGCCGGCATCGTCACCGTCCTGGCCATGGTGCCGGGCATGCCGCACCTGGCGTTCTTCAGCTTCGCCGCGCTGATCGCCTTCGTCGCCTGGCGCGTGTCGCTGGCCGAGCCACCGAGCGAGGCGCAGGAACTGGACAAGGTCGAAGCCCTGGGCAAGGCGATGGACCAGGAGCGCGTGCAGAACCTCGACTGGGACGACATCCCGCTGGTCGAGCGGCTGTCGGTGTCGCTGGGCTACAAGCTGGTCGGGCTGGTCAACGAAGCCGGCGGCGCGCCGCTGGTGCAGCGCGTGCGCGGAGTGCGCCAGACGCTCTCGGAAAGCCTCGGCTTCCTCCTCCCGGAAGTGCATATCCGCGACAGCCTGCGGCTGAAGGCCGGGCAATACAGCATCCACATCAGCGGCGAGCGCATCGACGGCGCCGAACTGCACGCCGACCGCCTGATGGCGATTCCCTCGGCGGAACTCTACGGCGAGATCGACGGCATCCTCGGCCACGACCCGGCCTACCAGATGCCGGTGGTGTGGATTCGCCCGGAAGACAAGCCGCGCGCGCTCAACCTCGGGTACCAGGTGATCGACTGTGCCAGCGTCATCGCCACGCACCTGAACAAGGTGATCCGCGAGCACCTGCCGGAAATCTTCAAGCACGACGACGTCGAGCAGCTGATGCAGCGCCTGGCCAGCCAGTCGCCGAAGCTTGCCGAGCACCTGCGTTCGCAGCTGAGCTTCAGCCTGCAGCACCGCGTCTACCGCCAGCTGCTGCAGGAGCAGGTGCCGCTGCGCGACGTGGTCAGCATCGCCACCACCCTGGTGGAGTCGGCGGAAACCACCAAGGACCCGGTGCTGCTGGCCTCCGACGTGCGCTACGCGCTGCGCCGCAGCATCGTCTCGGGCATCGCCGGCGAACGCGGCGAGCTTTCGGTGTTCATCCTCGACAACAACCTGGAGAACACCCTGCTCAGCGCCCTGGCCATCGCCCAGCAGGCAGGCCCGGTGAGCCTGGACAACATCCCGGTGGAGCCGAACCTGCTCAACCAGTTGCAGAACACCATGCCGGTGGTGAAGGAAAAGCTGCGCAAGGACGGCCACCCGCCGATCCTCACCGTGATGCCGCAACTGCGCCCACTGCTGGCGCGCTATGCCCGCGTGTTCAGCCCCGGCCTGCACGTGCTGTCGCAGAACGAAATCCCCGAGCGCGTGGCGGTGAACATCCTCGGCACCCTCGGCTGAGGTCAGCCCGGCGCCGGCGTGCGACGACCGGCGCGCAGTTCGTTCATCAGCTCGTTGAAGGTGACCGAGGGCAGCTCCAGCTTCAGACCGGCCTCGTACTGGCCGGTCTGCGCGTTTTCCCGCGCCCAGACGCAGCGCATCTTCACTTCGGCCACGCGCATGCGGTCCTCGCGGTCACGCATGCGCAGGCGCAGGTCGAGCAGGCTGTCGACCTCCAGCAGTACATCGCAGCGCAGCTTCAGGCCGCTTTCCGAGACATCGGCGGCATAACCGATCAGCGCGCCGCTGGCGGCGTCGTGGACACGAATACGGAACATCGAGCGGAAAGCAATTCGGTCGTGCTGGCGCATGGGAAACCTGGTCGTTGGCGGACTCTTCGGAAAAGAGGGCGACCGCCGGACGGTCTCGCTTAAGTCCATCGCGATGCCAAAATGCCGCAATACCGGATATTGTGACTGGCATCACAGGAATGCTCTTACAGACTTCGCTCGCGACCGCCTGCCGAAGGTCGAAATGACGACCTCGGCTCCGCGCTGACAGACTCGGCGCCGGCACGCTTGAACCAATCTGCAATGAGCCAGAAGCCACGGGCTGAACACCGGCGAACGGCGCCGATCATGCCGCTATCGTGGCAACCACGCACACACAGGAAGTGATGGATGGCAATGTCTCCCCGCGGACGATTCGTCGGTCTCGCCGCCAGCGGCTACGCGCTGGCTTCCCTGGCCTGGATCTACTGCTCGGATCGTCTGCTCGCCGACCTGGCCAGCACCCAGGCGATGGTCTGGCTGTCCATGGCCAAGGGCGGCTTCTTCGTCATCCTCACCACCGCCCTTCTCATCTATGCGCTGAACACAGTGCCGCCGGCGGCGACCAGCATCACCGATAGCGCCCCCTTTGCCGACGCATCGCAGCGCGGTCTGCTGCAACGCTCCGCCAGCTACCTGTTCGCCGCCCTGGTGACCCTCGCCATGCTGCTGGTGCACCACAGCCTGGCCGGACTTCTCGACCACCACACGCTACCGGTCCTGCTGCTCCTGCCCATAGTCGTCAGTGCCTGGCTGGGCGGTTTCGGCCCCGGCACGCTGGCCACCCTGCTGGCCGGTCTTGGCCTGGACTACCTCGCCCTGCCACCGCTGAACAGCCTGCGGATCGATAGCGACCATGACCTGCTGCAATTCACCGTCCTCTGCATCAGCGGCCTGGCCATCAGCCTGCTCAGCCACCTGCGCCTGCGCACCCAGCGCCACCTGAACGCACAGCGCCAGCTGCTCGACGCAGTGGTCACCGGCACTACCGACGCCATCTTCGTCAAGGACCGCGACGGCCGCTACCAACTGGCCAACCGCGCCTTCGCCGAGCTGCTGCGGGTCACCCCGGAGGAAATGCTCGGCAACGATGACAGCCTGCTGTTCTCCGACAAGCAGGCGCGCCAACTGCGCGAGGAAGACCTGGCCCTGATGCGCGAGGCGCGCACTCACAGTTGGGAGAAGAGCCTGACCATCCGCGATGGCCGCGTCCTCGACTTCCTGGTCACCAAAGGGCCGATCTACGACGCTGCCGGCCAGGTCCGCGGCGTGTTCGGCATCGCCCACGACATCACCGCTCGCAAGCGCACCGAGGAAGCCCTGCAGCGCAGCGAGACCGCCATGCGCATGGCCCAGCGCCTGGCCAACGTCGGCAACTGGGAGTGGGACGCCGCAAGCGACCGCCAGCTGTGGTCGGAGCAGACCTACCGCATCTTCGGCCTGCCCACCGACCAGCCTCCGCCGCCGTTCTCCGAACTGCGCCACTGGTTCGGCGAGAAGGACTGGACATTGATCGAGGAGGCCGCGAGCAAGGCCCTCTCGCAGGGCGAAGACTTTGCCGTCGATGCCGAGTTGCGCGACCAGGCCGGTGTACAGCACTGGGTATCGGTGCGTGGCTATGGCCGCCGCGGCAGCGACGGCAAGGTTCGCCAGCTCTATGGCGCGCTGCAGGACATCACCGAGCGCAAGCTCGCCGAACTGGCGCTGCACCAGGCGGCAATGGTCTTCGACAGCAGCCACCAGGGCATCATCGTGGTCGATCCGCAGATGCGCATCAGCCGGGTCAACCCGGCTTTCACCCGGATCACCGGCTACACCGCCGAGGAAGTCGTCGGCCAGCGGCCCAACGTGCTTTCCTCCGGCCTGCATGACCCCGCCTTCTACAGCGAGCTGTACGCAAGCCTCGCGCGCGACGGCTATTGGAGCGGCGAAGTGTGGAACCGCCGCAAGTCCGGCGAGACCTATCCGGAAATGCTCTCGATCAGCGTCGCCCGCGACGACCAGGGCCAGCCGCTGCACTACATAGGCGTGTTCAGCGACCTCACGCAGATCAAGAGCCAGGCCGACCAGCTCGACCGCATGGCCCACTTCGACCCGCTCACCGGCCTGCCCAACCGCCGCCTGCTCGGCGACCGCCTCGACCAGGCCATCGCCCGCAGCCTGCGCTCGTCGCACTCACTGGCGGTGTGCTACCTGGACATCGACGACTTCAAGTCCATCAACCAGCAAGGCGGTACGGCCCTGGGCGACAGCCTGCTGGTAACGGTCGGCGACAACCTCAAGCATGTGCTGCGCAGCGAGGACACCCTGGCGCGCCTGGGCGACGACGAGTTCGTGGTGCTGCTGACCGAGATCGAGTCGGTGGAGGACTGCTCGTCCTCCCTCGACCGCATGCTCGCCGCCATCAACGCACCCATCGCCACCGAAGCCGGTGAGTTCCGCCTCTCGGCCAGCATCGGCGTGTGCATCTACCCCGACGACGACGTCGATGCCGGCCTGCTGCTGCGCCACGCCGACCAGGCCATGTGCCTGGCCAAGGCCGCCGGGAAGAACCGCTACCACCTGTTCGACCCGGACAGCGACCGCAAGGCGCACGCCCGGCGCAAGCTGCTCGACCGCGCACGCAGCGGCCTGGAGGCCGGCGAGTTCGTCCTCCACTACCAACCCAAGGTCGACCTCGACAACGCCGCGCTGGTCGGCGTCGAGGCACTGGTGCGCTGGGCCAACCCCGACCAGGGCCTGCTGATGCCTGGCCTGTTCCTGCCGGCGCTGCAGGGCAGCCCGCTGGACATGCACCTCGGCGAATGGGTGATCCGCACGGCCCTGGCCCAGGCCGAAGCCTGGCGCCTCGAGGGAAAGCCGGTAGCGATCAGCGTCAACGTCAGCGCCTGCCACCTGCTCGACCAGCATTTCCCGGAGTGGCTGGGCGGCTGCCTGGCGCGCTACCCCGACCTGCCGCCGGCAAGCCTGGAGCTGGAAATCCTCGAAAGCGTCGCCATCGACGACATGGCCCGCGCCATCCAGGTGCTGCGCCAGTGCCGCAAGCTGGGCGTGCATTTCGCCCTCGACGACTTCGGCACCGGCTACTCCTCGCTGACCTACCTGCGCCAGCTGCCGGTGGACACCCTAAAGATCGACCAGACCTTCGTCCGCGACATGCTCCACGACGGCGACGACCTGGGCATCGTCGAAGGCGTGATCCGCCTGGCCGAAACCTTCGACCGGGAGGTGGTCGCCGAGGGCGTGGAAACCCTCGAGCACGCCCGCCAGCTGCGACGCATGGGCTGCCGTTTCGGCCAAGGCTACGGCATCGGCCGGCCGATGCCGGCGCAGGAGCTGCCGATCTGGCTGGAAAGCTGGCGCCAGCAGAGCCCGGCGCTGCACCTGGAGGCCAGCGGGCAGCAAAGCTGAGTCGAGCGCGCGGGCCATCCATCCCGCGCGGATTGCCATTCGGCGCTCTGGCTGATATCTGTATAAAAATACAGCCTTTGCCTTCAGACATGTCCGCCCTTTCCGACCCGCGTTTCTATTACCTCGCCAACTTCCACCGGGCCATTGCCTGGCTGGAGGAGCGTTACGACGACCTGTTCGACGCCGATGAACGTCGATTCCTCGCCGAATTCCAGCAAATGCCCCTGGAAAGCCGGGCCTTGCTGGTACGGCTGGTCATGCGCAAGGGCCCGCACTTCCGTGCCAGCAAGCTGGACTACGCCGAGATCGGCTGCCCGCGCGCTGCCGCCGCGCCGCTGCTGGAGGCCGGCTGGCTGGACGGTCGCGCCGCACTAGGCCTGGAGGAGTTGTTCGGCCTGTTGCGCAAGGACGAGATCCTCGACTGCTTCGGTGCGCGCCTGTCCAGCCGCCAGTTGCGCAAGCCGGAGCTGCTTGCCGAGCTCGCCGAGCAGGAGGCCGAGCCACGCCCCTTCGCCGACTGGTGCCCGCAGCTGGACGACCCGGTCTACAGCCTGGCCATCGGCGAGCGCATCGAGCGCCTGCGCCTGATGTTCTTCGGCAACCTGCGCCAGGACTGGAGCGAATTCGTCCTCGCCGACCTCGGCATCATGCGTTACGAAAGCGTACCGCTGACCCGCGAATCCCGGGGGTTCGCCAGCCGCGAGGAGATCGACGGGCACCTTTTCCTGCAACGTTGCCGCGAAGCCTTCGAGCTGGGCGCCGATGCGGCAACGCTGCTTCCGCTGATCGCCGCGCTCGACTGCTCGACCGCCAGCCTGGAGCGCCGGCGCGGGCGCCTGCTGTATCACATCGGCCAGCAGCTGGAACGCGAAGCCGACTGGGAGGGTGCGCTGCCCGTCTACGCCGCCAGCGGCCACTCAGCCGCGCGGCAACGCCAGGTGCGCGTGCTGGAACGCCTGGAGCGGCATGCCGATGCCTATGAACTGGCCGTGCAGGCCGAAGCCGAGCCGCAGGACGCCGCCGAGGCCCAACTGATCGAGCGCGCCCTGGTCCGCCTGCGCCGCCAGCTCGGCCTGGCCCAGCCTGCGAAAACCAAGGCCGCGCCGCCCGCGCGCATCGATCTGGAACTGGAGCCAGTGCCCGGCCTGAGCGTCGAACAGTGCGTGCAACTGCACCTGCAACGTCCCGATGCCCCGGTGCATTACGTGGAGAACACGCTGATCTGCAGCCTGTTCGGCCTGCTCTGCTGGGACGTGGTCTTCGCGCCCCTGCCCGGCGCCTTCTTCCACCCCTTCCACAGCGGGCCGGCGGACCTCTTCGACAGCCGCTTCCGCGCCCGCCGTGCGGAACTGTTCGCGGAGCGCCTGGCGCTGCTCGACAGCGATGCCTACGCCGACGAGATACGCCGCATCCACCGCGCGAAACAGGGCCTGCAGTCGCCCTTCGTCTATTGGGAGCTGCTCGACGAGAACCTGCTGGAACAAGCCCTGGCCTGCCTGCCGGCGGCGCACCTGAAGGCCTGGTTCGAGCGCCTGCTGCAGGACCTGCAGGCCAACCGCGCCGGGATGCCCGACCTGATCCAGTTCTACCCCGCCGAAGGCCGCTACCGGATGATCGAGGTGAAAGGCCCCGGCGACCGCCTGCAGGACAACCAGAAACGCTGGCTGGCCTTCTGCGCCGAGCACGGCATGCCGGTGGAGGTCTGCTACGTGACCTGGGCTGGCGCGGACGACTTAGCATGAACTACCAGGTCGCCGTGCGCGCGCTGTGCGAATTCACCGCCAAGGTCGGCGACCTCGACCTGCGCTTCACCCCCTCGCCCACCGCCCAGGAAGGCATGGCCGGGCACGCCACCGTGGTCGGCAGGCGCGGCCCCGGCTACTGCGCCGAACTACCGCTGGCCGGCGCCTACCGCAACCTGGTGGTGCGCGGCCGCGCCGACGGCTATGACCCGGCGCGCAACTGCCTGGAAGAGATCAAGACCCATCGCGGCGACATCGCTCGTATTCCCGACAACCACCGCCAGCTGCACTGGGCCCAGGTGAAGGTCTACGGCTGGCTGCTCTGCGCCCTGCAGGACCTGGAGGAGATCGACCTGGCGGTGGTCTACTTCAACGTCATGACGCAGAAGGAGACGGTGTTCCAGGAAAGCTTCACGGCTGACGAGTTGCACGCCTTCTTCGAGCTGCAGTGCCAGCGCTTCATCGTCTGGGCCGAACGCGAGATGGCCCACCGCGAGGCGCGCGACCAGGCCCTGGAGACGCTGCAATTCCCCTGGCCGCAGTTCCGCCACGGCCAGCGCCAGCTCGCCGAGGCCGTGTATCGCGCCGCCCGCGACGGTCGCCACCTGATGGCGCAGGCCACCACCGGCATCGGCAAGACCCTCGGCACCCTCTTCCCCCAGCTCAAGGCCATGCCGGGCCAGGGCCTGGACCGGCTGTTCTTCCTCAGCGCCAAGACCCCCGGCCGGCGCCTGGCGCTGGAAGCCCTGGCCAGCCTGCGCCAGGACGACCCGCACTTGCCGCTGCGGGTGCTCGAACACGTGGCGCGCGACAAGGCCTGCGAACACCCGGACAAAGCCTGCCACGGCGATTCCTGCCCGCTCGCCAAGGGCTTCTACGACCGCCTGCCGGCCGCGCGCCAGGCCGCCCTGGACAGTGCCTGGCTGGACCAGGCGCGGGTCCGCGAAGTGGCCCGCGAGCACGCCATCTGCCCCTACTACCTGAGCCAGGAGCTGAGCCGTTGGGCCGACCTGGTGGTCTGCGACTACAACTACTACTTCGACATGAGCGCCCTGCTCTACGCGCTCACCGCGCTCAACGAGTGGAAAGTGGCGCTGCTGGTGGACGAGGCGCACAACCTGGTCGAGCGCGGCCGCAAGATGTACACGGCCGAGCTCGACCAGGCCGACTTCCAGGACCTGCGCCGCGTCGCCCCGACCAAGCTGAAAGGCGCACTGGAGCGCGTCGGCCGCCACTGGAACCAGCTGCACCGCGACCAGGAAGTGGAATACCAGGTCTACCCGCTGGCACCCGAGCTGTTCATCCTCGCGCTGCAGAAGGCGGTGACCGCGATCACCGACCACCTCAGCGAGCAACCCGACGGTAACAGCCTCGAACTGCTGAGCTTCTACCTCGATTCCATGGCCTTCTGCCGCCTGGCCGAGGCCTTTGGCGAGCATTCGATCTTCGACATCACCCGCCGCGAGAGCGAAAGCGGCCGGGTCTACTCGACCCTCTGCCTGCGCAACGTGATCCCGGCGCCCTTCCTCGCCCCGCGCTTCGAGGAGGCGCACAGCTGCACGCTGTTCTCCGCCACCCTGACCCCGGCTCACTACTATCGCGACCTGCTCGGGCTGCCGCAGGACAGCGCCTGGCTCGACGTCGAGTCGCCGTTCCGCGCCGAACAGCTCAGCGTGCAGGCGGTGCGCAACCTCTCCACCCGCTACCAGCACCGCGCGCAGTCGGTGCGACCGATCTGCGAGCTGATGGCACGGCAGTACCGCGAACGGCCGGGCAACTACCTGGCCTTCTTCAGCAGCTACGCCTACCTGGAGCAGGTGCGCGAGCGCTTCGTCCGCGACGAGCCGGACGTGCCGGTCTGGGTTCAGGCGCGCAATATGGACGAGACGGCGCGCGAGGGCTTTCTCGAACAATTCCAGGAAGGCGGTCGCGGCATCGGTTTCGCCGTGCTCGGCGGCGCCTTCGGCGAAGGCATCGACCTGCCGGGCGAGCGCCTGATCGGCGCCTTCGTCGCCACCCTCGGACTGCCCCAGGTCAACCCGGTGAACGAGGAAATCCGCCAGCGCATGCACAGCCAGTTCGGCGACGGCTACGACTACACCTATCTCTACCCCGGCCTGCAGAAAGTGGTGCAGGCCGCCGGCCGGGTGATCCGCACCCAGCAGGACCAGGGCGTGGTCTGGTTGATCGACGACCGCTTCGGCCAGGGCGCGGTACGCCAGCTGCTGCCGCGCTGGTGGAAGGTCGAGAACTGCCGCCTGGCCTTGCCGCCGCCGGAGGCCGAACCGGTCTCGCGGTCGACGACCTCCCAGGCGCCCAAGAGGCCAAGCCGTGAGCGCCCGCGTCCCGAGCAGCGCCAGGGCGAACTGGGCTTCGACGAAGGTTGAGGCGGATCAGTCTTCGATCGGCCTCCGCGTGCAACAATCTGGCTACCTGCTATATGCGATGAAGGCTCTGATTTAGTTGTCAGGCCATTCGCCCGGGCACCCGTCCGGCGAACCCAATCGCAATGGGCCCGTCCGCCATGCTGTTCCGCCGCCCCCATGTCATTCTCTACATCAGCCTGGCCCTGGCCGTGGCGATCTCGGCACTGACCGCCGCAGTCATCCTGCAGATGCGCCAGGACGCCCTGGCAATCGCGCGTGACAGCGGCCACAACATCGCCTTGCTGGTCGAGCGCGACCTCAAGCACAACATCGATGCCTACGACCTGGCTTTGAACACGGTGCTCCACGCCTATCGCGAACCGAGCGTGCTGGCGCTGCCGGCGACGGTGCGCAACGCGCTACTGCAGGACTACGTGGCGACCACCAAGGGCATGGGCTCGATCTTTCTCACCGACGAAAACGGCAAGGTCATCTTCCAGTTCGGCAAACGCATGCCGCAGCCGGCCAGCCTTGCGCTGAACGAGCTCTTCGCCAGCCAGCGCATCGCCGGCGACGATGCGTTGCACATCAGCCAGCCGTTCCTGCCGCTGGTCGAGGGGGCCCAGCGCAGCATCGCCGTCAGCCGCCGCCTGACCTCATCCGACGGCAGTTTCGCCGGGGTGGTGGCGGCGACCCTGGAACTGGACTACCTGCGCGAACAGTTCAGCGGGTTGTCCCTGGGCAAAGGTGGCGAGGTCACCTTGCGCATGCTCGACGGCACGCCCCTGGTGCGCTGGCCGGTGCTCGACACGCCCATTCCCGACGACCGCGACACGCCTGCGTTCAGCCGTTTCCTGCTGTCCAGCCGCGGCGACTTCATCGAGACATCGCACGTCGATGGCCAGCAAAGCTGGTACAGCTTTCGCCGCGTCGGCAACTACCCGCTGGTGTTCAGCGTCGCCCTGCCGGAGCAGCAAATCTTTCTGCGCTGGCGGCTGCGCGCCTGGACCATTGGCCTTTTGGCCGCCGGGCTGGACCTCGCCATCATCGGCCTGGCGCTACTCGCCGCACGCCAGATGCGCAAGCGCACGGCGCTGGTCAGCGAATTGCGCGAGGAAGCCCACACCGACGCGCTCACCGGCCTGAACAACCGCCGCGCCTTCGACCGCCGGGCCGCCGAAGAGTGGTCACGCACGCAGCGCAGCGGCGAGCCGCTGGCCCTGCTGATGCTCGATATCGACATGTTCAAGGCCTACAACGACCACTACGGCCACCCACAGGGCGACGTGGCCCTGCGGCTAGTGGCACAGACCATAGGTGGCCTGGCGCGACGCCCCAGCGACTTCGCCGCCCGCTACGGTGGCGAGGAGTTCGTGGTCCTGCTGGGCGACAGCGACCTGGCCAAGGCCCTGGCGCTCGGCGAGCAGATCCGCGCCGCCGTACAGGCCCGCAGCCTGCCCCACGAACGCGGCCCGCTGGGCATCCTGACGCTGAGCGTGGGCGTAGCCAGCACCTCCGAATGCTCCGCAGGGAGTCTGGAAGAACTGCTGGAAGCGGCGGATGGGGCGCTCTATCGGGCCAAGTCCGAAGGTCGCAACCGCGTCGCCAGCTACAGCGCAGGCGCGGTCGCAGCCCACTAGGGCGTGCGCGGCGCCTGGCGCTCTGCCACCGCGCGCAAGGTGCGCAGGGTGTCCAGCGGCGCATCCACCACGAAGCTGTTGGCCAGCCAGGACGGCACGCTGCCGCCGGGTTCGGCGCGCATCTGGTAGGTCACCCGGGTGCGCCCGTCGGGCAGCGGCGCCAGTTGCCAGATACCGGCCAGCATGGGCACGCGGATCTGCCCCGGCACCGGCGGCAGGTAGTCCGGCACTGCCTGGATACGGCGCAACAGGCCGCCGTCGTCGCTGTGCTGAGTCGTCACCCGCAGCACCATGTCGCGCGGCTGCGTCGGCCACGGCAGCTCGGTGCGCATGTAGAGCCAGACGTCATCGCCGCTGGCCTTGAGCAGGCGCAGCTCGGCGCAGGCATACAGCCATTTGCAGGCGACCCGCAGGTTCTCTTGCAGGTCGACCAGGGTCTGCACGTTGGCGCGGATATCGACCACCCCGCGATAGCTCTGGTACTGCGAGCCGGGCACCGGACTCAGGTAGACGCGGATGCCGTCCTCTTCACGGGACAGGCGCCAGCGCTCCTGCGCACTCACCTGCCCTCCTGCTGCACAGAGCAGCAGGAGCGCCACCAGCAGCCGTTTCATGCCCCACCGCCCGTCCCCAGGCGTTCGCGCAGGCCGGCCGCCATGGATTGCAGGGCCTGGGCCGGGCTATGGCCGATCAGCAGGTAGGCGTGCCGGGCATCCTTCCAGTAGACCAGGTTCATGCCTTCGCGACGCTCCTGCTCCAGGGCCGCCGGCTGCCCGTCGCCGCGGGTGATGCACAGCGCCATGGGGCCGTAGCGCTCGTCCAGGTAGGTCAGCTGGGCGATGGGCACGCCGTCGTACTCGAGGATCTGCGCGCGGCGCAGGCTGGCTCCGTCCAGGTCCAGCGCCGGCGCCGGCAGGGCCAGGTCCAGGCGCGCGCCGACCGCGTTGAGCTGCGCCTGGCGGGTATCCAGGTCGCCCGGCAAATGGTCGAGGGTCTGCACCGTGTACAGCGACATGTAGTCGGCCACGCGCTGGCGCCAACTGGCCGATTCGTCGTGTGTCTGTACGGCCAGGCCGCCGAGCAGCAGGTGGTCGAGGGCCATGCCCAGCACCAGGCAGGCGGCAGCCGCCAGCGCCAGGCCACGGCGGCCGATACCGCGCGGCGCCGGCTCCGCCGGTGGCAGGGCAGCCAGTCCGGCGCCCAGGCGCTCCATGGGAGCCTGCTGCAGCAATTGGTCGAAGGCTTCGGCCAGCCCCCGGTCGCCCTGGCACAGGAGGTCGAAGCGCTGGGCCAGTTCGGCGTCTTCAGCGAGTTTCAGCTCGATCTCGCGGGCCTGGGCGAAGTCCAGCTCGCCATCGATGAAGGCCACCAGGGTTTCGTCGGACACCCGCGGGTGATTGTCACGTTCGCTCATCGCGGACCTCCCCTGGCAAGCTCCGCGTCTTCTGCCGCGGCATCCGCCAGTTTCAAGCGCGCCGCCGCCAGGCGGCTCATCACGGTGCCGATGGGCACCCCGAGAATCTGCGCCACCTCGCGGTAGCTCAGCCCCTCGATGTAGGCGAGGAACAGCGTCTCGCGCTGCGCCTCGGGCAGTTCCGCCACGCGCCGCAGGACCTGCCCGGCAAGCACTTCGGCCTGGGCCTGGCGCTCGCCGTCGACGACCAGTTCGCCCTCGGCATCGACCACCCCGAAGCCGCTGCGCACCCGCCGTGCGCGCACTTCGTTCAGCCAGATCGAGCGCAGGATGGTGAACAGCCAGCGGTCCAGCCGGCTCCCCGCGGTGAATTGCGCGGCGCGCTCCAGGGCGCGCACGCAGGTGGCCTGCACCAGGTCGTCAGCGACGTGCGTCTGCCGCGACAGGACCATGGCGTAGCGCCACAGGCGCGCCAGGTGCTGGCCAATCTCGGTGCGGATATCCGCTGGCTGTGCGATGGTTGCCTCCGCGATGCTGCGCAGCCGCCTGCTCGGCGGCGCGGGTGGATGACGCTCGGTCGCGGCAGCCGGGGCCCGCGGATGCTCCCATGGCGAAGGCCGCAGGGGCTGGGGGAACTCTCTCATAGCTGCCGTGACTGATCGATGGCCTCGGCCAGATCACGATACTCCTCGCAACCGGTGCCGCAGATGCCGCGGATGCTCTGCAGCTGCTCGCGGGCCAGGTCCAGGCGACCCTTGGTCACGTAGGCTTCGCCGAGGTACTCGCGCACCTTGGCGTAATGCGGATCCAGGCGTACCGATTGCTGATAGTAGCCGATGCCTTCGTCGACGCGACCGAGCTTGCGCGTGGCGTAGCCGCGGTAGTTGAGCGCCTCGGGGGTGTTCGGCTGGCGCAGGGTGTCGAGCAGCGCCAGGGCTTCCTGGTAACGGCCGGCCTTGGCCAGGCGATAGGCATATTCGGCGCGGTCGGCGTCCGGCAGGCGGCTGCTGGTCTGGTCCAGGCAGCGCTGCTCGGCGGAGTCGCGCACCTGGCCGGCCGGGCAATCGGGGGCAAGCTTGTTCTTGTTGTCGTCGTCACTGCCGCCGCCACTGGCCGAAACCGGCCCAGCGTGGAGGGCGGCGCCGAGGCAGGCCAGCAACAGCAACGAAGGAAAACGCAGGAAAGGACGCGGGCTCATCACGGTATCTCCGGGCAGTGGCGGGATCGCTAGCAATGAACACCGCAGCGAGGCGGATTATTCGCTGCCGAAGCGAGTTTTTTCGTCCGCTCGCTCCGGCACTCGGCGCAGCCTCAGCCCAGCAGCTCCGGCTCGACCATGTCGGACTCGAAGCTCAGCCAGCCGCCCTTGGGGTCGGCCTGGCCGTCGACGATCGGACCGTAGTAGGCCAGGCCGTTGTCCAGGGTCACGCAGACGTGGGTGGCTTCTTCCGGCGCCGCCAGCTGGCCGTTGAAGCTCAGCTCGAAGACGCCCGGCGACAGGGTGCGCAGGCCGACATCGATGGCGGGATTGTCGACGGCCTCGGTTTCACGCCCCCAATGCTCGGCGCTGACGGTCACGGTGGCGGTGTATCGGGGCATGGAGGGCTCCAGGGAAGAGAAAAACGGGCCGCCAATCTGCCCGCCGGCGGCGCTGCTGGCAAGTCCCGCTCAGGCCCCCGGCGGTGGCACGCGGAAACGCAGGCGCAGATGCGGCCAGTGCGGTGGCTCGTCGATCAGCGCCGGCCGCGCATCCACCGGCAGCAGCTCAGTCCAGAACGCCAGCGCCCGGCGGTTCGCCGGCAACACGCTCAACGCCCAGTCGCCCGGATGCGCGGCGAACAGCGCGCGCACCGCCGCCCGGCCGACACCCTGCCGACGAAAGGCGGCGGCGACATAGAACTCGGCCATTTCGAAACGGCCCTCCTCGTCCAGCCAGCGCACCAGGGCAAAGCCGGCCAGCGCGCCGTCGGCGCGGATCAGGTAGGGAAAGCGGCCGGCCTCGACCCAATACAGCGCCAGGTACGGATAGGCCAGCATGCCCACGCCCAGCTCGCGCAGGTAGACCGGCAGCATGGCAGCCAGCAGCGGCTCTTCTTCGGGCGCGGCAAGCCGCACCTCGACCCGGATACTTGCGCTCACGGCCCGCCTCGCCCCGTCACCTGTGTTCCCTGACGTTAGCCGATCGCCGCAGCCGCCACCGCGCCGGGAGGCTCAGAGCGCCTCGATGCGATTGCGCCCGTTCTGCTTGGCCCGGTACAGCGCCATGTCGCTGCGGGAAAGCACGGCTTCCACCGAGGTGTCGTCGGCGCTCATGGCGGCTACGCCGATGCTGATGGTCAGCGGGATGCGCTCACCGTCCAGAACCAGCGGCGACTCGTCCAGTTGCTGCTGCAGGCGCTGGGCAAAGGTGATGGCGCTTTCGCGGTCGGCATCGCTCAGGACCACCGCGAACTCCTCGCCGCCCATGCGCCCGGCGCTGTCATTGCGCCGGATGATGCCGGCCAGGATGGTCGCGAAGTGGCGCAGCGCGTGGTCGCCCACCGCATGGCCCCAGCGGTCGTTGATCGCCTTGAAGTGGTCGAGGTCGCACATCAGGATCGCCGCGCTGCGCTCGCTGGCGCGCTGCACCCGGGCCAGCTCCGACTCCAGGTGGAGCATGAAGCAGCGGCGGTTGGGCAGTTGCGTGAGGAAGTCGGTGGTGGCGAACACCTGCAGCTCGGCTTCGATGCGCTTGCGCTCGGTGACGTCGGTGATGAAGCCGTGCCAGATCACCCCGCCATCGGGCTGGCGGCTGGGGTGCGCGCTGCCCTGGCGCCACTGCACGCCCTGCCCCGGCAGTTGCACGCGGTACTCCAGCGACCAGGGCACCAGGTCCTTGGCCGAGGCCTCGAGCGAGGCCTGGTAGCGAGGCAGGTCCTCGGGGTGGATGAGCGCGCGGATGCGTTCGGCGGGCACCTCGGCCATCTGCTCCGGGCTCAGGCCGAAGATCTCCTGGCTGCCCGCGCTGACATAGGGGAAGCGTGCCGTACCGTCGGGCTTGCGCTGGAACTGGAAGACCATCCCGGGGATTTCGTTGGTCAGGTTGGTCAGCAGCTCGATCCCCTGGCGCAGCCGCTCGGACATCTCGCGCAGGGCGGTGATGTCGGTGGTGGTGCCGATCATGCGCAGCGCACGGCCTGATGGATCGCGCTCGACCACCTTGCCGCGGCTGGACACCCACATATAGCTGCCGTCCTTGCGGCGGATTCGGTGTTCCACCTCGTAGAGCGGCGTGCGCTGCTCGAAATGCGCCAGGATGGTGGCCCGCACGTAGCCGAGGTCGTCCGGGTGGATACGCGTGTAGCTTTCGTCGACGCTGTCGCCGACCTCCGTCTCGTCGTAGCCCAGCAGCGCCTTCCAGCCGGTGGAGTAATGGATCTTGCCGCTGGGCACGTCGCGATCCCAGAGGCCGGTGCCGCTGCCATCCAGGGCCAGCGCCATGCGCCGTTCGCTTTCGCGCAGGCGCGCCTCGACGCGATCCTGGCTGAGGATGGCCATGGCCAGCGCGGCGAATTCGCCCAGGGCTTCCTGTTGCGGCGCATCGAATTCGCGCAATTGCTCGTCGAACAGGTGCAGTACGCCCAGCGCTTCCCCCTGCGGGTCGAGCAAGGGCTGCATCAGGTGCAGGCGCAGGCGCTTCGCCAGCCCGCGCCAACGCCGGTCGCTGCGCAGGTCGCGCACTTGCGCAAGGCCCGAGGCACAAGCCAGGTCGCCGTCCAGGCTGCACAGGCAATCGACCTCTGCAGCGGCCAGGCCAACGCTGCCGCACAACTGCGCCGATGCCGCGCCCGTACGGGTCACCGCCGCCGCGCTTACCGCGAAATGGCGCAACGCCAGGCGCAACAGGCCTGCATAGCGTGGCTCTCCGGCGCTCTCCGACGCCCTTTCAGCACCTACCGACTGCATCTGCACACCGCTCGCTAAGGCACAAGGGGAGCTGTCCTAGGAATATTCGGACAATTGCTCGCAATCTAACCATAATGGCAATCTGGCGTCATCGCTGGCCATCGGTAATTCTCCCCACGTCATCGCCCGCTGCCTGGCGGCCAGAGACCGCAGGCGACGGCGCCCTGATGCAGGATTGATACGCTGGTCTAGCCTGATCCGACAGACACTTCGTTCAGATGTGCGCGCGGAGCGAGGGAATGCCCGAAGACACTCAGCCTTTCGACACGATCATCCTGATCGTCGATGACCAGGTCAGCGACATCCAACTGCTCGGCGAGGCCGCCAAGGGGCTGGGTGTCATCCATTTCGCCAGCAATGGCTGGCAGGCCCTGGAGATGGCCCGGCGGCTGCGCCCGGACGTCATCCTGCTGGACATCGAGATGCCCGACATGGACGGCTTCGAGGTCTGCCAGGCGCTGATGGCCGACCCCAAGCTGTGCGATGCCGCGGTCATCTTCGTCACCGCCTACAACCAGGTTTCCCACGAACTGCGTGCCCTGCAGCTGGGCGGCGTGGACTTCATCTCCAAGCCGCTGAACCTGCCGGTCGCCCGCGCGCGCATCCGCACCCACACGCGGCTGCGGCGGATGGCGAAGATCCTCGCCAACCAGGACCCGCTGACCAACCTGCCGAACCGCCTGCTGCTCACCGACCGCCTGGCCCAGGCCATCGAGTCCGCGCGACGCAGCGGCCAGCGCGTCGGCCTGCTGCTGCTCGACCTGGACAACTTCAAGGCGGTCAACGACGGCGAAGGTCACGCCATCGGCGACGCCATCCTGCAGGAAACCGCGCGCCGGCTGACCGAGCACTCGCGGACGATGGACACCGTGTGCCGGCCCGGCGGCGACGAGTTCGTCATCCTCCTGCCGGAGGTGCAGGGCTTCGAGGCCGTCGGCGATTACGCCGAGCGCCTGCAGGCGCTGATCGGCGAACCCTACGTCGTGCGCAACAACAGCTATCACCTCTCGGCCAGCATCGGCATCAGCCTCTACCCCGACGACAGCCAGGACCCGGAGTCGCTCTACCGGCACGCCGACAGCGCCATGTACCAGGCGAAAACCTCCGGGCGAAACGGTTACTGCTTCTTCTCCTCGGACATCGAGCAGCGCATGCGCGCCCGCCACCTGCTCGACCGCAACATGCGCCTGGCCCTGGAGCTGGGCGTGTTCGAGGTGTTCTACCAGGCCAAGGTCGCCGCCGCTGACCAGCACATCGTCGGCGTCGAGGCGCTGATCCGCTGGCGCAACGGCGAAGGCCGGCTGATCCCGCCCGCGGAGTTCATTCCGCTGGCCGAGGAAACCGGGCTGATCGTGCCCATCGGCCAGCAGATCCTCCTGCGCGCCTGCCAGGACACGCGGCGCTGGAACGACGCCGGCCACGACCTGCGGGTCAGCGTGAACATCTCCGCCGTGCAGTTCCGCGACGAGCGCTTCGTCGCCCAGGTCGCCGACATCCTCGCGCAGACCGGCGTGCAGCCGCAGCGAGTGGAGCTGGAGATCACCGAAGGCGTGCTCGCCAGCGACAGCCTGGGCTCGCGCCAGACCCTGGCCGCCCTGCGCGAACTGGGCGTGCGCATCGCCATCGACGATTTCGGCACCGGCTATTCCAGCCTGGCCTACCTCAAGCGTTTCCCGGTGGATGTACTGAAGATCGACCAGAGCTTCGTCCGCGACATGCTCCACGACCACAGCGACGCCGCCATCATCGAGGCCATCGTCATGCTCGGCGAGGCCCTCGACCTGGAACTGGTGGCCGAGGGGGTGGAAACCCGGGCGCAGGAGCAGGCCCTGCTCGCCCTCGGCTGCGACGTCATGCAGGGCTATCTGTACTGCCGGCCGATTCCCTGCGAGGCGATGACCGAACTGTTGCTCACCGGCCTGCCGCACTGAAGCGGCGCCAGCTGCCTTCGCTCCCCCTGATCAGGAAAGTACCGGGTGAAAACGACGACGCCAGGCAATCTGAAATTCAACCGCTGGGCCTGGGCGGCCCTGGCCCTGGGCGTGTTCTGCTCCGCTCTGGGCGCCGTGCTGTTGCAGCACAGCAACCAGCAGCAGGCCGCCAGCGCCGTGGCGCAGGAGGCGCAACGCCTGGCCGACACCGTGCTGAGCCGCATCGCGTTGTACCAGTACGGGTTGCGCGGCGCGCGTGGCGCGGTGCTCACCGCCGGCGAGGACGGCATCAGCCGCGCACTGTTCCTGCGCTACAGCCGGACTCGCGACCTCACGCGCGAGTTCGTCGGCGCCCGGGGCTTCGGCTTCATCCGCCGGGTGCCGCACGAGCGCGAGGAAAGCTTCCTGCGCCAGGCCCGCGAAGACGGCGCACCGGACTTCGCCATCCGCGAGCTGAGCGCCAATCCGGGCGAACGCTACGTCATCCAGTACATCGAGCCGCAAGCCTCGAACCTGCAGGCGGTGGGCCTGGACATCGCCTCCGACGACAGTCGCCGGCAGGCCGCAGTGGCCGCCATGCGCAGCGGCGAGGCACGCCTGACCGCGCCGATCACGCTGGTCCAGGCCACGGGCGAATCCCTGCAGTCGTTCCTCTTCCTGATGCCGATCTACCGGGGCGGCGTGACGCCAGCGAGCGTCGACGAGCGCGAACGCCAATTGTTCGGCTGGAGCTACGCGCCGCTGCTGATGAGCGAAGTGCTCGCCAACCTGCTGCCCAGCAGCGAAGACGTGTATTTCCAGCTCAGTGACATCACCGAAGGCGCCCCGGTGCGCACCTTCTTCACCGGCAGCGACGATGCCAAGGCGCCACGCCTGTTCAACCAGGTGCTGCAGCGCGAGGTGTTCGGCCGGCACTGGCAGATCGAATTCGGCGCCCACCCGGCATTCGTCCAGCGCCTGCACCAGGTATCGCCGCTGCTGGCCTTCGCCCTCGGCAGCCTCGCCAGCCTGCTGCTCGCCGCCCTGCTCGGCGCGGTCTCGGTGAGCCGCCGGCGCCGCCACAACATCGTCGAGCAGCAGGCGCGCCTGGCCGCCATCGTCGAATCCTCGAACGACGCCATCATCGGCACCGACCTGCGCGGCGAGATCAGCACCTGGAACGCCGGTGCCGAAAAGCTCTTCGGCTACAGCGCCGAACAGGCCGTCGGCCGCTCCATCGCGCAGCTACTGGTGCCCCAGGAAGCCGCCGAGGAGGAAAGCCGCATCCTCGCCGTGGTCGCCCGTGGCGAAAGCGTCCAAAGCTTCGATACCCAGCGTTTGCACCAGGACGGCCGGCGGATCGACGTTTCGGTCAGCGTGGCGCCGATCCGCGGGCGCAAGGGCAACGTCGTCGGCGCCTCCAAGACCCTGCGCGACATCACTGCCAAGAAGGCTGCCGAGGCGCGCATCCACGAACTCAACAGCAACCTCGAACAGCAGGTGGCGGCGCGTACTGCCGAGCTGCACGAGTCGAACCTGCTGCTGAGCAACGTGCTGCGCTCGGCTTCCGAGCTGTCGATCATCGCCACCGACGTGCAGGGCAACATCCGCATCTTCAACCACGGAGCGGAGCGTCTGCTCGGCTACAGCGCCGACGAGATGGTCGGCCGGCACACGCCCAGGAAACTGCACGTCGAAGAGGAGCTGGAACTGCGCGCCGCGCAACTGAGCCGTGAGCTCGACGAGTCGGTCGAGGGCTTCCACGTGCTTTCCCGCCCGGCCGAGCGCGACGGCGCCGAAGTGCGCGAGTGGACCTATGTGCGCAAGGATGGCTCGCGCGTGCCGGTGAACCTGATGGTCACGGCGATCCGCGACGACCAGGGCAGCCTCACCGGCTACCTCGGCATCGCCACCGACATCACCGAGCGCAAGGCCGCCGAGGAGCGCCTCAAGTCGGCCCGCGACCAGCTGGCGCTGGCCGCCGAAGTGGCCAACCTGGGCATCTGGAGCTGGGACCTGGCCGACGACTCGCTGCAGTGGAACGAACACATGTTCGCCCTCTACGAACAGTCGCCGCGCCTGGCCGGCGCCGGCCTGAACTTCGAGCACTGGCGCGAGCGCCTGCACCCGCAGGATCGCCAGGCCACCCTCGACAGCCTGCGGGCGGCCGTCGAAGGCAGCGGCGCCTACGTGCCGACCTTCCGCCTCGTCCTGCCCAGCGGACGGGTGCGCTACGTCCAGGCCGGCGCGCGGGTCGAACGCGCGGCCGACGGCACGCCGCTGCGCGTCACCGGGATCAACCTCGACATCACCCACGAGCGCGAGATGCAGGCCACGCTGCGCCTGGCCAAGGAGCAGGCCGACGCCGCCAACGCGGCCAAGTCGTCGTTCCTCGCCAACATGAGCCACGAGATCCGCACGCCGATGAACGCCGTGCTGGGCATGCTCTACCTGACCCAGCAGACCCACCTCGATACCCGCCAGCGCGACTACGTCGACAAGGCGCACTCCGCCGCCACCTCGTTGCTCGGCCTGCTCAACGACATCCTGGACTACTCCAAGATCGAGGCCGGCAAGCTGCAGCTGGACCTGCACCCCTTCGAGCCGGAAACCCTGCTGCGCGACCTCGCCGTGGTGCTCTCGGGCAACCTCGGCGACAAGGACGTCGAGGTGCTCTTCGACATCGACCCGGCGCTGCCCGGCAGCTTGCTCGGCGACGCCCTGCGCCTGCAGCAGATCCTCATCAACCTTGCCGGCAACGCCATCAAGTTCACCGATAGCGGCCAGGTGGTGGTCAGCGTCCACCCGCTGCGCCGCGAAGGCGACTGCCTGCATCTGCGCATTGCCGTCAGCGACAGCGGTATCGGCATCAGCGAAGAACAGCTGCAGCGCATCTTCGAGAGCTTCACCCAGGCCGAAGCCTCCACCACCCGGCGCTTTGGCGGCACGGGCCTGGGGCTGTTCATCTGCCAGCGCCTGGTCGAGCTGATGGGTGGCAAGCTGCAGGTGGAGAGCCGCCTGGGCGTCGGCAGCCGGTTCTGGTTCGACCTGCCGCTGCCGGTCGTTGCCGAGACCGTGGCCAAAGCACCGGCCACGGCCCCGCAGCGCCCCCTGCGCCTGCTGGTGGCCGACGACAACGCCAGCGCCGGCGAAGTGCTGGTGCGCACCTGCGAAGCCCTCGGCTGGCGGGCCGACCTGGTCAGCGGCGGGCTGTATGCGGTGCTGCATTACCGCGAGGCACGGCGGCAGGGCATCGACTACGACGTGGTGCTGATGGACTGGCGCATGCCCGACCTCGACGGCCTGCAGGCTGCCCGGCAGATCCAGCGCGAGGCCAGCCCGCTGGCGCCGCCGACCATCATCATGATCACCGCCTACGGCCGCGAAGTGCTGGCCAACGAGCAGGACGGGCCGAGCGCGCCCTTCATGGACTTCCTGACCAAGCCGGTGACGCCACGGCAACTGGCCGACTCGGTGCGCCAGGTGCTCGGCGAGCTGCCCGCGCCCGCCGCCCCTGCCCCGCGGGAGAAGCCGCGGCGGCTGGCCGGACGGCGCCTGCTGGTGGTGGAGGACAACGCGCTGAACCGCCAGGTCGCCGCCGAGCTGCTGGCCAGCGAAGGCGCCACCGTTCTGCTGGCCGAGGACGGGTTGGCCGGGGTGAGCCAGGTCTGCGCCGTCGCCACGCCGCCGGATGCGGTGCTGATGGACATGCAGATGCCCGGCATCGACGGCCTGGAAGCGACCCGGCGGATCCGCGCGGACGGCCGCTTCGCCGAGCTGCCGATCCTCGCCATGACCGCCAACGCCTCCCAGGCCGACCGCCAGGCCTGCCTCGACGCCGGGATGAACGACCACATCGCCAAGCCGATCGACAAGGAACAGCTGGTGCGCTGCCTGCTCGCCCAGCTTGGCGCGCCGGCAATCCCCGGCGAACTGCGCGTGGCATCCAGCACCACCGGCCTGGTGGAAAGCCGCGAAGCGATCCTCGACCGCTTCGGCGGCGACGAGCAGCTTGTCGTGCGGGTGCTGCGCACCTTCGAGCCGGAAATGGAAAAGCTCCTCGCGCGCTTGGAACAGCAGCAGCTGGCCGGCGACGCGGAAACCCTCGGCGGCACCCTGCACACGCTCAAGGGCAGCGCCGGCACCATGGGCGCCCGCGTGCTCGGCGAGCGCGCCGCGGCGCTGGAGGCCGAACTGCTGCAACGCGCCACCGAAGATCCGCGCGCCAACCTGGAGCCGCAATGCATCCAGGAACTGCGCCAGTTGCTCGGCAGCAGCGTGCTCGAGTTGCAGGGGCAGTTCAGCCCCCCCGATCCCTTCGCGACGCCAGGCGAGCGCCCGGCGTTGAGCCGGCCGCAGGCGCGCCAGCGGCTCGACGAAGTCCTCATGCTGCTGGAGGCCGGCAACCTCGAAGCCGTCGCCCGTTTCGACGCCCTGGCGCGCCACCAGCACCCCTGGCCGAAGCACTTCAAGCGCCTGCACGAGCGCATCCAGTCGCTCGACTTCGGCAGCGCGCTGCGGATCGGCCGGGAAATGTTCGAGGAACTCTGAAACCGCCGTACCAAGGCGGTTCGGCCGGCTGGACGCTGGCCGACCGCCTCCCTACACTGGCCCTTGGCCATAACTCGGGCAACGCACTTCTCCATGACCGTCCTTGAAACCCCTGCCCGCCCCCGCACCGGCCAGATCCCCGACGACCAGCGAGCGGCCTTCGCCGCCTACGTCCTGCAGCACTATCGTGGCTTCCTGCTGGCGATCAACTTCATCGCCATGGCGGCGTACGACTCCTACGTGTTCGCCGACGCGCTGCTGATCCCGGACATGGCGCTGACCTCCCTGCTGCTGCGCGGCGGGCTCAGCCTGGTCGGCCTGCTGAACATCTTCCTGGTGTTCCGCTACAGCCGCAGCGTGCTGCTGATGGACATGCTGATGCCGCTGCACGACATCGTCTCGACGGTGGCCTGGTTCGAGTTGCTCAAGCGCAGCGCCTCGCCGGACGTGCCGACCTTCCTCTACGCCTCGGTGGTGTTCATCCTGCTCGGCAACCTGGGCGTGCGCTATTCGTTCCGCGGCATCCTGGCCTGCTCGCTGGTGATCTCGGCGATCATTCTCTACAACGTCTCGCTGATCCATGCCGGCGACCCCAAGGCGTTGCTGGTGTTCACCCTGGTCTACCTGCCGGTGGCGCTGTTCAGCCTGTTCATCAGCTGGACCAACATCCGCGGCGTGCGCCAGGCCTTCCTCGCCGATCTCGAAGGCAGCCGCCAGCGCAGCGAGCTGGCGGCGCTGAACCTGCGCCTGCAGGAACTGGCCGCCACCGACGCCCTGACCCAGGTCGGCAACCGCCGCGCCCTGGACCTGCAACTGGAGCAGAACTGGCGGCAGGCGCGGCAGAACGGCCGGCCGTTCGCCCTGCTGCTGGCCGACATCGACTACTTCAAGCCGTTCAACGACCACTACGGCCACCCGGCCGGCGACCAGTGCCTGTGCGAGGTCGCCAGCTGCATGGCCGATACCCTGCGCAACGGCCAGGCGCAGATTTTCCGCTACGGCGGCGAGGAATTCGTGGTGATGCTGCAGGTCACCAGCCGCGAGGAGTTGCAGCGCATCGCCGAGCGCCTGCGCGAGCGCGTTTCCTCGCTGTCCATCGAGCACCTGTATCGACCGGACGCGCTGCGCCACCTGACCATCAGCCTGGGCGGCGCGCTCTCCTCCAGCGAAGGGCTACAGCAGCCGGCCGACCTGCTGGCCTGCTGCGACCACCTGCTCTACCGGGCCAAGCAACAAGGCCGTAACCAGACCTGCCTGGCACCGGCCTGAGGCGCCGGCAACTCAGCCCCGCGCCGCGAGAAAGCGCGCCACCGCCGCCAGCACCGTTTCCGGCTGCTCGCGATGCGGCACGTGGTGAAGCTCCGGCAGGATCAGCATTTCGGCATCCGCTGCCAGCTCGGCAATCAGCTGCGGATGGCGCGACGAGCCGTACTCGTCCTCGCTGCCGTGCAGGACCAGCAACGGGCACTCCAGCTGCGGCAAACCTGCCGCCAGCATCCAGGGCGCGAAGGCATCCGACAGCCAGGTCTCGGCCCAGGCCGCCAGCACCCAGGCCGCCTTGTCGCCGTGGTAGCGGACGAGCCGATCCAGCTGCCCCGGCTTGGCAAATTCATCGCGCGCCTGGGCAATGCCGTCGCGCGTGCGCTGCTCGACGAAAGCCTGTGCCGACTCGGTAACGAGCGCCTGGCAACGCTGCGTGAAAAGCGCGGCGCAGTGCGCGGCCATGGCGCCGCCGACGCTGTGACCGAAGGCGATGAAGTCGTCGATGCCCAACTGCTCGCACAGCAGCGGGAAGAACTGCGCCGCCTCCTCGCCGATGAAGCGGGTCGACAGTAGGCCGGGATGTGCATCCGAGCGGCCGAAGCCCAGGCGGTCGTAGGCGATCACCGTGCGCCCGGTGGCGGCGGCGAGCCGTTCGGGAAAGTCGCGCCAGAGTTCGACGCACCCCAGGGAATCGTGGAACAGCACGATGGGCGCCGCCACGGCATTCGCGCCTGGCCAGCGCCGGGCGAACAGGCGGCCGCCGGGTGTGGCGATCCACTGGTCTTGCGGTCGAAGGCTGTCGGTCATGCGGGCTCCCCTGCGAATCGGCCACTCGGCGGCGCGGCCCGGCGATGCGCCGGCGAGGCCGAGGGCGGAACTATACTTGCATCAGCCCACTGAATGCGCAGGACGCGCCATCTTTACACAGGCGATTCGCATGTCCTTCGCATCGCTGGCATGGCCGTAAGCCCGGCGCTCGAAGCCGCTATCGACGGTACGGCGGGATGTGCGAATCCACTCCCGAGGATCGATCATGAATCGCCTGCTGCGCGACCTGCGCGAGTACCACCACGACGTCGGCATCCACATCAATCGAATCAAAGGCCTGCTCGGCGCCCTCAAGGATGCGTCCTGCACCGACGCCGACTGCAAGCAGCTGTTTCGCCAGCTCGATGCGCTGCACGGCGTCCCCGAGATGCTGCACCACGAGAACGAAGAGCTGATCCGCCGCGCCCTGCTGCGCACCGATGCGCCTATCCACCCGCGGGTGAAGGATATCGAGCGCGATCACCTGGCCTTCGAACGCATCGCCACGCAGCTGCGTGCATTGGAAGGCTCCGGCCACAGCCCACGGGAGATCGCGGCGATCGTCGAAGACTTCCTCGGCAAGTATTTCGACCACATGGATGGCGAGGAGAACATCTTCTTCCCGATGGCCGAAGAATGGCTGTCCGACGAGCAATGGGAAGAAGTCAGGCACCTCTGGCGATACTGAGGGCCGAAGCGAACACGCCCCGGAACGGCGAAACCCGTCCGGGGCGTGGCTTGCGATAACCGCTGCCGATCACAGCTTGGCGATGGACACTTCGGTCGACTTCACGAAGGCGATCACTTCGCTGCCTACCTGCAGTTCCAACTCGCGTACCGAGCGAGTGGTGATCACCGAGGTGACCACGCCGGCGGCGGTTTGCACGTCGATTTCCGACAGTACGTCGCCGATCACGATTTCCTTGATGGTGCCCTTGAACTGGTTGCGGACGTTGATGGCTTTGATGGTCATGGCGTTTCTCCTTGGGGGAATGGGTCTTGCGCGGATGAAGGATTCAGAGCGCCCAGCGCAATTGCGTGGGCAAGGGGGATACGGGTTCCGGCTCGGGCGGCAGCGGCGGTAGCGACAGCACGCGGTCGAGCACTTCGGCCTCGAGCGCGGCCAGGCGCGCCGAGCCACGCGAACGTGGCCGCGGCAGGTCGACGGCCAGGTCCAGGCCGATCTCGCCGTCCTCGATGAGGATCACGCGGTCGGCCACGGCCACCGCCTCGGCGACATCGTGGGTCACCAGCAGCACGCTGAAACCGTGCTGTTGCCAGAGGCGTTCGATCAGTTGCTGCATCTCGATGCGGGTCAGCGCATCCAGCGCGCCCAGCGGCTCGTCGAGCAGCAGCAGGCGCGGCCGGTGGATCAGCGCGCGAGCCAGGGCTACGCGCTGCTTCTGCCCACCGGACAGGCTCGCCGGCCACTCGCCGGCGCGGTCGGCCAGGCCGACCGCCTGCAGCGCTTCCAGGGCCTGCTGGCGCCAGTCGCCCTTCAGGCCGAGGCCGACGTTGTCGATCACTCGTTTCCACGGCAGCAGGCGCGAGTCCTGGAACATCAGGCGGGTGCCTTCGCGGGCGTCTTCCAGCGGCGCAGCACCGGCCAGCAGTTGGCCCTCGCTGGGCGCATCCAGGCCGGCCAGCAGGCGCAGCAAGGTGCTCTTGCCGCAGCCACTGCGACCGACGATGGCGACGAACTGCCCGGCGGGGATGCGCAGGTCGATGCCCTTGAGCACCTCGCGCTCACCGAAGCGCTTGACCACGCCTTCGAGCGCCAGCGGGATGCCCTGCTTGAGCTGTTGCGGCGTGCTCGGCGCCAGGTTGCTCAGCGCGTTCATGCCGCACCTCCCTTGTGCTGATAAGCCGGGTGCCAGCGCAGCCAGACGCGTTCCAGGCCGCGCGCGGCGAGGTCGGCGAGCTTGCCCAGGACCGCGTAGAGCAGGATCGCCAGGACCACCACGTCGGTCTGCAGGAACTCGCGGGCATTCATCGCCAGGTAGCCGATGCCGGAACCGGCGGAAATGGTCTCGGCGACTATCAAGGTCAACCACATGAAGCCCAGGGCGAAACGCACGCCGACCAGGATCGACGGCAGCGCGCCGGGCAGGATCACCTGGCGGAACAGCCCGAAGCCCGACAGCCCGTAGCTGCGCGCCATCTCCAGCAGGCCCGGGTCGATGTTGCGGATGCCGTGGTAGGTGTTGAGGTAGATGGGGAACAGGGTGCCGAGGGCAACCAGGAAGATCTTCGCCGACTCGTCGATGCCGAACCACAGGATCACCAGCGGGATCAGCGCCAGGTGCGGCACGTTGCGGATCATCTGCACCGAGCTGTCGAGGAGGCGCTCGCCCCACTTCGACAGGCCGGTGATGAGCCCCAGGCTCAGGCCGATGGAGCCGCCGATCAGGAAGCCGAGGGCCGCACGCCAGGTGCTGATCGCCAGGTGCTGCCAGAGCTCGCCGCTCTTCACCAGCTGATAGCCGGCCTCGAACACCGCGCTGGGCGCCGGCAGGATGCGCGTGGAGAGGAAGCCCCCTTCCACCGCCACCTGCCAGGCCAGCAGCAGCGCTACCGGCAAGGCCCAGGGCGCTAGGCGCCGGGCCAATCGATTGGAAACGCTCATTGCAACTCTCCGAATCCTTCGCAAGGCGGATAACCGTTCGCGGTTATCCGCCGCGCCCCAACGGGGGCCATCGTTTTCAGCTCGCCGCTGCCGCCTTGGGCAGGATGTCGTCGGCGATCATCTCGCCGAAGGGGCTGATGTAGCCGCGGCCCTCCGGCTGCGCCGGGCGGGCGACGTCGAGGTGCGGGAAGAGCAACTCGGCGACCCGGTAGGACTCCTCCAGGTGCGGGTAGCCGGAGAAGATGAAGGTGTCGATGCCCAGGTCGGCGTACTCCTTGACCCGCGCGGCCACGGTCGGGCCGTCGCCGACCAGCGCAGTGCCGGCACCGCCGCGCACCAGGCCGACCCCGGCCCAGAGGTTCGGCGAGACTTCCAGGTTGTCCTTCTTGCCGCCGTGCAGCGCGGCCATGCGTTGCTGGCCCACGGAGTCGAAGCGCGCCAGGGAGGCCTGGGCGCGGTCGATGGTGTCCTGGTCGAGGTGGCTGATCAGGCGGTCGGCGGCCTTCCAGGCTTCCTCGTTGGTTTCGCGGACGATCACGTGCAGGCGGATGCCGAAGCGCACGCTGCGGCCCTGCCGGGCGGCCTTCTCGCGCACCTGGGCGATCTTCTCGGCCACCGCGGCCGGCGGCTCGCCCCAGGTCAGGTACAGCTCGACCTGCTCGGCAGCGAGGTCCTGGGCGGCCTCGGAAGAACCGCCGAAGTACAACGGCGGGCGCGGTTGCTGGATCGGCGGATAGAGCAGCTTGGCGCCCTTCACCTGGATGTGCTTGCCATCGTAGTCGACGGTCTCGCCTTCCAGCACGCGGCGCCAGATGCGGGTGAATTCGACGGAGGCTTCGTAGCGCTCCTCATGGCTCAGGTGCAGGCCGTCGCCGGCCAGCTCGTCCGGGTCGCCGCCGGTGACCAGGTTGAACAGCGCGCGGCCGTTGGACAGGCGGTCCAGGGTCGCGGCCTGGCGTGCGGCCACGGTCGGCGAAATGATCCCCGGGCGCAGCGCGACCAGGAACTTCAGGCCCTGGGTCACCGGGATCAGCGAGGCGGCAACCAGCCAGGAGTCCTCGCAGGAACGTCCGGTGGGAATCAGCACGCCGCCGAAGCCGAGACGGTCGGCCGCCTGGGCGATCTGCTGCAGGTAGCCGTGGTCGACGGCGCGGGCGCCCTCGGCGGTGCCCAGGTAGTGGCCGTCGCCGTGGGTGGGAAGGAACCAGAAGATATTGAGGCTCATCGCTTTAACTCCAGGTGAGCGCGCCGGCGTGGCGTAGCCGCGCGATGATTCGTTGTGTGCGTTTGGTGTCGTTGTCGCCGTAGGCGGATCTCATCCGCGAATCGCGCCGGGATCTCCGGCATTCGCGGACAAGGTCCACTCCTACAGGGCGGTCATTGGGTGGTAGCGACCTTGGCACCGGCCGGCGGCGTCCAGATCACGTCCTTGATGCTCAGCGGCTTGGGAATCAGCTTCAGGCGGCTGAAGGTGTCGGCGATCTTCTGCTGCTTGGTCACCACCTCGGGGGTGATGAACTGTGCGCCGAAGCCCTGGCGTTCGACTGCCTGGCGGGTGATCTCCGGCGACAGGCCGAGCAGCGGGGAGACTTGTTCAGCGACCTGCTGCGGGTTCTGCTTCGACCACTCGCCGACCGAACGCACTTCGTCGATCAGCGTGGTCAGCACTTGCGGATGGTCCTTCGCGTAGGTACGCGTGGCGAGGTAGAACTGGTGGTTGTCCGCCAGGCCCTTGGCATTGACCAGGGTGCGCGCGTTGAGCTGCTTCTCGGCAGCCGACTGGTAGGGCTCCCAGATCACCCAGGCGTCCACCGAGCCGCGCTCGAAGGCGGCGCGGGCGTCGGCCGGCGGCAGGTACACCGGCTGGATGTCGCTGTACTTCAGGCCGTTCTGCTCCAGGGCGCGCACCAGCAGGTAGTGCACGTTGGAGCCCTTGTTCAGGGCGACCTTCTTGCCCTTGAGCTCGCTCACCGATTTGATCGGCGAATCCTTGGGCAGCAGGATGGCCTCGCTGGCCGGCGCCGCCGGCTCGTTGGCCACATACACCAGGTCGGCGCCGGCGGCCTGGGCGAACACCGGCGGGGTTTCACCGGTCACGCCGAAGTCGATGCTGCCGACGTTCAGTCCTTCGAGCAGCTGCGGGCCGCCGGGGAATTCGGTCCATTGCACCTGGATGCCCTGCTCGGCCAGGCGCTTCTCCAGCGTGCCGCGAGCCTTGAGCAGCACCAGGGTGCCGTACTTCTGGTAACCGATGCGCAGGGTATCGGCTTGTGCTTGCGAGAAGGCGCCGTAGGAGATCGCCGCGGTAAGCAGGGCGAGCAGACTCCGGCGCAAAGTGTTGGCGCCCATGGCGACCTCCTTTGCTATTGAGTGTGTGCGTGCCTGCTGGCCCGTTGGCGGGCGAGTAAGGACGGATTTCGGTGGATCAGATACTCCAGCGGGCCTTCACCAGCCGGTCGTTCAACACGTGCGGATCTATCGATCCGGGGCGACGCGCCAGGGCGGCGAGCAGTTGCTCCACCGACTCGTCCAGGCGCTCGCGCAATTCGTCATCGATGCGCGCGGGCTGCGCGCCTTCGGCGTAGGCGATCTGCTTGTCGACGCCGAACACGCCGGGCAGGATTTCCTGCGCCTTGAGCGCACCCAGCACCGGTTTCAGCGCGTAGTCCACCGCCAACAGGTGCGCGGGGCTGCCGCCGCTGGCCAGGGGCAGGATCACCTTGTGCGCCAGGGCTCGCTCCGGAAGCAGGTCGAGCAGCACCTTGAGCGCACCGGAGAAGGAAGCCTTGTACACCGGAGTAGCCACCACCAGGCCATCGGCGCTCGCCACGAGCTTCTGCAGGTGCTGCACCGCTTCGCTGGCGAAGTCCGCGTGGAGCAGGTCCTGCGCGGGGAAATCGCGCAGCCTGACTACGCTCACTTCCAGTCGTTGCGCTTGCAGGCGCTGGGCGACATGGTCGAGCAGCAGCTCGGTGCGCGAACGCGCCGCAGGGCTGCCGGAAAGGAGGACGACGTGCATGGCCGCTCCTCAGCGTTGCCGAGCGACGAGCCACAGGGGCTGCGGCGTATCGGCGTCGCGATGCAGGTAGTAGCGCTGGCTCATGGTTGCGGTCCTTCCGGGTCGTTGTGGGAGCCACTATGCGCAGAAACGAAAAGAATTAGAACGAATAAATAATTATTTTGTTAGATCATTAATGAATATTCAGGTTTTGCGTTTAATGCATAAGCACCCAACAAATGATTCTTTTATCGAATAAAGAGAAACGCCTATAGTCCGGCGTTGCTCAACCCCCAGAAGGATCTCCGATGAAACGCCTACTGCCCCTCGCCGCCCTCGCCAGCTTCGCCCTGGCCGGCAGCGTCCAGGCCGCGTCACTGCTCAACGCCTCCTATGACGTCATGCGCGACTTCTACAAGGACTACAACGCCGCCTTCCTCAAGCACTGGCAGGCCGAAGGCGGCAAGCCGCTGACCATCCAGATGTCCCACGGCGGCTCGAGCAAACAGGCCCGCGCGGTGATCGACGGCCTGCCGGCCGACGTCATCACCATGAACATGGCCACCGACATCAATGCCCTGGCCGACAACGGTGGCCTGGTGCCGAAGGATTGGGCGACCCGCCTGCCCAACGACAGCGCGCCCTTCACCTCCGCCACCGTGTTCATCGTCCGCAAGGGCAACCCCAAGGGCCTGCACGACTGGCCGGACCTGCTCAAGGACGGCGTGCAGGTCGTAGTGCCGAACCCGAAGACCTCGGGCAACGGCCGCTACACCTACCTCTCCGCCTGGGGCTACTCGCTCAAGCACGGCGGCGATGAGGCCAAGGCGAAGGCATTCGTCGGCCAACTGTTCAAGCACGTCCCGGTGCTGGACACCGGCGGCCGCGCCGCCACCACTACGTTCATGCAGAACCAGATCGGCGACGTGCTGGTGACCTTCGAGAACGAGGCCGAGATGATCGCCCGCGAATTCGGCCGTGGCGGCTTCGAGGTGGTCTACCCGAGCGTCTCCGCCGAAGCCGAACCGCCGGTGGCGGTTGTCGACAAGGTGGTCGACAAGAAAGGCACCCGTGCCGAAGCCGAGGCCTACCTGAAATACCTGTGGTCCGACGAAGGCCAGCGCATCGCCGCCGAGAACTACCTGCGCCCGCGCAACCCGCAGGTGCTCGCGCAGTACGCCGACCGCTTCCCGAAAGTCGACTTCTTCAACGTGAACCAGACCTTCGGCGACTGGCCGAGCATCCAGAAGACCCACTTCGCCGACGGCGGCGTGTTCGACCAGATCTACACCGCCCAGTGACGCCCTCGAGCCCGGCCCAGCGCCGGGCTCGATGTTTCTGCACTCGCACTTTTACGGGAAACGCACCACCGGCCCCGTCGGCGCACCGCCGGGCGGCACATAGGCCGGCGCGGGTTCCCCCGCCGCCCCCATCGCTCGCGTGTACGCATAGATCGCCTTGAGGTCGGCTTCGCTCATCGAACGCAGGTTGAACCAGGGCATTGGCGGCCGCGGCTGCATGTTGCGCACCAGGTGCAGCCACTGCTCTTCGCTCAGGCCGGCCAGGCGCAGGCGCAGGTTGGTCGCGTAGGTCGTGCCCCAGGGGCCCGACCAGCCGAGGCGGTCGCCGGTGAGCCAGAGCTTCTCGTCGACCTGCCCCAGCGACGGAGCGTAGTTCGGCGTGTGGCAATCGTTGCAGCCGGCGATGCGCACTAGGTAGCGGCCACGCTGGACCGGATCGCTGGAGTCGGTTGGCGCCGGGTCGGCCGCGAGGCCGGCGGTACAGGCGGCGAGCAGCGCCGCCGCGCAGGATGCCTGGACGTGGGGTTTCATCAACTGCCCTCCTCTATCGGGATTGCGGATCGACCGCCCGGACCAGTGCGCGGATAGCCCAGCGCCTGACCCGGCGGGCCTCGGCATCGTCGAGTTGCAAGACATCCTTGAACACGATCATCGCCTCCGGCCCCATCACCAGGGCCAAGGCATGCCTGAGGTTCTTCAGCGCCGCCGGGGTGAAGCGCGCGTACAGCGGCTCCAGTGCGGCATCGATCAAGGGCGTGCGGCGGTTCTGCCGAACCGGCAGCACGGCATCGGACTCACCTCGCGCGCTCAGCTCCAGTGACTGCGCGAGCATCATGCGCAAGGCGACCTCGTTGGCCCGCGACATGGCATCCAGCGCATCGTCGACCCGCCGCAAGCGAGCCACCGCATCGCGACCGGAAACCCCGGCGAGCACCTGCTCGGCCTGGGGCGTATCCACATCGATGGAAGCTTCCAGGTAGAGCGTCTCGATCTTCGGGAAATAGCGATAGGCCGTGGCCCGCGAAACCATCGCCTGTGCCGCGACCTCCTCCAGGGTCGGCCGTCCGCCCTGGCTGAGCAACGTGGCCGCCGCCTGCAAGAGCGCCTGGCGCGTGCGCTGCTTCTGCTGTTGGCGCAGGTTCGACGGACTCATCGCCCCACCTCCGACTGCAACCGTTCGGAGCGCCCCTGCGTGGATTCCGGGTAGATCAGCGCCATGCGCGGCTCCCTTGGCGAGTTTGAGTTCGGAGCGTTTCGTGAGACTAAAATCTCTTAAAGATATTTATTGCTCACAAAATAAACAGACTCAAGCACCAATGAAAGCGTGGCGACGGATGGTGGATTGGAGGTCACGACGCCTCGTCTCCTGGGCCCGGCGTTCGCGGGGAAGACGAAGGAGAGCAAGGCCCCTATCCGCTGATGTCGTTTCCGCGGACGCGGGCTCCTGCTTGATCGCTGACAACAAAAAGCCACCCGAAGGTGGCTTTCGTTTAGCTCGCAGTGATTGAAGGAAATCACGCCCGCTTGCGCTCGTCCTGCTCGATGCGTCGCTGCAGGCGGTAGAGGAAGGCGAAGCCTTGCTCCCATTGCTGGTGGCCGGATTTCACGTTGATGTGCCCGGCGCCGGGCAGGATTGCTGCCTGAGCCCCCCAGTCGGCGGCCAGCTCGATGGCGCGTGCGGCGCTGGCGGCGGGGTCGCTGTCCGAGCCGACCAGCTGGCTGGGGAATGGCAGCGCGTCCCGCGGGATGGGCGCGAAGCCCTGCAGCGGCGCCGGGCAGTTCGGCCGCTCGACGTCGGCCGGCGCCACCAGCAGCGCGCCGCGAACCTTGTTCAGCGAGGCCCAGGATGCCTGTGCGGCCCAGTGGGCCACCGTGATGCAGCCCAGGCTGTGCGCCACCAGGACCAGCGGCGAGCGGCTGGCTGACACGTGCCGCTCCAGGGTTTCGACCCATTGCTGCAGGTCCGGGTTGACCCAGTCGGCCTGCTCCACCCGGCGGGCATTGGGCAGGCAACGCTGCCAATGGCTTTGCCAATGCTCGTCCGGCGAACCCTGCCAGCCCGGCAGGATCAGGTAGTGCGTGGATGTGCTGGCCATGGCTTGAAGCTCCCTGAAGGTAATGGGGCGCAGTCTAGGCAGGCGAACGAAAAGAGTTAAGGAATAAGAATTCATTTGCTTATTCCAATGATCCAGATCAGCCCCGCTTCATGGACAGGCCCTCAAATAGAACATAAAGGAATATATAAATGAATATTAAGTATTTTTAAGAATAATCACCCCTCTCTACTATCCGCTCCAAGCCCGCCCCGAAGCGCGGGTATCCGTCCAAGGAGCAAAGAACATGAGCGCCCCACTCAGAAGCCTCGAAGGCAAGGACGAAGCCGACGTCCTCCACGACATCCAGGCCGCCCTGCAGGGCCTGCGCTTCGGCTCGGTGGAAATCACCGTGCACAACGGCCAGGTCGTGCAGATCGAGCGCAAGGAAAAATTCCGCTTGCAGGCCCAGGCCCCCAAGCGCAGCTGACACCCCCAGCATCCCTACCAGACCACTGATGGGCATGACGACCCCGGCGCCGGCCAGCGAATCCCGCCTGACCGCGCAGTGAAAACAGAACAAACGCCAATAAGCATTTCCAGGAGCCGTACCATGTCCATCCGCCGTTTCGCCCTGGCCGCCCTCGCCAGTGCCCTGATCGCAGGCCCGGCAGCCGCCGCCACCCAACTGCTGAACGTTTCCTACGACCCGACCCGCGAGCTGTACCAGGCCTACAACGCCGCCTTCATCAAGCACTGGAAGGCCCAGGGCGGTGACGACCTCGCCGTGCAGCAATCCCACGGCGGCTCGGGCAAGCAGGCCCGCGCGGTCATCGATGGCCTGAAGGCCGACGTGGTGACCCTGGCCCTGGCCGGCGACATCGACGAGCTGAGCAAGAACGGCAGCCTGCTGCCGGCCGACTGGCAGGCACGTCTGCCGAACAACAGCACCCCCTATACCTCGACCATCGTGTTCCTGGTGCGCAAGGGCAACCCCAAGGGCATCAAGGACTGGGCCGACCTGACCAAGAATGGCGTCGAGGTCATCACCCCGAACCCGAAGACCTCCGGCGGCGCCCGCTGGAACTTCCTGGCCGCCTGGGCCTGGGCGAAGAAGCGATACGGTAGCGACGAGAAGGCCGAGGCCTACGTGAAGGACCTGTACAAGCACGTTCCGGTGCTGGATACCGGCGCCCGCGGCTCGACCATCACCTTCGTCAACAACAACATCGGCGACGTGCTGCTGGCCTGGGAGAACGAAGCCTTCCTGGCGAAGAAGGAACAGGGTGGCGAGAACTTCGAGATCGTCGTGCCTTCCCTCTCCATCCTGGCCGAGCCGCCGGTGGCGGTGGTCGACAAGGTGGTCGACAAGAAAGGCACCCGCAAGGTCGCCGAGGAATACCTGAAGTACCTGTACAGCCCCGAAGGCCAGCGCATCGCCGCGCAGAACTTCTACCGCCCGCGCGACGCCAAGGTTGCCACCGAGTTCGCCAAGCAGTTCCCGAAACTCGACCTGGTGACCATCGACAAGGAGTTCGGCGGCTGGAAAGTCGCGCAGCCGAAGTTCTTCAACGACGGTGGCGTGTTCGACAAGATCTACCAGGCGCAGTGATGCGCCACTCGCCCGGTTCCGACCGGGCAACAGACCTCGGCGGCCGGTGCACCGGCCGCCACGGTGAAAACCCCCGCCCCAGGGCGGGGGCTCAACGCGTTAACGAGTAAGGACAGACGATGTCACGACGCATCTCCCCGGTCATACCCGGCTTCGGGCTGACTCTGGGCTACACCCTGGTGTATCTCAGCCTGTTGGTGCTGATTCCCCTGGGTGCCTTGTTCCTCAAAACCACCCAGCTTTCCTGGGACCAGTTCTGGGCCGTCATCACCGCGCCTCGCGTGCTCGCCGCGCTCAAGCTGAGCTTCGGCACCGCGCTGATCGCCGCGCTGGTGAACGGCGTGATCGGTACCCTGCTGGCCTGGGTGCTGGTGCGCTACCGCTTCCCCGGTCGGAAGATCATCGACGCCATGATCGACCTGCCCTTCGCCCTGCCCACCGCCGTCGCCGGTATCGCCCTCACCGCGCTCTACGCCCCGGCCGGCGCGGTCGGCAAGCTGGCCGCCGAATTCGGCCTGAAGATCGCCTACACCCCGCTGGGCATCACCCTGGCGCTGACCTTCGTGGTCCTGCCCTTCGTCGTGCGCACCCTGCAGCCGGTGCTGGCAGACATCCCGCGCGAAGTCGAAGAGGCCGCCGCCTGCCTGGGCGCCAAGCCGCTCCAGGTGTTCCGTCACATCCTCGTGCCGGCGCTGCTGCCGGCCTGGCTGACCGGCTTCGCCCTGGCCTTCGCCCGCGGCGTCGGCGAGTACGGCTCGGTGATCTTCATCGCCGGCAACATGCCGATGAAGACCGAGATCCTGCCGCTGCTGATCATGGTCAAGCTGGACCAGTACGACTACACCGGCGCCACCGCCATCGGCGTGCTGATGCTGGTCGTGGCCTTCGTCCTGCTGCTGCTGATCAACCTGCTGCAACGCCGTATCGAGACCCCGTGAGGAGCGCGCCATGACATCCGCATCGCTTTCCGCCGCGCAAGCGGCGAACGCTGCCCGCCGCGGCAACCTCTGGGGCCGCCGGGCGCTCATCGGCCTGGCCTGGCTGGCCTTCACCCTGTTCCTGCTGCTGCCGCTGCTGGTTGTGCTGAGCGAGGCACTGAAGCAGGGCCTGGGCGTCTTCGTCGAGTCCATCCTCGAACCCGACGCCATCGCCGCGCTCAAGCTAACGCTGCTCGCCGTGGGCATCTCGGTGCCGCTGAACCTGGTGTTCGGCGTGGCCGCCGCCTGGTGCGTGAGCAAGTTCGAGTTCCCCGGCAAGAGCCTGCTGGTGACCCTGATCGACCTGCCGTTCTCGGTCTCGCCGGTGATCGCCGGCCTGATCTACGTGCTGCTGTTCGGCGCCCAGGGCTACTTCGGCAAATGGCTCAGCGACCATGACATCCAGATCGTCTTCGCCGTGCCCGGCATTGTCTTGGCGACCATCTTCGTCACCTTCCCCTTCGTCGCCCGCGAACTGATCCCGCTGATGCAGGAACAGGGCACCCAGGAGGAAGAGGCTGCGCGCCTGCTCGGCGCCAACGGCTGGCAGATGTTCTGGCACGTGACCCTGCCGAACATCAAATGGGGCCTGATCTACGGCGTGGTGCTGTGCACCGCGCGGGCGATGGGCGAGTTCGGCGCGGTGTCGGTGGTTTCCGGGCACATCCGCGGCGTCACCAACACCCTGCCGCTGCACGTCGAGATCCTCTACAACGAATACAACCATGTCGCCGCTTTCAGCGTCGCCACCCTCCTGCTGCTGATGGCGCTGGTCATCCTGCTGCTCAAGCAGTGGAGCGAGTCGCGTCTGTCCCGCCTGAAAGTCAAAGCTGACGAAGAGTGAGAGCCACACCATGAGCATCGAAATCCGTAACGTCAGCAAGCATTTCAACGCCTTCAAGGCGCTCGACGAAATCAACCTGGACATCCACAGCGGCGAACTGGTGGCCCTGCTCGGCCCGTCCGGCTGCGGCAAGACCACCCTGCTGCGGATCATCGCCGGGCTGGAAACCCCGGACGCCGGCAACATCGTGTTCCACGGCGAGGACGTATCGAAGCACGACGTGCGCGACCGCAACGTCGGCTTCGTGTTCCAGCACTACGCGCTGTTCCGCCACATGACGGTGTTCGACAACGTCGCCTTCGGCCTGCGCATGAAACCGAAGAAAGAGCGCCCGAGCGAATCCCGGATCGCCGAGAAGGTCCACGAACTGCTCAACATGGTGCAGCTGGACTGGCTCGCCGACCGCTACCCCGAACAGCTTTCCGGCGGCCAGCGCCAGCGTATCGCCCTGGCCCGCGCGCTGGCGGTGGAGCCGAAGATCCTGCTGCTCGACGAGCCTTTCGGCGCCCTCGACGCCAAGGTGCGCAAGGAGCTGCGCCGCTGGCTGGCGCGCCTGCACGAGGAGATCAACCTGACCTCGGTATTCGTCACCCACGACCAGGAAGAAGCCATGGAAGTGGCCGACCGCATCGTGGTGATGAACAAGGGCGTGATCGAGCAGATCGGCTCGCCCGGCGAGGTCTACGCCAACCCGGCCAGCGACTTCGTCTACCACTTCCTCGGCGACGCCAACCGCCTGCACCTGGGCGATGACGAGCACGTGCTGTTCCGTCCCCACGAGATCGAGCTGTTCCGCAGCCCCGAAGCCGGCCTGACCGGCGGCGAGGTACGCGACATCCGCCCGTTGGGCGCGACCACCCGGGTTACCCTCAAGGTGCCAGGCCAGGACGCGCACATCGAAGCCGAAGTGACCGCCGAGCACGCCAGCCTCGCCGGCCTGGCGCGTGGCGACCAGCTGTACTTCCGCCCGCGCAACCAGCGCGCGCCCAGCTGAGCCAGACGGCGCCGGCCGCTCAAGCGAGGCTGGCGCCGCGCTCCTGCAGCAACTCTCGCAATACCGAGCGGTGGCAGCGCCGCTCTTCCTCGCAATAGCACCCCAGCGTCATGTCCGAGTCATGCGACAACAGCGCCAGCAAGTCGAGCAGTTGGCTGGCCGCAGGCTCCGCCATTTCGCGACGGAAGCGCTTGGTGAAACGCCCCCACTCTTCCTCCGATTCCACCGCCCTGCCCTCGGCCATCAACTCGGCGCTGGGCGCCAGAGCCGGTAGCCAGGTGTCGTAGAAATCGCGGCTGGCAAATTCGGCCTTGGGCACGCCGCGCGGTGGACGACGCACGGTGCCCAGGCGCGGCCCTTCGCCCGGTGAGCGCGGCGACCCCAGGCGCAGGATGTGGATGCTCATGAATCCCCCTTCAGGCTCGACGGCAGCACTTCGCAATCGACGCCCTCGGCCAGCGTGCGCAGGGCTGCCAGCAAGGCCGGCGGCGGCGCGGTCAGGCGGCGCTCGGCGAGGTTGAGCCAACCCACGCTGGAGACCACCCGCGCCACCGTCTTGCCATCCGCACGCAGGAACTCGTTGCGCATGCGCATGCGGCTGCCGTCTTCCGCCAGCCCGATGATTTCCAGGCGGACGACCAGCCGGTCCAGCAGGTGGGTCTCGCGGAAGTACTCGATCTCGTCCTTCATGACCACCGGCCCCAGGCGCAGGCGGGCGAACTCGCTCATGGGGAAGCCGTGTTCGGCGAAGAACAGCATGCGCACGTCGGCGGACTTGTCCAGGTACGCTGTGTTGCGCATGTGCGCGTTGAAATCCATGTCGCCCCAGCCGGCCATCAGCTCTTGTTGGTACATGGCGATCCTCCTCGTTCGGGGTTGATTGAAAGGGCCGCGGACCTCGCTCCGCGGCCTTGTCGCGGCGGCTCAGCAGACGCCGGTGTTCTTCAGGCCGAGCACCTCGATGGGCTCGATGCTCGGCGCACCGACCAGCAGCTCCGGGGCCTTGGCCATCAGCGCGGCGGCGATCGGGCCGTTCAGGTGGGCCTGGCGGCCTTCTTCGTCGGCGAAGGCATCGAACACGCCGAAGGTACTCGGCCCCAGGCGCAGGGCGAACCAGATCGGCGTGCGTTCTTCCTGGTTGGCCAGCGCCAGGCCGGTTTCCAGCAGTGCGGCGACCTCGGACTCCTTGCCGGGCTTGGCTTCCAGGCGGGCGAACAGGGCGAGCTTGATCATGAGTGTCTCTCCGGTTGGGCGATCCCGAATGGGAACCCGACCACTGTACGGTTGCCGGCAAGCGTGCTCCTATTGGCAAGATTGACAACTTCGATAGGGATCTTGCCGTGAAGCTGCACCTCCTCGCCCTCGATGGCGTCTTCGATACCGGCCTTTCCGTGCTGCTCGATGCCTTCACCACGGCCAACGAACTGGCGGCCATGCAGGGGCTGGAATCGTTGCGCTTCGACGTCACCCTGGGCGGTGTGCGCAAGCGCGTACGCAGCGCCCAGGGATTCACCGTACCGGTGTGCGAAGCACCCACCGACGCACGCCCCGACTGGGTGGTGGTGCCGGCCATCGGCTACAAGATGCCCGACGCCCTGCAGCAAGCCCTGCAACGGCCGGACGTGCGCGACGCGGGAACCCTGCTGCGCACCAGCGCCGAGCAAGGCGCGAACGTCGCCGCCGCCTGCATCGGCACCTTCGTGCTCGCCGAATCGGGGCTGCTCGACCAGCGCCCAGCGACCACCACCTGGTGGCTGGCGCCGCTGTTCCGCCAGCGCTATCCGCGGGTGCAGCTGGACGAGTCGCGCATGCTGGTCAGCAGCGAAGGCCTGGTCACCGCCGGCGCTGCCCTCAGCCACATGGACCTGGCGCTCTGGCTGATCCGCCAGGAGAGCCCGGCGCTGGCGGCGTTGGTGGCCAATTACCTGGTGGTCGACTCGCGCCCGGCGCAATCGGCCTACGTGCTGAGCGATCACCTGGCCCACGCCGATCCGCTGGTCGCGCGTTTCGAGCAATGGGCGCGGCACAACCTCGCGCAGGGCTTTTCCCTCGATAACGCCGCAGCGGCGCTGGCGACCAGCAAGCGCACCCTCGCCCGGCGCCTGCACGACTGCCTGGGCAAGACGCCGCTGTCGTACTTCCAGGACCTGCGCGTGGAGCGCGCCGTGCACCTGCTCAAGACCGGTGACGGCAATATCGAGCAGGTCGCCACGCAGGTCGGCTACGCCGATGGGGTCACCCTGCGCACACTGTTGCGTCGCCGCCTGGGGCGCAGCGTGCGGGAGATTCGCCAAGGCTGAAACGCGCGCCTTCCCGCCCCTTCCACGGACTATTCGACGAGCGGACCGCCGCCGGCGCGAAAGCCGGACCAGCGGCCATCAGAACGGCCCCCGAAACCTGTCTAAGCATACCGGCGAGGGGACGCCCCTGCGGTTCTGTGGCTCGGGGGAAGGATGGCAAAGGGAATGAAGAACGAAGAGGAGTTGGTCAGGCGACTGCGCGAGGGCGAAAGCGGCGCCTTGCATGAAGCGATCAAGCTGCACCATGGGTTTCTGCTGGTCATGGCAAGGACCCTGGTGGGCCCGGCGCTGGCCGAGGATGTGGTGCAGGAAACCTGGCTGAAGGCACTCGCCTCGGTGGGCAAGTTCGAAGGTCGCGCCAGCTTCAGGACCTGGCTCGCCCGCATCGCCATCAACGAGGCCCATGCCCTGCAGCGCAAGCAACGGCGGGAACTACCCCGTCAAACCGCCGAGCGCAACCACGACAGCGGCTCGCCGATAGGCTCGCTGTTCGACCAGGCCGGCGCCTGGCGCGTGTCGCCGCCGCAATGGCACCACGACACGCCGGAGGAACTGCTGACCGAGGCCGAGCTGCACGCCTGCATTCGCAAGCACCTGCAAATGCTCCCCGGCGACCAGCGCACCGTGGTGATGCTGCGCGAGCTGGCCGGGCTCGACTACGAGGAGATCGCCCAGGCCCTGGGCCTGGGCGAGGGCAATATCCGCGTGCTGCTGCACCGTGGCCGCCAGCGCATGCACGCGATGCTCGCGCGTTTCCAGGAAGAAGGCACATGCTGAGCTGCCGGGAGCTCTCGGAGCTGGGCTCGGCGATCATCGAAGGCGAGCTGGAACAGGACACCGCCCAGGCGGTGTCCTGTCATTTGCAGGACTGTCCGCGCTGCGCGGCCTACGTCCGCCAGCTGCAGGTCACCTCGCAACTGCTGCAAGGCCTGGACCTCGCGGACTCGTCCATCGACACGCAAGCCGTCGTCCGGAAATTGCTGGGCGGGGCCGGATGACCCGGCCGTGCGGAAACGCTCGGAGCACCTCCCTGTGCTCGTGGCGCATGCCGCTCGCGAAACGACGTGCGCCTGGTCCGTTGCTCGGGCCTCTGCCTACTTCGGTGTGCCGTAGATATCGCGGTCGCGCTCGATGGGCGTGGCGTAGTGCGGCAGGGCCTGGTCGGTCGGCGGCTGCATTGCCTGGTACTGCACGTCGTCCGCGTCCTGCATCGCGCTGATCGGACCGGCCGCAGTGGGTTGCGCCTCGACCATCTGGGCGAAACGCTGCGCGGAATCGCTCGGTTGCTCTTGGGCCGCCAGGGGCTGCGCCCCGAGGTGTGAATCGAAAACACGATCACCGCCACTTTCGGCCAGCGCCGGGCCGGCGGCAGTTCCCATCACCATGGCGATAAAGGCCACATTACTGATGAGTGATCTCATGGTGTCATCCTCCTTAACTAAGTCCCCCCTTCGACTTGAGCCCCGTAATTGGATGCGCGAGGTACTGCCTTGTTACAGACCGTTCGGAGGCAAAACCGGGACGGCGCAGGGACGCCTTGCCCGTTGCCGGAAGGCAGGCCTATGGTGTCTGGACTCGCCCTGGGCCGACGGGTGCCCAGCGGCCGCTGAGGAGGGTTCGCGCATGACCGGACTGCCGTTTCTCGGCTCGCTCCTGCTGGGGCGCCGCCGGCACATCCTCGCCGGGCTGGTGGTGGGCGGCAGCCTGATCATGGGCGCGGCGAAGGCCAGCACCGCCCATCCGAAGACCGCACAACGCAACGCCGCGCAAAGCGCCGCCCGTCAGGAACTGCTGGAGCTGGTACGCAACGCCGCCGGGCTGAGCGACGCGGAGAAGCTGGAGCGGGTGAACCAGTTCTTCAATCGACGCCTGCGCTATGGCGAGGACATCCAGGTCTGGGGCCGCCTCGACTACTGGGCCTCGCCGCTGGAGACGCTGGAGCGCGGCGCGGGCGACTGCGAGGACTTCGCCATCGCCAAGTACTACGTCCTGCGCCTGCTCGGCATCCCCGAGAGCAACCTGCGGCTGATCTACGCCACCCTCGACGCCACCCGCCAGGCGCACATGGTGCTCGGTTACTGGAGCGATGGCGCGCAGGTCCCGCTGGTGCTCGACAGCCTGGTCATGGAGATCCGCCCGCTGTCGCAGCGCCACGACCTGCTCATGCAGTTCGCCTTCGATACGGAGCACCTCTACCGCTTCGATCACGACCGCCTGGTGACGGTCGGCGACGCGCAACTGATCCCGCGCTGGCGGCGCCTCCAGGAGCAGGTGCTGGCGGAGCGCCTGGTCGCGCCGGAGCCAGTGCGGATGGCCAGCGCGACAGCGGGCGCGCCGACGAACTGACGAACGCCACCCGGCGCTGGCGGGCGGCGTCCTGACTGGAGCGGATTACAGCGGCTGGGCGATGCCGCGCAGCACGGCCTTGAACGTCTCGATCTGCTCGCTGCTGAAGCGCGCGAAGACCTTGGCCTGCTGCTCCTCGGCGATGCTCCAGAGGGTTTCGGCCTGGTCGATGCCCGCAGCAGTCAGCGCGCAACCGCCCTCGCCCACCTGCAACAGGCCCTTGCGTTCGAGGTTGGCCCGCGCCTCCTCGATCTCGCGCAACGGCATGGCCACCAATTGCTGCAGCGCCAGGGTGTCCAGGCTGGCGTCCTTCTCCATCACCATCAGCATGCGCGCCTCGCTGGTGCGCAGGCCGCTGGCCATCTGCCGCGGCTGGTATTCCGCCTGGTAGCAGCGCACGGCCTGGGTCATCAGATAGTAGAGGTTGTGGTTCAGCCGGCCCTGGAAGGCCGTGCGCGGCGCACCGGCCTGGACCTCGCGCAGACGCGGATGCGGCAGCACGCTGGAATAGACGCCCTGGTGGTACAGCAGCGGCGTGCGACCAAGGTCGTCGAAGGCCAACACGCGACCGATGAGAATCCAGTGGTCGCCGCCATCCACCCGCTGGTGCAGCTCGCACTGGAAGCGCGCCGCGCAGTCCGGCAGCAGCGGCGCGCCGCCGGCGCCCTCCTCGCAGGCCACGCCGGCGAACTTGTCGGCGCTGGGCCGGGCGAATTGATTGGAAAGGTCGATCTGGTCGGCAGCCAGCACATTCACCGCGTAGTGGCTGGCACGCTCGAAGACCTCGAGGCTGCTGGAGCGCTTGTCGATGCTCCAAAGCACCAGCGGCGGATCGAGGGAGACCGAGTTGAAGCTGTTGGCGGTGACGCCGACACGCTGGCCATCAGCGGCGGCGGTCATCACGGTGACGCCGGTGGCGAAATTGCCCAGGGCACGGCGGAAGGCGCGCGGGTCGAGGCCCGCTTCGTTGTTGTTCTGGCTCATGGCGTTTTCCTCCGCGCCGGCGCGGGGCCGGCGGGACAAGGCTTGATTGTTTTTTTGTTGGGTCCCCGCGTTCGCGAGGAAGACGAAGAGATATCCCGTTCCACCGTCATCCCCGCGCACGCGGGGAACCAGAAAAATCGACTCAGACCATGCTCGGGTCCGGCTCCAGGCCCATCAGCTCGCGGCCGAGGATCTGCGCGCAGACGTCGTAGTCGGTGTAGGCATGGGCGCCGGTCATGTGCGAGTCGCGGAACAGCCGCTGCATCTCGTTGCTCTCGAACCAGGCGGTGCCGCCGGCGGCCTCGAACAGGCGGTCGACCGCCTGGATGCACATCTTCACCGCGTAGGCCTGGTTGGTGCGCCAGAAGGCCAGGGTCTCGCGGCTGGGGTACTCGTGGCGCTCGCCATGCTCGGCGTGCTCCTGCCAGGTCTTCTCGAGAAAGGCGCGGGCGGCGGCGACCTGGTGAGTCGACTCGGCCAGGCGCATCAGCGCCGGGGTGGCGGTGCCGACGCTGACGCCGGTGTAGGCGCGCACGCGGTTGCGGGTCTTCTCCTTGAACGCCTCCAGCATGCGCTCGGCGACGCCCAGGCTGATGGAGGCGAAGCCGCTGGCGAAGTACGGGCGGTACGGGGTGTAGAAGATCTTGCTGTAGGGGTAGAGACCGAAGCCGGCGGACTTGCCTTCCATCATGTCCTTGGCCGACTGGATGCGGTGGTTGGGCACGAAGGCGTCCTTCACTACCAGGGTCTTGGTACCGCTGCCCTTCATGCCCATGGCGTACCAGTCGTCGCGGATCTCGTAGTCGCTGCGCGGCAGCACGGCGAAGCAGTACACCTGCTCGCCTTCGGCGTTCTGCCGGCGGCAACCGAGGATCGCCCACTCGGCATGGTCGCTGCCGCTGCTCCAGCCCATCTCGCCGTTGAACAGGATCCCGCCCTCGACTTCCTGGATGCGGCCGAAAGGCGCGATGCTGCTGCTCGCGGTGGCGTCGGGGTTCTCGCTCCAGACCTCGTCCTGCAACTGCTTGGAGAACATCGCCAGCTGATGGCTGTGGGTGCACAGCAGGCTGAAGGCCCAGGCGGTGCTGGCGCAGGCGCCAGCCAGGGCGATCACGCAGTCGGCGAACTCGGGCAGGGAAATTTCCATGCCGCCGTAGCATCTCGGCTGGAAGGCGCGGTGCATGCCGATGCCCTTTAGCAGGGCGATGTTCTCGGCGGGCACCATGCGCGCCTGTTCGGCGCGGGCGGCATTGGCGGCGATGGCCGGCAGAATGGATTTCAAGTCTTCGAGCAGGGGGTTTGGCTTTTTCATCTGGGCGGCCCTTGATTGTTATTGGAGGCTTGCCGCAGCTCCGGTCCGCCGCATGGGGCGGTAGAACGACTGCCGGCAGGGCTCTCGAACCGTTGGCGAGAGTGTCGGAGCCGATTATGGGAGCGCTCTGCCGGGGCCTTGAATGCAACTTCCGAGGACTCGATTGCACTTTTCATGGGAAATATCCGACAGGCATGACCGCTGCCTACAGTCCGAATTTCCCTACGACGCAGGCGCCACGCGGGCCCCAGGCAAAAATTAGTTAACATCTGAACGTTATGCCGGAAATTCGCTATCATGGCGCCCGTCTCTCCCCCACTACTCGCCCGAGCCATCGATGCCCGCTGCCCGCTCCTGGCCCAATGGCCTGCGCGCCCTGCGCCACCGCAACTTCCGCCTGTACTTCAGCGGCCACGCGATATCCACCCTGGGCACCTGGATCCAGCAGGTGGCGCTGGCCTGGCTGGTGTACCGGCTGACCGGCTCGGCGGCGCTGCTCGGCATCACCAGTTGCGTGGCGTTGCTGCCGCAACTGTTCATCGGCCCGCTGGCCGGCGCCTGGATCGACCGCCACGACAAGCGCCGCCTGCTGCTCATCAGCCAGAGCCTGATGGCGGTGCAGGCCGCCGGCCTCGCCGCGCTGACTGCCAGCGGACTGATCACCCCGGCGCTGATCGTCGGCATGTCGGCGCTGCTCGGCGTGCTCAGCGCCTTCGACACGCCCTTGCGGCAGTCGCTGCTCAGCCGCTTCGTCGACGACCGCGCCGACCTGCCCAACGCCCTGGCGCTGAACGCCTCGCTGTTCACCTGTTCGCGCTTCGTCGGCCCGCCGCTGGCCGGGTTGCTGCTGGGCCTGACCAGCGAAAGCCTGTGCTTCGCGCTCAACGCGCTGTCCTACCTGGCGCTGGTGATCGGCCTGCTGCTCGTACGCCTGCCGCCGGCGATCCGCGCCAGCGGCAGCATGGGCAGCGTGTTCCGCGAAGGCCTGGACTATGCCCTGCGCACACCCAACGTGCGGGGGATGATGTTCGGCGTACTGGTGGTCAACGTCACCGCTTCCAGCTACGCCGCGCTGTTGCCGGTGTTCGCCCGCGACGTCTTCGCCGGTGATGCACGCACCCTCGGCTGGCTGTGGGGCGCGGCCGGACTGGGTTCGCTGCTGTCGAGCCTGTTCCTGGCCCAGCACCAGGACCCGGCACGCCTGCCGCGGATCATCCTGCTCTCGGCGCTGGCCAGCGCCGGCGCGCTGCTGCTGTTCGCCGCCAGCCGCCACCTGCCGCTGTCGCTGCTGGCGATGGCGGCACTGGGCTTCGGCGTCACGGTGAACAACGTCGGCACCAACATCGTCCTGCAGAGCAGCGCACCAGAGGAGTTACGCGGTCGCGTGGTGTCGATCTACACCGCGACCCGCTTCGGCTTCGACGCGATCGGCGGGCTGACCGCCGGGCTGCTCGCCGCGCATTTCGGCGGGCCCTGGGCGATGGCGGCGGCTGGGGTGGTGCTGTTGGCGTATTGCGCCTGGCAGGGTCTTTCCCGCCTGTAGGAGCGGCCCATGGCCGCGATTCGCGCGCATGGCGCGCTCCTACATACGGCGGATGCTCAACGCCAGGCCTCTTCCTTGTCGTCGGCCTTGCGCTGGCGGTATTCCCCCGGCGCCATCCCGGCGTTGCGCGCGAAGAAGCGACTGAAGTAGGCCGGGTCCTTGAAGCCGAGCTGGTAGCAGATCTCGTTCACCGAACTGCCGCTGAACAGCAGCAGGCGCCGCGCCTCCTGCATCAGCCGCTCGTGGACCAGGCGCTTGGACGGCAGCCCGGCGACGCGCCGGCAGATGTCGTTCAGGCGCGCTTCGGTGACACCGATGCGTTCGGCGTAATCCGCCAACGGCCAGTGCTCGGGGTAATGCTGCTCGATCAGTTGGTTGAAGCGCTGGAAGCAACGCAGGTCCTCGCGGCGCATCGGTTGCGCCTTCAATGAACGCGAAGACAGGCGCAACAGACTCACGAAGATCAGCCGCACCAGGTCGGCCAGGGCGATCTCGCGCCCCGGGCGCTCGCCCCTGAACTCGTCGCGGAGCATGTCGAACAGCCCATCCAGGCGCTGCACGTCACCAGCGAAGGATTCGTCCAGCTGGTCGAAGGCCACGCATACCGGGGCTATGACCGGCCCCTCGGCCAGCCCCTTTTCCGGCGCCAGCAGCGGCCAGAGCAACTGCTGGCGCACGGTCAGCACGTGGCCGTCGGCATCGTTCTCGGTGACGAAGGCGTGGGGGATGGTCGGCGGCGTGAGGAAGAACAGCGGGCCCTGGCGGTGGTAGAGCTGCTCATCGAGGTAGACGCGCACCGAACCGCTCTTCACGTAATGCACCTGGAAGAAGCGGTCGTGCCGATGCACCGGCATGTTGCGACCGAAGAAGTCGGCCAGCTTGCCCAGCTCCTCGTAGTGCACCTCGGCCTCGGCGTAGCGCAGGTCGTAGACCTGGCCGATGTCGATATTGGGAATGGGCGTGCGGGCCATGGGGTTACCAACCTTGCAGAAAAGCCATCAGGGCTTGATCTGTTTCAGCTCGTTCAGCAACTCCAGCAGCTGCTGCAGCTTGTCCTCGCCGAACTGCTCGAGGATGCGCCGGTAGTTGTTCTCCATGTCCTCGCTCATCTGCACGAAGCACTGCTGGCCCTGCTCGCTCAGGCACACCAGCACGCGGCGCTGGTCGAGCTCGGACTTCCAGCGGCGCACCAGGCCATCGCGCTCCATGCGCGCCAGCACGCCGGTCATGCTCGGCTTGAGGATGCAGGCCTGCTGCGCCAGTTGGTAGATCTCCATCTCCCCCTGCTGGCGGAGGATGCGGATGATCCGCCACTGCTGCTCGGTCAGCTCGTGCTGGTTGAGCGACGGCCGGAAGAACGCCATGGCGGCCTCGCGGGCCTGCAGCAGGGTGAGGGTCAGGGACGGGCGCGGATTGGACATGGGTGCAAGTGCTCTACCGAAGATGAGGAAGATTTTAACCACCATCGCAGGCCCTCGGGCAAACCCCTCCGGGCGGTTCTGGCAGTGGCGATCAAGGCCCTGGCAGTCCTGGACAATCACTGCCGGTGGGGAGCTGCTGGAATGCCTCCAGCGAAGTCCGACCCTGGCTGCCAGGGTTGATCATAGTTAACATATTAACTATAAACGCTAACATGTTAACGATCCCGGCCGCCGATGGCGTTCCGGGAGGAACCAGGAGAAGAAGCCATGCGTCGCGCTGTCAGCGAAGTCGCAACCGGGACCCTGTTCGGCGTCGCGCTGAACTACCAGGGCCTGTTGCAGAGCCGGCTGGAGGAATTCCAGCAGCCGCCCTACCAGAAACCGCCGGTCAAGCCGGTGCTGTTCATCAAGACACCGAACACCCGCAACGGCGACGGCCAGGCCGTGGTCTTCCCCGCCGGGGTCGAGCGCCTGCAGCCGGGCCCGGCGCTGGGCGTGGTGCTCGCCCGTGACGCCAGCCGCGTCAACGAAGCCGAGGCCATGGACTACGTGGCCGGCTACGTGATCGTCAACGAATTCAGCCTGCCGGAAGACAGCTACTACCGCCCGGCAGTGAAGGCCAAGTGCCGCGACGGCTTCTGCCCACTGGGCAGCGAAGTGGTTGGCCGCGAAGAGATCGCCGACCCGCACGCCCTGCCGGTCCGCCTGTTGGTCAACGGCGAAGTGCGCCAGCAGAACAGCACCGCCAACCTGGTGCGCAGCATTCCCAGGCTGATCGCCGAGATCAGCGAGTTCATGACCCTGCATGCCGGCGACGTGCTCATCACCGGCACCCCCGAGGGCCGCGTCGACGTGCAACCCGGAGACGAGGTGGTAGTCGAGATCGAAGGTCTCGGCCGCCTGCGCAACACCGTAGTGGCGGAGGAAGCCTGAGATGAAACACGCACGCATCCGCTACCAGGGCGAAGTCCATGCTGTCACCGTCGAGGCTGACAACGCCGTGCGCCTGGCCGATGGCCGCCTGCTCGGCGAGCACGAGGTCGAGTGGCTGCCGCCGGCGGCCGGGACCATGTTCGCCCTCGGCCTGAACTATGCCGATCACGCCGCCGAACTGGCCTTCAAGGCGCCCACCGAGCCGCTGGCGTTCATCAAGTCCAAGGGCACCTACACCGGCCATAACCAGGTCACCTGGCGCCCGGACAACGTCGCCTACATGCACTACGAGTGCGAGCTGGTGGCGGTGATCGGCATGCCCGCGCGCAACGTGAAACGCGAAGACGCCCTCGCCTACCTCGCCGGCTACACCGTCTGCAACGACTACGCCATCCGCGACTACCTGGAGAACTACTACCGCCCCAACCTGCGGGTGAAGAACCGCGACGCCACCACCCCGGTCGGCCCGTGGATCGTCGATGCCGCCGACGTGGCCGACCCGTCGCAGCTGAAGCTGCGCACCTGGGTCAACGGCGAGCTGAAGCAGGAAGGCTCGACCTCCGACATGATCTTCGACATCCCCTACCTGATCGAATACTTCTCCAGCTTCATGACCCTGCAGCCGGGCGACATGATCGCCACCGGCACGCCGGAAGGCCTGGCCGACGTGGTCCCGGGCGATGAAGTGGTGGTGGAAGTGGAAGGCGTCGGCCGCCTGGTCAACCGTATCGTCAGCGAGGCCGAGTTCTTCGCGAACCGCGCCCGCGTGTAACTGGAGTCAGCAGCATGATCAAGCACTGGATCAACGGCCGCGAGGTCGAGAGCAAAGAAGTCTTCACCAACTACAACCCGGCCACTGGCGACGCCATCGGCGAAGTCGCCAGCGGCGGCGCGGAGGAAATCGCCCTGGCCGTCGCGGCGGCCAAGGAAGCCTTCCCGAAATGGGCCAACACCCCGGCCAAGGAACGCGCCAAGCTGATGCGCAAGCTGGGCGAGCTGATCGATGCCAACGTGCCGAACCTGGCCGAGCTGGAAACCCTCGACACCGGCCTGCCGATCCACCAGACCAGGAACGTGCTGATTCCGCGCGCCTCGCACAACTTCGAGTTCTTCGCCGAGGTCTGCACGCGCATGGACGGCCACAGCTACCCGGTGGACGACCAGATGCTCAACTACACCCTGTACCAGCCGGTGGGTGTGTGTGGCCTGGTCTCGCCCTGGAACGTGCCATTCATGACCGCCACCTGGAAGACCGCGCCGTGCCTGGCGCTGGGCAACACCGCGGTGCTGAAGATGAGCGAGCTGTCGCCGCTGACCGCCAACGAGCTGGGCCGCCTGGCCCTGGAAGCCGGCATTCCGCCGGGCGTGCTCAACGTGGTGCAAGGCTACGGCGCCACCGCCGGCGACGCCCTGGTCCGCCACCCGGACGTACGCGCCATCTCCTTCACCGGCGGCACCGCCACCGGCAAGAAGATCATGCAAACCGCCGGCCTGAAGAAGTACTCCATGGAACTGGGCGGCAAGTCGCCGGTGCTGATCTTCGACGACGCCGACCTCGACCGCGCCCTGGACGCCGCGCTCTTCACCATCTTCTCGCTCAACGGCGAGCGCTGCACCGCCGGCAGCCGCATCTTCATCCAGGAGACGGTCTACGACCGCTTCGTCGAAGAGTTCGCCGCCCGCGCCAAGCGCCTGATCGTCGGCGACCCGCAGGACCCGAAGACCCAGGTCGGCTCGATGATCACCCAGGCCCACTACGACAAGGTCACCGGCTACATCCGCATCGGCATCGAGGAAGGCGCCACCCTGCTGGCCGGCGGCCTCGAGCGCCCGGCCAACCTGCCGGCGCACCTGAGCAAGGGCCAGTTCATCCAACCCACCGTGTTCGCCAACGTCGACAACCGCATGCGCATCGCCCAAGAAGAAATCTTCGGCCCGGTGGTCTGCCTGATGAAGTTCAAGGACGAAGCCGAAGCCCTCAGACTGGCCAACGACACCGAGTACGGCCTGGCCTCCTACATCTGGACCCAGGACATCGGCAAGGCGCATCGCCTGGCGCGCGGCATCGAGGCCGGCATGGTATTCATCAACAGCCAGAACGTCCGCGACTTGCGCCAGCCGTTCGGCGGCGTGAAGGGCTCGGGCACCGGCCGCGAAGGCGGTCAGTACAGCTTCGAAGTCTTCGCCGAGATCAAGAACGTGTGCATTTCCATGGGCAGCCACCACATCCCCCGCTGGGGCCTGTGAAGCGCGAGCCGATGACAGAGCGGCCCCTCGAGGCCGCCGACATCGCCGGCGTGCATCCACAATGAGAACAATCCGGGCGCTCCATCGAGGGCGCCCGCCGCTAGGAGAACCGTCATGGGCAAACTCGCTCTGGCTGCCAAGATCACCCACGTTCCCTCGCTCTACCTCTCCGAACTGCCCGGCCCGCGCCAGGGCTGCCGCCAGGCGGCGATCGACGGGCACCGCGAGATCGGCCGCCGCTGCCGCGAACTGGGCGTGGACACCATCGTGGTGTTCGACACCCACTGGCTGGTCAACGCCGGCTACCACGTCAATTGCGCGCCGCACTTCCAGGGCCTGTACACCAGCAACGAACTGCCGCACTTCATCGCCAACATGGAGTACGACTTCCCCGGCAACCCCGCGCTCGGGCGCATCCTCGCGGACGGCTGCAACGCCCTGGGCGTGGACGTGATGGCCCACGATGCCACCAGCCTCGGCCCGGAATACGGCACCCTGGTGCCGATGCGCTACATGAACGAGGACCGCCACTTCAAGGTCATCTCGGTCTCGGCGCTGTGCACCGTGCACTACCTGAACGACAGCGCGCGCCTGGGCTGGGCCATGCGCAAGGCGGTCGAGGAACACTACGACGGCACCGTCGCCTTCCTCGCCAGCGGCTCGCTGACCCACCGCTTCGCCCAGAACGGCCAGGCCCCGGACTTCGCCGACCGCGTCTGGAGCCCCTTCCTGGAAACCCTCGACCACCGGGTGGTGGAGATGTGGAAGGCAGGCGACTGGCAGACCTTCTGCGGCATGCTCCCGGAGTATGCGGCCAAGGGTCACGGCGAAGGTTTCATGCACGACACCGCGATGCTGCTCGGCGCCCTGGGCTGGTCGAAGTACGACGGCCAGGCCGAAGTCGTAACGCCCTACTTCGGTTCCTCCGGCACCGGCCAGATCAACGCGGTCTTCCCGGTCACCGCGCAGGACGGCTCGGCGATCCCCGCCGCCCAGGCTTCCGACCCGGCCAACCGCAGCCTCGCCAGCCGCCTGTAGGAGCGCCGCCATGCCCCATCTGGTCCTGCTCTATAGCCCCGACCTGGAAGCGGAAACGGACATGCGCGGCCTCTGCCGCGCACTGGCCGACTGCATGCTCGAACAGCGCGACGAAGCCGGCAAAGCCGTGTTCCCGAAAGGCGGCACCCGCGTGCTGGCCTACCCCGCCGCGCACGCCGCGATAGCCGACGGCCAGGGCGACTATGGCTTCCTCTACGCCAACCTACGCATGGGCGCCGGGCGCAGCGCGGCCGTGCACAAGCAGGTCGGCGACAGCCTCCTGGCGGTGCTGCGTGGCCACCTCGACGCCCTGCTGGAACGCCGCCCGGTCGGCGTCACCCTGCAGATCGACGAAAGCCCCGGCCAGGTCTATGACGCCAAGCACAGCAGCCTGCACCCCCTGTTCGCGAAGAATTCCTGAGGTTCCCATGCTCGACCCGCAACTGATCCAGCAAGCCGCCGCCCGCCTCGACGCCGCCGAGCGTTCGCGCGAGCAGGTCCGGCAGTTTTCCCTCGACTACCCGGACATCGCCATCGAGGACGCCTACGCCATCCAGCGCGCCTGGGTGGCTCAGAAAATAGCCACTGGTCGCGTGCTGAAAGGCCACAAGATCGGCCTGACCTCGCGCGCCATGCAGGTCTCCTCGAACATCACCGAGCCGGACTACGGCGCGCTGCTGGACGACATGTTCTTCGACGAAGGCAGCGACATCCCCTTCGAGCGCTTCATCGTGCCGCGCGTGGAAGTGGAGCTGGCGTTCATCCTCGGCAAGCCGCTGAAAGGGCCGAACGTCACCCTGTTCGACGTGCTGGAAGCCACCGAATGGGTGATCCCGGCACTGGAGATCATCGACGCGCGCATCCAGCAGGTGGACCCGCAGACCAAGGCCACCCGCAAGGTCTTCGACACCATCTCCGACAACGCGGCCAACGCCGGCGTGGTCATGGGCGGCCGCGCCGTGCGGCCGACCGAGATCGACCTGCGCCGCGTGCCGGCAATCCTCTACCGCAACGGCGTGATCGAAGAGTCCGGCGTCTCCGCCGCGGTGCTCAACCACCCGGCCAAAGGGGTGGCCTGGCTGGCCAACAAGCTGGCGCCCTACGACGTCACCCTCGAACCCGGCCAGGTGATCCTCGGCGGCTCCTTCACCCGCCCGGTGGCGGCGGCGCCCGGCGACACCTTCCACGTCGACTACGACCAGCTCGGCAGCATCTCCTGCCGTTTCGTCTGACCATGAGGTAACGGCCCGGCCCTGGCCACGAGTCTGGCAGCTCGCGGCGGCCAGGTCCGGGTCGTTCCTCGCCCTTCGCAGGACTTCCCCATGAACGTCCCCGTCAACACCTTCAAGCAACGCCTGCTCGCCGGCGAAGCGCAGATCGGCCTCTGGCTCGGCCTGGCCGACCCCTACTGCGCGGAACTGGCCGCCAACGCCGGCTTCGACTGGCTGCTGATCGACGGCGAACACGCGCCCAACGACCTGCGCAGCCTGCTCGGCCAGCTGCAGGCGGTGGCGCCCTACCCGTCGCAGCCGATCATCCGCCCGGTGCTCGGCGATACCGCGCTGATCAAGCAGTTGCTCGACATAGGCGCGCAGACCCTGCTGGTGCCCATGGTCGACAGCGCCCAGCAGGCCGGTGAACTCGTCCGCGCCATGCGCTACCCGCCGTTCGGCGTGCGCGGTGTCGGCAGCGCCCTCGCCCGCGCTTCGCGCTGGAACAACATCCCCACCTACCTGGCCGATGCCGACGAGCAGATGTGCCTGCTGGTGCAGATCGAGAACCTCGAAGGCCTGGCCAATCTCGACGCCATCGCCGCCGTCGAGGGCGTGGACGGAGTATTCATCGGCCCGGCCGATCTCAGCGCCGCCATGGGCCATCGCGGCAACCCCGGCCACCCCGAGGTGCAGGACGCCATCGAAGACGCCATCGCCCGCATCCGCCGAGCCGGCAAGGCTGCCGGCATCCTCAGCGCAGACGAGAAGCTGGCGCGGCGCTACCTCGAGCTGGGCGCGAGCTTCGTCGCCGTGGGCGTCGATACCAGCCTGCTGATGCGCTCGCTGCGCGAGCTGGCCGGGCGCTTCAAGGGCACGCCGGCCCCCGTCGCGCCGAGCGTGCCCTCGGTCTACTGAACCCCAGGCCCCGGCTTCGGCCGGGGCGCTCGTTCAGGGTCGCAAACCCTTCAGCTCGTGCAGCAGCGTGTGCAGAAGCACCACCTTGTCCTCGCCCAGGCGCTGTTCGAGCAGCCGATAGTTCTCTTCCATCTGCCCGCGCATCGATTCGAAGCACGCCAACCCCGCCGCCGCCAGGCTCACCAGGCTGCGGCGCTGGTCGCGCGCGTCGCGTCGCCGGCACACCAGACCGGCTTCCTCCAGGCGCGCCAGCACGCCACAAAGGCTCGGCGGCAGGATGCAGGCGAGCGGCGCCAACTGGCCGCTCTCCAGCTCGCCGTGCTGGTGCAGCAGGCGGATGACCCGCCACTGCTGCTCGGTCAGGCCGTGCTCGGCGAGGTGCGGACGGAAGAAGCGCATGGCCGCCTCGCGCGCCTGCAGCAGCGCGAGGGTCAGGGAAGGGGGAGTACTCGGCATGAAGAAAACCATCGACAACAGAACTGCCGGCCATTGAAAGGCCGCGCGCGCCGCCGGTCATGACCCAGCCTGCCAGGCGCCATGCACCGGCCTGCCATTCGTGAGGAATACCCGATGTCCGCGTACCTTCGCCAACAACCGCAAATCACCCTCAAGCTCGCCATGCAGGCGCTCCAGGCCGCCCTCGAACAGGCCGAATTTCGCGGCCTGCGGGTCAGCATCGCGGTGGTCGATGCGGGTGGCCAACCGATCCACTGCGCGCACATGGACGGCGCCCCGGCGCCCTGCCGCGAGATCGCGCTGAACAAGGCCCGCACCGCCGTCGCCTTCAACCTGCCCACCGGCGACTGGCAGGCGCGTCTGGAACGCTGCTCCCCGGCGGTACGCCAGGGCCTGCCGCTGCAGGCCGGGCTGGCCCTGTTCGGCGGCGGCGAGCCGCTGCGCCTGGGTGACGTCTGCATAGGCGCAATCGGCGTTTCCGGTGCCTCCGAGGCGGACGACACACTGTGCGCACAAGCCGCCGCCGAGCGTGTGCGCCAGTTGCTGGCCGGCTGACGCGTCAGCCCCGGACAAGAAACCGGGCAGCCTGGGTCAAGACAGCCGAGGCCACCCGAGCCCCTAATAGGCCATCCGCGCGGCAACATCCGCGCTCCGTTCAATCCGGTTCCAGGCTGCAGTCATGATCAACATCGAGACCCCCACCTACTACACCGCGACCAAGAAATACGACCTGTCCTTCCCCTCGCTGGAAGCGGACCTGGAAGCCGACGTGGTCGTGATCGGCGGCGGCTTCTCCGGCATCAACACCGCCCTGGAGCTGGCCGAGAAAGGCATCACCAACATCGTCGTCCTGGAAGCGCGCTACCTCGGCTTCGGCGGCACCGGGCGCAACGGCGGGCAGATCATGGCCGGCATCGGCCACGACCTGGAGAAGATCCGCAAGGACGTCGGCGAGGACGGCCTGCGGCAGATCTTCGAGATCAGCGACCTGGGCGCCGACATCATCAAGGGCCGCATCCAGAAGTACGGCATCGACGCCGACTTCTGCCACGGCTACGGCTACATGGGCTTCAATGCGCGCCAGGCGAAGACCCTGCGGACCTGGGAGAAGGAGTTCAAGTCGCTCAATTCCAAGCACGAGATCCGCTACCTGGACGGCTCCGAAGTGCGCCAGATCATCGGCTCCGACGCGTATTCCAGCGCCCTGCTGCACATGGGCGGCGGCCACGTGCACTCGCTCAACCTGCTGCTGGGCGAAGCCAAGGCGCTGGCCAGCCACGGGGTGAAGATCTTCGAGTACAGCCCGGCCCTGGACGTGCAGTACGGCGAGCGCATCACCGTGCGCACCGCCAAGGGTTCGGTTAAGGCCAGCAAGCTGCTCTGGGCCTGCGACAGCTTCCTCAACAAGCTGGAGCCGGAGCTGCACAAGAGCACCATCAACACCTACGCCTTCCAGATGATGACCGAGCCGCTGTCGGACGAACTCATCCAGCGCATCAGCCCGATCCGCGGCGCCTACAGCGACATCCGCCCGGTCATCGACTACTACCGCGTGACCAACGAGAACCGCCTGCTGTTCGGCGCCGCCACACCCTTCATCGAGCACATCCCGCGCGACCTCAAGGCATGGAACCGCGCGCTGATGCTGAAGATCTTCCCGTACCTGGAAAACGTGAAGATCGACCTCGCCTGGGGCGGCCCGATGGCCTGCAGCCCGAACCTCTTCCCGCAGATCGGCAGCCTGCCGGGCCGCCCCAACGCCTTCTTCGTGCAGGGCTACTCCGGCTTCGGCGTCACCCCCAGCCACATCATCTGCAAGGTGCTGGCCGAGGGCATGAGCGAAGGCTCGGCGCGCTACGACCTGATCAGCTCGGTGCGACGCATCCGCGTCCACGGCAAGGACCAGATGCGTCCGCTGCTGCTCAGCGCCGGCAAGACCTGGCACCAGGTGTCCGGCTACTGGTCCGGCCGCCGCTGATCCACCCTTTCCCCCACTCGTACAGGAGCACCACCATGGCCCTCACCGCCATCAAGCAAGGCATCACCCTCGACCAGCTGGACGCCTGGGGCACCGTCGCCGACCTCGGCTCGGAAATCCTCGAAGGCGAGGTCCGCGCCTTCGGCAAGATGACCGCCGGCGCGCCCACCGACCCGGTCAGCGCGGCCTATTTCGGCACCACCAAGGGCAAGTTCCGCATGACCTACCCGTTCAACGAACAGGCCACCGTGGTCAGCGGCGAACTGCGCCTGACCGACGAATCCACCGGCCACAGCCAGACCTACAAGACCGGCGACACCTGGTTCGTCACCAAGGGCACCCCGGTGCTCTGGGAAGTGCTGAGCGACAGCTTCGTGAAGCACTACTACGCGGTGGTCTAAGCCCTCCGCGCCGCCTGGTTCGCGAGCAAGCTCGCTCCTACAACGTCCGCGTCGGAACCGATCGGCCCTTCGTAGGAGCGAGCTTGCTCGCGAACGGTTACCCTCTGCTCCACAGCCGAGGAGCCCACCACACCATGCCCACCCCCGAACAGATCGGCCAGCGCTGCCTGCACGCCTTCGACCAGTTGGTGCCCGCCGCGCAGTCCGCCTTCTACCGCATCGACGCCGACCTTCAGGCCTGCGACTTCCAGCTGCAGCGCATGCGCCCGCAGATGCACGCCGACTACCTCGCCCACTACCGCCCGCTCGACCCGCTGCAACCGGCCAGCTGCCTCGCCACCGGCCTGCCCGTGGTGCCGCTGGCGGTCGGCATGGCGCAACAGTCTTCCGAGCGCAGCCAGCGCTACGGCGGCTTCCTGCGCCAGCACGGAGTGATCGACGTAGTCGAGATCATCGCCGCCGACAAGGGTCGCCCGCTGGCCGGGCTGTCGCTGCTGCGCCGGGTCGGAGAAGCGCCCTTCTCCGCCGACGAACTGAATCGCCTGCACGCCCTGCAGAGCCTGCTCGAACTCGCCGCCCAGGGCCTGCCTCGCGCCAACGCGCAGGCAGCGTTGGAGCAGCTCACCCCGCGCGAACGCGAGATCGCCCTGCTGCTGCGCGACGGCGCCCGCAACAAGGACCTGGCGCGCCAGCTCGACCTGGGGCTGGCGACGGTGAAGACCCACCTCATCCACCTGTTCCGCAAGACCGGTGTGGCCAGCCGTAGCGAACTCATCGCCCGGCTGTTCCTGGATCAACCATCCGGTTGATGTTGCGCGCGGCGCCCGCCGCGCAGCATGGGGGCTCCACAAACAAAGGAGTTCCACCCATGACCGCTTCCTCCGACTGGATCACCGTTGGCGCCCTCGCCGAGGGCTTCGCCCCCGAAGCCTTCATCCTGCCCCGCCTGGCCGACCTCGCCGGCCAGCGCATCGAGCTGAACTTCGCCAACGGCTGGCGCATCGAGCACCACTTCGACGCCGAGACCACCCGCTGGAAAGCCGCCGACGGCCACTCCGCCGGCGAGGCCCCCTACCGCGCCACCTCGGTGCGTCCGGGCATCGTGCTGGTCGACTTCATCAAGCACGAAGGTGGCCAGGCCTGGTCGATCAGCCTGGTGCTGGACCGCCACAGCCAGTCCTTCACCGCCGTGCTGGGCCGCCTGCCGGAAGCCGCCGAAACCCACGAGGGCCTCTACCACCGCGCGCTGGCCGGCAAGGACCTGACCGGCGTGCAGGTCGAGTTCCTCCACGGCAGCCTCGACCGCCCCTGGCAGGATGGCGCCTGCCCGCACGCGCCCACGGCCGATCTGGTCGGCCTGCGCAACCGCTATCGCTACAGCCCCAGCGAGGTCTACGAGCACATCTACCTCAACGAGAACTACTACAGCTGGCAGTGCCTGCGCGGCGTCGAGGCCGGGCTGTGCGACACCGACCGCTGCCACTACTACAAGATCGCCGACCAGCTCTACCTGTTCGTCTGGCGCGAGAAGATCGTCCCGACCCTGGGCCTGGTGATGATCGACATGCAGCAGCACCGCAGCGACGGCAAGATCTTCGGCTACGCCGGCGCGAGCTTCGATGAGGTGTCGAACTTCCCGGTCAGCTCCTATTGCGACGTACTCAACCGCACGGACTATGGCCATGAGTGACGCCCGCACGGTGGTCATCACCGGCGCTGGCAGCGGTATCGGCGAGGCCTGCGCGCGGCGCTTCGCCGCCGAAGGCGCCAACCTGGTGCTGGTCGGCCGCCGCCGCGAGGCGCTGCAGCGGGTCGCGGCGGAAACCGGCGGGCTGGTGCTCGCCGGGGATGCCGCCGACAGCGCGACCTGGCGTGGCTTCGTCGAGCAGATCAGGGCGCAATTCGGCGGCATCGACGCACTTATCGGCTGTGCCGGCGGCCACGGCCTCGGCAGCGCCCTGCAGACCAGCGACGAAGGCTGGCAGGCCGCGATGCGCGGCAACCTCGACAGCGCCTTCCAGAGTGCCCGGGCCTGCCTGCCGGATCTGATCGAACGGCGCGGCAGCATCGTCCTGGTCGGTTCCATCGCCTCGCTGGCGGCCGGCCCGGAAGTGTGCGGCTACACCACCGCCAAGCACGCGCTCATCGGCCTGGTGCGCTCCCTGGCGCGCGACTATGGCCCAGGCGGCGTACGGGTCAACGCAGTGTGCCCGGGCTGGGTGCGCACGCCCATGGCCGACGAGGAAATGCAGCCGCTGATGCAGCACTACGGCGAGAGCCTGGACGCCGCCTATGCGCGGGTAACCGCCGAGGTGCCGCTGCGCCGCCCGGCGCGCGCCGAGGAGATCGCCAGCCTCTGCCGCTTCCTCGCCAGCGACGAGGCGTCCATCGTCACCGGCGCCTGCCTGGTCGCCGACGGCGGCTCGACCATCGTCGACGTGCCGACCCTCGCCTACGAACGCCTGGGAGATGCCGGATGAACGCCCGCTTCGACTTCACCGGCAAGACCGTGCTGGTCACCGGCGGCGCCCAGGGCATCGGCCGGCGCATCGTCGAACGCTTCGCCGCGAGCGGCGCGCAGGTGTTGATCGCGGACCTGCAGATCGAGCCCGCCGAAGCGCTCGCCAGTGAGCTGCGCGCGCAAGGCCGGGACGTACAGGCTGCGCAGGTTGACCTGGCCAAACTTCAGGCCATCGCCGGTCTGTTCGCCGGCCTGGCGCAACTGGACGTGCTGGTGCACAACGCCGCGTACTTCCCGCTGACGGACTTCCAGGCGATCACTCCGACGCTGCTGCAACGCACCCTGGACGTGAACCTCGGCGCGCTGTTCTGGCTGACGCAAGGCGCCCTGCCGCTGTTCGAGCGCCAGGGCGGCGGCTGCGTGCTGGCGACCTCCTCGGTGACCGGGCCACGCGTGGCCTATCCGGGGCTGAGCCATTACGCGGCGTCCAAGGCTGGGGTGAACGGGTTCATCCGCAATGCGGCGCTGGAACTGGCGCCACGCAAGGTGCGCGTCAACGGTGTGGAACCGGGCATGATCCGTACCCCGGCCATGGCCAACCTCGGCGACGACCAGCTCAACGCGAACATCGCTGTCGGCGTGCCGCTGGGCCGTCTGGGGGAACCGGACGACATCGCCAGCGCCATGCTCTTCCTTGCCTCCGACCAGGCGGCCTACATCACCGGGCAGACGCTGGTGGTGGACGGCGGCGCAACCCTGCCGGAGACCGCCGCGCGCACCTGACGAATACCCCTGCCATCCTGCATCTGCAGGATGGCAGGGGGCGCATATGGCGCGGATACTCGACTCCAAGGCCCTGCCCCGTCGCACTGACGCCCGGCCGCTCACTGATGACTGACAACAACAAATAAAGTCGCAGCAGGGGTATCCATGAGCAGCACCCAAGACCTGACGCTCAGCGCGCGCCGCTTCGGCGAATTCAACACCCTGGTGCTGGACCTCCAGCGCCTGGCCCAGGAATGCGCCCTGCCCGGTTTCCACGACAGCGCCATGCGCCGCCTGCAGCAACTGCTGGACTTCGACATGGCCTGGTGGGGCCGCGCCGGGCTGGTCGACGACCTTCCCTACGTGCACAGCAGCCACCTGTTCCAGCTGCCGGACAGCTACCTCGACGACTGGCGGGCGATCCTCGACCAGGACATCACCGTCAGCCGCGTCTACGCCAACCCCGGTCACTCGGTGCGCATCGACACCCGCGCCGCCGACTGCACGCCCGGCCTACGCTGGTTGGCCGAGAGCCACGGTTTCGGCGAATTCCTCTGCATCATCCACATCGACCCGAGCACCCAGCTCAGCCTGCACCTGAGCCTGTACCGGCGCATCGGCGCCCGGCCCTACGACGAGCAGGATCGCTTCCTCGTCGACCAGTTGATGCCGCATCTGGTGGCAGCCGAAGGCGCCAACCAGATCCGTGCGCTGGTCGCCCTGCGCGAGCGCCTGGACGCGCCGAATCCCCTGGCGCTGGCGGTGTGCGACCGGCACGGCATGCTGCATTACGCCGAGCGTGGCTTCGTCGGCCTGCTGCTGCGGGAGTGGCCGCGGTGGACCGGCCCTTGCCTGCCCACTGCGGTCGACCCGGCCGCTGGCTACAGCGGCCAGCACCTGCAGCTACAGGCCACCGCGGTGCACGACCTGCTGCTACTCAGCGCCCGCCTGCGCCCAGCCATGGCCCGCCTGAGCACCCGCGAGGCCGAGGTCGCGCAGCGCTTCGGCGGCGGCAGCACCTACAAGGAAATCGCCCGCGACCTGGGCCTCGCGCCGAACACCGTGCGCCATCACATCCGCAGCATCTACAGCAAGCTCGGCGTCAACGGCAAAGCCGGCATCGCGCAACTGCTGCATCACCCGCCCGGCTGATCGCCGACCGCTTTCCCCACCGCCTCCAACGCCTGACGCCGCGCCCGCGCGCGACGCCCGGGGAGGCTTTCGCTCGCCCCACCGTCAGAAGAAGAAAACCTCCATGAGACTGCACAGAAGCCTTTCGCTCTGCGCCCTTGGCGCACTATCCCTCGGCCACGCGCAGGCGGCCGACCTCAACGCCCGCGACTTCGTCACCGCACCGGTCGGCACCACGGTCGGCGTCACCTACCTGCCGCTGACCCGTTCCGAGGACTTCCACGGCGACGCCGACGCCAACGGCAAGGCCGACCTCAAGGTCAACGCCCTGGCCTACCGCCAGCTGTGGTTCAGCGACATCTGCGGAACCCTGTGTACCCCGCAGTTCATCGTGCCTTACGCCGACATCGAAGCGCGCACGCCCGGCGCCAGCGAGCACAGCCACGAAAGCGGCCTTGGCGATCCGCAGGTGGGCGGCACGCTGTTCTTCATCAACGACCCGCAGGCGCGTACCTACAGCGGCCTGCTGGTGCTGCTCGGCCTGCCGCTGGGCGAGTACCACGCCAAGGATCCGGGCGTCTCGCCGGGCGCAAACCGCTGGAGCCTGGACCTGAACTACAACTACACCCAGGGCGTCGGCGAGAAGTGGATGCTGGAAGCCAACCTCGAAGCCCAGCTCTACGGCGACAACGACGATTACCTTGGCGCCACCCTCGAACAGAAACCGCTGTACCGCCTGCAAGCCTTCGCCTCCTACGACTTCACCCCCAGCACCTACGGCGCGCTGCGCTTCATCGCTGCCGACGGCGGCGCCCTGCGCCTGGGCGGCCACGACCTCGACGACAGCCACCAGCGCTACACCCAGGCCGGCTTCGAGGTCGGCCACTGGCTGGACGCCCAGAACCAGTTACTGCTCGGCCTGACCGCACCACTTTCCACCGACAACGCCTATGCCCAGGACAACCTGCTGCTGCGCTTCGTCCACGTATTCTGAGGACCCCGTCATGACCCTCTCGCGCAATTCCTCGCCGGCTCTGCTGGCGGCCGTGGTGCTGTTCGCCGCGATCACCCCGGCGGTGCTGCTCACCGCGCCCGCCATCGCCAGCCAACTGGCCGTCCAGCTGCAGCTGGAACCGGCGCGCATCGGCGACCTGTTCGCCGTCGAGCTGGGCGCCATGAGCCTGGCCACCCTGCCCTCGCTGTACTGGCTGAAGCGCGTCGACTGGCGCCTGGCCGGCCTGCTCGCGGCGCTGGGCTTCATCCTCGCCAACCTGGCCTCGGCACAGGCTGTCGACTACCACACGTTGCTCGGCCTGCGCGGTCTGAGCGCCTTCTGCGGCGGATCGCTGATGATCCTCTGCCTCTCCTGCGCCGCCGGCATGCCCAACCCCAGCCGCGCCTACGGCATCTGGGTGCTCGGCCAACTGGTGCTAGGCGCCATTGGCCTGGCCTTACTGCCTCGGCTGTACCAGGCATACGGCCTGGGCGCAGGCTATCTGGCCCTCGCCGCACTCATGCTGCTGGCGCTCCCACTGGTGCGCGCCTTCCCGGCCGGCGCAAGTGCGGTCGCAAGGGGCGGCAGCCAACAGCCGGCGCCCGCGCGCTGGAAGGTGCTGACGGCAATCCTCGGGCTGTTCGGCTTCTACGTCGCCCTTAGCGCCGTCTGGACCTTCGTCGGTGCCATCGGCGCGCGCGCCGGGTTGTCCGCCACCCTCGGCGGCGAGGTACTGGCCGTGGCCACCCTGGCCGGCATCGTCGGGGCCGGCTGCGCGAGCCTGATTGGCGAGCGCTGGCGTCGCGAACGCCAGTTGGTCGCCGGCTTCTCGCTCATGGCCCTGGCCATCCTCCTGCTGCTCGGCGACCCGCCCCTGGCGCGCTTCGCCCTGGCCGCGCTGCTGTTCAAGTTCACCTGGACCTACGCCCTGCCGTTCATCCTCGCCAGCCTCGCCGAACTCGACGCCAGCGGCCGCCTGATGAGCCTGAGCAACCTGGTGATAGGCGCAGGCCTGGCCCTCGGCCCGGCCATCGGCGGGCGCCTGATCGGCGCCGACGGCAGCTTCCAGAACCTGCTGCCGGCCGCCGCCGCGCTCACCGTCCTCGCCCTCCCGCTGATCCTCGGCAGCCGCCCGCGCGCGGCTACCGCCACGCCCCAACCCCTCTGAATGGAGCTTCCCATGAGCCGACGCACTGCGTTCTTCTTCGATGAACTGACCCTCTGGCACAGCGCCAGCCAGCACGCCCTGTTCCTCCCCGTGGGCGGCTGGGTACAGCCGCCGGCCGGCGGCGGCCACGCCGAATCGCCGGAAAGCAAGCGCCGGCTGAAGAGCCTGATGGACGTTTCCGGCCTGACCCGTCGCCTCGACCTGCGCAGCGCCGAACCGGCCAGCGAGCAGGATCTGCTGCGCATCCACCCGGAGCACTACCTGCAACGCTTCAAGGCCCTCAGCGACGCCGGCGGCGGCGAGCTGGGCGACCACGCGCCCATCGGCCCGGGAAGCTACGAGATCGCCAGGCTCTCCGCCGGCCTGGCCATGGCAGCGGTGGATTGCGTGCTGCGCGGCGAGGCGGACAACGCCTACTCGCTGTCGCGCCCGCCGGGCCACCACTGCCTGGCCGACCAGGCCATGGGCTTCTGCATGCTGGCGAACATCCCCGTCGCCATCGAGGCAGCCAAGGCACGCCACGGTCTCGAACGGGTGGCGGTGATCGACTGGGACGTGCACCACGGCAACGGTACCCAGGCGATCTATGAGGAGCGCGGCGACGTCCTGAGCATTTCCCTGCACCAGGAGAACTGCTTCCCGCCGGGCTACGGCGGCGTCGCCGACCGCGGCCGCGGCGCAGGCCTGGGCGCCAACCTGAACATCCCGCTGCCCGCCGGAAGCGGCCACGACGCCTACCTGCAGGCACTGGACGAAATCGTCCTGCCGGCGCTGCAGCGTTTCCGCCCGCAACTGATCATCGTTGCCTGCGGCTACGACGCCAACGCAGTCGATCCGCTGGCTCGCATGCTGCTGCACAGCGGCAGCTTCCGCGCCATGACCGCGCGCCTGCGCGAGGCGGCCGAGCAGCTGTGCGACGGGCGTCTGGTGCTGGTCCATGAAGGCGGCTACGCCGAGGCCTACGTGCCCTTCTGCGGCCTGGCGGTGCTGGAGGAAATGAGCGGCCTGCGGACCGCGGTGGAAGACCCGCTGCTGGAATTCATCCAGTTGCAGCAGCCCGGCAGCGAAGCAGCTGCCTTCCTCCGCCAGCGTGTGCATGAGCTGGCGAAGCAACTCGCCGACTGACCGTCCGGCTGCCACGGCGGGCGCCGGCGCGGCGCCCGACCGTCCGCCGCAAAAGCGATGACGGTCACGCCGCCAGGCGGGACAATCGAAGCTGGAGCCGATCCTCGGTCTGACTCTTTTGAAGGCTGGGCAACACCTTGCCCGCCATCATGCAGGAGGCCATGCCATGAGCACCCTGACCATCGAGGGCTGGTGGAAGCCCAGCCCGGACGCCATGTCCACTCCCATCGAAGACATCCACTTCTACATCAGCGGCGCCGACCACCGTCGGTTGGAAGAAGCAGAAGAAAAGCTGCAGCGGACCCACGAAAAGGAATGCTGGGTAGACGTCGACATGAGCACCCTGGAGCTAGAGGTGCCGGAGGGCTACGGCCCGCTGAAGGATTGCCAGTTGCGCGTGTACCTGGACTTCGAGGAACGCGGCCACTTCCACCTGGTCGGCCACCGCGCCAACGACGGCAGCCTGATCTATACCAACGCCGTGCTCGTCGACCAGTTGCACTGAGACAACGTCAGGCCGCGCCTTGCAGCGCGCCGGCGCGAAAATCCTTGGGCGAACGCTCGAAGTGTTTCTTGAAGGCGCGGCTGAAGTGCGCCGAGTCGGTGAAGCCCCACTTGTAGGCGATGGTGGTGATCGACTCGCCCTTGAGGAATGGGTTGGCCAGGTCGTCGGCGCTGCGCTGCAGGCGCGCGCGCTGGATGTAGCGGCAGACGCTGTCGCCCTGCTCCTCGAACAGCCGGTACAGGTGGCGCACCGAAATGTTCAGGCGCTGCGCCAGGCCGACCGGCGTGAGGTTGGGTTGGGTGAGGGATTCGTCGATGACCTTCTGCACATAGCTGCGCAGGTTGGAGCCTTGCAGCGCGACGCCGCCCGAAGGTTCCGGGGTGCCGGCGGAAAGCGCCGGGCCCAGCAGGCTGATGAAGGCGTTCACCAATGCCTCGCTCTCGGCGCCGTGCTGGGTCGACTCCGGTTCGCGGCAGAGCTGGTCGACCAGCAGGTGCAGCATGCGCCCGCTGGCGCACGAAGACGACACCTTGCCGAACTTGCTGCGCCCCGGCAGCACCTTCTCCACTGCCGCGCGCGGCAGGTGCAGGGAGGCGTGTTCGATTAGGCCGAAGGGGTTGATCTCGCAGCTGCCCACCGAATCCATCAGCAGCAACTCGCCGGGGGCCAGCTGGATGTTCACGCCGTTCTGGCTGATCTGCGAGAAGCCGCTGCGCTGGCTGATCAGGAAGCAGTGACGGTCGTCGTCCTGGTCCGCATTGAGGCGCTTGCGGGCGATCAGCCCGGCATTGGTGCGCAGGTGCGCCATGGTCAGGCCGGAGTGCGATTGCGCGTGGATCTCGCCGATGAACAGCGAGCGGCTGAAGGCCAACTCGGTCTCGAATTGACCGCAGATCGAGCGCAGGGCCGCGCTCCAGCCTTCCAGTCCGACTCGTGCCGCGTGTTGGGCTTGCATACGCACCTCCATGGGGTGGCCTTGTTTTTGTTGCAAAACAGTTAACATGTTATCTATTTGCTCGCAACGAATTTCTGACAGCCCTTTCCTACGCAAATCGGATGCCAGTCGCGCTCGATAACCTGTAAATGAAAAGAGAGCGGCGAACCGCTCTCAGAAGTCGCCCAGCACCCGGCGCAAGTGGAACAGCGCGCGCAGCAGGTAGTCGCGCTGCTCGCGGCTCAGGCGCAGGTAACGGCGGAAGTTGGGCAGGCGGTTGACCACCTCGCTGGCCGCCATGTGCTCCAGGCGGATGGTCCAGCGACCGGCGGTGCGCTGCAGCTGCAGGCGCTTGAAGTCCAGCGGCAGCAATGCGCATTGCAGGTGCTCGTCCTGCGCCAGGCGCTCGGCGAGTCTCTCGCCCAGCGCGGCATCGCCGTCGCGCACCTTGCAGGCGATGCCCTGGCGGCGCAGGGCGCCGGTATGGCGCAGCTCCAGGGTCGCCGCCTCGTCGCCCAGTGCCGGCCCTTCGACGACGAACTCGGTCAGCACCAGGTGCATGAGGAACTGCGCCTGCGGCTTCTCGTGCAGCTCGAAGACCAGGCCGCCGTCCACCGTGGCGAAGCGCCCTGCCCCCGGCGCCAGCGCCTCGAACGCCAGGCCACCGAGGTTGCGCCGCGCCTGCTCCAGGGTCACCCCCGGGCGATAGCCCGAGGGTGCCTGGTTCCACCAGTCAGACAGCCTTGGAAGCATGGCCGTAGAACTCGCTGGAATGGATGCCCGGCTCGTTGCGGAATTCCTTCTCCAGCACCTCCTCCACCGGCACAGGACGGAACGGGTTGACCTTCTGCACCAGCAGGGTCCAGCCCAGCGCGTAGACGGCGGTCAGGCCGAGCATCACGGCGAAGGGCACGTAGATGTCGGCGGGGTTCATGCCCGGCGGGGTGATGTACCACATGCCGATCAGGATGCCGACGCTGGAAACGATCTGCGGCAGCGGGAACCACGGCGAGCGATAGGCGCGCGGCAGGTCCGGGCGGCGGATGCGCAGGCTGACCACCGAGATTGTCACCAGCAGGTAGGCCACGCCCCAGGCGCAGACCGCCGCCAGCACCAGGTTCATGATGTGGTCGGTGTTGCCGCGCAGCCAAAGCGCGTGGGCGCACGGAATCAGCACCGCCACCAGGATGCAGATCACCGGGGTCTTGAAGCGCGGGTGCAGGTAGGTGAAGAACTTCGGCAGCGCGCCGTCCACCGCCATGCCGTACATGATCCGCGGCACGCCGGCCATCAGGGTGTTGATGGTGGCGGCGCCGGCGAACAGGAAGCCCAGGCCCAGCCAAAGCGGACCGACGTGCCCCATCACCTGCTCGGCGAATTTCGGGATGGCCATGGGGGTGTCGAGCAAGTGCACGCCGGCGGCGGCATCGAGCAGCACGTTCTCCACCTGGCGCTTCATCGCCGCACCGTAGATGAACATGCACGCCGCAACGCCCACCAGGCCGAGCGCCATCGCACGCGGCATCACCTTCGCCGAGTTGCGCAGGTCGGGCGCCAGCGGGGTGACGAACTCGCAGCCGACGAACATGAACATCGCCATGCCCACCAGCGACAGCACGGTCTGCAGGTCGGTGCCCACGGTCGAGGCGCCGAACCAGCCGTCCAGCTGCACCGCGGGTGCCTGCATCAGGCCGAGCACGCCGAACACCATCAGCGTGGTCCACATGCCGAAGGTCAACACCACCTCGGCCTTGCCGAAGGCGTTGACGCCGAACACGTTGAGGATGCCGAACACCACCACGAAACCCACGCCCAGCAGCCAGGAACCGCCGGCCGACTCGGCCAGGGTGTTGAGGTGCTCGAAGTTCACCAGCGCCATGACCCCGGAGAGGATGGTCTCGGCGGTGCCGGCGAAGACGTGGACGATCAGGTAGGCGGCGATGGTCCCGGTGATGGCGAAGAAGCGCCCCATCCCGCAGGAGATGTAGTCGTACACCGAACCCGTGGTGGGCAGCACCGAGGCGGCTTCGGCGAAGGTGGTGGACTGCGCCAGCATCATCAGCATGGCGATCAGCATCGCCGCGGCGAAGGCGCTGCCGCCGATGCCGAAGCCCATGGTCGCGGTGAGGATGACGGGGCTGGCCATGATCAGCCCGATGGCGCTGGCCAGCGCGGTGGGGAATCCGACCGAGCCGCGTTGCAGGTGCTCGCTGAGCTTGTGGTTGATCGACATCTTGGTGGGCCTCTAAGCAGATGTTTTCGATTCTTGTGGGCTTAGGCATCAAGGGGCGGAGCCCCGCTACGACGGCGCGGCCGATTGTTGTGGAAGCGGGCCGCGATCCACCGGCACCGGCGCAGGACGCGGTCCGGTGAATCTTGCCAAACACTCTGCGCCTGCGCGCCGGCCGGTTCTTGCCCACGGCTGCCGGCGAATTTGTTGCTGGCTGCCAGGGCCGGCAGCCCGGGTCATGCGCCGCTGGCAGGCTCAGACAAGCCGCCCCTGCGGCGGCCTGGATAGCCTGAACGCCTACTTCGTTTCGGGAGCCACCCCATGACCAGCCAACTGATCCAACCCCTCGCCAGCGTCGAAGCCTTCCTCGCCCGCCGCCACGCCTCCTTCATCGACGGCGAGCAACGCCCGCAGGGCGACGAAGCCGTGCGCGTGCTGCGCAACCCGGCCGACGACAGCGCCCTGGCGGAAACCTGCCAGGCCGACCTCGCGCAGGTCGAGGCCGTCGTCCAGTCGGCGCACCGCGCCTTCCGCTCCGGCGCCTGGAGCCGCCTGGCGCCGGCCGAGCGCGAACGCACCCTGCTGCGCTTCGCCGACCTGGTGGAACAGCACGGCGAGGAACTGGCCCAGCTGGAAAGCCTCAACCAAGGCAAGTCGATCCACATCGCCCGCGCGATCGAGGTCGGTGCCACCGTCAATTACATGCGCTACATGGCCGGCTGGGCGACCAAGATCGAAGGCCAGACCCTCGACGTCTCCATCCCCATGCCCGCCGGTGCGCGCTTCAACGCCTACACCCGCCGCGAGCCGGTGGGCGTGGTGGCCGGCATTGTGCCGTGGAACTTCCCGATGATGATCGCGCTGTGGAAGGTGATGCCGGCGCTGGCCTGCGGCTGCACCATCGTCATCAAGCCCGCTGACGAAACCCCGCTGACCGTGCTGCGCCTGGCAGAACTGGCAATCCAGGCGGGCATCCCCGCCGGCGTGTTCAACGTGCTGCTGGGCCGCGGCTCGGTGGCCGGCGCGGCGCTGGTGGCGCACCCGCTGGTGAGCAAGGTGTCCTTCACCGGCTCCACCGAAGTCGGCAAGCAGGTCGGCGGCACGGCGCTGCAAAACATGACCCGCTTCACCCTCGAACTGGGCGGCAAGAACCCCATGCTGGTGCTGCCCGACGCCGATCTCGACAAGGCCGTGGCCGGCGCCATCGGCGGCGGCCTGCTGAACCAGGGCCAGGTGTGCGCGGCAGCCTCGCGCTTCTTCGTCCACGCGAGCTGCTACGATGCCTTCGTCGAACGCCTTGGTGCCCAGGTCGCGGAACTGAAGATAGGCGCGGGCATGGACCCGCAGGCGCAGATCAACCCGCTGGTCTCGCGCCGCCAGCAGGAAAGCGTGCTGCAGCACCTGCAGGTGGCCCGCGACCAGGGCGCGCGCATCGTCTGCGGCGGCAACCGCCCGGAGCTGCCCGGCTACTTCGTCGAGCCGACCGTGCTCGCCGGCGTTAACGCCGGCATGGCCTGCGCCCGCGAGGAAATCTTCGGCCCGGTGCTCTCGGTGCTGAAATACGAAGACCTCGACGTCGCCGTGGCGCAGATCAACGACAACCCCTACGGCCTGGCCGCGAGCATCTGGAGCAACGACCTGGGCAAGGTGATGGACCTGATCCCGCGCATCGAGGCCGGCACCGTCTGGGTCAACAACCACGTCCCGCTCGACCCCAACCTGCCCTTCGGCGGCTTCAAGCAATCGGGCATCGGCCGCGAATTCGGCCGCGCGGCCATCGAAGGCTTCACCGAAAGCAAATCGGTGTGCATCACCTATTGAGGGCGACCGGCAGGGCAACCATGGGGCTGCCCTGCCAGCGACTAGACTGCCCATGGGCAACCGAGCCGAATACGGATCCGATGCAAGTCGCGAAGGCCTGGGTTCCGTTGCATTTCGCTTCTTCGAGTGGCCGCAAATTCACAGAAGGAGAAAGGCCAATGCTTGGAACCACACCCCTTGAAGTGAGGGACCAGCTCCCCCTTCTGGACGAAGTGCTGGATTTCCACGCGGCCCAGCTGGGGCGCGACTTCACCGCCTACCGCAACCACGCCTATCGCATCGCCAACCTGTGCTTGGCGATGGTCACGGGCTCTGACGAAGACGAACGACTGACGCGCACGATCAGCCTGGCAGCCGCTTTCCACGACCTGGGCATCTGGACCGACGACACCTTCGACTACCTCGCGCCATCCCGGCGGCTGGCGCGGGACTGGATCGCGGCGAAGGGATGTCCGGTGGACACGGCGGAAATCGAGTCGATGATCGAGCAACACCACAAGATCACCCCGTTCAGGGGCGAAGGCGGCCGATTGGTCGAGGCGTTCAGGCGCGCCGACTGGGCCGACGTGTCATTGGGGATACTGTCTTCGGGGCTGGCGCGAGACTTTCTGCGCAAGCTCCACGCTGCCTTTCCTGCCGCGGGTTTCCACCTGCGCCTGCTGCAACTGACCGGCAAACGCACCCTCAAGCACCCGCTGAGCCCGCTGCCGATGATGCGGCTCTGATCGCCGGCGCTGGCTACCACTCCCCGCCGCTGAAGCACAGAAGCGGTTCGTAGCCGTTGCTGGCCTCGATCAGATGCGCCTGCTCCCCAATGGCTGAGCCCACTTGCCGAATGCGCAGGGTGCTGACCGGCGGGCCCTCGATCAGGGATCGCACATACGCGCATCGAGGTCGGGCCACCGGTATTCGCTCCTCGCATCCCCGGAGCGAAACGCTGGCCAGATAGCCATTCCAGCGAAGACCGAGCAACTCGCTCCTGCGCACCAGATGGCTGCGATGGATACGAACGAAATCCGCAGCGAACTCCTCTTCCAGAGCCTTCAGCGTCCCTTCGAAACACACACTCTTCGTCAGCGTGTGGGCGACGATGTACTTGTCTTCAGCGGCGAAACGAATGACATCCTGGGTTTCGACGATAAGTACGCAGTTCCCGATCTTGCTGCAGATCTTCTGTCGCATGGCACATACCACCTTGTTTTTTCTAATGAATACCTGGTCATGCGTGAAGGCAATGTAGTGGCACGCGGCGGTAGCGTCATCCGACGACCTGGTACGAGCGGCTGTAATTGATCGGATTCCGTCTGCAATTCGTCCGTTCGCGAAGCCGGCCCTAATCCCGACTGTATTCATCAGCTATTTCCTCTTGGAGTGTCCTCATCGGGAGCTGAACAGTGAGCGCAATGACTGAGCAGTTTCGCCGCACGATTCGCACCACGGCTTTCAACAATGCCGCGGCAGCCGAATTGCTGCGCAAGGTTTCCAAGTACGTGGCGGAGGACTGGCTGGCCAGCGAACTCGAAGCGGCCGCCGTGCAGCTGGAGATCGATGCCGACTCCCTCGACGTCTTCGCCGCCGAGATCCAGGAAGGAAGAATCACCCGCTGTCCGTGAAACGCACGCCAATCAACTCCAGCTAGTTGCGAAGTAGGAGGGTCAGCGATGGAGGACGCCTGCGACAAACAGCGCCTGATGGCGGAATCGGTTGCCGCGCATCAGCGCCTGCTGGAATTTCTTCACCGCGTCACGATTCCGATCACGCCCGCACAACGCGTCGAATTCGAGCGACTGATCGGCGAAGCGGCCAGTGCCCACAGGACCCTGACCAATGCATTTGGGCGATCGGTGGAAATAACCTACTGATCGACTGGCCGGCTGGCGTCCTGCCGAAAGTTGCGCCCTGAGTGCTCAACGCCAGAATAAAACAGGCCGCCAAAGCGCATGGGGTCGCTGTGACGGCCAAGGGGAAAAACGGATGATGAAGTTACCAGCAGCGCTCCGCCGACTCTCTCCACAAACTTTGAAAGTCAGGCAAAGAGAGTCCTTGTCGATTTCAGCTGGATACTGAAACCGTACGCTTGATATCAGGCGTTGGCGGAGCGGTATTACAGAAGGAAGCGATTAGAACTTGGCTTCCAGATCCAGTTGCAGCGTATCGATATTGGCATCCTTGCGCGTGCCGCTGGCGGCGTCGGATTCGGCCATGTAGTAAGTGGCGCCCAAGGCGAAGTTCTTGTCGATGTCGTAACCCACCTTGAACTTGTGACCGCGCGAGGCGGTATAGCCGTTGGCGAAGTCCGAATCGGTGAAGGCCCCGACTACCGCATTACGCTGAACGTCGCGGTAGTTGTAGTCGAAGCTGAAATCACCCACTTTCGACTTGGCGCCGGTCAGCCAGGCAGTGTCCTGGTTGCTATTGGTCGCCTCGTTGACCACGTACTGGCCGTACAGCGACAGCGGGATCGGCAGGTTGGCGAAGTCCAGCTGGCCGAAGCCTTCGTAGAGGCGGAAGTCCTTGGTGGTGTTGCCGTTGGCGGAGAGCTGGCACGGCGTGGTGGTCGAGGTGCCGCAAGCACTGTTGTCGCCGTTGTCGTAGGCGTAGACGCTCGCCCCCAGGGTCGCCTTGACGCCGTCGATGGGCGCGAAGCGCGTGCCGAGCTGGCCGCTGTACAGGCGCAGGTCATGCTGGAAGGCGTAGCCGTCGCCATCGACGTTGTCCTTCAGGTTGAAGTAGCCGGCGCTGCCGAACAGTTCGGCGCTACCGCCCAGCGGGTACTTGTAGGTGGCGGCGAAGCCTTCGGGGTTGATGTCGCCGTCCCAGATGATGTCGCCTTCGCTGACCCAGGGCTGGTTCATCTTGCCGCCGATCAGGTGCAGGTTCTTGATCGCGGTGGGGTGGAAGTCGATGTACGCCTGGTCCAGCCACAGCTGCTTCTTGTCGAAGTAGTTGTCCATGCTCTGGTTGGTCGAGCGGGCGTCGTCGCCGCTGCCGGTAGCGATGCGGATGCCGGTGTCGACCTGCGGGTTGATCTGGCTGTAGAAGCCGACCCGGGCGCGGATGCGCTGGCGGTTCTGGTCGCCCTTGGTGCCGCTGTTCTGTGCATGCACGGTTTCCTGGCGAACACGCACGTCGCCCTTCACCTGGGTCTTCGCGGCCCAGGCCAGGCTCTGCTCGAAGGCGCTCATCTGGTCGCTCTTGGCCTTGGCAGCCTTGGCTTGCTCGGCGGCAACCTGGTTCTCCCGCTCCAGTTCGCCCTTGAGCTCGGAGTACTGAGCGGCGGTGATCGAGCCGTTGCTCTTGAGCATCTCCAGCAACTTGGCATCGACTCCTGCATGTGCCGGAGCGCTCAGGACGAGCAGCGCCCCCGTACAAATCCCCATACCGCTCAGTGCAGAAATACTACGCATCAAGACTCTCCTGATCATCAAGAAAGGCGGCACTTTCCGCCCAAGAAGTTTGGTTCTCGCAAAGCTCCGACTCATGCGAAGTCCTTGTCCCCAAACTGCGGCGGAATATTGTTTTTCGAATATTTCAGAACGATGTCAAAGCAACTAGAAAAGTTTCCGCACCAGGAAAACCCAATAGCCATACACCTGCGCAGCCCTTGAAATACGGGGATTCACAAACTATTGGGTAATAGTGTTTTACCGATTAAAATATATTTTGCGGAGAGAGAAATAATTAGAATTGCACGAGTGAAGAACCAACTTACGTGCCGAATCAAATAACTTCTATTTACTATGCTTGCATGACTTCATGAGAATTCGGCAACCCTTCGAATAGCCAATCCCGGATTCACGCCCATGCGCAGGCCGCTGCCTTGGTGCCAGAGGTGAACCACCGCAGAAAACGGCGCCGGTTTTTGCTCCGTTGCGAACAACGTCGATCCTGGCAAGGGCCATAATCCCTCCAAGCCCAAATGCCCAATCCAAGGCTGGATGGGTCAACAAGGAGACGCTGCGTGAATCGGACGCCAACGATCATCGCCAGGTGCATGTCCGTGACTGCACTCCTGTCCTTTACCGCAAGTGCCCAATCGCCCACGGACTTCCTGCAGGGGCGGGTCTACGAACTGCGCCGGAACGCCGCGCCACCGCAGTGCCACGAATGGCCGCAAGGGCTGCCCGATGGAATCTGGGGCGATGCCGGCAGCTATGACCGGCAAACCTCGAAGCTGAGCGACGATGGCGCCGTCCTGGTTGCCTCGGCGACCTACAAACCCACCGGCGAAACGCTTGCCTACCGCTTCTACAAAAGCCGAACAGCCTGCGAAAACGCCCTGGCCAAACAGCCGCCGGCCACGCCGACCCGAAAGCTGCTTGCCCCATCGACACAGGCCCCCGGCCCTGTGGCAGGGCCGAGTTACGTGGAGAAGCTGCAGCGCGATTTCGGCCCACGGCTGCATTTCAGTTCACCGCAGGCCGAGGCGACCGTGAGGAAGATCAACATCGACTGCAAATCCAGCGATGGCCGCAAGCTTCCGCTCTACAACGCCCTCCTCGCCCGCCTCCATGAAGGGAGCGAACCTGAAGCCTGGATGGAATCCCGCGTGGTCAACGCGGGCAACAACCTGCGCATCTACGACAGCGTGCACTTGAAGAGCGGCAAGGTACTCGACCCGCAATTGGTACTGGAGATCGACCAATGGGGCGGCGTGAATGCGCACAGCGTCCGGCGCGACGCCCTCGAAAACGCCTGCGTTGGCGCTTACGGCCCGATCTGGAAGTTCTAGGTTCTGCGCGCAAACCGCTGTTGCCTGCATCGGCACGGCGGAAGCGGCGCGGGCGGCCCGGCAGAAAAATCGAATCTTGGACGCCGGCCTCGGTCAGAAAACTCTGAAGGCCGGGCAAAACCCTGTCCGCCGTCGAACGGGAGGCCACGCCATGAGCACCCTGACCATCGAAGGCTGGTGCAAGACCAGCCCCGACGCGCGCTCGACGCCCATCGAGGACATCCACTTCTACCTCAGCGGCACCGACCACCGGCGCCTGGAGCAAGCCGAGGAAGAGCTGCAACGCACCCATGAAAAGGAATGCTGGGTGGACGTCGACATGAGCACCCTCGAACTGCAGATGCCCGAAGGCTACGGGCCCCTGACCGACTGCCAGCTGCGCGTCTACCTGGGCCGCGACGAGCGCGGCCAGTTCCACCTGGTCGGCCACCGCGCCAGCGACGGCAGCCTGATCTACAGCAACGCCGTACTCATCGACCAGCTGATCTGAGCAGCGTCGGCACTTGTAGGGTGCAGGCCCCGGGCGGGCTCATGCGCCCTACTCCCCTGGGCGTCGAAATCGCTTCACGCGCCGGGCGCAGGTATCCGCTTCGATACCAAGTCGATAACAAATCACCCTCAACGTTTTCGCCCGATGGCCGCCACTTCAGGGGTCGACCATCAGCCGGAATCGCCCCATGTCCAGCATCAGCTCCCTGAGCAACATCAACATCAGCTACCCCACTTCCTCGGCCTCTTCCTCTACCGCCACCACCTCGACCAATGACGATGGCAGCACCACGTCCGATGCCACGAGCACGACCCAGGCCAATGCGAGCGGCTCGACGCAGAGCGCGGGTGGCGCTGGGGGAGCAGGCGCAGCCGGAGCGAGCAGCGGCAGCTCCAGCAGTTCCTCCGACAGCACGCTGGAAAAACTGAAACAGGCCATCGAGCAGGCGCAGAAAGAACTGCAGGAAGCCGAGCAGGAACTGGCGAAAGTCGACAAGGGCAGCGGCAATGAAACCGCTGAGGAGAAGCAGACTCGACAGGTCGCGGAGCAAGCCGCGCAAGCGCGCGTTTCGACCGCATCCGCGGCAGTGGCAGCGGCCTACTCCGCCTATGCAGAAGCGCTGACGGAATCCGGCAGCAGCACCAGCGGTACTTCGGTGAGCACCACGGCCTGAGCGATCCCGAGCGAGCGGCTGGCATGCGATGACGCAATGCTCGCCCCGCTCGCGGATCAAGCACTCAGCACCGCTCGTTCAGGGAGCTTTTGTGTAGCTCAGGCCTTGCCCTGAAGGCTGTCGAAAGCCTGCAGCAGGTCCGACATGGCGGCTTTGCAGTTGGCCTGTTGCGGGCTGCTGTCACGCAACGCATCCAGCGCGCGGTCGATGGCCTTGTCGAGCACATGCCAGTCGCTCGCAGCGCGCGGCTTGAGGCCGGCTTCCGCCTCGTCCCACGCCGACTCCAGGTCCTTGATTCGGTGCTTCGCGTTCTCCAGTTCGTTCTTGTCCACCAGCGCGGCAACGTCGCTGGCAATGACGCGGAACTCGGACAGATCGCCCAATTTGGAAGCGGCGTGCTGGGCCGCACCGCTCTGCAGATCGGTGCCGGGCTTCGGCGGCTCCGCCGGTTTCGAGCAGGCCGCCGCCAGGCTGAGCAATGCAATGGCCGAGGCGAGCGACGCTTTACAGATCACTTTCTTGAAAACATTCATGTTCATTTCCAACCAAAGCCAGAAGAGTTATTGAGAAAGCTGTTTTCTGCTGTTGGCGGCGAACTGCGCGGCAGCCACCAGAACAACGATTACGCAGAGGAAGATCACGCTGGTCCAAGTCGCCCCGATACCCAGTCCGCCGTACTTGTGCGCTTGAGTCAGCAGGTCGCCCAGCGAGGCGCCCAGCGGGCGGGTCAGGATGTAAACGACCCAGAAAGCGGGCACGGCGTTGAGGCCGTAGCGCCAGGCGACACCGGCCAAGGCGATTAGAGCGGCGAAGATCATGGCACCGAGCGTGAAGCCCAGGCCCAGCGCCTCGGTCGCGAGATCGCCGGCGGCGGTGCCCAATGCGAAGGTGCAGAGCACCGTCGTCCAGTAGAAGAGCTCGCGACGGGGCGTGATGATTTCCCTGATGGAGAGGTTCTTCTCCACCGCGTACCAGACCGCGAAGTTGACTACCAGGAGCCCGGAGAAGACTGCGGTACTTGTGTAGAGGCTGACATCCAGCACATCGGTGAGGATGTCGGTCAGTTGCGTTCCGACGATGCTGACCAGCACTACCGACAGCCAATAGATCCACGGCGTGTAGGTGCGGCCGCGAACCTGGACGACCAATGCAACGGCCAGCAGTGCAGCCATGACCGCACTCGTTATTCCAAGGCCAAGCCCGGCGTCGACGGCAAGAAAGTCCGCGAAAGTTTCGCCCACCGTGGTGGACATGATCTTGATGACCCAGAAGGCCAGAGTCACTTCAGGCACTTTGTTGAGCCAGTCGTGAGTGGTCATTTTCGTCATGTCGTATTTTCCCTTGTGCAAGGCATTGCGTGGGCGGAGGAAGTCCTTGGACATACACCGCTTCCAGCCCCCGACGATTGTCTCGATGCGTGCAAAACGAAGCTTCGCTTCAGCTGCGGCCAAGTTCGGATGGCGCAAGCCTATCGAGATGCGAATGAATGACTTATGAACGCGCCGCTAAGGAATGCCGGCGCTCAGTTCCGCGCCCCTGGCATTGCACCGATGGGGTGGGATTGCTTCGCTGAGGTAGCGCCGGGGCGCGCACTGAAGTTGATGGGCCGGTGCCGTTCGGGCTTCAGGCCACAACCGGACAAGGCAAAAAGGGCGGATTCATGCCCCTGCCTTGAATCCGCCCGAGAGCCGGCTCGAAAGCAGTCGCATGAATCCGCCCTTCCGGGTTTCTGGCGGGCGCTTACACCTGAGCCATCCCGCCATCGACGAACAGCTCGATGCCGTTGACGAAGCTCGATGCCTCGGACGCGAGGAAGACCACGGCCTTGCCGATCTCCTCCGGCTCGCCGAGGCGACCCAGCGGCACTTGCGCGGCCAGCGCGTCGAACAGCCCCTGGCGCGCTTCATCAGGCACCAGCCCGCCGAGGCCCGGGGTACGGACGGGGCCGGGGCTGACCACGTTCACGCGGATGCCGCGGTCCTTCAGGTCCAGCGCCCAGGAGCGGGCGAAGTTGCGCACGGCCGCCTTGCTCGCGCTGTAGACGCTGAAGCCGGCGGTGCCCTGCACCGAGGTAGTAGACGCGGTGAGGATGACCGAGGCGCCATCGGTCAGCAGCGGCAGCGCCTTCTGCACGGTGAAGAGCACGCCGCGCACGTTGGTGCCGAAGATGCGGTCGAAGTGCTCCTCGGTGATCGCGCCCAGGGGCAGCATGTCGCCGCCGCCGGCGTTGGCGAAGAGGATGTCGAGCTTGCCGGCGCTTGCGGCGATCCGGGCGTAGACCGCGTCCAGGTCGGCGAGCACCGAGGCATCGGCGCGGATGCCGGTAGCTGCAGGGCCGATTGCCTCAACAGCCGCATCGAGTTCCGCCTGGCGGCGGCCAGTGATGAACACCCGCGCGCCCTGGGCGGCGAGCTCCTGGGCGGCGGCCAGGCCGATGCCCGTGCTGCCGCCAGTGACGAGTGCGATCTTGCCAGTGAGTTGCTTGTTCATGATGAGCTCCAGATAGCTGAATGTGAGAGGTCTGCCGCGTCTGCCGAGATCGCTATTCGTCGTGGCTCGTCGTCAGGCATGGCGCTACTCTAGGGCCCGTCGATTAACCGAAAAAGCGCATACAATGGAATGACTATCCATGCACATGGATAATCAAGAACCCGTTTGGAGCCCTTCTCGATGGATCAGCTGATGGCGATGCGCGCCTTCGCCCGCGTCGTGGAAGCCGGCAGCTTCACCCGCGCCGCCGACTCGCTCGACATGCCCAACGCCACCCTGAGCAAGCTGGTGCGGGAGCTGGAGGCGCACCTGGACGTACGTCTGCTGCAGCGCACGACGCGGCGGGTCACGGTGACACCGGAAGGCCAGGACTACTACGCGAAGGCCACGCGCATCCTGCGCGACCTGGAGGACATCGACTCGTCCTTCAACCTGGCGCGCGGCAAGCCCCGTGGCCATCTGCGAATCGACATCGGCGGCTCGACCGCACGCGATGTACTCATTCCCCTGCTGCCGGATTTCCTGGCGCGCTACCCCGACATCCGCATCGACCTGGGTGTGTCGGACCGCGCGGTGGACCTGATCAGCGACAGCGTCGACTGCGCGATCCGCGGCGGGCCGCTGGACAACTCGTCGCTGGTCGCGCGAAACATCGGCCACGCCGAGATGATCACCTGCGCGAGCCCCGGCTACCTGCGCCAATGCGGCGTACCGGCCTACCCGGAAGAGCTGAAGAACGGCCACCGGCTGGTGACCTACCTGTCCCCCCGCAACGGCCGGGCCTTCCCCTTCCGCTTCGAGCACGATGGCGAGAAAAGCGAAATCAAGCTGGAGCACCGCGTAGGCGTCAACGAAAGCAACGCCCACCTGGCCGCCTGTGTCGCCGGGCTCGGCATCATCCAGACGTTTCGCTATGCGGCAGCGCAAGCGCTGCGCGAAGGCGCGCTGGTGGAGATCCTGCAGAAGTGGCAACCCGCGCCCTACCCCTTCCACGTCGTGTACCCGCAGAACCGCCACGTCACGCACCGCTTGCGGGTCTTCATCGACTGGCTGGTGGAGCGCTTCCCCGAGCGGCTGGCGGGCGGCGAAATACGCCAGGACTAGCACTCGCCCGGGCTATGCTCCCGCACGAAGATCGTCCAACCATTCCATTTCGGGAGCTCGTATGCCGCTAGTCGCCCTGCTTCGCTGCAATGACCTGGACCTCACCCGCGAACACTACCGGGACGCGCTGGGCTTCGAGGTGAGCGAAACCGCCGAAGGGACCCTCAGCGTCCGCCTCGAAGACTGCCGTGTCGTCTTCACCGCACAAGACCTGTGGGCCGCTCCGGCTGCCTGCTCGGGCACCTTCTACTTCCACATCACCGACGTCGAAGGCTACTTCGCGAAGGTGCAGGACAAAGCCCGGATCGCCTGGCCGCTGCAGGACATGCCCTACGGCTCCCGCGAGTTCGGGGTGCGCGACTGCAACGGCTATCACCTGGCTTTCGCGCAGAGCGCAGCCGCGAGCTGACGCCTACAGCGCCATGACCATTTCGTGCCAGGCCATGCCGCCATGGTCGGAGGCGGACGGGCGCACGTACTGGTAGCCGTACCGGCGATACAGCTCGACGTGGCGCTCCTTGCACATCAGGTGGATGGTCTGTTTGTGCAGGGCGCGCATGCGCTCGATGAAGGTACGCATCATCAACGAGGCATAGCCCTTGCCCTGCTGGGCCGGGTCGATCACCACCGACATGATGACCACGTTCGGCGCCTCGGCATCGTGGCCGACCAGTTCCTTGAAAGCCTCGTCGGACATGACGACTTCGTATGCGCAACCGCAGTTGATGAAGCCGATCACCTCGCCGTCCAGCTCCATGATCAGGAAGCCCTGCGGATACTGCGCGATGCGCGTGGCGATTTTCTCGCGGGTGGCCGCCTCGTCGCCTTCGTAGGCCGAGATTTCGATCGCGTAGCAGCGGTCGGTGTCTGCTGGCGTGGCGATGCGGAAGGTGGGTGCGCTCATGGCTTCTGTTCCTGACAGCTGGGGTATTACGAAGGGAAATCGGGAAGGGATGATAGCGAAGGTCGCGGGCGCCTTTCATAGTCGCCGGCTCCGATCACCCGTTCACCCTGCCGCGTCGGGCAGCAATGCAACTGAGCAGCGCCGCGCCGGAGCTTCAACGCACCGCTGGATGCGGGAGCAGATGCTGTTGGCGCTGGGTATCGACGAGGCTAATTCCAACGCGGGGTTACTGCGGGGCCCTGCGGACCTTGGGTCGACTGCGGCCTGTTGCAGCGGGCAGAGAACAGCCAGAAGCGCACGATGAAGTCACATCACCCCGAGGAAAAACGCTTTCGATAATCACTTGGGCCCACCCCAAGACGGCGCATAAAAGCCCTTCTGAACCCATCCGTATTGGCATAGCCGACTGTATCGGCCAAGCGTTTGAGTGATACGTCGGAGTCTTCGATCAGCCGCCTGGCCGCATCGATGCGCGCCAGTTCGACAAATTCGGCCGGGGTCGAGCCGGCTTCGGCCTTGAAGGTTCGGGCGAAGTTGCGCTCGCTCATACCGGCGCGCGCGGCCAGGCTGGGAACGCTCAAGTCGGCCTTCAGGTGCGTTACCACATAATCCTGCACGTCTCTGATAACGCTACGTTCGGCGGTTTGCGCTGCCAGTTGCGCGCTGAACTGCGATTGCCCGCCAGGTCGTTTGAAGAACATCACCATTTCACGGGCAACGCTGAGCGCCAATTCTCGGCCGTAATCTTCTTCGACCAATGCCAAAGCCAAGTCCATGCCCGCGGTAACGCCGGCCGAAGTGTAGATGTTGCCATCCTTGATAAAGATGCTATCCGGATCGACCTGTGCTTGCGGATGCTCCTTCGCGAGTTTCGCGCTGGAATTCCAATGGGTGGTAACGCGGCGCCCGTCGAGAAGACCAGTAGCGGCCAGCAGAAATGCTCCGCTACAGACTGATCCAATACGACGTACGGATTTAGCTTGCCGACGCAGCCAATCTTGCAGTGCAGGGTCCCGCGCAATTTCATCGATGTGTGGGCTGCCCGCCACGAGCAAGGTGTCGATCTTGCCTTTATAGGTTTCGAACGTTTCGTCGATGGCCAGCTTCAATCCGTTCGAGCCTTTGATCATCCCCTTGACGGTACCAATGACTTCAACCCGATAGGCGCGCGGATTGCCCAGTTGCTTGGCCGCTTCGGCGAAGACGTCGGCCGGCCCGATTACGTCCAGCAACTGCACACGGGGGAATGCCAGGAGGGTTATGCGCATGATGTCTGTCCCCGTCGAGTCATTGGCTGAATACGTCGCACTGCGACTATTTCAGCCAGTGCATGTTTGGCTGAAAATATCTCCAACAGCAAATTCAGTCAAACGGGAGACTGCCATGAACACTGTATACCCCCCCACCACCGATGTTGCTCAAGCGGTCACCACCAGCAAGACATCGATCAAAAACCTGCCTATCAATTTGTTCGGATCAGTCATGGGTTTGGCCGGCCTGGGACTGGCCTGGCGCTTGAGCGGCCAGTACTACGGCGTCGGCGGCGCGCTGGGTGAAGCGATTGGCGCCTTGGCCGGCCTGGTGTTCGTGCTGCTGACCTTAAGTTACCTGGCAAAATGGGTGAAACATCCAGAAGCGGTAAGGGCCGAGTTCGGCCATCCGATCGCCAGCAACTTTTTTGGCACCGTCACCATTGCACTGTTGCTGCTTTCGGCAGTCGCGGCGCCCCACAACGCGTTACTCGGACAGGCGCTCTGGATACTGGGTAGCGCACTGACGGTGTTGCTCGCAGGCCTCGTAGTCTCCCGTCTCTTGTCGGGCAACCAGGATTCGTCGAATGCCGTACCTGCCTGGCTGATTCCTGGAGTTGCCACCCTCGATATCGCGGTAACCGGTGCGCACATGCCAATGGCCTGGGTCGCTGAATTCAACCTGTTTGCCCTCGCCGTGGGAGCGGTACTGGCACTGGTTTTCTTCACCCGGATCTTTTCGCGACTGACGCATGAGGCAGTGCTCGCCAAAGGCATGGTTCCTTCGCTGATGGTCCTGATTGCGCCGTTTGAAGTAGGTTTCCTGGCGTACACCAACGTGTTCGGTCAGATCGACCAGTTTGCCAGCGTGTTGTTCTATTTCGGCCTGTTCCTGTTCGTGGTGCTGAGCTTCAAAGTGTTCCGTCGCGATGTGCCCTTTGCCCCTTCGTGGTGGGCAATCAGCTTTCCCATCGCGGCCCTGAGCAATGCGGCGCTGAGATATGCACATGCCCACGACAACACCGTGCTGACGGTAATCGCTGCTGTGATCCTGCTGTTTCTCACTGTGGCGCTGACCGTGCTGATGGTGAAAACCCTGAACAGCCTGTTCAGCGGCAAACTGTTGGCCAACTAGCCTTTTACCTCTCTTTGGCGAGCCTTCATCGGCTCGCTTTTTTTTACCCAGATAGGTTTCATCGAATGACTTACAACACATCCTGGCTGCTGCTGATCGTTGCCGGATTCCTGGAAATTCTCTTTGCGGTTGGGTTGAAATCTGCAAATGGCCTTGAACGGCCCTGGCTGCTGGCCGGCACGGTCGTAGTATTGGCCGGCAGTTTGTCCTTGTTGACGATGGCGTTACGGGTGCTGCCCGTTGGAACCGCCTATGCGGTCTGGACCGGCATAGGCGCTGCCGGCACAGCCATCGTCGGAATGTATTGGTTGGGTGATGCAGTATCGTTGTGGAAACTTGTCTGGATCGGCTTGATCCTGTTGAGTGTCGCCGGACTACGCTGGGTGGCCTGAACAGAGCGATTACTTGATTGATTCGATGAAAAGCCGATGTCGAAGAGCATTGAGAAAGAAGGATTCTTGTCGTTCGTGCGAAGAAGCGACAGCTAAAGCAATTCCCTTGGCGAACGGCAGCCTGGGGGCCGAAAGAAGCCATCTCTCCTTTCGCCCATCCCGAGAAGTTTTCTCGCTTGGCCCCCATCCCCTGAACGAATCCGCCAAACTCTCCTCGCCAAGGCAATGCCCTCCAGGACAGCGCCGAGGTAAAGGCCGTATCGATGGGGTGCGGCCTTTTTCATTTCTGCGCCGGCACGGATTTCCAGCTTGCCGGCGCGGCCTTCCCCGCCCAATCCGCACCTGCAGCATCGAACGCCAAACGCACATTCAACGCTGCGTCGGGCCAGCGCATCACTCCCTCCTGGCACGCCTGACTGGCGCGGGTCCTTCAACCGGCGCGCTCCCGCATTTTCGTCCCCTCTGATCGCAAGGGCTTGCCTCGTGAAAATAATAATGTATATTTTCATGAAATAATTTATGTGAAATTTCACAGACACCCTCGCCCACGGAACCCCTCATGAAGATGCAAGAAGAAGTCGAAGGTCTGGCGATCCTGATCCGCGACCTGCGCAAGTTCAGGGGGCTGACGCTGGCCGAGCTGGCCGAACGCATCGACCGCTCGCTCGGTTTCCTGTCGCAGGTCGAACGGGGTGTCTCGCGGCCAACGGTGGCGGACCTGACCGCCATCAGTGAAACCCTCGGGGTGTCGACCGCCTATTTCTACAACCTGAAAAAGCCACGGGACCTCCACTGGGTCACTCGCCCGCAGGAACGGCGCACGCTGTATCTGGGTGGCGGCATTACCGACGTGCTGGCGTCGCCGTCCATCTCCGGTGGTTTTTCCATGCTAGACAGTCGCCTCGAACCCGGTGCCAGCAGCGGCGAAGCGTATTTGAGCGACCGATCGGAACAGGGCTGCTTCGTGCTGGAGGGCGAGCTGACGGTCTGGCTGGACGAAGCCGACGCGGTGACGCTCCACGCCGATGACAGTTTTCAGCTGCAACCCCACGCCAAGTTCCGCTACGCCAACCTGACGGACCGGCTCACCCGCGTGCTCTGGGTATTCAATTGAATGGGTGATGCGCTGCCGCGAAAGGAAAAGTTGGACCTGCTGAATTAAATCAATACCCGCAAGTACCGATGACTCTTGCATAACTCAATAGCGAGAGCGCTTTTCCACACCCGTTATCAGCCAATTTGAATACCACTCGAAATATTGTTTTGCCGGAGGATGACCTATATGCCACGCGTGCCTGTTATCGGCATCACCGCATGCACCAACATGATTGAGCAGCACGCAGCCCAGACTATTAACGAGAAATATATTCGCGCTGCAAAGAACGCAGCGCGCGGACTGCCGATTGTCATTCCCTGCCTGGGCGAGCTGGTTGATGCGGACGACATCCTCGATACCGTGGACGGGCTGATCTTCACCGGCTCGCCGTCCAATATCGAACCCTTCCACTACAACGGCCCGGCCAGCGCCGCGGGTACCCAGCACGACCCTGCGAGGGACGCCACCACCTTGCCGCTGATGCGCGCGGCCATTGCCGCGGGCGTGCCGGTGCTGGGCATCTGCCGTGGTTTCCAGGAAATGAACGTGGCGCTGGGCGGCACCCTGCACCAGAAGGTCCACGAGACCGGCCGGTTCATGGACCATCGCGAAGGCCAGGACGAGTCGATCGACCAGCAATATGGCTTCCGCCATCACGTTCACGTGCAGCCTGGCGGCTTGATGCAAGGCATGGGTCTGCCGGCGGTTATCGATGTCAATTCGATTCATGGCCAAGGCATAGATGTATTGGCCCTGGGTTTAAGAGTTGAAGCTGTTGCTCCCGATGGTTTGGTAGAAGCCATCTCGGTTGAAAAAAGCAAAAGTTTTGCGCTGGCCGTTCAATGGCACCCGGAGTTCAAGGTGCTGGATAACCCGCATTACCTGACCATTTTCCAAACATTCGGCAAAGCCTGTCGACAACGCGCGGCCCTGCGCGAGCCGATGTTGAAAGCATTCGCCTGATCATTTGCTGTTTTGAATAAATAAAGAGAGATGAACATGACCCAGAAGAATTCCCAGACCCTCGCCTGGCAGGCCATGAGCCGTGACCACCACCTGGCACCCTTCAGCGACGTAAAACAGCTGGCGGAGAAAGGCCCGCGGATCATCACCTCGGCCAAGGGCGTCTACCTGTGGGACAGCGAGGGCAACAAGATTCTCGACGGCATGGCCGGCCTGTGGTGCGTGGCGGTCGGTTACGGCCGCGACGAGCTCGCCGACGTAGCCGCCCAGCAGATGAAGGAACTGCCCTACTACAACCTGTTCTTCCAGACCGCCCACCCGCCGGCGCTGGAGCTGGCCAAGGCGATCTCCGATGTCGCCCCCGCCGGCATGAGCCACGTGTTCTTCACCGGCTCCGGCTCCGAAGGCAACGACACCGTGCTGCGCATGGTCCGCCACTACTGGGCGATCCAGGGCAAGCCGAGCAAGAAGGTCATCATCGGCCGGATCAATGGCTACCACGGCTCCACCGTCGCCGGCGCGGGCCTGGGCGGCATGAGCGGCATGCACCAGCAGGCTGGCCAGATCCCCGACATCGTGCACATCCCGCAGCCGTACTGGTTCGGTGAAGGCGGCGACATGTCCGAAGCCGACTTCGGCGTCTGGGCCGCCGAGCAACTGGAGAAGAAGATCCTGGAAGTGGGCGAGGAGAATGTCGCCGCCTTCATCGCCGAGCCGATCCAGGGCGCCGGCGGCGTGATCATCCCGCCGTCGACCTACTGGCCGAAGGTCAAGGAGATCCTCGCCAAGTACGACATCCTGTTCGTCGCCGACGAGGTGATCTGCGGCTTTGGCCGTACCGGCGAATGGTTCGGCTCCGACTACTACGACCTCAAGCCGGACCTGATGACCATCGCCAAGGGCCTGACTTCCGGTTACATCCCCATGGGAGGCGTGATCGTGCGCGACAAAGTGGCCAAGGTGATCAGCGAAGGCGGTGATTTCAACCATGGCTTCACCTATTCCGGCCACCCGGTGGCGGCGGCGGTGGGCCTGGAAAACCTGCGCATCCTGCGCGACGAAAAGATCATCGAGCAGGTCCACGCCGACACCGCGCCCTACCTGCAGCAACGCCTGCGCGAGCTGGCCGACCACCCGCTGGTGGGCGAAGTGCGCGGCCTGGGCATGCTCGGCGCGATCGAGCTGGTGAAGGACAAAGCGACCCGTGCGCGTTACGAAGGCAAGGGCGTGGGCATGATCTGCCGCCAGCACTGCTTCGATAACGGCCTGATCATGCGCGCCGTGGGCGACACCATGATCATCGCGCCGCCGCTGGTGATCAGCCGTGCCGAGATCGACGAGCTGGTGGAAAAGGCTCGCAAGTGCCTCGACCTGACCTACCAGGCCATCCAGCAGGCCTAACGGCATAGAGGGACGAGCCCGCTGCCGCAGTGGTCCGGTGAACGCCGACACCCTGTGGCAGCGGGCTCTTTCCGTTTCAGCACGCGCAACCTCATGCCGGCGAGCACTGCCGGCAAATACAGGGATTGATGCAGGCCTTCGGCGGCGCCAGCCTCATCCGGCTGCGCGGGCTGGTGTTCACGATCAACTTCCTCGCCACACTGGGGCTGTGGGTCGTCGTGCTGCTTTCCTTCCAGGCGGGCGCCGCAGCCTGACGGCCGGAAACCCAGCCGACGCGCCCTGCCCCCTTTGGCTATTTCGCCGCGCCTTCCTGCCGAATATCGCCGCAGAAAATATCGAAGCTGCCATCGGTCGCGGCAGTCTGCAGCACGATGGAGTACTCACCGGCAAGCAAGGTGGACAGAGGGACGGGCGCCACCCTTGAAAGCGTCCAGCCGCGCACGGGTTCGCGCTTGGTGTTGACCAGATCATTCATCGCGTAGGCAACCGGCCCGCGTTTCTCGCAACTGCCTTTGTAGATGAAGGAGTTCAGCCGCAGCGGCAGCGTGACGCCGCTGGGTGCGCCGCTGATGAAGAAACTGAGGCCGGTCTGCTTGTTCCAGTCGCTAAGGACGACGTTGCCAATCTGGCCGGCGTTCTGCCGTGTGGCCACCAAGGTAACGTTGACGGACCGGCTTGATGACGTGGCGCAGCCGAGCAGGCTTGCGGTGATCGCCAGCACTGCAAGTGTCTTCGTGGATTTCATAGCCATCCTCCCGTACCGGGGCGCTGCGAACCTAGATTAGCGGGTATAGCTCACGCCCTCGTTTTCCGCCGGCAGCGGTCGGTTTGGATGGGCCGCTATCGGCACGCTCCGCAGAAACGCAGCTCGGGTTCAACGCTCGCCCCAGTAATACCCCAGCACCAACTGCACCAGCGCTTCCTCGATACCTTCGCGCCGCGCCGGCGCCATGGCGTCGGGCTCTTCCAGCAGGGCTCGCAGCACGCCGCTGACCGCATGGGCGAGGACGAAGGCCTGGGCTTCGCCGAGGTTGCGCAGTTGCCGATCGGGGCCGGTCACGCCGCGGGCGACCAGGTGCGCCATGATGCTGCCGCGCAAGCCGGGCAGCGGATTACCGCCGCCGCGGGTGAGCAGGTATTGCATCAGCGCCCGGTGTGCGCCGCTGCGGCCGCCATAGGCGCTGACCACGGCATGGATCACCGCGCGAATCCGCTCGCCGGGCGCCTCCGCCGGGCGGTCGCCCAGCGCTTGCATGATGCCGGCGGTCAACTGCGCCAGCTCGTGCCGCGCCAGCTCGTCGAGGATGCGGTCCTTGTTGGGGAAGTACTGGTACAGGGTGCCGACGCTGACGCCGGCCAGCTCCGCCACGTGGTTGGTGGTGAAGCCCTCCAGGCCGTGGCGGTCGAGGATGCGCCGCGACGCCTCCAATATGAGTTCGATCTTCTCCAGCGCCCGCGCCTGACGCGGGCGGCGTCGACTATCTGGCTGATTTTCCGAAGGTTTTCTGGCCATCGGGGGCTTCCGGGAAAGCGAGTACAGGAACGCGCGGGTCCTCCCTATCATGGCAGCCACATCGAGACCGGCAAGCCAAGCGGACCAGCCGCAACGCCGGCGCAGCGGAGAACCCCCGACATGAGCAACAAGACCCACACCGCCCACCTGGACGACGACATCTGCGTGCACATCTTCGCCGCGTCCGGCGCCATGGTCGGCGTGTGCCTGACAGTCGTCAGCGTGCTGCGGATCATCGTCGGCCAGCACCGCATCGACCTGATCGGCCAGGACATGCTCGCGCTGAACACCGTCATCTACCTGGCCACCAGCCTCACCGCCTACTTCGGCCTGCGCACCCGCAAGCTGCAACGCAACCCGCGCCTGGAACGCGCCGCCGACCTGCTGTTCCTGCTCGGCCTGATCCTCACCACGCTGACCACGACCTTCATCGCCTGCGCCATGTCCTGCAGCTGATAGCGAGAAAAAGGGGGCGGATGCGCCGCCCTCCCCCCCGCCGCCACCAGGCACGCGGAGCCATACGCTCCTCGTTCATCAACCGAGGCAACGCCCGATGCTCGGGATCGTGCAGGCCTCGGTGCGCACGTCAGTCATGGCGTCGCCTCCCGCAGCCCCTCAGGGCCGGCACCCTCCGATAAGAGTTCGCTCGCCAGGCTTGGCGCATCCAGGCCCCCGTCGCAGACCGCCTCCAGGCACAAGCGCGAATCGCCAACCGGCCAGCAGACGAAAAATCCGCCGCGCTTCTGCAACCCGACCCGGAACTTCCATTCGCACTCCGGCAGGTGGTCCAGATCGCAAAAGCCAGGCGGCAGCTCGATCAGCGCGTAGAAGCCGACGGGCGTCCGGACCCGCTCCAGTACGCGCGTCGCCGCACTCAGCAGCGCCTCGTCGATCGACGGGCGGTGCGCGATGAGTTTGCCCAGGGCAAACCGCTCCAATCCGTTCAGTTGCATCTCTCTTCTCGCATGCCAGATGTCCGGCCCTCAAAACCCGCGCCGGCCGCTCGAACCGCAACCACCCGGCTGAAATCGCGGCGCAGATGTCCCTACCGAATCACGCGAAGCGGGCGTTCATCTCCCCTCCCAGATCCGCGCACCGCTCCACGCACGGGGCCTCACCCCTAAAATGACATGATTTTTTTCAGACAAACACGTAGTTGACACATATTTTTTTACCGCCTAGCCTTCCGTCACGAACGGAAAGCCTCGACCTGCCGGTTCGGATTCGGCGCGCCCAGCGGTGCGCCAACGGAAAGACCGTCAGCTCTGCAGTCCCTCGCCACTTCTTTTTCCAGCTCGTCACGACGGGCACGACAGCCACGACAGGAGTAACAAGATGAACAAGATCGCTCTGCTCGGCGCCCTGGTACTGGGCACCTGCGCCACGCTGGCCCAGGCGCAGGAGACCCTGCGCATCGGCATCGAGGCGGCCTATCCTCCCTTCGCGTTCAAGACGCCGGATGGAAAGATCAGCGGCTTCGACTACGACATCGGCAACGCGCTCTGCGCGCAGATGAAAGTGAAATGCGAGTGGGTCGAGCAGGACTTCGACGGCCTGATTCCCTCGTTGAAGGTCAGGAAAGTGGACGCGGTGCTGTCGTCCATGTCGATCACCGCGGACCGCCTGAAGTCCGTGGACTTCACCCACAAGTACTACCACACCCCCGGCAAGCTGGTGATGAAGGCGGGCAGCGTGGTGAAGGACCCGCTGGCGGACCTCAAGGGCAAGCGGGTCGGCGTGCAGCGCGCATCGACCTACGACCGCTACGCCACCGACAACTTCGCCCCGGCCGGTATCGAAGTGGTGCGCTACGGCTCGCAGAACGAGGCCTTCCTGGACCTCACCTCCGGACGCATCGACGCCACCCTGGCCGACATCGTCAACATCAGCGAAGGCTTCCTCAAGACCGACCCCGGCAAGGGCTTCGCACTGGTCGGCCCCGACTTCAACGATCCCAAGTATTTCGGCAATGGCGCGGGAATCGCCGTGCGCAAGGGTGACACCGCGACCGCCGAGCGCTTCAACCAGGCCATCGCGGCCGTGCGCGCCAACGGCAAGTACCAGCAGGTGCAAGGCAAGTACTTCTCCTACGACATCTACGGCCAGTAAGACTGGCCTGACACCGGGAAGCCGGCCCTCGGGCCGGTCACCTTCTGACGCGGAACAAAGGCCACCCATGCAGCAGATCGATCATCCCTTACCCTGGAACAGCCCGGGCGTGGAGCGCCGCCTCACGGTCCTGCGCTTCGGCAACGGCCCCCGCAAGGCATACATCCAATCGGCGCTGCATGCCGATGAACTGCCCGGCATGCGCGTCGCCGTGGAGCTGAGGAGACGCCTGCTCGAACTGGAAGCATCGGGTCGCCTGCTCGGCGTCGTGGAACTGGTACCGGTGGCGAACCCCATCGGCCTCGCCCAGGTATTCCAGGCCACCCACCAGGGACGTTTCGACTTCGCCAGCGGGCAGAACTTCAACCGCGACTTCCCGGACCTGGCCGAGGCAGTCCGTACCCGGCTCGAAGGTGTCCTCGATAACGACGCGACCGGCAACGTCACGACGATCCGCGCGCACATGCGCGAAGCGCTGGCGCAGCTCCCCGCTCCGCGCACCGCGCTGGAAGGGCTGCATCGGCTGCTGCTGGGCCATGCCTGCGACGCCGACGTGGTACTCGACCTGCACTGCGATTTCGAGTCGGTGACCCTGCTCTATGCCCTGCCGCAATCGTGGGAGCGCCTGTCGAGCCTGGCCGCGCGCCTGGATGCCCGGGCCGCACTGCTGGCCGAAGACTCCGGCGGCCAGTCGTTCGACGAATCCTGCGCCGCGCCCTGGCTGAAACTGGCGCGAGCCTTCCCCGACGCGCCGATTCCCGCCGCCTGCCTGGCGACCACCCTCGAGCTGGGCGGGATGGCCGACACCGAAGCGGAGCAGGCGCGGCGCCACGCGGACGCGATTCTGGGCTTCCTCTTCGACCAGGGATTCATCGACGGCGCATGGCCCGCCGCGCCGGAGCTGCACTGCACGGCCACGCCCTTTGCCGGCGCCCAGTACGCCTACGCGCCGCACCCCGGCGTGGTCAGCTACCTGCAGCCGCTGGGAGCCCGCGTGAGCATCGGCGACCCACTGTTCGAAGTCATCGATCCGATCACCGACCAAAGCAGCCTCGTGCATGCCACCACCGACGGCCTGCTCTACGCACGGGAACGCATCCGCTTCGCACAGCCCGGTCTGTGGCTCGCCAAGGTCGCCGGTTCCATCCCCTTGCGCGAGGGTCGCCTGCTCAGCGATTAGCGATGCCGCACCGGCAAATTCATCGGATACACTGCCGAACCCGTCTAGCAAGAAGCTCCCGCGCCATGACTCCAGCCTCTTCCGATCTGACCGTCTACACGTCCCCCGTGATGCGCATGCTGGCCACCGCCTCGCCGGAGCTTCAACCCTCGCTGCGCAAGGTGGCGGACTTCATCCTGCGCCATCCCCTGCGCGCCGCGACCCTGACGATCGAAGAGCTGGCGAAGGAAACCGAGACCTCCCCGGCCGCCGTCAATCGACTCGCGCGAGCCCTCGAGCTCAGTGGGTTCAGCGCCCTGAAGAGCGCCCTGGTGAGCACGCTGCAAGACCTGATCTCGCCGGTCGACAAACTGCGCAACGAGCTGGCCCAGCGCCCCGACGGCGCCTTTGGGCTGCACGAGCAGATCCAGGCCGCCAGCGCAAACCTGAGCGCCGCCGCGAGCAGCAACAGCCCGGCCGGATTCGAGGCATTCGTCGATCGCCTGGTGAAGGCCCGGCGCATCTACATCCTGGGCTTCGGCAACAGCGCCTACATGGCCGGGCTGGCGGCGGCCAACCTGATGCCCTATTGCGCCGACGCCGTAGCCATCTGCATGGAGGGCGGCAACGAAAACGCCGCCTACCGGCTGGCCGCGATCACCGACCAGGACGTATTGCTGGCGATCTCCCTGCCGCGCTATTCGCAAGACACCATCCACCTCGCCCGCTTCGCCAACGAGCGCGGTGCCGGCGTGCTGGCCATCACCGATTCCCCGGCATCGCCCCTGGTGCAACTGGCCGAACATGTCCTGTTCGCACCCGCCGAGCATCCGGTGCTGATCAGTTCCAACACCGTGGTACTGGCACTGATCGAAAGCCTCGTCGCCGGCGTGATGACCCGCAACAAGGAAGCGGTGAAACTCGCCGAGGAACTGACCGAAAGCGTGCTGTCCTACCTGCACATACCTGCAGACCCGCCCAAGGCTCGCAAACCCGTGCGCAAGCGCAGGGCTTCATAGGCCAGTCGACGCAGCACGCCGGGGCGGGCACAGCATCCGCCCGCTGCAAGCCGATTCACCTCACCCCCGCCGCCACCAGGCACGCGGCGCCATACGCTCCTCGTGCATAAACCGAGGCAACTGCGCCAAGGCCACCCACAACTCCCCCTGCCAATCCAGCAACCCCATCGCCGGCCCCTCCCCCTTGGCCAGCAACCGCCGAGGGCTGCCCGCCGCCAGCAAGGCCTGGTCACGCAAGGTCGGCAGCACATGCCCGGTCAGCCAGCGACGCAACTCGCGATGCTCGGGATCGCGGTAGCGCTGCAATACGTAAGAGATGCCGAAGTCGTTGATCAACCAGACCTGCTCCTCGCCCGTGGCGGTGGTCAGCCAGGCCTGCCGGCGCAGGTCTTCGTCGAGACGGTTGACGACGTAATGCTCGACCCGCTCGCGAATCAGGTAGCCCAGTTCACGGGCAACGATCCAGGGCTGGTTGTCGATGAGGGTGCCGCGGAGGGAACGGTTGTAGCGGTGGAATACGGTGGGGGTGAAGACTTGATCCATGGGGCTGGCCTTGACGACTGTCCGTTGAACACGACCGCATCGACAGAGCGCTGCCGTAGAAACGACGCAGTGCTGCCAACACGAAACTTTATGGACTTATCAGGTCGCCAAACCCGGCCCTTGTCGCTTTCACAAGGGCGACGGGAGGGTATGGGGAAGTGGGGGATGGGTCAAGGTGGGGGATGTCGCAGCAATGCCAGCCGACGTTCGATTGGCGAACGAGCCGAGAGGTAATGGCTGAATCTCCCTCGGCCGTTGCGCAACACTAACGGGAAGACAGCACTTCAGTGGCGGCACGAAGACCGGAAGAGTAAGCACCGTGGACGGTCTGGTAATAGTTCTCGTCAGTGGCCTCTCCGGCAAAGAACAACTTTCCGTCTATGGGCAAAGCAAGGTCTTTACGCATCGGAGGTGTCGAGCCCATGACATTGCAGGAGTACGAACCCAGGGAATAGGGATCGCTGCCCCATCGAGTAATCACCCAACCAGTGGGCTCTGGCACTTCACGGAACATCTTGCGCAGGGTCCTCATTGCGCTCTGGACAATCTCTGCGTCCGTCCAACCCTCGATCTCCCGGCCGAAGTCGGCCGCATTGAAACCGATGAGCACCGGCGCTCCTGTCGAACCGGCCAGGCTTATCCACTCGGCCCAGCGGCCATACTCGTCCGGCACATAGTTGATCCAGTCAAACGCTGGCTCCCAGAACACTTCAGGGAACTTCAGGCAGCACTTGTTCAGCACACCGACGCCTATCCCGTCGACGGCCTTGGACTTGCGGTCAGGAAGTTCCGGAGAAAACGCTATCGCGCCGCTCTTGAGCACACCCAGGGGCACCGTCACTATTACGTGCCGGGCGCGGTAGACCTGCCCTTCCGTCTTCACGAGTACATCTTCGCCGCGGCTATCGATGGCGTTAACCACTTCACCCAGTTTGATGGTCAAGCCCTTGGCGAGGTGATCGACCAGCACCTGGTAGCCGTCCAGAAACAGCGAATCGCTACCGGGATACGCATCACCGCTGGCAAACCAGCGGACCGAGAGCGCCTCCGCGCTGGCACCGTACTCATGCTCGTAAGTCGTATTCAGTATGAAGTCCACGCGTTTCCTTTGAGCTGGGGTGAACTTCGAATAGCCCAGGCCCGCCCGCACGGCATCTTGCAAAGAACGATCGACATCGCGCTCCTGCGCCTCGGATATGACCTCTTCGATCCTCTCCCTGAGGTTCTCCATCGCTTGCAGATCAGATGCTCCATATCGCCGTCCGTCGCTACCGAAGACTTCCGCATTCTCGCCCGGCGTGGGTACGAGCCTGGCACCCACCTTTTTAGCCAGCTGCGCGATCGGGTTGCTCTGGCTGGCCCCGTGAATCCAGGTCGCGCCCAGATCGAGCTTCGCCCCTTCCCACTCCCGATGAGTCAGAAGGCGCCCGCCCAAACGGTCGCGGGCTTCCAGCGTTACAACGCGAAGCCCCGCATCGTGCAATCGCCTGGCCGCTCCCAATCCTGAGATCCCGGCCCCCACGACCAGCACGTCGATATTCGAAACGTCTTGGCCATTCAATGCAGCGCGCTCCGTGCGGAAGCTACTGCCACTGACACCAGCAATGGGAATAGCCGCCCCCAACAAGCTCCCGGCAGCGAACATGAATCTTCTTCGTCTCATCTGTTGGCCCTTATGCGGATTAGTGACTTCGTCACCTTCAACTGCAGCGTCGAGCCAACCGTTCGAGCCAATAGCGAAAGTGAACTCATGGAGTGGTACATCGATGAATTCCAATACAACTGCCTGGTGCCACTCACTTCCCCGTCATGACGCCTTTCCAGATACGTGCGCGCAGCCGCGCCACATTCGGAGGAATGGCTTCCATGGCATACAGCCTTTCGAATACTTCGGGAGACGGATAAATCCCACCGGCTGTCTTGAGCGCTCGCTCACTGACGACGTCGGCAGCCGAGCGCCCGTTGGCGTAATCGACCGCGTTGGCAACCGAGGCCAGTACCGCAGGTCTCAGCAGGTAATTCATGAAGGCATAGCTGGCATCTTCATTCGGGGCGTCCGTCGGTATAGCCACCATGTCGAACCAGGTAGGTACCCCTTCGCGCGGCACCACATATTCAATCTGAACGCCATTCCCCGCCTCGGAAGCGCTCTTCGCGGCTTCAAGGACATCACCCGAGAAGCCCACCACCAGGCAGACATCGCCACGGGCCAAGTCAGCCGCATACTTCGAGGCATGGAAATACGAAACATGGCGGCGCATTTGCCTGAGCAGGTTTTCGGCCTTCTTGTAGTCGCCCACCTGGGTGCTGTGATGCGGCAGCCCCAGGTAATGGAGCGCGATGGAAAGCATTTCAGGAGCACTGTCCACCACAGCCACTCCTTGCGTTGACAGCTTCGCCAGGATGTCCGGGTTGAAGATCAGCTCCCAACTGTCCAACGGCTGGTCCGAACCCAGGATGGCGCGGACCTTCTTGACGTTGTAGCCAATGCCCGTGGTGCCCCAGGCGTAGGGAAAACCGTACTCATTACCGGGATCGTTCACGGCCGTTGCATCAAGCAGGCGAGGATCCAGGCTCTGCCAATTCGTCAGCCTGGACTTATCCAGTTTCTTCAGCACGCCGCCTTTGATTTGCCCGGCCATGAAGTGGCTGGAAGGAAACACCACATCAAATCCGGAACGCCCCGCCTTGAGTTTCGCGGCCAATCGCTCGTTGCTGTCGTAGGCTTCATAGAGTTTTTTCAGCACGAATTACCCCTTTTGCTTTTTCCAGGCCGCCGCTCACAAGAGGCAAAAAGGGAAACCACCACCGACACAGGATCTCTTTATTGAATCCCGAGACTCAGGCGAAGGACTTACCACTCAGCCTTATTAAAAAACGAAAACAATGCCGGGAGCACCGCTACCGGCTCAGGAAAGAAGTGCAGATGAACTCTTACTCAGCGCTTGGCAAAGCAGGAAGCAGCCGACTTCACTTTCGAAGCGGCTGCGCCCTGCCACCTTGAAGTCATACAGCCAGTGCCGACCTAACAGAGAAGGCCGGCAGGCCGCATCCAATTACTTCCCGGTTATGACGCTGTTCCAGATACGGGTGCGAAGCCGATCAATGTTTGGCGGAACCGCTTCCAGGGCATAGAGTCGTCCGAATATTTCCGCAGACGGATATACCTTGATGTCAGACCTGAGAGCAGGATCGACCAATGTATCGGCAGCCTGGTTTGCATTGGCGTATTTGATTGCATTGGTAACCGAGGCCATCACTTCCGGCTGCAGCAGGAAGTTCATGAAGGCATAGCCCTCTTCTTCGTTCGGAGCGTCCGCCGGCATGGCCACCATATCGAACCAGGTCGGTGCACCCTCTTTCGGAACCACATAGTCGATATGGATCCCGTTCTTTGCCTCGGCGGCGCTGTTCGCCGCCTCGAGGACATCGCCCGAGAAGCCGACCACCAAGCAGATATCACCATTCGCCAGATCAGCCACGTACTTCGACGAGTGGAAGTAGGTGACATTCTTGCGCATTTGCTTGAGCAGGACTTCGGCTTTCTTGTAGTCGTTCACGTTGGTGCTGTGGTGCGGCAGGCCCAGGTAATGCAGGGCGATCGGCAGCATTTCCGGCGCATTGTCAACCACTGCCACTCCGCACTTGGACAACTTTTCCAGAAGCTCGGGCTTGAAGATCAGGTCCCAGCTATCCAACGGCTGGTTGGAGCCGAGGACGGCACGGACTTTATCCACGTTATAGCCAATCCCGGTAGTCCCCCATACATAAGGAAATCCGTACTGATTACCGGGATCATTGACCGCTGTCGCCTGAAGCAACTTCGGATCCAGATTTTTCCAGTTGGGCAGCTTTGATTTATCCAGCTTCTTCAGTGCACCACTTTTTATCTGCCGGACCATGAAATGACTGGACGGGAACACCACATCATAACCGGAGCGACCGGTCATCAACTTGGCATCCAATATCTCATTACTGTCATACACATCATAGTGCGCATTGATTGACGTCTGCGCCTTGAACTTGGCCATGGTATCTTCCGCGACATAGCCACTCCAGTTGTAGATACGAACATCACCGGCGGCATGACTCAGCGATGCCACGAGCATGAGAGGGAGTATTTTCTTCAGCACGGTATTACCTCGTTGATTTTTATTTTAGGCAGCTACTGAAAATCAGCGCACGCAATAACATACAAAGCCCACTGCTCATGGACTTCCGCTCTTCGCTCCATGCATAGACGGTATTAATGCGGCCACCGGCTTATCGACGGTGCCATACGGCGGACTCACCATTAATCGGGATGCAAGTGCCTCACCCCAAAAAATAAGGCAGCAAGAAACCACCGCTTGTACGGCGCAGCTATCGCAAAGCAAGCCGAGAGAAATGAAGTTCCCAACTTTCCCGGAGGCATACACACTGCCGATGAAGCCTCGAGCGATTCGTGGGTACGCCCGAAGCCCATCGGAGTGTTCGCCAGAAGTGGCAAGACGAAGGCTAGTGAAACGCCTCAGCGCCTGTCTTGTGCGCGGACCCGCGTAGAAATTTGCTTCAGGTATTCCTTGGGCGTCACGTGCATGCGCTCGCGGAAGCATTTGTAGAACGCGGAAAGCGAGTTGAAACCAGCAGCGAAGGCCAACTCGTCCACCCGCTTGGGATTGCTGTGCTCCTCCAGGCTGTCGAGCAGGTGCTGAAGGCGCGCCTGGTTGACGTACCGGTAAAAGCTCTGCCCCAGCACTTGATTGAGAAGGTGCGAAATCTGATTTCGTGTGTAGCCGGTCGCTTCAGCCACTTGCTGCAGGTTCAACTCAGCGTCCAGGTAAGGTTTCTGGCGTTGAAAGTAGTCCTCCAGGTCGCCAGCCATGATCCCCATCTGGCGTGCCGAGAGTCCCAACCGGCTAAGCGCTGGACGGCCATCCGCCGAAGCGGCCTCGCCGACGTCGGTTCGCTCGATATTGGCGTACTCCGAAACCCGCCAGACCAGGCCATCGCGTACGGTAATCGCCTCGCTGGCACGGAACGAAACGAGGTCGTTACCGCCACGCAAGCGGATTCGGTATTGGATGAATGCCGTATGACCATCGATGCGAATACGGTCGGTGTGTTCCAGCAGCTCGCCGCTCAACTGCGGCATGCTTGAACGCACGAAATCTCGGAGCTCGTGCAGACGCATCATCCGATTGCCCGCGAAGTCGTAGTACTCGACATCCGGGTGGTACAACGCCAGCACAGCCTCCAGGTCACACGTCTTCCAGCCCTCGCGGTATCGCAGGATAGTCTCTCGGGTACGCTCGGTTTGCGCGGCATCATCGGGCAGCGACGGAACTTGGCTCATACGTAGTGGCTCATGTACTTGAGGCTGGAGCCGCGAATGATAATTCGAAAGGTCGGGATATTCGGAACATCCAGCTGACCAAAGGTGCCAAATACCTGCCCCTCGTCTCCGGCGACGAAAAGGTGGATCGGTGCAGGAGCCACCTTGAACCGGCTCTCTTCTGTAGCGAATGCGCTGTGGCGTCGCCCGCAGTCAAAATGACCCCACTAGAGTCAAAGTAACCACAGACCGCAAGGGTCATTCTGACTACTAAAAATATAAGTTATTGATTTATAAATAATAAAAGTTGGCATAAAGGCTGAATTCACTGTCAGGCCCGGTCGTTTCGAAATCATCGGTCCAGGCAAAGGTGTCCATAACGTCAGCTCCAGACCACTGGAGCTCCCATTCAGACCTTCATGCAATCAAGGAAAAGAACGATGCCAATCAGTGAATCCCCGTCGCCCGTCGCAGTAGTCACCGGCGCCAGCTCCGGCATTGGCCTGGCGGTAGCCGAACGCCTCTTGCAACAAGGCGTGCGGGTACTGGCCATGGCGCGACGCAGCGATCCACCGGCCTCGCTTCAGGCGCAGTCAGGCACGGGGCTGTTCTGGCTATCCGGCGACGTGACCCGCGCGGCGGACCTGGACAGGCTCGCGCAGCTTGCCCGCGAGCTCGGTCCTATCGACTATCTGGTGCCCAACGCGGGTATCGCCCAGTTGGCCGACGGCCTGGACAACGAGGCGTTCCAGCACCAGTGGGCAGTCAACGGTGCAGGAGCGCTAAACACCCTGGCGGCGTTGCGGGACCAGTTGAACCAACCGGCTGCAGTGGTCTTCATCGGCACCTTCCTGTCGCAGGTCACCTTCCCGGGACTGGCGGCGTACATTGCGTCGAAATCCGCGCTCAAGGCACAGGCGCGGACATTGGCTGTCGAGCTGGCGGCGCAACGGATACGCATCAATCTGGTGTCGCCAGGGCCGACCGCCACGCCGATCTGGGGCACGCTGGGCCTGGATGAAAGCCAGCTTGCGAGTGTCGCCGACTCCGTGAATCAGCGCCTGCTAGACGGCAGCTTCCTGGAAGTGGGCGCCGTAGCCGACGCCATCCTCTTCCTGCTGTCGGACGGCGCGCGTGGCATCCACGGGCAGGACCTGATCGTGGATAACGGTTACACGCTGCGCTGAGGACGGCAGCAACGGGGGCGGTTCATTCAGGAGACCTGATCCCGCCCCCGGCCGCGCCGTCGATTCAACGCAGGCGCCACATGCTCGAGAACACGCCATCGCGGTGGATGAGCCCATGAACCAGCGCCGCCGCGCCATGCAGCAGTATCAGGGCGAACAGCGCCAGCCCGAGCCAGGCATGCACGGCGTGCAGCAGGCCGTAGAGGTCGGCGTCCTGGCGAACGAGGGCGGGCATCAGCCAACCGGCGAAGCGCAACGGGTAGTCCGCGGCCGACTGCATGGCCCAGCCGACCAGGGGCTGCGCCAGCAACAGGGCATACAGTGCCAGGTGCATCAGGCTCGCCATTCGACGTTGCCAGCCCCCCACTGTGGAGGGAAGCGAAGGCTTGGCCGTCACCCGACGCACCAACAGTCGAATGACGACGAGCAGCAGGAGCGCCAAGCCAACCTGCTTGTGCCAATTGACCAGCTGCGGTTGATAGCTGGCGAGACTCGCCACCATGGCTACGCCGATGAAAAGCATCCCGATCACCAGGATGGCCATCGCCGCATGCAGCAGCCGCAGGATCGGGTTGTAGGCACCGACAGACACTTTCATTGCTGCGCCCCCTCGGCGGATTCAGTGGGTTTTCCCTCGGCGGTGCGCCGTCGATAAGACTCCGCGTAGGCCGCGGATCGAGCTCGCAGAATCGCGTCGCCACTGGGCTCCACGCCATCGGGAAGTACCAGCGGATCGAAGTTGAAGCCGTAGCAATCGCCTTCCAGTTGGGCACGTGCCTGCTCCACGACCAGTGTCCCGGCATCGACCCGGGGGCGAGTCTCCGGCCACGCATGTGTAGGGTCGTCCACCGGATCGCTGGCGTCGGCGAGCGTGAACCGCCATTGCCAGCGCAGTGGCCCGGCAGCCAGGCGTTCCAGCAGGTCACGCTGAAGCAGGTCGGCCGCAGGCTGTTGCTGGGTCAGCGGCGTGGCGGCCAGCTCCGGCACCATCGACCAGCGCACCGGCTGACGGCGGCCCTGCGCATCCACGAGCACGAAGGCATTGATGCTGTTGAAGCCGGTGCTGGCGAAACTGTCGCTGGGCCGATACGACGACGCCCAGGCGCGGAACTCGGCGCTTTCCGGGTGTGCCTCGAAGAACGCCTGCAGCTTCCGTGGGTCCGGCTTGCCTGTGGCCGGATCGGGGCGCATGGCGCCCAGTTGCTGGTAGAAATCCTCCGGCGTGCGGACCGCCAGCACCGGGGGATTGTTCATCGCCATGCGCCACTGCTGGCCATCGGCTTGTCGCAAGAGCAGCGCCATGCTGCGCACGGGGACGCTGGTATCGCCCGCGTGGGGATTGCCGGCCCCGACCGAGAACCGCCCCAGGACCTCGACACGGCCGGCGCCGAGCAATCCCGCACGGGACAGGGAAGCCAGGGCTCCGGTGCCCTCGATATGCCCCTTGAAGCAGATGCCGCGGGGATGGGCGCGTCGATAACCGGGATGTACCCCGGCGTTCTGTTCCATGCGCCCTATCAGTCGGGCGGTGGTCAGCCTGTCCGTACCGAGCCAGCCGGCCGCCCAGGCGAAGGTGGCGGCACAGCCGGCAATGCCGGCGGCGATGGCGACGGTTCGGAAGAGGTGCTGTCCATGGGTCAGCGGTCGATTCTGTTGCATGGCAGTTGCTTCAAAGGTCTTGGTTCGGTGGGGAAAAGGGTGGCACTGCAGGCTCGGGCAGCCCCGCTGACAAGGTCACGGCCATCCTGGACGGCGCCCTGTATACCAATTTTGCATACACTTATCTATACGCAACTTAATACCTGTACACATTAGGCAACATTCTCTGCACCCTGCCCCCGCGCGCCTTACACAGCCCATCGAATGCATGTCATTGCCGCCACACCTCACTCTCACCGCCGACCCCGGGGCCTCTGCGCTTGCCTGGCTTGTACAGGCAAACGAGATGAAGATGCCATTTATGCCATGCGCCCCATGCAAATGGCGCTTTTGCCACTCAAACAGAACGAAAATGTTGTACAGAAAACTATCTTTGTACAACTAAAGCACGCATACTGGCCTCGCAATCAGAGTGCCATCACGCAGCCGACGCAGCGGAGCAAGCCGATTCAGCGGACGAATGCGAGAAGGCATCGTCCGTAACGTCTGCCGCCAAGACACCCAGAGGTGCGAAACATGATTCCAACCGACCCTGTCCTCGTAACGGATCGCCCGATCGGCTGCCGCAACTGCAGAGACGGTCGGAAGCTGTCGTTCGAATTCAGCATGGCGTTCCAGCCCATCGTCGATGCGAGAACCAAGCGCGTCTTCGCTTACGAATCACTGGTTCGTGGAACCGATGGAAGCGGCGCGGCCGGGATTCTCGGGATGGTCTCGGAAGACAACCGCTATGCCTTCGACCAGGCCTGCCGGGTAAAGGCGGTGGAGTTGGCGGCGCGGCTCGCGGTGCCCTGCTACTTGAGCATCAATTTCCTGCCCAACGCCGTCTACCAGGCGGCGACCTGCATCCGCGCCACGCTGGAAGCGGCGAAGCGATTCGACTTTCCAACCCGGCGCATCATCTTCGAGATCACGGAGAACGAGCAGCTGGTGGAGAAGCAGCATCTCAAGGACATCCTGCTCGAATACAAGCGGCAAGGCTTCCAGACCGCGATCGACGATTTCGGCGCGGGGTATTCCGGCCTCGGGCTCCTGGCGGAGTTCCAGCCCGACATCATCAAGCTCGACATGCACCTCATCCGGAACATTCACCAGGACAAGGCCCGGACAGCCATCACCGAAGGCATTCTCGACATCTGCAAGGCACTGGGCATCCAGGTGGTCGCCGAGGGTGTCGAAACGGCAGGGGAATTCGCGAAGCTGCGCAGCCTGGGCGTGGACCTGTTCCAGGGCTACCTGTTCGCACGCCCCCGGTTCGAAGCCTTGCCAGCGGTCGCCTGGCCGGATGATGCGAATGTCTTGGAGCGCGAAGCATGAGCGAGGTCGTCGATTTCGAATCGGCCGTACGCGAGGCGCTGGTGTTCCTCAAGCAGGCCTTTGGCTTCGACCAGTGGTTCGTCACCCGGCTCGATGATGGCGAATGCATCGTCATGCAGGGGCTCGAGGACCAGGCCATGCAGCCCGGCCACACGCTGTGCTGGAGCGATACGCTGTGTTCGAGGATGGTGGCGGGTTCGGCTCCGCGGATCGTCCCGGACCTGGCGGAGCATCCGGGGTGCGTGGACGCGGCGTTCATCCGCGACAGCGCCACCCGCGCCTACATGGGTTTCCCGCTCTACAAGGGTGACGGCGAGCTCTACGGAACCCTCTGCGGCATCGCCGCGCAGCCGCAACCGGAACCGTCCGCGCTGCAGGTCCAGCTGTTCGAACTGCTGGGCAAGCTGCTCAACGCCCTGCTGCAGATGGAGCTCCGCGCCGAGACCCAGACCCGCCGCGCCGAGCGATTCGCCGCCCAGGCGCTGCAGGACGCGATGACCGGTCTGTTCAACCGGGCCGGCTGGGAGCAACTGATGGCGAAGGAAGAACAGCGCTGTCATCGCCACGGCAGATCGTGCGTGGTGATCGCGATCGACCTGGACGAGCTCAAGCAGATCAATGACAGCAAGGGCCACAACGCCGGCGACCGGCTCATTCGCCAGACGGCCAAAGCCCTGACGCAGGCTACCCGCAGCGAAGACGTGGTGGCGCGGCTGGGTGGCGACGAGTTCGGAATCATCGGTGTCAATTGCGATCTCGACGGCGGCCGCGAATTGCTCAAGCGCGTGCTGGCGAGCCTGGCCGAGCACGGCATCGCCGCTTCGGTCGGCATGTCGTCACGACCGGCGAAGGGCGACATACGAAGTGCCTTCGTAGAGGCGGACCTGAAGATGTACGAGCAGAAACGCCTCAAATCATCCAGGAGCCTTCAGGGCTGACGCCCGCGAAGCCGGCCCCCAGGCCGCCCCGGGAACGGCCTTCGCCTTTCCGGACGCCGGCCGGCAGCCCACGCCAGGGCGACGCCTCCCCGTTCGGTCGCGTGCTCCTTCGGCGCAGGCATGCGAACGGGCGAAGCGACGCTTTGCCTGACCCGTATCCATACCGTCGCCACGAACAGGCGGCGGCGTACTTCCGAGGAAAGACCCGATGCTCACTCTCTTCCGCCGAAACCGGTCCCAGGATGTCTTCAAGGCTCTCGACCAGACCCTGGGCGTGGTGGAGTTCGATCCCGACGGCACCGTCCTGCATGCCAACCGGCCGTTTCTCGACCTGCTGGGCTACTCCATCGACGAAGTGCGCGGGCGTCCGCATCGCCTGCTCTTCCCGTCCGATGAAGCGGACAGCCGCGACGCTCGGGGCTTCTGGCAGGCACTGTGCGAGGGCCGGCCGCAAAGCGGGACCTTCAGGTACGTCGGCAAGCGGGGGACCTGCGTGTGGATCCACGCCACCTATACGCCCATCGTCCGCCGCAAGCGGCTGGCGCGCATCGTCGGGCTGGTCACCGACATCACCGCGCAGGTCGCCGAGCAGGCGCGCTTCGAGTCACGGATGGCGGCGATCGATCGCGCCCAGGCGGTCATCGAGTTCAGCCCGGACGGCACCATCCTCGACGCCAACGAGAACTTCCTGAAACTGATGGGCTACGGGATCTCCGACATCCGCGGGAAGAAGCACGCCATGTTCGTTCCCGCCGCCCAGCGCGAATCCAGGGCCTACGCCGAGTTCTGGCAGAAGCTGCGCTCGGGCCGGTTCGAGACCGCCGAATTCGAACGCATCGCCAAGGACGGCCGGTCGGTCTGGATCCACGCCACCTACAACCCGATCCTGGGGCCGCAAGGCGAGGTGGTCAGCGTGATCAAATTCGCCAGCGACATCACGGCCGAGGTTCTGCGCAACAAGGAATTCAAGCTGCTTTCGCTGGTGGCGAACGAAACCGACAACGCCATCGTCATCACCGACGCAAAGGGCTTCATCCAGTACGTGAACCGCGGCTTCACGGAACTCACCGGCCATGAACTGGAAGAGGTCCGCGGCAAGAGACCCGGCCCGCTGTTGCAAGGGCCCGCGACCAGCCGGGAGACCGTCGAGCGAATCGGCCAGGCCTTGCGCAATGGCCAGCCGATCTACAGCGAAATCCTCAACTACAGGAAGTCCGGCGAGCACTACTGGATCTCCCTGGCCATCAATCCGGTGTTCAATGAAGCCGGGGAGCTGGAACGCTTCGTGTCCATCCAGGCCAATATCACCCAGACCAAGGAGATCTCGCTCGAGGCCGAGAAGCGCTTCACCGCCATCAGCGTGAACAACGGCGTCGCCGAGTGGGATATCGATGGCCGGCTGGTTTCGGCGAACGACTATCTCGTCCGCCACCTGGGTCACCAGAGCCTGCCGGAGCTGCTCGGCCGCCGGCACAACCTGGGCACCCTGCTGGGAAGGGAGCGTTTCTCGACGCTGCTGGGCGGGCAGCAGTTGCTCGGCGCGCTCGACATGCCCGGCAAGGACGGCAAGCCCATTCGCTTCGACAGCGCCCTGTGCCCCATCACCGACTCGGTCGGCCGGATCAAGCGCATCGTGTCCTATGGCATCGACGTGCAAGCCAAGTTCGAGGCGTCGCAGGTCACCCACCGGGAAATGCGCCTGGTGCAGGATTCGAGCGCGCGCATCGCGAAGATCATCGACAGCATCGATACCATCACCGAGAAGACCAACCTGCTGGCCCTCAACGCCGCCATCGAGGCCGCCCGGGCCGGCGAATCGGGCCGCGGATTCGCGGTGGTGGCCGATGAAGTCCGCAAACTCGCCCAGCAGTCCGCGGCCTCCGCGCGGGAGATCACCCACCTGGTGAACGAGAGCACGGAGCGCATCGATCGCCTGAATACGTCGCTGGCCGAGTTGCTGACCTCAGCCTGACCTGCCCGCGCGTCTACGTCCTGTCGGTTTCAGGACGCGCAGCGTCGTTCGGGTGCAAACTGCCTGCAATGGGGATGGCAAGCTTCCATACTGTTAGGACCAGGCGCGCCCAGATGCCTGGCCAGATAACAAGAATGGCGCCCCGAAGAGCCACGCAGCCGTGACGTGGCCGGTACGCCGCAGCCGAAGAGTTCCGAACCGCTGCCGGGGGACGGCAGGTGAGTTCGCGATGCCGAGGTGTGCTGTATGCCTGATGATTCGCTTCACCTGCCCTTTGTTCACGATGTGCTGGAACGGGAGAAGGCCACCCCTGGTGCGCTGCTGCCGGTCCTGCACGCCATCCAGGATGGCGTCGGGTACGTGCCCGATTCCGCCGTTCCCGAGATCGCCCATGCCTTGAACCTCAGCGTTGCCGAGGTGCGAGGGGTGATCAGCTTCTACCACGACTTCCGCACCGCCCCGCCCGCTCGCCACACCCTGCGTCTATGCCGCGCCGAGTCGTGCCAGAGCATGGGGGCCGAGCACCTGGCCGCGCAGCTGCGCGAGCAGCTTTCCCTGGACGATCACGGCACCAGCGCCGATGGGCAGATCGCCCTGCGTCCGGTCTATTGCCTGGGTGCCTGCGCGTGCTCGCCGGCACTTGAACTGGATGGCCGCGTGCATGCGCGGCTCACGCCCGAACGCCTGCGCGAGCTGGTGAACGGCTGCCTGGAGGACGGAGCATGCTGAAGCTCTTCGTCCCCCGTGACTCGGTGGCCCGCGCCGTGGGCGCCGAGAACGTCGCCGCCGCGCTGGTCCGCGAGGCCGAGCGGCGCCAGATTCCGCTGGATCTGCAGCGCACCAGTTCCCGTGGCCTCTATTGGCTGGAGCCGCTGGTGGAGCTGGAAAGCGCCAATGGCCGGCTGGGCTTCGGTCCGCTCACGGAAGCCGACGTCCCTGCCCTGCTCGACGCCCTGGCCGGCGACCCGGCCAGCCATCCGCTCGCCCTCGGGCCGGTGGAAGAAATTCCTTATCTGAAGTCCCAGCAACGCCTGCTGTTCGCCCGTGCTGGCATCACCCGGCCGCTGTCGCTGGACGACTATCGCGCCCATGGCGGCTTCGAGGGCCTGGCCCGCGCGGTCGGCATGGACGGTGCCGAGGTGGTCGCCGCCGTGCTCGATTCCGGCCTGCGCGGCCGGGGTGGCGCGGCCTTCCCCGCCGGCATCAAGTGGCGCACCGTGCGCGATGCCCAGGCCTCGCAGAAATACGTGGTGTGCAACGCCGACGAGGGCGACTCCGGCACCTTCGCCGACCGCATGCTGATGGAGGGCGACCCCTTCCTGCTGATCGAAGGCATGGCCATCGCCGGCCTCGCCGTTGGCGCCAGCATGGGCTACATCTACGTGCGCTCCGAATACCCGGACTCCATCGCCACCCTCAACCAGGCCCTGGAGATCGCCCGCGACGCCGGCTATCTCGGCGAGGATGTGGCGGGCAGCGGCCGAGCCTTCGACCTGGAAGTACGGGTCGGCGCCGGCGCCTATATCTGCGGCGAGGAAACCGCTCTGCTGGACTCCCTGGAAGGCAAGCGCGGCGTGGTTCGCGCCAAGCCGCCGCTGCCGGCGCTGGAGGGCCTGTTCGGGCTGCCGACGCTGGTGCACAACGTACTCACCCTGGCCTCGGTGCCGATCATTCTGGCCAAGGGTTCGCAGTTCTACCGCGACTTCGGCATGGGCCGCTCGCTGGGCACCATGCCCTTCCAGCTGGCCGGCAACATCCGCCACGGCGGGCTGGTGGAACGCGCCTTCGGCCTGACCCTGCGCGAGCTGGTGGAAGGCTACGGCGGCGGCACCGCCAGCGGTCGCCCGCTGAAGGCCGCGCAAGTCGGCGGCCCGCTCGGCGCCTGGGTGCCGCCCACGCAATTCGACACACCGCTGGACTACGAGGCCTTTGCCGCCATGGGCGCCATGCTCGGCCACGGCGGTGTGGTGGTCGCCGACGACACCCTCGACATGGCGCGCATGGCCCGCTTCGCCCTGCAGTTCTGCGCCGAGGAATCCTGCGGTAAATGCACGCCCTGCCGGATCGGCTCGACCCGTGGCGTTGAGGTGGTGGATCGGCTGATCGCCGCCACCGACATCACTGCTCGCGAGGAGCAGGCCGAGCTGCTGCTGGACCTCTGCGACACCATGCAATACGGCTCGCTCTGCGCGCTGGGCGGGATGACCTCGTACCCGGTGACCAGCGCCCTCAAGCATTTCCCCGCCGACTTCGGCCTGGCGACCAAGGAGGCCGACCAATGATCAATTACTTCGATCCTGCCAGTTCCAGCGCCAGCGAAATCGACCTCGGCACCCCTGCCCGCGAGAGCGACGTGCAGGTCAGCCTGAGCATCGACGGCCGCGAGATCAGCGTTCCCGCCGGCACCTCGGTGATGCGCGCCGCGGCGCTGCTGGGCACCAGCATTCCCAAGCTCTGCGCCACCGACAGCCTGGAAGCCTTCGGCTCCTGCCGCATGTGCCTGGTGGAAATCGACGGCATGCGCGGCTACCCCGCGTCCTGCACCACGCCGGTCACAGAGGGCATGGTCGTGCGCACGCAGACGCCGAAGCTCGCCTCACTGCGCCGCAACGTCATGGAGCTGTACATCTCCGACCACCCGCTCGACTGCCTGACCTGCCCGGCCAACGGCAACTGCGAGCTGCAGACGGTGGCCGGCCAGGTCGGCCTGCGCGAAGTGCGCTATGGCTACGAAGGCGCCAACCACCTGAGCGATGAGAAAGACGTCTCCAACCCCTACTTCGACTACGACCCGAGCAAGTGCATCGTCTGCAACCGCTGCGTGCGCGCCTGCGAGGAAACCCAGGGCACCTTCGCCCTGACCATCGCCGGGCGCGGCTTCGAGTCGCGCGTGGCAGCGGCCGGCGGCGAGAACTTCCTCGACTCCGAATGCGTCTCCTGTGGCGCCTGCGTGCAGGCCTGCCCCACCGCCACGCTGATGGAGAAGAGCGTGGTCGAGATCGGCCAGCCCGAGCGCAGCGTCATCACCACCTGCGCCTACTGCGGCGTGGGCTGCTCCTTCCGCGCCGAGATGAAGGGCGAGCAGCTGGTGCGCATGGTCCCGGACAAGAACGGCCAGGCCAACCACGGCCACTCCTGCGTCAAGGGCCGCTTCGCCTGGGGCTATGCCACCCACCCGGACCGCATCACCAAGCCGATGATCCGCAAGCACATCGACGACCCCTGGCAGGAAGTCAGCTGGGACGAGGCGGTGAACTACGCGGCCAGCGAGTTCCGCCGCATCCAGCTCAAGTACGGGCGCGACTCCATCGGCGGCATCACCTCCAGCCGCTGCACGAACGAAGAGACCTACCTGGTGCAGAAGCTGGTGCGCGCCGCGTTCGGCAACAACAACGTCGACACCTGCGCCCGAGTCTGCCACTCGCCCACCGGCTACGGCCTGAAACAGACCCTCGGCGAATCCGCCGGCACCCAGAGCTTCGACTCGGTGATGAAAGCCGACGTGGTGCTGGTGATAGGCGCCAACCCCACCGACGCCCACCCGGTGTTCGGCTCGCAGCTCAAGCGCCGCCTGCGCGAAGGTGCGCAGCTGATCGTCATCGACCCGCGGCGAATCGACCTGGTCGACTCGCCCCACGCCCGCGCCGAGCTGCACCTGCAGCTGCGTCCGGGCACCAACGTGGCGATGCTCAACGCGCTGGCCCACGTAATCGTCACCGAAGGCCTGGTCAACCAGCCCTTCGTCGATGCGCGCTGCGAGGCGGCGGACTTCGCCCGCTGGCGCGACTTCGTCAGCCTGCCGGAGAACTCGCCCGAAGCCCTGGGCCCGGTGTGCGGCGTGCCACCCGAGGAAATCCGCGCCGCCGCCCGGCTCTATGCCACCGGCGGCAACGCGGCCATCTACTACGGCCTGGGCGTCACCGAGCACAGCCAGGGCAGCACCGCGGTGATGGGCATCGCCAACCTCGCCATGGCCACCGGCAACATCGGCCGCGAAGGCGTGGGCGTGAACCCGCTGCGCGGCCAGAACAACGTCCAGGGCTCGTGCGACATGGGCTCCTTCCCCCACGAGCTGCCCGGCTACCGGCACATCTCCAACGAGACGGTGCGCCACCAGTTCGAGCAAGCCTGGGGCGTGACCCTGCAGCCCGATCCGGGCCTGCGCATCCCCAACATGTTCGAGGCAGCGCTCGACGGCTCCTTCAAGGCGCTGTACTGCCAGGGCGAGGACATCGCCCAGAGCGACCCCAACACCCAGCACGTCACCGCCGCCCTCTCGGCGATGGAATGCGTGGTGGTGCAGGACATCTTCCTCAACGAGACGGCGAAGTTCGCCCACGTCTTCCTGCCGGGCAGCTCCTTCCTCGAGAAGGACGGCACCTTCACCAACGCCGAACGGCGCATCTCCCGCGTGCGCAAGGTGATGGAGCCGCTGGGCGGCAAGGCCGACTGGGAAGCCACGGTGGCGCTGGCAAATGCCTTGGGCTATCGCATGGACTACAAGCATCCGTCGGAAATCATGGACGAGATCGCGCGGCTGACGCCGACCTTCACCCGCGTCAGCTACGCCGAGCTGGAGCGCCACGGCAGCCTGCAATGGCCGTGCAACGACGCCACGCCGGACGGCACCCCGACCATGCACATCGAGCAATTCGTGCGCGGCAAGGGGCGCTTCATGCTCACCGGCTACGTGCCCACCGAAGAGAAGGTCAACAGCCGCTACCCGCTGCTGCTGACCACCGGGCGCATCCTCAGCCAGTACAACGTCGGCGCCCAGACCCGGCGCACCGACAACGTCGCCTGGCACGAGGAAGACCGCCTGGAGATCCACCCCGAGGACGCGGAAAGTCGGGGCATCCACGACGGCGACTGGGTCGGCGTGGGCAGCCGCGCCGGGCAGACGGTGCTGCGCGCGAAAGTCAGCGAGCGGGTGGCGCCGGGGGTGGTCTACACGACCTTCCACTTCCCCGAATCCGGCGCCAACGTGATCACCACCGACAACTCCGACTGGGCCACCAACTGCCCGGAATACAAGGTCACGGCGGTGGAAGTCACCCGCGTCTACCACCCCTCCGAGTGGCAGAAGCGCTACCAGGCGTTCAGCGACGAACAACGGCGCCTGCTCAAGGAACGCCGCCACGCCGAGAAAGCCGAGGTGCGCCGATGAGCGTCGACAACCTGATCAAGATGGCCAACCAGATCGGCCTGTACTTCGCCACCGAGCCGGACCGGAAGGTGGCGGTACAGGGCGTGCGCCAGCACCTGCAGAGCTTCTGGACCCCGGCCATGCGCCGCGAGCTGAAGGCCTGGCTCGACGAACACCCCGGCACCGACCTGCACCCACTGGTGCAGGCAGCGCTGACGGAGGCTACGGAGAAGGCCTAGCGCGCCGATCTCATCCGCAATGCCGGCGCATAACCCGCTCGGGGTTATGCGCCCTACCAAAGCGCATCGGGCTGGTTTTGTAGGAGCAGTCTCCCGTTCTCAGGAAGACTCTTGCGCGTACGCCTTGTGCCGTTGCTTGTCGCGGTACATGCCCTTGTCGGCATGCTTGAGCAGACCCTCGATGCTGTCGCCATCCTGCGGGTAGATCGCCACGCCCACGGCGGCGCCCACCCTGACCTGCCGCTCGCCGACATGCTCGCGCAGGGTCGCCAGCGGTGCACCCAGGTGCCGCTCCAGCTTGTCGCGGACCTGCGCCACCTGCGCCGCATTGCCGGTGCGCCAGAGCACGATGACGAACTCGTCGCCGCCCAGCCGCGCCACCAGGTCGCTGCTGCGCACCGTGTCGCGCAGGCGCCCGGCCACTTCGACCAGCACCAGGTCGCCGACCTCGTGGCCGTAGGTGTCGTTGATCGCCTTGAAGCCGTTGAGATCGATGAACAGCAGGGCGAACTCGACCGCCGCCGGCGGGCTGAGAATGACTCGCTGCAAATGCCCCTCCAGCGCCGTGCGGTTGCTCAGCCCGGTGAGCCGGTCGGTGCCCAGCTCGGCCTGCATGTTCTCCAGCGCCGCGGCCAACTGGCCGATCTCGTCGCGCCGGCCGATGTGCAGCGGGACGTCGAACTGGCCCTGGCCGATGCGCTTGGCGGCGCTGGACAGGCGGGCGATGTCCGCAAGAATCCAGGTGCCGATGTACACGCCAAGCAGAATTGCCACCACCACCGCCAACAGCGCCACCAGCACCGTGTGCAGCACGTTCCGGCCCAGGTCGCCCATGAAGTCGCTGCTCGGCACCGCCACCACCGTCAGCCAGGCGAGGCCGGCGTCGTCGCGAACCCAGCTGTAGGCGACGTGCATGGCCTGGCCCATGGCGCTGTCGAAATGGAAAGTGCCGCCCGGCAAGGCGCTGTCGCCGGCGTTGAGCCGGCGGACCAGTTGCTTGTAGGTCTCGCGCACCAGCGGGTCGGGGTCGTCCTTGGCGTTGAACCGCTGCGGGCCGATATGGCGGTCGACGATCAGGTTGGCGCCCTTCGACGATGCGACCAGCTTGCCGTCCGGCTCGACGATGAAGGCCAGGCCATGCGGGCTGATGTCCAGGCTGTGGACCAGGTTGTTGAGCTGGTGCAGGGAAACGTCGGTGGCCACCACCCCTTGCAGACTGCCATCGGCCGAACGCAGGCCCCGCGCGCGGGTGAGCACCAGGTCGTGGGTGCCGAAATCGATGTACACCGGCGTCCAGGTATCGCCACGGGCCTGCGCGGCCTGCACGTACCAGGGCCTGAGGCGAGGGTCGAACAGCGTCGGCTCGACGCCGTTCGCCACCGGCGCAGCGCGCGGGCCAGCCAGCCGATAGAGCCTTCGGTGGTCCGCGGGATCCCACTTGATGCGCAACTCGGCCTCGCCGGCGGCACGGCGCAGCAGGCCGAAGGCCAGGCCGTCGCGGCTGCCGTAGTACACGTAGTTGTTGAGATCCCGGTTCAGCGAAGCGGCCGTCCAGAAGCGCTCGATCAGCGACCGCTGCTCGCCGCGAAGGTCGGCCGACAGCGGCACGCCCTCGGGCATTGCCGCGCCCAGCACCAGAGCCGCAGTGCCCAACTGCTGCTGCACGCTGATGCCGATGCGCTGCACCGTTTCCGCGAGCAAGTGCCGGGCGACCTCCTCCACGCTCTGGCTGCCCGAGCGGTAGGAAAACACCCCGATCACCAGTGAAAGCCCCAGCACCAAGGCGATGTAGGGCAGCAACAGGACCCGTTGTAACGAGGGAGACAGGCGCAGCAGATGCATTCGGCAATTCCGTCAGGACAACACATGCCAAGGGCCGTCCATGATTCCGCGACCGCAACCCCGAAGGCCGAAGTGCCGCCCACATCCTGAATTGTGAAGCGGCGCGAGCATGCATGAGCCCGTCGGTGAAATGAATCCTGCGAAAGAATGAAGGGGCGGCGCGGCTCGCCAAACCGTCCTTTCGCGTCCCCCCGTCGGCCTGGTTCAGCGGCTGCGCAACCACTCCACAAAAGCGCCGAGCGGCCGCATCAGACCGCGATTCAAGTGCTGGCCGACAGATTCGCCGACAGCGCGTCGGCTGGCACAGATGGAACGGCCGCCACTGGCCAACCGCGGGCGGGGCCGGCGCCCCGCCCGCCTCACCTCAGGGGCGCGTCCAGGTCTGGCGCAGCCCCTTGCCCTTGTCGCCGTGCAACGACAGCCGCGCCGCCGCCAGCGCATTGTTCAGCGAAGAGGACAATATCTTCAGCACCGCCGGCCGTTCCGGGGTCAGGCGCGCCGCTCGTTCCAGCGGGTCCATCACGGGCAGGATGCGCGGGAAGGCCGCGCCGCGCAGCGGTCCGCCGGGCACCGAGGCGTGGTCGAAGTGGACCGGCATGCGCTTGGCCGAGGGCGCGTAGACCACGTCGTCGCCGGTCCAGCGCAGCGCCAGGGCGCGACGCCGGCGAGTGCGCGACTGGTTGCCGTAGGAGCCGTGCAGGGTCAGCGGGTGGAACATCAGGATGTCGCCCGGCTGCATGTCCCAGTCGAGCAGTTCGTAGCGCTCCGGGTGGGCGTTGATGTCGGGGATGTCGTCCATCGCCTCGTCGATGATCGCCGCCACGTAGTCCGGCGACACCGCCTTGAAGCGCTGCGGCCACTTGTGCGAGCCCTTGACGTAGAGCAGCCCGCTATTCTCCCGGTTGACCGGGTCGCAGGGAATCCAGAACGAACAGATCTGCTCGCCGCGGATCGGCCAGAAGCTCAGGTCCTGGTGCCAGGGCGTGGGCGCGTCGGTGCCCGGTTCCTTGACGAACATCTGGTCGTAGAAGAAGCGCACCTCGTGCGTACCCATCAGTTGCTGCGCCCAGCGAGCGAAAGGCCCGTAGTAGATCAGGTCGCGCAGGGCGTCGATGCGCTTCCAGAGAAAGATGTCCATCTGGTAGCCCTCGACCTTGCGCGACATGAAGCGGCCTACCAGAGAGGCATGCGCGCGCGCCTCCTCGATGCCGCTCTCGACCAGCGCCATCCAGTTCGGATCGATGGCGCCGCGGATCATCACCACCCCGTCGTCGTGATAGCGCTGGATCTCCTCGTCGGTGAGGACGCGGGCGGGGTATGCGGGAAAGGACATGCGGGACTCCCTCGGCACAGAGTGCTCGGCTTGTTGTTGGAATGGGATTTATGCCTTTAATCTCAATATTGATAAGTTCTTCATTTTTGAATAATCTGCCGGAAAAGCCAAGCCCATTCCTCCAACAACGACAAGGGACGCCCATGCACCACGAGAAGAACCCGCTACCGCAAGCGGTCGACGTACTGATCATCGGCAACGGCCCGGTTGGCGCCGCGCTGGCCGCCCTGCTCGGCCGCTACGGCGTGCAGGCCCTGGTGCTCGACAAGGCCCATGACATCCTGCCGATGCCGCGCGCCATCGCCCTGGACAACGAGGCGCTGCGTATCCTCCAGCTGGCCGGGCTGGCCGAGGACGCCTTCGACAAGATCGTCATCCCCGAGGTGCGCATGCACTGCCCGATGGTCGGCCAGTTCGGCCGCGCCAACACCAGCGGCAGCCTCGACGGCCACCCCAAGCTGGTGACCTTCTACCAACCGGACCTGGAGCGTTCGCTGCGCGCGCAGCAGCGCCGTTTCGACAGCGTCCGCAGCGTCGGCGGCTTCGAACTGCAGGACCTGGCCCAGGACGCTGGCGGCGTAAGCGCCACCCTGCTCGGCGAGGACGGCATGCAGCAGACGGTTCGCGCGCGCTACCTGGTCGGCGCCGACGGCGCCAGCTCCAGAGTGCGCAGCCTGATCGGCCAGGACTTCCAGGGCCGCAGCTACAGCGAGGACTGGCTGATCGTCGACGCTTCCGGGCGCGAGCGGCAGGCCATTGATCACGTCGAGTTCATCTGTGACCACCGCCGCCCCACCCCGCACATGCCCGCGCCCGGTGGTCGCGAGCGCTGGGAGTTCATGCTGCAGGCCGGCGAGACCCGCGAGCAGATGGAGAGCGACGAGCGCATCGCCGCGCTGCTGGAGCGCTGGATCGCACGCGACGACCTGAAGATCGAGCGCAAGGCCGTGTACCGCTTCCACGCGCGCTGCTGCGAACGCTTCCAAAGCGGCCGGGTATTCCTGGTCGGCGACGCCGCGCACATCACCCCGCCCTTCGTCGGCCAGGGCCTGGTAGCCGGTCTGCGCGACGCAGCCAACCTGGCCTGGAAGCTCGCCTGGGTGCTGGACGGCCGCGCCGCGCCGGGCATCCTCGACAGCTACGACGAGGAACGCCGCCCGCACGCCCGCGAGATGATCGGCCTGGCCAAGCTGATGGGTCGCCTGGTGATGCCCAGCAGCGCGCCCATGGCCCTGCTCGGCCACGGCCTGATGCGCGGCCTGCGCCTGGTGCCGCCGCTGCGCCGGCACTTCGAGGAGCTTGAGATCAAGCCGAAGAACGTCTTCCGCAACGGCCTGTTCGTGCCACCTGCCCGTGGCCGCCGCCTGCGTCGCGGCGGCCTGTTCCCGCAGGGCCTGGTGCGCGCGTCGAACGGCGCCATCGGCCTGAGCGACGACGTCCTAGGCGACCGCCTAACCCTGGTCGGCCTCGGTGTCGATCCGCGCGCGCAACTTGATTCCGCCCTGCAGCGGCGCTGGGAGAAGGCTGGCGGCGCCTACCTGCAGGTCGGCCTGCACGGCCAGAAGGGCAATGCCGCCACGCCCTTCGTCGAGGACATCGGCCAGGCACTGCTCGGCGGCGGCTCGGCCGGCTCGCTGGCGGTGGTGCGGCCGGACCGCATCGTCATGCACGAGGGCCTGCACGGCGCCACGCTGCTGCACGAAAGCCTCGCCCTGCTCGGCCCGTGACGACCCCTGCCCCGATGCCAACGCATCCACTATCATCGGGGCCGACTTCCCGGACGAGCGGCCCGATGAGCAAGACAGCCAAACCCGACGCCCCCCTGACCCGCGGCCACAAGAAGCGCGAGCGCACGCGCCAGGGCCTGATCGACGCAGCGCTGCGCCTGTTCGCGCGCAAGGAGGTCGGCGAGGTCGCGCTGCTGGAAGTGGCCAGCGAGGCGGAGGTCGCCAGCGGCACCATCTACAACTACTTCCGCACCCGCGACGAGGTGGTCGAGGCCGTGGGCCTCGCCCTCGCCGACGAGTTCTCCGCCACCATCTCGGCGCTCAGCGCCGGGGTGGGCAGCGGTGCCAGCCGCCTGGCGATCGGCGTGCGGATGTTCATCCGCCGGGCCCTCGCTGATCCGGACTGGGCCAGCGCGGTGATCCGCGTGGTGCATTTCGACCAAGCGATCCGTTCGCAGATCGCCGGCTACGTGCTCGCCGACCTGCGCGCCGGCACGCAGGAAGGCGTGTTCGACTATGCAGACGAGAGCATCGCCCTGGACCTGGTGGTGTCCTGCGGCATCGGCGGCATGCGCGCGGCGGTGGAGGGCCGCGGCGTCGAGGAGCACGACAGCAAGGTCGCCGAAATGGTCCTGCGCGCCCTGGGCTCGACCCCGGCGCGCGCGCGCAAGCTGGCCCGGCAGCCGCTACCGGGCTGAGCCCTCAGTCGATCTCGCTTACCCAGCGCCGGTAGTCGCGCGCTTGCCGGCGGGTCTTCAGCTGGTTGCCGAGCAGCGCCAGCAGCGGCGAGGTGCGTGGCCGGGTAGGCTTGCCGCGGCTGAGCAGGGCCAGTTGCTTCTTGACGATCGACTGGGTGGCCGCCGAGGCGAACGCCTTGTTCTTCCAGGCCACCACGATCGGCTCCACCCCGGCCTCCTCGCCGGCCTGCCAGCGCCGCGGCAGGTTGGGCTCGACCGCCAGCGCGGTGGCCATGCCGACCATCTCCACCTGTCCCTGCAGCACCCGCTCGGCCACCGCGCGGCGGCGGATGCCTCCGGTGACCATCAGCGGCATGCGCGCCGTCGCCGCGATACGCTCGGCGAACTCGAGGAAATACGCCTCGCGCGCCAGGCTGCTGCCGTCGCGGGCCTGGCCCTGCATCGCCGGACTCTCGTAGCTGCCGCCGGATAACTCGACCAGGTCCACCGCACGCTCGTTGAGCATGCGCACCACGGCGGCGGCGTCCTCGGCGTCGAAACCGCCGCGCTGGAAGTCCGCCGAATTGAGCTTCACCGCGACGCAGAAGTCCGCCGCCACCGCCGCGCGCACCGCCTCCACGGTAAGCAGCAGGATGCGCGCGCGGTTCTCCAGGCTTCCGCCCCAGCGGTCGGTGCGGCGGTTGGACAGCGGCGAGAGGAACTGGCTGAACAGGTAGCCATGCGCGGCGTGGATCTGCACGCCGCTGAAACCGGCGCGCTCGGCGAGCACCGTGCTGGTCACGTAGCGCTCGATCAACCGCTCGATCTCGCCCTCGCTCAGTGCGCGCGGCTGGGCGAACAGCTTCTCCAGGCCAGGAATGTTCACCGCCACCGCCGACGGGCCGAGCGCCGGCTGGCCGAGCTCGGCCATCAGTTGGCGGCCAGGATGGTTGATCTGCATCCAGGCATGCGCGCCGCGGCTGCGGCAGGCCTGCGCCCAGGCAGCGAAACGCGGCAGGTGGCGCTCATCCTCCAGAACCACGCCGGCCGGGCCGGTCAGCGCATGGCGGTCGACCATCACGTTGCCGGTGAGGATCAGGCCGGCGCCGCCTTCCGCCCAGGTGCGGTAGAGGCGGATCAGCGCATCGCCCGGCGCATGGTCGGCGTCGGCCAGGTTCTCTTCCATGGCGGCCTTGGCCAGGCGGTTGCCGATCACCTGGCCGTTGGGCAGGCGCAGCGGTTTGAACAGCTTGCTCATGGGTTCAGTCCTTCAGGCGCTGCGCCAGTGCGGCGAGCAGTTGGGTGGCGGTCCGCCCCAGCCGGTGCAGGGTGGACTCGGAACGGTTGACCGGCGCGGCGACTACCGCCTCGCCGCGGGCGGCGAAGCGCGGGAACAGGCTCAGCGCATGGCCGCGGGCAATACCGGCAAGCTGTGCCGCCGACCACGGCGAGGCCGCGCCGAGCACTTGCAATTGCTGCTCGACCAGCGCGGCCGAGGCGAACGGGAAGTCGCTGCCGAACAACACCTGGCCCGGCTCGACCAGCTCGCGCAGCACCGCCATCGAGGGCGCCGCTGGCGCCAGCGCGGTATCGAAGTAGAACCGCCGCAGATAGGTCATCACGCCTTGCGGTGCCCGCTCCTGGAACTCCGGCAGGGCGTTGGCGAGCGAGATTCGCCAGGCCGCGTAAGGCAGGAAGCCGCCGCCGTTGGCGAGAATCCAGCGGATGCGCGGATAGCGCTCCAGGGTGCCGGTGAGGATCAGGTTGACCGCCGCACGGCTGGTGTCGCAGACCAGTTCGACGAGGAACCCCGGCGTCTGCAGCGCCAGCTCTTGGCTGCCCGGGTGCAGGTTGGGATGGACGAACACGGTTGCCGCGCGGCGTTCCAGTTCGACCATCAGCGCCTCGAGGCGTGGATCGCCGAGGAACACCCCGGCATTGCTGGCGAGCAGCACCACACCGTCGGCGCCGAGCGTGTCCAGCGCATGGATCGCCTCGGCGCAGGCGGCATCAGTGTGCGGCAAGGGCAGCGCGGCGAAGCTGCCGAAGCGGCCGGGATGGCGCTGCCCGAGATCGGCGGCGTACTCGTTGCAGCGCCGCGCCAGCTCGGCGGCGGCGCGTGCCTCGCCGAAGCAGACGCCGGGCGCGGACAGCGAGAGGATCGCCGCCTGCATGGCGCGCTCGTCCAACAGCGCCAGCGACTGTTCCGGCGTCCAGGCCGGCAGCGGCACACCGGCGATGTTGTCCAGGCCCTGGCGACGCAGCGCCTCGGTGTAGAACGGCGGCAGCAGATGATGGTGCACGTCGATGCGCCCGAGCGCCCGCCCCGGCACCTGCGATACGCCGTCGGGCAAGGCTTGCGCCGACTCCGGCGCGCCGAGCGCCGGCACGCCGTCGACCAGCAGCGAGGCGCCGGCGAGCACGCCGGCGCCGACCACGAATTCACGTCGGTTCATGAGAGACCTCAGCGGCTGCGCACGCGCTCGACGAAGGCGCCGACTGGCCGGGTCAGGCTGCGCTTCAGGCGGCTGGAGAAGGATTCGCCGGCGTAGATCGGCGCCGGGATCACCTGCTCGTCGGCCTGGCGGTACTGCGGGAACAGGCTCAGGGCGTGGCCACGGTGAATGCCGTAGAGCTGCTCGGCGGACCACAGGGGGTTCTCCTCCAGGGTCTGGCACTGCAGCGTGGTCAGCGGCGCCGGGGCGAAGGGGAAGTCACTGCCGAAGAGGATTTGCGAGGGCTCCACCAGCTCCTTGAGCGCCGCCATCGAGTAGCGCGACGGCGACAGCGCGGTGTCGAAGTAGAAGCGCCGCAGGTAGGTCATCACCCCTTGCGGCGCCTTGTCCTGGAACTGCGGCAGGGCATTGGCCAGAGACACTCGCCAGGCCACGTAGGGCAGGAAACCGCCGCCATGGGCGAGGATCCAGCGGATGCGCGGGAAGCGCTCCAGGGTGCCGGTGAGGATCAGGTTGACCGCCGCGCGGGTGGTGTCGCAGAGGAATTCGATGAGGAAGCCCGGCGCCTGCATGCCCAACTGCTCGCTGGTCTGGTGCAGGTTGGGGTGGACGAAGACCACCGCGGCCCGGCGGTCCAGCTCGGCCATCAGTTCGTCCAGGCGGGGATCGCCGAGGAACACGCCGTCGTTGCTGCCGAACACCACCACGCCGTCGGCCCCGAGCACGTCAAGGGCATGCACGGCCTCAGTGCAGGACGCCTCGGTGAACGGCAGCGGCAGCAAGGCGAAGCTGCCGAAGCGCTGTGGGTGCCGGCTGCGCAGGTCGGCGGCGAACTCGTTGCAGGCGCGCGCCAGGCTGGCGGCCTGGGCGACACCGCCGCCCAGGTGGGCGCCCGGGGTGGTCAGCGAAGTGATCGCCCGCTGGATGCCGTTCAAGTCCATCACGTCGAGGGACTTCTGCGCCGACCACTGCGGCAGCGGCGCGCCGGCGTGCAGCTGCAGGCCGTGGCGGTAGATGGCCTCGGCATACACCGGCGGGATGATGTGGTGGTGAACGTCGATGCGGCCTTGCTGGATGCTCATTGTTGTTATGCCTCGCCTGTCGATGCGCCGAACAGCGCAAAACAATGATGAACATCAGTGTTCAACTCAGTCAACCGAAATACAGTCATGAACAGCAGGAATCAAATTTATAAACCGCCTTCACCCTTTGAATTGCTGGCACGAACCTCTTCAAAAGGGGATTCCGCTGACCTTCCGACGAAAACCGCTGTTGACTAATAATGAACATGAGTGTTCAATCAACCCAGGTTCGATTCTGGAGTCATTCCCCGTGGAAGTTCTCAATCCCGTGCAGCGCCGTATTCACCAGGCCGCGCTGCGCCTGTTCGCCGAGAAGGGCGTCAGCCAGGTCAACATCAGCGACCTGGCGCAGGAGGCCGGCGTAGCGCGCGGCACCATCTACAACAATGTGGAGAACATCGAGCAGCTGTTCCACCAGGTCGCCAGCCAACTGAGCAAGGAGATGCACCTGCGCGTAAGCAAGAGCTTCGCCGACCTGCAGGACCCAGCCGAGCGCCTGGCCAACGGCATCCGCTTCTTCATCCGCCGCACCCACGAGGAACCCCAGTGGGGCGCCTTCCTCAACCGCTTCGCCATGAGCGACTCGGCGCTGCGCGAAATGTTCTACAGCCAGGCCACCACCGACCTGCTCAGCGGCTTGCAGGGTGGCCGCTACCGCTTCCGCCAGGACCAGTTGGTAGTGGTGATCTCGCTGGTCGCCAGCGCCACGCTCGGCTCCATGTTCCTGGTGATCGAGGGCCTGAAGACCTGGCGCGAGGCCGGCAGCGACACCGCCGAACTGGTGCTGCGCTCGCTGGGCGTGGACGAGGCGGAAGCGCGCCGCTTGGCGACCACCGAGCTGCCGCCGCTGCCCGCGCTGGACTGATCCCGAACTGACGACAACGACCCCGCCCGGCGGGGTCGCGGGCCCGGCTTTGCCCGCAGAAAGGCCACGGAGAACAACAACAATGACCCAAGGCACTACCCGCCCCATGCTCGCCACGCCCCAGCCGGCAAGACATCCGCAGCCCACGGTGCGGGCGCGGACGCTGGCCCACCTGATCTTCGCGCGGCCGGACCTGGCCACCGCCGAGCGCTTCCTGCTCGACTTCGGCCTGCGCCCGGCGCGCCTCGACGGTGACTGCCTGTACCTGCGTGGCACCGGGCCGGCACCCTACTGCTACCGCATCGAGAAAGCCGAGCAGGCGCGTTTCCTCGGCTTCGGCCTGGCGCTGGACAGCCGCGCCGACCTCGAACGCCTCGCCCGCCTGCCCGGCGCCTCGGCCATCGAGCCGCTGGCCACGCCCGGTGGCGGCGAGTGCGTGCGGCTGCGCGACCCGTCCGGCTTCCTCGTCGAGGCGATCCACGGCCAGCAGCCGGCGGCGGCCCTGCCGCACCGCGCGGCGCTGCCGTTCAACGCGGTCGACGAAATGCCGCGGATCAACGCCACCCAGCGTCCGCCGATCGCCCCGCCGGACATCGTCAAGCTCGGCCACGTGGTGCTGGAAGTGGCCGACTACCAGGCCACCTGCGCCTGGTACACGGAGCACTTCGGCTTCATACCCAGCGACGTGCAGGTGCTGCCCGACGGCTCGCCGGTGGTGACCTTCTTCCGCCTGGACCTGGGCGACACGCCGGCCGACCACCACACCCTCGCCATCGCCCAGGGCTTCATGGCCGCCTACAGCCATAGCGCCTACGAGGTGGTCGACGCCGACGCCGTGGGCATGGGCCAGCGGGTGCTGCGCGAGCGCGGCTGGAAGCACGCCTGGGGCATCGGCCGGCACATCCTCGGCAGCCAGATCTTCGATTACTGGCAGGACCCCTGGGGTGACAAGCACGAGCACTACTGCGACGGCGACCTGTTCACCTCCGAACGCCCCACCGGGCTGCACGCGGTCAGCCCGGAAGCCATGGCGCAGTGGGGCCAGCGCATGCCCAAGAGCTTCACCAAGCCGGTGATGAACCTCGCGGCGTTCCGCGCCCTGGTGCACAACCTGCGCCACAGCCCGGACCTGACCCTGCGCAAGCTGGTCACGCTGGCGCGGATGTTCGGCTAGCCCGCACCGTGCGCCGCCGCGAACTGCTGCGGGGCGCCGCCCTGCTCGCCACCGCGGCGCTGCCGGGACGACCCGCACAGCCCAGACAACCCACGACAATCGCCGCCCCGCCGCGGCCCACCGCAGCACCAGGAGTCGCTTCCATGCCCGTCCACGTCGTCCGCTACGAACACCAGAACGCCATCCGCTGGGGGGTGATCCGCCAGGGCCGCATCGCGCCGATCCCCGGCGACTACGCCACGACCGGCGAGCTGATCCGTCAGGTGCGCGTCGACGACCTCGCCGCGCTGCCGGACGGGAACCTGCCTGCGGCCGAGGTGCGCCTGCTCGCGCCGGTTACGCGCAACCAGCAGTTCGTCTGCCAGGGCGCCAACTACCGGCAGCACATGATCGAGTCGGGCATGGACCCGGACGCCAAGCACTTCAACATGATCTTCACCAAGGCGCAGAGCTGCATCGTCGCGGCCGACAGCGAGCTGATCAAACCGCGCGGCGTGCGCTTCCTCGACTACGAGATCGAACTGGGCCTGGTGCTGCGCCGGGCGATCAACGCCAAGGTCGCGGTCAGCGACGCCAACCTGCACGAATTCGTCGCCGGCGTGGTGATCGTCAACGACTACTCCGCGCGCGACATCCAGATCCCGCAGATGCAGTTCTACAAGGGCAAGAGCTTCCGCACCTTCGGCCCGGTCGGCCCCTACCTGTGCCTGCTGCAGTCCGCCGACATGCGCTACCTGAAGAACCTGCAGCTGCGCCTGACCGTCAATGGCGAGGTACGCCAGAACGACAGCACCGCCAACCTGGTATACGGCCCGGCGGAAACGCTCAGCGAACTGTCCGGCGTGCAGGACTTCGAGGCCGGCGACCTGATCGCCACCGGCACCCCGGCCGGCTGCGCGCTGTCGATCCCCTCGCCAGCCAAGCAGCGCATCGGCGCGCTGCTGCCGGAGCGGATCAAGTGGCAGGCGTTCATGAAGGCCCAGGCCGAGCGCAGCCAGTACCTCAAGGCCGGCGACCTGGTCGAGGCGAGCATCCGCAGCGTCGACGGCGTCATCGACCTGGGCACGCAGCGCAACCGCGTGGTGGAGGAAACCTGATGGCCGTCCGCAACCTTGCCGACATCCACGCCCTGGAGGCCACGCCGCTGGAACGCCGCGGCCTGCCGCCAAGCACCTACGAGGCACTGCGCCGCTGCGCCGCGGAACATGCCGAGCAGACGGCACTGAGCTTCTTCCTCGACGCCGCGAGCTTCGCCACCACCCACGACTGGAGCTATGCCGAGCTGTTCGCCGACATCACCCGCGCGGCCAATGCCTTCCACGCCCTGGGCGTGCGTCCGGGCGAGGCGATCGGCTTCGTCCTGCCAAACCTGCCGGAAACCCACTTCACCATTTGGGGCGGCGAGGCCACGGGCATCGTCATGGCGATCAACCCGCTGCTGGAGGCGGCGCAGATGGCCGAGCTACTGCGCGCTGCCAAGGTCAAGGTGTTGGTGACCCTGGCACCGACCCCGGGCAGCGACCTCTGGCCGAACCTGGCCGGCCAGCTGCACACCCTGCCCGACCTGCAGCATGTCGTCTGGGTCAGCCTGGCGCCCTACCTCAGCCTGCCCAAGGCCCTCGCCCTGCGCTGGCTGGCGCGGCGCGAGAAAGCCCGCCACCCGCGCCTGCCGATCCACGACCTGCGCACGCTGATGAAGCGCCAGGGCGGCGAGCGGCTGGCCAGCGGCCGGCGCATCCAGGCCCACGAGCGCTCGTCCTACTTCTGTACCGGCGGCACCACCGGGCTGCCAAAGATCGCCGCGCGCACCCACGGCTCGGAAGTCTTCAACGCCTGGGCGATGGCCGCCAACATGCAGCCGCGCGCCGCCGGCCAGACGATCTTCTGCGGCCTGCCGCTGTTCCACGTCAACGGCCAGCTGGTCACCGGCCTGATGCCCTGGACCCACGGCGACCGGGTGATTCTCGGCACGCCCCAGGGCTATCGCGGCGACGGCGTGGTGGCACGCTTCTGGCCGATGGTCGAGCACTTCGGCGTCAACTTCTTTTCCGGCGTACCGACCGTTTACGCCGCGCTGCTGCAGCAGCAACCGGAGCGCCACGACCTGTCCAGCCTGCAATATGCGCTGTGCGGCGCGGCGCCAATGCCGGTGGAGCTGTTCCGCGAGTTCGAGCGCAAGACCGGCGTGCGCATCCTCGAAGGCTACGGCCTCACCGAAGGTGCCTGCGTGTCGTCAAGCAACCCGCCCGAAGGCGAACGGCGCATCGGCTCCATCGGCCTGCGCCTGGCCTACCAGCAAATGCGCGCGGTGCTGCTCGACGAGGACTGCGGCTACCTGCGCGACGCCGGCGTCGACGAGATCGGGGTGATCGCCATCCACGGCCCCAACCTGTTCGACGGCTACCTGGAGGATGGCCACAACCGTGGTCTCTGGCTGCAGATCGACGGCCAGCGCTGGCTCAACACCGGCGACCTCGGCCGCCAGGACGACGACGGCTACTTCTGGCTCACCGGGCGCAAGAAGGAACTGATCATCCGCGGCGGCCACAACATCGATCCGAAGCTGATCGAGGAAGCCCTCCAGGCGCACCCGGCGGTAGCGCTGGTGGCGGCGGTCGGCAGCCCCGACGCGCACGCCGGCGAGCTGCCGGTGGCCTACGTGCAGCTGCGCCCCGGGCAGACCTGCAGCGCCGAGGAGCTGCAGGTGTTCGCCAGCCGCACTATCAGCGAGCGCGCCGCGGTGCCCAAGCGCATCGAGCTGCTCGACGCCCTGCCGCTGACCGCGGTGGGCAAGATCTTCAAGCCAGCCTTGCAGCAACGCGAGATCGCCCGGGTGATCGAGCAGGAGGCCGAGCGCTCGGGGCTGGCCCAGGTCGCCGTGGAGGTGGTCCAGGACAACCGCCGCGGGCTGGTCGCGCGGGTCGCCGCCGGCACCCAGCGCGAACGTCTGGCGCCGCAACTGGGACGCTACAGCTTCCAGATCGACTGGCTCGACTGACGCCCCGGGAGACCGCCATGCCACGCCTGAACGACGCACTCGACATCCGCCGCTAGGGCTCGGCCCTGCCCCCTTTCACATCGATACCGGCCGACGCCCGCGCGGCCGGAACGGGTCGCCGCATGCTGGCGAAACGGCGGGCCGCCACGTGCACCGCGCGCAGAACAACAACAAAAAAGAGGAAGCGACATGAACCGCAAGCAGCCACCCCTGGGGCGCCTCGCCCTGCCCCTGGCCCTCGGCCTGGCCAGCGCCTCGGCGCAGGCCTTCACCTTCAGCCTCGGCGAGATCGAGGGCCAGTTCGACTCGAGCCTCTCGCTCGGCGCCAGCTGGTCCACGCAGAATCCCAAGGCCAACTTGCTGCACAGCCACAGCTCGGATGACGGCAAGCGCAACTTCCGCGACGGCGACGAGTTCTCCCGGGTGTTCAAGGGCATCCACGACCTGGAGCTGAAATACGGCGACTCCGGGGCCTTCGTCCGCGGCAAGTACTGGTACGACTTCAAGCTCAAGGACGACGACCTGCGCTTCAAGAACATCGACGACCATGGCCGCGAGGAAGGCGCCAAGGCCTCCGGCGGCGAATTCCTCGACGCCTTCCTCTACCACAACTACGAGATCCACGACCTGCCCGGCACCGTGCGCTTGGGCAAGCAGGTGGTGAGCTGGGGCGAGAGCACCTTCATCCAGGGCGGCATCAACGCCATCAACCCGGTGGACGTCGCGGCCTTCCGCCGGCCCGGCTCGGAGATCAAGGAAGGCCTGATCCCGGTGAACATGTTCTACGTCTCGCAGAACCTCAGCGAGCACTTCGCCACCGAGGCCTTCTACCAGCTCGACTGGCAGAAGACGGTGATCGACAACTGCGGCACCTTCTTCTCCACCGTCGACGTCATCGCCACCGGCTGCGACGGCCTCGCCGCCGGCCCGGTGATCAACCAGAACGCCCTCGCGCGCCAGGCCCTGGAGCCGCTGGGGGTGAACCTCTCCGACGAGGGCATCGTGCTGCCGCGCGGCCGCGACCACGACCCGCGCGACAGCGGCCAGTGGGGTATGGCCCTGCGCTGGTTCGCCCCGGAGGTGGACAGCGAGTTCGCCGCCTACTTCATCAACTACCACAGCCGCCAGCCATACATGGGCGCGCGCACCGGCCCGCACGCCGCCGACCTCGGCTTCGCCCCGCAGCTGTGCGGCAACCTCGGCCTCTCCGGCGCCGGCTGCGCCGGGCTGATGGGCTCGGCGGCCGGCCAGTTGCTCGGCCAGGCCTATCGCCTGGGCAGCGGCGAGTACTACGTCGACTACCCCGAGGACATCCACCTCTACGGCCTGAGCTTCAGTACCAGCCTGCCCACCGGCACCACCCTGGCCGGCGAGATCAGCTACCGGCCGAACATGCCGATCCAGGTCAGCCCGGTCGACCTGATCAGCGCCACCCTCGGCGTCCCGGCCATGAGCCCGCTGTACGGCGCCGGCCTGGCGGTGGCCAACGACGAGGACATCCAGGGCTATCGGCGCAAGGAAGTCACCCAGGCGCAGGTCACCGCGACGCACTTCTTCGACCAGGTGATGGGCGCCGACCGCCTGACGCTGATCGGCGAGGCGGGCATCGTCCACGTCGGCGGCCTCGAAGGCCACGGCGGCCTGCGCTACGGCCGCAGCCCGGCGTTCGGCCAGGGCGCGCTGCAGGACAACACCCTGTGCACCGCCAACAGCGCCACCCCGGAGTACTGCAACGACCAGGGCTTTACCACCAGCACCTCCTACGGCTACCAAGCACGGGCGATCTGGGAGTACTCCAACCTGGTCGACGGCGTGACCTTCAAACCCAACCTCGCCTGGTCCCAGGACCTCCACGGCTACGCCCCGGAACCGGGCTTCAGCCAGGGCGCCAAGGCCGCCAGCGTGGGCCTCGACGCCATCTACCTGAACACCTACAACGCGAGCCTTTCGTACACCAACTTCTTTGGCGGCAAGTACAACGTCAACACCGACCGCGACTTCCTGGCCCTCAGCCTTGGCGTGTCGTTCTAAGCGGAGAGAACCGATGAACAAGAAAAACCTGGCGTGCGCATCCCTGCTGTTCCTCACCCTGCCTCTGGCCGCCCACGCGGCGGTGTCCGAAGCGGAGGCGGCAAAGCTCGGCAGCAGCCTCACCCCGCTCGGCGCCGAGAAGGCCGGCAACGCCGACGGCAGCATCCCGGCCTGGACCGGCGGCCTGCCGGCCAACGCCGGGCAGCGCGGCGGCGACGGCCGGCTGGGCGATCCCTTCGCCGCCGACAAGCCGCTGTTCACCATCACCGCGCAGAACATGGCGCAGTACGCGTCCAACCTGACGCCTGGCCAGCAGGCGATGCTCAAGCGCTACCCGGACTACCACCTCACCGTGTACCCCAGCCACCGTTCGGCGACCTACCCGTCCACGGTGCTCCAGGCCGTGGCCAGCAACGCGCGCCACGCCACCCTGGTGGCCGGCGGCAACGGCCTGCAGGACTTCCAGACGGCCATCCCCTTTCCCATCCCGCAGAGCGGCCTGGAAGCGCTGTGGAACCACATCACGCGCTACCGCGGCGGCAGCGCCGAACGCCTCCACGTGCAGGCGACGCCGACCGCCACCGGCACCTTCACCCCGGTCTACTTCAAGCAGCAGTTCACCTACCGCGACCAGCTGACCGACTACGCCGCCGACAAGGACAACAACGTCCTCTTCTACTACAAGCAGCTGGTCACCGCGCCGGCACGCCTGGCTGGCGACGTGGTGCTGGTCCACGAGACCCTCGACCAGGTCAAGGAACCGCGCATGGCTTGGGTCTACAACGCCGGCCAGCGCCGCGTGCGCCGCGCCCCGCAGATCGCCTACGACGGCCCATACCCGGCCTCCGACGGCCTGCGAGTGGCCGACAACCTGGACATGTATAACGGCGCCCCCGACCGCTACGACTGGAAGCTGGTGGGCAAGAAGGAAATCTTCGTGCCCTACAACACCTTCGAGCTGGAGTCGCCGAAGCACAAGTACACCGACCTGGTGAAGACCGGCCACCTGAACCAGGACCTGGTGCGCTACGAGAAACACCGCGTCTGGGAACTGGAAGCCACCCTCAAGCCGGGCGAGCGGCACATCTACGCCAAGCGCGTGCTGTTCCTCGACGAAGACACCTGGCAAGCCGTGCTCGCCGACCACTACGACGGCCGCGGCACCCTCTGGCGCGTGGGCGAAAGCTTCATGGTGCCGCTGTACGACAAGCAGATCCCCTGGCTTGGCGTGGAAGCGCTGTACGACCTGATCAGTGGCCGCTACCTGGTCTCGGGCATGACCAACGAGGAGAAGAGCCAGGTGGAGTTCGGCTTCAAGGCCAGCAGCGCCGACTACACGCCGACGGCACTGCGGAACGAAGGCATCCGCTGAGGCGCGAGGGAGCCACGAGCGGAATCGTGGCTCCCTCCAGGAGTCCTTGGGGGCAGCCGGGGCGATGAATCCGCCCCTCCTTGCCGGAAAACGAGCCCGCCCGCTAGCATCGCACCCTCGATTGCAAGGATGCCCCGATGCCCGGATCGCCCCGTTTGCCGTTGCTGCTGGCCATCGTGCTGGCAGCCGCCTCGTTCCACGCCGATGCCACCAATACGCCCTGCTCTGGCCACAAAGGCGGAATATCGCGCTGCGACGGCGAACTCTTCCTCTGCAACGACGGCTCGATCAGCGGCTCGAAGAAGAGCTGCCCGGCCTATCTCGGCGTCCCCAGCGGCCGGGCCGCTCCATCCGTGCAGCAGTTCGGCGACACCTCCGGCGAATGCCTGTGCGGTTCCGGCTCGTTCTGCACCGGTCCTCGTGGCGGCGTCTACTGCCTGACGTCGGACGGGCGGAAGAGTTATGTGAGGAAGTGAGCGATACAGCCCACTCCGTCATCGAAAGTGCGAGGCGAAATGGGCCGTCCAAGTTCCGCATGCGAACCGCGGTGGCCACTGCCCAGGCCAATCAGCCTCGCCACTCTCCGCGGGCGCCCCTGGCGCCTGAGCATCTCTCCTGCATAGCGCCGCAGGTTCGGCGGGCGAGGCTTTTCACTTCGTCGGCGACCACCGAGAAACCGTGCCCTATATCGCCTGCACGTACTGCCTCGATAAGCGCCCGCAGCCCCTCCCTACTCCTGGGTGAATTCGACTTGCGTCCGGCTTACGCAATATAGAACTCTATACATCGAAATCCCGACTGCCCTGCAAGGAGCTCCGATGACGACTGCCGCATACGCCAAGGAAGCCGTAGGCGCCGCCTACGAAAAGGAATTGATGCAATACGCTCAGGTGCGTACCTGGGAAGCCGTGGAGGCTATCGCCGACGCCATCCGTCCAGGCATGTGCGAGTCCGAGGCCACTGCCCTCGGCAAGCAGGTCCTGGCCGAACTGGGCATGGAGCGCATCTGGCATCCGCTGCTGATCCGTTTCGGCGGCAACACCCTGAAGACCTTCAAGCAGCGCTCCGACGGCGACCCGATGCTCGGGGCGAACGACATCTACTTCATCGACATGGGTGTGGTCTGGCGCGGCCACGAAGGCGATGCCGGGGCGACCTTCGTGGTTGGCGACGATCCGGACATGGCCGCCTGCGCCGCCGCGGCCAAGACCCTGTTCGACCGTGTCGAGGCGCACTGGCGCGAGACCCGTTGCAGCGGCGTGGCCCTCTACGACTTCGCCCATGCCGAGGCCAAGGCGCTGGGCTGGCAGCTCAACCTCGACATCAAGGCCACCGGGTCAGCGACTTCCCCCACGCGATATACCGCGCCGGCGACCTCGGCGACTACCTCGAGCGGCCCAATGGCGGCCTGTGGATCCTGGAAATCCAGATCGCCCACCCGCACAAGCCCTACGGCGCCTTCTACGAAGACCTGCTGGTCTGAGCCGGAGCGCCAGTGCGAAGGATCGCCGTGGGTTGCGTGGGGCGTTAGCAGAAGGCCGGCGGCGACGCATGCCGCTCGGCACTTCTCGAACCTGTTCGAGAGAACATTGAGCTAGTGCAGGCATCGTTCAGGTACAGGGGTCTACCCTGCTAGCAGTTCCACTCTGCAACCCACTCCCTCTCATATGACGCAGGAGGCAGGAGACCAGCATGGGCGCTATCGAACCTACCGACCGCGGCACCGCCGCACCCCGCACCGAACAGTGGTACCGCTGGAGCGTCGAGCAAACCCTCGCCGACCTGCAGACCAGTACTACCGGCCTCACCCCCGACGAAGCCAAGGCGCGCCTGCTGCGCGACGGCCCGAACGCGCTGCCGAGCAAGGCCGCCGACCCGGCCTGGCTGCGCTTCGCGCGGCACTTCAACGACGTGCTCATCTACATCCTCCTGGCCGCCGCGGTCGCCACCGCGCTGATGGGCCACTGGACCGACACCCTGGTGATCCTCGCCGTCGCGGTGATCAACGCCGCCATCGGCTTCTTCCAGGAGAACAAGGCCGAGAAATCCCTCGCCGCCCTGCGCGGCATGCTCAGCAGCACCGCCCATGTGGTGCGCAACGGGCAGAAGATGGAAATCGACGCCAGCGAGCTGGTGCCCGGCGACCTCATCGCCCTGCGTCCGGGCGACAAGATTCCCGCCGACGTGCGCCTGATCGAAGTACACCACCTGCAGGTCGAGGAATCGATGCTCACCGGTGAATCGCTCACCGTGTCCAAGCAGGTCGAGGCGCTGGACGCCGAAGCCCAGCTGGCCGACCGCACCAACCTCGGTTTCTCCGGCACCAACATCAGCGCCGGCAACGCCAAGGGCGTGGTGATCGCCACCGGCGCGCACACCGAGCTGGGCAAGATCAACCGCATGATCGCCACCGTCGACGAGAACGAAACCCCGCTGTTGCGGCAGATCGCCCTGCTCGGCAAGCGCATCTTCCAGCTCATCCTCGGCATGATGGCGGCGCTCTTCGTCATCGGCTTCTTCTGGCACGACTACCCGTTCGGCGAGCTGCTGCTGTCGCTCATCAGCCTGGCCGTGGCCTCGGTGCCCGAGGGCCTGCCGGCGATCGTCTCGATCATCCTGTCCCTCGGCGTGCAGCGCATGGCGCGCAACAAGGCGATCATCCGCAAGCTGCCGACCGTGGAAACCCTGGGCGCCATGAGCGTGATCTGCTCGGACAAGACCGGCACCCTGACCATGAACGAAATGACGGTGAAGAACGTGCTCACCGCCAGCAACATCTTCGCCGTCGAAGGCCAGAGCTACGAGCCGCGTGGCCGCGTCACCCTGGCCGGCGCCACCGAGCCGGTGGTATGGGCCGAGCACGGCAACCTCGCGGCCTTCGTCCGCGCCGTCGACATCTGCAACGACGCCAGCCTGCAACGCGGCGAAGACGGCCGCTGGAGCGTGGTCGGCGGCCCCACCGAAGGCGCACTCAAGGTGCTGGCGCGCAAGGCCGAGCTGCCGCAGGCGGAAGTCGAGCGCTTCGCCAAGATCCCCTTCGACTCCGCCTACAAGTACATGGCGCGTCGCTGCGACGTGGACGGTGAGAGCCTGATCTACCTCAAGGGCGCCCCCGACGTGCTGCTGCGCATGTGCGACCGGCAACTGGGCGCCGACGGCATCCAACCGCTCGACCGCGCCTACTGGGAGCGCGAGATGGGCCACATCGCCAGCCAAGGCCTGCGCATGCTGGCCGCGGCCTACAAGCCGACACCCGGCGCCGGCCATGAGATCGACCACGATGACCTGCAGCAAGGCATGGTCTTCCTCGGCGTCGCCGGGCTGATGGACCCGCCGCGCCCCGAGGCCATCGAAGCCATCGCCATGTGCCGGCAGGCCGGCATCCAGGTGAAGATGATCACCGGCGACCACCCCGACACCGCCGTCGCCATCGCCGGCATGCTCGGCATGGGCAACGACCTGCGCGCCATGACCGGCCAGGAGCTGGAGCAAACCAGCGACGCCGACCTCAAGGCGGTGGCCATGCAGTACTCGGTGTTCGCCCGCACCAGCCCCGAGCACAAGCTGCGCCTGGTCCGCGCCCTGCAGGCCAGCGAGCAAGTCGTGGGCATGACTGGCGACGGCGTGAACGACGCCCCGGCGCTGACGCAGGCCGACGTCGGCATCGCCATGGGCATCAAGGGCACCGAGGTGACCAAGGAAGCCGCCGACATGGTGCTCACCGACGACAACTTCTCGACCATCGCCAACGCGGTGCGTGAAGGCCGCCGCGTCTACGACAACCTGAAGAAGACCGTGCTCTTCGTCCTGCCGACCAACATGGCCCAGGGCCTGCTGATCGTCATGGCGATCCTCGCCGGCGCGGTGGTGCCGCTGTCGCCGCTGCAGATCCTCTGGATGAACATGGCGACCTCCACCACCCTGTCCTTCGCCCTGGCCTTCGAGCCCGGCGAGCCGGGGATGATGAAGCGCCCGCCACGGGACGCCCGCGAGTCGATCCTCAACGGTTTCGCCGTGTGGCGCGTGCTCTTCGTCGGCGGCCTGCTGACGGCAGCGGCCTTCCTGCTGGAGTCGTGGATGGTCGCGGGCGGCCAGGACACCGACCACATCCGCACCATGATCCTGCACACCCTGGTCACGGCGCAGTGGGCCTACCTGTTCAACTGCCGCCTGCAGGACCAGTTCTCGCTGAACGCCGCCCTGCTGCGAAACGGCGCGCTGCTGACGGTGACCCTCGGCCTGATCCTGCTGCAATGCCTGGTGATCTACGTACCCTTCATGCAGACGGCCTTCCACACGGTCGCCCTGCCCTTCAGCAGCTGGCTGATCGCACTGGGCATCGGCGTGCTGGTGTTCTTCGCCGTGGAGCTGGAGAAACTGGTGATCCGCCGCTGGAAAGCGCGCGGCTGATCGACAGCCCTGCAAAGCCAAACGCCCGGGCAGTGTCCGGGCGTTTTCGTTTTCGCTGAGAGAAAGATGCGCTCCTGTAAGGCTAAGCCTCACCGAGCATCACCCATCTGACGTACTCAGGGCCTTTGATGATCTTGTCCGGCAATGGCCAGATTCGGCTGATCCGTCGCTCGATCACCATGGTGGGCATGCGCTCGCCTTGCTGGAAACGGCGAATGGTGCTGCCTTCCACGGCTATCCAGTAGTTGTCCACCCCAATGAGTTCCCAGTAGCCGCCGCGCGGGCAGGCTTTGCCGCTGTAGCATTGGGGGCGTGGCGACGGGAGGCGAACGAAGTTCGGCGATGCCGGCAACGGCCGGCCATTTGTGGGATCGAGCTGCTCGGCATTGGCCATTACATCAGACCCTTATTAATAGCTGTTCTCCCGAAAATAACCAAAATCCATATCAACCAGGTAAGCTCTTTTGTCATATGAATAACCCTGATTAAACTGGCGCAACTCGTAAAATTTTTCGCCAGAAAACAAATAAGTACGTCCAACACTCAAGAACATGAAGGTACCAGATGAAAACTTGCCACGATATACATCAATTCCATCCCTTCGCAAGTACACCACATCCTTCCCTATCCATCCAAGCACTCCACCATCGTAGCCCAAATATTTAAATTGATACTCTGGATCTTTTTTTGATGTACAGGGAAGCTCATGCCCCGGGCACTGAACCGGTACGAAATAATTAAATCTCTCAAGCTCAACATTTTCGGAGAGTTTGCCTTCCATGAAAAGCAGCCCATTACTCCTGGAAACGCTAAATACATTCCATTTATCTTCAATTCCAAATGGAAATATCACTGAAAAATCATTTGGACTGGCGCGCTCAATTTTTTTGCCCTCAAAGTAAACAGAGGCATTATCTGATGCGTAGCTCTCCAGCTGATCGCGCTGCCACCTTGGTGCTTTGGGATCATCAGTCTTTAGAGCACGAAACTTCGGGGAGTAGCTAGCTACAAATCGCAGAACATATTCTTTAGTGTAATAAACTCGATTGCGCTCCTCTACCCAACATCTGGGAGAAAACATCGCCCCTATACCGGTCATATCACCACTACTGGAGTAGCACGGAACCTCTGAACTCTCATGCAATCTCACCCAATAGATCTTTCCATCCATCAGCGCGTAATTTCTGGATATCATTTTCATATCTGGGAAGCACTTTTTCCCAAACATATTTCTTGTTGACTCCTTGCAAACCTCATCCCCCTTATACATCACATCCATTGACGCATCCCGCTCATCACAAGAGATCAATAAAGCACTCAAAACAACAAGACCAAAGAGTCTAAACCCCCTCATGGAATCCTTGCCCCTCAGCAGCATTAGCATGATTAATAAATCCATAATATCGGGTAGATTTTTTCTTTTGAGCAATCATCGATCCGCAAGCATTTACACTTTTTTGAACTGATCGTAATTGCAGGTAAAGGCCAGGTTGGCGCGAATCTGGGTGAGTGGGTCCACGGCGAGCTGCGGGGACGGCGCGGCACCGCTGCCCGCATCGCACGCAGACAGCACCATCCCCAACAGGCAGACGCCTCCCAACTTAGGCCTCACCGAGCATCACCCATCTGACGTACTCAGGGCCTTTGATGATCTTGTCCGGCAACGGCCAGATTCGGCTGATCCGTCGCTCGATCACCATGGTGGGCATGCGCTCGCCTTGCTGGAAACGGCGAATGGTGCTGCCTTCCACGGCTATCCAGTAGTTGTCCACCCCAACGAGTTCCCAGTAGCCGCCGCGCGGGCAGGCTTCGCCGCTGTCGCATTGGGGGCGCGGCGACGGGAGGCGAACGAAGTTCGGCGATGCCGGCAACGGCCGGCCATTTGTGGGATCGAGTTGTTTGGCCTTGGCCATTTCGCGGATCAACGCTTCGTCCGGCTTGGGCGGCGGCACATTGGCCTTGCGCTCCTCCAGCCATTTCAGCTTGCCGTCCCACGGCGGCAGCTTGGCCGGAGGCAGCGGGAGGATTTCGTTGATCTCGGGGACTTTGGGGGAGGCGTAGGAATACCTGGCGAGGATGCGCCAGATTTTTTCGTAACGGTCAGCCCGTTCGAGGTCTTCCTTCAGCCCAAGGTAATTCAGCGTGTCCGAAGGTGGTGGGTTACGAAAAGCGTCGCCTAACCATCCTGCGGAGGTTTCATCGCCAGCCGCAACGCCCAGTTGGAATGCCTCAACTGCCTCTTGAAAGCGCGTTTGCTCTTGAAGATCGACTCCAAGATCGCTGGCGGCCGATCTGTTGCCCTGCTCCGCAGCACAACGGTACATCTGTTGTGCAATATCGGACGCCATACTATTCGGGGCTAACTTCTCAGCCACATAAGCCTGTGCCTCGGGGCTTCCCATATCGGCAGCCTTGCGGTAGTACCGCAAGGCCATCTCCTTGTCCTGCAGCAGCCCGACTGCACCTTGCTTGAGGAAGATGGCGACGAAGGCGTAACCGGCGGCGACTTTCGCATCGATGAGTTCCTGCGTAAGGCGCATATGTTCGGCGCTGCGCAGCTTGAACCGCCCCTGCATAGAACCGTTCTGCAGGTTGATATTGGCCTTGGCATGTCCATGTTCGGCGGCGATGCGGTAGAGCCGTTCCACCTGCGCATCCACGGCGGGGTCTTCCTTCAGCAAGTTGTTCTTCTGCAGCCAGCGGGCGTACTTGAACAGCTTGTCGCTGTCCGCCGTCGGCTCGGGGAATTGCTCATGCTTGCAGGTAAAGGCCAAGTTGGCGCGAATCTGGGTGAGTGGGTCCACGGCGAGCTGCGGGGACGGCGCGGCACCGCTGCCCGCATCACAGGCAGACAGCGCCACTGCCAACAGCCAGACACCTCCCGACTTAAGCCTCACCGAGCATCACCCATCTGACGTACTCAGGGCCTTTGATGACCTTGTCCGGCAATGGCCAGATTCGGCTGATCCGTCGCTCGATCACCACGGTGGGCATGCGCTCGCCCTGCTGGAAACGGCGAATGGTGCTGCCTTCCACGGCTATCCAGTAGTTGTCCACCCCAACGAGTTCCCAGTAGCCGCCGCGCGGGCAGGCTTCGCTGCTGTTGCATTGGGGGCGTGGCGACGGGAGGCGAACGAAGTTCGGCGATGCCGGCAAGGGCCGGCCGTTTGTGGGATCGAGTTGCTTGGCCTTGGCCATCTCGCGGATCAGCGCTTCGTCCGGCTTGGGTGGCGGCACATTGGCCTTGCGCTCCTCCAACCATTTGAGCTTGCCGTCCCATGGCGGCAGCTTGGCCGGGGGAAGCGGGAGGATTTCGTTGATCTCGGGGACTTTGGGGGAGGCGTAGGAGTAGTTGGCGAGAATGCGCCAAATTTTTTTGTAGCGATCAGCCCGCTCGAGGTCCTCCTTCAGGCCGAGGTAATTCAGCGTGTCCGAAGGCGGCGGACCACGAAAAGCATCGTCCAGCCATCCCGCTGACGTTTCATCCCCCGCTGCCACTCCGAGCTGGAAAGCCTCCACTGCTTCTTGAAAACGCTTTCGCTCTTGAAGATCGACTCCAAGATCACTGGCGGCCGATCTATTGCCCTGCTCCGCAGCACAGCGGTACATCTGCCTTGCAATATCCGGAGCCATGCCACTGGGGGCTAGTTTGTCGGCCACATACGCCTGTGCCTCGGGACTTCCCATATCGGCAGCCTTGCGGTAGTACCGCAGCGCCATCTCCTTGTCCTGCTGCAGCCCGACTGCGCCTTGTTCTAGGAAGATAGCTACCAAGGCGTATCCGGCGGCGACCTTGGCGTCTATCAACTCCTGCGTCAGGCGCATATGTTCGGCACTGCGTAACTTGAACCGGCCCTCCATGGAACCGTTCTGCAGGTTGATATTGGCCTTGGCATGTCCATGTTCGACGGCAATGCGGTAGAGCCTTTCAACCTGCACATCCACTACTGGGTCCTCCTTGAGCAAGTTGTTCTTCTGCAGCCACCGGGCGTACTTGAACAGCTTGTCGCTGTCCGCCGTGGGCGCGGGAAACTCCTCGTGCTTGCAGGTGAAGGCCAGGTTGGCGCGAATCTGGATGAGTGGGTCCACGGCGATTTCCTTTTCCGGGGTAGGCAGGGCGCTGCCGGAATCACAGGCAGCGAGCAATAGGCAGGCAAGTACTAGAAGGCGGCGCATCAATCCTTGTTCTCCAACTTCTTCTTGCCGTAATAGAACTCGACCAACGGGGCGTAAGGGAGCATCGGTACGTCCATGTTTTGACGCTTTTTGTTCTTTTTGATGATTTTCTCCCAAGCCTTGAACGCCTCCGCCGGATCATCCTGAGCCCCCTCACCAGCCGTATGCAGTTCCCACAAACGCCGACGCATGGCCTGAGTCACGCTGGCCCGTTCGTGGGCGATGTTCAGTTCGCTGTCCACCTGCATGCTGCGGGTGTTGATGTTGGCGGAGCCGTGGGTGGTGAAGACGTCGTTGACGATCATCAACTTGGAGTGGATGTACACCGGCATCCAGGCGCCGGGCGGGGAGTCCTTGGAGATCAGCGAGCAGACGTGGACTTTCAGGCCGGGACGGCTCTCTGGGCGATTGACCGGGTTGCTTTTGATGGCCGCGATTTCCGCTTTGAGAATTTGCTGGCGTTCGCGCTCGGCTTCGACGTCCTGCTGCTGGGCTTCGTGAGCCTTCCCCGCCAGCTCGGTAGCGCCCAGGGTGTCAGCAAGCGAGGTCGCCGCTTCCAACGCCTTGCGTTCCAGATTCTCGTGCCAGGTCGGCTCCAGTTCGGCGGCACGCTTCCTGGCTTCTTCGATGCGGCGCAGTTTGGTGAGTTCTGGAATGGTGTCCTCGCGGCCCAGGCGTTCGAGCATGCGTTGGGTGTTCACCGTGCCCTTGCCGATGCCGTCGTCGATGACGTTGGTGATCACGAATAGGTGCAATGCGCCGTGCTCGCCGGGGTCGCGACCCGCGCGTGTCTGCGCCTCGGCCGCCGCGAGGATGGCGTCGGCCAAGGGCGGCCAGCGGAAGTACTGGTTCTCGATGTAGATGAACTGGGTGGCGTTGTTGACGGCCTGCAGGTAGAGCTTTTCGATATCGCGCTTGCCCTCCTGGGCCTGGGTGCGCAGCAGTTGGGCCATGATCGGCTCGTCTTCCTGGCCCAGTTGCAGCTGCTGGGCGATAGCCTGGGCATTGCGCGCAACGAACAGGTCTTCTCCGGTTTCCCGGCGCCAGGCGCTGGCGAAGTTATGGTGCAGGTGGGCCAGGATCGGGCCGGTGATGCGGCTGGAAATGTCCTGGCGCGGCAGGCTACCCGTTGGACCGCGGTTGGGTGCGGGACGGTCGTAGACCCCACGGTTCAGTGCGGTGTGGGCATCGGTGTCCCAGTACTCGTCGAGCATGTTGTGGCCCATGACGAAGCCGACGGCGCGCTCGGGCACTTCGTAATCGACCAGAACGGTCTTCTGGTGGTGGGTGGCGGCAGCGGCCAGCAAGCCAAGCGTCGGTAGGCTGAGGTCGGGGTCGAGGCTATGCAGTGCGGCCTGATAGGCAATTTCGGTCCGCTGGAGGGTATCGAAGCCACGGCTGACAAAGACCGGGCAAGGCTTGATCCAGTTCGCTGCCTGGTTGTCCTTGGCCGAACATTCGAAGAACCATTTACGGTCGAAGGCGTATTGCGTTTCGGTAGCGGTCTGACCCGCGCGGTCCCTGATCCGGAACCCTCCCTTACCCGGCAAGTTGGCTTCGCCGGCGGCGCCGGCCGAGTTGAAGGGATACTCCCAGCCCAGGATGCGCACACGAACACCCTCCTTGGCCTTGCTCATCAGCAGCTCGCCAATGCACGGCGCCTTGCCGTCGCGGATGAAATACATCGACGGCTGGAAGCCCCAGCAGATGATGTCGACGGTTTTCGTCGCCCGGGCGATGGCCTCGTGCACGGCGCGGAAGGCTTCCTCGCCATTGATCAGCGGCTTGTAGGTGGCCGGGCGCGGGCGGTATTCGCTGTTGATCACGAACCAGGGCGCCGTGCACATCGCTTCGTTGGTGTGCTGCAGTGCCAGCGGTACCACGATCTCGCGTTGGGTCATTGCTTCGCTCCTGTTCTTCTGGCGATTTCTTCGAGCAGCCAGGCGTAGTCGTTGCGGTGGTCGGTATGCGCGGCGAGTGGGCCAATTTCGCCGTCGTCGCTGGGCGCCGGGTGGTTATGCAGGCCGCGATTGGCCAACTGGCCTTGCTCAGGGTTGCGGTAGTCGGTGGGGACCGGCACCTGGTAACGGATGCCATTGGCCAGTTCCACGCTGTACTGCCGGGTGACGACCTGGTGCTCGAGGGTCAGGTGGCCGCTGTCATCCAGCACGCCTTTCTGCAGCGGAGCACCGTCGACGTAGAGGGTGTAGGGCATGCCGGCCCAGCTTCCCTGCGGGGCGTTCGGGGTTTGCGGGAGGCGGAGTTTTACGCGCTGCGCGGACTGCAGCTTCGGGTAGTCCGGGTGTGTAGCGTCCATGCTGGCCTTGGTCTTCACGTAGTCGAAATGCGAAGACTTGATCCGGTGGTCGCCCTGGGTGCCGTACTCGATGCTGAAGCGGTCGAGGGTGACGTAGCTGCCGCCGGCGTTGAGGACGATCCTTTTCTTCGCCGTGATCTGGATTCCACCTTCGGTGCACGTGATCTCCAGGCCGTGGCGGGCAAGCACCTGCATGGCATCGTTCTGCGCCTGGATCTGCACCGCGCCCTGGTTGGCGATCAGCTTCATGCCCAGCTTGCGCACGAACAGGCTCAGGCCCTGGCCGACGCCAATGAATAGGCGTTTCACCACGCTCATGTCAGCATTCGCGCCGGCGTTGAGCATCAGGTTCTGCTGAGCCGCCAGTTGCAGGTGCTGGCCGCTGGCGAGGGCGATGCCCTGTGGGGCGCTGAGCAAGGCGACCGCTGCTTTGAGCTGATCCAGCTGATCGCGCACCAGGGTTATCTGCGCTTGCACATCGGCCGGATCGGCGTTGGCGTTCTGCGCATCGGCGGACAGCTTTTGCATCTCGTCGCCGGCCTGTTGCAGGCGCTCGATGGTGCTAGCCATTTCCAGCACCTGGCCCTGCGCCCGTGGCTGTTCATCAGCCGTGATGAACAGCCCCTTGCCGGCCCGAATGGCGCCATGGCCATCGGTGCGCAGCTCGAAGCCGGCGCCACGCGGATTGGGGTTCGGCCGCTGGCCATCGACCATGTGCCCGAGGCTCAGCTGGCTCTTGCCGCTGTGCTCGGTACTGAGCTTGACGTGCTCTTTTCCGCGCTCGTCGTCCATCCGCAGCTTGTTGTTGGCTGGCGTGCGCAGGACGTTGCGCTTGTAGTTGTAGAGAGTGACGTGGTCGGGGTTGCGGCTGTCGTGCAAGGCGTGGGCGATGTAGGGGCGATCCGGGTCGCCCTGTTCGAAGGCCACCGCCACTTCGGTGCCGGCCAGCAGCGGCAGGTGCAGACCGTGGGTGTCGCCGGCGTAGGGACGGGCCAGGCGCAGCCACATGCTTTCCTGACCGGCGGGCCAGGCGTCGCGGTCGAAGAGGAAGTTGACCTTGTAGCGGCCCTCTTTATCGATGTGGCCATAGGGGTCGTTCTTGCGCGTGCTGGTCACGCGGGCCAGAACGGTGCCGGCGATGCTCGGCTTCCTGGGCAGCGGCGGGCGGAAGCTGTAGTGGTCGGCGTCGGGGATCGCTTCGAAGGTGACTTCGTAGCTGCTGTCGCGGGCGGCCTTGCAGGTCAGACTGACAATCAGCGCGCCCTTTTCGAAGGCCTGCGGCGCGCCGCCGTCGATCTTTAGCACCTGGCCGGGAGTCAGGGTCGCGCTGCTGCTGGTGCCGCTCAGGCGGGTCTGCTGGTTGAGGTAACGCTCGTGGGCCAGGCGCGCGTGGAAGAAGCTTTCGTCGCTGCGGTGCTCGTGGTCGAAGGCGAAGGCGTCCCCGGGTTTGGTGTAGGGCTCGGCGTAGTGGTAGGCCTCGCCATAGGTGGTTTTCGCGCCGCGAGTGAGGTCGACTTCGGCATCGAGATCGGCCCAGGCCTCGCGGGGGTTGTAGCTGCGGGCGAAGATGCTGGCTTCCACCACTTCGTGGCTCGCTTGCAGGTTCCACACGCTGTCGGCGGCGTTGCTCTGCAAGCCCGACTGCGGGCGCAGCGGCAGGCTGTGGCCGTACTCGTACTGCTGCCGCGAGTCGCCGATCTCCATTACCTCGATGCCCAGGCGCTCGTCGGTGGTGATGCGGTAGTAGAGGCCACTCTCGGCGAGGATGCGCTGGACGAATGCCAAGTCGCTCTCGCCGTACTGCATCACCTGTTCGCGACGCGGATACTCCCGGCTCAGGGTGAAAAGGAAATCCTGTCCGCGCCAGTTGTGAGGTGCCGCTCGCAGGACCTGCTCGACGATCTCCGGCACGCTCAGGTTCTGGTAGATGCGGTACTGCACGCCGCGCTCGAGCAGGGCCAGGCGCGGCTGCAGGCGCACTTCGTAGCGGGCTTCGTCACGCGAGCCGGACAGGCGTTTGAAGGCGGTGATCACGCCATTCAGCGTGCGCAGCGGCAGAACCGACTGGGGGTTGAAGCTGAACTTCGGCGAGGGGTCGGGCGCCGCGTACAAGCTGAAGCTGGCGCGCTGGCCGAGCATGGCGTCGGCGGCGATATCGCCAACGCTGCTGGTGAATTCGATGTGGTAGCTGAACGGTTGGCTCAGCCCTTCTTCGCCGGTGAAGGCGAGGACGTCGAGGGGAGCGTCGCAATCGCTGACACTGAGCTTGTGGCGGGAATGGTCGAAGAACGGACGGATGTGATCGAGCACGAACGGAGCCTCCTTTGCGATGCCGCAGCCGAGGCAGAAATCCGTGGATCAGTCGGGCCAGGGCTCTACCTCGAGCCTCTCGCGGCAGTGCCTCGCCGCGTTGGAGGCAGGAGTTAAAGCGCCGGTCTGCAACAATTCAATGCAAAGCCGCAGGCTTATTGTCGATTCGGAAAAGTCCCACGAACTACCACATCCGATCCCTACAGGCCTGGGCAAAGAGGCGAAAGCGAATTTGCCGAAAGGCACGAGAGACGAAGCTGAGCACGACAGATGGGATGCAGCGATACCCAGGTTGCAGAATCCGCCCCGCGCTGCCGAGTCAACACGCACGGCCCTCCACAGGCTGGGGATCGGAGACCCGGGCGATGGGTCAGGCGAAGCGGCGCATAACCGCGAACGGTTATACGCCCTTGCGATCCGGGATAGTCACACCAGTAGCAACGCCAACCCGCCCGCCGCCAGCGCGAGCAGGAACACCAGGCTCTGCACGCCGGCCCGGCGTTCGGCCAGGACGAAGGCATAGACGCCCTTGGCCAAGTTGTTGCTCGCCGCCGCTATGACGATGGCGGCGCTGGCCACTGGCAGCGGCGTGAGGCTGTCGGCCGACTGGGTCATGCCCATGATGAAGGGGTCGACGTCGGTGACGCCCATCAGCGTCGCCAGGCTGTACACGCCGGCGTGCCCGAGGTGTTCGACCACCAGCCGGGTCGCCACCAGCATGCCGACGAAGAGCGCGGCGAAGAGCAGCGCGGCGCTGATTTCCAGCGGGTTCTTCGGCTCCATCGGGGCCATGCCCGATGCGGCTTCGACCTCGCCGCGGCGCGACCACAGCCAACCCGCCAGCACCGCGATGCAACCCAGCACCACGAAGGGCAGCGACAAACGCATCATCAGCGCACGGTTGAACAGCGCCAGCAACGCGGCCAGGCGCAGGTACATCATCCCGCTGGCGACCAGGATGCCCCCGGCATAGAGATGGGCCTGGCCGGATTCGCGCGAGCGCCGGGCAAGCACCACCGTGGTCACGGTCGATGAATAGGCGCCGCCGACCAGCGCCGAGAACAGCACGCTGCCCTGCGCCTTGGTCAGCCGCTGCAGCACGTAGCTGCCGTAGGAAACGGCGCTGACCGCCACCACCACCAGCCAGGCCTTGAACGGATTGATCTGGAACTCGGTCAGCGCCTGGTTCGGCAGCAGTGGCAGGATCACCGCCGAGAGCAGGAGGAACTTGGCGAAGGTGAGGATATCGGTGGTCTCGATGCGCTGGGCCAGGTTCTCCAGCTGTGCCTTGAGCTCCAGCAGGATCACGCTCGACACCGTCAGCGCCGTGGCCAGCCAGTACATCTCGTGGAAGATCAGCGCGCCCACCAGGTAGGTGGCCAGCCCCGACATCTCGCCGGCCACGCCCGCGTTGCCGGACACCGCCAGGCGGTGCCAGTAGGCCATCAGCAGGAAGGCCGCCACCACCGCGAACCCCGCCGCCTGCGGCAGCAGTTCGCCGCGGGACAGCACCGCGATGCAGTAGCCGATCAGCCCGATCAGCGGAAAGGTGCGCACGCCGCCGAAGGCGTACTGCTCATCGCTGATCTTGCGCTCCTCACGCTCAAGGCCGATGAGGAAGGACAGGAACAGCACGAAGAGGACGCGGGTGGCATCCGGTGGCAGCCAGGTGAACAGGTCCATGCGGCATCCCGAAGAGGTCTGTCGAATCAACTATAGGTCGGCGGCCGAGGTGCTCCGTCCGGTGATCAGCATTCGGCCCCAGGCGGAGGTATTGCGCCTTGCTCTGCGTCAATCCCGCCGCCGCCCGCCAGCGGGAGGGGCTGCTAGGCTGACACGGGTTCCCATCCAGGAGTTCGTCCCGTCATGAAGACCCTCACCTTCCTCCGTTGCGCAGCGCTGGGCCTTAGCCTGGCGTCCCTGGCTTCGCTCCCGGCCCACGCGGCCAACGCCCTGAGCGGAATTACCGGCAACCTGCCGATCGGCTCGCTGACTTCCAGCAGCGCCGGCAATGCCGCCGGTGTCCTGGAGTTCTGCGTGAAGAACAACTACCTGAACGCCGACGCCGCCTCCTCGGTGAAGAGCGCGCTGATGAAGAAGGTGCCCGGCGCGTCCTCCGGTGCCGACAGCGGCTACAGCGACGGTGCCAAGGGCATCCTGCACAGCCCCGGCGGAAAGACGCTCGACCTCAGCGGCAGCAGCCTGAAGGACAAGGCCACCAAGCAGGTCTGCGAGAAGATTCTCAGCCAGGGCAAGTCGCTGATCTGATTCGCAGACGGCGCCGCGAACAGCGCTTTCCCTAGCGGACCAGCCGCTGCACCTGACTTCGATGGATTTCTTGTTCTGCATCAATTCGGCGCGCCAGGGCTCCCCTCCAATGGAAACAAGCTGCCTGTCGCTTCCAGGTAGCGCCGGCGAACCCTCCAAGGAGCTCCATCATGCTCAACTGGCTGCTGGTCTTCGTTCCCCTGTCCATCGCCCTGGAGTACCTGGCGCCCGCCCACTACCTGCTGGTCTTCGTCAGCGCGGCCCTGGCCATCCTGCCCCTGGCCGGCTGGCTGGGGCGGGCCACCGAACAGCTGGCCGCGCACCTGGGCGAAAGCGTCGGTGGCCTGCTCAACGCCACCTTCGGCAACGCCACCGAGCTGATCATCGGCATCGCCGCGCTGCAGGCCGGGCTCTATGACGTGGTCAAGGCGTCGATCGCCGGCTCCATCATCGGCAACATCCTGCTGGTCATGGGTTGCGCCATGCTCATGGGCGGCCTGAAGCACCATGAACAGCACTTCAACGAGATTGGCGCGCGCTCGCAATCGACCCTGCTCACCCTGGCGGCCATCGCCCTGGTGCTGCCGGCGGCCTACAAGGCTTCCACTGTGACCAAAGTGGAATCCGGCTCGCACTACCTGAGCCTGTCCATCGCCGTGGTCCTGTTGGTGGTCTACGCCCTCTTCCTGTTCTATTCACTGGTCACCCACAAGCAGCAGTTCAGCAGCGAGGAGGCGGAAAGCCACGAGGAAGGCGCCGCGCCCTGGTCGGTCGGCAAGGCGCTGCTGGTGCTGGGCGTGTCCACCGTGCTGGTGGCCTGGGTGAGCGAGATCCTGATCGGCGCCATCGAGCCGAGCACCCATGCGCTGGGCCTGAACAACATTTTCGTCGGCGTCTTCGTGGTCGCCATCCTCGGCAACGCCGCCGAGCACGCCAGCGCCATTTCCGCGGCGATGAAGAACCGCATGGACCTGTCGCTGTCCATCGCCATCGGTTCCAGCGTGCAGGTCGCCCTGTTCGTCGCCCCGACCCTGGTCCTGGCCAGCCTGCTGGTCGGCCCGGCCGCCATGGACCTGGCCTTCCCGCCGGGCCTGGTGCTGTCGGTGCTGCTGGCGGTGCTGATCACCGGCGAGGTCGCCGATGACGGCCGCTCCGACTGGTTCAAGGGCGTGCAGCTGCTGGCCGTCTACCTGGCGCTGGGGCTGGCGTACCTGTTCTTCGCCGCCTCGCCAGCCGCCTGAGTCCTCGGGCGAAGCCCTCAGCGAAACTCGGCGTAGGGCTTGAGCGGGTTGACCGGCAGCGGCAGGTTGCCCTGCCAGGGGTCGAAGCTGTAGCGCAGGTAGAGCAGCACGCGGTTCGGCGCGTAGTCCTTGCTGCGCTGCGCGGTGAAGCCGCCGCCCAGCACCCAGTGATCGTCGACACGCCGCTCGGCCAGGGCCTGGGCCAGGTAGCCGACGCCGTTGTTGTCGTCGCCGCCGCGTATCTGCTCGATGTTGCTGGAGGTCAGCGGGCCGTACTGGGCGAGGATGTCGTCGTTCACCGAACTCACCGGGAAGGCCCGCTCATCGTCGCTGTGCGCCCAGGAGTAGCTCATCGAGCCTTCGAGGTACACCGACCAGTCGGCATCGCGCCAGGCGTAGCTCACCGGCACGCCGAACGACAGGTAGCGCTGCGGGCTGTAGTAGCCGCCCTGGCCGAGGGTGTAGCCGCTGAGGTTGCGCTGGTAGTGCCAGGCCATGAGGCTGGCGCCGACGCGCAGCTGCTCGTCCACGCGGTTGACCAGCCGGTAGTAGTAGCCGCCCATGGCGCGGGCGCGGGTGTTGTCCTCGACGTTGTGGCCGCGCAGCCAGTGGTAGCCCAGGCTTGCCCAGAGGCCGTCGTCGCCGCCCTGGTCGCGGCTAAGCCCGAGGGTCGCGCCGTTGGCGGTGACGCCGCCCCAGTCGATGCCGGTGCGCGGGTCCTTCACACCGGCGTAGGACAGCAGCGAGTTGTTCATCGGCCGCCGCGAGGCGGTCAGCGACCAGCCGGTGCCGAGGGTCTTGCCGCTGTAGGTGATGCCGCCCAGCCAGTTCTGCTCCTCGAAGCCCAGCGGCGAGGTGCCGAGGTCGGCGCTCAGGCGCTCGTCCTGCCAGCCCAGCGCCAGGCCCGTGCCATCCGCGCTCTCCGAACCGCCCGGGCAGCCGGTGGGAATCGGCCCCGCTGCCGTCGATCCCCGGAACGAACAGCTGCCGAAGGCCTCGCGGTGCAGGCCGTCGGCATCGGTGTCGAAGTTCGCCGTGCGCAGCGCGACCTGCTCGACGCGAGCGAAGCCCCTGCCCTCGCCCACCGGCATCTCGGCATGCACCATGGTCGTCGAGGTGGTCAGGTCGGAGATGCCCGAGGCGCCGGAGTTGTCGCGCCAGCCGTAGTCCTGATGGATCGTCACCGTGGGGCTCTTCCACTGGTACAGCCGGTCGACATCGCTGCGCAGGCTGCGCTTGAGCCAGTCGTCGTCATCCTTGGCGCGGCTGGCGGTGGTCAGCGCGATGTCGTCGCGCGGGCTGGCCTGCTCGGCGCTCAACAGGCCGGCATCGCGCATGCCCAGGGCGTAGTAGTCCAGCGCCTGCTCGGCGTTGCTGCGCGGCTGCAGCTGGGCCAGGTCGCGGTAGAGCAAGGCATCGGGCTTGTGCTGCTCCTTGGCGAGGGCCGCCAGTTGGGTCGCTGCCCGCTCCCGTTCGCCGACCGCGGCCCAGGTGTTGGCCAGGCGCCGGCGGGCGTCGAGTTGGCTGTCGTCGAGGCGTGGCGGATTGGACAGCAACTGCTGACGCGCGGCATCGGTTTCGCCGCGAGCGATCTGCGCCTCGATGCGGCCCAGGCGCGCGTCACCGTCGTCCGGCTGCAGGGCGAGGATGCGCGCGTAGTAGCCGTCGGCGGCGTCCAGGTCCTGGCGCTGGCGGGCCCAGCCGGTCAGTTGGCGCAGGTCGTCGAGCTTCTGCCGGGGATCGTCGGTGGCGGCGATGCGCCGTTCCAGCAAAGCTTCGGCGCCCTGGGTATCGCCATTGGCGTAGAGCGTGCGTGCGTGTTCCAGATCGACCTGCCGCTGCAGGCGCTGCTGCAGCTGACGCATGCCGTTGTTCCAGGCGCTTGGCGGCACGCGCTGCAAGCTGTCCAGGCCGGCCTGGTAGCGGCCGCTGGATTCCAGATAGAGACCCTGGGCGAAGCGCGCCTGCGGGTCGTCGCCCCGACGCGCCACCAGATCAGCGAACACCGCGTCGGCGTCGGCGGTACGGCCCTGCATGCGCAACGCCCGGGCCAGATCGGCAGCCAGCCAGGGATCGTTCGGCGCGCGCTCGCGGGCCTGGCGCAGCAGGCTGGCGGCGGTCGGCCAGTCCTGCCGGTCCAGCGCCTGTTTCGATTCCGCGCGCAGGCGCTCGAGCTGCGGATCGCCTCCGCCGCCCTTGCTGCCGCCGGATGCGCCGCCGATGGCCTGGCGCTGCTTGGCCGGCAGCGTGGCGAGGAAGCTGGCGTAACGCTGCGGCGACTGGCCCTGGTAGACGCGCGCCAGGCCACGGGTGGCGCCGTCGTTGCCCGGTTGCAGACGCAGCGCTTGCTGGTAGTAGGTTTCCGCCTGGGCGCGCTGGCCGCGCGCCAGGGCCACGTTGCCCAGGCCGAGCACTGCCTGGGGCTCTTTCGGGTCCTGCTGCGCGGCCTGCTGGTAGGCCTGTTGCGCGTCGTCGTATTTACGCGCCGCGAGGGCCTGTTTGCCGCGCTGCAGCAGTAGCCAGTACTCGGTGGAGGCCAGCAGGTCATGCCACTTGCTGAGGATGTAGGTGTCCTGCTCCTCGGCCACCGCCTGCTTCAGCCAGCCGACGGCTTCCTCGCGCTTGCCCTGGCGGGCCAGCGCCAGGCCCAGGTAGCCCTTGAGCGTGGCGTCCTTCGGGTAGCCGGCCAGGCCCTGGCGCAGCTTGGCTTCGGCCTGGGCCGGGCTCTTGCGCTCGACCAGCAGGCGGATGCCCTCCTGGCCGGCGCGCCAGGCCGCATCGCCAGTGAGCTTCTGCTGCTCGGCGAGGATGTCCCGCGCCTGGGCCGCGTGGCTGTCGCCGGGGTAGCGTTCGAGGTAGTCCTGCCAGGCCTTCACGCTGGCATCGCTGGTCTTCTGCCGGCTCAGGTAGGCGTACTCCAGATCGGCGGCGAGCCCACGCGACTGGCTCTGCCCGGACATGCGCCGCAGCACCGCCAGCGCCTCGTCGTTGCGTTTGGCGCGGAACAGCTGCTCGGCCAGCAGCTGCTGCAACTCGGGGCTGCCGGGGTACTGCGCGTCGAGCTTCTGCAGGTGCTCGATGCTGGTCGGCAACTGCTCGGGCAGGCGGCTGCGGATGCGCCAGTACTCCAGGGCCAGTTCCAGCGACGGCGGCTCGCCCTTGCCGAAGGCCGCCTCGTAGGTCTTCAGCGCCTCGTCGAAGCGGCCGGCGGCGGCATACAGGCGCATCTGCTGCAGGGACTTCTCGCCTTCGCCGCTGTTCATCTCCAGCAGGCGCGCCATCTGCTTTTCCTGGGGGCTGCCCGGGGCGATGCGCTGCAGGTCGCCGTAGAGCGCGCGGGCGCGGTCGATCTCGTGGACGCGCAGGGCCTGGCGGATCGACGCGGTGAGTGCGTCGAGGTTGTCCGGTTCGAGCAGGCGCAGACGCGCCAGCGAATCCTCCACCAGCGACTCGCGGTGGGTCGCCTCGCCCAGGCGAATCTGCTGCATCAGCCATTCGCGCTGTTCACTGCGGTTGGCCGGCTGGGCCAGCAAGGTCGCCGGCAGCATGCCCAGCAACAGGCAGGTGGTCAGTGTGCGCATGCGGCATCCCAGCGAATCATCAGTCTTCCCTTCTCGTCGAAACGGTAGCGCTGCGCATCCCAGCCCTGGCCGAACAGCCCCAGCACCCGGTTGTAGTAACCGCTGGGCGGGGTCTGCGCCAGGCGCTGGCGCTGCGCCTTCAATCCTTGGGTTTCACCCAGCGCGGCGAGCAGCGGCAGCAAGGCCGCGGAGAAGCCTACCGGCCCCTTGCCCTCGCCCTTGCCGCTGACGATGTCGACCTTCTCCGGCGGCAGGCCCGCCGCCAGGGTCAGTGCGGCCATCGGCCGGTAGCGCTGCAGCAGTTCCGCGCGGCCCGGTGCTGCCGGGGCGAGCATGCCGAGCCAGAGGTAGACGCGGATGGCGTCGTAGCTGCCGCGCGTGCCGGTGTCCGGGTCGCTGGCGACCCGACTGTCGTTCGTCCACAGCAGCCAGTCCGGGGCCAGGCCGTGGGGCGCGCTTTGCAGCAGCAGCGTCCGGCTGTTGCTCGCCAGATCGGTCCAGATCGGCGCCACTTCGCCGAAGCGGTCCAGCAGCTGCGGCGGCAGGTAGCTGGTGTTGAGCCGCGTGCCCTTGGCGCCGACGAAGCCACGGTCCCCCGGCAGCAGCATCAGGCCCAGGCCGGGCAACGGTCGCATTGTCTGCGCGGCGACGCGCCAGAGGATCTGCTCGGCCAACACGCGGTACTCGCCCACCGCCCACAGGCGGCTCGCTTCGAGCAAGGCGTAGGCCAGCCAGAGGTCGGCGTCGCTGGCGTTGTTGTCGTCCAGCACGCGCCAGGCGCCCTTGGCGTCGCGCCCCCATTTCCAGGCCGGCAGGCGTTTGCGCAGGTCGCCGCCGGCGAGGTTGTTCTCGGTCCAGCCGAGCAACTGGCGGAAGGCTTCGCGGTCGTTGCCGACCAGGGCGAAGAACAGCCCGTAGGCCTGCCCTTCGGAGGTGGTGATGCCGCCCTGGTAGGGGTCGATGACGCGGCCGTCGTCCTTTACCAGCTCGACCTTGAAGGCGTCCCAGTCGGCCCAGCAGGACGCCGACGCCACAGGCGCCAGCGCCCAGAGTCCGAAAGCGAGCAGCAGCGCACGCATGCTCAGACCCGCAACCGCCGCCGCGCCACCCAGGCCAGCAGGCGCCAGGCCACGATGCCCAGCAGCAGCATGCTCAGCGCCGCGCCGAAGGCGAGCAGCACCGGGTAGTGCGAAAGGTGGAACCACAGCAGCATCCACCACGGCAGGTGGCCGATGTAGTAGGTGTCGCCGACGTAGTGGCTGCTCACCCCGCTGCTGCGGATCAGGCTCACCGAGCCGTAGACGAAGTCATTGAGCCGGCCCTGGTCGGTCAGGGTCGCGCGCAGCAGCTTGTAGTCGGCGTCGTCGCTGGCGAGCAGCGCGACAATGCTGCGCTGGCCGTGGAACGGCGACTGCAGCCCGGTGATCGCGGCGATGGGCGCGCGCGCCTGCACCTCCACCTGGCTGACCGGCACGCTTCGCCCGCTCTCGCGCAGGCGCTGCGAGCTGGGCACGTCGGCCGGCCAGGGCGAGCGCGCCTGGCGCAGCCAGTCGCCGGAGCGGCCGAGCAGCAGGTTGAGTTCGCGGCCGCTGCGCAGGTCGTCGGGCAGCGGGCCGAGCAACAACAGGTCGGCGTCTACCTTGGCCGCGCCGGCCCAGTCGTCGGACAGGCGCAGGCCCAGCGCCGGGTAGCCGATGCGCGAGGCCATGCCGCCGACCAGGTCGAGCAGCGTGCCCACCTGCATCTCGTTGGGCTTCTGCGGCACCAGCAGCAGGGTCTGCGAAAGATCGGCCAGGCGGCTGAAGGGGAAGGCGCTGCGGGCGAAGGCCGCGAGGTTCGGCATCGCCATGTAGTGGTAGTAGCCGGACAGGTCGATGTTCGAGTTCTCGTCGATGGCCGCGCGCACGTCCGGCGGCAGGTAGGTCTGGCACTGGCCGTTCTGCGCGTTGCCGATGCGGCTGGCGAAGCTGAAGTCGTAGCGCAGGCGGTTGCGGTCGCCGACCTTCAGCGCCGGCACCAGGGTCTTCTCCGAGAGCGTCGAAGTGTCGCCCGGAGTGACCTGCGCGCGCAGGCTCTGCAGGGTGCCGCCGAAGCCGTCGGAGCCGGGCAGCGGGACGCTGTCGATGAAGTGGTCGTTGAGGCTGATGGTCAGCCGCGATTCGTCGGTCACCACCGGCGGCGTGTAGCGGTACAGGGTGCGCAGCGGGATGCCCTGGTTGCGCCAGACGAACAGGTCCGGCGGCAGGTTCAGCGACAGCTCGATGGGCGCCGGGCGCAAGCCCGTGGCCTGCAGCTGGCCGGGGTAGTCGAGCAGCTCGGCGAGGCGCACCGGGCGGTCGGTGCGCACCCAGTTGGGCGCGTCGTAGGGCACCCGCGGTTTCAGCTCGCGCACCTGCTCCACCGCCACCCGCGAACCACGGAACAGATCGGTGCCCACGGCCAGCGCCGAGGCGGCCTTGATCAGGTCGTCGTCGTTGCGCCCGAGCACCAGCAGCACCTTGCCGAAGCGGTTGTCGGGGTGGCTGATCTGCTGGATCACCGGCCCTGCGACATCGGGGAAGCGCTCCTTGTCGGCGAGGAACGAGGGCCGCTTGTCATTGGTGGCGAAGACGATGCTCGGCACCGGCTGCAGGTCGGTCTGCGCCGGCAGCTGGTCGAACAGCACCGGGAAGGTCGCCATGCGCCACTTGGCCAGGCCGCCGAAGTAGGACGCGAGTATGGCCGCGGCCTTCTGCTCGCCCAGGCTGGGGCTGGCGGCGAAGACGAAGGGCACGCTGAGCTTGTCGGTGTCGCGCGCATCGAAGTACGGCAGCGGGAAGTAGGCCAGGTCGTTGTCGGTGACCAGCGCCTGCTCGTTGACGATGATCCGGCTCTTGCGGCTGACGTTGAGCCACAGCGAGCTGTGCGCCGGGTCTTCGCAGATGTCGGTGTAGTGGCCGACGAACTCCAGGCGCACGCGGTTGAAGTCCTGCACCAGGTGCGGGTCGAGCTTGAGCTTGAAGTCGCGCTGCTGGCCGACGTCGTCCTCGCTGACCGGCACCACGCCCATCAGCTCGTCGTTGAGGTAGACCCGCAGGTGCGACAGGCGCGGCACCAGCGCCGGCGACGGGGTGAACTGCAGGTCCAGCTCGACGTCGGTGGCCAGGCGGTCGCGGCGCAGGCCGAACTCGATCTGGTCGCTGTTGCGCACGCCCAGCAGCAGGCTGTCGCTGCCACGCCCGAGGTTCTCGAAGGTCTGGCTGCGCAGCCAGTGCGGCACCTGCGGCGCCGCTTCCGTGGCCGCCTGCGCAGGTTCGGGAGTCGGTTCCTGGGCCGCCTGCGCAAGGGAGCCGGCGGCGCCCAGCAGCAGGGCCAGGACCAGGGGAGTCAGGCGCGAAGGCTTCATGTCGTGCTCTTCCGTAAGTCGGGTGAAAGGGGGCGCGGCAGCCGCGGGCGGAAGCTGAGCAGCCAGCGTCCGGCCAGGGCCAGCGGGCGGAACGGCAGGCGCAGCCAGGCCGGGGCGTACTCGACCACCCGGTAGTAGCCGAGCACGCCGAGCGCCAGGACATCGACGAAACTGCGCAGCGGTCGGTCCGGCACGTGGCTGTCACGCCAGCCCAGCCAGTTGTCGGCGCGGGCGAAGGTGCATTGCACGTAGTCGATGCGCTGCTGCTGGTCGAGGCCGGCGAGGCTGATGCCGAGGTTGCGGCCCTGGGTGCGGATGACCCGCCCGGGGAAGGCGAATTCGCGGTCGGCGCGCTCCAGCAGCAGGGTCACTTCGCTGTCCAGCGGCAGCTCCCGCGCTTCGTGCAGCTCCAGGCCGACGCCGCCGTCGGAGTAATCGCAGAGCGAGCCGGGGAACAGGTGGCCGTCGGCCAGGCGCACAGCCGCTGGCAGCTTCACCGGCACCCGGTGGAAACGCCGCACCTGGCGCGCTTCCGCCGCCACCGCCAGGGCCGCGCCGATCAGCAGCAGGTTGTAGAGCACCCACAGCGAGCTGACCACCACGGTGCCGTATTCGTCGGCCGGCCCATAGGCGAAGCGCCAGGCGGCAAAACCCAGGCCGACGAAGTTGAGCGCGGCCAGCACCAGGTAGGGCTTGGCCACCTGCCAGTCGAGGCGGTCGGCGTCGGTCTGCCCGCCCTTCAAGGTGACGTTGAAGGCGCCGCGCTTCGGCGAGATGAGCGCGGCCAGGGTCGGCCGCGCGATGTACCAGGCCAGCACCGATTCGTAGACCTCGCCCCAGAACGTCTGCCGGTACGGCCCCTGGATACGCGAGTTGACCAGGCTGGCATGGACCATGTGCGGCAGCACGTAGAGCAGCAGGAGCACCGCCGGCGCGTAGATCACGTAGGCATGCAGATAGAGGAAGGCCAGCGGTGCGGTGAGGAACACCAGGCGCGGCAAACCGGAGAGGAAGTGCAGCATGGCGTTGGCGTAGCAGATGCGCTGGAACAGCGTCAGGCCCTTGCCCAGCAGCGGGTTGTCGGTGCGGAAGATCTGCACCATGCCGCGCGCCCAGCGGATGCGCTGGCGCACGTGGGCGGCCAGGCTGTCGGTGGCCAGGCCCGCCGCCAGCGGGATGCGGATGTACGCCGAGTTCCAGCCGGCGCGGTGCAGGCGCAGCGCGGTGTGGGCGTCCTCGGTGACGGTCTGGGTGGCGAAGCCGCCGATGTCGTCCAGCGCGGCACGGCGCAACACGGCGCAGGAGCCGCAGAAGAAGGTGGCATTCCACAGGTCGTTGCCGTCCTGGATCAGCCCGTAGAACAGCTCGCCCTCGTTGGGCTTGCGGCGGAAGGAACCGAGGTTGTGCTCGAAGGGATCGGGCGAGAAGAAGTGGTGCGGCGTCTGCACCAGGGCCATCTTCGGGTCGGCGAGGAACCAGCCGACGGTCATCTGCAGGAAGGCGCGCACCGGGATGTGGTCGCAGTCGAACACCGCCACCAGCTCGCCATGCATGCGCGCCAGGGCGTGGTTCAGGTTGCCGGCCTTGGCGCCCTTGTTGTCGCGGCGATCGATGTAGCCGATGCCGACCTCGGCGGCGAAGCGCTTGAAGCTCTCGCGGGCGCCGTCGTCGAGCAGGTGGATGCGCAGCTTGTCGCGCGGCCAGTCGAGTCCGAGCGCGGCCATCACCGTGGTGCGCACCACCGACAGGTCCTCGTTGTAGGTGGGGATCACCAGGTCGACGCTGGGCCACAGCCGCTCGTCCTCGGGCAGCTGCGCGAGCTGCCGGCGCAACGGCCAGATGCTCTGCACGAAGCTGAGGATCAGCACCAGCCAGGAGTAGGTCTCGGCCAGCAGCAGGGTCACGCCGAGCAGCAGGTCGACACCGTTGGTCCAGTTCAGCGTCGAGGTGTAGCGCCACCATAGGTAGCGGCAGGAAATGGTGATCGACAGGATGATCAGCATCAGCGTGGGGAAGCGCCCGGGCATGTAGCGCATCAGCATGGCCAGGGCCCAGAGGGTCAGGACGAAGGTCAGCTGCGCCTGAAGGTCGAAGGGCGAGGTCACGCAGAGCACCGCCATGAGCAGGCCGAGCACGCCGAGGGTCCAGTAGAACAACCGCTGCACGGTCGCCCCGCCGGCCTTTAGCTGGCGCTGGGTCTGCGCCAGCGCTTCGCTGCGGTCGATGCGCCGGGGCAGCGCGCGCAGCAGCCGCACCAGGCGCAAACGCAGGGCGCGGATTTGTGCGAAAAGCCATGCCACGCCACGCCGCAGACGGCCCGGTGTGAGGCTACGAGCACCCGCAGGCGCCGGGTGCGGTCTGCGCACCAGCAGCAGCCAGAGGGTCTGGATCACTCCGCGCAGCGGGTCGCCGAGGCTCGGCTGCTTTTCCGCCAGTTGCGGGTAGAAATGCTGGCGATGGTGCAGGATGCGCTGCCAGGCCGGCGCCTCCAGGCGCAGCAGCAGCCAGCACAGCAGCACGCCGCCGCTGAGCACGGCGGCGGCCGGCACGCTGGCGCCGCGCTGCCGGTAGTCGCGGTAGCTGCCCAGGCGCGCCGGATTCATCGTTGTGCCCCCCACTGCGCCATGCACCAGGTCGCCAGGCTGCGTACGTCCTGCGCGGCGAGCGAGTCGCCGGCGTAGTAGCCCAGCGGGCTTTTCCAGGCCAGGGCGCCGGCCATGGCCTCGTCGCGGTGGACCACCTGCGGCACCAGGCGGCCTTCCAGGCGCTCGCGCCAGAGCAGCAGCAGGTCGCGCTGCAACTGGCTGAGCGGATCGAAACGGTTGATCAGCAGCGGCGCCTCGCCCGCGCCTTCGACGTGCAACACGGCATGGCAGGCGGCATCGGCCTCGATCACTCGAAGACGCGCCACACCATCGCCCAGGTCGGGCGCGGCCAGGGTCACGCCGGGCACTTCCGGCGGCAGGTCGAGCAGCACCCAGTCGAAGCGCCGTTGCAATTGCTGCAGGCGTTGCGCCCAGGGCACGTCAGCAGGTGCGCCCGTCTCCGGCCTGCCGTGGGGCAGCAGGTAGAGTTCGCCGACCACCTGCAACAGCGCATCGCTCCAGCTCCCCTCGCCCCTCCGCTCGCTGCGCGCCCAGCCCTCGACGGACTCCAGCGGCAGGTTGCAGTGCAGGCGCAGCAGGTCGCGCGGGCAGAGGTCGAGCAGCAGCACGCGCTGCCCCATCGCCTGCAGGGCGAAGCCGAGCCCGGCCACCAGCGAGGTGGTGCCGACGCCGCCGCGGATGCCGCTGAGCGCGAGTACGGTCATGCGTTCTCCGTGCGTGGGTCGAAGGTCGCCGGGTCCGGACCGAGGCTGCCGGCCACCCCTTCGCTTTCCGCGAGCAGCGGCCAGCGCCGGCAGATTTCGTGCAGCTCGGCCTGGCGGCTGATGTCGTGGTAGCGCATCCCTTCGTCGCCCAGGTGCTCCTTGAGGCGGGCGATGTCGTCGCTGTGCTGCGGGTGCTCGTCGTTTTCCATCGGGTTCCTCATTTCGGATAGGGCATCCACTGCGACTGCCCTTTCAGGCGCACGTAGGGCAGCCCCTGGAACTCCACCACCGCCGAATCGGAGTTCTCCGAGACCGCCGCCGTGGTCGGCAGGTCGTGGATCAGCGCCGGCAGGTCGAGCGGCCCGCCCTGCTGGGCGTAGAGCCGCGCAATCAGCTCGGAGACGGCCAGGTAGCTCGCTGGCGTGGTGACGTGCAGCGGCGCCTGGCCCTCCTCCTCGCCCATGTTGATGAGCTTGATGCCCACCGGCACATGGGTGATCGAGCGCGAGGGAATCTCGCGCATCCCGGAAATCTGCATGCGGTCGCCATGCACCGCCGCGCCGTGCTCGGGCACCAGCACCAGGGTTACGCGGCGACCGCTTTTCTGCAGCAGGTCGATGAAGCGTTCCAGGTCGCCGAGGAAGGTCTTCGCGCGCTCCTGGAACGAGGCCCGGCGCGTGCTGCCGTCGGGGTTGGTGATGCGGTTGCCGTCGTGCAGGGTGATGGTGTTGTAGAACAGCGAGATGGCCGGCTTGGGCTCCTTCAACCGGTGCTCCCACCAGGCCTGCAGCACGTCCAGGTCGCGGGCGATGCTGGCGCCGTCGTAGGCCTTGAGCGCGGCCGGGAAGTCGTCGCTGTTCATCCAGCGGTCCGGCAGGTGCTGGCCGGCGAGGAAGGTCATGTACTTGCGGGTGATCGGGCCATTGTGATTGAGCATGAGCTCCGGGCTGTAGCCGAGCTTGGCCAGGTTGTCGAAGAGCATGCACTGCTCGTTGGCCGGCTCGTAAAGGTCGTTGTGCCGGGGCTGGCCGCAACTGGCGCGGAGCATGCGGATGGCCGCCGGTCCGCTGTAGGAGGTGGCCGAGTTGAAGTTGTCGAAGACGATGCTCATCTGCCGGAACAGCGCGTTGTCGCGCATGCCGGCGTCCTCCAGGTCGTCCCAGGCCAGGGAGCAGACGTTGAGCACCAGCAGGTCGAACGGCTCGCCCTTGTCGCTGCGCGCCGGGAAGCGCGTCATCTTGCCGGCCTGCTCGCGGTAGAACTGGTCGAGCCAGGCGTCGATGGCGTTGCTGCCGGCCACCTGCCCGCCACCCGACTCACCGCCGGCGGCGGCCACCGAGATCGGCGCGACGTTGAAGGCCGGCAGCGTGCCGGCCAGGTAGACCCACAGCAGCAGCGCGACGTTGAGCAGCGTCAGGCGCAGCCAGGGCGCGATGAACAGGAACGCCACGACCAGCGCGAAGACCACCCCAACGACGTCCCAGTTGACGAAGCGGCTGAGCAGGTCGGCAACGTACTCCGGGGTGAAGGCCAGCACTTCCTTCTGCTCGAACAGCCGGCGGATCGGCGGATACCAGGTGTCCTTGTAGAACAGTGCGATGCCCAGCGGCACCGCGATCAGCTGGCGCAACCGCGGCAGCCAGACGCCCGGCAGCGGCAGCAGCACGCCGGCGGCGAGCAGCAGGTTGAGCAAGGCGTTGAAGTCGAGCATGCCCATCCACAGCAGGACGAACTTGACCAGGAAGTACAGGTTCCACAACCCGAGCTCCGGCCAGTGCCACTGCTGCCGGGGGGCAAGTGCTTCACTCATGCGCGCCCTCCTTTGCCGGTTCGTCGTCGTTCCTGCGCACTTCGCGCCAGCCGCGCGCCACCAGATGACGCGGCGGCAACTGCCAGCGGCCCCAGGCCCACAGGCGTTTCGCCAAGCCAAAGAGCAGCACGGCGGCCGGCGCGGTCAGCAGCGCGGTGAGGCCGATCACCCAGAGCAGCTGGTCCTGGGTCATGGGCGTTCCTCCAGCGTCGAGAGGCCGATGCGCTTCGGGCGCAAGGCCTGGAACGCCTCGTGGTCCGGCGCGGCGGCCTGGGGCTCGACCGGCGTGGCCGACGCCGTCGGGATGCTGTCGGACTGGAATTCCACGCCGGGCAGCACGCTGTAGGGCGTCACCGTTTCGTAGCCTTCGAGCAACTCCTGCCAGGGCAGCCGGAAGACGTTGCGCAAGGCCGCGTCCAGCGCCGAACTGCTGCAGGCGAAGAGGAACAGGTAGACGCGCCCGCCGGCGACGCAGGCGAGGTCGCCATCGCGGCTGAGTTGCATCTGCTGCAGGACCTGCTCGCCATCCAGGGCCGGCAGCGGCTGCAGGCGCAGGAGCTGGTTGCGCACTTCGGTGCCGGCGGTGTTGTCGGTCATCTTCTTCACCGCGGCGGCGAAGGCGCGCGGCGAGAGGCTGCCGCGCAGCGGCAAGGGGCGCAGGCGCATCAGTACCGCCGAAGGCTCGGGGGCCAGGACACGCTGCCAGCGCTGCCCCTGGATCGAACGCAGCAACGCCAGGAAGCGCAGGAAGGGCGCGGCGGCCGTCACCACCAGGTTGGCGCCGTTGGCCAGCAGCAATTGCTCGTCGTTCTGCCGCAGGCACGGCTGCACCTCCCGCACCGCAAGCTTGAGCGAGCGCCCGCAATGCTTGCGCAACTGGTGCAGGTGGCCGGCGAGCGCAGGGATGTCATCGCTGCTGCCGAGGGCGAAGACCACGGTCGCCGCCTGCGCGGCCAGGGCCTGGTCGAGAAGCTCGGCAACGTCGGTGAACAATTGCCACAGCGGCGTGGGCAAGGCCTCGCCGCCGAGGACCTCGGCCTGGGCCAGCACCTGGCGTTGGTCGTCGGCGGTCGGCGTGCCCTCTTCCGCCTCCGGCCGCGGCAGGACCCGGAACCCCTCGCCCTCGCGCGGCATCAGGTAGTCGTGCGGCCCGCTGATCCCCGCATCGCCGCGCCAGAAGTGCTGCAGCAGGTGCCGCTCGCCCTGGCCGATGTAGACCTGGCCGAGCCCGGAAATGCAGTCGTTGTGGCGCAGCAGGATGTCGAGAAGCGCCGGCGGCGGCTGGTCGCCGATCACCAGCAGGGCGCTGCCGACCGAGGCCAACCAGGCCTGGGCACGGCGGCACCAGTCGGCCAGGGATTCGGCCACCAGCTCGTCCCAGTCCTTGAGCGAGACGCGGATCAGCCACAGCGCCCGGTCGCCCTCGCGCACACGCGGCACGTCCTTGAGCAGCGCCTGGATCAGCGGCACGGGCGGGCGCGGCCGCAGGTCGAACAACCCCAGGCGCCCAGGCCCCTGCTCTTCCGGCAGCCCAGCCAACAGCTCGCGCACGGAGCCGGCGGCGTTCACCAGCAACGCCCGCGTCGAGCCGGACAACCCGGCGATGACCTGGCGACACAGGCGATCGGCGGTCTCCTGCGACTCGCAGGTCAACCAGTACAACCCCCCCGCACGCAGTCCGGCCTGCCGTTCCGGCAGACCGGGCAAGCCCAGCGTCACTGCCAGCACATGCACCTCCCTGAACGCCCACCTCGAATCAGTGCGCGCCGGCGCGGGTCGAACAGGCGACCACCAACCGGCGAGCACAGAGAACTGTAGACGCAATCACCCGATTCAGAGAGGCGCGAGTGAAATTTCCGTGAAGATCAGGTGAAAATCGCTACAGCCCTGACGAAGCCGGCAGAGGCGTGGCGGATCTTGTAGGGAAAGCAACTGACCAGGAAGCCATCGGGCGGCAACTGCTCGAGATTGGCCAGTTTTTCCATCTGCCCATAGCCGATGTCGCGGCCGGCCTTGTGGCCTTCCCAGATGATCGAGGCATCGCCCGATTCGGCGAAGCGCTCGCGGGTGTATTTGAACGGCGCGTCCCAGCTCCAGGCATCGGTGCCGACCACCCGCACCCCGCGCTCCAGCAGGTAGAGCGTGGCTTCGCGGCCCATGCCCACGCCGGCCTCCAGGTAGCCGGGCTTGCCGAACAGGCTGCCGGCACGGGTGTTCACCAGGACGATATCCAGGGGCTGCAGGACATGACCGATGCGCGCCAGCTCCGCTTCCACCTCGGCGGCCGTCACCACATGGCCGTCGGGCAGGTGGCGGAAGTCCAGCTTCACGCCCGGTTGCAGGCACCAGTCCAGCGGCAGCTCGTCGATGCCGAAGGCCGGCTGGCCGCCGTCGGTGGTCGAGGCGTAGTGCCAGGGCGCATCCATGTGGGTGCCGCTGTGGGTGGTGATCTGCAGGCGCTCGGCAGCCCAGGACTCGTCGCCCGGCAGGTCTTCCTTGCGCAGGCCGGGGAACATCGCGGCCATCTCCGGCCAGCCCTGCTGGTGGTCCATGTAGTCGATCTTCGGCAGCAGCGGCGGTGGATCGGTGTAGGGGTTGTTGTCGAGGGTCACGGACAGGTCGAGCAGACGGCGCTTGTTCAGGGTCATGCGGAAACTCCTTTGCGGGCGGCGGCGCGGCGGCGCGGCGAGAGGTCGAGGGCATTGCGCAGCAGCGCGGCGGCCGATCCATCGTGGCGGAAGCCCAGGGCACGGGCCTGCGGTGTGCGCAGCGGCGGGAAACGGCCGAACAGCGCTTCCAGCGCCGCGTCGGGCGCGAAGGCGATGTGCTCGCGGCGGGTCTCGCCATAGGCGGCGGCCAGCGCGTCGAGCACCTGGGCGATGGACAGTTGCAGCACCGGCAGCTGCCATACGCGCTCGGCGCCGGGCTCGCGCAGCTCGGCGGCGTGCAGCAGGTTGTCGACGCAGCAGCGCGCCGACATCCACCAGGCCGTGGCCTGCGGCGACACCGGGCAGGTGTAGGCGTCGCCGGCCGCATAGGCGTGCAGCAGGTCGCTCATGAAGGCCGAGCGCAGGCCGTTGGGTTCGCGCGGCCGGGCCACTATGCCCGGCAGGCGCAGGGCGCGACCGTCGACCTCGCCGCGTCGGGCCAGGTCGTTCAGCGCGGTCTCCACCATCAGCTTATGCGCGGCGTAGGACAGCTGCGGGTTCGGCGCCTGGCCTTCGTCCATCCGCGCCGGCAGCTCGCCGCCGTAGACGGCCACGCTGCTGGCGTACACCAGCACCGGCGGGCGCTCGCGCCTGCGCAGCTGCTGCAGCAGCTCCAGGCTGGCCTGCAGGTTGACCTGGTAGCCCAGCTCGTACTGCGCCTCGGCGGCACCGCCGGGGATGCTCACCAGGTGGAAGACCACGTCGATGCCGTCGGCCAGTGCGCGGCGCAGCAGCGCCGGGTCGGTGACGCTGCCGAAATGCCGGCGCAGGCGGCGGTCGTCCGGCTGGCCGTCCAGCTCGCGGTCCAGCAAAAGCAAGGCCTCGATGGGCTGGCCGCGCAACTCGCCCGCCTCCAGCAGGCGACGCACCAGCTCGCGGCCGACGAAGCCGTTGGCGCCGGTGACCATCACGCGCATGGCAGGCCTCCTTGCACCACGCGCTGGTCGATGGCGCCGAACAGCGGCTCGCCGTCCTCGCCCTTCGCTTCCATGCGCACGCGGTCGCCGAAGCGCATGAAGCCGGTGCGCGGCGCGCCGTGGGCGATGGTCTCGATGGCGCGGCGTTCGGCGATGCAGGCCGAGCCCACCGAGCGGTCGGCGTTGGACACGGTGCCCGAACCGATCAGGGTGCCGGCGCTCAGTCTGCGCGTCATGGCTGCATGCGCGATCAGCTGGTGGAAGCCGAAGTGCATGGCGCCGCCGTGAGGGTGGCCGAACCATTCGCCGTTCCACTCGACATTCAGCGGCAGGTGCACACGGCCTTCGCGCCAGGCGTCGCCCAGCTCGTCCGGGGTCACCGCCACCGGAGCAAAGCTCGACGACGGCTTGGCCTGGAGGAAGCCGAAGCCGGTCTTCATCTCGCGCGGCGCCAGGGCGCGCAGGCTGACGTCGTTGAGTTGCAGGACCAGGCGCACATGCCGCAACGCCTGGTCCGCCGGGCAGCCCATGGGCACCGCGTCGACCAGCACGGCGAACTCGCCTTCGAAGTCAATGCCGTGGGCTTCGCTGGGCAGCGGAATATCGGCACGCGGGCCGAGGAAGTCGTCGCCCGCACCCTGGTACATCAGCGGGATGCTCTCGGCGCCGTCGATGGGTTCGAGGTTGAAGGCCTTCTGCATCAGCTCGCCGTGACTGAGGAAGCAGGAGCCGTCGAGCCATTGCCAGGCGCGCGGCAAGGGCGCGGCCAGGCGCGCAGGATCGAGCTCGAAGGCGCCCGCTACGTCGTTGGCATTGAGGCGCTGGTAGAGCCGCTGCAGGTCTGCCTCCACGGCGTTCCAGTGATCCAGCGCGGCTTGCAGGGTCGTCGCGATGCCGCTGGCATCCACCGCCCTTTGCAGGTCGCGGGAGACCACCAGCAGGCAGCCATCGCGGCTGCCGTCATTCAGTGTGGCGAGCTTCATGGCAGCAGCTCCTTCAGCGCGTCGGCGTACTGGCCGTCGAGCAGGATGAAGACCATCCGCGCCATCGCTTCGGTGCGGTTGCTCCAGGCGTGGTTGGTGCCGCGCTGGACCACGATGTCGCCGCGTTTGAGGTGGACCTCGCCGTCATCCAGCACCAGCCACACCTCGCCCTCGGTGACGATGCCGTAGTCGAGGGTTTCGGTGCGGTGCATCAACTTGTGTTTCGACTCGGCCTTGCCGGTGCCGGCATGGGCTTCGCCGATCTCGGCGAACGCCGCCGCGGCATCCTCGGCGCTGACCTGGTTCTGCACGCTGTCCGGCGGGATATCGACCACGCGGATCACGCTGCCCAGCGGGCCGGGGCTCAACTGCAACGGCCGAGCCGTGGGGTCGTCGCCGTTGTCCAGCGGGGCCGGGCTGCCGAGGCTGTTCCACACCTCATAGAACACGGTGCCGGGCACTGCCTTGAGCGGGAAGTTGTTCGGCGTGGGGCCACAGCTGGCGACCACCGCCTGGCCGCGGGCGTCGTGGCCGGTGACGACGCGCTTGAATGCAGGAAGCTGTTGCATGGGGTCTCCTTTCAATTGCCGTCGCCGATGGTCGTGCCACCGTCGACGATGAGGTTCTGTCCAGTGATGAAGGCGCCACCCGGTGCGGCCAGCAGCAGCGCCAGGGCGGCCACCTCTTCCGCACGGCCGACACGGCGCAGCGGCGTGAGCGCCAGGCGGCGCTGCATGACTTCGGGGTTGTCGGTGAGCGGGCGGGCGAATTCGGTGTGGATCACGCCGGGGCTGATGGCGTTGACGCGGATGTTCGCCGGCCCCCACTCCACCGCCAGGTTGCGCGCCAGTTGCGCGAGGCCGGCCTTGGACAGGCCGTACAGGCCCAGGCCCTTGTTGCCGCGCACGCCGGCGATGCTGGCCATCAGCACCACGCTGCCGCCGCCGTGCTCAGCCATGACCGGCAGCAAGGCGCCGGTCAGCCAGAGCGCGCTGCGCAGGTTGACCGTGAAGGTCAGCTCCCAGTCGGCATCGCTGGCCGTGGCGATCGGCCCCAGGTGCGGGGCCACGCCGGCATTGCACACCAGCGCGTCGAGACGGCCGAAGTGCGCGAGCGTCCGCGCGGCCAATGCCGCTACGGCCTGTTGCTCGCGAAGGTCGGCGGGCAGCGCGATAGCGTCGATGCCCTCTTCGACCAGCGCAGCAACGGCGTGGGCGCAGTCCTCGGCGTTCTCGCTGCTGATGACCAGGCGCGCGCCGGCGCAGCCGTATTCGCGGGCAATGGCCAGGCCGATGCCGCGAGTGGCGCCCGTGATGAGCGCGGTCTTGCCGGCTAGCGAAAAGAGCTCGCTCATGCGGCCTCCAATGCCGGGCGCTTGCCCACGCGGCGCAGCAGAGCCAGGCATAGTGGCGCCAGGGCCAGCTGGACGATGGCGACCGCCAGCAGCGCGCGCGGCAGCAGCGGGTTGTCGCCGCCGGTCAACGCCAGCACCAGCAGCGGGCTGACGAATTCGCCGGCGAAGATGGAGGCGGTGAAGCCGCCGGTGGCGCGGCCGCGCTGGGCGAAGTCGACCTGCAGCATCACCTGGGTGATCAGCGTCGGCAGCAGCAGGCCGATGCCCAGGCCGTTGACCAGCACCGCCACCACGACGGGCGCGTGGCTGTCGGCCAGGGCCATCAGCGCTCCACCGGCGCCGGCGGTGGCGAAGCCCAGGGCCAGCAGGCGCGGCGCCGGCAGGCCAGCGAGCAGGCGGAAACCCAGCGCCCCGGCGAGCACGCCGAGTTGGTTGGCGCCCATGGTCATGCCGATCTGCTGCGGTGCGTCGACGTGCAACAGCTGCAGCAAGAAGCCGGCTTGAACGGGGACGATGAACAGGCTGACCCCGGCCAGCAGCGTCAGCAGGTACAGCGGCGCCAGGCTGGCCCAGGGGAAGCGCGAGTCGCTGGAGGCCAGCGGCTTTTCGTGCCGGCCCTGCGGCTCCCAGAGCAACGCGGCCATCAGCGGCAGGCACAGCAGGCCCACGGCATAGAGCGCGAAGGGCGTGCGCCAGCCGCTCTCGCCCAGCGCGCCGCCGAGGCCCATGAACAGCGCGGCGGACAGCGAAGTGGCGACCATCTGCAGGGCGAACAGCCGCTCGCGGCGCTGGCCGTCGAAGTAGTCGCCCATCAGCGTGGTGCAGCAGGTCATGATCCCCGCCTCGGCCAGGCCGATGCCGGCGCGGCTGGCGACGATCAGCGGCAGCGATTCCAGCCACAGCGGCAGCAGCCCGCAGAGGGTGTAGAGCAGCATGCTGGCGAGCAGCAGCGAACGCCGCCCGATGCGGTCCGCCAGCACGCCCGCCAGCGGTGCAAGGAAGGCGATCACCAGCGCCGGCAGGGTCAGGGCGACCGGCACCAGCACGGCGGCGCCGGGGGTGTCGGCGAAGTGCGCCTGCATGCGCGGCAGCACCGGCGCGATCAGTACGGCGCCCAGCACCGGCAGGCAGCTGCCGAACAGCAGCAACAGGGCTTGCGCGCTCCCGGCGCGGCGTTCAGCGCTCATTGCGCACCTCCGCGCTGCAGCACAGGCAAGCGCCATATTGGGCGAGGCCTTGGCGCAGTCCGGCGCAGAGACCGAGCAGCAGGTTCTTCAGGCAAGGCATGGGGCAGTCCTCGTTGTCGTTGTGCTTGTAGGAGGGACTCAACGGCCCTGGCCGGCGACCAGGGGCAGGCCGGCGTGCTGCTCGCAGCACTGGCGGCTGTGGTGCACTTCATCCAGGGGGTGCGCGGCGGCAGGCAGCGCCTCGGCGCGGGCCTGCCGGTGCGGCAGCAGGAAGTAGGCGAGTGCCGGCAGCAGGACCAGGGCGCCGACCATGTTCCAGACGAACATGAAGGCCAGCAGCACGCCCATGTCGGCCTGGAACTTGATCGGCGAGAAGATCCAGGTGCCGACGCCGATGGCCAGGGTCACGCCGGTCAGCATCACCACCTTGCCGGTGAACAGCAGCGCCCGGTAATACGCCTCGGACAGGCTCACGCCCTGGCGCAGCTGGGCCAGCACGATGCTCATGACGTAGAGCGCGTAGTCCACGCCGATGCCCACGCCGAGGGCGATCACCGGCAGCGTGGCGACCTTCACGCCGATGCCAAGCGCGACCATCAGTGCCTCGCAGAGGATCGAGGTGAGCACCAGCGGCAGCACCGCGCAGAGCACCGCGCGCCAGGAACGGAAGGTCACCAGGCAGAGCAGGATGACCGCGCCGTAGACCCACCAGAGCATGTCGTGGTTGGCCTGTTTCACCACGATATTGGTCGCTGCCTCGATGCCCGCGCTGCCAGCGGCGAGAAGGAATTTCGCCTGCTCGGAATCGTTGTCCTTGCCGAAGGCCTGCACGCTGTCCACCACGCGGTTGAGGGTGTCGGCCTTGTGGTCGGTGAGGAAGGCGTAGAGCGTCAGTAGGCTGCAGTCGTCGTTGTACAGGCCGCGCGGCGCGTTGGCGGTGACCATGTTCAGGGTCGCCTGGTTGTTCACCAGTTCGTACCACTTGGGGTTGCCTTCGGAGAGGCCGACCAGCACGCGGCGGTTGAGCAGCGCCAGCGAGTTGGTCGAATCCACGCCCGGCAAGCCGCGCAGTTGCCAGTCGAGGTCGTCGACGCGCTTGAGGGTGTCGTAGCTCGAGCAGGCGCCGGCCGGGGTCTTCACCATCACCGCGAAGACGTCGCTGCTGGCGCCGTAGTGTGCGGTGACGAAGGCGTTGTCGCGGTTGTAGCGCGAGTCCGGGCGCAGCTCGGGGGCGCCGGCGTCGAGGTCGCCGATCTTCAGGTTGAGGCTCACCGCGTAGCCGCCGGCCGCCAGCAGCGCGGCGAGCACCACGCACAGGCTGGCCCAGCGGCGCCGGGTGAAGAGGTCGAGGAAGCGCCACACAGCATGCTTGCCCTGCCCGCTCGCCTCGGCTTCTTCGGCCCGCAGGCTACGGCGGGCCGCCTTCGGGCTGACGCCGATATAGGACAGCAGGATCGGCAGCAGGATCAGGTTGGTGAAGATCAGCACCGCCACGCCGAGGCTGGCGATGACCGCCAGGTCCTGGATCACCTGGATCTTGATGATCATCAGCACGGCGAAACCAACGGCGTCGCACAGCAGCGCGGTGAGCCCGGCGAGGAACAGCCGGCGGAAGGTGAAGCGCGCGGCGACCAGGCGATGCATGCCGCGGCCGATGTCCTGCATGATGCCGTTCATCTTCTGCGCGCCGTGGCTCATGCCGATGGCGAACACCAGGAACGGCACCAGCACCGAGTACGGGTCCAGCCCGTAGCCCAGCAGCGGCAGCAGGCCGAGCTGCCAGATCACCGCCACCAGCGAGCAGACCACCACCAGCGCGGTGCTGCGCACGCAGCGGGTGTACCAGTAGAGCACCGCGGCGGTGATGGCGATGGCGGCGGCGAAGAACAGCAGGATCTGCTTCAGCCCGTCGATGAGGTCGCCGACCACCTTGGCGAATCCGGTGATGTGGATCTCCACGCCCTGCGCCTGGTACTTGCCGCGCAGGCTTTCCAGTTCGTGGGCAAAGGTCGTGTAGTCCAGCGCCTGGCCGTCCGGGGTCTTCTCCAGCAGTGGCACGTAGAGGATGCTCGAACGCTGGTCGAAGGCCACCAGCTGGCCGATCTCGTTGGAGCGTTCGACGTTGCGCTTGAGCGCTTCCAGGCTGGCGCTGCCGCCGTCGTAGCCGTCGGGAATCACCGGGCCGCCTTCCAGGCCTTCCTCGGTGACGCCGGTCCAGCGGGTGGACGGCGTCCACAGCGACTTCATCGCCGCGCGGTCCACGCCCGGCAGCAGGTACACCTCGTCATTGAGTTGCTGCAGCACCTGCAGGTAGTGCTTGTCGTAGATGCCGCCCTGCGGGTTGGCCACGGCGATGCGCACGGCGTTGCCCAGGCCGGCCAGCTCCTGGCGGTGGGCCAGGTACTCGAGGATGAAGGGGTGCTCTTTCGGGATCATCTTCTCGAAGCTGGCGTTGAGGGTCAGGCGCGTGGCCTGCCAGCCCAGCAGCAGAGTCGCCGCCAGGCACAGCAGCAGGACCAGGCCGCGATGGTTGAACAGCGCGCGTTCCAGCAGCGAGCCGGAGGCGGAATCGAAGTCGTCGAGGCGGCCGCTGGACGGCGCGGGGGAAGTTGGGGCGTGCATGGTTCAGTCCGCCTTGGTGGGTGAAGAGGTGGAAGCCAGGCGGCGCGCGCCGGCCATGCCGACGGCCACCAGGGTGCCGTCGGCGGCCTCGGTGGCAGCGGTCAGCGGCAGGCCATCGGAGACCGGAAGCGGCTGCGCGGCGAAGCCTTGCAAGCCGCTGCGCAGGAGCAGTCCGGCCTGGTTCACCAGCAGCAGTTGCTCGCCGGCGACACGGATACCGTTGAGCGATGCCGGGATCGGGTTGGCCAGGGCCTGGAAGGTCGCACCCTGGTCGGCGGAGGCGAACAGCTTGCCGCGCAGCCCGCCCACCAGCAGGCGGTCGTCGGGCAGCACGGCGGCGGCGAAGTAGCTGCCTTCATAGGGGCCTTGCAGCGCTTCGAAGTGAGCGCCGGCATCGCGCGAGCGCAGCAATAGGCCCTGCTCACCGGCGATGTAGAGTTCGTTGCCTTGCCGGGCCAGGGCGTAGAGATGCAAGCCGCGCGGATTGGGAAGATCGCCCATCCGCGACTGCCAGCTGCGACCGCCGTCCTCGGTGCTCAGCGCCAGACCGTAGGCCCCCACGATCAGGCCATGCTGGGCGTCGGAAAAGCTGAGCGCGAGAAAGGGCTTGTCGGCGCCGTCAGCGACCAGGCGCTGGGCGGCGGCGATGCGACCGGCCTCCCCCGCCGCCTCGGCGGCCTGCAGTTCCAGCGCGGCGGCACGCTTGCCGTCCAGCTGCAGGCTCCAGTGCTCGCCGCCGTCGTCGCTGTGCAGCACCGCTCCAGCGTGGCCCAGGGCCCAGCCGTGACGGGCATCGGCGAACTGCACGGCGGTCAGGCTGACGCTCACCGGACTCGGCGCCTGGCGCCAGTGCCGGCCGTTGTCGTCGGAGAGCAGCACCACGCCGCGCTCGCCCACTGCCACCAGGCGGTCGCCGGCGCGGGTCACGTCCTGCAGCACCGCCTGCAGGGCCTGGGGACCGAGCACGGCGGGCTGCGCCAGGACATCCACAGTGCCCGCCCAGGCCGGCGGCACCGCGCAGCAGGCCGCCAGCAGCAGGCCGGAAAGCATCTTCTTCATCGCACGCAACCTTTGTTTTCTTGTAATCGGGCCCGAGGGCCGGGTACAGCGAGGCCCCCGTAGGAGCGGGCCATGCCCGCGATTCGCGCATGGCGCGCTCCTACAGGAGTCCGGTGCGAACGATCAGCGCACGCCCTCGCCCGCCATGGCGTCGGCGGTGAACACCGAGTCCTTGTAGGCCGGCACGATGCGGTACTGCTCGTTCTTCCCGGCGAACAGGTCACCGGCGAACCAGGCCCCGGAGAGCAGGTCGTAGAAGCCGTTGGTGAGGGTCACCACGCCCGGCAGGTCGGGCAGCACCACCGGCGAGGTCCAGAGCACCTTGGCCAGTTGGCCGCGGGCGTCGTAGCGCTCGCCGAGCACGGCGGCCCAGGTGTCCTCGTCGAGGTAGTAGGTGCTCTTGGGCATCACGTGGCGCTGGCCGCTCTTCAAGGTCGCTTCCACCACCCAGACGCGGTGTTTCTCCCAGCGCAGGGTGTCGGACTTCAGGTGGTGCGCGTCGAGCAGCGCTTCGGGGCCGCTGGCGGTGAACACCTTGTTGGCGTTGTAGGGGATGTACATCTCCTTCTTGCCCACCAGCTTCCAGTCGAAGCGGTCGACGCGGCCGTTGAACACGTACAGCTCGTCGAAGCTCATGACCCCGGCGGTGGCCGGCGTCGGCGTGTCGCAACAGGCGTTGGGCAGGCGGCGCACGCGGCGCTGGCCGGGCAGGTAGGTCCAGACCGAGGCCTTGTCGGCGTTGAGGTTCTCAAGCCCGGTGATGGCCTCGCCGGCGCGCAGCGGCGGGCCGTCGTTGATCATGCGGATCGACCAGAACACACCCTTTTCGCCGCTGCCGCCGGGCAGGTACCAAGGCATCTGCAGGTCGGCGCGCGAATCGTTTGTCAGCACGTGCTTGCCGTCTGCGGTGGTCAGGTACTGGGTGAAGCTCGCGTGCCAGGACGCGCCGCGCCAGCGCAGCAGGTGGTTCCAGATGGCCTCGACACCGCTCTGCGGAATCGGGAACGGGATGCCGCCGGCGGCGCTCTCCGGCATCGGTCCGGCCGGGCCGTCGACCAGCTTGCCGCTGGTGGCATTGGCGAAGGTGGCGTCGTACACCGACTGCGGCGCGGCGGCGCTGCGGTGGGTCGGGTAGACCTCCAGGCGGTAGCTGTCGGGGTACTTCTTCAGCATCGCCTGGATGCCCGGGGTGAGCTTGTCGGCGTACTGCGCCATGTTCTGCGCGGTGATGGTGTAAAGCGGCTTGTCGCTGGCGTAGGGGTCGCCGCGCTTGCCGCCGTCCTTGTAGGCCGGGTCGACCTGGGTGAAGCCGCCGGTCCAGGCCGGGATGCTGCCGTCGGCGTTGCCGGCGCGCTCGCCGCCCAGGGGCGTGAGGGTGGTTTTCAGCTTGGCCGCCTCATCGGCGGAAACGGCAGCCATGGCGCCATGGGCGAACAGCAGGGAGGCACTCAAGGCAGTGAGCAGGGAAACGACTTTGTTGTTGTGTTTCATCGGGCAGTCCTCGGTCAGAAGGTGCGGCTGACGGTGAAGGCGATGAAGTCGCGGTCTTTCAGCGACTGTTCGAAGGTGTAGTTATTGCTGGCGTCGAGGAAGGTGTTCTCCGGGCCGTAGTAGTGCGTGTACGTCAGGCCCAGGTTCCAGGTGTTCAGGTAGTTGCCCTTGAGGCCGATGTTCAGGTCGCCGCCGTGGTCGGTGCCGAAGCCGGTGCCCAGCGCCTCGGAGGCGCCGTTGGTGTAGCTCGCGCCGATCGGCACCGAGAGGTCGAGGCCGGGGTAGATCTGCCGGTACATCGGCTCGTAGACCAGGCGCAGGCTGGTGGCGTCGCGGTCGGCGTTGGGGTCCACCGCATCGGCGTTCTTGGTGACGCTCATCACCCGGTTCCAGGCGATCTCGCCGAGGAAGCTCGACTCGGGCGCGATGAGGTTCGGCTCCAGGCTCGCCAGCCAGGAGAAGTTGGCATGCAGGGTGCGGCCGGTGGCGTAGAGCGGGTCGTCGCTGTTGTTGATCGACTCGCCCACCGCCAGGCTGTGCTGGTTGGTGGAGGCCAGCGGCTGGTTCCAGCGGGTGGAGACTTCACCGGCGACGTTGAAGTTGCCCAGGGTGGTGGAGAAGCTGCCGCCCAGGGCCTCGATGCCTTCGGGGTAGACCCAGTAGTACTCGCCGGCCTTGCCGGTCAGCGGGTTGAGGTTGGCGAAGTCCGGGCGCACGTTCAGCTGCGGGTTCTTGTCGTGGAAGCGGATGGCGTAGACGCCCCAGTCCACCGTCTCGGTGCGCCAGCGCAGTTGCACGCCGCCCTGCCCCGAGTCCTTCGCCTCCTTGTCGTTGCCGTGGTAGAAGGCCAGCGGCTGGGCGCCGGGGAACAGCGGCGCGCCGATGAACATGCGCTCGTTGCCCTCGCCGAAGAAGTCGTCGGTGGAGAAGTAGCTGCCGGAGGCCGGCAGGCGGTTGGCCTCCCACTCGAACTGGTAGTAGGCGCCGATGGACACGTCGGGGGTCAGCTGCAGCTGGCCGGAGACCTGCTTGACCGGCCGGATCAGTTCCTTGAACTGGGTGTTGGGCACCGACAGGCCCTTGACCACGTCGATCGGCGCCATGCCGCCGGCGATGCCGTTCATGCCGTAGAACAGGCTCTCGCCCCACTGCATGGCGTACTGGCCGAGGCGCCCGGACAGCGGCATGTCGCCCAGTTCGGTCTTGCCGAAGACGAAGGCGTCGAGCAACTCGCCCTTGCGCCCGTGCAGGGTGCGGGTGTCGTCGGTGAATTCGTCGTAATCGACCGAGTAGGCGTTGGCGCGGCTCGGGTCGTTGTTGTCGGTGCCGCGGTTGTAGACGTCGTCGTACCAGGCCGCGCCGCTCAGGCGCGCGCCGACGTCCTTGTACGTGAAGTCCATCTCCGAGAGCAGGTCGACGCGGTTGGAGATCAGCCCCTTGTCGAAGTTGCGGTCGCCGTCGTCCAGGTTCAGCGAGGTCTGGCCCTCGGTGAGCTTGCTGCTCTGGCCTTCGGTGCGCCAGGCGGCGCTGTACTTCAGAGTGTTGTCCCAGCGCGCCCGCAGGTCGGGGTTGCCGGTGTCGAATTCGAAGGCATGCGCATCGGGCAGGCCAGCCGCCATGGCGATGATCGAAACGGCCAGGGCGAGGGGTTTGAGCGCGGGCAGCGTCGGCTGCCCAGCGGACTTGTGGGTCGACATCGAAGGCACCTCTTTATTGTTCTTGTGCGTGTGTGTTGGCGATGACCCCGGCACGCCGGCAAGGCAGGGCGCGCCGGGCGAGAGTGGTCAGATGGGGCGCGCGGTGACCTCCAGCATCTGCTTGACCAGGCCGATGCGGTCGAAGGCGGGGTCGCGCTGCATTTCCTTCTCGCCGGCCAGCAGGGACTTCTCGGCGATGAACTTGCAGCGCTCGAAGCGCCGTGCCATGAAGCGCTGCAGCTGCTCGGCGAGGCTTCCGCCGGCGGTCAGCTCCTCGGCCAGGACCACGGCGTCCTCGATGGCCATGCCGGCGCCCTGCCCCAGGTGCGGGGTGGTGGCGTGGGCGGCGTCGCCGATCAGCAGCACCCGGCCGCGATACCAGGGCTCGTCGACGAACACCGCTTCGAGCGGCTTGTAGACGACTTCGGCACTGTCGGTGATCTGCTCGCGCAGCTCGCCGATCAGCCCGCCGAAGCCGGCCAGGCGCTGGCGCAGTCCTTCGGCCAGGCCGGCCGGGTCCATCCAGGGATTGCCCGGCTCGTGGGAGGTGGTGAAGAGGTACATGAGGTCGTCGGCCAGCGGCACCAGGCCGGCGTTGCCGGACGGTCCCTGGTAGTTGGCCAGGTGGTCGATCTGCGCCACGCGCTTGAAGTTGTGGCGCCACACCGACTGGCCGGTGAAGCGCGGCTGGTACTTGTCGCCGAACAGCAGGCCACGGACTTTCGAGAACAGCCCGTCGGCGCCGACCACCAGGTCATAGCGCCCCTGGCTGCCGTCGCTGAACAGCACGTCCACGCCGCCAGCGTCCTGCTCGAAGCTTTCCACCGACGTCCCCAGGCGCACCTGGGTGCCCAGCTCGATGGCGGTTTCGCTGAGCACCTTGTGCAGGGCACGGCGCGAGATACCGACGTTGGCCGGGTAGTCCGGGCCGGCCAGGCGCTGTCCGGGAATGCGCGCCAGGGGCTGGCCGTCGGTGGTGTAGATGGCCACGTCCTCGAAGGCGTAGGCGGCATCGAGGTAGGCGTCGAGCAGGCCCAGGCGGTGCATCTCGCGGACCACGTTGCTCTGCTGGATGATGCCCACGCCATAGACGGTCCATTCGGTCTTCAGCTCGACCAGCTCGACCGCGATTCCCTTGCGGCGCAGGGCGATGGCGGCGCACAGCCCGCCAATGCCACCGCCGACGATCAGCACGTTGCTCACAGTGTTCATGGCATCTCTCACGTCTTGTTCTTGTTGTCCGCTCCGCTGTGCGGGCGGCCGTTTCCTGTGCCTGGGCACAGCTTCCCGGCGGCGCCGGGATTTGACTAATCGAGTCCTCGGATGCGACCTATCGCGCCGCGCGATACCTCAGGGCGCCAGTTGCGCCAGCGGCACTAGCAGCCAGCCGTCCTCCACCCGGTACTCCAGCGCCCGCAGCGACTCGCCCAGGCACGGGCCGTAGACGCACAGCCCGCTGTCGGGGAGGAACTCGGCGCCGTGGGCGTAGCAGCGGATGCGCTGGCCATCGACCGAGAGGAAGCGGTCCTTGCGGTACTCCATGCGCACGTCCAGGTGCGGACAGCTGTTGCGGTAGAGCCGCAGCTGCCCCTGGTGACGCAGGGCGAACAGGCTGTCGCGCCCGCGTCCCTGCGGGTCGAATCCACGCGCCTGGCCCTCTTCCACATCCTCGGCACGGCACAGCGCCGCGCACTCGTCCATGGCTCAGCCCTGCTTCGGCGGCGGGCCGCCCGGCGCCCACTTCTCGCGCGAGGTGAAGAGGAAGAGTTGCGAGTTGTCCGCCGACATCGGCGCCTGGCGCGCGGCCCAGGCGTCGTCGTGCTTGTCCATGTCGGCGTCGTACTCGATGTGGCAGCCCAGCGGGCTGTTGAAGTACCAGAACCAGTTGGAGCCCAGCAGGTGGCGGCCGGGGCCCCAGAAGCTGGTCCAGCCCTTCTGCTCGAAGCGCCGCCCGGCCAGCAGCACTTCGGTGCCGCTGCCCATGTGGAAGGTGAAGTGCTCGCAGCCCTGCATGTGCGGCGGGGTCTGGATCATGAACAGGCAGTGGTGGTCGTCCATGCCGGCGGTGCGCATGAAGGGGCCGACACCGATGAAGCTGTCGGTGGTGACGAAGCCCAGGCGATCGCGATAGAAGGCCTCGCCCTTGGCGGCATCGGGCACGAAGTACACGACGTGGGACAGGGTGCGCGGCACGGCCGGCATGTCAGGGGTGATGCCCAGCTGGTTGAGCGGGCGCTGCGGCGCGCTGCCGGGGGCGTTGGTCAGGTCGGCTGGCGCGCTGAACGCGCGGCGGCAGCTGACCTGGAAGGCGATGGCGAAGCCCAAGTCGTCGACGCTGTGCAGCACGCCCTCGGCGTCGCGGCGAACTTCGCGGTCGCGGCCCAGTTCGTCGGCGATGGCGTCGAGGTCGTCGGAGGCGGCCACGCCGTAGACGGTCTCGCGCAGCGACGGGGTCTGGCCGAGCGCTTTCGGCAGGCTCGGATCGTCGCCACGGCGGATGACGATGGCGGTGCCGTCGAGCGCTTCGAAGCGCCCGCCGTTCTCGTCGAGTTGCACGGCCGTTAGGCCGTAGTCGCGCAGGCAATCGGCACAGGCCTGGATATCGTCGACGCCGAAGACCAGGGCATCGAGGCCAAGGATGTTCATGGCTACCACTCCATTGAAATTATGCTTGGGCGCCGTGGGACGGCTGCCGGTGGTGAGTCACTGCAGCGCGGGGCTGCTCGACTGGGGCGCAGAGTGGAGCGGGGAAAGTTCGCTGACTAATCGCGAGTGGGGATGCGAGGCATCGGCAATCGCGATACCTGGCGGCGCAGGCACTACGCCGGGCGATTGCCGCCCACTGGCGTGGCGATGGGGTTGACGTATCGGGAGTGCGGCAGGAAGGTATCGCGAAAATAACTACAACAAGCCTGAGCCATCGCCATGCGCTTCCACCACCTGGATTTGAATCTGCTGGTGGCGCTGGATGTGCTGCTCGAAGAGCAGAACATCACCCGCGCCGCCGAACGCCTGCACATGACCCAATCGGCCACCAGCGGCGTGCTGGGCCGCCTGCGCACCTTCTTCGAGGACGAGCTGCTGGTGCAGGTCGGGCGCAAGATGCAGCCCACTCCCTACGCCCTCGAACTGGCCAAGCCGGTGCGCGAGGTGCTGCTGACGATTCGCTCGTCGATCACCGCCAAGCCGGTGTTCGACCCGGCCAGCAGCAAGCGCCACTTCCGCCTGATCACTTCCGACTACCTGATCAGCGTGCTCTTCGCCCAGGTGATCCAGCGCATCCACCAGGAGGCGCCGCACATCACCTTCGAGATGCTCAGCCCCGGCGACAACAGCGCCGAGCTGCTGATGCGCGGCGAGATCGACCTGATGATCGTGCCCGAGCGCTACATCATCGAAGGCCACCCGGCGCAGTTGCTGTTCGAGGAGGAACACGTCTGCGTGGTCTGGCGCGACAACGCCCTGGTCGGCGACAGCCTCACCCTGGAGCAGTACATGCAGATGGGCCACATCTCGGTGGGCTTCGGGCGCAACCGGCACCTGAGCATCGAGGACTGGTTCATGAGCCAGTACGGCTTCAACCGCCGCCTTGAAGTGATCACCAACGACTTCAACACCCTGCCCCAGCTGCTGGTCGGCACCCAGCGCGTGGCCACCATGCACCGCCGCCTCGCCGAGCTCTACGCCCAGTACCTGCCGCTGCGCATGTTGCCGCCGCCGGTGCAGATCCCGGTGATGCGCGAATACATGCTCTGGCACCGCAGCATGGAAGGCGACCCCATGCACCGCTGGCTGCGCGAGCGCATCAGCGCCTTCATCCAGCGCCTGGACCGCCCGGCGGAAGCCGCCGAGCCGGCAGCGGCCATGGCCTGAAGCCTGTGCGCGCGACGTTGCACCGCGCGCATTTCGTGGGCTCAGGCCACTTCTTCGAACGGCAGGCCGACGTAGTTCTCGGCGATGCAGGTGCGCCCGGCCTCGGACTCCAGGTAATAGGCCAGCTCGGTGTCGAGCATCTTGCGGGTGAAGGCGTCGCTGTCGGGGAAGCGGTGCAGCATGCTGGTCATCCACCAGGAGAAGCGCTCGGCCTTCCAGATGCGCCGCAAGGCCAGTTCGGAGTAGCGCTCCAGCAGGTCGATGCGCCCCTCGCCATACACCTTCACAAGAATCCGGTAGAGGCTGTTCACGTCGCTGGCCGCGAGGTTCAGGCCCTTGGCGCCGGTGGGCGGGACTATGTGCCCGGCGTCGCCGACCAGGAAGAGCCGGCCGTATTGCAGCGGCTCGACCACGAAGCTGCGCAGCGGCGCGATGCTCTTCTCCAGCGACGGGCCGGTGACCAGGCGCGCGGCGGCGTCTTCGGGCAGGCGGCGCTTGAGTTCGTCCCAGAAGCGTTCGTCGGACCAGTCCTCGACCTTCTCGTCCAGACCGACCTGCAGGTAGTAACGGCTGCGGGTGTTCGAACGCATGCTGCTGAGGCTGAAGCCGCGCTCGCTGCTGGCGTAGATCAGCTCGTGGTTGACCGGCGGGGTGTCGCTGAGCAGGCCGAGCCAGCCGAACGGGTAGACGCGCTCGTAGGTCTTCAGCGTCTCGGCGGGGATGCTCTGCCGCGACACGCCGTGGAAGCCGTCGCAGCCGGCGATGTAGTCGCAATCCAGGCGCACCTGCTCGCCGTCCTTGCTGAAGGTGACGTAGGGCTTCTCGCCCTTCACTTCGTGCAACTGCACATCGCTCGCTTCATAGACGCTGAGGCCGCCGCTGGCCTGGCGCGCCTGCATGAGGTCGCGGGTGACTTCGGTCTGGCCGTAGACCATCACCGTCTTGCCGCCACTGTGGCGCTTGAGGTCGATGCGCTCGCGGCGGCCATCGAGCACCAGCTCGAAGCCATCGTGAACCAGCCCTTCGGCGTCCATGCGCTGGTGGGCGCCGGCCTCGCGCATGAGGTCCACGGTGCCCTGTTCGAGCACCCCGGCGCGGATGCGGCCGAGCACGTAGTCGGGGGTCTGGCGTTCGAGGATGACGTTGTCGATACCGGCGCGCTGCAGCAGCTGGCCGAGGAGCAGGCCGGACGGACCGGCGCCGATGATGGCGACCTGGGTTTTCATTGTTGTTGTCCTCATTGTCGCGCGCCGGGGCTTTATCGAAGGCACGCCCGTGGCGACGCTGTTGTTGTTTGGATCCTGCATTTTTGGTGGATGAATCGCGCCACAGAAGGCAATATCCAACAGATTGCATGGACTTTTCGTGGATAGCCTCGGCGCCCTATAGATGCACAAGACGTCCGCTCCGAATCCGGTTCCGGTGTTCCAGCTGTACGGCGAGACCCACGCCTGGCCGACGCCTGACCCCATCCATTGCGAATCGATTCCCTCGCGCAGCAGCCTGTACGACTGGGAAATCCGCCCGCATCGCCACGCCGACCTGGTGCAACTGCTGTATGTGCGCAGCGGCGAGGCCGAACTGGAGGTCGAAGGCGTCGTCACCCATGTGCGCGAGGCGACGTTGCAGGTCTCCCCGCCCCTGTCCGTGCATGGTTTCCGCTTCACCGCGCAGATCGACGGCTACGTGCTGAGCCTGGCCCAGCCCTTCGCCGAGGAATTGGCGCGCCTGCTCGACAGCCCGGTGCTGGAGGAGTCGCAGTGCTATGCGGCGGGCGAGGACGAGCGCTACCTGAGCACCCTCTTCGAATCCATCGACCGCGAATACGCGCGCCACGAACCGGGCCGCGAGCTGATGCTGCGCTCGCTGGTGAGTGCCCTGCTCGTCTGGCTCAGCCGCCGCCACCTGCAAGCCAGCCATGCCGCCGGCCCAGCGCTGGATCGCGGCCGCGAGCACCTGCAGGCGTTCCGCCGGCTGGTCGAGGCGCACTTCCGCGAACATCTGCCGATCGAGCGCTACGCCCAGCGCCTGGGCATCAGCACGGCGCACCTGAACGCCCTGAGCCGGCGCCTGGCCGGGGTTTCGGCGTTGCAGCTGATCAACCAGCGCCTGCTGCTGGAGGCCAAGCGCAACCTGGTCTACACCGGCATGACCGTGCAGGAGGTCTCCGACCAGCTGGGCTTCTCCGAGCCCGCCTACTTCTCGCGCTTCTTCAAGCGCGGCACCGGGCAATCGCCCAAGGCCTTCCGGGAAAACCGATGAACATCGACTCACGCATCAAGTTCCGCCACCTGCAGTGCTTCCTCGAGGTGGCCCGCCAGGGCAGCCTGGCGCGCGCCGCCGACCGCCTGGCGGTGAGTCAGCCGGCGGTATCCAAGACGCTCAAGGAACTGGAAGAAGTGCTCGCCGCGCAGCTGTTCGAACGCGGCAAGGGCGGCGCCGTGCTGACCGAGGCCGGCATGGCCTTCCTGCGCTACGCCGGGCCCTGCGTGCAGGCCCTGCGCGAGGGCGTGGAAAGCCTGCGCGGCGGCGAGTACCAGGCCAGCAGCGCGCGCCTGGGCGTGCTCTCGACCGTCGAGGGCGCCTTCCTCCCGGAGGTGGTGCGGCGCCTGCACGAACGCCATTCGGCGCTGGTGGTCAGCGTGGTCACCGGGCCCAGCGCGCACCTGCTCTCGCAGCTGCGCGTCGGCGAGCTGGACCTGGTGGTCGGGCGCATGACCGACAGCCCGCAGATCCAGGGCCTGACCTTCGAGCACCTGTACAACGAACCCCTGACCCTGGTGGTGCGTGCCGGCCATCCGCTGCTCGGCCAGCCGTTCGACACTGCCGCTCTGGAAGACTTCCCGATGGTGCTGCCGACCGCCGGCACCACCATCCGCAAGCGCATCGACAGCCTCTTCGTCGAGCACGGCCTGCGCCTGCCGCAGCGGCGCCTGGAAACGCTGTCGCTGAGCCTGAGCCGGCGCTACGTCGATGACAGCGACGCGGTCTGGGTGGCACCGACCGACGCGGTGCGCGCCGCCCTGGGCAAGGGCGAGCTGGCCGAACTGGCGCCGCAGATGCAGGAATCCGGCGGCTCGGTGGGCATCTGCAGTAACGCCTCGCTGCCGCTCTCCCTCGGTGCGCACTGGTGCCAGGAGGTGCTGCGCGAGGTGGGTCAGGCGTACCGCGAAGGCGCTTATCCATAACCAATTGGTTATGGATCTAAGGCTCCTTTTCAATTTTCAGACACACGGAGCTGACAGAAACTGCGGCGACTGCCTGATATCTCTTACAGGTTCCTATAACTCCAACAACAGGAGACCGCCATGTCCGAAGTGGACAGCAGCCGTTTCGTCATCCGTGACCGCAACTGGCATCCCAAAGCCCTCACGCCCGACTACAAGACCTCCATCGCCCGCTCGCCGCGGCAGGCGCTGGTGAGCATCCCGCAGTCGATCTCGGAAACCACCGGTCCGGACTTCTCGCACCTGAAGTTCGGCGAGCATGACAACGACCTGCTGCTCAACTTCAACACCGGCGCCCTGCCCATCGGCGAACGCATCCTGGTCCACGGCCGCGTCGTCGACCAGTACGGCAAGCCGGTGCCCAACACCCTGGTGGAAATGTGGCAAGCCAACGCCGGCGGCCGCTATCGCCACAAGAACGACCGCTACCTGGCGCCGCTGGACCCGAACTTCGGCGGGGTCGGCCGCGCGCTGACCGACAGCGAAGGCCGCTACGTCTTCCGCACCATCAAGCCCGGCCCCTACCCCTGGCGCAACGGCCCGAACGACTGGCGCCCGGCGCACATCCACTTCTCCATCAGCGGCCCGTCGATCGCCACCCGGCTGATTACCCAGCTGTACTTCGAGGGCGACCCGCTGATCCCGATGTGCCCGATCGTCAAGTCGATCGCCAACCCCGAAGCCGTGCAGAGCCTGATCGCGCGCCTGGACATGGGCATGGCCAATCCCATGGACTGCCTGGCCTACCGCTTCGACATCGTCCTGCGCGGCCAGCGCCAGACCCACTTCGAAAACCGCTGAGGAGGTTCGTCATGCCCGTTCAACTGCTCCCCGAAACCCCCTCGCAGACCGCCGGCCCGTACGTGCACATCGGCCTGGCCCTGGCCGCCGCCGGCAACCCGAGCCGCGACCTGGAAATCTGGAACGAAATGGCCAAGCCCAACGCCCCCGGCGAACACATCCTGCTGATCGGCCATGTCTACGACGGCAACGGCCACCTGGTCCGCGACTCCTTCCTGGAGTTCTGGCAGGCCGACCACGAAGGCCAGTACGACAGCTACTACGACCTGGAAAAGCCCTTCAACGGCTTCGGCCGCACCGCCACCACCTTCGACGCCGGCGAATGGACGCTGAAGACCATCAAGCCCGGCGTGGCGAAGAACGCCGCCGGCCAGGACCAGGCGCCGCACATCAACGTGTCGCTGTTCGCCCGTGGCATCAACATCCACCTGCAGACCCGCCTGTACTTCGACGACGAGGCCACGGCCAACGCCAAGGACCCGGTGCTCAACCTGATCGAGCAGCCGCCGCGCCGCGAGACCCTGGTGGCCAAGCGCTGCGAAGTGAACGGCCAACTGGCCTATCGTTTCGACATCCGCATCCAGGGTGAAGGCGAAACCGTGTTCTTCGACTTCTGAGCCCGCCCCCGGAGGGTCCATGAGCACACCGAGCAACCGACTGTTCGACGCCTACTTCACCCAGCCGGCCATGCGCGAGCTGTTCTGCGACCGCGCGCGCCTGCAGGGCATGCTCGACTTCGAGGCCGGCCTGGCTCGCGCCGAGGCCCGCGTCGGGGTAATCCCGGCCAGCGCCGTGGCGCCCATCGAGGCCGCCTGCCGCGCCGAGTTGTACGACTTCGACGCCCTCGCCACGGCCATCTGCAGCGCCGGCAACTCGGCCATCCCGATGGCCAAGGCGCTGGGTCGCCAGGTCGCCGCGAACGACGCCGAGGCCGAGCGCTACGTGCACTTCGGCGCCACCAGCCAGGACGCCATGGACAGTGGCCTGGTGCTGCAACTGCGCGCCGCCGTCGGCCTGCTGGAAGACGACCTCGCACGCCTCGCCACGGCCCTGGCCGAACAAGCCTGGCTGCACGCGGCCACGCCCATGGCCGGGCGCACCTGGCTGCAGCACGCCACGCCGGTCACCCTCGGCATGAAGATCGCCGGCTGGCTGGGGGCGATCACCCGCCACCGGCAGCGCCTGGCCGAACTCAAGCCGCGCCTGCTGAGCCTGCAGTTCGGCGGCGCCTCCGGCAGCCTCGCGGCGCTGGGCGACGACGGTTTCGCCGTGGCCGAAGCGTTGGCCGAGGAACTGCGCCTGCAACTGCCCGACCAGCCCTGGCACACCCAGCGCGACCGCCTCGTCGAGTTCGCCGCCTGGCTCGGCCTGGTGGCCGGCAGCCTGGGCAAGCTCGGCCGCGACCTCAGCCTGCTGATGCAGACCGAGGCCGGCGAAGTCTTCGAACCCTCCGCGCCCGGCAAGGGCGGCTCCTCGACCATGCCGCACAAGCGCAATCCGGTGGCCGCCGCCGTATTGATCGGCGCAGCCACCCGCGCGCCAGGCCTGGTCGCCACGATGCTTGGTGCCATGCCCCAGGAACACGAGCGCAGCCTCGGCCTGTGGCACGCCGAATGGGAGAGCCTGCCGGAGCTCTGCTGCCTGGTTTCCGGCGCATTGCAGCAGGCGCTGCTGGTCGTGCCGGGCCTGGAAGTGGACGCCGAACGCATGGCCCGCAACCTCGACCTGACCCGCGGCCTGGTGCTCGCCGAGGCAGTAAGCATCGCCCTCGCCCACCGCATCGGCCGCGACGCCGCGCATCACCTGGTCGAGCAATGCTGCCGCCAGGCGGTCGCCGAAAGCGCGCACCTGCGCCAGGTGCTGGGCGGCAACGCCGAGGTCCGCGCGCAATTGAGCGAAGCCGAACTCGACCGACTGCTGGACCCGGCGCATTACCTCGGCCAGTGCCGCCGCTGGGTCGAACGCGCCCTGGAAGACCACGCGCGCCTCGGCTGAGGCGCATCCCTTTTATCGTCGCCGGTCCACGCCCCGGCGGCGCTTTTTCAAGAGAGAAGCCAATGGACGAGAAAGAACGCTACGAAGCCGGCATGCAGGTCCGCCGCGCCGTGCTGGGCGATGCCCACGTCGACCGCAGCCTGCAGAACCGCACCGCCTTCAACGAAGAATTCCAGGAAATGATCACCCGCCACGCCTGGGGCGATATCTGGACCCGCCCCGGCCTGCCGCGCCACACCCGCAGCCTGATCACCATCGCAATGCTCATCGGCATGAACCGCGAGGGCGAGCTGAAGCTGCACCTGCGCGCCGCGCGCAACAACGGTGTGAGCCGCGAGGAGATCAAGGAAGTGCTGCTGCAGAGCGCCATCTACTGCGGCATCCCGGCGGCCAATGCGACCTTCCACCTGGCCGAGGAAGTCTGGAACGAGCTGGGCACCGAGTCCCTGGAAGGCTGAACCCGCCACCCTCCCCGCACACGGGCGCCGCCCGGCGTCCGTGTCTTCGCGCTGCCTGCGCGTCCCTGCATCGCGATTCGCGATACCTCGCATCCCCACTCACGATTGGCCAAGCTTCTTCGCGCTCCCTAACGTGCTGAGCAACCGCGCCCCCTTGCCTGTGCAGTTCCATCGGGCGCCGCAGTCACGCACGGAAAAGGACAAGAAGAAATGTTCCGCTACTTCCCCACCAACTACGTCTGGAACCTCTCGGTCGACCTCGCCATCGAGATGGGCGCCCGCCTGGGCGAGATCGAGGAAATGTGTGCGCCCCTGCAGGAGGCCGCCAAGCAGCCCGACGCCGCCGGCACCCAGGCCTTCCGCGAAACCTGGTCGAAGATGGCCGACAAGCTCTGCGGCCTGGCCGAGGAAGACGAAGCCGCCGGCCGCCTGTTCTCGGCCGGCGAGAAGTACAACCGCGCCGCCACCTACTACCTCACCTGCGAGCGCCTGCAAGCCCACGGCGCGCCGGGTCGCGAAGCCCTGTACCAGCGCTTCCTCGACACCTTCGCGCGCGGCATCGCGCTGTCGAAGGAGAACTGCGAGCGCGTCGAGATTCCCTACGAGGGCAAGCACCTCTCCGGCCTCTACGTGCGCGCCGAAGGCGTCGAAGGCCCGGCGCCGATCCTGGTGCAGGTCAACGGCCTGGATTCGACCAAGGAAATGAAATACCGCGTCGGCCTGCCCGCCTGGCTGGCGAAGCGCGGCGTGTCCTCGCTGATCATCGACCAGCCCGGCACCGGCGAAGCCCTGCGCCTGCACGGCCTGACCGCGCGCTACGACAGCGAGCACTGGGCCAGCCGCGTGGTCGACTGGCTGGAGACCCGTGCCGAAATCGACGCCAAGCGCATCGGCCTGGAAGGCGTATCCCTCGGCGGCTACTACTGCCCGCGCGCAGTGGCCTTCGAGCCACGCTTCGCCTGCGGCGTGGTCTGGGGCGCGAACCACGACTGGCGCGACGTACAGAAGCGCCGCCTGGAAAAGGAAGGCAACTTCCCGGTGCCGCACTACTGGGCCCACGTGCAATGGGTATGGGGCGCGAAGGACATGGACGAATTCATGACCATCGCCGAACAGGTCCACCTCGACGGCGTGCTCGACCGCATCAAGGTGCCCTTCCTGGTGACCCACGGCGAGAAGGATTCGCAGATCCCCCTCAAGTGGGCCCACCGCACCTACGAGCAACTGGTGAACAGCCCGAAACGCGAACTTAAGATCTTCACCGACCGCGAAGGCGGTGTGCAGCACTCCAGCTTCGACAACAGCATCAACGCCGGCCAGTACATAGCCGACTGGGTAGCCGAAACCCTCGGCGGCCGCATCGCCTGACGCTCAAGGCGCCGAGTCACGCCGGCGCCTGCTCCAGCGGGGTTGTGGCCCCGCCCTCACGGCGACGGATGCTGAGGTCCGTCGCCGTTTTCTTGTTTGCCAAATGCCGCCTCGGCATTGCGTAGGAGCGAGGGGGACGCCTAGCTCTTGCTCGCGAACCTGGGCCCGCGCCGATCCGCCCCCTCGTCTTCCCCGCGAACGCGGGGACCCAAGGACGTCCTGTTCGGTGTATCGCGCCGCTTCGGCGTGATCGGATGTTTCTTGTTTCGCCCCCTCGGGCGACCCACTTTGTCAAACGACACAAAGTGGGCAAAAGTCTTGCCCCGACATACGGGTCCGGCGGAGCCGGACTTCCCTCGCACATCCCCACGCACCTGGAGGCCCGCCCCGACAGCACGTCCCTGTACTGGTCGGGGCTTTTGCGACATCCATGTCGCGCAACCTCCTCTGCGTGGGCTTTGCTCGGCCTTCTGTAAGGGGCGGTCCGGAGTGCGCGGGTGTTTCGCTGGAAGTCCCATTTTTCGTAGGAGCGAGCTTGCTCGCGAACCGATTCGGCACGCGGCCGTTCGCGCGCAAGCTCGCTCCTACAGGATGACGTCGAACCCTCCGCCCACGCCGAACAGCCCCTCTCCCGCTTGCGGGAGAGGGTTGGGGACAGGGGCTCTGGCTCGGCTACGCCGGCGAGCGGGTGCCGTGGAAGGAAGCGATGCGCCAGCCGTTCTCCTCCTTCACCCACAGCTGCGTGGCAAAGCCCTCGGCGCGCACCGGTTCGCCGCCGCCGCGCTTCTGCAGCAGGTTGCACTGCGGGCCGCTCATCAGCGCCAGGCCGTCGCCGAACAGGCGCACTTGCAGTTCGCCGCGTTCCACCGCCAGGTAGCGCACGGCGTTGCAGGCGTACTCCAGGTATTGCGCCTTGTCCTGCACCAGGCCGGTGGTGTGGACGTACAGCAGGTCGTCGGCGAACAGGGTGTCGAGGCGGGCGTGGTCTTCTTCCACCAGGGCGCGCTGGCGTTCCTGTTCCAGGGCCAGCAGTTGGTCGCGGATATCACTCATTGGGCATTCCTCTTGGGTTGATAGGCGCGCGCATCCTCGCCTCGCGCCGGGCACCCGGAAAAATCGCCATTGGCCATGCCAGGCATCGCCACTCCCGATACTCGCGGCTCTTACCCCAGCGCTCAGTCGCAGCCCACGAAGCGCGCGGCTTGCGCGAGGTATCGACGCCATCGATGGCCGCGCATCGACAGCATCTGTTGGTCAGCCGCCGCGCCCCACCCCTAGCCTGCCGGCACAACAAGAACCGAGGAGATACCGCCCATGGGCGCCCTGCACCTGCACTGCTCCACCCTGTTCGACGGCACCGGCCTGGAGGCTCGCCGCGAGCAGACGCTGATCATCGAGAACGGCCTGGTTCGCCACGTCGGCCCCACTTCCCAGGCGCCACGCCCACAACCGGGCGACCTCGAGGTGCGCGGCGAGTTCGTCATGCCCGGACTGATCGACGTGCACACCCACCTGGCCTTCGGCAACGCGCAGAGCGAGGAAGACATCGATATCTGGACCAGCGACGAATTCCGCGCCCTGCGCGGGCTGTTCTTCGCCCAGCACGTGCTCGCCGCCGGGGTCACTTCGATGGTATGCCCGGGCGACAGCGGCCAGCTCAGCATCGCCGTGCGCAACAGCGTCAACGCCGGGCTCTTCGAGGGGCCGCGTATCGCCGCCAGCAGCCGGGTGATCACCAACCGGCAAAGCCTCAACGACTGGTTCCCCAGCCGCGTCGGCGCGCCGGAATACTTCACTGCCGCGCTGGTCACCAGCCGCACCGAGGCCATCGCCGAGATCCGCAAGCAGGCCAAGGACGGTGTCGACCTGATCAAGATCGCCATGGACGGCACCCACCGCCGGCCCAACGGCGAGATCATCGCCGCCTTCACCGCCGACGAGACCCGCGAGATGGTCGAGGAAGCCCATCGCCTGGGCTGCAGGGTCGCCACCCACGCCTATGGCCGCGAGGCGGTGATGTACGCGGCGAAGGCCGGGGTCGACCTGGTCTTCCATGCCTTCTACATGGACGACGCCTGCATCGAGGCGCTGCTGGAGGCCGGCAGCGTGCTCGCGCCGACCATGACCTTCCCGCAGAACACCGTGGACTTCTGCCAACCCCACGACCCGGCCATTTCGACGGGTTACGCCGGCTACTGCGCGCGCACCCTGGAGCTGGGCACGCCGGTGCTCAAGCGCGCCAAGGCCGCCGGCATCCCCTTCGCCTGCGGCAGCGACAGCGGCTTCGCCGTCACCCCCTACGGCGAATGGCACGCCCGCGAGCTGGAGCTGCTGGTGACGCGCCTGGGCTTCACGCCCGCCGAAGCGCTGTAAGCCGCGACCAACGTCGGCGCCCGCTTGATGCCGCGCGGCGAAACCCTGGGCAGCCTCGAACCCGGCAAGCAGGCCGACCTGCTGATCCTCGACGCCTCGCCACTGGACGACATCCGCGTACTCCAGGACCGCGCGCGTCTGCAGGCCGTGTACAAGGCCGGCCAGCCGGTGCGCCTGGAACGCACGGCGTACAACCCCAAGCAGGTGTCGGACTTCAACTCGCTGAAGTGGACCGACCTCTACACCCGCGACCGCGTCGCCCAACTCGGCAAATGGAGCCTCTGAGCATGACCGCCCTCCTCGACTTCGAACGCGCCGCGCAGTTGGCCGCTTCCACATTGCGCCATGCGCGCGAATTGGGTGTGCGCCCATTGGCGGCTGCCGTACTGGACGCCGCCGGCCACCCGCTGGCAATGCTGCGCGACGAGCAGGCCAGCTTCCTGCGCCCGCAAATCGCCACCGGCAAGGCCCGCGGCTGCCTGGGCATGGGCTTCGGCGGCCGCGAGCTGGCGCGCCGGGCCCAGGCGATGCCGGTGTTCTTCGATGCGATCAACAGCCTGACCGGCGGCGAGGTAATCCCGGTGCCTGGCGGCATCCTGCTGCGTGATGCGGAGGGTCGGTTGCTCGGTGCCATCGGCGTGAGTGGCGACACCTCGGACAACGACGAGCGCTGCGCCCTGCTGGCGATTGAAGAGATTGGCCTGCACGCCGACACCGGCGACGCTCAGGGCTGATCCAGCGCCCCGGCCTGGCTGACCATCAGCTCGCGCAGCCAGGCCAGGGCCGGCTCCAAGTCGCGCTGCGGGTGCCACTGCAACACCTGCGGCGCCGCCGGAAAGGCCAGCGGCGCCGGCAACACACGCAGCGGATAGCGCCGCGCGAGCGCCTCGGCCTGGCGGCGGAACAGCGTGGCGACGCGCGGAGTACCGACGATGAATTCCGCCATCAGGGAAAAGCTCTGCACGGCCACCGCGACACGCCGCGCGATGCCCAGTTCATGCAGGTGCAGCGCGTCCATGGCGAGGTTCTGGCCATCGGCGAACTCGCGCAGCACATGGTCGGCGGCGCAGTAGCCGGCCAAGTCGATGCCGTCGCGATACGCCGGATGTTCGGCGCAGACGATGCAGCACAGTTCGTCGCTGAGCAGCACCTGCTGCGGATAACGCGGGTTGACCCGGCGCTGCGGCACTATCACCAGGTCGCTGCGGCGGTATTCCAGGGCCTCGCTGACCACGTCGCCGTCGCGCGGCAGCGGCAGGTCTCGCACCGAAAGGCTCGCCCCCGGCGCCAGGCGCGCGAGTTCGCGGCTGACGGAGGGTAGCAGCACGGCGGCGATGTAGTCGGAGGCGACCAGGGTGAAGCGACGGTCGCAGCCGGCCGGCTCGAAGCGCACCGAGGCATCGACGATCTCGCCGGTCAGCGTCAGCGCCGCGCGCACCTTGGGCGCGAGCCCGCGCGCCAGGGCGCTGGGTTCCAGGCGGCGGCCGACGGGAATCAAAAGCGGGTCGTTGAAATGCTCGCGCAGGCGCGCCAGCGCGGCACTGGTGGCGGACTGGCCGAGGTTGAGGCGCTCGGCCGCGCGACTGACGTTGCATTCGTCGAGCAGCGCGTCGAGGGCCACCAGCAGGTTGAGGTCGAGACGGCGATAGCGCATGGGCGCCTTATGGCATCCACCGTCCACCCGGTCCAGGCGCGTTTCGCGCTGCCAGGTATCGCGCGCGTCGATACCTGGCCGGCATCACTTGGCGAACAGCTGGCCGATGTCCTTGAACGCCTTGAACTCCAGGGCGTTGCCGCAGGGGTCGAAGAGGAACATCGTGGCCTGCTCGCCGACCTGGCCCTTGAAGCGTACGTAGGGCTCGATGACGAACTGCACGCCGAAGCCGCGCAGGCGCTCGGCCAGGGCTTCCCATTGCGCCCATTCCAGCACCACGCCGAAGTGCGGCACCGGCACGTCATGGCCGTCCACCGGGTTGCAGTGTGCGCTTTCCTGGGAGGCGGTCTTCGGGTGTTCGTGGATCACCAGCTGGTGGCCGAAGAAATCGAAGTCGACCCAGTGGTCGCTGGAGCGCCCTTCCGCCAGGCCGAACACCTCGCCGTAGAAGCGGCGCGCGGCGGGCAGGTCGTAGACGGGAATGGCGAGGTGGAACGGGGACAGGCTCATGGGCGGCTCCAGGGCGGACTGGGACGAAAAGGTGCCCGGGCCGATGCGAGTCAGGCCAGCGCACGCAGATGTTCTAGAACGCGATCGACCGCCTTGTCCAGGCAGCCCTTGAACAAGTGCTTGGCGCCCGGGAACAGCCACAGCGGCGGCTGCCGAAGGCGTTCCCGGCAGCACCTTCTGAACCCATGCACGCTCAGGCCAGCGCCAACAGCTTCTCCGCCAAGGCCTCTGCCAGCCCTTCCAGCCGCTGTGCGCAAGGCGAATCGGCACAGGCATAGAGTGCGACGGGACACTCGACGGACCTGGCCAACGGCAATGCCGCGCTGCGCAGGCTTAGCACCTTGGCCATGCGTGCTGGAAGCGTCGCCCCCAGCGGATGCCGATCCAGCATCAGGCGGGCGGCCAGGGCGCTCTGCACGCGCACGCCTATGGTTCGTCGCAGGCCCATCAGGCCCAGTTGAAGGTCGACCGGCGATAGACCACCGCGACGCGTCGAGACCTGTATCTGCGGCTGCCGCAGATACGCCTCCAGCGTCCGTGGCGGCTCTTCCAGGGCAGTGCCATGGGCGAACACGTAGACGTCGATGAACAGCGGTATGCGCCGGATCGGGTAACCGGAGGGCACGACCTGGTCGATGTCCAGCAGCAGGTCCAGGCGTCCTGTCAGCAACTCGTCGAAGGCGGCGCGACGGGCAGGCTGGTAGAAGCTCACCTGCCAGCCTTTGGCGAGGCAGCCCAGCGTGCTGTCGAGGAACAGCGGCTGCAGGCAGTCCGCGCAGCTGACCTTCAGGTCGCCCGGCGCCTCCTGCTGCGCAACAACGTGCCGCCAACCTTCGCGCAGGCTTTCCAGCGCCATGCGCACATGGTCGGCGAAGCGGTGCCCGGCGGGAGTCGGCGTCACGCCCAGGTGACTCTTGGTGAACAGCGGATCGCCGCAATGCCGCCGCAACCGTGCCAGGGCATTGCTCATCGCCGGCTGGCTGAGCCCCATCAAGTGTGCCGCGCGGGTAATGCTGCGCTGCTGGTAGATGGCATCGAAGACGGTCAGCAGGTTCAGGTCGAGGGCGTAGAGGTCGCGCAAGGTCAACGCTCCAGAACCAGCCCAAGGGTGAGTCCGGCGACCAGCATCAGGGCGATGCTCGTCAACGCCACCCAGAGGCCGTTGCCGCACCCCGCCCCGACGGCCAGTGCCAGGACGCGGCGGCGGTAGCGCTCGGCCTGGTGCGCGAGGCTGCAGAGCATGCCGACCAGGAGCAGCGCCGCCGGCCACCATGCGATGGCCGGCAGCGCGTCCAGGCGACGCAGCACCAGGCTGGCGAGCACCAGCATCAGCAACTGCGTGCGCGTCCAGGCCAGCGCGGTGCGCTCGGCCTGCAGGCCCTCGTCCCTCATCGCTGGTAGCCGATCAGGCCGGCAGCCAGGAGCACGCAGGCGACGACCAGCACCGGCAGCATCAGCGGCAACGGCAGCGGTCGGTCCTGGCGCAGCGCGCGCTCCACCTCCAGCCAGCGCAGGCCGGCGGCGCCGGCGCCGACCAGGCCGAGTCCGGCCAGGAAGGCGGCCAGCGATGCCCTGCCCGGCGCCGCGAAGACCTGGTCGCTGAAGGCGTCCACGGCGATGGCGCCGGCCAGCAGTGCCATCGCCGTGCGGATCCAGGCCAGGAAGGTGCGTTCGTTGGCCAGGCTGAAGCGCGGGTCCGGCTCCTGGCCGCCACCGAGCAGCCGCCGGGCCAGGCGCCCGCGGCGCGGCAGCGCAGGCTGCCCGCCCATCTCAGCGGATCCCCAGCCCGCGCAGGGCGCCGGGCGAGTAGTCGGAGCTGTTCGCGCGGTAGCTGAAGTCGTAGCCACGGGCCTGCTCGTTGGTCATGTTCGAGGCGATGTAGCGCCCGGCCTGCAGGTCGTAGAACACCTGCATGGCGGAGAGCGTCACCTGCGGCGTGCCCTGGTAGAAGGTGTGGTTCTCCCCTACCCGCCACAGCTCGCCCCGGCTGTCGTAGAGGTCGTTCTCGACGATGGTCCAGCTGTCCTCGTCCAGGTAGAAGCGACGCTTGGAATAGATGTGGCGGGCGCCGGGCTTGAGCGTGGCTTCCACTTCCCAGACGCGGTGCAGCTCGTAGCGGACCGGCGCCGGATCGACGTAGCCGGACTTGAGGAAGTCGGCGTACTTCAGCTCCGGAGAGGCCAGGCGGTAGCTGTTGTAGGGGATGTACAGCTCCTTCTTGCCGACCAGCTTCCAGTCGTAGCGGTCCGGCGCGCCGTTGTACATGTCGCGGCTGTCGGCGGTACGCAGCCCCGCCGTGGTCGGGCCGGCGGCGTCATAGGCGTTGTCCGGCGAACGCCGCACGCGGCGCTGGCCGGCGCTGTAGACCCAGGACAGGCGCGGCTGCTTGACCTGGTCGAGGGTCTCGTGGACCAGCACGACCTCGCCCACCTGGCGCGATGGCGCGGTGATCCGGTGGCTGTAGTAGAAGAGCATGTTGTCGGCCTTGCCCGGCTGGTAGTCGGTCACCTGGTCGGCCATGGTGAAGCGCTGCTCGGTGGTGGTGATGACGAAGCCGCCGCCAGCCTGCGGCGCCGCGCTGTCGCTCACCGTCATCAGGCTGCCGCCGCGATAGCGGGTGATGTGGTTCCAGATGGCTTCCAGGCCGTCGCGGGGGATCGGGAAGGCCAGCGCGCCCTGGAAGTTCTCCAGGCCGTTGCCGCCGTTGACCAGGCGGGTGTTCGCGGCGTTGTGCGCCGCCCAGTCGCGCTGCGGGTCGGCGACGCCCACGCTGCGATGGCTCGGGTAGACCGGGATGCGGTACTGGCCCGGGTAGCGTTGCAGCATCGCCTGCTGCCCGGCGCTGAGGTTGGCCTGGTACTGCCGGAAGTTGCTGGCGTCGATCACGAACAGCGGTTTCTCACCGGCATAGGGGTCGGCCGCGGTGCCGTTGCCCAGGTGCTTGAGCGCGTCGGCGGCAAGCCCGCCCTGCCAGGCGGGGATGCGCCCGTCGGCGCTGCCGGCGCGCTCGGCGCCCAGCGGGGTCAGGCGCCCCTGCAGCTCGGCGGCCTCCTTGGCCGGAACCGCGCCCAGGGCGCCCTGGGCAATGAGAGTGGCGGACAGCAGGCAGAAAAGTCGATTCATGGTGCGAGGCTCCACGTCAGAAGTTGATGCCGACCGACAGCGAGACGAAATCGCGGTCGCCGCGGGTGCCGTAGTCGCCATCGAAATAGTTGGTGTAGGAAAGGCCGGCGGTGTAGGTGCTGTTGAAGTCCGCATCCAGGGACAGGCCGACGGCCTTGGAGCCTTCGTTGAAACCGGACACCTCGGCCGGCGCGTAGCCCTTCACGTCCTGCGACCAGGACAACCCCGGCTTGAGGTCGATGCCGGCGATGGCATTGGCGTAGCTCCAGATGGCGCGGGCCCGGTAGCCCCAGGCGAAGGGCGTGACGAAGCCTTCGTCGTTGCAGTTCTGCGGTGAGCTGGAGATCGCCAGGCACACGCTGTTGTCGCGGAGCTCGCCAGGGCCGAAGGTGCTGTTGCGGCCGTAGCGCGGCCCGTACTTGCCTTCCAGGCCGCCGACGTAAGTGGCGCCGACCTCGGCCACCAGCGCCAGTTGGTCGGCGCCCATGACCTGGCTGAAGGTCTGGGTGGCGGTGACCTGGGCCTGGCTCACTTCCTTGCGCCGGTAGCCGTCGGAGGCGGCATTGTCGGCGTAGACCAGGGCGCCGCTGGAGAGCAGCGGCGTGCGCAAGGGGTCGCCCAGCGCCGCCTGGACCAGGTCGGTGCCGTTGAACTGCAGCGGCAGGTTCGGCCGGTAGCTCAGCTCGCCCTGCAGCGCGGTGCCGCTGGACAGGGTGGTGGAGAAGGTCAGGCCGTACAGGCGGATGTCCTCGGGGTACTCGACGAAGTAGCTGGAGGTGCCCATGCGCAGCGCTCCGGCCAGCGTCTTGCCGGCGCTGCTGGCGAGCAGCCCCCGGCAGGCGGCGCCGGACAGGCCGAGGTTGCCGCACAGCGGGCCGGCGAAGCTCGTGTTGGTCAGGTAGGGGCTGCTGATCGAGCCGGTATAGGGCAGGCGGCTGTGGTAGACGGCGGCATAGGCGCCGAACTCGGTGTCCAGTGCCGGCACGAACCAGTGCATGGACAGGCCCCACTGCCCGCTGTTGCGTGCATCGCGGTCGGCGGCGCGGTGAAGTTCGATGCCCTCCTCGGTGAGCTTCACCCCGAATGGCGAGAGCGCGCGCACGGCAGCGGCATTGCCGGTGAGGTTGCCGCCCACGTCCAGGCCGGTGCAGCCCTCGGGGATGTAGTCGTTGCCGGAGAAGAACGTGCCGCAGTTGTCGAGGTTGGTCTGCTGCCAGTCCAACTGGTAGAAGAAGTCCGCCGAGACGTTCTCGTTGAGGTTCTGGGTGACGTAGAACAGGTTCACCGGCACCAACCCGTCCTTGACCTCCGAGCCCGGCCGGCGCAATGCCGACAGGTTGGTCGGGTTGATCACGTTGAGCCCGCCGGGGATGAAGGTGCTCTCGCCCCAGTTGACCACCTGCTTGCCCAGGCGCACCGAACCCGGCTCGTCGGCGATGGCGAAGTTGTGATAGACGAAGGCGTCGAGCAACTCGGCCCCGGCGGACTTGTTCGAGGTCACCCGGCCGGCGTCCTCGACGTTCTTGAAGCGCTGGTTTTCGTCGCGCAGCGCGTAGTCGTACCAGTAGCTCCCGCGCAGGAAGACGCCGCTGTCGCCGTAGCGAAGCTCCAGGTCGTGACGCCCGCGAAACAGCTTGGAGAAGACATCGCCGGCCTCGTAGTTGCGCCGTCCGTCATCGCCCGAAGCGCTCTTCATCAGGCGCTGCTCGGGGTTGTGGAGGGAGATGCTGGCACCCAGCGACAGCGACGAGTCGAGCTGGCCCTGGACTTCGCCGAGTTCAAAGTTATATGCCAAGGCGTTATGGCAGGTGCAGCTGGCGCCCAGTACCCAGGCACTGCGCAGCAGCAGGCGGACTTTCGGCTTCATCACTCTTATCCTCTTTATTCTCGAGCGATTTTCGGCCAATAACTTTCCGTCACCGGGCAGTTTCAAACCACCCAGAACCATAGACAAGTCATTGATTTTATTTGAATAGATATATTTATTGAGCCGTATTCGAAATGCCCAGGCGGCAACTTCCGATACGCTGGCAGGGCCTTTGTGCAAGGCCTTGATTTATTGCTCAGGGCCGATACTAAATAGCCCTCCCCGCCTGGAACAAATATCGTCTCCCTATGGCACCCATAACAAAGCAGCATGGGCACGAGATACCGACATGACGTTGAAGCAGCTGCGTTACCTGATCGTCATCGCCGAGGCCGGCAGCTTCTCCGCCGCCGCGCGCAAGGCCTACATCGCGCAGCCGGCGCTGAGCCGGCAGATCGGCATGCTGGAAAGCGAACTGGAAATGCAGCTGCTGGTGCGCCAGCACGACGGCGTGGACCTCACCGATGCCGGACGACGCCTCTACGAGGTGGCCCGCTCGGTGATCCAGAAGATCGATTCGGTGAAGGACGAACTGGTGTCGAGCCGCGGCAACCCGCGCGGCCGGGTATCCATCGCCATCCCGGTGACCTCCTCGGCGCTGCTGCTGCCGGCGATCATCCGGCGCGCCCGGGAGAAGTTCGAAGGCATCGAGCTGGTGGTACGCGACGGCTTGAGCAAGGAAGGCGGCGAGGCCATCGAACTGGGCAAGGTCGATTTCGGCATCGTTCCCAATGCCGAGGAACTGGAAGGCGTGATCGCCGAACCCATCTTCATCGAGCGGCTGTACTGGGTGGGCCAGCAGGCGCCGGCGGGCGACGGCGACATCATTACGCTCGCCGACGCGGCGACCCAACCCCTGGTAATGCCGCCGCGCAGCCTGCACCTGCGCAGGCGCATCGAGCAGGCGGCGATGGCCGCCGGAGTGGAACTGGACGTGCGCTACGAGCAGCAGTCGGCCTATGGCATCGCCGGGCTGGTGTCCAGCGGCCTGGCCGCGACCATCAGCAACTGGCCGCCGATCGACGCGCCGTCGCACCCCATGGCCCGGCGCATCGTCGAGCCGGAAATCCTGCGCACCGTGTCGATCGCCCACTCGGCGCACAAGCCGCTGTCCTTCGCGGCCTCGTGCATCCACGACCTGGTGCGCGAACTGCTGGTGGAATGCGTGCGCAACGGCGCCTGGAAGGGCGAGCTGATCGAACGCTCGCCCCGTGGCGCCGACTGATCAGCCGGCGCCGACCAGGCAGCGGTCCAGCTGCGCGCGCGAGCGTTGCGGGCGCAGCCAGGCCAGGCCGACCACCCCGGCCACCAGCAGCAGCACGCCGCTGACGGCGAAACCGTGGGCGTAGCCGGCGCCGTCCAGGCCACCGGAACGCTGCACCAGGAAGCCCGTGACGATGGGCGCGCTGAGCCCGGCCAGCGACGAGAAGGCGTTGCCGATGGCGAGGATGGCGCCGCGCTGCGTCGAGGGCGTGACCTCCGCGAGCATCGCCGGGCCCACCGAATACATCACCAGCGCCAGGCCCCCGCTGAGGGTCATGTAGGTCATGCGCAGCCCAACCGGCAGATCGGCCAGCAGGCTGATCGACAACGCCCCGCTGGCCAGCAGGCAGAGCGAGACGAACACCCCGCGCGCTACGCGCGACGGCAATCCGGCGCGCAGCAGGCGCTGCGACAGCCAGGCCAGGAACAGGCTCAGCGGCATGGTCACCAGGACGAACAGGCCGAACAGCCGCCCGGCATTCATCGCGCTCAGGCCCAGGCCGCTCTCCAGGTAGGCCGGCACCCAGGTGAGGGTCAGGGCCAGCGACCAGTTGGCGGCGAAATGGCAGAAGTAATTGGCCAGCACGGTGCTGTCGCTTAGCAGGCGGCGGTAAGGCAGGCGTTCAGCGGACGCCTGGCCGGGCACCGTCTCGCCCACCCGCCCCTCCCGGCCGAGCAGGAACCAGGCCACGCACCAGGCCAGGCCCAGCACGGCGAGGATGGCGAAGTTGCTGCGCCAGCCGTAGTGGGTGCTGACCCAGGGGATCATCAGCCCGGCGATCAGCAGGCCCATGGCGCTGCCCGAATGCAGCAGCGCCACCGGCAGGCTGCGCCGGTCGTCGGGGAACCACTTGTACAGGGCGTGGGTGGCGACCGGCGACGCCGGCCCCTCGCCCACCCCCAGCAGCACGCGGCAGGCCACCAGCGTCCATAGCGAAGTGGCATAGAGCATCGGCAACTGCACCAGGGCCCAGAAGGCCCCCATGCCCAGCAGCAACCAGCGGGTGGAGCGGCGGTTGGCGAGGAAGCCGCCGACCACCGCGGAGATGGAGAACAGCCAGTGCAGGCTGCCGCCGACGAGACCGAACTCCGACGGGGTCAGCTGCAGCTCCTTCATCATCGGCACCGCGACCAGGCCGGTGACGACCTTGTCGAGGAAGTTCACCAGCATCATCGCCGCCAGCAGCAAGGCGACCGTCCAGGCCCGTCGGGGCTGGTAGGCAGGGGAATCGTACATGTCGCGTGTCTCTCTCTTGTTATGGCCGCGCGCCTCGCTCATGTGCGGGACGCTCAGTCGGGCATCAGGATGCCCTTGGCAATGGTGTTGCGCTGGATCTCGCTGGTGCCGGTGAGGATGCGCATCATACGGGTCGCGCGGAACAGCCACTCGACCGGATGGCCGTTGATCAGCCCGGCGCCGCCGTGCACCTGCACCGCGCGGTCGGCGATGCGGAACGCGGTCTCCGAGGCGAACACCTTGCACATCGACGACTGGGTGCGGATGTCGCCGCCGGCGTCGTAGCTCGCCGCGGTGGCGTACATCATGCTGCGCGCGGCGTACAGCTCGGTGGCCATGTCGGCGATCATGTGGCTGACCGCCTGGAACATGCCGATCGGCCGGCCGAACTGCACCCGCGTGCGGGCGTATTCGACCGACAGGCGCAGCGCCAGGTCGGCCATGCCGAGCATGGTCGCGCAGTGCAGCAGGCGGTTCAGGGTGATGCGCCCCATGGCCAGCTTGAAGCCCTTGCCCTCCTCGCCGATGCGATGCTCCACCGGCACTTTCACGCCGTCGAGGAGGATGTCGCCGTGGGTGCCGGGGCCGGACATGGCCTGGTAGTCGGAAACGACTTTCGCCCCTGGCGCGGCCAGGTCGACGAAGAACGCCGAGATGCCCTCGGCGCCCTTGCCCGGCCCGGTCACCGCCAGCAGCACGGCGAAGTCGGCATAGGGCGCACCGGAGATGTAGCGCTTGGCGCCATCCAGCACGTAGTGATCACCCTCGCGGCGCGCGCTGGTCTTGATCGCGGTCGCGTCGGAGCCGGCCTCGGCTTCGGTCAGGGCGAAGCACACCGCCTTCTCGGCGCGGCACACCGGGCGCAGGAACTGCTCGATCTGCACTTCGCTGGCGACGCGGAACAAGTGGCCGATTCGCGGCGGGCCACTCAGCTCGCCCAGCACATGGGCCGCCAGCACGGCGCCGCTGCTCGCCGCCGCTTCCTTCACCGCGCACAGGTCGGCGATACCCAGGCCCGCGCCGCCCAGTTCCTCCGGCAACATGATGTTGTAGAAGCCGCGCTCGCAGGAGCGCTTCCAGAGATCGCGCAGCAGCCCGCGGTCGTGTTTCTCGCCGAAGCGGATGCCTTCGCGCTGCTCCAGCGGCAGCAGTTCGTCGCGGATGAAGCCCCGCAGGTCCTCGATGATGCCCTGCGCCTTGGCGCTCGCCTGAATCGGTTGCATGGTCATTCTCCTCAGATCCGCCGTTCCTGGTTCTGCCAGTAGGGTTCGCGCACCAGGCGCCGGGCGATCTTGCCGTTGGGGTTCTTCGGCAGTTCATGGACGAAATCGACGCTGCGCGGTTTCTTGAAGCCGGCCAGCTGCGCGGCGCACTGCTCGATGATGCGTGCCTCGTCCAGCTGCATGCCGGGCTTGAGTACCACCACCGCCTTCACCGCCTCGCCCCACTGCTCGTCGGGCACGCCGACCACCGCCGCCTCGTAAACCTCCGGCAGGCTGTAGAGCACCTGCTCCACTTCGGTCGGATAGATGTTGAAGCCGCCGGAAATGATCATTTCCTTCTTGCGGTCGACGATGAACACGTAGCCGTGCTCATCCACCGTGGCGAGGTCGCCGGTGAGGTAGTAGCCGTCGCGCATGACCTCGGCAGTGAGCTCCGGGGCCTGCCAGTAGCCCTGCATGATGTCCGGGCCGCGCACGACGATCTCGCCGATCTCGCCGGCCTTCACGTCCTCGAAGTCCTCGTTCACCACCCGCAGGTCGGTGTCGAAGTAGCAGCGGCCGCAGGACGCCAGGCGCTTGGGATCGTCCAGCGCGGCCAGGTGGTCCTGCTCGGTGAGCACGGTGACCAGCGAACAGGTTTCGCCGGCGCCGTAGCCCTGCGCCAGGATCGGCCCGAAGACCTGCATGGCCCGGCGCACCAGGGCCGGCGCCATGGGCGCTGCGCCGTACATCACCAGGCGCAGGCTGCTCAGGTCGTAGGACTCCACGCCGGGGAAGTTCACCAGGCGGTTGATCATCGCCGGCACCAGGAACAGCCGGGTGACGCGCTCGCGCTGGATGGTCTCCAGCAGCAGGCGGTCGTCGTAGCGCTCGACCAGCAGGTTGCAGGCGCCGGCGGCGAGCAACGGCATGATCTGCATGCCGCTGGCGTGGGTGATCGGGCCGACGTGGGCCATCACGTCGCCGGGGCCGGAACGGCAGGTCGGGCTGGCGATGCTCTTGCGCACCAGCGCCTTGCGGTTGCCGACGCTGAGCATGGCGGCCTTCAGTACCCCGGAGCTGCCGGAGGTGTAATGCAGCACGGCGAGGCAGTCGTCCGCCGGATCGCAGCTGACGTGTTGGTCGCTGCCACGCGCCAGCACCTGCTCGTAGGGCACGTCGGCCCCGGCTTCGGCCAGCGGGATGACCAGGCGCAGGTCCGGCAGCGCCGCGCGGCGCTCGGCGATCAGGGCCGCGAACGGCCCCTCGGCGATCACCGCCTGGCTGCGCGAGTCCTGCAGTACCCGCAGCACCTCGTCGGCGGCCAGGCGCGCGTTGATCGGCACCTTGACCATGGCGTTCTTGTAGAGGGCGACTTCCGCCTCGACCAGTTCCACCCGGTTCGGCGCGAGGATCGCCACGTGGGCGCCGCGCGCCAGGCCGAGCGCCTGCAGGCCGGAGGCCAGGCGGTTGGTGCGGCGTTCGAGTTCGGCGAAGGTGATGCGGTTGCGGCTGTCGACGACGGCCTCGTGATCAGGCCAGTAGAGCGCACTACGGCGCAGGATTTTTCCCAGGTCCACTTGTTGTTCTCGTTGTCAGGGGAGACACGGGAAATGCTAAGAGCCGGGCACGGCGTGCGGCCAATATCACATGTCGATGCGAGCCATGCCGGAATGCGATGGCGCCTGCGCGCCGCAGCGACCTGGTGCGCGAATCCGCCAACTTGGCACCCAGGCACAACGACTTGGCCGCCTCGAACAAGCTTCTCCCGGTGAAAGGCACTTGAATCCCGCTCCTCGGCTCGTGGGAAGAGCCCGTCGGGCATGCTGCCGCGGCACGTGCCTCAACTTCACCGGAGTTGTCGTCATGAAGCACTTGCTTTGCCTGCTTGCCCTGTTCGCCTGCGGCGTCGCCCACGCCGAGGAAACGTTGCGTTTCTACAACTGGAAGGACTACGTCGACCCGGCGGTGCTGGAGGACTTCCACAAGCAGACCGGCGTTCGGGTGGAGTACCACTCGTTCACCACCACCGATGAGCTGATGCAGACGATGGCCAATGGCGAGGTCTACGACGTCGTCGTGCCGACGCACTTCATGCTTCGGCAACTGCTCGCGGAACATCGGTTGGCAACGCTCGATACCCAGCGCCTGGCGAACTACCGCAACCTCGATCCCTGGGTGATCTCCGCGCTAGCCGGCATCACCGACGCCAACCAGCATGTCGTTCCGTACCTGTGGGGATCCATAGGCCTGCTGGTCAACCCGAAACTCGCCCAGGCCGCCTACGGCAGCGCGCTGCCCAACAGCTGGAGCCTGCTGTTCGACGAGCAGCAGGCCGGCCGCCTGGCCCATTGCGGCCTGGGCATGCTGGATGCCGCCGAGGAGTCCACCTCACTGCTACTCAACTATCGAGGCCGCAGCCTGGCGACCAGCAGCGGTCGGCAAATAGATCGCACCGTGCAAAGCCTGCAGCCCATCGCCCGGCAATTGCGTGTGCTGAGCAGCTGGGACTACATCGACGAGGCCGCCGCCGGCAAGCTGTGCCTGAGCATGAGCTGGAGCGGACACGCCGTGCTGGCCAAGGAGAAGAACCCGCAGCTGGCCTACCTGATTCCGGACGAAGGCGCGGCCATCTACATCGACACCCTGGCCATCCCGGCCAACGCCCCGCACCCGGAGCTGGCCTACCGCTTCATCGACTTCCTCATGGCCCCGGAAAACGCCGTGCGCAACGCCCGCTTCACGCGCTTCTACGCGCCGCTGCCGAACACCTCGGCAGCCATGCAGGCAATGCTCAAGGATGCGCCCGGGCAAGTGCTGACCGTCGAACAACGGCGGCGCAGCTACCTGCTGGAGAGCCTGCCGGAAGCCCAGCGCAAATCCCTCGACACCGCCTGGCAGCAGCTCAAGGCGAGCCGCGACTGAGGGCGCCGGCAACAGCCATTCCTGCATTTTTCGCCAACAGTGTTTGTCCGGCCGGAGTCTGTGTCGGCGCGGGGGTTGTACCTAGTATCGAGCCATCCAAGGGAGCGAATGAGCGAGCCGTCCAGGCGCTCCCGAGGTGCACGTGAAGTCCCACTTCCCATCGATACGGTGAACGCCATGAGCCTCCAGAAAACCGCCCTCTTCTTCGCCCTCCTCGGCGCCGGCATGCCGCTCTTCGCGGCCGAGAGCCCCTCGACCGCAGCCAGTGCCGCACCCATCGAGAACTACACCTACGCGACCAAACTGGATATCCAGAAGGTGGTCGGCACCAGCGAGATCCCGGACCAGTGCGGCGCGGTGCCGGTGCGCATGACCTACGAAGACTCGCACGGCCAGCAGCACACCCTGCAGTACCTGGTGATGGGCCAATGCTCGAACGGCTGAGTCCGCTGCACGCTTGATGGAGGGTCGACACTCCATCCTTTCTGCACCGCTCCCCCGCTTCAGCCCTTCGCGATCTTCTCGTCCACTTCGAGCATGCGCGGTATGCAGGCCTTGAGGAACTCGATCCAGGTCCGCGTCTTCGCATCGACGAACTTGCGTGACGGATACACGGCGAACAGGCCGAACTCCTCGAACCGGTAATCCGGCAGCACCCGCACCAGCGTCCCCGCCTTGAGTCCCTCTATCGCCGATGCAACGGGCTGGATACCTATGCCCATGCCACGGCTCAGCGCGATGGTCATGCCGTCGGCCGTATTGATCTGGAACGGCGACGACGGGGTGTCCACCACTTCCACCCCGTTCGCGCCCTCGAAGCGCCAGTGCTCCACCGGCATCACCGTGTTCACGATGCGCAGGCAGTCGTGGGTGTAGAGATCGCTTGGCGCAGCGGGCACGCCCCGTCGCTTCAGGTAGGCCGGCGAGGCGCAGAGGATGCTGTAGGTCATGCCGAGGCGCTGGGCAACGAACCCAGAATCCGGGAGTTCCTTGGCCAGCACGATGGACATGTCGTAGCCCTCCTCCAGCAGGTCCGGCACCCGGTTGGTCAGCACCAGGTCGAACATCACCGAGGGGTAGCTTTCGCGGTATTGCGCGATGGCGTCGATCACGTAGTGATTGCCGACCGCCGCCATGGCGTGGATCTTCAGCCGGCCTATTGGCGTGCTGTGGCTGCTGCCGGCTTCTTCGTCGGCCTCGCGCACGTCGTTGAGGATCTTCTCGCAACGCTGCAAGTAGCGAACGCCCGCCTCGGTCAGCGCGAGGCGGCGCGTGGTGCGGTTGATCAGGCGGGTGTGCAGGCGGTCTTCCAGGCTGGAAATCACCTTGGAAACGGTGGTCGTGCTGGTGTCCAGCTGCTGCGCGGCGGCGGTGAAGCTGCCGCACTGCGCGACCGTCACGAAGAAGCGCATGCTCTGCAGGATGTCCATGGTGTCTTCCTCGAGGGGCCGGGCCGGCGGTGCGGGAACCGCCGCCGGCCTCTTCACGCTAGTCCATTCGGGGTGCGGATGCCGATCCCCCCGACAGCAGCTACTTCTTGCGCGGTATGAAGCCGGGCACGCCGGTTTCCACCACCGAGTTGAAGCGCACGCGCGTCTCGATCCTTTCGCGGATTTCGTCCATGGCGCTTTCGGGCAACGGCTCGAGGGCGAAGTTCTCGCGCATGTGGGCCGGCGAGGTGGAGGTGGTCAGGAAGGCCACGCCGCGCTGCACCGACCAGGCCAGGGCGACCTGTGCCGGCGTGCGCCCCAGGCGCTGGGCGATCTCGGTGAGCACCGGCTCTTCCAGCACGTTCGGCTCCATGGCATGCCCCAGCGGCGCAAAGGCCAGGACGACGATGCCGTGCTGCCGGCAGAACTCCACCAGCTCCCACTCGGGCAGGTACGGATGCGCCTCGATCTGCACCACCGCCGGCTTGATCCGTGCTTCGGCGACTATGGCCTGCAACGTCGGCAGCGAGACGTCGGACAGGCCGATGGAGCGGCAACGGCCGCTGTCCACCAACTGTTCGAGCGCGCGCCAGGTGTCGAGCAGCGTCACGCCGGTGTCGTAGATCACCCGCCCCTGCTCGTCGCGCGGGTCCTGCTCCTCGCCAGGCTGGAAAGCGAAAGGCGTATGGATCAGGTAGCTGTCGACGTAGTCGACCTGCAGCCGCCGCAGGCTCGCTTCGAAGGCCGGCAGCACGCGCTCGGGACGGTGGTTGGTGTTCCACAGTTTGGTGGTGATGAACAGTTCTTCGCGGCGGACCTTCCACAGGTCCATGGCCTCGCGGAAGGCCACGCCTACCTGCGCTTCGTTGCGGTAGCGCTCGGCGCAGTCGAAGTGGCGGAAACCGGCGTCGAGCGCCGCGCTGATCGCCTCGGTGGTGACCGAGAGATCGCGGAACAGCGTGCCGAAGCCGACGGCGGGCATCGCGCCCGCCCCGTGCAACAGCGGGAATCTGGTGTCGCGGAATGCATGGCTGGCCATGGTCTTTCTCCTCTGGATGAAACCCGGATGACGCGCACGACACGGGGCGCGACCCCGCCGCTGGCGGGGCCGTACCTGGGGCATGGCGAAGGTGGAATCAGGAACGCGGGGCTGGCTTGCGCGCTTCGGCGCCCGCGACTTGCTGCTCGAAGACGCCGACCGAGTTGCCGCCCAGCGCGACGAACAGCTGCACGGTGTCGAGGTAGCGCGCGGTCCTGGCGCGGATGTCGCCGAGCAGCGCCTGCTCATAGGCCCGCTCGGCCTCCAGCACCTGCAGCACGCTGTTCTCGCCCTGGGCGTAGGCCTGCTGGTTCAGCTGCCGGCTGGTGGCCGCGGCCTGCAGCGCATCGGCCTGGGCCTGGCCCTGCTCGGCGTCGTGGTTCATTGCCTGCAGGGTATCGGCGACCTGGCCGAAGGACTGGATCAGGGTCTGCCGGTAGCCGGCGAGCGAGGCCTGGTAGCCCGCGACCGAGGCCTGGCGCTCGGCCTCGCGGGTGCCGCCGTCGAACAGCGGGCCGGCCACGCCGGCGACCAGGTTCCAGAGCGCCGCGCCGCCATTGCCGGCCGCCGACATGGCCAGCGATGCCGACAGCTCGACGTGCGGATAGAGGTTCGCCGTGGCGATGCCGATCTCGGCGCTGGCCATGTGCAGCTCGGCCTCGGCCTGCAGCACGTCCGGGCGCTGGCGGGCGAGCTCCGAAGGCAGGCTGAGCGGCACGTTCGACGGCAGGCTGAACTCCGTCAGCGCGAAGTCCGGAGCCACCCAGTCCGCCGGCCCGTTGCCGGTCAGGATCGCCAGCGCATGGCGCGCCGCATCGCGCTGCTGGGCGAGCGGCGGCAGCAATGTGCGGTCCTGGGCGAGGCGCGTTTCGGCCAGCGAGACGTCGATCTGCGTGGTGCTGCCGTTGAGCTTCGCCAGGCGCACGAGTTCGAGGTTCTTCGCATCGTTGGCGAGCAGTTGCTGCACGGCTTCGATCTGCGCATTGGCCGAGGCGATCAGCAGGGCTTGGCTGGCGACGTTGCCGGTCAGGGTCAGGTAGGCGGCCTCGTAGCGATGCTTCTGCAACTCGGTCAGGGCGTCCTGCCGCTCGATCTGCCGGCGGGTGCCGCCGAAGGCATCGAGGTCGAAGTTCACCTGCGGCCCTATCGCATAGAAGTTGGCGACCGTGGGCTCCGGGCCGTTGTGCGTGCGCTGGCGTCCGCCCGTGGCGCCCAGGTTCACCTGCGGATACAGCGCCCCTTGCGCGGCGGCGACCGACGCCGCCGCCTGGCGGATGGTCGCGTCTGCCGCTGCCAGCTCCAGGTTGCCGGCAATCGCCCGGCGCACTACGGCGTCGAGCTTGGTCGAGCCGAAGGCGCTCCACCAGTCGCCGCTGACCGGCTTGCCGGAGTCGATGCGCTGGTCGTTGCCCTCGCCCTGCCCCAGGCGCTGCTCGGCCTGGCGGTCGTAGTGCTGCGACGGGCTGGGTGCCGGCGTCTTGAAGTCCGGGCCGACCGTGCAGGCCGACAGCGCCATGAAGGTTGCAAGCGCACTCGCCTTGAAGAACGGGCGCTGGCTGTTGCGAATCGATGCGTGAGTGTTCATCTGCCTGACTCCACGAAAACTAGCTGGCCGGGTTCGGCTTGCGCAGGAAAGGAACCAGCGGTGCGACCGCCAGCATCGCCAGCATCAGCACCTTGAACTGGCCGAGGACCGAGACGAAGGCGGCCTGCCCGGTGAGCATCTCGTTCAGCCCGACCAGCGCGGGCGAAGCGCTCGATGCGGCGAGGGCCGCGCCGGCGCCGTGGAACGGGGTGAGATTGCCGCCCAGCGCCAGGTGCATCGCCTGCATGTTGTTGAAGAAGTACGTCTGCACGATCGCGATGCCGAGGGTGCTGCCGTAGATGCGCGCCAGGTTGAACAGCCCGGTGGCTTCCGGACGGAACTGCGGATCGAGGGTGCTGAATGCGACCTTACTGATCGACGGCATCAGCACGCCCAGGCCGATGCCCTGGAGCGCGCCGGCGACGGCGACCGGCCGCCAGTCCATCAGCGGCGAATAGCCGAGCATCAGCCAGTTGGCGTAGGCGACCAGCGCCACGCCGGCCGCGACCACCAGGCGCGGGTCGATGCGCTCGGGCATGCGTGCGGCAAGAAGGAATGCACCGACCAGCCCCGCCCCGCGCGGCAGCGTCAGGCAGCCGGTGGTGATCGGTGGGTAGCCGAGGATTTCGTCGAGCATCGGCGAGGTCAGCGCCAGGGTCGGCAGCAGCACGAAGCCCAGGGCGAAGAAGATCAGCGTCGACAGCACGAAGTTGCGGTCGCGGAACAGATGCTTGCCGAGGAAGTGCGTCTTCGCGGTCAGCCGGTGCACGGCGAACAGGTAGAAGCCCAGCGCGCTGGCCAGTGCTTCTACGCAGATTTCCGTCGAGGCGAACCAGTCCAGGCGCTCGCCCCGGTCGAGCAGCAGCTGCAGGCCAATCACGCCCAGGGTGAAGCTGCCGTAGCCGAAGAAGTCGAACGGCGGACGCTGCGCGGCCTTCTTCTCGGCGAGCGACAGGCCCATCACGAGGACGATGTAGGCCGTCACCGGCAAGCCGAGGTAGAACATCCAGCGCCAGCCGAACAGGTCACTGACCCAACCGCCGATGCTCGGCCCGGTGGCGATGCCCGACATCACGATGGCCGTGAGCACCACCCCGAACTTCGCACGCCGGGCGGCGGGCAGCGTCTCCAGCGCGATGGCCATCGACAGCGGCCCCAGCACGCCGCTCGCGGCGCCCTGGATGATGCGCGCGCCGCTGAACGCCAGTGGCGTGGTCGACAGCGTCGCCAGCACCAGGCCGACGGCGAACACCGCCAGCGCCAGCAAATAGACCCGACGCAGGCCGAAGCGCGCGGCAAGCCAGGAGGCAATCGGCAGGGTGATGGCGCTCGCCGCGAAGTAGGCGGTGAAGATCCAGCCGACCTGGTCGTCGGCCATCGACAGGCTGCCCTGGATGAAGCGCAGCGCGGCGTTGGGCAGCGGGAGGTTCACCGATTGCAGGTAGGTCGCCAGCAGTGCCGCGTAACGCAGCGCTCGCGCACCCTCCTCCGCCGGGTTGGCAATGGCTTTGGCGTTCATGCTCAGGTCCCCGCGGTGAACAGCGATTTCAGCGGATGCCACCAGGGCGCGCTGTAGCCGGTATCGACCTTCACCGTGGCGCTGATGCCGGAGTACAGCGGCAGGAAGGGGTCGACCTCGTCGAGTTCGAGGCGCACCGGCACCCGCTGCACGACCTTCACCCAGTTGCCCGTGGCGTTCTCCGGCGGCAACAGCGCGAAGTCCGAGCCGGCGCCGGGGCTCATGCTCACCACGTGGGCCTTGAAGCGGTGGTCCGGATAGGTGTCCAGGCTGATGCTCGCGACCTGGCCGGGGCGCATGTGGGTGACTTCGGTCTCGCGGAAGTTCGCCTCGACCCAGACCTTGCTGCTCGACAGCAGGGCGAAGGCCGGCGCGCCATTGTTCAGGTAGTTGCCCACCTGCAGGTCGTCGACCTTGGCGACGATGCCGTCGTCCGGCGCATAGACGCTCGTGTAGGAGAGGTACAGCCGCGCCTCGTCCAGCTGGGCTTTCGCTTCGCGCACGGTCGGGTGGCTGTCGACATCGATGTTCGGATTGCCGCTCAGGGCAACCACCGTGTTGGCGATCTGCTGCTCGATGGAGGCAATGCGCTGGCGGGCGACCTTGAGATCGGTGTTGGCGCGGTCGTAGATCGCCTGGGAGACGAACTGACTGGCAACCAGCGCCTGCTTGCGGGCGAATTCCTTCTGGTCGAAGTCGGCCATTTCGCGGGCGCCCTGCAGATCGGCCTGCTGCTGGCGGTAACTCGCCTTGAGCCCTTCGATGCGCAGCCGTGCATTGGCCAATTGCGCCTCGGCACGGTCGACCGTGATCTGGAACGGCTCGGGGTTGATGCGGAACAGCAGCTGGCCCTTGCGCACGCGCTGGTTGTCTTCGACCGCTATTTCCACGACCTGCCCGGAAATGCGTGCGTTGACTGAAGTCCGCGCCACCCGCGCATAGGCGTTGTCGGTGGAGACGAAGGGCTGGTTCGCGCTGTGGTAGGCGTAGCCCGCTGCCGCCAGCAGCAGGGGGAAACCCGTCATGAGCCACGGCCGCAGCCGCGCTTTCAGGGGTTTGCGGGTCGGCTTGCCGGCCGCGTTGGGCGCAGGCTCCTCAAGAGCAGCGCCAGCTTTGATGTCGATTTGGCTAGTCATGATCGTATGCACCTGTTACCGGGATTGCGGGCGGACACCTGCTCGGTCGCCTGCGGCCCTGACGTCAATCGTTACTGTGAGGAATCAAGCCCGGTGGAACTGGCACTGCGTTCGACGCCCAGCCAACCGCTCCCACAAATCCGGTCGCACCGCGTGCGGCCAGGAGGATCGCTCCGCCGCACCGGTCCAACCGCTTGGGCGCCCCGTTCGGGCGCCGTCACGACAAGCCTGGAAGACGGGAACTTGTGCTTCCCGAATTTTGTGCGACGATGTCAGAATATCCCCAACCCGAACGACGCTCAAGGATTTTTGTACACCATGGCACAAAAAAATACCGACGAGAAAAAGGGCCGCGGCCGCCCGCGCGCCTACGACCCCGATGCGGCGCTGCAGCAGGCGCTGGGCGTGTTCTGGAATACCGGGTACGCCGCCGCTTCCCTGGACAGCATCGCCACCGCGGCCGGCATGAACCGGCCGAGCCTGTACGCGGCCTTCGGCGACAAGCACGCCCTCTACATCAAGGCGCTGGAGCAGTACTGGAAAACGGCGGCAGCAGCCATGCAGGCGGCGCTGGCCGACAGCAGCCTGTCCCTGCGCGAGGCCCTGCTGCGCTTCTACGAGGGCCAGCTATCGATTTATTTCTCCGGCGACGGCCAGCCGCGCGGCTGCTTCGCCATCGGCACGGCGACCACCGAATCCGTCGAAGACCCGGAGATACGCGCGATCCTCGCGCACCTGCTGAACAAGCTCGACGCGGACCTCGAACAGCGCCTGCGGGTGGCGGTCGAGGCCGGCGAGCTAAAGGCCAATGCGGACCCGGCGGCCCTCGCCGTGCTGTCCTCGGCTCTGCTGCACAGCATTTCGATCCGCGCACGGGCCGGCGTGCCACGCGCCGAGCTGAGCGAGCTGGCGCGCAATGCGGTCGAAGTGATCTGCAGTTAGCGAGGTCCGGTGTGGACGCAAGACTGGAAGACATCGTCGCCGAGCACCTGGCAGTGCTCTTCTGCGGCATCAATCCGGGGCTCAAGGCGGCGGCCCAGGGGCATCACTTCGCCGGCAGGAGCAATCGTTTCTGGCGCACCCTGCACCTCGCCGGATTCACCCCCGAGGAAATGCGCCCGGAACAGGACCGGACGCTCCTGCAATACCGTTGCGGGCTGACGGCCGTGGTCGAGCGACCAACGGCAAGCGCCGATCAGCTTTCCCGCGAGGAATTCGAAGCAGCAGCGGCGGACTTCGAAGCCAAGGTCCGCCGCTTCGCCCCGCGCTTCGTGGCCTTTCTCGGCAAGCCGGCCTACAGCGCCTTGACCGGCCAGAGCGATGTCGCCTGGGGATTGCAGCCGGCGCGCTTCGGCGGCGCCCAGGCCTGGGTCCTGCCCAACCCGAGCGGCCGCAACCTGGCCTTCTCGCTCGATCAACTGGTAGCCGCGTACCGCCAGCTCCATCTGGCGGCATTCGCGAACGGGCCGGCCTGACGCGACCGGCCCGCTGCCATCAGGCGCTGACCTGGCGCACCGGCGCGCGGCTGCGCTGGTTCTCCTCCCAGTCCTCCACCACACCGACCGGCACGTTCGCCGGCGCCAGCATCTCGCGGCCGCGCACCAGGTCGGAGGCGCGCTCGGCGAGCATGATGGTCGGCGCGTTGAGGTTGCCGTTGGGCTCGGTGGGGAACACCGAGGAGTCGATCACCCGCAGGCCCTGGATGCCGCGCACGCGCAGCTCGGAGTCGACCACCGCCAGCTCGTCCTCGCCCATCCGGCAGGAGCCGCACGGGTGCATGGTGCTTTCCATGTTGGCGCGGACGAAGGCGTCGATCTCCTCGTCGCTCTGCACCTGCGGGCCGGGCGCCAGTTCCTCCCCGCGGAAGCGGTCCATGGCCGGCTGGCCGATGATCTCGCGGGTCAGGCGCACACAGCGGCGGAAGCCCTCGCGGTCCTCCTCGCTCTCCAGGTAGTTGAAGCGGATTTCCGGGTGCTGGTACGGGTCGGCCGAAACGGCGCGCACGTAGCCGCGGCTCTTGGGCTTGTTCGGCCCGGTGAGGATCATGAAGCCGTGGCCCTTGAACGGCTTGTCGCCGTCGTAGCGCATGGCTGCGGGCAGGAAGTGGAACTGGATGTCCGGCCAGCGCAGGCCCTTGGACGAGCGGATGAAGCCGCCGGCCTCGAAGTGGTTGCTCGCCCCCAGGCCGTCCTTGAACAGCAGCCAGCGCAGGCCGATCAGCGCCTTGCCCAGCAGGCTCATCTTGCCGTTGAGGGTGACCGGCTCCTTGCAGGCGTACTGGATGTAGATTTCCGAGTGGTCTTGCAGGCTCTCGCCGACCCCGGGCAGGTCGTGGCGCACCTCGATGCCGGCCTTGCGCAGCACCGCCGCCGGGCCGATGCCGGAGCGTTGCAGCAGGTGCGGCGAGCCGATGGGCCCGGAGCTGACCAGCACTTCGCGCTCGCAGTAGACGGTGTGGGTCTTGCCGCCCTCGTCGTACTCCACCCCGATGGCACGCTTGCCTTCGAGGAGGATGCGGCGGGTCATGGCGTGGGTGACCACGGTCAGGTTCGGCCGCTGCATGGCCGGGCGCAGGTAGGCGTTGGCGGTGGACCAGCGCACACCGTCCTTGACCGTCATGTGCATGGCGCCGAAGCCTTCCTGCATGTAGCCGTTGCAGTCGTCGGTCTTGATGTAGCCCGCCTGCGCGCCAGCCTCGACCCAGGCGCCATACAGCGGGTTCTGCATGTTGTTGCCGTTGTTTGTGGCCAGCGGGCCTTCGGCGCCACGGTAGTCGTCGCCACCGAACTTGTAGCCCTCGGCGCGCTTGAAGTACGGCAGGCAGTTGCGATAGCCCCAGCCCCTGGCGCCGAGGGATTCCCACTCGTCGAAGTCGTAGGCGTGGCCACGGATGTAGACCAGCCCGTTGATCGACGAGGAGCCACCCAGCACCTTGCCGCGCGGGCAGTGCAGGCGGCGGCCGTCGAGGTGCTGCTCGGAGGCGGTCTCGTAGTGCCAGTTGTACTTCTTGGTGTTCATCGGGATGGAGAACGCGCTGGGCATCTGGATGATCACGCTGCGGTCGCTGCCGCCGAACTCCAGGACCAGAACCGAGGTACGCGGGTCTTCGCTCAGGCGATTGGCCAAAACGCAGCCGGCCGAACCCGCACCAATGATGATGTAGTCGTATTTGTTGGTCATTTCGGATCTCGCTAGGCGCGGCGAGCGCGCCATTCGGTTACCAGGTCTTGCCGGTGGAGAAATGCGGGGAGGTGCTCTCGATGTGGCGAATGAGCTTTTCCTCTTTCTCCAGGTCGAGCGACAGGCACAGCAGGTAGTAGGCGACGCCGGAGACGATCAGGCCGACCAGCCAGGCCATGTCGACACCGCCGATGGCCTTCGCCAGGGGCCCGACGAAGACCTCGTCGGCGCCGTTGTAGATGGTGAAGAACGGGATCATCACCACGAAGCCGATCAGGTAAGCGACCAGCCCACGGCTACCCCAGTGCCCGTAGATGTTGTCGTGGGGCAGGAAGAAGTGCGGGATGGCGTAGCGGCCCTTGCGCACGAAGAAGTAGTCGGTGAGGTTGACCGCGGTCCAGGGCACCAGGAAGTACAGCATCACCACCAGGTACATGTTGAGCATCGACAGGCCGGAGCCGGAGGCGTTGATGGCGATGGCAACGCCCAGTTGCAGCACCACCACGAAGAGGATCGCCCAGATGCGCACGCGCGGGGTCGGCTTGATCTTCTTGAAGGAGTCCACGCCGGTAATGGTCGTGAGCTTGGCGCTGTAGATGTTCATCGCGATCACCGGCAGGAACGCCAGGATGGTGACGGCCACCACCACGGTGCCCAGCTGCGGCGCGAAGCTGGCACCCACCGCGTTCAGCGCGACCAGTACGTCGGTGGCGTGCAGGTGCTCCGCCAGCCAGCCGCCGACGGCGATCATCCAGGCGCCGGACAGCGAGGCCCCGACGAACACGGCGGCGATCAGCTTGCCGCTGGAGGTGTTCTTCGGCAGGTAGCGCGAGTAGTCCGAGACGTAGGGCGCGTAGGCGATGTTGTAGCTGGCGCCGGCGGCGAACTGGGCGACGAAGCCGGTCCAGGTGAAGCCCAGGGCGACGGTCTCAGGCGTACCCGCGGCAGCCGGCGTGGAGTGGATCCAGCCCATCAGCACGGCGACCGAGATCAGCCCGTAGAGCGGCAGGGAAAGGAACAGCGACCACTTGAAGGTCTTGTGCATCCAGTCGTGGCCGAGGATCGCCAGCAGGGTCGCCGGCACCGAGACCGCCAGGGCCACCTGCATCGGCCCCCACTGGAACAGCGTATGCAGCCCCTGCATCATCAACACGAGGTTGACGATGTTGAAGCCGGCGAAGACGAACAGCGTGGCCAACAGCACCAGGATGACCCCGCGGTAGCCGAACTGCGCGCGCGACTGGATCATCTGCGGCAGGCCCAGGTGCGGGCCCTGGGAGCCGTGGAAGGCCATGAACAGGGTGCCGAACATGATCCCGAGGGTGCCGGCGATCATCGTCCACATGGCGTTCAGGCCGACGCTGGGGCCGACGAAGCCGATGGTCATGGTGAAGAAGGTGAAGTTACCGACGAACCAGAACGGGCCCTGGGTCGAGAGCTTGTCGGTGCGCTCGTGTTCCTCGATGAAATCGATGGAGTGTCCTTCGATTTCCAACCCGCGCTGCGCCTCGGGGAGCGGCAGCACTTTCGGATCTGACTTCATGGTTATCTCCTCTCTTGTTTTCGTATGGAGTCTCACCAGACAGGTCCTGCGCCCGATCACCCAGTCTCGGATGAGCGGGGCGCCGGGTACAGGACCTGGCGTCAAGCGGTAGGGATATTTCGTCGGCTGCCGGTCAGGGCAGCGTGATCCACACCGCCTTGGTCTCCAGCAGGTAGTCGAGCTGTTCGGCACCCAGGTCCTTGCCGTAGCCGGACTGCTTGTAGCCGCCGAACGGCATGCTCGGGTCGAGGGTGCTGTGGGCGTTGACGTAGACGGTGCCGGCGCGCAGGCGCGGGATCAGCCCGTGGACCTTGCCCAGGTCGTTGGAGTAGATGGCCGCGGCCAGGCCGAATTCGGAGTCGTTGGCCAGCGCCACGGCCTCCTCCTCGTCATCGAAGGGCGCGGTGACCAGCACCGGGCCGAAGATCTCCTCGCGGACCACGCGCATGTCGTTGCGGCAGTTGGCGAAGATGGTCGGCTGCACGAAGAAGCCCGGGCCCTCGACCGCCTCGCCGCCGTAGTAGACCTCGGCGCCCTCCTCCTTGCCGGCCTGGATGTAGGCCAGCACGCGCTCCTGCTGCTGCTTGGACACCAGCGGGCTGATGAAGCAGTCGGGGTCCAGGCCCGGGGCCATCTTCAGGCTCGCGGTGTAGTCGGCCAGCTCGCGCAGGAACTCGGCGTAGATGCTGCGGTGCACGTAGGCGCGGGTGCCGGCGTCGCAGACCTGCCCGGAGTTGAAGAACACCCCGTTGGCCACGGCCTGGGCGGCCGCCTTGATGTCGGCGTCGGCGCAGACGATCACCGGCGACTTGCCGCCCAGCTCCAGGGTCAGGCGCTTCATCTGGTCCAGCGCCGCCTTGCCGACATTGCAGCCCACCGGGGTCGAGCCGGTGAAGCTCAGCTTGTCGATGCCCGGGTGCTCGGCCATGGCCGCACCGACCACGCTGCCGCGGCCGCTGACGATGTTCACCACGCCGTCAGGGATGCCGGCTTCCTGCACCAGTGCGGCGAAGCGCAGCGCCGACAGCGAGGTCAGCTCGGCGGGCTTGACCACCACGGTGCAGCCGACGGCCAGGGCGGCGCCGAGCTTCCAGGCCATGGTCTGCAGCGGGAAGTTCCACGGCACGATTACGCCGACCACGCCGACCGGCTCCTTGCGGGTGTAGGCGACGTAGTTGCCCGGCAGCGACGGCTCGACGCTGCGGCCGTGGATCTTGCTCGCCCAGCCGGCGAAGTAGCGGAAGGTGTCGACGCTGCCCTGGATATCGACCGCGCGGGCCTGGGCCACCGACTTGCCCATGTCGATCGATTCGATCTCGGCCAGCTCCTCGGCGTTGGCTTCGAGCAGGTCGGCCAGACGGTGCAGCAGGCGCTCGCGCTCCAGCGGCTTGAGCTGGCGCCAGGGGCCGCCGTCGAACTGCGCGCGGGCCGCTTGCACGGCGCGGTCGAGGTCGGCCGCGGTGCCCATGGGAATGCGCGTCAGCGCGGTTTCGGTGGAAGGCTCGATGACCTCCGCCGTGGCGCCGTCGCTGGCATCGACCCAGGCGCCGCCGATGAACATTTTCTGCGCCTTCGACAGGAAGCGCTGGGTCGCTTCGGAGATGCCGTAGCGCTGCAGATACTCTTTGACCTTGGTGTCCACTCTCATGTCCTCGTAACGGGGCGAGCGCTGATGCCCGCCGGTTGCATGAAGGCCGGGCCGGGCTCAGCGAGCCTGGGCGCGGGCATGGAAGATGAAGCCGATGCTGTTCATCAGCAGCTGCGCGGCGAGGATCGAGGTGACCCCGGTGGGGTCGTAGGCCGGCGCCACTTCCACCAGGTCCATGCCGACCACGCGGCCGTGGCTGCGCTTGGCCAGCGCCTGGATGATTTCCAGCACCTCGTAGTAGAGGAAGCCGCCGTGGCTGGGGGTGCCGGTGCCGGGGGCGATGGACGGGTCGAAGCCGTCGATGTCGATGGTGATGTAGTAGTCGCGGCCCTGCGGGATCATGTCGACCACCGCGTCGCAGCCCAGGCGGCGCACGTCGCGCACCGAGAGGATCTGCGAGCCGGCCTCGCGGGCGGCGTCGTAGTCGGCGCGGTTGGACGAGGACACGTTGCGGATGCCCATCTGGGTCATGCCGACGATGTGGTCCATCTCCGAGGCGCGGCGCAGCGGGTTACCGTGGCCGTAGCGCACACCGTGGCGCTCGTCGACGAAGTCCAGGTGCGCGTCGAAGTGCACGATGTGGATCGGCCCGCGGCCCTCGAAAGCCTTGATCACCGGCGCGTGGATCGAGTGGTCGCCGCCCAGCACCACCGGCATGGCGCCGCAGGCGAGGATCTGGCGCACGGCCGATTCGATGTTGTCGTTACTGCTTTGCATGTCGGTGTGCACGATGTCGGCATCGCCGACGTCGACCATGCGCACCTGGTCCTCGGTGAGGTAAGTGGCGTCGTCCTCGTGGTCGTAGGCGCCGGAATGACCGAAGGAGAACAGCGTGGATGCCTCGCGGATGCCGCGCGGTCCGAAGCGCGCGCCGGAGCGCCACTGGGTGCCCATGTCGTTCGGTGCGCCGAGGATGGCGACGTCGGCGTCGATGGCGTTCCAGTCGGTGCAGATGGGCGCCTTGGCGAAGGTGCAGTGCCCGACGAAGGGCAGGTTCAGGCGACCGGATTCATAACCGTGCTTGGCCATGTTCGTGCTTCTCCAATTCTTGTTCTTGGTGGGGAGGCGGAGCGGACGCTGCGACCGCCGTTGGACCGAATATGGGCGCAGGCGGCCGCCTGAAAAATGCGCAAGTACAGATACTCACATCGCCGATCCCGAAGTATCGAACCCACCCTTTCCCCATCATCCACGCGCGAGCGGGAGCGCCCGCGCGCTGTCTGCAGCGGGGCTTTCGGGGTCAGTCGGATACTCGTTTGGAAAGCGCTCGGACGCTACAAGTCCGGGAATTCCGGCACGTTCGTACAGGCCCGGCGGCGGCAACCGGCGTTGCCGCCGGCGGCGCCCGCGGTTTACCTTGGAAAAAACAAGTCGATCCAACGCTCATATCAGCCCGGGCGATGTGAAAGTTGGACGGGAGGCCCGCGTGATCCAGCTGCACGACGTCGACCTGAAACTCCTCAGGGTGTTCGCCACCATCGTCCGCTGCGGCGGCTTCTCCGCCGCCCAGGCCGCGCTCAACGCCGGCCAGTCGACCATCAGCGAACAGATGACCCACCTGGAGACGCGCCTGGGGGTCAAGCTCTGCCAGCGCGGGCGCAGCGGCTTCCGCCTCACCGAGCAGGGCGTGGCGATCCACGAGGCGACCCTGCGCCTGCTGGCCGCGGTGGAAGGCTTCTGCCTGGACGCCGACGTGCTCAAGCAGCACATCAGCGGCAAGCTCAACCTCGGCATCATCGACTCGACCCTGACCGACCCGGACTCGCCGCTGCCGCGCACCACCCAGCGCTTCGTCTCGCGCGGCCACGACGCCCACCTCAACGTCTACATCGGCGCCCCGGCGGAGCTGGAGGAGCGCGTGCTCGACGGCCGCCTGCACCTGGCCATCGGGCACTTCCCGCTGCGCGTGCCGGGGCTGTCGTACCTGCCGCTGTACCAGGAGGCCCTGGGCCTGTTCTGCGGCCGCCGCCACCCGCTGTTCGCCAGCAAGGAACAGAACGGCCGCCTGCTCGAAGAAGTGCGCGCCTGCCGCATAGTCGCGCGCGGCTACATGCAGCAGTACGACCTCGAACAGCTGGGCGTGAGCAAGGCCGCCGCCACCGTGGAGAACATCGAGGCGGCGGCGATCCTGATCATCTCCGGCGCCTACATCGGCTTCCTCCCGGCGCACTTCGCCGAGCAGTGGGTGAAGACCGGCGAGATGCGCCGCCTGGGCGCCAGCGCGCTGAACCTTATGTCGCCGTTCGACGCCATCACCCGCCGCGGCGTGGCGCCGCCGCCGATCCTGCGCGCCTTCCTCGAAGACCTCGCGGCCAACACGCGCCAGCCCGTGCACGGCTGACCTCCCCCTTTCACGCAGGACCCATTCATGCGCATCCACGTCAGCTTCATCGACCGCGTCGGCATCACCCAGGAAGTCCTGGCCCTGCTGGTCGGCCGCAACCTCAACCTCGACGCCGTGGAGATGGTGCCGCCGAACGTATACCTGGACGCCCCGGCGCTCAGCTTCACGGTGTTCGACGAACTGCGCGAGGCGCTGCTGCAGGTGCGCGGCGTGCAGACGGTGACCGTGGTCGACATCCTCCCCGGCCAGCGCCGCAGCCTGCAGCTGGACGCCCTGCTCGCGGCCATGAGCGACCCGGTGCTGGCGGTGGACCGCGACGGCCTGGTGCTGCTCGCCAACCCGGCGCTGCAGCAGCTGTGCGAAGAGCCGCCCGAAGGCCGCCCGCTGGCCGAGCTGTTCGACGATCCGGCGCTCGCCACGCAACTGCTGGAACAGGGCTTCCGCCTGCCGCTGAGCGAAGTCACCCTGCGCGGCCAGGCGCTGCTGCTCGACGCCATGCCGATCCACGAGAACGACACCCTCACCGGCGCGCTGCTCACCCTCTACCCGCCGAACCGCATCGGCGGGCGCCTCGCCGCGCTGCACCACGACCATGCCGAAGGCTTCGACGCGCTGATCGGCGATTCCCAGCCGGTCCGCGCGCTCAAGGCCCGCGCCCTGCGCGTCGCCGCCCTGGACGCGCCGCTGCTGATCCACGGCGAGACCGGCACCGGCAAGGAGCTGGTCGCCCGCGCCTGCCACGCCGCCAGCGCCCGCTGCGACCAGCCGTTCCTAGCGCTGAACTGCGCGGCGCTGCCGGAGAGCCTCGCCGAGAGCGAGCTGTTCGGCTATGCGCCCGGCGCCTTCACCGGCGCCCAGCGCGGCGGCAAGCCGGGCCTGCTGGAGCTGGCGCACCAGGGCACGGTGTTCCTCGACGAGATCGGCGAGATGTCGCCCTACCTGCAGGCCAAGCTGCTGCGCTTCCTCAGCGACGGCTGCTTCCGCCGCATCGGCGGCGACCGCGAGGTGAAGGTCGACGTGCGCATCCTCAGCGCCACCCACCGCGACCTGGAGAAGATGGTCGGCGAAGGCAGCTTCCGCGAAGACCTGTTCTACCGCCTCAACGTGCTCAACCTGGAAGTGCCGCCGCTGCGCGAGCGCGGCCAGGACATCCTGCAACTGGCGCGGCACTTCATGCGCCAGGCCTGCACGCAGATCCAGCGGCCGCCCTGCCGGCTGGCGCCCGAGGCGTTCCCCGCGCTGCTGGGCAACCGCTGGCCGGGCAACGTGCGCCAGCTGCAGAACGTGATCTTCCGCTCCGCCGCCGTCTGCGAGGGCACGCGGGTCGAGCTGGCCGACCTGGACATCGCCGGCACTGCCGTGGCGCGCCCCGGCAGCGGCGAAATCGGCAGCCTGGAAGAAGCCGTCGAGGGCTTCGAGAAGGACCTGCTCAGCCGCCTCTACGGCAGCTACCCGTCCACCCGCCAGCTCGCCGCGCGCCTGTGCACCTCGCACAGCGCCATCGCCATCCGCCTGCGCAAGTACGGCATCCCGGCAAAGGCCTGACCCCGCTCGCGGGCCTCAAGGACGGGCGCTTCCGGCGCCCGTATCGATTTCAATACGCCGTATCGATTTCAATCCAAAGCACGCAACGCCAGGCACCACGCGGGGTGCCCGGCAATGCCCGGCATGCGGACGGCACCAGGCGTATGGGATTCGATACGCGCAAGCCCATCCCGATATCCCGAATAAATTTCAAGTCATTGTTTCTATTGAATAAATAGAGATTGGCACCGCCCTTGCTCTTTCCTCCTCGAGACCGCTCGCTGCCCGGCACGAGCCCGTTAACCATCGCCCGCCAGAAGAAGCGGCGAACCCCACCTCGAGGAGTCACCCCATGAGCGAAGTACGCTTTACCGTCGAACACGAATGGCTGCGCCTGGAAGCCGATGGCCTGATCACCGTCGGCATCACCACCTACGCCCAGGAGGCGCTCGGCGACGTGGTGTTCGTGCAGCTGCCGGAGCCGGGCACCTACGGCGCCGGCCAGGAAGTGGCGACCCTGGAATCGGTGAAGGCGGCGAGCAACATCACCATGCCGCTGGATGGCGAGGTGGTCGAGGTCAACGCCGCCCTGGAAAGCGCGCCGGAACTGGTCAACGAAGACGCGCTGAACGGCGGCTGGTTCTTCCGCATGCGCCCCAGCGACGCCGGCCAGTTCGGCGAACTGCTCGACGCCGCCGCCTACCTCAACCTCACCCAAGCCAACGCCTGAGGCCCGCGCCATGTCCAAGCACACCGGTGCCCCGGGCACCTCCGGCGAATTCGTCGGCCGCCACATCGGACCGCGCGAAGGCGACGTCCGCGCCATGCTCGAACTGCTCGGCTATGCCGACCTCGAGGCGCTGACCGCCAGCGTGATCCCCGAAAGCATCAAGGGCACCAGCGTGCTGGACGGCGCCGAAGGGCTGAGCGAAGCCCAGGCGCTGGCCGAGATCCAGGCCATCGCCCGGCGCAACCATCTGCTGCGCAACCACATCGGCCAGGGCTACTACCCCTGCCACACGCCCTCGCCGATCCTGCGCAACCTGCTGGAAAACCCGGCCTGGTACACCGCCTACACCCCGTACCAGCCGGAAATCTCCCAGGGCCGCCTGGAGGCCCTGCTGAACTTCCAGACCCTGGTCAGCGACCTGACCGGCATGCAGATCGCCAACGCCTCGCTGCTCGATGAGGCGACCGCCGCCGCCGAGGCCATGACCTTCTGCAAACGCCTGGCGAAGAACAAGGCGGCCCAGGCTTTCTTCGCCTCCGCCCATTGCCACCCGCAGACCCTTGCCGTGCTGCGCACCCGCGCTGAACCGCTGGGCATCGAAGTGGTGGTCGGTGACGAAGCCGAGCTGCGCGACTTCAGCCCCTACTTCGGCGCCCTGCTGCAGTACCCGGCGAGCAACGGCGACGTGTTCGACTACCGCGTGCAGATCGACGGCTTCCACGCCGCCGGCGCCCTGGTGGCGGTGGCTGCCGACCTGCTGGCCCTGACCCTGCTGACCCCTCCGGGCGAATTCGGCGCCGACGTGGTCCTCGGCAGCGCCCAGCGCTTCGGCGTGCCGCTGGGCTTCGGCGGCCCGCACGCGGCCTTCTTCGCCACCCGTGACGCCTTCAAGCGCGACATGCCCGGCCGCCTGGTCGGCGTTTCCATCGACCGCTTCGGCAAGCGTGCGCTGCGCCTGGCCATGCAGACCCGCGAACAGCACATCCGCCGCGAGAAGGCCACCAGCAACATCTGCACTGCGCAGGTGCTGCTCGCCAACATCGCCAGCATGTACGCCGTCTACCACGGCCCGCAGGGCCTGCAGCGAATCGCCGAGCGCGTGCATCGGCTGGCCGCGACACTCGCCCTGGGCCTGGCCAAACTGGGCGTGGCGGTGGAACAGGAATACTTCTTCGACACCCTGACGCTCATCCTCGGCAGCAGCCGGCAGGTCGTCGAACTGCATGCGCGGGCTCGCGCCGCTGGCATCAATCTGCGTGAAGTCGATGCCCTGCGCGTCGGCATCTCCCTCGACGAGACCAGCACCCCGGCCGACGTCGAGCAGCTCTGGGCGCTCTTCGCCGAAGGTGGCGCACCGCTCGCCTTCGACACCCTCGCCGCCTGCGCCGCCAGCCGCCTGCCGGTGGCCCTGCTGCGCCAGTCGGCCTTCCTGCAGCACGAAGTGTTCAACCGCTACCACTCGGAAACCGAGCTGATGCGCTACCTGCGCAAGCTGGCGGACAAGGACCTGGCGCTGGACCGCAGCATGATCCCGCTGGGCTCCTGCACCATGAAGCTCAACGCCGCCAGCGAGATGATCCCGGTCACCTGGGCCGAGTTCGGCAACCTGCACCCGTTCGCGCCCGCCGAGCAGAGCCAGGGCTACCGGCAACTGACCGACGAGCTGGAAGCCATGCTCTGCGCCGCCACGGGCTACGACGCCGTGTCGCTGCAGCCCAACGCCGGCTCCCAGGGCGAGTACGCCGGCCTGTTGGCCATCCGTGCCTACCACGCCAGCCGTGGCGAAGGGCATCGCGATGTCTGCCTGATCCCCTCCTCCGCTCACGGCACCAACCCGGCCACCGCACAGATGGCCGGCATGCGCGTGGTGGTCACCGCCTGCGACGCCAAGGGCAACGTCGATATCGACGACCTGCGCGCCAAGGCCGAGGAACACCGCGAGCGCCTGGCGGCGATCATGATCACCTACCCCTCGACCCACGGCGTGTTCGAGGAAGGCATCCGCGAGATCTGCGCCATCGTCCACGACAATGGCGGCCAGGTTTACATCGACGGCGCCAACATGAATGCGATGGTCGGCCTCTGCGCGCCGGGCAAGTTCGGCGGCGACGTGTCCCACCTGAACCTACACAAGACCTTCTGCATCCCCCACGGCGGTGGCGGCCCGGGTGTCGGCCCGATCGGCGTGAAGGCGCACCTCGCGCCCTTCCTGCCGGGCCATGGCGAACAGCTGGAACGCAAGGTCGGCGCGGTGAGCGCCGCACCGTTTGGCAGCGCCAGCATCCTGCCGATCACCTGGATGTACATCCGCATGATGGGCGGCGCTGGCCTGCGCCGCGCCTCGCAGATGGCGATCCTCAACGCCAACTACGTGGCCCGACGCCTGGAGGAGCACTACCCGATCCTCTACACCGGCGAGAACGGCCTGGTGGCCCACGAATGCATCCTCGACTTGCGCCCGCTCAAGGAGTCCAGCGGCATCAGCGTCGACGACGTGGCCAAGCGCCTGATCGACTACGGCTTCCATGCGCCGACCATGTCCTTCCCGGTGGCCGGCACCCTGATGGTGGAGCCGACCGAGAGCGAGTCGCAGCAGGAGCTGGACCGCTTCTGCGACGCCATGATCCGCATCCGCGAGGAAATCCGCGCAGTGGAACGCGGCGAGCTGCACGCCGATGACAACCCGCTGAAAAATGCCCCGCACACCGCGGCGGAGCTGGTCGGCGAGTGGTCGCACCCGTACAGCCGCGAGCTGGCGGTATTCCCGGTCGCCAGCCTGGTCGACGGCAAGTACTGGCCGCCGGTGGGCCGCGTGGACAACGTCCACGGCGACCGCAACCTGATCTGCGCCTGCCCGTCCCTGGAAAGCTACCAGGAAGCCTGAAGCTGCCCGGCGCGCCCGGCGTTGGCCGGGCGCGCCTCACCCGACATTCGTGAGGTAATCCCATGTTCAGCAAGCATGACCAGATTCAAGGCTACGACGACGAACTCTTCGCCGCGCTGGCCGACGAGGAAGCCCGCCAGGAAGACCACCTGGAGCTGATCGCCTCGGAGAACTACACCAGCAAGCGCGTCATGCAGGCTCAGGGCAGCGGCCTGACCAACAAGTACGCCGAAGGCTATCCGGGCAAGCGCTACTACGGCGGCTGCGAGCACGTCGACAAGGTCGAGCAGTTGGCCATCGACCGCGCCAAGCAACTGTTCGGCGCCGACTACGCCAACGTGCAGCCGCACTCCGGCTCCTCGGCCAACAGCGCCGTCTACCTGGCCCTGCTTAACGCTGGCGACACCATCCTCGGCATGAGCCTGGCCCACGGCGGTCACCTGACCCACGGCGCCAAGGTCTCGTCCTCTGGCAAGCTGTACAACGCCGTGCAGTACGGCCTGGACACCAAGACCGGGCTGATCGACTACGACGAAGTCGAGCGCCTGGCCGTCGAGCACAAGCCGAAGATGATCGTCGCCGGCTTCTCCGCCTACTCGAAGACCCTCGACTTCCCGCGCTTCCGCGCCATCGCCGACAAGGTTGGCGCGCTGCTGTTCGTCGACATGGCCCACGTCGCCGGCCTGGTCGCCGCCGGCCTGTACCCGAACCCGCTGCCCTACGCCGACGTGGTCACCACCACCACCCACAAGACCCTGCGCGGCCCGCGCGGCGGCCTGATCCTGGCGCGCAGCAACGAAGAGATCGAGAAGAAGCTCAACTCCGCCGTCTTCCCCGGCGCCCAGGGCGGCCCGCTGATGCACGTGATCGCCGCCAAGGCGGTGTGCTTCAAGGAAGCGCTGGAGCCCGGCTTCAAGGACTACCAGGCCCAGGTCATCAAGAACGCCAAGGCCATGGCTGAAGTCTTCATCGACCGCGGCTACGACGTGGTCTCCGGCGGCACCGACAACCACCTGATGCTGATCAGCCTGGTCAAGCAGGGCCTGACCGGCAAGGAGGCGGACGCCGCCCTCGGCCGCGTCGGCATCACCGTGAACAAGAACGCCGTACCCAACGATCCGCAGAGCCCCTTCGTCACCTCCGGCATCCGCATCGGCACTCCTGCGCTGACCACCCGTGGTTTGAAAGAGGAACAGTGCCGCGAGCTGGCGAGCTGGATCTGCGACGTGCTCGACCACCTGGGCGACGCCGACGTCGAGGCCAAGGTGGCCACCCAGGTCGCCGGCCTCTGCGCCGACTACCCGGTCTATCGCTGAGATTCCCCGAGGCGCCTTTCGTAGGAGCGGGCCATGCCCGCGAAAAGCATCGCGGGCGCGGCCCGCTCCTACCGGTAGAGCGCCACGATTCGAGACTTCAGGAGCCTTTCCATGTCACTCAGCGTCTTCGACCTGTTCAAGATCGGTATCGGCCCATCCAGCTCGCACACGGTCGGGCCGATGCGCGCGGCGGCGCGTTTCGTCGATGGCCTGCGCCGCGAGGGCCTGCTGGCGAACACCCACAGCTTGCGCGTGGAGCTGTACGGCTCGCTGGGCGCCACCGGCAAGGGCCATGGCAGCGACAAGGCCGTGCTGCTCGGCCTTGAGGGCGAGCTGCCCGACAGCGTCGATACCGAGGCCGTCGAGCCACGCCTGCAGGAAATCCGCCGCAGCGGCCAGCTGCGCCTGGGCGGCGAACGCCTGATCGGCTTCGTCGAGAAGGAGCACCTGGCGCTGATCCGCCGGCCGCTGCCCTACCACCCCAACGGCATGATCTTCCGTGCCTTCGATGCCGCCGGCCTGCAGGTCCGCAGCCGCGAGTACTACTCGGTGGGCGGCGGCTTCGTGGTCGACGAGGAAGCGGCCGGGCACGACCGCATCGTCGCCGACCGCACGCCGCTGCGCTTCCCCTTCCGCACCGGCGGCGAGCTGCTCGACCAGTGCCTGACCCACGGCCTGTCGGTCAGCGACCTGATGCGCGAGAACGAGCTGGCCTGGCGCAGCGCCGGGGAAACCAGCGCGGGCCTGGCGCGCATCTGGCAGGTGATGCAGGACTGCGTGCGCGCCGGTTGCCGCAAGGAAGGCATCATGCCCGGCGGGCTCAAGGTGCGGCGCCGCGCCGCCGCGCTGTACCGCCAGCTCAGCGAGCGCCCGGAAGCCAACCTGCGCGACAGCCTCAGCGTGCTCGACTGGGTCAACCTCTACGCCCTGGCAGTGAACGAGGAAAACGCCACTGGCGGGCGCGTGGTGACAGCTCCCACCAACGGCGCGGCCGGCATAGTCCCGGCGGTGCTGCACTACTACAGCCGCTTCGTGCCCGGCGCCAGCGACGACGGCGTCGAGCGCTTCCTGCTCTGCGCCGCCGCCATCGGCATCCTCTACAAGGAGAACGCCTCCATCTCCGGCGCCGAGGTCGGCTGCCAGGGCGAGGTCGGCGTGGCCTGCTCGATGGCCGCCGGGGCGCTCTGCGAAGTCCTCGGCGGCACCCCGCAGCAGGTCGAGAACGCCGCCGAGATCGGCATGGAGCACAACCTCGGGCTGACCTGCGACCCGGTCGGCGGCCTGGTCCAGGTGCCCTGCATCGAACGCAACGCCATGGGCGCGGTGAAGGCCATCAACGCCGCGCGCATGGCCCTGCGCGGCGACGGCCAGCACTTCATCTCGCTCGACAAGGTGATCCGCACCATGCGCCAGACCGGCGCGGACATGAAGAGCAAATACAAGGAAACCGCGCGCGGCGGCTTGGCGGTCAACATCATCGAATGCTGAGCGCACCGCCCGCCCCACCTATCCCGAACGTACCGAGAGCGGAACCCGACATGACTACCGAAATCCTCGCGCAAACCCCGCTGCACGCCCTGCACCTCGAACTGGGCGCCCGCATGGTGCCCTTCGCCGGCTACGAGATGCCGGTGCAATACCCGCTTGGGGTGCTCAAGGAGCACCTGCACACCCGCGAAAAGGCCGGCCTTTTCGACGTCTCGCACATGGGCCAGATCATTCTGCGCGGCGAGGACGCCGCCCACGCCCTGGAAAGCCTGGTGCCGGTCGACATCCTCGGCCTCGCGCCGGGCCAGCAGCGCTACGCGCTGTTCACCGACGCCGAGGGTGGCATCCTCGATGACCTGATGGTGGCCAACGCCGGCGACCACCTGTTCCTGGTGGTCAACGCCGCCTGCAAGAAACAGGACCTGGCTCACCTGCGCAAGCACATCGGCGCCCGCTGCGAAATCCAGCCGCTGTTCGAGGAACGCGCCCTCCTCGCCCTGCAAGGCCCGGCCGCCGTCGAGGTGCTCGCGCGCCTCGCCCCGCAGGTCGCGCAGATGACCTTCATGCAGTTCACCCGCCTGCCGCTGCTGGGTGCCGACTGCTACGTCAGCCGCTCCGGCTACACCGGCGAGGACGGCTTCGAGATTTCCGTACCGGTCGAGCACGCCGAGTCCCTGGCTCGCGCCCTGCTGGCCGATCCCGACGTGCAACCCATTGGCCTCGGCGCGCGTGACTCGCTGCGCCTGGAAGCCGGCCTGTGCCTCTACGGCCACGACATGAACCCCCAGACCACGCCCATCGAAGCGGCGCTGGCCTGGGCGATCTCCAAGGAGCGCCGCGCAGGCGGTGCGCGCGTTGGCGGCTTCCCTGGCGCCGAGCGGGTCCTGGCCCAGCAGGCCGAAGGCGTGGCGCGCAAACGTGTCGGGCTGCTGCCTCAGGAGCGCATGCCGGTGCGCGAAGGTGCGGAGATCGTCGATGCCGACGGCCAGGTGATCGGCCAGGTGTGCAGCGGCGGTTTCGGTCCGAGCCTGGGTGGGCCGGTCGCCATGGGCTACCTGCCCGCCGAGTTCAGCGCCCTGGGCACCGAGGTCTGGGCGCTGGTGCGCGGCAAGCGCGTGCCCATGCAGGTGGCGCGCACGCCCTTCGTGCCGCAGCGCTACTACCGCGGTTGAGCCTTCACTCAACAACCGATCCTTGAGCGGCTTGCCCGACGAACTCGTTACCGAGTCCGTTCGCGAGCAAGCTCGCTCCTACAGAAAGAGAGCCCCACCATGGAATCCACGAAGTCGGCCTCCAAGGTCGAGGTAGGCGTGAAGCTGCGCGGCGCCGAGAAGGTCGCGCGCATTCCGGTGAAGATCATTCCCACCGACGAGCTGCCGAAGAAGCCCGACTGGATTCGCGTGCGCATCCCGGTTTCGCCCGAGGTCGACCGCATCAAGCAGCTGCTGCGCAAGCACAAGCTGCACAGCGTCTGCGAAGAGGCGTCCTGCCCGAACCTGGGCGAGTGCTTCTCCGGCGGCACCGCGACTTTCATGATCATGGGCGACATCTGCACCCGCCGTTGCCCGTTCTGCGACGTCGGCCACGGCCGGCCGAAGCCACTGGATCTCGATGAGCCGAAGAACCTCGCCATCGCCATCGCCGACCTGCGCCTGAAGTACGTGGTGATCACCTCGGTGGACCGCGACGACCTGCGTGACGGCGGCGCCCAGCACTTCGCCGACTGCCAGCGGGAAATCCGCCTGCTGTCCCCCGGCATCCAGCTGGAAACCCTGGTCCCGGACTACCGCGGACGCATGGACATCGCCCTGGAGATCACCGCCAACGAGCCGCCGGACGTGTTCAACCACAACATGGAAACCGTGCCGCGCCTGTACAAGTCCTCGCGCCCGGGCTCGGATTTCGAGTGGTCGCTGGACCTGCTGCAGAAGTTCAAGCAGATGGTTCCGCACGTACCGACCAAGTCCGGCCTGATGCTCGGCCTGGGCGAGACCGACGACGAAGTCATCGAGACCATGCAGCGCATGCGCGAGCACGACATCGACATGCTGACCCTCGGCCAGTACCTGCAGCCCTCGCGCAACCACCTGCCGGTGCAGCGCTTCGTCCACCCGGACACCTTCGCCTGGTTCGCCGAAGCCGGCGAGAAGATGGGCTTCAAGAACGTCGCCTCCGGCCCGCTGGTGCGTTCCTCGTACCACGCTGACCAGCAAGCGCACGGCCTGGGCTAATCCTCGGAGCGGCTGCTGCCCTCGCGATCGCGCTCGTAGTGGTGCTTGAGCGGGAACGCCGGCAGCCATGCCTCGCGGCGGATGGTCCAGAGCTCGTAGGTCGGCGTCAGCTGGTCCGGGGCGTCGAGCGCGCCGAGGTTCACATTGACCTCGTCGCCGGAGAGGGAAAACACCGGCGAGCCGCAACGGGGACAGAAATGCCGCCCGTCGTAGGCGCGCGTTTCGCCCTCGATGGTCACCGCCTCCTGCGGGAAGACCGCCGAGGCATGGAAGAGCGCGCCGTGGTGCTTGCGGCAATCGAGGCAATGGCAAAGGCCGACCCGATACGGCCGGCCCGTGGCGCGGAGACGGACGTCGCCGCACAGGCAACCGCCGGTGAATGTGTCCATGGTGCACCTCGTCTGGATATGCGCAGGGAGGAAGCTTAGCGCCTAGGGGCCGCCTTGGACGGCAAGCGCCTCCTGCTCCAGCCAGCCGAGGAATTCGGCGAATCCGCTCGGCTTTCGTACGGCCGCTTGGGGTCGGTTGCAGCCACTCGCGACTGGCCGACACCGGCCAGAAGCAGCCAATCGGCGGCGACTCGGGGTTCGGCACGCAAATTGACCTAGCGCAAGGCTAAGACGCTCATCATCTTCAAAATTGGTTCCGTTTAGTGCTGAACGACTATTAGCACGATGCAAAAGACGTCAATTCACCCCCAATCAGTGGGAGGGTAGTGTTATGCGCCGAATCATTGCAGCCTCTGTGATTGCCGGACTCGTGTCCGGTTACGCCTGTATGGCCGTTGCCGAAGACCAGGAGAGGAAACAGGATCAAACGCAAGATCGAACCCAGACCCAGACCCAGACCCAGACCCAGACCCATGATCGTATCTATGGCAGTCAGCTCATGACGCCGCAGGAGCGCAGTGAGTATCAGCACAAGATGCGCAACGCCAAGACCGCCGAGGAACGCGAGCAAATACGCCAGCAGCATCATGCCGAGATGCAGAAGCGAGCCAAGGAGAAAGGCATGACATTGCCCGATGCGCCTCAACCCGGAAAAGGCGGCATGGGGCCCGGCATGGGAGGTGGTCAGGGAGCGGGGGCCGGTAAAGGCGGTGGACAGGGCGGAAATGGAGCGGGCGGCGGAAACGGCGCTGGCAAGGGGGGGAGTTAGCGCACCTTTAAGGGGATTGCCACTCAGGTCCGTGGAGGTGCGGTGTAGGCCACTGCGCTTCCTGTCAAAAGATTTAGGTGGCGTGGCCAAGCAAAAACTGGACACTGGTTTCCGCCGCCTCTACCGGGGCGAGGCGAGCCGTAATACACCGGGAAACAGGCTGGGACTGAGCATGGTGTCGGCAGTGGCGCGACTGCACGGCATGAGCCTGGAGATTTATGACGCGCCGCCTGGTTGTCGCACGGAAATGATTAGTAAGGCGGCGCCCCGGTGAATCCCTTCACGCACGAGAGGGAGAGGACCATGCCTGCATGGCTGGTTTTTGTAGTGATAGGTACCGTCAGCGGAGTGGCGGCAGGTTTGTTCGGCGTCGGAGGCGGGCTGATCGTCGTGCCAGCGCTGATCTACTGGGCGGGCTTTCCCCAGCACATGGCCACTGGAACCTCGCTCGCCGTGCTATTGCCTCCGATCGGCCTCGCCGCGGCGCTCGAGTACTACCGCAATGGCAACGTGGACGTAACGGCAGCGATAGTAATCGCAATCACCATGTTCCTCGGAGCATGGCTTGGTGCTCGCATCGCCAGCCATGTCAGCGGGGCGCACCTGCGCCTGTTGTTCGGCATCTTCGTGTGTTGCCTGGGCATCTACCTCGTCTACGGCGCCTATGAACGTCTGCGGTGATTGCGTGAGTCCGTGAACGTCTACGCCCCGCGCCAATTCGGTAAAGGACAGCTGTACGACGAATAAAGCTGTGCTGCTGAAGTTGATTCACATCAATGAGCTCTTTGCTAGTTGCCCCACATTGAAATTTTCCACTTCGCCTCAGAGAGAAGGCGGATGGATGACGGAATTTTTCTTTCCTAGGCTGGCACTGTCCCGCTGTGTGAGGCGCTTCATGAACAACAGAGTTCTCGTTTCACCGTCCGAATTGGCGGCAATGATCAATCGTGAGCCCATGGTACTCATCGACACCCGAGATGCCGCGAGTTACGCCGAGGCTCATCTACCGGGCGCGGTAAACATCCACGAAATATTTACCTACTTGGCGACCACCACTCCGGAAGGCTTGGTCGCATTGCGCGATACATTCGCCCAAGCATTCGCAAAGGCCGGTTTGTCTGGCAGGGAAACAGCGCTCGTATATGAGCAGTCCATGACCACCGGCTTTGGGCAGTCTTGCCGCGGCTACGTGCTGCTCCGCTATCTCGGCTACCCTCGCGACAAGATCAGGATACTGCACGGCGGCTACAACGCCTGGCGCAATGCAGGACTTCCCAGCACCAGTGAAACTTCCTCACCGGCTCCTGCCACGTTCCCCTCTGGCGAAGGAGGGCGGAGCCTCTTTGTCGATCTCGCCGAGATGAAGCGGGTGGTTGCCGACCCCCATGTCGTCAAACTTGACGTACGTGATGTCGATGAATGGATAGGCGAAAGCTCGTCACCCTATGGCAAGGATTTCTGCCCGCGCAAGGGCAGAATTCCAGGGTCGGTCTGGCTGGAGTGGTACCGGATGATGAAGCCGACGGCTCAGGGGCCGATGTTCAAGTCACCCAGTGAGATTCTCGCGGAATGCGCTACGGTCGGAATCGGCCGCGATACGCCTGTGGTGGTCTTTTGCTTCAAGGGCGCACGTGCCTCAAATACCTTTGTGGCATTGGAAGAAGCAGGAATCAGGGACGTTCGCCTCTACCTGGGCTCCTGGAACGAATGGTCCCGAGATCCGACCTTACCAATTGAGGAAGGTTTGCCCTACTAATAGCGATCAGGGGTGGCCAGCTGCAATGGGTCGATAGCTGTCGTTGGAAATGGCCCCGGCATGCAGCCTGAATCGGCCATCCGTAGGGGCGAGAAAGAAGCTGCGTTCCCACAGACGCCAGGCTTTGGGAAACTTCCTACTCGCCTATGGCGTTGCGGTCCTACAAGCCCCCTGCGTAGGGTTTCGCCCGCCGCGGATTTGCCGCGGTCAGGTGTGGAAACCTGAGGCGTTTACACGACCGCTGTAGCGGAGAAGGCCCTGCCTTAAGCAAGCCGGGCCGTATCTGGCTGTCTATGGCGGACCGTCAAGGCGGGCTTCGGCCCGGCCGGTATTCGTGTAACGTCCCGGTTTTCCACCCTTGCACGGTCCGCCTCCCTTTTCTTCCCGGTGGCGGCTTCTTGATTGCATGCAAGGAGCACAGCATGAACCCTGCCCTTTCCTTCCCTACCGATTCAGCCCTGATTCCCACCGTCTTCATCCGTCACCACCGGCAACTGCGCGCCGTGTTGATCGAGCAGCAGGCGTGGTTCGTTGCCGGCGACCTGGCGCGCCTGACCAACAGCCATATCAACGAACGCATCGTGCACAAGCTGGATGCCGACCAGCACCGCACGGCGCTGCTGCTCAACAGCCACGGCGAATGCGAAGAGGAACTGCTGCTCAGCGACAGCGGCGTCTACGCGCTGCTGATGGTGAACTTCTACCACCCGGAAAACCGCAGCCTGCGCCAATGGCTGAGCAACGACGTGCTGCCGGCATTGCGCGACGCCCAGCAGCACAATCCGCATTTGCCGCGCCGGCGCGTTGCCCCGGCGCTGGGCCGCGAGCTGGGTTTGCTGGAGTGGCAGGGCTCGGTGTGGGTGCGGCTGGGGGATGCCGTGCGGATGATGGAAATCGGCAGCTGATCGAGCCGGCAGAAAAAGCTCGGCCGCAGCCAAGCACGAGGTATGAGCGGCTGGCGGAGGTTCTTCTCCGCCAGCACTTGGGCAGGGTTACTTGACCTTCACGACGTCATCCGGCTGGTCGTAGAACGCGTCTTCGGTGCCGTCCAGTTGCAGGGCGACCGGGAATGGTCTGGATGCATGTGTGCGGAAAGTGGATAGAACCGCCCCGCCCCTGCGACGGAAACTAACCCTGCGACCTTCAGCCACAGGCTGCGGCGCACTTTCTTTCCGAATCCCTGAACCTTTCGAGGCTTGTATGAGCACCCCCGCCGAGCAACTGGAGCAACGGCTGAAACAAGAAAAAATCACCGAAGTGGAATGCGTGGTCAGCGACCTGACCGGCATCGCCCGCGGCAAGATTTCCCCCACCAACAAGTTCCTCGGCGAGGGGGGCATGCGTCTCCCCGAAAGTGTTCTGCTGCAAACCGTCACCGGCGATTTCGTCGACGACGACATCTATTACGACCTGCTGGACGAAGCCGACATCGACATGGTCTGCCGTCCCGACCCGAACGCCATCTACCTGGTGCCCTGGGCGCTGGAACCGACCGCGATGGTCATCCACGACACCTTCGACAAGGTCGGCAACCCCATCGAACTGTCGCCGCGCAACGTCCTCAAGCGCGTGCTGAAGCTGTATGCCGACAAGGGCTGGAGCCCGGTCGTCGCACCGGAAATGGAGTTCTACCTGACCAAGCGCAGCAGCGACCCGGACTTCCCGCTGGAAGCCCCCGTGGGCCGCTCAGGGCGACCGGAAAGCGGCCGCCAGAGCTTCTCCATCGACGCCGCCAACGAGTTCGACCCACTGTTCGAAGACGTCTACGACTGGTGCGAACTGCAAGGCCTGGACCTGGACACCCTGATCCACGAGGACGGCCCGGCGCAGATGGAAATCAACTTCCGTCACGGCGACGCGCTGAGCCTGGCCGACCAGATCACCGTGTTCAAACGCACCATGCGCGAAGCGGCGCTCAAGCACGACGTCAGCGCGACCTTCATGGCCAAGCCGATCACCGACGAGCCCGGCAGCGCCATGCACATCCACCAGAGCGTGATGGACATCGCCACCGGCAAGAACATCTTCGCCAACGAAGACGGCTCCATGAGCCAGCTGTTCCTGCAGTTCATCGGCGGCCTGCAGAAGTACATCCCCAAGGTGCTGCCGATGTTCGCGCCGAACGTGAACTCCTTCCGCCGCTTCCTGCCGGACACCTCCGCGCCGGTGAACGTCGAGTGGGGCGAAGAGAACCGCACCGTGGGCCTGCGCGTACCGGCCGCCCCGCCGGCCGCCATGCGCGTGGAAAACCGCCTGCCCGGCGCCGACGCCAACCCCTACCTGGCGCTGGCCGCCAGCCTGCTGTGCGGCTACCTGGGCATGATCGAAGGGGTCAACCCGAGCGCCCCGGTGCAAGGCCGCGCCTACGAGCGCCGCAACCTGCGCCTGCCGATCACCATCGAGGACGCCCTGGCGCAGATGGAAGAGTGCGCGGTGCTCAAGGAATACCTGGGCCACAAGTTCGTGCAGGGCTACGTCGCCGTGAAGCGCACCGAGCACGAGAACTTCAAGCGGGTGATCAGCTCCTGGGAGCGCGAGTTCCTCCTGCTGAGCGTCTGATCCGCCGCACCGCCCCATTCACAACAACAATTCGGGAGTCCCCATGAGACTGCTGCGCACCCTTGCGCCCTTCGCCCTGGCCACGCTGGCCCCGCTACTGGCTGTAAGCGCCCACGCTGAACCTACGGTCAGCGTCTACAACTGGACCGACTACATCGCCCCGGACACCCTTGCCGGGTTCCAGAAGACCACCGGGATCAAGCCGGTCTACGACGTCTTCGATTCCAATGAGACCCTGGAAGGCAAGCTGCTGGCCGGCCGTTCCGGCTACGACGTGGTCGTGCCCTCCAACCACTTCCTGACCCGCCAGGTGCAGGCCGGGGTGTTCCTGGAGCTCGACCGCAGCAAGCTGCCGAACTGGAACCACCTGGACCCGAAACTGCTCAAGCTGCTCGAGCAGAACGACCCGGGCAACAAGCACTCGGTGCCCTACCTGTGGGGCACCAACGGCATCGGCTACAACGTCGAGAAGGTCAAGCAGGTGCTGGGCGTCGATCACATCGACTCCTGGGCGGTGATGTTCGAGCCGGAGAACCTGAAGAAGCTCAACCAGTGCGGCGTCGCCTTCATGGACTCCGCCGACGAGCTGATCCCCTCGGTGCTCAACTACCTGGGCCTGGACCCCAACAGCACCAACCCGGCCGACTATGAGAAGGCCGAGGCCAAGCTGCTGCAGCTGCGCCCGTACGTGACCTACTTCCACTCCTCGAAGTACATCTCGGACCTGGCCAACGGCAACATCTGCGTGGCCTTCGGCTACTCGGGCGACGTGTTCCAGGCGGCCGCGCGGGCCAAGGAAGCCAAGAACGGCATCCAGATCGCCTACGCCATTCCCAAGGAAGGCGCGAACCTCTGGTTCGACCTGATGGCCATTCCCTCCGATGCGAAGAACCCGGACCAGGCGCTGGCGTTCATCAACTACATCCTCGAGCCCAAGGTGATCGCCGGGATCAGCCAGTACGTCGGCTACCCCAGCGCCAACGCCGACGCCAAGGCCCTGCTCGACCCGGAAATGCAGAACAACCCCGAGGTCTACCCGAGCCAGGCCGTGCTCGACAAGCTGTACATCGCCAAGGCGCCGCCGCCCAAGATCATGCGCCTGATGACCCGCAGCTGGAGCAAGATCAAGTTCAACCAATGACTCGAGAACGACCCATGACTCACTCCGACGAGCACGCCGCGTCCTACTACGCCGCCACCGCCCGCGACAAACAGCAGTACCCCTCGCTCGCGGGGGACGTTCGCGCGGACATCTGCGTGATCGGCGGCGGGCTGACCGGCGTCAACACCGCACTGGAGCTGGCCCAGCGCGGCCACTCCGTGGTGCTGCTGGAGGCCCGGCGTATCGGCTGGGGCGCCAGCGGGCGCAACGGCGGGCAACTGATCCGCGGCATCGGCCACGACGTCAGCGGCTTCGCCAAGTACGTCGGCGAGGAAGGGGTTCGCTATCTGGAACAAGCCGGTGTGGACTCGGTGGCCCTGGTCGCCGGGCGCATCCGCGAGCTGAACATCGACTGCGACCTGCGCTGGGGCTTCTGCGAGCTGGCCAACACCCCCGCGCAGTACGCCGCGATGGTCGAGGAAAAGGCAGCGCTGGATGCCGCTGGTTACCCGCATCAAACCCGGCTTGTAGCGCCGGGCCAGATGCACGAGGTGGTGGCCAGCGACCAATACGCCGGCGGCCTGATCGACATGGGCTCGGGGCACCTGCATCCGCTGGACCTGGTGAAGGGCGAGGCCCGCGCGGCGGCAAGCTTCGGCGCGCAGATCTTCGAGCAGAGCCCGGTGCTGCGCATCGAGCACGGCAAGTCGGCGGTGGTGCATTGCGCCAATGGCCGGGTGATCGCGAACACCCTGGTGCTCGGTTGCAACGCGCACCTCGACGAGCTCGAACCGAAGCTGACCGGCAAGGTGCTTCCCGCCGGCAGCTACGTGGTGGCCACCGAGCCGCTGTCCGAAGCGGCCGCGGCGAAGCTGATCCCGCAGAACATGGCGATGTGCGACCAGAAGGTGGGGCTCGACTACTACCGCCTGACGGCCGACCGCCGCCTGCTGTTCGGCGGCGCCTGCCACTACTCCGGGCGCGACCCGAAGGACATCGGCGCCTACATGCGGCCGAAGGTGCTCAAGGTCTTCCCGCAGCTGGAGAACGTGCGGATCGACTACCAGTGGGGCGGCATGATCGGCATCACCGCCAACCGCTTCCCCCAGGTCGGACGACTCAAGGCGCACCCGAACGTGTTCTTCGCCCAGGGCTACTCGGGGCACGGGCTGAACGTCACGCACTGGTCGGCCAAGCTCCTCGCCGAGGCCATCCACACCGGCCAGAGCAAGGGCCTGGACCTGTTCAGCGCGGTCCCGCACCTGACCTTCCCCGGCGGCAAACGGCTGCGCTCGCCGCTGCTGGCGCTGGGCATGGCCTGGTACCGGATGCGCGAAATCATTGGCTAAGCACTGAATGCGGTAGCACTACTTCAGCCCCCTTCATGGGGGCTTTTTTTTCCGCGCGCCGATACCCCTGTAGGAGCCGCGCCATGCGCGCGATCGCGGCCATGGGCCGCTCCTACAAGGAAACACCGTGCCGTGCGGTTCGCGAGCAAGCTCGCTCCTACGAAGGGCAGATGGTTGAAGTGGTCAAGTAAAACTGGACACTGGTTTAGGTCTATCCAGCCAGCTCTTCACGCCGTGCCGGTGTCTGGTAATCGTTGTGACTGTGTGGCCGTTGGTGGTTGTAGTAGTCGGTGACGTAACGCAGCACGTCGGCTTCCGCCTGGGGCTGATCGACGTAGCCGGAGGGCGGTATCCATTCCGACTTGAGGCTTCTGAAGAATCGCTCCATCGGCGCGTTATCCCAGCAGTTTCCTCGACCGCTCATGCTTTGCCGAATGCCGTAGCGCCAGAGCATTTGGCGAAATTCGAGGCTGGTGTAATGACAGCCCTGGTCGGAGTGAAACATCAGTTGCTGTGGCATGCCCCTGGCTTCGTAGGCCACCCGCAGAGCGCGCCCGGTGAGTTGTGAGTCGGGCCGGTTGGACATGGCCCAGCCGACGATCCGACGTGCATACAGATCCATCACGGCGGCCAGGTAGATCCAGCGGCCACCGGCCCAGATGTACGTCACATCCCCGCACCACACCTGGTTGGGGCGGCTCACATTGAACCGGCGCGCCAGCTCATTGGCCGCGATGGCACTGTGCTCCTTGGCAACCCGGTAGCGATGTTTACGGCGTTGTGTACTGACGAGCCCGGCCTCTTTCATCAACCGGGCGGCAAGGTAACGGCCTGCAGGAAAGCCCTCGTTGCGCAAGGCGGCCGATAGCGTTCGGGCACCGGCCGCGCTGCGGCTCTGGGCATGCAGTTCCACCACGCGCTGGCGTAACGCTTCTCGTCGACTGCAGACGCGTGCCTGCCGCTTTCGGGCCGCATAAACACTGCTGCGATTTACCTGGAATAACCGGCACAGTTCCGTACGCGAATACTGCTCGCCCAATGCCTCGACCAGCCTGACTAGTCGAGGGCGTCCGACATCAAGAGAGCGGTAGCCTTTTTTAGAATCTCTTTCTCCCGCTCCAAGCGGCGGACTTGCGCCTCCAACTCCTGAATGCGCCGCTGATCCTCTGTCAGCGCCTTGCTATGCGCAGGCGTCTGGCCGCCACGCTCCAGTTGCAACTGCGCCACCCAGCGACGCATCGCCGTGGGCCCCACCCCCATCGCCTTGCAGGCGGCCGGCACCGTATAGCCTTGATCCACCACCAAGCGGGCGGCTTCCAGTTTGAAATCTGGACTGAATGATCTTCTGCTCATGAACACCTCAGCTGTGGGCGAAGCTTAACGCCCTATCGGGGTGTCCAGAATCATTAGGCCACTTCAGGTGCTTCTGGGATGTAGTGGCGTTGCGAGGGGACCCCGCTCCTGTTCTGCCGGGAGACATGGGTGACAGGTGTCGGGAGACATAGGTAACGCATTTAGGATCACGGTGTAGCCGTTTCGGGAGATCGAGCGATGCCGTGGAAGGAGTGCACACCTGTGTCCAGTCGATATGAGTTCGTTCTTCTGGCGAGGCAGCCAGACACCAATGTGCGCGAGTTGTGTCGTCGCTACGGGATCAGTCCGAAGACGGGCTACAAGTGGATTGAGCGCTATCGAAAGCAGGGCGAGTCGGGGCTGCTGGATAAGTCTCGACGGCCCTTGAATAGCCCTCGCAGTTGCAGCGATGAACTGGAGAAAGCGGTCTTGGCACTGCATGACGAATACCCCGCCTGGGGCAGTCGCAAATTACGCAGCTTGTTGAGCAGCGACTTGCCGTTGCCGCACCACAGCACTATCGATGCGATCCTGCGGCGCAATGATCGGCATCTGCGCTATGGCGCCGATACTGGCCCGGCGGCTACGTCTCGTTTCGAGCATGACGCGCCCAATGACCTCTGGCAGATGGACTTCAAAGGCCATTTCGCCTTGTTCGGCCAGCGTCAACATTGTCATCCGCTGACCTTGCTCGACGATCACTCGCGCTTTGCGTTGTGCCTGGCAGCTTGTGCCAATGAACGGCGCGAGACGGTCCGCCAACAGTTGATCCGTGTGTTCAGGCGCTACGGCCTGCCGCGGCGCCTGACCAGCGACAACGGTCCACCCTGGGGGTCAACCCGACGTGGTGGAATCTCGGCTCTGGAGGTCTGGCTGATGCGCTTGGGCATCAAGGTCGGCCACAGCCGCCCCCACCACCCACAGACACAAGGCAAACTCGAACGCTTCCATCAGACGCTGAAGCGGGAGCTGCTGCACGACGCGCATTTCCGCACGCTGGAGCAGTGCCAGGCCGGTATGGACCGCTGGCTCGAACAGTACAATCAGCAACGCCCGCACCAGGCCTTGGGCCAGAAACCACCGCTGACGCGTTATCAGAGCAGCCCCAGGCCATACCCGGAACAACTGCCGGAAGTGGAATACGAGCCGGGAGAGTGGGTGCTGACAGTGCATACCAAGGGCCAGATCCGCCTCAATGGCCAAATGGTATTCGTCAGCGAAGGCTTGGCCGGCGAACGCGTCGCCATCCGCCCGGCCAAGGAGGATGGCGTGCTCGATATCATTTTCATCAACAGAACGGTCCGGCAGGTCGATCTCCGGCAGCCGGAGTGAACATGGGCAACCGTTACCCATGTGTCCCGACAGGCGTTACCTGTCTGTCCCGGCAGAACACTCCCTCTCCCCAACCCTCTCCCTGAAGGGAGAGGGGGCTGTTCGGCATGCGCTGAGGGTTCGGCGTCATCCTGTAGGAGCGGATCTTGTCCGCGAAAATCCCCGCACCGATCCACCCGTAGGGCGCATAACCGCGTTCGCGGTTATGCGCCGCCGCACCGCACGAAAATGGCGGATAACCCCCACGGGGTTATTCGTATATGGACTCCTCCCGGTTTGCCAGTGTTTGGCGGGGATTTCGAACCTAGGTACGACTGCGTCCGTATATCCGGCTTCATGGAGCGGTGTGGCAGCTCCCGAGCCCTGATGAAATGCGCGCCTGTATGTCTGATCGCCCTAACGGCTTTGCTTCACGGCAGCAGGGAGCCCGCGGATAACCCAGGTTTCATACAGGCCGGTTCGACCGGTTCGTCATCAATGCCATTCACTGTGCAATCGTGGTGGAGCGTTTCTACAGCGGTGTTGCCGGTAACGCTCAGGCGGGTTGGTAGGTGGTTTCCCGACTGAGCAGGGCCCAGACGATCCGGGCATTCTTGTTGGCCAGGGCAACGGCGACGGCGTTGGCATTGCATCGTTGCAACAGGCCTTGCAGCCAGCGACTGCGAGCATCGGTCTTGTTGGCGCAACAGCGTACGACCGAGCGGGAGCCATGGGTGAACAAGGTGCGCAGGTAGGTATCGCCACGCTTGGTGATCCCGCCCAGGCGCTGTTGCCCGCCCGTGGAGTGTTGCCGTGGCACCAGGCCCAGCCAGGCGGCGAACTGACGCGCCGTGCGGAATTGCCGGGCATCGCCGACCGCTGCCACCACCGCGCTGGCGGTGAGCGGGCCGATGCCTTCCACGGCCAGCAGGCGCTGGATGCGCGCATCCTCGCGCGCACTGCGCTTGATCACTCGCTCCAGTCGTTCGATGCGGGCATCCAGCGCCTGCAACTCCTCTTTCAAATCGCTCAACAACTCGCCCATTGGCGCCGGCAAGGGCACCGGCTCGGCAGCGGTGACCGTCTCGAGCAGTTCGACGGTCGCCGCGCGCCCGCGTCGGCTGGCGATCAGGCCAAATTCGCCGAGCAAGCCGCGAATTTCGTTGCACAGTGCCGTACGGGCCCGGACCAGACGGCTGCGAATGCGATGCACGGACTGCCCGGCCTGCTGCTGCGCACTCTTCACCGGCACAAAGCGCATGCTCGGACGGCTGGCCGCCTCGCAGATCGCTTCGGCATCGTGGGCATCGTGTTTGTCACCCTTGACGTAAGGTTTGACGAACTGCGGTGCGATCAAGCGAACCTCATGCCCCAGCCCCTGCAGCTCTCGCGCCCAATAGTGCGCACTGCCGCAGGCCTCCATCGCTACCAGGCAGGGTGCCAGCTGGCGAAAGAAATCCAGCATCTGCGCCCGCTTGAGCTGCCGGCGGCACACCACGCGCTCGTGGCTATCGACGCCATGTACCTGGAATACCTGCTTTGCCAGATCCAGACCAACGCGACTAATGTTCATGCTGACTCCCCCTCCGGGACTTGTGGCTACACCATCAGTCTGGCGCTTGACGCCGTAGGAGGGAGGAGTCCATTTCATTGCCCTACAGGTTCGGTATTTGCGGTGGGCGGTTCGCGAGCGGATGCAGCGCGTCGGCCTCAGGACCGCCCGCCGTGTTTGACGGTGGCCTTGGGGTACTCGCCGAACAGCGCGTGGTAGGACTGGGAGAACCGCCCCAGGTGCCAGAACGACCACTTCATCGCCACGTCGGCCACGCTCATGCCGGTCTCGGCGGCGTTGAGCAGGTCGCGGCGGGCGGCGTTCAGGCGGCGGTTGCGCAGCCAGACGATGGGCGGGATGCCCGCGTAGCGCAGGAAGGATTGCTGCAGGCTGCGCGGCGAGACGCCGGCTTTTGCGGCCAGCTCGGTCATGCCAAGGTTTTCCTCGGGACAATCGTTCACCACCTCCTTGACTCGCTGCACCACGCGCTTGGCCTGGACGATGGAGCGCGAACGCTGGGCGTCGCTGGGCGGCGCTTCGCAGAGCAGGGAGAAGCAGTTGGAGACGATGCCTTGCGCGATGCCGGGCGCATCCATGGCCTGCTGCTCGCCGTGGGCGCCGGTGAGCAGGTTGCTGAGCGAGGTCGCGACCTGGCTGCAGTGGTCGGAGCGCAGCGGCGTGAGCACCAGGTCGGCGAAGGAGTCGAGCGCCTGGCCCCACTGCCCGGCTTCCTTGATCACCACCGCCACCTCGCGGTAGTTCTCCGGGGTGACCCAGGCGTTGCGGGTCTCGCCGTCGAGCAGGTAGAGGGTGTTGTCGGACATGTCGAAGCTGAACACCAGGGCCCCGGGCGGCGCGTGGAACTCCTGCTCCACGCGCAGGTTCATCTGCTCCTCGAAGAGCTCGATACCCTCGACCTCGGCATGCAGGATCCGCCCGGCGAAACGCCCCGCGGACATCTGCGTGTACTGCTGTTCCCAACCGGGAATCGCAATGCGCTGCTGATCGACTTCTTGTGCTTCTACAACCCTGACCGACATACCCAGACCTGGCGGTTTTCCTGGCCGGGAAGGCTATCAACCGGCCCGAGCCGCGTGCAAGCGCCGCGCGCCCGCGGCCACGACCTTTCATCCAGCCGTTGCATCATGGTGCTGTCATCCACGGCTGCTAGATTGCGCGCCCACTATCTGCTCGCAACGCACCGAGCAGGCCGCAACCGCGCCGTATGGATGACTGGACATGAAGCTGGACTCGGGCTCTTCGCGCACGCCATTCCTGATCCGCTCCGAAGACATGGACGCTGACGAGTTCGGTGCCCTCTTCACGCGGATGTTCGGCAACCTCTATTCGGGGCTGCCGCGTCCGGAGCGCAAGGTCGCCATCGCCGGGGTCTACGGCCGCCACGACGGCCTGAGCTTCCGCCGCCTGAGCTTTCGCGGCGATTTCACCACCGCCATGCCCGACCAGGACGACGAGATCACTTTCGTCTTCCCCACCGCCGGCAAGATCGTCTTCAACCAGGCGAGCGAGACCGTCGGGGTGCCGACGGTTGGCCTGGCGATCGAGAAATCCTCGGTGCGCTCGGCGAGCTTCGTCGATGGCCACGCGCAGCACGGGATCTCGGTGCGCCGCGCCCTCTTCGCCCGGCGGCTCTCGACGCTGCTGGGCAAGCCGGTGGTGCACAAGGTGCGCTTCCAGCCCGTGGTCGACCTCAAGGTGGAAGCCTTCCAGGGCATCAAGGCGCTCATCGGCATGGCCACCGGCTCGGAGTTCGACCTGCTGATCAAATCCAGCGCGCTGATGCCCGCGCGTCTGCAGGAGATGCTGGTCGACGCCGTGCTGGAGAACTGGCCGCACAACTACAGCGAAGCGCTACAGAAGCCGGGCCCGATGATCGCGCCGCGCCATGTGCGGCGGGCCGTGGAGTACATCCAGGCGCACCCCGAGGCGCTGCTCAGCGGCACCGAGCTGGCCGAACTGACCAATGTCAGCCTGCGCGCGTTGCAGGAGGGATTCCGCCGTTTCATGGGCAGCTCCATCGTCGCCTACCAGCGCCAGGTGCGCCTGGAGCGGGCGCACGCCGCGTTGCTGGAAGATTCGCCGCAGTCCATCCGCGATATCTCGCTGGGCCTGGGCTTCAGCAACCTCGGGCGCTTCTGCCAGTACTTCCAGAGCGCCTACGGGGTCAGCCCGGCGGACCTGCGCAAGGGCCGCGCGTAGCCCAAACGATAAGGGCGCGCTGCCGGTGAGGCAGCGCGCCCTTGCCGAAACCCGCCCGATCCGCCGTGGGGATGCCGGCGGATCGGGCGACGTGGTCGATCAGAACTGGTAGCTGGCCTTGAGGCTGCCGCTGTAGCCGTGGCTGCCGCTGCCGCCGAGGGCGCCGACTTCCGCACCCACGCTCAGGTCGCCGAGGCTGGCCATGGCGTTGACCGCGGCGCTGACCTGGTCGCGGTTGTCGAAGGCCGCACGCTGGGCTACGTCCAGGCCCAGCAGGTGGCCGTCGCTGTTGACCTTGTAGTCGCCCAGCGCGTGGTCATAGCCCAGGTCGATGCCCGGCACCAGCTGCCAGCCGCCGCTCAGTGCGACCGGCATGAAGCTCACCTTCAGGTTGGCGATGGCGCTGCGGCGGGTTTGCTCGATGCCGTCGACGTCCAGCGCCAGCTCGCTGCCCTTCTCCTGGAAGCCGGACAGGTCCAGGTGGCTGATGCGTACGCCCAGGCTCGGTTCGAGGATCGCGTCCTTCACCGGGATGCGGTAACCCAGCGACGCGCTGCCGCCGCTTAGTGTGCCGTGGCTGTCGCCCTTGGCTGTGCCGAGGCCGCCACCCAGTTCGCGCTTGCTGTCGTAATCCAGCCAGCCGGCGCTGAGGTCGGCATCGACGAACAGGCCCTGCTCCAGGCTGCCAGGGGCGAAGCGCGCGCCCGCGCGGAGGAAGGTCAGGTCGGTGTCCACCTTGCCACCCGCCCCGCCCACGCTGCCACGGCTGTAGCCGAAACCGGCGGTGGCGCTGAGCTGATCGGAGAAGCGCTGGGTCAGGCCGATCATGGTGCCCTGGGTGTGCTCGTTGCTGCTTGCGGCCTGGGACGAGCCGTCGTTGCCCTGGTAGCCGGCCAGGGTGGTGGTCCACAGGCGGCGCTGGCCGGTCTTCAGGTCGGTGCCGCTGGTATAGGGGGCGGCAGCGCGGTCGATCAGCGCGTCCTGGCGCAGCAGGTAGCTGGCGGCGTCGGCGTGCACCTGGCCACCGACGGTGGATTCCACGCCGCCGAGGGTGCCGGCGTCGATAGCCGATTGCAGGTAGTAGTTGTACGCCGTGTAGTTGCCCGAGAGGCTGCTGTTCTGCAGTTGCAGCAGCAATTGCGCACCGGCGGCGGCGTTGCCGGAAAGGCCGGCGGTGCCAGGCAGGCTGCTGTAGTAGACCATCTTGCCGCGCAGCACGTAGATGGTTTCCTGGGACAGGCCCAGGCCTTCCTTGAGGTAGTTGTCCATGCTGCCGTACTCGGCGACCACCTGGTCCAGGCCGGCCTGCAGGTAGCTGGCCTGCACGCCGAGCAGCGGCGCGTAGATAGCCGCCATGCTCGGCGGCATCTGCGCCAGGGTCGCGGCAACGCGGGCGGCGGTGTATTCGTTGGTGGCCAGGTAGTCGGACATGATGGTCGCGCTGTCCACCCCGGCGATGCTCAGCAGCACGGCGGCGGTCCAGCCGGTGCGGTCCTTGCCGGCGGTGCAGTGGAACAGCGCCGCGCCGTCGGCCGATGCCAGCTCGTTGAACAGCGTGGCGAACTGGCTGCGCATCCCGGCATCGCTGACGAAGGAGCGGTTGGTCTGTTCCATCATCTCGATCGCCTGGGCGGCGCTGGTGACGGAGATATTGGTGATGTCGGCTCCGGAGGTGGCGCTGCCAATGATGTCGATGTTCTGGTAGCTCGCCCCGCTGGGCAGGGTGTCGGGCGTAGACGCGATCTCGCTGGCGGTGCGCAGGTCGAAGACTTCCTTGATGCCCAGGGTGTTCAGCGTGGCCAGGTCGGCGGCCGACGGGGTCAGCGCGTTGGAGCGGTAGAACACGCCCGCTCGCATGGTGCCGTCGTTGCGGGTGGTGTACGCGGTGGTGGTGCCGGCCACGTCGCGGAAGTTGTCGATGCCGGTCAGGCGCGGGGTATCGAGGGTGTAGGTCTCGGTGGCCTGGGCGGTAGCGATGGACAGGCTGAGAACGGACAGCGAACAGCAGAGAACTCGATTTAGCACGGTGTAGCCTCGTCGATGGAAATGCGGATTGAGCGGGCTACTTTCGGTGGCGATCCGCTATCGAATATGACAGGACGCCGGCAAAGCCAAATGGCTGCGCATTCTGTCCGCGGGGTGCGTTATCTGTCCGTGCCGGTCAGAAATGACGAGCGATTTGCCGAATCGCCCGCCGCCGGAGATTGGCGGGATGCCAAGGACCAACTATGTTCCCCGGCATCCCGAAGAGTTCACGGCGCGAAGTGGTGAGGCATGGACAGGTTCCAGGAAATGAAGGTGCTGCTGGCGGTGGCCGAGGCGGAGAGCTTCGCCGGCGGGGCGAAGCAATTGGGCCTGTCGCCGCCCAGCGTGACCCGCGCCATCGCCGCGCTGGAGGAGCGCCTGGGCACCCTGCTGCTGGCGCGCAGCACCCGCAGCGTGCGGCTGACCGAGGCGGGCCGGCGCTACGCCGAGGATTGCCGGCGCATCCTGCAGGAGCTGGAGGAAGCCGAGGAGCTGGCCGCCGGCAGCGCGCTGCGCCCGCGCGGCAACCTGACGGTGACGGCGCCGGTGCTGTTCGGCGAGCTGTACATGGTGCCGCTGATCGCCGAGTTCCTCGCCGCCCATGCCGAGGTGTCGGTGCACGCGCTGCTGGTGGACCGCCTGGTGAACCTCATCGACGAAGGCGTCGACGTCGCCGTGCGCATCGGCCATTTGCCGGAGGGCGAGATGAACGCGCTGAAGGTCGGCGAGATCCGCCCGGTCATCTGCGCCGCCCCGGCCTTTCTCGACAAGGTCGGCCGCCCGGCCACCCCCACCGACCTGCTCGACGCGCCGGTGGTGATGTCCGCCTCCAGCACCCTGCTCACCGACTGGCAGTTCGTCACAGCGGACGGCGCCGTCACCCTGCGTCCACAGGCACGCTTCGTGGTCACCTCGAACAATGCCGCCATCCACGCGGCGAAGCTGGGCTGGGGCTTCACCCGCGTGCTGTCCTACCAGGTCGCCGACGCCGTCGCCCGCGGTGAGCTGGAGATCGTCCTCGACGCCTTCTCCATCGCCCCGCTGCCCATCCACCTGCTGCAGCCGGGCGGCGCGCGGGCCTCGGCCAAGGTTCGCGCCTTCATCGAGTATTGCGCCGAGCGCCTGCGCAACGACCCGGCGCTACGCCTGGCCGCGCGGGAGTAGTCCTTGGACCGCTATCGCGAAATGCAGGTGTTCGATGCCGTGGCGCGCACCGGCAGCCTGGCCGCCGGTGCGCGGCTGCTGAAGCTGTCCACTGCGACAGTGATGCGCGTCGTCGCCGCGCTGGAAACACGCCTGGGCTGCGAGTTGCTGCTGCGCGGCCCGCGCGGGGTCAGCCTGAGTGACAGCGGAGAAGCTTTCGCCGCGAGCTGCCGGCAGATACTCCTGGCGCTCGCCGAGGCGGAAAGTTCGGCCGCCGGCCTGCACGCGCATCCGGCCGGGCAGCTGACGGTCTCGGTGCCGCTGCTGATGGCCGATCAGGTCTTCGCCCCCATCGCCCTCGACTACCTCGCCGCCTTCCCCGAGGTGCGCCTGCGCCTGCAGGTCCACGAGGAACCACCGCGGCTGCTGGAGGACGGCATCGACGTGGCCCTGGTGATCGGCCACCAGCCCGACTCCTCCGGCTTCGCCCTGCCGGTCGGCCAGGTGAGGCCCGTCGTCTGCGCCGCCCCGGACTACCTGGCACGCCACGGGCGACCGACGACGCTCGACGCGCTCAAGGCGCACCAGTGCATCGCCGTGAGTGCCGTCCACGCCAGCAGCGAATGGCGCTTCCGCCAGCAGGAAGCGGCCCGTTCAGTGCGCCTCGCGCCTCGCCTGACCTGCAGCACGGTCCAGGCGGCGATCCGCGCCGCGACCCTGGGCCAGGGGCTGGCCCGCTGCCTCAGCCACGAGGCGCATCAGGAACTGCGTAGCGGGCAGCTCGAAGCACTGCTGCAAGACTTCGCCGGCCCCGCCCTGCCCGCCCAGCTGATCTACCGCGAGGGCCGCCGCGCCGCCGCCCGCGTGCGCACCTTCCTCGACTTCGTGGTGCCGCGCCTGCGCGCCCACCCGGCCCTGCGCGGCTGACATTCTTGCGATTTCTGAAACGCTGGATTGCCGGCCCTGGCGATTCTGCGAAAACGCCTGTGGGCGCAGCATGGTCCCATCAGCGCGAGACACTGACTCGGCGCTGCCTTCCCCCACTTGCCACGGAGTCACTCGCATGTCGCACGCCATCAAGCTCTACCGCCACCCGCTGTCCGGTCACGCGCACCGCGTCGAGCTGCTGCTTTCGCTGCTGCAGCAACCCACCGAACTGGTCTTCGTCGATCTCGCCAAGGGCGCGCACAAGCACCCCGAATTCCTCGCCCTGAACACCTTCGGCCAGGTCCCGGTGATCGACGACAACGGCACCGTCGTCAGTGACTCGAACGCCATCCTCGTCTACCTGGCGAAGAAATACGGCAACGGCCGCTGGCTGCCGGAAGACCCGCTGGGCGCCGCCCGGGTGCAGCGCTGGCTGTCGGTGGCCGCTGGCCAGCTTGCCTTCGGCCCGGCCGCCGCGCGGCTGATCACTGTGTTTGGCGCGCGCTTCAACGCCGAGGAAGTCCTCGCCCGCGCCCATGCGCTGTTCCAGGTGATGGAAAGCGAGCTGGCGAAGTCGCCCTTCCTCGCCGGCGACAGCGCGACCATCGCCGACATCGCCAACTACGCCTATATCGCCCACGCGCCGGAAGGCAACGTATCGCTGCAGGACTACCCGCACCTGCGCGCCTGGCTGGCACGCATCGAGGCCCTGCCCGGCTTCGTGCCGATGCAGCGCACCGCCGCCGGCCTGCTGGCCATCTGAGTCCATTCGCCCGCTGCCGGGGCCGCCCGGCAGCCTCCCCGCGAGGTGTCCGCCATGGAGCATCTTCCCAAGCACCGCCACTCGCCCTGGCATGCCGGTGAACGCGCGATCCAGGAACGGGTCGGCGTGGCCGAACGCATGGAAGTCTTCGGCCAGAAGGTGATCCGCGACTACATGCCCGACCAGCACCGCGAGTTCTATCACCAGTTGCCGTTCATCATCGCCGGCGCGGTGGATGAGCAGGGCCGCCCGTGGGCAACGCTGCTCGAAGGGCCGGAAGGCTTCGTCACCTCGCCCGATCCGAAACGCCTGCTGCTGGAAACCGCACTCGACGCGCAAGACCCCGCTGCCAGCGGCCTGCAGCCAGGCAACGCCATCGGCCTGCTGGGCATCGAGCTGCACACCCGGCGGCGCAACCGCATGAACGGCATCCTGCAGCAGGCCGACGAGGGGCATTTGGCTGTCGCGGTCGAGCAGTCCTTCGGCAACTGCCCGCAGTACATTCAGCGCCGCGAATGGCATCGCGACGAACGCCCGGCCAGCCAGCGCTCGGCGCGTCAGGACTTCACCGCGCTGGACGAGGCACTGGCGCAAAGAATCCGCAACGCCGACACCTTCTTCGTCGCCAGCTACGTCGAGCACGAGGACGGGCAACGCTCGGTGGACGTCTCCCATCGCGGTGGCCGCCCCGGCTTCGTCCGCGTCGAGGGCAACCGCCTGACCATCCCCGACTACGCCGGCAACCTGCACTTCAACACCCTGGGCAACCTCAGGAGCAATCCGCAGGCCGGGCTGCTCTTCGTCGACTTCGCCAGCGGCGATGTGCTGCAGGTCTACGGACGCACCGAGCTGCTGTTCGACAGCCCGCTGATAACCGCCTTCGAAGGCGCCGAACGCATCTGGACCCTCGACGTGCAGCAGGCCGTGCTGCGCCCCGGCGCGCTGTCGATCCGCTGGGATTTCCAGGACTACGCGCCGACCAGCCTGATGACCGGCACCTGGGCCGAGGCCGACGCCAAGCTGGCCAGCCGCGAACAGCGCCAACAGTGGCAGGAATGGCGGGTGGTGCGCGTGGAACAGGAAAGCGAGGCGATCCGCTCCTTCTACCTGCAACCCAGTGACGACACGCCGGTGAGCTTCGCGCCGGGGCAGCACCTGCCCATGCGCCTGCAGATCGGCGATCAGGCGCTGGTGCGTACCTACAGCCTTTCCAGCGCACCCTCGGACGGTGAGCTGCGCATCAGCGTCAAGGCCCAGGGCCTGGCCTCGCGCCACCTGCACGAGCAGGTGCGGGTCGGCGACCGCCTGCAGGTTCGCGCGCCCACCGGCCGCTTCACCCTGGCCGACGATTCCAGCCGCCCGGTGGTGCTGATCGGTGCGGGCGTCGGCATCACCCCGCTGCTGTCGATGCTGCGCGAGCTGGTGGCGCAAGGCGGCGAGCGGCGCATCCACCTGTTCCAGTCCGCACGCAATCTGCGCCAGCTGCCGTTCCGCGAGGAAGTCGACGCGCTGCGCCAGGGTTGCCCGGATCGGCTGCAGGTCCTGCGTGCGCTGAGTGCTCCGGACGACGATGCGGTCGCAGGCCGCGACTACGAACTCGCCGGGCGCCTGGAGATCGCCGCGATCAAGGCCCACCTGCCGCTGGACGACTACGACTTCTACCTGTGCGGCCCGGGGGAATTCACCCAGTCGCTCTACGACGGCCTGCGCGCGCTGAACATCGCCGACGCGCGCATCCACGCCGAAACCTTCGGCCCCTCGACCCTGCGGCGCAGCGACCAGACGCACCTCGCCACACCGCCGCAGCCCCCGGCGGCGAGCGTCCCGGTGCCGGTGTACTTCTCTGCTTCAGCCAAGGAAGCGCGCTGGCAACCGGACGGCGGCAGCCTGCTGGAGCTGGCCGAAAGCCGCGGCCTGAACCCCGATTTCAGCTGCCGTGGCGGCTCCTGCGGCACCTGCAAGACGCGGCTGGTCAGCGGCCAGGTGCACTACCCGGTACCGCCGGCGGAAATGCCCGAGCCCGGCTCGGTGCTGATCTGCTGCGCGGTGCCGGCGCAAGACGAAGGCGGCGTGAAGCCGCTGGTCCTGGACCTCTGAGGAGATAACCCTATGCATACGGCGGAGCGGTTGCCCTACTGGGAAGACGAATACCTGCAAGAACCGATGGCGACGCCTTGCACCACCGGCGAGGCGGAAGTCGGCTATCTGCTCCCGCAGTTGCTCGCCACGCCGGACTGTCCGTCGCGCTCGCGGGTATTCCCGCCGGTACTCGACTGGCTGAGGCGCGCTCATCGCGGATGATCCGGATCAAGGCAGGCAGAGGTTCGCTCGCAAGGGTGCAGGCCGGTGTGCGCTGGCAGGACAGAATTGATCTAGCTTGAAGAGACCGGGTTTCGCCACGAACCCGTTCCCCTGCGCATCGGTGACGACAGCATCATGGCCAGCCATAAGAAATCCACCCACAAGAACACCAGCAAGAAGTCCCTGCCGACGCCGGTATTCCGCTCCCGCGAGGAGCGCCTGGCCATCGGCAAGCAATTGCGCGACAAGGTCCCTCGCGAGAACCATGCCAAGTGGAAGGCACCCGGCCGCCAGCGCGACGTCATCGCCATCCTGGAAAAGTCCAACCGCGACCGGCTCAAGGAACTGGTGCCGATCCGCTACGGGCGCATGCTGCGCACGCCCTTCACCTTCCTGCGCGGTTCGGCGGCGCTGATGGCCCACGACCTGGCCATGGGGCCGGACATCGGCGTGCGCTTGCAGGCCTGCGGCGATTGCCACCTGCTCAACTTCGGACTGTTCGCGACCCCTGAGCGCAACCTGGTATTCGACCTCAACGACTTCGACGAAACCTTGCCGGCGCCCTGGGAATGGGACGTCAAGCGCCTGGCCGCAAGCTTCGCCGTGGCGGCGCGCGACAGCAGCGTCTCCGATGCGCGCGCCCGTGACGCCGCAGTCGCCTGCGCGCGTTCCTACCGCGAGAACTTGCGTACCTACTCGAAGATGAGCCCGCTGGAGGTGTGGTATTCGCGTCTCGATGCGCAGACGCTGCTGGAGATGGCCCCCGACGCCAAGGTGCGCAAGTTCCGTCAGCAGCTGATCGACCGCGCCCGTGAGCGGGTTATGGAAAGCGTCTTCCCGAAGATCGCCGGACAGATCGCCGGGCATCCGCGCATCGTCGACCAGCCGCCGGTCATCCAGCACGTTGCCGACCCCGGGTTCATGAAGCGTGCACACGAGGCCCTGGTCCTGTATCGCCGTAGCCTCTCCGACGAACGCCGCGTGCTGCTCGACCGCTATCACATGGTGGATGCCGCGCTCAAGGTCGTGGGCATCGGCAGCGTCGGCACGCGCTGCTTCATCGTGCTGCTGTTCTCGGAGGAGAACCATCCGCTGATCCTGCAGATCAAGGAGTCCTGCCGTTCCGTGCTGGAACCCTACGCCGGCAAATGCCAGTACGAGAACCAGGGCCAGCGCGTGGTCATGGGACAGCGCCTGATGCAGTCGTCCAGCGACATCTTCCTCGGTTGGACGAGCGGCCGCGCGAGGCGCGACTTCTTCGTGCGGCAATTGCGCGACATGAAGCTCTCCATACCGGTCGAGCACATCACGGCTTCCCAACTGGAGCGCTATGCGGACCTCTGCGGTCTCACCCTCGCGCGCGCCCACGCCAAGTCCGGCGACGCCGCAACCATTTCCGGCTACCTCGGCAACGGGGACGCCTTCGACGAGGCCTTGGGCGATTTCGCCTTGCTCTACGCGGACCAGACCGAGCGCGACCACGCGGTACTGGTCAAAGCGGCACGCGCCGGGCGCGTGAAAGTGCTGAACGAGGAAGAATAGGTGGCGCTCCTGCCGCCCCGCCGGGCGCCACTTCGCAGCGTACTGCCGGCCGCCAGCCTGGCCGCCCTCCTGGCCCTCGGCGCATGCAGCCACATGGGGCCGGGCACGGTGGCCGTGGACCGCTTCGACTACAGCTCGGCGGTGGCCGACTCCTGGAAACAGCAGACGCTGCTGAATATCGTCAAGCTGCGCTACATGGACCTGCCGGTGTTCGTCGACGTGGCCTCGATCGTCGCTGGCTATTCCCTGGAAACCGGCGGCAGCCTGGGCGGGCAGATCTCCTCGGCGGACGCGGTGCAAGGCAACAGCGTGCTGCTCGGCGCCACCGCCAAGTACACCGACCGCCCGACCATCACCTACGTGCCCCTGACCGGCGAGCGCTTCCTCGCCGGCCTGGTCACCCCCATCGACCCGAAGAACATCTTCTCCATGCTGCAATCGGGCTATGCGGCGGACTTCATCCTCGGCCTGACCGTGGACTCGCTCAATGGCGTACGTAATCGCTCGGCGGTGGCGGGCAATATCCGCGAGGCGGACCCCGAGTTCATCCGCGTGCTCCAGCTGATGCGCGAAATCCAGGCCGCCGGCGCGGTCGGCATGCGCGTGGACGAAGACAAGGTCAAGGGCAGGACCGCCGTGCTGTTCATGCGGCGCAACGACGTCGCGCCGGAGATCCTCGCCAAGCAGAAGGAGCTGCGCACCCTGCTCCACCTGCCCGAGGATCGCCAGCACTTCATCCTCCGCTATTCACCGGTGCGCGGCGAAAACGACGAGCTGGCTGTCAGCAGCCGCTCGCTGCTGCAGATCATGACCGCCTTCTCCAGCTACATCGACGTTCCGCAGGAGCATCTCGACGAGCACAGCGCACTGCCGACCTTCCAGGATGGCGAGGCGAACAGTTCGGGCTCGCGCATCCATATTCGCAGCGGCAAGGAAAGGCCGAAGCATGCCTACGCCGCCGTACCCTACCGGGACTACTGGTACTGGATCGAAGACAGCGACCTGGCCGCCAAGCGCGCACTGGGTGCGGTCATGTTCTTCTTCACCCTGGCCGAAACCGGCAGCAGCGAGAAGGCTCCGCTGGTGACCATCCCCGCGCAGTAGCTGCGGGTAGCCGTAGCCGCCTCAGACGCCGAAGTTGAAGGCCACCGAGATGCGCTCGCCCTGCCCCAGGTACGGCCGCACGCGGTGCAGCAGCCAGGACGGGAACATGAGCATCCGCCCGCTGCTCGCCGCCTCGCTGGTGCAATAGCCCGCGCTCAGGCATTCCTCGATGCGCATCCGCAGCTCCGGGCGGTAGATCGACGGCAGCATGCCGCGCGGGTCCTGGAATTCCAGGTCGCCGTCCACCGCCGGGTCCGCCGCGCGACCGCCATCCTCGACCCAGTAGACCCCGGACCAGAAGGCGCCGGGATGGCCGTGCAGGACGTTGCTGTCGCCCTGCCGGTTGATGTTGGCCCAGACGTTGTACTGCCATTGCTGCTCGTAGTGGACCAGCCCGCTGCCGTCCAGGTGCATGGCGGTAAGGCTGCTCGCCAGGCACCAGGCCGTATCCAGCAGGCGTCGACCGGCCTCGCCCGCCCATTCGGCGAAGTCACCGTCCGACTGCCAGCCGCCCTTGTTGCTGTGCGTGACGCCCGGCGTGGCAGCGCGCCGCGCGAGGATGCGCGCCTTGAGTTCGCGATTGAGGCTGTCGCTATCGGCAAGCCAGTAGCTGGCCACGGGGGTCGGGAAAAGCTTGCGGATGTGGATGTCTTCGTCGTTCAAGCGCATGCCCTGGTCCCTCGCGAATCACATTGATGCGGGGCGCTGCTTGGCCACCGTTGCTGGCGGCGAATGATACGGACAGTCGCCGACGATCTCAGTCGAGATTCGCTTACAAAAAACCGGCGAAATGCGCCTTACTGCATCGATCCGGACACATTCGAGCAGCGCTGTATCAACCACCGGGCAATTCCGCCCACCCGCGCGAACAGCAACCTTCGGCGCACGAAAAAAGGCCCCGGAGGGCGATAACCCTCCGGGGCCTGGCTGGCATTGCCCGACGTCAGGCGACGACCGGGATCAGCGGGTCCGCCGCGGCCAGTGCTTGCGCGCGGTCGGCCGCCGGCGGGTAGATCCACTGGGTGTTGATCTGCATCTTCAGCTGCTTGGCCTCATCGCCTACCAGCACCACCTTGCGGTCCCAGCCCTCGCTGTACACCGCGCCCCAGGCGCCGAGGTCGACGCAGGTCACGTACTTGGGCTGGCTATAGGGGATGGGCGCCACGCCCAGCAGGTCGGCGGCGGCGTTGTTGCCCGCCGAGCGGCCCAGGGCGATGGCGTGCTGGCAGCTCATCAGGGCGAAGTTGCCGATATCGTCCGAAGCCGCGTAGGCGGTATCGCCGCTGGCGTAGATGCGCTCCTGGCCGAGCACCTTGAGGTTGCGGTCCACGTGCAGGCGGCCGCGTCCGTCGCGCGGGGCGTCGATCTGCGCGGTGAGCGGCGAGGCCTTCATGCCGGCCGACCAGATCACCGTGAGCGCCTCGATGCGCTCGCCACTGCCGAGGGTCACGCCGCCCTCGTCCACCGCGGCGACCTGCTCACCGAGGCGCCACTCGATGCCCAGGCTGTCGCTGGCCCGGGCGACCACTTCGGCGATCCCGTCGCCGAAAGCCGCGCCGACGCGCTGGCCCGGGTCGATGACGATCACCCGCGCCGCCACGTCTTCGCCAAGGATCGCCCGCAGCCGGGCGGGCATCTCGGTGGCGCCTTCGATGCCGGTCAGGCCGCCGCCGACCACCACCACAGTGTTGCGCGCCGGGCTGTCGGCCAGGGCGGCGAGGCCGAGCAGATGGGCTTCGAGTTTCAGCGCCGACTCCAGGCTGTCGACATCGAAGGTATGGCGGTCGATACCGGCGCTGGCCGGACGCGCCACTTCGCTGCCGGTGGCGACGATCAGCCGGTCGTAGTGCAGCTCGCCCGCCTGGCCGCTGCCGTTGACGTAGGTGACCCGGCGCGCCTGGCTGTCGATGCCGGTGGCGCTGCCACGCACGAAGTCCACGCCCACCGCGTCGAACAGCTCGCCCAGCGGGGCGCTGCAGGTGCTCAGGTCGGGTTCGTAGAAGCGCGGGCGGATGCGCAGCTCGGCCTGGGGCGCGAGCAGGGTGACGGCGACGTCCGTGCGTTTGTGCAGGTCCAGCAGGCGTTGCGCGCTCAGGGCGCTCCAGAGACCGCCGAAACCGGCGCCGATAATCAGAATTCGCTGTTGCATGGCTCGCTCCTGAAGAGGGGGGAAGAGAGAGAAGATCCGGCGGGCTTCGCCGTACCACGGAGCCGATTCTGCGAGCACAAGTGGATCGTGTATTGATCCATTTCGCACTAACATGACTGGTCCACTTCAGGAGCCCCGCCATGCCTGCCCACAAAGCCGCCCCGCTGGTGCTGTCCCTGCCCCTCGGCGAGCCCGAGCCAGGCGCCGGGCTACAGCGCTGGCTGTACGACGCCCTGCGCCATTGCATCCTTGGCGGCCGCCTGCCGGCCGGCAGCACATTGCCCAGCACCCGCGCGCTGGCCGAGCACTACGGCCTGGCGCGCGGCACCGTGCAGGCGGCCTACCAGCAGTTGCTGTCGGAGGGCTACCTGGAGTCGCGCACCGGCAGCGGCACCCGCGTCAGTGCCGTTTTGCCGGATGCGACCCTGCGCAGCGGCTACGTGCAGCGCAAGGTGACGCCCGGCAGCGAAACGCCGCGGGCGGCACCACGTACGCCCTGGATCGAGCGCCTGGAATCGATCTCGCCGGTCTTCGCCAAGCGCGCGGTGGCGCCGGGCACGCGGCCGTTCTTCCCGCACCGCGGCGATGTCCGCAGCTTCCCCATGGACCTCTGGCGCAAGCTGCACCAGCAACACCTGCGCGCCTCGCGTTCGAGCCTGCTGCTCGACGGCGACCCGGCCGGCCTCCCCGCCCTGCGCGAGGCGATCGCCGAGTACCTGCACATCGCCCGCGGCGTGCATGCCAGCGCCGAGCAGATCCTCGTCCTCGGCAGCGTGCAGCAGGGGCTGGACCTGTGCCTGCGCCTGCTGGTCCCGCCGGGCGAGCGAGTGTGGCTGGAAGACCCCGGCTACCCCGGCGCGCGGCAGCTGCTGGAAGTTGCCGGGGTGAACCGGGTGGACGTGCCGGTCGACACCCAGGGCCTGCGCGTGGAAGACGGCATCCGCCAGGCGGCGGACGCCTGCCTCGCCTGCGTCAGCCCCTCGCGCCAGGCGCCGCTGGGCGTGGAGATGTCACCGGCGCGGCGCCTGGCGCTGCTGCGCTGGGCGACACAAAGCGGCGCCTACATCTTCGAGGACGACTACGACAGCGAGTACCGCTTCATCGCCAAGCCGATCCCGGCACTGCGTTCGCTGCCCGGCGCGAGCAGTTCGGTGATCCTCGCCGGCACCTTCAGCAAGCTGCTGTTCCCGGCGATCCGCCTGGCCTACCTGGTGCTGCCGGAGCAACTGGTGCAGCCCTTCACCCGCGCCACCGCCCTCACCGCCCGGCACGCCAACAGCCTGGGCCAGGCAGTGCTCGCCGACTTCATCCGCGAAGGCCACTTCGACCGTCACGTGCGGCGCATGCGCAAGCTCTACGCGACCCGCGCCGAAGTCTTCGCAGAGGCCGCGCAGCGTCACTGGCAAGGGCTGATCCGCGTGCCGGAGGTCCGCGCCGGCCTGGACATCGCCTGCACCCTCGAAGCCCACACGGAAGCCGACGCCTTCGCCCGCCTCAATACCGCTGGCATCGACGTGCTGCCACTGTCGCGCTACTGCGTAACGCCACGCCCGCCCGGCCTGGTGATGGGCTTCGCGCCCTACGACGAGCAATCGATAGCCGAAGCCGCCAAGGCGCTGGAGCAGGCCTTGCGCGCTCCACCCTCCACCGGCACCCCGTAGGATGAGTTGGGCCTGCGTTCTGCCGGCACCACGGCCGGCGCCTGTTTGCCTTCTGCGTGCTGCTCGGCGCTGTTCACCAACGACGGCGCGGCGCTGATCCTCACGTCCATCGTCATCTCCATGCTGCTGGCTCTGCGCTTCTCCCGCGCCGCCATCCTTGCGTTCGTCATGGCCGCCCGTCATCGCCGACACCGCGAGCCTGCCGCTGGTGGTGTCGAACCGGGTGAACATCGTCTCCGCCGACTACTTCCACCTCGGCTTCTCCGAGTACGCCGCAGTGATGGTGCCGGTGAACCTGGCCAGCATTGCGGCCGACAGGTACTGAGCCGATACCGCGCTGGAAGCCTGCTTGCATCGGCCGGAAGAACTGCCATCAAGAAAAAAGCGTGGCCAACATTGACGACTGGCCACGCAATCACGCTCAACTGAAATTCAGAACTGCTCGGCACGCAGCTCGAACAGGCTGTCGCTGCCGGCGCGGATCGAACTCGCCAGGGACTCGATACGCGGCAGCAGGCGGGCGAAGTAGAAGCGAGCGGTGGCCAGCTTGCCGTCGTGGAAGTCGTCTCCCTTGCCCAGGCTGGCCTGCGCCATGCGCGCCCACATGTAGGCATAGGCGGTGTAGCCGAACAGGTGCAGGTACTCCACCGAGGCCGCGCCGATTTCCTGTGGCTGGCTCGCGGCGCGCTCGCGGACGTGGCGGGTGACGGATTCGAGCAGGTCCAGCGCATGCAGCAGCGGCACGCTGAAGGCGCCCATGGCCGCGTGGTCGGCAGCATCGGCGAAGGTACGGATTTCCCCGGCGAACAGGGCAAGCGCCTGGCCGCCGTCGGCAACCACCTTGCGGCCGAGCAGGTCCAGCGCCTGGATTCCGTTGGTTCCCTCGTAGATCTGCGCAATGCGCACGTCGCGCACCAACTGTTCCTGGCCCCATTCGCGGATGAAGCCGTGGCCGCCGAACACCTGCTGGCCGTGCACGCAGCTTTCCAGTCCGGTGTCGGTGAAGAAGGCCTTGGCGACCGGTGTCAGCAGCGCCACCAGCGCCTGGGCGGTTTCGCGTTCGGCAGCGTCTTCGGCGTACTTGGCGAGGTCCAGTTGCCGACCCACGTAGGTGGAGAAGGCGCGACCGCCTTCGGTCAGGGCCTTCATGGTCAGCAGCATGCGGCGTACGTCGGGGTGCACGATGATCGGGTCGGCGGCCTTGTCCTTCGCCACCGGGCCCGTGGCGGCGCGGCTCTGCAGGCGTTCGCGGGCGTAGGCCACGGCGCTCTGGTAGGACATCTCGGCGCAGCCGATGCCCTGGATGCCGATGGACAGGCGCTCGTAGTTCATCATGGTGAACATCGCCGCCAGCCCCTTGTTCAGCTCGCCCACCAGCCAGCCGGTGGCGCCGTCGAAGTTCATCACGCAGGTAGCCGAGGCCTTGATGCCCATCTTGTGCTCGACCGAGCCGCAGGAAACGGCGTTGCGCGCACCCAGCGAGCCGTCTTCGTTGACCATCACTTTCGGCACCAGGAAGAGCGAGATGCCCCGCGAGCCGGCCGGGGCGTCGGGCAACTTGGCCAACACCAGGTGGACGATGTTGTCGGTGAGGTCCTGCTCGCCGCCGGTGATGAATATCTTGGTGCCGGTGATGCGGTAGCTGCCGTCGGCCTGCGGCTCGGCGCGTGTGCGGATCAGCCCCAGGTCGGTGCCGGCGTGGGGCTCGGTCAGGCACATGGAGCCGGCCCATTCGCCTGCGTACATCTTCGGCAGGTAAGTGGTCTTGAGCGCCAGGTCGGCATGGGCGTCCAGCGCCAGGCAGGCGCCGGCGGAGAGAGTGGAGTAGAGGCTGAAGCTGGCGTTGGCGCCGTACATCATTTCCTCGAACTGCACCGAGAGCATCTTCGGCATGCCCATGCCGCCGTACTCGGGGTTGCCCGCCAGCCCGACCCAGCCACCTTCGGCGTAGGTCGCGTAGGCCTCGCGGAAGCCGGCGGGCGTGCGCACGTCACCGTCGATGAACTGCACGCCTTCCTCGTCGCCGCTGCGGTTGAGCGGGGCTAGCAGGCCACTGGTGATTTTCGCCGCCTCCTCGAGGATGGCATCGGCGGTGTCGGCGTCGATGCGCTCGGCCAGCGCCGGCAGGCGAGCCCAGAGGGCAGAGGCGTCGAACACTTCATCGAGCAGGAAGCGCATGTCGCGCAGGGGAGCGTTGTAGTCAGGCATGGCGGACTCCGGCGCTCCCCCATGGAGGGAGCGCGCAATGGCAGGCGAAAGGTCGGGTCAGAGGGCGTTTGCCCAGTCGCGCAGGACGAACTTCTGGATCTTCCCGGTGGACGTCTTGGGCAATTCGGTGAACACCACGGTGCGCGGCACCTTGAAGCCGGCCAGGTGCTCGCGGCAGAAGTTCATGATTTCCTGCGCCTCGACCGCGGCGTGCTCACCCTTGAGGGTAATGAAGGCACAGGGCGTTTCGCCCCAGCGCTCGTCCGCGCGGGCCACCACGGCGGCCTCCAGCACGGCCGGGTGGCGGTAGAGCACACCCTCGACCTCGATGGTGGAGATGTTCTCGCCGCCGGAGATGATGATGTCCTTGAGGCGATCGCGGATTTCCACGTAGCCGTCCGGGTGCCAGACCGCCAGGTCGCCGGTGTGGAACCAGCCGCCGGCGAAGGACTCCTCGGTGGCCGTGGGGTTCTTCAGGTAGCCCTTCATCACGGTGTTGCCGCGCATGAAGATCTCGCCGATGGTCAGGCCGTCGCGCGGTACCGGCTCGAGGGTCTTGGGGTCGGCGACCATCACGCCTTCCAGGGTCGGGTAGCGCACGCCCTGCCGGGACTTGATGCGGGCGCGCTCGTCCAGCGTCAGTTCGTTCCATTCCTCGTGCCAGGCGCAGACCGTCACCGGGCCGTAGACCTCGGTCAGACCGTAGACGTGCGTAACCTTGATGCCCATTTCCTCCACGGCACCGATCACCTTGGCCGGCGGCGCCGCGCCCGCGACCATGGCGTGCACCGGATGGTCGATGGAGGCCTTGGCCGACTCGGGCATGTTGATCAGCGCGTTGAGCACGATGGGCGCGCCGCACAGGTGGCTGACCTGGTGTTCGCGGATCAGCGTGAGGATCTTCTGCGGATCGACCCGGCGCAGGCAGACGTGGGTGCCGGCCAGCGCGGTGACGGTCCAGGGGTAGCACCAGCCGTTGCAGTGGAACATCGGCAAGGTCCAGAGGTAGACCGGGTGCTGGCCCATGGACCAGGTCATCTGGTTGCCCAGGGCGTTCAGGTAGGCGCCGCGGTGGTGGTAGACCACGCCCTTGGGATTGCCGGTGGTGCCGGAGGTGTAGTTGAGGGAGATGGCGTCCCATTCGTCCTGCGGCCACTGCCAGGCGAACTCCGGGTCGCCCTCGGCAAGCAGCGCCTCGTAGTCCAGCGGGCTGACGGCCTGGCCTTCGCCGTACTCGGGGTCGTCCACGTCGACCACCAGCGGCGGGTGGTCGAGCATGCCCAGGGCGGCGTGGATCACGTCGTGGAATTCGCGGTCGGTGATCAGCACCTTGGCTTCGCCGTGCTGCAGCATGAAGGCGATGGCTTCGGCATCCAGGCGCACGTTGAGGGTGTTGAGCACCGCGCCGATCATCGGCACGCCGAAGTGCGCCTCGATCATCTGCGGGGTATTGGGCAGCATCACCGCCACCGTGTCGCCACGGCCGATACCACGGGCGGCAAGCGCGGAGGCCAGGCGGCGGCAGCGCTGGTAGGTTTCCTTCCAGGTACGGCGCAGGCTGCCGTGGATGATGGCGGTACGCTCCGGATAAACGGAGGCGGTGCGTTCGATGAAACTCAGCGGCGACAGCGCGATGTGGTTGACGGCCGCGCGCGGCAGGCCCTGCTCGAAGATCGACATGAGGACACCCTGTGGCTGATTGTTAGCTCATTGTTCTGTTGTGACCCGTGGAGCGCTTGGCAGCAGGCGGGTCGTGACCGGTGCGGCAGGCTGTCGCCCGGTCATTGCGGTGATTTATAGCAATGTCGACTTTTATATGGAAGTACAACCTAAGGTGTATGGTATAAATACCATATTCACCTGCAATCCCTTCGAGCCTCTCCCATGTCCGAGTTGAACACCTTGGTGCGCCTGGTCCGTGAACAGGCGCCCGTCGCCGTGCAGGCTGACGCCTTGCAACGACTCTGCCTCGAACGCGAGGGCGTGGAGCGAGCGCTCTACGTCGAGTGGCAGCCGCGCAGCCAGAGCTTCGAAGCGATAGCCGGCGCGTCCCGCCTGCCGCCGGGCAGCGGCGATCCGCTGCAGGCCAATGACCTGGCGCTGGTCGGGCGCCTGGGCGAACGCACTCAGCTTCCGCTGCCGGACCTGCTGGAGGTGCCGTGCTGGCTCAGCGGTCGGCTGCACCGTGGAGGCTGGAGCCAGGGCCTGGCGCTGGTCCTGCCGTTGCGGGCCGGAGGGCTGGGGTTGCTGCTGCTGCAAAGCGCCCGGCCGGACGCCGAGGGTTGGCTCGGCTGGATCGGTGAGCTGCTCGGCGAAGTGCTTGCCCTGGCTCATCGGGCCAGGCGTGCTGCACCGCTGCTCAGCGCCGATCCGCAGCCGGCCCTGGTGCTGGACGACGCGGACGCGCTGGTCGACTGCAACCAGGCCATGCGCCAGTTGCTCGCGGACTTTCCCGGGAGCGATCCGCGCGACCTGCTGCCGAGCAACCACGCGCAATTGCTGCAGACCTGCCTGGAACAAGGGCGAGCGGTGCACGAGGTGGTCGGCGAGCGCGAGGGCCGGCAGTTCCTCTGGACTTTCGTGCCGATGCCAGCCGAGCGGCAACTGCTGGCCCACGGTCGTGAGGTCACCGCGCAACTGCGCGAGCAGCGCGAAGCGGCCAAGGCCAGCCGGCTGTACCGGCAGATCATCGAGAACACCACCGACCTGATTTCCCGCCGCACCCTCGATGGCCGCCTGCTCGATGTGTCGCCGGCCTCCTGGACGCTGCTCGGCTACTGGCCGGAAGAGCTGCGCGGCAAGCCACTGTTGCCGCTGCTCCACGACCAGGACCGCCAGCGGGTCGCCGATCGCACCCGTGACGCGTTGGTGCAGGACGGCTACGTGACCCTGACCTATCGCCTGCGCCATCGCGACGGTCACTACCTCTGGTTCGAGACTGCCAGCCGTGCCATCCGCGAGACCTACACCGGCCATGTGATGGAGGTGGTCAGCGTTTCCCGCGATATCACCGCCCGAGTGCGAGCCGAGGAAAGCCTGCGGCGGTTGGCCGAGGTCGTCGAAGCCAATACCGATCTGGTGCTGTTCGTCGATCCTGCCGGGCGAATCACCTACGCGAACCCCTCGGCGCGCCGTGCCCTGAGGCTGGCCGGCGAGACGCTGCCGGAGTCCGTCGCCACGGTACTCGACGACGGCCTGCTCGCGGCGCTCGAGCATGACGGCTGGGAGACCGCCCGGCGCGAGGGCGTATGGAGTGCCGAAGGCCGGCTGCGCGCGGGCGACGACCGACATACCGTGCCCCTCTCGCTGGTCCTGCTGGCGCACAGCGCGGCGGACGGCCAGCGCTACTACTCGCTGGTGGCTCGCGACATGACCGAACGCGAACTGCGCGAGAACCAGCAGCGCCGTCACCAGGACGAACTGGCCCACACCGCGCGCCTGGTGACCCTCGGCGAACTGGCCTCGGGCATCGCCCACGAAATGAACCAGCCACTGGCCGCCGTGATGAACTACGCCAGCGCCAGCCTGCGCTACCTGAAGAACCTCGACAGCCAACCGGAAGCGGCGCAGCGCGTGGCCCAGGGCTTGGCGCGGATCGTCGAGCACACCACCCACGCCTCGGAGGTGATCCGCCGTCTGCGTGCCTTCCTGCGCAAGGGGCAGCGGCGCATGCAGGCCCTGGACCTCAACCAGGTGGCGCGGACCTCGCTGGGCCTGTGCGCATGGGAGGCGGCCCGTGCGGAGGTGGCGATCAGCGAGGCGTTGACGGAGCGCCTGCCGCCCGTCTACGCCGACCGCGTGCTGCTGGAGCAGGTATTCCTGAACCTGCTGCGTAATGCTGTCGAGGCCAATCGCGAGCGGCATGCCGGCGAGCCCTCGGGAGTGCGTATCGGTAGCCACCGCGAGGAGGATGGACGGCTGTGCGTCTGGGTTGAGGACGAAGGTCCGGGGGCGAGCAATGCGACGCTGGAGCAGATGTTCACGCCGTTCTTCACCAGCAAGCCGGAAGGGCTGGGATTGGGGCTGTCGATGAGTCGCGGTATCGTCGAAGGCTTTGGCGGCACGCTGGATGCCCGTGCCGCGGCCACCGGAGGCCTGCGCCTGGAGTGCCGGCTGCCGGCAGGGAAAACCGAACAATGACGGAGACAAAGATGGAAACGGCGGTGGTGTATGTGGTGGACGATGACCAGCGGATGCTCGACTCGACAGTCTGGCTGCTGGAGTCGGTCGGCCTGAAGGCGAAGGCGTTCACCAGTGGCCGCGAGTTCCTCGACGCCTGCCCGGTCGATACCCACGGCTGCGTCCTGCTCGACGTGCGGATGCCCGGGCTGGGCGGCCTGGCGGTGCAGGAAGAGATGCGCCGGCGCGGCATCGAGCTGCCGGTGATCTTCGTCAGCGGCCACGCCGATGTGCCCATCGTGATCCGCGCCTTCAGGGCGGGAGCGGTGGATTTCGTCGAAAAGCCCTACAACGAGCAGTTGCTGCTCGACAGCGTGCAGCAGGCGCTCAGCTCTCGCGAGCGGCAGCATGCTTCCCGTTCCGGGCTGGGCGAGCTGGAAGCACGCCTGGCTGCATTGACGCCCCGCGAACGCGACGTGTTCCTGCCGCTGGTGCGCGGCTATACCAGCCGCGAAGTCGCCGAGCAGCTGGAAATCAGCGTGAAGACTGTCGACCTTTACCGCGCGCGGGTGATGAAGCGCATGCAGGCCGCGACACTGCCGGACCTGGTGGGCATGGCCATCGCGGCCGGATTGGTGGACCCGCTGCGGCTTCGCCCCAGCTAGCGCGCGTTCCCGGAGGGACGCCCTGCCATCCATGGATCGAGCGTCCTGCTGCCTCTGGCCAGTGGCGCTGCCGACCCGAAGCATCCGCTCCCGCTACCTACGAATTCTCGGCCGCCCCTTCCAGCTGATCGGCACGCTTTTTCCAGGCGCGGTTGACTGGGCTCTCAGGCGTCAACGCCGCTTTAGCCTGGTCGTAGTCCCCGCGGCCCTGCATCTCCATGACATTGGATACGGCATGCACCGCCCAACCATCCTGCGAATTCAGGGAGACGGCTTCGTGCCCCCTGCCCTTCCGCCTGCTGGCAACGGCTCGCAAACGAGGAAAGTCCTGTGACGGCTCCTGACCGACGCTTGTCTCCACCACCAGCAGATTGCGCCTCGAAGCTGGCGGCGGCGGGAGCCAGCCCTGGGTCAGATCGAACGGGAACGCCCAACAACTGCAGGCGTCTTCGTGCGGCAGGAAGGTCCTTGGCGACGCCAGGGGCGCACAAACCGCTTATCGCATCGGTCGCTGGTAGCTACGAGATGTTCGCGACCAGGCCGAATAGCCCTCGATAACCTATTGATAATCGGAGGGAAAGAATAAGGAGTCGGTCGTGAAGCTTGAAAAGCGCAGTATCGAGTTTGTCCCTCACGCTGAGCGCTATGGCACGCCCAGACGATTGTTCACCATCTGGTTCAGCTCCAATTTCCAGGTGACCGCGCTGATGGTCGGCACCCTGGGCATCGCCTCGGGGTTGAGCTTCGCCTGGACAGTGCTCGGCCTGCTGATCGGCAACCTCGTCGGCACCGTCTTCATGGCCGCGCACTCCGCCCAGGGCCCGCACCTGGGCGTCCCGCAGATGATTCAGAGCCGGGCGCAATTCGGTGTCTACGGCGCGGCGATTCCCTTGCTGGTGATGGTCACGGCGGCGGTGCTGTTCCTGGCCGCCAGTGGCGTGCTGATGCGCGATGCCTTGAAGGCGCTGCTGCCCATCGGCGATGACCAGGCCATCGTGGTGGTAGGCATACTGACCTTCGTCATCGGTTTCGTGGGCTACGAACTGATCCACCGCCTGGGGGCGTGGATGAGCCTGATGTCGACGCTGGTATTCGCCGGCGCGCTGGTTCTGATCCTGCTGCACCCCGGCGACGCGATGTCGACGACGACAGCAAGCGCGGGCTTTTCGCTGACCGCCTTCAACCTGGTGGTCGCGCAGGCGGCCTCCTGGACCTTGGGTTACGGCCCCTACGTGGCGGATTACTCGCGCTACCTGCCGGCCCACGTCAACACACGCACCACGTTCTGGACCACCTACTGCGGCTGCGCACTGGGCTCTTTCGCCATGATGGCCCTGGGCGCCCTGGTGGCCGTTGCGATCCCCACCATGCTGGGGCATGACCCGGCAACCGCCATCGCCACGCTGTTCGGCCCCTGGGCCCCCTTGGCGCTGGCCGTGATCGCGCTCGGGGTGATCCAGTACAACGTGCTCTGCCTGTACAGCGCCTACATGTCCACGGTCACGATCTTCGGGGCCTTCGGTGGGCTGCGCTACGTCACGGCCACTGCAAAAGCGTCGGTCATGGCAGTGCTGACCGTGGCTGCAACGCTGATCGCCATCGCCACCCAATATCGTTTCGACACCTTCTTCGCCGACATCCTGATCGGGCAGCTCTACCTGCTGATCCCCTGGAGCGCGATCAACCTGGCCGACTACTACTGGGTATGCCGCGGTCAGTACGACGTGGGCGAACTGTACGACCCCAAGGGCCAGTACGGACGCTTCAATCGACGCACGCTGGCGGTGTATGCCGTCTCGATCATCGGCACGATTCCGTTCATGAAGCTGTCGTTCTACACCGGCTTCGTCGCGAACTGGCTGGATGCGGACATCAGCTGGGCAGTGGGCCTGGTACTCGCAGGCGCGCTCTACTGCATGGTTAACAGCCAGCCCGCAGCCGCGCGACGCCAGTTCCGCTCCCCTGCTCCCGACTGATCCCTTGGCGACAGGGGGACATCACGCACTGAGGCCAACCCGGTCTGCACGATGGAAAGGTGCGGTTGTCCCGATTACGCCAGGCAGAAGTCGGCCAGGAGTTGCCCGCGGCCCGAGGCAGTTATCGATCCGTTGCGGACATGAAACCTGAGCGTTCCGGCATCGAATCAGGGCACGGGCGCGGGAGGTAACCTTCCTTTTTTGACGAGTTGCATCTTGCGGCAAACAATTCAATCGTTGCCTCAATCGCCGCTGCAAAGAGGTGTACGCCGTGTCAAACGATCCGTTTGCCCAGCTCAAGGCCATTCAGCGAGAGGGATGGTCGCTCTTCGCACCGCTCGAAGCCGTCACGACGACGACGGCAGCGGTGCTCGTCAAACATGCGTGCATACGCGCAAACCAGGTGGTGCTCGATGTCGGCTGCGGCACTGGCGTGGGGGCGGTGACGGCGGCGCGCGTGGGCGCGAAGGTCTGCGCGCTCGACCTTTCGCCTGTATTGATCGAGCACGGCAGGCAGCACGCCGCCCTTGCGGGCGTCGAGATCGACTTCACTGAGGGTGATGTAGAAGCCCTGCCATACGGGGACTCGACCTTCGATGTGGTGATCAGCCAGTTCGGGCACATGTTTGCGCCCAGACCGGACGTAACCACTGCCGAGATGCTGCGTGTACTCAAACCGGGCGGAACGCTTGCGTTCTCAACATGGCCGCCGGAGCACTACGTGGGGCAGATGTTCGCGCTGGTTGGCAAGTTCGTTCCGCCACCTCCAGGCGCAGCCGCGCCTCCGCAATGGGGAGATCCAAACATCATCCGCCAGCGGCTCGGAGATGCCGTGACAGACATAGTGTTTGATCGCTCAGTCATGGTGTTTCCTGCGTTAAGTCCGCAGCACTATCGCAAAGGCATAGAGGAAACCCTTGGCCCGGTGGTGAAACTGGTTGCTGCTTTGCAAGATGAACCGGCCAAACTCGCGGCCTTCAGGGCGGAGCTCGACAGTTTTGTCTCACGTTACTTTGAGAACAACATGGTGCGTCAGCACTACTTGATGACTCGGGCAACGAAGAAATAGCTCTACCCGCTGCCGGGTAGAACGCCCAGCATCGCTGGATCAACAACGCTTCGTAGGGGCTGATCAACCGATCATCCGACAGGCCGCTATTGGCCGGTTTCTGCCACTCACGAATGGCTGCAATGGGTCGACTTCTGTCGATCACGATAGGCAGAGATCGGCCAATTGCGGACATTTGGTCAAGAGACTATGTCTGAGCAACCGGCTTGCTTACCGGCCAAGAAACAATGAACAAACTTCCCATTCCAGATGCCTGGCATATCGCCTGACCACCATGGGCCTCTGCGATAGCTTTGACCACGGCGAGCCCCAGGCCACTACCGCCGCTTTTTCGAGAGCGCGAAGGATCGCCACGACGAAAGGCCTCGAAGATCTCTCTGGTCAGTTCGCTATCAATGCCGGGGCCATCGTCTTCCACGCTCAACTGACAGTCGTCGCCGACCTTTTGCAGACGCACTCGCAGGTTGCCCGGATCGGCATGGCGCAGTGCGTTCTCCAGCAAAGCCATCAGCGCCTGACGGATGCGTAGCCCATCACACTCCACTAGCAAGTTGGCATCCAGTTCGTCGTGTAGGTGGAAGCCCTTGGCTGCCATCGGCTCGGCGAAGGCCCGTAGCACAGTGCCGAGTTCATCGGCCAGACGGACGCTGGTGCGCTGTATATCCAGGTGGCCGCTATCCCTGAGACTCAGCACGCGCAGGTCTTCGATCAAACGGTTGAGTCCCTCCACCTGGCGTAGCAGGCCTTCGAACAGCTCATTGCTGGGATCGAACACGCCTTCTGCCAGGCCCTGCAGGCGGCCGCGCAGAATTGTCACCGGTGTGCGCAGCTCGTGGGCGATGGCTGCGTTCCAGAATTCGCGCTCGCGGGTCATGCACTGCAGGCGCTCGGCCATGAGGTTGAAGTCGCGTACCAGTTGCGCTGTCTCGCCCGTGGCCTGCTCGTCCAGCGGTGCGCGTGCCGTGAGATTGCCCTGGGCCACTTCGCGCAGGCTGTGTGCCACCGAGTTCAGCGGGGTGATTAGGCGCCGCGACAGGCGGATGGCGACGAACACTGCCATGCCCAGTGCGGCGGCAATGGTGCAGCCAATCCAGATCATCTCTACCCGCGAGGGCACCCAGGTATCCGAGATGCTGCCCGGCATGTAAGCCGTAGCGATGGCATAGAAAACGTAGGAGCCGAACACGGCGATGAAAATGATGCTCAGCGCCATCACCGCCAGGGACTGGATGAACTGCCGGCGCAGTCCGGTTGCCGGCTTCATGCGTCGCTGCCGAAGCGATAGCCCACGCCCCAGACACTGGCCGGCACGCCCTGGATATCGTGCGCTTCAAGCTTCTTGCGCAGTTTGCTGATGTGGCTGTCCACGGTGCGTTCCTGGGTGTCACCTTCGGGCAGGCAGTTGACCAACAGTTCGGCACGGCTGAACGCCCGTTTCGGCGCGCGCATCAGGCAGGCCAGCAGTTTGAACTCGGTCAGAGTCAGATCCAGTGTGTGTGTTTGGCCATGCTGCTGCACGCTGGCTTCATGGCTGTCCAGGTCGATCTGGAAGGCGCCGACGCGCAGGATCCGGGTGGCGGCCGGCGCGCTCGCCCGCGTGCGCCTCAGCACCGCCTGAACACGTGCCACCACCTCGGCCGGGTTGAAGGGTTTGACCACGTAGTCGTCGGCGCCCAGGCGCAGCCCCATCAGCTTGTCGATGTCCTGGTCGAGCGCGGTGAGCATGATCACCGGCGTATCGCCACGGGAGCGGATTTCGCTGAGCACGTGCCAGCCATCGAGATGGGGCATCTGAACGTCCAGCAGCAACAGATCCGGCTTGAGCGTCTGGTGCATGGCCAATGCCTGGTGGCCATCGCAAGCATGCTGGGTGCGCAAACCGCTACGTTGCAGATAGGCGATGAGGATGTCGGCGATCTCTGCCTCGTCCTCGGCGATCAGCACCAGTGCCGAGGCGTGGGAGGTAAGGCTAGTGCGCGCATTAAGATCGGCCATGAACAGTCTCGCAGACGGTGGCGCCGAATTTTATAGCGCTCTCCATGCTTTCTCCACAAAGCCTCGAATCATTCGCAATAGCCACGCCCCAGACTGCAGCCTCGATCAGCTCCCGGCCGACATCAGGTCGGCCTGGGCGTAGCGTGCAACGAGGAGTGGGTTATGGGCAGTAAACAGCGGCCTCTGGGCGTCGTGTTCGCAGGACTTGCCGTATTGGCTCTGGCAGGTTGCGATGCGGCGCCACAGGAAACCGCAGCACCGGCGCCTGTCCAGGTGTCGGTACTGACACTGCAAGCGCACGAGCTGGCCATCAACGAGGTTCTCCCCGCGCGCGTGGCAGCCGTACGCAGCGCCGAGATTCGCGCGCAGATCGGCGGCATCGTGCAGCGTCGTCTGTTCGAGCAGGGCGCCGAGATCAAGGCCGGTACCGTGCTGTTCCAGATCAACCCGGCGCCGTTCAAGGCCGAAGTCGATAGCGCCTCCGCGGCCTTGCAGCGTGCCAAGGCAGTCTTGGCGCGGGCGCGCGTGCAGGCCGAGCGCCTCAACCCATTGATGCGCGCAGAGGCGGTCAGCCGCCAGGTGTATGACGATGCCGTGGCGCTGCGTGAGCAGGCCGCCGCCGATGTTGCCCAGGCCCGGGCAACGCTGGCTCGGCGCAAGCTGGACCTGCAGTTCGCCAGCGTCGAGGCGCCGATTGCCGGGCGGATCGACCAGGCGCTCGTCAGCGAAGGCGCACTGGTGTCGCCGAGCGATGCCACGCCCATGGCGCGCATTCAGCAAATCGACCAGGTGTACGTCGATGTGCGCCAGCCCGCTTCAGTGCTGGACGCGCTGCGTCAGCGGGCTGGTGAGGCGTCGCCGGAACTGAGCGTGGACATCCTGGGCAGCGACGGCAAACCGCTGGGCATGCGCGGGCGCGTCCTGTTTTCTGGCGTTGAGGTGGATGCCGGAACCGGCGACGTTCTGCTGCGGATACTGGTGGACAACCCGCAACGCCGCCTGCTGCCCGGTCTCTACGTGCAGGCGCGGATTCCGCGAGCTCATTACCCCGCCGCTGTCAGCGTGCCGCAGCAGGCGGTGACCCGCAGCGCGGGCCAGGCCAGCGTGTGGGTGGTGGATGCTCAGGGCCGGGTACGCCCGGTGCCCATCGAGCTCGGTGAACTGGTCGAGCGTCACTACCGCGTGGTGTCCGGAGTCAACGCCGGACAGCAGGTGGTGGTCGAGGGGATCGAACGCCTGAGTCCCGACGCCCAGGTCGCCACACGCCCCTGGCAGCCCGCCACCAACCACGAACAGCTCAGCGCTGTCGCGCGCTGAGTCCGGAGAAGCTGTCATGCCGCAGTTTTTCATCAACCGCCCAGTGTTTGCCTGGGTGATCGCCCTGTTCATCGTGCTGGGCGGCGTCATCGCCATCCCGCAATTGCCCATCGCCCGATATCCGTCGGTGGCGCCGCCGTCGGTGACCCTCTACGCAAGCTATCCGGGGGCCACCCCGCAGACGCTCAACGACTCGGTGGTGAGCCTGGTCGAGCGCGAGCTGTCGGGGGTGAAGAACCTGTTGTACTTCGAGTCCTCGGTGGATACCTCGGGCTCCGCGCAGATCACGGCCACCTTCAAGCCGGGCACCGATACGGAGCTGGCTCAGGTGGACGTGCAGAACCGCGTTAAGGCCGTCGAGCCACGCCTGCCCCAGGCCGTAAGGCAGAACGGCCTGCAGGTGGAGTCCGCCGCCTCGAGCTTTCTGATGATGGTCGGCATGACCTCGCCCAACGGCCAGTTCGATGAGGTTGCCCTCAACGATTATCTGGCACGCAATATCGTCCAGGAGCTGCGTCGTATCGACGGCGTGGGGCGTGTGCAACTGTTCGGCGCCGAGCAGGCCATGCGGGTCTGGGTCGATCCGAACAAGCTCACGGCCTACGGCCTGACCATGAACGAACTGGCACAGGCCATCGAGCAGCAGAACGCGCAAATCGCCCCCGGCCGGATCGGCGACGAGCCAGCATTGCCCGGTCAACGCCTGACCGTGCCGCTGACCGTGCAAGGACAGCTGAGCACGCCGGAACAGTTCGCCGCCATCGTCCTGCGCGCTGGCGCCGATGGCGCCAAGGTGGTGCTCGGCGACGTGGCTCGGATCGAGCTGGGCGCTGAGTCCTACGCCTTCTCCAACCGCGAGAACGGCGTGGCGGCGACCAGTGCCGCGATCCAGTTGTCGCCTGGGGCCAACGCCGTGCGCACCGCTTCAGCCGTGCGCGAGCGCCTGGCCGAACTGGCGCCGAGCATGCCGGCCGGCATGGCCTACTCGGTGCCGTTCGACACCGCGCCCTTCGTCAAGGTGTCCATCGAGAAGGTGATCTACACCCTGTTCGAGGCCATGGTGCTGGTGTTCCTGGTGATGTTCCTGTTCCTGCAGAACCTGCGCTACACACTGATCCCGGCCATCGTCGCGCCCATCGCACTGCTCGGCACCTTCGCTGTGATGCTGCTGGCGGGGTTCTCGATCAACTCGCTGACCATGTTCGGCATGGTGCTGGCCATCGGCATCATCGTCGACGATGCCATCGTGGTGGTGGAGAACGTCGAACGGCTGATGGCAACCCAGGGGCTGTCGCCGAAAGAAGCCACCTCACGGGCGATGCAGGAAATCACCGGCGCGGTGATCGGCATCACCCTGGTGCTCACCGCCGTGTTCATCCCCATGGCCTTTGGCAGCGGCTCGGTGGGGGTGATCTACCAGCAGTTCACCCTGTCAATGGCAGTGTCGATCCTGTTCTCGGCTTTCCTCGCCCTGAGCCTTACGCCTGCACTCTGCGCCACGCTGCTGCGCCCGGTGAGCGCCGACCATCATGAAAAACGTGGCTTCTTCGGCGCCTTCAACCGCGGCTTCGAACGTCTCACCGCGAGCTACGGCGCGCGGGTAGCACGCCTGGTCGGGCGCAGCGGACGAATGATGGCGGTCTTCGCCGTGCTATGTGCGGTACTGGCAGCCGCTGCCACGCAATTGCCGTCTTCGTTCCTGCCCGAGGAGGATCAGGGCTACTTCATGACTTCCATCCAGCTGCCCACCGGCGCTACCAGCGAGCGCACGCTGGACGTGGTCAAGGCCTACGAGGCCCACGTCGCCTCGCGCCCGGGGCTGGACGCCAACCTGGTGGTACAGGGTTTCAGCTTCGCCGGCTCCGGCCCCAACGCGGCCATGGCCTTCACCATGCTCAAGGACTGGGATCAGCGTGATGGCGCAACGGCCGCCGAAGAGGCCGCGCTGGCGCAGCAGGCCATGGCCGACAACGTCGAAGGCACGGTGATGAGCTTGATGCCTCCGGCCATCGACGAGTTGGGCACGTCCTCCGGTTTCACCATGATCCTGCAGGATCGTGCCAACCGTGGCGAAGCTGCATTGCTGGCCGCGCAGGCACAACTGCTGGAACTGGCCGCGCAGAGCGCGGTGGTCAGCGATGTCTACCCCGATGGCTTGCCGTCCGGCGAGAGCATCCGTCTGGAGATCGACCGGGAGAAGGCCGAGGCCATGGGCCTTTCCTTCGCGGCCGTGAGCAGCACGCTGTCGGCGGCCATGGGCTCGCTGTACGTCAACGATTTCCCCAATGCCGGACGCATGCAGCAGGTCATCCTGCAGGCCGACGCCCCCGCGCGCATGCAACTGGACGACGTGCTCGGCCTGCGCGTTCGCAACGTCAGCGGCGGCATGGTGCCGCTGCGCGAGGTGGTGACGCCGGTGTGGAGCGAATCACCGCAGCAGATGCTGCGTTTCCAGGGCCTCCCGGCGGTACGTATTTCCGGAGGAGCGGCTCCCGGCGTATCCAGTGGCGCAGCGATGGCCGAAATGGAACGCCTGGTGGCGAAGTTGCCAAAGGGCTATGCCGCAGCCTGGACGGGGGCGTCATTGCAGGAACGCCAGTCGGCGGCGCAGGCACCGCTGCTGATGCTGTTGTCGGCACTGGTGGTGTTTCTGGTGCTGGCGGCGCTGTACGAGAGCTGGTCGATCCCGCTATCGGTGATGCTGGTGGTGCCGCTGGGCCTGCTCGGCGCGGTAGCCGCGGTGATGTTGCGCGGCATGCCCAACGATGTGTTCTTCAAGGTGGGCATGATCACCATCATCGGCCTGTCTGCGAAGAACGCCATTCTCATCGTCGAGTTCGCCCGCCAGTTGCATGCCGAGGGGCGCACGCTGATCGACGCCGCCGTGACCGCTGCGCGCCTGCGCCTGCGGCCGATCCTGATGACCTCGCTGGCCTTCACCCTCGGTGTGGTGCCGCTGATGCTGGCGTCCGGTGCCAGCGCCGAAACCCAGCACGCCATCGGCACCGGGGTGTTCGGCGGCATGCTCAGCGGTACCTTGCTGGCGGTGTTCTTCGTGCCGGCCTTTTTCGTCTTCGTCATCGGCACGCAGGAGCGCTTCAGCGCCTGGCGTGCGCAGCGTGGCAGTGCCGCGCTGACCCGGGAGAACCCCTGATGCGCCTGTTCCTGATCCTGCCGCTGCTCGCCTGCCTCGGCGCCTGCTCGCTGACGCCGACCCTGGAGCGCCCGGCCGCACCCGTGCCGGCGCGCTTTGCCATGGGCGCTACCACACCGGCCTCGATGCTGCCGCCCAGTGCCTTGGGCTGGCGCGCGATGTTCGGCGATCCGCGCCTGCAACGGCTGATCGCCCTGTCGCTGGCCAATAACCGCGACCTGCGCCTGGCCACCCTCAACGTCGAGGCGGTGCAGGCGCAGGCGAACATTCAGCGCGCCGCGCGCTTGCCGGCCGTTGAGTTGGACGCAACGAGCACGCGCGAACGCGTCCTAAACACTGATGCCAATGATCGCGCCAACCATGAAGTGAACCAGCAGACTGGGGTGAACGTCGCCCTCAGCGCCTTCGAAATCGATTTGTTCGGCCGTGTACGTGCACTCTCCGATGCCGCATTGGCGCGCTACCTGGCCAGTGAGCAGGGGCGCGACGCGGCGCAGATCGCTCTGGTCGGTGCGGTAGCCGAGGCCTACTTCGCCCAGCGCCTGGCTGACGAGCAACTGCAGCTCACCGAGCGCACCCTGGCCGACTGGCAACAGTCGCTGGAGCTGGCGCGCCTGCTCAAGCAGGCCGAGCAGAGCAGCAGCCTGGACGTGGCCCAGGCCGAAGGGCAGGTGGCCCTGGCCGAAGCCGACCTGGAGGCGCGTCGCCGCGCCCAGGCGCAGGCGGACAATGCCCTGCAGCTGCTAGTTGGCAGTGAGCTGCCGGGCGACCTGCCACCTGCTTTGCCGTTGGAGCGCCAGCCGTCGGTCGCACGTCTGCCAGCCGGGTTGCCGGCCGACCTTCTGCTGAGCCGGCCGGATCTGCGTCAGGCCGAGCAGATGCTGGTGGCTGCCAATGCCGATATCGGCGCGGCGCGGGCGGCATTCTTCCCGCAGATTTCCCTGACCGCGTCGTTCGGTTACGCCAGCACCTCGCTCGGTGGCCTGTTCGACCCGGCCCGGCAGGTCTGGCGCTTCGCCCCGCAGATTTCCCAGCCGCTGTTCCAGGGCGGTCGCCTGCGCGCCGAACTGCGCCTGGCCGAGGTGCGCAAATCCGAGGCGGTCGCCCAGTACGAGCGCGCCATCCAGACGGCCTTCCGCGAAGTGGCCGATGCGCTGGCGGGAACGGCTACCTTCGACCATCAGATCGAGGCGCAAATGCGCGCTGTGACCGCTGCCGAGCGGCGCCTACGACTGTCCGACCTGCGCTACCGTGCCGGCGTCGACGGCCGCCTGGAACTGCTCGATGCCCAGCGCCAGTTGCACGCTGTGCAGCAGGCGCTGCTGGAGCTGCGCCGCGCGGAAATCACCAATCGGGTGGCGCTGTACAAAGCGCTGGGTGGTGGCCTGCATGAGCGTGATATTACGAAGACTGCCGCTGTCGCGGTGGCTCACTAGAGTCGACCCAAATGGTCAAACCTTAGCCTGTCCCGGCTAGATCAAAGAGAGCCGGATCCCGCGCTCATTCTGCAATTTGAAGCCTTACTCGGATGGCCCAGATATCTTTCAAGCAGAGTTGGGTTTCTGCTCGACCCGTCTTTCTTTGCTCCAAAGCTGGCGACAGCAAGTAGCGCTGGTGTTCGCGACAAGTCGTCCACCAGTGTGCTGATAAGGATGGCTACTCGGAGTACTGGCCGCTAACCGGGAAGATGGAGACCTATTTCCTAGGTCCGCTTCTGGCCGATTGCAGCCAAAAGCAACAGGTCACACCGGGCGGATAGTCGCCTCTCGCAATTGCCCCCTCCGGGCCGCATGAGCCGGGCCAGACGGCCCGGCGAGAAAGAATCTGCGTTCCCACACATGCGGAGGCTTTGGGAAACTTCCTACTCGCCTATGGCGTTGCGGTCCTACAAGCTCCCTGCGTAGGGTTTCGCCCGCCGCGGATTTGCCGCGGTCAGGTGTGGAAGCCTGATTACCGTAATACGCCATAGCAGAGCTCATCAGGCCACCAAAGCCGGGAGAGTTCTGGCGGTCTATGGCGGACTGTGCAAGGCAGGCTTCGGCCTGGCCGGCCTTACGGTATCCCGGTCTTCCACCCTTGCACGGTCCGCCTCCCTTTCTCCCGGGGGCGGCTTCTTGAATGCATGCAAGGAGCACAGCATGAACCCTGCCCTTTCCTTCCCCTCCGATTCCGCCCTGATTCCTTCCGTCTTCCTCCGTCATCACCGGCAACTGCGCGCGGTGCTGATCGAGGACCAGGCCTGGTTCGCCGGGCGCGACCTGGCGCGCCTGACCAACAGCCACATCACCGAGCGCATCGTCCACAAGCTGGATGCCGACCAGCACCGCAAGGCGGTTCTGCAAAACAGCTGTGGCGAATGCGAGGAGGAACTGCTGATCAGCGAAAGCGGCGTCTACGCGCTGCTGATGGTCAACTTCTACCACCCGGAAAACCGCAGCCTGCGCCAGTGGCTGACCAACGAAGTGCTGCCGATGCTGCGCAACGCCCAGCAGCACAACCCGCACCTGCCGCGCCGGCGCATGGCCCCGGCGCTGGGCCGTGAACTGGGGGTGCTGGAGTGGCAGGGCCAGGTCTGGGTTCGCCTGGACGATGCGGTGCGAATGATGGCGACCAGCGCCTGATCGGGTCGCTCGCCCGGGCGTGTTTCTTTCGCCACCCGGGCTCCTGTATACGTAGTCGCCTTTGCACACGACGAGAACAGTGATGACGGAATCCCCCTCGCCCAGCGCCGAGGCTGCGGCGGCAAGCCGAGCGCCGGTCGGCCTCTTCGAAGCCTTCCTGTTCTGGCTGAAACTGGGCTTCATCAGCTTCGGCGGCCCGGCCGGGCAGATCGCGATCATGCACCAGGAGCTGGTGGAGCGCCGCCGCTGGATCAGCGAAAAGCGCTTCCTGCATGCGCTCAACTACTGCATGGTGCTGCCCGGCCCGGAGGCCCAGCAGCTCGCCACCTACATCGGCTGGCTGATGCACCGAACCTGGGGCGGCGTGATCGCCGGGGGGCTGTTCGTGCTGCCCTCGCTGTTCGTGCTGATCGGCCTGTCGTGGCTCTACGTCGCCTTCGGCGAGGTGCCGGTGGTGGCCGGGTTGTTCTACGGCATCAAGCCGGCGGTCACCGCCATCGTCGTCCACGCGGCGCATCGCATCGGCTCCCGCGCGCTGAAGAACGGCTGGCTGTGGGCGATAGCCGCGGCCTCCTTCGTGGCCATCTTCGCGCTCAACCTGCCCTTCCCGCTGATCGTGCTGGCGGCCGCCGTTATCGGCTACATCGGGGGGCGCCTGCTGCCCGGCAAGTTCGCCCTCGGCGGCGGCCATGGCGCGGCGAAAACCAGCTACGGCCCCGCGCTGATCGACGACGACACGCCAACGCCCGAGCACGCGCGTTTCCGCTGGCCGCACCTGCTGCGCCTATGCGTGATCGGTGCCGCGCTCTGGCTGCTGCCCATGGGCCTGCTGGCGGCCGCGTTCGGCTGGCAAGGGACGCTGACGCAGATGGGCTGGTTCTTCACCAAGGCCGCCCTGCTCACCTTCGGCGGCGCCTACGCGGTGCTGCCCTACGTCTACCAGGGCGCGGTCGGCCACTACGGCTGGCTGTCGCCGACGCAGATGATCGATGGCCTGGCCCTGGGCGAAACCACGCCGGGCCCGCTGATCATGGTGGTGGCGTTCGTCGGCTTCGTCGGCGGCTACGTCCACCCGATGTTCGGCGCCGACCACCCGTTCCTTGCCGGAGCCGTCGCCGCCAGCCTGGTCACCTGGTTCACCTTCCTGCCGTCGTTCCTGTTCATCCTCGCCGGCGGCCCGCTGGTGGAATCGACGCACAACGAGCTGAAGTTCACCGCGCCGCTCACCGGCATCACCGCCGCTGTCGTCGGCGTGATCCTCAACCTGGCGCTGTTCTTCGGCTATCACGTGCTCTGGCCGCAAGGTTTCTCCGGCGCCTTCGACTGGCCCTCGGCACTGATCGCCGTCGCGGCGGCGGTTGCGCTGTTCCGCTTCAAGCGTGGGGTGATTCAGGTGCTGTTCGCCTGCGCGCTGGCGGGGTTGGCGGTGCATTTGCTGCGGGGTTGAGTCGCTCAGCCCCACCCCAGCGTGACGGCGCAAAGCACTGCATAGCGCGTAGCCTTGGCCAGCGTGACGATCAGCAGGAAGCTCCACAGCGGCTCGCGCATCAAGCCGGCGACCACGGTGAGCGGGTCGCCGATCACTGGCGCCCAGCTGAGCAGCAGCGACCAGCGGCCGTAGCGATGGTAAGTGCCCTGGACCTTGGCCAGCCGCTCGGGGGAAACAGGGAACCAGCGCTTGCCCTGCCAGTGTTCCAGGTAGCGCCCGAGCACCCAGTTCACGACCGACCCGGCGACATTGCCGAGCGTGGCCACGAGCAGGAGCGCAAGCGCCGGATGCTGCTTGGCGAGCAGCAGCGCCACCAGCACCGCCTCCGATTGCAACGGCAGCAAGGTCGCGGCGCCGAAAGCCGAGGCGAACAGCCCCAGGTATCCACTCGTTTCCCACATACGGAATCAGCCGCCCACCCCGATGCCCTCGCGAGCCGTTTCGAGTTGTCGACTGTCGACGATGCCTGACATTGGCGAACCTCAGAGGTACTTGGTGATCTGCTTGAACTCGTCCAGCGGCGCTCGCTCGCCGCGGCCCAGCGCGCCGACGCTGTCTTCCAGGCAATGGTCGATGTGATCCTGGATCAGCGTGCGCTTGGCCTGGCAGACGGCCTTTTCCACCGCATGAAGCTGCTGGGCGATATCCACGCAGGCGCGTTCGTTCTCGATCATCGCGACGATGCTGCGCAGGTGCCCTTCCGCGCGCTTCAGGCGCTTGATGATGGCGGCGTGCGTCTGGTGGGTATGGGGATGGTCGGTCTTGCTCATGGGCGAAGTCCCTGTCGGTAGACGATGGGCGAGTATCCCCCAGGAGGTGATACCTCATGCAACCCGGTGCGGCTCAGAGCAACTCGATGCCGAAGCGCCGCACGAACAGGGCGAACAGCCCGAAGCAGGCCATCGTGAGGACGATGCAGCCAAGCAGCGTCGGCCAGAAACCCAAGCGCGGCAGCATCAGCGGAAAGGCCAGGAACATCGGCAGCGTCGGCACCACGTACCAGAAGGTGTACCAGGCGTGGTTGGCGATCTTCTCCTGGCTTTGCTGCTCGACGTACAGCCAGATCAGCGTCAGCACCGTCACCAGCGGAAGCGCCGCCACCAGGCCGCCCAGCTTGTCGCTGCGCTTGGCCAGCTCGGAGACGAGCACCACGATTCCGGCGGTCAGGATGTACTTGGTGATGAGCCATGCCATGGCAGCTCCCGCACGAGCGCCGAGGCGGTCGATCCGCTTCGGAACGCTGGCGATAATATCCTCCCCCGAGGGATATGACCAGACTACACCCAACGCGCCAAGCGACCGTTTGCTGCCACGCCGGACGAAGAAGCGAAGACGGGGACGGATTCACTCAATCGCTCTAGTCCCGACCTCCCAGGCAGCACGAGGGGGAAAAACGAATCCGCCCCCTTCTCGTCCCTGCGAGCGTCGGCAGCCCGTACGTCAATCCAAAATCCAGGGCCGGTTACAAGGGGTATAACTAGCGGAGCAAAAGCTGGAGCGCCGCGGACAGGCGCCCCAAAGGCAGCGCCTGGCAAGCCCAGGGAGCCTGCCAGTCACAGGAGCACGGCAAACGTGCGCAAGGCTCGCTTGGGGCTGCCGCCGGCAACGACCGTCCCAGTTGTGTGTTTCCCGATTGCCCGCGCCAGGTTCGCCCTGGCCTGATCGGCGCCTGTGGCGCGGAGCGATGCGATGGGTTCCAGTGCACGATGGGCTCGCAAGAGCCTGCTTGGCTGCATCGGGTTGGCCGTGCTGGTCGCCCCCCTGTGCGCCGGCGCCCAGTTCAAGTGCCAGGCCAAGGACGGAACCCTCAGCTACACCAGCCACGCCATCGCCCACGCCCACTGCACGCGCCAGGATGGCAAGGCGAGCGCCGCTGCAGGCGCCAAGGCAAAGGCCCGGCCAAAGCTTGCGCGGGACGACAGCCCAGGCCCGGGGCGGATTCGCGTGTACACGTTCGTCTACAAGGGTGTTCGCCAGTACGTGAGCCGGCGCCCCGTCGGGATCTCCGCGCGGGTCGATGTGCTTGAGGTCAGATACATCAAGGGCTGCTACCTGTGCGCGGCGCCGAAGGGCTTCAACGTCGCCTCAGTGCGCCTGGATACCCGCTCCTATCGGCGCGAGATCGAGGCTGCCTCGGGCCACTACGGTGTCGACAGCGCGCTGGTCCGCGCAGTGATGCATGCCGAATCGGCGTTTCAACCCAACGCCGTTTCCGAAAAAGGCGCCCAGGGGTTGATGCAGTTGATGCCCGCCACCGCCGAGCGCTTCGCCGTGGACGATCCGTTCGATGCGCGGCAGAACATCCGTGGCGGCGTGCGCTACCTGGCCTGGCTGCTCAAGCGCTTCAACGGCAACCAGACGCTGGCGTTGGCCGGCTACAACGCCGGCGAGGCGTCCGTAGCCGAGTACAACGGGGTGCCGCCCTACGCCGAGACGCAATCCTACGTCTCCCTCGTGCAGTCCTTGACCGAGCGCTACCGCAGGCAGCGCTGATCACGGGGCGCACAAGAAAAGCGGGCGTAATTGCGCTGACTCGATCGCCCGCCTGCATTCCTCCCGACCAAGCATTTGCATTCACGCTGACCACCGCTCGCATACGGCTTGACCCGTCGCACCGTAGTAGCTACCGGCTGCAACCTACCCGAAGCGGACGGTCCCGACGGGTCAACTGCTGCCTTGGCGACGACGTTGGTCAGCACGGTAGAACTGCCGAATGGCCACGGTCACGCCGAGGAAAAGGGTTGCTGTCCCCAGCGCCTCCAGTGGCGATGGCCAGCGATGCTGGATGAGGAGACCGAAGGTGGTGGCGTAGAGCGTTTCGCTGGCAATCAACTGCCCACCCAGCGCTAGAGGAATGCTCCGCGTCGCGATCGACCAAGCCCAGGCTCCTCCGAGGGTTGCCCCCAGCCCCTGAACCAGGCCACAGAAAAGCACCGCCGAGGTTCCTTTCAGAGCGCCGCCGTGGCTCACGAAACTGGACAGCTTCAGGTACAGCCCCACGGGCAGGAATGCGGCCATTTCGATGCTGCACGTCAGGATGAGCAGTGCCGACCAGAGCAACGGATCCATGCCCGGTCGTGTGCTGAGGGCTCGCTCGTTTAGCAGACCGAAGGCGGTCCAGAATCCGATCGCCAGCAGGGAAATCAAGATGCCCACCAGTACCATCGCCGCGGGTTGCGAGGCTTGCCCATCGGCGCGCTCGAAACTGCTGGCATTGACCATCATGATGCCCAGCGCGCCCAGCAGCAGTGGGGCCGCAATGCTGCGCCAGGGAATCGCCTGGCTACGCAGATTGCCGGCGATGGCCAGGACTATGGGCACACAACCCAGCATGACCGGTGGAATGACCGGTCCGGCGGCGATAACGGCACTGGTGATCAGGAAGAAGTAACCGATGTAGCCCAGGAAGCCCAGCAGGCCGACCGTCAGCCAGTCGCCAAGCGTCAGAGTCGTCAACTGTCGACGGAACCTTGCCAGCACACCTAGCGATCCCAGGCCGGCAAACGCGTAACTGACTACCGCCAGGTCAAAGGTGCTGTATTCCCCGATCAGGTTCGGCAACAGATAGAGCAAGGACCAGGAAAAGGTGGCTGCGATGGCAGCGATCAACCCTCCTTTCATGTGCGTTGCTCCTCGTGAGGCTGGGACTGCAGCCACTGCCTGGCCATCTGCCGGGCCGTATCGAAAACTGCCGTCGAATCGCCGCGCGCGGCGCTGACGAAGCTGCCCTCCAGGAGCAGAAACAGACTCTCGGCGATCTGTCGCGGGGCGTTGAACTTCGCCTGCCTGGCCAAGGCAGCCAGTTGCTCGCGCACCCCCTCTTTGTGCCGCTCGACAGCCCGGAACACCGGGTGACTCATCGAGGAGAACTCAGCGGCACTGTTGACGAACAGGCAACCGCGATGGCTGTCGCGCTCGACATAGCCTTGGTAGAGATCGAAGAACGCCAGAAGTGCCTCCAGTGGATCGGGCAAGTCGTCACGCAGCTGCTCGACCCTCGCTCGCCAGAGGCGATCGCGCTCCTCCAGACAGGCCACGATCAGGGAGTCCTTGGATGGAAAGTGCCCGTAAAGCGTCATCTTGGTGACCCTGGCCCGAGCAGCAATGGCCGCTACCCCAGTGACATGCAGTCCCTGGCTCAGAAACAGCTCCAGGGCGGCGTTGATCAGTCGCTGGCGAGTCTCTTCCATGGTGGTTGGCCGTCGAATTGAGGGGAGGTGATGCGACTATACCGACCGGTAAGTACCGATCGCGCGCAAAAGCGACTACTCCCAAGTCGCCAGCGACACTGGCCACTGAACTGATGTTGTCGAGGATGCAGTGAAGGGCAGCCTGTGGCCGTCAGCTGTCGCTGGCGACAGCCCACGTTGGGTCGGTACCCTCCTCGATAACGATAACGACAACGAACGTCGAGACGCCGCGGAAACGGCTCGTGACGCTCGGAATCATCCTCTGCTCGGTGGTCGTGCCGGTGCTGGAGCTCGTAGCCGTATGGCAGCTCGATGGTGCTCAGCGACGGCACGGAAAAATGCTACCGGGCGTCAGTCCGGGACCGCTTACCTACACGCTCGCCGCCCTCACAGCTGTCGACGCCTTGATAACGGACAGTCGTAGCCGCCCCGCAGGGGAGAAGGCCCGCGACGGGCGTAACCTGAGCAAGCCCGGCTAGGTGCCCCCACTGCGGGCTGGGTCATTCTGTCGTCGACCGCATAACCAGGAGCCTCCACCCGGTGCCCGAAATTCCGACCGCCTACGCCAAACGATTCGACGCCGTGCTTGCCTACATCGATGGCCACATGGAGGGTGACCTTTCAGTGAAGACCTTGAGCGAAGTGGCGCATTTCTCGGCGTTTCACTTCCATCGGCAATTCACCACCTACGTGGGTGTGCCGGTTGCGCGTTATGTGCAGCTGATGCGCCTGCGGCGTGCGGCGCATCGCCTGGCGTCCGGCGCGAAATACTCGGTGCTGGACGCCTCGCTCGACGCCGGCTTCGACAGCCCCGAGGCGTTCAGCCGGGCCTTTCGACGAGACTTCGGCACGGCGCCCAGTGCATTCCGAAAACAGCCGAACTGGCAAACCTGGCATGCGGTTTTCGCCATCCCCCATTTTTCCAGGAGCATCACCATGCAGTTACGTATCGTCGACTTCGCCGAAGTCAGGGTCGCCGCCCTCGAACACTGCGGCCCTCCGGCACAACTCGACGCGAGCGTGCGCCAGTTCATCCAGTGGCGCATGGGCAGCGGGCAGTCGCCGGTGGGGGTGAGCCGCACGTTCGGCATTCCCTACGGCAACCCCGACACGACACCATCGGAAGCGTTTCGCTTCGATATCTGCGGCGAAATTGGCGAAGCCGTTGCGCCGAACGATTACGGCGTCCGCGAGCTGGTCATTCCCGGCGGCCGCTGCGTGGTCGTTCGTCACGTCGGCTCGCCTGATCACATCGGCGAAAGCATCTATCCGATCTATCGCGACTGGCTACCCGGCAGCAACGAAGAACTCCGCGACCACCCGCTGTTCTTCCACTACCTGAGCGTCTTCCCGGAGACGCCCCTGGAAGAGTGGCAGACGGATATCTATATCCCGCTGCAATAGCACGGGCTCTCGCGCCTTGTCGTCGTCCGAACAGTTCGTGCCGGCGCAATTCTGTGCTGCCTGGTCCCATTGACGGCCAGGTGCATTGACTCCAATGCGTCCATCGTTCCGTCTTGACGCCCGGGGTCGATGGCAAGCCGCTACCGCCCCATTGCGGCCTTTCGCTCAATGGGCGCAGCGATGAATCAGCCAGGCAATGAACGCTACGAATGGGGCGAACAGAATTCAACTACCGACAGCGACTGACCAGCCCCAGGCAAAGCCGCTATCTCCCCTGAACCGGCCGCCGCTCAGAAAGCGCAATACGCGGACACCGATGCGGTGTGCCAGATGGTTGAGTATGAAGTCTTCGAGGAAGCCCATCTGAGTATCGAGGTTGGCGATTTCAAAGTGGGCGAATGGAGTAAAGTTCAGCTTTCAGGTGGTCGGTGGCTGCCGTCCGCTGTTGGCAGATTGCTGGCGTTCGCGATCGTCAGCGTCCGCCCCGAAGCTGCCGGTCGCGAAGGGCAGAGGCGGCCAACCGCAGCCCTTCGCTTCTCCTTGCCAGCACATCGCACGCCTTGCCCGCCATCCGAGTGGTTGGGCGATTCCATGCAGGGCGCGCGTGAGTTCAGTCCGCGCTCTGTTCCGCTGGGGTATCGGCGGCGGGGGCTTGGACACTCGCTTTTTGCTTCGCTCGATTTCGGCGGTCCAGGCTGCGCTGCCGCGATGCCTGCTGCTTCGCATACTGCGCCTGAGTGGCCGTCACGGTACCCGCTGCTTGGCCATTCAAGTCCAGGCGCGGCGCATTCTCCACCATGCATGCCCAGTAACGTGTTCCCTTGCACCAGGAGGTGATGCCCAGCTTGAGCTGTTCGCTGGTTATTCCGAGCAGCTCCAGGTGCTGCTCGGCATCCTGGAGGATGCCCAGCTTGAGCGGAACCTTGGGCGCCGGATTGACAGGGAAAGCCAAGGGGAAGTGCTTTTGCAATCGCCAGATCGCTTCCACCGCGGGGTCCTGGTCACGCGGCTTCGCCTTCGGGGCGGGCCTCTGCTTGGGGCGCTTCGCGCTATCGGTCTTTGCCTGCTCTTTTTCAGCCCGCAGGCGGTCACGTAGTCCAGCTAGTTGTTCAAAACCCATCGTTCAATTCACAGCTTCGAGGTTGATTCGTGGCGCAAGGGTATTCCAAATGGCCTTCGGGATCAGCTGAATCAGGACGATCAGCCCACAACTACCTCACTGATCTGCAGCACTGGCGTCTGGTCGGTGTAATTCGCGATGTCCGCCAGAATCTCTTTTGCGTGTGGACCGAAGCCCGCCTGGAAGGCCTCCACGGAGTCACAGAAGATGTGGCACATCCCAACGTATGTCGCCGGGGCTCCGGGCTCTCCACCGGCCAGTCCCTTATCGATCGTGTAGTACTTGCATTTGTCCCCCATGCGTTCCTTCACCAGAGGCATATGGATGTCTCGGTAATAGTCGTGGTCGAATCGAACGCCTGGGGCATTGGGGTACATCACGCTAACTTTGATCATGGGCAAGTCTCCAACGATTAGGACCGGGTTGCATTCCTGCCTATCATGCCCGCTTGCGGCCACGGTTGGCAGCAATCTGGCCTTTGCCCTCACGCGCCAGCCCGCCACCCCCTGCGTCAATGCGGCTTCAGCGACCATTTCTGGCCGTTCTCCGCCGTTCGCCTCCTGGGCATGTACGGATCAAGCCGGGTGCAAACGGCGGTCAGCACGGATGCAACCGACTGGTCAGCGGCAATGCGATTGGTTGGTCAGGTGCGATGCAAGCCCGTGCCTGTCTCGGCCCCCCTGCCCCTCTGATCGCGGCGTGAAGCGCCGCAATCCAGACTGTGTGAAAACACACTGTGAGCAAGGCTTAGCAAGCGCCCCGACTGGTTCGGGGCGTTTGCTTTTCTGAGGGTTTATCCCATCAACTCGATCAGGCGACGCGCGCCGAGTACCTGAATCGCGCGTTTGAGGTTGTAGGCCTGTACTGCCAGGGCCATTTCCGTTCTGGCGCCCGCTAACTGCCGCAGCAGGAAGCGGCCGTTGCCGAATACCCACTGTTTCAAGTTGCCAAAGGGGTGTTCGACGATCGCTCGGCGCTTGGTCATCATCTCCGGCCGGGCCTTCAGGCGTTGCTGCATGCGCTCGAAAGCTGACTCATGGGCATGACGGCTGAGATGGCGACGCTGGCTATTCGTGCAACGCGCCTTCAAAGGGCAAGCGCGGCAGTCGCCGGCGATCGCATAAAGCCTCTCTGTGCCTCGTACCTGTTTGAGCGGGAGGCACTGGCCTGCCGGGCACTGATAGCGGTCATGATCCACGTCGTAGGTAAAGGCGCTGCGATCGAACAGCGCCGTGCCGTTGCCATGATTGTTAACGCCACGGTTCGGCGGTACATACGCCGTGATGCCCGCATCCTCGCACGCCTGGAATTGCTCGCCATTGGAGTAACCGGCGTCCGCCGTGACCGTGAGTTGCGCCTGCTCCAGAACCGCTTGGGCGGCTTCGGCCATCGGCTGCAGTTGGCGCGTGTCATTGCCGTCCTGGGTCACCTCGTGGTGCAGGACCAGGCAGTGCTTGTCATCGACCGCGCTCTGCACGTTGTAGGCGACCCGCGCGCCCTGCGGGGTTCGCATCAACTGGGCATCGGCCTCGCCGATCACGAATTGCTCGAGCCCCTGGGCCTGCATCAGTACCTGGCAGGTCAGGTTGTCCGCGTGTTGAGCCTGCAACTGCTCCAGCGCAGTCTTCACGGCACTCCGGTCGACCCCATCGCCCGCTTCGGCGCGGTCGGCCTCATCCAGGTCGCTCAGATAGCGGGCTATCTCGGCCTCCAGCTTGGCTTGCTGACGCTTGAGCCGCGCCAGGCTCAGGTGCTTGCGCCGTGAAGCCACCGCCTGGAATTTGCTGCCATCGATGGCCACCAACTGACCACCGAGCAACCCGACCTGGCGGCAGAACTGCACGAAAGCACGACAGGTCGCCTGAAACGCCGAACCATTGTCTTTGCGGAAGTCGGCAATGGTCTTGAAGTCCGGCGACAGGCGACCCAGCAGCCACATCACTTCGACATTGCGCTGGCATTCGGCTTCCAGTCGGCGCGAGGAGCGAATTCGCTGGAAGTAGCCATACAGGTACAGCTTGAGCAAGTCGGCCGGATCATAGGCCGGGCGCCCCGTCCGGCTCGCCTGCGCCTTGCTGAAGCCCAGCCGCTGCAAATCCAACCGCGCCACGTAGGCCTCGATCACGCGGACCAGATGTTCTTCGGGAACCAACTCATCCAGCGACACTGGAAACAAGCTGCCCTGATCACGCCCTTCACCGCGGATATAGCCCATGAACGACAATGCCCGTATCGATCGATACGGGCATTGTCTTTGGCTTGTGCTCAGACGGCTAGGTTTTCACACAGTCTGGATCCAGCGGCCTGAGCGGGGTTACTTGGTCCAAAGCGGATCGGTGGTGAAGGTGATGGTCAGCCAGCGGTTGGGGCCTTCGCCGCCGATGGCCTCGCCGATTTCGTCGCGCAGCCGGTCCCACTCGTCCAGGGTCTGTGCCGGCCAGCCCTGTGGGACGATGAAGTACAGCTCGATCTGCTGCGCCCGCCCGACCTTGGCGACATAGGCCTCATAGTCAACGAAGCCGTGTTTCGAGACAGTGGCCGCGGCCACCTCGTCGACGTGCTGCTTCAGGTCAGGCGGGGTGACCAGCAGGATGTCCTTGAAGGCCTGGCGAATGGTCAGCAGCGGTATCGGCAGGATGGCCAGGCAGATCAGCGCCAGGACCGCCGGGTCGACATAGGGGCCGATCTGCGCATGGCCACTCGCCGTGGCAACGTCGCCGACGACGAAGGCGATCAACAGCGCCAGGGAGATGCTGCCGGACATCACCCAGGACTTGGCGTCGAGGGCGACGAAGTCCGAGCCGATGCGCCGATTGGCACGGAATTGCACGGCGGCCAGGGCGAAACAGGCCACGGTTGCGACCGCCGCATAGAGCATGGCGAAACCGAACTCCAGCGCGTGACCGCCGCTGAGCAGCCGGCCTATGGCGTTGATCAGCGCGTACAGCGTCACGCCGCACAGCAGCGTGCCGTTGAGCGCCAGGACCATCGGCTCCAGGTGCCAGAAGCCCATGTTGAAGCGCTCGGCCAGGCGCCGGCTGGCGTCGCCTTCGGTAGTGTGGCGGCGGATCAGCGTCGCCACCATCAGCGCCAGGCCGCTCATGCTGGCATCGGCCAGCGAGTAGACGCCGTCGAAGACGATCGAGAAGGAGCCCGAAAGCAGGCCGACGACGATACCGAAACCGGCCAGCAGCACGGTCACGAGGATGGAAAGGCGCAGGATGCCTTGTTCGGTTTTCATTGCAGGGGCTCCTTGCGCCTCCGGGGTCACGTCGCCCGATGCAGGCCTGGCTGGCGCTGGTGGCTTCGCTGGGGGGCGCGACTATAAGCCAGGGCCCAAACCGTGGCTATCGGCGCCCGGGCAATGTCGCTATGCATTGTCGCAAGTGCGCTGGCCGCTATTCGGGGCATGCCCATCCACCCCATGGCAACTCCGCGAGGCATGCCGCTACCGGCCGGAAGCGAAGCCTCGCGGACGCGAACGCCTGGCCCATAATCCTCACGCCACGACCGTCATCACCCCCGAGGAAAGCGCACCATGGCCAAGTACCTGATCTCCTTCCCCAGCGCCGCGATGATCGTGCCCGACGGCGAGCTGGAGGCCGTGGGCCGCGACGCGCGAGCCGTGATCGAAGACGCGAAGGCCGCCGGCGTCTACGTCTTCGCCGGCGGCATCGACGAAGCCGTGCCGCCCCTGCTCGTCTGCGCCGACGGTTCGTTCGCCGAGGGCGGCTACCCCTGGGCCCCCTCGCTCGACGGCGGCTTCACCGTGCTCGAACTGCCCTCTCGCGAGGAGGCCATCGCGTGGGCCGCGCGTATCGCGAAGGCCTGCCGGTGCCAGCAAGAACTTCGCGTCTTCGGGTTTGACCCGCAGTCCTGAGGGGTTGTTGGCTGCTCCAGGCATGGACCGCAGACCCATGCCGCCCACGGATAGTCCCCGGCCGGCGAACCAACATGCGGTGCGCTCGACACCCCGCCCCGCCTTCGCGCAAGCGCCCCCCACTGAACGCCAGCTCCAGCGCAGCAGGTGCCGATCAGCCTGGAGCGGTCCGGGCAGCCCCCCGGCGGGCCGAGACGCAGGGGGCGAAGGCATGCGAGGGATGTGGCGAGCCCGCAACGCTCACCGCGCGCGGGCGTTACAATGGCGCCCCTCCCCGATCCCCCGGATCGGGCACGCCCGGAGCCCGCTGCAGATGTTCACCCTCGTAAACCTGGACACCACCCCGCCCGAAGCCCTGAAGAGCCAGGTGCTGCAGATGGTGGTGGACTACTTCAGCGACATCAGCCCGGTACCGCTGACGCCCAGCAACCCGCTGTACCAGCTGTACCAGTACGTGATCGGCTACGAGGTGCACCTGTATCTGCAGACCATGAACGGCACCCCGGAAAGCCCCGCGCGCCTGATCCTGGCACTGGCTGACGAAGACCCGTCGCAGGTGCTGGGTTTCGCCCTGTACCTGCCGAGCCAGGACGATGCCGAAGCCTGCACCCTCGCCTACCTGGCCGTGCAGGCCAGCCACCGCCGGCACGGCATTGCCCGGGCCCTGTTGCAGCAGATGATCGAGCAGCGCCCGCATGTCGAGCTGGCCTGCGCGGCGAGCAAGGTGCCGGTGTTCGAGTCGCTGGGCTTCCGGGTATTGGCGGCGCAGGGGCCGCACGTGCTGCTGAACACCCGCGAGCACCGCTCGAACGGCATGGTCGCCGTGCAGGACCTGGCGCCGATCTTCCAGTCCAAGGAAGTACGGCAGATCCACGCCTACCTGCTGCAGCAACGCGGCAAGAAGGCCATGAGCGAGGCCGAAGACAAACGCGACCGCCTGCTCGACCAGATGGCCTACCAGGCCCAGGCGCTGGTTAAAGAGCGCTTCCCTACGATTCACTGACGCCCCGGGGGCGAAGCCTGCCGCCCCATCGGCATCCAGCCCAAGCGAAACGCGCTGACGCGCCGTGCCGTTTGACGTTAGGAATCACTAACAAATAGGATTGCGACTCACGCAAGATCCACCCCAAGGCGCGCGTAGCCCGAAGCGCATCGTCGCCGCGCCGGCGCGGTCGGTGGATCGCCGCAAAAACAAGAAGCGATCCTTAAGGCACTCAGAGCCACAACCGAACAGGGTCGAGCCTGCTGCCCGGTCCGCCCCAGCACCCGCGGGCAGGCCGGTTACTGGCCACTGCCCTTCGACGAAGACCGATTCGCCGTGAATGATTTCTCGCAGATCTACCACCACCTGAGCGAACTGGTGATCGAGCCCGTCTCCAACCAGTTCTGCGGCATCTTCGACCTGAACGGTCGCCTCGGCGTGCTCTTTCTCTTCATCTCCTATGCAGTCGCCTACGGCCTGTACCGATCCAGGAAGCAACGCGGGCAGACGGACGCCCCTTCGTTCTGGCAATTCATCGGCGGCAACCGCGTGCACTTCCATCGCTCGGCGTTGCTGGATTACCGCTACTACTTCGTGCGGGCCATCCTGACCGTCGCCTGGGTAGTGCCCATCGCGGGTCTCGTCGATCCCTACATCCTGGAATCGGCCGACTACATCGCCTTCTTCACCCGCCTGTGGGGCGAACGCCCACGCACGGGCGCGGGCCTCTCCCTCTCGCTGCTGTACGGGCTGGGGTTGTTCCTGCTGAACGACCTCAGGAACTACTGGGTCCACCGGGCGTTTCACAGCCGCTGGCTGTGGGCGTTCCACAAGGTGCACCACTCGGCGCCCGTGCTGGTGCCGGTGACGGCGAGTCGCATCCATTTCGTCGAAGACATCGTTGAAAAACTGGTGACGTCCATCACCGTTGGCGCCTACGCGGGGGTCTTCTGGTACCTGTGCGGCGAAGAGGTCAGCCGCTACACCCTGTTCGGCGTGACCTACCTGGTCTTCATCTTCAATGCCTTGGCCTCGAACCTGCGCCACAGCCATGTCTGGCTGTCGTTCGGGCCGATCATCGAGCACGTGCTGAACAGCCCCGCCCAGCACCAGGTGCACCACAGCGACTCCCCCCGGCACTTCAACAAGAACTTCGGCACCAACCTGTCGGTGTGGGACTGGATGTTCGGCACGCTCTACGTCACCAGCCCAACGCCCGAGCACATCCGCTTCGGCGTCGGCGAGCAGCATGAAGACCGCTACCTGACGATTTACAGCCTGATCGCCGCGCCCTTCGTGGAAACGATCCGCAAGCTCCGCCCGGCGAAGGAGCCCAAGGCTGCGCCGACCGAGGCAGCGTCTACGCAGTATTCGTAGCGGGCGACGAGCGAAACGGCAGCCCGCGATGACCCTGAACGTCGCGTCGCCCGCCAGGCAAGCGCTTGTCGCTCACGTCCAGGGTTGGGCAATACCAGGCGCCCTGCATCTGCGCAGCCCTGCTCCCTTCTGTTGTGCAGCCCTGCCAGCAAAGGGCCCGGGAGCAGGACGTTCAACGTGACCAGGAGTCCATGCAGCCGGTGCGCTGCCGATTCATCCAGCGTGGCGATGAACTTCGCGCAGGTCCGCTAGACCAGCACTTGGCGGGTGCTGGCAATCAATTCATGCACCTGGCGTTCGACATGCGCCTCCGTCGGCGTTTCCGGACCGCGACCGCGTGGGCAGGGCAAGCTCGGAGTAGTCCCGAACAGGCGGCAGATCAATGGGCGCTCCTCGTAGACTTCGCAGCCGTTCGCCCCCAGATGCACACAATTCCATTGCGCCAGGGCCGCGTCATGCTCAGCGTCGCTTTTCACGGGGAGTCGCGACACTTCTTCGGACGAGGCGGTCACCGGCCCACAGCAGTCGTGGCAGCCTGGCACGCAGGCGAAAGCCGGAATCTGCCGACGCAAGTGCTCGATCTTTCGACGGGTTGTACAGCTCACTTGATTGGCCAACTCATTTCGTCATTCATCGTTAGCGGAAGCCAGGCGGTGCCTCGACGCGCGCCTTGCGCTCGCCAGGAACTCCCAGGCGCAGCGCTCGTGGCCAAACCGCACCAGGCCGATTCCCGGGCAGACCATCCAGAACCCTTCACCCTGGCCGGTCAGCTGCTCGCGTTTCACTGGCCAGAAAGGCGCATACCAATGGCCGGCAACTCAGATATGGATCTCTGCGCTCTTGATTCCGAGGTCGCGCAGTTCGTGGATCAGGTCATCCAGGTGCGCGAACGACTCGACTTCCTCGTTCTCATCCACCAGGAAAAAGCTTCTCCCGGCGTTCTTCTTGAAGAACACGATCCACTCTTTGGTGTTGGTGGGATTGGCAATCACATGGGTGTCGAAGGATACACCCTCGGCATGCCGGGCCCTCACGTCAGTTCGTCTCATTCATTGCACCCCTCTGCGTCTTGCTACTCGGCGGCCCGGTGGCTGCGGCAACCGGGGACTCACCTCAGCACCGGCCGGCCTTCCTGCTGGAGCCGCCAGCGCCGGGCATCAACCATTATCATTACATGATAATGCAATTCACATTCCGCAGTTGATGAGCCTGAGTTGACTGCGGTACCCGGGCTGCGAATGGGGACGGGGCGATGTTCCTTGCCGGGTCATCCCGGAGGCCTGTTACGAAGAAGCCCGTCACGCACCAGAACAAGGCCATGCGTGCACACCATCGTTACATTCCACCCCAGCCCCCCGCCTTCAGGCAAACCGCCCTCCCCTGATCAATCTCTGCAAAATCAATTACTTGAATCCATTCACAGGCTCGTGGCATGGGTTTTGCCTTTTTGAATTCATGGATAATTGGATCCAAACATCCAAAAGGAGCGACCCCATGCGCCTGGTACCTGCCCCGCGCCAACCCATGAGCGCCGAAGACGAGGCCTACGACTACCTGCTCGAAGCCATCTGCACCGGCCGCTACAAGACCGGCGACCGCCTGGTCGCCGAAGACATCGCCAGCGACATCGGCATGAGCCGCATGCCGGTGCGCGGCGCCTTCAAACGGCTGGACGCCGAGGGCCTGGTTACCCTGCGGCCGAACCGCGGGGCCATCGTCAGCGGCCTGAACATCGAGGAGATGCACGAAGTCTTCGAGATGCGCAGCGCCCTCGAAGGGCTGGCGATCCGCATCGCCGTGCCCAAGCTCACCGAGCGCGACATCGCCCGCCTGGAGCGGATGCTCGACGAAATGGACGACTACCGCGACGACAGCGCCGAATGGGTCAGCCGTCACCGCGCCTTCCACGAATACCTCTGCAGCCTGGCCGGGCGCCCGCGGCTGATGCGCCAGATCACCGCGCTGTACTCGGTGATCGAACCGCACATGCGCCTGTGGCTGCAGCACGTCGACAAGCCCATGAGCGCCCGCGAGGAGCACGCCGTGATCCTCGACGCCCTGCGCTCGGGCGATGCCCGCGAAGCCGAGCGGGTGCTCTGCGAGCACATCGAGGGCACCGTGCCCTCGCTCACCCGGTTCCTCGAAGCAACGGGCGCTTGAGACCCGACCTTCGCCTGTCCCACTGAACTGCCCCGGCAACCTCACCCACTGGAGCTGAACATGTTCGTACGCAGGATTCCGCAGTGCCTTATCGCCCTTTGCCTGGCCGCCCCGCTCGCCCACGCCGACACGGTGAAGATCCCCGACCGTCTGCAGACCGCCGACAAGATGGTGTTCTGCGGCGGCATGGACTCCCCGCCCATGGGCTTCTACGACAGCTCGCAGAAGCTCACCGGGGTCACCGTCGACCTCGGCGAAGCCATCGCCAAGCGGCTGGGCGACAAGAAGATCGAGTGGCGGGTGACGCCCTTCTCGGGGCTGATCCCGGCGCTGCTGGCCAGGCAGTGCGACATGCTGGTCGACCAGCTGTTCGACAAGCCCGAACGGCGCCAGGTGATCGACATGGTCAACTACATGTACTCCAGCCAGGCCGTGGTGGTGACCAAGGGCAATCCCAAGGGGATCCACACCCTGGACGACCTCTCCGGGAAGAAGGTCGCGGTGCTCAACGGCTCGACCATCCGCACCCTGCTCGACGCCCATAACGAGCAATTGAAGAAGGCCGGCAAGGCACCGATGACGGTGGTCGTCTACAACACCGACACCGACGCCTTCCAGGCCCTGCGCATCCAGCAAGCCGACGCCTACGGCACCACCGTGGAGACGGCGGGCTATTACCAGGGCATGGCACCGGACCTCTTCGAGATCGGCGTACCGGCATTCGCACGCATCGGCACCGGCCTGGGCATTCGCAAGGAAGACAAGCAGCTGAGCGAAGCCGTGCAGCAGATCATCAAGGACATGCAGGCCGACGGCAGCTACCACGCGCTGCTCGCCAAGTGGCATATCGAAGGCGACAAACTCGACTGAGGTGACCGGCCATGAACTTCAGTTGGGACGTGTTCTGGCAATACCTGCTCAAGCCGAGCGACATCTACCTGTACGGCCTCTGGCTGACCTGCGTGATCGCTGTCGCCGCCATGCTCCTGGGCTGCGTGCTGGGGCTGCTCGCGGCGTTGATGCGGCTGTCGTCCAACCCGCTGCTGCAATACCCGGTGCGATTCTACGTGTGGCTGATGCGCGGCACGCCGCTGCTGGTGCAGATCGTCTTCCTCTACACGGCGCTGGCCGCCGGCGGGGTGTTCCGCTTCGAGGACCTGAACCTCGGGCTGTTCATCCTGCCCGGCAACATCCAGGCGGCGATCATCGCCCTGGGCCTGAACGAGGGCGCCTACATGGCCGAGATCATCCGCGCCGGCATCGGCGCGGTGGACAAGGGCCAGTACGAGGCCGGGCGTTCCCTGGGCATGACCTTCGCCAAGCTGATGCGGCGCATCGTCCTGCCCCAGGCCTTCCGCGTCATCGTTCCGCCGCTGGGCAACGAGTTCAACGTGATGCTGAAGAACACCACCCTGGTCAGCGTGATCGGCGTGCAGGAACTGCTGCTGAGCACCCAGATGGTCACCTCGGCGACCTTCCGCGTGTTCGAGCTGTACCTGGTGGTGGCCATCTACTTCCTGCTGCTGACCACGCTCTGGGGCTTCTTCCAGCGCTGGCTGGAGACGCGCTTCGGCAAGTCCGAGGGCCACGCCCCGGCGCCTAGCCGGATGTTCGGCCAGCAGGCCATGAAACTGCTGAGGGGGCGTTGAGATGATCCCGACCGCGAAAGACGTGGTGATCCAGGCCCGCGACGTGCACAAGGCCTTCGGCGAACTGGAGATTCTCAAGGGCGTGTCGCTGGACGTACACAAGGGCGAGGTGGTGGTGCTGATCGGCGCCTCCGGCTCGGGCAAGACCACCTTCATCCGCTGCATCAACCTGCTCGAAGACATCCAGGGCGGCAGCATCCGCGTCAACGGCGAGCTGATGGGCTACCGCGAGCGTGCCGACGGCAAGCTCGTGCGCGACTCGGAAAGCAACATCGCCCGGCGCCGCCGCGACATCGGCATGGTGTTCCAGCGCTTCAACCTGTTCCCGCACATGACGGTGCTGGAGAACATCATCGAGGCGCCGGTACAGGTGCTCGGCGTACCGCGCGGCGAAGCCATCGAACTGGCCCGCCGCCTGCTCGCCCGGGTGCGCCTGTCGGACAAGGCCGAGCACTACCCTGCCCAGCTCTCCGGTGGCCAGCAGCAGCGCGTGGCCATCGCCCGCGCCCTGGCGATGAAACCGCAGGCGATGCTCTTCGACGAACCCACCAGCGCGCTCGACCCGGAAACCGTGGGCGAGGTGCTGCAGGTGATGAAGGAGCTGGCCGAGGAAGGCATGACCATGGTGGTCGTCACCCACGAGATGGGCTTCGCCCGCGAAGTGGCGGACCGCGTGGTGGTGCTGCACCAGGGCGAGCTCATCGAAGAAGGTCCGCCAGCCCAGGTGTTCGGCAACCCCCATCATCCGCGCACGCGGGAATTCCTCAGTCGCGTGCTGTGATTCAAGGACTCTCTCCATGCTGAGCTTTTCTGCCCACGAATACCCCTATGCCTCCCAGCGCCAGAGCGTGTTCGCCCGTAACGGCATGGTCGCCACCTCGCAGCCGCTGGCCGCCGAGGCCGGCATCGCCATGCTGCGCGCCGGCGGCAATGCCATCGATGCGGCCATCGCCACGGCTGCGGCGCTGACGGTGGTCGAGCCCACCGGCTGCGCCATCGGCGGCGACGCCTTCGCCCTCGTCTGGATCAAGGACCGACTGCACGGCCTGGACGCCAGCGGTTACGCCCCGGCCTCGCTGTCCATCGACAAGGTGAAGGCCGCGGGCCACGCCACGATGCCGGTGCACGGCTGGCTGCCGGTCACGGTTCCGGGCATTCCCTCGGCCTGGGCCGAGCTGTCCGAACGCTTCGGCAAGCTACCCTTCGCCGACCTGCTGCAACCGGCTATCGCCCTCGCCCGCGACGGCTTCCCGGTGTCGCCAGTTGTCGCCCACCAGTGGCGCATCGCCCAGGCGGAATACCAGGCCAGCCGCGAACGCGAGCCGGTGCTGCAAGCCTGGTTCGACACCTTCCTGATCGACGGCCAAGCGCCCAGGGCCGGCCAACTGTTCCGCAACCCGGCGCAGGCGCGGACGCTCGCCGAACTGGCCGAGACCCGCTGCGAAAGCTTCTATCGCGGCAGCATCGCCCAACGCCTGGCAGCACATTCGGCGGCCACCGGCGGCCAACTGAGCGCAGCGGACCTCGCCGGCTACCGGCCGAAGTGGGTCGAGCCGATCAAGGTCAATTACCGTGGCTACGACGTCTGGGAGATCCCGCCAAGCGGCCAGGGCCTGATCGCCCTGATGACCCTGAAGATCCTCCAGGGCTTCGACTTCGACCAGCGCGACAGCCAGCTCACCTGGCACCGCCAGCTGGAAGCGATGAAGAAGGCCTACGCCGACGGCCTGCACTACATCACCGACCCGGAACACATGCGCGTGGCGGCCAGCACCCTGCTGAGCGACGACTATGCCGCCCGCCGCCGCGCCGAGATCGGCGAGCGCGCCCAGGCCCCACAGCACGGCGACCCGCACGCCAGCGGCACCGTGTACATCGCCACCGCCGACGGCGAAGGCAACATGGTCTCGTTCATCCAGAGCGCCTACCACGGCTTCGGCTCCGGCGTGGTGCTGCCCGACAGCGGCATCGCCCTGCAGAACCGCGGCTCGGAGTTCAGCCTCGACCCGGCCCACGCCAATGCGCTGGCCCCGGGCAAGCAGACCTTCCACACCATCATCCCCGGCTTCCTCAGCAAGGACGGCGTGGCGGTCGGCCCGTTCGGCGTCATGGGTGGCTACATGCAGCCGCAAGGCCACGTGCAGGTGGTGATGAACCTGGTGGACTTCGGCCTCAACCCGCAAGCCGCGCTGGACGCCCCGCGCTGGCAATGGCTGGGCGGGATGAAGGTGGGCATCGAGCAGAGCGCCTCGCGCGACCTGGCCTTCGCCCTCGCCCGCCGCGGCCACGAGGTGGAGATCGCCTGCGACCTGACCGACTACGGTCGCGGCCAGATCATCGTCCGCGACCCGCAAACCGGCGTGCTCTGCGGCGGGACTGAACCACGGGCCGACTCGCACATCGCGGTCTGCTGACAGCTATCGGCCAGGAGCCAACATGCCCCTCAAATCCATTCCGGCCAGCGAACTGGCCATTTCCCCGCTCGTCCTGGGCGGCAACGTGTTCGGCTGGACGATCGACGAGAGCCGCTCGCTGCGCCTGCTCGACACCTTCCTCGATGCCGGACTGAACAGCATCGACACCGCGGACATGTATTCGACGTGGGTGCCAGGCCACAGCGGCGGCGAGTCCGAACGCATCATCGGCAAGTGGCTCGCCTCCCGGCCCGGGCAGCGCGACCGCATTACCTTATTCACCAAGGTAGGCGCCGAGCTCTCGCCGACCCGCAAGGGACTCTCGCGACGCTGGATACTGCAGGCGGCGGAGGATTCGCTGCGACGCCTGCAGACCGACTACATCGACCTCTACTTCTCGCACTACCCGGACCCGCAGACGCCGCACGAGGAAACCCTGCGCGCCTACGAGGACCTGGTCACCGCCGGCAAGGTCCGCGCCATCGGCGCCTCCAACTTCAGCCCGGCCCAGTTGCAGGCGGCCAGGGCGACCGCCGACGAACTGGACCTGCCGCCCTACTCGGCGCTGCAGGTGGAATACAACCTCTACGACCGCGCGGGGTTCGAGTCCGAAAGCCTGCCAATCGCCATCCAGCAAGGCTGCGCGGTGGTGACTTATTTCAGCCTCGCCTCCGGCTTCCTCTCGGGGAAGTACCGTCGCTTGGCCGACCTCGGCGACAGCGCCCGCCGCGAAGACCTGGAGAAGTACTTCGACGCGCGCGGCATGCGCATCCTGGCCGCCCTCGACCAGGTCGCCGAAAGCCACGGCATCGCCCCCTCGGAAGCCGCGCTGGCCTGGCTACGCCAGCAGCCGGGAATCACCGCCCCCATCGCCAGCGCCACCAGCGAAACCCAGATGGCCAGCCTGATCCGCGCCAGCACCTTGCAGCTCGATAGCGAAAGCCTGGCACTCCTGAACGGCGCCAGCCGCGCCACAACGGCGTAGAGAAGGCGCTCCGTGCTGGGCGAGCCGGCCAGCGCTCAGCACGGTTTTTCCCACCGGGAATGGAGAATGATGTTGCACAGGTCCACCCGCTCGAAGGTGGGATCCCGGTGGGCGAGGAAGTCGTCGTTGAAGGTGCCGAAGGTGCTCGCGGGGCGGTGCTTCATGCCCTGGTAGAAGGTGTCGATCATCCGGTTGGCGAAATCGCGCTCGCGGGGATAGTCCGCCAGCACCAGGCTCCTTTCTTCATCGGTGAACTGTTCGAATCCCCGCCCGGCCACGTCCATGCCCGCCCCCGCCTGCAGCAGGGCGATTTCGGCATGCATGTGCTCCGCAATCCCCGGCGTGGTATGCAGCGCGACGGCATTCCAGACCTTGTCGATGTCGGATTCGCTGATGCGATGGCTGCGCAGGAAATCGCGTGCGGCGTTCGCCCCATCCACCTCGAAGCGCAGCTGGCTGTCGCGATAGAGCGCCGTGAGGCCGATGTCGTGGAACATGGCGGCGACATAGAGCAGTTCGGGGTCGAAGGTCAGGCCCCGTCGCTCGCCGAGCAACGCGCCCCACAGATAGACGCGCGTGGAATGCGCGAACAGCAGTTCGCTGCAGGTGTCCCGGATGAGCTGCCTGACCTCGCGTGCCAACTGGCTGTCCGGCAGCGCAGCGCCGCGCGTGGTTTTCGTTTGCATGGTCACTACCTCCTTCGTCTGGTTCATCTACCTGCTTACCCCGACGTTGCCGAGGGAGCGGGCAACGCCGGGGGCGTTCATCTCCCGGGCGGCCCGCTCAACCCTTCCAGGCCGATGCGCGGATCACGCTGCAGAAGTTGCCTCGATGGAAATGCGGCTCCTTGTCGCAAATCACATCGGCCTTGACGTTGCCGAAGGTGGTCTCGGGCTTGTGCCGGATACCGTCGTAGAAGGCCTGGATGATGTCCTCCTTGAACTGCTCGGTACGCGGATGCTCGTGCACCACGGCTTCGCGGTCGGCCTCGGCGAAGCTGTGGTAGCGGATGCCGAGCACATCCATCTCCACGCCTGCCGTCACCAGCGCGATCTCCGGCGCCATGAACTCGGGAATGCCCGGCGTCGTGTGCAGGGCGATGGCGGTCCAGACCTTCTCCACCTCGCGTTCGCCGATGCCGCGACTGCGCAGGAAGTCCGCGGCCGCATTGGCGCCATCCACCTCGAAGCGCTTGTCATGGCTGCTGTGCGCAGCGGTCAGCCCCATGTCGTGGAACATGGCGCCGGCGTAAAGCAGTTCCGCGTCGTAGCGCAGCCCGCGATGCCGGCCCGCCAGCGCCGCCCAGTAGTAGACGCGGCTGGAGTGGTGGAACAGCAAAGGCGATTCGGTATCGCGCACCAGCTCGGTGATTTCGCGGGCCAGCTTGCTGTCGGGAATGGCGATGTCGCCGAGTGTGAGGCTCATGGTCGACTCCTGTTCGGTGGGGGTTGTGTCGAGTCTATGAGCCGCCGCACAATGTCCTCAATCGTATTAATACGACGAATCGAGCCATCCACGAACATTCCGGACACCCGCCATGCCTACCGCACGCAACATCGGCCTTCTGGCCATCGAAGGCTTCCAGTTGCTGGACATATCCGGCCCGCTCGACGTCTTCGCCGAAGCCAACGTGCAAGCCGGCGCCGAGATCTACCGCCTGCAGGTGGTAGCGCTGCGCCACGGTCCGCTGCGGGCGTCGTCGGGCGCCAGGCTGCTGCCGGACATCGTGATCGAGGACGATCCCCAAGCGACGAGCCTGCCCAGGTTCAACACGCTGCTGGTCGCCGGCGCGCCGCACGTGGGCGACGCGCCCGCCGAGCCGCGGGTGCTCGACTGGATACGTCGCACGGCGCCCCTGGCCCGCCGCTTCGGCTCCGTCTGCAGCGGAGCCTACCTCCTGGCCGAGGCCGGCCTGCTCGATGGCCGGCGCATCACCACGCACTGGGCGGTGGCCGATCCACTGGCCAGGCGCTATCCGCAGGTGACGGTGGATGCCGATGCGATCCACGTGCGCGACGGCAAGCTGCGCACGGCAGCGGGCGTCACCGCCGGCATGGACCTGGCACTGGCCCTGGTCGAGGAAGACCTGGGCCGCGACATCGCCCTGAAGGTCGCCAGCCAGCTGGTGATGTACTTCAAACGCCCCGGCGGCCAGGCGCAGTTCAGCCGCCGCGAAGCGCCCGCGGCGGCGAATCGCTCGGCATTGCAGGAGCTGCAGCGCTGGGTCGCGGCACATCCGGCGCAACCCCACGATGTGCGGAGCCTGGCGGCGCGCATCGGCGTCAGCCCAAGGCACCTGTCGCGTCTGTTTCGCGACGAAGTGGGCTTAACGCCTGCCAGCTGGGTTGAGGCCGCGCGGGTGTCGGCGGCGAGGCTCCTGCTCGAGGAGGGAAACATCGTGCCCAAGCAGGTGGCGGCGGAATGCGGCTTCTCCAGCGTCGACACGTTGCGGCGGGCGTTCATGCGCGTCGTGGGGGTGACGCCGGCGGAGTATCGCAAGCGTCACGCAACGGTGCTGGAGTGAGACAGGATGCCCTGTCCGGTATTCATTGCGGGGCTGCTGGCGCCTACGTGGTCGCGTTACGCAAGGCAGGCCTGGCCGGCGCTGGCGGCTTCGCTGGGGGCGCGACCATTAGCCAGGGCCATCGGCGCCAGGGCAAAGTCGCTGCGCATGGCCGCAAGAGCATGGGTGGTTCCCGGGCGAGTCCATAACAGCACCAGGCCAGCCCTTCGCGGCATACCGCCATGGTCTGTTGCGTCAACCGGTTGAATCCATGGCCCGCCTTCCCCCCAGGAGGCTGGCGATGCTCCAGCCAGAGGCGCCAGGCGAGCTAGACAGCGCGGATGGCAAACACCTGCACTTCCACCTGGTAGCCCTCCCCCAGATCGGCGCCGACGCAGGCGCGAGCGGGCTTCGGATAGCCCTGCAGCCAGGCGTCGTAGATGGCGTTGACCTGATCGAAGTGGGCGTAATCGGCCAGCCAGATCTGCACCCGGGTCAGTTGCTCCTTGCCGACACCCGCCTCGGCCATCAACCCGTCGATGGTTGCCAGGACCTCCCGGAGCTGCCCCTGCACATCCTGGCTCGTATCCTCCGCCGCCACGCCGGCGGTCTCGAAAAAGGGCCCGAAGGCCACCGCCAGGGACATCCTGGCGCCTTCTGCATAACGCGTGATCATCGCTTGCTCCCTGTCGATGCGCTGAAAAAACACCGGGTGGCGCGGCGAGCGGACCCACCCGGTGAAAATGACGGCCGTGAAGGTCGTCAGCCGAACTCAATCGAGCTGGTTGATGCACACCACCTTCGGCTGGGTCATGTCCTCGTAGGCGAAGCGCACGCCTTCGCGGCCGAGGCTGCCGTACTTGGAGCCGCCAAAAGGCATGGCATCGAAGCGGTAGTCGGAGGAGTCGTTGACCATCACCCCGCCGGCCTCGATGCGCCGGGCCAGCGACAGCGCCAGGGACAGGTCGCGGGTGAACAGGCCGGCGTGCAGGCTGTACTCCGGCGCATTGGCCGCCGCCACCGCCTGCTCCAGGTCGTCGAACGGCTCCAGCATGACCACCGGGGCGAAGGCCTCCTCGCGCCAGAGGCGACTGTCGTGGCCGACATTCTCCAGCACCGTGGGCGCGTAGAGCGCGCCCTGGCGCTTGTGCCCGCACAGCAGGCGCGCGCCCTCGACCAGCGCCTCGCTCACCAGCTGCTCGGTCCGCCGCGCGGACGCCTCGGTGATCATCGGGCCGATATCGGTCTCGCGCCGCCCCGGATCGCCGAGCACCATGGCGCGGGTCAGTTCGACGAAGCGCTCGCGGAACTGCTCGTAGATCGACGCCTGGACCAGGATGCGCTGGGTGCCGATGCAGTTCTGCCCGGCCGCCCAGAAGGCGCCCGATACACAGGACTCGACGGCGGCGCCCAGGTCGCAGTCCTCCAGCACCAGGACCGGGGCGTTGCCGCCCAGGTCCATGGCGAGCTTCTTCAGGCCGGCGCCCCGTGCGATCTGCTCGCCGGTGGCGAAACCGCCGGTGAAGGAAATCATGCGCACCTCGCGCACCGCCACCAGCGCCCGGCCAAGGTCGGCGCCCCCCGTCGCGACGGTCACCACCGATTCCGGCAGGCCGGCTTCCACCAGGTACTGGACCAGCTTGAGCGCGGACAGCGGCGCCAGCTCCGAAGGCTTGAGGATGACCGAGTTGCCGCCGGCGATGGCCGGGCCCAGCTTGTGGGCGACCAGGTTCAGCGGGTCGTTGTAGGGCGTGATGGCGAGGATCAGCCCCAGCGGGTCGCGGGTGAACCAGCCATGGCGCGATTCCGAGCCCTCATAGGCGTCGAAGGGCACGACCTCGCCGGCATTGCGCCGCGCTTCCTCGGCGGAAAGCTTCAGCGTGTTGATGCAGCGCTTCACTTCCTTTTCCGCCTGGCGCAGGGTCTTGCCCGCCTCGTCGACGATCAGCCCGGCGAAATCGGCGGCATCGCGTTCGATGAGCTGCGCGGTGCGCTCGAGGATGCTCGCGCGGCGGTGCCGTGGCAGTGCCGCGCTTTCACGCACGCCCTGGCGGGCGATGGCGAGCAGGCCCGGGACGTCCTGCGGGCCAAGGCAAGGCACGCTGCCGACCAGGCTGCCGTCGAAGGGGCTGAACACGTCGATCTGGGTGGGCTGCGGGGTCGCGGCCAGGGATGCGGTAGTCGGGCTCATGGGCTTCGTTCCTCAGGCCTTGTGGCGGGATGCGTGGATGGCAACGATGTCCGAGAGCAGCGCGAAGGCCGTCTCGATGCGTCCGGCGCCCGGTCCGGAAACGGTCACTGCGCCCAGCAGCGCGGTCTCGAAGGACACCGCATTGGTGGCGCCGGAAATGCCGATCAGCGGGTGCCAGCTCGGCAGCAGGCGGGCCTCGACGCTGGCGCGCACCGAACCGTCGTCCTCGCGGCGGGCCGAACCGATCAGCTTCCAGCGCGCGCCCGAGTCACGCACCCGCTCGATGTCGGCGGAGCTGATGCCACGGATGCCGTTGCAGGCGACGTCGCTGACCTGCAGGTGCGCATCGAGCAGTTCATTGGCCAGGATGACGACCTTCAGGCGCACGTCATAACCATCCACGTCGGCGCTCGGATCGGCCTCGGCGTAGCCCAGTTCCTGGGCCTTGGCCACCGCCTCGTCGAAGCTCAGGCCCTCCTCCATGCGCGTCAGCACGTAGTTGGAGGTGCCGTTGAGGATGCCTTCGAAGCCACGCACCTCGGCACCGGCCAGGGTCTTGTTCGCCAGGCGCAGGACGGGGGTGCCGCTCATCACCGAGCCTTCGTACTCGAAGGCCACGCCGTTGGCCTTGGCCAGTTGCTTGAGCTCGGCGCCATGCAGGGCGATCGGCCCCTTGTTGGTGGTGACCACGTGCTTGCCGGCCTCCAGGGCCCAGCGGCAGAAGGTCGCCGCCGGCTCGCCGTCCACCGGGTTGGTGAAGGTCGCTTCGGCGACGATGTCGGCGCCGGACTGCTTGATCACCGCTTCGTTGAAGGCTTCGGCGGAGCCGCCGGGCAGTTGCGCGAAGGCGCCCTTGGCCGCCGGCAGGCTGGCCAGGGTCGAGGCGTCCAGGCCGTTGCGGTCGATGATCGAGCCCAGGAACAGGTCGGTGACGCCGACGATGCTCAGGCTGAAGCCCAGCTCGGCCTGCCAGGTGGCGTTGCGCTCGGCGATCAGTTGGGCCAGGCCACGGTTCACACCACCAAAGCCAACGAGGGCGATCTTGTATTCGGTCATGGTTTGCCTTCCTCCAGGCTGTTGTTCGATGGAGCTCAGCCTAGGGTTCGGGCCATGGCAGTTGAATAGGTCAAAACGCTGTATTTGTTGGGCGTTTTGCCCAGTCCCGGGCAGCCCGCGCCACAACGAAAAAACGCCGCCCGGACAGTGCCCGGGCGGCGTTGGCGATACAGCGGTCGGTTGGGGCGGTAAGGGTCAGATCACCGCCGAGAGAACGAACGAAGTCACCGTGTTCTCGACGCCGGGCATGGCGGCGATTTCCTTCCAGACCAGGTGCACGCGCTCGGGGCTCGCGGCCTCGACCCGCAGCATCAGGTCGAACTCGCCGCTGAGCACCTCGCACTGCACGATCTCGGGGATGCCGCGCAGCGCGTCGAGCACCGCCTCGCCGCGCATGCGGTCGTAGCGGTAGACGAAGATCACCGCGCTGATCAGCGAGGCCGGGCGCCGGCCTTCGCCGATGCGCAACGTGTAGCCCTGGATGGCGCCATCGCGCTCCAGGCGCTCGATGCGCTGGCGCACGGCATTGCGCGACAGGTTGACCTTCGCGCCCAGCTCGGCGTGGGCGATCCGCGCGTTGGCCGTGAGCTCGGCGAGGATGCGTTCGTCGAGCGGGTCGAGGATTCGCTTCATCGGCCGGCCTGCAACTGCGCCAGGATTTCGCCGAGACCCTGCAGGTCGTCACGGCCTAGCACCCGCGCCGGGGCGCCGAGGGCGGCGCTGGCCGGCACCTCGCCGTGCCAGGCCCCGAGCTCGGCCAGCAGCGCCGCCGACTTCTCCGGCGCGATCTGCCCGAGCGTCACCATGGGCGCGCCGATGTTGCGCCGGTGCAGGCGCCCGGCGAAGGCGCCCGTGGCTGTGTGCGGGTCCACCGCGCAACCGGTTTCGCGGAACAGCGTGGCGATCTCCTCGCGGGTCTGGGCATCGCCCACCGCGTAGGAGTCGAACAGCATGCGGGCTTGCAGCCACTGGCGGTTGCCGATGCTCAGCTCGCCGCATTGCTCGAAGTGCTCCATCAGGGCGCGGGTCGCCGGGCCGTTGCGCTCGTAGAGCTCCCAGACGAAGCGTTCCAGGTTGGAGAACAGCGAGAAGTCCATGGCCGGCGATAGCGTGTGGCTGGATGAGCCCGTGTTGTAGCGGTTGCTATGGATGAACTGGTGCAGCGCGTCGTTGCGGTTGGTGGACACGATGATCTGGTTGATCGGCAGGCCCATCTTCTGCGCGATGAAGCCGGCGTAGATCTCGGCGAAGCTGGCCGCCGGCACGCTGAAGCCCACCGGGCGCAGCCCCCCGCCCAACTGCAGCGCGGCGTGGAAGTAGAAGACGATCTGCGCCAGCACGCCGACCCAGTTGGTGGAGTTGAAGCTGATAGGCACCACGCCCGGCAACGGCCATTCGCGGAACAACCGGGAAACCAGCGACTGGCAATCGTCGAAGCTGCCGTCCACCGCCAGCGCGCAGACACGCCCGGAATCCGCCGCCTGCAGGATCGCCATGCGGTCGCCCGGAGTGCCGGTGCGCGGATAGAGCGCCAGCAGCCTGGCCCCCGGGCAGGCATCGAGCGCCTCGATGGCCGCCACCGCCGTATCGCCATTGCTCGCACCGACCAGCATCGCCCGGTCGCCGTTCTCGCCGAGGAAATGCTGCACCAGGCGCATCTGCAATTGCGCGGCGAAATCCTTGGACGCGCGGGTCGGCCCATGGAACAGCTGCAAGACCCATTCGTTGTGGCCGATCTGCTGCAGCGGGGCGATGGCCCGGTGGCGGAAGCGGCTATAGCTGTCGCTCACCAGCGACCTCAGGCTCGCCTCGTCGATGCTGTCGCCGACGAAGGGCGAGATGACGCGCCAGGCCAGCTCGTCGAACGGCAGCCAGGACCAGTTGGCGATCTCGTTCGCGCTGAACTGCGGCAGCGACACCGGTACGTAGAGCCCGCCGTCCTCGGCCAGGCCGGACAGGACCACCGTGCGAAAATCCACTCGTGCCGCGGCGCCGCGCGTGCTTGTGTACTGCATCGTCACTCCAGGTTCGTACTCATGTTTGGCGGTGGACCATCGCCACCAGCCAGTTGGAAAAGGCCTGTGCGTCCGAGGTCAGCGCCTCGCCCAGGCCGCGCACCAGGTAGAACGACTCGCTGGCCTCGATGCGCTGGGCGAAAGGCGCCACCAGGCGGCCTTCGCGCAGCAGGTCCTCGACCAGCGACGAGCGCGCCAGGGCGACGCCCAGCCCCAGCTCCGCCATGCGCAGCGTGGAGACCAGGGTGTCGAACTGCATGCCGCTCGAATAATCCACATCGCCGGCCCCGACCCTTTTCAGCCAGTAGCCCCAGCCCTCCTCGTAGCCCAGCACGTGGAGCAGCGGCAGCCGCGCCACATCGCGCGGCTCGCGCAGGCCGGAGGCGCTCATCAGCGCCGGCGAGCAGACAGGCACCAGGTAATCCCAGGTCAGTCGCTGCGCCTCGACGCCGGCCCACTGCCCGCTGCCCCAGCGGATCTCCAGGTCGTCCTCGGCATCGAGTTCCTTGACCCACAGGTTGCTGATGTAGCGGATGTCGACCTGCGGATGCGCCCGGCGGAAGTCCTCCAGGCGCGGCGCCAGCCAGAAGTGCAGGAACGAGAGGCTGCCGCGCACCTTCAGCGGCCGGCGCTGGCGTTGCCCGAAGATCTCGTTGGTGCCCACCGCCAGGCGGCTGATGGCGTCCTGCACGACCGGGAGGTACGACTGCCCCTCCTCGGTCAGGCCCAGCCCCCGGGGCAGGCGCTTGAACAGCGCCACCCCGAGCTGGCCTTCCAGCTGGCGGATCTGCTGGCTCACCGCGCCCTGGGTGAGGTGCAGCTCCTCCGCCGCGTGGGTGAAGTTCAGGTGGCGCGCCGACACTTCGAAGGCGCGCAGCCAGTTCAACGGGGGCAAGGCTTTCTGGCTCAACGACGGCTCCTCATGGCGACTGTTCCAGCAGCCTAGTATCGCGTCGCTCAGGCAACCTCGGAACCGCCGACCGCCGCCAACTGCGACGCCTTGCGCTGCTCGCGGCCCTTGCGGGTGAGCCAGAACACGAAGTAGCACCAGGCGATGTACGGCAAGCCGAAGTACAGCGCCACCCGCTGCGACGGATCGAAGGCGATGCCGACGCAGGACAGCACGCAGCAGAACAGCGCCGCCAGCGGCACGAAGGGGTAGCCGCGGACGCGGAACTTCAGGTCCTCCACCTTGCCGCCGTTGGCCACGTAGTGGCGGCGGAAGGCGATCTGGCTGGCCGCGATGCTCATCCACACCACCACCACGGCCAGGCCCGAGATCGACACCAGCGCGAGGTAGATGGTGTCCGGCGCGAACACGCTGCTCAGCAGGGAAGCCATGCCGCCGGCCATGCTCAGCACGATGGCGTTGAACGGCGTACCGCGACGCGACAGCGAGGCGTAGCTGCGCGGCATGTTGCCCTGGTCGCTCAGGGTCCAGAGCATGCGCGCGGCGGCGTAGAGGCCGGAGTTCGCGGCCGACAGCAGCGCGGTGATGATGACGAAGTTCATGATGTCGGCGGCGTAGGGAATGCCGATCGTCTCGAAGACCATCACGAAGGGGCTTTCCACGACGCCGGCCTGCTCGCGCGGCAACAGGGTGGCCAGGACGAAGATGGTGCCGACGAAGAACAGCGCCAGGCGCAGCACCGTGGTGCGGATGGCCTTGGGCACGTTCTTCTGCGGGTCGCGGGTCTCGCCGGCGGCGATGCCGATCAGCTCGGTGCCGGAGAAGGCGAAGGACACCGCCAGCAGGGTCATGGCGATCGACCAGAAGCCTGTCGGGAACAGCCCCTCGCGGGTGAAGTTGCCCAGCCCGACGCTATGCGCCTGCTTGATGTCGAAGATGCCCAGGATGGCGCCACCGCCGATCACCAGGAACGCGATCACCGCGAGCACCTTGACCAGCGACAGCCAGAACTCGGTTTCGGCGAAAGTGCGCACCGAGACGATGTTGCTGATGAACACCGCCATGCCGAACAGCGCGCTCCAGATCCACACAGGCGTATCGGGGAACCAGCGCACCATGAGCATGCCGGCGGCGGTGAACTCGGAGCCGATGGCCACGGTCCAGGTCAGCCAGTACATCCAGGCCACCGTGTAGCCGGTGCCGGGGCCGAGGTAGCGGGTGGCATAGCTGCTGAAGGAGCCGACTTCGGGCATCTGCACGGCCAGCTCGCCCAGGCACATCATGACCAGGTAGACCATGATCGCGCCGATGATGTAGGCGATCACGGCGCCCAGCGGTCCGGCCTGGTTGACGGTGTAGCCGGAGGTCAGGAACAGGCCGGTGCCGATGACGCCACCGAGCGCGAGCATGACGATATGGCGGGTTTGCATGTCCTGTTTGAAGGAATGCGCCGGCGCATTTTTGCTTGTTGTGGTCTGCACGGACATTGTTGGACTCTCATGAAAGTGGGCGGGCCAGGACGTAGCTACGACCTGCATCTGGGCAGAGCGAATCGAATTGCCTTGGCGTCTTGTTGTTGTTCGACTTCATGAATCGACGCCCGCCGAGCGGCAGGCGTCGCAAGACAGGTCTCAGACCTGTGGCTCGGGGTGGCGAACCACCGCTTCAGCCTCCCTGGCCAGTTCCTCGCGTACCACGGCGCAAGCCTGCGCGAGATCCGCCAGCAGGTCGGCGGTGTCCTCGATGCCCACGGATATCCGCACCAGCCCTTCGGAAATTCCGAGGGCCAGGCGTTCCTCCAGGGTGTTCTCCACGTGGCTGGTGGTGCGCGCCGGTCCGTAGATGGTTTCCACCGCGCCCAGGTTGCCGGCCCGGTGGGCGAACTTCAGGCGCGGCAGCAGGCGGGTCACGGTCGGCATGCCGCCCTTGAGCACGAAGCTGACGATGGCGCCGAAGCCGCGCATCTGCGCCCGCGCCACGGCGTGCCCGGGGTGCTGCGGCAGGCCCGGATAGTTCACCGACTCCACCAGCGGCTCGTGGCACAGGTACTCGGCGAGCGCCTGCGCGCTGGCCTGCTGCTGGCGAAGGCGCAGGGCCAGGGTCTTGATGCCGCGAATGATCAGGAAGGCGGAGAATGGGTCGAGCGACGCGCCGTTGATCTCGCGGTAGTGACGCACCTGCGCCATCAGCGATTCGGCGCCACAGACCACGCCGCCCAGCACATCGCCGTGACCGGAGAGGAACTTGGTGGCGCTGTGCACCACCACGTCGACGCCCAGCGCGAGGGGGTTCTGGTTCAACGGCGTGGCGAAGGTATTGTCGGCAACCACCAGGGCACCGACGCGCTTGGCCGCCGCCGCGAGGCGCTGGATGTCGAGCACCTTGAGGGTCGGATTGGTCGGTGTTTCCAGGTACAGGACGTCGCAGCCGCGGGCGATTTCCCGCTCGATGGCCTCGGTGTCCAGGGTGTCGCAAAGGCAAACCTGCACGCCCATGCGCGGCAGGAACTCTTCGAAGATCTTGTTGGTGCCGCCGTAGCTGTCGCGGGTCGAAACCACGCGCTTGCCAGTTGCCAGGAAGGTGTGCAGCACCGCGCTGATGGCGGCCATGCCACTGCTGAAGGCCACCGCCGATTCAGCCTGCTCCAGATCGCAGAGCTTGGCCTCCAGGGTCGCCACCGTGGGGTTGCTCATGCGGCTGTAGATGTAGCCCGGCTGCTTGCCCAGGGCGACGTCGTACCAGGCATCGATGTCCTGGTAGCCGTAGGCGGCGCTGACCACGATCGGGGTCTGGGTCGCATTGTACGGATGCTGGACCTGCTCGCCGCCCCAGACCACTCGGGTCTCGATGCTGGCGGTGTTGCCCTGTTCGACTTCCACTTTCTTGTTCATATCCGGTTCCCGCAACGCTGAGATGACTTCACTGACCCGTGGGTCTGTCTGCGGGGACTATAGGGAGGCGGCGGAGCGGTGAAAAACGATGTTATCCGGGTCTAAGAGCCGTTTTTTTTAATGGCTCCGGCTGCCCTCCGGTTTCGGCTGGCGGGCCACCTGCCGGCCGTGGCATCTCCTGGACCTGCAGAACTCGATCGCGGGTGCGCAGGGCCCGGGCCCTCGCTTGGTCGACGGCCACCAGGAAGCCGCGACAGGTCTCACGGCGAATCCCAGCCCGGGCAGGATGAACGCCTATCGCCGATGCCGGCCCGTTGCAACGCCTGATGGAGATTCACGGCGACAAAGCCGGCAGGGTGCTGCATTGCGCCCTGCCGCAAACGGAAAAATGAATCCGTCCGCTTGTCCTTTTCCGGAGTCGGAATGTGTGATTTCTCCTACGCAACCTGCGTCAAGGATGCTACCCCGCTCCGTTGTCTGGGGACTGCTAACAGGGCCTTCCATGCAAACGCTGTTGAACGAGATTCTCGAAGAAGTGCGTCCCTTGATCGGCAAGGGCAAAGTGGCTGACTACATTCCCGCGCTGGCCGACGTGCCGGCGCAGCAGCTGGGCATCGCGGTTTATGGCAACGATGGCAGCTATTACTGCGCAGGCGACGCGCTGGTGCCGTTTTCGGTGCAGAGCATTTCCAAGGTGTTCAGCCTGGTCCAGGCGATTGGCCACTCCGGCGAAGCCATTTGGGAGCGGCTGGGTCATGAGCCCTCGGGCCAGCCGTTCAACTCGCTGGTGCAGTTGGAGTTCGAGCGCGGGCGCCCGCGCAATCCCTTCATCAATGCCGGTGCGCTGGTGATCTGCGACATCAACCAATCGCGCTTCGCCGCCCCCATCTTGTCGATGCGCGATTTCGTGCGCCGCCTGTCGGGCAATCCGCACGTGACGATGGATGCCCGTGTAGCCGACTCGGAGTACCAGTTCCGCGCGCGCAACGCTGCCATGGCTTACCTGATGCAGTCTTTCGGCAACTTCCATAACGAGGTCGAGACGGTGCTGCGCAGCTACTTCAGTTACTGCGCGCTGCAAATGAATTGCCTCGATCTGGCCCGGGCATTCTGTTTCCTGGCCAACGATGGGTTCTGCAAACACAGCGGTGAGCAAATCCTCACCCGGCGCCAGACCCAGCAGGTGAACTCGATCATGGCGACCAGCGGGCTGTATGACGAAGCGGGAAATTTCGCCTACCGCGTGGGCTTGCCGGGCAAGAGCGGCGTGGGTGGCGGGATCGTGGCAATCGTGCCGGGTCAATTCAGCGTATGCGTGTGGTCGCCGGAGTTGAATGCCGCGGGCAACTCCTACGCCGGGATGGCGGCGCTTGAGTTGCTGAGTGCGCGGATCGGCTGGTCGGTGTTCTGATCAGCAGGAAGGGGAAGATTCATTCCATTGACGCTGAGCCTGGCCACCACGACAACGTGGGAGCAAGAGCAATGAATCGGCCCCCTTTCCCCTTGCCCTTTTCCCGCCCCCTCTAGCGCTCGCGCGGCACGCGGCTCACCAGCTCGGTCAAGGCCCTGACCCAGGCGGGATGGTCGTTCAGGCAGGGCACCAGAACCAGCTCCTTGCCTCCCGCGGCGAGGAAGCGCTCGCGCCCTCGGTCGCCGATCTCCTCCAGCGTTTCGATGCAGTCGGCGACGAAGGCCGGGCACATGACCAGCAGCTTCTCGACGCCCGCCGCGGCCAGCTCGTCGAGGCGGCTCTCGGTATAGGGCTCGATCCACTTCGCCCGCCCCAGGCGCGACTGGAAGCCCACCGACCAGCGACCGGCCTCCAGCCCGGCCGCCCGGGCCAGGCCCTCGGCAGTCCGCATGCACTGCGCGCGGTAGCAATTGGCAAGCACCTCGCCGCACGCCCGCTGGCAACAATCCGGGTTCTTGAGGCAGTGCTTGCCGCTGGGGTCGCTGCGTTCGATGTGCCGCTCGGGCAGGCCATGGAAGCTCAGCAACAGGTGGTCGTAGCCCTGCTCCAGGTAGGGGCGTGCACTATCGGCCAGCGCCTGCAGGTACAGCGGCTCGTCGTAGAACGGCGGGAGAACCTGCAAGCGAAGCGTCAGGCCGTGCCTGCGAAGCACGCGCCTTGCCTCCTCCACAGCGGTCGTAGTGGTGCTTTGGGCAAACTGCGGATACAGCGGAGCGAAGACGACGTCCTCGACGCCCTGCCCGGCCAGGCGCAGCAAGACCCGCTCGATGGACGGCTCGCCATAGCGCATCGCCAGGTCGACCACGCCGCATTGCCAGGACTGCTCGACGGCCTCCTTCAGGCGCTGGCTGAGCACCACCAGCGGCGAGCCTTCCGGCCACCAGATCGAGGAATAGGCATGTGCCGACTGGGCGGGCCGGCGGGCCAGGATCAGCGAAACCAGCAGGCGGCGCAGCGGCCAGGGCAGATCGATCACGTTGGGATCCATCAGGAACTGGTTCAGGTAGCGACGCACATCGGCCACCTGGGTAGAGGCTGGCGAGCCTAGGTTGACTAACAGCAGTGCCTGCTTGGCCATGGGAGATTCCTGACGGTATGGGACTGAGCCTGCGCGCCGGGGCGGCGCCAGGAGGCGAACCGAAGCGGTCCGCAGGCCGGCCGGACTCCCCGCTATGCAGGGAAACGAGCGGACGACCCGAGCGGCGATGTTATACAAAATAAAAATAATGTACAGTTTTAGCCTTCATCAATACGGCGTAAGCCTGGCGTCCGGGCGTCCGCCCAGGTGTATTCGTCGTCCGACCGTCCCGCGCCGGGCGAGGCACGCAACAGCCACCCTCAGCCGCCCGAGGAACCCCTGATGAATCGCTTCGCCCCCGCGAAACTGAAGCTCTCCAAATGGACCGCGCGGCACCCCCAGAACCGCGAAAGGCATTTCCTGGTGACGGACCTGGAGTTCGACGACGATGGCGTCCTGCTGCGCGTGGAGCTGCAAGCGGTGCACAGCGGCCGCAGCCAATGGCTGGACTGGCGAACGCTGCGCGACGCGGAGACCTGGATCATCGGCTGGCATTGATAAACTTGTACAGCGCAACTTAAATGTACAATTATTGACCCCTAAAGGTCATTGCCGCACCCGATCATCTCGCCTTGCCCGTACGAGGTCCCCATGCCCTGCCCCACCCCTGCCCCCATCCGCCTCGGCATCAGCGCCTGCCTGCTGGGGAAGCCGGTCCGCTTCAACGGCGGCCACAAGGAATCGCGCCTGTGCAGCGAAATGCTGTCGCAACACTTCGAATTCGTGCCGCTGTGCCCCGAGGTGGCCATCGGCCTGGGCACGCCCCGCGAGGCCATCCGCCTGGTGGGCGACACCCGTGCGCCGCGCGCGGTGGGCAGCCGGCGCCCCGAGCTGGACGTCACCGCGGCGCTGGACGCCTTCGGCGAGCGCATGGCGGGTGAGCTGGAGGACATCTGCGGCTTCATCCTGATGCAGAAGTCGCCTTCCTGCGGCATGGAGCGGGTCAAGGTCTACCAGGCCGACGGCCATCCGGCGCAAGCGGGCGGCAGCGGGATATTCGCCGCCGCCCTGATGCGCTGCCGTCCTGAACTGCCGGTCGAGGAGGACGGGCGGCTGAACGACCCGGTGCTGCGCGAGAACTTCCTGACGCGGGTCTACGCCTACGCGCAGTGGCGCGACCTGCGCCGGGCCGGCCTCACCCGCAAGGCGCTGATCGCCTTCCACAGCCGCTACAAGCTCCAGCTGCTGGCCAACAGCCCGGCGCATTACCGGAGCCTGGGCCGGAAGCTGGCCAACCTGGCCGGACAGGATCTCGAACGCCTGGCCGACGATTACTTCGCCGAGTTCATGCGCGGCCTGCGGGTCAACGCCAGCCGCGGCACGCACACCAACGTGCTGCACCACCTGGTCGGCTACCTGCGCCGTCGGATCAGCCAGGAGGAACGGCAGGAACTGCGGCACCTGATCGACCAGTACAGACAAGGCATCGTGCCGTTGGTGGTGCCGTTGACCCTGTTCAAGCACCACTTGCGCCGCCACCCCGGCTCCTACGTCGACGGCCAGGCCTACCTGCAGCCGCACCCCGAAGCGCTCAGCCTGCGCAATGCGATCTGACAGCCAGCCCCGCCCTGGCCGGCCTCTGCGCCGGCGGCGTGCCCGGCAAACGGCCAGGCACGGAGCGGCTCGATCCGCTCGCCACTGCGCTCGACCGCAGCGTCGCACAAGGGGCTTCACCACGGCTTCAATACCCCTAGAATCGCGACCGGAAATCTGAACCCCGGGCGCGCCTGCCAGAGGAAAGCCTTCACGCGGCAGCATCCCGGTCGCCAACTCGATCGACATCCGAACATGCCAACCATCACCCACAGCATCGACACTTGCGCGCGCATCCTGCGAGCCGGCCAATTGGTCGCCATGCCCACGGAAACCGTCTACGGCCTGGCGGCCGACGCACGGCAGGAAGAGGCCATCCAGCGGGTCTTCAGCCTCAAGGGGCGCCCGAGCAGCAATCCCTTGATCGTTCATCTGGAAGACGCGGAACGGGCCGCGCAGTGGGCAAGCCTGATCCCCCCCGAAGCCGAGCGCCTCATGGCCGCGTGCTGGCCGGGGCCCCTGACCCTGGTCCTGCCGGCCCGCGACGAGGTATCGCGCAGCGTCACCGCCGGACAGGACAGCGTGGCGCTCAGGGTGCCGGCGCACCCCGTGGCGCGCCAGCTTCTGCGCGCCTTCGGCGGCGGCCTGGTGGCGCCCTCGGCCAATCGCTACATGTCCATCAGCCCTACCAGCGCGGACCATGTCGCCCGGCAATTCGCCGACAGCGACCTGTGGATCCTCGACGGCGGCCCCTGCCAGGTCGGCCTCGAATCGACCATCGTCAGCTTGCTGCCGGGCGACCGTCCGCGCCTGCTCAGGCGCGGCATGCTCGGCCAGGCCCACCTGGAGGCCGTGCTTGGCCAGCCGCTGGCGGATCGCGCGGGCGGCGTGCGCGCGCCCGGCCAGCATCATCGGCACTATGCGCCGAACACTCCGACGCTGGCCTTCGACCAGGCTCCCGTGGACGCGCTCGCCTCGCCACGCTGCGGCTGGCTATGGTGCGGCCGGCCACAACCCAGCCGTGGGCCGGCGATCGACCTGGGCGATGCCGCGCAGGACTACGCGGCCGGCCTGTACGCAGCGCTCTACCGGCTGGACGCCATGGGCCTGGAGCGCCTCTACGTACAGCTGCCGCCCCGGGAAGACGATTGGGCAGCGGTACACGACCGCCTGGCCCGGGCCTGCCAGCGGCCGGACTGACCGGCGATCCGCCCAACGTCGGGGTCGGCAAGGGCGCCTCAGGCCTGTTCCAGCGCTTTCCAGCCCGAGGCCACGCGCTGTTCCAGTCGCGCCGGACTGCCATCCAGGCGCAGCAGGTACAGCCAGCCGTGATCGACCAGGTGGCGCACGACCTCATGCTTGTCGATCACCTTGTCGATCATGTTCCGCGGCGCCTCGATCACCACGCTCAGGCGCAGCGGTCGATGGACCCAGCGCTGACCGTCGTGCAGCGACTGGCGTGACAGGCCGATGCGCAAGTCGCCGCCGTTGCCCTCGAACACGCCGATATGCCCGCCCACCACGTTGTGCAGCACCTTGTTGCCGCTGCCGAAGCGCAGGTTGTCGGTGGTCGAGGTGAAGTACTGCAGGTTGATCCAGTGCGCCACCACCATGGGCGCGGTCATGATCAGCTCCAGCAGCTGGCCCTCGCCGTCCTGGCGCCAGTCGTAGTCGTGCAGGAAGGCGCGGCCCTGCAGATCCACGCCGCGGGTGCGCGCGCGGGGCGCGGCGATGAATGCCGCGTTGCCCGCCAGCCCCCATTCCGGGCGGGTTTGCGCCCAGTCGCGGGCGCGGCGGCGAAGCGTGGCAAGCAGCTTTTGCGGACGCTCCGCCAAGTGCGCCAGCCCCAGGCGCCCGGCCCGCTCGCGGCGCACCCGGGCGCCCGCCTCGTCCAGCGCCTGGCGTACTCGCTGCCAGGCCGGTTGCAGCGCGGGCGGCACGGTCTCGGGAGCGAACACCTGCACTTCGTCGGTGCTGGTGTTGTGCAGGCCGGCGAGCACATGGCAGTGGTCCGGCAGGTCCAGGCCCTGTTCGCGCAGCGCGCGGCGCACCTCGGCATCGTTGAGCAGGTCGGCGAGCAGGCGGGCGTTGACCTCGCCGCTCTGGCCGCAGCAGGCGCCGCAGTCGAGCCCTGCCGCCTGGGGATTGTTGGCGCTCTGGCTGCCGTGGCCGAGCAGGACCAGGAGCGGCGGCACCGTCGCGCCAAGCCCCATGGCGCGCAGGATGCGTGCGGCCAGCTCGGCCTTCTGGGGCAGCGTCAGCGCCGGCAGCACCGGCTTGAGCCGCTGCCACTCCGCCCCGCGCCAGGCGGCCCGGTGCGCTTCGCCGCTGTCCTTGAGCAGCCCCCAGGTGCGCCCGAGCAGTGCGCCGGCATAGCTCAGTCCGATGCTTTCCACCAGGGTGAAGGTCGACGCCGGCAGGCGCTCGAACAGCCGCCAGCGTCCATTGCGGGCAAGGCGGGCCTGGCGCCGCTGCGCCAGCAGATGGTCCTGCCGCGCATCGCCGGTGCTGTCGCCGACCTGCAGCTGCGGCGCGAGCAGGCCGGGCAGTTGCGGCCGCGTGGCGGCGGTTCCCAGCGGCGTGTAGGCGATGGGCAGGCCGAAGAATCCGGCGAAGCCGCCGGTTTCCAGATCCGGGCAGACCGCTTCCAGCGCACGGCGCAGGGGCTCGGAACGCACGTCGATGCAGAAGAACAGCTTGGCCAGTGGCGCCTGCACCGGCGCGGGCGCCTCGGCACGGCACAGGCGCCGCTGCAGCTGCTCCTGCCAGGCCAGCTCATCGGCCCGCTGCCAGAGTTGCAGCGCTTGCCAGGCCGTTCCGGGCGATTGCCGGCGCGCCGCCTGCCAGGCCGCCCGCCAGCCGTGCCAGCGGCTTTGCGGCTCGCGCTGGCGGTCGTCCACCAACCACTCCCAGGCCGCGCGAATGGCCAGCAGATCCAGCAACGTATCGTCGTCGCCGCCCTGCAGTCGCGCCTGCCAGCGCCGGTAGGCGCACCAGGAGGCCCAGCCGATGCTGCGCAACAGCAGGCAGTCAAACCATTCATCCCACTCCTGCGCAGCCAGGCCCAGGTGCTGCACCGCCGCTTCCAGGGCCGCCTCCGGCGCCTCAGGCAGCTCCGTGATGCGCTCACCCAGACGCGGGCAGTCGCTGAGCACGCTCAGGCCCCGGTCTTCCCGCAGGGTCGCCCGCCAGGCCCGGTAGAGCCCGCCCGCCTCGTCCGGACGCCAGTCGGCCTGCTCCCGGTCGAACCAGGCCGCGCAGCACTGGCCGATCTGCTGGGTGATCAGCACCGGCCAGCCCGGCAGAGGCAGGCCAGGCTCGGCCACGTCTTCCAGCAGCGGCAGGCGGCGGGCCTGCGCTGCCGGGCCGTCGAGGGCCTGCAGCAGGTGCGCTGGAGTCCAGTCCAGCCCGGACTCGGCGAGGGCCTGGCGCAGGTGGCGCTCGGCGATATGCCCCTCCTGCCAGGCCTGGCGATAGTCGTCGGGCCCCAGGGTCAGGCGGCTGCCGGCACGTCGCCAGAGCTGTTCGGCGACTTCGCCCCAGGGCTGCTCGCGGCGTTCCCAGAGCGGGCTGACGGCGATCATGCGGTCCAGCGGCCAGGTCGGCGCAATGCGCGCGCAGGCCTGGCGAGCGGCCGCGAGCAGGGCATCCCGGTGGAGGTTGGCGAGGGGTTCGAGCGCGGTCATGGGCGGTCTCCGGCGAAGGACGGGGTGGACTGGGGCTGGCGCACCGGCCACAGGCGGAAGGTCAGGCGGGTGAAGTGCTCGTCCAGGTAGAAGCCGGCGAAGGCCTGGGTGTACAGCCGGCCAACCAGCGCCCCCTGCGGGCGGGCAAGGATCACCGCCTGCAGCAGGTAGAGCGCGGCGAAAAGCAGCAGCGCCAGCAGGGTCAGGTACGGCGGATGAACCGTGTGTGCGGGGCTCGCACCGAGGATCCAGGCCGCGGCCTGGTGCCAGAGCAGGTAGGCCCCCAGCAGCAGGCTGAACATGGCCAGCCCGTACAGCCAGCTACCCTGGCGCAGGCTCCAGGGCGCCAGGCCGATGGCGAGAATCACCAGGGCCACCTGGGGCAGCGCGTATCCCGGAAGCAACAGCTGCCAGGCCGCCTGAACCAGCAGCAGCCCCACGGCCGCCAGCAGCAGCGCCAGCAGGAACCCGCCCAGGCCTATCGCGGGGGCTTGCGGTTGCAGCGCATGGTGCCGCGCCTGGGCGACCGTCTCGCCCGCCGCCAGGAAGGCGTGCGCCTTGTAGAGCGAGTGGGCCAGCAGGTGAACCAGGGCCAGCTCATAGAGCCCCAGGCCGCACTCCACCAGCATGAAGCCCATCTGCGCGCAGGTGGACCAGGCCAGGCGGACCTTGATGCTGATGCGCGTCATCATCACCAGGGCAGCGAGCACCGCCGTGAGGCCGCCGATGACCACCAGCAGCGTCTGAGCGGGCGGCGCGACGGAGATCAGCGGTGCGAAGCGCAGCAACAGGAAACCGCCGAGGTTGACCAGCCCGGCGTGCAGCAGCGCCGAGACCGGGGTGGGCGCTTCCATCACCTGGATCAGCCATCCATGCACCGGCAGCTGCGCGGACTTGAGGATCACCGCCAGGGCCAGCAGCACGGCGGCCAGGTGCAGGTCCCAGCCCAGGACAGCGGACGCCTGCAACCGGGTCGAGACCTGTTCGAGAATCACCTCCAGGCTGCTGCCGCCGGCCGCGCGCACCAGCAACAGGGTCGCCAGCAGCATGCAGGCATCGGCCAGGCGGCTGGCGAGGAACTTCTTGTGCGCCACCACCAGGGCCATGGGACGGTCGGGGTAGAAGGTGAGCAACTGGTGCAGGCACAGGCTGGAGACGATCCAGGCGCCGACCAGCAGCCAGAGATCGCCGGCGGTCACCACCGTGGCCACCGCGCTCAGGGTGCCCAGCAGCGACAACACATAGCGCCGCTGGCCCGGTTCGCCCTCCAGGTAGCGCCGGGAATATTCGACGATGACCAGCGCCAGCAGGCTCACCAGGCCCGCCATCGCCAACCCCAGGCGGTCGTTGTCGCGCCCGTCCAGCGCCGCCTGCAGCCAGGCGCCCAGCACCAGGACCAACCCCAGGTGAGCGGCCACGCGGGCGGGCAGCCAGAAGCGCGCCGGGCTGCGGCTGCAGGTCGCCGGTAACAGCGCCAGGGCATAGACCCAGGGCAAGAGCGCAGCGAGGTGGGAAAACACGGTTGGCATCGGAGCATCTCCACGGCGAATCGATGGCAATAGTCTCCGGCAGGGCTTGATCCATGAAAAATAGATAGATCAGAATCTATCGTTCCCTTTTGAAGAACAGACCATGCGCCGACTGAACTTCCACCACCTGCACTACTTCTGGGCCGTGGCCAAGGAAGGCAACCTCACCCGTGCCGCACAGTCCCTGCACGTTTCGCAGTCGTCCCTGTCGACCCAGATCCGCGCGCTGGAGGAACAGCTCGGACACCCGCTGTTCATCCGCTCCGGCCGGAGCCTGCAGCTGACCGAGGCGGGCCGGATGGCCCTGGACTACGCGGACACCATCTTCGCCCTCGGCAGCGAGCTGCAAACGACACTGCAGGGCAACCAGCAGGCCAGCCAGGCGCTGCGCATCGGTGCCGTGGCAACCCTGTCGCGAAACTTCCAGGAGAATCTCCTGCGCCCCTTCCTGGGCCGCGAGGACCTGCGCATCACCCTCGAATCCGGCAGCCTGGACGAGCTGCTGGAACGCCTGGCGTTGCACAAGCTGGATGTCGTGCTGACCAACAAGGCCGTCAGCGCCGACGCCCAGCGCACCTGGCAATGCCGCCTGCTGGATCGCCAGACCCTGTGCCTGGTCGGGCCGCCGCGGCAGGCCGGGCAAGCCTTCGAACTGAGCCGCGACCTGGACCGGGCGCGCCTGATCGTGCCGGGGCGCAGCAGCGATATCCGCAGCCAGTTCGAGGTCTACTGCAATAGCCACGGCCTCGCTCCGGTGATCTGCGCAGAAGTCGACGACATGGCCATGCTGCGCCTGCTGGCCCGCGACTCGGGCGATCTGGCGCTGCTTCCGGCGGTGGTGGTGCAGGATGAACTGCAGAGCGGCTCGCTCCAGCTCTACGCGGAAATTCCCGAGATCGCCGAACAGTTCTTCGCCGTCACGCTGCAACGACAGTTCAGCCTGAGCATTCTCGACGAGCTGCTTCGCGCAGGCTAAAGGCGTCCGGGTGGCCAAGTGCGGCGGCCAGGCGGCGCATGCCCCGGCGGGTTGTGCGCCCGTGTTTCTGGGCCCCCGCGTTCGCGAGGGTGACGAGGTGAAGCGCCGACGCCCCCACGTCATCGAGGTTGCGCACGGCGCGCTTCCCCAGCCAGGCATTCATCGACTTGCCCAGATCCCGCACGACGAACCACGCCTGCCCGTCGATCGACAGGGCGCGCAGGCGGTGTTTGTGGTGGAAGAAGGACGCGAAGCAGCCGCTCATGGCTCGCCCGAGCCGAAGACGGTTTGCAAAGACGACAGCGGACCGCGTGTTCGATGCCCGGCAAATGAACAATTGATAACTTCCATGCATCAATGGATGCAAACATAGCACTTATCGTTTCAAAGTGTGTCGAGCAGAATCCAGCGACCGCAAGCGCCAACAAGCCTAAATAAGATCGCTGGAGAACAACCCCATGCATGCCTCTCCCCATCCCGGCTCGTCACCTGCCCGCTCCAAGGCGGGCGCCGTGTTCCGCGTCACCTCGGGCAATTTTCTCGAACAGTTCGATTTCTTTCTGTTTGGCTTCTACGCCACGCAGATAGCGGCCGTTTTCTTCCCCGCGTCGAGTGAATTCGCGTCGCTCATGATGACCTTCGCCGTGTTTGGCGCAGGTTTCCTGATGCGTCCGCTGGGAGCGGTGATTCTCGGGGCGTACATCGATGATGTTGGCCGCAGGAAGGGCTTGATCGTCACCCTGTCGATCATGGCCAGCGGCACCCTGCTGATCGTCCTGGTGCCGGGCTATTCCAGCATCGGCTTATGGGCGCCTTTGCTCGTGCTGGCAGGACGACTGCTCCAGGGCTTTTCGGCCGGCGCCGAACTGGGAGGCGTCTCGGTCTACCTGGCGGAGATGGCCACGGCCGGGCGCAAGGGCTTCTATACCAGTTGGCAATCCGCGAGCCAGCAAGTGGCGATTGTCGTTGCGGCAGCCCTGGGTTACGGGCTCAACCAACTGATGTCGCCTGCGACTATCGCGGACTGGGCCTGGAGAATTCCCTTTGCCGTCGGCTGCATGATCGTCCCGTTCATCTTCGTGCTTCGTCGCAGCCTCGAGGAAACCGAGGAGTTCGCACGCCGCTCCCAGCGCCCGAGCATGAAGCAGGTGTTCGCCACGCTGGGTGAAAACTGGCGTGTCGTCCTGGCAGGCCTGCTGATGGTGGCCATGACGACCACGGCCTTTTACCTGATCACGGTATACGCGCCGACCTTCGGCAAAACGGTCCTCAACCTGAGTACGACCGACGCCCTGCTCGTCACGCTGCTTGTCGGCATCTCGAACTTCGTCTGGCTGCCCATCGGCGGGCATCTGAGCGATCGGTTCGGACGCAAGCCCGTGCTCGTCGCAATGACCGTGCTGGCCATTTTCACGGCCTATCCAGCGCTGTCCTTCCTGGCTCAGGCCCCGAGCTTCGGCCACATGCTGCAAGTGCTGCTCTGGCTTTCGTTCATCTACGGCCTCTACAACGGGGCGATGATTCCGGCGCTCACCGAAATCATGCCGGTGGAGGTTCGGGTCGCCGGCTTCTCGCTGGCCTACAGCCTGGCGACCGCCGTGTTCGGCGGATTCACCCCCGCCATTTCCACGTGGCTCATCCATCTGAGCGGCGATAAGGGCGCACCTGGATACTGGATGACCTTCGCCGCCCTCTGCGCGCTTTGCTCGACCCTGGTGCTCTACCGCGGGAGCTCCTCGCGCACCCCCATTCCTGCCTGATCGAGGAGCATCCCGAATGAAAGCACTGACGAAGCACCTTGCCGCATTGACAATCGGCCTCTGCGCGCTGAACACCGCCGCGCATGCAGAAGAGCTGGATGTGATGACGTCGGGTGGGTTCACCGCAGCCTTCCAGCGGCTGAGTCCGAAGTATGCCCAGGACAGCGGCGACAGCATCCAGACCATCCTCGGTCCGTCCATGGGCAAGGCGCCGGAAGCGATCCCCAATCGCCTGGCGCGCGGGGAAAATGCCGATGTGGTGATCATGGTCGGCTACGCGCTGGATGAACTCATCAAGCAGGGCGTGGTGGATCCGGCATCCAGGGTGGAACTGGCGGACTCGCGCATCGGCATGGTGGTCAGGCAGGGCGCGCCCAAGCCCAGGATCGATTCGGAAGAAGCGTTCAGGAAAAGCCTGCTGGACGCCGGGTCGATTGCGTACTCGGACAGCGCCAGCGGGGTCTACATCAGCGGCAAACTGCTCAGGAAGCTTGGATTGGAGCAACAGGTCGGCGCAAAAGCGAAGATGATCGAGCGGATTCCGGTTGCCTCGGTCGTTGCGTCGGGCCAGTACGAGGTCGGTTTCCAGCAGGTCGCCGAGCTGCTGCCGGTTCCCGGGGTGACCTTCGTCGGCAAGATTCCTGAAAGCCTGCAATCCGTTACCCGCTACGCCGCCGGCGTCCCGCGCCATGCGAAACACCCGGAGAAGGCGAAGGAACTGTTGTCGTACCTGTCGTCTGCCGCTGTGCAGCCCATCGTGCAATCCACCGGCCTGGACTCAGTCCCCCGGTGATTTCACCGGCGTACTTCTGAGAAGCCGCTCAAGCTCTAGCGCGGCGGGCGTCAACGTGCGCCCGCGGTGCTTGATCAAGCCTACGCTACGCACCACCTCAGGCTCCTCCAATGCAACGGCCTTGAGGATGGGGTGGCTGGTCCGGGGCATGGCTATGGAGGGCACGGCTGCCACACCCAGGCCGGCCTCCACCAGCCCGATCGCGGTCGTGACATGCCGCGTTTCGCAGATGCTGTGCCTGGAGGGGGAAATGCGTTTCAGCGCCTGGCTCAGGATGAGCCGGTTGCCGGAGGTCCTGTCCAGTGAGATGTAGTCGTGCTCATACATCTCGGACCAGGTCACCGCGTTTCGACTGGCCAAGGGATGATCGCGTCGGCACGCCATCACGTAGCGCTCTTCGAGCAACAGGTCGAAGCTCACTTCCGGGCTCAAGTTGCCACTGAAGGTCACGCCAAAATCGGCTTCGCCAGTCGCCACCGCGACGTTTACCTCATGCGCGCTGGCGTCCACCACCATGATCTTGATGCGTGGGTACAGGCGATGGAATTCGCTGATGACGGTGGGCATGAAGTAGTAGGCAGCCGATGGCACGCAGGCGATGGTGACGCGCTCCATCCTGCTGGAGGCGACGTCCGCAATGCTCATCAACGCATTGTCCAGCTGGTCGAGCACCCGCTCGACCTCTGGCACGAAGGCACGGCCCACAGCGGTCAGGCTGACCTTGCGGGTCGTCCTGTCGAACAGCCGCACGTTCAAGGCGGATTCCAGCTTCTCGATACGCCGGCTGAGCGCCGGCTGGGTGATCTTCACCGCCTCGGCAGCCTTGCGAAAACTGCCGTTTTCAACGATGGCCCGGAACGCCTGGAGATCGTCTAGATCGAAGTTGATGCTCATCGGATCGAACGGGGATTGATAATTGAACGGCATCAATAACACGTTCGGTCGCGCTCGGAAAAGCGCAGCGATTCGGTGACGACGTCAGCGCTCGCCGCCACCGGTGGCCCTTCGCCGTGCCGATGCCGTTGCCAGGCATTTCCGGATGCCAAGCGAAGATCCGAGCGCTCGACCTGGCTGAACAACTGAAGCGAACTGCCTAGGCAATGGCGCCTGGAAGCAACGTCGCCGGGCCGGTCCGCATCGACGGCCCCGTCCTGTGGGCAAGGGGTGAGATGCGCCGGCCATAGGTCGGAAGGGCCCTGCTCCATCGCCGTCGTTTCTGGGCCCCCGCGTTCGCGGGGGTGACGAGGTGAAGTACGGACGCCCCTACATCATGTCCGCGAACGCGGCGCTTAGGCGAACAGCGCTGATCCGGCACCTCGTTGGCTGCGCAATCTACTCTTGGGCGTCTGTACAAGGGCGAGGTAGGCAGGCTTTCCCGCGAGTCTGCCCGGCGCGCTTGAATCCGCCGATTTCAGTCGCGTCGCCCCGGTTGTCGGACGCATGCCATCTGCTCCGTATTTTTTCCGCCAATCTGAGCCTGTCCCGCCCCCGCTTCGTCACCCCATAGTCGCCCGCTTTGTACCCGCCTTGCGGTGGCTCAAGAGGTGGCGGGATGTATACCAAGCACGGGTATGCGAGAGGGTTGCCCCCTTCACGCCGCTTTTGAGCATTGCGCGATGCAGCCATGGATCTCATGTGGCTGCAGCGTCACTTTCAACCAAACAAGACTGGCAGCATGGGAGCTGATGCGATGACCCCGGAGAAAGACAACCTGCACAGGGTCGCTGATGCCCTGATCGGCGCTACCAATGCATTCGACGTCGAGGGTGTTCTGAAACTGTTCACAGCGGATGCGTTGATCGATGACCCGTCCACCGGGCATCGGTTCGACGGCCATGCGGGCATTCGCACTTACGTAGAGCAGTACTTCATTGGCTACAAGACGGTGACTCGCATGCTGTCGATCGAGCCTCTGGGCGCCAACCGTGCCAGCGTGCGGGTCGACTTCACCGGAGATTTCGGCCACGAGATCGGCGTGCTGCAAATTGCCGTCAACAGTGACGGGCTGATCATTCGCATCGACGCTGATCTGGAGTGAACGCCTGCCCTGAACACGGGCTGCTCGCGGGGTCGTTTCCCGGGAAACCATCCCCGGCAGCGTCGGGCGAACCTACAAGTGCACGCGAAGAAAGTCGATGAAAGCCATAGTCCGCGCCGACCGTCGCCGTTCAGGACTCAGGACAGCGCTGACCGGCAGCGCAGTGGTCTGGTAATCGTCGAGCAGGCTGCACACGCTGCCTTGTTGGAGATCCGCGGCGAACAGCCAATCCGGCGAGAGTGAAACGCCCAGGCCGCCGAGGACCATTTCCCGAATGGCCTCGCTGCTGTTGCTGGTGACGTTGCCCTTGATGACGACATCCAGCGCTTGCGCACCGTGGCTGAAGTGCCAGCGGTCGTAGTGCTCCAGCAAGGTGAAAGCGATGCAGTTGTGGCCTGCCAGTTCGGCGGGCTCGCGTGGCAGGCCGTGGCGCTGCAAATAGGTGGGCGAGGCATAGACCCGCCGGGTGCTGGTGCCGAGGGACACGGCCACCAGCCCCTCGCTCTTCACCACGCCGATGCGGATGGCCAGATCGATGTTTTCCTTGAGCAGGTCTTCGTTGTGATCGCTCAGGCGCAGGTCGATCCGCACCTCGGGATAGCGCTGCAGAAAACCCGGGATCAGCGGCGCAATGCACAGCCGCCCATAGCTGACCGGTGCGGTGATGCGCAGGGGGCCGGCGATCTGCTCCTGGCCGCTGGCGAAGCTCCGGGTGGCAGCGTCGAGCTGGCCGAGGATCTCCTGGCAGTGCCTGTAGAAACCTTGCCCCTGGTCGGTCAGGGCCAAGTGCCGGGTACTGCGGGCGAATACCGGGCCGCCCAGGTATTGCTCCAGGGCGCGGATCTGCTTGCTGACGGCCGGTTGCCCCAGGTTCAGTTCGCGCGCAACCGCCGAGAACGAACCGCGCTCCACGACGCGGACGAAGATGCGCATGCTGTCGAACAGATCCATCGCCATTAGGCCTCTTTGGGGAATAAGTCATATCCGAATTTAGTTTCTTATCGGAATTGGCAAGGCGGGGCAATCTGGAGGCGTCCATTCAATCCGAGGTCCCCGTCATGAATCAGACCATGCTTGCCGCCATCGCCGAGTCCGCCCAAACCCCTCTGGCTGTGCGCCACATCGCCCGCCCCGTTCCCGGCAAGGGGCAGGTGCTGGTCAGGGTTCACGCCGCGGGGGTCAACCCCCTCGACACCAAGATCGCCACCGGCGCAGGGGCGCATGCCCGCCAGGCGCTGCCGGCGGTGCTCGGGCTGGATCTCGCCGGCACGGTGGTCGAGTTGGGCGAGGCGGTCGAGGGCTTCACGCCAGGGCAGGAAGTCTTCGGCATGGCCGGTGGCATTGGCGGAGCCCAGGGCACCATGGCCGAGTACATCGCCGTGGATGCCCGGCTGATCGCGGCAAAGCCGCACGCTCTGAGCATGCCCGAGGCAGCCGCCCTGCCGCTGGTGTTCATCACCGCCTGGGAAGGCCTGGTGGATCGCGCCAACGTCCGCGCCGGCCAGCGGGTGCTGATTCATGGCGGCGCAGGTGGCGTCGGCCAGGTCGCGGTGCAACTGGCCAAGGCGCGTGGTGCCGAGGTGTACGCCACCGGTTCGGCGGCGAGTCTCGACTTCATTCGCTCGCTTGGCGCCACGGCGATCGACTACCAGGCGCAGAGCGTGGAGGCCTATGTCGAGCAATACACGGCCGGCGAAGGTTTCGACATCGTCTACGACACGGTAGGCGGCAGCACCCTGGATGCCTCCTTCCAGGCCGTGAAGCCCTATACCGGGCACGTACTGAGCTGCCTCGGCTGGGGCCAGCACAGCCTCGCGCCGCTGTCGTTCAAGAGCGCCACCTATTCGGGCGTCTTCACGCTGACGCCGCTGCTCACAGGCAAGGGACGGGAACACCACGGAGCTATCCTGCGCGCGGCGGCTGAGCTGGCCAACAACGGGCAACTGACGATCCGAGTGGATCAGCAGCCCTTTGCACTGAATGAGGTCAATGAGGCGTTTCGTCAGGTCGCGGAAGGTCGCGGCAAGGGCAAGACGGTCATTCGATTGGTGAGTGAATAATCGCCAGACCCTTTCTCGATAAATGCCCATGGCCGGAAGCTTCCGCTTCCGGCCGATCCCTGCCTGTCACGACCTGCAGAAACCGGCCAGACGCTCCTTGGCCTGCCGCCCATGATTCAGGCAACCCGCAGTGCAGGCCCTCAATCCAGCCACATCACCTCCGCCGCCTTGCGCGAAACCGGCAGCGGCACCGACCTCGGGCGCCCGACGATGATCGGCGCCACCGGTTTCCACTGCGCCGGAATGCCTAGCGCGGCCTTGCCTTCCGGCGTGTCGAGGTAGCGTTGGGCGAAGCCGATCCAGCAGGTGCCCAGGCCGTCGGCGTGGGCAGCGAGCATGAGGTTCTCCGCGGCCAGGGTGCAGTCCTCGACGATCCAGGGCTCCTCGGCCCGGCCGGATACCAGGATGAGCGCCGGCGCATGGTGGAAGATCTGGAAGCCCGCGTCGCCGAGCATCGAGCGCAAGCGCTCGGACTGGGGAACGGCGGGCAGGTTCTCCAGCATGTACGCCTTGGCGTCGTGGGAGATGCGCTCCAGCAGCGCCTGGTTGCGCACCACCGTGAATGTCCACGGCTGCTCGTTGACTGCGCTGGGCGCCTGGATGGCCGCATCGATCAGGCGCCGGATGAGCTCATCGTCGAGCGGTTCGGCGCTGTAGTTACGGACCGAACGGCGGCCGTAGAGGGCTTCGTAGATGTTCATGGACGGGGGCTCCCTGTTGCCGAGCCTCCACGTTGCGCTCCCTGGCGGAGGCATTCTTGATGCCGATCAAGTCGGGGCGAGACAGCGGGCTCTTCCGGGCTCGATCCCGAGCGGGACATGACCCAGGCCAGGCGGCGCATAACCCGGAGGGTTATGCGTCCTACGTTCCCGGCGAGTTCTCCGTAGCCGGGCGATGCCGTGCTTACGAACCGATCCGCATCACCTGCGGCAACTCACCCAACGGCACCCACATCTGCCCCTGCCAGTCGAGCACGCTCAACTGCTGCTGTTCCCAACGCAGCAACCGCCGACGCGGCACCTCCCCCGGCGCGGCTTGCGCCACATCCCGCAGGCTCGGCAACACCGAATGGCTGAGCCACTGCCGAATGCAGCGGTTCTCCGGATGGTGGAAGTGAATGAGCGTGGCATACACACCCGACTCGCTCATCAGCTCAGCCTCCTCGGCCAAGCCGTTGTCATCGCGAATAACGGCACGACAAACCTGATCCGCATCGAGGTTGCGCACGGCGCGCTCCTCCAGCCAGGCATTCATCAACTTGCCGAGATCCCGCACGACGAACCACGCCTGCCCGTCAATCAACAGAGCACGCAGGCGGCGTTTGTGGCGGTAGAAGTGGGTCGGAACGAGAGGTGCAGCGAGGGACTGCGCGGGGGCAGTAAAGGTATTCATGGTCATTTGTGCGGTTTCCTGAAAGTCAGGTGATTCGCATGCTGTCGGGCATGGAGGGACCGCTACGAGAGGTGTGTTCAGCACCGGGGGCGGAATCTAGACGGTTGTGGGGAGGGGGTCAACGGGCAGAAACAGGGCCGTCTGAGAAACTCGGTTTTCGGCGGAAGCGGTCTTTGCGACCACGGTGATACCGGAAACTCTCACCAATATACAGATTGTCCGATGCGACTATATTCTTACTAAAAATCCACGGAATTTCTTATGTTCAATCTGCATACGTTGGGCTGGCATAGCTTCCAGCAATTGTGCTTATCCGTTTCAAGAGAAGTACTCGGCCAAACCGTCCAGTCCTTTCTCGACACAAATGACGGTGGTCGAGATGGAGCATTCTCAGGCACATGGACACCAAGAAATGGCGAGTCGTTGCTAGGTCAGTTTGTCATTCAATGCAAATTCACTAGCCGCGCCGGATACACCCTTAAACCGTCAGACATCAAAGAGGAGATCAATAAAGCCAAACGATTAGCTGGCAAGGGAGAATGCGACATCTATATCCTAATGACAAACTCAGGAATTTCTGGTGAGACCGAGATAAAGCTCAAGGAAAAATTTAAAAAAGTTGGCATAAAAAACACCCTAATATTTGGTGCCACCTGGATTGAAGATCAGATTCGGGAGAGCAAGAGCTTAAGAATGATGGTTCCGCGAGTTTATGGACTCGGGGACCTAAGCCAAATCCTAGATGAACGAGCATATGCCCAGGCCGCAGCGGTGCTCGAGTCTATGCGCGATGAACTGGCCAAGGTTGTTCTGACGGAATCCTATCGAAAGGCCGCGAGAGCACTCGACGCTCATCATTTCGTGCTTCTTATTGGTGAGCCAGCGTCAGGGAAAACAACCATAGCCTCTTTACTCGCAATGTCTTCTGCTGACCAATGGGGCGCATCTGTGGTTAAGCTAGCAACTCCGAGATCCGTAGTTGACCATTGGAACCCGCATGAAAAGTCCCAGTTTTTCTGGGTTGACGACGCCTTTGGAGTAACTCAGTACGAACGTAGTCTTGTCTCGGATTGGAATCAAATTCTCAATGAAGTGAAAACGATACTTCGCCAGGGAAATAGGGTGGTAATGACGTCGCGCGACTACATATACAATCGTGCGCGACAAGATTTGAAGGAGGGTGCCTTCCCTCTATTTCAAGAGAGCCAAGTTGTAATTGACGTTCATGATCTCACAGGAGACGAGCGGCGGCAGATTCTCTATAACCACATGAGAATGGGAAATCAATCTCATGAATTTCGAACTACTGTAAAACCATATTTGGAAGCCATTGCACAGCACGACAGATTCATTCCGGAAATTGCCAGAAGGCTGGCAGACCCATTCTTTACCAAAAACCTTCACTTATCCGAGAGAAGTTTGGCGACGTTTGTAGAAAAGCGCGAGCAGTTGCTCATAGACATCTGTAAAGAGCTCGACGCAGATAGTAAGGCAGCATTGGCCCTTATCTATATGTCCAATGGACACCTGTCGAGCCCAATTTCACTAACGACCGCTGAAGAAGACGCACTGAGGCGGTTGAACAGTGATTTAGGCTCGTGCACAGCAGCACTCGAAGCACTACGCGGCAGCCTAGCTGTTCACCTGACCTCAGATGGAGAACCCTTTTGGACCTTCAAACACCCCACCATTGGGGATGCGTATTCTGCGATGCTTCGAGCGAGTCCTGAGTTACTAGGTATTTATGTACATGGCAGCGATACCGAAAAGTTGATGCGACAGGTAACTTGCGGTGACGTAGGTGTCAAGGGGGCCGTAGTGCTTCCAAGTTCCTTGTTTCCCCTCCTCACTTCTCGACTTACAGCGTACAAAACCAGCTCTGAGTACAAGACTGAATGGTTATCCACTTGGAGGGCTCGACGAAACCTTCTGGAGTTCTTGGCAGAGCGATGCAACAAGCAGTTTCTTCAGGAATATCTTTCAGCAGATCAAACACTGATTGAGTCCATTACAAAACCAAATCTTTACTTAGAGCATTCCGTCGAAATTGATCTTGCTGTTCGCTTATTCAAACTCAACCTCTTACCAGAGCAAGCGCGAAAATCCTTGATCGATACTGTTATCAAATACGCGCTTAATGGAGAGGACGCCCGTATACTTAACGACCCAGAGTTACGCTCGCTTCTAACTGATAAAGAACGGACAAGACTGCGAGAAGGCATTCGAACTGAAGTGCTGCCTCGAATTGAGGAAATACGGCTTGAACATCAAGCAGGCCGCACCCCAGAAGATGACTCTGAATTTCACATGAGGCGTTTTACACAATTACTCTCTTCCATAGCAGAAGAATACCCACAAAGCAGGCGCATCAGAAACATCATTAAGAAAGAACACTTACGAGTTCAAGCCTGGATTGAAGACAATCCAACAGAAGAGGAGCAATTCACGTCGAGGAACATCACGATCAATGAATCGAGTGCCAGCCCCGAGACCAGCCGCAGCATCTTTGATGATGTAGATGAATGATGACAAGTATCCAGGCCGAGATTTGAAGATTTATTTTTCACTCTAAATATCGAACTCTGGCAATGCTATACAAAAGAAAAGGCATAATTTACCTCCGCGCCCTGAACATACACTACGGGCAATCCTCTGCCCGTAGTGATTGACGAAAGTAAACCCAAGGGGTACGTCTAGCCTTAAAATTTCTCATTTCCCCGATCAAAAAGTCCGAGTAAAGATTTTGAAATTTTACTGAAGATGCTCAACTTGGAGCTATTTTGGTCATCGTTATAGCATCTCAGCAATACGGCGAAGCCAAGACTTCACTTCTCCATCAGGATCTCGCTCGGCAATACGCTCTGCCGTCATCCTGGGAAAGGCCTTTTCTGCCAGCCGTTGCTTCGCCTTTGTATCGCCCATAGGCGCATCGGTGTTTTGCTTCGCAAAGAATGCCTCAGAAAATAATTTCGGCACTGCTTTTTTCTCATCGTTGGGTTGGTCGGCAACGGCCACATCAACATCGAAGGCGTCACGAATAGCGTCAGCATGAAGGTAACACTCGATTTCATGCTTTCTGGTCAGCACTGCCCAAGACCCATCGCCCCTTGCATTGACTGCATCCACCGACTTCCCATATTTCGGCACATCACTGTCGTAAATATGGACTTCCCGTCGTTTGAGGGCCCGAAGATAGTGTTCGGATACCCAATGCCCTAAAGTTGATCCACCCAGTAATACGAAGGCAACTCGATCATCAGAACTCAAGTCTGGCAAGGTCTTGTCAACAGCATGGAGGGCTTTGCTGAGGTGCTTCAATGCCGAAACATCTGTCGGCCCCTCAACGCACAAAAGCACCTTCACACGACTGTCGGGCACGACGCCAAGAGTTTCCGCGACCGGGCCAAAGACGTCTGCACCATCCAATACCGCAGGCTGCTCATCGGCTCGAGTAACAAATCTGATGCTTTCAGTAGGCAGCTCCGAAGCGAACCCCGGACTATGTGTCGTCAACAGGACCTGGCAACCTACTTCCGAGGCTAGAGATTTGAAAGAGTCGATCAAAATCCGCTGGTTATTTGGGTGCTGTGCGGTTTCAGGTTCCTCAATGGCATAGATGATGCTGCGGCTGTGGCCCGATTTCAGGCGCCGCTCTGCCTCCGCTTTAAAAAAACTAACCAGCACCAACCGACGCACACCACTTCCGCGTTTATTCAAGGGAATTCCGTCGTCAGTATCCATGCCCACGGCAAACAAACCTGTCCATTTTGACGCGGTTGGCGGGATGAACTGCGGCTTCAACTCTTTGGCCAGGCCCGGATCTATGGTTTTGAGAGCCTCATGAGTATTGGCTGCAATCTCCTCGGCTTTTTCCTGCACCTTGGCCTGGATGCGGCTAATGTCCTCCTGCATCTCTGCAATAGCTGCAGCGACGGCAGCCTTCATCGGGTTCTGCACCTCACCATCGGAATCGCGACTGCTACGATCGCTCTGGAAAAGGGCATACATCGGCAGGTAGATCTCCAGCTTCTCCCAGATGCGCTTAGTGTCTTCCTTCGGCTTCGAAACAGGTACTGCTACCTCTTGTAAGAGCAAGTTTTCCTCTGCCTTCCAGAGTGCCTGGCGCATCGCTGGGTTCCCCTTCAGCCCAACATCGATGCCTTTCTCTTTGATGAGTTTTTGCAGGTCCTTTTCTTTGAGTTCAAGCAGACCAGAAACACCCTCTGCTGTCGGGTGATTAGCGAGGATGAATACCTCACAGCTGGGCGTTTTCTTGCTGCAATCGAATACCTTCTTGATCTTTAAGGAACCGCTCGGAGATAGCAGGAACTCAGCCGCTAAGCTGGTTTCAGCACCGGAGTCGAGTGATAGGGACTCAGGAAGTTCAGAGAATTCACAGGTAATCGAAACGCTGGAGCTTTCGCTGTAGATGTTGGCGTCGCCAGGCTCGATCTTCACGACTTCATTATTGAAAAAAATCTCCAACGCTTCCAAAAGTGAAGATTTACCGATGTCATTCTTTCCAACAAAAGTAGTGAGGTCGTTTATCGAAACTTTTATCTCGTGCTGGTAGCAACGAAAGTTCTCAACTGAAACAGAATTGAGTCGCATCCCTTACCTCATCCCTTCGTTAATTAATTTTCTTTAAAATCTAGCAATCCTGAGTCCAAAAGTTCCATAGCGCTACTGGATAGACGGCCTGCGTCAATGGCCGCCGGCCGATTGCTGCAAGTATCAATGGACTCAATCATCCGTCACCGTAGATGGCCGCGTAGCTTGATCGCTAGCTGACAAACTCTTCAACCGACATCAGCGACTAGTTACGAGACAGCCGTTAAGGGCGTCGTTGACGCTCACAGCTGGAGCCCCCGTTATCGAGCCTCAACGCTGCCCGCCCCCGCAAAGGGTAATCTTGACGCCGGTCAATTCAGGCCAAGACAGCCCCCCTACCCAAATGCCGCACGCCTCAGATCTAGGCCCTCACGGACTCACCTGATACCCCCTCCCCTGCAAACAACTGCTGTAAGCCGTAGCACTAGCCGAACTCTGCGCTTGTGCCGAGGTACGCCGATCCTGCCGCCGCTCCTGCCGTTGCCGCGAGGCGCCCACTGCGGCTCCGGCTGCGGCGGCTTGGCCGGCTTGGTTCTGCCGGTACTGCTGCTTGGCGTCGTCACTGGCGCGGTCGTAGATCTCTTCGTGCTGGTTGCCGCGTACTTGCGCGCCTACTGCGCCTGCCGCCGCTCCTGCTGCTGCGCCGCGCACGCGGCCGCCGACTTGGGGGCTGGTGGTGGTGCTTGTGCTGCTGGCTGCGTTGGCGGCTACGCCGTTGCAGTAGCTCATGTCCTGCTGCATCTGCTGACTGCTCTGGCCTTTGAGCGGCACGACCGTTTGTGCCTGGGCCGGCACTGCGATGACCAGTGCCAGCCAGTAACCCCAGGTGAAGGTACGCATGGCTCATCTCCATCGGATGAATTGCCTGCGTTTAAGGATAGTGAGCGAATGCGGCACACCTCGGTCGGGCCGTCGACCGGTCATGCGGCTAGGTGCAGGGCTGAGTGGGGCGATTAGCCCCGCGCAAAAAAGAAAAGGCACCCGAGGGTGCCTTTTCTTCGCTTGCTACCCGGCTTAGCGGGACGCAGCCGCCGCGCGGGCGCGGGCCTGGTGCAGCTTCTTGTAGCTTTCGATCAGGCGCAGGTGCTTGTCGAGGCCTTCCAGCTTCGTGCTGGTCGGCGTCAGGCCGTAGAAGCGCACGCTGCCGTCCACCGAGCCCAGGGCCGCGTCCATGCGTTCGTTGCCGAACATACGGCGGAAGTTGGCTTCGTAGTCGGCCATCTCCAGGTCGTCGTCCAGCTGCACTTCCAGCACCACGTTCAGGGCCTGGTAGAACAGGCCGCGCTCGACGGTGTTGTCGTTGTACTGCAGGAAGGCTTCCACCAGCTCTTTTGCCGGCTCGAACTTCTTCAGCGCCAGGTAGATCAGCAGCTTCAGTTCGAGGATGGTCAGCTGGCCCCAGACCGTGTTGTCGTCGAACTCGACGCCGATCAGGGTGGTGATGTCGGTGTAGTCGTCGACCTCGCAGTTCTCCAGGCTCTTGAGCAGCGACTTCAGGCGCATGTCGTTGAGGCTGTGCAGGTTGAGGATGTCCGAGCGGAACAGCAGCGCCTTGTTGGTGTTGTCCCAGACCAGGTCTTCCACCGGGTAGATCTCCGAGTAGCCGGGCACCAGGATGCGGCAGGCGTTGGCGCCGAGGTCGTCGTAGACCGCCATGTAGACCTCCTTGCCCATGTCCTCGAGGATGCCGAACAGGGTGGCGGCTTCCTGGACGTTGGAGTCCTCGCCGTGGCCGGAGAAGTCCCACTCGACGAATTCGAAGTCGGCCTTGGCGCTGAAGAAGCGCCACGACACCACGCCGCTGGAATCGATGAAGTGTTCGACGAAGTTGTTTGGCTCGGTCAGCGCCTGGCTCTCGAAGGTCGGCGGCGGCAGGTCGTTCAGGCCCTCGAAGCTGCGGCCCTGGAGCAGCTCGGTGAGGCTGCGCTCCAGCGCCACTTCAAAGCTCGGGTGCGCGCCGAAGGAGGCGAACACGCCGCCGGTGCGCGGGTTCATCAGGGTCACGCACATCACCGGGAATTCGCCGCCCAGGGAGGCGTCCTTGACCAGCACCGGGAAGCCCTGCTCCTCCAGGCCACGGATGCCGGCGAGGATGCCCGGGTACTTGGCGAGTACTTCCTGCGGCACGTCCGGCAGCGCCAGTTCGCCTTCGAGGATTTCGCGCTTCACCGCGCGCTCGAAGATTTCCGACAGGCACTGCACCTGCGCCTCGGCCAGGGTGTTGCCGGCGCTCATGCCGTTGCTGAGGTAGAGGTTCTCGATCAGGTTGGACGGGAAGTACACCACCTCTTCGTCGGACTGCCGCACGAACGGCAGCGAGCAGATGCCGCGTACCTTGTTGCCCGAGTTGGTGTCGTAGAGGTTCGAGCCGCGCAGTTCGCCGTCGGGGTTGTAGATCTCCAGGCAGTACTCGTCGAGGATCTCTTCGGGCAGCGAGTCACCCGGGCCGGGCTTGAACCAGCGCTCGTTCGGGTAGTGGACGAAGTCCGCGTTGGCGATCTCCTCGCCCCAGTACTGGTCGTTGTAGAAGAAGTTGCAGTTCAGCCGCTCGATGAACTCGCCCAGCGCCGAGGCCAGCGCGCTTTCCTTGCTCGCGCCCTTGCCGTTGGTGAAGCACATTTGCGACTGCGAATCGCGGATGTGCAGCGACCAGACGTTGGGCACGATGTTGCGCCAGGAGGCGATCTCGATCTTCATCCCAAGGCCGGCGAGGATTCCCGACATGTTGGCGATGGTCTGCTCCAGCGGCAGGTCCTTGCCGAGGATGCAGGTGCGCGCGCCGCTGTCGGTGCTCGGCATCAGCAGCGCCTGGGCGTCGGCGTCGAGGTTTTCCACTTCCTCGATCACGAAGTCCGGCCCGGTCTGCACCACCTTCTTCACCGTGCAGCGGTCGATGGAGCGCAGGATGCCCAGGCGGTCCTTCTCGGAGATGTCCGCCGGCAGCTCGACCTGGATCTTGAAGATCTGCTTGTAGCGGTCTTCCGGGTCGACAATGTTGTTCTGCGAGAGGCGGATGTTCTCGGTGGGGATGTTGCGGGTCTGGCAGTACAGCTTGACGAAGTAAGCCGCGCACAAGGCCGAGGAAGCCAGGAAGTAGTCGAACGGACCCGGCGCCGAGCCATCGCCCTTGTAGCGGATCGGCTGGTCGGCGATCACCGTGAAGTCATCGAACTTGGCTTCCAGGCGAAGGTTGTCGAGAAAATTGACCTTGATTTCCATGCGGGGCTACCACGAGAAGAAACGGAGAAACGAAAGGGCCGCCATTATCCGGACAAATGCCCCTCGGGGATATCCCGACCGCGCTCGGCCTTCCGGACGGCACAGCCGGCGGGCCCGCCTTGGGGTAAGATGCGCGGCTTTGTGCCGCCTGCCAGGCACCCCGTTCAAGAGGAATCCGCCGTGCTCACACCCCAGGTCATCATCATCGGCGCCGGCGCCGCCGGGTTGATGTGCGCCATGAGCGCTGCCGCGCGCGGCCGCCGGGTGCTGTTGCTGGACCACGCCAACAAGGCCGGCAAGAAGATCCTCATGTCCGGCGGCGGGCGCTGCAACTTCACCAATATGTATTGCGAGCCGGCCAACTTCCTCTCGCAGAACCCGCACTTCTGCAAGTCGGCATTGGCGCGCTTCACCCAGTGGGATTTCATCGCCCTGGTGGCCAAGCACGGCGTGCCCTACCACGAGAAGAAGCTCGGCCAGCTGTTCTGCGACGGCAAGTCCAGCGACATCCTCAACCTGCTGCTGGCCGAGTGCGACCAGGCCGGCGTCGACATGCGCCTGGACACCTCGATCAGCGAAATCGCCCGTATCGAAGGCGGCTACCAGTTGCAGACCAGCATCGGCATGGCCACGTGCGAGTCGCTGGTCATCGCCACCGGCGGCCTGTCCATCCCGACCCTCGGCGCCACCGGCTTCGGCTACCAGGTCGCGCGCCAGTTCGGCCACGAGCTGCTGCCGACCCGCGCGGGCCTGGTGCCTTTCACGATCACCGACCCGCAGCTCAAAGCCCTGTGCAGCGAGCTGTCCGGCACCTCGGTGGAAGACTGCCGGGTGAGCTGCAACGGCCAGAGCTTCGTCGAGAACATCCTGTTCACCCACCGCGGCATCAGCGGCCCGGCGATCCTGCAGATCTCCTCCTACTGGCAGCCCGGCGACACCATCAGCATCGACCTGCTGCCGCGCATCGACCTGCCGACCTGGCTCGTCGAGCAACAGCGCGAGCGCCCCAACAGCGAGCTGAAGACGCTGCTGGCCGACCTCTTCACCAAGAAGATGGCGGGCCTGCTGGCCGAGCAGTGGTTCGTCTCCAAACCGATGAAGCAGTACACGCCCGCCGAGCTCAAGGCCATCGCCCAGCGCCTGGGCGACTGGCAGCTGGTGCCGGCGGGCACCGAGGGCTACCGCACCGCCGAGGTCACCCTGGGCGGCGTCGATACCCGCGAGGTGTCGTCCAAGACCATGGAGTCGCTGAAGTCCCCCGGCCTGTACTTCGTCGGCGAAGTGCTGGACGTCACCGGCCACCTCGGCGGCTTCAACTTCCAGTGGGCCTGGGCCTCGGGCTACGCGGCGGCGCAGTACGTCTAGCGCCCCAGCCGGCTGAACGCCGCCACGCGCGTTCCCGCGGCGAGGCGCACGCCCGGGCCGAAGACCACGCAGGGCTCCACCGTCACGTCTTCGGCCCATTGGGTATCGGCGCTGAAGTAGACGGTTTCGGCATCTAGCAGCGTGACGCCGCTATGCAGCGCTTGCCGGCGGCGGCGCTGCTGGAACAGCCGTTCGGCTTCGTGGAGTTGCTGGCGGTCGTTGACCCCGAGGATTTCCTCTTCCTGCACTTCCACCACCGCTACCTTCTTGCCCGCCGCGTTGGCGTGGGCGACGGCGTCGGTGAGGTAGTACTCGCCCTGGGCGTTGTCGCGGCCGATGCGTTGTAGCAACCACAGGCAGTGGTCGGCGCGGAAGGCCATGACGCCGCCGTTGCACAGGTCTACCGAAAGCTCTTCAGGGCTGGCGTCACGGGCTTCGCGGATGGCCTTGAGGTTGCCCTCCTCCATCAGCAACCGCCCATAGCCGCCCGGTTCGCGGGCGCGGAAGCCGGCCACCGCGACGGCGGCGCCCTCCTCCAGCGCGGCACGCAGGCGCAGCAGGGTTTCCGCCTGCAGCAGTGGCGTGTCGCCGAACAGCACCAGCACGCAGCCTTCGGCGAAGTCGCGCAATGCGCCCTCCGCCGCCAGCACGGCGTGGGCGGTGCCCAGGCGTTCGCGCTGGATGAAGCGCCGCGCGTGCGGCGCCACCTCCGTCACGTAGTCGCGGGCTTGGTCCGCGTCCGGCGCGAGCACCACGGCCAGCTCGTCCACGCCGGCGGCCGCGCAGGTCGCCAGCACGTGGCCGAGCAGCGGGCGGTTGCCCACCGGGTGCATCACCTTGGGGATGCGCGAACGCATCCGCGTGCCCTGCCCGGCGGCGAGGATCACCGCCAGGGTGGGGAATGCCGTGTCGCCCATGGCGGCCTCCTCAGGCGCGGTAGAAGACGTCGTCCGGGTACGGGTACCACCAGTCGTGGACCTTGGGCTGGTGGTCGATGATCACCATCTTGCTGCGGCGGAAGGCGTCCAGCCCTTGGCGGCCCAGCTCGCGGCCCAGGCCCGACATCTTCCAGCCGCCGAAGGGCAGCGCGTCGTTGTCGATCAGCGGGTTGTTGACCCAGACCATGCCCGCCTCCAGGCGGTCGGAGGCTTCCATCGCTTCGGCGAGGTCGGTGGAGAACAGCGAGGCGCCGAGGCCGAAGGGCGAGTCGTTGGCCAGGCGGATGGCTTCGTCGAAGTCCTTCACCTTGCAGATCGCTGCCACCGGGCCGAAGCATTCCTCGTGGAAGATCGCCATGTCGGCGGTGACGCCGGTGAGGATGGTCGGTTCGTAGTACCAGCCCACCGGCAGGTGCGGCGGGATGCGTCCGCCGCAGACCAGGGTGGCGCCTTTTTCCAGGGCGTCGTCGACCAGGCGCATGACTTTCTCGCGGGCCGCCTCGCTCACCAGCGGGCCGATTTCCGAGCGTTCCAGGCCGTGGCCGATGCGCAGCTGGCGGGTGCGTTCGGCGAAGCGCGCAACGAACTCGTCGTGGATTTCATCGACCACGAAGAAGCGTTCGGCGGAGGTGCAGATCTGCCCGCTCAGGTGGAAGGCGGCGGTCACCGCGCCCGCCGCCGCCACTTCCAGCGGCGCGTGCTTGGAGACGATCAGCGGGTCGCTGCCGCCCGCCTCGATCACTGCCGGTTTCATGCGTTCGGCGCAGGCCACGGCCACTGCCTTGCCGGCCGCCACGCTGCCGGTGAAGGCCACCGCGTGGGTGCCTGCGGACTGCACCAGCAGCTGCGCGGTTTGCGCATCGCCCGGCAGGCAACTGACCAGTGCGGCGGGCAGCACCTTGAAGTGCTCCATCAATTTCAGCGTGCACAGGCTGGTGCTTTCCGCCGGCTTAACGATGCAGGCGTTGCCGGCGGCCAGGGACGCGGCCAGCGTCCAGCACATCAGCAGGATCGGGAAGTTGAACGGCATGATGTGCACGCTCACGCCGTAGGGCTCGTAGCGCACGTGCTGGAAGGAGCCGATCTGCGTGGTGCCGGCGACCTTGCCGGCATCGTCGCGGGCCATTTCCGCGTAGTAGCGGAAGATCGGCGCGCAGTTGGCCAGCTCGCCCATGGCCTCGGGGAAGGGTTTGCCCATTTCCAGGGTCATCAGCCGCGCGACTTCGCGCTGGGTGGCCTGGTCGGTTTCGATGGCGTTGGCCAGCTGGTGCAGCAGCGCAGCGCGGCTCTTCGCATCGACCTGGCGCCACTGGCGCTGGGCGGCGTTGGCGGCGGCTACCAGGGCTTCGACATCGGCGGCGTCGCCGAGGGCGATGCGCCCGACGTGGCTGAGGTCGGCCGGGTTGATGATGTCACGGACCCGTTCGCTGGCCGGAGCCTGGTACTCGGGGTTGACGAAGCGCAGCGGCAGGTCGGTATGGAAAGCGGGCATGGGGTTCTCCGCGAAGGGTCAGTCGGTGGCCAGGCGCTGGGCGAGCACGTCGGCGTGCAGCGGTTCGCGCCAGTTGGGCAAATGGTGGTCGAGCAGTTCGCGCAGCGGGCCCAGGGCCTCGGCCTGCAAGGCACGCTGGAACAGGCCGAGCACGCGCGGCAGGTGCGCCAGGTAGCCGCGCTTGCCGTCGCGCTTGGCCAGGCGCACGAAGATGCCAAGCACCTTGGCGTGGCGTTGTGCGGCGAGCGCCTGGTAGTCGGCCATGAAGGTGCGCGCGTGCAGCTCGGGACGTTGGGTCAGGTACTGGCTCAGCAGGCCGACGCGCAGGCCTTCCGGCACGTCGCGGCGGGCATCTTCCAGCAAAGACATGAGGTCGTAGGCCGGCGCGCCGCAGAGGGCATCCTGGAAGTCCAGCAGGCCGCAGGCAGCGACGCCGGGGCGGCCCTCGAGGTACATCAGGTTGTCCACGTGGAAGTCGCGCAACACCAGCACCTCGCGACGAGTCGCCACCGCTCGGCAGGCTTCGGCGAAGGTCGCCAGGTAGCGCTCGCGCAGTTGTGCAGCGGCAGCATGGCCTACCAACAGCGGCGCATACCAGTCGATGAACAGCGCGCACTCGTCGGCCAGCCGCGTGGCGTCGTAGGCCGGCAGCCCTTCCGCCGCTGCCGGACCTGCGCGATGCAGTTCGACCAGCGCGTCCACCGCCAACTGGTACAGCGGCGCCACCGCGTGGCCGCCAGCGAACAGCCGGGTGTAGGTGGCCTGGCCGAAGTCCTCGATCAGCGCCAGGCCCTGCTCGGTGTCGGCCGCCAGCACGCGTGGCGCGGACAGCCCGCAGGCGTGCAGCAGCTCGGCCACCTGCAGGTAGGGCGCCAGCGGTTCGGCGCCGGGCGGCGAATCCATCAGCAGCAGGCCCTGCCCGCCGAGGCGGAAGTAGCGGCGCGCTGAGGCGTCCGCCGGCAGGGCGTCGAGGGCGTGGCCGGCATGGCCGCTGCGAGCGAGGAAGGCCTCACGCACGGCGGCCCGGGCGGCGCATTCGGTTGGCAGGCTCGGGGTCATGGCGCTCACCGGATCATGTAGACCTTCTTGATGGTCTCGTACACGGTGCACACGCCCTTCCAGTCCTTGGGGAAGAAGGCGGCGGTGTCCGGGGTGATCTCGATCACCTCGCCGGATTCGTGGACGTAGGTGCAGCGGCCTTCGAGGAAGTGGCAGAACTCGTCGCTGGTGACATGGCAAAACCACTTGCCCGGCGTGCAGTGCCAGATGCCGCATTCGGATTGGCCTTCGGGGCCTTTGTGCAGCACTACACCGCTGACCTTGGACTCGCCTTCGAGCATGGTCGGGATCACGCCCCAGTCCTTGAGTTCGGTCACTTGCAGCGGGCGGTGGATTACGGGGGTCTTCATCGTTCACTCCTGAAAACGTGTTCATGCACTCGGGGCATCACCCGAGCTCTGGTAGGGCGAATAACCGTTCACGGTTATCCGCCGAGGGTCTGGATGGATTGCGATGGCGGATAACGCGTACCGCGTTATTCGCCCTACGGCTCAGGCGAGCATGTAAACGGGGACCTTCATCGTTCACTCCTGAAGCGCGTTCATTCGCTCGGGGCATCGCCCTAGCTCTGGTAGGGCGAATAACCGTTCGCGGTTATCCGCCGAGGGGTTGGGTGGATGAGGCTCAAGCCAGCATGTAGAGGTTGCGCAGCGTCTCGTGGACGGTGCATTCGCCCGCCCAGCCGGCCGGGAACAGCACCAGGGTGTCGGGCTCGACCTCGATCACCTCGCCTGCGTCCGAGCGGTAGGTGGCGCGGCCGGCGACGAAGTGGCAGAGCTCGTCGCGCGGGATTGCGAGGCGCCAGCGCCCCGGCGTGCAGACCCACAGGCCGGTCTCCGGGCTGTTGTTCGGCCCCTTGAACAGCAGGCGCCCGCTGGAATGCGAGACGCCTTCGATGGCATCGGACTGCACGCCCCAGTCGACGAGATCGTCGTACTCACGCGCGCCACGAATGTGCGGAGCGCTGCTGCTTCCGTTGAACTCAGGCATTGGCGAGCACCTTGTCGAGGATCTGTGCCGCATCCTCCGGGCCCTTGCGCGAACGCATGGCGGCGCTGGTGCGTGCGAGGCGCTCGCCCATGCGCGAGTCGGTGAGCAGTTGGGCGATGTTGCTGGCCAGGTCTTCCTCGCTCCAGTCGTAGCGGTCCATGCGCAGGCCGTGGCCGCTCTCCTGGGCGCGCATGGCGTTGTCGTGGCCGTCCCACACATAGGGCATGACGATGGCCGGCTTACCGAAGAACAGGCACTCGGTGAAGCTGTTGTTGCCGCCGTGGTGGATCACCGCGTCGACCTGGGCGATCACCGAAGGCTGCGGGTACCAGTTGGAGACGATGACGTTGTCCGGCAGGTCGGTGTACTTCTCCACGTGCTCGCCGACGTTGAACAGCGCGCGGTACGGCAGCTTGCCGATGGCGCGCACCAGGCGCTGCAGCAGCTCGACGTCGCCGGAGCCGAGGCTGCCGAAGCTGACGTAGAGCAGCGGCTTGTCGTTGTTGGCCTTGAACTGCGGAATCTCGTAGGGCTTGTCGGTGCGCACGCAGCCCTGCAGGTAGTGGAAGCGCTCCGGCGGCAGCGGATGGCGGCGCTCGAACTTCACCGGGTCCGGATACAGCAGCAGGTTCATGTAGGGCGACTCCTCGAAGAAGACGCCCAGCGGGTACGGCTGCTCGCCGCATTCGCCGAGGAAGGCGTTGAAGTCGGCGTGGATGGGCGCGATCACTTCCTCGAAGCGTTTCTGGAAGCGCGCGTGACCTTCCTTGTCGTCGATGCTCATGCCCGAGAGGTACGGCGGGATGTCCGGGTCGTGCACCTCGTTCTCCGAGCAGGAGATGATCCGCACCCAGGGCTTGCCGTACTGCTTGATCGCCGGGAAGAGGATGACGTTGTCGACGCAGATCAGGTCCGGCTTGATCTTGTCGAGGATCGCCGGCAGTTCCTTCTGCGCCCACTTGGCGGTGGAGACGATGGCCTCCCAGCACTCCTTCACGTAGTTGTCGAGCTGGTCGATGGGCGCCTTGCGGAAGTTGGGGATGTGGCCATTGATGAAGTCCGTCCAGTAGCGCGCCATCTCCTCCGGCGGCATCGGCTCGGACATGTTCACGTAGTGCTCCTCGAAGCCGTAGGCCGAGTACACCCCGGTCATGCCCGGATCGGTGAGGAAGACCGCCTTGTGCCCCAGTGCCTCGCAGGCCTGGGCGATACCGACGGAGTTCAGGGCCGGGCCGTAGGCGGCCTCGGGGAAGAAGGCGATGACCTTGCGTTCACTCATGGGTTGCTCTCCTGGTTCTTGTTGTTAGGCAGTCATTGGCTCAGCACGCGGGCGTGGCGCGCGTCCCAGCCCAGGCGCACCGGCGTGCCGGCGGCCAGGCGCAGGTGGTCGTAGTCCGAGGACGGCACGCGGACGATCAGCGGCCGGCTGGACAGCGCGGTTTGCACGTGGAGGTTGGTGTCGAGGCCGTGGTAGGCGATTTCCGCCACCTCGCCCTGTACCTGGTTGTCGGTGGCGGGCGTGGCGTCGGTGAGTACGCGCAAGCGCTCCGGGCGCAGTGCCAGGGTGACGTTCTGCGGCCCCGCCTCGGCGCCGCGCTCGATGTTCAGCAGCTGGCCGCCGGCCTGCAGGCGGTCGGTGCCCACGCGCTGGCCATCGATCAGGTTGCTGACACCGATGAAGTCGGCGACGAAGCGGCTGTTGGGGTTCTCGTAGAGTTCGCTCGGGCTGCCGCACTGGCAGACCTTGCCGTCGCGCAGCACGGCCATGCGGTCGGACATGACCAGGGCTTCTTCCTGGTCGTGGGTGACCATGATGAAAGTGATGCCGCTCTCGTGCTGCAGGCGCTTGAGCTCCAGCTGCATCTTCTCGCGCAGCTTCTTGTCCAGCGCGCCGAGGGGTTCGTCGAGCAGCAGCACGCGCGGGCGCTTGACCAGCGCGCGGGCCAGGGCCACGCGCTGACGCTGGCCGCCGGAAAGCTGGTCGGGACGGCGGTTGGCCATCTGCCCGAGCTGCGCGGTTTCCAGCACCGCATCCACTCGCTGGCGAATCTCGGCGGCGGGCAGCTTTTCCATTTCCAGGCCGTAGGCGATGTTGCCGCGCACGGTCATGTTGGGGAACAGCGCATAGGACTGGAACATCAGGTTCAGCGGCCGCTTGTTCGGCGGCAGCGGCGAGATGTCCTGGCCGCCCAGGTAGATGGCGCCGGCGCTGGGCGTCTCGAAGCCGGCGATCATCCGCATCAGGGTGGTCTTGCCGCAGCCCGACGGCCCCAGCAGGGCGAAGAACTCGTTCTCGCGGATGCTCAGCGACACCCGGTCCACCGCGGTCAGGCCCTCGCCGTAGGATTTGCTCACCTGGTCCAGGACCAGCAGGTCGGAAGACTTAGTCATGGGCTTTGGGCACCTTGTTCAGACGTTGGGAAGCGAAGAGCGCGGTGAAGCTGACCAGCATCACCAGGGTGGCGAGGGCGTTGATCTCGGGGGTCACGCCGAAGCGGATCATCGAGTAGATCTGCATCGGCAAGGTGGTGGAGGCGCTGCCGGAGCCGGCGTTGAAGAAGGCGATGATGAATTCGTCCACCGACAGGGTGAACGCCAGCAGCCCGCCCGCCAGCACGCCGGGGAAGATCGCCGGCAGCAGCACCCGCCGCGCGGTGGTGAACCAGCCAGCGCCGAGGTCGATGGAGGCTTCGAGGATCGAGTAGTCGAAGTGCTTCAGGCGCGTGCGCACCACCGCGCAGACGAAGGCGATGTTGAACACCACGTGGCTGAGGATGATCGAGTGCAGCCCCAGGCTCATCTTCAGCAGGTTGAAGAAGCTCAGCAGCGCGATGGCCAGGACGATGTCGGGGATGATCATCGGCGCCATCAGCAGGGTGTCGGCCAGGTTGCCGCCCTTCCCCGTTCCCTTGTTCCGTGCACGCATTTCCACGCCCAGTGCCAGCAAGGTGCCGAGCAGACAGGCGATGAAGGTGGAGCTCAGCGCCACGATCAGGGTGTTCAGCGCGGCGTGCTGGATCGAGGCGTTGGCCAGCAGCTTGGCGTACCACTTCAGCGAGGCGCCGCCCCAGGCGGTGGGCAGGCCGCTGGCGTTGAACGACAGCAGGATGAGCACGAGGATCGGCACATAGAGGAAGGCGTACACCAGCCACAGGTGCGCGCCGAGGGCGATACCGGAAGGGTTACGCATGGCGTTCGCCCTCCGCGCCCTGGGCCCGGCGCGAGACCAGGGCCTGGATGAACAGCAGCACCAGCATGATGCCGATCAGGAAGAAGCTCAGCGCCGAGCCGAACGGCCAGTCCCGCGCGGTAAGGAACTGCGCGTAGATCAGGTTGCCGACCATCTGCACCTGCTTGCCGCCGAGCAGGTCGGCGGTGATGAAGTTGCCGATCGACAGCACGAAGACGAACACCGCGCCGGCCGCCACGCCGGGCACCGAGAGCGGCAGGATCACGCGGCGGAAGGTGGTCCAGCCGGAGGCGCCGAGGTCGCGCGAGGCTTCCCACAGCTCGCGGTCGATGCGCGACAGCGAGGAGTAGATGGCGAGGATCACGAAGGGGATGTAGTTGTAGACCAGCCCGAGCACCACGGTGGCGTCGGTGTACAGCAGGTTGATCGGCTCGCCACTGTAGCCCAGCAGGTTGAACAGGCGGTTGAGCAGGCCCTCGCGGTTGAGCAGGACGATCCAGGCGTAGGTGCGGATCAGGTAGTTGCTCCAGAACGGCAGCATCACCAGGAACAGGTACACCGCTTGCCGGCGCGGCGTGGCGCGGGTGATCGCGTAGGCCGCCGGGTAGCCGATCAGCACGGCGAAGAGCATCGCGGTGCCGGCGATCTTCGCCGAGCGCAGGAGGATGTCGAGGTACAGCGGGTCCACCGCGCGGCGGTAGTTCTCCCAGGTGAACACGTAGTCGATGCCGCCGTAGGCACCGCGTTCGAGGAAGCTGTACAGCAGCACCAGCAGGCACGGCAGCAGCAGGAACAGCGCCAGCCAGCCCAAACCGGGTGCGAGTAGCCAGGCCGACAGTTTGCGGTCGGCGGACAAAGCAGTCATGCAGGGTTCCCCCAACCCCGCGAGGCGGGGTGGTTTTCTTCACTGAAGTTTCGGGGCGAGCGAGCTAGAGCGAGGCAAGGCGAGAACAAGCGTGGGCGCGGAGTTTAGGCCGCTAAATGAGCAAGCCCGCGCTTGTTCTCAACGCCGCATCGCCGACGCGCAGCCGGCCTTACTGAGCAGCCATGATTTCGGTCACGGCGCGGGTATACGCCTTTTGCGTGTCGCCACCGACGTCACGCAGCTGTTGCTGCTTGACCAGGTCGGCCGGGGTGGTGGTGAGGTTGGGGTACTTGGCCAGCAGATCGGGCTTCAAGGTCGCCATCGCCGCCTGGTTGGGCACCTTGTAGAGGATGTTCTCGGCGACCCACGCGTGGTTGGCCGGTTCGAGCATGTAGTTGATGAAGCGGTAGGCGGCGTCCGGGTTCTTCGAGCTCTTCAGTACCACCATGGTGTCCACCCAGAGGTCGGAGCCCTCCTTGGGCACCACGAACTTGATCGCCGCGTTGGCCTGGGTGCCGTAGTTGCACCAGCCGTCCCAGGCGTGGGCCATCAGCGCCTCGCCGGAAGCAAGCTTGGAGTAGAAGGTGGTGTCGTCGAAGGACAGCAGGCGCTTCTTGGTGGCGATCAGTTGGTCACGCACCTTGCCGATCTGCGCAGGATCAGCGTCGTTCACCGACCAGCCGTTGGCGAGGAAGCCGGCGCCGAGCAGCCAGCGGTCGGTGGCGAGCATGGTGGTCTTGCCCTTGAGCGCATCGCTGGGCTTGAGCAGGTCGTTCCAGCTGGCCGGCGCCGTGGCGATCTTGTCGGAGCGGTAGCAGATGCCGGTGGTGCCCCAGGTGTAGGGCACGGAGAAGTGGTTGCCCGGGTCGTACTCGAGCTTCTGCGCCTCGGGGTAGAGGTTCTTCAGGTTGGGCACCTTGGCCGGATCGATGTCGGCCAGCAGGCCCTGCTTGTGCAGGATCTCGGCGAATGGGGAGGAGACGAACACCACGTCGTAGCCTTCGCCGCCGGAGGCCATGAGCTTGCCCATGATCTCTTCGTTGGTGGCGTGCAGGGACTTGTCGGCTTCAAGGCCCGTGGCCTTCTGGAACTTCTCCAGCGCATCGGGGGCCATGTAGCCGTCCCAGATGGAGATCACCAGATCCTTGGCGCTGGCCGTGGCGGCGGACAACGTGAGCGCGAGGGTGGCCCCCGCGTAGAGCATGGTCTTCAGCTTCATCTTGCGCACCTGACGATGGTTGTTGTTGTGTCGAAGGCAGCGGAGCGAAAAGCGTACTACATGTCTTTTTTCAAAAATAAAAACCACAACACTGGCGAAGTCAACACTTTCTTCCATCCTTGTTGAGCCCCGGTGGCTGTGGCATAAAAAGCTCCCACGCCGCCCGGCACCGCCCGCCGCACGCGGCAAAGGCCCGACACAGAGGGATCCGGCTTGAGCAACGAGAGCGAAAAAAGACCTCGCACCAACCACCTGGAACTGGCGCGCAAGATCATCGAGCACGCCCAGGAACAGGGCCTGGCCGCCGGCGACGGGCTCTCCGAGCAGCAGTTGGCGCGCACTTTCGGCGTGTCCCGCACGCTGATCCGCGCGGCCCTCGCCCTGCTGCTCGAACAAAAACTGGTGCAGCACGAGGCCGGCAAGGGCTACCACCTGAGCGCCGACCCCTCCAGCCAGGTGCTCGGCCCCGCCCTGCCCCAGGCCGAGGAAGAGGCGCTGGCCGCCTCGGTGCTGCGCGACCGCATGGCCGGCCGCCTGGGCAACAGCCTGGGCGCCAGCGAGCTGATGCGCCGCTACGACATTTCCCGGGTGGCGGCGCAGAAAGTCCTGGCGCAGCTCAGCGAAAGCCAGGTGCTGGAACGCGGCGCCGGGCAGAGCTGGAGCTTCCGCCCGCTGCTGAACAACCTCGCGGCACTGGAAGACAGCCTGCGCTACCGCCTGATCCTCGAACCCGAGGCGCTGCTGAGCCCCGGCTTCGAGCCGGACCTGGCGCGCCTGGCGCTGCTGCGCGGCGCCATGGAGGAGCTGCTGGCGATGCCGGTGGAGCGCTTCGACGTGGTGCAGTTCCGCGAGCTGGACATCGGCTTCCACGAACTCATCGCCCAGGGCTGCGGCAACCGTTTCATCGCCGACGCCCTGCTGCAGCACCAGAAACTGCGGCGCCTACCGAACCTGCTGCCGATGGTCAGCGTGCACCGTTTGCAGGAAGCCCTGCGCGAGCACCTGCGAATCATCGAGCAGATCGAGCGCGGCCAACTGGAAGTGGCGGCCGACCTGATGCGCCTGCACCTGCGCCTGTCCGCCGCGCAGCGGCCGCAGACCGCCAACCGCGGCATTCCCCAGGGCGTGATGGGGATGCGCCGCTGATTTTTCGCTGACGGGTGTTTTTTTTCAGAAAAAAATGCAGTATCCGTTTTACGCAGCAAGGCCGGTCCCCTTCCGGCCGTGGAAGTGCCCATGACTCCGAGACCTCGCACCATCGCCCTCTTCCCCGAGGCCAGCTTCGGCGCCGCGCTGAACTGCATCGGCATCGCCCAGGCCCTGCGCGACCTGGGCGCGCGCCCGGTGTTCATCTGCCATGCGCACTTCCAGGGGATCTTTGCCGAGTACGGTTTCGCCGAGTACCCGCTGCAGCTCGACTCGCCGCTGTCCGCCGAGGAGCACCAGCACTACTGGGAACGCTTCATCGAGCGCAACGTGCCCTACTTCGACCAGACCCCGCTTGCGCAGATCGACAGCTACGTGGCGCCGGCCTGGGAAGCCATAATCGACACCGCCATCGAATCGGAAAAACCGCTGCAGCAACTGCTCGCACGGCTCAAGCCGGACGCCATAGTGCTCGACAACGTGGTGGCGTTCCCGGCCATCGCCCGCGCCGGTTGCCCCTGGGTACGCATGGTGTCCTGCGCCGAGACCGAACTGCCCGACGCCGCCGTGCCGCCCTACCTGTCCGGCGCCAGTGCCAGCGACCCGCAGGCTTGCGCGACCTTCCGCGAGCACTACCTGAAGGCGGTGAAGCCGGCACATGAGCGCTTCGCACGCTTCCTCGAAGAATGCGGTCATGCGCCGCTGCCAGCCGGGCAATTCCTCGAAGACTCGCCCTGGCTGAACCTGCTGCTCTCGCCCACTCCGGTGCGCTACGAGCGCGCCAAGCCGCTGCCGGCCGAGCGCTACCTGTATCTCGACGGCTGCGTGCGCAGCGAGGCGCCCTACGTGCCGCCGCAGTTCCCGCGCCACAACGACGCGCCTTTGATCTACGTGAGCTTCGGCAGCCTCGGCGCCGCCGACGTGGGCATGATGCAGCGCCTGATCGATGCGGTGGCGCAGCTGCCCTACCGCTTCCTGATCAACGTCGGCGCCTACCGCGAGCACTACGCCAGCGTGCCTGACAACGTCTACCTGGACAGCTGGTTCCCGCAGCCGGCGGTGCTGCGCGAGTGCCAGCTGTTCATCCATCACGGCGGCAACAACAGCTTCTGCGAGGCGCTCTACTTCGGCCTGCCGTCGGTGATCATCCCCTACTGCTGGGACGGCCACGACAACGCCCGGCGCGCCGAGGAAGTCGGCGTGGCGCGCTACCTGCCGCGCTTCGACGCCCCGCTGCAGGCCCTGCCGCAAGCGCTGGCCGAGCTGCTCGCCGACAGCGCCATGGCCGCGCGCCTGGCGGCGGTCCGCGCGCAGATGCAAGGCTCGCGCGGCACCGAGGCGGCGGCGCGGGCGATTCTCGGCATCTGCGACTGACTGATCGACCGGCCACGCGGCGCAGGCCCGCCCTGATCTACGCTGAATGACGGACACGCCCGTGCCACGGGCGCTGCATCCCATTTGCCCAGGAGCCCTTGCCGCATGGCCGCCCCGCCCCCCTCGCCCACCTCCTTCGACTGGCGCCGCTGGCTGCCCGGCCTCGCCACCCTGCTGAACTACCAAGCGGCATGGCTGCCGAAGGACTTGGCCGCCGGACTGGTGCTGACCACCATGCTGGTGCCGGTGGGCATCGCCTATGCCGAGGCCTCCGGCGTGCCGGGCATCTACGGCCTGTACGCAACCATCATCCCGCTGCTGGCGTATGCGCTGTTCGGCCCCAGCCGCATCCTCGTGCTCGGCCCCGACTCGTCGCTGGCCGCGCCCATCCTGGCGATCGTTGTGCAGTTCGCCGCGGGCGATCCGCAGCGCGCCATCGCCGTGGCCAGCCTGATGGCGCTGGTCTCCGGGGTGGTGTGCATGGCCGCCGGGCTGCTGCGCCTGGGCTTCGTCACCGAACTGCTGTCCAAGCCGATCCGCTACGGCTACATGAACGGCATCGCCCTGACCGTGCTGATCAGCCAGCTGCCCAAGCTGTTCGGCATTTCCATCGACAGCGACGGGCCGCTGCGCAACGTCTGGCACCTGGTGCAGGCCCTGGCCGAAGGTCGCGCCAACTTGCCGAGCTTCGCCGTCGGCGCCGGCAGCCTGGCGCTGATCCTCGTTCTGAAACCCTACCAGCGCCTGCCGGGCATTCTCATCGCCGTGGTCCTGGCGACCCTGGCGGTGAGCCTGCTCGGCCTCAACGACCTGGGCGTCAAGGTGCTCGGCGAACTGCCCCAGGGCCTGCCCACCTTCAGCCTGCCCTGGCTCAGCGGGGTCGACCTGGTGGAGATCCTGCTCGGCGGCATCGCGGTGGCGCTGGTGTCCTTCGCCGACACCAGCGTGCTATCGCGCACCTACGCCGCGCGCCTGAAGACGCCGGTGAACCCGAACCAGGAAATGTTCGGCCTGGGCGTGGCCAACTTCGCTTCCGGGCTGTTCCAGGGCATTCCCATCAGCAGCAGCTCGTCACGCACACCGGTGGCTGAGGCGGCCGGTTCGAAGACCCAGCTGACCGGCATCGTCGGCGCGCTGGCGGTAACCGCCCTGCTGCTTGTCGCGCCCAACCTGATGCAGTACCTGCCCACCAGCGCGCTGGCCGCCGTGGTGATCGCCGCGGCCCTGGGGCTGTTCGAATTCGCCGACCTCAAGCGCATATTCCGCATGCAGCAGTGGGAGTTCTGGCTGTCCATGACCTGCTTCGCCGGCGTCGCCGTGTTCGGCGCCATCCCCGGCATCTGCATCGCCGTGGTGATCTCGGTGATCGAGTTCCTCTGGGACGGCTGGCGCCCGCACTTCGCGATCCTCGGGCGAGTGGACGGCACCCGCGGCTATCACGATATCAAGCGCCACCCGCAGGCCCGGCGCATCCCTGGTCTGGTCCTGTTCCGCTGGGATGCCCCGCTGTTCTTCGCCAACGCCGAGCAATTCCAGGCCTGCATCCTGAAAGCGGTCGACGAATCGCCCACGCCGGTGCAACGCCTGATCGTGGCGGCCGAGCCGGTGACCAGCATCGACATCACCTCCGCCGACATGCTCGCCGAGCTGGACCGCGAACTGGAGGCCCGTGGCGTGGAGCTGCAATTCGCCGAGATGAAGGGCCCGGTGAAGGACAAGATGAAGCAGTTCGAGCTGTTCGAACGCATGGGCGAAGCCGCCTTCCACCCCACGGTCGGCGCTGCCGTGGAAACCTACCTCGCCGAGTCGGGGGTGGACTGGGAGCCCTGAGCAACCCCTAGCGGAAGCGGTATTCCAGCCCCGCCCCCGCGTACCAGGAGCGCCCTGGCGCCGCTTCGTAGTAGCGCCCGTTGCTGTCGTCGACGATCACCGAGGCGACGTACAGGGCTCGTCCGTACCGAAGGCGGCCCGGATCACCCCAGGCGCTCGTACGCGCCGTAGACGAGGTAGACGCCCAGGCAGCACACGAAGAGTCCGAACATCAGGCGCAGGTGCGGCCCGCTGACGTGGCTGGCGAGGCGCGCCCCAATCCACGCGCCCAGGAACATGGTGATGGCGATCAGGATCGCCGCGGGCACGTCGACGTTGCCGTTGCGGTAGTACTCGAACGCCGCGGCGAGGCCGATCGGCGGCAGCAGCACCGCGAGCGACGTCCCGGTCGCCATGTGCTGGGAAAAGCCCGCCCAATAGATCAGCGCCGGTACCACGATCAGGCCACCGCCCACGCCGAACAGTCCCGCCGCAACCCCACTGGCGATGCCGATCGCCACGTACACCAGCCATGCAGACATAAGCCTCTCCCTCATCGCTCTGTTGGACTCACCCGGCCACCGCCTTGCCGATCATTTCCATGCGGCAGCCGGGCTGTGCGTCGTGGATATCCAGGGTCATGTCATGGAGCCGCGCCACGGCCGCGACCATGCTCAGCCCCAGCCCGTTGCCCGGCGTGTTGCGGCTGGCCTCGCCGCGATACAGGCGGCGGAATACCGCCTCCTGCTCCTGCGCGGCGATGCCCGGGCCGTTGTCGGTGACGCTCAAGCCGCTATGGCCGGCCTCGGCAATGACCCGGACTTCCACCCGCCCCTCGACGGGAGCGAACTTGAGCGCGTTGTCGACCAGGTTGCAGGTCGCATCGAACAGCAACTGCGCATCGCCGGCGACGCACGCCGGGGCGGCGGCGGCCACGAACTGCAGCTGTATGCCGCGCTCTTCCGCCAACGGCTCGAAGAGCTCGACGGCATCGGCCCCAATCCGGTTCAGGTCCACCACGGCGAAATCGCTGCGGCGTGCGCCGACCTCGATCTGGGAGATGCGCAACAGCGCCCGGAAAGTCTGCATCAGGCCCCTGGCCTCTTCCAGCGCCTCGTCGACGGCCTCTGCGTATTCGCTTTCGCTCGGGCGATGGCGCCGCGCCCGCTCCAGGCCGCCGATCAGCCGTGTCAGCGGGGTACGCAAGTCATGGGCGATGTCGTCGCACACGCCCTTCAGCTCGCCCATCAGGCGCTCGATGGCATCCAGCATGCCGTTGACCACTTCGGAAAGACGGTCGATATCGTCGCCATTGCCGCGCACCGGAAGCCGGCGTCCCAGGTCCCCGTCGACGATTCGGCGGATCGAGCGGGTCAGGCCGTCCAGCCGGCGCCGCGCCGAATACCCCAGCGCCACCGCGCCGATGAGGCCGACCAGGAGCAGCAGCAACCCACCGGAGAGCAGCGCATTCACCAGCAGCTCGTGGAACTCGCGGATGTCGCGGATATCCTCGGCCACCACCAGCGTCGATCCGTCCGCCAGGCGGTGAGCGATGAAGCGCAACGGCCGCTCATGACCGCCGGGGGCGGCCCAGCGGAACTCGTAGGGCTGGTCGAAATGATCGAAGCGCGGAACGGCCTGCAGCGGGCCGACGACGGAATGGCCATCGGCATCGAACAGCGTGAACGGGACCAGGTTGCCGGGATCGCCCTTGGCGTGGTCGATCAGCTCCTGCAGGCGCACAGGCGCAGGTTGCCGGCTGCGAATTTCGATGGCGCGATGCAGCTCGCCGTCGACCTCGTTGAGCAGGTACCCGGTGGTCTGCCAGTAGATGTAACCGAACAGCGCCAGGAACGAGCAGATGAACAGCGCCAGGAAGATCAGCGCCGTGCGGAAGCTGATGGTGCGCGGAACGTCACTCAGGCGAGCGAAGAACATAGCCGGCTCCGCGAATGGTGTGCAGCAGCGGGACGTCGCCCTCGCCATCGAGCTTGCGCCGCAAGCGGCCGATGTGCACGTCGATGACGTTGGCCTGGTCGTCGTACTGGTAGTTCCAGACCGCCTCGAAGAGCATCGTGCGCGTCACCACCTGGTCGACATGCTGCGCGAGATATTCCAGCAGGGCGTATTCGCGCGGCAGCAGGTCCACCTGCCGCTCGCCACGGCGCACCGTCCGGCGCAGCAGGTCGATCTCCAGGTTGCCGACGCGCACCCGGTTGTCTGCGGGCTGGTTCGTCGAATGGCCGTGGCGGCGACTGAGGGCATCCAGGCGAGCGGTCAGCTCGATGAACTCGAACGGCTTCGTCAGGTAGTCGTCGCCGCCGGCCCGCAGACCGCGAACGCGCTCGTCGAGGTTGCCGAGGGCGCTCAGGATCAGCACCGGGGTCAGCACGCCCGAGGCCCGCAGCGCCGTCAGCACGCCCAGGCCATCCAGGCTGCCGGGCAGCATCCGGTCGAGCACGATGAGGTCATAGCCGCCGGCGGCGGCCTGCAGCAGCCCGTCGCGGCCGTTGGCGACCGCGGTGACTGCGAAACCGTGGTCCTGCAGGGCCGACTCGATTTCACGCGAGGTTTTAGGGTCGTCCTCGACGACCAGTACATGGGTCATGGCGGTTCAGCGCTTTCCAGAGGTGGCAATGCTCGCAGCACGGTGCGTTTCCATCCGATAGCCTAGTTTGAGAATGTCCGGTCTCGCCGTTGCGCAAAGCCGCCGGCGGATGAATCCACGCCCCTGTCGAGGTCCGTTTGCGAATTCTCCTGATCGAGGACGACAAGCGCACGTCCGCCCATTTGCGCCGCGGCCTGACCGAGGCCGGGCACGTCGTCGACGTCGCCGGGGACGGCGCAACCGGGTTGGCCATGGCGCTGGAGGGCATCTACGACGTCGCCGTGGTGGACCGCCGCCTGCCGGTCATGGACGGCCTGGCGGTGGTTCGGGAATTGCGCCGCCAGGGCGAAGCGCTTCCCGTGCTGATGCTCAGTGCCCTGGCCTCGACGGAGCAGCGCGTCGAAGGGCTGCAGGCTGGTTGCGACGCCTACCTGGCGAAGCCTTATGCGTTCATCGAGGTACTCGCCCACCTGGAAACCTTGCTGCGGCCCCGCAACCCTGCGCCGGGAAACAGCCCGGGGCGGCTGCAGGTCGGCGAGCTGCAACTGGACCGCTCCCAGCACCTGGCCATTCGCCGTGGCCGCAGCATTGCGCTTGGCCCGCGCGAAACGCTGATCCTGGAGAAACTCATGCTTCACCACGGCCAGGTCGTCACCCGCACGATGCTGCTGGAAAGCGCCTGGGACTACGACTTCGACCCCAACGACAATGTCATCGACAACCATATCCATCGCCTGCGCCGCAAGCTCGACCAGGGATTCGAGCCGTCGCTGATCGTGACCATTCCGGGCGCCGGCTACCGGCTGGACATTCCCGCCGCGGCCCAAAGCCCTGGCCTTGCGAACAACGCCGACGAGCCATGAGCGACCTCGCTCCGCGTGGACACACGGCGCACGCTGGTGTCCACGCCGCGGGCGCCTGGTGCCCGCCAAGGCAGGCAGCGGTGGCCGCACGGCTCGCCCGCTCCTGCGAGAGGACTGGTGGAATCGCAGCCCTCGACCGGTCGCGTCGCTCACAGCGCGCGCCCGGCAGAACGCCAACCAGCCCGGTCTTGCTGAACGCTCACCTTCAGTTGGTGTGCTCTACCCGATGCGCAGCCTGACCCTGGTTGCTGGCCACTGCCTGGGCATGGGCATGCATCTGCTCGACCTGCGCGTAATGCTGCATTGCCGTGTGACGCAGGGCATCCATTTGCGCGACGACCCGGTCGCCGCCGTCTTCCGCCATCGCCGCCGCGGAAACACCCAGCAGAGTGGCGATCAGGGCAATTTTGAGAGTTTTCATGGCAAACACTCCTGTTTCGGGGACTCCGGCACCGCCCGGTGTCGGCTCAAGCTCTAGGCTTGGAATCAGCTTATCCAGAGCCCCCTGGCATCCCGCTCCCGGCAACCTGAAACTTTTGACAGAAAGCGAGGCGCCCCCGCTGACGCTGCCGGCAACGCACAAGTAGCGATCCACATCGAGCCGAAGGTCCCCTAGGCCACCCTCACCCGCGCCCTGCGGCTGTCGATCCACACCACCATCGCGCTGGCGTACAGCGACACCGCCAGGAACAGCGCCATGCGGATGGCGAAGGCGCGGTAGACGTCCTGGCCTGCTTCGCTGTCCTGCACCGATTGGCCGAGCAGGATGAGCATGGTGGTCATGCAGCCGACCCAGTAGGCCGGGGTCTGGCGGTTCGGCACCGCCTGGTAGAGACGGCGGGACTGCCAGAGGATGAACAGCAGGGTCCAGAGGAAGAACATCCAGAGGTGGACGAACAGGCTCAGGCCGCCCCACAGCAGGATCGCCAGCAGCCCGGCCAGCAGGGTCGAGCCGACCAGTTCGCGGGCGGCGTGGCGGGCGCGGGTTTCGCAGGTCTGCTGGCCCAGGCTCATCGCTTTCATGATCAGCGGCATGAACTGGTCAGGGGCGATCAGCGCCAGGAGGAAGGCCGGCATCACCACCAGGGTGGCGCGCAGGGCGATCCAGTTGACCTCCCCGGCATCCAGCCGTGGCGGCACTGGCGGTGCCGGCGCATCGGCCGGTTCGGGGAAGAGCACGTGGGCCACGACCGCGCCGAGGACGGCCAGCAGCATGCCCTTGGCCAGCGCCTCGACCACCGAGAGCGCCAGGGTGAAGTCGCCGGTGCCGGCGGCGGAAACCATGCTCAGGCCGATCACCAGCAGGTTCGCCAGCAGGCCGTTGCCGCCCTGCAGCAGGTAGCGGAAGCAGAGGAACAATCCAAGGCCGACCAGCAGCACGCCGCTTGCCGGTGCGTTGCGCAGCAGCGGGATCAGCAGCAGGCCGCTGCCAGCGCTGAACAGCACCAGCAGCGCGAGAGCCGGCGCCGCACGCAGTGGCAGCGCCTGGGCACGCATGGCCAGCAGCAGCACCGCCAGCACCGGCGCCAGGAACGGCACCGGCAAGCCCACGCCGAAGCTCGCCGCCAGGGTCAGCGCGGTGCCCCAGGCCAGGCGCAACGCGCGCAGGCGACGCAGCTCAATAGGCATACGACAGCCAGCTCATCAGCCACATGAACAGCCGGCCGAGCAGGTTCAGCGGATTGCCCTCGGTGGGCAGCGCCATGACTTCGGCCTGGCCGCCGACCCGCAGGTTCTCGGGGCCCGACAACTGCTCGCGATCGAGCCCCACGATCACCGGGAAGCGCTGCGCCGAGCGCAGCCACTCACGGCTGTTCTGCACCGTCGGCAGCGAACCCGGCGGCGCGCTCTGCCCCACGCTCACGCCGTAGCCGATGCTGCGGATGCTCCCGTGCAGGACTTTCCCCGGCAGCGCATCAAGCACGACCAGTACCGGCGTGCCCTGGCGCAAGTGGCCGAGGTTGTTCTCGGTCATGTCGGCGCTGATCCACAAGTCGTGGATGGCGATCAGCGTCATCACCGGGCTGCCGGGGCCTACGTAGTGGCCGACGTCGGTGCGCAGGTCGGTGATCAGGCCGTTCGAGTCCGCACGCACCTGGGTCCGGGCCAGATCGAGCCGGGCTTTCTCCACATTCGCAGCGGCGCTGCGCAGTTGGGCGTTTTCGGCCTCGTTGCCGCCCTGCTGCTCGCGCGCCCGCTCGACTTCCGCGCGGGCCGCCGCCACCTGGCTGGCCGCCTGTTCGCGGGTGGCCTGGGCGCCTTCCAGGCGGCGCACGGACACCGTGCCGGGGTCTTCCTGGTACAGCCGCTGCAGCCGTTCGGCGTCCTGCCGTGCCTTGCGCTCGTTGGCTTGCGCGGCGGCCAGCGAGGCCTGCGCCGAGTCGATCCCGGCGGTGCTCGCGCCTATCTGCCGACGCACCGTTTCCAGGTCCGCCTCGGCGCGCGCCAAGGCGATGCGGTACTGCTCCTGGTCGAGTTCAAAAAGCACGTCGCCCTTGCGCACTTCCTGGTTGTTGCCCACCGCCACGCGCTTCACCTGGCCGGCCACCTCGGCGCTCACCGGCACCACGTAGGCCTGCAGGCGCGCCTGCTGGGTGTAGGGCGTGAAGCGGTCGGCGAGCAGGTACCAGAACAGGCTCAGGGCGATCAGGATCAGCACGCCCTTGATCCCGCGGTCGGGCGACGCAGCGGGTGCGGCTTTCTTCGGCGCTGGCGCTTCGGTGGTTTCGCTCATTTCCCTTCACCCTTGTCCTGGCTCGTCGGGGCCGGCTCGTCGAGCAGGTCGCCCCAGTCGGTTCGTTGCTGCATCTGCTTGCGGGTCGCCGCATCGACGGGTGGGCGCTTGCTGTCCCAGCCGCCGCCGAGGGCCTTGTACAGCGCCACCAGGTTGCTCACCGCGTTGCCGCGGCTGACCAGGTAGCCGTCCTGCTGGGTCAGCAGAAGTTGCTGGGCGTCGAGCACGCGCTGGAAGTCGGCAAAGCCTTCGCGGTACTGCGAGCTCGCCAGGTTCAGCGAGCGCTGTGCGGCCTGCGAGGCCTCCTGGCGGATATTCGCGCTCTGCACTGCGCGGACCAGGCCGCTGGCGGCGTCGTCGGCCTCGCGCGCGGCTTCGCGCACGTCCTGGTGGTAGAGCTCGATCAGCTGTTGCAGGCGCGCATCCTCGACGCGCACGGCGTTCTCGCGCCGGCCGTAGTCGAAGGGGTTCCAGATCAGGCTTGGCCCGGCGGCGAGGTTGAAGCTGTCGGGCAGGTTGTGCGCCGAGACGAAGGTCCAGCCGATGCTGCCGAGCAGGCTGATTGACGGATAGAGGTCAGCCTCGGCGACGCCGACCAGCGCCGACTGCGCCGCCACCGCCTGCTCGGCGGCGCGGATGTCCGGGCGGCGCTGCAGCAGGCTGGCCGGTACGTCCTGCAGCACCGCGCCGTCGGGCAGCGGCAACTGGCCGTGGCGTGCGGCAAGCTCCGGCATCGGACCCGGCGGGCGGCCGAGCAGCGAGCAGAGCACGTTGCGCAGGGCGTTCACCTGGTTCTCGAATTCGGGGATGGTCGCCTTCGTCGCCAGGTACTGGGTGCGCGCCTGCTGCCAGTCCAGCTCGTCGTTCTCGCCGTGGCGGAACAGACGCTCGGTGATCTCCAGGCTGCGCTCCTGGCGCCTGGCGTTCTCGCGGGCGATGTCCAGGCGCGCCTCGGCGGTGCGCAAGCCGAAGTAGGTATCGGCCACCTGCGCGCGCATCAGCAGCATGGCGTCGGCGTAGTTGGCCTGGGAGGCGAAGTAGACCGCGTCGGCGGATTCGATGGCGCGGCTGAAGCGGCCCCAGAAGTCGATTTCCCAGCCGACGTTGGCGCCCAGGCTCGACTGCCAGAACACCGAGTCGCGAGCGCTGGGCGCGCCGGACTGGTTCTGCTTGAGGTAAAGGCTCTCGGCGCTCAGCTGCTGCAGCTGCGGGTAGCGTCCGGTCTGGGCGATTTCCAGTTGCGCGCGTGCCTCGACGATGCGCAGGCCGGCCACGCGCAGGCTGGTGTTGTTGGCGTCGGCCTCGGCGATCAGCGCGTCCAGGGTCGGGTCGGCGAAGACCGTCCACCACTGGCTGAAGTCCGGGGCGACGCCCCTGTGGCTCCCCTCCTCCAGCGCTGGCGTGCTCCAGCCGCCCAGCCAGGGATCCTGCGGCCGCTGGAAGTCCGGGCCGACCTGGGTGCAGCCGCCCAGCGCGGCGACGAAGCTCAGCGCCAGTCGGTAAGTGCGTGCCGGCATGGGCAGACCCGGCTGCTCAGGCCGACGGCCCGGAGTCGGCGTCGTCGTCCGGCACCCTCTCGTCGACCCACTGCCAGAACAGCGCGTAGGCCACCGCCAGGATCACCGGGCCGATGAACAGGCCGATGATGCCCTTGACCACCATGCCGCCGAGGGCGCCGATCAGTACCACCGGCATCGGCACGTCCACCCCGCGGCCGAGCAGCAGCGGCTTGAGCACGTTGTCGACCAGGCCGGCGACGAAGGTATAGATGGAGAAGACGATGGTCGCGGTGGAGAAGCCTTCGGTGCCGAGCACGTAGGCGATCACCGGGACCGTGATCAGCGTCGCCGGCGCCTGCACGATGCCCAGGATCAGCACGGCGATGGCCAGGATGCCCGCCCCCGGCACGCCCTTGACCACGAAGCCGACGCCGATCAGCAGCATCTGGATGAAGGCGATGCCGATCACGCCCTGGGCAACGGCGCGGATGGTCGCGGTGCACAGCTCGACGATGCGCGAACCGCGCTCGATGCCCGAGATGCGCTGGGCGATACGCACGGCGCTGGCCTGGCCCGTCTCGCCGAAGGCCATGATGATCCCGGCGATGATGATCGCGCCGATGAACAGCAGGAAGGCGCCGCCGGCACTGGCTGCCGCGCCCAGCAGCACGCGGCCGGTTCCCTTGAGGTGCGGCGCCAGCTTCTGCAGCGCGCTGGTCAGGTCGCCGGATGCCGACAGCCAGACCTCATGCAGGCGCGGTCCGATCAGCGGCCACTGGGCCACCGAATCCGGCGGCGCCGGCAGGCTCCAGGTGCCGCCCTTGAGGGCCGCCACCACGCCTTCCAGGGAGTCGCCGATAGAGGTCACCAGCAGGAAGATCGGCACCAGCAACACCAGCAGCGCGATCACCACGATCAGGGTGCCGGCGCGGCCGTCACGCATGCCGAAACGCTCCTTGAGCAATCGGTGCAACGGGTAGAGAGTCACCGCGAGGATCAGCGCCCAGAGCATCAGCTCGAGGAACGGCTGGAACACCTGGAAGGAAAAGACCACCAGCGCGGCGATCAGGCCGGCCTTGATGAAGACGTCGAGCAGGCCCCGCCAGAGGTTGCTGTCCAGTTTGAATATCGGCTGCATCGCTAGCCTCCAGACCGGCCGCGACGGACCGGATTGTCATTGATGTTGCGTTGCCCATTCCCATGCGCCCGCAGGCGCCGAGCGTCAGCCCGCGGATGGATCGTCAACGTCGTCGAAACACCCTGCACCCTTCTGCTTGTGCAGGTCGCGCAGGCGGTCTTCCTCGTACTTCTGGTAGCGCCGTACCCAGGCCCCGGCCTGCTCCTCGCCCACGCCCAGCTCGACGAAGGCGCGGCGCGCCATTTCCAGGCTGGAGTGGAAGGTCTCGCGCACGGGGTTGGCACCGAGGTCAAGCAATTGCAGCACCTGCTGGCGATTGCGCGCCCTGGCGATCACCCGCGTGCCGGGATACAGGCGCGCGAGGACATTCGCCGTCTCCAGGTTGATATGCGGATCGTCGGTGGCGACTATCACCAGCTCGGCTTCGCCGACCTTGGCCGCGTGCAGGATTTCCGGGCGCCTCGGGTCGCCGTAGAACACCCGCACGCCCTTCTCTCCACGCTTGGCCACGAGGGCTTCCACCGAGGTGTCCAGGGCCACCAGCGGCACGCCCTGGGCATGCAGCAGGTTGGCGATCACCCGGCCCATGCGGCCCATGCCGGCGATCACCACCTTGGGTTCGCCGTCCACCGCCGGCGGTCCTTGCGGCTCTTCGGCGGCGCCTGATTCATCCTTCAGCAGGCGCGCCAGCGCGATCATCACCAGCGGCACCACGGCCATCGACAAAGTGATGGCGAGCACCAGCAGGTCGTGTACCTGGCGCTCCAGCAAGCCCTGGTCCAGCGCCAGCTTGAATACCACGAAGGCGAACTCCCCGCCCGACGCCAGCACCACGCCCAGGCAGGTGGCGCCGGCGCGGGTCAGGCCGCCAGCCAGCCGACCGATGGCGTACAACAGCGGCAGCTTGATGCCCACCAGCAGCAGGGTCAGGCCGAGTACCTGCAGCGGCAGGTTGAACAGCAGGCGCAGGTCGGCGGTCATCCCCACGCCGACGAAGAACAGCCCGAGCAGCAGGCCCTTGAAGGGTTCGATCTGCGATTCCAGTTCGTGGCGGAAATGCGACTCGGCCATCAGCAGGCCGGCGAGGAAGGCGCCCAGGGCCATGGACACGCCGACGTGCTCCATGATCCAGGCGGTGCCGAGTACCACCAGCAGCGCGGTGGCGGTGGACAGGTCGCGCAAGCCGGTGCTGACTGCCCAGCCGAACACCGGACGCAACACATAGCGCCCGCCAACGACCACCAGGCCGATTCCCACGGCCACCGCCAGCAGGGGGCGCGCGTTACCGCTCTCGGCGGCCTCGACGCCGCCCAGCAAGGGCACGATGGCGATCAGCGGAATGGCGGCGATGTCCTGGAACAGCAGGATGGCCACGGCCAGGCGACCGTGCGGCTGGCCCAGCTCCTTGCGCTCGGCCAGCATCTGCAGGCCGAAGGCGGTGGACGACAGCGCCAGGCCCAGGCCGAGCACCAGGGCGGCGGCAGGCGACTGGCCGAATACCAGGTAGGCCAGCAAGCCCAGGATGAGCGCGGTCAGGCCCACCTGTAGCGAGCCGACGCCGAACAGGGAGTTGCGCATCATCCACAAACGGCGCGGCGAAAGCTCCAGGCCGATGATGAAGAGCAGCATCACCACGCCCATTTCCGAGAGCTTCCCGACGTTGTGCGGGTTGCTTACCAGGCCCAGCACGGACGGCCCGATCAGCATGCCCGCCAGCAGGTAGCCGGGCACGGCGCCGAGCCTCGCGCGTTGCGCCAGCGGTACGAGAATCACCACCGCCAGCAGGAAGATCACCGTGGCCTGCAGCAGGCTGCCATCATTGGGCATCCGCCCTCCTCCTTGAATCCGTTGCGTAAATCGTTGTGCCGGGGCGCTCCTGCGATGGCGGGCACGCCGGCCGCTGGCGACCGGGCACCCGCTGGCAAAGCCTTACTTCAGGGTGCGCAGCTTGGTGTAGGACAGCCGCATGTCCTTGGCCCAGCCGTCGAGCACGCCCTTCAAGTCGTTGGCGGTCAGGGCCTGGCTGGAGTTCTCCAGCGGATGGCCGGTGCCCTTGCGCACCACTTCGGCGACCACCTTGCTGTTGCCGCCGTCGATGAACGCGGCCTCGGTAGCGATCACGGTGTCCTGGTCGCGGATGCCGGTGGCGGTGCTCACGCCTGCCGCGATCAGCGCGATCGGGATCACTTCATAGGCGTGCAGCGATTGCGTATGGCTGCTCACGCCAGTGATGGCCGCACGCACCACCAGGGTGTCCGTTACCGGCTGGTCGACCACCCGCAGTACCTGGCCGAACTCGCGCTTGAGCACCTGGTTGTAGTAGGCGGAGATCTGGTCGAGGGTCTGCTGCGAGATCTTGTCGGTGGGGTTGGGCTTGGGGAAATACTGCGTCGGCTCGATGTAGACGCTGGTGTAGCGGGTAAGGTTGAGATTCGGGTCGATCCAGGCCTGCACCTTGGTGCCGGAGGCATTTTCCTGCTCGGTCAGGCGCGAATAGTCGCCGAGGAAGCCCGAATAATCCTCGGGGGCCACCTTGTTGCTCGAGCAACCGAACAGCAGCGGAAGTACCAGCAGGGGTACCAGGACCGCGTATTTCTTCATTTTCATCTCCTGATGGGCGGATTTTCTTTGCTCTGCGACGGTGGCGGGAATCAGAACCGCTCCTCGACCACCTTGAAGGGATAGGGAACGGCCTTGTACTTGCCGATCCGGCCGCGCTTGGGCAGCTCGACGACTCGCTCGCCGGTGACGTCCTTGTAGGGGATGCGCGACAGCAGGTGGCTGATGATGTTCAGGCGCGCACGGCGCTTGTCGTTGGAGTGCGCCATGAACCAGGGGGCCCAGGAGGTATCCGAGGCGTTGAACATCTCGTCGCGGGCGCGGGTGTAGTCGTCCCAGCGGGTGTAGGACTTCAGGTCCATGGGCGAGAGCTTCCACAGCTTGCGCCCATCGTTGATGCGGTCCTGCAGGCGGCGGGTCTGTTCGTCGGCGCTGACTTCGAGCCAGTACTTGATGAGGATGATCCCGGACTCGACCATCATCTTCTCGAACAGCGGAACCACCTCGAGGAACTTGGTCGCCTGCTCGTCGGTGCAGAAGCCCATGACCCGCTCGACGCCCGCGCGGTTGTACCAGCTGCGGTCGAAGATCACGACTTCGCCGGCGGCGGGCAGGTGGGTCAGGTAGCGCTGCGCGTACATCTGCGACTTTTCCCGCTCGGTCGGCGCCGGCAGCGCCACGACGCGGAACACCCGTGGGCTGACGCGCTCGGTGATGGCCTTGATGGTGCCGCCCTTGCCTGCGCCGTCGCGGCCCTCGAAGACGACGCAGACTTTCAGGCCCTTCGCGACCACCCACTCCTGCAGCTTCACCATCTCCACATGCAGGCGCTTGAGCTCCTTTTCGTAGGCCTTGCGGTCAAGCCCTTCGGCTGGGGCCTTCTTCTCGGTTTTCTTCTTATCCGCTTTGGACATCGTTCTCTCCTGAAGTCATGACCAGCTGGTAGGGGGCAAAGCGCGCGAAATGAGTATGGTTGATCCACGGCCGTTTGCCGGGCCGCGAGCTTAGGCCGAGTCCGCCCTTGGCGCAGCACAACGCCGGAAGATTCAAACGTTTACGATCGGCCGCAAATGGCACCGCAGAGGCACTGTCGTTCAGCCCTGGAACGGGGCCGCTCGTCGTGTAGCGGCGCAGCGCGCGACGAATGCGTATTTGCTGATGGAATCGCAGCGCACCGGAGAGATTCGACATGTCGCGGCTCACCTTCCTCCTCCTGCTCGCGCCGCTCGCCGTGGCGCTGAGCGGGGCCTCCTGCACCGAGCACGGCGACGACCAGGCGGACCAGCAAGCCGCGCCCGGCGCGCGTTCGAGCAGCCAGATGATTCCGCGTCAGCAGATCGACCCGCGCGTGCAGTCGCTGCCGCGCCGTTGAGGCTCAGGCGTCGCGCAGCAGGTCGAAGGAATCGAGCAATCGCCAGGCGATTTCCGGCGTGCGCTCCAGGCCGCGGCGGATGGCGGCGGGAATGGCCTGGCGGGTCTTGCGGCAGAGCCCCGGCAGCGGCTCGATGCGGATCTCGATGCCGCGCATGCTGCGCACTTCGTTGAAGCCGGGGGCGATGGTCAGGCGCAGGCCGAGTTGCTCGAACATGCGCCGCTGCATGTGCTCGAGATCGTCCAGGTCGCGGATGCACGCCAAACGCTCGAGCAGGCGCTGCTCCTCCTGGCGGGTCAGGCGCAGGATGCGCAGGTCGCCACGGGGGTCTTCCAGCAGCGCCTCGCGCCCGCAATCACAGGCGCCCGGCGGGCAAGGTTGGCGGAGCGGGATGGCGGAGGTCATGGCTGCCGAGCATAGCCATTCGCCCTCCTCCGCGCTCCCTTCTGCCGACGAAATTTCCTACAGGGTGTGCAGCGCTGCTTCGTCGCCATCCGGGTGATCGTCTCCCCCGATGGCGGCGGCTTCCAGGGCATCACCGGCAGGGCCTGGCCATGCTCCACTCGTAGTCCAGCCTGGCGATATGGCTCCCGGCTAGACCCAGGCGCCATCGGAAGTCTCGGTGTAGCGGCGGATAATCGTGAACGGTTATCCGCCAATCGAGGTGTCCGCACGCCCCTTGCAAAACTGCAAAGCGACCCTGCAAAGCTGTCTGTTCCGCGGCTTCCAGCCCTGGGCAATGATGTTCCTGCGCTTCACGACAAGCCCCCCACTGCACAGGAACCCGCACCATGAACGCCAAGAAGCATCTGCTCGCCGCCACCCTCGCCCTCGCTATCGGCAACGCCTTCGCCGCCGGCAGCCCGGGCGTCGAGCACACCACCCAGGCCTTCCTCGAAGCCCTGGAAGCCGGCGGCGGCAAACCGCTGGAAACGCTCTCGCCGAAGGATGCCCGCGCCGTTCTGACCGGCGCCCAGGCCTCGGTGAAGGTGGACCTCTCCGGCACCAACGTCAGCGAGAAGACCATCCAGGCCGATGGCCAGGCCATCAAGCTGACCATCGTCCGCCCGGCCAACGCCAAGGGCACGCTGCCGGTGTTCATGTTCTTCCACGGCGGCGGCTGGGTGCTCGGCGACTACCCGACCCACGCCCGGCTGATCCACGACCTGGTGGTGAACTCCGGCGCGGTGGCCGTCTACGTCGGCTACACGCCCTCCCCCGAGGCGCACTACCCGGTGGCGATCAACCAGGCCTACGCGGCAACCAAGTGGGTCGCCGAACACGGCAAGGAGATCAACGTCGACGGTTCGCGCCTGGCGGTGGCCGGCAACAGCGTGGGCGGCAACATGGCCGCGGTGGTCGCGCTGATGGCCAAGGACAAGGGCACGCCCAAGCTGCGCTTCCAGGCCCTGCTGTGGCCAGTGACCGACGCCAGCTTCGAGACCACGTCGTACAACCAGTTCGCCCAGGGGCACTTCCTCACCAAGCCGATGATGCAGTGGTTCTGGGACAGCTACACCACCGACGCGAAACAGCGCGCCGAGACCTACGCCTCGCCGCTGCGCGCCACACCCGAGCAGCTCAAGGGCCTGCCGCCGGCGCTGGTGCAGACCGCCGAGTTCGACGTGCTGCGCGATGAAGGCGAGGCCTATGCCCGTCACCTGGACGCCGCCGGCGTACCGGTCACCGCCGTGCGCTACAACGGCATGATCCACGACTACGGCCTGCTCAACCCGCTGGCCAAGGTCCCGGAAGTCCAGGCCGCCATGCGTCAGGCCGGCGTGGAGCTGAAAGCCCACCTGAAGTAGCCGCGAATGTCCCTCCGGTGTCCGCGCAACCCAGGTGTGGCACGGCCCGGAGGGCCCCTTGCAAAACTGCAAGGTGACCCTGCAAAGCTGTCTGTTCCGCGCATTCCGGCAGTCGGTAAAGATGGCTCCACGGTTCGGCTCAACACGCCCGATACCGAGCAGAAACGACGTGAAAGACCCCACCCAATCACGCAACGACAGAAGGAACCTCACCATGACCGCAATCGCCAAGGCCGCTCCCGGCAAGACCCTGCTGAACCCGAACGATCACACCCTGATCATGATCGACCACCAGTCGCAGATGTCCTTCGCCACCAAGTCGATCGACGCCGTCACCCTGCGCAACAACGCCGCGCTGGTCGCCAAGGCGGCCAAGGAATTCGAGGTTTCCACCATCCTCACCACCGTTGCCGAGAAGAGCTTCTCCGGCCCGATCTTCACCGAGATCAAGTCGGTGTTCCCGGACCACAACGTGATCGACCGCACCAGCATGAACACCTGGGAAGACCCGCGCATCGCGGTGGAAGTGAACAAGTTCGGCAAGCAGAAGATCGTCCTCGCCGGCCTCTGGACGTCCGTGTGCATCGTCGGCCCGGCCCTCTCCGCCATCGACCAGGGCTTCGAGGTCTACGTGATCGCCGACGCCTGCGGCGACGTCTCCACCGAAGCCCACGAGATGGCCCTGCAGCGCATGATCCAGCTCGGCGCCCGCCCGATGACTTCCCTGCAGTACCTGCTCGAACTGCAACGCGACTGGGCCCGTGGCGAAACCTACGACCAGACCGTGAAGACCTCCATCGAGCACGGCGGCGCCTACGGCCTGGGCCTGATCTACGCCAAGACCATGTTCAACGCCAGCGAAGGCCACTGACGGCCGGCCGCCCCCGGTTCGCCGGGGGCGTCTTTACTGCATGCGGAGGTGCACGCCATGACCCAAGAATCCGTGACCCTGATCATTCGCCACAGCGCCCGCCCCGACAGCGTCGCGGCCTACGAGGCGATCCTGCGCGAGCTGACCCGCGCTGCCAGCGAGTTCCCCGGCCACCAGGGCGTGGACGTGCTGCGCCAGGGCGATCGCTTCACCTCGGTGCTGCGTTTCGCCTCGGCCGGCCAACTGCAGGACTGGCTCGACTCACCGCAGCGCCGCGAACTGATCGAACGCGCCGAGCCGCTGCTGCTCGACGGCGACAACCAGGAGCGGCATGACGCCCACGAGTTCTGGTTCACCCCGGCCGAGACCGGCCAGAAGCCGCCGCCGCGCTGGAAGCAGGTGATAGTCACCTACCTGGTCATCCTGCCGCTGGTGATGCTGGTGCCGCAGCTGTGGAAGCCGCTGTTCCAGGTGCTGCCGTGGCTGGGCGGCTTCCTGCTCAGCAACGTGCTGATCACCCTGACCATCGTGGTGCTGGTCGTGTACCTGTTCATGCCCCGCGTGACCCGCTTGTTCGCCGGCTGGCTCAACGCCCGCTGACCGCCTACCTCGAAGGACTCCGCCATGTATGCCGACCTGATCCTCTACAACGGCCGTTTCCACACCGTCGACCGCGAAAAACCCAGCGCCACCGCCGTGGCCATCAAGGACGGAAAATTCCTCGCCGTCGGCAACGACGCCGAAATCATGCCGCTGCGCGCCGGCGCCACCCAGGTCATCGACCTCAAGGGCCGCACCGTCATCCCCGGCCTCAACGACTCGCACCTGCACCTGATCCGCGGCGGGCTCAACTACAACCTCGAACTGCGCTGGGAAGGCGTGCCCTCGCTGGCCGATGGCCTGCGCATGCTCAAGGAGCAGGCCCTGCGCACCCCGTCGCCGCAATGGGTGCGGGTGGTGGGTGGCTGGAGCGAGTTCCAGTTCGCCGAGAAGCGCCTGCCGACCCTCGAGGAGTTGAACCAGGCCGCACCGGACACCCCGGTGTTCGTCCTGCACCTGTATGACCGCGCCCTGCTCAACCGCGCCGCCCTGCGCGTGGTCGGCTACACGAAGGACACGCCGAACCCGCCCGGCGGCGAGATCGTCCGCGACAGCAACGGCGAACCCACCGGCATGCTGATCGCGCGGCCCAACGCGATGATCCTCTACGCCACCCTGGCCAAGGGGCCGAAGCTGCCGTTCGAATACCAGGTCAACTCGACTCGCCAGTTCATGCGCGAGCTCAACCGCCTGGGCGTCACCAGCGCCATCGACGCCGGCGGCGGCTTCCAGAACTACCCGGACGATTACCAGGTGATCGAGCAGCTGGAGAAGGACAACCAGCTCAGCGTGCGCATCGCCTACAACCTGTTCACCCAGAAGCCCAAGGAAGAACTCGCCGACTTCAAGAACTGGACCAGCAACGTCAAGTACGGCCAGGGCAACGACTTCCTGCGGCACAACGGCGCTGGCGAGATGCTGGTGTTCTCCGCCGCCGACTTCGAGGACTTCCTCGAACCGCGCCCGGACCTGCCGCCGAACATGGAGACCGACCTCGAGCCGGTGGTGCGCCACCTGGTCGAGCAGCGCTGGCCGTTCCGCCTGCACGCCACCTACGACGAATCCATCTCGCGGATGCTCGATGTGTTCGAGAAGGTCAACCTAGACATCCCGTTCAACGGCCTGCACTGGTTCTTCGACCACTGCGAGACCATTTCGCCGAAGAACATCGAACGGGTCCGCGCGCTGGGCGGCGGCATCGCCATCCAGGACCGCATGGCCTTCCAGGGCGAATACTTCGTCGACCGCTACGGCGCGAAAGCCGCCCAAGCCACCCCGCCGATCAAGCGAATGCTTGCCGAAGGCGTACCGGTAGGCGCCGGCACCGATGCGACTCGCGTCTCCAGCTACAACCCCTGGACCTCACTGTACTGGATGGTCAGCGGCAAGACCGTTGGCGGCCTGGAGCTGTACCCCGAGGGCCTGTCCCGCGCCACGGCGCTGGAGCTGTACACCCACGGCAGCGCCTGGTTCTCCAACGAACAGGGCAAGAAAGGCCTGATCAAGGTCGGGCAGCTGGCGGACCTGGCAGTGCTCTCGGCGGACTATTTCAGCGTCGAGGAAGAGGCGATCAAGCGCATCGAGTCAGTACTGACCGTGGTGGATGGCCGGGTGGTCTACGCCGACGGCGATTTCGAGCGCTACGGCCCGCCGACCCTGCCGGTGCTGCCGGACTGGTCGCCGGTGGCCAAGGTCGCCGGGCACTGGCGCCCGCAGGCACCGTTGGCCCAGGCAGTGCACCAGTGTGCCGGGGCATGCACGGTACATGGCCACGGCCACGAGCGGGCGCGCCAGTCGAGCGTGCCGATCAGTGATTTCCAGGGCTTCTGGGGTGCCTTCGGCTGTTCCTGCTTCGCCTTCTGAAAACCGGCGCGGGCCTGGCGGCCCGCGCCCTTTTCATTCAGGGGCGGAACAGGTGGGATTGGCCGCTGGCGAACAGGTGCACGCGGCTGCCCAGGTCCGGCGAATCGAGCGCCGAGACGCGGACCGGCAGGCGCCACTCGCCGCCGCCCCAGTCGGCTTCTCCAGCGTCGTCCAGGCGGACGGTCACCGTGCACTTGTTGCCGCCGAAGTCGCTGCCCACCACGGTGCCGAAGCAGCCGTCCGCGCTGTTCGCCGGCAGCCCTGCCGGGCTCAGGTGCAGTTGCTCCGGGCGCAGCAGAATACGCGCCCGCCCTGCACTCTCGCCCTCGCCGACCCGCACGCGCCCCAGCGGGCAGCGCGCCCAGCCGGCTTCCACGCTGGCCGGCAGGACCAGGGCGTCGCCCAGGAAGAACGCGGTTTCCTCGTCCGCCGGTCGCAGGTACAGATCCTTCGGCGCACCCGCCTGCACCAGCCGGCCCTGGCGCAAGACGGCCAGTTGATCGCCGAATGAAAGCGCCTCTTCCTGATCGTGGGTGACCAGGATCGCGGTGACGCCGGCGTCGCTCAGCACCTGGGAAACCGCCTTGCGCATCGACACGCGCAGGCCGCTGTCCAGCGCCGAGAAGGGTTCGTCGAGCAGCATCAGCCTGGGGCTCTGCGCCAGCGCCCGCGCCAGCGCTACGCGTTGCTGCTGGCCGCCGGACAGCTCGTGCGGCCAGCGCCGCCCCATGTCACGGTCGAGCGAGACCATCTCCAGCAGCTGGTCGACCCGGCGCTGTTTTTCCGCTGCGTGCCCGTCCAGGCCGAAGGCGATGTTCGCCGCGACGCTCAGGTGCGGGAAGAGCGCGCCGTCCTGCGGTACATAGCCGATCACCCGACGGTGCGCGGGGATGGCGCTGGTCTCGTCGGCCAGGGTGACGCCGTCGAAGGTGATGCGCCCGGTGTCGGGGAATTCGAAGCCGGCGATCAGCCGCAGCAGGGTGGTCTTGCCCGAACCCGAGGGGCCGACCACGGCGGTGCGGCTGCCCGCCGGCACCGACAGGCTGAAGGTTTCCAGCGCCGCGCTGGCGCCGAAGTAGCGAGAGACTGCATGGATCTCGAGGGTACTCATCGACCTGCTACCCGTCTGGATTGGTGGTAGAGAAGCCCGGTCAGCGGCAGCGACAGCAGCACCATCAGCAGCGCGTAGGGCGCGGCGGCGGCGTAGTCGATCTCGCTGGTGTGGGCCCAGAAGCTGGTGGCCAGGGTGCTGGTGCCGCTGGGCGACAGCAACAGGGTCGCGGTCAGTTCGTTGACGATGGCCAGGAACACCAGCGCCACACCGGCAGCGGCGCCCGGCGCGGCGAAGCGCAGGGTTACCCGCCCCAATGCCTGGGCCGGCGTGCGCCCCAGGCTGCGGGCGATGTTCTCCAGCTCCACCGGCACCTGGGCGATGCCGGCGCGCAGGCTGACAAGAGCCCGGGGCAGGAACATCAGCAGGTAGGCCAGGAGCACGGTGAACAGCGTCTGATACAGCGGCTGCGCGAAGCGGATGGTCAGGCTGACCAGGGCCAGCGCCACCACGATGCCCGGCAGCGAACTGGCGATGTAGTTGCTGCCTTCGAGCAGGCGCTGCAAGCGGCTCGGTGCGCGAATCGAGATCCAGGCCACGGGGATTGCCGCGAGGGTCGTCAGCAGCGCGCCGGCGGCCCCCAGCAGCATGGTCTGGCCCAGCGCCGGGAGCATTTCGTCGAAGCGCCAGACCTCGCGGCCGCCGGCCCACAGCCACTGGCCGAGGGTGATCAGCGGCACGCCCAGGGTCAGCAGCGTGCTGCCAACGGTGAACACCAGGGCCAGGCCCAGTTGCCAGGCGTGCAGGCCGTACAGCCGCTGCGCGCGCGGGCTGCCGGAGCCGACGCGGGCGTAGCGTGCCTTGCCGCGCAGGCCGGCCTCGAGGGTCAGCAGCAGCAGGCAGCCCAGCGCCAGGACCCCGGCCAGCATGTTGGCCGCGGAGCTGCTGAAGGACGACTGGAACTGGTCGAAGATCGCCGTGGTGAAGGTGTCGAAACGGATCAGCGCGTACAGCCCATACTCGGCCAGCAGGTGCAGGCCGACCAGCAGCGAGCCGCCGCAGATGGCCAGGCGCAGCTGCGGCAGCACCACGCGGCGGAACACCGGCCAGGGTCGTTGGCCGAGGGATTCGGCGACGTCTTCCAGGACCGGGTCGAGGCGCCGCAGGGACGCGGCGGCCGGCAGGTAGATGAACGGCGAATAGGCGATCACCGAGATCAGCACAGCCGGGAACAGGCCGTTCAGCGACGGCGCCAGGCTGATCCAGGCATAGCTGTGGACGAACGCCGGGATCGCCAGCGGGGCGATGGCCAGCAACGACCACAGCCGCCGTCCGGGCAGCTTGCTGCGCTCGGTCAGCCAGGCCATGGCCACGCCGTGCAGCACGCACAGCGGGATGGTCAACAGCACCAGCAGCAGCGTATTGCCCAGCAGTTCCGCCACGCGCGGGCGGAACACCAGCTTGACGATGGTGGCCCAGCCCGCCTGCACGCTGGCGCCGGCAACGAACGCCAGCGGCAGCAGCGCGAACAGCGCCACCAGCAGCGCCGCGCCCAGCAGCCAGCGCGGCGGCTGGCCCTGGCGCTTGCGCCGACGTGGCAACACCGCCACCTCGGTGGCGGCCCGGGAGCCCGGTTCGGGCCCGAATGCTTGCGCGGTCACGTTACAACAGGCCTGCCTGGGTCATGAGCTCGACGACCTTCTTGCTGTCGAGCTTGGAAGCCTCCACCGCCGGCGCATCGAGCTTGGCCAGCGGCACCAGCTTCGCGTTGGACTCCGCGCCGACGCCCACTGCGTACTCGAACGACTTGCCGTCGCGCAGCACCGCCTGGCCCTGTTTGCCGGTGATCCACTTGAGGAACGCCTGGGCCTGCTCCTGGTGCTTGCTGGAAGCCAGCACGCCGCCGCCGGAAACGCTGGTGAAGGCGCCCGGGTCCTTGTGCCCGAAGTAATGCAGCGCGGTGTTCTTGCTGTTCTCGCCGGTCTTGGCCTGGTCGCCGAACCAGTAGTAGTGGTAGATCACGCCGGAATCGATCTGGCCGGCGTTCACCGCCTTCATCACGGAGACATTGCCGCGGTAGAACTTGGCGTTGCTCTTCATAGACTCCAGCCAGCTCAGGGTCGCGGCCTCGCCCTTCTGCTCCAGCAGCGCGCCGACGATGGCCTGGAAGTCGGCGCCGGCCGGCGATGCGGCCCAGCGTCCGGCCCATTCCGGCTCCGCCAGGTCGAGCAGCGACTTGGGCAGGTCGGCTTCCTTGATCTTGTCCTTGTTGTAGACGAACACCGTGGAGCGCGCGGCAATGCCCACCCAGTGGCCGTTGGCCGGGTGGTAGGTCGGGCCGACCTGGGCCAGGGTGGCCGGGGCGACCGGCGCGAGCAGGCCGGCGTTGTCGACCAGGACCATGGCCGGGGAGTTCTCGGTGAGGAAGACGTCGGCCGGAGAGGCCTTGCCCTCCTGGACGATCTGGTTGCCCATCTCGCTGTCGTCGCCGTTGCGCAGGGTGACCTTGATGCCGGTTTCGCGGGTGAAGCCCTCAACCCAGGCCTTGGTCAGGGATTCGTGCTGGGCGTTGTAGACCACGATGCCCGCCTCGTCCGCAGCCACGCAGGCGCCGGCGAAACCGCCCAGCGCAACGCCGAGCACTGCCATCTTGATCAACGAGAATCTGCCGCTCTTCATCGGTTTGCCACTCCAGTCAGTCATGCGTTTGCAGGCGGCGCCCGGCGCGTGCGACTCGATCGGTGTCGAATCCGTGAGCGCGCGGCGACTGCCCGTCCGTCCCGGCGGCGATGATCGTCGCTCGGTTGTTAAAGAATTGTGATTCTCACTTACATTTCAATCTACATAGGCTGCTGTTCGTCGGCTTGTTGCCCACGACAGGGGCGCGCGCCCCGGTGGCGGGCGCGGCGCGGTGTCTGTTTCGGGGATTGCGGGACGGATCAGCCTTGTACCGATGCGCTCAGCTGCAGGTCGCGGCAGGCCAGGTTGGCACCGCTGAACTGCGCGGCGTCCTGGTCGAAGATGTCGCGCAGCCAGTTGGCCACCGCCTGGAAACGGCCGATGCGCCCGGCGTCGCGGTGGCTGAGCAGCCAGATCTCGCGCGCCACCACCGGCCCGCTCAGGCGCACCAGGCCGTTACGCTCGCCGAGGATGCACGGCAGCAAGGCCATGCCCAGACCGGTCTCGCAGGCGTGGGTGAGCGTGGTCACGCTGCTGGCCCGCAGGGCGTAGCTGGCGTTCGGCGCGAAGTTGCGCAGCCACTGCATCTCCGGGGTTTCGTCGAGTTCCTCGCCATAGGCCAGCCAGGGCTGCTGCGGCCAGTCGCATGGCGGCAGCTGGCTGAAGGCGGTGGCGGCGTACACGGCGAAACCGATGTCGGCGACCTTGCGCATCACCAGCGCGGCGTCGTCCTGCGGGCGCGCCAGGCGCAGGGCGAAGTCGGCCTCGCGGCGGGTGAAGGACAGCGAGCGGTTGGCCGGGATCAGTTGCAACTGCAGGTTCGGGTAGGTCCGCGAAAGCTGCGGCATGTGCTGCACCAGCCAGTGGCTGAAGAGGAAGTCGATCGAGGTGATGCTCACCGAGCCGCTGATGGCGCTGGCCTCGCTGCGCGCCTCCAGCAGCATGCTCTGCACATCGCCGAGGATGCGCTCGCCGTACTCGATGAAGGCCAGGCCGGCGTCGGTCGCCTGGTAGCCGTTGTTGTCGCGGATGAACAGGCGTGTCTGCAGCGCAGTTTCGGCCGCCACCAGGCGCCGGCTCATGGTCGAGGGATCGACACCCAGCGAACGGCCGGCGGCGCTCAGGCTGCCGTGGCGGGCCAGCGCCAGGAGGATGGGAATGTCGTTCCAGTCGAAGTTCATCGCGCGCGTCTCCCTGCAGACGTCCAGACGGTGTGGGGCCGACTACCTTAGCAGCCGCGCGCCGGCCGTTGCGAGCGACCGCTCGGCTGCCCGTGCGCCGTGCTGCTGGCAGCGGCGTAGTCTGGAGCCCAGACAAGAACGAGGAAGAAGCGATGCGGCAGAACAGTCACTTCCACGGCCTGCACGGCCCGCAGCGCGAAACGCTGCTGCGCTGGGCCGACATGGCGCAATGGTTCGGCATGGTCATGCTGTTGCTGACCGTCGGCCTGGCCGCGCTGACCGACAGCATCGGCGATAGCACCGGCGTAACCATCGTCACCCTGTGCGGAGTCATCGGCCTGTTGGCGCTGGTGGCTGCACGCCTGATCATCGGCGCCGAGCATTCGGACGACGAACCACCGCACTGAGCGCGAAGCTCAATGCATTTCAACTGCCTGAAGCCGCCTCAACCGAAGCGCACGCAGTAGATCGGCGGCAGGTGCGCGGACAGGCACTTCCAGTGGTCGCCACCATCTTCCGACAGCCACAGCCCACCGGTGGTGGAGCCCAGCGCCAGGCGCTCGCCGTCGTCGTCCACCGTCAGGCCGTGGCGGTAGATCAGGTCGTAGCACGGCGACTCTGGCAGGCCCCGGTCCAGCGCCTCGAAGGTCTTGCCGCCATCGCGCGTTCGGTTGACCAGGAAGCGCCCGGCCACCGGCACGCGGCAGGCGTCCTTGGTCGCCGGGGCGAACCAGGCGGTGTCCGCCCGGGTGGGATGCACCGCGACGGCGAAGCCGAAGCTGGAGGGCTGCGCCGGCACGTCCTGCCAGTTCTGCCCGCCGTCGCTGGAAACGAAGATGCCGTTGTGGTGCTGCACCCATAGCCGCTCCGGCTGCGCCGGGCAATGCACCAGGCGGTGCGGGTCCTGGATGGCGCCCTCCTCGCGCAGCTCCGGCGGCATGTAGTCGGCGTACATGCCGCGCGTGGTGTTGACCCAGTTGGCGCCTGCGTCATGGCTCTGCCAGACGCCGCCGCAGGACACCCCGACGATGAGATGGCTGCTATCGCGCGGGTCGACGCTCACCGAGTGGATGCCCGGCCAGTCGTAGCCGCCGCCGAACCAGCGGGCGCGCTCGGGGCGGTCCCACAGCGGGCGGTTGAGGCTCCAGCTGGCGCCGCGGTCGTCGCTGCGGAACAGCCCGCCGGGGATGGTCCCGGCCCAGAGCGTGCCGCACTGCTCGGTGCCGCCGGTCTCCAGGCACCAGATCAGCTGCAGGCTCCAGGGCGCCTGCGGGGCCTCGCCTTCGGCCGGCGTCGGCAGCGGGTCGGGCTGCGGCGGGTAGACCGGCACCGCGCATTCCTCCCACTCGCCGTCCGCGTGCCGACGCCAGAGCTTGCAGCCGAAGTGGCCGAGGTCGAGCGCGGCGTAAAGGGTGTCGTCGCGCGCATCGGGCAGGACCATGTTGACCGGCTCGCCGAGGAAGTCCTGGCGTGCCTCGCGCCAGGCGCCGTCGGCATCGCGCAGGTAGGTGAACAGGCCCTTGCGCGTGGCTACCAGCAGTCGATCGTCCATCTGCTCTCTCCTTGTTGGGGTCAGCCGCCGGACAGCGCCTGGACCACATAGACCTCGCTTTCCACCGCCAGCGCATCGCTCAGGCCAAGGCGGTCGCGCAGGCGCAGGCCGTCGATGAAGACGGTGACGTGGCGACGCAGCCCGCCCTGGTCGTCGAGCAGGTAGCCGCGCAGCCGCGGGTATTGCGCGAACACCTCTTCCAGCAGGCCGCCAAGGGTGGCGCCGGGCAGGTCCTGCTCGGGGATTTCGACGTGCCGCTGGATCGACGGGGCGAAGACGATATGGGCCATGGAGGCGACCGGCCGACGGGTTTCGCTCAGTGTAGGAGGCACCCGCGGCGTGGGGGCGTGGATCGACCGGACGGGCATTCAGTTTCGATTTCGCTCAACCAAGTGTCACTGAATTCAGCTTTAAAGCACCCATTGCCTGTGCGAGGCTCCTTGGCATCGTCCCCATTGCAGCCCTCCATGCACCTTCTGCTTCAGCCCTTCGCCGCCGCCAGCGCCTCCGCCTCCCAGGCCGGAGAGACCCTGCGACTCCCGCGCGAACGCTGCCGCTGGCGGGTCCTGCAACCGCTGACGCTGCCCCTGGAACTCGCCTTCTGGGCCCTCTGGCACTGCCGTCACGCGCGTCCACCCGATAACGCCGCACGCTGACGGGCGCCCGCGCCCGGCCACCCGACGCAACTACGCTGAACGGAGCGCCGATGCTCCGCGACCAGCCGTAGCTGTTGCCATGCTTGCCTGCCCCAGCCCCGCGCGCCTTTCGTGCGGAACGGCAGGTCATCAGCGCGCCCCACGGCGCTATGCGAGAACAAAAAATGAAATTCGCTCCCGTGCAAGAAGCCCAGGACTTCCTGGCCGCCAACCCCGACATCGAAATGGTCGAGCTGTTCATCCTCGACGCCAACGGCGTGCCGCGCGGCAAGCTGCTGCATCGCGAGGAACTGCTGGCGGTCTACCAATCCGGCCGGCCCTTGCCGAGCACCATCCTCGGCCTGACCCTGCACGGCGAAGACGTCGAAGACTCGGGACTGGTCTGGGATGTCGGTGATATCGACTGCCGCGCCTACCCGTTGCAAGGCAGCCTGGTGCGCCTGCCCTGGCGGCAGATTCCCACCGCCGCCGTGCAGGTCAGCATGCACCCGGTCGAAGGCAAGCCGGCCGACATCGCCGATCCGCGCCATGTCCTGATCCAGGTGATCGATGGCCTCAAGGCCGACGGTTTCCACCCGGTGATGGCCTGCGAGCTCGAGTTCTACCTGCTCGACGCCAAGCGCGACGCCAATGGCCGCCCGCAGCCGGCGCTGGATGCCGACGGCGGCCGCCCGCGCTCCACCCAGGTCTACGGCCTGCGCGAACTGGAGCAGATCGAGCCGTTCCTGGCCGACCTTTATGCCGCCTGCAAAGCCCAGGGCATTCCGGCGCGCACGGCCATTTCCGAATACGCCCCCGGCCAGGTGGAAATCACCCTGGAGCACGGCGACGCCCTCCTCGCCATGGACCAGGCCGTGCGCTACAAGCGCCTGGTGAAAGGCGTGGCGCACAAGCACGGCATGCAGGCGTGCTTCATGGCCAAGCCGTTCGACGACCTGGCTGGCACCGGCATGCACATGCACGTGTCCCTGGCCGATGCCGAAGGCAAGAACCTCTTCGGCAGCGAAGACCCGGCAGGCACCCCGCTGCTGCGCCAAAGCGTCGGCGGCATGCTCGCCAGCCTGCTCGACTCGCTGCTGCTGTTCTGCCCCAACGCCAACTCCTACCGCCGCTTCCAGGCCAACAGCTATGCGCCGCTGGCGCCGACCTGGGGCTGCGACAACCGCACCGTCAGCCTGCGCGTACCCGGCGGCCCGGCGCACACCCGGCACGTCGAGCACCGCATCTGTGGCGCCGACGCCAACCCTTACCTGGCTGCCGCGGCGATCCTCGCCGGCATCCACCGCGGCATCCGCGAGAACATCGACCCGGGCGCGCCCGTCGAGGGCAACGGCTATGCCCAGGCCAAGGAACTGCTGCCCACCGACTGGCTGACCTCGCTGCGCGCGCTGGAGCGCTCCAGCTGGGCCCGTGATGCCCTGGGCCACGAATTCCTCGGCGTCTACCTGAAGGTCAAGCAGGCCGAGTACCGCCAGTTCATGGGAGAGGTCGGCGAGCAGGATTGGCGCTGGTATCTGACCCAGGCATGAGGCCAGTTTGCTGGGCCCCCGCGTTCGCGGGGGAGACGAATCTTTCCACCGTCATTCCCGCGAACGCGGGACGCAGCTCCATCGCGAACAGCGCTTGCGCTGGCCCGAAGGGGAATAACCCAGAGAAACAAGACTTCATCCCGCGCCCCAGGGCTCGGGAAAACGAACAACAACAGGAACACCGCAATGAACGCCGCAGTAAAACCCGCCAAAGCCGCCCCCGAGCGCGCCCCGTCCTACTACTCCGCCAGCCTGGCCGTGGAGACCGACTACCCCACCCTGCAAGGTGAGGTGAACGTCGACATCGCCATCATCGGCGGCGGCTTCACCGGCGTGACCACCGCCGTCGAGCTGGCCGAGCGCGGCTACAAGGTGGCGATCGTCGAGACCAACAAGGTCGGCTGGGGCGCCAGCGGGCGCAACGGCGGCCAGGTGACCGGCAGCCTTTCCGGCGACAGCGCCATGCGCAAGCAGATGCAGCAGTGGCTCGGCTCGGACGTCGACGACTTCATCTGGCACCTGCGCTGGCGCGGTCACGAGATCATCAAGAACCGCGTGGCCAAGTACGGCATCAACTGCGACCTCAAGCACGGCCACCTGCATGCGGCGATGAAGCCCTCGCACATGGCCGAGCTGGAAGCCTCCTATGAAGAAGCCGTGCGCCGCGGCATGGGCGACGAAGTCACCCTGCTCGACGGCGCCGGTGTGCGCCAGCACCTGCAGAGCGACCTCTACTGCGGCGCCATCAAGAACATGCGCAACATGCACCTGCACCCGCTGAACCTGTGCATCGGCGAAGCCAAGGCGCTGGAAAGCCTGGGCGGGCTGATCTTCGAGCACTCCGAGGTGCAGGACATCATCCACGGTGCGCGCCCGGCGGTCGTCACCACCCAGGGGCGGATCAACGCCGCACAAGTGCTGCTGGCCGGCGACGTGTACCACAAGCTGGAGCGCAAGAAGCTCAAGGGCATGATCTTCCCGGCCATGGGCGGCATCGTCACCACCAAGCCACTGGGCGAGCTGGCCAAGCAGATCAACCCGCAGGACCTGGCCGTCTACGACTGCCGCTTCGTCCTCGACTACTACCGCATGACCGGCGACGGCCGCCTGCTGTTCGGCGGCGGCGCCAACTACTCCGGGCGCGACTCGCGCGACATCGCCGGCGAGCTGCGCCCCTGCATCGAGCGCACCTTCCCGGCACTGAAAGGCGTGGAAATCGAGTTCCAGTGGAGCTGCGCGATGGGCATCGTGATGAACCGCATCCCGCAGCTGGGCAAGCTTTCGGACAACGTTTGGTACTGCCAGGGCTACTCCGGCCACGGCGTGGCGACCACCCACATCATGGGCGAGATCATGGCCACGGCGATGACCGGCGACCTGGAGAAGTTCGACAGCTTCGCCCAGTGCAAGCACGTTAAGGTGCCGCTGGGTGATGTGTTCGGCAATCCGATGCTGGCCGCCGGCATGTGGTACTACCAGCTGCTGGAAAAATTCCGCTGAGGTCCAAAGCGCCTTTGTAGGAGCGGACCTTGTCCGCGAATCGCGCGGCACGGTGTTTCCTTGTAGGAGCGGCCCATGGCCGCGATTCGCGCGCATGGCGCGCTCCTACAGGGTGGCTTCGGTGCGGGGATTTTCGCGGATGATATCCGCTCCTACGGGGTAACGCCGGTTACCCCCGCCGCGCCGAACAGCTCCCTCCCCCGTTTGCGGGAGAGGGAAAGGCGCCAGGCATATCCGTGGGGCACCTTCACGCCGCCAGGCACTGCTCCAGCCCGGCTTCCAGGCTCTCGCGCAGATGGGCATTGGCGCTGGCGATGAACACCAGGCAGTTGTCGCCCTCCTCCGCCTGCGCCGCGAGGAACTGGCTGCGACCGCCGACGTACTGCAGCCACAGCGGTTGTTCGCGGCCACTGACCTGGATGCGGCCTTTCAGGCGGAACAGCCCTTCCGGCAATTGATCGAGCCAGGCGCGCAGGCGCTGCGGGTCGAGCTGGCCGTTGTGGCGCCAGGTCCAGCTGTCGAACATCTCGCCGTGGTTCACGCCGCTGGCCGGCAACAGGCGTTGCGGTCTGGCATCCGGGCGTTCGCCGTAGAGCAGTTCGTCCGGAAGCTGCGCCTGCACCGTTTCCAGCATGCGCCGCGGTTCGCCGAAGCGTTCGCGCAGCGCATGCAGTTGTTCCGGCGTCGCAATGTCGGCCTTGTTCAGCAGCAGCAGGTCCGCTGCCGCCGCCTGGCGGCGTTCCAGCTGCGCGTACTCGCCCTCTAGCGGCTGCAGGCGCGCGGCGTCTACCAGGGTGATGAGCGCGTCCAGGTGCATGTGCTTGCGCAGTTGCGGGTAGCCCAGCGCCTGGATGATCGGTTGCGGATCGGCCACGCCGCTGCATTCGATGACGATGCGTTCCACCGGCGGCTGCGTCGCCGCCAGGCGGCCGAGCTGGGCCAGCAGGTCGTCCTGCATGGTGCAGCACAGGCAGCCGTTCTGCAGCGCGTACACCGCATCGCTTTGCTCGGCGATCATCTCGGCGTCGATGTTCAGCTCGCCGAAGTCGTTGACGATCAGCGCCAGGCGCTGCCCGGCGCATTGCTGCACCAGGCGGCGCAGCAGGGTGGTCTTGCCGGCGCCGAGGAAGCCGGCGACCACGGTCACCGGGATGCTCATTGCGCCTCTCCCATGATCTTTGGCACTTCGCCCTGCCAGACCGAGCGCAACGGGCTGTCGGCGAAGGTGCCCTGCTGGTCGTACACCGGACGGCCCTCGACGAAGGTCAGCTGCACCTGGGTGCGGTGGATGTAGTTGCGCGCCGGCTGGGCGAAGAGGTCGCGGTCGAGGACGATGAAGTCCGCCGACTTGCCGGCCTCGATGCTGCCGGTCAGGTGCTCCAGGTTCATCGCGTGGGCGCCGTTGAGGGTCACCACCTTCAGCGCCTGCTCCAGGCTGATCGGCTCGCCGAAGCAGGCCGGGTCGTCGTTCCACGGGTTCTGCCGGGTGACGATGGTTTCCAGCGCCAGCCAGGGGTCGATGGACGCCACCGGCCAGTCGGTGCCCATCACCGCGAGGCCACCGGCGGCGAGCACGCCCTTGTAGTCGTAGATGCGCTTCAGGCGTTCGGCTCCGTAGCCCGAGCGCGCACCGCTTGCGAACGGCGTCGGGTACCAGGCTGCCGGGGAGAACTCGGCGATCACGTCCAGTTCGCGGAAACGCTTGAGGTTGCCCGGATGCAGGAGGGTGCTGTGCGCGCACTGGTGGCGGATGCCACTGAAGCCGTTGCGCCGGCGGGCTTCGGCCACCGCATCCAGGAACACGTCGGAGGCGCCGTCGCCGGTGCAGTGGGCGATCACGCGGATACCGCGGCGGTCCATGTCCACCACCATGTCGGTGATGTGCTCGGGGGTCAGGTTGAGCTTGCCGCGCCAGCTGTCCTCGCCCGGCCAGGGGGTGATGAGGAAGGACGAGCGCGGTTCGACGGTGCCGTCGAAGTGGAACTTCACCGCGTTCGCCGACAGCCGCGCGCTGCGGTAGTAGTGGCGCTCGCCACTGAGCAGCTCCCAGCGCCGGCGCACCGGGAAAATGTCGTCCTGCCAGCTGATCGCCGCTTCCACGCGCAGGGTCAGTTGGCCGGCGTCGTCCAGCTCCTTGAGCGCCTGCAGGCGATGCTCGCAGACGTGCACGTACTTGCTCGCGGTGACGCCGCGGGCGCTCTGGAAATGCACGCCGTCGCGATAGGCGCGGCGCAGCACGTCCACCGGGGTCGGCGGCATGGCGGCGTGGATCAGCGCGTAGGCGCCGTCGATCAGCAGGCCGTTGGGCTCGCCGGTCAACTCGTCGCGCTCCAGGTAGCCGTTGCGCGGGTCCGGCGTGTTGGCGTCGATGCCGGCCAGTTCGAGGGCGCGGGAGTTGACCATCATGGTCCCCCACATGCGGTCGAGCAGCGCCACCGGGCGGTCCGGCATGACGCTGTCGAGCCACTCGCGGCCCGGCTTCAGCCCGGCTTCGCGGAAGGTGTAGCGGACCCAGTACTGGCCATAGACCCAGCCGTCGCCGGGGTGGCTGTCGGCGTAGGCGTGGATGGCCGCGGCCAGTTGCTCGGGGGTCGGGTCCTCGATGCCGACGTCGAGGTCGTCGGCGTAGCGCGGCGCCAGGGCGAGGTCCGGGTGGGTGTGCATGTCGTGCAGGCCGGGCATGCAGAAGGCACCGTCGAGATCGCGCACCAGGGTCTGCGGACCGACCAGGTACTGCAGCTCCTCGAAGCAGCCGACGGCGATGAAGCGGCCGTCGCGAATGGCCACCGCCTCGGCCCACGGCAGCGCCGGGTCGAGGGTGTAGAAGCGGCCGTTGCGCAGCAGCAGGTCGGCGTGTCGGTTGGCAGGTGAATGGGAAGAACGGAAGGTATCGGGCGCCGTCATGGTCGGAGCTCCTCTTGTTGTTTTGGCCGAGTATAGGGAGCTGCCAATGCCGCCTGACTAGCATAAGATGACAACTCGCTAGCTCCAGACGACAACCTTCGCCATGCCCGATCAGCAGTCCGACATAGACTACGCCGCCCGCCAGCTGTACCAGCGTTTCCTCGAGGAATGGCAGTCCCGCCCCGGCCTGCCGCCGCTCGCGCCGCTGCTCGCCGGGCTTGGCGTGGCTCCGGCCGAGGCCGCAGCCGGTATGACCTTCGCCCGCTACTACCGCCTGCTGCGCCAGGCCGCCGGGCTGCTCGGCGCCAGCGACTTCTTCCTGCGCCTGGGCCAGCGCTACAACCTCTTCGACCTCGGGGTGATCGGCTACGCGCTGATCAGCGCGGCCAACCTGCGGCGCTCCTGGGACATCTCCCTCGGCCAGCCGTCCAGCCTGCTGCCGCACCCGATCCACGTCGCCCGCGAAGAAGACGACAAGCATCTGGTGCTGGCCCTGGAGTTGCCGCCGTTCAGCGCGACGGAAGCCCAGGCGCTGACCGAGGAATGGTTCAGCAGCACCTGGCGCTGGCTGTGCCAGCGCCTGCCGGAGCTGGCCGACTGCGCCGGTATGCAGGTCCGCCTGCCCTACCCCGCGCCGGCCCATGCGGCGGTTTATGCCGAGCTCTTCCCCGGACGCATCGAGTTCGCCGCGCCGCGCGCCGAATTGCGCATCCCCCGGGAATTCCACGAGCGCCCCTTCTCCACCTCCAACCCCTCGGTGCTGCGCCTGTGCCAGGCCCAGGGCGCGGTCACCCTGGCCAGTTTCGAGAGCGGCGAGGCGCTGCCCGACGACCTGCGCTTCTACCTGCTGCAGAACGCCCGCGTGCCGCTGCCGGACCTGGAGCAGGCCGCCGCGCACTTCCGCCTGCCGCCGCACACCCTGCAGCGGCGCCTGCGCGCCCACGGTCTGACCTTCAAGGGCGTGGTCTACGAGGTGCGCATGGCGCTTGCCGAGCGCTACCTGCTGGCCAGCCGGCTGAGCCTGCAGGAGATCGCCTTCCTGCTTGGCTACGAACACGTCACCAGTTTCCACCGCGCCTTCCTGCGCCATGCCGGGACCACCCCGGAAGGCTTCCGCCAGCAACGCGCGCGATCCAGCCAGGAGTAACCCGCCATGCGTTTCCCCTCAATGACCGCCCTGCGCGTGCTCGACGCCGTCGCCCGCCTCGGCAGCCTGTCGGCGGCCGCCACAGAGCTGAGCCTGACCCGCAGCGCCGTCAGCCACCAGCTGCGCAGCCTGGAGGAATGCCTGGACACCGCGCTGATCGAAAAAGCCGGGCGCGGCATCGTCCTCACCTACAACGGCGAGTGCTTCGCCCGCGAGACCCAGCGTGCGCTGGCGATCCTCAACGAGGCGCGGCGCTTCACCGATGCCGAGGAAATCGCCGGACGCCTGTGCGTGAGCTGCACGCCGGGCTTCGCCACCTACTGGCTGTGCCACCAGATCGGCAAGTTCCAGCGCGCCCATCCGCGCGTGGAGCTGAACCTCGTGTCGCCGCGCATCCCCGACGACGTCAGCGAGCGCGACGTCGACCTGTTCATCGCCTACGGCGTGGGCGACTGGCCGGACCTGCACGTGGAGCTGATCGCCACCCTCGACACCTTCCCGGTCTGCAGCCCCTCGCTGCTCAACTCCGCCGGTGGCCTGGATTCGCCGGAAGACCTGGCCAACCTGCCGCTGCTGCACATGGTCGACCACTCGGACTGGCTGCTGTGGGCGGCTGCCGCCGGCGTGCGCGACCTCAACGTGCGCAACGGCATCGTCTTTTCCGACGCGCACCTGGTGCAGTCGGCAGCCATCGCCAGCCAGGGCGTGGCCATGGGCGATGCGCTGGTCAGCGGTGACGCCATGGACAAAGGCCAGCTGGTGCGGCTGTTCAACGTCGCCATCGAGCCGCCGAACCGCTACTACTTCGTCACCGACGCGGCCAAGAGCGAACGCCCCGACGTGCTCGCCTTCAAGGCCTGGATGCTGGCCGAATTGCGGCTCTCCGAGCAGTTCCGCAAGGGCAGTCGCACCAGCCTGACTGGTGAATGAAATTGAACAATGACGGCGAAAAATCGCGATTGAAGCGAAGGGGGATTTGACAATACTGCGCAAAAGGGTACTGACCGATCAGTCGGTTCCCACACAAGAACAAGAAAAGACGAGGTCAGCGCAGTGCAGCAACAGACCCAGCTCCGTGCCATTGACATCGGCAAGCGTTACGGCGGTTTCCATGCCCTGAGCGATGTTTCCATCGATATCCAGCAAGGTGAATTCCTCACCCTGCTCGGCCCCTCCGGTTCCGGCAAGACCACCTTCCTGATGATCCTCGCCGGCTTCCAGGACCCCTCCAGCGGCCGCCTCGAAGCGCTCGGTGCGGACATCACCCGGCGTCCGGCGGAGAAGCGCAATTTCGGCATGGTGTTCCAGGGCTACGCGCTCTTCCCGCACATGACCATCGACGAGAACGTCGCCTTCCCGCTGAAGATCCGCGGCATGAAAGCCGAGGAACGCAACCGCCGGGTGCGCCGCATGCTCGAAGTGGTCGGCCTGGGCGAACACCTGGGCAAGCGCCCCGGCGAGCTCTCCGGCGGCCAGCAGCAACGCGTGGCCATCGCCCGCGCGCTGGTCTTCGAACCTGACCTGCTGCTGCTCGACGAACCGCTCTCGGCGCTCGACAAGAACCTGCGCGAGCAACTGCAGCAAGAGCTGCAGCGCATCCACCGGCAAGTCGGCACCACCTTCGTGTTCGTCACCCACGACCAGAACGAAGCCCTCGCCCTGTCGACCCGCATCGCCATCTTCAACCGTGGCCGCCTGGCGCAGATCGACACCCCGCACGCCATCTACAACCAGCCCAGCAACCGCTTCGTCGCCGAGTTCCTCGGCAAGATGAACCTGTTCCCGCTGAGCCAGGTCGGCCGCGCCGGCGAGCTGGCCTGCGGACGCTTCGGCGATGCCCAGCTGCACGCCGAATTCTCGCCCGCGCTGGATGCCGCCGCGCCGCTGCTGGCGGTACGCCCGGAGCACATGCAACTGCACGATGCGCCGCCGAGCCTGAGCGGCCACAACGTCGTGCAGGCCGTGCTGACCAGCAAGACCTACCAGGGCGCCAGCACCGAACTGGGCCTGGCCACCGCCGCCGAAGGCGCGTTGCCGATGAGCCTGGCGGTACACGCCGAACACCGCGCCGCGCACCTCGACCACGGCTCGCGCGTGTGGCTGAGCTGGCCGATCGAAAAGAGCCTGCTGCTGGCCTGATCGCCCCGCGTCTTTCCTTTATTCGCCATCCCCTCTGCCTGGGAGCTGCCCACATGTTCAATCCGCACCAGCAAGACTGCATCGAAGTCCTCATGGAAAAGGCCAAGCGTGGCCAGATCGACCGCCGTACCTTCCTCAAGGGCATGGGCCTGATGGCCGCCCTGCCGCTGGCCCTGCGCAGCGGCGTGAGCTTCGCCGCCGGCGACAAGCCGCTGGTGGTGGTGAACTGGGGCGGCGACGCCATCAAGGCGTTCGGCAAGGCCTGGACCGAAGGCTTCTCCAAGGCCACCGGCATCCCGGTGAAGATCGACGGCAGCGGCCCCACCGAAGGCGCCATCCGCACCCAGATGAGCAGCGGCCGGGTGAGCTGGGACGTGGTCGATGCGGAAAGCTCGATCCTGCAGAACCTGGGCAAGGAAAACCTGGTCGAGCCGATCGACTACAGCATCGTTTCCAAGGACAAGGTGCTGCCCGGCTTCGCCTACGAATACGGCATCGCCGACTACATGCTCAGCTACGTGATCGCCTACGACAGCGAGCGTTTCGGCGACAAGGCGCCCAAGACCTGGGCGGACTTCTGGGACGTGAAGACCTTCCCCGGCAAGCGCACCCTCTACAAGTGGATGAACGGCATGCTCGAGGCCGCACTGCTGGCCGATGGCGTCCCGGCGGACAAGCTCTACCCGCTGGACGTGCCGCGCGCACTGAAGAAGATCGACGAGCTCAAGCCGCACGTGCTGGCCTTCTGGGGCTCGGGCGCCGAAACCCAGCAGCTGCTGATCGAAGGCGAAGTGAGCATGGGCGCGATCTGGAACACCCGCGCCAAGGTGATCACCGAGGACAGCGAGGGCCGCATCAAGTGGACCTTCGACAACGCCCTGCTCGGCTGCAGCAACTGGGGCGTGCTCAAGGGCAACCCGGCGGGCAAGGACGCGGCCATGCGCTTCATCGCCTATGCCCAGGACCCGCAGTCGCAGGTCGAGCTGTTCAAGCTGTTCTGCAACGGCCCGGCCAACCCGGCGGCGGCCTCGCTGATCCCGGCCGACAGCCGCCACCTGAACTGCACCGACCCGGACAACCTGCCCAAGCAGGTGATGCTCAGCCACGAGTGGTACACCGACCACTACGCGGTGGCGCTGGAACAGTACCTGACCCACGTCTCCAAGTGAGGTGACGGCCATGGCCGAGAATCCTTCGCGGCTCAAGCTCGCGCTGCTGCTCGCGCCCTTGCCAGTGGTGCTGCTGCTGTTCTACGTGCTGCCCTTCGCCGGGGTGGTGGGCTGGAGTTTCAGCCTGCCCACCCCGGGCGTGGAGCAGTACCAGCGCATCGCCAGCGACCCGGCGATCCACGACGTGCTCTGGCGCACCTTCCGCCTGTGCACCACGGTCAGCGTGCTGGCCCTGGTGATCGCCTACCTGATGGCCTACTGCTGGGTGTTCAGCCCGCCGTTCTGGCAGCGCATGGTGGAAATCTGCGTGTTCATCCCGTTCTGGCTGTCGGTGCTGGTGCGTGCCTTCGGCTGGCTGATCGCCCTGCGCAGCAACGGCCTGCTCAATGGCTGGCTGCAGAGCCTGGGGATCATCAGCGAGCCCTTGCAGCTGACGCGCAACGAGCTCGGCGTGGTGATCGGCATGGTCCACTTCATGGTGCCCTTCGCGCTCTTCCCGCTGGTCTCGACCATGCGCCGCCTCGACCCGCGCGTGCTCCTCGCCGCGCGTGGCCTGGGCGCCGGGCAGCTGCGCACGTTCTGGAACATCTTCGTGCCGCAGACCATTCCCGGCATCCTCGGCGCCTTCATCATCGTCTTCGTGTTCTGCCTGGGCTTCTTCATCACCCCGGCGATCCTTGGCGGTGGGCAGACGGTGATGGTGGCCGAGTACGTCTACCTGCAGATGTTCCAGACCAGCAACTGGGGCCTGGGCGCTGCACTGAGCGTGGTGCTGCTGGCGCTAGTGGCGGGGCTGATCTGGGCGCTGCTGCGCATGACCCGCGTCGACAAACTGGTGGGCTGAGACGATGAACGCACACGAAAGCCGGGCGCCCAGCCGCCTGCTCGCCGCCATGGCGATGATCTTCATGGTCTTCCCGCTGCTGGCGGTGATCCCGGTGTCCTTCACCAGCAAGCGCTTCCTCTCGATGCCCGACGGGCACTGGTCGCTGCGTCACTACCAGGCGCTGCTGGACAGCCCCGAATGGCTCTCGGCGATCGGCCAGAGCCTGGCCGTAGCCAGCATCACCTGCGTGATCGCCAGCGCCCTGGCGGTGAGCTTCGCCCTCGGCATCTGGTACCTGCGTTCGCGCTGGGCCACGCTGCTGATCGGCTTGGTGCTGTTGCCCATGGCGATCCCGCCGATGATCTCGGCGATGGTCCTGTACTTCATGGAAACCACGGTCAGCAAGTACGCCCCGGGCCTGGGCTACGACACCCTGGTCGGCCTGAGCATCGCCCACATCGTGATGGTGGTGCCCTACGGCGTGGTGACCATGCTCGTGGCGCTGAGCCAACTGGACCGGCGCATCGAACTGGCCGCGCGCAACCTCGGCGCGAGCCTGGCGCAAACCACCTTCATGGTGGTGCTGCCCAACCTCAAGCTGGGCGTGGCCAGCACCGCGCTACTGTGCTTTGCGCTCTCCTGGGAAGAAATCGCCGTGACCCTGTTCGTCACCAGCACCGAGGTCAACACCCTGCCCCGGCAGATCTGGTCGGGCCTGCGCGACAACATCGACCCGGCGGTGGCGGCAATCTCGGTGCTGCTGATCGCCATCACCCTCCTCGCCCTGCTCGGCCGCATGCTCGCCCAGCGCGTCGCCGCCAAGCCCGCCGGGCACTGAATCGCAGGAGGGGACGGCCGCGGCGCTGCCCGACTTGTCGGCGCAACGGACAACGCCGCGGCCGCCCCCTCCTGCGCCCTTCCCCGACGAAAAAGGCCGGCACCCAAACGGGGGCCGGCCTTTTTTCCATCAGCCTGTCCTGGTTGCCCAGTGCGCGGCTTAGAGCGCCATGTCGCTGGACGCCTTGGCCGGCACCGGCGCTTGCGATGCAGCGGACGGGCCGGACGTGGCCGGAGCGATGGCCGGCGGCGGGTCCAGCTGCAGCACCTGGCTGGTGTAGCTCCACTCCTCGAAGGTTCGCTCGGCGCTGTCGTTCAGCTTCGTCCCGTAGCTGGGCACGATCTGGCGGACCTTGGCCTGCCACTCGGGGGTGGCCAGCTTGTCCTTGAACACCTTCTCCAGCACGTTGAGCATGATCGGCGCGGCGGTCGAGGCGCCGGGCGATGCGCCCAGCAGGCCGGCGATGCTGCCGTCGGCCGAAGCGACGATCTCGGTGCCCAGCTTCAGCACCCCGCCCTTCTCCGGGTCGCGCTTGATGATCTGCACACGCTGCCCCGCCTGCCACAGGCGCCAGTCTTCCTTCTTCGCTTCAGGGAAATACTCGCGCAGGGCCGCCATGCGGTCGTCGTCGGAAAGCATCAGCTGGCCGGCCAGGTATTCCACCAGCGGGTACTCGTCGATGCCCACGCGGGTCATCGGCCAGACGTTGTGGGTGTTGGTGCTGGCCAGCAGGTCCAGGTAGGAACCCTGCTTGAGGAACTTGGTGGAGAAAGTGGCGAACGGCCCGAAGAGGATCACCCGCTTGCCGTCCAGCACGCGGGTATCCAGGTGCGGCACGGACATCGGCGGCGCGCCCACCGAAGCCTTGCCGTATGCCTTGGCCAGATGGCGCTGGGCGATCGCCGGGTTGTCGGTCACCAGGAACGAGCCGCCCACCGGGAAGCCGGCGTAGTCACGGGCCTCGGGGATACCGGACTTCTGCAGCAGGCGCAGCGCGCCGCCACCGGCGCCGATGAAGACGAAGCGCGCGTCGGTCTGGGTGACGCTGCCGTCCTTCAGGTTCTTGTACTCCACCCGCCAGGAACCATCGGCATTGCGGGTGATGTTCTCGACCTCGCTGGAAAGCTTCATCGCGAAGTTCGGCTGCGCCGTCAGGTAATCGGCGAACTGGCGGGTGATCTCGCCGAAGTTCATGTCGGTGCCGATGGGCGTCCAGGTCGCGGCGACCTTCTGCTTCGGATCGCGGCCTTCCATCATCAGCGGCACCCATTTGGCGATCTGCGTCGGGTCCTCGGAATACTGCATCGGGCGGAACAGCGGGCTGGCCTGCAGCGCCTCGTAGCGCTTGCGCAGGAAGGCGACGTTCTCGTCACCCCAGACGAAGCTCATGTGCGGCGTGGAGTTGATGAACGAACGCGGATTCTTCAGCACGCCGTTGCGCACCTGCCAGGCCCAGAACTGCCGGGATATCTGGAAGGACTCGTTGATCTCGACAGCCTTGGCGATGCTGACCTTGCCGTCCTTGTCTTCCGGGGTGTAGTTCAGCTCCGCCAGGGCGGAGTGCCCGGTGCCGGCGTTGTTCCAGCCGTTGGAGCTTTCCTGGGCAACGCCGTCCAGGCGCTCGACCAGTTCCATGGACCAGTCTGGCTGCAGCTCGTGCAGCCAGACGCCCAGGGTGGTGCTCATGATGCCGCCGCCGATCAGCAGCACGTCGACCTTGCGCGGCTCGGCGGCCTGCGCGCAGGTGAAAGCGGATACGGCAAGGCACAGCAGTGCTCCGCTCAGTTTCTTCAGCATGTGGGATTCCCGTTGGATGGAGCCTGATCTGCCCCGCCGGCTTCTAGGCGGGCGAACCCGGCCGCCGGCCGCGCGAAAGCGCGCGCCAGGATGGCGTCCGGGACGGCTGGGACAGGGTTGCGACCCTCCGAGGCCTGCGGGTTTATACGTTGCTATGCGTCAGCTGGAGGGGGGTTGCAGCAGCGGGGGCCAGAGGTACGGCAGGTGGACCGGGAAACTGGGTGAAGCGCGCTGAAACGATTGAGCATTCTACCCGAGCCGCCCTTGATCACCAACCGCCGAGGGTCGGCCGCCGGCATCTTCCGAAGGCACCGCCCCTGCCCGCCTGCCAGCACTTCCCCTCACCTCAAGGCCCAATCGCACAGGGATTCGGCGCCAATTCATGTAGGACTTGTCTGAATCCAAGGCAAGCATGCGACTTCCTATTGAGTTGTTGCGGGCCGGCGAATTTACTCCTGCCCCCATCGCGGCGAGGTAGTGCCGCGAACGGCTCGGGGTGGAGCCTGGCACTCGACTGATCCACGGACTTCTGCCTCGGCTGCGGCATCGCAAAGGAGGCTCCGTTCGTGCTCGATCACATCCGTCCGTTCTTCGACCATTCCCGCCACAAACTCAGCGTCAGCGATCTTGATGTTCCCCTGGACGTCCTCGCCTTCGAGGGTGAAGAGGGGTTGAGCCAACCCTTCAGCTACCGCATCGAGTTCACCAGCAGCGCGGGCGATATCGCCGCCGACGCCATGCTCGGTAAGCCCGCTAGCTTCAGCTTGTACGCCGCGCCCGACCCCACGCCGAAGTTCAGCTTCAACCCCCAGCCGGTTCTGCCGCTGCGCACGCTGAATGGCGTGATCACCGCCTTCAAGCGCCTCTCCGGCTCACGCGACGAGGCCCGCTACGAAGTGCGCCTGCAGCCGCGCCTGGCCCTGCTCGAGCGTGGTGTGCAGTACCGCATCTACCAGGACCAGAGCGTGCCGGAGATCGTCGAGCAGGTCCTGCGTCGGCATCAATTTGAGGGATACCAGTTTCACCTCGACCTCTCGCGCACCTACCCGGACCGCGAGCAGGTCATGCAGTACGCCGAGAGCGACCTGGCCTTTCTCCAGCGCCTCTGCGCGGACCATGGCATCTGGTACTGCATCCGCTTCGACGAGCGGATCAAGCTCGACGTGCTGGAGTTCCACGACAGCCCAGGCCACTACCAGCGCGGCTTCAGCTTGCCGCTGCGCCCGCAGTCGGGTTTGCAGAGCAACGCCGCCGACGGCGTGTGGAACCTGCAGGCGAGCCACCAGGTGGTGGAAGCCAGCACCTTCGCCCGCAGCTACAACCCCCGCGAGGCCTGGGCCGATCTCGATGCCGAAGTCGACCTGACCCGCGGCGCGAAATCCACCTACGGCGAGGCCTACCACTACGCCGAGCCCTACACCAAACCCGGGGACGCCTTCGCCTTCGACCACGAGCACCGCAGCGACGAAAGCTTCTTCCATGCGCGCCTGGCCCACGAGCGTTACCTCAACCAGCAAACCCGGCTGAGCGGCACCAGCAGCAGCGCCACCTTGGTTCCCGGCCAGGTGCTGAAGATCGACGGCGGCGCACCGCAAGCCTTCGAAAAGGGCGCGCTGATTGTCAGTCTGACCTGCAAGGCCGCCCGCGACAGCAGCTACGAAGTCACCTTCGAAGCGATCCCCGACGCCGACCACTACAGCTTCCGCCCGCCGCTGCCCAGGAAGCCGAGCATCGCCGGCACGGTGCCGGCCCGCGTAACCAGTACGCGCAAGAACGACCCGTACGGCCACATCGATAAGGAAGGTCGCTACAAGGTCCAGTTCCTCTTCGACCGCGACGCCTGGCCCGCCGGGCAAGAGAGCCTGTGGCTGCGCCTGGCCCGACCCTATGCCGGCGACACCCACGGCCTGCACCTGCCGCTGCTCGCCGGCACCGAAGTGGCGGTGGCCTTCGAGCAAGGCGACCCGGATCGCCCCTACATCGCCCACGCCCTGCACGACAGCAGCCACCCAGACCACGTCAATCTCTACAACTACAAACGCAACGTCCTGCGCACCCCGGCGAACAACAAGCTGCGCATGGACGACGAGCGCGGAAAAGGGCACATCAAGCTCAGCACCGAGCACAGCGGCAAGAGCCAGCTGAGCCTGGGGCATCTGGTCGATAGCCAGCGACCGAATCCCAATCCGCGCGGCGCTGGTTTCGAGCTGCGTACCGATGGGCATGGCGCCATTCGGGCCGGCAAGGGGCTGTTCATCACGGCTGATGAACAGCCACGGGCGCAGGGCTCGATGCTCGAGATGAACAGCGCCATGGAGCAGATCAACCAGGCACTGGAACTGGCACAACGCCTGATGCAAGACGCCACCCAGGCCAAGGCAATACCGGCCGACACTACTCATGCAGAGCAACTCAAGGACTCGCTCGACCAACTCCGGGACGCCGGCCTGCTGATGTCGGCACCGGCAGGCATCGCCCTGACCACACCCGGCAACCTGCAACAAGCGGCCGGCCAGAATCTGATCGCAGTAGCGGGCGGCAGCGCCGACACCACGGTGCTCAAGCGCTTCACCGTGGCCGCTGGTGAAGTCATCAGCCTGTTCGCCAAGAAGCTCGGGCTCAAGTTCATCGCCAACGCAGGGCCGGTCACGCTGCAAGCGCAGAACGATGCGATGCAACTGCTCGCCCGCCACGGGCTGGACATCATCTGCAGCGAAGGCGAAATCCATTTCACCGCCAAGAAGAAGATCGTCCTAAACGGTGGCGGCAGCTATTTCAGCCTGTCATCGGCATCGGCTGAGTTGGGCAGTGGCGACTTCATCATCAAGGCCCGTGTGAATCGCCAAGGCCCCGCCAGCATGAAGGCCACCCACCCGGACTACCCGAAACTGCAGTCCGCGCAACGCTTGAAATTCCGCCTCCCACAAACCCCGAACGCCCCCCAGGGAAGTTGGGCCGGAATGCCCTACACCCTCTACGCCGACGGCGCGCCGCTGCAGAAAGGCGTGCTGGATGACAGCGGCCACCTGACCCTCGATCACCAGGTCGTCACCCGGCAGTACAGCGTGGAACTGGCCAACGGCATCCGTTACCAGGTGCCGGTCCCCACCGACTACCGCAACCCCGAGCAAGGCCAGTTGGCCAATCGCGGGCTGCAAAAGCACGGCTCGCAAATGGATCGCCGCAATCTCTATTCGGAACTGTTGGCGGGCGACAACGAGCCATCGGTAAACCCGGAGAGCTCGACTCCAACCCAAAGCGGGCCAGGTAAATGGCTGACACAGGAAACGAACTACCACGGCGTGAGCAATGCCGGGCAGATGTTCCTCAATCGACTCGCATCCCTGGGGGATGAGGGGCGGCTGTTCGGCTCCGAAGGCAAGGATTACGAGAACACTCGACGCACCTTGGTTCAGGTCTGGCAGCCATTGGCGGAAGAGGAAAACCATCTTGCTTCAACCTCAGCGATTTACCGCTACGGGGAGCAACGACGAGTGGAGCAAGCCTTCCTGCAAGGGCCCGATGACTGGCAGTTGTCCGGCACGTCCTGGCATTGGCAACCGGTAATGGCGGACAAGGTTTACGAGAAGAAGGAGGTGACACCATGAGCCTTTCCGGCAAGCGGATACTGCGTGTCTGGGGAGCATTGGATCTGTTCCAGGTCGCCTGGTACAGCCTGCACAGTTGGAACGCGGGACGAACTCCTTTCTGGAGTGACCTATCCGGAGTCCTGGCGCTCAACGATCAGCTCGGCACTGGCCTGGCCAGTGTCGGACTGCTTGCCTGGGTGCTGCAGTGCTCCATCGTCATCAGCGCGGTGCTCTTTCTCTTCGCCCACCCGCTCAACCGCGTACTCGGGATCGCTCAGATTCCATTGCGGCTTTTCTTTCTCTCCCCGTCGGTGTCGCTGCTGTTGCCATTGGCCGGCCACGCTCCCGGTGTCGTGATGGCCGGGCTGGTCGTGGTTTCGGAAGCACTCAAGGGGTGGAGCCTGTCGACGAAAATGGAGAAGCAACATGAATGACTTGTGCGACATCGTCGTCCCCATCGCCCTTCAACACACCAACGAAGCCACCTGCACCGCGCCCTGGTTCGTGGCCGACAGCGAATACCCGCAGATGCAGGCGCGCTACAAGCCGCTGGTCAATGGCGAGGAGGCGTTTGCCGCCGTGCACCTGGCCATCGCCAAGGCCAAGCAGTCGGTGGACATCATCTGCTGGGGCTTCCAGCCATCGATGTATTTCGTTCGCGACCGCCGTTACCACGACGACCCCGATGCCTTGAGCGAGCTATGCATTGGCGAGCTGCTGGAGCGCAAGGCAAAGCAGGGCGTGAAGGTGCGTGTGCTCGGCTGGCGGATGTTCTGGAACCTCGCCGGCCTTGCGGGCGAAGCCAACCTGCCAGGTAATGCCCCGTACTTCTGGGACGCAACGATGCAGAGCGCCACGGCCGAGCAACATGACTTCGACCACAGTTGGTTTTCCAAGTACGCGGTCGCCGACGGCGAGGCAGCGGGACTGGCGGCGGCCCACCGGCCGCTGTTCGTTGGGCGCGATTTCGACGGCGACGAACGCGAGCGGATCAAGGGCCACCTGCGCGAGCACAGCGTGGACAAGGCGTTGAGCGACAGCTCGATCTGGACCATGGCCAACAGCGCCACCCACCACCAGAAGATGGTCCTGGTCGACTACGAGCTGCCGGCGGATACGGTGGGTTTCGTCATGGGCCACAACATGCTCGACGAATACTGGGACACCGATGACCACACTGCACTGCGCCGCGGGAGAACCGACAAGCCCGCTCCCAACCGTGGCCCGCGCGGCTTCACCCCGCGCCAGGACATCTCCTGCCGGGTCGCCGGGCCGATCCTGGAATACCTCCACCGCAACTTCGCCCAGGCCTGGCAGAAGGAAACCGGCGAGGAGCTGCCGTCACTGCACGATGACCTGCACGAGTCGGCCAAGCGCTTCCCCTTCCGCGGCGGCAACCAGGACGACGGCACCGCGCTGATGGCGCAACTGCTGCGCACCCAGGCGCAGGTGGGCGTGCGCGACATCGAGAAGCTCTATCTGCAAACCGTCAACAACACCACGCAATTCGTCTACGTCGAGAACCAGTACTTCCGCTGGCCACCGTTCGCCGAGGCGCTGAAGAAAACGGTCGACGCGCAGATGCGCATGGGCCGCAAGCCGGAAGAGCACGGCAACGTGCACCTGTTCGTGGTCACCAACGACACCGACGAGGGCATGGGCAAGGGCACAGTCAATACCCAGCGCATGCTCGAATGCCTGGGCCGCGCCGACACCATCCCCGAGGTGACCAAGCAGATGCTCATCGACGAGGCGAAGCAAGCGGCGCCACCGAAGCCGCGCCCGGATGGGCCCAAGGACTTCTATGGCAAGTGGCAGCTCGCCGAGTGGGAGGCTCGCTATGGCGAGGAGATCAAGGCCATCGAACAGAGCACCGTCCACTCGCAGGACATCCCCGGCCTGAAGGTCCACGTCTGCTCGCTGGTAGCTCCCGACTCCCCGCCGAGCAAGCCGTGGATGCCGGTGTACATCCACTCCAAGCTGATGATCGTCAACGACGTCTTCACCACCCACGGCTCGGCCAACCTCAATACCCGCAGCATGGAAGTGGATAGCGAACTGAACATTGCCCACGAGTGGGCGAGCGTGACCCAGGCGCTGCGGCGGCGGTTGTGGGAGCTACATACGGCGGGGATGGGGGCGCAGGATCAGCCGAAGGATGCATTCGACGCTTGGAAAAAAATAATCAAGGAAAACCGAAGGCGCCAAGGCGACAAAGAGCAGAGGAATAGTCCCTATGCCTCGCTTGTGGAGTTCCATTATGGAAAATCAACCCTGTGGAATCTCGACTGATGCGCCGTCTCCTGCTGCTTTCCAGTCTGCTATTGGCCGCTTGCAGCGCCAGCAATTCTGTTACCTATCCGAAGAAGGACTTTCACGTGGACAGGCTTTCACAGACCAAGGCCAACCTCGCCTTTACTTGCAAATACGAGACTATCCCCGCCCCTTCGGCGGACAGCGATGTGCTGTTCCAATATGCCCGCTGGCTGGAAAAGAACAACCTGCTCAAACAAGAGCCCAGTGTGTATGCGGAGATTGAGCGGCTCTACCGAATTGCTAGCGAGAACGACCATTACAAGGCCAATATCAATCTGCAGAACGGTGCGATGCGCGGGCACTACACGCTTAAAGGCGCCGAGCACCTACGTATGAGCCAGCGACTGATCGATGCGAAGGTGGCCCGAGGTTACTTCTTCATCGGCTACTTCCTGCAACAAGGCTCAGCCGGATTGCAAAAGGATCCGGAAATGGCCCTGCGTTACTTCCGTAAAGCAGCCGACGAAGGTAATGCAGAAGCTCAATACTACGTTGGTGACAAACTGGAGCCGAGCAATATGGCTCCGGAAATCGCGCTTCAGTTGTATTGGTGTGCGGCTGAGCAGGGACACGGCGAAGCAGCACTGAATCTCGGCGTATATCTAAAAGGAAATAAGCACTTTCAAACGGCTCTCGAAGCATTCCAATTAGGCGTAGCAGCTGGTGATGAAACTTCTGCAAGTTTCTTGGAGTATGGTTTTCGGGGGCCTAAGGCAACGGACGAGCTGAATTACATTGGCCAACCTGAAGACCACGAGCGCACCGAACGTTACGAGAAAATCGGCAACATGCTTTCGGGCTATTCCTACGCCCAACCCAAAGTCCCCGAGATCAACGAAATCGTTCCGCTACCGCCGGCCAAGTTGCCGCCGTGGGATGGCAAGCTGAAGTGGGTGGAAGAGCGCAAGGCCAATATCCAACCGCCCAAACCCAGCGAGTCGCTGATCCAGGAACTGGCCAAGGCCAAGCTGCTGGACCCAAAGACCGGTCGCCCCATGCCCGGTTCGCCCGCCTTCGTTCGCGCCCGTTCGCCGGAGCCCATTTGCAACAGTGGCGAAGCCTGCCCGCGCAGCGGCTACTGGCAGATCATCGGCGTGGACAATTACTGGTCGACCGTCGAAGGCAGCACCATTCGCCGATTCCAACAAGGCGAGCGCATGCCCACTCTGGTGATCGAACGTCGCTACACCCGCCTGTGGCCCCTGCCGGACAAGGTCACCAAAGGTCCTGAATCCGTGAGATGGGTACTTTACGGCGATGCGTAGAACAGCACCGCCAACAACACTTGATGGTTAGATCACCTCTCGGCGCTCTGCCCCGCAAATACCGGCACCTTTGTCATGCCTCACTGCCAAGAAGGACACGTTATGCGTCAGATTCGTAACCTACTCCCCCTGCTGCTCTGCCTTTCCTCGCTGGCTCTCCAGGCCGCACCCAGCCCCAAGGCCACTGCGGAGATCGATGCACTGCTCAACTTCGTCGAGCACAGCGATTGCCAGTTCATCCGCAATGGCAGCGAGTATTCGGGCAGCAAGGCCCGCGCTCATCTGCAGCAAAAGCTCGACTACCTGGAGAACAAGGACCTGGTGAACAGCGCCGAAGACTTCATCGAGCGCGCCGCCAGCAAAAGCAGCATGAGCGGCAAGCCTTACCAGGTCAGTTGCCCGGGCGGTAAACAGGAGGCCAGCACCTGGCTGACCACCGAGCTCAAGCGCTTGCGCCAGGGGCAATGAGCCTCGCAACCGCTGCTTCGCGCAGGTGGCCGCCTGCCTCTTCCGAAGGCACCGCCCCTGCCCGTCTGCCAGCACTTGGTGCAAAGTTCATGCACCGCGCAGGCGCAGCTGTCCGCCCTTCGTCATGACAAGTCATTGAGCGACAACGACTTATCACCGCGATGAGAAACCTGGCACCGGACTTGCTCCTGTCCCTGCGAACGGGATGAGTCCCCGCCGGCGTGGCCAGCGGCGCTCACGAAGCTCGGCACACTGGAGTTGCACCAGAGGCGAACTAGGGTTCCGGTCCACCTTGCGTGGATGGCTGGTCCGAGAGTTTTCCGGCCCTAAGGACAGGGTTACACGGCGGGAGAAAAGCCCGGGAGACGTGACGTCATCCCGTGCCGATTTCCAACGTGTAGGAGCAATGCCATGACCCAGCCGCTTTCCCTGCGTTCCCTGCGCAAGACCCTGCTCGGTGCCTGTCTGGCCACCGCCGCCGTCGTCCTGCCGTTCACCGTTCAAGCCGCGGAAAAACTCAAGATCGGCACCGTCGTCTGGGCCGGTTACGCGCCCTTCTACGTCGCCGACAAGCTCAATCTGTACAAGGCCCACGGGCTCAGTGTGCAGCTGCAGTTCTTCAACGACCCCGCGCTGATTCCCACCGCCATCGCCGGCGGCGCGCTGGACGGCGGCATGCTGACCTACGACCAGGTGGTCGGCGGCGTGGCCAAGGGGCAGGCCTACAAGGTGGTGATGCCCATCGACTTCTCCAACGGCGGCGACGCCATCGTCGCGGACAAGTCGATCACCTCGGTCGACCAGTTCAAGGGCAAGAAGATCGGCTTCAACCCGCTCTCGCCTTCGGACTTCCTCCTCGCCTACGCGCTCAAGAGCAACGGGCTGACCGCCAAGGACATCGACCCGCTGAACATGACCCCGGAAGCCATCCCCGGCGCCATGGCTTCGGGCAGCCTGCCGATCGGCGTGACCTACGAGCCGAACGTGTCGCAGATCCTCGGCATGCCCGGCAGCAAGTTCCACGTCGTCTATTCGTCCAAGCAGGCGCCCGGCCTGATCACCGACGTGCTGGTGTTCGACGCCAAGACCATCGCCAAGCGCCAGGCGGCGATCAAGGCGATGATCCAGGGCTACGTCGACGGCCTGGCCTACATGCAGAGCCACCCGGACGAATCCGCCGAGATCATCGGCAAGGTGCTCGGCGTCAGCGCCGCCGAGGCCAAGTCGCAGATGAGCGGCGTGTACAACATCCCGCTGGCCGAGATGGGCAAGAACTTCGAGAAGTCCGACGCCACCAGCTCGTTCTTCGGCAGCGGCGCGGTGATCGCCCAGCTGCTCAAGGACAACGGGCAGATCCCGGCAATCCCCGACTTCGCCCAGACCTTCGACGCCAGCTTCGTGCAAGCCATGGCCAAGTGACCCACCCGCGCCCCGCCCGGGACGGCGGGGCGCGCCCGGAGGATTCCATGTCCGCATCCCTGTATCGCTACGCCGACGGCCGCCTGCCCAACAGCCTGGCGCTGGCCTATGCCTTCGGCGGCTATTTCGCCGGCTTCGCCCTGCTGTTCGCCGGGCACTGGACGCTGAACCTGCTCGGCACGCTGCTGCTGGCGCACGCGATGATTGTCGCGGCCTACCTGATCCACGAATTCGCCCACGGCACCATCTTCGCCGAGCCGAAGAACAACAACCGTGCGGGCGAACTGTGCAGCTGGATTTGCGGTAGCTGCTACGCCACGTTCCAGGACCTGCGGCGCAAGCACATGCGCCACCACGTCGATCGCGCCGACGTCATCACCTTCGACACCAAGGTTTTCCTCAAGCGCTGCCCCGGCTGGCTGCGCAAGCTGGTGCTGGCCGCCGAGTGGGCGTACATCCCGGCGGTCGAGCTGATCATGCATTACTACGTGATCCTGCTGCCCTTCATCAGCAGCAGCGACAAGCACCGCGCCAACCGCCGCCGCGTGCTGCTCACCCTGCTGGTGCGCGGGGCGATCTTCGGCGTCGTCGCCGCTGTGTCGATCAAGGCGCTGCTGCTCTACTTCGTCGCCTGGTCGCTGATGATCGTCGTGCTGCGCTTCACCGATGCCTACCAGCACACGTACGACGCCTTCGCGGTGCTGGAAGACGACGCGCGCATTCCCGAGGACAAGCAGCGCGACCGCGCCTACGAGCAGATGAACACCTACACCAACGTGGTCTCGGTGCGCTGGCCGGTGCTCGACCTGCTGCTGCTCAACTTCGCCTACCACAACGCGCACCACGAGAAGCCGGTGGCGCCCTGGTATCGCCTGCGCAAGCTGCACCACGAGCTGTATGGCGACGGCTACGCCCAGGTGCTGCCGATGCACCTGCTGTTCAAGAGCTTCCACCAGCACCGCCTGCGCCGCGTGCTCGACGACGACTACGGGGTGGTCGAGTCCAGCGGCGAACGGCGTGCCGACGATTTCTACGGCGCAGTTGGCGTGTCCTTCCTGACGGCGGTGTGAACATGCGCGCAGAGGCCGTGCTGCTGCTCGGCGCCGCCCTCTGGGGGCTGGGCTGGATGCCGCTGGCGCACTTCGCCGGGCTCGGCCTGGCCGGCATGCCCATGGTGCTCTACACCTTCGGCCTGCTCAGCCTGCCGACGCTCGCAGTGCTCTATCGCCAGCGCCGTGCATGGTGGCCGCAACGCAGCGCCTTGCTCGGCATCGTGCTCTGCGGCGGCTGGGCTACTGCCGGGCTGGTCGGCGCGCTCTCCGAAGGCGACGTGGTGCGCAGCATGCTGCTGTTCTACCTGGCCCCGGCCTGGGGCCTGCTGGGTGGCTGGTTGCTGCTCGGCGAGCGCCTGGATGCCGTGCGCATCGGCGCCCTGCTGCTCGCCCTGGTCGGCATCGCCCTGACCCTGGGCGTGAACCGCAACACCTTCGCCGCGCTGACCGCCAGCGACTGGCTGGCGCTCTCCGCCGGCTTCGCCTTCGCCCTGAACAACCTGGCCACCCGCGCCGCCGAGCAGGTCCCGCTGGCGAGCAAGGCGATGGCCGCATTCATTGGCAGCGCCGCTTGCGCCGCCCTCTTCTGCCTGCTCGATGGCACCGCCCTGCCCTCTGCTGACGCCGGAACCTGGCTGCAGATCGCCGCCTTCGGCCTGTTCTGGCTCGCCGCCATGGGCGCCGCGCAGTACGGCTTCAGCCATGTAGAGGCGAGCCGCGCGGCGGTGCTGGTGGTGATCGAACTGCTGGTCTCGGTGCTCACCGCCGCTGCCTTCGGAGAGCGCGAGCTCGGTGTCGGCGAATGGCTCGGCGGCGCCCTGGTGCTGGCCGCCGCGCTGATCGCCGCGCGACCGCCGCGTGATTCCTTCCCTTCTGCTAGCGAGGTAAGCCCGTGACCACCGTTCGCATGGACCAGCTCAGCTGGGTCGAATACGCGCGCCGCGTGCGCGAGGACGCCACCGTGGTACTGCTGCCCTGCGGCGCCACCGAGCAACACGGCCCGCACCTGCCGCTGGGCACCGACGCGCTGCTCGCCAGCGCGATTGCCGAGGACGTCGCCGCGCGGCTTGGTGCGCTGGTCGCCCCGGCGCTCTCCTATGGCTACAAGTCGCAGCCCAAGTGCGGCGGCGGCCAACACTTCTGCGGCACCACCAGCCTCGACGGGCAAACGCTGGTAGCGCTGGTGCGCGATGCCGTACGCGAGTTCGCCCGCCACGGCGTCACCCGCCTGGTGCTGGTGGATGGGCACTACGAGAACCAGTGGTTCCTCACCGAGGGCATCCAGCTCGCCCTGCGCGAGCTGGGCGAAGGCCACCCGCTGCGGGTGATGCGCCTGGAGCACTGGGACTTCTGCACCCAGGCGACGCTCGACGCGGTATTCCCCGACGGTTTCCCCGGCTTCGCCCTGGAGCACGCGGCGGTGATCGAGACCTCGCTGATGCTGCATTACCTGCCGCAGCTGGTGCGCCTGGACCTGATCCCCGACGACGGCCCGGCGGACTTCCCGCCCTACGACATCTACCCATCGCGCACCGAGTGGGTGCCGCCGTCCGGCGTGCTCTCTTCGGCGCGTGGCGCCAGCGCGGAGAAAGGCGCGCGCATGGCCATGGACATCTGCGAGGGAATTGCTGCAGCGATCCGCACGGAGTTCCTTGGATGAGGCGCGCGCTGATCGTCATCGACATGCAGCGCGACTTCTGCGCGCCTGGCGGCTATGCCGACCGCGCGGGCCTCGACATCGGCCGCCTGCGCGCACCCATCCCGGCGATCCTGCGTCTGCTCGAAGGCGCGCGGGCCTTGGGGATGCTCGTGGTGCACACCCGCGAAGGCCATCGCCCGGACCTCTCCGACCTGCCCGAATACAAGCGCCGGCGCGCCGAGAATGCCGGCGCACCCATCGGCCACCCAGGCCCGCTCGGGCGCCTGCTGGTGCGCGGTGAATACGGCCACGACCTGATCGACGAGTTGCGCCCGCTGCCGGGCGAGCCGGTGATCGACAAGCCCGGCTACAGCGCCTTCGCGCATACCGATCTTGAGCTGCTGCTGTGCAATGCCGGGGTCGAGGAACTGGTGCTGTGCGGTGTGACCACCGAAGTCTGCGTCAGCTCCACGCTGCGCCAGGCGGTGGACCTGGGCTTCGCCTGCACGCTGGTGGGCGACGCCTGCGGCTCGGCCTATCCGCACCTGCACGAAGCGGCGCTGGAGATGGTGGGGGTGGAAGGCGGCGTGTTCGGCCGTATCCTCGACAGCCAAACCCTGCTCGCCGAATGGGAGACCCCGCGATGACCCAAGTGACCCGCCTGTGGCCGCTGCTGACCGCCACCCACCGCTACGACAAGTCGGTTTCCACCTGGCAACGCGGCCATGGCATCCAGATCCAGGCGCCGATCCTCGCCTACCTGATCGAGACCCGCCAGGGCCGCATCCTCTACGACGTCGGCTGCGACTACCGCAAGATCCACGACCCGGCGCTGCGCGAACGCTGGTACGGCGGCTTCTCCATGGACCCGCCGCAGATGACCGAGGAACAGCGCCTGCCGGCACACTTCGCGCGGCTCGGGCTGACCCCGGCGGACATCGACCTGGTGTTCCTCGGCCACCTGCACTTCGACCATTGCGGCGGGCTCTGCGAGGTCTGCGGCGCCGAGGTCCACGTGCACGCCGACGAGTTGGCCGCCGCCCGCGCCCAGGCCGACGACGCCTACTTCTTCGACGACTTCGCCGGCGATTACCGCTGGAAGGTGCAGACCGGCGAGTACGACCTGGTCCCCGGCGTGCGCGCCATCGCCACGCCCGGCCACACCGCCGGGCACATGTCGCTGCTGATCGAGCTGCCCGAGGGCCGCCCGGTGATCCTCGCTGGCGACGCCGCCGACCTGCAGGAAAACCTCGACCAGGAAATCGCCCCCGGCACCCTCTGGCAGGACCGCGAGGACATGGCCATCGACAGCATCCGCAAGCTGAAGGCACTGGCCGGCGAGACCGGCGGGCAGCTCTGGCCGAACCACGACATGGCCTTCTACCAGAGCCTCAAGCGCTTCCCGGAGTACCACGCATGAAGCCGGTGCCCGAGACTTACCTGGGCGTGTGGCAGCGCACGCTGCTGACCACCACCGCCGGCAAGCGCGACACCAGCACGCGGGTGTACTGGCTGCAGACTTCGCGGCTGTTCGCCGACCTGCGGATTCCCCTGCCGGCGCCCGCCAGCGCCGCCGAGTGCGCAACCCAGGCCGGATTCGCCGGCGTCACCGAGATCGTCGGCGACCGCTGCCAGTGGCATCGGCTGATCGACTTCCGCCCGGCCACCGGCGAGGACGACATCGGCCTCATGCGTTTCGAGAACAGCGAGTACCTGCTCGAAGACGGCCTCGACGGCAGCTACCACGAGGTCTGGGAGCGCCTGCCGGAATCTGTCGGGCGCAACTGGGGCAGTTGGCTGCATAGCGCCGATGGCCGCCAGGGTTGCCTGCTGCTGGCAGGCGATTGCTTCCTGTTCGCCGCCGGGCTGCCGCGCACCGCGCCCGAAGGCGCCGATCTCGCCGAACTGGCCGCGCAGGACCCGGGCTGGCTGGACTTCGAGCTTTCCTTCGGCCGCCACCACGGCGGCCTCACGCCCTGGCGCATCGAGTTGTCCACCCTGCCCGCGCGCATTGGCGCCGCGTTGCTGCCAGCCGAAGCCGATCCCGACCGCCCCGCCGAATTATTCGGCGCCACCTGCCTGGCGCACCTTGGCGCAAAGCCACCGGCAGGCGGCTGGAAGGTCGCACCCGATCCCATGTCCTAGACGGAGGTATGCCCATGACCGCTCACCAGGTCCTTCCCGAAACCCCGGCCGGCGCGCCGCCCCGCGCCAGTTGGTGGAGCATTCGCGGCGAGCTGCCGCGCGGCGCCGTCTGGGCGCTGGCCGCCGGCGGCCTGCTTTTGCCGCTGCTGCTCTGGTGGGCCTGGACGGCGCTCGGGCTGAGCAATGCAATGTTCCTCCCCAGCCCGGAAGCGGTGGTGCTGCGCACCGGCCACTGGTGGAGCGAGGAAGGCCTGCTCGGCGACATCGGCATCAGCGTCTGGCGGGTCATGGCGGGCTTTCTCGCCTCGGCGGTGATCGCCCTGCCGCTGGGCCTCTATATCGGCACCTACCGCCCGGTGCAGGCGTTCCTCGAACCGCTCACCGACTTCATCCGCTACATGCCGGCGGTGGCCTTCATCCCGCTGGTGATGCTCTGGGTCGGCATCGACGAGGGCTCCAAGGTGCTGATCATCTTCATCGGCACCTTCTTCCAGATGGTCCTGATGGTCGCCGAGGACGTGCGTCGGGTGCCCATGGCGCAGATCGAGGCGGCGCAGACCATGGGCGCTTCGCGCAGCGAGGTGGTGAAACTGGTGATCCTGCCCTCGGCGCGCCCGGCGCTGCTCGACACCCTGCGCATCACCTGCGGCTGGGCCTGGACCTACCTGGTGGTGGCCGAGCTGGTCGCCGCCAACTCGGGCCTGGGCTACGCGATCCTCAAGGCGCAGCGCTACATGCAGACCGACAAAATCTTCGCCGGCATCCTGCTGATCGGCGTCATCGGCCTGCTCACCGACCAGGCGTTCCGCTGGCTCGGTCGTGCAGCCTTCCCCTGGTTGAAGAGGTAAGCGCCATGCACGATTCGAAAATCCGCATCCGCAACGTCAGCAAGGTCTTCACCGGCGGTGGCCGCAACGTCCAGGCGCTGCAGGACGTCAGCCTGGACATCCGCGAGAACGAGTTCATCACTTTCGTCGGCGCCTCCGGCTGCGGCAAGTCCACCCTGCTGCGCAGCATCGGCGGGCTGGAGCGGCACAGCGCCGGGCAGATTCTGGTCGAGGGCCGCGCCATCGACGGACCGGGCATCGACCGCGCCATGGTGTTCCAGCACTACAGCCTCTACCCCTGGCTGCGGGTGATGGAGAACATCAAGTTCTGCCGGCAGCTGAAGGTGGTGTCCGACACCGTGCGCGGCGACGCAGACGTCGAAGTGGCCAGCGGCCGCGCCGATGCGCTGCTCACCCTGATGGGCCTGAAGGCCTTCGCCAACGCTTACCCCAACCAGCTTTCCGGCGGCATGCAACAGCGCGTGGCCATCGCCCGCGCGCTGATGCCCAAGCCGCAGATCCTGCTGATGGACGAGCCTTTCGGCGCGCTGGACGCGCAGACCCGCGAGGTGATGCACGACCTGATCCGCCATGTGCATCGGCTGGAGAAGAGCACCATCCTGTTCGTCACCCACGACGTCGAGGAAGCCATCTACCTGGGCGGCCGCGTCGTGCTGATGGCGCCACGCCCGGGGCGCATCGACAGCATCTACGAGGTGCCGCTGCCGGCCGAGCGCAACCAGGACATGAAGCTGACGGCGGAATTCATCGCGCTGAAGAAGGAGATCCTGGCGCGCATCCGCGAGACCTCCGGGATGAACACCGACCTGGAACTGCTCGAACAGCTGACCCGCACCGCGCCGGCCTGAAACCGGCACGCGCTGCCTCAGTCGGCCTTCTTGCGAATCCAGTAGAGGTAGGTGCCGGCCTCTTCCTGCTGCTCGACCAGTTCATGGCCGAGGAACACGCAGAACTTGGGAATGTCGCGACGGGTGGAGGGGTCGGTGGCTATGACCTTGAGCAGGCCGCCGGCCGGCAGGTCGCGCACCTTGTTGTGCAGCATCATGACCGGCTCGGGGCAGTTCAGGCCGGTGGCGTCGAGGATGGCGTCGACAGGCTGGGACATGGAGCAACTCCGCAAATCGAATGGGCCGCATTGTCGCGCAAAGCGCCCCGCGCGGTCACGCGTGGCGGGCGAACGGCATGGCGCCAACCTTTGGTCGGGCTGGCCGCGTGCCTTCACCGGGCTAAGCTCGACGCCCTCCCCGACACCGGATGTCCCGCCGCATGCGCCTGCCCGCCCTGCTCTGCCTGGTCCTGCTGCTCAGTGGCTGCGCCGCCCGCGACCAGTTGCCCGACTACGCCGCCAACCGTGGCCAGGATCTGCCGGCGACCTCCTATGACGCGGTGATCCTCGCCCGCGACGGCACTCGCCTGTCGGCCACGGTGTTCCAGCCGGCGCTCAAGGCCGGCGAGACGGTGCCGCTGATCGTCCACACCCACGGCTGGGGTGGCTGGCGGGTCACCGGGCCGGACGGCTTCTATGGCAAGACCATGATGTCCGGACGCGCCGCGCTCAAGGCCTGGAAGGCCGGCTACTGGGTGGTCAGCTACGACCAGCGCGGCTGGGGCGGCAGCGACGGGCGCATCGAGATGATGGACCCGCGCTTCGAGGTGAGCGACGCCAGCGCGGTGATCGACTGGGCCGCGCAACACCTGCCACAACTGCGCATGGACGCACCCGGCGACCCGCGCGTGGGCATGCTCGGCGAGAGCTACGGCGGCGCCGTGCAGCTGCTGGCCGCCGCCGAGGACAAGCGCATCGACGCCATAGTCCCGATCGCCACCTGGTACGACCTGAGCGACGCCCTGGCCCCGGACGGCCAGTTGAAGATCGGCTGGGGCGGCGTGCTGCTCAGCCTGGGGATCGCCACCGGCTACGACCTGGGCAAGTTCGCCCAGGCCGATTACCTGCAGACCGCCAGCGGGCGCATGACCGCGCCGGTGCAGGCGGAACTCGCCGACCACAGCCTGGCGCGCTACTGCGCCGAAGGCCGCCGTCCACACGCCGACGCGCTGCTGATCCAGGGCCTGCGCGACACCCTCTTCCCCCTCGACCAGGGCCTGCAGATCCGCCAGTGCCTGCGCCAGGGCGATACCGACGTGCGCCTGCTCGGCATGCAAGGTGGGCACATCCTGCCGCCGCCGCTGCAAGCCTGGAGCGGCCTGCCGCCGTTCAACAACGAACCGGTGATCCATTGCGGCGAGCGCGCCATCAACCTCTACCAGGGCATCCTCGCCTGGTACGAGGAAAAGCTGCGCCAGCGCCCCGGCGCCGCCGACAGCGTGCCTTCGCTGTGCATCAGCCTGAACCTCGACCAGGGCCTGGCGCTGGACGACCTGCCGCATCCCGGGCCGACCGTGGCACTGCCGGCCACGCGCATCCGCCCCGGCACCAGTGGCTGGCTGCAGAGCTCGACCTTCATTGCGCTCAAGCGCATCGACGAATCCAGCGCACTGCTCGGCTCCGCCGAAGTGCGCCTCACAGAGCCCCTGGGCCAGGGCAAGGACGCCCTGCTTTTCGCTTCGCTGGCGGTGCGGGATGCCAAAGGAAGCACGCGCATCCTCGACGAACAGGTGAAACCGCTGATGAACAGTGGCAGCACCAAGCTCAATGCGGTGAGCGCGAGCCTGGCGCCGGGCGACGAGCTTGGGCTGCTGGTGCGCGGTTTCAGCGGCCAGTACCTGTTCAACAGCTCCTGGCGCCTGAGCGCGGTGGACCTGCAGGGCGAAGTGCAATTGCCCGCCCTGCTGCCACTGGTGCCGCGAGTGGCTACCCAGCCCTGATCAGCGCAGCGGCGCGGCGGGCGCCTCGTCGAGCTGGGCGAGCAGCATGGCCGGCCCTTCGGCATCCGCCGGCAGCAACGCCCATTGCTCCTTCTGCCCTTGCACACGATGGCTCTGGCGCACCTGGCTGCCCAGCGGCAGCGGCGCCTTGAAGTGCACGTCCAGCCGCACGTGCTCGGCCAGGCGCCGGCCGGTCAGGCTGCGCGCCAGGCTCCACATGCCGTGGGCGAAGGGTTTGCCAAAGCCGTAGTGCGAGGCCATGAAGCGCGACAGGTGCAGCGGGTTGAAGTCGCCGCTCAGGCCGGCATAGCGCCAGCCGGCGATCTTCGGCACGCGCCACTGAACGCCCGGATGCGGCGGGGCTTCCAGGGTTTCCCAGAGGGCACGCTCGGGCAGCGGGTCGGGTTCGGCGTGGGCATCGAGGAAATCGCCGCGGCGCAGGTAGGTGGTGATCGACTGCCAGTAGAGCATGTCCTGGTGCCAGACCTCGGTGGCCACGTCGACCTCCAGGCCCAGCGGGCCACGCCGGCTGGTGAGGATGCGGCAGTCGACGAGCAACTGGTCGCTTTCATGCAGATGGCGGTAGCGCTGGATGTGGCTGCGCAGGTGGATCAACCCGAGCACCGAGAGCGGCATGCGCGAGCGGCTGAGCAGGCGCAGGTGCAGCGGCAGGCAGATCACCTGCGGGTAGAGCAGCGGCACGCCCAGCGCCGGATCGAGGCCGAAATGCTGGCGATAGGCGCGCAGATGGCCCAGGTCCAGGCGCAGGCTGTGGCTGTCCATGGCCAGGTAAGGCAGGCGCTCGCCGCGCCCCAGTCCTCGGCGCGGCAACAACATGCGGCTGTAACTGCCCAGCAGTGAGGGCAACTTTCGCTTCACGACCGACTCCGTGGTGGCAGGCGCCGCACAGCATGGTCAATGCGCGCCTGTAGGACAAGTCACCGAAAGTCGGATTTCTCCTTCAGAAATTACAGACGCCGCAGGTGGCAGGTGACCTCTTCCCGGTCGTGGTAGAGCTGCTTGCAGCCGATGGCCACGCGCAGCCCGCGCTCCTGGAACGCCTGTTCCAGGCGGCCGAGGATCTTGCGCACCTCGGCGTAGCGCTGCTTCATCGGCAGCTTGAGGTTGACCACCGCCTCGCGGCACAGCCCCTCGCCGATCCAGGTCTCGATCAGCGAACCGGTGCGCGCCGGCTTCTCGACGATGTCGCAGACCATCCAGTCGACCATCTGCCGCGGGCGGAACACGTAGCCGTCCGCGCGCTGGTGATCGACCAGGCCGGAATAGATCAGGTTCTCCGCCATCGGCCCGTTGTCCACGGCGATCACCCGCATCTCCCGGTTCACCAGCTGCCAGGTCCAGCCGCCGGGGGCGGCGCCCAGGTCGACGGCGAGCATGCCCGGCGCCAGGCGCTTGTCCCAATCCTGGCGCGGGATGAAGTGGTGCCAGGCCTCTTCCAGCTTGAGCGTGGAACGGCTGGGCGCCTCGCGGGGGAACTTCAGGCGCGGGATGCCCATCGGCCACATGGCGCTGTTGCGCGGGCCGGCCAGGCCGACGAAGACCTCGCGGCCGGAGCGGAAGGTCAGCAGCAGGCGCGGCAGGCTCGGGTCCTCGCGCAGGCGGCCGGCCTTGGTCAGGGCGGCGCGCAGGGGTTTCTCGAACTTGCGGCAGAAGGTCGATAGCTCCTTGCCTTCGTTGCTGTCGAAGACTTCCAGCCAGAGGCTGCCGCATTGCGGATAGTCGGCCAGCACTTCGAGCAGCGCGCCGATGCGGTCCTGCTCGGGCAGCGGGACGAAGCTGCCGCGCGCCCACTGGCGCGGGAAGATCAGCTCGGAAAAGCGCAGGCGGCGCATCAGCAGCTCGGCGCCATCGGCATCCTGGCAGACGAATTCGGCGTACGCGGTAGCGGGCTTGGCCCGGGCGTAGCCGGCCACTTCCAGCTCGGCGGCGCGTTCGGAAATCTCGGCGCAGACTTCGTTTTCGAAGCCCGGACGGCAATGCAGTAACAGGGTGTTCATCGGGGTGTCTCCTCGGCCGCGCACTATAGTGCCTGGCGCCGCGGCTTTCACCCGGATTCGCCGCCCGAGCGGCCCACCGGTCGTGGCGGGACCCGCCTGCGGGGTCTAGCTTGAGTGTTTCGACGCGATTGCCTGCGAAATTTCTGAAGGACGCAGCATCGCTCGCCGTCGACGCCTCCGTGCAGCGCCGACGGCCAATCAGCCTGAGGAGAATGTCATGCCTGCAGTGGACAGCCTGAACAGCCTGCGCACCCTCGCGGTGGGTGGCAAGACCTACCACTACTACAGCCTCCCGGAAGCGGCGAAGCAGCTGGGCGACCTGGAGAAGCTGCCGAAGTCGCTCAAGGTGCTGCTGGAAAACCTGCTGCGCTGGGAAGACAACCACACGGTCAACGCCGACGACCTGCGCGCCCTCGCCGGCTGGCTGCAGACCCGCAGCTCCGAGCGCGAGATCCAGTACCGCCCGGCGCGGGTGCTGATGCAGGACTTCACCGGCGTGCCGGCGGTGGTCGACCTGGCCGCCATGCGCGCCGCCGTGGCCAAGGCCGGCGGCGACCCACAGAAGATCAACCCGCTCTCCCCGGTCGACCTGGTCATCGACCACTCGGTGATGGTCGACCGCTACGCCAGCCCTGCCGCGTTCGGCGAGAACGTCGAGATCGAGATGCAGCGCAACGGCGAGCGCTACGCCTTCCTGCGCTGGGGGCAGAACGCCTTCGACAACTTCCGCGTGGTGCCGCCGGGCACCGGCATCTGCCACCAGGTCAACCTGGAATACCTCGGTCGCACCGTCTGGACCAAGGACGAAGACGGCAAGACCTACGCCTTCCCCGACACCCTGGTTGGCACCGATTCGCACACCACCATGATCAATGGCCTGGGCGTGCTCGGCTGGGGCGTCGGCGGCATCGAGGCGGAGGCGGCCATGCTTGGCCAGCCGGTGTCGATGCTGATTCCCGAGGTGATCGGCTTCAAGCTCACCGGCAAGTTGAAGGAAGGCATCACCGCCACCGACCTGGTGCTCACCGTCACCCAGATGCTGCGCAAGAAGGGCGTGGTAGGGAAATTCGTCGAGTTCTACGGCGACGGCCTCGCCGACCTGCCGCTGGCCGACCGCGCGACCATCGCCAACATGGCCCCGGAATACGGCGCCACCTGCGGCTTCTTCCCGGTGGACGAGATCACCCTGGGTTACCTGCGCCTGTCCGGCCGCCCGGAGCAGACCGTGCAACTGGTCGAGGCCTACTGCAAGGCCCAGGGGCTGTGGCGCGAGCCGGGCCAGGAGCCGCTGTTCACCGACGCCCTGCAGCTCGACCTGGGCGACGTCGAAGCCAGCCTCGCCGGGCCCAAGCGCCCGCAGGACCGCGTGTCGCTGGGCCAGGTGGCGCAAGCCTTCGACGACTTCACCGCACTGCAACCCAAGTCGGCAACCAGCCACGCCTCGGCCGTCGACTACCAGCACGACGGCAAGACCCATCGCCTGGAAGACGGCGCCGTGGTCATCGCCGCCATCACCTCCTGCACCAACACCTCCAACCCCAGCGTGATGATGGCCGCCGGCCTGCTGGCGAAGAAGGCGCTGGAGAAAGGCCTGCAGCGCAAGCCCTGGGTGAAGAGCTCGCTGGCGCCCGGTTCCAAGGTGGTCACCGACTACTTCAAGGCCGCCGGGCTGACGCAGTACCTCGATGAGCTGGGCTTCGACCTGGTCGGCTATGGCTGCACCACCTGCATCGGCAACTCCGGGCCGCTGCTCGACCCCATCGAGAAGGCCGTCCAGCAAGCCGACCTGACGGTGGCTTCGGTGCTCTCCGGCAACCGCAACTTCGAAGGCCGCGTGCACCCGCTGGTGAAGACCAACTGGCTGGCCTCCCCGCCCCTGGTGGTGGCCTACGCCCTGGCCGGCAGCGTGCGCCTGGACCTGGCGAAGGACCCGCTGGGCACCGGCAAGGACGGCAAGCCGGTTTACCTGAAGGACATCTGGCCGAGCCAGCAGGAGATCGCCGCGGCCATCCAGAAGGTCGACACCGCGATGTTCCACAAGGAGTACGCCGAGGTCTTCCAGGGCGACGAGAAATGGCGGGCGATCCAGGTGCCGCAGGCGAAGACCTACGTCTGGCAGGCCGACTCCACCTATATCCAGCATCCGCCGTTCTTCGAGCACATCGCCGAGGCGCCGCCGAAAGTCGCCGACATCGAGAAGGCCCGGGTACTGGCGGTGCTCGCCGACTCGGTGACCACCGACCACATCTCCCCCGCCGGCAATATCAAGAAAGACAGCCCGGCCGGGCGCTACCTGAGCGAGCACGGCGTGGCCTATGCCGACTTCAACTCCTACGGCTCGCGACGCGGCAACCATGAAGTGATGATGCGCGGCACCTTCGCCAACATCCGCATCAAGAACGAGATGCTCGGCGGCGAGGAAGGCGGCAACACGATCCACGTGCCCAGCGGCGACAAGCTGGCGATCTACGACGCCGCCATGCGCTACCAGCAGGACGGCACGCCCCTGGTGATCATCGCCGGCAAGGAATACGGCACCGGCTCCTCCCGCGACTGGGCGGCCAAGGGCACCAACCTGCTCGGGGTCAAGGCGGTGATCGCCGAGAGCTTCGAGCGCATCCACCGTTCCAACCTGGTGGGCATGGGCGTGCTGCCGCTGCAGTTCACCGGCGGCCAGGAGCGCAAGTCGCTGAACCTGACGGGCAAGGAGGTGCTGAACATCCGCGGCCTGAACGGAGAACTGAAGCCGCACATGACCCTCAAGGTGGAAGTCACCCGCGAGGACGGCAAGCAGGACAGCTTCGACGTACTGTGCCGCATCGACACCCTCAACGAGGTGGAGTACTTCAAGGCCGGCGGCATCCTTCACTACGTGCTGCGCAGCCTGATCTGAGGCCAAGCCGGAGCGCCCCGTGACCAAAAGGTCACGGGGCGCTGCCATACCACCAAATGTCAATTTGATTACAATCTGCTTCCACGCCATGATGCCAGCGCCAAAAGCGTGACCGCATTCAACTTTTCGTCGAAGCGGCCGATACCCCCTCTGAACCTGCCGCTTCCTGGACGTCCCCCACATGCGCAACAACCAGCCGGTCACCCAGCGTGAACGCACCTTCCCTGCCGAACAGCGCCTGATCTCCACCACGGACCACCGCGGGGTGATCACCTACGCCAACGACGCCTTCGTCGCCATCAGTGGCTTCGAGCGCGAAGAGCTGCTCGGCTCGCCGCACAACCTGGTACGCCACCCGGACGTGCCGCCGGCGGTGTTCGCGCACATGTGGGAGACCCTGAAGAAGGGCCGGCCGTGGATGGGCATCGTCAAGAACCGCTGCAAGAACGGCGACCACTACTGGGTCAACGCCTACGTCACGCCAGTCTTCGAGCGCAACGAGATCGTCGGCTACGAATCGGTGCGCGTGCGCCCCACCGCCGAGCAGGTGGAACGCGCCCAGGCGCTGTACCAGCGCATCGCCGCCGGCAAGTCGGCCGTGCCCTCGCGCGACCGCTGGCTACCGGTGCTGCTCGACTGGCTGCCGTTCATCCTCACCAGCCAGGTCGCCTTCCTCATCGGCACCTGGCTGGACTCGCACTGGGGCTTCCTCCTCGCCGCCCTGCTCGCCGTGCCGCTGGGCCTGGCCGGCCTGGGCTGGCAGCAGCGCGGCCTCAAGCGCCTGCTGCGCCTCGCCGAGCAGACCACCTCGGACCCGCTGATCGCGCAGATGTACACCGACAGCCGTGGCGCCCAGGCGCGCCTGGAAATGTCGATCCTCAGCCAGGAAGCGCGCCTGAAGACCTGCCTGACGCGCCTGCAGGACACCGCCGAACAGCTCACCCAGCAGGCCCGCCAGGCCGACAGCCTGGCGCACCACAGCTCGGCGGGCCTTGAGCGCCAGCGCGTGGAGACCGACCAGGTGGCCACCGCCGTCAACGAGATGGCCGCGACCACCCAGGAAGTGGCGAACAACGTGCAACGCACCGCCGACGCCACCCGCCAGGCCAACGAGCTGACCCGCCAGGGCCGCAGCATCGCCAGCGAAACCCGCGAAGCCATCGAGCGCTTGTCCGCTTCGGTGGGTGAAACCGGCCTGGCAGTCAGCCAGCTGGCCCAGGACAGCAACGAGATCGGCGGCGTAGTCGACGTGATCAAGGGCATCGCCGACCAGACCAACCTGCTGGCGCTCAACGCCGCCATCGAAGCGGCCCGCGCCGGCGAGATGGGCCGCGGCTTCGCCGTGGTGGCCGACGAGGTGCGTTCGCTGGCCCAGCGCACCGCCGAATCCACCGAGCAGATCCACGGCCTGATCGCCAAGTTGCAGCAGACTGCCGAAAACGCAGTCAGCGCAATGGAGACCGGCCGCCGCCAAGCCGACGAAGGTGTGGAGCGCGTGCTCCTGGCCGACCAGGCGCTGGTCGGCATCAGCGATTCGGTGGCCAACATCGCCGACATGGCCCACCAGATCGCTGCGGCAGCCGAGGAACAAAGCGCGGTGGCCGAGGAGATCAACCGCAACATCGCGACCATCGCCCAGCTGGCCGACCAGACTTCCGGCGAAGCCCAGCGCACCGCGCTGCTCAGCGAGGAGCTGACCGGCACGGCGCAGGAGCAGTACTCGCTGGTTGAGCGGTTCAACCGCTGAGTTCGTTCGCTCCCGTAGGAGCGGATCTCATCCGCGATTCTTTTCGCGGACAAGGGCTAGGCGCCCCCGTCGCTCCTACAGTCACATTTCGCGCCTCTCTTCTGCGTCTTCCCCGCGAACGCGGGGACCCAGAAAACCACGCGGGGGGGGCGCACGCCCGCTATTTGAAATCCCACAGCATCTGCGCCGGGATGCTCACCTCGCGCGATGACTCCACGCACACGTCCACGTACTCGGTGAAGCGCGGCGGCGGCGCTATGCCCTCGTCCAGCAGGCGCTGGTTGTCGAACAGGTAGTTGAGGTCGGCGAAGCCGCTGTACAGGCGCAGGGCGCGCAGCACCAGGCGGGGATTGGCCTTGCCGATGCGGGCTTCGAAGCTGCCGGCCAGTTCGCGCAGGTCGTCCGCGGAGACTTTGCGGTAGCGCTCGCCCACCGGTTCTTCGCCACGCGCCAGGGCGTAGGCGCGGTCGATCTCGCCGAAGGTGCAGGACGAGCCGTGGCCGGCGGAGATGTGGTACAGGCCGTGCGCCAGCGTTGGCTTCAGCGCCAGCGCCACCAGGGCTTCGGCGCAGTAGTCCACCGGGATCACGTCGATCTGCTCGTCCAGCGCGCAGGTGAAGCTCTCCAGGGCGAAGCCCATGCGGAACACCCAGAAGATGCTGCCCGAGGCCTGGCAACCCAGCTCGCGATGACCGACCACGATGGATGGGCGCGCCACCACCAGCGGCAGGTTCGGCAGCTCTTCACGCATGCGGCGTTCGATCTCGGCCTTGGACGCGGTGTAGTCCACCAGTTGCTCTTCGCTGTCGGGGAAATCCCAGGACTCGCGCACCGGCGATTCGCGCTGCGGGCCGCAGCACATGGCCGTGCCGACGTGGAGGAAGCGCTTGAGGTTGCGCGACTGGCTCATGGCGCGGGCAAAGGCGAAGGTGCCCTCGACGTTCACCGGCCAGATGGTCGGGTTCTTCGAGAAGGAGGCCACGGCGGCGCAGTTGATGACCTGCTCGACACGCATCAGGCGTGCGCGTTCAGTTTGCAGCCACCGCGTGTCGAGCAGGTCGCCGCAAAGGATCTGTGCAGCCTTCAACGCTTCCAGCGCGGTCTCGCTCACGGCATGCAGGCGCAGGTTGTCGCGCAGCCGCTCCAGGCCCTGCTCGGGGGAGTCGGCGCGGACCAGGAACAGCAGCGCGTCGGCCTGGCCGCCCTGGATCAGGCAGGCAGCGACGGCGCCGCCGAGGAAGCCGGTGGCGCCGGTCAGCAGCAGGCTGTGCTCGGCGGCGAAACGGCGGGATGGGGTGGCAATGCGATCAGCGTTGGGGGTCATGGCAGCCTTCGGCCTGTCCTGTGAATGCGGGGCGCCGGCTCCGGGGAGCCAGCGGCGCGAGGATAGGGAGGCATGCCTTAACGGGCGCTTACGGCTGCGCCGGGGCGATCTGCAGCTCGTCGAGGAAAGCGCTCACCACCTCGGCGGTGCTCTCCAGGTGTTGCTCGTGGGTCAGCCCGGAAGCCTTCAGCGGCTTGAGGTCGTGGTCGGCAGCAGTCAGCCAATGCACCTGGATTGCCGGCGACAGCACGTACTCGACGACATGAGCGCGGTCCCCCAGGGCATCGCGCTCGCCCTGCACTATCAGGGTCGGCGTCGCCAGTTCCGCCAGGTGCGCGACCCGCGGCTTGTCGTCCTTGCCGGCGGCGTAGAACGGATAGCCCAGGCAGACCAGCGCATCGGCGCCCAGCTCATCGGCCAGCAGGCTGGCCATGCGCCCGCCCATGGACTTGCCGCCAATGGCCAGGGGGCCTGCGACCTCGGCCCGCACCTGCGCGTATACCTCTCGCCAGCACTCCAGCAACTGCTTCTGCGGATTCGGCGGGCGCTTGCGGTCATCGGCGCGGCGCGCGGCCATGTAGGGGAACTCGAAACGGGCTACGGCGACGCCGCGCGCGCTCAGCTTTTCGGCGATGGCGTCCATGAACGGACTGTCCATCGGCGCACCGGCGCCATGGGCCAGAACGAGGGTTGCCGACAGCGCACCCACCGGCCGGTTCCATAGCAGCGACAAAGCGCCACATCCCGGCGTTTGCGCCGCCTCCGGCGGCCATTGACCGGAGTCAATATTCGTATTTCGGGCTTTATCCATTCTCTGCTCCGCTAGTCGCGTCATAACTACCTGTCCCTGGGGGAGGGGCGGCGTTCGCCGTGAAGAACCCGCCGGGATGGGCCTAGCCCGTAAAACCGTGGATGGAAGCCCATAACATGAGTACAACCAATCAGACCGCTTATAACTATAAGGTGGTCCGCCAGTTCGCCGTCATGACGGTGGTCTGGGGCATCGTCGGCATGCTAGTCGGTGTCGTCATCGCTGCCCAGCTGGTGTGGCCCGAGCTCAACCTCGGCCTGCCGTGGACCAGCTTCGGTCGCCTGCGCCCGCTGCACACCAACGCGGTGATCTTCGCCTTCGGCGGCTGCGCCCTGTTCGCCACCAGCTACTACTCGGTGCAGCGGACCTGCCAGACCCGCCTGTTCTCCGACACCCTCGCCCAGTTCACCTTCTGGGGCTGGCAGCTGGTGATCCTGCTGGCCGCCATCAGCCTGCCGCTGGGCTACACCTCCTCCAAGGAGTACGCCGAGCTGGAATGGCCGATCGACATCCTCATCACCATCGTCTGGGTGGCGTACGGAGTGGTGTTCTTCGGCACCCTGCTCAAGCGCAAGACCTCGCACATCTATGTCGGCAACTGGTTCTTCGGCGCCTTCATCGTCACGGTCGCGCTGCTGCACCTGGTGAACAACCTGGAGATCCCGGTGGGCTTCATGAAGTCCTACTCGCTGTACTCCGGCGCCACCGACGCGATGATCCAGTGGTGGTACGGGCACAACGCCGTGGGCTTCTTCCTGACCGCCGGCTTCCTCGGGATGATGTACTACTTCGTGCCCAAGCAGGCCGAGCGCCCGGTCTATTCCTATCGCCTGTCCATCGTCCACTTCTGGGCGCTGATCGCCGTGTACATCTGGGCCGGTCCGCACCACCTGCACTACACCGCCCTGCCGGACTGGGCGCAGTCCCTGGGCATGGTGATGTCGCTGGTGCTGCTGGCTCCGAGCTGGGGCGGCATGATCAACGGCATGATGACCCTCTCCGGTGCCTGGCATAAGCTGCGCAGCGACCCCATCCTGCGCTTCCTGGTGGTCTCGCTGGCCTTCTACGGCATGTCCACCTTCGAAGGTCCGATGATGGCCATCAAGACCGTCAACGCCCTCTCCCACTACACCGACTGGACCATCGGCCACGTTCACGCCGGCGCCCTGGGCTGGGTCGCCATGGTGTCCATCGGCTCGCTGTACCACCTGATCCCGAAAGTCTTCGGGCGCAAGGAAATGCACAGCGTCGGCCTGATCAACGCGCACTTCTGGCTCGCCACCATCGGCACCGTGCTGTACATCGCCTCGATGTGGGTCAACGGCATCACCCAGGGCCTGATGTGGCGCGCGGTGAACGCCGACGGCACCCTCACCTACTCCTTCGTCGAAGCCCTGGCGGCCAGCCATCCCGGCTTCGTGGTGCGCATGATCGGTGGCGCCGTGTTCCTCAGCGGCATGCTGATCATGGCCTACAACACCTTCCGCACCGTGGCCGCCTCGCGTGCCGAAGAAGCTGAAGCCGCCGCGCTGATTCCCGCCGTAGGAGCCCACTGATGAAACACGAAGTAGTCGAGAAGAACGTCGGCCTGCTGGCCCTGTTCATGGCGGTGGCGGTGAGCATCGGCGGCCTGACCCAGATCGTTCCGCTGTTCTTCCAGGACGTCACCAACACCCCGGTCGAGGGCATGAAGCCACGTACCGCGCTGCAACTCGAAGGCCGCGACATCTACATCCGCGAGGGCTGCGTCGGTTGCCACTCGCAGATGATCCGTCCGTTCCGCGCCGAGACCGAGCGCTACGGCCACTACTCCGTGGCCGGCGAGAGCGTCTGGGACCACCCGTTCCTGTGGGGCTCCAAGCGTACCGGTCCGGACCTCGCCCGCGTCGGCGCCCGCTACTCGGACGACTGGCACCGCGCGCACCTCTACAACCCGCGCAACGTAGTGCCCGAGTCGAAGATGCCGGCCTACCCGTGGCTCGTGGAGAACAAGCTCGACGGCAAGGACATCGAGGCCAAGCTGCAGGCCATGCGCACCCTCGGCGTGCCCTACACGGATGAGGACATCAAGGGCGCTCGCGAGAGCGTGCAGGGCAAGACCGAGATGGACGCCCTGGTCGCCTACCTGCAGAGCCTCGGCACTGTGATCAAGAACAAACGGTGATGGCCATGGATATCGGGACTATTCGCGGGCTCGGCACCGTCGTGGTGATGGTCGCCTTCGTCGGCGTCCTGCTCTGGGCCTACAGCGGCAAGCGCAAGGCGCGCTTCGACGCAGACGCCCTGCTGCCCTTCGCCGACGAACCGAACAGCCTGAGCCGCGCCGAGCACGAACTCGCTTCTGGGAGCAACAACCAATGACTACCTTCTGGAGTCTGTACATCACCGTCCTGACCGTCGGCTCGCTGGTCGCGCTGCTGTGGCTGATCTTCGCCACCCGCAACGGCGAGACCAAGGGCGCCACCGATCAGACCATGGGCCACTCCTTCGACGGCATCGAGGAGTACGACAACCCACTGCCGAAATGGTGGTTCCTGCTGTTCATCGGCACCATCGTCTTCGCTGCCGGCTACCTGGCCCTCTACCCTGGCCTGGGCAACTGGAAGGGCCTGCTGCCGGGCTACGACGGTTGGACCCAGGTCAAGCAGCTGGAGCACGAACAGGCCGCGGCCGACGCCAAGTACGCGCCGATCTTCGCCAAGTATTCGGCGATGAGCGTCGAACAGGTGGCCATGGACCCGGACGCGCTGAAGACTGGCGAGCGCCTGTTCGCCACCTACTGCTCGATCTGCCACGGCTCCGACGCCAAGGGCGCCATGGGCTTCCCCAACCTGACCGACAAGGACTGGCGCTGGGGCGGCGAAGCCAACACCATCGAGGCCACCATCCTCGGCGGCCGTCAGGCAGCCATGCCGGCATGGGGTTCGGTGCTGGGCGACCAGGGTGTGCACGACGTGGCCGCCTTCGTCACCACCAAGCTGGACGGCCGCAAGCTGCCTGAAGGCGTGACCGACGAGCAGGTCGCCAACGGTCAGAAGATCTTCAGCACCACCTGCGCCGCCTGCCACGGTGCCGAAGGCCAGGGCACCGCGCTGATGGGCGCGCCCAACCTGACCCACCCGGCGGCGTTCATCTACGGCTCGAGCTTCGCCCAGCTGCAGCAGACCATCCGTTATGGTCGCCAGGGTCAGATGCCGGCTCAGGAAGAGCACCTGGGCAAGGATAAAGTGCATATCCTCGCCGCTTACATCTACAGCATTTCCCGTTCGGAAAACGCCAACTAACTCCCCTCCGCTCGCGCCCGTCCGGGCGCGAGCAAGTTTCCTTCTCTATTCGCGACCAAGTGTCGCACCCGTGTCGGACATTTCCTTCACACACTTTCCGTTCACGACTAAGCTCAGTCGAATCCGCCAAGCGGCGACAACACTAACGCGGCTACCTTTTTATCAGGCATCGGAACCTCGCTCCGGAACTGCGCAAAAGGGCAAAAGGTATGGCCGAAAGTGCTCCAATACCAGTGCGCAAGCGGCTCCGGGCCCAGGTCCGGCGCGTTGCATTGGCTATTGGCTTTCTCCATACTTGCCGCCGTTTTTTGTCCCTAAAAACTCAAAAAAACCGTGGAACCTTAGAATGAGCACAGCAATAAGTCCGACTGCTTATAACTATAAGGTTGTCCGCCAGTTCGCCATCATGACGGTGGTCTGGGGGATACTAGGAATGGGGATGGGTGTTTTCATCGCATCCCAGCTGGTATGGCCTGAACTCAACTTGGGCCTACCGTGGACCAGTTTCGGACGCTTGCGCCCGCTGCACACCAACCTGGTGATCTTCGCCTTCGGCGGCTGTGCTCTGTTCTCCACCTCTTATTACGTCGTCCAGCGCACCTGTCAGACCCGTCTGATCTCCGACACGCTCGCCGCCTTCACCTTCTGGGGCTGGCAAGCGGTGATCGTGGCGGCCGGTATCACCCTGCCGCTGGGCCTCACCTCCTCCAAGGAATACGCCGAACTGGAATGGCCGATCGACATCCTGATCGCCATCGTCTGGGTCACCTACGCCGTGGTGTTCTTCGGCACCATCGTCAAGCGCAAGACCAAGCACATCTATGTCGGCAACTGGTTCTACGGTGCCTTCATCCTGGTGACGGCGATGCTGCACATCGTCAACAACCTGGAAATCCCGGTGGGCTGGTTCAAGTCCTACTCCATCTACGCCGGCGCCACCGACGCCATGGTGCAGTGGTGGTACGGGCACAACGCCGTAGGCTTCTTCCTGACCACCGGCTTCCTCGGCATGATGTACTACTTCGTGCCCAAGCAGGCCGAGCGTCCGGTCTACTCCTATCGCCTGTCCATCGTGCACTTCTGGGCGCTGATCACCCTGTACATCTGGGCCGGTCCGCACCACCTGCACTACACCGCCCTGCCCGACTGGGCGCAGTCCCTGGGCATGGTGATGTCGCTGATCCTCCTGGCTCCGTCCTGGGGCGGCATGATCAACGGCATGATGACCCTCTCCGGCGCCTGGCATAAGCTGCGCACCGACCCGATCCTGCGCTTCCTGGTGGTGTCCCTGGCCTTCTACGGCATGTCCACCTTCGAAGGCCCGATGATGGCCATCAAGACCGTCAACTCGCTGTCCCACTACACCGACTGGACCATCGGCCACGTACACGCCGGCGCCCTCGGCTGGGTAGCGATGATCTCCATCGGCGCGCTGTACCACATGATTCCGAAGGTCTTCGGTCGCCAGCAGATGCACAGCATCGGCCTGATCAACGCGCACTTCTGGCTCGCCACCATCGGTACCGTGCTGTACATCGCCTCCATGTGGGTAAACGGCATCACCCAGGGCCTGATGTGGCGCGCGGTGAACGCCGACGGCACCCTCACCTACTCCTTCGTCGAGGCCCTGCAGGCCAGCCACCCGGGCTTCATGGTCCGTGCGCTGGGCGGCTTCTTCTTCGCCTTCGGCATGCTGCTGATGGCCTACAACACCTTCCGTACCGTGCGTGGGTATGTGCCGGCTGAAGCCGATGCCGCAGCCCAGATTCCTGCTGTAGGAGCTCATTGATGAAGCAGCACGAAGCAGTCGAGAAGAACATCGGCCTGCTGGCCTTCTTCATGGTCATCGCCGTCAGCATCGGCGGCCTGACCCAGATCGTCCCGCTGTTCTTCCAGGACGTCACCAACAAGCCGGTCGAGGGCATGAAGCCACGCACTGCGCTGCAGCTCGAAGGCCGTGACATCTACATCCGCGAGGGCTGCGTCGGCTGCCACTCGCAGATGATCCGTCCGTTCCGTGCCGAAACCGAGCGCTATGGCCACTACTCCGTGGCTGGCGAGAGCGTCTGGGACCACCCGTTCCTGTGGGGCTCCAAGCGTACCGGCCCGGACCTGGCTCGCGTCGGCGGCCGCTACTCGGACGACTGGCACCGCGCGCACCTCTACAACCCGCGCAACGTAGTGCCGGAATCGAAGATGCCGGCCTACCCGTGGCTGGTGGAGAACAAGCTCGACGGCAAGAACACCGCCACCAAGATGGAAGCCATGCGCACCCTCGGCGTGCCCTACACCGACGAAGACATCGCCGGTGCTCGCGACGCCGTCAAGGGCAAGACCGAGATGGATGCCCTGGTGGCCTACCTGCAAAGCCTGGGCACCATCATCAAAAGCAAACGGTGAGTGCAATGGATATCGGAACGATTCGCGGGCTCGGCACCGTCGTGGTGATGGTCGCCTTCGTCGGCGTCCTGCTCTGGGCCTACAGCGGCAAGCGCAAGGCGCGCTTCGACAACGACGCCCTGCTGCCCTTCGCGGACGATCCGGCAGCCATGAAGCACGTAGAGCAAGAACAAGCTTCTAGGAGCAACAAAGAATGACAACCTTCTGGAGTCTGTACGTCACCGTACTCACCCTGGGCACCATCTTCGCCCTGGCGTGGCTGCTTTTCGCCACCCGCCGCGGCCAACGCAGCGAAGCCACCGACGAGAAGGTCGGCCACTCCTTCGACGGCATCGAGGAGTACGACAACCCGCTGCCGAAGTGGTGGTTCATGCTGTTCGTCGCCACCTTCATCTTCGCCCTCGGCTACCTGGCCCTGTACCCGGGCCTGGGCAACTGGAAAGGCCTGCTGCCGGGCTACCAGGAAGTCACCGACGGCAAGCCCTTCGCCAACGGTCAGCCGGGCTGGACCGGCGTGCACCAGTGGGAGAAGGAGATGGCCAAGGCCGACGAGAAGTACGGCCCGATCTTCGCCAAGTACGCCGCCATGCCCATCGAGGACGTGGCCAAGGATCCGCTGGCGCTGAAGATGGGCGGTCGCCTGTTCGCCTCCAACTGCTCGGTCTGCCACGGCTCCGACGCCAAGGGCGCCTACGGCTTCCCCAACCTGACCGACGCCGATTGGCGCTGGGGCGGTGCCACCGCCGACATCGAGACCACCATCAAGGGTGGCCGCCACGCCGCCATGCCGGCCTGGGGTGAAGTGCTTGGCGACCAGGGCGTGCACGACGTCGCCGCCTTCGTCACCACCAAGCTGGACGGCCGCAAGCTGCCCGAAGGCGTGACCGACGAGCAGGTCGCCAACGGCCAGAAGATCTTCAGCACCACCTGCGTGGCCTGCCACGGCCCGGAAGGCAAAGGTACCGCCGCCATGGGCGCGCCGAATCTGACCCACCCGGCGGCGTTCATCTACGGCTCGAGCTTCGCCCAGCTGCAGCAGACCATCCGTTACGGCCGCCAGGGCCAGATGCCGGCCCAACTGGAGCGCCTGGGCGCCGACCAGGTCCACCTGCTGGCCGCCTACGTCTACAGCCTGTCCCACGGCGAAGGCGAGAAGAGCGCCGAATAAGCGCCTCTCCCCTCCCCTGCAACACCCAGCGGCGCCGGTCTTTCCGGCGCCGCTCTATTTCAGGGTCAGAAAAGTCCTAAGATAATTCATACGCGACCAACAGTCGCACCGTTGCATGGAAGCCCAGGTCGTATCATGGACAAGCGTGCAACCAACTATCGACCCTTTCGGCAAGCACTGACGGGGCGCCCCTCCCACTGCCGTGGTACGCACTGATGAGCAAACAGATTCCCGTGCACGACGTCACGCCGTCCAGCAAGAAAGGCAGCGAGAGCGTCGACCTCTATGCCTCCCGGGAGAAGGTCTACACCCGGGCCTTCACCGGTTTCTTCCGCAACCTGCGCCGCGTGGGCGGTGCCTTCCTGTTCCTCCTCTATTTCGGCACCGTCTGGCTGACCTGGAACGGTCGCCAAGCCGTGTGGTGGGACCTGCCCGAGCGCAAGTTCTACATCTTCGGCGCCACCTTCTGGCCGCAGGACTTCATGCTGCTGTCGTGGTTGCTGATCGTCTGCGCGTTCGGCCTGTTCTTCATCACCGTGTTCGCCGGGCGGGTGTGGTGCGGCTACACCTGCCCACAGAGCGTCTGGACCTGGATCTTCATGTGGTGCGAGCAGATCACCGAAGGCGATCGCAACCAGCGCATGAAGCTGGACAAGGCCCCCATGAGCGGCAACAAGCTGGTTCGCAAGGTCGCCAAGCACAGCCTCTGGCTGCTGATCGGCCTGGTCACCGGCCTGACCTTCGTCGGCTACTTCGCCCCTATCCGCGACCTGCTCAGCGACCTGGTCACCGGCCAGGCCGACGGCTGGGCCTACTTCTGGGTCGGTTTCTTCACCCTGGCCACCTACGGCAACGCCGGCTGGCTGCGCGAGAACGTGTGCATCTACATGTGCCCGTACGCCCGCTTCCAGAGCGTGATGTTCGACAAGGACACCCTGATCGTCTCCTACGACCCGCGCCGCGGCGAGTCGCGTGGCCCGCGCAAGAAAGGCGTCGACTACAAGGCCCAGGGCCTGGGTGACTGCATCGATTGCACCATGTGCGTTCAGGTCTGCCCGACCGGCATCGACATCCGCGACGGCCTGCAGATCGAGTGCATCGGCTGCGCCGCCTGCGTCGACGCCTGCGACGCGATCATGGACAAGATGGGTTACCCGCGCGGGCTGGTGAGCTACACCACCGAGCACAACCTGTCCGGCCAGAAGACCCACCTGATGCGGCCACGCCTGATCGGCTACGCCATCGCCCTCTGCGTGATGATCGGCCTGCTGGCCACCGCCGTGATCATCCGCCCGCTGGTGGGCTTCGACGTCAGCAAGGACCGCGTGCTCTATCGCGAGAATGCCGAGGGCCGGATCGAGAACGTCTACAGCCTGAAGATCATGAACAAGGACCAGCGCGACCACACCTACGTGCTCGGTGCCAAGGGCCTGGACGGCCTGAAGCTGGAAGGGCGCAAGGAGGTCCAGGTGGCCGCTGGCGACATTCTCGCCCTGCCGATGGAAGTCTCGATCGACCCGGACAAGCTGCCCTCCAGCACCAACCCGATCACATTCACCATCCAGTCGGTCGACGACGCGTCGATCCACAAGGAAGCCGATAGCCGCTTCATCGGCCCGACCGTTCGCTGAACCCCGGCTGAACCGCTGCGCATCTCGCTTACCGGGCGAGGTGCCAGCGGCTCCGGGAGCACGTAGAATCCGCCGCCACCGCCTCGCGGAACCCAGAAGAGAGAAACCGTCCATGCAGTCGGCACCTGTCGCCCCCTGGTACAAGCACCTCTGGCCCTGGATCATCATCGGCATGCTGGCCACCTCGGTGTTCCTCAGCCTGATGATGGTGCGCATCGCCGTCGAGAATCAGGACTCCCTGGTCAACGACAACTATTACGAGGCGGGCAAGGGCATCAACCGCTCGCTGGACCGCGAACACCTGGCGCAGGAGCTGCAGATGCAGGCGCGGGTGCACTTCGACAAGCTCACCGGCGAGGTCGAGGTCGTCCTGCAGGGCAAGAGCACGCCGGCGCAGCTCACCCTCAACCTGATCTCCCCCACCCTGGAGTCCCAGGACCGCCACGTCACCCTCCTGCCGGCGCTGCAGCCGGGCCGCTATACCGGCCGCCTGGACTCGCTGGTCGAGGGCCGCCGCTTCGTCGAGCTGCTCGGCGAGCAGGACGGCCACGCCTGGCGCCTGTTCGAGGAAGAGAAGATCGTGCCGGACGGCCAGATCCTTCTCGGCGACGAGCCCCTCAAGGGGGACGAAGTCCAGCGCCCATGAGCGCCCCGCTGCCCTGCTACCACTGCGGCCTGCCGGTTCCCCCTGGCGGTCGCTTCAAGGCTCCGGTCCTCGGCGAGGAGCGCGCCTTCTGCTGCCCCGGCTGCCAGGCGGTGGCCGAGGCGATAGTCGCCGGCGGCCTGGAAGGCTACTACCGGCACCGCACCGAGAACGCCACCAACCCCGAGGCGCTGCCCGCGCAATTGGGCGACGAACTGGCCCTGCTCGACCGCCCCGATGTCCAGCAGCCCTTCGTCCAGCACCAGGGCGATCTGGCGGAAACCACCCTGCTCCTCGAAGGCATCAGCTGCGCCGCCTGCGGCTGGCTGATCGAAAAGCACCTGCGCCAGCTGCCCGCGGTGGCCGAGGCCGGGCTCAATCTTTCCAACCATCGCCTGCACGTGCGCTGGGCCGACAGCCAGCTACCGCTGTCCACGCTGCTCGCCGAACTGCGCAAGATCGGCTACGTCGCCCACCCCTACCGACCGGACCAGGCCGCCGAACAGCTCGCCGAGGAAAACCGCCGCTCGCTGCGCCAGCTCGGCGTCGCCGGCCTGCTGTGGTTCCAGGCGATGATGGCGACCATGGCGACCTGGCCGGAATTCAACATCGACCTCAGCGCGGACATGCACGAAATCCTGCGCTGGGTGGCGATGTTCCTCACCACGCCGATCGTCTTCTACTCCTGCCAGCCGTTCTTCCGCGGCGCCATGCGCGACCTGCGCACGCGCCACCTGACCATGGACGTCTCGGTGTCGCTCGCCATTGGCGGCGCCTACGCCGCCGGCATCTGGACCGCGATCACCGGCAAGGGCGACCTTTACTTCGACGCCGTCGGCATGTTCGCCTTGTTCCTCCTCGCCGGCCGCTATCTCGAACGCCGTGCCCGCGAGCGCACGGCGGCGGCTACCGCGCAACTGGTGAACCTGCTGCCGGCCTCCTGCCTGCGTCTGGATGAGACCGGCGCCAGCACGCGCATCCTGCTCAGCGAATTGCGCGTCGGCGACCAGGTGCTGGTGCCGCCCGGCGCGGTGCTGCCGGCCGACGGCCTGATCCTCGCCGGGCAATCGAGCGTCGACGAATCCCTGCTCACCGGCGAATACCTGCCGCAGCCGCGCCGCCCCGGCGACAGCGTCACCGGCGGCACGCTCAATGTCGAAGGTCCGCTGACCCTGCAGGTGCAGGCGCTCGGCAACGACAGCCGACTGTCCGCCATCGTCCGCCTGCTGGAGCGCGCCCAGGCCGACAAGCCGCGCCTGGCACAGATGGCCGACCGCGCCGCGCAGTGGTTCCTGCTGGTGCTGCTGGCGTTGGCTGTGCTGGTCGGTCTGTTCTGGTGGCAGCACGATGCCTCGCGCGCCTTCTGGGTGGTGCTGGCGATGCTGGTGGCGACCTGCCCCTGCGCCCTCTCCCTGGCCACGCCGACGGCGCTCACCGCAGCCACCGGCAGCCTACACAAACTCGGCCTGCTGCTCACCCGCGGCCACGTGCTGGAAGGCCTCAAGCGCATCGACACGGTGATCTTCGACAAGACCGGCACCCTGACCGAAGGCCGCCTTACCCTGCGCGCCATCCACCCGTTGGGCGCGCTGGGCGGAGAGCACTGCCTGGCCCTGGCTGCAGCGCTGGAAAGCCATTCCGAGCACCCCATCGCCCGCGCCTTCGGCCGCGCGCCGCAACCGGCGGAGAAGGTCGACAGCCATCCCGGCCTGGGCCTCGAAGGCGTGGTCGAAGGGCGCCGCCTGCGCATTGGCCAAGCCGCCTTCGTCAGCGCCCTGAGCGGCCAGCCGTCACCGGCGATGCCGCAGGATCACGGTCAGTGGCTGCTGCTCGGCGACGAAAGCGGCCCGTTGGCCTGGCTGGTCCTCGACGACCGCCTGCGCGACGACGCCCCGGCCCTGCTCGACGCCTGCCGTGCCCAGGGCTGGCGCACCCTGCTGCTGTCCGGCGACAGCTCGCCGATGGTCGCCAGCGTGGCGGCCGAGCTGGGCATCGACGAGGTCCACGGCGGCCTGCACCCGGACGACAAGCTGGCAATCCTCCAGCGCCTGCATCGCGAGGGCCGCCACGTGCTGATGCTCGGCGACGGGGTCAACGACGTACCGGTGCTCGCCGCCGCCGACATCAGCGTGGCCATGGGCAGCGCCACGGACCTGGCCAAGACCAGCGCCGACGCCGTGCTGCTGTCCAACCGCCTGGACAGCCTGGTGCAGGCCTTCGCCCTGGCCCGCCGCACCCGTCGAGTGATCGTCGAGAACCTGCTCTGGGCGGGGCTGTACAATGGCCTGATGCTGCCTTTCGCAGCCCTGGGCTGGATCACCCCTGCCTGGGCCGCGATCGGCATGTCGGTCAGCTCGCTGACCGTGGTCCTCAACGCCCTGCGCCTGACCCGCGTGCGCGCGCTGCCAGCCGCCACGGCGACCGAACCGGCGCCGCTCGCCCCGGCCAGCGCCCACTGAGGGCCCCGCAGGCCCCTTCGACGGAGACGATATGCCCGCGCTCTATGTGATGATCCCGGTCGCCCTGCTGATCGTCGGCCTCGCCGTGCTGATCTTCTTCTGGGCGGTGAACAGCGGCCAGTACGACGACATGGACGGCCCGGCGCACAGCATCCTGTTCGACGACGAAGACCCCAAGCACCAGGCCGGCATCGACGAGGCGGAAGGCACGAAGCCCGACGAGGAGCACAAGGACGAGCGCGATGCCTGAGCTGGCGCCGCAACTGGTTTCCGCGCTGGTCCTCGGCCTGCTGGGCGGCGGCCACTGCCTGGGCATGTGCGGCGGCCTGATGGGCGCCCTGACCCTGGCCATCCCCCCCGAACAACGAGGCCGCCGGCTGCGCCTGCTGCTGGCCTACAACCTCGGCCGCATCCTCAGCTACGCCTGCGCCGGGCTGCTGCTCGGCCTGGCCGGCTGGGCCATCGCGAAGACTCCGTTCGCTGCGGCCCTGCGCGTTATCGCCGGGCTGCTGCTGATCAGCATGGGCCTCTACCTGGCCGGCTGGTGGAGCGGCCTGACGCGCATCGAGGCGCTCGGCCGCGGCTTGTGGAAGCACATCCAGCCGTTCGCCAGCCGCCTGCTGCCGGTATCCAGCGTGCCGCAGGCGCTGCTGCTCGGCGCGCTCTGGGGCTGGCTGCCGTGCGGCCTGGTCTACAGCACCCTGCTGTGGACCAGCAGCCAGGGCTCGGCGGCCGATAGCGCGCTGCTGATGCTGGCCTTCGGCCTGGGCACCTGGCCGGTGCTGCTGGCCACGGGGCTGGCCGCCGAACGGGTCACCGCGCTGCTGCGCAAGCGCAGCGTACGCATGGCCGGTGGGCTGCTGGTGATCCTCTTCGGCCTCTGGACCCTGCCCGGTCCGCACCAGGCCTGGCTGATGGGACATGCCATGGGCTGAACGCAACCCCCAGCGGCATTTGATGCAAGTCAAGAGGACATTGCCCGACTCTCCCTAGACTGCTCGAAAAAGCTCGCCTGAAACGGGGTTTGCGGCATGCTCGACAATATTCGCTGGGACGCTGATCTGATCCGTCGATACGATCTATCCGGCCCACGCTACACCTCCTATCCCACCGCCGTGCAGTTCCACGAAGGCGTCGGACCCTTCGACATGCTGCATGCGCTGCGGGATAGCCAGAAAGCCCGGCGACCGCTGTCGCTCTACGTACACATCCCGTTCTGCGCGAACATCTGCTACTACTGCGCCTGCAACAAGGTCATCACCAAGGACCGTGGGCGCAGCGCGCCCTACCTCGCGCGGCTGATACACGAAGCCGAGATGATCGGCCGCCACCTCGGCCGCGAGCAGCGCGTCGAGCAACTGCACTTCGGCGGCGGCACCCCGACCTTCCTCAGCCCCGGCCAGTTGCGCGAGCTGATGAGCCAGCTGCGCACCCACCTGCACCTGCTGGACGACGACTCCGGCGACTACGGCATCGAGATCGACCCGCGCGAGGCCGACTGGTCGACCATGGGCCTGCTTCGCGAGCTGGGCTTCAACCGCGTCAGCCTCGGCGTGCAGGACTTCGACCTGGAAGTGCAGCGGGCGGTGAACCGCCTGCAGAGCTTCGACGAGACGCGGGCGATCATGGACGCCGCGCGCACCCTGCAATATCGCTCGGTGAACATCGACCTGATCTACGGCCTGCCCAAGCAGACGCCGGAACGCTTCGCACAGACCGTCGAGCAGGTCATCGGCCTGCAGCCCGACCGCCTCTCGGTGTTCAACTACGCGCACCTGCCGGAGCGCTTCATGCCGCAGCGGCGCATCGACGTCGCCGACCTGCCCAGCCCCGGGCAGAAGCTGGAGATGCTGCAACGCACCATCGAGCAACTCAGCGCGGCCGGCTACCGCTACATCGGCATGGACCACTTCGCCCTGCCCGACGACGAGTTGGCCATGGCCCAGGAAGACGGCACCCTGCAGCGCAACTTCCAGGGCTACACCACCCACGGCCACTGCGACCTGATCGGCCTGGGCGTCTCGGCGATCAGCCAGATCGGCAACCTCTACGCGCAAAACAGCAGCGAAATCGCCGACTACATGAGCAGCCTGGACAACGGCCAGCTGGCCACCCGTCGCGGCCTCTTCTGCACCCCGGACGATCGCATCCGCCGCGCGGTGATCCAGCAACTGATCTGCCACTTCAGACTGGACTTCGCCGCCGTCGAGCGGGAATTCAACATCGAATTCCGCGGCTACTTCGCCAGCGTTTGGCCCGAGCTCAAGCGCTTCGCCGCAGACGGGTTGATCCTGCTCGACCGGGACGGCATCGACGTCACGGCAGCTGGCCGCCTGCTCGTGCGCAGCCTGTGCATGCTCTTCGACCGCTACCTGCCGGAGCAGAACCTGCAACGCTTTTCGCGGGTGATCTGAGGGGCGACCGGGCGGCTGCCCGCCCGGCGCGATGAAGAGAAATCCTAATAACTAGTCGAGAACTCGCATACTCGCTGGATGCGCAAGCCCCGGGTGCGTTAACCTTGCGTTTCATGTGCCTTCCACCCAAGGATCCCCCATGGCCGAAACCATCAAGGTGCGCGCCCTCCCGCAGGCGCACTGCAAGGACTGCAGCCTGGCCCCGCTCTGTCTGCCCCTGTCGCTGAACAACGACGACATGGACGCCCTCGACGAGATCGTCAAGCGCGGTCGTCCGCTGAAGAAAGGCGAGCTGCTGTTCCGCCAGGGCGATGCCTTCGGCTCGGTCTTCGCCGTGCGCTCCGGCGCGCTGAAGACCTTCAGCCTGACCGACAACGGCGAAGAGCAGATCACCGGCTTCCACCTGCCCAGCGAGCTGGTGGGCCTGTCCGGCATGGACACCGAGGCCTATCCGGTCTCGGCCCAGGCACTGGAAACCACCTCGGTGTGCGAGATTCCCTTCGAGCGTCTCGACGAGCTCGCCGAGCAGCTGCCGCAGCTGCGTCGCCAGCTGATGCGGGTGATGAGCCGCGAAATCCGCGACGACCAGCAGATGATGCTGCTGCTGTCGAAAAAGACCGCCGACGAGCGCATCGCCACCTTCCTGGTGAACCTCGCGGCGCGTTTCCGCGCCCGTGGCTTCTCCGCCCAGCAGTTCCGCCTGGCGATGTCGCGCAACGAGATCGGAAACTACCTGGGCCTGGCGGTGGAAACCGTGTCGCGGGTGTTTACCCGCTTCCAGCAGAGCGGCCTGATCGCCGCCGAAGGCAAGGAAGTGCAGATCCTCGACTCCATCGAGTTGTGCGCCCTGGCCGGCGGCCAGATGGACAACTGAGGCCCGAGACTCTCCGGTCATCGCACAAAGCGGGCTCGCCATCTGGCGGGCCCGTTATACTTTCGGACTTCGCAATCAGCAGTAACCAGGTAGCCTGACAGCATGATCCTCAACCAGCTTGACCTGAAATCCGTGATCCGCGCGGTCCCCGACTTCCCCAAGCCGGGCGTGATGTTCCGTGACATCACCCCGCTGTTCCAGTCGCCGCGCGCCCTGCGTTTCGTCGCCGACAGCTTCATCCAGCGCTACGTGGAAGCGGATTTCAGCCATATCGGCGCCATGGACGCTCGCGGCTTCCTGATCGGCTCGATCATCGCCTACGAACTGAACAAGCCGCTGGTGCTGTTCCGCAAGCAAGGCAAACTGCCGGCCGACGTACTCGCCCAGGGCTACCAGACCGAGTACGGCGAAGCGCTGCTGGAGGTCCACGCCGACAGCCTCTGCGAAGGCGACAGCGTGCTGATCTTCGATGACCTGATCGCCACAGGCGGCACCCTGCTGGCAGCCGCACAACTGGTACGCCGCATGGGCGCCAAGGTCTTCGAGGCCGCGTCCATCATCGACCTGCCGGAGCTCGGCGGCTCGGCCAAGCTGGCCGACGCCGGCATCCCTACCTACAGCCTCACCGCCTTCGCCCTCGACGAGCAGTGATGCCCGCGCGGAGCCGTTCGGCTCCGCGCCTCAAGCCTGCCGCTCCTCCTCGTAGGAGCGAGCTTGCTCGCGAACCTCGCGACGCAGTACTCCGTTGCAGGAGCGGCGCCAGGGCGCACGCCCTTCCATCCACTCCCCTATCCAAGGTCGGGATCACGCCTGCTTGGCCGGATCCGACCTGGGCATGACCGCTTATGACCTGGGCATTGTCGGACAATCCTTCCAACAATGACATCAGCCAATGGCACATTCAGCGTGCCAGGTCGTTTCGCCCGGTGGCCACGCGTCTTGCCTGCAACTCAGGCGCATCCACTCCGCCGCGGCTCTGCCGAACAACAACAATGGAGTCAGCCATGAACGCCCAAACTCAAGCGCTGCGCGCGAACTTCCCGGTCCGTCGAATGGACTTCAGCTTCAGCGAGACACCGAAATACTGGTGGGACGGCCAGCCCTTCATGTCGCACTTCATGAACAACCTCTCCTCGCTGTTCCCCTACGGCGAGAAGTTCTTCGTCGATAGCGTGCGCGCCGTGCGCGAGCAGATCCGCGACCCGCAGCTGCAGAAGGACGTCAGCGCCTTCATCGGCCAGGAGGCCATGCACTCCAAGGAGCACGCGGCCTACAACGAATATGCCGAGGAGCACGGCATCGACCTGGAGCGGCTGGAGCTGCGCATCAAGCACCTGCTCGGCGCGATCAGCAAGGTCACCACCAAGAAGCACGACCTGGCGATCACCTGCGCCCTAGAGCACTTCACCGCGACCATGGCCGAGCGCCTGCTGCGCCGCGAGGACCTGAGCACGCAGATGAAGTCGCCGAAGATGTACAAGCTGTGGATGTGGCACGCCATCGAGGAGAACGAGCACAAGGCGGTGGCCTACGACGTCTACCAGCAGGTCTACGGCGGCTACTTCACCCGTACCGCGGTGATGCTGCTGACCACCGTGATCTTCCTCGGCGTCATCGGCGGCTTCCAGATCCACCTGCTGCGCAAGGATGGCCAGCTGTTCAACTGGGGCAGCTGGAAGCACGGCCTGGTGACCCTGTTCGGCCTGCGCAACGGTTACTTCACCCAGCTCGTGCGCCCCTGGCTGGACTATTTCCGCCCGGGTTTCCACCCCCTCGACCACGACACCCGCGCCCTGGAAAAACACTGGAAGGAGCAACTCGACTTCGCCGGCTGAGCCCCGCGGCAATCCGCCCCACCCCCCGCAAAAGCCAGGCGCCGCCTGGCTTTTGCCGTTCCGGCATGGCACTGCGACATCCAGTCACTACACTGGGATGGGAAATTTGTAGCCTGATGTAAGCATTGCCTGAAGGCTCTTTCCTACGAATGTCAGACGGAACCCCTCGATGCCGGTCGAAGACAAGCCGTTCTGGAAGATTCCCCTGGCCCGCGAGATCGCCGTGATCCTGGTGATCAAGCTGGCCCTGCTGCTGGCCATCAAGGCCATCTGGTTCGATCACCCCACCGTCCCCGCCGACGGTGACCGGCAGGTCAGCGCGCACCTGCTGGGCAACTCCGCTTCACTCCCCACCCCCTCCAAGGAGACTCCGTGATGATCTCGGAAGCCGTAGTCGATCTGTCACGCCTGCAGTTCGCCATGACGGCGATGTACCACTTCCTGTTCGTCCCGCTGACGCTCGGAATGGCGTTCCTGCTGGCGATCATGGAGTCGGTCTATGTGATGACCGGCAAGCAGGTCTACAAGGACATGACCCAGTTCTGGGGCAAGCTGTTCGGCATCAACTTCGCCCTGGGCGTCACCACCGGGCTGACCATGGAGTTCCAGTTCGGCACCAACTGGGCCTACTACTCCCACTACGTCGGCGACATCTTCGGCGCGCCGCTGGCCATCGAGGGCCTGATGGCCTTCTTCCTCGAATCCACCTTCATCGGCCTGTTCTTCTTCGGCTGGGAACGCCTGTCGAAGGTCCAGCACCTGGCCGTGACCTGGCTGGTGGCGCTGGGCTCGAACCTCTCGGCGTTGTGGATCCTGATCGCCAACGGCTGGATGCAGAACCCGGTGGGCGCGGAGTTCAACTACCAGACCATGCGCATGGAGCTGGTCGACTTCGGCGCCCTGCTGTTCAACCCGGTGGCCCAGGTCAAGTTCGTGCACACCGTGGCCGCCGGCTACGTCACCGGGGCGATCTTCGTCCTCGCCATCTCCAGCTGGTACCTGCTGAAGAAGCGCGACCAGGGCTTCGCCCGCCGTTCCTTCGCCATAGCCTCGGCCTTCGGCATGGCCTCGGTCCTCTCAGTGATCATCCTCGGCGACGAATCCGGCTACGAGATCGGTGACGTGCAGAAGACCAAGCTCGCCGCCATCGAGGCCGAGTGGAATACCGAGCCGGCACCGGCCGGTTTCACCCTGTTCGGCATCCCCGACCAGGAGCAGATGCGCACTCACTACGCGATCAAGATTCCCTTCGCCCTCGGCATCATCGCCACCCGCTCGCTCGACAAGGAAGTGACCGGCATCAAGGACCTGCTGGTGCAGCACGAGGCACGTATCCGCAATGGCATGAAGGCCTATGCGTTGCTCGAACAGCTGCGCGGCGGCGACAAGTCGCCAGCGACCCTCGCCGCCTTCGACCAGGTCAAGCTCGACCTCGGCTACGGCCTGCTGCTGAAGAAGTACACCGAAAAGGTCACCGACGCGACGGAAGAACAGATCCGCCTGGCCACCCTCGACACCATCCCCGACGTACTCACCCTGTTCTTCAGCTTCCGCATCATGGTCGCCTGCGGCTTCCTCATGCTCGCCCTGTTCGCCTGCGCCTTCTGGGCCTCGGCGCGCAAGAACGAGGAACGCAAGCCCTGGCTGCTGAAGTGGGCGCTGCTGAGCCTGCCGCTGCCCTGGATCGCCGCGCAGACCGGCTGGTACGTCGCCGAGCATGGCCGCCAGCCCTGGTCCATCGGCGAGGTGCTGCCGGTGCACCTGTCCGCTTCCAGCCTGAGCACCCACGACCTCTGGGGCTCGATCACCGCGCTGGTGCTCTTCTACAGCCTGCTGCTGGTGGTGGAGATGTACCTGATGATCAAGTTCGCGCGCCTCGGTCCGTCGAGCCTGCACACCGGCCGCTACCACTTCGAACAGGACGCCGGCGCCCATCGCCCGGCCACCGCCTGAGGAGCCCGAGATGGACTACGAAACCCTGAAGATCATCTGGTGGGTGCTGATCGGCGTACTGCTGATCGGCTTCGCCCTCACCGACGGCTTCGACATGGGCGCCATGGCCCTGCTGCCCTTCGTCGCCAAGCAGGACCACGAACGCCGCGTGGCGATCAACACCATCGCGCCGCACTGGGACGGCAATCAGGTGTGGTTCATCACCGCCGGTGGCGCGCTCTTCGCTGCCTGGCCGATGGTCTACGCCACCGCCTTCTCCGGGCTCTACTGGGCCATGCTGCTGGTGCTCTTCGCGCTGTTCTGCCGGCCGGTGGGCTTCGACTACCGCAGCAAGCTGGAAGACCCGCGCTGGCGCAACGTCTGGGACTGGGCGCTGTTCGTCGGCGGCTTCGTCCCGGCGCTGGTGTTCGGCGTGGCCTTCGGCAACCTGTTCCAGGGCCTGCCATTCAACCTCGACGACATGATGCGGCCCTCCTACCACGGCTCCTTCTTCGCCCTGCTCAACCCCTTCGCCCTGCTCGCCGGGGTGGTCAGCCTGAGCATGCTCTGCCTGCACGGTGGCGCCTGGCTGATGCTGCGCACCGATGGCGAGCTGGCCGAGCGCTCGGCCCGCGCCGCACGGCTCTGCGCGTTGGTCTACCTGGTGGCCTTCATCGGCGCCGGCGCCTGGGTCAGCTTCGGCATGCACGGCTACAGCCTGGTCTCGGCGGTGGACGGCAACGCCGTGCTCAACCCGCTGCACAAGGAGGTCGCGCTGGACAACGCCGGCTGGCTGGCGAACTACCACAAGCAGCCGCTGACCCTGATAGCCCCGGCCCTGGGCATCCTCGGCGGCCTGATCGCCCTCGGCGCCGCCAGCGGCCGGCGTGGCGGCCTGGCCTTCCTCGGCAGCGCCCTGGCGATCGTCGGGACGATCTGCACCGCCGGCTTCGCGCTGTTCCCCTTCGTCTTCCCGTCCAGCGAAAACCTCGCGGCGAGCCTGACCCTGTGGGACGCCGTGTCCAGCCACAAGACCCTGGGCATCATGTTCGGCGTGGCCTGCGTCTTCGTGCCGATCATTCTCTGCTACACGCTTTGGGGCTACGTGCGGATGTGGGGCCGGCTCAGCCGCAAGCACATCGACGCCAACCCCCACGGACTCTACTGAGGAGCGACGCACATGTGGTACTTCACCTGGATCCTCGGGATCTTGCTGGCCTGCAGCTTCGGCATCGTCAACGCACTCTGGCTGGAAACCACCCAGGACCTGGACAGCGATGACAGCGCTGATGCCTGACGGCGCGCTACGCCGCCCATGGAGCCGCGCGCTGTCGCTGCTCCTGGCGGCGCCGCTGGCGCTGGTGTTGCTGATCCACCCGGCGCTGATGCTCGACGCCCAGGGAGGGTACAGCCACGGCCTGCTGATGCTGGTGATGCTCGGCGTCAGTGCGGGGTTCGTGCACGGCGTGGGTTTCGATCCACGCGGTCGCCTGTGGGCACTGCTGTTCGGCCCGGCCTGCGGCTGGCCGCTGATGCTGCTGGGCTACGCGCTGCTAATGAAGGCGCAACTGGGTCATTAAAAACCGTTACAGGCCTTACAACCCCAACGCCTGCAGCACCGACGCGCCGGTGAACAGCAGCAGAATCTGCCGCTCCGCCAACGCACAGACCTCTTCCCGGCGCCCCTCGGGCAACTCCAGGTAGTCCAGCGACTGCTGGAACAGCTGCCGGCTGATCGCCCGCGAAAGCTGCGCCACCTCCGCCTCCGGCACGTTGGGTAACAGGTGGAATTGCGCGATGTCCTCGGCCATGTCGGCGCCGAAGTCGTCCATCACCTTGCCCAGCGCCTCGCGCAGCACCGGCGACGGGCCGTGCAACTCGCGCACGCCTATCACGAAGGCTTCCGGGTTCTGTTCGACGAAGTCGAAGAACAGCCTCACCGTCTCCTGGCAGACCCGCTGGCCGCGGGCGAAATCCAGCCCCAGGGGCAGATGCGCTGCAGCTCCGGCAGCCGGGGCACGTTCGGCGGCTTCGCGGCGCAAGGCGCGCAGCGGCTGGCGCAGCTGGGTAGCGATGTCACGGATGATCGCCAGGCCCAGGTCGTCCACATCGGCGAAATGCCGGTAGAAGGTGTTCGGGTTCAGCCCCGCCTCGCGCGCCAGTTCGCGCAGACCGATGCTGCTCAGGCTGCGCCGGCTGGAGGCCAGGTGCAGCGCCGCTTCCATCAGCAGGCGCTTGCCCGGTGCGTCCTGGCGTTGTGTTACCTCGTCGAGTTCCAGACTCATCCCTGCCCCACCTCGCCCACCCTAAAGATTGGTTGCCGCCGAAGTATACAGATGTCTACATTGGCAGCACGTAGACAGTTGTATACGCCGGCATACAAGCACAGATAACAGGAGCTAGGCAAATGGGTACGCAAGGGCAAACTGCCGCGAGCAGACACTGCAAAGTCGCCATCATCGGCACCGGATTTTCCGGGCTGGGCATGGCCATCCGCCTGAGCCAGGAGGGCGAGCGCGACTTCCTGCTGTTCGAGAAGGCCGCCGGCGTCGGCGGCACCTGGCGGGTCAACAACTACCCGGGCTGCGCCTGCGACGTGCAGTCCCATGTCTACTCCTTCTCCTTCGAGCCTAACCCGGAATGGACGCGCATGTTCGCCCGCCAACCGGAAATCCGCGCTTACCTGGAGGGCTGCTGGAAGAAGTACCGCCTGGAGAACCGCACCCTTTTCAACACCGAGGTGCAGCGCCTCGAGTGGGACGACGCCCGCAACCTCTGGCACATCCACGACGCCGCCGGCAACCACTACACCGCGCAGGCCGTTGTCTCCGGCATGGGCGCCCTGTCGATCCCCTCGATTCCGCCGCTCAAGGGACTGGAAAGCTTCCAGGGCAAGGCCTTCCACTCGCAGAACTGGGACCACAACTACGACCTCAAGGGCAAGCGCGTGGCGGTGATCGGCACCGGCGCCTCGGCCATCCAGTTCGTGCCGGAAATCCAGCCGCTGGTGGCGAAGATGGACCTCTACCAGCGCACCGCGCCCTGGATCCTGCCCAAGCCCGACCGCGCCATCAGCGACAAGGAACGCGCACGCTTCAAGCACTTCCCGCTGGTGCAGAAACTCTGGCGCGGCGCGCTCTACAGCATGCTCGAAGGCCGCGTGCTCGGTTTCACCTTCGCGCCCTGGGCGATGAAGATGATCGGCAAGCTCGCCGTGCGCTACATCCACCAGCAGATCAAGGACCCGGAGCTGCGTCGCAAGGTCACCCCGGACTACACCATCGGCTGCAAGCGCATCCTGATGTCGCCCAACTACTACCCTGCACTGGCCGCGCCGAATGCGTCGGTAATCACCGAAGGCATCCGCGAGATCCGCGAGCACAGCATCGTCACCGCCGACGGGCAAGAGCGCGAAGTGGACGCGATCATCTTCGGCACCGGCTTCACCGCCAACGATCCGATCCCGCGCGGCACCGTATTTGGCCGCAACGGCGTCGACCTGCTCGACACCTGGAAGCAAGGCCCGGAAGCCTACAAGGGCACCGTCACCCGCGGCTTCCCCAACCTGTTCTTCCTCATGGGCCCGAACACCGGCCTTGGGCACAACTCGATGGTCTACATGATCGAGTCGCAGATCGCCTACGTGCTCGGCGCGCTCAAGCTCATGCAGCGCCGCGACCTGCTCAGCCTGGAGGTCAAGGACGAGGTGCAAGACCGCTGGAACGCCAAGGTGCAGGGCAACCTCAGCAACACCGTGTGGAACACCGGCGGCTGCAAGAGCTGGTACCTGCACCCGGTGAGCGGGCGCAACTGCACCCTGTGGCCGGGCTTCACCTGGCGCTTCCGCCTGCTCACCCGGCAGTTCGACCCCGCCGCCTATCACCTGAACGCACGGCCCTTCCCGGCGTCGGTCAGCCAACAACCCCACGCCGAGGAGGTTCCGGCATGAAGTCCTTCGAGAACAAAGTCGCCGCTATCACCGGCGCCGGTTCCGGCATCGGCCGCGCCCTGGCCCGCGAACTGGCGTCCCGCGGTTGCCACCTGGCCCTCGCCGACGTCAACGCCGCCGGCCTTGAAGAAACACGGCAGGCGCTGACCTCCTACGGCGTGCGCATCTCCACTGACGTGGTCAACGTCGCCGACCGCGAGCAGGTGCACGCCTGGGCCGACAAGACCGCCGCCGAGCACGGCAAGGTCAACCTGATCTTCAACAACGCCGGCGTCGCCCACGCCGGCACCGTGGAAGGCAGCGACTACGAAGAGTACGAGTGGATCACCAACATCAACTTCTGGGGCGTGGTGTACGGCACCAAGGCCTTCCTGCCGCACATCAAGGCGTCCGGCGAGGGGCACATCGTCAACGTCTCCAGTGTCTTCGGGCTGTTCTCGCAGCCGGGCATGAGCGCCTACAACGCCACCAAGTTCGCCGTGCGCGGCTTCACCGAGTCGCTGCGCCAGGAGCTGGACATGGACGGCGGGCGGATTTCGGCCAGCTGCGTGCACCCGGGCGGGATCAAGACCAACATCGCCAAGACCGCGCGGATGAACGACAGCCTCGCCAAGGTCACCGGGCAGAACGCCAACGCCGCGCGCCAGCAGTTCAACGACCAGTTGCTGCGCACCACCCCGGACAAGGCCGCGCAGGTGATCATCCGCGGCGTTGAGCGCGACGCCCGGCGCATCCTCATCGGCCCCGACGCCCACGCCATCGACCTGATGCTGCGCCTGCTGCCGGTGTGGTACCAGAAAGTGGTCTCCACCAGCATGCGCCTGGCCGCGCGCTTCGCGCCCAAGCCCAAGGTGCGCACCGAAGGCTACGAAGCCAAGTAACACCAGCGCGCTGACGAAAAAGCCCGCTCCAAGGAGCGGGCTTTGTCATTGCGCATGTCCCGGCTAGCTGCGGGTAATCACGACCTCCAGGTACTCGCTGGGCACCACCAGCGACGTTGGGCCTGCGAGATTGCTGCTCTCCAGCAGCCGCGTGAGGTCGGCTTCCAGGCGCGCCCCATCGGCTTCCGGCAGATTGGCGAAAGCCTTGTGCAAGGGCCCGTACCAGGTGCGGAAGACCTCGATGAAGTGCGCCGGCGAGCGGTAGCGGAAGTTGAAGTAGCGCCGCGTGGCACGCAGGTCGCCCAGCGCCGAACCGAACAGCTCGTGCAGGTGCCCCTCCACGCCCCAGGCCGACGGCGGCTGCACGCCCGGCGCAGGCGGCAGGTACTGGCCGAGCAGGCGGAACAGCTGGCCGATGAAGCCCTGCGGCGTCCAGTTGGCCATACCGATGCGCCCGCCGGGCCGGCAAACGCGCGCCAGTTCGGCGGCGGCGCGCGGCTGGTCGGGGGTGAACATCACGCCGAAGGTCGAGAGCACTGCGTCGAAGCTCGCGGTGTCGAAGGGCAAGGCTTCGGCATCGGCGGGGCGGAACTCCACCGCCAGGCGTTCTGCCTGTGCCCGCTCGGCCCCGCGCTCGAGCAAGGCCGGCACGTAGTCGCTAGAAACCACCTGGCACCCGCGTCGAGCGGCCGCCAGTGTGGCGTTGCCGTTGCCGGCGGCGACATCGAGCACACGCTCGTCGCAACGCAGGTCGCAGGCTTCGGCCAACTGCTCGCCGACAATCTGCAAAGTCGTGCCGATCACGGCGTAGTCGCCGCTGGCCCAGGCATTCATCTGGCGCTGCTTGAGCGCGTTGAAATCCACAACTGAGTTCATCCGTTGATTCCTCCAGGGTGAAGGACACGCCCCGCCGGCGGCGGAGCGCGCCTGCCGTTCATTCGGCGGTGGTCGGATCTATGGTCGATAGCACCTGCGACACCCGGTTGGCCGGGAAGCCGCCCTGGCGGGCGTGCTCCAGCACCGCAGCCTCGTCGGGAGCTATGTACAGGCAGTAGATGCGATCACCGGTGACGTGGCTGTGCAGCCACTGCACCTGGGGACCCAACTGGTTCAACACACGGCAGGATTTTTGCGCGATGGCCTTGAGATCACGCTCGGAAAGGGCTCCGGCGCCGGGAATCTCGCGCTCGATAACAAACTTCGGCATGACAACCTCCATGGGAGTGGGAACGGCGAAGGCCGCACTGCACCTTCGCCAGGATCGATGCTGCGCCGCTTCCCCGGAAGGCGTCCTGCTCCAGCGTCGGCCTTGCCTATCCGATCGTCCGGCGCTCGCCCGGTCCCGGGAAAAGGCGCTCAGAATCGACGCAATGCCCGCCGCACGGGAGGTGCAGCATGGAATCGGAACAGCTCGCGACGGCCCTGCAGCGCTTGCAGACGGTCCTGGAAAGGCGCCCCGCCTATGGCCGGGTGCTTGACGAACCGGCGATGGCCCGCTGGCAAGGCGCGGGCCGGGTCAGCACGCGGCACGCCAACGGCACCGAACTGCATACCGACCTGCCCGCCGAGCTGGGTGGCTCCGGCACCCAGGTCAGCCCCGGCTGGCTGCTGCGCGCCGCGCTCGCCGGCTGCGTCACCACGCGCATCGCCATGCTCGCCGCCAGCGCGGGCATCGAACTGGATCGCCTGGAAGTCGAGGCGCACAGCCAGTCCGACCTCAATGGCCTGCTGGGCCTCGCCGACGAAAACGGCCAACTCCCCTCCGCCGGACCAGTGACGGCGCGTGTGCAAGTGCGCATCGCCGCATCCGGCGTGCCCGCCGAGCGTTTGCGCCAGTTGGTCGAGCAAGGGCAGGCGTTGTCACCGGTATCCGGCGCCCTCGCCCACCACGTGCCGCTGAGCCTGGACATCCAGGTCGCCGACAGCTGATGGACGCGCTCTCGGAAACCCTGCGGGTGGTGCGCCTGGTCGGCGCCATCTTCATCAATGCACGCTTCACCGCGCCCTGGTGCTACCAGTCGCCGCGCGCCGACTCGGTGGTGCAGCTACTGGAGCCAGGTGCCGAGCAAGTGGTGATTTTCCACCTGATCACCGAAGGCGAATGCTTCGTCGAAATGGGCCAGGGGCCGCCAACGCACCTGGTCGCCGGCGATGCCGTGCTCTTCCCCCAGGGCGACGCCCACCGCATGACCTCGCAACCGGGCCTGCCGCCGGCCAGCGGCGCACCGCTGCACACCGTGCTGTCGCGCCGCCCACGGCAACTGGCCTATGGCGGCGGAGGCGCCAGCACCAAGCTGGTCTGCGGCTACCTGGCCTGCGACACGCGCCTGGCGCGCCTGCTGCTGGCGGGATTGCCGCCACTGGTAAAAGTGAACGTGCGTGGCTCCGCCGCCGGCGCCTGGCTGGAAAGCTCGGTGCGCTACGCCCTGGCCGAGGCTCGCTCGCCGCGCCCGGGCGGCGCCGGCGTCCTGGCCAAGCTGGCCGAAGTGCTGTTCATCGAAGTGTTGCGCCTCTATATGGAGGAACAAGGCGAAGGCCGCAGCGGCTGGCTCGCCGGCCTGCACGACCGCATCGTCGGCGCCGCCCTCGGCGCACTGCACAAGGAACCAGCGCGCTGCTGGACGCTGGAAGAACTGGCACGCTGCGCCGGCACCTCGCGCTCGGTGCTGGCCGAACGTTTCCAGCAATTGGTCGGCAACTCACCGATGCAGTACCTGACGCAGTGGCGAATGCTCCTCGCCGCCAACCTGCTACGCGGCAGCAACGCCCCGCTGGCACGGATAGCGGAAGACGTCGGCTACCAGACCGACACGGCCTTCAGCCGCGCCTTCCGCCGCGAATACGGCTGCCCGCCGGCCGCCTGGCGACGCAACCAGGCGGGCCACGCACACCTGTAGGCGCGGATTCATCCGCGAAAATCCCCGCGCCGATCGATCCGTAGGGCGCATAACCGCGTTCGCGGTTATGCGCCGCAGCCAGGCACGAAAACGGCGGATAACCCCTTCGGGGTTATTCGCCCTACAAGGTCGGCATTCGTGCCGTGCGGTTCCCGGATAAATCCGATCCTACGCACCCAGGCAACGCGCAAGCGTTGTCGAACTACAGCCCCATCTGCTTGGCGATGATCTCGTTCATGATCTCGCGGGTGCCGCCGCCAATGGAGAGGATGCGGTTGTCGCGGTACAGGCGCTCCACCAGGCTCTCGCGCATGTAGCCCATGCCGCCGAGCAGCTGCACGGCGTCGTAGACCACGCGGTCGGCGACGTCGGTGGCGAAGTTCTTGGCCATCGAGATTTCCTTGATCACGCTCTTGCCGACCGCCATCTTCGCGGCCTGGCGATAGGTGAACTCGCGCGATACCTCGACCTGGGTCGCCATCTCCGCCAGGCGGTGCTTGAGCACCTGGAACTTGCCGATCGGCTTGCCGAAGGCCTCCCGCTCGGCGCTCCATTTCAGCGCTTCTTCCAGCGCCATCTGCGCGGTCATGTTGGCCATGGTGGCCAGCGCCAGGCGCTCGCTCTGGAAGTTCGCCATGATGCAGGCGAAGCCCATGTTCTCCATGCCGATCAGGTTTTCCGCCGGCACCTTGCAGTCGTCGAAGAACAGCTCGGCGGTGTCCGAGGCCCACCAGCCCATCTTCTTCAGCTTGCGGCCGACGCTGAAGCCGGGCGTCCCCTTCTCCACCAGCAACAGGCTGACGCCACCGTAACCCTCGCCGCCGGTGCGCACCGCCACCGTGTAGTAGTCGGCACGCACGCCGCTGGTGATGAAGGTCTTGCTGCCGGTCACGCGGTAGAAGTCGCCGTCGCGCACGGCGCGGGTCTTCAGGTTGGCCACATCGGACCCGCCGGAAGGCTCGGTCACGGCCAGGGCCATGATCTTCTCGCCAGCCAGCACCTGCGGGACGATGCGCTCGCGCAGCTCGGCGCGGCCCCACTTGAGCAATGGCGGCAAGCCGATATCCAGGGAGCCGAGGCCCGCCACCAGGCCGCCGGAGCCGCTGCGCATCAGCTCCTCGCTGGCAGCGAGCTTGGCGAACAGGTCGCCTTCGTGGCTGCCGCCCAGGGCTTCCGGGTAACCGATGCCGAGGATGCCGGCCTCACCGGCCTTGCGGTACAGCTCGCGGGGGAATTCCTCGGCTTCTTCCCAGTCGGCGATGTGCGGCAGGATCTCGCGCTCGACGAAGCGCCGCACCGTGTCGCGGACCAGGCGGTGGCTGTCGTCGAAGTATTCGGTGAATGCGGACATGGCAGACCTCCAGGCGGATTGCCTGAACTTACCTAGCGCTTGCTTGGTTTGCAAGGCGAGGCACCCGCCATCGGCTAGGACAGATGCGCCGCCCCGAAACGCTCCCGGTACAGCGAAGGCGCAAGCCCCGCACTTGCGCGAAAGGCATTGCGAAAGCTCTCCACGGTGCCGAAGCCACAGCGTTCGGCAATCCGCTCGATACTCTCGGCAGTGCCCTCCAGCAGCTCGCGGGCCCGGGCCATGCGCTCGTGCTGCAGCCAGGCCTTGGGCGTCATGCCGGTGGCATCGCTGAAACGGCGCAGGAAGGTGCGCTCGCTCATCGCCACGCGTCCCGCCATCTGCGCGACGGTGAGCGGCTGGTCGAGGCGCTGGCGGGTCCAGTCGAGCAAGCCCGAGAGGTCATGGCGCGGCGCGCTGGCTACCGGCGCGGGAATGAATTGCGCCTGCCCGCCGCCACGTTGCGGCGACATCACCAGCCGCCGCGCCACGGTGTTGGCGATCTGCGCACCGAAGTCCCGCGCGACCAGATGCAGGCAGGCGTCGATTCCGGCTGCGCTGCCGGCGGAGGTGATGACCTGCCCGGCATCGACGTACAGCACCTGCGCATCCACATCGATCGCGGGAAAGCGCCGCCCGAGCTCTTCGGCATAGCGCCAGTGGGTCGTCGCCCGACGCCCGTCGAGCAGGCCGGTCGCCGCCAGCACGAACACCCCCGAGCAGATCGAAAGCAGCCGCGCGCCCTGCGCATGGGCACGCTGCAACGCAGCGACCAGCGCGGGAGGCGGCGGCTCGGCGCGATCCCGCCAGCCCGGCACGATAACGGTGCCGGCACTTTCCAGCGAATCGAGCCCGCCGTCGGCCAGCACCTGGATGCCGCCCAGGGCGCGCATCGGCCCCTGGTCCACGGCGACGATGCGCTGGCGATACCAGGGAAACTCGAACTCCGGGCGCGGCAGACCGAATATCTCCACGGCGATACCGAATTCGAAGGTGCACAGGCCGTCGTAGGCCAGGACGGCTACATCCAGGGGATCACGCTGCATTTGGCGGAAAACTTCCGATCACTGTCTTGAGCGCCACTGTAGCCGGCTTCGGCGGCCGAATACAGTGGCGTCATCTTCAACAGGAGCCTTGCCATGCCCAGCCTCGTCAGCCAGTTCCCCGCCGCCCATCCCGCCGACGCCCTCGCCCATTTCAGCCGTCGCCTGGCCTTCGAGACCGATTGCTCGGACGTGAACAACGCGCAGCAGAACGGCGAACAGGACTTCGTCCTGCTCGATGTGCGCAGCCCTGCAGCCTTCGCCCACGGGCATGTACCCGGCGCGCTGAACCTGCCAACCCGGGAAATCGACGCTCGGCACATGGCTCAGTTTCCGCCGGGTACGCTGTTCGTCGTCTACTGCGCAGGGCCGCACTGCAATGGCGTGCACCGCGCCGCCGCGAAGATCGCTGCGCTGGGCCTGCCGGTGAAGGAGATGATCGGTGGCGTGACCGGCTGGCTGGACGAAGGCCTGGCCTTGGTGAGCGGTGATGCACAACTGTCGCGCGGTGCTGGCGAAGGGATCTCCTGCGCATGCTGACGGTACGCCCGGCGCAGCCGGAGGACGTTCCCGCCGTGCTCGAACTGATGCGCGCGCTGGCGGCGTTCGAAGGCTATCTCGACGACTTCGCGGTTGACGCCCAGGCCCTGCTCGACCGCGCGTTCGGGCCGTCGGCGCAATGCCAGGTCTTCGTCGCCGAGTCAGGCTCGCTCTGCGGCTACGCCGTCGCACAAAGCATTGCGTTCACCTACGACTTGCGCCCCAGCGTACGGCTGAAGGAGCTCTACGTGGTCGAGGCGCAACGCGGCAGCGGCGTCGGCAAGCGGCTGATGCAACGCGTGGCGCAGTGGGCGCAAGCGCAGAACGCCGGGCGACTGCTGTGGGACGTGCTGGCCGGCAATGACGCGGCCGAGCGCTTCTATGCCCGCCTGGGCGGCAGGCGCGAAGTGAAATGGGTGGCCTACGAAATGGGCGCGCAGGCGCTGCAACGCCTGGCGGGGGATTAGCTGCCGATTGGCCGACGGCCAGCCAGGGCGTGGGCCAGGGTGCCGCCGTCGACCAGTTCCAATTCGCCGCCCAGCGGGACGCCATGGGCGATGCGGCTGAGTACCAGGCCGCTGCCCGCCATCAATTGGGCGATGTAGTGCGCGGTGGCCTCGCCCTCTACCGTGGGGTTGGTCGCCAGGATGATCTCGCTGAAACTGCCGGCCTTGATCCGCGCTTCCAGCTCCGGAATGCCAATGGCTTCCGGGCCCAGCCCGTCCAGCGGCGACAGGTGCCCCTTGAGCACGAAGAAGCGGCCGCGATAGCCGGTCTGCTCGACGGCGAACACATCCAGCGGGCCCTCGACGACGCACAGCAGCGAATCGTCGCGGCGCGGGTCGGCGCACTGCGGGCAGAGGTCATCTTCGCTCAGCGTGCGGCATTGCTTGCAGTGCCCTACCCCCTCCATCGCCTGGGTCAGCGCCTGGGCCAGGCGCAGCCCACCGCTGCGATCGCGTTCGAGCAGCTGCAGCGCCATGCGCTGGGCGCTCTTCTGCCCCACTCCGGGCAGGATGCGCAGGGCGTCGATCAGTTGGCGGATCAGCGGGCTGAAGCTCATGGGGTCTACCGGGAAGAAATACGGGAGGAGTTCTGGGGCGACCAGAGGGTACGCAGGACAAGGCGCGAGCGGTGGCGGACAGCGGAGTTTACTTCAGTAAATGAGCATGTCCGGCATCGCTCGCAACGCAGTCATGGGTGCCGGCTGGGCGGCACCTTCACCTTAGAAGGGCATCTTGAAGCCGGGCGGGAGTTGCATGCCGGCGGTCATGCCGGACATTTTTTCCTGGCTGTTCTGCTCGATCTTGCGCACGGCATCGTTCACTGCGGCGGCGATCAGGTCTTCGAGGATTTCCTTGTCTTCCTGCATCAGGCTGTCGTCCAGGCTGACGCGCTTGACGTCATGGCGACCGGTCATGACCACGCTGACCAGGCCGGCGCCGGACTGGCCGGTGACTTCCGCGTTGGCCAGCTCTTCCTGCATCTTCTGCATCTTTTCCTGCATCTGCTGCGCCTGCTTCATCAGGCCGGCCATGCCACCTTTCATCATTTTGCTCACCTCGATCGTTCAGGGTTGGGCGCGGCCTCAGGCCTTCGCCTCCAGGGGTTCGATGGAACCGGCGCGGATCACCGCACCGAATTTCTGCTGCATCTGCTGCACGTAGGGGTCGGCGACAATCGATGCCTCGGCCGCGCGCTGGCGTTCGGCGCGGCGACGGGCGGCAGCCTGGGCGGGGGTTTCCTGCTCGGGCTTCTGGATAGTCACTTCCAGGCGCAACGTGCGGCCGTGGTACTGGTTCAGCGCGTCGTTCATACGGCGCTGCTGGGTGGCGTTGTACAGCGCGCTCTGCCCCGGGTCCAGGTGCAGGTGCCAGACGTCGTCCTGCACCGACACCAGGGTGCAATTGGCGCCGATGCTGGCGGTCAGGCCGGCCATGCCCAGGCGCGGGAACAGGTCGAGCCACTCGGCAGCGAGGCCGGTAGCCGGCAGCGCGGCCGGTTCCGGCTCGGGCTCGGCCTGGGCCGGCGCTGCGGCTTCGCCATCCAGGTAGCTGAACGAGTCCATGTCGACTTCATAGTAGTCCTCGGCCGGCGGCGGCTCTTCGTCGCGGTCGTCGTCCTCGGCATCGGCCACGGGCGCGGCAGGCGCCTCGACGGCGGCCACGGGCGGAGCCGGCGGAGTCGGCGGAGTCGGCGGAGTCGGAGCATCGACAGCGACCGGCGCGGCAGGCTCGTCCCACGGCAGGTCGACGGCTTCCTCGACGGGCTTGGCTGGCGCCTCAGGCTCAGTCTGCGGCGCCGACTGCGGGGCAACCTCGGCCATGACTGCGGGCGCGGCAATGGGCTCGGGTTGGGCCGGAGCCACAACGGGCGCGGCCTCCACGACCGGAGCCGGAGCCGGAGCCGGAGCCGGAGCCGGAGCCGGAGCCGGAGCCGCGACAGGCTGCGCGGGCGCCGCTGCAGGCGCAACCGCGGCGGCTGGCACGGTGGAGATCACCGGCACGCTGACCGCGGGAATGGCTACCGGCGCCGCAACGGCGGCGCCGGCCACTGGGTTTTGGGAGGAATCAGCCGTGGCCTTGCTGATCCCCTGGTCCTTTAGCGGCGATCTCGGCGCCGCTCCGCTGCTGTCTGCAGGGCGGAACGCCAGCATGCGCAGCAGCACCATCTCGAAGCCGCTGCGCGGGTCGGGCGCCAGGGGCAGGTCGCGGCGGCCGATCAGGCCCATCTGGTAGTAGAACTGCACGTCTTCGCCGGGCAGCGCCTGGGCCAGGGCCAGCACCTTGTCGCGGTCGCCCTGGCCGTTGTCGACGGCGTCCGGCAGCACCTGGGCGATGGCCACGCGGTGCAGCACGTTGAGGATCTCGGCGAGCACGCCGGTCCAATCCGGACCTTGCTCGGCCAGGTGGCGCACGGCATCCAGCAGCGCACGGGCGTCGCCTTCGAGCAACGCGTGGAGCACGCCGTAGACCTGACCATGGTCGAGGGTACCGAGCATGGCGCGCACGTCGGCTGCCAGCACCTTGCCCTCACCGAAGGCGATAGCCTGGTCGGTCAGGCTCATGGCGTCGCGCATGGAGCCATCGGCGGCACGGCCGAGCAGCCACAGGGCGTCTTCCTCGAAGGGCACGTTCTCGGCGCCGAGCACATGAGTCAAATGCTCGACCACACGCTCCGGCGGCATGTTCTTCAGGCTGAACTGCAGGCAGCGCGAGAGGATGGTCACCGGCAGCTTCTGCGGGTCGGTGGTCGCCAGCAGGAACTTCACGTGCGGCGGCGGCTCTTCCAGGGTCTTGAGCAGCGCGTTGAACGAGTGCGTGGAGAGCATGTGCACTTCGTCGATCAGGTAGACCTTGTAGCGGCCACGGGTCGGTGCGTACTGCACGTTATCGAGCAGCTCACGGGTATCCTCGACCTTGGTGCGGCTGGCGGCGTCCACCTCGATGAGGTCGACGAAGCGGCCTTCGTCGATCTCACGGCACACCGAACACTGCCCGCAGGGCGTGGAACTGATGCCGGTTTCGCAGTTCAGGCACTTGGCGAGGATGCGCGCAATGGTGGTCTTGCCCACGCCGCGCGTCCCAGTGAACAGGTAGGCATGGTGCAGGCGCTGGTTGTCCAGCGCGTTGATCAGGGCCTTGAGGACGTGGGTCTGGCCGACCATTTCGCGGAACGAACGCGGACGCCATTTACGGGCAAGAACCTGATAACTCATTGAAATCCATCGCGGCTGGTAGGCGGAAGTGGGCTAATGCTAGCCGAATAGGAGGGCAAAGTGCACTGGCAGCGGACGGAGTCGCCCGCATCCCCGGCTCAGAGCTTGGCAAGGGCCATGCCAAGCAGGCATTGTGTCGCCTTCCGTCGTCCCCGGAGTTCGAATGCGCACGTTGGCCGTTCTGCTTCTGCTCTTCGTCCCGCTGGCATTCGCCGGGGATCGCCCCGTGCGTTTCTCGGTGATCGAAGGCTGGGCCATGCCGCTGGCGCAGATCGATGAAGGACGGCTGACCGGCGGCATTCTCTTCGACCTGTTCGACGCCCTGGCCAAAAGGGCCGGCATCCAGGCCGACTACCGCCTCCTGCCCCGCGCCCGCGTCGCCCAGGCGCTGGAGAGCCGCGACATCGATGTGCGCTGCTACATCAGTCCGACCTGGCTCGAACAGCCCTTTCCCGATTACCGCTGGAGCGTGCCGCTGCTGACCCAGCGCGACCTGCTGGTCTCCCGCGACGGCCAGGCGACCGACCTGGACGGATTGTCGCGGCAGACCATAGGCACGGTGCTCGGCTATCGCTATCCGTCCCTGCAGCCACGGCTCGACAGCGGCCAGATCCGCCGCGACGACGCGCGCACCCAGGAGCTGGTGCTGAAGAAGCTGGAAATAGGCCGCTACCGCTACGCCGTGAGCAGCGAGCTGGCCCTGCATTGGTTCAATCGGGCACTACCCGAGAAGCAGCAGTTGCATCCAGTGGTGCAACTCGACCAGACCGACCTGAGCTGCATGGTGCTCGACGACCCGCAAGTGCCGACCCGCGCCCTGCTCGACGCCCTGGCCGCGCTCAAGCAGTCGGGGGAGATCGAGCGCATCCTCGCGCACTACCGCTGAAATCCACGCATGAAAAAGGCCGCCCGAGGGCGGCCTTTTTGCATCGAAGCCTGGCGATCAGCGCTTTTCGGCGACGCTGCGCAGGCCCTTCAGGGTGTTCATCGGGGCATCGACCACGAAGCTGTTGGCCAGCCAGGACGGGATGCTGCCGCCCGGCTCGGTCTGCACCTGGTAGGTCACTTCGGTCACGCCGGCGCCCTTGGGTACCAGCTTCCACTCGCCGACCAGCTTGGGCACGCGGATCTCGCCGCTGACTTCCGGAGTGAAGGTCGGCTCGCCGTTCAGGTGACGGATCATGCCGCCGTCCGGGGTCTTCTCGGTAGTCACGTGGATGACCACGTCGCGACCGGTCACGGGCCACGGCATGCTGATCTTCGAGTAGGTCCAGGAATCGGCGCCCTCGCTCTTCAGCAAGCGCATCTCGGCGCAGGCATGGATCCACTTGCAGGAGCCTTTCGCGTCATCCTGCAGGGCGTTGATGGTGGCGACGTCAGCCTTGATGTCCACCACGCCACGGTAGGCCTTGTACTTGGAGCCCGGGACAGCGCTCAGGTAGACCTTGACGCCGTCTTCGTCCTTGGCCAGTTGCCAGTCCTCGGCCAGGGCGGTGCCGCAGATGCTCATCACGGCGGCGCTCAACAGGGTCGTGCGAAGGATGCCACGCATCGTCTTTTTTCCTCTGGTTATTGTTGGTCTTCCGGGGCGCGCTCGCGGGCACGGCTCCCTTGCAAATCCGCGTTCCTGAGCGGTTTGGCAGTCAGGACGGGCGCCAGTATGGACCGAGCATTCGTGACTTCCAAGTCACGCGGCAGTGATGCGTTCCCACTCGGCCAGGAGGCGCACAGCCTCTTCGGCGCTGTCGCCACAAACTTCGGGATCGGCGCCAAAAGCCGAGCACACGGCCGGACGCTCCGGCTGGCCGAAGATCCGGCAGAAGTTGCGTTCGTCGAGTTGCACGCAGCGCATGCCGGCCGGCTTGCCATCGGGCATGCCAGGGATGGGCGTGGAGATCGACGGCGCCACGCAGCAGGCACCACAACCGGCTCGACATTGCATTGCACTGGCCTCGCGGGACCGGGAAGGAAAAGGACGCGGCGCCACCCGAGGGGTGCGCGGCGCGGAGGATAATCCCGGCGCCGGCCGTCGCCAAGGTCTGCCGGTCGCCTGGCCTTGGCGACATGGATGCCGCGCTATAGGCTGGCGCCCTTTCCCTGCGACGAGGCGCGCGCCATGCCGGTCTGGATCCAAACCGCCACCCTTCTGGTGTTCTCCAACCTGTTCATGACCTTCGCCTGGTACGGCCACCTGAAGACCCTGAACACCAAGCCGTGGATCATCGCCGCGCTGGTCAGTTGGGGCATCGCGCTTTTCGAGTACCTGCTGCAGGTACCGGCCAACCGCATCGGCTTCACGGCGCTATCGGTCGGCCAGCTGAAGATCATGCAGGAGGTCATCACCCTCGCGGTCTTCGTGCCCTTCAGCGTCTATTTCCTGCAGCAGCCGCTGAAGCTCGACTACCTGTGGGCCGGCCTGTGCATGCTGGGCGCGGTCTACTTCATCTTCCGCGCCTGACTCAGCCCTTGGCCGGCTTGAGCCGGGTGATCAGGCTGGAAGTGTCCCAGCGCCCGCCACCGGCGGCCTGCACCTCGGCATAGAACTGGTCGACCAGCGCCGTCACCGGCAACTGCGCGCCGTTGTGCCGCGCCTCGTCGAGGACGATGCCGAAGTCCTTGCGCATCCAGTCCACCGCGAAGCCGAAGTCGAAGCGTCCTTCCAGCATGCTCTGGTGGCGGTTCTCCATCTGCCAGGACTGCGCCGCCCCCTTGCTGATCACCTCGATGGCGGCGCCCCCGTCGAGACCTGCGCACTGGGCGAAATGCAGCGCCTCGGACAGCCCCTGGAGCAGCCCGCCGATGCAGATCTGGTTGACCATCTTGGTCAACTGCCCAGCGCCGCTATGGCCCATCAGGCGGACCATTCGCGCATAGGCGGCGATCACCGGCTCGGCGCGATCGTAGAACGCCTGCTCGCCGCCGACCATCACCGTCAGCACGCCGTTCTCGGCGCCCGCCTGGCCGCCGGACACCGGCGCATCGAGAAAGCCCAACTCGCGCTCGGCCGCCTGCACCGCCAGTTCGCGGGCGACCTGCGCCGAAGCAGTGGTGTGGTCGACGAACACGCTGCCGGGATTCATCCCGGCGAAGGCCCCGTCGGCACCCAGCGTGACGCTGCGCAGGTCGTCGTCGTTGCCCACGCAGCACATCACGAACTCCGCGCCCATCGCGGCTTCGCGCGGGGTCGGCGCCGAGCTGCCGCCATGTTCGGCCACCCAGCGCTCGGCACGTGCCGGCGTGCGGTTGTACACGCAGACGTCATGCCCCTTGGCCTGCAGATGCCCGGCCATGGGATAGCCCATGACACCCAGTCCGATGAATGCAACCTTGGCCATTGTTCAGTGCTCCACTGCTGTCGATCGGCCAAGCCTAGCAGCCGTTTGCCGAGCCCCGGAAGCGCTTCCATACTCCTAGCCAGGGCCGTCGAGGCCCATGCCACGCGGCCCTGGCCGCCCCCTTGAGCAGATGAGCAGGCCCTATGCCCCACTGGCTGGTCATCGACCTGGAAGCCACCACCGAGGAAGGCGGCTGGCCGGTCGAGGAAATGGAGATCATCGAGATCGGCGCCACCCTGGTCGCCGAGGCCGACGGCCGCGAGCTGGACCACTTCCAGCGCTTCGTGCGACCGCAACGGCGCCCGCTGCTTACCAATTTCTGCCGCGAGCTCACTCACATCAGCCAGGCCAATGTCGACAGCGCCGCGTCGCTGCGCGAGGTGTGGCCGCAGTTCGAACGCTGGCTGGGCCAGCACCACCCCCGCCTGGCCGGCTGGGCCAGCTGGGGCGACTACGACCGCCGCCAGCTCGAACAGGAATGGCGCCAGCACCGCCTGGACAGCCTGCTCGCCCGCGTGCCGCACGTGAACCTCAAGCAGCGCTTCGCCGAGGCTCGTCAGCTCAAGCGCCAGGTCGGCCTTAACGCCGCACTGCAACTGGCCGGCCTGCACTTCCAGGGCCAGCAGCACCGTGCCCTGGAAGACGCCCGCAACACCGCCCGCCTGCTGCCGCTGGCGCTCTGATCCGCCTCTAGTGACGCTGCCCCCGGGCTTGGGCATACTGGCGTCCCTTTTTTCCCTTCCCCATCCCCCCTTGCAGGAGAAGCCCATGTTCAAGGTCAACGAGTACTTCGACGGCACCGTCAAATCCATCGCCTTCGACATGACCGCCGGCCCGGCCACCATCGGCGTCATGGCCGCCGGTGAATACGAGTTCGGCACCAGCCAGCTGGAGATCATGCACGTGGTCGCTGGCGCCCTGACCGTCAAGCTGCCGGGCAGCGACGAGTGGGAAACTTTCGCTTCGGGCAGCCAGTTCACCGTGCCGGCCAACAGCAAGTTCCAGCTGAAGGTCGCCCAGGACACCGCGTACCTCTGCGAATACCGCTGAGTTCCATGGCGTCACGAAGAACCGGCCCAAGTGGCCGGTTTTTTGTTGCCTGCGCACAAGAACGGCACGGGATCGTTCGCGTTCCAGCGCCGCTTATGTGTGTTCGGATGTCTTCTGTTTCGCCCCCTCGGGCGACCTACTTTGTCAAACGACACAAAGTAGGCAAAAGTCTTTGCCCCGCCATACGGGTCCGGCGGAGCCGGACTACCCTCACGAACTCCCCCGCATCGGGGCCCGCCCCGAGGGTACGTCCCTGCAGCCCGCGGGGCTCTCGCGACATCCATGTCGCTCAACCTCCTCAGCGCAGGTTTCGCTCGGCCTCCTGAAAGGGCGTTCGGTGCGTGCGGATATTTCTCTGGAAGTCCAAGAGCGTGGGCGACGCTGCTTTTGGTAGGTGCAGCCCGGTAAGCGATTTTGGGCGAAGCAGCGTTCGCAGTTATGCGCCGCCCAGTTTCTGTAACCGCTGCTGGGTCGCGCTGGGCGTTTCGTCGAACTGCTTGCGGTAGTCGCCGGCGAAGCGGCTCAGGTGGGTGAAGCCCCAGCCCAGGGCGATTTCCGAGATGCTGCGGCGCCCGTTCGTGGCGAGGATTTCCTCGCGCACGCCCTGCAGGCGGTAAGCCTTGAGGTAGGCCATGGGCGAGCTGCCGAAGTGCTTGCGGAAGCCGTCGAACAGCTTGAAGCGCGAGACCCCGGCGGCCTGCTCCAGGTCGTCCAGGCTCAGCTCCTCGCGGGCGTGGGCCTGGAGGAAGTCGCGGGCGCGCAGCAGGTAGTGTGGCAATCGCTCGGCCAGGCAGCGGCGCAGTTCCTCGCTGTAGTTGTTCGGCTGGGCGAGGATCAGGCCCTTGATCAGCGCTCTTTCGAGGTCGCGGCTGAAGAACACCTGGCCGAACAGGTCGCTGTTCTCCAGTTCCTCGTTGCAGTGGCGGACCATCCGCCACCAGGACGCCGAGGCGCCCTGCAGCGCGTCCATCTCCTGCTCGAACTCCAGCGGGCGTTCCGCCGGGCGCTGGAGCATTTCCTCCAGGGTCTTGCGCATGGCCAGGCGCGAGATCACCACCTGCAGCTTGCGGCAGTCGCCGGTGATGCACAGCTCCTGGCTCTGGTTCGGCGAGACGATCACGCCCTTGCCGCTGTCCGAATGCAGCTGCCGGCCGGCGATGGTCAGCTCCTGCTCGCCACTCAGCGGCAGGCTCAGGCTGTAGCTGTTGAAGTGCTCGGCGTCGACGATGCCGATGGTCACGTCGGTGCCGTACTCGATGCAGCCGAGGGTGGTGGACATGCCCTTGAGCACGCTGCCGCTGTGCTGGAAGTTCACGCTGCCCGGATACCCGGCATCGAGCCGGTGCGGCCCGCAGATGTTCGACATCCACGAGCGCGCGGCGGCGAGGTCCAGGTGGTCGGCATGGATGTCACGGAAATGTCCGCGGTTCTTCGGGTTCATCGCTCGGCACTCACGGCTGTTGGTCGGCGCTCTGTCGGCGCTTGCGGCTTCATGCAGCAAGTCCCGTACCCCACTGCCGATGATGCCCCGATATCCGCATTTTTCGGATAGCGATGGACAACTTTCCGGACAGGCGACACCTCCACGCCGCGCCTTCCTGCCCTGCCCGGCGCCCTCCGCGAACGCCACGCGCCCCGTGGCTGGGCAGCTTCTACCCAGCGCGCCCCTTGGCTGTTACCGGCCCGTCGATTTTGCGGATCGTCTTCGCCCACTAAGCGGATAGCCCGCCAGCGCGCCGCGGCCTGAAATGGAGCCACCGATCCGCCCGATGGGACAACAACAATGAACCTTCCAAACAAGAGCCTCGTGCAATGGCAGGACTACATCCGTAGCTGCCTCGACTTCCGCCCGGTCGAGGGCGTCTACCGCATCGCCCGCGACATGTTCACCGAGCCGGAACTGTTCGACCTGGAGATGGAGCTGATCTTCGAGAAGCAGTGGATCTACGCCTGCCACGAAAGCGAGATCGCCAACCCCAACGACTTCATCACGATGCGCGCCGGGCGCCAGCCGATGATCATCAGCCGCGACGGCAACGGCGAGCTGCACGCCCTGGTCAACGCCTGCCAGCACCGCGGCGCCACACTCACCCGCGTGTGCAAGGGCAACCAGTCCACCTTCACCTGCCCGTTCCACGCCTGGTGCTACAAGAGCGACGGGCGCCTGGTGAAGGTCAAGGCGCCGGGCGAGTACCCGGCCGACTTCGACAAGTCCGCGCGCGGCCTGCGCAAGGCGCGCATCGCCAGCTACAAGGGCTTCGTCTTCATCAGCCTGGACGTCGCCGCCACCGACTCGCTGGAAGACTTCCTCGGCGACGCCAGGGTGTTCTTCGACATGATGGTCGCCCAGTCGCCGACCGGTGAGCTGGAAGTGCTGCCGGGCCGCTCGAGCTACACCTTCGAGGGCAACTGGAAGCTACAGAACGAGAACGGCCTGGACGGCTATCACGTCAGCACCGTGCACTACAACTACGTGGCCACCGTGCAGCACCGCCAGCAGGTCAACGTCGACAACGGCACCGCCAGCAACACCCTCGACTACAGCAAGCTCGGCGCCGGCGACGCGCAGACCGACGACGGCTGGTTCTCCTTCGCCAACGGCCATAGCGTGCTGTTCAGCGACATGCCCAACCCGAGCGTGCGCCCCGGCTACGCCAGCGTCATGCCGCGCCTGGTCGAGGAGCACGGCCAGGCCAAGGCCGAGTGGATGATGCACCGCCTGCGCAACCTGAACATCTACCCCAGCCTGTTCTTCATGGACCAGATCAGCTCGCAGCTGCGCATCGTCCGCCCGGTGGCCTGGAACAAGACCGAGATCATCAGCCAGTGCATCGGCGTGAAGGGCGAGTCGGACCACGACCGCGAGAACCGCATCCGCCAGTTCGAAGACTTCTTCAACGTCTCGGGCATGGGCACGCCCGACGACCTGGTCGAGTTCCGCGAGCAACAACGTGGCTTCCAGGGTCGCCTGGAGCGCTGGAGCGACATCTCCCGCGGCCACGGAAAGTGGGTCGAGGGTGCGACGCCGAACAGCGAAACCCTGGGCATCGCCCCGCTGCTCACCGGCACCGAGATCACCCACGAAGGCCTCTACGTCAACCAGCACGCCCACTGGCAGCGCTTCCTCCTCGACGGCCTGGAGCGCAAGGCACTGCAACTGAAGGAGGTGCAGGCATGAGCACGCCACTGCAACAGCGCATCGAACAGTTCCTCTACCGCAACGCCGAGCTCTGCGACGCCCAGGACTGGGACGCCTACCTCGACATGTTCAGCGAAGACAGCGAGTACCACGTCCCGCAGTGGGAGTCCGAGCACGTCTACACCACCGATCCGAAGCGCGGCATGTCGCTGATCTACTACGCCAACCGCACCGGCCTGGAAGACCGCGTGTTCCGCATCCGTACCGGCAAGGCTGCCTCGACCATCCCGATGCCGCGCACCCAGCACAACATCGCCAACGTCCGCGTCCGCGAACTGGACGGTGGCGAGCTGGAGGTCCGCGCCAACTGGCACACGCTGTTCTACCGCCTGAACAGCGCCGGGCAATTCTTCGGCCACGCCACCTACCGCCTGCGCCCGCACGGCGACAGCTGGAAGATCGCACGCAAGCACGTCCTGCTGCTCAACGACTGCATCGACTCGGTGCTCGACTTCTACCACCTGTGAGCCGGAGGCCCGCCATGAACCACAAGGTCGCTTTCAGCTTCGCCGACGGCAAGACGCTGTTCATCCCGGTGCAGGCCAACGAACTGCTGCTCGATGCCGCCCTGCGCAACGGCATCAAGATTCCCCTGGATTGTCGCGAAGGCGTCTGCGGCACCTGCATGGGCCGCTGCGAGTCAGGCAGCTACCAGATGGACTACGCCGACGAGGAAACCCTGTCGCCGGAAGACCTGGCCCAGCGCAAGGTCCTCGCCTGCCAGACCCGCGTGCAGTCCGACGCCTCCTTCTACTTCGACTACGACTCCAGCCTGTGCAGCGCCGCCGGGCCGAGCACCCGCCATGGCGTGGTGACGGCCGTCGAACAGGTCTCGTCGAGCACCGCCATCCTGCACCTGGACGCCGGCGGCGAAGCCGGCCAGCTCGACTACCTGCCCGGCCAGTACGCACGCCTGCACGTGCCCGGCACGGACGCGGTGCGCGCCTACTCCTTCGCCAACCGGCCGAACGCCCGCAACCAGCTGCAGTTCCTCATCCGCCTGCTCCCCGACGGCGCCATGAGCAACTACATCCGCGAGCGTTGCAAGGTCGGTGACGAGATCCGCTTCGAGGCGCCGCTGGGCACCTTCTACCTGCGCCACGTCGAACGCCCGTTGCTGCTGGTGGCCGGCGGCACCGGGCTGTCGGCCTTCCTCGGCATGCTCGACGAGCTGGCCGACGCCGGCGGTTGCGGCCAGCCGGTGCACCTCTACTACGGCGTACGCCAAGCCGCCGACCTCTGCGAGCAGGAACGCATCGCCGCCTACGCCGAACGCATCCCGGGCTTGCGTTTCACCCCGGTCGTCAGCGACGACGGCCAGTGGGAAGGCAAGCACGGCTATGTCACCGAGCACTTCGACGCCGGCGAACTGAGCGAAGCACCCTTCGACATGTACCTCTGTGGCCCGCCGCCGATGGTCGAGTCGGTCAAGGACTGGCTGCAGCAACAGGGCCTGGAACACGGCCGGCTGTACCTGGAGAAGTTCACCCAGAGCAATGCCTGAAGCGGCAGCGTGCCGCTTTTTGTAGGAGCGAGCTTGCTCGCGAACCTGCTTGTTGCCCCTGTGACCGGCAAAGCGTTCGCGAGCAAGCTCGCTCCTACAGGTTTCGTCCCGCCTCAGAACAGCTTCCAGGTGTAGTTGAACACCAGGCGGTTCTCGTCGATGTCGGTGCGGTAGTTCGACCGCGCCATGGCATTACGCACGCGCACATTGAGCCCCGCCAGCGGGCCGCTCTGCACCGTATAGCCGAGGTCGATGTCGCGCTCGCGGTCCTTGCCCTCGAAGCCCTGGCCGGTGTTGACGTTGTCACCGTCGATGTAGCGCACCGTACTGACCAGCCCCGGCACGCCAAGGGCTGCGAAGTCGTAGTCGTAGCGCAGCTGCCACGAGCGCTCGTCGGTGGACGCGAACTCGTAGGTCGGCACCTCGTTGCCCAGCGGCGCGATGTTGGCGAACACGCGGGGGAAGGCGCTGTCGCCGTACATGCCCTGGTAGCCGACGTAGACCGTGTGCCCGCCATGCTTGGCCGAGACCAGCGAGAAGAACGCGCGGTTGTCGATCTTGCCCAGCAGCTTCTTGCCGTCTTCGTTGGCGTCGAAATAGCCGAGGTTGGCGCCCAGCACCCAGTCGCCACCGATGGGCTGGCTGTGCTTCAAGCCAATGAAACGCTGCTCATAGATGTCCTCCAGTTGGCCGTACCAGAGGCTCACGCGGGTGCGCTTGGCGTTGAAGTCGTAGTCGCCGCCGGCGTAGTTGAAGGCGTCGCTCTGCGCCTGGCGCTGCGGCTGGTAGCCGAGCATGGCGATCATCTTCTCGTCGCCGCCCTCGTTGCGCAGGTGCGTCGAGGTCAGGTGGCCGGCCTGCAGGGTCAGCCCGGGAATTTCGCTGGAGGTCAGCGCCGTGCCCTGGTAGCTCGGCGGCAGCAGGCGGATGTCGCTGAAGGCCAGTACCGGCAGGTTGGGTTGCAGCTCGCCGACTTTCAGCTCGGTCCTGGAATACTTCATCTTGCCGGCCAGGCCGAGGCGCCCATAGTCGTCGGCGGCCCTGCCATCGCCGCCCACCGGCAGCAGGCCGGTGTTGGTGCGGTCGGGGCTGCTGTCGAGCTTCAGTCCCAGCACGCCGATGGCGTCCACGCCGAAGCCCACCGGCCCCGGCGTGTAGCCCGAGGCGAAGTTGAGAATGAAGCCCTGGGCCCACTCCTGCGCTTTCGACTGTTTGTTCGGCCCGACGATGTCGGAGAAGTCGCGGCTGAAGTAGTAGTTGCGCGCCTGCAGGGTGGCGCTGGAACCCTCGATCAGACCTTCACCGGCGCACGCCGGCTGGGTAACGGCCACGCCGATGCCCAGCGCGACGGCGGTCACGCATCCACGATTGCTCATATGGTTTCTCTTGTTCTTATTGGATAAGCGATCCCCTGCCAGACGACCGGAGGGCCGCGGCCTAGCGCTGTGCGGGGATAGTCGATTGGGGCGGCGGGGACTTCTGGCGCTTCCGCTTCAATGCACCAGAGCGGTCCGGCTTCCGTCGCCGTGTTGCCTTGGGCGAGGCACCTCGGCCCGGTGCTCGCTTGCACTTGCTCTTGGCGCCGCCTCGTTCAGGCGCGCGACGTCGGAACGGATGTGAGGGCATGGCTTCGCCCTGCCGGGGATCGGCCAGGAACGAGGCTCAGGGGAGACACGCGGTAGGAGCGGACCTTGTCCGCGATAGCCGGGGGTTCCGGCGCGATTCGCGGATGAGATCCGCTCCTACGAAAGAAGTGCCGCGGCGCGCTTGCGCCGCGGCGTTGGATCAGGCGCCTTGCACCTGCAGTGCGCGCGGACGGTTGCTGCGCTGCTCGTCTTCGGCGGCGACCGCCTTTTGCAGCTGGAAGCTGAATTCCAGCTCGGCGATGCGGCCATCGATGCCGCGTGCAGCGCCTTCGCCAAACTTCACTTCACCGACCAGGCCATCGCGGGTCGCATAGGCGAAGTCGTCCCACAGGTACTTGTCGCCGGACAGGTTGATCTGGGTGGTCAGGTGACGGTAGCCCGGGGCGGAGATGAAGAAGTGCACGTGCGCCGGACGCTGGCCGTGGCGGCCGAGCTGGTTCAGGCACTCCTGGGTCGGGCCCTGCGGGTTGCAGCCGTAGCCGGACGGCACGATGCTGCGGGCGCGGTAGCGACCCTCGGCATCGGTGACGATGCGGCGACGCAGGTTGTACTCGGACTGGCTCTTGTCGAAGTAGGAGTAGTTGCCCTTGGTGTTGGCGTGCCACAGGTCGACGGTGGCGCCGACGATCGGCTTGCCGTCCAGGTCCAGCACCTGGCCTTCGAGGAACATCACGGTGGCGACACCGTCTTCGCTGCCATCGTCCATCCGCACCTCGCCCTGGGCGATGGGCGCGCCGGCCACGTACAGCGGGCCTTCGATGGTGCGCGGGGTGCCGCCGGTCTTGCCGATCTCGGCATCCTTGGCTTCGTTGAGCAGGTCGAGGAAGTGCTCGATGCCCAGGCCCGGCACCAGCAGGCCGGCTTCACTGCTCGCACCCAGGCGGTTCAGGTAGTCGATGGCGGTCCAGAACTCGTCATCGGTGATTTCCAGGTCTTCGATCAGCCGGGCGGTGTCCTGCAATACGCGCAGCACGATCTGCTTCAGGCGCGGGTTGCCGTCGTCGTTGCCGTAGCCGGCGGCCTGTTCGAAGAACTTCTGGATTTCAGCAGTCTGGGAAATTTTCACGGTCATGGCGTTCACCTCATCTTGTTCTTGTACAAGGAATCTATGGGAGGTTCAGGGTTCAACGATCATCGGCATGGATCGACGAGGGATGGCGGCAGAGCCCGTCGATCTCGATATCCATGTAGGGGAACAGCGGCAGCTGCATCAGGGTGTCGTGCAGTTCCTCGACGCTGGCGAGGTCGAACACGCTGAAGTTGGCGTAATGCCCAGCGATGCGCCATAGGTGTCGCCACTTACCCTCGCGCTGCAGGCGCTGGGCCAGTTCCTTCTCGTCGGCCTTGAGTTGCGCGGCCTTGGCCGGGTCCATGTCGACGGGCAGTTTCACCGTCATCTTCACGTGGAAGAGCATCGAAGTTCTCCTCTTGCGGCAGGTATCAGGGGCGGCGGAAGCGCTTGACGCGCTCCTCGTCCAGGGTCAGGCCGAGGCCGGGCAGGTTCGGCACCATCAGTTGGAAGTCGCGGTAGACCGGCGCCTGGGTAACGATTTCTTCGGTCAGCAGCAGCGGGCCGAACAGTTCGGTGTGCCAGGTCAGCTGCTTCAGGGTCAGGAAGGCGTGGGCCGAGGCCAGGGTGCCGACGGCGCCTTCGAGCATGGTCCCGCCGTACAGGGCGATGCCGGCGGCCTCGGCGATCTGCGCGGTGCGCAGCACGGCACGCGGGCCACCGTTCTTGGCGATCTTCAGGGCGAAGATGCTGGCGGCGCCGTCGGCGGCCAGGCTGAAGGCGTCCTCGACGCTCTCGATGGATTCGTCGGCCATGATCGGCGCCGGGCTGCGCTGGTTCAGGCGTACCTGGCCGGAGCGGTTGATCCGCGAGATGGGCTGTTCGATCAGGTCGATGCCGTTCTCGCCGAGCACCTGGCAACCGCGGATGGCCTGGGACTCGTCCCAGTACTGGTTGACGTCGACACGCACGCTGGCGCGGTCGCCCAGGGCCTTCTTGATCGCCACCACGTGCTTGAGATCCTGCTCCAGCGGGTTGGCGCCGATTTTCAGCTTGAAGATGCGGTGGCGGCGCAAGTCGAGCATGCGCTCGGCCTCTTCGATGTCCCGGGCGGTGTCGCCGCTGGCCAGGGTCCAGGCCACTTCCAGGCTGTCGCGCACACGGCCGCCGAGCAGTTCGCTGACCGCAAGACCGAGGCGCTTGCCCTGGGCGTCGAGCAGCGCGGTTTCCACCGCCGAGCGGGCGAAGGTGTTGCCCTTGATGGCCTTGTCCAGGCGCTGCATGGCAGCGTTGATGTTGCTGGCGTCCTGGCCGATCAGCAGGGGCGCGAAATGCGCGTCCAGGTTGGCCTTGATGCTTTCCGGGCTCTCGTTGCCGTAGGCCAGGCCGCCGATGGTGGTGGCCTCGCCGAGGCCCTCGATGCCGTCGCTGCAGCGCAGGCGCAGGATCACCAGGGTCTGCTTCTGCATGGTGTGCATCGCCAGCTTGTGCGGACGGATGGTCGGCAGGTCGACGATGATCGCCTCTAGGCTTTCGATCAGGACTTGGGTCATGTCAGGTTCCATTCACGCGGGGCTTGTTCCGGAGGACCTTCCGCCGCCTGCGGCCGATACCTTCCGGGTCTGTTCTTGTCTGACGAAGGATTGCGCCAGCGTATGTATTGAGTCCAATATCATTGCCCTCTCATTCCATACTCTGGAGGTATCATGGAGCTTCGCCATCTGCGGTACTTCCAGGCGGTCGCGGAAACCCTCAACTTCACCCGCGCCGCCGAGCGCCTGCACATCGCCCAGCCACCGCTGAGCCGGCAGATCCAGCAGCTGGAAGAGCTGCTCGGCGTCGAGCTGCTGGAGCGCGGCCGGCCGCTGCGCCTGACCGAGGCCGGGCGCTTCTTCTACGAGCAGAGCGGCACCCTGCTCAAACAGCTGGAGAACATCTGCGACAACACCCGGCGCATCGGCCTCGGCCAGCGCCAGTGGCTGGGCATCGGCTTCGCCCCTTCCACTCTTTATGCGGTGCTGCCCGAACTGATCCGCGAACTGCGCGCCGACAGCGAACTCGAACTGGGCCTGCAGGAAATGACCACCCTGCAGCAGGTCGAGGCGCTGAAGGCCGGGCGCATCGACATCGGCTTCGGCCGCATCCGCATCGACGACCCGGCGATCCACCAGCAAGTCCTGCGCGAGGACCCGCTGGTGGCCGTGCTGCCCACCGGGCACCCTTTGCTGGGCGCACCGGTCAGCCTTGAGCAACTGTCCCGCGAGCCCTTCATTCTGTACCCGGCCAATCCGCGGCCGAGCTATGCCGACCACGTGCTGGCGCTGTTCGCCAACCACGGCCTGAGCATCCGCGTGGCGCAGTGGAGCAACGAGCTGCAGACCGCCATCGGCCTGGTCGCCGCCGGCCTGGGCGTGGCGCTGGTGCCGGCTTCGGTGCAACAGCAGCATCGTCCGGATATCGGCTACACAAGCCTTCTTGAACCCGAGGCGGTATCGCCCATCGTGCTCAGCCGCCGCGCCGGCGACGTCAGCGCCATGGTCCAGCGCTGCCTGGCGCTGATCGACCAGGTAAACCGCTGACACGGTCGCGTTCCTCAGCCCAGGTCGCCGCCACCCACCGGCAGCGTCACGCCGGTGATGTAGCTGGCGTCGTCGGAAGCCAGGAAGAGGATCGCCCCGGCCTGTTCGTCGATGGTCCCGTAGCGCTTCATCAGGCTGCTCTGCACGGTCTGGTCGACGATCTGCTGGTACCAGACCTTCTCTTCAGGACTCTGCTCGGCAGCGTTGCGCGGGATGCGCCGGGGCGGCGCCTCGGTGCCGCCGGGTGCAGTGGCGTTGACGCGGATGCCGCGCTCGGCGGTCTCGAAGGCCAGGCATGCGGTGAGTGCATTCACACCGCCCTTGGCCGCGCCATAAGGCACGCGATTGACCCCGCGGGTAGCGACTGAGGAGACGTTGACGATGGCGCCCGCACCTTGCTCCAGCATCGGCACCAGCGCGGCGCGGCAGCACCACAGCGTGGGGAACAGCGAGCGGCGCACTTCCGCCTCGATCTCGTGCTCGGCGTAGTGCTCGAACGGCTTGGCCCAGATGGTGCCGCCGACGTTGTTGACCAGGATGTCCAGGCGGCCGAATCGGGTCACGCCTTCGTGGACCACACGCTGGGCCTCGGCGAACTGCTCGAGGTCGGCGGTGAGGGTCAGCACCTCGCCGCGCTGGCCCAGTTCGTCCTGCAGTTCGTGGACCAGATCGGAGCGGTCGACAGCGACCAGGCGCGCCCCTTCGGCGACCAGGCGCTCGGCGACGCGGCGGCCGATGCCCTGGGCGGCGCCGGTGACGAGGGCGACTTTGTGGGTGAATCTGTTCATGACTACCTCACGGAATCGGGAAAGCTTTTTGTAGGAGCGCGCCATGCGCGCGATCGCGGGCATGGCCCGCTCCTACAGGGGGCTTCGATCAGCCGGCGGATAACCGTTCCGGTTATTCGTCCTACGTAACAGGACCAGCCTCCGAAGTGTGTTCAGGCCGCGCTGGCCGCGAACTTCTCGTAGTAGAAGTTCGCCGGCGTGATCCCCTGCTCGCGGATGTAGGCGCTCACCGCCTCGACCATCGGCGGCGGGCCGCACAGGTAGATGTCCACTTCGCCCTCGTTGAGGTGCTTGGGCTCGATGTGCTGGGTGACGTAGCCCTTCTGCGGATAGCTGCTTTCCGGGTTCGCCACGCAGGCGCTGTAGGTGAGGTTGGGGATGCGCGCGGCCAGGTCGGCGAGCTTGTCCATCTCCACCAGGTCGAAGTCGTTGGTCACCCCGTAGATCAGGTGCAGCGGGTGCTCGCTGCCCTGCGCGGCGATCTTCTCGAGCATCGCGGTGAAAGGCGCCAGGCCGGTTCCGCCGGCGAGCAGCAGCAGCGGACGCTTGATCTCACGGAGGTAGAAGCTGCCCAGCGGGCCGGTCAGGTTCAGGCTGTCACCGGCTTTTGCCAGGCCCGTGAGGAAGCTGCTCATCAGCCCGCCCGGCACGTTGCGGATCAGGAAGCTGACCTCGCCGTCCTTCTGCAGCGAGCTGAAGGAATAGGCGCGAGTCTGGTCGCTGCCCGGCACCTGCAGGTTGACGTACTGCCCCGGAAGGAACGCCAGCTTGCTCAGCGACTCGCCCTTGATCGACAGCGCGATGGTGCTTTCGGAGAGCTGGCGGACCGAGCTGATGGCCGCCTGGTAGCTGGCCTGCTGGGTCTTGCAGACATCGGACGAAGCCGGCACGCGCACCACGCAATCGCTCTGGGCGCGCATCTGGCAGGTCAGCACATAGCCCTGTTCGGCTTCTTCCTCGGTCAGTGCGTCTTCGATGTACTCCTGGCCCAGGTCATAGCGACCGGCCTCGGCGAAGCACTTGCAGGTGCCGCAGGCGCCGTCGCGGCAGTCCAGCGGGATGTTCACGCCCTGGCGGTAGGCCGCGTCGGCCACGGTTTCGCCGGCGTTGGCGTCGATGAAACGGGTGACGCCGTCTTCGAAGTTCAGTGCGATCGAATAGCTCATGGCTGCCACCTCAGATGTGATAGACGTCGATGACCTGGCGGACGTAGTCGTTCTTCAGAACCACCTTCTTCGCCAGGATCAGCGGGTTCTCGCCGCGCAGGTCCAGGGTGTAGAAGCTGGTGCCGAAGTAACTGTCGGTGGTCTTGTAGCGGAAGCTCAGGGTGTGCCAGTTGAAGCGCACGCGCAGCAGGCCGTCTTCCTCGCCCAGCAGCTCGATGTTGCTGATGTTGTGCGAGGTGCGGGTGTCCGGCATGGTCGCGCTGGAGCGCTCGGTCTTGATGCGGAACACGCGGTCTTCCAGGCCGCCACGGCTGCCGTACCAGATCAGCGAGATTTCCCGCTGCGGGTCTTCGGTCAGCTCGTCGCGGTCGTCCCAGGCCGGCATCCAGAAGGTGGCGTCGTGGGCGTACAGCTCCAGCCAGGAGTCCCAGTCCTTGTCGTCGAGGTAGCGCGCTTCGCGGTAGAGGAAGTCGCGCACGGTTTCGTAGCGGCTCATCACACGGTCTCCTCTTGCAGCGGAATGCGCTTGGCTTGCTCGGCGCGCAGGGCGGCGATCATCGCGTCCTGCCAGTACTTGTGCTGCAGGACGAAGAGACCTTCATCCTCGGTGCGCACACCGGAAAGAGCCGGTTTGAGATCGATCTCCTGCGCGGCTTCGTCGGCGCCCTGGATCCAGTGCGCGGCCCCGCGCGACATGTCGTTCCAGGCGCCGGCGCTGCCCTGGTAGGCCTGCTGGCAGGAGCGGAACTCCTCCAGGTCGTCCGGGGTGGCCATGCCGCTGACGTTGAAGAAGTCCTCGTACTGGCGGATGCGCTGGGCACGGGCCTCGGCGCTCTCGCCCTTGGGCGCGATGCAGTAGATGGTGATCTCGGTGCGGTTGACGTCGATCGGCCGGGCGATGCGGATCTGCGAGCTGAACTGGTCCATCAGGTACACGTTCGGGTACAGGCAGAGGTTGCGCGAGTTCTGGATCATCCAGTCGGCGCGGGCCTGGCCGAAGTCGGCGGCGAGCTGCTCGCGACGCTCGAAGGCCGGGCGGTCCTCGGGGTTGGCCCAGCGGGTCCAGAGCAGCATGTGGCCGTGCTCGAAGGAGTAGAAACCGCCGCCATGCTTGGCCCAGCCGCCGGCGCTCATGGTCTTCACTTCCTCGCCGGCCTCGCGCTGCTTGCGCTGGTTCTGGGTGGCGGCGTAGTTCCAGTGCACGGAGCTGACGTGGTAGCCGTCGGCGCCGTTCTCGGCGGTCAGCTTCCAGTTGCCCTCGTAAATGTAGGTGGAGGAGCCGCGCAGCACTTCCAGGCCCTCGGGGGACTGGTCGACGATCATGTCGATGATCTTCGCCGACTCGCCCAGGTGCTCGACCAGCGGCTTGACGTCTGCGTTCAGGCTGCCGAAGAGGAAGCCGCGGTAGGACTCGAAGCGCGCGACCTTGGTCAGGTCGTGGGAGCCGTCGCAGTTGAAGCCTTCGGGGTAGCCGGCTTCGGCCGGGTCCTTGACCTTGAGCAGCTTGCCGGAGTTGTTGAAGGTCCAGCCGTGGAACGGGCAGGTGTAGCTGGAGCGGTTGCCCGACTTGTGCCGGCAGAGCATGGCGCCCTTGTGGCTGCAGGCGTTGAGGAAGGCATTGAGCACGCCGTCCTTGTTGCGCGCGATGAAGATCGACTGGCGGCCGATCATGGTCGTCAGGAAGTCGTTCTTCTCGGGAATCTGGCTTTCGTGGGCGAGGTAGACCCAGTTGCCTTCGAAGATGTGCTTCATCTCCAGTTCGAACAGGCGCGGGTCGGTGAACATTTCCCGCTTGCAGCGGTAGACGCCCTTGGCGGGGTCTTCTTCAAGCAGCGAATGCAGGTAGTCGATACCCAGGGTCATGGCCGGGGCCTCCGTTGTTTTTGTTCAGGCAGGCTCAGGTTATGGCTGGGTGCGCGGGCGCAATATCCGCTTTGTGCAGAGCGCTATCCGCTTTTTGCAGAAGTGCGAATCGAAGGCTGGACGGCCCGGCTGGCGGGCCGTCGGCAGGGATCAGCGGCGGAAGATCAGGCCGTAGCCGTTCGCGACCTGGATGGTCTTCTCGACATCCACGGGGCCGGGCGGGATCTCCCGGTCGAGCGCGCGGAACATCTCGATGGCGCGGCTGCCGGCGCCCGTCACTTCGAGCATCTCACCGCCGCCAGGCCCGAAGCTGAAGGCGTGCACGGTGCCGGCGGGAACGTGCACCAGGGTGCCCGCCTCGCAGACGGAAGTCTGCCCGTCGCAGGTAAACAGGAGCTGGCCGCGGGTGACGTAGAAGGACTCGTCCCAGTCATGGCAATGCGGCGGCGGTCCGGCCCCCTCTTCGCCCGTCTGCAAGGTGATGCGCTGGGATTGGGAATCGGTGTCGGAGACGAGCACGTTGATGCGGATGCCGACGACATTCAGCGGCGGACTGCGGTCGTTGGGCTTGAGGACGAACGAGGTGGAGCTCATGGGCGTGGCCTCCCGCGGTGCGGCTTTCCCACAAGTAGAGCCCAAGCGGGTACGCACGGCGGGGAATCCGAAGAACGGCAGAGGCGCCTTCGCGTGATGCAGGTAGGTTTTCCGTAGGAGCGGACCTTGTCCGCGATTTCGCGGGCGTGGCCCGCTCCTACAAAGGGTCGCGGAGTTCGCCCAAACGCCGGCGCAAGGCCTGACGCCGTTCCCCCTCCCTAACCCTCCCCCGCAAGCGGGAGAGGGGACTGTTCGGCGTGGGCGAGGACGATCGGCGCAATCCTGTAGGAGCGGATTCATCCGCGAAAATACCCGCACCGATTCCCACCTGTAGGAGCGCGCCATGCGCGCGATTCGCGGCCATGGGCCGCTCCTACAGGGACAGACCATGCATGGAATTTGCCCCTACCCCCTTCGCTTGAAGGTCTCCGACGGCAGCTCGCCGAACTGCTGGCGGTAGCTCTCGGAGAACCGCCCCAGGTGCAGGAAGCCGTAGTCCAGCGCCAGCTCGGTGACGTTGCGGACGTTGCAGGTGGGGTCGGCGAGGCTCGCGCGGATGCGCTCCAGCTTGCGCTGGCGGATGTACTGGCGCGGCGTGCTCTGGGCGTGGCGCTCGAACAGCGCGTAGAGCGAGCGCAGGCTCATCTTCGATTGCCGGGCCAGTTCCTCGATGTCGATGTCCAGCTTGAGGTTGCGCTCGATGTAGTCGTCGATGCGCTCGAAGGCGGCCAGCGGCGAGGCCAGGCATTCGCGGCTGACGTTGGTGCTGAGCAGGGTCAGCAGCTTGCTCGCGACTATCTGCTGGTAGTGCTCCTCGACGCGCGGCAGGCGCTCGCTGGCTTCGGCCTCCATGCAGACCATGCCCAGCAGGTTGACGAAGCCTTCCAGCTCGCCCAGGCGGTAGCGGTTTTCGGTGAAGCGCACGCCCTGGCGCGGGTGCAGCCAGCGCTGCTCGGCGCAGATGCCTTCGAGCACCGCGGTGGGAATCTTGAGGATGAACTTCTCGCAGTCGGCCGAGTAGGTCAGGTCGACCTCGTCGTCCGGGTTGATCAGCAGCAGCTCGCCCGGCTCCAGGTAGTGCTCCTGCCCTGCCCCGCGCCAGAGGCAGTGGCCGTTGAGCAGCACCTGCAGGTGGAAGATGCTCTCCAGCGCCGGCGAGGTGACGCGCACGGCACCGCCGTAGCTGATGCGGCAGAGGTCGAGGCTGGCGAACTTGCGGTGGTTGAGGCTGGCCTCGGGGTGGCCGTGGCTGGGCATGCGCAGGCAGTGGTTGCCGACGTGCAGGTTCACGTAGCCGGAAACCGCATGGGGATCGGCGCGCTCGAAAACGCGGCTGCGCTCGCTCAGCAGGATCTGCATACAGGCATTCACTCTTGTAGTTGTCGGCCACGCTCTGCGGCGTGGCTCATGCGTGCAGTCTATGCCGTAGCGTTTCAGGCAAGGCCCGGCAAAGACAGACGGTCGCGCGGGCCTCCCTACGTGGAGGGACTGCAGACCCGCGTACCGTTGGGCCAACCCTAGGGGGGGCTGGCCGGCAGCGCAATTCGACCTGTGGCGGAGTGTGCGCCTATCGCACGCTTTCCATACCGGCGCCTCAGGTGGCGTCGGCGTGGCTGACCAGGCCCTTGATCACCACCGCCGTGCTGGCGATGGCCGCCGGCAGCACCAGCGCGGTGAGCACCTGCTCGAAGCTCCAGCCCAGGCCCAGCAGGGTCGCACCGATCCAGGCGCCGAGGATGGCGCCGAAGCGGCCGATGCCGAGCATCCAGGACACCCCGGTCGCGCGGCCCTGGGTCGGATAGAAGCGCGCCGCCAGCGAAGGCATCGCCGACTGCGCGCCGTTCACGCACATGCCGGCTGCCAGCACCAGCGTTGCCAGCAGGCCGAGGGTGCCCAGGCTCTGGCCCACGCAATAGGCGAAGACGCCTGCCAGGGCGTAGAAGATGCCGATCACCTTGTGCGGGTTGAAACGATCCATGGCCCAGCCGACGGCCACCGAGCTGAGCACCCCGCCAAGCTGGAAGAGCGCGCCGATGAAGGCGGCCTGCTCCAGGCTCGCGCCGCCTTCACGCATCAGCGTCGGCAGCCAACTGGTCAGCAGGTAGACGATCACCAGGCCCATGAAATAGGTCAGCCAAAGCAGCACGGTGCCGGCGCTGTAGTTGGCCGAGAACACCACGCGCAGGACGTTGCCGGACTGCACCGTCTTCTGCTCCGGTACGCTGAAACCGCCGGCCAGCGCGACTTCCGCCGGGGCGATGGGCGCCAGCGCCTTGCGCACGCTTTCGTCACCGCGATTGCGCACGACGAGGAAGCGCGCCGACTCCGGCAGCCAGACCAGCAGCACCAGCGCCAGCACCAGCGGCAGCACGCCGCCCAGAAGCAACAGGCTGTGCCAGCCGAACGCCGGGATCAGCTTGGCGGAGATGAAGCCGCCGCCAGCCATGCCCAGGTTGAAGCCGCAGAACATGCTGGTCACCAGCAGCGACTTGAGGCGTTCGGGGGTGTACTCGGCGAGCAGCGTGGTGGCGTTGGGCATGGCCGCGCCCAGGCCGATGCCGGTGAGCAGGCGCAGGGCCATGAGTTGGTCGAGGTTGCCGCTGAAGGCGGACAGCACGCTGAACACGCCGAACAAGGTGACCGCGCACACCAGCACGACCTTGCGGCCGAAGCGGTCGGCCAGCGGCCCGGAGCCGAGGGCGCCGAAGACCATGCCGATCAGCGCGGCGCTCATCACCGGGCCGAGGCTGGCGCGGTCGATGCCCCAGTCCTGGGTCAGCGCCGGGGCGATGAAGCCCATGGCCGCGGTATCCAGGCCGTCGAGGAAAACGATGAGGAAGCACAGCAGGACGATGCGCAACTGGTAGCGCGAAAGCGGCTGGGCATTGATGAAGGACTGGACGTCCAGGGTGCCGGTGGACGGCAGGGGGGTAGAGCTGGTCATGGGCAATTCCTGTAGGCGGACAGGAATGAGGCACGAACCGGCGCTTGGGCCGGGCGTTGTCACTCATTGTTGTTATGGACCACCTGGTTAGGGCGGCCGGCCCACAGTACGAATTGTCCTACAGGGCTTCAATTCGATAATCGACTATGCGGGCGATTACCGAACCAAAACCGCCGTCCGGCTCAACGCTCCGGGCGCACCAGGCCGAGCTTCTCGATCTTGTAGCGCAGCATGTCGCGGGTCAGGCCGAGCAGGCGCGCGGACTTGGTGACGTTCCAGTCGGTGCGGTCGAGCATCTTCACCACCGCCTCGCGTTCGATTTCCGGCAGGCTCATGCTGTGCGCGTCGCCCAGCATGGACGTGGCGGCTGGTGCCGGAGAGCCGGCGTGCAAGCCCGGCTCGCCCAGCCCCATGCAGATGTTCAGCTGGTGCGGCGCGATCAGCGGCTGCTGCGCGAGCAGCACGGTCTGTTCGAGCATGTTGCGCAGTTCGCGGACGTTGCCCGGCCAGCTGTAGCTTTTCAGCAGCGCCTCGGCATCGACGTTGAACCTCAGGTCCGGCTTGCCGTAGCGCTTGCCATGCTGCGCGAGGAAATGCCGCGCCAGCAGCAGCACGTCGTCGCCACGCTGGTACAGGCGCGGCATCTGGATGGCGATGATGCGCAGGCGGAAGAACAGGTCGCGGCGGAACTTGCCCTGCTGGACCATCTGTTCGAGGTTGCAGTTGGTCGCGCTGATGATGCGCAGGTCGACCTTGCGCTCCTTCACCGAACCCACGCGGCGAATGCTGCGGTCCTCCAGCAGCTTGAGCAGCTTGGCCTGCAGCACCAGGTCCATCTCGCCGACCTCGTCGAGGAACAGGGTGCCGCCATCGGCCGCCTCGACCAGGCCGACCCGACGCTCCTTGGCATCGGTGAAGGCGCCCTTTTCATGACCGAACAGCTCGGCCTCCAGCAGGTGCGCGGGAATCGAGGCGCAGTTGAATTCGACGAAAGGCCCCTTGGCGCGCGGACCGTCGAAATGCAGGGCGCGGGCGACCAGTTCCTTGCCGGTGCCGGTCTCGCCTTCGATCAGCACCGGCGGCAGGTCGCTGCTGGTCATGCGCCGCTCGGCGTCGAGAATCTGCCGGATCACGCCTTTCACCGCCTGCATCGCCGGCGATTCGCCGATCAGGTTCTGCAGGCCGGCGTCATGCGCGGCGCGCTCCTGGAAGAACGACAGCTTGCGTTCCAGGCGCTCGGCGTCCAGCGCCTTGTCCAGCAGCAACTTGAGCTCGGGCAACGCCACCGGCTTGGTCAGGTAGTGGAAGGCGCCCTCCTTCATCGCGGTAACCGCGTCTTCGACATTGCCGTAGCCGGTCATCATGATCAGCTTGATGTCCGGGGTCTCCACGCTCAGGCGCTTGAGCAGCTCATGGCCGCTCATGCCCGGCAGCGAGTTGTCGGTCAGCAGCACGTCAGGCTGGTAGCTGCGCAGGGTCTGCAGGGCCTCTTCGGCCGAATGGCAGACCTGCACCTCGAAATCCTTGCGCTCCAGGTACGTCTGGATATTGCTGGCCAGCAGCTCGTCGTCCTCAACCAGCAGAACACTATGCTCCATAGCTGCCGCCCTCCGCGACGCTCGCCACTTTGAACACCAGGTTCACGCTGGTGCCTTCCTGCTCCCGGCTGCTGAGGCCGACCTCGCCGCCGAAGCGCTCCATGATCCGCTTGACCATCACCAGCCCCACGCCCAGGCCGCCCTGCTTGGTGGTGAAGAACGGCTTGAACGCGTTCGCCTCCTGCTGCGGGCTCATGCCCCGGCCGCTGTCGGTGATGGTCAGGCGCACCCGCGCAGCTTTCTCGTCGGGTTGCACCGCCAGCGCCAGGCGTCCGCCGCCGGGCATGGCCTCCACTGCGTTGGCCAGCAGGCTGTTGAGCACCTGCGACAGCAGCACCGGCTGGCACACCACGTTCGGTGCGTTGACCGGGTCGAACTCCAGGCTGACGTTGTTGGCGCGCATCTGCTGTTCGTAACCGGCCACGGCTTCTTGCAAGGCCGCCAGCAGGTCTACCGCTTCGGCATCGCCGCTCAAGGGTCGGGAAGAGACAAGCAACTCGCGTACCCACTTCGACATGCGGTCGACCTGACCGATGATGTCGCGCAGGTTCTTGCGTGCCGGTTCGCCCGCCACTTCCTCGGCCAGCTCGGCGCTCGAACGGATGGTCGCCAGCGGATTGCGCAGGCTGTGGGCGATGGCCGAGGACATCTCGCCGAGGAGCACGAAGGTCTCGTTGGTGACCAGTTGGCGCTGCTGCTCGGCGAGCAGCGCCGAGGCGCGGCGGATGATCCAGAACAGGCCCAGGTAGATCAGCCCGCCGCCCAGCGCCGTGGCCAGCCAGATCAGCTGGTAGCCACGCTCGATGCGGGCGATCAGGTCCTTGGGTTCCTTGTAGACCTCCACCACCGCCAGCACGTCGTCGCGGTCGGCGTCGAACAGCGGGATGTAGTTCTCGATGAACAGGTACTCCGGCGGGTGATTGAAGCGTTGCTCCACCTTGCCAGGCTTGACCTTGTGGTAGCTGGAGGCGACCAGCTCGCGGCTGCTGAAGGCTTCCTCCAGCTCGTCGTTGTTCTTCATCACCTTGCCGATCAGGTCGGCGTTGGTCGACCAGATCACCCGGCGGTCCTCGCCATAAACGTTGATCAGCAAGGCATCGGGCAAGTGCGCGATGTGATCGAGGAATTCACCGCGGGCACGTTCGCGCTGGTACTCGGTGACTTCGGGCATGCCGCTGAGCGGTTTGCGGATGTCCAGCAGGTCACCCATGGTGTGCACCGCCGGAATTTCCACGTGGCGCAGCTCGGCAGTGCCGATGGCGGTGACGAACTGCGCGGTGAGCAAGGCGTCGCGGGTGATGCTCTCGTTGACCACGTAGCGCGTGGAGATGGTCCCCAAGCCCAGCGCCACCAGCGAAATGACCAGCAAACTGACCAGCGAGAACCAGCGCTGCAGATTGAAGCGCCTGCGCCCTTTCCGGCCCCCATTCTCCTGCCCCGACAGCAGGAGCCCTTTGAACGGCACGCCCTTGAACATCGGATTACTTCCTTTTTTTGAAAAGGTTATAGCGCAGCCCGACAGCGCCGCCTAAATCACCAAAACGCATTAACCGTGCCCAACTCCCCGCTTCCTCGACGGGCTGCCAAGGGCCCCCTCGCAGGCACGCGGGCGTAAGCGTTCAGGCTTGCCTCGACAGGCGAGCGCGGCTGCCGACGAACGGCAGCCCACGCGCCTCCTCGATTCCCCGTTTTGCTCGCTTTTCCCCGTCCCACCCCTGGGGGTTTCACCCAACTTCGGGGACGAAGCCCCAGCCTCCCCACCCTCTTCCCCGAACCGCCCCGGTTCCCTGGCAACGCCTGTGGCACTAGGCGCTCAGCCCGTCCGCAAAAGCCTGGTACGGAAGTTGCCGAGGGCCTCATGAGCCGATCCGTTGCTGGGGCCGGCGCTGAGCTTGGTCCACTGCTGGAGGGAATTCACATGCATCGCATACCGTCCGCACTGCTGCTTTTCGCCATGACCACGGGAGGCACGCAGGCCGCGCTGTTCGACGTCGACCCCGGCCCCTACCTCGCACCGAACGGAAAATTCGCCGCCTGGTACCAGGACACCCACGGCCGCACGCTCGACCTCTGCCTGTCACGGGCGGTCAGCTCCCGCGTGCCCGGTGCGCCCGGCACCCCCTCGTACATGTGCGTGCTGCTGCCCAACCCCGGGGTGTACGACGACACCCAGCCGCTGAACTTCCCCACCAACTTCCCCGACGAGGCCTTCTGGTTCAGCGCCGACGCCACCCTGGTGGACGCCACCCGCGGCATCGACCTGACCTACGTGTCCGCCGTCGAGGCCGCCTTCGGCTCCGGGTTGCCGGCGGAAGGCGACCAACTGAGCTTCGCGCGCATCCGCATTCGCGTCGACGTGCCCACGGCCGGGATCTACACCATCACCCACCCCTACGGCGTGGATGTCTTCAACGTACCCGCCGGTGGGCGCCGGGCGATCAACATGACCCGCGACATCGGCATAGGCGCGCCCATGACCTACACCGGCGCGCTGAAAGGCGACATCGGGCCGTTCCTGCGCAGCCGCAACGGCCCCTACGTGGAAACCAACCCCGATACCGGCGCCCAGGAAACCTTCATCGGCGACCCCAACCTCACCGAAGCGGTCACCGGCAGTCCGTTCAACACCAACTACGTGCGCATCGAGGGGCCCAACGGCCTGGACCTGCGCACCGAGCTGTTCGCCGTATCGGGCAAGCTCTCCACCGTCGTCCGGCCGACCCCGCAGATCGTCCAGCGCGCCACCTACTCGCGGGAATCGGTCAGCGGCGTGCCGCATGCCCAGCAGGACGTCTTCACCCTCGCCCCGCCGCCGCCCGGGACCGCCAGCTTCCTGGACAGTGCCGGGGCGAGCGTCGCCATGACCGAGGCCAACGCCACCGGCAACTGGTACGGCCAGTCCGGCGGCAACCCGATCCTGCCGGCGCAGGTGCAGATCACGGCCAACAACAGCGTGGCCATCCCGGCAAGCACCCCGACCACCCACGCCCAGCCGCTGGTGGACCTGGTCAGCATCCAGCGGGCCACGTACAGCATCGCCTCCGGCCAACTGACCATCGAAGCCAGCACCAGCGACAAGATCTCGCCGCCGGCATTGACCGCGGTGGCCGGGGAAAGCGGCGCCAGCATCGGCAGCCTGACCGGCGACGGCCCGGCGAAGAGCCTGAGCACCGGCATCTCGCCGATCCCGCCGGCGACCGTGCGGGTGATCTCCGCCAATGGCGGCAGCGATAGCGAAGAAGTGGAACTGGTCCCCTGACCGCCCCTACCGACCTCAGCCAGGAGGCAACATGAACAAGTGGCCACGCATTCTCAGCGCCCTGGGTCTGACCCTGGGCCTAGCCAGCGCCGCCGACGCCGCCCTCACGGCAGTCGACCCGGGGCCTTACACCCTCGCGACCGGGCGCTTCCCCATGTGGTACCAGGACGCCAACGACCGCAAGCTCGAGCTGTGCCAGTCGCGCGCACTCAGCTCGCGGGTCGCCTCCGCACCCGGTGCCCCTTCCTACATGTGCACGCTGCTGCCTGAGCCGGGCATCTTCGACGACGCCCAGCCGATGGTCTTCCCCGACAACTGGCCGCCGGAGATGTTCTGGATGCTCGCCGAGGCGACCATTCCGGCGGTGGGCAACAGCGGTTATGAAATGGATGCCTACGTTGCCGGCATCGAGGCCGCCTTCGCCGGCGGCAACCCGGTCGACGGCGACCAGCAGAGCTTCGCGCGGATCCGCATCCGCGTCTCGGTGCCGCAGGCCGGCACCTATACCATCACCCACCCGTACGGCGTCGAGACGGTCCAGGTCACTACGCCCGGGCGGCGCGCCATCAATATCACCCGCGACATCGGCATAGGCGCACCCGGCAACTTCTCCGGCGCCCTCGCCGGCCAGGTCGGCCCGTTCCTGCAAAGCGCCAACGGCCCGTACGTGGAGATCAACCCGGACACCGGCGCCAGCGAAACCTTCATCGGCGACCCGAACCTCACGGAGCCGGTGATCGGCAGCCCGAACCTGACCAACTTCGTGCGCATCGAAGGCCCGGCCGGGACCATCCAGACCAACCTGTTCACCCTCTCCGGCAAGCTCTACGACGAGCGCCAGCAGACTGCCGTGGAGATCCAGCGCAGCAGCTATGCCCGCACCTCGGCAGGCATCCGCTACGAGCTCTTCGCCAGCGCGCCGAACACCGCTGCCCTGTGCATGCGCGATACCCTCGCCCTGGTCCCCGGCACACCGCCCTCGCCTTGCCAGGTGAACCTGATCGGCGACAACAACGGCCGCTTCTTCGCCAAGCACGACAGCACCGGAGCGCTGCCGCCGTTCCTGGTGGTCACCGCCAGCGATCCGAGCGGGACGACCAAACCGACCTCGATCTCGCGCAAGCTCGTCGACCTGGTGAAGATCAGCAGCGCCAGCTACTCCTGGGACACCCACAAGCTCACCGTGACCGCCAGTTCCAGTGACCAGGTGGCGATTCCCGACCTGGTCGCCGAAGGCTTCGGCCGGCTGTCGAAGAGCGGCACTCAGCAGACCCTGACGGTCAGCGACCTGGCACAGCCGCCGGCGAGCGTCACCGTCAAGTCGTCCGCCGGCGGCAGCGACCAGGAGCCTGTCAACGTCACAGGGCAAGGTCCCGGCCAGCCGGACAACCAGGCGCCGAAAGCCGTCGCCGACAGCGCCAGCACCGCCTTCAACACCCCGGTGCAGATCAACCTGCTGGGCAACGACAGCGACCCGGACAACAACACCCCGTTGACCGTCGTCGACCTGGTGCAACCGGCCACCGGTACCGGCAGCGTCACCCTCGGCGCCAACGGCGTGGCTACCTTCACGCCGCCGACGGGCGTGCTCACCGCGTTCACTTCGGTGTTCAGCTATCGCGTCCAGGATGCCCTCGGCATGCGTTCGGAGCCGGCCACGGTGACCGTCAGCGTCGCCGCCGACCAGGTGCCGCTTGCCGGCAACGACAGCGGCACGGTGAACGTCGGCCAGACCCTCACCCTCAACGTGCTGGCCAACGACAGCGATCCGGACGGCCACAACCCGCTGACGGTCGCCAACCTGACGCAACCGGCAACCGGCGGCGGCAGCGTGACCACCAACGGCACCAGCATCACCTACACGCCGCCGCTCAACCTGCTCACGCCGCTCAACGTCAGCTTCACCTACCAGGCCCGCGATGCCTTCGGCGCGCTGTCCGCACCGGCCACGGTGAGCATCCAGGTGACCCCGCTGACGGTGCCGGAGAACCTGGTGATCAGCGCCGCCACCGTCACGGTGCGCGCCGGCAACCGCCTCACCTGGGACATCAGCGGCACCACCTCGGCGCTCGTCGGCAACAGCATGCGCGTGACCGTGACCACGCCCACCGGACCGGTACTGCTGGGCACCGCCACCGTGCCGATCACCGGGCGCTGGCGGCTCAACCTGACGACCACCACGGTCACCATCGGCGCCAGCCCGACCGTGGAAGTCCGCTCGGCGTTGGGCAACGTCCGCACCGCGACGGTCACCGTGCAGTGAAAGCGAGGTCCCGTCCCCTCGGGGGCGGGACCTTCCCGACAGGAGAACGCCATGCATCCGCTCGGCTTCCTGGTCCTGGCCACCGCTCTGCTTGCAGGCACGGCCATGGCCGACGACCTGCAGGACAACGCCGACCTGGCCGGCACCGGCGACCTGGGCGACCCGCTGCCCCTGGTGGCACCGCCCGGGCAACTGGCGGCGACCAGCCAGAGTGGCAGCGCCAACGCTGCGCGCGTGCAGCAGGACGGCCAGTCGCTGCTCGGGCGCATCGTCCAGGCCGGCAGCGCGCAGGAAGCCTGGATTCTCCAGCAAGGCAACAACCTGATGGCCTCCATCGACCAGCAGGGATATGGCAACAGCGCCGGCATCGTCCAGCGCGGCAGCGACAACCGGGCGCAGATCAGCCAGTACGGCAATGCCAACAGTGCACTGATCGAGCAGACCGGCAGCGGACTGGACAGCAGCATCGCCCAGTCCGGAAACGGCCAGAGCGTAACGGTCCGGCAATACCACTAGCACACCAGAACCTCGAACGAAGGGAGCCATCATCATGTTCAGACTCACCCCCATCAGCGCAGCCTTGCTGCTGCTCGCCGCGGGCCAGGCGATGGCCGACGACAGCAGCGCCAACCAGGTCCAGAACGGCGAGCAGAACATCGCCAACGTCAGCCAGAAACAGGCCAGCCAGAGCACCGCCAGCCAGACCCAGAACGGCACCGGCAACGACGCCATGGCGGTGCAGCAGGAGTCCACCGGCAGCATCGTGCAGAGCCTCTCGGGCGACCACAACGCCGCCTACGGCGAGCAGAACTACGGCGAGATGAACAGCAGCATCAACCAGCACGGCAACGGCGACTGGAACGACAACTTCGCCAGCCAGTACTACGGCAGCGACAACCAGGCGTTGCAGATCCAGGACGGTAGCGGCAGCTTCTCGATGGTCTACCAGGAAGGCCAGACCGGCAGCCAGGGCACCACCCAGCAAGCGGGCAGCACCCACGAGGCCAACATCGAGCAGATCGGCTTCGGCGAAGGCAACCGCGCCCTGATCATCCAGAGCGGCGACGCCAACCGCGGTTCGATCAAGCAATCCGACCAGGTCAACGGGCAGCAGGAGGTCTACCAGCAAGGCACGGGCAACATCGCCAACGGCTGGCAGAACCTCGGCCTCGGCGGCAGCGTGCTGTTCAACCAGGGCGGCGACAACAACTACGCCGAGGTCTGGCAGGACAGCCAGGACAGCAGCCAGGCCAGCATCGCCCAGTTCGGCTCGACCAACGAAGCGGTGATCGACCAGAGCTTCGGCATGGCCATGGACCCGTACGGCATCGGCAACGTCGCCAGCATCAACCAGTCCGGCGACCGCAACGCCGCCTGGGCCGACCAGTACCAATCCAAGGGCTCCAACACCGCGCTGTACCAGAACGGCACGGACAACCTGCAGCTGACCTACCAGACCGGCAGCGGCCACAGCCTGGTGGTCACCTCCAACGGCACCGGCAACAAGGTCTACATGAGCGACTGGCAAGGCGCCCGCCGTGGCGGCCAGTCCGGCCAGGGCAACAACGCCGCCATCGCGCAGAACGGCGGCGGAAACGTGGCCCAGGTGAAGCAGCAGGACACCGGCAACAAGACCCAGCTGACCCAGAACGGCACCAACAACGACCTCAACGTCAGCCAGGCGGAAAGCTACAACGAGCTGTACTTCGAGCAGAACGGCAGCGACAACATCCTCGTCGCCGACCAGCGCGGCACCGGAAACTACGCCACCGGCACCAGCAACGGCGACTTCAACAAGGTCGAACTCGACCAGTCCGGCGCCGGCAACCAGGCCTACGTCAACCAGCTCTACGGCGACCACAACCTGGCCAGCGTGACCCAGACCGACGGCGTCAACCTCGCCTACATCACCCAGGGCGGCACGGCCAACCAGGCCACCGTCAGCCAGGCTGGCGTGAACATGAACGCCAACGTGCAGCAGTTCGGCACCGGCAACCAGTCGACCATTACCCAGCAATAAGCACGCGAAGCCCTTTGACCGCCTCGCCAACCCCAGGGCCAGGCGGTCTTTTTTTGCCCGCACCCACCGCACGGTGTTTCGCCCGGTAGGAGCGGATCTCATCCGCGAAAATCCTGGTACGGAATACGCCTGTAGGAGCGGGCCATGCCCGCGATCTTTCGCGGACAAGGTCCGCTCTTGCACACCACCCTCATCCGCGTCTTCTCCGCGAACGCGGGGATTCAGAAAACGGTGTAGCGCGCCGCTCTTGTGTGTTCGGAGAGATTTTGTTTCGCCTCTCGGCGAGTCCCTTTTGTCAAACGCCACAAAAGGAACCAAAAAGGCTTGCCCCACCATACGGGCCCGATAGAGCCGGGCTACCCTCACGAACTCCCCCGCACCGGAGGCCCGAACTAGGCGTCCCCCCCACGAAAGTACGTCCCTGTACAAATCGGGGCTTGTGCGACATCCATGTCGCCCGACCTCCTCTACGGGGGTTTCGCTCGGCCTTCTGAAAGGGGCGTTCGGCGCGTGCGGATATTCCTCTGGAAGTCCCAAGAGCGAAGCGCGTATGCGCTTTTCGTAGGGCGAATAACCCCGAGGGGTTATCCGCCATCGTGCCGGGCTGCCAATCCGTTCTCTGGGTGACTCGCTCCGCTCGCCGTTTGGGCCGCGCTAAAGCGCGTTCGCGGGGATGACGGGGATGACGGGGATGACGGGGAATCGTAGGAGCGGATTTATCCGCGAACGCGGGCATTGGGCCTGAGTCAGCCCCCTCCCTAACCCTCCCCCGCAAGCGGGAGAGGGGACCGTTGGGCAGAACGAGTGGTTCTGCGGTCAGCCGGTTACCTGGGTTCGCGAGCAAGCTCGCTCCTACGAAACGCATTGGTACCGCTCTGGCTCTGGCTCCGGCTCCGGCTCTGGCTATTGGGACTTCCAGTGAAACCTCCGCGCCCCCCGAACCGCCCCTTACAGGAGGCCGAGCGAAACCCGGGCTGAGGAGGTCATGCGACATGGATGTCGCTAGAGCCCCGATCTGTACAGGGACGTACTGTCGGGGCGTGCCTCCGGTGCGCGGGAGTTCGCGAGGGTAGCCCGGCTTCATCGGGCCCGTATGTCGGGGCAAGCCTTTTTGGTTCCTTTTGTGGCGTTTGACAAAAGGGACTCGCCGAGAGGCGAAACAAGAACCATCCGAACACACCGAAGCGGCGCGCTACACCCTTCAATTGGATCCCCGCGTTCGCGGGGAAGACGTGAAAGGGAGGCGCCGCTCAAGACTCTAGGAGCGACGGGGTGCCTAGCCCTTGTCCGCGAAAGATCGCGGGCATGGCCCGCTCCTACAGGGGCACTCCGGTGCAACGCTTGAATCCGACGGCGAATCACTGCGTGCCGCCCTCCCCTTGCAGGCTGCTCTGGTACTGCCCCACGTACTTGGGCAGCGAGCTGCCGTCCTTCTGCGACTCGTCCGCCACCTGCCACAGGTGGCGTTCGATGCCCTGGGCTACCAGGTGCGCCACCGCCGCCTCGATGGCCGAGAGCACGCACAGCTGCGCCGGCTCGTTGGTGGTGTAGCCCACCTCGGCTTCGAGCAGTTTGCGGAACTCGATGAACTTGAACACGCTCGCGCTCTGGGCAAAGGAGTAGATGGTCTTGCTGGTCATCACGTTGGCCAGCACCTGGCCGCTGCGCACGTCCACCGCGCGCAGGTTCACCGAGACCTGGTCGATGCGGTACTCGATCGAGGTGCCGATGCCCAGGTAGCGGGCGCCGTCGCCGCCGGTGCGGATGTTGGTGTCGTAGGCAATGATGCCGCCCTCGAGCATCACGTTGGCCGCCTGCAGCGGCGGCAGCTCGGCCTGGATGTTCGCCGGCGTGTTGGGTTTCTTCTGCGAGGCGCGGATGATCTTGCGCTCGGTCAGCAGGTTCTGCAGACCCTCGCGTTCGAGGACCATGAACCAACCGCTGGCCGCGAGCGAATCCATCAGCATGCTCGCCGCGCCCTGGGTCACGCTGGTGGAGAAGGAACTGGCCGGGGTCGGCTTGTACTGCCCGGTCTGGTCGCGGAAGTTGTACACCGCGGCGACCAGCCGGCCCTTGGGCCGAGGCAGCTCGAGCAGGTCCTTGTAGGTGGAGGCCCGCGGGGTCAGCGTCGGGGTCTCCACGTCCTGTGTGGCCGGCATGGGCTCGCGCAATCCGCAGCCCGCCAGAGCGACCGCCAGCATCATTATCTTCAGTGCTGCGTTCATGGCCCGTCTCCCTGAATACTCGAATGCCTGGATGGCCCTACTGCTGCGGGCCCAGTCCGTTGACCTGGATTTCCGAGACCTCGCCGCTGACCTTGTCGGTGATCTGGATGCTCAGCGCCCCGGAGTCGTCGATGATGTCGATGAGGAAGGAATCGGTGCTCAGGCTGCCGGTGTTGCCGTTCTCGATGTTGGTCAGCAGCTGCGACAGCAGGCGTGACTCCAGCTGGCTGCTGAAGCGCTGCAGCGCCGTGGTGCCGGTGAAGGCCGAGCTTCTGCGGGCGTCGGGATCCTCATGGTCGTTCTGCGCCTGGGCGTTGTTCAGCAGCCAGGTGCCGTTGAGCGGGTTGCCGCCGAACGACGGGTTCACCGGCGTGTACACCAGTTCCGTGGCCTCGGCGCTGCCGAGCAGGAAAAGCAGGCTGGCGAGCGATAGCGTGCTGCGCTTCATAGTTCGTCCCTCTCGATGTCGCTGGTGTCCTGGAGCAACATTTCCAGGCGTTGACGGACCACCGCCTCGGCCACCTGGTTGGCGGCGGCGTAGGCAACGGGCTTGAGTTCGGCGGTGTTCGGCGGCAGGAACTCGCGGTACACCACGCGCTGCTGGTTCTCCACCCAGACCAGGCTGCCCCAGCGCGCCGACGGGCGTTCGCGCACCACCAGGTTGAAGTCCAGGGGCGTGCTGTCGCGCAGGCGTTCGCTGAAGTAGCGATAGAAGTCGTGGCCGATATGGGAAATGGTTTCGTCGACGATGAAGCCCTTCATCTCGTCCTCGGCGTCGGCATGGGCCTGGCCGAGCGCGAGCGCGCTCAGCAGCACGGCGAGCAGCAGGCGGCTCATTGTTCTTCCCCCCTGCCCGTGGCGATGCCGGCGTCGTTGCCCTCGAAGGCCTTCTCGGCGACGAAGCGCCAGTCGGCGTAGCTGCCCATGCCCTCGAATTCGCGCCATTGCTCGGGGAAGTTGGCGCGCAGCAGCGGCTGGCCGCCGGCCTGGCTGTAGACCCCGGCGATGCGGCCGTCGATGGTGCGCACCAGGCCCCAGTCGGTGCCGCCGGTCAGCGGGTCGGCATAGAGGCGGCGCAGGTAGCGGCGCGGCGTCGGGAAGCGCGGGTCTTCGAGCAGGTCCTCCAGGCGCGCCGGGTACTGCGCCAGGCCCGGCGAGCTGCGGTAGTAGCCGCGCAGCGCCTGGGCGTACTGGCCACCGACCCAGAGCAGCTGGCGCTCGCGTTCGCGCTGGCCGCTGGTGGCCCAGAGCTGCCCGGTGGTAGCCAGCAGCGCGCCCATCAGCGTGACCACGAAGAGCACGCCGAGGAAGCTGAAGCCGCGCTCACCACTGCCCATACTGGCTGCCATCGCGCGCCCTCCCGCTTGCCCCGCTCTTCACGTCGGCCACGCTGCCGGCCACGCCGTCCGGCGGCGGCAGGGTCACCCAGAGGTCGTTGCGCTCGGTGATCGGGTCCACCGGCAGGCTGCGCAGGTAGCGCTGGCTGACCAGCTCGTCGAGGCTCTCCGGGTAGTGCCCGGTGTCGCCGTAGAAGTGGTCCAGCGCCTCGCGCATCACCGCCAGGCTCTGCCGCAGGGTGGTCTCCTTCGACTGCTCCAGGCTGTTGAAATAGCGCGGCACGGCGATGGTCATCAGGGTGGCGATGATGGCCATGACCACCAGCAGCTCGATGAGGGTGAATCCGCGCGCGCGAGTCATCTTCACCACTCCTTGTAGGCGATGCCGTTGAGGCCCTTGCCGCGGGCCAGGGAGTACACGTCGAAGACGTCCTCGCCCTCGCGCGGGTCGTCCGCGGGGCTTGCGTAGGAGCGCAGGCCCCACTGCTCGCTGAGGTCGCGGCGCGGGTCGGCCAGCGGGTCGAGCGGAATGCGCCGCAGGAAGTACAGCTTGGCGCCCTTCACGCTGCGCACGTCGCGCACGCCGTCGACCAGCACCTTGAGGTCCGGCGGATAGCCGCTGGCGGTCGCCGATTTCTCGATGCGCCCGGCGTCGGCGGCGCGCTTGTAGGCGTCGATGGCATCGCGGATCTGGTAGAGCGCGGTGCGCAGCTCCTGCTCCTTGCCGCGGCGCACCAGGGTCTCGCCCAGGGGCGCGGCCATGCTCGCCAGCAGGCCGATGATGGCCAGGGTGATGACCACCTCGATCAGGGTGAAGCCCTGCCCGCGCCGCGCGTTCACCGGCCCACCTCGACATGCACCTCAGGCGCGGCGGCCAGCGGCGGGCGCTCGGCCGGCAGCGCCATGGCCGAATCGTCGCGGGTGTCCAGCGGGCGCATCTGCATGCTGCTCTCGGTGCCGGTGGAGAACTCCATGTCGTCCGGGCTCTGGTACGGCAGGTTGCGCACGATGCGCGGGGTGATCGAGAGCACCAGCTCGGACTTGCCGTAGGTGTCCTTGTTGCTGCCGAACAGCCGGCCGACGCCGGGAAGGTCGCCCAGGCCCGGGATCTTGTTGCCGGTGGCCGCGTGGTCGTTGCGCATCAGCCCGGCGAGGATCTGCGTTTCGCCGTCGTGCAGGCGCAGGGTGGTGATGGCGTTGCGGGTGTCGACCTGGACCGGAATGGTGCCCTGCTGGGTCGGCGGCAGCGACGTGGCGTTGCTCACCTCGAGGGCGATCTTGATCGCCACTTCGTTGTTCAGGTGGACGATGGGCGTCACCTCCAGCTTCAGGCCCACGTCCAGGTAGGTGATGCTCTCGGTGATCACCGGGCCCTGGGTCGAGGGCATCGAGGTCGCGCTGATCACCGGCACCCGCTGGCCGATGTGGATGCGCGCCTGCTCGCGGTTGCTGACGCGGATCACCGGGCTCGCCAGGGTGTTCACGTCGTTGTCCTGGGCGTTGATCTTCAGCTGCGGCGACGGCGAGATGGTGATGCGGCTGGCGTCGATGCCCTTGAGCTGGTCGAGGATGGTCACCGCGCTGCCGTCGTCGTTGACCACGCCGAAGGTGTTCGGCCACTGCAGGCCGAGGTCGAGGATGCGCTGGCGGGCCACTTCCAGCACCTCCACCTCCAGTACCACCTCGGGGTTGGACTGGTCCTGCGCCTGCAGCAGCTTCTCGGCCATGCGGATGGCGTCGGGGCTGTCGCGCATGCTCAGGGTGTTGAGGCGTTCGTCGACGAACACATCGCGGGTCTTGAGCATGGTCTTGAGCAGGTTCATCGCGGTGTTGGCGTCGATGTTGGTCAGGTAGAAGGTGCGCATCACCAGGTCCTGGTAATCCTTCAGCTTCTGCGGCGAGTCCGGATAGATGAGCACGGTGTTGTCGTTCACCATCTTCTGGTGCAGCTGGTTCTGCTGCAGCAGCAGGCCGACGGCGTCCTCGACGCGCACCTGGCGCACGAAGATGGTCGCCTTGAGGTCTGGGCGCACATCCTTGTCGAAGATGAAGTTCAGCCCCGCCGCGCGCGACAGCACCTCGAAGATCATCTTCAGGCTGGCGTCGCGGAACTCCAGGGTCACCGGGCGATCCAGGCGCGAGCGCAGCTGCGGGTAGAGGCTGGCGTTGCGGCCGCGGATGGCTTCTATGTTGCGCTGCAATTCGGCGGCGTCGAGGTTGCCCGGATCGAGGGCGAGCATCGCCCGCACCCGGCGCTCGGCGCCGGCCAGGTCGCCACGGCGCAGGTCGGTCTGGCCCTGGACCAGCATGGCGCCGATGTTGCGCAGCTGCTCCAGCTCACGCAGCCCTTCCTGGGCGCGGCTGTTGGTCGGCTCGATGCGCAGCGCGCGCTGGTAGCCGTTGTGCGCCGAGGTGAAGTCGCGCTGGGCGCGGTCGAGGTCAGCCTGGGCCAGGAGCATCTTCACCGAGCGCGCACGGGCCGTGTTCAGGGTGATCTTGCGCTCGGGGTCCTGCGGGTCGTCCTCGACCGCCTGCTGCAGGCGCGCCAGGCCCGCTTCGTACTTGCCATCCTCGATCAGCAGCAGGCCCTGGTCGCGCGCCAGGTTGGCGGCGCAGGCACACAGCAGCAGACAGCCCAGCAGGGCCAGCCAACGAGTCCTCATGGTGTTTCCTCCATGACCAGCGACTGCGCCGTCTTCAGCGGCAGGTAGACCAGGGTCAGGCGGTCGTCGCCGATGCCCTCGACCCGGTAGGTGTCATCGATCACATCGCCCTTGCGGACGATCAGCACGCGCTCGCCCTCGCGCAGGAACACCTGGCGATCGCGGTCAGCGTCCATCCGCCCGAGGAACTGGAACGGCAGCGCCGGTGCGCTCGGCGGTGGGGGCGCGACCGCAGCTGCAGCAGCGGCCAGGGCTGCGGCGCTGGGTGGCGGCGGCGCCTTGCGCCAGCTCTGCACCGGGAACAGGTCCGGGCCGGGCTGCCAGTTCACAGCGACAGCGGGCGCGGCGGAAGCAGCGCTCGCCTTGGCAGCGGCCGGCGTGGTTTTCGGGGTCGCCTGTTGCGCGGGCTCGGGGCGCACCGCCAGCGTCGGCTCGGCGTCGCCGAAGAACTCCGGCCCCAGCGCCAGGGCACCGGCACCGCCGAGGAAAAGCATCCAGAACAGCAGGCGCCGGTTCATCACGACCTCGACAGGTAAAGGGTCATACGGATGCGTCCGCTCAGCTGCGCATCGGCGATGCGCTTGCGTTGCAGGTCGAGGTCTTCCAGCACCAGCGCCGGCAGCTCGCGGCCGACGGCGTGGAGGAAGCGCCGCAGCTGGGCGTAGCTGCCGCTGACCGGCAGGACGATCTGGTAGCGCGCCAGGCGGGTCTGCGGGTCTATGCCCAGGGCGTACTCGCCGCGCGCCAGGGTGATGTGCTCACGCCCGGCGAGGACGTAGATGCGGTCCAGTGCCTGGGTGGCCTGCAGCTGCGCCGGGAGGCGCTGATGGAAGTCGTCGAGCTGGCGTCCGGGCAGCGCCTGGGCCGGCGCCGGGGCGATACCGCGCTCCACGTCGCGCAGCAGGCGTTCGGCCTGCTGGCTGCGGCTGGCCAGTTCCGCGTCGGTGCGCCAGGCCGGCCACAACCCGGCGAGGGCATAGAGCAGGCTGGCGAGGATCAGCCCGGCGCCGGCCAGCGCAGGCCAGCCGAATGCGCGCAGGCGCTCCTGGAGCAGCAGGCTATGGACGCGCATCGCCCACCTCCCAGGTCGCCAGCAGGTTGAACAGGATCGGCCGCTCGGCCTGCTTGACCTTGACCTCGTGGTTGAGCAGCGACACGTCGCTCAGCTCGGCACTGGCCTCCAGGCGCTGGTGGAAGGCCAGCATGGCTTCCAGGTCGCGCGCCTCGGCGGTGATGCGCACCTGCCCCTTGCGGGCGTCCGGCGCCAGGGCCAGCAGGGCGATGTCCTCGCGCGGCAGTGTCTCGAGCATGCCGAACAGCTGCTCCCAGGGCCGCCGCAACTGCGCCGAAACGCGCTTCATCTCGGCCAGCGCGGCCTGCTGCGCACGACTGTCGGCGGCCGACAGGGGCGCGGACATGGCATCGCCGCCGTTGAGCCGCCGCTCGCTGTGCTGCAGGCGCTGTTCGTGGCCTTGCGAGCGATGCTGCAACCAGAACCCGGCGGCACCCACGGTGAGCACCACGAATACGCCCAGCGCGAGGGTCGCCCAGGCGGCCAAGGCGGGCCGGCGCGGTTGGAAATCCAGGGCCAGGGCGCGCATCTCAGTGCACCGCCCGCGCCATCAGCAGGCGCAGGTCCCAGTCGGCGTCCGGGGCGGTTTCGGCGAGCACGCGGAACAGCCCCTCCAGTTGCGGCACCTGCCGGCGCCCAGGCGCATGCAGGTAAAGCGGCAGGCGGTCGGCGCCCTCCTCCATCAGGCGGCGCTGGCGCTGCAGCAGTGCCGCGAGCTCCTCGTCACCGTCGCCACTGCCCTGGCTGAACACCCGCAGCCATTGCCCCTCGCGGGCGACCAGGCCGGTGCTGCGCTCGGGCTCGGCGACCAGGAAGATGAAATCGTCGCCCTGCAATTGCCCACGGTAGTGATTGAAGGCAGCCATCACGTACGGCTGCACCGAGACCAGCCGCAGGCCGTGCGCATCGGTCAGCGCGCGCAGGCGCTCGAGCAGCGCTTGCGGTAGCGCCGCAGCCAGGCGCGGCAGGCCGTGGGGCTCGGCGCTGACGCTGAGCTGCCAGGCCATTTCGCTATTGCCGAAGATGCGTTCCAGGCAGGCGCCGGCATACTCCAGCAGCTCGGCCGGGCTGCCGATCTCCTCGCACCAGGGCACCCGGCAGAAGCGGCAGTACTGGCTGGAGAGCACCACCCAGAGGTCGGCGCGGGCGCGGCGGCGCTCGCCGAGCAGGCCGTCCAGGGCGTCCAGCGCCGAGCTCCAGCCGCCGATGCAGGCGACGTCGCCGAGCCACTCCAGGCCCCGGTTACCGCGACGGTACAGGCCGACGCCCGAGGCGCCGAGCACTGCCACGTATCGCTCACGCCACGAAAGTGACACGGTTGATCTCCTCGAGCGTCGTGCGCCCTTCGCGTACCAGTTCCAGGGCGGAGGCGCGCAGCAGGCGCAGGCCGCGGCTGCACGCCAGCTCGCGGATGCGCGAGATCGGCTGGCGCTCGACGATCATCTGCCGCAGGTCGTCGTCCAGGCGCAGCAGTTCGGCGATGGCCGTACGCCCGCGGTAGCCGCTGCCCCGGCAGCGCCCGCAGCCGACCGCGCGGACGAAACGGTGGTCCTGCAGCGCGCGCCCATCGAGGCCGGCCTCGTGCAGCTCGGCGAGCGTCGGCGTGTAGGGCTGCGCACAGTCCGGACAGGCCTGGCGCACCAGGCGCTGGGCGAGCACGGCGTTGAGCGCGGAAACGAAGCTGTACGGGTCGACCTCCATCTGCGTGAAGCGGCCGATGACGTCGAAGACGTTGTTGGCGTGGATGGTGGTGAACACCAGGTGCCCGGTGAGCGCGGACTGCACGGCGATCTGCGCGGTGTCCGGGTCGCGGATCTCGCCGACCATGATCTTGTCCGGGTCGTGGCGCAGGATCGAACGCAGGCCGCGGGCGAAGGTCAGGCCCTTCTTCTCGTTCACCGGGATCTGCAGCACGCCCGGCAACTGGTACTCCACCGGGTCCTCGATGGTGATGATCTTGTCCACGCCGTGGTTGATCTCGGTGATCATCGCGTACAGCGTGGTGGTCTTGCCGCTGCCGGTGGGGCCGGTCACCAGCACCATGCCGTAGGGCTCGCAGGCCAGCCGGCGCAGCGCCACCAGGGTCTCGTCGGCGAAGCCCAGGGCTTCCAGGCGCACGCCCTGCACGCGGTCGGCCAGGTCCTGCTTGTCGAGCACGCGCAGCACCGCGTCCTCGCCGAAGATGCTCGGCATGATCGACACGCGGAAGTCGATCTGCCGGCCGTTGATGGCGATCTTGAAGCGGCCGTCCTGGGGTACGCGCTTCTCGCCGATGTCCAGCTCGGCCATCACCTTCACCCGCGACAGCACCTGGTCGGCGAGCTCCTGGCCGGCCACCTTGCCGATGGCGGCGAGCACGCCGTCGACCCGGTACTTGATCGCCAGGCCGCTGCCGGTCATGCCCAGGTGGATGTCGCTGGCGTGCATCTTCAGCGCGTCGTAGAGCGTCGAGTTGACCAGCTTGATGACCACGCTGGAGTCCTCGGCGATGCTGGTCAGCGACAGCGATTCGAGGCTCTCGTGCTCACCGCCGGCGCCGGCTTCGGCCTGCAGCGAGGCGACCGCGTGGAAGCCCTCCTCGTGCTTGGCGAGGAAGGCGCGCAGGTCGTCGGCCAGCACCAGGTACAGGGGCGCGCCTTGCAGGCACTCGTCGATCCAGGCCAGGCGGGCGTCGTCGAAGGGGTCGGCGAATACGCCGATGTCGCGCTCGCCGTGGCGCAGCATGACGAACTCGCGCTTGAGCGCCTGGGCGAGGCTCACGCGCTCGAACAGCGGGGTCGCGGCGAACAGCGCCGCGCCATCGAGGATCGGGTAATGCAAGGTAGCGCCGAGGCTGGCGAGGAAGGCCTCGGCGGGCAGGCCTGCCAGGGCCTGCAGGGCTTCCAGGGAGGATTCGTCGTGGCTCGCCGCGCGTTGTCGGGCGGCATGCAACAGCTCGTCCGCGAATGCCTGCGGCGGCACAGGAGCCACCGCGACCACCGCCTCGACCGCCAGCGAGAGACTGTCCATGTGCGGACCTCCTGGTCCCTGGAGCAATCATTCACCGGCAAAGCCCCGGCATCCAGCCGGCTATCCGTTCGCCCCTCAGGGCTTGCGGGTGTTCTCTCCACTGGCCATCGGATCGTCGTCCGTGTCCTGTTCCGGTGGCTCCACCTGTCGGCGCTCACCCAGGACCCAACTGCCGTCGTACAGCCGCAGAGGGAATGACTCTGCCTTCACCCGGCGCCGCTCGACGAACCCTTGCTGCTTGTCGACCCGTCCCCGATGGGGGACCTGTAGTAGTTCGAGGACCGTACGAGCCAGTTCCGCCAGCGGGAAAGGCTTGAACAGGATGTGGCTGATCCCCAGTTGCGCCGCCCGGTCCCGGACCTGGCTGGTCGGGTGGCCGGTGATCAGCACGCAGTGGCAGCTCCTGTCGCGGCGGATGGCTTCCAGTACCTCGAACCCCTCCATGTCGGGCAGACGGTAGTCGAGCACGATCAGGTCCGGCTGGAAGCTCGCGGCAGCGGCGATGGCGGATGCGCCATCGTTGCTCACCTGGACTTCCAGGCACTTCGCCTCGAGGAAATTGCCGAGGTTCTGCGCAAGGATCAGTTCGTCTTCGACCACCAATACTTTGTTCGCCAAGGTGGACTCCTGCTAGCCGTACAACTTGTCAGCAGAGCCTGGAGCGCGCCTCGATTGGGCTAACGCACGCTTCATGCCAGGCTCGCCTCCCCCTGCACGACCTCCTATGTCATTGATTTTCCATGGCCGGTTTGGTCATGCCGGCGACTTTCCCCAACTCCGGTGGGGATGCCCCGGAGGTTTGCCCCAGTGCTTCCCCACTTGCGGGGAATCCTCCCCGTTCGGCTCGCTCGATGTGCGCCTGCTCGCGCAGATGACGCAATCCGAGTTGCCCGGCCTCCCGTGTGCGCTGGCGTTCCAGCCAGGTTCGCACCGCCGCCAGGGCCTGCTTTTCGTCCGGCTCCCGTGCCGCACGATGCTCCTCGACGCGGATCAGGTGCCAGCCATAGCGACTGTGCACGGGACCTGCGAGTTCCCCCGGCGTGCCGGCGAAGGCCACGTGTTCGAATTCTGGAACCATCGCTCCACGTGGAAAATAGCCCAGATCGCCACCCGCGCCAGCACTGGCGTCCCGCGAACGCTGCCGCGCCAGGGCGGCGAAGTCGGCGCCGGCACGCAGTTGCGCGGCCAGGTTGCGTGCCCGGCGCTCGTCTTCCGCACTTTCGGCCGGCAGCAGGATATGCCGTGCGCGCAGCGTCTCCGGACTGCGCAGCTGCTCGCGCCGCGCCGCGTAGAAGCTGCGCACGTCCGCCTCGCTGGGTGCGTCAGCCTTGCTGAGCTCGGCGTACATCCGCTGCGCCGCCAGCTCATGGCGCAGGTATTCACGGTAGGACGCCTCGTCGAATCCGGCGTCGCCCAGGCGCCGGGAAAAATTCTCCGCCCCGCCGAAGCCGAGCCGCCGTTCCTCCACAGCCGCGTCCAGGGTTGCTTCGTCGATCAGCAGGCCGCGCCGCCCGGCCTCCTGCCACAGCAGCTCGCGGTCGATCAGCTGCTCCAGGGCCTCGTCGCGCAGGCGGCCGTACAGCGTCGGGCTGCGGATCGCGCCGAGGCTGCGGCCCTGGGTCGCCAGGTATTCCTCGAAATAGCGTTGCAGGCGCCAGTCGCTGATGCCCACGCCGTTGACCCGCGCGGCCAGCGGCTCGTCGGCCTGCGCCGCAAGTACGCCGAGCAGCGCCAGCAGGCCGAGCCACAGGCGTTTCATAGCGCCGACTCCAGGCGCACGTAGTTGCCCACGCCGACGAAGTTCCGCTTCGGCAGCTCGACCCGGACGATGTGCGCGCCGTTGGCGCCGATGCGCCGGCCGGGGCCGAAGCCCAGCGCCGGGGTCAGCCCGGTCGGCAGGTTGTCGATGCCCTCCAGCGCGCGCACCAGGCCTTCGCGGCTGAGGTTGCGGCCGCTGCGGCGGAGCCCTTCGGCCAGCAGCTGCACCGAGCAATAGGCGCTAACCTGCAGCAGCGCGTGGCGCCCGTCGAGGCCGCTGGCCTGGCGTGCCGCCTGCAGCCCGGCGACGCCCGCCGCGGTCCAGTCCCCGGGGACGAAGGGGAACGCCAGGTAGAGCTGGCCGTCGAAGCTCGTCGGCAAGGCGCCGGTGCTGCTGGCGACCTGGCCGGCGATGGCGAACAGGAAGGGATCGGCGCCTGCCCGCTGCAGTTGCTCCACCACCCGGGTGAAAGGCGCGCCGCTACCCAGGAAGAACACGCTGCGCGGCGGCGGATCGCCGGCCAGCGGGGCCTCGCCGCCGGCGAAGGGATGCAGGCTCAGGCGGCTCCAGCCATCGTCGCCCAGGCGCCGCGCCAGGCGCTGGGCCAGGCCGCCGTCGCCCTGCGGATAGACCAGCCAGCTCTCTTCGGCGCCCAGGCGCAGGTCGTCGCGGGCGTAGCGCGCCAGCGCCAGCATCTGTTCGCCCAGGCCCGGCAGCGGCTGGAACACCAGCGGCCCGCTGGGCGTAGTGTCCCCCAGCGGCAAGGCGCCGACCAGCGGCACGCCGCGGCGTTGCAGCTCGGCGGCCAGCTCGTCGTCCAGCGCCGGCGCCAGCGAGGTCAGCAGGCCGAACACGCGACGCTCGTCGAGCAGCTCCGTCAAGGCGCGGTGCGCGCTGTCGCGATCACTGCCGGCATCGACTATCACCAGCTCCAGCTGCCGGCCATGGATGCCGCCCTCGGCGTTCAGCGCCGCCACCGCGCCCTGCAGTACGCCGGCCAGGGTATGGCCGAGGTCGGCCAGCGGGCCGCTCAGCGGCAGCAGGCTGCCTACGAGCAGGCGGTCGTCCGCGATGCCAGGGTCGCGATCCTGGTCGAGCACCTGGATGTAGCTCGCCAGGCTGGCCATGTCGCGCTCGGACAGGGCGAAGCGCGGCATAGCCGGGTCCAGCGGATTGCCTGCCGGATCACGCCCCTCGCGGACGGCGCGGGCCAGGCTGCGGACGTCGTAGGCCGGGTAGCGGCGGCCGTTTACGTCCTGCCCATAAGCCGTGGTCAGGCGCTGCCAGGTAATGTCCGGCGGCCGCACCCCGCCCTCGCTGCGGCCGCGACCGTCGGGGCCATGGCAGTTGGCGCAGGGCATGGACTGGGCATCCATCAGCAGGTCGGCGGCACCGATCCGCGCGCCGATCTGCGCGCCGGAGGGCGACTTGCCCTCGCGGTAGATCAGCCGGCCCTCGACCCGCTCGTTGGCAATCAGCTCGGCGCCCACCGGCCCCAACCAGGCCAACAGCACCAAGCCGGCCGCGCCCCACCACAGGCGGCGCACGATCAGCGCCCCGCCAGGGGCATGGCGAGCAGTTGCAGGCGCTGGGCGATGGCGTTGGCCGGCGCGTCCGGGCGGATCTTGCTCCAGCGCTTGTTGGCCACGTCACCGGCGATCAGCAGCGTGGAATGCTGCTCGGGGCTCTGCACCAGGTGCCCCAGGCGGCCGAGCACCAGGGCCATGTCCTGTGGCGTGCCGGTGAGGAACAGCCAGCGCTGGCCGGCCACGCCGTGCTTCTGGGTGAAGGCCTTGAGCACTTCGGGGGTGTCGTTGACCGGGTCGCTGGTCAGGGACACGAACAGCACCTTCTCGGCCTGCTCCGGCCCCAGCGCCTCGCGCACCTCGCGCAGCTTGCGGGTGATCAGCGGGCAGGCGTCGTTGCAGTGGGTGAAGACCACGTTGAGCAGCACCACCTGGTCCTTCAGCACGTCGCTGTAGAAGCGCAGGCGGCGGCCGTCCTGGTCGAGCAGGACGGTATCGGTGAAGTAGGTCCGCGCATCGTGCGTACCGGTGGTCGGCGGCGGTGCTGGCGGCGTCATCGCCGCGGGCGCCGCGCCGCCGTGCTCGCCTTCGTGAGCGAGCGCCACGGTGCCGGCCAGGCCCAGGGTGCATAGCAGCGCCAAGCGCTGCCAGGCGTTCACGGTTGCACCTCGGCGGTCAGCGCCCCGCCGTGGCCGGCATCGCCGCGCGCGGCCTGCAACTCGGCGACCTTGGCCAGCAGCACGCTGGGATCGGTGAAGCCATAGAAGCGCGTCCAGCGGTCGCTGCGCCCGTCGCCGACCATGATCAGCGGCGGATGGCTCTCGTAGTCGGCGCTCCAGGCGCCCAGCGCCTTGAGGGTGTCGTCCACCGCCAGCGGCTCGCCGGTCAGCCAGCGCCAGCCGGGGCCGGCCTGGTAGCGCCGGGAGTAGTCCTGCAGGCGCTGCGGGGTGTCGCGCTGCGGATCGACGCTGATCGACACCAGGCTGACCTCGCGGCCGACCTGCTCGCCCAACTGCTTCTGCAGCTTGCCCATGATCGAGGACACCAGCGGGCAGACCGTGGTGCAGCTGGTGTAGACGAAGCCCATGACCACGATGCGGTCGGCCACCAGGTCGTTGCGCAGGTTGACCGTGCGGCCGTCCTGGTCGAGCAGCGGGCGGTCGACGAAGGCCACCTCGCTGGTCTCGCTGTGCTTTTGCGGCTGGCCGTGGCCGGCGTGCTCGCCGGTGGAGTGGGCGGCAGCTGAAGTCGCCAGGATCAGGGACATGCAGAACACCAGCGGTTTGAGGCTCATGGCGTACTCCTTGTCTCACGGAAGATAAAAGTCTCAACGGGAAGTGAGGGCCCTGGGTGGCAGCACACGCAGGCTCGCCGAGCCTTCGCTGCCGCCCAGGCCGAGGGATGGCGAGCGCACGTGCAGGTACCAGGCGCCGGGCTGGTCGAGGTACAGGCAGGCCTCGTAGACGCCCTCGCCCACCTCGCGCACGGATACTTCGCGCGGCAGGCTGGACGGCGCCAGGAAGTAGCGCACGCGCAGGTCGCCGATGCCCTTGCGCGGCGCCCCGCTGCGGCCGTCGACGATGCGGAAGCGCGCCTTCGCCTCGCCCGTTCCCGGCAGCGGGGTTCGCTGCACGAGGAACTCCACCTTCGGCCCGCCGTAGCGCGCCTCCAATTGCGGATCGACCGCCACCTCGGCGCTGAAGCAGTGGATCAGCTGTGGCTGGTTGAGCATGAAGGCGACGTCGAACCTGCCCGCTGCCGGCAGGCGTACCCGCGCGCTGTACAGGCCCGGCTCGACCTCGCGCAGGCTGCGGTCGATCACCCGCACCGCGCGCGCCGCATGGCCCCGGTTGGGGTACGCGGACATGGGCGCGTTCATCCCCTCGGCATAGAAGTAGGTGCTGTTGTCCACCGGATTGACCACGAACACCGACTGCGAGTCGCGGCCGATGCCCAGGCTCTCGGCCAGCGGCAGGTCGCCGGCCTGGCGCGGCGCGGCGGGCCCGGCTTCGAAGCCCTGCATGATGGGCACCCGGCCGGCGCTGAGCGAGCTCAGGTTGAGCATCGTCACGCGTGGCGTGGAGAGCCCGCGGATATAGGCGTACTGGCGGCTGAAGGTCACCTGGAAGGGCTCGCCCGGCACCGCGAGGTCGTGGACCAGCTTGTCGCTGCCTGCATCCACGATCAGCACGCGGTCGTCGAGCGTGTTCAGCGCGATGCCGTAGCGCCCGTCGTCGCTGAAGCGCATCGGCCCCAGGCCGCGGCCGACGGTGAGCACGCTGCGCAACGTGTGGCTGCGCGCGTCGATCACGCTGATGTTGCCCGTCTCGCCATCGGTGACGTAGACCGCCTCGGACAACGCCGAGTAGGCCACTGCCAGCGGTTGCGGCCCGGTCTTCAGGGTTTCGAGCAGCTTCAACCCGGCGATGTCGTAGATGCTCAGGGTGCCGCTGTCGCGGTTGCTGACGAAGGCGAAGCGCGAGGCGCGGTCGAAGGCGATCTCATGGTGGCCCAGGCCGCTGGGCAGGTGCGCGACGAGCTTCCGGGTCTGCGTATCGATCACGCTGACGCCGCTTTCGTCGGCCTTCTCGGCATTGTTGCCGACCCACAGGTAGCGCCCGTCGGGCTGCAGCGCCACGCGCACCGGCCGGACGCCGGCGTCGAGGTTGCCGAGCACCTGGAAGCGCTCGGCGTCGATCAGCGCCACCTGCCCCGCCTCCGGCATGGACACGTAGATGCGCTTGCCATCGGCGGAGGCCGTCCAGTCCATCGGCGGGCGCTTCAGGCCGATGCGCGCGAGCGTGCTGGTAACCCCGGCGAGGGAGACATTGGGGTCGATCACCGTGAGGCTGGCGTCGCGGTTCATCAGCAGCAGGAAGTAGCTGTTCAGGTCCACCAGCGGGCGCGCGCCCAGGCTGCTCTTGAGGTACATGCCGACCCGCGCCTTGCAGCTCATCTCGCCGTGCTGCAGGGAATGGTCGAGCCAGGCGCCGGGGTTGGCCGCGCCCAGCGGCTGCCCCGACGCCAGGTCGCGGATGCGGAAGCTCAGGTCGGCGAAGCCGCCCTCCTGCAGGCGCTGGCCGCTCACCGGGCGCGCCTGGAACTCGATGCGCAGGCCGTCGCGCTCGAGGCTCCCGGACGTCCCCGGCGCCTCCTCCGCCTGGGCGGCGGCGCCGAGCAGCACGGCCAGTACCAGCAACGTCATCCTTGCCTTCATGCTCGTCTCCTCGCCACTCAGGGCTCGTCGCTGACCCGCAGGATGCCCCACAGCCCGCCGGCGTTTCCGAAGCCGGCGTAGTCGCGGAACAGGTAGTCCCCCGGCACCGCGTTGGCGCCGCCGGCACTGGGGATGGCGAAGGTGAAGTGCGCCGCCGGCAGCACGCTTTCCTGGGCCCCCGAGTACATCGCCATGGGGTTCAGGCCGAAGCGCACCGAGCCGATTCCCGATTGGTCCATGGGGTAGCCGCCGGCATCGGATTTCTCCGCCAGGAAGCCGCCCAGCGGCCACAGGTGCCCGTCGAGCTGGAAGGTCGAGCTGCGCGCGCCGCCGGAAGTCATCAGCACGTGCAGGCGCAGCGGCTGCCCCGGACGCGCCTTGAGCACCGGGGTCTGCGGATCGCCGCCGACCAGCGCGTTGCTGTAGGCCATGTGCGCGTTGTCCAGGTCGGCCCAGCCGTGCCCGTCGGCGTGGCCGAAGGGCGCGTTGGGGGCCATGCCGAAGCGGTACCAGAGCGGTTCGCTGCGGTAGTTGATGGCCATGCCGGAGTTGTCCTCCGGGTCCACCGGCACGCCGAAGCCTTCGGACGCCATGTTCTCCACCGGGCGGCCGTTGGCCCAGCGCAGGTTCAGGGCTTTCTGCCAGAGCAGCGAGAAGTCGCGGTAGGCGACGCCGCTGCTGGGCTGCACCGTGGCCGAGGCGCGCGAGGCGGCATCCTCGGTCCAGCTGGCGCCGGCCGGGAGGATGCTCATCGAGCCGCCCAGGCCCTTCTGGCCCTGCTTGATGACGTCCGCGGCGATCAGGTTCAGGCCGCCGAACTCGATGGGCGTGGCGTTGATGTTGTCCACGCGCCGGCCCAGCTGGGTGATCGGCTTGCCTTCGCGCTCCAGGTGCCCGGCGTAGTACTGGTAGGTCCGGGTCGGCCAGGCGCCGCTGTTGCCGGCGCGCGGGGCCACGGTCTGCACCGGGTTGCGGCCGACGTTGAAGCCGTCGGAACGGGTCACGTCGAAGGACAGCAGCTGCGCGTGCAGGCCGACGTGGCTGGAGGGCCGCATCAGGTTGTTGTTGAAGGCGGTGGCGCCGTCCTGGTCGAAGCGGTTGCGTTTCACCGTGTCCTGCATCACCGCGTAGTTGGTGAGGTCCGGCATCACCAGCGGCAGGCGGTTCTCCAGGGTGATGCTGATGCAGTCGCCGGCATTGGCGCGCAGCACCAGCGGCTCGATCGGCACGCCGGGCTTGAGCTTGCCGGTCTGCGCATCGAGGTCGGCCTTGCGCACGTAGAGGATCGCGGTCGGGTCGTGCAACGGCCCGGCCTGCCCGCCAACGGTGAGGGTGGTGACGGTGCCGTTTTCCACCTCGGTCACGGTGGCCTGCGGGATGCTCGTCGCCCGCGAGTTGTAGACCAGGGTGCCACCGGCCGCATTCAGCGGTCCGCCGACGTGCTGGCCGGCACCGGCCGGGTCGCCGATGGTCAGGTTCAACGGGTTGCTCAGGATGTCGTTGGCCAGCGCCGCGACGATTTCGTAGCTGCGCTTGGGCGTGGGCCGCGTACCGATGCCGTTGAGGTTAGGGCTGGTGCGCGGGCAGGCGCCGTCGTAGGCCGTGGTGTTGCGCGCGGCCAGCGGCGAGGGGTTGTTCGGCAGCGGGAAGAGGTCGCTGCGCGCCGCCGTGTAGTTGCGCATCACGCCCCAGATGCCGCTCCAGTAGCCTTCGATGGAGGCATCCATGGTGTACAGGTAGTCGGCGGTGTCGCTGGCCGAACTGGAGAGCATGTTGATCGGCGCGACGAAGCCCAGCTGCTCGGAGATCCCGGCCATCTGCGAGGCGCGCCAGCCGGAGTTGGAGCTGTTGCCGTAGCCGGTGCCGGTCTGCAGCCACTTCAGCCCGTGCAGGGTGACGTTGTGCGCCTCCTCGTAGCCGCCGGCGTTGACCCGCAGGCGCACGTTGTCGCCGCTGTAGGTGCGCAGCATCGGCGTGAAGGGGTCGCCCGGTTCGTCGCCGCGGTTGATGTGCGGCGGGAACAGCGTGGCCGCGCCGGTCGGGCCGACCGCCGAGGTGATCGCGCTGGGCGCCAGGTTCATCGCCGGGACCTTGCGGTCGGTGCGGCTCTGCAGGGCATAGGCGAGGTCGCCGGCATAGCCGTCGGCCTGCATGCCCGGACGGCCGTCGGGCCCGGTGCGGGTCGGGTCGTAGACGCGCAGTCCCACCGGCTCCTGGCGGTAGTTGACGACGAAGATGCCCGGGTCATCGACCGAAATCGCCTGCGGGCAAGGCCGGCTCGGGCAACCCGGCACGGCGCCACCCTGCACTTCGACGATGCCGTCGAGCGGGTTGGACGCCGCCTCGCGCACCGGCGGGTTGATCGCGTAGCGGAAGCTGTCGGTGCCGGCCGGATAGGCGTCGGCGTTGGGCACGCCGTCGGGACCGGCGCCGACATAGACGCCCGCCTCGTAGGCATGCTGGAAGTCGCTGTACTCCAGGAAGAACTCGCGGAAGCTGTCGTTGTTGCCGTCGCCGTCCATGTCGCCGGTGGCGATCACCGCCTGCCACGAGGTCGGCCCGCCGTCCTGGCGACCGCCACCGTTGTACAGCGGCTCGCCGCTCTCGGCGTGGTACCAGGTGGAGCCGGCCGGCTCGGTCAGCACGGTGGCGTAGAGGCCCAGCTGCTGGTGGGTGGATGGGCCGAGGTGGTCATGGGTGAAGATGTTGCCCAGGCCACGGTCGATGTTGCGGGTGTTCACCAGCGGGTCGGCGAACCAGCGCTGCATCTGCGTGCGCGCGCCGAGCCAGTCGGCGCGGCCGTAGCGGCCGAAGAACGGGTGCTGCTTGGCTTTCGGACACTGCTCGCTCTCGTCGTTGTCGGCACAGCCGTTGAATTCGCGGATGGCGTGGATGCGCTCGACCACCGCGCCGGGGGAGAGAATGCCGTCCTCGTAGTTCCAGCCGTTGGCCGAGCCGTCGGCGGCGGTCAGGTCCCACTTGGGCAGGTGGATGTGCTGGCCGATCACGTCGGTGGGGGTGCGGATCTGGTAGTCGTCCAGCTCGTAGTACGACGGAATCAGGTTGGTGTGCTGGTACATGGTGCAGTCGAAGGTGTTCATCCGCATCACCAGCGGTTCCGGCGCCTTCTGCTTGTTGATCACCGGCCAGGCGTCCTCCCACAGGGCGATGATCCGGGCCTGCGGGAAGTGGTAGCCGACCTTGTTGAACACGGCGTCGAACTGGATGTTGGCGCCCTTGTAGATGCGCGGGCGGTCGGCGGTGAACTGCGAGGCGCCGCTGAAGGACAGGCCATTGCCGCCGAAGAAACTGCCGCTGCCGGCATCGCGGGTCAGGCGCTTGCCACGGTCATCCATGCAGGGCTCGAAGAAGGGTGCGCCCCCCACCGGCGGTGCGCCGTTGGTGCGGAAGGCACGCGGCTCGGGCGCGCGCCCCGGCAGCAAGGCATAGCTGGGGTGCTCGGCCATCGCGTGATAGGCCATCGCAGCCTGCTCGACGTCGGTGCCCTCCTCCGGGAAGAACACCGCCTTGGCCTTGTGCACGGACTTGGAGAAGTCCAGCGGCGTGGTCGTGGTCTCCGCCTCGCCGCCGGCGGCTACGCCGTCCAGCGTGTGGCGCGACAGGCCGCCGTCCCAGCCGGCGACCTGGTTCGCATCGAGGTTGGCCCACAGCGCCTTGCCGGTGGCCTTGAGCGCAGTGGCCTTGGCCGGGTCGAGCATGTCCAGCGGCGGGGTCGGCGGACGCTGGCCGACGGTGCTCTCGATGCCGCCGATCCAGAACGGATAGCCGGGGTTCTTCAGGCTGCCATCGGCATTGCGGTTGATGTCGCTGCGGTCGACCAGCGCGACCGAGCCGACCACTTTCGCCTCGCCCGCACCGTTGTTCGGATGATCGTCGTCGCCCTCGTCTTCCTCCTCTTCCTCCTCGTTCTGCGCAACCAGCGTTTGCTCGAGCTTGGGCACCACGCTGACCAGGCCGGGCATCGGCGCCATGGCCTTGCCGGGCAGCGGAACGATGGCCGGGATCGGCGTGCCGGCGACGATCTCGCCGTCGGGCAGCGCCCGCGCGCCTTGCGCCGGCTTGCCGCTGCGCAGGGCGAAGGGCTGGGTATGGAAGCCGTCGGCGCCCTGCCCCGAAACCTCCAGGCGGGTGCCTTCCTCGAACACGTCGTGGACCCGCCACATGGCCCACATGCCCTGGGCGAAGTGCGGGTAGAAGTGGCAGTGGTAGATGGCGTCGCCAGCCACGCGGTTGCGGTTGCCCGAACCGCCGTTGGCGATCTCGTAGGTGTAGCCCGAGCCCGGGCCTATGCCCTGGGCGTCGATGTAGTCGGAGTTGTCGTCGTTGGGGTTGTACAGCCACTGGTGGCCGTGCAGGTGGAAGATGTGCTGTTCCTTGCCGTTGTGCGTATTGCGGAACTTCACGAAGTCGCCGATGTAGCTGTGCGCGACGTTCGACGGCTCGGCCGGGTACAGGGCCATGCTCGCCTTGATCCCGGTGGCATCCGCATCGGGCACCTCGCCGGGGCGGATGTTCTCCAGGCCGACGTTGGCCGGCACGTCCACCAGCATCGCCACGTCGCCCACGGTGTGCGCGCTGAGGAAGAACTCCTCGTAGGCGCAGGACAGGCAGTCGTGCATCGGCCCCACGCCGAGGCGGTTGGCGATCACCTCGGCGCCGATGCCGCCGGAGCCGTAGTTGATCATGAAGCCGTCGCGGGTCGGCTCCAGCACGTGGCCGAACACCGGGTCGTCCCAGTAGCCGGGGAAGGCCTGGGTGGCGACCGCCTCGTCATTGAATACCGCGGCGAAATCGCGGAAGGCCTCCAGGCGATTGGGCAGCGCCGGGTTGCGCTTGCCGACGCTCTCCAGCGGATAGGTATCGGGAGTGAAGCTGCCGTCGGGGTTGGAGCCCATGACGATGGCATCGGCATCGCTGGCGACGATCTCGTTGCCATCGACCATGGCCAGTACCGGGCGCCCGGCCTTGCCTTCGGCGATCCAAGGCTCGCGCTGCGGATAGCGCGCCTCGTAGTCGATCACCGGCTGGCCGGTCGGCGTGCGGCCGGTGGTGGCCAGGCGCAGCTCCTCCTCGGTGACCACGCTGCGGTAGGTGCGACCGCTCTTCGGCACCACGATCACCTGGGCATACAGGCCGTTGGCGACGTTGCCGCTGGAGCCCTCGCCGCCAAAGGTGGCGCCCTGGCTGGTAGCGGCGAAGACGCCCTCGCGCTCGGCGAACAGGGTGTAGGACCGGCTGGCGCCGGGCGGCACCAGGAAGTTGCCGTTGCGGCCGACGTTGGAAGCGATGTCCTGGATCGAGTTGACCGCCTGCATGCCGCTGACGCTGAAGCCAACGTGCCGGTCGGTGACCTGGTCGTCGGCCTGGCCCAACGGGCCTTCGGCATGCCCGCCGCCCCCGGTCGCATCGCCCTCCGCACCGTCCGCGCCTTCGGCACCGTCCGGGGCCTCGGCGAGGTCATCCGCCGAATGCGGGTTGGCCTGGTAGGCCAGCAGGTTCTGCAGGTTGACCGTCAGGCAGTCGCCGGCCGCCACCCTTAGCACCAGCGGGCGCGGGCGCTTGTCCGGGCGCAGGCTGACCTTGCCCGGCGCAGCGGCGCCACCCCGGGTGAGCGGCACCAACTGATCGTCCACCACGTCCTCGCGCAGGGCGAAGATCATGCCGTTGACGTTCTGCGCGCCCAGGCGGTTGAACATCAGCGGCTGGTCGAAAGCGACCACGTTGGCCACCAGGCTGCGCTTGCACTGAACGGCGGCCTCGGCGGCCTGCTCGGCGCCGCCGGCCAGCACCAGCAGCGCGGCGGCAAGCCATGGACGGGATTGCCGGCAAGGCCGGCAGGCGGACGGGTGTTGGGGCCGGGTCATGGTCATGCGCTCCCTGGTTGGGACCTTCAGAGCGCATCGAGCAAAGCCTGTGCCAGTAAATTAATCGTTATTCATCAATACTTTGCGAATACACCCCGGCGGTTGCCGGGGGTTATTCCCCGGCGTTGGGGACAGCTTCCCCGGCGTTGTGGCGGGCGTAGGAGCGAGCTTGCTCGCGAACCTCACGGCACGAACACCGAACCTGTAGGGCGAATAACCCCGAGGGGGTTATCCGCCGTTTTCGTGCCGGGCGGCGGCGCATAACCGCGAACGCGGTTATGCGCCCTACGGGAATCGGCGCGGGGATTTTCGCGGACAAGGTCCGCTTGTGTCTGCAGACATCGATAAGATCGAAGGTGAGAGCGGCGGGAGGCAAGCTGCAGGTCCGCGGTGTTCGAGCACGGGTAGGAGCCCAAGCTGCCTCCCGCCGTCCTCTGACCAAGCCCGAACAGTTGAACGAGTCAAACCTCGAACCACAAGCGTGGGCAGTCAGAGTGCTCTCGCCATGGATTTTACGAGGGTTTGATCATGACGTGTTGGGTAGGTATCGATGTGGCCAAGGACTCGCTGGCCGTATGGCTTCGGCCGCAGGGCAAGAGCTTCAGCGTCTCCAATGATGAGGCGGGGCATCAGCAACTCATAGCGCTGCTCGCCGAAGACAAGCCTGCTCGGATCGTACTGGAGGCTACTGGCGGCTATGAGACTCCGGTCATGTTCGCCTTGTCCCGGGCCAACCACGCCATCTCGCGGCTGAACCCCGTGCGGGTGCGGGCGTTTGCCACCGCCATGGGCAAGCAGGCCAAGACCGACCCCATCGATGCGGCCGTGCTGGCACACCTGGCCCAGACGCTGGAGGAGGCCCCTAGCACTGTCCCTTCACCAGAGCGCGATCGGCTACGCGAGCTGGTACAGCGCCGGGAACAGCTGGTCAGCCAGCGTGATGACGAGCGTCGTCGTTTGCCTCAGGCCAGGGACGCATTTGTGCGGAAATGCCTGGAGGATGCCATCAAGGCCTTGAAAGACATGATTCGCCGCTATGACCGGGAAATTGCCAAGGCCATGGCTGCCGTGGACTCCGAGCAGGCCCAGCAGCTTGCTCAGGTCAAGGGCATCGGCCCTGTCACTGTTGCTGGGTTGCTGGCGTATTTGCCGGAGCTGGGGCAACTGAATCGGCGCCAGATCGCCGCTCTGGTGGGACTCGCGCCCTACAACAGCGACAGCGGCCAGAAGTCAGGCCAGCGTCGTATCCGCGGCGGGCGCGGCATGATGCGGCGCATCCTGTACATGGCGACCTGGTCGGTCATTCGCTACCAGAACGACTTCTCCCAGCGTTACCACTGCCTGCGCGAGAACGGGCGCTGCGCGAAGGTCGCTCTGGTGGCCTGCATGCGCGTACTCATCGTACGGTTGAATGCCATGGTCAGAGACGGCACCTGCTGGAGAACAGGTGCCGAGTGAAAGACAGTTGCTCCTACACCCACGCACCGCGCCCCCATTCACGTCTTCCCCGCGAACGCAGGGATCCAATGTCTTGTACAAATCGGGGCTTGTGCGACATCCCTGTCGCCCGACCTCCTCAACGGGGGTTTCGCTCGGCCTTCTGAAAGGAGCGTTCGGCGTGTGCGGATGTTTCGCTGGAAGACCTAAGAGCCAGAGCGAAGCGATGCTGTTCTTCGTAGGAGCGAGCTTGCTCGCGAACCGCACGGCACGGTGTTCCCCTGTAGGAGCGGCCCATGGCCGCGATCGCGCGCATGGCGCGCTCCTACACGCTGGAATCGGCGAGGGGATTTTCGCGGATGCAATCCGCGCTTTCGGGGCAAACCGGGGCTGCCCCCACCCACGGGGAAATTCCCCACTCCCGGGGTTGGCTCAGAGGGGGGCGGCTTTCGACAGGCGCTTGTAGCTCTCCAGCACGTTCGGTACGTAGCGCTGGGTTTCCGCGTAGGCCGGCACCTTGCCGGCCTTGCTGACCGCTTCGGGGCCGGCGTTGTAGGCGGCTACCGCCAGGGCCAGGTCGTTGTCGAAGCGCTGCAGCAGCTGCTTGAGGTAGCGCGCGCCGCCGCGGATGTTCGCCGCCGGGTCCCAGACGTCGCCCACGCCCATCTGCCTTGCGGTGTCGGGCATCAGCTGCATCAATCCCGCGGCGCCTTTGTGCGAGCGGGCACGCGCGTCGTAGCCCGATTCCACCTGGATGAGTGCGTGCAGCAGCGCCGGCGGCAGGTCGTTGGCCGCGGCGGCGGTTTCGATCAGTTCGGCGTAGGGGCGCTGTTTCAGGTCCTCGCTCCAGCCGCCGAGCACCAGCTTGCCAGGGCCCGGCGCCGGCATCGGCTCCGGGTACACCTGCGTATAGCGGCGCCCCGGCTGCTGCAGGTTGGAGAGTTCCAGGCTGCCGTCGGCGCCCTCGGACACGTAGATATCCGCCCGTGCCCCATCCGCTGCGGCCAGCAGCAACGCCAGCCAGGCCACTGCCAAGGATTTCGCCCGCGCCATGCTCGACTCCCGGCGCCGGTGCTGAACGGGGGAAATTCCCCACTCCCGGCGCCCTTTGCCCCCTTCACGCAAAGCCCGTGCCCGCCCGCGAAACCCAGCTGCCATGCGGCCTGGCTGCATGGGTGCGACTTTGCACAGGGCTTGCATAGCCCCTCTCGACCAGGGCTCGGCCCGTCCGCTCAGGAGATCGTCGATGAACGCTCGCCCCGCTTTCGCCCGCCCTCGCATGGCGGGCTTCACCCTCCTGGAACTGCTGGTAGTACTGGTGGTGCTCGGCCTGCTCGCCGGCCTGGTGGCGCCGAAATACTTCAGCCAGCTGGGGCGCTCCGAGGCCAAGGTGGCGCGGGCGCAGATCGAGGGCCTGGGCAAGGCCCTGGACCTGTATCGCCTGGAGACCGGCCACTACCCCTCCTCCGAGCAAGGCCTGCAGGCCCTGGTGAATGCGCCCAGCGGCGAGGCGCGCTGGAAGGGTCCGTACCTGGCGAAAGCCGTGCCGCAGGACCCTTGGGGCCGCGACTACATCTACCGCTCGCCGGGCGAGAACGGCGACTACGACCTGATGTCGATGGGCAAGGACGGCCAACCCGGCGGCGACGGCGAGAACGCCGAAGTCACCAGTTGGCAGTGACCGGCCATGCGCTTCCGGATCAAGGCGCTCGACGCCCAGGCCGCCGTTGTGCACTGCCAGATCGAGGCCGCGAGCCCGACCGAGGCGCGCCGCCAGGCCGAGCAGCAGGGCCTGCGCGTGCTCGCCCTGCGCGGTGCCGGCGGTTTGTCGCTGCGCGGTCTGCAACGGCGCGAGCAGTTCCCCCTGGTGCTGTTCAGCCAGGAACTAACCACCCTGCTCGACGCCGGCCTGCCGCTGATCGATGCGCTGGAAAGCCTGGCCGAGAAGGAAGGCGCGAACCTCGCCCGCAAGACCCTGGAGGAGCTGGTGCGCCTGCTCTACGAAGGCAAGTCGCTGTCGCAGGCGCTGACGCTGCTGCCGCAAGTCTTCCCGCCGCTGTACGTGGCGCTGGTGCAATCGAGTGAAAAGACCGGCGCGGTGAGCGCCGCGCTCAGCCGCTACGTGGCCTACCGGCAGCGCATCGACGAGGTACGCCAGAAGGTCACCAGCGCCTCGGTCTACCCGGCGCTGCTGTTGATAGTCGGCGGTGGCGTGCTGCTGTTCCTCATGGGCTACGTGGTGCCGCGCTTCAGCCTGGTGTTCGAGGGGCTGGGCACCAACCTGCCGTGGCTGTCGCGGGTGCTGATGAGCGGCGGCCTGTTCTTCCACGACCACCAGCAGACGCTGATGGCCACCGCGCTGGCGTTGGTCCTGGGCTTCACCCTGTTGCTGCGCCAGCCACGCTTCCGCGCCCTGCTCGGCGAGCTGCTCGAACACCTGCCAGCCATTCACCGGCGCCTGGTGATGTACGAGCTGGCGCGCTTCTACCGCTCGCTGGGCATCCTGCTGCAGGGCGGCATTCCGCTGCTGACTGCCATGGAGATGGCCCGCAACCTGCTCGGCGCCGCCTCGCGCACGCGGCTGGACGAGGCCTGCCGGCTGATCCGCGAAGGGCGTGCCTTGTCGGCCGCACTCGAGGTCAATCGATTGGCCACGCCCGTGTCGCTGCGCCTGCTGCGCGCGGGTGAACAGTCGGGGAATCTAGGGGAAATGATGGAGCGCACGGCGGACTTCTACGACGAAGAGCTGAGCCGCTGGATGGACTGGTTCATGCGCCTGTTCGAGCCGCTGCTGATGACCGGCATCGGCATCCTCATCGGGGTCATCGTGATCCTGATGTACATCCCGATCTTTGAACTCGCCTCGAGCATTCGCTGAGTTCAGGCGAGGTCGTCGTCATGCGGCGGGCCGATGCGCGCCACCACCTCGCGGGCGATCAGGCAGACCAGGCCGAACAGGAACGGCAGGAACACGTGCAGCAGGCCGCCCTCGAACTCCAGCAGATGCCGCGTCCAGTCGCTCCAGTGATGGGAGGTAACAAAGATTATCGTTTGCAATCCATTTACGATCAGTACCAGGGATACACCGAGACCGCAGACTGCCAGGAGATCGAGGGACTTGATCAGCAGCTTCTTGCGGCCAGGCGTCATGCGGTTCCGGGTCCTGCTGGTGGAGGTATCAAAACCATAGCAAACAGCCAGCAAATGTATCCGCGACGGATACTTGCAGACGGACGAGCGTGGAAAGTTGAGCGCTCAGTGGAACAGCCGGGTGCCCAACTCGCGGCTGGCCTCCAGCAGCACCGGCAGGAAGCGCGTCTCCAGCTCCTGGCGCGATACGCGGCCGACGTGGGTGCCGACGTTCAGCGCGGCCAGCACCTGGCCGGCGGAGTCCTTCAGCGGCACCGCCACCGAACGCAGGCCCATCTCCAGCTCCTGGTCGATGATCACCCAGCCCTGCCGGCGAATTTCGCCGATGCTCGCGCGCAGCCCCTCGGGCGTGCACACGGTGCGGCTGGTCTTCACCTGCAGGTCGGCGTGGGCCAGGTAATCCTCCAGCGCCTGGTCGTCCAGCCCGGCGAGCAGGATGCGGCCCATGGACGTGCAGTAAGCCGGCAGCCGGCTGCCGACGCTCAGGTCCACCGAAATCAGCCGCTGCGGCGTCGCCGAGCGAGCGATGTAGAGGATCTCCTCGCCTTCGAGCGTGGCCATCGAGCAGGCCTCGCGCAGCTGCTCGCTGATGCGGTCGAGGATCGGCTGCGCGGTGACCGCCAGCGGCGTCGAGGACAGGTACGCATGGCCCAGGGTGAGCACCTTGGGCAGCAGCGAATAGGTGCGCCCGTCGGTGGTCACGTAACCCAGCTTCATCAGCGTGTGCAGGCAACGGCGTACGGCCGCGCGGGGAATCTCGGTGCGGTGGCTGATCTGCGCGATGGTCAGGTGGCGCTTGCGCTCCTGGAACGCATGGATCACCGCCAGCCCCCGGGCGAGCGAGGTCATGAAGTTCGGATCGCCGGTGAAAGCCTCGATGCGCTTGGCGGGCGATGCAATGATCGGCGGCGCCAAAGGCGTCGGGCTGTGATGGAGTTCATCGGTCATGGCGAAACCCTGCAAGCAGACGGTGCGGCCGATTATCGAAGCGCCGGGCGATAATCGCAAACACAATTAGCCGATTATCGAACGACAGGTCGGGCTGGGCTGAGATTCCTGTAGGGCGAATAACCCTACGGGTTATCCGCCGCTCGGCCGGGATACGCTCCGAGGCCCCCGGCTACATGGATGCCTCCCAATGCCGAACTACCGACGCGCCTGGGTGCCGGGCGGCACCTATTTCTTCACCGTCACCCTGCGCAATCGCAATGCCGATCTGCTCGTGCGCGAAATCGACCTGCTCCGCCAGGTGATCGGCAGGACCAAACGCCGTCATCCATTCCGCATCGACGCCTGGGTCGTGCTCCCGGAACACATGCACTGCCTCTGGACACTGCCGCCGGGCGACGCCGACTTCGCCACGCGCTGGAAGGCCATCAAATCCGGCTTCGCGCGGGACACATTCCTACCGCAGGGTGACCATCTCACCGACTCGGAATGGCTCAGAGGGCGGCGCGGTATCTGGCAATCCCGCTATTGGGAACACCTGATCCGTGACGAGACGGATTACCGGCGGCATTTCGATTACATCCACATCAACCCGGTGAAGCATGGACTGGTAACGGCGGTAAAAGACTGGCCGTACTCGACTTTTCACCGCGCGGTCACCCAAGGCATCTATCCGGTGGACTGGGCGGGCGACCCGAGCCTGGATGTCCGTGCCGCGGAACGCCCCGGCGCATAACCGCCTCGCGGTTAGGCGCCCTACGCCAAACCCGTAGGGCGAATAAGCCTACGGCTTATCCGCCGCATGCCCGGCCGCCGCGCCGGACCGCCACCAAACGCCCCGGCACATAACCGCCTCGCGGTTATGCACCCTACGTCGAACCCGTAGGGCGAATAAGCCTACGGCTTATCCGCCACATGCCCGGCCGCCGCGCCGGACCGCCACCAAACGCCCCGGCGCATAACCGCCTTGCGGTTAGGCGCCCTACACCGAACCCGTAGGGCGAATAAGCCTACGGCTTATCCGCCGCATGGCCGACCGCCGCGCCGGGCTATCGCCAGACGCGCGTCCTAGTCACAACGGCTCCAGCTTCAACTGCCGCAACCGGCTGAGCGTACGGGCGAAGTCCGTGGCCGCGCCGCCCTCGGCGAGCTTTTCCAGGGACACCTTGGCGAACAGCTGCAGGCGCAGCTGGCGGTCGTAGGCGATGTCGATGAAGTTGAGGAAGCGCATGCTCACGTCCGGCGGGTAGTTGCCCAGCGGGCCGAGGCCGCTGACCGCCATGCGCGGGAAGTTCTCGATCAGCCACAGGTAGTCCGAGGCCGAGCGCGGGCGCTCGAAGAGTTCGCTGAAGTCGAGCCAGGCTCGCCCCTCCTCCAGCGCGTGGACACGCAGCGGGTGGTGGTTGACGTCCAGCACCTGCTGGAAGCTCGCCTGCTCGTCCAGCCCCAGGCGGCCGCCGATCAGCTCCAGGTCGTCGGCCTCCGCCGGCCACAGGTAGCTGCCCCAGTGCTCCAGCGGCGAGGCGCGCAGGCGGTAGTCCTCGCCGCCGTCCAGCGGCACCACGTCGAAACGCTTCTCCAGCAGCTCGATGGCCGGGCGGAAGCGTTCGCGGTACAGCGGGTTCGGGCACAGGCCCTCGGGCGGGTAGTTGGAGGTGCAGACCATGCCCACGCCCTCGTCCACCAGCACCTTGAGCATGCGCCCGAGGAGCATGGCGTCGCCGATGTCGTGCACGTGGAATTCGTCGAAGCACAGCAGGCGGGTTTGCGTGGCGATTTCCTTGGCCACGCGCACCAGCGGGTCGGACTGCCCGGTGAAGGCCATCATCCGCCGCTGCAATTCCTGCAGGAAGGAGTGGAAATGCACGCGGCGCTTGGCCTCGACCGGCGCGGCGGCATAGAAGCAGTCCATCACGAAGCTCTTGCCGCGCCCCACGCTGCCGTGCAGGTAGACACCCGCCGGCGTCTTGCGCAGCCAGTGGCGGCGGCCTTCGAGGAACTCGTCCAGCCACTGCGCCAGATGGTCGATGCCGGCCTGCTGCGCCGGGTCGGCGCGATAGCCGCGCTCCTCGAGCACCACGCGGAAGTGCCGCAGCACCCTCCCCGCAGCGGATTCGTCGGGGAAAACCTGTTGATCGGTCAAGCAACACCTTCGGCATCGCGGCGGGCGATGCCCCTTCGTTCGCGGCTCCGGCGGCGCAACTCGGCCCGTTGGGCAGCTGATTCGGCCAAAGCCCTGAAATACGCGTGGCATCACCTTGCCAATACACCGCCGTATTGGCATAACGATGGCTCGCCCAATTAAAACAAGGAAGTTTCGATGCGTATCGTCAGACGTATCCTACTTGCAATCGCCATCCTTCTGCTCGCAGCCCTTGGCATTGCCCTCTGGTTCGTCGCGCATCCGAACATCCCCGAATACAGCCCGCCCAGCCAGTTCAACCCGCTCCCGCAGTGGACCGACGAGCAGCGCCAGACCTACTACTACACCCCGCAAGGCACCGTGGTGAAAGGCCTGCGCTACGACTGGTTCGTCCACCTGCGCCAGCCCTTCGGCGACGGCAAGTTCGCCGCCCCCGCCAACCTGGCGCGCTTCGGCTTCCTGATCGATCCGAAGCAGCTCACGCTCAAACCGGCGGACTACCCCAGCTACAACCCCGGCAACCTGCCGGTCGGCTTCACCCGCCACCCCGACAGCGACGGCGGCCCCGCCTACCTCGACATCACCTGCGCCGCCTGCCACACCGGCGAGTTGCACTTCAAGGGCCAGGCCATCCGCATCGACGGCGGCGCGGCCATGCACTCCATCGCCTCCACCGTGCCCACCCTGCGCGGCGGCGCCTTCGGCCAGGCGCTGGCGGCGAGCATGGGCAGCACCCTCCTGCCGTGGAACTTCGGCGACTTCGCCCAGGACGTGCTGAAGGAAAACAACACCCCCGAAGCCCGCTCCGAACTGCGCCGCGGCATGTGGAAAGTGCTCTGGACCATGCTGCGCACCGCCGGCGGCGACTGGTGGCGTGGCCTCTACCCCACCGAGGAAGGCCCCGGCCGCGCCGACGCCTTCGGCCGCATCGCCAACGGCGTGTTCGGCGACCACATCAGCCCCGACAACTACCGCATCGCCAACGCCCCGGTGAACTACCCGCAGCTGTGGGACATCTGGAAGTTCGACTGGGTGCAGTGGAACGGCTCGGCCATGCAGCCCATGGCCCGCAACATCGGCGAAGCCCTCGGCGTGGGCGCCACCCTCAAGCTCAAGGACGCCGACGGCCAGCCGCAGATGGGCGCCAAGCGCTACGACTCCAGCGTCCTGGTGCGCGAGCTCGACAAGATCGAAACCGACCTGCACGACCTCAAGCCGCCGACGTGGCCCGCCCAGGTGCTCGGCGAAATCGACCTCAAGCGCGCCTCCCAGGGCCGTGCGCTGTTCCAGAACAACTGCGTGTACTGCCACGGCCCGCACGTGAAGAAGATCGGCGACCCGGACTACGTGGCCCTGGGGCGCATCCCGGAATGGCGCATGAAGATGGTCGAGCTCGGCGAGATCGGCACCGACCCCAACACCGCCAGCAACATCGCCAACCACACCTACGACGTGACCTCGCTGAAGTGGCAGCTGGACCAGCTGAAGAAGATGGACGTGAAGTTCTACCCCTACTCCAGCGAGCCGCTCGACCTGACCAAGCTCTCGGCCGCCAAGGGCCTGGTGTACATCACCTCCTTCGTCGAGCAGAACACCTACGCCAAGGACCACATCAGCCCGGACGAGCAGAAACGCATGAACGGCTGGAACCTGCCTATCGGCGTGCGCGAAATGCTCGCCTACAAGGCGCGCCCGCTGGACGGCATCTGGGCCACCCCGCCCTTCCTGCACAACGGCTCGGTGCCCAACCTGTTCGAGCTGCTCTCGCCGGTGTCCGAGCGGGAAACCCAGTTCTACGTCGGCAGCTTCGAGTTCGACCCGAAATTCGTCGGCTACCGCACCGCCAAGTTCCCCGGCGGCTTCCTCTACAAGACCAGCGTGTCGGGCAACAGCAACCGCGGCCACGAATTCCGCGACGGCTGCCGCAAGGACGGCGTGATCGGCCGCGCCCTGAGCCCCGACGAGCGCTGGGCGCTGGTGGAATACCTCAAGGTGCTGGGCAACCCCGACTACGAAAGCCGCCTGACCGACGAGAAGACCCAGCCCTGGACCCCGGGCCCGAAATGCGACTGACGACGCAGCAGGGCTGACCGGCTAACGCCAAGGCCCCAAAGCGCACCGCTCGGCCCCCTCTCCCGCTTGCGGGAGAGGGCTGGGGAGAGGGCAAGCTGTTCGAACCGAACTCACAGAAGAAAACCAAGAAAGCAAAGGAACCGCCCCATGCGCGCAGTGCTCACCCGGATCTGGCTCTTCATCGGCAAATGGCTGCTGCGCATCGTCGGCGGCCTGGCCCTGCTGCTCGCCGTCGGCTTCGGCCTGGGCTGGGCCTACTACCAGGTCAAGTTCAGCGGCCCGGTCTCGGCCCAGGAAGAAATCCCCCCGGGCGAAGCCCAACAGACCCAGGCGATCATCGAAGACGCCATCCGCGTGGTCGAACAGCACCGCGACAACACCCGCGTCCTGCGCGACGCCCACGCCAAGGCCCACGGCTGCGTGAAGGCGGAAGTGAAAGTCGAAGCCGACATCCCCGCCGACCTGCGCAAAGGCGTGTTCGCCGAACCGGGCAAGGAATGGAACGCCTGGGTGCGCTTCTCCAACGGCAACGCCTACCCGCAGCAAGACAGCGATAGAGACGCGCGCGGCATGGCCATCAAACTGCTCGACGTCCCCGGCACCAAGCTGATGCCCGGCAAAGGCCACGACAGTGAGCAGGACTTCGTGATGTTCAACCATCCGAACTTCTTCGTCAGCGACGTCGCCGAATACCGCCAGAACTTCAACGCCCAGGCCAACGGCCAGAAGGTGCTGGCCTTCTTCCCCAGCTGGAACCCGATGACCTGGCAGATCCGCCACCTGCTGATCGCCCTGCAAACCCTGGCGGCAGCACCGGACAGCCCCATGCAGGCCACCTACTTCGGCATCGCCCCGTACAAGCTCGGCGAGCAGAACAACATCAAGTTCCGCGTCATCCCGTCCAAACAAAGCTGCCCCGGCTACCAACTGCCGAAACTCAACGAGAAACTGCCGAACTTCCTGCGCACAGCGATGTACCAGCAACTCTCGATCGACCGCGTACCGGCCTGCTTCGAACTGCAAGTGCAAAAACAGGACGCCAACAAATACATGCCCATCGAAGACGTCAGCGTGAAGTGGAGCGAAAAAGACTCCCCCTTCCAGACCGTCGCCCTGGTCAGCATCCCCCCGCAGGACTTCGACAGCCGCGAACAGAACGTGATGTGCGACAACCTGTCGTTTAACCCCTGGCACGCCCTACCGGAGCACCGCCCTATTGGCGGCATCAACCGGCTGCGCAAGGCGGTTTATGAGGCAGTGAGTGTTTATCGGCATGAGCGGAATGGGGTGGGCGGGGAGTAAGTCGCCCACTACCGAGTAAACGAAGTGCGTTAAAGGAACCAACGCCAGATGAAGTTCTACGACTGACTGCTAGGCCAGCAGTCTCAATTAGGGCAAGGTCATGGACGATATATCAACTTCCATTTTTGACCAGAAGCGGACATTCAACGGCCTTCAATGAAATAGGGGCGATTCACAAGATTGGTTGGGGTGATGAGCTACGCCGTTAGGCTAGGGGATTTTAAATAACCCAGCATCCGATTAAGGAAGATTCTGATGATAAAGTCTATAAACATGTCTGGTCTGGCTACCTATGGCGCCAATGCGGGATTAAGTGATCTTCAAAAGATAAACTTCATCTATGGCTCCAATGGTGCTGGCAAGACTAGCATTAGCCGAGCCATCGCAGCGACGGCCTCAGATGAAGGGGCGGACGGCAGAGTTATTTGGGACAAGGGAGTCGCCCTTAATGCTCTTGTCTATAATAGCGATTTCATTGAGCGGAACTTTACGATAGTGGCTGATTTGAAGGGGGTTTTTACCCTCGGCGAGGATCAGCAAGAAACTCTCACGAAAATCGAAGCCGCCAAGATTGAGCTTGGGAAGCTGAGCGTTAGACTGGAAAACCAGAGGCATACACTATACGGGGATGAAACAACCCCCAGTAAAGAGGCTGATAAAAGTGCCCTTGGTCGTGCTTTGAAAGATAAGTGCTGGGCGCAAAAGGTTAAGCATGATGACAAGTTCAAGAAAGCATTCGAAGGCCTGAGGGCAAGTTCAGATAGATTTAGGGATAGAGTTCTTGCTGAGCAGCTAAGCAATAAGGCGCCGTTACTTCCTTACGAAGACCTGATTGTGAAAGCCGAAACCTTGTACGGCGACGAGCCGCAATTGGTTCCATTGATTCCTGGCGTTCAGCATCCGCAGATATCCAACCTGGAAAAGTCAGCTCTATTAGCAAAGAAGATAATTGGGAAAGAAGATGTTGATATCGCCAAGCTAATCAGCAAGCTGAATAATAGCGACTGGGTTCGGCAGGGCATTAAGTACTTCAATCAAAGTGAAGGCTCGTGTCCATTTTGTCAGCAAAGTACCTCCGATAGCTTTGCGGCGAGTTTGGCTGAGTACTTTGATGAGACCTTTGAGGCTGAGACGTCGGCGCTTTCAAAGCTCCTTTCCGATTATAAGCTCGCTGTCGAGCAGCTTTTGCAGGCCGCCCAAGGTGTGGCCGATAGCTCTCCTAGGTTCTTGGCGTTGGATAAGTATAAATTATCGCTTGAACTACTTACTTCAAAGCTATTCGCGAACATTCAACGTATTGATGGAAAAGTCACCCAGCCAAGCGTGGCTGTTGCTCTCGAAGCCACAGGCGATTTGGTAGTTGAGATTCAGGGACTGATCTCAGCCGCGAACGAGAAGGCTAAGGCTCACAATGCAATTGTAAATAATTTCTCTGCTGAGCAAGCTGCTCTTACTTCTGGGGTCTGGCGATATATCTTGGAGGAATTGAAGCTCGACTTAACATCCCATAAGGAGCAAGTGGATAAGATTGATAAGACGATAGCCGCACTCAGCACACAGATAGAGAAAACGCAAGGTGAACTAGCGGATAAGGATCGTGAAATAAAGGAACTGGAGAAGAAGACCACTAGTGTCGAACCGACCGTGGTGGCAATCAATTCCCTGCTTTTCAGCTTCGGGTTCAAAGGTTTTAAGCTGGCCGTTACTGCTGATGGGAAGTCTTATAGTCTAATTAGGCCTGATGGGAAGGACGCAAAGAAAACACTTAGCGAAGGGGAGAAGTCTTTCGTGACCTTTCTCTATTTTTACCATCTGATCAAAGGGAGTCCCACTCCCTCTGGCGTGACGGAAAGTAGAGTGGTGGCTATTGATGACCCTGTGTCGAGCCTGGATAGCGATATATTGTTTATCGTCGGGAGTCTCATAAAAAGACTCTTCGATGAGGTTAGGATGAAAGGCTCCGGCCTGAAGCAGATATTTATTCTTACGCATAATGTCTACTTCCATAAGGAAGTCTCCTTCAACATGGCTCGGGTGAAGGAGGCTCTCGCAGAAGAGTCATTTTGGATTGTGCGCAAGCCAGATGGTGAGTCAGTTATCGAACGCCACAATTATAACCCCATAAAGACCTCTTATGAGTTGCTTTGGGCTGAGCTTAAACGGTCGGACATTTCTAGCCTGACCATTCAAAATACCATGCGAAGAATTCTGGAGAATTACTTTAAGATTCTTGGCGGGGTTAAGTTTGACGAGTTGATTGATAAATTCGAAGGGCAAGAGAAGCTTATCTGTAAGTCGCTTATCTCTTGGGTCAATGATGGGTCGCACTTTGTCCATGATGATCTGTACCTATCCATGGATCAGGCGATGGTGAATAAGTATGTCGCTGTGTTTTTCAGGATATTCAAAAAGTCGGAGCACCTGCCTCACTATAAAATGATGATGGGGGATAGCTTTGTTGACTACGATGCCGCTGATCGGTTGGTGGAAGAGGGGGCGGCAGCTCAAGATGCTCATACAATGGAGAACATAGGTCTCCAAGTGAAACCACCTGCAGCTAACGGTTCTGATCAGGATGATGTTCCATTCTGAGGCATCCCCGTGTCGTTGTCGTGCAGAAATAGGGGCAGTTTTATTAAACCGCTCTAACCCTGTCCAACCAGACATGCTTAGAGTATAAAAATAAATCTATTCCCTTTCCTAACTTCAAGATTCACAGGATAGAAAAACCCAACTATCCACGCTTTTAAATACACACCCAACACAAGCACCCAAAGACCTTAAACTATGAAAGAAAAAATCCTTCCAATATTGTTAGACTCATCACTCACAGGAGAACAGGGAGTCATAGCAGTACAGAAAATCGCTTATAAAATTGGATTCATTTTCAGAGACGCAACAAAGAATGATTTTGGCATTGACGCTTACCTCGAGCGATTCATCGCCACAGACACCCCTACCAAAAATCACGTGACTGGCAGGCTTTTAGCTGTACAGATCAAGTGCGGAGAGCTTATTGCAAGAGACAGTGGAAACGCATACAAACTGTCATGCACCGAGGCAAACATAAATTATTGGAAAGGCCATTCCTTACCAGTAATTGTTATTTACTGCCGCCCCAAAGATGAAAAATGCTTTTGGGTCATTGTAAATGACTCCAGTCTAAAAAAGGCAAAAACCAACTGGACCCTAAGCATCCCCAAAGAGAATGACTTAGAACATTTCTATCTTCCACTTACAAAACTTGCAGACGGTTTACCCACAACACACGACACCCCTATCAAACAAGGATTGACCTTTGAATTTGATGAGCACGAAGGCCTAACACTCCAAGATGACGAAGAGACTGGAGTACTTTGTAGCGAATATATCGCCCGCATCAGAAACGGCGAAGAACTGGCAATCAATATCAAAATCAAATATGAGGACGCCGTCAGAACCAAGCTAGATAATTACAAAAACTCCACCAACCTTTCTTTAGATGAGCGAAAGGAGTGGCTCCAATGGAGCGAAATTGACCGACGCTATCAAAAAAAGAAATCCGAACTTATAGATGGTCTACTCGCGATACTGTCAAGCGAACAAATTGGCCGCACATACTTCTGGCAATTAGATCACACAGCAAAAGGCCGCGCAGTAAGGAATCTATTCCTCCTGCACAGCCGTAACTCTTGGAGCGCACGCGGCGCATTATCACTAGATGTCTTCCCAAATCGAAAACCTTTTGAACCATGCATAAAACTTTCATTATCGCAACAGGAAAAGGAACATCTTTTTGAAACAGCCGACATCAAAGAAGCACAAATGCTTACGGCCCAATGGGGATATTTTGCCATAGACTTACCAAGAGATGTATTCAACGAAAAGCTCTTACCAGGGGTCGTATTCAAATGCCAAGTACACGCTGAGTTAAACTCAATTCCCGTGAGCGAATACATAGCCAATCTTAATTTACCGATTGATAGCTGGGTGATCGGACTTTCATGACATTCCCTCTACGCATTTGACTACCAATTCGACCGAATAGCGAATATTGTCGACTACCATGAGTAGCGCCGTGCCAGCCGTTTTATTTTCAATAACCCTCCGAAAGCTTGACCCCTGTCCTCTACATCCCTAACCTCCACCCGCCCCGTGAAAACGACGGGGCCGGGTTTAGCAGCCTGAAAATCACTAGAGAGCGGAAACGCATGGCGTTCTTCGGCGATATCACTCGTCTGCAGAATTGCCGTTATGGCGGGCCGCATGGGGAGACCTTCGGGTCTGCCGGTTCTCTAGTGCCGGTCTGCTAACCCTGTGCGGTTCCGCCTCCATCCGATTAGCAGCGGCTGGTTGCGGTCTGGAACTCACTAGAGACAGGACCTCCACCATGGACGATTCCCCCCTCCCAACCCCGCTCTACTTCTTCCGCCATCGCCGCCTCCTCCGCGCCGTCCTGCTCGACGACCAGGCCTGGTTCGTACTTGACGACCTGCGCCGGCTGATGGGCCATCCCTGTTCCGAGCGTTTGGCCAGCCGGCTGGACGACGACCAGGTGTGCGTGCGCTGGTTGCGCCAGGAGGATGGCGAGTTGATCGAGCGAGTGCTGGTGAGCGAATCCGGCGCTTATGCGGCGCTCTTCCTCTTCAACGCTTCGGACCTGTGCAGCCTGCGCCGCTGGATCAGCAACGAGGTGGTGCCGGAGTTGCGCAGCAACGCCTACGAGTTCGGCCCACGCCACAAGCACCTGCGCTGGCAGCGCCAGGCATTGCATGTGCTGGATTGGCAGGGCCAGTTCTGGGTCAGCCTCGCCGAGTTGCCGCGCGTGCTGGGTGACAGCCCCGCGCATGCCGGCCGCGCCGGTTGGCGGGAATGGGCGCGGCGGTTGCGCTGAGAGTTTGCCCTTCCCCATAAGAAAAAGGCCGCTCGTGAGCGACCTTCGTGTCTTGCGTGCCACGCTCCGCCATTCGCGGTAGCGATTTCATTGCGCGGCGGATTGCCCTGCCGGCCAAGCGTGCAATCACGCGATAGCTCATTGCGCCTGTGTTCGGCTCGACTCATTCAGCTTGCGGGATTCTTCTTTGCTTCGATCCCAGGCCTGCTCTCATTCTTCCTCCCAATCGAATCGCCGTTTCGGTTCGTCGCCCTCCTTGGCTTGGGAATAGAGTCTCGTTCCAACATAGAAGCTGTAGGACCCGTCACGGCGACGCGAGACCTCCAACGGGATATCGGCTTTTACAATGCAGTTGGCTTCCTCCTGCATATCTTGGAAACAACGCAGATCAGAATCCTCATCGGTTCCATGATCTATCCGATAAATGCCGTCCCAAGCCCGAAATACAATCCTGTATGAGCCATCTTCGTCTGGGGCGGGAATCCCATATTGCAGTTTTAGCCGTTCCTTGTTTTCTAACCACCAGTTGATGCGCCCTCGATCCGTCAAGGGAAAGTGAGTGACAAGAACTGCCGCGTAAGAAACGCTACCATCGCGGTGTACAGCGTCGACCTGAGTGGGCTGAGATAACCACCAAAGTGTGTACACACAAACGGGCAGTGTAAGAGCCGGCAGTAGCCCAAGCTTTAGCGTCCTATTCACAACCCGGTCCTCATGCCCTCGATTACCACCACGAAAAATGGGGACGAATATATTGAGCCACTCCAACGCCGATACCCAAGAAAGCTATAGAGTAGAAAAATAAAGTGACACCTTTTGGCTTTTCTTGGAGAAGCGCAATCAATCCGTCCTATTAAACTCACCACCTTCTTCCTGGATATATCTACCACCAGGATCAATATCTATATCAAAAACATAACTCCCATTTCTAAGCCTTCTGACCAGTATGGACGGTCACTCTTTTCAATACACCGAGCAGCAACCTTCATATCTTCAAAACAGCGCAGGTCTGAATCCTCGTCAGTACCGCTATCAACGCGATAGACACCATCCCAACTCCAAAATACGACCTCAAAATACCCATCGGCATCTGGCTCCGGAATGCCATGCTCAGCTTTCAGCCAAGCCTTGTTTCTCTCCCACCACTCAATCCGGCCCCTATCCGTTCTAGGGAAATTCCTGACCAGCACATCACTAAAACTACCGTCGCGATGCACCGCGTCAACTTGAACGGGTTGAGACAACCACCACATCCCATAGAGCGAAATACTCGCAACAGCCAGCCAAAATGCAGTTCTAATGAACACGTCCACCTCTTATCCGCGAAGAGAGGATGGATTTCATCCTCTGCCCTAAGGCTGACTTGACGGCGGGCTTAAAGCATTCAATTAAATCCGCCGCTTTTCTGGACTATTGAAACCTGTCTAACTCACGACTCAGATCCTTATTCTGAGCCCCTGATTTTCTCTCGTACTCTCTCCCAATCTTGTCGCCGACTTAATTCGCCACCACTCTCCTTCCGAGAATATAATCTCTCGCCGCGATTAATATCGAAAACAAACCCACCATCTCTTAAGTGCGTGACCTGGAGGGGAATGTTGCTTTTCACAATGCAGTTTGCTTTTCCTGGCATATCTGCAAAACAACGCAAGTCGGAATCCTCGTCTGTGCCGTGGTCTACCCGGTAAATTCCGTCCCAAGACCAAAATAGAATCTCAAAATAGCCATCAGGCTTTGGTTCGGGGATGCCATACTCGGCCTTGATATGCGCCTTATTATTCTCCCACCACTCGATACGCCCTGAGTCGGTCAACGGAAAGGGACTTACTAGCACATCGCTAAAATTCCCATTGCGGTGCACTGCGTCGATCTTTGTAGGAAGGGATGCCCACCAAACCCCACAATCAAAAAGGCATAACGAAATCACTACAGGAAGAATCAAAAACATCCTTTTCATCACGACTGACTCTTTATTCCGTCAACAGTCTTAATGGCGTTCATCTCAGGAAAAAGGGGACAGACTTATTAAACCACTCAAACCCTGACTACCAAGACAGCTTTAGAGTAGAAAAATAAATCCGCCCCCTCTTTTCACTCACCCTCATTTTCTGCCTTCTCCCAATCGCGCCGCCGCTTTGGCTCGTCGCCTTCCTTGGATTGGGAGTAGACTCTGCGGTCATCCCAGCCAATATCAAATATGGTAATTCCGCTCTTGAGTCGTGATACTTGTAGAGGGATGTCGCTTTTTACAATGCAATTAGCCTTTTCCTGCATATCATTGAAGCAGCGCAGATCGGAGTCTTCATCGGTACCGTGGTCTATTCGATAAGTTCCATCCCAAGCCCAAAATACAATTTCGAATGAGCCATCAGCATCCGGCGCAGGAATTCCAAATTGAATTTTTATTCGCTCCTTATTTTGCAACCACCAGTTTATTCGACCTCGATCGGTCCAAGGAAAATTGCTTACAAGCACGGACACGTGGGAGGCGCCACCCTCTCGATGCACAGCGTCTACTCGAACCGGTTGAGAAATGCACCATGCCACATATATTCCACACAACATGAGTACGGTGACTAGCAACCCAATCATCGGCTTTCTGGCCATAACTATTGGTCGCTCCTGAGCCCTTTAATGAGCTTGGTAGACTGCATCTCAGTAATAAATGGTCGATAATCGTATCCACTCCAACGTTGTAATACGAACCAAATTTGAAATAACGGAAGTTTTCCGTACAACGAGTGCGCAATGTCATTTTCGTCCAGGCCAAAATGATCCTGAATGCGATAATGAACTTCGGCGCAAAATTGATCTCCCTGTACGTGCAATGATTTCAAAATGATCTCGGTTCCAGCAGTATCATGTACAGCAAGACCCATTCCGTCGATGCGATTTATCAAACCATCGAACTTTGGCAGACGTGAATTTAACACTGCATTTGTAAGTAACTGCGCCTTAGCTTGTGGGTAATAGCCGCCATCCCATTCAATGTTTCTGGCTAGTACCTTACGGAGCTTCTCAAGCGAGTTTTCCATCGACTCATGCTCAGTCAACGCCTGATCCATCAACGGATGCCTGAACGGCGCCCCCGTATTGCCCTGCATATGGTCGATCAACCGGTCGATCAGTGAGCGGTACGGCCCATACCAGGAGAACGGTTTGGCGAGTCGGTGGAACTCCTCGAAGAGTTCTTGCGCATCGGCTTTCCGCTGTTCTTCTCGTGTGAGCGAGTCGACCTTGAAGCTGTTGAGCCAACGCTTCAGCCGGGACGGTTCGGCAATTTCGGAGATGTAGTTCGGCGCCCAGTCGTAGCGGCGCTTCAACTCCTTCGCGTCTAGGTCGCCATGCTTCATGTCTGGCGCGGCGTAGTCGTCCATCTTGCCTTGGCTCAGGAAGATGCGTGCCGGCAGCCGCAGGGGCTCTGGTGCGGGCGGATTGGGAGGTACTGGGCAGGATGCAGCCGCATTGCCGGAGGATACGGCGGCTGGGTTCGCGAGTGGGGAAGTGGGCGCCTTTTGCGGTGCGGTAGCGGGGGCGGCACTGCGTTGCGATGCAGTCGAGTCCGAGTCCGAGTCGTCCCGGTAGGTGTCGTCGAACAGCGAGGGAATCAGCCTGGCTTGGCACGGGCAGCTGCTGTAGCTGTCCAGGCTGCCGGCAACGGGGATGCCGCCGCTCCTGAAGTAATGAACGCCGCCGAGGATCTGGTAGACCTTGCCGTCTTTGCCGCACGACACCTTGTCGCCTTGGCGCGCCTGGGGCACACTGTCCATCGTGCAGTCGCTATCCCCTTCCAGGACGGTGCCACCACAGGTGGTCTTGTCCCCCATCCGAATGAAATATCCCACAGCCATTTACGAACTCCTTCCGCAAGAAAAGGCCGGAAGCTAGCACTCGTCTGACGGCTTACTTCGGGGCTTTTCGAGCTTCGGAAATTTCCTGCCTACAGGACGGAAATAGTTGCCAGGGACTTACCTCCTAAGGCGTAGGCTTGTGCGTCGACTGGCCGCACTTGCCCACGAGTTCGGCCCACGGCACAAGCACCTGCGCTGGCAGCGACAGGCATTGCATGTGCTGGACTGGCAGGGCCAGTTCTGGGTCAGCCTCGCCGAGCTGCCGCGCGCGCTGGGTGCCCCCCCCCGCGAACGCCGGCCGAAGCGGCTGGCGGGACTGGGCGCGGCGGTTGCGCTGAGGGTTTGCCCTTACCCACAAATGAAAAGGACGCCCTGGGGCGTCCTAGTGTCTTGCGTGCATTGAGCGAAAGAGGACAGACCTGTTCTTCCTGGGTGCCCTTTCGAGCCGAGCCAAATCGCTCGGGCCCTGCTCGAATAGAAAAACCGATCCTCCTCCTTTCTCAGCCCATCAGGCCTTGGGCGGCGTGCCTTCCGCGTTCGCCACGATGGCGTCGATCTGGATCAGGGCGCCTTTCGGCAGTGCGGATACGCCTAGGGTTCTGCGGGCCGGCACACCATCCGGGAAGAACTTCGTGTAGGCCTCATCCACTGCGGCGATATCTTCGATATTCCTCAGGAAGATATTCACCTTCACCACATCGGCCAGCGAGTGGTCGATGCTTTCGACAATCGCCTTGAGGTTTTGCAGGCACTGCGCGGTTTGCTCTTTTACGCCTGCGCCTAAGACTTCGCCGGTTTTCGCATCCAGCGGCAGTTGCGCCGAGATGTGGTTGTAGTGGGAGAACGCCACGGTTTGCGTGGAGAGCGGGCATTTCGGCGCACCGGCCGTATTGTTTGCCTTGATGACGATGCCATGCCGGTCTTCGACCAATTGCGGCGGGGTGCCGTCGCCGTGCGATACCACGGCTTCGATTTGCACCAGTGCGTTCATCGGCAACCCTGCAACTTCGACGACCGAGCGTGCCGGCACATAGCCTACGGCGCGGGCAATGGCCGAGTCCGGGAAGAAGGTTTTGTAGACCTCATTTAATGCTTCGGCATCCGCGAGGTTTTTCAGGAAGACGGTGATTTTCACCAGGTCATCGAAGGGCACGTCGATGGCTTCCAGAATCGCCTTGATGTTCTTCAGGCACTGCGCGGCCTGCTCTTTTGCGCCACCGGCTACCAGCTTTCCGGTTTTCGGGTCGATGGGCAGTTGGGCCGAGAGGTTGTTGTAGTGGGAGAAGGCAACGGATTGCGAAGACAGCGGGCTGATCGGGGCGTTCTCGGTGTTCCGCACGACCTTGACCAAATCCCTCGCCTGCGGCGCGCCGGGAATGGTGCCTGCGCCATTGGAGATCAGCGCATCGACTTGCACGAGTGCATCCAGCGGCAAGGCTGCAACCGCAATTGCGGTGGTGACGGGCACATAACCGGGGAAGAAGGCTTTATAAACTTCGTTTACCGCATCGAGGTCGGCGATGTTCTTGACGAAAAGGCTGATCCGGACAACATCTTCCATTCCATGATCGATGCTCTCCACAACTGCCTTGATGTTCTTGAAGCACTGTAGCGCCTGCTCTTTTATACCGCCGGCCACCAACTTTCCGGTTTTGGGATCAATCGGTAGTTGCGCCGAGAGATTGTTGTAGTGAGAGAAGGCGACGGTTTGTGAATATGGACCGACGCCTTGTGGGGCGTTTTCGGTATTTCTGGCCAGCACTGCGTTATAAATATTCACATCAACATTCCTATATTTTTACTGAGAATCGGCTAGTTGCCCGGATAGATTCACCCTCGGCAATTGCCGCCGCTCTCCCGAACGGCAGCCTTTAAATTTTTGAAGGCGAGCAGGCTAACAAGCACCCTGCGAATAATTCATTGACTAAGCGCAAGTCCTGCGGCTTCCGTGCACTGCGCCATTACTCGCCCGGCATTAAATACCTGGAATACAACGGAAAACTTTTCCGAATGCTGTAAGACTTTTCCCGCATATTTAGACCCCATCCGATAACGCCAGGCTTTTCGTTTCTGCCTGTCGCTGGGTGCTCTGGCCTTATCGAAGCGCTGCTAGCCGGAGTTGATCGTGGGGGAGTCGGCACGGATACGCCGATCCGGGCCTGGCTGTCCGAGGTATCACTACTAAGCCTCAGGTTCGGAATCGGCCTACAAGGCGCATCCTTAAATCTGAAAAATAACGCATTAAAATCAACGACTTGATTTTAACCCCAGGGCATTTTCGCTCCCGCGCCACAGCCGCGAGAGCGCCGCCGGGCGGCCCGGTTCGGGCGCCTGGGTTTGCCCCACGACAATAAGCACCGCTACCGATGACCTTGCTCCCCTTCCGCTCTCCGCTTCCCTCGTACTCGCCTCGCCGGCACCGCGTCGGATCGACGCCTGCCCGGGACACCCTCCGCCCTGGAACCGGCTGCCGCCGGCAATCGACAGCCGCTGCCGGCTGCCGGGCGCGGCGTGCCCTCACTTTCACGCGCGAGGTGATCCGATGATCCGTTTCGTTGCCATCGACCTCTGGGACTGCTCGCTGGACCCGGTCGAGCGTCTGCTTCGCGGCTCGCGCCAGGACGGCGCGGCGTTTTCCTGCAACCTGAGCAAGCCCGAGTACCGCTTGCTGCAGCGGCTGTTGATGGCGCCCGGCACGCCGGTCAGCCGTGACGAGTTGACCAGCCATGCCTGGCACGGCCGGCCGGTTACCGCCGGCAGCCTGAGCAATGCGGTGTTCAACGTGCGCCAGGCCTTCGGCGCCGAAGACGGCCACAAGGTGATTCGCACCGTGCCGAACCAGGGCTACCGCATCCAGGCCCGGGTCCTCGAGGGCCTGGTGGAGCAGCCAGCCCTCTCCGCGCTCGCAGCTCCGCCATTGCAGGAAAAGCGCGCTGCCGAGCGCGCGCCCATCGCCGCGATCAAGCGCCACAATCTGCGCGGATGGGTACTGGCCTTGGCTGCCGGGGCGCTGGCCAACCTGGCGGTCGTGCTGTGGTTCGCCCATTCGCGGGCCAGCCCCCTGGCTACCGAAACCGCGCATCGCGTGGCCTACGAGTACCTGGCGGATATCGGCGAGCGACACTTCTTCGCCCAGCTTGCGGCCGCGCCCTCCTCAAGGCGCATCGAGCAGGCATTGAAGGCGTTCGCCGACCACCCGCCGCAGCTTGCTGCCGACAAGTCCTTCGTCTATGTCAATCGGGGCGATTCGGACGACGAGTTCAGCTTCTTCCTCTGCCAGGACCGCCTCGAAGCGAAGGCGCCGGACTGCAGCGCCTACGTCATCCTGCAAGATCCCCACTCATGAAGCGCGCGCTCTACGTCGCCGCTGCCGGCCTGTTGCTGCTCGCGCCCTGGGCTCTGCACCGGCTGACCGCCGCACAGCCGAGTATCTGCAGTGGGGAAAGCGAGCTCTTTGCGCGCTCCTCGCGCGACGCCATTCACTACCACGGTTCGATGACCTACAGCCCGAAGCGGCAAGGCCGGGCGCTGATGCGTTTCGTGGGGGACTTCGACGTTGGCGACGGCAGGCATTACCACGTGAACCGCACGGCGGAAGTGCGCAGCGAGGTGGTCGACGGCGAGGCCCGGCTCGTCACGCTGAGCGCCTCGCGTTCCTTCGCCGACGACGCGCCGGACGACCTGGTCCGGCGCTATGTGCACCCGGCGCTGGAAACCGGGGCGCAGTACGACGTGAAGCTCTTCGATCTGGCGGCAGGCACCCTGGCCAGCGGTTCGGAACTGAGCCCGCGCAATGTCTGCCTGATCCGCGCTGCCGATGCCTGAGGCGCTCGACGCCGGGCTCAGTTGTACTTGAGGGTGTAGGTGAGCGCGGCGTTGGCCTGGCCGGCGACGATGGTCTTCGCGGTCTGGATGTAGCGCGCCTGGTATTTCAGGGTGTAGGAGCCTGCCTCGGAGGTCTGGCCATGGGACAGCTTGGTATTGAAGGCCACCGGCTCGCCGGATTCGTCGAGAATCTGTACGCCCACCCCGGAGGCCGTCTGCCCGGAGGGGGACAGTTTGAGCGTGCCGGGTTGCGAACTGTCGATGTCGCCGGAGAGCGTGATGAAGACGTTCGCGTTCTGCTCGCACTGCAGCGCGATGTCGATGGGCTTGGCCGCTGTAGTGCTGCCGACGCCGGAGAAGTCCGTGTTGCGCTTCTGGCCCATGTCGATGGTGAGGTCGCCCGGGGCCTGGCAACTGGGTACGACGAACTCGACGGACTCGAATTGGTAAGTCAGCAGGTCGGACATGACGACGGTGGTAGTGCCCTTGTTCACCTTGTCCATGGCTACCGGCCGCATGTTGAAGGTGCCCGGTGCCGGCAGATTGCCGGAACCGATCTTGATGAGCTCCCAGGTGTCGGTGAGCGTGGTCACGCCTTTTGCCAGCTGAAGCTTCGGCCCCGAGCCGTCGTGCAGAGGCGTACGGGTCATCAGGGTCGTTTCACCCGTTGCGGAGTTGTAGTTGGTCCAGCGCACTCCTACCGCTATGAAGCCGGACTGGACGACGCCCTCGACATCGCTCATGCCGTAGGCAGCGTTGGATCTGGACCGGCGCAGCTCGTAGTTCTTCGTATCGCCCGTGCAGTCGATGGTAGTGACCGATTGCGCGGTACCCAGCACCGTCCCCAGGGGAAAGTCCACCGATATCAGCAGCGGCGAAGGATAGCTGACGGTCGTCGTCACCTTGCTGGTGCAGGCGATCAGCCCCTCGGCGTGGAGGCTCGCCGCACCCAGCAGGGCGAGCGAGGCGAGACGGGTCTTGTTGCGCTTCACGTGTACAGACTCCGATTGATGGAAATGGCAGCCGGGCCGCTCGCCCGGCCGATGAAGGGCGCTCAGGCGCCGGCCAGGCAGCGCGCCGAGCGGCGCGGCATGTCACCGGGGCTGTCGGTGGCGATGGGCTCGCCCATGACCAGCCGGCACGACTGGCCGACCTCCCCGCCCCAGCGCACCTGCAGCGGGCCGGGGTCCTCGCCGATGCGCAGCAACGCCAGGCCGGCCTGGCCGATCATGCCGAGCGGCTCGCCGGCCGCGCTCAGCACTTCGGCGCCGAAGGGAGGGCTGCCGCCGTCTTCGCCGCTGACCTGCAGGAGCAGCGCGCGGCCGATGGTGGTCCGGTAGTCCAGCTTGACCACCGCGCCCTGCCGCGGCGTGACCACCTGGGAGCTGACCTTGAATTCCACGTCGTCGGAGGCGCCCTTGGGGTCGATCAGCACTTCGTTGCGGCGATAGGGCGACAGGCCGGTGACCAGCGCCTTGCCCTGCCCGTCGAGATGGCTGTTGTGCCCGCTGCCCACTCGCGCGCCCTGGCCGCCCGCGGCCTGGATCACGCCCATGGTCTCGCCCTGCCCCGCGCTGAACAGCACGCCATCGGCGTAGCCCAGCACGGTTCCGCGCGCCGAGGCGGTGTATTGGCTGTAGCCCTCGCCGCTGCTGGCGCTGAAGCCGAGCGCGACCGGCGAGGTGGTGTACTGCAGGCTGCCGCCACGGGTTTCACCGCGCTGCCCTTCGTCGCGGTTGCTGCTCTGGTAGAGGCTGTAGCCGAACTGGCCGGTCTCGCCGGCGCTGCCGCTCAGGCTGGTCTGCAGCGAGCGGTCGCGGCTGTCGGTGTAGGCGGCGCTGGTGCGCAGGTAGGCGCCGGTCAGGCGTTCGCCAAAGCTCAGCGGCACGCTCAGGGTCGCCAGGTACTGGGTCTGCTCATCGTCGCGCCGGTTGCCGCCGCCCTGCCGGGTGCGGCTGGCGCTGAAGCTGAGCGCGCCCCAGCCGAAGGTCTTGCCGATGCCGGCCTGGTAGGTGGTGTCTGTGCCGCTGCGGTCCCAGTAGTTCTGCCGCATGCCGTTGACGAAGAGGCTCAGCGAGTCGCCCAGCGGCTGGTCGAGGTCGAGCTGGATGCGGTTGCGTTCGCGGTACAGCGTGGGGAAGTCGCTGCCCTTGAGCGCAGCGAAGTTGGCCATGCTCAGGTAGCCCTCGCTGGAAAAGCGGTAGGCGGCGATGGCGAGGTTGGTGCCGGTGGCATCCAGGCGCTCGCTGTAGGTCAGCCGGTAGCTCTGACCACGCATGCGCGGCTCGATACCCTGGACCTGCGTCGGCAGCCCGCTGGCCTGGGAGCGGGTGACGTCCGCGCCCAGGGCGCCGAAGCGGGTATTGAGCGCCGCGCCGCCCAATACGGCGAGGTAGTTCTCGGCCAGGGTGCTGCCGGTGTACAGGGTCAGGTCATTGGACAGCCCGTAGCGGTAGGTGCCCTGCACGAAGGCCGGTGGAGCGTCGAGCTGGTCGTCGCGGTAGCGGCCGGCGGCCAGGCTGAAGCGCGAGTTGCCCGGGCGCAGCAGTTGGCTCACCGAGGCATAGGGCACGGTGAAGGTCTTCTCGCGGCCGTCGGCCTCGGTGATGGTCACCTCGAGGTCGCCGGCATAGCCGGTGTTGTACAGGTCGTCGATGACGAACGGGCCGGGCGCCACCGTGGTCTGGTAGACCAGGTTGCCGGCCTGGCGGATGCTCACCTGCGCATTGGTGTCGGCGCTGCCGCGCACCGTTGGCGCGAAGCCGCGCTGGGAGTCGGGCAGCATGCGCTCGTCGCTGGCCAGGGCCACGCCGGTGAAGGGCATGGCATCGAAGAGGTCGCCGGGGGTGAAGTACTCGCCGAGCGTGCCTTGCGCCTTCAGCGCGGTGAGGTCGTGCTGGGCGTAGGTGCTGCCGGCCTGGTATTCGCTGCCTTGTTCGTCGCGGCTGTAGGTGCCGTTGTGGCGCAAGCGCCAGCCGGCGACGTTGAGGCCGCCGTTGAGGCTCGCGTAGTAGCGCTCGTGGCCGCCGGTCTGGTCGAGCTGGTTGCGGAAGGCGCTGGCGTTGTAGCCGACGAAGCCCGCCGTGATGCCCTCGTCCCAGTCCTGCGGATCGACCATGCCGCGCACCAGGCGGCCGATGTACGCCTGGGGTATCGCCAGGTGCGCCGTGAGCGCGGAGACATCCACGTCCAGCGCGATGTTGGGGTCGAGTTGACGCAGGTCGACGCAGTCCGCGGCGAGCAAGTGCTGCACCCGCTCCTGCTCCGGCAGCCGGCGCAGGTCGAGGCCCAGTGCCGGCAAGTCGTCGCGGCGGAAGCAGGTTCGTGCAGGGCCGTGCTCGCTCTCGGCCTCGATGGTCACGTCGAAGCGGCCGACCGGTCGCTGGTTGACGAAGGTATCCAGGCGCTGGGTGCCCGGTGGCAGGACGGGCGCGGCTTCGAAGCGGGCAAGGTCGAGCGCCTGACCGCCGTCGCGGAGGAATCCGCGATCGAAGATCACGTCGCCGTCCGCCACTGCGCTGGAGCCCACCCAGGAGCCGCCGGCGATCCCGATGGACAAAGCCATCCACCTGACTGGCGATTTTCCATCACCCTTCATTTTGCTTGCGCTCCGCTGCTTCGAACGAGAGTCGGCGTTCAGTCGCCGAGGGAAGAGGACTGCCTGACCGCCGCGCCGTAGTCGGACACCCAGACGTAGTCGACGCCGGACACCCCAGGGGGCACGCTGGCCGTGGGTTTCAGCGGGAGTTCCAGTTCGCCGTGCGGCCCGATGGTTGCCGAGTCGTCGCTGGTGAAGCTCCTGCCGTTGGCCGTCACGCTTACGCTGGAAACGGAGACGTAAAAGGCGCTCGCATTGCTCGCCCGCAGTACCGGCTTGCCGCCGCGCTCGACCAGCTTCCAGCGCAGGCCCTCGGCCGCCGCCGCCGCGCTGCCTTCGAGCCCCTGGGGCCGGTAGAGCAGCTTGAGGCGCGAGCGGAAGGCGACCTGCAGGTGGTTCTCGCCGGCGCGCTTGCGATCCAGCGAAGGCACATCCAGCACGTTCAGCCAGAACAGCGATTCGCGGTCTTGCGGCAAGCCTCCGGAGGTCAGCAGCACGCGCAACGCCTGGCCCTTCATCGGGTCGAGGCGCGACATCACGGGCGTCACCAGGAAGGGCGCCTTCGAGCTGGACGGTGTCGCCCTCTCGTCGCCGTCGTCGACCCAGGCCTGCACCAGCGAGGGCGTGCTGCCCCGGTTGCTCAGCTGCACGGTGATCTCGCGCTCGCTGCCGGGAAACACCTGGCGGGTGCCGGCGATGACGACATTGGCCTGCGCCGCGGCCGCCTGCATCAGCAGCAGGGCCAGCAGCACGCAGGATCTGAATTGGGATGGCGCATTCACAGCCGGTTCTCCGTTGCGCTCTCGCGGGAATTGCCCGAACGGGCGTTCGGGCACTCCCCCGCCTGGAACTCAGAGGTATTCCAGCGAATACATCAGCTGAGCGTTGACGGTACCGGCCGTCACGGCCGGATCGATGGAGACGTACTGGGCGACGTAGGACATGGTCGCGCTGCCGTTCTCGGCATCGATGTCCGCGTAGTTGTTGTTCTTGTTGTCGCGGAGGTCGATCGGCTGGCCATCGGCGTTGGCGATCTGTACTTCGATGCCACTGGCGCCGTTGATCATGGCCATGTTGAGCAGATTGCCGGTGCTGACGTCGACGTTGATGGCTTCGAAGTGGGCGCGCACCTTGGTCGGTGCGGTGTCGGTACCGGTGCACTCGCTCAGGTTGAAGTTGAACTGGGTGGCGCCGGCGGAGTTGCCCACCGACTTGAAGGAACTGATACCCACCACCGGCAAGGCCAGGGTGTAGTCGCCACCGGTGCCGCCGTCGATATCGATGGTGCAGGAAGCATCGGTAATGGACCCGGTGATGGTCACGGTGCCGTCGACGGCATGGGCGCTCGTGGCGGACAACAGCGCCGCCAGCGGCAATACGGACGTGGCGAGGCCACGGCGTACACAACCTTTCACTTTCATTGGGGATTCTCCTTTTGTTTGTCGTGCAGAAGGCAGTGGCGACCGAAGCTCTCGGTGCAGCCGCGACGAAGCCTGTCTGCCGGCGAACGGCGGAGCGAATCCTTAATTCTCTTCTTTTGCTGATGATCGCTCTCAGCGCCGATCATCAGCCGCCGCGCGCGGCCTGCAGCGGCAGCGTGGGGCGTGTTGCGAGCGACCGCCGCGCACATCGCGGCGGATTAATCGCCGCAAATATCCTTCCCCGGACATGAAAAAGCCGCCCGAAGGCGGCCTTGTGGCAGTGCGCGGGCGGGTCAGACCCAGCCGTCGTTGCGCTTGCGCTTGACCCGCAGCAGGGTCGGCAGGAGCAGGCCGACGAACAAGCCGGCGCCGGCGATGCCGCCGCCGTAGGCCATGTAGCGCATCAGCACCTGTTTGTTCTCGTCGCCCAGTTGCGCCTGGGCGGCGCGCAGGTCGGAGCGGGCCTGGCTGAGTTCGCTGTCGAGGCTGCTGCGCGCGGCCTGCAGTTCGTCGATGAGTTTCTTGCGGGTGTCGAGGGTTTCCTGCATGCCCTGCACGCGGCTCTTCCAGCTGTCGTTGATGCCGTTGAGCTGGGCGGTCAGCTCGGCCACCTGTTTTTCCAGGTCGGGCAGGCGCTCGGCCTGGCCGGGCTTGTCCTGCAGGTCGCGGCTGGCGATCCAGACGCTGTTGCCGCTCTCGCTGCGCACCTGGCTGTAGTCGCCCTGGGTGCGTAGCAGCTCGACCTTCTGCCCCGAGACCAGGGTGCCGACGATGCGATAGCCGTCGGTGGGGCCGCTGCGTACGTAGGTGGTCAGGCTGTCGCTCACCCAGCGTGGGCCGCCGGCGGGCTCCTCGGCCTGGGCCGTCGCGGCCATGGCGAACAGGCCGCCGAGCAGGCAGGCGCCGAGGGCGCGGGGGCGGCGTGGGGTTGCAGCGGTGAGAGGGAGGGATTGGGTCATGGGCAATCTTCACATGGCGATGAACGAAACCCGCGGGCGGGCGCGATGGAAGTCGTCCAGGCGAATGGCTGCTGGGGCAGCGCGGTCAGGGCGAATGGCGGGCGTCCGGTCCTCCGGGTGGCGAACGGCCAGGCGATCCACCCACTGGGTCGACCGGAGACAGACCTGCCATTTAGGAATGGAGTTCAGTCGCGCCGGGCGATGCGCGATGGGCGGTAGCGGGTCGGCGGGCGGCCTCAGAGCACTTCGATGCGGTCGCGGCCGTTCTGCTTGGCGCGGTAGAGCGCGCGATCGACGCGCTCGAGCATGGCGCTTGCGCTGTCGTCGCCGCAGTACTGGGTGACGCCGAAGCTGGCGGTCTTGCGCCGCACGGTGTGGAAGTCGAAGCCGTTGATGCGCTGGCGCAGGGCGCGCGCGGCGGCCTGGGCGTGACGGTGATCGGTGCCTGGCAGCACGACCAGGAACTCCTCGCCGCCCAGGCGCCCTACCCGGTCGGTGCTGCGCACGTTCTCGCGCAGCAGCCGGGCGAACTGGCAGAGCACGCTGTCGCCGACCGTGTGGCCGTGGGTGTCGTTGACGCTCTTGAAGTGGTCGATGTCCATCAGGATCACCGAGAACGGCGTGCCGTAGCGCTGGGCGCGGGCGACTTCGTCGGCGAAGAACTGGTCGATGCGCGCGCGGTTCCATATCCCGGTGAGGCCGTCGACGCTGGCGCTCAGGGCCAGGCGGTTCTGGTGCAGGAACATGGTCTTGTGCGCGCGCTCCAGGAGGAAGGCGCTGAGCATGCCGAAGGAGTAGGAAGCGAGGATCCACAGCAGGTTCAGGCACTGCACGCCGGGCTGCAGAGAACTCTCCAGGGTGACGATCAGCATGAGCGCGGCCGAGGTGGATGCAGTGAATGTCGCCTGGCGCAGGGTCAACCCGGAGACGGAGAAGGTCCACATCAGGTTGAGGTACATCTCCGGCGCGTAGGCGGCGAAGTCCGGCTGGTCGTGGTTGAGGTAGAGGTTGGCCGCCACGGCGCCGATCGGCGCGCTCATCAGCAAGGCGCGCATTGGCCGGTAGTACCGGGGCTCGTTGCTCATCAGGCCGACGGCAAGCAGGGCGGCGGGGACCAGCACGCCATGGGCGAGCAGGCGCAGCTCGCGGTGCGTGGTGGCGATGTTGTACTCCATGAAGATGTAAACGAAGTACAGCGACAACGTCAGGAAGGCGACGTAGCGGATCTGTGGGGCCTTGGCCTGGCGATACCAGAGCACGAACTCCTGGCGGATGGAGTCCGGTACTCCCTGCAGCGGGTCGAGCGACCGCGTCAGCTTGTTGATCAACGACACCCCTGCCCCCTCTTCGATGGCTTTTTCGCGACGGCGTACATTGCCCGAGTTCCCGGCCCGTCGCGCTGTCCGCGCGTCAGAAAACCTGCATTTCGTCTGTATCGGCGGCACTCACGACCACTGAAGGCGAATTTCTGGCGCTTTCTCGCGTCGGGTCCACGCCACTCGGGCGAAAATGCAAAAAGGCCGCCCGAGGGCGGCCTATTGCATCGTCCGGGGTACGGACTCAGGCGAGGGCTTCGCTGGGTTTGCCCAGCAGACGGTCGATGACGACCATCAGCGCGAGGGTGGCGACTGAGGGGATCAGCCAGGCCAGGCCCTGTTCGGAGAGCGGCAGGTGGGCCATCCACTCCGGCAGGTTGAAGCCGGCGCCCTTGAGCGCGTCGACCAGGCCGAACAGCAGCGACACGGCCATCACCGGTGCGACGATGCGGGTCTGCGACTTCCACAGGCCGGCACAGAAGCTCAGCGCCACCAGCACGATGCACGGCGGGTAAATCGCGGTCAGCACCGGCACCGAGAACTGGATCAGCTTGGTCAGGCCGAGGTTGGACACCAGCAGCGAGAAGCCGGCCAGCAGCACCACCAGGGTCCGGTAGGACAGCGGCAGGATGCGGCAGAAGTACTCGGCGCAGGCGCAAGTCAGGCCGACCGCGGTGACCAGGCAGGCCAGGGCGATGAGCACGGCGAGGAAGCCGCTGCCCAGCCCACCGAATGTGTGCTGCACATAGGCATGCAGCACAGCCGCACCGTTGGTGGCGCCAGCGGCGATCTCGTGGCTGCCCGCGCCCAGGCGGAACAGGCTGATGTACACCAGCGCCAGCCCTACCCCGGCGATCAGCCCGGCGATGATGGCGTAGCGGGTGATCAGCCGCGGCGACTGCACGCCACGGGAGCGGATGGCGTTGACGATGACGATGCCGAAGACCAGCGCGCCCAGGGTGTCCATGGTCAGGTAGCCGTTGATGAAGCCCTGGGAGAAGGCCGCGTGCTCGTAGCTCGGCTCGGCCTGGCCGATGGTGCCGGCCGGCAGCATGAAGGCGGCGATGCCCAGTGCGGCGAGCGCGATGATCTTCAGCGGCGCGAGGAAGCGGCCGACGGTGTCGAGCAGCTTGCCGGGGTACAGCGAGATCACCAGCACGACGCAGAAGTACACCAGGCTGTAGATGAACAGCGGCAGCGGGCCGTCGCCGGTGAGCGGCGCAAGGCCGACCTCGAAGGACACGGTAGCGGTACGCGGGGTGGCGAACAGCGGGCCGACCGACAGGTAGCAGACCGCCGCCAGCAGGCCGCCGGCAACGCGCCCGATCGGGTGGCTGAGGGTGTCCATGGCGCCGCCGACCTTGGCCAGCGCGACCACGGTGATGACCGGCAGGCCGACCGCGGTGATCAGGAAGCCGAGGGCCGCCATCCACACGTGCGGGCCCGAGTGCAGGCCGACGATGGGCGGGAAGATGATGTTGCCTGCTCCGACGAACAGGGCGAAGGTCATAAAACCGAGTGCCAGGATGTCCTGGCCTTTCAAGACGTTCATGAAGGGAATACCACAGTGCTTGAGCGGGTTAACGTGCCCTTTGAATACTCCGGCATGGCGGTGGACGTGGCGGGATCGGGAGCGGCGTCGAACGGCAATGACGATGCGCTCCACGTCGATCGGGCGACGCAGCACGGGCTATGCAGGGTTCTTGTTCAAATGACAGACAGCAGAGGTTTTCCTAGCGGGCTCGTGGCCGGTTTGCTCCGTGCATCGTTGTTCGACCGCATCCGTGACGGCCTGGAATTACGCCGGCCCGGATAGGGACGACGGCACGCGGACATCACCCTTTTGGGGAGAGCGGTCCAAAGTAGTTGCTAGCCTAACGATTTTCTCGCCGAGCTGGCACTGACATGCGTCAGGGTGTCCGCGGAATGTCCGCGGCTGTCGCTTGCACGACAGGTAGTGCGACGGTGCCGTAATGAAGGAGGCCACCCGAGGGTGGCCTCCTTCCGACACAAGGTAAGTCGGGGAGACTTACTTGGTCGGCCAGCCGGTCAGCTCGGCCAGGGCCTTGCCGATGTCAGCCAGCGAACGCACGGTTTTCACGCCGGCGTCTTGCAGGGCAGCGAACTTCTCGTCCGCAGTGCCTTTGCCACCGGAGATGATGGCGCCGGCGTGGCCCATGCGCTTGCCGGGCGGTGCGGTCACACCAGCGATGTAGGACACCACCGGCTTGGTCACGTTGGCCTTGATGTAGGCAGCGGCTTCTTCTTCAGCCGAACCACCGATCTCGCCGATCATGACGATGGCTTCGGTTTTCGGGTCTTCCTGGAACAGCTTCAGGATGTCGATGAAGTTGGAGCCCGGGATCGGGTCGCCACCGATGCCCACGCATGTGGACTGGCCGAAGCCGGCGTCGGTGGTCTGCTTCACGGCTTCGTAGGTCAGGGTGCCGGAACGCGACACGATGCCCACTTTGCCCGGCAGGTGGATGTGACCCGGCATGATGCCGATCTTGCACTCGCCGGGAGTGATCACGCCCGGGCAGTTCGGGCCGATCAGGCGTACGCCCAGCTCGTCGCACTTGACCTTGGCGTCCAGCATGTCGAGGGTCGGAATGCCTTCGGTGATGCAGACGATCAGCTTGATGCCGCCGAAGGCCGCTTCCAGGATCGAGTCTTTGCAGAACGGAGCCGGAACGTAGATGACCGAGGCTTCAGCGCCGGTGGCTTCTACGGCTTCCTTGACGGTGTCGAACACCGGCAGGCCCAGGTGGGTGGTGCCGCCCTTGCCGGGGGTCACGCCGCCGACCATCTTGGTGCCGTAGGCGATGGCCTGTTCGGAGTGGAAGGTGCCCTGCGAGCCGGTGAAGCCCTGGCAGATTACCTTGGTGTCTTTGTTGATCAGGATGCTCATTACTTACCCTCCGCGGCCTTGACGACTTGCTGGGCAGCGTCGGTCAGGCTGGTCGCCGCGATGATGTTCAGACCGCTTTCGGCCAGTACCTTGGCGCCGAGTTCGGCGTTGTTGCCTTCCAGACGGACGACAACCGGCACTTTCACGCCAACTTCTTTAACGGCGCCGATGATGCCTTCGGCGATCATGTCGCAGCGAACGATGCCGCCGAAGATGTTCACCAGTACGGCAGCGACGTTGCTGTCGGAGAGGATGATCTTGAACGCTTCGGTCACGCGCTCTTTGGTCGCGCCGCCGCCAACGTCCAGGAAGTTGGCCGGCTTGCCGCCGTGCAGGTTGACGATGTCCATGGTGCCCATGGCCAGGCCAGCGCCGTTGACCATGCAGCCGATGTTGCCTTCCAGCGCGACGTAGTTCAGTTCCCACTTCTGCGCATGGGCTTCACGAGCGTCGTCCTGGGACGGGTCGTGCATGGCGCGCAGCTTGGGCTGACGGTACATGGCGTTGGAGTCGATGTTGATCTTGGCGTCCAGGCAGTGCAGGTTGCCGTCTTTCTTGATTACCAGCGGGTTCACTTCGAGCAGGGCCAGGTCGTAGTCCTGGAACAGCTTCGCCAGGCCGACGAAGATGTGCACGAACTGCTTGATCTGGTCGCCTTTGAGGCCCAGTTGGAAGGCCAGCTCGCGGCCCTGGAACGGCTGAGCGCCGACCAGCGGGTCGATGGTGGCTTTCAGAATCTTCTCGGGAGTGTCGTGAGCGACCTTCTCGATGTCCACGCCACCTTCGGTGGAGGCCATGAAGACGATGCGACGGCTGGAACGGTCGACGACGGCGCCGAGGTACAGCTCCTTGTCGATGTCGGTGCAGGATTCCACCAGGATCTTGCTGACCGGCTGGCCGTTGGCGTCAGTCTGGTAAGTCACCAGACGCTTGCCCAGCCAGTTGGCGGCGAACGCCTTGGCGTCCTCTTTGCTCTTGACCAGCTTCACACCGCCCGCTTTACCGCGGCCACCGGCGTGTACCTGGGCTTTCACGACCCACTCGGTACCACCGATTTTTTCACAGGCTTCTGCGGCCTCTTCGGGTGTGTCGACGGCAAAGCCCTTGGATACGGGCAGGCCGTACTCAGCGAACAGCTGCTTACCCTGATATTCGTGGAGATTCATGCTTGTCTACCGTTTTTCGTCTTGGGTATTGCGCATTCGGCGCGGCACTCGTGATACCGCGCCACCTGTGACGTCCGCTCCGAGGAGAAGACGTCCGGCGGGATGGTTACGGCAGTCCCTCGCGAATGACTGCCGCCCTGCCCCGCCGTGGTCCTACCGCCTTAGCGCTTCTTGCGATTGGCGATGTGGATGGCGTGGCCATTCACCGCCAGGGCCGCTTCGTGCAGCGCTTCGGACAGAGTCGGGTGGGAGAAGACCATCATGCCCAGGTCTTCGGCGCTGGTGCCGAATTCCATGGCGATCGCGCCTTGCTGAACCAGCTCGGCAGCGCTCGGGCCGATCACATGCACGCCCAGCACGCGGTCGGTCTTGGCATCGGCGATGACCTTGACCAGACCGGTGGTGTCGTTGGCAGCCATGGCGCGGCCGCTGGCGGCGAACGGGAAGGTGCCGACGTTGACTTCGACGCCTTCGCCCTTGAGCTGCTGCTCGGTTTTGCCGACCCACGCGATTTCCGGGTGGGTGTAGATGACCGACGGGATCAGGTCGTAGTTCATCTGGGCCTTGTGGCCGGCGATGCGCTCGGCAACCATCACGCCCTCTTCCGAGGCCTTGTGCGCCAGCATGGCGCCGCGGACCACGTCACCGATGGCGAAGACGCCCGGAACGCTGGTCTTGCAGTGGTCGTCGACGAAGATGAAGCCACGCTCGTCCAGGGTCACGCCGCTGTCGGCAGCCAGCAGGTCGGTGGTAACCGGACGACGGCCGACCGCAACGATCAGCTTGTCGAAGGTTTCCTTCTGCTCGCCGTTGGCGTCGGTGAAGGTCACGGTGACTTGCTTCTTCTTCACTTCCGAACCGGTGACGCGAGCGCCCAGGCGGATGTTCAGACCTTGCTTGCTCAGGGTCTTCAGGGCTTCCTTGGCGACCTGCTCGTCGGCAGCCGGCAGGAACTTGTCCAGGGCTTCCAGGACGGTGACTTCGGCACCCAGGCGGGCCCAGACCGAGCCCAGCTCCAGGCCGATGACGCCAGCGCCAATCACGCCAAGCTTCTTCGGCACGGCCTGGAATTCCAGGGCGCCGGTGGAGTCGACGATGATGTCTTCGGTCAGCGGGGCCGGCGGGATTTCGACCGGCTTGGAACCGGAGGCGATGATCACGTTGTCGGCTTCCAGGACCTGAACGGTGCCGTCCAGACCGGTGACTTCGACCTGCTTGTTGGCCAGCAGCTTGCCGTGGCCTTCGAAGGAGGTGACGCCGTTGGCCTTGAACAGGGTGGCGATGCCGCCCGTCAGGTTCTTAACGATGTTGGCCTTGCGGGCAACCATCGCGGGAACGTCCATCTTCACTTCGCCAGTGGAGATACCGTGGACGTTGAAGCTCTCTTTGGCTTCCTTGTACTTCCAGGAGCTGTCCAGCAGCGCCTTGGACGGAATGCAGCCTACGTTCAGGCAGGTACCGCCGAGGGCGACTTTGCCCTCCTTGCCGATGTACTTCTCGATGCAAGCGGTCTTCAGGCCGAGTTGTGCGGCACGGATGGCAGCTACGTAGCCGCCGGGGCCAGCACCAATCACAACCACGTCGAATTTCTGGCTCATGTCTCAATCCTTATTCCGGTGAAGCGGACGGCCCCTCGCGGGGCCGTCGTGTAGTACGGGGCCGTCGTGTGAACGGACGAATCAGACGTCGAGCAGCAGGCGAGCCGGATCTTCCAGCAGATCCTTCATGGTCACCAGGAAGCTGACCGCTTCCTTGCCGTCGATCATGCGGTGGTCGTAGGACAGCGCCAGATACATCATCGGCAGGATCACGACCTGGCCGTTAACGGCCATCGGGCGCTCCTGGATCTTGTGCATGCCGAGGATGGCGGTCTGCGGCGGGTTGACGATCGGGGTCGACAGGAGCGATCCGAATACGCCGCCGTTGGAAATGGTGAAAGTACCGCCGGTCATGTCTTCGATGGACAGCTTGCCGTCCTTCGCCTTGCGGCCGAAGGTGGCGATGCCGTTTTCGATTTCGGCCAGGCTCATGAACTCGGCGTTACGCAGTACCGGTACCACCAGGCCACGATCGCTGGAGACGGCAACACCGATGTCCTGGTAGCCGTGGTAGACGATGTCGTTGCCGTCGATCGAGGCGTTGACGCCCGGGAAGCGTTTCAGCGCTTCGGTGGCAGCCTTGACGAAGAAGGACATGAAGCCCAGGCGGACGCCGTTGTGCTTCTTCTCGAACAGGTCCTTGTACTTGTTGCGCAGGTCCATGACCGGCTTCATGTTGACCTCGTTGAAGGTGGTCAGCATGGCCATGGAGGACTGGGCTTCGACCAGACGCTCGGCGACCTTGGCGCGCAGGCGGGTCATCGGGACGCGCTTCTCGACGCGGTCGCCAGCGGCGAACACCGGAGCAGCGGCAGCCGGAGCAGCAGCAGGCTTGGCGGCCGGAGCGGCAGCCGGGGCGTTCTTCTTGGCTTCAACGGCGGCAACCACGTCTTCCTTGGTTACACGACCGCCCTTGCCGGTGCCGGCGATGCTATTCGGGTCGATGCCGTTTTCTTCGGCGAGCTTGCGAGCGGCCGGCGACAGGATGTTGTCGTCGGCAGCGGCAGCAGCCGGAGCAGCGGCGGCCGGGGCAGCAGCCGGAGCAGCAGCGGCCGGAGCGGCGGCGGCAGCACCGCCTTCGCTCAGCTTGCCGAGCAGTTCGTTGGAGAGAACGGTGTCGCCTTCGTTCTTGACGATCTCGGCCAGTACGCCATCGGCTTCGGCGAGAACCTCGATGACGACCTTGTCGGTCTCGATGTCGACGATCAGTTCGTCACGCTTGACGGCTTCACCGACCTTCTTGTGCCAGGTGGCGACGGTGCCGTCGGCAACCGATTCCGGGAAGGTTGGGGCTTTGATTTCGATAGCCATTCTGTGTGTTTCCTTAAATTCGGTATCTACTGCGCGTTGGCGTTAAACAGTGAAGGCGTCTTGCAGCAGTTTTTCCTGCTGCTCGGCGTGCATCGAAGCGTAGCCGCAAGCCGGAGCTGCCGAGCCTTCGCGGCCGGCGTATTCCAGGTTGAGGCCTTTCTTGTGCGCGGCGATGACACGGCGCATGTGGTGCTGCGAGCAGTACCAGGCACCTTGGTTCATCGGCTCTTCCTGACACCAGACGATGTGCTTGAGGTTCTTGTACTGCGAAAGAACTTCGGCCAGGTCGTCTTCCGGGAACGGATAGAGCTGCTCGATACGGACGATCGCGATGTCTTCGCGACCTTCGGCACGACGCTTCTCCAGCAGGTCGTAGTAGACCTTGCCGCTGCACAGCACGATGCGCTCGACTTTCTTCGGATCGAGGCTGTCGATCTCGCCGATCACGGTCTGGAAGGAGCCATTGGCCAGTTCTTCCAGGGTCGAGATGGCCAGCTTGTGACGCAACAGCGATTTCGGAGTCATCACGATCAGCGGCTTGCGCAGCGGACGGATCACCTGGCGGCGCAGCATGTGGTAGACCTGAGCCGGGGTGGTCGGCACGCAGACCTGGATGTTCTGCTCAGCGCACAGTTGCAGGTAACGCTCCAGGCGCGCGGAGGAGTGCTCCGGACCCTGGCCTTCGTAACCGTGCGGCAGCAGCATGGTCAGGCCGCAGAGGCGCTGCCACTTGGTCTCGCCACTGGTGATGAACTGGTCGATGACCACTTGCGCACCGTTGGCGAAGTCACCGAACTGGGCTTCCCAGATCACCAGCGCGTTCGGCATGGTGGTGGCGTAGCCATATTCGAAGGCCAGTACCGCTTCTTCCGAGAGGTAGGAGTCGTACAGGCTGACGCGCGGCTGGTTGTCGAACAGGTGAGCCAGCGGGATGTAGACCGAGTCGTCCTTCTGGTTGTGCAGCGCCGCGTGGCGATGCGAGAAGGTGCCGCGGCCGACGTCCTGACCGGTCATGCGAACCGGATGGCCTTCGAACAGCAGGGTGGCGTAGGCCAGGTTCTCGGCGAAGCCCCAGTTGATCGGCATGCCGCCGGCCGACATCTTGGCGCGGTCTTCGTAGATCTTCTGCACCTGACGCTGCATGACGAAGCCGTCCGGAGTCTCCAGCAGCTTGTTGGACAGCTCCTGCAGGGTCTTCAGGTCGAAGCGGGTGTCGTGACGCGCGGTCCAGGCATGGCCGACGTACGGACGCCAATCGACGAAGAGCTCCTTGTTCGGCTCCTTGACCAGGCTCTTCACCACGTGCAGGCCGTTGTCCAGGGCGTCGCGGTATTCGTCGACCTTTTCCTGGGCCTGTTCGGCAGTCTGTACGCCGGCGGCGATCAGCGCGTCGGCATACAGGTCGCGAGTGGTGCGTTGCTTGGCGATCTGCTGGTACATCAGCGGCTGGGTGCCGCTCGGCTCGTCGGCCTCATTGTGGCCGCGACGGCGGTAGCAGACCAGGTCGATAACCACGTCACGCTTGAACTGCATGCGGTAATCGATGGCCAGCTGGGTAACGAACAGCACAGCTTCCGGATCATCGCCGTTCACGTGGAAGATCGGCGCCTGGATCATCTTGGCAACGTCGGTCGCGTACTCGGTGGAGCGCGCGTCGTCCTGGCGGCTGGTGGTGAAGCCGACCTGGTTGTTGATCACGATGTGGATGGTGCCGCCGGTCTTGTAGGCACGGGTCTGGGACATCTGGAAGGTCTCCATGACCACGCCCTGCCCCGCGAAAGCGGCATCGCCGTGGATGGAGATCGGCACGACCTTGTCGCCATTGCCGTCTTTGCGACGGTCCTGGCGGGCGCGTACCGAACCCTCGACCACCGGGGAGACGATCTCCAGGTGCGAGGGGTTGAACGCCAGAGCCAGGTGAACTTCGCCGCCGCTGGTCATGACGTTGGAGGAGAAGCCCTGGTGGTACTTGACGTCACCGGAGCCGAGCTCGACCAGTTTCTTGCCCTCGAACTCGTCGAACAGGTCGCGCGGGTTCTTGCCGAGGGTGTTTACCAGCACGTTCAGACGGCCACGGTGGGCCATGCCGATGACGATTTCCTTGACGCCGTAGGAGCCGGAGCGCTGGATGATCTCGTCGACCATCGGGATCAGGCTCTCGCCGCCTTCCAGACCGAAACGCTTGGTGCCCGGGTACTTCGTGCCCAGGTACTTCTCCAGGCCTTCGGCAGCGGTCAGACGCTCGAGCAGGTGCGAACGAGCCTCGGCGGAGTACGCCGGACGGCCACGCACACTTTCCAGGCGCTGGGCGAACCAGTGACGCTGCTCGGAATCGACGATGTGCATGAATTCGGCGCCGATGGTGCTGCAGTAGGTCTGCTTAAGGGCGTCGAGGATTTCACGCAGGGTCGCCTCTTCCTTGCCGATGTAGAGCTCACCGGTGCGGAAGGTGGTGTCGAGGTCGGCGGCAGTCAGGCCGTAGTGGTCGAGCGACAGGTCGGCGGGAGCGGTACGCACCCAGAGACCCAGCGGATCGAGCTTCGCGGCCTGATGTCCACGCAGCCGGTAGGCCAGGATCAGGCGCAGGACTTCGACCTGCTTCTTCTCGTGCTCGGAGCTCACGCTACCAGCGGACACCGGTTGGGCGCGGCGCTGGTTGTTGGCCAGGAGTACGAAATGATCGCGGATTGCGGAATGCGAGACGTCGGGAGCGGGATTGCCGTCGGCGGGGAGCTTCTGGAAGTACGTGCGCCACTCTTCTGGCACAGCGTTCGGGTCGTGCAGGTAGAGCTCGTAGAGCTCTTCGACGTAGGCAGCGTTTCCACCGGATAGATGGGCACTGTTCCACATCCGCTGCATTACGCTTTCGTGCATGCTTGGTCACCCTCGGTAAGGGGACTCCACCTGACGGAAGCCATGCGGATTTCCAGCCCCGTGTAGCGACTGGTAGCCACCAAGGTTCCCGCAGATAGTCCGGGTACCAGCCCGGATGCCCCTGCTGGTCATATATACGATTTCAAAATCGAGCCCCTGCTTTGTGAGCTGGGGTCCGTCGCAACCGCCCCGCCGGAAATGTCCCGGCGGGGCGGGTATTGCTCTTTACAGCGTATTGCTTGAAACGGATCAGGTACCGCTTTGCAGCAGCATGTTGCGCACGTGACCGATGGCCTTGGTCGGGTTCAGGCCTTTCGGGCATACGTTGACGCAGTTCATGATGCCGCGGCAGCGGAACACGCTGAACGGATCGTCCAGCGAGGCCAGACGTTCCTGGGTCTTGGTGTCACGGCTGTCGGCGAGGAAACGATAAGCCTGCAGCAGTGCAGCGGGACCGAGGAACTTGTCGGGGTTCCACCAGAACGACGGGCAGGAAGTCGAGCAGCAAGCGCACAGGATGCACTCGTACAGACCGTCCAGCTTCTCGCGCTCTTCCGGCGACTGCAGACGCTCGATGGCCGGAGCCGGCGTGTCGTTCTGCAGGAAGGGTTTCACCTTCTCGTACTGCTTGTAGAAGATGCTCATGTCCACGACGAGGTCACGGATCACCGGCAGACCCGGCAGCGGACGCAGCACCAGCTTGCCGCCTTTCAGGCCGGCGGCCGACAGCGGAGTGATGCAGGCCAGACCGTTCTTGCCGTTGATGTTCATGCCGTCGGAACCGCACACGCCTTCACGGCAGGAGCGACGATAGGAGAAGCCTTCGTCCTGCTCCTTGATCAGCGCCAGCACGTCCAGGACCATCACGTCCTTGCCGTGGGTATCGACCTCGAAGTCCTGCATGAAAGGTGCAGCGTCCTTCTCGGGGTTGTAGCGATAAACACTTACTTTCAACATGACGGGCACCCTTAGTAAGTACGAACCTTGGGTTCGAATGCCGGAACAGTCTTCGGCGCGAAGTTGACGGCTCGCTTGGCTACGCGCTTCTCACCCGGGAAGTACAGGGTGTGGCACAGCCAGTTCTCGTCATCGCGCTCCTCGAAGTCTTCACGGGCATGCGCGCCGCGGGACTCTTTGCGGGCTTCGGCCGCAATGGCAGTGGCTTCGGCCACTTCGAGGAGGTTCTGCAGTTCCAGCGCTTCGATGCGCGCGGTGTTGAAAGACTGGCTCTTGTCGTTGATCTTGACGTTCGCAATGCGCTCGCGCAGATCAGCCAGTTGAGTGATGCCCTTCTGCATGTATTCGCCGGTACGGAATACACCGAAGTAGTTCTGCATGCACTGCTGCAGCTCGCGCTTGAGCGGGGCGACTTCTTCGCCGCTGGTGCGCTCGTTCACGCCGTTCAGGCGCTTGTACGAAGCTTCCAGGTCGCTCTCGGAGGCGCCACGGTGCTCGATGCCCTCTTTCAGGGCCTTTTCCAGGTGCAGACCGGTCGCACGGCCGAAGACCACCAGGTCCAGCAGCGAGTTGCCGCCCAGACGGTTGGCACCATGTACCGATACGCAGGCTACTTCGCCGACTGCGAACAGACCTTCGACAATCTGGTCGTTACCGTTGGCGTCCATGGTCAGAGCCTGGCCATGAATGTTGGTGGCAACGCCGCCCATCATGTAGTGGCAGGTCGGGATAACCGGGATCGGAGCAACGACCGGGTCGACGTGAGCGAAGGTCTTGGACAGTTCGCAAATGCCAGGCAGGCGGCTGTGCAGAACCTCTTCACCCAAGTGGTCGAGCTTCAGCAGTACGTGGTCCTTGTTCGGGCCCACGCCGTTGCCGGCGATGACTTCCTTGACCATGGAGCGGGCAACTACGTCGCGGCCGGCCAGGTCCTTGGCGTTCGGAGCGTAACGCTCCATGAAGCGCTCGCCGTGGGCGTTGATCAGGTAACCACCTTCGCCGCGGCAGCCTTCGGTGACCAGTACACCAGCGCCGGCGATGCCGGTCGGGTGGAACTGCCACATTTCGATGTCCTGCACCGGCACACCAGCGCGCAGAGCCATGCCCACGCCGTCGCCGGTGTTGATCAGGGCGTTGGTGGTGGAGGCGTAGATACGGCCAGCACCGCCAGTGGCCAGGACCACGGCTTTGGAGCGGATGTAAACGGTTTCGCCGGTCTCGATGCAGATGGCGATGATGCCAACCACGTGACCGTCCTGGTTCTTCACCAGGTCGACGGCGTACCACTCATTAAGGAACGAGGAGCCGGCTTTCAGGTTGGCCTGGTACAGGGTGTGCAGCAGCGCGTGACCGGTACGGTCGGCAGCAGCGCAGGTACGAGCAGCCTGAACGGACGGATTGTCCGGGCCTTTGGACTGGCCACCGAACGGACGCTGATAGATGCGGCCTTGCTCGGTACGGGAGAACGGCAGCCCCATGTGTTCCAGCTCGAACACGGCTTCCGGGCCAACGGAGCACATGTATTCGATGGCGTCCTGGTCACCGATGTAGTCGGAGCCCTTGACGGTGTCGTACATGTGCCAGCGCCAATCGTCGTTCGGGTCGGCCGAGGCGATGGCACAGGTGATGCCGCCCTGGGCGGACACAGTGTGCGAACGAGTCGGGAAGACCTTGGTTACCACGGCAGTCTTGTGACCACCCTGGGCCAATTGCAGCGCAGCGCGCATGCCGGCGCCGCCACCACCAACGATAATGGCGTCGAAGGAGAGAGTACGATTGCTTGCCATGGATCAGTTACCCCAGAGAATCTGCACACCCCAGACGAAGAATGCGAACATGGCCATGCCGCATGCTGCCTGGACGAGGAAACGCACGACGGTCGCGGCTTTGCCGAGGGCCATCGGAGTCAGGTAGTCGGTGGTGATGGTCCACATGCCGACCCAGGCGTGAACGCTCAGGGCAACCAGCGTGAGAAGACTGAAGATCTTCATCAGGCTGTGGGAGAACAGACCATGCCACTCCTCGTAGGAGATGTTCGGGTGGGTAACCAGGTAACCCAGCAGGAAGAGCACGTAAGCCGCGAGAACGACCGCGGAAACGCGTTGGGCCATCCAGTCGTAGAGGCCAGAACGCGAGAAGTTAGTGACGTTAGTTACCATACCCAGACCCCCGCCAGAACAATCAGCACCACTGCGACAGCGATGACAATTTTCGAACCGCGCTTACCGCCTTCCAGTGTTTCGCCGATACCTGCGTCCATGACGAGGTGACGTACACCGGCTACCAGGTGGTACAGCAGCGCAGACAGCAGGCCCCAGATCACGAACTTGGCCAGCGGACTGGTCAGACACGCCTTCACCTGCTCGAAGCTGTCAGCCGATGCCAGGGATTTGTCGAGCGCAAACAGCAGCACGGCAATACCCAGGAAAAGAATGACGCCAGAGATGCGGTGGAGAATGGACGTGTAAGCGGTGACAGGGAGTTTGATGGTCCTAAGGTCTAGGTTTACAGGTCGTTGGCTATTCACGGCTTTTTTCACACTGAGAGCCCTTCGAAATAGCAGGGCTAGTTGTCGGGAGGTGCACTTGTCAGGTACCCATCACCTTCGGGAGTGACAACCGCCTGTAGCGCAGGCTCGGAGGCCTTTGGCGGCTGGTCGCCGAGTATAGACAGTTAGGCCCCTAATGACAACGGAAACCCCTTCGCCTAAGGACTTATTGCCGCACCCCCCAAAAAGGCGTAAACAAGCCGTTTTTTTTCGCCAAAACAGGGAGTTGGAGAGCCTGTTCGAAGCGCTTTTGCGCAAATTGACATTCGAATTTATCTCTCTATAGTGGTGCGGGCCCTGCGTGGGGGGTCGTACAGATGATTTCAAGCATTAATAGGAGGCCATAATGGCTGACAAAAAAGCGCAGTTGATCATCGAGGGCGCTGCCCCCGTCGAACTGCCTGTCCTCTCCGGCACGCTGGGCCCAGATGTCGTCGACGTGCGGGGCCTCACCTCCACAGGCAGCTACACCTTCGATCCGGGCTTCATGTCCACCGCCTCGTGCGAGTCGAAGATCACCTACATCGACGGCGACAAGGGCATCCTGCTGCACCGCGGCTACCCCATCGAACAGCTGGCCGAAAAGTCCGACTACCTGGAAACCTGCTTCCTGCTGCTCAAAGGCGAACTGCCTACCGCCGCAGAGAAAGAGCAGTTCGTCAGCACCATCAAGAACCACACCATGGTTCATGAGCAGTTGAAGAGCTTCTTCAACGGCTTCCGCCGCGACGCCCACCCGATGGCCGTGATGTGCGGCGTAGTCGGTGCGCTGTCGGCCTTCTACCACGACTCCCTGGACATCAATAATCCGCGTCATCGCGAGATCTCGGCCATGCGCCTGATCGCCAAGATGCCGACCATCGCCGCCATGGTTTACAAGTACTCCATGGGCCAGCCGATGATGTATCCGCGCAATGACCTGAATTATGCAGAAAACTTCCTGCACATGATGTTCAACACCCCCTGCGAGACCAAGCCGATCAGCCCCGTGCTGGCCAAGGCCATGGACCGCATCTTCGTCCTGCACGCCGATCACGAGCAGAACGCCTCGACCTCCACCGTACGCCTGGCAGGCTCCTCGGGCGCCAACCCGTTCGCCTGTATCGCCGCCGGCATCGCCGCCCTCTGGGGCCCGGCCCACGGCGGTGCGAACGAAGCCGTACTGCGCATGCTGGACGAGATCGGTGACGTTTCGAACATCGACAAGTTCGTGGCCAAGGCCAAGGACAAGAACGATCCGTTCAAACTGATGGGCTTCGGCCACCGCGTTTACAAGAACTTCGACCCGCGCGCCAAGGTCATGAAACAGACCTGCGACGAAGTGCTGAGCGAGCTAGGCATCAACGACCCGCAACTGGAACTGGCCATGAAGCTGGAAGAACTGGCACGCCAGGATCCGTACTTCAAGGAACGCAACCTGTACCCGAACGTGGACTTCTACTCGGGCATCATCCTGAAGGCCATCGGCATCCCGACCAGCATGTTCACCGTGATCTTCGCCCTGGCACGCACGGTGGGCTGGATCTCGCACTGGCAGGAGATGCTCTCCGGCCCGTACAAGATTGGCCGTCCGCGCCAGCTGTACACCGGCTACGAGCAGCGCGACTTCATCGAGCTCGGCGCTCGCAAGTAAGTCCCGCCTCGATAACGAAAAAGGTTGCTTCGGCAGCCTTTTTTGTTGCCCGCCCTTCCCCACCGATCCTCAAATTCCGCACGCACAACCGCACCCGCACGAGACAATCGAGCACTCACTCGATCGAATCGCCAGCCAGATAGCACGCACAGGAAATCACCGCGCACCGCCAGATGTTGCGCGCAGATGGGAATTGAGATTTTCGGGAGGCAGAAATGGAGGCGGCCCTGTCAGCCACACCCCGGCACACGACGTTCCCGCTATGGCTGCTTCCTTCCGGACCTGACCAGGTTAACGGGTAATCGTTGCGGGGGGACCGACAGGGCCACCATAACGAAGCCCGCCAGGTCAGCGGGCCGCGACATTGTAACGGCTTGAGCGCAAGTTACAAGCACTTCAAGCACTTAGCTCGATTTCTCAGCGGCTGGCGTCGCACTTCCTCAGCGCGCCTGGACAGCTGCGGCGGGAGTCGGCTGCGTGGAGACCTCGAGACCGGGACCCAGGTACAGGTCGCTCTTCTCGTAGCCCGGGCGGGTGCTGAAGCTGGCGTACTTCTCCTCGCCGCGATGGAAGGTGAAGGACACCATGTAGCCGCCACTGCGCCACAGGCGCAGCGGGAAGCTCAGCACGCCACCTGGCTGGATCTCGCCAGCCAGGGTCTCCTGGCCGTTTTCCTTGAAGCTGTAGCTCACCGGCCCGGAGCCATTGGCGTCGTAGTGCAGCAGGACCTGCGGACGCTGGGTCCAGGCCACGTACAGGGCGAACAGCAGGACCAGGGCGATCAGCCCCGATATCCGCTGCTTCATTGCCTTGTCCATAGCCGCCCCCAATCAGTTGAGGCTGTCGGCCAGGGCCTTGGCCGGGACGAAACGCACCACCTTCTTCGCCGCGATCTCGATGCTCTTGCCGGTCTGCGGGTTGCGCCCGGTGCGCGCTGCGCGCTCGCTGACCTTGAGCTTGCCAATGCCCGGCAGGGTCAGCTCGCCGTCGTTCTCCAGGGCGTCCTGGACGATACCCGCCAGTTGCTCGAAGACACCACGCACCGAGGCCTGGGTCAGGTCGAGCGAGTCGGCGATATCGCGCACCAGTTGTTCCTTGGTCATTGCCATGTTCTTTCTCCAGAGGGTCTTTCAGTCTTTGATTCGTTTCAGGCGCCGATGCCGTATCCGGCAAGCAGCTTGAGCAGCCCTTCTTCGTCCATTACCGGCACGTTGAGTTCCTGGGCCTTGGTCAGTTTCGAACCGGCACCGGGGCCCGCTACCACGCAATGGGTCTTCGCCGAGACCGAACCCGCCACCTTGGCGCCGAGGCTCTCCAGATGCTCCTTGGCGACGTCGCGGCTCATGGCCTCCAGGGTGCCGGTAAGCACCCAGGTCTGGCCAGCGAGCGGCAGGCCTTCGGCGACTTTCTTCTCGCTCGCCCAGTGCATGCCGAATTCACGCAACTGCGCCTCGATCGCCAGCGCGCGCTCGGCATTGCCGGCGGCATCGAAGAACTCGCGCAGGCTCTTGGCTGCACGTTCGGGCAGACGATCGACCTGGCGCAGATCGAGCCAATCGGCGTGGATGATGCCTTCGAGCGAGCCGAAACGGCTGGCCAGCTTCTCCGCACCCGTCGCAGCGATGAAGGGAATGTTCAGCTTGTCGATGAAACCCGGCAGCGTGGCGCATGCAGCGAACTCCGCAGCGACCTCGCCCTCCTCCTGCAGATGCACGCCATGCTCGGCATCGAGCAGCTCGGCAATCACCTTGCGGTTGTGTTCATCGGCAAAGAAGTTGTGGATCTCGTAAGCCACTTCGCCACCGACTTCCGGCAGGTAGGTGAGCACTTCCGGCAGTGCTTTCTGGATTCGCTGCAGCGAGCCCAGGGCACGCGCCAGCAGCTTGGCAGTCTCCTCGCCCACATCGGGAATGCCGAGCGCGTAGATGAAGCGCGCCAGGCTCGGCTTGCGACTGTCAGCAATGGCATTCAGCAGGTTCTGGGTGGACAGTTCTGCAAAACCTTCCAGCTCTATGACCTGCTCGTAGCGCAGGCGGTAGAGATCGGCCGGCGACTTGACCAGGCCCTTGTCGACCAATTGCTCGACGATCTTGTCGCCGAGGCCGTCGATGTCCATGGCGCGGCGCGAGACGAAGTGGATGATCGACTGCTTGAGCTGCGCCTGGCAGAACAGGCGGCCGACGCAGCGGTAGATGGCGCCCTCGCTGACCGACTCGCGCCCCTTGGCGCGCTTGACCAACTGAGTGCGCTCGACCAGCGAGCCGCACACCGGGCAATGCTCGGGCACATGAACCGGGCGCGCATCGGCCGGGCGGCGCTCGGTGACCACCTGCATGACCTGCGGGATGACATCACCAGCGCGGCGGATGATCACGGTATCGCCAATCATCAGGCCCAGGCGCGCAACTTCGTCCATGTTGTGCAAGGTGGCGTTGGACACGGTCACGCCCGCCACCTGGACCGGCTTCAGGCGCGCCACCGGCGTGACGGCACCGGTACGACCGACCTGGAACTCCACGTCCAGCAACTCGGTAAGCTCTTCGCGCGCCGGGAACTTGTGAGCCACCGCCCAGCGCGGCTCGCGGGCACGGAAGCCCAGCTCGCGCTGGAAGTCGATGCGATTGACCTTGAAGACCACGCCATCGATCTCGTAAGCGAGACTGTCGCGACGCGCGCCGATATCCGCGTAGTAAGCCTGGCAACCGCCGACGCCCTGCACGCGCTTGAGCTCGCGACTAACCGGAACACCCCAGGACTTGAACGCCTCGAGGATGCCGACCTGGGTATCCGGGAGACTGCCGCCCTCGACCCGGCCGAAGCCGTAGGCGCACAGCTCGAGCGGGCGGCTTGCGGTGATTTTCGGATCGAGTTGGCGCAGGCTGCCCGCTGCGGCATTGCGCGGGTTGGCGAAGGTCTTGGCGCCCGCCTCGGCCTGCCGCTGGTTGAGCGCCTCGAAACCGGCCTTGGACATGAACACTTCACCGCGCACTTCCAGCACGGCCGGCCAGCCCTCGCCCTGCAGGCGCAGCGGAATGTTGCGCACGGTTCGCACGTTGGCACTGATGTCTTCGCCAGTGGTGCCGTCGCCGCGCGTGGCGCCGCGAACCAACTGGCCATTCTCGTACAGCAGGCTGACCGCCAGGCCGTCCAGCTTGGGCTCGCAGCTGTACTCGACCTCGGCGCCACCACCGAACAGGTCGCCGGCCGGCAGCAGGTCGGCCAGGCCTTCGCGCACGCGACGGTCGAAGTCCAGCAGGTCCTGCTCCAGGAAGGCGTTGCCCAGGCTGAGCATGGGCACTTCATGGCGGACTTCGCCGAAAGCCGAAGCGGCAGCGCCGCCGACGCGCTGGGTCGGCGAGTCGATGCTCACCAGTTCCGGATGCTCGGCCTCCAGGGCCTGGAGTTCGCGGAACAGGCGGTCGTACTCGGCGTCCGGCACGCTCGGCTCGTCGAGGACGTAGTAACGGTGGTTGTGCGCATCCAGTTCGCTGCGAAGCTGGGCGATGCGCTGGGCGGCAGTCTGGGTGTCGGTCATGGGAGGCCTCAGGCGGCAAACTTCAAGCGGCAGGACAAGAAAAGCAAAGCCCCAAGCCAAGCGCTAGGGCTTGCAACTCGGGGCTTGTCGTTTATCGCCGGATCAGCGTTTCTGGGTCAGCGCGCGGCGCTCGAACTCGCTGATGCGTTGACGGTAGTGCTCGATGGTCTGCGCGGTCATCACACTGCGCTGCTCATCCTTCAGCTCGCCATTGAGCTCCTGGGCCAACTTGCGGGCTGCCGCGACCATCACATCGAAGGCTTGCTTCGGATGGCGCGGACCCGGCAGGCCGAGGAAGAAGCTCACGGCGCGGGTGCTGAACTGGTCGATGTTGTCGAGATCGAAGGTGCCCGGCTTGACCGCGTTGGCCATGGAGAACAGCACTTCGCCGTTACCCGCCATGCTCTCGTGGCGGTGGAAGATGTCCATCTCGCCGAAGCGCAGGCCGCTCTCGAGGATGTTCTGCAGCAGCGCCGGCCCCTTGAAGCCGCCTTCGTCGCGACAGATCACGTTGATGATCAGCACTTCCTCGACCGGAGCAGGCGCGGCATCCGCCGCAGGAGCCGAACGCTCGGCGTCCTTCTCCTTGTCTTTCTTGCGATCCTTGGCCTTGGGCTTTTCCTTGGCTACCGGGACGTCGTCGGCCAGGGGATCGTCCAGGACTTCCTCATCCAGCGGGCCGAGCAGGTTCGGCGCCGGATCGTCGAGGGCCAGGTCGCCCTGGCGCGGCTCGTTGCGGCGCTTGCCGCGCGATTCCTTGGCGGCAACCTTGGGCAGGTCGTGCTCGTCCAGCGACGGCTCCTGGTGGTCGACCACGCGTGAGGGCCCGAGCAATTCGGGGCTGCTGTCGTCTTCGTCGTCCAGCTGATTGGCGAAATGGCGGTCAAGCTTGAACTTCAGCTTGCCCTTGCCGCCCCGCATGCGTCGCCAGCCGTCGAACAGAATGCCGGCGATGACGATAAGCCCAATGACGATCAGCCATTCGCGCAGACCGATATCCATCTATTCCCAGTGCCCCTGATAAAAAGTCTGATGAAAAAAGGATGTCCTATCCCTGAGAACGTGGTGCCTTAGTTGTATGCCCACGCTTAACAAAAGTGGGCATTAAGCTAGCATGCCCGACACAACTTTTACACCGTCTCGGTGGCGCTCGCGGCGGGATATTTGTGCGCAACTCCGCACCCTTCCCTGCCCAGCCTCCCCCAAACGAATCAATCACTTACATAACAATCGCGGAGATAGCGCAAGTTTTTGCGAAACGCCTGCGAAGGACTGTACGGAATTTGTCCGGCGTGCACTTCACTCATGCCTCCGCCAGTGCCACCGCCTCTTCCACATCCACCGCCACCAGGCGCGAACAACCGGGTTCGTGCATGGTAACGCCCATCAACTGGTCAGCCATCTCCATGGCGATCTTGTTGTGGGTGATATAGATGAACTGCACTTTCTCCGACATCTCCTTGACCAGCCGGGCATAACGGCCGACGTTGGCGTCGTCCAGCGGCGCGTCGACTTCGTCGAGCATGCAGAACGGCGCCGGGTTGAGCTGGAAGATGGCGAATACCAGGGCTAGCGCGGTCAGCGCCTTCTCGCCGCCGGACAGCAGGTGGATGGTGCTGTTCTTCTTGCCCGGCGGGCGCGCCATGATCGCCACCCCTGTATCGAGTAGATCTTCGCCGGTAAGTTCCAGGTAGGCATGACCGCCGCCGAACACCTTGGGGAACAGCGCCTGAAGGCCAGCATTGATCTGGTCGAAAGTTTCCTTGAAGCGGTTGCGCGTCTCGCGGTCGATCTTGCGGATGACGTTTTCCAGCGTATCCAGGGCCTCGACCAGGTCGTCGTTCTGCTCGTCCAGGTAGCGCTTGCGCTCGGACTGCTGGCGGTATTCGTCGATTGCCGCGAGGTTGATCGCACCCAGGCGCTGGATACGCCCGCCGATCTCGTTCAGGCGCGCATCCCAGATCGCCTCGCTGGCGTCGTGGGGCAAGGTGCCGAGCACCGTATGCAGGTCGTAGCCGTCCTCGCCGAGCTGCTCCTGCAGCGCCTTGCGCCGCACGCTCAGGGCCTGCCACTCCATGCGCTGCTGCTCCAGCTGGCCACGCAGGAGTTGTGACTGCTGCTCGGCCTGGGAGCGGCGCTTCTCGGCGTCACGCAGCTGGCGGTCGGCATCTTCCAGGGTCAGGCGCGCGGTCTTCAGCTCGTCCTCGACGCCCATGCGCCGTTCCAGCAGTTCTTCCAGGCGCATGCGCAGCTCTTCCAGCGGCGCGGCGCCCTCCTCCAGATTGAGGCTGAGCTGCTCGCAGCGCTCGACCAGGCGGACGGCCTGCACATCCAGGCGCTCAAGGGCCTGGCGGGTGGACTCATGCTGCGCCTTGAGCGAGCCGACTCGCACCGCCAACTGATGGGCCTGGTCCTTGTGCTGACGCGCTTCCTGGCGGATGCGGTCGAGCCGCTCGCGCTGGGCGTCGCGCTCGGCGAGCAGGCCTTCGCGACGCTCGGTGTCCTGGGCCATGGCATCAAGGGCTTCCTGCAGACTCAGGCGAGCCTCGCCCAGTTGCTCCTGCTCCACGGCGCGTTGTTCGGCCAGTTCGGACAGTTCCTCATCGAGACGGCGGCGACGCAGGGTCAATTGCTCGACCTTGGCCTGCTGCGCCGAGAGCGAAGCCTTCAGTTCACCCTGGCGGCGCCCCTCTTCCTGGATGCGCCGGCGCAGCTGCTCGCGGCCGTCTTCGGCCTGGCGCTGGGCCTGGCGTTGCTGCTCGAGTTGCTCGTCGAGGCCGGCGAGGCGCTCTTCCAGCACTTCGCGCTCGGCGTGCAGGCTTTCCAGTTCCTGGCCGCGCGCCAGCACGCCGCTGTCGGCGGATTCGCCGCGGCGAGTGCGGAGGAAATGCCGCCCGACCCAATAGCCATCGCGGCTGACCAGGCTTTGCCCGGCCGCCAGCGAAGCGCGCTGCGCCAGGGCTTGTTCCAGCGTTTCGACCGGGCGCACGCCGGCCAGCCAGGGCGACAGGTCGAAGTCGCTGCTGACCTTGTCCAGCAGGCTCCCGGCCTGCGCGGCAGCGCCACGCGACAGGTCGAGCAGGCGCAGCTCGCCCTGCTCCAGGCTGTCGAACGACAGCCCATTGAAATCGTCAAGCAGGACGGCCTGCAGATCGGCGCCAAGCACCGCCTCCACTGCCTGCTCCCAGCCTGCCTCCACGCGCAGCCCTTCGGCCAAACGCGGGCGCTGCTCCAGCCCTTGCTCGCGCAACCAGTCAGCGGTGCCGGCGCCCGGATCGAGGGCCGCCTGCTGCAGCGCTTCGAGAGAGGCGATGCGGCCGTTCAGGCGCTGAAGTTCGCCCTGCGCCTGATGCTGCGCGACGTTGCCGTCCTGCAAGGCCTGACGCGCCAGCTCAAGACGCTCGACCAGCTCCAGCTCCTCGGCCTGCAGCTCTTCCAACTGCAACTCGACTGCCGCCATCTGCTCGCTCAGCTCGAGGATGGCCGCGCCTTCCGGATCGGCGGCCAGTTGCTGTCGCTCTTCGCCCAGGCGGCGCTCGCGCTCGCCCTGGCGCTCCAGGCTCTGCTCCAGGTGCTGGATGCGCGACTGCTGAACCTCCGCCTCGCGGCGCGGTTCAGCGCTCTGCTGGTTGAAGGCATCCCAGCGCTGCTGCCAGTCGTGCATGCCGGCTTCGGCCTGTTCCAGCGCGGCACCGGCCTCTTCGGCGGCGGCGGCGCTGATTTCCTGTTCCGGCGCGAGCATTTCCAGCTCTTCGCCGAGGGTCGACAGCAAGGTGCGGTCGTGGCCCAGGTGGGATTCGGTTTCCTGGCGCGCGCGCTCGGCTTCGCGCAGGTCGTCCTGCAACTGGCGCAGACGCTGCTGGCCGTGCTGGATGCTCTGCTCGACGCGGGCGATGTCGCCGCCGACCGAGTAGAAGCGGCCCTGCACCTGGTTGAAGCGCTCGGACAGCTCGTGGTGACCGTCGCGCAGGCGTTCGATGCTGGCGTCGGCGCTGCGCTGCTCGGCCACCAGCGCCTCGAAGGCGACTTCCTGGTCGCCGATTACCCGCTCCTTCTGCCCGACCTGCTCGTTCAGGTCACGCCAGCGCAGGGCGCCGAGCTGGGCCTTGAGCTGGCGCTCCTCGGCCTTGTATTCCTGGTACTTCTCCGCCGACTGGGCCTGGCGGTGCAGGCGTTCGAGCTGGCGCTCCAGCTCTTCGCGCAGGTCGGACAGGCGCGCCAGGTTCTCCTGGGTGCGGCGGATGCGATTCTCGGTCTCGCGGCGGCGCTCCTTGTACTTGGAGATGCCGGCGGCTTCCTCGATGAAATTGCGCAGGTCCTCCGGCTTGGCCTCGATCAGCTTGGAGATCATGCCCTGTTCGATGATCGAATAGCTGCGCGGGCCCAGGCCGGTGCCGAGGAAGATGTCGGTGATATCGCGGCGCCGGCACTTGGTGCCGTTGAGGAAGTAGGTGTTCTGGCCGTCGCGGGTGACTCGGCGGCGGATGGAGATTTCGGCATAGGCGGCGTATTCGCCGACCAGGGTGTTGTCCGAGTTGTCGAAGATCAGCTCGATGGACGCCTGGGTCACCGGCTTGCGCGTGTTGGAGCCGTTGAAGATGACATCGGTCATCGACTCGCCACGGAGGTTCTTCGCCGAACTCTCGCCCATTACCCAGCGAACGGCGTCGATGATGTTCGACTTGCCGCAGCCGTTGGGGCCGACCACGGCGGCCATGTTGCTCGGAAAGCTGACGGTGGTCGGATCGACGAAGGACTTGAAGCCGGCCAGCTTGATGCACTTCAGGCGCATGCCGGGCTCCTCAACGCTCGGCCAGGGCGGCCAGGACCAGCTGGCTGTTGTGGCGGCCGTACTCGTGCAGGGTGCTGCGGATCGACTCCTCGTCGCGGTCGATCACCGCCTGCAGCAGCCGGGCGAAACTGACGATGAACTGGCTCATTTCGCCTTTGCGCCGCTCCAGCGCCAGGTGGTAGGTGCGGCTGATCGCCGGCAGCAGGTTCTCCAGCGTTTCCTCGAGATAAGGATTGGCGGCGAACGGATAGGCAGCGCGCATGATGGCGAAGCTAGACTCGACGAAAGCGTTGATGTCGCCGCGCTGCAGGTCGCTCTGCAGACGCTGCTGGATTGCCAGGAAAGGCTGCAGGTCGGCCTGTTCACGCCAGCGCTTGGCCACCGCCACGGCGAGCAGGATGTACAGCTCCATGACCAGCGCGTAGAGGCTTTCCACGTGGCTTGCGGAGAGTTCGGAAACTTGCGCGCCGCGGCGCGGCAGGATGACGACCAGGTGGCGGCGCTCGAGGATCAGCAGGGCCTCGCGAACCGAGCCGCGGCTGACGTTCAGCGACTGGGTGACCTTCTGCTCCTGGATGCGCTCGCGCTCCTTGAGTTCCCCTCGGATGATGCGTTCGGCGAGGTGGTGGGCAATCTGTTCAGCCAGGCTGTCCGGGGCCTTGAACGTCATGGTTGTCCTTATCGCTGCGGGGCTGATCGGGAGGGGCTCGGGGGCGCCGAAGTGTAACACAGGGTGTTACCCGTCTTGGCTCCGGTCAAGGGGAAGGACTGTACGAAGGTTGGTGCGTGTCCTAGGCCATATCGGCGCAGGATTGTCCGACAATCCTACAAATAGAGAGTTGCGCCATGTTCGCCTTCCTTCCCCCTGCCTGGATGCTGAGCCTGAAGAAGGCCGGCTACTGGATCTGGCTGGTGCCGGTGTTCGGCATCCCCGTGAGCTACTGGTGGTCGTACGGCAGCGACCATCCCAACGCCTGGGGCTGGTTCGTCATCAGCGTGGTGTTCCTGGTGATCCCGATTCTCGATGCCATCGTCGGCCGCGACCCGGCCAACCCCGACGAGACCACCGAGGTGCCGGTGCTGGAGCGCGAGGGGTACTACCGTTTCCTCAGCCTGCTGACCGTGCCGCTGCTGCTGGGCATGCTCGTCTACGGCGGCTGGGTGCTCGCCCATTACGAGGCGTGGAACTGGGTCGGCAAGCTCGGCTGGATTCTTTCGGTGGGCACCGTGATGGGCGCCATCGGCATCACCGTGTCCCACGAGCTGATCCACAAGGACCCGCAACTGGAGCAGATGGCCGGCGGACTGCTGCTGGCGGCGGTGTGCTATGCCGGGTTCAAGGTCGAGCACGTCCGTGGCCACCACGTGAACGTCTCCACCCCCGACGACGCCTCCTCCTCGCGCTACGACCAGAGCCTGTACGCCTTCCTTCCCCACGCCTACAAGCACAACTTCCTCAACGCCTGGCGCCTGGAGGCCCAACGCCTGAAACGCAAGGGCCTGCCGGCGCTGCATTGGCGCAACGAGCTGATCTGGTGGTACGTCATCAGCGCGCTCTTCCTGGTCGGGTTCAGCGTCGCCTTCGGCTGGATCGGCGCGGTGTACTTCCTCGGCCAGTCAGCGATGGCCTTCACCCTGCTGGAAATCGTCAACTACGTCGAACACTACGGCCTGCACCGCCGGCGCCTGGACGACGGGCGCTACGAACGCACTACCCACGAGCACAGCTGGAACAGCAACTTCCTGCTGACCAACTTGTTCCTCTTCCACCTGCAGCGGCATTCCGACCACCACGCCTACGCCAAGCGCCGCTACCAGGTGCTGCGCCACTACGACGCCAGCCCGCAACTGCCCAACGGCTATGCCGGGATGATCGTCCTGGCGCTGTTCCCGCCACTCTGGCGAGCCGTTATGAATCCCCGCGTGCGGGCCTACTACGCCGGCGAGGAATACCAGCTCAGCGACACCCAGCGCGCCTGACCCCTTCCACGCTCCACGCCTTTACGGCAGCCGACATACCCCCGGCTGCCGTCTTTTTTTGTGCCCCCGCTTCACTCGAATCCCCTTTTAGGAGCAACTGTATTTTGGGCTCCCGCGTTCGCGGGAGTGACGGGATCAAGATTCGTCTTCTCTTGCGTCTTCCCCGCGAACGCGGGGACCCAGAAAACAGCGTAGGAGCAGACCTTGCCCGCGATGCGCGCCAATGGCGCGCATGTAGGCATGGCGAGTGGATTTTCGCGCATAAGATCCGCTCCTACGAAAAGCCCACGCCTCCGCCGTCGCCTTTTCCTGCCGGCCCTGCAGAAATAGCTGACCGAAAAATCAGAATTATATTGACTTGAAAGTCAGCTTTTCCTAGATTCGTCTCCATCGCGCCCCGCCCAAAACAAGAAACCGCCTGGAGGCATGCCTTGATCAGGTTCCTGCTCAATCGCGAGCTGCGTGTCGAAGACCGCCTCGACCCGAATCTCACCGTGCTCAACTACCTGCGCCAGCACCTCGGCAAGACCGGCACCAAGGAGGGCTGCGCCTCCGGTGACTGCGGTGCCTGCACCGTGGTGGTGGGCGAGCTGGTCGGCGACGAAGGCGCCGAGCACATCCGCTATCGCACCCTCAACTCCTGCCTGACCTTCGTTTCTGCCCTGCATGGCAAGCAGCTGATCGTGGTCGATGACCTCAGGCACCGCGGCGAACTGCACGGCGTGCAGCAAGCCATGGTCGACTGCCACGGTTCGCAGTGCGGCTTCTGCACCCCCGGCTTCGTCATGTCGCTGTTCGCCCTGCAGAAGAACAGCACCGGCGAAACCGCCGAAGCGCGCAAGGCCGAAGCCTATGAAGCGCTGGCCGGCAACCTCTGCCGCTGCACCGGCTACCGGCCGATCCTCGATGCCGCCGAGCAGTCCTGCTGCCAGAAGCAACCGGACCAGTACGACGCCGCCCAAGCCCAGACAATCGCCCAGCTCAAGGCCATCGCCCCGCGCGAGACCGCCGAGCTGAACAGCGGCGACAAGCGCTGCCTGCTGCCGCTGACCATCGCCGACCTGGCCGACCTCTACAGCGCCAACCCGCAGGCCCGCCTGCTCGCCGGCGGCACCGACCTGGCCCTAGAAGTCACCCAGTTCCACCGCGAACTGCCGGTGATGATCTATGTCGGCCATGTCGAGGAAATGAAGCGTGTCGAAGTCTTCGCCGACCGCATCGAACTGGGCGCAGCTGCCGCGCTGACCGACTGCTACGAAGTGCTGGCCAACGACTACCCGGACTTCGGCGAGCTGCTGCACCGCTTCGCCTCGCTGCAGATCCGCAACCAGGGCACCCTGGGCGGCAACATCGGCAACGCCTCTCCCATCGGCGACTCGCCGCCACTGCTGATCGCCCTGGGCGCGCGCATCGTGCTGCGCAAGGGCAACGACAGCCGCGAGCTGCCGATCGACGAATACTTCATCGACTACAAGGTCACCGCGCGCCAGGAAGGCGAGTTCATCGAGAAGATCATCGTCCCGCGCCCGCAGGCCAACCAGGCGTTCCGCGCCTACAAGGTCTCCAAGCGCCTGGACGACGACATCTCGGCCGTCTGCGCAGCCTTCAGCATCACCATCGAGGACTGCCGCATCACTGCCGTGCGCAGCGGCTTCGGCGGCATGGCCGCGATTCCGAAGCGTGCGCAAGCCTGCGAGGCCGCGCTGCTCGGCCAGCCGTTCAATGCCGGGACCTTCGAACGCGCAGCCGAGGCCCTGGGCGAGGACTTCACCCCGCTCTCGGACTTCCGCGCCAGCAAGGAATACCGCCTGCTCACCGCGCAGAACCTGCTGCGCAAATGCTTCCTCGAGCTGGAAGCGCCCCAGGCCGTTACTCGGGTGACCGCATATGCATAAGCACAAGAAAAGCCAGGAAGAACTCGCCGCCCTGTTCCGCGCCGACCTGACCACCGGCGTCGGCAAGAGCGTCAAGCACGAAAGCGCTCCGAAGCATGTCAGCGGCGAAGCGGTGTACATCGACGACCGCCTGGAATTCCCCAACCAGTTGCACGTCTACGCCCGCATGAGCGACCGCGCCCACGCGCGCATCACCAAGCTGGACGTCAGCCCCTGCTACGACTTCCCCGGCGTGGCCATTGCCATCACCAAAGACGACGTGCCCGGCCAGCTGGATATCGGCCCGGTGGTCGCCGGCGACCCGCTGCTGGCCGACGGCAAGGTCGAGTACGTCGGCCAGATGGTCATCGCGGTGGCCGCCGACAGCCTGGAGACCGCACGCAAGGCAGCCATGGCAGCGATCATTGAGTACGAGGACCTGGAACCGGTGCTCGACGTGGTCGAGGCACTGCGCAAGAAGCACTTCGTGCTCGACAGCCATCAACACAAGATCGGCGACTCGGCCGCCATGCTGGCCAGCGCACCGAACCGCATCCAGGGCACCCTGCACATCGGCGGCCAGGAGCACTTCTACCTGGAGACGCAGATTTCCTCGGTCATGCCCACCGAAGACGGCGGCGTGATCGTCTACACCTCCACGCAGAACCCCACTGAGGTGCAGAAGCTCGTCGCCGAAGTGCTCGGCATTTCCTTCAACAAGGTGGTGATCGACATGCGCCGCATGGGCGGCGGCTTCGGCGGCAAGGAAACCCAGGCAGCCGCGCCCGCCTGCCTGTGCGCCGTCATCGCGCGCCTGACCGGGCGCCCGGCGAAGATGCGCCTGCCGCGCGTCGAAGACATGCAGATGACCGGCAAGCGCCACCCCTTCTACGTCGAGTACGACGTCGGCTTCGACGATGACGGCCTGCTGCACGGCATCAACATCGACTTGGCCGGCAACTGCGGCTACTCGCCGGACCTCTCCGGCTCCATCGTCGACCGCGCGATGTTCCACTCCGACAACGCCTACTTCCTCGGCAACGCCACGGTCAACGGCCACCGCTGCAAGACCAACACCGCCTCGAACACCGCCTACCGCGGCTTCGGCGGCCCGCAAGGGATGGTCGCCATCGAGGAAATCATGGACGCCGTCGCCCGCCACCTGGGCAAGGACCCGCTGGAGGTGCGCAAGCGCAACTACTACGGCAAGGAAGACCGCAACGTCACCCACTACTACCAGCAGGTGGAGCACAACCTGCTGGAGGAAATGACTGCCGAACTGGAGGCCAGCGCCGAATACACCAAGCGCCGCGCCGAGATACGCGAATTCAACGCCAAGAGCCCGGTGCTGAAGAAAGGCCTGGCGCTGACCCCGGTTAAATTCGGCATCAGCTTCACCGCCACCTTCCTCAACCAGGCCGGCGCGCTGATCCACATCTACACCGACGGCAGCATCCACCTGAACCACGGTGGCACCGAGATGGGCCAGGGCCTGAACACCAAGGTCGCGCAGGTGGTGGCAGAAGTCTTCCAGGTCGACATCGAACGCGTGCAGATCACCGCGACCAACACCGACAAGGTGCCGAACACCTCGCCGACCGCCGCGTCCTCCGGTGCCGACTTGAACGGCAAGGCCGCGCAGAACGCCGCGGAGATCATCAAGCAGCGCCTGGTCGAGTTCGCCGCCAGGCACTGGAAGGTCACCGAGGAAGACGTCGAGTTCCGCAACAACCAGGTGCGCGTGCGCGACCAGATCCTGCCCTTCGAGGAGCTGATTCAGCAGGCCTACTTCGGCCAGGTGTCGCTCTCCTCCACCGGTTTCTACCGCACGCCGAAGATCTTCTACGACCGCGACAAGGCGCGCGGCCGGCCGTTCTACTACTACGCCTTTGGCGTGTCCTGCTCGGAAGTGCTGGTCGACACCCTGACCGGCGAGTACCGCATGCTGCGCACGGATATTCTCCATGACGTCGGCGACTCGCTGAACCCGGCCATCGATATCGGCCAGGTGGAAGGCGGCTTCGTCCAGGGCATGGGCTGGCTGACCATGGAAGAGCTGGTGTGGAACGCCAAGGGCAAGCTGATGACCAACGGCCCGGCGAGCTACAAGATCCCGGCCATCGCCGACATGCCGCTGGACCTGCGGGTGAAGCTGGTGGAGAACCGCAAGAACCCGGAGCAGACGGTGTTCCACTCCAAGGCCGTCGGCGAGCCGCCGTTCATGCTCGGCATCTCGGTGTTCTGCGCGATCAAGGACGCCGTGGCGAGCCTGGCGGACTACCGCGTGCAGCCGCAGATCGACGCCCCGGCGACGCCGGAGCGGGTGCTCTGGGGCGTGGAGCAGATGCGCAAGCTGAAAGCCGAACAGTCCGCCCAACCGCTAACCCAGGCCGAACCGGCATGAACCTGTAGGAGCGGACCTTGTCCGCGATCAGCCGGAAGCGCCGGCGCGATTCGCGAATGAGATCCGCTCCTACACACCGCCCCCTTGAACCGAGGTGAACCCATGAACTGGATCAGTGCCCTCGCCGACCTGCAGCAACGCGGCGAAGCCGCCGTGCTGGTGACCATCATCGAGGAGCGCGGCTCCACGCCGCGCAATGCCGGCTCGAAGATGGTCGTCAGCGCCGAGAAGCTGTACGACACCATCGGCGGCGGCCACCTGGAGTACAAGGCCCAGCAGATCGCCCGCGAGATGCTCGAGCAGCGCAGCCGCGAGCCGCGCCTGGAGCGCTTCAGCCTGGGCGCGAGCCTCGGCCAGTGCTGCGGCGGCGCCACCGTGCTGCTGTTCGAGCCGATGGGCCAGCCGCAGGCTCATATAGCGGTGTTCGGCGCCGGCCACGTCGGCCGCGCGCTGGTGCCGCTGCTCGCCAGCCTGCCGTGCAAGGTGAGCTGGATCGACTCGCGCGAGGCGGAGTTCCCCGAGAGCATCCCCGCCGGCGTGGAAAAGGTGTTGAATGACGAGGTGGTCGACGAGGTCGAGAACATGCCGGCCGGCAGCTACTTCATCGTCATGACGCACAACCACGCGCTGGACCTGGAGCTGACCGCGGCCATCCTCAAGCGCAACGACTTCGCCTACTTCGGCCTGATCGGCTCGGACACCAAGCGCGCCAAGTTCGAGCACCGCCTGCGCGACCGCGGCTTCGCCAGCGAGACCGTACAGCGCATGCGCTGCCCCATGGGCATCGCCGAGGTGAAGGGCAAGCTGCCGGTGGAGATCGCCGTGTCCATCGCCGGCGAGGTGATCGCCACCTACAACGCCACCTTCGGCCAGGAAAAGGCCAGCGGCGAGAACAGCGTGGCCAAGCTGCTGCCCGTCAGCCGCCGGGCACGCACCGCCGAAAGCGGTGCCTGAAATCAAGGCCCGCCAACCGAATATTCGTAGGATGGGTTGAGCCCCGCGAGACCCGTCGTTTCCAGGATCGAGAGAACAGCATGACTACCAAAGCCTACCGCGCCGCCCTCCTGCATAGCGTCGCCGACCCCGCCGAAGTCGGCGTGGAGAAGTCCTACCAGTACTTCGAAGACGGCATCCTGGTCGTGGAGGACGGCAAGGTCGCGCGCCTCGGCCACGCCGCCGACCTGCTGCCGCAACTGGGCGGCGTGGATGTGGTGGAATACCGCGACGCGCTGATCACCCCCGGCTTCATCGACACCCACATCCACTACCCGCAGACCGGCATGATCGCCTCCTACGGCGAGCAACTGCTGGACTGGCTGAACACCTACACATTCCCCACCGAGAAGCAGTTCGCCGACCCGGCCCATGCCGCCGACGTCGCCGGCATCTTCCTCAAGGAACTGCTGCGCAACGGCACCACCACCGCACTGGTGTTCGGCACCGTGCATCCGCAGTCGGTGGATGCCTTCTTCGATGCCGCCGGCAAGCTCGACCTGCGCATGATCGCCGGCAAGGTGATGATGGACCGCAACGCCCCGGACTACCTGACCGACACCGCCGAAAGCAGCTACCGCGACAGCAAGGCGCTGATCGAGCGCTGGCACGGCAAGGGCCGCCTGCTCTACGCGGTGACCCCGCGCTTCGCCCCGACTAGCACGCCGGAACAGCTCGACGCCGCCGCGCGTCTGCTGAAGGAACACCCGGGCGTGTACATGCACACGCACCTGTCGGAGAACCGCAAGGAAATCGAGTGGGTCAAGGAACTGTTCCCCGAGCGCAGCGGCTACCTGGACGTCTACGACCACCACGGCCTGCTCGGCGCGCGCTCGGTGTTCGCCCACGGCGTGCACCTGTGCGACGGCGAATGCCAGCGCCTGGCGGAGACCGGCTCGGCCGTGGCCTTCTGCCCGACCTCCAACCTGTTCCTCGGCAGCGGCCTGTTCGACCTGGCGAAGCTGGAGAAGCACAAGGTCAAGGTCGGCCTGGGCACCGATGTCGGCGCCGGCACCAGCTTCTCGCAGCTGCAATCGCTGAACGAGGCGTACAAGGTGATGCAGCTGCAGGGCATCAAGCTCGACCCGTTCAAGTCGCTGTACCTCGCTACCCTCGGCGGCGCCCGCGCGCTGGAACTGCAGGACAAGATCGGCAGCTTCGCCCAGGGCAACGAGGCCGACTTCGTGGTCCTCGACTACAAGGCCACCCCGCTGATGGCGTACCGCATGCAGCAGGCACGAAGCCTGGAAGAGCGCCTGTTCGCCCTGATCATGCTCGGCGACGACCGCACGGTGCGCGAAACCTTCGCCCACGGCCGCTCGGTGCATCGCCGCGGCTGAGTCTTACGGTCGCGCCGGCCGGGCCCTCGCTCAGGACCACCCGCCGGCGCGGCCGCTTTTCTTCCCGCCCCTACACCCGGACGCTGCGGCGCACACCTGTAGGAGCGCGCCATGCGCGCGAATCGCGGACAAGGTCCGCTCCTACAGTTGCCGGACATGGCGGCGGTTGCCAGTAGGAGCGGATCTCATCCGCGAAATGCCCTGCACCGATCACTCCTACAAAAAGCAGAAAAGAAAAAGGGGGCCCGAAGGCCCCCTCTCTGCATTGCGAATGACTCAGCGCGAAGCCTTGCGGCGCAGGGCCGACGGGCTGAACTCGGCGGTATCCGGCGCCGGCTTGCTGAAGTCGGCGGTGCCGGCTTCCTCGTTGTCCAGCCACTGCACGCTGTAGCGGCGCGACTGCAGGTCGTGGAAGGTGTCCAGCGCGGTCCACACCATCGGCTGCTCGTAGAAGTTCTTCAGGTAGGCCATGGACACGCGCCACAGCTCGCCGCGACCGTCGTACTGATCGACCACCGCTGCGCCCCAGCTGTCTTCGTCGAGGTACAGGGTGCGGCGCGAGTAGATGTGGCGCGCGCCGGGCTTCAGCTTGCCGTCCACCACCCAGACGCGGTGCAGCTCGTAGCGGGTGTATTGCGGATTGACGTGGCCGGGCAGCAGCAGGTCCTTGTACTTCACGTCCGGGCTGGTGATCCGGTAGTTGTTGTACGGGATGTAGATTTCCTTCTTGCCCACCAGGGTCCAGTCGTAGCGGTCCGGCGCACCGTTGTACATGTCGGTGTCATCGGCGGTGCGCAGGCCGTCGGAGTCCTCGATCGGGGTGTCGTAGGCCAGCGTCGGCGCGCGGCGCACGCGGCGCTGACCCGGGCTGTAGCCCCAGGCCTGGCGCGGTTCCTTGACCTGGTCGAGGGTCTCCTGCACCAGCGCGCCCTCACCGGCCAGGCGGGCCGGGGCGGTGGTGAAGGTCATGTAGTAGAAGAGCGTGTTGTCGAGCTTGTCGAAGCTGCCCTTGGGATCGTAGAAGCGGAACAGCGCCGCATCCTGGGAGGTCACCAGCGAGTAGGCGCCGTTGCGCTGCACGCCAGTCTGCGCCGAACGACGTTCGATGTAGGTGCCGCGGTAGCGCGCGATGTGGTTCCACAGCGCTTCCACGCCGCTTTGCGGAATCGGGAAGGGAATGCCGCCGTAGGCGTCGGCGAAGCCGTTGCCGCCCTCTACCAGCTTGGCGGTAGTGGCATTGCGGTAGGTGTTGTCGTACACCCACTGCGGCGCCGCGCCGGAGCGTCGGGTCTCATAGACCGGAATCTTGAACGTATCCGGGTAGGTGTTGATAAGCGCGATCTGACCCGGCGTCAGGTGGTCCTTGTACTGATCCAGGTTGGCCTTGGAGATGGTGAACAGCGGCTTGTCGCTGGCATAGGGGTCGACGTGGTGGTAACCCGGCCCCTTATAGCCGGCGGGCGCCTGGGTCAGGCCGCCGGTCCAGGCCGGGATCTTGCCGTCGGCGCTCGCCGCCTTCTCCGCCCCCAGCGGGGTCAGGGTGCTCTTGAGCTGCTCCGCCTGCGACGGGCTGACCGCCGCACGCGCGTCGGTCGCCGCCAGGGCCGCGACGGCCAGCAGGGCGATCAGGGGTTTCTTCGTGAACATACGGCTCTCCGTAACCTGAGTGATCAGAACGAGTATTTGGCCGTGATCGAGACGTTGTCCCGGTCACGCATGGAGTTGTTGTCGCCGGCACCGTAGAAGTCGGTGTACTGCAGCCCCACCTGGAAGCTGTTCAGGTAGCTCGCGTCGGCGCCCAGGGTATAGGCCTTGCGTCCTTCGATGAAGTTGCCGGTGCGGTCCGAGTTGCCCTGGAAGTCGTCCTGGAAGACCGCGTAGGGCGAGAGCTTCACGCCGGCGAAGACGTCGTTCCAGGAGCCCGACAGCAGCAGCGTGTAGCCATAGCTGTCGCGGCTGATCTGTACGTCGTCGCCATTGCCGTTGACGTAAGCCTTGTCCTGCGCACCGACGAAGCGGCGGACGCTGCCGTCCCAGGCGGTGTACTTCAGGCTGCTGCCACGGATGAACTCGCCGGCCACCTCGGCGACGCCGATCACCGAGTCGAAGGTCATGTGCGGGCCGAAGTTGTAGATGCCGGTCAGCGATGCGTTGTAGGTCTCGGCGCGCTCGTAGTTCTCGAACACGCTGCCGCGGCACAGCTCCTTGCCGGCTACCGGCGCGCAGGCCTGAGTAGCCGCGACGCTGCCGTCGTAGAGGTTGGTTTGCCCCAGAACGCCTTGGGTCAGCAGGTCGCCAAGCAGGTCGTCGGTGGCGGAAATGCTGATCGGCATGTTCGGCCGGTAGGCGACCTCACCCGCCAGCGAGGCATCGCCCAGGGTGGTGTTGAAGCTGAAGCCGTACATACGGATGTCTTCGACGTAGTCGCGGCGCGCCTCGGCGTTGCTGGCCATGTCGAGGGTCGCCAGGCCAGGCACTGCGTCGCCGAGCCCCAGCGGGCTGAGCAAGCTGTTCAGCGCGGAGACGTTGACGCCCTGGTAGTTGCGCAGGTCGACGGCAACCTGCGGTTCCTTGGCGTGATAGTTCACGAAGTACAAGCCGAACTCGGTGGAGTTCAGCTGCTCGGCCACGTAGCGGAATGCGACGCCGTACTGGCCGCTGTCGCGGGCTTCGATGTCCTTGCCGATATTGGCCACCTTGAAGGTGCCGGTGGTGGGGTTGAGGTAGGCGTTGGGCCCGTGCGGACCGTTGCCCAGCAGCCCCAGCGAGGCCACCGTCGGGTAGCCGGCCAGCAGTTGCTTGATCAGCGGATTGGTTTCGGTGGTGTAGGCGGTGTTGCCGCCGTCGGCGAACAGGTCGGTGTCCGAGAAGTAGGTGCCCACCGGGTCCAGGCGGGTCTCCTTCCACTTCCACTGGTAGTAGCTTTCCATCGACAGGTTGTCGGTCAGGCCGAGGTTGAAGCTCAGCGCCTCCATCGGCACCAGGACTTCCTTGAGCTCGGAACCCGGCAGGTGGAAGCGCGAGGCGTCCACCGGGTTGATGGTGTTGATGCCGCCCCGGTAGAAGGTGCTCTCGCCCCAGTTCAACACCTGGCGGCCCACGCGGCCGGTCAGTGGGTGATTGGCAACGTCCCAGCTGCCCGACAGATAGGCATCAAGCAACTCGGCCTTGCGGCCGGCGATGTGCCGGGTGTCTTCGGTGAAGTGGTCGTCCTGCGGGAACGACTGGCTGGGCCGCTCGACGCCGTCGGTGGTGTCGAGGTAGTCGTTGCGCTTGTCCATGATCTGCGTGTCGTAGTACGCGGTGCCACGCATGAACAGGCCGTAGTTCTCGTATTTGGCGGAGAGGTCCGAGGTCAGCTTGTAGACCTCCGAGACCAGCCCGGTATCGAAGTTGCGGTTGCCGTCGTCGGCGTTGATATCGGTGATGTTGCTCGAGTCGCGGCTTTGTACGCGCCACATCGCGCCGTAGGACAGCGTGCTGTCCAGCGAACCGGTGACCTGTTGATCGGCGAGACTGAACTCGATGGCGTGTGCGGACCCGGCAACCAGCAGCGGCAACAGCCCGACCAGCGCGCCCGCGCGGCGAGGTGCCCAACGTAGCGGATTGCCCCACCCCCTCTCGATGCACAGATGAATGCTCATCGACGGTATTACCTCCATGACGGCCAAGATTTATCGCCCCGGGCATTGCGTCCGGCGCTGTTTTTATTCGTTTCTCGGCTGCTGGCTGGCGCCCATGCGGCGGGCCGCCCTGCAGTAATGCTCCCCTCAACTGGGGCGCTTGCCGGCGCCCCCTGGCTCCCCTGTCTCCTGTGCACGCAGGAATTTGGCACTATCGTACCGACAAGGTAACAAACTATTTTTCCCCCTGCCAAGCCATCCGAGAGCCGTTCGTCATGGTGGCGGCGCGTCCGGAGAGGGCCGCGCCAGACCGGATTGGACCCGAGTGCGGCAGCGCCAGCAATGACGCTTCGCGCCAGAGCGATTCACAAATCCGCCCCGCCTTGCACCGCTGCGGTGCATTTCCGGCCATCCCGTCTCCCGATTGGGCAAGGGCGCGTGCCGGGATCGCGGAGAATGGCATGCACACTGATGGCACTTCGCTTGCTTGCAGCCGAAGACCGTCGAAGGAGATCGCCATGCTGCAGCTGTTGCGCCAACCCGCCCGCCAGGCCGCCGAAGAAGCGAGCCTCGCAGCCCTGCTGGACCATCACGACCTGACCGTCCGCCTGCCGGAGCGGCAACCCTTGCAGGCGCGACTGAATCGCTTCACCGACAGCCTGCAGCAACGCATGCGCCTGAGCCTGGGCGCCGCCGTCGACATTGCCGCCCACGCGCCGCAACTGGCGCAGATCGCCGCCATCACCGAAAGCAGCGGCCAGGCGCTGGCGCAGAGCGCGGAGCTGATCGCCAGCGCCAGCGAGCAGGTCAGCACCAGCCTCGATGCCGAGCTGGTACCCAGCGCCGGCCAGGTGTCGCAGCTCTCCGGCCAGGTCGCCGCGACCCTGCGCGCCTGCCAGGACAGCGGCCGCCAGGTGCTCCGCCAGGTCGAGGCGATCGGCGACAGCGAGGCGCAACTGGAAGCGGTGATCCAGCGCCTGCTCGGCCAACTCGAGGAAGTCAGCCAGGTGATCGGGGTGATCGCCAGCATCAGCCAGCAAACCAACCTGCTGGCGCTCAACGCGGCCATCGAGGCGGCACGCGCCGGCGAGCACGGCCGTGGCTTCGCGGTCGTCGCCGATGAAGTACGCCGACTGGCGGGCCACACCACCCAGGCGACCGGCGATGTCGGGCGCATCATCGACGCCTTCCGCACTGGCATGGCCGAGCTGGGCGAAGCCGGTACGCGCATGCACCAGGCGGTAGCCGCCGGCCGTGAGGGCATGGCTGCGATGAGCGAGGGCCTGGAACGCACACGCCAGTCCATGGACAGCCTCGACGAGCGCGTCATTCATATCGCCAGCGGCACCGAGCAGATCGGCCAGGCCGTGCGCGCCATCAACGGCGACGTGCAGAGCATCGCGCAGGTGGCCGCCGATCTGCGCGGCAAGGCCGGCCAGGTGCAGCAACACAGCCAGGCCGTGCGCGGCAATGCCGACCGCCTGCTGGAGGGCCTCGGCGCCTTCCGCCTGCGCCTGCACCGCGAAGTGCTCGAGCACGTCCAGCAACTGGCCGGCGATTCGCGCCTGCTGGGCTCGATAGAGGATGCGGAACGCCTGCTGCGCCAGACGCTCGCCGAGGACGAGCGCTTCGAGCTGTTCTACCTGGTGGGCGGCAACGGAGTGCAGCTATCGGACAACCTGTTCGCCGCTGGCATTGCTGCCGGCGCCAGCAGTGATGCCCGTGGCCGCGACTGGTCGCAGCGCCCCTGGTTCCGCGCCGTGAAGGACAGCGGGCTGGGCCATGTCACGCCGGTGTACCGCTCCAGCGCCACCGACGACTATTGCCTGACCGTCTCGGTCCCGCTGTTCGACGCCAGCGGTGCGCTGGTCCGCGTGCTCGGCGCCGACGTGCGACTCTCAGCCCTGCTCTGAGCCGGGTGGCTCCGGCGGCGAGCGGCTATCCTATTGCCCATCGTCCCGCCGGAATCGCCGTCATGAATCCCGCTCCGCTCGCCATCCGTCCTCGCGCCGAAGACGTCGAAGGCATGTCCATCCTGCGCGCGCTGCCCGCCGCGCAGTGCCGCAGCGTCGGCCCCTTCGTGTTCTTCGACCACATGCTCGCCACCGACTTCGCGCCGGGCCAGGGCATGAACATCGACCAGCACCCGCACATCGGCCTGTCCACCCTCACCTACCTGCTCGAAGGCGAGGTGCAGCACAAGGACAGCCTCGGTTCGGACCAGTTGGTACGCCCCGGCGACGTCAGCTGGATGACCGCCGGCCGCGGAGTCGCCCATGTCGAGCGCACACCGCAGGCGCTTCGCGAAAGCGGTTCGCGGATGCACGGCCTGCAGGTCTGGCTGGCCTTGCCGCAGGCCGAAGAAGGCCGGGAGCCCAGCTACCAGCACGTGCCCGCCGCACAGTTGCCGCAGAGCGAAAGCCTCGGCGTGCGCATCCGCCTGATCGCTGGCAGCGGATTCTGCCTGGAGTCGCCGGTGAAGGTGCTTTCGCCAACGCTCTACGCCGATCTCGAGCTGGTAGCCGGGAGCACTCTGATTCTTTCGCCTGAAATTGCTGAAAGAGCACTTTACCTCTTGGAAGGCGAAGCCCTGCTCGACGACAATCCCGCGCCCTTGCGCGAGCTGCTCGTCCTGCCCTCCGGGGAAAGCCCGGTCTTGAGCGCCTGCAGCGATTGCCGCGCGGTGCTCATCGGCGGCGCGCCGCTGGATGCGCCACGGCGGATGAACTGGAACTTCGTAGCCAGCGATCCGGCGTTGATCGAGCAGGCCCGACAGCGCTGGGCCGCCGGTGACTGGCCGCGCGTGCCCGGCGAGCAGAGGCGCATCGAGCTGCCGCGCTGAACGCGCGTCCTCCCCATTCATCCACGTCCTGGAGCTTCCATGCCAGACAACAATCGTCATACCAGTGCGCTCACGGTGCTCACCGTGCTCTTCTTCATGTGGGGCCTGATCACCTCGCTGAATGACATCCTGGTGCCGCACCTGAAGGCGGTGTTCACCCTCAATTACGTGCAGGCGTCGCTGATCCAGTTCAGCTTCTTCACCGCCTACTTCGTGATGTCCTTCCCCTCCGGCCGCCTGGTCGAGCGCCTGGGCTACAAGAGCGGGATCATCCTCGGCCTGCTCACCGCCGGCGTCGGTTGCCTGCTGTTCGTGCCGGCGGCCAGTGCGCAGTCCTACGTGTTCTTCCTCGCCGCGCTGTTCATCCTCGCCTCCGGCATTACCCTGCTGCAGGTGGCGGCCAACCCCTACGTCAACATCCTCGGCAGCCCCGAATCGGCGGCCAGCCGGCTGAACATGACCCAGGCCTTCAACTCGCTGGGCACCACCGTCGGCCCGCTGGTGGGCTCGGTGACCATCCTGGCCATCGGCGCCGGCGCCGCCGGTGAAATCGGCAGCGCCGCCGCCGAGGCGGACTCGGTGAAAATGCCGTACCTGGTGCTGGCCGGCCTGCTGCTGGCCATCGCCGTGCTGATCGCCCTCTTCCGCCTGCCGAAGATCAACCACGGCGAACCCAGCGACGGCGCCGCGTCCGGCCAGCATTCGCTGTTCGCCCACCGCCATCTGGTCTTCGGCGTGATCGGCATCTTCGCCTACGTCGGCGCCGAAGTAGCCATCGGCAGCTACCTGGTCAGCCTGATGGGCCAGCCGGACATCGCCGGCCTGTCCAGCGAGAAGGCCAGCAAGTACCTGTCACTGTACTGGGGCGGCGCCATGGTCGGCCGCTTCATCGGCAGCGTGCTGATGCGCAGCATTCGCCCGAACCGCATGCTGGCGTTCAACGCGCTGGTCAACGCCGCATTGCTGGCGGTGGCCATCAGCATTGGCGGTCACGTGGCGATGTGGGCGCTGATCCTGATCGGCCTGTTCAACTCGATCATGTTCCCGACCATCTTCTCGCTGGCCCTCGAAGGCCTGGGCAACCTGACCAGCAAGGGCTCGGGCCTGCTCTGCATGGCCATCGTCGGTGGCGCGCTGATGCCGCTGCTGCAGGGCTTCTGCGCCGACCACATCGGCCTGCTCTACTCGTTCGCCATCCCGCTGGTCTGCTACCTCTACATCAGCTGGTTCGGCGCCCGCGGCTACCGCGCCGATGAGCTCCCCGCCAAGCGCACCGCAACCGCGCCCTGATCCGCTGCGGCGAACCGCTCCCCGCAGCGGTTCGCCCCATCCCTTCTACGCCCGCACGCTTTCCCAGGCGATCTGCGCCAGCAGATCGCGGCAATCCTTCAGCTCGATCCGGGTACGTCCGGCCAGCCAGTTGCGCACGAAATCGTGGGTCGGGCCTATCACCACCGAGTTGAACAGCTCCAGGGGCATGTCGCGCAGCGCCCCGGCTTCCCGGTGCATCCGCAGCAGTTCGGCAATGCGCCGGCCCTGCTGGCGGTTGGCCTCGCGCAATTCATCGCCCATCTCGCTGTGCTCGACCCGTCCGCGGTTGTGCAGGACGAAGCGCGCCCAGTCGGGGTTGGCCATCACCCAGTCGATGTAGCAGGTGACGAACAGCTTGATGCACGACTCGGCGCCCATGTCCTGCGCCAAGCCGGCTTCGAGCATCGCCGCGTACTGGCCAACGCCCTCCAGGTAGAGCGCGCCGATGATCCGCTCGCGGTTGCCGAAGTGGTGGTAGAGGCTGCCGATGCTGGCACCGGAACGGTCGCGGATCATCTCGATGGTGGTGGCATCCACCCCAAACTCGCTGAAACAGGCCAACGCGGCCTGGAGGATGTCGTCTTTGCGGGAAGCTCGGCCCATGGGATTCCTTGTGCGGATCGCTTCTAGAATATTTTTCTAGAATTAATTTCTAGTCTTCGTATACTGCCCTGGCGCGCAACCATCCTTCAATCCGAATCCCCTGGAGTTGCCATGAGTCAGATGATGCAGATGTACCGTCAGGTCGGTCCCGAGCAGTTCAGCGCCATGATCGGCCAGGTCGCGCCCTACTTCGCCAGCATCGCGCCGACCTTCGTCGAGCTGCGCCCGGGCTATGCCGAGGTGACTTTCGCCAAGCGCCGCGAAGTGCTCAATCATATCGGCACCGTGCATGCGATTGCGCTATGCAATGCCGCCGAACTGGCCGCCGGGACCATGACCGATGTGTCCATCCCCACCGGTCGGCGCTGGATTCCCCGCGGCATGACGGTGGAATACCTGGCCAAGGCCGACGGCGACATCCGCGCGGTGGCCGATGGCGGCGCCGTCGACTGGAGCGCCGAGGGCGACCTCAAGGTGCCGGTGCTGGCCTATGTCGGCGACAAGCCGGTGTTCCGCGCCGAAATCACCATGTACGTCAGCCAGGCCTGACCTTTTCCGAACGGACTCCGGAGCCAACAGCCATGATCACCCCGCAACCCCGTGACCTCGACAACGCCCAGGGACAAAGCCTGGCCAGCCTCTGGTACCAGCCGCTCGGCGAAATGCGCGGCGCCGCCCTGATCGTCCCGGCCATGGGTGTCGAGCAGCGTTTCTACGCTGCCTTCGCCGGCTGGCTGGCCGAGCGCGGCTACCTGGTCGTCACCTTCGACTACCACGGCATGGGCCAGTCGCGCCGCGGGTCGTTGCGGGAGGTGAAAGCGAACGTGGTCGACTGGGGCCGCCACGACTGCAGCGCGGTACTCGCGGCAGTCGCCGAAGCGGCGGGAGACAAGCCGCTGTACTGGATCGGCCACAGCCTGGGCGGGCAAATCCTGCCCTTCGTCGATGGCCGCGCGAGAATCACGCGTGCATTCAGCATCGCCAGCGGCAGCGGCTACTGGCGCGACAACACAGCCGGCCTGCGCGGCCGCGCCTGGCTACTCTGGCACCTGATTACGCCAGTGGTGACGCCGCTGCTGGGCTACTTCCCGGGACGTCGCCTGGGCATCGTCGGCGACCTGCCGCGCGGCGTGATCGAACAATGGCGGCGCTGGTGCCTGCATCCGCAGTACGCGCTGGGCGAGGGCGAGCAGATGCGCATCCGCTATTCGGCGGTGCACACACCCATCGTGTCGCTGTCGTTCACCGACGATGAAATGATGTCCCAGCGCAGCACCGAAGCCCTGCTGGGCTTCTACCAGAGCGCACCCAAGGTGAACCGGCGCATCGCCCCGGAACAACTGGGCGTGAAGCGCATCGGCCACTTCGGCTTCTTCCGGCCGCAGTTCGCCGAGTCGCTGTGGGAGCGTTATCTGCTACCGGAACTGGGCTGAGCGCCCAGCTCCAGTACGGCAGTCAGGCGAGGTCGACCAGCACCCGGCCGACCAGCTTGCCGGCGAGGATCTGGTTGATGGCGGCAGGCAGGTCGTCGAGGCTGATTTCGCGCACCAGCTCTTCCAGACGCGGCAGCTTCCACTGCAGGGACAGGCGATCCCACATCGACGCCTTGACCACCAGCGGCAGCTCGACCGAGTCCACGCCGAGCAGATTCACGCCACGCAGGATGAACGGCAGCACCGATGCCTTGAAACCGGCACCGGCGGTCAGCCCGCAGCAGGCCACGCTGCCGCCGTATTGCAGCGACTTGACCACGTTGAACAGGATATCGCCGCCCACGGTGTCGACTGCGCCGGCCCACTGCTCCTTGAGCAGCGGCTTGTCGACGCCATCGGCGACGGTGGCGCGATCGATGATCTGGCGCGCGCCCAGTCCATTGAGGAACTCCGCCTGCTCCAGCTTGCCGGTCGAGGCCGCCACGCTATAGCCCAGTTGCGCCAGCAGCATCACCGCGATGCTGCCGACGCCGCCGCTGGCGCCGGTGACCAGCACCGGGCCGGAAGCCGGGGTGAGGCCGGCCTGCTCCAGCTTGTCGATGCACAGCGCGGCGGTCAGGCCAGCGGTGCCGAGGATCATCGCCTCGCGCAGGCTCAGGCCTTGCGGGCGCTTGATGACCCAGGCGGCCGGCACGCGGATGTACTGGCCGAAACCACCATCGGTGTTCATGCCCAGGTCGTAGCCGGTGACGATCACCTCGTCGCCGGGCGCGAACTCACCGACAGAGGACTCCTCCACCACTCCGGCCGCATCGATGCCCGGCGTGTGCGGGTACTTGCGGGTGACGCCACGGTTGCCGCTGGCGGACAACGCATCCTTGTAGTTCAGCGACGAGTAGCGGACCCGGATCAGCACGTCGCCTGCGGGCAACTCGGAGGTGTCGCGCTCGACCACTTGCTGCTCGTACAGGCCGTGCGGGGTTTCGGTGACCCAAAGGGCCTTGAATGCACTCATCTCGCTCTCCTTTTCAATCCTGTCGCACGGGCGGCGCCCGCCGCCCGAAGAATTCATTGCCAGTAGCGGCTGCGCCCCAGGCGCTCCCACCAGCTCAGCAGCACGCGGTCGATCACCGTGCTGGCGCCGACGCCCAGGCGCTCCTGGACGCTCTTCTTCTGCAGGTACTGCAGGTGATAGACGTCCGCTTCGCGGGCGCGTTCGGCCAGATACTCGTCGCTGGTCTTCAGTTCATCGACCAGCTTGCGGCCGAGTGCTGCCTGGCCCAGCCAGACTTCGCCGGTGGCGATCTCGTCGATGGCGAGCTTCGGCCGGTAGTGGGCGACGAAGCTCTTGAATAGCTCGTGGGTGGTTTCCAGGTCTTCCTGGAACTTCTCACGGCCCTTGTCGGTGTTCTCGCCGAACACGGTCAGGGTGCGCTTGTACTCGCCGGCGGTGAGCACCTCGAAATCGACGTCGTGCTTCTTCAGCAGGCGGTGCACGTTCGGCAATTGCGCCACCACACCGATGGAGCCGAGGATCGCGAAGGGCGCGGAAAGGATGCGCTCACCAATGCAAGCCATCATGTAGCCGCCGCTGGCGGCGACCTTGTCGACGCACACCGTCAGCGGCACGCCGGCCTGGCGGATGCGCGCCAGCTGGGAAGCGGCCAGGCCGTAGCTGTGGACCATGCCGCCACCGCTTTCCAGGCGCAGCACCACTTCGTCCTTGGGCGTCGCCAGGCTGAGCAGCGCGGTGATCTCGTTGCGCAGGTGCTCGGTGGCGGAGGCCTTGATGTCGCCGTCGAAATCCAGGACATAGACGCGGCTCTTCTGGCTGCCGGCCTTCTTCGCCTGCTTGACCGCCTTGTGTTCCGACTTGCGCAGGGCCTTGAGCTTGTCCTTGTCCAGCACGCTGCTCTGCAGGCGCTCGCGCAGATCCTTGTAGAAGTCGTTGAGCTTGCGCACTTCCAGGTGGCCGCCGGAGCGACGACCGCGGCCACGCAATGCAGCTATCGTCACCAGCACCACCACGACCGCCACCACCACGGTGAGGGTCTTGGCCAGAAAGCCCGCGTAATCCAGAAGAAACTCCACACTTCCCCCTATTCACCTTTGCCCCGCCCGCCGACCGGAACGGAGAATCCAGCAAGCATACCCAGCCGGCCAGGCCTCAGCCAGCGCCGCGGAGCGCCGTCATCAGCGGCGGGAATGGCATTCAAACAAGCGTATGTTTTTTCGTTGACAGCCCCAGGCCTTCCTCATAACCTCGCGGAACTTTCACCCCTGCCGAGGTCCGTGCGTGGGCAGCATCTATCTGATTCGACATGGCCAGGCTTCATTCGGCGCCGACGATTACGACGTGCTCTCGCCGACCGGAGTGCGCCAGGCTGAAATCCTCGGCGAACACCTGGCCGGACTGGGCCTGCGCCTGGACCGCTGCCTGGCCGGCGACCTGCGTCGCCAACGCCACACTGCCGAAGCGGCACTGCAGCGCATGGCCGCAGCCGGCCTGGCGGTACCCGACCTGGAAATCGATGCGGCGTTCAATGAATTCGAAGCCGACGCGGTGATCCGCGCGCATCTCGACGACCTGCTCGAAATCGACCCCCAAGCCCTGCACATCCTGCGCAATGCGGCGCAGCATCGTGCCGAGTTCCAGCGCCTGTTCTCCTTCGTCATCGCCCGTTGGGTTTCCGGCGAGCACCACAAGGACGGCCTGGTCAGCTGGCAGGAATTCCTCGACACCGTGCACGACGGCCTGCAGCGCCTGCTGCAACAGGCCAGCGGGCGCGACAACATTGCCGTGTTCACCTCCGGCGGCACCATCACCGCCCTGCTCCAGCTGATCGTCGGCATGCCGGCGATCAAGGCCTTCGAGCTGAACTGGCAGATCGTCAACACTTCGCTCAACCGCCTGAAGTTCCGCGGCAGCGAAGTGTCCCTGGCTTCCTTCAACAGTCACGTGCATCTGGAACTGTTGAAGGCGCCGGAGCTCATCACCTACCGCTGAGCCCGGCCCACTGCGCCCCTCGGGGCGCGCGAGAAAACCTAGAAAAGGGATAGAACCATGAGCGTTGCTGACATCGTCTCCACCATGAAGAGCAAATTCAACGCCGGCGCCGCCGCAGGCCTGGACCTGGTGTTCCAGTTCAACATCGAAGACGGCGACAACCACTACCTGGTCGTCAAGGATGGCACCTGCGAAGTCGTACAAGGCGACGCGCCGAACCCGAACGTCACCCTGATCATGGACAGCGAGACCCTGAAGGGCATCACCAGCGGTGAGACCGACGGCATGCAAGCCTTCATGGCCGGCAAGCTGCGCGCCGAAGGCGACATGATGCTGGCCATGAAGCTGGGCGAGCTGTTCCCGGTCTGATCCGCGGAACGCTGCCAGCCAGCACAGAAAAACCGGAGCTTTGCGGCTCCGGTTTTTTTTCGCCTGCAAGGCCCGCCGAAAGCCGAATCAGGCAGCTTGATCGACGGCCAACACGCTCGCCAATAACAGCCGCGCATTCTTGTAGGGGCCCTGGGTGAGCATTAGATTAGCCAATTATCTCGGGGCGCCATCATTGCCCTGCATGATGTTCCCGAGAGTCGCTGCGCCCGCAGCCACCGCCCACGAGAAGGGATAAGCATGTCGCTGACAGACCAGTCCACCCGCATCCGCCAAGGCGAAGAACTCGACGCCTCAGTCATCGATCCCTACCTGAAGGCCCATATTCCGGGCCTGCAGGGCGAACCCAAGATCAGCCAGTTCCCCGGCGGCGCCTCGAACCTGACCTACCTGCTGGAATACCCCAGCCACGAGCTGGTGCTGCGCCGCCCGCCGTTCGGCCACAAGGCCAAATCGGCACACGACATGGGCCGCGAGTTCCGCATCCTCAACCAACTCAACGCCGGCTTTCCCTACTGCCCGAAGGCCTACGTGCACTGCACCGACGAGTCGGTGATCGGCGCCGAGTTCTACGTCATGGAGCGGGTCAACGGCATCATCCTGCGCGCGGACCTGCCGCCGGAGCTCAAGCTCGACGAGCAGCAGACCAACCAGCTGTGCAAGAACTTCGTCGACCGCATGGTCGAACTGCACAACGTCGACTACGTCGCCTGCGGCCTGGCCGACCTGGGCAAGCCCGAAGGCTACGTGGCGCGCCAGATCGCCGGCTGGACCGACCGCTATGAGAAGGCCCTGACGCCCGATGCGCCGAGCTGGGAGCCGGTCAAGGCCTGGCTGCGCGAGAAGATGCCGGCCGACCACCACAAGCCGGGCATCGTCCACAACGACTACCGCTTCGACAACGTCATCCTCGACCCGAAGGACCCGATGCGCATCATCGGCGTGCTGGACTGGGAACTGACCACCATCGGCGACCCGCTGATGGACCTGGGCAACACCCTCGCCTACTGGATCGAAGCCAAGGACCCGGCGCCGGTGCAACTGATGCGCCGCCAGCCCAGCCACCTGCCGGGCATGCTGACCCGCCAGCAGTTCGCCGACTACTACGCCGAGCGCGCCGGCCTGCCGCAGATTCAGAACCTCGACTTCTACTACACCTACGGCCTGTTCCGCCTGGCCGGCATCGTGCAGCAGATCTACTACCGCTTCTTCCACGGCCAGACCCAGGATAAACGCTTCGCTCAGTTCATCCACATGAACAAGCTGCTGGAGCAGATGAGCCTGCAGGTCATCGCCAAGTCATCGCTGTAACACCGATCACAACAAGGGGAACCCCATGTCCAAGACCCACCTGTTCGACCTCGACGGCAAGATCGCCTTCGTCTCCGGCGCCAGCCGCGGCATCGGCGAGGCCATCGCCAAGCTGCTGGCCCAGCAGGGCGCCCACGTGATCGTCTCCAGCCGCAAGATCGACGGCTGCCAGGCCGTGGCCGACGAGATCATCGCCGCTGGCGGCAAGGCGACCGCAATCGCCTGCCACATCGGCGAGATGGAGCAGATCCAGAGCGTCTTCGCGCAGATCCGCGAACAGTTCGGTCGCCTGGACATCCTGGTCAACAACGCCGCCACCAACCCGCAGTTCTGCAACGTGCTGGACACCGACCTGTCGGCCTTCCAGAAGACCGTCGACGTGAACATCCGCGGCTACTACTTCATGTCCATCGAAGGCGGCAAGCTGATGAAGGAGCATGGCGGCGGCAGCATCATCAACGTGGCCTCGATCAATGGCGTGAGCCCGGGCGAATTCCAAGGCATCTACTCGGTGACCAAGGCTGCGGTGATCAGCATGACCAAGGTCTTCGCCAAGGAATGCGCGCAGTTCGGCATCCGCTGCAACGCCCTGCTGCCGGGCCTGACCGACACCAAGTTCGCCTCGGCCCTGACCAAGAACGACTCGATCCTCAAAGTCGCCCTGCAACGCATCCCGCTCAAGCGCGTAGCCGACCCGAGCGAGATGGCCGGCACCGTGCTGTACCTCGCCAGCGACGCCTCCAGCTACACCACTGGCGTTGCACTGAACGTCGACGGCGGCTTCCTCTCCTGAGGTCCATCGCGGCATGAAAAAGGGAGCCTTCGGGCTCCCTTTTTCATTTACCGACTCGCGCCTACCGCCAGTTCTGCAGCGCCTGGATTGCTGCCTGGTTGACCGGCTCGGCTTGCAACCCCGCAGGCCCCGAATGCACGGAGAACACCGCCTGGTCGGCCAGCGGCAGGAAGCTCACCCGCCCCGCCTGCGGCCTGAAGATCAGCAGGTCGTGCTGGCCATCGCGCAGCCAGCGCCAGAGATCGATACCGGAGCCGCTGCTCGCGAGTTCCAGGCGACGCGCCTGGCTCTGCTGTTCGACGGCCAGGAAGCGCCCGCTGAGGCTCTGCAGGCGATAGCCAGGAGCGAGGCCGATCAGTGCCGCCAGGCCCTTCCACTGCATGATGCGCACGTCCAGTTGCCAGAGATCGCCGTCCAGCTCCAGGCTACGCTCGCTGTTGCCTTCCAGAACCTTCACCTCGAAGCGTTGCGGCGCCAGTTGGCGGAAGCTCAGCGTGGCCAGCGGGCGGTCTGCCGGGAGCGGCTGGTAGCTGCGCAGGTCCCACGCAGCCAGCGCGACCAACACGGCCAGCGCGACGAAGGCCAGGCCAGCGCAGCCGCGCAGCCAGCCGAGGAACCAATGGCGGTCGAAGAGGATTCGGGCGGCGACCAGCAGCGCCAGCAGGGCGACCAGCGCGAATGTCCAGGCCAGACCGTCGTACTGCATGCATTCAGTTCCTAGCAGGTAGAATTGCCGGCATTATGCGCAGCCCTCGGCGGCGCCACCAGTCGCTCCGTCGCAGCCTTGGACCCAGGTCGTACATTTCATGCTTCTCGAACTCACCGTTGACCCGCTGACCCTCGCCATTCTCGCCGTCGTCGCGTTCATCGCCGGCTTCATCGATGCCATTGCCGGCGGCGGCGGACTGCTCACCATCCCTGCCCTGCTCACCGCTGGCGTGCCGCCGCACCTGGCGTTGGGCACCAACAAGCTGAGCTCGACCTTCGGCTCGGCGACCGCCAGCTTCACCTTCTACAAGCGCAAGCTGTTCCACCCGGCGAAATGGCGTAACGCTCTGATCGCTACCGCCATTGGCGCAGCCATCGGCGCCTGGGCCGCGCACCTGCTGCCGGCGGAATGGCTCAACCGCATGCTGCCGGTGGTGGTGTTCTCCTGCGGTATCTACATGCTGTTCGGCGGCACGCCCAAGGCGCCGCTGGACGCCGACGCCCGCGTCGGCCAGAAACGCCAGTGGCCGCAAGGTCTTGGACTGGGCTTCTACGACGGCGTGGCCGGCCCCGGCACCGGCGCTTTCTGGACCGTCAGCAGCCTGCTGATGTATCCGCTGGACCTGGTCCGCGCCAGCGGCGTGGCACGCACCATGAACTTCATCAGCAACATCATGGCGCTGGCGGTCTTCGTCGCCTCGGGTCAGGTGATCTGGCTGCTCGGGCTGTGCATGGGCAGCGCACTGATGGTTGGCGCCTACCTGGGCGCACGCACGGCCATTGGCGGTGGCGCCAAATTCATCCGCCCGGTGTTCATCACAGTAGTGCTGGCATTGACCGCGCGCCTGGCCTGGCAGCACTGGTTCAACGTCGTTTGAGGGGACGCGGCGGCGAGCGCCGCCGCGTTCAGTGACCGCCGCCCGGCAGGACGGGATCGGGAAGACCGGCGCGGCGCGCCAGGAAGACGTCGATCAGGTAGCGGGCAATGGAACGCCCGGCCGGCAGGCGTGGCAGCTCGTCAATACGGAACCAGCGCGCATCCTCGATCTCGTCCGGCTGCATGACGATCTCGCCGCTGACGTATTCGGCGTGGAAACCGAGCATCAGCGAATGCGGGAACGGCCAGGACTGGCTGCCCAGGTAGCGGATGTTGCCGATCTCAAGACCGACTTCCTCACGCACCTCGCGGGCCACGCAGTGCTCCACCGACTCGCCCGGCTCGCAAAAGCCGGCCAGGGTGCTGTACATGCCCGGCACGAAGCGTGGCGAACGCGCCAGCAGAAGCTCATCGCCGCGGGTGACCAGCACGATCATGCTCGGCGAGAGCAACGGGTAGCGTTGGATATCACAGGTCTCGCAGCGCATTGCGCGGTCGCGCGGCATCCGCTGCATCGGCGCGCCGCAACTGCCGCAGAAGCGATTCTCGCGAGCCCAGGTACCGATCTGGCTGGCGAAGCCGAGCATGGCGAACAGGTCTTCGTCGGCTTCCAGCATGAAATGACGCAGACCGATCCAGTCGCAGCCTTCCAGGCGCTCCGGCGCATCCACTTCCAGCAGGTAGATGGCATCGCCATCGAAGTGCCCTACCCCATGCTCGGAGAGCACGCGCAGGTCCTGGCGCTTTAGCCACTCGCGGGGAAACAGCACGCCATTGGCATCGCCGAGAAACTGCTGCTTGTAGTGGGCCAGGGCCCAGCCACCTGCGGCAGCCGGGTCGAGCAAGGCCGATTGCCAACGCCCGGTACGCATCAGGCGGCCACCTCAAGGCCCAGGGCGCGCACGCTCTCGGCGGCGACGTCCAGTGCGTGGGGCTGACCTTCGAATCGCAGCACGGCTCCACCCTCCAGATAGTACTCAAGGCCGGTCAGGGCATCGGCCAGGGTTTCCAGCATCTGCTCCGACGGCATCTGCGTCGACTCGATCATCTGCCGCTGGATGTAGTCGGCGCAGGCGCCAACCAGCTCGGCGGCACGTACCTGGTCGAGGAACCAGAGCCCGCCACGCACGGCTTGCAGGCTGAGCGGTACGTTGGCCAGGTGCAGCTTGTCGCCGTTGGACTCCAGATAGGCAGTGATCGCGCGCTTCGCCAAGGCCAGACCGCCCTGCGCCTCATCAATCACCACGATACGCGCCTCGGCCAGTTGGTGCACGGCGAAGGAATCAGCGGACGGTTCAGCGTTCAGGTCGACGGCAGCGGCGCGAGTGCCGGGACGCTGCCCGTGCTCCAGGCTGGCGACCATGCTTTCCACATAGAGCAGCGCATCGGCCAGGGTATTGAGTGCCGCAGGTGACTCCACGGCGCCCTTGGCTACCCAGCCGGAAACCACCGTCGTCTGGGTCTGCAAGGCGGTGGCCGCGGAGTTCAGGCCCACCATGCCGAGGGTCTTGCCCAGCTTGCCAAGCTGGCTGTGCAGCGTCGCCAGGGCATCGCCCTGGGATACGCCGCGCTCGATCAGGTCCAGCTGATCCTTGACCGCGGTCAGCTCCTCACGGATCGCCACGGACAGCGAACGCATCACCTCGCGCCCCGGGCCGGACAGGCGCTGCGACTCGTCCTCCAGCAGGTGGTCGGTGAACGGCAAGGGAGCCAGGCCGAACACCGCCTTGAGCTCGCTTGCGCGCGGCCCCTTGGTGTCCGCCAGCGCGGTCAGATAGAGCAGCTCTTTGAGCAGTTGACGTGGCGGCTCGTAGGCCTCGTTGGCCAGCAGTTGCTTGAGCTCCCGGTCGATGCGCGAGAACAGCTGCTTGCGCGTGCGGCGCGGCAGCATTTGCGCATCCACCATCGATTCCAGAGCCCCCGCACCTACCCAGCACAGGCGCGTGCGCGCACCCAGGCCGAGCAGTTGATCCAGCCCTGCCAGGGCACGCCCCATGGCTTTGAGGCTCGGGTAGAGCGGCTGCTCGCGGACCAGACCGAGCAGGCCGGCCTGGTACAGGTGGCGCAGGCGACGTACTTCGCCCGCAGGGTCGGCTACCGCAGCAGTGGTTTGCGAAACCGGCGGGCGCGGCAGATCCAGGCGCGCGCTGAAGAAGAAGCTCTCCGGCAACATCGGCTGGCCGGCGGCGAGACGCACGTCGTTGATCGCCGGCAGAAGGAGTTCGGGGATTTCCTGGCGATTGGTCTCGAGGTTCTCGAGATAACGACGCAGCACGTAGAGCGCATTGCCCAGCGCAGCGAGTTGGCCATCGCGCTCCTCACCGACGCCGGTGGGAATGTCGGTGGCCAGCTGCAGCGCTTCCTGGGCCAGCAGCTCGGCACCGACCAGCTCGATCAGGTTGAGCGTGCCGCGAATCTGCGCCAGGCATTCCACAGCATGCTGCAGGAGGCTGCCGTTCTGCCGCTCGGCAATGAACTGCTCCAGGTTCTGCTCGGCCTGTTCCATGGTGGCGAACAGCTCGTCGCGCACCAGACTGAGGGAGGTGGCTCCGGTGACCATCGGCCTAGCGCGCCTCCTGCGCGGAAATGGAGAGTGGCATCAGTCGGCGAACTCCGGCTGCTTCTTGCTCATGTGCGCAGCGATGGCCGCCTGCAGGTCAGCCGACTGGAGCATCGCAGCGTTCCAGGTGGCGATGTACTCCAGGCCGTCCGCGACGCTATGGTCGCGGGCGTAACGGATCATTTCCTTGGTGCCGCGAACGGCGATCGGAGACTTGGCGGCGATCTGCCGGGCGATCTCGAACACGCCGTCCAGCAGCGCCGAACTGTCGGCATAGCTGCGGTTCACCAGGCCGATGCGCGCCGCTTCGCTGGCGTCGACCATGCGCCCGGTGTAGGCCAGTTCGCGCATGACGCCATCGCCGATCAGGCGCGGCAGACGCTGCAAAGTGCCGACGTCCGCGGCCATGCCCATGTCGATCTCCTTGATGGAGAACTGCGCGTCTTCGCTGCAGTAACGCATGTCGCACGCCGAGATCAGGTCGATGGCGCCGCCCAGGCAGTAGCCCTGGATCGCGGCGATCACCGGCTTGCTGCAATCGTCGATGGCATTGAAGGAAGCCTGCAGCTCGAGGATGGTGCGGCGCAGCTTGCGGGCGTTGCGGCCGACGTCCTTGCCCAGCTGGCTGCCGGCCTGTGCCAGCAGCATCAGGTCGATGCCGGCGGAGAAGTGCTTGCCGGCGCCGGATATGACCACCACGCGGACCTCGTCGGTCTCGTCGGCCCAGCGGAAGATGTCGACGATCTCGCGCCAGAAGTCCGCGTTCATCGCGTTGATTTTTTCCGGGCGATTGATGATGACGTGGGCGACCTTTTCGGCCAGCTCGACGCGAAATGCTTTGTACTCGGTCACGGAGGTGGTCCTCGGAGGTGCCCTGCTCTGCTGTGCGCGGCAGGTCTTGTAGTGGTGACGCGCCACTATAACAAGGCAAGGACAAAAGTCGATGCCAGGCTATGTGACGCAGGCCACGCCCCGAATGCAGCAGGGCGCAAGCCCCGCCAAGCTACTCGGAAACGGCCACGGGCAGGCCTTGCTGGCGGTTCCGCCATTGCCGCCAGGTATACATCGGGATACCCGCCATGAATACCAGAAAGCCCCAGAAGATCGCCTGCTCGCCAGTGCCGTAGAGGGCCCACAGCGAGTAGAGGAAGCCCAGCGCGCCGACCGCCACCAGTTGCGGCCGCGAGCGCGGCGAGAAGGATTCGGGACGCACCGCCAGAAGCTGAAGCAGCGCCGCAGTGCAGAAGGCATACGGCACCACGCCGGTCATGGTGCCGAGCAGGATGATGACGTTGAACACCTCGACCAGCTCGCCACGCCCGTCGATCAGCACCAGCACCGTCACCAGCAGCCCCGACGACCACAACCCGTTGGCCGGTGCGCCGTATTTGTTGAGCTTGCTGAAGGACTCCGGGAACAGGCCGTCACGCGCCGGCGCGACCGGGATCTGCCCCTGCAGCAGCACCCAGCCGTTGAGCGCGCCGAGGCAGGCGATCACCGCACCGCCGGCTACCAGATAGTAACCCCAGTCACCGAGCAACAGGCGCGCAGCATCGGCGAACGGCGAGGTGGACTTGGCCAGCACGTCCGGCGGCAGCAAGCCCTGCACCGCAGTGATCGACAGTATGTAGACGGCGGCCGCCACCAGGGTGCCGAACAGGGTGGCGCGAGGAATGGTGCGCTTGGGGTCGCGCACATCGTCAGCCGGTACCGTCGCCGACTCGAGGCCGATGAAGGACCACAGGGTCAGCGCCGCAGTCGTGGCGATAGCGTGCGCATAGCCCATGTTGGGCAGTTGCTCCACCGGCGGGATGACCAGGTACTCCCCGTGGAACTGAGTCCAGCCGAGGATGCCGATCAGCAGCAGCGGAATCAGCTTGAGCGCGGTCAGCAGGTTCTGCATCACCGCAAATGCAGCGATGCCGCGCAAGTTGACGAAGGTGCAGAACCAGATGCAGCCGATGGCGGTGGCGACCATCAGCACTGGATCGGCCAACGCCGGGATGAACACCCGCAGGTAGCCGACCAGGGTCACGGAAATCGCCGCGTTGCCGATCCACGCGGCTTTCCAGTAGGTCCATGCGCACAGGTAGCCGGCAAAGCTGCCAAAGCCGTCACGGGTGTAGGCGTATGGACCGCCCGCGCCGGGGTTGAGCCGCGCCAGGCGGGAGAAGGTGAGCGCCAGCAGGACTGCCCCTGTGCTCGACACCAGCCAGCCGAACAGACTGAGTCCGCCATAGCTAGCCAGGCTGGACGGCAGCAGGAACACCCCTGAGCCGACCATGTTGCCGACCACCAGAGCGGTGCAGCTCCAGAACCCCATGCTGCCTTTCTTGGCAGCGCCTCCCCCGCTCATCCTCTCTCCTTAGAGCCGTCCGACGTACAACGACGGACTCAGCTGTCGGCGTTTTCCACGATGCACTCCACTGTATAGCAGCGCTCTCCGTCGACTTCCTGCGATTGCAGGCCGTGCACGTCCGAATCGAAGCCCGGGAAGCTGCGCTCGAAGATCCTGGCGAAGGCCAGATAATCGAGGATCGAGCGGGTTTCCTCGGTGAAGCGCTCGCCCGGCATGATCAGCGGAATGCCCGGCGGATAAGGCACCAGCATCACCGCCGCGATACGCCCCAGCAGCTGGTCGATCGGTACCGCCTCGACCTCCCCGCGCACCAGCTTGGCGTAAGCGTCGGCCGGGCGCATCGCCACCTCCGGGAGCACCGTATACATGCGCTTCATGGCCTTGGCCGTGGCGTGCTGGCGATAGCAGGCATGCAGGCGCTCGCAGAGATCGCGCAGTCCCATGCCCAGGTAGCAGGCGCCATCGGCCTGGAGCACGCTGGGCAGGACTTCGGCCAGCGGCGCATTGCGGTCGTAGCTGCGCTTGAACTCCAGCAATTCGGTAACCAGGGTGCTCCACTTGCCCTTGGTCACGCCCAGGGAGAACAGCACCAGGAAGGAATAGAGGCCGGTCTTCTCCACCACCAGGCCGCGCTCCCAGAGGAAGCGACTGACCACTGCCGCGGGGATCCCGTGTTCTTCCAGCTTGCCGGCCGCATTGAGCCCGGGAGTGGCCAGCGTGACCTTGATCGGGTCGAGCAGCACGTAGTCATTGGCCACGTCGCCGAAGCCATGCCAGTCGGCGTCGGGCGCAAGCAGCCAGTCGCGCGTCCGCACCTCGTCGGTCCCTTCGACACCCGGCGGCTGCCAGACGCAGAACCACCAGTCCTCGGCCGCCAGGCTCTGCTGCACATTGGCCAGCGCGCGGCGGAAGCTCAGTGCCTCGTCGAAAGTTTCCTGGATCAGCGAGCGGCCAGCAGTGCCTTCCATCATCGCCGAAGCAACGTCCAGCGAGGCGATGATGCCGTACTGGGGCGAGGTCGAGATGTGCATCATGAAGGCTTCGTTGAAGCGCGCCCGGTCCAGGCGCCGCGCACCGCCGTCCTGCACGTGGATCATCGAGGCCTGGCTGAAGGCGGCGAGCATCTTGTGCGTCGAGTGCGTGGTGAACACCAGCGGCCCGTGTTCGCTGCGGCTGGTCGCCATGCCGTAGCGGCGGTCGTAGAACTCGTGAAAAGCGGCGTAGGCGTACCAGGCCTCGTCGAAGTGCAGCACCTCGACGCTGCCGTTCAGCGTCTGCTTGATCAGCTCGGCGTTGTAGCAGAGGCCGTCGTAAGTCGAGTTGGTCACCACCGCCAGCTTCACTTTCGGCTCGCGCCCGCGGGCCAGCGGACTGGCCGCGATCTTCGCGGCAATCGACTCGCGGCTGAACTCCGACAGCGGAATGGGCCCGATGATGCCCAGCTCGTTGCGCTCCGGACAGAGGTAGAGCGGAATGGCGCCGGTCATGATGATCGAGTGCAACACCGACTTGTGGCAGTTGCGGTCGACCAGCACCAGGTCATCGCGACAGACCATGGAATGCCAGACGATCTTGTTCGCCGTGGACGTGCCGTTGATCACGAAGAAGGTGTGGTCAGCGCCGAAGTTGCGCGCCGCGCGCGCCTCGGCGTCGGCCAGCGGGCCGGTGTGGTCGAGCAGCGAGCCCAGCTCCGGCACCGAGACCGACAGGTCCGAACGCAGCGTGTTCTCCCCGAAGAACTGGTGGAACGCCTGCCCCACCGGGCTCTTGCGATAGGCCACCCCACCACCGTGCCCCGGTGTATGCCAGGAATAGTTGGACTGCGCAGTGTGCTCGACGAGGGCGCGGAAGAACGGTGGCAGCACCCCTTCCAGGTACTTGCGCGCAGCACGCGAAACCTGGCGGGCAAGGAACGGAACCGTGTCCTCGAACAAGTAGAGGATGCCGCGCAATTGATGCAGGTCGGCCATGGATTCGGCCGGCGCGTTCTCGATGGTCATCTGCTCGCCGAGGGCGAAGATCGGCAGCTGCGCCGCGCGTACCCGTGCCACGCGGATCAGCTCGACGACGTCCTGCAGCAGGCGCTGGTTCTCCCCCGCCCCCTCGGCGGCGACCAAAATGCAGGCCAGCCCATGGTGGGTCGAGGCGACGATGCGGCCTTCGGCGGAACTGGCAGTGGAGAGGATGCTGAAGCCGTCCTGCTCCAGCTCGCGGGCGATGCCGCGGACGCGATCCCCCGCGACCGTGTCGGCCTTGATGTCGCGGTGGACGATGAGGATGGGGAATTTCAGGTCTTTGTACATTGTGAGCCCCGGAAGCTGACGGACTCTGCCGTCTGTCCTCGCAGAATATGGGCTTACTAAATGTAGGGAAATACAGCTGGCTTACCGTTGTAACAAATGGTCGCACGGGCGACAGGGATTGGCGTTTCCCCGCAGGAACGGACCTTGTTCACAAACGCGCGGCCGCGGGTCGTTCCTACAGGTAAATCGGGCGTTACTCCTGTGGAGCGGAAGCCTCCAGTTGCGCCCAAAGCGACGGCCCGCCGGCGGATTTCTCGATCGCCGCCAGACGCGCGGCATGTGCCGCGAGCTCTTCGTCGCTGGCACGAATCACCCGGGTCAGGCCACGCTCGGCAGCCAGGCGGCGAATGGCGCTGACCTGGGGACGCCCGCTGCCGTCGCCCTCGGCGCCCTGGCCGGCCAGCGACAGGCTGGTCTGCCCGCCGGTCATCGCCAGGTAGACGTCGGCGAGGATCTCGGCGTCGAGCAATGCACCGTGCAGGTCGCGGCCGGAGTTGTCGACGCCATAGCGTTTGCACAGGGCATCGAGGTTGTTGCGCTGGCCCGGGTGACGCTCACGCGCCATCAGCAGGGTATCGAGGACCGAGCAATAGTCGGTGACCTCGGCGCGCTCGCTCTGCCCCAGCAGGGCGAATTCGTTGTTGATGAAGCCGACGTCGAACGCTGCGTTGTGGATGATCAGCTGCGCACCGGTGATGAACTCGAAGAACTCGTCGGCGACTTCGCGGAAGCGCGGCTTGTCCTTCAGGAAATCATTGGTGATGCCGTGGACCGCGATGGCGCCTTCGTCGACTTCGCGATCCGGCTGCAGATAGACGTGGAAATGACGGCCGGTCAGGCGCCGCCCTTCCAGCTCGACGCAGCCGATCTCGATGATCCGGTGACCATCGGTCACCGGCATGCCGGTGGTTTCGGTATCCAGTACGACGCTGCGCATCTTTCAGAACCCTGCTCGGTAAAACGTGAAGGGCGCCACCCGGGCGCCCGTTGCATTCTTCAGCGCGGCAGTTCGGCGACGCCGCGGTTGGCCAGCATGTCGGCCCGCTCGTTGCCCGGATGCCCGGTGTGCCCGCGCACCCACTGCCACTCGACATTATGCCGGTTGACCTGCTCATCCAGTGCCTGCCACAGGTCGGCGTTCTTCACCGGCTGCTTGGCGGCAGTCTTCCAGCCGCGCTTCTTCCAGTTCGGCAGCCACTCCTTGATACCTTTCATGACGTACTCGGAGTCGGTGACCAGGCGAATCTCGCAGGAGCGCTTGAGCGCCGCCAGGGCCATGATGGCGGCGGTCAGCTCCATGCGGTTGTTGGTGGTCTCCACCTCGCCCCCCCAAAGCTCGCGCTCGGCGCCCTTGTAGAAGAGCACTGCCCCCCAGCCACCGCGGCCGGGATTGCCCTTGCAGGCGCCGTCGGTATAGATCACGACCTTTTCTTCTTCGCTCATAACACCTTCAGTCCGCCGCCAGGCAGCAAAGGCTCATCCGCGCCCGGCACTAAGGTGCATCCGGCGCAAGGGAGGGCCCCGCAACGGGACGACGCTAGAGTTTGGAATCTCGCCGGCTGACCTTGGCCACCGGCAGCGGCACCAGTTGGCCACGTGCCTCGCGGCGTGGCTGGCGCAGCGGTCGTAGTCCGACCACCAGCTTGCGCGCAACCAGCAGATAGAAGCCGGCGCCGGCACCCTTCAGCCCCTTGCCCCAGCGCTCTATGGGCGCCAGTCGGGCCTGCCAGAGCGCCGAAGCAAGCGGCGGACGATAGCATCCGAAGCGGCGTTTCTCCAGCGCGAAGCCCAGCAGGTTAAGCCAGTCGCAGACCCTTCCTGGGGAAATGCAGCGCGCCCTGCGCAAGCCGTCGCGGGCGAAGTAGTGACGCACGCCCCAGGCGCTACGCGGATTCACCCCGAGCACCAGCAGGTGTCCGCCGGGCCGGACGCTGCGCGCGGCCTCGCGCAGCAAGCGGTGAGGCGACAGGCAGAAGTCCAGCCCATGCTGCAGCAGCACTACGTCGGCTGCGTGTTCACCCAGCGGCCAGGCGCATTCGTCGCAGGCGATCTCGACGCCCGGCAGCGGCGGCCCGAGACGCACTCCGCGCTGGATGTTGCCGGTGCTCGCCGGCAGCTCGGCGTGCGGCCCGTAGTGCACCAGGTAGCCGCCGAAGTATCGTGCCAGCTCATCGGTGAGCAGGCGCTGCTCCTCGGCCAGCATCATTCCGCCCACGGGCCCCTGCAGCCAGTCCCGCGCTTCGGCGATCAGCTCCAGCCAGTCGGCATCGGCCTGGGCAAACGCTTCCCGTTCCATACGTACCCCCTGCAGCCACTCGGCATCCGTCCCACGACTCGACAGCGGCGCTCGCAGGGCGGACCATTGCGCTAACTATGCGCCAACCCATCCTGCTTAGCGACTTCCGACCATGATACAGATCGACGCCCTCCCCGCCTTTTCCGACAACTACATCTGGCTCCTGCAGGATGCCGCGCAACGCCGCTGCGCGGTGGTCGACCCGGGCGACGCCGCGCCGGTAGAGGCCTGGCTCGCCGCCCATCCGGACTGGACACTCAGCGACATCCTGGTGACCCACCACCATCACGACCACGTCGGTGGCGTAGCCCGTCTCAAGGAAGGTTTCGGCGCACGAGTCCTGGGCCCGGCCGGCGAGCGCATTCCCGCCTGCGATCAGGCGTTGGAGGATGGCGACGAGGTGGAAGTGCTCGGCCTCGCCTTCAAGGTGCTGCACGTTCCCGGCCACACCCTCGGGCACATCGCCTACTTCCATGACGACGCCGACGCGCCCCTGCTGTTCTGCGGCGACACGCTGTTCGCCGGCGGCTGTGGACGCCTGTTCGAAGGCACGCCTGCGCAAATGCAAAACTCGCTGAGTCGATTGGCCGCCCTGCCCGGCACCACGCGCGTCTACTGCACCCACGAATACACCCTGAGCAACCTGCGCTTCGCCCGCGCCGTGGAGCCGGAGAACCCGCAGCTGGCTGCGCGCTTTGCCGAAGTCACCGCCTGGCGCGAACAGGGCCGCATCAGCCTGCCCTCGAACATTGCCCTGGAACGCGCCACCAACCCCTTCCTGCGGGTCGCGGAAAGCAGCGTGCGACAGGCAGCCGACGAGCGGAAAGGCGAGCAAATCCTCAGTCCCGCAGAGGTCTTTGCGGTGATTCGGCAGTGGAAGGACAGCTTCTAAGGTCTGGCGAAATCTTGACCATCTCCGGGACGGTTTTTAGAATCCCCGAAATTTTTACCCCGGACACAGTCATCAGCCAATGCCGCCAAAGACCAGTAAGACCAGCGATCTAGACGCATTGGCTCGTGCCATACGAGTCTCCATTCTGCTTGGCGCCGGCGCCCTGGCCGGCTGCCAGACCAGCGGCCATATGGCCTCCCAGGACGCCAGCTACAAACCCGCTGCACCACGCGCCGTCGACGTTCAGTTCAACCCGGCCTATGCCGATGACAGCGACATCTGGGTTCGCGTACGCCACGGTTTCCAGCTACAAGCCGACGCCACCGACAACAACCCGCGCATCGAGCGTCAGCGCCTGTGGTACGTCAGCAACCAGGACTTCATCGAGCAGGCCACCGAGCGTGGCGGCCCGTACATGCACTACGTGGTGGAACGCCTGGAAGCGCGCAACATGCCGCTCGAACTGGCGCTGCTGCCTATGATCGAGAGCGCCTACAACCCCCTGGCGATCTCCCGCGCGCAAGCGGTTGGCCTCTGGCAGTTCATGCCGGCCACCGGCACCCACTTCAACCTGCGCCAGACCAGCTGGTACGACGGCCGCCGCGACATCAAGGCCTCGACCAACGCCGCGCTGACCTACCTGGACCGCCTGCACGACATGTTCAACGGCGACTGGCTGCTCGCGCTGGCCGCCTACAACGCCGGCGAAGGCACGGTGAGCCGGGCGATCGAACGCAACCAGCGGCTCGGCCTGCCGACCGACTACTGGAACCTTTCGCTGCCGCAAGAAACCCAGGACTACGTACCCAAGTTGCTGGCCCTGTCGCAGTTGGTGATGTCGCCCCAGGCCTACGGCATCAACCTGAACCCAATCGCCAACGAAGCCTATTTCAAGGCGGTGAAGATCAAACCGGGCCTGGACCTGAACCGAATCGCGGCCCTTGCCGACGTCGACGCCGACGAGCTCTACCAGCTCAACCCCGCGTTCACTCGCCGCGTTACGCTGGATGGCCCGCAACAGGTGCTGGTGCCCAAGGCCAAGGCGGCAACCCTGAAGGCCGGCCTTGCCACGCTCAAGCCGCAGGAATTGGTGAGCTGGAAGCAGTACAAGGTGCGCCGCGGCGACAGCCTGGCCAGCATCGCCAAGCGCTTCGACGTCAGCGTTGCCGAACTCAAGAACAGCAATCGCCTGGGTAATGGTCGCCTGCGCCATGGCCAGGCCCTGCTGATCCCAGGCCGCGGCACTGGCAACCTGGCCGAGCCGGCAAGCCCGCCGCAATTGGCCAGGGCCGAGACGCGCCCGGCGCCGAGCCGGACCTACAAGGTAAAAAGTGGCGAGAACCTCTGGCAGATCGCCCGCTCAACCGGTGTCGGCGTCGACGACCTGAAGCGCTGGAACAATCTCGACAGCCACGGCATCAAGCCTGGCCAGACCCTCAAGCTGCAGAGCGGCAGCCAGCTGATGGCGCGCGCCTCCAGCAACGACAAGGCACAGAAGCCCAAAGAAGCGGCGACCTACTACAAGGTCCAACGCGGCGATTCCATGTACCTGATCGCCAAGCGCTTCAACGTCGAGATGCAGCACATCAAGCGCTGGAACCCGCGCAGCGCCCACGCCCTCAAGCCGGGCCAGACCCTGACCCTATACCTCGATACCGCCAGCCGCTGATGCCCAGCCCTCAGCGCTGGCTAAGGGCCTGTAGGCAGCGCCCCACCGCCTGAGTGAAATGCCGGAAGGCCACGTATTGCTCATGCAGCAGCGCGCGCCCCGATGGGCGGTTATCGGCATAGAGCACACCGACCTGTCGCTTGCCGGCCAGCAAGGGCGCAATGAAGAACATGCCCTGCCCCAGGTGCTGGCGCAGCGTCTGGCTGACCAGATCGCTCAGTCCGTAGCTGACGGGAACGCCCATCCACACCGGTTCGCGACTCTTGAGCACGTAGTCGAAGAGGTGCGCATCGGCGCCCTTGCCGACAGGCAGCTCGAAATTCGCCAGCCACGCGTCACTCCCCTCGCCGGCAGCCCGGCGCACGCGATAGCGCGTCTGCTGCTCGGCCAGCACCGCCACCATCACGCGCTCCAGGCCCGCACCGCGGTGTAGTCCGTCGACCAGATTGTCGAGCACCGCCTCGATGCCCGCTGGCGCACCGGCGAGCGTGCCCAGCTCCTGAAGGCAGCGACGCATTTGATCCAGATCCGGCTGGAGCAACGCCGCACGACGCCGTTCCTGTTGCAGACGGATCTGCTCCGGGTCGGTCTGCGGGATCAGCTTGCACAGCCGACTGGCACCGAAGGTCGCCGCCACCTTAACGGCCTCTTCGGCGTTTGCCAGAATCAGCGGCAGCACTTCCTCGCGTGGCAACTGAGTGAACTGCGCGACCTGGTCAACGAGCTTTTCCATTTCGGGGCAGTCCCAGCCATCCAGTGCTGCCTCGCTGATCCGCACCCCCAAAGCCACGGCGCGTGAAGCCGGATCACGCGGGGAGCCTCCGGACGCCGCCATCCCGAGGCTCTCACCCAATCCCCAACTGCGCATCAGGCCCGTCGTCAATTGGCGGAAGCTGATCCCCAGCACCTGGCGCACCGCAGCCTCCTGCTCCTGCCCAGGTTGCCGAAGGAGCGCCGAAAGCATATCGGCCTGCTCACCGCCGCCGCCCCAGAAAGCCAGCTCTCCGACGTTGTAGAGCAGCGCGGAGATGAACACTTCCTCCTGCTCGCGAGCGAGCACGAAACCCGCCAGGTTGCGCGCCTGAACGGCAGCATGGAAAGCACGCGCGAGCAGCTCCAGCAGCTGTTCGCGCGGTTCCTTGCCCAGCAACTGGTCGATCAGGCAGGCCGAAAGCCCGATCAGCCGCACGTTCTCGAAGCCGATCAGTACGATCGCGCGGGAAATGGTACGGATGCTTTCCTGCGAGGGGTTGTAGTAGACGCTGTTGGCAACCCGCAGCACCTGGGAGGTCAGGCTGGCATCGCGCAGCAGCACTTCCGCCAGTTGCCGTACCGACGACTGATCGTGCGCGGCAAGTTGCTGCAGGTCCTGAACCACCGCGGCCAAGGCCGGCAGCTCGGCCTCGCTGAGGCGCTCGATCCAATAGTCCAGCCCCTGTTTGGCGGTGTTCACGGGACAACCCTCGAAAATGCGTTTGAGGTGCTCTGACGCTGCAATGGCATTATGCCCATTCAGCATATACTTTTGCTGGAGAAACAAGCTGTTACTTTAGAAGAACTCGGGCCGGTATAGCTTCGCGCTCCGACGTCCTGCATGCCTGTGGCCGTCAACGGCAAACGAATTGCGACGCGAATCTCGTTCCCTTTGCGGAAACCTCGGCGGGTCAGTCCCGGTCTATTCGCTTCCTGATGCCGAATCCTCCCGGTCGCCCCGCGCCAAATGCGCCGGGTGGCGCTTGCCGCGCTTGCGCAAGGCGGACCGGACCCAGTACAAACAACGCCATCCCGAATGGACCCGACGACTGCATGATGCCCAAGCACCCACCCCTGATTCCCGCGCACCTTCTCGAGTCGGCCAGCCTCGCCGCAGGGATTCTTGGAAGCCGACGCGCTGCCTGCCGGGAGATGCGCCCATGATGCGCCGCATTCTGGCCGCCGCGCTGTTGGGTCTGGCGACTCTGGCGCAAGCCGCCCCGCAGCACGCCATCACCCTTTACGACGAACCACCGAAGTACCCCGCCGACTTCCAGCACTTCGACTACGTCAACGCCAAGGCGCCGCAAGGCGGCACCCTGCGACTCTCCGACTTCGGAGGCTTCGACAGCCTCAATCCGTTCATTCCCAAGGGCAATCCGGCGTCGCAGATCAACCTGGTCTACGACACCCTGACCTTCCACTCGCTGGACGAGCCCTTCACCGAATACGGACTGCTCGCCGAGAAGATCGAAAAGGACCCACAACAACGCTTCGTGCGCTTCTTTCTGCGACCGCAGGCGCGCTTCGCCGACGGCACCCCGGTGACCGCCGAAGACGTGGTCTTCACCTTCAACACCCTGATGACAAAGGGCGACCCGATGTACCGCAACTACTATGCGGACGTCGACAAGGTGGTAGCCGAAGATCGACTGCGCGTTCGCTTCGACTTCAAGCGTGCGGGCAACCGCGAACTGCCGTTGATCCTCGGGCAAATCGCGATCCTGCCCAAGCACTGGTGGGACAGCCGCGACTTCGGCAAGACCAGCCTGGAGCCGCCGCTGGGCAGCGGTCCCTATCGCGTGGCCAAGGTCGACCCGGGACGCTCGATTCGCTACGAGCGGGTCAAGGACTACTGGGCGAAGGACCTGCCGGTGAATCGCGGCTTCAACAACTTCGATGCCGTGGTCGTCGACTCCTACCGCGACCTCACCGTCGCCCTGGAAGCCTTCAAGGCCGGACAGTTCGACTTCAACGAAGAGCGCATCGCCAAGAACTGGGCCACCGCCTACGACTCGCCAGCCGTGCGCGACGGACGCATCGTTCGCCAGGAATTGCCCAACGACAATCCCTGGGGCATGCAAGGGTTCGTCTTCAACATGCGCCGCCCGGTATTCAAGGACGTGCGCGTGCGCGAAGCCATCAGCTTGCTGTTCGACTTCGAGTGGACCAACAAGCAGATGTTCTTCGGCTCCTACAAGCGCGACCGCAGCTATTTCGAGAACTCCGAAATGGCCGCCCACGCACTGCCAGACGCCGAGGAACTGAAGATCCTCGAACCGCTTCGCGACAAGCTGCCGCCGCAGGTCTTCGACAGCGTCTTCGAGCCGCCGGAAAGCGACGGCAGCGGCATCATTCGCGAACAGAAGCGCAAGGCCTATCGCCTGCTGCTCGACGCCGGCTACAAGATCGTCGACGACCGCATGGTCGACCCCGACGGCAAGCCGCTGAGTTTCGAGTTCATGTTGGCCCAGGCTGACTTCGAGCGCGTGCTGCTGCCCTTCAAGCGCAACCTGTCCGAACTGGGCATCGACCTGCAGATTCGCCTGGTCGATGTCTCCCAGTACGTTAATCGGCTGCGCTCGCGCGACTTCGACATGATGGTCGCCAGTTGGCCTCAGTCCAATTCACCAGGCAACGAGCAGCGTGAGTTCTGGCATTCGAGCAGCGCCGACAATCCCGGCAGTCGCAACTTCATCGGCTTGCGCGATCCGGCGGTCGATGCACTGGTCGAGGGCCTGATCGCCGCCGACTCGCGTGACTCGCTGGTGCATCACGCCCGCGCCCTGGACCGCGCCCTGCAATGGGGACACTACGTGGTCCCCAACTGGTACCTGGACACCTGGCGACTGGCGTACTGGAACCGCCTGGCCCATCCGCAGAAGCTGCCGCCCTACAGCTATGCGCTGATGACCTGGTGGCAGGCGCGTGAAAACGCCGAACCTTCCACCGCTACGGCGCAGCAGGAGTCTCGCTGATGCTGGCCTATATCCTGCGCCGCCTGTTGCTGATCATCCCGACCCTGTTCGGCATCCTGCTGATCAACTTCATCATCATCCAGGCCGCTCCCGGCGGCCCGGTGGACCAGATGATCGCCAAGCTCGAAGGCATCAACAACGCCGCCGGCGGCGCCACCGGGCGCATTGCAGGTGGCGGCGGCGAGCTCGCCTCAGGCGGCTCCTCGCATTATCGCGGCGGCCAGGGCCTGGACCCGGAGCTGGTGAAAGAGATCGAGCGCATGTACGGCTTCGACAAGCCGGCGCCCGAGCGCTTCTGGATCATGCTCAAGAACTACTGCCACCTGGACTTCGGCACCAGCTTCTTCCGCGACGCCAAGGTCACCGATCTGATCATCGAGAAGCTGCCGGTGTCCATCTCGCTGGGCTTGTGGAGCACCCTGATCATGTACCTGGTGTCCATCCCACTGGGCATCGCCAAGGCCGTGCGCAACGGTAGCCAGTTCGATATCTGGACCAGCTCGGCGATCATCGTCGGCTACGCAATCCCGGCCTTCCTGTTCGCCATCCTGCTGGTCGTGCTGTTCGCCGGCGGCAGCTACTGGGACTGGTTCCCGCTACGCGGCCTGACTTCCAACAACTTCGACCAGCTCAGTACCTTCGGCAAGATCAAGGACTACTTCTGGCACCTCGCCCTGCCGATCACCGCACTGGTGATAGGCAACTTCGCCACCATCACCCTGCTGACCAAGAACAGCTTCCTCGACGAGATCGGCAAGCAGTACGTGGTCACCGCACGCGCCAAGGGCCTGACCGAGCGCCAGGTGCTCTACGGCCATGTATTCCGCAACGCCATGCTGCTGATCATCGCCGGCATCCCTTCGGCGTTGCTGGGCGTGTTCTTCACCGGATCGCTGCTGATCGAGGTGATCTTCTCCCTCGACGGCCTCGGCCTGCTCAGCTTCGAGTCGGCGCTCAACCGCGACTACCCGGTGGTCTTCGGCACCCTGTTCATCTTCACCTTGTTCGGCCTGGTCATGAAGCTGGTCAGCGACGTCCTCTACACACTGGTCGATCCGCGCATCGACTTCGAGAACCGGGAGTGATGCGATGCGCCTGTCCCCGATGAACCAGCGCCGCTGGGCGCGCTTCAAGGCCAACAAGCGCGGCTGGTGGTCGCTCTGGCTGTTCCTCGTGCTCTTCACCCTGAGCCTGGGTGCGGAAATCATCGCCAACGACAAACCGCTCGTCGTCCACTACGACGGCCAGTGGTACTTCCCGGCGTTCAAGCGTTATCCCGAAACCGTGTTCGGCGGCGAGTTCCCGCTCGAAGGCAACTACAAGGCGCCCTACATGCGCCAGCAGTTCACCGACAAGAACGCCTGGGTGCTCTGGCCGCCCATCACTTACAGCTACGACACCATCAACTACGACCTGCGCGTCCCCGTGCCGTCGCCACCGACCCGGGAAAACTGGCTGGGTACCGACGACCAGGCGCGCGACGTGCTCGCCCGGGTGATCTACGGCTTCCGCATCTCGGTACTCTTCGCCCTGGTGCTGACCGCCCTGAGCTCGGTGATCGGCGTGTTTGTTGGCGCCCTGCAGGGCTTCTATGGCGGCTGGGTCGACCTGCTCGGCCAGCGCTTCCTGGAAATCTGGTCCGGTCTGCCGGTGCTCTACCTGCTGATCATCCTCGCCAGCTTCGTGCAGCCGAACTTCTGGTGGCTGCTGGGCATCATGCTGCTGTTCTCCTGGATGAGCCTGGTCGACGTGGTGCGCGCGGAATTCCTCCGTGGCCGCAACCTCGAATATGTGCGCGCAGCCCGCGCCCTGGGCATGAAGAACGGCACCATCATGTTCCGCCACATCCTGCCCAACGCGATGATCTCCACCCTGACCTTCATGCCGTTCATCCTGACCGGCGCCATCGCCACCCTGACCTCGCTGGACTTCCTCGGCTTCGGCCTGCCCGCTGGTTCTCCGTCCCTGGGCGAACTGGTCGCTCAGGGCAAATCCAACCTGCAGGCGCCCTGGCTCGGCATCAGCGCCTTCGCCGTACTCGCCCTGATGCTTAGCCTGCTGGTATTCATCGGCGAAGCAGCGCGCGACGCATTCGACCCGAGGAAGTGAGATGAGCGCCTCTGTGCAACCTAACGACAACCTCATCGAGATCCGCGACCTCTCGGTGGATTTCTCCAGCGGCAACGAGATCGTGCATGCGGTAGACAAAGTCAGCTTCGACATCCGCCGGGGGGAAACCCTGGCCCTGGTCGGCGAAAGCGGCTCCGGCAAGTCCGTAACTGCCCACTCCATCCTGCGCCTGCTGCCCTACCCCACCGCACGTCATCCCAGCGGTAGCGTCCGCTACGGCGAGCTGGATCTGCTGCAAGCCCCGGAACGCAAACTGCGGGGCATTCGAGGCAACCGCATCGCCATGGTGTTCCAGGAGCCGATGACCTCGCTCAATCCCCTGCACACCATCGAGAAGCAGATCGGCGAGGTGCTGGCCCTGCACAAGGGTCTGCAAGGCCAGGCGGCGCGCAAACGCACGCTGGAGCTTCTCGACTTGGTCGGCATCCCCGATCCGGCAACGCGCCTGAAGTCCTATCCCCATGAGCTCTCCGGTGGCCAGCGACAGCGGGTGATGATCGCCATGGCGCTGGCCTGCGAGCCGGAACTGCTGATTGCCGACGAACCGACCACAGCCCTGGATGTCACCGTGCAGCTGAAGATCCTCGATCTGCTGCGCGAACTGCAGGCCCGGCTGGGCATGGCCATGCTGCTGATTACCCACGACCTGAACCTCGTGCGAAGAATTGCGCATCGGGTATGTGTCATGCAGCGCGGTTGCATCGTCGAACAAGCGTCCTGTGAAAACCTGTTCCAGTCTCCGCAGCATCCCTATACCCGGGAACTGCTCGGAGCGGAGCCGCGGGGAGGTCCGGTGGAGAATCCGCCGGGGCCGACTTTGCTGGAGGTGGACGACCTGCGTGTCTGGTTCCCGATCAAGAAAGGGGTGTTCCGGCGCACGGTGGACCACGTCAAGGCCGTGGACGGTATCGCATTCAGCCTACGCCAGGGCCAGACCCTGGGCATCGTCGGCGAAAGCGGTTCCGGCAAGTCGACACTGGGCATGGCCATCCTGCGCCTGATCGACAGCCGCGGCGGCATTCGCTTCGAGGGCAATGCCCTGGACGCCATGAACCAGGCCCAGGTACGACCGCTGCGGCGCGAGATGCAAGTGGTCTTCCAGGATCCGTTCGGCAGCCTGAGCCCCCGTTTGTCGGTGGGCCAGATCGTCGGCGAAGGCCTGGAGATTCACGGAATTTGTGACGAGAAGGAACAGCAACAAAGGATCATAGAGGCACTGGTGGAGGTGGGACTGGATCCGGAAACCCGGAACCGCTACCCCCACGAGTTTTCCGGCGGGCAACGGCAGCGTATCGCCATCGCCCGCGCACTGGTGTTGAAACCGGCGCTGATACTGCTGGACGAGCCCACCTCGGCGCTCGACCGCTCGGTACAGCGCCAGGTGGTGGAGCTGTTGCGCCATCTTCAAGCCAAGTACAACCTGACCTACCTGTTCATCAGCCACGATCTCGCGGTGGTGAAGGCCCTGAGCCACCAGTTGCTGGTGATCCGACAGGGCAAGGTGGTCGAAAGCGGCCCGGCGCAGGAGATCTTCACTGCGCCTAGCCACCGTTACACACAGCAACTGCTGGAAGCCGCTTTCATGGCCCCGGCAGAAGCGATTGATGAATGACCTGAAAGAGGAAGGAACGAACATGGGTTTTCTCGCCGGTAAACGCGCGCTGATCGTCGGTGTCGCCAGCAAACTCTCCATCGCCTCCGGTATCGCCGCGGCAATGCACCGCGAGGGCGCAGAGCTCGCCTTCACCTACCAGAACGAAAAGCTCAAGGGCCGCGTCGAAGAGTTCGCCGCCGGCTGGGGTTCCAGCGCTGACCTGTGCTTCCCGTGCGACGTCGCCAACGACGCCGAAATCGAAGCCGTGTTCCAAGAGCTGAGCAAGAAGTGGGATGGCCTGGACATCATCGTCCACTCCGTTGGCTTCGCCCCGGGCGACCAGCTCGACGGCGACTTCACCGCTGTCACCACCCGCGAAGGCTTCAGGATTGCCCACGACATCAGCGCCTACAGCTTCGTCGCCCTGGCGAAGGCCGGACGCGAGATGATGCAAGGCCGCAACGGTAGCCTGCTGACCCTTTCCTACCTGGGCGCCGAACGCACCATGCCGAACTACAACGTCATGGGCATGGCCAAGGCCAGCCTGGAAGCCGGTGTACGCTACCTGGCCGGCAGCCTCGGCCCGGAAGGCACCCGCGTCAACGCTGTATCCGCAGGCCCCATCCGCACCCTCGCCGCCTCGGGCATCAAGAGCTTCCGCAAGATGCTCGCCGCTAACGAGCGCCAGACCCCCCTGCGCCGTAACGTGACCATCGAGGAAGTCGGCAATGCCGGCGCCTTCCTCTGCTCCGACCTGGCCAGCGGCATCAGCGGCGAGATCCTCTACGTCGACGGCGGCTTCAACACCACCGCGATGGGGCAGCTGGACGAGGAATAACACTCCCCTCCCGCCCACGAGATAGGCCGCTTATCAGGCTGTGTGAGAACACGCTGAGAGCGAGGCCATACCAACGCCCCGACCGATTCGGGGCGTTGGTGTTTCTGGAGAGCCTCAGGCCATCAACTCAATCAGGCGCCGAGAGCCGAGTACCTGAATCGCACGTTTGAGGTTGTAGGCCTGCACGGCCAGGGCCATCTCTGTCCTGGCTCCCGCTAGCTGCCGCAGCAGGAAGCGGCCGTTGCCGAATACCCACTGTTTCAGGTTGCCAAAGGGGTGTTCGACGATCGCCCGGCGCCCGACCGTCATCTCCGGCCGGGCCTTCAGGCGTTGCAGCATGCGCTCGAAAGCGGATTCATGGGCATGCCGGCTGAGATGGCGACGCTGGCTATTCGTACAGCGCGCCTTCAAAGGGCAAGCGCGGCAGTCGCCGGCGATCGCATAAAGCCTCTCTGTGCCTCGTGCCTGTTTGAGCAGGAGCCACTGGCCTGCCGGGCACTGATAGCAGTCATGATCCACGTCGTAGGTAAAGGCGCTGCGATCGAACAGCGCCGTGCCGTTGCCATGATTGTTAACGCCACGGTTCGGCGGTACATACGCCGTGATGCCCGCATCCTCGCACGCCTGGAATTTGCTGCCATCGATGGCCACCAACTGACCACCGAGCAACCCGATCTGGCGGCAAAACTGCACGACAGCTCGCCTGAAACGCCGCGCCATTGTCCTTGCGGAAGTCGGCAATGGTCTTGAAGTCCGGCGCCAGTCGGCCCAGCAGCCACATCACTTCGACATTGCGCTGACATTCGGCTTCCAGTCGGCGCGAGGAACGAATGCGCTGGAAGTAGCCATATAGGTACAGCTTGAGCAGGTCGGCCGGATCATAGGCCGGGCGTCCGACCTTGCTCGCCTGCGCCTTGCTGATGCCCTGCCGCTGCAGATCCAGCCGCGCCACATAGGCCTCGATCACGCGGACCAGATGTTCTTCGGGAACCCACTCATCCAGCGACACTGGAAACAAGCTGCCCTGATCACGCCCTTCACCGCGGATATAGCCCATGAACGACAATGCCCGTATCGATCGATACGGGCAGTGTCTTTGGCTTGTGCTCAGACGGCTAGGTTTTCACACAGTCTGATAAGCGCCCCTTTCCATACAGGCTGTAGATCAGTACTTCTCGATCTTAGCCTGGTCTTGCAGTTGGCGACGGAAGGCAGCGAAGTCTTCCTGACCGCTGCGCGAAGCCAGGAACTGGCGATACATGGCCTTCTCCTGGTCGCTCAGGGTGGCGCTCGGTTCGCTGACACCATTCAGGCGAACGAGTACGTAATCGCCATTGTTCAGGGTGATGCCAGAGAACGTCGGCTGATCGGCCTTGGCCGGACGCGCCATACGGAAGACCGCTTGCAGAAGCTGCGGGTCGACACCTTCCTGACTGCGCGAAGCGGCCTCGACGACCTTCCAGGTCTGACCGTTTTGCGCCTGGGCGATCGGCGTCTTGCCATCGCGCAGGCCAGCCAGTAGAGCTTCGCCAGCAGCCTTGGCCGCCGCGGCAGCATGGTCGCGCTTGACCTGCTCGCGAATCGGCGCACCAACCTGCTCCAGAGTCTGCTGCTCAGGCTTGTGGTGCTCTTTAACGCGCAGTACGACCACAGTTTCCGGATCCAGCTCGATCGCACCACTGTTGGCGCCGTCTTCCAGCACCTCGGTGCTGAATGCCGACTGCACCACCTGACGATTGGCAGCCACGCCCTCGCCGCCTTCGCGGCCGAACGGCTTGCTGGTTTCCACCTTCAGCCCCAGCTCCTGGGCCGGCTGGCTTAGGTCGGATGCCTCGTAGGCGGAGCTTTCGAGCTGCTTGCCTACTTCAACGAAGCGCTGCTCGACCAGTTGGCTTTTCAGATCCTGCTCAAGCTTGGGCTTCAGGCTTGCGAAGCTGGGTACATCCGGCGCCTGCACACCCATCAGCTTGATCAGGTGCCAACCGTATTGCGTACGAACCGGGGCGGAAACGTCACCCTTGTTCTTCAGGGCGTACAGGGCATCTTCGAAGGCTTGGTCGTAAACACCGCGGCCAGCGTAACCCAGGTCACCGCCATTGGACGCGGAACCCACGTCGTTGGAGGCTTCCTTGGCCAGCTTGGCGAAGTCCTCACCCTTGTCCAGGCGCGCCTTGAGCGCCTCGATCTTGGCCTTGGCCTGGGCTTCGGTCTGCTTGGCATTCACCTCGACGAGAATGTGTGCGGCATCGCGCTGCTCGGACAGACCGGCAATTTCTTTCTGATACTGAGCCTGCAGGTCCTCGTCCTTCACGCTGACCTGGTTGAAGAAGGACGACTTCTTCAGCTCCACGTAGTCGATTACGACCTGCTCCGGGCTCATGAACTCGGCCTTGTGGGCGTCGTAGTAGCTCTTCAGGTCAGCGTCCGACACTTCCGCTTTGGCCGGATCAGCCTTGAAGGTCAGAGTGGCAAAGTCGCGGGTCTGCTTCTCCAGACGCGCAAAGCTCTGCAGCTCCGCATCGGTCACGAAACCGGAACCTGCAATACCGGCGCGCAGCTGCCCGATAAGCATTTCCTGCTCGAGCATCTGGCGGAATTGCATGCGGCTGGCGCCCATTCGACGCACGTACTCGTCGAAGCGCTCAGCGCTGAACTTGCCATCCACCTGGAATTCCGGGGTCTGCAGAATCAGCTGGTCAACCTGCTGCTGCGAAAAGACGAACTTGTCTCCCTGAGCGGCCTGCAGCACCAGTTGGCGTTCGATCAAACCCTTCAGAGCGGCGTCCTTCAGGAGCTTTTCGTCCAGCGCGGAGGCATCAAAGTCTTTGCCCAGCCGCTGCTGCAGCTGCGTCCGCTGGTTCTCCTGAGCGCGCTGCAGCTCGCCGAGGCTGATGTCTTCACCGTTCACCTTGGCAGCGACATTCTCGTGGTGGGAAGCCCGCATGATGGCATTGAAGCTTCCTAGCGCCATGACAACGACGCAGCCCCCGATAATGGTCTTGGCGATCCAGCCTTGAGAATTGTCCCTGATGTTTTGCAGCATGCGGCCCCCAAAAGCGGCCACGGCCTGCCGTCAGTGTCGGCTTGGCGTGGGTCATGGATAAGCGGATAAAAGAAAGGCGCATCCGAGGATGCGCCTTCTCGTAACTGGCGAAGCAGCAGGCCCAGGCCTGCGACCCCAGCGGTTGTATTGGACCTTACGGTCCGAACCGCCGCTCCGCGGCCGACTCAGCCGATAGCTGAGCCGGACAGGTCGAGTCCAAAAAGACGCTTAGTTAACAGCATCCTTCAGGGCTTTACCGGCTTTGAAGCCCGGGATCTTAGCAGCAGCGATCTTGATCGGCTTGCCGGTTTGCGGGTTACGACCGGTGCGGGCAGCACGCTCTTTGACAGCGAAGGTACCGAAGCCGACCAGTACGACGGAGTCACCGGCTTTCAGGGCGCCAGTAACGGACTCGATCACCGCGTCCAGAGCGCGACCGGCAACAGCTTTCGGGATATCAGCAGATGCTGCAATTGCATCGATCAGTTCCGACTTGTTCACTCTAAGTCCCCTTATTTCTGTTGAGTATGTTTCTATGTGTTAGGTGTAAGCAAAAGCAGGTGCTGGATTGCTGACTGACAAAGCAAGTGCCGCTTTATAACAAGGGCTCAAAAACAGTGTCAAGAAAGCCCCCCGGCTAATGCGTGCTGATTCGCTCCTTGGAATCAGACTCGCGCTTTTCATCCTTTGCAACCATCTCGGGAGCCGCATCGGGCAAGGGCTCCGGCGTGTATTGCAGCGCAATTTGCAGGACCTCGTCAATCCATTTAACCGGTTTAATAACGAGATCTGCCTTAATGTTGTCCGGAATTTCCTTGAGGTCTCGAACATTTTCTTCGGGGATGATCACAGTTTTGATTCCCCCCCGGTGAGCGGCCAGAAGTTTTTCCTTCAGCCCACCAATGGCCAGAACCTGTCCACGAAGGGTGATTTCGCCCGTCATCGCGACATCCGCCCGCACCGGGATCTGAGTGATCGCCGATACCAGAGCAGTGCACATGCCAATGCCTGCGCTCGGACCATCCTTGGGCGTGGCGCCTTCCGGCACATGAATGTGAATGTCGTGTTTCTCGTGGAAATCGGCCGGAATACCCAGGCTTTTCGCACGACTGCGCACGACTGTCAGCGCCGCAGTGATGGACTCTGCCATCACATCACCCAGTGAACCGGTCTTGGTCAGCGAGCCTTTACCCGGAACAATGGCCGACTCGATAGTCAGCAGCTCACCGCCAACTTGTGTCCAGGCCAGACCAGTTACCTGACCGATTTGATCCTGCTGCTCAGCCAGCCCGTAACGGAACTTGCGTACCCCCAGGTAGTTTTCCAGCGTCTCGGTAGACACCCTGGCCTCAATGCGCTTGGCCTTGGCGCCCTCCTTCACCGCCTTGCGGCAGACCTTGGCGATTTGCCGCTCCAGGCTGCGCACGCCCGCCTCGCGGGTGTAGTAGCGAATGATGTCACGGATGGCACCTTCCTCGAAGGAAAGCTCGCCTTTCTTGAGACCATTTGCCGCAGTCTGCTTCGGTACCAGGTACTTCGAGGCGATATTGACCTTCTCGTCTTCGGTGTAGCCGGGCAGACGAATGACCTCCATGCGATCCAGCAGCGGTGCCGGGATATTCATGGAGTTGGCCGTGCAGAGGAACATCACGTCCGACAGGTCGTAATCCACTTCCAAGTAGTGGTCGTTGAAATTGTGGTTCTGCTCCGGATCTAGAACCTCAAGCAGCGCCGAGGCCGGGTCGCCGCGCATATCGCTGCCCATCTTGTCGATTTCATCGAGCAGGAACAGCGGGTTGCGCACGCCCACCTTGGTCATTTTCTGGATGAGGCGACCAGGCATGGAGCCGATGTAGGTACGACGGTGCCCACGGATCTCAGCCTCGTCACGCACGCCGCCCAAGGCCATACGCACGAACTTGCGATTAGTGGCACGAGCGATGGACTCAGCCAGCGAGGTTTTACCCACACCTGGCGGACCTACGAGGCAGAGAACAGGACCCTTCACCTTTTTCACGCGCTTTTGGACAGCGAGATACTCGAGGATGCGTTCCTTGACCTCGTCCAGGCCGTAGTGATCGGTGTCGAGGATGTCTTCGGCGCGGGCAAGATCATGACGAACCTTGCTCTCGGCCTTCCACGGCACATTCACAAGCCAATCGATGTAGGAGCGCACAACGGTCGCTTCCGCAGACATCGGCGACATCTGTTTAAGTTTGTTCAGCTCGGCGTTGGCCTTAGCCAGCGCCTCCTTGGTCAGACCAGCTGCGTCGATGCGTTTCTTGAGCTCTTCGACCTCATTGTGGCCTTCGTCGATGTCGCCCAGCTCTTTCTGAATGGCCTTCATCTGCTCATTCAGGTAGTACTCGCGCTGGCTGCGCTCCATCTGCTTCTTGACGCGACCACGAATGCGCTTCTCGACTTGCAGCAGATCGATTTCCGCATCCAGCATGGCCAGCACGTGCTCGACACGCGCAGCGAGCTCGGTGATTTCCAGAATCTCCTGCTTCTGCTCGATCTTCAGCGCCATGTGTGCCGCCATGGTATCGACCAGGCGACCAGGCTCATCAATGCTGTTCAGCGACGACAGAACTTCAGCCGGAACCTTCTTGCCCAGCTGCACGTACTGCTCGAACTGGCTCAGCAGACTGCGGATAAAGACCTCGGACTCGCGCTCGCCCACCGATGCTTCGTCGATGATCGACACTTCAGCGCGGCAATGGGCATCTTCCTCAATGAAACGCTCGACGCGGCCACGCTGCTCGCCCTCGACCAGCACCTTTACCGTGCCGTCGGGCAGCTTAAGCAGTTGCAGGACAGTGGCCACAGTCCCCATGCGGTACAGGCCGTCTTCGCCCGGATCGTCATCGGCGGGGTTCTTCTGCGCCAGCAGAAGAATCTGCTTGTCGCTGGTCATGGCGGCCTCGAGGGCCTCGATGGACTTTTCCCGACCTACGAACAGCGGGATGACCATGTGCGGGTAAACCACTACGTCACGGAGGGGAAGCAGAGGCAACTCGACGAGTGTTTTCATGATATTCGGCTCTACAGCGGCACTTGGCCAAAAAAGATGGGTTAAACCCTTGGACCTAAGATGGGGTTAGGCCCGGGAAAAAACAAGCGCGGTAGACGGGAAAGAAAAAGGGGCCTGACGGCCCCTCTTTTTACGCCTCAGGTGCAGCCTTGGCAGGCTGCTCGCTGTTCTCGTAGATCAGCAGAGGCTGAGAAGATCCATCGATGACGCTTTCATCGATTACCACCTTGCTGACATCGGTCTGCGAGGGGATTTCGTACATGGTGTCGAGCAGAATGCCTTCGAGGATCGAGCGCAGGCCACGAGCACCGGTCTTGCGCTCCAGGGCTTTGCGAGCCACAGCCTTGAGGGCATCCGGACGGAACTCGAGATCCACGCCTTCCATTTCGAAGAGTTTGGCGTACTGCTTGGTAAGGGCGTTCTTCGGCTCGGTGAGGATCTGCATCAGCGCTGCCTCATCAAGCTCCTCGAGGGTGGCGATGATCGGCAGACGACCAACGAACTCGGGAATCAGGCCGAACTTGACCAGATCCTCAGGCTCTACCTCACGCAGTGCATCGCCGACCTTCTTGCCCATATCCGGGCTGCGAACTTCAGCACTGAAGCCAATACCGCCCTTGGTCGAACGGTTCTGGATGACCTTCTCCAGACCCGCGAACGCACCACCGCAGATGAACAGGATGTTGCGGGTGTCGACCTGCAGGAATTCCTGCTGCGGATGCTTGCGACCACCTTGCGGCGGAACCGAGGCAACGGTGCCCTCGATGAGTTTCAGCAGGGCCTGCTGTACGCCTTCGCCAGACACGTCACGGGTAATGGACGGGTTGTCTGACTTACGCGAAATCTTGTCGATCTCGTCGATGTAGACAATGCCCATCTGGGCCTTCTCGACATCGTAATCGCACTTCTGCAGCAGCTTCTGGATGATGTTCTCGACGTCCTCACCCACATAACCAGCCTCGGTGAGAGTCGTGGCGTCAGCGATGGTGAAAGGTACGTTGAGCAGGCGTGCGAGCGTTTCGGCGAGCAAGGTCTTGCCCGAGCCGGTCGGCCCGATCAGCAGGATGTTGCTCTTACCCAGCTCGACATCGTCCTTGCGATCGCGCTGATTCAGGCGCTTGTAGTGGTTGTAGACCGCTACCGCCAGAGTTTTCTTCGCACGTTCCTGACCGATCACGTACTGATCGAGGATGGAACGGATCTCTTTCGGCGCCGGAAGCTTGTGCGCACTACTCTCCGCCTGTGCTTCCTGCACCTCCTCGCGGATGATGTCATTGCACAGGTCAACGCACTCGTCGCAGATAAAGACCGAGGGGCCGGCAATCAACTTGCGCACTTCGTGCTGGCTCTTGCCGCAGAAGGAGCAATACAGCAGCTTGCCGTTGTCCTCGCCGTTGCGGGTATCAGTCATTAGATCGTTCCAGTCGGATAAGCTTGAAACACAAGATGAAGGCAAATGCGGGCATTTTCAAGCCCGCGAAGCGGCCGGTTTCCCGGCCACTGCATCAACGGCGGGGGTTCAGGCAGCAGAGGGACGCTGAGTGAAAACCTGATCGATCAGACCGTATTGCACCGCTTCTTCGCCACTCATGAAGCGGTCACGATCGGTATCACGGGCAATCACATCGAGCGGCTGGCCGGTGTGGTGCGCCAGCACCTGATTCAGACGCTCCTTGATGAAGAGGATTTCCTTGGCATGGATCTCGATATCCGAGGCCTGACCTTGGAAGCCCCCCAGAGGCTGGTGGATCATCATCCGCGAATGTGGCAGGCAGTAACGCTTGCCAGCAGCGCCGCCGGCGAGCAGCAGCGCGCCCATGCTGCAAGCCTGACCGACGCAGATGGTCGACACGTCCGGCTTGATGAACTGCATGGTGTCGTAGATGGACATACCAGCAGTTACCGAACCGCCTGGCGAGTTGATGTACAGATGGATGTCCTTGTCTGGGTTCTCGGCCTCGAGGAACAGCAACTGGGCAACCACCAGGTTGGCCATGTAGTCCTCGACCTGGCCGACCAGGAAGATGATTCGCTCCTTGAGCAGGCGCGAATAGATGTCGTAGGAACGCTCACCGCGTGCGGATTGCTCCACCACCATCGGCACCAGACCACCAGCGGCCTGGATGTTCGGAACTTGCGGCATGTAAGAATTGGGCATGTCCGACGATCACTCCCTATTGAAATAGACATATCTCAAAGACGCATAAGCCAGCCCGAAGGCTGGCTTATGACGATCAAACGAAGTACCGCTGAGATCAGGCTGCTTGTTGAGCTTCAGCAGGCTTGACCGCGTCTTCGTAAGATACCTGCTTATCGGTCACTTTGGCCTTCTGCAGGACAGTATCTACAACTTGCTCTTCCAGTACAACCGAGCGCACCTCGTTCAGTTGCTGGTCATTTTTGTAATACCAGGCAACAACTTGCTCGGGTTCCTGGTAGGCAGAAGCCATGTCTTCGATCATTTCGCGAACACGGGCTTCGTCAGCCTTCAATTCATGCTGCTTGACCAGTTCTGCAACGATCAGGCCCAGCACTACGCGGCGCTTAGCCTGCTCTTCGAACAGCTCTGCCGGCAGTTGCTCGGGCTTGATGTTGCCACCGAACTGCTGGACAGCCTGCACGCGCAGACGGTTCACTTCGTTGCTGATCAGGGCCTTCGGCACTTCGATCGGGTTGCTGGCAACCAGACCTTCCATTACTTGGTTCTTGACCTTGGATTTGATCGCCTGACGCAGCTCACGCTCCATGTTCTTGCGAACTTCGGTGCGGAAACCTTCCAGGGTGCTTTCCTTGATGCCGAACAGGGCGAAGAAGGCCTCGTTCAGCTCAGGCAGCTTGGGTTCGCTGACGCTGTTCACGGTAACGGTGAACTCTGCGGCCTTGTTGGCCAGATCCAGGTTCTGGTAATTCTCGGGGAAGGTGAGGCTGAGCACGCGCTCTTCACCAGCCTTGGCACCGACCAGGCCTTCTTCGAAGCCCGGGATCATGCGACCAGAGCCCAGCACCAGCAGGGTGCCCTTGGCCGAACCGCCAGCGAAGGCTTCGCCGTCGATCTTGCCGACGAAATCGATATTCACTTGGTCGTCATTCTGCGCAGCGCGCTCGACAGCCTCGAAACGGGTGTTCTGCTTGCGCAGGATTTCCAGCATGTTGTCGACATCGGTGTCGGCTACGTCAGCCTGCAGACGCTCGATTTCGATGCCGTCGAAGCCGGCAACCTGGAATTCCGGGAAGACTTCGAAGGTCGCAATGTATTCCAGGCCCTTTTCCTTCTCGAACAATTTCGGCTCGACGGACGGAGCGCCAGCCGGGTTCAGCTTCTGCTCGACCACGGCTTCGTAGAAGGTTTCCTGGATCAGGTCACCGAGGGCTTCCTGACGAGCGGCGGCTTCGTAGCGCTGACGGATCACGCTCATCGGCACCTTGCCGGGACGGAAGCCAGGAACCTTGGCGCGACGAGCGGTCTGCTGCAGACGCTTGTTGACTTCGGTCTCGATACGCTCGGCCGGCACGCCAACGGTCATGCGGCGCTCAAGAGCGGAGGTGCTTTCTACGGAAACTTGCATGGATATTCCTCGTGGCACAGACGTAAGCCGGTCCTTCCGGCTCCCAGATCAAGGGCAAGCATTCTAGTCACAAGAAATGCAGAAGTCACCCTGCTGGAAGCAGCAGAAATTCACGGATGCGAGAGCTTCTGAATAAAGAGAAAGATGGTGCGGACGGAGAGACTCGAACTCTCACAGCTTGCGCCACCGGAACCTAAATCCGGCGTGTCTACCAATTTCACCACGTCCGCAGGGTACCGCAGAAACGAAAACGCCAGGCTATAGGCCTGGCGCTTCGGAATATGGGGTGGACGATGGGAATCGAACCCACGACACCAGGAGCCACAATCCTGTGCTCTACCAACTGAGCTACGCCCACCATATTACATGCTTGTTACCGAACGCCATTATGGCGCACCCGGCAGGACTCGAACCTGCGACCATCCGCTTAGAAGGCGGATGCTCTATCCAGCTGAGCTACGGGCGCTTTAGTGGCTGCAACCCTTGCTAAGCAGATCAGTGGAAACCACTGAACCGGTTTGCACTGCCTTCTGTTCTTGCTTCAGGCTGTGCTCGGCAAGCGGGGCGCATGTTATCGATGAGCCCTAACCTCGTCAACGGTTTTTTTAAAAAAATTTCAAAGAGATAAAGGAGTTACGGCAAATCAGGGGGTCGCCGCCTTTGCCTTATGAGGAGGGCGTGCGAAAATGCGCGTCCTTTTTTCTCCCGACTCTATGGTTGCTCTTCCGACATGACTGCAAAACTGATCGACGGCAAAGCGATCGCCGCCAGCCTCCGCCAGCAGATAGCCCAACGCGTCGCCGAGCGCCGCCAGCAAGGTCTGCGCGTTCCCGGCCTGGCAGTGATCCTGGTTGGCAGCGACCCCGCCTCCCAAGTCTACGTCGCACACAAGCGCAAGGACTGCGAAGAAGTCGGCTTCCTGTCCCAGGCCTATGACCTGCCGGAAAGCACCACCCAGGAAGAACTGCTTGCTCTGATCGACAGCCTGAATGCCAACCCGACGATCGACGGCATCCTGGTTCAGTTGCCCCTCCCCGCCCACCTCGATGCTTCGCAACTGCTCGAGCGCATCGCGCCGGACAAGGACGTGGACGGCTTCCACCCCTTCAACGTCGGCCGCCTGGCTCAGCGCATCCCGCTGCTTCGCCCCTGCACACCGAAAGGCATCATGACCCTGCTGCAAAGCACTGGCACCGATCTGTACGGTCTGGACGCAGTCGTCGTGGGCGCCTCGAATATCGTTGGCCGCCCGATGGCGCTGGAGCTGCTGCTGGCCGGCTGCACCGTAACCGTGACCCATCGTTTCACCCGCGACCTGGCCGAGCACGTGCGTCGGGCCGATCTGGTCGTAGTGGCCGCCGGCAAGCCGGGCCTGGTCAAGGGCGAATGGATCAAGGAAGGCGCCATCGTCATCGACGTGGGCATAAACCGTCAGACCGATGGCAAGCTGGTGGGTGACGTGGAATACGAAGTAGCCGCCGAACGCGCCAGCTGGATCACTCCGGTACCGGGCGGCGTTGGCCCCATGACCCGCGCCTGCCTACTGGAAAATACCCTGTACGCCGCGGAAGAGCTGCACAAATAAGCCTTCCCCGTGTCTAGTCCTGAAATAGGTTTACACCTCTCAGGCCATGCTCCAGACCTCAAAACGCCCGATGCACCGCATCGGGCGTTTTGTATTTCAGGGCCAGGTGAGGGCGCTCGCGGTTATAGATGTCGACGGCTTCACGCACCATGCGGCGCGCCTGCGCGAGGTCGGCGGGAGGATGCTCCAGCAACTCGTTCTTCAGGATGCCGTTGACGCGCTCAGCCAGCGCATTCTGGTAACAGTCGTAGCCGTCGGTCATCGAGCAGATTGCTCCGTGCTGCGCGTGCAGGCGTTGGTAAAGCCCCGAGCAGTACTGAATTCCTCGGTCGGAGTGATGCACCAGGGGTTCCTGCGTCGTGCGGCGCCGCAGCGCCTGGCTGTAGGCATGGGCCACCGACTCGGCGTGCAGGCTGTCGTGGACGTGATGGCCGACGATCTTGCGCGAATAGGCGTCGGTGACCAGGCTCAGGTACAGCGGGCCGCTCTGGCTGGGCAGATAGGTGATGTCGGCAACCCAGACGCGCTCCGGCGCATCGGGCAAGACCTGTTGCGGCCCTGGCTTGAGCAGATTGGGATGGCGATGGAACCGGTGAAAACTGTGGGTGGTCTTGTGGTACGCCCGCTTGGGTCGAACCAGCAGGCGGTGCTCGGCCAGCACCCGGAACAGGCGATCGCGCCCAACTCGCAACGCGGCTTCCGCTTGCTGCTGCAACAGATAATGCAGCTTGCGTGCTCCCAGGCGCGGCTGACGCATCCGCACCTGCCGCACGAACTGGGCGATCTGTCGATCCTGCTGGCTGCGCTGATCCGCCGCCCGGTTGCGCTGGTAGTACGCCTGGCGGCTGATGCCCATGAACTGGCAAGCCCTGCTAACACTCAGCGCTTGGACTTGCCTTTGCGTGAGGACTTGCCGGGACGCTTTTTTACGATCGAAACGCCGTAGTCATTCTCCAGCACATTCACCACGGCCTCGAAGAACTGCGCCTTCTGGCTCATCACCTCAAGCTGCTGCTCGAGTTCCTTGATGCGTTGTTCCGGGGTCAACGGCAATTTCGGGGTATTCATATCCGGGCTCCGAGCCTTTCGAAGGGAGGCGCCCTGGTTCCAGTCCTGCCGGCCATGCTTGCGTAACCACACCAGCACCGTCGAGCGGCCCTGGATGCCATAGCGGGCCTGAGCCTCCTTGTAGCTCATTTCCCCTTTTTCGACCTGGTCGACCACCGCCAGTTTAAAAGCCAGCGTGTAATCACGCTGGCTGCGACGAACACCTTCTGCCATCGGGGCTCTCCTGAAATAAGGGCGAAGGTGTAAACCTTATTCAGGACGGGACACCGACAATGAAAAAGGGCCGCATCACAGACTGTGTGAAAACCTAGCCGTCTGAGCACAAGCCAAAGACAATGCCCGTATCGATCGATACGGGCATTGTCGTTCATGGGCTATATCCGCGGTGAAGGGCGTGATCAGGGCAGCTTGTTTCCAGTGTCGCTGGATGAGTTGGTTCCCGAAGAACATCTGGTCCGCGTGATCGAGGCCTACGTGGCGCGGTTGGATTTGCAGCGGCTGGGCTTCAGCAAGGCGCAGGCGAGCCGGACGGGGCGCCCGGCCTATGATCCGGCCGACTTGCTCAAGCTGTACCTGTATGGCTACTTCCAGCGAATTCGCTCCTCGCGCCGACTGGAAGCCGAATGCCAGCGCAATGTCGAAGTGATGTGGCTGCTGGGTCGCCTGTCGCCGGACTTCAAGACCATTGCCGACTTCCGCAAAGACAATGGTTCGGCGTTTCAGGCGACCTGTCGTGCTTTCGTGCAGTTCTGCCGCCAGGTCGGGTTGCTCGGTGGTCAGTTGGTGGCCATCGATGGCAGCAAATTCCAGGCGGTGGCTTCACGGCGCAAGCACCTGAGCCTGGCGCGGCTCAAGCGTCAGCAAGCCAAGCTGGAGGCCGAGATAGCCCGCTATCTGAGCGACCTGGATGAGGCCGACCGCGCCGAAGCGGGCGATGGGGTCGACCGGAGTGCCGTGAAGACTGCGCTGGAGCAGTTGCAGGCTCAACACGCGGACAACCTGACCTGCCAGGTACTGATGCAGGCCCAGGGGCTCGAGCAATTCGTGATCGGCGAGGCCGATGCCCTGTTGATGCGAACTCACCAGGGCGCACGGGTCGCCTACAACGTGCAAAGTGCCGTCGATGACAAGCATTGCTTGGTGCTGCACCACGAGGTGACCCAGGATGGCAATGACACTCGCCAGTTGCAGCCGATGGCGGAAGCCGCTCAAGCCGTGCTGGAACAGGCGCAACTGACGGTCACGGCGGACGCCGGCTACTCCAATGGCGAGCAATTCCAGGCGTGCGAGGATGCAGGCATCACGGCGTATGTACCGCCGAACCGTGGCGTTAACAATCATGGCAACGGCACGGCGCTGTTCGACCGAAGCGCCTTTACCTACGACGCGGAGCATGACCGCTATCAGTGCCCGGCAGGCCAGTGGCTCCCGCTCAAACAGGTACGAGGCACAGAGAGGATTTATGCGATCGCCGGCGACTGCCGTGCTTGCCCTTTGAAGGCGCGCTGCACGAATAGCCAGCGTCGTCATCTCAGCCGTCATGCCCATGAATCAGCGTTCGAGCGCATGCAGCAACGCCTGAAGGCCCGGCCGGAGATGATGGCCAAGCGCCGGGCGATCGTCGAACACCCCTTCGGTAACCTGAAACAGTGGATATTCGGCAACGGCCGCTTCCTGCTGCGGCAGTTAGCGGGCGCCAGTACGGAAATGGCCCTGGCCGTGCAGGCCTACAACCTCAAACGCGCGATTCAGGTACTCGGCGCGCGTCGCCTGATCGAGTTGATGGGCTGATCCCTCCAAAAAAACAAACGCCCCGAACCAGTCGGGGCGTTTGTTTTGCCTTGCTCACAGCGTGTTTTCACACGGCCTGATCAGCGGCCCTTTTTCATTCTGATCACGCTTACTCGGCGAGACGCCAGGTGGTGCCACCCTTGCCGTCTTCGAGCACAACACCCAGAGCAGTAAGCTCGTCACGAATACGATCGGACTCAGCCCAGTTTTTCGCCGCGCGAGCTTCCAGGCGCGCCTGGATCAGCGCTTCTACCTGAGCGGCATCGACCTTGCCGGCAGCACCTGCCTGAAGGAAGACGTCCGACTCCAACTGCAACACACCGAGCAGACCGGCCAACTCCTTGAGTTTGGCCGCCAGGGCCGCAGCGGCCGGGAGGTCAGACTCGCGCAGACGGTTCACTTCGCGGGCCATCTCGAACAGCACAGCGACGGCCTCCGGCGTATTGAAGTCGTCGTCCATGGCTGCAGCGAATCGCTCAGCGAAGGCGTCACCACCAGCAGCCGACGCTTCCGGCAAGCCGCGCAGTGCGGTGTAGAAACGCTCCAGCGCACCCTTGGCTTCCTTGAGGTTGTCCTCGGAATAGTTGATCGGGCTGCGGTAGTGGCTGGAAACCAGCAGGAAGCGCACAACCTCCGGGTGGTACTTCTCCAGCACCTCACGGATGGTGAAGAAGTTGCCCAGGGACTTGGACATCTTCTCGCCATCGACGCGCACCGCGCCGGCGTGCATCCAGGTCGCCGCGTAGAGCTTGCCGGTGGCCGCCTCGCTCTGCGCGATCTCGTTCTCATGGTGCGGGAACACCAGGTCCGGACCGCCGCCGTGAATGTCGAAGGTCTCGCCCAGGCAGCAGGTGGACATCACCGAGCATTCGATGTGCCAGCCTGGACGCCCGGCGCCCCAGGGCGATTCCCAGCTCGGCTCGCCCGGCTTGGCGCCTTTCCAGAGCACGAAGTCCAGCGGATCTTCCTTGGACTCATCGACTTCGATGCGCGCACCGATGCGCAGGTCTTCGATCTTCTTGCGCGACAGCTTGCCGTAGCCGACGAACTTGCCGACGCGGTAGTAGACGTCGCCATTGCCCGGCGCGTAGGCGAAGCCTTTGTCGATCAGGGTCTGGATCATCGCGTGCATGCCGGCGATGTGGCCGGTGGCGCGCGGCTCGATGTCCGGACGCAGTACCGACAGGCGCGCCTCGTCTTCGTGCATCGCGGCGATCATGCGAGCGGTCAGGTCCTCGAAGGATTCGCCGTTTTCCTGGGCGCGACGGATGATCTTGTCGTCGATATCGGTGATGTTGCGCACGTAGGTCAGGTCATAGCCGCGCTGGCGCAACCAACGGGCAATGACGTCGAAGGCAACCATGACGCGGGCGTGGCCGATGTGGCAGAAGTCGTACACGGTCATGCCGCATACGTACATGCGCACCTGGTTACCGACCAGCGGCTGGAAAGGCTCTTTGACCTTGCTCAGGGTGTTGTAGACGGAAAGCGCCATTTACTGCCCCCAGGAATCGCGCAGGGTGACGGTGCGGTTGAACACCAGGGCGCCCGGCTTGGAGTCCTTCGAATCGGCGCAGAAGTAGCCTTCGCGCTCGAACTGGAAGCGATCTTCCGGCGTGGCGTCGGCCAGCGACGGCTCGGCACGGCAACCCTTGAGCACTGTCAGCGACTCGGGGTTGATGTTGTCGAGGAAGCTGCCGCCCTCCTCCGATTTCTCCGGGTTGGCCGACTTGAACAGGCGATCGTACAGACGCACTTCGCACTCGACGCTCTCTGCAGCCGGCACCCAGTGGATAACGCCCTTGACCTTGCGGCCTTCGGGGTTCTTGCCGAGGGTGTTTTCGTCGTAGCTGCAGCGCAGCTCAACGATGTTGCCGGCGGCGTCCTTGATGGCTTCGTCGGCGCGGATCACGTAGCTGCCGCGCAGGCGCACTTCGCCGCCCGGGATCAGGCGCTTGTAGCCGGCCGGCGGGACTTCTTCGAAATCGCCCGCGTCGATGTAGATCTCGCGGCTGAACGGCAGCACGCGCACGCCCATGTCCTGCTTCGGATGGCGCGCCAGCTCGAGGTTCTCGACCTTGCCTTCCGGGTAGTTAGTGATGACCACCTTCAGCGGCTTGAGCACGCACATGGCGCGTTCGGCGTTGGCGTCGAGGTCGTCACGAATGGCGAATTCGAGCATGCCGATGTCGACCACACCGCCGGCGCGGTTCACGCCGATCATGTCGCAGAAGGTGCGGATCGAAGCCGGGGTGTAGCCACGGCGGCGGTAGCCGGACAGGGTCGACATGCGCGGATCGTCCCAGCCGTCGACGTGATTCTCGTCCACCAGTTGCTTGAGCTTGCGCTTGCTGGTGATGGTGTAGTTCAGGTTCAGGCGGGCGAATTCGTACTGGCGCGGCTGCGCCGGCACCGGCAGGTTGGCCAGGAACCACTCATACAGCGGGCGATGGTCCTCGAACTCCAGGGTGCAGATGGAGTGGGTGATGCCCTCGATGGCGTCCGACTGGCCGTGGGTGAAGTCGTAGCTCGGGTAGATGCACCACTTGTCGCCGGTCTGGTGGTGATGGGCGTGGCGGATGCGGTAGAGGATCGGGTCGCGCAGGTTGATGTTCGGCGAGGCCATGTCGATCTTCGCGCGCAGCGAACGCGCGCCGTCCGGGAACTCGCCGGCCTTCATGCGGGCGAACAGGTCCAGGTTCTCTTCCACCGAGCGATCACGGAAGGGGCTGTTCTTGCCCGGCTCGGTCAGGCTACCGCGGTATTCGCGCATTTCCTCGGCGTTGAGGTCGCAGACGAAGGCCTTGCCGGCCTTGATCAGGTCGACGGCCCAGGCATGCAGCTGGTCGAAATAGTTGGAGGCATAGCGCACCTCACCCGCCCAGTCGAAGCCCAGCCACTTAACGTCAGCCTCGATGGCGTCGATGTATTCCTGGTCTTCCTTCGCCGGATTGGTGTCGTCGAAGCGCAGGTGGCAGTCACCGCCGAACTCCTTGGCCAGGCCGAAGTTCAGGCAGATCGACTTGGCGTGACCGATGTGCAGGTAGCCGTTGGGCTCCGGCGGAAAGCGGGTGACGATCTTCTGGTGCTTGCCGCTCTCGAGGTCGGCCTGGACGATGGGTCGCAGGAAGTTGGCGGCGACAGTGGCTTCTTTCGAATCGGCGGTGGGCTTGCTCATGGTGTCCTTGATCGTTACTGACGTTCGGCCAGGGTAGGCCGGCCAAACCAAAGCGCTTATCATAGCCGAAGCTGTCAACCCCCTGACAGGCCTTCGATTTTCCCGACAGAGCGGAATTCCCTCATGATCAAGCTGCACACCAACCACGGCGTCATCACCCTGGAACTCTTCGAAGACAAGGCCCCGGAAACCGCGGCCAACTTCAAGGAGTACGTGAAGAGCGGTCATTACGACAACACCGTATTCCACCGCGTGATCAACAACTTCATGATCCAGGGCGGCGGTTTCGAGCCAGGCATGAAGCAGAAGAGCACCCGCGCACCGATCAAGAACGAAGCCAACAACGGCGTCGCCAACAAGATCGGCACCGTCGCCATGGCCCGCACCATGGAACCGCATTCGGCCAGCGCGCAGTTCTTCATCAACGTCGCCGACAACGATTTCCTCAACCACAGCGCGCCGACCGTGCAGGGCTGGGGCTACTGCGTGTTCGGCCAGGTGGTCGACGGCATGGACGTGGTCAACAAGATCAAGGCCGTGCCGACCACCATGCGCGCCGGTCACCAGGACGTGCCGAGCGACGACGTGATCATCGAGAAAGCCGAGATCGTCGGCGAGTGAGTCGATGAGCGTCCTGTTCATCTCGGACCTGCATCTCGAAGCGGAACGCCCGGACATTACCCGGGCGTTCTTGCATTTCCTCCGCACCCGCGCACGCCAGGCCGAGGCGCTCTACATACTGGGCGACTTCTTCGAAGCCTGGATCGGCGACGACGGCATGGACGAGTTCCAGCACGCCATCGCCCGCGCCTTGCGCGAGCTGTCCGATGCAGGGACACGCATCTACCTGATGCATGGCAACCGCGACTTCCTGATCGGCAAGGCCTTCTGCCGTGAGGCCGGCTGCACCCTCCTCCGCGACCCCAGCGTCGTCGCGCTCAATGGCGAAAAGGTGCTGCTGATGCACGGCGACAGCCTGTGCACCCTGGATGTCGGCTACATGAAGCTGCGCCGCTGGCTGCGCAATCCGTTCTCGCTGTTCATCCTGCGCAATCTGCCGCTAGCGAAGCGCCATCAGCTGGCGCGCAAGCTACGCAAGGAAAGCCGTGCGCAAACGCGCATGAAAGCCAGCGAAATTGTCGACGTGACCCCGGAAGAGGTGCTGAAGGTCATGCGCGAGCATGGCGTGCAAACCCTCATCCACGGGCATACCCACCGCCCGGCCATCCATGACTTGCAACTCGACGGCAAGCCCGCGCGCCGCATCGTCCTGGGCGACTGGGACCGCCAGGGCTGGGCCCTGCAGGCGGACGCCGATGGCCTGCAGCAGGCGCCCTTCAGCCTCGAGCCAGAGCCTTCCGGCTCCTGATCCAGGTCAGCCTCCCCCCCGGGCCGGCAGCTAAGCTGAATCTATCGTCATCGGCAAAGCCCGGGGAATCCTCCATGAAAGCGCACCTCCTACTCGCCGCCTGCCTGCTGGCGCTGAGCGCCTGCTCCAGCCACTACATCATCACCACCGCCGACGGCCAGATGATCACCACCGACAACAAGCCGCGCGTGGACAAGGACAGCGGGATGGTGCGGTTCGAGGACTCCGAGGGCAAAGAGCAGATGATTCCGCAGACGCAGATTCGCCAGATCATCGAACGCTAGGGCGTACAACGAAAAAGCCGCCGAATCCGGCGGCTTTTCCTTGGGCTCAGGCGGCGCTGGGCACGCCACTGTGGAAGCGGAACTCTTCGTCTGGCGAGCTGATCAGCTGCGCCTCGATCTCACGAATGTGCGCTACGCGCTTTTCGATGTCGGCTTCATCGCCGTAACGCCGCGCCAACCCCAGGTAACCCTGGAAGTGCCGTGCCTCGGACTTGAGCAACGACCCGTAGAACTTCGCCAGGTCCGCATCCAGGTGATCGACCAGCGCGGCGAAGCGCTCGCAGCTGCGGCACTCGATGAAGGCGCCGACGATCAGCGTATCGATCAGCTTGTGCGGCTCGTGGTTGCGCACCGCCGCGCGCAGGCCCGAGGCGTAGCGACTGGCGGAGATCGGGCGCAGGCCGATGCCGCGCTTCTTCAGGATCGCCAGCACCTGCTCGTGGTGGCGCAGCTCCTCGCGCGCCAGGCGCGACATGAAGTTCACCAGTTCCTCGTGGGTGCTGTACTTGGCGATCAGTGCAAGCGCCGTGCTGGCGGCCTTGAACTCGTTGTTCTTGTGGTCGATCAGCAGAACCTCCTGGTCCCGCAACGCGGCCTCGACCCAGGCGTCGGGGGTGGCGCAACCAAGAAACTCGCGGATTTCGGACAACATGAGAGGCTCCACTGGATCATCGGCAGGCGCTGCGATGAATGCGCCGGCAGCCAAAAGGCGGAGCATTATACGAATGCACCCGCGCACAGCCAGTTCTACCTTTGATGTGCCTCAAGATCCGCATGATCGGAACACGTCTACAGTTCTGCTAAAGCAAGACCAACAGCCCAGGGAGACGACCATGCAAGCCATCCGCAGCATTCTCGTAGTAGTGGACCCCGTACAGCCGGACGGCCCGGCGCTCAAACGCGCCCGGCTGATCGCCAGCGTGACCCAGTCCCACCTGCACCTGCTGGCCTGCCAAAAGGGCGACGACCTGCTCACATCGCTCGAGGACCTCGCCGCAGAGCTGCGCGAGGAGGGTTACAGCAGCAGTTGCCGGCAGGCCTGGCACGACAGCCTGCAGGGCACCATCATCGCCGAGCAGCAGGCCGAGGGCTGCGGCTTGGTGGTCAAGCAGCACCTGCCCGACAGCCCGCTGAAGAAGGCCCTGCTCACCCCCGACGACTGGAAGCTGCTACGCCACTGCCCTGCGCCGGTTCTTCTGGTGAAAAACACCCTGCCCTGGGCGGGGCGCAACATCCTCGCCGCGGTCGACGTCGGCAACAGCGATATCGAGCATCGCTCGCTGCACGCCAGCATCGTCAGCCATGCCTACGACATAGCCGGACTGACCCACGGCCAGTTGCACGTGATCAGCGCACACCCCTCGCCAATGCTTTCGGCCGCCGACCCGACCTTCCAGCTCAGTGAAACCATCGAGGCGCGCTACCGCGAAGCCTGCAAGGCGTTCCAGGCCGAGTACGGGGTCGACGACGAACATCTGCATATAGAGGAAGGGCCGGCCGACGTGCTGATCCCACGCACCGCGCACCAGCTGGAAGCCGCGGTTACGGTCATCGGCACGGTGGCGCGCAGCGGGTTCTCCGGCGCCCTGATCGGGAACACCGCCGAGGTGGTGCTGGATGCCCTCGAAAGCGACGTGCTGGTGCTCAAGCCGGACGAGATCGTCGCCCATCTGGAAGAGCTGGCCGCGAAAGTCTGAGCGCAATCGATCCGTCAAACGGCCTGCCCTCGCGCAGGCCGTTGCTTTTTCAGACGCGCAGGTCCATCCCCTCGCGCAGGAAGCGCGGCGCTATGTAGCGCTCGTAATGGGCCTCGGAAAGCAGGAAGAACTCCCGGTCGATGGCATCGCGCAAATCCGGCAGCGGCCAGTCGCGGAATTCCGGCAGCAACGCCACACCATAGGCCTCGAGGTTCTGGATCAGCCGCGAACCCCGGGCGATCAACTGGTAGGCCCAGCAATACGGCGACTGCTCGGCGTTGAAGCGGATCTGCCGTTGCTCCAACTGGCCGCGCAGACGCAGCGGCTCGAAGACTTCGAGCTTGGCCATCATCACTTGCACCAGCAGCACCTCAAGGCGCTTCCACACCGCGCGCTTCTCGTCGTCGCCGTAAAGGTTCCAGTTCACGACCTCGTGGTGGAAACGCTTGCAACCGCGGCACACGAGATCGCCGTAGACCGTGGAACACAGGCCGACGCAGGGAGTCTTGATTCGCTGGATGGACATGGGGCTGGAGCAATTCGGGCAAAGCGGCATCTTAGGGTCGAGTGCGCTGCATCGCAAACCGCTGCGGTGCGACCGATGGGTCAGGAAGCGTTCGCAAGGCTCGGCTGATGGCCCTTTCCGCCGACCTCGCACACCGGCCGGACAAATACTGATTCCGACGAAAGGCACGTGGCCGTCATCCTTTTGTCTAGGCGAAATCGGCCTTCTTGCGGCCGGATTGCCGCTTACTTTCGCTGGCGGATTCCAGTAGAATCGGCCCGCCTTTCACAAGGCGCAATGTCCGTTAGAAGCTGTTTTCAAAGCGTCACGAAGCACAGATTCCGGCAGCCGCGCGGGCTGGTCGCTCCCCTCAAGCGTTCAGCCCCTCTCCTCTCAGGCCCTCCGGCGTAAAACTTTGAAAACAGCTTCTGCCCGGAGGCTGCCGATGCCGTCGTAGGTCCGTGGATTACCGTCCACCATGCCTGACGAATGGATCGGAGGGGTCTCCTGGATACGCGTCCTCCGGGACCACTGATGAGGGAAATACTGTGCTTGAAGCCTACCGCAAACACGTAGAAGAGCGTGCCGCCCAGGGCGTCGTGCCCCAGCCGCTGAACGCCGAGCAGACCGCAGGTCTGGTCGAACTCCTGAAGAACCCGCCGGCCGGCGAAGAAGAATTCCTCCTCGACCTGATCACCAACCGCGTCCCGCCGGGTGTTGACGAGGCCGCATACGTCAAGGCCGGTTTCCTCTCCGCCATCGTCAAGGGCGAAGCCACTTCCCCGCTGATCAGCAAGGCCCGCGCCACCGAGCTGCTGGGCACCATGCAGGGCGGCTACAACATCGCCACCCTGGTCGAGCTGCTGGACAATGCCGAACTGGCTGAAGTCGCTGCCGAACAGCTGAAGCACACCCTGCTGATGTTCGACGCCTTCCACGACGTTTCCGAACGCGCCAAGAAGGGTAACGCCGCGGCCAAGGCCGTGCTGCAGTCCTGGGCCGAAGGCGAGTGGTTCAAGGCCAAGCCGGCCGTCGCCGAGAAAATCACCCTGACCGTGTTCAAGGTGCCCGGCGAAACCAACACCGACGACCTGTCCCCGGCTCCGGACGCCTGGTCCCGCCCGGACATCCCGCTGCACGCCCTCGCCATGCTGAAGATGGCCCGCGATGGCATCGAGCCGGTCCAGCCGGGCTCCGTTGGCCCGCTGAAGCAGATCGAAGCGGTCAAGGCCAAAGGCTTCCCGGTCGCCTACGTCGGTGACGTGGTCGGCACCGGTTCGTCCCGCAAGTCCGCCACCAACTCGGTGCTGTGGTTCTTCGGCGACGACATCCCCTACGTTCCGAACAAGCGCGCTGGCGGCTTCTGCTTCGGCACCAAGATCGCCCCGATCTTCTACAACACCATGGAAGACGCCGGCGCCCTGCCGATCGAGTTCGACTGCACCAACCTGGCCATGGGCGACGTCATCGACGTGTACCCGTACGAGGGCAAGGTCGTGCGTCATGACAGCGGCGAAGTGGTCACCACCTTCGAGCTGAAGACCCCCGTGCTGCTGGACGAAGTCCGCGCCGGCGGCCGTATCCCGCTGATCGTCGGCCGTGGCCTGACCGAGAAAGCGCGCGCCGAACTGGGCCTGGCCCCGTCCGACCTGTTCAAGAAGCCGGAAGCTCCGGCCGACAGCGGCAAGGGCTACACCCTGGCGCAGAAGATGGTCGGTCGCGCCTGCGGCCTGCCGGAAGGCGAGGGCGTGCGTCCGGGCACCTACTGCGAACCGAAGATGACCACCGTCGGTTCCCAGGACACTACCGGCCCGATGACCCGCGACGAGCTGAAAGACCTGGCTTGCCTGGGCTTCTCCGCTGACCTGGTGATGCAGTCCTTCTGCCACACCGCGGCCTATCCGAAGCCGATCGACGTCAAGACCCACCACACCCTGCCGGACTTCATCATGACCCGCGGCGGCGTGTCCCTGCGTCCGGGCGACGGCATCATCCACAGCTGGCTGAACCGCATGCTGCTGCCCGACACCGTCGGCACCGGCGGCGACTCGCACACCCGCTTCCCGATCGGCATCAGCTTCCCGGCCGGTTCCGGCCTGGTAGCCTTCGCCGCTGCCACCGGCGTCATGCCGCTGGACATGCCCGAATCGGTACTGGTTCGCTTCAAGGGCAAGCTGCAACCGGGCATCACCCTGCGTGACCTGGTCCACGCCATCCCCTACTACGCGATCCAGGCTGGCCTGCTGACCGTCGAGAAGAAAGGCAAGAAGAACATCTTCTCCGGCCGCATCCTCGAGATCGAAGGTCTGAACGACCTGACCGTCGAGCAAGCCTTCGAGCTGTCCGACGCCTCCGCCGAGCGTTCGGCTGCCGGTTGCACCATCAAGCTGCCGGAAGAGGCCATCGCCGAGTACCTGAAGTCGAACATCACCCTGCTGCGCTGGATGATCGGCGAAGGCTACGGTGACGCCCGCACCCTGGAGCGCCGCGCGCAAGCGATGGAAGCCTGGCTGGCCAACCCGCAACTGCTGGAAGCCGACAAGGACGCCGAGTACGCCGCGGTCATCGAGATCGACCTGGCCGACGTGAAAGAGCCGGTACTGTGCGCGCCGAACGATCCGGACGACGCCCGCCTGCTGTCCAGCGTCGAAGGTCGCAAGATCGACGAGGTGTTCATCGGTTCGTGCATGACCAACATCGGTCACTTCCGCGCTGCCGGTAAGCTGCTGGACAAGGTCAAGGGTGGCATTCCGACCCGTCTGTGGCTGGCTCCGCCGACCAAGATGGACGCCCACCAGCTGACCGAGGAAGGCTACTACGGCATCTACGGCAAGGCTGGCGCGCGCATGGAAATGCCGGGCTGCTCGCTGTGCATGGGTAACCAGGCTCGCGTCCAGACTGGTTCCACCGTCGTTTCGACCTCGACCCGTAACTTCCCGAACCGCCTGGGTGACTCGACCGATGTGTTCCTCGCATCGGCTGAGCTGGCCGCCGTCGCTTCGATCATCGGCAAGCTGCCGACCGTCGAGGAGTACATGGCCTACGCGAAAGATATCGACAGCATGTCTGCCGACATCTACCGCTACCTGAGCTTCGACCAGATCGCCGAGTTCCGCGAAGCCGCGGCCAACGCGAAGATCCCGGTCGTTCAGGCCTAAGCCTTCGGCACAGAGAAAGCCCCGCCCACGCGCGGGGCTTTTTCTTTTCCGGTGTCCCGTCCTGAATAAGGTTTACACCTTCGCCCTTATTTCAGGAGAGCCCCGATGGCAGAAGGTGTTCGTCGCAGCCAGCGTGATTACACGCTGGCTTTTAAACTGGCGGTGGTCGACCAGGTCGAAAAAGGGGAAATGAGCTACAAGGAGGCTCAGGCCCGCTATGGCATCCAGGGCCGCTCGACGGTGCTGGTGTGGTTACGCAAGCATGGCCGGCAGGACTGGAACCAGGGCGCCTCCCTTCGAAAGGCTCGGAGCCCGGATATGAATACCCCGAAATTGCCGTTGACCCCGGAACAACGCATCAAGGAACTCGAGCAGCAGCTTGAGGTGATGAGCCAGAAGGCGCAGTTCTTCGAGGCCGTGGTGAATGTGCTGGAGAATGACTACGGCGTTTCGATCGTAAAAAAGCGTCCCGGCAAGTCCTCACGCAAAGGCAAGTCCAAGCGCTGAGTGTTAGCAGGGCTTGCCAGTTCATGGGCATCAGCCGCCAGGCGTACTACCAGCGCAACCGGGCGGCGGATCAGCGCAGCCAGCAGGATCGACAGATCGCCCAGTTCGTGCGGCAGGTGCGGATGCGTCAGCCGCGCCTGGGAGCACGCAAGCTGCATTATCTGTTGCAGCAGCAAGCGGAAGCCGCGTTGCGAGTTGGGCGCGATCGCCTGTTCCGGGTGCTGGCCGAGCACCGCCTGCTGGTTCGACCCAAGCGGGCGTACCACAAGACCACCCACAGTTTTCACCGGTTCCATCGCCATCCCAATCTGCTCAAGCCAGGGCCGCAACAGGTCTTGCCCGATGCGCCGGAGCGCGTCTGGGTTGCCGACATCACCTATCTGCCCAGCCAGAGCGGCCCGCTGTACCTGAGCCTGGTCACCGACGCCTATTCGCGCAAGATCGTCGGCCATCACGTCCACGACAGCCTGCACGCCGAGTCGGTGGCCCATGCCTACAGCCAGGCCCTGCGGCGCCGCACGACGCAGGAACCCCTGGTGCATCACTCCGACCGAGGAATTCAGTACTGCTCGGGGCTTTACCAACGCCTGCACGCGCAGCACGGAGCAATCTGCTCGATGACCGACGGCTACGACTGTTACCAGAATGCGCTGGCTGAGCGCGTCAACGGCATCCTGAAGAACGAGTTGCTGGAGCATCCTCCCGCCGACCTCGCGCAGGCGCGCCGCATGGTGCGTGAAGCCGTCGACATCTATAACCGCGAGCGCCCTCACCTGGCCCTGAAATACAAAACGCCCGATGCGGTGCATCGGGCGTTTTGAGGTCTGGAGCATGGCCTGAGAGGTGTAAACCTATTTCAGGACTAGACACGGCGGTCGCGACTCGCGAGCAGGTTCCCCCTGCAATCGCCTTCGGACTTTCGGCCTAATACCTATTGGACATTGCGCGGCACCGGCCACTGGCTATCGTTGGACACAGGCCCTGCCAATATTCCTGACGGAGCCCGTGCTAGTTGTGTCTTGTGTGTTGCTCCCTTCCCTTTAGCCCCGCCACGCGGGGCTTTTTCTTGCGCCTGCACAGTACTGGCACAGCCCTTGCTGCCATCGCCATAGAGGCGCTCCAACGGCGGATCGCTCATGACATCGGCGTCCCTTCGCCCGCACCGTCGTGCGCGAAGCGGCGCCTTTTTGCCTTGAGGTGAGCATGACCGACAGCACTACTTCCCTGCACCAACTGGCGTGGGTGGCGGGATCCGACGCACCAGAAAAGAGCGCCCTGAACCTCGGTTTCATGGCCCTGAGCGACGCCGCCTCGCTGATAGTCGCGGCAACCCAGGGCTTCGCCCAACCCTATGGCCTGACCCTCAACCTGCACCGCCAGAGCTCCTGGGCCGTGCTGCGCGATCGCCTGCTGAACGGCGAGTTGGATGCCGCGCACTGCCTGTACGGCCTGGTCTATGGCGTGCAGCTGGGTATCGGCGGCGGCACCACGGCGGATATGGCGGTACTCATGGGACTTTGCCAGAACGGCCAGGCGATCAACCTGTCCGCCGCCCTGCAGCGCGATGGCGTGACCAGCGCCGACGCACTTCGCCAACTGGTGCTGCAGCAAGGCGCACGCCTGACGCTCGCCCACACCTTCCCCACCGGCACCCATGCCCTGTGGCTCTACTACTGGCTGGCCAGCCTGGGCATTCATCCGCTGCGCGACGTCGCCACCCTGGTCGTGCCACCGGCACAGATGGTCGAGCACCTGCGCGCCGGGCGCATCGACGGCTTCTGCGCCGGCGGCCCCTGGGGCGCCCATGCCATCGACGAAGGCATGGGTTTCACCGTGGCCACCAGCCAGGCGATCTGGCCGGACCACCCGGAGAAGGTCCTCGCCGCCACCCGCGCGTTCGTCGAGGAATGCCCCAACGCCGCCCGCGCGTTGGTCATGAGCCTGCTCGATGCCAGCCGCTTCATCGAGGCCAGCGAAGAGAACCGTCGCAGCACCGCGCGCCTAATCAGCGGCGCCGACTATGTCGATGCACCGCTGGCAAGCATTGAGCCGCGCCTGCTCGGCTACTACCAGGACGGCCTCGGCCATGCCTGGAAAGACGCCCATGCCCTGCGTTTCCATGGCGACGGCGCGGCCAACCAGCCCTGGCTCTCCGACGGTCTCTGGTTCATGACCCAGTTCCGCCGCTGGGGCCTGCTGCGCGACGACCCGGACTACCTCGGCGTAGCCCGTCAGGTGCAGCAGCAGGCGCTGTACCGCGAGGCGGCGCAAGCGCTCGGCATCCCCGTGGCTGCCAATGAAATGCGCAGCTCGACACTGCTCGACGGTCGCACCTGGGACGGCACCGACCCCGCCGGCTATGCCCGCGGTTTCGCACTGCACGCCATGGACAACGCCTGAGGAGGATGCCGGAAATGCTGAGAATCCTTCTGATCGACGACACCACGAGCAAGCTCGGGCGCCTGCGCACCGCGCTCGTCGAGGCCGGTTTCGAGGTGCTCGACGACGACGGCCTGGCCATCGACCTGCCCCGGCGCGTCGAAGCGCTGCACCCGGACGTGATCCTCATCGACAGCGAGTCGCCGGGACGCGACGTGCTCGAGCAGGTCGTGCTGGTCAGCCGCGACCAGCCGCGCCCGATCGTGCTCTTCACCGACGAACACGACCCTCAGGTGATGCGCCAGGCGATCCGCTCCGGCGTCAGCGCCTACATCGTCGAGGGCATCCACGCCGCACGCCTGCAGCCCATCCTCGATGTCGCCATGGCCCGCTTCGAGAGCGACCAGGCCCTGCGCGCGCAATTGCAGGCACGCGACCAGCAGTTGGCCGAGCGCAAGCGCATCGAACTGGCCAAGGGGCTGCTGATGAAAATGAAAGGCTGCCCCGAGGAAGAGGCCTACACCCTGATGCGCCGCCAGGCCATGAGCCGCCAGCAGAAACTGGTGCAGGTCGCCGAGCAGATCATCGCCATGCACGAGATGCTCGGCCACTGACGCGGCCAATCGCCAGCGGCGGCACCGGGCGATCAGTTCGCCAGCGCCGCTGCTGGCCCCCGTTCCAGACACCCGCGACTATGCTCGCCCCCGCCTCGTGTCGCCACGGGGCGACACGCTTCCGCCGCCTAGCGGAAGCCCGCAGTGGGCGCACCTGGCCAGGTACCCGGGCGCCCATCCGTCAGAGCCGGCACGCCGGCCCCGAACGAGGCGCCCATGCTCGATCTCAGCACCTGGAATCTCAGCGTTCCCACCGATCCCAAGCCGACCGAAATCACCACCCAGCAAATAGCCGCCGGCTACAAGAGCATCTACTTCACCCGCACCAGCAGCCAGGTGAGCTTCTGGGTCCCGGTTACCGGCTCGCATACCTCCGACAGCGTCTACCCGCGCACCGAGCTGCGGGAAACACTCCCAGACGGTTCGATCTACAACTGGTTTTACCGATCCGCCGACAACGAACTGCGCGCCACCCTCTCGGTCGAGCAGGAGCCCTCGCAGAACAAGGTGGTGATCGGCCAGATCCACAGCAAGTCACCCTACAGCGGCGACGGCGAACCCTTGCTCAAGCTGCAATACCACTACATCCCCAGCCAGGGCAGCGGGCGCATCGAGGCGCTGATACGCAACCATCCAACGGACGACACCTCGGTCAACGTGCCCATCCTCGATGGCGTGACCCTGGGCCAGGCGCTGACCTACAGTCTGCGCGTCACCTCATCGGGCAACCTGGGCATCCGGGTGCAGAGCTCCGATGGCCGCGAGAAGTACTACGGCAAGACGCTCAGCACCACCTGGTCGAAGCAGCTGCTCTACTTCAAGGCCGGCGCCTACATCGCCGACAACTACGGATCGAGCACCGAAGGCGCGCGCGTGGTGTTCTACCACCTGAACCTCGCGCACCGCTGAAAGGAGTCCCCGCACGCGGGCCCTAAACCGTAGAATCGCCGCTTCGACTTCACCGACGCGATCAAGGTTGCCATGGCCCGCCTCACCCTCGAGTTTCCCGACGACTGCTTCTGCTACCAGACCCAGCTGACCGTGCGCGTCACCGACATCAACGGCGCCAACCACCTGGGCAACGACTCGATGATCTCGATGATTTCCGAGGCCCGCGCGCGCTTCCTGTTCGACTACGGCATCCGCGAGACCGGCATCATAGTCACCGACCTGGCCACCACCTACCGCGCCGAGGCGCACGCCCGCGACCACCTGCTGTTCGAGGTCGGGGTGATGGACTTCAACAAGTACGGCGGCGACATCATCTTCCGCATCACGCGCCCGGCCGACGGCACCCTGGTGGCCATGGCCAAGTCCGGATTCGTCTTCTTCGACTATGACGCCGGCAAGGTGATGCCGATTCCCGAGGCCTTCCGCGCCACCTTCCCCGACGTCAACTGGGTAGGCTGACAACCGCAGACCGGGCTATATATCAGAAGCCGTGAATCGCGGCTTCTGCAAAGGAGAAACTCCCATGCCGTCCTTCCTTCGGGTGGGCGCGCTGTCCAGTAGTCTGTGCCTGCTCACCGCCATCCTCGCCCAGCCCTCCTCGGCGGCGGAATCCGATCCCGTGCAACGCGGCCGCTATCTGGTGCAGATAGCCGGCTGCAACGACTGCCATACCGCCGGTTATGTCATGGCTCCGGAGAAGGTCCCGGAAAGCACCTGGCTGACCGGCGACCAGCTCGGCTGGAGCGGCCCCTGGGGCACCACCTACCCGAGTAACCTGCGCCTGTACATGCAGCAGTTCAGTGAAGAGCAGTGGCTGCAACTCGCCCGCAACGCAAACTTCCGGCCGCCCATGCCCTCCCACGTGCTGCGCGCCATGCACGAGGACGACCTGCGCGGGATCTACCGCTTCGTCCGCGGTCTCGGCCCGGCCGGAACGGCTGCACCCACCTACCTCCCGCCTGGCACCACGCCCAAGGGCCCGGCGGTGATCTTCCCGGCGCCGCCGCCACAACTCTGAACGCCCCAAGGCGGAGCAGCAGAAACGCCCACACGCCCCATAGTGATCCGCCCGTCTTTCCCAACCAGAACGCAAGTCACTGTGTGAGTTGAGTTTTTCGCCCTTGGCCCGGCCTTTGCTGTAACCACTGCGGTGGTAATCAACGGCGGTTACCCCAAACACGACAAAGGCGTCGCGTCCACCTCCCCTCCGGCGGAAGGTGGCGCGGCGCCTTTTTCGTTCGCCCCGGCGCTGGGGCGGTTGGACGTATCCCGGTCACGGCCGGGGCCCCCTACCCGCGTTGACGAGGTGTTCAATGAACACGAGTTTCTGGAAAGCCGGCCATGCGCCGACCCTGTTCGCCGCCTTCCTCTATTTCGACCTGAGCTTCATGGTCTGGTACCTGCTCGGCCCGCTGGCCGTGCAGATCGCCACCGACCTGCAGCTCACTACCCAGCAGCGGGCACTGATGGTCGCAACGCCCATCCTCTCCGGCGCCGTGCTGCGCTTCCTGATGGGCCTGCTCGCCGATCGCTGGTCGCCCAAGAGCGCCGGGCTTTTCGGCCAGGTGATCGTCATCGCCTCCCTGGCCGGCGCCTGGATGCTGGGCATCCACAGCCTGCAACAAGCGTTGCTGCTCGGCGTGCTGCTCGGCATGGCTGGTGCCTCCTTCGCAGTCGCCCTGCCGCTGGCCTCGCAGTGGTATCCGCCGCAGCACCAGGGCAAGGCCATGGGCATTGCCGGCGCGGGCAACTCCGGCACCGTGTTCGCCGCCTTGTTCGCCCCCGCACTGGCCGTTGCCTTCGGCTGGCAGAACGTCTTCGGTTTCGCCCTGCTACCACTTCTGGCGGCCTTCATGGTCTTTGCCCTGCTCGCCCGCAACGCCCCCGAGCGCCCGGCCCCGAAAGCCCTCGGCGACTACCTCAAGGCCCTCGGCGACCGCGACAGCTGGTGGTTCATGTTCTTCTACAGCGTGACCTTCGGCGGCTTCCTCGGCCTGGCCTCGACGCTGCCCGGGTACTTCCATGACCAGTACGGACTCGATCCGGTGAAGGCCGGCTACTACACCGCCGCCTGCGTGTTCGCCGGCAGCCTGATGCGCCCGCTCGGCGGCGCGCTGGCCGACCGCATCGGCGGCATCCGCAGCCTGCTGGGCATGTACACGGTCGCCTCGATCTGCATCGCCGCCGTGGGCTTTCACCTGCCCAGCGCGGTAGCCGCACTGAGCCTGTTCGTCTTCGCCATGCTCAGCCTCGGGGCAGGCAACGGCGCTGTATTCCAACTGGTCCCGCAGCGCTTCCGCCACAGCATCGGTGTGATGACCGGGCTGATCGGCATGGCCGGCGGGATCGGCGGTTTCTGCCTGACCGCCGGCCTGGGCGCGATCAAGCAGGCCAGCGGCGACTACCAGCTCGGCCTCTGGCTGTTCGCCGCCCTCGGCGTGCTGGCCTGGTTCGGCCTCTACGGCGTCAAGCAGCGTTGGCGCACCACCTGGGGCAGCGCAGCCGTGACCGCTGCGCGGGTATAGCAACATTGTTTTCTGGGTTCCCGCATTCGCGGGAATAACGACCTCCCATGTCATCCCCGCGAACGCGGGGACCCAGCAGACAGCAATGGGCATGACAAGGCAAAAGGAGCCTTCATGAGCCTGCAACTGAGCATCGGCCAGGCCAGCGCCACCGGCCCGCGCAAGGAAAACCAGGACGCCCTGCGGGTGGTCACGCCCCCCGCCGACCTGGCCGCCAGCAAGGGCCATCTGCTGGCCCTGGCCGACGGCGTCAGCCAGTGCGCGGATGGAGGACTGGCGGCACGCGTGACCCTGCAGGCGCTGGCCAGCGACTACTACGCCACCCCGGAAACCTGGGCCGTCGCCCAGGCCCTGGATCGCCTGCTGCTGTCGCAGAACCGCTGGCTGCAGGCCAACGGCGGCGGCCAGCCGCTGCTGACCACGCTGACCGCACTGGTGCTGCGCGGCCGTCGCTTCACCCTGGCGCATGTCGGCGACTGCCGCCTGTACCGCTGGCGCGCAGATTCGCTCGAATGCCTGACCGAGGACCATGTCTGGGAGCAACCGGGCATGCAACACGTGCTCAAGCGCGCCCTTGGTCTCGATCAACACCTGGTGGTCGATTACCGCGATGGCGAGCTTGAGGCGGGTGATCGCCTCCTGCTGGTCAGCGACGGCGTCTGGGCGACCCTGGGCGATGACGGTATACGCCGCATCCTGAATGATGCCGACGAGCCAACCGAAGCGGCCGAGGCGCTGGTCAGGGCCGCACACCTTGCCGGCAGCCAGGACAACGCCAGCGCCCTGCTGGTGCGCATCGACACCTTGCCGCCGAGCGGCCTCGGCGACACCCTAGCACAACTGGACGCCTGGCCGCTGCCGCCGGAACTGCGCGATGGCCAGGCATTCGAGGGCTGGCAGGTGCAGGGGCGACTGAGCCAGTCGCGGCAATCGCTGATCTACCGCGTGCACGACAGCCAACAGCGTCCGTGGCTGCTCAAGACGCTGCCCGAGTACCTGCACGACGATCCGCAAGCCAACCAGGCGCTGCTGCTGGAAGAGTGGTTCCTGCGCCGCGTGCAGGGGCGCCACTTCCCCGAGCTGCACGGCCTGCCGCAACGCCAGCACCTGTACTACGTGATGCGCGAGTACCCCGGCCAGACGCTCGCCGAGCGCCTGCGTGCGGGTGCACTCGGGCTGGCCGAATGGCTGGAGTTGGCGCCGCGGCTGCTGCGCGCGCTGGGCCAGTTGCATCGGCGCAACATCCTGCACCGCGACATCAAGCCGGAGAACCTTCACCTGGGCGAAGACGGCGAACTGCGCCTGCTGGATTTCGGCCTCGCGTATTGCCCGGGACTCTCCCTCGACGAGGCGCACCAATTGCCGGGCACGCCGTCGTACCTCGCGCCGGAAGCCTTCGAGGGCGCCACACCGGACGTACGCCAGGACCTCTACGCCACCGGCGTGTCGCTCTACCAGCTGCTCTGCGAACACTATCCCTATGGAGAAGTGGAAGCCTTCCAGCGCCCCCGCTTCGGTAATCCGACGCCAGCCAGCCGCTACCGCCCGGACCTGCCGGTCTGGCTCGACGCCTGGCTGCTGCGCGCGGTTGCCAGTGACCCGGCACAGCGCTTCGAGACCGCCGAGGAGGCCCTGCTCGCCCTGGAGCAAGGCGAACGCCAGGCCGGGCAGACTGCACGCCCCCGCCCTTTGCTGGAGCGCGCCCCACTGCGTACCTGGCGCGCCATCGCACTGCTTTCGCTAGTCCTCAACCTGTTGCTGATCGTCGCCCTGCTGCGCGGCTGAAAGCGCACCAGTTCGAGTCCCGCACGCTTCATCACAGTGCAGAAATATCGGCAAAGCCGCCGATAGCGCCCGCAAAGCCCCGAAAAATCGGCACTCGGCAAGACTGGCACGGCACCTGCAATAACCCCATCAACAATTTACAAAAGCGCGCGCCTCAACGACGAGGAGCGCACTTCCCGATCGATCGGGACTTGGACAAAGGCGTCCTCGCCGGGCAACCGGCGGGACGCCTTTTTTGTTTTCCGCGATTCCTGGAGCCCCTCGCATGAAGAAGCTCAAGCTCGTCCTGATCGGCAACGGCATGGCCGGTATCCGCACCCTGGAAGAATTGCTGAAGATCGCCCCGGACCTCTACGACATCACCGTGTTCGGCGCCGAGCCCCACCCCAACTACAACCGCATCCTGCTCTCCCCGGTGCTGGCCGGCGAACAGACCTTCGAGGACATCGTCCTCAACGACCTGAACTGGTACAGCGAGAACGGCATCCGCCTGTTGCTCGACCGCAAGGTGGTGAAGATCGACCGCCACAAGCGCAAGGTCTTCGCCGCCGACGGCACCGAGGCCGAGTACGATCGCCTGGTGATCGCCACCGGTTCCAACCCCTTCATCCTGCCGGTGCCGGGCAATCGCCTGCAGGGCGTGATCGGCTACCGCGACATCGCCGACACCCAGCAGATGATCGAAACCGCGAAGAGCCATAGCCACGCGGTGGTGATCGGCGGCGGCCTGCTCGGCCTGGAAGCGGCCAACGGCCTCAAGCAGCGCGGCATGGACGTCACCGTCGTGCACCTCTCCGACTGGCTGCTGGAGCGCCAGCTCGACCGCACCGCCGGCAAGCTCCTGCAGTCCGCGCTGGAAGCCCGTGGCATCCACTTCCGCCTGAACACCGTCACCGACGAGCTGATGGACAACGGCGACGGCCGCGTCTGCGCCGTGCAGTTCAAGGATGGCGACGTGGTCGCCGCCGACCTGGTGGTGATGGCAGCCGGTATCCGCCCCAACACCGAGCTCGCCGAAAGCTCCGGGATCCCCTGCAATCGCGGCATCCTGGTCAACGACACCCTGCAGACCTTCGACCCGCGCATCTACGCCATCGGCGAATGCGCCAGCCACCGCGGCATCGCCTACGGCCTGGTAGCGCCGCTGTTCGAGCAGGCCAAGGTCTGCGCCAACCACCTCGCCCAGTTCGGCTTCGCCAGCTACAAGGGCTCGGTGGTCTCGACCAAGCTCAAGGTCACCGGCATCGACCTGTTCTCCGCCGGCGACTTCATGGGCAGCGAAGGCACCGAGACCATCACCCTCTCCGACCCCATCGGCGGGGTCTACAAGAAGCTGGTGATCAAGGACGACGTGCTCGTCGGCGCCTGCCTCTACGGCGACACCGCCGACGGCGGCTGGTACTTCCGGCAGATTCGCGAGAACCACAACGTCGCGCAGATCCGCGACCACCTGATGTTCGGCGAAAGCAGCCTGGGCGACGTCGGCCACCAGGGCCAGAGCAGCGCCGCGAGCATGCCCGATAGCGCCGAAGTGTGCGGCTGCAACGGCGTGTGCAAGGGCACCATCGTCAAGGCCATCCAGGAGAACGGCCTGTTCAGCGTCGACGAGGTGAAGAAGCACACCAAGGCGGCCAGCAGCTGCGGCTCCTGCGCAGGCCTGGTGGAGCAGATCCTGATCAGCACCGTGGGCGGCGCAGCAGACGTCAAGCCCAAGAGCGAGAAGGCCATCTGCGGCTGCAGCGACCTCAACCACGGGCAGATCCGCAAGGCCATCCGCGACCACCACCTGACCTCGATGGCCGAGGCCATGGGCTTCATGGACTGGCGCACACCCAACGGCTGCGCCACCTGCCGTCCGGCGCTGAACTACTACCTGATCTCCACCTGGCCGGGCGAGGCGAAGGACGATCCGCAGTCGCGCCTGATCAATGAGCGTGCCCACGCCAACATCCAGAAGGACGGCACCTATTCGGTCGTCCCGCGCATGTGGGGCGGCGTTACCAATCCGTCCGAACTGCGGCGCATCGCCGATGTGGCCGACAAGTACAACGTGCCGATGGTGAAAGTCACCGGCGGCCAGCGCATCGACCTGCTGGGCGTGAAGAAGGAAGACCTGCCGGCGATCTGGAAGGACCTCGACATGCCCTCCGGGCACGCCTACGGCAAGTCCATCCGCACCGTGAAGACCTGCGTGGGCAGCGAGTTCTGCCGCTTCGGCACGCAGAACTCGACGCAGCTGGGCATCGACCTGGAGCACGACCTGTTCAACATGTGGTCGCCGCACAAGGTCAAGCTCGCCGTCTCCGGCTGCCCGCGCAACTGCGCCGAAGCCGGCATCAAGGACATCGGCATCATCGGCGTCGACTCCGGCTGGGAGCTCTACATCGGCGGCAATGGTGGCATCAAGACCGAGGTCGCGGAGTTCTTCGTCAAGCTCAAGACCTCCGATGAGGTCCGCGAATACAGCGGCGCCTTCCTCCAGCTCTACCGCGAGGAAGCCTTCTACCTCGAACGCACCGTCCACTACCTGCAACGCGTCGGCATGGAGCACATCAAGAAGGCCGTGCTGGAAGATGCGGAGAACCGCCAGGCACTCAACGCCCGCCTGCAGTTCGCCCTCTCGCTGGAACAGGACCCTTGGCAGCAGCGCATCGAACAGCCGCAGCTGAAGAAGGAATTCGAACGTATTGCGCTCACCCAACTGGAACCGGCCTGAGGAGAACCGCATGAACTGGCAAGACATCTGCGCCCTGGAAGACATCAACCCGCTGGGCTCGCGAGTGATCGCAGGCCCCCGCGGCGACATCGCCCTGTTCCGCACCGCCGACGACGAAATCTTCGCCCTCGACGACCGCTGCCCGCACAAGGGCGGGCCGTTGTCCCAGGGACTGATCTTCGGCAAGCGCGTGGCCTGCCCGCTGCACAACTGGCAGATCGAACTGGATAGCGGCAACGCCGTGGCACCCGACGTCGGCTGTGCCCACCGGCATCCGGCGAAGGTCGAGAACGGCCGCGTGCTGCTGGCCCTGAAAGACCTGGCCGCCTGCGCCTGACATCCACCGCCAAACGGGAGAACGCCATGAGCCAACGCCAAGTCACCGCCAGCACCTGCTGCTACTGCGGCGTCGGTTGCGGCGTGCTGATCGAGCACGACGGCGAGCGCATCCTCGGCGTGCAGGGCGACCCGCAGCACCCGGCCAACCTCGGCCGGCTGTGCAGCAAGGGCTCGAGCCTGCACCTCACCGGAGACCGCTCGGCCCGGGCGCTCTACCCCGAACTGCGCCTGGGCAAAAGCCTGGGCCGCAGCCGGGTCGACTGGAGCCACGCGCTGGAGCACGCCGCCGGCGTCTTCGCCGAAACGATCCGCGAGCACGGCCCGGACAGCGTGGCCTTCTACGTCTCCGGGCAACTGCTGACCGAGGACTACTACGCCTTCAACAAGCTCGCCCGCGCCCTGGTCGGCAGCAACAACATCGACAGCAACTCGCGGCTTTGCATGTCCTCGGCTGTGGTCGGCTACAAGCGCAGCCTCGGTGCCGACGCCCCGCCCTGCTGCTACGAGGACCTGGAACAGAGCGACTGCGTACTGATCGCCGGCAGCAACATGGCCTACGCCCATCCGGTGCTGTTCCGTCGTCTGGAGGCCGCCAAGGCGGCGCGCCCGGAGATGAAGGTGATCGTCATCGACCCGCGGCGCACCGACACCTGCGAGCTGGCCGACCTGCACCTGGCGATCCAGCCGGGCACCGACGTCGCGCTGTTCCACGGCATCCTCCACCTGCTGCTCTGGGAAGGCCGGGTCGACCGCGCCTACATCGAGGCGCACACCCAGGGCTTCGACGACCTCAAGGCCCTGGTGCGCGACTACGGCCCGCTGGCGGTGGCGGAAATCTGCGGCATCGCCGTGGAAGACCTGCAGCGCTGCGCGGAATGGATCGGCCGCGCGCCCTCTTTCCTGTCGCTGTGGTGCATGGGCCTGAACCAATCCACTGCCGGCAGCGCCAAGAACAGCGCGCTGATCAACCTGCACCTGGCCACCGGGCAAATTGGCCGGCCGGGCGCCGGGCCCTTCTCCCTCACCGGCCAACCCAACGCCATGGGCGGCCGCGAGACCGGCAGCCTGGCCAACCTGCTGCCCGGCCATCGCGATGCCGGCGATGCCGCGCATCGTGCCGAAGTCGCAAGCCACTGGGGAGTCGATTCGCTACCAGATGCGCCCGGGCTGACCGCCATCGAACTGTTCGAGGCTGTGCGTGACGGACGCATCAAGGCACTGTGGATAGCCTGCACCAATCCCGCGCAATCGCTGCCAGATCAGCACAAGGTCCGCGAGGCGCTCGAAGCCTGCCCCTTCGTGGTCGTGCAGGAAGCCTTCGCCACCAGCGAGACCTGCCGCTACGCCGACCTGCTGCTGCCGGCCGCCAGCTGGGGCGAGAAGGAAGGCACGGTGACCAATTCCGAGCGCCGCGTCAGCCATGTGCGCCGCGCCGTGCCGGCACCGGGCGAGGCACGCGCGGACTGGGCCATCGCCTGCGATTTCGCCCGGCGCCTGGAGTGCCAACTGCGCCCCGGTCAGCCAAGCCTGTTCGATTTCGCAAGCCCTGAGGCACTGTTCAACGAATACCGCCCGCTGACCGAAGGCCGCGACCTCGACATGGGCGGCATCAGCTACGCCCTGCTGGATACGCGCGGACCGCAGCAGTGGCCGCTCCCCGCCGGCTTCGAGCACGGGCTGAAGCGTCTTTATGGCGACGGCAACTTCGCCACCGCCAACGGCCGTGCGCGCTTCATCGCCGAGGCCTACCGCGCCCCGCGCGAACGCCGCGAAGCGCGCTACCCGCTGATCCTCAACACTGGCCGCCTGCGCGACCAGTGGCACGGCATGACGCGCACCGGCACCGCCGCCAGCGCCTTCGGCCATGTCGAGGAAGCCCGCCTCAGCCTGCATCCCGCCGAACTGCGCCGACGGCGCCTGGTGGACGGCCAACTGGTGCGCCTGAGCAGCCGCCGCGGCAGCCTGGTGCTGCCGGTACAGGCCGATGACGGGCTGCTGCCCGGCCAGGCCTTCCTGCCGATGCACTGGGGCGAACGCTTCCTCAAGGGGCTGGGCGTGAACGCCCTGACCTTGCCGGCCTTCGACCCGCTGTCGCGGCAACCCGAACTCAAGCACACCGCCGTGGAAGTCGTCGCGGTGGACCTGCCCTGGCAGTTCTATGCGCTGGTCGAAGGCGATGTTCAGCAACGGTTCGAGGCACTGCGCCCGCTGTTCGACAGCCTCGACTACGCCGGCGTCAGCCTGGTCGGTCACGAGCGCCCTGCCCTGCAGATTCGCGCCGCGCACAGCGGCAATCCGGACTCGAACTGGTTGCAGCAGGTGGACGCGTTGCTCGATCTGAGCGAGGGAATGGTGCTGGCCTACGACGATCCCCGGCGCGTGCAGGGCAAGCGCGTGCGCCTGGACGGCGGGCGCATCAGCGGCCTGCGTCTGGCGGGCAGCGGCATCGCCAGCGATTGGCTCAAGGCGCTCTGGCAATCCGGCGAAGCCGACACCGACTTGCGTCGTAAGCTGCTCGCACCGCCCGGCGCGCAACCCGCCGCCGCTGCCGACAAGACCCTGTGCAACTGCATGAATGTCAGCCACAGCCGCGTTTGCGCGGGTATCGCCCAGGGCCTGGACCTTGACGGTCTCAAGCGCGAACTGGGCTGCGGCACCCAATGTGGTTCCTGTGTTCCCGAGATCAAGCGACTGCTGGCCAGCGCGGCCGGCAGCCTCGCCGTACACGCCTGAGGAGAGAAGCCATGAGCGGAAAAGTCTGGTTGGTCGGCGCCGGTCCGGGTGATCCGGAGCTGCTGACCCTGAAAGCGGCCAAGGCATTGGCGCAGGCGGAAGTCGTACTGATCGACGACCTGGTCAACCCGCAGGTGCTGGAACATTGCCCGGCTGCGCGCGTGATGCGGGTCGGCAAGCGTGGCGGCTGCCGTTCCACGCCGCAGGACTTCATCCAGCGCCTGATGCTGCGCTATGCGCGCCAAGGGCGACGTGTGGTGCGCCTGAAGGGAGGCGATCCGTGCATCTTCGGCCGTGGCGGCGAGGAAGCAGCCTGGCTGGAGGCCAGAGGTATCTGCTGCGAACTGGTCAATGGCATCACCTCGGGGCTGGCAGCGGCCACGAACTGCGGCATTCCGCTCACGCTTCGCGGCATCAGCCGTGGCGTGACCCTCGTGACAGCGCACACCCAGGACGACAGCGAGCCCAACTGGTCGGCACTGGCGCAAAGCGGCACGACGCTGGTGGTCTACATGGGCGTGGCGCGCTTGGGCGAAGTCCGCGACGGGTTGCTTGCAGGCGGAATGCGTGCCGGGATGCCGGTCGCGCTGATCGAGAACGCCTCGCTGCCCCAACAACGCGAGTGCCGCAGCAGCCTGGCGCGAATGCAGGCCGACGCCCTGGCCTTCGGCCTGCGCAGCCCGGCCATCCTGGTGATCGGCGAAGTCGCGGCAAGCACCGCGCTGGAGCTGGCCCGCAGCGCCTGAGAGTTTTTCTGCAGGCAAAGAAAAACCCAGCCGAGGCCGGGTTTTTCTCAAAGCTCAGGCCAATTACTGCTGTTTGGCTTGGGCTTCTACTTGGGCTTCTACGCGGCGGTTAACAGCACGGCCTTCGGCAGTGTTGTTATCAGCAACCGGACGGCTCTCGCCGTAGCCAACTGCGTTCACGCGGCCGCCTTCCACACCGTAGGTGTTGACCAGAACGTCGCGAACGGCGTTAGCACGCTTCTCGGACAGTTTCTGGTTGTAGGCGTCGGTGCCGACGGAGTCGGTGTGGCCTTCAACGGTGGTGGAGGTGGACGGGTACTGCTTCATGAAGTCAGCCAGGTTCTTGATGTCGGCGTAGCTGTTCTCTTTGACCTTGGCTTTGTCGAAGTCGAACTTCACGTCCAGCTGAACACGTACGACTTCGGCAACAGCCGGGCAGCCGTTGGCGTCAACGGTAACGTTGGCCGGGGTGTTCGGGCACTTGTCGACGTTGTCGCAGACGCCGTCGTGGTCCGCATCGGAGCAGACTTCAGCAACCGGCTCAGGAGCCGGGGCCGGCTTGGAGCCGCCGCCGAAGTTCATGCCGACGCCAACGCCAGCCATCCACTCGCCCTGGTGACCGTTGTCACGCTGCTCCAGGCCGTACTGGCCGTCGAGGCTGGCTTTGGCGTAGAAGTTGTCGGTGAAGTAGTACTTCAGGCCGGCGCCGATGTTGGCCATGGTCAGGTTCTGACGGCTGCCGTTGGCGTCGTGGATGTTGGTCAGGCTCTGGTGACCGATACCAGCGGACACGTACGGACGCAGGCCGACACCCGGGGTGCCGAAGTGGTAGATGGCGTCCAGGGAGGACAGGTTGCCATGTACCTTCTTGTTACCGGTCTCGTAGGTGCCACGAATGTCGTGGTACTCGCCGTAGGACAGCGCCAGCTCGACGTCGTCGGTCAGGAAGTAGCCAACCGAACCGCCGTACAGGTCGCCGTTCTTCATGTCACGGGTGCTGTCGGTGAAGTAACGCTTGCCGAACGCCTCTACCTCGACCGAGTTCTGGCCTTGAGCGAGAGCGTTGGCCGCGGAGGCGGCGATCAAGGAGCCGATAACGACGCCCAGAGTGTTCTTCAGTTTCATCCGTTAAATCCCCATCTTGGTGGTCAGTAAGCTGCAAGCCATCGACAAAAATCAGGACAAGCAACTTGCTCGCAAGTTTATCAGAACTCGCGAATTAGAGAGACAACATTTACCCAACTATGTTTCGGATACGCCCGAAAACTTTTCCCGAAGGCGGTCGAGTGCACGCTTGTAGCGCATTTTCGTCGCGCTCAAGCCCATGTGCATGATGTCGGCGATCTCCTGGAATTCCAGCTCTGCGACAAAACGTAGCACCAGGATTTCCCGATCAATGGGATTGACATGCACGAGCCAGCGGTCGAGCCCCCCCTTCTCTTCAACTTTGGGGGCCTTCTCCTCGGAGGCTTCCTCGATCGGATCGAGACTCAGCGCATCGAGCAGACGACGCTTTCGCCGCTCTTTGCGGTACTGAGTAATACATTCGTTGTATGTGATGCTGTAAAGCCAAGTTTTGAACTTGGACTTACCCTCGAAGTTCTTCAAACCATACAAGACCTTCAACATCACTTCTTGACAGACATCATCCGCATCCCGGTCATTGCCCAGATATCGGGCACAGACGTTGAACAGCGTGCGCTGGTAGCGGCGCATCAACTCCTCGTACGCACGGGTCACGTGGAACAGCTCGTCATGAGCACGCTCCACCAGCTCCTCGTCGGTGAGCTGGCGCGGGTCATAGCGCTGGGACAGTGGTTGCGGCTTGTTCAAGTCGGATCGGGCCAGGTCAAGTCGGTAGCCGACGCGGCTTCGCGGAAGCGGCGTCGGCGCGGATCAGGGTCAGTTCAGCGACTGGTCACGCGACTATCGAGGAGCACGCGGTTGGCAATGGACACCAGCTCGCCCTCCTCGGTCATCAGAATAGTCTTGATGGTCCCGATTTCTTCGATGATGCCTTCGACATCCTCGACTTTCACCTGCTGTCCGACCTGATACAGCTCACGTACGTAGATGCCGGCGATGATCTGCCCGGCAATGTCCCGGCTACCGAGACCCAGCGCCAGCGCGGCGGCCAGGCCGACGGTGATCAGCACGATGGCGATGATGTAGTTGAGCAGATCGGTCTTCACCTCGAGCTGGCCGATGGCCACCGAGATGCTGATGATGATGACCAGCCACTGGGCCAGACGACCCAGGCCGTTGGAGTATTCCAGGCCGACGCCATCCGCGGCGCCGCGCACCAGGCCATTCACCAGTTGCGCCAGGAGCACGCCGACGATCAGTACCAGAGCCGCGCCGAACACCTTGGGAAGGTACAGCGCGAGCATGTCGAGGGTCGCCGAGACCCGCTGCAGGCCCAGGGATTCGGCAGCGGAAACCAGGAACACCAGCAGCACGAACCAGTAGACGATCTTGCCCACCAGGGTCGAGACCGGCACCTGGACGCCGGCGCGCGACAGCAGCTTGGTCAGGCCGGTGCCGGCCATGAGGCGATCCAGGCCGAGCTTGGCCAGCAGTTTGGACAGCAGCGCGTCCAGCAGCTTGGCGACGATGAAGCCGAGCAGCACCACGACCAGGGCGCCGAGCAGGTTCGGAATGAACCCGGCGAGCTTGCCCCAGAGGGTGTTCATGGCCGTCAGCAGGCTTTGCGTCCAGATATCGAATTGCATCTTCAATCAGCCTTGTCAGCAGAAGGAGCGGAATGACGGGGACGGCGGGAAACCGGTGCGACGTGTGCGGCGCCACGGCTGACGCCGATGCTCAGGGCCTGCAGCCAGTGGCCCATGAGGCTGAACAGGTCGCCGGCGCCCACCTGGCGGTTGGCAGTCTTCAGCACGCGACCCAGGCGCAGATCGTCGTCCGGCTGTTCCGCCGGCATGCGCAGCAGGTCGCGCAGGGATTCCTCGAATGGGTCGTGCATGACACACCTCGCCTCTGTGTGGTGCCTTGACGCAGCCACACCACCACAAGTCACATCAGAGCCAGCGCAGGCGGCGGAAGACCCACCATTGGAACCCGGCGATCAGCACGATGGCCACGCAGGCCACGGCAAAGCCGTAGGGAGCGCTGGCGCCCGGGATACCACCCACGTTGACGCCCAGGAGTCCGGTCACGAAGCTCATGGGCAGGAAAAAGCCGGTGATGATACCAAGAATGTACATGGTCTTGTTCATTCTCTCGGTGATGCGCCGGTGCTCGGCCTCCTGGATCAGCGAGATGCGCTCGCGCACCAGCTCCAGTTCCTCGATGTTTCGGGTAAGGCGGTTGTACAGCTCGTTCCAGTAGTCGACATCGTCCGGCACCGTCCAGGACAGCTTGGTTCGGGTCAGTTGCGAATAGATGTCACTCTGTGGCGCCAGGTAACGGCGCAATCCGGCGGAGCGGCGACGCAGGGCACGCAGCACAGCTTGGTCGGGGATATTGGTCTCGTCCTCCTCGATCGCCTCTTCCATGTCGTCGAGCTGGTCGGCCAGATTGCCGATCAGGGTGTCGACACGATCGGTGAGGTAATGCGCCAGGTACAACACCACTTCGGACGCATTCTTCGGCCCCTTGCCGGCAGCCAGGTCCTCGCGCAGGTCAGCAACCGCCTTAAGAGGCCGCAGGCGCATCGAGATCACTCGCCCGGCTTCGGCGAACACCCGTAGCGATACCATGTCTTCGGGCATCGCCCCGGGGTTCAGATTGACCCCGCGCAGGAACACCAGCATGCGCTCGGCGCCGAGATCGACCAGGCGCGGCCGAGTCGCCTCTTCCAGAAGCAGATCACAGGTAAACTCGTTGAGCCCGCTGGTCTCACGTAGCCAGGATTGCGCCTCCGGCACACCGCGATCCCAATGCAGCCAGAGGCTTTCCTCGGGCTTGAGATCCAGCAGCGGCAGTTCGCTTCGAGTGATCTGCCGGCCACTCCCACGCCCGTCCAGGACGAAGCCGTAGATCAAGCCGCGTTCGGTACCGCTTTCGTATGACTGCATGCAGGCTTCCAAGTACTCCGGCGTCGGACGGCGCCAACGCGCGCGCCCGACACTGCGGGGACATCCCCAGGGACCCGGTTGGACCGGAGGGCCGGCCCGGGGTTCACCTTACTCGGGCATTTTCAGCGCTTGCGGGGAAACGATGATGCCGTTGTTGTCGGCATAGACGAACTCGCCCGGGCGGAAGGTGATGCCGCCGAAAGTCACGGCCACGTTGAGGTCGCCGATGCCGCGCTTGTCGGTCTTCATCGGGTGGCTGGCCAGGGCCTGTACGCCCAGGTCGGTCTGCGCGATCACATCGACGTCACGGATGCAGCCGTAGACCACGATGCCTTCCCAGCCGTTTTTCGCCGCCTTCTCCGCAAGCATGTCGCCAAGCAGCGCACGACGCAGGGACCCGCCGCCATCGACCACCAGCACCTTGCCCTTGCCGTCCTTGTCGACCTGCTCCTTGACCAGCGAGTTGTCCTCGAAGCACTTGATGGTGACGATCTCGCCACCGAAGGAGTCGCGACCGCCGAAGTTGCTGAACATCGGCTCTACGACCTGCACCAGTTCCGGGTAGGCGTCGCACAGATCAGGGGTGACGTAATGCATGGAGAGACTCCTTGGAGAATGAGCGGAATGCGCGGCGACATCGCCAGCCGAATCGGCGAACGCATTCCAGGCGCCGGGCACCCGGAATGACTGAAGTTCGCTCCGGCGTCAGAGTCTAGCGACTGCCGCGTCATCCGCCTACGCCCCAGGGCCCTGGATTGCGGCTTTGAGAAGGCTCTACACCGGCACGGCGGCAGCGTCGGACTTCGGTAGCGCCTGATGTTCGAGCCAATGGAGCACCAGTGGCCAGACCTCGCGTTGCGCCCCCTTGCTGACCAGCATTTCGACGTGGCCGAAGTTTTCCGAGAAGCCTTGCTTGCGCCCCAGGCAGAGGTACTCGCGGACTTCGGAACCGAACTGATCGAACAGCTTGCGGCAGAGCCACGGCGGGTCCTGGTGATCACCTTCGGCGCTTACCGCCAGCACCGGCACCTGCACCTCGGAAAGCCCGGCCCACCAATCGTTGTCGCGCTCGCCGAAGCGACCGAACAGGCCGTGCCAGCGCAGGGCTTCGAGGGCCAGGCCGATGGGCTCGTCTTCCGGCCCGCGGCGCAGGCGCGAGCCCGAGATGACACCCATGCGCCTGAGCAGGAAGCGCCCGCTCCAGGCCACTGGCGGCAACTTCAGTGGCCAGTAGTCGCGACTGACCTGGCTGCCGAACAAGGCAACGCTGGCCGCCTCGTCCTCGCCCAGGTAGCCACCGCCACAGGCCGCAGCCAGGGTGATGCCACCGAGGGAATGCCCGATCCAGTGAGGACGCTGCCCCGCCTGCTCGGCGACGAAGCGGCCAATGGCTGGCAAGTCGTAGCGCGCGTAGTCGGCCACGCGATTGCGCGAGTAGTCCTGGTTGCGCGGCGACAGCCCGTGGCCGCGCATCTCGGCGATCCACACGTCGAAGCCGGCGCGTGCCAGGTACGGCCCGAGGCCGATGCCCTTGGGCGAGTACCAGAAGCGCCGGTTGGAGAAACTGCCGTGCAGCAGGATGACCGGGACGCCGCGCGCTTCCTGCCCGATCAGGCCGAGGCGGGTCAGGGCCAGCTCGACGCTGGCGTCCGGGCTGTTGTTGGGCTTGAGGCGGTAGATATCCTCGACGAGGTCTCCGCGGATTTCGGCGCTGACGAGCGCGACGGGAAAGAGTTCGCTGCTGCTTTGCATGATGGAAATGACTGGCACAAAAAAGGGCGGGTGCAAGCACCCGCCCTCTTGGACGGTTTAACGCGACGTCAGGCTTGGCCTTCGGCCAGGAAGAACCAGGTATCGAGCACCGAGTCGGGGTTCAGCGAAACGCTTTCGATGCCCTGCTCCATCAGCCACTTGGCCAGGTCCGGATGGTCCGAAGGCCCCTGACCGCAGATGCCGATGTACTTGCCGGCCTTGTTGCACGCCTGGATGGCGTTGGCCAGGAGCTTCTTCACCGCCGGATTACGCTCGTCGAACAGGTGCGCAACGATTCCGGAGTCGCGGTCCAGGCCCAGGGTCAGCTGGGTCAGGTCGTTGGAGCCGATGGAGAAGCCGTCGAAGTACTCGAGGAACTCGTCAGCCAGCAGGGCGTTGGACGGCAGTTCGCACATCATGATGACGCGCAGGCCGTTCTCGCCACGCTTGAGGCCATTGGTGGCCAACAGCTCCACCACTTGCGAGGCCTCGCCGAGGGTACGCACGAAGGGCACCATGATCTCGACGTTGGTCAGGCCCATTTCGTTGCGGACCTTCTTCATCGCGCGGCATTCGAGCTCGAAGCAGTCGCGGAACGACTCGCTGATGTAGCGCGAGGCACCACGGAAGCCGAGCATCGGGTTCTCTTCTTCCGGCTCGTAGAGCTTGCCGCCGATCAGGTTGGCGTATTCGTTGGACTTGAAGTCAGACAGGCGCACGATGACCTTCTTCGGCCAGAAGGCCGCCGCCAGGGTGCTGATGCCTTCGACCAGCTTCTCGACGTAGAAGCCGACCGGATCGTCGTAACCGGCGATGCGCTTCTCGACGCTGTCCTTGATGTCGGCCGGCAGGCTGGAGAAGTTCAGCAGCGCCTTGGGGTGCACGCCGATCATGCGGTTGATGATGAATTCCAGGCGGGCCAGGCCCACGCCCTCGTTGGGCAGCTGGGCGAAGTCGAAGGCGCGGTCCGGGTTACCGACGTTCATCATGATCTTGAACGGCAGTTCGGGCATGGCGTCGACCGAGTTCTGGCGCACGTCGAAACCCAGCTCGCCTTCGTAGATCAGGCCGGTATCGCCTTCGGCGCAGGAAACGGTCACGCGCTGGCCGTCTTTCAGGACCGCAGTGGCGTTGCCACAACCTACGACAGCCGGGATACCCAGCTCACGGGCGATGATCGCGGCGTGGCAGGTACGGCCGCCGCGGTTGGTGACGATGGCGCTGGCGCGCTTCATCACGGGCTCCCAATCCGGGTCGGTCATGTCGGAGACCAGCACGTCGCCCGGCTGGACCTTGTCCATCTCGGATACGTCGTGGATCACCTTGACCGGGCCGGCGCCGATGCGCTGGCCGATGGCGCGACCTTCAACCAGGACCTTGCCCTTCTCCTTGAGCAGGTAGCGTTCCATGACGTTGGCACTGGAACGGCTCTTAACGGTTTCCGGACGAGCCTGGACGATGTACAGCTTGCCGTCGTCGCCGTCTTTGGCCCACTCGATGTCCATCGGGCGCTGGTAGTGCTTCTCGATGATCAACGCCTGCTTGGCCAGCTCGGTCACCTCGGCATCGGTCAGGGCGAAGCGCGCGCGGTCGGCCTTGTCCACATCGACGACCTTGACCGATTTGCCGGCCTTGGCTTCGTCGCCGTAGACCATCTTGATCGCCTTGCTGCCCAGGTTACGGCGCAGGATCGCCGGGCGACCGGCTTCCAGGGTCGGCTTGTGGACGTAGAACTCGTCAGGGTTCACAGCACCCTGCACGACGGTTTCGCCGAGGCCGTAGGCGCCGGTGATGAAGACCACGTCACGGAAGCCGGACTCGGTGTCCAGGGTGAACATCACGCCGGCGGTACCGGTTTCGGAGCGGACCATGCGCTGCACGCCAGCGGACAGGGCGACCAGTTTGTGGTCGAAGCCCTGGTGCACGCGGTAGGCGATGGCGCGGTCGTTGAACAGGGAGGCGAAGACTTCCTTGGTGGCGCGGATCACGTTGTCCACGCCACGGATGTTCAGGAAGGTTTCCTGCTGGCCGGCGAAAGAGGCGTCCGGCAGGTCTTCGGCGGTGGCGGAAGAGCGCACGGCAACGGCCATGTTGGCGTTGTTGCCGGCCATCTCGGCGAAGGCCTTGCGGATCTCGGCGTCGAGCTGGGCGGGGAATTCGGCGTCCATCACCCACTGGCGAATCTGTGCGCCGGTCTTGGCCAGAGCGTTGACGTCGTCGACGTCGAGCGCGTCCAGGGCGGCATGGATGCGATCGTTCAGGCCGCTCTGCTCGAGGAAGTCACGGTAGGCCTGAGCAGTGGTGGCGAAACCACCGGGAACGGAAACCCCAGCACCGGCGAGGTTGCTGATCATTTCGCCCAGGGATGCGTTCTTGCCCCCCACATGTTCGACATCGTGGACGCCGAGCTTATCGAGGGAAACTACGTACTCTACCAAGGTGATCTCTCCACTGAATGTTGGAAAAGCTCAAAACGGCCGTCGCGGCTCCGCCGCGTCCTGGCCTGGGCCGGAAAAATGGGTAACAATCCCCCGGCAAAAGGCCCTGCAAAAGCGCGGCCTATCATACCTAGGATTCCTTCCTACCTTAAGGCCACTAGCGCAATGAAACGTACGGCGTTCTTCATTTCCGACGGAACCGGCATCACTGCCGAAACCCTCGGCCAAAGTCTCCTTGCGCAGTTCGAGAACATCAACTTCCTCAAACTGACGCGACCCTACATCGACTCTGAAGAAAAAGCGCGCGTCATGGTACAGCAAATCAACGCTGCTGCCGAGGCGGACGGGGCCCGCCCGATCATCTTCGACACCATCGTGAACCGCGAGATCCGCGCCATCCTGGCGCAGTCCAATGGCTTCATGATCGACATCTTCTCGACCTTTTTGTCCCCATTGGAACAGGAATTATCCGCGGACTCCTCGTACTCCGTCGGAAAGTCGCACAGCATCGGCCAGCACACCAACTACATGGAGCGCATCGAGGCCGTGAACTTCGCGCTGGACAACGACGACGGCGCGCGCACCCACTACTACGACAAGGCCGACCTGATCCTGGTCGGCGTGTCGCGCTGCGGCAAGACCCCGACCTGCCTGTACATGGCCATGCAGTACGGCATCCGCGCCGCCAACTACCCGCTCACCGAAGAAGACATGGAGCGCCTGCAGCTGCCCAATGCGCTCAAGCCCTTCAAGCACAAGCTGTTCGGCCTGACCATCGACCCCGACCGGCTGACCGCCATTCGCCACGAGCGCAAGCCCAACAGCCGCTACGCGAGCTTCGCCCAGTGCGAGTTCGAGGTGCGCGAGGTGGAGAACCTGTTCCGCCGCGAGAACATCGCCTACATCAACTCCACGCATTTCTCGGTGGAGGAGATATCGGCCAAGATTCTCGTCGAGAAGGGTGTCGAACGCCGCCTAAAATAACCCGCGACCTCCCTGATACAGCGCGAAAAGCCGGCCAAACGCCGGCTTTTGCCGTTATCCGTCGCCTTTGACGCCAGTGCAATGGCGCGCGATTGTCGCGGCCGAAACGCCCCATGCTAGAATGCCGCCCGCTCTCCACTGGGCGTCTACCCGGCGCGGCCGAACGATCAGCGCGCGCATGCGGGCCAGGCGTTTGCCGGATGCTCCCGTACCCGAGGCCTCGCGGTCTCCCAGTGCACAGAACCTATGCAACCCAGACTCACCGCCCTTCTGCTGCTGTTCCTGCTCCCCGTGCTCGGCGTAACCGCCCAGGCCGCGGGGAAGACCGTCTACGGCCTCAACGAATACGCGCACATTGGCGAGCTCGATGAAGTGCTCGCAGCCAAGCTCGACACTGGCGCCAAGACCGCCTCCCTCAGCGCCCGCGACATCAAGCGCTTCAAGCGCGACGGCGAAACCTGGGTGCGCTTCTACCTGGCCACCGACAGCGCCGACCGCGAGCCCATCGAGCGGCCGCTGGCGCGCATCAGCAAGATCAAGCGCCGCCACGGCGATTTCGACCCCGACGAAGACAAGGCCTACACCGCGCGCCCGGTCATCGAACTGGAGGTCTGCCTGGGCAAGGTGCGCCGCACCATCGAAGTGAACCTGACCGATCGCAGCGCCTTCCAATACCCGCTGCTGATCGGCTCCGACGCGCTCAAGCGCTTCGGTGCGCTGGTCGATCCCAGCCTGAAATACGCCGCCGGCCAGCCCGGCTGTCCCCTTGCGAAGAAAACTGCCGAGTAACGCCCCATGCGCTCTCTGAACCTACACCTGAAGATCCTGATCGCGACCCTGGTGCTGCTGGGCATCTCGATCACCGCGTACCAGATCTTCGTCCTCGGAATTCCCATGACCGAAGCGGAAACCGAGGACCTCTGGAACATCGACGCCCGGGTCAGCTTCGAAGCTGCGCCCAAGACGCCGGTGAAGGTGCAGATGTTCGTCCCGCCACTGACCCAGGACTACACGAGCCTCAACGAGAGCTTCGTGTCGAACAACTACGGCGTGAGCATCAACCGCTCCGACGGCAACCGTAAGGTGACCTGGTCTTCGCGCCGCGCCAGCGGCAAGCAGACCCTCTACTACCGCCTGGTGCTGACCAAGCGCTTCAGCGGCGAGAAGCCCAAGGAGAAAGGCCCGATCTTCCGTGACACGCCGCCCCTGGAGGGCCCGGAGAAGATCGCTGCCGAAGCGCTGATCGCTCCGATCCGCCAGCATTCGGCCGACATCGAGACCTTCGTCAGCGAGACCATCAAGCGCGCCAACAACCAGGCCGACGACAACGTCAAGCTGCTGATGGCCGGCGACACCAGCCTGGAGAAGCGCGCCTACATCGTCGAGACCCTGCTGGGCATCGCCCACGTGCCGCTGGAGCGGGTGCACACCCTGCGCCTGCTGGCCAACCAGCAGCAAACTCCGGAATTGTGGCTGCGCAGCTACAACGGCAAGGACTGGCTGTACTTCAACCCCGAGACCGGCGAGCGCGGCCTGCCCAACGACCGGGTGATCTGGTGGCTGGGCGACGAGCCGCTGCTGAGCGTGGACGGTGGCAAGAAGGCCCAGGTCAGCTTCAGCATCAACAGCAGCGAGATGAATGCCATCCGCCTGGCGAAGATCTCCGACGCCAACACCGACGCGACCTTCCTCGAGTACTCGCTGTACGGCCTGCCGCTGTCGACCCAGCAGACCTTCCAGATCATGATCATGATCCCCTTCGGCGTGCTGGTGATCCTGGTGCTGCGCAACCTGATCGGCATCCAGACCCTGGGCACCTTCACCCCTGTGCTGATCGCCCTCGCCTTCCGCGAGACCGGCCTGCAGTGGGGCATCGGCCTGTTCACCGTGATCACCGCCCTGGGCCTGTCGCTGCGCTCGTACCTCGAGCACCTGAAGCTGCAGATGCTGCCGCGCCTGTCGGTGGTGCTGACGTTCGTGGTGGTGATGATCGCGATCATCAGCCTGCTCAGCCACAAGCTCGGCTTCGAGAGCGGGCTGTCGGTGGCGCTGTTCCCGATGGTGATCCTGACCATGAGCATCGAGCGCCTGTCGATCACCTGGGAGGAGCGCGGCGCCGCGCATGCGATGAAGGCGGCCCTCGGCACCCTGGTGGCGGCTACCTTGGCGCACATCCTGATGCGCGTGCCGGAACTGGTGTACTTCGTTTTCACCTTCCCGGCGGTGCTGCTGATCCTGGTCGCCTTCATGCTCGCGATGGGTCGCTACCGCGGCTACCGCCTGACCGAGCTGTTCCGCTTCAAAGCCTTCCTCAAGGACTGAGCCATGTTCGGCCTGATCAAGCGATGGAAAGCCCTGGAAGCCAAGGGCATCATGGGGATCAACCGGCGCAACGCGGACTTCGTGCTGAAGTACAACAAGCGCCACCTGTACCCGATCGTCGACGACAAGATCATCACCAAGGAGCGCGCCATCGAGGCCGGCATCCAGGTGCCGGAGATGTACGGGATCATCTCCACCGAGAAGGAAATCGAGAAGCTCGACAGCATCATCGGCGAGCGCAACGACTTCGTGATCAAGCCTGCGCAGGGCGCCGGCGGCGATGGCATCCTGGTGATCGCCGACCGCTTCGAGGGCAACTACAAGACGGTCTCCGGGCGGATCATCAGCCGCGACGAGATCGAGTACCAGCTGTCCAGCATCCTCACCGGCCTCTACTCCCTCGGCGGGCACCGTGACCGCGCACTGATCGAGTACCGCGTCACCCCCGACCCGATCTTCAAGAGCATCAGCTACGAGGGCGTGCCAGACATCCGCATCATCGTCCTCATGGGCTACCCGGTGATGGCCATGCTGCGCCTGCCGACCCGCCAGTCCAACGGCAAGGCCAACCTGCACCAGGGCGCCATCGGCGTCGGTGTGGACCTCGCCACCGGCAGCACCCTGCGCGGCACCTGGCTGAACCGCAAGATCGCCAAGCACCCGGACACCGCCAACGCGGTGGACGGCGTGCAGCTGCCATTCTGGGACGGCTTCATGAAGCTCGCCGCGGGCTGCTACGAGCTCTGCGGCCTTGGCTACATCGGCGTGGACATGGTGCTGGACCAGGACAAGGGCCCGCTGATCCTCGAGCTCAACGCACGCCCCGGCCTGAACATCCAGATCGCCAACGACTGCGGCCTGGTCGGCCGAACTCAGGCAGTGGAGGCGCATCTGGAAGGCCTGCGCGCCAAGGGTATTGAGGAAACGCCGGAGCAGCGCGTGAAGTTCGCCCAGAGCCTGTTCGGGCACGTGCCGCAGCGGGAGATCTGACGGCGCCGCCCCGCCCGTAGGAGCGGATCTCATCCGCGAAAAACCTGTAGGAGCGCGCCATGCGCGCGAATCGCGGACAAGGTCCGCTCCTACAGGGATTCCCCCGCCCAACCTCAGCGAATCACCGCCAGCTCGAAACCGCCCTGGTCGCCGTGGTCGCGCACCTTCATGCCGGCGTCGTTCACCGCGAGCTTCTCCAGCGGCCGCTTGTAGGGCTTGTTGTCCAGCGTCTGCAGGCTACGGTCCTCATCCGTGGTCAGCAGCAGCACGTAGCGTTCACCTTCGTTGGCGCGCACCGGCACCGTGCCTTCGATGAAAGCGTAGCGGTACCAGGTCTCCGGATTGAGCTTGTACACCGCGTCGCTGACCAGGCGGGTCGGGCGCTTGTGTTCGTCGAGGAACAGCAGCGACGGGTAGACCACCTGGTGGTTGGCGAAGCTGCGCACGCGCAGGCCATAGACCTGCTGCGACGCCGGCAGCTTCATGGCCACGTAGTAGCTCTTGCCCATCGGGAAATCGAAGCTCGGCGAGAACTTGTTGAGTTCCTCGTAGCGCGGTTCGTCGGCACTCAGTTCGGTGAAATCGCCCTCGCCGATCTGCTCGCAGCAGCGCCGCTGCAGGTCCTGGTAGAGGTCGTTCAGGGTCTTGCCGCTACCCTTGAGCAACGCCTTCATGGCGTCGGTCTGCTCGCCGCTGCCGTCGAGCCCAGGCAATGCCTGCGGACGCTTGCCGAACTCGACCTGGCGCCCTTCGGTGAAGGCGATGTCGTTGCGGCGAATGCCCGCTGCGCGCTCCTCGGGGCTGATCGGCGAGTTGTGCATGCGCCCCTGCTCGTCGACCCAGGTGTAGTACGGATTGCCGTTCTGGCTGCGGACGAAGCCCTTGTCTTCGTACGCCTCGGCATCGATGTACTCGGACGAGCGATCGCCATTGGGCAGCACGTAGTCGGCGCCACCGGCAGGCGCCTGGTTGGCCGCGTAGAAGCTGTTCTGCAGGTTGCCCTGGCCGTCCACCCAGGTGAAGTAACGCCGCTTGCTCTCCCCCGCCGCCTGGCTCCCCGGCCAGCGCGTGCCGCCGTCGTCGAGCAGGCGCGCCTGGTCGCTTTGGTCGATGCGCTTGGCCGCCTGGCGCTGTTGGCGATTGAAGTCGTCGTCGACGAAGGTGTTGTGCACCTGCCCGCTGTCGTCGATCCACGACAGGTAGCGTCCGGCGCCCGCCTGCGCACCCGCGGACAGCAAGGCCACGCCGAGGAGAACAATGCCCAGTGGAGTGCAGCGACGCATCTGTCCGTCCTCAGAAGGTGGTGTTGTAGGTCAGTGCGAAAATATAGGCCTTCACCGTCGTGTCCACATCCATGCCGGCATAGGGGTTGTACACCAGGTTGTCAATCCCGGTGCAGGTCAGGTTGCAGCTCTCGCCGGCCTTGATGCTCTGCTTGGAAACGAAGTAGTTGAAGCCCAGGTCGATGGTGGTGTCCTTGTCCCAGCGATAGCCCAGGCCGAGGCCGTAGAGGTTGGCGTCGCCGATGGGCACCAGGGCGTCGGCCTTGCTCTTGGGGATCGCCGAGGGGCGGTACTCGTAGCCGGCGCGCAGCTGCAGGCGGTCGTTCACGTCGTACTGCACGCCGGCGGCGTAGCTCCAGGTGTCGCGGTAGCCGCGGTCGAGGATGATGCTGTGGTCGGTGGCGCCGTTGGGCGCGAAGTTCTTGGCGATGCGCAGCAGGTCGAGTTCCTTGTCGAACTCGATGGTCATGTTGTTCCAGTCGCTGTAGCCGCTCCACTTGAGGTCGGCGTTGAATTGCCAGTTGTCGAACGGACGAATCTTGATGCCGGTGGAGAAGTTGTCCGGGTTGGTCAGCTTCAGCGTGGCTACGCCGTGCTCTTCGTCGACGTTGCCGTTGGGGAACAGCGGACTGAGGAAGGCACCGAACACCGAGCTCTGCAGGCCGGACCAGAAGCCCTGCCAGTCCTGGGTGTAGTCGACGCGGTACTTGCCCTTGAGCTTCATGCGCGACTCGCTCTGGTACACCGCCCCCCAGCCGAACCAGTCGTTGGGCTCCCAGAGCACGCCGAGGTTGTAGCTCGGCGAGAGGGTCTGCTGCATGTCCAGCTTGAGGTTGGCCAGCTTGTCGTAAGGGCCGATCTTGCCGCCGCAGACGTTGAACACCAGCTCGACGATTTCCTGCGCCCCCGGCACGCAGGTGGTGTTGTGCAGGGTTTCCAGCAGGCCGGTGAGGATGCCCGGGTTGCGGAAGTCGGTATCCAGCGCCATGGCCTGGTGCGAGAAGCCGATCGACAGGCCGAACGACCAGGCGTCGTTCATCTGGTAGCCCACCGAGGGCGAGAAGTAGGTCAGCCGCTGCAGCGATACACGACGGCCATCGTAGCGTGCCGGATCGCTGTCGGAATCGCGCGAATAGCCCAGCGCCTGCGGGGTGTAGACGTTGGTGGCGAAGGTGAATTTCGAGCCCGGCGGGTTGATCGAGATGCCGGCCAGCGGCGCTACCAGCGCCGGCACGTCGGTCATGCCGCCGAGGCCTGGCAGGTACATGGTCGGCGTGGTGGTGCGGCTGTGCGAGTTGGCGATCGGGTCGTCGGTCACGCCGAAGGTGCTCGAGCCATAATCTGGCGGCGCATGGAAGCCGGCGCGGATATCCATGAAGCCGGCCACCAGCTTCACCGTGGTCTGCCGGCCCTTGAGTTTGGTCAGCGCGGCCGGGTTGTAGTGCACGGCGTCGATGCCGGTCGAATCGGCAGTCACCGCGTTGCCCAGGGCCATCGCCTTGGGGTTGCCGATGGTGATGTCGTTGGCCAGTTGTGCGTGCGCCGGCAGAATCCAGCCAAGCCCCGCCCCAGCCATCGCCAGCACGAGTGGCGAAATGCGCTTCGTCATGTGGGTCTCGCTCGCGGGTTAGTCGGGTTTCAGGCCCTTGATGTCCAGGGGCAGGGAAACCCCCAGCAGGACATCCGGCGAGTCCTCGGTCATGCCGAAGCCGGCGTTCACGTTGACGATGTAGTCGGGTGAAGTTCGCAGGCCGAGCGAGAAGTTCATGATTGCGCTGGTCTGTTCCGGAGCCTCCACCGTGCGGTCGTCGAAGTGGTAGTGGCTCTTCATCTGGTAGGCCATCTGGTACGAGGTGGCCAGCGATACGTCATAGGACAGCGCGTAGGCCATGCCCATGGCGAAGTTCAGGGTGTCGCCCGGAGTGACCTTCTGCAGCTCCTCGTTGTATTGGTACTGGTGGATGCTGTCGACCTGCATGTTGTAGGTGTAACCGAGCGAGCCGTAGAGCACGACCGGGTCGATCACGTAGGACATGTTGGCGCCCACGCCCAGGCTGTAGTAGCCGCTGCCGGTAGACACGTCCTTGTCCGGATTCATGTCGTACGGGCTGTCGCCGGTGGGGAGGCCGAGGGTGGCGTAGAAGGTAGTGACGGGACGTCCGCGTACCGATGGCCAGGGCTGCCAGCGCAACGTCGTGGAGATGTCGCCGAGGCTGTAGGCATGCACGTCGCGCTCGGTGTCGTACTTGGCCACGAACGGCAGGCGCAGGCTGAAGGTCAGGTTGTCCCAGATGCCGTAGTCGAAGGTGAACGAGTTGGTGAAGGTGTGCTGCGCCTCGCTCTGCGCCAGCACGCTGTAGACGTTCTGGCCAGTGCGCACCTGCTGGATGCGGGTGTCGCGCATCATCGAGTAGTCGAAGCCATAGGTGAGCGTGCGCTCGCCCTTCTTCAGCAAGGTGTAGCTTTGTTCCGCCGCCTGGAACACCTGCTCCAGCGCCTTGGCGCTGTCGGCGTCACCCTCTTTCTTGGACAGTGCATCACGCGCCTGGTCGACCGATTTCTCCTCGGCCAACACAGGGCCGCCAGCCAGCAAGGCCAGTATGGCGGCGCACGCATACCCCCTGAAATCCATGATGCTATCCCCTGGTCTTATTCTTATGGGTCGATGAAAAGAGCGCTCACTTGTTGCGGATGTACTGCACGTCGCCTTTCGAGGCGGCCTCCGTCACGCGGTTGCTGGCGAACTTGCTCAGCTCCGGGAAATCGCGGAAGGCCAGCAGGCTCACGGTGCGGTCATCCACCAGGCGCAGGTCCTGTTCTTTCAGGGCCAGGGCGTTCTTCGGCTCCTGGCCGCCGGGGTAGATCACGAACAGGACGTTCTGGTCCCAGATCGCCTCGAAGCGGCTGCGGGTGAAACTGATGTTGCCCAGGGCAGGATCGGCAACGAAAACGTGATCGTTGTAGACGTCACGCACCACCACGAAATGCTTGAAGCCGCCGTAGTGGATGGGCACGAGCGCCGGGTTTTCCAGCGAGTCGAGGTCGGAGAATTCGGCACGGAAACCACCGCTCTTGTAGCCCAGTGCAGCGGCGTAGCGCTTCATGTCGAGCAACGAGAAACCGCGACGCTGGACGATCTTGTCCGCCTCGCCGTACTTCAGAAGGCCTTCCATGACCTGGCGCTCTTCCAGGTTGCGCCCCAGGTAGTAGTCCAGCAGCGTGGTCAGGGCCGCCGAGCCGCAGCTGTAGTCGTACGACTGGCGAATGACGTTGCGGAACTGCACCTGGCTCATCGGCTCGAGCTGCACCGACTCACGCAAGGGGCCGTTGGGAGTGAGTTGCTGCGAGAGATTGACCGTGCCTTGCGGTTGCGGCTTGGTGTCCACCGCCTGGGTGAAACCGAACAGCCCCAGCAGGCTCCCCAGCAGAATCTCGAACATCCATCCCACTCCTTGAATTCTGGATGGACCTCGCCGGCGAGGCGCCGGCGAGATCGGGTACTACGCGAACACCGTGATCAGTGACCCCAGATCTTCACGGTGGAACCGGCCAGGTTCAGGTTGGAGACGGTCAGCGAGCCGATGCTGGCGCCAGTGCTGCCAACCTTGATGGCGTCGATGGTCACGTCGCCGGTGACTGTCGGCAGGCCGATAGCCAGCTGCTGGGTCGGGGTGCTGCCGATGGTGGTGGTAACCACGTCTACGGTCATCGGGGCGCTGTCGGCGATGGTTACGCTCGGCAGATGGATGCCCTGCAGCACCAGGGAGCCGCCGTTGGTGTCGGCGTCGGTGTAGGTCACGGCGCCGATAGAGGCGTTGAAGGTACCGGCGATGCTGATGCCGTCCTGACCGGTCACGCTGGACAGCGCGGTGTCATCCATGGATTTCAGGTCGGCATGAGCCATGAACGGAGCGGCCAGAACAGCACTTGCAAGAACCAGTTGTTGGATTTTTTTCATTGTTGTGTCTCTCCAGTGTTCAGGTGGGTTTGCCCCAGGGCACTGCAGTGGGCGTCCTGCCCCGCTGCAGGTTGGCCGGCCAAGCCGACCCTCCAGACCCGCCACGGCTTCCCTAGGTGTCGCGGGCATGGATTCGTGAAGCACTCAGGCTTCGCGTCCTGGTTTCAAGCTACTGGTCCAACCCCCACCTGCCAGCCCATCCAAGGGATGGAGCCGGATCTTCCGTGATTTCACGCCTCGCTCAGCAAGCCGAGGCTCTTCCCCTTGAGAACTGCCTGGGTACGACTGCGCACGCCCAACTTGGCGAACAGGTTGTGCAGGTGCCACTTGATGGTGGCCTCCGACAGATGTACCGCCTGGGCGATATCGCGATTGGAAAGGCCCGCCGCGACCAGCCGCAGGATCTCCCGCTCGCGGTGGCTAACATCCTGATTTTCCTCGAAACCTTCCGGGTCGACGGAGAGCCGGCGGCACTGCTCGCGGAGCATCTCGGCCACCCCTTGCCAGGCGGCGGCGCGCTTGGGCTCGGCTTCGCGCCAGGCCTCCCAGAACGGCAGCAGCCAGAGCGCGTCGTCCTGGAACAGGCGGCGATAGCCCTGGTTCCAGGCCTCTTCGAGAGTCGGCGCGAAGAGTGCGAAGGCTTTTTCGCTGTTACCTTTCTGCCAATACGCAACAGAAAGTAACAAGGAAAGACGCAAGCGCCGGTCGCGCAGATAGGGCGAAGTCGTCGCCGCCAGGCAGGCTTCCAGGCGCTGTTGCGCTTTCTCGGCATGCCGCTCGGACAACGCCAGGCGCGCCTCGGCCAGGCACAGCGCGGCGTGGGCGTCAGCGAAGCGCTCCGCGGAAAGCCCCGAGAGCTGTCGCGCCAGTTGAAGGCAAACGCGCTCGGCCTCGTTGGGTCGACGCAGCCAAAGCAACAGCTGCACCTTGCAACTCATGGCCAGCGCATTGACTCGCTCGTAACCCGGCGATTGCAGCCCGGCCAGCCATTCGTCGAGTTGGGCCAGGCCCTGATCGGCCTCGCCGGCAAAGAAACGCGCCTTGGCCATCACCAACTGGCCGCGACTGATCAGCTCGACCGGCGTCGCCACGTCGCGCCAGGTCGTGGCGAGCGGCAGTTCGGCGAGGATCGCGGCGTGGCGATCCTGCTCGTAGAGGATATCGGCGTAGGCCAGCGACAACGGCCCACCTACCCTACTGCGCCGGCCGAACACCCGCTCGACCCGGCTGCGCGCGCTTTCGGCGATGGTCCGCCCGCGTTCAAGCTCGCCACTCTCCTTGCAGATCAGCGCCTCGATCATGCTCGCCACCACCTGCAGGTACTCGCTGTCCGCCATGCGCAGGCATTCGCGAGCGATCCCGATGGCGCCGGCCGCCTCGGCGTAGTCGCCCAGTAGCGCGTGTGCAGCGGCGAGGATGCACGCCAGGCTCGCGCGGAACACCGGCTGGTTCGCAGGCACCAGCGACAGCCACTGGCGCGAGACCTTGAGGCTCGCCTCCAGCTTGTCCTGGTAGAGCAGCACCAGCGCCTTGAGTACCTGGGCCACCGCCAGCAACTCGGCCAGACCGAAGTTGCGCGCCTTGCCCTGCCCCAGCAGCAGCCGTGCGCTGAGCTCCTCGATGAGGGCCTCGGCCTCGGCGAACTTCTGCTCGAAGGCCAGCTGCCAGGCATAGAAGATCTGGAACACCGGGTGCTCGCGGATCACCTCGGCGGGAATGCTGCCGAGCATGCCGAGGATGCTGTACACCCGGTTGCCGGCGATCAGCCGCGCGCCCTGGCGCTCCAGCAAGTCGGCGGCAAAAGCGTAGTCACGCGCACGCAACGCATAGCGCACCGCGCGATCGGCCATGTCGCGGCTCTCGCACCAGCGCGCCGCGGCATTGAGCAACGGCGTGGGATCGGCGCTGCGCGCCAAGCGCCCGTGGAGGAACTCGGCGAACAGGTGGTGGTAACGGAACCACTCGCGCTGGTCGTCCAGCGGGATGATGAACAATTGCTCGTTCTGCAGGCGCATGAGCATGTCCATGCCGTCGCGCCGCCCGGTCAGGGCGTTGCACAGCTCGGCGCAGAACTCGTCGAGCACGGAGGTCTGGTCGAGGAATTGCTGCAGCGGCGCCGGCAGCGAGGCGAGCACGTCTTCGGCGAGGTAGTCGGCTATGTCCCGTTCGGTACCGGACAGCCCGCGCAGAAAGGCGGCGCGGTCGCTGTGCCGGGCCAGCGCCAGGGCGGCCAGGTGCAGCGCGGTGATCCAGCCTTCGGTGCGCTTGTAGAGCAGCGCCAGCTCGGACTCGGCCAGAGACAGCCCCTTGAGCTCCAGCAGATAGGTGTCGGCTTCTTCGCGGGTCAGGCGCAGATCCGCGCCGTTCAGGCAGAAGGCCCAGGGCGACAGCGCCGGTTCGTCGACCAGGAAGCGTGGCCGGTAGCGCGTGCTGGTAACCAGGCGGACGTTGTCCGGCAGGTGCTCGATCAGATAGCGCGCGCCGGGCGTGAGCGCCGGATGGCGAATGCGATGGAAGTCGTCGAGGAACAGATAGAGCTGGCCGTCGATACGCTTGAGGTCGGCGAGGAAGGCATCGAGCAGCCCCTCCAGCGGCAGCGTCATGTCCGACTGCAGCAGGTTCGAGGTGTTGGCGCCGAAGCCCTCGGCGACGCTGCGGATGCTCGCCACCAGATATTGCAGGAAGCGCTGCGGCTCGCTGTCGCCTTCGTCGCAGGACAGCCAGGCTACCAGCGCCCCGCTCTCCTGCAGGCGCCGGCGAAACAGGCTGAGGATGGTGCTCTTGCCGAACCCTGCCGGCGCGCTGAGGATCAGCGCGCGCTGGTTGCGCGCACCGTACAGGCGGTCGATCAAGGCCTGGCGCGGCAACAGCGCCACGCCATCCGCGTGCGGCGGGAACAGCTTGGTGCGCAGCAGCGGCGTGGGCTGCTGAGAATTCATCATGTTCATGTCAGAGCAGGCTCAGCTCGCGGGCACGGCGGATCGCTTGGGTCCGATTACGCACCTTGAGCTTCTCGTAGATGTTGTGCAGGTGCCATTTGACGGTTCCCAGGGCCAGCGACAGCTGCTGGCCGATCTCCTCGTTGGAGAGTCCCTGGGCCGCCAGACACACCACTTCCCGCTCGCGGTCGGTCAGCCCTTCCTCGAGCACGTCCTGTGCCTTGCGTATTTCCTGTCCCGGCCAGGCGGACAGCAGGCCGCGAATGAAGACCTGCAGCGCCGGCTGGCGTTCGGTGGACTCGAGTTGCTGGAGGAGCAGGCGGATGCCCTCGCCTTCCTCGACGAAGAGGCTACGCACCCCTTCGCGCTCGGCGCCGATCAGGCACTGGCCGAGCAGACTGTTGGCGCGCTCCTGGTAGCCCAGGCGCTGGTAGCTGAGCGCCGCCAGCAGGTCCAGGCGCAGGCGCTGCAGACCGTGCCAGCCGGGTTGCAGCAGCGCGCGCAATTGGGTGATCTCGTGCAGCGCTTCGCTGAAATGGCCGCGCGCCTGCAGCAGGCGCACCCGGCTGATGCCGCGTACCCAGAGCACCGGGTTGAACGGGCCCTGGCGATAGGACGCAGCGAGCTTCTGCCAATCGATGCCGTTGAGGCGCTGCTCGGCGCGCTTGCAGCGGTCGGCGGCCGACTCCTGGAGAATCAGGTTGATCTCCTCCCCCACCGCCATGGCGAAGATGCGCCAGGAGTGGTTGCGCGACGCCAGCGCCTGCATCAGGCCGAGCGTCGCCAGGGCCTCCTTGCTGCGCCCCTGCAGGCGCTGGATGCGCGCCAGGCATTGCACGCCCTGGGCGTAGAGATCGATGGGGTTGATCACGTCGACCCGCCCCAACGCCCAGCGCAGGCGCGCTTCCAGGCCGTCGAGTTCCATGCGGTAGTAGGCCGTCAGGCTCTCGGTGATCGCCGGCAGGGCCAGGGCCTGGGAGCGCCGATCGAACAGCGGCACGGCCTGCTCGCGGACGCGATCGACCAGCAGCTGCGCCTGCTTCACGTGGCCTTGCTCCAGCGCCAGCATCACCTCAATGGTGGACAGCTGCATGTGCAGGTAGCGGCCGTCGAGGAAATGATTGCGCTGCTGCGCCAACCCCATCAGGCGCCGGGCCTGCTCGGCCTGGCCATGCATGACCTGGGCGAAGGCGGCGACCAGCAGGATGGCGCACTCGAGGAACGCCGAGTTCTGCCCCAGCTGGCTCTCCACCCGTCGCGCCAGGGCGATGCACTGTTCGAGATCGTCCTTCTGCAGCGCCAGCACGGCCTTCACCGCCAGCGCCGACAGGTATTGGTCGCCCATGGGCGACTGCGGCTTGCCGTCGCTCCAGCGCGCCAGCAGCTCGTCGAGCATGCGATTGGCTTCGGCGAGGCTGAGCTCGGTGGCGCGGGTCCAGACATCGCTGAGCACCAGGATCGGATAGCGCGCGGCGATCTCGTCCGGCACGTGCCGGCGCCAGCGCGAGATCAGGTACAGCTGGCCGCGGTTGATCAGCTCCAGACCGTAGCCATCGACCAGCGCGGCTAGCATTTCCGGGTCTTCGGCCAGGCAGGCGTGTTCGATCGCCAGGGTCGGCATGTGGTGGTTGGTAAACCACAGGCTCGCGTTGAAGTGCAGCTGCTTGAAGCGTTCCGGCTCGCGATCGCGCAGGTGCGCGCGGAGGAAGTCGGCGAACAGCTGGTGGAAGCGGTACCACTGGCGCTCGCGGTCCAGCGGCAGGAGGAAGAGTTGCAGGCTGTCCAGGCGCTCCAGCAGGGCCTGGCCGTCCTGGCGACCAGTCAGGGCATTGGCCAGGTCGCCGTTCAGGCGACTGGCCACGCTCAGAGACAGCAGGATGCTACGGATGTCGTCGGGTAGGCGCTCGAAGACCGCGCGCAGTAGATAACCACCGACCGCCGCCTGGTCACCGCGCAGGGCCTCGAGGTTCAGGGGCGTGCCGCTGGGTTGCTGACGCAGCCACAGGCTGACCAGGTGTACCCCGATCACCCAACCCTCGGTCTGCGTGTACAGCGCGCGCAGGCATTCGTCGGCCAGTTCAAGACCGCTGCGGCGGAAGTAGTCGCGGGTCTGTTCTTCGCTCAGGCGCAGCTCTTCGAGGCCGACTTCCAGCAACAGACCCTTGGCGCGCCAGGTGGCCAGGCTGAGCGGCGGCAGCGAACGGCTGCCGATGGCCAGGGTGAAGGCTGGCGGGGCGTACTGCACCAGGCGGTTGAGGCCACCGAGGATTTCTTCGTGGCCAATGCGATCGAAGTCATCCAGCACCAGCAGGACCGGCTGCTCGCAACGCGCCAGGTCCATCAGCAGGCTTTCCATGACTGCGACGACCGGCACACGCAGGGTGTTCTGCAGGTAGCTCTGGGCATCGGCGCCAACGCCGGGCAAGGCGGCGGCGAGCGACTCGGTCAGCCGGGTGCAGAAGCGCACCGGGTCGTCGTCGGCACTCTCGAGGGAAATCCACACCACGTGGTGGCCGCGTTCCTCACGCTGAGCTGCAAGCGACGCCAAAGCGGCACTCTTGCCGAAACCGGCAGGCGCAGAGAACAGCAGGACTCGGAAATGCTTGGAACGGTCCAGTGCGGACTGGACCTGGGGAAGGTACAGATGATCGGCAGGCACCTGGGGGAGCGAAGACTGATGACGCGAAAGGCTGCCGGCTGCGGTTTTGAACACGACGTCCACGGCCTATATCCCTGTTTCATTATCGTTGTGGTACGGAGCATGGCTTCCGCGGGATAATCCAATTCTTATCAGAATGCCTTTCCTACGTAAACCGAGGAAACGGCTCTAGCATCGGACTTTTCAGACAAGCAGCAGCCCCTGCTTGGAGCGCCCTCACCCCACCTATGTCCCATTACCTCGTACACCCTCTGCCCTATCGGGAAGATCCTGCCGCGTATTTCACGCGCATCAGTCGGGCTCCAGGCGCCGTCCTGCTTGATGCAGGCAGGCCAGTGGCCACACGTGGACGCTATGACCTTATGAGCGCCTGGCCATTGGCAGAACTGGCGCCAGGCACTGACGAATCGGCCAAGGATTTCTTCGATCGCCTGCGAGCCGCCTTGCAGAGCCTCGGCAATCTGCAACCGGCCGAAATTCCGGATCTGCCATTCGTCGGGGGAGTGATCGGCTATCTGAGTTATGACTTCGGCCGGCGCATCGAACGGCTGCCGCAATGCAGCGCCGACGACCTGGGTCTACCCGAGGCGCGTGTCGGTCTGTACACCTGGGCGCTGATTAGCGACCACCAGCAGCGCACGAGCCAGCTGGTGTTTCATCCGCATCTGGGTCAGGACGAGCGCCAGCGCTTGATGGCGCTGTTCGAAAGCGGCGAGCCGGCACACGCGGAAGAGCCCTTCCGCCTGCAACGCGGCTTCCGCCCGGACCTGGAAAAGGCGCAGTACCGCGAAGCGCTGGAGCGCGTACAGGGCTACATCCTTGCCGGCGACTGTTACCAGGTGAACTACACCCAGCGTTTCCAAGCCCCCTGCAGCGGCTCGCCGTGGCTGGCCTATCAGGCGCTGCGCCAGGCCTGCCCGACACCCTTCGCCGGCTACCTGGCGCTGGACGAAGGCGCGATCCTCAGCCTGTCGCCGGAACGCTTCATCCAGATGCACAAGCGCCAGGTAGAGACCCGCCCGATCAAGGGCACACGCCCGCGCGGGCGCACGCCGGAAGAGGACGCAGCGAACGCCGAAGCGCTGCTGGCCAGCGAGAAGGACCGCGCGGAGAACCTGATGATCGTCGACCTGCTGCGCAACGACCTGGGGCGCAGCTGCACCCCAGGCAGTGTGCGAGTGCCGGAGTTGTTCGCCCTGGAGAGCTACCCCAACGTCCACCACCTGGTCAGCAGCGTCACCGGCGAACTGGCGCCGGACAAGGACGCCCTCGACCTGCTGCTCGGCAGCTTCCCCGGTGGCTCCATCACCGGTGCGCCGAAGATCCGTGCCATGCAGATCATCGACGAACTCGAACCGACCCGGCGCAGCATCTACTGCGGCAGCCTGTTCTACCTCGACGTGCGCGGCGAGTTGGACAGCTCCATCACTATCCGCACTGTGCTGGTGAAAGACGGCCAGGCCAGTTGCTGGGGCGGCGGCGGCATCGTTGCCGACTCGAACTGGGAAGCCGAGTACGAGGAATCGCTGACCAAGGTCGATGTGCTGCTGCGAACCCTGGAGCGGCTGTAACGCCCACGAATGAAAAAGCCCCGCACTGGCAGACTGTGTGAAAGCCTCGCAGTCTGAGTGCAAGCCAAAGACAATGCCCGTATCGATCGATACGGGCATTGTCGTTCATGGGCTATATCCGCGGTGAAGGGCGTGTTCAGGGCAGCTTGTTTCCGGTGTCGCTGGATGAGTTGGTCCCTGAAGAACATCTGGTCCGCGTGATCGAGGCCTATGTGGCACGACTGGATCTGCAGCGACTTGGCTTCAGCAAGGCGCAGGCGAGCAAGGTTGGACGCCCGGCCTATAATCCGGCCGACTTACTCAAGCTGTACCTGTATGGCTACTTCCAGCGAGTGCGCTCCTCGCGCCGACTGGAAGCTGAATGCCAGCGCAATGTCGAAGTGATATCGAGTTGATGGGCTGATCCCTCCGAAAAACAAACGCCCCGAACCAGTCGGGGCGTTTGTTTTGCCTTGCTCACAGCGTGTTTTCACACGGCCTGATCTGCGGGGCTTTTTCGTGCACAGCCGAGATTACAGGCTGAGCTCGCGGTTCGACGCCTTGAGGAATTCCTGCTTCAGGTCCTCGTAGGTGTGCACCGCCGGGAACTGCGGGAACTCGCGGATCACGTTCTCCGGCGCATGGAACAGGATGCCGGCATGGGCTTCGCTGAGCATGGTGGTGTCGTTGTACGAGTCGCCGGCGGCGATCACACGGTAGTACAGGCTCTTGAGGGCGATCACCGACTGACGCTTGGGATCTTTCTGGCGCAGTTGGTAGCCCACCACGCGATCGGTCTCGTCGGTGACCAGCTTGTGACACAGCAGGGTCGGGAAACCGAGCTGGCGCATCAGCGGCTGGGAGAACTCATAGAAGGTGTCGGAGAGGATCACCACCTGGAAGCGCTCGCGCAGCCAGTCGACGAACTCCACCGCGCCTTCCAGCGGCTTGAGGGTGGCGATCACTTCCTGGATGTCGGACAGCTTCAGGCCGTGCTCGTCGAGGATGCGCAGGCGCTGCTTCATCAGCACGTCGTAGTCGGGAATGTCGCGGGTCGTCGCCTTCAGCGCATCGATACCGGTTTTTTCAGCGAAGGCGATCCAGATTTCCGGAACCAGAACCCCTTCCAGGTCGAGACAGGCGATTTCCACGAACGTTTTCCCCGCAGGATTTGACAGAAGGCGGCACTCTAGCGGCTCGCCCGAGCCGGCGCAACGCGGCCCTTATACCCAAACAATGCAGTCACCCTTCCTGATGGTTATTTAGGGGCATATCCGCCTCTTTGCTAAGATCGGCGGCCACTACAGCGCACCGCGCAAGAACAACTGGAAGCCGCCTGATGAGCCACCCCTTCGATGTAGCGGAAGTCGCCGCGACTTACGCCAGCAAGTCCCCCCAGGACATCCTCAAGTTCGCTTTCGAGCACTTCGGCGACGACCTGTGGATCTCCTTCAGCGGTGCCGAGGACGTGGTGCTGCTGGACATGGCCTGGAAGATCAACAAGAACGTCAAGGTGTTCAGCCTGGACACCGGCCGTCTGCACCCGGAGACCTACCGATTCATAGAGCAGGTGCGCGAGCACTACGGCATCGCCATCGAGGTGATGACGCCCGATCCGCGTCTTCTGGAACCCTTCGTTAAAGAGAAAGGCCTGTTCAGTTTCTACAAGGACGGCCACGGAGAATGCTGCGGCATCCGCAAGATCGAGCCGCTGCGTCGCAAGCTCTCCACCGTAACCGCCTGGGCCACCGGCCAGCGCAAGGACCAGAGCCCCGGCACCCGCAGCCAGGTCGCGGTGGTCGAGCTGGATGGCGCCTTCTCCACCCCGGAGAAACCGCTATACAAGTTCAACCCGCTGGCCAACATGAGCAGCGAGGAAGTCTGGGCCTACATCCGCATGCTGGAGATTCCCTACAACAGCCTGCACGAGCGCGGCTTCATCAGCATCGGCTGCGAGCCCTGCACCCGTCCGGTGCTGCCGAACCAGCACGAGCGCGAAGGCCGCTGGTGGTGGGAAGAAGCCACCCAGAAGGAATGCGGGCTGCACGCCGGCAACCTGATCAGCAAGGGCTGAAGATGGGCCGCAGGTTTGCACCTGCGCCCTGCTCTACCGGGACAGCAGACGAGGTAGATCGATGCGTATCACCCTGGTGAAGAAGGTCCTCGCCGATGGCGAGGACTGCGGCAAATGCAAGGACGTCCAGCAGCGCCTGGAGCGCGGCGGCTATCTCGATCGCATCGATCGCGTGCTGGTCGCCGACGAGCGCAATCCGTCCAACAGCGGCTGGATGGTCGCCGCGCAGTATGGCGTGGAAACCGCCCCCTTCTTCGTGGTACGCCATGACGACGGTCGCGAGCAGGTCTTCACGGTGTTCATGAGCTTCCTCCACGAGATTCTCGAAGGCCGTGGCCCCGCCCCTGCGGACGACCCCGAGGTGCTGGCCGAACTGGCCGCACGGAACGACCTCGATCACCTCTGACGCCTTCTCGCGACATTTTTTTCACCGCCGGTTAATGCCGCGTTCATTCTTCGCCCCGTAGAGTGCGGCCGTCCGGGCTCGCCACGAGCCCCGTTGCTCAAGCGGTTCCGACTCGTCATGCCAAGCCCTCTCCTTGCGTCTTCGTCCAGCCTACTGGAGCACATCAACCACCAGGCGTTCCTGGCTATCAATGCCGGCCCCGATACGCCGAACTGGCTGCTTGGCTTCGCTCGCCTGATAGCGACGGTGCCGCTCTTCCTGCTGCCGCCGATGCTGCTGGGCCTCTGGTGCTGGGGGGACCGCGCGAAACGTGGTGTATTGTTGCGAGCACTATCGGTCACGCTGATTGCGCTGTTGATGGGATTCTTGATCGGCGCCATCTGGCCTCATCCGCGGCCCTTCGCCATCGGCCTGGGGCACGCCTGGCTACAGCACGCGGACAACGCCTCCTTCCCCAGCGACCACCTGACCATCTTCGCCAGTCTGGCCCTGAGCCTGCTGTTCGACGATGCCTACCTGCTGGGTGCGACGCTTGCACTGGTCGGCCTGGCGGTTGGCTATGCACGGGTCTATCTGGGCATCCACTTCCCGCTCGACATGCTCGGCGCCCTAGCCGTCTCGGCAGTCAGCAACAGCCTCGTCTGGGTGCTCTGGCAACGCCACGGCACGCCCATCACGCAGCTGGCGGAAGGCGTCTATCGGCGCTGCCTGGCACCCGCCATTGCGCGAGGTTGGGTACGAGACTGATCGCCCAAATGAAAGCGCCCGGCAATGCCGGGCGTTTTCGTTCTCGATATTCAGGCTCAGTAGACCGGCAGCTCGATGCCTTCGAACAGTTCGTCCAGCTCCGTCTTGTTGTGGCATTGCACCGCCTTGGCCAGCAGGTCACGGGTCAGGTGCGGTGCGAACTTCTCGATGAAGTCGCACATGAAACCGCGCAGGAAGGTGCCGCGGCGGAAGCCGATCTTGGTGATGCTGGACTCGAACAGGTGGCTGGCGTCGAGCATCACCAGGTCGCTGTCGAGCTTGGGATCGACTGCCATGTGCGCCACGATGCCCACGCCCAGGCCCAGGCGCACGTAGGTCTTGATCACGTCGGCGTCGGCCGCGGTGAACACCACCTTGGGCTGCAGGCCGCGCTGGTTGAAAGCCTCGTCTAGCTTCGAACGGCCGGTGAAGCCGAACACGTAGGTAACGATCGGCTGTTCGGCCAGCAGTTCCAGGGTCAGCTTCGGCACCTTGGTCAGCGGGTGGCCCTGGGGCACGATCACGCAACGGTTCCAGCGATAGCAGGGCATCATGATCAGGTCGCCGAACAACTCCAGGGCCTCGGTGGCGATGGCGAAGTCGACGGTGCCGTCAGCAGCCATCTCGGCGATCTGCATGGGCGTGCCCTGGTGCATGTGCAGCGACACATCCGGGTACTGTTTGATGAAGCTGCCGATCACGCCAGGCAGCGCATAGCGCGCCTGGGTGTGGGTGGTGGCGATGGACAGCGTGCCCTTCTTCTCGTTGGAGAACTCCTGGGCGATCTGCTTGATGCTCTCGACCTTGCGCAGGATCTCCCCGGCGGTCGTGATGATGCGCTCGCCGGCCGGCGTGACGCGGGTAAGGTGCTTGCCGCTGCGAGCGAAGACTTCTACGCCGAGTTCGTCTTCGAGCAGGCGGATCTGCTTGCTGATGCCCGGCTGCGAGGTGTACAGGCTCTGCGCCGTGGCGGACACGTTCAGATCGTGGTGCGCGACTTCCCAGATATAGCGCAGTTGCTGAAGCTTCATGGAGGTTCCTCGAAATGGATGTCGCGGCCCGCGATCCCGGGCTCTGCTTTTATAACCATATTAATGGTTTAGGGAATAAAGTTAGACGTTTTTTGGGAACCTGCCTACCACTCGTCCAAAGTCCCCGTCCGTTTCCCTGCAGAATCGCGCGAAGCTCCATTGCAGAGCGGCTGCGTGCCACTGCGCCGCTCGTCGTACTCAACGATGCTGGAGCATCGGCACCAGGTACACCGGCACCTCGGCCAGTTGCACCACGCGCGCGGCGGTTCGCCCCAGGGGCGTATTGAGCCCGTCTCCGTGGCTGTGGCTGCCCGCGACGATCAGGTCCACACCCAGGCGCTGCGCCTCTTCGAGGATCACCATGGGCGGGTCGCCCAGCATCACGCGCACCGAGCGGATCAGCCCTGCGTCCGGCTGCAGCTCGCCCAGTTCATCGCGAAAGCCTTCCATCACCCGCTTCTCGATATTGCCCATCACCGTCTGCATCCCCGAAGCGCGCAGCTCGGCCAGGGTTTCGCTATCCAGATAGGTCTGCAGCACCGAATCGGCGAACAGCCCCATCGGCTCTACCGCATGTACTACATAGAGTTCAGCCGAATAAGCGCGAGTCAGCGACAAGGCGTGTTGCAGGACGTAAGGCGCGTAAAGACCAAGATCGGTGGCATAGAGAATGGAGCGGATCATGCGGCCTCCCACTGCCTGGAACGGCGGGCCTTAGAGCAGCGTAGCAGCAACTGGAGAAGACCACCGACGGCGCGCCGCCGGCTTCAGTTGGCAACTTTCTCGTTGCTTACCCCGTGCGGCACATGGCCAGTCGCGACGACCTTGCTGGCACGCTCGCAATGCCCCGGCTGGTCGTCGAAGAACACATCGGCGGAAAACGCCTCGAGGAAGGCCGATTTGTCCAGGCCGCCGAGGAACAGCGACTCGTCGAGACGAATATCCCACTCGCGCAGGGTGCGGATCACCCGCTCGTGAGCCGGCGCCGAGCGCGCGGTAACCAGCGCCGTGCGGATCGGGCAGGACGCCTGGGGGAAGGCGCGCTGCACACGGTTCAGCGCGGCCAGGAAAGGTTTGAACGGGCCGCCGCCCAAGGGCTCGCGAGCGGATTCGCGCTCGCGGTTCTGGAAGGCTTCCAGCCCGCCTTGCTGGAACACCCGCTCGGCCTCGTCGGAGAACAGCACGGCATCGCCATCGAAGGCGAACCGCAATTCATCCGCCGCATCGCGCTGAGCACCGCCAGAAAGGATGGTCGCCGCAGCGAAGCCGTTCTCCAGCGCGCCGCGCACATCCTCTACGTGGGTCGAGAGGAACAGGTGGCAGCCAAAGGCCTTGAGGTACAGATAGGGACTGCTGCCGCCGGAGAAGGCCGCGCGGGAAATCTCCAGGCCGTGCTGCTGGATGGAATTGAACACGCGCAGGCCGGTATCTGCGCTGTTGCGCGAGACCAGCACCACCTCCACCAGTTGCCGCTCCAGCCGCGCATTCAGAGCCAGCAGCTTCTGCACCAGCGAAAACGCATCGCCAGGCTGCAGCACCTCGTCCTCATGGGAGATCTGGTACTGGCGGTAGGCTTCAACCCCATCGTTCTCGTAGACCTCGTGGCTTTCACGCAGGTCGAACAATGCCCGCGAGGAAATCGCCACCACCAGCTTGTCGCCCAGCCCTGCCGCCATGCTTGTCTCTCCCTCAGCGTTGCTGATTGCGTGCATCCAGGAAACGTAGCGCAGCCAGCAATGACTCGATGCGAGGCAGCTGTGCGCCTGCCTGCGCAGCGGCAGCCAAGGGCGCTCCATAAATGGCTTGCAGCTCCAGCGGACGATGCTGGGCAAAATCGTGGTACATGCTCGGCAGGTAGTCCGGCATGCGCTCGGTGGCGTCGAGCATCGCCGCCGGATAGCCGGCAGGCAATTCATGGCCACAAGCTGCGGCTCCCTGCATGACCTCGTCCATGATCGCGGCGATCAATGCGCGACTGTCCGGGCTGGCCATGAGATCGCGGGTGCCGCTATCGAGCAGCACCGAAAGACCGTTGTAGGGGATGTTCCAGACGAGTTTCTGCCAGCGCGCTTGCTCCAGGTTCGGCATGGCCTTGGAATCCAGGCCGGCGGCGCGGAACATCGCCGATCCCTCTTCAGCGATCGCCAGTTGCGCCTCCGAATCGACCGCAGGCCCCGAGTGATAGCCAAGGTGTACCGCCCCCAGCGCCTGGTGCTCGACGACACCCGGTGCCGATCGATGCACGCAGATGTAGCAAAGGCCGCCGAGCAGGTGCAGCGAGTCCGGCAGCAGCGCGCGCATGCCCTCTTCCACCGCGAAGCCATTCTGCAGCAGCAGGACCTTCGCACCTGGCGCCGCCGCGCGGGCGATTATCGGGGCCAGTTCGGCATTGCTGGTGGTCTTGGCGCCAACCAGCACCCAGTCGCAGGGCGGCATGTCGGCGACATCGTGGTACGCCTGAACTGACTCCAGCGCCAGGGCGCCATGCACCTGGCTGTTTAATCGCAGGCCGTTTTCGGCTACCGCGGCGTACTCGCTGCGCAGCAGGAAATGCACGTCGAAGCCGGCACGCGCCAGCAGCAGACCGTAGAAACCGCCAATAGCGCCGGTGCCGATGACACCGATGCGGACATTCTTCATCTAGGGCAACTCCTCGGGGGCGCGCGTCGCGGCGACGCCCAGGGCTTCGGCCAGGGCTGGGGCGCGCAAGGGCGCCAGCACGCGGCCATGGAAACTGCCATCGCGAATCAGGAACAGCGCCGGCAGGTGAAAGACTTCATAGCACTCGACGAGGCCACCGTTGCGCTCCGCATCGATCCACGCAAGGCGATCCACCGGCAGCCCCATTTTGGGCAGCTGTGCGCGCGCGAATCGGCAGGCGGAGCAACCTTCGCCAGTGAAGATCAGCAGTGTGTCGCCGGGCAGCGCCAGCAGCTGATGCTCGGCATCCAGGTCAGTCAGTTCGAGCGACGGCACTATACTCAAGTCGATGCCAACACCATAAAGATTGCAGTCGGAGTACTCCGTCATGCGTCAGTTCCTACGCCACCCGTGCGATCTGCCGGTCGAGTTGATCATCCGCAAGCAGACCTTTCTGCCCCGCCAGCGCCTGTACAATATCAGCCTCGGCGGTGTCGCCTGCAACGCTCCGCGCGGCTTTCGCCGCGGCACCTCGGTTGAACTGCGAATCCCCCTGCTCGGCGACGCCGCGCGCTGCCCTGGCGTGGTGGCCTGGAGCCGCAAGCTGAGCAGTGATTACCTGGTGGGAGTCGCCTTCATCGACGAGGACACGCTGTTCCGCGCGCGCATGGTCGAGCAGGTTTGCCAGATCGAGCATTACCGCCGAAAGCGCGAGCTGCAGAGCGGCGAACTGCTGTCGATCGAAGGCACCGCCCTGGAATGGATCACCTGCAACGCCGCCGACTTCCCGCTGTTCTGTTCGATCTAGGCGCGAAGAAAGCGCTCGACGCCCCGTCGCTCGGGCATTCTCCCTGACTTTGCCCATTGTCGCGGGCGTGCCAGCACGTTAAGGTTCGGGTTCCCCGTAGCGACATCCTTGCCCGCGCCCCATCGCATGGGGGTTCCTGGCGGCCGGCACCCGTGACCTGATTGAGTACCACGATGGCTGATTTACAGATCGACGACCTTAACGTTGCCTCCAACGAGACCCTGATCACGCCGGAGCAGCTCAAGCGCGAAATCCCCCTGACCGACGCGGCGCTGAGCACCGTTGCCAATGGTCGCCAGGTAATTCGCGACATCCTGGATGGCAAGGACCACCGCCTGTTCGTGGTCATCGGACCCTGCTCCATCCACGACATCAAGGCTGCTCACGAATACGCCGAACGCCTGAAAGTCCTGGCCGCCGAAGTGGCCGATACCCTGTTCCTGGTGATGCGCGTGTACTTCGAGAAGCCGCGCACCACCGTCGGCTGGAAGGGCCTGATCAACGATCCGTATCTGGACGACTCCTTCAAGATCCAGGACGGTCTGCACATCGGCCGCCAGCTGCTGCGCGACCTCGCCGAGATGGGCCTGCCCACCGCCACCGAGGCACTCGATCCGATCTCCCCGCAGTACCTGCAGGACCTGATCAGTTGGTCGGCCATCGGCGCGCGCACCACCGAATCCCAGACTCACCGCGAGATGGCCTCGGGCCTGTCCTCGGCGGTCGGTTTCAAGAACGGCACCGATGGCAGCCTGACCGTGGCGATCAACGCGCTGCAGTCGGTTTCCAGCCCGCACCGCTTCCTCGGCATCAACCAGGAAGGTGGTGTGTCCATCGTCACCACCAAGGGCAACCGCTACGGCCACGTGGTACTGCGCGGCGGCAACGGCAAGCCGAACTACGACTCGGTGAGCGTCGCCGTCTGCGAGCAGGAACTGACCAAGGCGAAGATTCCGCTGAACATCATGGTCGACTGCAGCCACGCCAACTCCAACAAGGATCCAGCCCTGCAGCCGCTGGTGATGGACAACGTCAGCAACCAGATCGTCGAAGGCAACAACTCGATCGTCGGCCTGATGGTGGAAAGCCACCTGGGCTGGGGCAACCAGCCGATTCCGAAGGATCTGTGCCAGCTGCAGTACGGCGTCTCCATCACCGACGCCTGCATCGACTGGGATGCCACCGAGAAGGCCATCCGCAGCATGCATAGCAAGCTGAAGGATGTCCTGCCCAAGCGTCAGCGCGGCTGAGCGTAGGCAGAAATGAAAACGCCGGGCATTGCCCGGCGTTTTCGTTTGCGCTCGCGATTCAGGCCGTGCGATCGGCGTGACGCGGGTGGCGCTCCAGGTAGCGTTCAACGTACGAGCACGAGGGAATCACGCTGTAGCCCTTGCGCTCGGCGTACTGGAGAGCATGTTCGGTGAGCGCCGCAGCGATGCCGCGGCCGCGCAGGCCGTCGGGTACGAAAGTGCGGTAGATGTCGAGAGTCTGCTTGCCCAGATCCATGTAGGCCAGATAGGCACGATGACCGTCAACAGTCGTCACGAACTGGTGGCTGGTTTCATCATGATGGATGGACAACGACTCACTCACTTGCACTCTCCTCTCCCGGGCCTCACAACTCGACCCGCACCTGATTGATCTTGTTCAGACGGAGGTTCACTTCGGCCGTTCCGGTCCCCATCAGGACAGTCAGGTAGACTCGGCCGTCCTCCACCCTGTGCAGCACACCCTGGTAATAAGTACCATCAAAAGTGATGAACTGCAGGCGCTTGCCGGTGTACTTAGCAAGGCTGGCGATATCGACGAAGCCATATTGCTGCGTTCTCTTCTCGGACTCAACCGTTTCTTCCGCAGCGATCTTCTGGGTCGCCGAATCCACGGTGATTTTTTCCTTGTGCGGGTCGACCCAGGCAAAACCGATCGGCGTCACCGACTGCTGGTTGACCAGTACAACCGGCTTGAGCATGCCGACCACGTCCTTGGCCTCGAAGAACTGCAGGCCATCCCAGCTCATGCCCTCGGTCGGCGTCATCTCCAGGCGTAGCGATTGTGGGTCGGCCAGGTAGCGGCCGTAGGCATCCAGCAGTGGCTTGTCGAGCGCCACGCGCTGGCCGCGCAGGTTCTTGTCGAATACCTCCACTGCCTTCTTCAGGTAGGTGGCTTTGTCCACACCCATCTTGGCCGCGCAGAACTCCTGGACCCGGCGCTGGTACTGGTTGTCGTCGAGTTCGACAGTGACACTCGAAACGCGCGGCGGGTTCACGCGCATGTCGCCAGGGCGCTCGGAAACGTTGCTCAGCGACATGCTCACACGGGTATCGGCCATGTCACGAACGTCCGAACGCATATTGAAGGTCAGCTTCTGCGCGCCAGGTTCGAACAGGTACGAGAACTCGACGTCGGCATCCAGCGAGCGGTAGCCCATCTCCAGCAGTTCATCCGAGCCGATGTTACGCACGCTGCCACAGGCGACCTCGCTCATGGCAGTGAACACACTGCGCTCGGCGGGCTGTTGGTAAAGCGCCTGGATGAACGGGCCGTGAACCATCAGCTCGACGCCATCGAGCTCCACCGCCATCTGCTCCGGCATCTTGCCGTCAGCGAGGCGCTCCTTAAAGCTGAGCAGTTCGCGCAGGCCGTTGAACTTCAACTGGGCGTGGGCGACTTTCAGGCTGTCGTGAGCGGCCGGTACCCGGATCACCACGTTCTTCAAACCGACCCGGCCGTCGAACGACGAGGAAATGCCGCCGTAGCTGACATCCACCACCGGCGCCATCTTGGCTACCGCGTCATTGACGATGCTGCGTACCGAAAGCCACAGGGAAACCTTGATGAGCACGGCCACCGCGACGACCAGCAGCAGGGCCCACTTGAAGAATTTGGACATCGGATAGGACTTCCTTGTGTGAATTCTTGTACGAATGATGGCAGCTTAACAGCAGGCAGGCGGCGTCTCCACGCACGCTCGACGGAAACCCACCAGGAGCCCGCCAGAGAGTGACAGCCATCGCAAATTGACGACTGACCAACCAGTCGGTCAAAGCGCTTTACGCTCGCCATGGCCGCCAGTATGTTCTGCGCCTCGCCTTTTTCCAGGAAGCCCGGCCATGAGCGAACTGATCAGCTATCAACTCGAAGACGGTATTGCCACCCTCACCCTCGCCAATGGCAAGGTGAACGCCATCTCCCCCGCTGTGATCGAAGCCTTCAACCAGGCCCTCGACCGCGCCGAGCAGGACCGCGCAGTGGTAATCCTCACCGGCCAGCCGGGCATCCTCTCCGGCGGCTACGACCTCAAGGTGATGACCTCCGGCCCGGAAAACGCCGTAGCCCTGGTGGCTGCTGGCTCGACCCTGGCCCGGCGCATGCTCGCCCACCCGTTCCCGATCATCGTCGCCTGCTCCGGTCATGCCGTGGCCAAGGGCGCGTTCCTGCTGCTCTCCGCCGACTACCGCATCGGTGTGGACGGCCCGTTCCAGATCGGCCTGAACGAAGTGGCCATCGGCATGACCATGCACCACGTGGGCATCGAACTGGCCCGCGACCGCCTGCGCAAATCGGCGTTCAACCGCTCGGTGATCAACGCCGAGATGTTCAACCCGCAGGACGCTGCCGCTGCCGGCTTCCTCGACAAGGTGGTGGCGCCCGAAGCCCTGCTCGACACCGCCCTCGCCGCCGCCCAGCAACTGAAGAAACTGAACATGACCGCGCACCGCAACACCAAGCTGAAAGTGCGCCGGCAGCTGCTGGAAACCCTCGACCAGGCCATCGAGCAGGACAAGAAGCACCTCGCCTGATACCAGGCCAGCCCTCCGAGAAAGCCCGGCCTTGCGCCGGGCTTTTTTCTGCGCGCTGAAAAGCGCGGCAGGAACCGCTCAGCGGGTACCAGGAACTCGGTTGTAGGAACCCGGCTCCAATAGTTACGAAAAAAGCAATACTGATTAATCTACTTTGCTATTTTTCAAAAATTATTGCGCGATAACCTATTGATGAGCCCCACGAACAACCCAACCCAGAGGTACTCATCATGAAACTCCAACTGATCGCCAGCGCCGTTTTTGCCACCGCCGCCCTGTTCACTGCCCAGGCCAGCTTCGCCGAAGAATCGCCGCAGATGCACGACCGCATGGTCCAGATGAACCAGGCCGCGATCCAGCAACAAGCCGAGCGGACCGCCAGCCAGCAGGACGCCGCCGTCCAGCCGGCCAACCAGGGCTGATAGACGCAGCGCACCACCACGGAGTACGCAGCATGTCCCCGCTTCGATCCAGCCCAGCCCGGCGTGCTGCCGGGCAGCCCAAAGCCACGACCGGTCAGCGTGATCGGTCGCTGGACCGCAGCCTCGCGTATCCGGGTGCGCGGGTCCTGCTGCTCGCGGAGCATCGCCAGCGCAACCGTACCAATGCCGGAAAAACATCAACCGCGCTGATAGTTGAAAGCAACGAAGTTCGTTATTCCATCGAAGGCCCTGCTGGGAAACTGAGCCCATTCCCACTCCCGGCAGCCCTCACCATGAGCCGACCCACCGCTCGACATGCGCGCAACGGCGCCCTCGCCAGCCTCGGCCTGTACAGCATCGTGATCCTGGTGCTGCTGGCACTGACCGGCGGTTTCGATCGCGCCAGCCACGTGCAGGCCGAAAACATTGACAAGTCGGCCCTGTTCCAGCGCGTCAACCAGGTCGTGCCCAACGCCCTGGCGGTGCTCCAGCAATCCTTCAGCCCGCGCTCCTGACAGCCAACGGTGGCACCCGCCGCCAGCTTGCCCATACTCATTGCTAGTCCACGCCGGGTAGTCCGGCGCGCCCGCCTTTACCTGCCTGGGGAAAGCGCCCATGGGCCGAGTCATAGCATCTGCCGTCTATTGCAAGGGCAAGAAGGTCTCCGACATCCCGCTCGAGGACGGATATCGCTGGGCGTGCCAGCCCGACCACTTCGTCTGGACCGGCCTACAGGAACCCACGCCCGAGGAACTGAGCAACCTGCAGCGGCAGTTCAACCTGCACGAACTGGCGATTTCCGACGCACTGGAAAAACACAGCCGGCCGAAGCTGGAAACCTTCGGCGATGCCCTGTTCATGGTCATCTACTCACCGGTGCGGGCGGACAATCGGCTGATGTTCGTGGAAACCCACCTGTTCGCCGGCATCGGCTACATCATCAGCGCCCGTCACGGCTTCTCGCAGTCCTACTCGCAGGTGCGCCAACGCTGCGAGGCACGCCCTCTGTTGCTGGCCCACGGCACCGATTTCGTGCTCTACGCCCTGCTCGACTTCGTGGTCGGCAACTACGAGCCGGTGGTCGAGGCGATCCGGGAAGAAATCGAGCAACTGGAACAACGCGCCTTGCGCTACTCGCTGACCCAAGAGGAGATCGAGCGCATCTACGGGCTGCGCCGCGAGGTGCTCAAGCTCAAGCATTACGCCGCGCCCATGGTGGAGATCTGCCAGGAGCTGCAGCGCCTGGACTTCCCTTTCATCGACAAGCAGATGCGCCCCTACTTCCGCGATGTGGCGATCCACGTCAATCGCCTGCTTGAAGACCTCGGCTCGCTGCGTGACATCGCCAGCCAGACCATCGAGGTCGGCCTGCTGCTGGAGTCCTCGCGGCAGAGCATCGTGCAGCGCAAGTTCGCCGCGTGGGCGGCCATCCTCGGCTTGCCCACTGCGGTGGCCGGCATCTACGGGATGAATTTCAGCTACATCCCCGAGCTGCACTGGCACTACGGCTACTTCCTGGTGATGGGCCTGCTGGTGATCGGCTGCGTCGGCCTGTACATCAGCTTCAAGCAGGCGGATTGGCTGTAATCCCCACAAACGAAAACGCCGCTCATTCGAGCGGCGCTTTTGCGATCAGCAAACGGATCAGGCGGCGTTCTGCTCGTCCTTTTTCCGGCCTTGCTGGACGAAGCGCATCATCCACTCCGCCACTGCGGTGCCCTGGTGCGAACGCTCGAGGCTGTCGATGCCCTGGCGATAGACCGGCTCGCTGAAGATCTCGCGGCGCAGGTTGAGAATCGCCGCGGAATAGTCAGCCATGAACTCCGGGTGCCCCTGGAAGCACAACACCTGGTCGCCGACGGCGTAGGCGGCATTCGGGCAGAAGTCGCTGGAGGCGATGCGCCGGGCGTTGGGCGGCAGCTGGGTGACCTGGTCCTGGTGGCTGACCAGCAGGGTCAGGTCCTCGAGAGCCGGTTGCATCCATTGCGGCTGCTCCTCGACGCGATAGTCGTGGATGCCCACGCCCCAACCCTGGCTCGCACGCTCGGTCTTGCCACCGAGCAGCAGGGCCAGCAGCTGGTGGCCGAAGCACACGCCCAGCAGCTTGTCACCGCGCTCGTAGCGGGTCAGCAGATAGGCCTTGAGCTTCTGGATCCACGGATCGTCGCCGAAGGAGTCGTGCTTGCTACCGGTCACCAGATAAGCGTCGTAATGCTCGCTGTCGGGCGGGTAGTGCCCCTCCACCACGTTGTACACCTTGAACTCGGCGGCTACCGGTTGCTTGGCGAACAGCTGCTGGAACATCCAGCCGTAGCCGGTGTACTGACCGATCAATTCGGGACGCAGGATATCGGTTTCCAGAATGCAGATTTGCAGCGACATGCAGTGGGGGTTCCTGGGGGTTGGCGAATGTTGACTAAGGGCTTCCTGATACCTTTGAAAAGCGCGTGAAAATTACGCTCAATTTTTTCACCACACAAGAAGGCAAACCCTTTTCTTGCGGGAAATTTCAGGGGAAATACCCGAAAAATCGTCTTGCATCAATGCCAGAGAAAATCATGGCGACATGCGGTCCCGCCTGGGCTACCCAATCCGCAGCCGCGCCAGCGCCGCCGAGGCTTCCAGCACATCGGCGTACTCGCCCTGAAGATTGCCCAAAGCCATGGCGTGAACCTCTTCTGCACTGCGCAATTGCCCGAGAAAATCGCGTTGTTCGAAGGCAAAGCAGGCATCGGCCACTACCAGCGTTCGAAAACCCAGATTGCCGGCACTTCGCGCCGTGCCTTCCACCGAGTTGTTGGTACTGACGCCAACGATCACCAGCTCCTCGATGCCGCGCACCCGCAGCCAGCGCTCCAGACCGCTGTTGATGAAGGCATCGGGCACGTTCTTCTCCAGTACGTGCTCATGCGCAAGCGGCGCCAGGTCCGGCTGGAACTCCACCCCCGGCTGCCCCGGCCAGAACGGCGAGCCGGGCGTACGAGAGATATGCCGGACATGCGCGATGGGCGCGCCCTCCGCGCGCCAGGCAGCCAGCAGCTCGGCGATGCGCGCCTCGGCCTGCGGGTTGTTGCGCGGAACGGGGCTGTCGCGCATGCCTTTCTGCATGTCGATGATCAACAGGGCGGGCTGGGCCATGCTCGGGTCCTTGGCGTGGGCAAAAACGCATCCTACGTCTGCCGGGGACAAGAAAAAACCGGCCGCAGGGGCCGGTTTCGTCGTACAGCTTTTCGTAGGAGCGAGCTTGCTCGCGAACCAACCTCGCAGCGACGCCGTTCGCGAGCAAGCTCGCTCCTACAGGTTCTGCACGGTCAGAAGGTCTCTCCGCGCAGCGCCTTGTCCAGCAACAAGGCCGGCGGTTCGAAGCGTTCACCGTACTGCTCCGCCAGGTACTGCGCGCGGGCGATGAAGTCCTTGAGACCGTACTGGTTGATGAACTGCAGCGCACCGCCGCTCCAGGCCGCGAAGCCGATGCCGAAGATCGAGCCGATGTTGGCGTCGGCGGTGGACATCAGCACGCCCTCCTCCACGCAGCGCACCGTCTCGATGGCCTGGACGAACAGGATGCGGTCGCGCACGTCTTCCGCCGGAATCATCCGGTCGGCCTTCTCGAAGCGCTGCTTGAGCTCCGGCCAGAGGTGTTTCTTGCCATTGGCGGGATAGTCGTAGAAGCCGCCGCCCGCCGCTTTGCCCGGTCGCTTGTACTCGTTGAGCATCAGGTCGACCACGGCAAAGGCCGGGTGCTGCGGCAGCGCCTTGCCCTCGGCTTGCAGGTCCTTGCGGGTCTGCTCGCGGATATGGCTCATCAGGCTCAGCGAAACCTCGTCGCTGATCGCCAGCGGTCCGACCGGCATGCCGGCCTGGCGCGCCTGGTTTTCGATCATCGCCGCCGGAACGCCCTCTCCGAGCATGGCCAGGCCTTCGTTGGTGAAAGTACCGAACACCCGCGAGGTGAAGAAGCCGCGGCTGTCGTTGACCACGATGGGCGTCTTCTTGATCTGCAGGACGTAGTCGAAGGCGCGCGCCAGGGTGGCGTCGTCGGTCTTCTCGCCACGGATGATTTCCACCAGCGGCATCTTGTCCACCGGGCTGAAGAAATGCAGGCCGATGAACTTCTGCGGCTGTGCAACGGCCTGGGCCAAACCGGTGATCGGCAGGGTCGAGGTGTTGGAGGCGATCACTGCATCGGCCAGCGCCGCGCTTTCCGCCGCCGCGGTGACCTTGGCCTTGAGCCCGCGATCCTCGAAGACCGCCTCGATGATCAGGTCGCAGCCTTCGAAGTCGGCGTCGCTGGCGGTCGGCTTGATTCGGGCGAGGAAGGCGTCGCGCTTCTCGGCGGTCATCTGGCCCTTGCCGACCTTCTTGTCCAGCAGCCCGGCCGAGTACGCCTTGCCCTTCTCCGCCGCTTCGACGGAGACATCCTTGAGCACCACTTCGATGCCAGCGGCAGCTGAAACGTAGGCGATGCCCGCGCCCATCATGCCGGCGCCCAGCACGCCGACCTTCTTCGTGACGTAGGCCGGATGGCCCTGCGGGCGCGACTTGCCGGCATTGATCTCGTTCAGCTGGAACCAGAAGGTGCCGATCATGTTCTTCGCCACCTGGCCGGTGGTCAGCTCGGTGAAGTAGCGCGCCTCGATCAGTTGCGCGGTGTCAAAGTCGACCTGGGCGCCCTCGACGGCGGCGCACATGATCTTCTCCGGCGCCGGGAAGCAGCCCTTGGTCTTGTCGCGCAGCACGCTCGGGGCGATGGCGAGCATCTGCGCCACGTTCGGGCTGGACGGCGTACCGCCGGGGATCTTGTAGCCGGCGGTGTCCCACGGCTGCTTGGCCGCAGGGTTGGCGGCGATCCATTCGCGGGCCTTGGCCAGCATGTCGTCGCGGTCGCTGGCGATCTGATGGATCAGGCCGGCCTTGAGCGCCTGCTCCGGGCGCACCTTCTTGCCTTCGGCGAGATACGGCAGGGCCTTCTCCAGGCCGAGCAGACGCACCATGCGCACTACGCCGCCGCCACCGGGCAGCAGGCCCAGGGTGACTTCCGGCAGGCCGAGCTGCACATGGCTTTCGTTCAGCGCGATGCGGTGGTGGCAGGCCAGGCAGATTTCCCAGCCACCGCCCAGGGCGGCGCCGTTGATGGCGGCGACCACCGGCTTGCCGAGGGTTTCCAGGCGACGCAGCTGGCCCTTGAGGACCAGGATGCCTTCATAGAACGCCTGGGCGTCGGCCTTGGTGACCTTGATCAGTTCGTTGAGGTCGCCGCCGGCGAAGAAGGTTTTCTTGGCGGAGGTGAGGATCACCCCGGCGATGGAATCCTTCTCGGCTTCCAGGCGGGCGACAGTGGCGGCCATGGCTTCGCGGTAAACACCGTTCATGGTGTTGGCACTCTGGCCGGGCATGTCCATGGTCAGGACGACGATGTTGCCCTGATCTTTCTCGTAGCGGATGGCTTCGGTCATTTTTGTTCTCCGGCCTCAAACCCTTTCGATGATGGTGGCGATGCCCATGCCGCCGCCCACGCAGAGGGTGGCCAGGCCGTAGCGCAGGTTGCGCCGCTCCAGTTCGTCGAGCAGGGTGCCGAGGATCATGCAGCCGGTGGCGCCCAGCGGGTGGCCCATGGCGATGGAGCCGCCGTTGACGTTGACCTTGCTCTCCGGCACGCCCATGTCCTTCATGAACTTCATCACCACCGAGGCGAAGGCTTCGTTGACCTCGAACAGGTCGATCTCGTCGACGCGCAGCCCGGCCTTGGCCAGGGCCTTGCGGGTCGCCGGCGCGGGGCCGGTGAGCATGATGGTCGGATCGGTGCTGGTGACCGCGGTGGCGACGATGCGCCCTCGCGCCTTAAGGCCCAGCTCGCGGCCCTTGGCCTCGGAGCCGATGAGCATGGCGGCGGCGCCGTCGACGATGCCGGAGCTGTTGCCCGGGGTGTGCACGTGGTCGATGCGCTCGACGTAGCTGTATTTGCGCAGGGCGCTGGCGTCGAAGCCCATCTGCCCCATCATCTCGAAGCTCGGCTTGAGCGCACCCAGGCCCTCGAGGGTGGAGTCGGCGCGGATGAATTCGTCGTGGTCGAGCAGGACGATGCCGTTCTGGTCGGTCACCGGCACCAGGGATTTGCCGAACAGCCCTTCGGCGCGGGCCTTGGCGGCCTTCTGCTGGGAGCGCAGGGCGAAGGCGTCGACGTCCGCGCGGCTGAAGCCTTCCAGGGTGGCGATCAGGTCGGCGCCAATGCCCTGGGGGACGAAGCTGGTGTGCAGGTTGGTCTCAGGGTCAAGCGCCCAGGCGCCGCCATCCGAGCCCATGGGCACGCGCGACATGGACTCCACGCCGCCAACCACGACCAGGTCCTCGAAGCCCGAACGCACCTTCATCGCGCCCAGGTTCACCGCCTCCAGGCCCGAGGCGCAGAAACGGTTGATCTGCACGCCGGCGACCTGTTCGTCCCAGTCGGCCACCAGTGCGGCGGTCTTGGCGATGTCGGCGCCCTGGTCGCCCACCGGGGTCACGCAGCCGAGGACGATGTCGTCGACCTGCGCGGTGTCCAGTCGGTTGCGCTGCTGCAATTCACGCAGCAGGCCGGCCATCAGGTTCACCGGCTTGACGCTGTGCAGCGCACCGTCCTTCTTGCCTTTGCCGCGGGGAGTACGCACCGCGTCGTAAATGAATGCTTCGGTCATGGCGCTCTCTCGTAGAGTTGTCGTCACGCGGACTGGGGCGTGTCGGCCTACCTTAGCGGCGCGGCGGCGGCGGACAATGACCGGATCGCTCAGGGCAATTGACCGCCGCGCTCAGGCCGGGCGACCAGCGGCAATGGCCAGGCAGGCTCTACGGCGGCTCCCGCCTCGTCGCCGGATGAACGGTCGACAGGCGAGCCAGAGCGGTCACGTCGCTGTCATATAGATGGAATACCCCTGAGGGCTCAGGACTTGCTGCCAGATCGTCTAAGCCCGCGCCAGCCGGGGCTTAGACTCAGATTTTGCAGTGCCTATGGACGCCGTTGCCGGGTTTTGCCGGGGCGGTCGGATTGCAAAGCCAAGGTCAGGATCATCGGTCGCCGAGCCGTACAGGCGACAGGGGCCGGGCCAACAACAAGAAAGGCGGACAAATCATGACGGATCAACAACCGAAGAAATGGCGTCAGGCGGGCCTGATCGTCATCGTCACCACTGTCGTTCTGATCATCCCCAACCTCACTCGCCTGGTCGGCTGACCACTCAAGCCTCTGCCTGCCGCTGCGTCCGCGTGCCTCGAAGGCCGCCGCAGTGCAGGCAGCAGTGCCGCGCGAGCCCATCCTCTGCTATGTTTCGGCAGCTAAATTGCCGGAGCCCTTCCATGCGCGCCCTCCTGTCGCTGCTGCTTCTGTTGTGCCCCACGGTCTTCGCCGCCGACCTGACCCTGGAACTGCCCTCGGGCAAGCGCGTCCTGAGCAGTGCGCAACTGCTGGTCAACCCGCAGGCGAAGAGCATCGAGATCAAGGACGACGTGTCCTACCACCGCACCATGCGCTATCGCGCCGTCCCGGTGGCCGCCCTGCTCGAAGGGGTCGATGCGCAGGCTCACATCCAGGCGGTGGCCCTGGACGGTTTCGTCGCCGAATTGCCGGCCGCGCCGTTGCTGCAGATCGAAGGCTCGCGCGCCTGGCTGGCCATCGAGGACAGCACCAAGCCCTGGCCGCCGCTGGCGGAGGGCAAGCCGTCCGCCGGCCCCTTCTACCTGGTCTGGACCAATCCCAAGGCCTCCGGCATCGCCCCGGAACAATGGCCGTTCCAGGTCAGCACCCTGCGCGCGCTTACTTCGGTGGCCGATCGCTTCCCGGCGCTGGTCCCGGCCAAGGACGCCACCGCCGATGTGCAGGCGGGCTTCTCCCTGTACCAGAAGCACTGCATGGCCTGTCACCGCCTCAACGGCGCCGGCGACGCACAGTTCGGCCCGGACCTGAACCAGCCCTTCAGCCCCACCGAATATTTCGCCAAGGATTACCTGCGCACCTACATCCGCGATCCGCAGAGCCTGCGCCAATGGCCGCAGGCGAAGATGCCCGGCTTCAGCGAGGAAACCCTCAACGAGGGTGAGCTGGACCAGTTGATCGAGTACTTCAAGCACATGGCCGCGCTGCGCCAGGCGATGATGCCGTAGCTGCAGCGTGGGCGCGGCCCCTGGCCGCGAATCGCGGACAAGGGCCGCTCGTTTCTGGATCCCCGCGTTCGCGGGGACGACGCGGGAGTGGGCGAATCTTGATCCCGTCGCTCCCGCGAACGCGGGAGCCCAAATGACAGTTGCTCCTGGCACCGCCGGCTCTCGTAGGAGATTCTATGTCAATGACGGCTCCTGCTTTGGAGGCTGGTAGCTGATCTGGGATTGCATCAGGGCAAAGGCAATTCGGGCCAATTTGCGGGCGAGGATAGTCAGGGCCTCGATCTTCTTCAGGCCGCGCGCCAGGTAGCTTTGGTAAAGGGCCTGCCAGCGCTGCGTGCGCGCTGCCGCCATGGCCGCGTTGTGGAGCAGCCGACGGATTTCAGGGTCCCCTTGCTTGGTCAGCTTTCGTCGGCCGCTATAGCGGCCGGACTCCTTGAGCCGCACATCCAATCCGATAAAGGCGATGAAGGCATCGCTATTGCGAAAACGTCCCCGCAGAAATGCCAGGTTCAGGGCCGCTGCCGTCAGCGGTCCGATCCCTTCGATGGCCTGGCAGCGCTTGCTTTGCTCCATTAGGCCGGCCTCTCGCAGCGCCTGTTGAATCTCTTTCTCCAGGCGTGACTCCAGTGTGGCCATTTGCTTGAGAACAGGCTTCAGCGCCTTGGCCAGGGAGCGATCCTGGGAAAAGCTCTGGCGCAACGAGATGGCGCTACGGACCAGTGCAGCACGCCGATGCAGCAGTGTCTGCAGGCGGCAGTAGGCCTTGCTCGGCGGCTGCCAAGGCTCCAGTTGCGCTTGTTCGTGGGTCAGGTAACGGGCCAGCAGCAGGGCATCGCTGCGATCATCCTTGTTTCGCCCACCAATCCCCTTGCGGTAGTTGCTCAGGCGAAAGCCATTGATGACGTAGATCCGATGTCCCCGCGCATGCGCCAGGGTCGCAACATCCATGTGATAGGTGCTGGTCGCTTCGATCGCGATGGCGCAGCAGGGCGGAAGGGTTTTCAGCCAGGCCTTGATTGTGCGGACGTCATTGGCCAGTTCGAATACTTCGCCCGAGCGTGTATCGCAGAGGCTCAGCGACTCCTTGGCGACATCGATACCGATAACCGGAACTTGGCTTGTCATGGGGTTCTCCGACAGTGAAGATGGTCCAACCTGTCGGGAGCTCACATTGGCGCAGGCTTGCCGGTATTGTCGGTTTGAGCGGCTACTCAATCCGATGGATTCCTTATCGGCGCTTGTCGTGAGCGGGTGGGTGGGGGAAGTCTCCTACCGTCTGGCTTGCAGAAGCGGATCTTGTCCCTCCACACCCCGACAGGTTCCTACCCTAACGCCATACAAGCGGATCTCATCCGCGAAAGCTCCCCACTCCGATACCACCTGCAGGAGCGCGTCATGCGCGCGAATCGCGACCATGGCCCGCTCCTACAAGCTCCGCTCTAGATGTTGTATTCCTTCGGCGGCTCCGGCAGTTGCCCCAGCAGGTCGTGCAGGCCCGCCGACCACTGCTTGCGGATGCTCGCGTAGTAGGCGTCGTCCTCGGTGACCCGATAGCCGGCCGGCAGGATCAGGCTGTCGCGGTGATACACCAGCAGGTCCAGCGGCATGCCCACCGAGAGGTTGCTGCGGATGGTCGAGTCGAACGACACCAGGGCGCAGCGCAATGCCTCGCCCAGCGGCGTGTCGAACTCGAGGTTGCGGTCGAGGATCGGCTTGCCGTACTTGCTCTCCCCCAGCTGCAGGAAGGGCGTGTCCTCGGTGGCCTGGATGAAGTTGCCCTGCGGATAGATGCTGAACAGCTCAGTCGGGCCGCCGGCTATCTGCCCGCCGACCAGGAAGGAACAGGTCAGGTCGGTGTTGCCGGCCAGCGGCGCGGCATCGCGCGCCACCACTTCACGGACGGTGCTGGCGACCAGCTCGGTCGCGTCATAGAGGGTCGGCACGCTGTGCAGGTTGGCCTGGTTCGGGTCGTCCAGGCGCTGCTTGAGCAGGTTGACCACCGACTGCGAGGTGGCCAGGTTGCCGGCACTTTGCAGGACGATCAGCCGCTCGCCCGGCACGCCGAAAGTGAACAGCTTGCGGAAGGTGGCGATGTGGTCGATGCCGGCGTTGGTCCGCGAGTCGGAGGCGAACACCAGCCCCTCGGCCAGGCTCATGGCGACGCAATAGGTCATGGCAATGCTGTCCCGTGGAGATGGTCGGGGAATACTAGTCCATGCGCGGCCGTCGCCCAGCCGCGCACAACTGCCCTACTGCTGGGACAAACGCAGCAGCGGCGGTGCCGCCACCCGCGCATGCATCTGCACGCCGATGCCGCCGCCACGGCGCATGCCGCGAACCGGGCAGGCATCGAGATAGTCCAGCCCCACCGCCAGTTTCAGGTGGCGCTCCGGACGCGACAGCTCGTTGGTCACGTCGAAGCTGTACCAGGCGTCGTCCAGCCAGGCTTCAGCCCAGGCGTGGCTGGCCAGGTCCTGGTCGCTGCCCTGGTACAGGTAGCCGGAGACGAAACGCGCCGGTACGCCCAGGCTGCGGGCGCAAGCAAGGAACGCATGGGTGTGGTCCTGGCAGACCCCGGCACCACCGGCGAAGGCTTCCGCCGCTGTGCTGTCGGCATGGGTGACGCCCGGTTGGAACGGCATGCGCTGGTGCAACCCGTGCATCAACGCGATCAGGGCGTCGCGATCCCTGCTCGCACCGCACTGCTCTTCGGCGAAGGCGCACAGGGCGTCATCCGGCATCGTCAGGCGCGTGTAGCGCAGGAACGGCAGCGGCGAATGGCTGTCGTGCTCCGCTTCGCGCTGCTCGTCGATCTCCACCTGGCCCCGGGCGCGGATCACCACCGCCTCGTGGGGCTCGTCGATGCTCAGCACGTGCAGTACGTTGCCGAAGGGGTCGAGCTGCGCCTTCGCCGGGCACGGCAGCGTCAGTTCCCAGCTGAGCACGTGCTGGCGTTCGCTTTCCTGGGGCGTCAGGCGCAGGTACTGGATGCTCGCCCGGACCTGATCCTCGTAGCGGTAGGTGGTGTCGTGGCTGATGGAGAGTTTCATACGACCTCCAGATAGGAACTGTGGATGGCCCGCGCGAGCTGGCGGATCAGCAGGATGAAGTCGGTGAGCCAGGCGTGCAGCCCGCCGTCGAGGATTTCGTCGATCGCCGTGTAGCGCAGGCGAGCGTCCAGCTCGGCGGCCAGGCGCTGCGCCGGGCGGCCGTTGTCGCCCGGCAGCTCGGCGAGAATGCTGTTCAGCTCCTCGGTGCAGGAGCGCAACGAACGCGGCGCCTCGGCGCGCAGCAAGAGCAGTTCGGACACCAGGCGCGCGCCGGGCGAACCGCGATAGAGCTCGTTGTAGGCTTCGAAGGAAGACAGCGCGCGGAGCAAGGCACTCCACTGGTAGTAACCGCGCGCCGAGCTGTCGCTGACCTCCTCGGCCTCTTCGCCGAGCATCTCGTAGCGCGCATCGAGCAGGCGCAAGGTGTTGTCCGCACGCTCGATGAAGGTCCCCAGGCGGATGAAGCTGTAGGCCTCGCCGCGCATGATGGTGCCGTAGGTGGCGCCGCGGAACAGGTGCGAACGCTCCTTCACCCACTCGCAGAAACGGCTGATGCCGTAACGACCGAGCCCTTCCTGGGCGATGCTGCGCATCTCCAGCCAGGTGGCGTTGATGTTCTCCCAGATGTCCGCGGTGATCCGCCCGCGCACCGCGTGGGCATTGCCCCGCGCGGCCTGCAGGCAACGGTAGATGCTCGCTGGGTTGTCCGCGTCGAGGGCGAAGAAGTTCAGCATGCGCTCGGGCTGCATCTGCCCGTGGCGGCTCAGGTAGTCGTCCATGGTCCCGGTGATCAGCAGCGGCATGGCCAGTTCGTCCTTGCCGCCGCCGCGGTCGTCCTGCGGCATGAGGGACAGCGAATAGCTCACGTCGAGCATGCGCGCGAGGTTCTCGGCGCGTTCCAGGTAGCGCGACATCCAGTACAGGTCGGCTGCGGTACGGCTCAGCATCTCAGTCCTCCACCACCCAGGTGTCCTTGGTACCGCCACCTTGTGACGAATTCACGACCAGCGAGCCTTCGCGCAGTGCCACGCGGGTCAGGCCACCGGGCACCAGGCGGGTCTCGCGGCCGGACAGCACGAACGGCCGCAGGTCGATGTGACGCGGCGCGATGCCGCTGTCGACGTAGGTCGGGCAAGTCGACAGGCTCAGCGTCGGCTGCGCGATGTAGGCGTGCGGACGGGCCTTGAGGCGCTCGCGGAAGGCCTCGATTTCCTTGCTCGACGCCGCCGGCCCGACCAGCATGCCGTAGCCGCCGGAACCCTGGGTTTCCTTGACCACCAGCTCGGGCAGGTGCGCCAGCACGTGGGACAGGTCCTGCGGCTTGCGGCACTGCCAGGTCGGCACGTTCTTCAGTATTGGTTCCTCGGAGAGGTAGAAACGCACCATGTCCCCGACGTACGGGTAGATCGACTTGTCGTCGGCCACCCCGGTGCCGATGGCGTTGGCCAGCACCAGGTTGCCGGCGCGATAGGCCGAGAGCAGGCCGGGCACGCCGAGCATCGATTCGGGGTTGAACGCCAGCGGATCGAGGAAGGCGTCATCCAGGCGCCGGTAGATCACGTCCACCGGCCGCGGGCCGGCGGTGGTGCGCATGAAGACGCGCTCGTCGCGGACGAACAAGTCGGCGCCTTCCACCAGCTCCACGCCCATCTCGCGGGCCAGGAAGGCGTGCTCGAAGTAAGCGCTGTTGAAGCGGCCAGGCGTCAGCACCACGACGGCGGGGTTATCCAGCGGGCTTGAGCTGCGCAGGGTGTCCAGCAACAGGTTCGGATAGTGGTCGATGGGCGCCACGCGCTGCTTGGCGAACAGCTCGGGGAACAGCCGCATCATCATCTTGCGGTCCTCGAGCATGTAGCTCACACCGCTGGGCGTGCGCAGGTTGTCCTCGAGCACGTAGTAGCTGCCGTCGGAATCGCGCACCAGGTCGACCCCGGCGATGTGCGCATAGATGTCGCGGTGCAGGTCCAGGCCCTGCATCGCCATCTGGTAGCCCTCGTTGGCCAGCACCTGTTCCGCCGGGATCACCCCGGCCTTGAGGATGCGCTGGTCGTGGTAGAGGTCGGCGAGGAACATGTTCAGCGCGCGCACCCGCTGGATGCAGCCGCGCTCGACCACACGCCATTCGTTCATCGGAATGCTGCGCGGGATGGTGTCGAAGGGGATCAGCCGCTCGGTGCCCTGCTCGTCGCCATAGAGGGTGAAGGTGATGCCGGCGCGGTGGAACAGCAGGTCGGCCTCGCGCCGACGTTGCTCCAGCATCTCGGGCGGCGCGTCGGCCAGCCAGCGGGCGAATTCCTGGTAATGCGTGCGGCACTGGCCGTTCGCATCGTACATCTCGTCGTAGAAAGTGCGGGACATGCCGAACTCCTTGTCGCCAGCGTAGTGCTTGCCGTCGCAAGCCCCGTGCCAGCAGTACAAAACCTTTTTATTCAATGACTTGGAAACGAAGCGCGCGCCCAAGGCCCCACTTTGGTGCAGCTCGCAGGGCACTCCGGCGCCCCCCGCCCTATTTGGCGCCAGTGCCCCTGCGGCTTAGGGAAAGTCTAGGCCACCGCCGCGCCACTCCCCGGCCGACATTGCGCGACACGACCATTGGCCGTAGCGGCCTCGCTTGTAGCCCCCCGGAGGCGCGACTACGCTGGACAAGCGTGTCCTTTTGCCATGACACCCATGCTGTCGCCCTGGTGCCCACCTTCGGCGCGGTCCGGCCGCAGAGGCTCCGAATCCAGATAACAGGAGTCCGATCATGCCCTCCCCGAAACTCGCTCCCCTGGCCTTCGCCATCACCTGCCTGCTCGCCAGCGGCGCCAGCCAGGCGGCCGAAGCCATCAAGCAGGTCGGCGCCGCCGAAGGCGCGCTCGACATCATTGCCTGGCCCGGTTACATCGAACGCGGCGAGAGCGACAAGAACTACGACTGGGTAACCCCCTTCGAGAAGGAGACCGGCTGCAAGGTCAACGTGAAGACCGCCGCCACCTCCGACGAGATGGTCAGCCTGATGGCCAAGGGCGGTTACGACCTGGTCACCGCGTCCGGCGACGCTTCGCTGCGGCTGGTCTACGGCAAGCGCGTGCAGCCGATCAACACGGCGCTGATTCCCAACTGGAAGAACGTCGACCCGCGCCTGCAGAACGCGCCCTGGCACACGGTGAACAACGAGCACTACGGCACGCCCTACCAGTGGGGCCCGAACGTGCTGATGTACAGCAGCAAGGTCTTCCCCAAGGCGCCGGACAGCTGGGCCGTGGTGTTCAAGGAGCAGAACCTGCCCGACGGCAAGAGCAACAAGGGCCGCGTGCAGGCCTATGACGGGCCGATCTACATCGCCGACGCCGCCGTCTACCTGAAGGCCACCGAGCCGTCGCTGGGGATAAAGGACCCCTATGAGCTTAACGAGGAGCAGTACGCCGCCGTGCTCAAGCTGCTGCGCGCGCAGCACGCCCTGGTCCACCGCTACTGGCACGACGCGACCGTGCAGATGAGCGATTTCAAGAATGAAGGTGTGGCGGCCTCCGGCTCCTGGCCGTACCAGGTAAACGCGCTGCAGGGCGAGAAACAGCCGATCGCCTCGACCATTCCCAAGGAAGGGGTCACCGGCTGGGCCGACACCACCATGATGCACGTCGACGCCAAGCACCCGAACTGCGCCTACAAGTGGCTGAACTGGTCGCTGGAACCGAAGGTCCAGGGCGACGTCGCCGCCTGGTTCGGCTCGGTTCCGGCCGCGCCGGACGGCTGCAAGGCCAGCACCCTGCTCGGCGCCACGGGCTGCGCCACCAACGGCTTCGACCAGTTCGAGAAGATCGCCTTCTGGAAGACCCCGCAGTCGGCCGGCGGCAAGTTCGTGCCCTATAGCCGCTGGACCCAGGACTACATCGCGATCATGGGCGGCCGCTAAGACCTAGAGCCTTCGCGAGCAAGCTCGCTCCTACGAAAAGCGCTTCGACTGTAGGAGCGAGCGTGCTCGCGAACCCCGCGCCCCGCTCGTACGCCCCCCATGCGCTACCTTTTCTGAAAGACAGCAGCCACGCGGGTATCCCCATGACCACAGCCGTCCAGTTCACCGACGTGAGCCGCCACTACGGGGACGTGAAGGCCGTCGACCGGGTGTCCATCGAGATCCGTGATGGCGAGTTCTTCTCCATGCTCGGCCCCTCCGGTTCCGGCAAGACCACCTGCCTGCGCCTGATCGCCGGCTTCGAGCAGCCCAGCGCCGGCTCCATCCGCATCCACGGCGAGGAAGCCGCCGGGCTGCCGCCCTACGAGCGCGACGTAAATACCGTGTTTCAGGACTACGCGCTCTTCCCGCACATGAACGTGCTGGAAAACGTCGCCTACGGCCTGAAGGTGAAAGGTGTGGCCAAGGCCGAACGCCTGGCCCGCGCCGAAGAGGCTCTTGCGATGGTCGCCCTCGGCGGTTACGGCGGCCGCAAGCCGGCCCAGCTCTCCGGTGGCCAGCGCCAGCGCGTGGCCCTGGCCCGCGCACTGGTGAATCGCCCGCGCGTGCTGCTGCTCGACGAACCGCTCGGTGCGCTCGACCTCAAGCTGCGCGAACAGATGCAGGTGGAACTGAAGAAACTGCAGCGCCAGCTCGGCATCACCTTCATCTTCGTGACCCATGACCAGGGTGAAGCGCTATCGATGTCCGACCGCGTGGCCGTGTTCAACAAGGGCCGCATCGAGCAGGTCGACACCCCGCGCAATCTCTACATGAAGCCGGCCACGCCCTTCGTCGCCGAGTTCGTCGGCACCGCCAACGTGCTGCGCGGCGAGGTTGCCCAGCGCCTGCTCGGCCAGCCCGGCGCCTGGTCGCTGCGCCCGGAGCACGTGCGCTTCGGCGCGGCGGCGGATGGCGAACTGCAGGTCAGCGGCACCCTGCTCGACGTGCAGTACCTGGGCGCCGCCAGCCGCTACGAAATCGCCCTGGACGACGGCGGCCGGCTGGTCGCCGCGCTGCCCAACAGCGAGCGTGACGAGCATCGTCCGCAACCTGGCGAATCGGTGCGTGCATGCTGGGCCCGCAGCGCACTGGTGCCGTTGCGCGAGGAACCGCTGCCATGATGCGCGCGCTCTCCAGCTTCCTTTACCGGCGCAGCACGCTCTACCTGCTGATGCTGCTGATCCCGCCGCTGCTGTGGTTCGGCGTGATCTACATCGGTTCGCTGTTTGCCCTGCTCTGGCAGAGCTTCTACACCTTCGACGACTTCACCATGGCGGTGACGCCGGACCTGACCCTGGCCAACTACAAGGCGCTGTTCAACCCGGCCAACTACGACATCGTCCTGCGCACCCTGGGCATGGCCGTGGCGGTTTCGCTGGCCAGCGCCATCCTCGCCTTCCCCATCGCCTACTACATGGCGCGCTTCGCCGGGCCGAAGGAGAAAGCCTTCTTCTACATCGCCGTGATGCTGCCGATGTGGGCCAGCTACATCGTCAAGGCCTACGCCTGGACGGTGATCCTGGCCAAGGGCGGCATCCTCTACTGGGTGATCGAGAAGCTGCACCTGGTCGGCCTGCTCAACCTGCTGCTGCAGGTGCCGGCGGTAGGCGGCAACACCCTTTCGACCTCCCACCTCGGGCGCTTCTGGGTGTTCACCTACATCTGGCTGCCGTTCATGATCCTGCCGATCCAGGCCGCCCTGGAGCGCCTACCGCCCTCGCTGCTTCAGGCCAGCGCCGACCTCGGCGCGCATCCGCGGCAGACCTTCGTCCAGGTCATCCTGCCGCTGTCCTTCCCGGGCGTGGTGGCCGGCTCGATCTTCACCTTCAGCCTGACCCTGGGCGACTTCATCATTCCCCAATTGATCGGCCCAAGCGGGCTGTTCATCGGCAGCATGGTCTACGTGCAGCAGGGCGCGATCGGCAACATGCCGCTGGCCGCCGCCTTCACCCTGGTGCCCATCGTGCTGATCGCCGTCTACCTGTCCATCGCCAAGCGGCTGGGGGCCTTCGATGCACTCTGAACGCCCCTCCTGGTTCCTGCGCCTAGCCGCCTGGGGCGGGTTGGTGTTCCTGCACTTCCCGATCCTGGTGATCCTGCTCTACGCCTTCAACACCGAGGACGCCGCCTACAGCTTCCCGCTACAGGGCTTCACCCTGCGCTGGTTCGCCGAGGCCGCGCAGCGCGGCGATGTGCTCGACTCCATCTGGCTGTCGCTGAAGATCGCCGCCATCGCCACCCTGATCGCCATGGTCCTGGGCACCCTGGCTGCCGGCGCGCTGTATCGCCGCGACTTCTTCGGCAAGGAAGGCATCTCGCTGATGCTGATCCTGCCCATCGCCCTGCCCGGCATCATCACCGGTATCGCCCTGCTCTCGGCGTTCAAGACCCTCGGCATCGAGCCTGGCATGCTGACCATCGTCATCGGCCACGCGACCTTCTGCGTGGTGATCGTCTACAACAACGTGATCGCGCGCTTCCGCCGCACCTCGTTCAGCCTGATCGAGGCCTCGATGGACCTGGGTGCCGACGGCTGGCAGACCTTCCGCTACGTGATCCTGCCGAACATCGCCACCGCCCTGCTCGCCGGCGGCATGCTGGCCTTCGCGCTGTCCTTCGACGAGATCATCGTCACCACCTTCACCGCCGGCCACGAACGCACCCTGCCGCTGTGGCTGCTCAACCAGCTGACCCGCCCGCGCGACGTGCCCATCACCAACGTCGTCGCCATGCTGGTGATGCTCGCCACCATGCTGCCGATCCTCGGGGCCTACTACCTGACCCGCGGCACCAGCGACGTCGCCGGCGGCGGCAAGTGAAACCGTCCCTGCCCCATTAGCCAGAGGAGCCCCGTGATGCAAACCAAACTGCTGATCAACGGCCACTTCGTCGCCGGCGAAGGCGAGAAGCTGGACATCCTCAACCCCTCCACCGGCGAGGTCATCGGCCAGATCGCCGAAGCCACCGAAGCCCAGGTGGACATCGCCGTGCGCGCCGCGGACGCCGCCTTCGACAGTTGGTCGCAAACCACGCCGAAAGACCGCGCGATGCTCCTGCTGCGCCTGGCCGACCGCATCGAGGAACACGGCGAGGAGCTTGCCCGCCTGGAATCGCAGAACTGCGGCAAGCCCTATGCCGCCGCGCTGAACGACGAGATCCCGGCCATCGCCGACGTGTTCCGCTTCTTCGCCGGCGCCAGCCGCTGCCTGCACGGCTCGGCGGCGGGCGAATACCTGCCCGGCTTCACCTCGATGATCCGCCGCGACCCGGTGGGCGTGATCGCCTCCATCGCGCCCTGGAACTACCCGCTGATGATGGCCGCCTGGAAACTAGGCCCGGCACTGGCGGCGGGCAACTGCGTGGTGCTCAAGCCCTCCGAGCAGACGCCGCTGACCGCCCTGCGCCTGGCCGAGTTCATCGCCGAACTCTTCCCCGCCGGGGTGGTGAACATGGTCTTCGGCCGCGGCCCGACGGTGGGCAGCCCGCTGGTCAACCACCGGCTGGTGCGCATGGTCTCGCTGACCGGCTCGGTGGGCACCGGCAAGGCGATCATCCGCAGCGCCGCCGACAGCGTGAAACGCCTGCACATGGAACTGGGCGGCAAGGCCCCGGTGATCGTCTTCGACGATGCGGACCTCGCCGACGTGGTCGCCGGCATCCGCACCTTCGGCTTCTACAACGCAGGCCAAGACTGCACCGCCGCCTGCCGCATCTACGCCGGGCGCAAGATCTACGACAACTTCGTCGCTGACCTCGCCAGCGCTGTGTCGAGCCTGAAGACCGGCCTGCAGGACGACCCGAATACCGAGCTCGGCCCGCTGATCACCGCGTCCCAGCGCGACCGGGTTTCCGGCTTCGTCGAGCGGGCCAAGGCGAGCCCGCACATCAAGATCGCCACTGGCGGAGGCCCGGTGGCCGGCAAGGGCTTCTTCTACCAGCCGACGGTGGTCGCCAACGCCCTGCAGGACGATGAGATCGTTCGCAACGAAGTGTTCGGCCCGGTGGTGTCGGTGACGCCGTTCAGCGACGCCGACGAAGCCATTCGCTGGGCCAACGATTCCGAGTACGGCCTTGCCTCCTCGGTGTGGACCCGCGACGTGGGCCGCGCCTCAAGAGTGGCGGCGCGCCTGCAGTACGGCTGCACCTGGGTGAACACCCACTTCATGCTCTGCAGCGAAATGCCCCACGGCGGCTTCAAGCAGTCCGGCTACGGCAAGGACCTGTCGATGTACGGCCTGGAGGACTACACGGTGGCCCGGCACATCATGTTCAAGCATTGAGGCGCCGAGGCTTTTTGCAGGAGCGGATCTTATCCGCGAAATTCCTGTGCAAATGTTGCCTGTAGGAGCGGCCCATGGCCGCGAAATCGCGGACAAGCTCCGCTCCTACAGGGAGGGGATCAAACCAACTCTGCCAGCTTCAGCCAATGGGCGTAGAACCCTTCGGCCACGTGGTTCAGCTCGGCCACCTTGCGTGGCAGTTCGTCGAGCATTACTTCCGCGCTTTCCTGGCTCGGCTGGCTCGGGTCGAGGTATTCCGGCCAACCGTGGATCCAGCCGCTGACCAGTTCCTCGGTCATCTCCGGATGGCCCTGCAGGCCGAGGATGAAGCCGCCCCAGGAGAAGCCCTGGTTGGCGCACCAGGGGCTGGACAGCAGGTACTCGGCGCCTTCGGGCAGGTCGAAGCTGTCGCCGTGCCATTGGTAGATTGGAAATTCCTCGGGCAGGTGCGCGAGCCAGGGGCTCTGCGATTCCAGGCGGCGCATCGGCTGCCAGCCCATTTCCGTGTAGCCCTGGTGGCGGATACCGGCGCCCAATGCCTTGGCCAGCAGCTGGCCGCCAAGGCAGTGGCCGATCATCGGCACGCGGCGCTCGATGAAGCGCTGCAGCGCGGCGATCTCGGTGCGCAGCCAGGGCAGGTCGTCGTTCACGCTCATCGGCCCGCCCATGATGGCGACCGCGCGAGGGCGTTCCAGGTCGTAGCCATCCAGTTCGCCGTGGTCGGCGCGGCGAACCTCGAAGGCCAGGTTGGCGCGATCGAGCACGCAGGCCAGGTGGCCCGGCGGGCAGAAATCGGCGTGGGTGAGAATCAGGATATCGGTCATGCGTACCTCCGCGCGGCAGTCTGCCGCAAAAGGCACGTGACCATAACCCCCCGCGTGCCCGCATGCTGGCCGTGCCGCCCTCCGGCGGCACGGCGCATTCAGGTTTACGGGAGTGGGAAGCCACCGGTCGTTCGGACCAGGCGGCGCAACGAAAGATGGTCGATCAGGGGTGCAGCAGGCTGGAGACTTCCTGGGTCACGCCCCAGCCATCGAGAACACCGCCCAGCGGCGCAACGACTTCCTCCAGGTCGTGCTCGAACGCGCCTATGGCGGCATGGGTGGCGAACATCACCTTGCTGATCTGCAGGTTCCAGCCGCCGTCATCGCGGGCTTCGACCTGGGCTCTCATGGACTCGCCGCGAAACTGTCGTGCGGCCTGGCGGGCATTCTGTTCATCGGAAAAGATGGCGAAGAAGTCGATGGGATGAATGCGGGCGAAATCGAAGCCGCCCTCCTTCATCCGACGGAGCACATTGACGCTGATATCCTCCGAGAGGGGCTTTTCCATGGTACGCACCTCCTTTCGAGACGGTCAGGGTTTCACCTAGTTTCCCCGCCTGACCCTGCGTGGCTGACGGCCGGGCGCATGGGGCGGGCACCTTGCAGTGCCTCAGGAAACGCCAAAATGAATCAAAGCCCTCCAATTGACTGCAAATTTCAGTGAACGTGCTGGGAAACGCGAACTTTCAGCCCAGTGCGACGCAGCCAACAGTTTCAGCGTAGCGCCATTGCCGGCCACTTGCCGCCCCGCGCGTCAATCCGCCCGTCCGGCGGCGACGGGCGGCAAGCCCGTACCGCCGGGCGCAACCCGATGCGGCGGCCATCCGAGGCTGGAAACTAGTCGCGGCTGAGCCAGGCCATCACCCAGCGGTTGAGCGCCGGCGGCGAAACCTGCCCGGACCAGTACAGCGCCTTGAACAGCGCGCCTATCGGCCGATGCACCCCGCCGCTATTGGCCTGGCGCCAGGCCGCCTCGGCGATGTCCTCGGCGCCCAGGCGCATGCACAGGCGGCGCAGCACCGGCGGCTCGTAGCTCTGCCCGGTGACCATGGGCGTGCGCACGAAGGGTGGCATCAGGTCGGCGACGCGGATGCCGTGCTTGCGCCACTCCAGCTCCAGCGCCTCGGTCAGGCCGCGCACGGCGAACTTCGAGGCCGAATAGGTGGCCATTTCCGGCACGCCATAGAGCCCCGAGGCGGAGCCCATGTTGAGCACCTGCGCACCCGGCGTCGCCTTGAGGAAGGGATAAGCAGCATGGCAGCAGTTCAGCAGCCCCTGGACGTTGATCGCCAGCAGCCGGCCATGGTCTTCCAGCGGGATGTCCTCGAAGCGGCCGAAGCGCAGCACGCCGGCGCAATTGAAGAGGAGACGCAGCCGGCCATCGCAGCTGTCGGCGAAGTCCCCGACGGCATCGCGCACCGCCTGCGCATCGGTGACATCGAGCACGCGCCACCAGGCTTCGCCCAGTTCGCTGGCAAGCCGCTGCAGCGCCTCGCCATTCATATCCAGCAACCCCACGCGCCAGCCGCGCGCCTGGAAGATGCGTGCGCTGGCGGCACCGATTCCCGATGCCGCTCCGGTGATCAGAATGCTCTGCATCAGGCCTCTCCCTGCCATTGTCGGGAAAGGAACCCGGCGACTTCGCCCAGCGCGCGGTCGGCGATATCCAGCACGCCGGCGTGGGCCTGGAAGACATGCCAGCAATCGCGATAGCGCTGCAGCTCGACCGCCACGCCCTGGCGATACGCAGCTTCAGCCAGGCGCAGGCTGTCATTGCGCAGCACTTCGTCCTCACCGACTTGGATCAGCAACGGCGGCAGACCGGCAAGGTCGGCAAACACCGGCGACAGCAGCGCCGAATCGAGCGGTACCTGCGGCGGGCAGAACAGCCCAACGGCCTGCTCGACCCAGGCGCGGCTGATCAGCGGATCGCCGGCTGGCGGCTGGTGCCACTGCTTGCAGGTGACGTCGGTGACCGGCGAGAACACCACCAGCGCCGCCGGCAATGGCAGGCCGCGTTCCTTCAGCGCCAAGGCCAGTTGCAGGGTCAGGTGGCCGCCGGCCGAGTCGCCGGCGATCGCCAGCTTCTTCGGGTCCTGCCCGCGCTCGAGCAACGCCTGGTAGACCGCCAGGGCATCTTCCAGGGGCGCCGGAAAGCGATATTCGGGGGCCAGGCGATAGTCCGCAGCGCAAACTGCCGCACCGCTCAGGCGGGCCAGGTTGCAGGTGATCGCCCGGTGGGTAGCCGGCGAGCCGACCAGATACGCCCCGCCATGCAGGTAGAGCAGCGTGCGCCCGCCATCGAAACCGACCCGCTGCCACTCGCAGGCCACGCCGGCGATGATCTCGTCGCTGCGCGTCACCCCCCGCGGCGTGAGCGTTGCCGCGGTGAGCGCATTGAGTACGCGACGCTGCCAGGCGACCGGCACGGACGGACGCATCAACCCACGGAACAGCAGGCGCAACGCACCGCGCAGGAAACCGCTCAGCAGGCGCTGGGAACGGCTCGGTGGCGGCGAGAACTCAACGGGTGCAGTCATAGTCGGCGAACTCCGGCTGTTGGGTCTGACGGCGGTAGAGGAAGGTGTAGCCCGGCCAGTTGTTGGTGTTGCGCCCGCTGGCGGTCTTGTACCAGCTGTCGCAACCGCTCTCCCAGACCGTGTGCTGCAGCGAGTGCTGCAGGCGCCGGTTGTAGGCGCTCTGCACCTCGGCCTTCACGTCCAGGTAGCGCAAGCCCTGCTCGCGCAGGCGCTTCAGGCAGGCGAGCACGTAGGGGAACTGGCTTTCCAGCATGTAGACGATGGAGTTGTGGCCGAGGTTGGTGTTCGGCCCATAGAGGATGAACAGATTGGGGAAGCCGCTGACGCTGATGCCCTTGTAGGCCTCCGCGCCAGCCGCCCAGGCCTGCTCCAGCCAGCGCCCGCCAAGGCCCTGGATGCGCATCGGCGCGAGGAAATCGGTGGCGGCGAACCCGGTGCCGAAGATGATCACGTCTACCGGATGACGCTGTCCGTCCTGGGTGACTACGGCGTCATCGGTCACCTCGCGGATGCCTTGGTCGACCACCCGCACGTTGTCCCGCGCCAGTGCCGGGTAATAGTCATTGCTGATCAGGATGCGCTTGCAGCCCAGCGGGTAGTCGGGGATCAACCGCTGGCGCAGCTGCGCGTCGGCAATGCCTCGACGCAGGTGCCAGTAGAAGTTCAGACGCATCAGCTTCATCAGCGGCGGGAAGGTGGCGAAGGCCAGCACCCGCGACTCGTGCTGGATGTACTTCAGGCCACGGTCCAGGCGCTGCAGCCAGGAGAAGCGTGCCTTGATCCGACGCTCCCAGTCGGCATAGGGGCGGTCCGGCTTGGCGATCACGTAGGGCGCGCTGCGCTGGAACAGCAGCAACTCGCTGACCTTGGGTGCGATCTGCGGAACGAACTGGATGGCGCTGGCGCCGGTGCCGATCACCGCCACGCGCTTGCCGCGCAGCTCGACCTGATGGTCCCAGCGCGCCGAATGGAAGGCCTTGCCGCGAAAGTTGTCGAGTCCGGATATGCGCGGGTACGCCGGCCGGCTCAACTGGCCGGTGGCGCAGACCAACGCCTGAGCGCGCAGCTCCTGACCATCGGCGCAGCGCACCGACCACAGCCCGTCGGCCTCGCTGAACTGCGCCTCCACAGCCTCGCAACCAAAGCGTATGCGCTGGCGCAGGCCGTACTTGTCCGCGCAGTGGCGCAGGTAGCCGAGGATTTCCGCCTGCGGCGCGTACTTGCGCGTCCAGTCGGCCTTGGGCTCGAAGGAAAAGGAATACAGGTGCGAAGGCACGTCGCAGGCGGCGCCGGGATAGCTGTTCTCGCGCCAGACGCCGCCGACATCGGCGGCCTTCTCGAGGATCAGGTAGTCGTGGATGCCGGCCTGCTGCAGGCGGATTGCCAGGCCGATGCCGCCGAAGCCGGCGCCGATGATCAGCACGCGCAAGGGTGCCGGATCACGGGAATTGTTGTGCATTGTTGTGCTCCCGATTTAGCTGCTCGAAGGCGCCGCTGTGTGCGCCTTCGTCACCCGCCCCGCTGGCGGATGAGCATAGGCTAGTGGCCTGCGCCCCGCGGGTTTATGGCATAGTCGGACATTAAGTTGTGATTTCCGGACAATCACTCGGAGCCCTCGCGCCATGCCCGACGCCCTCCCCTGGTCGCCCCGCCGCAGCGCCATCAGCGTGCAGCTGCTTACGCAGTTCGGCCTCGACCATGGCCTGGACCTCGACGCCTGCCTGCTGGGCAGCGGCCTCAGCCTGGCGCAGCTAGCCGAGCCCGGCGGCGAGATCGAGGCGAGCCAGGAGCTGCAGGTCCTGGGCAACCTGGCCAAGCACCTGCACCCAGCCCCCGGCAGCGGCCTGCTGGCCGGCCTGCGCTACCACCTGAACGTCTATGGCATCTGGGGCTTCGCCCTGCTCAGCAGCCCGACCCTGCGCAGCGCTGCCCTGCTCGGCCTGCGCTACCTGGGCCTGACATTCGTGTTCACCCAGCTGCGCCTGGAGGAGTTCGACGGCGAGGCGCACGCACTGATCGACGACAGCGCGCTGCCGGAGGGCCTGCAAACCTTCGTCCGCGACCGCGACCTGGGCGGCACCCTGCGCATCCTGCAAGACCTGATCAACGGCCCACTGCCGATTCTCCGCGCCGAGCTGCGAGGCCCCGCGCCTGTCGACTGCAGCCTCTACCGGGAGCAACTGGGCGTGCTGCCGACCTTCGGCGCGCCGGAAAACCGTATCGTCATCGATGCCCGCGTGCTCGACCGCCCGCTCCCCGGCGCCAATCCGGGCGTGGCCCGGCACTGCGAGGAGCAATGCCGCGCCCTGCTCGCACAGCGCCTGGAGCGCGGCGGCTTCGCCGGACGCATCCGCGACCGCCTGCTACGTACGCCGGGGCGCCTGCCGGACATGGAACAGGTCGCCGAGGAGCTGCATATGACTTCGCGCACCCTGCGCCGCCGCCTGCAGGACGAAGGCAGCAGCTACCGCGCCCTGCTCGACGAAGTGCGTCAGGCGCTGGCCGAGGAACTGCTGGCGACCGGCGCCATCCGCCTGGAAGAAATCGCCGAGCGCCTGGGCTATGGCGAGGCGTCGAACTTCATCCACGCCTTCAAGCGCTGGAAGGGCGTGCCGCCCGGGCGCTTCCGCGACCGCTAGCTCCCGATTTGCCCCAGCACTGCCTCCAGATGCTCGATGAAAGCGAGAATCTTGCGTGTGGCGCGGCGATGGCTGGGGTAAACGGCAAGGATCTGCTGGCCGAAGGCGTCCGGGTCGAAGCGGTAGTCATCCAGCACGCTGACCAGGCGGCCGTCGCGCAGGTAGGGCCAGGCGCTCCATAGCGGGCAAGGCATCACCCCGCGCCCCTTCAGGCAGGCGGCCAGCAGCAGTTCGTGGTTATCGCTGACCAGGCGCCCCTCGCGCGGGATGGAAAGGCGCTCGCCGCCACGCTCGAACCACCAGTGCGTGTCCAGCGCCGGGTGCCAGTACATGAGGCGGTCATGCGCGAGCAACTCCTCCGGATGCTGGGGTGCGCCGCGCTGCGCCAGGTACGCAGGGCTGGCACAGAGCACCAGGCGATTCTCCGCCAACGGCCGCACGATCAGCCCCGGCAGGTTGCTGTGGCCCATGCGCAGGGCGAGGTCGTAGCGACCGTCGAGCATGTCCACGTAGCTGTCGCTCAGGTCCACCTGCAGGCGCAGCTCGGGATGCCGGTCGAGGAAGTCGGTGCAGGCATCATTGAGAAACGCCGAACCGAAGGCCAGCGGCGCCGTGACACGCAGGCCGCCGCGCAAGCTGTGCTGCAGCTGGGTGATTTCCTCGGCGGTCTCGTGCATGCGCGCCAGCACCTCGCGGGCGCTGTCCAGGTAGAGCTGGCCAGCCTCGGTCAACGCCATGCTGCGGGTTGTCCGCTCGAACAATCGCGTGCCCAGGCTGCCCTCCAGTTGGCCGATGGCCTTGGTCACCGCCGAGGGCGTGCGCCCGAACTGCTCGGCCGCGCGGCTGAAGCTGCCGGTCTCGGCGCAGGCGACGAACAGCGAAAGGTGGCTGAGCCTGTCCATTTTTTCCATTTCCTCACAAGTCTTGTGCCGCCCCTTGGCTTTCGGGCGCTTGGCCATCGCCAGTAGCCTCTGGCGCAGACCAATAAAAATCAACCACCAAGAAAAGAGGACGTCATGCGAAGGCTGATCAAAGGCGCGCTCGCCGTTGCAATCGCACTGGGGACTTTGGAAGCAAATGCACAAAACGCGGACCTGATCCTGTACAACGCCAAGGTCTTCACCGGCGAACCCGGCCAACCGCTGCAGCAAGCCGTGGCCATCGCCGGCGACAAGGTGCTCAAGGTCGGCGGCAACGACGAAGTCCGCGCCCTCGCCGACGGGCGCAGCAAGCAGGTCGATCTGGGCGGCAAGCTCTTGATGCCCGGCTTCGTCGACAGCCATTCGCACTCGATCTTCGGCGGCCTGGAGCTGATTTCCGCCAGCATGGGTGACGAGCAGGTCAGCCTCGCCGAACTGGAGAAGCGCCTGCGCGACGCGCGTGACAAGGGCACAGCCAAGGTCGGCGACATCCTCGTGATGAACGGCATGCACTCGAGCTACTGGTCGCAGACCGAAGGCCTGGCCAAGCGCTTCAACGCCGGCGAATGGGCGCAGGTGCCCATCGTCATGATCGGCAGCGACCACCACACCGCCTGGGCCAACGCCGCCATGCTGCGCCGCGCCAAGCTGGACGCGAAGCTGGTGCGCTCGCTGCCGGCCGCAGAGCAGCACAACATCGGCCACGACAAGAACTTCGAGCCCAACGGCTTCGTCGTCGATTCCGGCTTCGACCGGGTCTCCGCGGCCATGCCGGCGGCCGACCAGAAGATTCTCGACCGCGCCGGTGTCGCCGCCGTGCAGTACAACAACAGCCTGGGCATCACCGCCTGGATGGACCCGGCGGCCAATGGCAGCCCGGGCGACGCCCTGTTCGACATCAAGCCCACCGAACACACCCTCGGCGTGCTGCCGACCTACCGCGACCTGGCGCAGAACGGCCAGCTCAGCGCCCACGTCGCCGCGCTGCTGGTGGTCAATCCGAAGAGCCGCCCGGCCGACCTGGAAGTGATCGACAAGGTGCGCCAGCAGTTCCAGGGCATTCCCAACCTGACCCTGCCGGGGATCAAGGTGTTCGCCGACGGCGTGCTGGAGTACCCGGCGCAGTCCGCCGCATTGCTGGAGAACTACAAGAACCTGCACAAGCCGGGCGAGCTGCTGCTCGATCCGAAGCACTTCGGCGAACTGGTCAGCGCCGCCGACCAGCGCGGCTGGCTGGTGCACGTGCACGCCATCGGCGACCGCGCGGTGCGCGAATCGCTCACCGGCTTCGCCCAGGCGCGGCATGACCGCGACAGCGGCATCGCCCACTCCATCACCCACCTGCAGTTGGTCAACCCGTCGGACTTCCCGCGTTTCAAGCAGCTCGGGGTGATCGCCTCCATGCAGCTGGACTGGGCCACCGCCGAGGACTACACCCTCGACCTGGTCAAGCCTTACATCGGCGACGACGAATACCGCTACATGTACCCGGCGAAATCGCTGCTCGACGCCGGCGCGACCATCGCCGGCGCCAGCGATTGGCCGGTATCCACGCCCGACCCGCTGCGGGCGATCTACCAGGCCGTGACCCGCAAGGGTCCGAAAGGGGTGCTCAACCCGGCCGAGCGCATCGACCGCCAGACCATGTTCTACGCCTACACCCTGAACGCGGCGAAGACCATCGGCCTGGACAAGCAGATCGGCAGCCTCGCCGAAGGAAAGCAGGCCGACCTGGTGGTGATCGACCGCGACCTGTTCAGCGTGCCCGACGAAGAACTCGCCGAGGCCCGCGTACTGCGCACCCTGTTCGGCGGCCGCGAGGTCTACCGCGCCGACGGCCAGAACGCACTCTGATTCCCGACGCTCCAGTTCCGGGCTCCTGAAGGCCCGGGCTTTTCCCGCCGCCCTCTCCTCCTCGCTTCCCGGTTCGCCGGCCGGAGGGGGCTGCGCGGGCTTTTTCCTGCCCACTACAACCACAACAACGGGTAAGTCCATGAAACACAACGCTCTGATCTTCGGCGCGCTGCTCCTCGGCACGCCTTTGGCCAGCTCCCGCGCCGTCGAACTCACCCCGGACCTTTCAGTCCAGATCGAAACCACCCTGGCCAGCGACTACCGCAGCCGCGGCATCTCGCAGACCCAGGGCGACCCCGCGATCCAGGCCGGCGCCACGCTGCAGCACAGCAGCGGCCTGTACCTGGGCGTGTGGAGCTCCAACGTCGACTTCGGCTACGGCCTGAAGACCCACCAGGAACTGGATTACTACGCCGGCTGGTACTGGCAGGCCACCGAGGAAGTCGGCCTGGACCTGGGCTACATCCAGTACCGCTATCCGAAGGAATCCCAGTTCGACCAGAGCGAGGTCTACGCCGTCCTGAATGCCTATGGCTTCGAAGTGGCGGCGTACTACTCCGACGACATGCCGACCTACTTCGGGCGCAACCAGAGCAACCTCTACAGCTACGTCGGCTACGGCTTCGACCTTCCCGCCGAATTCCGCGCCAAGCTGCGCCTGGGCCGCAACGACGCCAAGGACCCGCTGTACGTCTCCGGCAACGGCGACACCCGCCACACCTACCAGGAATGGGAAGCGCGCCTGGACCGCGACTTCGCCGACATCGACTGGTCGCTGAGCTACATCGACACCGACCTCTCGCAGAACGAGTGCTACAACTGGCAGGGCTTCAAGGACACCTGCACGGCCACCGTGGTGGCGCGGGCGACGAAGCAGTTCTGACGCCACGCCCCGTAGGAGCGGGCCATGCCCGCGATTCGCGGACAAGGTCCGCTCCTACAGGTCAAGCCCAGGCATAGCCCTGCACGAAAGCGGCGGATAACCCCTTCGGGGTTATTCGCCCTACCAAAGCCGCCCCAGGCGGCTTTTGGACTTCCACAGAAACTTCCGCGCACGCCGAAGCGGCGCGCTACGCCCAAACCAAAATCTCTAGATCCCCGCGTTCGCGGGGAAGACGGGAGTGGCGGGAAATGGAGGAAGGACAGAGGACGGAGGAATGGATACGTGTAGGAGCGACGGGGGCGCCTAGCCCTTGTCCGCGAAAGAATCGCGGATGAATCCGCTCCTAAAGGGAGGCACCGCGCAGGGACTTCGCGGATGAGATCCGCTCCTACGGGGTGCAGGAACGGATCACTCGGCAGGAATCAGAACACCAGCTTGTAGCCGATGCTGAACAGCATCACCGCAAGGCACGGACGCAACACACCATCTGGGATGCGGCCGGAGAGATGGCTGCCCAGGTAGATACCCGGCAGCGAACCGCAAAGCAGGTAGCCGAGCAGGTGCCAGTCCATGTTGCCCATGCTCGCGTGGCCGAGGCCGGCGACCAGGGTCAGCGGGACCGCGTGGGCGATCTCGGTGCCCACCAGGCGACGGGTGGCGAGGAACGGATAGAGCACGAACAGCGCCACGGTGCCCAGGGCGCCGGCGCCGATGGAGGTCAGCGCAACCATGCTGCCGAGCGCTACGCCGGTCAGCACGGTCAGGCTGTTCAGGCTACCGCCCTTGAGATGGTAGTGATCGCCCGCGTGACGGTGGGCGAAGGCCAGCAGTTTCTGCTTGAACAGCACGGCCAGCGCGGTGAGCAGCAGGACGAAGCCCAGCGCGTGCTTGATCAGCGCATTGAGCGCATCGAGGTTCGAGCCGAGGCTGTGCAGGAATAGCAGGGTCAACGCTGCCGCCGGGACGCTGCCCAGGGTCAGCCAGCCGGTGATGCGCCAGTCGATGTTCTTCTGCCGGCCATGCACCAGCACGCCGCCGGATTTGGTGATGGCGGCATACAGCAGGTCGGTACCCACCGCCGCGGCGGGGTTGATGCCGAACCAGAGCAGGATGGGGGTCATCAGCGAGCCGCCGCCCACGCCGGTCATGCCGACGATGAAGCCAACCACCAGGCCTGCGACCACGAAACCCAATACACCCACTTCCATCATCACTTCCTGAGGGCCGAACACGGCCTAGATGAACCGGCGCGCAGCATAGCGGCTTTTCTTATAACCGCTTATACCTTTATGGTCTTAATTTATAACCACGAACCGGCAATTGCCGCGTGGCATGACGCCGCAAGGCGCGTGCTCGAAACGCCGCACCGGGCAGAATGAAAAAGGGGCCGCAAGGGCCCCTTTTCAGCGACGCAGACCGGTCATTTCTTGGCCGGTTTGCTGTCCACTACACCACCGGTGTTGTCCAGCAGGCTCTTGGTCGCCGTCTGGATGAACGAATCCAGACGGTGCAGCAGCTCCGGACGGTCCGGCGCGTCGTCCACCCGCTTGATCTGCGGGTTGGCGCCGACCTGGTAGTCGTAGACGCGGATGTCGCCTTCCTTGGGTTTGATCAGGATGCGGCCGCCGTTGAGGATGGCCACCACCGGCTCGTTGCCGGACGGCTTGATCACGCCGAAGCCCTGGTCGCCGGCCGGCAGGTTGAGCAGGTCGCGGCCCCAGCACTGCTGGCGGGTCTCGCCGCCCAGGCGGCCCATGATGGTCGGCACGATGTCGATCTGGGTGCCGACGGTGTCGCGGGTGGCGCCGAACTTCTCCTGGATGCCCGGGGCGATGATCAGGAAGGGCACGTTGAAGCGGAACAGGTCCATCTCGGTCAGCTGCTCGGGCGAACCGAAGCCGTGGTCACCGACCACTACGAAGAGGGTGTCCTTGTAGTAAGGCGACTTCTTGGCCTTCTCGAAGAACTGGCCCAGCGCCCAGTCGGAATAGCGCATCGCGGTCAGGTGGTCGTCCAGCGAGCCGTAGCCCTTCACCGGTTGCACCGGCAGGTCCTTCGGCAGCGCGTAGGGCACGTGGTTGGACAGGGTCTGCAGCAGCGCATAGAACGGCTTGCCCTCGCCGGCCAGCTTGTCCAGCTCCTCGTTGCCGCGGGAGAACATGTCCTGGTCGGACACGCCCCAGGTCGGGTCGGAGAACACCGGGTTCACGAAGTCGTTGCGGCCGATGAAGGTGGTCATGCCCTGGTTGGCGAAGAAGCCGGACTGGTTGTCCCAGGCGAAATCACCGTTGTAGACGTAGACGTCGTTGAACTGGCGGGCGCTGAGCAGCTGCGGCAGGCCGGAGAACTTGTGGCCGCCCTCGGGCGTCTGCATCAGGTACTCGAAGCCCGGCAGGTTGGGGAAGCAGGCCATGGTGGCGAACATCCCCTGGTGGGTGTGGGTGCCGTTGGAGAAGAAGCGGGTGAACAGCAGGCCTTCCTTGGACAGTTTGTCGAAGTTCGGCGTGATGTCGCCCTTGGCGCCCAGCGCGCCGACGTAGTGGCCGGCGAAGCTCTCCATGAGGATCACCACCACGTTCTTCACCGGCAGCGTGCCGCTGGCAGGCGGGGTGTAGTCGCGGCGTACGGCGGCCTTGTCGGTATCCACCAGTTGCTCGTCGGGCAGCACCAGCATCTTGCGCACGGTGTCGCGCGCCTGGTCGTCCGGCATGGTCGGCTTCCAGATGCGATCGCGTTCGTCTCCCACGCGGCTTTCGAAGGCCTTGAGCAGGGTGAGCGAACCGTTCAGGCCGAGCTGGTTGGCGAACATGGAGTCAGTGGTGAAGGCATCACCCCAGCGCAGCGGCGGGCCCTGGCGCAGGGTGCCGCGCGAGGCCAGCACGCAGATCGCGACGACCAGCAGCAGGACCGGGACGCGCAGGTACCAGACGGCCATGGGCGCACCGATGGCGCTGGGCCGGGTGGCGCGGTCGATGCCCTTGAACACCAGGTACAGCAGCCAGGTGGCGAAGGCCCAGGCCAGCAGGTAGCGGACCACCGGGTAGCCGTACCAGACCATGCTGATCACGGTCTTCGGGTCTTCCGACATGTACTGGAACACCAGGCTGTTCAGGCGCTGGTGGAACTCGCGGTAGAAGTCCAGCTCGAGCACGCCCAGGAACAGCGTCAGGCTGGCGAAGCAGGTCAGCCAGATGCGCCACAGGGTGCGCCAGCGCATGGCGCTGGCGCTGAGCAGGGCGAACACCAGCGGGACCAGTGCGAAGACCACGGCGCGGATGTCGAAGCGCATGCCGTTGAAGAACGCCTCGAAGAAGGTGCTCGCCGGGGTGCTGCCGATCAGCTCGCGGTTATAGATGAGCAGCGCCAGGCGCAGCAGGGAGAACATCAGCATCAGCGCGAGGGTGCTGAGCAGGATGAATCCCAGGTGGCTGGATACGGTCGCGCGTGCCAGGTTGCCGGCGCGCTGGCGGGTATTCAGGACTTCCGATTGGCCCATGGTCAGGTTCCGTGTACTTGAACGTTCGATGTCGAGCGTGTGCCGCCCGTCAGCGGGCGAGGTGCGAGGCTGCATGCGCAGCGCAGAAATGCCGGCCTCCGGTCGGGACGCGCAAAGCCGGCGGCGAATTCTACGCGGCCCAGGCTTAGGCAAACCTTAAATGCGCGGCGCCATTCGTATCCGGATGATACGCACCGCAGCAGACGGCGGATTATGCCCCATGCCGGTGAAAAAAGAGTCATGCCCCCGCCCGGCGGGGGCTGACGGTCAGTCGTTGCCCGGCTTGCCGATGGCCTGCAGCACGTACTGCGGCAGGGCGAAGGCGCCCAGGTGAATCTCCGGGTTGTAGTAGCGGGTGGCGATGCCGCTGGCGGCGAAGCGCTGGCGTAGGGTTTCCAGCGGCACGCGACGCAGCGCCGGGTTAGTCGAGCCCCAGGCAAAGGTCATGCTGCCGCCGATGTAGGTCGGCACGGCCGCCTGGTAGAAGTGCCAGTCGGCGAACAGGCCGTTCATCCGCCCGGCGGTGTTGCGCACGGTGTCCAGCTGCATGAACGGAGTGCCGTTCTGGGTCACCAGCACGCCGCCCGGATTCAGGCAGCGGTGGCAGGCCTGGTAGAAATTCTCCGAGAACAGCACCTCGCCCGGGCCGATCGGGTCGGTGGAGTCGGAGATGATCACGTCGAACTTGTCCTGCGTGGTGGCGACGAAACGCATGCCGTCGTCGATCACCAGGTTCAGGCGCGCATCGTCGAAGGCGCCGTTGGAGTGGCGCGGCAGGAATTCCTTGCACATGTCGACCACGGTGCCGTCGATCTCGACCATGGTGATGTGCTCGACGCTGGCGTGCTTGCTCACTTCGCGCAGCATGCCGCCGTCGCCGCCGCCGATGATCAGCACGCGCTTGGCCGCGCCGTGGGCGAGGATCGGCACGTGGGTGAGCATCTCGTGGTAGATGAACTCGTCAGCCTCGGTGGTCTGGATCACACCGTCCAGCGCCATCACCCGGCCCATGCGGGCGTTCTCGAAGATCACCAGGTGCTGGTGCTCGGTGCGCACCTCGTGCAGCAGCTGGTCGACGCTGAAACGCTGGCCGTAGCTTTCGTAGAGGGTTTCCAAGTATTCGCGCATGGGGCGGGCTCCCGATGAGGGGTGGATGAAGCGGGCCGCAGGCCGGCCATGAAAGGCGCGCATTCTACTGTGCGGGGCATGACAGGTCGAACCTGCGGAATTTGAAAGTCGACTGCGGGACGACAGCGCATCGGTGGCGGGTTATGGTCAGCGCCATGAACCGCCAATCCCCTCCCCTCGTCTTCCACCTGCCCTACCAGCCGCCGTTCGACTGGCAGCAGTTCCATGGCCATTTCGCCCTGCGCCGCCTGGTCGGCGTCGAGTGCCTGGGCGACGCCCACTACCGACGAAGTCTGCGCCTGGATGGCCGCAGCGGCTGGATGGACATCCGCCCGCTGGCCGACCAGCCAGCCCTGCGCCTGGAACTGCACCTGGACGGTGAAGCTGACGCCGAGCCGCTGGAAGCCAAGGTGCGCAAGATGTTCGACCTGGACAGCGACCCGCACGGCGTCGCCGCCCACCTGAGAGCCGATCCGCTGCTGCAACCGCTGCTCGAGGCCTGGCCGGGGCTGCGCCTGCCCTGCGCCTTCGATCCGTTCGAGCAGGCCGTGCGCGCCATCGTCGGCCAGCAGGTCACGGTAAAAGCCGCCGTGACCATCGTCGGTCGCCTGGTGCAACGTCTCGGCGAGCCCTTGGAAAACGCTGTAACCGACGGCCCGCAACGGCTGTTCCCGACGCCACGGGCCATCGCCGAGGCGAACCTGGACGGCATCGGCATGCCCGGCAAGCGCGTCGCCACTCTGCAGCACTTCGCCGCTGCGGTGGCAGAAGGCGCCCTGGAGCTGCATGTCGAGGATGGCGCCGAAACCCTGGTGGTGCGCCTCTGCGAACTCCCCGGGATAGGCCCCTGGACCGCCGAATACGTCGCCCTGCGCGCCTTCGGCGAAGCCGACGCCTTCCCCGCCGCCGATCTCGGCCTGCTCAAGTCGCCGGTATGGGGCGAAGGCGGCATAACCGCACGCGCACTGCAGAAGCGCGCGGAAAACTGGCGGCCGTGGCGCGCCTACGCGGCGGTCTACCTGTGGCAGGCCTACTCGCAAGGCAGCCGCATCGGAGGATGACCATGTACTACCGCTATCACGACAGCCCCACCGGGCGACTGCTGCTCGCCGGCGACGAAGCGGGCCTGCGCATGCTCTACATGGACCTGGAAACCCGGCACTACCCGCTGCCGGAATGGCAGGAAGGCAGCCCGCTGCTGGACGACGTGGCGCGCCAGCTCGACGAGTACTTCGCCGGTAAGCGCCAGCGCTTCGACGTGCGCTTGAATACCGGGGGCACCGAATTCCAGCGCCAGGTCTGGCAGGCACTGCTGGAGATTCCCTACGGCTACACCACCGTCTACGCCGAGCTGGCCCGGCGCATCGGACGGCCCAAGGCGATCCGCGCGGTAGGCGCGGCCAATGGCGCCAACCCCATCAGCATCATCGTGCCCTGCCACCGGGTGATCGGCAGCGACGGCAGCCTCACCGGCTACGCCGGCGGCCTGCCGCGCAAGGCATTGCTGCTGCGCCTGGAGGGCGCCATCGAGGGCTAGAAATCGAATGAAGCCTGCGCAGCGCGCGGGTCTTCGACGCCTTCCAGCGCCAGCATGCGCAGCTTGGAATCGCTCCCGCCCGGCGCCGAGAAGCCGCCGGTCTTGCCGCCGCTGGCAAGCACGCGATGGCAAGGAATGATCAGCGGGATCGGGTTGGAGCCCATCGCCTGCCCCACCGCCCGGGACAGGCCGACATCGCCCAGGCGCCGGGCGATCTCGCCGTAGGTGGTGGTCTCACCGCGCTGCAGCAGGAGAATGTCGGCGTAGACGCGGCGGTGGAAGTCGCTCACCGCCGACAGGTCCAGCGGCAAGTGCTCGAAGGACACCGCCTCGCCCCGCGCATAACCGAGGATCAGTTGGCGCGCCTCGTCGATGAACGCCGGCCAGTCGGCCGTCTCGCTACCGAGCTTGTCGAAGCGCTGGCGCAGGCTGTGTTCGGAGTCGCCCGGCAGATAGGCACGCGCGATGCCCTGCGGGCTCCAGGCGAGCCCGAACCAGCCGAGTTGTGTGTCGATCAGGCAGTAATGCATGGAGCGAGTCTCCATCGCCGGGTCCTGCCCCGCAAGCCATTGCGCTGCGCGGAACTCAGATCCGCACGTTGCCGCGCGGCCCGGTGATCGCCCAGATCAGCAGGCCGAGCAGCGGCAGCAACAGGATCACCAGCACCCAGATAATCTTGATGCCGGTCTCGACCGAGCTTTTCAGCACGTTGATGATCGCCCAGATGTCGAGGGCGAGGATGGCCAGGCTTATCAGGCCATGCAAGGTTGCACCCATCATGACGTCGCTCCTGCCGGAAGGGATTGCCTTCCAGCATAGCCAGCGCCCGGGTCAGACGCGGGCGGGGTCGATCACCGCGAAGCTGGCCACAGTTTCATGGCCTTCCAGCTCGCCGCCCTCGCGGGCCAGGCCGATGGTCTGCAAGCCGGCCTGTTGCGCGGCGTCCAGCTCCTGGACCACGTCGGAGAGGAACAGCACTTGCTCGGCCGGCACGCCGATGGCCTGGACGATGCGCGCGTAGGACGCGGCCTCGCGCTTGGGCCCGCTGGTGGTGTCGAAGTAGCCGGAGAACAGCGGCGTCAGGTCGCCCGCCTCGGAGCAGCCGAAGATCAGCTTCTGCGCCTGGATCGAGCCGGAGGAATAGACGTACAGCTCGTAGCCCTCGGCCTTCCAGCGCTGCAGCGCTTCCACCGCATCGGGATAGACGTGGCCCTTGAGCTGGCCGGCGCGGTAGCCCTGCTCCCAGACCTGCCCTTGCAGCGCCTTGAGCGGCGTGGCCTTACGGTCCTCGGCGATCCACTGCAGGAGAATGGCGATGCAGCGCTCGACGTCGGCGCCCGCCTCGCCGCTTTCAGCGCGCACGGCGTCCAGCTGCGCGGCGACTGCGGCCTCGCCTGCATGTTCACGAACGAAGTCCGGCAGGTGCGCGGCGGCATAAGGAAAGAGCACGTCGAAGACGAAGCTCACTGCGCTGGTGGTGCCTTCGATGTCGGTGAGGATGGTTTTGATCGGCATGGCGGGGGTATTCCGTGGTTAGGCGGGATCCCGCATTCATTGGGTTCCCGCGTTCGCGGGAATGACGGGGCGGGTCATCGCCGGCGAATCTGTTGCGTCACCCCCGCGAACGCGGGGGCCCAGTCAACGGCTCAGTCTTCCAGCTGCGGGAAGCGCCTGGCGATTTCGTCGCCGGTGAACTTGGCGACCCAGCCCTCGGGGTTGTTGAACAGGCGGATGGCCACGAAGTGCGGGCGCTCGCCCATGTCGAACCAGTGGCGGGTGCCGGCTGGCACCGAGATCAGGTCATTCTTCTCGCAGAGCACCGCGTAGACGTGATCCTCGATGTGCAGGGTGAACAGGCCGCGACCGGCGACGAAGAAGCGCACTTCGTCTTCGCCATGGCGGTGTTCGTCGAGGAACTTGGCGCGCAGCTCGTCCTTCTGCGGGTGGTCGGCGGTCAGGCTGACCACATCGACCGTGACGTAACCTTGCTCGTCCTTCAGGCGCTGGATCTGCGGCGCGTAGGCGGCGAGCACCTCGTCCTGGCTCGCGCCGGGCGCGATGGGCGCACTGGCCTGCCAGCGCTCGAAACGCACGCCGACCTCGGCCAGGGTGGCGGCGATGTCCTCGGCGTGGCAGAGCAGCTTCAGCGGCTGTTCGGGAGCGGATTCGTGGTAGACGGTCAGGCTGCTCATGGTCTCTTTCCTCGGGGTACTGCCGGATTTCAGCCGCGCAGGCTCAGCACTTTCAGCTCGCACTCGAAAAGGAACTCGAAAGCTTCCACCTGGCGCAGGGCGTCTTCCATGCGCGGCCCCCAAGTGTACAGGCCGTGCCCGCGGATCAGGTAGCCGGGGCAGTCCGGGTGGGCGTCCAGCCAGGGTTGCACCTTGCTGGCCAGGCGGGTGATGTCCTGGTCATTGTCGAAGATCGGCACCGTCACCCGGCCCTCGTGGGTGGTGACGCCGGCGAAGGCCTTCTGCAGCTCGTAGTCCTCAAGCTCAAGGCGATCACCGGGGGTCAGGCGCGAGAGCACGGTGGCATTCACCGAATGGGTGTGCAGCACCGCGCCGATCTCCGGGCGCCAGGCATAGAGCTGGGTGTGCAGCAGGGTCTCAGCGGAGGGTTTCTTGCCCGGCTCCAGGCTGTTGCCGGCCAGATCGGTTTCCAGCACGTCGTCGACGCCCAGTTGGCCCTTGTGCTTGCCCGAAACGGTGAGCAGCGCGCGGTCGGCGGCCAGGCGCGCGGAATAGTTGCTGCTGGTGGCCGGCGACCAGCCACGGCCATACAGGAAACGCCCGGCGTCGATGATCTGCCGGGTCAGGTGTTCACGAGTGGCGCTCATGTCCGCTCCTCCTTCAAACGGGTAGCGATGATAGCGGCTGCGGCGAGGGCCGCGAGGCTGGCGATGGCGAAGGTCCAGGCCGGACCCAGGCTAGCCCAGCTGTAGCCGGAGTAAAGCGCGCCCAGGGCCCCGCCAGTGCCGGCCAAAGCGGCGTAAAGCGCCTGCCCCTGCCCCTGCTGGCGCGCCTGGAAAGTGCGCTGGACGAAATGAATGGCCGCGGCATGGAAGCTGCCGAAAGTGGCCGCGTGCAGCAACTGGGCGAACAACAGCACACCCAGGTGCTGGGCGAGATTGCCGAGCAGCAGCCAGCGCAGCGCGGCGAGCAGGAAGCTGGCGGCCAGCACCTGGCGCAGGCTGAAGCGCGCCAGCAGGCGAGGCATGACCAGGAACAGCACCACCTCGGCGACCACGCCCAGGGCCCACAACCCGCCGATCAGCCCGCGGCTGTAGCCGAGCTTCTCCAGGTGGATGGTGATGAAGGTGTAGTAGGGCCCGTGGGACAGCTGCATCAGGCAGACGCAGAGGTAGAAGGCAACCACACCGGGCTGGCGCAGCTGGGCGAGGAAGCCGCCGGCCGTCGCATGCTCGTGGTGCCACGTCGGCTGCGCGTTGGGTACCCACCAGCTGGCACCGATGATGCCGAGCATGATGACCAGCAACGCCCAGGGATAGGCGTCCAGGCTGACCTTATCGAACAGCCAGCCCAGGCCGACTACGGTGCAGATGAAGCCGATCGAGCCCCATAGGCGGATACGGCTGTAGCTGGCGGTACGCTCACCCAGGTGCGCCAGGGTGATGACCTCGAACTGCGGCAGCACCGCATGCCAGAAGAAAGCGTGCCCAGCCATCACCAGCGCCAGCCAGGTGTAACTGTGGCCGAGGAAGATGCCGGCGAAGCAGACCGCGGTGCACAGCGCACCGAAACGCACGATTTGCAGGCGCTTGCCGGAACGGTCGCCCAGCCAGCCCCAGAGGTTTGGCGCCACGCAGCGCATCAGCATGGGAATGGCCACCAGCTCGCCGATGCGCGCGCTGGAGAACCCCAGGTGCGAGAAATACAGGGCGAGGAAGGGCGCGGTTCCGCCGAGCAGGCAGAAATAGAAGAAGTAGAAGCTGGACAGGCGCCAGTAAGGCAAGGCTGCGGGCATCGGCTGCAATCGATACTGGCGCAGGGTGGGTTACGGCGCGCCTGACCCACCCTGCGGGCGAAGGCTTAAAGCTGCGGCAGCACCGGCGTATCGACGCGCACATCGGCGTTTTGCGCGCGCTGACGCAGCAGGTGATCCATCAGCACCAGCGCCATCATCGCCTCGGCGATGGGGGTGGCGCGGATGCCCACGCACGGGTCGTGGCGGCCCTTGGTGACCACGTCCACCGGGTTGCCGTTGACGTCGATGGAGCGGCCCGGGGTGGTGATGCTCGAAGTCGGCTTCAGCGCCAGGTTGGCGATGATCGGCTGGCCGCTGGAGATACCGCCGAGGATGCCGCCGGCGTTGTTCGACAGGAAGCCTTCCGGGGTCAGCTCGTCGCGGTGCTCGGTGCCACGCTGGGCGACGCTGGCGAAGCCGGCGCCGATCTCCACACCCTTGACCGCGTTGATGCTCATCAGCGCGTGGGCCAGCTCGGCATCCAGGCGGTCGAAGATCGGCTCGCCCAGGCCCGGCGGCACGCCGTCGGCGACCACTGTGATCTTCGCGCCGACCGAATCCTGGTCACGGCGCAGCTGGTCCATGTACGCCTCCAGCTCCGGCACCTTGTCCGGATCGGGGCTGAAGAAGGCGTTTTCTTCGACGCTGTCCCAGGTCTTGAAGGGAATCTCGATCGGGCCGAGCTGGCTCATGTAGCCACGCACGGTGATGCCCAGGGTCGCCAGGAACTTCTTGGCAATGGCGCCGGCGGCCACGCGCATGGCGGTTTCGCGAGCCGAGCTGCGGCCGCCGCCACGGTAGTCACGCACACCGTATTTATGGTGGTAGGTGTAATCGGCGTGGGCCGGGCGGAACAGGTCCTTGATCGCCGAGTAGTCCTTGGACTTCTGGTCGGTGTTGCGGATCAGCAGGCCGATCGGGGTGCCGGTGGTCTTGCCCTCGAACACGCCGGAGAGGATTTCCACCTCGTCGGCTTCCTGGCGCTGGGTGGTGTGCCGGCTGGTGCCGGGCTTGCGCCGGTCGAGGTCGCGCTGCAGGTCCTCGGTGGAGAGCTCCAGCCCCGGCGGGCAGCCGTCGACGATGGCGACCAGCGCCGGGCCGTGGCTTTCGCCAGCGGTGGTGACGGTGAACAGCTTGCCGTAGGTGTTGCCGGACATGCGAGGCTCCGCGGAAGACTTGGGTGATCGAAAAGGCCGAGCAGTATACCCGCCCCGCCGCGGCCTGCGAACCTTCCGAGGTTTCCGCCGTCAAAGCGCTATCATGCCGTCCATGAAGCTTTCCATGCTGCGTCTCACCGCCCTGCTCTGCTGCCTGTTCGCCTGCGTCGCCCAGGCCTCGCCCAATCCCATCCTGCAACGCCCCTACGATCTCGACACCGGCCACGGCGTGCTGCGCGGCACCCTGCTGCTGCCGCAAGAAGCCACTCCGCCGCCCGTGGCGCTGCTGATTGCAGGCTCCGGCCCCACCGACCGCGATGGCAACAACCCCGAGGGCGGGCGCAACGCCTATTTGCAGCGCCTGGCGGAAGCCCTGGCGGCCCAGGGCATCGCCAGCGTGCGCTACGACAAGCGCGGCATCGCGCAGAGCCGGCCGGCTGCCCCCCACGAGGAGCAGTTGAGCGTGGAACGCTACGCCAACGACGTGGCGGCCTGGAGCAAGCAACTGGCCAGCGATCCGCGCTTCGGCCCGCAGGTGCTGGTCGGCCACAGCGAAGGCGCGCTGATCGCGAGCCTGGCCGCGCCGCACACCAAGGCTTCGGCACTGGTGCTGATCGCCGGCAGCGGCCGGCCCATCGACCAGGTCCTGCGCGACCAGCTCTCCGTACGCCTGCCACCGCCCTTGCTGGCCCAGGCCGACAGCCTGCTCGACCAGTTGCGTGCCGGCCATCAGCAACCGCTGGTGCCCAAGTTCTTGCAGGCACTGTTCCGCCCAAGCGTGCAGCCCTACCTGATCTCGCTGTTCCGCTACGACCCGGCCCAGGCCCTGGCCCAGGTGCGCCAGCCGACCCTGATCCTGCAGGGCACCCACGACATCCAGGTCGAGGTCGCCGATGCACAGCGGCTACAGTGGGCCAAACCCGACGCCGAGTTACGGTTGATCGGCGGGATGAACCACGTGTTGCGCATAGTCGCCGCCGATCCCGCGCAGCAACTAGCGTCCTACAACAACCCGCAACTGCCGCTGGCTAGGGAACTGGTCGAAAGCCTGGCCGGGTTCATTCGTCGGACAACGTCGCAAAACGGGCAGAATCCGGGCACCAGCTGACACGGGTGTCTCAAGAAATCCCCCCGGGCGTCGATAATCGCTAGGCCACTGTATGAAAGCCGTTACCAACGGCATTTCCCGCAGTTGCCGAACACTCCCTGGCCAGCAGCCAGGCCCGAGGACGACCGATGACCGACGCCGCACCGCAAACCGAAACCGCTCCCGCCGAGGAACCCCGGAAGGCGCATCCGTGGGCAGAGCTCGCGCCTGAGCAGTACCGCCTGCTGCGACTGGCGCCGCTGCCCACCGACCGCGCGACCGGTGCGCGGCCGCTGCGCTTCGTCCAGCTCGGCCGCGTCGAACGCCACAGTCCCGAGCAGAGCCTGCTGCGCCTGAGCATCCAGCTGCCCGGTCAGGCCCTGCGCAAGGAACAGAACCTGTTCGAGGTCTGGGCCGACCATCGCAACAAGGAAGTGCGCTTCGGCGCCGACAGCGGCTTCGCCATCGAACCGATCAACCGCGGCCTGGGGCGCTTCCTGCTGGCCCAGGGCATCGCCTGGGCGCGGCAGAAATGGGCGCACTACAAGGTCGAGGGCGGCAGCCTGACGGCCAAGGACGCACCAAACGAGGACACCCGCCTGCGCCGCGACCATTTCCTGCGGGCGCAGGGCTTCGATGTCGAATACGAAGATTCACGTCTGCTGAAGGCGCGCTATTCGGCCGGTCGGGTCAGCGAGCTGTACGACGACTGGCACAAGGAAAAGCTGCAGATCCTGCCGCTGCTCGATGCGGCGACCATGCTCGAGCAGGCCGACCAGAACCTCGCCACCCAGGAAAACGAGATCCGCCGCCTGGAGCAGCGCATCGACACCTTCCGCCGCGACGACACCAGCCTGCGCTTCGTCATCGCCTGCCTGACCGTGTTCGCGGTGTTCCAGGCCGGGCTGCTGATCTGGATGGCGACGCACTGACCGACTTTTCGTAGGAGCGAGCTTGCTCGCGAACAGTCCCGAGCGGAGAAATTTGCGAGCAAGCTCGCTCCTGCATAGTTCCCGCTTTCTGGATCCCCGCGTTCGCGGGGAAGACGAAGGAAAGCACAAATCCTGACCCCGTCACTCCCGCGAACGCGGGAGCCCAGCAGTCGGCAGCCCGTACAGCGTCATTTCACCCGCGACTGGAACAGCGCCTGGTGCTCGCGGCATTGCGCGGCGGAGAGCAGGAAGACGCCGTGGCCGCCGTACTCGAAGTCGAGCCAGGTGAAGTCGACTTCCGGATACAGCGCCTCGACGTGCACCTGGCTGTTGCCCACCTCGACGATCAGGCTGCCCTTCTCGGTCAGGTGGTCGGCCGCCTCGGCGAGCATGCGCCGCACCAGGTCCAGGCCGTCGTCGCCGCAGGCCAGGCCGAGCTCCGGCTCGTGCTGGTACTCCTCGGGCATGTCGGAGAAGTCTTCGGCGTCGACATAGGGCGGGTTGGAGACGATCAGGTCGAAACGCTGACCGGGCAGGCCATCGAAGCCGTCGCCCTGGACGCCATAGACGCGCTCGCCGAGTTCATGGCGCTCGATGTTGATATTGGCCACTTCCAGGGCATCGAACGACAGGTCGGCCAGCACCACCTCGGCCTCTGGGAAGGCGTAGGCGCAGGCGATGCCGATGCAGCCCGAACCGGTGCAGAGGTCGAGGATCCGCGCCGGGTCGGCCGCCAGCCAGGGTTCGAACTTGCGCTGGATGAGCTCGGCGATGGGCGAGCGCGGGATCAGCACGCGCTCGTCGACCACGAACGGCAGGTCGCAGAACCAGGCTTCGCCGAGCAGGTATGCGGTGGGCACGCGCTCCTCGATGCGCCGGCGCAGCAGCTCGCGCAGATGGAAGCGCTCGTCGTCCTCCAGGCGGCAGTCGAGGTAGGAGTCGGCGATTTCCCAGGGCAGGTGCAGGGCGCCGAGCACCAGTTGGCGCGCGTCGTCCCAGGCGTTGTCAGTGCCGTGGCCGAAGTACAGGCCCTCGGCATGGAAACGGCTGACCGCCCAGCGGATGTGGTCACGCAGGGTCAGCAATCGGGATTCGGTCACGGCGCACTCCTCGCGGCTGGAAAGGCAAAAAGGGCCGGCATTCTAGCCGAAGGCGACGGACAACGGGACGGGGTTCGGCGACCGCGCCAAATACCACTTTGCGCGGGATTAGCAAAGATTCACAGAGCCCGCGGAACAGACCACAATGATGGCATACGCATTATCAGGAGTTCGTCATGTCCCAACCGCTCAGCATGCTGAAGATCAGCGGACGCGGCTATCCGCCCGCCAACCTCCGCCAGAGCACGCTGCTGATCATCGACGCCCAGGAAGAGTACCGCAGTGGCGTCCTGGCCCTCCCCGACCTCGATGCCGCGGTGGCCGAGATCCGCATGTTGCTGGAAGCCGCTCGCGCCCAAGGCACGCCGATCGTCCATGTGCGCCACCTCGGCGTGCGCGGTGGCGTACTCGACCCGCAAGGCCCGCGCGGCCAGTGGCTGCCTGAACTGGCGCCGCTGCCCGGCGAGGTGGTGGTCGAGAAGCGCATGCCCAACGCATTCTTCGGCACCGAGCTGCACGACCGCCTGCAGGCCAACGGCCGGCTGGACATCCTCGTCTGCGGTTTCATGACCCACTCCAGCATCAGCACCACGGTGCGTGCGGCCAAGGACTATGGCTACCGCTGCACGCTGGTCGACGCCGCCTGCGCCACGCGCGACATCCCCACCCCGGATGGCGGCGTGCTCTCCGCGCGAGCGCTGCACCATGCAGAAATGGCTGCCCTGGGCGACAACTTCGCCGCTGTGGTGGCCCAGGCTCAGGCCCTGATCTGAGCACCGTCCGTCCCGCCGCGGAGGCACGCCGCGGCGCCTATGCTTAGGTTGTATGCACGCATGCATATGTGCATACGCCGGACGGACGGCCCCAGCATCCCAGGCAGGGGTGGAACCCCTTCCCGCCGATACCGGTCATAGCCTCGTTCAGCCGATGAGGAGCCGGGATGAAGAAGTCCGACAGTTTTGATCCACGCCGCCTGCGCCCGAAGCGACCGGGGCGCTGGCGCTGGCGCTTCGTCGCGGCCATCGCCGCTCTGATCGCCACCTGCGGGATCCTCGGCACCCTGGCCGGCGGCGCCGCGCTGCTGCGCCGGCAACCGGCCACCGAACTGCTGCACATCGAGCCCATGGCCGGCGGCATCCTCCTGGCGATCGGCCTCTTCGCCCTCTGGCTGGGCGTCCGGCTATGGCGTGTGGCACGTGCGCGAGCCAGGCGCAGCGACGGCCTGAGCCTTTCGCCGCGCCTGATGAAGAAGCGCGACTGAAGGCGATTTCCGCAAGCCGGGCGTGATCCGTTACACTTGCCGGCTCTTCGCGGAGGCTCCATGCAAGACGACGATTTTTCCCTGTTCACCCAAGAGATGCGCGGCGTGAAACGCATCTCGGTGGACCAGGCCGACACCGGCAAACCCAAGGCCGATCGCCAGCAGATGAACCTGCGCCGGCAGAGCGCCAGCGTGAAGGTGGAAAGCATCCGCGTCGACGGCCTGTCCGACCAGTTCGTCATCGACGTCGGCGCCGAGGACGAGCTGTCCTGGGCCCGCGACGGCGTGCAGGAAGGCCAGCTGCGCAAGCTCAAGGCCGGCCAGATCAGCTTCGAGGGCAGCCTCGACCTGCATGGCATGAACATCGAGAAGGCCCGCGAGCTGCTCTGGGACTTCCTGGCAGAAGCCACCCGCCTGGAGGTTCGCTGCGTACGCGTGACCCACGGCAAGGCAGCCCGGACCGACGGTCGCAAGCCGCTGCTCAAGAGCCACGTCAACACCTGGCTGCGCCAGCATCCGCAAGTGCTCGGCTTCACGTCCTGCCTGCCGCGCCATGGCGGCACCGGCTCGCTCTACGTGATGCTGCGCCGCACCATGCTCGAAGGCCGCGACGACGACTAATCCGACGCTCCCGCTGGCGCACCGCGCCCTTGCCAGCACGACGAGCACCCCCTACCCTGCGCCTCTGCGCTTTATCGAGTCCCCACAGGTAGATCATGTCCCTGGAACAACACTACTCGCAGATCCTCACCCAGCTCGGCGAGGACGTCACCCGCGAAGGTCTGGTCGACACGCCCAAGCGTGCCGCGAAGGCCATGCAGTACCTCTGCCGTGGCTATCAGCAGACGCTGGAAGAGATCGTCAACGGCGCGCTGTTCAGCTCCGATAACAGCGAAATGGTGCTGGTCAAGGACATCGAGCTGTACTCGCTGTGCGAACACCACCTGCTGCCGTTCATCGGCAAGGCCCACGTGGCCTACATCCCCAACGGCAAGGTGCTGGGCCTGTCCAAGGTCGCCCGCATCGTCGACATGTATGCCCGCCGCCTGCAGATCCAGGAAAACATGTCCCGGCAGATCGCCGAGGCCGTACAGCAGGTCACCGGCGCCCTGGGCGTGGCAGTGGTCATCGAGGCCAAGCACATGTGCATGATGATGCGCGGCGTCGAGAAGCAGAATTCCTCGATGGTCACCTCGGTGATGCTCGGCGAGTTCCGCGAGAACGCTGCTACCCGCAGCGAATTCCTCAGCCTGATTCGCTGAGCCCGCTCGCGGCAATGAAAAAACCGGCCTCGAAGGCCGGTTTTTTTGTGCCTGCAGGAGTTAGCTGCCCGCCGTGTAGTACCCCACCGCCACCAGGTACTTGCCGGACTTCTTGATCAGCGCGTGCTTGTTTTCCACCTTGTTGGTCACCGGGTTGCGCCACTGGTAGTCGAATTGCCCTTCGCCCTTGCTGCGCGCCAGCGCCAGCATGGCCTGGCCGACGGCATTGCCCGCCGAGTCCTTGAGGCCGGAGAAATCGGTGCCGATCATCCGCGAGTTGTAGCCATGGGCGACGAAACGCTTGGTGTCCATGTCGACCACGAAGGCATAGAGATCGTCTTCGATAAAGGCCGGATCAAGGGCATTGATGCGCTTGAAAGTGGCGTCAGGGGCGCTGGAAACCGATTGCACCGTCTTGTCCAGCATGGCCTGTGCGCGGCTGGCGTCGGCCCGTGGAATGTAATAACCGACGGCCAGGAAGCGGTCGCCGACGCGCTGGTAATAGGCATGCTTGCGCTCGACACGGCCGTCGGAAACGTTCTTCCAGCGGTATTCGACCTCCGCGACCTTGCCGGTCTCCGGTGCCTGTAGCGCCTTGACGAACCTGTCGCGCACCGCGCCGTCGAGCAGGGTCGAGACGTCACGGCCGATCAGCACCACCGAGGGGCCGCCGCTGGCCAGCATCACGCCATGTTCGTCGAGCACGTAGACGTACAGTTCGTTATCGACGAACTCGCCCTGGCGACTGAAGGCGGCGAACGCCTTGTCGCCCTGCTCGCGGAAATAGGCCACGGCCTTTTCCAGCAGTTGCCGAGCCCGCTGTGCCTGGGCGGCATCGCCGGGGGCGTCGGTCGCGGCCGAGGTGGCGAAGGGAAGCAGAATAGTGGCGAGCAACAACAGCGCACTGACCAGGCGTTTCATGCACGACCTCCTTGGTGGCCTTTTATTGTTCTGGACAGAGCATAGATCGCCGCCGTGGATTCGCCCGTCGCGGTCAGCCGAAGAAGCGTTGCATCGAGCGCGACAGCCAGCCGCCGCGCGCCTGGTCGCGGGTCAGCGTCTGCAGGTTCGCGCGGACCGAATCGGCGTAGTTGGCGTCGTCGTTGCGGATGTGATTGAACAGCCAGCGTCCCAGCAGTTGCTTGAGCTCGTCAGCAACGTCTTCGCCGGCGGCGAAGCGCAGACGGTATTCGGAAACGCGCTTGATGAAGAGCTCGTGGACCTTCTTGTGGGCCCGGGTGAATTCGTAGCCGGCGTCCTCCAGCAGGGTTTCTTCGAAGGCGAAGTGCGACAGCGTGTAGTCCACCAGTTCCTCGATGACCTGCCCCACCTTGCCCTCGTGGCGTTGCGCCTGGGCGTCGTGCAGTTGGTTGATCATCTCGACGATGCGCTTGTGCTGGTTGTCGATCACCTGGATGCCGGTGTTCAGGTCATCCTGCCAGGCCAGATAGGCCATCCTTACCTCCCGCTGCTACAGCTCGATAGACGGGCGGCAGGGTAAGAAATGGCCAGGATCGCAGCCATGATACCGGTCAATGCATTGTAGGAAACGTCTGACATAGAGCGTCCGAACAGCAAAAGGCCCGCACATTGGCGGGCCCTTTTTGTGGTGCTGCGGCGACTCAGTCGAGCATGCCGACGTGCCGCGGATGGGCCGCGACCCGCTGCATCCAGGCGTTGATCGCCGGGTAGCCGGAGAGGTCGAAACCGCCCTGCTCCGCCACGTGGGTATAGGCGTAGAGGGTGATGTCGGCGATGGAGTAGTTATCGCCAACCAGGTATGGCGTGCGCGCCAGTTGCTGCTCCATCACGTCCAGCGCCTTGTAGCCGCGCTTCAGGCAGCTCGCGTGCTCGGCACGGCGCTCTTCGGGCATGTCCAGGTAGAACTGGATGAACCGCGCCACCGCCACGTAGGGCTCATGGCTGTACTGCTCGAAGAACTGCCACTGCAGCACCTGGGTGCGCAGGCGCGGCTCGCTCGGCAGCAGGTCGCTGCCGTCGGCGAGGAAGTTGAGGATGGCGTTGGACTCCCACAGGCAGGTGCCGTCTTCCAGTTGCAGCACCGGCACCTTGCCGTTGGGGTTCATGGCCAGGAACTCGGCGGTCTGGGTCTCGCCATTCAGGATGTCGATGTCTTGCCACTGGTACGGCAGGCCGAGCAGGTGCAGGACCAGCTTGACCTTGTAGCAGTTGCCCGAAAGCTTGTCGCCGTAGACCTTGTACATCCTGCCTCCTTGGGCCTACGCGGCCGCTTGAGCTTCGCGGATCACCGCCGCCAGACGACGCAGGCCTTCGCCCAGGCGCTCGGGCGCCACGTGGCTGAAGTTCAGGCGCAGGTGGCCGGGGTTGGCATCCGGGTCGGTGAAGAAGGGTTCGCCGGGCATGAAGGCGACGTTTTCCTTGAGCGCCTTGTCCAGCAGGCTGCGGGTGTCGATCTTGTTCTTCAGGGTCAGCCAGAAGAACAGGCCGCCCTGCGGAATGTTCCACTCGGCCAGGTCGCCGAAATGCTCCTCCAGCTGGGCCTGCATGGCGTCGCGGCGGATGCGGTAGAAGTCGCGCAGCTCGGCCAGGTGGCCACTGTAGGCCTCGGTGCCGAACCATTGCAGCGCTTGCCACTGGCCGATGCGGTTGGTGTGCAGGTCAGCCGACTGTTTCAGGCGCAGCAGGTGCGGGAACAGGTCCGGAGTGGCGATCAGGAAGCCCACGCGCAGGCCCGGCAGCAGGGTCTTGGAGACGGTGCCGGTGTAGATCCAGCTGGATTTCTTCAGACGGCTGACCAGCGGGGTCGCGGCGCCGGCATCGAACACCAGCTCGCGGTAGGGTTCGTCTTCGATCAGGGTCACGCCGAACTCGTCGAGAACCGCGGCAACTTCGTCACGGCGCGCTTCGGTGTAGCGCACGCCGGACGGATTCTGGAAGGTCGGGATCAGGTAAGCGAAGGCCGGCTTACTGGTTTCCAGGCACTGGCGCAGGGCCGCGACGTCCGGACCTTCGGCGCCCAGCGGCACGGTCAGGCAGTTGGCGCCGAACAGCTGGAATGCCTGCAGGGCGGCCAGGTAGGTCGGCGCCTCGAGCAGCACTTCGGTGCCCGGATCGATGAACAGCTTGCTGGCGAGATCGAGGGTCTGTTGCGAACCGCTGACGATCAGCACCTGGCTGGCATCGCAGGGCACGCCAAGCTTGCGCGCTTCGGCGGCGATGGCCTCGCGCAGGGCCGGCTCGCCCTCGCTCATGCCGTACTGGCCCATGCTCGCCGGCATCTCGGCCCAGTCGACCTTGGGCAGCATCGGCTCCGCGGGCAGGCCGCCGGCGAAGGACATCACTTCCGGACGCTGCGCCGCGGCAAGGATTTCACGAATCAGGGAGCTTTTCAGGCGGGCAATGCGTTCGGAGAAGGCCATGGGGTCACCGGTAGCGAAGGCAGGAACAAATGAGTCAAACTGGTTGACCGAAGCTACGACGCCCGCACGGATACGTCAATATGCATGACCTTCTGCCGTCCGACACCTGGTCGGAAGCCATGGAAGCCTTCTACTTCAGCTACCGGGCCTTCACCGCGAAGCCGGACGAGATTCTCGCCCGCCGCGGCCTCGGTCGCGTGCATCACCGCATCCTGTTTTTCATCGCGCGCCAGCCGGGGCTGAGCGTGAAAGAGCTGCTGGCCACCCTCGGCGTGAGCAAGCAGGCGCTGAACCTGCCCCTGCGCCAGCTGCAGGAAATGCAGCTGATCCGCAGCGACGCCTCGGAGAGCGACAAGCGCAAGCGCCTGCTCAGCCTCACCGAAGAGGGTGCAGCTCTTGAGAAGGCCCTGCGCAGTGAACAGGCGCACCTGCTGCAACGCGCCTTCGCCGAGGCCGGCGAGCAGGCGGTGCATGGCTGGCTGGCGGTCAACCAGGCCCTGGCGCAGCCGCTTCAGGAAGCCTGAGCCGCGCCCGTCGCCAGTTCGCGCGCGCCGCGCAGGAACATCAGTGCCAACGGCAGCAGCGCAACGGCCGAAAGCAGCGTGCCGGGGATGAACAGCAGGATGCTGGCCATACACACACCAGACAGCACATCCAGCCAGCCCAGTACCTTCACCGAAGGGTACGGCAGACCGATCTTCAAGACCCGCACGCCATACCAGAGTCCGACCAGGCCGCTGGGCAGAAACATCGCCATGAACCCCGCCAGCTCCGCATTCGGCGTACCGTCGAGCTGCGTGTCGAAGAGCACCGCGTAAGCCTGGATGACCAGCGCCAGGCCTATCGACAGCCACAGCGGCCAGGCCATGCCGTGGGCGCCGAAGCGGTCGACGAGGAACTGTGTGGCACGCCAGCTGAGAAAGCAGCCAAGCAAGGTGCAGAGCACGCCCAGCCAGAGGCTGTAGCGGTCCAGCGGATCGCCCTGCTGCAGGCCGCCGAGGAAAGACAGGGCGAAGAGCACGCCCTGAGCGAGCAGCAACGCCAGGCTCAGCCAGGCCAGCAGGCGCAGGTTGCCGGGGCTCCAGCGGCCGCCGGGAAAGGCGTTCGGCGTGCGCGTCTCGATCAGCTCGACCTTGGGCGCGGCGTAGGGGTTGTGGTCCATGCGCGGACTCCGCAACAGCGATCCCCCACCTTATGCCAGTCGACCACCCACTGCCACTGTACGGCCCGATCCGCCGCTGGCTGTTACGCGACAGTGTCCGGGGCTGGCAGTAGGCTGCGGAAAAACCACAAGACACTCGCCGCCATGCCTGCCGATCTGCTCGTCGCTTTCCTCGGCTTCGCCTTCGTCACCTCGATCACGCCCGGACCGAACAACATGATGCTGCTCGCCTCCGGGGTGAACTTCGGCGTACGCCGCACCCTGCCGCACATGCTTGGCATCAGCCTCGGCTTCCTGGTGCTGGTGGTCGCCGTCGGCCTGGGCCTGGACCAACTGTTCCGCGCCCTGCCCGTCACCTACCAGATTCTGCGCTACCTGGGCGGGGCCTACCTGCTCTACCTGGCCTGGTGCATCGCCCGCGCCGGCGCGCCAAAGACCGAGGGCCAGCGCGGCAAGCCGTTCAGCTTCCTGCAGGCGGCGGCCTTCCAGTGGGTCAACCCCAAGGCCTGGATCATGGCCATCGGCGCCATCACCACCTACACCCCGGAGCAGAATTTCATCGGCAACGTGCTGCTGATCGCCGTACTCTTCGCCGTGGTCAACCTGCCCAGCGTCGGCGCCTGGGCGGTGCTCGGCAGCCTGCTGCGGCAGTGGCTCGAGCAACCGGCCCGGCGCCGCCTGTTCAATCTCGGCATGGCCCTGCTGCTGGTGGCCTCCCTTTATCCCCTGCTCCTGGAAAGCGCTCACGCATGACCGACTCGACCAGCGCACGCCCGCGCCCCCTCGCCGACTCCTCCCCGGCCGCGATAGTCGCCGGCTTCGTCGCCATGCTCACCGGCTACACGAGTTCGCTGGTGCTGATGTTCCAGGCCGGCCAGGCCGCCGGGCTGACCAGCGCGCAGATTTCCTCGTGGATCTGGGCGCTGTCCATCGGCATGGCCCTGACCACCATCGGCCTGACCCTGCGCTACCGCACGCCCATCGTCATCGCCTGGTCGACGCCGGGCGCCGCACTGCTGATCAGCAGCCTGCCAGGCGTGCCATATTCGGAGGCGATAGGCGCGTACATCGTCTGTGCCGGCCTCATCACCTTCTGCGGCGTCACCGGCAGCTTCGACCGCCTGATGCGCCAGGTGCCCGGCTCGCTGGCGGCCGCGCTGCTGGCCGGCGTACTGTTCCGCATCTGCATTGAGATCTGCCGCGCCGCCGAGCAGCAGACGTTGCTGGTGGTGGCGATGTTCCTCAGCTACCTGCTAGCCAAGCGCCTGTCACCACGCTATGCGGTGTTCGTCGCACTGCTGGTCGGCGTAGCTCTGGCGGGCTTCCTTGGCCTGCTGAACTTCAGCCATTTCCAGCTGGAAGTGGCCAGGCCGGTGTGGACCAGCCCGAGCTTCTCCCTGGCCGCCACCATCAGCATCGGCATTCCGCTGTTCATCGTCGCCATGGCCTCGCAGAACATGCCGGGTCTGGCCGTGTTGCGCACCGACGGCTACCAGGTGCCGGCCTCGCCGCTGATCTCGACCACCGGCATCGCCTCGCTGCTGCTGGCGCCCTTCGGCTCCCACGGGATCAACCTGGCGGCGATCAGCGCGGCCATCTGCACCGGCCCCGAGGCCCACGAGAATCCGCACAAGCGCTACACCGCAGCGCTCTGGTGCGGGCTGTTCTACGGCATCGCAGGGATTTTCGGCGCCACCCTGGCAGCACTCTTCGCAGCCCTGCCCAAGGCCCTGGTGCTGTCCATCGCCGCCCTGGCCCTGCTCGGTTCGATCACCAACGGCCTGAGCAATGCCATGGCCGAGGCCCGCCAGCGCGAGGCGGCCATGGTCACCTTCCTGGTCACCGCTTCGGGCCTGACCCTGTTCTCCGTCGGCTCGGCCTTCTGGGGCCTGGTGGCGGGGCTGGCGACCCAGTTGATCCTCAACTGGCGCCGCGCCGCCTGAGCCCTCAGGCGGCGACTTCGGTCGCCGCCGCGCTCTTCACGCCGCGACTGACCCACCAGCCGAAGATGCCGGCGGTGAAGAACATCAGCACGCCATAGATGGCCGCCGGGATCGCCATGGTCTGGTTGTTCAGCAGCGACGGGCTCAACGCCAGGGCGATGGCCAGGGTGCCGTTGTGGATGCCGATCTCCATGCCGATGGCGATCGACTGCGGGCGCGAAAGCTTCAGCAGGCGCGGCGCCCAGTAGCCCACCGCCAGGCTGACCAGGTTGAAGCACAGCGCCGCCGCGCCCACCACCGGGGCGTAGGTGACGAAAGTCTGCCAGTCCTTGGTCACGGCGATGCCGATGATCACCGCCAGCAGCAGCGCCGAGAGTATCTTCACCGGCTTGGACAGCGCCGCCGCCACGCCCGGCAGCAGGCGGCGGATCAGCATGCCGATGGCCACCGGGCCGAGGACGATGACGAACACCTGCACCACTTTGCCGAACTGCAGCGGGATGGCCTGCTCGGCATCCATGAAGTAGGCCAGCGACAGGTTGACGATCAGCGGCATGGTGAGGATGGCGATCACCGAATTCACCGCGGTCAGGGTGATGTTCAGCGCTACGTCGCCGTGGGCCAGGTGGCTATAGAGGTTCGCCGTGGTGCCGCCGGGCGACGCGGCCAGCAGCATCATGCCCACCGCCAGCGCCGCTTCCAGGCCGAAGCCGAGGGTGATCAGGAAGCAGGCCAGCGGCAGCAGGAGGATCTGGCAGACCAGCCCGATCAGTACCGGTTTCGGGTAGCGCACCACGCGGGCGAAGTCGGCCAGGGTCAGCGACAGGCCGAGGCCGAGCATGATGATGCCCAGGGCGATGGGTAGGAACAGGGTGAGCAAGGGGCTGGTGGTCATTGTTGTTCTCCGTGGGGACACGCCGGCCGGCGGTCTGCTGCCGCCGTAGGCCGATTCTTTCCTTTGTGTAGGACCTTGTAACTGTCCCTGGCGGCCAAAAGCGGGTCCAGGCGTAACAGAATGCGAATGAACCCGAGCGCCGAAAAAGCAGAAGGCGGATGACCGTTACCGATCATCCGCCTTGGCGATGCATTGCGAAGGCGCTCGCGCCGACTCAGATCGCCGTGGAGCCACCATCCACCGGCAGGGCGATACCAGTGGTGAAGCCGGCGTTGTCGCTGCACAGGTAAAGGACTGCCGAGGCGATTTCCTCGACCTTACCGACGCGGCCCACCGGATGCATGGCGGCGGCGAACTCGGCCTTCTTCGGGTCGGCCTCGTAGGCGCGGCGGAACATGTCGGTATCGATCACCGCCGGGCACACCGCGTTGATGCGGACTTTCTTCTTCGCGTATTCGATGGCGGCCGACTTGGTCAGGCCGATCACCGCGTGCTTGGAGGCTGCATAGATGCTCATCTTCGGCGCGGCGCCCAGACCTGCCACCGAAGCGGTGTTGACGATGGCGCCGCCGCCCTGGGCGAGCATCACCGGAATCTGGTGCTTCATGCACAGCCAGACGCCCTTCACGTTGACGCCGATGATGGCGTCGAACTCGCTCTCCTGGCCGTCGGCCAGCTTGCCCTGCTCGATCTCGATGCCGGCGTTGTTGAAGGCGTAGTCGAGGCGGCCGTAGGCAGCCACGGTGCCGGCAACCAGCGCCTGGACCTCGGCGTCGCGGGTCACGTCGCAGCGGATGAAGGTGGCTTCGCCACCGGCGGCGCGGATCAGCTCGACCGTGGCCTCGCCGCCCTTGCTGTCGACGTCCGAGACCACCACCTTGATCCCTTCGCGGGCGAAGGCCTGGGCGGTGGCGCGACCGATGCCGGCGGCGGCGCCGGTGACCAGGGCGACCTGGCCGGAAAGCAGCTGACTCATGGGGGATCCTCGAACGGAAATAGGGAAACCCCGCGAGTCTAGCCAGCGACCGCGCGCCGCGAAGCACTATCAGGAACCCTTAGCGGCATGCATGCGTCTAGCTGATGATCCCCGGCCCGCTGAATCACCCGGGTCGATGAACCAGCATTCCCAAAGGTGGACGTCACTTGCCGAGCGACCGCCCAAGTACTATCTCCTAGGACTTCCCCTCTCCATTCGTGATTCGAGGCCCCTGCCATGTCCGCACCGCTGAACCGCCAGTTCGTCCTAGCCCAACGCCCCCTCGGCGCCATCGACAACGACACCTTCCGCTATGTGGAGAGCCCACTCGGCCAGCCCGGTCCGGGGCAGATCCTGGTGCGCAACCTGTACCTGTCGCTGGACCCGGCGATGCGCGGCTGGCTCAACGACGCCAAGTCCTACATTCCGCCGGTGGGTATTGGCGAAGTGATGCGCGCGCTCGGCGTCGGCCAGGTCATCGCCTCGAACAACCCGTCGTTCGCCGTCGGCGACCACGTCAACGGCGCCCTCGGCGTGCAGGACTACTTCCTCGGCGAGCCCAAGGGCTTCTACAAGGTCGACCCGAACCGCGCGCCCCTGCCGCTGTACCTCTCGGCCCTGGGCATGACCGGCATGACCGCCTACTTCGGCCTGCTCGACGTCGGCCAGCCCAAGGCCGGCGAGACCGTGCTGGTCTCGGCGGCGGCCGGGGCGGTCGGCAGCGTGGTCGGCCAGGTCGCCAAGATCAAGGGCTGCAAGGTCATCGGCATCGCCGGCGGCGAGGACAAGTGCCGCTACCTGGTGGAAGAGCTCGGCTTCGACGGCGCCATCGACTACAAGAACGAGGACGTCGCCGCCGGACTCAAGCGCACCTGCCCGAACGGCATCGACGTGTTCTTCGACAACGTCGGCGGCGAGATCCTCGACGCCGCCCTCTCCCGCCTGGCGCCCAAGGCGCGGGTGGTGATCTGCGGCGCGATCAGCCAGTACAACAACAAGCAGGCGGTTAAAGGCCCGGCCAACTACCTGTCGCTGCTGGTCAACCGCGCGCGCATGGAAGGCATGGTGGTGATGGACTACGCCAGCCGCTTCCCCGAAGGCCTGCGCGACATGTCGACCTGGCTGGCCGAGGGCAAGCTGAAATCCAAGGAAGACATCGTCGACGGCCTGCAGACCTTCCCGCAGACCGTGCTCAAGCTGTTCAGCGGCGAGAACTTCGGCAAGCTGGTGCTGAAGGTCTGATGCCAGCCTGAAGCGCTTTTCGTAGGAGCGAGCTTGCTCGCGAATGACCGGGCACCGCCGCCGTTCGCGAGCAAGCTCGCTCCTACAAAGCCCCCTCTCGAAAACCTTCGTCTTCCTTGTGCACGACACTGGCGCCTGCGGCTAAGCTCCAGCCCTGACGCTCCCAGGAAGACTTTTCATGCCCCTCGCCCGCTGGCTCCCCGGCCTGCACTCTCTGCTGCATTACCGGCGCGCCTGGCTGCGCCCCGACATCCTTGCCGGTGTCTCGGTCGCGGCAGTGCAGATACCCACCGCCATCGCCTATGCCCAGGTCATCGGTTTCCCCGCCCAGGTCGGACTCTACGCCTGCATCCTGCCGATGCTCATCTATGCCCTGCTGGGCAGCTCGCGGCAGCTGATGGTCGGCCCGGATGCCGCCACGGCAGCCATGGTCGCCGCCGCGATCACGCCGCTGGCCGCGGGCGATCCGCAACGCCTGCTGCAGTTGTCGATGATCGTCGCGGTCATGGTCGGGTTGCTCTCCATCGCCGGCGGCATCGCGCGCGCCGGCTTCGTCGCCAGCTTCCTGTCGCGCCCGACGCTGGTCGGCTATCTCAATGGCATCGGCCTGAGCCTGATCGCCGGCCAGCTCGGCAAGCTGCTCGGCTACCACACCGAGACCAGCGGCTTCCTCGCCGGCCTGCTGGCGCTGCTGCGCAACCTCGGCGCCACCCACCTGCCGACCCTCGGCCTGGGCGTCGCCACCCTGCTGCTGATGATCTTCCTGCCGCGCCGCTTCCCCAAGGTACCCGGTACCCTGGTCGGCGTGCTCTTTGCCACCCTTGCCAGCCTGCTGCTGGGGCTTGAGCACTATGGTGTCGCGTTGCTCGGCGAGGTGCCCCAGGGCCTGCCGGAGCTGGCCTGGCCGCGCACCAGCGTGCAGGAGATCGGCAACCTGTTCCGCGATGCCCTGGGCATCACCATCGTCAGTTTCTGCAGCGCCATGCTCACCGCGCGCAGCTTCGCGGCGCGGCACGGTTACGCCGTCGATGCCAACCACGAAATGATGGCCCTGGGCGTGGCCAACATAGGCGCGGGTATCTCCCAGGGCTTCGTCATCAGCGGCGCCGACTCGCGCACCGCGGTGAACGACATGGTCGGCGGCCAGAGCCAGATGGTCGGGGTGGTGGCCGCCCTGGTGATCGGCATCGCGCTGCTGCTGTTCAGCGGCCCGCTGGGCTGGATTCCCGTGCCCGCCCTAGGCGCGGTGCTGCTGATGGCCGGCTGGGGCTTGATCGACTTCGCAGCGCTCAAGGGTTTCTGGCGCCTCTCCCGCTTCGAGTTCGGCCTGTGCCTGCTGACGACCGTGGGCGTACTGAGCGTCGGCGTGCTGCCGGGGATCTTCGTCGCCATCATCCTCGCCCTGCTGCGCCTGCTCTATCTCACCTATCGCCCGAACGACGCGGTGCTCGGCTGGGTACACGGCATCGACGGCCAGGTGGAACTGAGCCGCTACCCGCAGGCGCATACCCTGCCGGGCCTGGTGATCTATCGCTTCGATGCGCCGCTGCTGTTCTTCAACGCCGACTACTTCAAGCAGCGCCTGCTGCAGGTGACGTCTGAAGCCAAGGCTCCGCGCGCGGTACTGCTCAACGCCGAAGGCATGCTCAACCTGGACGTGACCGGCATGTCGACCCTGCGCGAAGTGCAGGAAACGCTGGCGGCGCAGAACATCCACCTGGCCCTGGCGCGGGTGCCCGAGCTGACCCTGGGCATGCTGCGCCGCTCCGGCCAGCTCGGAGAGCTCAAGCCGCCGCTGCTGTTCAGCTCGGTGCGTGCCGGGGTGAATGCCTACCGGCATTGGTATAAGCGGCAGCAGGAGAACAACGCGCGGCCGTAGGAGCGGATCTCATCCGCGATTTTGTTCGCGAACCGCACAGCACGAAAGCCGAACCTGTAGGGCGAATAACCCAGAAGGGGTTATCCGCCGTTTGCGTGTCGGGTGGTGGTGCATAACCGCGAACGCGGTTATGCACCCTACGGATGGATTTGTGCGGGACATTCGCGGATGAGATCCGCTCCTACAGGAGCCCCCTGAGCCCCCCGTTACAGCCGGAACTGCCCCACCATCCCCTGCAGGTCGCGGCTGAGCTGGGCCAGTTCGACGCTGGAACTGGCCGTCGATTCCATCGCTTGCGCCGACTCGTCGGCGATACCGCGGATGCTGGTGACACTGCGGTTGATCTCCTCGGCCACCGCGCTCTGCTGCTCCGAGGCCGCGGCGATCTGCTGGTTCATCTGGTGGATCACGGCCACCGCCGCGGCGATCTCGTTCAGCGCGGACTCGGTCTGCTCGGCGTCCTCCACGCTCTTCTCCACCAGTTGATGGCTGCGCTGCATGCGCTGAACCGAGGTCTGCGCGCCGCTCTGCAGGGCACTGATGAGCTTCTCGATTTCTTCCGTGGATTGCTGGGTGCGGCGGGCCAAGGCGCGCACTTCGTCGGCAACGACCGCGAAGCCGCGGCCCTGGTCGCCAGCCCGCGCGGCCTCGATGGCAGCGTTGAGTGCCAGCAGGTTGGTCTGCTCGGCCACCGCCTTGATCACGTCGAGCACGCTACCGATGTTCTGGCTCTCGCGGCCCAACTGCTCGATGCTCTGGGTCGCCTGGCGCACCGCCTCGGCCAGCTCGCCGATGCGGCCGATGGTCTGGCGCACCACCTGCTGACCGCTGGCCACGGTGCTGTCGGCCTGCTCCGCGGAAGTCGCTGCCGCCTCGGCGTTGCGCGCCACCTCGTGTACGGTCGCCGCCATCTCGTTCATCGCCGTGGCGACCTGGTCGGTCTCGGCCTTCTGATTGTTGACGCCCAGCTGGGTGCGCTCGGTGATGCCGGACAGCCCCTGCGCCGAAGCGGTGATGCGCGTAACGCCATCCTGCAGGCGGCCAACGATGCCGCGCAGGCTGTCAGCCATACCCGCTACGGCGGTCTGCAGCTGACCGACCTCATCGCGACGGCGGGCCTCGATGTTCAGGCTCAGGTCGCCCTCGGCGATGCGGCTGGCCGCGCCTATGACCTGACGCAGCGGGCGCACGATCAGCAGGGTGATGAGCAGCGCGGCCAGGGCGCCAACCAGCAGCGCCAGCGCCGCCGAAACCAGGATCAGCAAGCCGCGGGTCTTGAGGTTGCCGGCCATCGCCGCCTGTTGCGCGGCGTAGGAGGCGTCCACCTGCTGCATCATCTCGGTGGCGCGTTGCGCCATCTGCTGGTGCGCCTGCTGTTCCTTGTCGAGGTCGGCCGAGTAGTCGTTCAGGTTGCTGCCGAAGGCATCGATGTTGGTGGCCACGTCCTTGAGCACGGAGACGTAGGCGTTGTCGGTGATGGCGGCCTGCAGCTTGCGCGACAGCTCCAGGGCGTCGTCGGCGGACTTGATCTTGCCGCCGTCGGCCGCAGCGCCGTCCTTCTGGTCCAGTCGCGCGCGGGCCTCGTTGAGCCCTTGCAGCACCAGGTGATAGAGCTGGCCGACCTGGGTCGCCTGCTGCAGCAGTTCCTCGCCCTTCTGCCCCTGGGTCTGCTTGAGTTCGTAGGCGCCGTCGTCGGCGAGGCTCGACTGCAGGATGTCCAGGCTGTTGGACGCACTCGACACCGACCAACCGGCCGCTTCCAGCGCCAGGCGGCGGCTCTTGCTGGCCTGCTCGAAGCGGCCGAAGGATTCCAGGTAGCCGGCGATGGCCTGTTCGACCCGCGCCATCGCCTCGGCCTGGTCAGGCTGAGCCTTGAGCTGCGCCGCGCGCTCGCCGATGCCCTTGGCCTGCAGTCGCAGTTGATCGGCGGCCTTGGGATCGGCGCTGAGCACGAAGTCCTTCTCGCTCTGGCGCATCTCCAGGACCTGGCGGTTGATCGCGCTCATGGCATCGAGCACGGCGAAACGCTGCTCGATGGAGCGCAGCGCACTGATGCCGATGGCCGCCACCAGCGCGGTCAGCAACAGGACCAGGCCGAAGCCGATGGCGAGTTTCTTCGCCGTCCCAAGATCGGCCAAGCGCCTTTGCACGAACACGACCATAGTTACTGCCCCCCTGCCCTAGCTGTGCGGGAAAGTCTTCGTCGGAAGCTCTCCCGTTCTTTGTCGGTACCCTGGGGCGGAACATTAGGAGCGCGCCGACCGCCGGAACAAGGGCCGGTGGCGGTGCTGGCAAACCGATGGTGCGCACAGGCATGCGCAGGTCGCGCTCAGGACAGTCACGCGCCAAACGCCCGGCGCGCGGCGGCGCGTGCGTCTATTTGGGGCGGATCATGCTGAAGGTGTCGCGGGTGCGGCAGTACTGGGTGCCGCCGAGGCGGCCGACCAGGTCCAGCTTCGCCGGGTCGACATGGCGCTCGTCGCGCAGCACCGCGTCATCGATATGCGCCAGCAGTACGCGGGCGAAGATCAGGTAGCAGCTCGGCGCGTCGGCCGGGTACGGCTGGATCTGCGCCAGCTCGCACTCGAAGGCCACCGGCGCGCCGGCCACGCGCGGCGGCGCAACGCGCTCGCTGGGCAACGTGGCGATGCCGGCATGCTCGAACTCGCTGGTGCCGTGCGGCAGGTTGGCGGCGGTGGCGTTCATCGCCTCGGCGTGTGCCGCATCGACCAGGTGAATGACCAGTTGGCCGGTCTCGCGCACGTTGATCAGGGTGTCCTTGACGCTGCCGTCATCGCGGATGCTGGTGTTGACCATCAGCGTCGGCGGCTCGTCGCTGATGACCTGGAAGAAGCTGAACGGCGCCAGGTTGCTGCGCCCGTCGGCGGACAGCGTGGAGACCCAGGCGATGGGCCGCGGGGTGACGGTCGAGGCCAGCCAACGGTAGGCATCGGCGGGCGCGAGGGAGGAGAAATCGAGTTGCATCGACGAGGATTCCGGGCTGCGGGCGAGCCGGAATTATGCCCGCCCGCAACCCGCCAACGGAATCAGCGGCCGGCGCGCGACTCCTTGATGTAGAAGCGCGCCTTGGTCGCCTTGTCCAGGCAGCCGCCGTAGGACTCGACCTGCTGCTCGGTCTTGGCCGCGGTGATCAGGGTCAGCGCCTTGGAATAGCTGACGGTGCCGGCGAACCCCTCTGCTTTAGCAAGGTCCAGCTCGCGCCAGGCGGCACTCAGTTCGTTGGCACAGTTGTCGCGATTGACCGTGGTGCCGGAGCAACCGGCCAGTAGCAGAGCGAGGGCCAGCAGGGAAAGTACGGGCTTCATGTCGATCTCCATGGGGAAGCGGGCGACTTCCAGCTTAGTCGCCCGCCACGCATGGCGCCGGGGTCTACACTGCAAATCCTCTGAAACCGGAGGACTGCCACCATGCTCTACCAGGGAAGCTGCCATTGCGGCGCGATCGCCTTTGAGGCCGAAGCCGACGCCCCGATCACCGAAGTCACCAGCTGCAACTGCTCGATCTGCCGGCGCAAGGGCTCGCTGCTGTGGTTCGTGCCGCGCGCCAAGCTGACGCTGAAAACGCCGGAAAGCGCCATGAGCACCTACACCTTCCGAACCCACAAGATCGAGCACAAGTTCTGCGCCACCTGCGGCGTGAGTCCCCTGGCATTCGCTACCGCGCCTGACGGCACGCCGATGGCGGCGGTGAACGTGCGCTGCCTGCCGGATGTGGAGCTCAATGGCCTGAAGGTCAATGAGTTCGACGGCAAGAGCCTTTGACGCGGAGCGTTATACGCCGATTGGCTGCGGCTCCACAGCGCTCCGGATTCGCCCCCGGCGCGGGCCATCAGCCGGGTGTACCGGCGTACAACCGCGAACGGTTGTACGCCCTACGCCAGACCTACCGTCAGCGCTTTGCGCGCTGACGTAGGTACTCCAGCACCTCGGCATGGTTGCCGCGAAACTCGATGCGCGACTCCTTGCTCTGCAGCTGGTAGGCGTACATCGGGTCGTAGTACTCACCGAGCAGTCCCTCGATCCAGCCGCGATGCAGGTCGACCGCGCCACTGCCGCGCTGCTCGTCGAGCGCCGCGTCGAGGATCTCCGCCATGCGCTGGTAGCGCTCGCCGCCCAGGCGCTTGACGATGCCCGCCAGGCTCTTCTGCAGATAGGCCGCAAAGGCCTCGAAGCCCTCGTCCGGGTCGCCCTTCACGCTCACGAACTCGGCACACAGGTTGACCACGTAGTCCTTGAGGATGCGCTCGACGCGCCCCTCGAAGCTGTCCTCCAGCCACACCAGCGGATAGCCCTGCATGCCCTGGTACAGCTCCAGCGGCAGCGAGCAGCTGCCGACGATGCGACCCTCGTCTTCCAGCACGAACTGCTCGATGCCGGCATGGCGCTTCTTCAGGATGTCGATGGCCAGGCGGTTCTCGAAATCGATCTGCGCCGGCTGCGGCGTGGCGCGGCGACCGAAACTGGAACCCCGGTGATTGGCGTGGCCCTCGAGATCGAGCGCGTTATCCAGCTCGGCGATCACTTCGGTCTTGCCGGTGCCGGTGAGGCCGCCGACCAGCACGAAGCCGCACTCTTCGGTCGCAGCGCGGGTGGTGTCGAAGAGGAAGCCGCGCATCGCCTTGTAGCCACCGACCACGCGCGGGTATTCGATGCCGGCTTCCTTCATCCATTGCTGGACGATCTGCGAGCGCAGCCCACCGCGGAAGCAGTACAGGTAGCCGTCCGGATGCTTTCGAGCGAAGTCCAGCCAGGCTTCGACGCGTTCCGCCTTGACCTTGCCGCAGACCAGCTCGTGGCCGAGGGCGATGGCCGCCTGCTGGCCGTGCTGTTTGTAGCTGGTGCCAACCTTCTGCCGCTCGATGTCGTTCATCAGCGGCAGGTTGACCGTGTGCGGGAAGGCACCCTTGGTGAATTCCACCGGGGCGCGGACGTCCATCAGCGGGACGTCTTCGAGGAAAAGCTCGCGGTAGTGCCGGGTGTTGTCGCGCATCAGGCCACCTCTACCGCGTGACGCTGTCGCTCGACCAGCTCGCCGATGGGTGCCAGTTGCAGCCCCAGTTCGGCGGCCACGGCGAGGAACTCCGCCTCCCCCTCCGGCGTCACTGCGACCAACAGGCCGCCGCTGGTCTGCGGGTCGCACAGCAGCAACTTGTGCAGCTCCGGAATCGGCGCGATGCGCTCGCCGTAGCTGTCGAAATTGCGCAGGGTGCCGCCGGGTATGCAGCCCTGTTCCAGGTAGTACTCGACATTCGCCAGGCGCGGCACGGCGTCGAAGCGGATGCGCGCGGTCAGCCTGGCGCCATCGGCCATTTCCACCAGATGGCCGAGCAGGCCGAAGCCGGTGACGTCGGTCATCGCCGTGACCCCGGCGAGCTTGCCGAAGCGGCTACCCGGCTTGTTCAGGGTGCACATCCAGTCGCGGGCGAGGCCAACGTCCTCGGCGCGCAGCTTGGATTTCTTCTCGGCGGTGGTGAGGATGCCGATGCCCAGCGGCTTGGAGAGATACAGGCGGCAGCCGGCAGTGGCGGTGTCGTTGCGCTTCATGAAGCGCTTCTCCACAAGGCCGGTGACGGCCAGGCCGAAGATCGGCTCGGGGGCATCGATGGAGTGGCCGCCGGCCAGCGGGATGCCGGCTTCGTCGCAGACCTTGCGGCCGCCGGCGATGACTTCGCGGGCAATCTCCGGCGCCAGCACATTGACCGGCCAACCGAGGATGGCGATGGCCATCAGCGGGTCGCCGCCCATGGCGTAGATGTCGCTGATGGCGTTGGTCGCGGCGATGCGGCCGAAGTCGAAGGGATCGTCGACGATCGGCATGAAGAAGTCGGTGGTGGAGACCACGCCGCGCTCGGCATCGATCTCGTAGACCGCCGCGTCATCGCGCGAGGCATTGCCGACCCACAGCTTCGGGTCGAGGTTCTGCGCGCCGCTGCCGGCCAGGATCACCTCCAGCACCTTGGGGGAAATCTTGCAGCCGCAGCCTGCGCCGTGGCTGTACTGGGTGAGGCGGATCGGGTCGCTCATGGTGGCTCCGGAAGGCAGGGAATCGATCGGCCGATTCTAGCAAACACCCTTGGCGTGCCGCCCGCCCCGGGCGTATCGTCGATGGCATGTGGCACAGCGCTCGAGGGGCTGCGCGCTGTCGTTCAAGCCTTGCCAGGGGGACCTTCGATGAACAAACAGGTGGCGCTGGTGCTCGGCTCCGGTGGCGCCCGGGGCTATGCGCACATTGGCGTGATCGAGGAACTGGAACGGCGCGGCTACGAAATCGCCTGCATCGCCGGCTGCTCCATGGGCTCGGTGATCGGCGGCATCTACGCCGCCGGCAAATTGCGCGAGTACCGCGAGTGGGTGGAAAGCCTCGACTACCTGGACGTGCTGCGCCTGCTCGACGTCAGCTTCCGCCTCGGGGCCATCCGTGGCGAACGGGTATTCGGCAAGATTCACGAGATTCTCGGCGAGATAAACATCGAAGACCTGCCGATCCCCTACACGGCGGTCGCCACGGACCTCATCAACCAACAGGAAATCTGGTTCCAGGAAGGCAACTTGCACCAGGCCATGCGCGCCTCGGCGGCCATCCCCAGCCTGTTCACCCCGGTCGTGCAGGGCAATCGCATGCTGGTCGACGGCGGCCTGCTCAACCCGCTGCCGATCGTGCCGGTGGTGTCCAGCCACGCGGACCTGATCATCGCGGTCAACCTCAACGGCACCAACGACAAGCACTACCAGTTGCCGACCATCGAGCGCCCCGCGGCGATCAAGGGGCGCTTCGACAGCCTGGTCGGCTCGCTCACCGACAAGCTGGCCTTCCTGCGCCGCCCCAACGCCGAAATGGAGACCCCACCGGAGCTGCGCGCCGAGGCGCTGCTGATACCGGTGCCGGACAGCGAGGAAACCCCGCTGGCCACTCCGCAGCCAATCGCCGCGCCCCAGGCCAAGGGCTCGCCGCGCTCGGCCAGCGGCATCCGGGTGATCGAGAGCAGCGGGCCGGCCTCGCTGCTGGAGCTGGTCAACCAGAGCTTCGAAGTGATGCAGACCTCGCTGGCGCAGTACAAGATCGCCGGCTACCCGCCGGACATCCTGATCAACGTGCCCAAGCGCGTGTGCCGCTTCTTCGAGTTCTACAAGGCGCCGGAACTGATCGCCCTCGGCCGGCAGGTCGCCAGCGATACGCTGGATCGCTACGAGGCGGAGAATTCCTGAACCACGGCAGGGTCAGGCGATCTGTTCGCCTTCGACCCCGGCGGCCTGCAGCAACAGCCAGTCGATCAACTCACGCAACTGCGGCGACGGTTCCCGGCGCTGCGGATAGACCAGGTAGTACGCCAAGCCGGTACGCACCTTCAGCGAGAAGGGCGCGACCAGGCGACCGGCGCGCAGATCGTCGCCGCTCAGCACCCAATCCCCCATCGCCACGCCGGCTCCCTGCACTGCCACCGACATGGCCAGGTCCAGGGTGTCGAAGTGCTGCCCCTTGCCGATATTTCTGACCCGCGTGCCGGCGGCGCGCAGCCAGGCTTCCCAGTCGCGCTGGTCGCGGGTGGGGTGCAGCAGCATGTGCCGTTCCAGGTCCGCGAAGACCTCCAGCGGCTGGGGCCCGGCCAGCAGTTGCGGGGCGCAGACCGGCGTCAGCTGCTCGTCGAACAGGCGATGACAGGACAATTGCTCGTCCGGCTGGCCGCCGTAGATCACCGCGGCATCGAACTCCTCGCTGCGGAAATCCACCGAGTGCTGCACGGTGGTGGTCAGCTCCACCGGCACGTCCGGTCGCTCGGCCTGCCACTGCAGCAGGCGCGGCAGCAGCCAGCGCATGATGCAGGTGGGCGCTTTAAGCTGCAGCGCCTCGCGCTTGCCGCCGACCTCGCCCACGGCCTCTTCGATCAGCGCGAACACCTGCTGGATGCGCGGCAGCAGCTCGCGCCCCTGTGTCGTGAGGCTCAGCCCGCGGGCCTGGCGCTGGAACAAGGGATAGCCCAGGTGGCTTTCCAGGCCGGCGATCTGCCGGCTCACCGCGCCCTGGGTGATATGCAGCAGACCGGCCGCATGGGTGAAATTGCAGCACTGCGCGGTGACCAGGAAGGTGTGCAGAGCAGGCAGGGGGGGAAGCCGCTTCATCGATGCCCAGGCATGAGGTGAGAACATGCCTAGTATGACAAATTTTGGTTTGTCAGCACCTGGCGCCGGCAGGCTCAATCCCGTCTCCCATACGCGCCCCCTCGACTGCCTCCCTGCCCCTCGCCCCTTGTCTGGCGTCGGCGAACCCGCCGAGATGGCGCGCCCGATCGACGACAAGAAAAGGACGATGACCATGGCCACATGCGGCGAAGTTCTGGTGCACCTGCTCGAAGGCTACGGTGTCGAGCAAGTGTTCGGCATCCCCGGCGTACATACCGTGGAGCTCTATCGCGGGCTTGCCCGCTCGAAAATCCGCCACGTCACGCCGCGCCACGAGCAAGGCGCCGGCTTCATGGCCGACGGTTACGCGCGCACCAGCGGCAAGCCCGGCGTGTGCTTCATCATCACCGGCCCGGGCATGACCAACATCGCCACGGCCATGGCCCAGGCCTACGCCGACTCGATTCCGATGCTGGTGATCTCCAGCGTGCAGTCGCGCAGCCAGCTGGGCGGCGGGCGCGGCAAGCTCCATGAGCTGCCGTCGCAGAGCAACCTGATCGCCGGTTGCAGCGCCTTCTCCCACACGCTGATGTCGGCCGCCGAACTGCCGGCCGTGCTGGCCCGCGCCTTCGCCCTGTTCCAGGCCGGCCGCCCGCGTCCGGTGCACATCGAGATCCCCCTCGACGTGCTGGTGGAGAACGCCGACGCGCTGCTCGCCAGCCAACCAGTCCAGGTAGCGCGCGCCGGCGCCGCACCGGCAGCGGTGGCCGAGATGGCCAGCCTGCTCGCAGGAGCGCGGCGTCCGCTGATCCTCGCCGGCGGCGGTGCGATCGATGCCGGCCCTGCCCTGCAGCGCTTGGCCGAGCACCTGCATGCCCCCGTGGCGCTGACCATCAACGCCAAGGGCCTGCTGCCTTCGCGCCACCCGCTGCTGATCGGCTCGACGCAGTCCCTCGAGGCCACCCGCGAACTGGTCAACGAGGCCGACGTGGTCCTCGCGGTCGGCACCGAGCTCGGCGAAACCGACTACGACGTGACCTTCGCCGGCGGATTCAAGATTCCCGGCGCCCTGCTGCGCATCGACATCGACCCGGATCAGACGGTGCGCAATTACCCGCCGCGTGCCGCGCTGGTCGCCGACTCCCGGCTGGCACTGGAAGCCTTGCTCAGCGCCCTGGACGGCCAGCCCCTGGCGGTCGACACCGAGCACTGGGGCGCCCGCCGCGCCGCCAGCCTGCGCGAAGTGCTGCTGGGAACCTGGGACGACAACCTGCGTGCCCAGACCCGCTTCCTGCGCGCCGCGCTGGACGAGCTGCCCGAAGCCGTGCTGGTCGGCGATTCGACCCAGCCGGTGTACACCGGCAACCTCACCCTCGACCTGGAGCAGCCGCGCCGCTGGTTCAACTCCTCGACCGGCTACGGCACCCTCGGCTACGCGCTACCGGCCGCCATCGGCGCCTGGCTGGGCGACGCGTCGCGACGCCCCGTGCTGTGCCTGATCGGCGACGGCGGACTGCAGTTCACCCTGCCGGAGCTGGCCAGCGCCGTGGAAGCGCACGTGCCGCTGATCGTCCTGCTGTGGAACAACCACGGCTACGAGGAAATCAAGAAGTACATGGTCAACCGCGACATCGAGCCGGTCGGCGTGGACATCTACACCCCCGACTTCATCGGCGCGGCCAAGGCACTGGGCTGCAAGGCGCATCGCGCGGGCGACGAAGCGGCACTGCGCGCCGCGCTGCGCGAAGCCGGCGCCAGCTCGCTGCCGACCCTGATCGAGATCGACCAGGCGACCTGGATGAGCAGCCTGGGCTGATGCCTCTCTCCCTGCCGCACCGGGCGGCAGGGATATTCCTGGGGATCGTTCCCCGCCCCGCGCCGTCTTCACGGCGCTTTTTTTCGACCGTGAAACAGCTCTAGAACGGACCTTCCAGGGGAGGCCTGTCGTTTGTGCATGGACGCACGCCAGCCATGCGCCCAGGACATGGCTCCGATGACATTTTTTCGATTGTTGGCCCCTCGCCGAGGTCGCAGGATGACCCCGCCGAAACGCCTGCACCCTCCGGATTCCGGGGCCGCCGGGCGTATCCGACAGGCGGGGGTCGACAGCCCTGACCACCCGCAACGCACCAGTGACCTTCCTCAACAAAAGCGATAAGAGCAAAGGAGTCCCAGATGGGCGAGCGTGATTTCAGCAGAAGGCAATTCATCAAGACCGTAGGTGCCGCCTCGGTAGCGGCAGCCGCCATGTCCATGCCGTTCGTCCGGGCCAGCGCCAGCGACAACCGCTTCCAGGGCAAGACCCTGCGCCTGCTCACCTGGTCCGACGACACCGGCCTTGCGGCACTGCGCAACATCGCCGCGACCTTCGAGGCCAAGACCGGCGCCAAGGTGATCGCCGACCGCACCGGCAGCACCTCGGAGATGGTCGCCAAGCTCAAGGCCGGCGGCGACCGCCCGCAGTACGACGTCATCACCCTGGCCGGTGTCGGCGCCGAGGGCCTGGCCAGCGCCGGACTGCTGGAAAAGCCCGACCTCAACCGCATCCCCAACCTCAAGGACGTACCGGCGAAATACCAGACCGGCGCCGACGGCCACGGCATCGGCTACCTGCTGTGGTGCAACAGCCTGGTGTACAGCACGCGCACCGTGAAGGACGTGCCGGACAGCTACGCGGCCCTGTGGGATGAGAACTACGCCGGCCGCCTGTTCCTGCCGCCGCCGAACTGGACCGAGGCCATGGACCTGATCATCATCGCCGCGAAGCTCGCCGGCGGTGACGAGCACAACATCGAACCGGGCTTCAAGAAGCTCGAAGAGCTCAAGGACCGGGTCATGATGCTAGGCGAAAACCCCAACCAGATCGCCGAGCTGTTCCGCACCGGCTCGCTGGACATCGGCGGCCTCTACGCGCCGGCGTTCTTCCCCAAGCAGATCCGCGACCCGAACTACGGCCTGGGCGCCACCTTCGGCATGAAGGAAGGCTTCTACACCGACCTGATGCTCTCGGTGCTGCCGAAGAACCGTCCGGGCGACACCGACCTGGCCCACGCCTTCATCGACCACTCCCTCGACCCCTACGTGCAGGGCAAGATGGCCGAAGACATCTTCAACGGCCCGGTCAACGCCAAGGCGATCATCTCGGCCGAAGCGCGCAAGAGCCCGTACATCCTCACGCCCGAGCAGATCGCCGAGAAGGCGATCATGCACGACAACGCCTTCCTCGCCACCGTCCACGAGCAGTGGATCCGTCGCTACACGGAAATCTTCTCTTCCTGATGCAGCCATGGCCGCCCCGGCAGCCATGAATCGTCGCGCGCCGGCAGCTCACCCTGCCGGCGTGCGACGCGGACATTCTCCGTTCTGACGAGAGACGCGACATGCAATCGAGCAATCCGACCCGCCCGGTCGGCGAGGCGCCCCTGCGCCCGCCCCGGCCCTTTTCACCGACGGCGCGTGCCTGGCTCTTCCTCACGCCGTCCCTGTGCTTCCTCATCGTGCTGATCGCCGCCAGCCTGTTGGTGCTGCGCATGAGCGTCGGCGAGAAAGGCGCCGAATGGACCGGTTTCAGCCTGGCCAGCTATGCCCAGCTGCTGCAGCCGTACTACCTCAAATCGCTGCTGCTGACCCTGCGCCTGGCCTTCTTCAGCGCGCTGATCGCGGTGCTGCTGGCGATCCCCGTCGGCTACAGCATGGCGCGCCTGCAGTCGCCCCTGCTGCGCCGGGTCTTCCTCGCCGCCGTGCTGCTACCGCTGCTGGTCAACCTGCTGCTGCAGAGCTACGGCTGGCTGGTGATCCTGGGACCGGCGGGCATGCTCAACAAGGCGCTGCTGGCCATGGGCCTGATCAAGCGCCCGGTGATGCTGCTGTACAACCAGAACGGCGTGCTCATGGGGCTGGTGCAAACCGCCTTCCCGCTCGCCGTCCTGCCCATCGCCAGCGCCATGCGCGGGATCTCGCGCAGCTACGAGGAAGCCGCCGCGACCCTCGGCGCCAGCCGCTTCCAGGTCTTCCGCCAGGTGGTGCTGCCGATGAGCCTGCCCGGCATCCTCACCGGGGCCACCCTGGTGTTCGCCTACAACGCCAGCAGCTTCGTGGTCCCGCTGCTGCTCGGTGGGCGCCGCGTGCCGATGCTCGCGGTGATGGTCCACGACCAGATCGCCCCGCTGATGAACTGGCCGGCCGCCTCCGCCGCCGGCGTCGTACTGATCGTCACCACCCTGGCGATCATGACCCTTTCGGAAATCGTAACCGGTCGCCGCAGGCGCATCCTGGAGGCCTCGCAATGAGCACCGCAACCCGCCGCCAGCCGACCCTGCCGGGCGATACCGGACGCTTCGCGCTGATCCTCTCCGGCTTCATCCTGCTGCTCGCCGTGCTGCCGATCCTGAGCATGATCGTGATGTCCTTCAGCGGCGCCGCGAACCTCGACTTCCCGCCCGCGAGCTACAGCCTGCAGTGGTACCAGGCCGCCTGGCACACCTTCGTCTCGCCCGACGCCAGCGACGTGCTGAGCCTGGGCAAGGCACTGACCACCAGCCTGCTGGTGTCCTGCCTGACGATGGTCCTCGCCACGCTGGTCGCGGTGCCGGCGGCCTATGCGCTGACCCGCTGCGAGTTCCGCGGCAAGGCCGTCGCCCTGCAGCTGATGTCGCTGCCGCTGGTGTTCCCCATGGTCGTGCTGGGCCTGGCCCTGCTGCTGGTGTTCGACAGCCTGCCGCTGCACCTGGACACCTCGCGCCTGGTCATCGCCCACGTGATCCTCGCCCTGCCCTTCGTGGTGAAGAACTGCACGGCGGCGATGGTGGCCATCGGCAGCGAAGTGGAAGAAGCCGCGCAGATGCTCGGCGCCTCGCCGCTGCGGGCCATCGTCGACGTGGTGGTGCCGCTCATGCGCTCGGGCATCCTCGCCGGGATGCTGCTGGCCTTCATCGTGTCGTTCAACGAATTCACGGTGACCTACTTCCTCTACAACATCGACGTGATGACCGTGCCGATCTGGATGTACAGCCGCACCGTGTCGTCGCTGGACCCCACCGTATTCTCGTTCGCCGTGCTGATCGTGCTCATCGACTTCGCCCTCATCTGGGCGCTGGAGAAGCTGGTCGGTGAAGACGGCGTGTCGTTCTGATTCGAGGTGAAACATGAATGGACTGAACCTACATAACGTCGAGAAGCGCTACGGCTCGGCCTGCGCCGTGAAAGACGTCAACCTGCACCTGCCGCAGGGCAAGCTGGTCTGCTTCCTCGGCCCTTCCGGCTGCGGCAAGACCACCCTGCTGCGCATGATCGCCGGCCTGGAAAGCCTGAGCGGCGGCGAGATCCTCCTCGATGGCGAGGACATCAGCCTGATCCCCGCGCACCAGCGCAACTTCGGCATGGTGTTCCAGTCGCTGGCGCTGTTCCCGCACATGACCGTCGGCGAGAACATCGCCTATCCGCTGAAGCTGCGCGGCGTCGGCAAGGCCGAGCAGCAGGCGCGGGTCGGCGAGCTGCTGCAGATGATCCAGCTGCAGCAGATGGTCGACCGGCCAGTGGCCAAGCTCTCCGGCGGCCAGCGCCAGCGCGTGGCGATCGCCCGCGCCATCGCCTCGCATCCGAAACTGCTGCTGCTCGACGAGCCGCTGTCGGCGCTCGACGCCAAGCTGCGCGAATCGATGCAGGTGGAAATCCGCCAGCTGCAGCAGCGCCTGAACATCACCACCATCATGGTCACCCACGACCAGCGCGAAGCCATGACCATGGCCGATGTCGTGGTGGTGCTTGGCGAGCACCGTGTCCAGCAGGTCGGCACGCCCATCGAGATCTACCGCAACCCGGCCAATGCCTTCGTCGCCGACTTCATCGGTTCGGGCAACATTTTCCCGGCGACCGCGTTGGGCAATGGGCAGGTCGGGCTGCCCGGCGGCGCGGCGCTGAATGCGGCGCACTGCCCGAGCATCCAGGCCGGCGCCAGCGTGCGCATGCTGGTGCGCCCGGAGGACCTGCAGCTGTCGATAGCGCAGACTCCGGCGGCCAACAGCCTGCCGGGCACCGTGACCTTCATCCGCGACATAGGCGCGACCATCGAGACCACCGTCGAGTGTTCCGGGGTCTCGCTGACCGCCCTCAGCACGCCCTGCCAGGACATAGGCCTGCGCGTAGGCCAGGCCGTCTCGGTGACCATTCCGGAACACGCCTGCCGCGTGCTCGGCGCCTGACGCAAGGGCTGGTGCACCGGCCGTGGTCGCAGGGCGCTTCGGGTTCGACCTCGAAGTGAACGGACAGGAAGGTGAAGCGGCGTACAACCGCGAACGGTTGTACGCCCTACGCCAGGATCGGGCCGAACCTAGGCCGGATAACGTTCGACGTTATCCGCCGATTGGCCTTGGTTCCGGGGTGCTTCGGGTTCGATCTCGAAGTGCGCGGTGGCACAGGTGGCGGGTTAGGCATCGCGCAAGCGATACCCCACGCCCGCCTCGGTGACGATGAAGCGCGGATTGGCCGGATCGTCGGCGAGCTTCTGCCGCAGGTGGCCGACCACCACGCGCAGGTAATGGGTGTCCTCGACGTGGGTCGGGCCCCAGATGTCCTTGAGCAGTTGCTGCTGGGTCACCACCCGGCCAAGGTGGCGGGCGAGCATGGCCAGCACCGCATATTCCTTGCGCGTCAGTTGCACCTCGACGCCGTCGAGGGTGACGCGGCGGTAGGCGAAGTCGAGGCTCAGCGGGCCGACGCCGACGCAGGCTTCCTGACTCTCGCCCTGGTTGCCCTGGCGCAGCAGCACGCGGATGCGCGCGAGGAATTCCTGGATGCCGAACGGCTTGGTCACGTAGTCGTTGGCGCCGCCGTCCAGGGCCAGCACCTTCTCGCTCTCGGCGGCGCGCACCGAGAGCACCAGCACCGGCACCCGCGACCACTCGCGCAGTTCGCGCAGCACGTCCTGGCCGTCCTTGTCCGGCAGGCCGAGGTCGAGTACTACAAGGTCCGGGCGGGTCAGCGCGGCCTGCGCCAGGCCTTCCTCGCCGTTGGCCGCCTCGACCACGCGGTAGCCGCCGGCGCTGAGGCTGATGCGCAGCAGCTTGCGGATCTGCGGTTCGTCGTCGATGACCAGGATGCAGGCAGCGTTGGTGGAGCTCATGGGATCCGGCGGGCTAGGGGAAACGGCGCCTAGCTTGGTCCTTTCAAGCACCGGCATCAAGTTCCTCCAGGTCCGGCTGGCGCTGCAGCGGCAGGTGCAGCGTGAGGCGCGTGCCGTGGCCATCGAGACCGTCGCCGACACTGATCCGCCCGCCATGGGCGCCGACCATGCCCTGGCAGATCGCCAGGCCCAGGCCGGTGCTCGGCCCGCCGCGATCGCCACGGGCGGCGGTGTAGAACATGTCGAAAATCTTCTCGCGCTCCGCCTCGGGAATCCCCGGCCCCTCGTCGCTGACGCTGAACTGCAGCTCCTCGCCGACCTGCTCCGCCGCCACCCGCAGGCGCCCGTTGGGCGGCGAGAAGCGCGCGGCGTTCTCCAACACGTTGACCAGCGCCTGCTCGATCAGCGCGGCATGTACGTATAGCAACGGCAGTTCGGCCGGCACGCGGGTTTCCACCCGGTACGGCGCGAGCAGCGCGCGCAGCCGATGCACGGCGCTGCCGACGATGTCCTCCGGCGCCACCCAGTCGCGCGCCAGCTTCAGCCCGCCGTGGCCCAGACGGGTCATGTCGAGCAGGTTCTGGATGTAGCGGTCCAGGCGCTCGGCCTCATCCCGCGTGCTTTCCAGCAGCTCCTTGCGATCGTCCGGCGGAATCGCATCGCCGAGCGCCAGCAAGCTGTCGATGGCGCCGCGCATGGTCGTCAGCGGGGTGCGCAGATCGTGGCTGACCGAGGCCAGCAGCGCGCTGCGCAGTTGTTCGGTTTCGCCGTGCAGGCGCGCGGCTTCCAGGTCGTCGGCCAGGCGTGCGCGGGACAGCGCCTGGGCCAGCGGCTGACCGAGCGCGGCGAGCAGGCGGCGACGCTGGCCGGGCAGCGGCTGGCCGTCCTTCGGGCGCACGCCGAGCAGCGCCAGCGGCCCCTCCTCCAGCGACAGCGGCCACCACCACCAGCGCCCCGAAGGCAGGGTGCCGGTGCCCAGCCCTGCGGGCTGGTCGTGTTGCCAGGCCCAGTCGGCGGCGGCGCGTTCCTGGTCCTCGAAGGCGCGCACATGGCCGCTCTCGATTTTCCATTCGTCGTGCTGGCGGCCGAGCACGCAGATGTCCAGGTCGCTCCACTGGGCGAACTGCTGGCCGGCGGCTGCCATCACCGCCTGGCGGTCGGTGGCGGCAGTGAGTTTGCGCGACAGCTCCAGCAGCGCGCCGGTCTCCTCCTGGGAATCGCGCAATACCTGCAACTGACGGCGCTGGCGGGCGGCCAGGTTGCCGGTGAGCGCGGCCATGAGCAGGAAGAACAGCAGGGTCAGTACGTCCTCTTCGCGCTCGATGGTGAACGAGAAGCGCGGGGGGATGAACAGGAAGTCGTAGGCCAGGAACGACAGCACTGCGCAAGCCAGCGAAGGCCACAGGCTGCTGCGCACCGCCACCAGCAGCACGGCGGCGAGGAACACCAGGGAGATATTGGGTAGCGCCAGCAGTTGCGACACCCCCCAGGCCAAGGCGCTGGCGCCACCGGCGGCGACCGCCGCCAGCAGGTAGTCGCGCCAGTGGCCGCGCTCGCGTGCCCGCGGCCCGGCCGGAGCCAGGTCCGCTTCGCTGTCCAGCACGCTGATTTCCAGCCCTTCGCCCAGGCGCAGCAGGCGCGCGGCCAGGCCACCGCCGAACAGCCGGCGATACCAGCGCTGCCGCGAACGGCCGACCAGGATCACGCTGGCGCGGCGTTCGCGGGCATGTTCAACCAGGGTGCGCGCCACCTCTCCACCGCGCAGCTGGAGGATCTCCCCACCCAGTCGCTCGGCCAGTTGCTGGGCGTTCTGCAGGTGCAGGCGCGACTGCTCGTCACGCGCGCCACCCGTGTCGACATGCACCAGCGTCCACGGCAGGTGTCGGCGCTCGGCCACCCGCGAGGCGTGGCGCACCAGGCGCTCGGCATTGTGTTCGCCGTCCACCGCCACCAGCAGGCGGCCACGCACGGCAGGCGCCTCGCTGCCCAGTTGGCGGTAGCGTTGCGCGAGGTCGGCGTCGACCCTCGCGGCGGCCGTCTGCATGGTCAGTTCGCGCAGCGCGGTGAGGTTGGTCTGGCTGAAGAAGGCGTCGATGGCCGCGCGCGCCTGTTCCGGCACGTAGACCTTGCCCTCGCGCAGGCGCTCGAGCAGTTCGCGCGGCGGCAGGTCGACCAGCAGCAGCTCGTCGGCCTCCTGCAGCACCCAGTCGGGCACCGTCTCGCGGACCTGCACGCCGGTGATGTCGCGCACCTGGTCATTGAGGCTCTCCAGGTGCTGCACGTTGACCGTGGTGTAGACGTCGATGCCCGCCGAAAGCAGCTCCTGGATGTCCTGCCAGCGCTTGGCGTGGCGGCTGCCGGGGGCGTTGGTGTGGGCCAGCTCGTCGACCAGCGCCAGTTGCGGCGGGTCGCGCAGCAGGCCGTCGAGGTCCATCTCGGCGAGCCGAATACCCCGGTATTCCGAGCGCAGCGGCGGCTGTTGCGGCAGGCCCACCAGCAGGGCTTCGGTCTCGGCTCGGCCGTGGGTTTCGACGACACCCGCGCGCAGCTTCACGCCCTGGCGCAGCTGGCCCTGGGCGGCCAGCAGCATGGCGTAGGTCTTGCCCACGCCGGGGGCGGCGCCGAGGAAGACCTTCAGGCGTCCGCGGCCATTGCGCTCCACTTCGGCTAACAGGGCGTCGGCGCGCTTGGAATCGGTCATGTCGGTCTCCTCGGGATTGCGCGCAAGTCTAGCGACGCGCCTGTTCGAGAGCCATGTTCAGCGCCAGCACGTTGACCACCGCCGGGCCCACCAGCGGGCGCTGGGTGTTCGCGTCGATCAGGCGCTGCACATCATCGGCCGGCAGATTGCGCGCGGCAGCCACGCGCGGCACCTGATAGAGCGCGGCCTCCGGCGGCAGCTGCGGATCGAGGCCGCTGCCGGACGTGGTGACCAGCGCCTGCGGCACCGGTTGCCCGCCTACCGCTTCGCTGGCGGCGTCCTTGGCGATGCGCGCGGCCAGCGCCGGGTTGCCCGGAGACAGGTTGGAAGCGCTGCTGGAAACGGTCGCGAAATCGCCGGCCGAGGGCCGCTCGTGGAACCACTGCGGGCCCTCGAACTTCTGCGCGATCAGCGACGAGCCGCGCACCTGGCCCTGGGCGTCGCGCACCAGGCTGCCATTGGCCTGCGCCGGGAAGGCGACCTGGGCGATGCCGGTGACGACCAGCGGATAAGCCACGCCGGTGACCACGGACAGCAGGGCCAGGGAGGCGATGGCGGGACGGAGTTGCTTGAGCATTTGGGTGTTCCTCGATTCGATTGGGCGTCTTCTGGGCTCCCGCATTCGCGGGAGTGACGGGATGGGACGCCCTCCCCCTCCTCGTCATCCCCGCGTACGCGGGGACCCGGAAACCGAACGTCAGGCCAGGCCCAGCGCTACCAGCAGCAGGTCGATGGCCTTGATGCCGATGAAGGGCGCGATGATCCCGCCCACCCCGTAGATCAGCAGGTTGCGCCGCAGCAGGTGCATGGCGTCGGTCGCCGCCACGCGCACGCCGCGCAGGGCCAGGGGGATCAGCGCGATGATGATCAGCGCGTTGAACACGATGGCCGAGAGGATGGCGCTCTGCGGGCTGGCCAGGTGCATCACGTTGAGCACCTGCAGCTGCGGATAGATGCCGGCGAACAGCGCGGGCAGGATGGCGAAGTACTTGGCCACGTCGTTGGCCACCGAGAAGGTGGTCAGCGCGCCGCGGGTCACCAGCAGTTCCTTGCCGACCTGCACCACGTCGAGCAGCTTGGTCGGGTCGCTGTCCAGGTCCACCAGGTTGGCTGCCTCGCGGGCCGCCTGGGTGCCGTCGTTCATCGCCATGCCGACGTCCGCTTGCGCGAGAGCCGGGGCATCGTTGGCGCCGTCGCCGCACATCGCGACCATGCGCCCTTCACCCTGTTCCTGGCGGATACGCGCCAGCTTCTTCTCCGGGGTGGCTTCGGCGATCACGTCGTCCACGCCCGCTTCGGCGGCAATCGCGGCGGCGGTCAGCGGGTTGTCGCCGGTCACCATCACGGTGCGGATGCCCATGCGGCGCAGCTCGGCGAAGCGCTCGCGGATGCCCGGCTTGACCACGTCCTTCAAGTGGATGGCGCCGAGCAGCTTGCCGTCCGCCACCACCAGCAGCGGAGTGCCGCCGCTCTGGGCGATGCGCTCGACTTCCTTGGCCAGGCTTTCCGGCATGTCGTTGCGGGCGCGGCCGATGAAGGCCAGCGCGGCGTCCACGGCACCCTTGCGGTAGACGTGGTTGTGGATATCCACGCCGGACAGGCGGGTTTCCGCGCTGAAGGCGATTGGGGTCATCAGCTCGCGCGCAGGCTCGGCAATGCGGTGCAGGCCGCGAACGTACTCGACGATCGACTTGCCCTCGGGGGTGTCGTCGGCCAGCGAGGCCAGCAGCGCGCCCTCGGCCAGCTGCACGGCGGCGACGCCAGGCGCGGCATGCAGTGCGCTGCAGCGACGGTTGCCGAAGGTGATGGTGCCGGTCTTGTCGAGCATCAGCACGTGCACGTCACCCGCCGCCTCCACGGCACGGCCGGACTTGGCGATCACGTTCAGGCGCACCAGGCGGTCCATGCCGGCGATGCCGATGGCCGAGAGCAGGCCACCGATGGTGGTCGGGATCAGGGTCACCAGCAGCGCTACCAGGAACACCAGCGGCAGGTGGCCGCCGGCGAACAGGGCGAAGGGCTTCAGGGTCACCACCACCAGCAGGAAGATCAGCGTCAGGCCGATCAGCAGGATGTCCAGCGCCACCTCGTTGGGGGTCTTCTGGCGCTTGGCACCTTCGACCAGGGCGATCATCCGGTCGAGGGTCGACTCGCCCGGGTTGACGCTGATCCGCACCACCAGCCAGTCGGAGACCAGGCGGGTATTGCCGGTGACGGCCGAGCGGTCGCCGCCGGATTCGCGGATCACCGGCGCCGATTCGCCGGTGATGGCCGACTCGTTGACCGCGGCCACGCCCTCGATCACCTCGCCGTCGCCGGGGATCAGCTCGCCGGCCACCACGCGCACCACATCGCCTTTGCGCAGGCTGCTGGCGGGCACGCTCTCGTAGGCGCCGTCGACGTTCAGGCGCTGCGCCATCAGGCCCTGGGTGCCGGCCTTGAGGCTGTCGGCGCGGGCCTTGCCGCGGCCCTCCGCGAGGGCCTCGGCGAAGTTGGCGAAGAGCACGGTGAACCACAGCCAGGCAGCGATCTGCGCGGCTACCGCGAGCGGCACGTTATCGCCGCCGGTGAAGCACAGCACGGTGGTGAGGACGGCGGTCAGCTCGACCACCAGCATCACCGGCGAGCGCTGCAGCTGACGCGGGTCGAGCTTGACGAAGGCCTGCAGCAGCGCCGGCTTCCACAGCGCGGCGAAGCTCAGGCTCTGGCGTTTATCGGAAGCGGGCATGGCAGCTTTCAGCGACATGTCCTGGGTCTTGGCATTCATCTGTTGGCTCCTCAGAAGCCGAGGGTCAGGTGATCGGCCACCGGGCCGAGGACCAGGGTCGGCAGGAAGTTCAGGCCGCCGACCAGGAGGATGGTCGCGGTCAGCAGGCCGATGAACAGCAGTCCGTGGGTGGGGAAGCTGTTCGGCCCGACCGGCACGCGCTTCTTCGCCGCCAGGCTGCCGGCAATCGCCAGCACCGGGACGATGTAGCCGAAGCGGCCGATGAGCATGGCCAGGGCGATCATCAGGTTGTGGAACGGGGTGTTGGCGCCGAAGCCGGCGAAGGCCGAGCCGTTGTTCGCGGTGCCCGAGGTGTAGGCATACAGCAGCTGGCTGAAGCCGTGAGCGCCAGGGTTGGTGACGGCCGATGCCGGGCCCGGCAGGCTGGCGGCGATGGCGCCGAGCACCAGCACGCCGACCGGCATCACCAGCAGGGTGGCGACCAGCAGGCGAACCTCGCGGGCCTCCAGTTTCTTGCCGAGGTATTCCGGGGTGCGGCCGATCATCAGGCCGGCGAGGAACACCGCGACCAGGACGAACAGCAGCATCCCGTAGAGGCCCGAGCCAACGCCGCCGAAGATCACCTCGCCGAGCATCATGTTGAACATCGCCACCAGGCCGCTGAGCGGGTTGAGGCTGTCGTGCATGGCGTTCACCGAGCCGTTGGAGGCGGCGGCGGTGGTCACGGCCCAGAGCACGCTGGCGGTGGTGCCGAAGCGGCTTTCCTTGCCTTCCAGGGGGGCGCCCTGGGTGATCGGCAGGTGCGCCAGGGTCGGGTTGGGCTGGTACTCGGCCCACAGCGCCACGCCCAGGCCGATGACCAGCATCAGCAGCATGCAGCCGAGGATCGCGCGGCTCTGGCGCAGGTCCTTCACGTAGTGGCCGAAGGTGAACACCAGCGCCGCTGGAATCAGGATGATCGAGGCCACCTCGAACAGGTTGGCCCAGGCGGTGGGGTTCTCGAACGGGTGCGCCGAGTTCACGCCGAAGAAGCCGCCGCCGTTGGTGCCCAGCTGCTTGATGGCGATCTGGCTGGCCGCCGGACCGAGCGGGATGACCTGGTCGGCGCCCTGCAGGGTGCTGGCGTGGACGTAGTCGAGGAAGGTCTGCGGTACGCCCTGCCAGACCAGGAACAGCGCCATCAGCAGGCACAGCGGCAGCAGGCCGTAGAGGGTGGCGCGGGTCAGGTCGACCCAGAAGTTGCCGAGGTTTTGCGTGGACTTGCGGGCAATGCCGCGCGCCAGCACCACCAGCACAGCCACGCCAACCGCCGGGCTGACGAAGTTCTGCACGGTCAGGCCGAGCATCTGGCTCAGGTAGCTCAGCGAGGCTTCGCCGCTATAGGCCTGCCAGTTGGTGTTGGTGACGAAGCTCACCGCGGTGTTGAACGCCAGGGTCCACTCCAGACCCGGCATGTGCTGCGGGTTGAGCGGCAGCGCGCCCTGCCCGACCAGGATGGCGAAGAGCACGGCCAGGCCGACCAGGTTGAAGGCCAGCAGGGCCAGGGTGTAGGTCTTCCAGTTCTGCTCGGCCTGCGGATCGACCCCGCAGACGCGATAGATCATCCGCTCCACCGGCAGGAACACCGGGCTGAGGAAGGTCCGCTGGCCCTCCATCACCTTGTAATAGAAACGTCCCAGCAGCGGCGCGGGCGCCAGTACCAGAACGAAGAAGGCCACCAGCAGCAGCACATCGTGGCTGTTCATGCGGCCTCCTTAGGTGCGGTCGGCGCGCAGCAGCGCCACCAGCAAGTAGATGAATAGTCCCGTGGCCAGAACCAGGGACACCCCGTCGAGCACGCTCATGTCTTTGTCTCCTCACGCAGGCGAATCCTTGCGATGGGGAAAGTGTCCGCAAAGGGGGTGTAAAGAAGCGATTGGCGGCCTGTCGGCGGGGCATAAAGAAAGCGTAAAGAAGCCTCTGGGGTCGGCTTCGGCGGGCTTTGTAGCAATCCGGATACACGCATGACATTTCGTCGATATGCACGTCCGTCAGGCTCCTCCAGCCTGGCCGCCCGTGTAACCGCGGGTTAGCATCCGCCCCCCTGCCCCGACACTCGCCGAGCGTGTCCCGCCCGCCACAGGACTCCCATGCAGCGCAGCCCCTCTCCCGCCACCACGCCCTCCGAAGCCCCCCGCCGCTGGACCACCCGCGCCCTGCTGGTGGACGACGACGAGCCGATCCGCGAGCTGCTCTGCGGCTACCTCGCGCGCTTCAACATCGAGACGCGCGGCGTCGCCGACGGCCAGCAGATGCGCCAGGCGCTGGCCGAGGAAAGCTTCGACGTGGTGGTGCTCGACCTGATGCTGCCGGGCGAGGACGGCCTGTCGCTGTGCCGCCACCTGCGCAGCGAGTCGGATATCCCGATTCTCATGCTCACCGCGCGCTGCGAGCCGGCCGACCGCATCATCGGCCTGGAGCTGGGCGCCGACGACTACATGGCCAAGCCCTTCGAGCCGCGCGAACTGGTGGCGCGCATCCAGACCATCCTGCGCCGCGTGCGCGGCGACGAGGGCACGCGCAACGAACCGCGCTCGCAGGTGCGCTTCGACCAGTGGCGCCTGGACAGCGTGCTGCGCCAGCTGCACACACCGGACGGCCTGGTGGTGCCGCTGTCGAACGCCGAGTTTCGCCTGCTCTGGACCTTCATCGAGCGCCCGCGCCGGGTGCTCAACCGCGAGCTTCTTCTGGACGCCGCGCGCGGCCGCGCCATCGAAGCCTTCGACCGCAGCATCGACCTGCTGGTCTCGCGGCTGCGGCAGAAGCTCGGCGACGACCCGCGCTCGCCGAAGCTGATCAAGACCGTGCGCGGCGAAGGCTACCTGTTCGACGTCGGCGAAATCGCCTGAGACGGCGCAAGGCCGGAGACCGATCGATGAAAAAGCGCACGCTGCACTTCGCGGATACCCTGTTCGCTCGCCTGTTCGGGGTCTTCCTGCTGGCCATCGTCATCGCCCACCTGCTGGCCTTCGTCTGGTTCGAGCACTACCACCGCCACGACTTTCCGCCTCCGCCGCCGCACGAGCAGGCCACCTTCGCCCCGCCTGCGCCAGGCCAGCCACCGGCGTTCGGCCCGCCACCAGGCCCGCCGCCCCATCACCCGCCACTGCTCGGTGGGCCCTTCCTGTTCCAACTGCTGACGTTGGTCGGCGCCGCCTGGTTCGGTGCACGCCTGTTGGCGCGGCCCGTGCAGCGCCTGGGCGACGCCGCGCGCCAGCTCAGCGACGACCTCGACAGCCCGCCGATACCCGAAACCGGCCCGCAGGAAGCCAAGCAGGCGGCGCAGGCCTTCAACCGCATGCGCGAACGCATCCGCGAACAGGTGCAGCAGCGCAGCCGCATGCTGGTAGCGGTATCCCACGACCTGCGCACGCCGCTCTCGCGGCTGAAGCTGCGCGTCGAGGAAATCGACAACCCGCAGCTGCGCACGCGCATCAGCCAGGACCTGAGCGAGATGATCGGCATGCTCGACTCGACCCTGCACTACCTGCATCAGGAGCGCGCCAGCGAGCCGCGGCAGTGGTTGGACGTCATGGCGCTGGTCGAATCCCTCGCCGAAGACGCCTGCGAGCATGGCGCCAAGGTGCGCGTCGAGGGCCAGTGCGCCCCGCTCAAGGTTCAATCCATGGCCCTGCGTTCGTGCCTGAGCAACCTGCTGGACAACGCCCTGCGCTACGCCGGCGATGTGGAGTTCGTCCTGCGCGACGGCGGAGGCCGCGTGGAAATCCGTGTGCAGGACCACGGCCCGGGCATCCCCGCCGAGATGCGCGAGCAGGTTTTCGAGCCGTTCTTCCGCCTGGAAGGCTCGCGCAACCGCAACTCCGGCGGCGTAGGCCTGGGCCTGGCGATCGCCCGCGACGCCGCGCGGCGCCACGGCGGCGAGCTGTACTTCGAGGAAACCCCGGGAGGCGGCGCCACCGCCGTGCTGAGCCTGCCGCGCACCTGACTTTGTCGGCGCGCACATACAAAGCGCACATACCCTCGACAACTGCCTCACCGACGCTGGCATGACCGGGAAACCGGGGTCCGGCAGAAGAACCTTCTTGGAGGCAGTCCAATGATCAGCGGAGTCAGCAGCTACAGCAGCTACTACAGCGGGCTAACCAGCACGCAGCGCAGCACCACCAGCAGCACCCAGACCACCACCAGCAGCACCGGCGGCAACGACAAGGCGAAAGCGTTCGCCGCCAACCTGTTCAAGTCGCTGGACAGCGACGGCGACGGCAGCATCAGCAGCGACGAGCTGACCGCAGCCAGCAGCGCTTCGAGTACCGACACCAGCGACCTGTTCAGCGCGCTGGACAGCGACGGCAACGGCAGCATCAGCAAGGACGAGCTGACCAGCGCCCTGCAGCAGACCCAAGGCGACATGCCACCGCCTCCGCCGCCCTCGGGCAGTGACGCCGGCAGCAGCCTGACCGCCAGTGCCAGCAGCGATTCGAGCAGCTCAAGCTCCAGCGACGGCAGCACCAGCAACTCCGACATGGTGCAGCAGATGCTCGCCATGCTGGCCAAGCACTACCAGGACAGCAGCTCGGCGAGCTACCAGAGCACCAGCGGTAGCCTGCTGAACGTCGCCGCCTGAATCGACGCGGGCCGGGCACCCTCCGGCCCGCGCGTCTTGCCTCTCGCCCTTGGCCTTTCGCTTTTCGCTTTCTGCCCATTCCCGCGACGCCATCCCAACAGTGCGTGCGCTTGTCCTGATTCCAGCACCTTGCCCTCGCCTCCCCACAGGCGTACCCTGCCCAACCGAATCATCCGATGATTGGATGTATATATGACAAATCCCCTGAAGCGCTCCCTCGTCGACATCGCCCTGGAGCAGATCCGCCAACGCATCGACAACGGCAGCTGGGCGCTCGGTGAGCGCCTGCCGCCGGAGCCGGAGCTCGCCGAGCGCCTCGGCATGAGCCGCAACACCGTGCGCGAGGCGGTACGAGTCCTCGCCTTCTCCGGCGTACTGGAAGTGCGCCAGGGCGACGGCACCTACGTCCGCGCTCGCACCGATCCCCTGGAAATCATGCTCACCCTGGCTCGGGGCTCCATCGAGCAGGCCCTGGAGGCACGTGGCGTCATCGAGGTCGAGGCCGCGCGCCTCGCCGCCCAGCGCCGCGATGAAGACGACATCGCCGCCTTGCGCGCGGCACTCCAAGCCAGTGCGGACGCCCATGGCCTGGACCTCGAGCAGTACGTCGAGTGCGATCTGGCCTTCCACCAACGCATCGTCGACAGCGCCCACAACCCTCTGCTCAGCGAGCTGTATCGCTACTTCTCGCAAGTGATCGGCGCCGGCCTGCGCCAGACCATCAGCGAACCGGGACGCCCGCAACCGGCCTTCGACCTGCACTGCCAGTTGCTCGACGCCATCGAACGTGGCGATGCCGACGCCGCTGGAGCGGCCAACCGCGCGTTGCTGATCTGAGCACTTCTTCTGCCTTGCGATACCGACCATGAAAGACTCCGCTCCCCATGGCGTCGACGAACTGTTGATCGACGCCGAAATCGACGACGCCCCGTCGCCTCCGCCCACCGCCCGCCGCAACGGACTGCTCCTGCTCGGCCTGGTGCTGGTGGCGCTCAACCTGCGCCCGGCGCTTTCCAGCCTTGCTCCCCTGCTCCACCAGGTGCGCGACACGACCGGTCTTTCGGCGGCCGCTGCCGGCCTGCTGACTACGCTGCCGGTGCTTTGCCTGGGGTTATTCGCCCCGTTGGCACCGCGCCTGGCCCGACGCATGGGCGCCGAACGCACGGTACTGGTGATCCTCGTGGTACTGGCCTTCGGTATCGTCCTGCGCAGCCTGTTCCCCGTCGCCGGCCTGTTCTTCGGCAGCCTGGTGGCCGGCGCCAGCATCGGCATCATCGGCGTACTGCTGCCGGGCATCGTCAAGCGCGATTTCCCGCACATCGCCGGGATCATGACGGGCGTCTACACCATGGCCCTGTGCCTGGGCGCGGCGCTGGCCGCCGGCGCCACCGTGCCGCTGGCCGGGTGGCTGGACGGCAGCTGGCAGCTGGCCCTGGCGAGCTGGGCAATCCCCGCACTGCTGGCAGCGCTGATCTGGCTGCCGCAGGCACGGCAGACGCAACATGCACAGCGCCATATCGCGAGCGTGCGCGGCCTGTGGCGCGACGCCCTGGCCTGGCAGGTCACCCTGTACATGGGCCTACAGTCGTCGCTGGCCTACATCGTCTTCGGCTGGCTGCCGTCGATCCTCATCGACCGCGGCATGAGCCCCACGGCCGCCGGGCTGATGCTTTCCGGCTCGGTGCTGGTGCAACTGCTCAGCGCCCTCGCCGCTCCCTGGCTGGGCACTCGCGGACGCGACCAGCGCCTGGTCGTAGTGCTGGTCCTGGCACTGACCCTGGCCGGGCTGCTCGGCTTCCTTTACGCGCCACTGGATAGCATCGGGCTCTGGGCGGTAGTGCTCGGCCTGGGCCAGGGCGGCACCTTCAGCATCGCCCTGGCGCTGATCGTGCTGCGCTCGCCCGACGCCCACGTCGCCTCGCACCTGTCAGGCATGGCCCAGGGCGTGGGCTACACGCTGGCCGCGGCAGGCCCCTTCGTGGTTGGCCTGGTGCATGACCTCACCGGCGGCTGGAATGCCGTCGGTGCGATCTTCGTGGCGCTGAGCGTCGGCGCGCTGCTGGCCGGCCTCGGCGCCGGCCGCGCGAAACTGGTCGGGGTGCGCAGCGAGGCGCCTTAAGGCGCCTTGTCGGTGGGCGGCGGCAGCACGCGTTTGGGGCTCTCGATCCAGTCGCTGACAAGGCTGTAGACCACTGCCAGCAGGACCGGGCCGAGGAACAAGCCGATGAAGCCGAAGCTGAGCAAGCCGCCGAGCACACCGAGCAGCACCACTACCAACGGCAGGTTGCCGCCGCGACTGATCAGGTAGGGCTTGAGGATGTTGTCCACGCCGCTGATGACGAAGAAGCCCCAGATGGCGAGGAACACCCCGTAGCCGTAGCTGCCCTGGACGAACAGCCATACGGTGGCCGGCCCCCAGATCAGCGGCGGGAACATCAGCAGGCTGCAGACGAAGGTCAGCCCGCCGAGGATGAAGGCGCCCGGCACGCCGGCGATCAGGAAGCCGATCAGCGCCAGGATCGCCTGTGCCGCCGCGGTGCCGATCACGCCGTTGACCACCCGTTGCACGGTACCGGCGATCAGCTCCATGTAGTGTTCGGCGCGCTGCCCGATCAGGCGTTCGAGCACCTGGTAGGCGAAATGCTCCAGGCGCCGGCCGTCGCGGTAGAAGAAGAAGATCAGTACCAGGCTCAGGACCAGTTCGAAGATGCCGCCGGCAAGCTTGGCCGAGCGCGCCAGTACCCAGTTGCCCATCTGCCCCATGTACGGTTTGAGGTTGGCGAACATGGCCACACCCTGCTGGTCCAGGGAATACCACCAGCCGATCAGGCGGTCACCGATCAGCGGGGTGCGCGCCAGCCACGGCGGCGGTGGCGGCAAGCCGGAGACCTGGAGGTTCTTCACCAACTCGACGCCGGCACGCATTTTTTCCGCCAGGCCAAAACCGAGCCAGAGCAGCGGCAGCGCTACCAGGACGATCCATAAAGCGGTCAGCAACCCGGCCGCCAGCGCCTCGCGGCCGCCCAGCAGGCGCGTCAGCAGGCGCATCAGCGGCCAACTGGCGAAGGCCAGCACGGCGGCCCAGAACAGCGCGGTCCAGAACGGCGCCATCACCCACAGGCTGGCGCCGAGCAGGAAGATCAGAAGAATGCGTAAAAGCAGGTTATCGAACATCGGGGCCGGACTCCTCGGCAACTCGGCGATGACGTCGGCCAGGGCCCGGCGCGACGTCGCTTCATCGTAGGTAACTCAACGCAGCCAGGTGAGGTGCAGGCCAGCGCCCTCACCGCTGCCCAGCTCCAGGCGCGCGTCGCGCACGTTCTGCGCGATCAGCGCAGTACGCCAGTCGGCGGCATGGCTGCCGGCGAGTTCGACGCGCACGCCGGTGTCCAGGCGCAAGGTGCGCACCAGCAGATCGAGCCAGGCGCCACCAGGTTGCGCCGGCACATGGCTGAGCGTCAGTTCGCCATTGGCCTTGAGCAGACGCAGCAGCGTCGCCGGGCTGGGCAGCAGCTCGCCGAGCGGCGCACCGGCATCCAGTTGCTCGGCGTGCAAGTAGGCGCGGCGGTTGCCACGGGTGATGGTGTAGACCGCCAGCAGGCTGTCCTGTTGCGGCGCGGCGAGGCGCACCAGCAGGTAGGCCTGCTGGTCGTCCGGGCCGTACAGCATGGAGCTGCCGAACACCGTGTTGGCCAGCAGGCTGCTCGACCCGCAGTCGCGCCCCTCGCACCAGAACAGCGGCGTGGCGTCGGCTTCGAGCAGGCTCTTGCGCGCAGCGGCAAAGGCGTCCGCGCTGGAGTCCTCATCGGGGAGCTGGTAGGTCAGCGAGGTCAGTTGGCCGACGGCGCGTACCTCGCCCTCCATGCGCAGCCGACCGCTGATGCGGCTGATCGCACCGCGCGGGTAGACCCGCTCCACGGAGGCGTTGCTGGAGAAGTCGACGATATTCGCGCGCGGATAGCGCGGCAGCACGGTCAGGTCGTGGCTATCGGGAACGTCGGCGGCGAAAACGGCGCCGGACAGTGCCAGGCCAAGAAGAAAGAGGAAGCGCATGATCAGATCGCGCACTCCCGTTGGCAGCAGCGCGGCGCATATGGCCCCACTGCGGTGAAATCCTTGTCGACGCGGGCGGCGGCCGTGGCGTAGAGCGCGATCATGCGGAAACTCCCTGCTGCGATCCGTGCAGCCTCGTGGCAAGCCCCGCTTTAGTCAAGCCGACGCCGGCAAGCGCATGCGCCCCTTGGCGATCATTCGAGGAGGAAAGACCGGAAGATCGCCGCCACTGCCTCGGCGCCGGACTCGTCGTCCAGGTGCAGGTGATGACCGCCGGGCAGCTCGTGCACGGCGAACGGACGCCCTTCGAGAATCTTCCGCACACCCGGCTCGGCAGCCAGCATGCCGCCCTGGGCCAGCACAAGACTGACCGGACACTGCAGGGCCTGGACGAAGGCGAAGGCGTGGGCGCGGGTCAGGCGCAGCGGCGACGGCAGGGTCAGGCGTGCATCGGAACGCCAGGTGAAACCACCGGGCACCGGCATCAGGCCGCGACGTGCCAGCAGTTCGGCGGCCTCGCGGCTGACCGCACCGACGCCCTTCATGCGCGCCTCGACAGCGCGGTCGATCGCCTCGTACACCGGCTTGCGCTTGTTCGGCAGCGCCAGTTGCGCCTTGAGTGCTTCGCCGAGCTTTTCCGGCGCCTTGTCCGCCTCGCCGGTGAAAGGCACCAGGCCGTCGATCAGCGCCAGGCGCTCGATGCGCTCGGGCATAGCGCCGGCCAACAGCACCGAGACGATCGCGCCCATCGAGTGGCCGAGCAGGGAGAAACGCTCCCAGCCCAGTTGCTCGGCTACCGCCAGCACGTCGTAGGCGTAGTCCCAAAGCAGGTAGCTGGCACCGGCAGCGCGGTGCGCCGAGTGGCCGTGCCCGGCGAAGTCCAGGGCGACGATGCGCAGGCCGTCCAGTTTCGGCGCCAGGCGCGCGAAGCTCATGGCGTTGTCCAGCCAGCCGTGCAATGCCAGCACCGGCTTGCCGTCTTCCGGGCCGAACAGGTGGGCGGCCAATTCGATGTGTGGCAGGTTCAGGCGGATCTCTTCGACCTTGGCTGTCATGACAATCACTTCTCCTCGTCGGCGCGGCGCTGCCAGCGCGCGAATATCTGCTTGATCAGCTCGGCGGTGTCGCGCGGCCGCTCCAGCGGGAACATGTGCCCGCCCGGCACCGACAGCGATTCGCCCTGCGGCACCCGGCGCAGCACGCGCGCATGATGCGGCAGCACGACCCGGCTGTGGCGACCGCGCACCAGGGCGAGCGGCACGACCAGGCCGCGCGGGCTGCCCGGCGCGGTGTGCGGCACGTTGCGGTAGATGCTGATCTCGGTGGCCGGGTCGAACCTCAGCCGCAACCCCTCGCCCTGCCGGGCCAGGCCGTGGCGCACATAGTCCTGCAGGCAGTCTGGGTCGAAGCGACGGAACAGCGATTTGCCGGCGAAATAGTCCAGCGCCTCGTCGAAATCGGCGAAATCCTCGCGCCGGCCAAGTGTGCGCCCGGCCGGGGTGATGCGGTCGATGAAGCCGAAACGCTTGGCGGCGCGGATCACCCACTGGTCGGCGAAGGTCAGGGTTGGCGAGTCGAGCATCACCACCCCGCGGTAAAGCTCCGGGCGGCGCATCGCGGCATGGTAATGCAGCAACCCGCCCAGGGAATGCCCGACGCCCCACACCGGCTCGCCCTGCCCTTCCAGATGGAACAGCAACTCGTCCACCAGATTCCCCCAGTTGGCGTTCACCGGGAAGCGCGGGTCGTGGCCATGCATCTCCAGGCGACGCACCTCGAACTCCGGCGCCAGGGCGTCGAACAGCTTGCCGTAGGTGGCAGAGGGAAAACCGTTGGCGTGGGCGAAGAAGATCGCTCGGGACATGCCGATCACCGCAAGAAAAGGATCGGGAAATTCTCCATCAGCACCGTCGCCCGGACAATGACCGCGGCGGCTAGCGGCCAGGGCACTCCGGCCAAACCTCAGAACTGCCGCGCCAGCCCTGCCGCGATGACGCCGGCGACGGTCAGGAACATCAGGCCGCAGAGGCCGTCGATCAGCGGCACCGCGCGTAAAAGACGCTGCTGCAGGGCCGGCTGGGTCAAGGTCACGCTAAGCAGGCTGAACCAGGCGAAACCGGTGCCGAACAGCATGATCGCCACCGCCAGCTTGCCCCCTACCGACATGTCCAGCGGGATCAGGCTGCTCAGCAGGGCGAGGAAGAACACCAACGCCTTCGGATTGCACAGATTAGTCGCCAGTCCGCGCAGCCAGGGCCCGAGCGGCGAGGCCGGCAGTTCGCCGTCGAGTCGCCCTGCCCCGCCCTTGCCACGGCGCAACCAGGCCCGGATCGCACCGATGCCAAGCCAGGCGAGGTAGAGCGCGCCGGCGCCCTGCAAAAGGCCGAATAACAGCGGCGAGTGGCGCAGCAGCAGGGATACGCCAGTCAGCACCAGGGTGCCGTGGACCAGGATGCCGCAGGCCAGGCCGAGGGCGCTGAGCACCCCGGCTCGACGCCCCTGGTGCAGCGCGGTGCGCACCACCAGCGCGACGTCCGGCCCCGGGCTGACCAGGGCGACGGCGAAGACGGCAGTGAGCGTGAGCAAGACATAGGCCTCCTGCATGACGGGATTCTCCTGTGGAAAAGCGAAAGAAGGGGGCGTCAGCGTGGACGCAGGCGAGCCGGCGGCAAGCCGTAGGTACGGCGGAACAACCGGCTGAAATGCGCCTGGTCGTAGAAGCCCAGGCTCAGGGCGATCTCGCTCAATGGCTGGCCGGCAATCACCCGCGGCAAGGCTCGCTCCAGACGCAGCTGCGTCAGCCATTGATGCGGTGGCAGCCCGCAGTGGTTGCGGAAGCGTCGCAGCACCTGCCAAGAACTGAGGTCGCAGAACGCCGCCAGCTCATCCAGCGTCGGCGGGCTCTCCAGGCGCGACTCGAGCCATTCGCGCAGTCGCCGCCAGGTCGCCGCTTCGAACCCCTGGCCGGGCTCGCGGATGCGCAAGCGGGAAGTGCGCTCCAGCAATGTCGCCAGTCCCTGCCAGAGTCGCCCTTCCTGTTCCAGGCGTTCGCCTGCCATCAGCACCTGGTGCAGGCCATGCAATTGCTGTTGCAGTTGCGCATCGCGCAGTTGGCTGGCGAGCAGCTGTGGCGTCCCCTGCCGACCGTCGCTGAAGGCGCGCGCAGCCTGCTCCAGCCACTGCGGCTCGAGCGACAACACGCGGATGCGGTAGCCGGCGTCGTCCTCGCTGGCGCCGTCATGGATGCTTTCCGGGGTCATCAGCAGGATGTCGCCGCCACCGGCGAGGCAGCTTTCGCCGCCATGCACATAGCGCTGTCTACCGTCGAGCATCAGCCCGATGTGGAAGTCCAGGTGAAAGTGCCGGGGAAAGGCGAAGCGATGGTATTCGGCGTCGATGAAGCGCACGCCGGGCAAATCGCTGCAGTGGTGTTCGATGCGTTCCATGGCCCCACTCTAGCGGCGCGGCGCGGGCGGGTCTTGGACAAAATTGCGGGGGTGGAGCGCCGCGCGGGCTGTTCGCAGGAGCGAGCTTGCTCGCTCCTGCGGGTATCTCGGGGTTCAGCGCTCCAGCGGCACCACCGCCATGGTCAGCCGCGAGATGCAACTGGGCTTGCCATCGTCCCCGTGCAGGCGAATTTCCCATACGTGGGTGGAGCGGCCGATATGCACCGCCTTCGCCACCGCCGTCACCCGCCCGCTGCGCAGGCCGCGCAGGTGGTTGGCGTTCACTTCCAGGCCCACGCAGTAGTACTTGCTGTTATCCAGGCACAAGTAGCTGGCGGTCGAGCCGACGGTTTCCGCCAGCACCACAGAGGCGCCGCCGTGCAGCAGCCCATACGGCTGGTGGGTGCGCGAATCGACCGGCATGCTGGCAGTCAGCGAGTCGTCGTCCACCGCCTCGAAGCGGATGCCCAGAACCTCACCGATGGTGTTCTTCTGGTTGGCGTTGAGGGCCTCCAGGTTCGGCTGGGTACGCCACAGGCTCATGCATTCACTCCTTGCTCAGTCATGCCACTGCACCGCTTCGCGGCGCTCGGCCCAGTCGTTGAAATGCGCGCCATAGGCACTTTCCACCACGTTGCGCTTGATCTTCAGGGTCGGTGTGAGGAAGCCGTTGTCCACCGTCCAGACCTCCTTCACCAGTACCAGGCCGGCCAGACGCTCGTGCTTGTCGAGCTCGCCGTTGACCTCCTCCAGCAGCGTGCGCAGGCTCTGCTCCAGCGCCGGACGCGAGCCGTTGGCGGCCTCCTGGCGGCCCACCTCGGAGAGCACGCAAAGGCCCAGCGGTGCCACCAGGCCGTCGCCGACCACGCAGATCTGCTCGATGCGTGAATGCACCGCGAGGCGATTCTCGATCGGCGCCGGGGCGACGTACTTGCCCTTGCCGGTCTTGAAGATTTCCTTGAGCCGGCCGGTCAGGCGCAGGTTGCCATCGGCGTCCTGCTCGCCCTTGTCGCCGGTACGCAAGAAGCCGTCCTCGGTAAGGGTTTCGGCGGTCTTCTCCGGGTCCTTGAAGTAGCCGAGCATGGTCGCGCCGCTACGCACCTGCACCTCGCCTTCGTCGCTGATGCGCACTTCCACGCCTGGGCTGTTCTGGCCGATCCAGCCCTCGCGCTGCTTACCGGGCCGGCACACATGGGAATAGCCGCAGTTCTCGGTCATGCCGTAGACCTCCAGCACGCTCAGGCCCAGGCGCTTGTACCAGTCGAGCAAGGCCGGAGGCACCGGCGCGGCACCGCACAGGGCGTAGCGCACCGCGTCCAGGCCTAGCCCGGCGAGGACCTTGCGCCCGACCAGACGCCCGATGATCGGCAAACGCAGCAGGCGGTCGAGCTTCTGCGCCGGCATCTGCGAGTAGACGCCCATCTGGAACTTGGTCCAGATCCGCGGCACGCCGAAGAACACCGTGGGCCGAGCGCGGCGCATGTCGGCAACGAAGGTATCCAGGCTCTCGGCGAAGAAGATCGTCTGCCCGGCATAGATTGACGCCATTTCCACGAACATGCGCTCGGCCACGTGGCACAGCGGCAGGTACGACAGAAGCCGATCATCCTCGCCTACGCCGAACAACTCGATGGCGTGGCTCGCGGCGAAATCGAAATTGGCGAAGGAATGCATCACGCCCTTGGGCGTGCCGGTGGTGCCGGAGGTGTAGATAAGGGTGGCGAGCGCGCTCGGATCGGGCAGCTGCACGTCCTGCAGCGGCTCAACGGCCTGGAGGTCATCCCAACTGTGATCGAAGCGGCCTTCTGGGTGCAGCGGCAGCGCCACGCTGAGCACGCCGCTCGGCAGCCCGGGCGCCATCGCCGGCCAGTCGTCGAGCTTGCCGACGAAGGCAACGGCAGTCTCCGAGTGGCTCAGCACCTGGCGCGCCGACTCGGCAGTGAGGTTGGGATACAAGGGCACCGAGACGTATCCGGCCATCCAGATGGCGATATCGGCGACGATCCAGTGCGCGCAGTTCTTCGAGATGATCGCCACCCGGCTTCCCGCCGGAAGCTGCAGGCTGCGCAGCCAGGCGGCGGCGCGCCGCGCCTGCTCGCCGACCTGGGCCCAGGTCAGGCTTTCCACCTGTCCGCCCGGCAACGGCTGGACCAGGTAGCGCTTGTGCGGATGACGTGCCTCGCGTTGCAGGAATTGCTCGAGCGGAGAACGGATTGCAGTGACCACATGCCCCTCCTTTTTTGTTGTTCTAGAGGTGTAGCGATAGATCGACCAAGCACTTGCTTGGTCGACTATTCCACGCCCGACAGAGGGCAGGCAAGCAGGGATATGTGAACTTTTGTAGGGAAATTCGTCAGACGAATATGACAGAACAGCGCTGTAATCCCGCTACGGAGCAGCGTTTCAGCGAGGGGGAAACGTCGAGGCCCCTAGCGGGGCCTCGTACAGCGGACTCAGGAATGCCCGGGATGGTAGAGCGATACCAGGTTCATCAGCCCCGCCAACGGGCAGTCGCCCTCAAGCTCTGCAAGCGATGCGGTGCCCATTGGAAGGGCCTCGTCCCGGCTGCCATGCACCAGCAGCCCACCGAGCGCGCCGATCAGCGGCTGGTGGCTGACCAGCAGCAGGTTCTGCTCGCCGCGCCCATCGAGAAAACGCAGCACATCGCGCGGATCGTCGTCTGGCGTCAACCAGGGCGCAGTGCCGACCGCTCCGGCGAAACCCAGGGCCTCGCGTACCAGCTCGGCGGTCTGCTGGGCCCGCACATAGGGGCTGGCGAGAATGCCGTCGAGCGCATGGCCGGCCAGGTGCCCGGCACTCTGCAGCACTTCCTTGCGGCCATGGGCAGTGAGCTGTCGGTCGGCATCACGGCGCGCCTGCGGCTCGGCCTGACCGTGGCGCAGCAGCCACAGTTTCACAGCTTGGGCTCCTCGTCCCGCACCGGGTGCGGCGCCGGCGGCACCGCATGGGCGGCCTCGCCTTCCGGGGCACGTGGAGTCGGCCAGTCGGCAAACGGCCAGGGCTTCTCGTCGCTGTTGAAGGTGCCGAAGCGGCCGATCTGGGCGAGGTACTGGCTGAGGCTGTCGCCGAAAGCCAGCAGGCCCGCGCTCGGTGCGCTGTAGATGATGCGGTAGATCAGCTGCACGACGACCACGGCGCCAAGCAGCATCTGGGCGACGTACCAGACCAGGGCGAACAGCAGCATCCAGAGGACGCGCAGGACCAGCGATTCCTTTTCCATACGATCGGCGGACATGTGTACCTCCTCAGAAACCACTGGTTGGAATGAAGTCGACATCGGTCTTCGGCTCGCCGCTCATCAGGGCCTGGATCACCTGGGCCAGCGTGCGCCCGCCGAAGAGGATGGCGTAGAGCCCGGCGACCAGCGGCATGTACACGCCCAGCTCGTCGGCCTTGGTCTTGAGCACCTTGAGGGTGTTCACCCCCTCGGCCGTCTCGCCCATGCGCGCTACCGCCTCTTCCAGGCTCAGGCCTTCGCCGAGGGCGAATCCGACCTGATAGTTACGGCTCTTGGGTGACGAACAGGTGACGATCAAGTCGCCCACGCCGGCCAGGCCGAGGAAGGTCATGGGGTTGGCGCCGAGCTTGACGGCGAAGCGGGTCATCTCCGCCAGCGCACGAGTGATCAGCATGCCCTTGGTGTTCTCGCCCATGCCCAGCGCGGCAGCCATGCCGGCGATGATGGCGTAGACGTTCTTCAGCGCACCACCCAGCTCGACGCCGAAACGGTCGGCGCTGGCATAGACGCGGAAGGTGCGGCCGTGCAGCGCTTCCTGCACTCGCTCGCAGAGCACTTCGTCCTCGCTCGCGACCACTGTGGCGGTCAACTCATGCTCGGCGATCTCGCGGGCCAGGTTCGGTCCGGAAATGACCCCGATGCGGGCTTGTGGAGCGATCTCCTCGAGGATCTGGCTCATCAGCTTGAAGCTCTGCGCCTCGATACCCTTGGTCAGGCTGATCAGCAGCTTGCCCGCCAGTTGCTCGGCGAACGGCTGCAGGACGTTGCGCAGGGCGCTGGACGGCACGGCAACGAAGATCAGCTCGCAGTCGCGCAACGTCGCCGCCAGGTCAGTGACCGGCTCGACGTTGTCGTGGATGCGCACGCCCTTCAGGTACCGCGGATTCTCGCGCTGGGCGCGAATGCTCGCGGCCTGCTCCTCGTCGCGCATCCATTGGCGCACGCGCTGACCATTCTCCGCCAGCAGGTTGGCGAAGGCGGTGCCGAAACTGCCACCTCCCAGCACGGCGATGGGTTGCTGCTCTGTCATGACACTTCCATAACGAACCGCACGAGGGCGGCGATTGGGGCATTATAAGGCCCCTCTGCCGAGCGGCCAGTGCGGATCAACGCACTGGCAATGGCCACGGCCTCGTTTAACATCCTCCAACCGAACAGAATCGAGAACAGGGCCGTTCCGAGTACGCCATGCTTCACTCCCGAATTTCGCTCGCGTCCAGCCACGGAGTCCGACCATGACCCCGCCCAAGGGCTGGAACATCCAGAACCGCATGCTCGCCATCAGCCTGGGCCCGGCCCTGCTGCTGACCCTGTTGCTGACCGGCTATTTCATCCACTCGCGGCTGCAGGACCTGCGCCAGGAGCTGAACCACACCGGCCAGCTGATCGCCAACCAGCTCGCGCCGGCGGCGGAGTACGGCGTCCTCAGCGGCAATCTTCCGGTGCTGCAGAGCCTGCTGCGCACGACCCTGACCACGCCACACGTGCGTTTCATCGAAGTCCGCAATCGCGACGACGAGATCCTCGTCTACGCCGAGCACGAGGCGGCTGTCGCCGGCCAGGAGAGCCCCAAGGTCGAGGTCTTCCACGCGGCCATCCAGCGCGAACATGTGGCGCCGGCTGAAGTCGCGGCACACCACAACCCGGGACAGACGTCCCCAGCGAGCGGTAGCGATGCCGACTACCTGGGGCGCGTGGTCGTCGGCATGGCCAACGACGCCTTCAGCGAGCGTCAGCAGGAAATCCTCTTCAAGGCCGCCCTGCTGGCCTTCTTCGCCCTGCTGCTCACCCTGCTCCTTGCGCGGCGCCTGGCACGGCGACTAGCAGCACCGATCAGCAGCATGGCCAGCGCAGTGCAGGCGATCCAGGCCGGCGATTACCAGACCCACCTGCCAATCCTCGACGAAGGCGAAGTCGGCGACCTGGCGCGCCACATCAACAACCTCGTCCAGGGACTGCAGCGAGCCAGCAACGAGCAGGAGCGGATGATTGCCCAGCTCGTGGCCTCCCGTGAGGAAGCCGAACAGGCCAACCGCAGCAAGTCGGACTTCCTCGCGATGATGAGCCACGAGCTGCGCACGCCCATGAATGGCGTGCTGGGCATGCTGCAGTTGCTGGAAACCACCGAGCTCAACCATGAGCAGGCCGAATACACGGCGCTGGCCACCGAATCCACCGAACACCTGCTCAAGGTCATCAACGACATCCTCGACTTTTCGCGCATCGAACGTGGCGCCCTGGAACTGGAGCGCATCCCGTTCAACCTGCTGGAGCTCATCCATGGCTCGGTGCAGGTGTTCCAGCACAGCGCCCAGCAACGCGGCCTGGATCTGCGCATGGACGTCCAGCGCGGGCTGGAGGCGCTGGAGGTGCGTGGCGACCCCACGCGGCTGCGGCAGATCCTGGTCAACCTGCTGGGCAACGCGCTCAAATTCACCGAGGAAGGCGCCATTCGTCTGGAAGTCCGCTGGCAGGCGCTGGACGACGAAGTGCTCTGGCTGACTTGCGCGGTGAACGACAGCGGCATCGGCATCTCCGCGGAGCGCCTGGAGCACATGTTCGAAGCCTTCCGCCAGGCCGACTCTTCCACCTCGCGGCGCTACGGCGGCACCGGCCTGGGCCTGGCGATTGCACGCACCCTGGCCGAGCGCATGGGCGGCACGCTGCAGGCGTCCAGCGAAGAAGGCCTGGGCTCGACCTTCACCCTCGAGATCCCCCTGCCCTTCCAGGCGCGCCATGGTGTCGCAGCTGCGGACCCGAATCGTCCCCCGGAATTGGCCAGCGGGCAGTCTGTTCTGCTGGTGGAGGACAATCCGGTCAACCAGACCGTCATCGAGGCAATGTTGCGCAGCCTCGGATATAGCGTCACCCTTGTTGGCGATGGAGCCCAAGCCGTAAGCACGGCCGAGCGCGAGCAGTTCGACGCCATCCTGATGGATTGCCGTCTACCGCTGCTCGACGGCTACGAAGCGACGCGGCAGATCCGAGGTCAGACAGGGCACCAACAGGTACCGATCATCGCCCTGACCGCGAATGCGCTGCAGGGTGATCGCGAGGCCTGCCTGGAAGCGGGCATGGACGACTACCTGGCCAAGCCTTTCAAGCGTGCCGATCTGCAGCGCATGCTGCAGCGCTGGATAGCGCCGGGACGTTGATCGCTCGGCCCTGTTCGCCCACACTGCGACACCTGCCGCAAACCCGTAGGGCTCGGCAGAAAGTGGAAAGCACCAAATAAAGTGAACAACCGTTCGCCCGGTGCTGTGACTTTAACTGTAAGGCAATAGTCTATGACTAGGCTGCCGCTGGACGCCGCGACAACAACCAGGCGCGCGGAGCCGCAGGACGATTGATGATCGCCCTGCCGTTGAGGATTTTTGAGGAGCTCGCATGACCAAACAAAACGCCTTCACCCGAGAAGACCTGCTGCGCTGCAGCCGCGGCGAGCTCTTCGGCCCGGGTAATGCGCAACTGCCCGCCCCCAACATGCTGATGATCGATCGCATCACCCACATCAGCGACGTCGGCGGCAAGTATGGCAAGGGCGAACTGGTCGCCGAGCTGGATATCAACCCGGACCTGTGGTTCTTCGCCTGCCACTTCGAAGGCGATCCGGTGATGCCGGGCTGCCTGGGCCTCGACGCCATGTGGCAGCTGGTTGGCTTCTACCTGGGCTGGCAGGGCAACCCCGGCCGTGGCCGTGCCCTGGGCTCGGGCGAAGTGAAATTCTTCGGTCAGGTCCTGCCGACCGCGAAGAAGGTCACCTACAACATTCATATCAAGCGCACCATCAACCGCTCGCTGGTCCTGGCTATCGCCGATGGCAGCGTTAGCGTCGACGGTCGCGAGATCTACAGTGCCGAAGGCCTGCGCGTCGGCCTGTTCACTTCCACTGACAGCTTCTAAGGGTTATCCGCATGCGTCGCGTCGTGATCACCGGCCTCGGCATCGTCTCCTGCCTGGGCACTGACAAAGAAACCGTATCCGCCAACCTGCGCGCCGGCCGTGCTGGCATCCGCCACAACCAGTCCTACGCGGACATGGGCCTGCGCAGCCACGTTTCCGGTTCGGTGAACCTCAACCTCGAAGAGCTGATCGACCGCAAGGTCCTGCGCTTCATGGGCGACGCCGCGGCCTTCGCCTACCTGTCGATGGAACAGGCGATCAAGGACTCGGGCCTGACCGAAGAGCAGATCTCCAACCCGCGCACCGGCCTGATCGCCGGTTCCGGCGGCGCTTCCACCCTGAACCAGATGGAAGCCATCGACACTCTGCGCGAAAAAGGCGTCAAGCGCATCGGCCCATACCGCGTCACCCGCACCATGGGCAGCACCGTATCCGCCTGCCTGGCCACCCCCTTCCAGATCAAGGGCGTGAACTACTCCATCTCCTCGGCTTGCGCCACCAGCGCGCACTGCATCGGCCACGCGATGGAACAGATCCAGATGGGCAAGCAGGACGTGGTCTTCGCCGGCGGCGGTGAAGAAGAACACTGGAGCCAGAGCTGCCTGTTCGACGCCATGGGCGCCCTCTCCACCCAGTACAACGACACCCCGGAGAAAGCCTCCCGCGCCTACGACGCCAAGCGTGACGGCTTCGTCATTGCTGGCGGTGGCGGCATGGTAGTGGTGGAAGAACTCGAGCACGCACTCAAGCGCGGCGCGAAGATCTACGCCGAGATCGTCGGCTATGGTGCCACCTCCGACGGCTACGACATGGTCGCTCCGAGCGGCGAAGGCGCGATCCGCTGCATGCAGCAGGCGCTGTCCACCGTCGATACCCCGATCGACTACCTGAACACCCACGGCACCTCGACCCCGGTCGGCGACGTTGCAGAAATTCGCGGCATCCGCGAAGTGTTCGGCGACAAGGCCCCGGCCATCAGCTCCACCAAGAGCCTGTCCGGTCACTCCCTGGGCGCGGCCGGCGTGCACGAGGCGATCTACTGCATGCTGATGATGGAAGGCAACTTCATCGCCGGTTCCGCCAACATCGACGAGCTGGACCCGGAAGTCGCCGACATGCCGATCCTGCGCGAGACCCGCGAAGGCGCCAAGCTCGACACCGTAATGAGCAACAGCTTCGGCTTCGGTGGCACCAACGCCACTCTGGTGCTGAAGCGTTACAACGGCTGATCTCTAGCCGAATCGAGAAAGGCGCCCTAGGGCGCCTTTTTTGTGCCTGCGATTCCTGTCTGCTGCCCTCCTGGCGCAGGCCAAGAAGGACATCCAAGCAGACCGATCTGATAAGAGCTGCCCGCAGCAACGATAAGACCACCTTCAGCAAACTGATGGCGGCAGCGAACGGGAAAGCAACGAGCAGGGGCGTTGAACCAGCTCATCAGCCATCTCTAGCCACACCCCCCAACCGGCATACCGAATATGCGCCAAACCTTCGTTGCCAGAATGGGAGCAAGATCGTTGGCACTTGAGCGCTGCGTGGCAATGCAGTGCTCAACTCCTCGACTCCGCCTGGGCTGCAGCATGAAGAGAATCGCGCAGGCCTGCGAGGAAGCCCTCCTGGAGTGCAGACGCGATGTCTCGCTAGCGCCCTCTGACTTGTCGCCAAAGGCTTCTAAACCGACGTTAAACAGCAGTATCTGCCCTCACCGACTGATAGCGGAACCGAGTATTTTTCCGCCCCAAAAGACAAAGCCCCCGACCAGCTTTCGCTGATCAGGGGCTTCGGAATTAGAAGCTTGACGATGACCTACTCTCACATGGAGAAACTCCACACTACCATCGGCGATGCGTCGTTTCACTTCTGAGTTCGGGATGGGATCAGGTGGTTCCAACGCTCTATGGTCGTCAAGCAATTCGCTTGGATGCTCGCCTTGGCGCTCATCCGAATTCGGTCTGCTTACACTAATAAGCAAAACCCCCGACCAGCTTTCGCTGATCAGGGGCTTTGGGATAGGTGCTTGACGATGACCTACTCTCACATGGAGAAACTCCACACTACCATCGGCGATGCATCGTTTCACTTCTGAGTTCGGGATGGGATCAGGTGGTTCCAACGCTCTATGGTCGTCAAGCAATTCTTTCGGATGCTCGTGGCTTACGCACACGCTCATCCAGATTCGGGTATGTGACAGGTAATTTGCGGTTCACACGAACTTTCGGTTCGTCGACTTCACCGTCTAACACACAAATTGTTTGGGTGTTATATGGTCAAGCCTCACGGGCAATTAGTATTGGTTAGCTCAACGCCTCACAGCGCTTACACACCCAACCTATCAACGTCGTAGTCTTCGACGGCCCTTTAGGGGAATCAAGTTCCCAGTGAGATCTCATCTTGAGGCTAGTTTCCCGCTTAGATGCTTTCAGCGGTTATCTATTCCGAACATAGCTACCCGGCAATGCCACTGGCGTGACAACCGGAACACCAGAGGTTCGTCCACTCCGGTCCTCTCGTACTAGGAGCAGCCCCTCTCAAATCTCAAACGTCCACGGCAGATAGGGACCGAACTGTCTCACGACGTTCTAAACCCAGCTCGCGTACCACTTTAAATGGCGAACAGCCATACCCTTGGGACCGGCTTCAGCCCCAGGATGTGATGAGCCGACATCGAGGTGCCAAACACCGCCGTCGATATGAACTCTTGGGCGGTATCAGCCTGTTATCCCCGGAGTACCTTTTATCCGTTGAGCGATGGCCCTTCCATACAGAACCACCGGATCACTAAGACCTACTTTCGTACCTGCTCGACGTGTCTGTCTCGCAGTCAAGCGCGCTTTTGCCTTTATACTCTACGACCGATTTCCGACCGGTCTGAGCGCACCTTCGTACTCCTCCGTTACTCTTTAGGAGGAGACCGCCCCAGTCAAACTGCCCACCATACACTGTCCTCGATCCGGATAACGGACCAGAGTTAGAACCTCAAGCATGCCAGGGTGGTATTTCAAGGATGGCTCCACGCGAACTGGCGTCCACGCTTCAAAGCCTCCCACCTATCCTACACAAGCAGGCTCAAAGTCCAGTGCAAAGCTACAGTAAAGGTTCACGGGGTCTTTCCGTCTAGCCGCGGATACACTGCATCTTCACAGCGATTTCAATTTCACTGAGTCTCGGGTGGAGACAGCGCCGCCATCGTTACGCCATTCGTGCAGGTCGGAACTTACCCGACAAGGAATTTCGCTACCTTAGGACCGTTATAGTTACGGCCGCCGTTTACCGGGGCTTCGATCAAGAGCTTCGCTTTCGCTAACCCCATCAATTAACCTTCCGGCACCGGGCAGGCGTCACACCCTATACGTCCACTTTCGTGTTTGCAGAGTGCTGTGTTTTTAATAAACAGTCGCAGCGGCCTGGTATCTTCGACCGGCATGGGCTTACGTAGTAAATACTTCACCCTCACCGGCGCACCTTCTCCCGAAGTTACGGTGCCATTTTGCCTAGTTCCTTCACCCGAGTTCTCTCAAGCGCCTTGGTATTCTCTACCCAACCACCTGTGTCGGTTTGGGGTACGGTTCCTAGTTACCTGAAGCTTAGAAGCTTTTCCTGGAAGCATGGCATCAACCACTTCACGTTCTAAAAGAACGCTCGTCATCAGCTCTCGGCATTAAGATCCCGGATTTACCTAAGATCTCTGCCTACCACCTTAAACTTGGACAACCAACGCCAAGCTGGCCTAGCCTTCTCCGTCCCTCCATCGCAGTAACTAGAAGTACAGGAATATTAACCTGTTTCCCATCGACTACGCTCTTCAGCCTCGCCTTAGGGACCGACTAACCCTGCGTCGATTAACGTTGCGCAGGAACCCTTGGTCTTTCGGCGTGGGAGTTTTTCACTCCCATTGTCGTTACTCATGTCAGCATTCGCACTTCTGATACCTCCAGCAAGCTTCTCAACTCACCTTCACAGGCTTACAGAACGCTCCTCTACCGCACATCTTACGATGCACCCGTAGCTTCGGTGTATGGTTTGAGCCCCGTTACATCTTCCGCGCAGGCCGACTCGACTAGTGAGCTATTACGCTTTCTTTAAAGGGTGGCTGCTTCTAAGCCAACCTCCTAGCTGTCTAAGCCTTCCCACATCGTTTACCACTTAACCATAACTTTGGGACCTTAGCTGACGGTCTGGGTTGTTTCCCTTTTCACGACGGACGTTAGCACCCGCCGTGTGTCTCCCACGCTGACACTTCCAGGTATTCGGAGTTTGCATCGGTTTGGTAAGTCGGGATGACCCCCTAGCCGAAACAGTGCTCTACCCCCTGGAGTGATACGTGAGGCGCTACCTAAATAGCTTTCGAGGAGAACCAGCTATCTCCGAGCTTGATTAGCCTTTCACTCCGATCCACAAGTCATCCCCTACCTTTTCAACGGGAGTGGGTTCGGTCCTCCAGTCAGTGTTACCTAACCTTCAACCTGCTCATGGATAGATCGCCCGGTTTCGGGTCTATACCCAGCGACTAAACGCCCTATTAAGACTCGCTTTCGCTACGCCTTCCCTATTCGGTTAAGCTCGCCACTGAATATAAGTCGCTGACCCATTATACAAAAGGTACGCAGTCACCTAACAAAGTAGGCTCCCACTGCTTGTACGCATACGGTTTCAGGTTCTATTTCACTCCCCTCTCCGGGGTTCTTTTCGCCTTTCCCTCACGGTACTGGTTCACTATCGGTCAGTCAGTAGTATTTAGCCTTGGAGGATGGTCCCCCCATATTCAGACAAAGTTTCTCGTGCTCCGTCCTACTCGATTTCACTTCCAAGAACCTTTCACATACGGGGCTATCACCCACTATGGCCGCACTTTCCAGAGCGTTCTGTTAGATTCAAAGAAGCTTAAGGGCTAGTCCCCGTTCGCTCGCCACTACTAAGGGAATCTCGGTTGATTTCTTTTCCTCAGGGTACTTAGATGTTTCAGTTCCCCTGGTTCGCCTCTTACACCTATGTATTCAGTGCAAGATACCCAGCTTATGCTGGGTGGGTTCCCCCATTCAGAGATCTCCGGATCAAAGTCTGTTTGCCGACTCCCCGAAGCTTATCGCAGGCTACCACGTCTTTCATCGCCTCTGACTGCCAAGGCATCCACCGTATGCGCTTCTTCACTTGACCATATAACCCCAAGCAATCTGGTTATACGTCTCGAACGTGAAGACGACATTCGCCGAAAATTCGCGCTTGAACTCGCAAATTTTACCTTGACTTGAATAATCACCAGTGAAAGAGATTATTCAGTCTACTTCTATCACATACCCAAATTTTTAAAGAACGGTTCCGGTACAAAGACCAGACATCAATGTTCCATTACCCTGAACATTCATGTCTGAACTTTCGCGACGTGGATGGTGGAGCCAAGGAGGATCGAACTCCTGACCTCCTGCGTGCAAAGCAGGCGCTCTCCCAGCTGAGCTATGGCCCCCTCTTTTCCAACGATTGGTGGGTCTGGGCAGATTCGAACTGCCGACCTCACCCTTATCAGGGGTGCGCTCTAACCGACTGAGCTACAGACCCATATAGGGTTGCCTAACCGTCGCTTTACCAGTGAATCAAGCAATTCGTGTGGGAGCTTATGAGAAAGCCGGGATCTTCGATTAAGGAGGTGATCCAGCCGCAGGTTCCCCTACGGCTACCTTGTTACGACTTCACCCCAGTCATGAATCACTCCGTGGTAACCGTCCCCCTTGCGGTTAGACTAGCTACTTCTGGAGCAACCCACTCCCATGGTGTGACGGGCGGTGTGTACAAGGCCCGGGAACGTATTCACCGTGACATTCTGATTCACGATTACTAGCGATTCCGACTTCACGCAGTCGAGTTGCAGACTGCGATCCGGACTACGATCGGTTTTATGGGATTAGCTCCACCTCGCGGCTTGGCAACCCTCTGTACCGACCATTGTAGCACGTGTGTAGCCCTGGCCGTAAGGGCCATGATGACTTGACGTCATCCCCACCTTCCTCCGGTTTGTCACCGGCAGTCTCCTTAGAGTGCCCACCATAACGTGCTGGTAACTAAGGACAAGGGTTGCGCTCGTTACGGGACTTAACCCAACATCTCACGACACGAGCTGACGACAGCCATGCAGCACCTGTGTTCCGATTCCCGAAGGCACTCTCGCATCTCTGCAAGATTCCGGACATGTCAAGGCCAGGTAAGGTTCTTCGCGTTGCTTCGAATTAAACCACATGCTCCACCGCTTGTGCGGGCCCCCGTCAATTCATTTGAGTTTTAACCTTGCGGCCGTACTCCCCAGGCGGTCGACTTATCGCGTTAGCTGCGCCACTAAAATCTCAAGGATTCCAACGGCTAGTCGACATCGTTTACGGCGTGGACTACCAGGGTATCTAATCCTGTTTGCTCCCCACGCTTTCGCACCTCAGTGTCAGTATCAGTCCAGGTGGTCGCCTTCGCCACTGGTGTTCCTTCCTATATCTACGCATTTCACCGCTACACAGGAAATTCCACCACCCTCTACCGTACTCTAGTCAGGCAGTTATGGATGCAGTTCCCAGGTTGAGCCCGGGGATTTCACATCCATCTTACCAAACCACCTACGCGCGCTTTACGCCCAGTAATTCCGATTAACGCTTGCACCCTTCGTATTACCGCGGCTGCTGGCACGAAGTTAGCCGGTGCTTATTCTGTTGGTAACGTCAAAACAGCAAGGTATTAACTTACTGCCCTTCCTCCCAACTTAAAGTGCTTTACAATCCGAAGACCTTCTTCACACACGCGGCATGGCTGGATCAGGCTTTCGCCCATTGTCCAATATTCCCCACTGCTGCCTCCCGTAGGAGTCTGGACCGTGTCTCAGTTCCAGTGTGACTGATCATCCTCTCAGACCAGTTACGGATCGTCGCCTAGGTGAGCCGTTACCTCACCTACTAGCTAATCCGACCTAGGCTCATCTGATAGCGTGAGGTCCGAAGATCCCCCACTTTCTCCCGTAGGACGTATGCGGTATTAGCGTTCCTTTCGAAACGTTGTCCCCCACTACCAGGCAGATTCCTAGGCATTACTCACCCGTCCGCCGCTGAATCAGAGAGCAAGCTCCCTTCATCCGCTCGACTTGCATGTGTTAGGCCTGCCGCCAGCGTTCAATCTGAGCCATGATCAAACTCTTCAGTTCAATACTGATTGGGTTTTGAGAAAACCCTAAACTTGGCTCAGCAATCGCAAAAAACTCTCGAATTCACGAGTGTTACTTGTGATGCTGATAATCTTGCGATCACCAGTCTTAACTCACAAGCACCCACACGAATTGCTTGATTCAACTTGTTAAAGAGCGTTTCGGCGAAGTCTTTCGTCTCAACCGAGGCCGCGCATTCTACAGCAGCCCTTCTTGCTGTCAAGCTGTTTTTCGAAAATCTCTTTTCTACTCAACCGCTTGCGCTTTCGAGCAGCAACGCTTCTCGTCAGCGGGAGGAGCATATTACAGCGTTGAATTTCGCTGTCAAGCACCTCGGCGATCTTCTTTCATCGAGCCCGCAGAGGCGAACAAGAGAAAGCGGCAAGCGAGTCGCCTGCCGGACCACCACTCTCAGCCTCGAGAACCTGTAAGTGCTTGATTTTCAAGCTCTTTCAGCGCTTCGTCGCTGGGAGTGGTGCGCATTATAGGGACTTAAAAATGCCCGTCAACGACTTTCTGAAAGAATTTTCAGCGCGAGACCAAACAAGCGCGCCCACCTTTTTCTCGCAATAGATAGGCAAATGCCGCCGCACAAGCGAAAGCGCTTACAGCCCCTAAAGCGCACAAGCAGCAACAGCCCCACCACCAACTGCAATCGATCGCAGCCTATACACAGCTACATAAGGCATACCCCATCGAACCAGACGACACCACAGAGACCAGTAGAAATCACCCTCCACAGGACATCCAACACCAGAATGAGGCGCAAACATAGAACCAGGAGGCAAACCAACGACCAAGAGCGCCGAAACACTCAAGCTAGAACGACTGGGCGTCAAAGACATGCAGATGCAGCGCATCCCAGCAGGATAAGGAGAAGAGAAGCCAGGCAATTTAGAACTGCCAAATGCAAAAAAGGCCGGTCATTTCTGACCGGCCTTTTTGCCGAATTTGGTCGGGACGGAGTGATTCGAACACTCGACCCCTTGCACCCCATGCAAGTGCGCTACCAGGCTGCGCTACGCCCCGACGTTACTTCCGGTTGCCCGGTAAGCGGATCGCACTATACCGCAAGGAATCCATTCGGCAAAGTACTTTCCTGATTTTTTTCAGCTACTTGCGTAGCACCTGCAGAACGTCTTCCAGCTCGGTGATCATCTGACGAATGAGCAGCTTGTACTGGGTTACGTCTTCACGCGCTTCGTCACCAGAGAGGCGCTGACGCGCCCCACCGATGGTGAAGCCTTGATCGTAAAGCAGCGCGCGGATCTGGCGAATCATCAGCACATCCTGGCGCTGATAATAGCGGCGATTTCCGCGACGCTTGACCGGGTTGAGCTGCGGGAACTCCTGCTCCCAATAACGCAGCACGTGCGGTTTGACTGCGCACAGATCACTTACCTCACCGATGGTGAAGTAGCGTTTGCCCGGAATCGCAGGCAGTTCGGCGTTATGACTTGGTTCCAGCATAAGCCTCAACCCTGGCTTTTAGTTTCTGGCCTGGACGAAAGGTGACGACGCGGCGAGCCGTGATCGGGATCTCTTCCCCGGTCTTGGGGTTGCGCCCAGGGCGCTGGCGTTTGTCGCGCAGGTCAAAATTGCCGAAACCGGACAGTTTCACCTGTTCGTTATGCTCCAGCGCCTGGCGGATCTCTTCGAAGAAGAGCTCCACCAGTTCCTTGGCTTCCCGTTTATTCAGGCCCAGCTCTTCATACAGACGTTCGGCAATCTCAGCTTTCGTCAGAGCCCCCATACGCTACTTCCTTAACGTGGCGTTGAACCTTTGCTCCAGCGAGGCAACGATTTGCAGCGTAGTCGCGTTCACCTCGTCATCATTAAGAGTGCGTGATGGATGCTGCCAGGTCAAGCCAACCGCCAAGCTTTTTCCAAGCGGATCAATGCCTTTACCTTGATAGACGTCAAACAGCCTGAGGTCCGTGAGCCACTCCCCCGCCTCCTCGCGAATAGTCGCGAGGATCGATTCGGCCGGAACATCGCGATTCACAACCAGCGCCAGATCGCGGCGCACTTCCGGGAAGCGCGACAGTTCACTGAACTTCGGCAGTCGGCCACGCACCAGCTCACCCAGCACTAGTTCGAACAGATACACCGGGCGATCCAAGCCCAGCGCCTTGGCAAGCTCCGGGTGCAGCGCTCCCACGTAACCCACCAGTTCACCCTCACGCTCCACACGAGCAGTCTGCCCCGGGTGCAGCGCCGGGTGCTCGCCCGGGACAAAGGTGAAGCTGTCGGCTGCGCTAGCACTGGCCAGCAGCGCCTCAACATCGGCTTTCATATCGAAGAAGTCGACGTTATCACGCACGTTCGCCCAGCCCTCAGGCTGACGGCCGCCGCAGATCACACCGGCCAGCATGTTTTCCTGCTTCAGCCCCTCAAGCTGCCCGACAAAACGCAGGCCGCTTTCGAACAAGCGAACACGGGTTTGCTGACGGTTCAGGTTGTGCTGCAGCGCCTTGACCAGGCCCGGCCACAGCGAGGCGCGCATGGCGGCCATATCTGCAGAGATCGGGTTAGCCAGCGTCAAGGGCTTTACGCCCGGGTGGAACAGCTCGAACCACTTCGGATCGATGAAGCTGTAGGTAATGGCTTCCTGATAGTCGCGAGCAATCAGGAGACGGCGCAGCGCCGGCAGCTCTGCCTGGGTCTCGGACTTGTTGTTCGGGGCCAGGCGCGCTTGCGGATAACGTACCGGCAGGCGGTTGTAGCCATACAGGCGACCGAGCTCTTCAATCAGGTCGACCTCCAGGGAAACGTCGAAGCGATGACTGGGAACTCCCACCGTCCAGCGCCCTTCCCCATCAGATTTCACCTGGAACTCCAGCGCGGAGAGCAGGCGCTCGATTTCCGTAGCGTCCATCTTCATGCCCAGCATCTGCTCGACACGCTCGGCACGCAGCACCACCGGCTCAAGCTTCGGCAGATGCGCCTCGCTGACTTGCTCGGTAACAGGACCGGCCTGCCCACCCACGATCTGCAGCAGCAGTTCGGTGGCGCGCTCCATGGCGCGACGGGCCAGCGCGAAGTCCACGCCACGCTCGTAGCGATGCGAGGCGTCGGTGTGCAGGCCATACGAGCGAGCCTTGCCAGCGACAGCGATGTTGTCGAAGAAGGCGCTTTCCAGGAACAGATCGCGAGTCTTCTCACTGACACCACTGTGCTCGCCGCCCATCACGCCAGCCATAGCCAGCGCGCGCTCGTGGTCGGCAATCACAAGGGTATCGCCGCGCAGAGCCACTTCCTGGCCGTCCAGCAGGACCAGCTTCTCGCCCTCTTCAGCCATACGCACACGAATGCCGCCCTTGATCTCATCAAGATCGAAGGCATGCATCGGCTGGCCCAGCTCGAGCATCACGTAGTTGGTGATGTCCACTGCTGCGTCGATGCTACGGATATCCGAACGTCGCAGGCGCTCAACCATCCACAGCGGGGTCGGCTTGCTCAGGTCGACATTGCGGATAACCCGGCCGAGGTAGCGCGGGCAGGCGCTCGGCGCCAGCAGTTCGATGGAACGAATATCATCGATGCTCGGTGCAACCGGCTTTACGTCAACGAAGGTAACGGGCGCTGCGTACAGCGCGCCGACTTCGCGAGCAAGACCGGTCAGCGACAGGCAGTCACCGCGGTTTGGGGTCAGACCGATCTCGATCGAGGCGTCATCCAGCTCCAGGTAGTCGCGAATGCTCGCACCCACCGGGGCATCGGCCGCCAGCTCCATGAGCCCTGCGTTGTCGTCGCTGATTTCCAGCTCTTTGGCCGAGCACAGCATGCCGTTGGACTCAACGCCACGCAGCTTGGCCTTCTTGATCTTGAAGTCACCCGGAAGCTCTGCGCCAATCATGGCGAAGGGGATCTTCAGGCCCGGGCGCACATTCGGCGCACCGCAGACGACCTGGAAGGTCTCGCTGCCATTGCTGACCTGGCACACGCGCAGCTTGTCTGCATCCGGGTGCTGCTCGGTGCTGAGCACCTCACCCACAACCACGCCGCTGAAGACGCCGGCTACGGGAATCACGGCATCGACCTCAAGGCCTGCCATGGACAGACGAGCAACCAGCTCGTCACGGGAAACCTGCGGATTCACCCAGCTCCGCAGCCACTGTTCACTGAATTTCATCCTGCTCTCCTAATAATTCGTTGACGTCGTGCGCGGCCTAGCGGAATTGCCCGAGGAAGCGCAGGTCGTTGTCGAAGAACAGGCGCAAGTCATTGACGCCGTAGCGCAGCATGGCCAGACGCTCGATACCCATGCCAAAGGCGAAGCCCTGGTACTTTTCTGGATCGATGCCGGACATGCGCAGCACGTTCGGATGCACCATTCCGCAACCCATCACTTCCAGCCAGCCCGTTTGCTTGCACACGCGGCAGCCTTTGCCGCTGCACAGCACGCACTGGATATCGACCTCAGCCGAAGGCTCGGTGAACGGGAAGAAGGACGGACGGAAGCGCACCGAGAACTCTTTCTCGAAGAAGGCGCGCAGGAACTCCTCGATGGTACCTTTCAGATCCGCGAAGCTGACGTCTTCGTCGATCAGCAGACCTTCGATCTGGTGGAACATCGGGGAGTGGGTCAGGTCGGAGTCGCAGCGGTACACACGACCGGGGCAGACGATGCGGATCGGCGGGCGCTGGCTCTCCATGGTACGCACCTGCACCGGCGAGGTGTGGGTACGCAGCAGCATGTTCGCGTTGAAATAGAAGGTGTCGTGCATCGCCCGCGCCGGATGGTGGCCGGGGATATTGAGCGCTTCGAAGTTGTGGTAGTCATCTTCGACTTCCGGCCCCTCGGCTACTTCGTAACCGATACGAGTGAAGCACTGCTCGATGCGCTCCTTGGTACGGGTGACCGGATGCAGGCCACCGGAGGACTGGCCGCGGCCCGGCAGGGTCACGTCGACACGCTCAGCCGCCAGTTTGGCTGCCAACGCCGCGCCTTCAAGGTCGGTCTTGCGGGCGTTCAGCGCGTCCTGAACCTTTTCCTTGGCAACGTTGATCAGCGCACCGACCTTGGGGCGCTCTGCGGCCGGCAGGTCGCCCAGGGTCTTCATCACCTGAGTCAGCTCGCCTTTCTTGCCGAGGTAGTGAACCCGGATCTGCTCCAGGGCGTTGACGTCTTCGGTGTTCCGCACGGCGTCCAGGGCCTGCGAGACCAGCGCGTCCAGGTTTTCCATGTACCAACTCCAGATACAAAAATAGGGGAAGAGCGGTAAGGCTCTTCCCCTATCGGTGACGTTACCTCCGGACCGAGATCCGGTAACTGTCGTAGGGCTTAAGCCAGGCTGGCCTTCGCTTTCTCGACAATCGCGGTAAACGCCGCTTTTTCGTTCACAGCCAGATCGGCCAGGACCTTACGGTCGATCTCGATGGCCGCCTTCTTCAGGCCAGCGATCAGACGGCTGTAGGACAGACCGTTCATACGAGCACCGGCGTTGATACGAGCGATCCACAGGGCGCGGAACTGACGCTTGCGCTGACGACGGTCACGGTAGGCGTATTGGCCGGCCTTGATCACCGCCTGCTTGGCAACGCGGAACACGCGCGAACGCGCGCCGTAGTAGCCTTTGGCGAGTTTCAGAATCTTCTTGTGACGACGACGGGCGATCACGCCACGCTTAACACGAGCCATTTACATATCCTCCAAAAATCAACGCAGACGCAGCGAGCGTTCTACACGGCGTACATCAGACTTCGCGAGCAGCGAGGTGCCGCGCAGTTGACGCTTACGCTTGGTGGTCATTTTGGTCAGGATGTGGCTCTTGAAAGCGTGCTTGTGCTTGATGCCACCAGCAGTCACTTTGAAGCGCTTCTTAGCGCCACTCTTGGTTTTCATCTTTGGCATGTTTGGTACTCCGCATTCGTTAACAACTGATAACCATCAGGCCTGCCAGTGCCCGGGAGGTTATTTACGCTTCTTGGGAGCGATGACCATCATCAGCTGGCGTCCTTCCAGCTTAGGATGCTGTTCCACGGTGCCGAATTCAGCGAGATCGGTTTCGACCCGCTTCAACAGCTCCATGCCCAGCTCCTGGTGGGCCATCTCACGGCCACGGAATCGCAAGGATACCTTGGCCTTGTCCCCATCACTCAGGAAACGTACCAGGTTGCGTAGTTTTACCTGGTAATCCCCTTCTTCCGTCCCTGGTCGGAATTTGATTTCTTTGATCTGTTGCTGGTGCTGGTTCTTCTTCGCAGCCGCCGCCTGCTTCTTCTTCTCGAACAGGTGCTTGCCGTAATCCATGATGCGGCAGACAGGAGGCACCGCATCAGCAGAGATTTCCACCAGGTCCAGCTTGGCCTCTTCGGCGTGGCGCAGTGCCTCGTCGAGGGTGACTACACCGATCTGCTGACCGTCAGCACCGATCAGGCGCACTTCACGTGCGGTGATGTTCTCGTTGATCGGCGGTTTCGGGAGAGCCCGCTTATCCTGTCTCATTTCACGCTTAATAATGATTACTCCAAGTCTTGGCGACCACGCCGGGAAACCGCCCCAGTCAGTAGCTCGACGAACTGGGAAAGCGGCATCGAGCCGAGGTCTTCCCCTTCGCGCGTACGTACGGCGACGGCCTTCGATTCAACCTCCCGATCCCCAATAACTAGGAGATAGGGAACCTTGAGCAAAGTATGCTCGCGGATTTTAAAGCCGATTTTCTCGTTTCTCAAGTCGGACTTGGCACGGAATCCGCTTTGCTCGAGCTGGCGGACCACTTCTTCCGCCCATTCGCCCTGTTTATCAGTGATGTTCATCACCACCGCCTGGGTCGGCGCGAGCCAGGCTGGGAACAGGCCGGCGTAGTGCTCGATGAGCATACCGATGAAGCGCTCGAAGGAGCCAAGGATCGCGCGATGCAGCATTACCGGACGGGTACGGCTGTTATCTTCGGCGATATAGCTGGCATCCAGTCGCTCGGGCAGGTTCGGGTCGTATTGCAGGGTCCCGCACTGCCAGTTACGGCCCAGGCAATCCTTGAGGGTGAACTCGATCTTCGGACCGTAGAAAGCGCCCTCGCCCGGCTGGTATTCCCACTCCAGGCCCGACTCGTCCAGCGCATCGGCCAGCGCGCGCTCGGCGCGATCCCACAGCTCTTCGGAACCCACGCGCTTGGCCGGGCGGGTCGACAGCTTCATGGAGATGTCGGAGAAGCCGAAGTCGGAGTAGACCTGCAGGGTCAGCTTGATGAAGTCGGCAGCTTCCTTCTTCACCTGCTCTTCGGTGCAGAAGATGTGTGCGTCATCCTGGGTGAAGCCACGAACGCGCATGATGCCGTGCAGCGCGCCCGAGGGCTCGTTGCGATGGCAGGCGCCGAACTCAGCCAGGCGCAGCGGCAGATCGCGGTAGGACTTCAGGCCCTGGTTGAAGATCTGCACGTGGCACGGGCAGTTCATCGGCTTGACCGCGAAATCGCGACTTTCCGACGAAGTGGTGAACATGTTCTCGGCGTAGTTCGACCAGTGGCCCGAACGCTCCCAAAGAATGCGGTCGACGACCTGAGGGGTACGAACCTCCACATAACCGTGCTCGCGCTGCACTTTGCGCATGTACTGCTCGAGCACCTGATAAACCGTCCAGCCGTTGGGGTGCCAGAAGACCATGCCCGGCGCTTCTTCTTGCAGGTGGAACAGGTCCAGCTGCTTGCCGATGCGGCGGTGGTCGCGTTTCTCAGCTTCCTCGATGCGCTGGACGTATGCCGCCAGCTGCTTCTTGTCGCCCCACGCCGTGCCGTAGATACGCTGCAGCTGCTCGTTCTTCGAATCGCCGCGCCAGTAGGCGCCGGAGATCTTAGTCAGCTTGAATGCCTTGAGGAAACGAGTGTTGGGCACGTGCGGACCACGGCACATGTCCACGTACTCTTCGTGGTAGTAAAGGCCCATGGCCTTCTCATCGGGCATGTCGTCGATGAGGCGCAGCTTGTATTCCTCGCCGCGGGACTTGAAGACCTCGATGACCTTGGCGCGCGGAGTCATCTTCTTGATGACGTCGTAGTCCTTGTCGATCAACTCGGCCATGCGCTTCTCGATCGCCGCCATATCGTCAGGCGTGAAGGGACGCTCGAACGAGATGTCGTAATAGAAGCCTTCATCGATGACCGGACCGATGACCATCTTGGCAGTCGGGTACAGCTGCTTGACCGCATGGCCGACCAGGTGCGCGCACGAGTGGCGGATGATTTCCAGCCCTTCCTCGTCCTTCGGGGTGATGATCTGCAGGGTCGCGTCGTGCTCGATCGGATCGCAGGCATCGACCAGCTTGCCGTTGACCTTGCCGGCCACGGTGGCCTTGGCCAGGCCCGCACCAATGGATTGCGCCACCTCGGCCACGCTGACCGGGTGATCGAAAGACCGCTGACTACCGTCGGGAAGAGTAATGATGGGCATGGCGCCTCCTCTCCTAGTGGTGACCCCTACGAAAGGCCACATGGGTTGGGATGTGCCAGTAAGCGTCGCCCGCCGGGCGTGCCTGCCTCACAGTGGCAGGCGCCTTGTCGGCACCCTGCGCATTCGCGCGCGGACGGAGATCACTGGAAGATCGAATTGGGGCCCGGAAGCTCCAGGCCAAAATGAAGCGTGCATGGTACTGCAACTCGCCGAAACTGACGAGCGGCAGCTAGAGCGTAGCGATGAAACCCAGCACTGCACGATTGAAGGCCGCTGGACGAGTGGCGTTCATCCCGTGCGAGGCACCGGCGATGCGCGCCACCTGAGCAACCGGAAGCACCTTGTGCAGCGCCTCTGCCACGCTGGGAAATGGCTCCGGACTGCGCTCGCCACTGATCAGTAGCGTGGGCACATCCAGACCGGACAACGCCGCAAGCGAGAGAGGCTCAGGCTGATCGGCAACCTGGCCTATCAGGGTCATGGCGTTGTCCGCCGCCATTTCGCGAAAATGCCGGGAAGACCGCTGCCAGACGCCTTCACCGCTCACGGTGTCGACGAACAGCTGCAATCCAGCCTCTCGCTCGCCCTGCCTGATCAGCTGTAGCGCCTGCTCGCGAAAACGATTGCGCTCGGCCGGCGCGACCGGAGCGACCATACCTGCCGCACGAAACACATCTGCCGCGAAGTCGCCACCCGGATCGGCCAACACCAGCGAGCGCAAACGCTCGGGAGCCGCCAACGCCACCCTCAAGCAGAGATTGCCGCCACGCGAATGCCCCAGCAGATGCGCCGGCTCGCCAATCCAGTCGAGCAATGCCAGCAGATCCTCTACATGTTGGTGCGTAGTGAAATCGCCGCCCTCGCCGCTCCAAGCCTCCGGATAATAGTGACGCAAGCTCGGCACTATCAGCCGGCAGTGCTCACCCAGCCCGCGTAATTGCCATTGCCAATAGCGGTAATCGCAAAGGGAGCCGTGCACCATTACCAGGGGCGCCCCCTCCCCCTCTACCTGACACGAGAAGTCACGACCATTCAGGCGCAAGCTCAACAACGGGGAAGACATCGTTCTACCTCTTGAACAACACACGCAAAACGCGGGCGAGATCGTTCGCAAGAGCTCGCCCTTTATTGATTGAACGCAATTATCCGCGCATCCGGGGTCAGCAATAAAGTCGGCAATCGAAATGGTCTTCGTCAATTCTTGAGACGAAGTAGAAACGGCATGCGAAGAGATTGCACAGTCGGCCGCTTTAAATTAATAATTTCGCGCCCATAAAAATTCCGAATCCCGAATTCGTCACTCTCGACTCATTCGGCAAGCGTTTCGGAAAGACCCTCCTGGAGTGCATCAATGTCCAAACTTGCAGAATTCCGCGAAGCCGAGCGCCTGCTCAAAGAACAACTGGCCCTGCTGGAAAAGCTGAAAAGCGACAGCAGCCTGAAGAAAGAACTGGAATTCAAGGACGAACTGCAGGCCCTGATGGACGAATACGGCATGAACCTGCGCAACGTGGTCGAGATTCTCGATCCGCATGGCACCCGCAATGCCGTGCCCGCAGCAGTCGCGCCGCGCCGTACTCGCCAACTGAAGGTCTACAAGAACCCGCAGTCCGGTGAAGTCATCGAGACCAAGGGCGGTAACCACAAGACCCTGAAAGCCTGGAAACAGCAGCACGGCGCTGCAACCGTCGAATCCTGGCTGCAGAGCTGATTCACAAAGGGCGCCCAAAGGCGCCCTTTTTCATTCTTCCTTACAAACTCGACTTGAATAAAATCTGATCAATCGCGTAGAATCCGCGCCGCGAGTTACGAACCAAGGTCGCCCCTCCCAGCACCTCCCCGATTGGGCACGCTACTGGGATCCACAGGGCCTCGGCCAATAGCCAGCAGAACGTCGACATCCTCCCAGGCTCGATCCCGACTCGGATCGCCAGATCGACGCCAGCAGCTGAAGCTTTCAGGATTGCCATCCTTCGCCTGCGCATACCTGACGAACAACCTGAAGTTTTCATTCGCTGCCATATTCCAGTCACAGAGCTAACGCATCCTCAATTGACCGGAGTTTTTTACGATTCGAACGGTCTATAGCACCGTTACAGTTTGGAAGACCAAGACAACATGAAAAAGACCATCCAGATCCAGGAGGCGATCCGCACCCTCAAGGTGGCATTCGCCCCGCTCAACTGCATCATCATGGCCGCGCGCAAAGACAGTTTCAGCTTCACGCTGGTCAATGAGCACGGTATCGCCCGCCACAGCGAGCGCCTTTATCCGCAGCAGTATCAGAACCCGGAGCCGCTGCAAGCCGTTATCGAGCGTGTGCAGACCTCGCTCGCCGCCTGATCGCCAAGGCAAACGCAAAGCCCCGCATCGAGCGGGGCTTTTCATATCTGCAGCATTTACTACTGCAATTTCAAAGCAGACTTCACAGCCTCTATATCGGCCTTCTGCTCCTGATACTGCGCCGCCGGGGAGGCATAGCTCAGCGAATAAGCCGCCTCCTTGCCGACCGCCACCTGCAACACCTGCTTCAGCACCTCATTGCCGTTCTGGCTCACCGAGCAGATCAACTCCACCGCCGCCAACCCTCCCAAGGTCGCATCCTTCGGCTTGCTACAAGCCGCCTGGAGCCCCTGGCGAAGAAAATCAATCTGCAATGACTTGCGCATCTGCAGGATCACTCGCTGCATGTCCACATCATGCGAAGCCGCCAGGCGACTGCGGGTGACTTCCATGACAAGCACCTGAGTACCGTCAGCCGCCAGCTTGACGCCCCGCTCGCGCACCAGCGGCACGTCATCCGTCGGAGCCTCCGGCGAGCGCGAAACCTGCCACCCCGCCGGCCAGCTCACCACACCCTCCTCGGCCGACCACGCGACAAAGGCTGCCCCCATTCCCAGCAGCGCCACGCCCAACCTCGACCAACCCCGCATAGAACCTCCAGAAACCTGCCGCAAGCCTTGCAGCACGACCATGAGCGGCAGAACCACTCCACTTTCGCCAGGCAAACTACACTGTTTTTTCGTCGACAGCCTGTTCCGCCCGGACGCCTCTCAAGCGTCGCCCGACCGGCCCACGACAGCACCAGGGACAGGAATGGCTCAAGAGGGATACTCGATGCATAGCGAAGAGCCCCAGGGAAAGGAGATGCCTTTTCCACCCCGCACCTCCGACAGCGCCGCGTCGCATGAGCCCGCTTCACTCTTCCCGGTTGCGGCGGACGAGCAGGAGCGCCTGCGATCTCTATATAGCAGCGGCTACCTGGACACACCGGCCAACCCGCAGTTCGACACCTTCACCCGACTGGCTGCACATCTATATAGCGTGCCGATTTCGGCCATCTCGCTGATTGCTGCCAAACGCGCCTGGCTTCTCTCCGCCAGCGGCCTGCCCCACGGCCTGAGCACACCGCGCGAAGACTCCTTCTGCGCCCGCTGCAGCCTCCGGCCCGGCGGCGTGATGATCGTCGAAGACGCATCCCGCCACCCAGACTTCCAGGACAACCCACTAGTCACCGGCCCGCTGGGTTTCCGCTTCTACGCGGGTGTCGCGGTCAAGGATGCAGACGGTCGCGCCCTGGGCGTGCTCTGCATAGTCGATACCCAGCCGCGCAGCGTGCGCGAAGACGAGCTAGGACATCTGTGCGACCTCGCCAATTGCATCTCCGCACTGATCCAGCGCGACCAGAAGATCTCCCAGGAGACCGACCGCGACCCCATCAGCGGCCTGCCGAACCGCCAGGCCCTGCTGCGCGCGCTTTCCGAGAAGCTCAGTCACTACCATCTCGGCGAGAGCCTTCCAACGCTGATCACCTTCGACATCGAAGGTTTCGAACAACTGCGCAACGGCCTCGATCCGCGCGACGTCGACGCCCTGCTCAAGGCTTTTGCCGGGCGCCTGGAAGACTGTTTCCCGCAAGCCGAGCTGCTAGCCCACCTGGGCGCCGACGAATTTGCCGTAGTGCTGCCGCAACAGCTGGAAGGCGAACATCTGACATCGATGATCCAGAACGCCATCAGCCGATTGCGCGAACCCTTCGGCCTTGAGGAGCGCACGCTTTCGCTGGAAGTCACTGCCGGCCTGGCCTCAACATCAGAAGAACAGATGAGCGCCGACCGCGTGCTACGCAATGCCATCCTCGCCAAACGTAGCGCGCACGGATTGCCGATGGACAAATGGCAGAAGTACTCACCCGAGCTTGAGGCCAGTCTTCCTTCGCTTTACAGCCCGCCGCAACTCAACCTGCGCAACGCCCTGCAATTCGGCGAGCTGTCACTGGCCTACCAGCCCATCGTGCAATCTCCCGAACGGTGCATCGCCAGCTTCGAGACCCTGCTGCGCTGGAACCATCCACAACTGGGCAGCGTGCCGCCTTCAGAGTTCATCCCCCTGGCGGAGAAGAACGGCATGATCATCCCCATCGGTACCTGGGTGTTGCGCGAAGCCTGTCGCGAAGCGGCGCGCTGGCCGCAGGACGTGAAGGTGTCGGTGAACGTCTCGCCGCTGCAGATCAACCGCGCCCTGCCCACCCTGGTCGCGGAAACGCTGGCCGAATTCGGCTTGCCGGCGGGCAACCTGATGCTGGAGGTCACCGAGAGCACGGTGCTGGAGGCATCCGAAGAGAACGTCGCCATCCTGGGCGAGCTACGCAGCCTGGGCGTACAGATAGTGCTGGACGATTTCGGCACCGGCTTCGCCTCGCTCAACTATCTGCTGCGCTTCCCGTTCGACAAGATGAAGATCGACCGCTCCTTCATCAGCGGGGTGCTCGAGCGCCACGACTGCCAGACCATCGTTCGCGCCATCATCGGCATCGGCGAATCGCTGAACATCCCGATCATCGCCGAGGGCGTGGAAACCGCCGAGCAACTGGCCTGGCTGCAGGACAACGGCTGCCGGCTGATCCAGGGCTACTTGACCGGCCGGCCGATGCCGCGCAACGCCATCCGCGCGCTGCTCAGCAGCATTCATCACGACTCCAAGGTTGCCTGACGCCTACGACGCAGCCTAATCCGCGGAATGAAGTGCGGAAGGATCATCCTGCCCCAATCAAAAGGGCAATAGAGCAAGCAGCCCTGATGACGAACACCCTCAACTGCCCGCAGAGAAAAAGCACCCGCGAGGCCGGCAAGCCGCCCTAGTAGGCTCCATACTCTTATTAGGATCCGCGCCAGCAGGCTCAATGAGCGTATATGAAGAAACTATTCGTCTTGGTCATGCTGCTGATCCTTGCGACAAGCAGCCAAGCCTCCGAGTTTTGCACGGGCATAGGGCTGTTCGCTCGCGCCGGCGCCATGTATCGAGACCAGGGCACCACCGAGGAACAGGCCATTGCGGCCGTCGACCAAGGCAGCAGCAAGTACGATGCGGACACCAAGGTAGTAGTGAGGTACTTCCTGCGCTTCGGCTATCGCGGTAACCAAACGCCCGACCAGGCCTTCGCCAGTGCCGAGCAAAAATGCCGGCAGTACGAAATCGAAAGTGCAGAAAGCAATGCGATGAAGTGAGCTCTGTCAGAGGCCGCTCCCGACCTCCATCTCCCGCCGCTCCCGCAGCCGAGCAAGCCCTCCTCCAGCATCCAACCACCCCCATTCCAACATCGCCAACCCACGCGGTCATCTGACGAAGGTCGACAACACCCCACTGATGGCTATCGACTGCGTTTTGCTTTCTATATAGGAGGGCGAACAGGTTCAGACAGAGCGGCTGCCTGGGAGCGTCGATGACCGGACTGCAGCAGGCCGGGCACGCGAAGGGGCTGGTGCTATACCAGAAGATGGGAGCCGGCCTGTGGCTGTAGACCGAAGGGCGCGCCCCGATGCATTGGCCAAAAATCGCCCAAAACAAAAAGGGCGATCCTTTCGGATCGCCCTTTTCGGTGCTGCCTAAGCAGCAGATTTGGTAGGCACAATTGGACTCGAACCAACGACCCCCACCATGTCAAGGTGGTGCTCTAACCAACTGAGCTATGTGCCTGTCGTGTGGGGCGCATTCTACGCGACGCTTTTGTAGCGTCAAGCACTTTTTTCGCTAAGCCACTGAAAAAGTGAATTTTTTTATGTTCGACCTTCCGTAAATTATTTTGCACAGGCACTAGCCGCCGGAATTCGACTCAGGTAGCATTCGTTCGTCTCGTAAAAAATAACAAACACAGGTGCAATATGCCGCACACTCCCTACCCCACTTCCTATTACGCAGCCTCCGCCAATCCGGTGCCGGCGCGTCCGGAACTCCAGGGTGAGACCGAAACCGATGTGTGCATCATCGGCGCCGGTTACACAGGTCTGTCCACCGCCCTCTTCCTGCTGGAAAACGGCTTCAAGGTCACCGTCCTCGAGGCCGCCAAGGTCGGCTTCGGCGCGTCCGGCCGTAACGGTGGTCAAATCGTCAACAGCTACAGCCGCGACATCGACGTCATCGAACGCACTGTCGGCCCGAAGCAGGCCCAACTGCTCGGCCAGATGGCCTTCGAAGGCGGCCGCATCATTCGCGAGCGCATCGCCAAGTACAACATCCAGTGCGACCTGAAGGACGGTGGCGTGTTCGCCGCTCTCAGCGCCAAGCAGATGGGTCACCTGGAGTCGCAGAAGAAGCTCTGGGAGCGCTTCGGCCACACCCAGCTGGAACTGATGGATGCCAAGCGCATGCGCGAGATCGTCGCGACCGACAGCTATGTCGGCGGCATGCTCGACATGAGCGGCGGCCACATCCACCCGCTGAACCTCGCCCTGGGCGAAGCGGCAGCCGTGGAATCGCTCGGCGGCGTGATTCACGAACAGAGCCCCGCCGTGCGCATCGATCGCGGAGCCAACCCGGTGGTTCACACCCCGCAAGGCCGCGTGAAGGCGAAGTTCGTTGTGGTTGCCGGTAACGCCTACCTGGGCGGCCTGGTGCCGGAACTGGCCTCCAAGTCCATGCCGTGCGGCACCCAGGTGATCACCACCGAGCCGCTGAGCGCCGACCTGGCCAAGTCCCTGCTGCCGCAAGACTATTGCGTCGAGGACTGCAACTACCTGCTGGACTACTACCGCCTGACCAGCGACAACCGCCTGATCTTCGGTGGCGGCGTGGTCTACGGTGCGCGCGATCCGTCGAACATCGAGGCGATCATTCGTCCGAAGATGCTGAAAGTGTTCCCGCAACTGAAGAACGTGAAGATCGACTTCGCCTGGACCGGCAACTTCCTGCTGACCCTCTCGCGTCTGCCGCAAGTGGGCCGTATCGGCGACAACATCTACTACTCCCAGGGCTGCTCCGGCCACGGCGTGACCTACACCCACCTCGCCGGCAAGGTTCTGGCCGAGGCGCTGCGTGGCCAGGCCGAGCGTTTCGACGCTTTCGCCGACCTGCCGCACTACCCGTTCCCGGGCGGTCGCATGTTCCAGGTTCCGTTCTCCGCGATCGGCGCCTGGTACTACAGCCTGCGTGACAAGCTGGGCGTGTAATCCGCACACCCCGCCAAAGAAAACGGCGCCTTCGGGCGCCGTTTTCGTTTCTGAGCTCAGGACCCCGGGCAAGCCGGCAACGCCTGGCACTGCCCAGACGCCGCCCCACTGCCCGGTGCCGCTGCAAAGCGCGAGTCACCCGGCGCCAGCTGACGAGCACAACTCGCGGCCACCTGTGCCTGCGATGCGCAGCCCCGCTCGCCCAGCACGTTGGCGAGGTTGTACCAGCCCGCAGCGAAGTCCGGGCGCGCCGAAAGGCTCTGCCGCAGCGCGCCCTCCGCCTCGTCCAGGTGACCGGCTGCATAGCGCGAATTGGCCAGGGCGAACCAGCCCAGCGGCTCCTTCGGCCAGGCGTGCGTCGCCGTGCGGTAGGCTTCGTCGGCCAACGGTTTCTGCCCGGTTTCTTCCAGGTCGTGCGCAGAACGCAGCCAGCGCAACGAGTCGGCGGTCGCCGGAAGACGATCCGCCGGAACCGTCACCATCGCCCAACGATTGCTGCGCGCCCAGGTAACGTCGAATGCCGTGTAGTCGATCACCAGGCGTTGGGTGATGCCCGAGCGCAGCACCAGTTCGTGGCGGTCGCGATCAAAGCCGACCACCACTGCGTAGTGCCACATCGGCAGCCAGTCCAGGCCGTTGTTCTGCAGCACCAGCACCGGATTGCCGGCCGCGACTTCCTTCAGCACGTCTTCCAGCTTTGGCCGCAACGGATAAGCCAGCAGCCCCTGCTCGCGCGTGGCCGCGACCAGCTCGACCTGCAGGCTCCCCTGGCGCCCCGGGATATAAACCCGCTCCTTCAACTGCCGCGGCGTAACCCGCACGCCGCGCTGGTTGAGCATGGTCGCCAGCGCCGCCGGGCCGCACTGGAACTCCTGCTGGGGGAAGAACTGCACATCGGTGAGTTCGACGCGCGACGGCAGCGCATCGATGTCCGCCGGCAGCTGCGGCGTCCTGGCACAACCGCCAAGCAGCGCGGCGGCCAGGACGAGGGGCAGCGCCCGGTAACTCAACGCTGGCACCGGACGAAGGTGAAGATGTGCGTGATGCAGAGCATGTCGGTGATCACGAAGATCAGCAGGAACAGGATGATGATGCCGATGATCCCGCCTGCCGGCGCCTGGTCCAGTTGCTGGTTGAATTGCGCCAGCTCCTCATTGGAAAGGCTCTTGATGCGCTGCTCGACCTTGCTGCGCTCCACGCCCATGGACTGCAGTTTCTTCTGCACGCCCTGGTCGTCCAGCATGTGCAGCAATTGCTCACGATCAACGCGTTGCTGCTGAGCCTCGAGCACTTCACCCGTGCCCACCATTGCCGCCTGCGCCAGCGGAACCTCCGCCACCACGGCCAACTGGGCAGCGATCAGCACCGCTGCCAGACGCTTTACCCGCTTTGTCATTGTCATTCTGGGGAACCTCTCCTAAGACACTTTCGCAAGGAACCCGGGCAATACCCCGGATATCAAGACGCCGCCCAGTCGGGCGCACGTCATCACTGTCGAGCCGGCGGTTGCCCTCGGCTTTCGACATGATTCGTAAGATTTCCTCTTAAGAATTTAGTTCGAAGCGCAGGCGCGGCCAGTCCAGCTGGAAATAGCCGAGGTAGACGCAGGCAGCGTCGTGAGGAAGGAGGAAGTGCTCACCGCCCTCCGCCGCGAGACCGGCGCGGCGAAGATCCAGGCGCAACAGGCGCCCCCAGGCGTAAGAGGTGAGATCGATGGACGACTTATTGATGCCCGCCTGCGGCCAGCGGGACTGACACCAGCCCAAAATATCCGCCGGCTCATGCGCAGCTGACAGCGCATCGAGCTGTACCGCATCTTCACGCCAGCCGATCACCTGCTGAGGGCCGAAGGCCGGCTGACGATCCAGCGGCAATGGCTGGACCCAGCGGCCGTCTGCGCGCTCGGTCAGCTCCACGGCCAAGGGACGCCAGATGCGTTGCTCGATGGCCCAGAGCAGATCGCCGTCGAAATCCAGCGACGGCCTGCCCGCCACCTGCAGGCGGAACCCATCGCAGACCAGGCAGCAATCGCCCAGTGGAATTCGCAGTTGACTCACGCTCACATCAGCCTCGCAGCCCGACGACCTTGGCGGGCAGGCGCGATTCTAGGGAAAGCGCGCAGCGGGCGGGAAGCCCGTCACGGCGACGGAACGGTCTTTTGCTTCGCCTTCTGCCGCTCCAGGTAGTCGAGCTTCCATTGCTCGACGCCCAGGTGCGCCGGATCCAGGCTGGCCTCCACGCCGTAGCGCGCCTTCAGCGCGGCGACGTCGGCGGCATGCTCCACCAGGAAGCGGTCGAAGCGCTGGATCAACTCGGGGTGTCGCTCGCTGGAAAGCCGGAAGCTGCTGCGCGTATGCGGAAGTGACGGATCGAAGACCAGCGCCCCCGGGCGGGCGCGGATGTTGTCCAGGTAGTAGGTGGCGACCACCACATTGAAGTAGGCGCCATCGGCCTCGTGCTTCAGCGCCTGCTGGATCATCTGCCGCAGGTCGCCGCTGGGCAGGCGCTCCACCCCGCCGCTGTCGATGGCTTTCTCGTAGCCCCACGGCGACCAGCCATCGACCACGGCCAGGCGCTTGAGCACCGTCACCCCCTGACCAACTCGCTCGGGCGCAACCAGCACGCCATCGACGTACTGCACCACCGGCTGGCTGTAGCGCAGCCTGTGCCCGGCCCTCTCTTCGCCGGCCCAATCCGGGTTATCGGGGTACTTGAGGTCCACCTCACCTGTGAGCAACGACGGCAATAGCTGCGACACCGGCAACGGTCGGTACTCCAACTGCACACCAGCGCTGGCGGCGAACTGGTCGAGCAGCTCGCGGGCAAAGCCCTGGTAGCGCCCCTGCGCATCGGTGCTGTAGTGCGGCAGGAATGCCAGGTTCTCCACACCCACCACGTAGGTCTGCGCCAGCGCCGGAAAAGGCAGCGCGGCAACCATCGCCCAGCCGAAACCCTGGAGCTTCATGCTCTCTCCTTGTCGATCTTGTTGTTCTTGTTTCGCGCGGCGCGGCTCAGCCGCCGGTCATGCTCATGAAGCGCAGCACCTGCACCTGCTCGGCGGCGTCGAAGTGGTGGCGCTGCGGCTTGAGCTGCAGCGCATCGACCAGCGCCGCGCGCAGGCGCTCGTTGTCGCCGGGATGGCTGCGCAGCAACTGGCGAAGATCCAGCGCACCTTCGTGCCCCAGGCAAAGCACCAGCTTGCCTTCGGCGGTGACGCGCACGCGATTGCAGTCGCCGCAGAAGTTGTGGCTGTGCGGAGAGATGAAGCCGATGCGGCTGGCGAAACCGTCGACGCGGAAGTAGCGTGACGGGCCGCCCGTGCGTTCAGCGCTTGGCAGCAACTCCCAGCGCTCGGCCAGTCGCGCACGCACTTCGTCGCTGCTGCACAGGGTCTGCGCGCGGCTGTGGCTGTCGATGCTGCCGAGCGGCATTTCCTCGATGAAGCTGATGTCCAGGCCTCGCTCCAGGGCGAAGGCGGTCAGCGCGCAGACCTCGTCGTCATTGCGGCCTTTCTGCACGACGCAGTTCAGCTTGATCCGCTCGAAGCCCGCCGCACGCGCCGCCTCGATGCCATCCAGCACCTGCGGCAGCCGATCGCTGCGGGTGAAGGCGGCGAAGCGTTCGCGGCGCAGCGAGTCGAGGCTGACGTTCAGGCGGCGCACGCCGGCGGCGCGCAGCTCGGCGGCGCGCTCGGTCAGTTGCGAGCCGTTGGTGGTGATCGCCAGGTCGTCCAGTTCGTTGCGTGCGCCCAGCCGCGCCAGCAGCCCGGTAAGCCCCTTGCGCACCAGCGGCTCGCCACCGGTGATGCGGATGCGCCGCACACCCAGGCCGATGAATGCGTCGGCCACGGCGTAGAGCTCTTCCAGGCTGAGCACCTGGTCGCGCGGCAGGAACTGCATGTCTTCGCTCATGCAGTAGGTGCAGCGGAAATCGCAGCGGTCGGTGACCGACAAGCGCAGGTAGGTGATGCGACGGCCGAAGGGGTCGACCAGGCGGGTATCGGTCATGGCGGCGGCAGGCTCGCGGAAGTGGATCACCGGCGGGACACCGGAGCGGCCGACTGTATAGAAAAACTGAACGGCGGGTCAACTTCTCTCCGGCACCTTGCTTGAGAGGCCCGCCGGCCCGGTGCTACCATCGCCGCCCCACCTACGCGGCAGCCCGCGCACGAGTAGCCTCAGGACCATGACCAGCATCCGCGAACGCAACCGACGCCTGATCCTCCGCGCCGCCAGCGAAGAGTTCGCCGAGAAGGGCTTCGCCGCGACCAAGACCAGCGATATCGCGGCCCGCGCCGGTCTGCCCAAGCCCAACGTCTACTACTACTTCCAGTCCAAGGAAAACCTCTACCGCAGCGTGCTGGAGAGCGTGGTCGAGCCGTTGCTGCAGGCTTCCGCGCCGTTCCGCGATGACGATGAGCCGGCCGAGGCGCTGAAGTCGTACATCCGCTCCAAGGTGCGCATTTCCCAGGAGCTGCCGCACGCCTCGAAGGTGTTCGCCAGCGAGCTGATGCACGGTGCGCCGCACCTGCCGAAGGAATACCTGGACGAGCTGAACGCCCAGGCGCAGCGCAACATCGCCTGCCTGCAAAGCTGGATCGACCGTGGCCTGCTGGCGCCGGTGGACCCGCACCACCTGCTGTTCACCATCTGGGCGGCGACCCAGACCTACGCCGACTTCGACTGGCAGATATCCATGGTCACCGGCAAGGAAAGCCTCAGCGACGCCGACTTCGAGGCGGCCGCCGAGACCATCACCCGCCTGGTGCTGCGCGGCACCGCGCCGGAAGGCGGCGAGGCCGACAAGGGCGAGGCGCGGTTGCGGCCATTGCCGCTCTAGCACTCGCGCCTAAGCGCCAACCCCGCAACGGGTTTGAACGGCTTTTCGTAGGAGCGAGCTTGCTCGCGAAACGAGTCCGCTGCGGGACCGTTCGCGAGCAAGCTCGCTCCTACAGGTCCATCCCGCCCTTTGGCAATTAACGGGTTATCGCCCTACTTCTTTGGGTCCCCGCGTTCGCGGGGATGACGATTCAGTTCCGTCACTCTCGCGAACGCGGGAGCCCAGTAAACAGCAGTCTTAGCCCGCGTCAGCAAACAGCCCGGCGGCCTGGATGCCGCGGATCGCGCATTGTTCGTCGATGTCCGAAGCGTCGCCGCTGATGCCGATGGCGCCCAGCACGCGGTTGTCGCTATCGCGGATCAGCACGCCGCCCGGTGCCGGCACCACATTGCCCTGGGCCAGGGTGTTCACCGCCGCGATGAACGACGGGCGCTGCTGAGCGTCCGCCGCCAGCGCGCGCGACGACTTGCCCAGCGCCACTGCGCCCCAGGCCTTGCCGATGGCCACTTGCGGGCGCAGCAGGCTGGCGCCGTCTTCGCGCTGCAGGGCCACCAGGTGGCCGCCGGCATCCAGCACCGCCACGGTCAGCGGCGCGGTATGCAGCTCACGGCCCGCGGCCAGGGCGTTGCGGGTGATGTCCAGCGCGGTGTTCAGGTTGATTTCGCTCATCGGGAATTTCCTCTTGGAGTTGTAGTAGGCGTTCGCCCGCACCCACCCGGCGGGTGGGCGCGGCATGGCAAGACCCCTAATGCAATAGCCGAAGGCAATCCCGGACGCAATCGATAAATACAATCATGCGACAATCTGTACACAACATTTCAAGCTAAAAATCGACAATCAAAGTATCGACTAGCCGCTCAAGAATGCCGGGCTTCCCAGTATCCCGGGGTGTTGTAGATCGCCTTCAGGTAGTCGATGAAAAAACGCACCTTGGCCGGCAGGTAGCGCTGCTGCGGATACACCGCCTGGATGTCGTAGGCCGGGATCTCGTACTCGTCGAGCACCGTCACCAGTTCGCCGGCCTTGAGCTCGGCCTGGATCTCCCAGGTCGAGCGCCAGCCGATGCCCAGGCCCTGCTTGACCCAGTCGTAGAGCAGCTCGCCATCGTTGCAGTCGAGGTTGCCCGACACCCGCACCGCCACCTGCTTGCCGTCACGCAGGAAGGTCCAGCCGCGCTGCTGGCCGCCCTGCAGGTTGAACGCCAGGCAGTTGTGCCGCACCAGGTCCTCGAGGGTGCGCGGCACGCCGTGCAGCTCGAAGTAGCGCGGCGCGCCGCAGACCACGCGGCGGTTGGGGAACATCTTGACCGCCACGTAGTTGGGGTCGGTGACCTCGCCGATGCGGATGCCCATGTCGTAGCCCTGGCGCACCAGGTCGACCAGGCTGTCGGTGAAGTTGAACGACAGCTTCAGGTCCGGATAGCGCGCCAGGAAGGCCGGTGCGTGCGGCGCGATATGCCGCCGGCCGAACGCCGCCGGGGCCGACACCACCAGGTGCCCGCGTACCGAGTTGCCGCCGCGGGTCACGCTGGCGTCGGCCTCGTCGAAGTCCTTGAGCAGGCTGCGCGCGCGCTCCAGGTACTGCTCGCCGAGGTCGGTCAATTGCAGGCCGCGGGTCGAGCGGTGCATCAGCTTGACCCCGAGGTGTTGCTCCAGGGCGTCCAGGCGCCGGCCCATGACCACCGGGGTCACGCCTTCGCTCAAGGCGGCCGCGGCGAAGCTGCCGTTGTCCGCTACCAGGACGAAACTGCGGATGAGGGTATAGCGGTCCATTCGATACTCCAGATATCGACAGAACTGAAGTATCCATCAATTCCGCCGTTTTGGCACAGTCGGCATCCTTGCCCCCAACGAGATAAACCACCGACTCAAGGGGAAAGGCCATGGCCAAAATGAGAGCAATCGAGGCAGCCGTTCTGGTCATGCGTCGCGAAGGCGTGGACACCGCATTCGGCGTGCCGGGCGCTGCCATCAACCCGATGTACGCCGCGATGAAGAAAATCGGCGGCATCGACCACGTGCTGGCCCGCCACGTCGAAGGCGCCTCGCACATGGCCGAAGGCTACACCCGCACCAACGCCGGCAACATCGGCGTGTGCATCGGCACCTCCGGCCCTGCCGGCACCGACATGGTCACCGGCCTGTACTCGGCCTCCGCCGACTCCATCCCGATCCTCTGCATCACCGGCCAGGCGCCGCGTGCCCGCATGCACAAGGAAGACTTCCAGGCCGTCGACATCACCAGCATCGTCAAGCCGGTGACCAAGTGGGCGACCACCGTCCTGGAGCCGGGCCAGGTGCCCTACGCCTTCCAGAAAGCCTTCTACGAAATGCGCAGCGGCCGTCCCGGCCCGGTGCTGATCGACCTGCCGTTCGACGTGCAGATGGCCGAGATCGAGTTCGACATCGACGCCTACGAACCGCTCGCCGTGCACAAGCCGCGCGCCACTCCTGCCCAGGCCGAGAAGGCGCTGGCCCTGCTCAATGCCGCCGAGCGTCCGCTGCTCGTCGCTGGTGGCGGCATCATCAACGCCAATGCCTCGGCCAAGCTGGTCGAGTTCGCCGAAATCACCGGCGTGCCGGTCATCCCGACCCTGATGGGCTGGGGCACCATTCCCGACGACCACCCGCTGATGGCTGGCATGTGCGGCCTGCAGACCTCGCACCGCTACGGCAACGCCACCCTGCTGGAATCGGACATGGTGTTCGGCATCGGCAACCGCTGGGCCAACCGCCACACCGGTTCCGTCGACGTCTACACCAAGGGCCGCACCTTCGTTCACGTGGACATCGAGCCGACCCAGATCGGCCGCGTGTTCACCCCGGACCTGGGCATCGTTTCCGACGCCGGCTCCGCCCTGGATGCCTTCCTCGAAGTAGCCCGCGAGTGGAAAGCCGCCGGCAAGCTGAAGGACCGCAGCGCCTGGGTCGAAGCCTGCCGCGAGCGCAAGCGCACCCTGCAGCGCAAGACCCACTTCGACGAGGTGCCGGTCAAGCCACAGCGCGTGTACGAGGAGATGAACGAGTTCTTCGGCAAGGACACCTGCTACGTCAGCACCATCGGCCTGTCGCAGATCGCCGGCGCGCAGTTCCTGCACGTCTACAAGCCGCGCCACTGGATCAACTGCGGCCAGGCCGGCCCGCTCGGCTGGACCATCCCGGCAGCGCTGGGCGTGGTGAAAGCCGACCCGAGCCGCCAGGTCGTCGCGCTGTCCGGCGACTACGACTTCCAGTTCATGATCGAGGAGCTGGCCGCCGGTGCGCAGTTCAACCTGCCGTACATCCACGTGCTGGTGAACAACTCCTACCTGGGCCTGATCCGCCAGGCGCAGCGCGGCTTCGAGATCGACTACTGCGTGCAGCTGGCGTTCGACAACGTCAACGCACCGGAACTCAACGGCTACGGCGTCGACCACGTCGCGGTGGTGGAAGGCCTCGGCTGCAAGGCGATCCGTGTGTTCGACCCGAACCAGATCGGCGCCGCCTTCGCCCAGGCCCGCGAACTGATGCAGCAGCACCGCGTGCCGGTGGTGGTGGAAGTGATCCTGGAGCGCGTGACCAACATCGCCATGGGCACCGAGATCAACGCCATCAACGAGTTCGAGGCGCTGGCCGAGAGCCGCGACGACGCCCCGACTGCGATCTCGCTGCTGGACTGACGCAAGTACCGGGCCCCGCGTGGGCGGATCCCGTGGCAGGGAAAGCCACGACCCGCCCATCGCAGGCCCACCCCAGGAAAGAAGAATCATCACCAGGAGGCCCCGACATGCCCCGTTTCTGCGCCAACCTCTCGATGCTGTTCACCGAAGTGGACTTCCTCGACCGCTTCGACGCCGCCGCCAAGGCCGGTTTCAGCGGTGTCGAGTACCTCTTCCCCTATGACTTCCAGGCCGAGGCCATCAAGGCCAAGCTGGACGCCAACGGCCTGCAGCAGGTGCTGTTCAACCTGCCGGCCGGCGACTGGGGCAAGGGCGAACGCGGCATCGCCTGCCATCCGGACCGCGTCGAGGAATTCCGCGCCGGTGTCGACAAGGCCATCGCCTACGCCAAGGTGCTGGGCAACCAGCAGGTCAACTGCCTGGCCGGCATCCGCCCGCAGGGCTACGACTGCGCGACCATCGAGAACACCTTCCTGAACAACCTGGAGTACGCCGCCGAGAAGCTCGAGGCCGCGGGCATCAAGCTGGTCATGGAGATGATCAACACCCTCGATATCCCCGGCTTCTATCTGCAGACCACGAAGCAGGCCCTGGAGATTCGCGAGAAGGTCGGCAGCCCCAACCTGTTCCTGCAGTACGACATCTACCACATGCAGATCATGGAAGGTGACCTCGCCCGGACCATGGAGAAGAACCTGCCGGCGATCAACCACATCCAGTTGGCCGACAACCCCGGCCGCCACGAACCGGGCACCGGCGAGATCAACTACCGCTTCCTGTTCGGCCACCTGGACCGCATCGGCTACCAGGGCTGGGTCGGCTGCGAATACAAGCCGGCGACCACCACCGAGGCGGGCCTCGGCTGGCTGAAGAGCCATAACGCGATCTGATGCTTTTTGCTGGGTCCACGCGAACCCGGGGGCCCAAAAACCACGAACACACCGCGCCCTGCGCGAACCCCTCACGAGAAACCAGGAGACACCCTCATGGCCAAGATCGGATTCATCGGCACCGGCATCATGGGCCTGCCCATGGCGCAGAACCTGCAGAAAGCCGGCCACCAGCTCTTCATCTCCACCCATCACGATGCCGCTCCGGCCGCCCTGGTCGCCGGCGGCGCCATCGGCCTGGCCAATCCGAAGGAAGTGGCCCAGGAAGCCGAGTTCATCATCGTCATGGTGCCGGACACCCCGCAGGTCGAAGACGTGCTGTTCCGCCAGGACGGCATCGCCGAAGGCGTTGGCCCGAACAAGGTGGTGATCGACATGAGCTCGATCTCGCCCACCGCGACCAAGGCCTTCGCCGAGAAGATCAAGGCTACCGGCGCGCAATACCTGGACGCCCCGGTGTCCGGCGGCGAAGTCGGCGCCAAGGCGGCCAGCCTGAGCATCATGGTCGGCGGCTGCCCGAACGCCTTCGAACGCGCCCTGCCGCTGTTCCAGGCCATGGGCAAGAACATCACCCGCGTCGGCGGCAACGGCGACGGCCAGACCGCCAAGGTGGCCAACCAGATCATCGTCGCGCTGAACATCCAGGCAGTCGCCGAGGCCCTGCTGTTCGCCGCCCGCAACGGCGCCGACCCGGCCAAGGTGCGTGAAGCGCTGATGGGCGGCTTCGCCTCCTCGCGCATCCTCGAGGTCCACGGCGAACGCATGATCAAGGGCACCTTCGACCCGGGCTTCCGCATCGCCCTGCACCAGAAAGACCTCAACCTGGCCCTGGCCGGCGCCCGCGAACTGGGCCTGAACCTGCCCAACACCGCCAACGCCCAGCAGGTGTTCAGCACCTGCGCGGCCATCGGCGGCGCCAACTGGGACCACTCCGGCCTGATCAAGGGCCTGGAGCACATGGCCAACTTCTCGATCCGCAAGGACTGAGGAATCGGCTGTCACCTGCTGCCCCTGGTTATGGGAGTGACCGGGGCCGGCAGGCAGCAACGAAGCTTTCGAACCCCGGCCGGCGTGAATCACGGCCTCGCCGGCCGGGTGTTTCGAAGGCATCCCCCAGGCGCTTCTCGCCAGGCGCCTGCGGAATGCCGCAAGGACAACAAGAACCTGAGGAACCCGACATGAGCCTCGACCCACGCACCCTGCTGCGCGAGCTGTTCGACACCGCCATCGCCGCCGCCCACCCGGCGCAGACCCTGGCCCGCCACCTGCCGCGCGTGCACGGCGGGCGCACCATCGTCATCGGCGCCGGCAAGGCTGCAGGCGCCATGGCCGAAGTGGCCGAGGCGCACTGGAACGGTGAGGTCGACGGCCTGGTGGTCGCCCCCTACGGTTACGGCGCCAATTGCCAGCGCATCGAAGTGGTCGAAGCCGCGCACCCGGTGCCGGACGACGCCGGCGAGCGCGTCGCCCGCCGCGTGCTGGAACTGGTCAGCGGCCTGACCGAGGACGACCGCGTCATCTTCCTGCTTTCCGGTGGCGGCTCGGCCCTGCTCGCCCTGCCCGCCGAAGGCATCAGCCTCGACGACAAGCGCGCGCTGAATAAAGCGCTGCTCAAGTCCGGCGCCGCCATCGACGAGATGAACTGCGTGCGCAAGCACCTCTCGGCGATCAAGGGCGGCCGCCTGGCCCGCGCCTGCTGGCCGGCGAGCGTCTACACCTACGCGATTTCCGACGTACCCGGCGACGAAGCGACAGTAATCGCCTCCGGCCCCACCGTGGGCGACCCGACCACCTCCGCCGACGCCCTGGCGATCCTCAAGCGCTACGGCATCGAAGTGCCCGCACACATCCGTGCCTGGCTGGAAGACCCGCGCTCGGAGACCGTGAAGCCCGGCGACCCGTGCCTGGCACGCAGCTACTTCACGCTGATCGCCACCCCGCAGCAGGCCCTTGACGCGGCCGCCGCCAAGGCTCGCGAAGCCGGCCTCGAGGTACTGATCCTGGGCGACCTGGAGGGCGAATCGCGCGACGTGGCCAAGGTCCATGCCGGCATCGCCCGCCAGATCCGCAAGCATGGCCAGCCGCTCGCGGCGCCCTGCCTGATCCTCTCCGGCGGCGAGACCACCGTGACCGTGCGCGGCAAGGGCCGTGGCGGGCGCAACGCCGAATTCCTGCTCAGCCTCACGGCCGCGCTCAAGGGCGAGCCGGGCATCTGGGCGCTGGCCGGCGATACCGACGGCATCGACGGCATGGAGAACAACGCCGGCGCGCTGATGAGCCCCTGCAGCTACAAGCGCGCGCTGGCCGCCGGGCTGAACCCACTGCACGAACTGGACGACAACAACGGCTTCGGCTTCTTCGCCGAGCTGGGCGACCTGGTCACCACCGGGCCGACCCGCACCAACGTCAACGACTTCCGCGCCATCCTGATTCTCGAGAGTGCCGAGCAATGAACAGCGACAAGAAGGTCAAGATCCTCGCCACCCTCGGCCCGGCCATCAAGGGCCGCGAGGACATCCGCGCCCTGGTGGACGCCGGCGCCAACCTGTTCCGCCTGAACTTCAGCCACGGCGAATTCGCCGACCACGCCCAGCGCTACCAGTGGGTGCGCGAAGTGGAGGCCGAGCTGAATACGCCCATCGGCATCCTCATGGACCTGCAGGGGCCGAAACTGCGCGTCGGTCGCTTCGAAAGCGGCGCGGTGCAGTTGACCAAGGGGCAGACTTTCACCCTCGACCTCAATGACGCGCCAGGCGACGAGCGCCGCGTGATGCTGCCGCACCCGGAAATCATCCAGGCGCTGGAGCCGGGCATGAGCCTGCTGCTGGACGACGGCCGCATCCGCCTGCAGGTGCTGAACAACCACGGCGACGCCATCGAGACCCGCGTGCTCAACAGCGGCGAGCTGTCCGACCGCAAGGGCGTCAACGTCCCAGAGGCGGTGCTCAAGCTCAGCCCGCTTACCGCCAAGGACCGCCGCGACCTGGCGTTCGGCCTGGAGCTGGGCGTGGACTGGGTGGCGCTGTCCTTTGTGCAGCGCCCGGAAGATATAGAAGAAGCCCGTGCGCTGATCGGCGACAAGGCCTTCATCATGGCCAAGATCGAGAAGCCCTCGGCGGTGCAGTCCATCGAAGAGATCGCCCGCCTGGCCGACGCCATCATGGTCGCCCGCGGCGATCTCGGCGTGGAGGTGCCGGCGCAGAACGTACCGGGCATCCAGAAACGCATCATCCAGGTCTGCCGCGAGCTGGGGCGCCCGGTGGTGGTGGCCACGCAGATGCTCGAATCCATGCGTTTCTCGCCGGCACCGACCCGCGCAGAAGTGACTGACGTGGCGACCGCCGTCAGCGAAGGCGCCGACTGCGTGATGCTCAGCGCCGAGACCGCCTCCGGCCAGTACCCGGTGGAAGCGGTGGAGATGATGGCGAAGATCATCCGCCAGGTCGAAGCCGAGCCGGATTACCAGGGCCAGCTGGAGCTGAACCGCCCGGAGCCGGAAGCCACGGTCTCCGACGCCATCAGCTGCGCCATCCGCCGCATCAGCCGCATCCTGCCGGTGGCGGTGCTGGTCAACTACACCGAGTCCGGCGCTTCCACCCTGCGCGCCTCCCGCGAGCGGCCGAAGGCGCCGATCCTCAGCCTCACGCCCAACCTGCGCGCGGCGCGGCGGCTGAGCGTGGCCTGGGGCGTGTACTCGGTGGTCAACGAACAGCTGGCGCACGTCGACGAAATCTGCGCCACCGCCCTGGAAATCGCCCTCGCCCAGCGCATGGCGCAGCGTGGCGACACCGTGGTGGTCACCGCCGGCCTGCCGTTCGGCCAGCCGGGCAGCACCAACATGCTGCGCATCGAGACAGTAGCGCCGGCACTCTCCGCTTCGTAGGAGCGAGCTTGCTCGCGAATAGCCTCGCGCCTGACGGCGCGAGAAAAAGCATTCCGGAGCCACGCCAAGGCGTGCCTCCACACAGCGTCACTCCCGGACGGACGGGGCCGGGAAAACGGGGCCGCGACCCTGTCCGTCCGGGATTGGCCTTGAACGGCCCGCAACGACTGTCGGCCATAGCCACCTCGCAACCTCCCACGCAGGCTATGGACATTCGAGGCCACCCGCCGGCGATCCCGGCGACCGGCCTCTTTTTTATTCACGCCCCAAAATGGTGCCGTGGCAGAATGGCGCCCGCAGATTCTGCCCACGGAGCTTCCCGCGATGCCCTCCCCCGATGGAAGGCACGGCCGCCGACGCGGAACCGGAGAAGCCCGGATACCCCTTGACTGCCCAGACCTCAGATGCGCCCACTTCCTTTATTAACCCTCTGGCTGCGCGGCTTCAGCCAGGTATTCCTGCAGCCCGCTCCGCTGTTCGGCCTGCTTTGCCTGGCCCTGATCGGCGCCTGCGCGCCCGCCCTGCTGCCCGGCGCCCTGCTCGGCGCCATCGCCGGCCCGGCTTGCGCCAGCCTGCTGCGCTACCGCGCGGACGACATCGACGCCGGCCTGTACGGCTACAACGCCGTGCTCATCGGAATGCTGCTGCCACTGAAGTTCGCCTGGTCGCCGGCGCTGGTGATCCTGGTGCTGCTCGCCAGCATCGCCAGCGTGCTGCTGCAGCACCTGCTGCTGAACGCCTCGCGTCACCGCCGTGGCTTGCCGCCCTACACCCTGGCCTTCGTGTTGCTCGGCTGGAGCCTGCCGCCGCTGGGCCATTGGCTCGGCCTGGGCGCCGCCGCGCCCGGCGCGGGCCTGCTGAACCTGCCGCTGCCGGCCTTCCTCGAAGCCACCAGCCGCGCCTTCGGCCAGGTGATCTTCCTCGACGCTCCGTTGGCCGGCGCGCTGATCTTCCTCGGCCTGCTGCTCGGCGCGCCGCGTGCGGCGACATGGGCCCTGTTCGGCGCGGTGATGGTGCTGCCGGTGGCGGTGTTCGCCGGCATTCCGCAGGGCAACGTACAGAGCGGGCTGCTCGGCATGAACAGCGCCCTGGCCGCCCTCGCCCTGGCCCTGCGCAGCCCGAGCCTGGTTGCCCCGCTCGCCGGCGCCGTGCTGGCCCTGCTGCTGCAGCGGGCGATGGTCACCCTTGGCATTCCCTTCATGACCTCGCCGTTCATCTTCGCCTGCCTGCTGGTGATCCTCGGCGAACGGCTGCTGCGCCCGGCCTCGCGGCGAGCCCCGCTGGCCAACAGCTGAGGCGGATCGGGCGGGCGCGCGCGGGCCTGGCTATAGTGCTGGGCTCCGCCACCTGGGACCCGATCCGCGATGCGCTTCCTCAAGTACCACGCCCTGGGCAACGACTACCTGGTCTACGCCGGCAGCGAGCCCTTCCCCTTCAATGACGCAGCGGTCGTGCGCATCTGCGACCGCCATCGCGGCCTGGGCTCGGACGGCATCCTCGTCCCCGAGGGCCGCGACGCCGGCGCCTTCGGCCTGCGCATCCTCAATCCCGACGGCTCGCTCGCCGAGCGCAGCGGCAACGGCCTGCGCATCTTCTCCCGCTACCTGTGGGACCAGGGTCTGGTGGATGAACAGCCGTTCCGCATCGTCACCGTGGCCGGGCCGGTCACCAGCCAGGTGTTCGACCAGGGCCGCGAGGTCGAGGTGGACATGGGCCACGCGCAGTTCGCCAGCGCCGCCATCCCGGTGCGGGTCGACACCCCGCAGGCGCTGGACATTCCGCTGCAACTGGACGGCCACGACCTGCGCCTGAACGCGGTGTCCATGGGCAATCCGCATTGCGTGGTCTTCGTCGAACACACCGAGGCGCAACTGGCGAAAACACTGGGGCCACTGCTGGAAACCCATGCGCTGTTCCCCAACCGCACCAACGTGCAATTCGTCCAGGTGCTCGGGCGCAACGACCTGCGCGTGGAAATCTGGGAGCGCGGCGCCGGCTACACCCTCGCTTCGGGCACCAGCAGCTGCGCGGCGGCGGCCGTGGCCCGGCTGAAGGGCTACTGCGACGGCGAGATCACCGTTCACCTGGCCGGCGGCCTGCTGAGCATCCGCGTAGAGGACGACTACCGCGTGCATATGCGCGGTGCCGTGCAGCACATCGGCGAGCTGCATCTGGATGCGGAGTGCCTGCGCGACTGACGGTCGCGGCGTTCTGCGACGGAGCTGGCATAGGTCAAGGGAATGGCGGGTAGCGCGGGCGATACTGCGGCTACCTTCAGCCCGAATGCCCACGCGATTTCCGACGGCCGTCGAGCAATTCCCCGCCCATGACGGCATAATCCGCGCCCTTCCGCGGCCCGTACGGTTCGCGTTCCCATTCTCAAGCAGCGGTAAGGTCATGACTCTTCCGGCTCCAACTCTCTTCCAACGCATCCAGCGCAGCAGCCTGGTGATGCGCATCTTCGTCGGCATGCTGGCCGGCATCGCCCTCGCCCTCCTCGCCCCGCAGGCGGCGCTGGCCGTCGGCCTGCTCGGCAAGCTGTTCATTTCGGCGCTCAAGGCCGTGGCTCCGGTCCTGGTACTGGTGCTGGTCTGCGCCTCCATCGCCAACCACAAGGCCGGCCAGCGCACGCACATCCGGCCGATCCTGGTGCTCTACCTGCTGGGCACCTTCGCCGCGGCCGTGGTCGCCGTGTCCGTCAGCTTCGCCTTCCCCTCGACGCTGGTCCTGAGCACTGCGGCTGCCAGCGAGACGGCGCCGCCGGACGGTATCGGCGAAGTGCTGCACACCTTGCTGTTCAGCATCGCCAGCAACCCGATCAAGGCGCTGGAAGAGGCCAACTTCATCGGCATCCTCGGCTGGGCCGTGGGCCTGGGCATCGCCCTGCGCCACGCCCGGCAAAGCACCCGCGACCTGCTCGACGACCTGGCCGGCGGCGTCACCCTGATCGTCCGCGTGGTGATCGCCTTCGCCCCGCTGGGCATCTTCGGCCTGGTCGCCAGCACCCTGGCCGAATCCGGCTTCGATGCGCTGCTCGGCTACCTGCGCCTGCTCGCGGTACTGCTGGGCTGCATGCTCTTCGTGGCGCTGGTGGTGAACCCGCTGATCGTGTTCTGGAAGCTGCGCCGCAACCCCTACCCGCTGGTGTTCACCTGCCTGCGCGAAAGCGGCGTGACCGCCTTCTTCACCCGCAGCTCGGCGGCCAACATCCCGGTCAACCTGCAGCTGTGCGAGCGCCTGGGCCTGCACGAGGACACCTATTCGGTCTCCATCCCGCTGGGCGCGACCATCAACATGGCCGGCGCGGCCGTGACCATCAGCGTGCTCAGCCTGGCCGCGGCCAACACCCTGGGCATCGCCGTCGACCTGCCCAGCGCGCTGTTGCTCTGCGTGGTGTCCGCGCTCTGCGCCTGTGGCGCTTCCGGCGTGGCCGGTGGCTCGCTGCTGCTGATCCCGCTGGCCTGCGGCCTGTTCGGCATTTCCGGCGAAGTGGCCATGCAGGTTGTGGCGGTGGGCTTCGTCATCAGCATCCTGCAGGACTCGGCGGAAACCGCGCTGAACTCCTCCACCGACGTGCTCTTCACCGCTGCGGCTTGCCTGGCAGAGGAGCCAGAGGACGCTGGCGTAGGCGAGCGCAGCTAAAGCAGGCCTGACGCAGACGTAAAAAAGCCGGGACCGCGCGAGCGCTCCCGGCTTTTTCATGCCTCGATCACCAGCCGCGCCAGCCCACCTGGCGTAGCGTTTTCAACAACCGTTCGCCCCCCAGCGCCGGCACCAGCACGCCGTCCGCCGTGCGCATGTCGATGCCCGCCAGCAGCGCATTGACGATGGCCTCCTCCACCGCCTCGGCAGCGGCGGCAAACAGCGGCGAGATGTGGTCGTTGTTGAGCATCCGTACCGCGGTGTCCTGCGGCAGGCCCTTGCGCCCGTAGTTGGCCGGCGGCAGATCGGTGTTGCCGGTAGCGAAGGCCAGGAAGATGTCACCGCTGGAGTCCTCGGTGCCGCCGCCGGTGCGAGCGATGCCAATGGAGGCGCGCTGCGCCAGGCGCTGGCACTGGTGCGGAAGCAGCGGCGCGTCGGTGGCGAGGATCACCACGATGGAGCCCATGCCCGGCTCGCCACGGTCGGCGAAGGGCGAGGCGATCCCGCGCAGCTGGCGTCCAACCGGATAGCCGTCGACCCGCAACTCCTCGCGCTTGCCGTGGTTGGCCTGCACCAGCGCGCCGACCGTCCAGCCGCCCTGCTCCGCCGACAGCTTGCGCGAGGCCGTGCCGATGCCGCCCTTGAACTCGTGGCAGATCATCCCGGTGCCGCCACCTACTGCACCTTCCTCCACCGGGCCGGACTCCGCGCGGGCCAGGGCTTCGCGCACCTGCTCCGGGCCGACGTGCTGGCCCCAGATGTCGTTGAGCAGGCCGTCGTAGGTTTCCATCACCACCGGCATGCACCAGTACACCGACGGATCGGCCAGGGCATCGCGCTCGGCTGCGACCAGTGCGTCTCGGACCACGCCGACGCTGTGGGTGTTGGTGATGGCGATGGGCGTGGTCAGCACGCCGGCCTCGCGAATCCATTCCAGGCCGGTGGCGTCACCGTTGCCGTTGAGCACGTGAACGCCGGCGAAGCAGGGTTGCAGGCGCGCCTCGCCGACTCGCGGCTGCACCGTGGTGACACCGGTACGAACCTGCTTGCCGTCGCGCTCGGCGATCAATGTGCTGTGGCCGACCCGGACGCCGGGTACATCGGTAATGGCGTTGAACTCACCGGGTGTACCCAACCCCAGGGTGATGCCGAGTTGACGAGCGCGCATGCGGACTCCTGTCGTGTCTTCAGAGTTTCTGGAAGGCCGGGCTGAACTTGCCGTAGGTGCTGTAGAGAATCACCGATACGGCCAGGATCCCGCCAATGATCATGTTGTCTCGCAAGGAAGCCGCGAGCATGTTGTTGAGCAGCAGATAGCCGGCACCGACTACCGCCAGCAGCGCCGGCGCCGGCCAGAGCGGCATGCGGTACGGGTGCTCGCGGTCACGGCGCAGCACGCGGCTGAACAGGGCGCTCAGGGCCACCGCCAGGTAGACCATGACCAGCAGCAGCACGGTGAACGAGGTCAGGTCGGCCAGGTTGGAGCTGAAGCTCAATGCCGCCGAGGGCACCGCGAGGAACAGCGTGGCCAGCCACGGCGATTCCCAGCGCGGGTGGATGCGGGTGAACAGGCGGTTCAGCGAGGGCGTCCACAGCTCGTCGCGGCCGCTGCTGAAGATCACCCGGCCCGACTGGATGACGATGGCGATGATGGCGTTGAACACCGAGAGGAAGATGCCGGCGCTGACCAGCCGCGACAGCGTGGCGTTGCCGTGGGCGGTGAGCAGGTAGCCGATGGGGTCGGGGCTGGCGAGCATGTCCTGCAGCGAGGGCGCGCCCAGCAACAACGCGGTGATCGGCACCAGTTCGATGATCACCACCAGCACCAGCGACCAGAGCACCGCACGGTGCACGCCACGACCGCCGTCCTTCATGTCCTCGGTGAGCATCACCGCCGCGCCGAAGCCGTTGTAGGAGAACAGCGCCGTGCCCATCGCGCCAATCACCAGCGCCATCGGCGCTACCGACATCACGCCATTGTCGAGGAACTGCGGATGCGACAGCACGCTGAGCGGCTGGCTGACGTTGCCGAAGCCCAGCGCGACTATCACCAGCAGCGCCGCCACTTCGCAGACCAGGAACAGCCCGGTGACCCAGGCGTTGACGCGGATATTGAGGATGCCCAGGGCGTAGCTGGCTGCCACGATGACCAGCGCCACTGTCTGGGTATCGAACTGCGTGCCCAGTGCGCCGTTGAGGTAGGTCGCCGCGCCCGTCGCCAGCACCGGTGGAATGAACAGCAGCGAGACCATCACGGTAAGGAAGGTGGCGTAGCCGGCCATGCCGCCGAACACGCGCTTGGCATAGACGTATTCACCACCGGCGGAACTGTGCGCGCGGCCCAGCTCCGCGTAGCACCAGGCGAACATCAGCGCCAGCACGGCGGCCAGCACGAAGCTCAGGAAGGCGCCGCTGCCGGCTTGCTGGATGGCGAAAGGGGCGATGACGAAGACCGAACTGGCCGGAGTGACCGCCGAGACGGTGATGGCTACCACATCGAGCATGCCCAGACTGGGCTTGAGCGCGCCCTCGGGCGCCGCGGAAGAGCTCATGTCGTTTTCCTCGAATTGTCATTGTTGGTTGAGGCAGGTACGAAAACCCTTGTGCGTGTCCTCTGCTTGGGACGCTGCATGGGGCGCAATCTAGGCCTGCCGCAGCTGGCGGCCAATCACCATTTGGGGTTACGCCCCTTGACGGCAGGGCGCTAAAAGGAGGAAACCGGAGCACCTTTTCCGGAGTGCCCAGGGATGCAGAACCTGTTCCGCGAGGTCGGCATGCACGCCAACCTTGCCCGCGCCATCGAGCAGATCGGCGAGCCGCGCTTCTGGAAGCAGCTGATCCTGCTGCTGCACCAGTGGCTGCCGTTCGACAACGCGCTGGCCGCCTACTACCCCGCTGGCGGTACACCCGTGTGGCTGGAGGAATACGACGCCGACCCGCAGGCGGGCCCGGCGGCCATGTCCGTCTACCTCGACGGCCTGTACCAGCTCGATCCCTTCTACCAGGCCTGCCGCGAGGGACTGCCCAGCGGCCTGTATCGCCTGGAAGAGATCGCCCCGGACCATTTCCGCCAGAGCGAGTACTTCCTCAACTACTTCCACGAGAACGTGCTGGAAGATGAGGTGCAGTTCATCCTCCAGTTGCCCGGCCAGGGCGCGTTGTCGCTGTCGCTGGGCATGCGCAAGCCGTTCGACGGCGAGCAGTGCGGCCTGCTGACGATGCTCTGTCCCTGGGTCCTGGCGCTGATGCAGCAGCACTGGCAGCTGCGCAGCCAGCGTCTGCTACCGGCCAATGCTGAAGGCGTGGCCACCCAGGTGCGCGATGCACTCAGCCATTTCGGCGCCAACGTGCTGTCCGAGCGTGAGCTGGAGATCGCCCGGCTGATCCTGCGTGGCTACTCGTCCAAGGCCATGGCCGAGCGCCTGGCGATTTCCCCGGAGACCATCAAGGTCCACCGCCGGCACCTCTACACCAAGCTGGACATCTCCTCGCAACCGGAGCTGTTCTCGCTGTTCCTGCAGTCCCTCGGCCACGACCCGGAGAACCCCTGAAGCGATCAGCGGCGGCGATGACGGGGCATTCGCGCACCGCCAAGACAGCCGAACGGCGCGCATGGACACTGGCCGCGGCGCGCCACGCTCCTAGACTGGAGGCCGTCCAATCCCAACAAGCACAAGAGGACAGCCCGATGAATGCCCGCGCCACCTTCACCCACATGGAAGACGGCAGCGCCGCGGACTGGGCGATCATCGCCCAGGACTTCGCCCAGTACGCCGCCCTGCTGCCCGACCGCATCCTCGCCCACCTGCGCCTGCTCGACGGCGACTTCGGCGGCTTCCCGGTGGATCGCCTGACCCACTCGCTGCAGACCGCCACCCTCGCCCACCGCGACGGCCGCGACGAGGAGTACGTGGTCTGCGCCCTGCTCCACGACATCGGCGACACCCTGGGCTCGTATAACCACGCCGACATCGCCGCGGCCATCCTCAAGCCGTTCGTCAGCCCGGAAAACCACTGGATGGTCGAGAAGCACGCGATCTTCCAGGGCTACTACTTCTTCCACCACCTGGGCCTGGACCGGCACCTGCGCGAGCAGTTCAAGGACCACCCGCAGTTCGAGCAGACCATCGAGTTCTGCGCACGCTACGACGCCGCTGCCTTCGACCCGGAAGGCGAAACCCTGCCGCTGGATTTCTTCGAGCCGATGCTGCGCCGCGTCTTCGCCAAACCGCGGCAGACCCTCTACGCCCGGCCCGACGGCAGCATGGCCTGAGCCACAAAGTGACCGCCGGTCCGCGACAAGATGTTTCGGGCCGGCGCTGGCTCCCGGACAGACGCTTGGTTAAGATTCTTCCTACCGCAATCGCGGGAAGCGTCCTACAGAGACGCTGAACTGACCAGGGAAGCCAGCAGCGCATGAAGTCCTCCGTCCTGGAACGGCCACAGTCGCACGGGTCGTCCTCGCCCCTGCGCGAGTACCATGCCCGCGTGCTGGCCTACATCAGCATCGCCGCGACGGTCGCCGCCGGGACCTTCAGCGGCTACTTCAGCTACGAACTGCTGTGGATGGTGCCGTACGCCCTGCTCTACCCGCACCTCGCGCAACAACTGAACAACCGCTTCAAGATCCAGTACCCCGAACGCACCCGCCAGTTCCTGCAAGGTGCGGACGCCGTGCACGCCGGCGCCAGCGCCGCATTGCTCGGTTTCGCCGTGGTGCCGGCGCTGATGCTGCTGCTGACCCTGGGCTTCACCAGCCTGATCATCGGCGGCCTGCGCCTGTTGGGCGGCGCCATGCTGGTATCGCTGTCCACCGCTGCAGTGACCGGCGCCCTGCTCGGCCCGGGCTTCAAGGGCAACCCGCCGCTGCTGGTGAACCTGGCGAGCATCGCCTTCTCCACCCTGTACATCTTCATCGGCGCCTTCTTCGTCCATCAGCAAGGCCTGCGCCTGGCCCAGGCCCGCGGCGAAATCGCCCGCGAGCAGGAAAAGGCCGCGCGGCTGGCGAGCAACCTGGCCAAGTACCTGTCGCCGCAGGTCTGGGAGTCGATCTTCAGCGGCAAGAAGAGCGTGCGCCTGGAAACCCAGCGCAAGAAGCTCACGGTGTTCTTCTCCGACATCAAGGGCTTCACCGAGCTGTCCGAGGAACTGGAAGCCGAAGTGCTCACCGACATGCTCAACAACTACCTCAACGAGATGTCGAAGATCGCCCTCAAGTACGGCGGCACCATCGACAAGTTCGTCGGCGACTGCGTGATGGTGTTCTTCGGCGACCCGACCACCCAGGGCGCGAAGAAGGACGCCGTGGCCGCCGTGTCCATGGCCGTGGCCATGCGCAAGCACATGAAAGTGATGCGCCAGCAGTGGCGCGCCCAGGGCATCACCAAGCCGCTGGAAGTGCGCATGGGCATCAACACCGGCTACTGCACAGTGGGCAACTTCGGCGCCGACACGCGCATGGACTACACCATCATCGGCCGCGAAGTGAACCTCGCCAGCCGCCTGGAAAGCGCCGCCGAAGCCGGCGAGATCCTCCTCAGCCACGAGACCTATTCGCTGGTGAAGGACGTGATCATGTGCCGCGACAAGGGCCAGATCGCGGTGAAGGGCTTCAGCAAGCCGGTGCAGATCTACCAGGTGGTCGACTTCCGCCGCGACCTGGGCGCCAACCCCAGCTTCATCGAGCAGGAGCTGCCGGGCTTCTCCATGTACCTCGACACCAACAACGTGCAGAACTACGACAAGGATCGGGTGATCCAGGTGCTGCAGCAGGCGGTGGAGAAGCTCAAGGACAAGATCATTCTCTGATCTGTCCGGCCCTGCACCAATCTCCGGCGCAGGAGCGGATCTCATCCGCGATGTTCACGCACGGTGCTCCCCGTAGGAGCGGATTCATCCGCGATCTCTTTCGCGGACAAGGTCCGCTCCTACAGTCACGCTCCCTTCCACGCCTACGAGTGGGTCGTCGAGCGTGGCATCAGGTCCGCCGTGCAGCCTCACGCAGCAGCCGCAAGCCGCCCTGGTAATCGATCCTCGGCTGAGTCGCAGACACCACCGCAGCGCTGACGGACACCTTGGAGCGCAGTGAATGCCCCAGCTCCGCAAGGTCATCGTCTGCCCAGGACAATGCCGCGTCATGCCTGCGCAACGTCCGCTGCAACCGGTATTTCAGCGCCTCGATTCGGACGAAGATATCCTTCTGCAGGTCATCGCCGAGCAGCTCGCAGCAAGGCTTGCAAGCCTTCACCTGCCAGTATTGTTCGCGCTCCAGGTAGAGCTTCTGGTAATCGTCGACACGCGACAGCGGCGGCTGGTGATCCAGCGCATCGGCTGGCTGCCCGCAGTAGACGCACAGCGGCCAGCCATGCGGCGAACGCTCGGCCGGCGCATGCGTATACAGCCCGATATGCGGGTGCGGTTCCGGCAGCTTCTGCCCCTTCTGCGCTTTCTTCATTTACCAAGCCCCTCTTCCGAAAAACACCGTCAGCCTCCAGGAAGCGCTTCCAGCCCCCATTTCCGACCCCGCCATTCTAGCCCCAAGACCCGTTATCTCTGGCGCTGCACAGGCCGTCCGGGCATGGCTCGGAAATAAAAAAGCCCGCTACGAGAGCGGGCTTGAAGGTGGCGCGGCGCTTCACGTCGCCACGCCTAACCGGAGAATCGTCGTCACACAGCGCGGGCTTCCTGGGCCTCGACTGCGGACGGGCCGCTGGCCAGTTCCTTGTGCAGCTTGCTGGCGTCGAGTTGCTTGCACCACTTGGCGACCACCACGGTGGCCACGCCGTTGCCGACCAGGTTGGTCAGGGCGCGGGCTTCGGACATGAAGCGGTCGATGCCGAGGATCAGCGCCAGGCCCGCGACCGGCAGGTGGCCGACGGCGGACAGGGTGGCGGCCAGCACGATGAAGCCCGAACCGGTGACGCCCGCGGCGCCCTTGGAGGCGATCAGCAGCACCGCCAGCAGGGTCAGCTGGTGGGTGATGTCCATCGGCGTGTCGGTGGCCTGGGCGATGAACACCGCGGCCATGGTCAGGTAGATCGAGGTGCCGTCGAGGTTGAAGGAGTAGCCGGTGGGGATCACCAGGCCGACCACGCTCTTGTCGCAGCCGAGCTTCTCCATCTTGGCGATCATGCGCGGCAGCGCCGACTCCGAGGACGAGGTGCCGAGCACGATCAGCAGCTCTTCGCGGATGTACTTGATGAACTTCACGATGCTGAAGCCGTGGGCGCGGGCGATGCTGCCCAGGACCAGCAGCACGAAGAGCAGGCAGGTGATGTAGAAGCACAGCATCAGCTGACCGAGCTGCACCAGCGAACCCACGCCGTAGGCGCCGATGGTGAAGGCCATGGCGCCGAAGGCACCGATCGGGGCAACCTTCATGATCACGTTGATGATGTTGAACATCACCTGGGTGAAGCGCTCGATGAACTGGAAGATCGGCTGGCCGTAACTGCCCATGCGGTGCAGGGCGTAGCCGAACAGTACGGAGAAGAACAGCACCTGCAGGATGTCACCGTTGGCGAAGGCGCCGACGATGGTGCTGGGGATGATGTTCATCAGGAAGTCGATGGTGCTCTGCTTCTCGCCGGCGGCGGCGTAGGCAGCGATCTTGCTGGTATCCAGGCTGGCCGGATCGACGTGCATGCCGGCGCCGGGCTGCACGACGTTGACCACCACCAGGCCGATGATCAGGGCGATGGTGGAGACCACCTCGAAGTACAGCAGCGCCATGCCGCCGGTCTTGCCGACCGCCTTCATGCTCTGCATGCCGGCGATGCCGGTGACCACGGTGCAGAAGATGATGGGCGCGATGGCCATCTTGATCAGTTTGACGAAGCCGTCGCCCAGGGGCTTCATCAGCACGGCGGTGTGCGGGTAGAAATGGCCCAGGGCGATGCCGATGGCGATGGCGATCAGCACCTGCACGTACAGGCTCTTGTAGAAGGGTTGCTTGGTCATGGCGGCAGGGTCCTCTCGGGCGGCGGGGCATCGTCCTGATGCCGGCGCGGGCGCCGAAGCGTTATCTCCCTTCAATGGGAGAATTTGTTTTTCGCCCTGCCCGTCGGCAGGTCTTACATGAGGTATAGCAATGCCTGCGCCAACCTGAGCAAATCCTATTTATTTATTATATTTCAATAACTTATAAATAAATCCAGTTTCAGAAAGACCTTTGGATTGGCGGAAACCCGCCATAGCCGCGGCGGATTTCCCGCCACTTGGCGGGTATCCGCCAGGGCCATGGCTGCCGTAGATTGTTCGCCGCGCCGGCCACCGAACAACAACAAGGACACCCCATGCGTGAACGCACCATCGCCAGCCATTTCGTTCGCGCCGCCTTGCGCGGTGCGCAGCGGCGCGACCAGGACATCCAGCCCCTGCTGCGCGCAGCCGGTATCCAGCCGGCGCTGCTCGAGGAAGCGCGCGCGAGGGTGTCGCCGGAGCAGTTCGGCCGGCTGATCCAGGTGATCTGGGAAAGCCTCGACGACGAGTACATGGGCTTTGGCGAGCTGCGCAGCAAGCGCGGCACCTTCGCCATGATGTGCCACGCCATCATCCAGTGCCGCACCCTGGAAAAAGCGCTCGCCCGTGGTTCGCTGTTCTACGACCTGTTCCCCGAGGCGCCGCACATCGAGCTGCGCCGCGTTGGCGAGCGCGCCGAGCTGGTCCTCGACCACAGCCGGCTGCACGACCCGGAGCACTTCCTGACCGAAAGCCTGCTGGTGATCTGGCATCGCCTGGGCAGCTGGCTGATCGGCCAGCGCATCCGTCTGGAAGAGGCTCGCTTCGCCTACCCCGAGCCAGCCCATGCGAGCGAGTACGACCTGCTCTTCCCCTGCCCGCGACGCTTCGACGCCGACAGCACCGGGCTGAGCTTCCAGGCGCGCTACCTGGACATGCCGCTGCTGCAGGATGAACGCAGCCTCAAGCACTTCCTCAAGGATTCCCCGGCCGACCTGCTGGCCCGACCGGACGGCGGCGACAGCCTGACCAGCCAGATCCGCCGCCTGCTCGGCCGCGACTGCCGCAACTGGCCCGACCTGGAAAGCGTGGCGCAACAGCTGCACATGAGCCCGCAGACCCTGCGCCGCCACCTGCGCGAGGAAGGGCCGAACTTCCAGGAATTGAAGGACCAGCTGCGCCGCGACCTGGCGATCTATCACCTGGGCCGCGACGAGCTGTCGATCCAGGACATCGCCGAACAGCTCGGCTTCTCCGAGCCCTCGGCCTTCCACCGGGCGTTCAAGAAGTGGACCGGGCTGACCCCCGGCGCCTACCGGACGCAACAGGGGGAGTGAGGCGTCGGGGATCACCTGTAGGAGCGGCCCATGGCCGCGAAATCGCGCGCATGGCGCGCTCCTACAGGGAGAGGCGCAGCGGCGCACAACCGCGAACGGTTGTACACGCTACCCCGGCAGCTGCATGCGGAAGCAAGCGCCACCCAGGTCGGAGTCGTCCAGCTCCAGGCTGCCGCCGTAGCTGTCGAGGATGTCCATTACCACCGCCGTGCCTATGCCCTGCCCCGGGTGCTGGGTGTCCAGGCGCTCGCCGCGGCGCAGGATGCGCTGGCGCTGGTCGGGTGGGATGCCCGGACCATCGTCCTCCACCACCAGCTCGAAATTGCCGTTGCGCTTGCTGGCACCGACGCGCACACGGCCCAGGCTCAGGCGGTAGGCGTTCTCCAGCAGATTGCCGAGCAGCTCCAGCAGCGCGCCGCGCTCCAACGGCAGGCTGAGACTTTCCGGAAAGTCGCGCTCGAGGATCACCTGCTTGTCGCGGTAGACCTTGTCCAGCGCACCGCTCAGGGTGTCGAGCAGCGGCCCCAGTTGCACGCGGTGGCGCACCAGGCCGCTCTTGCGCAGGCTGGCGCGTTGCAGCTGGTAGCCGATCTGCTGGCTCATGCGCTCGATCTGGCTCTGCAGCACCTGCACCTGCTCGCGGTTCTGCGCGTGGCCGGCGAGGTTCTCGCTCACGCCCTGCAGCACCGCCAATGGCGTCTTCAGGCTGTGCGCGAGGTCGGCCAGGGAGTTGCGGTAGCGCTCGCGCTGGGTGCGCTCGCTGTCCAGCAGGCGGTTCAGCGAATCGGTCAGGCGCAGCATTTCCCGGGGATGGTCGTCGCTCAGCCGCTCGCGCTCGCCGGACTCGATCTGGTCCAGCTCGTCGCGCAGCCCGCGCATCGAGCGAAAACCCCAACCCAGCCCCAGCCAGAGCATGCCCAGCAGTATCAGCAGGGCACCGCCCAGCCACAGGTAGAGCTGCTCGCGGAAGCCGTGCACCAGCTCGCGGAAAGCGCTCACCGGCTGCATGGTGACGATGCTGTAGGCCGCCTTCTGGCCGCCCAGCAGGTCGATCTCCACGTCGTAGACAAAGAACTCGCTGCCTTTTTCGTCGCGGGTGCGGGTAAAGACGTCGAGCTTGCCGGTGTAATGCGGGCGGTAGCTGACGCTTTCGTCCTGGGCGGAACTCGAACGCCAGACCAGCTTGCCATCGCGGTCATAGATGAAGCCCAGGAGCTTGGACTCGGGCAGGTTGAAGTCTTCGACCGCCAGGTGCTCGGGCATGTCGAGGCGATCGCCCTCGATCCGCGCGGAAGACACCAGGGTCGCGACGTCGGCGGCCAGGCGCTGCTGGATGGCGTCCTCCAGGGCGATGCTGAAGGCCCGCTGCAGCGCCGGCAGCAAGGCCAGCATGAAAAGGATCGCCAGCGTCGCCGCGCCGATCATCAGGCGAACCCGCAGCGAGCGCATCATCGGCAGCGCTCGGTGAACAGGTAGCCCTGGCCGCGCACCGTGTCGATCGGGCGGAAGCCTTCGTGGGTCTCCAGCTTGCGCCGCAGACGGCCGACCAGCACTTCGATGACGTTGGGGTCGCGATCGTCGTCGTCCGGGTACAGCTGCTCGATCAGGCGCTCCTTGCTCACCACCTGCTGGTGATGACGCATGAGGTATTCGAGGATGCGGTACTCGAAGGCGGTCAGGTTGAGCGCTTCACCGTCCACGGCGGCCTGCTTGCGGTTGAGGTCGAGCACCAGGGGGCCGGCCTCGATGGTCGCCTGGACGAAGCCGCTGGAGCGACGCAACAGGGCGTTCAGGCGCGCTTCCAGTTCCTCGAACTGGAACGGCTTGACCACGTAGTCGTCGGCGCCGGCGGCCAGGCCTTCGACCTTGTCCTGCCAGTTGCCGCGCGCGGTGAGAATCAGGATCGGGAAGGTCTTGCCCTGGCTGCGGAACTCGCGGATCAGGTCCAGGCCGCTCATGCCCGGCAGGCCGAGGTCGACCACCGCCAGGTCGTGGTGGTACTCGCTGGCCCGGTACAGGGCCTCTTCGGCATCGCCCACGGCATCGACCACATGGCCCTGCTCGCCGAGTCGGGTGAACAGGTGATGGCGCAGCAGCGCCTCGTCCTCCACCACCAGTAACTTCATGGGTAATCCTCCTTATGCGGTGGCCGGGCGCGAGGCCCGGCCGGTTGCCAGTCAGAACCGATAGTTGGCGCCCAGGTAGATCTGCGAGCTGCTGTGCAGGTCAAGCGATCCGACCTTGGAGCCGCCGTGCGGGCTCATCTCCGTGCTGGCATTGGTCCGCAGGTAACGATAGCCGCCTTCGATGGAAGCGTTCTTGCCGATATCCTGCAGGACACCCGCCTGGGCGCCGATGGCGTAGCCGACATCGCTGTCACGCTTGAAGCCACGCGACTCCTGTTCCAGCTTGGTCAGGCCGACAGTACCGCCGCCAAACAGCTTGGTGCCCTGTTCATTGATCGGCAGGAAGGCGTCGTAGCTGCCGAGCAGGTTCTGCTGGCGCAGCTTCATGCCGCTGTAGGTATCGGACGTGTTCTCGTAGGTCGCGTAGTAGCGGCCTTGTTCATTCTGCTGGCCGGCGCGCACGCCCCAGGTGCTGCTGTTGTTGATCACGCTGTCGAGCTTCGGATCGTTGAGGTTGCGGTTCAGGTCTGCGGATTTCTGGATGTTGTTGCTGGTTTCACCCCAGGTCAGACCTACGAAGTTTTCCGAGGCCTGGGCCATGCCGATGCTGGCACCGAGGATGGCAGTGGCGAGAGCGAGCTTCTTCAGGGTTTTCATCGTCATTCTCCGTCAGAGAGGTGTGTAAGTAGTTGACGGAGAACAGGTTAAGCGGGGGCGACTGAACGCAACCTGTCAGCTCTCTGAACCTCGGCTGAACGAACCGCTCGTCCGCTTGTGGGACACCGAAAGCCACATTTCTACTGCGGTCTATACTCCCCAACGGCATCGCTTGGAGGCTGCCACATGAGCGAAAAGAGCCCAGTGGAAGTGGCGAAGGGCAAGGAGACCCGGCTGTTCCTGTTTCTCGTGATCTGCCTGTTCCCGCTTTTGTCCGTGGCTGTCGTCGGCGGCTACGGATTCATCGTCTGGATGTACCAGCTGTTGGCCGGCCCGCCGGGACCGCCAGGCTAGGTGCGCGCCGTGCATCCCCGACGCGCCCTGCTGCGCCGCCTGGCTGGCGCGGAAACCCCGCGCCTACCGCCGTGGACCGCCGACGACTTCAGCGACCGCTGCACGCGCTGCGGCGATTGCGTGCGCGCCTGCCCGGAACAGGTGCTGCGCCTGGGTGACGGCGGCTTTCCGCAACTCGACCTGACTCACTCTGGCTGCAGCCTTTGCGGCGCCTGTGCCGACAGCTGCGACGCCGGCCTGTTCGACCGCGCGCAACCGGCCTTTCCCTGGCGCGCGCGCATTGGCGAACGCTGCCTGGCGCTGGCCGGCATCCATTGCCGCGCCTGCGAAGACAGCTGCGAGGCCCGCGCCATCCGTTTCCGCCCGCAGCTCGGCGGCCCACCGCTGCCGCAACTCGACTCCCTGGCCTGCACGGGTTGCGGCGCGTGCCTCGCGCCCTGCCCGAGCCAGGCCATCCAACTCAGCGAGGAGATGACCGCCGATGCCTGACTGCATCCAGATAGCCAGTCTGCTGGTCCACGCGCGCCCGGAACTGCTCGGCGCGGTGAAGGCAAACCTGGCCCGCCTGCCGCACCTCGAACTGCACCAGGAAAGCCCGCTGGGCAAGCTCGTGGTGGTGCTGGAGGCCGAGCAAGAGGAACAGATCCTCGCGACCCTCGAAGCCATCCACAGCCTGCCCGGGGTGCTCAACGCGGTGCTGGTCTACCACGAGACCGTGGAGCAGCCCGACGCCCCGCAGAAACCAGCCGCCGACGCCCCCGTCGGTCTCGCCGCCGGAGGTACACGATGAACCTCACCCGCCGCCAGTTCGCCAAGGCCAACGCCGCCGCCATGGCGGCGGCCGCCGCCGGGCTGCCGATCCTCAGTTCCGCCAGCAACCTGGTCACCGAGGCGGACATGACCACGCTGGACTGGAACAAGGCGCCCTGCCGCTTCTGCGGCACCGGCTGCAGCGTCATGGTCGCCACCCGCGACGGCAAGGTGGTCGCCACCCACGGCGACATCAAGGCCGAGGTCAACCGCGGGATCAACTGCGTGAAGGGCTACTTCCTGTCGAAGATCATGTACGGCAGCGACCGCCTGACCCGCCCGCTGCTGCGCATGAAGGACGGCAAGTACGACAAGCAGGGCGAATTCCAGCCGATCAGCTGGGACGCCGCCTTCGACATCATGGCCGAGAAGTTCAAGGCCGCACTCAAGGCCAAGGGGCCGACCTCGGTGGGCATGTTCGGCTCCGGGCAATGGACGGTATGGGAAGGCTACGCCGCCAACAAGCTGTTCAAGGCCGGCCTGCGCAGCAACAACATCGACCCCAACGCGCGCCACTGCATGGCCTCGGCGGTAATGGGCTTCATGCGCAGCTTCGGCATGGACGAACCCATGGGTTGCTACGACGACTTCGAGGCCACCGACGCCTTCGTGCTCTGGGGCTCGAACATGGCCGAGATGCACCCGGTGCTCTGGTCGCGGGTCACCGACCGCCGCCTCAGCGCGCCGCACGTCAAGGTGGCGGTGCTCTCCACCTTCGAGCACCGCAGCTTCGACCTGGCCGACATACCCATGGTGTTCACGCCGCAGGCCGACCTGCACATCCTCAACTACATCGCCAACCACATCATCCAGAGCGGCGCGGTGAACCGCGACTTCGTCAGCCAGCATGTGCGCTTCGCCAAGGGCGCCGAGGACATCGGCTACGGCCTGCGCCCGGAAGAGCCCATTGAGAAAAAGGCGCAGAACGCCGCCAAGGCCAACACCTGGACCGACATCGATTTCGACGCCTTCGCCGCCTTCGTCAAGCCCTACACCCTGGAGCGCACGGCCAAGGAAAGCGGCGTGCCGGCCGAACGCCTCAAGGCCCTGGCCGAACTCTACGCCGACCCGAAACGCAAGGTGGTGTCCTTCTGGACCATGGGCTTCAACCAGCACACTCGCGGTGTCTGGGCCAACAACCTGATCTACAACATCCACCTGCTCACCGGGAAAATCAGCGAGCCGGGCAACAGCCCCTTCTCGCTCACCGGCCAGCCTTCGGCCTGCGGCACTGCGCGCGAGGTCGGCACCTTCGCCCACCGCCTGCCGGCGGACCTGGTGGTGACCAACCCGAAACACCGCGAAACCGCCGAGAAGATCTGGAAGGTCCCGGCCGGCACCATCCAGGAGAAAGTCGGCTTCCACGCCGTGGAGCAGAGCCGCAAGCTCAAGGACGGCGTGCTCAACGTCTACTGGACCCAGGTGTGCAACAACATGCAGGCCGGGCCGAACGTCATGCAGGAAGTGCTGCCGGGATGGCGCAACCCGGAAAACTTCGTGATCGTCTCCGACGTCTACCCGACCGTCTCGGCCCAGGCCGCCGACCTCATCCTGCCCAGCGCCATGTGGGTGGAGAAGGAAGGCGCCTATGGCAACGCAGAGCGACGCACGCAGTTCTGGCACCAACTGGTGAGCGCGCCGGGCGAGGCGAAGTCCGACCTCTGGCAACTGGTGGAATTCTCCAAGCGCTTCACCACCGACGAGGTGTGGCCCGCCGACCTGCTGGCCAAGGCGCCCGAGCTCAAGGGCAAGACCCTCTACGAAGTGCTGTTCCGCAACGGCCAGGTGGACGCCTTCGGTGCCGAACAGGTGGCCAAGGGATACGCCAATGACGAAGCCAAGGCCTTCGGTTTCTACCTGCAGAAGGGCCTGTTCGAGGAATACGCCCGTTTCGGCCGCGGCCATGGCCACGACCTCGCGCCCTTCGACGCCTACCACGAGGCGCGCGGCCTGCGCTGGCCGGTGGTGGACGGCAAGGAAACCCTCTGGCGCTACCGCGAGGGCCTCGATCCCTACGTGGCCAAGGGTAGCGGCGTGCAGTTCTACGGCTACCCGGACAAGAAGGCGATCATCTTCGCCCTGCCCTACGAGCCGCCGGCCGAGGCGCCAGACGCCGACTACCCGTTCTGGCTGTGTACCGGCCGCGTGCTCGAACACTGGCACACCGGCAGCATGACCCAGCGCGTGCCGGAGCTGTACAAGGCGGTGCCCGATGCCCTGGTGTACATGCACCCGGACGACGCCACGAAGCTGAAGCTCAGGCGCGGCAGCGAGGTGAAGGTGATCAGCCGGCGCGGCGAGATCCGCGCGCGCATCGAAACACGCGGGCGCAACAAACCGCCTCAGGGGCTGGTATTCGTGCCCTTCTTCGACGCCAACAAACTGATCAACAAGGTCACCCTGGACGCCACCGACCCGATCTCCAAGCAGACCGACTACAAGAAGTGCGCGGTCCGCATCGAACTGGTCAGCCTGGCCTGAGGAGCGCGCCATGAAACGCCTGATCCCGTTCCTGCTCCTGCTGCTCGGCCTGCCGCTGCTGGCCGCGCAGCCAGACTACCCGCTGGACGCCCCGGCCCCGGACGGCCGCCGCCCCGGCGGGACCATCAGCCAGGACCGCCCGGCGCCGCCGCTGGCGCCGGAAGAGAACAAGGACATCCGCCGCGAACGCGCCTACCCCGAGCAGCCGCCGACCATTCCGCACACCATCGTCGGCTATCGCATCGACACCAACAGCAACAAGTGCCTGTCCTGCCACAGCCGCGCCAACAGCGCGAAGGTGCAGGCGCCGATGATCAGCATCACCCACTACATGGACCGCGACGGCCAGGTGCTGGCCTCGGTGGCGCCACGCCGTTACTTCTGCGTGCAGTGCCACGTGCCCCAGGAGGACGTGAAGCCGCTGGTGGGCAACAGCTTCGAAGACATCGACAGCATCCTCAAGCGCGACGCCGCCGCCAGCAAACCCTGAGGAGGGGCCATGAAAGCACTCATCGCCTGGCTTGGCGGTTACTGGACGGTCCTGCGCCGGCCCAGCGTGCACTACAGCCTGGGGTTCCTGACCCTGGCCGGGTTCATCGCCGGGATCATCTTCTGGGGCGGCTTCAACACCGCGCTGGAGGCGACCAACAGCGAGAAGTTCTGCACCTCCTGCCACGAGATGCGCGACAACGTCTATGTCGAGCTCAAGGACACCATCCACTACACCAATCGCTCGGGCGTGCGCGCCACCTGCCCGGACTGCCATGTGCCGCACAAATGGACCGACAAGATTGCCCGCAAGATGCAGGCGTCCAAGGAGGTCTGGGGCAAGATCTTCGGCACCATCAACACCCGCGAGAAATTCCTCGACCACCGCCGCGAACTGGCCGAGCACGAATGGGCGCGGCTCAAGGCCAACGACTCACTGGAATGCCGCAACTGCCACAACTTCAACTTCATGGACTTCACCCGCCAGAGCCCCCGCGCCCGGCAGATGCACTCCACGGCCCTGGCCTCGGGCGAAGCGACCTGCATCGATTGCCACAAGGGCATCGCCCACCACCTGCCGGACATGAGCGGCGTGCCGGGGTGGTGAATTTCGCCTGAGGGCCAGTGCGTCCCCGCGAACGCGGGGATGACGCAAATGATGGGAATGACGGGAGTGGAGTTGGGAGTTCGAGCGGGGCTGTCCCCCAACCAATCGTCATTCCCGCGAACGCGGGAAGCCAGCGTCGTAGACGAGCCCGGCCCGCGATCAACACTCCTCGCTGCCCCAGGCGCCTGCAATTGCCCTACCCAGCCATCCCGCGCATGCCGCAGAGAGATCGGCGTCAGTCCCAGACACCTGCGTCGCCAGGGAGCGCCGTTCGCGAGCTCGTTCCTACAAAGAGCAAGTTCAGTGCGCGGCTTGCATCGCCTTGAAGATCTTCTGCCCGGCGCGACCGTCGGCCGGCTGCAGGCCCAGGCGTTGCTGCTCGGCCTGGATGGCGCGGCGGGTGTTGTCGCCGATCATGCCGTCGGGTTCGCCGATGGCGTAGCCGCGGGCGAGCAGCAGCTTCTGCAGCTCCTTGCGCTGGGCGCGGCTCAGGCCGGGGTCATCGGTCGGCCAGGGCGTGCGCAGGCCGGGGCCGCCACGCAGGCGGTCAGACAGCAGGGAGATCGCCAGCGCGTAGCTCTCGGCGGCGTTGTACGAATAGATGGCGTCGTAGTTGCGCAGCACCAGGAAGGCCGGGCCGGCCTTGCCGGTCGGGATCAGGATGGCCGCGCGGGTGTCGCCCGATGGCAGCGGGCCGCCGTCGACGCGCTGCACGCCCATGGCTTTCCAGTCCGCCACGGTGCGCCGCTTGGTGCGTCCGGCCTGCGACTCGGCGAAGCTCGCCGGCAGCTTCACCTCGAAGCCCCACGGCTGCCCCGGCACCCAGCCGGCCTTGCTCAGGTAGTTGGCGGTGGACGCCAGGGCGTCGGGCACGCTGCCGACCAGGTCGCGATGGCCGTCGCCGTCGAAGTCCACCGCGATGCGCGCATAGGTGCTGGGCATGAACTGCGTCTGGCCGAAGGCGCCGGCCCAGGAGCCGGTGATGCCGGCATCGCGCAGGTCGCCCTGCTGCAGCAGCTTGAGGGTGGCGAAGAACTCGCCCTGGAAGAACGCCTGGCGCCGCCCGTAGCAGGACAGCGTGCCCAGCGAAGTCAGCAGCGGGCGCTTGCCGGCGATGCGGCCGAAATCGCTCTCCACGCCCCAGACCGCGACCACCGCGTACTTGTCCACCTGGTACTGCCGCGCGACGCGGTCGAGCAGCTCGCCATGCTGGGCGAGCATCGCCTTGCCGTCGGCCACGCGCTGGTCGTCGACCAGTCCTGCCAGGTAGTCCCACAGCGGCGTGACGAACTCCGGCTGGGCATCGAGCAGCGGCAGCACGGTCAAATCAGCTTGCAGGCCCTGGGTGTAGCGCCGGTAGCTGGCGGCATCGACACCCTTGGCGGCGGCCTGCGGCTGCAGCCTTGCCAGGCAGCTGCCGAACTCATCGGCCAGGCTCGCCGGGGCTTGAGAAAGGCCGGCGCAGAGCAGCAGGGGCGACAGGAAACGAACGGAGCGCATGGGGCCTTCCTCGAAGCAACGACACGGGGCGGCAAGGGTAGCCGAAGGCGCCCTCCCGGGCGAGCCGCGCCGCAGCGTCTATCTTGTTCAGTTCCACACACAGGGAGGACGCGCCATGCGCCTGCTCGCCACCTTGCTGTTGCTGACCCTGGGCCTGAGTGCCCAAGCCGCGATCAAGACCCAGGAGATCCCCTACCAGGCCACCGACGGCACCAAGATGATCGGCTACTTCGCCTATGACGACGCCATCAAAGGCGCGCGTCCGGGAATCATCGTGGTGCACGAGTGGTGGGGGCTGAACGACTACGCCAAGCGCCGCGCCCGCGACCTCGCCGCCTTGGGCTACAGCGCCATGGCCATCGACATGTACGGCGAAGGCAAGCACACCGAGCACCCCAACGAGGCCACCGCCTTCATGCAGGAAGCGCTGAAGAACGCCGACGCCGCCAAGGCGCGCTTCCAGGCCGGGCTCGACCTGCTCAAGCAGCAGCCGCAGACCGACCCGAACAAGATCGCCGCCATCGGCTACTGCTTCGGTGGAAAGGTGGTGCTCGACATGGCGCGCCAGGGCCTGCCGCTGCTCGGCGTGGCCAGCTTCCACGGCGTGCTGGCAACCGCTACGCCGGCGCAAGCCGGGGCGGTGAAGGCGAAGATCCTGGTGGAGCACGGCGGTGGCGACACCCTGGTGCCGGCCGACAGCGTGGCGGCGTTCAAGAAGGAAATGGACCAGGCCGGCGCCGACTACAAGTTCGTCGTGCAGCCAGGCGCCAAGCACAGCTTCACCAACCCGGACGCCGACAAGCACAAGGGCCACGGCCTGGACGTCGGCTACGACAAGACCGCCGACCAGAAGTCCTGGGCCGACCTGCAGGCTTTCCTCAAGCAAGTCTTCGGCTAGAGAAAGACGCGCCCGGCCCCAAGCGGGCCGGGCGATGCAAAAACGCGGGCAAAAAAAAACGGAAGTCCGCAAAACGAACTCCCGCACACGATCAGTGAAAAAGCCGGAGCTCGCGGCTCCGACAACAACCTCACCTGCGTTCCCTAGGGAACGCGAGGCGCAGTGTGCAGCTTCCCCGCCCGGCGATCCGTAGCGCTTGCGTTAACCTTTGCAATCGAATGTAAAGCGTTTGTGACCAGCCGGACGCGACTGTACGGTCACAAACCAACTGCTAGCCTCTGGCCAGAACGCCCGTCGAGCGGCAGAATTCGCGCCATGTCCGAATCCGCCGACTTCCTCACCCCGCCCCAGGCGCACTGGCCGCTGCCGCAAGCCGTGCCAGGCGCCATCCTGCACAGCAGCCAGTTCCAACCCGCCCGCCTCGACGCCGATGCCTTCGTCCGCCACGGCGTGGACCTGCCGGCCAACATCGGCCGTGCGGTGGCCAAGCGCCGCGCCGAGTTCCTCGCCGGGCGCCTCTGCGCCCGCGCCAGCATCGGCCAGTTGCAAACCATGGCGGTAGCGCCGGGCCTGGCCGCGGACCGCTCGCCGATCTGGCCCGCCGGCCTCTGCGGCTCCATCACCCATGGCGACGGCTGGGCCGCGGCAGTTGTCGCCCCGCGCAACCAATGGCAGGGCCTGGGCCTCGACGTCGAAAGCCTGCTCGACGACGCACGCGCCACGCGGCTGGTGGAAGAACTGCTTACACCCGCCGAGCGCGAGCGCCTGGACCCGGCGCTTTTGGGGTTCACCGTGACCCTGACCTTCTCGCTCAAGGAAAGCCTGTTCAAGGCGCTCTACCCCCTCGTCGGCAAGCGCTTCTACTTCGAGCACGCCGAACTGCTGGAATGGAATGACCAGGGCCAGGCGCGCCTGCGGCTGCTCTGCGACCTCTCCGAACAGTGGCGCAGCGGATGCGAACTGGACGCGCAGTTCGCCACCCTCGACGAGCGCCTGCTCAGCCTCGTGGCCATCCCCGCCTCCTGCGTCATCCCCGCGAACGCGGGGACCCAATGAACCACGTCGCGAGACCTCGCCTCAGGCCAGCACCGCCACCGACTTGATCTGCGCCCACAGCCCCTGCCCTTCGCGCAGGCCAAGCTGGTCGGCGGAATAGCGGGTGATGCGCGCCAGCAGCGGATTGCCCGACACCTCCAGACGCACCAGCAGGTGCGCCGGATTGTCGGTGGCGACCATCTCCACCACCGACGCCGGCAGGCGATTGAGGATGCTGCTGTGCTCCGGGCGCTCCAGGCTCAGGCTGACGTCACGGGCCTGCACCTTGATGCGCAGCGCCTTGCCTTCGGGCAGCGCCGCATGGGCCAGGCGAATGCGTTCGTTGCCACCGGGCAGGCCAAGGTCGAGCAGGCCATAGGCGCTGTCGTGGCCAAGCACGCGGCCGTCGATCACCACGCCGGCATCCTCCAGCATCGAAGTCGGCAGGTCGGTGCGCGCCAGGGTTTCCCCTACCGCGCCGCTGGCCAGCACTCGGCCGCCGTCGAGCAGCACCAGGTGATCGGCCAGGCGCGCCACTTCGTCCGGCGAGTGGCTGACATAGAGAATCGGGATATCCAGTTCGTCGTGCAGGCGTTCGAGGTACGGCAGGATCTCGGCCTTGCGCTTGACGTCGAGCGATGCCAGCGGCTCGTCCATCAGCAACAGGCGCGGGCTGGTCAGCAGCGCACGGGCGATGCCGACCCGCTGCCGCTCGCCGCCGGACAGGTGCCTTGGCATGCGCTCCAGCAAGTGGCCGATACCGAGCAGTTCGCAGGCCTGGTCCAGCGCCACGCGATGCTCACGAGTGGACACGCGCTTCATGCCGTACGCCAGGTTGCGCCGTACGCTCAGGTGCTCGAACAGGTTGGCGTCCTGGAATACGTAGCCGATGGCGCGCTTGTGCGGCGGCAGGAACAGGCCGCGCTCGCTGTCCTGCCAGGTCTCGCCGTTCACTTGCAGTCGTGCGCGACTCGGCCGCTCCAGGCCGGCGAAACAACGCAGGCAGGTGGTCTTGCCGGAACCGGAATGGCCGAACAGCGCGGTCACCCCGCGCCCCGGCAGCTCGAGATCGACGTCCAGGGAAAAGTCCCGGTAGTCGAGGCGGAATTTCGCTTCGATGGCTGCGCTCATCTCAGCTCCAGGCCGCGCGCGTGCGCCGTGTGGAATACAGCCCCAGCAGCACGAAGAAGGAGAACACCACCATGCCGCCGGCCAGCCAGTGCGCCTGGGCGTACTCCAGGGCTTCGACGTGATCGAAGATCTGCACCGAGACCACGCGGGTCTGGCCGGGGATGTTGCCGCCGATCATCAGCACCACGCCGAACTCGCCGACGGTGTGCGCAAAGCCGAGGATGGCGGCGGTGACGAAACCCGGCCGCGCGAGCGGCAGGACCACGCTGAAGAAGGCATCCAGCGGGCTCGCGCGCAGGGTCGCGGCGGCCTCCAACGGACGCTGGCCAATGGCCTCGAAAGCGTTCTGCAGCGGCTGCACCACGAAGGGCAGCGAGTAGAACACCGAGCCCACCACCAGCCCGGCGAAGCTGAACGGCAGGCGCCGCCAACCCAGCGCGTCGGTGAGCTGGCCGATGGGGCCGTTGGGGCCCAGGGTGACCAGCAGGTAGAAGCCGATAACCGTCGGCGGCAGCACCAGCGGCAGCGCCACCAGCGCCCCGATCGGGCCCTTGAGCCACGAGCGGGTGCGCGCCAGCCACCAGGCGACGGGGGTGCCCAACAGCAACAGGATCAGGGTGCTGACGCAAGCCAGCTCGAGGGTGAGCCGGATTGCCGTGAGGTCCGCCGCGGTCAGTGGCATCGCTTTCCTTGCCTTACAGCTCGTAGCCGTAGGATTTGATCACCGCCGCCGCCTTCGGCCCCTTCAGGTACTCGACCAGGGCCTTGGCCGCCGCGTTGTCCTTGCCTTTTTCGAGGATCACCGCGTCCTGGCGGATCGGTGCGTAGAGGTCGACCGGGACGATCCAGACCGAACCGGCGGTCACCTTGCCATCCTTGTAGACCTGCGACAACGCCACGAAGCCCAGCTCGGCGTTGCCGGTGGAAACGAACTGGAACGCCTGGCCGATGTTCTGGCCCTCGACGAGCTTGCCGGCCAGCTTGTCCATCAGGCCCAGCTTGTCCAGCACCTGGGTGGCCGCCAGGCCGTAGGGCGCAGTCTTCGGATTGGCGATGGACAGGTGCTGGAAGTCGCCCTTCTTCAGGACATCGCCCTTGGCATCGACATAACCGTCCTTCGCCGACCACAGCGCCAGCTTGCCGATGGCGTAGGTGAAGCGCGAACCGGGGACGGTGGCCTTTTCCTGCTCGAGCTTGGCCGGAGTCGTGTCGTCGGCGGCGAGGAACACCTCGAAGGGCGCGCCGTTCTTGATCTGCGCGTAGAACTGCCCGGTGGCGCCAAAGGAAGCCACCAACTTGTGTCCGGTGTCCTTCTCGAAGTCCTTGGCGATGGCCTGGATGGGCGCGGTGAAGTTGGCCGCCACGGCCACCTGGACCTCGTCGGCGAGTGCGGCTTGGGCAAGCAGACTAACCGCAAGGGCCAGGGTGAAACGTGCGGCGGTGCGATTCATCGAGGTGCTCCTGAGTGGGACATCCGTTATATCAGAAACGATATACCGCTTGGCGCATCCTCGCCGCTGCGGCCGTTTCCGGCGTCCGATGGGGCGGGTCAGTCAGGGAGGAGGCATGCAGCGCGGGCGCGGAAGGTGCCGCGCCGCGAGCATTTTGCACGCATTGACCCGAAGGTCAACTTTATCGATCAGAAGGCCAGGTACAGCGTCAGCACCAGGCCCAGCACGGCCACCAGCAGGTTGAGCCAGGGCCCGGCGTTGACCCGGTAGCCCTCGGGAATCTCCACCGGCTTCAATCCTTGCACCACGCGGCGGAACTGCAGCGCCGAGCTGCAGGCGGCGAAGCAGCCAAGCAGGATGAAGCCCAGCGCCACCCAGAACGAATAGTGGCTTACCGCATCGGTGTCGGCCCCGCCATGCAGCAGGCGTAGCAACAGGCCGCTGCGCTCGATGACGAAACCGAAGGCGATCAAAGCCAGCGCCGTGCGGTTCCAGGCCAGCAACGTGCGCTCGGCGGCGAAGAACACGCGCGGGTCGTCGAGGCCGGACATCACTTGCCTCCCTGCAGCTTCTGGAACACGCCCATGCCCACCAGCATGGCCGCGACGAACAGGCCCGCCTGCCAGTAGCCGGCGCCCAATCCCACCAGCGCAGGTCCCGGGCAGATCCCCGCAATGCCCCAGCCCATGCCGAACACCAGGCTGCCGAGGACCAGCCGGCGGTCCAGGTCGCGCGCCTTCGGCAGTTGCATGGCGCCACCGAGCAGGTTGCGCGTTTGCCGGCGTGCCCAGGTGAACGGCAGGAAGGCCGCGCCTATGGCGCCGACCATCACCAGCGCCAGGGACGGGTCCCAGGCGCCGGCCAGGTCGAGGAAGCCCAGCACCTTGGTCGGGTCGGCCATGCCGGCCAGCAGCAGGCCGATGCCGAACAGCAGCCCGCAGAGAAGAGCGATCACAGCAGCCATGTTCAGACTCCCAACAGATGACGCAGGACGAAGACGGTAGCGAAGCCGCTGCCCATGAAACACAGCGTGGCCACCAGCGAACGCGGCGACAACCGCGCGAGGCCGCAGACGCCATGCCCACTGGTGCAGCCGGCGCCATAGCGGCTGCCGATGCCGACCAAGAAGCCCGCCACCACCAGCGCCAGCCAGCCGCCCTGGTAATGCAGCTCGGGCAGCCTGCCCCAGAGCATCCACAGCGCCGGTGCGGCCAGCAGGCCGAGGAGGAACAGCAGGCGCTCCAGGCGCCCTTCCCTGCTGCCCGCCAACACGCCGCCGAGCAAGCCGCTGATGCCGGCAATGCGGCCGTTGAGCACGGCGAACAGGCCGGCGGAAAGGCCGATCAACACGCCGCCGGCCAAGGCGCTCCAGGGGGTGAAAGCCGTCCAGTCGATGCTCATTGCCCATCCTCCGCGCAGTACAACCGGTAAAGGGTCTGGATCACCGCCAGCGCTTGCGGGCTGCTGATCCGGTAGTAGACCTGCTTGCCGTCCTTGCGGGTTTCCACCAGGCCTTCGCGGCGCAGCACGCCCAACTGTTGCGACAGCGTCGGCTGGCCAATGCCCAGGCGCTCTTCCAGCCCGCCGACATGGCTTTCGCCCTGCGACAGCAGGCACAACAGCAACAGGCGGTCTGGATTGCCCAGGGCTTTGAGCAGGCGTCCGGCTTCGTCGGCGGACTGGCGCATGCGGGTCAGATCAGGGGATTCGGTGGACGACATGGCAACGGTCTACGAAAATACAATATATAAATTTATATACTATAAAGTCGCAAACTGTCCAGCCACCGCCCGTCGCCGGCCTATTCCTTGAGCAATGCCTGGCGCCGTGGCCAGGCCAAGGTGAAGCAGGCGCCGCCCAGGCTCTCGCTGCGGCTGATCGAGGCGCGCCCGCCGTGCCAGTGAATGATCCGGCGCACGATGGAAAGGCCCAACCCGTGCCCGCCGGTGACGCGCGTACGGCTGTCGTCGACGCGGAAGAACGGCGTGAACAGCCGCTCCCAACGGTCTTCGGGAACGCCCGGGCCATCGTCCTCGACGTCCACCTGGCAGCGGTCCAGGCTCACCCGGTAGCTCACCCGCACGCGCCCTTCGGCATAGCGGATGGCATTGCTCAGCAGGTTCTGCAGGGCGCGGTGCAGATAGCGCGGCTCGGCCTCGATCCAGCTGCCCTGGTCGAACGGCACCAACGGCCCGGCCTCGCAGGTGACCAGCACCTCGCGGCGCAACGGGGCGATCTCGGTAATCACCTGCTCGATCAGCGCGCCCAGCTCCACGGCCTTGTAGCTCAGCGCCGGCGAGCCCTGTTCCAGGCGCGCGTAGGTGAGCATCTCGTCCACAAGTTGGTCGAGGTCCTGGATGTCGCCGTCCATGCCCACCATGTACTTCTGCCGCGCCGCGTCGGTTTCCGCCGACTCGATCATCTCCAGGCCGAAGCGCAGCCGCGCCACCGGCGTGCGCAGCTCGTGGGACACCGCGCGCACCAATTCGCGCTGGACCATGATCAGCCGCTGGATCTGCACCGCCATGTGGTTGAAGGCGCCGGCCAGGCGCCCTACCGAGTCGGCGCCGCTGACTTCCGCGCGGGCGTCCAGGCTGCCGCGGGCCAGGCGCGCGGCGGCCGATTCGAGGCTGCGCAGGCGCTGTTCCAGGCGGCTGACCAACAGGTAGAGGGTGAGGCCGATCAGCGTCAGTCCGAGCGCCGCGATCAACAGCAGCAGCTGCGGCGGATAAGGGTTCATGCGTTCGATGGGGCCCAGCTCCAGCACCCATTGCGTACCGACAATACCGGCCAGCACCCGCAGCGAATCGCCGTTCTTGCCCAGCGCCAGCACGGTGTCGCCCTCCTCCACGCGGCGGCTCTGGTCGTCGTCGAGGTCGACCTCCTTGAGCCGCTTGAGGTGCACGTCGTAGCCGAACTGCTTGTCGCGGACGATGCGCGCCAGGTGGTAGGGCTGTTCGCTCGCCGGGTAGCGGCGCAGCTCGTCCATCACCATATAAAGGGTGGCGCGCGCCAGTTGCTCGCTGACCTGCTCCACCTCGCCCACCAGCACCAGGCTCTCCTGCAGGCTGACCTGGGAATAGACCTTGAACAGGTGCGGCGCGCTCTGCTCCACCAGTACCTCGCCATTCATGAGGCGCGCACGGGCGCGGCTTTCCAGGCCCAGGCTGTCGAGGTGCTGCAGGCTCAGCGGAATGCCCATCAGCCGGCTCCACTGCAGGATGGCGCGCTTGCGGTCGACCTCCTCCATCGGCACCAGCTCGTCGGACATCAACCGGAAGGTGCCGCGCGCCAGCTCCTGGCGGTAGTCCTGCGCGCGCACGTCGTTGACCACCCGCAGCGTCAGCAAGCCGAGCGCGCCGACCACCACCAGGGTCAGGAGCATGCCGCCGTAGATGCGCAGGAAGATGGATTTCATCGCCGCTCTTGCCGGGTTGCTTTCTGTTTATTGGGTTCCCGCAGTTTGCTGGGTTCCCGCGTTCGCGGGAATGACGAGGCGAAAAAGCCGCGCCCTAGAGCTCGCCGACGAACAGGTAGCCCTTGCTGCGCACCGTCTTGATCAGCCGCGGGTGCATCGGGTCGTCGCCGATCTTCGGGCGGATGCGCGAGATGCGTACGTCGATGGAGCGGTCCTGGCCGTCGTATTCGATGCCGCGCAGGTTGTTGAAGATCTCCTCGCGGGAGAGGATGCGCCCGGCGTTGGACGCCAGCAGCCAGAGCAGGTCGAACTCGGCGCTGGTCAGCTCGATGGTCACCTCGTCGAGCCAGGCCTCGCGCATGGCGTTGTCGATCACCAGCTTGCCGAAGGTGAGGCGCTTGCCCGAGGACGGTGCAACTTCGCCACCGTCGCTGCGCCGCAACAGGGCACGGATGCGCGCCAGCAGCAGGCGCGGACGCACCGGCTTGCACACGTAGTCGTCGGCGCCCATCTCCAGGCCCTGGACCTGGTCCATGTCGTCGGTGCGCGCCGTCAGCATCAGGATCGGGCCGTCGTAGTCCGGGCGCAGGCGCTTGCAGATCGACAGGCCGTCCTCGCCCGGCAGCATCAGGTCGAGCACCACCAGGTCCGGACGTTCCTCCAGCACCCGCGCCACCGCGCGCGCGCCATCGGACTCCACGCCGACCTTCAGGCCGTTGCTCTCCAGGTAGTCCTGGGTCAGCTCGGCCAAGCGCTGGTCGTCCTCGACGATCAGGATTCGCGCCTCTTGTTCCACACCGCCTCCTAACAACGCACAGCGGGCCGCGCAGGCCCTGGCAGAGGCCGGCATTCTACCCACATTGCCGGGCAGGCCGCACGGGCGTTCCGGCACTGGCCATAACCACTAGATATTGTGGTAGGGTTCACGCCCTGAACGCATCGTCGCAGGCACCGCAATCGCTTCGTCACAGATGACGAACGGCAAAACAGCGGCGCCATGCGGCCTGCCGCGCAGTCCCGCGAGTCACCCACATTTCACCCACATTTTATCCACAGCTTCTCCCCAGATCCTCACCTTGCAAAGCCCCCCTCAGCGCATTATCTTGTATCCCCGTTGCGGATAACCCCTACATCTTGGGTTGACCGCCAACAACCGGACACAAGAAGAAGCACGAAGTCGCGAGCCTTTTCCATGGCTCCTCCGGTTCCCCGAAAGCTGCATCCAGACGTACTGAGGTCCAAAGCGGCGCAGACCGCAAGGAGCGATTGATGTCGATGGCACTGCGGTACGCGTGTTGCAACCGTTCGTTCAACACCACTAGGTATTGTGGTTCCGGCCCATAAGGGGCGGACACCCGACTAGGGCCAGGGAGGCCGCTGAGTCCCCCATCCCCTGTCCAAAGATTCACGTGGCCGGTTCCGCCGGACGCGACGCTCTTTTGTTGTTTTTCGGGAAGGCGCCCCGGCGCCCGCACAGAAACCCATTACGAGAATGTGGAGATAACCACCCATGCAGATCGACACCACTCGCGAGAACCCGCAGGCCGCAGCGCCCCAGGCCGCCGAATCCGCCCAGGATCTGGCCGCCACCGCGCCCGGCCAGCTGCGCGTGATCAAGCGCAACGGCACCGTCGTCGCCTACACCGATGACAAGATCACCGTAGCCATCACCAAGGCGTTCCTCGCCGTGGAGGGCGGCACCGCCGCCGCCTCGTCGCGCATCCATGAAACCGTCGCGCGCCTGACCGAACAGGTCACCGCGACCTTCAAGCGCCGCATGCCCTCCGGTGGCACCATCCACATCGAAGAAATCCAGGACCAGGTCGAACTGGCCCTGATGCGCGCCGGCGAACAGAAAGTCGCCCGCGACTACGTCATCTACCGCGAAGCCCGCGCCAACGAGCGCAGCAAGGCCGCCGTAGGCAGCGACGTCGCCCAGCCGCACCCGAGCATCCGCATCACCAAGGCCGACGGCAGCACCCAGCCGCTGGACATGGGCCGCCTGCAGACCATCATCCGCGAAGCCTGCGAAGGCCTGGCCGAGGTCGATGGCGAGCTGATCGAGCGCGAGACCCTGAAGAACCTGTACGACGGCGTGGCCGAGAAGGACGTCAACACCGCCCTGGTGATGACCGCCCGTACCCTGGTCGAGCGTGAGCCGAACTACTCCTACGTCACCGCCCGCCTGCTGATGGACACCCTGCGCGCCGAAGCCCTGAGCTTCCTCGGCGTGGCCGAGAGCGCCACTCACCACGAGATGGCAGAGATCTACGCCAAGGCCCTGCCGGCGTACGTCGAGAAAGGCTCCGAGTTCGAGCTGATCGACAGCAAGCTGAAGACCTACGACCTGGCGAAACTGGGCGCCGCGCTGAACCACGAGCGCGACCAGCAGTTCACCTACCTGGGCCTGCAGACCCTGTACGACCGCTACTTCATCCACAAGGACGGCGTGCGCTTCGAACTGCCGCAGATCTTCTTCATGCGCGTGGCCATGGGCCTGGCCATCGAAGAGCCGCAGAAAGAAGAACGCGCCATCGAGTTCTACAACCTGCTGTCGTCCTTCGACTACATGTCGTCGACCCCGACCCTGTTCAACGCCGGCACCCTGCGTCCGCAGCTCTCCAGCTGCTACCTGACCACCGTGCCGGACGACCTGTCGGGCATCTACAACGCCATCCACGACAACGCCATGCTGTCCAAGTTTGCCGGCGGCCTGGGCAACGACTGGACCCCGGTGCGCGCGCTGGGCTCCTACATCAAGGGCACCAACGGCAAGTCCCAGGGCGTGGTTCCGTTCCTGAAAGTGGTGAACGACACCGCCGTCGCCGTGAACCAGGGCGGCAAGCGCAAAGGCGCCGTCTGCGCCTACCTGGAAACCTGGCACCTGGACATCGAGGAATTCCTCGAGCTGCGCAAGAACACCGGTGACGACCGTCGTCGTACCCACGACATGAACACCGCGAACTGGATCCCTGACCTGTTCATGAAGCGCGTGTTCGAAGACGGCACCTGGACCCTCTTCTCGCCGTCCGACGTCCCGGACCTGCACGACCTCTACGGCAAGGCCTTCGAAGAGCGCTACGAGTACTACGAAGCCCTGACCCAGTACGGCAAGCTGAAGCTGCACAAGGTCGTCCAGGCCAAGGACCTGTGGCGCAAGATGCTCTCCATGCTCTTCGAGACCGGCCACCCGTGGCTGACCTTCAAGGACCCGTGCAACCTGCGCAGCCCGCAGCAGCACGTGGGCGTGGTCCACAGCTCGAACCTGTGCACCGAGATCACCCTGAACACCAACAAGGACGAGATCGCGGTCTGCAACCTGGGCTCCGTGAACCTGGTTAACCACATCGTGGACGGCAAGCTCGACATCGAGAAGCTCGGCCGCACCGTGAAGACTGCAGTTCGCATGCTCGATAACGTCATCGACATCAACTACTACTCGGTCGACCAGGCTCGCAACTCGAACCTGAAACACCGCCCGGTAGGCCTGGGCATCATGGGCTTCCAGGACGCCCTGTACCTGCAGCACATTGCCTACGGCTCCGATGCCGCCATCGACTTCGCCGACAAGTCCATGGAAGCCATCAGCTACTTCGCCATCCAGGCGTCGTGCGACCTGGCCGACGAGCGCGGTGCCTACGAGACCTTCAACGGCTCGCTGTGGTCGCAAGGCATCCTGCCGATCGACTCGCAGAAGCTGCTGATCGAAGCCCGTGGCGCCAAGTACATCGAAGTCGACCAGAGCGAGAGCCTGGACTGGGCCCCGGTGCGCGAGCGCGTGAAGAAAGGCATCCGCAACTCGAACATCATGGCCATCGCGCCGACCGCGACCATCGCCAACATCACCGGCGTATCGCAGTCGATCGAGCCGACCTACCAGAACCTCTACGTGAAGTCGAACCTCTCCGGCGAGTTCACCGTGATCAACCCCTACCTGGTACGCGACCTGAAGAACCGCGGCCTGTGGGACCCGGTCATGGTCAACGACCTGAAGTACTACGACGGCTCCGTGCAGCAGATCGAGCGCATCCCGCAAGACCTGAAAGACCTGTACGCCACCGCCTTCGAAGTGGAGACCAAGTGGATCGTCGACGCCGCCAGCCGCCGCCAGAAGTGGATCGACCAGGCCCAGTCGCTGAACCTCTACATCGCCGGCGCCTCGGGCAAGAAGCTCGACGTGACCTACCGCATGGCTTGGTACCGTGGCCTGAAAACCACCTACTACCTCCGTGCCCTGGCCGCGACCAGCACCGAGAAGTCGACCATCAACACCGGCAAGCTCAACGCCGTGTCCTCGGTGATCGACGAGACCCTGCAAGCCGCTCCGGCCGAGCCGAAACCGGCACCGGTCCCGCAAGCCTGCAGTATCGATAACCCGGACTGCGAAGCCTGCCAGTAATGGTTTAAGCGCGGCCCTCGCCCGAGGGTCGCGTTCGCCAGGCAGCACCGAACAGTCCCCTCTCCCGCTTGCGGGAGAGGGCTAGGGAGAGGGGCTCTTAAAGCCCCATCCCCACCAGACATAACAGCTTCCCCCTCCGTCATTCCCGCGAACGCGGGAACCCAGAAGGCAGGGAAGCAAAGCAAGCTTTAGCGTGCACTCATCACGCAACCAGACCAGGAGAGGAACCGATGCTCAGCTGGGACGAATTCGACAAGGAAGACCCTTCCGAAGCCAAGGCCGCCCCGGCCGTGGCCCAAGCCGCCGCCAAGGCCGCCGACAAACTGGATGACGAAGCCGCCGGCTCCGTCGAAGACGCCCGCGCCGTATCGGCCAACGATTCCGACGCCGTCGCCCGCGCCAAGAAAGCCCTGGATGACCTCGACATCCAGGAAGGCCTGGACGACCTGGAAGGCGCCAGCGCCCGCGTACACGTCGGCGACAAGCAGATGATCAACGCCCGCGCCGACCTCAACCAGCTCGTACCCTTCAAGTACGACTGGGCCTGGCAGAAGTATCTGGATGGTTGCGCCAACCACTGGATGCCGCAGGAAGTGAACATGAACGCCGACATTGCTCTGTGGAAGAGCAAGGACGGCCTCAGCGAAGACGAGCGCCGCATCGTCATGCGCAACCTCGGCTTCTTCTCCACCGCCGACTCCCTGGTTGCCAACAACCTGGTCCTGGCCGTGTACCGCCTGATCACCAACCCCGAGTGCCGCCAGTACATCCTGCGCCAGGCGTTCGAAGAGGCGATCCACACCCACGCCTACCAGTACTGCATCGAGTCGCTGGGCATGGATGAAGGCGAGATCTTCAACATGTACCACGAGATCCCGAGCGTCGCGAAAAAGGCCTCCTGGGGCCTGAAGTACACCCGCTCGATCTCCGACCCGATGTTCCAGACCGGCACCCCGGAAACCGACCGCCAGTTCCTGCGCAACCTGATTGCGTACTACTGCGTCCTGGAAGGCATCTTCTTCTACTGCGGCTTCACCCAGATCCTCTCCATGGGCCGCCGCAACAAGATGACCGGCACCGCCGAGCAGTTCCAATACATCCTGCGCGACGAATCCATGCACCTGAACTTCGGCATCGACGTGATCAACCAGATCAAGATCGAGAACCCGCACCTGTGGGATGCCCAGATGAAGGACGAAGCGACCCAGATGATCCTGCAGGGCACCCAGCTGGAAATCGAATACGCACGCGACACCATGCCGCGCGGCGTACTGGGCATGAACGCCGCGATGATGGAGGACTACCTCAAGTTCATCGCCAACCGCCGCCTGACCCAGATCGGCCTGAAAGAAGAGTACCCGGGCACCAGCAACCCGTTCCCGTGGATGAGCGAAATCATGGACTTGAAGAAAGAGAAAAACTTCTTCGAGACCCGCGTGATCGAGTACCAGACCGGCGGCGCGCTGAGCTGGGACTGACCGAAGTAGTAGCAAAGCAGCAAGTCAAGACCATTAGAACACTGATACTCGAAATGGAATTTTGGGGCAGTGATTAGAAAGACGAAAAGCCCCGCCTTTGTGCGGGGCTTTTTTTTGCACACAAACTGGACGGTGCGAACATGATTCATGAAAGAGTCATTGGCTGCTCAACAACTCTGGAAGAGAACAATACTTACTATACAGACATCGGGCAAATTCTTAGGCGCCTACTTATTTTTGAAGAGTACACAATAAAATCCATACGTCTAAGGGAATTTGAAGCCCTTTCGAACACCCTAGGAATTGAAAAGACTCTGGAGCTAATAAAGGAATCTCCATTAAAAATAATTGCAGACCCGACTACTTTCGCCCAGACGGGTCAAGCAGCCATTCTTGACAAAAGAATCAGGAGCGGCGTGCTTCCCCTTGGTTCTTACAGCCTCAGCGTTTTATCAGTACCCGACAAGAGGGACTACATCAGCGGCTGCTTTTCCGAGTCTACAAGCAGAATTAACGCCCATAAAAACAAAGTCAAAAAATTAAAACTTGAAATCGCAAAAAAAATAATACATCCAGACATAGAAATAAGCACAGAATCATTAAAACAAACCCATTTAGACCTAAACTCTCAATCACCAACACTAAACTATCTAATTGAGAGAAACTTAAAATCACTCCACAACATCACCCCCTCTCACGGAGAGATAAAAACCAGCATCACACAGATAGACAATGAAGACTTCAGAATTGAAACTAACATAGGGAGAAGCACAGGACTAGACATGCAAAATGAGCACAAGCTGGTAGAAAAAGCTGTTCTGGAACTGGCCGGCCTCAACAAAGTCCTTTCTGAGATGAATCATTTTGAAGCCATGTCAGGCTTCAAAGAAAGCGACATCGAAGCTTTGCAGTCGAAACTATCCTTCCTGCTTAAAAAGCTAAACCCAAAAGCACAAGAAGAGAGATTCACTAGAGTAATCGAGATACTAGATCTTCCGGACTTTAGCGACTTAGAGTATGGCTGCACTATAGACGTTGATAAATTCATAGAAGCCAGAAACAGTGCAGACTGCAGAGAATTCAGAGAATGGCTAAGGAAATCAGAAAATCTTAGCGAAAAGGAAATAAGAGACGCCGTAAACGGCCTTCGAGCAAAAATATCAAATTTCACAACAAGCAAAACAGGACGCTCATTGCGCTTCATCGCAACAACCGCTGTAGGACAAGTACCAGCAGTCGGCACACTAGCCAGCACTTGCATTGGCGCGATAGACAGCTTCATCCTAGATAAAATATTTAAGAAAAAGTCTTTTTCGACATTCATTGGCAAAACCTACCCAAACCTATTCAAAGACTATTGACGAACAAAATCACACCCCCTACCCTCCCGCCCGGCGCCTAAGAAACGCCTGTCACACAGCGGCCTGACCGCTCCCGAAAGTTAAGCGGCTTTTTCGAGCACGCCGGCTTCATTCGTCCTCGAAAAACCTCTGCGACGTCGGGAGTGGGCTAATACAAGACCCGAAAGGGGAATACGTCCGGCCCTCTGTGTGGGGTTTCTTAGCTCCCGGCACCCCAGCCCTAAGAAAGCTGGTCAAATCGCACAGAGGTAATGGAAATGCCTACCGACCCAAGCCTTCAGCCCGAAGGCACTTCGCTGCACCCGCCCTCTTCCCCCTCCACCCCGGAGGTGCGTCATGTCTGAAGAGGTCCTGATCCCCACCGTCTTTACCCGCCACAAGCGCCAGCTGCGCGCGCTGCTGCTGGAAGACCAATGCTGGTTCTGCGCCCACGACCTCGGCCGGCTGATGGGCCTGCCGCTGCTGGAAGACCGCGTGACCCGCAACCTCGACGACGACCAGCACCGTTCGGCCTGGCTGCGCGCCAGCCACGGCGACTACGAAGACGCCCTGCTGCTCAGCGAATCGGCGCTGTACGCCACGCTGATCCACCATTACCACCCGGAAAACCGCTGCATCCGCCAATGGATCACCCAACACGTGATCCCAACGCTGCGCGATATGCACCGCCACGACACCCGCCAACCCCGCCGCGAAACCCTCCACGGCCCAACCCAGGCGCTGACGGTGCTGCGCTGGCAAGGCCTGTTGTGGGTGCCCTACCGCCAATGGCCGGACCTGCCCGGTCCAACCACGGCCTGATCGGTAATCCCGGTGAATCGGCGTACAACCGCGAACGGTTGTACGCCCTACGGATGAAGGCCGGCGCGGTAATTTCGCTGCAGGGTTACTGCTGCGTGCCCACGCGGGCCGTGTCGCTGATCGCGTTGCAGTTGGTGGATTCGAGGCAATAGGTGATGTAGGTCGCCTGCCGGCCGCAGCCGCGTACGCCGATGGTGTATTCGGTGCGTTGGTAGCCGAAGCGGGTATGGGTGACCTTGCTGGTCAGGACGCTGGCATCCACCTGCTGGCAGTTGAGCTCGAACTTCGCCCGCGATTCGGTGGCACTGAGGGCGGCTTTCTGGTTGGAAGCGATGAACTCCTGATCGCTCATGCAGCCCGACAGCGCGGCGCCCACCGCCAGCACGGGCAAGAGTTGGGGAAGACCTTTCATGATGAAACGCTCCTTCTGATTGCGCAGGCAAAGCCTTGGCCCCAGTGAGTCTAGATACCGATTGCGCAATGGCAGGCAGCCGCCCCGGCCACGTGACGGCCGGCGAGCGCCCATGCCCTGTAGGTGCGAGCTTGCTCGCGAACGGCGCTTACCGGATGTGCTGGTGCTTCGGATTGGTTCCGCTCCCTCTCCCCAGCCCTCTCCCGCAAGCGGGAGAGGAGCCCGTTCGGCGTGGTCGGAAGATGCGGTGTCAGCCCGTAGGAGCGGATCTCATCCGCGAAAATCCCCGCGCCAAAGCCCCCTGTAGGAGCGCGCCATGCGCGCGAATCGCGGACAGGGTCCGCGCCCACAGGGAGCGCCGTGCGTTGCAGGTTCGCGAGCAAGCTCGCTCCTACGACGAGCGCGCGCGGCGCGTCTTCGGGGAATCCGCTCTACGCCGGTCTTCCGGACGCGTTTGCGCCGGTAACGTCGCTGAAACGCCGGACAAGCACCTTGCTCGATGGCTGACACAACTCGAAACATCCGTTCGTCCGACCATGACATTTTCTTGCCCTTCACCTCTGTAAGGTCCCGCCCGGAGCATCGCCGCGCCACGGTTTCCGGTATCGTGCGCCGGCTCGCTCGGGCAACTCATTACAAGGAAAAACCCATGCAACTCTTCCGCTCGGCGCCGATGCGCTTCCTGGCGCTGACCACCCTGCTGTGGCTCGTCATCTTCCTGCTGACCCGCGTGGCGCTGCTGGCTGGCCACATGGCGGAGTTCGGCGCCGCGAACCTGACCGTCTTTGGCGTCGGCATCCTTTATGACTTGAGCTTCCTCGCCTACGCCCTGCTGCCGATGGGGTTGTTCCTGCTCCTGCTGCCCGCGCGCATCTGGCGCTCGCGAGTCTGGCGCTGGCTGCTGGAAGCATCGCTGTTCGTCTGCGTGTACGTGATGCTTTTCACCGCCGTCGCCGAGTGGCTGTTCTGGGATGAGTTCGGCGTGCGCTTCAACTTCATCGCGGTGGATTACCTGGTGTATTCCGATGAAGTCCTGAACAACATCCGCGAGTCCTACCCGCTCGGCACGCTGCTCAGCCTCCTGGCCGGCGCCTCGCTGCTGGTGACCCTGGCCCTGCACCGCACCCTGACGCGCATCTGCGCCGCCCCCGTGCCGCTGCTGCGCCATCGCATGGCGCGCATGGTCGTGCTGGGGAGCGCGGCGCTGCTGGCCGGCTTCACGGTCGACCAGGATCATCCGCGCGGCGACGGTGGCAACACCTACGTGCGCGAGCTGTCGAGCAACGGCCCGTACCAGTTCTTCGCCGCCTTCCGAAACAACGAGCTGGACTACCAGCAGTTCTACGCGACCCTGCCGGCCGACGAAGTCGCCAAGCAGATCCGCTCCGAGCTGGCCGAGCCCAATGCGCACTTCGTCGGCAGCGATCCGATGGATATCCGCCGCACCATCAGCAACCCCGGTACGCCGCGCAAGCTGAACGTGGTGCTGGTGACCATCGAGAGCCTCAGCGCCAAGTACCTGGGTAGCAACGGCGATAACCGCAACCTCACGCCCAACCTCGACGCGCTGCGCAAGCAGAGCCTGTACTTCAACAACTTCTACGCCACCGGCACCCGTACCGACCGCGGCCTGGAAGCCATCACCCTGTCCATCCCGCCGACCCCGGGCCGCTCCATCGTCAAGCGCATCGGCCGCGAGAGCGGCTTCGCCAGCCTCGGCCAGCAGTTCAAGGCCAAGGGCTACGACGCCGTGTTCATGTACGGCGGGCGCGGCTACTTCGACAACATGAACGCCTTCTTCGGCGGCAACGGCTACCGCATCGTCGACCAGAGCAGCGTTCCGGAGGCGGACATCCACTTCAAGAACGCCTGGGGCATGGCCGACGAAGACCTCTACGCCCAAGCCACCCGCGTGGCCGACGAGGACTTCGCCAAGCAGCAGCCGTTCTTCCTGCAGCTGATGACCACCTCCAACCACCGCCCGTACACCTACCCGGACGGGCGCATCGATATCCCGTCGGGCAAGGGCCGCGACGGCGCGGTGAAGTACACCGACTACGCCATCGGCAAGTTCCTCGAGAACGTGCGCAGCAAGCCGTGGTTCGACCAGACGATCTTCATCTTCGTCGCCGACCACACGGCCGGCAGCGCGGGCAAGGAAGACCTGCCGGTGGAGAACTACCAGATCCCGCTGTTCATCTACGCGCCCAAGCTGCTGCCCACCGGCGAGCGCGGCGAGCTGGCGAGCCAGCTGGACCTGGCGCCGACCCTGCTGGGCATGCTCAACCTGAGCTACGAGTCGACCTTCTTCGGCCGCGACCTGATGCGCCCGAACGCCCTGCCGCCGCGCGTGGTGATCGGCAACTACCAGCACCTGGGCCTGTTCGACGGCACCGACCTGGCAATCCTCAGCCCGCGCCAGGCCCTGCGCCGCCACAACCAGGCACTGGGTGCGAGCGAGGAGGTCAACGCCAAGGCCGACGATCCGTTGGTCGCCCGCGCCATCGCCTACTACCAGGCGGCCAGCCACGGCTACAAACAGCGCCTGTTGGGCTGGAACGCCCCCGAGCAGCAGCCGGTGGTGAGCCAGAAGGAGTGACCCCAAGCCCCGCCCCGTGCGGGGCTTTTTCTTGAGTGCGCCCTCTTCCGTGACATCACCTAGCCATTAAACTGGCCCCCACTCAGGCGCTGGAAAGTGCGCGCGAGCGATCAGCGCACGCAGGGCGAAGAGGACGCTCGACCCACCCGACACAAGGAGGTGCTCCATGCCGCACACGTCATTCCTGTCGCACTGGCAACAGTTCGCCGCCCCGCTGTTCGCCGCCCTCGCCTCCTGCTCGTCCGCCCCCAGAAACTTCCCGCAACCCACGGCCGAAGAGCTCGCCTACAGCAGCGGCGATACGTCCTTCAAGGGGTTCGATCTGCAGGAGGCGAAGGACGCCATCGAGTTCTGCGTCGACCTCGACTCGCAGGACGACCGCCTCTTCACCCGCGAGGCATTGAAGAACGCGCAGAACTCCCCCGAGCAGCGCCAAACGCTGGAGGCCAACCTTCAGGGTTTCACTCCGCAGCTCGATCCCGCGCGCTGGAACCTGAAGCCGCTGTTCGACAGCCGCCAGGCCGTGGCGGACGCCTACCTGGCCTACAAGCAGCTGCCGGCCCAGGCCAGCGGCGACCTCGCCGAGGACGACCTGCGCCACTGGCACAAACTCTTCGAGGACCTGGAGAAGCGCGCCGAGTCGCTGAAGATCGACATGGCATCGCTGATGGACTCGAGCGTCATCTACAACGACCCGCGCCTCAACGGCTTCGGCCCCTGGCAGAACGCCTGGGTGCTGTATCAGGGCGTGGGTGTCAACGCCGGGCGCTTTGCCGTTGCGATTCGCGGCACGGTGATGTCCAGCCACCCGAGCGTGGTCGATGACGTGTACTTCCAGCCGGCCTATGCGCGTTCGTTCCTGTCGAAGCACTTCCAGCTCACCGACCACCCGGGCGCAGCGGTACACAGCGGCTTCGCCCACGCCACCTTCAGCACCCTGCTCGACCTGCGCTTCGGCATCCTTCCGGTGCTGGAAAAGCTGGTCCCGCCAGGGGCCGACGTCTACGTCATCGGCCACAGCCAGGGCGCCGGCATCGCCACGCTGGTGCACGCGGCGCTGCACTACGGAATGCTCGCCGGGGATGTGAGGGGCGACAACGCACTCGGCCTGAAGGGCAAGCGCTACCGGCTCAAGTCCTACCAGTTCGCCCAGCCCAAGCCGGGCGACATGGGCTTCTCGGCGTCCTTCGCGCGCATCACCCAGGCCACCGACAACGCCTTCGTCATCAACAACGACCTCGACCCCATCGTGCAGGTGCCGCTGACCCTGCAGACCGTCGGCGACCTGTCGACCGACTTCAGGACCCAGTCACTCCTCGCGCGCGCGGTGCGCGGCATCTCCACCTTCGGCATCTACATCCGCCGGGGGCTGGGCCACGTGCTGGAGAAGCACACGCGGGAGAGTTCGGCGGGCTACGCCTACTACTACAACTACCTCCAGCTGGCCGGCCCGGACCGCAAGCTGGAGCAGATCGCGGTGAGCCCGAGCTGGAACTTCACCAGCGCCGGCCGGGTGATGTGGGTCTATGGCCAGAAGCCCCCGGCGGCGAACAGCAAGGACGACTTCTACCAGCACCATGCAACCACCTACCGCGTGCTGCTGGACCAGCTCGCCAGCCCGACACCGCCGGCCGTGCAGCCATTGGCGGGGGTCGAGCCCTAGCCGGCGGATGCCCGCATTTTGTGAGCGGGTCGACATTTCTCCGTCTGCCCACTACCGCTCGCCCCCTGCCCAGCGCCAGCCAGGGTCCCGCGATCTACGCTCAGCCTGATGCACAAGACCTCAGCTGACCCCGTGATTCGGAGCGATGCGATGACAATAACGATCAGCGACATGAAGCTCGAAGACCTCAGCCTGGAACCCCAGGAGCCGGCAGCGCCGCCCCCCGAGACCAAGGGCCCGGCCAAGTTCGCCATCGATACCCGCCACGTGACGGACCGACGCAGCGGAAGCGACCGCCGGCAGTCGATCCGCTTCGAGGCCGATCGCCGCCAGGGCGACCGAAGAGCCAAGCGCGGCCCCTGGGAAAACGGCTCCTACTGAGGCGCAGCGCACTGACCAGACTTTGCCGGCCGCCCCGCGCCCGGCCGGCGCTCCCTTGCGTTTCCAGGCAACTCGACGTCGAACCCAGGCAAACCCCGCGAGCGTGACCGCCCTATGGTGACGGGCCATTCCCTCACCAGCCTGGAGCTGTCATGTCCGACTTCATCACCGTCCTGCGTGAAACCTGCCCCGTCCCGGTCGTGGACGCCACCAAGTGGAAGCGCATCGGCGGCGACCCGCACACCGTCAACCTCAACGCCTACCTGTCGAAAGACGGCAGCAAGATCATGGGCACCTGGATCTGCACCCCCGGCAAGTTCGAGGTGAACTACGAGAAGTGGGAGTTCTGCCACTTCCTCGACGGCTACTGCATCATCACCCCCGAAGGCGAGCAGCCGATCCACCTGAAGGCCGGCGACGTGTTCGTCATCGAGCCCGGCATGAAGGGCACCTGGGAAGTGGTGGAGACGGTGCGCAAGTACTTCGTCTTCGCCTGACCGCAAACCTCAACGCTCGCGCCCCCTTGTAGGAGCGGCCCATGGCCGCGATTCGCGCGCATGGCGCGCTCCTACAGGCGGACGTTGGTGCAGGGATTTTCGCGGATGGAATTGCTTTGGTAGGGCGAATAACCCCGAGGGGGTTATCCGCCGCGTTCGCGCCGGGCATTGGCGTATAGCCGCGAACGGTTATACGCCCCTACAGGTGGCGCCTTACTGCGCGCCGAACATCCCGGTCCAGTAGATGCCCGCGTCGCTCTTCGGGTCCACCGCGTAGGCCGCGCCCATCTCGCGGAACTGCGGGTTCATCAGGTTGGCGCAGTGGCCGGCGCTGGCCAGCCAGCCGTCGAGCACGCGCTGCGGGGTGCCTTGGCCGGCGGCGATGTTCTCGCCGATCTGCTGGGCGCTGTAGCCGGCCAGTTCGGCGCGGTCGCCCGGGGTCTGGCCGGCGCGGTCCTTGTGGTCGAAATAGTTGTTGTTGGCCATGTCGCGGCTATGCGCCTCGGCCGTGCTGCCAAGCACCGCGTTCCAGCTCAGCGGCGGCGCCGCAGCGTAGGACTGGCCGCCGCACTGGCGCGCCTGGCTGCGTGCCTTGTTCACCAGTTGCAGCAGTTGCTGGCCCTCGGCTTGCCAGTCGCCCAGCTTGCCCTTGAGCAGCGGCCGCGCCAGCAGGATGCGCCAGTCGTTGCCGTTGCGGTTCACGCCGATGTCGACGAACTGCGGGTCGAGGATGACCTGGCAGAAACTCTCGCGCAGCGCGGTCATCGCCGCCTGCTCGTCCTTCGGCCCGGTCAGCCCGAGCATGCGGGCGCTGCTCATCGGGTAGCCGCTGTTCTTCAGCAGCACCTGCCAGTCGCCGGCCGTGGGCGTCTGCACCAGGCGCGGGTCCTCGGTGAGCGGCGGCAACGGCGCCGAGGCCTGGCCGCCGCAGGATTGCGGCTGGCTGCGGAAGTCATTGATGGCATCGAGCAGGGCCTGCTGGTTGGCGGCGTGGGCGGCGGCGGCCGACAGCCCCAGCGGCAACAACAGGCAACGCAGTACGAACGGCAACACGCGCATGGACAGCTCCCCCTTGGCGAAATGCGCACATGATGCGCGATTCCACACCGCGCGCAACTGCGCGCGAGCCGACTGCTGGCGCGCGTACCGCCTGCCGGCCCTTGTTACCATGCGCGCCTTCTGCCCGCCCTCCGGAGTCCCGTCGTGAAAGCCGCCCTGCCCCTACTCTGCCTCGCCCTGTTCCTGGCCCCCGCTGCCCAGGCGAAGGAGAAGCCCAAGGACCAGCCGCTGCCGGGCGACGCGCAGTACCGCCAGGCCCTGCCCTTCCTGGACCAGGCGCGGCAGCAGATCGCCGGCATGGAGAAAGGCCGCGAGGCCGGGCTCGCCCCGGACGCCGCCGCCCAGCCGTATCGGGATGCGCTGTCGGCGAACCTCCGGCAGGCCATGCCGCTGCTCGACAAGGCCGCGCGACAGAAGCACCCGGTGGCCGAGCTGCGCCTGGCCCAGCTGCTGGCGGACTTCGCTCAGGACGAGAAGAGCCAGCAGCGCGTCTGCCAACTGCTCGGCGACAGCCTGAAGCAGGGCTTCGCCCCCGCGGCGCTGGAAGCGGAAACCCTCTGCCCCGATCTCGCCAAGCAGGACGCCTTCGTCGGCCAGGCCGAAGCGGCAGCCCGCTCGACCCGCTATGCCAGCTACTTCCCGCAACCCAGCCATGCGCTGGGCTGGTGCCAGGTGGGGCGCTCCATGTCGCTGCTCGCGCCCAAGGGCAGCCAGCAGCAGTACCAGGCCGATATCAACTTCATGCTCGCCAGCAAGGCGCCGCAGGCCAAGCGCAAGGGCTACCTGGAACGCGCCGCCAAGCTGAACTGCTCGCAGGCGCGCCAGGCGCTGGGCAAGAGCTGAGCCTGAGCCTTACTCCGCTGCGTTCACGCGGGCCAGAACGCGACGCAGGACCATCGCGTCCGGCGTACCGGGCATGTTCAGCAGGAGCGCCTGGCGCCGCCGCTTGATCTCGATGGGGCCCGGCTCGCGATCGTCGCTGCGGTAGCAGAGCACATGCTGGCGTCTCTCCTTGCCCAGCAGCTTGCGCCCGAGCTCGCTGTGCTCCGAGCCGAACAGCGATTGCTCGATCAGCAGCAGATCGAAACCGAAACCGAGCAGTTTCATGGTATCGGCAGTGGTGCATGCCGTCGCGACACCGTGGCAACCCTGGGCGTTGAGCAGCTTCTCCAGGGTCTTGCGGCGCCGTGGTTTGGGCTCGGCAATCAGAATTCGCAAACTGGCTTTCTTCATGGTCACTAGTCCTTAGGACAAAAAAGACACACTAAATAGCCCTAGGCGAAGCCCGCGGACTATCAGACCGTTCCGATACTTTGGGTCGGTTTTCCTCGTGTTGGCGCGGCCGCTCGTAGTGCAAGGAACCCCCGATCATGCGGGCCCCCGGCACACAGCGAACTGACCTCGATCAAGGCCCTTCACCCCTCGAGCAGCACAGCCCTGGCCCGCAGCCACAGCTGCCGGCGCTCCTGCGCACCAATCGGCACGCGCCCCTTGCGACCGGTGTTGATGAGGCTGCCGATCTCGTCGATGGCCTCGGCATCGGCCAGGGCATTGAGCTTGTGCGTGCGCCACCACCAGGTCGCCGACAGGCAGGCCGCCGGCGGTTCGGCCAGCAGTTCGGGGCACTCCAGCAAGGGCAGGTCGAGCCCCGCCGCCACCGCCTGGTAGTTGGCGCGGCCGGTCACCTGCAGCAAGCCGCGACCTCGATAGCGCCAGCCATCGCCCGACTCCACCGGCCCGTTGCCATTGCGCTTGGCGTAGGTGTGGTTGGCGATGGATTCGGGTTGCCCGGCCAGCTCAATGGCCAGCAGGTTGGGCAGGCCATCGGCGGCGCGGTAGCGCTTGGGCCAGACCCGCGCGAGGCCGGCCGCGCTGTAGTCCAGCGACTCCACCGTGCGCCGCAGGTAGACGCTTTCGTGCAGCACCTGGGCGAGGAAGGCGGCCACCCGCAAGGGCCGGTCGATGCCGTGGCGCGCCATGGCCTCGTTCAGTGCCGGCACGAAGGCGCTGGCGCGCTCGTTCGCCTGCGGCGCGATGCGCGAAAGTCGGGATTCGTCGATCAGCATGTCAGCCCCCTACGCAAAGCGCCCGATGATGGCGCGCAGCGCCGGCACGATGCTGATCGCCAGCAGGCCGAGGACGAAGGCCGCCGCGCACAGCAGGTAGTTGTCGAAGTCCAGCTGCAGCTCGCGGCTGGCATAGATCGCCACCGGGCGTGACAGATATTGGCCGAAGCCCATGCCGGTCAGCACGGCGAGCAGAGACTGCTTCCAGGTGGGTTCGCTGACCAGGCCGAGCGATAGCAGCCCGCCGGAAAGAGAGGCGATGAGGGTTTCCCAGAATTCCAGACCGAACATGGGCGGCTCCGTAGACACAACGTTGAGTGCGGCGGCAGATGGCTGTCGCCATTCGCTGGATGCGATCAGGCCCAAGCACAGGCAACCAGCACCCAGATGCCCGCCACCCTGGGCGCCCCGTCGGTTATTTGAAAATCATTAATTGCAACGATCGGGAAGCGATGGGCACGCCAAGCCGCCCGTACACGTCCGTCGGACAGATGGGGGCCGATTGCGCGCTGCCGCCGGGGTTTAGGCGCTGGACTTGCCCCTATCAAACCGGACACCGGCACCCCGTTAAGTTGATGTCTCAGCCAGTCGCCTGAACTCGCGAGGTGAGCGGTAGTTCAGTGCGCTGTGCGGGTGTTCCTCGTTGTAATGCTCGAAGGCGATGGCCAGGTTGCGCAGGGCCGTCGCTCGATCGGGCTTGGGCATGTGGCGGATGTAGTCGCGCTTCATGGTCTTCACGAAGCTCTCTGCCATGCCGTTGCTCTGCGGGCTGCACACCGGAGTTGTCAGAGGCAGCAGGCCGATCTGCCGGGCAAAGGCCCGGGTCTGTTCGGCGGTATAGGCCGAGCCGTTATCGCTCAGCCATTGCACCGGCGATGCCGGCAGCTCGCTGCCGAAGCGTTGCTCGATGGCTTCCAGCATCACGTCGCGGACATCGTCGCCACTGTAGCCGTGTGGGCTGGCCACCCAACTGATGGCCTCGCGGTCGCAGCAGTCCAGGGCGAAGGTCACGCGTAGTTTTGCGCCATCCTCGCAGCGGAACTCGAAGCCATCCGAACACCAGCGGGTGTTGCTCGTGTCCACGGCGACACGACCTTCGTGACGCCGCGCCACACCCGGCTGTTTGCGCCGGCGTTCCAGCAACAGATCGTGGTCGCGCATGACGCGGTACACCCGCTTCACGTTGACCGGTGGCTGGGCCTGCTGCTCATGCTGCCGTCGCAACAGACCCCAGACCCGCCGGTAGCCATAGCTGGGCAACGCGCCGACGGCCTGCTTGATCTGCTCGACCAGAGCCGCATCGTTGAGCGTCCGGCGACGACGTGGCTGCGGCATGGGAGTGGGTTGCTTGAGTCGAGCAGTCAATTGCGAGCGCGCCACACCGAGACTCTCACTGACCGCCTTCACTGGTCGTCCCCCGGTAACAAGGGTGAGTGCGCAATCCATTTTCGCGAGCGGGCGATCTCCACCGCTTCCTTGAGGATCTCGGCCTCCATGGTTTTCTTGCCCAGCATCCGTTGCAGTTCACGGATCTGCTTGAGGGCATCGGCCAGCTCGGAAGCGGGCACCACCGCTTCACCGGCACTGACCGCCGAGAGGCTGCCATCCTGGTAGAGCTTGCGCCAGTGGAACAGTTGGTTGGGATTGATGCCGTTGCGCCGGGCCACCACCGAGACGCTTTGCCCGGGCTCCAGGCTCTCGCGCACCATGGCCAGTTTCTCCTCGACGCTCCAGCGGCGACGCCGCTCCTGGCCGAGCACTTCGATGCTTTTGTCTTTGCTGGTAGTCATAAACACAGTCGTTTGCCTATCCTTTATGGTAAGGGGGAAACGGTGTCCTGTGTTTCAAGGGGCTCGTTCACGGGAGTTGCAATCACCCATCTTGCGCATGAGCACTCGCAACGGATGCTCGACCTTGTTCCGCACCTATCTCCGAGTCTTCTCGTACCACCGGATCGCGTGTGCAGGGCGCTGCGCGTTCCATGCTTAACGGAGGTTCCATGCCAAGCCACGATCAACCGGATTACATGCCACTGCGTATGCTTTTCGCACGACTGGGCACTGCATGACACGCATTCGGCAGGTAATTGGATTCCGCTCCTTGCCGCAGGGAAAGCGCCTGCAATCTGGGCCGCCGCAACCACCACACCCTGCCACTGACCGCAGTCGTCACCCGCACCTAAATGCGCCTACTGGCTGAATGGTTACAGGTTGGTTTTCTTGGCCAGGCGTAAGTCCGAGACGCTCTTGTCGCCTTGGCTCTGGATCCATCGATCGGCATGGCGCTGACCGTGGAGCCTCAGCACAGTGGCAAATTCCGCCCCCAGATAGCCATCGAAAATGGAAGCCCCCCGCCGCCAGCTCATGATTTCAGCAAACATCCGAAGGCGAGGATGATGCTTTCTGCCGGAATTGTCTCAAGGCTGGCTCCGACAAACTGAGGGAGGCTGGTCGTCGCACTCGCTTTCCCCCTGACTGACCTCTCGCCGATGTCCGGAAATGACAATACCCAGCATTACGTCCAGCAGGACTCAACCGGCATTGCTGCTATCGGAATATGAGCCGCGCCGGGAACTCGCTTCGAAGCAGCCCGGCGCAGTTCAATTCCGGCACTTACTTACTGAGTGCTTCGACCTTCCAGGGCGGAATTGTCCATTTCTGCTTATCAGATGAGTTACACGCTTCCAGACTCACACCATTTGAGCCGTTGGCCGTCATGCAAGCACCCGCGCCCAGAGTGGAGCGAATGGTCTTGAGAGAGGGGGAGTAGTCCCACTTCTGATTATTGGAAATGTCATCACATGGCCGGCTAAAGACATTCCAGTCTTCATCGGTTAGACATTGATTGAACCTATTCCTAATCGTACGATCCTTTCCGAAAACCCAACCACTTTCATGGGAAATCCCTGAAAAAACGTACCAATACTGCGCTCGCACTCCCCCCTCGCACTTTTCTGTACGCAATGTGAAGTCCGATTGCAGTGTAATGCACTCGTCTGCCACTCCCAGCTTGTTGTCGGGCATCAGATACCATCTTTGGCTATCCATTTCAGTCTGGCTACAGGCTACGGGAACTATCTTCCGATTCAGCCCCGGAAGGCTATTCTCATGATCCAGGCATGCTCCCGTCTCTGGATGCCTAATCTGAAATCCTCCATTTACCATCGGCGCCATCATCCACCTCTGTTGCGTAACTCCACTGCAACCTCGGCCATGCACATCCGTGCCGTCATTATCTATGCAAAGCGCCTGATCGGTGAATAGACCGTCATCGCTAAACTTGAGCGTAGAGAGCATGATCGAGTCAGGCACTCGCTCAACGGAGCCATTGGAAGCTCCTTGCACAACCGTATTGTCGAACGCGACTATCGGACCACGAGCGGAATTGTACTTTGCCGCAGTAAGAACGACACCGCCATCCTGAATCTCTATTGAAGTATCATTCTGGCAATTATTCGGCGTTGCATGCGTACTTGTCACATCAGCGCTTACAACTTCTCCATTGCTGACCTTCGTAAAGGGAACAGTGAATTCGGCCCGGGAGTATGGCTGATTCATGCAGTTTGAATCACTAGAACTCCACTCAAAGTACTCCACCCAGTTCCCCATCTTGGGGCTAATGAAACTCGCTCCATTTCTAATTCGCCCTATATTGAGGGTTTTTCCTTCGCTGACATCCGTGACCTTCAGGCTGACCCAACCATCGGGCTCCATGGCCAGATTGAACTTGTAATCATGATTCTCCACCCAGGGGTAGCGCATCCTGCAGCTTCTGCCGCGGCCTTCCCCAGTAAAGGTCGTGCAGTAGCTTTGCAGATCACCGGGCTCTGCCTCAGTAGTATCCCAGACGGAAAAAATAATCGTTCTTTCCTGAACTGAACCATTCGCCTGAAAACCAAAATATGAACCACTGCCTCCTTCAAAACCATAATTCAACGCCAAGAACACGTTAGCGGCTCGACCAGGGTCATCGAGCACTCGGAACGTAGTGCTCAGGTTAGTGAGAGCTGCAACACCCTTAAACTCATAATCGGCATAAGAACCAGGAGTATCTCCATAGGGCTTTACTAGCGAAGCAGGTAAAGCATGAGCAACGCCTTTATCGATATCTTCGCTTGCAAAAGCATTGATGGCTCCAACTGAGCAAGCCATCAGGATCGCACTCATTAGCGTTGGACCAAACTTTCTCGGAACCTTAGTTTTTTTTGCCAAGCGCTGCATAAATGGCTCGAACTTGCCATTCACCAGCCTGTGCACATCAGCAAGATGCGCCGAACTTTCCTTGGGGCGCGTAAGTTTCTGCACTGGACTTTCCTCTTATTCATGGCGAGTTGCAGTTATTGCCTCGCACAGAGAAACCTACAGTGCGAACCCATACTAGGAAAATCATTAATCCATCTTCACTTATGATACTTACATATAACGAACACCCAGCGACTTATCAGCAAACACCCCCAAAACCTCTGAAAAACCGAAGCACCTCCGTACAACTAAAATCCATGCCAAAAATGTTCCGGCTGCGTCCTTGCACATATTTATTATTTCTGCCGGAAACAAAAAAGGCTTGCCAAATGGCAAGCCTTTTCCGTGCTCCGGCACCAATCAGAAGTTGTAGCGCAACCCCAGGTTCACCCCGTACGGCTGCTCGACGTTCTTGCCCTTGCTGTAGTCGAGGTCCAGGTGCAGTTGCAGTTTCTCGCTCACCTGCGCGGCCACGCCGCCGCCGATCTCGCCACGGGTGCCGGAGAGGTCGTTGTTGAAGCGGTCGCCGTTGACCCGCACCAGGTTGTTGTCGGCGAACTAGTGGGCCACCGCCAGCTTCAAGTAGGGTTCGGCGAAGCCGCCGCTGGCCAGCGGGATGCGCTTGCCGAAGCTGCTGCCGAGCTTGCCCAGCAGCGAGTTGGCGTGGTTGCTCGACGCCTGCATGCCGTTGTCCAGCTCGTAGTCGTCACCGTTCACGCGCAGCGCGGCGAACTGGGCGTAGGGCTCAAGGAACCAGCCGTCCTCCAGATCGCTTTTTGCCCGATCTCGGAACAAACCGGCATCCCCAAAGGCACTTTCGAAATAGCTGGCGAAAGTATCGTCCCGCAACAGCGGGTCCAAAGCCTGGATACAACCGCCCAGAATGCCGAGCAGCAGGATAGGAAGAACCCAAGCCGAACCGCAGAAGTGCGTACTGGGAACAAGGGGCGTTTGAAGATGGAGTGACAACGGCATGGATGGCAACTGAGCGGCAAGCTGAAAAAGGCAACCCTTGGCAGACGCAGCCACTGGAGTGTCGGAGCCGGATCGCGCCGGCCAAGGGCAGCCACCTTCCCGGGCCGCTCAGGGGCAGGCCGGCAAGGCGGGGCGAACCTTCGCAGAAAGTCCGGCTTGAGCAAGTAAGACGCTTCCACAACCCCTGAGTGAAATTTCCTCACGCAATTAATCCGTCTTGCACCATGCGGCGTCGCCCAAGCACCCTCCGTCTCCCGCCAGCCGACCCACTCGCACCGTGCCAGCCCGCGTCCTTTCTGGCCTGGCGACAGTCCGAAAAAGGCGCTCAAGCGGATCGTTAATTCCAATGATCCGGCCTGGGACACAAATGATTTGCCGCCTGCCCCGTCGGCTCCCTAGCGTCGACTCAGCCTTGCCAGCTTGCGAGCGCCCCACACGGATCGATGCGATCCCGATGGCATTCGCCGGCTGATCGGCCCCCCGTAACGGCCCACCCAGCACAGGGACACATGACATGAATCCGCCATTGTTGATCACCACCCACGACGCCCGAGTCACTCACCTGCGCCAGCGTCAGGAGCACCAGCTGCAACGTGCGCGGCAAGCCATTCCAGCACCTTACGTGGCACAGCTGCGTAACGACGGCAGCCTGCCGGATGCACTGCGCCAAGCCGACCAGCCGGTGCGGATTGCGAGCAGTGCCGGCCTGCTGCAACCGGGCGACGGCTACCAGCTGTTGTGGGACGACGAACCTGTCGGATTGGTACGCCCGCTGGATGGCAACGAGCGCTATCCGTTGGAGATGCGCCTGCCCAGGACATGCCTCGAACAAGATGGCCCGCATGAGTTGAGCTACCGAATCGTCGGCGCCTCGGGGAGCTCACAACGCTCGGTCGCGCTTCCCATAGTGCTGGCCACCAGCAGCAACGAACCCGATCCCTATCCCGAGCTAGACGTGGACCAGGAGGTGACGGAAATCGGCGTTACCCTCGACTACCTGGCCAAGCACCAGGATCACTTGAAGCTGAAAGTGCCGACGCCCGCGCGCCTGGCTACCTGTCAGCAGGTCGAGTTGTACTGGCGCACCGCATCATTCGGCATGGTCGTCGCCGCTCGCTGCGAAATCACATCGGCGCATCGCTCCGGCAGCCCCATCGAAATCGCAATCGAGGGCGCGTTCATTCGCCAGCATGCCGACAGTTCGGCCGAGCTGAGCTATGCCTTCGTGGACGCCATCGGCCAGCGCTCGCGTGAATCGCAATTGCGCAGCATCGCGCTCTATCTGACCCCACTGCCGCGCACCTTGCCGGAGCCCCGCGTGCCACTCGCCGATGACCCGATCGGCATTGACCTGGCCGACCTGCAGTGCGGCGTGCGCGTAGAAATCCCCTTCATCGCCGATGCCCGTTCGGGCGACCGTATCCTTGTCTGCTGGGGCCAGGAGCGCCTGCCGGAAGTGACCCTCGGCGACCCAACGGCGAGCGGCTTTCCCCTGTGGGTCGAGGTGCCCAGTCTTACCCTGGGTCGACTCGGCAGCGGTCGCTTCAAGGTGTTCTACGAGTTGCACTGCGGCGAAATCGTGCTGACCTCCTCCGCCCTCTTTGTATCCGTCGATATCGAAACGGTCGGTCCCTCGCCCCACGAACCACACGCCCGGGTCAACGACGCCTTGCTCCCGGCCACGCTGCGCGGCGCGCTCTCGGGCTACGACAACGAGATCACCCCGGCGGATGTCGACCGCCCAGTGAGCGTCGCGGTGCCCTTCTACGAGGGGGCCCGGGAGGACGACATCATCCGCCTGTACTGGGGTGAGCAGGAACGGCCGGCGGCGGAGTATCGGGTCCAGCGGCAGGACCTCGAACAACGGCTGTTCGCCCCGATAGGTATCGACTGGGTTCGCGTGGCGAGCGAGGGCAATGGCGCAGCCGTCGCGCTCCGCTACGGCGTCAGCGCGGGCGACAACGGCAACGAAACACGCTCCCCGGCAACCCAGGTCAATGTGCATTTCGCCCTGCCCGGCGGGCCGGTCCTGTCGAGCGAAATCGAGTTTCCCGAACGCAACGAGCGGGGCTGGCTGGTACCGGCTTCCCCGTGCGGCACGACGGTGCGAGTGCCGGCCTATCGCAACATGGCAATCGGCGATGCGGTGGAGGTGCGGTGGCTGGGGCTGGACGGCACCGCCGGCGGCGACGCGGGCAGCCGCTTGCAGAGGATCGTCGAAGAGGCAGACCTCGGCGAAGGCATGGAGCTGCAGTTGGACCTGCTCGGTGGCGAGCCGATCATCCATGGCATTGCTGCCGTGCAGTACCAGGTGACGCGCGATGACATCGTTTTTCGCGGACCGCGCAGCCTGGTCCTTGTCGATGTGCGGGAAGCCATAAGGCACTGACGCCCCCACCCCAGGAGCAATACCACCTCGCTGCCATTACACGGCAGCAACCGCTTCGAATCCCCCAGCACCATCGGTCTGGAAACCGGAGTACCTGAACACATAACGCCCACAACTCCCGGCGACGAATCAGGACGCGACAAACATTCGAGAAGGTCAGCAGAAACACACATTAATCAAATGGCAATCATTCGGTAACAAATTCGCAATGCGTTTTTAAGATGTTTTCAACCTCTCTAAATCAAGCCATCTGAAAAATCAGGTAATTTATCGCCCCCGCCGAACAGAGCATTTAGGAATACACCAAGCACACATACAAGCGATAAGAGAAAGCCCCTTCAAACCCCACTTAATGGACCGTAGAAACAACCAATAACCACCCTGATCCAACAGAAGAAAAAAGGAAATTCGTACCATGCAGTTCATTGCAAACAACGTCTGGAAATGCCAACTGAACAGCGTCTCGAGGGTATTCGAGGCCAGACATCCCCAAGGCCCGCAGGTCTCCTGCCATCTGAGCCAGCCCGAAGTACGGCTTCTTGAAAAACTCCTGGAAAATGCCAATACGCCGGTCGCGCGGCAGGCGCTGATCGATTTTGCCTGGGGCGGCCGGCCCGTGGCCTCGGGCAGCCTGAACCACGCCATCTTCAACCTGCGCAATGCCTTCGGCCAGGGCGAGGGCCACAAGGTGATCCAGACGGTGCCGAACAAGGGCTACAAGATTCGCGCCATTCTGCTCAATGGATTGCCAGGCTTCATGCTCGCAGAGGAAGAAGAGTTGGCCACGCCGCAGGAACAGATAGCGCCAGCGGCTTCGGCACCGCCTCCCTGGACGCCCCGGATAAGCCGAAAGTGCCTGGCCCTGTTGCTGGCGATCAATGTGGGGCTGGCATTGGCCACGTACTGGGTGATCGAGCGCAAGGTCGACACCACAATCCCCACGCTGTCCTACGCCCCCCTCAAGAAAACCGGCGACACCGAGTACTTCACACGCCAATCCCTTCCCCAAGACGAGCGCCTCGCCAAGGCAGTCGACGCCCTCGCAGCCAACCCCTCGGCGCTTTCCTCCTCACGCCCATTCGTCTACATCAATGCCGCCACGAGCACGGGGCAATACAGCTACTTCCTCTGCGACAGGGCCATCACCGAAAACGCTGCAAACTGCGGCGCCTACGTCATCGAATCGACGGAGGTCCTATGAAGAGCCCCCTTCGGCGCCTGGCCTGCCTTCCGCTCCTCCTCTTGCCTTGGCTGGCGCTCTATTGCTGGTATTCCGCCGCGCAGACGGGGAAATCCTGCGTGGCGCAAGTGGAGGTGTTGGATCTGATCGACCGCGGCGCCCCTGTGCACACCACGGGTTTGCTCACCTACCACTTCGAATCCAACGACCGAGCCCTGTTGCGTTTCGCCGGCGAGCTGAAAATCAGCGGAAAGCAGTCGGAACATTCCTACAAGATCAATCGAACCGCGGAAGTAGCGCTCGCCATCGTCGGCGATCACGTCAAGACCACCACCCTCGGGGCGTCCCGCTCCTTTGCCGATGACGCGCCCGACGAGCTCGTCTACCGCTACGCCCATCCGTCGCTGCAGAGCGGCAGCTACTACCACGCGCGGCTGTACCGCATCACGGCGGACCTGATCGCCACCGGAACGGACCTGGCGCCCCGCAACCTCTGCAACATCGCCCCATCGAGTTGAGGGACGCCCGGCTCTTGCTCTAATCACGGCAAGTAGTCTGCCCCACTAACAACACCCGACACATACAGCTCGTTCAAAGCCATCCATACATATGGATAAGCGGGCGAATATTGCCTTGTAGTTAACGCACGCCTGGCCAGGCAACTTCAACCCAATTACCAGCAGGCATCGGGATTATTAAAAACGAAGACTGGATATTGATTTCCAAATCACGCAAACACGCCCCACCTATTTGTCATGCAAATAGGCAAATGAAGTTGTGCAATCGAGTCTGAGCGAAGTTTGAGAGGAGTCATTATGCGAGCACTTGTCATCGACCCTAACGAAGAAAGCGCAAGCAATATCCGGCAGGAATTGCACGGTGATGGATTCGTGATCGATATCGCCCACAGTGGCGGAGTCGGTATTGCTTATTGCAAGGACAATAACTACGACCTGCTCATAATGGATATCCAGTTGCAGGACATGAACGGCTGGCACGCGCTGAAACTCCTGCGAAAACTCAGCTCGGCCTGCATCCTGATCGTGACCGCCGAAACCCGCCTGAGCGAAAAGCTCCGCGCCTTCGAATTGGGCGCCGATGACTTCCTGGAAAAGCCCGTTCAACTCCCGGAACTGCTGGCGCGCGCCCATGCCCTCCTGCGCCGCCCGCCGGCTGGCAACCTGGACGGCAGCCTGCAGGTCAGTGACCTCCAGCTCGACCCCGCCCGCTTCCGTGTCCAGCGTGGCGGCCGGCGGCTGCATCTGCCGGCCAAGGAGTTCGCCCTGTTGCACCTGCTGATGCGCGACGCCGGCAAGGTGGTTTCCCGGCGCAAGATCATCTCGGCGCTATGGGACAACGGCGCCTACTACGACGACGCCGCCGTCAGCGTCGCCATCTGCCGCCTGCGCTCGCGCATCGATGCGCCCTTTGCGAGCAAGCTCATCCATACCCAGCGCGGGATCGGCTACGTCCTGGAGGAGCGCTCCGCCGCCCAGGAGCAATGAGCACGCACGACGGCGCGCCCCACCGATTCCCTGACCTGGATCGGGCTCCCCCGCAGGATTCGTGATTACAGTGCACGAATCATTTGCCCCGCCGGTGGTTTTTCCGCGCCCTTGCCGCCTCTATCCTGCCGGCCAATCGCACCTTCCGGAGTCCCCTCCCATGAAAAAGATCCTCCTGCTCAACGGCGGCAAGCAGTTCGCCCACTCCAACGGCCAGTACAACGCCACCCTGCACGAAGCCGCCATCGCCCACCTCGACCGCCTGGGCCACGACGTGCGCGAGACCTTCATCGACGGCGGCTACGACATCGAGGAAGAGGTACAGAAAATCCTCTGGGCCGACGTGGTGATCTACCAGATGCCCGGCTGGTGGATGGGCGCGCCCTGGACCGTGAAGCAGTACCTCGACGACGTGTTCACCGCCGGCCACGGCAGCCTCTATGCGAACGACGGCCGCACCCGCTCCGATGCCTCGCAGAAGTACGGCAGCGGCGGCCTGCTGCAGGGCAAGCAGTACATGATTTCCGCTACCTGGAACGCACCGCAGCAGGCCTTCGACGACCCGACCGATTTCTTCGAAGGCAAGGGCGTGGACGCCGTCTACTTCCCCTTCCACAAGGCCAATCAGTTCCTCGGCATGAGCCCGCTGCCGACCTTCCTCTGCGTCGATGTGATGAAGCGCCCGAACGTCGAGACCGATGTGCAGCGCTACCTGAGCCACCTCGACGAAGTGTTCGGCCAACGCTGAAAGCGCCTGCCTTATGTAGGAGCGAGCTTGCTCGCGAACAGTGCTGGTGCGAGGCGGTTCGCGAGCAAGAACTGGGCGTCCCCCTCGCTCCTACGAAAAGCAGACTCCACTCGGGATATCGAGCGCGCGGCTCACTGGGCCCCATCGCGAACAGCGCTTGCGCTGGCCCGAAGGGGAATCACCCAATCAACCACTGCACCGACCGTTCGCCGCCGAATTGGGCCGCGCCCCGCAAATGCGCTAGGCTTCGCCTCCCTCCCAACAGCATTTCAGGAGCATTACCATGGCCCGTGCCTCTGCCCGTCACATCCTGGTTTCCAGCGAAGCCAAGTGCAATGAACTCAAGGCTGCCATCGAAGGCGGCGCCGACTTCGCTCAAGTAGCCCGCGACAACTCCACCTGCCCGTCCGGCCGCAGCGGCGGCGACCTCGGTTCCTTCCGCCCGGGCCAGATGGTCCGCGAGTTCGACCAGGTCGTGTTCAGCGCGCCGCTGAACCAGGTCCAGGGTCCGGTTAAGACCCAGTTCGGCTATCACCTGGTCGAAGTCACCAGCCGCGAAGACTGATCGACTTTCCTGGCCACGGCCGCCGCCTGCCCCGTCCTGGACGGGTAGCAGCCGGCGGCCGTTGCATTTCTGCCTGGCAATCGTCTGCAGGCCGCGTCAAACGGGCGATTCACTCGCAAAGAGCGACTAAAGAAGTGGGCCGGGCTGCCGATGCAATGGATAACGGCAAGCCCCCTCACCTGTCCCGAGTCGCCCCCATGTTCAACACCCGTTTGAAGCAGGAATTGCAGAGCCTGCGCGAAGAGCTGTCGTCCATCGAACAGGTACGCGCCAGCCTCGAGGAAGAGATGCTCGTGCTGTCCCTCGATCCGAAGGGATGCATCGAGTCGGTCAACGCCAACTTCGAAAAGGAAATGCTCTACCGCGGCGATCAGCTCGTGGGGCGCTCGCTGCTCGACCTGATTCCCGAGCACGTGCGCAACCTCGACTTCCACCATCGGGTGCGTAATGCGCTGCAGCGCGGCGAACACCTGGCCGGGGTCATCCGCCTGCTGCGCGGCAACGGCGAAGAGGCCTGGCTGCGCTCGATCCTGCAACCGATCCGCGACAGCCGCGGGGTGATCCAGCACTTCTCCATCTACGCCAGCGACCTGACCCGCACCATCGAAGCCTCGCGCGAGCACGAGAACCTGATCGCCGCGCTGCAACGCTCAACCGCGGTAATCGAGTTCAACCTCGATGGCGAGGTGCTGGACGCCAATGGCCGCTTCCTCGACGCCATGGGCTACAGCCTGGCGCAGATCAAGGGCAAGCATCACCGCATGTTCTGCGAGCCGAGCGAGTACCAGTCCTCGCAGTACCAGGGTTTCTGGGACCAGCTGCGCCGCGGCGAATTCGTCGCCGGCCGCTTCCAGCGCGTCGACGCCCACGGCCGCACCGTGTGGCTGGAGGCCTCGTACAACCCGATCACCGATGCCCACGACCGCCTGTACAAGGTGGTGAAGTTCGCCACCGTGATCACCGACCAGGTGAACCGCGAAGCGGCAGTGGCCGAAGCTGCCAGCCTGGCCTTCGAGACCTCGAAAGGCACCGACGACAGCGCGCAGAAAGGTGCGTCGGTCGTGCAGCAGACCGTCGAAGTGATGCGCGAGCTGGCCAACCGCATGCAGGAAGCGGTGAACGGCATCGAGGCGCTGGACAAGCAGTCGCAGATCATCGGCACCATCGTCAAAAGCATCAGCAGCATCGCCGACCAGACCAACCTACTGGCCCTCAACGCCGCCATCGAAGCCGCCCGCGCCGGCGACCAGGGCCGCGGCTTCGCGGTGGTCGCCGATGAGGTCCGACAGCTCGCCTCGCGCACCAGTGAAGCGACAGTGGAAATCAGCAAGGTGGTGGAGCAGAACCAGCAGCTCGCCGAGCAGGCCGTGGCCATGATCGACCGCGGCCGCGAACAGGCCGAGCTCGGCCTGGAACTGTCCGGCCAGGCCGGCAACGTGATCGTCGAGATCCAGGACAGCGCCCAGCGCGTGGTCAATGCGGTGGGGCAGTTCAGTAATCAGCTGTCGGGCTGAACGCTTCGACAAAGGCGGCTTCGGCCGCCGCACGTCGCCAGGGCGATCCAGATCAACGCAGGCGACGCCTGCCTTTCCTACGCTCAAGGCTTGCCGGTAGCCGCTGCCGCGAACGAGCGGATTCAACATGGGAGCCCGGCGCAAGGCCAAGCTCCCCGAGCGAGGAAAACCAGATGAGCGACGCCGCCGACAACGCCCTGCCCGACGTCTACACCTATCTCAACCTGCTCCCGCAGCATGCCGGCTCGGATATGTTCTTCAGCGTCGGCGCGCCGCCGCATATCAAGATCGAGGGGCTCAGCCGGCCGGTGGGGGAGCGCGCCTTGCGGGAGGGCGAGGTGCGGCTGCTGGCCTACCAGATGCTCACGCCGAAGCAGGTCGAGGAGTTCGAGCGCGACCTGGAGCTGAACATGGCGTTGAACGTGCCGGGCAGCGGGCGCTTCCGCATCAACCTTTACTTCCAGCGCGGCGAAGTGGCGATGGTCGCCCGCTTGATCAAGCACGTGATCCCGGACACCGCCAGCCTCGGGCTGCCGCCAATCGTGGAGAAGCTCGCGCTGCAGGATCGCGGGCTGATCCTGGTGGTGGGAGCCGCGGGCTCGGGCAAGTCGACCACCCTCGCCTGCCTGCTCGATTTCCGTAATCGCCAGCGCAGCGGACACATCGTCTGCATCGAGGACCCGATCGAGTTCATCCACAGCCACCAGCGCTCGATCATCGACCAGCGCGAGGTCGGCCTCGATACCCACAGCTTCGAGGATGCCCTGCGCAACGTGCTGCGCGAGGCGCCGGACGTGATCATGCTCGGCGAGATCCGCGACGCCGCGACCATGCAGCACGCCCTGCACTATGCCGAGACGGGGCACCTGTGCGTCGCCACCCTGCACGGCACCAGCGCTCGCCACGCGATCGAGCGGATCGTCCGCTTCTTCCCCGATGAGGCGCGCCACCAGGTGCTGGCGGACCTCTCGCAGAACCTCCTCGCCGTGATCGGCCAGCGCCTGGTCCCGGGGACGACCCAGCGACGGGTGGCAGCAATCGAGCTGGTGCTGGGTACGCCGCATATCCGCGGGCTGATCGAACGCGACGAATTGACGGAGCTGCGCGGGGCCATCGAGCGCGCCCTGGAGCACGGCATGCAGAGCTTCGACCAGGCGCTTTATCGGCTACTCGAGGAAGGCCGTATCAGCGTGGCCGAAGCGCTCAAGTTCGCCGATTCGCGCACCGACCTGAGCCTCAAGATCAAGCTCGAGCGCGGCCTGGACGACGCGGACAACAACCTGCTTTTCGGTGCCTGACGGCTGCAGTCGAAAGGGGTCGAACCCAGGGTTTCCGGTGCTCTCGTGGATTTTCCGGGTTCCTGTGCAGGGCCCTGCCCGGCTATGCTTCGCCCCTGCGGGCACGCCTGTCCCCGCGTTCATCTGCCGCCGAGGGACCTCCATTGGGCAACCGCCTTTGCCATCGTCATCCGACCCTGCTGGGTCTGCCCCTGCTGCTGGCCGCCTGCGCCAGCCACAACGCCGAGGAACAGCATCAGGCGTACCGCCAGGACATGCTGCAGGCCAAGCTGCTGATCGCCTCCGCCAACCCGGCCAACTACGAGCAGGCCAACAGCCTGCTGGAAAGCGCCAAGAGCCAGGACAAGCGCGGCGAAGTGTCCTTCTACGAAGCCCTGCTGAAGATTCGCCAGAAGGCGCCGGCCGAAGACGTGTTGCCGCTGCTGGAGCGCGCTGCCGATGCCGGCCAGCCCTATGCCGTCGCCCTGCTCTATCGCGTCTACAGCCAGCCGATGCTGGGCCAACAGGCCGACGCGCTGAAGGCCGAGGACTACCGCCAGGCCTACGCCAACCTGGATGTCGCCAAGAGCGGCTACCCCAGCTTCGAGCGTGCCCAGGAAATCGTCGAGATGCTGCTGACCCAGCAGCCGGCGCAGTAACCCTCAGGCGTTGTCGGCAGGCGGCGGATCGTGCGGCAGGTGCTGCTCGATCGCCGCGTTCAGCTCGGCGCCCAGCAGCAATACGGCGGCGGAGATGTAGAAGTACAGCAACAGCACGATGATCGCGCCGACGCTGCCGTACATGGCGTTGTAGTTGCCGAAGTGCTTCACGTAGAAACCGAACGCCAGCGACGCCGCCACCCAGGCCACCACCGCCAGCACCGAGCCGGGCGTGATGAAGCGGAAGCGATGCTTCACGCAGGGGGCGACGTTATAGATCACCGCCACCGCCATCATCATCAGCAGGATCATCAGCGGCCAGCGCAGCAGCGACCAGAGCAGCACCACGAAGTCCTGCAGGCCGACCTTCTCGGCGATCCAGCCCATCACCTGCGGGCCGAGGATCATCAGCGCCGTCACCAGCATCAGCATCACCACCAGGCCCAGGGTGTAGAACACCGAGAGTGGGAAGCGCTTCCACACCGGGCGCGTCTCGGGGACGTCGTAGGCGGCGTTGAGCGCGTGCATCAGCGAGCGCACCGCCGCCGAGGACGACCAGAGCGCGATGATGATACCGATGGACAGCAGGCCGCCCTGGCGCTGCTGCAGCTGGTCGATGACCGGGTTGACCTGGTCCAGCGCCTGGGCCGGCAGCACGTAGGCGGCCTGGCCGCGCAGCCAGTCGAAGAACTCCGGCAGGTGCAGGAAGCCCAGCAGCGCGATCAGGAACAGCAGGAAGGGGAACAGCGAGAACAACCCTTGATAGGCCAGGGCTGCGGCGTAGGTCGGCATCTCGTCCTCGACGAACCCCTCGACGGTCAGTTTCAGCAGTTTCCAGGGGCCCAGCTTGAGGCCCCGCATGTCCATGAATCGCATCCCCCGGCTTCCTTCCTCCAGCGTGACTGTCCTGCGGCCGGGCAACGGCCGCGTGCCGGCTATTGACCCCGGCGGCGCCCGGCAAGTTTCGCCAGGCGCCGTATCCCCAGCGCAAGCCTAGACCTCGCCGGCGCGCAGGTGAAGCCACGCAGCGGCTGCGCAGGGCAGAGAATTGGCCTATACACTTCAGCGCACCCACTGCCGGAGGAATACCCGCATGTCCATCCCGATGTCGCGTCCCGCCCCAGCCCGCCGCCTGCTCGGTGGTGCCGCCCTCGTCCTGTTCGGTCTGGCCCTCGGGGGCTTCCAGCAACAGGCCCGGGCCGAGGACGAAGCCACTTTCCTCAAGGAGTCGGCGGCCTTCTTCGACCAGCAAAGCAAGACCAGCCTGCCGCTGCAGGTAGACCAGGCGACTCGCCTGGAGAAGGTCAATCTGGATACCGGCAGCAAGGTCCTGCACTACCACTACGGCCTGAACAACATGAAGGCCGATGGCCTGGATGCCGCCGCCCTCGACAAATTCCGCGGCGAACAGCGCGCCCGCCTGGAGCGCGGCACCTGCCAGCAGCCGGCGCTGCTCGAGCGCATCCGCCAGCATGGCATCCGCATCTCCCACGACTACGACGGCAGCGACGGCAAGCCGCTGGCGAGCATCGAGATCGATCCGCAGACCCTGCAGTGCAAGGGATGAGCCGCGCCGCCTATCACCAGGAGCATGCCGAGCGGGCCCGGGACGAAGCCCGGCGCCTGCTCGCCGAGCGCGAACGCCTGGGCGCTCGCTGGCTGAGCTGGGTGGCTACTGAGCTGTACCAGCTGAAACCGCCGCAGTACGCCGCCATGGTCCGCCGCGAGCTGCAGCAGCTCAGCGGCGACGCCTGACGCTTTGCGCGGGTCTATGCTGATGGAGCGCCGGCCCGCGCGATCGGGCCGCGGGAGCATCTTCCGCAGGGACGCCGTCCGCAGTTCCCATCCGACGAGGAAACGGCCATGAGCAAAGGTCTGAACGCCCACAAGGAAGGCAAGAAGAAGCCCATGAAGACCGCCCAGGAGAAACGCATGGCGAAACGGCAGAAGAAAGCCGGCCCTGCGCTGCTCGGCACCCACGGGCAACAATCCTGAAACCCTGTCGCGGACGACCGCAACGGCGGTTGTCCGCATTCCCCTCCCCCTCGCATTTCACCCCGTAGGAGCGGACCTTGTCCGCGATTTCGCTCGCGGGATGATTTCGCGGATGAGATCCGCTCCTACGCGAGCAACGCTCCTCTTAGTTAGTCGTCCGCTTTCGGATCCAGCCCCGGGAACAGCACCTCGGTGAAGCCGAACTTGGCGAAATCGACGATCCGCGACGGGTACAGACGACCGATCAGGTGATCGCATTCGTGCTGCACCACCCGCGCGTGAAAGCCCTCCACGCTGCGGTCGATGGGTTGGCCCTGCGGGTCAACGCCCTGGTAGCGGATGCGCGTGTAGCGCGGCACCGCGCCGCGCAGCCCGGGAACCGACAGGCAGCCTTCCCAGCCCTCTTCCTGCTCGTCGTCCAGTGGCGTGATGACCGGGTTGAGCAGGATGGTCGGCGGCACGGGCGGTGCGTCCGGGTAACGCTCGCTGCGCTCGAAGCCGAAGATCACCAGCTGCAGGTCGACACCGATCTGTGGCGCGGCCAGACCGACGCCGCCAGCGTGGGCCATGGTGTCGAACATGTCGTCGATCAGCTGTTGCAGCTCGGCGCTGCCGAACAGTTCGGACGGTACCGGCGGCGCGACGCGCAGCAGCCGGTCGTCACCCATCTTGAGAATCTCGCGGATCATGCCGCCAGGCTCCATGTGCACGTTAGGGAACCGGCATCCTCCGCCTGCGCGCGCCTTCCTGCAAGCGCCGCAACGCCCGTCGCGCGGGGCTCCGCGAGAGGGGCCGGGTGCTAGAATTCAAAGGTGCCAAAGGTTGCGAAAAGCCGCGATCCCTGGGGGATCTGCGGCGATATTTCGATGGTTCCACTGGGGGAAGTTGGGGGAATGTCCTGGAGGTATCTCATGAACAGGCATTACTACATCAGCGACAACCTGGACGAACTGGAAAACCTGGAACACGAACTGCAGGACAAGGGCATCGAGATGGAGCAGATGCACGTGCTCAGCGAGCAGGACGCGCAGCTCGACCAGCGGCACCTGCACGAAGTCCCCGACGTCATGCGCAAGGACGTGGTGCGCGGTGGCAAGTACGGCCTGGCCATCGGCCTGACGCTGGCCGTGGCGGTGCTGGTGATCGGCTACTTCGCCGGCTGGAGCGAAAGCGCGGCGGGCTGGGTTCCGGTGCTGTTCCTGGCTGCCGTGCTGCTCGGCTTCAGCCTGTGGGAAGGCAGCTTCTTCGGCCTGCAGCGCCCCAGCGGTGACGTGCGCCGCTTCGGCCAGCCGCTCAAGTCCGGCCAGCACGTGTTCTTCGTCGATGTGCGTCCGGAACAGGAGCCGCTGCTGGACATGGTGGTCAGCCACCACCCGCGCCTGGAGATCGCCGGCTTCGGCCAGGCCATGCCGCGCTGGGTGCTGGCCTGGGAACAGGCCTGGCATCGCTTCCGCCGCATGATGTGAGGGCGTCCCGGTAGCCGCGTGGCGACCGGGAGAAAAGGCTGGATATGGGTGCCTTTGGCGCCCGAGGGGAGCTGCGTGCCTAAGCTCAGCGCAGCTCGATATGGTCGTCCTGGATGGCGATCAGGCCCTGCTTGAACAGGCCACCGATGGCCTTCTTGAAATTGCCCTTGCTGACCCCGAAGGCACGGCTGATGTCCTCCGGTGCGCTCTTGTCGGACAGCTCCAGGCGCCCGCCGGCCTGGCGCAACGCTTCGAGAATCTGCTCGCCGAGGTCGTCGCGCGCGGCCTGGCCGACTGGCTGCAGGCTCAGGCTGATCTTGCCGTCGGCGCGCACTTCCTTGATGTAGCCCTTCTCGCTCATGCCGTTGCGGACGAACTTGAACAGCTCGTTCTTGTGGATAAGTCCCCAATGCTTGCCGTCGATGATCGCCTTGAAGCCGAGGTCGGTGCGCTCGACCACCAGCAGGTCCACTTCCTGGCCGGCGCGATAGCTCGCCGGAGTGGTGTCCAGGTAGCGGTCCAGGCGCGCGGTGGCGGTGATGCGGCGGGTGCGCTCGTCGAGGTAGCAATAGACCACGCAGTAGTCGCCGACCTGCAGCGGGCGCTTCTCTTCCGAGTGCGGCAGCAGCAGGTCCTTCGGCAGGCCCCAGTCGAGGAACAGGCCGATGCGGTTGACCTCCACCACCTTGAGGCTGGCAAAGCCGCCGACCTGTACGCGCGGCTTGAGGGTGGTGGCGATCACCCGGTCCTCGCTGTCGAGGTAGACGAACACGTTGAGCCACTCGCCGGGCTCGGTGGGTTCGTCCTTGGGCACGTAGCGCTTGGGCAGGAGGATCTCGCCGTGCGGGCCGCCATCCAGGTAGAGGCCGAATTCGGTGTGCTTGACCACCTGCAGGGAATTGAAACGGCCGATGGCTGCCATCTGCGCTACTCCGGGTAAAGGGCGGGCATTCTACACGCTCTGCGCCTGGCCGAACTGCAATTCCGCCAGGCGCGCATACAGCGGGTTGCCGGCTACAAGCTCGGCGTGGCTGCCCAGCGCCAGCAGACGACCATGATCGATCACCGCGATGCGGTCGGCGCCCAGCACCGTGGCCAGGCGGTGGGCGATGACCAGTGTCGTGCGCCCGCTCATCAGGCCTGGCAAGGCCTGCTGGATCAGGTGCTCGCTTTCCGCGTCGAGGGCGCTGGTGGCTTCGTCGAGCAGCAGGATGGGCGCATCCACCAGCAATGCGCGGGCGATGGCCAGGCGTTGCCGCTGGCCGCCCGACAGGCCTACGCCAGCCTCGCCCAGGTGCGTGCGGTAGCCGTCCGGCAGACGGCGGATGAATTCGTCGGCATGCGCCGCACGGGCCGCGGCCTGCACCTCTGCGTCGCTGGCGTCGGGGCGGCCGTAGCGCAGGTTCTCTTCCACCGTGCCGTAGAACAAGGCCGGGTTCTGCGACACCAGGGCGAAGCAGCGGCGCAGGTCGCGCGGATCGAGGCGAGCGATGGGTCGGCCGTCTATACGGATTTCGCCATGCTGCGGGTCGAAGAAACGCAGCAGCAGGTCAAACAGCGTCGACTTGCCGGCGCCGGATGGCCCGACCAGGGCCAGGGTCTCACCGGGGCGCACGTCCAGATCGATACCGTCGATAGCCCAGTGCTGGGCACGCGTCGGATAGGCGAAACGCAGGCCTCGCAGTTCGATGCGCCCTTCCACGCGTTCTGGTAGCTGCAGCAGGTCGCTGGTCGGCGGGACGATTTCGCTGCGCGCACGCAGCAGTTCGGCTATGCGCTCGGCAGCACCAGCGGCCCGCTGCAGTTCGCCGAGCACCTCGCTCAAGGTGCCGAATGCCATGCCGACCAGCAGGCTGTAGAACACGAAGGCGGCCAGCGCGCCGGCGCTGATGCGCCCGGCGATCACGTCCATGCCGCCGACCCAGAGCATCACCCCGACCGCGCCCAGCACCAGGAGGATGACCACGCTGACCAGCCAGGCGCGCTGCAGGATGCGCTTGCGCGCCGTGGCGAAGGCAGCCTCCACGGTGGCGCCGAAGCGCTCGCGGTCCTGCGCCTGGTGGTTGTAGGCCTGCACCGTCTTGATCTGGCCGAGGGTTTCGCCGACATAGCTGCCGACATCGGCGACGCGATCCTGGCTCTGCCGCGACAGCTCGCGCACGCGGCGACCGAACAGCAGGATGGGCGCGATCACCAGCGGCAGCGCGGCGACCACGATGCTGGTGAGCTTGGCGCTGGTGACGAACATCAGTACCACTCCGCCGACCAGCATCAACGCGTTGCGCAATGCCATCGACAAGGACGCGCCAATTACCGTCTGCAGCAACGTGGTGTCGGCGGTCAGGCGCGACTGGATCTCCGAAGCGCGGTTGCTTTCATAGAAGCCGGGGTGCAATTCGATCAGGTGGTCGAAGACCCGCCTGCGCATGTCGGCAACCACCCGCTCGCCGATCCAAGACACCAGGTAGAAGCGTGCGAAGGAGCCTACCGCCAACCCCACCACGAGCAGGAAGAAAAGCCCGATGGAACGGTTCAGCAGCTGCTGCGACTGGGTCATGAAGCCCTGGTCGACCAGCAGGCGGATACCCTGCCCCAGTGACAGCGTGATGGCCGCCGTCACCACCAGCGCCAGCAGGGCTCCGGCGGCTTGCCAGCGGTAGGGGGCGAGAAACCCGCGAGCCAGGCGCAAAGCCGTGCGCTGACGGGAGGAAAGCAGGGACATGGAGGACTCGCTGCGCGGTTGGAAGCGTCGAGGTTAGCACCCGTACCGGACGACGGCGACGCCGGGGCCCATGACCGTTCGGGCAGTTTCTGCCCCGGAGGCGGCGCCGTTCCTGTATACTGGCCGGCCGTTTTGCGATTTAAAGGTAATGGCAAGCATGATCCGCAAGCCCGCCACCCGGCAGAAAGCCACCCCGAAACCCGCCGCGGCCGTCACCAGCCGTGAGTCCCTGGAAGCCCAGGTAGCCGCGTTCCTCAACGCTGGCGGCGAGATCCAGGAGATCGCCAAGGGCGTTACTGGTCAGCCTGGCGGCGCCGTCAGCCGTCATATCAGCCTCGACCGCAAGTAATCCCCCGCCCTTCGCTTCGTCCTGAAGCGAACTTGCCCGCGACGCGGCCCGGTGCCGCAACGCCGAACACGGCGAATCGCGGGCAAGCGCCGGGCACGCCCCGTCGCATCCCACCCGTTTACGTAGAACTTTCCAAGTTCAGGCTTGGCAATCGGCCAATCTCGACCAATGCTCTGTGCACTTTTTTCAGAGCTTCAAAGGAGCGAGGCCATGCTGCCCCCGGCAGACCGATTGCAATCCCGCAACCTGCTCGACGTGCTGATCCGCGCCGGCCTGATCCTGCTGCTGGCCGTGTTCTGCTATCGCATCTTCCATCCCTTCCTCGACCTGATGCTCTGGGCGCTGATCCTCGCCGTCACCCTTTACCCGCTGCAGTTGCTGCTGCAACGCCTGCTCGGCCAGCGCGCGGTGCTCGCCTCGTCGCTCCTGGCGCTGTTCGGACTGGCGCTGCTGCTGGTGCCGGTGGTGATGATCGGCTTCTCCATCGCCGATTCGGTGGCCGACCTGGTTCACCGCTTCCAGGCCGGCGACCTGCATGTCCCGACTCCACCTGAAGGCGTCGCCGACTGGCCGCTGGTCGGCCCTTACGTGTTCAGCGCCTGGCAGCGCGTGGCGCAGGACTTCCTCGGCGTCGCGCAGCAGGCGGCACCGCACCTGCAAGGGGTGGCCAAGGTGATGCTGGGCAAGGTCGCCGGCGTCGGTATCGAGCTCATGCAATTCCTCGGCGCCTTCCTCGTGGCCTGCGTGATCATGGTCTACGGCCCGCTCGGCACGAAAACCGCCGAGGACATCGCAACCCGCATCTCAGGCCCGGAACGCGGCCCGGAGCTCGCCGCGCTGTGCACCTCGACCATCCGCGCGGTGGCCCAGGGCGTGGTCGGCGTGGCCTTCATCCAGACGCTGCTGCTGGGCCTGGGCTTCATCGTCATGGGTATTCCCGGCGCCGGCCTGCTCTCGCTGGGTGTGCTGCTGCTGGGCATCGTGCAGATGCCGGTGGCGCTGGTCTCCCTGCCGGCGGTCGGCTACGTGTTCTGGAGCGGCGACTACGGCACCGTCAGCGCGGTGATCTTCACCATCTGGACGGTCCTGGCCGGGCTCTCGGACAACGTGCTCAAGCCGCTGATGCTCGGCCGCGGGGTCGCTGTGCCAATGCCGGTGATCCTCATCGGCGCGCTGGGCGGCATGATCACCGGCGGCATCATCGGCCTGTTCATCGGCCCGGTGTTCCTCGCCCTGGGCTTCCAGCTGTTCATGGCCTGGGTCCGCGACCGCGCGCCGGCAACCGAGCCTGGCACCAGTCAATGACCAGCATCACGGGCGCCGCAACGGCTACAATGGGCGCCCTTTCCGCAATTCGCAGCCCGTCATGACCGAAGCCGTCCGCCTGTCCAAACGCCTCGCCGAACTCCTCCCCTGCTCGCGCCGCGAGGCCGAGCTGTATATCGAGGGCGGCTGGGTCACGGTGGACGGCCAACCTGTCGAGGAGGCGCACTTCCGCGTCACCGACCAACGCATCGAGCTGCTCCCCGGCGCCCGCCCCGATCCGATCCACCCGGTGACCCTCCTGCTGAACAAGCCGGTCGGCTACGGCAGCGGCAATGGCGCCAACTCGGCGCAGCAACTGCTCAGCGCCGAACGCCGTTGGCCCGAAGACGCCAGCGGCATGCGCCTGCTGCGCAAGCACTTCGCCCACCAGGAATCGACCACCGCGCTGGAAACCGACGCCAGCGGCCTGATGATCTACACCCAGAGCCGCGGCGTGCTGCGCCGCCTGGTCGAGGACGCGGCCAGCGTCGAGCACGAGTACGTGGTAGAGGTCAGCGGGCAGATCGCCGCCAACGGCCTGGAGCGCCTGCGCCACGGCCTGAGCTACGAAGGCAAGCCGCTGCCGCCGCTGAAGGTGAGCTGGCAGAACGAAACGCGCCTGCGCTTCGCCGGCAAGGGCTTCCGTCCCGGGCAGATCGGCCACATGTGCCGCGCGGTGGGCCTGCAGGTCGAGGCGATCCGTCGCCTGCGCCTGGGCGGCGTCTCCATGGGCAAGCTGGAAGCCGGGCAGTGGCGTTACCTGCTGCCCAACGAGCGCTTCTGAATCTCACCGAGGGTGCATAACCGCCTTGCGGTTATGCACCCTACCTCCCGGACTCCAGGGCTTCAGCACCATCGACGGCGTCGATAGTCACCAGCAGGCAGATTCAATTCTCTTCAGAACCTGGCCAGGCGAGCATTCGTCCAAGCCCCGCGAATCAATGGACGGGGCGAACGAGGCAGCCAGTGCGTGCATTCACCGGACCGCCCCGCATCCCGAACGAGGCACTGGAGGATCGCATCATGCAGGCAGCCCTGGATTTCCTGCTCATCGTCGGCTCCCTGGCGGAGCTGCTGCTCTACGTCGCCATGGGCGCCATCGGCCTGGCCGGCACCCTGCTGCTGACCGTGATCGCGGTGCTGACCCTGCGCTCGCCCGGCGAGCCGATCCGCATCGATGCGCCGCCGCGCCGTCGCGTGCGCGGCTGAACCTCAGCGAACGCCCTGATCCTCCAGCTGGTCGGCCTCGAACAGGGTCTCCAGCTCCAGGCGCGCCTCGCGGGCGGTCTGGATCACCGCCGCGGCGTCGTCGTAGACCTTGTACTGCGCCATCAGCACGTCCTCGTCGTGACGACGGAAGCGACGGATGCGCGCCAATGCCTGCTCCTCGCTCAGCCCCATCTCCACCAGCACCCGCCGGCTCATTTCCAGGCTCGAATGGAACAGCTCGCGCACCGGGCTCGCGCCGGCATCGAGCAGGTGGTAGACGTGCTGGCGGTTGCGCGCGCGAGCGATGATCTTCACGTGCGGATAGAGCTTGCGCACCAGCCGCGCGGTGTCGATGTTGACCTGCGGATCGTCGGTGGCGACGACGAAGAACTCCGCCTTGTCGACCTGTGCCGCCCGCAGGATCTCCGGCCGCAGCGGGTCGCCGTAGAAGATCGGAATGCTGCCGTAACTGCGGCTCAGCTCGATGCTCTCCACCGAAGTGTCGAGGGCGATGAAGGGCACGCGCTGGGCGCGCATGATCCGCGCGATCACCTGGCCCATGCGGCCCATGCCGGCGATCACCACGCGCGGTGTATCGCCTTCGATGCGTGTGTACTCCTCCGGCGGTTCGCCCTTGGGCTCCGGCTTGGCCTTGATCATGCGTCCGGCGAGCAGCACCAGCAGCGGCGTCACCGCCATCGACAGGGTGATGCACAGCACCAGCCGGCCGTACATGCCCGAATCCATCAACCCTTCGGCGTGCGCCAGCTTGAACAGCACGAAGGCGAACTCACCGCCGGCGGCGAGGACGATGCCCAGGCGCAGTGCGCTCTGGTTGTCGAGACCACCACTGAGGCGGCCGAGCAGGTACAGCAGCGGCAGCTTGATGCCGATCAGCAGCATGGTCAGGCCCAGCACCCAGAGCGGCGAGCTGAGCAGCAACCCGAGGTCGGCACTCATTCCCACGCTGATGAAGAACAGGCCCAGCAACAGCCCCTTGAACGGCTCTATCTGCGACTCCAACTCGTGGCGGTATTCGGAGTCGGCCAGCAGCAGGCCGGCGAGGAAGGCGCCCAGGCCCATCGACACGCCGGCGTGCTCCATCAGCCAGGCGGTGCCGACCACCACCAGCAGGGCGGTGGCCGTCGAAAGGTCGGGCATGCCGGTGCGCGCGACCACACGGAACACCGGGCGCAGCAGATAGCGGCCGCCGATGACCACCACGGCGATGCTGCCAACCACTTCGATGACATGGCGCCAATCACCGCCCGGCGCTGCATCGTCGGCCCGTGCGCCGAGCAGCGAGACCATGGCGATCAGCGGGATCGCGGCTATGTCCTGGAACAGCAGGATGGCGAAGGCCAGGCGCCCGTGCGGGCTGTTCAGCTCCTTGCGTTCGGCGAGGATCTGCAGGCCGAAGGCCGTTGATGACAACGCCAGGCCGCCACCGAGCACTACCGCGGTATTCAGCGGCAACTCGAATGACAGGTGCACCAGCGCGCCTATCACCAGCGCTGTGAGCAGCACCTGCGCCAGGCCGATGCCGAACACCGCCCTGCGCATCACCCACAGGCGCTTGGGCGACAGCTCCAGGCCGATGATGAACAGCAGCAGCACCACGCCCAGCTCGGAGAGGCTGGCGACGCTTTCCGGGTTGTCGATCAGGCGCAGTACCGAAGGACCGATCAGCACCCCGGCAAGCAGGTAGCCGAGCACCGCGCCCAGTTGCAGGCGCTTGGCCAACGGCACCATGAAGACGGTGGCGATGAGGAAGATCACCGCCGATTGCAGATAATTGGAACCCTGTTCCATGCCGTGAGACTCCTTGGCAGAACGAGCCCGGCGAGCGCCGCCGGGCGAATGAAACTAAAGCGGCGGCAGCTCCAGGCCCTGGCTGGCCAGGTGGTGCTGGAAGTGTGCGGCCAGCGCTTCGACCTGCGCCCAGGGCTGGGAGTGCCGTTCGTCCAGGGCAATGTGGCTTTCCGCGCGGATATCCGCCGGCAAATCGCATGCACGGTAGAAGGCGTTGACCACGTCGGCCATCGCCGCTCGCTGGTTTTCCATGAGGATGGCGCCGTGGGCCAGCACCACGTAGCGCCCGTCACGCGCTCGGCGGCGCCAGCGCTGGGCAGTGCCGACCAGCTTGCGACCGCCAATGTTGACGTTGTAGCGGCCGTCACAGAAGGCACCCTCGACCTCGCCCAGGCCGGCTTCCAGGCCTAGCGCAGCGAGCCAGTCGCACAGCGGCTGGCAAAGGCGCCGATACGCGGTATCGATGCGCGTCTGCTCGTTGTCGGCGACGGGTACCGCGTAGCTCAACGCAACGTTGAGCACCGCCGGCGACTGCGGCACCGGCTCGCCGCCGGTATCGCGCAGGGCGATGGGCCAGCCGAGTTCGCGGCAGCGCGCTTCAGCCTCGGCGAAACCCGCCAGGCGACCGAGCCGGCGCGGCATCACCAAGGCCTGCTCGAGCGGACGCCAGAACAGCAGGCGGCTGTCCGATTCACCACCGAACACGCGCTCCAGGGCATCGCGCTCGGCATCCAGCCCCGCCTCGGCGGACAGTCGCAGCACTCGTTCGCGCATTCTCGTTCTCCTTCACCAGCCTGACCTGAAAGGTAGCGGACTATGCCCAGCCCGGGCGCGATGCCGCAAGCCGCAATGCGGCGACCAACGGGACAGGCCGGGTTGCGCTGTCTATGCTCAGAGCCGGATGCCCTTGCGCAAAGGACGGCCTGCCGTGTCCCAGCCCTTCTCGCAACGCCTTCGCCAGCTGTACCGGCTGACGCCGTCGCTCGCCCGCTCGGTCGCCTCGGAAAATCTCAAGCGCCTGACCTGGCTGGCCCTGATCGGCGTACCCTTCGGTCTGCTGCACATCCTGGCGTTCTCGCTGAACCTGCAAGGCACGCGGGCCGAGTTCGACGGCTGGCGGCACGGCATCATCGCCACCCATGCAGTGGTCGCCCTGCTGCTGGCATGCATCGGGTTGCTGGCCTGGTACGCCAGGCGCCGCACCGAGCCCGCCCCCCTGCTCTACTGCGAAGCGCTCGGCACCGGCGCCGCCGGGGTTCTGCTGGCGTTCGGCCTGACCATTACCTTCTTCGATCAGCAGGTCACCAGCAGCATCACCCCCTTCCTGATGGGCTGCGTAGCCGCCGCGTTGATCCTGCTGTTGCGCCCGTTGGCGGCCGCGACCCTCTACGTCGGCGCCTTCGTGGCCTTCGAGCTGGCCATGGAGCTCGCCCAGCCCGATCCGCAGATGCGCCTGTCCAACCAGATGGGCGGCCTGACCATCTGCGGCATCGGCATCCTGCTGTCGCTCATCCTCTGGTCCGGCAACCTGCGCAACCTGCGCCAGCGCCAGCACCTGCGACGCCAGCGCAAGGAGCTCGAGGAGAAGAACCGGCAACTGGAGTACCTCGCCGGCCACGACCCGTTGACCGGGCTGTTCAATCGCCGCCAGTTCGATCAGCTGGTGAAGCAGGAACTGGCGCGCTGCGACCGCCAGCCGATGCCGGTAAGCCTGCTGATGATCGACCTCGACCACTTCAAGTTCATCAACGACCGTTATGGGCATCCGCTGGGCGACGAGGTGATTCGCCACACCGCAAACCTGTTGCGCAAGCACATGCGCAGCACCGACAGCGTGGCGCGCCTGGGTGGAGAGGAGTTTCTCCTGCTGCTGCCTGACTCGGCGGTGCCGCAGGCCATGGCGATCGCCGAGAAGCTGCGCAAGTTGCTCGAGGAAACGCCGCTGCCGATGAAGGACGGCCTGCTCTATCTGACCGCCAGCTTCGGCATCGCCACCCTCGAAAGCGGTGTGAGCGGTACCTACGAGCGCCTCTACGCCACCGCCGACCAGGCGCTGTACCGGGCCAAGGCCAGCGGCCGCAACCGCGTCGAAGTGATGGATGCGGCGCCTTGCGGCACCTTGGAATAGACGAGCAAGCGGCTCTTCGTAGGAGCGAGGGGGGCGCCTAGCTCTTGCTCGCGAAAGACCCCGTACCAAAGCTGTTCGCGAGCAAGGTCGCTCCTACAGCTCAGGGCGTGTTGTAGCGGCTGTTCAGCCCCGGCGGGATACCGCTGGAGTCGGTGGCGGTCCACGGGCCTTGCGGGCCGACGCCCCAGAACCAGCCGTTGTCCCAGTGGTAGTAGGTGCGCTGCCGGTAGTACACGTCCTTCTGCCCCTGGATCACGTAGACGCCCAGGTTCGGGTCCCAGCGGCCCTTGCCGCCGGGCGGCGGGGCGAACTGCGTATGGGTGCGCGCCTTGGTCGCGCCGCCCTGCTGCTGGCTCGGGGTGATGGCGTTGCGCGGCGCCGGACGATTCGGCTGGGCCGCGCCGGCTGGCTTGGCGCCACTGCCGGACTGCGGCATCGGCGCCGGGCTTTCGCTGTAGGGCTGTTGAGCCGCGCAGCCGCCCAGGGCGAGCAGCGCGGCAAGGGCGATCATCCGGGCGTTCACGGACGCACCTCCTGCTGGGTTTCGGTCAATGCGAGTCCGGGCTGTCGATTGTCACTGCCTGATCGCCCGCACCGGCAGCAGTAGACAACGGCTGGCTGCGTCCGATCCATTCCCCGCTGATCGCATTGCCAGCGCGCGACACGCGCGCCACGAGTTCGACGTTGGGGAAAGCCGACAGCTTGAGCTGCGGCATCATGGCGTCGGCATCGCTGAGCGTGACCGCGCGCGGCAGATCGGCGACCTTCAGGCGCTTGACCGCCAGCGGCATGGGCGGGCCGTTCACCGCACGGGCGAAGACGAAGACGCTGTCGTCCGGCTTGACCTGCCCTTTCACCGCGTCGCTCAGGCTGACTTCGACCTTCAGCTGCAAACCGTTGCTGGCCGGTGCAGCCGGGGCTTCCGGCAGGCTCTCGCCGCGCTCGGCAAGGCGTTGGCGAGCGCGTTCGATGCCGCTCTGGATCGCCTCGCGCGAAGGATCGTCGGCCGGCAGCACCTCGACCAGGCGTTGCCAGTAGCCGGCGGCGTCGGCGTAGCGCTTGTCCTCGAAGGCTGCGATGCCCAGCAGGCCGAGGGTGGTGACTTCGTGCGGGTCCTGCTTGAGCGCCTCGTCGGCCACCGTTTGCGGCTGACCGGCCATCTTCTTGCCATTGGCGAAATACAGCGCCTGCGCCCACTGGCCAAGCACCTCGGCCTGGCGACCGGAAAGCGTGGCGGCGCGCTCGAAGGCGGCGGCGGCGTCGGTGAAGCGCTCCTGGGTCATGTAGGTACGGCCGAGGAAGTACCAGCCTTCGGCGGAATCCGGTTGGGCCTTCACGGCCTTCTCCAGGCGCGCGGTCATCTCTTCCATCGAGTGCGGCGGCTGGGCGAATTCACGGGCCAGGGCGAGCTTGTCGCTGGCGCCCCAGTGCAGGTAGAGCCCAAGACCGAGCAAAGGCAGCAGTACCACGGCGATCAGCGGAGCCACGCGCCCCAGGCGCGAGCGGCGTTCGCCATCACCTTCGGTGTCGGCCAGCAGTTCGCGGCTGGCCTCGTTGCGGCCGGCCTGCAACTGGGCGTCGTCGAGAATGCCCGCGGCGTGTTCCGCGGCCAGTTCGGCCAGGCGCTCCTTGTACAGCGCGACGTTGAGGGCGGTGCGGTCTTCCTCGGTCTGGGCGCGACGGCCACGCAACAGCGGAATCAGCAGGAAAGCCATGGCCACCAGCATCAGCAGGCCGGCGGCGAGCCAGAAGTCGATCATTTGTCTTGGTTATCCAGCAATTGATTCAGACGAGCCTGTTCCTCGGCGGACAGCGTGGCGGCAGGACCGGTGGCGCCGCGGCGGCGACGCGCAACCATGACGCCTATCACCAGCACGCCGAAGCCCAGCAAGGCAGCCGGGCCGAACCAGAGCAACCAGGTGCGTTCGTTGACCGGCGGCTTGTAGCGCACGAAATCGCCGTAGCGGGCCACCATGTAGTCGACGATCTGGTCGTCGCTCTTGCCCTGCTGCAGTTGCTCGTAGATCTGCTTGCGCAGGTCGGCGGCGATGGGCGCGTTGGAGTCGGCGATGTCCTGGTTCTGGCACTTAGGGCAGCGCAGCTCGGTGGTCAGGTCGCGGAAACGCTGGCGCTCGCCTTCGTTGGGGAATTCGTAGGTGTCGATCGCGGCGCGTGCCACGCCGCACAGGGTCAGGCCCAGCAGGGCCACGGCAAGCAGGCGCTTCATTTGCCACCCGCCTCGTCGACCAGGCCCTGGTAGATCGGCGCGAGCTGCTCGCGCCAGACCTTCTCGTCGACGGCGCCGACCAGCTTGTGGCGGATGATGCCGTTCTTGTCGATCAGGTAGGTTTCCGGCGCGCCGTACACGCCCAGGTCCAGCCCCAGGGTGCCCTGGGCGTCGGCGATGTTCAGCACGTAGGGGTTGTGCAGCTCGTTCAGCCACTTCTGCGCGGCGGCGTTGTCGTCCTTGTAGTTGATCCCGACGATCACCACGCCCTGCTCCGCCAGCTGGGTCAGCACCGGATGCTCGAAGCGGCAGGTCGGGCACCAGGTGCCCCATACGTTGACCAGCGCCGGCCGGCCCTTGAGGTCTGCCAAGGTGAAGGTGCGGCTCGGTTCCAGCACGCCAGGCAGCGAGAAGGCCGGGAACGGCTTGTCGATCAGCGCCGAGGGCAGCTCGGACGGGTCTTTCCACAGCGCCTTGTAGAGGAATACCGCGACGATCAGGAAGATCGCCAGCGGCAACAGCAGGATCGCACGCTTCAAATTCAGGCTCCCTGTCCGGCGGCGAGACCTAGGGCCTCGCGCACCTTGGTTTTCACTTTCAGCCGGTAGCGTCGGTCGAGCGCCGCCAGCACCCCGCCGAGGGCGGTCAGCAAGCCGCCCAGCCAGATGAAGCGCACGAACGGCTTGATGTGCAGGCGCACGGCCCAGGCACCGTTGTCCAGCGGCTCGCCCAGGGCGACGTAGAGATCGCGGGTCAGGCTGCCGTGGATGCCGGCCTCGGTCATCATCGAGCGCTGCACGCTGTACAGGCGCTTCTCCGGGTGCAGCACGGCCACTTCGCTACCGTCACGGGTGACGCGGATGGTGCCCTTGTCGGAAGTGAAGTTGGGGCCTTCGAAGTGCTTGGTGCCCTCGAAGGCGAACTGGTAGCCGGCCAGTTCGACGCGATCGCCCGGCGCCATGCGCAGGTCGCGCTGGGCGCTGAACTGGCTGGTCAGCACCACGCCGATGGCGCAAACGGCAATGCCAAAGTGCGCCACCTGCATACCCCAGTAACTGCGATTGAGGCTGGCGGCACCGGCGATCACACCCTTGTGGCGGACCTTGTCGAGGAAATCACGCACGCCGCCCAGCACCACCCAGGCGGCCAGCAGGAAGACTGCCAGCACCTGCCAGTGCAGGTCGCCATAGGCGAAGGTGGCAAGGCCGCCCAGCACTACGGTGGCGATCAGCACAGGCGTGAGCATGCGCAGCAGCCATTCGCCCGGAGTGCCTTTCCAGCGCACCAGCACGCCGACGGTCAGGGCCAGCATCAGCGCCGCCATCAGCGGGATGAACAGGGCATTGAAGTACGGCGGGCCGACCGACAGCTTGGCCCCGCTGATGGCGTCGAGCACCAGCGGATAGAGGGTGCCGAGCAGGATCATCGCGGCGGTAACCACCAGCACCACGTTGTTCAGCAGCAGCAGGGTCTCGCGGGACCACAGGGCGAAGCCGACCTGGCTCTTCACCACCGGCGCGCGCAGGGCGAACAGCGTCAGGGAGCCGCCGACCACCAGCAGCAGGAAGGCGAGGATGAACACACCGCGCTCCGGATCGGAGGCAAAGGCGTGTACCGAAGTCAGCACGCCCGAGCGGACCAGGAAGGTGCCCAGCAGGCTCAGCGAGAAGGCGGCGATGGCCAGCAGCACCGTCCAGCTCTTGAATACCCCGCGCTTCTCGGTCACCGCCAGCGAGTGGATCAGCGCGGTGCCCACCAGCCAGGGCATGAAGGAGGCGTTTTCCACCGGGTCCCAGAACCACCAGCCGCCCCAGCCCAGCTCGTAATAGGCCCACCAGGAGCCGAGCACGATGCCGATGCCGAGGAAGGTCCAGGCCACCAGGGTCCAGGGCCGCGACCAGCGCGCCCAGGCGGCGTCGAGGCGGCCGCCGAGCAATGCAGCGATGGCAAAGGCGAAGGCCACCGAGAACCCGACATAACCCATGTAGAGCATCGGCGGGTGGATGATCAGGCCCGGGTCCTGCAACAGCGGGTTGAGGTCGTTGCCGTCGGCCGGCGACTGCGGCAGCAAGCGCGAGAAGGGGTTGGAGGTGATGATCAGGAACAGCAGGAAGCCGGTGCTGATCATGCCCATCACCGCCAGCACCCGCGCCAGCATCTCTTCGGGCAGCTCGCGGGAGAAGATCGACACGGCGAAGGTCCAGCCGCCGAGGATCAGCGCCCAGAGCAGCAGCGAGCCCTCGTGGGCGCCCCACACGGCGCTGAACTTGTAGTACCAGGGCAGCGCGCTGTTGGAGTTGCTGGCCACGTAGGCGACGGAGAAATCGTCATGCAGGAACGCCCACGCGAGGCAGGCAAAGGCGAAGACGAGGAAGCTGAACTGCCCCCAGGCTGCCGGGCGCGCCAGGCTCATCCACTGGCGATCGCCGCGCCAGGCGCCGATCAGCGGGAAGCTGGACATCACCAGCGCCATGCACAGGGCGAGGATCAGGGACAGGTGGCCGAGTTCCGGGATCATCTCAGTTGCTCCCCTGGGCGACGTTGCCGGGCTTGGCGGACTCGACCTGGCCGAGCTTGCCGCTGTCCTTCAGCGCCTTGGTGACTTCCGGCGGCATGTATTTCTCGTCGTGCTTGGCCAGCACTTCGTCGGCGGTCAGCACGCCGTTCTCGTCGAGCTTGCCCAGGGCCACGATGCCCTGCCCTTCGCGGAACAGGTCGGGGAGGATGCCGCGGTATTTCACGGTGACTTCCTTGGCGAAGTCGGTGACCACGAACTGCACGTCCAGGGAATCGGCCGAACGCTTGAGCGAACCCTTCTCGACCATGCCGCCGGCGCGGATGCGCGTGTCGTGCGGCGCCTCGCCGTTGGCGATCTGCGTCGGCGTGTAGAACAGGTTGATGTTCTGCTGCAGCGCAGACAGCGCCAGGGCGGCAGCAGCCCCTACGCCGGCGACGATGGCGAGGACGATGTACAGGCGTTTCTTGCGAACCGGATTCACTTGTTGGCCTCCCGGCGCAGACGGCGCGCCTCTTCTTGCAGGTAACGCTTGCGGGCCAGCAGCGGCATGGCCACGTTGAGCGCCAGCACCACCAGGCTGATGCCGTAGGCCGACCACACGTACGGACCGTGATGCCCCATGGCGAGGAAATCGGAGAACGACTGGAAACTCATAATGCGCGCTCTACCTCGCTGCGAACCCAGGATGCGCGGGACTCGCGCTTCAGCACTTCCAGGCGCATGCGCACGAGCAGCACGGCAGCGAAGAAGCAGTAGAAGCCGAGCACCATGATCAGCAGCGGCACCCACATGGAAGCGGGCATCGCCGGCTTCTGGGTGATGGTGAAGGTGGCCGGTTGGTGCAGGGTGTTCCACCACTCCACCGAGTACTTGATGATCGGGATGTTCACCACGCCGACGATGGCGAGCACGGCGCTGGCCTTGGCCGCGCTGTCGCGGTTGCCGATCGCCTGGCCGAGGGCGATCACGCCGAAATAGAGGAACAGCAGGATCAGCATCGAGGTCAGGCGCGCGTCCCAGACCCACCAGGCGCCCCAGGTCGGCTTGCCCCAGATGGCGCCGGTGACCAGCGCGACAAAGGTCATCCAGGCGCCGATGGGCGCAGCGCACTGCACGGCGACGTCGGCGATCTTCATCTTCCAGATCAGGCCGATGGCGCCGGCCACCGCCAGCATCACGTAGCAGGACTGCGCCAGGAACGCCGCCGGCACGTGGATATAGATGATTCGGAAGCTGTTGCCTTGCTGGTAGTCCGGCGGCGCGAAGGCCAGGCCCCAGACCAGGCCGACGGCGATCAGCAGCGCTGCAGCGACGGCAAACCAGGGCAACCAGCGACCGCTGATCTCGTAGAACCACTTGGGCGACCCAAGCTTGTGAAACCAAGTCCAGTTCATCATCAGGCTCTGTCTGTCAGGGCACTTCTTCTAGTTGCCGGCGCCGCTTGCGCGCCCCCGGCAGGTGTCACTCGCCCACGCTGATCTTCAGGCCGGCAGCGATGGCGAAGGGTGTCAGCGTCAATGCTAACGCGGTCAGACTGGCCAGCCAGAGCAGGTGCCCGGCGGTCGGCAGCCCTTGCAGCGACGCCTGCAGGGCGCCACTTCCAAGAATCAGGACGGGGATGTACAGCGGCAGGATCAGCAACGCCAGCAGCAATCCACCACGCTTCAGGCCAACGGTCAGCGCCGCGCCGACCGCGCCGAGCAGGCTGAGCACCGGGGTTCCGAGCAACAGCGACAGCAACAGCACCGGCAGGCAGCGTACCGGTAAACCCAGCATCAGGGCCAGTAGCGGTGACAGCAGGACCAGGGCCAGCCCCGAAACGAGCCAGTGTGCCAGCACCTTGGCCAGAACCAGAAGGGGCAGCGGGTGCGGCGAAAGGACCCACTGCTCGAGCGAGCCGTCCTCGAAATCGCTGCGGAACAGGCCATCCAGCGACAGCAGCACCGCCAGCAGCGCCGCTACCCACACCAGGCCCGGCGAGAGGTTCTGCAGCATCTGGCTTTCCGGGCCGACGGCGAGCGGGAACAGGGCGATGACGATGGCGAAGAACACCAGCGGGTTGGCCAGCTCCGCCGGGCGACGGAACTGCAGGCGCGCCTCGCGCGCCAGGAGCAGGCCGAAGACGTTGCTCATGCGCCCTCCCCCGCCATTGCCCGGGCGTGCTGGCCGAGGTCCAGGTCGCGATAGCCCGAGGGCATGCGGGTCAGCGTGTGGTGCGTGGTCAGCACCACCAAACCGCCCTTCTCGCAATGTTGCGCCAGGTGCTCCTCAAGCTGGGCGACACCTTGCTTGTCGAGGGCGGTGAAGGGTTCATCGAGAATCCACAGCGGCGGCGCGTCCAGGTATAGGCGTGCCAGTGCCACGCGGCGCTGCTGGCCGGCAGAAAGGGTGTGACAGGGAACGTCTTCGAAACCGCGCAGGCCGACCGCCTCCAGCGCTCGCCAGATCGAGGCTTTGTCGGCCGGCTGATGCAGGGCGCAGAGCCAGGCGAGATTTTCCTCGGCGGTCAGCAGCCCTTTGATGCCCGCGGCGTGGCCGATCCACAGCAGGCTGCGGGCCAGTTCGCCGCGTTGGTGTTCCAGGGGTTTGCCGTTGAGTCGCACTTCGCCGTCGGTTGGCTGCATCAGGCCGCAGAGCAGGCGCAGCAGGCTGGTCTTGCCGCTGCCGTTGGGGCCGACTACCTGCAGCATCTCGCCGGCGCCCAGGCGCAGGTCGAGCCGCTCGAAGAGCATGCGCCAGTCCCGCTCGCAGGCGAGCGCCACGGTTTCGAGAAGCGGACTGGTCAAGGCATCGGCCCCCGTCGGAAAAGCGAAATCAGGCTAAAGTCGGTGCTCGGCAGGCCGCTATAGTGGCCAAGGGCGGCGCATTATACACGCCGCATTCCGGCCCCGGCGCCGGCATTTTTGACACTTTGTGAGGGCTTGCGGCGTCCTTTCGCCGCACCGACTCAGGTCGGGGCCCCTGGTAGAAGACTCCATGCCGAGCGAGATTGGCGCCTCCCGCCCGCTCCCGATCCTGCCGCAATCGCGCGCCACACTGAACGCCGCGGAGCTTTCGCTCAAGCTCGCGCAGAGCATCGGCGACCTGCTCCAGCCGGGGCAAAGCGCCCACGCGGAAGTCCTCGCAGCCCGGCAGGAACCTCTGAATTTCCAGTTGCTGTTGCGCCTTACCCTGGCCAGCGGCCAACAGGCCCTGGTGGTTGCCGACAGCCCGCAAGCGCTGCCCAAGGGCAGCAGCCTGACCATCTCGGCCCTCACCGGCACCAGCCTGGCCGCCACGCTGCTCTCTTCCACCGTCCAACAGCTCGACGAAAGTCTGCCGCTGACCAGCCTGGACCTCGACCAATTGCCGGTCGGCAGCCTGGTACAGGGCAAGGTGCTGTCGAGTACGCCGCAGGGCGGCACGCAGGCGCAGCCGGCGAGTTACCGGGTGCTCCTCAGTCTGATCGGTGGCGCCTTGGCCGGGCGCGTTCTGGATATCGACTCAAGCCGCCCGGTGCGAACCGGCACCCTGCTGAGCGCGCAGGTGCAGGACAGCCGCGCCCTGCTCTTCCTGCCGCTGGCAGGCCGCCTCGACCGCCTCGAACTGAACAACCAGTTGGGCGTGCAGCAGGCCCGCCAGGCCTCTCCCGAAGGCCTGGTCAGCGCCCTGCAGAACCTGGTCAAAAGTGGCAGCGATCTGCCACAGCCACTGCGCACAGCCGTCGAGCAACTGCTTGCCGGCTTGCCCGACGCCCGCCAGCTCAGCGATCCCAAGGGCGTCGCCCAGGCGCTGCAGCAGAGCGGCAGCTTCCTCGAGGCGCACTTGCTGCAGGGCAATGGCCCCCAGGGAAGCGACTACAAGGCCAACCTGCTGCGGCTGATCAACCAGTTGCTGCCCGATGTCGGCGAAGGTGGCCCCGATACCAGTCCGGGCCTGCTGGCGAACTTCGCCAATGGCGCCGCCGCGAACCTGGCGCGTAGCCTGCCGGCCTTCGTCCGCAACGCCCTGGGCACCCTCAACCAGAACGGCACCCCGCGCGTGCAGGGCAGCGACTTCCCGCTACCGAACCGGCAATTCAAGCAGCTGGAACAGGAGCAGGAGGAAGACCTGGAAACCCTGCTCAAGCTTGCCAGCGCCGCCCTGGCCCGCCTGCAGACCCATCAACTGAGCAGCCTGGTACAGAGCGAGCCGCTGCCCGGCGGCGGCCAGCTCAACACCTGGCAGCTGGAAATCCCGATGCGCCACGGCGACGGCGTCTTGCCGCTGCAAGTGCGCGTCCAGCAGGAAGAAGGGCGTAGCGAGCGCGAGCAGGAGCAACCTCGCGAGAGCATCTGGCGCCTGGACCTGGCCTTCGACCTCGACCCGCTCGGGCCGCTGCAGGTGCAAGCGATGCTGGCGCCGCTGGGCCTGAGCAGCCAGCTGTGGGCGGAGCGCGATAACACCGTGCGCCTGATCGACCGGGAGTTGGGACACCTACGCGAACGCCTGCAGAACGCCGGCTTCACGGTGCGCGAATTGTGCTGCCACAAGGGCAAGCCGCCGCAGGGAATGCGCACGGCATTGGAACAACGCTGGGTGGACGAAAAGGCATGAAGAGCAACAAGAACCGCCCCCGCCAGGCCATTGCCCTGAACTACGACGGGCAGAGCGCACCGACCCTGAGCGCCAAGGGCGACGCCGAGCTGGCCGAGGCCATCCTGGCCATCGCCCGCGAGCATCAGGTGCCTATCTACGAGAACGGTGAGCTGGTCAAACTGCTGGCGCGCCTGGAGCTGGGCGACGCCATTCCGGAAGCGCTGTATCGCACCATGGCGGAAATCATCGCTTTCGCCTGGTACCTCAAGGGCAAGAGCCCCGCCCCGCGCCCCGGCAACCAGGCGCTGCTGGCCGGGCCTAGCAACCTGCCCGTCGACCCAGCGGCCGAGCAACATCACTGAGCGACGCATTGAACGAACCCGGCGCGGCCTGCAGCCGCGGCTTCGTGCGCGGTTCGACGACGCTGTAATCGACCAGCGCAGCCAGCGCCTGGCGCAAGTGCGCCAGGCCGAACGGGCGCGCCAGTACCGGCAGCAGAGGAACACGACGGCTCCAGGCCCAGCGCAACAGGTCGAGCCGTTCCTGCTCGTTGAAACCGCCGATCAGCAGGAACTGCTCGATGGACGCTTCGTGCGCCAAGCGCTGCAGGTGATCCAGGTCTTCGCGGGAGAAATCGTCGTAGATGAACAGGCTGTAGCGCTGCCCATTTGCCAGCGTGGCCTCCACTTCCTCGATGCTCGTACAGAGACTCAGGTGGTAGACCTCTAGGCGATTGAGCCAGATGGCGAATTGCTGCAGGCAGCCGTGGTGCGGACAGAAAACCAGGACCCGGCGGGATGCTGGAAGCATGGAGAGGCTCCTCGACATGGCGAAATGCACGCCAATCTACCGAGCCACCCTTGTCGCTCCGATCAGATAAGTCTGATTCTTCTGTAGCCTGACTCTCAACTGGCAGCCCCCTCTCGGCACAGACAATCTCGCCGGGGTGGTTGGGAACGGCCTTACTCCTGGACCTGGCCGCCCCGATGCAGGCGCGCGATCAGGTCCGCCTCGGCCTGGGAGAGCCCGCAGGCCTGGGTCAGGTCGGCGGCCGAAGCGCCCATGCCGGCCAGGCGCGCGGCCTGGCTGAAGGACAGGCTGGTGGGATCGCGCTGCTCCAGGCGCGCCAGGCGCTCGGGCAGCGTGGCGACCTGCTTGCGCAGCTCGCCGAGCTCTTCGCCCATGCGCACGTTGACCCGCTGGTAGGCCTCGCCGCGCTTGGCCAGTTCCTTCAGGCGCAGCTCTTGCGCTGCGATCTGCGAGGCCTGCTGGACCAGCAACGCAGCCTGGCGGCGCTGCCCAAGCAGCAGCCAGACGCTGAACCCCGCCAGCGCCAAGCACGCGACCACCAGCAACCCCACCGCGACCCACATGTCAGATGCTCTCCAGCTCCGACCACTCTTCCTCGGTCATCATCTTGTCGAGTTCGACCAGGATCAGCAGCTCGCCGTTCTTGTTGCAGACGCCCTGGATGAACTTCGCCGACTCGTCGTTGCCGACGTTGGGCGCGGTCTCGATTTCCGACTGACGCAGGTAGACGACTTCGGCGACGCTATCGACCAGGATGCCGACCACCTGCTTGTCCGCCTCGATGATGACGATGCGGGTGTTGTCCGAGACCGGCGCCGGATCCAGGCCGAAGCGCTGGCGGGTGTCGATCACGGTGACCACGTTGCCGCGCAGGTTGATGATCCCCAGCACGTAGCTGGGCGCGCCCGGCACCGGAGCGATCTCGGTGTAGCGCAACACTTCCTGGACCTGCATCACGTTGATGCCATAGGTTTCGTTGTCCAGGCGGAAGGTGACCCACTGCAGAATCGGATCTTCGGCACCTTGCGCTGACGTCTTGTTCATATCCCCTAGCCTCTCGTGTGCTGCCGCGCCTGCGAATGGGCGCGGCGGTTGTCGTTCAAAGAATTACCGGGCCGGCTGCTCAGCCGCGCCCCAGGTTGCGCGCAGCGCCGCTGTCGATCAGCCCGGCGAGGGCCGAGACATCGAGCAACGCGCACATCTGTTCGATCACCGTGCCGGCCAGCCACGGGCGCTGCACGCGCTGGCTGCGCCACTTCACCTCGGACGGGTCCAGGCGCACCGAGCGGCTGACCTGGTGTACCGCCAGGCCCCATTCGTAGCCCTGCACGGAAATCACGTACTGCAAGCCTTCGCGATAGTCCTCGCGGTAGCGCTCGGGCATCACCCAGCGTGCGGTGTCGAGCACCTTAAGGTTGCCGGCCTGGCCGGGCAGGATGCCGAGGAACCAGTCCGGCTGACCGAACAGCGGCGTCAGCTCCTTGCCGGCGAGCGGGTAGATCGAGCCCAGGCACACCAGCGGTACCGCCAGGGTCAGCCCGGCGACGTCGAACAGCAGGCACTCGAAGGGCTCGGCAGCCCAGGTCGGGCGACCGTCGTCGAGCAGTGCCAGCGGTGCGGCCGGCATCTGTGCACTGCCCGGAACGTGTAAATCGATGACTTCGGCTTCGACCGGCAGCTCCGGCGTGGCAACCACCACTTCGGGCTCGACCACCGGGGCTTCGGCGCGCGGCGCGTGCAGGCGCGCATCGCGCACCTGCTCTTCGAGCACCGCAGCCTCGAACTCATCCAGGCTGACGCTCTCGACCACCGGCGTTTCGACCACCGGCTCTGCAACCGGCTGCACGACAGGCGCTTCGGCAACCAGGGTCAGCGGCGCAACGAGCACCGGAGTCGGCTGTACCGGCGCGGGCGCGGGAGCCTCGGTCTCGGCGAAGGCATCTTCGAATGTGGCCTCCTGCAGCAGCGCGTCCAGGTAGGACTGCAGCGCGAGCTGGGGGCGAGTGGCGGTAGCGGAACGGCTCATGCAGATAATCCGCGCAAAAGGGTTAAGCAGCCTATCGGCAGGACCTGGGCCGGACTTGATGGTTCTCGTCGGAAAAGCATGGTCAGGCCACCTGGCTCGCCGGCACCTGACCGAGCAGGTGCTTGAGCAGTGCGCGGTAGGCGATCACGCCGCGGCTGTTGGCGTCGTGGCGCGACGGCACCAGGCCGTGACGGCTGGCATCGCGCAGGCGGGTGTCCACCGGGATGAACGCTGGCCAGAGGGTTTCCGGATAGGTGTCGCGCAGCACGCGCAGGGCACCGATGGACGCCTGGGTACGGCGGTCGAACAGGGTCGGCACGATGCTGAACGGCAAGGCCTGGCGGCGCGAGCGGTTGATCATGTTGATGGTGTTGACCATGCGCTCCAGGCCTTTCAGGGCGAGGAACTCGGTCTGCACCGGGATCACCAGGTGCTGGCTGGCCGCCAGGGCGTTGACCATCAGCACACCGAGCAGCGGCGGGCTGTCGATGATGGCATGGTCGAATTCCTGCCAGAGCTGGGCCAGGGCCTTTGAGATCACCAGGCCGAGGCCGTTCTGCCCAGGCGACTGGCGCTCCAGCGTAGCCAGCGCAGTGCTCGACGGCAGCAGCGCAATGCGTTCGTGACTGGTCGGCAGCCGCAATTGCTGCGGCAGCCCCTCGGGCACCGCGCCCTGGTGCTGGAACAGGTCGAACACGCTGTGTTCGAGGGAATCCGGATCATGCCCGAAGTAGCTGGTCATGGAGCCATGCGGGTCCAGGTCGACCACCACCACGCGCTTGCCCGCATCGGCCAGCAGGCCGGCCAGGGCGATGGACGAAGTGGTCTTGCCGACGCCGCCCTTCTGATTGGCAACCGCCCAGACTTTCATGCTGTTCTCCCCGATCCGGATGCCCGGTTGTTGCAGTTCATTCGACTCAGCCCCCCGGCGTCGGCGACGGTGATTTGACGGCACCGGTCGCGGAAGCCTCGTTGACAGGCTCTGGTGCAGATTGCGTGCCAGCCTGCCGCAGGGTCGCGTCCGGCTGTGCCCTGGCGCTACCCACACCGCTGACACTGCGGCGCACCTCCAGGTTGCGGGAGATCACCAGCACCACCCGGCGATTGCGCGCCCGGCCTTCCGCCGTGGCATTGTCGGCCAGCGGCTGGAACTCGCCATAGCCCACCGCCGCCAGGCGCGACGGATCGACGCCGTCCTGCGCCAGAAGACGCACTATGCTCGCCGCGCGCGCGGCGGACAATTCCCAGTTGGTGGGGTACTGCGCGTTGTGGATGGGCACGTTGTCGGTGAAGCCTTCGACGTGCACCGGGTTGCGATAGGGCGCCAGAATTCCGGCGACCTTGTCGATGATGGTAAAGGCCGCATCGTTGGGCAGCGCGTCGCCGCTGGGGAACAGCAGGCTGGAATTGAGGGTGATCTCGATCCACAGCTCGTTGCCGCGCACGCTCAGCTGGTCGCTCTTGATCAGCTCGCCGAATTGCGAGCGCACCGCATCGGCAATCTGCGTCAGCGGGTCGCCGTCGACATTGTCCTCACCGCCCTGCTGCATGCTGTCGTTGGGCTGCTGGGTGGTGCGCGGGCGGTCGTCGCCAACCGGGATCGGCTTGATCGAGCGGTCCGGCTGGTTGAAGACGCCGGTCAGGGTTTCCGAGAGGATCTTGTACTTGCCCTCGTTGACCGAGGAAATCGAGTACATGACCACGAAGAAGGCGAACAGCAGGGTGATGAAGTCCGCGTAGGACACCAGCCAGCGTTCGTGATTCTCATGCTCCTCACGGTGGGGACGACGGGCCATGGCGCGACTCCGGTCAACCGAGGAAGCCTTGCAGCTTCAATTCGATGGAGCGTGGGTTTTCGCCCTCGGCGATGGACAGCAGCCCCTCCATGAGCATTTCCCGATAGCTCGACTGGCGCATGACGATGCTCTTGAGTTTGTTGCCGATCGGCAGCAGCAAGAGGTTGGCGAAGCCTACACCGTAGATGGTGGCGACGAAGGCCACGGCGATACCGCTGCCGAGCTGGCTGGGATCAGCCAGGTTGCCCATCACGTGGATCAAGCCCATGACGGCGCCGATGATACCGATGGTCGGCGCGTAACCGCCCATGCCCTCGAATACCTTCGCGGCCTGCAGGTCACGGCCTTCCTGGTTGAACAGGTCGACCTCGAGGATGCTGCGGATGGATTCGGGCTCGACGCCGTCGACCAGCAGTTGCAGGCCCTTACGGGCGTAAGGATCGCGCTCGGCGTCGGCCACCACTTCCAGGCCCAGCAGGCCTTCCTTGCGCGCGGTCATGCTCCAGCCGACCACGCGGTTGATGCCGCCAGGCAGATCAACCTTGGGCGGCAGCACGACCCAGCGCAGCATCGTCAGGGCGCGCTTGAGTACCGGCACCGGCGTCTGCAGCAAAGCTGCCGCCAGGGTGCCGCCGACCACGATGAGCGCCGCCGGGCCGTTGGCCAGGGCACTGATGTGCCCACCCTCGAGGAAGTTGCCGCCAATGATGGCGACCAGCGCGAGGATCAGGCCGACCAGGCTGAGCACATCCATTCAGCTCGCCTCCGGAGTCATGCGCAGGCCTCGGTGATATGCCGGCCGATGTCGTCGAGGCTGTAGATGGCGTCGGCCAGGCCGGCCTTGGCGATGGCCATCGGCATGCCGTAGATCACGCAGCTGGCTTCGTCCTGGGCCCACACCTGGCTGCCGCTCTGCTTGAGCATGCGCGCACCTTCGCGGCCGTCCGCGCCCATGCCGGTCAACACCACCGCCAGTACCTTGTCGGCATAGGCCTTGGATGCCGAGCCGAAGGTCACATCGACGCAGGGCTTGTAGTTCAGGCGTTCGTCGCCGGGAAGAATGCGCACCGCGCCGCGCGCGTCGACCATCATCTGCTTGCCGCCTGGCGCCAGCAGGGCCACGCCGGGACGCAGCAGGTCGCCGTCCTCGGCTTCCTTGACGGTGATCTTGCAGAGCTTGTCCAGGCGCTCGGCGAAAGCCTTGGTGAAGGCCGCCGGCATGTGCTGGATCAGCACCAGGGGCGCGGGGAAGTTGGCCGGCAGCTGGGTCAGGACCCGCTGCAGCGCCACCGGCCCACCGGTGGAGGTACCGATGGCGACCAGCCGGTAGGGCTTACGCTTTGGGGCGGCGCTGGTCGCCGCAGCAGCCGGGGCAGCCGGCGCATGCGCAGGAGCCGTGGCCGGCCGAGCGGAGAACCCGCCGCTGGCCGCCGGCGGCGTACTGGTCGCCGGCGTGGTGTGGAACGAGGCGTAGCGACGATTGGCGCGGGCGATGCTGTGCACCTTCTCGCAGAGCATCTGGCGCACCTTGTCCGGATTGCGCGAGATGTCCTCGAAGTTCTTCGGCAGGTAGTCCACCGCGCCGGCGTCCAGGGCGTCGAGGGTGACGCGGGCGCCTTCGTGGGTCAGCGAGGAGAACATCAGGACCGGCGTCGGGCAACGCTGCATGATGTTCCGCACCGCGGTGATGCCGTCCATCATCGGCATCTCGTAGTCCATCGTGATCACGTCGGGCTTGAGCGCCAGTGCCTGATCGATGGCCTCGCGGCCGTTGGTGGCCGTGCCGATCACCTGGATCTGCGGATCGCCGGAGAGGATTTCCGAGACGCGGCGACGGAAGAATCCCGAATCGTCCACCACCAGGACTTTGACTGCCATAAACACTCCCTAGGGGTCTTGGCGCGCGGGCGTCCCCGCGCGCGTCGGATCAGATACGTCGTGCGTAGCGCTTGAGCATGCTCGGTACGTCGAGGATCAGGGCGATGCGCCCGTCGCCGGTGATGGTCGCACCGGCCATGCCTGGCGTGCCCTGCAGCATCTTGCCCAGCGGCTTGATCACCACTTCCTCCTGGCCGACCAACTGATCGACCACGAAGCCGATGCGCTGGGTGCCCACGGAAAGGATCACCACGTGGCCCTCGCCCTGTTCCTCATGGGCTTCGCCGGGAACCAGCCAGCGCTTGAGGTAGAACAGCGGCAGCGCCTTGTCGCGGACGATCACCACTTCCTGGCCGTCGACCACGTTGGTCTTGGACAGGTCGAGGTGGAAGATCTCGTTGACGTTGACCAGCGGGAAGGCGAAGGCCTGGCTGCCGAGCATGACCATCAGCGTCGGCATGATCGCCAGGGTCAGCGGGACCTTGATGACGATCTTCGAGCCCTGGCCCTTGGTCGAATAGATGTTGATGATGCCGTTGAGCTGGGAAATCTTGGTCTTCACCACGTCCATGCCGACACCGCGGCCGGAGACGTCGGAGATCTCGGTCTTGGTCGAGAAGCCCGGGGCGAAGATCAGGTTGTAGCAATCCGACTCGCTCAGGCGGTCCGCGGCATCCTTGTCCAGCAGGCCCTTCTCCACCGCCTTGGCGCGGAGGATGTCCGGGTCCATGCCTTTGCCATCGTCGGAGATGGACAGCAGGATGTGGTCGCCTTCCTGTTCGGCGGAGAGCACCACCCGGCCGCCACGCGGCTTGCCGGAGCCTTCGCGCTCCTCGGGCGACTCGATGCCGTGGTCCACGGCATTGCGCACCAGGTGCACCAGCGGGTCGGCCAGGGCCTCGACCAGGTTCTTGTCGAGGTCGGTCTCTTCGCCCACCAGTTCGAGGTTGATCTCTTTCTTCAGGTTGCGCGCAAGGTCGCGGACCAGGCGCGGGAAGCGGCCGAAGACTTTCTTGATCGGCTGCATGCGGGTCTTCATGACCGACATCTGCAGATCGGCGGTGACCACGTCGAGGTTGGCCACGGCCTTGGCCATGGCTTCGTCGCCGCTGTTGCTGCCCAGGCGCACCAGGCGGTTACGCACCAGCACCAGTTCACCGACCATGTTCATGATCTCGTCCAGGCGCGCGGTGTCCACGCGCACCGTGGTTTCGGCCTCGTTGGCGCTCTTCTCCGGCGCCGGTGCGCTGGCCTGGCGTGGGCTCTCGGCAGGCTTGGCCGGAGCGGGAACGGGCTTGGGCTTGGCCACGGCAGCCGGCTTGGCCGGCGCAGGAGCGGGAGCAGCGGCGGCAGCAACCGGGCCTTCCGGCGCATCGCCGAACTTGCCCTTGCCGTGCAACTGATCCAGCAGCGCCTCGAATTCGTCGTCGGTGATGTTGTCGCCACCGGCGGCCGGCGCGGGAGCTTCGGCGGCGGGTGCGGCGGGCGCAGCAGCAACCGCTGCCACTTCGCCCTCGGCGGGGGCGCCGAACTTGCCCTTGCCATGCAACTGGTCGAGCAGCGCTTCGAACTCGTCGTCGGTGATCTCGTCGCCTTCGGCACTGACAGGCGCGGCCGGGGCCGCCGGCGCAGCAGCGGCCGGGGCCGACTCACTGGCAGCGCTGAACTTGCCCTTGCCATGCAGCTGGTCGAGCAGCGCTTCGAACTCGTCGTCGGTGATTTCGTCACTGCCGGCTTCGCTGGCCGGGGCCGGCTGTTCGACTGGCGCGGCCGCTTCGGCGCCCGGCTGCAGGGCATCGAGCAGTTGCTCGAACTCGGCATCGGTGATGTCGCCGTAGGCGGCCGGCTCGGCAGCTGGAGCCTCGACTTCGGCAGCGGCCACGGGGGCAGCAACTTCAGCAATGGCCTCTTCCTCGTCACCGCCCGGCTCGGCCAGGCGCGACAGCGCGGCGAGCAACTCGGCGGAGGCCGGAGTCGGCTCCTCGTTGTCGCGCACCTGGCTGAACATGACGTTGACCGTATCCAACGCCTGCAGGACCACGTCCATCAGCTCGGAGCTGACGCGGCGTTCGCCCTTGCGCAGGATGTCGAAGACGTTCTCGGCGATATGGCAGCACTCCACCAGCGCGTTCAGCTGGAGGAAACCTGCCCCACCCTTGACGGTGTGGAAACCACGGAAGATGGCATTGAGCAGGTCCATGTCATCGGGTCGGCTTTCCAGCTCGACCAGCTGCTCGGACAGTTGCTCGAGAATCTCGCCGGCCTCCACCAGGAAGTCCTGGAGGATTTCGTCATCGGCGTCGAAGCTCATTCGGTGCTCCCCACGGCGCGTTTGCGCACTTCAGAATCCAAGGCTGGACAACAGATCGTCGACATCGTCCTGACCGGACACGACGTCTTTCCTTGTATCGGCAGCGATCTGCGGACCTTCACCCTTGGACGATCTTTCTTTTTCGACTTCGTCGCGCATGCCCTGGTGGTCGTGCTCGATGCCCGCGTAGCGGTCCACCTGCCCGGCCATCCAGACCAGCTTGACCAGGTTGCTCTCGACCTCGGTGACCAGCTTGGTGACGCGCTTGATCACCTGCCCGGTGAGGTCCTGGAAATCCTGTGCGAGCAGGATGTCGTTCAGGTGTGCAGAAAGCTTGCGGCTGTCCTGGGCACTGACGTAGAGGAACTGCTCGACGCGCTTGGCCAGGTCGCGGAAGGCATCCGGACCGATCTCGCGGCGCATGAAGCGCGACCACTGCTCCTGCAGGTCCTTGGCCTCGTGCTCGATGTGCGTGAGCAGCGGCGAGCACTCCTCGACCAGGTCCATCGTGCGGTTGGCGGCCTTCTCGGTCATCGTCACCACGTAGGACAGACGATCGGTGGCATCGGCGATCTGCGACATTTCCGCGGCGTGCCGGGAATTCGGATCGATCTGGAAATTGACGATCGCGTTGTGCAGTTCGCGGGTGAGCTTGCCGACCTCCTGGTAGAGGCCGCGATCGCGGGTCTGGTTGAGCTCCTGGATGAGCTGCACGGCCTGCTGCACCTCGCCGCGCTCCAGGCTCTCGACCAAATCGCGCGCGTGTTTTTTCAGGGTCGACTCGAAGTCACCCGTGGAATCGTTGACGAGCTCCATGACGCCCTCTTGGTCGGAATCAGCCGACCCGCTCGAAAATCTTCTCGATCTTTTCTTTCAGCACTTGAGCGGTGAAAGGCTTGACCACGTAGCCATTGACCCCGGCCTGGGCCGCTTCGATGATCTGGTCGCGCTTGGCTTCGGCGGTCACCATCAGCACCGGCAGGTGCTTCAGGCGGTCGTCGGCGCGCACGGCACGCAGCAGGTCGATGCCGGTCATGCCGGGCATGTTCCAGTCGGTGACGAGGAAGTCGAAATTGCCGCTGTGCAGCATCGGCAGCGCGGTGGTGCCGTCGTCGGCTTCCGCGGTGTTGGTGAACCCCAGGTCGCGCAGGAGGTTCTTGATGATGCGCCTCATCGTGGAGAAGTCGTCCACGATGAGAATTTTCATGTTCTTGTCCAAGCCTGCCTCCGTCCAGTCCCGGTGCGCCGCTGCAGGCGCACCTTGAATACCTTTTGGCGAGTGCCGAGGCGGCACCTGCCTTGTTGCTTGTCTGGCACAGAGCCGCTGTTCGCCGCTCTGCCCTTTCGACGAATCGCCTGGCCATTCGCCAGTGATCGTCGGACCGGCGGGATTCTATACGTCCCGTCGGAAAATTCCGTTACTTCCGTGCACTTAGTGCGCGCGCCACTCCGACAGCCTTGCCCGCAGGCGCGCTGCGCACTGGCTATGCAACTGGCTGACCCGCGACTCGCTGACCCCGAGCACCTCGCCGATCTCCTTGAGGTTGAGCTCTTCGTCGTAGTACAGCGCCAGCACCAGGCGCTCGCGCTCGGGAAGCTTGGTGATGGCATCGGCCAGCGCCGCCTGGAAACGCTCGTCCTCCAGACCGTGGGAGGGTTCGTTGTCCAGGTGCGAGGTGTCTTCCGCCGGCCCCTGGGCCCCTTCCTGCAACAGGTCGTCGAAGCTGTACAGGCGACTGCCCTGGGTGTCACTTAAGATCGCGTAGTAATCGTCGAGACTCATATTGAGTTCGGCAGCGACTTCCTGATCTTTAGCGTCGCGACCGGTTCGCGCTTCGATGGCACGGATCGCGTCGCTGACCATGCGCGTGTTGCGATGCACCGAACGCGGCGCCCAATCGCCCTTGCGCACCTCGTCGAGCATGGCGCCGCGGATGCGAATGCCGGCATAGGTCTCGAAGCTCGCGCCCTTTCCGCAGTCATATTTCTTCGCCGCCTCGAGCAGGCCGATCATACCGGCCTGCATCAGGTCCTCGACCTGCACGCTGGCCGGCAGGCGGCCCAGCAGGTGGTAGGCGATCCGCTTCACCAGCGGTGCGTAGCGCTGGATCAGCTGTTCCTGGGAGTTCTGCGCCTGTGCCTTGGTGTACATACGCGCTCCGGAGCCGCTCATCATACGGTCGAACCCGCGGTGGGATTCTGCACCAGGCGTTCCACGAAGAACTCCAGGTGGCCACGGGGGTTGGCCGGCAGCGGCCAGCTGTCGACCTTCTGTGCAATCGCGCGGAAGGCCAGCGCCGCCTTGCTGCGCGGGAAGGCCTCATAGACTGAGCGCTGCTTCTGCACCGCCTTGCGCACCGATTCGTCGTACGGAATCGCGCCGACGTACTGCAGCGCCACGTCGAGGAAGCGGTCGGTGACCTTGGTCAGTTTGGCGAACAGGTTGCGCCCTTCCTGCGGGCTGTGCGCCATGTTGGCCAGCACGCGGAAGCGAGTCATGCCGTGATCGCGGTTGAGCAGCTTGATCAGGGCGTAGGCGTCGGTGATCGAAGTCGGCTCGTCGCACACTACCAGCAGGACTTCCTGCGCGGCGCGGACGAAGCTCACCACCGAATCGCCGATGCCGGCCGCAGTGTCCACCACCAGCACGTCGATGTTTTCGCTGATATCGCTGAACGCCTGGATCAGGCCGGCGTGCTGCATCGGCGACAGCTGCACCATGCTCTGCGTGCCGGACGCCGCCGGGACGATGCGGATGCCGCCCGGCCCCTGGAGGATGACGTCGCGCAGGTCGCATTCGCCCTCGATGACGTCAGCCAGCGTGCGCGTGGGCTGCAGGCCCAGCAAGACGTCGACGTTGGCCAGGCCGAGGTCGGCGTCGAGCAGCATGACGCGACGGCCGAGGTCGGCCAGCGCCATGGACAGATTCACCGAGACGTTGGTCTTGCCTACGCCGCCTTTGCCACCGGTGACCGCGATTACCTGAACGGGATGCATACCCATAAAAATTACCTTGTCTCTTCAACGATCCCGCCACCGGGACCCTGCCAGCTGCGGTGCTCGGCCGCAGTTGGCGTGACGGATCTACCTTGAGCATCCGTATCCGCTTGGCGGCCATCCGGCCACCGTGGGCCCCGTCTCCGGTGCCCGTCTGGAATCCTTTATCCGGCGTGTCTTGCCGGTTGCTGATACAGGCCGGCGAACATGCCGGCCATGGTGTCCTCGCAGGGCTCTTCGGGCACCTGCAGGCTCACCGCACGGCTGACCAGCTGGTGCGCGCGCGCCACCTGCAGATCATCCGGAATTCGCGGCCCGTCCGCCAGATAGGCAACAGGCAGGCGTTGTGCTATCACGAGCGACATCGCCTCGCCCAGGCTACCGGCCTCGTCCAGCTTGGTCAGTACGCAGCCGGCCAGTCCGCAGCTGCGGTAGGCGTGCCAGGCGGCCTTGAGCACCTGGCTCTGGCTGGTTGCCGCCAGCACCAGGTAATTCTTCACGTTCAGGCTCTGCGCGGCCAGCGCTTCGAGCTGCATGCGCAGCGCCGGATCGCTGGCGGGCAGACCGGCGGTGTCGATCAGCACCAGGCGCTTGCGCGCCAGCGGAGCCATGGCCTGGAGCAGAGACTGGCCGGGATCGACCAGGGTCACAGGGACATTGAGGATGCGCCCCAGCGTCTTGATCTGCTCCTGCGCGCCCAGGCGGAAACTGTCCATGCTGACCAGCGCCAGGTTGTGTGCGCCGTACTTCAGCACATAGCGGGCCGCAAGCTTCGCCAGGGTGGTGGTCTTGCCCATGCCGGCCGGACCGACCAGGGCGATCACCCCGCCCTGCTCCAGCAGGTCTTCGTCGGGTGTGCGGATGGCGCGTGCCAGGTGCGCCAGCAGCATGCGCCAGGCCTGCTTGGGATCGGCGATGGAGGCGACGCGTTCGAGCAGCTGGCGACCCAGGTCGGCCGGCACGCCCATGCGTTGCAGGCGGCGCCACAGGCCAGCCTGTTTCGGCCGCTGGCTCTGCATCTGGTTCCAGGCGATGGAGCCCAGTTGCACTTCGAGCAGTTCGCGCAAGCCGTTGAGTTCGAAACGCATCGCGTCCAGCGACTGCTGGCTGACCGCAGCCGGCGCCGGGGTTGCCGGAGCGTCCGGGGCCGCCATGGCTTCGGCCAGGGTCGGGCGCTTGGCCGGCTCGGCGCCGTACAATTGACGATCCTTGCGCGGGCTGGCGGCGGCGCGGGCCGGCGTGTCCAGTTCAGCACGGGCCTGGGCGATGCGCGCCTGGGTCTTGCGCAGCTCGGCTTCCAGCGCCGGGTTCGGCTTGCTGGCCGCGGCCGGCGGTTGGTAGTCCAGCGCCGCGGTCAGCTCGACACCGCCGGCAACCCGGCGGTTGCCGATGATGGCGGCATCCGCGCCCAGCTCATCGCGGACCAGTTTCATGGCCTGACGCATATCGGCGGCGAAGAAGCGTTTAACCTGCATGGCGCTGTCCTTCAATTCTGTCCAACGGTGGCGACGATGGTCACTTGCTTGTTATCCGGGATTTCCTGGTAGGCCAGCACGCTCATGCTGGGCACCGCCATCCGAGCGAATCGCGACATCATCGCGCGGATGGGGCCGGCTACCAGGAGGATCGCCGGTTTCCCGAGCATCTCCTGACGCTGCCCCGCCTCGACCAACGAGCGTTGCAGCTTCTCGGCCATCCCCGGCTCCAGAAGAATGCCTTCTTCCGAGCCTTGTCCGGCCTTCTGCAAGCTATTGAGCAAGATCTGTTCCAACCTTGGCTCAAGAGTGATCACAGGCAGCTCCGGCTCAAGCCCCACAATGCTTTGCACGATTGCGCGGCTCAGCGCGACGCGAACCGCGGCGACCATCGCGGCGGGATCTTGACTCTTGGCGGCCACGTTGGCGATGGATTCGGCGATGGTACGGATGTCGCGTACCGGCACCTGTTCCTGCAGCAGCGCCTGCAGGACCTTGAGCAGAGTCGACAGGGAAATCAGCCCCGGAACCAGCTCTTCCGCCAGCTTCGGCGAGGATTTGGCCAGCAGCTGCATCAGTTGCTGGACCTCTTCGTGGCCGAGCAGCTCGTGGGCATGCTTGTGCAGCACCTGGTTGAGGTGCGTGGCGACCACGGTGCTGGCGTCCACCACCGTGTAGCCAAGGGACTGCGCCTGGTCGCGCTGGCCGGCCTCGATCCACACCGCTTCCAGGCCGAACGCAGGGTCCTTGCCGGCGATGCCGTTGAGGCTGCCAAACACTTGACCGGGGTTGATCGCCAGTTCGCGGTCCGGATAGATCTCCGCTTCCGCAACGCTGACGCCCATGAGCGTCAAACGATAGGCGTTGGGCAGCAGGTCCAGGTTGTCGCGAATATGTACCGAGGGCATGAGGAAGCCCATGTCCTGCGACAGCTTCTTGCGGACGCCCTTGATCCGCGCCAGCAACTGGCCGCCCTGGTTGCGATCGACCAGCGGGATCAACCGGTAGCCCACTTCCAGGCCGACCATGTCCACCGGGGTCACGTCGTCCCAGCCCAGCTCCTTGGTCTCCTGGGCGCGCTGCGCCGGCAGCAGCTCCTGCTGACGCTGCACTTCCTGGGCCTCAGCCTGGGCCGTCTTGCGCTGGCGCTGCACGATCATCCAGGCGCCAGCACCGGCCAGCGCACCGAGGCCGATGAAGGAAATGTGCGGCATGCCCGGGACCAGGCCCATGGCGATGAGGATGGCGGCAGAGATGGCCAGCGCCTTGGGCGAGGAGAACATCTGCCGGTTGACCTGGGCGCCCATGTCTTCGGCGCTGGACACGCGGGTCACCATGATCGCGGCGGAGGTCGACAACAGCAGCGAAGGCAACTGCGCCACCAGGCCGTCACCGATGGTCAGCAGGGCATAGACCTTGCCGGCGTCGCCGAAGGACATGGCGTGCTGGATCACGCCGATGGCCACGCCACCGATCAGGTTGATGAAGAGGATTAGCAGGCCGGCGACGGCGTCGCCGCGGACGAATTTCGAGGCACCGTCCATGGAGCCGTAGAAGTCGGCTTCCTGGGCCACTTCGGCGCGGCGCTTCTTCGCCTCGGCCTGCTCGATCAGGCCGGCGTTGAGGTCGGCGTCGATGGCCATCTGCTTGCCGGGCATGGCGTCGAGGGTGAAGCGAGCGCTCACTTCGGAGATACGCCCGGCGCCCTTGGTGACCACCACGAAGTTGATGATCATCAAGATCGCGAAGACCACGATGCCGACCACGTAGTTGCCGCCGATCACCACCTCACCGAAGGCCTGGATCACCTTGCCGGCAGCAGCGTGACCGTCATGGCCGTGCAGCAGCACCACGCGGGTTGAGGCGACGTTCAGCGCCAGGCGCAGCAAAGTGGCGACCAGCAGGATGGTCGGGAATACGGCGAAGTCCAGCGGGCGCAGGGCGTACACGCAGACCAGCAGGACGACGATGGACAGCGCGATGTTGAAGGTGAAGAGCACGTCCAGCAGAAACGGCGGGATCGGCAGCGTCATCATCGCCAGCATCGCCAGCAGCAGCAGCGGCACGCCGAGGCTGCCACGGCCCATCCCGGCCAGGTTGCTGCGCACTGTTCCGATCAATTGCGTACGATCCACCCCGAACTCCCCTGCCCTGGCGCGGGCCTTTGGCCCACGAACATCAAAGTTTTGACGCCGGCATGGGCGTCACAGGGGTAATAGCAGGAAGCGTTCCAACTTTTCCGAAAGTGCCAATCCTCAGCGGAACTTGCGTCGCCCGCGCGCCTGCAGCACCAGCAGGCGCATGTCGGCCTCGGCCAGCACGGCCAGGCGCTGCGGCCGGTCCAACTTCTTCCAGGCCCGTATTTCCGCGCGGCTACGCCCGCAACCGCGGCAGATACCGTCGTCGAACTCGCAGACACTGATGCAAGGATCTTTCATGCGCGCCTCCTCATTTGCTGCATTGAACATGGGGGCGGCGGAGCCAGGCTGCCGGCACGCGCGACGAGCGGTCCCGCGCCAGAAAGACATCGCCCCGAGCGGCAAGGCCGGTCGGGGCGATGGATGGAACGTCGAGAAGCGATCAGAGCAGGGTGAACTGCCCTTCCTTCACGTCGTCCGAGTCCAGGCCGATCATCACCTTGAAGTCGCCCGACTCCGAGGCGTAGCGCAGGCTGGCATCGTAGAAACGCAGGTCCTGTTCACGGATCGGGAACTCGACCACCTTCGACTCGCCCGGCTGCAGCATGACCTTGCGGAAGCCCTTGAGCTCCTTGACCGGCCGGCTGATGGACGCCACCAGATCACGCAGGTACAGCTGCACCACGGTCTCGCCGGCCCGCTTGCCGGTGTTCTTCACGGTCACGCGCGCGGTCAGAGTGTCGCCCTTGTGCATTTTCGAGCTGGACAGTTTCACGTCGGAGACGCTGAAGCTCGTGTAGCTCAGGCCGTAGCCAAAGGGATACAGCGGGCCGTTCTGCGAGTCGAAGTAGCGCGAGGTGTACTTGTTCGGGTGCTCGTGGTCGAACGGACGGCCGGTGTTCAGGTGGTTGTAGTAGATCGGGATCTGCCCCACCGAACGCGGGAAGGTCATGGCCAGCTTGCCCGCCGGGTTGTAGTCGCCGAACAGCACATCGGCGATGGCGTTGCCGCCCTCGGTGCCGCTGAACCAGGTTTCCAGCATGGCGTCGGCGTTCTCGCTTTCCCAGCGCAGGTCCAGCGGACGGCCGTTCATCAGCACCAGCACCAGCGGCTTGCCGGTGGCCTTGAGCGCCTTGAGCAGGTCGAGCTGGCTCGCGGAGATGCGCAGGTTGGCCTTGCTCGATGCCTCGTGGGCCATGCCCTGGGCTTCGCCGACCACGGCCACGACCACGTCGGCCATCTTCGCCTTGGCCACTGCCTCGTCGATCATCGCCTGCGGGCTGCGCTTATCGATCACCACGTCCTGGTTGTACTCGTTGAGGTACTTGATGATCTCTTCGTCATTGGTGACGTTGGCGCCCTTGGCGTAGAGCAGCGCACCCTTGCCGCGGGTGGCATGGCCCATGCCCTCTAGCACGGTCACGGCCTGGAAGGCCTTGCCGGCGGCGGACCAGCTGCCCATGACGTCGCGCTTGCTGTCGGCCAGCGGGCCGATCAGCGCGATGGTGCTGTTGCGCTTGAGCGGCAGCACGTCGCCCTGGTTCTTCAGCAGGACCATGCCCTTGCGCGCCACGTCGCGGGCTTCGGCGCGGTGCAGGCGGCTTTCGGCGTCGGTGTCCACCGGGTCGGCGCCTTGCAGGTAGCGGTACGGGTCCTTGAACAGGCCCATGTCCCACTTGGCCGCGAGCACGTCGCGGCAGGCGCGGTCGATGTCGCTCTGCTGGATGGCGCCGGCCTTGAGCAGCTCCGGCAGTTCCTTGCCGTACAGGTCGTCGTTCATGTTCATCTCGACGCCCGCGGCGATTGCCAGGCGCGCCGCTTCACGCGGTTCACCGGCGACGCCGTGCTTGATCAGCTCCATGACCGCGCCGTGGTCGCTGAGCAGCACGCCCTTGTAGCCCCACTGCTGGCGCAGCACATCCTGCAGCAGCCATTTGTTGGCGGTGGAGGGAACGCCGTTGACGCTGTTCAGCGACACCATCACCGCGCCGGCGCCGGCGTCGATGGCCGCGCGGTACGGCGGCAGGTAGTCCTGGAACATGCGCGGCAGGCTCATGTCGACGGTGTTGTAGTCGCGGCCGCCCTCACCGGCGCCGTACAAGGCGAAGTGCTTGACCCCGGCCATGATGGTGCCGGGCTGGTCCAGGCCCTTGCCCTGGTAGCTCTTGACCACGGTCTCGGCGATACGGCTGACCAGGTAGGTGTCTTCGCCGAAGCCTTCGGAAACACGGCCCCAGCGCGGATCGCGAGCGATATCGACGGTCGGCGAGTAGGTCAGGTTGAGGCCGTCGGCGCTGGCCTCTTCAGCGGCGATGCGCGCGCTGGTGGCGACCGCGCCCATGTCCCAGCTGGCGGCCAGGCCCAGGCCGATGGGGAATACGGTGCGGTGGCCGTGGACCACGTCGTAGGCGAAGAACAGCGGGATCTTCAGGCGGCTCTTCATGGCCGCGTCCTGCAGGTCGCGAATGCCCGGACGCACCACGGTGTTGAAGATCGCGCCGGTGGTGCCGGCGGCGATCTCGTCGAGCAGGACCGGCTTCGGATGATCCGGGCCGACACTGACCAGGCGCAGCTGGCCGATCTTTTCCTGCTGGGTCATCTGCCCCATCAACTGATTGATGAAGTCGTCCTTGGACTGCCCCGGCTGCGGTACGGCCGGCCCTTCGGCAGCCAGCAGACAAGCGCTGTTCAGCCCGAGCAGCAGGCCGAGCCCGATGCGGCTGATTCGAGTTCTTTTCATTGAGCGCACTCAGTGGTCTGCACGATGACGGCAGCCGACTGTTGAAAGATGAATGTGTTGGTATCTGCCACGAACGGCGGGAATCCGACGGTTCCCCCAGGTGCCACCGTCGCCGCCCGTTCCGGCGCGGCACATAAGGTCGTCGCGCACGCGGCGGAAGTCAACGGTTGAACGTTTTGCGGTGGCGCCAGACCGACGAAGATCAGTGGTCGCGATCGCGCGCCAGGGCCTCGAGCTCCTCGCGCATGGCCTCGGCCAGGGCGCGCTCCTCGTCGTACTCCTCCTCCACCGGCTGCGCCGGTTCGGCGGCGGGCGCAGGCGCAGGCTCGGCGGCCGGCGGCTCGGGCATGGTGGCGGCCGGTTCTGCCGGCGCCTCTTCGTCGGGCGCTTCCGGCGGCAGCACCAGCAGGTCGTCGAAGTCGGTCTTCAGCCCAAGCTCCATCTCGTCCAGCTCGGCGAGCAGGCTGCGGAAGCTGGTTTCCTCGGGCTTTTCTTCCGGCGGCGCGGGCTCCGGCTCTTCGCCGGCTTCGCGCAGGGCCTGGTCGGCCAGCGCCTGGATCGACGCCGGCACGTAGTCCTCGTCGAGAACCGGGCTGGGCAGGTTGATCGGCACCAGCTGCACGTCTTCGGGCTCGGCCTCCATTTCGCGCAGCTCCGCCAGCGGCGGCAGCTCTTCCAGGCTCTTGAGGTTGAAATAGTCGAGGAAGGTGCGGGTGGTGGCGAGCATCGCCGGGCGCCCCGGGACCTCGCGGTAGCCGACGATGCGGATCCACTCGCGCTCCATCAGCGTCTTGATGATCTGTGTGTTCACCGCCACACCGCGGATGTCCTCGATCTCGCCACGGGTGATGGGCTGGCGGTAGGCGATCAGCGCCAGGGTTTCCAGCAGCGCGCGGGAATAGCGCTGCGGGCGCTCCTCCCACAGGCGGCCGACCCAGGGCGCCAGCGGCTCGCGAATCTGCAGGCGGTAGCCGGTGGCCACTTCCTTCAGCTCGAAGGCCCGCCCCGCGCAGGACAGCGCGAGGATCGACAGGGCGTCGCGGAGCTGCTGCGGCTCGGGCCGCTCGGCCTCCTCGAACAGCTCGCCCAGGCGCTCCAGCGACAGCGGCTTACCGGAGGCCAGCAGGATGCCTTCGAGCAGGGTCGCCAGTTCGTGCGGGTCGGAGAGGTTCATCGGGTCGCTCGGATCGGGGTCGGGAATTGCCAGGTTGGCGGGGAAAGCTACTCAATGCCGGCGGTGGCGGCAATGCCAGGGATCAGATCGGCTCGTCTTCGTCGGCATCCGTCGAGCCGCCGAACTCGATGTCCTCGAACGCAGGCTCAGGCGCGGGCTCCTCGCTTGGCTCGAAGACGCCTTCGTCGCCTTCCTCCAGGGCTTCGCTCGCCGGCGGCCCCTCCTCCACCTCACTCCGGGCGCGCACATGGATAGGCGCGAAGGCCTGGTTCTGCACCAGCTCTACCAACTGTTCCTTGACCAGTTCGAGCACCGCCATGAAGGTCACCACCACGCCCAAACGGCCTTCCTCGACGCGGAACAGCTCGATGAAGGGCACGAAACCGGCATCCTTCAGGCGTTCGAGAATTTCGCTCATGCGCTCGCGGGTAGAGAGCATCTCGCGGGTGACCTGGTGGCTTTCGAACAGGTCGGCGCGGCGCAGCACCTCGGCCATGCACAGCATCAGCTCCTGCATGTCCACCTGCGGCAGCAGCTTGCGCGCCTTCGCCTCGGGCGCGGCCACGGTCGGCACCACGTAGTCGCGGCCCTGGCGCGGCAGATTGTCGAGGTCCTCGGCGGCCTTCTTGAAGCGCTCGTATTCCTGCAGGCGGCGGATCAGCTCGGCGCGCGGGTCTTCTTCCTCGTCCTCGACCTCGGCCGAGCGCGGCAGCAGCATGCGCGACTTGATTTCGGCGAGCATGGCGGCCATCACCAGATACTCGGCGGCCAGCTCCAGCTGCACCGACTTCATCAGCTCGACGTAGCCCATGTACTGGCGGGTGATTTCCGCCACGGGGATGTCGAGGATGTTGATGTTCTGCTTGCGGATCAGGTAGAGCAGCAGGTCGAGCGGGCCTTCGAAGGCCTCGAGGAAGACTTCCAGGGCATCCGGCGGGATGTACAGGTCCTGCGGCAACTCGGTGACCGCCTCGCCGTAGACGAGCGCCAGCTGTACCGGCTCACGGTACTCGGGGACGCTGGAAGGGACTTCCGGCTCGGTCAGGTCGCTCATCGGCCTCTCGTCGGGCTCTGCAGATTCAGGGCGGCATTATCCCTGCTTTCATGAGCGCCGGGGAAGCAAAGGGACGGAGCGGCACATGCGAGCCCGTAGGAGCGGACCTTGTCCGCGATGGCCGGAATGGCCGGCGCAATTCGCGGATGAGATCCGCTCCTACGGAGGGAGACTGCGCTAGCGGTAGGTCAGCCCCATGGCCTGGCGCACTTCCACCAGGGTTTCGCGGGCTGCCTCGCGGGCCCGTTCGGCGCCTTCGGCGAGGATGCTGCGCACCAGCTCCGGGTTGTCTTCGAAGTCCAGGGCGCGCTCGCGGATTGGCGACAGCTCCTGGTTGATCGCCTCGATCAGCGGCCGCTTGCAGTCCAGGCAGCCAATGCCGGCGCTGCGGCAGCCTTCCTGCACCCACTGCTGGCAACCGGCGTCGGAGTAGATCAGGTGCCACTGCCAGACCGGGCAGCGCTGCGGGTCGCCCGGATCGCTGCGGCGCACCCGCGCCGGATCAGTGGGCATGCGCGAGAGCTTTTCCTCGACCTCGGCCGGGCTTTCGCGCAAACCGATGACGTTGCCGTGGGACTTGGACATCTTCTGCCCGTCCAGCCCGGGCATGCGCGCGTTCTTCGCGGTCAGCGCCTGGGGCTCGGGCAGCAGCACGCGGCTGTAGCCTTCGAGGTAGCCGAACAGTCGCTCGCGATCGCCGAGGGTGAGGTTCTGCTGCTCCTTGAGCAGCGCCCGCGCGGTTTCCAGCGCATCACCGTCGCCCTGCTCCTGCCAGGCCTTGCGCAGGCCGCTGTAGAGCTTGGCGGTCTTCTTGCCGAGGCGCCCGATGGCCGCCTGGGCGCGTTCCTCGAAGTCCACCTCACCGCCGTACAGATGGTTGAAGCGCCGCGCTACTTCACGGGAGAACTCGACGTGAGCCATCTGGTCGGAGCCCACCGGCACCAGGCCGGCGCGGTAGATCAGGATGTCGGCGGCCTGCAGCAGCGGGTAACCAAGGAAACCGTAGGTGGACAGGTCCTTGTGGCTGAGGCGCTCCTGCAATTCCTTATAGGTGGGCACCCGCTCCAGCCAGGACAGCGGGCAGATCATCGACAGCAGCAGGTGAAGCTCGGCGTGCTCGGGCACCTGGGACTGGATGAACAGGGTCGCGGCACTGGGGCTGACGCCCACGGCCAGCCAGTCGATGGCCATGTCGCGCACATGCTGGCGAATCTGCCCGACATCGTCGTACTCGGTGGTCAGCGCGTGCCAATCGACGATGGAGAAAAAACACTCGTATTCGTGCTGCAGGCGAACCCAGTTCTGCAGCACGCCGTGCAGGTGTCCCAGGTGCAGGCGCCCGGTGGGGCGCATGCCGGACAGCACACGGCGCTGGGAATCGACGTTGCTCAAGCGCGGGGCCTCGGAATAGCGGACAAGGGATCGATCATGGGCAGGATCAGGCGACAACCTCGAACGGCGTCGGATCGCCGCAACCGACGCGCACCACTTCCGCCTCGTCGCCGGAAAGGTTGATCACGGTGGAAGCCTCGACGCCGCCGAAACCGCCATCCAGCACCAGGTCGACGTCGTGCTCGAGCATCTGGCGCATCTCGTAGGGGTCGCTCAGCGGCTCGCTCTGGCCTGGCAGGATCAGGCTCACGCTCATCAGCGGCTCGCCCAGCTCCTGCAGCAGCGCCTGGGCGATCGGGCAGCCCGGAACGCGCAGGCCGATGGTACGGCGCTTGGGGTGCAGCAGCATGCGCGGCACCTCGCGGGTGGCGTTGAGGATGAAGGTGTACGGCCCCGGTGTGTGCGCCTTGAGCAGGCGGAACAGACCGGTATCGACCTTGGCATAGAGCCCAAGCTCGGAAAGATCGCGGCAGACCAGGGTGAAGTTGTGCTTGTCGTCCAGCTTGCGCAGGCGACGGATGCGCTCGACCGCGCCCTTCTCACCCAGACGGCAGCCCAGCGCATAGGAGGAGTCGGTGGGATAGGCGATCACCCCGCCCTGGCGGACGATCTCCACCGCCTGCTTGATCAGGCGCGGCTGCGGGTTTTCCGGGTGGATCTGGAAGAACTGGCTCATTGAGTCTCCTCTAGGACCTGCGCCACTCCCTTGAAGCGCATCCACAGCGGCGGCAGGTCGTCCGGCACGGCGCGGTACAGCCCCAGCTCCGACCAGTCGCTGGGACCGTGGAAATCGCTGCCGGCGCTGACCAGCAGGCCGAATTCGCGGGCCAGGATGCTCAGCACCCCGACCTGCTCGGCCGGCTGCGGCCCGTTGACCACCTCGATGGCGTGGCCGCCGGCCTGGATGAAGTCGGCGATCAGCTTGCGTCGCTTGGTACGCGTGAAATCGTACTGGTAGGGGTGCGCCAGGCTGATCCAGGCCCCCGCTTCGCGCAGCGTCCCGACCGCCTCGGCGAGCGCCGGCCAGTGCTGCTTGACGTCACCCAGCTTGCCGGCGCCAAGCCATTTGCGGAATGCCTCGGCGCGGTCGCCAACGTAGCCTTCGCGGACCAGGAACTCGGCGAAGTGCGGGCGCGCAGGAGCGTTGCCGCTGTCGCCCAGTTCGCGCTGGATCGCCCGCGCGCCTTCGAAGGCGCCGTGCATGCCCTTGGCGTCGAGGCGGCGGCCGATCTCTTCGGCGCGCGCCCAGCGACCGTGGTGCAGATCTTCCAGCGCGCGCAGCAGCGGCTCGGCCTGCAGATCGAAGCCGTAGCCCAGCACATGGATGGTCGCGCCGCCCCAGGTGCAGGACAGCTCGACCCCGTTGACCAGGTGCAGCCCCAGCTCGTCGGCGGCGCTACGCGCCTCGGCCAGGCCTTCGAGGGTGTCGTGGTCGGTCAGCGCGAGCACGCGCACACCACGCTCGTGGGCGCGGCCGACCACCACGGCCGGGGGAAGCTGGCCGTCGGAGGCGGTACTGTGGCAATGCAGGTCGACACGCATGGGCAATCCGGAAGGTGTTTTCTTCTGTATAGACGCTGTGCCGCGGGCGTTCACGGCATTCGCTCAGGAGCGGACGAGACGGGTGACTATTTCAGATCGTCCGCAGGTTGGTATTATGCCGCCTCGACTGGGCTCTGGCTGCCGCAATGAAGCAATTCATCGATTTCATCCCCCTCATCCTGTTTTTCATTGTCTACAAGCTGTCTCCGCGCACCGTCGAACTGGCGGGCAACGCCTTCGAATTCGGCGGTATCTACAGCGCCACCGCCGTGCTGATCGGCACTTCGGTGCTGGTCTACGGCGCCCTGCTGATCAAACAGCGCCGGCTCGACAAGGGCCAGTGGCTGACCCTTGCCTGCTGCCTGGTGTTCGGCGGCATGACCCTGGCCTTCCACAGCGAAACCTTCCTGAAGTGGAAGGCGCCGGTGGTCAACTGGCTGTTCGCCCTGGGTTTCCTCGGCAGCACCCTGGTGGGCGACCGCCGCCCGCTGATCGAGCGCATCATGGGCCATGCGGTACAGCTGCCGGAGCATCTCTGGCAGCGTCTGAACCTGGCCTGGGTGCTGTTCTTCGTGATCTGCGGCTGCATCCAGCTGTTCGTTGCCTTCACCTTCCAGAGCATCTGGGTGGACTTCAAGGTGTTCGGCAGCCTGGGTATGACCCTGCTCTTCCTGATCGGCCAGGGCGTGTTCCTGGCTCGCCACATGCACGACGCCCCAACCGGCGAAAAGCCCAAGGACTGACATGCTCTACGCAATCATCGCCCGCGATATCACCGCCTCCCAGGAACGCCGACTGGCTGCCCGCCCGGCACACCTGGCCCGTCTCGAGCAGCTGAAGGAAGAAGGCCGTCTGGTCCTCGCCGGCCCGCACCCGGCAATCGACAGCCCCGACCCGGGCGCCGCGGGCTTCACCGGCAGCCTGATCGTCGCCGAGTTCGAGTCGCTGGCCGCCGCCCAGGCCTGGGCCGATGCCGACCCCTACCGCGCGGCCGGCGTGTACGCCGACGTCGTGGTCAAGCCGTTCAAGAAAGTCCTGCCGTAAGGCACGGGGCGGCGCAGGGAGCGCGCCCCCGCAGGCAGCAGAGGATATTTCCTATCGCCGGGTATCGCCGGGAGCGCGATGATCCGAGGTTCATCCCAGTACAAGGAGTTGCGATGCGCCCTCGACAGCTGTTGCCCCTTCTGTTCTGCCTGAGCCTGCCGCTCGCCAGCCTGGCCGAAACCAGCGCCCCTCCTGCCACCGACGCTCAACCCGCAAGCAGCCCCGAAAGCCCCGAAGTCGATGAGTTCGCCCAGCGCCTGAACGAATTGCAGAAGCGCCTGGACGATAGCGAAAGACAGCGTGCCGACCTCACCGCCCAACTGAACGGTGCCGGCAATGCAGTGGTCGATCGTTTACGCCAGGAAAACCAGCGCCTGAAATCGCAACTGCGCGATGCCCAGGCCCAACAACCGCCACGCCTGCTCAGCGACGAGCAGACCTGGTTCGCGACCGGGGGCGCCACCGCCCTGCTCGCCTTCATCCTCGGCGCCCTGAGTCGCGGCCGTCGCCGCCAGCGCCGCGAGTGGATCAACTGAAAGAAGCCGGACCATGAGTGAGCTGCTGCTGATCGACGATGACCGCGAACTGTGCGAACTGCTGTGCACCTGGCTAGCCCAGGAAGGCTTCAGCGTCCGGGCCAGCCACGATGGCAGCGCGGCCCGCGCGGCGCTGTCCGGACGCACGCCGGATGCGGTGGTGCTGGATGTCATGCTGCCCGACGGCAGCGGCCTGGAACTGCTCAAGCAACTGCGCAGCGAGCACCCCGACCTGCCGGTGCTGATGCTCTCCGCACGCGGCGAGCCGCTGGACCGCATCCTCGGTCTGGAGCTCGGCGCCGACGACTACCTGGCCAAACCCTGCGACCCGCGTGAACTGACTGCCCGTCTGCGCGCGGTGCTGCGGCGCAGCCATCCAAGCCAGCCCAGCGCCCAGGTCGACCTCGGCGACCTCAGCCTGAACCTGGCCCGCGGCGTCGCCAGCGTCGGCGGCGAGGACGTCGGCCTGACCCTCTCCGAAAGCCGCATCCTCGAGGCGCTGCTGCGCCAGCCGGGCGAGCCGCTGGACAAGCAGGCCCTGGCGCAGGTCGCCCTGGGCCGCAAGCTGACCCTCTACGACCGCAGCCTGGACATGCACGTCAGCAACCTGCGCAAGAAGCTCGGCACGCACCCCGACGGTCGCCCGCGCATCCTGGCCCTGCGCGGGCGCGGCTATTTCTACGCCCCCTGATGCGCAGCCCCGGCCGAAAAGCCCGGTGCAGAGCCTTAGACGCAATCTTTACCGAAGCTTTACCGGGGCCTGACCGCCCTTGACCTTGCCATGCCTAGACTGGGCACATCCGGTTCAGAAACCGGTCCACGAAAGGAGAAGTTTCATGCGCAAGACCCTCACCGCCCTGCTGTTCGCCGCCACCCTGCCGACCCTGGCGATGGCCGCCACCCAGGCACCGAGCGACGTCCCGCCGCCCCCCGCCGGCGCTCCGATGATGGATGGCCACGGCGGCAAGCACTTCGGCCACGGCGGCCCGATGCGCGAGCTGAACCTGACCCAGGAGCAGCGCGAGCAGATCGGCAAGCTGATGGGCGATTCGATGAAGTCGCGCCACGAGATCACCGAAAAGTACTTCAACAAGCTGCCGGCCGCTGAACGCAAGGCCATGCAAGACGAGCTCAAGGCCAACCGCGACAAGACCGACCAGAGCATCCGCGGCCTGCTCACCCCGGATCAGCAGAAGAAGTTCGACGAAATCAAGGCCAAGCGCGAGCAGCGCAAGGCCGAATGGGCCGCGAAGCAGAAAGCGCCGGCGGACGCCAAGACCAACTGACGGCAACCCACACGAAACGCCGGGCACCCGCCCGGCGTTTCGTCATTCATGAAACCCCGACCCGAGCAGGCCGATGCGACTGAACCGAAAGACCATGCGATCGCTTTTCTGGCGGATTCTCGCCGCTTTCTGGCTTGCCCTGCTGCTGGTCGCGGGGCTTTCCATCCTGCTCGGCCGCGCGCTCAATCAAGACACCTGGGTCATCGCCCGCTACCCCGGCCTGCACGACCTGGCCAAGCAGTGGACGGTGCTCTATGAGAACCAAGGGCCCGCCGCCGCGCAGCAGCTGCTGGAGCAGCGCCGCCACGACTTCGACCTGTCGGTGCAGGTGCTCGACGAAACCGGGCAGCGCCTGGTCGACGGCACCTACCTGCCGCGTCCGCCGAAACGGCCCGAGGCAGGCTTCAACCCGCAGAACCTGCCGCGCTTCCCCTGGCGCCAGCTGAGCCAGGAATACACCAGCGCGCAGACCGACCACACCTACCTGTTCATCTACCGAATTCCGCACGGCGCCCTGGAGGCCTGGCATCGCGGCAGCCTGCTGTGGCCGCTCAGCGCCCTGGGCATCGCCCTGGTGGTGCTGACCATCTTCAGCCTGCTGCTGACCCTCTCCATCACCCGCCCGCTGAACCGCCTGCGCCGCGCCGTGCATGACCTCGGCCAGACCGCCTACCAGCAGGACAGCCTGGCCCTGCTGGCGCGCCGCGGTGACGAGCTGGGCGTGCTGGCACGCGACTTCAACCGCATGGGCGCACGCCTGCAGCGGCTGATCAGCAGCCAGCGCCAGTTGCTGCGCGACGTCTCCCACGAGCTGCGCTCGCCGCTGGCGCGCCTGCGTATCGCCCTGGCCCTGGCCGAGCGGGCCACGCCGGAACAGCGCGCCACCATGTGGCCGCGCCTGGAGCAGGAGTGCGACCGCCTGGAGGCGCTGATCGCCGAGATCCTCGCCCTCGCCCGCCTCGACGCCGATCCCGGGCCGGCCAGCAAGATCGCCCTGCTGCCGATGCTCGAACGCCTGCGCGAGGACGCCCAGTTGCTCGCGCCGGAACAGCACATCCAGTTGCGCGTGCCCGAAGACCTGGCGCTCGACGGCTGGCCGGACATGCTCGAACGCGCACTGGACAACCTGCTGCGCAACGCCCTGCGCTTCAACCCGCCGGGCAAACCGCTGGAAGTCGAGGCCGACAGCGACGGCCACCTGCTGCACCTGCGCGTGCGCGACCACGGTCCGGGCGCCGACGCCGCGCATCTGGGGCAGCTCGGCGAACCTTTCTACCGCGCGCCCAACCAGGACAGCCCGGGCCATGGCCTGGGCCTGGCCATCGCCCGACGCGCGGTGGAACGCCACGCCGGGCGCCTGCGCCTGAGCAATCACCCGGAAGGCGGGTTCGTGGCGAGCATCGAAGTGCCGCTCACCCGCCCTCACGTCTGACCGCGGAGCCTGCCATGAACGCAACCGCACTGATGTCGCCCGTCGCCCTGCCGACGCCGCTGCTACCGGAAAATCCCGGCGCCGAGCCGCAAAGCCTGGTCATGGCGGTGGAGCTCGGCCTGCTCGCGCAACGCTGGCGGCGGCGCTGGCCGGAATTGCGCCTCAGCCTGCCGGCGGGCGGCACCTGGCCGCTGCTGAGCTGGCCGGAGGCCTTGCAGCAGGCACTGGATGCGCTACTGGCCGATGCCGTGGAATGGCAGGACGACGCGGCCGTAGCGCTCGGCCTTGGCCTGCAGCGTGGCGCCTTGCGCGTCGACCTCGACGGCGATGACGCCCAGGCCCGGCGCTGGCTGCCGCGGGCCCTGCTGGCCGCGCAGAGACTGGCGGCCTGGCAGGGCGGACGGCTGCGCTGGCGAACCAGCGGCAACCACTGGAAGGTACGCCTGGAACTGCCGCTCAGCCCCGCCAGGCGCTGACGAAGTCCGCCGGATCGAGCGCGACCGGCTGACGCAGCTCGCCGATCGGCGTGCCCAGGTAGATGAAACCGACGATGCGTTCGTTGGCGGCCAGCCCCAGTCCTTCGCGCACCACGGGCTCGAACGCCATGGCGCCAGTGCGCCACATGGCACCCAACCCTTCCACGAAAGCGCCCTGCACCACGCCATAGGCCGCGCAGCCGGCCGCCAGCATCTGCTCGATCTCCGGCACCTTCGGGTGGTCCTGCAGACGCGCGATGGCGACCACCAGGGTCGGCGCACGCATCGGCATGGCCCGCGCCTTGGCCAAGGCTTCGGGGGTGGCGTCGGGTTGCTCCGCACTCAGGGCGCGAGCGAAGAGTTCGCCCAATTGCACACGAGCATCGCCCTCGACGGTGAGGAAGCGCCAAGGCCGCAGCTGACCGTGATCCGGCGCGCGCAGCGCCACACGGAACAGCCGATCGAGCTGCTCGGCGCTGGGCGCCGGCTCGCCCAGGCGGGCATGGGAAACTCGTTTGAGCAGCGTTTCGTAAGCCTCCATGGGCTACCTCCGGCAAGAACGCAAAGACGCACATTGTAGACGCAATGGGTTCTCATCAGCGCAGGGGGTGAAGCGATAGTCGTGCGCAATCCGCCGCTGTTAGCACCCCATGTAGGAGCAACTGCCTTCTGGGCTCCCGCGCTCGCGGGAGTGACGGGACTAAGATTCGCTTTCTCCTGCGCCATCCCCGCGAACGCGGGACGCGGCTTCATCGCGAACAGCGCTTGCGCTGGCCCGAAGGGGTATCACCCAGAAAACACAAGCGGACCTTGCCCGCGAAGCGCGCTAAGCGCGCTCCCGAATGGGATATGAGTGCGGTTTTTTCGCGGATAGGATCCGCTCCTACAGAAGGGCACGCTCCCTCAGTCGGCCGCGAAGCACTGCACGGCGGCCCGGCGGCAGGTAGACTTGCGCGTTTACGACCGCTGAGCGCGCCCCATGGCTTTGCCGACCCTACGCATCCTCGGATACATCATCGGCCTGTTCCTGATCACCCTGGCGGTGGCCATGCTGGTGCCCGTGGCCACCCTCTTCCACTACCACCGCGCGCATGAGATCTCGCCCTTCCTCTGGTCGAGCCTGCTCACGCTGATCGCCGGCCTGGGCATGGTCCTGCCCGGCCGCCCCGAGCAGGTGCGCTTGCGTCCGCGCGACATGTACATGCTTACGGTGTCGAGCTGGATCATCGTCTGCTTCTTCTCCGCCCTGCCCTTCATCCTCGCGCGCCACATGAGCTTCACCGACGCCATCTTCGAGAGCATGTCGGGCATCACCGCCACCGGCTCCACCGTGCTCAGCGGGCTCGACGGCATGTCGCCGGGCATCCTCATCTGGCGCTCGCTGCTGCACTGGCTGGGCGGCATCGGCTTCATCGGCATGGCGGTGGCGATCCTGCCCATGCTGCGCATCGGCGGCATGCGCCTGTTCCAGACGGAGTCCTCGGACCGCAGCGACAAGGTCATGCCGCGCTCGCACATGGTCGCCAAGTACATCGTCGGGGTGTACGTCGGCATCACCCTCCTCGGCACCCTGGCGCTGTGGTGGGCCGGCATGGGTCTGTTCGATTCGCTCAACCACGCCATGTCGGCGATCTCCACCGGCGGTTTCTCCACCTCCGACCAGTCCCTGGCCAAGTGGCACCAGCCGGCGGTGCACTGGGTGGCGGTGGTGCTGATGATCCTCGGCAGCCTGCCCTTCGCCCTCTACGTCGCCACCCTGCGCGGGCACCGCAAGGCGCTGTACAAGGACCATCAGGTGCGCGGCTTCCTCGGCCTGCTGGTATTCACCTGGCTGGTGATGGGCACCTGGTACGCGTTCAACTCGAACCTGTCCTGGCCCGACGCTTTCCGCATAGTCGCGGTGAACGTCACCTCGGTGGTCACCACCACCGGCTTCGCCCTGGGCGACTACAGCCTCTGGGGCCACTTCTCGATCATGGTGTTCTTCTACCTGGGCTTCATCGGCGGCTGCTCCGGCTCTACCGCCGGCGGCCTGAAGATCTTCCGCTTCCAGGTCGCCTTCATCCTGCTCAGGAGCAGCCTGTACCAGCTGATCCACCCGCGCGCGGTGCTCAGCCAGCGCTACAACGGCCACCGCCTGGACGAAGAGATCGTGCGCTCGATCCTGACCTTCTCGTTCTTCTTTGGCGCGACCGTGGCCGGGCTCGGCCTGGCCCTGACCTTCCTCGGCCTGGACTGGATGACCGCGCTGACCGGCGCCGCCAGCACCGTGGCCGGCGTGGGGCCGGGGATGGGGCCGATCATCGGCCCGTCGGGCAACTTCGCACCGCTGCCGGATGCGGCCAAGTGGCTGCTGTCCTTCGGCATGCTCTTCGGCCGCCTGGAGATCCTCACCGTGCTGGTGCTGTTCACCCCGGCCTTCTGGCGGCACTGACTCGCGTCAGCCGATGAGGCCGGCGGCGATGTTGATGCTCAGGCCGAGGATCGCGGTGTTGAACAGGAAGAACACGATGGACTGCACCAGCACCAGCTTGCGCATCGCCGGCGAGACGATGCTCACGTCGGAGGTCTGCACGGCGACGCTGATGGTGAAGGCGAAGTAGGCGAAGTCCCAGTAGTCCGGCTGCAGCTGCGCGTCGGGGAAGTGCAGCGGTGGCTGCTCGGCGCTGTAGTACAGCCGCGCGTAATGCATGCTGAAGAGCGTGCCGATGAAGAACCAGGAACCGAGCACGGTGCTGCCGGTGAAGACATAGCGCAGCAACTTGGCGCTGCCCTGCAGGTCATGCGCGCCGGCCAGTTCGAACACGATGGCGACCAGGCTTGCGAGCGCCGCTAGACAGGCGATTGCCAGCACCGCACGGGCATTCTCGTCCTCGATCTCGGCCAGGCGCCGTACCTCCTCGGCGCGCGAGCGCGCGGCATGGCCGGCGATCAGCAGCACGTACAGCCAGGCCGTCAGGTTCCAGCCGGCCAGTGCGCGCGGCAGCGGCGCCAGCGGATTGGCCGCCAGGGCCAGCAGCAGGCCGGCAGCTGCGGCAATCAACAGGCGCGGATGGGTTTGCAGCAGGGCGCGATTGAACGGCATCGGCGAGGTTCTCGGACGAATCGGGTGCAACGTGCGCCGAAGCCTAGCAGGAAGGCCTCAGTACGCGCTTGGCTTGAGGCGCTGGGCGAACTCGTCGAGCTGCTTCTGTTCCTGCTTGTCCGCCAGCAACTGCGCTTCCTGGCGGTAGCGTTCGACCAGCTTGCGCAGGCCTTCGAGGCGGGCGTACTTCTCCTGCCAGCTGGCGCGGGCCTTGTCGACCACGTCCTGGTGCCAGGCCAGGCTGCGGCCCTGCTGCTCCACGGCGGTTTCCAGCTGCGAGAGGAAGCGCTGGTAGTTCATCAGCCACTGACCGCTGACGCCATGCTGGCCGCGCTCGATCCATTGCTGCTGGTAGTCGCCGCGAAAGCGCTCCAGCTCGGCCATCTTGCGCTGTACCTGGAGCAGTTGGTTCTGCGCCTGGCCGAGCTGCCGCGCGGCCTCGCGCTCGGCCTTCAGGGCCATGTCCACCACCGGCGCCAGGCGTTCGGCGCGGCGGTTCATGGTCGACCCTCGTCAGTTACGCAGGACATGAAGCGCGACCTCAACCGGCCTTGCCGGTCAGCACGGCGTCGAGCAGCAGGCTGCTGTCGTCGAGGCTCTGGCTTTCCGTCAGGCCCTGGCGCAGGAACTGGCGCATCACCGGGAAGCGCTGGATCGCAAGGTCGGTCTCGGCGTCGCCGCCGGCAACGTAGGCGCCGACGCTGATCAGGTCGCGGCTCTGCTGGTAGCGCGACCACAGCTGCTTGAAGCGCTGGGCGTTCTGCAATTGCTCGAGGCTGACCACCTGCGGCATTACCCGGCTGATCGAAGCCTCGATGTCGATGGCCGGATAGTGACCTTCCTCGGCCAGTCGGCGCGACAGCACGAAGTGGCCGTCGAGCACACCGCGCGCGGCGTCGGCGATCGGGTCCTGCTGGTCGTCGCCCTCGCTGAGCACGGTGTAGAAGGCGGTGATCGAGCCGCCGCCCTTCTCGCCATTGCCGGCACGTTCCACCAGGCGCGGCAGCTTGGCGAACACCGACGGCGGATAGCCCTTGGTCGCCGGCGGCTCGCCGATGGCCAGGGCGATCTCGCGTTGCGCCTGGGCGTAGCGGGTCAGCGAATCCATCAGCAGCAGGACATTCTTGCCCTTGTCGCGGAAGTATTCGGCGATACGCGTGCAGTACTGCGCCGCGCGCAGGCGCATCAGCGGCGCATCGTCGGCGGGGGATGCGACTACTACGGAACGCTGGAGGCCTTCCTCGCCGAGGATGTGCTCGATGAATTCCTTGACCTCGCGGCCCCGTTCGCCAATCAGCCCGACCACGATGATGTCGGCCTTGGTGAACTTGGTCATCATGCCCAGCAGCACCGACTTACCCACGCCGGTACCGGCGAACAGGCCCAGGCGCTGGCCGCGGCCGACGGTGAGCAGCGAGTTGATCGAGCGGATGCCGACGTCCATGGGTTCGTGGATAGGTTCGCGCGCCAGCGGGTTGATCACCGGGCCGTCCATCGGCACCCAGTCTTCGGCGCGCATCCCGCCCTTGCCGTCGAGCGCGCGGCCGACACCGTCGACCACGCGGCCGAGCATCGACATGCCCATCGGCAGGCGGCCGCTGTCCGGCAGCGGCACCACGCGGGCGCCGGGAGCGATGCCGACGAGGCTGCCCACCGGCATGAGGAAAATCTTGTTGCCGGAGAAGCCCATGACCTCGGCTTCCACCTGCACCGGGTGATAGCCGCCGTCGTTGATCACCAGGCAGCGGCTGCCCACCGCGGCCTGCAGGCCTTCGGCTTCCAGGGTCAGGCCGACCATGCGCAGCAGGCGGCCCTCGACCACCGGTTGCGATGGCAGTCGAGTGGCCTCGACATAGCCTTCCAGGCGCTTGGCGAAGCTCACCCGGTCAAGACGCATGGGGCGCATCCAGGTCGATGTGCAGGTCCGGCTCCAGGGCGTGCGTGGCCTGGTCGCGCTGCTGCTCGAAGAGCTGCTTGCTGGCCTGCGCCAGGCGCGTCTCGATGCTCGCGTCGATGCGCGAATGTTCGGTCTCGATGCGGCAACCGCCGGGCAGCAGCGCGTCGTCCTCGAGGATGCGCCAGCTTTCCTCGTGGCGGTCGCGCATGGCCTTGACCAGCTCGAAGTCTTGCGGATTGACGTGGATGCGAATGTTCTCCGCGCCCATCGGCAGCAGCTTGAGCGCCTCGCGCAGGACCTGGCGAATCTGGCTGGAATCGGTCGAGAGTTCGCGCTGGATCACCTGCCGCGCCAATTGGCTGACCAGGTTGACCATGGCCTGCTCGATCAGCTGATCCTGCTCGGCGATCGGTTCGAACAGCTGGCCCATCAGGGTTTCTAGGCTCTTCAGGCGCTCCTGCAGGACCACCTCGGCCTCTTGCCGGGCCTTCATCTGGCCGCTGTGGAAACCGTCTTTCTCGCCGGTGGCGAAGCCCTCGTTGTAGGCGTCCTGGCGGATCGCCTCGAGTTCTTCGAGCGTCAGCGGTTTGACTTCCTCGACCGGGACTTCCTCGATCTCGGGGATTTCTTCAACCACGGGCTCCGGCTCGGGCTCGGGCCGCTCCACCACCGGGTCGAAGCTGGGCAGCGACCACAGATCGAAGGCCGCAACGTCGCGCGCGCGGATCAGGCCGGCGGCATCTTCGTCACCCTTTGGCTTGCCTGGGTTCACCACTTAGATCATCTCCTCGCCGCCCTTGCCGCCGAGGACGATTTCCCCGGACTCGGCCATGCGCCGGGCAATGGTGAGGATTTCCTTCTGCGCGCCTTCCACTTCGCTGACGCGCACCGGGCCCTTGGCCTCGAGGTCGTCGCGCAGCAGCTCGGCGGCACGCTTGGACATGTTGCGGAAGATCTTCTCGCGGATGCCCTCGTCGGAGCCCTTGAGCGCCAGCACCAGCACGTCCGAGGAGACTTCCCGCAGCAGCGCCTGGATGCCGCGGTCGTCGACGTCGGCGAGGTTGTCGAAGACGAACATGAGGTCTTCGATCTGCCCGGAGAGGTCTTCGTCCACTTCGCGGATGGCGTCCATCAGCGCGCCTTCCACGCCGCTGTCGAGGTAGTTCATGATGTCCGCCGCGCGCTTCACGCCGCCCATGGTGGTGCGGGTGGAGTTGGCGTTGCCGGCGAACTGCTTCTCGAGGATCAGGTTGAGTTCCTTCAGCGCCGAAGGCTGCACGGTGTTCAGCGAAGACACGCGCAGGACGATGTCCAGGCGCACCTTGTGGTCGAAGTGGCTGAGCACTTCGGCGGCCTGGTCCGGGTCCAGGTAGGCGACCACGATGGCCTGGATCTGCGGGTGCTCGTAGCGGATCACGTCGGCGACGGCGCGCGGCTCCATCCACTTCAGGCTGTCCAGGCCGCTGGTGTTGCCGCCCAGCAGGATACGGTCGATGAGGTTGTTCGCCTTGTCCTCGCCCAGGGCCTGGGTGAGCATCTTGCGGATGTAGCTGTCGGCGCCGACGCCCAGGCTGGTCTGGTCGCCGACGATCTCGACGAACTCGCCCATCACCTGCTCGACCTGTTCGCGATGCACGTTGCGCATCTGCGCCATGGCCACGCCGACCTTCTGCACTTCCTTCGGCCCCATGTGCCGCAGCACCTGCGCCGCGTCGGTCTCGCCGAGCGACAGCAGGAGGATGGCGGCCTTGTCGACCTTGCTCAGTTTGGCGGTAGCGCTCATACAACGTCACTCATCCGAGTTGATCCATTCCTTCACCACCTGGGCCACGCGGCCCGGGTCCTGGGCGACCAGGCCCTTGATGGCGTTCAGCTGCGCATCGTACCCCTCGCTGGGGCTGGGCAACAGGATGCTCGACGGACCGCCGAGGCTCACCCGGTCCTCGGCCAGCTCGCCTTCCATGCCGCCCAAGTCGCCGAGGGACATGTCGCCGCCGGCGCCGGCCACCAGGGCCTTGTTCTTGCTGCCGCTGAGGTTGTTCAGCACCGGGCGCAGCACGCCGAGCACCAGCACCAGGATGAAGACGATGCCCAGCACCTGCTTGACCACGTCCCAGAACCACGGCTGCGAGTAGAACGGCGGCGAGGCGACGTCCAGGTTCTGCTCCGGGGCGAAGGGCGCGTTGATCACGCTGACGCTGTCGCCACGGCTGGCGTCGTAGCCCACTGCGTCCTGCACCAGGCGGGTGAAGCGCGCCAGTTCTTCGGCGGTCCAGGGCTTGTGGCTGACTTCGCCGGTCTTGGCGTCGAGGCTGATGCGGTCGTCCAGCACCACCGCGACGGACAGCCGGCGCAGACGGCCCTGCTGCTGCTTGGTGTAGCTGATCGAACGGTCCAGCTCGTAGTTGCGGGTGTTCTGTTCGCGCTTGTCGGTCGGGTACGGCGCCAGTTCCGGCTTGCCGGTCTTCGGATCGATGATGGGCTGGCCGTTGGCGTCCTTCAGCGGCTGGCCCGGCGCGATGTATTCCGAAGAGCTGTTCTGCGCGGTCTTCTGCGGCGCGCTGGCCGGAGTCGGCGGCTGGTTCGACAGCGCACCGGGCACGCCCTGGACGCCGCCGGGAGTCTGCCGCTCCTCGTTGTTGACCTGCTCGCTGCGCAGCGCCGGCTGGTCCGGGTTGTAGGACTCGGCGGTGGATTCCACGGCGCTGAAGTCGACGTCGGCGGAAACCTCGGCCTTGTAGCGGCCCTCGCCCAACACCGGCTGCAGGATGCTGTGCACGCGCTGGGTGAAGTTGCTTTCCATGCGCCGGGTGTAGTCGAACTGCTTGCCGGCCACGGTCAGCTCGGAGAGCTCCTGCTGGTCGGAGAGCAGGTTGCCTTTCTGGTCGACGACGGTGACCTGGCCCTTGTCCAGTTCCGGCACGCTGGTAGCCACCAGGTTGACAATGGCGAGCACCTGGCTCGGCTCCAGGCTGCGGCCCGGATACAGCTCGACCAGCACCGAGGCGCTGGGCTTGCGGTCGTCGCGAACGAACACCGAGCTCTTCGGGATGGCCAGGTGCACGCGGGCACCCTTGACGTTGTTCAGGCTGGAGATGGTCCGCGCCAGTTCGCCTTCAAGGCCACGGCGGTAGTTGGTGGCCTCCATGAACTGGCTGGTGCCAAGGGTCTGTTCCTTGTCGAGGATCTCGAAGCCGACGTTGTTGTCGGTCGGGGCGATGCCCGCGCCGGCCACCTTGATGCGCGCACGACCCAGGTCGTCGGCCTTGACCAGCAGGGCGCCGGAGCTGGGGTCGACCTTGTAGGCGATGTCGGCGGCGTTGAGCGTATCCACCACCTTGTTGGCGTCGACACCATTGAGACTGCCGTACAGCGGCTTGTAGTCCGGCTGCTGCGACCAGAGCACCATGCCGAAACCGATGGCGATGCTCGCCGCGAGCCCGACGAGCAGGCCGACCTGACGCAGCACCGGCATGTCGGCGAGGTTCTCGAGGAACTGCAGGCCCATCAGCGGCTTCTTCAGCATTTCTGCTGCGCCGGCCTTGGCGGGGACCTGGTTGTCTACAGTGGCATCGGCCATGAACTATCTACCCCGTGAATCAGATGGGCATCTGCATGATGTCCTGGTACGCCTGGACAACCTTGTTGCGTACCTGGGTCATGGCCTGGAAGGAAACGCTGGCCTTTTGCGATGCGATCATCACGTCGGTCAGGTCGACGTTGCTCTGGCCGACCTCGAAGGCATTGGCCAGGCTGCTGGCCGCCTGCTGGGTGGCGTTCACCTTGTTCACCGCCTGCCCGAGCATGTCGGAGAAGTTCGGCGCGCCTTCCACGGCAGCCGGTGCGGTTGCCACCGGCTTGGCCTTGGCCATGGCGTCCATCTGCATGGAACGCATTTCCAGCAGCAGGCGGTTGAACTCGATACCCTGACTCATTTCCCTTCCCCTCTACATCGGCTACGGCTTTTTGACGCCGGCATCGCTTTGCCAGAAGGAATTGCAACAAGGGTGCCAGATTTTCGAAGCGCCCGGATGGCGCGGCTTCCAGCTCTATTCGGAGGTTTAGGGACGCCTGCGCGCCAAGAAAGAGGCCCGCACGCGGCGGGCCTGAAAGGGGAAAGCGATGCTGCTTAGCTGGCGTACAGGTAGGCCTCGACATCCATGCCGGCGTCACGCATCTGCGCGAGCTTGTATCGCAACGTGCGCGGGCTGATGCCCAGGCGCTCGGCGGCCTCCTTGCGGCGGCCGCGCTCGCTGCGCAGGGTGTCGATGATCATCTGGAACTCGCGACGCTTGAGGTCCTCACCGAGCGCGCCGGCAATGTCCGCGACGGCCGGCGACGGAATTCCGGCGCTGCTCGGCACACTCGCCGGCGGCGGCGTCAAAGTCACCACCGACGCCATCACCGGCACCGGCCGATGACCGATGGGCGCAGTCAGGCACAGGTCGTGCGGCTGGATCTGGCCGCCCTGCTGCAGGATCAGCGCACGCTGGATGGCGTTGTCCAGCTCGCGCACGTTGCCCGGCCACGGGTGCTCCAGCAGCGCAGTGCGGGCCTCGGCCGACAGGGTCGTCGCAGCCATGTTCATCTTCTTCACGTACTTGGCCAGCAGGCGCTCGGCCAGCGGCAGGATGTCCGCCGGGCGTTCGCGCAACGAGCGCCAGGCCAGGGGGAACACCGAAAGGCGGTAGTACAGGTCTTCTCGGAAGCGCCCTGCCGCCACTTCACCGAGCAGGTCGCGGTTGGTGGTGGCGAGCACACGGATGTCCAGCTCGATCGGCTTACGCGCGCCTACCCGCTCCACCTCGCGCTCCTGCAGCACGCGCAGCAGCTTGGCCTGCAGCGCCAGGGGCATCTCGGAAATCTCGTCGAGCAGGATGGTGCCGCCGTCGGCCAGCTCGAACTTGCCCGGCTGCGCGGCGATGGCGCCGGTGAAGGCGCCCTTCTCGTGGCCGAACAGGGTGGCCTCGAGCATGTTGTCGGGAATGGCCGCGCAGTTGATGGCAATGAAAGGCTTGCCCGCACGCGGCGACTGCTGGTGGATGTAGCGCGCCAACACTTCCTTGCCGGTGCCGGACTCGCCGGAGATCAGCACCGTGGAATCGCTGCGCGCGACCCGTGCAGCCAGTTCCAGCAATTGCAGGCTGGCTGGCTCCACGGCCACCGGTCCCTCGCCTTCAGCGGCGATCGAACGGCCCAGGGCGTGGCGCCCCACCAGCTCCAGCAGCACCTTCGGCTCGAAGGGTTTGACCAGGTAATCGGCGGCGCCTTGACGCATGGCGTCCACAGCGCGATCCACCGCGCCGTACGCGGTCATCAGCAGCACCGGCAGTTGCGGGTAGCGTGCGCGGATCAGGCCGAGCAGCTGGTGACCGTCCATGCCTGGCATGTTCACGTCGCTGATCACCAGGCCGAAGCCTTCGCGCTGCAGCGCGACCAGCGCCGCCTCGGCACAATCCACCGCGGTGAAGTCGCAGCCGCCGAGCAGCAGGGTATCGGAGAGCGCCTCGCGCAGCGCGCGATCATCTTCGACGAGCAGAATTTTGGCGGACATGCGGTTATTCCTTGTGTTCGCGAACGGCCGCCGCGATCAGCGGCAGGTCGAGGATGGCGCAGGTGCCGCGGCCGGGCCGCGAGCGCAGCTGCAGCGCGCCCTGGTGGGCCTTGGCAACGGCCTTGACCACCGCCACGCCGAGGCCGGTGCCGGTGTTCTTGGTGGTGAAGAAAGGCTCGCCCAGGCGCGCCAGGGTGCTGGCGTCCATGCCCGGGCCGCTGTCGCTGATCGCCAGGCGCAGGCAGTCGCCGCGGGCGAACAGGTGCACCTTGAGGCGCACATTGCTGCCGCCTGCCTGGATGGCGTTGTGCAGCAGGTTGAGCACGCTGCCGACCAGGGTGTCGCGATTGCACAGCAACTCGCCGTGGCGGGCGTCGCACTGCCAGCGCAGTTGCAGGCCGGCGACATGAGGGTCGGCGGCGGCGCGCAGGCTGGCGAAGAGTTCAGAGGGGCTCAGGCGGTCCGGCAGCGGCAGTTCGCCACGGGCGAACACCAGCATGTCGCGCACCTGGTTTTCCAGTTCGTGCAGGCGCTCCTTGAGGCGCCCGGCGAAACGCTGTTGCTGTTCCAGCGGCAGCTCGTGCTCGCTCAGGTGGCTGGCATAGAGCATGGCGGCAGACAGCGGCGTGCGGATCTGGTGGGCCAGCGAAGCGACCATCCGCCCCAGCGCGGACAGGCGTTCGTGACGCGCCAGCTGATCCTGCAGGCGACGGGTTTCAGTCAGGTCGTTGAGCAGCACCAATTGCCCGGGCTCGCCGTCGAGCGAGCGGGTGGCGATGGACAGGCGGCGTCCGTCGCGCAGGGAAATCTCGTGGCCGTCGTCCTTGCGCGGGGCGAAGCAGCGCGCGATGACCTGGCGCCAGAGCATGCCTATGAGTGGTTGGCCGAGGAAACCGATCGCCGCCGGGTTGGCCTCGCGCACCACACCCTGGCCGTCGATGACGATGACGCCGCCGGGCAGCAGGTCGAGCAGGCTTTGCAGCTGGTTGGCCAGGCGCTCCTTCTCGGCGAGTTCCTGCATGCGCTGGGCGCTGACCAGGGCGAGCTGGCCCTTCAGCTCGCTGACGCGCGCTTCCAGCATGCTGTAGGACTGGCTGAGCTGGTTGCCCATCTGGTTGAACAGGGCGAAGGCCTGTTCCAGATTGGCACGGCTGCTCTCCTCCATGCTTTCGCTGGAGGTCGGCTCGGACTGCTGGGATACGGCTTGCATCATGCGGCTCTCTCTTCCACCCGACGTCATCGAAGCGTCGGCTGGAAGAGTCTTAGCAAACCGCGTGCCTAAAATTTATTCCTTTATTTTCAGGCACTTAAGAAATAGAGCATGGCGAAGGCGTCAATCCTCCGCCATTTCCTCCTCGCGCCGGCTCATGCCGTACTTGCGCATTTTCTCCACCAGGGTGGTGCGGCGGATGCGCAAACGCTCGGCGGCACGGGCGACTACGCCGTTGGCATCGTCCAGCGCCTGCTGGATCAGCCCCTGCTCGAGGTTGGCCAGGTAGTCCTTGAGGTCGATGCCCTCTGCCGGCAGCATCGCCGGCGAATCCAGGCCGGGCAGACCGGCGGTGATGGCCGCACGCTCTTCCAGCTCCTCGCGCAGGCTGGTGGCCAGATCCTCGTCCTCGTCGTCGACGTGACGGAATTTCTTCGGCAGCTCGCCGACGCCGATCACCCCATAGGGATGCATGATCGCCAGGCGCTCGACCAGGTTGGCCAGCTCGCGCACGTTGCCCGGCCAGTCGTGACGGCAGAGCGACATGATGGCGGCGGAGTTGAAACGGATCGAGCCGCGTTTCTCGTGCTCCATGCGCGAGATCAGCTCGTTCATCAGCAGCGGGATGTCTTCCACGCGCTCGCGCAGCGGCGCCATCTCGATGGGGAAGACGTTCAGGCGGTAGTACAGGTCCTCGCGGAAACTGCCGCCCTCGATCATCTTTTCCAGGTTCTTGTGGGTCGCGGCGATGATGCGCACGTCGACGTTCTGCGTCTTGTTGCTGCCCACGCGTTCGAAGGTGCGCTCCTGCAGCACGCGCAGCAGCTTGACCTGCATCGGCAGCGGCATGTCGCCGATCTCGTCGAGGAACAGGGTGCCGCCGTTGGCCAGCTCGAAGCGGCCGGCGCGGGTCGTGATGGCGCCGGTGAAGGCGCCCTTCTCATGACCGAAGAGTTCGCTTTCCAGCAGCTCCGCCGGGATCGCCCCGCAGTTCACCGGGACGAAAGGCGCGTCGCGGCGCTTGGAGTGGTAGTGCAGGTTGCGCGCCACCACTTCCTTGCCGGTGCCGGACTCGCCGAGGATTAGCACGCTGGCGTCGGTATCGGCGACCTGTTGCATCATCTGCCGAACCTGCTGGATCGCGCGGCTGGTGCCGACCAGGCTGCGGAACAGGTTGGGCTCGCGCTGGCGGCCACGCTCGCGCGCCTGGTCGTACATCTCGCGATAGACCTGGGCACGGTGCAGGGAGTCGAGCAGCTTGTTGTAGCTGGGCGGCATTTCCAGGCTGGCCAGCACGCGGCGGCGCAGCTCTTCCGGCCAGTCCGTCGGCGCCGGTTCGCCGATCAGCAGCACCGGCAGGTATTCGTCCCAGGCGGCGAGCTGCTTGAGCAGCTCCAGCGCCCCACCCTTGTTTTCGATGTTGCCGACCAGCACGCAGAGCACGTCGCGGCTGCCATTGGGCAACGGATCGACGGTCAGGCGCCAGTCACGGCTGCGGCAGGACAGCTGGTCCTCGCCAAGGAAGTTGAGGATGACCGAGAGTTCGTGGCAACGCTCGGCGTTGTCGTCAATCAGCAGGATCTTGGTTTCACGCCACATGTTGCTCTTATCTTCCGATGGCTTGGAGGGCCGATGACCGGCGACTGGAAGGGAAAGGCAGAAACGAACTGCCATCAACTGGCCACTAGTAAAGTCAAAAATGTGGCAGCAGTCAAATTAATGGCGTGTTTTTCTCGTTGTTTCCGACGAAGAAGAACTTACTCGCTCGGCTGCGCGGCGGCAATGTCGGAAAGAAGGGCCGCGCCGAACGGGCGACCCGACCGGATCAACCGAACAGCTGGTAGACCTTCGCGCCCTTGTGCGAACGGTTCACCCGAATGATTTCCTCGGCGACGTTCTCGCGCTGCCGCGTGACTTCCTGGACCAGCTGGCGATAGAGCATCAGCAAGCCTTCGAGGCTGCGCTTGAGGTCGCTGTCATCATCCATCGGCTCGAGCATGGCGGCGTCGACATGCTGGCGGCACTCCAGGTCGAGCCGTGCGACGGCTTCCCAGTCCTGATCGGCCAGTGCGGTGCCCAGGGCAGCGCGGGTCTGTTCGATTCGCTCGACGGCGAGGGTCATGGTCGGTATCTCCTGGCGGTCCGTCGTTATTGGGCGACAGCGTCCCAGCCTTCCTTAAGGGTACGCAGCAGGCCGGAGACCTCATCGAGGATTTCCACGTCGTTGCTGCGGTTGGCCTCGCCCAGGCGACGGCTCATGTAGTCGTAGAGATTGGCATAGTTGTGCGCCAGCTCACCACCGACTTCGAAATTCAGCGCTTCGCGCAGGCCGCCGATGATAGCGACGGTCTTGGCGATCAGCATGCCCTTCTGCGCGAACTCTTCGCGCTCCATGGAGCCCCTGGCCTGGGCGATACGGCTCAGGCCACCTTCCATCAGCATCTGGATCAGACGATGAGGCGAAGCGTCGTGCACCGCGGACTGGGTGTTGACGTTCTGGTACTGGCGCAGCGCAGCCATGGCATTCATGCGATATCCCCTTGATTCCTTGAACGATCAGATCGTTGGTATCCAGGGTATCGGCGATGTTACGGGAATCTTTAGGAGGAAAGCGGCTGGAATGCGACTTGCGCCATTCCAGCCGTTCGAAGGGAAGCCGGATCAGCTGCTGGAGCTGTTCTTGTTGTTCAGCGCGTTCAGCGTGGTCAGCACGCTGCTGCTGGTGGACTTGAGCTGGGCGACCAGGCTGTCCATGGCGTTGTACTTGGCCATCAGCGTGGTGTTCAGCTTGTCCATGCGGTTATCCAGCGTGGTTTGCTGGGTCGCAAGGTCGCTCAGGGTCTGGTTCAGGTTCGAAGTGCGCTGATCGAGCAGGCCGTTGCTCTGCGTGTAGCTCTTCAGGCTGCTGGTCATGCGATCGAGCAGGCCGCCGCTGCCGGTAAAGAAGCCCTGCACCGAGGCGAAGTTGTTGTTCAGCGCCTTGTCCAGCTTGGTGTCATCGATATCGAGGGTGCCATCGTTCTGCGTGGCAATGCCCAGTTGCGAGAGCAGCTTGATGGTCCCGCCACTTGCCGAAGTACCCACCAGCTGGTCGCGCAGGCCGCTTACCAGGTTACGGGTCATGGCGTCGCCTGCCAGGGCCGCAGCCGAGGTAGTGGCGTTGCCGCTGCTGTCGGTGGTGTTGGTGACCTTGGTCAGCGAGTTGATCGAAGTCGTCAGCGCGTTATAGGCGTCGACGAAGGACTGGATCGAGGTCTTCAGACCGTCCTTGTTGGTGTCGACGGTTACCGTCGATTTACCGGCAGAGACCAGGTCGAACTCCACACCGCTGATTGCGCTGGTGATGGTATTGGTGCTGCTGGACATCTGCAGCCCGTCGATGGTGTACGACGCATTGGCGGCCGGCGCGGAGACATAGCCACCGGCAGTTGCCGAGGCCTGGGTGCCGGAGCCGTCGATGTTGAGCACGTTCAGGCTGCTGTCGCCCGACGCGGCAATGCTGATGTCGCTGCCCGCCCCCGTGGTGCTGGAGCTGAGCACCAGGCGCGGGCCGGTGGAGTCGGTAATGATGTTGGCGGTGATGCCGCTGGACTTCAGCTGGGTGTTGATGCTGTCGCGAATGGTCGACAGGCTGGAGCCGTCTGCAACGTTGACGTTGTAGGTGCTGCTGCCCTGGGTGATCTTCAGGCTGCCGGCGCCGAAGCTGGTCGAGGCACCGACATACTGGGTGGCAACCTTGGAGCTGGTGGCCAGGCTGGTGACGTTGATCGCGTAGGTGCCCGCCGCAGCGCCGGTGCCAAGCTTGGCGGTCAGCACGTCGGTCGACGAGGATTTGACGGCCAGGCCGGCGAAGGAACTCGAATCGTTGAGCTTCTCCAGGGCGGTCTGGAAGGTCGACAGCGCACTCTTCAGGCTGCCGAGCGCCGAGAGCTGGGTATTGGCCTTGGTCTGCTGAGTGGTGATCTGACTCTGCTTCGGAGCCTTCTGGGCGTTGACCAGCGACGACACGATCGAGTCGATGTCGTACCCGGAGCCCACCCCATTGATTGAAGTCCCAGCCATCTCAGCACTCTCCTATCCAAAATCCCGGCGGTTTTTCGTCACCGCGTTCGCTGTTCCGGTCTCATTCAAGTTTCGCGCCAGCTTTCAGGCACGCTCGAACAACAGGTTGCCGGACTCCTTCAGACTCTCCGCCAACTTGAGTGCGACCTCGGACGGAATCTGCCGGATCAGCTCGCCGGTATCGGAGGCTACCACCTTGACCACGGTTTCACCGCTGGCTTCATCCACCGAAAACTCCAGGTTGCGCTGCACGCTCTGGGCGTGATCCTGCAACTGGCGTACGGCTTCGCCCAGGTCGGACGGTTTGGCGGCAGGCGAATTCTTGTCGTCCTGCGGCAAGGCGTTGCCGCTCGAGGCAGCGCTGGTCGACCGGCCTGCGGTGAATCCGACGGTGTCGACGGAGCCCAGAGTCGTGATGCGGATGTTCGTATCCATCTGGCTTTACCCTCCACACGCAAAGCAAGGAAGGGCGCCGAGCGCCCTTCCCCCATTTTCTGCCTTCAGGCGCCCCTGTTACTGGAGCAGCTTCAGCACGCCGGACGGCAGCTGGTTGGCCTGGGCCAGCACCGCGGTGGCGGCCTGTTGCAGGGTCTGCTGCTTGGTCATTTCGGCGGTTTCCGAGGCGAAGTCCACGTCCTGGATGGTGCTACGTGCGGCAGTGGCGTTCTGCGACACGTTCTGCAGGTTGGAGATGGTGCTGTCCAGGCGGTTTTCCACGGCACCCAGGGCGGAGCGTTGGGTGTCGATCTGCTTCAGCGCGGCGTCGATCACCTGGGTAGCGGACTGGGCACCCTTGGAAGTGGTGATGTCCAGCTGCTGAACGGTGAAGGACGACGGAACGGTGTTGGTGCTGCTGGCGGTCGCCGCAGTGGCACCGCTACCAGCACTGACGATTACGGTGCTACCGGAGTGCAGGATGATCTTGGTGCCAGTGCTGTCGGTGGTGGCAGTCACACCGCTGACGTTGGTGTTGATCGCGCTGATGATGTCCTTGGTGGTCGACCCCTTGGCGATGTTCACGGTGGTGCCGTCGATTTTCATGGTACCGGCAGTTGCGGTCACGGCGTTGGCCGAGGCCAGGGCGGTGGTCAGGGTTACGTTGACCGAAGCCAGGGAGGACGAACCTTTCAGGGCCGAAGCGCCCATGTCGCCGAGGCTGAAGCTGATGGTTTCGTTGGCGTTGGCGCCGACCTGGAAGGTCATGGTGCCGTTGGTGCCGGCGGTGCCGTCGAGCAGCTTGATACCGGAAGTACCGCCACCGAAGGTGGTGGTCTTGGAGATACGGGTCAGTTCAGCGGTCAGCGACTTGAACTCCTGGTTCAGGGAAGCCTGGTCTTCGGAGCTGTTCGAGCCGTTGGCCGACTGCAGGGACAGTTCACGCATACGCTGCAGGATGTTGGTGGACTCCTGCAGGGCGCCTTCGGCGGCCTGGGCGATGGAGTTGGCGTCCTGGGCGTTCTTCACCGCCACATCGAGGCCTTTGACCTGGCTGGTCAGACGGTTGGAAATCTGCGAGCCGGCGGCATCGTCCTTGGCGCTGTTGATACGCAGGCCGGTGGACAGGCGGGTCATCGAGTTCGACAGCGAGTTGGCAGCCTTGCTCAGGTTCTTCTGAACGGACAGCGAAGCGATGTTGGTATTAACAGTAAGAGCCATGACGAGATCCTCGTAATTTGGGCAACTGTGGCTCCCAGCCTTGGCAACCGCCCGAAGTGGCCTGGAGAACCTTCGTTAGGGTTATCGTCGGGACGCGGCTGGCCTTTAGCCCTTTTTCAAATTTTTTTTCCATCCCTCTTGCAAAGCGGCGCTGGCCCCCTTCTTGCAACCCTCCTGCATCCCGTCAAGGCAACGTCACTTCAAGGTAAAGGCTCCATGCAGACACCGACCCTCCAGGCCCAGGTCCAGCGTATAGCGCAGGCGCTGGGCGAAGCCGAACGGACCGGGGACGAGGAAGCCAAGATTCCTCTATATCGCCAGTTGCTGAAGCTGCTGCCCGACCTCGCGCTGGCCCACGCCCACCTTGCCGCCCTGCTGCTCGAGCGTGATCGCGAAGACGAGGCGCTACCGCACGTGGAGCACGCACTGGCATTGCCTCAGGACGACCAGGTAGACAGCCTGCTGTTCGACGAATTGGCCAAGCGCCCGCGTTTCAATGGCCACCTGGTGAAGGCACAGCAGTGGTACGACGCCAAGCCGAACCTCTGGCGCTTCAAGCTGCTGCTGGCTGCGCTGAATCGCATCGAAGCCCACGCCGACGCCGAGCAGCTGATTCTCAGGACCCTGGAGCAGCCGCTGCCGTCCTCCGAGCAGACCCAGGTTCTGAACCTGCTGGCCCAGCTCTACTACAACACCGGGCGCTTCCACGAGAGCGTCGCCTGCTGCCAGCTCGGCCTGGAACAGGCGCCGGACAGCGTGCCGTTGAATTTCAACTACGCAGTCGCCCAAGAACAGGTCGCACGCTATAGGGAAGCCTTCGAGGCCTATGCCAAGGTCCTGCGCCTGGACCCCGAACACGTCGCCACCCACAACAACCTGGCCTTGCTGATGCTGCGCCTGGGCGAGTTCGAGCAGGGCTGGCAGCAATACGAGTGGCGTTGGGCCGAGGTGCAGAAGGAGCACAACCAGTTCTTCAGCATTCCGCGCTGGCAAGGCGAGCCCCTGGAAGGCAAGACATTGCTGGTCTGGGCGGAACAGGGCATTGGCGACCACATCATGTTCGCCAGCATGCTCGAAGAGCTGACCAAGCTGGGCGGCACCATCCACTACGAAATCTACGAGCGCCTGGATGCCCTCTTCAGCCGCAGCTTCCCCTCGGTCCAGTTCGTTCGCCGCGAACTGCAGGGCACCGCAAAGGATGGCGCCCAAGTCATGCATCGGCAGACCTGGCCGAGAAGCGATTATCAGATTCCCATGGGCAGCCTTCCCGCACTGCTGCGACCCAGCCTGGAAAGCTTCCCGCGGCAGCCGCACTACCTGCAGGCCGACCCGGCCATGGCCGCCGAACTCCGCCAGGACTACCAGCAGCGCTTCCCCGGCAAGCGCCTGATCGGCGTTTCCTGGCGCGGCGGCACCAGCGTCTCGAACGAGAAGCAAAGCCGGATCATCCCAATCCCAAGTCTGGCGATCCTTGCGGCGCAGCCCGATGTGCAACTGGTCAACCTGCAATACGGCGACACCAGCACCGAGCGCGAAAGAGCCCGCGAGAACGGTTTCGAGATCCATCACGACGAGAGCGTCAACCCGCTGCACGACATGGACCGCCAGGCGGCCCAGATCGCGGCCCTGGACGCCGTGGTGAGCATCGACAACACCACCGTGCACCTGGCGGGCGCGCTTGGCGTGCCGGCCTATGCCCTGCTCCCGCTGAATCCGAACTGGCGCTGGGGGCTGGAGGAAGGCCCCAGCTACTGGTATCCGAGCGTGCGGCGGGTACGTAACCACAAACTGAACGAATGGGACGATGTCCTGACTCGAGTGGCCGGGCAATTGCGCGGCGACGGCATTCTCCAAGAAGGATCAATCGCATGAAGTGCTGCGTCATCATCCCGGTCGGACCGGGACACCTGGAACTCGCCCAACGCGCCGCAGCCTCCGTGGAGCGCGCCAAGGCACAGGGCACCGGAGCCTTCGATGACATCGAGATCCTGATCCAGGACGACAGCCAGGGCCTGGGCCGCTCGCGGGCGCGCAATCTTGCCGTCGCCGCGGCCGGCGAGAAAGGCGCCGACTGGCTGTTCTTCCTCGACGCCGACGACCTGATGGTCGAAAGCGCCTTCCTCGAAGTGGCTGACCTGCTCCAGGAGCAGGACGGCATCTGGGGCGCGATCTACGTCGCCGACCTGCAATCGCAGCAGGCACAACGGCGGCCGCAGCAGATCAGTCCGCTGACGACCCTCGAACAGCTGTTGCTCAACGACCCTTACCTGACCCTGCAAATGGGTCACTTCGTCCGCCAGGAAGTCGCAGCCGCCTACCCGTTCGACACGGAGATGGATACCGGCGAGGACTTCGATTACTACCTGCGCGTGTGGAAGGAAAATCGCTGCATCAAGATCGACCGGCCGCTGTTCCTCAATGTCCGCGGCCAGCACTCCACCGGGCCGCGCTCGGCCACCGGCACCGACTGGCGCAACGCGATCAACCGGGTGTTCAGCGACTTCTGCCGCGACAACGACGTCATCGCCAGCGTGCCTTTCGGCGGGCAGCAGGTGCACTTCCGCCTCGGCAATACCCTGGACCTGATCCAGAACCAGCTCGCCCGCGAGCATTTCTTCGAGGTCGCGGAACTCTCCGAGACCCTGCTCTGCCTGCCGAAACAGGCGCGGATACTGGACGTGGGCAGCAACATCGGCAACCACGCCCTGTTCTTCGCCTGCATCGGCGAAGCGGCGGAGATCCACTGCTTCGAGCCGGCCGAGCACATCGCCGAGCAATTGGAAGTGAACTTCCGCATCAACGAGATCGAACCGTCACGCTACGGCATCCATCGTCTTGGCATCGGCGCCAGCAGTGGCCGCGCGAGCCTCGACCGGATCGACACGAGCAACCTCGGCGCCACCAGCCTGAAGAACGACGAACACGGTCAGATCGAAGTCGAGACCCTGGACCGGCTGTTCCCGGATGCCGACATCGACCTGCTGAAGATCGACGTGGAAGGCATGGAGCTGGAAGTCCTGGCCGGCGCCCAGGCGCTCATCCAGCGTGCCCGACCGCTGCTGCTGATCGAGATCGCCAACGCCAACAAGTCGCCGTTCCTGGCCTGGGTCGCGCACAACGGCTACCGCGTGCATCGCGTGTTCGAACTGGTCAACGCATCCAACTACCTGCTGCTGCCGCTGCAGGAGCGCAAAGGATTCTACGAGCGTGGAGTCGCTGCACACCGCGAGTGGAAATCACGCGTACCGCTGGTTCCCGGGCAAGCGCCCTGCGGATGGTCGATTCCGGACTACCTGCAGGCTTACCTGGGTGACGCCCCGACCCTGGAGCTGCGCGTCGCCGACGGCCGCCTGCTGGCCCACGACCTGCAACGCGGGCTCGACATCGAGCTCGGCAACGACGCCCTGGCCGATCTTTCGCGGCGCTTCCCGACCGCGAACCTGGTGCTGGGCGACATCCTCGGCCGCCTCAACGACGAACAGTTCAGCGCCGTGCTCGCGAGCCTCGGCGGACACCGAGGCGACCTGCTGCTGCTGGACATCATGGATGCTCGCTGGAACCTGTCCCACGACCAGGCCGGCCGCTACCGCGACGCCGAGTGGTACCTGGGCCAGGCCAACCGCCACGGGTTCCTGCTGCACGACCACCAGAAGTTGCCGCACAAGGCGGCCCTGGGCCTGCACGAGCAGCTCGACAACCGCCTCACCCTCCTCCGCCTGAAGAAAGCCTGACCCTCAGGCCAATGAAAAAGGGGATGCCGATGGCATCCCCTTTTTCATGTCCGCTGGAAAACCTCAGAGCTTGTTGAACAGGCTCAGTTGGCTGATTCTCGCGAACGCTGCCTGCGCGGCCTCCAGCATGGTCTGCTGCAGCACCAGCTGCGAGGTGGCCGAGGCCATGTCGGTATCGCGGATCGACGACTGCGTGGTGGTGTTGGTCAGGCTCAGGCTCTGGTTCTCCTGGCCGAGCAGGTCGATGGTGTTCAGCCGCGAGCCGATCGACGACTGGGTGCTGAGCACCTGGTTCATGCCGTTGTCGATGTTGCTCACGGCGCTGGCGACCATGTCGCGAATGGCCAGTTGGGCCTGGGGGTTGTTGGTGGTCGAGGTATCCAGCGCCTTGCGCAGGTCGCCCAGGGTATTGAGGATGTTCTGCCGTTCCGGCGAGGTGGCGGTGATGCTGAACTGGTCGCCAGTGTTCGGCGCCGCGCTGATCGACAGGTCGACCCCGCCGACGGTGATGGTCTGCGGGAAAGTGGCGCCAAGGCTTCCGCTGGTCATCGGCGTGGCGCTGGAGCTGGTCGGCAGCGCGTAGACATCGTAGGTCGTGGCACTGGTGAACTTCAGCTGCACACCACCATTGGGGAACTGAGTGTTGTAGGCCGTGGTGTTGCTGACCGTGGCGCTGGTGATCTGCGCGGCCGAGGTGTTCGACGCGTTGCGCTTGATCGCCATGGCATCGGGTGCGGTACCGAAGCTGAAGCTGTAGCCGCCGACCAGGGTGTTCATCTGGGTGGGATCGTCGCCCTTGGCCAGCGACACGTCGAGCTGGAACTGCGAGCCGCGGAACAGGATGGTGTTGCTGTCGCTGGAGGTCGCGTCGAAGGTGCCATTGGTATTGGCCTCGGCGGTGACGTCGTTGCCGCCACTGTCGAGGATCTGGTACTGCGTCCCGCTGAGCACCTTCAAGGTGTAGGGCGCGCCGCTACGGAAGTCGGCGTTGTAGCTGGTGTTGTCGGTCACCGTGCCCTGCGAGAGGAACGCTCGCTGCACGCCGTCGGCGTTCGGGTTGGTGGTCAGCGAGCTGGTGGTGCGACTGGCGTTGGCGGCCATCTCGAAGATGCCCCAGCCACTGTCTCTGATCGGCATCAGCAGGTTGTCGGACACCTGCAGGTCCAGCGCGCTCTGGTCGCCCTGGTAGCTGTAGCTTCCGTCGGCGTTCTGCACGAAGGGCTGCACAGTGCTCTTGCTGCCGGAGAACAGGTAGTTGCCGCTGGCGTCCTTGCTGTTCATCAGGGTGAGCAGCTGGTTCTGGATCTGCCCAAGCTCGTCGCTCAGCGCGCCGCGGTCCTCGTCGGTCAGGGAGCCGTCGCCAGCCGACAGCGTCAGTTCGCGGGCGCGCTGCAGGGCGCTGTTGATCGAATCGAGAACGCTCTGTTCCTGGTTCAGGCTGTTGGTCGCGGTGGTCATGTTGCCGCTGTACTGGGTCAGCAGCGCCTGCTGCTGTTGCAGTTGCAGCAAGCGCGCGGCGCCGACCGGGTCGTCCGCCGGCGTCTGGATGCGCACGCCGCTGGAAATCTGTTCCTGGGTCTTGGCGATGCTGGCGTAGCCGCGTTGGTAGCCGTCGATGTTGGAGTTGAAGATCTGCGGGGTGGAAATACGCATCACGGCCGCCTCAGATGTTGTTGATCAGGGTGTCGAAGAGCGTCTGCGCAGTCTTGATGATCTGCGCGGAGGCCGTGTAGTACTGCTGGAACTTCACCAGGTTCGCCGCTTCCTCGTCGAGGTTCACCGCCGACAGCGAGTCGCGGTTGCTTTGCGACTGGGTCAGCACCGCGTCGGTCGCCGTGGCATCGAGCTTCGCCTGGTTGGCCGTGGCGCCGACGTTCTCGGTAAGGCTGGCGTAGGCACCGGTGAGGCTCATGCCACTGCCGCTGCCCGTGCCGCTGCCGACCGTCTTGGTGCTCTGCAGGTCGATGAGTTTCTGGCCGTTGGTCTTGTCGGCATCGCCATTGGCGTTGAAAGCCAGGGTGAAGCTGTCGTTCTGTCCCGGATAGCCAGCGATGGTGGTCTGCAGGCTGAACGCCGGCGGGCCGGCCAGGTTCACGGCAATGTCGTTGCTCTGCCCCGGCACGATGCTGCCGGTGCCCAGGGAGTTGCCCGCCGAATCGTAGACGGTATAGCCCTGGGTGCCGCCGCTGGCGGCGTCGAACACCAGCTTGACCGGCAGGCCGGCCTGGATGGCCGCCGGCAGCGTGGCGCTGTTGCTGGCGTCGAGCTGCGTGGTGAGGCTGGTGCCGCTGATGACGCCGCTGCCGATATTGCCGGTGGTGGTGGAACCGACCACGGGCGCGGCGAAGGCCAGGCGGTTGGCATCTGTCATGGTGACGCCGATGTCGGAGGCGGCGGTGCGCGTCGGGATCACCGTGAAGCGGTCGCCTGCCTGGATGGTGCCGACGCTCTGCTGGCTCAGGCTGAAGCCGTCGAAATCCTTCGGCGGGCTGTCGGTGAGGTCGCCGGTACCCATCGACTGGCCGTCGGACAGACGACGCACCGAATACCCGGTGGCCGAAGTGAAGGTCACTTCGTAGTCGCTGGTGGTCAGGGCGCTGCTGTCGTCGATGCTGACGTTCAGGTTGCCGGTGCCGACGTTGTGCGCGTTGGCCAGGCTGCGGTTGCCGATCACGCTCGGGTCGTTGATGTCCTTGAACAGTTCGGCGCCGAAATTGCCGTTGAGGTCCAGGCCCTGGCCCAGCTGGCTGTTGAAGGTATCGGCGAGCACCACCGCCATGCGCCCCAGTTCGTTCTGGGTGGTGTCCAGCACATCGGTGCGATAGCGCAGCAGGCCGCCCATCTGGCCACCGGTGACCACCGAGGTGACATCGACATCGACGCTGCCGCTGGTCAGGGTCAGGCTGTCCTGCGACGGGTTGTTGGCGCTGGGGCCGGCGCTGAGGGTCGAGGCGTTGCTGCCGACCACCAGCGGTTGCCCGGAACCGAGGTAGAGGTTGTAGGCACTGCCCTGCTGCACGACGCTCACGCCGACCATGCTCGACAGCTGCACCACCGCCTGGTCGCGCTTGTCCAGAAGGTCGTTGACGCTGGCGCCGCTGGCCGAGGCCGCGGTGATCGCCTGGTTGTAGCCGGCAATGGTCTTGGCGAGGTCAGTGACCTGCCCGGCCAGGCTTTCCATCTGCGTATTGACGTAGCTGTTCTGCGTGCCGAGCTGGGTGGAGATGGAGTTGAAACGCTGCGCCAGGTTTTTCGCCTGGGTCAGCACCAGGCCGCGCGAGGCCGCGTCGGTGGGCGTGGCGACGGCCGTCTGCAGCGAGGCGAAGAAATTCTGCATCACGGTCGACAGGCCGGTGGTGCTGTCCGAGAGCAAAGAGTCGACCTGGTTCACCTGGGTCAGGTAGGTCTGCGCATCGTTGTCCACCGCCGTGGCGCCGCGCAGCTGGTTGGCCAGGAACTGGCTGTAGAGGCGGCGAACGTCCTGCACCGTGGTACCGGTGCCGACGTAGTACTGGCCGGCGAACTGCGATGCCGAGGCGACCGGCACCGACTGCTGGCGCGTGTAGCCTTGGGTGTCGACGTTGGTGATGTTGTTGCCGGTGGTGGTCAGCGCCGTCTGCGAGGCGTTGAGGCCCGACAGGCCGATGGATAACAGGTTCATGGGCTTTCCTTAGAGCGTCCGGGTCGGCGCGTCGGCCATGGCGACGGACTGGTAGACCTGCATCTGCTTGGCGATCTGCGACACCTTGCGCGCGTATTGCGGGTCGGTGGCATAACCGGCGCGTTGCAGTTCCTTCATGAATTGGTCGGGGCGCGCGGTGGAGTCCAGCGCGCCCTGATAGCGGTCGTTGTTCTGCAGGAAGCTGACGTAGTCCTGGAAGCTCTGCTCGAAGGAGTTGTAGGCGCGGAACGAGGCCACCTCCTTCACTTGCTTGCCGTTCTCGTACTCGCTGGTCACTGCGCGCGCCGAGGCGCCGTCCCAGTTCGAGCCGCTCTTGACGCCGAACAGGTTATGGCTGCTGCTGCCATCGCGCTGGGCGATCATCTTCTTGCCCCAGCCGGTTTCCAGCGCGGCCTGGGCGACCAGGTAGCGCGGGTCGACGCCAATGCGCTTAGCGGCGCGTTCGGCCATCGGCATCATGGTGGCGACGAAGTCGTCGGCGGAGGCGAACATCGGCTTGCCCGGCTTGACCGACATTTTGGCGCTGGAGGCATCGGCACTCGCCTGGCTGGCATCCTGCTGCGCGTCATAGGCCTTGCCCTGGCGCCAGTTGTCGTTGCCCAGAGACTGCCCTTGCGTGTCGCTCGCGGCCCTGGTGTAGGCGCCGCTGATGCCGGCGACCTGGCGGTCGCTGAGCTTGCCTGGCAGCGCCAGGCGACGGGCGTTCAGCGCGGCGCGGTCGTCGCGGCCGGCGGCCGGCACCGGCAAGGGTTTGCCGCTGGAAGACCACAGGCTCTTCGCCTGTTGGCGCTCGCCGGTGGCCTGGGCCTGGCTGGTGGCGTCGGTCTGCGCCTGGGTCGTGGCGAAGGGGTTGTCGCCGGTGTGGCGCACGCCCTGCATCTTGTCCATCTGCTTGACCAGCATGTCGGCCAGGCCGATGCCGTGGCCGTTGCGCGACAGGCTCACGGACAGCTGCTGGTCGTACATGTCCTGGTATTGCTTGCCGGCCTCGCTGTTCATCGGGTTGTCCTTGGCGAACACCTCGTTGGCCGAGCGCATCGACTTGAGCATCTCGTTCATGAACAGCGACTCGAACTCCTGGGCCACCTTGCGGATGTTGCCCTGGCTGTTCTTGTCGCCGGTCTTGAGCTGGCTCAGGCGATTGAGGTCGGTGTAGGCCTGGCTATCGCTGCTGGCGGTGCCGGAGTTGAGCAGTCGTGCGTCCATGGTGGCGTCCTCAGATGACGATCAGCTCGGCCTGCAACGCGCCGGCCTGCTTGAGGGCTTCGAGGATGGCCATCAGGTCGCTGGGCGCCGCGCCGACCTGGTTCACCGCCCGGACGATCTCGTCGAGGGTGGTGCCCGGGCCGAACTTGAACATCGGCTTGGCTTCCTGCTGGGCGTTGACGGTGGAGCGCGGCGTTACCGCGGTCTGGCCGTTGGAGAAAGGTGCCGGCTGGCTGACCTGGGTGTCCTCGGTGATGGTCACGGTGAGGCTGCCGTGGGTCACGGCGGCCGGCGAAACCCGCACGTTCTGGCCGATGACGATGGTGCCGGTACGCGAGTTGATGATGACCTTGGCCACCGCCTCGCCGGACTGCACTTCGAGGTTCTCCAGCACCGACATGTAATCGACCCGCTGGTTCGGATCCAGCGGCGCGCTGACCCGCACGGAACCGCCGTCGATGGCCTGGGCAACGCCCGGGCCGAGCATGTCGTTGATGCGGTCGACGATGTGCTTGGCGGTGGTGAAGTCCGGACGGTTGAGGTTCAGGGTCAGGCTGTTGCCCTGGTCGAAGCCGCTCGGCACGGTACGTTCGACGGTAGCGCCGGAAGGAATGCGCCCGGCCGACGGCACGTTGACGGTGATTTTCGAGCCGTCGCGGCCTTCGGCATCGAAGCCGCCGACCACCAGGTTGCCCTGGGCGATGGCGTAGGTCTGGCCGTCGATGCCTTTCAGCTGGGTCATCAGCAGGCTGCCGCCGCGCAGGCTCTTGGAGTTGCCGATGGAGGAGATGGTGACGTCGATGGTCTGGCCCGGCTTGGCGAACGGCGGCAGGTCGGCATGCACCGACACCGCGGCGACGTTCTTCAGCTGCACGTTGCCGCTGCCGGCCGGCACCTTGATGCCGAACTGCGCCAGCATGTTGTTGAAGGTCTGCAGGGTGAACGGGGTCTGCGTGGTCTGGTCGCCGGTGCCGTTGAGGCCGACCACCAGGCCGTAGCCGATCAGCTGGTTGCTGCGCACGCCCTGGATGCTGGCGATGTCCTTCAGGCGCTCGGCCTGGGCGGCGAACGCCAGGCAGGACAGGCCGAGGACAAGGAGCAGGCGAGAGAACATCGACATCTCAGGTCACCCCGTCAGAACGGCCACAGGGGGCTCAGGAAGAAGCGGTCCAGCCAACCCGGCTGGCTGGCGTCGGCGAAGGAGCCGGTGCCCGAATAGGTGATGCGCGCATCGGCGACCCGGGTCGAGGACACGGTGTTGTCGGTGGCGATGTCGTCGGCGCGGATCAGGCCGGCGATGCGCACCAGCTCATTGCCTGTGTTCAGCGTCATCCACTTTTCACCGCGTACAGCGAGGATGCCGTTGGGCATGACTTCGGCCACGGTCACGGTGATCGAGCCGGTCAGGCTGTTGCTCTGCCCCGCCGAGCTGTCGCCCTTGGATTCGCGGCTGCCGTTGTACTCGGCGCCGAGGTTCAGGCTGCCACTGCCGAACGGGTTATCGGTCGACGGTGTGCTGCCGAACAGCGAGGTCACGCCCAGCTTGTTCTTGCTGTCCTTGGAGACATCCGAGTTGGCCTTCTTGCTCGCCTGGGTCTTCTCGTTGAGGGTCACGGTGATGATGTCGCCGACGCGGAACGCCTTGCGATCGCCGTAGAGGTTGTTCTCGAACCCGGACTGATAGATGGAACCGTTGTTCTGCGCCGCCGGCATCGGGGTACGCGGCATGACCGGTGCGTAGTAGGGATCGTCCGGCTTCGGCGGAGGACTGACGCAACCAGCCAGTGCGGTGATCGCCAGCAGCGGAAGGACGTGGAAACGGTTCATTGCAACTACCTCTCGGGGAGAGCTTTCAACTACCCGGGCCTCGCGGCCCGGTCACTCATCACAGGTTCTGGCTGATGAAGCCCAGCATCTGGTCGGCGGTGGAAATCACCTTGGAGTTCATTTCGTAGGCGCGCTGGGTGGTGATCATGTTCACCATCTCTTCCACCACGCTGACGTTGGAGTTCTCCAGGGTGTTCTGCTGTACGGTGCCCAGGCCGTTGAGGCCCGGCGTGCCGACCTGCGGCGCACCACTGGAAGCGGTCTCCAGGAACAGGTTGTTGCCGTTGGCCTGCAGGCCCGCCGGGTTGATGAAGTCGGCGGTCTGGATGTTGCCGATCACCTGCGGCGTGGAGTTGCCGGCGACGGTGACCGAGACGGTGCCGTCGGTGCCGACGGTGAAGGTCTGGGTTTCCGCCGGGACCACGATGGCCGGCTCCAGGGCGTTGCCGTTGGAGGTGACGATCTGGCCGTCGGAGTTCAGGTGGAAGCTGCCGTCGCGGGTATAGGCGACGGTGCCGTCCGGGGTCAGCACCTGGAAGAAGCCGCGACCGTTGACCGCCATGTCCAGCGGGTTGTCGGTGGTCTGCAGGCTGCCGGCGGTGAAGTTCTTCTGGGTGCCGACGATGCGCACGCCGGTGCCCAGCTGCAGGCCCGAGGGCAGCTGGCTGTCCTGGGTCGAGTTGGCGCCGGGCTGACGCTTGATCTGGTACAGCAGGTCCTGGAATTCGGCGCGATCGCGCTTGAAGCCGGTGGTCGAGACGTTGGCCAGGTTGTTGGAAATGGTGGTCAGGTTCATGTCCTGGGCGGCTAAGCCCGTCTTGCTGACCCACAGAGCCGGAAGCATGTCGGTTCTCCTCGGGCGTCGGATTCATGACGCCTCTACCGGGTGATTAGCTAATTTGCAAAACCTTTGCCGCCGCCTGGGAGTCATCCTCGGCGGTGCGCATCATCTTCACGTGGAGCTCGAACTGGCGGGACAGCGCGAGAATCGAGGTCATCTCTTCCACCGCGTTGACGTTGCTCGATTCGAGGAAGCCGGACTGCACGCTGGCATTGGCGTCGGCCTGCGGCGCCGGTTGGCCCTGGGCGACGCGGATCAGGCCGTCGGGGCCCTTCTCCAGCTGCTTGGGATCCGGGGTGACCAGCTTGATGCGGTCGACGGTGGCCAGCGCATTGGGGTTGTTGCCCTGGCCGCGGATGGTGATGGTGCCGTCCTCGCCGATGTCGATCTTCTCTTCCGGCGGCACGGCGATCGGCCCGCCATTGCCCAGCACCGGCATGCCGTCGCCGGTACGCAGCTGGCCGAGCGCGTCGATTTCCAGGCTGCCGGTGCGCACGTAGGCTTCACCGCCGTCCGGCGCCTGCACGGCGATCCAGGCATTGCCCTTGGCAGCTACGTCGAGGTCACGTCCGGTTTCCTGCAGGGAGCCGCCGCTGAAGTCGGTGGCCGGCCGTTCGCTCATGGCGTACACACGCGCCGGAAAACTGTCGCCGAAGACCGGCATGGCACGCGCCTGCTCGAAATCCCGACGGAATCCGGTGGTGGAAATGTTCGCCAGGTTGTTGGCGTGGGCCTGCATCGCCAGGGTGTTCTGGCTGGCCCCGCTCATGGCGACGTAGAGCATTCTGTCCAAGGTGATCCTCCAAGGCCGGGTCGGTTTCCCGGCGCTGCTGGAGGTACTTCAGCAAGGGCTGTGCCAAATCTGAAAAATAAGAATAAAACGCTGATATGAAAGGGAAAAACAAAAACAGAAGGCTCCCGAGGGAGCCTGGAGGGACCGCTGGCGGCGACGGACTGCCGCCAGCGGCAAGACGCCTTGCCGCCGTTAGCGGATGTTGATGATCGCGTCGGAGATGGTGCTTTCGGTCTGGACCGTCTTGGCGTTCGCCTGGTAGTTGCGCTGCGCCACGATCAGGTTCACCAGCTGCGCGGTGAGGTCGACGTTGGATTCTTCCAGCGAACCGGAGCCCACCGAACCCAGGGTGCCGGAGGTCGGTGTGCCCACCACCGCCTCGCCGGAAGCCAGCGACTGCTTCCAGCCGGTATTGCCCACCGGGGTCAGGCCCTGGGTGTTGGCGAAGTTGGCGAGAATCACCTGACCGATCACTTTGGACTGGCCGTTGGTGTAGGTGGCGTACATCTGCCCGTCCTCGGCCACCGACAGGCCGGACATCTGGCCTGTGGAGTAGCCGTCCTGGGTCACTGCGGTGACCGCGAAGCTGGCGTTGGTCTGGGTGGTCTTGGTGAAGTCCATGTTGATGCCGCCGGAAGCGGCCGCCGCGCCGTTGGCACCCCAGGTCACCGGATTGGTGTTGGCGTTGGTGACCGCGGCCGGCACCCAGCCGTTCAGGGTCAGGCTGTTGTCGGCGTTCACCGTCAGGTCGGTGGAGCTGATCCCGGTGAGCTGGCCGGCGCTGCTGAAGGTGAGCTGGGTGGTCATCGGCGTGGTGCTGGCCGGGTTGGTCGGCGAGCGGCCGTCAACCAGGCTGTACATGCTCCAGTTGTTGCTGCTGTCCTTGACGAAGTAGTTCGTCATGGTGTGCGAGTTGCCCTGGGAGTCGTAGATATCCACCGAGGTCGACCAGTTGTAGGTGTCCGAGTTGGTCGCGTCGAACGGCGTGGTGGTCGGAGTGGTGGCCTTGGAATTCAGGCTCAGGGTCGAGGTGATCTTCGAGGTCGGGCTCGGCGGCTGGTTGGCAGTATCGACCTTGAGGTCGGTGATCACGCCGTTGACCACCGAACCGGTGGAGCTCACGCCGTAACCCTGCAGGCGGTTGCCAGAGCCGTCGATGATGTAGCCGGCGGCGTCGGTATTGAAGGTGCCGTTACGGGTATAGATGCGCGAGCCGTTGTCGCTGGTCATGAAGAAGCCGTTGCCGCTGATGGCCAGGTCCAGGCTGCGACCGGTGTTGCTCAGGTTGCCCTGGGTGAACTGCTGGGACACCGACTGGGTGATGACCCCGCTGCCCACGGCATTGCGCCCGGTGCCGAGCATGGAAGAGGCATAGAGGTCGGCGAACTCGGTGCGCGACGACTTGAAGCCGGTGGTGCCGACGTTGGCGATGTTGTTGCCGGTCACGTTCAGGTCAGTGCTCGCGGCGTTCAGTCCACTCAGGGCGGTATTGAAAGACATGGATCAGCTCCCGTGCCGAAGGACGGCGTGATTATTTGCCAATGGTCTGGATGCTGGAGGCCGAGACGGCGCCGATGCCAGCGAGATTGAGGGTCATGCTCGCGCCGTTCTGGCCCAGCGTGACGCTGTTCACCGTCGCCGGCAGGTAGGTGGTCAGCGCGGTGCTGGTGCCATCGATCGTCGAGGTGGCCTTGAAGGTGTAGGCGCCGGCATCCACCAGGTTGCCGCTGTCGTCCTTGCCGTCCCACTTGAAGTCGATGTTGCCGCTCTTCTGCGTGCCCATGTCGATGGTGCGCACCAGGTCGCCGTCGGCGTCGTAGATCTTCACCGCGGTGCCGTCGCCGGCCGAAGGCATCACCAGGGTGCCCGCGACACCGGCAGTCGGATCGTCGAGCTGGGCCTTGCCGGAGGCGACTATCACCGAGCGGCCGACCAGCGACGAAGCCTGCAGGGCCTGCGAGGACTGGAAGGAGGAGTAGAAGGAGCCCAGGGTGGTATCCAGGTTCTCCATGCTCTCCAGGCTACTGAACTGCGCCAGCTGCGAGACGAACTGGGTGTTGTCCTGCGGGTCCAGTGGGTTCTGGTTGTTCAGCTGGGTGACCAGCAGCTGCAGGAACGAATCCTTGCCCAGCGAGCTGGTGCCGGTTTCCGCAGTAGAGCTCGACGAACTCGACGAGCCGGCGTTGAGTGCCGACAGGATCGAGGCGCTGGAGCTGCTGTTGGTGGCGCTGGAAGTGGTGGTCATTTTCTATCCTTCGAGGCGGCGACTCACTGACCCAGGGTCAGCACCTTCTGCATCATCTGCTTGGCGGTGTTCATCATTTCCGCATTGCTCTGGAACGAGCGGCTGGCGGAGATCATGTCGGCCATCTCCTGCACCACGTTGACGTTCGGGTAGTACACGTAGCCGTTGGCGTCGGCAGCCGGATGGTTCGGCTCGTAGCGCGGCACCAGCGGGCTCTGATCCTCGACCACGCCGAGCACCTGCACACCGCTGCCGGCCTGGTTGTTGCCGTCGTCGAACAGCGAGCCCTGGTCGCCCTGGGCCTGCTGGAACATCGCGGAGAACACCGGATGGCGCGCGCGGTAGGTCTGATCGATGCTCGAGGACACGCTCTCGGCGTTGGCGAGGTTGGAGGCGGTGGTGTTCAGACGGGTGGTCTGGGCACTCATGCCGGTACCGGCGATGTTGAAGACACTGGCCAGAGACATGGCGATCACTCCCCGCGAATGGCGGTCATCAGACCTTTGAACTTGCTGTTGAGGAAGGTGAAGCTGGCCTGGAACTGGGTGGCGTTCTCGGCGTACTTCGCCTGCTCGACCTGCGCGTCGACGGTGTTCTGGTCGAGCGCGGGGTTGGCCGGAATGCGGTACTTCAGCGCGTCGTCGCTCAGGCTCACGCCGTCGGCTTCGATGTGCCGGGAGTTGGTGAGTGTGGTGGCGAAGTTGCCGCGCTGGGCATTGCCGGACTGGGCCGCGAGCACCGAGGCGAAATCCATGTCGCGTGCCTTGTAGTTCGGCGTGTCGGCGTTGGCCAGGTTGTTGGCCAGGACCTCGGCGCGCTGTGAGCGGAAGCTGAGGGCCTGCTGATGGATGCCGAGGGCGGTATCGAAGCTGATGCTCATGGTCACGAACCTGTTTGCCGGTGTGGGCTTGCCATCACTTCAGCAAGGTGCGTGCCAAAATATAAAACCCTTTTAAATCAAGGCATTAAGCAAAGATCAAGAGCGGCAAGAGGCGGCAAATCGCGGCAAGCGGCAAGGCATTTCCGCCTGGCGGCAAGGGTGCCCTGCCCTTTTGACGGGGTGTTCGAGCTCCGCTCGCAGCTTCCCGTGATCTCCGCGAGTGCGAGGCTGCGCCTGCGATTTTTCGCGGACAAGGTCCGCTCCTACAGTCGCGCATCGAGCTTCCCTTCCAGGTCATGCAGGAGCGGATTCATCCGCGAAAATTCTCGCGCCAATTTGAACCTGTAGGAGCGCGCCATGCGCGCGATTCGCGGCCATGGGCCGCTCCTACAGGGATCACGGTGCCGTACGGTTCACGGATGAATCCGCTCCTGCAGGATGACGCCGGGATTTCCGCACACGCCGGACAGCCCCCTCTCCCGCTTGCGGGAGAGGGGTGGGGAGAGGGAGATCGGATCGGCAACAGACCGATAGGCCTGCACCAGATGCACGGGCCGGCCGCAACGCCGGTCCGGCCACGGCCTACTTGGCCTTGTAGATGATCCCCGGGTTGCACTGGACCATCTGGTAATGATCCGGCAGGCCGTTGAGCGCTTCGGAGGCGCCGAGGAACAGGTAGCCGCCCGGCTTCAGCGCGGCGTGCATGCGCAGCAGGATGTCGCGCTTGATCTCGGCGGAGAAATAGATGAGCACGTTGCGGCAGAAGATCAGGTCGAACTTGCCGAGGCTCGCGTAGCTGTCCAGCAGGTTCAGCGCGCGGAACTCGACGCGGCTCTTGATTGCCGGCTTCACTGCCCAGCGTCCCGGCCCCTTGGCGTCGAAGTAGCGCTGCAGGCGCTCCTGGGACAGGCCGCGGCCGATCGCCAGGCTGTCGTACTCGCCGGCGCGGCAAGCGTTGAGCATGGAGCCGGAAAGGTCGGTCGCCACGATCTGCACGCCGGCCTTGAGCTGGCCGAGGTTGGTCTTCTCGAACTCGTCGATGGTCATCGACAGCGAGTAGGGCTCCTGGCCCGACGAACAGGCCGCCGACCAGATGCGCAGGCGCTGTCCGGGACTGGCCTTGATGCTCTCGGCCAGCACGCGGTTCTTCAGCACCTCGAAGGGATAGGTGTCGCGAAACCAGAGGGTTTCGTTGGTGGTCATGGCATCCACGACCAGCTCGCGCAATTGACCGCGCGACGGGCCCTGGATCTTCTGCACCAATTCGCCGAGCGTCTTGATGCCCTGCTGTTCCATCAACTTGTTCAGACGGCTGGCGACCAGGTACTGCTTGTTGGCACCCAGCACGATGCCACAGGTCTTTTCCAGGAAGTCCCGGAACAGCTCGAATTCCAGATTGGTTGATGTCACCTATGAACGCCCCTTTGTGTTGGCCCGATGCCCACTGCGGCACCGTGCAGGCCGGAGTCGACCCCGGCCTTGGACGGCACTGGGGCCGCCCGTGGTCACCTTGCGGGTGTTCCCCGTGTCAACGTGCGTCGAACGCGCGAATCCGTTCGGCTACTCGTGCCGCCAGGTCGTCCGGACGGAACTTGGCCAGGAAATCGTCGGCGCCGACCTTCCTGACCATCGCCTGGTTGAACACCCCCGACAACGAAGTATGCAGGAGAATATGCAAATCCTGCAGTCGCGGATCATGGCGAATTTCTGCTGTCAGCGTGTATCCGTCCATCTCCGGCATTTCGATGTCGGAAATCACCATCAACAGCTCCTCGCCCGGCTTACCGCCGGCATCCAGCATCTGTTGAAGGTAGTCCAGCGCCTGGCGGCCGTCATTGAGCGCCAGCACTTCGACACCGACAGTTTCCAGGCAGCGCACCAGCTGCTTGCGGGCCACGGAGGAGTCGTCCACCACCAGCACGCGCTTGCTGATCGCGCGAGCCTGGGTATCGGCATCCACGACGCCCTCGGAGATTTCCTCACTGGTCGGCGCCACTTCGGCGAGGATCTTCTCCACGTCGATGACTTCCACCAGCTGCTTGTCCACACGAGTGACCGCCGTCAGGTAATGATCGCGGCCGGTGCCCTTGGGCGGCGGATGGATCTCGCCCCAGTTCATGTTGACGATGCGTTCCACCGAGTGCACCAGGAAGCCCTGCACCTTGGTGTTGTACTCGGTGATGATCACGAAACTGTTTTCGATATCGCGCAAGCCGCGGCGGCCGGTGGCCAGCGACAGGTCGAGGATCGGGATGGTGCCGCCGCGGATGTTCGCCACACCGCGCACCACCGGACTGGACTTGGGCATCACGGTCAGGCGCGGGCACTGCAGTACCTCTTTCACCTTGAACACGTTGATGCCGTAGAGCTGGCTGCCATCCAGCCGGAACAGCAGTAACTCGAGACGATTCTGGCCAACCAGCTGCGTGCGCTGGTTGACCGAATCCATGACTCCGGCCATTGCGCCTCCATTTGCCGCCGCAGCGCGATTCCACGCCAAGCGGCACGAGCATTGCTTGGATCGTTGCATGAAACAGTCAACGACATTTTTCCGACAGTCCCGAAAACGCGTCCGGACACTCTGCGGAGTTCTGGGGGCGACCGGCCTGTTCGGACTGGGCATGGCCCAGGCAGAGGACTTCACCGCTCCCGAAATCCTTATCGGCTCGACCCAGGGGTTTCTTGAGTTCAAGGTTGAAGATTATCTACGTAACAGCGGCATCGACGCACGCTACGAAATCGAAGTGGCGCGCCTCGATCCGCGCCTGCGCCTGGCGCAATGCGACAAGGACCTGTCGCAGTCGCTGGAAAGCCCGGCGCAGCCGCTCGGCCGGGTGACGGTGCAGGTGCGCTGCGACGGCAGTTCGCCGTGGACCGTGTACATTCCGGCCACCGTGCACCTCTACCGCCAGGTGGTGGTGACCACCCAGCCGCTCAAGCGCGATCACGTCATCGAGCCGGGCGACATCAGTGTCGTCGAGCGCGACGTCGGCCAGCTCGGCCAGGGCTACCTCACCGAACCGGACCGCGCGGTCGGGCAGAAGCTCAAGCGTCCGACCACCAACGACCAGGTGCTCGCCCCGGTATTCCTGGAGCAGGCAGCAGTCGTTCACAAAGGAGATCAGGTGGTGATTCGAGCCTTGACCGGCTCGGTCACCGTGGCCATGCAGGGCGAGGCCCTGGCCGATGGCGTGCCCGGCGAGCAGATTCGCGTGCGAAACCTCAGTTCGCAGCGCATCATCAAGGCCCAGGTGGTGGAGGCCGGAGCGGTTCAGGTAGCGCTCTAGTGACGGAAGTCTGGCGCTGACGCGCCAGCCTTCACTAAACTGTGGGAAGACGCACAAAAAGTCGCCCTAAAGTTTTCCCGGCGGCGGCCGAAACCTTTGGCAAGCGTCCTGAACCCCCAGAGGCTAAATACCATGGTCATCGACTTCAACCGGCTGAACAATGCCAGCGCTCCGGCCAGTACCGGCAGCACCGGCAAGGCCAAAAGCGGCCCGAGCGAAGCCGCCGGTAGCGAACCGACCGCCAGCACCCCGGCCCAAAACAGCGGTGAACCCGTGCAGCTGAGCAGCACTGCCCAGCAACTGCAGAAAGCCAGCGACCAGCTGAAAGACCAACCTGTCGTCGACTCGGAAAAGGTCGCGCGACTGAAGCAGGCCATCGCCGATGGCAGCTACAAGGTCGACAGCCAGAAAGTCGCCGGCAAACTGCTCGACTTCGAATCCCAGCGCTGAGCCCTGGTGCCAGCGCCGGGAACTCCTTGGACGCCCAAGCCCCGAGCCCGAGATGCCCAACGCCCCCCTGCTCCACCTGTTGACCGAGGATATCGGCGCCGCCCAGCGGCTGCTGCAGCTCATCGAGGACGAACTCCAGGCCCTCGAGGCCCGCGACCTCGAACGCCTGCAGAGCCTGCTCGACGCCAAGCTGCCGCTCCTGCAGCAGATGGAGAACAACGGCCGGCAGCGCAGCCAGCTGCTGCAACAGGCTGGCGTGAGCAGCGATCGCCAGGGTCTCGCCGAGCTCGCCGCGCTGGGTAGCGTGGATGCCGATACGCTCGCGCGCAGCGACGAACTGGGCGAACTCCTGGAGCGTTGCAAGCAGGCGAACCTGCGCAATGGTCGGGTCATCCGCAGCAACCAGCACGCCACCGGCCGGCTGCTGGACATCCTGCGCGGCCAGGAAACCCCCAGCCTCTACGACCGCCGCGGCAGCGCCACCCAGGGCAACCGCCAGCGTCCTCTCAGCCAGGCCTGAGTTCTAGTATCGTCCCCGACGTTACGGCACAATGCCGTCGCCCCCGTGCAGCTCATAACAACCACAATTGGAGACCCGAGGACCGTGTCGAGCCCGTTCGCCGAGGAAAATGGCCCGCAACCGCCGAAGATGCTCAAGGCGCCTGTGGAAATTCAGGCCAACCTGCGAACCCTCATGGAAAGCCACGATCCCCTGGTCATCACCTTCGCCGAGCGCAACCAGCGCTTCCAGAGCTTCGTCGTCGCCATCGAGCGCGAACGCAACCGCGTCGCCCTGGACGAACTCATCCCCAATGACGGCGAGCGCTACCTGCAGAATGGCGAGGCCTTCCGCATCGAAGCCTTCCACGAGGGCGTGCGCATCGCCTGGGATTGCAAGCAGGGTGCACAGGTCAGCGAACTGGACGGCTCGCGCTGCTACTGGCTGCCGTTCCCCGCGGAAATGCTCTACCACCAGCGCCGCAACGCCTATCGCGCAGCGATCCAGCAGGGTCAGCCGGTTGCCGTGGAGCTGGGTGGGCAGAAGCTCAAGGCAGCGGTTACCGGCACTCTGCTGGATATCTCCGCCACCGGCTGCAAGGTGCGCTTCGGCGGCAACGTGAGCGAGCGCCTGCAGACCGGCCAGGTCTACGATCGCTTCATCGCACGCCTGCCGTTCGGCGCCATCACCGTGGAAGTCGAACTGCGCCATGTGCATTTCGACGAAAAGGCCGACGTGAGTTTCGCCGGCCTGCGCTTCCATCGCATGAGCGGTCTGGAGCAGCGCCACATCGAGCGCTTCGTCTACCAGCTGCAGCGCGAAGCCCGTCGCTTCGAGAAAGACGAGCTGTTCTAGTCGGCGCCCGCCATTCGGCGGGCGCATCCCCTGCCCTAGCCCGGGCGACTTTCCTCTTCGGCTTCCGGCATCGGCGCCTTGGCTTCGGTCGGCTTCATCTGCTCGGCCACCGCCGCGTTGGAGACGCGCGGGTCGAGCGCCGCCGACAGCGGCGAGCTGGCCAGGCTGTCCGGCGTCGGCACGTGCTTGACCGGCGCCTCGTCGACCCGGTGCAGGCCGCTGACCTTCTCCGGATGTACGCGCAGGATCAGGATGCAGGCGCAGGCCGCAGCGAAGGCATAGAGCATGTTCGGCCCGAACTCGCGCATCAGCGCACCGGCCACCAGCGGGCCGATACAAGCGCCGACGCCGAAGGTGACCAGCAGCATGGCGGTCAGCGAAACCCGCCGCTCGCCCTCGACGTGGTCGTTGGAGAAAGCCACCGCCAGCGGATACAGGGTGAACTGCACCAGGCAGACGACGAAGCCCATCGGCAGCATCGCCTCCATCGGCCAGGACGGCAGAATCGCCAGCGGCAATGCGGAGATCAGCAGCAGGATCGCGGCATTGCGGATGAGCATGGCGCGGTCGTAACGATCCGAAAGCCAGCCCAGCGGCCACTGCACCAAGAGGCCGGCGAAAATGCACACGCCCATGAAGACGCCGATCTGCTCGACGCTCAGGCCCTGGTCGGTGGCGTACAGCGGCGCCAGGCCGTAGAAGGAACCGATCACCAACCCGGAAACCAGCACCGTGGTCAGCGACTGCGGCACCCGCTTGAGGAAGAAGCGCGGCTCAAGCGGCGCCGGGCGCATGGGCGCCGGGTGGACCTTGTGGGTGATCGACACCGGGATCAGCGACAGGGCGAAGGACAGCGCGATCATCATCGGCATGTCCGGGCCCAGCCCCGGGTGCAGCACCAGGATCAGCTGGCCGGCCACCAGGCCCAGGTAGGAAGCGACCATGTAGCCGGCGAATACCGCGCCGCGCTGACGGGCTTCGGCCTGCTCGTTGAGCCAGCTCTCGATGACCATGTACTGGCACATCATGCCCATGCCGATGAGCATGCGCAGGACCAGCCAGCCCTCCGGCCAGTGGGTCAGGCCGATGCCCAGCACGGCTGCAACCACCAGGCCGCCGCAACCGCCGTAGGCGCGGATGTGCCCGACCCGGGCGATCAGCCGGTGGCCGATCTTGCCGCCGAGCACGAGGCCGGCGTAGTAGGCCGCCATCATGGCGCCGATCCAGAGGCCGTCGACCTTCTCCGCCGCCAGGCGTAATCCGAGGTAGGTACTCAGCAGGCCGGAGCCGGTGAGCAAGGCGATAGTGGCGAAATAAAGCGCACGGAAGGCAGTGAAAATCCGCATCAGACCTCCGGGTCCATCAAGGGCGGGCAAGTGGCCGCCCTACTGCACAAAAGCGCCCGCGGCGAGGCGGGCGTTGGGCTACCAATCTAGAGCCTGGTGACCGGCGAGTCGAGTCCATTGACGGCGACGCAGCAGAAGCTGTCGTCGCCGGGTAAAACGGCGGCAAGCCCTTGCCGCCGCGATTGCTGGATCAGGCCTGGGCGGCCAGGACCCGACGCTCCCACGGCGTGATTTCGTCGAAGAAGCTCAGCAGCTCCATTTCCTTGGTCGCCGCATAGCCGTCGACGAACTCGGCACCGAACACTTTCCGGGCCAGTTCGCTGCGTTTGAGGCGCTGCAAGGCGTCGTACATGGTGCACGGCAGCAGCAGCTCGTCGGGCACCTGGAACTCGCCCTGGATGGGCGCGCTGGGCTCCAGCTCGTTCTCGATGCCGTGCAGGCCGGCAGCGAGGCTCGCGGCAATGGCCAGGTAAGGGTTGGCGTCGGCGCCCGGCAGGCGGTTCTCCACGCGCCGCGCCACCGGCGGGCTGGCCGGGATGCGCAGGCCGGCGGCACGGTTGTCGTGCGACCAGCAGGCGTTGTTCGGCGAGGCGTAGGGATGGCAGAGGCGCTGGAAGGAGTTCACGTTGGGCGCGAACAGCAGGGTGAAGTCGGCCAGGCAGGCCTGCTGGCCACCGATGAAGTGACGGAAGGCCGGCGTGGCTTCGCCATTGGCGTCGCTGAAGATATTGCGCCCTTCCCCATCCACCACGCTCTGGTGGATGTGCATGGAACTGCCCGGCGTGTGCGCCAGCGGCTTGGCCATGCACACCACGATCAGCCCGTGCTTGAGCGCCACTTCCTTGAGCAGGTGCTTGAACAGGAAGGTCTGGTCGGCCAGCAGCACCGGGTCGCCATGCAGGAAGTTGATCTCGAACTGGCTGGTGCCCATCTCGTGCATGAAGGTGTCGCGCTCGAGGCCCACCGCAGCCATGCAGCGATAGACATCCTCGAAGAACGGGCGCAGGCCGTTGTTGGACGACACGCTGAACGCCGAGTGGCCCATCTCGCGCCGACCATCGAGCCCCAGCGGCGGCTGGAACGGCTCGTGCGGATCGGGGTTGGGGGCGAAGACGAAGAACTCCAGCTCGGTGGCGACGACCGGCTTCCAGCCGTGGGCGGCGTAGCGCGCCACCATCTGCTTGAGCAGGCCGCGGCTGGACAGCCCGGACGGTTTGCCGTCGAGTTCCACCGCATCGCAGATCGCCAGGGCTCGCGGGCTGTCGCTCCAGGGCAGGCGGTGTACCTGGGTCGGCTCGGCGACCAGCGCCAGGTCGCCGTCGTCGCTGCCGTAGAAGCGCGCCGGCGGGTAGCCGCCCATGATGCACTGCAGCAAAACGCCACGGGCCAGTTGCAGGCGCCGCCCGGAGAGGAAGCCCTCGCCGGTCATCACTTTGCCGCGCGGCACCCCGTTGAGGTCGGGGGTGACGCATTCGATCTCTTCGACTCCAGCCAGGCGCTCGGCGAGCGGGCTGCGTCCTTCGCTAGTCATGACTTCTTATCCTTGTAGTACGCGTCGCACAGGACGTGCGACCTGTACAAAATACGCACCGCTCGTTCGATATATCAAGCACCCAAAAGGGGAGATTCTGCCTTGCGGGTGCGCGCGCACCTACAGACAAACACTCGCACTTCGTAGGAGCGAGCGGGCTCGCGAACCCAAACGAAAACGCCGCCCCAAAGGGCGGCGTTTCTATACCGGACGGCCGTCAGAACAGCCGGGTGAACAGCCAGTACAACGAGGCGGACAGCACCATCGCCGCCGGCAGGGTCAGCACCCAGGCCATCAGCAAGTTGCGCAGGGTGCGCATCTGCAGGCCGGAGCCATTCGCCGCCATGGTCCCGGCCACGCCCGAGGACAGCACGTGGGTAGTCGACACCGGCAGGCCGTACATGTCCGCCGCGCCAATGGTCAGCATCGCCACCACTTCCGCCGAGGCACCCTGGGCATAGGTCAGGTGGGTCTTGCCGATCTTCTCGCCGACCGTCACCACGATGCGCTTCCAGCCGACCATGGTGCCCATGCCCAGGGCGATGGCCACGGCGACCTTCACCCACAGCGGGATGAAGCGTGTGGCGTCGTCGATCTTGCCCTTGAAGGCCAGCAGGCGCTCTTGGGTGTCGGCGTCGAAGTTGCCGACCTTGTCCTTGTCGATCAGGCGGATCGCCTCGGAGGCGAGGTACATGTCATTGCGCACGTTGGCCATCGCCTCGGCCGGCACTCGCGCCAGGCTGCCGTAGTTCTTCACCTCGCTGCCGATGCTGCCGGTCAGGCTGGCCAGCGAGGGCAGCAGCGCGGAAGTCACCTGGTGGGTACGGATGTAGTCGGACAGCACCGGCCGCGGGTCGGCCGGCGCGGCTCCGGGCGCGCTGCGCTGCAGCGACTGCTGGGTGGCCTCGGCGAGGACCACGAACTGGGTGGTCTGGTCCGCCGGGATGGTGCGGTTCAGCGCATAGGCCATGGGCACTGTGCCGATCAGGATCAGCATGATCAGGCCCATGCCCTTCTGCCCGTCGTTGGAGCCGTGGGCGAAGGACACCCCGGTGCAGGTCAGCACCAGCAGGCTGCGGATCCACCATGGCGGCGGCGTCTTGGTCTTCGGCGCCTTGTACAGCGCACGGTTCTTCACCAGCAGGCGCAGCACCAGCAACAGCAGGGCCGAGAAGACGAAGCCGATCAGCGGCGAGAGCAGCAGCGAATAGCCGACCTTGGTCGCCTGCGCCCAATCCACACCGGCGGTGCCGTCACGACCGTGCATCAGGGCGTTGGCCACGCCGACACCGATGATCGAGCCGATCAGGGTGTGCGAGGACGACGCCGGCAGGCCGAGCCACCAGGTGCCCAGGTTCCAAAGGATCGCGGCGATCAGCAGGGCGAAGACCATGGCGAAGCCCGCCGAGGAACCGACCTGCAGGATCAGCTCCACCGGCAGCAAGGCGATGATGCCGAAGGCCACCGCGCCGCTGGAGAGCAGCACGCCGAGGAAGTTGAAGCAGCCGGACCAGACCACTGCGAAGTGCGGCGGCAGCGAATGCGTATAGATGACCGTGGCCACCGCGTTGGCGGTGTCGTGGAAACCGTTGACGAACTCGAAGCCCAGGGCGATCAGCAAGGCCACGCCGAGCAACAGGAAAGGCGTCCAGGTGGTGACCGCGCTGGCGACGTCGTCGACGTCCTGGATCAGGCTCCAGGCGGAGAACAGCAGGCCGGTGGCGAGCAGCGCGTAGAACACCAGGGCGGTGAGCCGGCCGGGTTTGCCGTCGAGGTGAGGCCGGCCGGCGGTGGCAACGGCGTCGCTGGCCAGGGAATCGGTAGTCATGCGGCAGTCCTGCTTGCGGGAGATGACCGCGCCAGCATGCGCGGCGAGTGTGACAATTCATGTCCCGGGAGTTGGCGTAGGGCGTACAACCGTTCGCGGTTGTACGCCGCTACACCGCGCTAATCGCCATTACCACGGCTGATCCGGACGCCTCTAAATGTAGGAGCGAGCTTGCTCGCGAACCTCTTACCGGCCACGCCGTCGCAGGCCTGTTCGCGAGCAAGCTCGCTCCTACGAAAAGCACCGTGCCAGTAATCGACGGGCGCGGACCGCAATCAATAAACCTCCGGCACCATCATTTGCTTCGGCGTCGGGATGCGCACGTAGTCCTTGTTGCGCTGCCGTGCCGGCAGCTGCACCGCCGGATGCTCGATGTCCTCGTAGGGAATCTGCCCGAGCAGGTGATGGATGCAGTTGAGCCGTGCGCGCTTCTTGTCGTCGGCCTGCACCACCCACCAGCGCGCCTCGGGGATGTGGGTGCGTTCGAGCATGATTTCCTTGGCCTTGGTGTAGGCCTCCCAGCGCCGCCGCGACTCCAGGTCCATGGGGCTGAGCTTCCACTGCTTGAGCGGGTCGTGGATGCGGCTGAGGAAGCGCAGGTGCTGCTCGTCGTCGCTGATCGAGAACCAGTACTTGATCAGCTGGATGCCCGAACGCGCGAGCATGCGCTCGAACTCCGGCACGCTGCGGAAGAACTCCTCGTACTGCTCGTCGCTGCAAAAGCCCATCACCCGCTCGACCCCGGCGCGGTTGTACCAGCTGCGGTCGAACAGCACGATCTCCCCCGCCGCCGGCAGGTGCGAGACGTAGCGCTGGAAGTACCACTGGGTCTGTTCGCGGTCGTTCGGCGCCGGCAGCGCGGCGACCCGGCACACGCGCGGGTTGAGGCGCTGGGTGATGCGCTTGATCACCCCCCCCTTGCCGGCGGCGTCGCGGCCTTCGAAAAGAATCACCACCTTGTGCCCGCTCTTCACCACCCAGCTCTGCAGCTTCACCAACTCGCCCTGCAGGCGGAACAGCTCGCGGAAGTAGCGGCGCCGGGCGTTCTTTTCCTCATCGTCGTCGGGAATGTGCTCATCGAACAGCGCGTCGAGGCTGCGCATGTCTTCCAGCAGCTCCAGCTCCAGCTCTTCGTCGCTCTGGTCGAGCAATTCGCTGTGGATGCGGTGCATCAGGCTTTCATCGATCAAGGTCATGGCGGCACCTCGCAAGTAGGAAATTTCTTACTTTCAGCCTAGTAGAACCCGATGTCAGGCCGGTGACGGACCGAGCGCCGGTCAGGCGTCGTCGCGCTTGCGGAAGGCCCAGCGCCAGGCCAGCAGGGTGAAGCTCGCCACCAGCATCACCAGCACCCAGAAACCGTGCGGATCGCTGGCCAGCGGGACGCCGCCGACGTTCATGCCGAAGAAGCCGGCGACTATGTTGATCGGCAGCGCCAGCACCGTGACCACGGTGAGGGTGAACAGGGTGCGGTTGCTCTGCTCGTTGATCTGCGCGGCGATCTCTTCCTGCAGCAGCTTGATGCGCTCGCCCAGCGCGGTGAGGTCGTTGATCACCAGGGAGAACTCCTCGGTGGCCTCGCGCAGGTCGAGTACGTCAGCCTCCTTCAGCCAGCGTGGCGGTCGGTTCAGCAGACGCAGCAGGGAGCTCGGCTCCAACGCCAGCAGGCGCTGCAGGCGCACCAGTACGCGACGCATGGCGCCGAGGTCGGCGCGGTTGTCGGAGAGGTTCTGCGACAGCAGGCGGTCCTCGATGTTGTCCACGCCGACGGTGGTCTCGCGGACGATCTGGGTAAGGATGTCGCCCTGGTCGCGCAGCAGATGCACAAGCAGCTCCACCGGCGAGCCGAAGCTTTCGCCATGGCGCACCGAGGAACGCAGGCGATCCACCGAGCGCAGCGGCTGCATGCGCGCGGTGATCAGCAGACGGCTACGCGCGCAGACCCAGAGTGTCGCCACGTCCGACGAGACGCTGCCAAAGTTGAACACCACGTCGTTGACTACCGCGAGCAGCGCCCCGTCGACGTGCTCGATGCGTGTCGAGCGCGAGCCTTCGCGCAGGGTTTCGAAAAAGGTATCCGGCAGGTCAAGGTGCGACTTCATCCAGCGCTCGCAGGCGACATGGGCGAGGTTCAGGTGCAACCAGACGAATTCCTCGCCCTCCCCCGGCGCCGCCAGCCAGCGCAGCGCGGCATTGGAGTCCAGCTCCTGGCCGCGCTCGCCGGGGCGGAAGCGGTAACCGTAGAGCAACCCGAACAGGTCGGAATCCCAGGGGTCCTGGGCAAAGCGTTGGTTCATTCGCGCTCGCTGAAAGTGGCATCGCCCTGGGCCGGGCCGGCGGCCTTCCTGCTTAACAGATCGGCATGACGGTCCGGTGACAGGGCGATGACAGCGGCCTCAGCCGAACAGCCCGGCGATGGTCCGTTCGCCCAGCGCCGGGCCCACGCTCATGCCGACGCCGGTGTGCATCAGCACCGCGCTGATCCCCGGCTCGATCGCCAGCTGCGAGAACGGCGCCGGACCGCGCGCGCCGTACACGCCCTGCCAGCGTTCGAGCACCTCGACGCGCATGCCCAGGGTGTCCTCGGCCAGTTCGAGCATCAGGCGGTCCACCGCTTCGGCGTTGAACGGCGAGGCATCGCTGCCATAATCGTGGGAATCGCCGATGATCAGCTCGCCGTGCGGCGTCGGACTGATCAGCAGGTGGATGCCGTAGGTGTCCAGTTCCGGCGCCTCGCGCAGGATCTGCTGGCGAATGGCCTCGGCCTCCGGCAGCTCGGCGAAGGCGCCGTAATGCACGCAGCTCAGGCCGGTGAGTACCGCGTGGCCCAGGCCGATGTCGCGCTCGGCGCGGGCGCGCAGCATCTGCAGGCGGCAGACCTGAGGCTTGAGCACGGCCATCTGCTCGGCCAGCAGCGTCTGGTAGTCGTGGCCCGAGCAAACCACGATGTGCCCGGCGCGGAATTCGCCGGCAGTGGTGCGCAACACGCCCGGTTCGATGTCGCGAACCAGCGTGGAGAAATGGAACTGCACGTCGTGCTCGCGACGCAGCCAGTCGATCAGCGCGGGCAGCGCCTCGCGGGAATACAGCTGCTGGTCGTCGAGGCTGTGCAGGGCCGCGCGGTGCTTGCTGAAGGCGCCGTCATAGAGCTCGTCCAGCGAGGCGCCGCGCAGCAGTTCGGCGCGATAGCCGTGGGTCTTCGCGCGACCGGCGATGAAGGCTTCCAGCAGCGCTTCCTCGGCCTCGGTGCGGGCGAACAGCAGCGAGCCGTTGCGGCGGATGGAGAAGCCGGCGCGCTCGGCCCACTCCGCCCAGAGCGGCCGACTGGCCCGCGCCAATTCCAGCATCGGGCCCGGCGGCTGGCCACCGACCAGCGCCTGGCCGAAGTTGCGCACCGAGGCGCCCAGCGGCGTGGCGCTGCGCTCGAAGACGGAAACACGCAAGCCGCGACGGGCCGCGGCGTAGGCATGGGAAAGACCGAGGATGCCGGCGCCGACGATGGCGACGTCGCTGTGCGGGTGATTCATGGCGGGAAATCCTTGCAGGCGAAAAAGGCCCGGACCGGCCCGCCCGCCGCTGGCGAGGGGTGGACGGCGCTAGCGCACCGTCCTGCCGACAAATCCCCCCGCCGTCGGCGAGGGGCCGGTCATGGGCGAACGCGGGGTTACTGCTGGGCGACCTTCTCCGACTTGCCGTCGTAGCGCTTGCGCCATTCGTTGAGGATGTTGTCGCGGTTCTTCGAGGCCCAGGCGAAGTCGTTCTTGATCAGGTGCTGCTCGTAGTCCGCCGGCAGCTCGGCCTGCGGCTTGGCGATGCCCGGCTGGGCCAGCACGGCGAAGTTTTCCTTGTACAGGTCCATGGCCGCGGGGCTGGCGGAGAAGTCGGCGAGTTTCTTCGCCGCGTCCAGGTGCGGGGTGCCCTTGATGATGCCGGTGGCCTCGATCTCCCAGCCCAGGCCTTCCTTCGGCAGGATGATGTCCAGCGGCGCGCCCTGGCGCTTGAGCTGGATGGCCGGGTACTCGAAGGAGATGCCGATCGGGAACTCGCCGGCGGCGGCCAGCTTGCACGGCTTGGAACCGGAGTGGACGTACTGGCCGATGTTCTCGTGCAGCTTGTCCATGTAGCCCCAGCCGTTCTTCTCGCCGAAGGTCTGCAGCCAGGCGGAGACGTCGAGGAAGCCGGTGCCCGAGGAAGCCGGGTTCGGCATGACGATCTTGCCCTTGTATTCCGGCTTGGTCAGGTCCTGCCAACTGGTCGGCTTGGGCAGGCCCTGTTTCTCGGCCTCGGCGGTGTTGAAGCAGATGGTCGCGGCCCACACGTCCATGCCCACCCACGCCGGCGGGTTGGCCGGGTCGCGGTAGTTCGGGCCGATGGCGACGAGGGTCTTGGGCGCGTATTTGTCGAGCATGCCCTGCTGGTCGAGGATCGCCAGGCTGGAAGCGGCCAGGCCCCAGACCGCGTCGGCCTGCGGGCGATCCTTCTCGGCCAGCAGCTTGGCGGTGACGATGCCGGTGGAGTCGCGCACCCACTTGATCTCGACGTCCGGGTTCTGCTTCTCGAAGGCCTGCTTGTAGGCGGTCAGTTGTTCCGGCTCGAGCGCGGTGTAGACGGTCAGTTCGGTGGCGGCGCTGGCGTGCAGGCTGATACCGGCGAGTACGGCAGTGGCGAGGGCGAGACGTTTGAACATGGTGCGCTCCTTTTATTTACTGGGTCCCCGCGTTCGCGGGGATGACGGGTGCGTTCGCGGGGACAACGGGTGCTTTCGCAGGGACGACGGTCAGTGCAACAACAGGGAAATCAGTGGCCGGGCTGGCGCCAGGCCTGCGAGCGGCGCAACAGGCCGCGCGAGGCCAGGGCCAGCAGCAGCGAGGCGGCGGCCGAAGTAAGCAGGATCAGGGTGGACATGGCGGCGGCGCCGCCGACGTTGCCGGAGTCGTCCATGTTCAGCACCGCCACCGCGGCGAGGATGCTGTCCGGGCTGTAGAGGAAGATCGCCGCCGAAACCGTGGTCATGGCCGCGACGAACAGGTAGCGGACGATGTCCAGCAGCGCCGGCAGGCAGATCGGCAGGGTCACCTTCAGGTAGTGGCGCCACAGCGGCATCTTCAGCGACAGCGCGGCGGCCTCGAACTCGCCGTCGAGCTGGCGCAGCGCGGTGGTCGCGGTCATCTGCGCGGTAGTCAGGTAGTGGGCGATGGTGCAGACCACCAGCAGGGTCATGCTGCCGTAGAAGATGTGCAGCGGGTTGCCCGGCAGGTTGAAGAAGAACACGTAGCCCAGCCCCAGCACGAGGCCCGGCACCGCCATGGGCACGAAGCAGAGCATGCGCAGCAGCTGGTTCAGCCAGGCCTGCTCACGGGTCTTCTCCAGCAGGTAGGCGCCGGTGAAGATCAGCGCGCCGCCGAACAGCGCGGTGCAGGTCGCCAGGGTCAGGCTGTTGCGGTAGGCCAGCCAGCCGCCGCCGGCGGTTTCCTCGAAGGCGTAGTGCTTGAGCGACAGCGACAGGTTGTACGGCCAGAACTTCACCAGCGAGGAGTACACGGCCATGCCCAGCACCGCCAGGATCACCGCGCTGACCGCCAGCACCACGCCGAGGTAGGCCAGGTCGCGACCGGTCGAGGGCTTGGGCTGGTAGACCTGGGCGCGGCCGCTCATCGAGTCGCCCTGGCGGCGACGCAGCCAGGCGTCCACGGCGAAGCTGAAGATCGCCGGCAGCAGCAGGAGCATGCCGATCTGCGCGCCGCGGCCGAACTGCTGTTGGCCAACCACCGCCTTATAGGCTTCCAGGGCCAGTACCTGGTAGTCGCCACCGACCACCACGGGCACGCCGAAGTCGGTGATGGTCAGGGTGAAGACCAGGCAGAAGGCAGCGAACACGCCCTGCCGCGAAGCCGGCCAGGTGATGCTGCGGAAGGCCTTCCAGGGGCTGGCGCCCATGCTCGAGGCGGCGTCGAACAGCCGCGCATCGGCCAGCGACAGCGCCGAGAGCAGGATCATCAGCGCATGCGGGAAGGTGTAGATGGCCTCGCCGAGGACGATGCCCCAGAAGCCATAGATGTTGTCCGGCACCCAAGAACGCAGCAGGCCCTGGTTGCCGAACAGGTAGATCAGCGCGATGCCCGGGAGCATCGACGGCGCCAGCAGCGGCAGCAGGGAAATCCCCCGCCACAGGCCCTTGGCCGGGATCAGCGTGCGCTGCAGCGCGTAGGCGAAGACATAGGCAGTCGGCACCACGATGGTGGCCACGCTCAGCGAGACCTTGAGACTGTTGCCCAGCAGCCAATGGAAGTTGGCGCTGCGCAGCAGTTCGGCCATGGCTGCAATGCCCGCGCCCTGTTGCGCTGTGCCGCTGAAGCCACGCCAGAAGATCGCCAGCAGCGGCAGCAGCACCGCCAGGGACAGCAGCGCGAGCAACAGCAGCTTGCCGCCGAGGATGAACAGGCGGTCGCCGATGTCGCTGGGCGCACGCTCGGCGGCCAGGGTCTGCTCGAGTTTCATCACCGCATCCATCTCAAGCGAACACCTGCAGGCTGTGCGGCGGCAGCGACACCCAGATGTCCGGGCTGGCCAGGTGCGGCATGCGCTCGGGCGCCAGCTCCGCGAGCAGGGCGTGGCCGGGCAGTTCGTGCAGCTCGAAGCTCATGCGGCAGCGGTTGCCGAGGAAGGTGATCTCGCGCACCTGGGCGCGGAACAGGTTCTCCTCGTGCACCGTGGGGTTCACGCCGATGGCTTCCGGACGGCAGAAGATCCGCCCGTGGGCGATAGCTGCGCGCTCGCCGTGCAGGCGCAGGCTCAGCCCGCCAACCCGCGCATGGCCGTCGGCGCCGCGCTCGAAGGGCAGCCAGTTGCCCTGGCCGACGAACTCGGCGACGAAGGGCGTGGCCGGTGCGCTGTAGATTTCCTGGGCAGTGCCGTACTGCTCGACCTTGCCGTGGTTCATCACGGCGATGCGGTCGGCCATCAGCATGGCCTCGTCCTGGTTGTGGGTAACCATCAGGGTGGTGATGCCCAGGCGCTTCTGCAGCTGGCGCAGCTCGCCGCACAGGTGCTCGCGGACGCGGGCGTCGAGCGCCGACATCGGTTCGTCGAGCAGCAGCAGCGAAGGCGACGGCGCCAGCGCACGGGCCATGGCCACGCGCTGTTGCTGGCCGCCGGAAAGCTGGCCGGGGTACTTCTTCTCGCTGCCGGCCAGGCCGACCAGCTCGAGCATCTCGCCAACGCGGCGACGCGCCTCTTCGCGGCTCGCGCCGGTCAGGCCGTAGGCGATGTTCTGCTCGACAGTGAGGTTCGGGAACAGCGCATAGGACTGGAACAGGATGCCGTAGTCGCGAGCCTGCGGCGGCAGGCGCGAGACGTCGCGCGAACCGATGTGGATGACGCCGCCATCCTGCCGCTCCAGCCCGGCGATGCAGCGCAGCAGCGTGGTCTTGCCGCAGCCCGAGGGGCCGAGCAGGCAGACCAGTTCGCCGCCCTTCACGTCCAGCGACACGCCATCGAGGGCGGCGAACTGGCCGAAGCGCTTGTGCATGTCCTGCACCCGCAGCGGGGTACCGGTGGAGAGGGAATGGGGCATGGCGGGACCTCATGGAACTGGCCGACGGCGACGGGCCGCGCGACTCGATGAGGGGTCATGCTAGGGACGGAATACGACCGCACTGTTGCGATGGCGAAAACTGAGCCAATAGATGTATTGGCAGATTTGGGATGCTGGCACGGGGGTTTTCGTGGCTGGCGAACGTCACGGCACAGCACGGTGCTCACCTGTAGGAGCGGCCCATGGCCGCGAATCGCGCGCATGGCGCGCTCCTACAGGTGGGACTCGGTGCGGGGAATTTCGCGGATGACTCCGCGCCTACAGGGAAACGCCGATCAGTCCCCTCTCCCGCTTGCGGGAGAGGGTTGGGGAGAGGGAATGGAAGCACAGCGGTATACCGGCGCATCCGGGACACGCCGTTCGCAGACGAGGTCCGGGCCTCGGCGTTACTCCAGCCCTTCCGCCCGCTCCCGCGCCAGGCTGAGGAAGGCGCTGGTCAGGCGCGCCTGGCGGCGCTCCTTGAGGCAGAACAGGTATTCGGTGATCAGCGGCGCGCCTTGCAGCTCCAGCACGCGCAGCTCCGGGTTATCCGGCACTTCCTGGCGGGCGATGATGCTCACGCCGAGGTTGCGGATCACCGCTTCGCGGATGGACTCGCGGCTGCCGATTTCCAGCATCGACGCCGGCGTCACGCCCGCCTCGCGCAGCAGTTTCTCGGTCAGCTCGCGGGTGGTGGAGCCGGGTTCGCGCATCAGCAGGCAATGGTTGCGCAGCTCGCCGAGTGCCACCGCGCGTTGCGTTGCCAGCGAGTGGCTGCGATGGACCGCGAGCACCAGCGGATCGCGACCGAGCACCAGGTGGACCAGCCGGGCGTCGTCCACCGGCTGCGACGAGGCGGCCAGGTCGACGCGGCATTCGTAGAGGGATTCCAGCACCTGCTGCGAGTTGCCGATCTCCACCGACACCTCGATCTGCGGGTACAGCAGGCGGAACTCCTTGATCAGACCCAGCACGTAGTAGGGCGAAGTGGCACCGATGCGCAGGCTGCCCTGCATCTGCCCACAGTTGCGCAGGTAGAACTCGATGTCCGCCTCCTGCTGCAGCAACCCCTGGACCATCGGCAAAAGGCGCACGCCCTCCTCGGTCAGCGTCAGGCGACGGCTGCCACGGTAGAACAGCTCCACCGCGTACTGGCTTTCCAGGTTGCGGATCTGCGTAGTCACCGTCGGCTGGCTGAGGCCGAGCTTCTTCGCCGCCTGGGTGATGCTGCCCAGGCGGGCGACCATGTAGAAGGCCTTGAGTTCGGCGCTCAGCATCCGTTCATGCACTCCGTGTTGTGGCGACTGTATCCAAGGCAACCCCGCCCAAACGCCGACACCCTGGCGTCAATCCTTTGAATTCAAGCACTTGGCTGATGCTCGCCGTGAAATAAAAGGTCAATGAATTTGACCTGCGTCATCGGTGCCCGGCTTTGCGCTGGACAGGCCTGGCGGCGGGGACTTTCATTTCCTCGGAACTTTCCTACTCGACTGCGACTAGACCGGAAGGACCCGGCCTGACGGATGGAATCGACATGACCTACAAAGTGATGATGGTCTTCGGCACCCGCCCGGAAGCCATCAAGATGGCCCCGCTCGCCCGCGTATTGCGGACGATGCCGGAACTGCAACTGCACATCTGCTCCACCGGCCAGCACCGCGAGATGCTACAGCAAGTGCTGGACTCCTTCGAGTTGAAGGCCGACGAGGATCTGGACGTGATGACCCAGAACCAGAGCCTCAACGGCATGTCCCAGCAGATGCTCGGCAAGCTCGACGCCGCCTTCTCGCGCTTGCACCCGGACATGGTCCTGGTCCACGGCGATACCACCACCAGCTTCATCGCCGCCCTCGCCGCCTTCTACCGCAAGATCCCGGTCGGCCACGTCGAGGCCGGCCTGCGCACCGGCAACCTGCAGCAACCCTGGCCGGAGGAAGCCAACCGGCGCCTCACCGGGGTGATCGCCGACCTGCACTTCCCGCCGACCAAGAAGGCCCGCGACAACCTGCTGCGCGAAGGCACCTCCATCGACCAGATCGAGGTCACCGGCAATACCGTGATCGACGCCCTGCTGTGGATGCGCGACCACCTGCACGAAAGCGGGTGGCAGCCGGCCGCCGACTCGCCGCTGGCCGCCCTCGACGCCGACAAGCGCCTGGTGCTGATCACCGGCCACCGGCGGGAGAACTTCGGCCTGGGCTTCCAGCACATCTGCGAGGCGCTGGCCGAGCTCGCGCGGCGCTATCCCGACGTGCAGTTCGTCTATCCGGTGCACCTCAATCCACAGGTGCAGCAGGCGGTCTACGGATTGCTGGCCGACAAACCGAACATCCACCTGATCGCTCCGCAGGACTACCAGCACTTCGTCTGGCTGATGGACCGCGCCTACCTGATCCTCACCGACTCCGGCGGCATCCAGGAGGAAGCGCCGGCCCTGGGCAAGCCGCTGCTGGTGCTGCGCAAGGTCACCGAGCGACCCTCGGTGCTCGAAGGCGGCACCGTGATGCTGGTGGGCACCAACACCAAGCGCATCGTCGGCGAGACCTCGACCCTGCTCGACGACGCCGAAGCCTATGCCCATATGAACCGGGTCTACAGCCCCTATGGAGACGGGCACGCCAGCGAGCGCATCGGCGCCCGGCTGATCGCCTGGCTGCAGGAACACAAGGCGAGTGAGGTCTGATGAGTCTGTTGCTGGTCGACGTACTGGCCTATGTGCTGTACGCCCTGAAGTGGTTGGCCATCGTCCTCGCCATCCTGATGTTCCTGCTCGGCCTGGATGACCTGTTCATCGATCTCGTCTACTGGGGACGCCGCCTGATCCGCCGGCTACGCATCTACAGCCGCTTCGAGCCGGCCGACGAGCAGCGCCTCTACGCCACCCCGGAGAAGCCGCTGGCGATCATGGTGCCGGCCTGGAACGAGGTCGGTGTGGTTGGCGAGATGGCGCGCCTCGCGGCCTCGACCCTGGACTACGAGAACTACCAGATCTTCGTCGGCACCTACCCCAACGACCCGGACACCCAGGCCGACGTCGACGCCGTCTGCCTGCACTTCCCCAACGTCCACAAGGTGGTCTGCGCGCGCCCAGGGCCGACCAGCAAGGCCGACTGCCTGAACAACATCATCGACGCCATCCTGCGCTTCGAGGCTGACGCCCGCGTGCAGTTCGCCGGCTTCATCCTGCACGACGCCGAGGACGTCATCTCGCCGCTGGAACTGCGCCTGTTCAACTACCTGCTGCCGGCCAAGGACATGATCCAGATCCCGGTGTATCCCTTCGCCCCCGAATGGAAGGGCTTCACCGCCGGGCACTACGTCGACGAGTTCGCCGAGAACCACGGCAAGGACGTCATCGTCCGCGAGGCGCTCACCGGCCAGGTGCCCAGCGCCGGGGTCGGCACCTGCTTCAGCCGCAAGGCCATCGCCTCGCTGCTGGAGGATGGCGACGGCATCGCCTTCGACGTGCAGAGCCTCACCGAGGACTACGACATCGGCTTCCGCCTCAAGCGCAAGGGCATGAAGTGCATCTTCGCGCGCTACTCGGTGAGCGATCCGCGGCTGGCCCTGGAGCGCCACTTCAGCTTCGGCATGAACCGCCGCTTCGCCCAGGTGATCTGCGTGCGCGAGCACTTCCCGCGCAACCTCGAGCACGCCATCCGGCAGAAGTCGCGGTGGATCACCGGCATCGTCTTCCAGGGCACGCGCAACCTCGGCTGGAGCGACAAGGGGATGCTCAACTACTTCCTCTGGCGCGACCGCCGGGGCCTGATCGCCTACCTGCTCAGCTTCCTGGTCAACCTGCTGTTCCTGGTGCTGATCAGCATGTGGCTGATCACCCTGCTGGCGCCCAACGCCTGGCACTTCCCCTCGCTGCTGGCCGACAGCCAGTTGCTCAGCACGCTGCTCTGGCTCAACGGCCTGATGCTGCTCAACCGACTGTTCCAGCGCGGCTGGTTCGTCACCCGCTACTACGGCATCGGCGAAGGCCTGCTGTCGGCGCCGCGGATGATGTGGAGCAACTTCGTCAACTTCTTCGCCAACCTGCGCGCCCTGCGCCAGGTGCTGGAAATGGGCGACTCGCGGCGCGTGGCCTGGGACAAGACCACCCACGAGTTCCCCGCCCTGGCCAGCCCCAAGCGCATGGCACTCGGGCAGAAGCTGATAGCCCAGGGGCTGATCGACGAGGCGCAACTCGAAGCCGCGGCGACCAACCCGATACGCCGGCGCCTCGGCCATGAACTGCTGCTGCGCGGCCTGATCGACAGCCGCCAGCTGGTCGAGGCCCTGGCCGAACAGCTGGACGAACCCTGGGCGCCGCTGAATCCCTTCAAGCTCGACGCTGCGCTCATTCATGCCTTTCCGCGCCGACTGGCGATGCGCTACGCAGTGCTGCCAGTGGCGGAGGAAGACCAGATGCTGGTGCTGGCCAGCGAACGCCAGGTCAGCCAGGTATCCCTCGGCGCCATCAGCCGGCAACTCGGCCGCCCGGTGACTTGGCGCCTCGCCCCCCAGGGTCGGGTCACCCTGGGCCTGCGCTACTGGTACGGCGGCGACCGGCTGAACGAGCAAACGCGCACCGTGCTCGAGGTCGCGCACAAGCACCAGGACGACGAGGCCCTGCTCGAGCGGATCTGCGTCCGCCAGGTGCTCTTTGGCGATCTCCTCCAGGTGCGCGGGATCCTGCCTTCGGCACTGTTCAACCAGGCGCTGATCGACTTCGACCCCGAGCGCCAGTCCCTCGGCCAGCACCTGATGGAGCGCGGCATGATCGACCGGTCGGTACTGGACGACGCCTTGCGGCGGCAGGCCGAGGAACAGCACGAGTCCTACCTGCTCGCCAAGGAGGCCCTGTGAAGCTGCATCACAGCGCCCTCCTCGGCGCCCTGCTGCTGGCCGTGGGAACTTCGCTCTGCGCGGCCCAGCCGCTGACCGACTTCCAGAAATTCCGCAGTTATCCGTACATGGATCGCGCCTACCGCGAGGCCGGCAAGGACAACTGGAGCGAGGTCGAGCACTTGATGCGCCACCTCCTCAAGTCCGTGCCGAACAACCAGGAAGCGCGCGTGCTGCTGGTCGAGGCGCTGGCCAAGCAGCGCCGCTATGCCGATGCCGAGCGCGAAGCCCAGACCGAAACCGACGGCCGTGCGCTGATGGAACTGCGCCTGGCCTGGATCGAGCAGGACCCGCCGCCCGCCGCGACCGTCAATGCCTGGCTGACCCAGGCCGAAGGCAACGACCGCGTGCGCCTGTGGCAGGCCTACAGCCTCAGCCTCGGCAAACGCCAGGGCGCCCGCGCGGCGCTGGACTGGCTCGCCACCGTGCCGCCCGGCAAGGACGGCCGGGTGCTGCGCGAAGCCCGCGCCAACTGGGCCGAGCAACTGCGCGACTGGAATACCACCATCGACCAGTTGGCACCGCTGGCCGAGCGCGGCCAACTCTCGACCGAAGACTGGCAGCGCCTGGCCAACGCCTACGCCCAGCGCCTCGACGAAGCGCCGCTGGAGAAGCTACTGCTGAGCGCGCCCAACCCGGCCGCCGAGCGCCGCGCACGCCAGGCCATGGCTGAACGCGCCATCGCCGTCGGCGACCAGCCACTGGCCAAGCGTTGGCTACAGTCGCTGCCCGCCGCCGACCAGGCCGACCCACGCCAGCGCGAGCAGCTCTGGGAGCTGGCCCGGCAAAGCGGCGACGTCGCCCTCACCCAACGCCTGAGCAATGAACTGCAACGCCCCTGCCTGGAAACCGTGGACTGGCTCTCCAGCCGCGACCAGCAACTGGCGCTGCAGCAGCTGCGCCAATGCCCTCCGCAAGAGAATCCACAGGCCTGGCTGGCCCTGGCCCAGCGCCTCGGCGCGAGCGACCTGCTGAGCCAGACGACCCTGCCCGAACCCTGGGACAGCAAGCGCCGCCAGGGCCTGGTGGACACCCTGCGCGCCGAAGGCCGCAGCCGCGAAGCCCTGGCCCTGCTCGCCAACCAGCCACAGACCCCGACGGTGCTGCGCCAGCGCGCCGAGCTGCTGCAGGCCAGCGGGCGCCGTGCCGAGGCCGCCGACCTGTGGGAACGCTACTATCGCCAGAGCGGCAACCTGACGGCGCTCGACCAGGCCAGCTACCTGACCCTGAGCAATGGCCAGGCGGACCGCGCCCAGGCGCTGCTCGAACCGGCCTTCGACCGCTACGGCGCGCGCCTGCCGCGTCCCCTGCTGCAACGCCTGGCCGACCTCTACAGCCGGCCTGGCGCGCCGCTCGATCTGGCGCGCATGCAGAAGCTGCTCGCCGTCCTGCCCGCCGACCAACGCGGCCAATTGGTCGCCCGCCTGGCCGAGAGCGGCAATTGCGCAATAGTGCAGCGCCAGATCGGCGCCAATCCGACCTCCGCCGGCGACTTGCGCGCCCTCGGCCGCTGCGCCATGCCCGGCCAGCCGGGCAGCGCGGTGGTCTACTACCAGGCCGCCCTGGCCAAGGGCGACACTAGCGCGCGCCTGCCGCTCGCCTATGCGCTGGACGCCGCTGGGGACCCGGCCGGCGCCCTGCGCATCTGGCGCAGCGTCCCGGAAACCGAGTTGGATGACAGCGCACGCCTGACCGCCGCCCGCGATGCCCTGGCCGTGCAGGACAACGCCGCTGCCGAGCGCTATTGGCAACAAGCCAAGCGCCGCGGCGCGGATGACTGGGCTCTGGGCGCGACCATCGCGACCGGCCGCAAGGATTATCGCGAAGCCCTCGCCCGCCAGCGCCAAGCCCTGCAGAACCAACCAGAAGCCGCGCATTTCTACGCCGCCGCCGGCACTGCTCAACTCGCTGGCGACAGCGCGCAGAGCACCGCCTGGCTGGCGGAGGCGGTACGTCGGGAACCGGACAACCCGCGCTATCGCGCCGACTACGGCATGCGCCTGGCCGGCGCGGCCACACCCGAGGAACGCCGCCAGGCCATCCCCTACCTGCAACGCGCCACCCGCGACTATCCCGAGGACTATCGCCTGGGCGAGACCCTCGCCTGGCGCTACGACGAAGCCGAAGACAGCGCCGCCGCACGCAGCGAACTGCGCCGCGTCATCGACCTGGAACAGGCCCCGGTGGCCGGCGACGACGACTACGGCAGCCTGGAAGAGCGGCGCTTCCGCCAGCGCCGCGCCCACCAGACGCTGTCCCAGCGCGACAACCTGACCCTGGCCAGCACCTGGTCGCCGGCCGGCACTTCGACCAACGACTTCATCCGCGACGACGGCAGCACCGGGCAGCAACGCCGCGCCCGCGCGCAGAACGTGCAGATGGCCGTCTGGGACCACGCCCTGGGCGAGGAACCGACACGCAACGGCAGCAGCCTGTCGATCTACGGCCGCGCCCTGGTCGGCGGCGACGAGCGCGACCGCTACGGCCGCTTCGTTGCCACCGGCGTCGGCCTGCGCTACAAGCCGTTCGGCGACTACAACCTCAACCTCTACAGCGAGCTGTACAAGCAGAACTCGGTGGACGAGAGCGTGTTCGACGGCCTGCACCTGCACGACCTGCTCTCTCCCGACAAGGTCAACAAAGGCATCCGCGACCACGAGCGCGACGGCCAGACCAGCACCGACTTCCTCCTGCGCGCCACCGCGTCCTTCCTCGACCAGGGCAAGTACCGCAACGACTGGCGCGTCGACGAGGACCAGTGGGACGAGCGCTTCCTCTACCTCGATGCCGCCTGGTGGACCCACGCCGGTGACCACCAGTGGGTCTCGCGCTTCCAGCAGGGGCACGCCTGGAAACTGCCCACGCAAACGCCGCAGACACTCATGCCCTACGGCTTCGGCGAGTTCTCCGCGCAAGACCCGAGCAACGACTGGCGCCAGGACCTGCGCAGCGGCGTCGGCCTGCGCTGGCAGTACTGGTACGGCGAGGATCGCTACAACGCCTACCGCGCGCACGTGACGGTGCGCAGCGAGTACCAGCTCGGCCTGGGCGGCAACCTGTACGAACAGGCCAACGGCTGGCTGGTCGGTGTGGAGGTGAATTTCTGATGCGCCGCTTCCTGTTCGTCCTGGCCCTGCTCTGCACATTCGCCAGTGCAGTGCGAGCCGAGGAAAGCCTGTTCTACCAGCCGCTGAACGCCGATGCCTCGCTCTCCCAGGAGCAATGGCGACAACTCTGGCAAGCCACCGCCAAGCAGGGCGTACACACGCTGATCGTGCAATGGAGCGCCTATGGCACCGAAGACTTCGGCGGCCCGCACGGCTGGCTGGCGCAGTCGCTGAAACAGGCCCACGCAGCCGGGCTGCAGCTGGTGCTCGGCCTGTACATGGACCCGGCCTACTACCAACGCCTGAGCGAGCTGGACGGCCCCGGGCTGGAGAGCTACTGGCAATACCAGCTGGGCCGCTCGCTGACCCAACAGCGCATCCTCCGCCGCGACTGGCAATTACCGCTGTCGGCCTGGTACATGCCCATGGAGCTGGACGACCTGCACTTCCTCGACGCCGCCCGCCGGCAGAACTTGCAACGCCAGCTCAAGGACTTCGCCAGCCAGCTGGATGCGCCGCTGCAGCTCAGCGCCTTCAGCACCGGCAAGCTCGCGCCGACGGTCTATGCCGCCTGGCTGCAGGACATCGCCGGCCTCGGCATCCAGGTCTGGTGGCAGGACGGTGCTGGCACCGGCAGCCTGCCGGCGTCCGTGCGCCAGGCGTACGCCGGCGTCCTGCCCTGCAGCATCGGTGTGGTCGACGAAGCCTTCCGCCAGACCAGCGCGCCTGGCCAGCCCTTCCGCGCAGAGCCGGCAGCACCAGAAACCATCGGCAGTACCTGTCACCCTCGGGCTTCGTTCGAGCTACGCTATCGGCCATGGGCCGCAGTCCTGCTCGAAGCACACAGGAGCAGCGCCCACCCCTGACCCCGAATCCCGCAAGGCACGACGCCCACCGACATGTTCAAGACCGTCGAACAAGAAGCCCTGCAGCGCCCCATCACGGCGGCGCTGCGCCAGGAATTCCAGCAGTACGAGTACGAGCGGCAGCACAGCTTCTGCCTGCTGGTATACGCCATCAGCATCGGCATCTGGTTCCTCTTCGACCTGATCGTGAGCTTCCAGGGCGGCCAGGGCTTCACCCTGTATTCAGTGCTCGCCCTGGTCCTGCTCTACGCGCAGCTGGCCATCCTGCAAGGCATCCGCAAGGCCTGGCAGTTCGACCTGTTCAACCTGGTCTTCGCGCTCAGCTACGGTATCGGCCTACGGCTGATCATTGATGGATTGCCGGTGATCCTGCAGCCGGTCTGGGCGACCCTGAGCGCCTCGGCAATGCTCTATTGCGCCTCGATCCTGCCGCTGCGGACCTGGGCCTTCGCCGGCGTGATGGCGCTGGACTGGCTGCTGCTTTCGCCGATCTTCGGTTCGACGGAAGTCGGCCCCTTCCGCATGACCCTGCTGATCAGCTACTGGCTGTTCTTCACCGGCATCATTTCCTACAACTTCCACCACACCCGGGAGGCCAGGCTACGCAACTTCGCCATGGCCAAGCTGCTGCTGGACCAGGCGTACATCGACGTGCTGACGGAGATACCCAACCGCCGCGCCTTCATGCTCAACGTCGAGCAGCGGATCCACGCCGCCAACGGGCAGCGGCAGTACCTGGCGATGGTCGATGTCGACGACTTCAAGAAGGTCAACGACCGCTACGGCCATGACATCGGCGACGAAGTGCTCAAGCATGTCGGCCGGCAGTTGAAGCACGTGATGAATGGCCACGAGTTCGCCCGCCTGGGCGGCGAAGAATTCGGCATCTTCCTGTGCGGGCTGACGCGCCTGGAAGCCGAGCGGGCGGTGGACGAACTCTGTCGCCAGGTCCGCGAGGCGCCCAGCGAGCCGCCCGTGACGATCAGCATCGGCCTCGCCCTGCTGGGCCCCGGCGACAGCCTTAGCCAGGCGCTGATCAAGGCCGACAAGGCCCTGTACGAGTCCAAGCACAACGGCAAGAACCGCTTCACATACGCGGCGTGAGGGAGAGACGCAGAAGAACGGGCGGGATGGCGTCCCCAACTGGATTCGAACCAGTATCTAGCCCTTAGGAGGGGCTTATTCTATCCATTGAACTATGGGGACACGCCGAGGAGCAGTACGCCTGGTGGCGACCGGGTCGGCATGTTAACCAGCGTCGACGGATTTGTCATGCCGCCGGCAGGCCGCATAGGGCGAAATCGTCCTCTCCCGTGGAATTCGCAGATGACCCAGGACAGCCACAGCTCACACCCGTTGATTCCCGACTCGCCGCTTGCCACCTTTGACGTGCGCTCCGCCGAGGGTAGCGACGCCGTGGCCCTGGCAGCGCTGCTGCAGCAACTCGGCAATGACGAGCCCCCGCTGGATACGCTGCGACTGGCTCGCTGCCTGGAACAGCCGGGAACGCAAACCCTGACCCTGGTCGCCGAGCGCGACGGCACCCTGCTGGGCACATGCAGCCTGCACCTGATCGAACATATCGCGCACAACTTCGCCCGTTCCGCAGTGCTGGAAGACATGGTGGTGGACAGCCGCGCACGCGGCCAGGGAGTCGGCCAGGCGTTGATTCGCCGAGCGGTGGAACAGGCGCGAGAGTGGGGTTGCTACAAGCTGGCGCTGTCCAGTCATCTGCAACGCGAAGCCGCCCATCGCTTTTATGCGGCCATGGGCTTTAGCGCCCACGGTGTCAGCCTCTCGTTGTCTCTGGACTGATAGCCGCAGTGCTTGCCACAAGGACCAGCAGGCGCTGCACGCAGTCTTCCAGTGCGGCCGAGTTGTCCAGCACCACCAGCGGTCCCTGCAACCCTTCGGCGAACGAGGCATTGCGGGCCAGGCGCGCTTCGATCTCGTCCAGCGACTCGCGTCCACGCGCCAGAAGACGTTTCCGGAGCACCTCCGGTTCGACCTTGAGCAATACGGCAAGCAAGTCCGGATAACGTCGGCGTGCCTCAGCCAGGTATCCGCGCGAGCCATTCACCAGCACCGCCTTGCCTTGCGCGAGCCACGCGTCTATTTGTCGCGGAATGCCGTAGCACAGCCCGTTGGCGCGCCAGCTCATGGCGAAGGCGTCAGTCGCTTCGCGCTCGGCAAAGGCCTCAGGCGTGACCGCCTCGGCATCTTCGCCAACCGCCTCGGCCGAGCGTGTGATCACCCGCCGCACGATGTGCGCGCCGTGATCGGCCAGGGGCCGCGCAGCCGCTTGCAACAGGCTGTCCTTGCCCGCCCCCGAAGGTCCCATCAGATAGATCAGTCTGCCCGTCATTTCATCTCTGCCCGCATCCGCCGAGTGCCTGGCGAACGGCGTGCATCATACCCTCGGGAGATGTAGCAATGAGAAAAGCCGCCGATTTTGCCGGGCTGCACCGGCGCCCGCACTGTGCCATCATTTCATCCAACGCGGGAAATGCCGTTTTTAGCCCGTAGAATGCTGGCGCAATGGCAGCTGAGCCCTTGGACATGGACTAATCTCAATAACGTGTCTCAAGGTGTCATTAACCAATCGAAAGAAAGTTCTGCCGATAGGCTCGCATTTCGGACGATTGGTGCTGGCAATTAGCCTTCATCGAAAGCAAAATACGTCGCAGAATTGACGTCAAGTAATTGGTTATTCACCAGAACACTGACTCTGCGCTGAACGGCCGACGGATTTCGCTGTCCAAGGGACTCGAACATAGCCCTGGCACCGTTTCCCTGACTTACAGGTTTATTGTATGCGCCCACTGAAACAGGCAACCCCCTCCTACTCCAGCCGCACCGCTGACAAATTCGTTGTCCGCCTGCCCGAAGGCATGCGTGAACGCATCGCCGAGGTCGCCCGCGGCCACCATCGCAGCATGAACTCGGAGATCATCGCCCGCCTGGAGCAGAGCCTGCTGCAAGAGGGCGCCCTGCAGGACCACATGAACCTGCGCCTGGACAGCCCCGAGCTCAGCCTGCACGAGCGCGAGCTGCTGCAACGCTTCCGCCAACTGACCCATCGCCAGCAGAACGCGCTGATCGCGCTGATCGCCCACGATGCGGAAATGGCGCAAAACGAAGGCTGATCGCCTTCACCCCGAAAAAGCCGGCCCAGCGCCGGCTTTTTTCGTTGGACGCCGACATGGCGGCTGCGGACTGACCTACCCGTTCGAAGACCTGGCCCGTGACGGCCTGATAGGACTCGCTTTCGCTCGTCACGTCGAGATGCACGGCGAGCAGGTTCGATCGCATCCCAGATGATCGATGACGTCAGGAGCCTTGCGTGCAGCGGCGATAACCGCGTCACCCGCCTGCACGGTGACCGGGCACATCGTCGCGGTCTTGTTGATGAGCGGGAGAAGTTCTATGGCAGGAACACTACCGTGATAATCCCTGCTGCATTTCACCGGCCTTTGAGAAGCTTTCACCGACTTGGCACCCACCTAGCGCCCCCCAAAAGCAAAAACCGCCCGAAGGCGGTTCGCTTGCAGCCTTGGAGGCTACATGAGGAACAGGGTGGCCAGGCCGAGGAAAATGAAGAAGCCGCCGCTGTCGGTCATCGCAGTGATCAGCACGCTGGAGCCCATCGCCGGGTCGCGCCCCATGCGCAGCAGGGTCATCGGGATGATCACACCGGCCATGGCCGCAAGCAGCAGGTTGAGCGTCATGGCCGCGGTCATCACCAGGCCAAGCTCCCAGTTGCCGTAGAGGTAGTAGGCGACGATACCGATCACGCCGCCCCATACCAGGCCGTTGACCAGGGAGACGCCTACTTCCTTGCGCAGCAGCCTTGAGGCATTGCTGGCCTGCACCTGATCCAGTGCGATGGCACGGACGATCATGGTGATGGTCTGGTTGCCGGAGTTGCCGCCGATGCCGGCAACGATCGGCATCAGCGCAGCCAGCGCCACCAGCTTCTCGATGGAGCCTTCGAACAGGCCGATCACGCGCGAGGCGATGAAGGCCGTGATCAGGTTGGTGGCCAGCCAGGTCCAGCGGTTGCGTACCGACTTCCACACCGAGGCGAAGATGTCCTCCTCCTCGCGCAGACCGGCCATGTTCAGCACTTCGCTTTCGCTTTCCTCGCGGATGAGGTCGACCATCTCGTCGATGGTCAGACGGCCGATCAGCTTGCCGTTCTTGTCCACGACAGGCGCGGAGATCAGGTCGTAACGCTCGAACGCCTGGGCCGCGTCGTAGCCGTCTTCGTCGGGCTGGAAGGTGACCGGGTCGGTAGCCATGACCTCCGCCACGTCCTTGTCCGGATCATTGACCAGCAGGCGCTTGATCGGCAGCACGCCCTTGAGCACGCCGTCGTAGTCGACCACGAAGAGCTTGTCGGTGTGGCCCGGCAACTCCTTCAAGCGACGCAGATAGCGCAGGACCACTTCCAGGCTGACGTCGTCGCGGATGGTGACCATCTCGAAGTCCATGAGCGCGCCGACCTGGTCTTCCTCGTACGACAGCGCAGAGCGAACACGCTCGCGCTGCTGCGCATCGAGGGTTTCCATCAGTTCGTGGACCACGTCGCGCGGCAGTTCCGGCGCGAGGTCGGCGAGTTCGTCGGCGTCCATCTCCTTGGCCGCGGCGAGGATCTCGTGATCGTCCATGTCGGCGATCAGCGTCTCGCGGACGGCGTCGGATACTTCGAGAAGGATGTCGCCGTCGCGCTCGGCCTTGACCAACTGCCAGACCGTCAGGCGGTCGTCCAGCGGCAGGGACTCGAGGATGTGGGCGATGTCGGCGGGGTGCAGGTCGTCCAGCTTGCGCTGGAGCTCGGCGAGGTTCTGCCGGTGGACCAGGTTCTCGACGAGCCCCTGGTGCTGGCCTTCCTGGCGGTGCGCCAGGTCTTCAACCAGCTTGTGCTTGTTCAGCAGTTCGACCACCTGGTTCAGGCGGTCCTGCAGGCTTTCCTGCGGCTTTTTGGCTTCTACTTCAGTCATGGCACGGCTCCACCCCCAGCGGCGGAGCGCGTGGGGGCTTAAAACATCAGGTCGTGTTCAGGCAATCGAGGTTCGGAGTAACTACTGGGTAAGTCCATGGTGGTGTGCCCACGCGCCCATGTCGGGCAGATAGAGGGAATGATAACACTCAGTTGCGGCTTTCGCGTCACAAAAACACGGATATAACAATCGCTTGCACGAAAAAGCTCGCAGGTCTCTCACTCAGCAAATGCGACGCCGGAAGTCTCACTCAGGGCACTCGGAGAATTCGCTTTCAGGGTCGCGGATAAGCTGCGCGCAGGCTCGGCAATGAGGACCGAATATGTGCAACCCCCACCCACGATGGATAGCCCTCGCCTTAACAATCGGAACAGCCCTGGAATGCCAAGCAGCGACGCTTTACCGCTGCGAGTCGGCAGACGGACACCTGACCTTCAGCCAGCATGGTTGCCCGCCAGATCAGTTGCAGAACCTGCAGAAAGCTTTCAACCCAACACCTGGAAGCGGCAAACCGGTCCCCCTCGCCCGCCCAAAGGCACCACGCACGACAAAACGCACGACAGCCGAAGAAAGCCCAGCACTGACCATTGTCGGGGAACGCCAGGATGGATGCGGCAACCTGCTCGACGAGAGCGAACGCCGCACGGCGATCATCCAAGGCCGGATCAGGACCGGCATGACCCGCGCCGATGTGGAGAACGCTTTCGGCAAACCCGACAGAGTCGCCCAGACCGACAGTCGCACCCGCTACATCTACAACGCCCGTCCGGGCAAGGCACAGCGCAGTGTGACCTTCGACGAGTTCGGCTGTGTGAAGGGATCGGCGAAGAAAAAGCGCTAGGAAAAAAAATCGGCGCAAAGAAAAAGGGCCTGCATTTCTGCAGGCCCTTTCGTATATGGCGCACTCAGGAGGATTCGAACCTCCGACCGCTCGGTTCGTAGCCGAGTACTCTATCCAGCTGAGCTATGAGTGCGCTGGTTGGTGCAGTTTAGCCAGATTCACCAACTGGCGCAGTATCTCGGGCCTAGGCCCTTGTTACCGCTGACGCTTGCTTGCGCAACCGCCTTGAATAATGGCGCACTCAGGAGGATTCGAACCTCCGACCGCTCGGTTCGTAGCCGAGTACTCTATCCAGCTGAGCTATGAGTGCGCTGATGGGGCGCAAATTCTAGTTTGAACATCTCGCTCTGTCAACAAGATTTTTCAATCTTTTCAGCAGCTTAGCTACCTGACAGCGCATTCACACCAGAGCGTGCAAATGGCGGAGAGGGGGGGATTCGAACCCCCGACACCCTTTTGAGGTGTACTCCCTTAGCAGGGGAGCGCCTTCGGCCACTCGGCCACCTCTCCGCAACACGGGGCGCATGATAACCATGTTTTCCCCGTTTGCAAAGGAAAAATTTGAGAAAAATTAATGGTTTGGTTCTTGATCTTTTTCTTTCTGGATCCGCTGGTAGATCTCTTCGCGGTGCACCGCGACTTCCTTCGGCGCATTCACACCGATGCGCACCTGATTTCCCTTGACGCCCAGCACGGTCACAGTGACGTCATCACCAACCATCAGGGTCTCTCCGACCCGGCGAGTCAGAATCAGCATTCCTTTCTCCTTACGTGTTTCGGATAAGCAGTCTGCAAAAAAGAAATGGCGGCAGAGCCACGAAAATCAAGTGTGTGCTCCTTCACCCAAGTATTGACCAGTCCGCTGGGAATGAAAGTTCCTACGCCCCGATCAAAAACGACAAAAGGCGCGGGATTAGCCGCGCCTTTTGCATAACCTGCTCTTACTCGCCCTGACGGGCCGGAGCGTCGAGCTCGAATGCGGTGTGCAGGGCACGTACCGCGAGCTCCAGATACTTCTCCTCGATGACCACGGAAACCTTGATTTCCGAGGTGGAGATCATCTGGATGTTGATGGTCTCCTTGGCCAGCGCCTCGAACATGCGGCTGGCGACGCCAGCGTGGGAACGCATACCGACACCGACGATGGAAACCTTGGCGATGTTGGTGTCGCCAGTAGCTTCGCGCGCACCGATGTTGGCGGCGGTCTGCTTGAGGATTTCCAGAGCGGCGAGGTAGTCGTTGCGATGGACGGTGAAGGTGAAGTCGGTGGTGTTATCGTGCGAAACATTTTGCACGATCATGTCGACTTCGATGTTCGCCGCGCTGATCGGACCAAGGATCTTGAAGGCCACGCCGGGAGTATCCGGTACGCCACGGATGGTCAGCTTGGCTTCGTCGCGGTTGAAGGCGATGCCGGAGATGATCGGCTGTTCCATGGATTCCTCTTCATCAAGGGTAATGAGGGTGCCCGGACCCTCCTGGAAGCTGTGCAGCACGCGCAGCGGAACGTTGTACTTGCCGGCGAACTCCACCGAGCGGATCTGCAGCACCTTGGAACCGAGGCTGGCCATTTCCAGCATCTCTTCGAAGGTGATCTTGTCCAGTCGGCGAGCCTGCGGCACTACGCGCGGATCGGTGGTGTAGACGCCATCGACGTCGGTATAGATCTGGCACTCGTCGGCCTTCAGCGCCGCAGCCAGGGCCACGCCCGTGGTATCGGAGCCACCACGGCCGAGGGTGGTGATGTTGCCGTGTTCGTCGACGCCCTGGAAACCGGCGACTACAACCACGCGACCGGCCTTGAGGTCGGCACGGATATTGGCGTCGTCGATGCTCAGGATGCGTGCTTTAGTGTGCGCGCTGTCGGTCAGGATGCGCACCTGGTTGCCGGTGTAGGAGACCGCCGGCACGCCGCGCTTGATCAGGGCCATGCTCAGCAGGGCGATGGTGACCTGCTCGCCGGTGGAGACCATGACGTCCAGTTCGCGCGGAACCGGTTGCTCCATGATCTGCTTGGCCAGGCCAATCAGGCGGTTGGTCTCGCCGCTCATGGCGGAAACCACCACGACGATGTCATCTCCCGCTTCGCGGAATTTCTTGACCTTCTCGGCCACCTGCTCGATTCGCTCGACGGTGCCGACGGAGGTCCCTCCAAATTTCTGTACGATCAAAGCCATTTCAAAGCCGCCTGATTCCTGAAGGGCGCCCATTTAACATGCATCGCAGCATGCTGCCAAGGTCCGCCGGACGCGCTGCGGACCTTGGTTTTCGAGGTTTTAGCCAGCCTGTTCGACGAAGGTCTTCGCCAGTGCCAGTGCTTCGTCCAGCTTGCCGGCTTCGGTGCCGCCGCCCTGGGCCATGTCCGGACGACCACCGCCCTTCCCGCCCACGGACGCCGCGGCCTGCTTCATCAGGTCGCCGGCCTTCAGCTTGGCGGTCAGGTCCTGGGTTACGCCGGCAACCAGCACCACTTTCTCCTCGAAAACACCGCCGAGCAGGATGACGCCGCTGCCCAGCTTGTTCTTGAGTTGGTCGACCAGCGCCAGCAGCGCCTTGCCGTCCAGGCCATCGAGACGCGCAGCCAGGACCTTCACGCCAGCCACTTCGACAGCCGAGCCGGCCAGGTCATCGCCTGCTGCGCTGGCAGCCTTAGCCTTGAGCTGCTCGAGTTCTTTCTCCAGCTGGCGATTGCGCTCGATCAGCCCGGAGAGCTTGTCCAGCAGGTTGTCGCGGCTGCCCTTGACCAGATTGGCCGCTTCCTTGAGCTGCTCTTCGGCACCATTGAGGTAGGCCAGCGCGGCAGCGCCAGTCACCGCTTCGATGCGGCGCACGCCAGCGGCCACGCCGCCTTCGCTGGTGATCTTGAACAGGCCGATATCACCGGTACGGGACACGTGGGTACCGCCGCACAGTTCGACGGAGAAGTCGCCGCCCATGCTCAGCACGCGCACCTGGTCACCGTACTTTTCACCGAACAATGCCGTGGCACCCTTGGCCTTGGCGGTCTCGATGTCGGTCTCTTCGGTCTCGACTTCGCTGTTCTTGCGGACTTCGGCGTTGACGATGTCTTCCAGCTGCTTCAGCTGCTCTGGCTTGATCGCCTCGAAGTGGCTGAAGTCGAAGCGCAGGCGCTGGCTATCCACCAGCGAGCCCTTCTGCTGAACGTGATCGCCCAGCACCTGGCGCAGCGCAGCGTGCAGCAGGTGGGTGGCGGAGTGGTTCAGCGCAGTGGCCTGGCGCACCGAGGCGTCGACTTCGGCTTTGACCGCAGCGCCAACAGCCAGGCTGCCCTGGGCTACGACACCGTGGTGCAGGTGGGCGCCACCGGCTTTGGTGGTGTCGCGCACGTCGAAGCGCACGCCGGCGCCAGCGAGGATGCCGCAATCGCCAACCTGGCCGCCGGATTCAGCGTAGAACGGGGTCTGGTCGAGGACGACCACGCCCTCCTCGCCTTCATTCAGTTGATCGACGGCCTTGCCGTCCTTGAACAGCGCAATGATCTGACCGGCGCCGGAAACGCCCTGGTAGCCGAGGAAGCGGGTGTCCCCATCGACCTTGACCAGGCTGTTGTAGTCCATGCCGAAGGCGCTGGCGGAACGAGCGCGCTCGCGCTGGGCCTCCATCTCGCGCTCGAAGCCTTCTTCGTCGATGGTCAGGCTGCGCTCGCGGGCGATGTCGTTGGTCAGGTCGACCGGGAAGCCGTAGGTGTCGTACAGCTTGAACACCACGTTGCCGGGGATGACGCTGCCTTTGAGTTCGTTCAGGTCCTGCTCGAGGATCTTCAGGCCCTGCTCCAGGGTCTTGGCGAACTGCTCTTCTTCGGTCTTCAGCACGCGCTCGATGTGCGCTTGCTGCTGTTTCAGTTCGGGGAAGGCTTCGCCCATCTCGCCGACCAGGGCGGCGACGATCTTGTGGAAGAAGCTGCCCTTGGCGCCGAGCTTGTTACCGTGGCGGCAGGCGCGACGGATGATGCGGCGCAGCACGTAGCCGCGACCTTCGTTCGACGGCAGCACGCCGTCGGCGATCAGGAAGCTGCAGGAACGGATGTGGTCGGCGACCACCTTCAGCGAAGGCGCGTCGTCGTTGCCGCAGCCGATGGCCTCGGCGGAGGCCTTCAGCAGGCTCTGGAACAGGTCGATCTCGTAGTTCGAGTGGACGTGCTGCAGCACGGCGCTGATGCGTTCAAGGCCCATGCCGGTGTCCACGCTTGGCGCCGGCAGCGGGTGCATGACGCCGTCCGCGGTGCGGTTGAACTGCATGAACACGTTGTTCCAGATCTCGATGTAGCGGTCGCCATCTTCTTCCGGCGAGCCGGGCGGGCCGCCCCAGATGTCGGCGCCGTGGTCGAAGAAGATCTCGGTGCAGGGGCCGCATGGACCGGTGTCGCCCATCGCCCAGAAGTTATCCGAGGCGTAGGGGGCACCCTTGTTGTCGCCGATGCGAACCATGCGCTCGGCGGGGATGCCGACCTCTTTGGTCCAGATGTCGTAGGCCTCGTCATCGCTGGCGTAGACGGTGACCCAGAGCTTTTCCTTCGGCAGGTTCAGCCACTTCTCGGACGTCAGGAACTCCCAGGCGTAGGTGATGGCGTCGCGCTTGAAGTAGTCGCCGAAGCTGAAGTTGCCCAGCATTTCGAAGAAGGTGTGGTGGCGCGCGGTGTAGCCGACGTTTTCCAGGTCGTTGTGCTTGCCGCCGGCGCGGACGCACTTCTGGCTGGTGGTGGCGCGGGTGTAGGCGCGTTTTTCCAGGCCGAGGAAGCAGTCCTTGAACTGGTTCATGCCGGCGTTGGTGAACAGCAGGGTCGGGTCGTTCGCCGGAATCAGCGAACTCGACGCTACGCGGGTATGCCCCTTCTCTTCGAAGAAGCGGAGGAAGGCTTCACGGATTTCAGCGCTTTTCATAGGTTCTTCCACGGAAAAATGCGGCCACGAATCGCCGACAAAGGGCCGCATTATATCGGCCCTTGATCAAGGTTGTAGTGTCTTTGCGCGATAGTTAACGCCGATAGCGACGCAGACGAGGCTCAGTTTCGACGAAAGGCGGCAAAAGCCTCGACGATACGCGGAATATCCCCGGCTTTCACGTCGAGGTGGGTGACCAGGCGCAGGCGCGGCGCGGCACTGACGCGAATGCCCCGCTCGCCAAGGAAGGCGCGGAGGGCTGCGGCCTGCGCGCCGATGTCGACGTAGACCATGTTTGTCTGCACCGGCTCGACGCCGTAGCCCAGCTCCGCCAGTTCGCGGCCCAGGGCTTCGGCGTTGGCGTGGTCCTCGGCCAGGCGCTCGACCTGATAGTCCAGCGCGTACAGCCCGGCCGCCGCCAGCCCGCCAGCCTGGCGCATGCCGCCGCCGACCATCTTGCGCAGACGCCTGGCCTTGCCGATCAGCTCGGCGCTGCCGCACAGAACCGAGCCCACCGGGGCACCCAGGCCCTTGGACAGGCACACGGAAACCGAGTCGAAATAACGGGTGATCTCGCCGGCATCGACGCCAAGCTTCACCGCAGCGTTGTACAGACGAGCGCCGTCCAGGTGCAGGCCAAGGCCACGGCGGCGAGTCAGCTCACGCGCGGCAGCCAGGTAAGACTGCGGCAAGACCTTGCCCTGCATGGTGTTTTCCAGCGCCAGCAGGCGCGTGCGGGCGAAGTGGAAGTCGTCTTGCTTGATCGCTGCTTCGACCTTGGCCAGGTCGAGCGTGCCGTCGGCCTCGCCGTCGATGGGCTGTGGCTGGATAGATCCCAACACGGCAGCCCCGCCGCCTTCATATTTATAGGTGTGTGCCTGCTGGCCGACGATGTACTCGTCGCCCCGGCCACAGTGCGCCATCAGTCCGAGCAGGTTGCTCATGGTGCCGGTCGGCACGAAGAGCCCGGCTTCGAAGCCCAGGCGCTCGGCCAGGGTCGCTTCCAGGCGGTTGACGGTCGGGTCTTCGCCGTAGACGTCATCGCCCAGCTCGGCCCGAGCCATGGCTTCGCGCATGCCGGTGGTCGGCAGGGTGACGGTATCGCTGCGAAGATCGACGACGGACATGACGGGCTCCTGGGAAACGGGAAAGGAGCCCGATGCTATGCGCTTGATGCCCCAGGGACAAGGCAAGCTGAGCGTAGGAGCGGACCTTGTCCGCGATGGCCGGAAGGACCGGCGCGATTCGCGGATGAGATCCGCTCCTGTGGAGGGAGTCAGAGCTCGGTGGGGACTACCAGGATGCCGGCGCGCAGGCCGTTCTTCACCCGCGGATTGGGGAAGATGATACGGGCGCCCTGCTCTTCCACTATCCAGCGGGTTCCACCGATGTCCTCGGCCAGCAGGTAGCCATGATCCAGTTCGGTGAAGTTATCCACCGCGTCGTCCAGGTGCAGGCGGAAGTGATCGCTGTGCTTGATCACCTCGCGCGACACGGCGAACAGCTGGAGGCCGTCCAGCCCGGCATCGCCCGATGCTGCTTCGCTGCCGTCGACCAGCGACTCCAGCAGCGCTTCCAGGCGCTCCAGGTTGACCGTCTGGTTCTGCCCGAACGGGCGCGCCTTGCCCAGTTCAAGGGTAAAGGCCTCGGCGCCGAGTTGGCTGTAGGTGTAGGAGCTGAATGTGATGCCGGTCTTTTTCTGCAGCAGCACCGCATCGATGCCTGCGCGGCGCAGGCGCGCCAGCTCGGAACGGGAATGCTCGCGCCCCTCGCTCCAGGGATAGAGGGCGAACTGCTCGATCTTCGAGCCGCGGATCGCCGTATGCAGGTCGTAGTGCAGACGCGGACGCCCATCGCGGGAAAAGAAGGCTGCCGCGAGTCGTTCCAACTCGGAGGCGCGCAGGGCTTCGTTGCCGCTGCCGTCTTCATGGCGCCCGCAGAACAGGCGGTTGATGTCCTGTTCCAGGTAGCGTTCGCCCTGACGCATGGCATCGGGATTGCCGAACAGGAACAGCAGACGCACCGCCGGTTTCAGCTGCCCCCGGGCGATACGCTGGATGAGCCGGTCGAGCAGTTCGATCGGCGCCGTCTCGTTACCGTGAATGCCGGCTGAGAGCAGCAGGTCCAGGCCATTGTCCCGGCCGCTGGCAGGAGTCACTTCGAGGGCGCCTTCGGCCAGCCAATGCAGGCGGGTGCCGTCGGCGGTCAGCTGGATCTTTTCAGTCGGTTCGCGACCGACGAGTGTCAGGTCGAGCAGCTTGCCCAGTGCTAGCATGCGCGGGTCTCCCTGGCAGCCACCGCCCTAAGCGGGCGGCGGCTCCGGCGATCAATGATGGTCACATCCACAGTCTGGACCATGTTCGTGGACTTCGGCGGGTTCCAGCTCCAGGCTCAGGCCCAGCTGGTTGACCGCCTGCGGACGAACCACCAGCAGCGGCACCTCGGTGTCCTCTTCGAAGGACTCTGCGTAGATCAGCAGGCCGCCCTTGCCGTCGGCCTCCAGCCACAATTCGCGGCCTTCCAGGCGGATGGCCAGGCGCGCGGTGTGGGTCTCGCGGCGCTCGCCCTTGTTGTCTTCGAGAATCAGCGGGAGGCTTTCGGTGGTCATGGTGCTCAACTCATCTGGAAGGGATAGACGGAGCCCAGTTTAAGGATCTGGCTCAGTTCATCCAACGCCGTCCGGCATTCCACGAGCAACTGCGGGTCGGCCAGATCGGCCTCGGACAGACGGTCGCGGTAGTGCTTGTCGACCCACGCGACCAGGGTGTCGTAAAGGCTCGGGGTCATGATCACGCCCGGGTTCACCGCCGCCAGCTCGGCGTCGTTGAGCGCCACGCGCAGGCGCAGGCAGGCCGGGCCGCCGCCGTTCTGCATGCTCTGCTTGAGATCGAAGACCTTCACCTCGCGGATCGGGCCGTCCTCGGCGGTCAGGCGCGACAGGTAGTTCCACACGCGCTCGTTCTTGCGGCATTCCTCCGGAACGATCAGCAGCATGCTGCCGTCGGCGCGGCTGAGCAGCTGGCTGTTGAACAGGTAGGAACGTACCGCGTCTTCCACGGTGACCTGCTCTCGCGGCACACATACGGCGCGGAAGCGGCCGCCACGGCGGCCCAGCTTGTCGTGCAGTTCGGCCAGTACGCGCTCGGTGTCGAGGAAGGCGTCTTCATGGTGGAACAGCACTTCGCCATTACCCACCGAAATCACGTCGTTGTGGAACACGCCCTGGTCGATCACCGCCGGGTTCTGCTGGGCGTAGACCACGCCCTCCTCGCCCAGGCCGTGTAGACGGGCGACCGCCTGGCAGGCTTCCAGGGTCTGCCGCGCCGGATAGCGTTGTGGCGCCGGGAAACGGCTGTCGAAGGCACTGCGGCCAAAGACGAAGAACTCCACGCCGGCTTCGCCGTAGGACTTGCAGAAGCGCGTGTGGTTGGCCGCACCTTCGTCACCGAACTGCGCCACCGCCGGCAGCGCGGCGTGATGTGCGAAGTGCTTCTCGTCGCGGAACATGGCGCCGAGGATGCGGCTGGTGACCGGGTGTTCGATGGAGCGGTGGAACTTGCAGTTCAGGTTGGCCGCGGTGAAGTGCACGCGGCCGTCTGCCGTGTCAGCGCTAGGGCTGACAGTTGCGGCGTTGGCCGTCCACATGCAGGAGGCCGAGCTGACCGCGGCGAGCAAAGGCATTGCTTCCTTCGCTGCCTTGGCGATTACCTCGGCGTCGGTGCCGGAGAAGCCGAGCGCGCGCAGCGAGGCGACTGCCGGGCGCTCCTGCGGGGCCAGCACGCCCTGCTTGAAGCCCATCTCCATCAGCGCCTTCATCTTCGCCAGGCCCTGCTTGGCGGCTTCCTTCGGGTTGGAAGCCGCCTGGCTGTTGCTCTGCGAAGCGACGTTGCCGTACGACAGTCCACCGTAGTTGTGAGTCGGTCCGACCAGACCGTCGAAGTTCATTTCATAGGCAGTCATCACAGGCTCACTCCCGGAGTCAGGGTTGCAGGCAGGCTGAGGCTTTCGCTTTCCAGCGAGGCGACCGGATAGGCGCAATAGTCGGCCGCGTAGTAGGCGCTCGGACGGTGGTTGCCGGACGCGCCGATGCCACCGAAGGGCGCGCTGCTGGCGGCGCCGGTGAGCTGCTTGTTCCAGTTGACGATGCCGGCGCGGCTCTCGAGGAGGAAGTCCTCGAAGCGCTCGCGGGAGTCCGACAGCAGGCCGGCGGCCAGGCCGTACTGGGTAGCGTTGGCTTCGCGCACGGCGGCGTCGAAGTCGGCGTAGCGGATGACCTGCAGCAGCGGGCCGAAGAATTCCTCGTCCGGGCGATCGGCAACCGCCGTCACGTCGAGGATACCCGGGGTCAGCAGGGCCGCGCCCGGCTGCGGCTGGGTCATCGCCAGCAGGGCCTCGGCGCCCTTGGCCAGCAGGTTTGCCTGGGCCTTGAGCAGTTGCTCGGCGGCGGCCAGCGAGACCACGGAGCCCATGAACGGTGCTGGCTGCTCGTCGAAGCGACCGACCTTGATGTTCGCTGCCACCGCAACCAGGCGCGCCAGCAGGGCATCGCCCCACTCGCCGGCGGGCACCAGCAGGCGGCGCGCGCAGGTGCAGCGCTGGCCAGCAGAAATGAAGGCGGACTGGATGATGGTGTAGACGGCAGCTTCGACGTCCTTCACCTGATCGACGATCAGCGGGTTGTTGCCGCCCATCTCCAGCGCCAGGATCTTCTGCGGCTGCCCGCCGAACTGGCTGTGCAGCAGGTTGCCGGTGCGGCTGGAGCCGGTGAAGAACAGGCCATCGATGTCGGCATGGCCGGCCAGGGCGACACCGGTTTCACGGGCACCCTGCACCAGGTTGAGCACGCCGGCCGGTAGGCCGGCGTCGATCCAGGCGCGCACGGTCAGCTCGGCGACCTTGGGGGTCAGCTCGCTGGGCTTGAAGATCACCGCGTTGCCGGCCAGCAGCGCCGGAACGATGTGCCCGTTGGGCAGGTGGCCGGGGAAGTTGTAGGGACCGAACACGGCGACCACGCCATGCGGCTTGTGCCGCAGCACAGCGGTGGCATCGGCCAGCGGGCCGGACTTCAGCCCGGTACGCTCGCGATAAGCCTGCACCGAGATGGCCACCTTGTTGACCATGCTGGTGACTTCGGTGGCCGCTTCCCACAGCGGTTTGCCGGTTTCCTCGCCGATCGCCCGGGCCAGCTCGTCGCTGCGCGCCTTGAGGGTTGCAGCGAAGGCCTCCAGCACGGCGATGCGCTCTTCCAGCGGGCGACGAGCCCAGGCCGGGAAGGCCGCACGGGCGGCCGCGACTGCGGCGCCGACCTGCGCGGCACTGGCGCCACGGCCGTGCCAGACCACGGCCTGGCTGACCGGGTCGAGGGATTCCAGGGTCTCGCCCTCGCCCGCCAGCCACTGGCCGGCGATGTAGTGGGTAGTCATCTCTTGTTCTCCTCCGATCCGCGCGGGATCAGCTGCGTTTTCCGGCGGACAGCGGCACCGCGCGCACCGAGGCGCCCGCGGCAAGACGCAAGCGCTTGGCGGTCTGCGCGTCGACCACCAGGGAGCCGGCGGCGACCCGCGCCGGCGCCGCGGTGATGCGGCACTCCTCGCGCTTGCGGTTGTGGATCAGGAAGGGCTCGGCGTCGTCACCCGGCGTGCCGATGGCCAGCACCAGCGTCTGGCTGTCGGCGATGGCACGGATCTTCTCGGTCGGCGCCTCGATGGCCGGGCCGGCGTCGAAGATGTCGACGTAGCCCTGGTAGCTGAAGCCTTCCCCCTTGAGCATGGCCAGCGCCGGCTCGGTGTCCGGATGCACGCGGCCGATCACGTTGCGCGCCTCTTCCGAGAGGAAGCAGGTGTACAGCGGGAATTTCGGCATCAGTTCGGCGATGAAGGCCTTGTTGCCGACGCCGGTCAGGTAGTCGGCCTGGCTGAACTCCATCTTGAAGAAGTGCCGGCCCAGGCTTTCCCAGAACGGCGAGCGGCCGGCAGCGTCGGACATGCCGCGCATCTCGGCGATCACCTTGTCGCCGAACAGTTCGCGGAACTCGGCGATGAACATGAAGCGCGCCTTGGACAGCAGTCGACCGTTGAGGCCGGTCCGCGCATCGGCGTGCAGGAACAGCGAGCACAGCTCGGACTGCCCGGTGAGGTCGTTGGCCAGGAACAGCGTGGGAATCTCGCGATGGATGCCCAGTTCCTGGGAGGCGCTGACGGTGAGGCCGACGCGGTAGTTGTACCAGGGCTCGCGCAGGCCGACTGCGCCAGCTACGGCGGAGATGCCGACGACCTTGCCGTCGTCGTTTTCGAGGACGAACAGGTAGTCGGCGTCAGCGCGCTCGGCTTCGCCGCGGAAGGCCTTCTCGGCCCAGCTGACGCGGTGCGCCAGGCGCTGCTCGTTGGCCGGCAGTGTAGTCAGGCCGGTGCCGGTGCTGCGCGCCAGATCGAAGAGGGCCGGCAGGTCGGCGCTGGTGACAGGACGAACGATCATATGGATTCCCCGGAACTGGTTAGACCGCCACCAGGCGGACGCTGGCGCCTTCGCCGATGCCCAGGGCCTCGGCGGTTTCCGCACTCAGGGTGACCGGCTTGCCGGGAACCCAGTCGAGCTCGGCGACCACCGCGCGGTAGTCCTGGAGCAGGCCGTTGGTGACCAGGTAGCTGCGGGTCGCCTTCGGCACTTCGCCGATGCGCACCGGCACCAGGCGGCTCTGGGCGATAGAACGGATGCCCGAAGTGCGCGCATGCAGGGTCGGACCGCCATCGAAGATGTCGATGTAGTTGTCGGTCTCGAAGCCTTCGCGCATCAGGATGTCGAAGGTGATCTGCGCGCGCGGATGCACCTGGCCCATGGCCTCTTGCGCCTCGTCCGGCAGCAGCGGCACGTAGATAGGGTAGTGCGGCATCAGCTCGGCGAGGAAGGTGCGGCTCTTCAGCCCGGACAGCTTCTCGGCCTCGCTGTAGTTGAGGTCGAAGAAGTTGCGCCCGACGGCATTCCAGAACGGCGACTCGCCCTGCTCGTCGCTGTAGCCGACGATCTCGGTGACGACAGCATCGGCGAAGCGCTCCGGATGACTGGCCATGAAGAGCAGGCGACCACGGGAGTTGAGCTCGGCGATGGGCGTATTCACCAGGTCGCGCTCGACGTAGAAGCTGGTCAGCAGGCTGTTGCCGGTGAGGTCGTGGCACAGCGAGAGGACATGGATCTTGTTGTGGATCTTCAGCTCGCGCGAGGCGTGCACGAAGGTCTCGTTGCGGAAGCTGTAGAACGGCTCGGAAAAGCCGGCCGAGGCGACGATCGCCGAGCAGCCGACCAGGCGCCCGCTCTGCGTATCCTCGAGCACGAAGAAGTAGCTTTCTTCGCCGTTGAAGCTGACTTCGGCGGCGAACGAGGCCTCCGAGGCGAGAATCTTCTCTTTCAACCGTTCCGCGTCGTCCGGCAGCGACGTGACGCCGACCGGGCTGTCCGCGGCGAGACGCTGCACCTGCTGCAGGTCGGCCACTTGGGCGGGGCGCATCACCAGCATGGCGTCACTCCTCTATCCAGACAAAACCACATGAAACATCCCTCCCTGGGTTGCGCGCAGGACGCAGCCTGCGCCAACGCATTCGGGGCCTGCTAAGAACGGCCGGACCACGTCCGGCCGGATCGAACCGGCGCCGGAGACTCCCGGCGCCGTACGGCGAATCAGCCGCGGGTCAGCTTGGCGACCGCGCGCTCGAGGCGATCCAGGCCTTCGTCGATGTCGGCATCGGCGATCACCAGGCTGGGCGCGAAGCGAACCACGTCCGGACCGGCCTGCAGGACCATCACGCCTTCCTTCTCGGCGGCGTTGAAGACGTCCTTGGCCTTGCCTTTCCAGGCGTCGGAAAGCACCGCGCCGATCAGCAGGCCGAGACCGCGAACCTGGGTGAAGATGCCGTATTCCTGGCCGATCTTCTCCAGGCGCGCCTTGAAGCGCTCGTGCTTGGCGCGCACGCCTTCGAGCACTTCAGGAGTATTAATCACATCGAAGGCGGCGCCAGAAACGGCACAGGCCAGCGGGTTGCCGCCGTAGGTGGTGCCGTGGGTACCGACGACCAGGTGCTCGGCGATCTTCGCGGTGGTCAGCATGGCGCCGATCGGGAAGCCGCCGCCCAGGCTCTTGGCGCTGGAGAGGACGTCCGGGGTCACGCCGTAGTGCTGGTAGGCATACAGGTGGCCGGTCCGGCCGAAGCCGCTCTGCACTTCGTCGAAGATCAGCAGCGCGCCGTTGTCGTCGCACAGCTTGCGCACGCCTTCCAGGTAGGCCTTGTCGGCCGGCAGCACGCCGCTCTCGCCCTGAACCGGCTCGAGGATCACCGCGCAGGTCTTGTCGGAGATGGCGGCTTTCAGCGCGGCCAGGTCGTTGAACGGAATATGGGTGATGCCCTGTACCTTCGGACCGAAGCCGTCGGAGTACTTGGCCTGGCCACCGACATTGACGGTGAACAGGGTACGACCGTGGAAGCTGTTGACCATAGAGATGATCTCGAACTTCTCGGGGCCATATACGTCATGGGCATAGCGACGGGCCAGCTTGAGCGCGGCTTCGTTGGCCTCGGCGCCCGAGTTGGCGAAGAACACGCGTTCGGCGAAGGTGGCGCCGATCAGTTTCTGCGCCAGGCGCAGGGCCGGCTCGTTGGTGAACACGTTGGACACGTGCCAGATCTTGTTGGCCTGTTCGGTCAGCGCACCGACCAGCGCCGGATGGCAATGGCCCAGGGAGTTCACGGCGATGCCGCCGGCGAAGTCCACCAGCTCTCGGCCGCTCTGGTCCCAGACTCGCGAACCCTGACCACGCACCGGAATGAAAGCGGCCGGGGAGTAGTTGGGGACCATCAGCTGGTCGAAGTCGGAACGTTGAACCTGCGCTTGCGGAGCGGACATCGGAGTTCTCCTGCCTGGTAGGGCGGCTATCGATGGAGGGATTGTAGGGGCTGATCAGGGGCTGGCATTGCCGCGAAGCGACAACTTCTTATAGCGCCAACCCGGGGATTTCCGCGGTTTTCGGAAATGCGACAGAAAGCGTCGGGAAGGCGCAGTGTAAAGGCAGGGAGCCCCAGTGGGTACAAGGCGCTTGGTGAATTTGTGCGGTGTAAGGACAGGGCCGGCCCAGGTGATTCTCCGGAAACCCAAAAGCTGTTCGTAGAAGCGAACCTCGATGCACGACGTGCCCCTGTAGGAGCGGACCTTATCCGCGATTCGCGCGCATGGCGCGCTCCTAGGTGGATGTATCGGTGCGGGGATCTTCGCGGATGAGATCCGCTCCTACAGGGAGGCCCCCTGCTGGGAACGGACTCAGCCGCGCTCGCTGCCTGCAGCCGGCGTAGCTTCCGCGGAGCCCTGGCCGCGACGCTGGTTGCGGTCTTCGCGCGGGGTCACGCCGAAGAAGTTGCGGTAGGCGCTGGAGAAGTGCGGGCCGCTGGAGAAGCCGCAGGACAAGCCGATCTGGATGATCGACTTGCTGGTCTGCATCAGCATCTGCCGCGCGCGGTTCAAGCGCAGCTCCAGGTAGTACTGGCTGGGCACGCGGGTCAGGTACTGCTTGAAGATGCGCTCCAGCTGACGACGCGAGACGCAGACGTGCTGGGCAATCTCGTCGGTGGTCAGCGGCTCCTCGATGTTGGCCTCCATCAGCAGCACCGCCTGGGTGAGCTTCGGGTGGCTGGAGCCGAGGCGGTTCTTCAGCGGGATGCGCTGGCGCTCGTTGCCTTCGCGGATGCGCTCGACCACCAGCTCTTCCGACACTGCACCGGCCAGTTCCGCACCGTGGTCTCGAGACAGCACGGCCAGCAGCAGGTCGAGCACAGCCATGCCGCCGCAGGCACTGAGGCGGTCGCGATCCCACTCGAACAGGTGGTTGGTGGCGATGACTTTCGGGAAGCGCTCGGTGAAGTCGTCGTGCCAGCGCCAGTGCACCGCGGCGCGATAGCCGTCGAGCAGGCCGAGTTGGGCCAGCGGGTAGATGCCGGCCGACAGCGCGCCGATGCTCACGCCGCCGCGGGCGAGTTGCTTGAGCGCGGCAGCCAGCGGTGCGGAGATATGTTGCGGCGCCTCGTCGGCAACCAGGAAGACTCGCTGGCACTGTTCCAGCATGCCCTGCCAGGACTGCCCCGGCAGGCGCCAGCCCTCCCCTTCGACCGACGGCTCGACGGACATGAAGACCGGATCGTAGAGCGCTTCGGGGTGCAGGCGCCGGGCGACCCGCAGGGCCTCCTCGGCGAGCGCCAGGGTCAGCGCGCGAGTCTGGGGCCAGAGCAGGAAACCGATGCGTTGGGCAGTCATTCGAAGGCTTCTGTCGACATGGACGAGGTACAGCTTACTTCAAGCTGCCGGACAGGAACTGCTTGAGGCGGTCCGATTGCGGGTTGGCCAGCACTTCCTTCGGGCATCCACGCTCTTCCACCAGCCCCTTGTGCAGGAACACCAGCTGGTTGGAAACCTCGCGGGCGAAGCCCATCTCGTGGGTCACCACCACCATGGTGCGGCCTTCCTGGGCGAGGTCCTGCATGACCTTGAGCACCTCGCCGACCAGCTCGGGGTCGAGCGCCGAAGTCGGCTCGTCGAACAGCATCACCTCCGGCTCCATGGCCAGCGCACGGGCGATGGCCACGCGCTGCTGCTCACCGCCGGACATATGCGCGGGGTAGGCGTCCTTGCGGTGCGAAACACCGACCTTCGCCAGGTAATGTTCGGCCTTCTCGCGGGCTTCCGCCTTGGATACGCCCAGCACGTGCACCGGCGCTTCCATCACGTTGTCCAGGGCGCTCATGTGCGACCACAGGTTGAAGTGCTGGAACACCATCGACAGGCGCGAACGCATGCGCTGCAGCTGCTTGGTGTCGGCGGCCTTGAGCCCGCCGTCCTTGTTCGCTACCAACTTCAGTTCCTCGCCATTGAGGAGGATCTTGCCGGCGTGCGGCTGCTCCAGCAGGTTGATGCAGCGCAGGAAGGTACTCTTGCCCGAGCCGGAGGAGCCGATGATGCTGATCACGTCGCCCGCCTTGGCCGCCATGGAGACGCCCTTGAGCACTTCGTGATTGCCGTAGCGCTTGTGCAGGTCTTGGATTTCCAGTTTGTACATGTCGGTTACTCGAATTCAGTCGTTGATCAGCCGGCCCGTACGGAACGGCTCACGCCCGGCCACCTTGGCCATCCAGTGTCCTGCCAGCGCGTATCGCCCTCGCTCGAGGGCGAAGAGCACGCCGGAAGTCCCGGCGCGCACGGTGCTGACCTTGTCGTTCAGGGGGTCCACCACCTCGAACAGCGCCTCGCCCTTTTCCACCCACTCGCCGGCGTAGCGCAGGAAGCTGACTACACCCGCATGGGGCGCGGCCAGGTATTCGGTGCCTTCGAAAGGCATGCCCTCGCAGCACTGCTCGGGCATTGCCGGCCATTCGCCGGCGATCAGCCCCTGTTCGGCGAGGAAGCCGAGGATCGCCTCGGCGTTGTCGCGAGCCTGTTCGACGCGGGTGTCCCCCATGCTGCCCAGCTCCACGGTGGTGGCCAGGCAAGCCGGCGGAATCGCCGCCTGTGGATAAGCCCGCGCCAAACGCAGCCAGGGCAGCGAACAGGATTCGTCGAACGAGTTGCCGCCGGAATCTTCCGCCAGCAATGCGACTCCCGCCTTGAGGCGTGCAGCCAGCGAGCGCCAGCGCGGCCAGTGCTGCGGGAGGGCGTAGAGGTGCACGCAGGCCTCGAAGTCGCAGTGCAGGTCGAGCACGATTTCGGCATCGCAGGCATGGCGCAGCAACAGGCGCTGCATGGCCTGCAGCTCGCCGACCGGTGGCGGCAGTTCGTCCAGCACTTCGCGCATGGCCTGCCGGATGAGCCGCACGTTGGCCTGCTCATCACCACTCAACTGGGCGACGACGCGCGGACCGACCAGCGATGCCAGCTCGACGAAGCCGCGGTTGAAGTTCTGCCCGCCGCTCATCTCGAAACGCCCGAGGTGGCTGGCCTGCAGCCACTGGCCGAGGCCGATCGGGTTGGCCACCGGGACCAGCTCGACCACGCCGTTCAGCCGACCTTCTGCCTCCAGCGCGGCGAGGCGCTGCTTCAGCTCCCAGGCGGTGCGCATGCCCGGCAGTTCGTCGGCATGCAGGCTGGCCTGGATGTAGACCTTGCGTTCGCCGGCGCCGAAGCGGAATACGCTCAGGTGCCGCTCGCTGCCCAGGCTCGCGCCGGGCAGCAGGTGATCGACTCGTTGCATGCTGCTTCCCTCTTCCGGCTCAGTGCTTGCGCGGCGCCAGGTAGGCCAGCCAGCGGCGCTCGGCCATCTTGAACAGGCGCACCAGGATGAAGGTGAGGATCAGGTAGAACAGGCCGGCGGTGATGAAGGCCTCGAACGGCAAGTAGTACTGCGAGTACACGGTGCGCGCGGCGCCGGTGATGTCCACCAGGGTGACGATGGACGCCAGGCTGGTGGTCTGCAGCATCATGATCACTTCGTTGCTGTACTGCGGCAGCGCGCGGCGCAGCGCCGAGGGCAGGAGGATGCGGCGGTACATCTTCAGGCGCGACATGCCGACCGCCTTGGCCGCCTCGATCTCACCGTGCGGGGTAGCACGGATGCTACCGGCGAGGATTTCGGCGGTGTACGCGCTGGTGTTGATGGCAAAGGCCAGGCAGGCACAGAAGCTGGCATTGGACAGCCACGGCCAGAACACGCTGTTGCGCACCGCCTCGAACTGCGCCAATCCGTAGTAGATGAGGAACAGCTGCACGAGCATCGGCGTGCCGCGGATGACATAGGTGTAGAGCCATGCCGGCAGGTTCACCGCCGGCTGCTTGGACACACGCATCAGCGCCAGCGGTACGGCGAACAGCAGGCCGATGAGCAAGGAGATGGCGAGTAGCTTGAGAGTCACCAGCAGACCACTGAAGTACAGCGGCAGGTTTTCCCAGACGATGGCGTAATCGAAGATCATTGCTATGCCCTCTCCTTACAGGTCCGCGACTTTCACGCCGACCGAATAGCGGCGCTCGAGCACACGAAGCAGAACCAGGGAGACAGTGGTGACGACCAGGTACAGCGCCGCCACGGCCAGGTAATAGGTGAAGGGCTCGCGGGTGGCGTCGGAGGCCTGCTTGGCCTTGAACATCATGTCCTGCAGGCCGACCACCGAGATCAGCGCGGTGGCCTTCACCAGTACCAGCCAGTTGTTGGTGAAGCCGGGGATGGCCAGGCGGATCATCTGCGGCACCTGCACACGGAAGAACACCTGCAGGTGGCTCATGCCGTAGGCGAAACCGGCTTCGGCCTGGCCCTTGGGGATGGCCATGAACGCGCCGCGGAAGGTTTCCGAGAGGTAGGCGCCGAAGATGAAGCCAAGGGTACCGACACCAGCCACGAACGGGTTGAGGTCGATGTAATCCTCGTAACCCAGCTGTGGCGCGATCCAGTTGAGCAGGCCCTGGCCGCCGTAGAAGATCAGCAGGATCAGCACCAGGTCGGGCACGCCGCGGATCACGGTGGCGTACAGATCGCCCAGCCAGGCCAGCCAGCGAATTGGCGAAAGGCGGAAGGCCGCACCCGCCAGGCCAAGCACTATGGCCAGCAGCATCGACAGCAGGGCCAGCTGAAGCGTCAGCCAAGCGCCGTCGACGATGGTCGCCCCGTAACCGTGAATCATGGTCAGCACCTCATGGAACTACTCGCCGTCCGGGCAAGCGCAGATCGGCAGGCTGCGCGGCGCGCAGCCCGGATTGTCCGCGGCGGTCGCTACAGCGTCCGCCGCCCAATAAAAAAGTGGCACAAACTTCAGGTCTCGGCCCGGGTTTGCGCCACTTCGGGATCAGGCGTCAGTTCGAGCCGTAGACGTCGAACTTGAAGTACTTGTCCTGGACCTGCTTGTACTTGCCGTTGGCGCGGATGGCGGTGATGGCATCGTTGAACTTGCCAGCCAGGGCGCTATCGCCCTTGCGCACGGCGATGCCCACGCCTTCGCCGAAGTACTTCTCGTCGGTCAGCTGCGGGCCGACGAAGGCGTAGCCTTTGCCAGCATCGGTCTTCAGGAAGCCGTCATCCAGGTTCACCGAGTCGGCGACGATGGCGTCCAGGCGACCGGCAACCAGGTCCATGTTGGCTTCTTGCTGGGAGTTGTAGCGCACGACCTCGACGCCGGCCGGAGTCAGCTCGGCGGTGGCGTAGCGATCGGCGGTGCTGCCGCGCAGAACGCCGATCTTCTTGCCTTTGAGGTCGGCCTTCGGATCGTTGAGGCTGGCGCCCTCCTTCATCACGAAGCGCGCCGGGGTGTTGTAGTACTTGTTGGTGAAGTCGACCGACTTCTTGCGCTCGTCGGTGATGGTCATCGACGACAGGATGGCGTCGATCTTGCGCACTTTCAGCGCCGGGATCAGGCCGTCGAATTCCTGCTCGACCCACACGCACTTGACCTTCATCTCTTCGCAGAGGGTGTTGCCGATGTCCACGTCGAAGCCTGCCAGCTTGCCGTCGGGAGTCTTGAAGGAGAACGGCGGGTAGGCCGCTTCGATACCGATACGCACCGGTTTGTCATCGGCGTGGGCCAGGGCGGTAAGAGCGGAAAGCGCCAGCGCGCCGAGAAGTGCGAACTTCTTCATCAGAGACTCCTTCGAGGGTAGGACTTCGATTGGCAGGAGAAAGGGGGTTGGCCCAGGCTGCCTGTGCAGAAGTGAAGGTTGTTGTTTTCTGCGCATTGCCGTGGCGTGTTTCTCGTGAAAATCACGCCTACCAGGGTGAGCGGAATGATAGCGACAGCACCCGAGTGGTTATTTCTTCAATGCGACAAGTAATTACAGAAGCGCCGGACAGAGGCAGCCAGCGCCTTGACGGAGGGGATTTTAGGTGATCAAGGAATGAATAGTAAAACCAATTCTTAAAGCATGTTATGGGCCAACTTTGTATAACCTCAATAACGGCGCGGCCTGCAGCGAAGTTTCACCTGAATGCCCTACAGATAAAGCGCACTGAACTTGTGCGAATGTTCCCGGCGACCCCACTTTCGCGCTCCTGTTCCGTGTGAGGTGTTACCGCGCGAAGGGCGAGTCGAGCATGCCAACTTGACGTCGGGCTCCTATCACCCCCGAATCCAAAGGTTCGCTCCAAAAGAAAAACGCCCCGGCAAGCGGGGCGTTTTCGTTTCACGGACGGATCAGGCGGCTTTCATCGCCCGATGGGTGTCCACCAGGTGCTGTACCACGCCCGGGTCGGCCAGGGTGGAGATGTCACCCAGGGCGTCGTACTCGGCGGTGGCGATCTTACGCAGGATGCGGCGCATGATCTTGCCCGAGCGGGTCTTCGGCAGGCCCGGGGCCCACTGGATGACGTCCGGGGTTGCGATCGGGCCGATCTCCTTGCGCACCCAGGCCTTGAGCTCCTGGCGCAGTTGCTCGTTGGCTTCCTCGCCGGCGTTCAGGGTGACGTAGACATAGATGCCCTGCCCCTTAATGTCGTGCGGTACGCCAACCACGGCAGCCTCGGCCACTTTCGGGTGGGCGACCATGGCGCTTTCGATCTCGGCGGTGCCCATGCGGTGGCCGGAGACGTTGAGCACGTCGTCGACGCGGCCAGTGATCCAGTAGTAGCCGTCTTCGTCGCGACGGGCGCCGTCGCCGGTGAAGTACATGCCCTTGAAGGTCTTGAAGTAGGTGTCGACGAAGCGGTCGTGGTCACCGAACAAAGTGCGCGCCTGACCCGGCCAGGAGTCGAGAATCACCAGGTTGCCCTCGGCGGCGCCCTCGATGATGTTGCCCAGGTTGTCCACCAGCGCCGGCACCACGCCGAAGAACGGCTTGGCGGCGGAGCCCGGCTTCATGGCGTGGGCACCCGGCAACGGGGTCATCAGGCAGGCGCCGGTTTCGGTCTGCCACCAGGTGTCGACGATCGGGCAGCGCGACTGGCCGACGGTCTCGTAGTACCACTGCCAGGCTTCCGGGTTGATCGGCTCGCCCACAGAACCCAGCAGGCGCAGGCTGGAGCCGTCGGCGCCGGCGACCGCCGCCTTGCCCTCGGCCATCATGGCGCGAATGGCGGTCGGCGCGGTGTAGAGGATGTTGACCTTGTGCTTGTCGACGATCTTGGCGACGCGGGTGATGTCCGGGTAGTTCGGCACGCCCTCGAACAGCACGGTGGTCGCGCCGTTGGCCAGCGGGCCGTAGACCACGTAGCTGTGGCCGGTGACCCAGCCGATGTCGGCGGTGCACCAGAAGACTTCGCCGGGGCGGTAGTCGAACACGCGCTCGTGGGTCAGCGAGGCATACACCAGGTAGCCGCCAGTGGTGTGCAGCACGCCCTTGGGCTTACCGGTGGAGCCGGAGGTATAGAGGATGAACAGCGGGTCCTCGGCGCCCATTTCCTTCGGCGCGCAGGTGGAGCCGGCGACCTTCATCAGGTCTTCGTACCAGACGTCGCGATGCTGGTTCCACTTGATGTCGGAGCCGGTGCGCTTGCAGACGATGATCTTCTGCACGCTGCTGGTTTCCGGGTTGGTCAGGGCGTCGTCGACGTTGGCCTTCAGCGGGGTTTTCTTGCCGCCGCGCACGCCTTCGTCGGCGGTGATCACGATCTTCGAGCGGCAGTCGATGATGCGGCCGGCCAGCGCTTCGGGGGAGAAGCCGCCGAACACCACGGAGTGGATGGCGCCGATGCGGGTGCAGGCGAGCATGGCGACGACCGCTTCCGGGATCATCGGCATGTAGATGGTCACTACGTCACCGCGGTGCACGTCCTGGCCGCGCAGGGCGTTGGCGAACTTGCAGACTTGCTCGTGCAGTTCGCGGTAGGTGATTTCCTTGTGGTCGGCGGGGTCGTCGCCTTCCCAGATGATCGCCACCTGGTCGCCGCGTTCGGCGAGATGGCGGTCGAGGCAGTTGTAGGAGACGTTCAGGGTGCCGTCGGCGAACCACTTGATGTCGACGTGGTGGTCGTCGAAGGAGGTCTGCTTGACCTTGGTGAAGGGCTTGATCCAATCCACCCGCTGCCCCTGCTCGCGCCAGAAGCCGTCCGGGTTCACCACCGACTGCTGGTACAGCTTCTTGTAGGTGGCTTCGTCGGTCAGGGTATTGGCGGCCACTTCGGGACGCACGGGATACACGGATGCCGCAGTCATGACGCATTACCTCGGTACGGAGTGTTGTTTTTGTTGCGTCAAGTTGTAGCGAGAGGGGTCTGTAGGAACCATACGACCATGGTCTTACCAATCCATGTTCGTACTGATGAGGCGCATAAGCCCGACTGACGGGGCCTGCGACAAAGCGCCACAGGCCCCGTTCAGGGAGAGAGGGAAGCTGGAAGGGAACCTCAGGAGGCCGGGTGCAGCCGCGCGCTGTGCTCGACCATCAGTTGCTCGTGCTCGGCGAGCATGCCGGGGATGCAGTCGCGCAGGAACTCGACCCAGGTGCGGATCTTGGCGTCGAGGAACTGCCGCGATGGGTAGAGCGCATAGATGTTGAGGTGGAACAGGCTGAAGTTGGGCATCACCCGCACCAGCTTGCCGCTGCGCAGCCCTTCGACGGCCGAATACACCGGCAGCGCGCCTATGCCCATCCCGGCGACCACCGCCTCGGTCAGGGCGTCGGCGGTGTTGACCTGGAAGTGCGTGTGGTCCACGTGGGCCAGCTCTTCGCCGTCCGGGCCGTGGAACAGCCACTTGTCCAGGGACATCACGTTGTTCACCAGGCGCAGGCAGCGGTGCGTGGCGAGGTCGGCCGGCACGTTAGGGAAGCCGTGCCTGGCGACGTAGCCCGGCGCAGCGCAGAGCACGCTGTAGGTCTGCCCCAACTGCTTGGAGACGAAACCGGAGTCCGGAAGCTCGGGGGCGATCACCACCGAGATGTCGTAGCCCTCGTCGAGGATGTCGGTGGTGCGGTTGGCCAGGGTCAGGTCGAAGCCGACCTCGGCGTACTTCTCGCAGTACCGCGAGATCGCCTTGATCAGGTAGTGCTGGCCGATCCCGGTCATGGCATGCACCTTGAGCTTGCCGGCCGGACGCGAGTGCGCGTCGCTGGCCTCGGCCTCCGCTTCCTCGATGTAGCCGAGGATCTGCTGGCAGCGCAGCAGGTAGCGCTGGCCGGCCTCGGTCAGGGCTATGCGGCGGGTGGTGCGGTGCAGCAGGCGGGTACGCAGGTGGGCTTCGAGCTTGGCCACGGTACGCGAGACGTAGGCCGTGGTGAGGTCCATGCGCTGGGCGGCGGCGGTGAAGCTGCCGGTCTCGGCGACACAGACAAAGGCACGCATGTTGTGCAGCAGGTCCATCATTTCTCCTCAAAGCCTGTCGGCGAGCCAAGGCTTGCGGCGGCACTCGCCACCAAGCAAAACCTTGTTACAGACTCAAGACAGGCGGCGAATTGTCGCACATCGACCCCGGCAAAATTATTGCTCCATCAGGCAACAATCATTCTTCCATCCGTCAACTTATCCCGCCTCCGCCCGCCTTCTAGAATCGCCCTCCCACCGCGGCCCCCGCTGTATCCAGGATCCGAAGCTGTGTTCCGCCATTCGTGCCAGGCGCTTCATCCCGCTGTTATCCCTTCGACCTTCCCAGCCCTTCCTGCATCGATCTCGAGGCATGTCCCATGAGCAGTCTGAGCATGCGTCTGCCCGACGCGAACGCCCTGCGCCAGGCCCTGGCCGAGTGGGCACGCAGTGACGGCATCACCTGGGTGTTCATCGCCAAGACCCTGATCACCGCCTTCACCGCCCTGTGGCTGGCCTACCGCCTCGAACTGCCGCAGCCGAACACCGTGCTGGTCAGCGCCTTCATCGTGCTGCAGCCGCAGAGCGGCCAGGTGCTGGCGAAGAGTTTCTACCGCATCCTCGGCACCCTCGCCGGGCTGACGGTGATGGTCACCTTCATCGCCCTGTTCGCCCAGGAGCGCGTGCTCTTCCTGCTCTGCGTGTCGATCTGGGTCGGCCTGTGTACCGCCGGCGCCGCACGCTACCGCGACTTCCGCGCCTACGCCTGCCTGCTTGCCGGCTACACCGCGGTGATGATCGGCATCCCCGCCACGCTGCACCCCGAAGGCGCCTTCATGCAGGCGTTGTGGCGCGTGCTGGAGATCACCCTGGGCATCTTCTGCACCGGCCTGGTCAGCGCGCTGATCTTTCCGCAGACCAGCAGCGCCGCCCTGCGCAATGCCCTGGATGCCCGCTTCGGCGACTTCGCCGGGCTGGCCGCCGCCGGCCTCGAAGGCACCCTCGACGCCACACGTTTCGAGCAGGCCGCCGCACGCATCGCCGCCGAAGCGGTGGGCCTGGAGAACCTGCGCAACGTCACCGCCTTCGAGGATCCGCACATGCGCCTGCGCAGCGGCCGCCTGGCGCGCCTGAACAGCGAGTTCATGCAGCTGACCACGCGCTTCCACGCCCTGCAGCGCCTGCTCGATCGCTTGCGCGAACGCCAGGCCGCCGCCGTGCTGGAAGTGCTCATGCCGTGCCTGGTCGAGGTCGGCAGCCTGCTCGCCGGCTGGCATGGCCGGCCCCTGCGCGATGCCGACGCGGCCTTCCTCGCCGCCCAGCTGGAGCACTGCCGCCAGCAGCTCATGGCGCAGATCCGCGAGGCGCGCGCCAAGCTCGGCCACAGCTGCCCGCGCGAGGCCGACCAGCTCGATTTCGAGACCGCCGCCGAGCTGCTGTACCGCTTCGCCGGCGACCTCCACGACTACGCCCAGACCCACGCCTCGCTGGCCGCGCACAAGCATGCCCGCGAACACTGGAAGGAACGATTCACACCCAAGGCCAACGCGTTGGCCGCGAGCGTCGCCGGCCTGCGCTGCGCGCTGCTGGTGCTGGTCGGTGGAGTGCTCTGGATCGAAACCTCGTGGCTCAGCGGCGCCACCTTCACGCTCACCTCGGTGCTGATCGCCGCGCTGTCCTCGGCCTCGCCCAACCCCAAGCGCCTGTCGCTGCAACTGACCCTCGGCACGCTGCTCGGCGCCACCCTCGGCTTCATCCTGACCTTCCGCGTGCTGCCGCACCTGGATGGCTTCCCGCTGCTGTGCTTCGTGCTCGCCCCGGTATTCGCCCTCGGCGCCTTCCTCCTCTCGCGGCCGCAGTGGAGTGGCTACGGCGTCGGCCTGCTGGTGTGGTTCTGCATCGCCTCGCTGCCGGCCAACCTGGCGCGCTACGACGCCTACACCTTCATCAACGAGTACCTGGCCATGCTGCTGTCGATGGGCATGGCGGTGATCGCCTCGATGGTGATACTCCCGCCCAACCGCCCCTGGCTGTGGAAACGCCTGGAGACCGAGCTGCGCATGCGCGTGGTGCACACCATCAGCGATCCGCTGAAGGGCCTGTCGTCAGGTTTCGAGAGCGGCACCCGCGACCTCCTAAACCAGGCCTACGGCCTCGCCAGCGGGCGCCCCGACGTGCAGCACCGTCTGCTGCGCTGGATGTTCCAGGTCCAGGAAGTGGGCCACGCGATCATCGAACTGCGTCTCGAGCAGGCCAACCTGCCAAACGAGCCCTGGTACGCCGAGACCATGCCCTGGCGCAACGCCATCCGCGTCATGGGCCGGGCGCTGATCCGGCTGTTCATCCAGCCCGGCGAGAACAACCGGCTGCGCGCACTGGCGGCGGTCGAGCACGCCATCTACTGCACCCGTACCACCCACGAGCCGCGCCCGCCGCACTTCGAAACCTCGCCGCTACGGCGAACTTGCAGCTACCTGCACTTCATCCGCACGTCCCTGCTCGACCCCAGTTCGCCGCTGCGCGGCTGAACATCGCCCCCTGTAGGAGCGACTGTCTTTTGGGCTCCCGCGTTCGCGGGAGTGACGGGATTGGGACTCGTGCCCTCCTTCATCTTCCCCGCGAACGCGGGACGCGGCTTCATCGCGAACAGCGCTTGCGCTGGCCCGAAGGGGAATCACCCAGACAACAACGTAGGAGCGGACCTTGTCCGCGATTCGCGCGCCTGGCGCGCTCCTACAGGGGCACCTCCTGCACGACCATTCGCGGACAAGGTCCGCTCCTACGAGAGCATTCGGGCTGTGACGCCAGGTCACGGGCGACGATTTCGCACGCCCTGTCTCCAACCGCACGAAAACCTCGCCGCCAGATCGCCCGCCCCGCCCGCAAACCCGCGCCACAGCTGGATTATTGCCTTTTAGTACGAGGTATTTAAGGCGTCCAGACATATGAATCGACGCCCTGCGGACCTACCATTTGCTTGCTGTCGAAGCGCGCTGAAACACCCCAAGAACCCGATCGAAATTCCCTAAAGACACCCTCCCGATGAAGCCGAATATCTTCGTCCTGGCCGCGTGCGCCCGGATGCGGCTCCCGCTCGGGAAAAAGGCAGGTAAAAACATGAAAGCCCTAGTCGTTCTGGCCCTGGCCGGTTTCTCTTCGCTCGCCCTCGCCGAGCAGGCGGACGCCGCTGCCCAACCTCAGAGTCCGGCTGTCGAGCAATACACCTACGGCATGAAACTGGACATCGCCCACGTGGTTTCCACCACCGATGTTTCCAACGTCTGCGGCGTCGTTCCGGCCCAGATGACCTACGAGGATTCCCAGGGTCAGCGCCACACCCTCGAATACCAGGTCATGGGCAGCGGCTGCACTGGCGGCTAAGCCCTACCCGATGCCACCGCGAAGGGTCCACGCCCCCTTCGCGGCGCGTCGCCCGCACCGCTCCACTCCCCGCTCCTCTCAAGGCTCCAGCACCGAACGCACCAGGTTGCGGCTGTGCGCACCGAACGCCTTCAGCAACCCCAGCAACTGCTCGTCCAATTGCGCATCGTGCTGCAGCGGCGCCAACTGATTCCCCGCACTGAAACCCTGGCCGGCATTCGCCGGGATTGTTGCCAACCAGTGACCTATTGCCGCATCTAAGGCCGCTGCGTGGGCATGCGATTCCGCCGCTACCACTTCGCGCGGATACTCGCTGGAGTACGCCGGGTAATCCCCATCGCTGCTCGTGTCGTCGTAAGCCATCAGCAAAGCCGCGCCCTGCGGATTGCGCAGCGATTCCAGCAACCAGTCCAGCTGGTAGTGCTCCATGCCGATGTGGCGGGCCGCCACGCGGCTGATCGCGGCCTTCTTGTCGGCATCGAAGCCGGCCATGGCCTTCACCGCCGTCCACAGCATGCTGGTGGTGGTTTCGCCGGGCAGCGGCGTGCTGTGGTAGGGCTGGGTCAGGTCCTGGACGTAGTGCAGGGACCAGCCGAGAAAGCGGTAGCCCCAGTACGGATGGCCGTGTTCGAAGGCGTAGCGCGCCAGGCCGTGGAACTGGTAAGCACGCCACTCCGGCCAGCTGCGCTTCAGGTAGGGCGCGCCGGCGAAGATGATCGCCGACTCATGGTAGAAGCCCATGTGGAACGGCGCCTGCGAGCTGAACTCGTAGCCCGGATCGCCAAAGGGCTGCGGGCCGAAGCCATAGCGCTGGCCGGCCGCGCCGGGGTTGTCGCTGAACAGGTGGATGTCGTGGCCGAAATCCGGCTCGTCGCTGGCGCTGGCCAGCACCGCCAGGGCGGCGACCGATTCACCCGGCTGCAAGGCGATGAAACGCCAGGTCGCCCAGCCGGCGAGTTCGTGGAACACCAGCACCTCCGATGCCTTCAGGTGCGGGCGCCCGGGCTGGTCGTTGCCTGGCAACGGCTGGATCGCGTCGGCCAGCTTGATCTCGGGATTCAGGCGCAGCGCCATGAGGAAGGCCTGGCGTCGTTCGCCCTGTTCCTCACCACTGAAGCGCAAGTCGTCCGGCCGCGACGGATAGGCGCGGAAGTGCTCGCGGGCGAAGCGCTCCTGCTCATCGAGCAGTTGCGCGAGCCCCGGGCCTTCGGCGGCGAGGAAGGCCTCCAGCGTCTCCACCGAAACCGCCGGCGCCTGGGCCACGGCCGGCAATTTCTCCAGGGCCTCATAGGTGCCCATGGCGTGATTGGACCAGGCCCACAGGCAGCGTGGCAGGAGCAGCAGGGACGACAGCAGGGCCAGGCGGGTCAGGCGATTCATCGAGATTCCCTTGTTGTTTTTTGCCGCGCAGCCTAGCAACCCTGCCGGCGCCGGCCCAGCCGCGGCGGGCCAGCGCAAGTCACCGATAGCGCCATGCCTGACCATCATCAATGGCACCCGCGATGCCGGCCACTACACTTCCCCGGCATGGCGGGCCGACGCGCGACCAACGGCGCCGGCCGCTCCGCACAAGGACTCACCCCATGCTGCAATCCGTTTCGCCCAAGCACGACCTGCCGCTGCAGAACGACCCCGAACCGCAACGCAGCGGCGTGCTCGCGCCCTTCTCCATCGCTGCCTTCCGCATCATCTGGATCTGCAACCTGTTCGCCAACCTGGGCACCTGGGCGCAATCGGTGGCCGCCGCCTGGGTGGTCACCGAGGCCCACGCCAGCCCGCTGATGGTGGCGATGATCCAGGTCGCCTCGGCGCTGCCGCTGGTGCTGCTGTCGATCCTTTCCGGGGTGCTGGCGGACAACCACGACCGCCGCAAGATCATGCTCATCGGCTTGTCGATCGAACTGTCCGGCGCGGCGCTGGTGACGCTGCTGGCATTCCTCGGCTACCTCGACCCGCTGATGCTGATCCTGTCGATCCTCTGGCTGTCGCTGGGCAGTTCCATCACCATCCCGGCCTGGCAGGCGGCGGTGAACGAACAAGTGCCGGCGCGCCTGGTGGGCGACGCGGTGCTGCTCAACAGCGTCAACTACAACGTCGCTCGCGCTGTCGGCCCGGCCATCGGCGGCCTGCTGCTGTCGGTCACCGGTGCTCCCTGGGTCTTCCTCTTCAACTGCCTGTGCTACGCCTCGCTGATCTGGGCGATCTGGCAATGGCGCCGCGACGTACCCAAGCGCAGCCTGCCGCCGGAGCACCTCCTCGAGGGCGTGGTGGCGGCGCTACGCTTCACCCAGTACTCCAGCGTCACCCGCCTGGTGATGCTGCGCTCGGCGGTGTTCGGCCTGTCCGCCAGCGCGGTCTGGGCGCTGCTGCCGCTGCTGGCGCACCGCAACCCGGACGGCAGCGCCTCGGTGTACGGCTACATGCTCGGCGCCCTGGGCCTGGGCGCCATCCTCGGCAGCACCCTGGTCGGCCGCCTGCGCCGGCACATCGGCACCAGCCGCCTTATCAGCCTGGGCGGCGGCACCCTGGGCCTGGTGCTGCTGGTGCTCGGCGCGGTGGACAACCTCTGGATACTGTTCCCGGCCCTGATCCTCGGCGGCACCTGCTGGATCGCCGCGGTGGCCAGCTACAACTCGGCGGTGCAGATCCTCGTGCCCGACTGGGTCAAGGCGCGCGCCCTGGCGCTCTACCAGACCGCGATCTACGGCGGCCTGGCGGCGGGTTCGTTCCTCTGGGGCCACTTCGCCGAGACCATGGGCGTTCAAGGCGCAATGCTCGCCGCGGGCTGCCTGCTGCTGATCTCGGTGGCGCTGCTCTACAACTCGCGCCTGCCGGAGCTCGACCCCGGAGGCATCGCCCGCGCGCCGGCACCGCGTCCGGGACAACCGAGCTTCGCCTTCGACGAACAGCGCGGCGCCGTGCTGGTGAGTATCGAGTATCGCATCCCGGCCGAACGCACCCGCGACTTCGTCCGCGCCGCCAAGCCGCTGCGCCGCCTGCGCCTGCGCAACGGCGCCGAACGCTGGTCGCTGTACCGCGACGTCAGCGACCAGGAGTCCTGGCAGGAGCTGTTCCTGGTGGACAACTGGATCGGCCACCTGAGGATGCTCGACCGCCTGACCCTCGAGGACAAGACGATCATCGACAACGTCGCGAGCCTGCATGTCGGCGACGCGCCACCGAAGGTGCGGCATGGGGTGAGCTACGAGTCGGGGAGCTACGAGGCGCCGCCGGATACGTTGGGGTGAGCGTAGGGCGTACAACCGTTCGCGGTTGTACGCCGTTACACGGGCCTCATCGCCCTGCCAGGGCTGAACCTGACGCTTTCGGATCGCCCCGTTCAACCTCGAGCGGACCGGCAGCCATGGTTAAACGGCGGATAAGCCGGAGGCTTATAGGCCCTGTGCCCTACATAGCAACGCCGCATCCTCCCAACGTCATCCCCGCGAACGCGGGGACCCAGAAGCGCTTTTGGCTTGGGTGTTTCTGCGCCGCTTAGGCGTGCGTTGAAATTTCTTGTTTCGCCCCCTCGGGCGAGTCACTTTCTCAAACGCCAGAAAGTAACCAAAGCGCTTGCCCCGACATACGGGTCCGGCGGAGCCGGACTTCCCTCGCACATCCCCACGCACCCGGAGGCCCGCCCCGACAGTACGTCCCTGTACTGGTCGGGGCTTTTGCGACATCCATGTCGCGCAACCTCCTCTGCGTGGGCTTAGCTCGGCCTTCTGTAAGGGGCGTTCGGCGCGCGCGGATGTTTCTCTGGAAATCCCAAGAGCGAAGCGCGCGTGCGCTCTTCGTAGGAGCGGATTTATCCGCGAACCGCACGGCACGATGCTTCCCTTGTAGGAGGGTCGGGGACGCCTAGCTCTTGTCCGCGAATCGCGGGCATGGCCCGCGACAAGCCACACCGCCCCTCAGATCGCCAACGCCACCAGTACCGCACATTCGACCAGCTCGACCAGCGCCCCGGCGGTGTCGCCGGTGGTGCCGTCCAGGCGCGCCATCAGGCGGCTGCGCCACCAGATGAACACGGCCAGCGCCACTACTATGGCTACTACGCCCGTCAGGCCGGTGAGCGGCATCAGCACCACGTTCAGCGCCAGCATCCAGGGCAGCGCGCGGCGCGGCAGGTGGTCGGACAGCGCCTGGCCGAGGCCGCCGGGGCGGGCGTAGGGCGTGGTGAGGAACAGCAGCGGCAGCGCGGTGCGCGCCAGCCAGGGCGCCAGCAGCAGTGGCCACAGGTGGCCTTTCTCCAGAAGCGTGAGGATCGCGGCGAACTTCAGCAGCAGGATCATCACCAGCACCACCACGGCCACCGGGCCGCTGCGCGGGTCCTTCATGATCGCCAGGGTGCGTTCGCGGTCGCCCAGGCCGCCGACCCAGGCATCTGCCGTGTCGGCCAGGCCGTCGAGGTGTAGCGCGCCACTGAAGGCGACCCACGCCGCCAGGATCAGGGCCGCATGCAACGCCCCCAGGGTATCGCCCAGCCACCAGCCTAGGCCGCCCAGCGCGGCGCCCATCAACAGCCCGACCAGCGGATAGAACAGCGTCGCCCGGCCGAACTGCTCGGGCGTCGGCGCCTCGCCCAGGCGAATCGGCAGGCGCGTGAGGAACTGCAGGGCGATCAGCGGCAGGTACAGGTTGCTCATCGGGGCGTGCTCGCGTCCTCGGGCTCGACCGGTCGAATGTCCCAGCCACCGGCGCGCGGTTCAACGCGCAGCCTCAGCAGCTCACCGTGGGCGACGCTCACCTGCAGCAGTTGCTCGCGCGCCAGCCCCTGGGCGCGGGCGCCGAGCAGACGCATCACCCCGCCGTGGGTCAGCAGCAACAGGTGCTGTCCGGCATGCGCCGCGTACAGTCGCTGCAAGGCTGCGTCGACCCGCGCTTCGAACGCCGGCAACGGCTCGCCGCCCGGCGGATAAAAGGCATAGGGGTCGGCCCAGAAGCGGGCCAGTGCTTCGCCATCACTCTCCATCAGCGTAGCCGCGGAAAGCCCCTCCCACTCGCCGAAGTCGAGCTCGCGCAGGTCCGCTTCCAGCTGCAAAGGAAGGCCGCTGTCGGCGGCCAGTCGCTCGGCGAATGCCGCACAACGCCGCAGCGGCGAGCTGACCAGCGCGTCCCACGGCCGCGCATCGCCGATGCCGGCACGCATTTGCGCCCAGCCCTGCGCGGTCAGCTCGTCGTCCAGGCGACCGCGAAAGCCGCCGCCGAGCTCGGTCTCGCCGTGGCGCAGCAGGTCGAGGCGCAGGCTCATGCCGGGCGGTCGGACACCGCCGCCTCGGCGAAGGTAGCCATCTCACCGTGCAGCTGGCAGGCCTGGCGCAGCAGCGGCACTGCCAGGGCGGCGCCGCTGCCCTCGCCCAGGCGCAGGCCGAGGTCGAGCAACGGCTGCGCTTCCAGCACTGCGAGTACGCGACGGTGACCCGGCTCGGCGCCGTTGTGGGCGAACAGCAGCCAGTCGCGGCATTGCGGGTTCAGGCGCACCGCCAGTAATGCGGCGACGCTGCAGATGAATCCGTCCACCAGCGCGACCATGCCCTTCTGCGCGCACGCCAGGTAGGCGCCGGCCAGCGCCGCCACCTCGAAGCCGCCGAGACGGCACAGTGCCTCGAAGGGATCGGCGCAATGCTCGCCGTGCAGGGCCAGGGCGCTCTCGATCACTTCGGCCTTGTGCGCCACGCCCTTCTCATCCAGCCCGGTGCCCGGACCGACCAGGGTCACGGCGCGCTCGCCGAGCAGACCGCAAGCCAGGGCGGCAGCGCAGGTGGTATTGCCGATACCCATCTCGCCGCCGATGAAGAGTTCGCTGCCGGCCTGCTGCGCTCGGCGCACCGACTCACGCCCGGCTTCCAGGGCGAGCAGTGCCTGGGCAGCGGTCATCGCCGGCTCGCGGGCAAAGTTCAGGGTGCCGGCGCCGAGCATCAGGTGCAGCACGCCGGGCAGCGGCTCCAGGGGCACGGCGGTGCCGAGGTCGATGACTTCCAGGCGGGCATCCAGGTTGCGCGCCAGCACGCTGATGGCCGCACCGCCGCGCACGAAGTTGCGCAGCATCTCGACGGTCACCGCCTGTGGATAGGCCGACACGCCCTCTTCCACCACGCCGTGGTCGCCGGCGAACAGCGCGATCCACGGGCGATTCAGGCTCGGCCGCTCGCGGCCCTGCAGGCCGGCGAGCTGGATGGCGACTTCTTCCAGCCGCCCCAGCGCACCGCGCGGTTTGGTCAGCTGGTCCTGGCGTGCGGCAGCTTTGTCGCGCGCCACGCGGTCCACGGGTTGGCACGGCTCGCGCCACCACTGCAGGCTCATACGGGTTCTCCCTTGAGGGTCATGGGCAGGCCGGCGACGGTGAAGACCACCCGCTCGCTGCATTCGGCGACGGCCTGGTGCAGCCAGCCGGCTTCGTCGACGTAGCGGCGGGTCAGTTCGCCCAGCGGCACCACGCCCAGTCCGGTTTCGTTGCTGACCAGGATGATCCGCCCCGGCAGGGCAGGCAGCGTGGCCAGCAGCTCGTTGATCTCGTGTTGCAGGTGCGCGCCGTCGTCGGCGAGCAGCAGGTTGGTCACCCACAGGGTCAGGCAGTCCACCAGCAGGCAACGATTCGGTGCGGCGTGCTCGCGCAACGCCTGCGCCAAGCGCAACGGTTCTTCGACCAGGCCCCATTCGGCGGGGCGGCGCTCGCGGTGCTGAAGGATGCGCGAGCTCATCTCGCCATCGCCGGCCTGGGCAGTGGCGAAATAGGTGACCGGCAAACCGCTGTCGCGCGCCAGGCGCTCGGCCAGGCGGCTCTTGCCGGAGCGGGCGCCGCCGAGGATGAGTTCAAGCATTCGGGTGCTCTTTATTGGGTCCCCGCGTTCGCGGGGATGACGAATCTTCAAGCGCGTACCCCAGGCGTCTTCCCCGCGCACGCGGGGACCCAGAAAAGCGCGTCAGGCCAACCGACATAACGCCCTCAACCGCTCGGTATCCAACTGCGCCTCGACCTGGTCGGCCAGGCGCTCGATGTCGCGCTCGCGCAGGGCCTGGTAGTCCAGCTCCGCCACCTCACCCAGCCCCGCCCAGCGCAGCAACGCGGCGCAGGCGGCGGAGGACTCGAACAGGCCATGCAGGTAGGTGCCCATCACCTGGCCATCGGCACTCAGGGCGCCATCGCAGCGGCCGTCGTCGAGCCGCACCGCCGGGCGCTCCAGCGCAGTCCCCGAAGTGACGCCAGCGTGAATCTCGTAGCCGCCCACTTCGGCGTCATCCAGCGCCAGGCGGCCACGCACGTTGCGCAACTGTTTCTCCGGCTCCAGCACGGTGTGCAGATCGAGCCAGCCGAGGCCGGCGCTCTCCCCCGCCGCGCCTTCGAGGCCGTGCGGGTCGGCCAGCGTTCGCCCGAGCATCTGCAGCCCGCCGCAGATGCCCAGCAACTTGCCGCCGTAGCGCAGGTGCCGCTCGATGGCGGCGTCCCAGCCCTGGGCGCGGAGGAGGGCCAGGTCGGCGCGCACGCTCTTCGAGCCAGGCAGGATGATCAGGTCGGCGGCCGGCATCTTCTGGCCGGGGCCGGCGAACGTCAGATCCACCTGCGGGTGCAGGCGCAGCGGATCGAAGTCGGTGTGGTTGCTGATGCGTGGCAGCACCGGCACCACCACCTTCAGGCGCTCGCCGTCCTTCGCGGCCTGGCGGGTGTCGATGGCGTCCTCGGCTTCCAGGTGGAAGTCCATCAGGTACGGCAGCACGCCCAGCACCGGGATGCCGGTGCGCTCTTCCAGCCAGTCGAGTCCTGGCTGCAGCAGCGCGATATCGCCACGGAAGCGGTTGATGACGAAGCCCTTCACCCGCGCCCGCTCGCTGTCGGAGAGCAGCTCCAGGGTGCCGACCAGATGGGCGAAGACACCACCGCGGTCGATGTCGGCGACGAGGATCACCGGACAGTCCACCGCCTCGGCGAAGCCCATGTTGGCGATGTCGTTGGCGCGCAGGTTGATCTCCGCTGGCGAGCCCGCGCCTTCCACCATCACCACGTCATAGGCGCCGCTCAGGCGCTGGTGCGACTCCAGCACAGCCTGCATCGCGACACGCTTGTAGTCGTGGTAGGCGGCGGCATCCATGCTGGTCACCGCGCGGCCGTGGATGATGATCTGCGCGCCTATGTCGCTGTTTGGCTTGAGCAGCACCGGGTTCATGTCGGTGTGCGGCGCCAGCCGGCAGGCCTGGGCCTGCACCGCCTGGGCGCGGCCGATCTCGCCGCCGTCGGCGGTCACCGCGCTGTTCAGCGCCATGTTCTGCGGCTTGAACGGCGCCACCGCCACGCCCTGGCGCTGCAGCCAGCGGCACAGCGCGGTCACCAGGGTGCTCTTGCCGGCATCGGAGGTGGTGCCTTGCACCATCAGGGTGGTCATGCGGGTCTCCATTCGCCGAGGGCCTGGTCCAGGCGCGCCCAGCCGGCTTCGTCCGGCGGCAGGCCGAAGCGCAGGCTCGGCGGCGTATCGAAAAGGCGGACGAGAATGCCTCGACGCGCCAGGTGTTCATGCAGCTCGGCGGCTTGTGGATAAGCGAGCCACTGGAACAGCGCCGTGCCCTGCGCAGCCAGGCCGTGCCCACGCAGCAACCCGGCCAGGCGCACGCCAGCTTCGCCCAATTCACCACGCCGGGTTTGCTGGGTACCGACATCGGCCAGCGCCGCGCGCGCCACCCAGCGGGTCGGCCCGCTGACGGTCCAGGGACCGAGCAGCTCGGCCAGTTGATCCAGCAACACGGCTTCGGCGAAAGCGAAGCCCAGCCGCGCACCGGCCAGGCCGAAGAACTTGCCCAGCGAACGCAGCACGATCAGCCCCGGCTCGCCGCCGGCCCGCGGCAGCAGGCTGTGCTGCGGGGTGCAGTCCATGAAGGCTTCGTCGACGACTAGCCAGCCGCCGCGCGCCCGCAGGCGGGCATGCCAATCCAGCAGGCGCTCGGCGTCGAGGCGGCGGCCCGTGGGGTTGTTCGGGTTGACCAGCAGCAGCACGTCGAGCTGGTCGATCAGCCCGTCCACCTGCTCGTCGGCGAGCTCGATAACTTCGTGACCGTGACGCTGCCAGGCTGCCGCGTGCTCGGCATAGCAAGGCGCGAGCACGCCGATTCGCCCCGCCGCACGCAGGCGCGGCAAGGCCTGGATCGCCGCCTGGCTGCCGGAGAGCGGCAACAGCGAGTCGCATTGGTAGTAGTCGCGCGCAGCCTGCTCCAGCCCATCGTCGTCTTCCGGCAGTCGTTGCCAGAGGCTCGAAGGAATCGCCGGCAGCGGCCAGGGCCAGGGCGCGATCCCGGTGGACAGGTCGAGCCAGTCGCGCAGCTCGATGCCGTAGCGCTGCGCCGCCGCGCGCAGGCGTCCGCCGTGCTCAAGCATGCAGCAGCACTCCCGCGCCGAGGATCGCCAGCAGCCAGAGCAGCACGCCCTGGCGGACCAGAGCGAGCGCGCGCCAGATGTCGCCAGCGCCCGGCGCGGAGCCGGCGCCCAGCTGCGGACGCTCGTGCAGTTCGCCGTGGTAGACGGCATTGCCGCCCAGCTGCACGCCGAGCGCACCGGCTCCGGCAGCCATCACCGGGCCGGCGTTGGGGCTGTCCCACTGCGGCGCCTGCTCGCGCCAGCTGCGCAGGGCCAGGCGGGTGTTGCCGAGCAGCGCGTAGGTCAGCGCCACGAGCCGCGCGGGGATGTAGTTGAGTACGTCGTCGATCTTGGCCGCCGCCCAGCCGAAGCGCTCGAAGCGCGGGTTGCGGTAGCCCCACATGGCGTCGAGGGTGTTGCTCAGACGATAGAGCACCACGCCCGGTGCACCGGCCAAGGCGAACCAGAAGAGCGCAGCGAAGACCGCATCGCTGCCGTTCTCCAGCACGGACTCGGTCGCTGCCTTGGCCACCGCGCTGGCATCCAGCTCGGCGGTTTCGCGGCTGACCATGTAGCCCACACGCAGGCGCGCTTCGGGCAGGTCGCCCTGGCGCAGCGCTCGCGCCACCGGCTCGGCATGCTCGCCCAGGCTGCGCAGGCCAATGGCGGCATACAGCGCCACGGCTTCGACCAGCCAGCCGATATGCGGAATCAGCGTAAGTAGCCAGGCGACCAGCGTCAGCGGCAGCACCGCCAAGGCCCAGGCGGTGACGCCATGGCTGCGCCAGCCAAGGCCGGGCGCGTCTGCTGCGAGCCCATCGCGCGGGCCGTTGAAACGGCGTTCCAGGCGATTGGCGAAACGACCGAAGGCGACCAGCGGGTGCCAGCGTTTCGGCTCGCCCAGCAGGCTGTCCAGGGACACGCCCAATACGCTCAAAAGGGCCAGGCTCATGGGTGTTCTCCCCAGTGGTTCTCGTACAACAAATCCGCCAGCGGGCGCGGCTGGCGCCAGCCTTCCAGGGCGAGCATCGGCGCCGGGTAGAACTCGCGTACCGGCCCCAGGCAAAGCACCGCAACCGCCTCGCTGCCTTCCGGCAGACCGAGCAGTTCGCCCAAAGCGGCGGGATCGAACAACGACACCCAGCCCATCCCCAGCCCTTCGGCGCGCGCCGCCAGCCAGAGGTTCTGGATGGCGCAGGACAGCGAGGCCACGTCCATCTGCGGCAGGGTGCGGCGGCCGAAGACATGGGCCTCGCGGCCATCCATCAGCGCCGCCACCAGCAGTTCGGCGCAGTCGCGGACGCCCTCGACCTTGAGCTTCATGAAGTCGTCGGAACGCTCGCCCAGCGCCTCGGCGGTCTTCACCCGCTCCTCTTCCACCAGACCGTGGATGGCCTCGCGCAGCTCGGGACGGGTGATGCGAATGAAGCGCCAGGGTTGCATCAGGCCGACGCTCGGCGCCTGGTGCGCAGCTTCGAGCAGGCGCGCCAGCAATTCGGGCGCGACCTCGCCACCGCTGAAGTGACGCATGTCGCGGCGCTCGGCGATGGTCCGGTAGAGGGCGGCGCGCTCTTCGGCGCTGTAGGCGTGTTCGCTCATGGGCGGAAGATCGCGGCGGCCGCCGCCGGGTTGGACGGCAGGTAGAAGTGGATGTACGAAGCCGTCAGCCGGCCCAGGCGGAACACCGCCTCGGCCACCGGCTTGGCGTTCGGGCAAGTGCCGCGCAAGGCAGGCTCCACCTCGGTATCCAGCAGCGAATGGTGGAAGGTGTGACCGCGCAGCGGCCCCTCCGGCAGCTCGACTTCCTGCAGCGCAAGGGCAGCCAGCCTTTTTTGCAGCGTGGCGCGGCCGGGCAGCAGGCCGAGCAACTGGCCGCACAAGCCATTGGCGTCGGTCAGGTGGTCGAGCAGGTAGAGCATGCCGCCGCATTCGGCGAGCAACGGCTTGCCGTCGGCGTGATGGGCGCGGATGGCATCGGCCATGGCGCGGTTGTTTTCCAGCTGCGGCAAATGCAGCTCGGGGTAGCCGCCGGGCAGGTACAGGCTGTCCACCTCCGGCAGGTGCTCGTCGTGCAGCGGCGAGAAGAATTCCAGTTCGGCGCCCAGCTCACGCAACAGGTCGAGGTTGGCCTGGTAGAGGAAGGCGAATGCCGAGTCACGGGCCACGCCGATGCGCACGCCGGCCAGCGACGGCGACACCCCATGCTCGGTTGGCGGGGCAAAGGCCACCGGCGGCGGCAGGTCCACCGCGCTGCTCGCGGCCAACGCATCGGCGGCGGCGTCCAGGCGGGCGTCGAGGTCGGCCAGTTCGTCAGCCTGCACCAGACCGAGGTGGCGGCTGGGCAACTCCAGATCGGCGCTGCGCGGCAAGGCGCCGTACCAGCGAATCCACTCCGGCAGGCTTTCGCGCAGCAGGTCGCTGTGGCGCTGGCTGCCGACACGGTTGCCGAGTACGCCGGAGAACGGCAGCCCCGGCTGGTAAGTGGCGAGGCCCACGGCGAGGGCGCCGAAGGTCTGCGCCATGGCCTGGCCGTTGATCACGCCGAGCACCGGCACATCGAAGGTGCGCGCGAGATCGGCAGCGGACGGCGTGCCGTCGAACAGGCCCATCACGCCCTCGATGAGGATCAGGTCGGCGTCTCCCGCCGCTTCCCAGAGCAGCCGTCGGCTCTGCGCCTCGCCAACCATCCACAGATCGAGCTGGTAGACCTGCGCACCACTGGCGCGGGCGAGGATCATCGGGTCGAGGAAGTCCGGGCCGACCTTGAACACCCGCACCTTGCGCCCCTGTCGCGCATGCAGGCGAGCCAGGGCGGCGGTGACGGTGGTCTTGCCCTGCCCGGAGGCCGGCGCGGCGATCAGCAGCGCCGGGCACTGGCGCGCCTGCGGCATCAGAACTCCACCCCTTTCTGCGCCTTGATCCCGGCCTTGAAGGCGTGCTTGACCAGGCCCATCTCGGTGACGGTGTCGGCGGCCTCGATCATCCCAGGCTGCGCGGCGCGGCCGGTGACGATCACATGCTGGTGCGCGGGGCGCGCGGCGATATCCGCGAGCACCGTCTCCAACTCCAGGTAGCCGTGCTTGAGGGCGATGTTCAGTTCGTCGAAGACGATCAGGCTGACGGCCGGATCGGTCAGCAGCTCGCGGGCAACGTCCCAGGCCTGCTGAGCCTTTTCGATGTCGCGCTGGCGGTCCTGGGTCTCCCAGGTGAAGCCCTCGCCCATCACGTGGTAGCGGACTTCCTCGGGGAAGCGGCGGAAGAAGGCTTCCTCGCCGGTGCTGGCGGCGCCCTTGATGAACTGCACCACACCCGCCTTCATGCCGTGGCCGAGGGCGCGGGCGAGCATGCCGAAGGCCGAGCTGCTCTTGCCCTTGCCATTGCCGGTGAGCACCAGCAGCACGCCGCGCTCGTCCTGCGCCTGGGCGATCATTTCGTCGATCACCGCTTTCTTGCGCTGCATGCGTGCGCGGTGACGCTCGTCCTTTTCCACGGATTCGCTCATCGGGGATTCTCCTGGCCACGGGCGGCCGTGCTCGCGACGCTCGTGCGCCGGGGCTGAAGGGGCGGGATGAAGGACGCGGCGGCAATGACCGCAGGATGACGACGGACGACAGCCGCGCGGCCTGGGGCCGTGGCTGCAAGAGAAATGCTCATCTGCCTGATCGCTCCACCGCTCTCACCCGCGCGGTACAAAACCTTGAGGACGTCGGGGCGGTCGGAACGCGGTCAGGAAGGCACGCGGCCGACGGCTTCCTGCACGTCGTCTGCGCTACGGGCCGGTCTCCGGGCTCGCGAGTGGAGGTCCGTATGGACTTCCCCGATCGCGCCTTCCCATGCCGGAGCACAGTGGCCATTGCGATCGTCTGACTCGCCTACCGTTGCGGGGGCAGCGCCGGAATGACCGAAGGTTCGGTGTCACCGGCTTCCCTGTTTCACCTTCAGATGGATCTGAAGGCACCTGTAGCAGGCGCGCAGCTTAGAGGCTGGCGGGGTGGCCGGTCAATCGACGCCAGCCAGGCCTTCGAGAGCGGCGGCCGACGGCGCCCGCGCTGCCGGAGGGATTGCAGCTGGAAGGATGTCCATCGCCGCACGGCTCATTTGTCTTGCGCCTTGCGTGCAATGAAGGCGGCCTTTATCTCCGCTAGACTCGCCGGCATGACCGAAACCACTCAGACCAGCCAGCTGCGCCTGGACACCTCCGCCTCCCCGCCCCTGCTGCGCATCAGCGGCGACTGGACACTCGCCCACTTCGCCGACCTGCAGAAGCAGATAGCCGGCCTCGACGCCCAGCACCGCCAAGCCGCGCATTGCGATCTCGACGGCCTCGGCGCGCTCGACACCGCCGGCGCCAGCCTGCTCGCCGACCTGCTGGGCAGCACCGGCCTGCAACACCTGGACGAGCTGGCCGCCAACGTGCCGGCCGAGCGCCGCGCCCTGCTCCGCGCGGTCGGAACCTCTATCCGCCAATGCCGGCTGGAAGAGCGCACACCACCCCCGGGCAACGCCCTGATCGATCTGCTGGAACGCATTGGCCGCGCCATGCTCGCCTTCCGCAGCGACCTGGTCGGCGTGCTCGGCTTCATCGGTCTCACCCTCGAGAGCCTGCTGCGCTGCATGCTCAACCCGCGTCGCTGGCGACCCACCGCACTGGCCGCACACATGGAACAGACTGGCCTGGACGCCGTGCCGATCGTGGCGCTGCTGACCTTCATGGTCGGCGCCGTGGTGGCCTTCCTCGGCGCCACGGTGCTGAACAAGTTCGGCGCGGCCATCTACACCGTCGACCTGGTCGGCTTCTCCTTCCTCCGCGAATTCGGCGTGCTGCTCACCGCCATCCTGCTCGCAGGGCGCACCGCCAGCGCCTTCACCGCACAGATCGGGTCGATGAAGTCGAACCAGGAAATCGACGCCATCCGCGCCCTCGGCCTCGACCCGATGGAGCTGCTGGTGCTGCCACGGGTGCTCGCCCTGCTGCTGGTGCTGCCCATGCTGACTTTCCTCGCCATGCTCGCCGGCATCGCCGGCGGCGGCGTGGTCTGCGCGCTTGCCCTGGACATCTCGCCGCGGCTGTTCATCGTCACCCTGCAGAACGACATATCCTTGCAGCACTTCCTGGTCGGCATGGTCAAGGCGCCGATCTTCGCCTTCCTGATCGCCGTGATCGGCTGCCTGGAAGGCTTCCGCGTCAGCGGCAGCGCGCAATCGGTGGGCGAGCACACCACCTCGGCGGTAGTGCAGTCGATCTTCGTGGTGATCCTGCTCGACGCGGTGGCCGCGCTTTTCTTCATGGAGATGGGCTGGTGAATACGGACGAACCCATCATCCAGGTCCGCGACCTGTGCAACCGCTTCGGCGACCACGCGGTGCACGAGCACCTCGACCTGGACGTGCGCCGTGGAGAAATCCTCGGCGTGGTCGGCGGCTCGGGAACCGGCAAGTCGGTGCTGCTGCGCAGCATCGTCGGCCTGCGCCGGCCGCAGGAGGGCGAGGTGCGGGTGTTCGGCCAGAACCTGCTGGCGCTGTCCCCCGAACAGCGTTCGCCGCTGGAGCGACGCTTCGGCGTGCTGTTCCAGAACGGCGCGCTGTTCTCCTCGCTGACCGTCGCGGAGAACGTCTGCCTGCCACTGATCGAACACGCCGGCCTGCCCCGCGAGGCCGCGCAGTACCTGGCCAAGGTGAAGATCTCCCTCGCGGGTCTGCCGCCGGACGCCGGTGACAAGTACCCGTCCGAGCTGTCCGGCGGCATGGTCAAGCGCGCCGCCCTCGCCCGCGCCCTGGCGCTGGACCCGGACATCCTGTTCCTCGACGAACCCACCGCCGGCCTCGACCCCATCGGCGCGGCGGCGTTCGACCAGTTGATCCTGACCCTGCGCGACGCCTTCGGCCTCAGCGTGTTCCTGGTCACCCACGACCTCGACACCCTCTACACCATCTGCGACCGGGTCGCCGTGCTGTCGCAGAAGCGCGTGCTGGTGATCGGCACGCTGGACGAGGTCGCTGCCACCGACGATGCCTGGATACAGGACTATTTCCATGGCCCGCGTGGCCGTGCTGCGCAGCAGGCGACGCAGCGCCTTACGGAGGAAAACTAATGGAAACCCGCGCCCATCACGTGCTGATCGGCCTGTTCACCGTGCTGGTGGCGGCCGGCGGGCTGCTCTTCGGCCTGTGGCTGGCCAAGTCCAGCAGCGACCAGGCCTACAACTTCTACGACGTGATCTTCACCGAGGCGGTGACCGGCCTGTCCCAGGGCGGCACCGTGCAATACAGCGGCATCAAGGTCGGCGACGTGGTCAGCCTGCGCCTCGACCCGCAGGACCCGCGCAAGGTGCTGGCGCGCATCCGCGTGTTCGACAGCACCCCGGTCCGCCAGGACACCCGCGCCAAGCTCGCCATCACCGGTGTCACCGGGACCGCGATAATCCAGCTCAGCAGCGGCTCACCGGAGAGCCCGCCGCTGGTCGGCGAGAACGGCAAGATCCCGGTGATCAAGACGATACCCTCGCCGCTCAGCAAGCTGCTGGCCAACGGCGAGGACATCGCCACCAACGTCAGCAACCTGATCAACAGCGTGAACCGAATGTTCTCCCAGGAGAACGCCGACCGCGTCAGCCGCACCCTCGACCACATCGACCAGGCCACCGCGACCATCGCCGAGCAGCGCAGCGACATACGCAAGATCGTCAGCGAACTGGCCACCGCCAGCACCCAGGCGCGGCAGACCCTGGCCAATGCCAACCAGTTGCTCGGCAACGCCAACCAACTGCTCGGCAGCCAGGGCAAGCAGACCCTGGAGAGCGCCCAACAGACCCTCGCCGCGTTGCAGCGCAGCAGCGAGAAGATCGACCGCCTGCTCGACAGCAACTACAACGCGGTCAACGGCGGCCTCAATGGCCTCGGCGAAGTGGGCCCGGCCCTGCGCGAGTTGCGCGCGACCCTGGAGAGCCTGCGCGGGGTGACCCGACGCCTGGAAGAAAACCCCACCGATTACCTGCTCGGCGGCCACCGAACCAAGGAGTTCCAGCCATGACCGCGCCCCTGCGCCTGCTCGGCACCTGCGCACTCGCCACCCTGATCGGCGCCTGCTCGATCCTGCCCAAGGCGGAAACCCCGGACGCCTACCTGCTGCCGGCCAAACAGCACCCGGCGCGCGCCACGCCGCCGGTGAACTGGTCGCTGCGGATTACCGCGCCCAATGCCAGCCAGGTGCTGGACAGCAATCGCATCGCGGTGCTGCCCAAGGGCGACCTGCTCAGCGTCTACCAGGGCGCCCGCTGGAGCGACACCGCCCCGCGGCTGCTGCGCGACCGCCTGCTCGACGCCTTCCGCGCCGACGGCCGCATCCAGGCCCTGAGCAGCGACGCCGTCAGCCTGCAGGCCGACCTCGAACTGGACGGCGACCTGCGCGCCTTCCAGAGCGAATACCAGGGCCAGCAAGTGGCAGCAGTGGTGGTGCTGGAAGCCCGCCTGGTGCAAACCGCAACCCAGCGCATCGTCGCCAGCCGCCGTTTCGAAGCACGCCAGCCAAGCAGCGGAACCCAGGTCGCGGAAGTGGTCACGGCCTTCGGCCAGGCCAGCGACCGCCTTGCCGCGGAAGTGGTGAGCTGGACGTTGCAGCAGGGGCAGAGGCAGAAGCTCGAGCGCTGATCCGAGGCGCCCAGGCTTCCTGTAGGAGCGAATTTATCCGCGAATATCCCTGCGCCGATGCCAACCCGTAGATACCGTGTCATCTACCCCCGAGCAAGGGCCAGTTCCGGATTGAAGGGCTGGCCCGACTTGAGGACGCCGTAGGCGATCTGCAGCAGCTTGCGCATCGCCGCGCAGATGATTTGCTTACCGACTTTGCCGTTCTTTTTCAGCCGTATCCGCAGTGCTCGAATCGGCGCGTTGTGGCGCATGGCGCTGATGGCGGGCATGAACAGGCCGGCTCGCAGGAGCCGTGAACCCATCTTGGAAATGCTCGTCTGGCCCTTGGCTGGCCGGACTCGCGCAACCTTGGGTTGAGCCCGGCAAAGGCCACGACGGCACGAGCACTGTCGAAGCGGCTGATCGTTCCGAGCTCGGCCAACAGCAGCGCGGCAGTCTGGTCACTGATGCCGTCGATGCTTTTGAGCAGATCACGCTTGCCGCGCAAATCCGGGTCATCGTCGATGTGATCTCGGATGGCCTTCGCAGTCTGTTCGATCTGCCGTTCCAGATGTGCCGCTACCGACAGGATCGATTCCTTGACCGGGTCGGTCTTCGCCGTTTCCAGCCGATTAACCTCCATCTGGAACAGCTCTTTGAGCTCCTCGTAGCGGCGCACCAGGGCTTGCAGCTGGCGCACACTCAGCGGCTCCGGCTGCCAGGGCTGGAGGTCGCCGACATGCCGGTCGCCGTACAGTGCAATTAGCTTGGCGTCGACCTTGTCGGTCTTCACGCGCTGCATCTGGCTCTGCGCGTAGCTGGCAATGCGCGCCGGGTTCATCACGCAAACCCGGTACCCCCTGGCCAGCAGGAAGTCGCCCAACGCTTCATGGTAGATGTTGGTCGCCTCCACCACGATCCAGGCCCCTGGCTCGGCATACTGCTGCAACCATTGCTCAAAGACCCTAAAGCCCGAGGAGTCGTTGCTCAGATTCCCTTTGGTGCGGTACTTGCCATTGCCTTGCAGTACCGCGATGTCGAACGTTTTCTTGGCGATATCCACGCCAACGACGATGGTCATATTCGATTACCCCCGATGTAGCCGCTGTCCCAGAACACCACTCCATCCAACCTTGCTTATGCGAGCTCTCACCTGCGGTGGGCTCTAGATACCGTTCGGATTCGTGAGTGGGGTGGGAAGGCAGGAGACCATCTACGTTGCAAGCTCGAAGCTTAAGGGCGCATTCGTCTTCCTGGCCTTCCTTCCGGGGATCAGCCGGAGACTACCCACCAATCTGGCGGGGCGTCGACATACAAGGGCGCATAACCGTTCGCGGTTATGCGCCGCAGCCCAACACGAAACGGCGGATAACCCCTTCGGGGTTATTCGCCCTACAGGGTCGACATTCGTGTCGTGCGGTTCGCGAGGATGACGAAGAATTGTAGGAGCGGATTCATCCGCGAAAATCCCCGCGCCGATTCCAACCTGTAGGAGCGCGCCATGCGCGCGAATCGCGGATAAATCCGCTCCTACAAGGGAATGCCGAGCCGTGCGGTTACGGTCTGGCCTTAGTCTTCGGCCTTGCGCAGCAGGTAGGTATCCATGATCCAGCCATTGGCTTCGCGGGCCGCCAGGCGAGTCTCGCGGATACGCTCGGCGACTTCGTCCAGGCGACCGGCGATGAGCAGCTCGTCCGGCGTGCCGACGTAGGCGCCCCAGAAGATTTCCAGGTCCTGGCCGCGCAGGCCGGTGTAGCTGTCCTGGGCGTCGAGCATCACCACCACGTCCTGCACGCCCGCCGGCATGCCTTCACGGGCGAGGCGGCGGCCGGTGGTGATCTGCACCGCACCGCCGATGTGGTTCAGCGCGATGCGATGCCGCGCAGCCAGTGCCTGCACGCTGGTGATGCCGGGAATCACTTCGTAGTCGAAGCTCAGTCGGCCGCTGGCGAGGATGGCGTCGAGGATGCGGATGCTGCTGTCATACAGCGCCGGGTCGCCCCAGACCAGGAAGGCGCCGCACTCGCCTTCGGCGACATGCTCGTCGATCAATTGCTCGAACAGAGCCTGCTTGGCTGCGTTGAGGTCGACCACGCTGCCGGCATAGTCGGCCACGCCGCGCTCGCGCTCCGGCAGCTCGGCCTCGACCATGCGGAAGTCGCGGTTCTCGACGTAGCGCTCGCAGATCTCGCGGCGCAGGTCGAGCAGCTTGGTCTTGCTGCTGCCCTTGTCGAGCAGGAAGAAGACGTCGGCGCGATTCAGCGCCTTGACCGCCTGGATGGTCAGTTGCTCGGGGTCGCCGGCGCCCACGCCGATCAGCAGCAGTCGTTTCATGGTCACTTGCAGTGATGGGGGCTTTCGCCGGCCAGCTCCTGGTCGGCATCGACGTCGCGGATGATCACCGTCGCCTTGGGGTAGCTGGAGCAGAGGGTGTTGCGCACGGTGTAGATGCCGCTGCCCTGGGCCAGGAAGGGCTTCTTGTTCAGCTTGTGGCCGTTGGCGTCCACCGCGTCGAGCTCGTAGTGGCCGCCGAAGGTCTTGCAGCCGGCCAGGGCCAACAGGCCGACGCCCAGCAGCAGGGGAAGTGCTCTCATCACTGCTCCTTCAAGAGAAGGCCGACAGGGAAGCCCGGCCGGCCGATCAGGAAATTCAGGACCTGTTTCGACAAGTCCCAGCGCCCAACGCTCCCGACCGCAGGTCGGCTCAGCGCTTGCCCATCGAGCGGCGCGAACCGCGCGGCGCCGGCGGACGACGCACGTCCTTGTCGTGGGCCTTGCGGTGCTGGTAGCCGGAGGCGGCTTCCTTCTGCGCGGCGAGGGCGGCCTTGGCCAGTTCGGCGAGGGACAGCGGGGCCTTGGTTTCTGCGCTGTCGTCGCGCGGCGGCTGTTGCGAAGTCATGGGGGTGAACCGATGGGTAACGAAAAATGGCGCCTATCATACCCGATAGGCGCCCTGCCCGCTCTCTCAGGCGCTGGCCGTCTCGCCCAACGGCAGCGGCGGACGCGGCTGGCCAAGGCTTTCATCGAAGCGCAGCAGGCGCCCGGCATTGCCCAGCACCAGCAAGGTGCTGAGGTTGTGCAGCACAGCGGCGATCATCGCCCCGGCGGCGCCCAGCAGCCCGAAGGCGGCGGCCGCGACTATCGCCAGGGTCCAGCCCAGGCCGATCAGCACGTTGACCTGCAGGGTGCGCCGGCACTGGCGGCTCAGGCGCACGCAGGTGCCGAGGCGGCGCAGGTCGCTGCCGATCAGCACCACGTCAGCCGAGGCCAGGGCGATGTCGGCGCCACCAGCCCCCATGGCCACGCCGACCACGCCGGCCTTGAGCGCCAGCGAATCGTTGATGCCGTCGCCGACCACCAACGGGCGGAAGCCCTTGCGGATTTCGTCGCTCACCCGGCGCAGCTTGTCTTCCGGCAGCGCCTGGGCGCTGACCTCGGCGATGCCGACCTCGCTGGCCACGGCATCGGCCACGCTCTGCCGGTCGCCGGTGAGCAGCAGCTGGCGGCCCAGGCCCAGTTCGCGCAGGTCGGCCAGCGCTTGCGGCGCTTCCGCTCGCAGGCTGTCTGCCAGGCGCAACCAGGCGCGGAAGCGGCCATCCAGGGCCAGGCCGGCTATCGGGCCGTCATGCGCTGGCACGGGCGGCGTGGCGATGCCCAGTTGGGCGAAGAGTTCGGGACGACCGAGCGCCGCCTCGCCGTGCGGCGTATGGGCAATCACGCCCAGGCCCTGGCGCTCGCGGATGTCCTGCAGCGGGTGGTAGGCGTCGTGCGGCACAAGCGCGGCCAGCGCACGGCTGACCGGGTGGCTGCTCGCCGCGCCGAGGCTGGCGGCCAGTTGACGCAAGACCTGTGGGTCTTCGCCGGGTTCACCGTCGAGGGCCTGCAGGCGCAGGCTGCCGTGGGTCAGGGTGCCGGTCTTGTCGACCACCAGCGAGGTCAGGTCGGCCAGTTCCTCGAGGAAGGCCGAACTGCGGATAAGGATGCCGTGTCGCGCAGCCACGGCGATGCCGGCGATGGCCGTGGCCGGCGCCGACAGCACCAGGGCACAGGGACAGGCGGCGACCAGCACGGCGAGCATCGCCTGCGGGTCGTTGGTGATAAACCAGGTGACCGCGGCGATCAGCAGCACCAGCACCATGTAGCGCCCGGCGTAGCGCTCCAGCAGGCGGGTGATCGGCGGCTTGGAGCGCTCGGCGCGCTGCATCAGGGCGATCACCTTGCCGAGGGTCGAGGCCTCGCCGGTGCGGGTCACTTCGATGCGCAGCAGGCCGTCGAGGTTGATCGCGCCACCGTAGACCTCCATGCCGGCGCGCGCCTCCAGCGGCACCGACTCACCGGTGATGGGCGCGGTGTCCAGGCTGGCCTGGCCTTCGAGCACGCGGCCGTCGGCCGGCACGCGGTCGCCGGCGCGCACTTCCACCTGGTCGCCGGCGCGCAGCTCGGCGTTGTCCACTTCCTCCACGCTGCCGTCGGCGCGGATGCGCCGCGCCAGGCTACGGGTCAGCCGGCCGAGGGCCTCGATGGCCTCTTGCGAGCCGATCACGCTGCGCTCTTCGAGGACGTGGCCGAAGATCATGATGATCGGCAGCAGCGCCGCCGTAAGCAGATCGCCGGTGGCCCAGGCGCCGAGCATGGCGAGGGCGATCAACTGGTCGGTAATGCCGTGCAGGCTCGGATGGCGCAGGCTCGACCAGGCCGAACGCAGCACCGGCACCGCCACCAGCAGCGAGGCGACGCCCAGGAGCATCTGCGCCACGCCCTCCTGCTGCGGCGCGAACCAGCGCCAGAGCAGGCCAAGCAGCAGCAGGCCGAGGGCGACCATGGCCAGGCTCAGTTGGCGCGCGGCGACCCGTTGCTCGTCCTGGCTGAGCATGCCGCCGGTGAGGTGGCCATGATGGTGGTGATGGCCGTGGTGGTGATGGTGGTGTGCGCTCATCTATCGATCATTCACTGGACGCAGTGCTGCCGTCCTTGAGGATGGTTGCCTGCGGCGGGAAACGGGTGCCCGGACGCTTCACGTAGTCGGCGGCCTCGGCCTCGGTCATCACCCAGATCTGGTTGACCTCGCCGTTGATGCCGTTCTTCAGGCCGACGAACTTGCCCTTCAGCTGCGGCATCAGGCCGTTGACGACGAACAGGTTGTTCTCGTTGCGGATGCGCACGGAAACCGCCACCGGGTAGCTGACGGTCTTCTCGTAGAAGCCCAGGCTGACCACTTGCTTGACCAGGCTGGGTTTGGGCCGCTTGAGGGTGATCACCGGGAAGCTGGCGCTATCGACCACGCCAACCAGCATGCCCGCGGGCAGGTCACGCCCGGCCTCGGCGGTGCCGGTGAAGAGCAGAAGCATGGCCGCCAGGGCCAGCGCCCCGCGCAGCGGCGTCGCCCATCCGCGGGCCTTGAGGAAGTGCTGTAGTCCTGCAGCGATCATGGGGTGTCCTGCCTTTTCTGAGTCGTCGGGAAATGCTGGCGATGGGCCGCCGGGGTCCTTTGCGAGCCTAGCGCGTCCGCATGACAGTGTCCGCTCATTGCTTCACAGCCGCCGCTCACGGCTTGGGCCCCGGAAGGATCAGGTGGCCGGCGTCGCGCGGATCGACCGTAGTCACCGCCCCGGCCTTGCCGAGGATCGCCGGCAGGCGCTCACGGTACAGCCGCTGCAGCAGGCCCGGGTCCTGGCTGCCGGCCAGGCTGGCGATGGTCGCGGTGTCGGTACGCGCCTTGGCCAGGCGCTCGCCGGCCTGGGCATGGGCGACCTGCAGGGTGCGGTCGGCCGACTGGGTCGCCGCCTGGGTCTGCCGCGCCGCGTCGTTCTGCGCAGCGGCGACGTTCTGCTCGGCGAGTTGGCTCGCAGTCAGCACGGCATTGAAGGCGCTGACCGCATCGCGCGGCAGCGAAGACTGCACGTCGACCCGCTCGATCTGCACGCCCAGCCCGTTGCCGGTGGCGGCCAATGCCGCCAGATTCTGGTTGATGCCCTGTTGCAGGTCACCGCGCAGGCGCTCGCGGCGCTCCGCTACATGGCTGTCGCTGCCGACCAGCTCGGGGCGGGCGACCAGGATGGTGTCCAGGTCACGCGCGGCGCACACGGCGACCGCACTGCGCTCGACCAGACGGTCCAGCGCTGGCAGCACGTGCTCGCCCTGCAGCACGAAGGCGTAGGGATCGGTGACCTTGTAGAACACCCGCACATCCAGCTGAACCACGCCGGCGTCGCCCGTCAGCAGGTATCCGGAACCGGCGGTGGCGTCGTTCGAGAGGCTGACGTCGAGATCGGCCTTCTGCGCCTGGACCGAGCGCAGCAGGGTCTCGACCCGACGCTCGATCACCCGCTCAGCCGACGGCAGCATCACCACCTGCTCGAAGGGGCGCGGCCAGGCCAGCAGCAACCCGGGGTTCTGGATGCGGTTCAACGCGCCCATGCGCAGCACCACGGCGCGGCTGTCCGGGCCGACCTCGCGGACGTTGGACAGCGCCCAGCCGAGCGCCGCCAGCAGGGTCACGCCATAGAGTGCGACGAACGCCAGGCGCCCGGCCTGCAGCCAGGGCCCGCCGCCCTGCTCGCGCTCAGTCATGTTGCGCATCCGCCTTCGGCGCCGGCAGCTGCGGCGGGCCGTCGACCAGCACGCGGAACGGTGCGGCGTCGGTACGCAGCACCAGGCGGGTGCCGGAGTTGACGATGGTGCCGAGGGTGTCGAGCGAGCGCAGCAGGTTGTACAGCTCCGGCGAGCCGGCATAGGCCTTGGCGTAGATCTGCGCCGCCTCGACGCGCGACTGCGCCTCGATGTCGGCGGCCTTCACGGTTGCATCGGCCAGCGTGATACGCGCGTCGCGTTCGGCAGCGGAGCGGATTTCGGCGGCCTTGCGCTTGCCCTCGGCAGTGCGTTCGGTGGCGATGGTCTCGCGCTCGGCGCGCATGCGGTCGACGGTCGCGCCGAGGGTCACGGAAGGCAGGGTCAGGCGCTCGACGCCAACCTGCAGGACGCGCACGCCATAGGTTTCCAGCAACTGCTTGTCGATCTGCTCGCGCAGGCGCTGCTCGAAGTCGGCGATGCGCACCTTGCTGCCATCGGTGTTCACCAGCTCGGCCAGGTCGAAGCCGCTGGCGGTGGTTTCCAGCGCCGAGCCGACGAAGGTGCGGATCTGCCGCGCCGCCTCGTCCGGCTGGTTCTGCACCGCGCGCATGAAGCGCTGCACGCTGGCGGGATCCGGCTGCACCTGCCAGGCGACGTAGGCCTGCACGATGATCCGCAGGCCATCGCGGGTGCCGACGTCCTGCAGGCCGCTGGAAGTGGTGCGCAGGCGCAGGTCCACCGGAATCGCCGCCTCGAAGGGGATCGGCAGGCGCCAGGCCAGGCCCGGCTGCAACAGCACCCGCGCCGGGTTGCCGAAGCGGGTGATTACCGTGGCCTCGCCGGAACGCACCTGCACCAGGCAAGCGGTGGCGGCGGCGAACAGCACCAGCAGCGCGGCCAGGCCGGCGCGGCGCCACGGGAAAGGAGTGGCCTCGTCGTGGTCGTGATCGTGGTCGTGATGGCCGTGGTCATGATCATGTTCGTGATCGTGCGCGTGGCCGTGATCGTGGGTATGCGGCGAACTCAAGGGACGAGCTCCTATCTGGCGGCCGGCGGGCGCGCCGGATCGATGGGCGCGGCGAAGCTGCGCAGGTCGAGGGTCGGGGCCTCGGCGGCGCCCAGGCGATGATCGATGACCAGGGCCGGGGCATTGCCCAGGGCCTGGCCGAGACGGTCGAAATACTGCTCCAGCAGGAAGGCCTGGCCGGCGTCCTGCCAAGCCTTGCGCTCGGCGCCGAAACGCAGCTCGGCGGCCTGCGCCGCGGCGAGGTTCTCGCGGGCGTCGGCGTTGGCCTTGTCGATTGCCGAACTGGCCGCCAGCTGCGCCTCGTTGGTCTGCTCGGCGGCCTTGCCGCGCTCGCGGGAAATCAGCGCCTGCGCAGTGATCTGCGCGGCCTGCACGGCATGGTAGGCGTTGGCCGCACCGGCCGGCGGATGGATCGCCTCGACCACGGTTGCGAGGATTTCCACGCCGCTGTGCAGGCGCTCCAGGTCGGCTTGCACCGCCTTGCCGATGTCCTCCGCCAATGCCTGGCGCTGTCCGCTGAGGACCTCGTCGAGGGTACGCGAAGCGAAGTCATGCACCAGCACACGGCTGGCAGTACTACGGATCAACGCCGGCACATCGGCGCTGTTGTAGGTCGCGGCCAGGGCGGCCTCATCGCTCAGGCCGATCCGATAGACGAAGCGCACGTCCATGTTGACCACCTGGAAGCTCTGCTTGCCCCCCGCCTCGCTCGCGATCACCTGCGACTTCTCGCTGGCATGGGAGGCATCCCACAGCCGGTTGGCGGCATCCGGCGCCGGGCCTTCGGCGGGGGCCAGTTGGTCCGCCACGTTGGAGTCGCCGGAAGTGGCCAGCTCATGGATGGTGCCGTTCTCGACCGCGATCACCCGGCCCAACGGCCAGGGCAGCCCGGCGTGCAGGCCTGGCTGCAGCACCGCTTCGGGCTTGCCGAAGCGCTCGTAAATGCCCCGGCCATCCATGGGAATCTCATGAATGCCGCTGAGCAGCCAGCCCACCAGCGCCACCAGCGCCGCCACCGGCAGGAAGGCGCGGCGCATGAAGGAGAAGGCCCAGATCTGCCGCAGGTCGATGCCGAAGCGCTGCTGCAGTTCGTCCTGCAGGAACGCCAGCGGACGCGGCGGCCAGCGCAGTTGGCCGGCGACCAGGCTTTCGCCGACCAGGCGCGGTTCCAGGCGTGCGCGCTGCGGGCTGAACACCGAAAGCAGCGCGCGCAGGATCAGCTCCAGCGCAACCGCCGCCGGCAGCAGACCGATCAGCACCAGCAGGCGCTCCGGCCAGACACTCTCGGCACTGGCGAACAACAGCCCGGGAATCGACAGCAGCTGCACTGCAATGACCATCCGCAGCAGCGGCGCCAGCCCGGCAGCTTCCGGCCACTGCGCCTCGCTGTTGCTTGCGAAATGCCGCTCCAGCACCAGCAACCCGAAAGCCACGAGCAACAGCAGGCCGGCACCGACATACGCGGACTGGCCAAGGGCAGTGGCGGGCAGTGCGAGGTTCCAGCCGGCGCGGATCACCAGCAAGGCAGCGAGCGCCAGGCCAGCCAGCCAAAGTGCGCCCACTCCGATCCGCTGCAGAAGCGTGCGCAAGCCACGGCCAATGCCGTCGAGGAAGCGGTCGTAGGCGCTCAGCGTATCGGCCGTCGTGGTTTCGTCCGACTCCTCACGTGCGCCGAACCATCGCGCAAAAGGGGAAGCCGGTTGGCCAAGGACGGCGGCGCGCCAGGCATCCACGCGCCAAGCCGACTGCGCGGCAGCAGCCAGCAGCAGCATGGCAGCGGCGTTGTTGCACAGCAGCGGAAGCCAGGGAGAGTCGGCGGCGAACAGGCCGATGAGAATGGCCAGAAGGAACAGCAGCGCAGCCAAAACCCCGCTGCCCAGGGCCAGGAAGAACAGGCGTCGTGCATGCCCCGCGGCCTGCTGGAAACGCGGCAGCGCCTGCAGCTCTTCGCCCGCGCTATCCAGGTCGACTCTCATCGCAACTCCAAAGGCGGCCATCGCCGGCCGGCCGGTACTTCAGTGGTGTCGGCTTGGCGCAAGAGCCAGCTGACGCTGGGCGCGGCGACGAAAATGTAACCTTATAACAATCGGCGTGAAATTCTCGTCGAAGGCGCAGGTAAAGGGAAGCCCTGATCAGGGCGCCGATTGCCCGGAAGTTGTCCACGAACTATCTTGCTCAATCGTTCAACTACCGCGAGCCGCCCCATGAGCACCCTGCGCGAAGCCCTCGCCCGCTTTCCCCGACTGGACCTGATCGGCGCCCCTACCCCGCTCGACAAGCTGGAACGCCTGTCGAGCCGGCTCGGCCGTGACCTGTACGTCAAACGCGACGACGTAACGCCGCTGGCCATGGGCGGCAACAAGGTACGCAAGCTCGAATTCCTCGCCGCCGATGCGCTTCGCGTAGGCGCCGATGTCCTGGTCACCGCCGGCGCCATCCAGTCCAACCACGTACGCCAGACCGCCGCCGTCGCCGCAAGCCTGGGCCTGGGCTGCGTCGCCCTGCTGGAAAACCCGATCGGCACTGACGATGCCAACTACCTGAACAATGGCAACCGCCTGCTGCTCGACCTGTTCGGCGCGCAGGTGGAACAGGTGCCAAACCTCGATAACGCCGACGCGCTGCTGCAAGAGGCGGCGGAACGCCTCCGCCGCAAAGGCCGCAAGCCGTACCTGGTGCCCATCGGCGGCTCCAATGCACTCGGTGCCCTGGGCTATGTGCGAGCAGGGCTCGAACTGGCTGAACAGGTGCGCGCTAGCGGCGTGCACTTCGCCGCCGTGGTGCTGGCCTCCGGCAGTGCCGGCACCCACGCCGGGATGGCGCTAGCACTGGCCGAGGCGCTGCCGGAAACCCCGGTGATCGGCGTAACGGTGTCGCGCACCGATGCGGCACAACGTCCCAAGGTAGAAGGTCTGGCGCAGCAGACCGCTGACCTGCTCGGCTGCCCGCTGCCGGCACATTTCTCGATCACGCTGTGGGACGAGTATTTCGCTCCACGATACGGCGAGCCCAATGCTGGCACTCTGGAGGCCGTACGCCTGCTAGCCTCTCAGGAAGGCCTGCTGCTCGATCCGGTGTACACCGGCAAGGCCATGGCCGGTCTGCTCGATGGCCTGGCCCGCCAGCGCTTCGCCGAAGGCCCCGTGCTGTTCCTGCACACCGGCGGTTCGCCCGCATTGTTCGCCTACATGACTCAAATCAAAAACTGAATAACCATAAAACCGGTAATTATTTTCTGGAATAACAACCGACCTATATAGTCGGCGGCCTTGACTAACCTGCTTGAAACACCAAGAACGAGGGAAATCATGAATTTCAGCATCCTGCGACGCGGTTTCATCTTCGCCAGCCTGACCCTGGCCCTCGGCGCCAGCCTGCTCGGGCAGCAAGCCTCGGCCGACGAGGGTCTGCTCAAGCAGATCCAGAGTAGCGGCGTGCTCAAGGTCGGCCTCGAAGGCACCTACCCGCCCTTCAGCTTCGTCGACGAGAACGGCAAGCTGACCGGCTTCGAGGTGGAGTTCGGCGAGCTGCTGGCCAAGGAACTGGGCGTCAAGGCCAAGTTCCAGCCGACCAAGTGGGACGGCATCCTCGCCGCGCTGGAGTCCAAGCGCCTGGACGTGGTGATCAACCAGGTGACCATCACCGACGAGCGCAAGAAGAAGTACGACTTCTCCGAGTACTACACCGTCTCCGGCATCCAGGCACTGGTGCGCAAGGGTGACGAAACCAAGTACGACAAGCCGGAGAAACTCGCCGGCGTGAAAGTCGGCGTTGGCCTGGGCACCAACTACGAGCAGTGGCTGAAGCAGAACGTGCCGCAAGCCGACGTGCGCACCTACGAAGACGACCCGACCAAGTTCCAGGACCTGCGTAGCGGCCGTATCGACGCCATCCTGGTCGACCGCCTGGCAGCCTTCGACATGGTCAACAAGACCAAGGGCGCCATGGCCCTGGCCGGCGCACCGTTCGCCCGCCAGGAAGCCGGCATCGCCCTGCGCAAGGACAACCCCGAACTGCTCGCGGCGATCAACAAGGCCATCGACAAGCTGAGAGCCGACGGCACGCTGAAGAAGCTGTCGGAGAAGTACTTCCAGGCTGACGTGACTCAATGATCGACGAAAGCCTGCAGCTTGCGCTGGATTCCGCGCCCTTCCTGTTGAAGGGCGCGGTCTTTACGGTAGTCCTCAGCGTAGGTGGCATGTTCTTCGGACTGCTGCTCGGTTTCGCCCTGGCGCTGATGCGCCTCTATGGCTTCTCCGCCCTGCGCTGGCTGTCGCGCATCTACGTGTCGTTCTTCCGGGGCACGCCGTTGCTGGTGCAGCTGTTCATGATCTATTACGGCCTGCCGCAGCTGGGGATCGAGCTCGACCCGCTGCCGGCAGCGCTGATCGGCTTCTCGCTGAACATGGCGGCGTACGTCTGCGAAATCCTTCGCGCCGCTATCGGCTCCATCGATCGCGGCCAGTGGGAAGCGGCCTCCAGCATCGGCATGACCCGCGCGCAAACCCTGCGCCGGGTCATCCTTCCGCAAGCGGCTCGCACTGCCCTGCCGCCGCTGGGCAATAGCTTCATCTCGCTGGTCAAGGACACCGCCCTCGCCGCCACCATCCAGGTGCCGGAGCTGTTCCGCCAGGCGCAACTGATCACCGCACGGACCTTCGAGGTCTTCACCATGTACCTCACCGCCGCGCTCATGTACTGGGTGCTGGCGAGCATCCTCGCGCACCTGCAGAACCGCCTGGAAGCGCGGGTCAACCGCCATGACCTGGAGCACGAGGCATGATCGAAGTACGCAAGCTGACCAAGCAGTTCCACGGCCAGGACGTGCTCAAGGGCATCGACCTGACCGTCGAGGCCGGCGAAGTGGTGGCGATCATCGGCCCCAGCGGTTCCGGCAAGACCACCCTGCTGCGCTGCCTGAACCTGCTTGAAACGCCCAGCGGCGGCACCATCCGCGTCGGCGACATCGAGATCGACGCCGCGCGCCCGCTGAGCGGCCAGCAAGCGCTGATCCGCAAGCTGCGCCAGCACGTCGGGTTCGTCTTCCAGAACTTCAACCTGTTCCCGCACCGCACCGCGCTGGAGAACGTGATCGAAGGCCCGGTGATCGTGAAGAAGGAATCGCGCGAAAGCGCCGTGCAGCGCGCGCGCCAACTGCTGGCCAAGGTCGGCCTGGCCGGCAAGGAAGACGCCTATCCCAAGCGCCTTTCCGGCGGCCAGCAGCAACGCGTGGCCATTGCCCGCGCGCTGGCGATGCAGCCGGATGTGATCCTCTTCGACGAGCCCACCTCGGCGCTCGACCCGGAACTGGTCGGCGAGGTCCTCGCGACCATCCGCGGCCTGGCCCAGGAAAAGCGCACCATGGTCATCGTCACCCACGAGATGAGCTTCGCCCGCGACGTCGCCAACCGGGCGATCTTCATCGACAAGGGCGTGATCGTCGAACAGGGCGAAGCCAAGGCGCTGTTCGCCCATCCGAAGGAAGAACGCACCCGACAATTCCTCAGCAAATTCCTCAATCCAGAGCAGGCATCCGGCTAGTCTATAGTCAACTTTATCGATAGATATCGCCGGATATTTGCGCTTTTTTATCGATCATATCGAGATCAATATAGCCTCCATGAACCGCGCAAACCGCCCACCAGGGCGGTCAAGCGCCCCTAGAGGACTGACTCCATGATCGAACGCAGACCCTTCAACCAACTCGGCGGCGCCAACCACGGCTGGCTGAATGCCAAGCACCACTTCTCCTTCGCCGAGTACTACGACGACGAACGCATGAACTGGGGCCCGCTGCGCGTCTGGAACGACGACGAGATCGCCGCCGGCACCGGCTTCCCGCCGCACCCGCACCGCGAGATGGAAATCATCACCTACGTGCGGCAAGGCGCGATCACCCACCAGGACAGCCTGGGCAACAAGGGCCGCACCGAAGCCGGCGACGTGCAGGTAATGAGCGCGGGTAGCGGCATCGTCCACTCCGAGTACAACCTGGAGAAGGATGTGACCAAGATCTTCCAGATCTGGATCCTGCCGACTGTGCGTGGCGGCCAGCCGTCCTGGGGCGCCAAGCCGTTCCCCAAAGGCGACCGCGCCGGACGTTTCGTCACCCTCGCCAGCGGTTACGAAAGCGACGCCGATGCCCTGCGCATCCGCGCTGACGGCCGCCTGGTAGCCGCCACCCTGAAGGCCGGGGATAGCGCCGAGTACGAACTCGGCAACCGCCGCGCCTACCTGGTGCCGGCAACCGGCAAGCTGGAGGTCAACGGCGTAACCCTGGAAGCCCGCGATGGCGCCGCCATCGAAGGCGAAGCAGTGGTGAAAGTGACGGCGCTGGAAGACAGCGAAGTCATCCTGGTGGACGTCGCCTGACGGCTTCGCCGGGAACGAAAAAGGCACGCAATGCGTGCCTTTTTTCATGTTGGTGTCCCGTCCTGAATAAGGTTTACACCTTCGCCCTTATTTCAGGAGAGCCCCCGATGGCAGAAGGTGTTCGTCGCAGCCAGCGTGATTACACGCTGGCTTTTAAACTGGCGGTGGTCGACCAGGTCGAAAAAGGCGAAATGAACTACAAGGAGGCTCAGGCCCGCTATGGCATCCAGGGCCGCTCGACGGTGCTGGTGTGGTTACGCAAGCATGGCCGGCAGGACTGGAACCAGGGCGCCTCCCTTCGAAAGGCTCGGAGCCCGGATATGAATACCCCGAAATTGCCGTTGACCCCGGAACAACGCATCAAGGAACTCGAGCAGCAGCTTGAGGTGATGAGCCAGAAGGCGCAGTTCTTCGAGGCCGTGGTGAATGTGCTGGAGAATGACTACGGCGTTTCGATCGTAAAAAAGCGTCCCGGCAAGTCCTCACGCAAAGGCAAGTCCAAGCGCTGAGTGTTAGCAGGGCTTGCCAGTTCATGGGCATCAGCCGCCAGGCGTACTACCAGCGCAACCGGGCGGCGGATCAGCGCAGCCAGCAGGATCGACAGATCGCCCAGTTCGTGCGGCAGGTGCGGATGCGTCAGCCGCGCCTGGGAGCACGCAAGCTGCATTATCTGTTGCAGCAGCAAGCGGAAGCCGCGTTGCGAGTTGGGCGCGATCGCCTGTTCCGGGTGCTGGCCGAGCACCGCCTGCTGGTTCGACCCAAGCGGGCGTACCACAAGACCACCCACAGTTTTCACCGGTTCCATCGCCATCCCAATCTGCTCAAGCCAGGGCCGCAACAGGTCTTGCCCGATGCGCCGGAGCGCGTCTGGGTTGCCGACATCACCTATCTGCCCAGCCAGAGCGGCCCGCTGTACCTGAGCCTGGTCACCGACGCCTATTCGCGCAAGATCGTCGGCCATCACGTCCACGACAGCCTGCACGCCGAGTCGGTGGCCCATGCCTACAGCCAGGCGCTGCGGCGCCGCACGACGCAGGAACCCCTGGTGCATCACTCCGACCGAGGAATTCAGTACTGCTCGGGGCTTTACCAACGCCTGCACGCGCAGCACGGAGCAATCTGCTCGATGACCGACGGCTACGACTGTTACCAGAATGCGCTGGCTGAGCGCGTCAACGGCATCCTGAAGAACGAGTTGCTGGAGCATCCTCCCGCCGACCTCGCGCAGGCGCGCCGCATGGTGCGTGAAGCCGTCGACATCTATAACCGCGAGCGCCCTCACCTGGCCCTGAAATACAAAACGCCCGATGCGGTGCATCGGGCGTTCTGAGGTCTGGAGCATGGCCTGAGAGGTGTAAACCTATTTCAGGACTAGACACAGTTCATGGGCATCAGCCGCCAGGCGTACTACCAGCGCAACCGGGCGGCGGATCAGCGCAGCCAGCAGGATCGACAGATCGCCCAGTTCGTGCGGCAGGTGCGGATGCGTCAGCCGCGCCTGGGAGCACGCAAGCTGCATTATCTGTTGCAGCAGCAAGCGGAAGCCGCGTTGCGAGTTGGGCGCGATCGCCTGTTCCGGGTGCTGGCCGAGCACCGCCTGCTGGTTCGACCCAAGCGGGCGTACCACAAGACCACCCACAGTTTTCACCGGTTCCATCGCCATCCCAATCTGCTCAAGCCAGGGCCGCAACAGGTCTTGCCCGATGCGCCGGAGCGCGTCTGGGTTGCCGACATCACCTATCTGCCCAGCCAGAGCGGCCCGCTGTACCTGAGCCTGGTCACCGACGCCTATTCGCGCAAGATCGTCGGCCATCACGTCCACGACAGCCTGCACGCCGAGTCGGTGGCCCATGCCTACAGCCAGGCGCTGCGGCGCCGCACGACGCAGGAACCCCTGGTGCATCACTCCGACCGAGGAATTCAGTACTGCTCGGGGCTTTACCAACGCCTGCACGCGCAGCACGGAGCAATCTGCTCGATGACCGACGGCTACGACTGTTACCAGAATGCGCTGGCTGAGCGCGTCAACGGCATCCTGAAGAACGAGTTGCTGGAGCATCCTCCCGCCGACCTCGCGCAGGCGCGCCGCATGGTGCGTGAAGCCGTCGACATCTATAACCGCGAGCGCCCTCACCTGGCCCTGAAATACAAAACGCCCGATGCGGTGCATCGGGCGTTTTGAGGTCTGGAGCATGGCCTGAGAGGTGTAAACCTATTTCAGGACTAGACATGGTGGACCGAAGGAGGATCGAACTCCCGACCTCCGCATTGCGAACGCGGCGCTCTCCCAGCTGAGCTATCGGCCCGAGGTAGGCAGAATCTAGCCTAGCCACTGACCGTCAGCAATGCCTTCGAACTGACTTTCAGCGCTTGCGACACAGGCTCATGCCGTCGCCCAACGGAAGCAGCGAATAGTCGATGCGGGCGTCTTGCTTCAGCGCCAGGTTGAGTTGCTGGATCGCCTGGGTATCGACGCTTTCCGGATCTCGCTCGAGCACCCGGCCGCTCCACAACACGTTGTCGAAGAGCACGAGACCGCCCTGGCGTAGCAGCGTCAGCGCGTACTCCAGGTAGAGCGGATAGTTGGCTTTGTCGGCATCGATGAAGGCAATGTCGAAGCTGCCCTTGTGCCCTTCCCTTTCCAAGGCCGCCAAAGTGTCCAGTGCAGGGCCGAGGCGCAATTCGATGCGATCGGCGACACCGGCCTCCTGCCAGTACGATCTTGCCGTCGCGTTGTAGTCACCGGGCAGGTCGCAGCAGAGGATGTGGCCGTCTTCCGGGAGCGCCTCAGCCATGCACAGTGCGCTGTAGCCAGTGAAGGTGCCGACTTCTAGGATGCGCCGAGCGCCGATGAGTTTGACCAGCAAGGCCAGGAACTGCCCCTGTTCCGGCGCTATCTGCCAGCGCGCCATGGGCAGCGCTGCAGTTTCCGCGCGCAGCCTCGCCTTAAGCGGGGAATCGCGCAGGGAAACGTCGAGCAGGTACTGGTAAAGCGCGTCATCCAGATTGAGCGTGCGAGTAGTCATGGGCCCTCCCGTGGTGTGTCAGGGGTGGAGGGCGAGACTCTGCACCGCGAGGACGCGCTTGGCCTCCAGGAAGGCCTTCTGCCAATAGGGGCTGTCGATGCTGTCCAGGCGAACCGTCCCGCCCGTACGGGGCGCATGCACGAAGCGCCCTTCACCGACATAGATACCCGCATGACTGACGTTGCGTCCACCGCTGGTGGCGAAGAACACCAGATCACCGCTCTGCAGGGCCTCGCGACCGACGACGGGGGCTCGCATGACGATCATTTCGCGTGTCGAGCGCGGCAGTTGCAAGCCAGTGGCGTCGCGGTAGACGTAGCCGATCAGGCCACTGCAGTCGAAACCGCCATCGGGGGTATTACCGCCCCAGCGATAGGGCGTTCCCACCAGACCGATAGCACGAATCAGAACGTCATCAGCGGCCTGCGAATTGACTCCGGGGTTGCCTGAGGGGGCGTAGACAACCGGTGGAGGGGCAGTCGCCTTGTGACTGGCGCAGGCGGCCAGCAAGGAAATGAGCGCGAGGGCTGCGATGCGGAGAACGGTGGACATAGCAATGGCACCCCTGATACAGGAATGCCATCACTTTGTATCAACAATGACTTGAGCGCAATACTTAAAGTAAAACTTTAAGTTTAGCGAGTCTCTGCCAGCCGTGCCTGGAATCCAGGCTCAAGCACGCGCTTGGCTTCGAGGAAGCTCAGGCGCCAATAGCTGTCGTCCAGGTTATCCACGCGGACACCACCACCACGACGGCTGGCGGAATGGATGAACTGGCCATCACCAATATAGATACCGGCGTGACTCACGCGACCGCGACCGCGGTTGTTGAAGAAGATCAGGTCGCCCGGTTGCAGGTCTTCTTTGGAGACCAGCGGGACGTCCATGTTGATCATTTCACGCGTGGAACGCGGAAGGTTGATCCCAGCCTCTTCGCGGTACAGGTAACCGACGAAGCCGCTGCAATCGAATCCGGTTGCTTCCGATCGGCCACCGAAACGGTACGGAGTACCGATCAGCGCGAATGCGCGATCAAGAATGCTCGAAACTCGCCCCGACGAGTTTCCACTGTTATTTCCTGCCCCCTCGTCTTCCACACCCGCCAGTGTTGCCTTGTGGTGGTCAATCTGAATCCAGCTACTGCGGTTGGCCTGCTCTACGGCGACCTGTTGACCCTGCTGGGATTCTGGCGAATGGCTGGCACAAGCGGCCAGCAGCAAGACGAAACTCATGGGCACGAGGGGTGCGAAGCGTTTAAGCATGGGCACGACCGTGTCTCATTAGTTCCATTAGCGCGCTAATTTGCCCGCTCGATCGGATCCATGCAAGTTTTTTATCGAGAAATGTGACTTATCAGACGCGGCAAAATGTCTAAGGCTCGTCCTTCAATTTTTACATCGACCACCGAACTGAGGTCGGTCGACGCCGGATTCACCTCGACGGTGAAGCCCCCGGCCGCTCTGGTCCGCAGCACAGGCTCGACAATGTACGGGAAGCTCGCGGTGGTTCCCACCAGCAGGACCAGGTCGAAGCCCTGGCGCAATTGCGCATAGAGCGTGTCGATAGCCTCCTCCGGCAACATTTCCTCGAAGAGCACCACAGGCGGTCGCAGCACCCCGCCGCAAGCCGCGCAACGCGGCGGTAGCGGACGAACCAGGTGCTCCCGCAACTCATCGCTCTCTGCGCCGCAGGATTGGCAGTACAGCGGCTGTAGCTCCCCGTGGATCTCGATCAACCGCTCGGCCGGCGAACCAGCGCGGCGATGGAAGCCGTCGATGTTCTGCGTCAGTACCCAGCATTGCGCCTTGCGCCGCTGCAATTCGACGATGGCCTCATGCCCGGCGTTGGGGACGGCATTGAGGCATGCCTTGCCAAGCTCGGCGAGATACTTCCAGCACAACGCCGGATCGCGCCGCAGCATCGGCCCGGAGATCGCAACCTCGATGGGCACGCCCTCTTCGGTCACACCGTTGTAGAGCCCACCCAGGCCACGATAGGTCGGCATACCGGAATCGGCGGAGAGCCCGGCCCCGGTGATCACCAGGATGCGCTCTGCACGCTGCAGTACTTCGGCGGTACGTGCGATGGCGTCTTCCATGGCTCCCCTCCCCCGCGCGCCCGGCGCGCCTTAGTGATTGACGGTATGCGCCAGCATCACCGACAGCTGGCAAAGCGGTCGACCGCTCTGCTCATGCCAGACATTGAAGGCGGCCTGAACCGCCGCGAGGTCCTTCTGACTGGTCGGTGCCTTGTCGATGATTTCCTGTGCCTTGAGCGCGGCGACCATGTCGTCGGTGGGAATAAAGGTGTCCTTGCCGGCCATCCGCAGGAAACGCGGCGCCGACAGCCCGCCAAGCTGGTTGCCGCGCTTGGCCAGCAGCTTCCACAGGCCGACGATATCGGTCACCGGCCACTGCGCGAGCAGCTTGCCGAAGCTGCCGTAGTCGCGGGCGATGTCGAGGATCATCTGGGCGTTGCGCGGCACGCTCTTGAGCTTGCCCAGGTGGCGGATCAGGCGGGCGTCCTGCATCAGGTTCTCCAGGCGCTCGCCGCCCATCAGCACGACCTTCTCCGGATCGAAGCCGAAGAAGACTTCCTCGAAGGCCGGCCACTTGGCGTCCACCAGGCTGTGCTTGAGGCCCGCGCGGAAGATACGCAGGCTGAGCAGCGACAGATAACGATCATCGCCGACCGAGGCCAGCTCCGCCGGGCTCTTCGGCTGCGGCAGTCGCGCTTCCAGCGCCTCCACCGAGCCGAAGCGGTTCAGGCAGTACTCGTACAACCACTGGTAGTCGCGCATCGCCCTTCCTTGATTAGAGGCTCATCACGTCGAGGAAACGCGGGGTGGCGCTGTCGTCGATCTTCAGGCTCTTGAAGTCGAACAGGTTGCGGTCGGCCAGTTGCGAAGGCACTACGTTCTGCAGTGCGCGGAACATGATCTCGGTGCGGCCCGGCGACTTGCGCTCCCACTCCAGCAGCATCTCCTTGACCACCTGGCGCTGCAGGTTCTCCTGCGAGCCGCAGAGGTTGCACGGGATGATCGGGAATTCCTTGAGCACCGAGTAGGCTTCGATGTCCTTCTCGTTGCAGTACGCCAGCGGGCGAATAACCACGTTACGGCCGTCGTCCGACAGCAGCTTGGGCGGCATGGCCTTGAGGGTGCCGCCGTAGAACATGTTGAGGAAAAAGGTTTCCAGGATGTCGTCGCGGTGGTGACCGAGCGCCATCTTGGTCGCGCCGATTTCATCCGCGTACGTATAAAGAGTGCCGCGGCGCAGGCGCGAGCACAGCGAGCAGGTGGTCTTGCCCTCGGGGATCTTCTCCTTGACCACCGAGTAGGTGTCCTTCTCGATGATGTGGTACTGCACGCCGATGGACTCCAGGTAGGCCGGCAGCACGTGCTCGGGGAAGCCGGGCTGCTTCTGGTCCATGTTCACGGCGACGATTTCGAACTGGATCGGCGCGACCTTCTGCAGGTACAGCAGGATGTCGAGCATCGTGTAGCTGTCCTTGCCGCCGGACAGGCAGACCATGACCTTGTCGCCGTCCTCGATCATGTTGAAATCGGCGATGGCTTCGCCGACCTGGCGGCGCAGGCGCTTCTGCAGTTTGTTCTGGTTGACCGAAAGGGTGCTGGGCATGGTGCGGGGAGATCCGGGTGGAGACGAAAAGCTGGCTATTTTACGCACAAAGCGAAGCGCGCCCCAGCCCCCTGTGAGCCCGAATGCTAGGCTCCACTCTTATGAACACCGACCTCGACACCAGCCTCGACCTTGCCGACCAATTGCTTCAGCTGCTGCGCGAGGCGCCCGATGGCGCTTCCGAGTACCAGCTGATCCAGCAGCTGAAGTCGCGGCATTCCACGCACATCCCGAACTTGCCGCTGATCGACAAGCTGGTGCTGTTCCGCGTCCACTTCCTGGTGTTCAACGCGCTCTATCGATTGCGTGATCGGCTCTGCGAGCAGGCGAGCGAATTTCTCCAGATCGGCCCGCTGCAAATTCGCTTGCTGCCCTGGCAGGCTGGTGCGCAGGGATTAGTCGAGGCCGATCCGCTGCGTGCCTACTACCTCGACGAGAGCAATCTGCGCGACACCACCGAGCGTGACGTGGAGAAGCTGCTGGAAAGCTTCTGGACGCGCATGCAGGGCGATGGCGAGAAGGCCGCCGCCCTGGCGTTGTTCGAGCTGGAGGACGGCCCGGTGGATTACGCGCTAATCAAGCTGCGCTACCGGCAACTGGTCAGCCAGCACCATCCCGACCGCGGCGGTAGCACGGCGCGCCTGCAGTCGATCAACAAGGCGATGGAAATACTGCAGCGCTATTACAGCCGCCCGTGAAACTCCGATTTGCTCTAAACCCACGGACGACGCGGGCTCCAGCCTCTTCCTATACTGCGACACAAGGTCGCACGAGTCTGACGTGCACCGGGCAACGCTGGCCATGCGTACCCGGCGCGGCGCTGGGAGGCGGCCTGCATAATAACGAGGAGGTCGTCGAGATGATCCATCACGTGTGGGGGCTCTTCACCCATCCCGATCAGGAATGGCAGGAAATCCGTGGCGAAGAGGAAAGCATCAGCCATATGTACCTGACCCATGTCCTGATCCTTGCTGCCATTCCCGTAATCTGCGCCTACATAGGCACCACTCAGGTGGGCTGGGTGCTGGGCGGAGGCGGACCGGTCAAGCTGACAGCCGCAAGCGCGATACAACTTACGATTCTGACCTACCTGGCGATGCTGGCCGGCGTTGCCGTCATGGGCGCCTTCATCCACTGGATGGCGCGCACCTACGACGCCACTCCCAGCCTGACCCAGTGCATCGTGTTCGCAGCCTACACCGCGACCCCGCTGTTCATCGGCGGCGTGGCGGCGCTCTACCCGCACCTCTGGCTGGGCATGGTCATTGGCACCGCGGCCATCTGCTACACCGTTTACCTCTTGTATGTGGGCATACCCACTTTCATGAACATTCCCAAGGATGAAGGCTTCCTGTTCTCCAGTTCGGTGCTGGCAGTAGGCTTGGTGGTTCTGGTGGCGATGATCGCGCTCTCGGTGATCCTCTGGGGCAGCGGCGTCGGGCCGGAATACACCTGACCCTTTAACGTGTCGATGAACCGGGCCCTTGCGGCCCGGTTTTCGTTTCCGCGCGGTCTTGCCTGGATCTCATCTCTGGTTTCCCGCATTCGCGGGAATGACGGGGTGAGTGACGCGTCCCATTCACCTCGGTCATCCCCGCGAACGCGGGGACCCAGCAACCCGGCACAGCCCCTCGGCTTGCCTGAAAGCCCAAAGCACTTGCCTGAAGCTGCACGGCGGACGAGCGGCCGGCGCAAAGTCGCCGACTCCGGCATAATCAGCCCCCGCCGGAGAAAACACTGTATGCCCGAACAGCTCAATGCCCGCGTAGAAGCCTGCTACCAAATGGCCGAAAGTTTCTTCCAGCGGCGCTTCCCGCGCCCGGAAGTGAGCTTCCGCCTGCGCGGGCAGAAAGCCGGGGTGGCGCACCTGGACGAGAACCTGCTGCGCTTCAACCCCCAGCTCTATCGCGAGAACCACGAACACTTCCTCAAGCAGACGGTGGCCCATGAGGTCGCGCACCTGATCGCCCACCAGATGTTCGGCCCGCGTATCCGCCCGCATGGAGAGGAGTGGCAGCTGATCATGCGCGGCGTCTACGGCCTGCCGCCGGATCGTTGCCATACCTACGAGATCAAGCGGCGCCGCGCCACGCGCTACATCTATCGCTGCCGCTGCGACGAGAGCCCCGACTTCCCCTTCTCCGCCCAGCGCCACAATCTGGTCGCCCAGGGCCGCCGCTACTACTGCCGGCGCTGCCGCACCACGCTGGTGTTCACCGGCCAGGTCGTGCGCGAGTAAAGCTGTCTCAGGCGATCACCTTGGCGGCCTTCAGCTCGGCAACCTGCGCCTCCGAATAGCCCAGCTCACGCAGTACTTCGGCGCTGTGTTCGCCAACGGCCGCGCCTATGTGCTTCGGCTCCGGAAGGCCTGCCGAGAAGCGGATCGGACAAGCCATCTGCCGCTGTGTGCGCCCTTCGCCGCGCGGCACTTCGACGATCAACCCGCGCGCCTGGATTTGCGGATGCTCGACCGCCTCGGACAGCGGCAACATCGGTTCCACACAGGCGTCCACGGCTGCGAAGCGCTCGCACCAGTCGGCGAAGTCGCGCTTCTCGAAGGCGACGGCGATCTCGCGCTTGAGCGCCTGCTGATCCTCGGCCTTCGGCGACAGGCCCCGCGCCGCCAGTTCCGGATGGCCGATAACGGCACAGAACAGCTGCATGAACTGCGGCTCCAGGCTGCCGACCGAGAACCAGCGGCCGTCGCGGGTGCGGTAGTAGTCATAGAAGCTGCCGCCGTTGAGCGCCTGGTTTTCCATGTCCGGCTCCACGCCGCAGGCCAGGTAGCCGGCGCCGGCCATGCCGTTCAGGCTGAAGGCACAGTCGGTCATGCTGACGTCCACCTGCTGCCCCTCGCCGGTGTGCTGGCGATGGATGACCGCGGCGAGCAGCCCCATCACTCCATGCAGCGATCCGCCGCCAAGGTCGGCCAATTGCACGCCCAACGGCAGCGGCCCGGTATCGCGCCGCCCGGTGTAGCTCGCCACGCCGGCCAGGGCGAGGTAGTTGATGTCGTGCCCGGCGCGGTCGCGATACGGCCCGGTCTGGCCGTAGCCGGTGATGGAGACGTAGATCAGCTTCGGGTTGATCGCCTTGAGCGCCTCGTAGCCGACGCCGAGCTTGTCCATCACACCCGGGCGGAACTGCTCGAGGACGATGTCGTACTCGCGCACCAGTTGCTTCACCACTTCCACCGCCTCCGGCCGCTTGAGATCCAGGGCAATGCTGCGCTTGTTGCGGTTGAGGTAGGCGTGGCTGGCCGAGACGCCGTCGTCATGGGGCGGCAGCACGCGGACCAGGTCCATGCGCGAGGGCGACTCCACGCGCAGCACTTCGGCGCCCATGTCGGCCAGCAGCAACGAGGCGAAGGGGCCTGGCAGCAGGGTCGAGAAGTCGAGGATCTTCAGCGAGGCGAGCGGGCCTTTCATGGCGAACTCCTGGTTGTTCTTATGGGCGGACCTCGCCCGGCGAGGTCCGCTGATTTTCAGCTCAGAGCTTCATGCCGCGGCTGATGATCTCCTTCATGATCTCCGAGGTGCCGGCGAAGATGCGCTGGATGCGCGCGTTGGCGTACATGCGGCAGATCGGGTACTCCCACATGTAACCCCAGCCGCCGTGCAGTTGCACGCCTTCGTCGACGACTTTGCCGAGCAGCTCGGTGGTGAACAGCTTGGCTTCGGCCGCCACTTCGGGCGTCAGCTTCTTCTGGTTGTGATCCATCACGCAGCGGTCGGTGAAGACCTGCGCCACATCGACCTGGGTGCGCATCTCGGCGAGCTTGAAGCGGGTGTTCTGGAAGTGCGCGATGGGCCGGTCGAAGGCCTTGCGTTCCTTCACGTAGTCGATGGTCGCCTGCAGCGCCGCCTCGGCTCCAGCCACCGCGCCGCAGGCGTTGGTCAGGCGCTCCTGGGCAAGCATGTTCATCAGGTAGTAGAAGCCGCCCTTGGCGTCGCCCAGCAGATTCTCCTTGGGCACCTTCACGTCGTTGAAGAACAGCTCGGCGGTGTCCTGGCTCTTCATGCCGAGCTTCTTCAGGTTGCGCCCGCGCTCGAAGCCGGGCATGCCGCGCTCGACCAGGAACAGGCCCATGGCGTGCTTGTTGTTCGGGTCGGTCTTGGCCGCGACTATCACCAGGTCGGCAAGCAGGCCGTTGGAGATGAACACCTTGGAGCCGTTGAGGACGTAGTGGTCGCCCTTGTCCACAGCGGTGGTGCGCATGCCGGCCAGGTCGGAACCGGCTGAGGGCTCGGTCATCGCCACGGCGAGGATGGTTTCGCCGCGGATGATCCCCGGCAGGAAGCGCGCCTTCTGCTCAGCGTTACCGTATTCGGCGATGTAGGGGCCGCACAGCGCTGAATGCAGCGGGATCATGAAGCCCGGTTCGTTTATGTGCGCCAGCTCCTCGCACATGATCTGTTCGTAGCGGAAGTCCTTCAGCCCGGCACCGCCGTATTCCTCATCCGCCCAGGGCAGCAGGAAGCCCAGTTCGCCGGCCTTGCGCCAGACGCTGCGGTCGACCACGCCGGCCTCTTCCCAGGCCTCCTGGTGCGGTACCACTTCCTTGTCGAGGAAGGCGCGGAAGGCGTCGCGGAACAGGTTGTGCTCGGTCTCGAAATGAATGCGCTGCATGACGGCGAACCTTGTCGGTGGAGGTGCCGGCAGGTTAGGTGGCGCACCCTTCCCTCTCAATGACGCCAGCGCTCAGGCTCGATTGACGCTTTCGATCAGCGCGCCACGCATAAAAAAACCCCGCCAGCAGGCGGGGTTAAACCATTAGGAGTTGCGTCGTCCGTGACGCGGAGGTCAATGCCTACGACCTCTCTCGGATTTCTGTTACCACAGCGGCATGGTGTAGCTGACGATCAGACGGTTTTCGTCGGCAGCGTTGCTGGCAGCGCTGTTGTTGGCAAAGTTGCTGCGGGTGGTCGCGTTACGCCACTTGACGCCCAAGCCCTTCAGGTAGCCGTCCTGGAATACGTAGGCGATGTCGGTGTCGCGTTCCCACTCGGTGCCTTCGTCGTTGGTGGTCAGGCGGTCGACGTTGTCACCCTTGACGTAGCGGGTCATGAAGGTCAGACCGGGGATGCCGAGGCCGGCGAAGTTGTAGTCGTAGCGCGCCTGGTAGGACCGCTCGTCCTTGTTGGCGAAGTCCAGGATCTGGACGTAGTTCACCAGGAACGGGTCGGTGCCGTTGATATAGGCGAAGCCGGTGTCGCCGCTCATCTTCTGGTAGCCCAGGCCGAAGGCGTGGTAGCCCAGGTTGTAGGTGACCATGCCGTTGAGGGCCTTGTTGTCGACGTTGCTGCCGCCGTCGTCGGTGGACTTGGCCCAGCGCAGGTCGGTCTTCAGCGACTGGCCGTCGGCGATCGGCAGGGTCCAGCCCAGGGTCAGGTAGTGCTGCTTGTAGAAGTCGTTCAGCTCGCCGTAGTGGTAACCGGTGCTGAAGTTCTTGGTCCAGTTGTAGGTCGCACCGGCGTAGTCGAACTCGTTGGTGGTCAGACCCTTGGTGGTGGTGATGTTCTTCTTGCCACCGGTGGTGACGGTCATCTCTTCGTAGTTGGAAGAGTCACGACGGTTAGTCTGGTTCAGGCGACCGGCGTCGAAGTTCAGGCCATCGATCTGGGTGGAGTTGAAGCCGGTACCCACGAAGAGTTGCGGCAGCAGGCGGCTGTCGTTGGGCACGATGACCGGCAGCTTGGGCATCAGGGTGCCGGCTTTCAGGACGTTCTTCTCGTAGCGCAGCTTGGCGGTAGCGCCACCCTTGCTGAAGTCGTCCGGAGCGGAGCCGTCGGCGGTCTTCGGCAGCAGGCCGGTGCCAGTGCGGTCCGGGCTGGAGTCCAGTTTCAGGCCCAGGGCGCCGATGGCGTCAACGCCTACGCCGATGGTGCCTTCGGTGTAGCCCGATTCGAACTTGGCGATGAAGCCCTGGCCCCACTCTTCCTGCTTGTTCTGCTGAGCCGGAGTGGAAGTGCGGAAGTCACGGTTGAAGTAGAAGTTGCGCAGTTCAACGCTGGCTTTACTGTCCGAAATGAAGTCGGCGTGAGCGACGGCGGGCAGGACAATGCTGGCGCCCAGCACGGCCTTCGCCAGGCTGCTCTTGGCAAAACCGGCGTAGTTATTACGGATCATCACTTTCCCCTTAGTAGTGTTATAGCGTTGAACACGCCGGGTGCCGGGCTATGGGGCGCGGCCCCCATGGTCACGCGCGCAGCCGTTCTGGCAGCCCTTTTGTGTTGCGGGGAATGTTGGCGAGGGGTTATTTCAGCGCCGCTGCATATAGATTAACTTTTTGTTACATCTTGCCCTTTGGCTGGTTTTTCCCGCGATTTCAGCTACCTGGATGGCAAACGCCGGACAGGACTGACGGCCGCGACGAGCGGCAGTATGCTGTCGGCTTCCCGCCCTGGTACGCCCCGCCATGTCCGAACTGCAACCCCTGATCGAACGCTACGGCCCCGCCGTGCTCTTCCTCAACGTGCTGCTCGAACAGCTGGGGCTGCCGATACCCGCGTACCCGGCGCTGATAGTCGCTGGAGCCCTGGCCATCCAGGGCCACGGCATCTCCCTGGGCGAAGCCCTGGCGGTCGCCACCCTCGCCTGCCTGCTCGCCGACAGCGCCTGGTATTTCGCCGGCCAGCGCTACGGTGGCTTCCTGTTGCGCAGCATCTGCCGGGTCTCGCTCTCGCGCGACAGCTGCATCCGCCAGAGCCAGAGCCTTTATCTGCGCATCGGCCCACGCGCGCTGCTTATCAGCAAGTTCCTGCCCGGCGCCGGTGCGCTGTCCACCAGCCTGGCCGGCATGACCGGCACTTCGATGCGCCGCTTCCTCGGTTACGACCTGGCCGGCTCGGCACTCTGGGCTGGTTCCGCGCTGCTGCTGGGGGCGATCTTCAACGACGCGGTCGACCACCTGCTGAGCCTGCTGCACGACTACGCATCGCTTGGCGCGTTGGTGATTCTCGGCGCCTTCGTGCTGTTCCTCGCCTGGCGCGTGTTTCGCCGCCAGCGCCTGCTGCGCCGCACCGCACGCATTCCACGGATCAGCGTGAGCGAACTGCGTCGGCGGCTGGACCAGGGCAATGCACCGCGCATCCTCGACGTGCGCGCCGAGTTGGGCGAGGACGGCATTCCCGGCGCCATTTCGGTCGGCCTGGACACACCGCTGGACAGCCTGAAGGACACCCTCGGCGATGCCGACGTCGTCATCTATTGCGCCTGCCCGCACGAACTCTCCGCTGCCATGCTCGCCGAGCGCCTGCAGGCGGGCGGCTATGCGCGGACCTGGGCGCTGTCGGGCGGACTGGATGCATGGCATGCCCACCAGGAAGAAGCGCTTTCGTAGGTGTGGGATCAGCGACCTAGTTGATCGCGACGCAAGGCAGCCAAACGAACAGCGAGCAACTCGCCGTCGGCAGCCGACGGCTCCGGCAGCAGGCGCAGGGTCGCCTGGGTCAGGCGCATCTGGCGGATGAAGCGCCGGCAATTGCGGCACAGCAAAAGGTGCCGGCGCAGGGCCAGCTTCTCGCGAAAGCCGAGCTGCCCGTCCAGCAGATCGCTGGACTGGGCTACCAGCTGCTTGCAAGTCAGCATTGGCCGGTCTCCTCGAAGTGCTCCAGGGTGGCGAACAGCTTCAGTCGTCCGCGATGCAGCAGCACCCTGACATTGGAGAGCGAAAGCTCGAGAAGATTACAGATCTCTTCCAACTCCAGCCCCTGGCGCTCGCGCAGCAGCAACACGCTGCGCTGCATCTCGGAAAGGCTGAGCAGGGTCTTCTCCAGGCATTCGCGCAGCTCGTCCTCGGCCAGCAGTGCCTCGGGCGAGTCCGAGTGCCAGGCCAGCGGCGCCGCGCTCCAGTGGCCGTCGGCGGCGAAGCGGTTGTCGTCGATGCTGCCGTGCGGCGCCGGAAGGTCGTCGAGCGACACTTCACGGCGCACCTGGCGCAGGCGCGACTTGGCGGTATTGGCGGTGATGGTCAGCAGCCAGGTCTTGAGGCTGGAGCGTTCCTGGAAACCATCGAGGTGGCGAACCACTGCGAGCCAGGCGTCCTGCACCACCTCGTCGGCGCCGGATGCGCCGACGATGGCGTAGGCCACCGCGCGCATGGCGCCCTGGTAGGTGTCGACCAGCTCGCGGAAGGCCTGCTCCTCTCCGTTGCGCAGCCGCGCCAGGAGGTCAGCGTCGGCTGCGGCCATGGATCAGCGCTTGCGCAGGATCACGCTGCCGATGGAGTACCCGGCACCGAAGGAGCTCAGCACGCCGATGGAGCCGGCGGGCAGGTCGTCCTGGTACTTGTGCAGGGCGATGACCGAGCCGGCCGAGCTGGTGTTGGCGTAGGTGTCGAGGATCACCGGCGCTTCGTGCGGTTCGGCGTCGCGGCCGAGCAGCTTGCGGGTGATCAGCAGGTTCATGTTGAGGTTGGCCTGGTGCAGCCAGAAGCGCTTGACGTCGCCGACCGGGATGTCGTTCTGCGCCAGGTGCTCGCCGATCAGTTCGGCGACCATCGGGCAAACGTCCTTGAACACCTTGCGGCCTTCCTGGACGAACAGCTTGTCGCGCTGGCCGATGCCCTCTTCCGCGGCGCGGTTGAGGAAGCCGAAGTTGTTGCGGATGTTGTTGGAGAACTGGGTCAGCAGCTTGGTGCTGACGACGTCGAACTGGTGCTTGCTGGTGGCCTGGTCGGCACGCTCGACGATCACCGCGGTGGCCGCGTCGCCGAAGATGAAGTGGCTGTCGCGGTCGCGGAAGTTCAGGTGGCCGGTGCAGATTTCCGGGTTGACCATGAGGATCGCGCGTGCCTGGCCAAGCTGCACGCTGTTCACCGCGGCCTGTATGCCGAAGGTTGCCGAGGAGCAGGCGACGTTCATGTCGAAGCCGAAGCCCTGGATGCCGAGGGCGGCCTGCACTTCGATGGCCACGGCCGGGTAGGCGCGCTGCAGGTTGGAGCAGGCGACGATCACGCCGTCGATGTCCGCCGGGGTGCGGCCGGCGCGCTCGAGGGCCTGCTTGGCAGCGTGGACGGCCATCTCGCAGAGGATGCCCCAGTCTTCGTTGCTGCGCTCGGGGATGCGCGGGGTCATGCGCTGCGGATCGAGGATGCCTTCCTTGTTGACCACGAAGCGGCTCTTGATGCCGGAGGCCTTCTCGATGAACGCCGAGCTGGATTCGCTCAGCGCTTCCATCTCGCCCTTGGCGATGGCTTCGGCGTGCTGGTCGTTGAAGTGGCGGACATAGGTATTGAAGGACTCCACCAGTTCATCGTTGGAAATGCTGAATGGCGGGGTGTACAGACCGGTCCCACTGATCACGACGTTATGCACGGTCAATCCTCTTCTCAATCTGGCTGCCGCGTCCGGCAGCGTGGTTAGGCATTCAATGCCCGCGCGGCGGGCAACAAAAAAGCGTTTCGCGGACGGCGCCCGGCGATGGCGCACTTGATGACCAGGCAGTGTGCCACCCACCTGTGGAGGCAGCACTTCCGGCCGCCCAACGGTGTCGACGGCGGAGTCCGCGCGAATAGCCGCGGATTATGCGGCAAATGCGCGCCAAATGCCGCCATTGCGCTGCACATTTCCACCCAGTGAACGGGGATTGGACTGGCTGGAGGCGGCCTTCGACACAAGCAGAGGCGCCAATGGCCGAGGCGCCCCATGATTTTGCACTTTTGCCTTGGCCGGTCGGCTGACTTCAATCAGCGTCGTTGCACACCAGGCGATTGCGCCCCTGCGCCTTGCCCTGGTAAAGGCGGCGGTCGCTGCAGCGATAGAGGGCTTCCAGGTCATGGCCGTCGTTGGGCCATTCGGCCAGGCCGAAGGTGGCCGACAGGGTGATCAGGTTACCGGCGTAGAGCAGCGGATTGGCTACCAGATCCAGGCGCAGGCGCTCGACCAGTGAAGCGGCATCCAGGCGCGCGGTGTTGCGCAGCAGCAGGCCGAACTCCTCTCCTCCCAGCCGACCGACCAGATCGCCGGCACGCAGGTGCTGGCGCAGGCGCGTACAGATGTGCTGCAGCGCCTTGTCCCCGGCATCGTGCCCCCAGCGGTCGTTCACCGCCTTGAAGTGGTCGACGTCCAGCAACACCAGCACCCAGCGCGGACCGCCGTGCTCGGCCTCCTCCAGGCACCGTTGCACCGCGCGCTGGAACGCCTCCCGGCTGGCCACGCCGGTCAGCGCATCGTTCAGCGCCAGGCGCCGCAGCAGCCGCTGGGCCTCGGCGCGGCGGGATTCGTAGATGTGCACGAAGGTCATGATCAGCAGGCCGCACAGCAAAGCGTTGCCGATGTCGATCATGCCCGGCGCGTCCATCGTCACCGGGTGCTGGCGCAGGTACATCAGGGTGGCGATCACGACGAACGGAGTCGACAGCAGGAAGCCGCGCATCGCCCCGAGCAACAGGTAGGCCATCACCGGCATCAGGTACAGCCAGACGAAGGCCGTGGCCGAGGCATGCGGCATGACGATGATGTAGACCAGGAAGCAGAATGTGGGCAGCAGGTAGGCGTAGATCCAGGGTGTGAGATTGGCCACGCGTTTCAGGCGCCCGGCAGCCCACATCAGCAAGGCGAACACCAGGAATTCCAGGCTGGCGAGCGAGTAGTTCCCGGACAACGCCTGGAGGATCGAGAACACCGCGAGGGTGACACCGGTGCAGACGAAGATCAGGCGCATCACCAGGCGCTGGTCCGCGAGATCGAGCCCGCCGCTGCCGGTCGTGCTTTCTGGAGTCGTCTGGTCTTTCGCCTTGTTGGACATTCTGCCCTTTCCCTGGCCGCCGCCTGGCGGACACCGAGCAGCGGAAGCGCCCGGCCCCCGCTGCATTGCGCATGATTCTAGTCGTACGCGCAGAAACGCGTTGATACCCGCCACAGGCAATCCGACGAGCGCCCCCGATGGTGCTGGACTAGCCTAGGTGGAGTCCAATCCCACGGAGGGTTTTCATGCGCGCATTCATCGTTTCGCTGTCCTTGCTGGCCCTGGCCGGTTGCTCTTCGTTCCAGGCCAAGGAAGCCAGCGCCGTGCCGCCGGACCGGCTGCTCGGCTACCAGCAGGAGGATAACGGCAGTGCCCGGCTGGAAGTGGAGCGCGACCTGGGCTTCCTCGGCGGCGGCTGCATGGTCGCCTTCAAGATCGACCGCCAGCTCGCCGCGCGCATCGCCGTGGGCGAAATCGCCAGCTTCCACCTGCCGCCCGGCCCGCACATCGTCGGCATCGGCGCCGACGAGAAGGGAGAAGGCCTGTGCAGCAAGGCCAGGCTGCTGCGCGAACTGAACGTCGACCTGGTGGCCGGGCAGACCGCGCAGTTCCGCATCCTCAGCGATGCCCAGACAGGCTTCGACATCAAGCCCGCCGAACAGAAGTGAGTAACGAATACAGCGACGGGGCCTGCTTGGCCCCGTCGTCGTTTCAGCCTTCGATGCGCTGGCGCAGGCGCGCCTGCAGCTGCTCCAGCTCGGCTGGATCGGCCTTCTGCGCGGCATGGATGCCCAGGCCCTGGCCGGCGTAGCGCGGGACGATGTGCATATGGATGTGGAACACCGTCTGCCCGGCTGGTGCGCCGTTGAACTGGGCCACCTGCACACCGTCGGGATTCAGTTCGTCGACGATCACACGGGTCAGGCGCTGGACCACGCGCATGACCTTGCCCAGGGCCTCCGGGTCGACTTCGAGGATATTGCGCGCGGCGCTGCGCTTGGGGATCACCAGCGTGTGCCCGAAGGACTGCGGGAAGAGGTCGAGGAAGGCGAGCACATCGTCGTCCTCGTACAGCTTGTAGCAGGGGGCATCGCCGCGAATGATCTGGGCGAAGATGTTCTGCGGATCGTAGGTGCCTTGCAGGCTCATGCGACAGTCCTTGAGCGTTGGATCGGAGGCCGCACCATACCGGTTGGCGCCTCCCCTGCGCCAGCCGGGCGGGCTATGCTGGCTGCTTTCTTCAAACTGAAGCGGAGACTCCATGTCAGTGCTTGCCGATTTCCCGATCACCCGCAAATGGCCCGCCACCCGTCCCGACGTGTTGCAGCTGTACTCGCTGCCCACGCCCAACGGCGTGAAGGTCTCGATCACCCTGGAAGAGACCGGCCTGGCCTACGAGCCGCACCTGGTGAGCTTCGAGCGCAACGACCAGTTCAGCCCGGAATTCCTCTCGCTGAACCCGAACAACAAGATCCCGGCGATCATCGACCCCAACGGCCCGAACGGCCAGCCGCTGGCGCTGTTCGAGTCCGGCGCCATCCTCATCTACCTCGCCGACAAGACCGGCCAGTTGCTGCCGCAGGACCCGGCGCAGCGCTACGAGGCCATCCAGTGGCTGATGTTCCAGATGGGCGGCATCGGCCCGATGTTCGGCCAGGTCGGCTTCTTCAACAAATTCGCCGGCCGCGAATACGAGGACAAGCGCCCGCTGAACCGCTACGTGGAAGAATCGCGGCGCCTGCTGGCGGTGCTCGACCAACGCCTGGAAGACCGTGATTGGGTGATGGGCAAGGACTACAGCATCGCCGATATCGCCATCTTCCCCTGGGTACGCAACCTGGTGGGCTTCTACGAGGCCGGCGAGCTGGTGCAGTTCGAGCGCTTCGACAACGTGAAGCGCGTGCTCGAAGCCTTCCTCTCCCGCCCGGCGGTGCAGCGCGGGTTGGGGATTCCGAAGCGGGATTGAGTCACAGCACGACGACGGCATGGGTTTCGTTCCTCAACCCATCCTACGAACACACTCCGTAGGATGGCGTTGAGCGCAGCGAAACCCATCGACTGCGCCAAACGGCGAGCGATCAGACCTCGACCTGGCTCCACTGCTTGGTCAGGCGCTTGTCGGACACCGGCATCTTCGTCCCCAACTGCTGGGCGAACAGCGAGACGCGGTACTCCTCCAGCATCCAGCGATACAGCGTCAGCTCCGGGTCGCGCTTGCCTTCCTGGGCGTGCTTGGCCTGGCGGGCCTTGTACTGGTCCCAGTAGCCGGCCATCTCGCCGCTCCACACGCGGTCGCGCTGGACCTGGCCGGCGACCTTGTCCAGGCGCTGCTCGATAGCCTTGAGGTAGCGCGGGATTTCCTTCAGCCATTCCAGCGGTGTGTCGCGCACGAAACCCGGGTAGACCAGGTTGGCCAACTGCCCCTTCACGTCGTTGAGCGGCACCGTCATGGCCAGGTCGACCTTGCCCTTGAAGCGCTTCTGCAGGCCGTGCCAGAGCTTGAGGATTTCCAGTGTCAGGCGGGCGATGCGTTCGGCATGCTCCGTCCAGGCGCCGCGCTTCTTCTCCGCCAGCGAGGCGAGCGCCGCACCGTCGCGTGGCAGGCTGGCCTCGCCTTCGAGGATGCAGCTATCCAGGCTGGCCAGCAGGATGTCCTCGACCAGCGCCTCGACGCGGCCCATGTCGCGGTACAGCAGGCCCATGTCGGTCTGCCCCGGCAGCTTGCCGCGCAGGAACTTGGCCGGCTCGGCGAGCTGCTGCAGAAGCAGGCGCTGCAGGGCGCGGCGGTGCTGGTACTCGGCTTCGGCCTGGGTCGGGAAGCGGTTTTCCTTGACCGTGCCGCCCTCTTCCACCAGCGCCGGGTAGACCGTCATCGACAGCCCGGCGATCTTCTGCTGGGCCTTTTCCGCGACTTCGGCGAAACCCTTGGCTTCCACCGGCTTCTGCGGCTTGTCGGCCTGCGGGATGGCCAGGGCGGCCTGGCTGGCTTCGGCGAAGCGGGCGGTGAGTTCGGCGAGATCGCGGCCTTCGCCGAGGAACTTGCCGCGCGCATCAACCACCTCGATGTTCATGCGCAGGTGACTCTCCACCAGCGCCGCCGCCTCGCCCCATGCTTCCTCGGGTACGCGGCTGCCGGTCATGCGCTGCAGTTCGCGGCCGAGCGCTTCGGGCAATGCGCCTTCGGCGAAGGTCATCTTGCCGATGGCGGCGCGGACGAAGTCCGGCACCGGCACGAAGTTCTTGCGGATGGCCTTGGGCAGGTTGCGCACCAGCGCCACGCACTTGGCTTCCAGCAGGCCGGGCACCAGCCACTCCAGGCGCTCGGCCGGCAGTTGCGGCAGCAGCGGCGCCGGCACGCGCAGGGTCACGCCGTCGCGCACGTGGCCCGGCTCGAAGTGATAACTCAGCGGCAATTGCAGCTCGCCCAGGCGCAGGCGGTCCGGGTAGAGACCGGCGGTGACTTCGCTGGCGTCGCGGGCCAGCACGTCTTCCTCGCGCATGATGAGCAGGTTCGGCTGCTGCTTGTGCTCGCGCTCGTACCACTTCTCGAAGCTGGCGGTCTGGTAGATGTCCGCCGGCAGGCGCGCGTCGTAGTAGCCGAACAGGGTTTCCTCGTCGGCGAGAATGTCGCGGCGGCGCGCCTTGGCTTCCAGCTCGTCGAGCTTTTCCAGCAACTGGCGGTTGGCCGAGAGGCACTTGGCGCGGCTGTTGATCTCGCCGCGCACCAGCGCTTCGCGGATGAACAACTCGCGCGCCACCGGCGGATCGATGGGGCCGTAATGCACGGCGCGGCGACCGACGATGATCAGGCCATAGAGGGTGACCTGCTCGTAGGCCACGACCTGGCCGCGCTTCTTCTCCCAGTGCGGCTCCAGGTGGTTCTTCTTCAACAGGTGGGCGGCCAGGGGCTCGAGCCAGTCGGGCTCGATCTTGGCGACCATGCGGGCGAACAGCTTGGTGGTCTCGACCAGTTCGGCGGCCATGATCCACTGCGGCTTCTTGCGGCCGATGACGCTGGACGGGTGAATCCAGAAGCGCCGCTGACGCGCGCCGAGGTAGTCGCCCTCCTCCGCCTTCTGACCGATCTGGCTGAGCAGGCCGGAGAGGATCGCCTTGTGCACGGCGGCGTAGTCGATGTCGCGCTGTTTCTGCTCGTCAGGCTTGGCCGGCTCCTTGCGCACCGGCGCCTTGTCCGACTTGCCGAACGGCAGCTTCAGCTCGCGGCAGATCAGCGTCAGCTGACGATGCGCATCGCGCCACTCGCGAAGCCGCAGATAGTTGAGGAAGTTCTTCCGGCACCAGGCGCGCAAGGCATTGGAGCCGAGCGCCTGGCGCTGCTCCTCGAAGCCGCGCCAGAGGTTGATCAACGCGGCGAAGTCGGAGTCCGGGTCCTTCCATTGCGCGTGCGCCTGGTCGGCCGCCTGCTGGCGCTCGATCGGGCGCTCGCGCGGGTCCTGCACGGACAGCGCGCTGGCCACGGTGAGCACTTCGTCGAGGCTGCCCTGGTTGGCCGCTTCCAACAGCATGCGACCCAGTCGCGGGTCGATCGGCAGACGCGCAAGCTGGCGGCCGAGCGGAGTCAGCTGGCCTTCGCGGTTAACCGCCGAGAGTTCCTGCAGCAGGGTGAAGCCGTCCTTGATCGCCTTGCCGTCCGGCGGCTCGATGAAGGGGAAGGCCTCGATGTCGCCCAGGCGCAGGTGGAGCATCTGCAGGATCACCGCCGCCAGGTTGGTGCGGAGGATCTCCGGGTCGGTGAAGGCCGGACGCGAGTTGAAGTCTTCCTCGCTGTACAGGCGCACGCAGATGCCCGGCTCGACCCGCCCGCAACGGCCCTTGCGCTGGTTGGCGCTGGCCTGGGACACGGCTTCGATGGGCAGCCGCTGGACCTTGGCGCGGTAGCTGTAGCGGCTGATGCGCGCGGTGCCGCTGTCGATCACGTAGCGGATGCCCGGCACCGTCAGCGAGGTTTCCGCGACGTTGGTGGCCAGGACGATCTTGCGACCGGGCATGGGCGCGAAGATCTTCTGCTGCTCCGCCGGGGTCAGGCGCGCATAGAGCGGAAGCACCTCGGTGTGGCGCAGGTTGGCCTTGCGCAGCATGTCGGCGGCATCGCGAATCTCGCGCTCGCCGGGGAGGAACACCAGCACGTCGCCGGGGCGTTTGCCGACTTCGCGCTCATGGGCGGCGATCTCGTCCAGTGCGCGGAGGATGCCCTGGTCGACGGACAGGTCGTCGAACAGCGCCTCGCCGTCCTCGTCCACTTCCGCCGCCAGCGGGCGATACCAGGTGTCCACCGGGTAGGTGCGGCCAGACACCTCGACGATAGGTGCATCGCCGAAATGCTTGGAGAAGCGCTCCAGGTCGATGGTCGCCGAGGTGATGATCAGCTTGAGGTCGGGGCGGCGCGGCAGGAGTGTCTTGAGGAAGCCGAGGAGGAAGTCGATGTTCAGGCTGCGTTCGTGAGCTTCGTCGACGATGATCGTGTCGTAGCGTTCCAGGTAGCGGTCGTGCTGGGTTTCGGCGAGCAGGATGCCGTCGGTCATCAGCTTGATCAGGGTGCTGTCGTCGCTCTGGTCCTCGAAGCGCACCTGGTAGCCGACCAGCGAGCCCAGCGGCGTACCGATTTCCTCGGCAACCCGCGTGGCGACGCTGCGCGCGGCCAGGCGGCGCGGCTGGGTGTGGCCGATCAGGCCGTGGGTGCCGCGGCCCAGTTCCAGGCAGATCTTCGGCAGCTGGGTGGTCTTGCCCGAGCCGGTTTCGCCGGCGATCACCACTACCTGGCTCTTCTGCAGGGCAGCCTTGATCTCATCGCGCTTGGCGGCGATTGGCAGGCTGTCGTCGTAGCGGATCGCCGGGATGCTCGCGCGGCGCCCCTCGACCTTGGCGCAGGACGCCTGGAAGCGCTCGACCCACTGCGCCAGCTTGCCCTCGTCGGGCTGCTTGCGCAGGTCGTGGAACTGACGGCGCAGGCGATGACGGTCGCGGATCAGGGCCTGGTCGAGGCGTTGCAGGAGCTGTTCGGGGCTGGGCGTGGCTTGGGTCATTGGCTGCGCAATACCGGCGTGCGCGGCCTGGCGCCTTGAAGGCGGGCCGCTGCGGAATAAAGGAAAGGCGGGATTGTCGCAGAGGAGCGCCCCGCGCCGCCACGCCCAATGCGTGGCGACGGGGGTTCAGGGATGGATCAGATGCGGAACTGGCTGACCAGCTTGTGCAGCTGATCCCCCAGGCCGTTCAACTGACCGGCGGTTCGCGCACTGTGCATGGCGTCGTCGGCGACCTGGTCCACCGCGCCGGCGATCTGGTGCACGCTGCGGTTGATCTCCTCGGCCACCGCGGTCTGTTCCTCGGCGGCGCTGGCGATCTGCGCGTTCATCGAGTTGATGGTGCCGATCAGGTGGGCCATGGCGTCCAGCGACTGGCCGGCCTGGTTGGCTTGCCCGCGCGTACGCTCGGCCATCTCGCTGGCTCGCTGCATGGCACTTACCGAACCGGCAGTGGTGGCCTGCAGACGGTCGATCATCTGCTGGATTTCGCCGGTGCTCTGCTGGGTGCGGCTGGCCAGCGCACGGACCTCGTCGGCAACCACCGCGAAACCGCGCCCCGCCTCGCCGGCGCGGGCCGCTTCGATGGCCGCGTTGAGCGCCAGCAGGTTGGTCTGCTCGGCGATCGAGCGGATCACTTCAAGTACGCCGACGATGCCGCGCACGTCCTGGCTGAGCGTGTCGAGCGCCTCGCTGCTGCTGCCGACTTCGCCGGCCAGGTCGTTGATCTGCGCCACGCACAGGCCCACTTCGCGCTTGGCCGATTGGCCCTCGCGGTCGGTTTCCTGGGCGGCATCGGCAGCACGCTGGGCGCTGCGCGCCACTTCCTGGGCGGCGGCGGTCATTTCGTTGATCGCCGTGGCGACCTGGTCTGTCTCGCTGCGCTGGCCGTTCATCGCCTGCTCCGAGCGCTGCGCTTGCTGGGCAACATCGCCGACCAGCCCGGACAACTGCTGGGTGGTACCGGCAACTTGCTGCACCAGGGCGTGGATCTTCTCGACGAAGCGGTTGAAGGAGGTCGCCAGCTCGCCCAGTTCGTCGCGGCTCTCCACCGCCAGTCGGTGGGTCAGGTTGCCGTCGCCGGCGGCCATGTCGTCGAGGTTGGCCTTGATCCGCAACAGCGGGCGGACGATGGCGTTGCCGGTGGGCAGGGCCACCAGGGTGATGACCACCAGCAGCGCCAGGGCGGAGCCGAGCATGAGCAGCACCAGGTCGTGCACGCGGCCCTGGAACTCGTCACGCGCCTTGGCCACGTCGCGCTCGATGTCGTCGAGGTTCAGCGAGGTGCCGAACACCAGGTTCCATTTCGGCAGGTACTGCGCGTAGCCGATCTTCGGCACGATCTTGTTGCTGCCTGGCAGGGTGAAGCTGTAGTGCACGACGTGGCTGCCGTCCTGGCCCGCACGCACCAACTCGCGAATGGCATAGACGCCGTTGGGGTCCTGGTAGCCGCTGAAGTCCTCGCCAATGCGCTCTTCGCTGGTGCCCTGGAAGACGCGTACGGCGTGGGTGTCGTAGCCCCAGAAGTAGCCGCCGTTGCCGTAGTTAAGACGCTTGAGCACGGCGATTCCCGCAGCCCGGGCGTTGGCATCGCCCTCGCTCGCGGCATCGTATTGCGGGCCGACCGCGGCCAGGGCGACATCGACGAACTGCTTGAGCTGGGTCTGGCGGTCGGCGATCAGGCTCTGGCGAATCTGCTGTTCCTGCTGGTCGGCCAACTTGTTCAGGGCGACCAGGGTAACGGCACAGAGCACCACGGTGAGGATCAGGATGGGAACGAGGGCAAGGCTCAGGACCTTGGCGCGCAGGCGCAGGGAGGGGATCACGGCGGCAGACCTCCAGGACGACAAGACAGAAAACCCGCCATGTGGCGGGTTCTCTGGTTATCGGCTCAGGCCTTGGCCTTCTTTAGCTCTTCGTCACGCAATTCCCGACGAAGGATCTTGCCGACATTGGTGGTCGGCAGGCTTTCGCGGAACTCGACGTACTTCGGTCGCTTGTAGCCGGTCAGGTTGTCGTGCATGTGCTGGACGACCTGCTCCTTGGTCAGGTTGACGCCCGGCTTGGGCACCACGAAAACCTTGATCACCTCGCCCGAACGCTCGTCCGGTACGCCGATGGCCGCGCACTGCAGCACGCCGGGCAGGGTCGCGAGGACGTCTTCAAGCTCGTTCGGGTACACGTTGAAGCCGGACACCAGGATCATGTCCTTCTTGCGGTCGACGATGCGCATGTAGCCATCGGCCTCGATGATTGCCACGTCGCCGGTACGCAGCCAGCCGTCCTTGTCGAGGATCTCGTCGGTAGCTTCCTGGCGCTGCCAGTAACCCTTCATCACCTGCGGGCCCTTCACGCACAGCTCGCCGCGCTCGCCCAGCGGCTGCTCGACGCCGGCGTCATCGACGACCTTGCACAGGGTCGAGGGAACCGGGATGCCGATGGTGCCGATCTGGATGTTCTGGAACGGGTTCACCGACACCACCGGGCTGGTCTCGGTCATGCCGTAGCCTTCGCAGATGGCGCAGCCGGTGACTTCCTTCCAGCGTTCGGCGGTGGCCTGTTGCAGGGCCATGCCGCCGGAGAGGGTCAGCTTCAGGCTGGAGAAGTCCAGCTTGCGGAAGGCTTCGTTGTTGCACAGGCCGACGAACAGGGTGTTCAGGCCGACGAAGCCGGTGAACTTCCACTGCGACAGCTCCTTGGCCAGCGCATTGAGGTCGCGCGGGTTGGTCACCAGGATGTTGTGGTTGCCGGTGAGCATCATCGCCATGCAATGGAAGGTGAAGGCGTAGATGTGGTACAGCGGCAGCGGCGCGATGAGGATCTCGCAGCCTTCGTCCAGGTTGGCGCCCATCAGTGCCTTGCACTGCAGCATGTTCGCCACCAGGTTGCGGTGGGTCAGCATGGCGCCCTTGGCCACGCCGGTGGTGCCGCCGGTGTACTGCAGCACGGCGACGTCGTCGCTCTTGGGCGAGGCTTCGCGCACGGTCTGGCCACGGCCCTTGGCCAGGGCGTCGTTGAGTTTGACAGCCTGGGCGATGTGGTAGGCCGGGACCATCTTCTTGACGTACTTGACCACCGAGTTGACCAGCAGGCGCTTGAGCGGCGGCAGCAGGTCGGCGACTTCGGTGATGACCACGTGGCGGATGCCGGTCTTGGGCAGCACTTCCTCGGCCAGGTGGGCCATGTTGGCCAGGCAGACCAGTGCCTTGGCGCCGGAGTCGTTGAACTGGTGCTCCATTTCCCGCGCGGTGTACAGCGGGTTGGTGTTGACCACGATGAGGCCGGCGCGCATGGCACCGAACACAACCACCGGGTACTGCAGCACGTTAGGCAGCTGCACCGCGATGCGGTCACCCGGCTGCAGGCTGGTGTTCTGCTGCAGGTAGGCGGCGAAGTCACCGGAGAGCTTGTACAGCTCGCCGTAGGTCAGGGTCTTGCCAAGGTTGCTGAAGGCAGGCTTGTTGGCAAAGCGTTGGCAGGACTCCTTGAGTACCGCGAGGATGTTCGGGTACTGGTCGGGATTGATCTCGGCAGAGATACCTGCGGGATATTTGTCCTTCCAGAAATTGTCGATCATGGAAGCCCACTCCTAAGCAACAGCTTGTCGTTACCGCGTACGCGGTTCTTGTTGTGTTTGTGCCGCTTTCCCCTGAGTCGGGGAGCGAAAAGCGGGCCGAGAGTAGCAGCTTTGCCAAAACGCGACCAGCACCAAACACAGCCTACCCAGTCATAAAAATGACCGGAATCAGGTAAATCGGTCACAACCCGCCCATCGGTCGGAAAAGCCCGTGCCAGAAGGGCTGCAGCCTTGTTGGATTGTCTGACAAAGCTGCCGTAGGGGAAAGCGAAGCGAAAAAAAACGGAGGCCGGTCATCGGACCGGCCTCCGTTCGGATCGATAAAACGCCTGAATCGATCAGGCGCTCTCGCGCAGCTCCCGGCGAAGGATCTTGCCGACCGGCGTCATCGGCAAGGCGTCCTTCAGGACGATCTGCTTGGGCACCTTGTAGCCGGTGAAGTTTTCCTTGCAGTAGGCCTTCAGCTCCTCGACCGTCAGCCCCGGCTCGCGGGCCACCACGAAGAGCTTCACGGCCTCGCCGGAACGCTCGTCCGGCACGCCGATGGCCGCGCAGTTGGCCACCTTCGGGTGGGCCATGACCACGTCTTCGATCTCGTTGGGGTAGACGTTGAAGCCGGAGACGATGATCAGGTCCTTCTTGCGGTCGACGATGCGCACGAAGCCGTCAGGGTCGATCACCGCGACGTCGCCGGTGCGGAGCCAGCCCTCGGCGTCGAGCACCTCGGCGGTGGCTTCCGGGCGCTGCCAGTAGCCCTTCATCACCTGCGGGCCCTTCACGCACAGCTCGCCGCGCTCGCCCTGCGGCTGCTCGTTGCCTTCGTCGTCGATCACTTTCAGCGAGGTGCCGACAACCGGGATACCGACGGTGCCCAGGCGCGCCTGGTCGCCATACGGGTTGGTGGTGACCACCGGGGAAGTCTCGGTCAGGCCGTAGCCCTCGACCACCGAGCAGCCGGTGGCGGCCTTCCAGCGCTCGGCGGTGGCCGAGACCAGCGCGGTGCCGCCGGAGTTGGTGACCTTGAGGTTGGAGAAGTCGATTTCCTTGAACTCGGGATGGTCCATCAGCGCAACGAACAGGGTGTTCAGCCCCAGCAGCGCGGAGAAGCGCCACTTCTTCAGCTCCTTGATGAAGCCGGGAATATCGCGCGGGTTGCTGATCAGCACGTTGTGGTTGCCGTTGTGCATCATGCACATGCAATTCGCGGTGAAGGCATAGATGTGGTACAGCGGCAGCGGCGCGATCATCACCTCGCCGCCTTCGCTCATCAGGCGATGGCCGTCCGGGCCGAGCTGCGACAGGCAGGCGTCGACCTGCAACATGTTCGCCACCAGATTGCCGTGGGTGAGCATCGCGCCCTTGGCCACGCCCGTGGTGCCGCCGGTGTACTGCAGCACGGCGATGTCTTCCAGGCCCACCTTGATCGGTTGCAGCGCATGGCCGCGGCCCTGCCGCAGCACTTCCTTGAAAGCCACGGCCTGCGGCAGTTGGTAGTCGGGCACCATCTTCTTGACGTGCTTGACCGCGGCGTTGACCAGCAGGCCCTTGAGCGCCGGCTGCATGTCGCCCATCTGGGCTTCGATCAGGTATTCGATGCCGGTGTCCGGCAGCACTTCCTGCACCAGCTTGCCGAACAGGTTGACGTAGACCAGCGCCCGCGCGCCCGAGTCCTTGAACTGGTGGCGCATCTCGCGGGCGGTGTACAGCGGGTTGGTGTTGACCACCACCAGGCCGGCGCGCAGCGCGCCAAATACGGCGATGGGGTATTGCAGGATGTTCGGCATCTGCACGGCGATGCGCTCGCCGGGCTTGAGGTCGGTGTGCTTCTGCAGGTAGGCGGCGAAAGCGGCGGACAGGCGGTCCAGCTCAGCGTAGGTCAGGGTCACACCCATGTTGCTGAACACCGGGCGGTCGGCGAAGCGCTTGCAGGAGCGCTCGAACACTTCGACCACCGATTTGTAGGCGGTCAGGTCGATCTGGCTGGGTACGCCGGCCGGACGCTTGTCGTTCCAGAAATCCGCTTGCATGTGTTGTTGTCCTCTTTATTTACCTGCAAGGCTGTTTCGCGCCGGCATCCTTGGGCGGGCCCGGCACGGGCATCCGTCGGAAAGTAGCAGTTGCCCCGGTTTGCGCAAATACTCGCGCAGCCCCTATCCATGACGTGAATCTTCGTCCACCGGCCAGGATTCTGCCGCCCGGAACGCGCTGCTAGAATGCCGCGACCCCGAGCCGGCACAAGGATTGCCCATGCCGTACACCGCCTACTGGCTGCCCGCCAGCGATGACACTCCGTTGTACATCCACCTCTGGGCCAGCGAAGCGCCCCGGGGCGTGGTGATGCTGTCCCACGGCATGGCCGAGCACGCCGGCCGCTACGCGCGCCTGGGCGAGGCGCTGAACACCGCCGGCTACACGCTTTGCGCCCTCGACCAGCGCGGCCACGGGCGCACCGCCGAGCACGGCGACCTCGGCCACTACGCCGACCACGGCGGCTGGGGCAAGGTGGTCGGCGACCTGCTGACGCTCAACCGCCACCTGCGCGAACGCCATCCGGAGCTGCCGGTCTTCCTGCTCGGCCACAGCATGGGCAGCTACATCGCCACTGCCTATCTGCAGCAGCACAGCGAGACGCTGCGCGGCGCCGTGCTCTCCGGCTCCAACTACCAGCCGGTGGCGCTGTACCGCGTGGCGCGGCAGATCGCCCGTTTCGAGCGCTGGCGCCAGGGCCCGCTCGGGCAGAGCGCGCTGATCGAGTTCCTCTCCTTCGGCTCGTTCAACAAGGCGTTCAAGCCCAACCGCACCGCCTTCGACTGGCTGAGCCGCGACGCCCACGAGGTGGACAAATACGTCAGCGACCCGCTGTGCGGCTTCCGCTGCAGCAACCAGCTGTGGATCGACCTGCTCGGCGGCCTGGAGGACATCACCCCGCCGGAGCACCTGGCGCGCATCCGCCAGGACCTGCCGCTGCTGATCGTCGGCGGCGAGCGCGACCCGGTCAGCCAGGGCAAGCGCCTGCGCGATCTGGCCCAGGCGATGACTCGCGCCGGGGTTCGCGACGTCCAAACGCAGATCTATCCCGAGGCCCGTCACGAAATCTTCAACGAGACCAATCGCGACGAGGTCACCCGCAACCTGATCGCCTGGCTGGATGCCCAACTCGCATCCGGCGCCGGCGTGAATTCCGAGGAAAGAAAATGACCCAGGTGCAGAACGTCCCCTACGCGGAACTCGAAGTCGGCCAGAAGGCCAGCTTCCAGCGCACGGTCGGCGAGCGCGACATCCAGCTGTTCGCCGAAGTCTCCGGTGACCGCAACCCGGTGCACCTCGATGCCGAGTACGCCGCCGGCACCCTGTTCAAGGAGCGCATCGCCCACGGCATGCTCAGCGGCGCGCTGATCAGCGCGGCGATCGCCACCACCCTCCCCGGCCCGGGCACCATCTACCTGGGGCAGAGCCTGCGCTTCACCCGCCCGGTGAAGATCGGCGACCAACTGATCGTGGAGCTGGAAGTGCTGGAGAAGCTGCCGAAGAACCGCGCGCGCATCGGCACCCGCGTGCTCAACCAGAACGGCGAGGCGGTGGTCGAGGGCGAAGCCGAGGTGCTGGCGCCCAAGCAGAAGCTGGACATCGTTCTGGCTGAGCTGCCGCCGATCACCATCGGCTGAGCGGTCCCGTAATGCAGAACGCCGTTTCTTCCCTGAGGAGAAACGGCGTTTTCGTTTGTGCTCGGCCCCCCCATTCGCAGGAGCGTACCTTCTCCGCGAACCGCACGGCACGGTGCATCCCTGTAGGAGCGGCCCATGGCCGCGAATCGCGCGCATGGCGCGCTCCTACAAGGGAGCTTCGCTGATGAGGCCCGCTCCTACGCAGGAGCAGCGGGTAAAAATCGCGGGCAAAAAAAACGGGCGACCGAAGTCGCCCCAAGTGCCTTGCGTGCTCTGTGTATCCGGAAGGTCAACCGCGCTTGTGCGAGTCCTTCCAGATGAAATATCCGACTCCACCAAAGAACAGGACCATCAGGCCAACGGTGACAATGCCGGCGAGAACCACTTCGTCGATGAACATGATGCTGGCCTCCTGTTTCTCTTTGCGTTTGGAAGATGGGTTCACTTTATCCGCGCCACGCAGGCGCTTATTGACGTGGATCAATAGCCGCGAGCCCCCGTGGCCAGGGGCTTCGGATCACTGATCCAGGTCAAGTTCGGAAGGGGTTCGGGTGCGGCACGGAGCCGCGAGATGCGGCTCCAGAGGGGCAAAACAGCGAGGCGGAGCGGATCAGCGTTTCTTCGGCTTGTTCTTGCCCTTCTTGCGCGTCCTGCCCAGCGGCAGGGCCTGCTCGAAGGCGTTGCGCACTTCCTGCAGGCGCTTTTCGTGGACGTCGTGGATGCGCTTGTCGCGCTCGGCGTTCAGGTCGATCAGTTTGTCGTCGTTGCTCATGGCTAGGCGTGCACCAGGCGGAATGTCAGGTTCAGGCGGGGAGCGACCGGACGCCGCGTCTTGGCCACCTGATGCTGCCAATAATGCTGCGTTGCGCCGGCCATGACCAGCAGGCTGCCGGAGGTCAGCTCCAGGGAGTGCTCGATGGCGTTGCGGCCCTTGCGGCGCAGGTCGAAGCGCCGTGTGCCACCGAGGTTCAGCGAGGCGACCAGCGGATTGCGCCCCAGCTCCGGCTCGTCGTCGCTGTGCCAGCCCATCGAGTCCTGGCCGTCGCGGTAATAGTTGAGGAGCACGCCGTTGAGGCGCTGGCCGACCGTCGCCTGCACGCGCTCGCGGATCTGCGCCAGCAGCGGCGTCCACGGCAGCGGCTCATGCACCAGGCCGGAATAGCGGTAGCTCGCCTCGGGGTCGCCGTACCAGGCGACCAGGCGTGGCACCGGGTAGTCACGACCATGCAGGTGCACGCTGGGTTGCTCCCAGGGCGTGCGCTCGACCAGTTCGCCGAACCAGGCGTCAGCGCTGGCGGCATCGCACCAATCGGTCAGCAGGCGAAGTTCGGCGTGTTCGAGAAGGATGGGGGCATCGGCGAACAGCATGGCGAAAGGTCAGGCGATAGGAGGAGGAACAGCTTACTACGGCGTGCCGTTCAGACCTCGATGTCGATCCACTGGCCCTTGCGCGGCGGCGCCTCCTGGCCATCGGGCAGCAGCGTCCCGTCCGCCTCTTCCGCCCTGGCTTCCTCCGCTTCGGCGGCGGTTTGCGGCGGACGCCGGCGCCGCCGCGAGTAGCCCTCGTCCTGCGTCTGCTCGGCCGGGCGCTTCTCCAGGGCCACGGCATCGTCGCCGGCGGCGGGTTCTACAGGCGTCACTGGCGCCACTTCCGGGCGCGAGCGCACCGGGTCCTGCTGTGCCGTGACCGGCTGGAGATTTGGGGTGATCGGCGGAAACATGCGCTTGGGCCCTGCTCTTTCGCTTCAGGTTGTCGGTTCGCGGCATCAGGCCAATTGAGCCTCGCTACACTTTCCGGAGATTTCCGCTGTCCATCCCGGTCCTGGCCGGCCGCGCGGCGCTGGCCCAGGAGCCTTGTCGCCGATCGGCGGCATTCCTGGCCTGCGACGCCGACGGTCATCGCTGAAAGCCGCGCGTTCCGTTACCATAGCCGGCTTTTTTCGGGAGGTGTCCATGGCGCAGTATCAACCGGGTCAACGCTGGATCAGCGACAGTGAAGCAGAACTTGGGCTGGGAACCATCCTGGCGCTCGACGGACGCATGCTCACCGTCCTCTATCCGGCCACCGGCGATACCCGCCAGTACGCCGAGCGCAACGCGCCGCTGACCCGCGTGCGCTTCGCCCCGGGCGACGAAGTGACCCACTTCGAAGGCTGGAAGATGACCGTGCGCGAGGTCGAGGAAATCGACGGCCTGCTGGTCTACCACGGCCTGAACTCCCACAGCGAAGCGAAGATCCTGCCGGAAACCCAGCTGTCCAACTTCATCCAGTTCCGCCTGGCCAGCGACCGCCTGTTCGCCGGACAGATCGACCCGATGCCCTGGTTCGCCCTGCGCTTCCACACCCTGGAACACCGCACCCGCCTGCTGCAGTCCTCGCTCTGGGGCCTGGGCGGCGCCCGCGCGCAACCCATCGCGCACCAGCTGCACATCGCCCGCGAAGTCGCCGACCGCATCGCCCCGCGCGTTCTGCTGGCCGACGAAGTGGGCCTGGGCAAGACCATCGAAGCGGGCCTGGTGATCCACCGCCAGTTGCTCTCCGGTCGCGCCAGCCGCGTGCTGATCCTGGTGCCGGAGAACCTGCAGCACCAGTGGCTGGTGGAAATGCGCCGGCGCTTCAACCTGGAAGTGGCGCTGTTCGACCGCGAGCGCTTCACCGAAAGCGACGCCGGCAACCCCTTCGAGGACAGCCAGCTGGCGCTGGTCGCCCTGGAGTGGATCAAGAACGACGAACGCGCCCAGGACGCCCTGTGCGCCGCCGGCTGGGACCTGCTGGTGGTCGACGAAGCCCACCACCTGGTCTGGCACCCGGAACAGGCCAGCCCCGAATACCAGCTGGTGGAAACCCTGGCGCAGATCATCCCCGGCGTGCTGCTGCTCACCGCGACCCCGGAACAGCTCGGCCTGGACAGCCACTTCGCCCGTCTGCGCCTGCTCGATCCGGACCGTTTCCATGACCTGGAAGCCTTCCGCCAGGAAAGCACCCAGTACCGCCCTGTAGCAGAAGCGGTGCAGGAACTGATCGACCACGGCCGCCTCTCCCCCGCCGCGCGCCAGGCCATCCACGGCTTCCTCGGCGCCGCCGGCGACGAGCTGCTGGCCAGCGTCGAAAGCGGTGACGACGACGCCCGCGCGCGCCTGGTCCGCGAGCTGCTCGACCGCCACGGCACCGGCCGTGTGCTGTTCCGCAACACCCGCGCCGCAGTTCAGGGCTTCCCCGAGCGCCAGCTGCACGCCTACCCGCTGCCCAACCCGGTGGAGTACATGGAGCTGCCGATCGGCGAGCACCCGGACCTGTACCCGGAAGTCAGCTTCCAGGCCCAGGCCGAGGACGGCGACGAGAACGCCCGCTGGTGGCGCTTCGACCCGCGCGTCGAGTGGCTGATCGACACCCTGAAGATGCTCAAGCAGTACAAGGTGCTGGTGATCTGCGCCCACGCCGAGACCGCGCTGGACCTGGAAGACGCCCTGCGCCTGCGCTCGGGCATTCCGGCCACGGTCTTCCATGAAGGCATGAGCATCCTCGAGCGCGACCGCGCCGCGGCCTACTTCGCCGACGAGGAATTCGGCGCCCAGGTGCTGATCTGCTCGGAAATCGGCAGCGAAGGCCGCAACTTCCAGTTCGCCCATCACCTGGTGCTGTTCGACCTGCCGGCCCACCCGGACCAGCTGGAACAGCGCATCGGCCGCCTGGACCGTATCGGCCAGCGCCACACCATCCAGATCCACGTGCCGCACCTGGAAACCAGCCCGCAGGAACGCCTGTTCCAGTGGTACCACCAGGCGCTCAACGCCTTCCTCAATACCTGCCCCACCGGCAACGCCCTGCAGCACCGCTTCGGCCCGCGCCTGGTGGAACTGCTGGACGGCGGCGACGACGACGCCTTCGCCGCCCTGCTGGAAGAAGGCCAAGCAGCCCGCCTGGCTCTGGAAGCGGAAATGCACAGCGGCCGCGACCGCCTGCTCGAACTCAACTCCGGCGGCGCCGGCGAGGGCGAGGCGCTGGTCGAGGCGATCGAGGAACAGGACGACCAATTCGCCCTGCCGATCTACATGGAGAAGCTGTTCGACACCTACGGCATCGACAGCGAAGACCACTCTGAGAACGCCCTGATCCTGCGCCCGAGCGAGAAGATGCTCGACGCCAGCTTCCCGCTGGGCGACGACGAAGGCGTGACCGTCACCTACGACCGCGCCCAGGCCCTGGCCCGCGAAGACATGCAGTTCCTCACCTGGGAACACCCCATGGTGCAGGGCGGCATGGACCTGGTGCTGTCCGGCTCGCTGGGCAACACCTCGGTGGCGATCATCAAGAACAAGGCGCTCAAGCCCGGCACCGTGCTGCTGGAAATGCTCTTCGTCAGCGAAGCCGTCGCGCCGCGCAAACTGCAGCTCGGCCGTTTCCTGCCGCCGGTGGCGCTGCGCTGCCTGCTCGACGCGAACGGCAACGACCTGGCCGCGCGGGTGTCCTTCGAAACCCTGCACGAACAGCTGGAAAGCGTGCCGCGCGCCAGCGCCAACAAGTTCGTCCAGGCCCAGCGCGACGTGCTCGCCAAGCAGTTCGCGGTCGGCGAGAGCAAGATCGCCCCGCGTCACGCCGAGCGCGTGGAGAAGGCCCGCCAGCAACTGGTCGCCAGCCTCGACGAGGAACTGGCACGCCTGACCGCGCTCAAGCAGGTCAACCCCAGCGTGCGCGACAGCGAGCTGGAAGCCCTGCGCGCCCAGCGCGACCAGAGCCTGGCGCTGCTGGACAAGGCCTCCCTGCGCCTGGAAGCGATCCGCGTGCTGGTCGCCGGCTGATTCGCCGCTGAGCAAAAGGCCGCCCCGGGAAACCGCGGCGGCCTTTTTCATGGTTTTTCCTTCGGACCTGTAGGAGCGCGCCATGCGCGCGAATCGCGGCCATGGGCCGCTCCTACGGGGAAGCCGTGCGATCCGTGGGCAAATTCGCTCCTACAGACGGTGTCCTACTATTGACCCCGCGCAAGGGAATCTCCCGGAGACAGCGCTAGAGTCAATTTACCAAGCCACTCATTGAGGGAAACATCATGTACGAGCGCATTCTGGTAGCCGTGGACGGCAGCTCGGTGTCCGACCGGGCGCTGAACGAAGCCGTGAAGCTGGCGAAGCTGAGCGGAGGCGAACTGCGAGTGGTCACCATCGTCGACAGCCCGCTGCGCCACCTGCCCGACTACGCCGTCTACTACAACCCCGAGCCGCTGCGCGAAGCGGCGCTCAAGGCCGCTGACGACGTGCTGGGCAAGGCCCGCCAGATCGTCGGTGATCAGGTCAAGGCGAGCTTCGACCGGGTCTGCCAGGAACGCGCCAGCGAAGAGATCGCCGAACGCATCGAGGTCGAAGCCGATGCGGCCAAATCCGACCTGATCGTCATGGGCACCCACGGCCGCCGCGGCGTGCGTCGGCTGATGCTGGGCAGCGTCGCCGAGGGCCTGCTGCGGGTGAGCAACCGCCCGGTGCTGCTGGTTCGCGACAAGTAATCCACCCCAGAAACGAAGAAAGGCCCCGCGGGGCCTTTTTTTGTTTCTGGGGTGGATTGTAGGAGCGAGCTTGCTCGCGAACAGGCTCAGGATCGGTTCGCGAGCAAGCTCGCTCCTACGAAAGGCGTCTCAGTTACCGCCAGTCGCCACCGCATTACCCCGGCAGGAATGGAAGATATCCAGCGCCGGCTGGTACAGGCTGGTGTGCACGTCCAGCAGGCCGAGCACCGAGTGGAACACGTTGTCGTGGCTGAGATCGGCCTCGTCGCGCTTGCCGGCCAGGCAATTGCGGTCGATGCCCTGGTTGCCCAGGGTCGAGGGGCCGAACCACATGACCATCGGCACGTGGGTCTGCGCTTCCGGGGCGATGGCGTAGGGCGCGGCGTGCAGGTACATGCCGTTCTCGCCGAGCGACTCGCCGTGGTCGGAGACGTAGAGCATCGAGGTGTCGTACTTGTCGCTGTTGTGCTTGAGCAGCTCGATCACCTTCGACAGGAAGAAGTCGGTATAGAGGATGGTGTTGTCGTAGACGTTCACCAGCTCGTCCTTCGAGCAGCTGCCCAGCTGGTTGGTGTGGCACACCGGCTTGAAGCGCTCCAGGCTCGCCGGGTAGCGGTCGTAGTACTCCGGGCCGTGGCTGCCATCGGCGTGCAGGACGATGATGGCGTTGTCCTTCAGGCCGTCGATGTACGCCTGCAGGTTCTGCAGCAGGGCCTCGTCGAGGCAGTTGCTGCCGTTGCAGAACGGCCCCGGCTGGTTCTTCGGGATATCCTTGTGCGGAACGCGCAGGCAGGTGCCCTTGCAGTCGCTGTTGTTATCCAGCCAGATCACCGACAGGCCGGCGCGCTGGAGCACGTCGAGCAGGCTCTCGTAGGTCTTGCCCTTCTTGTCGCTGTAGTCCTCGCGGGGGAACTTGGAGAACATGCAGGGCACCGAGACCGCGGTGGAAGTACCGCAGGAATGCACCTGGGTGAAGTTCAGGATGTCCAGCTTGGCCAGCTCGGGGTTGGTGTCGCGGGTATAGCCGTTGAGCGAGAAGTGGTCGGCACGCGCGGTCTCGCCGACCACGAAGACGAACAGCGACTTCTTCGCCTTCTGGCTGGCAGCGGCGCTCTGCACCGCATCCTCACCGATCTTCTGCACCACCAGCTCGGCCTTCTTGATACCCAGGCGCTGCTTGCCGTACTTGGTCACGGCGTAGATGTAGTTGGTCGGGTTGATGAAGTGGGTCAGCTTGGCTTCTTCTCGGAAGATCGGTGCGTAGGTCGAATAGAAGCTGCCCACCATTACCGCCACTGCCACTACGCAAGCGACCAGCACCAGCACCTTGTTGAGCAGGCCGCGGAAGAACGGCTTGTAGACCACCGGAGTGCACCAGATGAGCACCGAGGGCAGCACGCCAAGCAGGAGCAGGTAGGCAATCAGCTTGCCGCTGAACAGCGCCGCGGCCTCGCCCGGATTGGTCTCGAAGACGTTCTGCACCATCACCGTGTCGATGGCGATGCCATAGCTGTTCATGAAGTACGCGGCCGCGGCGGAGCACAGCGCCACCAGGGTCATCGCAGGCTTGAGCAGCGGGCGGAACGACACCAGGGTCAGCAACAGGGTGAAGAAGGCACCAAGAAAGACCGCGAATGAGCCGAAAAAGGCGAGGCGATAGAAGCCTTGCAGCGGCACCAGGCCGGCAAGCGCCTTCCAGGTGGCGAAGTTGTAGAACAGCACCAGGGCCAGAGAAAACAGCAGGATCAGCCGGGTCGAGCTGATCGTGGGGAAAAAGCGGCTCTTGCCCTCGGACATCGAGTGCACTCCTTGGATTACGTGCGGCAGGAAAACCAATGGCCCACCGCCACTGCGGGCGGCGCGACCGGAAAGGCTGACAGGTCAAAAAGGCGTCAATTTTGCCAGCTTTCCGGCACCTGGAAAACCGCCAGGAACGCTGTTCAGGCGTCGCGCAGACGCTCCCGCCAGCGCCGCAGCCAGCCCAGGCCCGCCGTCGTGGCGCCGACGGGGCGGTATTCCGCTCCCAGCCAGCCGGCAAAGCCCTGCTCTTGCAGCGCGACCAGCGCCGGTTCGAAGTCCAGGGTCCCGCTGCCCGGCTCGCCACGCCCCGGCGCATCGGCGAACTGCACATGGCCGATGTGGCCGCGCAGCTGGCGCACGCTGGCGGCCAGGTCCTGGTCCATGCGCGCCATGTGATAGAGGTCCAACTGCGCGCCCAGGTTCTCGTTGCCGACCCGCTGCAGCATGTCCAGCAGGTGTTCAGGCGTGTTGAGCAGGAAGCCCGGCATGTCGTGGTGGTTGATCGCCTCCGTCAGCACCGGTACGCCGCTGGCGGCGAAGGCTTCGGCGGCCTGCCGAAGATGCCGAGCGAGCAGAGACAGCGCCTGTTCGCGCTCAACGCCTTCAGCCAGGCGGCCGGCCAGTACGTTGATCCGCTGCGGCTGCACCACTTCGGCGTAGGCCAACGCCTGCTCCAGCGCCTCGGCGAACTGCGCCTCGCGCCCCGGCACTGCGGCCAGGCCCGCACCGCCCTGCATAAGGTCGCCGGCGGGCACATTGATCAGCACCAGCGGCATTGCGTTGCGCTGCAGTTCGGCCCGCAGATCGGCGGCTGGTACTTCATAGGGAAACTGGATCTCGACACCGGCGAAACCGGCATCGGCCGCGGCGCGCACACGCTCGATCAGCGGCAGCTCGGTGAACAGCAGGGACAGATTGGCGCAGATCTGCATCGGTCAATCCTCAGTCGCGGCTCTGGCGATATTGCTCGACCAGGGTGGCCGGGTCGTGTTCGAGATGGCCCTGGCTGCCGTGCAGGCGCATGAGCTGCGCGGCGAGGCCGCTCATGGGCGTGGCGGAGCCCTGCTCGCGGGAGAGTTTCACTGCCGTATCCAGGTCTTTCAGCAGCGTGCGCACGTGCCATTTCACCGGCTCGTAGCGGCTCTCGGCCATCTGCGGCGCAAGGATCTGCAATGGCTTGGAATCCGCGAAGCCACCGGCCAGCGCCGGGGCGATCAGGCTGGCATCGACACCGGCGCTCTCGGCCAGCGCAACCACTTCGGCAATCACCAGCGCATTGCAGGCGACGATCATCTGATTACAGACCTTGGTCACCTGGCCGGCACCGACCTCGCCCATGCGCGTCAGGCGTTGCCCCAGATGCGCCAGCACCGGACGGATGCGTTCGATGTCCTCGACCCGGCCGCCCGCCATGATCGCCAGGCTGCCGGCCTCGGCGCCCGGCGTGCCGCCGGAGACCGGCGCATCGACCCAGCGCATGCCCGTGCGCGCCTCCAACTCGGCAGCCATCTCGCGGGTGGCCGCCGGCTCCAGGCTGGAAAAGTCCACCAGCAGTTGCCCCGGCTTCGCGCCCTCGACGATGCCGCCCGGGCCGAAGACCACCTCGCGCACCGCCGCGGTATCGGCCAGGCAGAGCATGACGATCTCGGCATCCGCGCACAGCTCGGCGGGGCTGCCCACCGTGCGTGCGCCCTCCCCAACCAGTAGCTCGCGCTTGGCGGCAGAGCGGTTCCACACGGTCAGCGGGTAACCAGCGGCGAGAAGACGGCGACTCATGGGCACGCCCATCAGGCCGAGGCCGGCGAAGGCGATGGAAGGCGAAGCGGCGGACATGGGCGACTCCTGGTGAACAAGATGGCGGGCACGGGGGCGGCCATATTAACGCCCACCCAAGCCATCGCCGAGCCTGTATATTGCGGCCCGCTGCGACCATCCGCCCAATGCGCAGCAGCAGACCGCCACTATACTTCCCGGGCTTTCTGCCGCTATTGAACCGGAGACTGCTTCCATGCTGAAACGCACCCTGGCGCTCGCCGCCTGCTTCGCGCTGTCCCTTTCCGCCAGCTTCACCCAGGCCGAAACCCTCAAGGAATTGAAGGTCTCGGCGATCCCCGACGAAGCCCCCACCGAACTGCTGCGCAAGTTCAAGCCGCTGGGCGAGTACCTGCAGGCACAACTGGGCATCCCGGTGAAGTTCGTCCCGGTATCCGACTATGCCGGCGTGGTCGAGGCGCTCGCCGCCGACCGCCTGGACATGGCCTGGCTGGGCGGTTTCACCTTCGTCCAGGCGCGCCTGAAGACCGGCAACGCCATCCCGCTGGTACAGCGCGAGCAGGATCAGCAGTTCACCAGCAAATTCATCACCGCCGACCCGAACGTGAAATCGCTGCAGGACCTCAAGGGCAAGACCTTCGCCTTCGGCTCCGTGTCTTCCACTTCCGGCAGCCTGATGCCGCGCTACTTCATGCAGAAGGACGGCATCGTCCCCGAGCAGTTCTTCTCCCGCGTGGCCTACTCCGGCGCCCACGACGCTACCGTCGCCTGGGTCCAGGCCGGCAAGGTCGACGCCGGGGTGCTGAACGCCTCGGTGTGGAACAAGCTGGTCGACGCCGGCAAGGTCGACACCAATAAAGTGAAGGTCTTCGCCACCACCCCCAGCTACTACGACTACAACTGGACCGTGCGCGGCAACCTCGATCCGGCCCTGGCCGAGAAGATCAAGAAGGCCTTCCTCGCCCTCGACCCGAGCAAGCCGAGCGACAAGGCGATCCTCGACCTGCAGGCCGCCAGTCGCTTCGTCGAGACCAAGCCGGAGAACTACAAGGGCATCGAGGAAGCGGCGCGTTCCGCCGGCCTGTTGAAGTGACCCTGAAGCTGACCGGCGTGGAGCACGTCCACGCCAACGGCCAGCGCTCGCTCGCCGGCATCGACCTGCGCGTCGATGCCGGCGAAAGGGTGGCTGTCATCGGCCCCTCCGGAGCCGGCAAGACGACCCTGCTGCGCATCCTCGCCACCGCCCTGAAACCGAGCAGCGGCACCCTCGAAGTGCTCGACAGCCAGCCCTGGCAACTTGGTAGCGGAGCGCGCCAGCGCCTGCGTTCGCGCATCGGGCTGATCCACCAGGCACCGCCGCTGCCGCCGCGTCAACGGGTGGTCAACGCCGTGCTGGCCGGCCGCCTGGGCCAGTGGCCGCTGTGGAAGAGCCTGGCCAGCCTGCTCTATCCACAGGACATCGAGGGAGCGCGCGCCGCACTGCAACGCCTGGACCTGGCGGACAAGCTGTTCGAACGCTGCGACCAGCTCTCCGGCGGCCAGCTGCAGCGGGTCGGCATCGCGCGCGCGCTCTACCAGCAGCCGGAACTTCTGCTTGCCGACGAACCGGTCTCGGCGATGGACCCGGTGCTCGCCGGGCACACGCTCGGCCTGCTCACCCGCGAAGCCGACGCCCGTGGCCTCACGCTGCTGGCCAGCCTCCACGCGGTGGAACTGGCGCTGGCGCACTTCCCGCGCATCGTCGGCATCCGTGACGGGCGCATCGCTTTCGACAAAGCGGCCAGCGCGGTCAGCCAGGACGACCTGCAGCAGCTCTACGCCAACGAGCAGCTGAACGACCAGCACTCGCCACCGGTCGAGCCGCTGCACGTGGTGCAGATTCCGCGATGCTGAACAGCAGCCAGCGCGACCCGGCGGCCCTGCCCCGCCTGCTCCTAACCCTGCTCGCCCTGGCGCTGCTCTGGCCAGGCGTGCGCCTGAGCGAGCTGAACCTCGGCGCGCTGTTCAGCGGCGACAGCGCCCACACCATGGCCGGCTTCCTCGCCGGCTTCTGGCCACCGGCGCACGACAGCGAATTCCTCGCCATCCTCGGCCGCGCCACCCTGGAAACCCTGGCCATCGCCACCGCCGGCATGGCCTTGGCCTGGCTGATCGCCTTCCCCGCGTCGCTGCTCGCCACCCGCGCGCTGTCGCTCTCGGCACTGCCACGTGGCGGCCTGCCGGCCTGGTGGGCGCGCGCGCTGCGCTGGCCGGTGCGCGGGCTACTCATCGTGCTGCGCAGCATTCCGGAAATCGTCTGGGCGTTGCTTTTCGTCCGCGCCGTCGGCCTGGGCGCCACCGCCGGGGTCATGGCCATCGCCATCACCTACGGCGGCATGCTCGGCAAGGTCTACGCGGAGATCTTCGAGTCGGTGGACCCGCGCCCGACCCGCGCCCTGCTCCTGGGCGGCGGTTCACGCCTGGGCGCCTTCGCCTACGGCGTGCTGCCGCAGGCCGCCGCCGAGATGATTTCCTACACCGTCTACCGCTGGGAATGCGCGATTCGCGCCTCGGTGGTGATGGGCTTCGTCGGCGCCGGCGGGCTCGGCCAGCAGGTCGACCTTTCGCTGCGCATGTTCGCCGGTGGCGAAGTGGCCAGCCTGCTGCTGACGTTCCTGGTGCTGGTACTGGGCGCCGACCGCCTCAGCCGCTTCCTGCGCCGGAGGCTCGAATGAATCGCGCGCGACGCGGGCTATTGCATGCCCTTGGCTGGACGCTGGCGATCCTGGTCGCGGTGGCCGCTTCCTTCATCTACCTGCAGATCGACAGCGGCAGCCTGCTCAGCAGCGAAGGCCTGGGGCAGATGCTCGGCTATGCCCGCGAGTTCTTCCCGCCGGACCTGACCTCCGTACAGCTGAGCGCAGTGGCCAAAGGAGCACTGGAAACCCTGGCCATGTCGGCCCTGGGCACCCTGCTGGCGGCGCTGCTCGGAATGCTCTTCGCGCTGCCCGCGGCCGGCCGCTTCGGCGCTGCGGCCCAGACGCTGGCGCGCTTCCTGCTCAACGCCTTGCGCGCGGTGCCGGAGTTGGTCTGGGGCGCACTGATGGTGCTGGCTGCCGGCCTCGGACCGAACGCCGGCACCCTGGCGCTGGCCCTGCACACCGGCGGCGTGCTCGGCCGATTGTTCGCCGAAGCGCTGGAAAACACCCCGGCCGAACCCGCGGAGGCACTACGCCTGGCGGGCAGCGGACGGGTCGCAGCCTTCGCCTACGGCACCCTGCCCGGAGTGTGGCCGCAATTGGTGGCCTACATCCTCTATCGCTGGGAGAACAACATCCGCATGGCCAGCGTGCTCGGCTTCGTCGGCGCCGGCGGGCTGGGGCAGATGCTCTATTTCAGCCTCAGCCTGTTCCAGCAGGCCCAGGCCGCGACCGTGATCCTCGCCATGCTGGTGCTGGTCCTCGGGGTCGACGCCCTGAGCGCCTGGGCGCGGCAACGCTGGGTCAGCGCCTGAGCCCAATGAAAAAGCCCGGCACGAGCCGGGCTTTTTGCGAGGGAATGCGCGATCAGTCGCTGCCGCGAAGCACCTGATCCAGGTCGACCGGGTCGCCCGGGTGGGTGCCCAGCTTGGCGCGGATGTCCTCGAACATCGCGTCGTATTCCTTGTGGATGCGCACCACCGGCCCGAAACGCGGATGCAGGCCATGCTTCTGGGCGATGCGGGTGGCATCGCTGGCGAAGTTGAAGGCCTGGTCCTTGGGCATGTCGAACTCTTCCTTGAACGGGTTGCCGTCGATGCTGCCGTCCATGGTGAAGTGGACGAAGGCCCCCTTCTCGACGTCGTGGCGAACTTCGTAGTGCAGATGGATATCCACCGCCTGTTGGTCGAGGCCAGGCAGGGCGTGGAGATGCAGGTGACCAGGCTCAAACATGACGTACCTCCTTGCTGTGATCCGCCAAGTCTAGCTCGCCTTTACTCCTCCACGCGGCGTCCGGGCTCAATTCGAAGAAGTTCTTGCCCCGCGCTCCTGGATCAGCACCCAGGGCGCCACTACCACCGCCCATAATTGCGGGTCGCGGGCGAGGAAATCCTCGGCGCGCGCCTCGTCGACCTTGGCCAGGTCGCCACTGCCGAGCCAGGCCGCGACCTTCGTGCGGTCGTCCTCGGCCAGGGCCTGCGCGGCCTCTACCAGATCGAGTGCGGCACTCACCTGCAGCAGGGCGCCGCGGGCGAAATAGGGTTGCAGCTCCTGCCAGGAAATCTGCGCGGTTTCGCCGAGCAACTTGGCATAGAGGGTGCTAGTTTGATCTGTCATGGGTCTCACCGGGAAATGAAGCGGCGTCATGATACCGCCCGACCGGCGCCAGGCAAGTTTCCCGGGAGTCACTCGGGGTGGAAGAGGACCAAAGGAGGGGTTCGGCGACAGCGCCGTTTTTCTATACGTTTGTTTCATTCATGCGACATGAGCCGAAGGGCCCCGCCGCCCCCCGCTTTTCAAGCGGCGAAGCGGCACTCTACACTGTACCGGTACAGTTGCCGTCGGACTTCTCCCGGGTGCAAAGCCCGGGTGACCACGGCCACGGACCACAAAAACGAAAACACAAGAACGAGTGGAGCATTATGAAAAAGGGTACTCAGCGTCTTTCCAAACTGTTGACCGCCATGGCCCTCGCCGGCGTCGCCAGCTACTCCATGGCTGCCGACACCATCAAGATCGCCCTGGCCGGCCCTGTGACCGGCGCGGTCGCCCAGTACGGGGAGATGGAATTCGTCGGCGCCAAGATGGCCATCGAGCAGATCAACAAGGCAGGCGGCGTAGACGGCAAGCAACTCGAAGGCGTGGTCTATGACGACGCGTGCGATCCCAAGCAGGCCGTGGCAGTCGCCAACAAGATCGTCAACGACGGCATCAAGTTCGTCGTTGGCCACCTGTGCTCCAGCTCCACTCAGCCGGCTTCGGACATCTACGAGGACGAAGGCGTCCTGATGATTTCCCCGGCCTCCACCAGCCCGGACATCACCAACCGCGGCTACAAGCTGGTGTTCCGCACCATCGGCCTGGACAACATGCAGGGCCCGACCGCTGGCAAGTTCATCGCCGAGCACGTCAAGCCGAAAGTCGTTGCCGTCATCCACGACAAGCAGCAGTACGGCGAAGGCATCGCTACCGCGGTCAAGAAGACCCTGGAAGCCTCTGGCGTGAAAGTCGCCCTGTTCGAAGGCATCAACGCCGGCGACAAGGACTTCTCCTCGCTGATCGCCAAGCTGAAGCAGAACAACGTCGATTTCGTCTACTACGGCGGCTACCACCCGGAACTGGGCCTGCTGCTGCGTCAGACCTCCGAGAAAGGCCTGAAGGTCGGCTTCATGGGTCCGGAAGGCGTAGGCAACAAGGAAATCTCGGCCATCGCCGGCCCGGCTTCCGAAGGCATGTACGTGACCCTGCCGAAGTCCTTCGACCAGGATCCGAAGAACCAGGCTCTGGTTGCTGCCTTCAAGGCCAAGAACCAGGACCCGAGCGGCCCGTTCGTGTTCCCGGCCTATGCCGCCGTGCAGGTCATCGCCGACAGCATCAAGAAAGCCGGCAGCGCCGACACCGACAAAGTCGCCGCCGCTCTGCGTAGCAACAGCTTCGACACCCCGACCGGCACCCTGGCCTTCGACCAGAAGGGCGACCTGAAGGACTTCAACTTCGTGGTCTACCAATGGCACAAGGACGGCACCAAGACCGAAGTCAAATAAGGTCCGCTGCCTATCGCCCAAAGCCCACTGCATCTGCAGTGGGCTTTGTTTATTCCGAGTATTCCGGGGGTCCGTCGCGCCACAAGCGCCGCTTCACGCGACGCCCGAGGAGTTAGGTAATGCCTGATCTCTATCACTACCTGCAACAGCTGGTTAACGGTCTCACCGTTGGCAGCACCTATGCCCTGATCGCCATCGGCTACACCATGGTCTACGGCATCATCGGCATGATCAACTTCGCCCATGGCGAGGTTTACATGATTGGCTCGTACGTAGCCTTCATCGTGATCACCGGACTGGCCATGATGGGCATCGTCAGCCTGCCGATCGTGATCGTCTGCACCTTCGCTGCCAGCATCATCGTCACCAGTGCCTACGGCTACAGCATCGAACGGATCGCCTACCGCCCGCTGCGCGGCAGCAACCGGCTGATCCCGCTGATCTCGGCCATCGGCATGTCGATCTTCCTGCAGAACGAAGTCCTGCTCGCGCAAGACTCCAAGGACAAGGCCATTCCCAACCTGCTTCCGGGCAACTTCGTCTTCGGCGGCGACTACGGCGTGACCGTCTCCTACATGCAGGTGCTGATCTTCATCGTCACCCTGCTGACCATGTACGGCCTCAGCATGTTCATCTCCCGTTCTCGCCTGGGTCGCGCCTGCCGCGCCTGCGCCGAGGACATCAAGATGGCCAACCTGCTGGGCATCAACACCAACAACATCATCGCCCTGACCTTCGTCATCGGCGCCACCCTGGCCGCCGTGGCCTCGGTGCTGCTGGGCATGCAGTACGGCGTGATCAACCCGCAGATCGGCTTCCTGGCCGGTATCAAGGCCTTCACCGCGGCCGTACTCGGCGGCATCGGCAGCATCCCCGGCGCCATGCTCGGCGGCCTGGTGCTCGGCGTGACCGAAGCCTTCGGCGCCGATGTCTTCGGTGACCAGTACAAGGACGTGGTGGCCTTCAGCCTGCTGGTCCTGGTCCTGCTGTTCCGTCCGACCGGTATCCTCGGCCGTCCGGAGGTGGAGAAGGTATGAACAAGCGACTCAAGACCGCCTTCTTCAGCGCCCTGCTGGTGCTGGCAGTGGCCTACCCCGTCCTCGGCATCAAGCTCAGCGTGATCGGCATCGGTCTGCAGCTGGAGGGCGTCAGCCCGGTCACCCTGTGGACCATCGCCGCGTGCGCCGTGGGCATGTTCGTCTGGCAACTGGTGCGCCACCGCTTCAGCTTCGGCGGCCTCAACGTGCTGCCGGGCGAGAACAGCCCGCTGTTCCGCGCGCTGACCAAGCCGTCCGTACAGCGCAAGGTGATCATCGGCATGATCGCCGTCGCCCTGGTCTGGCCCTTCTGGGGCTCGCGCGGCGCCGTCGACATCGCCACCCTGGTGCTGATCTACGTGCTGCTGGGCCTGGGCCTGAACATCGTGGTGGGCCTGGCCGGCCTGCTCGACCTCGGCTACGTCGGCTTCTACGCCGTGGGCGCCTACAGCTACGCGCTGCTGTCGCACTACTACGGCCTGGGCTTCTGGACCTGCCTGCCGATCGCCGGCGGCATGGCCGCGCTGTTCGGCTTCCTGCTCGGCTTCCCGGTGCTGCGCCTGCGCGGTGACTACCTGGCGATCGTGACCCTGGGCTTCGGCGAGATCATCCGCATCCTGCTGCGCAACCTCACCGGCCTGACCGGCGGCCCCAACGGCATCAGCAACATCGACAAGCCGACCCTGTTCGGCCTGAGCTTCGAGCGTCGCGCGCCCGAAGGCATGCAGACCTTCCACGAGTTCTTCGGCATCGCCTACAACTCGAACTACAAGGTCGTGGTGCTCTACCTGGTCGCCGTGCTGCTGGTACTGCTGGTGCTGTTCGTCATCAACCGCCTGCTGCGCATGCCGCTGGGCCGCGCCTGGGAAGCCCTGCGCGAAGACGAGATCGCCTGCCGTGCGCTGGGTCTGAACCCGACCATCATCAAGCTCTCCGCCTTCACCCTCGGCGCCTGCTTCGCGGGCCTGGCCGGCAGCTTCTTCGCCGCGCGCCAGGGGCTGATCACGCCTGAGTCCTTCACCTTCATCGAGTCGGCAACCATCCTCGCCATCGTGGTGCTGGGCGGCATGGGCTCGCAGCTGGGGATCATCCTCGCCGCCGTGGTGATGATCCTGCTGCCCGAGCTGATGCGCAGCTTCAGCGAATACCGCATGTTGATGTTCGGCGCCGTCATGGTGCTGATGATGATCTGGCGTCCGCAGGGCCTGCTGCCCATGCAGCGTCCGCATCTGGAGTTGCGCAAATGAGCCGACCGATTCTCGAAGTAAGTGGCTTGACCATGCGCTTCGGCGGCCTGCTGGCCGTCAACGGGGTGAGCCTCAACGTTGAAGAAAAACAGGTGGTCTCGATGATCGGCCCGAACGGCGCCGGCAAGACCACCGTGTTCAACTGCCTGACCGGCTTCTACCAGCCCACCGGCGGCGAGATCCTCCTGCGCGGCGAGGCGGTGCACGGCCTGCCCGGGCACAAGATCGCCCACCGCGGCGTGGTGCGGACCTTCCAGAACGTCCGTCTGTTCAAGGACATGACCGCGGTGGAGAACCTGCTGATCGCTCAGCACCGCCACCTCAACACCAACTTCTTCGCCGGCCTGCTGCGTACCCCGAGCTTCCGCCGTAGCGAGGCCGAGGCGCTGGACTACGCGGCGCACTGGCTGGAAGTGGTCAACCTGAAGGAAGTCGCCAACCGCCCGGCAGGCACCCTGGCCTACGGTCAGCAACGCCGCCTGGAAATCGCCCGCTGCATGATGACCCGCCCGCAACTGCTCATGCTCGACGAGCCGGCGGCCGGCCTGAACCCGCGCGAGACCGAGGACCTCAAGGCGCTGATCGCCATGCTGCGTGCCGAGCACAACGTCACCGTGCTGCTGATCGAGCACGACATGAAGCTGGTGATGAGCATTTCCGACCACATCTACGTGATCAACCAGGGCACTCCCCTGGCCGACGGTACCCCGGAGCAGATCCGCGACAACCCGGACGTGATCAAAGCCTATCTGGGGGAGGCCTGAGCCATGCTGAAGTTCGACAAGGTCTCCACCTTCTACGGCAAGATCCAGGCGCTGCACGAAGTCAGCATGGAAGTGCAGCAGGGCGAGATCGTCACCCTGATCGGCGCCAACGGCGCCGGCAAGTCGACCCTGCTGATGACCCTCTGCGGCTCGCCGCGCGCGGCCTCCGGCAGCATCAAGTACCTCGGTGAGGAACTGGTCGGCCAGGAGTCCTCGCACATCATGCGCAAGAGCATCGCGGTGGTGCCGGAAGGCCGTCGCGTGTTCGCCCGCCTGACCGTCGAGGAAAACCTCGCCATGGGTGGCTTCTTCACCAGCAAGGGCGAGTACGACGAGCAGATGGAGCGCGTCCTCGGGCTGTTCCCGCGCCTGAAGGAGCGCTTCAACCAGCGCGGCGGCACCATGTCCGGCGGCGAACAGCAGATGCTCGCCATCGGCCGTGCGCTGATGAGCAAGCCAAAGCTGCTGCTGCTCGACGAGCCGTCCCTGGGCCTGGCGCCGATCATCATCCAGCAGATCTTCGACATCATCGAACAGCTGCGCAGCGAAGGCGTGACCGTCTTCCTCGTCGAGCAGAACGCCAACCAGGCGCTGAAACTCGCCGACCGCGGCTACGTGCTGGAGAACGGTCGCATCGTGATGCAGGACACCGGCGCCAACCTGCTGGTCAACCCCAAGGTACGTGACGCTTACCTCGGCGGTTGAGCCTTTTCGCAGGCAAGAAAAACGGCCCTTCGGGGCCGTTTTTTATGGGCTTCGCATGACCGGCTTCGGCGGGTGCCTCCTGGCTCGCTGTAGGAGCGGCCCATGGCCGCGATTCGCGCGCATGGCGCGCTCCTACAGGGAAATATCGCTACGACAATTCGCGGATGAGTCCGCGCCTACGAAGAGACCGTCAGTCGGCGGCCAGCGTCTCCTCCACCTGGGCGATGAACTCCAGCATCTTCTGGCTGCCATCGGTGAGGTCCGCGCAGATGGCAGCGCGCGCCGCGGCGCCGTCGCCCTTTTGCAGGGCGTGCAGCACTTCCCAGTGGTGCTCCACCGCCATGCGCTCATTGAAGCTTCCATAGGCGCGGGCGATCAGCGGGCCGGTGCGCATCCACAGGCTGTCGAGGAAGCTGCGCAGCAGCGGCATCCCGGCGATGTCGGCGAGAGCGAAATGAAAGGCCTGGTTGAGCTTCAGCGCCGCGATCTGGTCGTCGGCGTGGATGGCCGCGAGGTTGTCGCGGATGTTCGCCTCCAGCATCGCCAGTTGCTCGGAGTCGACAAGGGCCGCCGCGGTTTCCGCCGCCAGCCCCTCGAGGGCGATGCGGATGCTGCGGATCTCCAGGTACTGCGCCTGGCTGAGCACCGGCACGCGAATGTCGCGCGGGGTCTTGAGCACCAGCGCCTGCTCCTTGGCCAGCTGCAGGATGGCATCGCGCACCGGCGTCACGCTGGTGCCCAGCTGCTGCGCCAGGTCGCGGATGCGCAGGCGGTCGTCGGGCTGGAAGCGCCCGGTGATCAGAGCTTCGCGGAGCAGCGCATAGACGCTACTGCCCAGCAGGGAGTGGGTGATGCCTTCGATGGGATAGTTCATGGGCGGCTCGTCCGGGTTCGCGGCGGGATGATGGGCATTTGCGCGGTGATTTGCCAGCTCAGACGTGCTGACCGCCGTTGACGTGGATTTCCGCGCCATTCACGTAGGACGCGCCCTGGGTGCAGAGGAAATGGATCAGCGAGGCCACCTCCTCCGGTTTGCCCAGGCGGTGCATGGGAATGTCGCGCTCGACGATCAGCTCGGTGCCCGAGGACAGGATCGAGGTGTCGATCTCCCCCGGCGCGATGGCGTTGACGCGCACGCCGTGGCGGCCGAAGTCGTAAGCCATCTCGCGGGTCAGCGCCGCCAGCGCGGCCTTGGACGAGGCATAGGCGACCCCGGCGAACGGGTGCACCCGCGATCCGGCGATGGAGGTCACGTTGATGACCGTGCCCTGCGCCACCTTCAGTTCCTCGAACAGCCCGCGCGCCAGCAGCGCAGTGGAGAACAGGTTGACGTTGAAGACCTTCAGCCAGTTTCCGTAGTCGCTCTCCAGCACACCCATGCGCTGCCCTTCCGGGCCCTTGGGCGAGATGCCGGCGTTGTTCACCAGGGCATCCAGGCGGCCGCCGAGCTTCTCGCGGATCGCTGGCAGGGCACGCTCGACGCTTTCGATGTCTTCCAGGTCGAGGTGGATGTGGTTGAGCAGGCCCTCGGCCCAGGGGCAGTCGTCCACCCAGCTTTGCCGCGAGGCGGTGAAGATGCGCCAGCCGGCGGCGTTGAAGTGCTTCACGGTGGCGTGGCCGATGCCGCGGCTGGCGCCGGTCAGCAGCAGGGTCTTGGCTTGGCTCATGGGTGCGATCCGTCCATTCGGGCCTGTGGATGCCAGGCATGATGGACCCGTTCGAGCGAAAATAAAACATGATGCATCATGTTTTTAATGTGCTTTAATGGCCGCCAGCCAAGAACGACAAGAACCGGAGCCCGCGCGCATGCCGCAGTCCCCTACCCCCTCCCGCCCGGAGCCAAGCCCATGCCGTTGAACGCGCCCGCCCACGATGCGCTGTTGGAAGCGGCCCAGGCGCAGGTCAGCCTCGAACAGGCCGCCGCCATCGCCGCCGAACGCTTCGCCGAGCGCGGCGAGCTGCTACGCCTGGCCGGCGAGCGCGACCTGAACTTCCAGATCACCCGCACCGACGGCTCGGCTTGCCTGCTCAAGCTTTCCCACCCGCTGGAAGATGTACAGGTGGTGGACTTCCAGACCGGCGCCCTGCTCCGCGTGCAGCAAGCCGACCCGACGCTGCCAGTGCAACGCGTCTACCCCGACCAAGAAGGCAACTATCAGGGTTGGGTGGAAGTGGACGGCCAGCGCATGCTGGCGCGGCTGTTGTCCTTCGTCGAAGGCCTGCCGCTGCATCGCATCAAGCAACGCAGCCCGGCGCTGCGGCGCAATCTCGGTGACGCCCTGGCGCGCCTGGACCTGGCGCTGCACGGCTACAGCCATCCCGCTTCCGGCCACGAGTTGCTCTGGGACATGCAGCAAGCCGCGCGCCTGCGCCCGCTGCTGCAGCACATCGAGAACGCTGACGAACGCGCACTGGTCGAGCGCAGCCTCGACGCCTTCGAGACCCACGCTCTGCCTCTGCAGAAAGAGCTGCGCGCCCAGGTCATCCACAACGACCTCAACCCGCACAACGTGATCGTCGATGCGGAGCACCCCGAGGTGCTGCGCAACATCCTCGACTTCGGCGACATGGTCTACGCACCGCTGATCAATGAGCTGGGCGTGGCCGCTGCCTACCAACTGGGCACCGAGGGCGACGTGCTTGCCCCAGCCCTGGAGTTCATCGCCGCCTACCACTCACGCAACCCGCTGCAGGAGGTCGAGCAGGCGATCCTCGCCGACCTCATGGCCACCCGCCTGGTAATGACCCTGAGCATCACTGCCTGGCGCGCCAGCCTGCACCCGGAGAACCGCGACTACATCCTGCGCAACGCCCACCAGGCCCGCGCCAGCCTGCAGGGACTGGCCGCACTATCCCGTTCCGAGGCGCGCGAGCGTATCGCCCGCGCCTGCCAAGAGGAGTCCCACGCATGACCATGATCAACGGCTACAGCTCGGCCGACGGCGAGCGCCTGAGCGAGAAGGAACGCAGCCTGATCGAACGCCGCGAGCGCCTGCTCGGCCCGGCCTACCGGCTGTTCTACGAACGCCCGCTGCACACCGTTCGCGGCGACGGCGTATGGCTCTACGACGAACAGGGCAGGCGCTACCTGGACGCCTACAACAACGTCGCCTCCATCGGCCATTGCCACCCACGCGTGGTGCAGGCCATTGCCGAACAGGCGGCCGTGTTGAACACCCACACCCGCTACCTGCAGGAAGGCATCCTCGACTACGCCGAAGACCTGCTGTCGACCTTCCCCGCCGAACTCGGCCAGGTCATGTTCACCTGCACCGGCAGCGAGGCCAACGACCTGGCCCTGCGCATCGCCCGTCACCATACCGGCGGCACCGGCGTGATCATCACGCGCTTCGCCTACCACGGCGTCACCGGCGACATCTCCGCCCTCTCGCCGTCCCTTGGCAGCGGCATCACCCTGCCCGCCCACGCGCGCACCGTGCGTGCACCCGACGCTTACCGGCTGGGTGCGGAAAACGTCGGCCGGCTATTTGCCGAAGACATACGCGCGGCCATCGCCGACCTGCGCGCCAAAGGCATCAAGCCGGCGGCCCTGCTGCTGGATGGCATCTTCGCCAGCGACGGCGTCTTCGCCGAGCCGGCCGGCTTCCTCGCCGAGGCGGTGGCCTTGGCCCGCGCCGAAGGCCTGCTCTACATAGCGGACGAGGTGCAATGCGGTTTCGCCCGTACCGGCGCGCACATGTGGGGCTTCCAGCGCCACGGCGTGCTGCCGGACCTGGTCACCCTCGGCAAGCCGATGGGCAACGGCCAGCCCATCGCCGGCGTAGTGGCGCGCCCGGAAGTGCTCGCGAGCTTCGGCCGCAGCGTGCGCTACTTCAACACCTTCGGCGGCAACCCGGTGTCCTGTGCCGCCGGCCAGGCGGTGCTGAACGTGATTCGCGAGGAGAAGCTGCAACAGCGTTCGGCGGAAATCGGCGACTACCTGCTGCAGGGCTTCCGTCGCCTGGCGGAGCGTCACCCGCTGATCGGCGACGTACGCGGCGCCGGGCTGTTCCTGGGTGTGGAGCTGGTGAGCGACCGCGAAAGCAAGGCACCGGCCGCCGCGCAGACGCGCCAGGTGGTCAATGCCATGCGCGAGCGTGGCGTGCTGATCAGCGCCGCCGGCCCACTGGAGAACATCCTGAAGATCCGTCCGCTGCTGGCCTTCGAACGAGAGCACGCCGACCTGCTGATCGACACACTGGACGCCGCCCTCACCGAAGTCGTCGGCTGAACGAGTTGCGCCCTTACAGGCGCACCCCCACGTTGATCATCCCGGCGGAGTTGCCCAGCACCACGAACTCGGCGCCGAAGCGGCCGAACTGTGCGCCTACCGAGGGAATCACCGCCGGCGCCACGCCGCAGTGGTTGAGCGGGATTTTGTCGCGGTACTTGCCATGGTAGCCCTGCAGGGCACCGGCGGTGACCTTGAAGTACAGCGGCGAGTCGGCCATCTCGTAGCGCTTGCCCGCGTAGACATAGTTCGAGCGCTGGCTGAACGAGTTGCGGAAGGTCGCGCCCCCCACCAGCCAGCCGTCAGCGCGGTTGCGCTCCAGACCAATGAGGTCCTGGTGGTTGTTGTGGTCGGGATCGTGGTGCCAGTGGCGGGTTATGACGCTGGTCTGCAGGTACCAGTAGTCGCCGTCCCCCTCGCCGGACCAGGCGAGGGGCATACCAAGCATCAGGACGACGAAAAGGACGAGGGGTTTCATGATGCCTCCGAATCAGCGGGTTACAGGGTCACGCGGCTGGCACCGTTGACGCTCATGATGCGTACACGGTCGCCGATGTTGAACCGCTGCGACGGGTCCACCGCCTGGACATAGGCGCGGGAGATGCCGCTGTCTTCGCGAACCACGATTTCCACGCCCTGGGTACGAGTGACGCCTTCCTCGATGGCCGAACCGGCAGCCCCGCCGGCCACGCCGCCGAGGATGGTGGCGATGCTCGCCCCGCGCCCGCCGCCGATACCGCTACCGGCGATGCCACCGACGGCGGCGCCGGCCAGGGTGCCGATCGGCGTCTTGGTGCCCTCGATCTGTACCGGGCGCAGCGACTCGATGGTGCCCATGCGCACGGTCTGCACGGCGCGGGCGTCGGCGCGGGAGTAGCTGCTACCGGAGAGGTTCGAGGCGCAGCCGGTAAGAACCAGCGCACTGGCAGTAAAGGCAGCGATCAGAAGGGTTTGAGTGGCTTTCATGTTCAGGTCCTCGCGGACGTTTGAAGACGATGGACAAAGCCTATTCCTCGCCCACTGAACGTCCCCTGAACCCTCTCTGAACCTCCGCTGAACGAAGCTGAATGAACCTGAACGGAGCTGAATGACGGGCTCAGCCCTGCAATTCCAGCAGGCGCTGGCGGCTGCGCTCGAACCAGCGCAGCAGGTAGTCCATCAGCAACTGGGTGCGGCGCGGCAGGCCGCCCTGGTACGGGTGCACGAGATACACCGGCGATGTCCGCGTCTGGTAGTCGCACAGCAGCCAGCGCAGGCGGCCGGCGGCGAGTTCGTCGTGAATCATGTAGGACGGCAGGCGGACGATGCCGACGCCGGCCAGCGCGGCCTTCTTCAGCAGGGTGTAGTGATTGCTCGCCAGCACGCCGGAAACCGGCACGCGGAAGAGTTCGTGTCGGCGCTGGTAGAGCCACTGCTCGTGGTCGGCATAGTGGGTATTGAGCAGGCAGTTGTGCTGCGCCAGCTCCGCCGGCGTCGTCGGCTCGCCGTGCTCGGCCAGGTACTGTGGCGCGGCGCAGGTCAGCTCCTGCAGGGCGAACAGCGGCCGTGCGACTAAACGCTCGTCACCGGCCATGCCGGAGCGGATCGCCAGGTCGAAACCGTCGGCCACCAGGTCGCGGCGGTCGTTGGCCAGGTCCAGCTCCAGGCGGATGTCCGGGTGTGCGCGGGAGAACTCCACCAGCCAGGCATCGAAGAAGGTTTCCCCCAGCGACACCGGCACCGTGAGGCGTACGGTGCCGTGCTCCTGCTCCTGCATCCGCGCCACAGCCTGGCGGGCACGCGCGGCCTGCGCATTGAGCGCCTGCGCCTCGGGCAGCAGCGCGCTGCCGGCGGCGGTCAGCGACAGGCGCCGCGTGGTGCGGTGCAGCAGGGTCACGCCCAGGGCCTGTTCGAGCGCGCTGATGCGCTTGGACAACTGCCCCTTGCTACAGCCCAGGCGCTCGGCGGCGCGGGTGAAGCTGCCGCTTTCCAGCAGCACGGCGAAGGCCGACAGATCTTCCAGTTCGCCCATTATTGTTTCCCCATGAAAACCAAAGGTTGCCGATTGCCCGGATTATCAAAACAAAATACGCCCCTAGACTGGCTCCGTCACTTTCCCCCAACAGCAGGAGCCAACATGAAGATCATCCTCATCGGAGCCAGCGGTACCCTCGGCCAGGCCGTGGCCAACGAGCTGGGTCAGCGTCACGAGATCATCCGCGTCGGCCGCAGCAGCGGCGACTTCAACGTGGACATCACCGACAGCGCCTCGATCCAGGCGCTGTTCGACAAGGTCGGCTCGTTCGACGCGCTGGTCAGCGCCGCCGGCAAGGTGCACTTCGGCGCGCTGTCCGAGATGGGCGAAGCCGAATTCGCCGTCGGCCTGAAGGACAAGCTGATGGGCCAGGTCAACCTGGTGCTGATCGGCAGCCGCTACGCCAACGACGGCGCCTCCTTCACCCTGACCACCGGCATCCTCAGCGAAGACCCGATCCGCTTCGGCAGCTCGGCGACCATGGTCAACGCCGCGGTGGAAGGCTTCGTCCGCAGTGCAGCCCTGGAACTGCCGCGCGGCCAGCGGATCAACGCGGTCAGCCCGAACGTGCTGGTGGAGTCGATGGAGGGCTATGCGCCCTTCTTCCGCGGCTTCAAGCCGGTGCTGGCGGCCGACGCGGCGCTGGGCTTCGCGCGCAGCGTGGAAGGCGCACAGACCGGGCAGGTGTACAAGATCTGGTAACGCGTCAATGAGGCTCCCCTGTAGGAGCGGCCCTTGTCCGCGATTCGCGCGCATGGCGCGCTCCTACAAGGGGCGTCAGCGCAATGGATTTTCGCGGATGAGATCCGCTCCTACGCGTCGCGATCCGCATAGCAGGTCGGCGAACTCCCCGGCTGCACCCTTTCCAGTTCGTCCTCGAGGAACTCCGCCAGCACCCGCGCGTTGTTGTGCTCGGTGTCGCGGGCGCCGTAGAGCAGGGTCAGATTGCCCTTGCCGGCAATCTCCAGCAGCTTCCACCAGTGCTCCGGGTGCGCCGTGAGTTCGGCGTGATAGGCGCTACGAAACGCCTCGAAACGCGTGGGATCGTGGTGGAAGCGCCGGCGTAGTTCGTTGGACGGCGCGGCTTCCTTCAGCCATTCGTGCAAGGCCAGATCCTCCTTGCGGATGCCGCGTGGCCACAGCCTATCCACCAGTACCCGGTAGCCATCATCCGCCCCGACCGGGTCGTAGGCGCGCTTGTAGAGAATCATCCTGCCCCTCCTTTGTGCCGATGCGGCACCGCATCCCTTGAGATAGCACGGCACGCTCGGTAACGTGGGCGCATTTTTCCGGGAGCCCCCACAGCATGCGTCCAGCCCGTTTCGCCCTCTATAGCCTCCTGCCCCTGTTCGCCGCCTGCCAGGTGTGGAAACCCGCGCCCGTCGACACCCACGCGCAAACCCGGGTGCAGGGCGAGCTGACCCGCCAGGGCAACGACCTGATGTTCCGTCCGTGCCAGGAGCAACGCCACTTCCTGCTGGTGGACGGTCCCAACGGCAGCGTAGCCCGCGAGTCCCGCGACCTGTTCGCCGATGGCGCCGCCAAGCTCTTTGTCGACGTTCGCGGCGGCTACTCCGGCGGGCAGTCGAGCAACACCGACGGCAAGCTGGAGGTCGACACCCTGTACCGCATCCAGGGCGAAGGCCGCGGCTGCGAAGACCCCAACTTCAAGCACACCATCGTCCAGGCCATCGGCAACGAGCCGGCCTGGAACGTGATGATCAACGCCCAGGGCCTGCTGCTGCAGCGCCCCGGCAAGCCGGCGCTGGTGGTGCCCTACGTGGTCGAAAGCGTGCCCGGTGGCAGCAGCAGCTACTCCAGCGAGGCCAATGGCGAGAAGCTGGAACTGTGGGTCGCCCCGAGCCGCTGTGTGAACAGCATGACTGGCGCGGTGACCCAGATGTCCGCCGAGCTGCGCCTGGACAACCAGGTCATGCGCGGCTGCGCCTATCCGGGCGGCGCCTACGCCGAGTGATCCCGACGAGGGCGGCCCGCAACGGGCCGCTCCCGCTTCAGGCGCGCAATCCCAGGCTGCGGATCTCCTCCGGCAGCGGCACGCCCTCTTCCGCGCAACGGCGCACGGCCTCGATCAGCGGGTCCAGCTCGAAGCCCTTCTGCTTCAGCCAGAGCGGATCGTAGTAGCTGGTGGCATAGCGTTCGCCGCCATCGCAGAGAATCGCCACGATCGACCCCGACTCGCCGTGCGCCACCATGTCCTGGGCGGCCAGTAGCGCGCCTATCAGGTTGGTGCCGCTGGAACCGCCGACATGCCGGCCCAGGCGCTGCGCCAGGTAGTGCATGGCAGCGAGCGACCAGGCGTCGGGCACCTTGGCCATGGCATCGATGACCGAAGGCAGGAAGGACGCCTCCACGCGCGGACGGCCGATGCCTTCGATGCGCGAGCCGCAGTCCAGGGTCAGGCTGCGGTCACCGGTGCGATAGGCGTCGAAGAACACCGAGCGCTCGGCGTCGGCACAAAGCACGTGAGTCTCGTGACGCCGATAGCGGGCAAAGCGCCCGAGGGTGGCCAGAGTACCGCCGGTGCCGGGGCTGGAAACCAGCCAGCGCGGCTCGGGAAAGCGCTCATGGCGCATCTGCTGGAAGATCGACTCGGCGATGTTGTTGTTCGCCCGCCAGTCGGTGGCCCGCTCGGCATAGGTGAACTGATCCATGAAGTGACCACCGCTTTCCCGCGCCAGGCGCTCGGACTCGGCATAGATCTGCGTGGGGTCGGCCACCAGGTGGCTCTGTCCGCCATAGAAAGCGATCTGCGCGATCTTCTCCTTGGAAGTGCTGGCCGGGACCACCGCGATGAAGGGCAGCCCGAGCAAGCGGGCGAAGTAGGCCTCGGAGATTGCCGTCGACCCGCTGGAAGCCTCGATCACCGGCGCCCCCGGCTTCAGCCAGCCGTTGCACAGCGCGTAGAGGAACAGCGAGCGCGCCAGGCGGTGCTTGAGGCTGCCGGTGGGGTGGCTGGATTCGTCCTTGAAGTACAGGTCGATGCCCCGCATGCCGGGCAGGCCCAGGGGGATCAGGTGGGTATCGGCGCTGCGCTGGAAATCCGCCTCGATGATGCGGATGGCTTCGCAGGTCCAGCTGCGGAAATCGACGGACATGGTCGGCACCTCGATGGATTAGTCCAGGACCCCGGCCGGCGGCGGGGCAGCGGTGCTGCGCCACTGGCTGAGCGCCACCCCGGCAAAGACCAGCGCGGCGGCCAGCGCCTGCTGGCCGTTGAGCCGTTCGTCCAGCAGCAGCCAGGCGAAGACCAGGGTGAACACCGGGATCAGGTTGATGAAGCCGGTGGCCTGGCTCGCCGGCAGGCGGCTGACACCGAAGTTGTACAGGCCGTAGGCGCCCACGGTGACCACGCTGCCCAGGTAGATCAGGGCCAGCAGCCCCTGGTCGCTGGGCATTGGCGGCGAGCCGGAGCTCAACGCGGCCACCGGCAGGAAGAATATCGAGCCGATGAAGGCCTGCATCGCGGTGAGGATGAACGCCGAGTAGCGCGCCGACAGGTGCTTCAACAGCAGGGTGTAGCCGGTGGCGCAGACCATCGCCAGCAGCTCGAAGAAGTTGCCCAGCAGCGGCGCCGGCGCATGGCTGTCAGGCTCGCTGGCCAGGGTCAGCCAGAGTGCGCCGAGCACCGCCAGGGCGAAGCCGGCCCAGGTGTTGCGGGAGATCCTTTCATGCAGCAGCAGGAAGGCGCCCACCGCGACCATCAGCGGCAGCAACGCCGTGATCATCCCGGCCTGGGCGGCGCTGGTGTAGTGCAGGGCGAAGGACTCGAAAACGAAGTACAGGCAGGGCTCGCACACCGCGAGGCCGACCAGGTACTTCCAGTCGCCCTTGCGGTACTCGATGCGCCCGCGCCAGCGCCAGGCGGCAAGGAAGATCAGGCTGCCGATGGCCATACGGGCGAAGATGACCCACATGGCCGGCATTTCGGCGAAGGCGAGTTTGAGGGCAATGAAGGAACTGCCCCAGAGCGCCATGGCCAACACCAGGCACGCGAGGGCGAACGGCCGGGACTGCTGCACGGAACGCTCCGAAGGACGAATCAGACAAGTATAGGAGTTCGCCCAATCGCCCCGACAGGCACAGCGGCGCGGCAAAACTGTAATGGCTGTGCTTTTCGCGGGAGCGAGCTTGCTCGCGAATGAGTCGGCACGCGGCCTGTTCGCGAGCAAGCTCGCTCCTACAAGAGCCCTTTCATTCCCAGGGCTCGCCCTGGGTACCCGGAGCGCGCGCATCGCGGCGCTGCATGGCCGCCTTGGCCAGCAGGTGCGCACTGACTGGCGCGGTGATGAACAGGAACAGGGTGATCAGCACTTCGTGCAAGCTGATGCCCTGCCCGTTCGTGCTGAAGTACAGCAGGGAGCCCAGCACTACCCCGCCCACGCCCAGGGTCGAGGCCTTGGTCGGCGCGTGCAGGCGCGTGTAGAAGTCCGGCAGGCGGTACAGGCCGACGGCGCCCAGCAGCGCGAACAGGCTGCCGCCCAGCAATAGAACCGAGACCAGGGTGTCGATCAGCAGCTTCATTCGATGATGTCTCCGCGCAGCAGGAACTTGCACAGCGCCACTGTGCTGACGAAGCCCATTACCGCGATCAGCAGCGCGGCCTCGAAATACAGGCCGCTGCCCTTCCAGATGCCGAACAGCACGATCAGGGCGATGGCCTCGATCGACAGCGTGTCCAGGGCGAGGATGCGGTCGGCCACGCTCGGCCCGCGCACCAGCCGGGCCACCGTCAGCAGCAGCGCCGCCGCCAGCATCGCCAGGCACAGCGGAATCAGGTAGGCGAGCATTCGAACACCTCCTTGAGCGGCGCCTCGTAGCGTGCCTTGATGTCTGCCACCAGCGCCTGCGGATCGGGCACGTCGAGGCCATGCACCAGCAGGCTGCGGCGATCGCTACTGAGGTCGGCGGACACCGTGCCCGGGGTCAGGGTGATGACGCTGGCGAGGATCGCGATCGGCAAGTCCTCGCGCAGCTCCAGCGGCACCTCGACGAAGGCCGGCCGAAGCTTGCGGGTCGGGCCGATGACTAGGCGCGCGACCTGCAGGTTGGCCACGACTATGTCGTGCAGCACCAGGCCGATGAAGCGCAGCAGCAGGCCCGGACGGTGGATGCGCAGCGGCGTCAGCAGCATGTCCCGGCACAGCAGCGGGATCGCCACGGCGAGGAAGGCCGCGAACAGCCAGTGGCCGAAGGAGAAATCGTTCACCAGCAGCACCCAGCCGAGCAGCAGGCACAGGCTGAGCACTGGATGCGGCAGCAGGCGGCGGATCATGCGCCACCTCCGGCCAGGATCGCCTGGCGATAGAGGTCGACATCCAGCAATTGCGCAGCCGTGGCCTGTGCATAACCCAGCAGCGGCTTGGCGAAGATCACCAGCGCCGGCGCACAGGCGAGCAGGCCGACGGCCGCGAGCAGACGGATCGGATCACGCTCGGCGCTGCCTAGCACGCTGCGTCCGCAACGCCAGAACAGCGTGCTTCCGGCGCGCGCCAGGGCAATGATGCAGACCAGCCCGCTGACCAGCACCACGCTCCACAGCGCCACCGCGCCCCAGCCCGACGGCAGGGCCTGCAGCAATAGGAGCTTGCCGATGAAGCCAGACAGCGGCGGCAGGCCGGCGACGGCGATTGCCCCGGCAAAGAACAGCGCGCCAAGCAGTTGCGGCTGCAGCAGCGCCGGCCCCTGCACCAGCTCCCCGGCCTTGTCGCCGCGCTGCCGGGCGATCAGGTCGGCGAGCAGGAACAGCCCCCCGGCCACCCAGGTGCTATGCAGTAGGTAGTAGAGAGCCGCGCCGAGCGCCGCCTGGGTGCCGATCGCCAGCGCCGCCAGCAGCGTCCCGGCGGAGAGCACGACCAGGTAGGCCAGCAATCCCTGCAGAGTCGTCGCCGCCAATGCGCCGAAGGCACCGGCCAGCACACCGAGCAGGGCCAGCGGCCAAAGCCAGGCCTGCGCCAGGTCGGCCAGCTCGCCGGCGTGGCTACCGAAGATCAGGGTGTAGACGCGCAGGATCGAGTAGATGCCGACCTTCGTCATGATCGAGAACAGCGCCGCCACTGGCGCGGTTGCTTCGGAGTAGGCACGCGGCAACCAGAAGTACAACGGCAGCAGCGCCGCCTTGAGGCCAAACACCACCAGCAGGAGCAACGCCGCGGCGCGCACCAGCGGAGCATCGGCGGCACCGATCTGCGCCACGCGACCAGCCATGTCGGCCATGTTCAGCGTACCGGTAATGCCATAGAGCACGCCGACCGCGATCAGGAAGAATGCCGAGCCGACCAGGTTGAGCACCACGTAGTGCAGGCCGGCGCGCACCCGCCCTGCCCCGCCGCCGTGCAGCAGCAGCGCATAGGAGGCAATCAGCAGGATCTCGAAGAACACGAACAGGTTGAACAGGTCGCCGGTGAGGAAGGCTCCGTTCAGGCCCAGCAACTGGAACTGGAAGAGCGCGTGGAACTGCTTGCCGCGCAGGTCATCGCCACGCAGCGCGTAAAGCATGGCGAAACTCGCCAGCAGCGCGTTGGCCAGCAGCATCAATGCGCTCAGGCGGTCCAGCACCAGGATGATGCCGAAGGGCGGCTGCCAGTTGCCGAGGGCGTAGTACTGCACCTCGCCGGAGGCCGCCTGCTGCAGCAGACAGGCGCTCAGCGGCAGCAACGCCAGGGTCGCGAGCAGGGACAGCGCACGGCTGGCGCGCAGGCCGAGGCCGGCGAGCAGCAGCAGGCAGCCGCTGAACAGCGGCAGCAGCACGGGCGCGATCAGCAGGTGGCTCATCGCTCCTCCTCCTCTGCCTTGCCGTCGACATGGTCGCCGCCAGTCTCCGCCAACCCGCGCAAGGCCAGGACGATGACGTACGCGGTCATGGCAAAGCCGATGACGATGGCCGTCAGCACCAGCGCCTGGGGAATCGGATCGCCCGGCTGGCTCACCTGCCCAAGCACCGCCGGCTCACCGGCCAGGCGGCCCATGGCGAAGAGGAACAGGTTGACCGCGTAGGACAGCAGAGTCAGGCCCAGCACCACCGGGAAGGTGCGCGCGCGCAGCAGCAGATACACACCGCTGGCGGTGAGCAGGCCGAGGGCGATGGCGAACAGCGCCTCCATCAGAAGTCCTCCTGTGCCCGCTCGACGGGCTCCGGCGGTGGGTTCAGCTCACCGATGCCGGCGAGGATCAGCAGGGTCGCGCCGACCACGGTGAGGTAGACGCCGAGATCGAAGAGCATGGCGGTGGCCAGTTCGAACTCGCCCACCAGCGGTAAGTGGAAGTGGCCGAAGGACGAGGTCAGGAACGGATAGCCGAAGGCCCAGCTTCCCAGGCCGGTGAGGCCGGCGATGAACACCCCGAGGCCGGCCGTGCGCGAATAGTTCAGCGGCAGGCGGGTGCGCATCCAGCGGCTGCCGCAGGCGATGTACTGCAGGATCAGGGCGACGGCGGTGACCAGGCCGGCGATGAAGCCGCCGCCCGGCAGGTTGTGCCCGCGCAGGAAGATGAACACCGCGACCAGCAGGGCCAGCGGCAGCAACAGGCGCGCCAGGGTCGCGAGAATCGGCGGATGGCGATCGGCCGACCAGGCGCGGTCGTGGTCATCGTGCGTGCGCGCCGGCAGGCGCAGGCCCTGCAGCATGGCGAAGACACCGAGCGCGGCGATGGCCAGCACGCTGATCTCGCCGAGGGTGTCGAAGCCACGGAAGTCCACGAGGATGACGTTCACCACGTTGTGCCCGCCGCCGCCGCTGACGCTGCGCTGCAGGTAGTAGCCGGCAATGCTGTCGTACGGGCGGGTCAGCACGGCATAGGCCAGCAGCATCACCACCATGCCGCTGGCGGCGGCCAGGACGAAGTCGCGCAGCTTGCGCAGGCTGCTGCTCTCCACCGGCGTGCGCGCCGGCAGGTAGTACAGCGCCAGCATCAGCAGGACCATGGTCACCACTTCCACCGACAGCTGGGTCAGCGCCAGGTCTGGCGCGGCGAAACGCGCGAAGGCCAGCGCCACCAGCAGGCCGGCGATGCTCAGGAGGATCAGCGCCACCAGCCGGCGACGATGGAAGGCCGCAGTCAACGGGCCGCACAGAGCTAGCAGCGCCAGGCCCAGCGCGGTCACGCCATCCAGCTCGGAAAGCGGCCGCGCCCCCGGCAGGCTCGACAGCCCGGCCAGGCCGACGCACACCACGACTACCGCCGAGAGCAGGAGCAGCAGCAGGTAACGTTGCAGCGAGCCGTTCTCCATGGCGCGGGTCACGGCGCCGGCGAAGACGGCGAAGCGCACAACCTGGGCGTCGAAGACTTCCTTGGCGTCCACTTCCGGCAGGCCTGCGTACCAGGCGAACAGCGGCTTGCGCAGGGCGTACAGAAGCACCCCGCCGAGCGTGGCGATCACGCTCATCAGCAGCGGCGCGTTGAAACCATGCCAGATCGCCAGGCTGTATCCGGGCAGCGGCCCATTCAGGCTTGCCGAGGCCGCACCGGCCAGCAGCGGCGCCACCGTCAGCGACGGCGCCATGCCCACGAGCAGGCACAGGCCGACCAGCACCTCCACCGGCACCTTCATGTAGCGCGGCGGCTCATGGGGCTGCTTGGGCAGGTTGCGCGGCTCGCCGCCGAAGAACACTTCGTAGATGAAACGCACGGAATAGCTCACCGAGAACAGCGCGCCGAGCGTGGCCAGGGTCGGCAGCAGCCAGCTGAAGCTGCCGGCGAGGTTATGTTCCAGCGTCTGCCCGAAGAACATTTCCTTGCTGAGGAAGCCGTTGAGCAGCGGCACGCCGGCCATCGACGCCGAGGCCACCATCGCCAGCACGGCGGTGTGCGGCATGTAGCGCCACAGGCCGCTGATGCGGCGCAGGTCGCGGCTGCCGGTCTCGTGGTCGATGATGCCGGCGGCCATGAACAGCGAGGCCTTGAAGGTGGCGTGGTTGATGATGTGGAAGATCGCCGCGACGTTGGCCATGGGCGAGTCCAGGCCGAACAGCAGGGTGATCAGGCCCAGGTGGCTGATAGTCGAGTATGCCAGCAGGCCCTTGAGGTCGTTCTGGAACAAGGCCAGGAAGGCCCCCATCAGCAGGGTCGCCAGGCCCGTCAGGCCGACCATGTAGAACCACAGGTCATTGCCCGACAAAGCCGGGTAAAGGCGCGCCAGCAGGAAGACCCCGGCCTTGACCATGGTCGCCGAGTGCAGATACGCGGAGACCGGCGTCGGCGCTGCCATCGCGTGCGGCAGCCAGAAATGGAAAGGGAACTGCGCCGACTTGGTGAACACGCCCAGCAGCACCAGCACGAGGATCAGCGGGAACAGCGCATTGGCCTGCAACAGGTCGCGCGCGGCGAGCACGTCGGTCAGCTCGTAGCTGCCCACCACATGGCCGATCAGCAGCACCCCGGCGAGCAGTGCCAGCCCCCCGCCGCCGGTCACCGCCAGCGACATGCGCGCGCCCTTGCGTGCGTCGGAGCGATGGTTCCAGAAGCCGATCAGCAGGAACGACGACAGGCTGGTGAGCTCCCAGAACACCAGCATCAGCAGCAGGTTCTCGCTCAGCACCACGCCGAGCATCGCGCCCATGAACAGAAGCAGATAGCCGTAGAAGCGCCCGGTGGGCTCCTGCTCGGACAGGTAGTAGCGCGCGTAGAGGATCACCAGCAGGCCGATCCCGAGGATCAGCAGGGCGAACAGGAAGCCCAGGCCATCCAGGCGCAGGCTGAGGTTCAGCCCCAGGCTCGGCAGCCACTCGTAGCGGTCGATCAGCCGTTCGCCGGCGAGCACGCCACGCATCGAAAACAGCAGGATCAGGCCAACCAGCGGCGCGAACCCCGCCGCCAAGGCGCAGGCGTTGCGCCCGAAACGCTCGGCCAGCGCCGGCAGGAAGCATCCCAGGAAGGGCAGCGCGATCAGCAGCGCCAGCGTCATGAACGACTCCTCGATCCTAAAGAGCCTGGCAAACATCCAGGAAAGACGACAGAACCCGTCGATTATCCATATCTATCGGTCTGACGTCATGGATAGAAATATTACGAAAGGCTGTCAGACGGCTCGCCCATGGCGACCCCGAAAACGATAGCGCGCGGCACCGGAGACCGGTGCCGCGCGCCAGAAGAATCACCGCGCCGGCCTGAGCCGGCGGGTTTGCGGATCAGTGCGCTACGCGGCTGGTGCCGTTCACGGTCAGGATGCGCACGCGCTCGCCGACGCGGAACACCGCGCCCTGGTCGACTTCCTGGACGTAGGCGCGGGAGGTGCCGTCGTCTTCACGCACGGTGATCTCCACGCCCTGGGTACGGGTCAGGCCTTCCTCGGCCGCCGCACCGGCCAGGCCACCGGCCACGGCACCGATGATGGCGGTCACGTAGCTGCCACGGCCACCACCGATGGCGCTGCCGCCAATACCACCCACGGCGGCGCCGGTCGCGGCGCCGATCGGGGTCTTGGTGCCTTCGATCTTCACCGGGCGCAGCGCCTCGATGGTGCCCCAGCGTACGTTCTGCACCGTGCGGGCTTCGTCACGGGAATAGCTATCGCCGGTCAGGCTGGATTGGCAGCCGCCCAGGGTCAGGGCAAGAGCGGTGAAACCGGCGACGAGGAAGGCGGAATTACGCATACGGAAACCTCCGAATAGATATGTGGATATTAGACTCTGCCGCGCACCTTGCTGTCACGCCGGGCAGATCAAACATTTCGTTCGGTTCAGCCGCCGTACAGCTTTCTCCGCCGCCTGCGGCAAAAACCCGCGTTCGTCGCCCGGCCCGCTTCGGCTAGGGTGGGCGACCGTGCGAGGAGCACCCCATGGACTACTTCATCATCGTCGTCACCACCGCAGCCGGGCTCTATTTCCATTGGTGGCTGTTCGTTCGCATCCGCCGCTGGATGGATCGCGACCTCGCGCTGTCGCTGGCCGGCGAAGACCCGATCAAGCGCGAGTACATGCTGCACTGCCTGCAACTTGCCCGCGACGAGCGAGTTGCTCGACGCGACCTAGCAGAGTGGCTGCAGCGTGCCGCCAAGGACTATCGCGACGCCTGAGCCAGGCTCCACAGCCGCGCCAGTTCCTCGGCACGCGCCTCCAGTTCGACAGCCGCGCCAGCCATGGCCTGGGCCAGGCTGATCGGCCCTGGGGTCAGACTGAATGCTGCGGCGATACCGTTGTCGTGCACCCGCAAATACCCCTCGCCCAGACTGCCTGCCAGGGCGATGACCGGAACACCTGCAGCCGCGGCGACGCGCGCCACGCCAACCGGCGTCTTGCCGTGCAGGCTCTGCGCATCGAGACGGCCCTCGCCGGTAATCGCCAGAGCCGCGCCCTGCATCGCCTCGGCCAGCCCGGCAACCTCGGCGACCAGTTCGATGCCCGGCCGGAATCGCGCGCCGAGGAAGGCCCGCGCGGCAAAGCCGAGGCCACCCGCAGCGCCAACGCCGGGATAAGCGCTGTGATCCTCACCGAGTACCTGCGCGGCGACCTGTGCATAACGCTGCAGCGCGGCGTTCAATTGCTCGACCTGCGCCGGGCTCGCGCCCTTCTGCGGGCCGAACACCGCCGAGGCGCCGCGCGGACCGTAGAGCGGATTGTCGACATCGGCAGCCACTTCGACCTCGACCGCACGCAAGCGCGCGTCCAGGCCAGCTACATCGATCGCATGCAGACGAGCCAGTTCGGCGCCGCCATCCCCCAGGAGCGCCCCCTGCTCGTCGAGGAAGCGCACACCCAGGGCCTGCAGCAAGCCGAGGCCGCCATCATTGGTGGCGCTACCGCCGAGTCCGAGGATGATCTTGCGCGCCCCGGCATCCAGCGCCGCGCGGATCAGCTCGCCGGTGCCAAAACTGCTGGTACGGGTTGCGTCGCGCTGATGGGCCGGCACCAGATGCAGGCCACTGGCGGCGGCCATCTCGATCACCGCAGTACCCTCTTCCAGCCAGCCCCAATGCGCCTGTACCGGCGTGCCGAGCGGGCCACGCACCAGGCATTCGCGGCGCTCGCCGCCAGTGGCTTCCAGCACCGCGTCCACCGTGCCTTCACCACCATCGGCCATGGGCCGCAGGAGAACCTCGTCCGCCGGCCGGGCACGCAGCCAGCCGCGCGCGATGGCGGCCGCGACGTCGGGAGCGGACAGGCTTTCCTTGAAGGAGTCGGGGGCGATGACGAGTTTCATGGGGAGGTCCGTTGTCAGGCGATGGGACGCATCCTACCTCGCCACCCCCACGGGAAGCGCAGCCATGTAGGAGCGAGCTTGCTCGCGAACCGATTCGGCACGCGGCCATTCGCGAGCAAGCTCGCTCCTACGAAGAACCTATGGCGCCAGGCGCTCGCGCACCCAGGCATCGCCTTCGCGGCGGTAGTTCAGGCGGTCGTGCAGGCGACTCGGGCGGCCCTGCCAGAACTCGATGCGCGTGGGCACCAGGCGATAGCCGCCCCAGTGCTCGGGGCAATGCGGCGCGGTATCCATGAAGCGCTTCTCGGTCTCCGCCAGCAGCCGCTCCAGTTCCTCGCGACCACTGATCACCCGGCTCTGCGGCGAGGCCCAGGCACCGAGGCGGCTCCCCAGCGGGCGCACGCGGTAGTAGGCGTCGGACTCTTCCACAGAGACTTTCTCCACCTGCCCTTCGATACGCACCTGGCGCTCCAGCGCCGGCCAGAAGAAGGTCATGGCGGCACGCGGGTTGGCGGCCAGTTGCTCGCCCTTGGCGCTGTCGTAGTTGCTGAAGAAGGTGAACCCGCGCGCGTCGAGCCCCTTGAGCAGCAGCACGCGACAATGCGGCTGGCCTTCGCTATCGACTGTCGCCAGGGTCATGGCGTTGGGCTCGACCGGCAACTGCTCGGTCTTCACCGCCTCTTCGAACCACTGCTGGAACAGGACGAACGGTTCGGCGGGCGCTTGCGCCTCGCTGAGTCCGTCACGGGTGTATTCGCGGCGCATGTCGGCCAGGGTCTGGGCCATCGATCTCTCCTCCGGATGACGGGACTGCTGGCGCTTCCCGAGCGGAAAGCGCCTCTGATTCAGCCCTCTAGATTAACCAGAGCTCGAAGGGATTGCTTGACCGGCGACAAGGCGCCCACGTTTCAGTTGGCCTGGGCCAGGGGCAGCAGGTTGCCGCGCGGGGTCAGCATGACTTCGACGCGGCGGTTCTTCGCCCGGCCGGCCTTGGTCTTGTTGTCGGCGACCGGCTTGTCGGAGCCGACCCCCTTGTAGCGCAGGCGGTCGTTGCCCAGGCCGCTGAGGCGGAAGATCGCCGCGATGGCCACGGCGCGCTGCTGGCTGACCTTGTCGTTGGTGGCCTTGTCGCCGCTGCTGTCGCTGTGGCCGAGGATGAACACGCCGCTCTGCGGTTCCTTTTCGATGACCTTGGCAACGCTGGCCAGCGGCGCGAGGGTGACCGGCAGCAGCAGCTCCGGGCGCTTGGGATTGAAGGAGCCGTCTACCGGGGCGGTCAGCACCAGGGCATTGTCGCGACGCTCGACCTTGAACTTGCTGCCGGCGACGGCGGCGCGCACGGGCGCCTCGTGCTGGTCCAGCCAGGCTTTGTTGTCCGCTGCGCTGGGCACCGGTAACGGCTTGTCGGCGGCTTCAACCTTCGCCGACTCGCCCGCGGCGCTGCCGCCGAACGGCCACCACCAGTGGTTGCCGGCGGATTTGTCGGATGCCGCGTTCGCATTCGCTTCCGCAGGCTTGGGCGCCTCCGCCGGCGCCTTGGCGTCAGCCTTGTCTGTGCCACCGAAAGGCCACCAGCTGTGTTTGCCGGAGTCAGCCTGGGCTGCACCGGGCGTGCTGGCGTCCTGGGATTGGAATTGGCTGCAGGCGGACAGGCCGAGACAGAGGACCAGAGTGGAAGTCTTGAACAGGTTCATGGACGGATACCGACAGGCGAGACAAGGGACAGACGCGCCCGGCGGCGGGCGCGAATCAGATTTTCAACTTAGAAATCGATCATAACTTACTAAGCCAATTGGCCTTTTTGATATTCGACTGGCAAGCGGCGACACCCATCCCGCGGGCAGGCGATGCCGCAAGCTGGGTCTTTCGAGCGAAGTCGTGAAGGAAGGTTCCCACGGCTCGTCGGCGCGTATCGGCCGACGAGCCGCGAGCCGATCAGAGGCAGGTGCCGACGACGCGCGCCAGTTGCTGCGCACGCGGATCCATCAGCACGTACGGGCCGAGGGTGTTGGTGACGAAACCGAAGGCCAGTTCGCGCTCCGGATCGGCGAAGCCCACCGAACCGCCGGCGCCGGGATGGCCGAAGGCGCGCGGGCCGAGGCCGTAGGTGGCGTTTGCCAGCTCCGGTTGGTCAAGCATGGTGCCGAGGCCGAAACGGGTGCTGGTGAGCAAGGTGCGGTCCTCGCCACGGGCGTGCTCGCGGGTCAACTCGGCGAGCAGTTTTTCGTCCAGCAGGCGTCCTTGCAGCAGGCCGCTGTAGAAGCCGGCTAGGGATCGCGCGTTGCCGTGGCCGTTCGCCGCCGGCTGCTGCATGCGCCGCCATTCCGGCTTGTTGGTGCTGGTGAGGATCGACGGCGGGTTGGTGAAGGCGCGGGTGGTCAGTGCGTTCGGCTCGCTCATCATGGTGCGCAGCAAACGCTGCGCCGCCGCGTCACCAAGGTTGCCCTTGGCCCGGGCGATGTGCGCCACGCGCGGGAACTCGGCATCGTCCAGGCCAATGTGGAAGTCCAGCCCGAGCGGCTTGGCGGTGCGCTCGACGATGGCCACGCCCGGCTCACGGCCATCGACCCGGCGGATTACCTCGCCCACCAGCCATCCGTAGGTGATGGGCGCGTAGCCATGCTGCTCGCCCGGCTGCCACCACGGCTCTTCGGCGGCCAGCGCAGCGGTCATCGCCTGCCAGTCGTACAGCGCTTCGGCCGGCAGCATCTGGTGCAAAGCCGGCATGCCGGCGCGATGGCAGAGCAACTGGCGCACCGTGATCGCCTGCTTGCCGGCGGCGGCAAATTCGGGCCAGTAGCGGGCCACCGGGGCGTCCAGTTCAAGCTTGCCCTCGCCCACCATTTGCAGGGCGGCGACGGCGGCAAAGGTCTTGGTGCAGGAGAACAGGTTGAGCAGGGTGTCCGCCTGCCAGTCCTGGCCCTCGTCCTTGCCGGCGGCACCGGCGAACAGGTCCACCAGCGTTTCGCCGCCGACCTGGATGCAAAGCGCAGCGCCGCGCGCCTGCGGGTCCTCGAAGAGTGCCGCGAATGCGTCGGCGACGGGGGTGAAGCGGCTATCGCAATGGCCTTGCAGGGTCATGGAGGCACTCCGGGACGGGGAACGGAAAGGCGCATTCTTCCAGCGCCCTCCGCCCTTGTGAACCCTGCCCAAGTTGGGCCGCGGCCATCATGGCCCCGGCGAATGCCGGCTCATTGCGCGGCCGGGGTGTCGTCTCGGCTGGCCGTGGCGTCCGGGTCTATCGGCTTGCTCGGCGCTTCCGGCGGCGCCTTGGCGGCGGCGCGCGCCTGCTCCTGCAGGACCTTCGCAGCCTGCTGGTTACCCTTGCGCACGGCATCGACGAAGCTGGCGAACGGCAGGTCGGTGATGCCGACCAGGCCGATGTGGCCGTTCTCGCCATCGAGCAGGCGCCCGGAGGTCGGCTGGTCGAGGTATTGGAACCAGTGTGCGCCGACGATCTGCGGATCCTTCACCGCGGCGCTGAGGAACTGCTGGTAGCGCTCGCCGCGCTGCTGTTCGTTGTAGACCTCGGAAACGCCACCCCAGAACGGCCCGCGGTCGCGCGAGCCGAAGTGGAATTCGCTGATCAGCACCGGCTTGTCCAGGCTGCGCACGTAGTTGGCGTCGTAGCCCTGCTGCGGGGTCGGGGCGTACAGGTTGAAGCTCAGCAGGTCGCAGTAATGCGCGCAGGAGGCCAGCATTTCCGGGGTGGTCACCGAGAAACGGCCGCCCAGCAGCAGGTGGTTCGGGTCGTGCCAGCTCAGCGAATCGCGCAGGGTGCGGAAGTACTGGTCGGCGTACAGGCGCAGGAACGCGCTGTAGTCCTGTTCGATGGCCGGGTGCGCAGCGTTCGGCTGCGGTGCCTGGAAGCCCGGCACGTCCAGGTCTTCCCAGGCCGCCATGTCGATGCCCCAGGCCTGCTCCAGGGCCTGGTGGTCGTGGTACTTGTCCTTCAACTGCTTGATGAAGGCGCGCTTGGCCGGGCTGTCGGTGGACAGCGCCAGGGCGCCGAAGGCCAGGGCGTAGTGGTTGCGCGCATCGCTGCCCTGCCCGGCCCAGGCCAGTTCGTTGTCCGCGTAGTAACCGAGCAGCCAGGGGTCTTCACGGTGGTCGCGGGTGGCGATGGCGATGGCGCGCTCGGCAGCCATGGCGAAGCGCGGGTCGAACGGGTCGGGCATGGCGCCCCACCAGTCGTAGCCGGTGCTGACGGTGGCGTAGTCGCCGCTGATCGCCAGCGGCAGGCTGTAGGGGATGCGCGAGGCGCCGGCGAAGGCCGGCTGGCTCCAGTTGCCCAGCGAGTTGAAGCCCCAGGCGTCGAGGCGCGCCAGGGTGCGCTCGAACCAGGCGTCGGCGAACGGCTGCCCGCTCAGACCGCCGGTGGCGCGGTAGCGGTTCGCGGCATAGAAGTCATACCAGCGGCCGTGACCGAAGGCGCGACCCTGCTGCGCGCCGACGCCGTCGCGGTCGTCGCTGCTGCCGTAGAAGGCCGCCAGCGGATCGCCCTCGCGGGGCAGCCCGTCGAACATGTACTCGCGGCCCTCGATGTAGGTCTGGCTGCTTTCGTTGTTCACCGTGTTGACGCCCAGCGACCAGTAAGCATGGCCGTCTGGCGTGACCAACCACCACCGGCCGTTGCGCTTCTCGCTGCGGAAGAAGCCTGTGGCGTCAAAGTTCGGGCCCTCCAGCAGCCCACCGAAGGTGTCGCGCTGCTCGTTCTGCGCCTGCCACTTCTTCAGTTGCTCGCCCTCGGCCTTCCAGGCATTGGCCAGCTGTTCGACGCTTTTCACCTTCTCCGGCCATTCGCTGCGGGTCGACTGTCCGTAAGCGTCGATGATGCCGCTGTAGGCCTTGTGCAGTTCGTCACCGCCAGCGCGGGTGCCGAAGCGGCCGACGAGGATCTCCTGGGCCGCTTTCGGGGTGTCCAGATAAAGCTTCACCGCGCCGACCTGGCTGCGCTTCAACTCGCCGGTGACCACCGGGGCGATGAGCAAGCGCTGGCCATCAAGGGTGAAGGGCATGGGGACGCCGGCGCGCATGCCGAACAGTTGCGGCGCGGTGGCCTGCAGCGGCACCAGCAGGGTCTGCGCGGGACCTGCGGGCAGCGCGATGCTGGCATGCAGGCCGGGCGTGCCATCGGCGTTATCGATCTCGACTTCCAGGGTCAGCGCCCAGTCCATGGCGTTCTGCACGCGCAGGCTCAGGCTGTCGGCCTGCGACCAGTCCCAGCTGCCGCTGGCCGGCTTCAGGGTCAAAGTCGGACGTGCCGCCGGGTGGAACTTCACGCGCCGCAGGATTTCACCGCCCGCGGCGGTTTCCGCGGTGTGATTGGGCAGGTCGGCGTCCTGCAGACCGACGCTCACCACAGCCATCGGCTTGACGAAGTTGAACAGGGTCTCGTTGCCCTCGGCGGCCCACAGCGGGGCGCTGGCGAGGCTCAGGCTGAACAGCAGGGGCAGGAATGAACGCATGCAGCTCTTGTCCTTGTGGCGGCGCCAGGCACCGCCGGTGTCTTCGGGCGGCAGCGCAGGGCACGCCGCCAGCGGATTCGGCCGCCGCGGCCGTCAGGCGATCTCGCGGCGGAACGGTGGCAGGGCGTTGAGGATCGCCTTGCCGTAACGCTGGGTCACTACGCGCCGATCGAGCAGGGTGATGGTGCCGCGGTCCTGCTCGGTGCGCAGCAGACGCCCGCAGGCCTGCACCAGGCGCAGCGAAGCGTCGGGCACGGCGATCTCCATGAAGGGATTGCCGCCGCGCGCCTCGATCCACTCCGAGAGCGCCGCCTCGACAGGATCGTCCGGTACGGCGAAGGGAATCTTGGCGATCACCACGTGTTCGCAATAAGCGCCGGGCAGGTCGACGCCCTCGGCGAAGCTGGCCAGGCCGAAGAGCACGCTGTGCTCGCCGTCGTCCACGCGCGACTTGTGCTTGTTCAGCGTCTCCTGCTTGGACAGGTTGCCCTGGATCAGCACGCGCTTGCGCCAATCACGGTCCAGGCCGTCGAACACTTCCTGCATCTGCTTGCGCGAGGCGAACAGCACCAGCGTGCCGCGTGCGCCTTCGACCATCGCCGGCAGATCGCGGACGATGGCCGCGGTGTGCGCGGCGGCGTCGCGGGGGTCGGCCTTGAGATCGGGCACACGCAGCAGGCCGGCTTCTGCGTGATGGAACGGGCTCGGCACGACAGCGGTGACTGCCGCGCGCGGCAGGCCGGCACGCATGCGGTAGCGGTCGAAGGTGCCAAGCGCGGTCAGGGTTGCGGAGGTCACCAGCACGCCGTAGGCCACGTTCCACAGGTTGCGGCGCAGGGTCTCGGCGGCGAGGATCGGGCTGGCGTTGGCCTCGATGTCGTAGAAGCTGCCGCTTTCAGCCAGGGTCAGCCAGCGCGCCATCGGCGGGCTGTCTTCCGGGTCCTCGCAGGTGAAGGCGGTCCACAGTTCCCAGTTGCCCTGGGCGCGCGCGAGCAGGCTGCCGAACAGCGGGTACCACTCCTCGGCCTGGTAGCTGGCGACGCCGGCAGCGCCCTCCCCGTCCATCGCTTCTTTAAGCAGCTCGGTGAGACGGGTGAAGAGGTCGGTGAGTTTGGCGAAGCCCTTCTTCAGCTCGATGCCCATCTCGCGGATGTGCTCGGGAATCACCCCGCCCTCGAAGCGATGGCGCGGCCGCTCGCGGCCTTCCATGTCTTCGCCGGCGCGGAAGTCGCCGATCTCCTCGCAGGCGGTGAACATGAACTGCTGGTGGGTGCGCAGATCGCGTGCCAGTTCCGGCACCTGCTCGATCAGACGGCCGAGGTCGCCCGGCAGAGGGTTCTGCGCCAGCAGCTTGGTGAGGTTCTTCTCCACCTGGCCCAGCCAGTCGGCGGTGGCGCGCAGGCGGGTGAAGTGGGCGAAGTGGCCGATGGCCTTGTCCGGCAGGTGATGGCCTTCGTCGAATACGTAAATGGTTTCGCGCGGGTCGGGCAGGATCGCGCCGCCGCCGAGGGCGAGGTCGGCCAGCACCAGGTCGTGGTTGGTGACTATGACGTCGACCTTGGTCATGCCTTCGCGCGCCTTGTAGAAGGAGCACTGCCCAAAGTTCGGGCAATGGCGCCCGGTGCACTGGCTGTGGTCGGTGGTCAGCTGCGTCCAGTGCGCATCCTCGATCGCTTCCGGCCAGCTGTCGCGGTCGCCATCCCAGCGGTTGCCGGCCAGGCGCTCGATCATCTGGTTGAACAGCTTGGTGCCGCTCTCGTCGACGTCGATGCGGAAGCCTTCTTCCTCGAACAGCTGCGCGGTGGCGCTCTGTGCATGGCCTTCCTGCAGCAGGTGGTCGAGCTTGGACAAGCACAGGTAGCGGCCGCGGCCCTTGGCCAGGGAGAAGCTGAAGCTCAGGCCGCTGTTGCGCAGCAGGTCGGGCAGGTCCTTGTGGACGATCTGCTCCTGCAGGGCGACGGTCGCGGTGGCGATCACCAGGCGCTTGCCGGCGGCCTTGGCGCAGGCGATGGCGGCCAGGCTGTAGGCGACGGTCTTGCCGGTGCCGGTGCCGGCCTCGACGGCGACTACCGCCGCCTCGCCGACGCGATGGCCTTCGTCGTCGCTCTGGATGGTGCCGAGGACCTTGGCCACTTCGGCGATCATCAGGCGCTGGCCATAGCGTGGCTTGAGTTCCTTGGCCTCCAGGAAACGCGAGTAGGCGCCCTGGATCTGGGCCTTGAGTTCGGTGCTGAGCATGGAATTCCCGGGCGCCGGATCGACCGCGAGGTCTTCCGGAGGCTGGATAAATTTTCAGTGGGGCCGGCTATGATAGCGCGCTTCATCCCAACCGCCAGCGGAGATCGCCGAATGACCGCCTTTGCCCCCGTCTACGCCCTGCACGTCCTGGCCGCCCTGGTCTGGGTCGGCGGCATGTTCTTCGCCTGGATGATTCTGCGTCCGGCCGCCGTCACCGCGCTGGAGGCACCGGCCCGGCTGAAGCTGTGGAGCGAAGTGTTCCGGCGCTTCTTCGTCTGGGTCTGGGCGGCGGTCGTGGTGCTGCCGGTGACCGGCATCGGCATGCTGCAGCTGAGCTTCAACGGCGTGGCCGGCGCACCGCGCTATGTGCAGGTAATGATGGGCCTGTACGTCGCGATGCTGGCGCTGTTCCTGCGTGTGCAGGCCCTGCAGCTGCCGGAACTGCGCCGTGCGATCGAGGCTTCGGACTGGCCGGCGGGTGGCGCCGTGCTGGGGCGGATTCGCCGCACCGTAGGCAGCAACTTGCTGCTCGGCCTGGCGCTGGTGGCGATAGTCGCGGCACGCCCGCACTGGTAAGACGAAGGCGCGGGCCTGGCCCGCGCCGGATCGATCAGAAGCGCACCACGTCCAGGTGACCTTCGGCGCCGACCGCGCCTTCATGGCCGGTCTGGCCTTCGCGCCCGGCGTCGCCGCCGCTTGCCGAGTAGAGCCAGCACTCCTTCTCGCCGCTGCTCGCGCCGGCCTTGCCCGGCTTGCCCGGTGCGCCGCCGGCACCGCCGTTCAGGCGGACCTTGACCACTTCGACGGTGAATTTCGCCGGCACTTCCAGGCGCACCTGGCCACCCGCCCCGCCAGTTTGTCCGTCGCCGCCGCTCTGCCCGTCACCGCCGGCCAGCGAGCTACCCCAGAGGCAGCCGGCCGGGCGCGCATTGGCGCCGTCCAGGCCGTCGTAGCCAGGCGCGCCGACACCGCCGCGAACGTCCACCAGCAGGTTGGTGACGCTGACGCTCTGCAGACGCAGGGTCAGGTTCCGCCCGGCGCTGGCCGGACGGTGGAAGCTGCCAGCCGCACCCTGGGCGGCGATTACGCTGCCGTCGGCAAACTGGCCGCGAATCACCTCGATGCGCAGCGGATGCTCTCCCGGGAACACGCCGATGCGAGCATTTTTCTGCAGGTCCAGCTCCTGAACGCGCAACAGGGTGACCCGCGAGGGAATCAGCAGCGCTCCACCCGGGGCGACACTGATACGCTCGAGGGTCAGGGCGTCGGTCTTGGCCGGAAGCCGCAGAACGGTATTGGCATCGACATGCACGGAGGCGGCAATGGCGGCCTGCAGGGGCGCCAGCAAGGCCAAGGCGCAGAGCAGCTTACGCATGGCGATCCTCCTGGCCGGCCGCCGGCACCGAGAGCAGGTGGAAGACACCGAACAGCAGCACCTGCAGGCGATCCATCCAGGGATGCGGACGGCCCTTCAGGCGACTGCCGAGCACCAGCAATTCGACGATGTGGATCAGCAGGATCAGGCCACCGGCTGCCAGCAGCAGCGTGGCGAAAGGTTGGGCGAAGGGCTGCAGGATGTTGAACAGCACCGCCCCCCAGAATGCCAGGGCAACCAGTTTGCCCAGCCCCGCAATAGCTTTCATGAAAGCGCTCCCCGGTGTTTTCTTGTGCCCGCACCATACCCCGCCGGGGCGGGCGATTCCAGACACCCCCGCAGAAACGAGAAAGGGGCCGCAAGGGCCCCTTCTCCACTGCACGCCCCGGTTACTGGCGCTTGATCTGGATTTCTACGCGACGGTTATCGGCGCGGCCTTCTTTGGTCTTGTTGTCGGCAACCGGCTTGCTTTCGCCATAGCCTTCGACCGACTTGATGCTGGAGGCCGGAACGCCAGCATTGACCAGGTAATCCGCCACCGCATGAGCGCGGCGATCGGACAGTTTCTGGTTGTAGGCGTCGGAGCCGACACTGTCGGTATGACCGGAGATGTCCAGCTCGGTGCTGGCAGGTTCGGCTTTCAGTTTGCTAGCAATGGTGTCGAGCTTGTCCTTGTCGCGCGAATCGATCTTCGACGAGTCGAAGGCGAAGTGCAGGTCGCGGACAACGATGGTCTCTTCCTTCGGCGGCGGAGCCGGAGCCGGTTCCGGAGCAGGCGCGGGCGGAGCCACGGCAACTTGTTCGCTGGCGCCGTGTACCCAGCAGTACGAAGCACCGAGCACGCCGCCGATCAGCGCGCCCCAGCCAGCCCAGGTGCTGTTCTCGATGGAGCCCAGACCGGCGCCCCCCACACCGCCGACCAGAGCGCAGGTCGGCCAGTCGGACTTTTGCAATCCTGCGCAACCGGTGAGCAGAGTGCTTACCAGCAGCAGGGGTAAAGCGGTCCTTGTGATGCTCATATATCAGTCTCTCCTCTGAGATGGGTCTGAACCGACAGTTCGAGTAAAGACGCCACTGCGAAAATGCGCCAGCACTAGGCCATAAGGACGTCTCAAGCTAGTCTCTGCGCATCCGCCAAACGATTCAGAAGAGCCCGATGATCTCCGATCGCACTCCGCAGCAGGCGCTGGCCGCCCTGCTCGACCGCTACGCCCCCAAGCACCTGTTGCTGGTGGGCGCCACGCGCATTCCCGCTGTTGATGCTTTTCTCCAAGCGCACCCGGACTGTCAGTTGGATAGCTGCGCCGCTGGCCCACTGCCGGCGGACCTGGCGGCGAAACGCTACGACCTGGCGCTGCTGGCCGACTGCCTGGAGCACCTGGAACGCCGCGATGCCCTGCAATTGGTAGGCGGCATCCGCAACCTCAACAGCAGCCGCGTCGCGGTGCTGGTCGACCTGCAGGCAGCCGGCGCCCGCGAAACCGACTTCTACGCCCTGGCCATGCAGGCCAGCGAGCGCTTCCAGCGCGACGAACAGACCCTGACCCTGTTCACCTACGATCTACGCGAATACAAGCAGGTACCCGACTGGCTCAACGCCAAGTTCTGGGCCAATCCGGAAAACTTCGGCAAGTACTGGTGGTGACCATGAGCGAACCGTCCTGCCCCTGCGGAAGCGGCCTGCCGTTGGCGGACTGCTGCGGCCGCCTGCACGCAGGCCAGCCGGCGCCCACCGCCGAGGCGCTTATGCGCTCGCGCTACAGCGCCTATGTGCTGGGCCTGGTCGACTATCTGCGCGACACCACGCTACCGGCGCAACAAGCCGGACTGGACCTCGATGCCATCCGTGCGTGGAGCCTGGGCAGCACCTGGCTGGGCCTGGAGGTGGAAAGCCACGAGGTGCTCGGCGGGATTCCCGAGCATGCGCGGGTCGCCTTCACGGCGAGCTGGCACGACGCCAATGGCGAGCACAGCCACCGCGAATGCTCGGGCTTCGTCCAGCGCGAGGGACACTGGTATTTCCTCGACCCGACGGTGCCGCTCAAGCTCGGCCGCAACGACCCCTGCCCCTGCGGCGCGGGCGGCAAGCTGAAGAAATGCTGCGGGCCCTGGATCGGCTGAACGGCGTTTCCGCAGGCGCGAGCTTCAGCCGATGCATGCACCCGTTGGGTGCATGCCGGGCTTCGACTAGAATGCGCGCTTTTTTTCGGGACCCACCATGCTGCTGACCGTGCTCTACATCATCGCCATTACTGCCGAAGCCATGACCGGCGCGCTCTCGGCCGGACGGCGCAGCATGGATCTGTTCGGCGTGGTGCTGGTGGCCTGCGTCACCGCGCTGGGCGGCGGTTCGGTTCGCGACATGCTGCTCGGCCACTACCCGCTGACCTGGGTGCGCCATCCCGAGTACCTGATGTTGACTGCGTTCGCGGCGCTGGTGACGGTCTTCATCGCACCGCTGATGCGCCACCTGCGCTCGCTGTTCCTCGTGCTCGACGCCGTGGGCCTGGTCGCCTTCACCCTGATCGGCTGCCGGGTTGCCCTGGAGATGGGCCACAGCCTGCTGATCGCTGCGGTTTGCGGGGTGATCACCGGGGTATTCGGCGGGATACTGCGGGATATCTTTTGCAACGACGTGCCGCTGATCTTCCGCCGCGAGCTCTACGCCAGCGTGTCCTTCGCCAGCGCCTGGTGCTACCTGATCTGCATCCAGCTGTCGTTGCCCAACGAACAGGCGCTATTGATCACGCTGTTCGCCGGCTTCCTGTTCCGCCTGCTGGCCATCCGTTTCCACTGGGAAATGCCCAAGTTCGTCTATCAGGACGACCCGCAGCAGAACGGCTGAAGACTCAGTCCGCCAGCTTCAGGTGGCTGGTGTCCGGCGCAGGCGCGGCGGGCGCCGGGCGGGCCTGACCCATGTCGCTGCCGACCGGGGCGAGGTTGAACTGACTGAGGTCGACCTGCGGCGCGCGCGGCTCGGCCTTGGCATCCTGCAGATCCGCACCGACCGGCGCCAGGCCGAAGTCCGGCGCATCGACATCGGCGAACGCCGCCATGTACTCGTCGCGCGGTGCGACCTTGAGTCGCCCCGGGGCTGCAGGCACAGTCTCTTCACTCGGCGCGGGCGGCGGCGCAAGCTCGATCTCCTCCACCGGCGCATCGATGTCGACCACCTCGATGCGCGCTCCTGCCCGCTCCAGAGCGGTGCGATACTTCTCGGCAGCGGCCTCGTCGAGGTTGTTCTTCAGCACCAGGCGGCGGCCGGAGAACAGCAGGGCAATGCGCTGGGCGTCGGCCTGGAAGAGCTTGGCCAGGTTGGCCTTGACCGTTTCCAGATCGGATCCCGGAAGGGCCTGACCGGAAAAAACGATTTCGTAACGGCTCATCCTTCACACTCCTGTGTTTTGCCCCAGAGCTGGGTCGGACCAGTATGGGACAACTTCTTTTAACGTAACAACAACTTGCGGCCGAGCAGTCGCTTGGTACACTGGGGCGTCTTGGGGGATTGACATGAATTATCAGGCGCAAATGATAAGAATTATCAGCCTAGTCTGGATCTTCTCGCTCCTGTCCGGCTGCAGCTGGATGACCGGCAGCTTCGAGAGTCCCGATGTCAAGCTGGTGAAAGTGGACGTGGTCAAGGCCCGCCTGCTCGAACAACAGTTCATGCTGCACTTCAGCATCGACAACCCGAACGACTTCAGCCTGCCCGTGCGCGGCCTGGCCTATAAGGTCAAGCTGAACGATGTAGACCTTGCCGAAGGCGAATCCAGCCTGTGGTTCACCGTGCCCGCCAATGGCCGGCAGAACTTCCAGGTGCCGGTCAACACCAACCTGTGGCGGCACATGAAGTACATCGTCAAGCTGCTGCAGAAGCCCGACCAGCCGATCCGCTACAACCTCGAAGGCGACATCAAGACCGGCATCCTGTTCGGCCACACCGTGCATATCGCGCGCAATGGCGAGATAATCCCCGGCGATTTCATCCCGGAGTAAGGCATTCATGAGCCAGGAACCCCATGTGCATGGTCCCGATTGCAACCACGACCATGATCATGACCACGACCATCCCCACCACGTCCACGGCCCGCACTGCAACCACAGCCACGAGCCGGTGCGCAATCCGCTGAAGGACGTGGGCCGCAACGACCCCTGCCCCTGCGGCAGCGGCGCCAAGTTCAAGAAGTGCCACGGCGCCTGATGCGCCTGTCCGAAGAAGGCCCGCCCAGCGGGCCTTTTTCATTTCCGCGCGGACCCCGGCCAATCGGTCTGAAAGCCGCGAAATGCCTGCCTCCGCAGCTTGCGCGGCGAGGCGCTCCTCACTAACGTAGCGGCTTTCCGCCAGCCCAGTGCAGGAGCACGTTCCCATGGCCTCGCGAGCCTTCCGCCCGCTACCCCGTTTCGGCCTCGCCGCCACCCTCAGCGCCGCCGTCAGCCTCACCGGCTGCCAAGCCTGGCTGAACGACCAGTACGCCGACAGCCTGCCGCCCACTTCCGGCGTGCAACCGATCAAGGGCCTGGCGGAAAGCGTGTCGATCCGGCGCAACAGCCTGGGCATGCCGCTGATCGAGACCACGACCTTCCACGACGCACTCTTCGCCATGGGCTACGTGCATGCCAGCGACCGCATCAGCCAGATGGTCGGCATGCGCCTGCTGGCCCAGGGTCGCCTGTCGGAAATGGTCGGCCCGGGCGCCCTGGAAATCGACCGTTTCATGCGCACGGTCAACCTCCGACAAGCCGCCGACGCCCTCTACAAAGGCGCGTCGCCGCGCACCCAGCGCTTCTTCGAGACGTACGCGCGCGGCGTCAACGCCTACCTCTATCGCTACCGCGACAAGCTGCCGATGGATCTCGCCGAATCCGGCTACCGCCCCGAGTACTGGAAGCCGGAGGACTCGGCGCTGGTCTTCGCCCTGCTGAATTTCGGCCTGGCGGTGAACCTGCAGGAAGAGCTCGACTCGCTGACCCTGGCGCAAAAAGTCGGTGCGGAAAAACTCGCCTGGCTGACGCCCATCTACCCGGACGAAGCCCTTCCCTTCGACGAAGCGGACAAGCTCAAGGGCCTGAAGCTCAGCGGGCGGATTCCCGGCCTCGCCGACATCGGCACGGCGGTCGAGCAGGTCGCGGGCCTGCAGATGATGGGTGTCGCCGCCTCGAACAACTGGGCCATCGCCCCGCAACGCAGCCGCAGCGGCAAGAGCCTGCTGGCCAACGACACGCACCTGCCGCTGTCGATGCCCTCGGTGTGGAACTTCATGCAGGTGCGTTCGCCGAAATACACCGCCGCCGGCGTCACCATCGCCGGCGTGCCGGGCGTGGTTGCCGGCTACAACGGCAAGCTGGCCTGGGGCATGACCATGGTCATGGGCGACAACCAGGACGTGTTCCTCGAACAGGTCCGGCGCCAGGGCAGCAAGCTCTATTACCTTGCCGACGGCCAGTGGAAGCCGGCCATCGAGCGCAATGAGACCTTCTTCGTCAAAGGCCAGTCGCCGATCCGCGAAACCGTCTACGAAACCCGTCACGGCCCGCTGCTCAACAGCGCCCTGCTCGGTGCACGAAAGAACGACCTGCAACCGCTGCCGGTCTCCAGCAGCTACGGCCTGGCCTACCAGAGCATCCAGGCGGTTTCGGACAAGAGCCTCGACGCCTTCTTCGACCTGTCGCGCGCGAGTGGCGTCGAGCAAGCCTTCGACGCCACTCGCGAAGTCCGCGCCATGCCGCTGAACATCGTATTCGCCGACGAGAAGCACATCGGCTGGCAGGTCACCGGTCGCTTCCCCAACCGCAAGGAAGGCCGCGGCCTGCTGCCCTCCCCTGGCTGGGACGGCCGCTACGACTGGGACGGCTATGCCGATCCGATCCTGCACCCGTCCGACCAGGACCCGCAGCAGGGCTGGCTGGGCACCGCCAACCACCGCACCGTGCAGCCTGGCTACGGCGCGCAGCTGTCGAGCTCCTGGTACTACCCGGAACGCGCCGAGCGCATCGCCCAGTTGGCCAACGCCAGCAACCGCCACGATGCACGCAGCATGATCGCCATGCAGTACGACCAGACCACGCCCTTCGCCGCCAAGCTGCAGGCGATGTTCTCCGCACCGGGTATGGCCACACCGTTGAAACAGGCGATCCAGGCGCTGCCGGACGGCCAACGGGAACGCGCGCGGGAAGCACTCGACCGGCTGATGGCATTCGACGGCAAGCTCGCCGCGACCTCCTCCGACGCCGCACTGTACGAAGCCTTCCTGCAGGAAAGCACCAAGCAGATCTTCCTCGACGAACTGGGTCCGGAAGACAGCCCGGCCTGGAAGGCTTTCGTGGAGAACGCCAACCTGTCCTACTCGGCCCAGGCCGACCACCTGCTCGGCCGCGACGACAGCCCGTTCTGGGACGACGTGCACACCCCGCAGAAGGAAGACAAACCGGCAATCCTGGCGCGCAGCCTGGCCGCCGCCACCAGCTTCTGCGAACAGAAGCTGGGCGCCGACCGCCATGCCTGGCAGTGGGGCAAGCTGCACACCTACAACTGGGTCAGCGACAGCACCAAGATGGCGCCCTACCTCGACGCCAGCCAGCGCGCAGGCCTTGGCGCAATCAAGGGTTACCTGGATCGCGGCCCTTACCCGGCCGGTGGTGACCACAGCACCCTCAACGTCTCCGCCTACGGCTGGGGCAAGGACTTCGACACCTGGCTGATCCCGGCCATGCGCATCGTCGTCGACTTCGGCCAGAGCGAACCCATGCTCGGCGTGAACAGCAGCGGCCAGTCCGGCAACCCGGCCAGCCCGCACTACGCCGACGGCATCGACGCCTGGCTGAAGGGCGACTACATGAGTTTCCCGTTCCAGCCGCAGAACCTCGACCGCGTCTACGGCAACAAGCGCCTGACCCTGATTCCGCAGAAATAAACCGGGAGCGGCGGAACTTCCGCCGCACTGACGGATCAGATCAGTCGACTTACTCCATGATCATCTTGAAGGCACCCTCGGGTGCCTTTCTTTTTTTCTCCCGCCCGCACACCTCTCTCCCCCGCACATTCCCGCACCACTTTGTTACCGAACGCCTCGCGGTAGCGCACCGACGTGGGGCGGTGTTTCCGACAGCCGATGCTATACCTGTCCTAGGACCACGTCCGTCGTCTCGTTCAGACCGCCGAGACCCGTCGGATGCGTGTGGTTCAAAATTTGCTATCAAATTGATGTTGCAACTTTTCCCTGTCGTTCCACTGCTCAAATCTAAGGATTCCAATCGATGAAAAAAGCATGGCTGACTCTTTCCGCCCTGGCCCTGATGGCTGCCGCGGGCGCCCTGCAAGCCAAGGAATACAAGGAAATCCGCTTCGCTACCGACCCGTCCTACGCGCCCTTCGAGTCCAAGGCTCCGGACGGCAGCCTGGTCGGTTTCGACATCGACCTGGGTAACGCGATCTGCGAACACCTGAAGGTCAAGTGCGTCTGGATGGCCAACGACTTCGACGGCATGATCCCGGGCCTGAAGGCACGCAAATTCGACGGCGTGATCTCGTCGATGACCGTCACCGAAGCGCGCAAGAAGGAAATCGACTTCAGCGACAAGCTGTTCACCAGCCCGACCGCGATGATCAGCAAGAAGGGCTCGGGCCTGATGGCCACCCCGGAATCGCTGAAAGGCAAAAGCGTCGGCGTCGAACAGGGCACCATCCAGGAGACCTACGCCAAGGCCAAGCTGGAGCCGGCCGGCGTTACCGTGAAGAGCTACCAGAACCAGGATCAGGTCTACGCCGACCTGGTGTCCGGCCGTCTCGACGTGTCCCTGCAGGACATGCTGCAAGCCGAACAGGGCTTCCTGACCACCGAGCAAGGCAAGGGCTTCGAAATCAGCAAGCCGGTGCATGACCCGCTGATGCCGGCCGACATCGCCATCGGCATCAAGAAGGGCAACAACGATCTGCGCGAGATGATCAACAAGGGCATCAAGGCGATCCACGCCGACGGCACCTACGACAAGCTGCAGAAGAAATACTTCGGCGAGATCGACATCTACAACGACTGATCCGCGCCACCACCTACCGCGCCCGGCCGCCTGTTAAGGGGCCGGGCGCGGTCTATTCTGCTAACGACGTACAAGAACAAGGAGCGCTCCGCGCATGCTCCCAGACTTTCTCGGGACCCTGGCCGACAGCTTGAGCCTCAAGGGCTATGGCTCGATCCTGCTGGACGGCACCTGGATGACCATCAAGCTGTCGATCTGCTCCCTGCTGCTCTCCGTGCTGCTGGGCCTGATCGGCGCCACCTCCAAGCTCTCCGGCTCCAAGCTGCTGCGCTTTCCCGCCATCTGCTACACCACGCTGATCCGTGGCGTCCCCGACCTGGTGCTGATGCTGCTGATCTTCTACAGCCTGCAGACCTGGCTGGCCGACCTCACCGACTACATGGAGTGGGAATACATCGAGATCGATCCTTTCAGCGCAGGGATCATCACCCTCGGCTTCATTTACGGCGCGTACTTCACCGAGACCTTCCGCGGCGCCATCCTCGCCGTGCCGCGCGGGCAGATGGAAGCGGCCACCGCCTATGGCCTGTCGCGCATGCAGCGTTTCCGCTTCGTGCTCTTCCCGCAGATGATGCGTTTTGCCCTTCCGGGGATCGGCAACAACTGGATGGTGCTGATCAAGTCCACCGCGCTCGTTTCCATCATCGGCCTCTCCGATGTGGTCCGCGCCGCTCAGGACGCCGGCAAGAGCAGCTACCGACTGCTGTTCTTCCTCCTGGTCGCCGCGGCCATCTACCTGGTGTTCACCACCGTATCCAACATCGTGCTCAGGAAACTTGAGCGCCGTTACGCCACCGGTGTGCGCGAGGCCCTGCGATGATCGAGTTGCTGCAGCAATACGGCAAAGCCTTCCTCTGGACCGACGGCTACCACATCACCGGCCTGGCCATGACGCTCTGGCTGCTGGTAGTTTCCATCGCCTTCGGCTTCACCTTTGCCGTTCCCCTTTCCATCGCCCGCGTCTCGCGCAACCCGCTGATCCGCTGGCCGGTGCAGTTCTACACCTACGTGTTCCGCGGCACGCCGCTGTATATCCAGCTGCTGGTCTGCTACACGGGCATCTACAGCCTGGCCTCGGTGCGCGCCGAACCCATCCTCGACGCCTTCTTCCGCAACGGCCTGAACTGCACGCTGCTGGCCTTCGCGCTGAACACCTGCGCGTACACCACGGAGATCTTCGCCGGCGCCATCCGCAACACCGCCCACGGCGAAGTCGAGGCAGCCCACGCCTACGGCCTGAGCGGCTGGCGGCTGTACCGCTACGTGATCATGCCGTCGGCACTGCGCCGTTCGCTGCCCTACTACAGCAACGAAGTGATCCTCATGCTGCACTCCACCACCGTGGCCTTCACCGCCACCGTGCCGGACATCATGAAGATCGCCCGCGACGCCAACGCCGCCACCTTCATGTCCTTCCAGTCCTTCGGCATAGCCGCGGCGCTGTACCTGGTGACCTCCTTCACCCTGGTCGGCCTGTTCCGCCTCGCCGAACGCCGCTGGCTGGCCTTCCTCGGCCCGAGCCACGGCTGACTCATCCCTGCAAGGCCGCCCTCGTCGGCGGCCGGAGATAGAGAACTCCATGACCACACTGAAGATCGACGCCCTGTACAAGCGCTACGGCGACAACGAAGTCCTCAAGGGCGTGTCGCTGGAAGCGAAAACCGGCGACGTGGTGAGCATGATCGGCGCCAGCGGCTCCGGCAAAAGCACCTTCCTGCGCTGCATCAACTTCCTCGAGCAGATGGACGAAGGCACCATGAGCTTCGACGGCGAGGACATCCGCATGATCGCCAGCCCCGGCGGCATGCGCGTGGCCGACCCGGCGCAGCTGCAGCGCATCCGCACGCGCCTGGCGATGGTGTTCCAGCATTTCAACCTGTGGAGCCACCTGACGGTGCTGGAGAACGTCACCCTCGCCCCGCGCCGCGTGCTCGGCGTCGACCGCAAGGAAGCCGAGGACCGCGCGCGCAACTACCTGGCCAAGGTCGGCCTGCCGGCACAGGTGGTCGACAAGTACCCGGCCTTCCTCTCCGGCGGCCAGCAGCAGCGCGTGGCCATCGCCCGCGCGCTGGCGATGGAACCGGAAATCATGCTGTTCGACGAACCGACCTCTGCGCTCGACCCGGAATTGGTCGGCGAGGTGCTCAAGGTGATCAAGGCCCTGGCCGAGGAAGGCCGCACCATGATCCTGGTGACCCACGAGATGGCCTTCGCCCGCGAGGTATCCAGCCAGGTGTTGTTCCTCCACCAGGGCCGCGTCGAGGAACAGGGTCCGCCGCAGGAAGTGCTGGGCAAGCCGAAGAGCGAACGGCTGCGACAGTTCCTCAGCGGCAACCTCAAATAGCTTATCCGCGTCCCCTGTAGGAGCGCGCCATGCGCGCGAATCGCGGACAAGGTCCGCTCCTACAGGGAAACGCAGGCAACAAAAAACCGGGCAATCGCCCGGTTTTTTTTTCGCTCCGCGTCGGCCTCAGGCCTTGGGCAGAGTCACTCCGGTCTGGCCCTGGTACTTGCCACCGCGATCGCGGTAGGAGACCTCGCAAGCCTCGTCGGATTGCAGGAAGAGCATCTGCGCCACGCCTTCGTGGGCGTAGATCTTCGCCGGCAGGTTGGTGGTGTTGGAGAACTCCAGGGTCACATGACCTTCCCACTCCGGTTCCAGCGGGGTGACGTTGACGATGATGCCGCAGCGAGCATAGGTGCTCTTGCCCAGGCAGATGGTCAGCACGTCGCGCGGAATGCGGAAGTACTCGACGGTACGGGCCAGGGCGAAGGAGTTCGGCGGAATGATGCAGACGTCGCTATTGATGTCGACGAAGCTCTTCTCGTCGAAGTTCTTCGGATCGACCACGGCCGAGTGGATGTTGGTGAACACCTTGAATTCGGCGGCGCAGCGCACGTCGTAGCCGTAGCTGGAAACGCCGTAGGAGATCACCCGGCTGTCGTCGGCGCCGCGCACCTGGCGCTCGACGAACGGCTCGATCATCCCGTGCTCCAGGGCCATGCGGCGAATCCACTTGTCCGATTTGATGGTCATGGCGGGCGTCCCGTAGCTGCTGAAAAAGAAGGCGAATCTTACCGGCAGGCGCGCCGGCGGGCAAAGGGGCGCGCCGGACGGGCCAATCTTCTGGGTCCCCGCGTGCGCGGCGATGACGGAAGGCAGATGTCGGCCTCCTAACACGTCATCCCCGCGAACGCAGGAACCCAATCAACGACTCAGTCCTCGCTGATCGAAATGCTCGGCATCGCCGGCGCGTCCTTCTCGCTCAGGGCGATGCGGGCGCCGACGCAGCGGGCCATTTCCTGGTAGATCATCGCCAGTTGGCTTTCCGGGTCGGCCACCACGGTCGGCTTGCCACCGTCGGCCTGCATGCGGATGGCCATCGACAGTGGCAGCGAGGCCAGCAGTTCGACGCCGTACTGCGCGGCCAGCTTCTCGCCGCCTCCTTCGCCGAACAGGTGCTCGGCGTGGCCACAGTTCGAGCAGATGTGCACGGCCATGTTCTCCACTACGCCCAGCACCGGGATGTTCACCTTGCGGAACATCTCCACGCCCTTCTTGGCGTCGAGCAGAGCCAGGTCCTGCGGGGTGGTGACGATCACCGCGCCGGCCACCGGCACTTTTTGCGCGAGGGTCAGCTGGATGTCGCCGGTGCCCGGCGGCATGTCGATCACCAGGTAGTCGAGGTCATTCCAGGCGGTCTGGGTGATCAGCTGGATCAGCGCGCCGGAGACCATCGGGCCGCGCCAGACCACCGGGGTGTTGTCGTCCGTGAGGAAGGCCATGGACATGACTTCCACGCCATGCGCTTCCAGCGGTACGAACCACTTCTGGTCACGCACTTTTGGCCGGGTGCCTTCGGCAATGCCGAACATGATCCCCTGGCTGGGGCCGTAGATATCGGCGTCGAGGATGCCGACCTTCGCGCCCTCGCGGGCCAGCGCCAGCGCCAGGTTGGCGGCGGTGGTGGACTTGCCCACGCCGCCCTTGCCCGAGGCCACGGCGATGATGTTCTTGACGTTGCTCATGCCCGGCACCTGGGCCTGGGCTTTGTGCGCGGCAATTTTCACCTCGACCTTCACCTGCGCAGAATCCACGCCGTCGGCGGCTTCCAGGGCCATCTGCACGGTCTGCGCCAGGCCGTTCTTGAACAGGCCGCAGGCATAGCCCAGCTCCAGAGAAAGGACGACGCGCCCGCCCTGGATATCGAGGTCGCGCAGGTAGCCGGCGTCGAGCAGGTTCTGGCCGGTGTGGGGATCGTTGATCTGGCGGAGGACGGTTTCCACCGTGGCACGGGTGACGACGCTCATGGGTTCTCCCGAAAAAAGACTGAGCACAATAGGCGGGCATCTTACCGCTGTAGGCGCGCGCTTGCTCGCGAACAACCGCGAGGCGGCCGTCGGGGACCTTCGCGGGTGAAAAAAATGTCCCGCGCCTATATAGTTGCCGACTTCCCTCGATTTACCGCCACGGCCTGACCACCATGTCCGAAAACCGCCAGATCCTCGTCACCAGCGCCCTGCCCTACGCCAACGGTTCCATTCACCTGGGCCACATGCTGGAATACATCCAGACCGACATCTGGGTGCGCTTCCAGAAGATGCGCGGCAACCAGGCGGTGTACGTCTGCGCGGACGACGCCCACGGCTCGGCCATCATGCTGCGCGCCGAGCGCGAAGGGATCACCTCGGAACAACTGATCGATGGCGTGCGCGCCGAGCACATGGCCGACTTCGCCGAATTCCTGGTGGACTTCGACAACTACCACTCAACCCATTCGGAAGAGAACCGCGAGCTGTCCTCGTCGATCTACACCGCGCTGCGCGAGGCCGGGCACATCGCCACCCGTCCGGTGACCCAGTACTTCGACCCGGAAAAGCAGATGTTCCTGGCCGACCGCTTCATCAAGGGCACCTGCCCGAAGTGCGGCACCGCCGACCAGTACGGCGACAACTGTGAGTCCTGCGGCGCGACCTACTCGCCGACCGAGCTGAAGGACCCGAAATCGGCGATCTCCGGCGCCACCCCGGTGCTCAAGGAGTCGCTGCACTACTTCTTCAAGCTCCCCGACTTCGACGCCATGCTCAAGCAGTGGACCCGCAGCGGCGCCCTGCAGGAGTCGGTGGCCAACAAGATCGCCGAGTGGCTGGACGCCGGCCTGCAGGAGTGGGACATCAGCCGTGACGCGCCCTACTTCGGCTTCGAGATCCCCGACGCCCCGGGCAAGTACTTCTACGTCTGGCTGGACGCGCCCATCGGCTACATGGCCAGCTTCAAGAACCTCTGCGCGCGCCGTCCGGAGCTGGACTTCGACGCTTTCTGGAACAAGGATTCCAAGGCCGAGCTGTACCACTTCATCGGCAAGGACATCGTCAACTTCCACGCGCTGTTCTGGCCGGCCATGCTCGAAGGCGCCGGCTACCGCAAGCCGACCGCACTGAACGTGCACGGCTACCTGACCGTCAACGGGCAGAAGATGTCCAAGTCGCGCGGCACCTTCGTCAAGGCGCGCACCTACCTGGACCACCTGAACCCGGAATACCTGCGCTACTACTACGCCTCCAAGCTCGGCCGCGGCGTCGACGACCTCGACCTGAACCTCGAGGACTTCGTGCAGAAGGTCAACTCCGACCTGGTCGGCAAAGTCGTCAACATCGCCAGCCGCTGTGCAGGTTTTATCCACAAGGGCAACGCCGGCGTGCTGGTCGACGCCAACCCGGCGCCGGAACTGAGCGAAGCCTTCAAGGCCGCCGCTCCGAGCATCGCCGCCGCCTATGAAGCCCGCGACTTCGGCCGCGCCATGCGCGAGATCATGGCCCTGGCCGACCAGGCCAACGCCTGGATCGCCGAAAAGGCGCCGTGGGCCCTGGCCAAGCAGGAAGGCAAGCAGGACGAGGTCCAGGCCGTGTGCGCCCTGGGCGTCAACCTGTTCCGCCAGCTGGTGATCTTCCTCAAGCCGGTGCTGCCGAAGCTCGCCGAAGCCGCCGAAGCCTTCCTCAACGTCGCCCCGCTGAAGTGGAGCGACCACGAGCAACTGCTGGCCAACCACCAACTGAACCCGTTCAACCCGCTGATGACCCGTATCGAGCCCGCGAAAATCGAAGCCATGATCGAAGCCTCCAAGGAAGACCTCGCCGCCGCCAACCAGCCCAAAGGCAATGGCGAACTGACCAAGGACCCGCTGGCCGCGGAGATCAACTTCGACGCCTTCGCCGCCGTCGACCTGCGCATCGCGCTGATCGAGAAGTGCGAGTTCGTCGAAGGCGCCGACAAGCTGCTGCGCCTGTCCCTGGATATCGGTGACGAGAAGCGCAACGTGTTCTCCGGCATCAAGAGCGCCTACCCGGACCCGAGCAAGCTCGAAGGCCGCCTGACCCTCTACGTGGCAAACCTCGCGCCGCGCAAGATGAAGTTCGGCATCTCCGAAGGCATGGTCCTGGCCGCCGGCCCGGGCGGGGAAGAAATCTACCTGCTCAGCCCCGACAGCGGCGCCAAGCCGGGCCAGCGCGTGAAGTAAGCGCCAGCCTCCCGAACAACGCCGGCCTCTGGGCCGGCGTCGTCGTTTTCCGGGGGGGCTACTTGTCGCATGTGCCAGCCGAGCAAAGCAGTCGGATCAATGATTACTTACTGCGGAACAGGGCAACTTTTCGCTGCAGCCTGCAATGCCCTGACGTAGTCCACGTAGGTCTCAGGGTCGTAGGGTTCGGCCGTGATCTCGAAACTCGAATTTCCGTTGTAGTCGATTTCTTGCCAAACTCTTAACGCCCACTGCTTGCCTTCATAATTCCCCAACAAGCCAAAGACATGGCTATTCAGGTCGCTGTACTCACTTAGTACGGAGTAGCGATAACGCAATCTCTTGTGCCACTCTGGAATTGCCGTTATGGCTCTGATGGCCATTTTCGCGAGCTTTTCATTAGCATCATTTAATTCATACATTTTCCCGATAGTTAACTTATTGACCTGTTCCAGATCCGCAATTGGTACAGGCAGCGGCTCTCGACTTATAAGGCGTGAACGACCGCAGTGAAAAACCCAACGACCTGTCTTTACATAGTCGTCAGCATGGATCACTACGCCGCTCCCCATATCAGTCTTGCATACACTTGTCATTACTTTTAGTCCGTAGTAGCTCGCGACCACTAGTAGCGGAAAGAAAATGGCCATTAGCATCCATAAGGTCTTATTTTGGTAAAAACTCAAAGTAGCCTCTCGGTACACCAATAGGTGTGTCGCCTGAAATCACGGGGTTAATTGCACCTACGGTCTGATAGGTGAAATCAAGCAAATCGTTACTGTTTTTTCGCTCCTTGGCCAACTCATTCCACCTCCGACACCACTCCTCCCCCGGCGTCGCGTTGTCGCTGATCTCACATAACTTGCCCAACTGTCGCTCTTCGAACGTCCCCCAAGTGTTCCTGTAATCCGACCGCCGAATGAAAGCACGCACCTTGATCTGGAGATGATCGGCCAGCAGTTGCGCCAGGCTCTCGTTGGTCTGCGGGAGGAACTGGATGCCTTCTTCGATAGGGTATTCCGGGCGATTGCCCATGCCGGTGCGGCAGGCGTAGCTGTCGATTCGCGCAGTGCGGGAAAACGCCTGCGGCGAAGTCTTGCTGTAGCGCAAGAAGTCGAGAGACATCTGGCAGCCCCTGGAGTTAATAGTTTCTGGGCACGTCACAGGGGATTCCATAAATCATGGGAGTTATCAACCCCCATGACTTGGCATATGAACGTAGGACCTGCTCAAGAGGATGAAACTTCCACTATTATTGTGGAGCAGGACAACTCTTGGCTGCGGCCTGTAACGCCTTGGTGTAGTCCACGTAAGTTTCGGGGGCGTAGGGTCTAGCAGTTACTTCGAAACTAGATTTTCCGTTGTGGCCGATTGATTGGTCGACCTCTACCGCCCATGGCTGTCCTGCGTATTGGGTAACAAAATAGAACATGTGCGAATTTAAATCGCTATCCTCATCCAGTGCAGAGTAGAGATAGCGTAGATTCTTATACCAGCCCGGCATACCAACGATAGCCCTCAGTACCTCTTGGGAGCGCTGTTGGTCCGAGCTATTCAAATAGAACATATTACCTATGGCGAGCTCCTTGGCGCTCTCCAATTCAGATATTGGCGCAGGCAACGGCTCGCGACTGATCAAGCGTGAATTATTGCAGTCGAACACCCAGCGCCCCGTCTTTACGTATTTGTCCGCGTAAACAACAACGCCATTACCGAAATCCTGCTTAAATTCGCTCATCATAGTATTCAACTTGTAATTACCAAAAATTAGCAGCAGTGGGGAAATGATAGCGAGGGCAGTCCAAAATCTTCTATTTTGGCGAAAACTCAAAATGACCTCCCGGTACGCCTAGCGGTGTATCGCCAGAAATCACGGGGTTAATCGCCCCAATTCTCTGGTAGGTAAAATCACCGAGTTTGTTGTATTGGCTTCGCTCTTTCTTCAGCAAGCGCCACTTCCGACACCACTCATCTCCCGGCGCCGCGTTGTCGCTGATCTCGCACAACTTGCCCAACTGCCGCTCTTCGAACGTCCCCCAAGTGTTCCTGTAATCCGACCGCCGAATGAAAGCGCGCACCTTGATCCGCAGATGATCGGCCAACAGTTGCGCCAGGTTTTCGTTGGTCTGCGGAAATAACTGGATGCCTTCTTCGATAGGGTATTCCGGGCGATTGCCCATGCCGGTGCGGCAGGCGTAGCTGTCGATTCGCGCGCTGCTGGAAAACGCTTGCGGCGAGATCTTGCTGTAGCGCAGCACGTCGAAAGCCATCTGATAGGCATGACGCTCGGAAGTTCTATAAATCATGGGGCTATTAACCCCCATGATTTGGTTTGTAAAGGCAGAACCTGTCCGAGAGGATGAAACTTCCACCCTTATTGTGGAATGGGGCAGCTCTTGGCTGCGGCCTGTAACGCCTTGGCGTGGTCCACGTAGGTTTCGGGATCGTAGGGCTCGGCCGTTATATCGAAGCTTGAGTCGCCGTCGTAGCCTATCTCTTGCCATATTTCCAATCCCCACTTACGACCATCCAGCGATGCTGTCATTTCGAAAGAGTGACCATTCAAATTACTACTTTCACCTAGCACGGAGTATCGGTAACGTAAATTTTTGTACCAGTCGGGGATCTCTGTGACAGCTCGGATGACCACTTTTGCATGATTCTTATCGTCGCCGCTCAATGCATACATTTTTCCAATAGTGAGCCTATTGGTCCTTTCCAACTCATCTATCGGGACAGGCAGCGGTTGGCGGCTAATCAAGCGGCGATACTTGCAGTCGAATACCCAGAGACCAGTCTTCACGTAGTCGTCTGCATAAATTACCACGCCGTTACCCAGATCCTTTTTGTATATACTCGTCATCACCTTGAATCCGTAGTTTGTCGCGATTAGCAGTAAGGGAAGGAAAATGGTGAAGGCAATCCAAAAGCCCTTACTTCGGTAGAAACTCAAAGTGGCCTCCCGGTACTCCGATGGGTGTATCACCTGAAAGCACAGGACTGATTGCACCTATGGCCTGATAGGTAAAATTGAACACACGGTCGCTATCCGCCCGTTCCTTTTCCAACACTCTCCACTTACGACACCACTCCTCGCCCGGCGCCGCGTTGTCGCTGATCTCGCACAACTTACCCAACTGGCGCTCCTCGAACGTCCCCCAAGTGTTTCTGTAATCCGAACGGCGAATGAACGCGCGCACCTTGATCTGGAGATGGTCGGCCAGTAATTGCGCCAGGCTTTCGTTGGTCTGCGGGAAGAACTGAATACCTTCTTCGATGGGGTATTCCGGGCGATTGCCCATGCCAGTACGGCAGGCGTAGCTGTCGATTCGCGCGGCACTGGAAAAGGCCAGAATCGAAATCTTGCTGTAGCTCAGGACATCGAGGGACATCTGATAATCCCCCGCGAGTTGATAACCAAAGGCAATGCGATGCGGCACGCCATGGCTGAAGAACGACAGATGTTCGATGGGCGACTGCTCTCGGTCCTTGCCTCGGTTCAGGTAATCGATCAGTTCCTGGACATTGCTCACGCTGACGAAACCTGCACCGTAGGCCTCGGCAGAGCCGCGTGCGGCATTGAGCATCGCTTCGTTGTAGGACGGCGTGAATACCACCAGCGTCCGAGTCAGGGCCGGTTTGCTGCGTTTGAATTCGCTCAGTTCGCGCACGGCCTGGCCGATGAACATCATCTTGTTGCCGGAACTGTTGTCGTGCTGGCTGCCGGCGACGGCAATCAGCTCCGGCGTTAACTCTGGTTTGGGGTTGGCTTCGGGCTTGTCCGGCGCGCTCTGGGGCTGAGCTAGCGGCACAGGGGAAGAGGCTTGGGCGGAAGTAGCCATCCGCACAGGTTCTGCATGGTGAGTGGGCTGCGCCGTGGTCGACGCAGCTGGCTGCGATGCACTGGCCGACTGCGCGTCGGAGACGGTCGAGGTGTATTGGGTGGTGGAGCCGTACACCACATGATTCGGGCAACGACAGGCCACCCGGTCGCCAGTGGCGACGTAAGGCACGCTTTCGAGCCAGTCGGTCACGCTGCCGATGATGGGAAAGGCGCCCTTGCAGTTGCTGCACCAGGCCATGTCGCCTGTTTTGGCAAGGGGCTTGCCCTCTTCGTACCAGGTGGCGGTAGCGGAAATGATCTTCCCGTAGGTGGTCTGGTCGCCCAGACAGGCCAGTGCTCTCATCTTTTATCCCTCGCTTTGCGTGCAATCCAGCGGCGCCAGCCACCGCACGGGCACTTGCGACTTATGTTGCTAGCGAGATGCGACGGCCCGGCGCCTTGCTAAAAGGCCGAAAATTATCCACGCGGGGTACGAGCAAAGGGGGACCACGCCGAGATCAAGAAATCTCCGCCTACAGTTACGGATTTCGGAGTCAGACAGACCGATTCCGTTAGCGCTCTTTTCAGAATCGCCTGACTTGCACGCCCCACTTTCGCTCGGATTGAGATATCTGACAGATGCAATTCCGGAGGGCTTAAGTGACTCAATACATGGGCGGCCGCACGCAGTACATCGGCCTGACCAACGCCGCTTTCATGGCCTATAAGGCGGCGACTACTGCTGGGTTTTGTTGTCCCACTGGGGCACCAGCATCGCCTCCTTGCGCCCTTCCCCGCCCCACTTGTCGATGAGCGCCTTGTAGGCCGGATCGTCCTTGACCACTTCGTGCAGTGACTTGTCGCTGAAGCTGAAGGCAGCCAGATCGCGGGCCGCATCGGCGCTCTTGTCGCCCTTGAACAGGCCCAAGGTCCAGCCCTGTTTCGCGTCCCAGCCGGCGGCTTGTAACGCCTGCTGGAAGCTCTGCAGAGCCGAACGCTGCAGCTGCTGCCGCTCGATGGGCGTCGGCGCCTGCTGCGACAAGCGTGAAAGCGCCGCCGCCAGGAGGGCGCTGGCGGGTGGGTCGTCGCCGCTGCCGCGGGCCAGGCCCAGGTATTCCTTGGCGTTGTTGTAGTCCTGGGTCACCAGGTAGGCCGCGCCCAGCAGGATGTAGCCGGGGTCGAACTGGTCGTTGTCGCGGTTGCGCGCCAGGATCATCGCCACCCGCGCCTGCAGATCCGCCGGCAGGCTGGTGGCGGTCTGCTCCAGAACTGGCTTGAGCAGCCGCTGCAGGTCCTGCTCGTCGCGCCAGCCGTGCTCAAATTTCTGCTGCTGGGCAATCACCTGGTCGAGCCCGCTCTTGTCCGTCGCCTTCTCGTAGCTGGCGATCTCCGCCGCGAAGCTCTTGCTCTTGGTCTCCTTGAGCACCATGGCCGTGTCGAACTGGCGGTCCTTGCGGCCCTGATAGGCCTGCCAGATGCTCGACAAGCCGCCGATCCAGGCCACGATGATGGTGGTCACCACGCCTATCGTCTTGAGCGCTTTCATGCCGCCTCCCGCCGCCGAGCAGTCCCGCATTCCCCTGGAGTCTAGAAGCCGCTTGCCGCAGCAGCCGCAACCTTCGCCGAACCTGCACTAACCTGAAGCCAGAGCAATGAAAGCGACGCCACGGCTTGAGCCGCCAGGGCGGCTTCCCGATAATGTGCGCCCCTTTTCCGGCCCAGCCTGCATGAGACGGTAGCCTCGATGACCGAACTCGCCCTGATCCTGGTCAGCGCCATCCTGGTCAACAACTTCGTGCTGGTGCAGTTCCTCGGCCTCTGCCCGTTCATGGGCGTCTCGCGCAAGATCGAGACCGCCATCGGCCTGGCCCTCGCCACCACTTTCGTCCTGACCCTGGCGTCGGTCTGCAGCTACATCCTGCAGCGCTACGTGCTGCGCCCGCTGGACCTGGAATTCCTGCGCACCATCGGCTTCATCCTGGTGATCGCCGTGGTGGTGCAGTTCACCGAACTGCTGGTGCGCAAGACCAGCCCGCTGCTGTACCGCGTGCTGGGCATCTTCCTGCCTCTGATCACCACCAACTGCATCGTCCTCGGCGTCGCCCTGCTCAACGCCCACAAGCCCGAGTTCGGCTTCCTCCAGTCGACCATGCAGGGTTTCGGCGCGGGCCTGGGGTTCTCCCTGGTGCTGGTACTGTTCGCCGCCATGCGCGAGCGCATCGCCATCGCCGACGTACCCAAGCCGTTCCAGGGCGCGGCCATCGGCATGATCACCGCCGGCCTGATGTCCCTGGCCTTCATGGGCTTCACCGGGCTGATCAAGCTATGAGCACGGTACTGCTCGCGGTCGGCGTACTGCTGCTCCTGTGCCTGGCCAGCGGTGCCTTGCTCGGCTTCGCCGCGGTGCGCTTCAAGGTCGAGGGCGATCCGATCGCCGAGCAGGTCAACGCCCTGCTGCCGCAGACCCAGTGCGGCCAGTGCGGCTACCCCGGCTGCAAGCCCTACGCCGAGGCCATCGCCCAGGGTGACGCGATAAACAAATGCCCGCCCGGCGGCGCAGCCACCATCGCCGCCCTCGCCGACCTGTTCGACATCGAGGCCCCGCCGCTGGACGCACCGGCAGAAACCCCGCCGCGCGTGGCCTATATCCGCGAGGCGGAGTGCATCGGCTGCACCAAGTGCATCCAGGCCTGTCCGGTGGACGCCATCGTAGGCGCCGCGCGCCTGATGCACACGGTGATCGCCAGCGAATGCACCGGCTGCGACCTTTGCGTCGAGCCCTGTCCGGTGGATTGCATCGAAATGCGCGACCTGGAGGTCGGCGTACGCGACTGGAAATGGCCGCTGCCGGCGACGCGCCTGATCGCCACGGACCGGGAGCAGGCGGCATGAACGCCAAGGTCTGGGACTTCCCCGGCGGCCTGCACCTGCCGGCCAACAAGCAGCAGTCCACCGCAGCCCCCAGCGTCTGCGCGCCGCTGCCGGCCCGCCTGATCCTGCCACTGCAGCAGCACACCGGCGCACCGGCCCTGCCCTGCGTGGCGGTCGGCGAGTACGTGCGCAAGGGCCAATGCATCGCCCTCCCCGGCAGCGCCATCAGTGCCGCCGTGCACGCACCCACTTCCGGCACCGTGGTGGCCATCGGCGAGCAACCTTATCCACACCCTTCCGGCCTGCTGGCCGAGGCCATCGTCATCGACGCCGACGGCCGGGACGAATGGGCCGAACTGAACCCCTGCCCGGACTACCGCCAGGAATCCCCCGTCGCCCTGCTCGAACGCATCCGCCTGGCTGGCATTGCCGGGCTCGGCGGCGCCGGCTTCCCCACGGCCGCCAAGCTCGCCGCGCGCGCTGCCGAGGACTTGCACGTCCTGGTGATCAATGGCGCCGAGTGTGAGCCCTACATCAGTGCCGACGACATGCTGATGCGCGAGCGCGCCACCGAACTGGTAGAAGGCATCGAGATCCTCGCCCACCTGCTGCAGCCACCGCAGGTGCTGATCGGTGTCGAGGACGACAAGCCGCAAGCCATCGAGGCGCTGCGCCAGGCCATAGGCGAACGGCCTTTCGAGCTGCGTGTGGTGCCAACCAAATACCCCTCCGGCGGCGAGCGCCAGCTGATCCTCCTGCTCACCGGCCGCGAAGTGCCCAGCGGCGGCCTGCCGGCGGACATCGGCATGGTCTGTGTCAACGTCGGCACCGCCGTGGCCATACGCGACGCGGTGCTGCTCGGGCGCCCGCTGATCTCGCGCCTCACCACCCTGACCGGCGAGGCTCTGACGCGGCCAATGAACGTCGAGGCGCTTCTCGGAACACCCATCGGCGAATTGCTGGAATTCGCCGGCCTCGATCGCGCGAAACTGGACCGCCTGATCATGGGCGGCCCGCTGATGGGCGTCACTCTGAGCGATGCGCAGGCACCGCTAATCAAGACCGCCAACTGCCTGCTTGCCGCCAGCGCCAGCGAGCTACCGCCTCCGCCGCCGACGCTGCCGTGCATCCGTTGTGGCGACTGTGCCCAGGTCTGCCCGGCCAGCCTGCTGCCGCAGCAGCTGCACTTCTTCGCCAAGGGCGAGGACCACGAGCAACTGCAGGCGCACAACCTGTTCGACTGCATCGAATGCGGCGCCTGCGCTTACGTTTGCCCTTCAAGCATTCCGCTGGTGCAGTACTACCGCGCGGCAAAAGCGGACATCCGCGAGCTGCAGTTGAAACAGCAGAAGGCAGAGCATTCGCGCCTGCGCTTCGAGCAGCGCCAGGAGCGCCTGCGCCACGAGGAAGCGCGCAAGGCAGAGGAACGCCAGGCGCGCCAGGAGCGCGCCGCGCGTGTACGCGAAAACCAGGCCGCAGCACCGGTTGCTGAAGCGCCGCAATCGGCCATCGAAAGGGTGAAGTCGGAGAAGGCAGTAGGCAATGCCGGCGCCGATCTGAAGAAACTAAAGATCGAAGCCAGCATGGCTCGCGTCGCCCTGCAGAAGGCCGAGAAGCAACTGGCCGCCCACGACAGTGATGCGCTGCGCGCCCAGGTCGAGTCGCTGCGCCAAGCCGCCGAGCAGGCCCGCCTGGCGCTGGAAGCCGCGGAGGCCACCGAGGTTGCGGCGCCATCTGCCGCTCCGGCAACGGATGAAGCGGCGCTGAAGAAGGCGAAGATAGATGCCGCCATGGCGCGCGCCCAGTTGAAGAAATCCGAGAAGGCTTTCGGCGAAACGCCCGACGAATCGCAACAAGCCACCCTGGCTCAACTTCGCAAAGCCGCCGACCAGGCCGATCGACATCTGGCGCAACTGCAGGCAGCCCCCGCGCCGGAAGTGCAACCCAGCGGCGACGGCATGGCGCTACTGAAGAAAGCCAAGATCACGCTGGCCACCCGCCGCGCCGAGCTGAAGAAAGCCGAGCAGGCGGGTGCCGACGAAACCGAACTGGTGCCACTGCGAGCGGCGCTGAAAGAGGCCGAACAGCAACTGCACGCCGCCGAGGACGCCAGCGGCAAGCCGGCGCCGGACCTGCAGCGCATCGACAAGCGCCCTGTGGATAACGAAACCCGCGCGCTCAAGACCGAACTGGCCTACGCCCGCGCCGACCTGAAGAAGCTCGAGCGCGAAGGCGCCGACGATACCCGCCAGGCCGCCGCTCGCGAGCGTCTGGCACTGGCGGAACGCGCGCTGGCCGCGCGCGATACGGAGTGACCCCATGGCCCTGCCGCGCTCTTCCTCGCCCCACGCCACCGGCGCCAATCGCACGCAGAAAGTCATGCTGCAGGTGCTCGCCGCGCTCGCGCCGGGCGCCCTGGTGCTGCTTTCCCTATACGGCGTCGGCACCCTGTTCAACCTGCTCTGGTGCTCGGCCGTCGCGCTCGGCACCGAGGCGCTGATGCTGCACCTGCGCAAGCGTCCGCTGGGGGTCTTCCTCATGGACGGCAGCGCCCTGGTCACCGCCGTGCTCCTGGCCCTCGCCCTGCCGCCCTACGCGCCCTGGTGGCTGACCCTGCTGGCCACCGCCTTCGCCCTGGTGTTCGGCAAGCACCTCTACGGCGGACTCGGGCAGAACCCGTTCAACCCGGCGATGCTCGGCTATGTGGTGGTGCTGGTGTCCTTCCCGCTGGAAATGACCCGCTGGCCGAACCCGGACACCGGTCTCGGCCTGGTCGACGGCCTCTCGCGCATCCTCGGCCTGAGCGCGCCGCCGCCGGACGCCTGGGCCGGCGCCACTGCCCTCGACGTGCTGAAGAACAATCACAGCCTGACCATCGACGAGCTGCTGGCGCAGAGCACGGCCTTCGGCCACTTCGGCGGCAAGGGCGTGGAGCTGGTCAACCTGGCCTTCCTCGCCGGCGGCCTCTACCTGCTGTGGCGCAAACTGTTCACCTGGCACGCGCCGGTGGGCATGCTCGGCGCGCTCTTCGTCATGAGCCTGCTGTTCTGGAACGGTTCGGGTTCGGATTCCCACGGCTCGCCACTGTTCCACCTGTTCAGCGGGGCGAGCATGCTCGGCGCCTTCTTCATCGTCACCGACCCGGTGTCCGGCGCCACCAGCAACCGTGGCCGGCTGGTCTTCGGTGTCGGCGTCGGCGTCATTACCTACGTGATCCGCGCCTGGGGCGGCTATCCCGACGGCGTGGCCTTCGCCGTGCTGCTGATGAATCTGGCGGCGCCGACCATCGACTACTACACGCGACCGCGCACCTACGGGCACAAGAAGCCCAAGCGCGGCTTCAAGCTGGGGGAGTGAGATGACCGACGCTCGCCGCTCCATGCTGAAGAACGCCCTGGCGCTCGGGCTGTTCGCCGTGCTCTGCGTCGGCCTGGTAGCCGTCGTCCACCAGCTCACCCAGGCGCGCATCGAAGAGGCCCAGCGCGACGCGCGCGGGCGCATGCTGCTGGACCTGCTGCCCGCCGGCAGCTACGACAACCATCCGCTGGATGCGCCCGTCGCGGTGTTCGACCCCAAGCTGCTGGGCAAGACGCAGCCTGCGTCTGGATTCGTCGCTCGCCTGCAAGGTCGCGCGACAGCGGTGATTCTTCCGGCCACCGCGCCGGACGGCTACAGCGGCGCCATCGAGCTGCTCGTCGGGGTCAGTGCCGAAGGCCGCCTGCTCGGCGTGCGCGTGGTGGCCCACAAGGAAACGCCGGGCCTGGGCGACAAGATCGAGCTGGGCAAGAGCAACTGGTTGCACGGTTTCGATGGCCACTCGCTGAACGATCCGGACGACGCCGGCTGGAAAGTGAAAAAGGACGGCGGCCAGTTCGACCAGTTCGCCGGCGCCACCATCACCCCGCGCGCGGTGGTCAAGGCGACGCACAAGGCGTTGCAGTACTTCGACGCGCACAAGGCGGAACTGCTCGCACCGGCGAGTGGAGGCGAAAGCCATGAGTGATTACCGCGAAATCGCCAAGCAGGGCCTGTGGCAGAACAACGCCGGACTGGTCCAGCTGCTTGGCCTGTGCCCGCTGCTGGGCACCAGCAATTCCATGGTCAACGCCCTCGGCCTGGGCCTGGCGACCATCTTCGTGCTGGCCTGCTCCAACGCCGCCGTCTCTGCCTCGCGGCGCTGGCTGAGCGACGCCGTGCGCCTGCCGGCGTTCGTCCTGATCATCGCTGCGCTGACCACCTGCATCGAGCTGCTGATGCAAGCCTGGACCTTCGAGCTGTACCAGATCCTCGGCATCTTTATCCCGCTGATCACCACCAACTGCGTGATCCTCGGCCGCGCGGAAGCCTTCGCCGCGCGCAACGGCGTTCTGCGCTCGGCCTTCGACGGGCTGATGACCGGCGCCGGCTTCGCCCTGGTCCTGCTGGTGCTGGGCACCTTGCGCGAGCTGTTCGGCCACGGCACCCTGCTGGCCGACATGAACCTGCTGTTCGGCCCCGCTGCCGCCAGCTGGAAGCTGCAGGTCCCCGGCTACCAGGGCTTCCTGCTGGCCGTGCTGCCGCCCGGCGCCTTCCTGCTGCTCGGCCTGCTGATCGCCTTGAAGAACCGTATCGATGAAAGCCTGGCGGAACGCACCCAGGCGCAGGCGGGCAACGTACCCGCCAGCGAGCGCCAGCGCGTCCGCGTGACCGGAGTGATCGAATGAATGCCGCCAAGCGCGCGGAGATTTTCCGCCGTCTGCGTGAAGACAACCCCAACCCCGAGACCGAGCTGGCCTACAGCACGCCGTTCGAGCTGCTGATCGCGGTGATCCTTTCCGCCCAGGCCACCGACGTCGGGGTGAACAAGGCCACGGCGAAGCTCTACCCGGTGGCCAACACGCCGGAGGCGATCTACGCCCTTGGTGTCGAAGGGTTGTCGGAGTACATCAAGACCATCGGCCTGTACAACAGCAAGGCGAAGAACGTCATCGAGGCCTGCCGCATCCTCGTCGAGAAGCACGGCAGCCAGGTGCCGGACAATCGCGAGGACCTCGAGGCGCTGCCCGGCGTAGGCCGCAAGACTGCCAACGTAGTACTCAACACGGCTTTCCGGCAGCCGGCCATGGCAGTGGATACGCACATCTTCCGCGTCGCCAACCGCACCAACATCGCGCCGGGGAAGAACGTCCTGGAAGTCGAGCGCCAGCTGCTCAAGTTCGTGCCCAAGGAGTACCTGCTCGACGCGCACCACTGGCTGATCCTGCATGGCCGCTACGTCTGCAAGGCCCGCAAGCCGCAGTGCGGCAGCTGCCGGATCGAGGATCTGTGCGAGTACAAGCACAAGACTTCCGACGATTGAGTGCTATCGTCAAAAGCATCGCCGCTCATTGAAAAAATCTTTTTTACCGCCCCGAGCTTTGTCGCTATAAGGGGCGCCAAGCACACCCCGCATGCTGGAGTGATCGTTATGGCTGATAAAGAAGATCTAGAGCTCGAAGAAGAAGTGAGCACTGACGATTCGGATGACAGCGAAGCTGCAGCCGAAGTCGCCAAGACCAACCTGACCAAGCGCCGCATCATCGACAACTACCTCGAAGAACGCCGCCTGCAACGCCAGCTGTCGGACTACGACTTCGACCTCTGAGCCTTGCCCCCTGCATGAAAAAGCCCCGCACTTGGCGGGGCTTCGTCTTTTCTGGGCCGCGGCGTTCGCGGCCCCCAGAGAACAACCTTCCTCAATCCTGGCGCTTGGGCGACAGCAGCTCGATCTTGTAGCCATCCGGGTCCTCGACGAAGGCCAGGATGCTGGTGCCGTGCTTCATCGGCCCCGGCTCGCGGGTGATCTTGCCGCCGCGCGAACGGATGTCCTCGCAGGCCTTGTAGACGTCATCCACTTCCAGGGCGATGTGGCCGTAGGCGCTACCCAGCTCGTACTTGTCCACACCCCAGTTGTAGGTCAGCTCGATGACGCTGTTCTCTTCCTCGCTGCCGTAGCCGACGAAAGCCAGGGTGAACTGGCCGTCCGGGTAGTCCTTGCGGCGCAGCAGGGTCATGCCCAGGATCTCGGTGTAGAAGGCGATGGACTTGTCCAGGTCGCCGACGCGCAGCATGGTGTGCAGCAGACGCATGATGAATCTCCTCAGGATGGAATCGGGCCGGCGCGGGCCCGTCTCGGCGCCCCACGGAGCAGCGCTCCCCAGCGGGTTGCCAGACATGCTTTCACGGTATTCCGACAGTTTCACGGTGGCGGCCGTTCAGCGACCGCGACGCTTGGCGGCCATTGTCTCGCCGCACCAGCTTGGCGCGCCAGTCGCACAATGAAAAAGGCCCCGTGCGGGTCGGAATCCGCACGGGGCCGAAACACCAAAGGGGTGTTCGTTACAGCGGGCTGCGGCCCTTGCCTGCGGCAATGCGCATGCGCAGAGCGTTCAGCTTGATGAAGCCACCGGCATCGGCCTGGTTGTAGGCGCCGCCGTCTTCCTCGAAGGTCGCGATGTTCGCGTCGAACAGCGAGTCGTCGGACTTGCGGCCGACCACGATGACGTTGCCCTTGTACAGCTTCAGGCGCACGACACCGTTCACATTGACCTGCGAGGCGTCGATCATCTGTTGCAGCATCAGACGCTCGGGGCTCCACCAGAAGCCGTTGTAGATCAGGCTGGCGTATTTCGGCATCAGCTCGTCTTTCAGGTGCGCGACTTCGCGGTCGAGGGTGATCGACTCGATGGCGCGGTGGCCCTTGAGCATGATGGTGCCGCCGGGGGTCTCGTAGCAGCCGCGCGACTTCATGCCGACGAAGCGGTTCTCGACGATGTCGAGGCGGCCGATGCCGTTCTCGCCGCCGATGCGGTTCAGTTCGGCCAGCACTTGAGCCGGGGTCATGTCCTTGCCGTCGATGGCGACGATATCGCCCTTGCGGTAGGTCAGCTCGATGTAGGTCGGCTGGTCCGGCGCGTTTTCCGGGGACTTGGTCCAGCGCCACATGTCCTCTTCGTGCTCGGTCCAGGTGTCTTCCAGCACGCCGCCTTCATAGGAGATGTGCAGCAGGTTGGCATCCATGGAGTACGGCGATTTCTTCTTGCCGTGGCGCTCGATCGGGATGGCGTGCTTCTCGGCGTAGTCCATCAGCTTCTCGCGGGACAGCAGGTCCCACTCGCGCCAGGGAGCGATCACTTTCACGCCCGGCTTCAGCGCGTAGGCGCCCAGCTCGAAGCGAACCTGGTCGTTGCCCTTGCCGGTAGCGCCATGGGAGATGGCGTCGGCGCCGGTCGCGTTGGCGATCTCGATCAGACGCTTGGCGATCAGCGGGCGAGCGATGGAAGTACCCAGCAGGTACTCGCCTTCGTAGATGGTGTTGGCGCGGAACATCGGGTACACGAAGTCGCGGACGAACTCTTCGCGCAGGTCCTCGATGTAGATTTCCTTCACGCCCATTGCCTGGGCCTTGGCGCGAGCCGGCTCGACTTCTTCGCCTTGTCCCAGGTCAGCGGTGAAGGTCACCACTTCGCACTGATAAGTATCCTGCAGCCACTTCAGAATCACCGAGGTATCCAGGCCACCGGAATACGCCAGGACTACCTTCTTCACGTCCGCCATGCCATCACTCCACGGGGGGTTGTCACGAAAACCACCGATTCTACTGTCGCGCTGTAGGAAATTACAGAGGGGCGACAGCTTTAGACGACAACGCGACAGATTCTATCGAAGGTGCGACTAGGCGCCGCGGTTCGTCGCGCCCAGTCCAGGTGCCGGCGCAGCAGGTGCCTTGGCCGCAGACGCGGCGGGCGCTGCCGGTGCGACAGGCGGAGCAGCAGGGGCTGTCGGCGCTGCCGGTGGTGTGGCGGCGGGCGCTTCGGGCACCGCCTCGCGCGACAGATGGACGGTCACCCGGCGGTTGCGCGCGCGGTTGGCCTCCGAATTGTTCTTCACCAGCGGATAACTCTCGCCGTAGAAGCGCACGGTGATCTGGTTCTCCGGCACGCCATTGGCTTTCAGGTATTCCTGCACCGCAACCGCACGGCGCCGCGAGGCGTCGCGGTTGCTCAGGCGGTTGCCGCTGTTGTCGGAATGCCCGTCGAGCTCGATGCGGTTCACCGACGGATCGGCCTTCAGGTACTGGAGAATGATGTCGAGCTTGGCGCGGGCCAGCGGATCGAGCGCGTCACCGCCGCCGGGGAAGCCGACCTGGCTGGTGCGCACCTGGTCGAAGTTGACCGGCAGCATCTTCGCCGAGCAGTCCTGCAGTTGCGTGTAACCATCGGCGAAGCGTGTCGCCAGCAAGCGCACGCGCAAGTCCTGACCGGTGCCGCGCAGGCGCACTTCCGGACTGCGGCCTTCCAGCACGCCATCGAGCAGACGCCCGGCCTGCTGCTGGCTGCTGGTGAAAGGCACTTCGCCGGCAACCAGGGACACCGAGCCGAGGTTGATATCACCCTGACTCGGACGCCAGGGCGGCGCCGCCGCCAGCAGCGTCGCCGAACCGCCGCCGTACCAGTTGCGCTGCGGTTTGAGACGGAAGGTCGGGGACTCGCCCGCACGCCAGACGAACTCGCCGACGCCGAACCCGGCCACCTGTTGCGACAGACGGCACTCGAACTGATCGCCGGCGACCGTCCACTGCGCATTCTCCAGGCGCGTCTGGAAGGTCAGCCCCCAGGCCGGCAGGCTGGCGCAGAGGCCGAGCAGGAGAAGGTAGCGATGGCGCACGGGGGGCTCCGGGAAAAGCTGGAAAGTACCCAGGGGATATCGGACGGCCCCGGCAAAACTTGATAGCGAGTGCCGGGAGCGGGCTTTTCCGGTAGCATTTCCCCACTTTTTCCGCTGCAAACCGCCCCCCTGGAATTCCCATGTCCGACCGCCTGACCCTGCTGCGCCCCGACGACTGGCACATCCACCTGCGCGACGGCGCCGCCCTCGCCCAGACCGTCGGCGATGCCGCGCGCACCTTCGGCCGCGCCATCGTCATGCCCAACCTTGTTCCGCCCGTGCGCAACGCCGCCGAAGCCGACGCCTACCGCCAGCGCATCCTCGCTGCACGCCCGGCCGGCAGCCGCTTCGAGCCGCTGATGGTGCTCTACCTCACCGACCGCACCAGCGCCGAAGACGTGCGCGCGGCCAAGGCCAGTGGCTTCGTGCACGCCGCCAAGCTTTACCCGGCCGGTGCCACCACCAACTCCGATTCCGGCGTGACCAGCATCGACAACATCTTCCACGTCCTGGAAGCCATGGCCGAAGTCGGCCTGCCGCTGCTGGTGCACGGTGAAGTGACCCACGCCGAAATCGACGTGTTCGACCGCGAGAAGCGCTTCATCGACGAGCACATGACTCGCGTAGTCGCGCGCTTCCCGACCCTGAAAGTGGTCTTCGAGCACATCACCACCGGCGACGCCGCGCAGTTCGTCAAGGCCGCCCCGGCCAACGTCGGCGCCACCATCACCGCGCACCACTTGCTGTACAACCGCAACCACATGCTGGTCGGTGGCATTCGTCCGCACTTCTATTGCCTGCCGATCCTCAAGCGCAACGTGCACCAGGAAGCCCTGCTCGACGCCGCCACCAGCGGCAATCCGAAGTTCTTCCTCGGCACCGACTCGGCGCCGCACGCCCGTCACGCCAAGGAAGCCGCCTGCGGCTGCGCCGGCTGCTACACCGCGTACGCCGCCATCGAGATGTACGCCGAGGCATTCGAGCAGCGCAACGCGCTGGACAAGCTGGAAGCCTTCGCCAGCTTCCACGGCCCGGACTTCTACGGCCTGCCGCGCAACACTGACAGCATCACCCTGGTGCGCGAGGAATGGTCCGCTCCGACCAGCCTGCCCTTCGGCGACCACGAAGTGGTGCCGCTGCGCGCCGGCGAAAAACTGCGCTGGCGCCTGCTGGAGGCCGGCGCATGAGCGAAGAAGTCTACGAAGAAGAGTTCGACGGCAATTACCCGCCCGGCCCGCGCCACCCGATGGCGCGGCGCTTCCGTGGCTACCTGCCGGTAGTAGTCGACGTCGAGACCGGTGGCTTCAACGCCGCCACCGACGCCCTGCTGGAAATCGCCGCGGTGACCATCGGCATGGATGAGAGCGGGTTCCTGTTCCCGGAACACACCCACTTCTTCCGCGTCGAGCCTTTCGAAGGCGCCAACATCGAGCAGGCGGCCCTGGAATTCACCGGCATCAAGCTGGACCACCCACTGCGCATGGCGGTGGCCGAGGAACAGGCGCTCACCGAGATCTTCCGTGGCGTACGCAAGTCGCTGAAGGCCAACGGCTGCAAGCGCGCGATCCTGGTCGGCCACAACAGCAGCTTCGACCTCGGCTTCCTTAACGCCGCGGTGAACCGCACCGGTCTCAAGCGCAACCCGTTCCACCCGTTCTCCAGCTTCGACACCGCGACCCTGGCCGGCCTGGCCTATGGTCAAACGGTGCTGGCCAAGGCCTGCCAGGCCGCCGGCATGGAGTTCGACAACCGCGAGGCACACTCGGCGCGCTACGACACCGAGAAGACCGCCGAGCTGTTCTGCGGCATCGTCAACCGCTGGAAGGAATGCGGTGGCTGGATGGAAGACGAGGACTGATCCTCGCCTTCCTTTAATGCCCCCGACAAAGCCCCGCCCGCGCGGGGCTTTGTTTTTGCTTCCTGCTGACAACCGCAAAGAAAAAGCCCCGCCAAGCAGACTGTGTGAAAACCTAGCCGTCTGAGCACAAGCCAAAGACAATGCCCGTATCGATCGATACGGGCATTGTCGTTCATGGGCTATATCCGCGGTGAAGGGCGTGATCAGGGCAGCTTGTTTCCAGTGTCGCTGGATGAGTTGGTTCCCGAAGAACATCTGGTCCGCGTGATCGAGGCCTACGTGGCGCGGTTGGATTTGCAGCGGCTGGGCTTCAGCAAGGCGCAGGCGAGCCGGACGGGGCGCCCGGCCTATGATCCGGCCGACTTGCTCAAGCTGTACCTGTATGGCTACTTCCAGCGAATTCGCTCCTCGCGCCGACTGGAAGCCGAATGCCAGCGCAATGTCGAAGTGATGTGGCTGCTGGGTCGCCTGTCGCCGGACTTCAAGACCATTGCCGACTTCCGCAAGGACAATGGTTCGGCGTTTCAGGCGACCTGTCGTGCTTTCGTGCAGTTCTGCCGCCAGGTCGGGTTGCTCGGTGGTCAGTTGGTGGCCATCGATGGCAGCAAATTCCAGGCGGTGGCTTCACGGCGCAAGCACCTGAGCCTGGCGCGGCTCAAGCGTCAGCAAGCCAAGCTGGAGGCCGAGATAGCCCGCTATCTGAGCGACCTGGATGAAGCCGACCGCGCCGAAGCGGGCGATGGGGGCGACCGGTGTGCCGTGAAGACTGCGCTGGAGCAGTTGCAGGCTCAACACGCGGACAACCTGACCTGCCAGGTACTGATGCAGGCCCAGGGGCTCGAGCAGTTCGTGATCGGCGAGCCCGATGCCCAGTTGATGCGAACTCACCAGGGCGCGCGGGTCGCCTACAACGTGCAGAGTGCCGTCGATGACAAGCATTGCTTGGTGCTGCACCACGAGGTGACCCAGGATGGCAATGACACTCGCCAGTTGCAGCCGATGGCGGAAGCCGCTCAAGCCGTGCTGGAACAGGCGCAACTGACGGTCACGGCGGACGCCGGCTACTCCAATGGCGAGCAATTCCAGGCGTGCGAGGATGCAGGCATCAGCGCGTATGTGCCGCCGAATCGCGGCGTTAACAATCATGGCAACGGCACGGCGCTGTTCGATCGCAGCGCCTTTACCTACGACGTGGATCATGACCGCTATCAGTGCCCGGCAGGCCAGTGGCTCCCGCTCAAACAGGTACGAGGCACAGAGAGGCTTTATGCGATCGCCGGCGACTGCCGCGCTTGCCCTTTGAAGGCGCGTTGCACGAATAGCCAGCGTCGTCATCTCAGCCGTCATACCCATGAGTCAGCGTTCGAGCGCATGCAGCAACGCCTGAAGGCCCGGCCGGAGATGATGGCCAAGCGCCGGGCGATCGTCGAACACCCCTTCGGTAACCTGAAACAGTGGATATTCGGCAACGGCCGCTTCCTGCTGCGGCAGTTAGCGGGCGCCAGTACGGAAATGGCCCTGGCCGTGCAGGCCTACAACCTCAAACGCGCGATTCAGGTACTCGGCGCGCGTCGCCTGATCGAGTTGATGGGCTGATCCCTCCAAAAAAACAAACGCCCCGAACCAGTCGGGGCGTTTGTTTTGCCTTGCTCACAGCGTGTTTTCACACGGCCTGCAAGGCGGGGCTGTTTCACAAGCGGAACGCGGCTTACAGGTTACCGGCGTTCTCGGCCAGGTAGCTGGCAACGCCTTCCGGCGAGGCAGTCATACCCTTGTCGCCTTTCTTCCAGTTGGCCGGGCAGACTTCACCGTGCTCTTCGGTGAACTGCAGGGCGTCGACCAGACGCAGCAGCTCGTCCATGTTACGGCCCAGCGGTAGGTCGTTGACGATCTGCGAGCGCACTACGCCGTTCTGGTCGATCAGGAAGGCGCCACGGAAAGCTACGCCATCAGCGGACTCGACGTCGTAGTCCTTGGCGATGCTGTGGGTCATGTCGGCGGCCAGGGTGTACTTGACCGGGCCGATGCCGCCCTTGTCCACCGGGGTGTTACGCCAGGCGTTGTGGGTGAAGTGGGAGTCGATGGAAACGCCGATCACTTCCACGTTGCGCGCCTGGAAGTCCGGGATGCGGCGATCCAGGGCAATCAGCTCGGACGGGCAGACGAAGGTGAAGTCCAGCGGATAGAAGAACACCAGGCCGTACTTGCCCTTGATGGCGTCGGACAGACGGAAGCTTTCGACGATCTCGCCGCTGGCCAGTACAGCCGGTACGTTGAAGTCGGGCGCTTTCTTACCTACGAGTACGCTCATTCCATGTCTCCTTGAAGGGTGAGGTCGGAGTGGCCTGCAGTCCGTCGGCTGGCTTGCTGGAAGCCTTGCCGGGCGTGCTGCGCAGCCCTAAATTGGCCCGGCATCATACACCGCAGCTCCCGCCCGCGCCCAGTGGCAGCCGTCCCCTCCGCCACGCAAGTCCTTGTTTGAAAACGCTAATCGGTCTCCTTTGGAATACCCGACAAATGAACTTTGACAATCATTCTCATTAACATTAGTATCGCCACCAACAACCCATTACTTAGTAGTAGCCACCATGTACGTCTGCCTCTGCCAAGGTGTCACCGATACCCAGATCCGCGAAGCGATCTATGAAGGTTGCTGCAGCTACCGTGAAGTGCGCGACAGCACCGGCGTCGGCACCCAGTGCGGGAAATGCGCCTGCCTCGCCAAACAGGTGGTCCGCGAGACCCTGGGCGAGCTGCAAAGCACGCAGACGATGAACTACTCGCTGGCCTACGCTGCCAACTGATTCATGCCGATTAGGCATGAGCAAACGAAACCGGGCTCCAGCCCGGTTTTTTTGTGCCTGAATTTCAACGACTTATCGCTTAATCGCAGAGTGAAAGCATTCGTATTCATATTCCTTTTCATAACGAATTCAATCACTTACGTTTGACTTGAAGTTATAAGAGGACCACACTTTTCAACCTCCCCACCCCGCACGGCAGGACTCGGCATGAAAGGCGACAAGAAAGTCATCCAGCATCTGAACAAGGTCCTCGGTAACGAGCTGATCGCCATCAACCAGTATTTCCTGCACTCGCGCATGTGGAACGACTGGGGCCTGAAGCGCCTCGGCGCGCACGAGTACGAGGAGTCGATCGACGAGATGAAGCATGCGGACAAGCTCATCGAGCGCATCCTCTTCCTCGAAGGCCTGCCGAACCTCCAGGACCTGGGCAAGCTGCTGATTGGCGAGAACACACAGGAAATGCTGCAGTGCGACCTGAACCTCGAGCTCAAGGCGGCCAAGGACCTGCGCGACGCCATCGTCCATTGCGAAAGCGTGCATGACTACGTCAGCCGCGACCTGCTCAAGGACATCCTCGAGTCCGAGGAAGAGCACATCGACTACCTGGAAACCCAGCTCGGCCTGATCCAGAAGGTCGGCCTGGAGAACTACCTGCAGTCGCACATGCACGAAGACGACTGATATGCGAAGGGGCGCCATTTGGCGCCCCTTTTCTTTTCCTACCCCCTCTTTTCGGGGCGGCGCACCAGCCGCGCCTGCAGTACCAGCCCCGCGCAAAGCCCGATCACCACCAGCAGAGACAAACGCAGCCCCACGTGTTCGGCGAGGAAGCCGATCAGCGGTGGCCCCAGCAGCAATCCGCCGTAGCCGAACGACGCCACCGCAGCGACCCCACTAGAGGGTTCGACGCCAGGCCGATTACCTGCGGCGCCGATCAGAATCGGAACCACCACCGACAACCCCGCACCTACCAAAGCAAAGCCGGCGATCACACTGGCGACCCACGGGCTGAACAGCGCCAGCAGCATGCCCGCGCATGCCAGCAGCGCCAGCGTGCGCACCAGCGTCTCGTCAGCGAAACGCACCCGCAGGCGATCGCCGAACAGGCGCCCCATCACCATGGTCGCGGAGAACGCGGCAAAGCCCAGCGCAGCGACCCGCTCGGAGGCGCCCATCACCTGGTGCAAGAGCAACGCGCCCCAGTCGGCGACGGCGCCTTCGGATACGAAAGCGCACAGCGTCAGCAAGCCAAGACCGATCAAGGCCGGTGGCGGCAGGCGCCAGCCGCGTTGGGCTGGCGCCTCTTCCTCCTTGGGCTCGGGCCGACCTTCGAACAGGTGGCGAGCGAAGAACGGCAGGATCGCCACAGCAAGCACCGCCAGCAGCGTGAAGTGCCAGATCGGCGCCAGGCCAGCGAACGCAGCTGCGCCGACGGCACCTACAAGGCCGCCAAGGCTGTACATGCCATGCAGACCGGAGATGCACGGGCGCCCAAGGCGCCTCTCCACCTCGACGGCCTGGGTATTCATCGCCACGTCCATGGTCGCGAAGGTCAGGCCGACCAACAGCAGACCCGCTGCCAGGTACCAGACGTTCTGCGCCAGCCCCAGCAAGGGGAAGCACGCCATCAACGCCAGCCCAGAAGCAACGGTAATCGCCCGGCTGCCATAACGGCGCACCAGCGCTCCAGCGAAGACGAATGCCAGCAGCGCACCGAACCCTGCACCCAACAGGGCTTGGCCGAGCTCCTGCTCGTCCACGCCGGTCATGCTCTTGAGCGCCGGAACCCGTCCCATCAGGCTGCCATGCACCATTCCGCCCATGGCGAAGCAGTAGCCACACGCCCAGCGCGCCGCGTTGGCTCGCGATTGCTCGGTCATTTCAATCACCCCAAAAACAAAGCCCCGCCGGAGCGGGGCTTTGTGCGACAGCACGAAAGACTCAGGCGTTGGCCTTGCCTACGGCGTCTTTGATCAGCGGCTGCAGTTCGCCCTTCTCGAACATCTCGGCCAGGATGTCGCTACCGCCGACCAGCTCACCGCCCACCCACAGTTGCGGGAAGGTCGGCCAGTTGGCGTACTTGGGCAGGTTGGCGCGGATTTCCGGGTTCTGCAGGATGTCGACGTAGGCGAATTTCTCGCCGCAAGCCATCAGAACCTGTGCAGCACGGGCCGAGAAGCCGCACTGCGGAGCATTCGGCGAGCCCTTCATGTACAGCAGGACAGGGTTGTTGGCGATCTGCTCTTTGATGGTATCGATGATATCCATGAACTTCCTCGGCTGAACTATCAGATACTGATCCGACCCAGCGATGGCCGGCACGGTAGCGCGCATTGTACTGCAAAGCCGAGCGCTACGCTCGGCTTTGCCGAAAGCGCACTCAGGCGGCCTCCACCTCCACCGGCACGCCGTTCAGCGCGGCGTTTCCAGAGAGCGCGTCGAGGTAACGCTCGTCGGTGAGATCGTTCGCACTGGCGCCGCCCTGCTCCGCTGCGATGGACAACTGGACGCCCGGCCGGGCATGTCCCCAGCCATGCGGAAGGCTGACTACCCCCGCCATCACCTCGTCGCTGGCAGCCACTTCGACTTCGATGCTGCCGACGCGCGACCGCACCCGGACCCGCTGACCATCGACCAGGCCACGGTGCGCCAGGTCCTGCGGATGCATCAGCAGCTGATAGCGCGGCTTGCCCTTCACCAGGCGGTGATAGTTGTGCATCCAGGAGTTGTTGCTGCGCACGTGCCGCCGACCGATCAGCAGCAGTTGGCCGTCCGTCGGCGCCTGAGTGTCAGCGAAGCGCTTCAAGTCAGCCAGGAGCAGCTCCGGAGCCGCCTCCACTTTGCGGCTTGCTGTCTTCAGGCGCGCCGCCAGGTTCGGCCGCAGCGCCCCCAGGTCGAGGCCGTGCGGGTGCTCGCGCAGACGAGCCAGGTTGAGCTTGTGTTCGCTGGAATCACCATAGGGGCCGAAGCGCAGCCCCATATCGATCATCTGCTCCGGCGCCAGCGTCGGCTTCAGCTCTGCGCCAGTGCGCGCGGCATAGGCCTTGGCCAGCCCGACGAAAATCTCCCAGTCGTGCAGCGCACCGTCGGGCCTGGGCAGTACCGCCTCGTTGAAACGGGTGACATTGCGCACCGCGAACACGTTGAAAGTGGTGTCGTAGTGGTCGTGCTCCAGCGGCGCGGTCGGCGGCAGGATGAGGTCCGCGTAACGGGTCGTCTCGTTGATGTAGAGGTCGATGCTGAGCATGAACTCCAGCCCGTCCAGCGCCTGCTCCAGGCGTCGGCCATTGGGCGTGGAAAGCACCGGATTGCCGGCCACGGTGACCAGCGCGCGGATCTGCCCTTCCCCTTCGGTGAGCATCTCCTCGGCCAGCGCGGCGACCGGCAGCTCGCCGCCGTATTCCGGCAGACCGGACACCCGGCTCTGCCAGCGGTTGAAGGCGCCGCCGGAAGTGGTCGCCACCAGATCGACCGCCGGCGTCGTGCAGAGGCTGCCGCCGACCCGGTCGAGATTGCCGGTGACCAGGTTGATCAGTTGCACGAGCCACTGGCAGAGAGTGCCGAAGCGCTGGGTGGAGACGCCCATCCGTCCGTAGCACACCGCCTTGTCGGCGGCAGCGAAATCACGCGCCAGCTGACGGATCTCATCCGCCGGTACGCCACAACGCGGAGCCATGGCCTCGACGCCGAAAGGCGCCAGCGCCTCTCGCACTTCGTCCAAGCCTGCCGCAGGCAGATGGCTGTCACGGGTGAGCCCTTCGCTGAAGAGCACGTCGAGGATGCCGAGCAGCAGCGCGGCATCCTGGCCGGGGCGGACGAACAGGTGCTGGTCGGCAATGGTCGCGGTCTCGGTCCGCCGCGGGTCGACCACCACCAGGCGCCCGCCGCGCGCCTTCAGCGCTTTCAGGCGTTTTTCCACGTCCGGCACGGTCATGATGCTGCCGTTGGAAGCCAACGGATTGCCGCCGAGGATCAGCATGAAGTCGGTGTGGTCGATGTCTGGAATCGGGATCAGCAAGCCATGGCCGAACATCTGCAGGCTGACGAGGTGATGCGGCAGTTGGTCCACCGAAGTGGCGGAGTAGCGGTTACGCGTTTTCAGCAGGCCCAGGAAGTAGTTGCTGTGCGTCATCAACCCGTAGTTGTGCACGCTGGGATTGCCCTGGTACACGGCAACCGCGTTGTTGCCGTGGCGCTCACGAATGTCGGCCAGGCGCGTGGCGACCAGGTCGAATGCGTCATCCCAGGAGATTGCCTGCCATTCATTGCCAACCCGGCGCATGGGTTGGCGTAGTCGATCGGGGTCGTTCTGGATGTCCTGCAGCGCTACTGCCTTGGGGCAGATATGGCCGCGGCTGAAGCTGTCCTGGGCATCGCCCTTGATCGACAGGATCTGCTCGCCTTCTGTCTCGATGGTCAGGCCGCAGATGGCTTCGCACAGGTGGCATGCACGGTGGTGGAGGGTCTTGCTCATGGCTCGCCTCTTGTTGTTCCGCCGGCCTTCGAAGGCCAGTCGTTGCTCAGAAGACGAACTATGGAATGCCCGTGGGACTAACGCCACAAGCCTAAGCACAGTGAATCAGGGGATATAGGCGGGAAGTCGGGCCGGAATACAGCCGGCCCGCCAACCAGGGGAACGCGACCGGCTACGGGAGGGCGCCGGCCGCGACGACATCAGTGAATGCCGTTGATGTTGCCTTTGTTACCGGTGACCTTGACGTTGACCTTCTTGAACAGGAAGAAGTCCTGCACGGTGACCTCGTAGCGCGGGGCCACGATCAGGTCCGCGCCGGAGGTCTTGACCGCCTTGAAGGCCGCTGCGGACTTGGCGCTGGACACCGGGTCGAATGCATTCAGCATGGAGCCGCCATCGGAGCCGCCGTAGGTCACGCCATCGGCGAACTGGCTGTCGCCGCCGAGCTTGAGGAAACCGAAGAGGATGTTGATCGAGGACTGGCCGCTGATCGGCTCGCCTACCTTCACATCGGCCTTCAGATCGGTTTTCACCGAACCGTCGATCGGTGCGGTGGGCTGGTTGACGTTGTAGCTGGTGCAACCGCTGGCGGTCGCGATCACCGCGGCTACTACGGCGCTCATCCAGAGTTTCTTCATTGAATGCTTCTCCATTGACTGGCCACCGGAATCGATGGCGGCGAGAAGCTATCAATTACCCGCAACATCTCGATGTAGGCTCAATCGCCGAAAATCATCAGAAATTTCCTCCAGTTTCAGCCATACATTTAAATGGCAGCTGCGGCCATGACCCTGGTCATTTCCTGGGCTCGGCGCCGCCCCCGGGGCAAACTTGCGTGAATGCGTAATTTCCTTATAGGATCGCGCCCTCCCCCTAAATTTCCGCTGCATGCGGTCAGGCCGCAGGTTCAGTCCGTTTTTTCTCGAAAAGCCGGCCAGACCCTCGGTCGCAAACAGAGAATAAGTAGTAGGTACTGAATCATGAACGCTAGGCACTTCCTCTCGATGCTGGATTACACGACCGACGAACTCCTCGGTCTGATCCGCCGTGGCAGCGAGCTGAAGGACCTGCGCGATCGAGGCGTGCTCTACGAACCGCTGAAGAACCGTGTGCTGGGCATGATCTTCGAGAAGGCCTCGACGCGTACGCGTATCTCCTTCGAAGCCGGCATGATCCAGCTCGGCGGCCAGGCGATCTTCCTGTCCCCGCGCGACACCCAGCTGGGGCGTGGCGAGCCGATCGCCGATGCGGCGAAAGTGATGTCGCGGATGGTCGATGCGGTAATGATCCGCACCTTTGCCCACAGCAATCTCACCGAGTTCGCCGCCAACTCCCGCGTGCCGGTGATCAACGGCCTCTCCGACGACCTGCACCCGTGCCAGTTGCTGGCCGATATGCAGACGTTCCACGAGCACCGCGGCAGCATCGCCGGCAAGACGGTGGCCTGGATCGGCGACGGCAACAACATGTGCAACAGCTACATCGAGGCGGCCATTCGCTTCGACTTCCAGCTGCACGTGGCCTGCCCGGACGGCTACGAGCCCAATGCAGCGCTGCTGGCCCAGGCGGGCGAGCGTGTGCGCATCTTCCGCGACCCGCGCGAAGCCGTGGCCGGCGCGCACCTGGTGAGCACCGACGTCTGGGCTTCCATGGGCCAGGAAGACGAAGCGGCGGCGCGCCTGCGCACCTTCCGTCCGTACCAGGTGACCCGCGAACTGCTCGACCATGCCGCCGCGGACGTGCTGTTCATGCACTGCCTGCCGGCACACCGCGGCGAAGAAATCAGCGAAGACCTGCTGGACGACCCGCGTTCGGTCGCCTGGGACCAGGCCGAGAACCGACTGCACGCGCAGAAGGCCCTGCTTGAACTGCTGGTCGAACACGCCCACTACGCCTGACCCTCCATACCCTGCTCGACCGCACGGAGCCTGGCTCTCCGTGCGGCGCATCGCCTCGCCATGGAGCCAGCGGCGAGTAATTCTCATTCGCCGCGTGTAAACTCCCCGCCTCCGCTTTTGCTTACACGGCCTGCCCCATGACCACATCGCTGTTGCTCGAACTCAGAAACCTCTCCTGTGGCTATGGGCAACAACGCGTGGTGCAGGACGTCAGCCTGCACCTGAACGCCGGCGACATCGGTTGCCTGCTCGGCCCCTCGGGATGCGGCAAGACCACCACGCTACGTGCCATCGCCGGTTTCGAGCCGGTGATGGCTGGCGAGATCGGCCTGGCCGGCGAAGTCATTTCGCGCACCGGTTTCACCCTCGCACCGGAGAAGCGCCGCATCGGAATGGTGTTCCAGGACTACGCGCTGTTCCCCCACCTGACCGTGGAGGACAACGTCGCCTTCGGCATCCGCAAGCACCCCGAGCGCCAGCGCATCGTCCGGGAACTGCTGGAACTGGTGAAACTCGACAAGCTAGGCCGGCGCTACCCCCACGAGCTGTCCGGCGGCCAGCAGCAACGTGTGGCGCTGGCCCGCGCTCTGGCGCCCGAGCCGCTGTTGCTGCTGCTCGACGAACCCTTCTCCAACCTCGACGTGGAACTGCGCCGCAAGCTCAGCCACGAGGTGCGCGACATCCTCAAGGCGCGCGGTACCAGCGCGGTGCTGGTGACTCACGACCAGGAGGAAGCCTTCGCTGTAAGCGACCACGTCGGCGTGTTCAAGCAGGGTCATCTGGAGCAGTGGGACACGCCCTACAATCTCTACCACGAGCCGCAGACGCCCTTCGTCGCCAGCTTCATCGGCCAGGGCTACTTCATCCGCGGGCAGATGCTCGATCCGGAAAGCGTGCAGACCGAACTCGGCGTACTGCGCGGCAACCGCGCCTATGGACTGCCGGCCGGCAGTGCAGTGGATGTGCTGCTGCGCCCCGACGATCTCGTGCATGCTCCGCAAGGCCCGCTGAAGGCGCGGATCGTTGGCAAGTCTTTCCTTGGCGCGGCGACCCTGTACCGCCTGCAGCTACCCACGGGGACGCAGTTGGAATCCATCTTCCCCAGCCACGCCGACCACCAGCCGGGCGACGAGGTCGGCATCAGCGTCGCCGCCGACCATCTGGTGCTGTTCAAGGCCGAAGGCAGCGTGGCGGTAGACTCCCGCAGCTAACGCCTGCACCAGGACCTTTTCAGCCCCGACGCAGGGCGCCCGGCGTCAGTCCCAGGTGACGGCGCATTGCGGTGGTCAGCGCGCTCTGGCTGGAGAAACCGCATTCGCCGGCGACCCGCACCAGCGAGAGATCGCTTTCCCGTAGCAGCCGTGCGGCGCAGTCCAGGCGCAACTTGAGCAGGTATTGGTGCGGCGTCAGGCCAACGCTGTCCTTGAACTGCGCGTGGAAATGGCTGGGGCTCAGGCAGGCGAGCTGAGCCAACTCGGCAATGCAGATGCGCCGACCAAGGTTGGCCCGCATATGCGCATCCAGGCGCTGCAGATCCAACGGGCCGCCAGGTTCCGGCGCCCGTTCGTCAATCAGCCGAAGATGCAGGGCCCGGATCAGCGCGCCACCCAAGGCGCGCGCCAAAAGCGGATCACGGCCATGGCGTTCGAGCTCTGCGCCAGCGCAGCCGAGCAGGCTCTGCAGATCGGCGTCCAGGGTCGGATAGCGCGGCCTGTCGAATAGCCGGGCCAGCATTTCGCGCTCTTCGTCGGCGCCGTCCTGCGGGTCGAGATCGACGATCAGCATGCGGTTGTCGCCAACGCCGGCGAACGCATGCCCAGCCTCGCCGGGAACCAGGCAGGCGCGCATCGGGCAGACCTCGCCGCCCTTCCCGTCCACTTCGAACGCGGCACGCCCGGCCAGCGACATCACCAGCTGGTGATGCACGTGAGCGTGGGCGTGAGACTGCTCTGACAATTGAGCGACGCGGGTTTCCAGCATGGCGGACGGCTTCGCGGGTTGGGCGCGCACTCTAACGGAGATAGCCGGACCTGCCCAGCGGCCGTCGTCCATACGACATCTTTGGCAACAGCGGCGTCGGAACAGGCATTGAAAGGCGTCGGAGGATTCCCCATCTAGACTGTCATGTTCAATCAGTCAGGTGCCTCATGAGCGACCACGACGAGATTCACGACATTCACAGCGCCGAGGAGGTCAACGCCACCAGCCTGGCGCTGCCCGGCCAGAATCTGCCGACCACCGTCTACGTCATCCCGATCCATAACCGCCCGTTCTTCCCGGCCCAGGTGCTGCCGGTGATCGTCAACGAAGAACCCTGGGCGGAAACCCTGGAGCTGGTGGCCAAGACCGACCACCACAGCCTGGCGCTGTTCTTCATGGACAATCCGCCGGAAGACCCGCGCCACTTCGATCCGAACACCCTGCCCGAGCACGGCACCCTGGTGCGCGTGCACCACGCCAGCCGCGAGGGCGGCAAGCTGCAGTTCGTCGCCCAGGGCCTGTCGCGTGTGCGCATCCGCGGCTGGATCAAGCGCCACCGCCCGCCCTTCCTGGTCGAAGTGGACTATCCGCACACCCCCGCCGACGCCAGCGACGAGGTCAAGGCCTACGGCATGGCGCTGATCAACGCGATCAAGGAACTGCTGCCGCTCAACCCGCTGTACAGCGAAGAGCTGAAGAACTACCTGAACCGCTTCAACCCCAACGACCCGTCGCCGCTCACCGACTTCGCCGCCGCCCTGACCACCGCGCCGGGCAGCGAGTTGCAGGAGGTGCTGGACACGGTGCCGATGCTCAAGCGGATGGAGAAGGTCCTGCCGCTGCTGCGCAAGGAAGTGGAGGTGGCGCGCCTGCAGAAGGAGCTGTCCGCCGAGGTCAATCGCAAGATCGGCGAGCGCCAGCGCGAGTTCTTCCTCAAGGAACAGCTCAAGACCATCCAGCAGGAACTGGGCATCACCAAGGACGACAAGAGCGCCGATGCGGACGAGTTCCGCGCCCGCCTGGACGGCAAGATCCTCCCCGAACAGGCGCGCAAGCGCATCGATGAGGAGCTCAACAAACTATCGATCCTCGAGAGCGGCTCGCCGGAATACGCGGTTACCCGCAACTACCTCGACTGGGCCACCTCGGTGCCCTGGGGCGTACTGGGCAAGGACAAGCTCGACCTCAAGCATGCGCGCAAGGTGCTCGACCGCCATCATTCGGGCCTGGAAGACGTCAAGGATCGCATCCTCGAATTCCTCGCCGTAGGTGCCTTCAAGGGCGAGATCGCCGGCTCCATCGTGCTGCTGGTCGGCCCGCCGGGCGTGGGCAAGACCAGTATCGGCAAGTCCATCGCCGAGAGCCTTGGCCGGCCGTTCTACCGCTTCAGCGTCGGCGGCATGCGCGATGAGGCCGAGATCAAGGGCCACCGCCGCACCTACATAGGCGCCCTGCCCGGCAAGCTGGTGCAGGCGCTGAAGGACGTCGAGGTGATGAACCCGGTGATCATGCTCGACGAGATCGACAAGCTCGGCGCCAGCTACCAGGGCGACCCGGCCTCGGCGCTGCTGGAAACCCTCGATCCCGAGCAGAACGTCGAGTTCCTCGATCACTACCTGGACCTGCGCCTGGACCTGTCCAAGGTGCTCTTCGTCTGCACGGCGAACACCCTGGATTCGATTCCAGGGCCGCTGCTCGACCGCATGGAAGTGATCCGCCTCTCCGGCTACATCGGCGAGGAGAAGCTGGCCATCGCCAAGCGCCACCTGTGGCCCAAGCAGCTGGAGAAGGCCGGCGTGCCGAAGAGCCGCCTGTCGATCAACGACGCAGCCCTGCGCGCGGTGATCGAGGGCTATGCCCGCGAAGCCGGCGTGCGCCAGCTGGAGAAGCAGCTCGGCAAGCTGGTGCGCAAGTCGGTGGTGAAACTGCTGGAAGATCCCGAGGCGACGGTGAAGATCGGCGCCAAGGACCTGGAGGATTACCTGGGCATGCCGGTGTTCCGCACCGAGCAGCTGCTCTCGGGCATCGGTGTGATCACTGGGCTGGCCTGGACCAGCATGGGCGGCGCGACGCTGCCGATCGAAGCGACGCGTATCCACACGCTCAACCGCGGCTTCAAGCTCACCGGCCAATTGGGCGATGTGATGAAGGAATCGGCGGAGATCGCCTACAGCTACGTCACCGCCAACCTGAAGAAATACGGCGGCGACCCGAGCTTCTTCGACCAGGCTTTCGTCCACCTGCACGTGCCCGAGGGCGCCACGCCCAAGGATGGCCCGAGCGCCGGCATCACCATGGCCAGTGCCCTGCTCTCCCTGGCGCGCAACCAGGCGCCGAAGAAAGGCGTGGCCATGACCGGCGAGCTGACTCTCACCGGCCAGGTACTGCCGATCGGAGGGGTTCGCGAGAAGGTGATCGCGGCGCGTCGGCAGAAGATCCATGAGCTGATCCTCCCGGAAGCCAACCGCGGCGACTTCGCGGAACTGCCGGACTACCTCAAGGAAGACCTGACCGTGCACTTCGCCCGGCGCTTCATCGATGTGGCCAAGGTGCTGTTCCCGGCCTGACCGCCAGCCCCGCCCGTAGGAGCAGACCTTGTCCGCGATGCTCGCGATTCGCGGATGAGATCCGCTTGTACATTTCTTCTGGGTCCCCGCCTTCGCGGGGAAGACGATGAAAAGCGTGCACCTTTTCTCGTCTCTCCCGTGAACGCGGGAGCCCAAAGGACAGTTGCTCCTACGGCACGTCGAGCTAGCCAACCCTCCCGGCCTTTGCGCTATCCTCGGGCCCAATTCGAACTCGCCCGAGGAGCCGTCATGCCGTCGCCCCGCCTGTTGCTTCCCCTGTCCCTGCTGTTGCTCGCCGGTTGCGCCAGCCAGAAGCCGGTGGTCAGCCTGGAAAGCGAGCACGACTGCAAACCGCTGAAACTGCACCAGGGCCAGGAACTGGTGCTGATGCTGCCGAGCAATCCCACCACCGGCTTCCGCTGGGAGATCCGCAATCCGGCGGCTAGCGTCCTCCACAGCCTCGGCCCCGAGGTCTACAACAACCCCGAGGACGCCGGCGTGGTCGGCAGTGCGGGCGAGTCCACCTGGCGCTTCCGCGTCGCCGGCACCGGCGAGGACCATCTGCAGCTGATCTACCACCGCCCCTGGGAACCCGAAGTCGCCCCCGAGCGCACCTTCGACTGCGCCATCAGCGCGCGCTGAGCAAGACGCCAAATACCACCCGGTCTGACGCGCCCGGCCTGGGCGCCGCCCCACCGATTGCGGCATGTTGGCGACTCCTGACCGACAAGGAGTCGCACATGCGCTGGCTACTGCCCCTGGCCGTTCTCGGCGGCCTCGCTCACCTGCTCGGCATGGCGCTGGATCTGCCCTGGCTGCGCATGCTGAGCAAACCGCTACCAATCCTCGCCCTGCTCCTGTGGGTTGGCGCCGCAAACCCCTCGGCCTACCGCCGCTGGATTCTGCTCGGCCTGGGCCTCTCGCTGCTCGGCGACATTCTGCTCGAATGGCCGCTCAACGCCTTCGTCCCAGGGCTCGCCACCTTCCTGCTCGCCCATGTCGCCTACCTGGTCGCCTACCTCAGCGAAACGCGGCGACTCGCCCCACTGGCTCTGGTCTGCGCGGCCCTGCCCGGCATCGGCCTGTTCCTGCTTCTCGACAGCCACGGATTGGGCGAACTGCGCCTGCCCATCGTCCTCTACAGCCTGACCATCAGCAGCATGCTCTGGCGCGCCCTGGCCCGCCTCGCCACGCCCATTTCACCCAGCGCCTGGTTGGCCGCCAGCGGGGCGCTGCTGTTCATGCTGTCCGACAGCATGATCGGCATCAGCCGCTTCCTGGACGCCTTCGACGGCTCCGGCTACGCCATCATGCTCACCTACTGGCTAGGCCAGCTCGGCATAGCTGCCTCGGTTAGTTTCGGGCGTAGGGCTCTGCCATACTCGCTGTCGGAATCCGCCACGTGAGCAATCCATGCTGCGATCCGCCATCGCTTCCCTGCTCTGTACAGCCGCCCTGGGCGCCGTCGCCGAACCCCTGCGCCTGGGCGGCGACGACTGGTGTCCGTACCTCTGCCCGGAGACACCCAACAAGCCCGGTTACCTGGTCGAGGGCCTGAGGCACCTGCTGCCCGAACCCCCCGAAGTCCAATCGCTGCCCTGGTCACGCGCCCTGCAGATGGCCCGCGACGGCCAACTCGACGGCGTGATCGGCGCCTACGCCGAGGAGGCCGAAGGCCTGCTGATCGGCCGCGAACCCATCGGCTGGGTGGAAATGCGCTTCTACACCCGTGCCGACAGTGCCTGGCAGTACCGCGGCCCGGCCTCGCTGGACAGCCTGAAGATCGGCCTGGTCCAGGGCTACTCCTACGGCCCGCAACTCGACGCCTGGCGCGACAGCCACCTCGACGCCCCTGAGCAGGTGCAGGTGCTCAGTGGCGAACGCGTGCTCGAGCGCAATCTGCAGAAGCTGCTGCTCGGACGCATCGATGTGCTGGTCGAGGACCATCGCATCGACGACCGCTACCTGCATCGGCAGCATCTCGACAAGCAGGTTCGCAGCGCGGGCGGCCTACCGCACAAACGCCCCATGTACGTCGCCCTCAGCCCGCACCTGAAAGACGCGGCGGCGCGACTCGAAGTGCTAGACCAGGGCCTGCGCCGCATGCGTGAAAGCGGCGCCTGGGAGCCTCTGATGCGCGGCTATCTGGTATCTGTCGACTGATGCGGACCATCCGAAGAAAAGTCCGGCAGGTACACGCCCCATCGTCTATAGATCAAGGTACTCGGAAGTATCGAATGGAGACGTTTCATGCGTGCTGAAGTCCGTTTGATGGTAGTGCTGTGCGCCTGTTTGATGCTTTCCGCGTGCGGCAGCCTGTTGCCCAGCGAACGTGCAGAAGTGCAGTCGCCGTTCCTCGATTACCAGGATGCCCAGCACCGCTACGAACAGGTCGTGCCCGGCAGGACCACGCGCTCCCAGCTCCTCAGCCTGGGCTTCGATCCGCTGAGCCAAGGCAACGCCAAGATGCTCTCGTTCATCGACGTGCGTCTGCTCTTCGTACAGCCGAACATTCCCATCGACTACCTGCCGGACGGCCTGGTGACCTGCCTGCAGGCCAAGGATCGTTGCATCGGTTACTCCTTCGACTTCAGCAAGACCGACAGCCAGCGCGTCGGCAGCTTCTGGGCCGACCTGTTCAACTTCCGCAAGCGCCGCCAGGTCCAGGGCTGGTCGTTCCGTCCGGTGTTCGTGCTGATCGACGATGTGGTGGTGCACAAGGTCAGCAACGGCGAACCGAACATCCGCCGCGTCGAAGACAAGAAGAACCCCCTCGGCCCGCTGCAAGGCGCCGGCGAATACTTCTCCGACCAGCTCAAGTAACCCCAGCCCCCGTCGCCCGACGGTTGGGCCGACCGCCCTGCTCGGCTACAATGCGCACCCGGCGCCAACCCTGGCGGTCCGCCGGCTTTCCGCAGCATCCGTACCGAGGCCCTTCGCGTGAGCGAATCTGATCGCATCTTCTCCCAGCCCCTGGACCACGTCGCCGACTTCACCTTCAACGAGGATGTGGCGCGCGTCTTCCCGGACATGATCAAGCGCTCGGTGCCGGGCTACCCGACCATCGTCGAGAATATCGGCGTGCTCGGTGCGCGCTTCGCCCAGCCGGGCAGCCGGCTCTACGACCTGGGCTGCTCGCTGGGCGCAGTGACCCAGGCGCTGCGCCGCCACGTGAAGACCGACGGTTGCCGGGTGATCGGCGTGGACAACTCCGCCGCCATGCTCGCCCGCTGCCGTGAATACCTCAGCGCACAGGACGCCATGTACCAGGAGCTGCTGCCCGCCGAATTGGTGGAAGCGGACATCCTGCAGATGGACTTCCAGCCCTGCGCCCTGGTGGCGCTGAACTTCACCCTGCAGTTCATCGAGCCGGAGCGTCGTCTGGAACTGCTGCAGCGCATCCGCCAGGCCCTGCTGCCCGGCGGCGCGCTGATCCTCTCGGAAAAACTGCGCTTCGCCGACGCCGCGGAGCACGAACTGCTCAATGAACTGCACCTGGACTTCAAGCGCGCCAATGGCTACAGCGAACTGGAAATCGCCCAGAAACGCACCGCCATCGAGAACGTGATGCGCCCCGACACCCTCGAGGAGCACCGCGAGCGCCTCGCGCAGGCCGGTTTCTCCAAGGTGGTGCTGTGGTTCCAGTGCCTGAACTTCGCCTCGCTGATCGCCCTGCCATGATCGAACGCTTCGCCCTCGACAGCCTCTGCCGGGAACTGGCCGGCACGCCCCTGCAAGCCTGGAGCGAATCCCTCGCCGGGCAACTCGCCGCCAAGATCGAAGACGGCCATGGCGACCTGGAGCGCTGGCTCGGCGCGGTCGACCAACTGCCCGAGATACGCACGCAAATCGTGGAGCTGGCCGAGCATTTCGCCCTGGAAGGCGATTGCGACGACGCGACCCGCCATACGCTGCGCAGTGCCCTGCAAGGCCTGATCCCGTGGCGCAAAGGGCCGTTCGACGTGTTCGGCGTGCACATCGACACCGAATGGCGCTCGGACTGGAAATGGGAGCGCGTCTCGCCGCACCTGGACCTGGCCGGCAAGCGCATCCTCGATGTCGGTTGCGGCAACGGCTACTACCAGTGGCGCATGCTCGGCGCCGGCGCGCGCAGCGTGGTGGGCGTCGATCCGAACTGGCTTTTCTTCTGCCAATTCCTGGCGATGAAGCGTTATCTGCCGGACCTGCCGGCCTGGCACCTGCCGCTGACGCTGGAAGAGCTGCCGGAGAAGCTGGAAGGCTTCGATACCGTGTTTTCCATGGGCGTTCTCTATCACCGCCGCTCGCCCATTGACCACCTCTACGCGCTCAAGGACTGCCTGCGCCGTGGTGGTGAACTGGTGCTGGAAACCCTGGTGGTGGAAGGCGACGTAAACACCGTGCTGGTGCCGGAAGACCGCTACGCGCAGATGCGTAACGTCTGGTTCCTGCCCTCGGTGCCGGCACTGGAGCTGTGGCTTCGCCGTGCCGGTTTCAGCGACGTTCGTTGCGTCGACCAGAGCCACACCACCGTGGAAGAGCAGCGCTCGACCCAGTGGATGCGCTACCAGTCGCTGCCGGAGTTCCTCGATCCGCACGACCACAGCCGCACCATCGAAGGCCTGCCGGCGCCGCTGCGCGCCACACTGGTGGCGCGCAAGCCCTGACAGTTATCTGGGTTCCCGCGTTCGCGGGAATGACGGATTCGAGGCTCACGCTTCCTGGCGTCATCCCCGCGAACGCGGGGACCCAGAATCGCGAGCTCAGCGGTTGGCCGCTGCCACGATCAGCGCCTTCATCTCCGCCACCGCCTGCTTGAAGCCGACGAACAGCGCGTGGGCCACCAGCGCGTGGCCGATGTTCAGCTCGTTGATGCCGGCGATTGCCGCCACCGGCTCGACGTTGTGGTAGTGCAGGCCGTGACCGGCGTTGACGATCAGCCCATGCGAAAGACCGAACTCCACGCCATCACGGATGCGCGCCAGCTCCTGGGCGGTTTCCGCAACGCTGTGGGCGTCGGCGTAGCGGCCGGTGTGCAACTCGATGGCCGGCGCGCCAACGCGGGCGGACGCCTCGATCTGCCGCGGATCGGCATCGATGAACAACGACACTTCGCAGCCGGCGGCGGCCAGGCGCTGCACGGCAGCATGGATGCGCGCTTCCTGTCCGGCGACGTCCAGGCCACCCTCGGTGGTCAGCTCCTGACGGGTTTCCGGGACCAGGCAGACGTGCGCCGGACGAATGATCTCGGCGAAGGCCATCATTTCCTCGGTGACGCCCATCTCGAAGTTCATGCGCGTCTGCAGCACTTCGGCGAGCACGCGTACGTCGCGGTCCTGGATGTGCCGGCGGTCTTCGCGCAGGTGCACGGTGATACCGTCGGCGCCGGCTTCCTCGGCGTCCAGCGCGGCCTTCACCGGGTCAGGGTATCGGGTGCCGCGAGCCTGGCGCAGGGTCGCCACGTGGTCGATGTTGACGCCCAGGAGGATGCGGTTGGCTTCAGTCACGGGGAGGTTCCTTACGATTCATGAAGAGTTCGCGGCTGACCAGTGGCCGGCCGCCGAGATGGGGTGCGAGGGCTTGGCGCATCAGGCGCTTGGCCGCGGCCAGGGCGCCGGGAGCACTCCAGTCCGCCTCGGCCATGGCCAGCAGGTCGGCGCCATGGAACAGCCCCGGCTGCAGCTCGCCCACCGGTTCCAGTCCGGCGTCCGGCAACAGGCGGTAAAGGCCCTTGGGTACCACGGCTTGTCCGACAATATCCCGATCGAGGGCGAAACCATAGCCCAGCTCGTCCAGCAGGCGCCATTCGAAAGCGCGCAGCAGTGGCTCCAGCGGGCGTCCGGCGGCAAGCAGTGGCAGGGTCGCGCAGTAGTGTTCGAAGAGGTCGGGATGCGGGACTTCCGCCGGTAGCAGCCGTATCAACAGCTCGTTCAGGTAGAGCCCGCTGAACAGCGCTTCGGCAGCCAGCAAGTTGGGAATGCCGGCGGCTTCGAGGCGCGAGACGTTCTTCAGCTCGCTGCGCCCGCGGAACTCAGCCTCCAACGGCACGAACGGCCGGGCCAGCGCGCCGGACTTGCCGCGCGCGCCACGCAGGACCGCGCGCAGGCGTCCCTCAGGCGTGAAAAAGTCCACCAGCGCGCTGGTTTCCTTGTAGGGACGGCTGTGCAGGATGAAGGATGGCAGGGGGACGCTGACGAGGCTCATGCGCGGGAGCGGCCTTCAGGCAGCCCGCAGGTGCAGGCTGCCCTGATGGAAATCAGAGGTCGCCGTAGCCCAGCGAACGCAAGGCGCGTTCGTCGTCGGACCAGCCGCCTTTGACCTTGACCCAGAGGTTGAGCATGACCTTGGAGTCGAACAGCACTTCCATGTCCTTGCGCGCGTTCTGGCCGATGCTTTTGATGCGCTCGCCCTTGTCGCCGATGATGATCTTCTTCTGGCCTTCGCGTTCCACCAGGATCAACGCGTGGATATGCAGGACGTTGCCTTCCTGCTTGAAGTCTTCGATCTCCACGGTGATCTGGTACGGCAGCTCGGCGCCAAGCTGGCGCATGATCTTCTCGCGCACCAGTTCCGCGGCGAGGAAGCGGCTGCTGCGGTCGGTGATCTGGTCTTCCGGGAAGAAGTGCTCGCTTTCCGGCAGACGCTCGGCAACCAGCTGCTCGAGCAGCTCGAGGTTCTGCCCGTGCTGGGCGGAAATCGGCACCACTTCGGCTTTCGGCAGTTGCTCGGTTAGCCATGCCAGGTGCGGCAGCAGCTCGGCCTTGTCTTCCATGCGGTCGACCTTGTTCACCGCGATCAGTACCGGGCAAGTGACGTGCACCACGCGGTCGAGAACCATCTGGTCCTCATCGGTCCAGCGCGTGCGGTCGACGACGAAGATCACCACGTCGACGTCCTTCAGCGCGGCACTGGCCGAGCGGTTCATGTAACGGTTGAGCGCCTTGTCGTTGTCCTTGTGCAGGCCGGGGGTGTCGACGTACACCGCCTGGATCGGACCTTCGGTCTTGATGCCCAGCAGGGTGTGGCGAGTCGTCTGCGGCTTGCGCGAGGTGATGGCCAGCTTCTGCCCGAGGATGTGGTTGAGCAGCGTCGACTTGCCCACATTGGGGCGGCCGACGATGGCGACGTAGCCGCAGCGGCTGAGGTCGTCGAGTTGTTCAGTCATGGCCATTCTCCACGCCCAGGGCCACCAGCGCGGCGGCGGCGGCCACCTGCTCGGCGATGCGGCGACTGCCGCCATGACCATGGGTCTTGTCGTTCAGCAGGGCCACTTCGCACTCGACGAAGAAGGTCCGGCAATGCGGTTCGCCCTGGATATCCACCACGTCGTAGCGCGGCAGTTCGCAGGCACGCGATTGCAGGAACTCCTGCAGGCGCGTCTTGGGGTCCTTGTTGGTGTCTACCGGGGTCAGCTCGCGCAGTTGCGGGCCGAGCCAGGCGAGGATGCGCTCGCGCGCGGAGTCCATGCCGGTATCCAGGTAGATGGCGCCGATCAGCGCTTCCATGGCGTCGGCGAGGATCGACTCGCGACGGAAGCCGCCGCTCTTGAGCTCGCCGGAGCCCAGGCGCAGGTAGTCGCCCAGCTCAAAGCCACGGGCCAGCAAGGCCAGGGTCTCGCCCTTGACCAGCCGCGCGCGCAGGCGCGACAGCTGCCCCTCGCGGGCCTGCGGGAAGTGGGTAAACAGCGCCTCGCCGATGACGAAGTTGAGGATGGCGTCGCCAAGGAACTCCAGGCGCTCGTTATTGCGCCCGGCGAAGCTGCGGTGCGTCAGGGCCAGGACCATCAGGTCCTGGTCCTTGAAGGTGTAGCCGAGCTTGCGCTCGAGTCGGTCCAGGGTATTGCTCACGGTGTTCTTACACGGAAGTCTTTGTCAAAGTGGACCACCAGATCGAGGTTCTCGATCAGCGGTTCGCGTTTTTCATATTTCAGGTGCACGCGGAACTCGTTGTTGTCCAGTTGCACATCCATCGCATCCTGAAGCTTCAGGTCACGAATGTTGTTGATGGTCAGCGCCTTGTCCACGTAAGAGTAGAACTCCGGGACGCTGCGCACCTCCGCGGCCTTGTCGGTTTCCACCGAAGTGATGGCTTTCTCGATGGAGTAATAGTCCAGGTAGTGCGGAATGATCTTGAACGCCGTACTGGCAAAAAACGCCACAATAGCCAGCACTACCATCCAGCCCAGCAGCGACAGCCCCTTCTGCGAATGCGCGTAAGTCATGGCGACCTCATTGTCGGTATGGTTCTTATGTCCCGCCGGTGGCGGTTCCAAGTGCAAGCGGGGCTGACCCGCTCCCCGCGTGCAGCCCCGCCTTATCGTTCTAGCACCGACTGCAGGGTCGGCGCTCGACGCATCTCACAATCAGTGAATCACGCCAACCCGCGAGAAGTTCGGCAGGTTGTGCAGCTTCGGATCCGGCCAGCTCATCCATACGGCAAATGCCTTGCCGACGATGTTGCGGTCCGGAACCATGCCCAGCAGCTGCTTGGGAATGCGCGGATCGTTCCAGTAGCGGCTGTCGTTCGAGTTGTCGCGGTTGTCGCCCATCATGAAGTAATGGCCGGCCGGCACCTGCCATTCGCGACCCGGCTCGATGCGGTAGCGAGTCATCTCCTGGCGGATCAGGTGTTCGACGTCACCCAGCTTTTCCTTGAACAGCGTAACGCTGCCCAGGCTGCCCGGCTCCTCGCCGAGCAGTTGCTGCGCCACCAACTGGTCGTTGATGTACAGGCGCTTGTCGCTGGTGTAGCGGATCTTGTCGCCCGGCACGCCAACCACACGCTTGATGTAGTTGATGTTCGGGTCGCTGGGATAGCGGAACACCATCACATCGCCGCGCTGCGGGTCGCCAACCGGGATCACCTTGGTGTCCAGCACCGGCAGGCGGATGCCGTAGGCGAACTTGTTGACCAGGATGAAATCACCGACTTCCAGGGTCGGCTTCATCGAGCCGGACGGAATCTGGAACGGTTCGACCAGGAAGGAGCGCAGCACCAGCACGATGAACAGCACCGGGAAGAAGGACTTGCCGTACTCGACCAGCACGGGCTCCTTGTTCAGCTTGTCCAGCACTTCCGGATCGGGCTCGGTGACCGAGCCCTGGTAGGCGGAGATGGCGGCTCGGCGACGCGGTGCGAAGAGCACCAGGTCGACCAGGGCCAGAGCGCCGCAAACGGCAACGGCGATCACCAGCAACAGCGGGAAATTCAGCGTCATAGAATCTAACTGTCCACTTTGAGCACGGCGAGGAAGGCTTCCTGCGGAATCTCCACGCTACCGACCTGTTTCATCCGTTTCTTACCGGCCTTCTGCTTCTCCAGCAGCTTGCGCTTACGGCTCACATCACCACCATAGCACTTGGCCAGCACGTTCTTCCTGAGCGCCTTGACCGTCGAACGGGCGATGATCTGCCCACCGATGGCCGCCTGAATCGCCACGTCGAACATCTGCCGCGGGATCAGCTCTTTCATCTTCTCCACCAGCTGACGGCCCTTGTAGGGGGCGTTGTCGCGGTGAACGATCAGAGCGAGGGCGTCTACCTTCTCGCCGTTGATCAGCACGTCGAGACGGACCAGGTTGGCCGGCTCGAAGCGGTCGAAGCTGTAGTCGAGCGAGGCATAGCCGCGGCTGGTCGACTTCAGGCGATCGAAGAAGTCCAGCACCACTTCGTTCATCGGCAGGTCGTAGATCACCTGGACCTGGCCGCTGAGGAAGTGCATGTCGCGCTGCACGCCGCGCTTCTCGATGCAAAGGGTGATGACGTTGCCCAGGTGCTCCTGGGGCACGAGGATGGTGGCACGGCAGATCGGCTCGCGCATCTCGTCGATGGACGAGATATCCGGCAGCTTGGACGGGTTGTCGACATAAAGGATGTCGCCGTTCTTCTGCACGATCTCGAAGATCACGGTCGGCGCGGTGGTGATCAGGTCCAGGTCGTATTCGCGCTCCAGGCGCTCCTGGATGATCTCCATGTGCAGCATGCCGAGGAAGCCGATGCGGAAGCCGAAGCCCAGGGCCTCGGAGCTCTCCGGCTCGTACTGCAGCGCAGCGTCGTTCAGGGTCAGTTTCTGCAGGGCTTCGCGGAAGTCCTCGAAGTCATCAGAGCTGACCGGGAAAAGTCCGGCGTAGACCTGCGGCTTGATACGCTTGAAGCCCGGCAGTACTTCCACGTCCGGGGTGTTGGACAGGGTCAGGGTATCGCCCACCGGCGCGCCCAGAATTTCCTTGATGCCGGCGATGATGAAGCCTACCTCGCCGGCCTTGAGGTCCGGAGTCTCGGTGTGCTTCGGTGTGAAAACGCCGACGCTGTCCACCTGGTGGACCTTGCCGGTGGACTTCACCAGGATCTTGTCGCCCTTCTTGACGCGGCCGTGCTTGACGCGCACCAGCGAGACCACGCCCAGGTAGTTGTCGAACCAGGAGTCGATGATCAGCGCCTGCAACGGCGCCTCGATCTCGCCCTCGGGCGGCGGAATGGTCGCGACCAGGCGCTCGAGCACCTCGTCAACACCCATGCCGCTCTTCGCGGAGCAGGCCACGGCGTCAGTGGCATCGATGCCGATGATGCTTTCGATCTCGTCCTTAACGCGGTCCGGATCGGCCTGCGGCAGGTCCATCTTGTTCAGCACCGGCATGACTTCCAGGCCCTGCTCGATGGCGGTGTAGCAGTTGGCCACCGACTGCGCCTCGACACCCTGGCCGGCATCCACCACCAGCAGCGCGCCCTCGCAGGCGGCCAGCGAGCGGCTGACTTCGTAGGTGAAGTCGACGTGGCCGGGAGTATCGATGAAGTTCAGCTGGTAGGTCTTGCCGTCCTTCGCGTTGTAGTGAAGGGTGACGCTGTGGGCCTTGATGGTGATGCCGCGCTCACGCTCGAGGTCCATGGAGTCGAGGACCTGGGCCTCCATCTCGCGGTCGGACAGACCACCGCACATCTGGATGAAGCGGTCGGCCAGGGTCGACTTGCCATGGTCGATGTGGGCGATGATGGAGAAATTGCGGATATGACTCAGGTCACTCACGGCTTGACACACTCGGAAGGCTGAAGGCGGTGATCCGCCGAAAAATAGCCGGGGAGTTTACCTGAAAATGCCGCGGCACGTCACGCCCGCGGCAGTTCGTCGGACATGAAAAAGGGCGGTGAACACCGCCCTTTTCCGTCCTAGCCGGTCAATCGCCCAGCTTGAAGGTGATGAAGCTGGCGCGCCCCTGACGAAGTACTCGCATGGAGACCGATTTGCCCTTGGGCAGCGCCTTGGCGATATCGGAGAATGCCTTGGCCGAATCCACCTGGCGGTTGTTCAGGTGGGTGATGACGTCCCCCGGACGCAGGCCGATCATCGCCGCCGGACCGTCCTGAACGTCCTTGATAACCACGCCACCCTTGATATCCAGGGTCTTGCGCTGATCGGCGCTGAGGTCGGATACGGTCAGGCCGAGGCTATTGCTGCTGCGCTCGGCACCTTGCCCTTCCATCGCGGCGACTTCGTCCTCTTCGTCCGGCAAACTGCCGATAGACATGTTCAGGGTCTTGCGCGAACCATCGCGGAATACGTCCAGAGACGCCTTGTCGCCCGGCTTCATGCCTCCGACCAGGTGCGGCAGATCGGCCGACTCGTTGATGGCTTGGCCGTTGAGGCTGAGGATCACGTCGCCAACCTGCAGGCCGCCCTTCGCTGCCGGGCCATCCTGTACCAGCTGGGCCACCAAGGCGCCGGCCGGCTTGTCCAGACCGAGGGATTCGGCGAGATCCTTGCTGACCTCCTGAATCACCACGCCGAGCCAGCCGCGGCTGACCTTGCCGCCTTTCTTCAGCTGATCGGCCACGTTCATCGCCACATCGATCGGAATGGCGAAGGACAGGCCCATGAAGCCACCGGACCGGGTGAAGATCTGCGAGTTGATACCGACCACTTCACCCTGCAGGTTCAGCAGCGGACCGCCGGAGTTGCCCGGGTTGATCGCCACGTCGGTCTGGATGAAGGGCACGTAGTTCTCGTTCGGCAGGCTGCGCCCCTTGGCGCTGACGATGCCGGCGGTCACCGAATGGTCGAAGCCGAACGGCGAACCGATGGCCAATACCCACTCGCCGACCTTGAGCTTGTCGGAGTCGCCGAACTTGAGGGTCGGCAGACCTTTCGCGTCGATCTTCAGCAGGGCCACGTCGCTGCGCGCGTCGGCGCCGATCAGCTTGGCCTTGTGCTCGCTGCGGTCGGACAGGCGGACGACGATCTCGTCGGCGTCGGCGACCACGTGGTTGTTGGTCAGCACGTAGCCATCGTCGGAGATGATGAAGCCCGAGCCCAGGGACTGGGCCTCGCGCTGCGCGCCGCGGGGCGGACGCTGACCACCCTGGCCACGCGGCATGCTGCGCTCGATGAAGTCGCGGAACATCGGCGGCAGGCCTTCAAGATCGGGCATCTGCCCGCTGGCGACCTGATCCGGCACCTTCTGCGTGGTACTGATGTTCACCACGGCCGGCGAGGCTTTCTCCACCAGTTGAGTGAAGTCAGGCAATTCAGCGCGGGCGACGGCTGTCAGGCTCAAAGCCAACAGGGCGACCATCGCAGCCATACTGCGTTTCAGGGTTTGCATGGACTACAGCTCCCGTATTGAAAGGGAAGTTTGACTAGGCGGGCCCCTCGGCCCTCGTGATCAGCGCGCGCAACACGACGGGTTGCGACGCCGGATCATCCGAATGGCGTCGCGCATGGCGACGCACCAGCAGCCAGGCCGCGAGGAATCCCGCCAGTCCAGCCACGATCAACCAGGAATCGCTCAGACCATAGCACTGCGCCAGCAGAGCGCCAGACAACAGTCCAAGCAGGGGAAGCAGGTAGAACATCAGGGCGCTTTTCAGCAGCAGGTCTTCGCGCAGGCCGAGCACCACGGAATCACCCATGTTCAGATGCAGATCACAGAGGGCGCGCACCTGCCCGCGCGAAGCGCCAGCGCCCAAACGCTGCAACACGCCTCGGCCGCAGCCGGCATTCGCGGCGCAACTGGAGCAGGTGCTCTGACGCAGGGTTTCGACCCAGACGGCGCCGGGCTCGACGCCAACCACCCGCCCCCGCTCTTCGATCACTGGCCGGCAGCCCCCTGCGCCCGGGGCCGTACCGACATGGCGATCCGCTCGGCGGTGCCACTGGGAATCTCACCGACGACAGTGACCATCATTCCGCCGTCTTCGGTATTCAAGCGCTTGGAGACTACCGCGGTCGGACCTAGCTGGGTCCGCGCATCGTCGATCTTGGCGCCGTGCAACGGCTCGATGAAGATCGAGAAACGCGCCAGACCATCGCCGTAATCGAGGCTGACGACTTGATCATCGGAAACCGAACTGCGGCGCATGAATGTGCTGCTGAGGGTAAAGCCGGGCGGAACCCACTCGGACTGCCAGGCTACTTTGGACGCCTCGCTGGGCTTGCCCTCGGGCACCGCCTGGCAGCTGTCCGAAGGCTTGAGGGCGTCATCCCCAGGAGCGTCGACGCTCAGCTGGGTGAACTGCAGGCGCTCGAGAATCTGCCCTTTCTCATTGAGCAACAAGGACTTCAGGGGCAACCCGGTTTCCTTGTCGATGTGCAGCTCGAATCCATAGCGATACTGGTCACGCGGGACCAACCCGACGACCACGGCATCGCGACCGGCGATTCGCGACTCACCGACCACACGCATGTCGTACCAGGAGGACAGGTCTGCAGCATTCAGCTGACGCGCTGGCCACAGCTGCCCCGCGCCGAGCTGGCCGGACATCCCACCGGCAATGCACTGGGTGACTCCGCCGGCGCGCACCACTTCCTGGCGCGGCCCGTCCAGCTGCAACAGGCGCTCGCGCACCGCACCGTCGCCGTTGACCTGATGCCAGATTTCATGGGTGGAGAAGACGCCGTTGCGCTCGTAGACGAAGGTGCCGTGGAAGCTCTGTCGCTGCTCGACACCCGCGAGGCGCTTGACCCAAGACATCGCATCGGCGGCTTGCACAGGACCTGTCAGCAAACCGCCAAGGACGAACAACAGAATGGTGGCGCGCATGTCGCTCCTTACTGGGTATCAGCGACTTTCCAGGCTCGCGGCACGCGCATAGGGCAAGGCGCTGTCAGTTCCGTTCACTGCCGACTGCTGGGCATGCTGACGGAGATACCCGGGAAGCCGCTGTTCATGCCAGGTGGTCGGGCTGCCCGAACCGCCAGTGATGACCTGCGGCGCGTCTTCATCCTGGTTGTAGCCAGCCAGAACTGCCGGCCCCTGCACCTGCGGAAGAGCAATCTGCGGGGTGGCGCCTTGCTGGGCCAGCGCACCAGGAGCAACGCTGTCATTTTGATGGTATAGACGAACACCCGCCAGAACGGCCAGCGTCACCGAGGCGGCGACCGCCAGACGGCCGACATTGCGCCACGGATTGCGGCGCGGTTGTGCCGGCGCAGCCTCTTCGGCCAGCGCAGCGGACACAGCGGCGGCGATGTCCAGCTTCGGCATCACCGGCTCGCGGTGCATGACTGAGCGTGCCAACTGGTAGCGCGACCAGGTCGCGCGCAATTCCGCATCTTCGCCGCAGGCTGCGAGCACGCGGCGCAGTTCGAGCTCATCCGCTTCGTTATCCATCACAGCGGACAGCGACTCCTGCAGGGCTTCACGACTCATGGCGTACCTCTCTTGGCTTTTGCCGCCGTATCAGGACTCATCATGCAGCAAAGGCTGCAAAGCTTTGTCTATCGCCTCCCGCGCACGGAAGATCCGTGAGCGGACGGTTCCCACCGGGCATTGCATCACGGTGGCGATATCCTCGTAGCTCAATCCCTCGAATTCGCGCAGGGTCAAAGCCGTACGCAAGTCCTCTGGCAACTGCTGGATGGTGCGATGGACCGTTTCCTCGATCTCATCCCGCAACATTGCCCGCTCCGGTGACTCGATATCCTTCAGCGCGTGATCGCCCTCGAAGAATTCCGCGTCCTCGGCTGTTACATCACTGTCTGGAGGCCGTCTACCGCGAGCCACCAAGTGGTTTTTCGCGGTGTTGATGGCAATCCGGTACAGCCAGGTATAGAAGGCACTTTCGCCGCGGAAGTTGCCCAAAGCGCGATACGCCTTGATGAATGCTTCCTGGGCGACATCCTGGGCCTCTTGGGCGTCGTGCACGAACCGCACGATCAGGCCGAGGATCTTGTGCTGGTACTTCATTACCAGCAGATCGAATGCCCGCTTGTCTCCGCGCTGTACCCGTTCTACCAGTTGCTGATCCTGTTCCTGGGTTAGCATGCATGCTCCTCTACGTGCCTGAAGGAGCTGCGAGTGCCCTGCATAATCACCTTGCCAAAATAGACTCGGACGTTTCGCAAAAGTTCTCCCCTCCAGGCGTACGCCGCACAGTTTTTTTTACCGCTTCGCGGAAACCGGCCCGAATTCTCTGTATCAGGCCGCTGAAATCACTGTAACGGACGAACAACCGCCGCCTTTTCCTGTCCACTTTTGATTACAGAAAAAGGCTTCAGACATTCACCGTTAGAACCGGAATGACTGGAAAAAGTTCCAGTCGCGACACCCGTGTACATGAGCTGCAGCCTGGGCGCTGCGCTGTACTCGGGCAGAAGGCCGCTATTGTGCCGCTCCCCCCATCTATATACTAGGCCGCCACCATCGGGAGTCAGCGCATGAGCGAGCATTTTCAGCATGATGTACTAGTGATCGGCAGCGGTGCTGCGGGCCTGACGCTGGCCCTCACCCTGCCTGATAACCTGCGCATCGCAGTGCTCAGCAAAGGCGAACTGGCGCAAGGCTCGACGTTCTGGGCCCAAGGTGGCGTCGCGGCAGTGCTTGACGACACCGACACCGTTGAATCCCACGTCGAAGACACCCTGAATGCCGGCGCCGGCCTCTGCCGCGAAGACGCCGTGCGCTTTACCGTCGAGCACAGCCGCGAATCCATCCAGTGGCTCATCGACCAGGGCGTACCCTTCACCCGCGACAGCGAACCGGCACGCGAGGATCGCGGCTTCGAGTTCCACCTGACCCGCGAGGGCGGCCACAGTCACCGGCGTATCATCCATGCCGCCGATGCCACCGGCGCGGCCATCTTCAACACCCTGCTGGAGAAAGCCAGGCAGCGTCCGAACATCGAATTGCTGCCGCAGCGGGTCGCCGTCGACCTGATCACCGAGCGCAAGCTGGGATTGCCCGGGCAACGCTGCCTCGGCGCCTATGTGCTGAACCGCGACAGTGGCGAGGTCGACACCTTCGCCGCGCGCTTCACCGTGCTTGCCTCCGGCGGCGCCAGCAAGGTCTACCTCTACACCAGCAACCCGGACGGCAACTCCGGCGACGGCATCGCCATGGCCTGGCGCGCCGGCTGCCGCGTCGGCAACCTGGAGTTCAACCAGTTCCACCCCACCTGCCTTTACCACCCGCAGGCCAAGAGTTTCCTGATCACCGAAGCGCTGCGCGGCGAAGGTGCGTACCTGCGCCTGCCCAGCGGCGAGCGCTTCATGAAACGCTTCGATCCGCGCGCCGAACTGGCGCCGCGGGACATTGTCGCCCGCGCCATCGACCACGAGATGAAACGCCTGGGTGCCGATTGCGTGTACCTGGACATCAGCCACAAGCCGGCCGAGTTCATCAAGGAACACTTCCCCACCGTCTACGAACGCTGCCTGGCATTCGGCATCGATATCACCCGAGAGCCGATCCCGGTGGTCCCTGCCGCCCACTACACCTGCGGCGGCGTATTGGTGGACGAGCACGGTCATACAGATGTCCCGGGCCTGTATGCCATCGGCGAAACCAGCTTCACCGGTCTGCATGGCGCCAATCGCATGGCCAGCAATTCGCTGCTCGAATGCTTCGTCTATGCCCGCTCGGCTGCCGCCGACATTCAGGTACGCCTGGCGCAGACGCCGGAGCCGCAAGCGCTGCCGAGCTGGGACGCCAGCCAGGTCACCGACTCCGACGAAGACGTGATCATTGCGCACAACTGGGACGAACTGCGGCGATTCATGTGGGACTACGTTGGCATCGTGCGCACCAACAAGCGCCTGCAACGTGCCGAGCACCGCGTACGCATGCTGCTCAGCGAGATCGACGAGTTCTACAGCAACTACAAGGTCAGCCGCGACCTGATCGAGCTGCGCAACCTGGCCCAGGTCGCCGAGCTCATCATCCATTCGGCCATGCGCCGCCACGAGAGTCGGGGCCTGCATTACACCCTGGACTATCCGCAGCAGTTACCTGAAGCGCACGACACTATTCTGGCGCCGCCCACCTATCACGACTGAAGCGCAAGCGCAGCCGCAGGCGCCGGTGTTCATCCGGCGCCAGGCTGTCGGCCGGCAGGCACAGACCGCGCGTGATGAGGCTGCCGGGCAACCGGAAACGCAACACGATCAGACTAGGCAGCGCCAGGCTGTCGGCACACAGCTGCACCGGGCTCCAGCCCTGGTGCGGACACCACAGCTGCCAGCCTTCGTTATCGTGACGCAGGGCGCCGAAGGATTGCGGACTTCGCAGCAGAATCTGTCGCGGCAATGCCCAGAGGGCGTGGGACAAGCAGAGCAGCAGACCCAGGATCTGCCAGAGAGGAGGTATGGCGGCAAGCAACAGCGCCGCGATGGCCAGCGCAAGGCAGGCCAGATATGCCGCCAGCAGCCAGGTGGAGGGCCGCCAGCGGCATTCGAAGGGATCAATGCGGCTGGACACGATCCAGGATCATGCGAACGATGTGGCGCAGGTCGGCATCTTCCGGCTCGCCGCGCTGCATGAACCAGCCGAACATGTCCTGGTCCTCGCACTCGAGCAGCTTGCGGAAGCGCGCCTGGTTCTCCGCGTCGAGACCCGGGTAGACCTCCTGCACGAAAGGCACCAGCAGCACGTCGAGTTCCAGCATGCCGCGGCGGCTGTGCCAGAAGAGTCGTTTCAGTTCGGTTTCGTCGGTCATCTGCGGTTCCTCGGCGCTACATCGAAAGCTCCCGGCAGGGCGCCAGCCCGATTCCGTGAAGCGAGCGGCATTATACGCATGCCCCGCCCTCCCGGCACCCGCTGACAAGCGCAGGTCCCGGCTCTATGATGAGGCCCCTAACTTTCTTCCAGCGACACGTAATGGCCGATTCCGCGCTCTACACCGCCCTGACCCACGAAGGGGTCCTTGCCATCCAAGGCGTGGACGCCAGCAAATTCCTCCAGGGCCAGGTCACCTGCAATCTCAACTACCTCGACGCCGGAACCTCCAGCCTGGGCGCGCGCTGTACGCCCAAGGGCCGCATGCTGTCCAGCTTCCGCATCCTCGCCCAGGGCGAAGGCTTCCTGCTGGCCATGGCCGCCGAGCTGCTGGAAGCGCAGCTGGCCGACCTGAAGAAGTACGCAGTCTTCTCCAAGGCCACCCTGAGCGACGCTAGCGGCGACTGGACGCGCTTCGGGTTGATCGGCGGCGACGCCGTGCTCGCCAGCCTGGATCTGACCCTTCCGGCTGCCACCGATAGCGTTGCCCGCGCCGGCGAGTTGCTTGCCGTTCGTCTGGGTGAAGGCCGCGCCGAACTCTGGGTGCCCGCCGCGCGCGCCGCAGAAATCCGCGAGCTGCTGGACGCCAGCCTGAACGAAGGCAACCTCAACGACTGGCTGCTGGCCCAAGTCCGCGCTGGCGTTGGCCAAGTCTTCGGCGCCACCCGCGAGCTGTTCATCCCGCAGATGATCAACCTGCAGGCTGTCGGTGGCGTGAGCTTCAAGAAAGGCTGCTACACCGGCCAGGAGATCGTCGCGCGCATGCAGTACCTGGGCCGCCTGAAGCGTCGCCTGTACCGCCTGGCGCTCGACGGCTCGGACCTGCCGGAAGCTGGTAGCGAACTGTTCTCGCCGGTGCACGGCACCAGCGTCGGCGAAGTGGTGCTGGCCGCGCGCGCGGACGCTGGCGTCGAGCTGCTCGCCGTGCTGACGGACGAATCCGTCACCGACGGCCGTATCCGTCTAGGCCAGGCAGAGGATGGCCCTGTGCTGCGCCTGCTGGATCTGCCTTACACGCTGGACAGCGACCGCGAGATCCAGCGCTGACCGAATTCCATGCCGGGTGGGGAGCCCGGCGTCCCTGAAGGAAACGCCATGAGCAAGCTTGCCGAGAAAGTACAACAAGACCTGCTGCGCGCCATCGACAACGACGAGCTGGTGCTGCCAACCCTGCCGGAAGTGGCTCTGCGCGTTCGCGAAGCGGCCGAGGACCCGGATGTCAGCATCCAGGACCTGAGCCGGGTGATCGGCAACGACGCCGCCCTCACCGCACGCATCATCAAGGTGGTGAACAGCCCGCTGCTGCGCACCAACAAGGAAATCACCGACTTGCAGATGGCCATCGGCCGCCTGGGCATCAACTACACCAGCAACCTGGCGACTGGCCTGGCGATGGAGCAGATGTTCCAGGCCACCTCCGACGTGGTCGACCGCAAGATGCGCGAAGTGTGGAACAAGAGCACCGAGATCGCCGGCATCTGCCACGCCCTGTGCCGCCACTACACCCGCCTGATGCCTGACCAGGCGACCCTCGCCGGCCTGGTACACCAGATCGGCGTGCTGCCGGTGCTGACCTATGCCGAGGAGCACAGCGAACTGCTGGCCGACTCCATCAGCCTCAATCACGTGATCGAGCGCATCCACCCGATCATCGGCGACCGCATCCTCAAGACCTGGGAATTCCCGGCGCCCATCGCCTCGGTGCCAAGCCAGTACCTGAACTTCGAGCGCGACTCGGCGAAGGTGGATTACGTCGATCTGGTTCAGGTCGCCACGCTGCAGAGCTACGTGGGCACCCAGCATCCGTACACGGCGATGGATTGGACGCGTATTCCGGCCTTCGCCAAGCTCGGCATCGACCCGAACGCCGACCTCAAGGACGACGAAGACCTATCGGCTGCCATGGAAGCTGCCATGGGCATGCTCCAGTAACGTCCGCACCACGGCCGCGCCGAGCACTCACTCGGCGCGCGCCAATTCCTCCACCGGGAAATTAACCCGGACCAGCAGCCCGCCCAGTTCGCCATACGCCAGCTCGATGCGCGCGCGGTGAGCACTGCAGATCTCCCCGACGATAGCCAACCCCAGACCGGTACCTTGCTGCCTACGCCGATAGAAGCGCTGGAAGACCTTGTCGCGCTCCTCGAGCGGAATACCGGGCCCGTCGTCTTCCACTTCCAACACCGCCGCCGGGCCGACGCGGATGACCACGCTGCTGGCGGCATGCGCCAGCGCGTTGTCCACCAGGTTGGCGAGCAGCTCATGCAATAGCGTCGGATCGCCCTTGATCCAGGCGGCGCTGTCCGCCTCGAAGGCCAGCTCGATACCCCGCGCATGAGCCAGCGGCGCCAACACCATGCCCTGCTCGCGCGCCAGTTGGCCGAGTTCGATGAGCTCCCCGCCCCCCTCGGCAATAGCGCGTGCGCCACTTTCGATCCGTGCCAGCGAAAGCAGCTGGTTGGCCAGGCCGGTGACCTTGTCGGTGTACTGCACGGCCTCTTCGAGCGTCGAACGCCAGCGTTGCGGATCGTCTTCGCGCAGGCCCAGTTCCAACCGCGCCTTCAAGGCCGCGAGTGGAGTGCGCAGTTCGTGGGAGGCATCGGCGATGAAGTGCGACTGACGCTCGAACAGGCCGAGTAGACGTGCGGTGAAATGGTTGAGCGCCGCAACAAGCGGGCGCAGCTCTCGTTGCACGCGGACCAGCGGCAGCGGCCGCAGGTCGTCGGGCTGGCGCTCCTCCACCGCGGCGCGCAGCCGATCGAGCGGGCGCAAGCCGGCACTCACCGCGTACCAAACCATCGCCAGCGCGGCCAGGGCCGACAACGCCAGGTTCAGCAGGGTATCGGCGAGCAGGTCGCGGGCGAGACGCTCGCGCGCGCCCAGGGTTTCCGCCACGCGGATTTCCGCCATGCCGTTGACCGTCGGCTGGCTCACCGGCTGGGCCAGGCTGACCACGCGCACGTCCTGGCCCTGGAATTCAGCATCGTAGAAACGCGCCAGCGCCGGATAGTCATTGGTGCGCGGCGTGCCCGGCGGCGGTGGCGGCAGGTTTTCGTAGCCGGAGATGGACTGCCCCTGGGTGTCGATCACCTGGTAGAAGATGCGCCCGGCACTGTCGTAGGCGAAGCTGTCCAAGGCCACGTAGGGCACGTTGGCGCGCAGTGCGCCGTTGCTGTCGTAGAGCCCGCTGGCTATGTCCCGCGCCGAGGCCAGCAGGGTGCGGTCGTAGGCGATGTCCGAGGCATGCCGGGCGCGCCAGTAGGTGGCCACGCTGCCCAGCAGCAACAGCACCAGCAGCATGGCGCCGAGCCGCCAGAGCAGGCGCCCGCGCAGGCTGCCCGTGCCGGGCAGGCGTGCCTCAGGCATCCAGGGCCTCGAGCAGGTAGCCCAGCCCGCGGAAGGTGACGATGCGCACGCCGCTGCCTTCGAGCTTCTTGCGCAGGCGGTGCACGTAGATTTCGATGGCGTCGGCGCTGGCCTCCTGGTCCAGGCCAAATACCTGGGCCGCCAGTTGCTCCTTGCTCATCACCCGACCGGGCCGGGCGATCAGGGCCTCCAGCACGGCCTGCTCGCGGGAGGTCAGGGTCAGCCCCTCGCCGCCCAGGGAGAAACGCCGCGCCCCCAGGTCGTAGACAAGGTTGCCGCAACTCTGCTGCTGCTCGCCGCCGAGCACGCTACGCCGCAGCAGTGCCTTCACCCGCGCCTCCAGCTCGCTCAACTCGAATGGCTTGGCCAGGTAATCGTCGGCCCCGAGATTGAGCCCGTGCACGCGGTCCTTCACTTCGCCGCGCGCGGTCAGCATCAGCACCGGCAGGGTCTTGCCGCGCCCGCGCAGGCGCGCCAGCACCTCGAAGCCGTCCAGGCGCGGCAGGCCGACGTCGAGGATTGCCAGGGCGTATTCCTCGCTGGCCAGCGCCAGGTCGGCGGCAATGCCGTCGCGCAACAGGTCCACCGTCCAGCCGGCGCCCTTGAGGGCCTGCTGCACGCTCTCGCCGAGCTGGGGATGGTCTTCGACCAGCAGAATGCGCACCGCGGTAGTCCTCGCTCGGGATGGGATGACCGCGCAGTTTACTCGTCCGTGGGCGCCTGTGAATGGCTGAAAGCCTGGTGAAAGGCAGCGGCGCTAGGATCGCCGGCAGACGACGTAGATCGTCCCCGATTCGGAAGGCGGCGTGGCGCCTCCGCGACAAGAACAAGAAATGGAGACCACCGATGCTGACTGCCCAGCAGCCTGAGCGCACAGCCGTTCCCGCTTATTTCCGCCTGATTCCCGCCGCCCTCGCCCTCGGCGGCCTGGCTGGCGAAGCCAACGCCAGTGGCTTCATCGAAGACAGCAGCCTCAAGCTGCAAGCCCAGAACATCTACTTCAACCGCGACTTCCGCGACGGCGCCGGCCAGTCCAAGCGCGAAGAGTGGGCACAAGGCTTCATCCTCGACTATCAGTCCGGCTACACCGACGGCACCGTCGGCATCGGCCTCGACGCCCTGGGCATGCTCGGCCTGAAGCTCGATTCCAGCCCCGAACGCACCGGCACCGGCCTGCTGCCGACCCACGACGACGGCCGCGCCGCCGACGAGTACAGCAAGCTCGGGCTGACCGCGAAGTTCAAGGTGTCGAAAAGCGAGCTCAAGCTCGGCAGCCTGATCCCCGACCTGCCCACTCTGCAGCCCAACGACAGCCGGCTGTTCCCACAGACCTTCGAGGGCGGCCTGCTGGAGTCGCGCGACCTGCCCGGCCTGGACTTCACCGGCGGACGCCTGGAGAAGGCCAAGGACCGCGACTCCACAGACTTCCAGGACCTGGCGCTGAACAACAAGAACAAGCGCTTCCTCGGCACCGTGGCCGGCGAGCATTACGACCTCGCAGGCGGCGACTACAAGTTCAACGACAGCCTCACCGGCCGCTATCACTACGCCGAACTGGACGAGGTCTACCGCCAGCACTTCGTCGGCCTGCTGGCCAGCCACAAGCTCGGCGACGGCAAGTTCAGCGCCGACCTGCGCCTGGCCATCAGCGACGACGACGGCTCCGCCCGAGGCGGACGCATCGACAACCGCGCCTTCAACGGCATGCTCGGCTACGCCATAGGCGCGCAGAAGTTCAGCGCCGCCTGGCAGCAGATGGATGGCGACAGCGCCTTCCCCTACATCGATGGCAGCAACCCCTACCTGGTGAACTTCGTGCAGATCGGCGACTTCGCCGACGCCCACGAGCGCTCCTGGCAACTGCGCCACGACTTCGACTTCGCCGCCTTCGGCCTGCCCGGGCTGAGCCTGATGAACCGCTACGTGAAGGGCGACAACGCCGAGATCAACGGGCGCAGCGGCGAAGGCCGCGAATGGGAGCGCAACACCGACCTCAAGTACGTCGTGCAGAGCGGCCCGTTGAAGGACTTCGGCGTACGCGTACGCAATGCGACCTACCGCTCCAACTTCACCCGTGACGCCGATGAAACCCGCATCTACCTGACCTACTCCGTGGCGATCTGGTAAACCAACAACAAGAACGAGGCCTCCGAAAATGACCAAACTCCGCACCCTTCCCCTGCTGCTCGCCGCCGGCGCCCTGCTCGCCAGCAGTGTCGCCCTGGCCGAACCCAAGCGTCCGGAATGCATCGCCCCGGCGGCGCCCGGCGGCGGCTTCGACCTGACCTGCAAGCTGGCGCAGAGCGCCCTGCTCGAACAGAAGATGCTGGCCAGCCCCATGCGCGTGACCTACATGCCCGGCGGCGTCGGCGCCGTCGCCTACAACGCCGTGGTCGCCCAGCGCCCGGCCGACGGCAACGCCATCACCGCCTTTTCCAGCGGCTCGCTGCTGAACCTCGCCCAGGGCAAGTTCGGCCGCTACGACGAGAACGCGGTTAAGTGGCTCGCCGCCATCGGCACCAGCTATGGCGCCATCGCCGTGCGTGCCGACTCACCGTACAAGAACCTCGCCGACCTGGTCGCCGCGCTCAAGGCCGACCCGAGCAAGGTGGTGATCGGCTCCGGCGGCACTGTCGGCAGCCAGGACTGGATGCAGACCGCGCTGCTGGCCAAGGCCGCCGGCATCGATCCGAAGCAGCTGCGCTACGTCGCGCTGGAAGGCGGTGGCGAGATCGCCACGGCGCTGCTTGGCGGGCATATCCAGGTCGGCAGCACGGATATCTCCGACTCCATGCCGCACATCCGCGCCGGCAAGATGCGCATGCTCGCAGTGTTCTCCGAGGAACGCCTGAAGGACGAAGGCATGACCGACATCCCCACGGCCAAGGAGCAGGGCTTCGATATCGTCTGGCCGGTGGTGCGTGGTTTCTACGTCGGGCCGAAGGTCAGCGACGAGGACTACCAGTTCTGGAAGGCCTCCTTCGACAAGCTGCTGGCATCCGAGGACTTCGCCAAGCTGCGCGACCAGCGGGAGCTCTTCCCCTTCGCCATGACCGGCCCAGAACTGGATAGCTACGTGAAGCAGCAGGTCACGCACTACCGCCAACTGGCCCAGGAATTCGGCCTCATCCAGTAAGCCGCGAGGACTCGCCCATGCACGCTCATTCGCTGCCCCAGCGCCTGTTCGCCGGCGCCTGGCTGCTGGCCTGTCTCGGCCTGGCCATGGAGGCCTGGCACTACCAGGCCGCCTTCTCCTACGAACCGGTGGGCCCGCGCGCCTACCCCCTGCTCTGCCTGGGCCTGATGGTGATCGGCCTGGCCTGGCTGATCCTGCGCCCGGCTCCCGCGCGGGAGGACGACGAAGCGCCGCTGGAAGGCGCGCTGCTGCGCAAGGTGGTCGCCTGCGTCGCCCTGCTGCTGGTCTACGCCGGGCTCTTCGAACCCCTGGGCTTCATCCTCTCCAGCGCCCTGGTCGGCAGCTTCATCGCCCTGCTCTATGGCGGACGCCCGGCCCACAGCGTGATTACCTGCAGCCTGCTGGCCGTCGGCCTGTTCCTGCTCTTCGACCACGCCCTGGACGTGCCGCTGCCGCGCGGCGTGCTCGACGCCCTGCCCTTCTGAGGAATTCGCCATGGATACCCTGAACTACCTCGGCCAGGGCTTCGAAGTCGCCCTGACCCCATACAACCTGGCCACCGCCCTGGCCGGCACCCTGATCGGCACCGTGGTCGGCCTGCTCCCCGGCCTCGGCCCGATCAACGGCGTCGCCCTGCTGATCCCGGTGGCCTTCGCCCTCGGCCTGCCACCGGAGTCGGCGCTGATCCTGCTGGCTGCGGTCTACCTGGGCTGCGAATACGGCGGGCGAATCTCGTCGATCCTGCTGAACATCCCCGGCGAAGCCTCCACCGTGATGACCACGCTCGACGGCTACCCCATGGCGCGCCAAGGGCTGGCCGGCGTGGCGCTGTCGCTGTCGGCATGGAGCTCGTTCATCGGTGCCTTCATCGCCACCTGCGGCATGGTGCTGTTCGCCCCGCTCCTGGCGAACTGGGCGATCGCCTTCGGGCCTGCGGAGTACTTCGTGCTGATGGTCTTCGCCATAGTCGCGCTCGGCGGACTGGCCGGCGACCGGCCGCTGAAGACCCTGCTCGCAGCGCTGCTCGGGCTGTTCCTGTCGAGCGTCGGCATCGACGCCAACAGCGGCGTGTACCGCTTCACCTTCGACAGCATCCACGTCGCCGACGGTATCCAGTTCGTGGTGCTGGTGCTGGGCCTGTTCTCGGTCAGCGAGATCCTCCTGCTGCTGGAGAAGACCCACCACGGCCACAAGGCGGTTGAAGCCAGCGGGCGCATGCTGTTCAACCTCAAGGAAGCGACCTCGGTATTCGTCATCAACCTGCGCTGCGGCGTGCTCGGCTTCATCATGGGCGTGCTGCCCGGCGCCGGCGCGACCCTGGCCAGCGCCGTGGCCTACATGACCGAGAAGCGCCTGGCCGGTGACAAGGGCAAGTTCGGCCAGGGCGACCTGCGCGGCCTGGCCGCTCCGGAAACTGCTATCGGCGGCGCGGCCTGCGGCGCCCTGGTGCCGATGCTGACCCTCGGCGTGCCCGGCTCCGGCACCACCGCAGTGATGATCGGCGCGCTGAGCCTGTACAACATCACCCCCGGCCCGCTGCTGTTCCAGGAACAGCCGAACATCGTCTGGGGTCTGATCGCCTCGCTGTTCGTCGCCAACGTCATGCTGATCATCCTCAACGTGCCGATGGTCCGCGTGTTCACCCGCATCCTCTCGGTGCCGAACTGGGCGCTGGTGCCGGGCATCGCGATCATCACCGCCATCGGCGTTTATGCGGTGCATGCGACCACCTTCGATCTGTTCCTCATGGTCGCCATCGGCATCCTCGGCTACCTGCTGCGCAAGCTCGACTTCCCGCTCTCGCCGCTGCTGCTGGGCTTCATCCTCGGCGGCCTGATGGAGCAGAACCTGCGCCGCGCGCTGTCAATCTCCAACGGCGAGATGAGCATCCTCTGGTCCAGCCCCATCGCCATCGGCACCTGGGCCCTGGTGGCGCTGATGCTGGCCCTGCCGTTCTATCGCGCCTGGCGCAAGCGCATGGCTCGCAGCGCGGCCCAGCCGGCCAGCGCCTGAGTCCGCCACAACCACGCTCGCCACGCTCCGGCATGGCGACTTTCAGACCCGCCCCGCGCGGGTCTCTTTTTTTGCCCGGCGATCAGCGTCCTCGCTCCTACAGGAAATGAAAAAGCCCGGCATCGGCCGGGCTTCTTCGTACTCGCGCAGCAACGGTCAGGCGTTGCCGGTGACCTTCAGGCGCGCGGCCTGGGTGAAGTCGAGCATGCGCTTGAGCGGCTTGATCGCCTTGGGGATCAATGCCGGGTCGACGAAGATTTCGCCGCTGCCTTCCTTCAGGCAGGCCAGGGTGCGCTCCAGCGTGTTCATGGCCATCCACGGGCAGTGCGCGCAGCTGCGGCAGGCCGCGCCGTTGCCGGCGGTGGGGGCTTCGATGAACTCCTTGTCCGGGCACAGCTGCTGCATCTTGTAGAAGATGCCGCGGTCGGTGGCGACGATGAAGCGCTTGTTCGGCAGGGTCTGCGCAGCCTTGATCAGTTGGCTGGTGGAGCCCACGGCATCAGCCAGCTCGACCACCGCCTCGGGCGACTCCGGGTGGACCAGGATCGCGGCGTCCGGGTAGATCGCCTTGAGGTCTTCCAGCTGCTTGGCCTTGAACTCCTCGTGGACGATGCAAGCACCGTCCCAGAGAAGCATGTCGGCGCCGGTTTCGCGCTGGATGTAGCGGCCCAGGTGCTGGTCGGGCGCCCAGAGGATCGGCTCGCCGTTGTCCATCAGGTGCTCGACGATCTCCACCGCGCAGCTGGAGGTCACCACCCAGTCGGCACGCGCCTTAACCGCTGCCGAGGTGTTCGCGTAGACCACCACGGTGCGCTCGGGATGCTGGTCGCAGAAGGCCGAGAACTCTTCGATCGGGCAGCCCAGGTCGAGCGAGCAGGTGGCCTCGAGGGTCGGCATCAGCACGCGTTTCTCGGGGTTGAGGATCTTCGCCGTCTCGCCCATGAAGCGCACGCCGGCGACCACCACGGTCTGCGCCGAATGCTGGTTACCGAAGCGGGCCATCTCCAGCGAGTCGGAGACACAGCCGCCGGTTTCCTCGGCCAGCGCCTGGATCACCGGGTCACAATAGTAGTGCGCCACCAGGACGGCGTTCTGCGCCTTCAGCTCGGCGGCGATGGCCGCCTTCAGCTCGGCCTCTTCCTGGGCGCTGAGCACGCGGGGCTGCTTGGCGGCGAGATGGGCCTGGACCAGGAGGCGTTCGGATATCTGGGTCATGTTTGGACTGCACCTGCAGGGTACGACTACCTAGGAGGGCGATTTTACCTCGCCACGAAAGGAAGCGCGCGATCATGCGGGCAAAGCCGCCGGGTGGCAAGGCTCCGGCGGGCGCCGCCTTTGATCGATTCAACCGGTGAAGTGGTCGCTTTCCATCAATAGCGACCTGGTGCCTTCCCCCAGACAGGCTCCCAAGCAAGCCCCCGACCGAACAGCGGGGCAGCGGGGCAGCGGGGCAGCGGGGCAGCGCCTGGAGGAGACCAGCCATGCAATCCGTCGAACAGATCAAGCACAGCAGTTCCGTCGCCGATTGGGCCGAACAGCGCCTGGCGCGAGCCCACAACTTCCTTCAGCAGCCCGACATGAGCGCTGCCCAGGTTGCCGCCAGCGCCGGCCCTCGAACACTTCTCTCGCGTCAGGCTCGGCTGTGCACCGAGCAACGGCCTGAGCGCACCGGCAGCGGCCCGGGCTGTCGTGAACGAGGGGGCGGCATCCTGTGGATCACGCCGCGCACACTGGGCAGGCGGGCTCAACCAATGCCTTTTTCCGCGCGCAAAGAAAAAGCCCCGTGACCAGAGATCACGGAGCTTTGCGATTTGGTGGGTCGTGTAGGATTCGAACCTACGACCAATTGGTTAAAAGCCAACTGCTCTACCGACTGAGCTAACGACCCAACGCGAGGCGTATAATACTGATTTCTAACGTAAAAACAACACCCCTTCGAAAATAATTTCAGAAATACTTCGTTGGGTCCTGAACACCCGCCGCGGCAAAGCCTTCGGCGCGCAGGCGGCAGCTGTCGCATTTGCCGCAAGCACGACCCTCATCGTCAGCCTGATAGCAGCTCACCGTCAGTGCGTAATCCACGCCGCGCGCGAGGCCCGCCTGGATGATCTGCGCCTTGGACAGGTACTGCAGCGGCGCCTGGATGCGGAAACCGTCGCCCTCCACGCCTGCCTTGGTCGCCAGGTTGGCCATGCGCTCGAAGGCCTCGACGAACTCCGGGCGGCAATCCGGATAGCCCGAATAATCCACCGCGTTGACGCCGATGAAGATGTCCCGCGCCCCCAGCACTTCCGCCCAGCCCAGGGCCAGGGAGAGGAACACGGTGTTACGTGCCGGCACGTAGGTCACCGGAATGCCTTCGCTGGGCGCTTCGGGTACATCGATGCTGCTGTCGGTCAGTGCCGAGCCACCGATACCGTTGAGGTTGAGGCCGATGACCTTGTGCTCGACCACGCCCAGTTGCCGGGCGACGCGCTCGGCAGCCTGGAGTTCGGCGCGATGGCGCTGGCCGTAGTCGAAGCTCATGGTGTAGCAGCTGTAGCCCTCTGCCTTGGCCATGGCCACCACGGTGGCGGAGTCGAGCCCGCCGGAAAGCAGGATGACGGCTTTCTTCTGAGTCATGTGAATACCCTTAGCGTCGGCGCCTCAGCGGCCCGGTTCGTCGTTCCAGAGGACTTTGTGCAACTGCATCTGGAAGCGCACAGGCAAATTGTCGGCGACTATCCAGTCGGCCAGATCGCGCGGCGCCAACTGGTGATGACTCGGCGAGAACAGCACCTCGCCGGCGCGCTCGTCCAGGCGGTACTCGATCAGCTTGGATACCGCCCAATCGTAGTCCTCCCGCGAACAGAGGACGAACTTCACCTGGTCGTTGGCCGTCAGCAGGCCGATGTTCTCGTAGCGGTTGCGCGCGACTTCGTCGGAGCCGGGGGTCTTTAGATCGAGGACTCGGCTCACGCGCGGATCGACGGCGGAAATGTCCAGCGCCCCGCTCGTCTCCAGCGAAACCGAATAGCCGGCGTCGCACAGGCGCTGCAGCAGTGGAATGCAGTTCGGCTGGGCCAGTGGCTCGCCACCGGTGACACAGACGTAGCGCGGCCGGTAGCTGGCGACCGTTTCGAGGATGGCGTCGAGGGACTGGATCTCGCCGCCGCTGAAGGCATAGGCGGAGTCGCAGTACTGGCAGCGCAGGGGACAGCCGGTCAGGCGGACGAACACCGTCGGCAGGCCGACCGTGCGCGCTTCCCCCTGCAACGAGTAGAAGATCTCGGTGATTCGCAGGGTTTGTTGCATATCTGCCACGGGCGTGACGGCTGAACAGGCCATCCGCCTCCGTTGCGTTGAAGGAGGGAACGCGCCGAAGGCGGCGTTCGATACACCCGGAGCGAGCGGACATCAGCCGAGCTGAAACCGCGAGCGCCTTCCGAGGGGTGCCGATTCTAACGAAAAAACCCGCGACGAGCGCGGGTTTTCGGCGGGCGGCAGAAGGGCCTTACTTGAGGCTCTTCAGATCGCGCTGGGCCAACTGGGCGGCGGAGCTGCCCGGATACTGGGCAACCACCTGCTGGAGGATGCCGCGGGCCTTGTCGTTGTTGCCCAGACGACGCTCGACGTCGGCGAGCTTGTACAGCGAATCCGGCACTTTCGGGCTGCCCGGATAGGACTGGCTAACCTTGGCGAACGCCTGGCCGGCGCCCTGCAGATCGCCCTTGGCGAGGTTCACTTCGCCGAGCCAGTACTGGGCATTGCCGGCGTACTGGCTGCTCGGGTACTTGCGCAGGAAGGCGCCGAAGGCCTGGCTGGCCTTGTCGAAGTCCTTGGCCTTGATCAGGTCGAAAGCAGCGTCGTAGTAGAGCTTCTCTTTCGCCGGATCGCCCGCTTCGCCACCCGCGGCCTGTTGAGCCGGGGCCGCTTGCTGCTGTTGGGCTGCGGCGGCACCTGCCGCTGCGCCCGCACCGGCGGCAGCGCTGCCGTCGGTGGAAGGATTCTGTGCTGCCGGAGCGGAGGAAATGCGGCGGTCGAGGTCCTGATAACGCTCGAGGCTTTCCTGCTTCAGCTGCTGGATCTGGTTCTGCTGTTCTTCCAGGGTGCCACGCAGGCGGGACAGCTCGTCCTGCATCTGCTGCAGCTGCAGGAACAGCTGGGCTTGCCCGGAAACCGGAGCGGCCGCGGCCGCTCCGTTTCCAGCGTAAGCGCCATCAGCACCTGCGGTGCCATAACCCGCGGGCGGAGCGCTGGCGTAGCCGCCATCGTTACCATCCGATACCGGAACCGCGGCAGCCGCCATCAGCGGCAGGCCGCAGACCATCAAGGTCAGAAATCGCAGGCGCATAGGGTCTTACTTCTTCAGCTCAACGCGACGGTTCTGAGCCCAGGACTGTTCGTCGTGGCCGGTAGCAACCGGACGCTCTTTACCGTAGGAAACCAGTTCCAGTTGAGCCGGGGACACGCCCTGCAGAACCAGGTAGCGCTGAACGGCCTTGGCACGACGCTCACCCAGAGCCATGTTGTACTCGCGGGTACCGCGTTCGTCGGTGTGGCCTTCCAGGACAACGTGCTGGCCGCTGCCTTTCAGGTCTTTGGCGTGAACGTCCAGAGCGCGCATGGCTTCCGGCTTCAGGTCGGAGCTGTCGTACTCGAAGTAGAAGGTGGTGATTGCACGCAGAGCGGCTTCGTCGCTCAGGCTGCCGTCAACGGCACCGCTGTTGGCGCCGTAGCCAGCGTTCGGGTCAACGCCGTTGGCGCCTTGACCGGAGGCGTTGCTGCCCTTCGAGGAGCAACCAACAGCGACGGCCATGGCCAGAGCCAGAGCAGCAAATTTGCCGAATTTCAGCATTTCCATCATGTAACTCCTAATGAACCCCAGTGTAATAAGTATAAAAAGTTGACAGCCGTCAGTTCAGGTAAGGGGACCAGGATGGCTCGCGCACGTCGCCCTGAGCGGTGGGTAGCGGTAACCGAACACGTCCGTTGATGGAAACGAGCATCAACACGCCCCGGTCCTGCTGGCGGGTGGCGTATATTAGCATCGTGCCATTGGGCGCGACAGTGGGCGAATCGTCCAGCGTGGTGTTGGAAAGCACGCGCAGACTGCCGCGCTGAAGGTCCTGGGCCGCGATCTGGAAGTTGGTGAAACCGTCCTGACGGTGCACCATCACGAGGGTCTTCTCATCCGCCGAAAGTTTCGGGTTGGCGTTGTAGTTGCCAGTAAAGGTCACCCGGTCGGTCGCCCCGCTGTTCACGTTCATCTTGTAGATCTGCGGTTTTCCGCCACGATCCGAAGTGAAGTACAGGGTCGAACCGTCCTTGCCCCAGAAGGGTTCGGTGTCGATCGCCGCGTTGTTGGTCAGGCGGCGCAGTTGGCGCGACCCCAGGTCCATCACGTAGATCTCCGGATTGCCGTCGCGCGACAGCACCATGGCCAGGCGGTTGCCGTCCGGGGAGAACGCCGGCGCGCCGTTCAGGCCTTCGAAGTTGGTCAGTTGCTCGCGGCGACCGGTATCCACGTACTGCATGAAGATGCGCGGACGCTTCTGCTCGAAGGAGACGTAGGCGATGCGGCGGCCATCCGGCGAGAAGCGCGGCGAGAGGATCGGCTCGCGCGACTGCAGCAGGGTCACCGGGCGAGCACCGTCATAGTCGGAACGCTGCAGGGTGTAGCGGGTGTTGTCCGCGGAGAAGCGCTCGGCAGTGACGTACAGCAGGCGGGTGGAGAAGGCGCCCTTGATGCCGGTGAGCTTCTCGAAAGCCTGGTCGGCGATGAAGTGCGACATGTCGCGCAGCTGCTCGGTGCTGCCGCCAACGCTGCCGGTGAGGATCTGCTGCTGGGTGGCGACGTTGAACATCGCGTACTGCACCTGCAGGCGGCCACCGGCCGGGACGATGCTGCCGATCACCACGTACTGGGCGCCGAGGGCCTGCCAGTCACGGTAGATGACTTCGCTGGCCTGGGCCGGCTGGCTGATCATGTTCTGTCGCGGGATCGGCTCGAAGTAGCCGGAGTTGCGCAGGTCGTTGCCGATGATGTTGGCCATGTCGTCGGGCAGGACATTACCGCCCTGCCAGCCGAAGGGCACCACGGCAATCGGTACCGCGCGGTCGGAACCGCTGGTCACCAGAATGTTCTTCTCATCAGCCAGCGCGACACCTGCTACGCAGAGCAGGGCGACCAGCAATCCTCTGAAAATCTTGATCACAGCGTGAGGTCCTCAGGCGTGAAGGTCATCTTGAATGAACGGTAGGGATTGAAGTCCTTCGGACTCAGGCCCTGCATTTCGGTGATACGACCGACGTTCTTCACGGCATTCACCGCGGAACTGTCGAATGCCTTGTCGCCGCTGGAGCGGGCGACGCTCGCATTGGTGATGGTGCCATCGGGCAGCATGTTGATCTGCACGATAACACTCATGCCGTTACGGGCCGATGGCGGACGCGACCAGCCCTCGGATACCCGGGAGCGGATCAGGTCGTCGAAGTTGCCTGCCACTTCGTTGCCCTGTTCGTCGGCAAGCGCCTGCTGCCGCTGCGTGTCGTCGGACAGCAGTTCGGCCAGTGCCTGCGCCTTCTTGTCTTCCTGAGCCTTCTTCGCTGCCTGCTGGGCAGCAGCCTTCTTCTTCGCGGCGTCGGCGGCGGCCTTCTTCTCGGCCTCCTTCGCTGCAGCGAGCTTTTTGGCCTTTTCCTCGGCCTGCTTCTTGGCTTCTTCGGCAGCCTTCTTCTTCGCGTCCTCGGCGGCCTGTTTCTTGGCCTCCTCGGCGGCTTCCTTCTTAGCCTCTTCCTCCGCCTTCTTCTTGGCGATGTCGGCCTGCTGCTTCTCGGCAGCGGCCTTGGCTTCGGCAGCCTTTTTCGCGGCGTCGGCGGCTTTCTTCGCCTCGGCGGCCTTGGCCGCCTCTTCGGCTTTTTCCGCTTCCGCTGCCTTTCGAGCCTCGTCGGCTTTCTTTTGTTCCGCCGCTTTGGCGGCTACGGCTTCCTGCTCGACCTTCTTTTGCTCCAGCTGTTCGACTTCGTACTGCTTGGCAGAGGTCTTCTTCGCTTCCCCGGCGATCTTCTGGTTGGTCTGCTGGGTAGCCTGACTCTTCGATTTGAGCTGATAGAGAGTAGCCTGCACGATGGGACGCGCCGGCGGCAGCTCGGGCGTCATCGCCCAGCTGACGAACAGCATCGCGAAAATCAGGACGTGCAGCGCCACGGCCAGTACAGCTGGCCAGAAGTAGCTTTCCGATGGGGAGCGTTCGAGTTGCTTCAAGATCCGGGCGCCTCGGTAATCAGCCCGACATTGCCTACACCGGCCTTCTGCAGGCCGCCCATGACGGCCATGACCGCACCGTAGTCGACGGCTTTGTCGCCGCGTACGAAGACCTGCACTTTCTTACCCTGGCTGCTGTTCTCGGCCATGATGGCGGTCGCGGCCCTTACCAGTTCATCCAGGGAAACCGCGGACTTGCTGGTCTTGCCCTGATCCGGATCGACCTCCGAGCCCATGTTCCAGTAGTAGGTCTTGTCGGCCTTGATGGAAATGGTCAGCACCCGCGAATCGTTGTCCTGCGGGAGCACTTCGCTGGAAACCTTGGGCAGGTCGACCTTGACCCCCTGGTTCAGCATCGGCGCGGTCACCATGAAAATCACCAGGAGCACCAACATCACGTCGATGTAGGGCACCACGTTCATTTCCGCGACCGGCTTGCGTTTGTGACGAACTCTTGCCATTTCGGCTTACCTCCAGGTCGTCAATCGTCGCTGGTGTGCACTTTGCGGTGCAGGATGGCCTGGAACTCGTCGGCGAAGGTGTAGTAGCGGCCGATCAGCAGTTCCGCGCGAGCGGCGAAGCGGTTGTAGGCAATGACCGCCGGAATTGCGGCGAACAGACCGATAGCGGTTGCAATGAGCGCCTCGGCGATGCCAGGGGCAACGGTGGCCAGGGTGGCCTGCTGCACGGCAGCCAGGCCGCGGAACGAGTTCATGATGCCCCACACGGTGCCGAACAGGCCGACGTAAGGGCTGGTAGAGCCCACGGTGGCGAGGAACGGCAAGCTGGTTTCGAGCTTCTCTTCTTCACGGGAGATGGCCACGCGCATGGCACGGGCGACACCTTCCATCACCGCATCCGGGTCTACGCCGGACTGCTGGCGCAGGCGCGAGAATTCCTTGAAGCCGGCGCGGAAGATCTGCTCTACGCCCGAATCCGGGTCCGGGTTGCTGCCCGCCTGGCGATACAGCTTGGACAGGTCGATGCCCGACCAGAAGCGCTCTTCGAAGCCATCCAGGGCTTTCTTGGCCGAGCGCATCATGTTGCTGCGCTGGAAAATCATGATCCAAGAAGTGACCGAGGCGGCCACCAGGGTCAGCATGACCAGCTGCACCACCAGACTGGCGTTGCTGATCAGGCTCCACATGGAGGTATGGTCGACGACGTTCGGTTCCACGTTAATCTCCTGCTAATTGGGTATCCGGAGTGCCGGCAAATGCCGCACGCAACACTTCGGGGATGGCGCGCGGCTTGAGGGTATCGCCCCGCACGCACGCCACCAGGAAGCGGCCCTCACAGAGCAGGGCCCCATCCGTCGCTCGACGAACCTGTTGACGGAAGCGCAGGCTCGCCCGGTTCAACTCCTCGACTTCAGCGCTGACGATCAGCTCGTCGTCCAGGCGTGCCGGCGCGTGATAACGCGCCTCGGCGGAATGCACGACGAAAAGCAGGTTCTCCCCCGCCAGCTGCGATTGGGCAAAACCCAACGCGCGCAGCCGCTCGGTGCGAGCCCGCTCCATGAATTTGAGGTAGTTGACGTAGTAGACGATTCCGCCCGCATCGGTGTCCTCGTAATAAACCCGAAAACGATGCTCGAACGGCTGCCCCCCGTGTTGCGCGCGCATACTCTAGAACCAAGTCAGGGCTTTGCCAATCGGCAATCAGCCACAAATGCAATTAATTACCATCTTCAGGCGAGAAAAGATCCGGGATTGCCCCTTCGCCCATTCGTTTCGGCAACTTCAGGCCGAAATGCAGATACGCATGCCGGGTAACGACCCGTCCTCGCGGCGTGCGCATGATATAGCCTTGCTGGATCAAATAGGGCTCCAGCACGTCCTCGATCGTATGTTTTTCTTCACCGATCGCGGCGGCGATGTTGTCCAGCCCCACCGGCCCACCGTCGAACTTGTCGATCATGGTCAGCAGCAGGCGTCGGTCCTGATGGTCGAAACCACGCTCATCGACATCCAGCAGATTGAGCGCCTTGTCGGCGACCTCGCGACTGATCGCCCCGCTCCCCCGCACTTCGGCGAAATCACGTACCCGGCGCAGCAGGCGGTTTGCGATACGCGGCGTGCCACGGGCCCGACGAGCGACTTCGAAGGCGCCAGCCGGATCCATGTCCAGACCGAGGATGCCGGCCGAGCGAGCGACAATGGTCGCCAGGTCGTCGACACCGTAGAACTCCAGGCGCTGCACGATGCCGAAACGGTCGCGCAGCGGGTTGGTAAGCATGCCGGCTCGGGTAGTTGCACCGACCAGGGTGAAAGGCGGCAGATCGAGCTTGATCGAACGTGCCGCCGGTCCTTCGCCGATCATGATGTCCAGCTGGAAGTCTTCCATCGCCGGGTACAGTACTTCCTCGACGATGGGCGAAAGGCGGTGAATCTCGTCGACGAAGAGCACGTCACCGGGTTCCAGATTGGTCAACAGCGCGGCCAGGTCGCCCGGACGCTCCAGTACCGGGCCGGAGGTGCTCTTGATCGCCACGCCCATCTCCTGGGCGATGATGTTCGCCAGGGTGGTCTTGCCCAGGCCGGGCGGACCGAAGATCAGCGTATGATCGAGGGCCTCCTTGCGGCCTCTGGCGGCGCTGATGAACAGCTCCATCTGTTCGCGCACGACGGGCTGGCCGATATAGTCGGAAAGGCTCAGCGGGCGGATCGCGCGGTCGATCTGCTCTTCGCGCTCGCGCGTGCCGGCGGCGGCGGATATCAGGCGATCGGTTTCGATCATCGACGACTACCTAGACCATGCCCTTGAGCGAGCGGCGGATGAGTTCTTCGCTGGACAACCCTTTTTCCTCAATAGCAGCCACCGCGCGACTCGCCTCTTGCGGCTTGAAGCCCAGGGCAATCAGTGCGCTGACGGCATCGGCTTCGGCGCTTGAGACTGCCGCAACCAGCTTCGGTTCCGTGACCAGCGGAGCGATCGACGGGATGTTTTCCCAGGCCTTGAAACGGTCCTTCAGTTCGACCAGCAGGCGCTCGGCGGTCTTCTTGCCGACTCCCGGGATCTTCACCAGGGTGGAAGTATCCTGCGCTTGCACGCAGCGCACCAGTTCGTCGACTTCCAGACCCGACATCAGGGCCAGCGCCAGCTTGGGGCCCACGCCATTGAGGCGGATCAGCTCGCGGAACAGCTCGCGCTCGCGCTTCTCGGCGAAACCATAAAGCAGATGGGCGTCTTCGCGCACCACCAGATGGGTGTGCAGCGTCACGGGCTCGCCCAGCGACGGCAGACGGTAGAGCGTGGTCATCGGGACCTCCAGCTCATAGCCGACGCCGTTCACGTCGAGGATCAGGTGCGGCGGTTGTTTTTCCGCCAGGGTGCCACGCAAGCGTCCGATCAAGACTAAGCGTCCTTAATTAAGTGGAATCACAGGCGCAGACGCCCGCCTCGGCGGCGCGCCGTCGCCAGGCCATGGGGCACCAGGCTCTGCCGGGTGTGGGCATGACACAGGGCGATGGCCAGGGCATCCGAGGCGTCGATCTGCGGCTTCTGAGTCAACTTCAACAAATGCATGACCATCAGCATCACTTGCTGCTTGTCGGCCCCACCAGTGCCGGCGATAGCCTGTTTGACCTGGCTGGCGGTGTATTCGGCGATCTCCAGCCCCTCTTCCGCCGCCGCCACTATCGCGGCGCCGCGCGCCTGACCGAGCTTGAGAGCGGAATCCGCGTTGCGGGCCATGAATACCTGTTCGATGCCCATCATGGTCGGCTGGTACGTCTGGATTACCTCGCGCACACCACGGAAGACGATCTGCAGACGTTCGTGCAACGGACCGCTGCCAGTGCGGATGCAACCGGAGGCGACGTATTCGCAGCCGCGGCCGGTATCCCTCACCACGCCGAAGCCGGTGATTCGCGAGCCGGGGTCGATACCTAGGATCAGCGTCATATGCCGGAAGCTAAAAGCCGGAAGCGGGAGACGTGCATTGCGACCTCCCCCGCTTCCGGCTCATGGCCGATGTCGGTGGTGGCGTCAGCCAAGCTGCGCCATCACCTCGTCAGGGATATCCGCGTTGGAGTAGACGTTCTGCACGTCGTCCAGGTCCTCGAGCATGTCGATCAGCTTGAGCACCTTCTGCGCGGTTTCCAGGTCCAGGGTGGCGGTAGTCGACGGGATCATCGAGATCTCGGCTTCCTCGCCCTTGAAGCCGGCGCTATTCAGCGCTTCGTTGACCGAAATGAAGTCGGCGAAGCTGGTGAAGACATCGATCGAGCCGTCGTCGTTGGTCACCACGTCATCGGCACCGGCTTCCAGAGCCGCTTCCATCAACGCTTCTTCATTGACGCCGGGGGCGAAGCTGATCTGCCCCTTGCGGTCGAACATGTAGGCCACCGAGCCGTCGGTACCCAGGTTGCCGCCGCATTTGCTGAAGGCATGGCGCACTTCTGCCGCGGTGCGGTTGCGGTTGTCGGTCATGGCCTCGATGATGATTGCCACGCCGCTCGGCGCGTAACCTTCGTAGGTCAGTTCCTCCATGTTGTCCGCATCGTTCGAGCCCACGCCGCGAGCGATGGCGCGGTCGATGGTGTCGCGGGTCATGTTCGCGGTGAGCGCCTTATCCACAGCCAGGCGCAAACGCGGGTTGTCTGCCGGGTTACCGCCGCCCTGCTTGGCGGCCACCGTCAGCTCGCGAATCAGCTTGGTGAAGATCTTGCCCTTCTTGGCGTCCTGACGTTCCTTGCGGTGCTTGATGTTGGCCCATTTGGAATGACCAGCCATAACTCACTCCGTATCACTTGGTGCAGCGGGCGACACCGACATCGGTGCCGCCGCAGGTCGTTTCGGTTTACTCGGCGGCTTTCTGCTGCTCGCGCAGGCGGATGTGCAATTCGCGCAGCGCCTTGCCATCCACAGTGCCCGGAGCCTGGGTCATGACGTCGCCGGCGCTCTGGGTTTTCGGGAAGGCGATGACTTCGCGGATCGAAGCGGCGCCGGTCATCAGCATCACCAGACGGTCCAGGCCGAAGGCCAGGCCACCGTGCGGCGGTGCGCCGTATTTCAGGGCATCCAGGAGGAAGCCGAACTTCTCTTCCTGCTCCGCATCGTCAATACCCAGCACGCGGAACACCGCCTGCTGCATGGCCTTGTCGTGGATACGGATGGAACCGCCGCCCAGTTCGGTGCCGTTGAGCACCATGTCGTAGGCACGAGACAGCTTGCCGGCCGGATTGGCCTCCAGCTCTTCCGGGGTGCACTTGGGCGCGGTGAACGGGTGGTGCAGCGAGGTCAGGCTGCCATCATCGTTCTCTTCGAACATCGGGAAGTCCACGACCCACATCGGCGCCCACTCCTTGGTGAGCAGCTTGAGGTCATGACCAACCTTGATGCGCAGTGCGCCCAGGGCGTCGCAGACGACCTTGGCCTTGTCGGCACCGAAGAACACGATGTCGCCATCGACCGCACCGACGCGATCCAGGATCACGTTCAGGTTGGCCTCGGGGATGAACTTGACGATCGGCGACTGCAGGCCTTCGACGCCCTTGGCGCGCTCGTTGACCTTGATGTAAGCCAGGCCCTTGGCGCCGTAGATGCCGACGAACTTGGTGTAGTCGTCGATCTGGCTACGCGGCATGGAGGCGGCGCCCGGTACGCGCAGGGCGGCAACGCGGCCCTTCGGATCGTTGGCCGGACCGGAGAAGACCTTGAATTCCACTTCCTTCAGTTGGTCGGCGACATCCACCAGCTCCAGCGGGATACGCAGGTCTGGCTTGTCCGAACCGTAGCGGCGCATGGCCTCTTCGAACGGCATGTGCGGGAATTCGTCGAACTCGACGTTCAGCACTTCCTTGAACAGCTGGCGAACCATCTTCTCGGTGATGGCGATGATGTCGTCTTCGTCGAGGAAGCTGGTCTCGATGTCGATCTGGGTGAATTCCGGCTGGCGGTCGGCACGCAGGTCTTCGTCGCGGAAGCACTTGGCGATCTGGTAGTAGCGATCGAAGCCGGCAACCATCAGCAACTGCTTGAACAGCTGCGGCGACTGCGGCAGGGCGAAGAAGTGACCCGGGTAGGTGCGGCTCGGCACCAGGTAGTCACGCGCGCCTTCCGGAGTCGGACGACCGAGGATCGGGGTTTCGACGTCGAGGAAGCCGTTTTCGTCGAGGTAGCGGCGGATGCTGCTGGTGATGCGCGCGCGCAGCTTCAGCTTGGCGGCCATTTCCGGGCGACGCAGGTCGATGAAGCGGTAGCGCAGGCGGGTTTCCTCGCCCACGTCGGAGTATTCGTCCAGCGGGAACGGCGGGGTTTCGGCCTGGTTCAGCACTTCCAGCTCGTGACCCAGCACTTCAATGGCGCCGGAAGCCATGTTGGCATTGCGCGCGCCTTCAGGGCGCAGGCGCACCTTGCCGGTGATCTTCACCACGTACTCGCTGCGCACGCGGTCGGCCTTGGCAAAGGTCTCGACGCGATCCGGGTCGAACACCACCTGGGCCAGGCCCTCGCGATCACGCACGTCGAGGAAGATCACCCCGCCGTGGTCGCGGCGACGATGAACCCAACCGCAAAGAGTGACTACCTGGCCGTCCAGGCTCTCGTTCAACTGGCCGCAATAGTGGCTGCGCATCATGGTGTGTTTCGCTTCTCGCAAGTCTTGGATTCGGTGGAGCCGTTCATTCGCCGGCGGCACAGGCGCCGGAGCCGCATCCCGTGGCGGGACAGGCCGGGGCGTCGGCACTTGCCAGGTTCTTCCTGGCACCCGTCTTGAAATCGGTTTCGTACCAGCCGCCGCCGCCCAGGCGGAAACCCGGCGCGGACAACATCTTCTTCAATTCAGGTGCACTGCAGGCCGGACAATCGACCAGCGGTGCATCGCTGAATTTCTGGATCGCTTCCAGCTGATGGCTGCAGGAGCGGCACTGATATTCATAAATCGGCATCGGGATACCCTGGCTCGGACTCATTGGCCGCGGGCCCGCATCCCGCGGCAAAGGCGCGGATTATAGCCTGAAAAAACCGCACCTTGCAGCCGCCCCCGAACGCCGCAGGCCAGGCAAACGCAGACACTCTTCGTCACGGCACAGCGCCCTCCTATATAAGGAAGGATCACAGAACGTCCGGGAGAGATCGGAGGGTGTCGTGCAGGACATGAAGATCGTCGCGATCACAGCCTTCCTGCAGACAAACGGGGCCACCCATTGACCCGACACGCTCGAGTTCCACCCTGCAACAGCCCCCCGCACCACCCACCGGGCGCGCTAAGCGCTTGATTTGAGAAGGTTACCGGATTGCTGTTAAATACCCGCCGTGCGCCCTGCGCATAGGCCTGCGACTTACGATCGATCCATTTTCATCGTCCCGGATCGATTCGCCCGCCGGCTACATCTTAGTTACCTGCTCAAGGTGAACCCATAGCCATGCTAAAAATCGTCCATCTGTTGACGGGCGCCTTCGCCCTCTTGCTGTCCTTTGCACCTGCCTTGCGTTCCGATGCCATCCCCTTCCTGCAGAATGCCGACGCCGTGTATCTGACACTCCTCGGCCTGACGACCCTGCTACTGACGCCGACGTCGAGCAAGACACAACAGCTGCAGAGCCTGATCAGCGCACTGGTGGTACTGGCGGTGGTACTGCAGATCCTGATCCTGCTCGCACCGCTGCCGGCAATCGGCGACCAGCCGGCCGTCCTGCTGCCGCTGCTGATCCTCGCCGGCGCCGCAGTGCTGCAACTGACCGGCAAACTGCGCAAGCCATCCAACCAGTACGTACAACCCAGCCCGAGCGCGGAAAATCGTGAAACCGGCACCGTGAAGTGGTTCAACACCTCCAAGGGGTTCGGCTTCATTTCCCGCGACAGCGGCGAGGATATCTTCGTCCACTTCCGCGCCATTCGCGGCGAAGGCCACCGCATCCTGATCGAAGGCCAGCGCGTGGAGTTCTCGGTAGTGCAGCGCGACAAAGGCCTGCAGGCGGAAGATGTGATAGCCGCCCTCCCCGGCCGCCGTTGAAGGCACCATGAAAAAGCCCGCCGAATTGGCGGGCTTTTTCATGCCTGTCAGTAATGCGGCGGAGGCGCCTCGTCATCGGCCACCCCGACCTGCCCCTGCAGGTCTTCCAGACGCTTGAGCAGCGCCTGCATCTGCATCCGCAGGCGCTCTATGGTCCGCTCCTGCTCGTAAACCACGTCGCTCAAGGTCTGCATGGCGTCATCCTGGAAGGCCTGACGACTCTCCAGATCGGCAAGTCGCCGCTCGAGGTCCATGATTCACTCCTGCTCGAATCGGAAGTCGTCACCCAGGACCATGCGCAACTTGGCGCGCAGCACCTGGAGCTCATCCGCAGTGTATGGCCGCGGCGTCACCTTGCCCCAAACTGGCCCGGGCCAAGCAGCATCGTCGCGACGGCGAACAATGACGTGCATGTGCAACTGGCTGACGACATTGCCCAGATTGGCCACATTCATCTTGTCGGCTTTGAATGTGTCCTTGAGCACTTCGGCCAGCCCGGTTGCCTCGCGCCAGAGCATCTGCTGCTCTTCGGGGGCCAATTGGAAGATCTCGCTGACATCCTCGCGACGCGGCACCAGGATGAACCAGGGGAACTGGGCATCATTCATCAGCAGGAGGCGACTAAGAGCGAAATCGCCCAGCGCAATGGTGTCCTGCTGCAGACGGGAATCCAAGACGAACATAACGACCTCTCCTGCTCGACCAGTGTGAAAGACAGACCAACCCCACAGCGGGGCCGAAAGGCGCGCAGCATACAAGAGGCAGAAACCCTGCACACTGCTGGCACTCGCAAGCCGCTCCCGCAGCAGGCAACGCTGTCGCAGCATGCGCCAAAACAGGGCATTTTCCGACAACAGGCGCCGCGGCACTGGCTGCATCCTTTTGCGGCTGATCTGCCCGGAACGCGCAGCATTTCGAAGCGAAGCTGAGCATCAGCGCATCGCCGAAGCGAGACAGAGCGCAGCGAAAACCGCCGAAACATCTTGAAATCCGCGCGATTTCCGCTTACACCGTCCAACCATTGGAGTGACCGGCACGACGACGACGGACAGTCGCTTTGTGCACGGTTGTTGCTACAGGGACTGCGATCAGGCGAATCGCGAGGGATGAAAGATCATCTCTTGAGCAAAAGATAACCAAAAAGGAAGTTGCCTGAGTGGAATTTCAAAACGGACAACAGGCTGTCAAGTAGTGCCCTTACTGTTTTCTCAAGTTGAGACCTACTTGAATGCGACACTTTGCATGCAGGTTTGCGACAGCCCCATAAAGAATCCGTCAGAAGTTTCCTGCAACTATCGCCAAGAGAACACGCGTGCTATAAGTTAGCGCCGACAAAAAGAACGAGCCGTCACTGCGGCACTTGTGATGGCAGATAACTTCAAAACCAAAGGAGCAATCACGATGAAAGTGATGAAGTGGAGCGCACTGGCTCTGGCCGTGTCCGCCAGCACCATGCAACTGGCGTTTGCCAGCGCTCAGGACGAATCCAAAGGCTTCGTCGACGACAGCAGCCTCGAACTGCTGAACAAGAACTACTACTTCTACCGCGACTTCCGTAACAACGACTCGGATCGCCAGAATTATCGTAACGAGTGGGCCCACGGCATCAGCGCTCTTTACAAGTCCGGCTACACCCAGGGCACCGTCGGTTTCGGCGTTGACGCCCAAGGCATGCTGGGCCTGAAGCTGGACAGCTCGCCCGCTCACACTGGTACTGGCCTGCTGCCGATCGATAGCGAAGGCAAGCCGCAGGACGATTACTCCTATGCTGGCGGCGCTGTCAAAATGCGCGTATCCAGCACCGAGCTGAAATACGGCGACCTGATGCCGGCCAACCCGGTATTCGCCCCGGGCACCGCCCGCCTGTTCCCGTCCACCGCTACCGGCTTCCAGCTGCTGAGCAACGAGATCAAGGACCTGAACATCGAAGCAGGTCACTTCACCTCGATTCGTGACGGCAACATGGGCACCAATCGCGACGGCAACATCACCACCTCCTACACTGCCAACCTCGACATCGAAGCTAGCAGCGTTGACTACCTGGGTGGTTCTTACGCCATCAACGACAACCTGAGCGTCACCCTGTACGGTGCCCAGCTGAAAGACATCTGGAACCAGTACTACGCGAACGTGAACTACAAGATTCCGCTCGCCGACAAACAAGCTCTGGGCTTCGACTTCAACATCTACAACACCAAGGATGAAGGCGACGCACTGGCTGGTGACATCGACACCACCGCCTACTCGCTGGCCGCTGCCTACACCCTGAGCGCCCACACCTTCACCCTGGCCTACCAGAAGAACGACGGCGACACTCCGTTCGACTACATCTCGCAAGACGCCCAGAACTCCGGCGACTCGATCTTCCTGGCCAACTCGGTACAGTACTCCGACTTCAACGGCCCGAACGAGCAGTCCTGGCAAGCTCGCTACGACCTGAACATGGCCGAATTCGGCGTGCCGGGTCTGAGCTTCATGGCTCGCTACATCCGCGGCACCGACGTTGACGGGACCCACGTTTCCGCTAACAGCGCCTACCAAGGTATCGGCAGCAACGGCAGCGAGTGGGAACGCGACCTGGAAGCCAAGTACGTCGTTCAAGACGGCCCGGCTAAAGACCTGTCGTTCCGTCTGCGTCACGCTAGCTGGCGCGCCAATCACGACATGGACTTCTTCGGTTCCGCTGGCGCTACCGCCATCGACGAAGTTCGTCTGATCACCGAATACCCGCTGAACATCCTCTAAGATCGAAGCGAATTCGTAGTGATGAAGGAAACCCGGCCTCGGCCGGGTTTCTTTTTGCCCGGATATTGATCGCCCGCTCGAAGAACGAACTACTCGCAAGCCCCCAGACACCCCCGACCGCACCATTCTTCCCACAATCCGCCACGCCCTGTACGTCGCCTGACCCGCACCGTACAATGCCCAGCCTATCTATTTCTCGCTATCGAATAACGGCCAACCATGCGTACCAGTCAGTACCTGCTGTCCACCCTGAAAGAAACCCCTGCCGACGCCGTGGTCATCAGCCACCAGTTGCTGCTGCGCGCCGGGATGATCCGCAAGCTGGCTTCGGGTCTCTACACCTGGCTGCCGATGGGCCTGCGGGTGCTGCGCAAGGCCGAGGCCATCGTCCGCGAGGAAATGAACGCCGCCGGCGCCCTGGAAGTGCTGATGCCCGCCGTGCAGCCCGCCGAGCTGTGGCAGGAATCCGGCCGCTGGCAGCAGTACGGGCCCGAGCTGCTGCGTCTGAAGGACCGCCATGAACGCGAATTCTGCGTCGGCCCGACCCACGAAGAAGTCATCACCGATCTGGCGCGCAACGAGCTGAACAGCTACAAGCAGCTGCCGATCAACATGTACCAGATCCAGACCAAGTTCCGTGACGAGATCCGTCCGCGCTTCGGCCTGATGCGCGGCCGCGAGTTCATCATGAAGGACGCCTACTCCTTCCACCTGAACCAGGAATCGCTGCAGCAGACCTACGACGTCATGTACGACGCCTACTGCAAGGTCTTCACCCGCCTGGGCCTGGACTTCCGTCCGGTGCAGGCGGACAACGGCTCCATCGGTGGCAGCGGCTCCCACGAATTCCACGTGCTGGCCAACTCCGGTGAAGACGACATCGTCTTCAGCGATAGCTCCGACTACGCGGCCAACATCGAGAAGGCCGAAGCCCTGCCGCGCGAAACCGCCCGCGGTGCAGCAACCGAAGAGCTGCGCCTGGTCGATACCCCGGCCACCAAGACCATCGCGGACCTGGTGGAGAAGTTCGGCCTGCCTATCGAGAAGACCATCAAGACCCTGGTGGTGCATGCTGCCGAAGAAGGCAAGCTGATCGCCCTGATCGTCCGCGGCGACCACGAGCTGAACGAGATCAAGGCCGGCAACCACCCGCTGGTGGCCAGCCCGCTGCAAATGGCCAGCGAAGCAGAAATCAAGGCAGCCATCGGCGCAGCCCCGGGTTCCCTCGGCCCGCTGAACCTGGCACTGCCCTGCATCGTCGACCGTTCGGTAGCCCTGATGAGCGACTTCGCCGCTGGCGCCAACATCGACGACAAGCACTACTTCGGCGTGAACTGGGAACGTGACCTGCCGGTTCCGGAAGTCGCCGACCTGCGCAATGTCGTCGAAGGCGACCCTAGCCCGGACGGCAAAGGTACCCTGGTGATCCGCCGCGGTATCGAAGTCGGCCACATCTTCCAGCTCGGCACCAAGTACAGCGAAGCCATGAAGCTCAACGTACTGAGCGAGCAAGGCAAGCCGGTCACCCTGATCATGGGCTGCTACGGCATCGGTGTTTCCCGTGTGGTCGCAGCCGCGATCGAGCAGAACAACGACGAGCGCGGCATCCTCTGGCCGAGCGCCCTGGCACCCTTCCAGGTCGCCATCGTGCCGCTCAAGTACGAAACCGAGAGCGTACGCGCGGCTACCGACAAGCTGTACGCCGAACTCACCGCCGCCGGTTTCGAAGTGCTGCTGGATGACCGCGACAAGAAGACCAGCCCCGGCGTGAAGTTCGCCGACATGGAGCTGATCGGCATTCCGCACCGCATCGTGGTCAGCGATCGCGGCCTTGGCGAAGGCACCCTGGAGTACAAGGGCCGCCGTGACAGCGAGTCGCAGAACATCGCCCTCGACGATGTCATGAACTTCCTCAAGGCGAAGATCGGTAACTGAGCAGCACGATGTCCCCGCTAAGCACCACCCGCCTCAAGGTTGCCGCCCTGTGCGGCAGCCTTGTGCTCGGCGGCTGCGCCAACCAGATGTCGCAGCGCAGCGAGCACGAGGAACGCGTCGAGCGCAAACTGCTCGACCACAGCCTGCAGATCGAAGTCGGCGAGCCGGCCGTGATGCAGCTGCCGCAACGCCGTATCCGCGTGCTGGAGCAGAAGACCTTCGAAGTCACCGAGTTCGAGGTCACCCGCCGTTACGACCGTTACACGCCTTACCAGGCCTGGCGCGAGCTGTACGAAGTGCCGGCCGGCATGGTCACCTTCGTTGCCGGCGTCGGCGCCAACGTGGTCAACGTGTTTGCCCTCGGCAATCTGCCGGAAAGCGTCACCCACGGCTGGATCAGCTACGGCATCGACGGCATGAATCCGTTCATGAACGTGCAGTCCAACGGCCGCGCCGAGCAGAACCTGGCCGGCATCGTCGAGCAGCAGCGCAACAAGCGCACCGAATACTCCAGCCTGCCATGGGCTGAACGTCCGGTGCAGCTGAGCACTGGCAAGGACACCCAGGACCTGCTCACAGACCGCCACGGCGTACTGCGCCTGAACCTGCTCGAAGGCCCCTTCGACGATGAAGCGCTGAAGCGCGCAAGCCATCTGCAACTGAGCGTGACCGACCCGCAGGACAACACCCGCGGCGAAGCCAGCCTGGCCCTCAGCCCGACCCTGCGTAGCAAGCTCGGCGAAGCCCACGCGTTGATCTACAACGATCTCGAGGGCGAGGACGTGCAGCACTGGGTGCACCGGGTCAAGCGCCTTTCCGACCTGGGCATGGAAGAAGAAGCCAGCGAACTGGAGCAGAGCCTGATCGAGCTGACCCGAAACGATCCGGAACTGCAGAAGGAGTTCCTGCATCGCCTGCTGACCGATGCCGGACGTCTCGCAGCCGACCCGGGCAGCAGCAACTGAATCGCACCAGGCGCCTTGCGCGCCTGGCTATTCCTCAGCGACGGACGATGAAGCCGGTAATGCCCTGCGCCGGTACCTCCTGAACGTCCACGGCGCTCACCTCGGCATCCGCTGGCCCCTCGCACAGCCAGCGCTCCAACTCGCGCACGGCATCCTCCTCACCTTCCAGCAGCACCTCGACGCGACCGTCGGCGAGATTGCGCACCCAGCCATCGACGCCCAGGCGCTCGGCCTGTTGCTCGGTGCTCTGGCGGTAGTAGACGCCCTGCACACGGCCGCTGACGAAACCGTGCAAACAGACTCTGCCCATCAGTGTTCCTCCTGCTGCAATTGCGCCAGTCGCGCCTGTACACCGGCGGCGGTCTGCTCACCGAGCAGGCGTTCGCGCATCTTCCCCTTAGGGTCGACGATGAATGTGACGGGCAACGCCTCGCTATGCGGCAAATCGAAGCGCTTGGCCGGATCGTCGGCCAGCACGGTGTATTCGATACCCAGGTCATCGACCGCCTTGCTCAGCTCGGCATCGCGCAGCCCGTCGTAGTTCACGCCCAGCACGCGCAGCGGCTTGCCTTGCTGCTCTTTCACCAAACGGTTGAATTCGGGGACCTCCTTGCGGCAGGGTGGGCACCAATCCGCCCAGTAATTGATGACTAGCCACTGGCCATCTAGGCTGGATGCCGATACTTTCTGTCCATGCTGATCGACACCGTAGTCCGCTGAGCAACCGGCCAGGATCAGGCCGATGAACAGTCCACCCATAATACGGAGCCGCACTCCCATGCCTTCTTTCCTCGTGTATGCGGGGTGGTCATGATGCTGGATGCCCTGCGCCTGGAAGTCCCGGACATCCTCGAAGAGGTGCACGACGCCACGGACAATCTTGCGGCCGGACTGGCAGAAGCCCGCCTTCTCCCCCCGAACGAAGGCCTGCAGCACAGCCTGACTGTGCTCTTCCGCCTGAACCGCTGCGCGCTGACCTTACTGGAAAGGCAGCGCGCCCTGCAAAATCTTAGTGAAGAATACCGCCACTACGCCCGCCAGTTTCGCGACAGCAAGGCGCCGCCGTCGCTGTTCACGCATTTCTGCAGCGAGCTGGCGGCGGGCTTCAAGCGCCTGCTGCTGCAGATTCTCAATGGCCACAAGCCTTCGCGCCCGCACCTGGCCTGGTGCCTGTACATGGCCGAGCATTTCCTCGCCCAGGCGCTATTGCGGCACTACCAGCAGTACCAGCAGCCGCCCGGCTCGCTCTGGCGTGACAGCCATCTGCTGTACTGGATCGGCGAGTACCAGCAATGCCTGGACGAACCCATCGCCGCGGCCTTCGAGCCAGCGCCGGCAAGCACCCTGCGCGGGCTTTACCAGCAGTCGCTGCTGCTTGCCCTGAGCAATCCGTTCCACCTCGCCGAAGGCGATGCCGCGCGGCTCTTTGGTGCCCTGGCGCCTCTGGCGGGCCTGGCCCGGCTGCTGCCTTGGGATGAGGAAGAGCAGGACGGCTATGTCGTCGACCTCGGCGAAGACCAGCCCAGCCTGAGCTTCGAGCAGCAAAGCGACGCACCCGCCGAACAACTGCGACGCCTGGAGCTCGGCGCACTGCTACTCGCCTTGCACGATCCGGCTCCGCTGCGCAGCGCCAGCGATACCCAGCTGCTGGAGACCGTACGCCCGCACTGGCTGGGCCATCAGCAGCGCCGCCATCAACGCGCCGAGAAATCCGCCGACTGCCAACTGGTCATCGGTCTGCCGGCAATCCAGGAACACCTGCTGAGCAAAACTCCCGGAGCCAGCCAGGCCCTCCAACTGGACGCAAGCCCAGGAGGTGCTCGCGTCATCTGCCAGCACAGCCAGGCGCAACGCCTGCCGGTCGGGCAACTGCTGCTGATCCTCGCCGAACAGGGCGCGCCGACCCTGGCCATAGTGCGCTGGCGCCACCTCAACAGCGACGGCCTGCACCTCGGGCTGCGCTACCTGAAGGGCCTGCCGCGACCGGTCTGGCTGCGCCGCGCGCCTGACGCGCAGCGTCACCCGGCGGTCCTACAGAGCACCCCCGAGCCGGGCAATGGCTGGTACCACGGCATCTGGCTGCCGGTTGGGCAATTCGTCGAAGGCGAGAACCTGTGGCTGCAACTGGCTACCTTCGACAACCAGACCATCCTCGCCCTGCCCGCGGCCAATCTCGCCACGCCACTGGTCAGCCGCCACCCCTTGCGGATCGTCTGAACGCGTTATTTGGGACGAGCGTCACAGCAAAGATCGGCAAGGTTCACGGATTCCCCCTCCCTGCCCTTCCTATAATCGCCGACGCTCGCGAGCTACGACGCGGGCAACCGCCACGGACGACAAGCAGGCGTCCATACACCCGAAAACGGAACAGCCTCATGCAGCCCAGCGACCAGCTCGTCAGCAAGGTCCCCGCGCCCGTCGTGGCCAATGCCCGGACCGCGAATACCGTCAATGGTGGACGCGTGGCCGACTACAACGTCGCCGCCTGGCTGCTCGTACCGGGCATGGCCGAGCTGCCGGTGACGCTCATAGCGCGCTACCGGGACGGTGAGCAGGTTCGCGAAGTGGTGATCGATCACGGCAGCCTGAACGGCCACGGGCGCATCCTGCTCTCGGGCGTGGCGCGCTTGCCGTTCCGGCAAAGGATCGAGGATCTACAGATCAGATTGCGGGCAGCGCTGCAGTTGTCGCGCCTGACCGTCGAGGAATTGTTCGTCCAGGCCGTGGAGCAGATCCACGCAAGCGACCAGCGCCTGCCGGCCAACAGCCTGAGCCTGTGAGGTTCAGCCGAGGTGACGGCAGCCTTCGGCGATCAGCGACTCTTCCGCTTCCGGCTCCAAAGCCGGTTCCTGCACGACGTTGGGCAGCAGCGATTCAGGCCAGCTGCTGAACTGCAGACCCGTGATTCTATTCAACCGCTCCAGCGCACTCAGGGGGTCGCGTTGGTGCAGGTGTACGACTTTGTTCAGGTCTTTGTTCATGAAGGAATGGCCTTGGGGAACTTAGTTTGAACGTCAATGTCCTCTTGCCCCTGAACATAGCCAGAAGTGTGCCAACCTCCCGAGACTACTGAATTGACGGGGCGCGCCCTGTACCCATCTCAGTCCGACTGACTGTTTCGCCGCAAACTGCCCTTTTTCGTCACTCGGAATGTGACGGACTCAACCATTTCGCCAGGCTGTCGCCGAACAGCTGCTCGCGCTCTTTCTGATAACGCTCCAGGGCCTCGCGCAGGGCCGGGTACCAACTCTCGTCCAGCTCCGCCGGCAGCTTATCCAGGCACGGAAGCGGCCAGGGACAGCGATTCAGTAGCCGATGCAGGCTGTAACTTCCGAGGTCACGGCACAGCACCCAGGCATCGTCGCTGCCGCTGGAGCGACAGACGATCTGCTCGCGCTCCAGGAAATCCAGCAACTCCTCCCACTCATCCTCCGGCAACAGCCAGCCGGCCCGATGAACATTCGCCAATCGGGTGGATTCGCCGCGGCGCTGGCGCTCGTAGAACACGCGCAACAGCCCCAGAAGAACGAGCAGCCGCGGCAGCGCCTTGCGCCGCCAGACGCGCGGCGCCGAGAGATAGCAAACCAGTTCGGCGCCGAACAGCACGATCAGCCAGGAGAGGTAGATCCACAGCAGAAACAGCGGGACGGTAGCGAAGGCGCCGTAGATCAACTTGTAGCCCGGGAACAGGCCGACATACAGACCGAACAGCGACTTCGCAGCCTCCAGCAGGATCGCAGCGAACGCTCCGCCGACCAGCGCATGCCGGGGCGGCACGCGCGCGTTGGGCACTGCGCAATAGATAAGAGTGAAGGCCGCCACGCTGAACAGCAGCGGGGTGAACTTCAATATGGTCCCGGCGCCGGGCATCGGATGTGGGCCGGAAAGCAACGAAAGCGAGGTGATGTAAGTGGATACGGCGAAGCCGGTGCCCAGCAACAGAGGGCCCAGGCTGAGGATCGCCCAGTACAGGAGGAAGCGCGACACGCCACGGCGCGGTTTGCGCACCCGCCAGATGTCATTGAAAACGCGCTCGATGGTCACCAGCATGCTGAACGCGGTGACTGCCAGGAAGGCCACACCCAGCCACGTCAGGTGCCTAGCCTGTGCGGTGAAATTGCGCAGGTAGGCCTCAACGGCCTCGCCGGTGGACGGCACGAAGTTGCGGAAGATGAACAGCTGGATGCGCTCGCCCATGCCCTCGAACGCCGGGATGGCGGAGAGCATGGCAAAGGTCACGGTCATCATCGGCACCACCGCGAACAGCGTGGTGTAGGTCAGCGCGGCGGCGTGGCCGCTGGCCTTGTCGACCCGGAAGCGCTGGACCAGGTAGCGACAGAATTCGATCAGGCCGTCGAGGCGCTCTTGCATGAGGTGTCCTTGGAAATCGCGCCGCTCCTGCCGCACGCGGGTTCAGCCAACCCGGAGGGGCGGTTAGAATAGCCGCCACTTTAACGGCCCAGCGAGCCCATGGATATGAGCCAACTGACACTTTTCCACAACCCGCGCTGCTCCAAGTCCCGCGGTGCTCTCGAACTGCTGGAAGCGCGCGGGCTGTCGCCGCAGATCGTGCGCTACCTGGAAACCCCGCCCAGCGCAGCCGAACTGAAGGTTCTGCTCGGCAAGCTCGGCATGACCGCGCGCCAGCTGCTGCGCACCGGTGAGGACGAGTACAAGGCGCTGGGCCTGGACGATTCGCAACTGAGCGAAGCGCAGCTGATTCAGGCGATGGTCGAGCATCCGAAGCTGATCGAGCGCCCGATCCTGGTCGCAGGCGACAAGGCCGTGGTCGGCCGTCCGCCGGAGAAGGTCCTGGAGATCCTGCCTTGAGCACGCCCTACATCCTGGTGCTCTACTACAGCCGTCACGGCGCCACCGCCGAAATGGCGCGGCAGATCGCCCGCGGCGTGGAACAAGCCGGCCTCGAAGCGCGCTTGCGCACGGTTCCGGCGGTATCCACCGAATGCGAGGCCGTCGCCCCTGATCTTCCGGAAGAGGGCGCGCTCTACGTCAGCATCGATGACCTCAAGGACTGCGCCGGCCTGGCCATGGGCAGCCCGACGCGCTTCGGCAACATGGCGGCGCCGCTCAAGTACTTCCTCGATGGCACCAGCAGCCTGTGGCTGACCGGCGCCCTGGTGGGCAAGCCGGCGGCGGTCTTTACCTCCACTGCCAGCCTGCACGGCGGCCAGGAGACTACGCTTCTCTCCATGCTGCTGCCGTTGCTGCACCACGGCATGCTGGTCACCGGCATTCCGTACAGCGAACCGGCCCTGCTGGAAACCCGTGGCGGCGGCACCCCTTACGGTGCGAGCCACTTCGCCGGTGCCGATGGCAAACGCAGTCTCGATGAACACGAGATCATCCTGTGCCGCGCGCTGGGTAAGCGCCTGGCCGAAGTCGCGGCAAAGCTGGAGCGCTGAATGGCCCGCAAGAAGAAACCCCTGCCGTCGCTGGAACGCCTCAAACCACGCCTGGCCGCGAGCCGGGCGATCTGCCTGGGTAGTTTTCTCGGCCTGGTGCTGGTCATCCTGGTCTGGGGCCTGGTGTTCACGGACGACCACGGTGCGCCGGGCTGGGTGCCCAAGGCCTGGGTCGCTCTCAAGCTACTGCCGCTGGCGATAGTGCTGCCCGGAGTCCTGCTGGGCAGCGCGCGCGGCCACGCCTGGGCCTGCTATGTCGTCAACCTGTACTTCATCACCGGCGTGCTCAATACCTTCGAGCCGGGGCAGTACATTTATGGCTGGGCCGAAGTGCTGCTGAGCGTCAGCCTGTTCCTCTCGGCGCTGCTCTACACGCGCTGGCGCTTCCAGTACGAGCGCAAGCTGGCCGGGGAAGACTGAGAAAGGCGTTCGCCTGAAATCGAGGAACCCTGTGGCCTACCAGCCCAGGGTTTCCTTGAGGAAGGGAATGGTCAGCTTGCGCTGTGCCTGCAGCGAAGCCTTGTCCAGCTCGTCGAGCAGGTCGAAGAGGAATTCCATGCTGCGCGCGCCGCGGGTGAGGATGAAGCGCCCCACTTCGTCGGTCAGGTGCAGGCCACGGCGGGAGGCGCGCAATTGCAGCGCGCGCAGTTTCTCTTCATCGGTCAGCGGGTGCAGCTGGAAGATCAGCGAGAGTGTCAGCCGAGACTTCAGGTCAGGCAGCTTGACCGGCAGTTCGCGCGGCGGCATCGATGCCGCCAGGAGCAGGCGTCGCCCCGCATCGCGCAGGCGATTGAACAAGTGGAACAGCGCCTCTTCCCACTCCGGTCGGCCGGCCAGGGCTTCCAGGTCGTCGAGGCAGACCAGTTCCAGCTGTTCGAGGTCGTCGAAGATCGCCGGGCCGTAATCCACCAGCTCGGCCATCGGCAGGTACACAGAAGACTCGCCGTATTGCTCGAAGCGCAGGCAGGCCGCCTGCAGCAGGTGGCTTCGCCCCACCCCTTCGACACCCCAGAGGTAGATCAGGCTTTCGGCCCAGCCGGCTTCCGCATCGCACAGCCGTTCGACATACCCCAATGCGGCCGCATTCGTGCCGGGGTAGTAGTTGGCGAACGTGGCATCGTCGCGCAGGCGGATGCCCAGAGGGAGCTGCATTGGTTGTTTCATGCCGGGCGGGCTTTCTTCAAAATCGCTTACAGTGAAGCCGTACAGTCCAAAAGTTTAACCAAATCATCAGGATGACGCACCCATATGAAAGAGGGAGGCGCAGCAAGCTGCGCCTCCCTCTGATTTATGGGGCTTCGAAGCTGGTTTTTTACCAGCGGAAGCGCATGACGTTGCTGGGGGCGGCGGGCTGCGGCGGTACCGACTGGCCGCTGGCATCGACCGCCGGAGCGGCAGACGCAGCGGGCTCGGCCGGCGCTTCCTGCAGACGCGCGAGGGCCAACTGGGCGCGCAGTTGCTCCGGGCTGGCGTTGAGGCGGTATTCCAGGGTGTCGCCCTTGACCTGCACCAGTTTGGCGGCCATGGGTTCGAGCAGCTTCTGCAGTTGGGCATAGCGCTCCAGGTTGGCGCCCTGGACTTGCAGGTTCAGCGCCGTGGCGCTGCCCGGCGCGCCGACGAAGCGCGGCGCCAGGCGCTGGCTGATCGCAAGCATCACGGCGTCGGCCAAGGCATCGGGGTTATCGCCCTGCACTTGACCCTGTTCACGCGAGTCGCCGAGCCACAGGCGCCACTGTGCCTGCCATTTGCCACCGTCTTCCTTGGCGTCCACCGCCAGCAGGCCGTCGGCCGGATACTTGTCCGACGCGGCGCGCAGGGCATCGGGCTGGGCAGCGGTGATGTTCTGCACGGTGCCCACGCCTTGCTCGTTAAGGTCAGCCAACGGCAACAGCAGCGGCAAGCCGCGGCGTTGCGCAGCGCGATTCAGCGGCGCAGCGCTCTCCTGGTTGTCACCGACCAGGCTGCTGCCAGTTGCGCTTTCATTCAGCCACCAGGCCAGCAGGGTCGGCCGACTGGCGCCCCACACCGGCAGGCCGGCGCGACGAAGCGCGTTGTCAACCGAGTTCTGATCGAAATCCACCACCAGCGCCAGCGGCGGGCCGTTCTCGTAGCCGTACTGGCTGATCAGCTGCTGCGGGTCCTTGAAGTAGCCGGCCAGCGCCGGGCTCTGGGTCGCCTTCTGGTCGCCGGTCAGGCGCAGCACCAGCGTCTGCAGTGCGCGAGTCAGGCCAGCGCTACGCTCGTCCGGCTGCTGCGAGGCGACCGGCTCGTGCACCTGGTAGAGATTGTTCAGCCCGGCGGAGAAGGTCGGCAGGCTGAGCAACGACAGGCAGAGGAACAACAGGCGGGCGGTAAATCGCATGTGGGGCTCTCGACGAACGGAACGAATGGAGGGGAACGACACCTGACAAGCCCCTCCGGAAGACCTATACCTTAGCAGCCCTCCGGTCAGCGGCGACAGCGCGAGATGGCCGCATCCGGGCAAGCCTGATAAAATCCCGCGCCTCCCGCGAGGCCGCCACGCATCTTTTGCGCCGCGGCCTGCAGACGAATCACTCCTCTCTACAGGCCTGGATACATGAGCAGCAAGCAACCTTCGTTGAGCTACAAAGACGCCGGTGTGGACATCGACGCTGGCGAAGCCCTCGTCGAACGCATCAAAGGCGTCGCCAAGCGCACCGCGCGTCCTGAAGTCATGGGCGGCCTGGGCGGCTTCGGCGCGCTCTGCGAGATCCCGGCCGGCTACAAGCAGCCGGTACTGGTTTCCGGTACCGACGGCGTCGGCACCAAACTGCGCCTGGCGCTGAACCTGAACAAGCACGACAGCATCGGCCAGGACCTGGTCGCCATGTGCGTCAACGACCTGGTGGTCTGCGGTGCAGAGCCGCTGTTCTTCCTCGACTACTACGCCACCGGCAAGCTCAATGTCGACGTCGCCGCCACCGTGGTGACCGGCATCGGCGCCGGCTGCGAACTGGCAGGCTGCTCGCTGGTCGGCGGCGAAACCGCCGAAATGCCGGGCATGTACGAAGGCGAAGACTACGACCTGGCCGGCTTCTGCGTCGGCGTGGTCGAGAAGGCCGAGATCATCGACGGCTCGAAAGTGGTCGCCGGCGACGCCCTGATCGCCCTGCCCTCTTCCGGTCCGCACTCCAACGGCTACTCGCTGATCCGCAAGATCATCGAAGTCGCCGGTGCCGACATCGAAGCCACCCAGCTCGACGGCAAGCCGCTCGCCGACCTGCTGATGGCGCCGACCCGCATCTACGTCAAGCCGCTGCTCAAGCTGATCAAGGAGACCGGTGCGGTCAAGGCCATGGCGCACATCACCGGCGGCGGTCTGCTGGACAACATCCCGCGCGTCCTGCCGGACAACGCCCAGGCCGTGATCGACGTCGCCAGCTGGCAGCGTCCGGCGGTCTTCGACTGGCTGCAGGAGAAAGGCAACGTCGACGAGCACGAGATGCACCGCGTGCTGAACTGCGGCGTGGGCATGGTCATCTGCGTCGCTCAGGACCAGGTTGAAGCCACCCTGAACTCCCTGCGCGCTTCCGGCGAACAGCCCTGGGTCATCGGCCGTATCGACGCCTGCGCCGCAGACGCCGAGCGCGTGGCGCTGAACAACCTGAAAGGCCACTGATGTCCCGTCCTTGCAATGTCGTGGTGCTGATCTCCGGCTCCGGCAGCAACCTGCAAGCACTGATCGACAGCCTCGCCGCCGGCCACACGCCGGCGGTGATCCGCGCGGTGGTTTCCAACCGCGCGGATGCCTACGGCCTGCAACGCGCCGCCGACGCCGGCATCGCCACCGAAGTGCTAGACCACAAGGGCTTCGCCGACCGCGAAGCCTTTGATGCCGAACTGATCCGCCGCATCGATGCCCACGCCCCCGATCTGGTGGTGCTCGCGGGCTTCATGCGCATCCTCAGCCCCGGCTTCGTCCGCCACTACCACGGCCGCCTGATCAACATCCATCCCTCCCTGCTGCCCAAGTACAAGGGGCTGCACACCCACCAGCGCGCGCTGGAGGCCGGTGACACCGAGCATGGCTGCTCGGTGCACTTCGTCACCGAGGAACTTGATGGTGGCCCTCTGGTCGTACAAGCGGCAATCCCGGTACAGTCCGACGACACGCCGGAATCGCTGGCCGCGCGGGTCCACGTGCAGGAGCACCTGATCTACCCGCTGGCCATGCGCTGGTTCGCCGAAGGCCGTTTGCGCCTGGGCGAGCAAGGCGCCATGCTGGATGGCCAGGCGTTGCCGGCCACCGGCCACCCGTTCCGAACCTAGGAGATTCGTGATGCGTAGAGTCCTGCTGTTCCTGATGGCCCTGCTGACGCTGCCGGCGTACGCCGCCTCGTACCAGCTCAAGCCGTTCGAGGCCAGCTACACCGCGGACTGGAAACAGATGCCCCTGAGCGGCACTGCGTCCCGCAGCCTGAGCAAGACCGATGGCGGTGCGTGGAAGCTCGACTTCCAGGCCTCCATGCTGCTCGCCAGCCTGAAGGAGAACAGCACCTTCAAGGTCGAAGGCGACACCTTCCTGCCGCAGACCTATCACTGGTCGCGCGAAGGGCTGGGCAAGAACAAGTCCACCGACCTCGAGTTCAACTGGGCGCAAAAGCAGGTCCTGGGCAGCGATCGCGGCGATCAAGTGCACGTACCGCTGAATCGCGGCCAACTGGACAAGTCCACCTACCAGCTCGCCCTGCAGCACGACGTCGCCCTCGGCAAGAAGAGCATGAGCTACCAGGTGATCGAGGGTACCGACAGCGATACCTACGACTTCCGCGTGCTCGGCGAAGAGAAGGTCGCCACCCAGGCTGGCCAGATCGCCGCCATCAAGGTCGAGCGCGTACGCGATCCGACCAAGAGCAACCGCAAGACCATCCTCTGGTTCGCCAAGGACTGGGACTACCTGCTGGTGCGCCTGTATCAACAGGAAACCGACGGCAAGGAATACCAGATCATGCTGAAGGACGGCACGGTCGACGGTAAGCAGGTCAAAGGGTCATAAGACCGACCGCAATGAAAAAAGCCGGGCAATCCAGACTGTGTGAAAACCTAGCCGTCTGAGCACAAGCCAAAGACAATGCCCGTATCGATCGATACGGGCATTGTCGTTCATGGGCTATATCCGCGGTGAAGGGCGTGATCAGGGCAGCTTGTTTCCAGTGTCGCTGGATGAGTTGGTTCCCGAAGAACATCTGGTCCGCGTGATCGAGGCCTACGTGGCGCGGTTGGATTTGCAGCGGCTGGGCTTCAGCAAGGCGCAGGCGAGCCGGACGGGGCGCCCGGCCTATGATCCGGCCGACTTGCTCAAGCTGTACCTGTATGGCTACTTCCAGCGAATTCGCTCCTCGCGCCGACTGGAAGCCGAATGCCAGCGCAATGTCGAAGTGATGTGGCTGCTGGGTCGCCTGTCGCCGGACTTCAAGACCATTGCCGACTTCCGCAAGGACAATGGTTCGGCGTTTCAGGCGACCTGTCGTGCTTTCGTGCAGTTCTGCCGCCAGGTCGGGTTGCTCGGTGGTCAGTTGGTGGCCATCGATGGCAGCAAATTCCAGGCGGTGGCTTCACGGCGCAAGCACCTGAGCCTGGCGCGGCTCAAGCGTCAGCAAGCCAAGCTGGAGGCCGAGATAGCCCGCTATCTGAGCGACCTGGATGAAGCCGACCGCGCCGAAGCGGGCGATGGGGGCGACCGGTGTGCCGTGAAGACTGCGCTGGAGCAGTTGCAGGCTCAACACGCGGACAACCTGACCTGCCAGGTACTGATGCAGGCCCAGGGGCTCGAGCAGTTCGTGATCGGCGAGCCCGATGCCCAGTTGATGCGAACTCACCAGGGCGCGCGGGTCGCCTACAACGTGCAGAGTGCCGTCGATGACAAGCATTGCTTGGTGCTGCACCACGAGGTGACCCAGGATGGCAATGACACTCGCCAGTTGCAGCCGATGGCGGAAGCCGCTCAAGCCGTGCTGGAACAGGCGCAACTGACGGTCACGGCGGACGCCGGCTACTCCAATGGCGAGCAATTCCAGGCGTGCGAGGATGCAGGCATCAGCGCGTATGTGCCGCCGAATCGCGGCGTTAACAATCATGGCAACGGCACGGCGCTGTTCGATCGCAGCGCCTTTACCTACGACGTGGATCATGACCGCTATCAGTGCCCGGCAGGCCAGTGGCTCCCGCTCAAACAGGTACGAGGCACAGAGAGGCTTTATGCGATCGCCGGCGACTGCCGCGCTTGCCCTTTGAAGGCGCGTTGCACGAATAGCCAGCGTCGTCATCTCAGCCGTCATACCCATGAGTCAGCGTTCGAGCGCATGCAGCAACGCCTGAAGGCCCGGCCGGAGATGATGGCCAAGCGCCGGGCGATCGTCGAACACCCCTTCGGTAACCTGAAACAGTGGATATTCGGCAACGGCCGCTTCCTGCTGCGGCAGTTAGCGGGCGCCAGTACGGAAATGGCCCTGGCCGTGCAGGCCTACAACCTCAAACGCGCGATTCAGGTACTCGGCGCGCGTCGCCTGATCGAGTTGATGGGCTGATCCCTCCAAAAAAACAAACGCCCCGAACCAGTCGGGGCGTTTGTTTTGCCTTGCTCACAGCGTGTTTTCACACGGCCTGAATCGCCCGGCTTTTTCTTTGCCGTTGTCCCGTCCTGAATAAGGTTTACACCTTCGCCCTTATTTCAGGAGAGCCCCCGATGGCAGAAGGTGTTCGTCGCAGCCAGCGTGATTACACGCTGGCTTTTAAACTGGCGGTGGTCGACCAGGTCGAAAAAGGGGAAATGAGCTACAAGGAGGCTCAGGCCCGCTATGGCATCCAGGGCCGCTCGACGGTGCTGGTGTGGTTACGCAAGCATGGCCGGCAGGACTGGAACCAGGGCGCCTCCCTTCGAAAGGCTCGGAGCCCGGATATGAATACCCCGAAATTGCCGTTGACCCCGGAACAACGCATCAAGGAACTCGAGCAGCAGCTTGAGGTGATGAGCCAGAAGGCGCAGTTCTTCGAGGCCGTGGTGAATGTGCTGGAGAATGACTACGGCGTTTCGATCGTAAAAAAGCGTCCCGGCAAGTCCTCACGCAAAGGCAAGTCCAAGCGCTGAGTGTTAGCAGGGCTTGCCAGTTCATGGGCATCAGCCGCCAGGCGTACTACCAGCGCAACCGGGCGGCGGATCAGCGCAGCCAGCAGGATCGACAGATCGCCCAGTTCGTGCGGCAGGTGCGGATGCGTCAGCCGCGCCTGGGAGCACGCAAGCTGCATTATCTGTTGCAGCAGCAAGCGGAAGCCGCGTTGCGAGTTGGGCGCGATCGCCTGTTCCGGGTGCTGGCCGAGCACCGCCTGCTGGTTCGACCCAAGCGGGCGTACCACAAGACCACCCACAGTTTTCACCGGTTCCATCGCCATCCCAATCTGCTCAAGCCAGGGCCGCAACAGGTCTTGCCCGATGCGCCGGAGCGCGTCTGGGTTGCCGACATCACCTATCTGCCCAGCCAGAGCGGCCCGCTGTACCTGAGCCTGGTCACCGACGCCTATTCGCGCAAGATCGTCGGCCATCACGTCCACGACAGCCTGCACGCCGAGTCGGTGGCCCATGCCTACAGCCAGGCCCTGCGGCGCCGCACGACGCAGGAACCCCTGGTGCATCACTCCGACCGAGGAATTCAGTACTGCTCGGGGCTTTACCAACGCCTGCACGCGCAGCACGGAGCAATCTGCTCGATGACCGACGGCTACGACTGTTACCAGAATGCGCTGGCTGAGCGCGTCAACGGCATCCTGAAGAACGAGTTGCTGGAGCATCCTCCCGCCGACCTCGCGCAGGCGCGCCGCATGGTGCGTGAAGCCGTCGACATCTATAACCGCGAGCGCCCTCACCTGGCCCTGAAATACAAAACGCCCGATGCGGTGCATCGGGCGTTCTGAGGTCTGGAGCATGGCCTGAGAGGTGTAAACCTATTTCAGGACTAGACACGTACTCACCACATGAGGTCGTCAGGCACCACGTAATCCTTGTACGGATCGTCCTCATCCGGCTCCCCGCTCGGCTCGTTGAGCAGCACGATACGACGCTCGTCGCGCTCCTGGATGCGCAGTGCGGCATCGCGCGGAACGATCTCGTAGCGGCCGTCGTAGCTGACAATGGCCAGGCTGCCGCGGCTGAGCTTGTCGCGGATGAGGTTGTTCACCGTGATGCGCTTGACCTTCTTGGCGTCGACGAAGTTGTAGTAGTCGTCGCCTTCCAGCTTGGGCAGGCGGGTGCCTTCGATCAGTTGCTTGATCTGCGCAGCCTTGGCCTTCTTGTCGGCCTTTTCCTGCTGCTGACGATTGAGCTCCTGGTCGCGCGCCTGCTTCTCGGCTTGCGCCTGCAGGGCCGCCTGGCGCTGGCTATCGTCCTTCTCCACCTGGTTCTTGTGCTCCAGGCGCTGCTGTTTCTGCTTCTGCTTGCCGGCCTGCTTGGCCTGCTTCTCGTTGACCAGCCCGGCTTTCAGCAGCTGGTCACGCAATGACATGCTCATTCGCTAACGACTCTCTCCGGTGACACGCCTGTAGGCCATGTCATTCTGACACATCGGAAAATTCCGAGACGGTATGCACTGTGCGTATAATCCTCGGGCCTGTGCCGGCACAGCGCAAGTGCCCGGCCGATTATCAGCCACCCAGGGCGGACTCGCCATCCCATGCTCAAGATCATCGTTCTCGCGATCCTTGCTGTATTCGTTGCCGCCACGCTGTACGTGCATTTGCGCGGCCGCGTGCGCTTGCCGTTCCTGCGTCAGCTGGTCAACCATTCCGCGTGGTTCGCTCCGTACAACTCGCTGATGTACCTGAACTCCAGCGTGCCCTCCAAGCCGTATCTGGACCGCGAACGATTCCCCGAGCTGGACGCCCTGCGCGACAACTGGCAGACGATCCGCGACGAGGCCATGCAGCTGTTCGACGAGGGTTACATCCGCGACGCGCTGAACAACAACGAAGCCGGCTTTGGCTCCTTCTTCAAGAAGGGCTGGACCCGCTTCTACCTGACCTGGTACGACGGCCCCCTGCCCTCGGCACAGAAACTCTGCCCGCAGACCGTCGAGCTGGTCAGCCGCATCCCCAACGTGAAGGGCGCGATGTTCACCCGCCTGCCGCCGAACAGCCACCTGAACAAGCACCGCGACCCCTACGCCGGCTCGCTGCGCTACCACCTGGGCCTGGCCACGCCGAACTCCGACCACTGCCGCATCTTCGTCGACGGCCAGCCCTACGCCTGGCGCGATGGCGAGGACGTGATGTTCGACGAGACCTTCGTCCACTGGGTGAAGAACGAGACCGAAGAATCGCGCCTGATCCTGTTCTGCGACATTGAGCGACCGCTCAAATCCTCGCTGCTGACCCGCATCAACCGCCGCGTCAGCGCCTTCCTCGGCCGCGCCACGGCACCGCAGAACGTCGAGGGCGAGCGCGTTGGCGGCATCAACCAGGCCTATTCGGTGCTGATCCGCGTCGGCAATGTCGTCGGCAGCAGGGTGAAGGTCTTCAAGCGCCGCTATCCCAAGGCTTACCGCATCGCCCGCCCCATCCTCGCCGTGGGGCTGCTGGTGCTGTTGCTGCGCTGGATGTTCGGCTGATCCGCACTTTGTAGGAGCGGATTTCATCCGCGATCGCGGACAAGGTCCGCTCCTACACCCATGAAAAAGCCCCGCGGTTGCGGGGCTTTTTCATGGGTGCGAGCGCTGTCTAGCCGCAGCCCAGCGGATTCTTCTCTTCGCGCTTGGCCTCGCCCCAGATCGCGTCCAGCTCTTCCAGGCTGCAGTCCTCGGGCTTGCGGCCCTGGTCCCGCAGCGCCGTCTCGATATAGCGGAAGCGGCGCTCGAACTTGGCATTTGCTGCGCGCAGGGCGGTTTCCGGATCGACCTTCAGGTGACGCGCCAGGTTGACCGCCGCGAACAGCAGGTCGCCGACTTCATCCGCCTGGGCTTCGGCATCGCCGTCGGCCATGGCTTCGAGCACCTCGTCCAGCTCTTCGCGCAACTTGTCCACGACCGGCAACGCTTCAGGCCAGTCGAAGCCGACCTGGGCCGCGCGCTTCTGCAGTTTGGCCGCGCGACTCAGCGCCGGCAGCGCGGTGGGCACGTCGTCCAGCAGCGACAGCTGCACCGGCTCGGCGGCCTTGGCGGCGCGCTCTTCGGCCTTGAGCTCTTCCCAGCGCTGCTTGACCGCGGCCTCCTCCAGCTTCGCCGGGTCGGGCTCGCCGTAAAGGTCGCCGTCGGGGAAGACGTGGGGATGGCGGCGGACCAGCTTGGCGGTGATGCCGTGGACCACTTCATCGAAGGCGAAACGCTGCTCCTCGCGGGCCAGCTGGCTGTAATAGACCACCTGGAACAGCAGATCGCCGAGCTCCTCGCGCAGATGGCCGAAGTCGCCGCGCTCGATGGCATCGGCAACTTCGTAGGCCTCTTCGAGGGTGTAGGGGACTATGGTCGCGTAGCTCTGCTTGAGGTCCCACGGGCAACCGTGCTGCGGGTCGCGCAGCCGGGCCATGAGGTGCAGCAGGTCGTCGAGCTTATACATCCTTGCCGCCCGCGCGGTCGCGCCGCGCTTCGATGATGTTCGGCAGCTGCGAGATCCGCGCCAGCAGGCGGCCCAGGGAGTCCAGGCCCGGAATCTCGATGGTCAGGCGCATGACCGCGGTGTTGTCTTCCTTGTCCGAGCGGGTGTTCACCGCCAGCACGTTGATGCGCTCGTTGAGCAGCACCTGGGAGACGTCGCGCAGCAGGCCGGAACGGTCGTAGGCGCGGATGACGATGTCCACCGGGTAGGTCTGTACCGGCACCGGCCCCCAGCTGACCTGGATCATCCGTTCGGGTTCACGGCTACCCAGTTGCAGCACGGTGGCGCAGTCCTGGCGGTGGATGGTGACGCCACGGCCGAGGGTGATGTAGCCGACGATGGGATCGCCCGGCAGCGGCTGGCAGCAGCCGGCCATCTGCGTCAGCAGGTTGCCCACGCCCTGGATCTGGATGTCGCCGCGCTTGCCGTGGCCAATGCGACTCGGCTTGCGCGGGATGAGTTCGAGCTGCTCGTTGCCGCGCTCCGGTTCCACCAGCGCCTGTGCATAACCGACCACATGGGCCAGCCGCAGGTCGCCGGCGCCGAGGGCAGCGAAGAGGTCCTCGCCGGTCTTGTAGTTGGCCTTCTCGGCCAGCTTCTCGAAGTCCACCGGCGGCAGCGCCAGGCGCCCGAGTTCGCGCTCGAGCATGGTTTTGCCGGCGGCGACGTTCTGGTCGCGCGCCTGCAGCTTGAACCAGTGGACGATCTTCGCCCGCGCCCGCGAGGTGGTGACGTAGCCGAGGTTCTGGTTCAGCCAGTCGCGGCTCGGGCCGCTGTGCTTGCCGGTGATGATCTCGACCTGCTCGCCGGTCTGCAGGCTGTAGTTCAGCGGGACGATGCGCCCGTTGATCTTCGCGCCACGGCAGTTGTGCCCGACCTCGGTGTGCACGCGGTAGGCGAAGTCCAGCGGCGTGGAGCCCTTGGGCAGGTCGATGGCGTGGCCGTCGGGGGTGAACACGTAGACGCGGTCAGGCTCGATATCCACGCGCAGCTGTTCGGCCAGGCCGCCGATGTCGCCCAGTTCCTCGTGCCACTCGAGGACCTGACGCAGCCAGGAGATCTTCTCTTCGTAGTGGTTGGAGCCGGATTTGACGTCGGTGCCCTTGTAGCGCCAGTGCGCGCAGACGCCCAGCTCGGCCTCTTCGTGCATCGAGTGGGTGCGGATCTGCACTTCCAGCACCTTGCCCTCGGGGCCGATCACCGCGGTGTGCAGCGAGCGATAGCCGTTTTCCTTGGGGTTGGCGATGTAGTCGTCGAATTCCTTGGGAATGTGCCGCCAGAGGGTGTGCACGATGCCCAGCGCGGTGTAGCAGTCGCGCATCTCCGGGACCAGCACGCGCACGGCGCGGACGTCGTAGATCTGGCTGAAGTCCAGGCCCTTGCGCTGCATCTTCCGCCAGATCGAATAGATGTGCTTGGCGCGGCCGGACAGGTCGGCCTTGATGCCGGTGGCGGCCAGTGCGTCCTTGAGCTGCTGCATCACGGTGGCGATGTACTGCTCGCGGTCCAGCCGGCGCTCGTGCAGCAGCTTGGCGATCTGTTTGTATTGGTCGGGTTCGAGGTAGCGGAAGGAAAGGTCTTCCAGCTCCCACTTGATGTGGCCGATGCCCAGGCGATGGGCAAGCGGTGCATAGATGTCGAAGACCTCACGGGCGACGCGCATGCGCTTCTCTTCGTCGGCGTTCTTCACCGCACGAATGGCACAGGTGCGTTCGGCCAGCTTGATCAGCGCGACGCGTACGTCGTCGACCATGGCCACCAGCATCTTGCGCAGGTTTTCGATCTGCGCCTGGGTGCCGAGCACCAGCGACTGCCGCGGGTTCAAGCTGGTGCTGATCGCCGCCATGCGCAGCACGCCTTCGATCAGCTTGGCCACCACCGAACCGAAGCGCTGCTGCACTTCTTCCAGCTTGATCTTGCCCTCGCGCACGCCACGGTAGATGACCGCGGCGACCAGGGACTCCTGGTCGAGCTTGAGGTCAGCCAGGATCTCGGCGATTTCCAGGCCCGTCTGGAAGCTGGAGGTGCCCTCCGCCCACGCGGTGTCGACCTGGCTGGCCGCCTTGTTCTCGGCCGCCCGGGCGAACTCGCAGGCTTCCAGCAGGACCTTTCGATCCAGCACCGGGACCAGGGTCTGGACGTGGTCCAGCCAAGCCTCGAGGTTGATACTGCCGTCCGTGTTGACCGGCTGGTGCGCTCTCACCTGTACCATCTTCTCTACCCTTCCCCACGGAGCGCCAGGGCGCCCCGCTCTACTGCGCCGGCCTTCTTAGCGCGGGCCGGTCGGATTGCGCGGGCTTTCCTAGCCCGCCTCGAACAGAGCCATCGCCTCCACATGCGCCGTCTGCGGGAACATGTCGAGGATTCCGGCACGCTTCAGGCGATAGCCCTGACGGGCCAGTTCGCCGGCGTCGCGCGCCAGGGTCGCCGGGTTGCAGGATACGTACAGTATCCGCCGGGCGCCCAGGTCGCGCATCCCGCGCACTGCCTCGAACGCGCCATCGCGCGGCGGGTCGAGCAGTACGGCGGGGAATCCTTGTTTGGCGTTCCCGGTGTACCAGGACGCCTCGTTCAGCGGCTTCGCCAGGTCCGCCTGGTGGAACGCGGCATTGTCCAGGCCGTTGGCCCGGGCGTTGGCCGTGGCCCGCGCAACCATGCTGTCGACGCCTTCCACACCCACCACTTCGGCGGCACGCCGCGCCAGCGGCAGGGCGAAATTGCCCAGGCCACAGAACAGGTCTAGCACCCGTTCCGTCGGTGCGGGGGCCAGCCAGTCCAGTGCCTGCTCGACCATTGCCAGGTTGACCGGCTCGTTGACCTGGACGAAATCGCCGGGGCGATAGGCCAGGGTCAGACCCCAGGACTCCAGACGATAGCCAAGCTGCCCGGCACCGTCTGCCGGCGACGGTTCTCCGTCGCCCTGCAGCCAGAGCTGCACATCCCGTGCCGAACAGAACGCCTGCAGGCGTTCGAGGTCGCCGGCCGGCAGTGGTTCGGTATGCCGCAGCAGCAAAGCACTGGCAGTGCCGTGGAAGAGTTCGACGTGGCCGATCGCCTGCGGCTTGGCGAAGCCCTGCAGCAGTTCGGGCAGCTCGCGGGCCAGGACCTGCAACGGAGGCACCAGCACCAGGCAGTCGTCGAAGGCGACGATCGCTTGGCTCGCGGCAGCACGGAAACCTACCTCCAGGCGCTTGGCCTTGAGGTCCCAGCGCACGGCAATGCGGGCGCGGCGGCGGTAGCCGAATTCCGGACCGACCAGCGGCGCCGCCCACTCGTCGGGGACGATATCGCCGAAGCGTTGCAGTTGCTCGGCCAGGGTGCGTTGCTTGAGCGCCAGCTGATCGGCATGCGGCAGGTGCTGCAAGGTACAGCCGCCACACTGGCCAGCGACCGGACAGGGCGCTTGTCGACGCATTTCGGCGGCGTTCAGCACACGCTCGGTGCGTGCGTCGACGACCTGGCTGCGCGCCGCCAGGACGCGCGCTTCCACAGCTTCGCCCGGCAGCGCGCCGGCGACGAACCAGGTGCGCCCTTCAAGATGGGCGATGCCCCGGCCGTCATGGGCCAGGCGTTCAATCTGCAGACGTTGCTTCTTGCCCACCGGCACGCCACTGGAGCGCGCACCGCCGCTGGGCTGGAAACGAAGTCCGCCTCTCTGCTTGGCCATGGTCAGTCGGCGTCGAAGATGCCGGAGGACAGATAACGGTCGCCGCGGTCGCAGATGATCGCCACCATCACGGCGTTTTCCAGCTCGCGCGACAGGCGCAGCATGGCTGCCACCGCACCGCCGGAGGACACGCCGCAGAAGATGCCTTCTTCGCGGGCCAGGCGGCGCATGACGTCTTCGGCCTCGCTCTGGTGCATGTCCACCACGCGGTCCACGCGGGTCGAGTCATAGATCTTCGGCAGGTATTCCTGCGGCCAGCGGCGGATGCCGGGGATGGCCGAGCCTTCCATCGGCTGCAGGCCGACGATCTGTACCTCGGGCTTCTGCTCCTTGAGGTAGCGCGACACGCCCATGATGGTGCCGGTGGTGCCCATGGAGCTGACGAAATGGGTGATCTCGCCGCCGGTCTGGCGCCAGATTTCCGGGCCGGTGCCGCGGTAGTGGGCTTCGGGGTTGTCGCCGTTGGCGAACTGGTCGAGGACCTTGCCCTTGCCTTCGCGCTGCATCTGGTCGGCGAGGTCGCGGGCGCCTTCCATGCCCTGCTCCTTGGTCACCAGGATCAGTTCGGCACCGTAGGCGGTCATGGCGGCCTTGCGCTCGGCGGTGGAGTTGTCCGGCATGATCAGGATCATCCGGTAGCCCTTGATCGCCGCGGCCATGGCCAGGGCGATGCCGGTGTTGCCGGAGGTCGCTTCGATCAGGGTGTCGCCGGGCTGGATGTCACCGCGCAGTTCAGCACGGGTAATCATCGACAGCGCCGGGCGGTCTTTCACGGAGCCGGCGGGGTTGTTGCCCTCAAGCTTCACCAGCAGGGTGTTGGTGGTCTCTCCGGGCAGGCGCTGCAGGCGCACCAGCGGCGTATTGCCGACGCAGTCGGCGATGGTGGGGTACTGCACGGTCATGGAATCGCTCGTCATCCGCAAGGCAGGCTGAATAACGAGCCATGATACCGGTAAACCGGCCGCAGCCATATCACGGAGGCGTTTCCGGACGGCTGAATGGCCTGCACGCGGCCTGTCACGCGCACCACACAGCCAGGCCCTGACGCAGAAAAGCCCTGCAGATCCATCTGTAAGAATTCATCTCGGCGCCGAACGAAAGGCCCGTCAGCGTCAGGCCGCTTACTGCGCCTTGCGCAAGCGCAGGTGCATATGCAGACCGGGATCGCCGCGCTCGGCCCAAAGCTCGCCGCCCTGCAGACGGATAGCGCTGCGCGCGATGCTCAGGCCAAGGCCGAAACCTTCGCCGGAGCGCGCAGCGGACAGGCGGGTGAACGGCCGGAAGATGCGTTCGAGGGCCTCCTCGGGAACGCCCGGCCCCTGGTCGGCCAGGCACAGATGCCAGTGCTCTCCCTCATGCCACCCGAGCAAACGGATGCTGCCCTCTTCAGGCGAATGGCGGATGGCGTTGCGCAGCAAGTTTTCCAGCGCCTGGGCCAGGCCATTGAGATGACCGTGCACGCGGCAGTCTTCCGGCAGCTCGCACTGGAAGCGCGCCGCGTCCCAGCCGGACTCGAAGCAGGCGTCTTCCACCAATAGCTCCCACAACGGCAGCACGGCGATGTCCTCCATCACCAGGCGCGGCCGCTCGGTATCCATCCAGGCCAGGTCGAGGGTGGTTTCCACCAGGCGCTGCATGACTTCGACATCACGCTCCAGCCGCTGACGCAGCGCCTCCTCCGAGAGGTCGCACTCGGCGGCCACGCGCAGCCGGCTGAGCGGCGTGCGCAGTTCGTGGGACAGGTCGCGCAGCAACTGGCGCTGGAACGCCACGTGACCGCTCAGCCGCCGCGCCATGTGATCGAAAGCCCGTCCCAGCTCACCCAACTCGTCGCGGCGCTCGCTGACGCCGCGTCCGGCGCGGCTGTCCAGCTCATCGGCGCAGAGTGCATTCGCCTGCTCGCGCAGACGCGCCAGCGGGTGGATCAGTTGCCGATAGAGCAGCACGCACAGCAGCAGCGCCAGGGCGGCGGGCACCAGGCCGTGAGTCAGCAGGCGGCGCGACAGCGGATAGCCAGCCGGTTGGAAACGCGCCGGCAGTTGCAGCACCAGGCGCCCATCGACCGGGCGATCAGGGAAAGGCACACCTATATAGGGCAACCCTCGACTGCGCGGGCTGACCGGCCAATCCAGGCCGCGCTGGAAGGTCAGGCGACTCGCCTCTTCCAGGCTCAAGGGCTGCGTGCCCAGGCTCTGCAGACGTCCGTCGACCGCCACCATCCAGGTTTCCTCGCTGGCGCGCATGCGCGCCAGCCAGCTATCCACACCCTCGGCACCATCGCTGCGCCAGGCACGCTCCAGTTCGGCGGAATAGCCAACGAGTACCTGCCGTGCCTCCTCGCTGAGGTTATAGGCGTTGCGCTCGACCTGCCGCCCCAGGGTCCAGGACAGCCAGATCAGCGCCAGGCACAGCAGCACCACCGGCACGGCCAGGCGCCAGAACAGGGAGTGCCGCCCGGGCAGGATCGGACGCATCAGCGGCTAGTCCACCGACGCCAGCACGTAGCCCTTGCCCCAGACCGCGCGCAGCTGGTGCCGGTCGTAGCCGAGCGCCAGCAGTTTGCGCCGCAGGTGGCTGACGTGCATGTCCAGGCTGCGGTCGTGGGCGGTGTAGCCACGGTGCAGCACGTGCTGATAGAGGAAGGGCTTGCTCAACGTCTCGTCGACGCTGCCGAGGAACAACTCGAGCAGCCGGTACTCGCTGGCCGTGAGACTGGCGCTGCGCCCCAGCAAACGCACCTCGCATGGCTCCTCGCAGAGTTCCAGCTCGGCGACCGCCAGAGGCTGGCGCTGGCTGCCGCGCTCCAGGGCGACGCGCCGCAGGATGGCGTCGATGCGTACGTTCAGCTCGGCCAGGCTGAAGGGCTTGGGCAGGTAGTCGTCGGCGCCCTGCGAGAACCCGGCAATGCGGTCCTGTTCGGCGCCCAGGGCCGACATCAGGATCACCGGCACGCTCTGCTCGCTGCGCAACCGCCGCAGCGCGTCGAGGCCGCTGCAGCCGGGCAGCATGACGTCCAGCAGGATCAGGTCGAAGGGTTCGAGCAGGGCCTGCTCCAGCCCCTGCTGGCCATCGGCGCACCAATCGACGGCGAATCCACGCTGGCGCAGGTGGCTCTGCAGATGGGCGCCGAGCACCGGATCATCCTCGATGGCGAGAAGGCGCGGCGGTGGGGAGGGATTCGGATTCATGCCAAATAAGACGTATTTGCGAACGCCAAGTATTCACGACAATCCCGGCGCGAGGCAAATCGGCTCACCCGGCGGAGCGCCGTGATCGAGATTCCCACCGATCAACCCGCTACACTGCCCCGATATTCAGCTAGGGAGGACGCGCGTGTTCAAGGATCTCGGCATCAAGGGGCGGGTGCTGATGCTCACCCTGTTGCCCACCAGTCTTCTCACACTGGTGCTCGGCGGCTACTTCACCTGGGTTCAGCTGTCGGACATGCGCGCCCAGCTGATCGAACGCGGCCAACTGATCGCGGAGCAACTCGCGCCGCTCTCTGCCCCGGCACTGGTGCACAACGATGCCGCGCTGCTGCAGCGTATTGCCAACGACGCGCTCGATCAGCCCGATGTGCGCGCCGTGACCTTCCTCACCCCCGACCGCGCGCGCCTGGCCCACGCCGGGCCGAGCATCCTCACCCCGGCGCCGAGTGGCGACGGCAGCCACCTGAGCATGACCAGCAGCCTGGACACCACGCACTTCCTGCTGCCGGTGCTCGGCCGCCATCGCAGCCTTTCCGGCGCGCCGGAAGAAGACGCCGACCGTCTGCTCGGCTGGGTCGAGCTGGAGCTGTCGCACCACGGCACCCTGCTGCGCGGCTATCGCAGCCTGTTCACCAGCCTGCTGCTGGTGCTCACCGGCCTGGTGGTCACCGCCCTCCTCGCCCTGCGCATGAGCCGGGCCATCAGCGCGCCGCTGCGGGAGATCGCCCAGGGCGTCGCGCAGCTCAAGGAAGGTCGCCTGGAAACGCGCCTGCCGGCCCTGGGCAGCCACGAGCTCGACGAACTCGCCGCGGGCATCAACCGCATGGCCGAAGCGCTGCAGAGCGCCCAGGAAGAGATGCAGCACAACATCGACCAGGCCACCGAGGACGTCCGCCAGAACCTGGAAACCATCGAGATCCAGAACATCGAGCTGGACCTGGCGCGCAAGGAGGCCCTGGAGGCCAGCCGCATCAAGTCCGAGTTCCTGGCGAACATGAGCCACGAGATCCGCACCCCGCTCAACGGCATCATCGGCTTCACCAACCTGCTGCAGAAAAGCGAGCTGACCTCGCGCCAGCAGGACTACCTGGGCACCATCCAGAAGTCCGCCGAAAGCCTGCTGGGGATCATTAGCGAGATCCTCGACTTCTCGAAGATCGAGGCCGGCAAGCTGATCCTCGAGCACATCCCGTTCAACCTGCGCGAACTGATCCAGGACACCCTGACCATCCTCGCCCCGGCCGCCCACGAGAAGCAGTTGGAGCTGGTCAGCCTGATCTACCGCGACACCCCGCTGAACCTGATCGGCGATCCGCTGCGCCTGAAGCAGGTGCTGACCAACCTGGTGAGCAACGCGATCAAGTTCACCCACGAAGGCAGCATCGCCGTGCGCGCCATGCTCGAGGACGAGAACGAGGACAGCGTGCAGCTGCGCATCAGCGTGCGCGACACCGGCATCGGCCTGACCAACGCCGACCTGCGCGCCCTCTTCCAGGCTTTCAGCCAGGCCGATAACTCGCTGTCGCGGCAGACCGGCGGCACCGGCCTGGGCCTGGTGATTTCCAAGCGACTGGTCGAGCAGATGGGCGGCGAGATCGGCGTCGACAGCAGTTCCGGCGACGGCTCGGAATTCTGGATCAGCCTGACCCTGCCCAAGGCCCGCAGCGACAGCGACGACCTCCTCCCTGCGCCCCACAGCGGCCACCGCGTGGCGCTCTGCGAACCCCACGAGCTGACCCGCGCGGCCCTGCACCACCAACTGGAGGACTGCGGCCTGGAAGTCTGCGAGTTCGACGACCTGCAGGCGCTGCAAGCGGCCCTCGCACAGCCCGAGGCCAACCAGCGGCCAATCCAGCTGGCGGTGCTCAGTGTCAGCCTGCAGGCCAACCCACCGGAAGCGCTGCGCCAGACCATCCGCGAGTTCGAGCAGCAAGGCTGCAAGAGCCTGCTGCTCTGCCCGACCATCGAACAGTCGCAGTACAACGCCGTGCTGCCGGATGGACAGGTGCAGAGCAAACCGGCCTGCACGCGCAAGCTGCACACGGCGCTGAGCGAACTGCTGCATCTGCGACCGGCACGCAAGGACAAACCCACGCAGCCGAACGAACGCCAGACGCCGCGCCTGCTCTGCGTCGACGACAACCCAGCCAACCTCTTGCTGGTGCAGACCCTGCTCGGCGACCTGGGCGCCCAGGTGGTCGCCGTCGACAGCGGCCTGGCGGCGGTGGAAGCCGTGCAGCGCGAACGCTTCGACATGGTCTTCATGGACGTGCAGATGCCCGGCATGGACGGCCGCCAGGCCACCGAGGCGATCCGCCGCTGGGAGCACCAGCGCGAGGTCGAGCCGGTGCCGATCGTGGCGCTCACCGCGCACGCGCTGGCCAACGAGAAGCGCGCCCTGCTGCAGGGCGGCATGGACGACTACCTGACCAAGCCCATCGACGAGCGCCAGCTGGCCCAGGTGGTGCTCAAGTGGACCGGCATCGCCCTGAACGAGCGCGGCGCATCCGGCGGTGGCGATCAATCGACGGTGAACGGGCTGAGCGTGCTCGACGCCGACGAAGGCCTGCGCCTGGCCGCCGGCAAGGCCGACCTCGCCGCCGACATGCTGGCGATGCTGCTCGCATCGCTCGGCGCCGACCGCCAGGCGATCCGCCTGGCACGCGAGCGCAATGACCGCGTCACCCTGATCGAGCGCGTCCACCGCCTGCACGGCGCCACCCGCTATTGCGGCGTGCCGCAGCTGCGCGCCGCCTGCCAGCGTGCCGAGACCCTGCTCAAGCAGAACGATCCACAGGGCCAGCAGGCGCTGGATGAGCTCGACCAGGCGATCGGCGAACTGGCTCGCGCCACCGAGAGCCACACCGGGCAGCGCCTGCCCCACGACTCCGATTGAGGTCGGCTATGCGCATCATCCTGTTCAGCAGCCAGAACTACGATCGCGACAGCTTCCTCGCCGCCAACCACGAGCGCGGCCTGGAGCTGCACTTCCAGCCCACCCAGCTGCGCGAGGATACGGTCGCCCTGGCCATGGGCTTCGAGGTGGTCTGCCCATTCGTCAACGACGTGCTCGACCGCCCGGTGCTCGAACACCTGGCCTCCGGCGGCACGCGGCTGATCGCCTTGCGCTCGGCCGGCTACAACCACGTGGACCTGGCCGCTGCCCGCAGCCTGGGGCTGACCGTGGTGCGGGTACCGGCGTACTCGCCGCATGCGGTCGCCGAACACGCCGTGGGCCTGGTCCTGGCGCTCTGCCGGCACCTGCACCGCGCCTACAACCGCACCCGCGAGGGCGACTTCTCGCTGCACGGGCTGACTGGTTTCGATCTGCACGGCAAGACCGTCGGGGTGATCGGCAGCGGCCAGATCGGCCAGGTATTCGCCCGGATCATGGGCGGCTTCGGCTGCCGCCTGCTGGCCTACGATCCCTATCCGAACCCGGCCATCGAGGCCATGGGCGGAAAGTTCGTCAAGCTCGAGCAACTGCTTGCCGAAGCGGACATCGTCAGCCTGCACTGCCCGCTCAACGACGCCACGCGACACCTGATCAACGAGCAGAGCCTGCAGGACATGAAGCGCGGCGCGATGCTGATCAACACCGGGCGCGGCGCGCTGGTCGATACGCCGGCGCTGATCGAAGCGCTCAAGAGCGGCCAGCTCGGCTACCTCGGCCTGGACGTCTACGAGGAGGAAGCAGAAATCTTCTTCGCCGACCGCTCCGACCTGCCGCTGCAGGACGACGTGCTGGCGCGCCTGCTGACCTTCCCCAACGTCATCATCACCGCGCACCAGGCGTTCCTCACCCGCGAGGCGCTGGCGGCCATCGCCTCGACCACGCTGGACAACGTCATCGCCTGGAGCAAAGGTAACTGCATCAACCAGGTCGACCCCTGATACCGGGGGTCGCCGAAGTCGCCCCGAATCCCCGCGCCGATCCCGATATCCCGTACCATACGGGCCTCAAGGGAGGACCCATGGCTCAACACGATTTCCGCTACAACCTGCTCAACCCGCAACACACGCTCAACGAGTGCCGGGCACTCGGCCCGGGCCTCTACCAGGTCACCGGCAACGGTGGTTCGATCCAGAACGGCGACTCCCTGCTGGTCACCCTCAAGGGCAGCCGCGACCTCAGCATGACCCTGACCGTCGAGAAGGTCCGCCACCTGATCAACCCGCCCGGCCAATGGACCGCCGTAGCCAAGGGCCCGGTGTTCAACCAGCTGTCGATCCTCAACTGGCAGGTGAAATGCGACGGCTGCGGCAGCATGCTCGACTTCGAATTCGCCGTCGACGACTCGCTCGGCAAGGCCGCCCAGGCCCCCGCCGCCACCGCGCGCATTGCCGAGCTGGGTTGGACGGTGACCGGCGACCGCCACCTCTGCCCCTCTTGCCAGAACAAGGTGCAGCCATGAAGGCATTGCTCGCGCTGGGAATCGGCGGCCTGCTGCTCGCCGGCTGCGCCGCGCATCCGACGCAACCGGAAAGCGACCAGGAATACCGCGTCGAATGGGTCGGTCCGCGCCCGCTGGTCGGCCATAGCCACGTCAGCATGACCTTCGATGGCGAGGGCCGCGCCTTCGGCAACGCCGGTTGCAACCACTGGTTCGCCACCTACCGTATGGAAGGCGACAAGCTGACCTTCGGCCAGCCCGGCAGCACCATGCGCGCGTGCGCGCCGGCGGTGATGGAGCAGGAACAGCGCTTCCTCAAGCTGCTCGGCAGCGTGCAGCGCTGGGACATCACCGAGAAAGGCGAACTGCGCCTGTGGCCGGAAACCGGCCGCGCCATCCGCATGTGGCCGGTGGACTGAGCCGCTTTTCACGGCAATGACGGGAAATGGTAGGAGCGGACCTTGTCCGCGATTCGCGGCCATGGGCCGCTCCTACAGGGAAACATCTACGCGGGCCTTCGCGGATGAGATCCGCTCCTACAGGGCGATGCGCAGAGGTGCAGGGCGTATAACCGCGAACGGTTATACGCCGCACGTCAGCCGCGGTAGTAACGCTGCGGTACGAAAGGCGTACGCGCCACCTTCATCGGCACGCGCTTGCCGCGCACCATCGCGAACACTTCGCTCTCCAGCGCCGCATGCGAGCTGGCCACGTAGCCCATGGCAACCGGCGCGCCCAGGCTGGGACCGAAGCCGCCACTGCTGACCTTGCCGATCACCACGCCATCGGCGTCGACGATCTCTGCACCTTCACGCACCGGCACGCGCTCCTGCGGCAGCAGGCCGACGCGCTTGCCGGCCACGCCTTCACGCTGTTGGGCGAAGATGCGCTCGGCGCCGGGGAAGCCACCGGCGCGCTCGCCATCGGCGCGGCGCGCCTTGGAGATGGCCCAGACCAGGCTGGCCTGGACCGGCGTGGTCTCGGTGTCCATGTCGTGACCATAGAGGCACAGACCGGCTTCCAGGCGCAGCGAGTCGCGGGCGCCAAGGCCGATCGGCTGCACTTCCGGCTCAGCCAGCAGCGCGCGGGCCAGGGCCTCGGCATGATCCGCAGGCACCGAGATCTCGTAGCCGTCTTCGCCGGTGTAGCCCGAGCGGCTGACGTTGCAGGTCACGCCGAGCAGCTCGACGCTGGTCACCTGCATGAACGTCAGCGCCTTCACCGCCGGCGCCAGGCGCCCCAGCACCTCGGCAGCGGCCGGGCCTTGCAGGGCGAGCAGCGCGTGGCTGTCGAACAGCGACTCGATCTCGCAAGCGTCACCCAGGTGCGCACGCAGGTGGGCGAGGTCCTGGTCCTTGCAGGCGGCATTGACCACCAGGAACAGATGGTCGCCGGCGTTGGCCACCATCAGGTCGTCGAGGATGCCGCCCTCTTCGTTGGTGAACATCGCATAGCGCTGCTGGCCGACCGGCAGGTCGAGGATATCCACAGGCACCAGGCGCTCCAGGGCGGCCGCCGCGCCGTCACCACGCAGGCGCAGCTGGCCCATGTGCGAGACGTCGAACAGGCCGGCCTGGGCGCGGGTGTGCAGGTGTTCCTTGAGCACGCCCAGCGGGTATTGCACCGGCATCTCGTAGCCGGCGAAGGGAACCATCTTCGCACCCAGTTCCAGGTGCAGGTCGTACAGGGGCGTCTTGGCGAGGCTCATGGCAACTCCTTGGCGAAAAAAAGGCCGCGTCGGCGCATCCGGCACCCATCGCGGCCACGGCGCCCGCTTGCGCGGGCGCTGGGACTGAAGGTTTACGCGTCCTGGTAGTCTGCGATCGACGGGCAGGAGCAGGCCAGGTTGCGGTCGCCATAGACGTTGTCCACGCGACCTACCGGCGGCCAGTACTTGCCATCGATCAGACTAGCCAGCGGGAATACCGCCTGCTCGCGGCTGTACGGGTGCGACCACTCGCCAACCAGCTCCGCCGCGGTGTGCGGGGCGTTCTTCAGCGGGTTGTCATCGGCGTGCAGCTCGCCGCGCTCCACCGCGCGAATCTCTTCGCGAATGCAGATCATGGCGTCGCAGAAGCGATCCAGCTCTTCCTTCGACTCGCTCTCGGTCGGCTCCACCATCAGGGTGCCGGCCACCGGGAAGGACATGGTCGGGGCGTGGAAGCCGAAGTCGATCAGGCGCTTGGCCACGTCGTCGACGTTGATGCCGCTGGTTTCCTTGAGCGGACGCAGGTCGAGGATGCACTCGTGGGCGACCAGGCCGTTCTCGCCGGTGTAGAGCACCGGGTAGTGCTCTTCCAGGCGACGGGCGATGTAGTTGGCGCCGAGGATCGCCATCTGCGAGGCGCGCTTGAGGCCGGCGCCACCCATCATGCGGATGTACATCCAGGTGATCGGCAGGATGCTGGCGCTGCCGAACGGCGCGGCGCTTACGGCGCCTTCCTTGCGCTCCAGCTGCTCGCCGTGGCCCGGCAGGAAGGGCGCCAAGTGCGCTTTCACGCCGATCGGGCCGACGCCCGGGCCGCCACCGCCGTGCGGGATGCAGAAGGTCTTGTGCAGGTTCAGGTGGGAGACGTCGCCACCGAACTTGCCCGGCGCGCAGAGGCCGACCATGGCGTTCATGTTGGCGCCGTCGATGTACACCTGGCCGCCGTTGTCGTGGACGATGGCGCAGATCTCGCGGACCGCTTCCTCGAACACGCCGTGGGTCGACGGGTAGGTGATCATGATCGCGGCCAGCTGATCGCGGTGCTCCTCGGCCTTGGCCTTGAGGTCGGCCAGGTCGACGTTGCCGCGCGCATCGCAGGCGGTCACAACCACACGCATACCCGCCATCTGTGCGGTAGCCGGGTTGGTGCCGTGGGCGGAGGACGGGATCAGGCAGACATCGCGGTGACCTTCGCCACGGCTGGCGTGGTAGGCACGGATGGCCAGCAGGCCGGCGTACTCACCCTGGGAGCCGGCGTTGGGCTGCAGCGACACGGCGTCGTAGCCGGTAGCGGCGCAGAGCATGGCCTCCAGCTCTTCGGTCAGCAGGCGATAGCCTTCGGCCTGCTCGGCCGGGGCGAACGGGTGCAGGCTGCCGAATTCCGGCCAGGTGACCGGGATCATCTCGCTGGCGGCGTTGAGCTTCATGGTGCAGGAACCCAGCGGGATCATGCTGCGGTCCAGCGCCAGGTCCTTGTCGGCGAGCTTGCGCAGGTAGCGCATCAGCTCGGTTTCCGAGTGGTAACGGTTGAACACTTCGTGACGCAGGATCGCCGAGCGGCGCAGCTGCGCTTCCGGCAGGCGGTCGCCCACGGATTCGGCCAGGGCGGCGAAGTCCGGCAGGGCCTGGCCGGCGGCGGCGAAGACCGCCCACAGCGCCTCGATGGCGGCCTGCTCGCAGGTTTCGTCGATGGAGATGCCGACGCGGGCGGCATCGATGGCGCGCAGGTTGATGCCAGCGGCCTGGGCAGCGGCGTGCAGTTCAGCCGCCGGACGAGCGGTGACCAGGCTCAGGGTGTCGAAGAAGGCTTCCTGCTCGACCTGGTGGCCGAGCTGCTTCAGGCCCTCGGCCAGGATCGCGGTCAGCCGGTGCACGCGCCGGGCGATCTGCTGCAGGCCCTGCGGACCGTGGTAGACGGCGTACATGCTGGCGATGTTGGCGAGCAGCACCTGCGCGGTGCAGATGTTGCTGGTCGCTTTCTCGCGGCGGATGTGTTGCTCGCGGGTCTGCATGGCCAGGCGCAGGGCGCGGTTGCCGAAGCGGTCGATGGAGATGCCGACCAGGCGGCCCGGCATGTCGCGCTTGAAGGCGTCGCGGGTGGCGAAGAAGGCAGCGTGCGGGCCACCGAAGCCCAGCGGCACGCCGAAGCGCTGGGCGCTGCCCAGGACCACGTCGGCGCCGAACTCGCCCGGCGGGGTCAGCAGGGTCAGGGCCAGCAGGTCAGCGGCAACGGCCACCAGGGCGTTGGCGGCGTGGGCGCGCTCGACCAGCGCACGGTAGTCGATCAGGGCGCCGGTGCTGGCGGGGTACTGCAGCAGCACGCCGAAGTAGGCAGAGAAATCTTCCAAGGCGCTTTCGTCACCGACCACCACTTCGATGTCCAGCGGTTCGGCGCGGGTGCGCAGCACCGCGACAGTCTGCGGATGGCAGTGGGCGGAAACGAAGATGGCCTGCGCGGCTTTGTTCTTCGACAGGCGCTTGCAGAAGGTCATGGCCTCGGCCGCGGCGGTCGCTTCGTCGAGCAGCGAGGCGTTGGCGATCTGCATGCCGGTGAGGTCGCTGACCAGGGTCTGGAAGTTCAGCAGGGCTTCCAGGCGGCCCTGGGAGATTTCCGGCTGGTACGGGGTGTAGGCGGTGTACCAGGCCGGGTTTTCCAGCAGGTTGCGCAGGATCGGCGCCGGGGTATGGCAGGGGTAGTAGCCCTGGCCGATGTGGTTGCGGAACGGGCGGTTGCGCGCGGCGATGGCGCGCAGATCGGCCAGTGCCTCGGCTTCGCCCTGGCCGGCGCTGCCGCCGAGCACGCTGGTGCCCTTGATGCTGTCGGGGATGACGCTGTCGGTCAGGGCGTCGACGCTGGCGTAGCCGACCAGCTCAAGCATGGCCTGGGTATCGGCATCGCGCGGGCCGATGTGGCGGCCGATGAACTCGTTGGTAGTGCTCAGTTGGATCTTGCTCATGAGGGCCTCCCGGTTCAGGCGCGAGCGGAAAGGTAGGCTTCGTAGCCGGCCTGGTCCATCAGGGTGTCGAGTACGGCGGCATCGTCCAGGCGGATGCGGAAGAACCAGCCATCGGCCAGCGGCGACTGGTTGACCAGCTCGGGGCTGTCGACCAGGGCCGGGTTGACCTCGGTGACTTCGCCGGCGAGCGGCATGACGATGTTGCTGGCGGCCTTCACCGACTCCAGCACCGCCACTTCGGCGCCCTGCTCATGGCGGCCGAGCTCCGGCAGCTGGACGTAGACCACGTCACCCAGGGCTTCCTGGGCATAGTCGGTGACGCCGACGGTCACTTCGCCGGAAGCTTCGAGGCGCAGCCATTCATGGTCGGGGGTGAAGCGCAGGGTGGTCATGGATCGTCCTCTTGTACGCGACTGAGCCGTCGGGTAGCTCAGCCATTTTTCGGCGAACATAGCAAGAGCAATGCCAATAGATTTTTTTACTTATAAATCAATAGCTTAAATATAAATCAGGCCAAGCAAAGAACCCTGAATGGAACGATTTCATTCCATCTCGGAAGTCCTACAGCCCTGTTACAACAGTCTGTAAGCCATGATTGGCGCGGCCTCGCTCGATCGGAACGAAATCATTCCAATGGAGCGAAATCATTCCACGCAAACCAAACCTCAATGCTCGCTGCGAATACCATACTTGCGCAGCCGCTGTCCGATGGCGGTGTGCGAGGTACGCAACCGCGCGGCGAGCTGGCGGGTCGACGGATAGGCCGCGTACAGGCGCTGCAGCAACGACTTCTCGAATTGCTGCACGGCCTCCTCCAGGCTGGTGACCTCCTCGTCCGCGGCCTGCCGGGTGTCGAGCTCGGTGCCGGCCACTTCCAGGTCGCCCACCTCGATCACGTCGCCCTCGCAAATCGCGGCCGCACGGAAGATCTTGTTCTGCAGCTGGCGCACGTTGCCGGCCCAGCGGTTGCCCAGCAGCAACGGGTGCGTCGCCGGCGCGAGACGGCACGGCGGGCGCTGGATCTGCGTGCAGGCCTGGCGCAGGAAGTGCTCGGCTAACAGGAGGATGTCCTGGCCGCGCTCGCGCAGCGGCGGCACCTGCAGGTTGAGCACGTTGAGGCGGTAGTAGAGGTCTTCGCGGAAGCTGCCTTCGCCGACCATCTTCGTCAGGTTGCGGTGGGTGGCGCAGAGCACCCGCACGTTGACCCGCGTCTCGCGGTCACCGCCGATACGGCGGAAACAGCCGTCATTAAGGAAGCGCAACAGCTTGGCCTGCAGGTACGGCGACATCTCGCCGACCTCGTCCAGGAACACGGTGCCGCGGTCGGCCAGCTCCAGCAGACCCGGCTTGCCACCGCGCTGGGCGCCGGTGAAAGCGCCCGAGGCGTAACCGAACAGCTCGCTCTCGGCGAGGCTTTCCGGTAGCGCCGCGCAGTTGAGTGCGAGGAAGGGCTCCTCGCGGCGCGAACTCAGCGCGTGGCAGGCGCGCGCCACCAGCTCCTTGCCGGTGCCGGTCTCGCCCTGGATCAACAAGGGTGCATCCAGCCCCGCGACCTTGCGCACACGGGCCTTCAGCTGGGTCAGCGGCGCCGAGCGGCCGATCAGTCCCTGCAAACCTTCGGCATGGTCGTGGTGCAGCACCGACAGGCGCTCACCGATTCGGCTCGGCGGATAAAGGGTTAGCAGCCCGCCGTCGAGGGCATCGCCACCGCCGCGGATCGGCGTGGCGTCCAGCAGCAACGGCTGCCCGCCCAGGCTAACCTCGTGCATCGGCAGGCGGAAGCCCTTCTCGCGCAGGTGCTCGGCCAGGCCTGGCTCGTCGAACAAGCTGGACAGCGATTCGCCGGCCGGCTGGCGACCGCACAGCTCGATCAGGCTCGGATTGGCCAGCAGCACGCGGGCCTCGGCGTCCACCGCCAGCACCGGATCGCTCATCGCCGCCAGCAGTGCATCCAGGTGCAGGCTGCGGCGCTGGCCGGGAAGCATGTCGACGATCTGCACCGAGAGCACGCCACGCACCCGCAGCAAGGCGCCATGCAGCTCGTGGAGCACTTCCTGGCGCAACTCGGGGGCATCTATATAGACGTTGGGTGGAACCATCTCCACCGCATCCAGATTGAGATTGCGCGCGCCCAGCAGCGCCAGGACTTCCTGGGTGATGCCGACGCGGTCGGTGAAGGTGACGTGGATTCGCATGCTTCGGGCCCTGGCTACGCGCTGCGCATGATCGGTATTTTTCGCCGCCCAGGCAATTTCAGAAGAGGCTGAGCTGCTCGGCTTTTCCGCGCAGATCGACCAGGCGCACGCCTACGCCGATCAGCCGCACCGGGCGCTCGCCGCGCTGGTAAGCCTGCGCCAACAGCGAACGGTAGCTGTCCAGATCGCGGCCTGCGCCGGCCTGCTCGAGGGTGGTCTGGGTGAAATCGTGGAACTTCAGCTTCACGAAGGGCTTGTCGGCCCGGTAGCTGGCATCCAGGCGCTGCATGCGCCGCTGCAGCTCGTCGAGCAGCGACGGCAACTCCGCGAGGCAGGCATCGACGTCGCGCAAGTCGTGCTCGAAGGTGTTCTCCACGCTGATCGACTGGCGGCGGCTGTCCACCTGCACTGCCCGGTCGTCGATGCCGCGGGCGAGGTTCCACAGGCGCTCGCCGAAACCGCCGAACTCGCGCACCAGCGCCAGCCGCGACCAGTCGCGCAACTCGAAGCAGGTCTGCACGCCCAGCCGCGCCAGCTTTTCCGCCGTGACCTTGCCGACGCCGTGCAGCTTCTTCACCGGCAATTCGGCGACGAACGCCTCGACCTGGTCCGGGGTGATGACGAACAGCCCGTTGGGCTTGCGCCAGTCGCTGGCGATCTTGGCGAGGAACTTGTTCGGCGCCACGCCGGCCGACACCGTGATGCCCAGCGAAGCCCAGACCCGCCGACGGATGTCCTGGGCGATGCGCGTGGCGCTGCCGGCGAAATGTTCGCAGTCGCTGACGTCCAGGTACGCCTCGTCCAGCGACAGCGGTTCGATGAGGTCGGTGTAATCGCGGAAGATCGCGTGGATGTCCCGCGACACACCTTTATAGATGTCCATGCGCGGGCGAACGATGGTCAGGTCCGGGCACAGCTTCACCGCCGTGCGCATCGCCATGGCCGAGTGCAGGCCGTAGGCGCGCGCTTCGTAGTTGCAGGTCGCGACCACGCCGCGCTTGTCCGGCGAGCCGCCCACCGCCAGCGGCTTGCCGGCGAGGCTCGGGTCGTCGCGCATTTCGATGGCGGCGTAGAAGCAATCGCAATCGATATGGATGATCTTTCGCTGCTTGGCACTCAAGGGAAACGTCTCTGCCTCGACCGGCTTGCGGCGGCACGCCGGAAGACTGCGTATGGTAATGCAAAAGGTCGGCGCCAACCTCGACGCCGGCCGCGCCCGGCCCAAGGCCCCGCAAAGCCCCGGCTGCCGCGCCCTGCCCTCCCTGGCTCGCTAAATATTTGAAGAAAAAACACTTTTTTGTTGACAGGGTAGTCTTCCTGAGTAGAATGGCCGCCGCGGGATGGAGCAGTCTGGTAGCTCGTCGGGCTCATAACCCGAAGGTCGTTGGTTCAAATCCAGCTCCCGCAACCAAAGATTCGATGAAAAAGGCCACTCCGCGGAGTGGCCTTTTTCATTTGCGCGTCAATTTAAATTATTGATTAAAAAGCAGAAATCGATTGACAGCAGTCTCCTCCCGAGTAAAATGGGCGCCGCGGGATGGAGCAGTCTGGTAGCTCGTCGGGCTCATAACCCGAAGGTCGTTGGTTCAAATCCAGCTCCCGCAACCAAACACAGAAAAAAGCCACTCCTAGAGTGGCTTTTTTCGTTGCCGAGGGATTGAACCGAGCCCGTCGGAGTCCCGGCTTCCATAATGGATGGCGACTATTCGCCCCAAGGACTTGGGAATTCGCGGCACCGCCCCTATTGTGTCGCGCAAAATCCACGAGGTGCACGATGCGCGCCAACCCTTCCGCGCCTGATACGCCCGAAGAAGCAGCCAGCCCCGTCGAGACCGGGCCGCGCCTGCTGGATCGAATCAATGCCCATCGCCAGCAGATCGGCATCGCCGTCACGCTGCTGCTGTTCTCCCTGGCGCTGATCGCCTGCTACCACCTGCTGCGCGACATCGACCCCTATTCCCTGCACGACGCCATCCTCGACGTCCCCACCGATTCCCTGCTGGGAGCACTGGGCGCGACCGTCGCCGGCTTCATCTGCCTGCTCGGCTACGAGTGGTCGGCCAGCCGCTTCGCCGGTGTGAAACTGCCGCTGCCCACCTTGCTGACAGGCGGCTTCAGCGCCTTCGCCATCGGCAACGCCGTAGGTCTGTCGATGCTCTCCGGCGGCTCGGTGCGCTACCGGCTCTACGCCCGCGCCGGGCTGAACGCCATGGAAGTGGCACGCATGACGCTGTTCGCCAGCCTCTCGCTAGGCTGCGCATTACCGGTATTGGCCGCCATGGCCGCGCTCAGCGACCTGACAGACACCGCCCAGGCGCTGAACATCCCGGCCTGGCTGGTAGCCACGGTGGCGGTCGCCATTCTGGCCTTCTGCGCGCTGCTGGTGATAGGCATCGAACGCCGCAGCCTGCCCGAACGTCCTTCGCCCGATAGCCAGCTGGTCCGTATCGGTCATCGTTCGGTACGCCTGCCAGGCCTGCGCCTGGGCCTGATCCAGCTGGTGATCACCGCGCTGGACGTGGCCGCCGCCGGCACCGTGCTCTATCTGCTGCTGCCCGAAGCGCCGCCCTTCGGCACCTTCCTGCTGATCTACATGATCGCCCTCGCCGCCGGCGTGCTCAGCCACGTGCCCGGCGGCGTCGGCGTGTTCGAGGCGATCCTCCTGGCGGCCTTCGCCGGCCAGCTGGGCGCCGCGCCGCTGGCTGCTGCCCTGCTGCTCTATCGGCTGATCTACGTGGTCCTTCCGCTGCTGGTGGCCTGCCTGGTGCTACTGTCCGTCGAGGCACGGCGCATGCTCCTGGCGCGCCAGGCGATGCGCGCCGCTTCCGGCCTGGCCGCGCCGGTGCTGGCGGTGCTGGTGTTCATCTCGGGCATCGTGCTGCTGTTCTCCGGCGCCACGCCGTCCATCGATACCCGCCTGGACGAACTGGACTTCCTTGTCCCCCACCGCCTGGTCGACGCCTCGCACTTCGCTGCCAGCCTCATCGGCGTGCTCTGCCTGCTGCTGGCGCAGGGCCTGCGCCGGCGCCTTTCCGCCGCCTGGGTGCTGACCCTGATCCTGCTGATCAGCGGTGCCGTGTTCTCGCTGCTCAAGGGCGTGGACTGGGAAGAAGCCAGCATCCTCGGCGTAACCGCGCTGCTGCTGGCAATCTTCCGCCGTTCCTTCTACCGCCGCAGCCGGCTGATGGAAGTGCCCTTCTCGCCGCTCTACCTGGCCGCGGCCGCCTGCGTGGTGGCGACCTCGATCTGGCTGTTCCTCTTCGCCTACCAGGACGTGCCCTACAGCCATGAGCTCTGGTGGCAGTTCGCCCTGGACGCCGACGCCCCGCGCGGCCTGCGCGCCGCGCTGGGCAGTTGCCTGCTGCTCGCCGCCGTGGCCTTGACCTGGCTGCTGCGCACCTCGCCGCCGGCGATCCATGAGCCGACCCGCGAAGAACTCGACCGCGCCGCCGCCATCCTCGCCCAGTCCGAGCAGCCCGACGGCGGCCTTGCACTGTCCGGCGACAAGGCCCTGCTGTTCCACCCGACGCAAGACGCCTTCCTCATGTACGCCCGCCGCGGCCGCAGCCTGGTCGCGCTGTACGACCCGATCGGCCCGACCCAGGCGCGCGCAGAGCTGATCTGGCAGTTCCGCGACCTCTGCGACCTGCACCACGCGCGCCCGGTGTTCTACCAGGTGCGCGCGGAGAACCTGCCGTTCTACATGGATATCGGCCTGACCGCCCTCAAGCTCGGCGAAGAGGCGCGGGTCGACCTGCGCCGCTTCGACCTGGAGAGCAAGGGCAAGGACATGAAGGACCTGCGCTACACCTGGAACCGCGGCCAGCGCGACGGCCTCTCGGTGGAGTTCCATGACGCAGGGCAGGCGCCGCTCGACGAGCTACGGGCGATATCCGACGCCTGGCTGGGCGGCAAGGCGACCCGTGAGAAGGGCTTCTCCCTCGGTCGTTTCACGCCCGAATACCTGCACTACTTCCGTGTCGCCGTGGTTCGCCATCAGGGCCGTGCAGTGGCCTTTGCCAACCTGCTGGAAACCGCCAGCCACGAACTGGCCAGCCTGGACCTGATGCGCGTGGTGCCCGACGCACCGAAGATGACCATGGAATTCCTCATGCTCGGCCTGATCCTGCACTACAAGGAGCGCGGCTACGCACGCTTCAGCCTCGGCATGGTGCCGCTCTCCGGCCTGCAGCCGCGCCGTGGCGCGCCGCTGACCCAACGCCTGGGCGCCCTGGTGTTCCACCGTGGCGAGCAGTTCTACAACTTCCAGGGGCTGCGCCGCTTCAAGGACAAGTTCCAGCCCGACTGGGAACCCCGTTACCTGGCCGTGCCCGCGGGACTGGACCCGCTGGTGGCCCTGGCCGATACCGCCACACTGATTGCCGGCGGCCTGACTGGATTGGTGAAACGCTGATATGTCGAAACGTCGTTGGCGCCTGCTGGCCATCGTCCTGCTGTTGATCATTGCCGTAACCACCGCAGCTGCCTGGCTGTGGTTGCACCCGCTGTCCCAGGCGAAACTGGAGCACAGCAAGCTGCCCGACGGCAGCCCGGTGACCCTCGCAAGCCCAGGCAAGCGCCCGACCGCACGGGTGCTGGTCGCCGTCCCGCAGGACCAGCAGCTGAGCGACGCGCAACTGCTCGCCCTGGCCCACGACAACGGGGCCAAGGTCGCCCAGTTCATCTTCCCGGAGAAGGATTGCGCCGCGCAGCAGCATCGCGCCCAGGCCGCGACCAACCTGCTCGACGGCCAACCGACCCTGGTCGCTGGCGTCGGCCCCGGCGGCGCCTACGCCTGGCGCTGGCTTGCCGGGCAGAACGACGACAAGGCCAAGGCCCTGTCGGTCGCCTTCTCCCTCGGCAAACCAGACTGCGCCGCCACGCCGCTGCCGCAAAGCGCCGCCCACGGCCATTGGGTGGCCGCCTGGAACGACAACCCGGATGACGATAGCGCGCGCTTCACCCGCACCCAGCAGAATGCCGAAACCGTCATCGCCGACTACTACGACAACCTGCAGAAGGTGCTCGACGACCAGCTCAAGCGCCTGATCCAGGGCGGCGGCGACAACTTCCCGGTGGTCGAGGTACCGGCTGCCAAGCCATCGGAAACCGTCACCCTGTTCTATTCGGGCGACGGCGGCTGGCGCGACCTGGACCGTGACGTCGCCGGGCAGATGGCCGAGCTCGGCTACCCGGTGGTCGGGGTCGATGCGCTGCGCTACTTCTGGGAGCACAAGAGCCCCGAGCAGAGCGCCGCCGACCTCGCCCTGATGATGCAGCACTACCGCGAGAAGTGGGGCGCCAAGCACTTTGTCCTGGCCGGCTTCTCCTTCGGCGCCGACGTCCTGCCGGCGATCTACAACCGCCTGCCGGAAGCCGACAAGCAACAGGTGAGCACCATCCTGCTGCTGGCGATGGCGCGCAGCGGCAGCTTCGAGATCGAAGTCCAGGGCTGGCTCGGCAAGGCCGGCAAGGAAGCGGCGACCGGCCCTGAAATGGCCCATCTGCCGGCACCCAAGGTGTTCTGCGTCTACGGCCTCGACGAGAAGGACGAGAGCGGCTGCACCCAGCCCCAGGCGGTCGGCGAGAACCTCGAACTGCCCGGCGGCCACCACTTCGACGAGAACTACCCGGCCCTGGCCAAGCGCCTGGTGAACGCCATTCGCGCGCGGCAGACGCAGCCCAACGAGTCCTGAGCCGGCGTTCGGGCTTAAACTGGCGATGCAGCGCGCACCTTCAGACTGTCTTCAGATTGGTCGCGCAAGCTGCCCTCGCCCCGCTGCCGTGAGCGAGGTCCGCCTGAGCCACAAGGAGTCGAGATGAACACGTCCGCCACCCCGCCACGCCGCTACGGCGGCCTGTCGATCGCCATGCACTGGCTGATGCTGGTGCTGATTGCCGGCACCTACGCGTGCATCGAACTGAAAGGAAACTTCCCCAAGGGCAGCGACGGGCGCGCGCTGCTCAGCCAGTGGCACTTCATGCTCGGCCTGAGCATCTTCGCCCTGGTCTGGCTGCGCCTGCTCGGCCGCATGATCCACCCCACCCCGCCGATCACCCCGGCGCCGCCGGCCTGGCAGAACGCCGCGTCCAAGCTGATGCACCTGGCCCTGTACCTCGTCATGATCGGCCTGCCGCTCGCCGGCTGGGCGACCCTCAGCGCCGCCGGCAAGCCGATCCCGTTCTGGGGCCTGGAGCTGCCGCCGCTGCTCGACCAGAACCCGGACCTGGCCAAGCAGATCAAGGGCTGGCACGAAACCGTGGCCAACCTCGGCTACTGGCTGATCGGCCTGCACGCCGCCGCCGGCCTGTTCCACCATTACGTCGCCCGCGACAACACCCTGGCGCGCATGCTGCCGGGCTCGCGCGAGGCCTGATCGGGATAGAAAAAGCTCCGCCTCGGCGGGGCTTTTTCATGGTCCTTCGCTCCTGTAGGAACGGTTTCATCCGCGATTCTTTTCGCGGACAAGGTCCGCTCCTACAGTCACGTACCACGTCGCCCTTCCACGTCTTCCCCGCGAACGCGGGAATCCAGAGACTTCGTGTTTCTGCGTCGCTTTGGCATGTATGGATGTATCGCTGGAAGTCCCAAGAGCGAAGCGCGCTTACGCTTTGCATAGGAGCGAGCTTGCTCGCGAACCGCACGGCAAGGCGCTCCCCTGTAGGAGCGGCCCATGGCCGCGATTCGCGCGCATGGCGCGCTCCTACAAGGGCAATTCGGCGCGAGGAGTTTCGCGGATAAATCCCCTCCTACAAGGGACTCGGGACACGCCCATGAAAAAGGCGCCCCGAAGGCGCCTTTTTCATGCAGCGGATGAACCTCAGATTTCCACCTGGGTCCCCAGCTCGATCACCCGGTTCAGCGGCAGGTTGAAGTAGCGCAGGTTGCCGTTGGCGTTCTTCAGCAGGAAGGCGAACAGCCCTTCGCGCCAGCGCGCCATGCCGATGCGCTTGGACGGGATCACCGTTTCGCGGCTTAGGAAGTAGGTGGTGCGCATCGGGCTGAAGTCCAGCTCGTTGAGGTGGCAATACTTCAGCGCCGCCGGGATGTCCGGGTCTTCCATGAAACCGTAGTGCAGCACCACGCGGAAGAAGCCCTCGCCATAGGCGTCGACTTCGAAGCGACGGTCCGTGGCCACGCGCGGAATGTCTTCGTTGACCACGGTGAGCAGTACGACCTGCTCATGCAGCACCTGGTTGTGCAGCAGGTTGTGCAAGAGCGCATGGGGCACGGCGTCGGCGCGGGCGGTCAGGAACACCGCAGTGCCCTGCACGCGATGCGGCGGCTGCGAGCGGATGCTGGAGATGAACAGCGGCAGCGGCAGCGCGCCTTCGTCCAGGCGGTCCACCAGCAGCTGGCGGCCACGTTTCCAGGTGGTCATCAGAGCGAACAAGGCGACACCGGCGACGACCGGGAAGGCCCCGCCCTGCAACACCTTCGGCAGGTTCGCCGAGAAGAACAGCACGTCCACGAGCAGCATCACGGCAAAGAACGGAATGGTCAGCCACAGCGGCCACTTCCAGTGCAACCAGAAGATCACGCCCATCAGCAAGGTGGTGACCAGCATGGTCCCTGTCACTGCCACACCGTAGGCCGAGGCCAGCGCCGCCGAGGATTCGAAGCCGATCACCAGCAGCACCACGCCGACCATCAGCGCCCAGTTCACCCCGGCGATGTAGATCTGCCCTTGTTCCTGGCTGGAGGTGTGCTGCACGAACATGCGCGGCACGAAGCCCAGTTGCATGCCCTGGCGGGTCAGCGAGAAGGCGCCGGAAATAACTGCCTGGGAAGCGATCACCGTAGCCACGGTGGACAGCGCCACCATCGGCAGCAGCGCCCAGGACGGCGCCAGCAGGTAGAAGGGGTTACGCGCCGCCTCGGGGTTGAAGAGGATCATCGCGCCCTGGCCGAAGTAGTTCAGCAGCAGGCCCGGCAGCACCAGGGCGAACCAGGCGCGGGAGATCGGCTTGCGGCCGAAGTGGCCCATGTCGGCGTACAGCGCCTCGGCGCCGGTCAGCGCCAGCACGGTGGCGCCGAGGATGGCCACGCCGATGCCCGGGTGGACCACGAAGAAGTTCACCGCCCAGAACGGGTTGACCGCGTGCAGCACTACCGGGTGCTGGTAGATGCCATAGAGGCCCAGGGCGCCGAGCACCACGAACCAGATCACCATCACCGGGCCGAAGAGGATGCCGATGCGCGCCGTACCGTGGCGCTGGATGAGGAACAGGCCGACCAGCACGATCAGCGACAGCGGCACCACCCAGTGCTCCAGGCCATCGAAGGCGATCTCCAGGCCCTCGATCGCCGAGAGTACCGAGATCGCCGGGGTGATCATGCTGTCGCCGTAGAAGAGCGAAGCGCCGAACAGCCCGAGCACCACAAGAACCGAACTCAGCCGCGGGTAGCCGTGCGCCGCTTTACGCGCCAGCGCGGTCAGTGCCATCACCCCGCCTTCGCCTTCGTTGTCGGCGCGCAGGACGAAGATCACGTACTTGATCGACACCACCCAGATCAGCGACCAGAAGATCAGCGAGAGCACGCCGAGAATGGCGTCATGCCCGACTTCCACACCGTAGCCGCCGACGAACACTTCCTTGAGCGTATACAGCGGGCTGGTGCCGATGTCGCCGTAGCAAACACCCACAGCCGCCACCATCATTCCCACGGCGGAGCTCGAGTGGCGCTCCTGGTGCTCTGCGGTTCCAGCGCTGGCATCGGACATGTAACGAAATTCCTCTACGAAAAATTCGGCGCATCCTGCTCCGACGCACTCGGCGATGCAAGAGTCGCGAAAGCCTGACTTGAATGAATATAGAGCCTGTTACGTGCGATTACTCTGACAGCGACTGGCAATTCGCCGCTCGCCTGCGACAGCTTGCCTCAGGGAGGCTGGTCAAGCACGCGGGCTGCCGGTAGAATTGCGCACTTTTTGATCAGAGGCGCCGCCAGCGCGCCCTTCGAGGTTAGCCACAGATGTCCACCGCAACGCCCAAAGTCGGTTTCGTTTCCCTTGGTTGCCCCAAAGCAACGGTCGACTCCGAACGCATCCTCACCCAGCTGCGCATGGAGGGCTACGAGATCGTGCCCACCTACGAGGACGCCGACGTGGTGGTGGTCAACACCTGTGGTTTCATCGACACCGCCAAGGCCGAATCCCTGGACGCCATCGGCGAAGCCATCGCCGAGAACGGCAAGGTGATCGTCACCGGCTGCATGGGCGTATCCGAAGACGCCATCCGCGACGTGCACCCCAGCGTGCTCGCAGTCACCGGCCCGCAGCAGTACGAGCAGGTGGTCAACGCGGTGCATGAAGTGGTGCCGCCCAAGGCCGACCACGACCCCTTCGTCGACCTCGTACCGCCGCAAGGCATCAAGCTGACCCCGCGCCACTACGCCTACCTGAAGATTTCCGAAGGCTGCAATCACAGCTGCAGCTTCTGCATCATCCCGTCGATGCGCGGCAAGCTGGTCAGCCGCCCGGTCGGCGACGTGCTCAGCGAAGCCCAACGCCTGGTCAAGGCCGGCGTCAAGGAGCTGCTGGTGATCTCCCAGGACACCAGCGCCTACGGCGTCGACCTCAAGTACAAGCTGGACTTCTGGGAAGGCCAGCCGGTGAAGACCCGCATGCTCGAACTGTGCGAAGCGCTGTCGAGCATGGGCGTGTGGGTGCGCCTGCACTACGTCTACCCGTACCCGAACGTCGACGACGTCATCCCGCTGATGGCCGCCGGCAAGCTGCTGCCGTACCTGGACATCCCCTTCCAGCACGCCAGCCCGAAAGTGCTCAAGGCCATGAAACGCCCGGCCTTCGAGGACAAGACCCTGGCGCGCATCAAGAAGTGGCGCGAGATCTGCCCGGAGCTGACCATCCGCTCGACCTTCATCGTCGGCTTCCCCGGCGAGACCGAAGAAGACTTCCAGTACCTACTCGACTGGCTGACCGAAGCCCAGCTCGACCGCGTCGGCTGCTTCCAGTACTCGCCGGTCGAAGGCGCCCCGGCCAACGAGCTGGGCCTGGAGCTGGTCCCCGATGACGTCAAGCAAGAGCGTTGGGAGCGCTTCATGGCGCACCAGCAGGCGATCTCCGCCGCGCGCCTGCAGCGCAAGATCGGCCAGGAAATCGAAGTGCTGATCGACGAAGTCGACGACGAAGGCGCAGTGGGCCGCTCCGCCGCCGACGCCCCGGAAATCGACGGCGCCGTCTACATCGACAGCTTCGACGTGAAGCCGGGCGACAAGGTGCGCGTGCGCATCACCGACGCCGACGAATACGACCTCTGGGCCGAGCTGGCCTGAGTCGACGAAAGCCCCGCCTAGCGGGGCTTTCTCTTTCCGCCCCAAGGAAATTCCCGCCATGCTGAACAACGACATCCTGCGCAGCCTGCGCTACAGCCTCGACATCGGCGATGGCGAAGTCGCCGCCATCGCCCAGCTCGCCGGCCAGCCGCTGACCGCCGCGGAAGTCGCCGACCTGCTGCGCCGCGACGACGAGGCCGGCTACCGCGAGTGCCCGGACGAGGTGCTGGCGCGCTTCCTCGACGGCCTGATCATCCATCGCCGTGGCCGCGACGAAAGCCGTCCGCTGCCGCCACTGGAACTGCCGCTGAACAACAACCTGATCCTCAAGAAACTGCGCGTCGCCTTCGAGCTGCGCGACAACGACCTGCTGGCGGTCCTGGACGCCGCCGGGTTGATCATGACCAAGGGCGAACTCAACGCACTGTTCCGCGCCCCCGGCCACGACAATTACCGCCCGTGCGGCGACCAGATCCTGCGCAACTTCCTCAAGGGGCTGACGGCGCGTCTGCGCGGCTGACCGAATCCGCAGGGATGTAGGCGACACTACCACCCTCGTGCTGCTTGAACAGCCGCGCGCCGTTGGTCTGCGGGGTGAGCAGGCGCTGGTGGTCGGCCGCAAGGTAAGCCAGCGGCATCCTCTCCGGCTTCGGGTAATAGCCGATCACCACGGTGCGCAGCGGGTCCCAGTGACGACCGCTGTAGCGCTCCAGCCAGGCGAAAAACGCGGCGCTGTCGCCCTCGCGCGGAAAATCGGCGCTGTCGTGTACATAGAAGAACGGCTCGCTCGTGCCCTGCAGGTACATCGGCAGCTTGTTGTCGCCATCGACGATCACCACCTGCCATTGTGGCCAAGGCGCCTGCCGCGTTGCCTGGCTACGCACCTGATCGGCGAAGGTGATCACCCCGCCTCCACCGTTGCTCCAGGGGTAGATCACCCCAAGCACCAGCAGCAGAAGAATCGCCACCCCACCGAAGGCCCACGCCCAACCGCGGCCGGCAGACTGCCGCGCCTCAAGACGCCGGACGATCCACCAGGCCGCCAGCAACTGCGCGAAAGGCACCAGCGGCAGCACATAGTAGCTGCGCCGGCTGCCGCTGGCGGTGAAGAACAGGAACAGCAGACCGAGCGCCCAGACCAGCCAGCGCACATTCGGCTCCAGGCCCTTCCAGTTGCGCAGCGCCAGCCACAGTCCGGCCATCCAGAACGGCGCCCAGGGCAAGGTGTAGACCGGCAGGTAGATCAGGTACGTGTAGATGGGCCCGAAGTTGTCGTAGGGGTGGAAGAAGCGCACCACGTTCTCGCGGAACACCAGGTACAGGCCGCTCTCGCCGTAGGTCGGCTGGCCATACAGGTGCGACAGCAGGAAGGGAATGAAGTACACGACCGCGGAAACCAGCAGCGCGGCCAGGAAACGCAGGTTGCAGTGCTTGCGCCAGCGCCCTTCGCCCAGCAGGTGCGGCAGCAGCACCAGGGCCGGCAGTACGAAGCCGATCAGGCCCTTGAACAACGAAGTCAGGGTGAGCAGCAGCCAGAAGCCGAGGTAGCGGCTGAAGCGCGTGTCGTCGGGGTTGCGCCAGTACAACAGCAGCGCGGCGAGGATGCCGCACACGGTGACCAGGTCGGCGGTCGCCACCCGCGCCCAGAAGGCGAAGTAGAAAGTGGTTGCCAGCAGCCAGCCGGCGACCAGCCCGATGCCCTTGCTGAACAGTTGCTCGCCGAGCAGATAGACCAGCCAGATGCTCGCCCAGGCGGCGAGCACGGAGCTCAGCCGCAGGGTCCAGTGATTGAGGCCGAACAGGCTGGCCGGCGCGGTGATCAGCCAGTACGACAGCAGCGGCTTGTCGTAATAGGCCCCACCCATGAGGTAGGGGTCGAAATAGTCGTGCGACTGCAGCATCTGCAGGGCGATATCGGCCCAGCGCGCCTCCGGCCCCCAGACCTCGCGCGCGCCCAGGCCGCAAAGCAGGATCAGCGCCGACACGCCCAGCAGCAGCCCCAGGGCGCCATGCTCCGTACGGAACAACTTCATCAAAACGACTCCCGGCAGCGAACGCCGGCACCTCCAATGGATGCGGCGGCGCAAATGCTGGCGCCGCAAGCGTTATGGCGAGGTGAATTCGTTGCAGAGAACTCGTGATTTGCCGCCCGCCCGGGCAATGGCGCGGCATTCCTGCTCTGGATGGTGCTCGGCGGCTGCCGCGCCTGCCATTTAGGGTGGAGGCCTGTCGAAGCCAAAGGAGACTCCCCGATGCATCCCTACTTCAGCCTGGCCGGCCGCACCGCGCTGGTCACCGGCGGCACTCGCGGCATCGGCCGCATGATCGCCCAGGGCCTGCTCGAAGCCGGCGCCCGCGTGTACATCTGCGCCCGCGATGGCGCGGCCTGTGAACAGACAGCCGCCGAGCTTTCCGCCTATGGCGAGTGCCACGGCCTGCCGGCCAACCTGGCCAGCGAGGATGGCGCCCGCGCCCTCGCCGCCGAACTGGCGAAGCGCCTGGAAGGCCTGGACATCCTGGTCAACAACGCCGGCACCACCTGGGGTGCGCCGCTGGAGAGCTACCCGGCCTCGGGCTGGGAGAAGGTCATGCAACTCAACGTCACTGCGGTGTTCAGCTGCATCCAGCAATTGCTGCCGCTGCTGCGCAAGGCCGGTACGGCGGCAAGCCCGGCGCGGGTGATCAATATCGGCTCGGTGGCCGGCCTCACCTCCTTCGGCGAGCAGGCCTACGCCTACGGCCCGAGCAAGGCGGCGCTGCACCAGCTGTCGCGCATGCTGGCCCGCGAACTGGTGAGCCAGCACATCAACGTCAACGTGATCGCCCCTGGGCGCTTCCCGAGCAAGATGACCCGGCACATCGTCAACGACCCCGAGGCGCTGGCCGAAGACAACGCGCACATCCCGATGAAGCGCTGGGGCCGCGAGGAAGAGATGGCCGCCCTGGCGATCAGCCTGGCCAGCACCGCCGGCGCCTACATGACCGGCAACATCATCCCCATCGACGGCGGTTTCCACCTCTGATCGGGTAACATGGCGGCCCCTGCTACACGCCTGTGCCGCCATGTCCCACTCCGTCTCGCCCATCGGCCACATTCGCTCCTGCTTCAAGGAGAAGTTCGCCATTCCGCGCCAGCCACAACTGGCACCGGCCGCGCGCGGCGTGCTGGAGCTGCTGCCACCGTTCGATACCGGCGATGCGGTGGCGGGCCTGGAGCAGGTCAGCCATGTCTGGCTGATCTTCCTCTTCCACCAGGCCCTGGAAGACAAACCACGCCTGAAGGTGCGCCCGCCGCGCCTGGGCGGCAACCGCTCCCTCGGCGTGTTCGCCACCCGCGCCACGCATCGCCCCAACGGCATCGGCCAGTCGGTGGTGAAACTGGAGAAGGTCGAGCCCGGGCGACTCTGGCTGTCCGGCATCGACCTGCTCGACGGCACCCCGGTGCTCGATGTGAAGCCGTACGTGCCCTACGCGGACATCGTCTCCGAAGCGCGCAACGCCATCGCCGAGGCACCACCCGCGCCCATCCCGGTGCAGTGGAGCGATGCAGCGCTGGCCCAGGCCCGCGAGCAGGCGCTACGCCTGGGAGAGCCGGTGGTCGAGCTGGTCGAGCAATGCCTGGCCCAGGACCCGCGCCCGGCCTACCAGCAGCCGACGCCGGAACGCCGCTACGGCGCGCGGCTGTGGGACCTGGATGTGCACTGGCACTACCCCGAACCAGGCGTCATCCGCGTGCTGGACGTGCAGCCCGCGGATCGCGGATAAATCCGCTCCTACGGTCCGCCGATCGCCCTGTAAGCGGATTCATCCGCGAATCGCGGCCATGGGCCGCTCCTAAAGAATCGCCAACGAAAAAGCCCGCCAATTGGCGGGCTCTTTCATGTAGCCGGAGCTTACTTCTCGACGAAGGCGCGCTCGATCAGGTAGTCGCCCGGCTCGCCCATGCGCGGCGAGATCTGCAGGCCGAAGCCGTCCAGCACTTCGCTGGTCTCGTCCAGCATGCTCGGGCTGCCGCAGATCATGGCGCGGTCGTCCTGCGGGTTCATCGGCGGCAGGCCGATGTCGGCGAACAGCTTGCCGCTGCGCATCAGGTCGGTCTGGCGGCCCATGTTGCGGAAGTCTTCGCGGGTGACCAGGGGGTAGTAGATCAGCTTCTCTTTCACCATGTCGCCGAAGTACTCGTGCTCCGGCAGGACCTTGGTGATGAAGTCGGCGTAGGCCAGCTCGCTGACCCAGCGCACGCCGTGGACCAGGATGACCTTCTCGAAGCGCTCGTAGACTTCGGGGTCCTGGATCACGGAGAGGAACGGAGCCATGCCGGTGCCGGTGCTCAGCAGGTACAGGTGACGGCCGGGCTTGAGGTCGTCCAGCACCAGGGTGCCGGTGGGCTTGCGGCTGACCATCAGCTCGTCGCCTTCCTTCAGGTGCTGCAGACGCGAGGTCAGCGGACCGTCCGGAACCTTGATGCTGAAGAACTCCAGGTGCTCTTCGTAGTTCGGGCTGGCGATGGAGTACGCACGCATCAGCGGACGACCGTTGACTTCCAGGCCGATCATCACGAACTGACCGGTCTTGAAGCGCAGGCCCGGGTTACGGGTGGTCTTGAAGCTGAAGAGGGTGTCGTTCCAGTGATGCACGCTGAGAACGCGCTCGGTGTACAGGTTGCTCATCGAGGACTCCTAGAGATTGGTGGCGCACCCCAGCGGATCCCGGACGTAGCGCAATTGCGCGACATTTTATAGGGGACGACAATATCCGCAAAATAAATTATCTGGATATTGCTAATCCAAATCGCAGATAAGGACCGGAATTCGCGGCCTGCCGCGCACCTTTCTCCCGCCAAGCCCACCTCGGGGCGACAGAATGTCGCGCCGAACAGCCCCTCTGGAGCCCTCGCCCAGCATGAAATTCACCTTGCGCCAGATGGAAGTCTTCGTCGCCGTCGCCCAACAGGAAAGCGTCTCGCGCGCGGCCGAAGCGCTGTCGCTGTCGCAGTCGGCGACCAGTACCGCGCTGGGCGAACTGGAGCGGCAGTTCGACTGCAAGCTGTTCGACCGCGCCGGCAAGCGCCTGACCCTTAACGCCCTCGGCCGCCAGGTGCTGCCGCAGGCGGTGGCACTGCTCGACCGGGGCAGCGAGATCGAGAGCCTGCTCAACGGCAAGAGTGCCTTCGGCTCGCTCGATCTGGGCGCCACGCTGACCATCGGCAATTACCTCGCCACCCTGTTGATCGGCACCTTCATGCAGCGCCAGCCGGACTGCCGGGTGCGCCTGCACGTGCACAACACCGCGCACGTGGTGCAGCGCATCGCCCACTACGAGCTGGACCTGGGCCTGATCGAAGGCGACTGCCAGCACCCGGACATCGAGGTGCAGCCGTGGATGGAAGACGAGTTGGTGGTGTTCTGCGCGCCCCAGCATCCACTGGCCAAGGCCGGACCGGTGGACCTGAGGCAATTGAGCAGCGAGGCCTGGATTCTCCGCGAGCAGGGCTCGGGCACCCGGCTGACCTTCGACCAGGCCATGCGCCACCACCTGGAGCCGCTGAACATCCGCCTGGAGCTGGAGCACACCGAGGCGATCAAGCGCGCCGTGGAATCCGGCCTGGGCATAGGCTGCATCTCGCGCCTGGCCCTGCGCGACGCCTTCCGCCGCGGCAGCCTGGTGCCGGTGGAAACCCCGCAACTGGACCTGCGCCGGCAGTTCTACTTCATCTGGCACCGGCAGAAATACCAAACCGCGAGCATGCGCGAGTTCCTCGACCTGTGCCGCAGCGAAACCGCCGGCATCAGCCGCAGCGACGAGATCGTGTTGCCGATGATTCCCTGACGGGAACCCAGGAAAACTGCGGGGCAATCAGCCCAGCAGAATGACGGCCCAGACCACGCTGATGATGGTCAGCGCGACGAACTGGGCAGCGCTGCCCATGTCCTTGGCGTTCTTCGACAGCGGGTGGCGCTCAAGCGAAACGCGGTCGACCACCGCCTCGATGGCTGAATTGAGCAGTTCGACGATCAGCGCCAGCAGGCACACCGCGATCATCAGCGCGCGCTCGCCACGGGTGACATGGAAGAAGAACGACAGCGGAATGAGGATGACGTTGATCAGCACCAGTTGGCGGAAGGCCGCCTCGCCGCGGAAGGCCGCGGAAAAGCCGGCCAGGGAATAGCCGGCGGCATTGAGGATGCGTTTCAGGCCGGTCTGGCCCTTGAAGGGGGACGAAGTCACTGCGGAATTCCTGTGCAAAGAGCGCGGCACTCTAATCCAGGCGCCGCGAGAAGTTGTGAAGCGAAGATCAATGAAGTGGCGATCAGGGGGCGGGAACCGTTTCCATCTGTTGCAGCAGCAGCGCCGCCTGGGTCCGGGTACGCACGTTGAGCTTGCGGAAGATCGCCGTGACGTGGGCCTTCACCGTGGCCTCGGAGACGCTCAGCTCATAGGCGATCTGCTTGTTCAGCAGGCCCTCGCAGACCATGGTCAGGACGCGGAACTGCTGTGGCGTCAGGCTGGCCAGGCCGGCGCTGGCGGCGCGCGCCTCCTCGCTCAGCTCGGTCACTGCATCGGCCTGCGGCGGCCACCAGACGTCGCCGTCGAGTACCGCGCGCACCGCCTGCTGCAGGGTGGCCATGTCGCTGGACTTGGGAATGAAACCGCTGGCGCCGAACTCTCGCGAGCGCTGCACCACGGCGGCGTCTTCCTGGGCGGAGATCATCACCACTGGAATCTGCGGGTATTGCCCGCGCAACAGCACCAGGCCGGAGAAGCCGTAGGCGCCGGGCATGTTCAGATCGAGCAGGACCAGGTCCCAGTCGGCCTTTTCGTTCAGCCGGGCTTCCAGCTCGGCGATGCTGGCTGCCTCCACCAGCTTCGCATCGGAACCCAGGCCCAGGGTAAGGGCCTGATGCAGTGCACTGCGGAACAGCGGGTGATCGTCAGCGATCAGGATCTCGTAGGAAGCCATGAATTGTCCTTGCTGGCCGCGCTCGATCCCGGCCGTGGGTAACGGCCGAGCCAGCGCCGGAAAGGTCTGAACCCGATGCGCCGCATTGTACGCCAAAGCGCCCCGCCGATGCCCGCCGAGATTGCGTCTCCCGGCGCTCCCGCAGGTATTGCGCCGTGCTTTGCAATGGGTCGGTCAATGCGGCAGAGTTGCGCTCTTTTTTCTGCCTGATCTGCCTGTTGAGAACACCATGAAAAGCCACGCCCTGCGCGCCGATATCCTGATGCTGTTCACCGCCATGATCTGGGGGGTGTCCTTCGTCGCGCAGCGATTGGGTATGGATGCCATCGGCCCGTTCCTCTTCACCGGCCTGCGTTTTGCCCTCGGCGCCCTGGTGCTGGTGCCACTGATGGTCTGGACGGGCAAGCGCGGCGCGCAACCGTTCAACCGTGGCCTGCTGCTGGCCGGCTTGGCCATTGGTACCGCGCTGACCGTTGGCATCAACCTGCAACAGGTCGGCCTGCTGTTCACCAGCGTGACCAACTCCGGCTTCATCACCGGTCTCTACGTGATCTTCGTGCCGCTGCTCGGCCTGCTGCTTGGCCACCGCACCGGCACGGGCACTTGGCTGGGCGCCGCACTGGCGGTGAGTGGCATGGCCATGCTGAGCATCGGCCCTGACTTCCACGTCGCCTCCGGTGACTGGCTGCAGCTGACCGGCGCCGTCGTCTGGGGCGGCCACGTGCTGCTGGTGGGCCTGTTCGCCAGCCGCTACGACCCAATCCGCCTGGCTTTCCTGCAGTTCGCCACCTGCTCGGTGGTGAGCCTGGTGCTGGCGGTGATCTTCGAGGAAATCCACTGGGACGCCATCGTCCAGGCCGGCCCGGCGCTGCTCTATGGTGGCCTGTTCGGCGTCGGCACCGGCTTCACCCTGCAAGTGATCGCGCAAAAGCACGCCATCGCCTCGCACGCCGCGATCATCCTCTCGCTGGAAGCGGTATTCGCCGCCATCGCCGGCGCGCTGTTCCTCGGCGAGAGCCTGCACGCCCGCGGCTACCTGGGCTGCGGCCTGATGCTCGCCGGCATGCTGGTCGCCCAGCTCTGGCCAGGCAAGGCCGAAGCCCGCGCAGCCTGACCTTCAGAGCGCGGTGAAGGGCCGCAGGGCCTGGTGCGCCAGGCTCTGCTCGTCCAGCGGCTGCTGACGCTTGGAGCCCAGATAACGCTCGCTGAACACGTCGAGGTAGGCGTCCAGCGCCTCACCGGCCTGCTGGTCGCCCGCCAACCCCAGGCAGAGCGCCGCCACTTCGGCCGTGCACAGGTGCTCGTCGAACTTGGAACGGCGCAGGCGATAGCGCGACAGCGCATCCGGGGTGATGCTCAGGACCGGGAAGCGATCCAGGTACGGGCTCTTGCGGAACATCTTGCGCGCCTCGTTCCAGGTCGCGTCCAGCAGGATGAACAAGGGCCGCTTGCCCTCCTGCGGCTCGACCTTCTCGACCACCCGCTCGGCAGCGACGAATTCACCGGGAAACACCACGTACGGCTGCCACTGCGGATCGTCGAGCAGCGCCAGCAGCGCCGGATCGACCTCGATGCGCGACCAGCCGAAGGCCCAGGTGTCCGGTACCGTCTCGGCGATCAGCCAGCCCGTGTTGCTCGGTTTCAGCGGCTCGGTGTCGAACATCACCAGGCACATCCCGGCGTTGCTCTGCACCTTCGGCTGCCAGGCACACATGCAGTAGTTCGGCCGCAGGCGGCAGCCAGGGCAACGCGGCGAGCGCGAACCCCGCGCGACGAAAGGCTTGATGCAGCGGGCCAGGCGCTCGGCACGCAAACGGGCGACGGCGTGGCTCATGGGCGGCCCTGCAAAAGGGCGACGGGGAACGGGAACATGGCGACTCGAAACGGCAGATCGGATGCGGGCGGCGATTCTAGCAGAGCGTCGCGTTGTGACCTTTCTCGGCAGCCGGGCGGTTTTCAGCGACAATAGCCGGCGCACTCCGCTGCCGAACCCTCGATGTTCGGTGCGGTCGAAGCGGCACCCATGCCAGGAGAACCCCATGCTACGCCTCACCGCCCTCGCCCTCTGCCTCGTGCTGCCCGCCGCACAGGCAGCATCCATGAAGGACTACGAACTGACCCAGACCCTGGAGAAGGTCGCCAAGGAGAGCAGCGAAGGCACTCCGCGCGCCATCAACGAGGACATCCTCGACCAGGGCTACACCGTGCAGGGCAAGCAGCTGATCAACCACCTCAGCGTGCGCGCCAGCCATGCCGAGAAGATGCGCGCGAACCCCGGCAGCGTGCGCAGCCAACTGGGCGACAGCGTGTGCAAGAACACCGGCTATCGCCAGCTGCTGGCCCAAGGCGCGGTGCTCACCTACGAGTTCACCGAGTACCACACCAACAATCCGGTAGCCATCGAGCGCTTCGACGCCGGCAGTTGCCACATCAAGCTGCAGAAGTGACGCCGGCGCCATGCTGGAGCCGGAAAAACTCAATCTGCTGAAGATGGCCCGTACGCCGATGCCGTTCGGCAAGTACCAGGGACGCATGCTGGTCGACCTGCCGGAAGAGTACCTCCTCTGGTTCCAGCGCAACGACAGCTTTCCCAAGGGTGAGCTGGGCCGCCTGATGCAGATGGTGCTGGAGCTCAAGGTCGAAGGCCTCGACGCCCTGGTCAAACCCCTGAAGCGCTGATCCGGCGCTTCAACGCAGCGCGCGCGGGTCGCCCTTGCCGGCCAGCGCGGCCGCCTCCTCTGCCGTCAGCAGGGCGCTGCGGGGGATCTCCAGCAAGCGCGCGCAAGCAGCCAGCACGTCTCCCCAGCAGGCCCGGTTGGCGAACAGCATGCCGGCCTCGTCCAGGGTGCCACCGCGATTGCGGTAACCCAGCACCGAACTTCTCAGCGCATCGGGCAGGATCGGCCAGAGATGTCCGCGCGCCACCTCCGGGCGCATGTGGGTCAGCAGTACGCGACGCGTGCAGTGGTCGGGGAACAGCCGCTCGGTCAGCTCGTCATCCGCTACCACGGCCAGCTCCCAGCTATCCCGCGGCGCACGAAAACGACCCGGCTCCTGCAGATAGACCAGCCGATACGCGTATCCGGCCTCGGACAGCCGCTCGGCAGCTCGCCGCATCTCGCCCAACTGGTAGCTGCCGTTGGCGATCAGCAGCAGCGGATCGCTGCCGGGGTGCTCCTCGACCACGATCGCGCCATCGCGAGCCAGCTGTTCCGCCTGCGCCTGGTCGAAGATGTTCGGCCGCGCGCGCTTGGGCGCCACCAGGCAGGCCAGTTGCCCGCGACTGCGGTAGATAGCCGGCAATAGCGCCAGCAGGCTGTTGTGGTCCGCCGGGAACAGCACCCGGACCATGTCGCTCATCTCGCCCAGCAGGGCCTCGCAGAAGGTGGTGTCCTGGTGCGACTGCTGGTTCTTGCCGTTCTCCCAGGTGTGCGAGGTCGCGACCAGCGGCCAGCCGAGCCAACCGGCCGGGCGCCCCGCCTCTTTCTGCAAACGCGCAAAGATCAGCGTCTGGCGCACCGCGCCCAGCATCTTCACGCAGAACGCCTCATAGCTGGCCACCAGGTTGAGACCTCCCTGGTTACCCAGGCAGGCGGCAACGACCGCCTCCTCGTTGAGTGCGGTGATGACTCGTCCGTCCAGCGCTTCGTGCTCGTTTTCCGGTTGGTTGACCCGATGTTTCAGCGCCGCGAGCACGCCCTCCAGGCGATTGCTGGCCAGCTCGTCGGGATTGCCCACGCGTGCCCGCAAATCCGGGTTGATGGCACAGAGATCGACGAAGAAGCGCTCCAGCGCGGCCATCGGGGAACAGATTTCGCTGCGGTAATGCAGCGCTGGCATAGTCGGTTCGATCGGCCGACGCACCGCCAGCGGGTTGTCGCGCTCGAACAGCCGCCCCTGGCGGCTTCCCGCGAAGAGCGCGCAGGTCTCGAGCAATTCGAACTCGGGAACATGGAGCTGCGCGGCATGCCGGTTGAACAGGTCGCGCGCCTCGGCATCCTCGTGCGGCGAGCCCGGCAACGGCAGGTTGTGCGCGGCGGCGGTGCCGGCGCCGTAGAAGCCGAAGCCCTTGATCGTCTCGGCGATGCCGTAGGGAATTGGCAGGGGATAACCCAGGATGCCGCTGTTCTTCTCGCTGACTCGATGCTCCAGGCGCTGCTCCATTTCCCAAAGGGCGCAGGCGAAGGCCGCCGGATCGCGACCGTCGAAGCTCAACGGATCGAAACCGCAGCCGCGAAGGTGCCGTTTGAAACCCTCCAGCCCCTCATGGGTACCAAGCTGGGTGCGCTGCTCGATGCGCCGGCCGTTGGCAATCATCACCGGCAGCAACGTGCCGCAGTCCTCCGCGCGCCACCACCGGGGAATCCAGTCGCTGCCACGCTGTTCTTCGGCGGCGCCATCGGACAGGAAGGTCACCAGGGTCTCGCCGGGCAACGGCATGTGCGCGTACTGCAACTCGGCGAAGCCCAGATAGCCGCCCTCGGCGATGCCACCGGCGGTGTGCGGGTTGACGTGGCTGCCCAGCGGCACGCCTACGCTGCCGTCGGGGTTCTGCGCGTAGCTATAGAAGTCCTGCACCAGGCGCTCGAGGCCCAACACGTCGAGGGTGTAGCGCTGCATCTGTTCCGGGTGCAGGTTGCCGGTCAGCACGTTCAACGCCTCGATGGCGGCGACGCAGTGGCCCTGGCCCATCAGCCAGCCGCGTGTCTTTCCACTCAGCGCGTTGAGCGCCAGATAGCCGGCATAGGCCGGAACCATGTTCAACGAGCCGCCAGTGTGGCCTTCGGGTCGCGGCTTGAAGTCCGCCGGCTGCAGGGGCGCGCCATCCAGATGGACATGGCGGGCATAGGTCATGTGCACCACCAGCCAGAGGCCGGCGCAAGTCAACCGGTCGAGGCCGCTCAACAGTCGATAGACGCTGGCCAGGTCCGGCTGCAGGCCGGCTTGGACCAATTGATGAGCCATGCGGAAGACCGCCGCCTGTGTCTCCGCGCTATGCTCAAACGGACCGCGCCCGCGCAGCCACTCGGCGAATGCCGGCTCCGCCGCCGCGTGCGCGGCCAGCTCTTCCGGGCTAGGCAGTATCTGAACCATGGGACACCTCGCAGATGCCGGGAATCAGGCAAGTCTAGGTCGCCCAATCGGATCGGTGCTGACCTGCGTCAAGGCCGCACCCCCCGGCCCGCGCGACTCTGAAGACCCGCCCTGACCAAGGAGGCCCCATGGCCCTGCTCACATTCATCGGTGCCGCGCAGGAAGTCACCGGTTCCTGTTATCTGCTGGAAACCCGTGACGGTGCTCGCGTGCTCCTCGAGTGCGGCATGCACCAGGGCCGTCGCGACGACGAGGCGCGAAATCGAACACCCTTCCCATTCGATCTGGGGACATTGGACGCGGTGGTCATCTCCCACGCCCATATCGACCACTGCGGCCTGCTGCCACGCCTGGCCCGCGAGGGCTATCAAGGTCCGGTGTACGCCACGGAATCCTGCTGCGACCTGCTGGAACTGATGCTGATGGACTCGGCGAACATCCAGGAGAAGGACGCTGAGTGGGAAAACAAATGGCGCGCCCGGCTGGGCAAGCCGCCGACCACCCCGCTGTATACCCAGGAGGATGCGCAGAAGGCCCTGTCCCTGCGTCGCGGCGTCAGCTACGGCAGTACCGTCGAGGTCGCCCGCGGCGTCCGGGTGACCTTCCACAATGCCGGGCACATCCTCGGGTCAGCCGTCGTCGAGATCGAGATCCACGAACAGGGCCGCTGCCGCCGCCTGGCGTTCTCCGGCGACCTTGGCAACACCTGCTCCCCCCTGATGCGCACACCGACTCCGCTAAGCCGCGCTGACGTGGTGCTTCTGGAGTCCACCTACGGTGACCGAGATCACCGCGACAACCAGGAAACCCTCCAGGAACTTGCCGACATCCTCGAACAAGCACATAAGGACGGCGGCAACGTGCTCATTCCTGCTTTCGCCGTCGGTCGCACCCAGGACCTGCTGTTCTACCTCGGACGCTTTTACCAGGAAGGTCGCCTGCCCCAGCAGACGGTCATCCTCGACAGCCCCATGGCCGCGCGCGCCAATGAGATCTACCTACGCCACACCAACGAATTCTCCGATTCCGACCGCGAGTACATCCGCGGCACCGGCACGGTGAAGCTCTCCGAATGGCTGCCGCCGCTGCGCACCACTCAGTCAGTCGAGGAGTCCATGGCGATCAACCGCATCAAGAGCGGCGCGATCATCATTGCCGGCAGCGGCATGTGCACCGGCGGGCGAATCGTCCACCACCTCAAGCACAACCTCTGGCGCGAGGAGTGCCACATCGTCTTCCCCGGCTTCCAGGCCATAGGCACCCTGGGGCGCAACATTGTCGAGGGAGCCGAAAAAGTGCGCGTCCTTCGCCAGCGCATTGCCGTAAAAGCCAAGGTACACACCCTCGGCGGCTTCTCCGCCCACGCCGGACAATCGCAATTGATTCAGTGGGTTGGCCACTTCGAGAATAAACCCGAGCTATACCTGATACATGGCGAACGGACGAAAATGGACGTGCTGCAAGCCGCTCTGCTCGACCGCCTGGCCTGGCAAGCCAACATTCCGGAACCGGGGGAACAGATCGCTTTCTGAAACAGGGTCATCGCTGGCTGCCATGGGTGGCAGTCAGACTGGCGCGAGCCGCCAACGCGGGGTTGATCAACAAGGAGTATCCCCATGCCCTTCGAACCCGAAGACTTCCTTTCCAGACACTTCCAGACCAGCGGCACCGACCTCGCGCAAAAGGTCGAGGAACTCGCGGCGCTCGCCGCACCGGGAGACAGCCGCAACCTTCCGCTGTACCAGGAAATGCTTTTCACGGTCGCACGCATGGCCCAGGCCGACCGCAATCGCTGGGACGCCAAGATCATGCTTCAGACCCTGCGCGAGATGGAGCACGCCTTCAGCACCCTCGAGCAGTTCAAACGCCGGCGCAAAGTCACCGTGTTCGGTTCGGCGCGCACGCGGCCGGATCACCCGCTGTATGCCCAAGCCCGCGAACTTGGCCGGGCGCTGGCGCACTACGACATGATGGTCATCACCGGTGCCGGCGGGGGCATCATGGCGGCCGCACATGAGGGCGCGGGTTCGGAAAACAGCCTGGGCTTCAACATCACCCTGCCCTTCGAACAACAGGCCAACCACACAGTGGCGGGCACCAACCACCTGCTGTCGTTCCACTTCTTCTTCTTGCGCAAGCTGTTCTTCGTCAAGGAAGCCGACGCCCTGGTGCTCTGCCCTGGCGGTTTCGGCACCCTTGACGAAGCACTGGAAGTACTCACCCTGATCCAGACCGGTAAGAGCCCCCTGGTGCCGGTAGTGCTGCTCGACCAACCCGGAGGGCAATACTGGGAACGTGCACTGCAGTTCATCCAGGAGCATTTGCTGGCCAACGGCTACATCCTGCCCAGCGACGTACACCTGATGAAGCCGGTGTATTCGGTGGACGATGCCGTGGGCGAGATCGCACGCTTCTACAGCAACTACCACTCGAGCCGCTGGCTCAAGGAAAACTTCGTCATCCGCCTGAATCACCGTCTCAACGACGCAGCATTGACTCGAATGCACGAAGAGTTCGGCAAGCTCTGCCTGCGGGACGGCTTCCACCAGCAGCCCTGTTGCGACGCAGAGCAGGACGAGCCGGAGTTCGTCCACCTGACCCGCCTGGCCTTCGCCTTCAACGGCCGCGACCACGGCCGCCTGCGCGAACTGCTGGACTTCATCAACCAACCGGAGAACTACGCCGAGTCTTAATGCTCGGGCAGAGAGCGACGGCGCAGGAGCGACCGTGGCCGGGAGAAGTACCGTCTCTATCCGCTCCGCGACATCGATCGAGCCGAGTGCAGTGGCTCTCGCTCGCGGAAATTCCTCATCGGCAGGTGGATGGCCCCACCACAAGCCCGCCTCGAGACGCTCACAGGCACGAACCTAGCAGGCCTGCCCCGCGGCTAAATATTCGTGCCTGTTTCCCTTATCACCCGAACGGGTGTCGCGCAGCAGCAAAACATCATTCAGTGAGCTGAAAGCTAAACGCATTTCATAGGAGCGAGATTGCCCGCGAATCAGGAGCGTACTCGCCGAAACCCATTCGCGAGCAAGCCTGCTAGAGGGCGCTCAACGGGAAAGCAGAGTGGTGCGTGAGCTCAGTCGTCACCACGACCACTGAACAGACGGTTGATAGCCTCCATGGAGAACCCACGGTAAGCAAGGAATCGCCCCTGCTGAGCACGCTCACGGGCATCCTGCGGCAGGCGAGGAAACTTGCGCCGCCAGACTTCGTGCAATTGCGCACGCCAGTCTACTTCGGCTTCGGCCAACGCCTTTTCGATCTCGCCTCGTGGCAACCCGCGTTGCCCCAGTTCCTCGCGAATACGCAACGGGCCATAGCCACTGCGCGCCTTGCTCGCAATGAACGCTTCCAGGTAACGGGATTCGTTGAGCAACCCCTCCTCGGCCAGGCGGTCGAGGGCGGGGTCAATGAGCTCTGCAGTGGCGCCACGCTGGCGCAGCTTGCGGGCGAGCTCGGCCCGACCGTGCTCGCGACGCGCCAGGAGGTCCATGGCGGCCCGCCGAACGGCGGCGGGCGTATCGAGCACGGTCGGCATCGGCGGGATCAGTAGTCGAGATCGGCTTCAGCAGCCTCGGCGGCTTCGGCCGCAGCCAGCTCGGCCTTGGTCGGCGCAGGCTGATTGCTCAGCAGCTGTTCGCGAATGGTTTTGTCCAGAACGGCGCAGACCTCGGAGTTCTCTTCCAGGTACTTGGCGGCGTTGGCCTTGCCCTGTCCGATCTTGCTGCCCTGGTAGCTGTACCAGGCACCGGATTTCTCCACTAGGCCCAGCTGTACGCCCAGGTCGATGATCTCGCCAGTACGGTAGATGCCTTTACCGTAGAGAATCTGGAATTCGGCCTGACGGAACGGCGGAGCGACCTTGTTCTTCACTACCTTGACGCGGGTCTCGCTGCCGACCACCTCGTCGCCTTCTTTCACCGCGCCGGTACGACGGATATCCAGGCGAACCGAGGAGTAGAACTTCAGCGCGTTACCGCCGGTGGTGGTTTCCGGGTTGCCGAACATCACACCGATCTTCATACGGATCTGGTTGATGAAGATGACCAGGCAGTTGGCGTTCTTGATGTTGCCGGTGATCTTGCGCAGCGCCTGCGACATCAGGCGGGCTTGCAGACCAACGTGCTGATCGCCCATCTCGCCTTCGATTTCAGCCTTGGGTACCAGGGCCGCCACGGAGTCGACGATGATCACGTCAACCGCGTTGGAACGCACCAGCATGTCGGTGATTTCCAGGGCCTGCTCGCCGGTGTCCGGCTGAGAGACCAGCAGATCGTCGACATTGACGCCCAGCTTGGCGGCGTAGTCCGGGTCAAGCGCGTGCTCGGCGTCGACGAAGGCGCAGGTGGCACCCTGCTTCTGAGCTTCGGCGATGACAGACAGGGTCAGCGTGGTCTTACCCGAGGATTCCGGGCCGTAGATTTCGACGATACGGCCTTTCGGCAGACCGCCGATGCCCAGCGCAATGTCCAGGCCCAGCGAGCCGGTGGAGATGGCCGGAATGGCCTGGCGCTCATGGTCGCCCATGCGCATGACCGCGCCCTTGCCGAATTGGCGTTCGATCTGTCCCAGGGCCGCAGCCAGGGCGCGCTTCTTGTTCTCGTCCATTGAAGTCCTCGCGAAGTCAGAGCGGCCGGGATGGGCCACGAACAACTGTATAAGTAGACAGTATTATTCCACAGGGCAAGTCGCTCGCCTACCCCTGTGCGGGATTTTCCCCGACGACCAGTCGTGACAGGCCGGCCAGAGCTGTTGCCACGGCCTGCCGACGCACATCGAGGCGATCACCGTCGAAATGAAAGCGCAAAGAGAAGAGGCGCTCGCCATCCGCCCAACACAACCAGACGGTTCCCACTGGCTTGTCGGGCGATCCGCCATCAGGACCAGCAATACCGCTGACCGAAACAGCGAAACGCGCACCGCTACGCTGCCGCGCACCACAGGCCATGGCTTCGACCACTTCTCGGCTGACCGCACCGACCAAAGGGAATAGCGCCTCGGGAACACCTAACTGGGCGCTCTTCTGCGCATTGGAATAGGTCACGTAGCCGGCATCGAACCAGGCCGAGCTACCGGGAATGCGCGTTATCGCCTCGGCGATGCCGCCGCCGGTACAGGACTCCGCGGTGCTGACCCGCTCTCCCAGGCGCTGCAACTGTGTGCCAAGACGCAAGGCCAGTTCGGTGATCCCTTCGTCGCTGATGTTCATGGGCTGACTCCGATGCTGAAGCGGGCTAGCCGGATACCGTACACTAGGCGCTTTTGCATATAGAAGACGGACCGCCCATTCCCATGAGCCAGAGCGACCTCTCCGCCCATACGCCGATGATGCAACAGTACTGGAAGCTGAAGAATCAGCATCCGGACCAACTGATGTTCTATCGCATGGGTGACTTCTACGAGCTGTTCTACGAGGACGCCAAGAAGGCCGCCAAGCTGCTCGACATCACCCTGACCGCCCGAGGTCAGTCGGCGGGCAATGCCATCCCGATGGCCGGAATTCCCTTCCACTCTGCCGAGGGCTACCTGGCCAAGCTGGTCAAGCTCGGCGAGTCGGTGGTGATCTGCGAGCAGATCGGCGATCCCGCCACCAGCAAGGGTCCGGTGGAGCGCCAGGTAGTGCGCATCCTCACCCCTGGAACCGTGAGCGACGAAGCTCTCCTCGACGAGCGCCGCGACAACTTGCTGGGTGCCGTCCTGGGTGACGAACGACTGTTCGGCCTCGCCGTACTGGACATTACCAGCGGCAGGTTCAGCGTCCAGGAAATTCGTGGCTGGGAACCGCTGCTGGCCGAGCTCGAACGCCTCAACCCGGCGGAACTGCTGATTCCTGACGACTGGCCAACCGGCCTCCCGGCGGAAAAACGCCGCGGCGCACGCCGTCGCGCGCCCTGGGACTTCGATCGCGACTCGGCGTTCAAGAGCCTGTGCCAGCAGTTCGGCACCCAGGATCTGAAAGGCTTCGGCTGCCAAGATCTCACCCTGGCCATCGGTGCTGCCGGCTGCCTGCTCGGTTATGCCAAGGAAACCCAACGTACCGCCCTGCCGCACCTGCGCAGCCTGCGCCATGAGCGCCTGGACGATACAGTCGTGCTGGACGGTGCAAGCCGTCGCAACCTCGAGCTGGACATCAACCTCGCCGGCGGTCGGGACAACACCCTGCAATCGGTGGTGGACCGCTGCCAGACCGCCATGGGCAGCCGCCTGCTGACCCGCTGGCTGAATCGCCCTCTACGCGACCGCGCGATACTCGAAGCACGCCAGGAATCCATCGCTTGCCTGCTCGAGCGCTACCGCTTCGAGAACCTTCAGCCACAGCTGAAGGAAATTGGTGATGTCGAGCGCATCCTCGCGCGTATCGGTCTGCGCAACGCCCGTCCCCGCGACCTTGCGCGCCTGCGTGATGCCCTGGCCGCACTGCCGGCGCTGCAACATGGCATGAACGAACTGGAAGCCCCGCACCTGGGCGAACTGGCCTCCAGTATCCGCACCTATCCGGAGTTGGCGGACCTGCTGGCACGAGCGATCATCGACAATCCGCCAGCAGTCATCCGCGATGGCGGCGTAATCAAGCGCGGTTACGACGCGGAGCTGGACGAGCTGCAAACGCTCAGCGAGAACGCCGGCCAGTACCTGATGGACCTGGAAATTCGCGAGAAAGCCCGCACTGGGCTGCCTAACCTCAAGGTGGGCTACAACCGCATCCATGGCTACTACATCGAACTGCCAAGGGTCCAGGCTGAACAGGCTCCGGCCGACTACATCCGCCGCCAGACGCTTAAAGGTGCAGAGCGCTTTATCACTCCGGAACTGAAGGCCTTCGAAGACAAGGCGCTTTCCGCGCAAAGCCGCGCACTGGCTCGCGAGAAGCAACTGTACGAAGAGTTGCTCGAACTGCTGATCGCCCAGCTTGCGCCGCTGCAGGACACCGCAGCAGCCCTAGCCGAACTGGACGTACTGGCCAACCTGGCCGAGCGCGCTCTGCATCTTGATCTGAACCGCCCACGATTCGTCGAGGAGTCGGGTATTCGCATCGAGCAAGGCCGCCATCCGGTGGTGGAGCAGGTGCTGGACACCCCCTTCGTGGCCAACGATCTGACGCTCGATGAAGACACGCGCATGTTGGTAATTACCGGTCCGAACATGGGTGGTAAATCCACCTATATGCGCCAAACGGCGCTCATCGTGCTCCTCGCGCACATTGGTAGTTTCGTTCCGGCGGCGAAGTGCGAGCTGTCGCTGGTGGACCGCATTTTCACTCGGATCGGCTCTTCCGATGACCTCGCCGGCGGCCGCTCGACCTTCATGGTGGAAATGAGCGAAACCGCCAACATTCTGCACAACGCGACCGACCGCAGCCTGGTGCTGATGGACGAAGTCGGACGCGGCACCAGCACCTTTGACGGTCTTTCGCTGGCCTGGGCGGCAGCGGAGCATCTGGCCAAGCTGCGCGCATTCACCCTGTTCGCCACTCACTACTTCGAACTGACGGTGCTGCCAGAAAGCGAACCCGTGGTCGCCAACGTCCATCTCAACGCCACTGAGCACAATGAGCGGATTGTCTTCCTGCACCATGTGCTACCCGGGCCGGCCAGCCAGAGCTACGGCCTGGCCGTCGCGCAATTGGCAGGCGTTCCCGGCATGGTGATCCAGCGCGCCCGCGAACACCTTGCGCGCCTGGAAACCACCAGCCTGCCTCACGAACATCCGCGCCAGGAGCTCGGCAAGCCTGCAGTGCCCATGCAGAGTGACCTCTTCGCCAGCCTGCCACACCCGCTGATCGATGAATTGGCGCGCATCCAACCCGATGATCTGACGCCCCGCCAGGCACTCGATCTGTTATATGCATGGAAGATGCGAGTCTGACGGACGCGCCTACAAGCTGCTAGAATCGCGCGCGCTGTGCCGCCCGCCTGAGGAGAGAATTAGAAAATGACCTTCGTCGTCACCGACAACTGCATCAAGTGCAAATACACCGACTGCGTGGAAGTCTGCCCGGTCGACTGCTTCTACGAAGGCCCGAACTTCCTCGTCATTCACCCTGACGAGTGCATCGACTGCGCGCTCTGCGAGCCGGAATGCCCGGCCCAGGCGATCTTCTCGGAGGACGAAGTGCCCGAGAACATGCAGGAGTTCATCGAGCTGAACAAGGATCTGGCTGACGTCTGGCCAAACATCACCGAGAAGAAAGACCCTCTCGCCGACGCGGAAGAGTGGGACGGTGTGGCTGACAAGCTGAAGCACCTGGAGCGCTAATCGCACCCGCAAGGCCCGCCAAGAGCGGGCCTTGTTGTATCTGGGCGGTACTTTTCTGCAGACAAAAAAAAGGGGCGGGATTAACCCGCCCTTTTTTTCCCTACCCCATCATCCTGATGAGTCGCATCCCGCGACGTCCTGGCCGAAGTCCTTTTCGACCCGCGTCATTCCGTGTACGCAGGGGTGATATTAATGATCTGCCAATACGTCGCAAGGCGACTAAATGTCACCGGGCACAGCCTATCGCCCGCGGACCACATTAATAAATCCATTAAAAACAATAGCTTAGAATGAGTCAGCGTTGCACATCCCTTTTTCGGGCAGGCAAAAGCGACAATTACTCACAGCACGTGTAAGCAAAGGCTTACAACGCGCGCATAAAAAAGCCCGAATCACTCCGGGCTCTTTCATCTGATCACCTGTTACTGGAACAGGGCGTCGCTCGACAGACCGTTCTTCTCGAGGATCTCGCGCAAGCGCTTGAGAGCCTCGACCTGGATCTGGCGCACCCGTTCGCGCGTCAGTCCAATCTCCTGCCCCACTTCCTCGAGGGTGCTGCTTTCGTGGCCGCGTAGACCAAAGCGGCGGATCACCACTTCGCGCTGCTTGTCGGTCAGCTCGGACAGCCACTGGTCGATGCTCTCGCTCAGATCATCATCCTGCAGCAGTTCGCAGGGATCCGTCGGGCGGTCATCGGTCAGGGTATCGAGCAGGGTTTTATCCGAATCCGGCCCCAGGGAGACATCGACCGAAGTGACACGCTCGTTGAGACCGAGCATGCGCTTGACCTCGTCCACCGGCTTCTCGAGAAGATTGGCGATCTCTTCGGGAGAGGGTTCATGGTCCAGCTTGTGGGTGAGCTCACGCGCCGCCCGCAGGTAGACGTTGAGCTCCTTGACCACATGGATCGGCAAACGAATGGTGCGAGTCTGATTCATGATGGCCCGCTCAATGGTCTGTCGAATCCACCAGGTCGCGTAGGTAGAGAAGCGGAAGCCGCGCTCCGGGTCGAACTTCTCCACCGCACGAATCAGACCGAGATTGCCTTCTTCGATCAGGTCGAGCAGCGATAGCCCCCGATTGACATAGCGTCGGGCGATCTTCACCACCAGGCGCAGGTTGCTCTCGATCATCCTCCGCCGGCCGGCAGGGTCGCCCTTCTGGGCCAGGCGCGCGAAGTGGACTTCTTCTTCGGGCGTCAGCAGAGGCGAGAAACCGATTTCGTTGAGATACAGCTGGGTAGCATCCAGTGCCCGGCTGTAGTCGATATGCTTGTGCTGCTTCAGTGAAGACAGAGAGGTTGTTTTGGGAGTGACTTGAAGGGAGACCTGCTCTTCGGCAAGTGACTCTTCGAAAGAGATGGCGGGCTCCAGCAACAGCAGCTCGTCATCCACGTCAAACTCCGGCCCTTCTTTCTTGAGTGCCATATCGTTATCCCTTGCTGAGTTCGACAACAAGTTCAGGCGATTCCATATCCTTGGGACGCCTGAACCCGCTCACCCACGCAGGGAGCGGCAACGATCAACGAGGTGGCAAGTACTGCAGAGGGTCTACGGGCTTGCCTTGGCGGCGAATCTCGAAGTGCAGCTTCACCCGGTCCGTGCCCGTGGAGCCCATCTCGGCAATGTTCTGCCCGACTTTGACTTGTTGCCCTTCCCGAACAAGCAGCCTCCGGTTGTGGCCGTAGGCGCTGACGTAGGTATCGCTGTGCTTGATGATCACGAGTTCGCCGTAGCCCCGCAAACCACTACCGGCGTACACAACCGTACCATTCGACGCAGCCAAGACAGGCTGGCCCAATTGCCCGGCTATATCAATCCCTTTATTCAAACTCCCGTTTGATGCAAAGCGACCTATCAGAGTACCGCTGGTCGGCCACACCCAACCTTCTGCCCCCTTGCCTACCGCCGGGGAAGTGGCGGTAGCTGCGGAAGATGGCGGAATAATGGCGGCTTTCGCCGTCTCGCTCTTCGGCGGCTGCTGAACACTGGTTGCGGACTTGGTTACCACGACCGGAGCGACAGGCGGGGTATTTTTAGCGACAGACGACTGAGGTGCCGCTTTTCCGTCGAAGCGGATCGTCTGGCCCGGGCGAATGGTATAGGGCGCAGGGATATTGTTGTGCGCAGCCAGGGCTTTCCAATCCCATCCATAGCGGAAGGCGATCGAATAAAGGGTGTCGCCACGGCGAACCTGGTACTGGCCGTTGGTCACAGGGGCACGGGTTGGTTCGGCACTCTGCTGTACCGAAGAGGAGGAGCTGCTGCTGCGCGTAGACGAACAGGCAACCATCAGGGAGCAGAGGACGACCGCCAGCATCAGCCGGCAAGCGCCCTGGATCCAATTCCGTTGTGCAAGGGCTGCGTTCAGGCTCACCCCTTCCCCCTTATCCATTTCAAACATGCCCGGCTCTTGCCGGTATTTTCCGTGCGGCCCAGGCCGTCAGGTGCAACCTGGACTAGCCCAACGGGCCATTGAGTAGAGGGACGAAACGCACCGAGTCCAAGGTGCTGCGCTGGAAGCCGTCGTCGGTTCGCACTATCAGCATCAGCTGCTGCACCTCTCCGCTGCCCACCGGAATGACCAGGCGTCCGCCCGGTGCCAGTTGGTCTAGCAGTGCCTGAGGCACTTCGGCAGCCGCCGCGGTAACTATGATGCCGTTGTACGGTGCCAGCGCCGGCCAGCCTTCCCAGCCGTCCCCCCAGCGAAAGACAACATTTCTCAGGTTTAGCTCCGCAAGGCGCTCCTTGGCACGATCCTGCAGCGCCTGGATGCGCTCGACGGAGAAGACGCGCTCGACCAGTTGCGCCAGCACGGCGGTCTGGTAGCCGGAGCCGGTGCCGATCTCCAGCACCTTGTCCAGCGGACCGGCCGCCAGCAGCAACTCGGTCATCCGCGCCACCATGAACGGCTGGGAAATTGTCTGGTTATGCCCGATCGGCAGCGCGGTGTCTTCGTAGGCCCGGTGCGATAGAGCTTCATCGACGAACAGATGGCGCGGCGTACGGCGAATGACTTCGAGTACATGGGCGTTGGACAGCCCTTCCTCGTACAGACGCTGAATCAGGCGCTCCCGCGTCCGCTGCGAGGTCATGCCAATTCCGCGGCGCGTCAGGTCATCGGCCATGCTCGAGCCCTCCGATCCAGTCCTGCAGGCCATTGAACGCCTCATGGAAGGTACGGTCCAGCTGCAGAGGAGTAACGGATACGTACCCCTGCATCACGGCATGGAAGTCAGTGCCTTCTCCACCATCTTCGACATCGCCGGCAGCGGCAATCCAGTAGCCTTCCTTGCCGCGCGGATTGACCACCTTGACCGGCGCGGCAGCGCGCTTGCGGTGGCCCAGGCGAGTCAGGCGGACTCCGCGGATGCGCTCCAGCGGCAGGTTAGGCACGTTGACGTTGAGCACGCTACGCGGCGGCAGGTCGAGCTGCTCGTGGTTCTGCACCAGCAGGCGCGCGTAGTGCATCGCGCTGTAAAGATTGTCCGGCTGCCGCGAGAGCAGCGAGAAGGCGAAAGCCGGCCGCGACAGGAAGCGCCCTTCGATAGCGGCTGCCACAGTTCCGGAATAGAGCACGTCATCGCCGAGGTTGGCGCCCAGGTTGATGCCCGAGACCACCATGTCCGGCAAGGTCTCGAGCAAGCCGTTCAGGCCCAGGTGCACGCAATCGGTCGGCGTACCGTCGATACCGATAAATCCGTTGCTCAGGCGCTGCGCGTGCAGCGGCCGGTCCAGCGTCAGCGAACTGCTGGCGCCGCTACGATCCTGTTCGGGAGCGACCACCACGCACTCGGCGTGTTCGCTCAGCGCGTCGTAAAGCGCGGCGATACCGGGCGCGTTAACCCCGTCGTCGTTGGCAATCAATATGCGCATGGGTTTTCCATCTGCCCCGCCGGTATCAGATCGACCAGCTCGCGCACGACGACGGTGGCGAAGCAGCCTGCCGGCAGGACGAATTCCAGTTGCAGAATGTCAGGGCCGGGATAATGCCATGCCAGACTCTGGATGGGGAGGCGCAGGATACGCCGTTCGTGCACCAGGTCCGCATCGCCCAGCCATTGGCAAAGTGCCATTTCGTCAGCCCCGATAGCGTTCTCTCGCTCGGCAGTCAGGCCTGCGGCAGGCGACGCGCCCTTGCCCCAGAGCGGCCCCGTCGGGTGCAGGTCCAGGATATCCAGGCGCGGGTCGGCGCATTCCGCCTCGCCAGCCGGGAAGAAGCTACGGCTGTCGGTGAAGGCCAGCAGGTCGCCGACCTGGGCGCGATTCCAACTACCCTCGGCAACCCTTTGGGCGAGCACGCGGTTGAAAAGGAAGCTGCGTCCCGCCGACAGCATTCGCGAGCGCAGATTGCGCTGCTCCGGAACGATGAGCCGCTCGGCGCAGCTGCGCGCATCCATGACATTGCCGCCATCGTGGCCGAAACGCTGAGCGCCGAAGTAGTTGGGCACGCCTTCGCGGGCGATGCTTTGCAGCCGCTCTTCCAGCGCTGCCTTGTCGGCACTCAGCTGGGTCAGGCGCAAGCAGAAACCGTTGGCCGAATGGGCGCCGCGCTGCAGCTTACGCTGGTGCCGGGTGCGCTGGAGGATGCGCAGCGAATCATCTTCGGCGGCGGTCAGATCGGGATCGGCCTTGCCCGGCAGGTGCAGGCTGAACCACTGCCGGGTCAGCGCCTGGCGATCCTTGAGCCCGGCGTAGCTGATCATCCGTTGCGACACGCCAGCGGCGCGGGCCAGGCGGCGAGCCGCTTCCTCGGTGTTCAGCCCACGCTTTTCGACCCACAACCAGAGGTGCTCGCCATCACCGGACAGCGGGATGTCCAGCACCTCGTCGACCTGGAAGTCCTCGGCCACTGCCTTGAGCACAGCCTGCCCGCAGGGTTCGCCATGGGCGCGCGGGCCCAGCAGTTCCAGCTCGGTCATGGGCGGACCAGCAAGGCCACGGCATGCACCGCGATGCCTTCTTCGCGACCAGTGAAGCCGAGCTTCTCAGTGGTAGTGGCCTTGACGTTGACCTGATCCACGTCGACCTCGAGATCGGCGGCGATGTTCGCGCGCATGGCTTCGATATGCGGCGCCATTTTCGGCGCCTGGGCGACGATAGTGGCGTCGATGTTGCCGACCACGTATCCCTTGCCCTTCACCAGGCTGACCACATGGCGCAGCAACGCGCGGCTGTCTGCCCCCTTGAAGCGCGGGTCGGTATCGGGGAAGTGCCGGCCGATGTCGCCCAGGGCACAGGCCCCAAGCAGCGCGTCGGCCAGGGCGTGCAGCAGCACGTCGCCATCGGAGTGCGCGATGAGTCCGAATTTGTGCGAAATGCGCACACCGCCGAGGGTGATGAAGTCGCCTTCGCCGAAGCGGTGTACGTCGTAGCCGTGGCCGATACGCATGAAAAAACGCCCTGAAACTGTCAGGGCGTCGATTCTACCGGAAAGCCGCAGCGCCGGTGTCAGGCCGGCGCTGTCAGTGCTTGCGCGTGGTGTCGCAGGTGGTCATCGATGAAGCTGGCGATGAAGTAGTAGCTGTGGTCATACCCCGGGTGCAGACGCAGATTCAGCGGGTGCCCCACCGCCTCCGCCGCCTGGCGCAGGGCCTCGGGCTTGAGCTGCGTAGCCAGGAAGTCGTCGCGCTCGCCCTGGTCGACGAGGATCGGCAGGCGCTCGCTGGCCTTCGCCAGCAACTCGCAGGCGTCCCATTCGGCCCAGGCCGCTCGGTCTTCACCGAGGAAACGACCGAGGGCTTTCTGCCCCCAGGGGCAATCGCTTGGATGGCTGATCGGCGCGAAAGCCGACAGCGACTGATAGCGTCCCGGATTGCGCAAGGCGCAGACCAGCGCACCGTGTCCACCCATGGAGTGGCCGGCAATGCCGCGGCGATGTGATACGGGGAAGTTGTCCTCGATCAGCGCCGGCAGTTCGTGCACCACGTAGTCGTGCATGCGGTAGTGGCGCGCCCAGGGTTCCTGGGTGGCGTTGACGTAGAAACCCGCGCCAAGGCCGAAATCCCACGCGCCGTCTGGATCGCCCGGCACGTCCGGGCCCCGCGGGCTGGTGTCCGGCGCCACAAGCACCAGGCCAAGTTCGGCAGCCATGCGCTGGGCACCGGCCTTTTGCATGAAGTTCTCGTCGGTGCACGTCAGCCCCGAGAGCCAGTAGAGCACTGGCAGCCCCGCCTCGGGCTCGGCCTGGGGCGGCAGGTAGACGGCGAACACCATGTCGCAGCCGAGCACTTCGGAGCGGTGGCGATAACGCTGGTGCCAACCGTCGAAGCTTTTCTGGCTGCTGATCAGCTCGATGGATTCCGCCATGGGAACCTCCTTCCTTCAGGGCCGGAGCGCTGGCGGCGCTCCGGCCGCCCCATCAGTAGTGGATGACCGAACGGATGCTCTTGCCTTCATGCATCAGATCGAAGGCCTCGTTGATCTTGTCCAGGCCCATGGTGTGGGTGATGAAGGTATCCAGAGGGATTTCACCCTTCTGCGCCTTTTCCACGTAGCTGGGCAGCTCGGTACGACCTTTCACGCCGCCGAACGCCGAACCGCGCCAGACGCGACCGGTGACCAGCTGGAACGGCCGGGTGCTGATCTCCTGGCCGGCGCCGGCGACACCGATGATGGTCGACTCGCCCCAGCCCTTGTGGCAGCACTCCAGGGCCGCGCGCATCAGTTGCACGTTGCCGACGCACTCGAAGGAGTAGTCCACGCCGCCGTCGGTCATCTCGACGATGACGTCCTGGATCGGCTTGCTGTGGTCTTTCGGATTGACGAAGTCAGTTGCGCCCAGCTCCTTGGCGATGTCGAACTTGGCCGGGTTGATGTCGATGGCGATGATCCGCGAGGCCTTGGCCATCTTGGCGCCGATGATCGCCGCCAGACCGATGCCGCCAAGGCCGAAGATGGCCACGGTGGAGCCCTCGGTGACCTTGGCGGTGTTGAGCACGGCACCGATACCGGTGGTGACGCCGCAGCCGAGCAGGCAGACCTTCTCCAGCGGCGCCTCTTTCGGGATCTTGGCCAGGGAGATTTCCGGCAGCACGGTGTACTCGGAGAAGGTCGAGCAGCCCATGTAGTGGTAGATCGGCTGGCCGTTGTAGGAGAAGCGCGTGGTGCCGTCGGGCATCAGGCCCTTGCCCTGGGTGGCGCGCACGGCCTGGCAGAGGTTGGTCTTGCCGGATTTGCAGAATTTGCACTCGCGGCATTCGGCGGTGTACAGCGGGATCACGTGATCGCCGACCTGCAGCGAAGTAACCCCCTCGCCCACCGCTTCGACGATGCCGCCACCTTCATGGCCGAGGATGCACGGGAACACGCCTTCGGAATCCTGACCGGACAGGGTGTAGGCGTCGGTGTGGCAGACCCCGGTGGCGACGATGCGAACCAGCACCTCACCCTTCTTCGGCGGCGCCACGTCGACCTCTACAACCTGCAGCGGCTGATTGGGGGCGAAGGCGACGGCGGCACGGGACTTGATCATCTCGAAACTCCTGGCGGATTGATGCGTGGGCTCCCGCCGCTGGGCGGAAGCGGCCGGCAAACGGCGCCGGCGGAAATTCGGCTGCCCGGCAGATGCACGGGATACAGCCTTGAAAGTGTAGAAAAGTGCCTGCCAGGGAATAATCAGGCAATAATCAAAATATTATTGCCATACAGGGACAATATAGATGAATCGCTGGGAAGGGCTCGACGAATTCGTCGCCGTAGCGGAAACCGGCCAGTTCACCGCGGCGGCCGAACGCCTGGGCGTCTCCTCCTCGCATGTCAGCCGGCAGATTGCGCGGCTGGAAGAACGCATGCAGACACGCCTTCTCTATCGCAGCACCCGCCGTGTCTCGCTGAGTGAAGCCGGGCAGACGTTCCTACAGCACTGCCAGCGCCTGCAGGATGCCCGCGACGAGGCACTGCGCGCGGTCAGCGACCTCTCCGCCGAACCCAAGGGCCTGCTGCGCATGACCTGCGCCGTCGCTTACGGCGAGCGCTTCGTGGTGCCGCTGGTGAACGCCTTCATGGCCGACTACCCGCAACTGCGCGTCGAGATGGAACTATCCAACCGGCAACTCGACCTGCTCCACGAAGGTTTTGACCTGGCCATCCGCCTCGGGCGCCTCAGCGATTCGCGGCTGGTGGCCACGCGCATCGCGCCGCGAGTCATGTATCTCTGCGCCACGCCCGAATACCTGGCACGGCACGGCGCGCCGCAGTCGCCGGCCGAATTGCCGCAGCACAATTGCCTGATCGGCAGCAGCGACATCTGGACCTTCCTCGAGAATGGCCGGGAAACCCAGCACCGCGTCCAGGGCAACTGGCGCTGCAATAGTGGACAAGCAGTACTCGATGCCGCTCTGCGCAGCTTTGGCCTATGCCAGTTGCCGGACTACTACGTGCTCGAGCATCTGCAGCGAGGCCGCCTCGTCTCGCTGCTGGAGGAACATCAGCCGCCAAACACCGCGGTGTGGGCGCTTTATCCGCAGCAGCGGCATCTGTCGCCGAAGGTTCGCCAATTGGTGGACTTCCTGAAGGATGGCCTGCAACGCATTCATCCAGGAACGGCTTGAGTCCAACGCCGCTAGTGGCTCCGGGCCGAATCGTCGGCGCCAGCATGCCGACCGTGGCGATGCAGGAAGTCATGGATATGCGCTGGGAAACGCGAACCGACCCAGGCGAAGAGGCCGTACTTGAGCAGCTTGCCGACGAAGACCACCAGTAGCGCGCCTGGATAGTCCAGCGGGGCGTTGGCCAGCACCACCAACGCAGGCGTCTGCGGTAGCGGCGAGATGGATACGAGGAAGAGTGCCAGCAAGTGGTAGCTGTGGGTCCAGTCCATCACCCGCTGCCAGGTCGGGTCCTGCAACATCTGCGGGAAGTGAGCGTAGAGGCTGGCCCAGCCCATGTGGTGGGCAACGATCATCAGCAACAGCGCCCCCAGACTGCTTCCCAGCGCACAGAACAATGCGACGCCGAGCCAACGCCGTGGCACCAGCAGGACTGCCGGCACCACCACGGAGGTGATGGGGTAGATGGCGAACAGGGTGCCGACGAGGGCCAGCCCCAAGCACAGCCAGGGCAACTTCCAGCCGTCTCCGGCCCAGCGCAACATTCGGTGCAGAACGCCTTCGAGCCTGGGCAGGAACATCGCGAGGCGCTTCATGTCCAGCCTCAGCGCCTGCTGAAAGTTTGCTGCAAGCGCTGCAGGTCTTCGGGGGTCGTCACCTTGAGGTTATCCGCGCGGCCTTCGACCATGCGCGGTGCATAGCCCGCCCACTCCATGGCCGATGCCTCGTCGGTGATTGCCGCTTCGGCAACCAGGGCGTCGGCCAGCGCGCGGTGCAGCGCGCCCAGGTGGAACATCTGCGGGGTATAGGCTTGCCAGACGACGCTGCGATCCACGGTTTCCAGCACTCGGCCGTCTTCGCCTACGCGCTTGAGGGTATCCCGTGCGGGAATGCCGAGCAGGCCGCCCACCGGATCGTTGGCCAGCTCATCGAGCAGGCGATCGAGGTCGCCGCGACTCAGGTTGGGACGCGCCGCATCATGCACCAGCACCCAATCGTCGCTTCCGGCGCCCAGCTCGTTCAGCTTGAGCAGGCCATTGAGCACGGAATCGGCGCGCTCGCGACCACCTTCGGCTCGCACGATGCGTGGATCGTCGGCACAGCCCAGGCCCGGCCACCACGGATCATCCGCGGCAAGACAGACTACCAGCCCCTTTAGCATCGGATGGCCGAGGAAGCAGTCGAGGGTATGTTCGAGGATGCTGCGACCGGCGAGGTCGAGGTACTGCTTGGGACGGTCGGCGCGCATGCGCGAACCGATGCCCGCGGCCGGAATCACGGCCCAGAAGGCGGGAAGGGAAATGTCGCGGAATTTCATTGGGCCAGCTGGTAGAGGGTTTCCTTGTCCTTGATCATGCCGAGTTCGTGGCGGGCACGCTCCTCGACCGTCTCGGTGCCTTTCTTGAGCTCCGCCACCTCGGCCTCGAGGATGCGGTTGCGCTCCAGCAGGCGCTCGTTCTCGCCCTGCTGATCGGCGATCTGCTTCTGCAAGTCGCGCACCTGCGCCAGGCTGCCTTCACCTACCCACAGGCGATACTGCAGGCCGGCGAGAGCGAGGCTCAGCACGAGGAATAGCCAGTAGGGGCTACGCAGGCGACTCAGACGCACTTCAGGACTCCATATGCGAAGGGGTGGCTCCTGCCACCCCTTCACCGTACCAGACTAGCGTCAGCCGCGGAATTCCGCGCGGCCACGGTACGGCGCCTTGGCGCCCAGCTGCTCTTCGATGCGCAGCAGCTGGTTGTACTTGGACACGCGGTCGGAACGGCACAGCGAACCGGTCTTGATCTGGCCGGCAGCGGTGCCGACAGCCAGGTCAGCGATGGTGCTGTCTTCGGTTTCGCCGGAGCGGTGCGAGATCACCGCGGTGAAGCCGGCGGCCTTGGCCATCTGGATGGCTTCCAGGGTCTCGGTCAGCGAGCCGATCTGGTTGAACTTGATCAGGATCGAGTTGCCGATCTTCTCTTCGATACCGCGCTTGAGGATCTTGGTGTTGGTTACGAACAGGTCGTCGCCGACCAGTTGCACCTTCTCGCCGATCTTGTCGGTCAGCACTTTCCAGCCAGCCCAGTCGGACTCGTCCATGCCGTCTTCGATGGAGATGATCGGGTAGCGCTGGGTCAGGCCGGCCAGGTAGTCGGCGAAACCTTCGGCGCTGAACACCTTGCCCTCGCCTTCCAGGTCGTACTTGCCGTCCTTGAAGAACTCGGAGGAGGCGCAGTCCAGAGCCAGGGTGACGTCTTCGCCCAGCTTGTAGCCGGCGTTGGCGACGGCTTCGGCGATGGCGGCCAGGGCGTCTTCGTTGGAAGCCAGGTTCGGTGCGAAACCACCTTCGTCACCGACAGCGGTGTTCAGGCCACGGGCCTTCAGCACGGCTTTCAGGTGATGGAAGATCTCGGCGCCCATGCGCAGTGCGTCGGCGAAGTTCTTGGCGCCAACCGGCTGAACCATGAACTCCTGGATGTCGACGTTGTTATCGGCATGCTCGCCGCCGTTGATGATGTTCATCATCGGAACCGGCATGGAGTACTGGCCCGGGGTGCCGTTCAGATCGGCGATGTGCGCGTACAGCGGCACGCCTTTGGCCTGAGCGGCAGCCTTGGCGGCGGCCAGGGAGACAGCCAGGATGGCGTTGGCGCCCAGATTGCCTTTGTTCTCGGTACCGTCGAGCTCGATCATCGCGTGATCCAGAGCCTTCTGGTCAGCCGCGTCCTTGCCCAGCAGCAGGTCGCGAATCGGGCCGTTGATGTTGGCCACGGCTTTCAGCACGCCCTTGCCCAAGTAACGGCTCTTGTCGCCATCGCGCAGTTCGAGAGCCTCACGGGAACCGGTGGATGCACCGGACGGGGCGCAGGCGCTGCCGACGATGCCGTTGTCCAGGATCACGTCCGCTTCAACGGTGGGGTTGCCGCGGGAGTCCAGGACCTCACGGCCCTTGATGTCGACGATCTTTGCCATTGTTGTTAACACTCCGAAGAAAAGAAAAACGGGGCGGGCTGGTGAGACTCAGGCAGTCTCGATTACGGGGAAACTCTTCACCAGGTCGTCCAACTGCTTGAGCTGGGACAGGAACGCTTCGAGCTTGTTCAGACGCAGCGCACACGGGCCGTCGCATTTTGCATGCTCGGGATCCGGATGGGCTTCGAGGAACAGGCCGGCCAGGCCCTGGCTCATGCCGGCCTTGGCCAGGTCGGTGACCTGGGCGCGGCGGCCGCCAGCGGAATCGGCGCGACCGCCCGGCATCTGCAGGGCGTGGGTCACGTCGAAGAACACCGGGTAGCCGAACTGCTTCATGATGCCGAAGCCGAGCATGTCGACGACCAGGTTGTTGTAGCCGAAGCTCGAACCGCGCTCGCAAAGGATCAGCTGGTCGTTACCGGCTTCCTCGCACTTGGTCAGGATGTGTTTCATCTCCTGGGGCGCGAGGAACTGAGCCTTCTTGATGTTGATCACCGCGTTGGTCTTGGCCATCGCCACGACCAGGTCAGTCTGCCGGGACAGGAAGGCCGGCAGCTGGATGATGTCGCACACCTCCGCCACCGGAGCAGCCTGGTAGGGCTCGTGGACGTCGGTGATGACCGGAACCTTGAAGGTCTGCTTGATCTCTTCGAAGATCTTCAGCCCCTCTTCCATCCCCGGACCGCGGAAGGAGTTGATCGAGGAGCGGTTGGCCTTGTCGAAGCTGGCCTTGAACACGTAAGGGATACCGAGCTTCTCGGTAACCCGCACGTACTCTTCGCAGACCTGCATGGCCAGGTCGCGCGACTCCAGCACGTTCATGCCGCCGAACAGCACGAACGGCAGTTCGTTGCCGATCTGGATGTCGCCGACGCGGATGATCTTCTGGGTCATGCTCAGGCCTTCCCGGCGTGCTTCAGGGCAGCGTTGACGAAGCCGCTGAACAGCGGGTGGCCATCACGCGGGGTGGAGGTGAACTCCGGGTGGAACTGGCAGGCGACGAACCACGGGTGATCCGGCGACTCGACCACTTCGACCAGCGCGCCGTCGCCGGAGCGACCGGAAATCTTCAGGCCGGCAGCCTGCAGTTGCGGCAGCAGGTTGTTGTTCACTTCGTAGCGGTGGCGGTGACGCTCGACGATCACGTCCTTGCCGTAGCAATCGTGCACCAGGGTGCCCGGTTCCAGTTGGCATTCCTGAGCGCCCAGGCGCATGGTGCCGCCCAGGTCGGAAGCCTCGGTGCGCACTTCGGTGGCACCGGTGGAGTCTTGCCATTCGGTGATCAGACCGACGACCGGGTGGCCGCTGGACTTGTCGAACTCGGTGGAGTTGGCGTCTTTCCAGCCCAGCACGTTGCGGGCGTACTCGATGACCGCGACCTGCATGCCCAGGCAGATGCCCAGGTACGGCAGCTTCTTCTCGCGGGCGTATTGCACGGCGGTGATCTTGCCTTCCACGCCGCGCAGGCCGAAGCCACCCGGAACCAGGATGGCGTCAGCGCCTTCGAGCAGGCTGGTGCCTTGTTGCTCGATGTCTTCGGAGTCGATGTAGCGCAGGTTGACCTTGGTGCGGCTCTGGATGCCGGCGTGGGTCATGGCTTCGATCAGCGACTTGTAGGCGTCGAGCAGTTCCATGTACTTGCCAACCATGGCGATGGTGACTTCACGCTCGGGGTTGAGCTTGGCGTCGACCACGCGGTCCCACTCGGACAGGTCAGCCGGACCGCACTCCAGGCCGAAGCGCTCGACGACGATGTCGTCCAGACCCTGGGCGTGCAGTACGGACGGGATACGGTAGATGGTGTCGACGTCTTCCAGCGAGATGACCGCACGCTCTTCCACGTTGGTGAAGAGCGCGATCTTGCGGCGCGAGGACACGTCCACCGGGTGGTCGGAACGGCAGATCAGCACGTCCGGCTGCAGGCCGATGGAGCGCAGTTCCTTCACCGAGTGCTGGGTCGGCTTGGTCTTGGTCTCGCCAGCGGTGGCGATGTACGGCACCAGGGTCAGGTGCATCAGCATCGCGCGGCGCGAACCGATTTCCACGCGGAGCTGGCGGATCGCCTCGAGGAACGGCTGCGACTCGATGTCGCCGACGGTACCGCCGACTTCAACCAGGGCCACGTCGGCATCGCCGGCGCCCTTGATGATGCGACGCTTGATCTCGTCGGTGATGTGCGGGATCACCTGTACGGTGGCGCCCAGGTAGTCGCCGCGGCGCTCCTTGCGCAGCACGTCCATGTAGACGCGGCCGGTGGTGAAGTTGTTGTTCTGGGTCATCGTGGTGCGCACGAAGCGCTCGTAGTGGCCCAGGTCGAGGTCGGTCTCGGCGCCGTCGTGGGTGACGAACACCTCACCGTGCTGGAACGGGCTCATGGTGCCCGGATCGACGTTGATGTACGGATCCAGCTTGAGCATCGTGATCTTCAAGCCACGCGCTTCCAGAATGGCAGCCAAGGAAGCCGAGGCGATGCCTTTCCCCAATGAAGAAACAACACCACCCGTGACGAAGATGTAGCGCGTCATGAAAAGCCCTGAATGTCAGCGTTTAGGCGGCTGTGCCGCCGGGGAAGCGATGAATGGGCCGCGGCCCAAACCGCGGCGCATGCCGCTTAAAATAGCGAACTCCCGCTGATTCCGGGGGAATCGGCAGGAGCGGTACAAGACGGGAGCGTAGTCTACCGGAAAGGGCGTTTCAGCTCAAACCCGGGTCATTCGTCGGCGGTATCCAGCGCAGGCGCCAGCCCTGCTCGCCCGTCCGAACCAGGGCTGGCAGATTGGCCACGCCAAGCAGCTCATCGCCGCGCCAGAGCAGCGGCAGACGACTTCGAACAAACGGCGGCAAGGCGCTTTCATTGAGCAGCCGTTTGAGATCACGGCGGCCGCGCATGGCTAGTTCCAGCCGCTCGCCACCGCGACGATAGGTCACCCGCAACGAACCGACCGGCGGCAGTCCGTCCAGGTGCAACTCGCCATTTCCGGGCAGCACGAGTGGTTGCGACGGATCACTCCATTCCAACTCGTCTTCGACGGTATGCAGCCACTCCCCGGACAGCCACCAGAGCCAATCACCGCAGCGATGCAGCTCCCCTCCTCCCAGTCGCCAGACGGGCGTGGCGTCGCCGGCGGCATCGCGCAGCGTCTGCCAGGTCGCCCAATGGGCGCTATCGGGCATCGGCGTCAGAGGTGCCAACCAGTGGCGCAGCGCATTGCGCTGACGCGACTCACTCAGGCTGCGCAGCGGCTCCAGTTGCAGGGAAGGCAGAGACAACCAATCGAGTTCAGTCGAACCACGGGCGGCGAGCAGATCCTGAATGGCCAACTCGCCGAGCAGCGCTTCGGCTTCGGCCAGATGCGCCGCGCTGCGCGCCAGATTCACCGAAGCCTGCGGCCAACGCTCCGCGAGAACCGGCATGACTCTCTGGCGCAGATAGTTGCGGGCGAGACTGGTATCTCCGTTGGATGGATCTTCGACCCACTGCAGGCCCTGTTCGCGGGCGTAGCTTTCAAGCTCCGTACGCGAGACATCCAGCAAGGGGCGCAGCAGGGACCCTCTCCCCAGCCGCCGTACAGCGGGAATGCCCGCCAGCCCGCGAACACCAGCACCTCGCAGCAGGCGGAAGAGCAATGTCTCGGCCTGGTCGTCGCGATGTTGAGCGGTTAGCAGAAACTCGCCTTCCTCCAGATGTTTTTCGAAGGCTGCATATCGCGCCCGGCGCGCCTGCTGTTCGAGGCTTGCCCCCTGCTCGACCTTGACCCGCTCGACGATCAGCGGCACACCCAGCTCATCGCAGAGCGCCTGACAGTGCTCCGGCCAGTCATCCGCAACGGCCTGTAGACCGTGATGCACATGAATGGCCGAGATTGGCGGCAATACTTCCTTCTCGACGAGACGCGCCAGCGCGCGCAGCAAGACGACGGAATCCAGGCCGCCGGACAGCCCAACCCGCCAGGCGCGAGCGTGGCGCCAGGGAGTCAGGGCAATCAGCAGTCGGGATTCCAGGGACATGGCAGGAAATCGGGCTGTGGATAAGCAATGCCGGCAAGCATAAACGAGGCGGCCGGTCGCCAGAAATGCGAAGGGCGGAACCCTCGCAGGTTCCGCCCTCTTCGCTGACCGGCCCGCGCCCGAAGGCGCGGCGAGTAATCAGGCGATGCCGTAGCTCATCAGGCGCTCGTAGCGGCGCTCCAGCAGCTTGTCGATGCTCAGGCCCTTGAGCATGGCCAGTTGCGACTCGATGGCGGTACGGATGTTCTGCGCGGCGGCAGCCGGATCGCGGTGGGCGCTGCCCAGTGGCTCCGGGATCACGGTGTCGACGATACCCAGGTCCTTCAGGCGCGCCGCGGTGATGCCCATGGCCTCTGCGGCTTCAGGCGCCTTCTCTGCGGTACGCCAGAGGATCGAGGCACAGCCTTCCGGCGAGATCACCGCGTAGGTGGAGTACTGCAGCATGTTCAGGTTGTCGCAGACACCGATGGCCAGCGCACCGCCGGAACCACCCTCACCGATGACGGTGGCGATGATCGGGGTCTTCAGGCGCGCCATGACGCGCAGGTTCCAGGCGATGGCCTCGCTCTGGCCGCGTTCTTCGGCGTCGATGCCCGGGTAGGCGCCGGGGGTGTCGATGAAGGTCAGGATCGGCATCTTGAAGCGTTCGGCCATTTCCATCAGGCGGCAAGCCTTGCGGTAGCCTTCCGGACGCGGCATGCCGAAGTTGCGGCGCACTTTCTCGCGCACCTCACGGCCTTTCTGGTGACCGATGACCATCACCGGCTGCTCGCCCAGGCGAGCCACGCCGCCGACGATCGCGGCGTCATCGGCGAAGTGACGGTCGCCGTGCAGCTCTTCGAACTCGGTGAAGATGTGCTCGATGTAGTCGAGGGTGTACGGGCGGCGCGGATGGCGGGCGAGCTGGGCGATCTGCCAGCTGCTCAGGTTGCCGAAGATGTTCTCGGTCAGCGCCCGGCTCTTGTCTTCCAGGCGGGAGATCTCGTCGCTGATGTTGATCGAGTTGTCGTTGCCGACCAGCCGAAGCTCTTCGATCTTGGCTTGCATGTCGGCGATCGGCTGTTCGAAATCGAGGAAATTCGGGTTCATGGGCTATCCGTCGTGCTGATGGCGGCTGGGCCTGGTCCGTTTGGCGCCCTACCTTACGGTATCGGGCGCCCAGGGTCGAGGCTGGCGGGAACGAGGCTCTTGGCCATCGCTCGCGCTAGCGGTAGTTGAGGAAGACGTTGTCTCGTCCGAACTGGTCACGCAATGCTTGAATCAGACTGTCGGCCGGGTCGATCTTCCATTCCTCGCCGAACTGCAACAGGGCGCGCGCGTCGCTGGAACTGTAGTCGACGGTCACCGGGCAGTTACCGCGATGGCGTCCGCAGAGCTCGGCCAGCCAGCGCAGGCGGTCGCCCTTGAGCGCATCGGCAGCGACCTTCACCCGCAGGCTTTCGGCCAGCGCAGTGCGCGCCTCTTCGAGGCCCATGACGCGCTTGGCGCGCAGGCGCAGGCCGCCGGAGAAGTCGTCCTGGCTTACTTCGCCCTCGATCACCACCATGGCGTCGGTCTGCAGCAGGCCCTGGTTGGCGGCGAAGGCCTCGGCGAACAGCGAGGCTTCGATGCGTCCGGAACGGTCGTCGAGGGTGACGAAGCCCATCTTGTCGCCGCGCTTGTTCTTCATCACTCGCAGGTTGACGATCAGGCCGGCCACCGTCTGGGTGTCGCGCGCGGGCTTGAGCTCGACGATGCGCTGGCGGGCGAAGCGGCGGACCTCACCTTCGTACTCGTCGATCGGGTGACCGGTAAGGTAGAGGCCGAGGGTGTCTTTCTCGCCCTTCAGCCGCTCCTTGAGGGTAAGCTCCTTGGCCTTGCGATGGTTGGCATAGACGTCCGCTTCCGGCTCGGCGAAGAGTCCGCCGAACAGGTCCATGTGGCCGCTGTCATGGCTGCGCGAGGTTTGCTCGGCGGCCTTGATGGCTTCCTCCATGGACGCCAGCAACACCGCGCGGTTGCGGTCGACGTTGGCCTGGTAGGCCTTGACCTCGTCATGGAAGTACGGGCCCAGGCGATCCAGCGCACCGGCGCGGATCAGCGCCTCGAGAGTCCGTTTGTTGATCCGCTTGAGGTCGACGCGGTCGCAGAAGTCGAACAGGTCCTTGAACGGCCCACCCTCATTGCGGCATTCGGTGATGGCTTCCACCGGACCTTCACCGACGCCCTTGATCGCGCCGAGGCCGTAGACGATCTGGTTGTCGTCGTCGACGGTGAAGCGGAATTCGGAGTTGTTCACATCCGGCGCCACGATGCGCAGCTTCATGTGCCGGCATTCTTCGATCAGCGTCACCACCTTGTCGGTGTTCTGCATATCCGCGGTGAGTACCGCAGCCATGAAGGGGGCTGCCCAGTGGGTCTTCAGCCAGGCGGTCTGGTAGGAGACCAGGCCATAGGCGGCCGAGTGCGACTTGTTGAAGCCATAGCCGGCGAACTTTTCCACCAGGTCGAAGATGTTGCCCGCGAGGTTCGCATCGATGCCGTTGTTGGCGCAGCCTTCGATGAAGCCGCCGCGCTGCTTGGCCATCTCCTCGGGCTTCTTCTTGCCCATGGCTCGACGCAGCATGTCCGCGCCGCCGAGGGTGTAGCCGGCCATGACCTGGGCGATCTGCATCACCTGTTCCTGGTACAGGATGATGCCGTAGGTCGGCTTCAGGACCGGCTCGAGGCCCGCGTACTGGTAGTCCGGGTGCGGATAGGAGATTTCCTCGCGACCGTGCTTACGGTTGATGAAGTCGTCCACCATGCCCGACTGCAGCGGACCGGGACGGAACAGCGCCACCAGTGCGATCAGGTCTTCCAGGCAGTCCGGCTTGAGCTTCTTGATCAGCTCCTTCATGCCGCGCGATTCAAGCTGGAAGACCGCGGTGGTCTCCGCCTTCTGCAACAGGTCGTAGGTCTTCTTGTCGTCCAGCGGGATACGGTCGATGTCGACCAGGTTGTCGTCGCCGTTCTTGCGCTGGATGCGGTGGATGATCTCCATCGCCCACTTGATGATGGTCAGCGTACGCAGGCCGAGGAAGTCGAACTTCACCAGGCCGGCGGCCTCCACATCGTCCTTGTCGTACTGGGTCACCAGGCCGGCACCCTCTTCATCGCAAGCGATGGGCGCGAAGTCGGTGAGTTTGGTCGGCGCGATCACCACGCCGCCGGCGTGCTTGCCGGTACCGCGGGTGATGCCTTCGAGCTTCAGGGCCATGTCCCAGATTTCCTGGGCTTCCTCGTCGGACTTGAGGAAGTCGCGGAGCATCTCTTCCTGCTCGTAGGCCTTTTCCAGGGTCATGCCGACTTCGAAAGGAATCATTTTCGACAGTTTGTCGGCCAGCCCGTAGGACTTGCCCTGCACCCGCGCCACGTCGCGCACCACCGCCTTGGCAGCCATGGAGCCGAAGGTGATGATCTGGCTCACCGCGTTGCGCCCGTAGGCACCGGCCACGTAGTCGATTACCCGGTCGCGGCCTTCCATGCAGAAGTCCACGTCGAAGTCAGGCATGGAGATACGTTCGGGGTTGAGGAAGCGCTCGAACAGCAGGTCATAGGCCAGCGGATCGAGATCGGTGATCTTCAGCACGTAGGCTACCAGCGAGCCGGCACCCGAGCCCCGGCCGGGGCCCACGGGCACGCCGTTGTTCTTGGCCCACTTGATGAAGTCCATCACGATCAGGAAGTAGCCGGGGAAGCCCATCTGGATGATGGTGCCCAGCTCGAACTCCAGGCGGTCGATGTAGATCTGCCGCTTGGCTTCGTAGTCCGGCGTGGTCTCCTTCGGCCAGAGCACCGCCAGGCGCTCCTCCAGGCCCTCGTAGGAGACGTGGCGAAGGTATTCGTTGATGTCCATCCCTTCGAAGGGGATCGGGAAGTTGGGCAGGAAGTATTTGCCCAGCTGCACTTCGATGTTGCAGCGCTTGGCGATCTCGACGGTGTTTTCCAGCGCCTCGGGCAGGTCGCTGAACAGCTCGGCCATTTCCGCCGGGGTCTTCAGGTACTGCTGGTCGGAGAAGTTGCGCGAGCGGCGCGGATCGTCCAGTGCGCGGCCTTCACCGATGCATACGCGGGTCTCGTGGGCCTCGAAGTCCTCGGGCTTGATGAAACGCACGTCGTTGGTGGCGACCAGCGGCGCGCCGCTGCGTTCGGCCAGGGCCACGGCGGCATGCAGGTGTTCTTCGTCGTATGCCCGGCTGGTGCGCTGCACTTCCAGGTAGAAGCGATCGGGGAAGACTTCCATCCACTCGGCGAGCAGCGAGTCGGCCAGGTCGTTCTCGCCGTTCAGCAGGGCATGACCGATCTCGCCCTCTTTCGCTGCGGACAGGGCGATCAGGCCTTCGGCAGCCTCGCGGACCCATTCGCGCTCGATGATGATCTCACCGTTGCGCTGGCCGTGCTGCCAGCCGCGGGAGATGAGCTCGGTGAGATTGCGGTAGCCCTTGGCGTTCATCGCCAGCAGGCTCAGGCGGCTCAGCGGGCCTTCGTCGTCGCGGTTGGCCAGCCAGATGTCGGCGCCGCAGATCGGCTTGATCCCGGCGCCCATCGCCGTCTTGTAGAACTTCACCAGCGAGCACATGTTGCTCTGGTCGGTGACCGCCACCGCCGGCATGCCCGCACCGGCCACCGCCTTGCACAGGGGCTTGACCCGGACCAGGCCGTCGACCAGGGAGTACTCGGTATGCAGACGCAGGTGGACGAAGGAGGCGGTCATGACGGTCCTATGCAACGCGGAAACGATAAGCGGCCGATTGTACCGGCCCCTTCCGCAAAGCTACAGGCTTCAGATCGCCACTGCCGCCGTGCGGCCTCAGATCAGTCCGTTCGGGGTCTCGAGCAACTCGCGCACGGGACCGAAGGAGCGCCGATGGATCGGCGTCGGGCCCAGGCGCTTGAGCGCTTCCAGGTGTACCGGAGTCGGATAGCCCTTGTGCCCGCCGATGCCGTAGCCGGGATAGAGCGTTTCCATCTCGGCCATTTCACGATCGCGCGCCACCTTGGCCAGGATCGAGGCGGCGGCGATAGCCGGGACGCTGGCGTCACCCTTGACCACAGGTGCCGCCGGCACCTTGAGCTTCGGGCAGCGGTTGCCGTCGATCAACGCCAACTTGGGCGTGACGGACAGCCCTTCAACCGCACGCTGCATGGCCAGCATGGTGGCGTGCAGGATGTTCAGCTGATCGATCTCCTCGACCTCGGCACGGGCGATGCACCAGGCCAGGGCCTTCTCGCGAATCTCGTCGAACAGCGCTTCGCGCTTGGTTTCGCTGAGCTTCTTGGAATCGTACAGCCCCTGGATCGGACGCGCGGGATCGAGAATCACCGCAGCAGTCACCACCGGCCCGCAAAGCGGGCCGCGGCCCACCTCGTCGACGCCGGCAACCAGTTCCTCGACCAGGGTGAAGTCCAGCCCCATCTGCATCAGTGTTTCTCCACGAGCTCGAGCACGGCCTCGGCGGCCTGTGCGGACGCATCCTGGCGCAGGGCGCGATGGATGGCGTCGAAGGATTCGGTTTGTGCGCTGCCGTCATCCAGCAAAGGCAGCAGGTGCTGCACCAGCGCCTCGGGGGTCGCTGCGTCCTGGATCAACTCAGGTGCCAGCAGGCGACCGGCGAGCAGGTTGGGCAGCGAGACGTAGGGGCTCTTCACCAGACGCTTGAGGATGCGATAAGTCAGCGGGGCGACCTTGTACGCCACCACCATCGGGCGCTTGTACAGCAGCGCTTCGAGGGTCGCGGTGCCGGAAGCGATAAGTACCGCATCACACGCAGCTAAAGCCTCGTGGGACTGGCCGTCGAGCAATTGCAGCGGCAATTCGCGCCCTTGCAGCATCTGCTCCAATTGCTCACGGCGCTCCGGGCTGGCGCAAGGCAGCACGAAGCGAATACCGGGGCGCTGTTGCAGCAGGCGCTGAGCGGTATCGAGGAAGAGTGCGCCCAGGCGGCCGACCTCACCGCCACGGCTACCGGGCAGCAGGGCTACGACCTGGGCGTGCTGCGGTATCCCAAGCTGATCGCGCGCCGCCGCGCGATCAGCATCGAGCGGGATGGTATTGGCCAGCGGATGCCCGACGAAGCGCACCGGGACGGCATGTTCTTCGTAGAACTTCGCTTCGAAGGGGAACAGGGCGAGCATCAGGTCGCAGGCCTGCTTGATCTTCAACACGCGCTTCTGCCGCCAGGCCCAGACCGAGGGGCTGACGTAATGCACGGTGCGGATGCCCGCCTGGCGCAGCTTCAGCTCGACGCCGAGGGTGAAGTCCGGAGCGTCTATCCCGATGAAGACATCGGGACGGGCAGCGATCAGCGTTCGGATCAGATCCTTGCGCCGCTTCAACAGCTCACGCAGGCGCCCCAGGACTTCGACCAGCCCCATGACCGCCAGGCGTTCCATGGGGAATTCGGAAACCAGGCCCTGGGCCTGCATGCGCGGGCCACCCACACCGATGAATTCGACATTCGGATGGCGCTCGCGCAAGGCTTGCATCAGGCCGGCGCCGAGGATATCCCCCGACGCCTCGCCGGCGACCAGGGCGACGCGCAGCTTGCCGGCGCTCGCACTCATGGTCAGCGGGTGATGCCGCGTGTGGAGCTCTGGATGGAGGCGCAGAACACCGCCACTTCCGGGAACTGCGCGGCAGATTCGGCCAGCTCGGCGAGCGCCTCCTCCACGGTCAGGCCCTGGCGGTAGACCACCTTGTAGGCGCGACGCAGGGCATGGATGGCCTCCGCGCTGAAACCGCGACGGCGCAGGCCCTCGAAGTTCATGCTGCGCGCCTCGGCCGGGTTGCCGAAGACGGTCACGTAGGCCGGGACGTCCTTGCCAATCGCGGTACCCATGCCGGAGAAGGCGTGGGCGCCAATGCGGCAGAACTGGTGCACCAGCGTATAGCCGGAAAGGATCGCCCAATCGTCCACGTGCACATGACCTGCCAACGCAGTGTTGTTGACCAGGATGCAGTGGTTGCCGATCACGCTGTCGTGGCCGATGTGAACATAGGCCATGATCAGGTTGTGGTCGCCGATGGTGGTTTCGGAACGGTCCTGAATGGTCCCGCGGTGAATGGTCACACCTTCGCGGATCACGTTGTGATCGCCAATCACCAGGCGGGTCGGCTCGCCCTTGTACTTCAGGTCGGGGGTGTCTTCACCGACGCTGGAGAACTGGAAAATCCGGTTGTGCTTGCCGATCTGGGTGGGGCCCTTGAGCACTACGTGCGGACCGATCACCGTACCTTCGCCGATCTCCACATCCGGCCCGACGATGGACCAGGGGCCCACCTCAACATTGTCGGCCAGCTTTGCCCGTGGATCGATGATGGCGCGAGGATCGATCAAACTCATAGTTTGCGTTCCGCGCAGATGATTTCGGCCGAGCAGACCGGTTTGTCATCGACAGTGGCGTGGCAGTCGAACTTCCAGATGCCGCGTTTGACGCTGATGAACTGGGCATGCAGTTGCAACTGGTCGCCCGGCAGCACCGGCTGGCGGAAGCGCAGTTTGTCCGAGCCGACGAAGTAATAGAGGGTGCCATCGGCCGGCTTCACGTCGAGCATCTTGAAACCGAGGATGCCGGCAGCCTGGGCCATCGCCTCGATGATCAACACGCCCGGCATGATCGGGTGCTGCGGGAAGTGGCCATTGAAGAACGGCTCGTTGATGCTGACATTCTTGTAGGCGCGAATGCGCTTGGCCTCGATGTCCAGCTCCACTACCCGATCCACCAGCAGGAAAGGGTAGCGATGAGGCAGGTATTCGCGAATCTCGTTGATGTCCATCATGTTCAGGGGAGCCTGTTCAGAAAAGGGAAACGCCAAAAAATGCGTGACTCACGCATCAGATGGAGTGTCTCCGCTCGAGGTCACGGCAGCCAGGCGTTTTTCCAGCTGTTGCAGACGACGGGCCATGTCGTCCAACTGGCGAATGCGGGCAGCGCTTTTCTTCCACTCTGCCGCCGGTTGCATGGCCGTTCCGGATGAGTAGGCGCCCGGCTCGGTGATCGAGCGGGTGACCATAGTCATGCCGGTGACGAAGACGTTGTCGCAGATCTCGATATGCCCAACCAGGCCGACGCCGCCGGCGAGCATGCAATGCTTGCCGATCTTGGCGCTGCCGGAAATCCCGCAGCAGCCGGCCATGGCGGTGTGATCGCCGATCTGCACGTTGTGCGCAATCATGATCTGGTTGTCCAGCTTCACGCCGTCGCCAACCAGGGTATCCGAGAGTGCACCGCGATCTATGGTGGTGTTGGCGCCGATCTCGACGTCGTCACCGATGGTCACGCCACCGATCTGGGCGATTTTCTGCCAGACGCCCTTCTGCTTGGCGAAGCCGAAGCCCTCGCCGCCGATGACGGCGCCGGACTGGATGACTACGCGCTTGCCGATGCGTACGTCGTGGTACAGCGTGACGCGCGGGGCCAGCCAGCCGCCTTCGCCGATCACGCTGCGCGCGCCTACGACGCTATGGGCGCCGAGGGTGACATCCGCACCGATCTGCGCACCGGCCTCGATCACCACGTAGGGACCGACGCAAGCGCTGGGGTCGACGCAGGCAGAAGGATCGACCACCGCCGTCGGGTGGATACCGACCGGAGCCTTCGGCTTGGGATCGAACAGGTGCGAGAGACCGGCGTAGGCCAGGTAGGGATCGGCCACCACCAGCGCATTGCCGGCGAAGCCGTCGGCATCGGCAGCTGTCAGTAGTACGGCACCCGCGGCAGTTTCGCCCAGGAACTTGCGGTACTGCGGGTTGGCCAGGAAGGTCAACTGGTCAGGGCCGGCATCCTGCAAGGTAGCCAGGCCCGAGATGACCAGCGACGGATCGCCGCGCAGCTCCGCCTGGAGCTGCACGGCCAGTTCGGCGAGGGTGAAGGACAGCGCAGTCATCATCAACGCAGCTGGTTCATCCGCTCGATGACCTGGCGGGTGATGTCGTACTGAGGCTTGACGTCGACGACCGCGCCACGCTCGATCACCAGGTCATAGCCACCCTTCTTGATGATTTCCTCGACGGCCTGATCCAGCTTCGGCTTGAGTTTCTTCAGGGTGTCACGGTCGGAAGCAGCCTTGGCTTCGTTCAGCTCCTTGGACTGGAACTGGAAGTCACGGGCTTTCTGCTTGAAGTCGCTCTCGGCCTTGTCGCGCTCGGCCTGAGACATCTTGCTGCCACCGTTGACCAGCTTGTCCTGCAGGGCTTTGGCATCGGTCTCCAGGGCGCGCAGCTTGGTCAGTTGCGGGCCGAATTTCTTCTCCGCATCGACGGCGTACTGCTTGGCCGCATCGGACTCGAGGAGCGCCATCTGATAGTTGAGCACCGCGATTTTCATGTCGGCGAATGCCGGACTGGCCATCAGGGCCGCGGTGATCAGAACGAGCTGGGTCAACTTACGCACAATGCACTCCTGCACAAAGCTAGGTTGTCTTTATAACGATTCGGCGACTTAGAAGGTCTGCCCCAGGGAGAACTGGAAGATCTGGGTTTCCGCGTTGGTCGGCTTCTTGATCGGCGTACCGAGGCTGAAGCTCAGCGGGCCCAGCGCGGTGATCCAGGTCAGGCCGACACCGGCGGACATGGCCATGTCGTTAAACTTGATGCCATCGCAACCCTGGGTGGTGGACAGCGGGCAGTTGGTGTCGAACACGTTACCCACGTCCCAGAACAGCACGGTGCGCAGCTGGGTCTGGTCCTTGACGAACGGCATCGGGAACAGCAGTTCGGCGCCGCCGGTGATCATCACGTTACCGCCGAAGGCTTGCGGATCCTGGTCCGGGTCGGTGTAGCGACCGTTCGCGTCGGGGCCGGAAATCACGTTGCCGCCGGCGTCGCGCGCCACGCTGGGCGTACTGCGCGGGCCGAGGGAACTGTCCTTGAAGCCGCGCACCGAGTTGAAGCCGCCGGCGTAGTAGTTCTCGTAGAACGGCAGGCGATCGGTGGAGCCGTAACCATCGCCATAACCCAGCTCGGTGTGGAAGCGCATGGTGTAGGTGTTGGTCAGCGGCGCGAAGATCTGGCCGCGGTAGTCGAGCTTGTAGAACGACAGGTCGCTGCCCGGAATGGTCGATTCCAGCACCAGGCTCTGCGAATGGCCACGGTTCGCCAGCACGCCCTTGTTCAGGGTCGATTCGGACCAGCCGATGGAGGCCTTGTAGTTGGTGAAGGTGTCGCCTTCCTGATTGATGAAGTCGTAAATCTCATCGACGGTGTAGGCGCCGGGGTTGATGCTGTCGCGCTGCGCGGTCAGGCCGTAGGTCAGGCGGGAGGTCTCGCTGATCGGGTAGCCGATGCTCACGCCAGCGCCGTAGCTATCGACCGAGTAGTCCGAGATGTCGACGTTGAGGTTGCTGTAGTCGGTCTTGCGGTAGAAGGCGTTGTAGCCAAGGCTCACGCCGTCGACGGTCCAGTAGGGGTCAACGAAGCCGAAGTTGTAGCGGGTCTGGTAGTCGGACTTGGTCAGGCCGATGCTGACCTTGTTGCCGGTACCCAGGAAGTTGTTCTGGCTGATCGAGCCGCCGAGGATCAGACCGGCGTCCTGGGCGAAGCCCACGCTCGCTGTGATCGAGCCGGACGGTTGCTCTTCGACGCTGTAGTTGACGTCGACCTGGTCATCGGAACCCGGAACCGCCGGGGTCTCGACGTTGACGGTCTTGAAGTAGCCCAGGCGTTCCAGGCGCTGCTTGGACTGGTCGATCAGGTAGGTCGATGCCCAGCCGCCTTCCATCTGGCGCATCTCGCGGCGCAGCACCTCGTCCTCGGTCTTGGTGTTGCCGCGGAAGTTGATGCGGTTGACGTAGGCGCGCTTGCCCGGGTCGACCACGTAGGTGATGGACACGGTCTTGTCGTCGTCGTGCGCTTCGGGCACGCCGTTGACGTTGGCGAAGGTGTAGCCCTCGTTACCCAGACGGCGGGTGATGAGGTCGGAAGTGGTGGTCATCACCTTGCGCGAGAAGACCTGGCCCGGCTGCACCAGCAGGAGTTTCTTGACCTCCTCCTCGGGCACCTTGAGCTCGCCGGACAGCTTCACGTCGCGGACGGTGTACTTCTGGCCTTCATTGATGTTGACGGTGATGTAGACGTGCTTCTTGTCCGGGGTGATGGACACCTGGGTCGAAGCGATGTCCATGTGGATGTAGCCGCGGTCCAGGTAGTAGGAGCGCAGGCGTTCCAGGTCGCCGGACAGCTTCTCGCGGGAGTACTTGTCGTCGTTCTTGAAGAAGGACAGCCAGTTGGTGGTCTTCAGCTCGAACAGGTCGGTCAGGTCCTCGTCGGAGAACACGGTATTGCCGACGACGTTCACGTGGGCGATGGCCGCCACCGTGCCTTCGTTGATGGTGATCTTCAGCGCGACGCGGTTACGCGGCTGCGGCACGACCTCGGTTTCGATGGTGGCCGAGTAGCGGCCCTGGGCGACGTACTGGCGCTGCAGTTCGTTACGCACGCCTTCGAGGGTCGCGCGCTGGAAGATTTCACCTTCGGCCAGGCCCGACTGCTTCAGGCCCTTCATCAGGTCATCCTTGGTGATGGCCTTGTTGCCTTCGATCTCGATGCTGGAGATCGACGGACGCTCGACCACGTCGATGACCAGCACGCTGCCGTCGCGACCGAGGTGGATGTCCTGGAAGAAACCGGTCTTGAACAGCGAACGGGTCGCTTCGACCAGGCGGCGATCGTCGACCTGGTCGCCGACGTTGAGCGGCAGCGCGGCGAATACGCTACCCGCGGATACCCGCTGCAAACCGTTGACGCGGATATCGGAAACAGTGAAGGACTCGGCGTGAACCTGGGCGATCATCAACGCGGACACGGCCGCGGGTAACAGAAAGCGTTTCATGGAGTCCTTTTTTTCCAACTGACAAATAAAGAATCTGCCGCATTAGGCGGCAGATCCGAAAACCAATGGCAGCTACAGTCGACTCAGATCGTTGACCAGGGCCAGTAGCATGACCCCAACGACCAGGCTGATGCCGATCTGCATCCCCCAAGCCTGGACCCGCTCGGACAATGGGCGACCACGCACCCACTCGACCAGGTAGAACGCCAGATGTCCGCCATCGAGGACGGGAATCGGCAGCAGGTTGAGAACCCCCAAACTAATGCTCAGATAGGCCAGGAAATGCAGAAAATCCCCCACGCCGGACTGGGCCGAAGCGCCCGCCACTTTAGCAATGGTTATCGGCCCACTCAAGTTTTTTACCGAGAGCTGTCCGAGCACCATTTTCTTTAGAGAATCCAGAGTTAGGAGACTCATCGACCAGGTTTGCGAGAGCGCCTCGCCTACCGCGGCGACCGGACCGTAGCGCACTTCGCGGAGCATCTCCGCCGGCCATTGGCCGCCCGAGACACCGGCCCCCAGATAACCGGTACGCGCTTTGCCTTCGCCTTTCGTCGACAGGGTCAGCTTCAGCTCATGGCTCTGGCCATCGCGCTGGAACGCCAGGGCAACGCTCTGCGCGGGACGCGCACGAACCTTGTCCACAACCTGCTGCCAGTCATCCACGGCCACGCCATCGAGGCTCACCAGGCGATCGCCAATCTGCAGCCCCGCGGCCTTGGCCGGGCCTTCAGGATCCAGCTCGGCGATCACCGGCGGCATCGCCGGGCGCCACGGCTGGATACCCAGGCCGCCGATGGGGTCAGGATTCTCGGCACTCTTCAGCCAGGACCTGATCGCCACCTTGTGCGTCACATCGACGCTGGAGCCTGGCTCGCGCACAGCGACAGTCAGTTCGCCGGTCTCCCCCAGGCGACGCACCAGGCGCAGGTTGACCGCAGCCCAACCGTCGACCGCCTCGCCATCGACCGCTACCACTTCCTGACCGGCCACCAGCCCGCCTAGTGCAGCCGGGCTGCTGGCAACCACCGAACCGATGACAGGTCGCACCTGCTGGGAACCCAGCATCGCCAGCACCCAGAAGAACAGGATGGCCAGGAGGAAGTTGGCAATGGGACCGGCGGAGACGATGGCGATGCGCTGGAATACCGACTTGCGATTGAAGGCGTAGTCGAGCTGGTCGACCGGGACCTCAGCCTCACGCTCGTCGAGCATCTTCACGTAGCCGCCCAGCGGGATGGCCGCAACTACGAACTCGGTACCGTGGCGATCATGCCAGCGCACCAGCGGCGTACCAAAGCCGACGGAGAAGCGCAGCACCCGGACGCCGCAACGGCGCGCCACCCAGAAGTGCCCGAATTCGTGGAATGTCACCAGGACGCCAAGGGCGATGACCAGCCCGACGACCATATAAAGTGCACTCATCGCAACCTCCAGGGCTTATCGATCGTGCCCACGCAACCAGGCTTGAGCGGCTTCGCGGGCGCGTTTGTCAGCCGCCAGGACCGCGTCGAGGCATTCGACCGGAGCGGCCGCCTCGCGGTTCAGAACTTCATCGATGATAACCGCGATCTCAGTGAAGCGGATGCGCCGCTCGAGGAATGCGGCGACTGCCACCTCGTTTGCAGCATTGAGCACGGCCGGCGCGCTACCACCCGCCTCTGCCGCCTCGCGCGCCAGGCGCAGGCAGGGGAAGCGCTGCTCGTCGGGCGCCTGGAAGTCCAGGCGGGCGACACCGAACAGGTCCAGCGGCGAAACGCCGGAGTCGATGCGTTCCGGCCAGGCCAGGGCATGGGCGATGGGCGTGCGCATGTCCGGGTTGCCGAGCTGCGCCAGCACCGAGCCATCGACATAGTCGACCAGGGAATGGATCACGCTCTGCGGGTGGATCACCACCTCGACACGCGACGGCGCGGCATCGAACAGCCAGCAGGCCTCGATCAGCTCCAACCCCTTGTTCATCATGCTCGCCGAGTCGACGGAAATCTTCCGCCCCATCGACCAGTTGGGATGTGCACAGGCCTGCTCGGGCGTGACATTGGCAAGCGCCTCGAGCGGTGTCTCGCGGAACGGACCACCTGAGGCAGTCAGCAGGATTCTTCTTACGCCAACTTGATCCAGGCCGCGCGCGTAGTCGCCGGGCATGCACTGGAAGATGGCGTTGTGCTCGCTGTCGATCGGCAACAGCACTGCACCGCTGGCATGCACCTCGTGCATGAAGAGCGCGCCGGACATAACCAGCGCCTCCTTGTTAGCCAGCAGCACGCGCTTGCCGGCCTGCACGGCCGCCAGGGTCGGCTTGAGGCCCGCGGCGCCAACGATGGCTGCCATGACCACGTCGACATCCGGATGACCGGCAACCTCGCACAACCCCTGCTCACCGACCAGTACGCGCGTTTTCAGCCCCGCCGCCTGCAAGCCGCCCAGCAGATGCCGGGCCTGCTCGTCATTGGCGACGACAGCGAACTGCGGGCGATGGGTCAGGCAGAGCGCTTCCAGCTCGGCGAGCCGGGAATACCCGGTAATGGCAAATACCTGATAGCGCTGTGGATGCCGCGCCAACACATCAAGCGTGCTGAGGCCGATGGAGCCGGTAGCCCCAAGCACGCAGACCTGTTGCGGGCGACTCACGGCGCACCCCAGCCGGTTGCCCAAAGCAGCACGGTGAAGACCGGGATAGCTGCAGTCAGGCTGTCGATGCGATCGAGCACGCCGCCATGGCCCGGCAGCAGGTTGCTGCTGTCTTTCAGGCCCGACTGGCGTTTGAACATGCTTTCGGTCAGGTCACCGACCACCGAGAGCGCAACGACGAGGGCGGCGCACGGAAGGGCAAGGAGCAGCTCACGAACCGTCCAGTCGCGATAAAGGGCGACTGCGAAGGTGATCGCCAGGCTCAGCGCCAGGCCACCGTAGAAACCTTCCCAGCTCTTGCCGGGGCTGACCCGCGGGGCCAGCTTGCGCTTGCCGAAGGCCTTGCCGGAGAAATAGGCACCAATGTCGGCGGCCCAGACCAGCACCATGACCGCAACGATGAGCCAGTTGGCCAGCGGCCACTGCTTGAGCACCACCAGGCCTTGCCAGGCCGGCACGAGGATCAGCAGGCCGATCAGCAGGCGACGCCAGCGGCCGCCCCAGCTGGAGGCGCTATCCGGATAGGTGAGCACCATGACGGTCGCCAGCAACCACCAGAGCAGCGCCAGTACCAGCACGCCACCAGCCAGCTGCGGCAGCCAGCTCAGCAACAGCAGGAGCGCGGCGACCAAACCGGCATAGGCGATACGTGCGGATTGCTCACCGTAGCCGGCCAGGCGCGCCCATTCCCAGGCGCCCAGGCTGACCACCAGCCCGATGAACAGCGCGAAGGCCGCGCCATCAAGGAGGAAGAAACCACCCAGCGCGATGGGCAACAGCACCAGCGCTGTGATGATTCGTTGTTTCAGCATGACGGGGGAGCCTCGGCCTCCACCTGCTCGCTGGTCTTGCCGAAGCGACGCTGGCGGGTAGCGTAGTCGGCCAGCGCTTCGCGCATCGCCGCGCTCTTGAAGTCCGGCCAGTAGAGATCGGAGAAGTAGAGCTCGGCGTAGGCCAGCTGCCACAACAGGAAGTTGCTGATGCGGTGCTCGCCGCCGGTACGGATGCACAGGTCCGGCATCGGCTGGTCACCGGTGGTCAGGCAACCCTGGATCAGCTCGGGGCTGATCTCGTCGGGCGCCAGATGCCCGGCTTGCACCTCGCGAGCGAGACGCTGCGCCGCCTGGGTGATATCCCACTGGCCGCCATAGTTGGCTGCCACCTGCAACAGCAGGCCCTTGTGACTGGCAGTGAGGTTTTCCGCCTCACGCATCGCGGCCTGCAGCTCCGGATGAAAGCGGCTGCGATCACCGATGATGCGCAGGCGGATACCGTTGTCATCGAGCTTGCGCACCTCGCGGCGCAAGGCCATGAGGAACAGCTCCATCAGCGCGCCGACCTCGTCGACCGGACGCTGCCAGTTCTCGCTGGAGAAGGCGAACAGCGTCAGCACCTCGACGCCCGCCTCGGCACAGGTCTTGACCACCGCGCGAACCGCGCTGACGCCGGCCTTGTGCCCGGCAACGCCGGGCAACAGGCGCTTCTTCGCCCAGCGGTTGTTGCCGTCCATGATGATGGCCACGTGGCGTGGCACCGCGGCCACCACCTGTTTGGTCTTGTCCATGACTGCAACCCGGCCGTCAGACGGCCATCAGATCCGCTTCCTTGGCCTCGAGGGCCTTGTCGATCTCGGCGATAAACTTGTCGGTGAGCTTTTGCACTTCGTCACCGCCGCGGCGCTCGTCGTCCTCGCTGATTTCTTTCTCTTTCTGCAGGTCCTTGAGCTGAGCCATGGCGTCGCGGCGGATGTTGCGCACGGAAACGCGGGCCTGCTCTGCCTCGGCGCGAGCCTGCTTGGTGAAGCCCTTGCGGGTTTCTTCGGTCAGGGCGGGCATCGGCACACGGATGGTGGTGCCAGCGGTAGCCGGGTTCAGGCCCAGGTCGGAGGTCATGATGGCCTTCTCGACGGCCTGGATCATGCTCTTGTCGAACACGCTCAGGGCCAGGGTGCGGGAGTCTTCCACGGTGACGTTGGCCACCTGGCGCAGCGGAGTGTCCGCGCCGTAGTAGGACACCATGACGCTATCCAGGATGCTCGGGTGAGCACGGCCGGTGCGGATCTTGGCGAAGGCATGGCCCAGGGCCTCCAGGGTTTTGCCCATGCGCTCCTGCGCTTCTTTCTTGATCTCGTTGATCATCTCAATCCTCCTCGATCAGGGTGCCTTCGGCACCACCAACAACAATATTCAGCAGCGCGCCCGGCTTGTTCATGTTGAACACCCGCAGCGGCATTTTCTGGTCGCGGCACAGGCAGATGGCGGTCAGGTCCATCACGCCCAGCTTGCGGTCGAGCACTTCATCGTAGGTCAGGCGCTCGAACTTCTCGGCATTCGGGTCTTTGAACGGGTCGGCAGTGTACACGCCATCGACCTTGGTCGCCTTCAGCACTACGTCAGCATCGATTTCGATGGCGCGCAGGCAGGCGGCGGAGTCGGTGGTGAAGAACGGGTTGCCCGTGCCGGCGGAGAAGATCACCACTTCACCGCTGCCCAGGTGGCGCATGGCTTTGCGGCGGTCGTAGTGGTCGGTGACGCCGACCATGCTGATGGCCGACATGACGATGGCGGTGATGTTCGAACGCTCCAGGGCATCGCGCATCGCCAGGCCGTTCATCACGGTGGCCAGCATGCCCATGTGGTCGCCGGTGACCCGGTCCATGCCGGCGGCCGACAGGGCGGCGCCGCGGAACAGGTTGCCGCCGCCGATCACCAGGCCGACCTGCACGCCGATACCGACGAGCTGGCCGATTTCCAGCGCCATGCGGTCCAGCACCTTGGGATCGATGCCGAACTCTTCGCTCCCCATCAGGGCTTCGCCGCTCAGTTTTAGAAGAATGCGTTTATAGCGAGGTTGACGAGCGCTCAGCTGCTGAGCCATGACCTTTTTCTCCTGCGGCGTTTGAAATGCTTGGCGCCACACGTGGCGCCCATTGCGGAAGCCGGCGAGCCGACTTGCGGCAGCTGTGACCCGCCGTGCGGGCCCGTGCCGTGGAAGCCACCCCGAATGGCTCCCCCAATTTGACGAAGAGGCCGCTCGCGTTAGCGGGCAGCCTCTTCCGGGGCGACGGTGAAGTCCGTCTTACTGCTTGGAAGCGGCTACTTGAGCAGCAACCTCGGCAGCGAAGTCGGCTTCGACCTTCTCGATGCCCTCGCCCACTTCGTAGCGGATGAAGGACACGATGGTGGCGCCGGCTTTCTTGGCCAGATCACCGACCTTGACTTCCGGATCCTTGACGAACGGCTGGTCGACCAGGCTGGCTTCGGCCAGGAACTTGGCGATACGGCCCTTGACCATGTTCTCGACGATGTTTTCCGGCTTGCCGGCGATCTTGTCGGCGTTCAGGGCCAGGAAGATTTCCTTTTCCTTGGCAACGGCTTCTTCGGAAACCTGCGACGGGTCCAGGAACTGCGGGTTGCTGGCAGCAACGTGCATGGCGATGTCCTTGGCCAGATCGGCGTTGCCGCCGCTCAGGGTAACCAGAACACCGATGCGGTGGCCGTGCAGGTAGGCGCCAACCACGTCACCTTCGGCGCGAGCCAGACGACGGATGTTGACGTTCTCGCCGCACTTGGCGACCAGGGCTTCACGAGCGGATTCCTGCTCGGCGATCAGCGGAGCGGCGTCGGTCAGCTTCTGCGCAAAAGCCTTGTCCAGGCAGGCGGCGACGAAGCCTTTGAAATCGTCCTGCAGAGCCAGGAAGTCGGTCTGCGAGTTGACTTCGATGATGGTGGCGGCTTTGGCGTCGTCAGACACCTTCACGGCGATGGAGCCTTCGGCGGCGATGTTGCCGGCCTTCTTGGCAGCCTTGATGGCGCCGGAAGCGCGCATGTCGTCGATGGCCTTCTCGATGTCGCCTTCAGCGGCAACCAGGGCCTTCTTGCATTCCATCATGCCCTGGCCAGTGCGCTCGCGCAGTTCTTTAACCAGTGCTGCAGTGATTTCTGCCATTTGCAAATCCTCTTGAGTTGCTCTCAAAACCAGATCGCCCGGCTAACCGGGCGGAATTCGGGAGTGGCAAAAAGGGGGCCAGGCCCCCTTTTTGCGCACCGCTGGACGTCTGGACGTCCTGGAATCAGCCTTCGGCGGATTCGGCCGGCGCTTCTTCTACGAACTCGTCGGCACCGCCAACGGCGTTCTGCTTACCGCGCAGAACGGCCTCGGCCATGGCGCCCAGGTAAAGTTGCACGGCGCGGATGGCATCATCGTTACCAGGGATGACGTAGTCGACGCCTTCCGGGCTGCTGTTGGTATCGACGATGCCGATGACCGGGATGCCCAGCTTGTTGGCTTCGGTGATAGCGATGCGCTCGTGGTCAACGTCGATCACGAACAGAGCGTCCGGCAGGCCGCCCATGTCCTTGATGCCGCCCAGGCTGCGATCCAGTTTTTCCAGATCACGGGAGCGCATCAGGGCTTCTTTCTTGGTCAGCTTCTCGAAGGTGCCGTCTTGCTGCTGGGTTTCCAGCTCGCGCAGGCGCTTGATCGACTGACGAATGGTCTTGTAGTTGGTCAGCATGCCGCCGAGCCAACGGTGGTCGACGTACGGCATGCCGCAACGACCAGCTTCTTCGCGAACGATCTTGCCAGCGGAACGCTTGGTGCCGACGAACAGGATCTTGTTCTTGCCCTGGGCCAGGCGCTCAACGAAGGTCAGGGCCTCGTTGAACATCGGCAGGGTCTTTTCCAGGTTGATGATGTGGATCTTGTTGCGCGCGCCGAAAATGAACTTGCCCATTTTCGGGTTCCAGTAACGGGTCTGGTGGCCGAAGTGCACACCGGCCTTCAGCATATCGCGCATGTTGACTTGGGACATTTTGATTCCTCGATAAGTCGGGTTGGGCCTCCATGCATCCCAATGGCCAACCCTCCGATCTTGTCGAAAGGCACCCAGGCCATCGTGTCGATGCATGTGTGGTTTTAAGGCTTCGCGGGCACTCACCCGCAAAAGCGGGGCGCTTTATATCACAGAAAGCAGGCCCCGGCTACTGGCGAAAACTGCCGGACCAGCGTACGGCTTATGGCTTGCGGCACGAAGCTGGTAACATAGCCGCTTTTAAGCCTGCGTCCGAGAATTCTATGACCGTCACCATCAAGACGCCCGAAGACATCGCGAAGATGCGCATTGCCGGCCGCCTGGCCGCCGAAGTGCTGGAAATGATCGGCGAGCACGTCAAGCCCGGCGTCACCACCGATGAACTGGACCGCATCTGCCACGACTACATCGTCAACGTGCAGCAGGCGATCCCGGCCCCGCTGAACTACAAGGGCTTCCCCAAGTCGATCTGCACCTCGATCAACCACGTCGTCTGCCACGGCATCCCCAACGAGAAGCCGCTCAAGGAAGGCGACATCGTCAATATCGACATCACCGTCATCAAGGACGGCTACCACGGCGACACCAGCAAGATGTTCCTGGTCGGCAAGACGCCGGAGTGGGCCGACCGCCTATGCCAGATCACCCAGGAATGCATGTACAAAGGCATCGCCGTGGTGAAACCGGGCGCCCGCCTGGGCGACATTGGCGAGGTGATCCAGAAGTACGCCGAGAAGAACGGTTTCTCGGTAGTCCGTGAATATTGCGGCCACGGCATCGGCCAAGTGTTCCACGAAGAGCCGCAAGTGCTGCACTACGGCCGCGCCGGCACCGGCCTGGAACTGAAGGAAGGCATGATCTTCACCATCGAGCCGATGATCAACCAGGGCCGCCCGGAAACCCGCCTGCTCGGCGATGGCTGGACCGCCATCACCAAGGACCGCAAGCTGTCCGCGCAGTGGGAGCACACCGTGCTGGTCACCGCCGACGGCTACGAGATCCTCACCCTGCGCAACGACGAGAGCTTCCCGCGCACGGGTGCGTGACAGCCGTTTGCAATCTCGCCGACGGCTGGGTAGAACATAGAAATCCCGGCCCGGCACAGCCCCGGGGCCCTGCCTGTGCGCGGCCCCGGCGGTTTCCCTGCCCCTGCCCTCCCCCATCCCTGAATTAGGAAGGCCGCCATGCCGCAGGTGGATCCCGAGTTGTTCGACCGTGGGCAGTTCCAGGCGGAACTGGCCCTCAAATCCAGCCCTATCGCTGCCTTCAAGAAGGCCATCCGCCAGGCCAACGAAGTACTCGACGCGCGCTTCCATGGTGGCCGCGACATTCGCCGGCTGATCGAGGACCGCGCCTGGGTCGTCGACCAGATCCTGCACCAGGCCTGGCAGCGCTTCCCCTGGAGCGAAGACGCGGATATCGCCCTGGTGGCGGTCGGCGGCTATGGTCGTGGCGAACTGCACCCACACTCGGACATCGACATCCTGATCCTGCTCGACAGCGAGGACCAGGAAGTCTTCCGCGAGCCCATCGAGGGCTTCCTCACCCTGCTCTGGGACATCGGCCTGGAAGTCGGCCAGAGCGTGCGCTCGGTGGCGCAGTGCGCCGAGGAAGCGCGCGCCGACCTGACGGTGGTCACCAATCTGATGGAATGCCGCACCATCTCCGGCCCCGACCACCTGCGCCAGCGCATGCTGGAAGCCACCAATACCCGCCAGATGTGGCCGAGCGGCCAGTTCTTCATGGCCAAGCGCAAGGAACAGATCCACCGCCACACCAAGTACAACGACACCGAATACAACCTCGAGCCCAACGTGAAGGGCTCGCCAGGCGGCCTGCGCGACATCCAGACCATCCTCTGGGTCGCCCGCCGGCATTTCGGCAGCCTCAACCTGCACGCCCTGGTGAAGGAAGGTTTCCTCGTCGAAAGCGAGTCCAGCATGCTCGCCTCCTGCCAGGAGTTCCTCTGGAAGGTCCGCTACGCGCTGCACATGCTCGCCGGACGCGCCGAAGACCGCCTGCTGTTCGACCACCAGCGCCGCATCGCCGGCCTGCTCGGTTACCAGGACAACGACGCCAAGCTGGCCGTCGAGCGCTTCATGCAGAAGTACTACCGCGTGGTGATGGCGGTTTCCGAGCTCAACGACCTGATCATGCAGCACTTCGAGGAAGTCATCCTGCGCGCCGGGGAAGGCGGCCAGATCGCGCCGCTGAACAGCCGCTTCCAGGTGCGCGAAGGCTATCTCGAGGTCACCCACCCGAACGTCTTCAAGCGCACCCCCTTCGCCCTCCTGGAGATCTTCGTGCTGCTGGCCCAGCACCCGGAGATCAAGGGCGTACGCGCCGACACCATCCGTCTGCTGCGCGACAGCCGGCACCTGATCGACGACGACTTCCGCCACGACATCCGCAACACCAGCCTGTTCATCGAGCTGTTCAAGTGCAAGGAAGGCATCCACCGCAACCTGCGGCGGATGAACCGGTACGGCATCCTCGGCCGCTACCTGCCGGAGTTCGGCCTGATCATCGGGCAGATGCAGCACGACCTGTTCCACATCTATACGGTCGACGCGCACACCCTCAACCTGATCAAGCACCTGCGCAAACTGCAGCGTCCGGACATGGCGGAGAAATACCCGCTGGCCGCGAAGGTCATGGAACGCCTGCCCAAGCCCGAGCTGATCTACCTCGCCGGCCTCTATCACGACATCGCCAAGGGCCGCGGCGGCGATCACTCCGAACTGGGCGCGGTGGATGCCGAGCAGTTCTGCCAGCGCCACCACTTGCCGCACTGGGACACCCAGCTTGTCAGTTGGCTGGTGCAGAACCACCTGGTGATGTCCACCACTGCGCAGCGCAAGGACCTCTCCGACCCGCAGGTGATCTTCGACTTCGCCCAACTGGTCGGCGACCAGACCCGCCTGGACTACCTCTACGTGCTCACCGTGGCCGACATCAACGCGACCAACCCGAGCCTGTGGAACTCCTGGCGCGCCAGCCTGCTGCGCCAGCTCTATACCGAGACCAAGCGCGCCCTGCATCGCGGCCTGGAGAATCCGCTGGACCGCGAGGAGCAGATCCTGCAGACGCAGAACGCGGCGATCGACATCCTCGTCCGCGAAGGCATCGACCAGGACGACGCCGAGCAGCTCTGGAGCCAGCTCGGTGACGATTACTTCCTGCGCCACAGCGCCGCCGACGTGGCCTGGCACACCGAAGCCATCCTCCAGCACCCGGACGACGGCACCCCGCTGGTGCTGATCAAGGAAACCGCGCAGCGCGAATTCGAAGGCGGCACGCAGATCTTCATCTACGCCGCCGACCAGCACGACTTCTTCGCCGTGACGGTGGCCGCGATGGACCAGCTCAACCTGAACATTCAGGACGCTCGGATCATCACCTCCACCAGCCAGTTCACCCTCGACACCTACATAGTGCTCGACGCCGATGGCGGCTCGATCGGCGACAATCCCCAGCGGATCGCCGAAATCCGCCAAGGCCTGGTGGACGCACTGAAGAACCCGGACGACTACCCGACCATCATCCAGCGCCGCGTGCCGCGCCAGCTCAAGCACTTCGCCTTCGCCCCGGTGGTAACCATCTCTACCGACGCAGCGCGCCATGTCAGCGTGCTCGAGGTCATAGCCCCTGACCGCCCGGGCCTGCTGGCGCGCCTCGGCGGGCTGTTCCTCGACTTCGACCTGTCGGTGCAGAACGCCAAGATCGTCACCCTCGGCGAGCGCGTGGAAGACGTGTTCTTCGTCACCGATGCACACAACCAGCCGCTGTCCGACCCCGAGCTATGCAAGCGCATCCAGAGCGCCGTGATCGAAACCCTTTCGGAAGCCAACGGACAGGACACCATGCCCGTCCGCATCAGTATCTAGAACGAGCCTTGCCCACATGAACCCTGCCCTCGACCTGCTCCAGCCCTACCCCTTCGAGAAGCTCCGCGCGCTGCTCGCCGGCGCCCAGCCGCCGGCCGAACTACGCCACATCGCGCTGTCCATCGGCGAGCCCAAGCACCGCTCGCCGGAGTTCGTCGCCAAGGCCCTGGCCGACAACCTCGACCAGATGGCGGTCTACCCGACCACCCTGGGCATTGCGGCCCTGCGCGAAGCCATCGCCGCCTGGTGCGAGCGCCGCTTCGGCGTCCCGGCCGGCTGGCTGGATGCCGCGCGCCACGTGCTGCCGGTGAACGGCACCCGCGAGGCGCTGTTCGCCTTCACCCAGACCGTGGTGGATCGCAGCAAGAACGGCCTGGTGGTCAGCCCGAACCCGTTCTACCAAATCTACGAAGGCGCAGCCCTGCTCGCCGGCGCGCAGCCGCACTACCTGCCGTGCCTGGAAGAGAACGGCTTCAACCCGGACTTCGATGCGGTATCGGCCGACGTCTGGCAACGCTGCCAGATCCTCTTCCTCTGCTCGCCGGGCAACCCCACCGGCGCGCTGGTGCCGCTGGAAACCCTGAAGAAACTGATCGCCCTGGCCGACGAGCACGACTTCGTGATCGCCGCCGACGAGTGCTACAGCGAGCTGTACTTCGACGAACAAAGCCCGCCGCCCGGCCTGCTCAGCGCCTGTGTCGAACTGGGCCGCAGCGACTTCAAGCGCTGCGTGGTGTTCCACAGCCTGTCCAAGCGCTCGAACCTGCCGGGCCTGCGTTCCGGCTTCGTCGCCGGTGACGCCGAGGTGCTGAAAAAATTCCTGCTGTACCGCACCTACCACGGCTGCGCGATGCCGGTGCAGACCCAGCTGGCCAGCGTCGCCGCCTGGAACGACGAAGCCCACGTGCGCGCCAACCGCGACCTGTACCGCGAGAAGTTCGACGCCGTGCTGGACATCCTCCAGGGCGTGCTCGACGTCACCCGCCCGGACGGCAGCTTCTACCTGTGGGCCAAGACGCCCATCGCCGACACCGAGTTCTGCCGCGGCCTGTTCGACCAGCAGCACGTCACCGTGGTGCCGGGCTCCTACCTGTCGCGCGAAGTGAACGGCGAGAACCCCGGCGCCAACCGCATCCGCATGGCGCTGGTGGCCCCGCTTGCCGAGTGCGTCGAGGCCGCCGAGCGGATCAAGCGTTTCGTCCAGGGTCTCTGATCCGCGCCGCATCTACGGCGTCATTCGCGAGCAAGCTCGCGCCTACAGGGCACTTCGGCGCCCGCTTTTCGTAGGAGCGAGCCTGCTCGCGAACCGGCCTACACCCAGCGCCCCGCCTTGCTGGTCAGCCAGGCCTCCTGGGAATCCATCTCGCCCAGCACCAGGCGCATGGTCTCGTCGTCGACCAGGTTCTCCCGGCGCAGGTGATAGAGCTCCAGGCGCTGGGCGCGCAGGGCCTTGATGCGCAGCGCCTGATCGGCCACTTCGAGGCTACGGGCCCGTTGCCGCGCTTCGGCGCTGTCGGCGGCCGGGTCCAACTGCTGACGGTACTCGGCCATCAGCCGCGCCTTCAGCTCGGCGAGGCGTGCCGCCTCCTCGGCGTCGACGCCCTCCCCAGCCGGTAACTCTTCCTTCTCCAGCATGTGGATGGCGGCAACCGCCGTGCGCCGCCACACCGAGCGGAACTCGAGCTCCGCCTGGTCGTTGCTGCCCACCGGCAGGCCCTTGAGCAGGACCGGCAGCCCGGCAGTCGCGGCAAGCAGCGACACCAGGATCACGCCGGCGGCGATGAAGATCGTCAGGTCACGCTGCGGAAACGGCTCGCCATTGCCCAGCGCCAGCGGCAACGACAGCACGGCGGCCAGGGTCAGCGCACCGCGCACCCCGCTTAGCGCCGAGATGACCGACAGGCGCAGGATCGGCTCGCCCGGCCGGCCGCCCAGCTCCACGCCCCACCAGCGCTCGAAGCGCACAGCGAGTTTCCAGTAGCACCAGACCCAGACGAAACGCAGCAGCAGGAGCACGACGTAGACCGCCAGCACATACGTCAGCAGCTGCGAATAGCGCCACAGGTTGTCGTCCGCATGCAGGGTCACCGACTTGAGGATGTCCGGCAGTTGCAGGCCAAGCAGCAGGAAGACCACGCCATTGAAGGCGAACTCGAGCATCGACCAGACGCTGCGGTTGAGCACGCGGGTGTTGGTCTGTCGCGGCAGCAGGTCGGCCCAGCTCTGCATCATGCCCGCCGCCACCGCCGCCAGGATGCCCGACACGCCCACAGCCTCGGCGACCATGTATACGGCGAACGGCAACAACAGCATCAGCACCACATGGGTCGCCGGATCGTCCCAGCCGCGGCGGATCATCCAACCGCGGATACGCCCTAGCAGCCAGCTCAGCAGCAGGCCGCAGGCCAGCCCGCCGAAGGCCACGGCAAGGAAGGTCAGGCCGGCGTCGCGCAGGGAAAACACCCCGGTCAGGGTGGCGGCCAGGGCGAACTTGAACGCCACCAGGCCGGAGGCGTCGTTCATCAGCGCCTCGCCCTGCAGCACGTGCATGAGCTTGCGCGGCAGGCGGTTCTGCGCGATGGCGGAAACCGCCAGGGCGTCGGTGGGCGACAGCACCGCCGCAAGGGCGAAGGCTGCGGCCCAGGGAATTTCGGGAATCAGCAGGTGGATGAAGGCGCCGCCGCCAAGGACGGTGAACAGCACCAGGGCGAAGGCCAGCGAGAGGATCGGCCAGCGCATCTTCCAGAACTCGCCCTTGGGCATGCGCCAGCCGTCGGCGAACAGTAGCGGCGGGATGAACAGGAACATGAACAGTTCCGGGTCCAGCGCCAGGTGCAGGCCCAGGCTCGGCCAGGCCAGGGCGGCGCCGGTGACGATCTGGATCAGCGGCAGCGGTAGCGGCACCAGGTTCGCCAGCAGACGGGTGCCGCCTACCACCAGGAGCAGGATCAGCACGGTATGAACGGTTTGCATCGACGCTCTCCCGGACGTCAGGACGCGGCCCCCTATTGGAACATCCGCGACCGCCTTCGATCAGCCTCACGGCAGACAATAGACCCTTGCCTCGCCGGCAGTTGCCCGCATCTCCGCACGGCGCCCCGCAAAGCCACGGGAAATGGCATAATCCCGCGCTTGCGTAAGGAACGACGAGGAACCCCGCCGTGAGTCAGCGGACCATCTACGGAATCAAGGCCTGCGACACCATGAAGAAAGCCCGCACCTGGCTTGAAGAGCATGGCGTCGAATATGCCTTCCACGATTACAAGGCCACCGGCATCGACCGCGCGCACCTGCAACAATGGTGCAGCGAGCATGGTTGGCAGACGGTGCTCAATCGCGCCGGCACCACTTTCCGCAAGCTCGACGACGCGCAGAAGGCCGATCTCGACGAAGCCCGCGCCATCGAACTGATGCTCGCCCAGCCGTCGATGATCAAGCGCCCGGTGCTCGACCTGGGCGACCGCACCCTGGTCGGCTTCAAGCCCGACGCCTACGCCGCCGCGCTGGCCTGAGCCGCCTGCCATGAGCATCGCCTGGGCCCTGTTCCTCCCCGCCTGCTTCGCCCTGAATATGGCGCCGGGACCGAACAACCTGCTATCGCTGAACAACGCCGCGCGTTTTGGCCTCGCCCGCGCCAGCCTGGCTGGCCTCGGCCGCCTGCTGGCGTTCGCCGGCATGCTGACGCTGGCAGCCTCGGGCCTGGCCCTGGTGCTGCAGGCTTCGGCCTGGCTGTTCCTGGCAATCAAGCTGGTCGGCGCCGCCTACCTGCTCTGGCTTGCCGTGCAGCTGTGGCGCGCGCCGAGTGGCCACCTGGTCGCCGACAATGCCGGGCAGGCTAACGCCCCCCTGTGGCGCCTGGCTCGCCAGGAGTTCTGGGTGGCCGCAGGCAATCCCAAGGCGATCCTGATCTTCACCGCTTTCCTGCCGCAGTTCGTCGATCCGCGGCAGCCCGTGGGTGCGCAGTTCGCCCAACTCGGCACGGTCTTCCTGCTCCTGGAATGGCTGGCCATCGCCCTCTACGGGCTCGCCGGGGTCCGCCTCGGCAAGCTGCTCGCCGCCCCCCGCGCGCGGCGCCTGTTCAACCGTGGTTGCGCCGCGCTGCTGGGCAGCGCCGGACTGGGCCTGTTGCTCAGCCGCCGGCCGGCCTGACCGTTTTCTTTTCTCGAGGAATTGCACATGTCCCAATCCCTGTTCAGCCTGGCCTTCGGTGTCGGCACCCAGAACCGCCAGGGCGCCTGGCTGGAAGTCTTCTACGCGCAGCCGCTGCTCAACCCGAGCGCCGAACTGGTCGAGGCGATCAGCCCGCTGCTGGCCTACGCCGGCGGCAACCAGGCCATCGCCTTCTCCGCCCAGCAGGCCTACCAGCTGGCCGACGCCCTGAAAGGCGTCGACGCCGCCCAGTCCGCCCTGCTCAATCGCCTGGCAGAGAGCCAGAAGCCGCTGGTCGCCACGGTGCTGGCCGAAGACGCCGCGCCGACCTCCACCCCCGAGGCCTACCTCAAGCTGCACCTTCTCTCGCACCGCCTGGTGAAGCCGCACGGCGTGAACCTGTCGGGCATCTTCCCGCTGCTGCCGAACGTGGCCTGGACCAACCATGGCGCGGTCGACCTGGCCGAACTGGCCGAGCTGCAACTGGAAGCCCGCCTGAAGGGCAAGCTGCTGGAAGTCTTCTCGGTGGACAAGTTCCCGAAAATGACCGACTACGTGGTCCCGGCCGGCGTGCGCATCGCCGACGCCGCCCGCGTGCGCCTGGGCGCCTACATCGGTGAAGGCACCACCGTGATGCACGAAGGCTTCGTCAACTTCAACGCCGGCACCCAAGGCCCGGGCATGATCGAAGGCCGCGTCTCCGCTGGCGTGTTCGTCGGCAAGGGTTCGGACCTGGGCGGCGGCTGCTCGACCATGGGCACCCTGTCCGGCGGCGGCAACATCGTCATCAGCGTCGGCGAAGGCTGCCTGATCGGCGCCAACGCCGGCATCGGCATCCCGCTGGGCGACCGCAACATCGTCGAAGCCGGCCTGTACGTCACCGCCGGCACCAAGGTCGCCCTGCTCGACGACCAGAACAACCTGGTGAAAGTGGTCAAGGGCCGCGACCTGGCCGGCCAGCCGGACCTGCTGTTCCGCCGCAACTCGCAAACCGGCGCGGTCGAGTGCAAGACCAACAAGACCGCCATCGAGCTGAACGAAGCGCTGCACGCGCACAACTGATCCGCCGGCCCGCATCGCGGGCAGCGGTTCTAAGCTAGAAAGCGGGGGCTGCGGCCCCCGTTTTCCATTGCCGCGAAAGAACACGCCATGTCCATCCAATCGCCCTGGCGCTCCGCCTTCCCCGCCCTGGCGGCCCTCGAGGCCGAAGGGCAGACCTACCTCGACAGCGCCGCCACTGCGCAGAAGCCGCAGGCACTGCTCGACGCCCTGGCCGGCTACTACGCCAGCGGCGCGGCCAACGTGCACCGCGCCCAGCACCTGCCGGGCGAGCGCGCCACCCGCGCCTTCGAGGGCACCCGCTCGCGCCTGGCGCAATGGCTGGACGGCGGCTCGCCGGAACAGGTGGTCTTCACCCACGGCGCCACCGAGGCGTTGAACCTGCTTGCGTACGGCCTGGAGCATTTGATCGCGGCGAACGATGAAATCGCCATCAGCGCCCTGGAGCACCACGCCAACCTGTTGCCCTGGCAGCAGCTGGCGCTGCGCCGCGGAGCGAAGCTGGTAGTCCTGCCGCTGGATGACCTCGGGGTGATCGACCTGGAAGCCGCATCCCGGCTGATCGGCCCGCGCACCCGCATCCTGGCGGTGAGCCAACTGTCGAACGTGCTCGGTACCTGGCAGCCGCTGCCGGAGCTGCTGGCCATGGCCCACGCGCAAGGTGCGCTCAGCGTGGTCGACGGCGCCCAGGGCGTGGTCCACGGCCGCCATCAACTGAGCCATCTGGGCTGCGATTTCTACGTGTTCTCCAGCCACAAGCTGTACGGCCCGGAAGGCCTGGGCGTGCTCTGGGGCCGCGCCGAAGCACTGGCCGAACTGCGCCACTGGCAGTTCGGCGGCGAGATGGTGCAGAACGCCGACTATCAACAAGCGCACTTCCGCCCCGCCCCGCTCGGCTTCGAAGCCGGCACGCCGGCGATTGGCGCGGTGATCGGCCTGGGCGCCAGCCTCGACTGGCTGGCCAGCCTGGACGCCAGCGAAGTCGCCGCCCACGAGGCCGTCCTGCACGCCCAACTGCTCGCCGGGCTGCGCGCCCGCGACGGCGTGCAACTGCTGGGCGAGCCGCAGGTGGCGCTGGCGAGCTTCACCGTGCGCGACGTACACAGCGCCGATCTCTCGCATCTGCTGAGCGAACAGGGTGTGGCCGTACGCGCCGGCCATCACTGCGCGATGCCGCTGCTCAAGCGCCTCGGCCTGCCCGGAGCGATCCGCGTCTCCCTCGGCCTGTACAGCGACGGCAGCGACCTGGAGCGCTTCTTCAGCGCCCTCGACAATGCCCTGGAACTGCTGCGATGAGCCTTCCGCAAGCCGCACAGCAAGCGCTGGACGCCTTCGCCGGGCAAGGTTCGTGGGAACAGCGCGCACGCCTGTTGATGCAGTGGGGCGACAAGCTGGAGCCGCTGGGCGAGCAAGAACGCAGCGAAGCGAACCGCGTGCAGGGCTGCGAAAGCCAGGTCTGGCTGGTGGCGGAACAACGCGACGGCGCCTGGCACTTCCGCGCGAGCAGCGATGCGCGCTTGCTGCGTGGCCTGTTGGCCCTTCTATTGATTCGCGTGCAGGGACTGCCCGGCGAGGAACTGGCGCAGCTGGATCTGGCGCAGTGGTTCAACGACCTCGGCCTTGGCCGGCAACTTTCGCCGTCCCGCAGCAATGGGTTGAATGCCGTGCTGAAGCGCATGCAAGAGCTGATCAACGCGTAGGGCGTATAACCCTCCGGGTTATACGCCGCCTGACCTTGGCCCTGTACCACTCCGACCTCAGCCTCGAAGCGCCCGCAAGCTGCGCCCAGTTCGATCACGGTGCCGACGATGAGCGCGGTGTATCGGCGTATAACCGCGAACGGTTATACGCCCTACCGTCAATCCCCAGCCGCACCGCGCTCCGATGGCCGACGCGCCCCGGCTACCAACTTATCCACAGCGCGCGCCGCCGCGGCCATGCCGAAGGTGGCGGTGACCATCATCACCGCGCCGAAACCGCCGGCGCAGTCGAGCTTCACGCCTTCACCCGCGAAGCTCTTGGTCTGGCAAACGCTGCCGTCGGGCTTGGGATAGCGCAGCTGCTCGGTGGAGAACACGCAAGGCACGCTGTAGTGGCGGCCCGGCGTGCGCGAGAAGTTGTAGTCGCGACGCAACGTCGAACGGACCTTGGCGGCCAGCGGATCGTTGAAGGTCTTGTTCAGGTCGGCGATCTGGATCTGCGTCGGGTCGACCTGGCCGCCGGCGCCGCCGGTGGTCACCACCTGGATCTTGCGTCGCTTGCACCAGGCGATCAGCGCGGCCTTGGCGGCCACGCTGTCGATGCAGTCGATGACGAAGTCCAGCTCGGGGGTGATGTACTCGGCCATGGTCTCGCGGGTGACGAAGTCCGCCACCGCATGCACCTTGCACTGCGGGTTGATGGCGCGGATGCGTTCGGCCATCACCTCTACCTTGGGCTTGCCCACGGAACCGTCCAGTGCATGCACCTGGCGGTTGGTGTTGGTCACGCAGACGTCATCCAGGTCGAACAGCGAGATCTCGCCGACACCGCTGCGCGCCAGCGCCTCGGCCGCCCAGGAGCCGACACCGCCGATGCCGACCACCGCCACATGGGCGGCGGCCAGGCGCTCGAGCCCCTGGGTGCCATACAGGCGGGCGATACCGCCGAATCGCTCTTGGTCCACTAGCATCTGCAAGCCTCCGGAAAAACGCCGCGCATTCTATAGGAAGCCGGGCGACTTGCCGCAGCACCTGGCGGGCGAACGGCACCGCGCGGAGCTTCGCGCCCATCCGCACATTCTATGCCCGGCGCAGGCGCCGCGAGCCGTCGGGCGAGTGCTATACACTCGCTGGGGCGGCGAGTAGGATGCGCGCCGACCCGATCCCCCTCTGGAAGCCGATCGCTCTATGTCTTCACGCAAACTCGGACTCAACCTGGTCGTACTGGTCGCCCTCGCCGCGCTCTTCACCGGCGCCTGGGCGCTGTACAACCGTCCGGTGAGCGCCCCGGACTGGCCGGAAACCATCTCCGGCTTCTCCTTCTCGCCGTTCCGCCTGGACCAGAGCCCGCAGAGCGGCAACTTCCCGACGGACGACCAGATCCGCTCGGACCTGGAGCTGATCTCCAAGCAGACCGACAACATCCGCACCTACTCGACCAAGGGCACCCTGGCCGACATCCCCTTCCTCGCCGAGGAATACGGCATGCGCGTCAGCCTGGGCATCTGGATCGGCCCGGACGAGGCGGAGAACGAGGCAGAGATCGCCCGTGGCATCGAGATCGCCAACCGCGCGCGCAGCGTGGTGCGGGTGATCGTCGGCAACGAGGCGCTGTTCCGCCGCGAAGTCACCCGCCAGCAACTGATCGGCTACCTCGACCGGGTCCGCGCCGCAGTGAAGGTGCCCGTCACCACCGCCGAACAGTGGCACATCTATAAGAAGTACCCGGAGCTGGCCAAGCACGTCGACCTGATCGCCGCGCACGTACTGCCCTACTGGGAGTTCGTGCCGATGGAAGACTCGGTGCAGTTCGTCCTCGACCGCGCCCGCGAGCTGCGCGCCGAATTCCCGAAGAAGCCGCTGCTGCTCGGTGAAGTCGGCTGGCCCAGCAACGGCCGCATGCGCGGCGGCGCTACCGCCACCCAGTCGGACCAGGCCATCTACCTGCGCGAGCTGACCAACGCGCTGAACAAGAAGGGCTACAGCTACTTCGTCGTCGAAGCCTTCGACCAGCCGTGGAAATACACCGACGAAGGCTCGGTCGGTGCCTACTGGGGCGTGTACAACGCCGAGCGCCAGCCGAAGTTCAACTTCACCGGCCCGGTGGTGGCGATTCCCAAATGGCGCACCCTGGCGATCGCCTCGGTGGTGCTCGCCCTGCTCACCTTCACCCTGCTGCTGATCGACGGCAGCGCCCTGCGCCAGCGCGGGCGGACCTTCCTCGCCGTGGTCTCGTTCGCCTGCGCCTCGATCCTGGTGTGGATCGGCTACGACTACAGCCAGCAATACAGCACCTGGTTCAGCATCACCGTCGGCATCCTGCTCGGCATCGGCGCCCTCGGCGTGGTGATAGTGCTGTTCACCGAGGCCCACGAGCTGGCCGAGGCGGTGTGGACTCGCCGGCGCCGGCGCTTGTTCCTGCCAGTGACCGACGCCGACGCCTACCGGCCGAAGGTGTCGATCCACGTGCCCTGCTACAACGAGCCGCCGGAGATGTTGAAGGAAACCCTCAACGCACTGGCCAAGCTCGACTACCCGGACTTCGAGGTCCTGGTGATCGACAACAACACCAAGGACCCGGCGGTGTGGGAGCCGGTGCAGGCGCACTGCCAGTTGCTCGGCCCGCGCTTCCGCTTCTTCCACGTCGCGCCGCTGGCCGGCTTCAAGGGCGGCGCGCTGAACTACGCGCTGCAGTTCGTCGCGCCCGACGCCGAGGTGATCGCGGTGATCGACTCGGACTACTGCGTCGACCCGGACTGGCTCAAGCACATGGTCCCGCACTTCGCCGATCCGCAGATCGCCGTGGTGCAGTCGCCGCAGGACTACCGCGACCAGCACGAGAGCACCTTCAAGCGCCTCTGCTATGCGGAGTACAAGGGCTTCTTCCACATCGGCATGGTCACCCGCAACGACCGCGACGCGATCATCGAGCACGGCACCATGACCATGGTCCGCCGCCAGGTGCTGGACGAACTGAAGTGGGCCGAGTGGTGCATCACCGAGGACGCCGAGCTGGGCCTGCGCGTGTTCGAGCGCGGCCTCTCGGCGGCCTACTTCGAGCGCAGCTACGGCAAGGGCCTGATGCCCGACACCTTCATAGACTTCAAGAAGCAGCGCTTCCGCTGGGCCTATGGCGCCATCCAGATCATGAAGCGCCACACCGACGCCCTGCTGCGCGGCCGCAGCCCGGATGGCAGCAAGCTGACCGGCGGCCAGCGCTACCACTTCGTTGCCGGCTGGCTGCCGTGGATCGCCGACGGCATGAACATCTTCTTCACCATCGGCGCCCTGCTCTGGTCGGCGGCGATGATCATCGTGCCCAAGCGCGTCGACCCGCCGCTGCTGATCTTCGCGATCCTGCCGCTGACGCTGTTCGCCTTCAAGGTCGGCAAGATCCTCTTCCTCTACCGCCGCACGGTCGGGGTGAACCTGCGCGATGCGCTGTTCGCCGCGCTGGCCGGGCTGTCGCTGTCGCACACCATCGCCAAGGCGGTGCTGTACGGCTTCGTCACCAGCTCGATCCCGTTCTTCCGCACGCCGAAGATGCGCTCCAGCCACGGCCTGATGGTGGCCCTGGCGGAGGCCCGCGAAGAGGTCTTCGTGATGCTTCTGCTGTGGGGCGCGGCGCTGGGCATCGTGCTGGTGCAGGGCGTGGTCGATCCGGACCTGCTGTTCTGGGTGGTGATGCTGCTGGTGCAGTCGCTGCCATACCTGGCGGCGCTGGTCATGGCCCTGCTCTCCTCGCTGCCCAAGCCGCGCGAGGAAGAGGTCCTGACCGGCTCGGAGCAGGTCGGCTGAGGACAGGTTTCTGGGTCCCCGCGTTCGCGGGGATGACGTTGAAACGGTGCCCTGGAGCAGCTCGTCATTCCCGCGAACGCGGGAACCCAGTCAAGCGCGCGAACACCGCGCCACACCCCGTCGAACGCCGGCCCTGTGCCGGCGTTTTTGCTTTAAGATGTGCGCCTTTTTCCGTTGCACCCCCAGGAAACTCATTCCATGTCCCTGTCGCCGACCCTGGCCCTCGCCTGCGAGCTGATCCGCCGGCCCTCCGTCACCCCCGTCGATGCCGATTGCCAGCAACTGATGATGCAGCGCCTGGCCGCCTGCGGCTTCGAGCTGGAGCCGATGCGCATCGAGGATGTGGACAACTTCTGGGCCCGCCGCGCCGGCCGCGACAACGGCGAAGGCCCGGTGCTGTGCTTCGCCGGCCACACCGACGTGGTCCCCACCGGCCCGGAACAGGCGTGGCAGCACCAGCCGTTCGACGCCCTGATCGACGCCGACGGCATGCTCTGCGGCCGTGGCGCGGCGGACATGAAAGGCAGCCTGGCGTCGATGATCATCGCCACCGAGCGCTTCGTCGCCGACCATCCGAACCATCGCGGCAGCATCGCCTACCTGATCACCAGCGACGAGGAAGGCCCGGCCCATCACGGCACCAAGGCCGTGGTCGAGCGCCTGAAAGCGCGCAACGAGCGCCTGGACTGGTGCATCGTCGGCGAGCCGTCCAGCACCACCCTGGTCGGCGACGTGGTGAAGAACGGCCGCCGTGGCTCCCTCGGCGCCACCCTCACCGTGCGCGGCAAGCAGGGCCACGTGGCCTACCCGCACCTGGCGAAGAACCCGATTCACCTGGCCGCTCCGGCGCTGGCGGAACTCGCCGCCGAGCACTGGGACAACGGCAACGACTACTTCCCGCCGACCAGCTTCCAGATCTCCAACATCAATGGCGGCACTGGCGCGACCAACGTGATTCCGGGCGAGCTGAAGGTGATCTTCAACTTCCGCTTCTCCACCGAATCCACCGTGGAAGGCCTGCAGCAGCGCGTCGCCGCGATCCTCGACAAGCACGGCCTGGAATGGCACATCGACTGGGCGCTGTCCGGCCTGCCATTCCTCACCCAGCCGGGCGAACTGCTCGATGGCGTGGCCGCCGCGATCCGCGCCGTGACCGGCCGTGAAACCACCCCGTCGACCTCCGGCGGCACCTCCGACGGCCGCTTCATCGCCACCATGGGTACCCAGGTGGTCGAGCTCGGCCCGGTGAACGCCACCATCCACCAGGTCGACGAGCGCGTGCTGGCCAGCGACCTCGACCTGCTTACCGAAATCTATTACCAGACCCTGGTGCGACTGCTGGCATGACTAAACCGATCAAGGGCTTCTGCCTGGCTGCCACCCAACCCGACATCCCACCGCCGGCCCCGGCGCCGGAGCGTCGCTATGCACTGCGCACCTACCAGCTCGATGCCCGCCGGCGCAGCCTGCCGATGGTCCTGCTGAACCCGCTGGCGCAGAAGACGAAGGACTGAGCATGCTCGTCTGCCCGATCTGCCAGGCCAGCCTGGAACGCCACGACAACGCAGTGAAGTGCCCGGCCGGGCACAGCTTCGACCGCGCCCGCCAGGGCTACCTCAACCTGCTGCCGGTGCAGCACAAGAAGAGCCGCGACCCGGGCGACAACGCCGCCATGGTCGAGGCGCGCCGGCAGTTCCTCGGCGCCGGTCACTACGCCCCGCTGGCCAAACGCCTGGCCGAGCTGGCCGCCGAGCGCGCGCCCGCACGCTGGCTCGACATCGGCTGCGGCGAGGGTTACTACACCGCGCAACTGGCCGAAGCCCTGCCGGGCAGCGACGGCTACGCGCTGGACATCTCCCGCGAGGCGGTGAAGGCCGCCTGCCGCCGCGCGCCGCAGCTAACCTGGATGGTCGCCAGCATGGCCCGCGTGCCCCTGGCCGACGCCAGCTGCCAGTTGCTGGCCAGCGTGTTCAGCCCGATCGACTGGAACGAAGCCGCGCGCCTGCTGCCGCCCGGCGGCGGCGTGCTGCGCCTCGGCCCGGCGCGCGACCACCTGCTCGAGCTGCGCGAGCGCCTGTACGACGAAGTCCGCGAGTACGTCGAAGACAAGCACCTGGCCGACCTGCCCGCCGAGCTGCAGCTAGCGCACACCGAAAGCCTCAGCTTCCGCATTGCACTCGACACCCGCGAAGCCCGCGAAACCCTGCTGGCCATGACCCCGCACGGTTGGCGGGTCAACGCCGAACGCCGCGAGCGCATTCTCGCCGAGCCTTTCGAGGTGACGGTCGCGGTGCGCTACGATTGGCTGGAACGCCAGATCCCCTGACCGCCACCCTTCGCCCCGCCCACAGACGCTGAGAGGACGCCATGCGCCAACCCGATATCGAGATCTACCTCAAGGACGCCGATCAGGCCGCAGTGGGCGAGTGGCTGGCAAAGGCACTGGGACCGTGCAGCGAATGGCGCGCCCAGGGCGAGACCTTCAAGTGCATGGCCGACAGCCCGAGCGGCATGATCCCGCTGACCTGGCTGCCGAAGGCGGTGGGCAAGTGGCACAGCCTGTTCATCGACAGCGACGCCACGCCCTGGGACGACGACGTCGCCTGCGCGCGTGCGGCCAATGCGGCGCTGGGTGTCGAGGTGCGCTGCGCACCGGGCAGCTGGAGCGAGGAACAGGGTGAGGAAGATGCGGATCGCTGGCTGAAGGTGACCGCCGAGGGCGTGCAGGAAATCACCTGGCGTACCGGCTGAAACACGAAAACGGCGTTTCCGCTGATGCGGCGCCGTCTATAGAGGCCTTCCTGTTCGGGGAGGCTGAAAAATCAAAGGCCCGTCTCACGACGGGCCTTTGATTTCGGGGGCTCAGACCTTGGCGACGTCTTCCGCCTGCAGGCCTTTCTGACCCTGGATCACCGAGAACTCCACTTTCTGGCCTTCGACCAGGGAGCGGTGACCTTCGCCACGAATGGCACGGTAGTGAACGAAAACGTCCGGACCGCTATCGCGTTGAATGAATCCATAACCCTTGGCGTCATTGAACCACTTGACGGTTCCGACCTCACGATCAGCCATTACCACACTCTCCAACTTTCGATTTTATTTTTGGTTGGCCCCCGGGAATGAGGACTGCAACGGCTCGACAGGCGGAGAGCTGTCCGGGTTGACCATCCAGGGCCGGAGCCGAGTTGGAAGGGCAATTCGAATAACACCCCAATGACGACCGCGGTCCCGAGTATATAAATCAAAAGTTACAGCTGAAAAGCAATTTTTCATCAACTGCAGAGGGTCATGACCAAACTGGCCAAAGTGCCATTTTACGGGGCTTGCAGGGCCATTTAGGTGCATCGGCGAGGCGTAAACACGGCGTATTCTTGCGGGTTCGTCCTGTGCGCCGGCGCACATTTTCGATGCACGCCAGTACCGTCACCGGCGGGATTTCGGTACTGGCGTTCCAGCCGTTCAGGGTCTCTTCGCGGTGATCTCGGCCAGGTGCCTGGCCAGCGCCTTGTACTGGAAATCCTCGATGCGATACGCCCAACCCGCACGCGCCTGGACCTGGCCGTCGGCGAATCCCTTGGCGCTGTCGATGATCAACCAGGGATGGCCGCCCTGCTCGTGCACCTGCCCGCGCAGGCTCGCGCCATCGAAGGTCTTCAGGCTGAAAGTCAGCTCCGGTGCACCATTGAACTGCACCTGGTCCAGCGGCGCCGCGTCGGCGAATGTCAGCTGGCCGAAGGGCGTGCCCATGCCATTGGCCACCGCCTCGTAGGCCAGCTTGGCATCCTTGGGCAGTTCGCGTACGCGCAGGTTGGGCTCCTCGGGCTTGTCGCGGAACACCGTCAGGGTCTCGCCCTGGGGATAAGTCACCGCAACTTCGGCGATCTTCTCGAAGGGAATGCTGGTGACCCGGCGATCCAGCCAGTCGAGTTCGTCCGGCGGCAGGCGCAGGTCCTTGTCGATCAGCCAGACCTGGTTGTCACCCGGCTGGCGCACCAGCCGCCCGCCCTGCTGCGAGGCCTTGCCCACCAGCAGCTCCAGCGGCGCGCCGCCGGCCCGCTCCAGGGTCAGCCGCACGGCGGCGCCGGGGCCCTGCTCGGCCAGCTCCAGCTGGGCGAAGTTGCCCGGCTCGCGGGTCTTCGCCTCCACCTTGCGGGCCTGGGCGAGGTCCTGCAGGAGGTCGCCGATCAGGCGCCCGGCGGCGGTGTAGTCGGCCTTCGCCGGCATCACCCAGCGGCCGTCCTGGCGCGCCACGCGGATATCCGGCTGGCCGGGGCGCTGGATCTTCACCGCACTCACCTGCTGCACCTGCAGGCCCGGGAAGTAGTGGCTCTCTTTCGCTGGAGCCCTCTCCGGCTCGCGCTGCAGCCAGGCATACAGCCCTCCCAGCAACACGGCCAGGACAACCAGCAGCATCAGACTCTTGCGTTGCATGCCCGCCTCCTCAGGCCTGGCGCCGACGGCGCCACCACCACAGGACGAGCACGCCCAGGGTCAGCAGCAACGGCACCGCCGCGATATTGATGATCTTCAGGGTGCGCCCCAGCGCCTCGATGTCGGCGTTGAGCTGGAACTGCACATCACGCAGCTCCTTGCGGATGCGCACGCGCTCCTGGATGAACTGCTGCACCGCAGCCTGCTGCTCGGGCGTCAGTTCCAGCGTCTTGCTCGGGTCCTGGTTCTGCAGCGCGGCGAGCTTCTGCTCGGTGTCGGACAGGCGCTGCTTGAGCCCATCGGCCTTCTCGCGGAAGCGCGTCTCGGCCTGCCGCTGCAACTCGTCGACCACGGTGAACGGCCGGCTGAAGCGTCCGCGCGAACGCACGCTGATCAGCGCGTCGGAGCCGGCCAGGTTGTCCAGCGCGTTGATCACGAAGCTGGCGTTGTCGGCCCAGGGCTGCGGCACGCGCTGGCCATAGAAGTCCTGCACCTGTACCCACATGCGATCGGTGAGCAGGTCGGTGTCGGCCACGACGATCACGTTGATGTTCGCCGCGCTCTTGAGGCCGTCCTTGTGCCCTTCGATGCCATTGGGATAGGCGCTCTGCACCGGCCCCTGCACGCGAGCCGCGATGGCGTAGCGGTCACCGCTCGGTTTCAGCTGCGCCATCAGCTCACCCGGATCACGGAGCGTGACGAAGCGTTGTACGTCGAAGGGCATTGCGAAGGCCGAACTGCGCACCAGCGGGGTGAAGCGGGTCTTGGCGTCCTTCAGCGGCTCGAGGATGCCGGCCGTGGCGACGGTCAGGCTGTCCAGTCCGGCGGTGGCCACGTCGCCGGCGTCCAGCGCCTTGCTGTCCAGGTTCAGCCACGCCGGGTGGTGCGCCGCCCGCTGGCCCTGGCCCATGCTCACGGACATCGCATAAGTGCCGTCCCCCAGCACCTTGCCCGGCAGCATCTGCAGGCCCCAGCTCTTGAACAGCGGCTCCAGGTCCGAGGACGGCAGGCCACCGTTCTCCAGCATGCCCATGTCGGAAGACTTGTCCGCTTCGCTGTAGGGATCGACGAACGCCAGCAGCTTGCCGCCGCGCAGGACGAACTGGTCGATGGCGTAGAGGGTCTGCTGCGGCAGGTTCTTCGGATGCACCAGCATCAGCACACTGATGTCATCGGGGATGGCATCGATGTCGGGCTTGAGGCTCTTCAGGTCGAACTGCTGGCGAATCTCCTCGAGCAGCATCCAGGGCGAGGTCGGCTGCTGCGTCTGCATGTCGAAGCCGCCGTTCATCTGCAGCGTACTGAGCAGCCCGACCACCGGCCGCTTGGGATGCGCCAGGGCATTGATCAGGCGACTGACGTCGTACTCGAGGAACTCCTCGTGGTCCGGCTGGAAGAACGGGATCACCTGGGTGTTGTCCAGCGCATCGGTGCCGGCCAGGCCGAAGTAGACGGTGTCGCCGCCTTGCGACAGCGGCACGGCCTGCAGGCCCAGCTCGGCCGCGCGGTCCTCCTCGGCGGAGAACGGCTGCGGGTCGATGATGTGCAGGTGGAGCTTGCCGCCCGCCTCGCGCTCGTAGGCCTTGAGCAGCTCCTCGACGCGCTTGGCGTAGTTGCGCAGCGGGACCAGGTCCTTGGTGCCCTTGTCCGAGTAGAAGAAGTACAGGTTGATCGGCTCGCCGATGGAGCCGAGGACCTTCTTCGTGCCATCGGAAATCGTGTAGAGCTTCTGTTGCGTCAGGTCCAGGCGCGCGCCGGTGAAGGCCACTCCGGAAACCAGGTTGAAGGCCAGGAACAGCAGGGCGATGACCAGCAGGCCGGCCCCGGAAAACATCACTTTCTTCATCAGGGCTTCCTCAGTCGGCTTTCTTCAGGTCGACCACCACCGCCGTGGCGGCGAGCCAGGCGACGATCAGGCTGACGAAAAACAGCAGGTCGCGCAGGTCGATGACACCCTTGCTGATCGCGTCGAAGCGGGTCAGGAAGCTCATCGAGGCCACCGCGTCGAGTAGCCACTGCGGTGCCCAGCCGCTGAACGCGTCGAGCACCAGGGGGAAGCCGCTGACGATGAAGACGAAGCACATCACCACCGCGAGGATGAAGGCGATCACCTGGTTCTTCGCCAGCGCCGACATGCACGAACCAATCGCCAGGTAGCCGCCGGCCAGCAGCCAGCTGCCGAGGTAGCCGGCGAGGATCGCGCCGTTGTCCGGGTCGCCCAGGTAGTTGACCGTCAGCACCATGGGGAAGGTCAGCAGCAGGGCGATGCCGGCGAACACCCAGGCGGCGAGGAACTTGCCGGCCACCGCTTCCAGGCGGGTGATCGGCAGGGTCATCAGCAACTCGATGGAGCCCGACTTGCGCTCCTCCGCCCAGAGCCGCATGGCGATGGCCGGGATGAGGAACAGGTAGAGCCAGGGGTGGAAGTTGAAGAAGGCCGTCAGGTCCGCCTGGTCGCGCTCGTAGAAGTTGCCGAGGTAGAAGGTGAAGACCCCGGAGAGCACCAGGAAAATGACGATGAACACGTAAGCCAGCGGCGTGGCGAAGTAGCTTGCCAGCTCGCGCTTGAAGACCACGGGCAACTGCTTCATGCCGCCTCCCCTCGGGTCAGGGTGCGGAAGACTTCATCCAGCCGACCGCGCTCCACGTCCAGTTCCTTGATTCGCCAACCGCGCTCGGCGATCAGCGCGTTCACCTGCGGGAAGATCACCTCGCCCGGCCGGGCCAACACGGTCAGGCTGTTCTCCAGCGGGTTCTCCTCGACGCCGGCGACGCCCGGCAACGCGGCCAGTGCCTGGCGATCGAGAGCGTTCTCGCCAACCAGGGTCACCGCCTGGTGGTAACGCGAGCGGCTTTCCAGCTCGAAGGGCGTACCGTCCGCGACCAGCCGGCCATTGGCAATCACCACTGCGCGGGTGCAGACCGCGGTGACCTCCTCGAGGATGTGGGTGGAAATGATGACGATGCGCTCTTGCGCCAGGCTGCCGATCAGCTCGCGGACCTGGTGCTTCTGGTTCGGGTCGAGGCCGTCGGTGGGCTCGTCGAGGATCAGCACCTTCGGGTCATGCAGGATCGCCTGGGCCACCCCGACACGGCGCTTGAAACCCTTGGACAGCGTTTCGATGGACTGCCGGCGCACGTGCTCCAGCTCCAAAAGGCCGACCACGCGATCGACCCGCGCGCGCTTGTCGGCACCACGGTAGCCGCGCACCTCGGCGATGAACTCGAGGAAGCGGCCGACCGTCATGTCGCCATAGCAGGGCGCACCCTCGGGCAGGTAGCCGATCAAGCGCTGGGCCTGCAGGGTCTGGGTCTGGATGTCGAAGCCGTGGATGCTCGCCGTGCCCGAGCTGGGCGCGAGAAAACCGGTGAGCATCTTCATGGTGGTGGACTTGCCGGCGCCATTCGGGCCGAGAAATCCCAGGACTTCGCCTGGCTGCACGCTGAAGGACAAATCGTCCACTACAGCCTGCTGAGCGAAGCGCTTCGTGAGTCTGCTTATCTCGATCATGGTCTCTCACCATTGCGGTAAGGGCCCCGACCTTTCCCCGGCGCGGAGCCTTGATCAGCACCCGCCTTCCACCCGGAACTCGCAGCGCAGGCAGGCCTCCCCAAAATGCAGGCCGGACTATAAGAAGGCGACCAACGGCTATGCAAGACAGCCTGCACAGTGAAAAGTTTTCCAAATGCTGTCAAAGCAATAGCTGTTTTCTGGCAAGCGTTGGGAAATTTCCTATTACCGAGGAGCGGAACGGCATCATCGGCTGCCCGGCCAGAGACTCGACGAACCGCATTACGGTCGCCTTAAGAAATCCATGGCGGCTCGCCGAGCCCCTGATTTTTCCGCGCCGTTGCCGGCAAGCGGACGGAGATACCCGCCGGATTGCCGGGCCGGCGCCCTTTTGCCGGTCCGGCTATTGCGGCACACTAGCGTCCGCTTGGTTTGCCCCTGGCCTCTTTCAACTGCCTCAAGAGTCCGTATGCCCCGCTATCCGTTCCGTCGCTTCGGCTTTGGTGCCCTGCGCCGCCTGCTGTACCTCTGGGTCCGCTCGGAAACCATCAATCAGTCCTCGCTGAGCCTGAAGATCGACCGCAACAAGCCGGTGCTCTATGCCCTCCCGCAGCCGTCGGTGAGCGACCTCGCAGTCATCGACAACGAATGCCGCAAGGCCGGCCTGCCACGCCCGGTGATGCCGGTGGCGATCGGCGGCAGCGTCGAGCCGGCAGCCTTCTTCTACCTCACCCGCGAGCCCGACTGGTTCGGTCGCCAGGACAAGCGCGGCGCTCCGCCGGCGCTGGTGCGCACCTTGGCCGCACTGGAGCAGAACGGCGTCGACGATGCGCAGATCGTGCCGGTGAGCGTGTTCTGGGGGCAGTCGCCGGACAGCGAGAAGAGCGCCTGGAAACTGCTGTTCGCCGACAACTGGGCGGTGACCGGACGCCTGCGCAAGCTCGCGCGCATCCTCATCCTCGGACGCAAGACCCGCGTGCAGTTCTCCGCGCCCATCCACCTGCGCGAGCTGGTCGAACAGGGCAAGGGCCAGGAGCGCACCCAGCGCATGGTCCAGCGCATCCTGCGCGTGCACTTCCGCAACCAGAAGACCGCGGTGATCGGCCCGGACCTCTCGCACCGCCGTACCCTGGTCAAGGGATTGCTGCGCGCCCCGCTGGTGCGCCAGGCCATCCAGGAGGAGATGGACGCCCAGAAGATCTCCCAGGAGAAGGCCGAAGCCTCGGCGCTGCGCTATGCCAACGAGATCGCTGCGGACGTCTCCTACCCGGTGATCCGCTTCCTCGAAGTCACCCTGACCTGGTTCTGGAACAAGCTCTACGAGGGCGTGCGGGTCAACCACATCGAGCGCGTGCAGGACGTCGCCCAGGGCAACGAGATCGTCTACGTGCCCTGCCACCGCAGCCACATCGACTACCTGCTGCTGTCGTATCTGCTATTCCGCAACGGCCTGACGCCGCCGCACATCGCCGCCGGCATCAACCTCAACATGCCCATGGTCGGCTCCATCCTGCGTCGCGGCGGCGCCTTCTTCATGCGTCGCAGCTTCAAGGGCAACCAGCTCTACACCGCCGTGTTCAACGAGTACCTGCACACGCTGTTCACCCGCGGCTTCCCCACCGAGTACTTCGTCGAAGGCGGTCGCTCACGCACCGGGCGCATGCTCCACCCGCGCACCGGCATGCTCGCCATCACCCTGCGCAGCTTCCTGCGCGACTCGCGCCGGCCGATCGTCTTCGTGCCGGTCTACGTCGGCTACGAGCGCGTGCTCGAAGGCCGCACCTACCTGGGCGAACTGCGCGGCGCGGCGAAGAAGAAGGAGTCCATCTTCGACATCTTCAAGGTGATCGGCGCCCTGCGCCAGCGCTTCGGCCAGGTGTGGGTGAACTTCGGCGAACCTATCCACCTCGACGCCTTCCTGGAGCGCCAGGAGCCGGGCTGGAAGAAACAGGAGCTCGGCCCGGAGTACCGCCCGGCCTGGTTGTCGGAAACCACCAACCAGTTGGCCCGCGACGTCGCCCGCCACCTCAACGACGCGGCGGCGATCAACCCGGTCAACCTGGTCGCCCTGGCGCTGCTCTCCACCAGCCGCCTGGCGCTGGACGCGAACGCCCTGGCCCGCGTGCTCGACCTCTACCTGGCCCTGCTGCGCAAGGTCCCTTACTCGCCCAGCGCCACCCTGCCCGACGGCAATGGCCAGGACCTGATCGAATACGTGAAGAGCATGAACCTGCTCGCCGAACAGAAGGACGCGCTCGGCCGCATCCTCTACCTCGACGAGCAGAACGCGGTGCTGATGACCTACTACCGCAACAACGTCCTGCACGTGTTCGCCCTGCCGGCGCTGATCGCCAGCTTCTTCCAGAGCAAATCGCGGATCAGCCGCGAGCAACTGCTCACCTACACCCGCGCGCTCTACCCGTACCTGCAGCAGGAACTCTTCATCCGCTGGGACCTGGATCAGCTGGACGCCGTGGTGGACGAGTGGCTCGCCGCGCTGGTAGGCCAAGGCCTGCTGCGCCAGGAAGGCGACGCCTACGTGCGCCCGGCCCCCAGCTCACGCGAATACGTGCTGCTGACCCTGCTCGCCCGCGCCATCACCCAAACCCTGCAGCGCTTCTACATGGCGATCGCCCTGCTGCTCAACGCCGGGCAGAAGCAACTGAGCGCCGAGGAACTGGAAAACCTGAGCACGGTGATGGCCCAGCGCCTGTCGATCCTCCACGGCCTCAACGCCCCGGAGTTCTTCGACAAGACCCTGTTCCGAAACTTCATCCAGGCGATGCTCGACCAGGGCGTGCTGCGCAAGGACGAAGAGGGCAAGCTGAGCTACCACGAGAAGCTCGGAGAGATCGTCGAAGGCGCTGCCAAGCGCGTGCTGCCGGCGGAGATTCGCCTGTCAATCAGGCAGGTGGCGTTGGAGCGGCCGGAGCACGAAGGCACCAGCGCCGCAAAATAGTTCCAACATCCCGACAGCCGGTCAACGGACCTGATCGGCTGTGATCAAGGCCGCAATTTGCGCGGTGATTCGTGAAAAAAGTGTTGCTTTAAGCCCGCCTTAATAGTGTCACATTGCGACCATCACCCTTGACTCTGACGGAATCGACTTACAGAATCGCCGGCTTCTTACATACATCTCTGTACGAAACAAGGAAGTTGTTGTGTTCAAACGGATATTGGTCGTCTGCGTCGGCAACATCTGCCGCAGCCCCACCGCCGAACATCTGCTGCGCCAGCGCCTTGCTGGCAGCGACATCCAGGTCAGCTCCGCCGGCCTCGGTGCCCTGGTCGACAAGCCCATCGAAAGCAACGCGCTGGCCGCCCTCGAGCGGCATGGCGAGACGCCGCACGACCACCGCGCCCGTCAACTGACTTCCAGCCTGCTGCGCGACTCCGACCTGGTCCTGGTCATGGAGAAACGCCACCTGCAGGGCGTCACCCAGATTGCCCCCGAAGCGCGCGGCAAGACTTTCCTGCTCGGCAAGTGGCAGGACGACCGCGAAATCCCCGACCCCTACCGGCAGAGCACGGCCGCCTTCGAGCACGCCTACGCGCTGATCACCGAAGGCGTCGACGCCTGGGCCAAACGCATTCGCCCGACCCGCTAAGCCACACCTACACCGATAGAAGAAGAAGCAGTGCAAGCCATGCAGCAGCAACCCGCTATAGCCATGCAAGACCACGACGATGACGAGATCGACCTGCTCAGTCTGCTCGGCACCCTGATCGATCACAAATGGCTGATCGCCGGGATTACTGCGGGCTTCATGGCCGTTGGCGTGGCTTATGCGCTGCTCGCACCGCCCATCTATCGCTCCGATGCCATCGTCCAGGTGGAGGCGAAGAAACCGACCATTCCGGGCTTGTCGGATATGGGGGACCTGCTGGGTGCCCAGTCGGAAGCCATCACCGAGATCCAGCTGCTGACCTCACGTGCGGTGATCGGCAAGGCTGTGGATAACCTCAAGTTGAATATCGTGGTGAAGCCGTCGCGCTTCCCGCTGATCGGCGGCTTTATCGCACGTCACTTCCAACCCGAAACGACAACCGAAGTCGCAGCGCCGTTGTTCGGCCTGAGCCGTTTTGGCTGGGGTGGCGAAGAGCTGAAGATCTTCCAGTTGGAGGTCCCCGAGGTCCTGCTCGAGAAAGACCTCACGCTCATTGCCGGGGAGAACGGCGGCTTCACCCTGCTCGACGATGACGACAACGTGCTCGTCGAAGGCAAGGTCGGCCAGGCCTACGACCAAAATGGCGTGAAGCTCCAGGTCGAGAAACTGCAGGCCAACCCGGGCACGCATTTCAACGTTGTCCGTGAACGCCGCCTGACCACCATCCTCGACTACCAGGACAACCTCAACGTCAGCGAAACCGGCAAGGAATCCGGGATCATCAGCCTGTCGCTGGAAAACGACGAGCCCGATCGCGCGCTGCAGGTGCTGGACGAGATCAGCAAGCTCTACGTTCGCCAGAACGTCGAACGCGCCTCCGCCGAAGCGGCGTCCAGCCTGGAGTTCCTGCGTGGCCAACTGCCTGACGTGCGCCGTGATTTGGAGAAGGCCGAGGACGCGCTTAGCAGCTATCAGACTCGCGCCAAATCCGCGGACATCAGCCTGGAAACCAAGGCCCTGCTCGACCAGATCGTAGCCCTGGACACCAACATCTCCGAGCTGAAGCTGCAGCAGGCAGAGATGGACCGCAAGTTCACCCGCCAGCACCCGGCCTACCAGGCACTGCAGAAGCAGATCGGCGAACTGACCAGCAAGCAGAATGGCCTGTCGCGCAAGGTCGAAGGACTGCCGGCGACCCAGCAGGAACTGCTGGGCCTGACCCGCGACGTACAGGTCAGCACGGCCATCTACACCCAACTGCTGAACAAGGCCCAGGAACTCGACGTCATGCGCGCCGGCGCTGTGGGCAACGTGCGCATCATCGACACGGCCGACGTCGACACCACCAAGCCGGTCAAGCCGAAAAAGCCGCTCGTAGTACTGGTCGCCACCCTGCTCGGCCTGTTCTTCGCGATCGGCCTGGTGCTGCTGCGCAAAGCCCTTAACCGCGGTATCGAGACTCCGGACGCCATCGAACAACTGGGCCTGCCGGTCTACGCATCCATTCCGTACAGCGTCCTGCAGAAAGCCGAAGAGGATAAGCGCGACAAAGGCCGTGGCCGTGCCGCCAAGGCTGCGCCGCTCCTCGCCATCAGCCACTCGACCGACCTCGCCATCGAATCCCTGCGCAGCCTGCGCACCAGCCTGCACTTCGCCATGCTGGAAGCCGGCAACAACCGCCTGATGATCTCCGGCCCGAGCCCCGCGGTCGGCAAGACCTTCGTGTCCTCCAACCTGGCGGCCGTCATTGCTCAGACTGGCCAGCGCGTCCTGCTGGTCGACGTGGACATGCGCAAAGGCTATCTGCACAAGGTGCTGAACAGCGGCGAGGAGAACGGCTTGTCCGACCTGCTGGTGAAGCGCTGCGACTTCGCTACTGCCGTGCGCACCACCGACATCGAAGGCTTCCACTTCATTCCGCGCGGGCAGATTCCGCCGAACCCGTCGGAACTGCTGATGCACCCGAACTTCACCGCCTTCCTCGAAGAGGCGAGCAAACAGTTCGACCTGGTGATCCTCGACACCCCGCCGCTGCTGGCCGTGACCGATGCCGCCATCGTCGGCCGCCAGTCGGGCACGAACCTGATCGTCACCCGCTTCGGACTGAACCCGGCGCGGGAAATCGACCTGACCATCCGCCGCTTCGCGCAGAACGGCATCGAACTGAAAGGCGCGATCTTCAACGGCGTGGAAAAACGAGCCTCGGCCTACTACGGGTACGGCGGCTACGGCTACTACCACTACGAATACAAGTCGGACAAAGCCTGACCCCGGAAAGAGGCCACGGAAGGCCTCCATCTATGGATTCGTCGTTCCCGCGTAGGCGGGAATCCAGAAATGCAGCAGATGCAATTGACCTGCAGAGAGGGAAACATGCCGGACGCAACCGGAAAACAGTGGTACCTGATCCAGTGCAAACCGCGCCAGGACATGCGCGCGCTGGAGCATCTGGAGCGCCAGGGATACCAGTGCCTGCTGCCCACCCATGAAGTTGAGCGACTGCAAAAGGGAAAACTGCAGCAACTCACTGAGCCGCTCTTCCCCGGCTATCTGTTCATTCACCTGGATCGGGTGGACGACAATTGGCTGCCCATCCGCTCCACTCGTGGGGTCAATCAGATCGTGAGTTTCGGCGGTCGTCCCGCCCCCATCCCGGATGCCATCGTGAGCCAGTTGATCGCTCACCAAAGCAGTATCAAACCTGCCCTGAGCGCGGGCGACCGAGTAGCGATCTTCGAACCCGGCCTGCAGCAAATCGAAGCCATCTTCCTAGAGAAAAATGGCGACGGGCGAGTATTGCTACTTCTCAACTTACTTCAGCGCGAGATCGTAGTCAGCGTGGCACTCCACCGCGTGGCAACGATCGATGCTTAGTACTTTCAAAATAAAAGCATCAGATAACAAGGAACGTCCTGCATCGCCAAATTTCTAAGAATTCTGGACATAGCTCGTAAAACTCAAAAGATTCAAATCTGTATTTAACACCTACAGATATTAACCCCCAATAGATGGGGAGACACCGAGGCAAAGGAAGAAATGCAGCCATTCTGCATACTTCATCACCCTCACCAGCCCTGCCTAACGACCGGCAGGTCGACATTCACATGCCGCTAGCCAAGTTCTCAGGAAAACGACTAATAATCCTGGGGCGGTAGCGTGCCTATCTATTAAAACTCCGCGGACCCATGCAGCTTATTAGCCCCCCCGCTATAAATACTAAAAAAGCCATTTCAATCTCACAAAACACTGTCAGCATACTGATGGCGGGGGGAGCGCTCTTAACTATTGGAGCCCTCGCCATACTGGCTGGCAGGCACGGTGAGGTGGCGCTTAGAGTATTACCATTTTTCCTCTCCCTAATATTTGCAGCCTCACTCAATTCAAAAAGCAGCATTCAAGCATGCATGTCAATCTTGATTGCTTACTACGTACTTGCATTTTACATTGCAATCTTCTCCCCCAAAATATCAGATGTTAGCCCAAGCGAAATTAGAACAGCATTAGCACTGACAAAAAATCTCTCAATTTGCGGAACCCTCTGCGTCTACGTCTTCTTCAATCGACGTAAAATAAACGTACTGAGCATCGAAAGCACCTTCGGCATATGCATACTTCTTTCCGCGCTAATTCCGGTAGATTATACGTCTGTAAAATTTCAGTATCTTGCCAACAGCTATATCCCTCTTTACCTCTCAGTAATCGCAATTGCAACATTTCTAAAATCCCCCCCCACAAGAAGCAACAACTTAAATTATCAAGCCTGGATAAACCCCATCCTCATTACGGCACCTGCCGGATTTATAATAAGCTATCTACTTATCCCCTCTGATTTTTTTGTAACCCACCAGGAAGCCAAAGGGTACGAGTTAATATCAGGACTACCAAGGAACTGGTGGAGTTCAGTGGGGGACTCTCTTTACCTAAGATTCTCAGGAACATCAGAAGATCCAATATTATTCGGATATTTGTGTGCGGCACTTGCCACCATACTTTCTGCCCAAAAGAGATATATAGGTCTTTTCCTTCTAGCCGCACTAACAATTAGCAGTCTATCAAAAGGCGCCATAATTTGGATGCTCGGCAGCATCTTGATCCCGCTTGCGATTAAACGTTTTAAGTGGAAAGCCCCCGCATACACACTAATAACATTAGCCCTTATTTATCTATACATTAACGGCTCTTCGGACTTGAAGACCAGCGCTAACGTCCATCTAATTGGTTTAGCAACCCCATTCATCCAAGCCATAAACACTCCAAACATTAGCTCTTTAATTGGCCATGGAGTTGGATCGAGCGGTAATATCTTGAAGTCCGCACTTCTTGGTGACATCTCAAATGATGACTGGCTGAGCGGAGGGGCGGAAAGCGGGCTAGGCCTACTTATTTACCAAACTGGTCTGATTGGCGCGACCGTTGCAGTTGCACTAGTTATAAGAATTTTTAGAAAACTGCAGTCAGACACATCGAAGAGCGCCTGGATAGTTTACTGGGCAAACGCCCTACTGCAAGAAAATCTCATCAATCTTAACTACATAATACTTCTCACCGCAGTTATTTTTACATGTGAATCTATCACATATAAATCTGCAAAAGGCCTCGTCACCCAGAAGGATTCAAATAGATGAAAATTTCTATCACAAACCATACGGGCGCGCGAAACAGAGGATGTGAGGCCTTAGTAGCCTCAAAAATTATTGGAATACAACAACATATCCCAGAGGCAGAATTTACCATTCACTCGAATGATCCTACCTATGACAACTGGAGATTTAGCAGCAAGGCCAAAGTTGTTCTAGCTTACTTAACAAAATCACCTGATCACTTCCAATTTAAATCCCTAAACAAGGCCCTCTACAAAGGTGCCTTGGTCGCAGAAAATCTTTTACCAACTAACTTGCTTGGCTATGCGACGAACTCGATCTCCATTATCAAACAAGCAGACCTTGTTATATCCAGCGGTGGAGACATATTCACCTCCGACTATGGCAACATAAGAAAACACTTGGCTTATCCGATCCTGGCCAAAAAGCAAAAGTCTTATTTATGCTCCCACTCTATTGGGCCACTCACCCAAAAAGATGAAAGCTATTTCCTAAAAGCAATAGAAAATGTTGCAGCAATCAGCGTTCGTGAATCCGAGTCATATGAATATTTAAAGAGACTCGACGCACAAACAAGCCTACATTTAACCGCAGATGTTGCGTTCACTCTTCCCACTCTTCCCCGAAGCGATGCGTCAGCACTGCTAGAGTCCCTTTATGGGCTAGGGGCAGATAAAAAGCTCGTATCAATATCCATTAGCCAAGGAATAATTAAATACTCCAACCTTGATAAGCATCATTACTACGAAGCTTTTGCCGCACTAATTGACTTCATTACAGAAGAGGGCAAATGCGCCATTCTCGTCCCACACGTAATGGAGACAAACCCAAGTAACAACGACCTTATCGCATGCTACGAAGTACTTAAAAGGTCGAGAAAAAAAGAAAGCATTCGCATACTTTTTGGCGAGCACTCCGCGATAGAGCTTAAAGGCATAATCGGGCTAACAGAGTGCTTAGTTGGAACTCGCACTCATGCAACAATCGCATCCCTATCTCAGCACATACCGACTGTAAGCATTGCATACAGCAGAAAGGCGTATGGAATTATGCGAGATATCTATGGAGATTCCGCCTCAAAAGAACTAACTATTGACGCCAAAAATATCAGCGGAGACTCTTTAATCTCCGCCTACCAACTGGCACTTGCAACGCAGATAAACATTGACGCAATAAATAAATCGAAAAATCTTTCCGAGATGAATTTCATAATTGCAAGGGACCTGCTGGCGAAATGATCATTCAAAAGATAAAGGAGATGATCCCTCCGCAGCTCAAATGGAGAATTAAAGCATATATAAACCTGGCAATATTCATCCCAAATTACACATATGATTCAGTTCGCTTTGCAATGTTCTCGGGCACCTTAAATCCGAAAAAGAACCAAGCTCGGCTTGAGGCAAGCATACTTAAAGAAGCCCACAGAATTGAAAAAGGACTATCTTTATCTAAGCCGAAGCCCAGATTCGGGATAAAGGTAATACAGAACCTTGCCTACTTGCTATTAATCCACAAAAAGAAATTCAACAACCCGGAGCTTTATGAGCTTTCAATAAACACCTTAACTGCCTATTCACATTTTCATAAGACCATAAATGAAGACACATCGTGGATAGACAGCGTCACGCATGAACTTAAGCACGCTCTTAATTTCCAGGGAACCCCGCCTCTTCCTGGGGGAACAATCAGCATTTGTAAAAGCGAAATAAACAGCAGAGCTAAATCAAATTTTTTAGAACTAGCAAACAGCAGACACAGCATCAGACAATTCACTAAGAATGCAATACCTGACGAAACAATAAAAGAAGCAGTAGAAATAGCACTAAAAACACCATCAGTCTGCAACAGACAGACAGCCAAGGTTTATTCGTTTTCAAAAACGGACGACAAAAAAAGAATTCTTTCATTGCAAAATGGAAATACAGGATTTGGCGACCAGGCCAGCCACATATTAATTGTCACTTCAAAACTTGCTTGCTTTGAGGGAGCCTCGGAAAGAAACCAGGCTTTCGTCGATGGCGGCTTAATGGCGATGAGCCTAGTTTATGCCCTCCACTACTTGGGGGTTGGAACCTGTTTTCTAAACTGGTCATCTACTGCTAATCGAAATATAAAACTTCATAAAGTGTCCGGCATTCCTCACGACGAAATAATAATAACGCTAATTGCCGCAGGAGAAATGCCGGAGAGGCTCTTAGTAGCCGAGTCCCCGAGAAAATCGCTAGAAGAGATTCTTATACTCTCATGAAAGCATTTTTGAAAAGTCAAAAATCCAAAAACGCATTCAAAGCAATAATAACCACCATCGCAATTTGCACCATATACAGAATCACAAACACCGAAGCTCTGTTGCTTTCACTAAGTAAAATTTCACCAACTCATGTAACAGCTGCATTCCTGCTCAACATACTTGGAACTGTCGCATTAAATTCCGCACAGATTTATGAAAACCTGAAAAACAAGACTATTTCCCAGCCCAACCTGTACATAAAGCTACTTGAAATAGATTTTCAGACGCGCTTTTACGCTTTATTTATGCCGGCAGGCTTAACCGCGGCAGTCCGCTGGAAAAAATACCACAGCATGAATATAGCCCATTCGAACACCATCGAAAGCATCGTTGTAAACAAACTTCAACAATTCTCCATAATCTTCATGGTGGCCGGCTATTTCTTTGCCTTTAGAGAACAAACGCAGATTGCAAAAGCCAATTCAACAGTTATCGGATACATCCTTATCAGCCTTGCATCTGCACTAATTATAGTGACACCTTTCTGCTCTCTAAAAAGTCTACCAATACCGCTGCGAAGAATTTTATTAAGTCTCTCAAACAAAATCCCTCTATTCTCAAAAAAATATAAAATCGACATTTCGCCAGCAACCAATCAATACACCTCAATCCATTATCGTATCAGGGAGCTATTAAAAATGACGCTCTGGTCCGTAGGCTCGTTCCTTCTAACTGCGGCAAGCTTGTACATTATATGTTCCTCCCTAAACGCTGAAATCTCCTGGCTTGACGCTTGTTTTGTCAGAGCCGTCGTCTCGCTGGCTCTAATGATCCCCATCTCAGTTGCAGGTATAGGATTCCGAGAACTCAGCACTATAGGCGCATTACATATAATTAATGTCCCCACAGAAATCGGGCTAGCATGTGGAATGACACTATTTATCTTCCAGATATTAATCTCGATTATCGGTGGGGTTATGGAAATTTCGAGCAGACCTGTTTCGCCGGAGAGTCCTAATGCGTAACCCCTTCGACATAACTCCCTATAGATTCGACATATCAACATTAATAGATGAACTGCTAGACAAAAAGAAAGAAAAGCATCTATACATAGTAACCCCAAATATAAACCACATCTGCCAGTTAAACGAAAGCAGCACCCTCAGAGATGCATACCGAGCCGCCGCCTACCATGTTTGCGACAGCAAAATTCTGTCACCGATCTTTAAGGTACTCACTGGCACGACCCCTCCTGTTATACCGGGAAGCACGCTAACAGCGGAATTATTTAAACTGACCAACACAATAGAGCTATCATTCTGCGTAATTGGCTCCAACAAGCAAGATATAGAAGCTATAAAATCGACGTATCCTAACGCCACAGTTCACCATCACTCTCCTCCCATGGGTTTCATTAACAGTCCGGAAGAGGTAAACAAATGCATTAACTACATAATAAGCAAGAAAGCTGACTTCACAATTTATGCCGTTGGTTGCCCAAGACAGGAAATACTCGCAATGAGAGTTACTGAGTCAAGCAAAGCATGTGGCATAGGCCTATGTGTTGGTGCATCGATAGACTTTTTATCTGGAAGGACAAAGCGCGCACCTATATGGGTTCAACGAATTAGAATGGAGTGGGCATTCCGGATACTTTCCGAGCCTAAAAGACTTGCAAAAAGATACCTTCATGACGCTCTAGCTCTACCCAGAATTCTATATTCCGAATACTCGATAATGCGTCAAAGTCAGAAGACCGAAAAATAAAGCAACGTATTTTTGAGCGAGATTTTGGCAGTAAGGCAGGCTAAATGAACAGTACGGACCGCGGAATATTGCGCTCTCACCATGCAGGTATTTCAGTTCTTCAACGGCTTCTCGACGTTCTGGTAATTCTTGCCGGAATGGCAACCGTGGTTTTCTGGCATGGCGGTGACTTTGACCAGGAACACGTAATCGCAAGCCTGCTTGCCTTAGTGGTGTTCTACCTGCTGAGCGATTTCGGCCAGCTATATGCGTCCTGGCGCGGCGAGCGTATCCGCGAGGAAGTCCGCAAGGTCGGTGGAATCTGGGCCATCAGCTTCGTCGGTGTGTTCCTCAGCGATTACTTCCTGGTCAACATGCAGTTGCTCGAAGATGTCGCGCTGCTGCAATGGTTCACCCTGGTACTGGTCAGCCTGTGCAGCTATCGGATCTTCCTGCGCACCGCCCTCAATGCACTGCGCCGCAAAGGCTTCAACACCCGCTCGGTCGCGATCGCCGGTGCCGGCCCCCTCGGCCAGCGCCTGGCTTCCAACATCGCCGGCGCCCCCTGGATGGGCCTGGACCTGCTCGGCTTCTTCGACGACAGACGCCGCGACCCCATCCGCCTCGGCAACAGCAAAGTCAAACTGCCGATATCCGGTGGTTTGGAAGAGTTGGTCGAACAGGCGCGCGCCGGTGAGATCGACCGCGTCTACATCACCCTGCCAATGCGCAGCGAAGCGCGCATCAAGTGGCTGGTTAACCAGCTCAGCGATACGACCGCCTCGGTCTACATCGTCCCGGACGTATTCGTCTTCGAGCTGCTCCATGCGCGCAGCCAGAACATCAATGGCGTGCCGACCATCAGCATCTTCGACAGCCCCATGACCGGCGCGAACACGGTGATCAAGCGCCTGGAGGACGTCATCCTTTCAGCGATGATCCTTTGCCTGATCGCCGTCCCCATGCTGTTGATTTCCGCCGCCGTGAAGCTCAGCTCACCCGGCCCGGTGTTCTTCCGCCAGAAGCGCTACGGCATCGATGGCCGCCCGATCGAGGTCTGGAAGTTCCGCAGCATGCGGGTCATGGAGAACGGCGCCGACGTGGTGCAGGCCACTCGCGGCGACGACCGAATCACCCCGGTCGGCGCGTTCCTGCGCCGCACTTCTTTGGACGAACTGCCGCAGTTCATCAACGTGCTGCTGGGCGACATGTCCATCGTCGGCCCGCGCCCTCACGCGGTAGCGCACAACGAGGAATACCGCGGGCAGATCAGCAGCTACATGCTGCGTCACAAGGTCAAGCCGGGCATCACCGGCTGGGCACAGATCAATGGTTGGCGGGGTGAAACCGACACCCTGGACAAGATGCAGAAGCGCATCGAGCACGACCTCGCCTACATCCACAACTGGTCCCTCTGGTGGGACCTGAAGATCGTCTTTCTCACGGTGTTTAAGGGATTCGTCCACAAGAACGCCTATTGAGAACACCGAAAGCCTGAAAGTCCCGGCAGCCAGCCGAAGCCCCCGACTTGTGCCGCCTTCCGGCAGTCGGCAAAGCCTCTCTGGATAGCAGCCCAGGCCGCGGCGTAGACGCTGACCGCCGGGCCTTTTTCGCTTGCACTGGCCTAGTGCCAGTTTTACCCTTCCCTTCTTCTGAAGGAACGTTCCCACAAGGAGTCCATTGTGAAAGAACTGCTGATGATCGCCGCCATGGCGACCCTGAGCACCAGCCTGCTGGCGGCTGAAGAGCCCAAGCCGACTGCTCCGCCGGCATCCTCGCCGCTGACCCTCGCTACCCCGGTTGCCGGCGGTGTCACCGTTGGTGGCGCAGTCGGTATCGGTGCTGCCGTTGTGGCAGCTGGCGTAGCCGCTTCCAACAGCGGTGGCGGCGGTGGCCACGACAGCAACCCGGGCACCGGTGGCACCACCGGCACCACCGGCACTACCCGCTGATTCCAGCGAGTAACTGCTGAGCCCTGCCGCCCCAGGCGGCAGGGTCTTCCGTTCCGCCCCTTCTTTTTCATCACCTCTCGGCACCCGCCGGGTGGTGTCGTATTGGCTTATTTGCGTAGTTCCTTTCCCATGATCCGCTCTTTATCCGTTGCCGTTGTCGCCGCTCTTTCGCTCCAGGGCTGCATGTTCGCCCCTGGCCAGAACATGGATACCAGCCGCATCGTCCGCGATGGCTCTGCCGAGAGCAGCCGCGTCGAGCTGATCCAGATCACTCCGAAACTGCTGGCCGTGGACGCCGCAACGGAAAAGGACGTCCAGGTACCGGCCGAACTGCTGGCCTACCACCCGCAGGACTACCGCATCGGCCCCAGCGACCTGCTCTATATCACCGTCTGGGACCACCCCGAGCTGACCGCGCCTTCCGGCCAACAGCAGCAGATCGATGCCAACGGCCGCCTGGTGCGCCCGGACGGCACGCTGTTCTATCCGTACATCGGCACCGTGCGTGTCGCCGGTCGGACCATCGAAGAGGTTCGCTCGGAAATCGCCAGCCGCCTGGCCCAGTACGTCGAGAGCCCGCAGGTCGACCTCGCCATCCTGCGTTTCGCCAGCCAGAAGGTGGTGGTCAACGGCGCCTTCGCCAAGGCCGGCGCGCAGCCCATCACCACCACTCCGCTGAGCCTGATGGAAGCGGTCAGCACCGCCGGTGTGAATGCCGGCTCGGCGGACCTCTCCAACCTGGTGCTCAAGCGCGACGGGCGTGAATACGCGCTCAACCTCGATGCGCTCAACGACCTGCAGCAGAGTGACCTTTACAGCGTCTATCTGAAGGACGGCGACCAGGTCTATCTGCCGTACAACGACCGCCGCAAGGTCTACCTGATGGGTGAGGTCAACGCTCCGCGCGCCATCACCTACAAGACCAAGAACCTGAACCTGGCCGACGCACTCGGCAGCGTGGGCGGCCTCAACCAGGCCAGCTCCAACGGCAAGGCTGTCTACGTCATCCGCGGCGTCGAGGACCTCGCGCGCCAGAAAGCCAAGGTGTTCCAGCTGGATGCCCAGTCGCCCACCGCCTTCATCCTCGCCCAGCGCTTCAATCTGCAGCCGCAGGATGTGGTCTATGTCGGCCCGGCCGGCGTAACCCGCTGGAACCGCTTGATCAGCCAGCTCGTGCCCTCGACGACCATCATCGGCACAGGCGCCAACGTCAAGAACGACCTGAGCGACAGCAGCAACTAAACCGGACCCAGGTCGAACGTGAAGATTCTTCGATTCGCCGCCCTGGCCGGGGCGGCTCTCTCCCTATGCGCGTGCAATCCGCTGATGCGCGCATCCTGGGACACCATGCGCGCCGCCGTGCAGGGCCCGCAGCCGCTTGAGCTGAACCAGGCTCAGGTCGATGCACTGCCCTACTACCAGATCAAGCTGCAGACCCAGGGCGGCGAAGCGGTACTGGCGCTGGTGCGTCTGCAGGGCGACCTGCAGTACTGGCTGGCCTCGTCCCACCAGGTGGTGATGATGCGCGACGGCCTGGTAGTGCGTACTACCGGCTTCGCCGACAACCTGGCCGGCACCCGCCTGGGCGCCGACTCGCCTTTCCATACCGGGCTGAACAAGGTCGCCGACGGCCAGACCAGCGAACGCTGGCTCGATCTCGCCAGCGGTTATCGCTATGGCGTGCCCGTCACCAGCCAATTCCACAAGGTCGGCCTGGAGCGCGTCAGCATTCTCGAACGCGACTACGAACTGCTGCGCGTCGATGAAGAGATCAGCGCCCCGCTGCTCGGATTCAGCGCCACCAATCGCTACTGGGTCGATCCGCAGGACGGCTTCGTGATGCAGAGCCTGCAGCAGGTCACGCCGGACCTGCAGGTGGCCATCACCCAGCTGCGGCCGTACAAGGGAGACGGGAAATGAAACTCCGCTCCCTGCTGATTCCTTTCGCGCTCTTCGCGAGCACATGCGCCTCAGCCGCCGACTCGGTGGAAGTACGCGGCGACGCCGCCAAGGCAGGCATGATCGCGATAGCGCCTGACACTCGCCTCGGCGATGTACTGCGCACCGCACAGGTCAACGCCGAAGGCTACTGGCTGGGCGGAGCCTGGCTGCAGCAGTCGCTCGTCCAGCCACAGAAGCGGCTCAAGGCCGGCGTGCTCTTTGACCTGTTGCAGCTCGAGCAGAAGGCCCTGCTTGACGACCAACCCGTGCTCGCGAACCTCGCGCGGCGTCTGCATAACAAGGTGGCTGCGCTGCCTGTCAGCGGCCGCCGAGCGCACCTGCTGGACCCTGTGGGCGTAGAAGTCGACACCGAGCAGAACCAACGCGTAAGCGCCGGCGACGTCTTCATCTACCCGGCACGTCCAACCACCGTTCGCGTGATTGGCGCAGTGCCCGCCGACTGCACCCTGGACTTCATCCCGTTGCAGCAGGCCCGCGACTACCTCGACCAGTGCCCGATACGGGCCGAGGCGGACAATGACTACGTCTACCTCATCCAGCCGGACGGGCAGATCAGCCACCTGGGCATCACCTTGTGGAATCGCCAGGACGCAGCGCCTCCAGCACCGGGCGCGACCATCCTTGTCCCGTTCAAGGCAGGCAACGCCGATAGCGCCTTCCCGCAACTGAACGCCGAGCTTGCGGAATTCATCGCCACCCAACCGCTGTCCGAGGTGGCGCCATGAAGCTCCGCTATTCCCTGTGTCTGTTGCTGCCCTGGACCGTTAGCCACGCCGATCCGCGCTACACGCACAACGACTTCGGCATCGTCGGCCTGATGCAGACGCCGACCGCGCGTATGCTGCCGGCCGGCGAGGTGGCGATCACCGCGAACCGTGTCGACCCGTACTCGCGCTACAGCTTCTCGCTGCAGCCGTTCGACTGGATGGAGACCTCCTTCCGCTATACCTCGGTAAGCAACCGCCGTTACGGCGCCGAGGACTTCAGCGGCGACCAGAGCTACAAGGACAAGGCGGTGGACGCCAAATTCCGCCTGTTGCGCGAGAGCCGCTGGACGCCGGAAGTCGCTGCCGGTTTCCTGGACGTCGGCGGTACCGGCCTGTTCTCCAGCGAATACTTCGTCGGCAACAAGCGCTTCGGCAACTTCGACCTGAGCCTGGGCGTTGCCTGGGGCTACCTGGGCAATCGGGGCGACTTCGACAACCCGCTGGGCTGGATCGACGACAAGTACGACAACCGCCCGATTCCGACCAGCGACGTGGCCAATGCCGGCTCGTTCGACCTCAGTAACTACTACCGCGGCTCGCCCGCGCTGTTCGGCGGCGTCCAGTGGCAGACGCCTTGGGATCGCCTCTCGGTCAAGCTGGAATACGACGGCAACGACTACAAGCGCGAGCCGCTGAGTAACAACCAGGACCAGAGCTCCCCGATCAACCTCGGCTTCGTCTTCAAGGCCGGCGACTCGGTGGACCTCACGGCCGGCTGGGAACGCGGCAACACCGCCATGTTCGGCATCACCCTGCACACCAACTTCGCCACCCGCACCGCACCGGCCAAGACCTACGACCCACCGGCCGAGTCCCTGCCGGCCAAGACGCCGGACCTGCACCCGGACCAGGTGGACTGGGCCAACGTCTCGCGGCGCCTGGAGAAGAACGCCGGCTACAAGGTCGAGCGCATCGCCCAGCGCGACTCGGAGATCGTCGTTTACGGCGAGCAGACCCGCTATCTCTACCCACCCAAGGCGGTTGGTCGCGCGGCCCGCATTCTCGACAACAGTGTCGACGACGACATCAAGTACTTCACCGTGGTCGACAAGCGCTACGACATGCCGGTGGTCGAAACCAGCGTGCCCCGCGAGACCTTCCGCGCAGTGGTGCAGCACGAACGCCCGCTCGAGGACCTGCGTCGCGGCACCGAGCAGAACTGGCCGCTGCCGCGCGAGGAAAAGGAGCTCTTCCGGCAGAAGCCGGCCCCGTTCAGCTACGGATTCGGCCTGGGCTACAAGCAGAACGTCGGCGGCCCCGACGGCTTCCTCCTCTACCAGTTCACCGCGGATGCCGGCGCCGAGTACCGCTTCACCCCGGACACCTGGTGGAACGGCTCGCTCAGCGCCAACCTGGTGAACAACTTCGACAAGTTCAAGTACGACGCGCCCAGCAACCTGCCGCGCGTACGCACCTATCTGCGCGAGTACTGGACGACCTCCGACGTCACCATGACCGACTTCCAGCTGAACAAGGCCAAACGCCTGGACGAAGACCTCTATGGCATGGTCTACGGCGGCTACCTGGAGTCGATGTTCGCCGGCGTCGGCGGCGAGCTGCTGTACCGGCCGATGGGCGAACGCTGGGCGCTGGGTACCGACCTCAACTACGTGCGCCAGCGCGATTTCGACCAGGGCTTCGGCCTGCGTGACTACAAGGTCCTCACCGGCCATGTCACCGGCTACCTGAAGACCGACTTCCAGGACGTGCTCGCAGCCGTCAGCGTTGGCCGCTACCTGGCGCGTGACTGGGGCACCACCCTCGACCTGTCGCGCGAATTCAGCAACGGCGTGCGCTTTGGCGGCTGGGTGACGCTGACCACCGCGTCCAAGGAAGAGTACGGCGAAGGTAGCTTCGATAAAGGCATCTACGTTTCGATCCCCTTCGACGAGCTGATGAGCAGTTCGACCATGCGCCGCGCCAACCTGGCCTGGGCCCCGCTGACCCGCGACGGCGGTGCGCGACTGTCGCGCAGCTACTCGCTGTATGGCCTGACCGATGGGCGCAACCTCGACATGTTCGACGGCAGCTTCCAGAAGATCACCGAGTGACACCAATCCCCGGCGCACTCGCGCCGGGGTTGCGGCAGATCAAGGAAAATTCCACTTACAAAACCCGCTGCAACCAATCGGCCTATGCTGGGTCGGATCACACCCGATCTACCCGGAAGGAATCCGCCGATGAAGTTCACCGCCCTCCCCCTCGTTCTCGCCACCGGCCTGCTGGCTGCCTGCTCGTCTACTTCGGCCCCGCAGAGCGCTTCGCTCAGTGGCGAGGTGTTCTATCTGCAGCGCATCGCGTTGCCGCCGAGCGCACAGGTTTCCGTGAGCCTGCAGGATGTCTCGCTGGCCGATGCGCCGGCCACGGTGCTGGCCAGCCAGGTGTTGCCCAGCGGCAAGCAGGTGCCGATTGCGTTCACGCTAAACTACGACCCGGCGCAGGTTAAGCCAGGCCACAGCTACGCGGTCAGCGCGCGTATCGAGATTGGCGGCAAGCTGAAGTTCATCAGCACCGAGCGGCATAGCGTGAAGCTCGATGGCAGCGATCCGCAGCCCGTGCGCATCCGCGTGGATGCAGTGCGCTGACGCCACCCGAAATGCAGAACGCCCGGCCTAAGTGCCGGGCGTTTTCGTTTGCGTCAGGCGATGACGCTTGGGTCGTCCAGAGCCTCGTCGAGGTTCTGGTGGAACCACTTCAGCGCGACCTCGAAGCGGCCGTGCCAGAGGCGGGCGCTGGCCCCTGAACGAATGCCGTTCTGCACCCGCGTGGCCATGGCGAAGTCCTCTTCCAGGGCGGCGTAGAGGATTTCGTTGTTCTTCTCGAAGTAGCGCCGGGCCTTTTCGGTCGCCGGGTCCTCGGGCAGGAGCGTGTGGCTGAGCACGCGCGTGGCCAGCGGGCCGTCCGGGTACACGCTGGTGAAGTCGATGTGGTCAGGCTCCACCAGCACCAGAGTGTTCGGCCAGAGGTAATAGAGCAGGTTGCCGTGGCGGCGCAGGTCCCATTGGTCTTCCGGCTGCCCGGGCAGCTCGCGCAGGTTGCGCTTCACGTAGTAGTTGCGGATGTGTTGGCCGAAACGCTCGAAGCTGCCCAGGTTGGGCCAGAACAGGTGGTCGATGGTCGCCTGGTGCGCCTTGGCCACGTGGTAGTTCTCGAGGAAGGTGTCGACGGTCAGCTTCCAGTTCACCGGCCGGCGGATGTCGCGGGGGTCGAAGAGCACATGGTCGTCGACAGCAAAACTCTCGAAGTCGGCGAGGATCTCTTCGCCGAAGAACGCATCCAGGTCCAGCGCCGGCCCTGGCGACAGCCTTGCCCACACTGCGCCGAAACGCTCGGCCACCGGCAGTTCGGTGAGGTTCAGGCAGGCCCGCTCGGCACCCTCGAAACCGTAGCCGTGGGGAATGCCGCGCAAGCTGCCGTCCGGGTTGTACGACCAGGCGTGGTAGGGACAGACGAAGACTCGGTTGCTGCCGCTTTCCTCTGCCACCAACTGCGTGCCGCGATGCTTGCAGACATTCAGGAAAGCGCGCAGGCGGCCTTGCTCGTCGCGTGTCAGCAACACCGGCACCAGCAGTTCGCGGGTGAGGAAATGGCCGTTGGGGATTTCACTGGAGCGTGCCACCAGCACCGGCTCGCGCAGCAGGACTTCCTCGCGCTCGCGGCGATAGCGAGCCTCATCTAGATACGCCGTTACCGGCAGGGCCGACGGGGTTTCAGCGCAATCGGAAACACCCTGTTCGGCCAGCGCCAGAACCTTTCGCAGTAACCGCACTTGCGTCTCTCGGTGCATCTTCGCCTCCTCTTCCCTGTCAGGCAGTGATCGGCGCCAGCGCGCCGCGAATGAAGTGCCAGAGCTGGCGCGCCAGCTGCTCGGCCGGCGGCCTGGGCTGGCGCGCAAGCGCTTCCAGCAGCGCCTGGTGCAGGCCGCCGAGGATCATCGCCGAGACCAGCTGCGGGTCGAGGCTCGCGTTGAGCTGGCCGGCGGCCTGGCCACGGCGGATGTTGTCGGCGCCCTGGCGGATGTTCTCGGCGATGCGCTGCGCCTCCAGCGCGGCCACTTCCGGCTCTCGCGCCAGGCTGACCAGCACCAGAGGCGCCAACGGTTCGGCATAGACGAACTCGACCGCGCGGCGTACCCGTTGCTCTTCGCGCAGGCTCCAGTCGCTGGCATCGGGCAGCGGGTCAGCGACCATCACCTGGGCCTGGTAGCGGTCGTAGAAGTCCTCCGCGACGGCAGCCAGCAGGCCGGCGCGCGAGGCGAAGTAGCGGTAGATCAGCCCGACGGAGACGCCGGCACGCTCGGCTACGCGGCCCACTTCCAGGCCGCCGCCGAACTCCAACAGGTCATCTCGCGCGGCCTCCAGCAGGCTGGCGCGGGTTTTCAGGGCCTTGGCGGAAAGATCGGGCATGGCGGGACTCGTGGCACTGGACAGAAAAAGTGAATTCAGTTTACTTATTTTCTGCAACTAGCCAAGCCCACCTCCGAACCCCGACCAGCGAGAAGCCCATGAGCGAGTCCACCGTGCTCTACAGCGTCGAAGGACGCGTCGCCACCCTCACCCTCAACCGCCCCGAGCGACTCAACGCCATCGACGACCGCATGCCCGGCGACATCGAGGCCGCCGTGGCCCGCGCGAATGCCGACGACGCCGTCCACGTCATCGTCCTCACCGGCGCCGGGCGTGGCTTCTGCAGCGGCTACGACCTCAAGTTCTTCGCCGAGAACCCGCGCGGGGTCTACGGCAGCCAGGAAATGCCCTGGGACCCGATGGTCGATTACGCGCTGATGAAGCGGAACACCGAGCAGTTCATGAGCCTGTTCCGCAGCTACAAGCCGGTGATCGCCAAGATCAACGGCCCGGCGGTGGCCGGCGGCAGCGATATCGCGCTGTGCTGCGACCTGATCGTGATGGCCGAGGAAGCGCAGATTGGCTATCCGCCGGCGCGGGTCTGGGGCTGCCCGACCACCGCCATGTGGGTCTATCGCCTGGGCCCGGAAAAGGCCAAGCGCATGCTGCTCACCGGCGACCTCATCGACGGCCGCGAAGCGCAGCGCCTGGGCCTGGTCTACCAGAGCGTGCCGCTGGCCGACCTGGACGCCACGGTCGATGCGCTGGCCGCACGCATGCAGGGCATCCCTAAGAACCAGTTGATGATGCAGAAACTGATGATCAACCAGGCCTTCCACAACATGGGCCTGGAGAGCACGCAGATGTTCGCCACGCTGTTCGACGGCATCACCCGCCACAGCCCGGAGGGCGTGCGCTTCAAGGCGCGTTGCGAGGCCGTGGGCTTTGCCCAGGCGGTGCGCGAGCGGGATTCGGGGGCGCCGATTCCGTGAAGCCAAAGCTTCCGGTTCGTAGGGCGTATAACCCTCCGGGTTATACGCCGTTTGGCCGTGGTTGCCGGTCGGCTCGGAGCTGAACTGGGCTGCAATGAAAATGCCGAGCATCACAACGGAGTTGCCGTCAAGCGAGGTGTATCGGCACATAACCGCGAACGGTTATACGCCCTACGCCTGGCTCTCCTTCTTCACCCGGAACCAGGCGGCGTAGAGCGCCGGCAGGAACAGCAACGTCAGCGCGGTAGCCACGATCAGGCCGCCCATGATCGCCACCGCCATCGGCCCGAAGAACACGCTGCGCGACAGCGGGATCATCGCCAGCACCGCTGCCAGGGCGGTCAGCACGATCGGGCGGAAGCGCCGCACCGTGGCCTCGATGATCGCGTGCCAGCGGTCCAGGCCATGGGCGATGTCCTGCTCGATCTGGTCCACCAGGATCACCGAGTTGCGCATGATCATCCCCGACAGCGCGATGGTGCCCAGCATGGCGACGAAGCCAAAGGGCTTCTGGAACAGCAGCAGGAACACCGCCACGCCGATCAGCCCCAGGGGCGCGGTGAGGAACACCATGGCGGTGCGCGAGAAACTGCGCAGCTGGACCATCAGCAGGGTCATCACCACGACGATGAACAGCGGGACGCCGGCGTTCACCGAGTTCTGGCCCTTGGCCGAGTCCTCCACCGTGCCGCCGACCTGAAGCAGGTAGCCGTTGGGCAGGTTGGCGCGGATCGTATCGAGGGTCGGCGAGACCTGCTTGACCAGGGTCGCCGGCAGCGAGTCGTCGTAGATGTCGGCGCGCACCGTGACGGTCGGCAGGCGGTTGCGCCGCCAGATGATGCCTTCCTCGAAGCCATACTCCAGGGTCGCCACCTGCGACAGCGCCACGCTGCGGCCGCTGCTGGTCTGCAGCGCCAGGCTCGGCAGCTGCGACAGGTCGCGCCGCTCGCGCTCGTCGCCGCGCAGGAGGATCTCGATCAGCTCGTCATCCTCGCGGTAGTAGCTGACGGTCGCGCCGGTCAGCGAACTCTGCAGGAACTGCGAGATGTCCTGGGTGCTCACGCCCAGCGCGCGGGCGCGATCCTGGTCGACGTTGAGGTAGATCGCCTTGCTCGGTTCTTCCCAATCCAGGTGCACGTTCACCAGGTGCGGGTTCTCGCGCATCTTCGCCGCCACCTGACGGGCCAGCTCGCGGACCACCGGAATGTGCTCGCCGGAAACGCGGAACTGCACGGGGTAGCCCACCGGCGGGCCATTCTCCAGGCGGCTGATGCGGGTACGCACCGTGGGGAAGTCCTCGGCCATGCGCTGGATCAGCCACTGGCGGACTTGCTCGCGGCTCTTCAGGTCCTTGGTCAGCACCACGAACTGGGCGAAGCTGGCCGCCGGCAGTTGCTGGTCCAGCGGCAGGTAGAAGCGCGGCGAGCCGGTGCCGACGTAGGCCACGTAGTTCTCGATGCCCGGATGGCCGGAAAGCATCTTCTCCAGGCGCTTGGCCTGCTCGTCGGTGGCCGTGAGCGAATCGCCCTCGGCCAGCTTGAGGTCGACCAGCAGCTCCAGGCGCGCCGATGGCGGGAAGAACTGCTGCGGCACCAGGCGGAACAGGCCGATGGAGCCGATGAAGGCCAGCAGGGTGAGGACGATCACCGTCTTGCGGTGCACCACGCACCACTCCACCAGGCGCCGGAAGCGCTGGTAGAAGGCGGTCGAATAGGGATCGTGGCCCTTGTCGCTGCCGCCGTGCTTGGCGGCGTGAATCTTGGCCAGGTCCGGCAGCAGCTTGTCACCCAGGTAGGGCACGAACATCACCGCGGCAACCCAGGACACCAGCAAGGCGATGGTCACCACCTGGAACAGCGAGCGGGTGTACTCGCCGGTACCGGACTGCGCAGTGGCGATCGGCAGGAAGCCGGCGGCGGTGACCAGGGTGCCTGTGAGCATCGGGAAGGCCGTGCTGGTCCAGGCGAAACTGGCCGCCTTCAGGCGGTCGTAGCCCTGCTCCATCTTCACCGCCATCATCTCCACCGCGATGATCGCGTCGTCCACCAGCAGGCCGAGGGCAAGCACCAGCGCGCCCAGGGAAATCTTGTGCAGGCCGATGTTGAAGTAGCGCATGCAGACGAACGTCATCGCCAGCACCAGCGGGATCGACAGTGCCACCACCAGGCCGGTACGCAGGCCGAGGGAGAAGAAGCTCACCAGCAGCACGATGACCAGCGCCTCGGCCAGCACGCGGACGAACTCGCCAACGCCCTCGCGGACCGCCGCCGGCTGGTCGGACACCTTGCGCAGCTCCATGCCGGCCGGCAGGTTCTGCTGCAACGTGTGGAACTCGTCCTCCAGTGCCTTGCCCAGCACCAGGATGTCACCGCCGCTTTTCATCGACACGGCGATGCCGATGGCGTCGTCGCCCATGAAGCGCATGCGCGGCGCGGGCGGGTCGTTGAAGCCGCGATGCACGTCGGCCACGTCGCCGATGCGGAAAGTGCGGTCGCCTATGCGAATGGGGAACTGGCGGATGTCCTCCACCGAATCGAAGCGCCCCGACACGCGCAGCTGCACGCGGTCGCTGGCCGTCTCGAAGAAGCCCGTCGCGGTGACCGCGTTCTGTTCTTCCAGTGCCTTCTGCACCGCCGCCAGCGGCAGACCGAGGGTGGCCAGCTTTGTGTTCGACAGGTCGATCCAGATCTTCTCGTCCTGCAGGCCTTCCAGCTCGACCTTGCCGACATCCTTGATGCGCTGCAGCTGCAGCTGGATGCGGTCGGCGTAATCCTTGAGCACCGCGTAGTCGAAGCCCTTGCCGGACAGCGCGTAGATGTTGCCGAAGGTGGTGCCGAACTCATCGTTGAAGAAGGGCCCCTGGATGCCTTGCGGCAGCGTGTAACGGATGTCGCTGACCTTCTTGCGGATCTGGTACCAGAGCTCGGGAATGTCGGCGGAATGGAAGTCCTCGCGGGCGACGAAGGTCACCTGGGACTCGCCCGGCCGCGAGAAGGAGACGATGCGGTCGTAGTCGCCGGTCTCCATCAGCTTCTTCTCGATGCGCTCGGTGACCTGGCGCGAGACTTCCTCGGCCGTCGCACCGGGCCAGTTGGTCTTCACCACCATGGCCTTGAAGGTGAACGGCGGGTCTTCGCTCTGGCCGAGTTGGGTGTAGGAAAGCACCCCGGCGATACCCAGCAGGAGCATGAGATAGAGCACGATCTGGCGGTTCTGCAGAGCCCATGCAGAAAGGTTGAAGCGCATCCTGCGTTACTCCTTCGCCAGCAGCTTGACCGAACGATTGTCCCGGTCCACCGGGCGCACCTGCTGACCTTCGCGCAGCACCTGCACGCCGGCCGCCACCACCCAGTCGTCGGCCTTGAGGCCTTCGAGCACGGGCACGCGGTCCTCGGCGAAGGGTCCTATGCGGATCGGCTGGCGGTGCAGGGTCGAGGTAGCCGGATCGACCACCCAGACGAACGCCTGGCCGCCTTCGGCGCTGACCGCCGCGAGCGGTACGGACAGCGGCACCTGGCCATCGGTCGAGACATAGACACGGGCGCTCTGGCCGATTTCGGCGGACACCTTGGCGTCGTCGAAGGCGACCCGCGCGGCGAAGGTGCGCGACTGCGGGTCGGCGGCCGGCGAAAGCTCGCGGATATGCCCGCTGAAGCGTTTGTCCGGCTGCGACCAGAGCTCGACGCTGACGTTCTCGCCGATGCGGAAGCGCTCGATGGCGTGCTCGGGGAAGCTGATCGCCACTTCGCGGTCGCCATCGGCGGCCAGGGTGAAGACCGTCTGCCCCGCCGCTACAACCTGGCCGACCTCGACGCGACGCGTGGCGATGACGCCGTCCTGCGGGGCGCGCAGCACCGCGTATTCGGCCTGGTTGCGCGCCACGTCGTATTCCGCGCGAATCTGCTTAAGGCGCGCCTCGCCGGCGCGGTAGGTGTTCTCGATGTTGTCGAACTGCGACTGGCTGACCAGCTTGCGCTCCAGCAGCGTCTTGTAGCGCTGGTACTCGGTGCGCACGGTCTGCAGGTTGGCCTCGGCGGCAGCGACCTGGGCGCGGGTGGCCTCCAGTTGCAGGCGTACGTCTTCCGGGTCGAGCTCCGCCAGCGGCTGGTCGCGACGCACCCTTGCACCGCTGTCCACCAGGCGCTTGCTCACCTTGCCGCCGATGCGGAACGCCAGGTCCGGCTCGTAGCGCGCATGCACCTCGCCCGGGTACGCCTCGGTAGCGGCGCGCGCCGGCTGCGGCTGCACGACCATGGCCGGGCGCGCCAGGGGCTTGGGCGGCTCGCTCTGGCTGCAGGCGCTGAGGATGACGGAAAGACTCAGGGGAACGGCGACGGACAGTACATGGCGAAGCATGGTGGTGACCTTTCGCAAAGCAGGTTGGAATTCTTATACTCAGCGGTATAGTAAGAATACAAAACTAACCAGTCCAGTATTTGAATTGTAAAGACATGTCCCAGACCTCTACTCCGAACGGCCCGGGCCGCCCGAAGGACCTGGCCAAGCGCCAGGCGATCCTCGACGCCGCCAAGGAACTGTTCATCAGCAAGGGCTACGACGGCAGCAGCATGGAAGCCATCGCCGCCGAGGCCGGGGTATCCAAGCTCACCGTCTACAACCACTTCACCGACAAGGAGACGCTGTTCTGCGAGGCGGTGCAGGCCAAGTGCGCCGAAACCATGCCCGAGCTGTTCCACGAGCCGCCGGCCAACGCGTCGGTGGGCGTCCTGCTGCTCAGCATCGCTCGTGGTTTCAATCGCCTGATCAACAGCGCCGAAGCCATTGCCCTGTGCCGCCTGATGGTCGCCCAGGGCGGACAGAACCCGCAGTTGTCGCAGCTGTTCTTCGAGGCCGGCCCCTCGCGCGTGCTCGACCAGCTGGAGCGGCTTATCGTCCAGGCGCAGCTCAAGGGCGAAATGCGCGAGGGCGACCCGCGCAACGCCGCCGAGCATTTCCTCATGCTGGCGCAGGGCTGCCTGCACTTCCGCCTGCTGATCGGCTCCGCGGAAAGGCCGGATGCCGAGGAAGCCGAAAAGCACGTGCGCGAGGTGGTGGATATCTTCCTGCGCGCCTATCGGCCCTGAGCGGCCGACGGAGATGGCCATCCCCTGCTGGAGCGAGCTTGCTCGCGAATGACGATGCGCCGGGGCGCGCTCAGGCCTTGAGCGACTTCAGCGGGTAGATGTCGTAGCGGCTCGACTTGCCTTCCAGGCTGTAGCTGGGCTTCGCGCCCTCGATGATCGGCGCCTTGCGCGGGCGCTTGACCACTACGCGGTGGGTAGCGAGCTTGAGGGCCGCCTGGAGCAGCGCCGGGGCATCCATGTCATCGCCCACCAGCGGGCGGAACAGGCGCATTTCCTTCTTCACCAGGGCGCTTTTTTCGCGGTGCGGGAACATCGGGTCGAGGTAGATCACCTGCGGCGCTTCGCCTTCCCAGGCGCTCATCAGCTCGATGGCGTTACCCTGGTGCAATTGCATGCGCGCCGCGATGGGCGCCACTTCCAGATCACGCGCGGCGCGGGCCAAGCCGTCCTCCAGCAGCGCTGCGATCAGCGGCTGGCGCTCGATCAGCTGCATCTCGCAACCCAGCGTGGCGAGCACAAAGGCATCGCGGCCCAAGCCAGCAGTGGCATCGAGGATGTGCGGCCGCACGCCTGGCTGCACGCCTACCGCCTTGGCGATCATCTGCCCGCTGCCGCCGCCGAACTGGCGGCGATGGGCGGCGGCGCCCTCGACGAAATCAACGCGCACCGGCCCGGGCGAATCCGGCCCCAACTGCAGCAGCTGCACCCCGTCGTCACCGACCTGCACGGCGAAGTCCGCGTCGTCCCCTTCGGCGCACGCCAACCCGAGGCGCTGCGCCCACTGTTCGGCAGCTTCGCGCCAGTGCGGCGCGAGGGCCTGGACGATGATGCGGGGGGCGGTGGCGATGTCGCTCATGCGGGTCGATCCGGTGCAAAAGCGCGGATTCTACCGCAGGCCGCCGGCTAGCGCCGGAACAGCTGGTTGATCTGCGCGAAGGGCATGCCCTCCTGCGTGGCCTGCAGACGGCCAGCCGCCAACTCCCGGGCGGCATGGAAGAAGGCGCCGAAGGCCACGCGCGCCAATCCCGAGCCCAGGCTGACACGCCGTACGCCCAGCTCGGCCAACTCATCCAGCGTAAGGCGCAGCGCCGGCGACCCGACCAGCACGTTGACCGGGCGTGGCGCGACGGCACTGACCACCGCGGCAATCTGCTCCCGCGTGGTCAGACCCGGGGCGTAGAGCACATCGGCTCCGGCCTCGGCGAAGGCGACCAGGCGGCGCAGGGTATCGTCGAGATCGTTGCGGCCGTGCAGGTGGTTTTCCGCGCGGGCCGCCAGGGTGAAGGGAAAGCCCAGCGAACGCGCGGCCTGCACGGCGGCTTGCACGCGCTCTACCGCCAGTTCGAAGGGGTAGATGGGCTCGTCCGGGCGCCCCGAGGCATCCTCGATGGAGCCGCCAACCAGACCGATGCTGGCCGCCAGGCGGATGGTCTCGACGCAATCCTGCGGATCATCGCCGTAGCCGTTCTCCAGGTCGGCGGCCACCGGCAGCGGCGTCGCCTCGACGATGTCGCGGGCATTGGCCAGGGCCTCCGCGCGGCTCACCTCGCCTTCGGCGTCACAGCGCCCGAGGCTGAAGGCCAGCCCGGCACTGGTGGTGGCCAGGGCCTCGAAGCCAAGCCCGGCGAGCATCTTCGCCGAGCCGGCGTCCCAGGGATTGGGCAGCACGAGCAGGCTTTCGCGCTGGTGCAGCGCCTGGAACGCCTTGCCGCGTTCGTATTGGCTGGTCATGGCAACGTCCTCGCACGATGTGGACTCAGCAGGTTAGCCCTGTCGCCCACCGCGCGCGAGCTAGAGCAAGCCCAGTTGCTCGACTTCCGGCTTCGGCTCGGCGAGCGGCGGCAGGCCCGGCAGGCGCTCGCCCAGCAGGCGGTGGAAGCGTTGCGCCTGTTCCGCCGCGCGCTGGTTGTCCGGGGTGTGCAGGAAGATGTGCGGGGTCAGGCCCTGCTCGATCCAGGCGGCGACCTTGTCGACCCAGGGCAGCAGCCAGACCTGGTTGGCGTCCAGGTCGGGGCCGCCGATGAAACGCACTTGCGGGCTGTCGCTGAATGCAGCCGGGCGCACCGGAACGCGCGGCTTCTTGGATTGCGCGTGGCGCACGGCCGGGTCGTCCGATTGGCAGGCGAAGAGCGCGCGCGAGTCCAGGCAGATGCGCTCGACGCCACGCTCGTGAAGCAAACGGTTGAGCACCCTCTCCTCCTCGCCCTTGGCGAAGAAGGCCGCATTGCGCACCTCGACGGCGATGCGCCGGCCCGAGAATTGGTCCAGCCAGGCCGCCAGTTCGCCCAGGCGCGTCGGCCCGAAGCTGGCGGGCAGTTGCAGCCACAACGGGCTCAGGCGCGGCCCCAAGGGCGCCAGCAGGTCGAGAAAAGCTTGCGTGGCGTCGAACTGCTCGCGCAGGTCGCCCTCGTGGCTGATGTCGCGCGGGAGCTTGGCGCAGAAGTGGAAGTCTTCGGGCATGGTCTGCGCCCAGCGCGCCAGGGTCTCGGCGCCTGGCCGGGCGTAGAAGGTGGTGTTGCCTTCGACCGCATTGAACGCCTGGCAGTAGAAGCCCAGGGTGTCGTTCGGCGAGGTGTCGGCGGGATAGAAACTGCCGCGCCAGGCCGGCTCGTTCCAGGACGGACAGCCCAGGTAGTACGGCAAGCTCATGGATCAGGCGTAGAGGTCGATGCCCAGGACTTCCGGGCCGTCGTTGGCGGCCAGCGGCAGGCTTGCGGTGCTGCTGTAGCTGGCCAGCGCCTGGGCGGCGCGGCTGTTCAGCGGCATCTGGTAGGTCAGGTTGGCGCCGAAACTGACCGGCAGGCTGTCGCTGCTGGCGTTGCCGGCCTCGACCTTGCGCGCCTGCGCCTGCTGCTCGAAACCCTGGCTGGCGGAAACCGGCTGCGGTTGCTCACGGCGCGCCTCGGCCTCACGCATCACATCGCGATAAGGCGTGACCGCGGTGCCGGGGCGGCTACCGGAGTCAGGCGTTACGGAGTAACTGGAGAGGCCGTCGATACGCATGTTCAGGGCTCAGCGGGTAAGGCTTTCACTCTAGCGAGCAGGCCTTTTCTTGGCAATTGCGGGAAATTCCTTATTGTCGACCCAGGAATCAACTGGCCTTCGGGGTGGCCACATTGTCGCGCAGGTAGACCGGCTGCGCCTGGTCGGCCGGCAGCGCATCGCCGCGCTCCCAGGCGAACAGCGCCAGGTCGAGCAGGTCGTCGGCGTGCGGCAGGAGGCTGGCGTCCTCGCCCTGCACCTGCACTGCCAGGCGCTCGCGATAACCCCAGCCGGTGCCGGCGCCGAACCAGTCGCCAGCGGCGTCGCGCGGCAGCGCCACCTTCTCCGGCGGCAGCACGGCTTCGGCCCCGGCCAGGCGCATCTCGCCCTGCTCCAGGCGGAAGCAGCCCCAGTAGACCTCGTCCATGCGCGCATCGATGGCCGCCGCGACCTGGCCGACGCCATGTTCGCGGTAGGCGCGCTGGGCCAGCACTGCCAGGTCGGAGATCGGCAGCACCGGCTTGTCCAGGGCGAAGGCCAGGCCCTGGACCACGCCGATGGCGATGCGCACGCCGGTGAAGGCGCCCGGACCGCGACCGAAGGCGATGGCGTCGACCTCGGCCAGGGCAATGCCGGCCTCGTCGAGCAGCTCCTGCACCATCGGCAGCAGGCGCTTGGCGTGCAGCCGCGGAATCACCTCGTGGCGGCTGAAACGCCGGCCGGCGTGCAGCAGCGCCACGGAACAGGCTTCGGTGGAGGTATCCAGGGCCAGCAGGGTCGGCATCGGGGTCTTCCGGCAGGAGGAAAAAGGGCGGGCATTATAAACGCCAAAGGCCCGCAAGCGGGCCTTTGGTGCAGATCCGGCGGCGACTCAGCTGAGCGCGGCCAGGACCTTGGAAGTGATCTGCTCCACCGAACCCACGCCTTCGACGCGGCTGTATTTCGGGGTGCCTTGGGCAGCAGCCAGCTTCTGGTAGAAGTCGACCAGCGGCTTGGTCTGGGTGTGGTAGACCGACAGGCGGTGACGCACGGTTTCTTCCTTGTCGTCTTCGCGCTGGATCAGGTCTTCGCCGGTGACGTCGTCCTTGCCGGCAACCTTCGGCGGGTTGTGCTCGACGTGGTAGACACGGCCGGAAGCCGCGTGCACGCGACGGCCAGCGATACGGCTGACGATCTCTTCGTCGTCGACGGCGATCTCGACCACGTGGTCGATGCTCACGCCGGCTTCCTTCATGGCCTCGGCCTGCGGAATGGTGCGCGGGAAGCCGTCGAACAGGAAGCCGTTGGCGCAATCGGACTGGGCGATGCGCTCCTTGACCAGGTTGATGATCAGGTCATCCGAAACCAGGCCGCCGGCATCCATCACGCTCTTGGCCTTCAGGCCCAGCTCGGTGCCGGCCTTGACTGCAGCGCGCAGCATGTCCCCGGTGGAGATCTGCGGAATGCTGAACTTCTCGGTGATGAAACGGGCCTGAGTACCTTTGCCGGCACCGGGCGCCCCGAGCAGAATCACACGCATCGATATGCTCCTTAGTCTTGTTGAAAGCGAAATCCCGGATCTGCCGCTGAGGCCAATCTGAACATGCTTGAAATGGCGCAGGAATGCGCCGAAAGGATGCCCAAGATACACAGCGCGTCCTACACGCACAAGCCACCGCAGAGCGGTGGCGACAGGCCTTCAGCCGGTGTTCCGAAGGCCCGCGGCGATGCCCGCGACTGTCACCAGCATGGCCTGTTCCAGACCGCCGCAGACATCGCCCTGACAGCGTCTGGAGCGGGCCAGAAGCTCGGCCTGAAGCAGGTGCAGCGGATCCAGGTAGATATTGCGCACGGCAATGGATTCGCGGGTCTCGGTAGCCTGTGCGAGCAGGCGTTGTTGACCGGTCAGTCCAAGCACCACGCGCACCGCCTGCGACAATAGGTCGCGTAAATGCGTACCTAAAGGTCGCAGTTCCGATTGCACTAGACGATCGTCGTAGAGTTTGGCGATCTCGCCATCGGCCTTGGCCAGCACCATCTCCAGCATGTCGATGCGCGCGCGGAAGAACGGCCACTGGCTGCGCATGCGCTCCAGCAGCCCGCCCTCGCCGCGCTCGATGGCGTTGAGCAGCGCGCTTTCCCAGCCCAGCCAGGCCGGCAGCATCAGCCGCGTCTGGGTCCAGGCGAAGATCCACGGAATCGCCCGCAGGCTCTCGATGCCGCCTTCGCGACGCTTGGCCGGACGGCTGCCCAGCGGCAGGCGGCCGAGCTCCTGCTCCGGCGTGGCCTCGCGGAAGTAGTCGACGAACTGCGGGGTCTCCCGCACCACCTTGCGATAGGCCGCCAGGGAGTCCTTGGCCAGGCGCTGAATCTCCTCGCGCCAGGCCGGTTCCGGCGCCGGTGGCGGCAGCAGCGTGGCCTCCAGCACGGCGGCCAGGTAGAGGTTGAGGTTCTGCCGGGCGATGCCAGGCAGGCCGAACTTGAAGCGGATCATCTCGCCCTGCTCGGTGGTGCGGAAACGCCCGGCAACCGAGCCCGGCGGCTGCGACAGGATGGCCGCATGGGCCGGGCCGCCGCCGCGCCCGACGGTGCCACCGCGGCCATGGAACAGCAGCAGTTCGACACCATGGCGACGACAGATTTCCACCAGCGACTCCTGCGCGCGGTACTGCGCCCAGGCCGCAGCCAGGGTGCCGGCGTCCTTGGCCGAGTCGGAGTAACCGATCATCACTTCCTGCGGTCCGGCCAGGCCTTCGCGGTAGGCGTCGAGGCCGAGCAGACGGTCGATGCACGGACCCGCGTTGTCCAGGTCGTCGAGGGTTTCGAAGAGTGGCACCACGCGCAGCGGCCGGCGCAACCCGCACTCCTTGAGCAACAGTTGCACCGCCAGCACGTCGGAAGGATGCCCCGCCATCGAGATGACGTAGGAACCCAGCGAAGCCTCTGGCGCAGCGGCCGCCACCCGGCAGGTGGCGAGGACCTCGGCGGTTTCCGCGCTGGCCTGGTAGTCCGCCGGCAGCAGCGGTCGGCGGCTGTTCAGTTCTTCCAGGAGGAATTCCTGGCGCACCGCCTCGTCCCACTCCTCATAGCGTCCCAGGCCGAGGTAGTCGGTGATCTCGCTTAGCGCACGGGCATGCCGCGTGGAGTCCTGGCGAATGTCCAGGCGGGTCAGGAACAGGCCGAAGGTGGCGGCGCGGCGCAGGCTGTCGAGCAGCGCACCGTCGGCGATCACGCCCATGCCGCAGGCGTGCAGCGAGCGATGGCAGAGCTGCAACGGCTCCAGCAGTTCGCGGTTGTCCTGCAGCACCTCTGCCGGTGGCTCCTCGTCGACCGTCAGGGCGCGCTCGGCCCAGGCGCGGGTCGCACGCAGGCGCTCGCGCAGTTGCTTGAGCAGCGCGCGATAGGGTTCGGCGACCTCCCCCACTTCGGCGCGCAACTCCTCGCTCGCCTGCTGCATCGACAGGTCGGCGGCCAGGCTGTCCACATCGCGCAGGTAAAGGTCGGCGGCCATCCAGCGCGCCAACAGCAGCACTTCGCGGGTGATAGCTGCAGTGACATTGGGGTTGCCGTCTCGGTCGCCGCCCATCCAGGAAGCGAAACGCACCGGCGCGGCTTCGAGCGGTAGATGCTGGCCGGTGCAAGCGAAGAGGGTCTCGTCGACCTGACGGAGGAAGTCCGGCACGGCCTGCCACAGTGAATGCTCGATCACCGCGAAGCCCCACTTGGCCTCGTCCACCGGCGTGGGCCGGGTGCGACGGATTTCCTCGGTGTGCCAGGCCTCGGCGACCAGTCGACGCAGGCGCGCATGCACCTGCTGGCGCTCCTCGGGGAGCAGGTCGGCGTGATCCTGGGCGGCCAGTTGCGCGGCGATGGCGTCGTATTTCTGGATCAGCGTGCGCCGCGCCACTTCGGTGGGGTGCGCGGTCAGCACCAACTCGATGTCGAGGTTCGCCAGTTGCGTCGCCAGGGTCGCCGGTTCGATGCCGGACTTGCGCAGCCGCCCCAGCAGCTCGCCGAGCACACGGTCCTCGAAGGCCTCCGGCTCTTTCGCCTGGCGTCGGCGGATACGCTGGTACTGCTCGGCGATGTTGGCCAGGTTGAGGAACTGGTTGAAGGCCCGCGCCACCGGCAGCAGTTCGTCTTCGCCGAGGCCGTCGAGGGTCGCGGTGAGCTGCCGCGCGCCCTCCGCCGAGCCTCGCCGCGCCGACTTGGCGCCCTGGCGGATCAGTTCAATCTTGTCGAGGAAGGCCTGGCCGTACTGCTGGCGGATGGTCTGGCCGAGCAGTTCGCCGAGCAGGTGCACGTCCTCGCGCAGGCGCGCGTCGATCTCCGGCATGGCGGATCTCCTTTAGCGAATCTTCTTACAGTGCCGTCTGGCGACACCGGCTGACAAGCGTGCGACGAACGCCCGCGATCCTCCTCGGACAACGGCTAGGCTGAAACTGATCCCGAACGATTCGGTCGATCTCCCCGGCAGCCCCAGAAGGGCTGTCTTCCACGCCCGCCACGAGCGGGCCCACGAGGTGAACATGAAGATCCGCGATCTGGTACGCCATTGGGAACAAAGCGCCAGGGGGCGCCTCACCAGCCACCGCTACAGTATCCCGCTGGACGTGGAAACCGCCGCGCGCCTGGCCGCGCTGCACGACCTGTATCCCAAGCGCAGCGTCGAGGAACTGCTTGGCGAGCTGGTCGGCTCGGCCCTCGAAGAGCTGGAAGCGAGCTTCCCCTATGTGAAGGGCAACAAGGTGGTCGCCACCGATGAGCAGGGCGACCCGATCTACGAAGACGTCGGCGTGACGCCGCGCTTCCTGCAGCTATCGCGCAAATACCTGCACGAACTGACCGAGCGGGACGAGCAGCCGAGCCATTCCTGAAACGGCTGTTCACTGGGTCCCCGCGTCCGCGGGGATGACGTCCAACGGATGGCGCGGGGGCCCAATCAATGTCGGCCGTGAACCCCGGGCACATGCAGGTGCCCGGCCTCGGCGCAGGACTCCGAAACGACCGAAGGCTCGGCGGGCTGCTCCAGTTCACGGAGGATGCCGCAGGCCTCGCTGCTCCCGGTGCCGCTGCAGCGGGCGCGCAGGTCCTGCAGTTGCTGGCGCAGCGACTGCAGTTCGGCGATGCGCACCTCGACGTGGTGCAGGTGTTCGTCGATCAGCTGGTTGGCGGTGCCGCAGTCGGCCTCCGGGCGGTCGCGCAGGCCGAGGAGGATGCGGATTTCCTCCTGGGTCATGTCCAGCGAGCGGCAATGACGGATGAACGACAGCCGATCGACATGGCTGCTGTCGTAATGGCGGTAATTGCCGCCCGTGCGCGCCGGCTCCGGCAGCAGGCCCTCGCGCTCGTAATAGCGGATGGTCTCCACCGGGCAGCCGGTCAGTTTCGCCAGTTCACCGATCTTCATCGGGCACTCCTGCGGATAGCCGCTTGACTCTGTAGTTGCTACAGGGTGTGCAATCGCCGGCACATCGTCAAATGGGAAGCGACCTGATGACCGACGCCAACAGCCGCCAGAGCGGATGCGGCAGCTGCTGCGGGCACGACCACGAGCCCGTCCACCGCCCCGCCCACACGCATGAGCATGGACACGCTCACAGTCACGATCATGACCACGGTCATGACCATGAACACGCCCGCCACGCGGCGCCCGCGCCGAGCGCTGCCGCGCTCGCGGCCAGCGGCGAACTGCGCTGGAGCAGCCTGCGCATCGAAGCCATGGACTGCCCCACCGAAGAACGCCTGCTGCGCGATGCGCTCGGCAAGGTGCCGGCCGTGGAGCAGCTGGAGTTCAACCTGATGCAGCGCCTGCTCAAGGTGCAGCACCGCTTCGACAGCCTGGAGCCGCTGCAACAGCTGATCGCCTCGCTGGGCATGGAGGCCGAGGCGCTGCAGGAGGGCCAACCGCTCTCCCCCGCCGCTACCCGCCGCAAACCCTGGTGGCCGCTGGCCCTGGCCGGCGCCCTGGCGTTGCTGGCGGAAGTCCTCGAATGGTTCGCCATCGGGCCGCACTGGCTGGTCGCCGTGCCGGCCATCGCGGCCATCTTCGGCGCCGGCCTGCCGACCTATCGCAAGGGCTGGATCGCCCTGAAGAACCGTGACCTGAACATCAACGCCCTGATGAGCATTGCCGTCACCGGCGCCATGCTCATCGGCCAATGGCCGGAAGCGGCGATGGTCGCGGTGCTCTTCGCCATCGCCGAACTGATCGAGGCGCGCTCCCTGGAACGTGCGCGCAACGCCATCCGCGGCCTGCTGCAACTCGCGCCGGAGCAAGCCACCGTGTTGCAAGACGGCGAATGGCGCGAGGTCGCGGTGAAGTCGGTCGCCATCGATGTCCGCGTTCGCGTACGGCCCGGCGAGCGCATCGCCCTGGACGGCGAAGTGCTCGAAGGCCGCTCCAGCGTCAACCAGGCGCCGATCACCGGCGAGAGCCTGCCGGTGGAAAAACAGGCCGGCGACACCCTCTTCGCCGGCAGCATCAACGGCGAAGGCGCCCTGGAATACCGCGTCACGCGCGGCGCCGACGACAGCACCCTGGCGCGGATCATCCATGCGGTGGAAGAAGCCCAGGGCTCGCGCGCCCCTACCCAGCGCTTCGTCGACCAGTTCGCCCGCGTCTATACCCCGGTGGTGATCCTCATCGCCATCGCCACGGCGCTGATCCCGCCGCTGGCCGTCGGCGCCGCCTGGCTCGACTGGGTCTACCGCGCCCTGGTGTTGCTGGTCATCGCCTGCCCGTGTGCCCTGGTGATTTCCACGCCGGTAACCATCGTCAGCGGCCTGTCGGCGGCGGCGCGCAGCGGCATCCTGATCAAGGGCGGGGTCTTCCTCGAACTCGGCCGCAAGCTGCAATGGCTGGCCCTGGACAAGACCGGCACCCTCACCGAGGGTCGTCCGCGGCAGACCGACTTCCAGGCCCTGCGCGGTGACGCCGAGCGCGGCCGCGTGCTGGCTGCCAGCCTGGCGGCGCGCTCCGACCACCCGGTCTCTCAGGCAGTCGCCCGTGCGGCCGAAACCGACAACCTCTCGTTGTACGCGGTGAGCGCCCTGGAAGCCATCGCCGGGCGCGGCGTGAAAGGCGAGATCGACGGCCGCCTCTACCACCTGGGCAACCATCGCCTGGTGGAGGAACTGGGCCTGTGCTCGACGGAGCTGGAAGCCCGCCTCGACGCCCTCGAACAGCAAGGCAAGACCGTCATCGTCCTGCTCGACAGCGAAGGCCCGCTGGCGCTGTTCGCCGTCGCCGATGCGGTGAAGGAAACCAGCCGCGAAGCCATCGGCGAGCTGCATCGCCTGGGCGTGAAGACGCTGATGCTGACCGGCGACAACCCGCACACCGCCGCAGCCATCGCCAACCAGGTAGGTATCGACCAGGCGCGCGGCAACCTGCTGCCGGAGGACAAGCTGGCCGAAGTGACGCTGCACCAGGCCGATGGTGCTCGCGTGGGCATGGTCGGCGACGGCATCAACGACGCTCCTGCCCTGGCCCGCGCCGACATCGGCTTCGCCATGGGCGCGGCCGGCACCGACACGGCCATCGAAACCGCCGGCGTGGCGCTGATGGACGACGACCTGCGCAAGCTGCCGCAGTTCATCCGCCTGTCGCACCGCACCCATGCCGTGCTGGTGCAGAACATCGCCCTGGCGCTGGGTATCAAAGCGGTCTTCCTGGTCCTCACCCTGGCCGGCATGGGCACCCTGTGGATGGCGGTGTTCGCCGACATGGGCGCCAGCCTGCTGGTGGTGTTCAACGGGCTGCGGTTGTTGCGGCAGAAGGTCTGAGCGCCTTTCGGCGCATAACCGCCTCGCGGTTATGCGCCTTACTCCGCTTCTCTCCGTCGTTCCCGCGAACGCGGGAATCCAGCTAATAGCGTCTTTTGGGCCCCCGCGTTCGCGGGGGTGACGTGTCTGAGCCCTACGCCAGCAATCGGCGGTAAAGGTCGGCCATATCGCGGGCAAAGGGCACCAGCAGCAGGCGCTCCAGGCTGCTGCCGGCTGCGCGCGGGCGGCGCATCTCGAGGATGGCGATGGTCGCCGCCGCATCATGGGGATATCCGTAGATGCCGCAACTGATCGCCGGGAAGGCGACGCTGCGCAGGCCATGCTGCTCGGCCAACGCCAGGCTGTTGCGGTAGCAGGCGGCCAGGAGTTCCGCTTCGCCGTAGTCACCACCGCGCCAGACCGGCCCGACGGTGTGGATAACGTGCGTAGCCGGCAGGCGGAAGCCGGGGGTGATGCGCGCTTCGCCGGTCGGGCAGCCGCCCAGCGGGCGGCAATGGGCTACCAGTTCGGGCCCGGCGGCGCGGTGGATGGCGCCATCGACGCCGCCGCCACCGAGCAGCGAGCTGTTCGCCGCGTTGACGATGGCATCGACCCGCAGCGTGGTGATGTCGCCCTGCCAGACCTCGATTTCGGGAATGTTCATACCGATGCCCTCCGCGAGGTATTCATCCTACCCCCGGACGGCTCGGGCTTCAGCGCACCTGCTGCGGGGTTTCCTGGCCGGCGCAGCGCACCGCGTGCTTCTTGTTGTCCACCAGCACGCCGGAGAGGCCTTTCTGGGTCATGTCGAACAGCACCAGCACGCCGTCGATGCACTGCGCGACCTGGTTGGCCGGCTCCAGCGACAGCTTCACGTCTTCCCCGGGAACGCTCTTGAGCATGGTGAAGTCGGCCAGCAGCAGGGCGTCCTCTTCCTTGGCGAAGTGCAGGTAGCCATAGGCCCAGAGCACGCCGACGCTGACGATGATGGTGCCGATCGAGGTGAGGATGTACGGGATCATGTTGCGGTCGGTGCTGGTAGTCATTTTTCGCCCTGGGACTTGGCCGGCTGCGCCGGCGTATCGGTATTGGGGACTTCGGCCAGGCGGCGCAGGCCGCTGAGGTGCTGCGGGTCGTCGAGGAAGCGCAGCATCACTTCGCGGAAGGTCGGTTCGCCGAAGGTTTCCACGTGGCGGCCACGGGTCAGTTGGAAGACTTTCGGCGGCCGCGCTGCCTTGTACAGGCTCAGGCCGTTGTCGAGGGGCACGATGGTATCGTCGATGCTGTGAAAGAACAGCACGGGTGCGCCAGTTAGTCGCGGCATGGCGCGGACCGCGCTGTCGCCGTCGGGCACCGCCCAGGACAGCGGCACCTGCAGCGGCCAGGTCAGCCAGGCGCCGGCGAGCATGTACCGGGCCACGTCGCGGTAGCTGGCCGGCACGCCGTCGAGGACTATCGCCTTGAGTTGGGCGACGCGCTGCGGATGCTCGGCCAGGTAGTGCACGCCCATGGCCCCGCCCAGGCTCTGGCCGAGCAGGATCAGCGGCTTGCCCTGTGCTTCCGGGGCCTTGTCCAGCCAGGCGAAGGCGGCATCGATGTCCTTGTAGACCTCAGGCAGGCTCGGTGCGCCGGTGGAGTGGCCATAGCCGCGGTAATCGAGCATCAGCACCTGGTAGCCCTGCTCCGGCAGCCAGAAGGTGCCGCCCAGGTGCCAGGCCATGTTGCCGCCGTTGCCGTGCAGGTGCAGCACCGTTCCCTTGACCGGCACCCCGGGCTTGGCCGGCAGCCACCAGCCGGCGAGCTTCTCGCCGTCGGCGGTGGTGATGGTGACGTCGCGGTATTCCAGCTTGGCTTTCGCCGGGGTGATGGCGACGTCCGGGCTGGGATAGAACAGCAGCGAGCTGCAACCGGCCAGGCTGGCCAGCAGGGCGAAGAGAGCGAGACGCAGGCGCTTCATTCGTTGTCGGTCCCCGCCTCGCCCCGAGCATGCTGGGTGGCCTCGCAAATGCGCTGGGCCATGCGCGAGAACGGCAGGCTCTGCAGCCACACGGTGCCGCTGCCGCTCAGGGTGGTCAGCAACAGCCCCTCGCCACCGAACAGCATGCTGCGCAGGCCGCCCGCCAGCTGCACGTCGTAGTCGATGCCCTCGGTGAAGGCCACCAGGCAGCCCGTATCGACGCGCAGCGTCTCGTTGTGCAGCTCGCGGCGGATCAAGGTGCCGCCGGCATGCACGAAAACCAGGCCGTCTCCTTCCAGTTTCTGCAGGATGAAACCCTCTCCCCCGAAGAAGCCGGCGCCCATGCGCTTGGTGAAAGCGATGCCGATCCGCGTGCCGTAGGCCGCGCAGAGGAAGGAGTCCTTCTGGCAGATCAGCCGGCCGCCGATCTCGCCCAGTTGCACCGGCACCACGCTGCCCGGATAGGGTGCGGCGAAGGCCACCTGCTGCTTGCCCTCGCCTTCGTTGGTGAAGTGGGTCATGAACACCGATTCGCCGGTCAGCTTGCGCTTGCCGGCACTCCACAGCTTGCCCAGCAGGCTGCCGTCGGAGCCGTCGCCCATGCGCACGGCGAAGCGGATGCCGCCGGTCATGTAGTTCAGCGTGCCGGCTTCGGCGATCACGGTCTCCCCGGGGTCCAGTTCGATCTCCACGGTCTGCATGAAGTCGCCGAGGATGCGGTAGTCGATGGCATGGCTGGTCATGGCGCGCTCCTTGCCGCCCGGGCAGGTGCCACGCGGGCGGCGCGGCTCAGAGGATGTTTGCGTAGTCCGCTTCGATGCGGTCCAGGCTCAGGTGGTTGAGGAAGTTGGAGAAGCACATCCAGGCCGAGAGCGCGTTGAGGTCGCGGAACTGCGGCGGCAGGTACTTCGGCGGCACCACCAGGCCTTCGTCCACCAGCTGGCGCAGGGTGCGCATGTCTTCCAGGGTGGCCTTGCCGCAGAACAGCAGCGGGATCTGCTCGAGCTTGCCCTGGCGCACGGCGAGCTGGATGTAGTTGTAGATGAGGATGAAACCCTTCAGGTACGACAGGTCCTTGGTGAACGGCAGCCCATTCGGCGTCGAGCCGCGGAACACCCGGCTGGCGTTCTGGTAGCTGCTTTCCGCCTCGTAGCCCTGCTCGCGGTAGAAGTGGTAGACCTCGAGGAAGTCGGCGCCGTCCTCGGCCATGTGGATGGCGCGGGTGCGGTTGGTCAGCTTGCGCAGGCGCGTCGGGTAGGAGGCGAAGGCGATCACTTCCATGAGGATCGCCAGGCCTTCCTGGGTCACCGTGGACGACGGCGGGCCCTTGGAGAGGAAGGTGCAGATCGGCTGGTTGAGGCCGTTGAGCGTGGTACCGACGTGCACCAGGCCCTCGTGGACTTCCAGGGCGCGCACATCACGCTCGTTGAACAGCGCGTCGGCGCGCACCTTGATGTAGTCGGCGCCGGCCGCGGCGTCCGCCACTATGCCGTCCGACTCGAACACGCGGATGGTGTTCTCCGCCTCGCCGAACACCGCGTTCAGGCGCTGCTGGAGCATCTCCACCACCTGGCCGGCGTTGAGCGTCTTGGGCTCGTCCTTGAGGTCGCCGCGATGGGCGATGTTGTTCAGGTAGTCCGAGAGCATCAGGCCGAGGTCGGCCAGGGTCGGGTCACCGGCGTGGAAGGCATCGGAGGCCGAGCCGTAGAGCTCCTGGGAGATCAGGCCGAAGTCCTGGGTGCCGCGCGCTTCGAGCATTCGGATGACCATGCGGTACTCGCGGCACATGCGCCGCATGATCTGGCCCACCGGGTTGAACTGGCCGAGCTGGCGCGTGATGTCGCGCTCCAGCACCTGGAACTCCTGCTTCTTGGCCGCGGAATCGAAAGCCAGCGGGCGGCTGTCGTAGTAGCTGCGATCGATCTTGGGCGCATGCTTGCCGCGGCCCTTGAGGAAGTCCTGACGGATCGAGTCGTCCCACTTGATCGCGTCGAGCACGCGGATCGGCGTCTGCGCCTCCACCAGGCGGTCGGAGAGGCCGCGGATGATCTGCTGGTACTCGCTGGGTGTGCTCTTCTTGCGCCGCGTATTCATTGGCGTTCTCCCTGGGGGACTCGCTGGAAGCGTAGCGCTTCGCCGAAGGCATCGGCGTTGGCCGGGTCGTCGAGGAAGGCGTAGACGTTCTCCAGGGGGCTTGCGATCAATGCGCCGGCGCCTTGCTGGCTGTCCACCTTCTGGCCCTGCAGCTGGCCCTTGTCGATGGCTTGCAGCACGGCCTCGACGTCCACCGAATAGACCACCAGCTCGTCCTTGTCGGTGATCTCGAAGCCGCCCAGCACGTAGTTGCCGCCTTCGCTCTTGGGCAGGCTGGCCGAGAAGTACCAGCGCTGGCCATGGTGGGCGACGGTGAAGGGCAGGTCCTCGGCGCTGTCGGTGTTGCCGTTGTTGCCGTAGTAGCTGAAGGCGCGGTAGAGGCCGTCGCTGGTGCGGCTGACCTCGAGGATCTGCTCCTCGCCGTATTCGTCGATCCGCGACCACTGGCCGAGCAGCGAGGCTGGCGCGGCGTCCTTCGCCGGTATCGGGTCCTTGAAGGTCACCAGGCAGCCACTGAGCAGAACAACGCTCAACAGCAGCAGGGCGCGCCAGGCTTTCATCGGAATCTCCTCAGGGGCCGCGGGCGGCACGCCGGATGGTGTGGGACGCGGGCGGGCCTCAGAGGCCCAGCACCAGGTACAGGTATCGGGTCAGGATGGCGCGCATTTCCACCGTATCCAGGTGCTCCACGCCGTCGAGAAGGCCCTGATACTCCATCTGCAGAATGATGGCCGTCAACACCTTGGCGTCCTGCTCCGGCTCCCGCGAACCGAGCACCTGGAAGAAGTGCACGACACCCAGGGAAAGGATGCGCCTGTGGCTCTGCGCCAGCTCTTCCAGGCGCGGATTGAGCAGCGCTTCCTGGCGGAACGCGTGCTCGGCGAGCAGGTGCTCGCGGCGCTCGGTGAGCTGCACGCGTACGTACTGGATGGCCAGCTCGGCGATGGTGTCGGCGAGTTCGCGGCGCGAATCCGGGCTGCCCGACAGGCGCGCCACCATGGACTGCAGGTCGCCTTCGACGCTGGCCCAGAAGTCCGACATCGCCTCGGCGCTGCGTTCGACGAAGAGCGCGAAGGTGTCGGTGAGCAGGTCCTGGATGTCCTTGAAGTAGTAGGTGGTGGCCGACAGCGGCACGCCGGCCTCGGCCGCCACGGCGCGGTGGCGCACGGCGCGCACGCCGTCGCGGATGATGATGCGCATGGCGGCGTCGAGAATCGCCTGGCGGCGCTGCTCGCTGCCCTGCCGACTGGCCTTGCGACCCTGGTACTGGACACTCTCGGCCACCGCGCTGGCGGCCTGGGCGGCACTGTCACTCTGGGACACTGGGGACACGGGTTTTCCTCCGCTCGCGGGCGATGGCGCATTGTTCGGGCTTTTCCCCGGCGAATCAATCGGCGGCGTCTGCCGCCGGGTGGGCATCTTTGGGCCGCGCATCGCGGATAAGGTTCGCCGGGGCCAGGAGCGAGCTTGCTCGCGAACCGCACGGCACGAATGCCGACCCTGTAGGGCAATGAAATGGACTCCTCCCTCCTACGGCGTCAAGCGCCAGACTGATGGTGTAGCCACAAGTCCCGGAGGGGGAGTCAGCATGAACATTAGTCGCGTTGGTCTGGATCTGGCAAAGCAGGTATTCCAGGTACATGGCGTCGATAGCCACGAGCGCGTGGTGTGCCGCCGGCAGCTCAAGCGGGCGCAGATGCTGGATTTCTTTCGCCAGCTGGCACCCTGCCTGGTAGCGATGGAGGCCTGCGGCAGTGCGCACTATTGGGCGCGAGAGCTGCAGGGGCTGGGGCATGAGGTTCGCTTGATCGCACCGCAGTTCGTCAAACCTTACGTCAAGGGTGACAAACACGATGCCCACGATGCCGAAGCGATCTGCGAGGCGGCCAGCCGTCCGAGCATGCGCTTTGTGCCGGTGAAGAGTGCGCAGCAGCAGGCCGGGCAGTCCGTGCATCGCATTCGCAGCCGTCTGGTCCGGGCCCGTACGGCACTGTGCAACGAAATTCGCGGCTTGCTCGGCGAATTTGGCCTGATCGCCAGCCGACGCGGGCGCGCGGCGACCGTCGAACTGCTCGAGACGGTCACCGCTGCCGAGCCGGTGCCCTTGCCGGCGCCAATGGGCGAGTTGTTGAGCGATTTGAAAGAGGAGTTGCAGGCGCTGGATGCCCGCATCGAACGACTGGAGCGAGTGATCAAGCGCAGTGCGCGCGAGGATGCGCGCATCCAGCGCCTGCTGGCCGTGGAAGGCATCGGCCCGCTCACCGCCAGCGCGGTGGTGGCAGCGGTCGGCGATGCCCGGCAATTCCGCACGGCGCGTCAGTTCGCCGCCTGGCTGGGCCTGGTGCCACGGCAACACTCCACGGGCGGGCAACAGCGCCTGGGCGGGATCACCAAGCGTGGCGATACCTACCTGCGCACCTTGTTCACCCATGGCTCCCGCTCGGTCGTACGCTGTTGCGCCAACAAGACCGATGCTCGCAGTCGCTGGCTGCAAGGCCTGTTGCAACGATGCAATGCCAACGCCGTCGCCGTTGCCCTGGCCAACAAGAATGCCCGGATCGTCTGGGCCCTGCTCAGTCGGGAAACCACCTACCAACCCGCCTGAGCGTTACCGGCAACACCGCTGTAGAAACGCTCCACCACGATTGCACAGTGAATGGCATTGATGACGAACCGGTCGAACCGGCCTGTATGAAACCTGGGTTATCCGCGGGCTCCCTGCTGCCGTGAAGCAAAGCCGTTAGGGCGATCAGACATACAGGCGCGCATTTCATCAGGGCTCGGGAGCTGCCACACCGCTCCATGAAGCCGGATATACGGACGCAGTCGTACCTAGGTTCGAAATCCCCGCCAAACACTGGCAAACCGGGAGGAGTCCATATACGAATAACCCCGAAGGGGTTATCCGCCATTCTCGTACCGGGCTGCGGCGCATAACCGCGAACGCGGTTATGCGCCCGGGTGGAAATGGCGCGGGGATTCTCGCGGATGAATCCGCTCCTACAGGGTATTGGCTGCTTCTCGCGGGCATGAAAAAGCCGCCCGAAGGCGGCTTCTTGAACAGCTTCCGGCGCTTACGCCTGCGGGCGCATGTGCGGGAAGAGGATCACGTCGCGGATCGACGGCGAGTTGGTCAGCAGCATCACCAGGCGGTCGATGCCGATGCCTTCGCCGGCGGTCGGCGGCATGCCGTATTCCAGCGCATTGACGAAGTCGGCGTCGTAGTGCATCGCCTCGTCGTCACCGGCGTCCTTCTCCTTGACCTGCAGCATGAAGCGCTCGGCCTGGTCTTCGGCGTCGTTCAGCTCGGAGTAGGCGTTGGCGATCTCGCGGCCACCGATGAACAGCTCGAAGCGGTCGGTGACGCTCGGGTCGTTGTCGTTGCGGCGGGCCAGCGGGGAGACTTCGAACGGGTACTGGGTGATGAAGTGCGGCTGTTCCAGCTTGCTCTCCACCAGCTCCTCGAAAATCATCACCTGCAGCTTGCCCAGGCCTTCGTGGCCGAGGACCTTGGCGCCGGCCTTCTTGGCGATGGCGCGGGCCTTCTCGACGTCGTTCAGGTCAGCCGCGGTGATGTCCGGGTTGTACTTGAGGATGGCGTCGAACACCGACAGGCGGGCGAACGGCTCGCCAAAGTGGAAGACCTTGTCGCCGTAGGGCACGTCGGTGCTGCCGAGCACAGCCTGGGCCAGCTCGCGGAACAGCTCCTCGGTCAGGTCCATGTTGTCTTCGTAGTCGGCGTAGGCCTGGTAGAACTCGAGCATGGTGAACTCGGGGTTGTGCCGGGTCGAAACGCCTTCGTTACGGAAGTTGCGGTTGATCTCGAAGACCTTCTCGAAACCGCCGACCACCAGGCGCTTGAGGTACAGCTCCGGCGCGATGCGCAGGAACATGGCCATGTCCAGCGCGTTGTGGTGGGTTTCGAAGGGCTTGGCCGCGGCGCCGCCGGGGATGGTCTGCAGCATCGGGGTTTCCACTTCGAGGAAACCGCGGTCGCTGAGGAAGCGGCGGATGTGCGCGATGACCTGGGAGCGCACGCGGAAGGTGTTGCGGGTTTCCTCGTTGACGATCAGGTCGACGTAGCGCTGGCGGTAGCGCTGCTCTGTGTCGGTCAGGCCATGGTGCTTGTCCGGCAGCGGGCGCAGCGACTTGGTCAGCAGACGCACGTTGGTCATGTCGACGTACAGGTCGCCCTTGCCCGAGCGGGCCAGCACGCCTTCGGCGCCGATGATGTCGCCCAGGTCCCAGGTCTTGATCTCGGCCAGGGTCTCTTCCGGCAGGGTCTTGCGGTTGACGTAGACCTGCAGGCGGTCGCTGCTGTCCTGCAGGACGATGAAGGAACCGCGGTTGAGCATGATGCGACCGGCGACCTTGACCGGGATGGCTGCGGCTTCCAGCTCTTCCTTGGTCTTGTCGGCGTACTGTTTCTGCAGGTCCGCGAAATAGGCGTCGCGGCGGAAGTCATTGGGGAAGGCGATGGCCTTGGCCTCGCGCACGGCGGCAAGCTTTTCCTTGCGCTGCGCGATCAGCTTGTTTTCTTCCTGTTGCCCATCGTCTTGAACAGAAGCGTGCTGGTCGAGTTGTTGGTCGCTCATGGTCGTTCTATCTGCCTGGCGTCAAATCAAATGAAGGGATACGTGTAGGAGCGAGCTTGCTCGCGAAGCTCTTCGACAGGTTCGCGAGCAAGCTCGCTCCTACAATGGGGCTCCGCGTCAGAGCCCTTGTTTCAGGCTGGCTTCCAGATATTCATCCAGATCGCCGTCGAGCACCTTGTCGCAGTCGCTGCGCTCGACGCCGGTGCGCAGATCCTTGATCCGCGACTGGTCGAGTACGTAGGAGCGGATCTGGTGACCCCAGCCGATGTCGGACTTGGAGTCCTCCAGGGCCTGCGAGGCGGCGTTGCGCTTCTGCATTTCCAGTTCGTACAACTTGGCCCGCAGCATCTTCATGGCGGTGTCCTTGTTGGCGTGCTGGGAGCGTTCGTTCTGGCAGGCCACCACGGTGTTGGTCGGCACGTGGGTGATACGCACCGCGGAGTCGGTGGTGTTCACGTGCTGACCGCCCGCACCGGAGGAGCGGTAGGTGTCGATGCGCAGGTCGGCCGGGTTGATCTCGATCTCGATGTTGTCGTCGATTTCCGGCGAGGCGAACACCGCGGTGAACGAGGTGTGGCGACGGTTGCCGGAGTCGAACGGACTCTTGCGCACCAGGCGGTGCACGCCGATCTCGGTGCGCAGCCAGCCGAAGGCGTACTCGCCCTTGATGTGCACGGTGGCGCCCTTGATGCCGGCGACTTCGCCCTCGGAGAGCTCGACGATCTCGGCGTCGAAGCCGTGCTTGTCGGCCCAGCGCAGGTACATGCGCAGCAGCATGTTGGCCCAGTCCTGGGCCTCGGTGCCGCCGGAGCCGGCCTGGATGTCCAGGTAGGCGTTGTTGGGGTCCATCTCGCCGCTGAACATGCGGCGGAATTCCAGCTTCTCGAGGATCTCGCGCAGGCGCTCGACTTCGGTGGCGACGTCGTTCACGGCGCCTTCGTCGTTCTCTTCGACAGCCATGTCCAGCAGGTCGCGGGAATCGGCCAGACCGCCGGTGAGCTCGTCGAGGGTCTCGACGATCTGCGCCAGGCTGGCGCGCTCGCGGCCCAGGTTCTGGGCGTATTCCGGGTTGTTCCAGACGTTCGGGTCTTCGAGCTCGCGGTTTACTTCGACCAGGCGATCATGTTTCAGATCGTAGTCAAAGATACCCCCGAATAGACTGGGTGCGTTCGGAGAGGTCCTTGATGCTGTTGACGATCGGGTTGATTTCCATGGCGGGCAGCACTCACGGTTCTATAGGCGTGGAAAAACCCGGAAGTATACCCGAGAACGCCTACCGTGAGCTGCCCTGTGTCAGACGGATGGCCTAGCCCGCCGCCTGCACCACCCCGACCTGGTTACGCCCGCCGTGCTTGGCGTTGTAGAGCGCGCGGTCGGCCTGCTCGATCAGGTCCAGGCAGCTCTGCCCGGGCTGTGGCGTCAGGGTCGCGACGCCCAGGCTGATGGTCAGCGAGGCGCCCGGCGCCGGCACTTCGTGGGCGATTCCTATGGCCTGTACTGTCAGGCGCAGCTTTTCCGCCAGCAGGCGCGCGCCGCCCGGCGAGGTGCCCGGCAGGATGATGGCGAACTCCTCGCCGCCGTAGCGCGCCGGCAGATCGGAGGAGCGGCTGCAGCTCTCGCGCAGCGCGCCGGCCACCTGGCGCAGCGCCTCGTCGCCGGCGACGTGGCCGAAGGTGTCGTTGTAGTCCTTGAAGTGATCGACATCGATCAGCAGCAGCGACAACTGGCTCTGCTCCCGAAGCGCGCGGCGCCATTCCATTTCCAGGTATTCGTCGAAGTGCCGGCGGTTGGACAGCCCGGTGAGGCCGTCGGAGTTCATCAGGCGCTGCAGCACCAGGTTGGTTTCCAGCAGCTTCTGCTGGCTCTCGCGCAGAGCGCGGTAGGCCTCGTCGCGCTGTTGCAGGGCGAGGAACGAGCGCGAGTGGTAGCGTACCCGCGCCACCAGCTCGATGGCGTCGGGCAGCTTGACCAGGTAGTCGTTGGCGCCGACGGCGAAGGCCGCGCTCTTCACCTGGGCCTCTTCCTTGGTCGACAGGACGATGATCGGGATGTCGCGGGTGGCCGGGTGCTCGCGATAGCGGCGCACCAGCTCGAGGCCGTCGCAGTCGGGCATCACCAGGTCCTGCAAGATCACCGTCGGGCGGATCTGCAGGGCCAGCTCGACAGCCTGGGCGGGGTCGGAGCAGAAGTGGAAGTCGATGCTCGGGTCCTCGGCCAGCGCGCGGCGCACCGCCTCGCCGATCATGGCCTGGTCATCGACCAGCAACACCATGGCCTTCGAATCGTCGGGATTGTTCACGGGGTATTCGCTCTCGCTTGAATTCGTCACTGATACGGGCTCCGAAGGGTTCAACCGAACAACTGGCCCAACCGCCTGGCGATTTCGTCCAGGGAGCGGATTTCCGTTGCCGCGCCAATCGCCGCGGCGGCCTTGGGCATACCGTAGACGGCGCTGCTGGCCTGGTCCTGGGCGAGGGTCAGGAAGCCGCGCTCGCGCAGGTGCTTGAGGCCCTCGGCACCGTCGCGGCCCATGCCGGTGAGCAGCACGCCCACCGCCGAGCCGACCCAGTTGTCGGCCACGCTGTCGAAGAACACGTCGATCGATGGCCGGTAGATATGCCCGCCCGGCTCGGCGGAGTACGCCAGCTCGCCGCTGCGCAGCAGGCGGATGTGGTCGTTGCTGCCGGCCAGCAGGATGCAGCCGGGCTGCGGGGTTTCGCCGTGGCGCGCCAGGCGCACCGGGATCGGCGACTGGCTGGCCAGCCACTCGGCCATGCCGGCGGCGAAGCTTTCGTCCACGTGCTGTACCACCACCATCGCCGCGGAAAAGCTCGCCGGCAGCTGTGCGACCAGCTCGGCCAGGGCTGCCGGACCACCGGCCGAGGCCCCTACCGCCACCAGGCGTCGCGCTGCCGTCGAGGTCACTTCGCGGCTGTCGGCCTGGGCCCGCGGCCGGCTGTTCGGCGGCGCGCTCAACCAGGCCAGGTTCTGCAGCTTGCGCAGCAGCGGCCGTGCCGCCTCGCGCAGATCGCCCTCCAGGGCCGGAGTGGTCACCGCATCCACCGCGCCGCAGCCCATGGCGTCGAACACCCGCGACAGGTTCTTCTCCAGATCGACGGTGACCACGATGATCGGGCACGGGCACTCGACCATGATCCGCCGCGTCGCCTCGACGCCATCCATCACCGGCATCAGCAGGTCCATCAGCACCACGTCGGGCGCATGCGCGGCGCACATCTGCACCGCCTCGGCGCCGTTGTTGGCGACCCAGACCACGCGATGCGCGGGGTCCAGCGCCAGCGCGCGGCGCAAGGCCTCCACCGCCAACGGCATGTCGTTGACGATCCCGATTTTCATCCCTGTGCTCCTCCGATGAGGTCCGCTACCGCATCCAGCAAGGCTTCGTCATGGAAACTGGCCTTCGCCAGATAGTAGTCGGCGCCGGCGTCGAGCCCGCGGCGACGGTCTTCCTCGCGGTCCTTGTACGACACCACCATGACCGGCAGCCCCTGCAGCCGTGCGTCGCGGCGGACCAGTTCGACCAGTTCTATACCGTCCATGCGCGGCATGTCGATATCGGTGATGAGCAGATCGAAGGGCTCCGAGCGCAGCGCGTTCCAGCCGTCCATACCGTCCACCGCCACCGCCACCTCGTAGCCGCGGCCGAGCAGCAACTTGCGCTGCAGTTCGCGCACGGTGAGCGAGTCGTCCACCACCAGCACCCGCTTGCGCTGCCCGGCGCTCTGCCGGCCCTGGCCGTCGATGCGTTCCAGGCGGCCGCTGGCGAGCAGTTTGTCGACCGAACGCAGCATGTCCTCGACATCGAGGATCAGCACCGGCGTGCCGTCGTCCAGCAGGGCGCCGGCGGAAACGTCGCGGACCTTGCCCAGGCGCGCGTCCAGCGGCATCACCACCAGGGTGCGCTCGCCGATGAAGCGTTCCACCGCCACGCCGTAGATGTTGTCGCGTTCACGCAGCAGCACCAGCGGGATGTCGCCCTTGGGCGTAGAGCCCTCCGGTCGCTGCAGCAACTGATGCGCCGCCACCAGGCCGACATGCCGGTCCTCGTGCCAGAACTGCTGGCGACCCTCGACCTGGACGATCTCCTCGCGCGCCAGGCTGCGCATGCGTTCAATGTGCGCCAGCGGGAAGGCATAGGCCTCGCCGCCGATCTCCACCACCAGGCTGCGTACCACCGACAGCGTCAGCGGCACTTCGATGTGGAAGTGCGTCCCCTGCCCCGCCCGCTGCTCCATGCGCACGCCACCGCGCAGCTGGCGGACCATATGCTGCACGGCATCCAGGCCGACGCCGCGGCCGGACACCTCGGTGACCTGCTCGCGCAGGCTGAAACCGGGCAGGAAGAGGAACGCCAGCAGCTCGTCCTCGGACAGCCGCGCGGCGGTCTCTTCGGTTGCCAGCCCGCGCCGGACGACGCCTTGGCGCAGGCGCTCCAGATCGACACCCGCACCGTCGTCACGCAGATCGAGCACCAGCATGCCGGCATGATGCCGCGCCAGCAGGCGGATCGTGCCCTGCTCCGGTTTGCCGGCCAGGCGACGTGCCTCGGGGCTTTCGATGCCGTGGTCGACGGCGTTGCGCAGCAGGTGGGTGAGCGGTGCTTCGAGCTTCTCCAGCACCTCGCGGTCGACCTGGGTGGACACCCCGTCCACCTCCAGGCGCACCGACTTGCCCAACTCGCGGCCGAGGTCGCGGACCATCCGCGCCTGGCCACCGAGCACATCGGCGAACGGCCGCATGCGGCAAGCCAGGGCGCTGTCGTAGAGGTTCTGTGCACGCTGCCCGGCGTTCCAGGCGAAGGCGTCCAGTTCGGCAATCTGCTCGCCGAGCACCTGCTGGCATTCGCCGACCAGCCGCCGCGCATCGGCGAGGAAGGCCTGGGCCTGCGGGTCGAGGCTGTTGCCGGCGACGTCGCGGGTGCCGTCGAGCAGGCGACTGGCGCTCGCCTGCAAGCGCTTGAGACGTTGCAGCGCGGCCAGTTGCGGCTGCAGGCGCTGGGAATCGACCAGCGCCTTGCTGGACAGGTCGAGCAATTGGTTCAGGCGCTCGGCGGTGACCCGCAGGACCCGCTCGCTGCCCTCCTCGCTGGCCCGGCGCCGGGGCGCATCGGCGACGGGCTTCGGCTCGCTGGAGGGCTGCGCTTCAGCGACCGGCTGGGCCTCGGGCGCAACCTGGGGCTCAGGCTCGACCGGCAATGCGACTGAAGGTTTGGGGGCCGGCTTGGACGCCGGCGTCCCCAGGAGCTCTTGCAGGCGCTGCACCATTCCCGGCACGGCCTGGCTGGCCTGTTCAGCGCGCGCGGCGTCGGTTGCGGCGACATGCAGCAGGATGTCGGTGCCTGCCAGCAGCGCGTCGATGTGTTCGGGAGTGAGCAGCAGGCGCCCCTCCTGGGCGGCCACCAGGCATTCCTCCATGACGTGCGCGACCTGCACGGCGCTGTCCAGGCCGACGATGCGCGCCGCGCCCTTGAGCGAGTGCGCCGCACGCATGCACGCCTCCAGCTCATCGGCACGGCGCGGTTCGCGTTCGAGCACCAGCAGGCCACGGCCGAGCGCCTGGGTCTGCGCCTCGGCCTCCAGGCGGAACAGCTCCAGCAGCGAGGCGTCCTTCATCTGCTCCGGGGTCATGCCAGGCTCCGTGCGGCGGCGGCGAGCAACGCCGGGTGATCGAGAACGCGCACGCTGCGCGAACGCCATTGCAGCAGGTCGCGGGTCAGGCTCGTCGGATTGGCGGCCGCAGGCTCGGCGGACAGCGCCAGCGGGAAGATGCCCTCCACCTCGTCCACCGGCGTCAGGATCGGCCCGCCTTTGGCGGCGAGGATCAGCATGCGCGGCTGGCGTCGGCCCTCGGCCTCCAGCGCCGGAGCTGAATCCAGGCCGAGCAGCTCGGCCAGCGATAGGCAGGCCACCAGGGTGCCACGCACGTTGGCGACCCCAAGCAGCACCGGCGAGCGCTGGTGCGGCAGCGAATGAACGCTCACCGCCGGCGCCACCTCGACCAATGCCAGGGTGCGCAAGGCCAGCCACTCTTCGCCGATGCGGAAGATCAGGTGCGCTTCGCCGACGGCTTCCTCGGCACCATCCGGGTTATCCACAGCAGGCGCGCTCTCGTTGCCTTCCAGCGCGTAGCGGTCCAGCAGGCGGATGGCGGCGCCGGCGTACACCGGGCAATTGCGGCAATGCACGTGTTCGGCCAGGCGTTCGCAGCTGCGGTCGCCGCGGATGCCGATGCGGTTCCAGCAGTCGTCGATGACCATGTCGCCGTGCGCCAGGCGCAGGCTGTAGTCCTGTTCACGCATCGCGCTTCACTCCTCGCGCCGCCCGCTCCTGCAGGCGCCGCGCGCCCTCCTCGTCGCCGCGCGCGGCAAGCAGCGCGGCCAGGTGCAGCAGGCTTTCCTGATGGTCGGGTTGCAGGTACAGCGCCTTGCGGTAGAACGCCTGGGCCTGTTCGGCATTGCCCTCGGCGTCGGCCAGCAGGCCGAGCCAGTAGTAGGCCTGGGCGGCCGGGCCATGGGCGGCCAGGTAGCGCTCGCAATGCTGGCGGGCTTCTTCGCTGCGGCCCTGGTTGGCCAGGCGGGCGATTTCCGCGAGTTCGTCGGCAGCGCCAGTGACCACCGGAGACGGGCGCGGCGCCGGACGCTCGATCGCCTGGCGAACCGGCTGTGGCCGTGGCGCGTGGGTATGACGCACCTGCGGGACCCAGGGTTTTGCCACGGGCGCCGGGCGCTCAGGCGCTTGCGGCGCCTTGCGCAGGAAGGCGAACGACTGCGCCACGCCGAGCGGGCGCAGGCCCTGGCTGGACAGCAGACTGGCCTCGGCCGGGCCAATGAACAGCGCGCCGTCGTCGCGCACCAGGCGCAGCAGCACCTGCACCGCGCGGTCCTGGGTGGCGCGGTCGAAATAGATCAGCAGGTTGCGGCAGAACAGGTAGTCGTAGGGCTGCTCGCCGGCCAGCAGGCCCGGCGCCAGCAGGTTGCCCTGGCGCAGGCGCACGCGGCGGCGCACCCGCTCGTCGAGCCGGTAGTCCTGGCCTTCGGCGGTGAAGTAGCGGTCGCGGAAAGCCAGGTCGCTGCCGCGGAACGAATTGCGCCCGTAGCGCCCGTGGGCCGCACGCTCCAGCACCACCGGGCTGACATCCAGCGCGTCGATCTGGAAGGCCGTCTCGGCAAGCCCGGCATCGAGCAGCGCCATGGCGATCGAATAGGGTTCCTCGCCGCTCGAACACGGCAGGCTGAGTACGCGCAAGGGACGCGCGCCGGCAAGCTCGAGCCCCCGGCGCACGGCCAGTTGGGCGAGCGCGGCGAAGGATTCGGGGTAGCGGAAGAACCAGGTTTCCGGCACCACCACCGCCTCGATCAGTGCCTGCAGCTCCTCGGCCGAGCCTTGCAGGTGCTGCCAGTAGACGTCCAGGTCACCGTTGGCGAAACGGTTGGCGCACTGGCGCACCGCGCGGGCGATCAGCGCCTCGCCGATGGAATCGGCGTCCAGCCCAATGCGCTCCTTCAGCAACTGGAAAAAGCGCGTGTCGCTCATGGCTGCTCGGCCTCGGCATTCCGCAGCAACAACTCGCGCACGTGATCGGGCAGCAGCTCATCGACCTGCACGCGCTGCAGCAGCCCTTCCGAGTCCACCATCACCGGTCCCAAGTAGCGCGCTTCACCGCGCTCCAGGCCGTACTCGCGGAAAGCCGCGGGGTCGCGGCGCAGGGTCTGGCTGGCCTGTTCCAGGATCAATCCGAGGCGGCGCGGCGGGCCATTGCCGGCAAAGCGGTAGTCGACCAGCACCAGGCGCGTGCTGGTCAGGCGCGGCGACGGGCGACCGCAGGCGACCACGCTGAGGTCGAGCACCGGCAGCAGCTCGCCACGGTGGCTGTACAGCCCGGCGACCCAGGCCGGCGCCTCCGGCACCTGCTTGAAGCGCGTCAGCGGCAGCACCTCGGCGATCTCGTGCACGTCGAGCGCGTAGCGGTCCGCCCCGAGGCGGAACTGCAGGTACAGACGGCCGCCGTTGGCCACGCCCTCAGACCTTGAAGCGGGAGACGCCATTGCGCAGTCCGTTGGCCACCAGGTTGAGCTCGTCGATGGCGAAACTGGCCTGGCGCAGCGACTCCACGGTCTGCCCGGTGGCCTCGCCCAGCTGCACCAGCGCCTGGTTGATCTGCTCGGCGCCGGTGGCCTGCGCCTGCATGCCCTCGTTGACCATCTGCACGCGCGGCGCCAGCGCCTGCACCTGGTGGATGATCTGCGACAGCTGCTCGCCGACCTGGCCGACCTCGGCGATGCCGCGGCGCACTTCCTCGGAAAACTTGTCCATGCCCATGACCCCGGCCGACACCGCCGACTGGATCTCGCGGACCATCTGCTCGATGTCGTAGGTGGCCACGGCGGTCTGGTCGGCCAGGCGGCGCACCTCGGTCGCCACCACGGCGAAACCGCGGCCGTACTCGCCGGCCTTCTCCGCCTCGATGGCGGCGTTGAGCGAAAGCAGGTTGGTCTGGTCGGCGACCTTGACGATGGTGGTCACCACCTGGGTGATGTTGCCGGCGCGCTCGTTGAGGATCGCCAGCTTGGCGTTGACCAGCTCGGCGGCGCCCATCACCTGGTGCATGGTCTCCTCCATGCGCGCCAGGCCCAGCTGGCCGGAGCCGGCCAGGGTGGAAGTCTGCTCGGCGGCGGCGGACACCTCGTTCATGGTGCGCACCAGGTCGCGCGAGGTGGCGACGATCTCCCGCGAGGTCGCGCCGATCTCGGTGGTGGTCGCGGCGGTCTCGGTGGCGGTGGCCTGCTGCTGCTTGGAAGTCGCGGCGATCTCGGTAACCGAGGTGGTGACCTGGATAGCCGAACGCTGCGCTTGCGACACCAGGCCCTTGAGCTCCTCGGCCATGCCGTTGAAGCCGGTCTCGATAACGCCGAGCTCGTCGTTGCGGTCCAGCGTCAGGCGGGTGGTCAGGTCGCCGCCGCTCATGGCTGCCAGACCTTTCACCACATAGCCCACCGGCGCGGTGATGGCGCGCGTCAGCAGAAGGCCGCAGACGCCAGCCGCGATAACCGCGAACAGCAGCGATACGAGCATGGTCAGCTTGGCCAGCTGCACTTCACGGACGATGGTTTCGGTGGCGCCGTCGGCGATCCGCTTGTTCAGCGTGATCAGATCGTTGAGGGTCTTTCGCCCTGCGTTCCAGCTCGGCGCGAGCTGTTCAGCCAGCTGCTTGCGGGCAGCTTCGTGGTCCTTGCCATTGAGCTCCAGCAGCTGCATGAGCTGGCGCTGGAAGTCCTCGGCCTGTTGGCTGAACTGCGCCAGCATGCGTCGGTCCTCGTCCTCGTGCACCGTGGTCCGGTAGCTGGCGATCCGCTCGAGCAGCAACTCGTGGTTGTCGTCGAATTCCTTGCGAACCTTGGCGTCCAGGGGCTTGCCGTCGCCCAGGCCGACCAGCGTCTGGGTGTCGAGCATCATGTCGGTCCAGGCCGAGCGCACCAGGGCCAGCGCGTAGATCCCCGGCATGGCGTCCTCGCTCACCCGGCGGGCGTCGCGCTCGACCGCCAGCAGGCGGAGGTAGGAGAACACCACCATCAGCAGCATGATTGCGATGACCACGGCGAAGCTGCCGAGGATGCGTTGGCGGAGAGTCCAATTCTTCACAGCGTTCCCCCGGTCAAGGTTCGATGATCCGCCGACGCCCCCCGGGCATCGGGACCAGTACGCGGTTTCGTACAGGTCTAGCGGAAATGACTGCCTATAGTATCTGCAGCCTCACGTGTCGACGACTGATTCCCGAGCAATTTGCTGCTCACCGCACGGGTGAAAGAACGTAGGCACGCGTCGCGCGCCCGTGCATTCATCGAGAAGGGCGACGCCACTCTTCCAACCGCTGACCCGGAGCCACGCCATGCCCACCTTCGCCCGATCCCTGACCACCACTCTCCTGTTCGGCCTGCTCTGCGCAAGCCAGGCCCACGCCGCCGACACCGGAGCCGGAGCCGGAGCCGGAGCCGGAATCGACGGTAGCCGCCGCGAGATGATGCAGCAACGCGTGCAGCAGTTCTTCAAGCAGATGGATACCAACGGCGACGGCAAGATTACCCACGACGAGTACATGGCCAACGCCGAGCGCCAGTTCAAGCGCCTGGATACCAACCACGACGGCGTGATCGACCAGAACGAACTGCACAACCTGCGCAACATGATGCCGCGCGCCGGCCAGGGCGGCGGAATGCCGCTCCCCTGAGCGGTCGCCCGCGTCGATACGCAGGCGCTGAAGAGCTCGCCCGGGTAAGCCTCAGGCCACGCGCAGGGAGATGAAGGCGCAGTTCTCGTTGAGCAGCGCGGCGATCATCGCGCCGGTTTCTTCCAGCTGCTTGGCCAGCGCATCGTTGGAGACATGCAGCGACCAGTCGGCTTGCGGTGCGACCTCGCCGGCGGCCAGCACTTCGTCCAGCGCGGCGAGGAAGGCCTCGCGCTGCGGCAGGTAGGCGGTGAAGCCGTCGCCCTTGAGCGCCGATGTGTGGATGCCCAGGCGCTCGCAGATGGCCGCCTTGGCGGCGATCTCGTCGCGGTCGGCCTGGCGCGAACGCTCGATCAGCTCGGCCAGCTCGGCATCGACCAGTTGGTTGCCGACGATCAGTTCCGGGCCGGCCTGCCAGACTTCCGGCGGGCAGTCCTTGTTCTCCGCGCGCAGCGGGATGTGCGGGTTGATCTCCATCGGGTAGATGCGGCAAACCAGCGGCCGGCGCTCGTAGATGCCGCAGCGCATGTCGCTTTGCAGGTTGCGGCAGGCGCCCTGGTTGAAAGCAGCGAAGGTGATGGCCAGGTGCGCGCGGGTCTGCCCGCAACGGACCGCCAGCGAGCGCTTGAACACGTGCTCCTGCTGGCCGGCGGGCAGGCCCGAACCGTCTTCCAGCACGGCCTCGATCAGCACGATCAGGGTGCCGCCGTCCGCCGCCCAGTCGCGGGCCTCGCTCAGGGTCAGGGGCACATGGTGGTCATGGCAGCACTTGCCGCAGCCATTGCAGGAAAAGCGCATGAGGGGTCGCTCCCGAAACAGTCTAGTTGACGGAAAACCGGCGTTTTCCGCGTCATGGCCTGTCAGGAGCAGATTGTGTGCCAGGTGTTACGGCGTCAGTCCCGAAGGGCGAACAACAACACCTTCAACGCCGCATCCGCATCGATATCGGCGAATTCCGGCGGGTTCTCCAGGCGCTCGACGAAGCTCAGTTGCGGGGCTTCGGCGGCCATCGAGTCGATGAGGAAGGCCGGCGCCACGGACGGGTCGTTGACGCAAGCCAGCACGCGGCCGCCCGGTGCCAGCAGTTCCGGCAGGCGGCGGAGGATGCGCGGGTAGTCCTTGCCGAGGGCGAAGCTGCCCTTCTGGAACGACGGCGGATCGATCACCACCAGGTCGTAGGGGCCGGACTTCTTCACCTTGCCCCAGGACTTGAACAGCTCGTGGCCGAGGAACTCCACGCGCGTCAGGTCGTGGCCGTTCAGGCGGTGGTTGTCGCGCCCGCGGCTGAGCGCGGCGCGCGCCATGTCGAGGTTGACCACGTGTTCGGCGCCGCCGGCGATGGCCGCCACCGAGAAGCCGCAGGTGTAGGCGAACAGGTTGAGCACGCGCAGGCCCTGGGCGCGCTCCTGCAGCCACTGGCGGCCGTAGCGCATGTCGAGGAACAGGCCGTTGTTCTGCTTGCGCCCGAGGTCGAGCAGGTAGCGCAGGCTGTTCTCCTCGATCACCCGCTCCTCCGGCACCACGCCGATCAACGCCTGCATGGTGCTTTCCGGCAGGTAGCGATGCTGCAGCAGCAGCGCTTCGGCGCCGCTCGTCCGCCACTCGGGGGTTTCACCGATGGCCAGCAGCAGGGCCTCCAGCGCAGCCAACTCGTCTGGTTCGGGTTCGCGGAACAGCGACACCAGCAGCACGCCCTGCAGCCAGTCGGCGGTGACGTGTTCCAGCCCCGGATAGCGCCGGCCACGGCCGTGGAACACGCGGCGCACCTCGGCGGGCGGCGTCTCCAACGCGGCGAGCAAGTGCAGGCGAAGGGTTTCCAGGGCTTGGGCATTCATGGCGACGGACGACAGTGGAAAAAGAAGGGGCGCCATTCTGGCGAGATTCGACCGGAAAAAGAACCCGCTGGTCAGCTCCTCGTTTCGGGTGATTGATTTTGCCGAGTCAGCCAATAGCATCACCTGGCCACTATTGCGGAGTGGACTTCCGGACACACCCGCATTCATCAGGGAAAATAAGGACATTGAGATGTTGAGAGCCATCAGTATCGGTCGCCGCGCGACCCTGGGTTTCGCTGCCATGGGCCTGCTCCTGGTCCTGCTCGGGGTCTTCTCCCTGGCCAAGCTGTCGGACCTGCGCGCCGTCTCGCAGGACCTGGAAGGCAACTGGCTGCCGAGCCTCAACCAGATGAACGAGCTGTCCACGCAGATCGGTCATATCCGCCTGGAGTCCATGCGCCTGCTGGTGAGCGACGACAGCGCCATCCGCCAGCGCAGCCTGGATCGCATCGAACAGGCCCGGAAAATCCAGGCGCAGGCCTTCCAGACCTACACCCCGCTCATCGCCAGCCCTGAAGAGCAGACCCGCGCCGACGCGCTCAAGCAGGCCATGGACGGTTACGAAGCGCTGGTCGACGAGCTGATCCGCGACGTGCGAGGCAACGACAGCCAGGCCGCCCACGCCCTGATGACCGGCCCCATCGCCCAGCAGGGCGGCAAGCTGAACCAGAGCCTGCAGGACCTGATCCAGCTGAACCGCGCCGGCGCCCAGGCCGCCGCCGACCGCGCCGATCGCCAGTACCAGAACGACCGCATCGTGGTGATCGGCGTGCTGCTGTTCGCCGTGGTGATGACCTTCGCCCTGGCCATCCTGCTCACCCGCAGCATCGTCCAGCCGCTCAGCCACGCCGTGCAGGTGGCTCGCACCATCGCCGGGGGCGACCTCAGCCAACGTTTCAGTATCGAAGGCAAGGACGAAGCGGCGCAGCTGCTGCACGCCCTGGGCGAGATGCGCGAAAGCCTGCGCGGGACCATTCGCGGCATCGGCCAGTCCGCCACCCAGCTCGCTTCGGCGGCGGAAGAAATGAGCAGCGTGATGGAACAGAGCACCCGCGCGCTGCAAGCGCAGAGCGACCAGATCGAACAGGCCGCCACGGCGGTCAACCAGATGACCAGCGCGGTGGAAGAAGTGGCGCAGAACGCCTCCTCCACCTCGGCCGCCTCCAAGGAAGCCATAGCCGCAGCCGAGGCCGGGCAGGCGCGGGTCGGCGAGACCAGCGACGCCATCGGCACCCTCGCCGGCGAGGTCGGCCAGGCCTCGCAACAGGCCGAACGCCTGGCCAGCCAGGCCCAGGACATCGGCAAGGTGCTGGAGGTGATCCGCAGCGTCGCCGAGCAGACCAACCTGCTGGCGCTCAACGCCGCCATCGAAGCGGCCCGCGCCGGCGATGCCGGGCGCGGCTTCGCAGTGGTGGCCGACGAAGTGCGCTCGCTGGCCCAGCGCACGCAGAGCTCGACCCGCGAGATCGAGGAACTGGTGGCAGCCATCCAGTCCGGCAGCAGCCGGACCGTCGAAGCCCTGGCCAGCAGCGGCGCCCACGCCGAGCGCACGGTCGGCCGCACCGGCGAGGCCAGCGCCTCGCTGGAAGCCATCCTCGCCCGCATGTCGCTGATCAACGAACGCAACCTGGTGATCGCCAGCGCCACCGAGGAACAAGCGCAGGTAGCCCGCGAGGTGGACCGCAACCTGACGACCATCCGCGACCTGGCCCTGCAGACCTCGGCCGGCGCGACCCAGACCAGCGCCGCCAGCCACGAGCTGTCGCGCCTGGCGGTGGACCTCAATGCGATGGTGACCCGGTTCGTGGTGTGACCGAGGCGGAGCGCTGCATTTCATAGGAGCGAGCTTGCTCGCGAACCGCACGGCACCGTGTTCCCCTGTAGGAGCGGCCCATGGCCGCGATTCGCGCGCATGGCGCGCTCCTACAGGATTCGCTTCGGCGCGGGATCTTCGCGGATAAGATCCGCACCTACAGCTCCGGTAGAATGACCGCCTGATCGACTCTTCCCCGAGGTCCCCCGGTGGCTGCACAACAAGGCTTCGTCCTCACCCGGCACTGGCGCGATACGCCCGCCGGCACCGAGGTGGAGTTCTGGCTGGCCACCGATGCCGGGCCGCGTCGCCTGCGTTTGCCGCCGCAAACTTCGGTCGCTTTCATTCCCGCCGAACAGCGCGCCCGCGCCGAGCATCAGCTCAAGGGCGAAAGCAACGTCGAGATGCGCCCGCTTGGCCTGCGCGACTTCGAGCAGCGGCCGGTGCTCGGCCTCTACTGCCAGCAGCATCGCCAGCTGATGGACCTCGACAAGCGCCTGCGCTCCGCCGGCATCGAAGTGCTGGAGGCGGACGTCCGCCCGCCCGAGCGCTACCTGATGGAGCGCTTCATCACCGCGCCGGTCAGTTTCAGCGGCACTGCCGATGCCGAGGGCGTGCTGATCGATGCGCAGCTCAAGCCGGCGCCCGACTACCGACCCACGCTGAAGCTGGTGTCCCTCGACATCGAGACCGACATCCGCGGCAACCTCTACTCCATCGCCCTCGAAGGCTGCGGCCAGCGCCAGGTGTACATGCTCGGCCCGGCCAACGGCGACGCCTCCTGGCTGGACTTCGACCTCGCCTTCTGCGACAGCCGGGGCGAGATGCTCGAACGCCTCAACCAGTGGCTGGCCGAGCACGATCCCGACGCGATCATCGGCTGGAACCTCGTGCAGTTCGACCTGCGCGTGCTGCGCGATCACGCCGAGCGTCTGAAGATTCCCCTGCGCCTGGGCCGCGACGGCGAGCCCATGGGCTGGCGGCAGCACGGCAGCGGCAACAACCACTACTTCGCCTCGGCCGCCGGGCGGCTGATCATCGACGGCATCGAGGCGCTGCGCTCGGCGACCTGGAGCTTCCCCTCCTTCAGCCTGGAAAGCGTGGCGCAAACCCTGCTCGGCGAAGGCAAGGCGATCGACAACCCCTACGACCGCATGGCCGAGATCGACCGCAAGTTCGCCCAGGACAAGCCCGCGCTCGCCCACTACAACCTCAAGGACTGCGAGCTGGTCACGCGCATCTTCGAGAAGACCGGCATCCTCCACTTCCTCCTCGAGCGCGCCAGCGTCACCGGCCTGCCCGCCGACCGCAGCGGCGGCTCGGTGGCGGCCTTCACCCACCTGTACCTGCCAGCCATGCACCGCCTGGGCTTCGTCGCGCCGAACCTCGGCGGCAAGGCCCCGGAAGCGAGCCCCGGCGGCTTCGTCATGGACTCGCGGCCCGGCCTCTACGAGTCGGTGCTGGTGCTCGACTACAAGAGCCTGTACCCCTCGATCATCCGCAGCTTCCTGATCGACCCGGTGGGCCTGGTCGAGGGCCTGCGCCAGCCGGACGACGAGCACTCGGTGGAAGGCTTCCGCGGCGCCCGCTTCTCGCGCAGCACGCACTGCCTGCCGGCGATGGTCGAGCGCGTGTGGCAGAGCCGCGACGCCGCCAAGCGCGAGGGCAACAAACCGCTGTCCCAGGCGCTGAAGATCATCATGAACTCCTTCTATGGCGTGCTCGGCTCCAGCGGCTGCCGCTTCTTCGATCCGCGCCTGGCCTCGTCCATCACCATGCGCGGGCACCAGATCATGCGCCGCACCCGCGAGCTGATCGAAGCCGAAGGGCACCAGGTGATCTACGGCGACACCGACTCCACCTTCGTCTGGCTCGGCCGTGCCCACGCGGAGGAGGACGCCGAGCGCATCGGCCGCGCGCTGGTGCAGCGAGTCAACGGCTGGTGGAAGCAGCACCTGCGCGACGAATACGGCCTGGAAAGCGCCCTGGAGCTGCAGTACGAAACCCACTACCGGCGCTTCCTCATGCCGACCATTCGCGGCGCCGAGGAAGGCAGCAAGAAGCGCTACGCGGGCCTGGTGCAGCGCAGCGACGGCAGCACGGAGATGGTTTTCAAGGGCCTGGAGACGGTGCGCACCGACTGGTCGCCGCTGGCCCAGCGCTTCCAGCAGGAACTCTACGAGCGCATCTTCAAGCGCCAGCCCTACCAGGACTATGTGCGCGAGTACGTGCGCCAGACCCTGGCCGGCGAGCTGGACGAGCTGCTCGTCTACCGCAAGCGCCTGCGCCGGCGCCTGGACGACTACGAACGCAACGTCCCGCCGCACGTGCGCGCGGCCCGCGCCGCCGACGAGTACAACCGCAGCCTGGGGCGGCCGATGCAGTACCAGCACGGCGGCTGGATCAGCTACCTGATCACCACCGCCGGCCCCGAGCCGCTGGAAAACCTGCGCTCGCCCATCGACTACGAGCACTACCTGAGCCGCCAGCTGCAGCCGGTGGCCGACGCCATCCTGCCCTTCGTCGACGACGACTTCACCCGCCTGATCAATCGCCAGCTGGCGTTGTTCTGAGCGCCATCGCGAATCTTCACACCGCTTTCACGCCGCCCGTGTACCCTAGCCGCCGGACGCCGGCGGCTATGTGCGCCGGCCAGGGATTCGGTCAACGAAAAGAGGTCGCTACATGCAGGTCAAGGTCGAACTGGAGCGTCGGGTCTGGCTGCTCGTCACGCTCGCATTGCTGGTGCTGCTGTGCTTCTGGGGCATCGGCGACCTCGCCCTGCTGAGCACCAACGAAGCCCGCCGCGCGGTGACCGTGCGCGAGATGTTCGTCGCCCACGACTGGCTGCTGCCGCGCATGAATGGCGAGCTCTACCTGGCCAAGCCGCCGCTGTTCTACTGGCTGGCGCTGATCCCCACGCACCTGTTCGGGGCCGTCTCGGAACTGACCGTGCGCCTGCCCTCGGCGATCTTCGGCCTGGCCTCCATCGCCGGCGCCTTCTACTGCGGTAACCGCATCGGCGGCCGCGCGCTGGGCCTGTACAGCGCGATCATCCTCGGCGCCAATGCCACCTTCAGCCTGTTCGCCCGCAGCGCCGAGATCGAAAGCTCGCTGACCGGCTTCTGCTTCCTCTCGCTGCTCTGCGCCTGGATCTACCTGTTCGTCGACGGCCGCCGGCGCTGGTCGCTGCTCAGCTACCTGCTGCTGGGCGGCGCGCTGCTCAGCAAGGGCCCGGTGGCGCTGCTGCTGGTGACCCTGCCGGTGCTGGTGTTCACCCTCATCCGCCGCCCGGAGCGTGGCCGCCAGTACCTGTGCGACGTGCCCGGCTGGCTGATCGCGCTGTTCCTCGGCATCGTCTGGTACGCCGCCGTCACCGCCCACGAAGGCTTCGACGTGTGGAAGGCGATCTTCAAGCAGGACATCGTCGACAAGATCGGCGGCCAGGGCGCGGACCACTGGTACGCCTACCTGCTGTACATCGCCGGCGACTTCGCGCCCTTCTGCCTGCTGCTGTTCTTCCGCCCGCTGCAGTTGTGGCGGCAGATCCGCCAGGACCCGCGCCTGCTGCTGCTCGCCTGCGCCGTGCTGGTGCCGCTGCTGGTGTTCTCGCTGTTCAGCGACAAGCACGCCAAGTACCTGCTGCCGACCTACCCGGCGCTGGCCGTCCTGATCGCCTGGCACTGGACCCAGGTGCTGGAGCCGCTGGCCGGCTGGAAGCGCAAGCTGATGACCTGGTTCCCGCTGGTGCTGCTGGCTGGCTTCGTCGCCTTCTACGGCCTGGCCATGAAGAAGGTCTACGGCTACCGCCTGCACGCCATGCCGCAGATCACCCGCGCCGCCGAGGCTTATCCCCAGCTGCAGATCTACAGCCTGGAGCTGCCGGACATGCGCCTCGTCTACTACGCCGGCCGCCAGGTGAAGATCATCACCCCCGCCGACCTGCTGGGCATCGACGAAGGCCTGCTGTTCATCCGTGGCGACCTGCCGCCGGAGCTGAACATCGACCCGCGCTGCGTCAGCGCGCAGATTCCCAAGTACTTGAGCAAGCACAAGGGCCTGCAAGCGGTACTGCTCGGCAAGTCGTGCACGGCGGGCAATAACGTCGCCCAGGTCCCGGCCGCGCCCGCCTCCTGATCGCTGCTCACACAAGCCAAAACGCCGTTTCCTCCGCGAGGGGGAAACGGCGTTTTTCGTTGGGGCGGCTCTTGTAGGGCAATGAAATGGACTCCTCCCTCCTACGGCGTCAAGCGCCAGACTGATGGTGTAGCCACAAGTCCCGGAGGGGGAGTCAGCATGAACATTAGTCGCGTTGGTCTGGATCTGGCAAAGCAGGTATTCCAGGTACATGGCGTCGATAGCCACGAGCGCGTGGTGTGCCGCCGGCAGCTCAAGCGGGCGCAGATGCTGGATTTCTTTCGCCAGCTGGCACCCTGCCTGGTAGCGATGGAGGCCTGCGGCAGTGCGCACTATTGGGCGCGAGAGCTGCAGGGGCTGGGGCATGAGGTTCGCTTGATCGCACCGCAGTTCGTCAAACCTTACGTCAAGGGTGACAAACACGATGCCCACGATGCCGAAGCGATCTGCGAGGCGGCCAGCCGTCCGAGCATGCGCTTTGTGCCGGTGAAGAGTGCGCAGCAGCAGGCCGGGCAGTCCGTGCATCGCATTCGCAGCCGTCTGGTCCGGGCCCGTACGGCACTGTGCAACGAAATTCGCGGCTTGCTCGGCGAATTTGGCCTGATCGCCAGCCGACGCGGGCGCGCGGCGACCGTCGAACTGCTCGAGACGGTCACCGCTGCCGAGCCGGTGCCCTTGCCGGCGCCAATGGGCGAGTTGTTGAGCGATTTGAAAGAGGAGTTGCAGGCGCTGGATGCCCGCATCGAACGACTGGAGCGAGTGATCAAGCGCAGTGCGCGCGAGGATGCGCGCATCCAGCGCCTGCTGGCCGTGGAAGGCATCGGCCCGCTCACCGCCAGCGCGGTGGTGGCAGCGGTCGGCGATGCCCGGCAATTCCGCACGGCGCGTCAGTTCGCCGCCTGGCTGGGCCTGGTGCCACGGCAACACTCCACGGGCGGGCAACAGCGCCTGGGCGGGATCACCAAGCGTGGCGATACCTACCTGCGCACCTTGTTCACCCATGGCTCCCGCTCGGTCGTACGCTGTTGCGCCAACAAGACCGATGCTCGCAGTCGCTGGCTGCAAGGCCTGTTGCAACGATGCAATGCCAACGCCGTCGCCGTTGCCCTGGCCAACAAGAATGCCCGGATCGTCTGGGCCCTGCTCAGTCGGGAAACCACCTACCAACCCGCCTGAGCGTTACCGGCAACACCGCTGTAGAAACGCTCCACCACGATTGCACAGTGAATGGCATTGATGACGAACCGGTCGAACCGGCCTGTATGAAACCTGGGTTATCCGCGGGCTCCCTGCTGCCGTGAAGCAAAGCCGTTAGGGCGATCAGACATACAGGCGCGCATTTCATCAGGGCTCGGGAGCTGCCACACCGCTCCATGAAGCCGGATATACGGACGCAGTCGTACCTAGGTTCGAAATCCCCGCCAAACACTGGCAAACCGGGAGGAGTCCATATACGAATAACCCCGAAGGGGTTATCCGCCGTCTTGTGCCGGGTGGCGGCGCATAACCGCGAACGCGGTTATGCGCCCTACGGTTGGATCGGCGCGGGGATGTTCGTGGATGGCGCCAATCTCCCCACTCGCGCCGAACAGCCCCCTCTCCCGCTTGCGGGAGAGGGTTGGGGAGAGGGTTCTTTTCGTCTCAAGCGTGGATATCGTTATGCCGCGTCTCACGCAGGAACAGCAGCGCGCAGACCAGGCTGAAAGCGGTGACCAGCACCGGGTACCAGAGCCCGTAGAAGATGTCGCCGGTGTACACCACCAGGGCGAACGACAGCGTCGGCAGCAGCCCGCCGAACCAGCCGTTGCCGATGTGGTACGGCAGCGACAGCGAGGTGTAGCGGATGCGCGTCGGGAACAGCTCGACCATCAGCGCCGCCAGCGGGCCGTAGCAGCAGGTAGCGATGAAGATCAGCGCGACGATGATGGCGACCACCATCGGCCGGTTCACCAGCGCCGGGTCGGCCTGGGTCGGGTAGCCGGCCTCTTTCACCGCGGCGCCGAGGGCGGCGGCGTCGAAGCCCTCGATGCGCTTCTCGCCCACGCTCACCACCAGTGCGCTGCCGGCCGGCGCGGCCTGGGTGCTGTAGGGCACGCCGCCTTTCACCAGCAGGGTCTTGGCCTTGTCGCAGGGGCTGTCGAATTTGGCCTTGCCCACCGGATCGAACTGGAAGGTGCAGGTCGCCGGGTCCGCCATCACCACCACCGGCGCCTGGCGTGAAGCCTGGTCGATCTGCGGGTTGGCGTAGTGGGTCAGGGCCTTGAACAGCGGGAAATAGAACAGCGTGGCCAGCAGCAGCCCGGTGACCAGCACCGGCTTGCGGCCGACCTTGTCGGATATCCAGCCGGCGAACACGAACATCGGCGCGCCAATCACCAGCGAGATGATCAGCAGCACGTTGGACAGCGCCGGGTCGACCTTGAGCACCTGGGTGAGGAAGAACATCACGTAGAACTGCGCGGCGTAGAAGGTCACCGCCTGCCCAGCGTTGATGCTGAACAGCGCGGTCAGCACGATCTTCAGGTTGCTCCAGTTGGTGAACGACTCGGTCAGCGGCGCCTTGCTCACCTTGCCCTCGGCTTTCATCTTCAGGAACGCCGGCGACTCCTGCATCGACAGGCGAATCCAGGTGGAGATCGCCAGCAGCACGATCGACAGCAGGAAGGGCACGCGCCAGCCCCAGGTCTCGAACTCCGCGCCGGTGAACTGCCGGCAGGCCCAGATCACCAGCAGCGACAGCAGCAGGCCACCGGTGGCGGTGCATTGAATCCACGCGGTGTAGGCGCCGCGCTTGCCGGCCGGGGCGTGCTCAGCGACATAGATCGCCGCGCCGCCGTACTCCCCGCCCAGCGCCAGGCCCTGCAGCAGACGCAGAACGATGAGCATGATGGGCGCGGCCACGCCGATGGTCGCGTAGGACGGCAGCAGGCCGACGCCGAAGGTCGACAGGCCCATCAGCAATATGGTCACGAGGAAGGTGTACTTGCGCCCGATCATGTCGCCCAGGCGGCCGAACACCAGCGCACCGAAGGGCCGCACCAGGAAGCCGGCGGCGAAGGCCAGCAGGGCGAAGATGAACGCGGTGGTGTCGTTGACCCCGGCGAAGAACTGCTTGCTGATGACCGCCGCCAGCGATCCGTAGAGGAAGAAGTCGTACCACTCGAAGACGGTGCCCAGCGACGAGGCGAAGATCACCTTGCGCTCGTCGCGGCTGCTGGATTTCCCCCGCTCGAACGACTGGGGCTGTGCGAAATCGGTCATTGCGGCCCTCCTGCCCCTGTGGGGGCTGTTCTTGTTGTTGTCTCAGCCTCGACCGCCACGGCCCGTGGGCCGCGCGACGCTGGTTTTCCGTGCAACCGTCCCGGCGGGATCGCCGTCAGGACGGGACCTTTACCTCCCGACCAGCGATGGGAATGACTTCGGCGCGCCGCGCCGCATCGGCCAGGATCATCCGCGCGGCCTTCTCGGCGATCACCAGCACCGGCGAGCAGCTGTTGCCGGAAGTGAGCGTGGGCATGATCGACGCGTCGGCGATGCGCAGGCCGGGAATGCCGTGCACGCGCAGCTGGCTGTCGACCACCGCGCTCGCGCCCTGCCCCATCCGGCAGGTGCCGGCCGGGTGGAAGATGGTGGTGCCGATGTCCGCCGCCGCGCGGTACAGGTCCTCTTCGCTGGCGAACGCCGGGCCGGGCTTGAACTCCTCCGGGCGATATCGCGCCAGGGCCGGTGCGGCGGCGATGCGGCGGGTCAGGCGGATGGCGTCGGCGGCGACCTTCAGGTCCTGTGGATGACTCAGGTAGTTCGGCTGGATCAGCGGCTTGTCGCGCGCATCGGCGCTGCGAATCTGCACGCTGCCCCGGCTCAGCGGGCGCAGGTCGCAGACCGACGCGGTGAACGCCGGGAAGGCGTGCAGCGGCTCGCCGAAGCGCTCCAGCGACAGCGGCTGCACGTGGTATTCGAGGTTCGCCGAAGCCTGCGACGGATCGGACTTGGCAAAGGCGCCCAGCTGGCTCGGCGCCATGGACAGCGGGCCGCTGCGCTTGAACAGGTACTCCAGGCCCATGCCCACTTTTCCCCAGGGCGTGGCGGCGATGCGGTTGAGCGTGCGCGCACCTTCGATGCGGTAGATCAGGCGCAATTGCAGGTGGTCCTGCAGGTTCTCGCCGACGCCGGCCAGTTCGTGGCGCACGCCGATGCCGAGCTTCTCCAACAGCCCGCGCGGGCCGATGCCGGAGCGTTGCAGGAGGGTCGGCGAGCCGATGGCGCCGGCGCAGAGGATCACTTCGCGGCGAGCGCGCAGTTCGCGGCGGGCGCCCTGCCAGTCCACTTCCAATCCACAAGCGCGGCCGTTTTCGAGGATCAGCCGCTGCGCTTCCACGTGGGTCAGCACCATCAGGTTCGGGCGGTCCATGATCGGCCGCAGGAAGGCCTTGGACGCATTCCAGCGCACGCCGGCGCGCTGGTTGACCTGGAAGTATCCACAGCCCTCGTTGTCGCCGCCGTTGAAGTCGTCCACCGAAGCGATGCCGGTCTGCGCCGCCGCGTCGCGGAAGGCGTCGAGGATTTCCCAGGACAGCCGCTGCTGCTCCACCCGCCATTCGCCGCCGCCGTGATGCAGGGCGCTGTCGCCAGCGAAGTGGTCCTCCATGCCGAGGAACAGCGGCAGCAGGTCGTTCCAGCCCCAGCCGGCGTTGCCCTCGGCCACCCAACCGTCGTAGTCGCGGGCCTGGCCGCGCATGTAGATCATCCCGTTGATCGAAGAGCAGCCGCCGAGCACGCGCCCGCGTGGGTACTTGATGGCGCGGCCGTTGAGGCCGGGGACGGATTCGGTGTCGAAGCACCAGTCGGTGCGCGGGTTGCCGATGCAGTAGAGGTAGCCGACCGGGATGTGGATCCACGGGTAGTTGTCCGGCCCGCCGGCTTCGATGAGCAGCACACGGTTGGCCGGGTCGGCGGACAGGCGGTTGGCCAAGAGGCAACCGGCGGGGCCGGCGCCGACGATCAGGTAGTCGAACGATTCCAGTGCCTGGGGCATGGCGATCTCTTGTTGTTGTTCTGCGCCGCTTGAGGCTAGTCGCTCATTCGCGATAAAAAAACGAACATTTCGGGGCAGCTGCTGCTCGTTTTCGCACAACGGGATCAGACATGTTCGATTGGAACGACCTGCGCTATCTGCTTGAGCTGCACCGCAGCGGCCGCCTGCTGACCGCCGCCAAGCGCCTCAACACCACCCACGCCACCGTGGCCCGGCACATCGAGAACATCGAGCGCGATCTCGGCACCCAGCTGTTCGCCCAGCACACCGGCGGCTACCAGCTCACCCCGGCGGGCCTGGCCCTGCTCAAGCACGCCGAAGCGATGGAAAACACCGCCCTCCTCGCCCAGGAGGAAATGAGCCAGAGCATCAGCCCGCTCGGCCAGGTTCGCCTCGGCGTGACCGAAGGCCTGGGCACCCTGTTCCTCGCCCCGCGCCTGGGCGAACTCATGCGCCAATACCCCGGCCTGGAGCTGGAACTGGTCTCGGTGCCGCGCTTCGTCAGCATCACCAACCGCGAGGCGGACATCGCGATCACCCTGGAAAAACCCAACGCCGACCAGTTGATCAGCCGCCGCCTGACCCGCTACCGCCTGAGCCTGTTCGCCAGCCCCGGCTACCTGGAAAAAGCCCCGCCGCTGCGCAACCGCGAAGACCTCAACCAGCACCAGTGGATCGGCTACGTTGACGACCTGCTATTCAGCCAGGAACTGATGTTCCACCACAGCTTCTGCCGCCACCCGCAAGTGGTGTTCCGCAGCACCAGCGTGGTCGCCCAGCAACAAGTGGCCCAAGCCGGCGTAGGCATAGCGATCCTCCCCCAATACATGGGCCTGCACGACCCAAGGCTGGTGCCGGTGCTGCCGGAGGAATTCATCGAGCGGGAGTATTGGATGTGTACGCGGCGGGAATTGCACCGGTCGGTACGGTTGCGGTTGGTTTGGGATTTTTTGGTGGGGTTGTGTGAGCGAGAGCGGGGGGTTTTGCTGGGGGGAGAGAAGGCGGAGTTGGAGCGACAGTAGTAGGGTGGAATAAAGCGGGTGATTTTATCTGCCGAATTAGCAATCTCGGCAGCCACATGCAATCCTTTTCAGACAGCTAGATTGCTCTAAAACATGAAGCCTTCTCTTATATCTCTAGAACCATCCGCACCAATTGACTCTATGCCCTACAAAAATCAGCGAGATTACCTGAGATGAACAGCAGCCATCAAAGCAAGAGTGGGCTAAGCAAGATTGAACAAGAGGCAGTAGTTTTGTTGGCAGCTGTAGAGTTAATCCGTTCAATGGTCAACCGCGAGATGTTCGACGTTGGAGACAGTGATGACACAAACATCCTATTCAGAACGCAAACCCATCATCGCTTCTTTTCGATCGCCCTAGTGGACTTCCTTTCCGCGACAGATGAAAGAGGGCCTATTCCAAAATCCCCATACCTTCGAAAAATTACGCAGATATCGACACAACCAAGCTTCGATTCCGAAGGGTCAGTTTCGGAGCTAAGGTTGGCGACAGAACGGTTTAAGCACTGGCTTGAAGAGGAAATTACGGTAGATGTTTGGCTCCCACTGCTTAACCAACAGTTTTCACTTAGACCGACAAGGCATTGCATACATAAAATTTCAGGAAATCTCTCCAAACATAACTTCCTACGATCTATTGGTGTCCTAGAAGAAATAAAATCTCTATTTTCGAGCGCAGGCCACACCATAGAAACCTCCGAAATAATCCCCTCTCTTGAGCAAATCTACGAACAGTTTCATGAAAATATTGGCCTCTATCACACAAGCATAATCGCCGAATTTCTGAACGATATTCTATGGGGCATCCAAATCTACCTAGAACCCGAGTTCCAACGTAGCTGGACGCCCGACCTGATCGAGCCGCTGCGTTATTCATATCAGTATCCAACTGAATTGAAAGACCCGCTAGCTCGAGCTTGCTATTGGGAGTTGATGAACAGGGTTCGCTCAGGCCCAATCTTTCATCGTTTTAAAATCTCCAACTCCTTTAAGCAGCGATACTAATTTTCAGCTTATCTCTGCATGCGACCGAACTGTCCGGCCCACCCATGGCGCATTTAGTTATCATGAAGCGGGACGAAAAAAAGTAGCGCTAAGGTCTATAACTATGCCCGCCCTCTGCGGAGAAATTACCTCCGTCATTTTCTGTCGTTTATCATTTCTTACGGAGCCGACTGGTCAAATACAGGTGCCAGTTGACCCATTATTCTCAAGCGTCCAAAATCGCCGCCGGTGCTGAACACACCCTCACGGCGGAACACATGCCCGTCAGCATGGAGCGTATCTACAAGGACGCACATCCATGTCCCTTTCCACTTTCACCGCTCCTACTCAAACCCTTCATTTCCCCACCCACTTCTACCGCCACAAACGCCGCCTGCGCGCCCTGTTGATCGAGGGCGAGGCCTGGTTCGTCGTGCGCGATCTCGGCAAATTGATGAATGCCTGGCTGGAGGAGCGCGCCGCGCGCAATCTCGATGCAGACCAGGTGCGCCGCGCCGTGATTCGCGATGACAACGGCCTGGCCGACGAGGTCGAGCTGATGAGCGAGTCGGGCGTGTACGCCACGCTGATCCACTTCCACCATCCAGAGAACCGCTGCATTCGCCAGTGGATAAGTCATTCGGTGCTGCCGAGCCTGCGCGATGCGGCGCAAGCGACGCCAAGTGAAGTGCCGCGCCGGCGCCTGCTGCGCTGGGAACAGCAGCAGCTGAGCGTGCTCGACTGGCAGGGACAGATGTGGGTGCCGGTGGGCGACTTGCCGCAGGTGATGCGGATCGGTTCGTAGCCCCGGCAATTGGCGGCGCATGACCGCGCCTTACTGGGTTCCCGCGTTCGCGGGAATGACGCTGGTGGGAGTTGGTGCTTCACATCGTCTCCCCCGCGAACGCGGGGGCCCAGAAGCTCGCCTGTACCGCACGGCGTCACCGCGCCGGCAGCGCCTCGCCGCCAGCCTGGGTGCGGTCGACCACGCGGAGGCTGTCGCGGCCGCCGCGTTTGGAGGCGTAGAGGGCTGCGTCACTTTGCTCGATCAGTGCGGCGAGGCTTGCCGGCGGCTGGTCGAACAGGTGGGCGCCGATGCTCAGGGTCACCGGTTCCGGCGTGGCGAAGCCTTCTGTGGCCGTTTGCTGGAACTGCTCGCGCAGGGTGCTACCCAGCGCCACTACCCGCTCGCTCGCGGCATCGCCGAGCAGGATGACGAACTCGTCGCCACCGAGCCGCGCCGCCAGTGCGCCTTCGGGCAGGGCCGCGCGGATCATCTCGCTCAGCGCCACCAGCAGGCGGTCGCCGGCGATGTGGCCGTGGAGGTCGTTGACCAGCTTGAAGTTGTCGATGTCGATCAGCAGCAGCGCGCCCGGGCGGGCGCTGGAGACTTCTTCCAGCAGGCGCGGGGCGCGCACTTCGAGGGCGCGGCGGTTGTACAGGGCGGTCAGCGGGTCGCGCGCGGCGAGGCGGGCGATGCGTTTTTCCCGGCGATAGCGCTCGGTGCCGGTCATCGACAGGGCGATCAGCATGATCGCCATCGCGCCTTCGACCAGGGAGATCTGGATGATCACGCCGCCCAGGGAGGCAAGATCGATCAGCGTGCCCGGCACTATCGCCGTGAGCACCTTGGCCACATAGAACAGGCCGTGGACCAGCAGCACGTAGCGCAGCTGCACCGCGCCCACGCTCAACGACTTGCCGTGCGGCCTGAGCAGGAAGCTGGCCCGGATCGACAGCAAGGCCACCAGCGAGGAGTTGAGCACGAACACCGCCTTCGACCACGGCGGCTCGCCCGGCAGCAGGAGCAAGGCGCCCCAGGCGACGAAAATCAAATACCAGGCCTTCGACAGCCGCGCTTCGGTGAAGCGCGCGACGCCCAGCAGGAACAGCCAGTGGGCGACCACCAGCAGGCCGTTGGCGAACCACACGCCGATCAGCAGCAGGCCGCTCATGCGCAGCAGGGCGAGGGTCGAGCCGACGGTGATGGTGGCAAACCCGGCGCTCCAGAACAGCAGCGAGCGCTCGCGGACAGTGCCCCATTCGACCGCCAGGTACAGCGCGGCGGCCGCGGCAAGGGCGACCGAGATTGTCAGCATCGTGGGCGGATCGAGCGTCATTTTCCGTCGGGACTGCGTTGGCGGAGGGAGTCGTGATTGTATGCGTTCGAGGCGCTTTTCGCAGGAGCCGCCGAGTGGCATCGGCAGGGACAAGAGCCGCGCTTGCATATCGGTTTCCTGACGCTACGGCCAAGCGTGCCGCGCTCTGACGCGGACATCGGCAAAACAAGAACCCGCTCTATGATTTCCACAGGCCCGTCGTACCCCGTGGAGTTCGCCATGAAACAGACCGCCGACGCCTTGACCGAGCCAGCCAGCCCCAAAGTCCAGCGCGATCATCTGCGCTACCAGCGGCGCCACGCACACCTCTCCCCCACCTTCGGCAGCGACCGCTTCGGCCTGCAGGCCGAGGCCTTTGCGCGTTTCTTCGGCACGCCGCTGTTCCTTGGCGCGCAGACGCTGGTGGTGGCGGTCTGGATCACCGCGAACGTGGTGGGCTGGAGCCACTTCGACGCCTATCCCTTCATCCTCCTGAACCTGGCATTCAGCCTGCAGGCGGCCTACGCCGCGCCGCTCATCCTGCTGGCACAGACCCGCCAGGCGGCGCGCGACAAGGCGCTGGCCGAGGCCGATGCGGAACACCGCGAGGCCCTGGCGCACGCCAGCGAGGAACGCCAGGCGCTGGCCGAGCAGAACGCCGCGCGCCTGATCGAGTTGCTGCAACAGAACACCGAGCTGACCGAGCTCACCCGGCAGTTGGCCGCACGCATCGAGCAGCTAACGGTGGAGGTGCATGGGCGGGTGGTACCGCGGCGCTCCGAGGACGGGGCGAGTGAAGCGGAACGCCCGTAGGAGCGGGCTTGCTCGCGAACAGCCGCCGGTGCCGGACGGTTCGCGAGTCGAGTACGCATGTTGCATCAGCCTCCGGGACGGCCGACGAGTAGCGACGGCCAGGGCCAGAGCGCCCTGGGCGAGCCGCTGCTCCCGCCCTTGTGGCACACAAGCACTCGTTCGGCTGGGACACCGGCCTGCACCGGATGAGCATCGCGGCAGCCTTCATCACGGCCAACATGCCGCCGGGCACGCCCGACTCGTCGAGCGCCCAGGAGGCCTGGGGCGTTGCGGCGTTCATATGGACAGCCGCGAGCGACCACAGGCCCCGCGACGGGTCGGTGTCTCGATCAAGAAGATCCGGGGTACGCATCACGCCAGGCGGGCGGTGGCGCGGGCGCCTGTCCTCGCGACATCACCGTCGATGCGGCTGTCGTATGACCTTGCCCTAGGCGCGGCGAGCCTTTGCCAGGCGAATGATCGCCAGCGCGATGAGCGCGCCAAGTATCGCCAGTCCCGCGTCCTTCTGGGCGTCCCATGGGTCACCCTGGGTTCCCAGGTAGGCCGCGCCCAACTCGGGCGCAACGATCATCGCCGTCAGCATCTCGATCTGCTCGTAGAGACTGCTCAGCGCCATGACCCAGGTCAGCGCGCACAGTTCCAGCCAACCGCCACTGGGCCGGGCGAGCCGTTCCAGCAATTCGCGCAATGGGTAGACCAGCAACAGGCCGAAGGCGAAATGGACGATACGGTCGAAGTGGTTGCGGCTCGCCCCGGTGACTTCCTGCAGCCAGTAGCCGAAAGGCGTTTCCGAATAGGTGTAGTGCGAGCCGTACAGGTGAAGGGTCAGGAATACCGCGAACAGCCAATAGGATGGGGTAGAGAAGCGGAAGCGCGGATAGGTACCCAGCAGCACGGCTGCGATGGCGAACACCAGCAGGTTCTCCAGCAGCCAGTCTTGCCGGCTCGAGGGCGCGATGGCGGCCCAGGTCCAGACCATCAGAAGGAGAATGCAGATCGGCAGGTGACGGCGGCTGTCGCTCTTTTGCAGCATGGGCAGCGGCGCTCCTCGAACGCGCGGAAGGTGTCGAAGCCCCCATTCACGGGCTGGGTTGAACACAGCGAACCCCATCACGGCCTGCGGCTCGAAGCCTGGTGCTGCATGGGGTCCGCAGGTTCAATCCATTCTAGGCTGACGCCCCGGCGGAGCGCCGATCACTCGGCGCGGGCGTGCTGGACGGTCTCCGAGGCCGACCAGATGCGGTAGCGCACTTCGACGTCCTTGGGCGCGTAGATCACGATCGGCAGCTTGCTGTTGTAGCGCAGCACGAAGCCATCACCGATCACCGGCACGAAAGCGCTCTGCTTCTTGCCGTCCGGGCAGGCCATCATCGTGCTCGCCGGGCCGCTGACCTTCTCGATGCGGTAGTACGGGTAGCCCCAGCCCTCCAGGGTCTTCTCGTCCAGGCTGCCGCCCAGGCGCTGGCGGTTGCAGTCGACGTTCAGCGTCTTGCCGGCCAGCACTTCGACCTTGAAGTTCTCTTCATGGGTTTTCTGCGGCAGGTGGATGACCTGGCGCGTGAAACCGTCCTCGGCCTTCGGGTAAGGCGCCACGTCTTCGAGCTTGGCGGCGTTGGCCAGGGTGCTGGCGCCCGCGAGCAACAGGGCGGTGGTGAGGGTGAAACGACTGAAGGGCATAAAGCCTCCTTGCAGGTTGAACGGCGGACGCACCCGCGCAGGAGGCGTCCGTGCAGCGTAGTGGAACGGTGCAATTCACGGAGCGCTACTGCTAGCGGCAGGTGGCATGCAGCGGATGGGACCGCAAAGACCCTACTTTCGTTCCGCCTTTAGCCGCTGGGCTGCTCCGAATTCTCCAATGCCGCGCCTTGGCTCGAAAGGAGAAATAGGCTCGCCTGCTGCGCGCAGGTTCGCGAGCAAGCTCGCTCCTGCAGGGGCTGGCTATTCGGGGCCGGCGAGCGGTCCGGCGTCGCCCGCCTGCATGTCGGCGCCGGCGGTTTCGCGCCAGATACCTTCGACAAAACCCTTGTGCTGCCGGTAGAAGGGCTGGCTGACCACCAGGTAGACGTCGCGCTCCAGCACCACTTGCGGAAGGATCTGCACGCGCTCGCTGGCGCCTGCTGCTTCGAGGGTCCGGCGCAAGCGCGGCTCGACATCCACGACCAGGTTGGTGCGCCCGGCGAGCAGCATGCGTACCATGTCCACCGAGGTTCGCGTACTGGCAGCGGCGACGCCGGCATGGGTGAACTGCTCGCTCAGCGCCTGCATCCCCTGCAGGTAGATCACCGGGCCCTGCACACCGCTGAACTGCTGGCCATCCCAGTTGGCGCCGCTGCCGACCTGGCGCGCCGCCACGGCGCGCACTGCTCCCAGCGCGCGGGACGGGTCGAGTTTGCCGTCGCGCATGGGGAAGACGAAGGCTTGCAGGTTGTGTTCGGCGGGGGCGATGGGGATCAGCGCATCGAACTTGCCGGCGCTCAGCTCCACCTGGCAGCGCAGCCAGGGGCGCACGCGGTAGTCCACCTGCCAGCCGTGACGGCGGGCGGCCGCGCGCAGTGCCTGCTGCACCTGGCTTTCGGAATGGGCGTAGCTGAAGGGAGGGACATCCTGGTCGGCGATGCAGACGCGCAGGACGGGGCTCGGCACATTTTTCGCCGAGACGGCGGACGGGAAAACGAATAGCAAACCGGCCAGCAGAAGCAGGTTCTGCTGCCATGTAGAACGCGCGGAAATCAGAGTGAAACCCTTGTACAACTTTAAGGACAACCTCGCCGGAGACGGGAGCTTCGAGCGAGTACGACAGTTCTAAATCGCTGAAATAGTGAACAGCCGCTAGCGTTTGGTTTTTTCATTGGACGACAACGGCTTTTCATTTCATGACAGCGCGCATGCCACTCGGCGGAAGCCCGCACGCGGCCACACATCGGCCGGCGGAGATGGCAACGGCGGTAGTGGCTAAGGTTTCCCGAGTCCACGCGCGCGCAGGGGAACACCATGGAATTGACCGCCGACCTCGTCGCCCTGGTCGAACGCACGGAGCCCGACCCAGGCCCCGAACCGGGCACCAGCGAGCACTCCGATGCGGAGTTCGAGCAGATGGCGACGGCGGTGCTCGCCGAGCACTCCCCGGAGCAGTTGTGGGTGTTCGCCTATGGCTCGCTGATCTGGAACCCGGAGTTCTCGATAGCTGAACAACGCCGCGCCGTGGCCAAGGGTTGGCATCGTTCCTTCTGCCTGAAGCTGACGCGCTGGCGCGGCACCCGCGAGCTGCCGGCGCTGATGCTGGCGCTCGACCGCGGCGGCACCTGCGTGGGCCTCGCTTTCCGCCTGCCGTCGGGCGATCACCACGGGCAGATCGTGCAGCTGCTCAAGCGCGAGATCGACGCCAACCCACCCACCAACGTCCCGCGCTGGCTCAGCGTCGAGACGGCGGAAGGCAAGCTGAAGGCCCTCGCCTTCGTGGCGCTCCCGCAAGGCAACGCCTACGCCGGCCGCCTGCCGTTGCCGGAGGTGGCCAACGTGCTGTCCCGCGCGGCGGGGCACTGGGGTTCGGCGGCGATGTACGCGTTCAACACCATCGGCAAGCTGGAGGAATGCGGTATCCGCGACCGCAACCTCTGGCAGATCCAGAAGCTGATGGCGGTGGAGTTGCGCAAGCTGCATGCGAGCGGGTGACACCGGCGGGAGCGCCGCCATGCGCGCGAATCGCGGGCAAGGTCCGCTCCTGCAGGGCCGGCGCATCCTGGCCGTCGCTGCGCTTTCTTCAGGTGGTGCCGTTGGGCGCAATGGCATCGGTCTTTCCTCTTGCGCCAGCACGCGCAGGCAAAGCGCATTCCTGCTTGTTGATGCCGATCAAGAACGCAGGGTTGGCCGTCGGTAGTATCGAAGATGCACGGAACGGACTGGATGCCTGCAAGTGCAGGGCGGTGGTTCCCCGCACTGCCGTCCTCGTGTGCCCCGGTTCATCCGGGGTGCACTGCTTGCCGCAGCACAGCCGTTCTTTCGCCGCGCAAAGCTCCATGCATCGCGTGCCCGTGGATCCGGTACGCGCTCGCGCAAGGCCAGCGGATGGCATTCGCCACAAGGTCCGGAGGCCTCCCATGAAAGCCACCTGTCTTGCTCTCGCAGTGCTGTTCAGCGCGCCTTTCTGCCTTGCGGCCTCACCGGATGGGGCCACCCTCTACCGCGACAACTGCAGCCAGTGCCATGGGGCGGGCGGCATGGGCGGCAGTATCCAATTGGGCATTGCAAAGCGCGGCGCGGGCGGCCTGATGAATGGCCCGGACACCCCGTCGGCAACGGGCCCGGGCAAGATGCCGATCCAGGGACCGAAACTGGTCGGCAAGGCCTCCGACTGGACGACGGAACTCTTCGAGCGTGCCGTGCTCAAGGGCGTCGACGACAACGGCAACCCGCTGAGCGGGGAGATGCCGCACTGGGGCTCGTCGGGATTCAGCCAGGACCACGGCAAGTTGCCGACCAAGTCGGAAGTCGAGGCGATCCAGAAGTACCTGCAGGTACTGAACTAGCGCACGCGGCAAACTCGTAGCCACCCCGTAGGAGCGGATCTCATCCGCGAAATCACCCGCACAGAGCGCCGTGCCTGCGGTGCGCAGAGCCCATGCAGCATGGGATTCGCTGCGCCCATCCCATCCTACGGCGCCAGCTTGCTGCCTGGTTTGCGGCGTTGGCCCTTGCGCTCCAGGGCCTTGCTGGCTGCAGCCCTGACCAGGCGCTGGAAGGTCGGGCATTCGGCGTGGCTGGGCGCCGGGCAGGCGGCGGCGTGGCGCAGGCCGCGGCTCATGGCTTGCAGGCGGCGGATGCTGGCGTCGAGTTCGTCGGCCTTGGCCGCGAGCAGCTTGCGGTCGAGGTCCGGGGTGCCGCCCGGGCCGAACATCGCGCGGATTTCCTCGAGGCTGAAGCCGGCCGCCTGGCCGAGGGAGATCAGCGCCAGCTGGTCGAGGATGTGCGGGCCGAAGTAACGCCGCTCGCCGGGCTTGGCGAGGGAGACGATCAGGCCCTTTTCCTCGTAGAAGCGCAGGGTCGAGGCCGGTACTCCGGAGCGTCGGGCCACCTGTGCGATATCCATCGAATACCTCTTGACCTCAAGTTCACTTGAACTTGTAGCTTGATCCCGAAAGCCCGCAACGGTCAATCGGAACGAGGTGTCCCATGGCTTCCATCATGCAATTCATCCTGCATTCCACACTCATCGGCATCGGCGCCACCGCTGTCATGGACGCCTGGCTGATGTTCCTCAAACGCGTCGGCGTGCAGACACTGAGCATGGCCTTCATCGGCCGCTGGGTCGGTCACGCGCTGCGCGGCCAGGTACGGCACACCGCCATCGCCCGCGCCGAGCCGGTGCGCGGCGAGCTCGCGCTGGGCTGGCTGATGCACTACGTCACCGGCATCGCCTTCGCCGCCCTGCTGCTGGCCATCGAAGGCCTGGCCTGGGGGCGCAGTCCGACCCCGTTGCCGGCTCTGATCGTCGGCCTGGCCACTGTCGCCGTGCCGCTGCTGCTGATCCAGCCGGCCATGGGCGCCGGCCTGCTCGCCCGCAAGACGCCGACGCCACGCGCCAACTGCCTGCGCAGCCTGGCCAACCACGGCGTGTTCGGCCTCGGCCTGTACCTCGCCGCCCTGCCCTGCGCCTGGTTGCTGGCCTGAACCCTCGCTCGTCCCACCCCATCGGAGTTTCGCCATGAAGCAAGTCGCCGTGATCTACCACAGTGCCCAAGGGCACACCCAGCACATCGCCGAACACATAGCCGCTGGCCTCGAGGAAACCGGCTGCGTCCGCGCACACCTGTTGCCGGCGCAGGCCACCGAAGCGGATGCGCTGCTGCGCTTCGACGGTTTCATCCTCGGCTCGCCCACCTACCTGGGCGGCGTGTCCGCACCGTTGAAGGCCTTCATGGACTCCACCGGGCGCCTGTGGAGCAAGCAGCTGCTGCAGGGGCGGCTGGCCTCCGGCTTCACCGTTTCGGCGCTGCCGGCCGGTGACAAGCAGTCGACGCTGATGTCGCTGTTCACCTTCTGCATGCAGCACGGGATGCTCTGGGTCGGCAACCCGATCCTGCCCGAGCAGCACCTGGGCGTGCCTTACGAGGAAGCGGCCAACCGCCTCGGTTCCTGGACCGGGCTGATGGCCCAGGCCGACAAGGGCTCGCCGGGGCATGCCTTCCCCGCCGGGGATATCCGCACGGCGCGGCTGTTCGGCCGCAACTTCGCCGACACCTTGATGCGCCTGCACCAGGGCCAGCCCGCCGGGATCGCCCAGGAGGTGCTGGCATGATCGCCCGTCGCTACGCGCCGCTGCTGTTCGCGCTGATTCTCTCGGGGGTGATGTCGCTGATGGTCAGCGGCGTCGCCACCTTCCGTACGATGGGCCTGGTGCCGAACTTCGCGAGCCTGTGGATGGGTGGCTGGCTCTCGGCGTGGGCGCTGGCCTTTCCGCTGGTGCTGCTGATCTCGCCGCTGACCCGGCGGCTGGTGGAGAGGCTGGTGCGGCCGGCGTGAGGCGGGTTGGCGCATAACGCATAGCGTTATTCGCCCTACGGAAGCACCGGTGCTGCGTAGGGCGAATAACCACGAGGTGGTTATCCGCCTTCCGTGGACATTGTAGGAGCGCGCCATGCGCGCGAATCACGGGCATGGCCCGCTCCTACAGCGAGGGTTCAACGCGCGATCCCACAGGGAGATTCAGGCGCCGCCCTTGGCCTGGTCTTCCAGGTGCGCCTGCAGCGTCGGGTCCAGCCCCAGCTGGTAGGCCAGTTCGTCGAGGTAGTTGCGTTCGGCGTCCTGCTGGTCGTCCACCAGCATCACGCTGGCCAGGTACATCTCGGCGGCGAGGCCCGCTTCGCCCTGTGCGGCCTGGGCCACGTCGGCGGCATCGAGGGGCTTCTGCACTTCTTGATCGAGCCAGGACTGCAGTTCGGGCTCGCCGGCATGGCGGTTGATCTCGGCGTAGATCGCCTGTTTTTCCTTGTCGTCGATGCGCCCATCGGCTTTGGCGGCGGCGATCAGGGCGATAAGGATGGCGTGGCTGTGGGCTTCGGCGTCGTCGCCGGAAAGTTGGTCGACGGTGCGTGGCGCCTGTTGCGGCGCGGCCGACTGCTGTTGCCGCTGCCAGCTCTGGTAGGCCTGGAACGCCATCATGCCTAGGGAGGCGAGCATGGCGTAGTTGGTGCCACCGCCTGACGAGCGCCCCTGTGGGCTGCCACCTCCGCCCAGCACGCTGCCAAGTACGTCGCCCAGCCCTCCGAGGCCGCCACTCGAACCGCCACCGCCGGAAGCGCCGCCCAGCAAACCACCGAGCAACCCGCCAAGGCCGCCCATTCCGCCGCCTCCGCCGCCCTGTTGCGCCATCGAGCCCTGGCCGGCTTGCAGAAGTTGTTCGAGCAGATCGGTGGTGTTCATGGCGGCGCCCTCGCCGTGGTTGCGGTCAGGCAACGATAGTCCCGGCTGGCGTTTGCGCCATGACCGTCCAGCCGGGGCTCGCAGCTCAGCCCTGGGCGGCTTGCAGGGCGCGGCTGGCCTGGCTTTCCAGCTCGGCCTTGAGGGCCGGGTCGAGGCTCAGCTGGCGCGCCAGTTCGTCGAGGTAGGCGCGCTCCATGTAGCTTTCCTCGTCGACCATCAGCAGGCTGGCCAGGTACATCTCGGCGGCCATTTCGCCGCTGCGCGCGGCACGCGCCACCTCGCGCGGGTCGAGCGGCTTGGCCAGCTCGCGGTCGAGCCAGTCCTGCAGTTGGCCGTCGCTGGTGAGCTTGGCGATCTCGCCGTCGATGAGCTGGCGTTCGCGCGCGTCTATATGGCCGTCGGCCTTGGCCGCTGCCACCAGCGCAGTGAGGATCGCCTGGCTGTGCACTTCCACTTCCGCCGGCGGCAGGCGGTCGAGGGTCTGCGGTTCGCCGCGCGGCGCGCTGGCCTGCTGGCGCTGCCAGTTGCCGTAGGCCTTGTAGGCAAGCACGCCCAGAGCGGCCAGGCCGCCGTAGGTGACGACCTTGCCGCCGACCTTGCGCGCCTTCTTGCTGCCCAGCAGCAGGCCGAGGGCGCCAGCCGCCAGGGCACCGCCACCGGCCCCGGTGAGCAGGCTGGAAACATCCAGGCCCTTGCCTGGCGAGCGGCGGTCCTCGGACTGGCCGAGGGCCTTGTTCTGCAGCAGGTCCTGGCCGGATTTGAGCAGTTGGTCGAGCAGGCCACGGGTGTTCATGGCGATCTCCTGGGTCGAGGGTCGAAGCCTTCGACTCTAGCCGCCACCACGGCATGCCCCCAGGCGCAGTGTGCTTCGGGATATTGCTGATAGGGGCTTAGGCCCATTCAGACGCATCTCTGTAGGAGCGAGGGGGACGCCCAGTTCTTGCTCGCGAACCTGGGCCTGGCAGCGCGACCGTTCGCGAGCAAGCTCGCTCCTACGAAGAGCAAACCCGCCGCGATATGCGGACGGAAGCGCTGCTCGGAATCAGCGCTTTCATTCGATTAAAAAGAATGCTCCTATAGATTTTCGATAAAGCCTAATAACCAAGCCTGGAGTGCCGCCCGCGATGGCGGCATTCTGCCCACACCTCGTCAGCGGCCCCGCCACCATGATGACCCTGCGCCAGATCCGCCATTTCATCGCCGTCGCCGAGACCGGTTCGATCTCTGCCGCCGCGCAGGCGGTGTTCATTTCCCAGTCGACCCTGACCCTGGCCATCCAGCAGCTGGAGGAAGAGATCGGCGTCCGCCTGTTCGAGCGCCACGCCAAGGGCATGACCCTGACCCACCAGGGTCACCAGTTCCTGCGCCAGGCGCACCTGATCCTCGCCACGGTGGAGAACGCCAAGCGCAGCCTGCAGCAGAGCACCGACCAGGTCGCCGGGCACCTGACCATAGGCGTGACCAGCCTGGTCGCCGGCTATTACCTGGCCGACCTGATCAACCGCTTCCAGCGTGCCTACCCCAACGTGCAGACCCGCGTGGTAGAGGACGAGCGCCCCTATATCGAACACCTGCTGGTAAGCGGCGAGATCGACGTCGGCGTGCTCATCCTTTCCAACCTGGAGGACCGCCACGCGCTGCAGACCGAGGTGCTGACCCACTCGCCGCACCGCCTCTGGCTGCCGGCGCAGCATCCTTTGCTGGAGCGCGACAGCATCAGCCTGGCGGACGTTGCCGGCGAACCGCTGATCCAGCTCAACGCCGACGAGATGGGCCTGCACACCCAGCGCATCTGGTCGCGCGCCGGCCTGATCCCGCAGGTGACGCTGCGCACCGCCTCCGTGGAAGCCGTGCGAAGCCTGGTGGCGGCCGGCCTGGGCCTGTCGATCCAGCCCGACATGACCTACCGCCCCTGGTCGCTGGAAGGCGACATCATCGAGGCGCGCCCGCTGGTGGACCTGAGCGAACCGCTGGACGTGGGCCTGGCCTGGCGTCGCGGCACCGCGCGCCCGGCACTGGTCGACCCCTTCCTTACCGTCGCCCGAGAACAACCGAACGCCAAGCGGCCTTCGATCTAGCAGCATTCGATTTAATCGAAGGCCACTTTCAGTATTTAGAATTTGTCGACCTCAAGCCCGGACTCTAGTCTCTCGTTCCATATAAAAGGGCCTATTCCGGGCAGCCCGACCGGAGCACAAGCATGGCCCCCGACAACAAGACCGAGAAGAAAAGAGCCGCGAAGATGAATGCCGCTGCGACTATCCCGACCCTGCACACCGAGCTGCTGATCGACGGTCAGCTGACGGTCGGCCAGGGCATGGCAGAGGCCATCCTCAACCCCGCCAGCGGCGACACCCTGGTCGCCGTCGCCGACGCCTCGCTGGAGCAGCTGGAAAGCGCCATCGAAGCGGCGAACCGCGCCTTTCCTTCCTGGTCCCGCACCACCCCCGCACAACGCTCCGCCGCGCTGCTGGCCATCGCCGATGCCATCGACAAGCGCGCCGACACCCTCGCCCGCCTCGAAGCCCTGAACTGCGGCAAGCCGCTGCACCTGGCGCGGCAGGACGACATCCCCGCCACCGCCGACGTGTTCCGCTTCTTTGCCGGCGCTGTGCGCTGCCAGCAAGGCCAACTGGCCGGCGAATACATTCCCGGGCACACCAGCATGGTGCGCCGCGACCCGGTCGGCGTGGTGGCCTCCATCGCGCCCTGGAACTACCCGCTGATGATGGCGGCGTGGAAGATCGCCCCGGCCCTGGCCGCTGGCAATACGCTGGTGTTCAAGCCGTCCGAGCACACTCCGCTGTCGATCCTGGCGCTCGCGCCGGCGCTGGCCGACATCCTCCCGCCCGGCGTGCTCAACATCGTCTGCGGCGGCGGCGAGAGCGTCGGCAGCCACCTGGTCAGCCACGCCAAGGTGCGCATGGTCTCGCTGACCGGCGATATCGTCACCGGGCAGAAGATCCTCCAGGCCGCCGCGCGCACCCTCAAGCGCACCCACCTGGAACTGGGCGGCAAGGCGCCGGTGATCGTGTGCAACGACGCCGACCTCGAAGCCGTGGTCCAGGGCATCCGCACCCACGGCTACTACAACGCCGGCCAGGACTGCACCGCCGCCTGCCGCATCTATGCCCAGGCCGGCATCCACGACCGCCTGGTGGCCGAACTCGGCGACGCCGTATCGGGCATCCGCTTCGCCCGCAAGCGCGACCAGGACAACGAGATCAGCCCGCTGATCAGCGCCCGTCAGCGCGACCGCGTGGCCAGCTTCGTCGAACGCGCCCTCGGCCAGCCGCACATCGAGCGCGTCACCGGCGCCGCCGTGCATTCCGGCCCCGGCTACTACTACCAGCCGACCCTGCTGGCCGGCTGCAAGCAGCAGGACGAAATCGTCCAGCGCGAGGTGTTCGGCCCGGTGGTCACCGTGACCCGCTTCGACCAGCTGGAACAGGCGGTGGACTGGGCCAACGACTCCGAATACGGCCTGGCTTCCTCGGTGTGGACGCAGAACCTGGACAAGGCCTTCCAGATCGCCAACCGCCTGCAGTACGGCTGCACCTGGATCAACACCCATTTCATGCTCGCCAGCGAGATGCCGCACGGCGGCCTGAAGCGCTCGGGCTACGGCAAGGACCTGTCCAGCGACTCGCTGCAGGACTACAGCGTGGTGCGCCACATCATGGCCCGCCACGGCGACCGCCTGGATTGAACGACCCGGCGGGCACGCCCGCCGGCACACAAAAACGCCCGACGGCCCGGCCGGACGAGGCGAGTTGCTCGATTGATCACTGCCCCACCAATAGAGACAACAACGAGGGAGTTCCACATGCGCAAGACAGCACTGCTCAGCGCCATCACCACCGCCCTGCTGGCCAGCGCCGGCGTACAGGCGGCCGACGCCGCCAAGGCCGTCGGTGCCGGTGAAGGCCGCCTGGACATCATCGCCTGGCCGGGCTACATCGAACGCGGCCAGTCCGACAAGGCCTACGACTGGGTCACCCAGTTCGAGAAGGACACCGGCTGCCAGGTCAACGTGAAGACCGCCGCCACCTCCGACGAGATGGTCAGCCTGATGGCCAAGGGCGGCTACGACCTGGTCACCGCCTCGGGCGACGCCTCCCTGCGCCTGATCTACGGCAAGCGCGTGCAGCCGATCGACACCTCGCTGATCCCCAACTGGAAGAACGTCGACCAGCGCCTGCAGAACGCGCCCTGGTACACCGTCAACGGCAAGACCTACGGCACCCCGTACCAGTGGGGCCCGAACGTGCTGATGTACAGCACCAAGGTCTTCCCGAAGGCGCCGGACAGCTGGGCCGTGGTCTTCGAGCCGCAGAACCTGCCTGACGGCAAGCCGAACAAGGGCCGCGTGCAGGCCTACGATGGCCCGATCTACATCGCCGACGCCGCCCTCTACCTGAAGGCCACCCAGCCGGCCCTGGGCATCCAGGACCCCTACCAGCTGACCGAAGCGCAGTACAGCGCGGTGCTCGACCTGCTGCGCAAGCAGCACTCGCTGATCCACCGCTACTGGCACGACGCGACCGTGCAGATGAGCGACTTCAAGAACGAAGGCGTGGCCGCTTCCGGCTCCTGGCCGTACCAGGTCAACTCGCTGAAAGGCGAGAAGCAGCCGATCGCTTCGGTCTTCCCGAAAGAAGGCGCCACCGGCTGGGCCGACACCACCATGATGCACGCCGAAGCCGCACACCCGAACTGCGCCTACAAGTGGATGAACTGGTCGCTGGAACCCAAGGTCCAGGGCGACGTCGCCGCCTGGTTCGGCTCGGTCCCGGCCGCGCCCGAAGGCTGCAAGGCCAGCACCCTGCTGGGCGCCGAAGGCTGCGCCACCAACGGCTTCGAGCAGTTCAGCAAGATCGCCTTCTGGAAAACCCCGCAGGCCGAGGGCGGCAAGTTCGTCCCGTACAGCCGCTGGACCCAGGACTACATCGCGATCATGGGCGGCCGTTAAAAGTCATCCAGGTAGCTGCTGTGCGGCCCTGATCCGCGCCCGGGCAGTGCTCGGAATCCTCACGTACTGAAGTACGCTGCGGTTCCTGTGCGCTGGCCGGACGCGGCTGAGGGCCTGCTCGCGACGCTCCCTGAACGACTTTTCGTCTCTCCGATTCAATTCGTTTCACCCGTAATCAGATTCACGGGCAGGGCCTTCGCGCGCCGACGTCCTGCCCCTTGGAGCGTGCACCATGACCACCCCCGCTGTTCAATTCACCCAGGTCTCCCGCCAGTTCGGCGACGTGAAGGCTGTTGACCAGGTGTCCATCGACATCAAGGACGGCGAGTTCTTCTCCATGCTCGGCCCTTCCGGTTCCGGCAAGACCACCTGCCTGCGCCTGATCGCCGGTTTCGAGCAACCCACCGCAGGCTCCATCCGCATTCATGGCGAGGAGGCCGCCGGCCTTCCGCCCTACCAGCGCGACGTCAACACCGTGTTCCAGGATTACGCGCTGTTCCCGCACATGAACGTGCTGGAGAACGTCGCCTACGGCCTGAAGGTGAAAGGTGTCGCCAAGGCCGAGCGCCTGGCCCGCGCCGAAGAGGCCCTGGGCATGGTCGCCCTCGGCGGCTACGGCAGCCGCAAGCCGGCCCAGCTCTCCGGCGGCCAGCGCCAGCGCGTGGCCCTGGCCCGCGCCCTGGTGAACCGTCCGCGCGTACTGCTGCTGGACGAACCGCTCGGCGCACTGGACCTCAAGCTGCGCGAGCAGATGCAGAGCGAACTGAAGAAGCTGCAGCGCCAACTCGGCATCACCTTCATCTTCGTGACCCACGACCAGGGCGAAGCGCTGTCCATGTCCGACCGCGTGGCCGTGTTCAACAAGGGCCGCATCGAGCAGGTCGACACCCCGCGCAACCTCTACATGAAGCCGGCCACGCCCTTCGTCGCCGAATTCGTCGGCACCTCCAACGTGCTGCGCGGCGACCTCGCCACCCTGATCGCCGGCAACCCGCAGCCCTTCTCCATCCGCCCCGAGCACATCCGTTTCGCCAGCGGCGAGCGCAGCGCCTCGGACGTGGAGATCAGCGGCCTGCTGCACGACATCCAGTACCAGGGCTCGGCCACCCGCTACGAGATCCGTCTCGACAACGGCCAGAACCTCTGCCTGAGCCAGGCCAACAACCAGTGGAACGCCGCCACCCTCGCCCACCAGCCGGGGCAGCGCGTGACCGCACGCTGGGCGCGCGAGGCCATGGTGGCCCTGCACGAGGGCGCGTGAGATGGAACTGACGCTCAACGCCGAGCGGCCAGTAGCGGGCAACGGCCCGCTGCGCCGGCTGTCGAACCTGCTCTACCGCAAGCCCAACCTGTACCTGTCGCTGCTGCTGGTGCCGCCGCTGCTGTGGTTCGGCGCGATCTACCTGGGCTCGCTGCTGACCCTGATGTGGCAGGGCTTCTACACCTTCGACGACTTCACCATGACGGTGACGCCGGACCTGACCTGGGCGAACTTCGCCAACCTGTTCAACCCGGCCAACTTCGACATCATCCAGCGCACCCTGGTGATGGCGGTCGCGGTGTCCATCGCCAGCGGCGTGGTGGCCTTCCCCATCGCCTACTACATGGCGCGCTACACCACCGGTAAAACCAAGGCGTTCTTCTACATCGCCGTGATGATGCCGATGTGGGCGAGCTACATCGTCAAGGCCTACGCCTGGACCCTGCTGCTGGCCAAGGGCGGCGTCGCCCAGTGGTTCATCCAGCACATGGGCCTGGATGGCCTGCTGAACCTGCTGCTGGGCCTGCCGGGCGTGGGCGGCAACACCCTGTCGACCTCGCACCTGGGACGCTTCCTGGTGTTCGTCTACATCTGGCTGCCGTTCATGATCCTGCCGATCCAGGCCTCCCTGGAGCGCCTGCCGCCGTCGCTGCTGCAAGCCAGCGCGGACCTCGGCGCGCACCCGCGGCAGACCTTCTTCCAGGTCATCCTGCCGCTGTCGATCCCGGGCATCGCCGCCGGCTCGATCTTCACCTTCAGCCTGACCCTGGGCGACTTCATCGTGCCGCAGCTGATCGGCCCGCCCGGCTACTTCATCGGCAGCATGGTCTACGCCCAGCAGGGCGCGATCGGCAACATGCCGATGGCCGCCGCCTTCACCCTGGTGCCGATCGTGCTGATCGCCGTCTACCTGTCCATCGTCAAACGCCTGGGGGCCTTCGATGCACTCTGAGAAAGCTTCCTTCGGCCTGAAAGCGGCCGCCTGGGGCGGGCTGGTGTTCCTGCACTTCCCGATCCTGATCATCTTCATGTACGCCTTCAACACCGAAGACGCCGCGTTCAGCTTCCCGCCGCAGGGCTTCACCCTGCACTGGTTCAGCGTCGCCTTCGCCCGCCAGGACGTGCTGGAGTCGATCACCCTGTCGCTGAAGATCGCCTGCATCGCCACGCTGATCGCCATGGTGCTGGGCACCCTGGCCGCGGCCGCGCTGTACCGCCGCGACTTCTTCGGCAAGGAAGGCATCTCGCTGATGCTGATCCTGCCGATCGCCCTGCCCGGCATCATCACCGGCATCGCGCTGCTGTCGGCGTTCAAGACCCTCGGCATCGAGCCGGGCTTCCTGACCATCGTCATCGGCCATGCGACCTTCTGCGTGGTGATCGTCTACAACAACGTGATCGCGCGCTTCCGCCGCACCTCGCACAGCCTCATCGAAGCCTCGATGGACCTGGGCGCCGACGGCTGGCAGACCTTCCGCCACGTGATCCTGCCGAACCTCGGCTCGGCGCTGCTGGCCGGCGGCATGCTGGCCTTCGCGCTGTCCTTCGACGAAATCATCGTGACCACCTTCACCGCCGGCCACGAACGCACCCTGCCGATCTGGCTGCTCAACCAGCTGACCCGCCCGCGCGACGTCCCGGTGACCAACGTGGTGGCCATGCTGGTGATGATGGTGACCATGCTGCCGATCCTCGGCGCCTACTACCTGACCAAGGGCGGCGAAGGCGTGGCCGGGAGCGGCAAGTAAGAACCCCTCAGGTTGGCCGGTCAGTTGTCCGGCCAGCCCCCTACAAGAACGATAACGACGACCTTGCACCCTGCTCCTGAAAGAGGACCGATCCCATGCAAACCAAACTGCTGATCAACGGCCAACTGGTCGCCGGCGAAGGCGAGAAACTCGCCGTCCTGAACCCCTCCCTGGGCACCGCCCTGGTGGAGATCGCCGAGGCCACCACCGCCCAGGTCGATGCCGCCGTGCTGGCCGCCGACGCCGCCTTCGACAGCTGGTCGCAGACCGCCCCGAAAGACCGCTCCCTGCTGCTGCTCAAGCTGGCCGACGCCATCGACGCCAACGCCGAAGAACTGGCCCGTCTGGAATCGAACAACTGCGGCAAGCCCTACAGCGCCGCGCTGAATGACGAGCTGCCGGCCATCGCCGACGTGTTCCGCTTCTTCGCCGGCGCCAGCCGTTGCCTGCAAGGTTCCGCCGCCGGCGAATACCTGCCCGGCCACACCTCGATGATCCGCCGCGACCCGATCGGCGTGGTCGCCTCCATCGCGCCGTGGAACTACCCGCTGATGATGGTCGCGTGGAAACTCGGCCCGGCCCTGGCTGCCGGCAACACCGTGGTCCTCAAGCCCTCCGAGCAGACCCCGCTGACCGCCCTGCGCCTGGCCGAACTGATGGCCGAGATCTTCCCCGCCGGCGTGGTCAACGTGGTCTTCGGCCGCGGCCCGACCGTCGGCGAGCCGCTGACCACCCACCCGAAAGTGCGCATGGTCTCGCTGACCGGCTCGGTCGCCACCGGCAGCCGCATCATCGCCGGCACCGCCGACACCGTTAAGCGCATGCACATGGAACTGGGCGGCAAGGCCCCGGTGATCATCTTCGACGACGCCGACATCGACGCCGCCGTGGAAGGCATCCGTACCTTCGGCTTCTACAACGCCGGGCAAGACTGCACCGCCGCCTGCCGCATCTACGCGCAGAAAGGCATCTACGCCAAGTTCGTGCAGAAGCTCGGCGAGGCCGTCGCCAGCATCCAGTACGGCGAGCAGGACGACCCGAACACCGAGCTCGGCCCGGTCATCACCGAGCAGCACCTGGAGCGCGTCATCGGCTTCGTCGAGCGCGCCCGCCAGCAGCCGCACATCGAAGTGGTCACCGGCGGCAAGCGCGCCGACCGTCCGGGCTTCTTCTTCGAGCCGACCGTTCTCGCCGGCGCCCGCCAGGACGACGAAGTGGTCCGCCGCGAAATCTTCGGCCCGGTGGTTTCGGTCACCGAGTTCGACGACGAAGCCCAAGCCCTGGCCTGGGCCAACGACTCCGACTACGGCCTGGCCTCCTCGGTGTGGACCAGCGACATCGGCCGCGCCCATCGCCTGGCCGCGCGCCTGCAGTACGGCTGCACCTGGGTCAACACCCACTTCATGCTGACCACCGAGATGCCGCACGGCGGCATGAAGCTCTCCGGCTACGGCAAGGACATGTCCATGTACGGCCTGGAGGACTACACCGCCATCCGTCACGTGATGTTCAAGCACTGAGTTCCATCCGGTGCGTCCACGGGGCCGGCACCTGCCGCTCCCGTGGGCCAACCGGCGCACGGTGCGGCGCGTAGGCCGCGCCCCCGAAGCAGGGGAGCTTCGGGTGATTCACCTGGCGGGTCGCCATTCGGGCCTCGCCGGCTAACCAAGCTCGACAACAAGAACAGCCCGCAGGGGCACAGGCAGACGATCTCGTCGGCCGGTCACCACCGCCAACGCTGCCTTCCTAAACGAGGGAAAACGAATGAGCACGCCATCCGCAGCCGATCGCGACGCAGAACAACTGCGCGCGCTGGGCTACACGTCCAACTTCAATCGCACCATGAGCCTGTGGGAGAACTTCGCCCTGGGCTTCACCTACCTGTCGCCCGTCGTGGGCGTCTACACCCTGTTCGGCCTGTGCCTCGCCGCAGGCGGCCCGCCGATGTTCTGGTCGTACCTGCTGATCGGCCTCGGCCAGCTGCTGGTCTGCCTGGTCTTCGGCGAAGTGGTTTCGCAGTTCCCGATCTCCGGCGGCGTCTACCCCTGGGCGCGTCGTCTGGTCGGCAAGCGCTGGGCCTGGATGGTAGGCTGGATCTACGCCTGCGCCCTGTGCGTGACCATCGCCGCGGTCGCCGTCGGCGCCGGCCCGTACATCGCCGCCATGCTCGGCTTCGCGCCCAGCTCGACGACCAACATCTACGTCGCCCTGGTGCTGACCCTGCTGGCCACGCTGATCAACCTCAGCGGCACCAAGACCCTGGCGCGCATCGCCATGTTCGGCTTCCTCTGCGAACTGGCCGGCGCCGTCGTGGTTGGCGTGTACCTGCTGCTGTTCGAACGTCACCAGCCGTTCAGCGCGCTGTTCGACACCTTCGGCATCGGCTCGGCTGAAGGTTCCTACCTGCCGGCGTTCCTCACCGCCTCCCTGGCCGGGATGTTCCTGTACTACGGCTTCGAGGCCTGCGGCGACGTCGCCGAGGAAACCCCGAACCCGAGCAAGCGCATTCCCAAGGCCATGCGCATGACCATCTACATCGGCGGCGTGGCGGCGATGTTCGCTTGCCTGGCGCTGATCCTGGCCGTGCCGGACATGGCTGCGGTGATCTCCGGCAAGGACACCGACCCGGTCGGCACCATCCTCAACAACGCCTTCGGCCCGATCGGCTCGCGCGTGGTGATGGCCGTGGTGACCGTGTCCTTCGTCTCCTGCGTGATCAGCCTGCAAGCCGCCGCCAGCCGCCTGCTCTACGCTTATGCGCGGGACGAGATGGTGATCGGCAGCGGCCTGCTCAAGCGCCTGTCGCCCAACACCCACGTGCCGGTGCCGGCGCTGATCACCTGCGGCGTGATTCCCGCAGCGATCATCGCCCTGGGCTTCGTGCTGGAGGACGCCGTGGCGACCATCGTCAGCTTCGCTGCCATCGGCATCTACCTGGCCTTCCAGATGATCGTCGCCGCCGCGCTCTTCGCCCGTGCCCGCGGCTGGGTGCCGAGCGGCCAGTTCACCCTCGGCAAGTGGGGCACGCTGGTCAACATCGGCGCCCTGCTCTATGGCGTGGGTGCGATCGTCAACATGGCCTGGCCGCGTAGCCCGGCTTCGCCCTGGTACATCAACTACGCGATGGTCCTGACTACGCTGATCGTGATCGGCGCAGGCCTGGTGTACATGTGGCTGCGCAAGCCGTACGACCGTGGCAACGCCCCCGCCGGCGACGCCTGGAAAGTCAGCGGCCGCACTACCGCCAAGGGTGCCGGCGCGGCCGAAGCCGCCTGATGCACCCGCCGCCGGCCGCGTGAGAGCGTGGCCGGCGGCAGCGTTCCAGGTGCGCCGGCACGCAGTAATGCCGGCGCGCCGAACCCGGGCCAAAGGCCCAACACCCGCGGGCGGTGCCCGCAACGGAGGCAAGCATGCGTCACCTCATCAGAGCGCTCTACCTGCTGTCGCTGTTCACCCTCGCCGGCGTCGCCCAAGCGGCCCAGACGCCCAAACAGATCGTCGACGCCTACATGGCCGCGTGGAACGCCCACGATGCCGAGAAGGCGGCCAGCTACATGGCCAAGGACGTGGAGTACTTCGACGTCACCGTCGGCACCCCGCAGAAAGGCCATGACGCCGCGCGCGACAACGTGATCAAGGTATTCGTCAACGCCGTCCCGGACCTGAAGTGGAAAATGAACGGCACGCCCATCGTCAGCAAAGACGGCATCGCCTTCCAGTGGACCTTCAGCGGCACCAACACCGGCGCCTGGGATGCCCAGACTCCGGCCACCAACAAGCCGCTGTCGTTCGACGGCGTGAGCTTCGTGAAGGTCAAGGGCGGCAAGATCGTCTACCAGGGCGATTACTACGATGCCCTGGGACTGCACAAACAATTAGGCTGGTAAGCCTTCGGCTGGCGGGGCGACACGCCCGTTCCGCCACCTTCGCAATCGGCCGCTCAGGCTTTTGCCAGAGCGGCCGACACATTCATAACAGCGTGATTTCCTCGCCTGCCGCCACAGACGCCCATCGACAGCCAACGCAGTAACCCATCATGCAGAGCACCCTCGTACGCCCCGCTGCGGCCAAGCCGGCAGCCACCGATGAAACCCGCTCGACCATCGACCAGGTCAAGCTGCTGATCGCCGACCTCAACCTGCGCTGGACCGAGATCAGCAAGGTCTCCGAGGTCATCAAGCAGATCGCCAAGAACACCAACCTGGTGGCGCTCAACGCCGCCATCGAAGCCGCCCGCGCCGGCGAGAGCGGCCGCGGCTTCGCCGTGGTCGCCGACGAGGTGCGCCGCCTGGCCACGCAATCGGCCAACGCCACCGCCGACATCGGCAACGTGGTCGCCTCGATCCGCAGCGAGAGCGCCAAGGCCCTCTCCGACGTCGAGCGCGCCGAGCACTCCAGCCTGCTGGATACCGCGCAGGTGCTGCTCTCCAGCGAGGCGCAGCGCCTGGAGGCGCGCTTCTCGAACATGGCCACGGCGCTCTATGGCCTGAAGAACTTCATCGTCGGCATGAAGAGCCGCAACCTCGGCCCGCAACGCGAGCAGGTGGACGCGGTGATGCAGGAATACCTGAGCCGTAATCCCGACCTGCTGGCCTTCGCCTGCGGTTGCGAGCCCAATGCCCTGGACGGCCGCGACGCCGAGTTCGCCGGCGCCAGCGGGCATGACGCCACCGGCCGGCTGATGGCCTACTGGCACCGCGGCAGCGGCCTGCCGCAGCGCGAATGCCTGGTCGGCTACGACCGCGCCGACGGCTCCGGCGACTGGTACCAGGTGCCGCGCGACAAGGGCCGCGATGTGTTCATGGAACCCTACGAATACGCCGTCGGCGGCTCCACGGTGCTGATGACCTCGTTCATGACGCCGATGTACGCCAATGGCCGTTTCCTCGGCATCCTCGGCGCCGACTACACCCTGCAGCAACTGCAGGAAAGCCTGGCGCCGCTCACGCCCATGGGCAACGGCCACTACCAGCTGCTGTCCAACGCCGGCACCTGGGTCAGCCATCCCGAGGCCGCACGCCTGGGCGGAAAGGCCAACGACCTTCCGGCCGAAGCCTTCGCCGCCATCGCCCAGGGCCGCGCCTGGCAACAGCAGAAAGGCAGCCACGTCGACATGCTGCAACCGATCCGTGTCGGCGACTGCGACCTGCCCTGGGCGCTGCGCCTGAGCTTCGAACTGGCGCAAGCCGGCGCTTGATCCAGGCCTGGTCGCTGCCGTGCAAAGCGCGGCGGCGATCAGGCGCCCTCCTGCCTCCGTTCCTCCTCCCGTGACTCCGCAGTCACCCGCGCCAGCCCTCGCCCGCCCCTGCGCAAAAGCGGCCGCGCCTGGCAGATACGGGAAAAGTCCTACGCATCATGGGAACATTTCCTTCTGACGTTTCGTGGACATTACGCCGGCAAAAGACACCTCAAGTGTCAGACCTTTCATTCACCTTGCCTGCGTTGCACCGATGCCCACTCGAATCATTCTCGTCGACGACCACCCCATCACCCTCATCGGCATGCGCTGCCTGCTGGAAGCCGACCCGCGCCTGACCATCGTTGGCCAGGCGCAGGACGCCGATGGCCTGCAAGCGCTGCTCAAGACCCATGCCTGCGACCTGCTGATCACCGACCTCATGCTCGCCGGCGCGCAGCAGGCCGACGGCCTGCAGATGATCCAGCGCGTCCGCCGGCACTATCCGCAGCTGCCGGTCATAGTGGTGACCATGCTCGATCACCCGGCGCTGGTGCGCGCCCTGCTCGACCTGGGCCTGCGCGGCCTGGTGAGCAAGCGCGGTCTGCTCACCGACCTGCCCCGGGCCATCCTCAACAGCGAGCGCAAACCCTTCCTCTCGCACAGCTTCGAACAGCAATTGCGGCGTGTCGCCGACCAGACCGGCGAGACGCCGGTCTGCACCACGCTCTCGCCGCGCGAAGTGGAGGTGCTGCGCCTGTATGGCGGCGGCCTGACCGTGGGCGAGATCGCCGGACGCCTGAACCGCAGCAAACAGACCATCAGCTCGCAGAAGTGCAGCGCCATGCGCAAGCTCGGGCTGGATACCAACGCCGCGCTCTACCTCTATCTCCAGGAAAGTGGACTGGCCCATGCGCCCGCTTGCTGAGCGCGTCGCCTGCGATTTGCCGGCCGGCAGCCTTGCGGTGTTGCTGCCACTGAGCGCCGGCGCGCTGTTCACCCTGGCGCATGTGCCGAACACCCTGCTCCCGGAGTTTCCCTGGCAGCCGCTGTCCGACGCTGCGCTGGTCATCTCGGCCCTCGCGCTGATCTGGCGCCGTAGACGACCAGAGTGCGAGACAGCCCGGCGCAAGTCCCTCATGTACGAGGCCGGTTTCGACCTGGACCACCTGAGCGGCCTGAATGCCGACCCGCATTGGCTCGCGCAGCTGCTCGGCGCGCTGCGCCACAACCTCATCGAGGAGCGCCAGCGCCTGCAGTCGGCGGCTCAATGGCACGAACCCCTGCAGCAGGCGCTGCACCGGCTCAGCGGGCTCGCCTGCACCATAGATGCCCCGGGGTTGCTGCGCGCCTGCCAGGACGTGGAGCAGGCGCTGGAGTGCAATCCGGCCGGCATCGGCGAGCAACTGGAGCGACTGCGGGCCTGCCTGGGTGCGCTGCTCGAAGACGTCGAACGCCGCCTGGCCGATCCGATCTAGGCGCCGGGCGATTTCCAGACGCGTCCAATGGGCGCTCCAACGCCCCTGCGGCAGACTGCCGCCTCCGTCGCACCGGCCAGCGTGTGCATCCGTGTCCCCCACGCAGGCCGGTGCGGCGGCTCCCGAACGGGATCAGTCGTGGCTGGGCAGTTCGGTGATGTGGATTTCCGTGAGCACCGGCTGCGGCTTCACGCCGGTGCGCTTGAGCAGCGGGCAGAAGCGCGCCAGGCTGCCGATCAGCTGCCACTGGGTATCGAGGTCGGCGGCCAGGTGGCCGATGTCGTTCACCGCGCGCTGGCCGACCTGCTGCAGGTGCGGATCGGTGCTGCGACCGAGCTCCAGGGAAAGCTGGCCGAGCAAGGTGCTGATGGCGGACATGTTGCGGGTCGCCAGGGCCAGGATGTTCGCCAGGAGGGCGATCTCCGACTCCGGCATGGCGGAGGGTGGGGTGCGGGCGTCCATGCTCTTCCTAGGGGCTAGTGCGTCATCCTGACGCGATGCCGGGGAGGATAGCAGCAAAATGGCATTACGTGACGCCCCTCACAGTTTCCGACAGGGGATTCGCAGGGGGCCGTCCGACGAACGGCCCCTGCCCCTTCTCAGGACTCGCCGAAGGGTTTGCGCGCCGGCGTGCCGCGATGGGCCGCGCGCAGGTACTGCGCCGGCCAGGGCACCTGCTGGCCGCCCAGCTCATCGGCGGCATTCAGCGGCCAGTAGGGCTCGCGCAGCAGCTCGCGCGCCAGCAGGATCAGGTCGGCCTGGCCAGTGCGCAGGATGTGCTCGGCCTGCACCGGCTCGGTGATCATCCCGACGGTGCTGCTGGCGATCTCCGCTTCCTTGCGCACGCGCTCGGCGAACTGGGTCTGGTAGCCGGGACCCACCGGGATCTCGGCGTTCACCGCAGTGCCGCCGGAAGACACGTCGATCAGGTCGACACCCAGCGCCTTCAGGCGTCGCGCCAGCTCGACGGTTTCGTCCGGGTTCCAGCCGTCCTCCACCCAGTCGGTGGCCGACAGGCGCACCAGCAGCGGCAGTTCCGCCGGCCAGACCTCGCGTACCGCCTGGGTCACTTCGAGCAGGAAGCGGATGCGGTTCTCGAAGCAGCCACCGTACTGGTCTCGGCGCTGGTTCGACAATGGCGAGAGGAACTGATGCAGCAGGTAGCCGTGCGCGGCATGCACCTCGACCACCTTGAAACCAGCGGCCAGGGCCCGCTCGGCGGAGCGCACGAAAGCCTGCACCACGCCGGCCATCTGCTCTTCGGTCAGCGGTGTGGGCGTGGTGTGCTTGGGATCGAAGGCAATGGCCGAAGGCGCCACCGGCACCCAACCGCCCTCGCTCACCGGCACGCTGCCGGGCTTGGCCAGCCAGGGCGCATAAGTACTGGCCTTGCGCCCGGCGTGAGCCAGCTGGACGCCGGCCACCGCGCCCTGCGACTCGATGAAACGGGTGATCCGCCGCAACGGCTCGACCTGTTCATCCTTCCACAGGCCCAGGTCTCGATCGGTGATGCGCCCTTCCGGCACCACGGCGGTGGCCTCGACCAGGACCAACCCGGCGCCACCCACGGCGCGGCTCCCAAGGTGTACAAGGTGCCAATCGTTGGCGAGGCCGTCCTCGGCGGAGTACTGGCACATGGGGGAAACGCCGATGCGGTTGGGCAGGGTCAATTGGCGCAGGGTCAGGGGCTCGAACAGCTGGCTCATGGCTACACTCCCTCGGTTCTTTCAACGAATGATCGACACTTCAACTGTAGTCGGACGTTTCGTTCAGCTGGGAGAAAAAGCGGACGACGGTGTAGGAGCGGATCTTATCCGCGAACTCCTGGCACGGTGCCTTCCTGTAGGAGCGGATTCATCCGCGATCTTTTCGCGGACAAGGGCTAGGCGCCCCCGTCGCTCCTACAGTAACGCGCGATATTTCCCTTCACGTCTTCCCCGCGAACGCGGGGATCCAGAAAGCGGATTTCCAGAGGAGCTTCCGCACGCGCCAGGCCGCCCCTTACAGAAGGCCGAGCGAAACCCGGGCTGAGGAGGTCATGCGACATGGATGTCGCTAGAGCCCCGATCTGTACAGGGACGTACTGTCGGGGCGTGCCTCCGGTGCGCGGGAGTTCGCGAGGGTAGCCCGGCCTCATCGGGCCCGTATGTCGGGGCAAGCGTTCTTGGTTACTTCTTAGGCGTTTGTAAGAAGTGACTCGCCGAGAGGCGAAACAAGAAACACCCGAACAAACCGAAGCGGCGCGTTACACCCAATCAAGATTCTGGGTCGCCGCGTTCGCGGGGATGACAAGAACGTGTAGGAGCGGACCTTGTCCGCGAAAAATCGCGGATGAATCCGCTCCTACAGGGGGGCACCATTCGCGGATGGGATCCGCTGGGAATCCACCGCCCTCAGCGCGGCGCCAGGTGCACCACCATCAGCTGCACGCTTTCGTTGCCGCGGTATTCGTTGACGTCCAGCTTGTAGGCCATCTCCGCCCAGCGCACGGTCGGGTTCGGCCAGACCTCGCGGTCGACGTTGAAGGCGATGCCGTCAAGTTGCAGCGAGCCGCATTCGGTCTTGAGCACCAGTTTCAGGTGGCGCTCGCCGACGATGCGCTGCTGGACGATCTGGAACACCCCGTGGAACAGCGGCTCGGGGAAGTGCTGGCCCCAGGGGCCGGCCTGGCGCAGGGCGCGGGCAAGTTCCAGGTGGAATTCCGGCAGGCCGAGTTGGCCGTCGGAGAGGATGCGCCCGGTGAGGTCGTCCTCGTCGAGCTGGCGGCGCACCTCGGCGTCGAAGGCCGCGGCGAAGGCGCCGAAGTTTTCCTGCGGCAGCGACAGGCCGGCCGCCATGGCGTGGCCGCCGAACTTGCTGATCAGGCCGGGATGCCGCGCTGCCACCGCGTCCAGCGCGTCGCGGATGTGCAGGCCATTCACCGAGCGGGCCGAGCCCTTGAGCAGCCCATCGCCGGCGTCGGCGAAGGCGATGGTCGGGCGGTGGTAACGCTCCTTCAGGCGCGAGGCGAGGATGCCGATCACACCCTGGTGCCAGTCCGGGTCGAACAGGCACAGGCCGAAGGGCATTTCCTCTTCCGGCAGTTCCTTGAGCTGGGCCAGCGCCTCGCGCTGCATACCCTGCTCGATGGCCTTGCGGTCCTGGTTGAGCTGGTCGAGTTGCACCGCCATGTCGCGGGCGACGGCCTCGTCCTCGCAGAGCAGGCATTCGATGCCCAGCGACATGTCGTCCAGGCGCCCGGCCGCGTTCAGGCGTGGGCCGAGGATGAAGCCGAGGTCGGTGGAGGTGATGCGCCGGGCGTCGCGGCCGGCCACTTCGAGCAGTGCGCGCAGGCCCGGCCGGGCCCGACCGGCGCGAATTCGCGCCAGGCCCTGGTGCACCAGGATGCGGTTGTTGGCGTCCAGCGGCACCACGTCGGCGACGCTGCCCAGGGCCACCAGGTCGAGCAGTTCGGCGAGGTTCGGCTCGGGGGTGCCGCTGCGGGCGAACCAGTCCAGCTCGCGCAGGCGGGCGCGCAGGGCAAGCATCACGTAGAAGATCACGCCGACCCCGGCCATGGCCTTGCTGGGGAATTCGCAGCCCGGCTGGTTGGGGTTGACGATGGCGTCGGCGGCCGGCAGTTCGTGGCCAGGCAGGTGGTGGTCGGTGACCAGCACGCGCAGTCCGGCGGCCTTGGCCGCGGCGACGCCCTCGATGCTGGAGATGCCGTTGTCCACGGTCACCAGCAGGTCCGGACGCTTTTCAAGCGCCACGGCGACGATTTCCGGGGTCAGGCCGTAGCCGTATTCGAAGCGATTCGGCACCAGGTAATCGACCCAGGCCGCACCGAGCATGCGCAGGGCCAGCACGCCGACGCTGCTGGCGGTGGCGCCGTCGGCATCGAAGTCGCCGACGTAGAGGATGCGCTGGCGCTTCTCCAGCGCCTCGACCAGCAGCTCCACCGCCGCGTCCACGCCCTTGAGCAGCTTGTACGGGATCAGCCGCGCCAGGCCCTTGTCCAGCTCGTCGGCGGACTTCACGCCACGGGCGGCGTACAGGCGGGTCAGCAGGGGCGGCAGGTTGCCGAGGTCGGGCAGGGTTGCGGGGAGCGGGCGGGGGTCGATGCGCATCGGGGGTCCAATCGATTCTTTTTGACCAGTCTTCGCGCCTTGCGAGCTAGAGCACGGCAAGGCGAGAACAGGCATGGGCGCGGAGTTTACAGCTGTAAATGAGCAAGCCCGGGCCTGTTCTCAACGCAGCCGGGCCGACGCGCAGCTAGCGCGAATCAGCGCTCGCCCATCAGCCATTCCAGCTGCAATTCATGCTGGCCGTTCTCGTCGGTGACGAAGATCGTCCCCTCGCTGATCATCACGGTCCAGTTGATCGAGCGCGGCAGGTCCTTGGCCAGGGCCTCCAGCGGCTCCTGGGGCACGGCGGCGACGTTTAGGTTCTTCAGGTGGCGCACGCCGTCGAGGACCTTGGTGGTCCACACGCGCAGGTTGCCGTAGGCCAGCAGCGAGAGCTTCTCGCAGCGGCGCGAGCACCAGACCAGGCGGTCGCTGTCCGGCTGGCCGACTTCGATCCAGTGCAGGATGCGGTCGTCCAGGCTCTTTTCCCACAGCGACGGTTCTTCCACGTCCGACAGACCACGGCCGAAGGACAGCCGCTCGTTGTACCAGATCACGTAGCCCAGCAGGCGGACGGCCAGGCGCTCCTCGGTTTCCGAGGGGTGGCGCGCGACGGTGAAGCGCAGCGTCTCGTAGACCCCGCGATCGAGGTCGGTGAGGCTGATGTCGGCTTTGTAGGGGGTGGCGGAGAGGGCCATGGTCTATCCCGGCGATGCGAAGGCGGCAAGTCTACTCCGATTGCGCTGACATCGCTGCCAACTCGCGTCAGACACGTCCCTCGGATTCCGGCCCGGGCGCCGACAATTCAATGCGGTTGCGGCCCTTGGCCTTGGCCCGGTAGAGCGCCTGGTCGGCCAATGCGAGCAGGTGCGCAAGCCGGTAGCCGCCATGCTCGCTGGTGACCACGCCTATGCTCACGCTGAGCACCCCCTCGCCGATGAACGGCAGTTCGGCGAACTCGCGGCGAATACGCTCGGCCACCTGACAGGCGGCCTCGGTGCCGGCCTCGGCCAGCAGGCAGGCGAACTCCTCGCCGCCGATACGGCCGAACACGTCCTGGCGGCGCATGCGCGAGGCGGTGATGCGGCTGAATTCGAGCAGCGCGCGGTCGCCGGCGGGATGGCCGAAGGAGTCGTTGAGCCGCTTGAAGTTGTCCAGGTCGCAAACCAGCAGGGCCACCGGCTCTTCGCGCTCGGCGCACAGGCGCAGCAGGCGCTCGCCCTGTTCCATGAAGGCCCGGCGGTTGCCGATGCCGGTCAACGGATCGCTCAGCGCGGCGACGCGCAGCTTCAGCTCGGCGCGGTCGCGAACCATGGTCAGGGTGGTAAAGGCCATGCCGACGCTGACCAGCAAGGTCTCGAACACCAGCACCGCGAAGAAGGTGGCCTCTATACCGGTGCTCGCTTCGCTCGGCAAGCCCGGATCGAACAGCAGCCGGACGAAGTAGAAGCAGGCGTTGAACAGCAGCAGGCCGAGCGACGGCCACAGCGTGACTTCGAGCGCGCGCCGGCTGCGCCACAGCTCGCTGGCCGCCAGCAGGCAGTAGATGACGGCCAGCAGCGAATAGAACTTCACCCGCAGCGGCAGCGAGGCCATGAAGCCCGGCCAGAGGCAGGCCAGCAGCCAGAGGCCGGCGCCGGCGCAGATGCCGAGCACTGACGCCTCGCGCCCGGCGAAGCGGCGCATGCCGGTCCAGAGCAGCCCGTAGGACAGCATCATGAGCGTATTGCCGAGCACCACCGCCGGGGTTACCAGCTCGAAGGCGCGCAGGCTGATGATCAGCGTGGCCAGGGCGCCGATCAGCTGCACCGCGCCGAGGTAGCCCAGGGTCGGCTCGCGACGGCCGCCACGCCAGGCGACCAGCATGAGCGCACCGACCAGGATGAGGACGAACAGCTCGGCGAGGAGCAGCGTCGGTACGCTCAGTTGCATGCGCCCTCCTCCCCATGCCGCAACGAGAGCGACGGGCAGCCTGCAGGCAGGGCGGAAGCGAAAGCGGACATGGACGCGATACCGGGCCGGACGGTCGGAAAATACGGAAGGAATGTTCTTACTCTACGCGCCAGACCGGGGTTGCGGAAATGCCTTTGCAGCCAAACGGCCGGGCTACCCGACCCGCCTGGCTCGCGCTAGAGTCGCGCCACTGCCTGACCAATGGACATCCCGATGAACGCCATCCAGAAGCCACTCGCCGGACTCAAGGTCGTGGAGCTCGGCACCCTGATCGCCGGCCCCTTCGCCTCGCGCCTTTGCGCGGAGTTCGGCGCCGAAGTCGTCAAGATCGAATCGCCCGACGGCGGCGACCCGTTGCGCAAGTGGCGCAAGCTCTACGAAGGCACCTCGCTGTGGTGGTTCGTGCAGGCGCGCAACAAGCGCTCGCTGACCCTCAACCTCAAGCACGAATCCGGCCGCGAGGTGCTGAAGAAACTGCTGGCCGAGGCGGACATCCTGATCGAGAACTTCCGCCCCGGCGTGCTGGAAAAGCTCGGCCTGGGCTGGGATGTGCTCCACGCGCTGAACCCGAAGCTGGTGATGGTGCGCCTGTCTGGTTTCGGCCAGAGCGGCCCCTACAAGGACCAGCCGGGCTTCGGCGCGGTCGGCGAGTCCATGGGCGGCCTGCGCTACATCACCGGTTTCGAGGACCGCCCGCCGGTGCGCACCGGCATCTCCATCGGCGACTCCATCGCCGCGCTCTGGGGCGTGATAGGCGCGCTGATGGCGCTGCGTCATCGCGAGGTCAACGGCGGCCAGGGCCAGGTGGTGGACGTGGCGCTCTACGAAGCGGTGTTCGCCATGATGGAGTCGATGGTCCCGGAGTTCGACGTGTTCGGCTTCATCCGCGAGCGCACCGGCAACATCATGCCCGGCATCACACCCTCCTCGGTGCACACCACGGCCGACGGCAAGCACGTGCAGATCGCCGCCAACGGCGACGCCATCTTCCGCCGCTTCATGCAGGCCATCGGCCGCCAGGACCTCGCCGAGGATCCGCAGCTGGCCGACAACGCCGGGCGTGATTCGCGGCGCGACGAGCTCTACGGGGTAATCGACCGCTGGGCGCGCTCGGAGTCGCTGGAGAACGTGTTGAAGGTGCTGAATGCCGCCGAGGTGCCGGCCAGCCGTATCTACTCCGCCGAGGACATGTTCGCCGACCCGCAATTCCTCGCCCGCGAGATGTTCCTTTCGGCGAAGCTGCCCGACGGCAAGCCGTTCAAGATGCCCGGCATCGTGCCCAAGCTATCGGAGACGCCGGGCTCCACCGAATGGATCGGGCCGAAGCTGGGCGAACACACCGACGCAGTACTGGCCGAACTGGGCTACGACGCTGCGCAGATCGCCGCGCTGCGCCGCGACGGCGCGGTCTGACCAGAAAGGCTCCTACAGGGTCTGCCGACCTGGCCGGCAGACTTCGCTCGGAAAACCCGCTACCTGATCCTCACGGCGCCCATCCCGGGCGCCTCGCCGAGGAACAACGCCATGGATACCCACTCGCAAAACCTCGACCTGTTGCGCCAGTTGGCCAACGGCACCGATCCGCGCAACGGCATGCCACTGCCAACCGGCGATGCCTGCCAGGCGCCGGAGGTGATCCGCGCACTCTTCCACGCCATCCGCCTGCTGGAGAAGCACAAGGACAAGCCAGCAGCGGTGCAGGCAGGCAAACCGTGGGACGAGGAAGAAGAGCAGGCGCTATTGCAGCGCTACGACGCCGGCGACGCCGTAACCGCCATCGCCCGCGCTCACGGCCGCACCACTGGCGCGATTCGCGCACGCCTGGCGCAGTGCGGTCGGCTGTAGCTCGGGCACCAAACGAAAACGCCGCCCAGTGGGGCGGCGTTTTCGTTTGTGCTGCTGGGAGCCTCAGTAGCTGAGCACCTGGGCCGCGCGCAGGCGGAAGGCTTGGATGACATCCTCGCAGATGCGTCCTTCCTGCACTGCCATGTCGCGGGCGATGGTTTCCAGGGCTTCCTGGCAGCGGTCGTCGTTGGCCAGTTGTTCACCGGTCAGGACGCGTCGCAGAACGACCTCGCCGGCATCGTTGCTCAGGCTCAACACCCGGCCGCCATCGGGTCGGGCCGGCCCGAGTTCCCGGGCGTATTGGCTGAAAAGGGCTGCAAGCAGCGCGTTCAGTCGATCCATGGGTTTCTCCTGTCAGAACGGCAAAGGCACAGGGGAAATGACCACCATTGCGTTAGGAAAGTTCAACTTCCTCAACAACTTGCTGCCTGGAAACGAAAAAGCCCGCCATTGGGCGGGCTTCTTCATAGCTACGGCTTAGAGCGGTTTGCCGCGATTGCCGTGGGCGCTGACGAAGGCCTGGACCTTGGCCAGTTCGTTCGGCAGCACGGTGCAACGCTCTTCGCGCTGGAACAGGTCGGCCAGGTGCGCCGGCAGCGCCGGAACCGCTTCGATGCCAGCCTTTTCCACGGCTTCCGGGAACTTGACCGGATGCGCGGTACCCAGGGTGACCATCGGAATGGCCAGGCTGCGACGGCATTCACGCGCGGCGCGCACACTGATGGCAGTGTGCGGGTCGAGCAGTTCGCCACACTCGGCGTAGACCTCGGCGATGGTTTCGCAGGTCTGCTCGTCGTTCACCGCCAGGGAGTCGAACAGGCGACGGGCTTCGGTCCAGCGGTCGTCCTCGACGGACAGCTTGCCGGTGGCCTTGAAGGTGTCCATCAGCTCGGCGATCGCCTTGCCGTCGCGGCCGTGCAGGTCGAACAGCAGGCGCTCGAAGTTGGACGACACCATGATGTCCATCGACGGCGACAGCGACGCGTGCAGGGTGTCCTTGTCGTAGCGGTTGCCGGACATGAAGCGGTGCAGGATGTCGTTGCGGTTGGTCGCGACGATCAGCTGGCTGACCGGCAGGCCCATGTTGCGCGCCAGGTAGCCGGCGAAGATATCGCCGAAGTTGCCGGTGGGCACCGAGAAGGCCACGGAACGGGCCGGCGCGCCCAGCTGGATGGCGGCGTGGAAGTAGTAGACGATCTGGGCCATGATCCGCGCCCAGTTGATCGAGTTGACCGCCACCAGACGGGTGCCTTTCAGGAAGCCCTGGTCGGCGAAGCTGGCCTTGACCATCTCCTGGCAGTCGTCGAAGTTGCCTTCGATGGCGATGTTGTGGATGTTTTCGCCGAGGATGGTGGTCATCTGCCGGCGCTGCACCTCGGACACACGGTTGTGCGGGTGCATGATGAAGATGTCGACGTTCTCGCAGGCCTTGCAGCCTTCGATGGCCGCCGAGCCGGTGTCGCCGGAGGTGGCGCCCATGATCACCACGCGCTCGCCGCGCTTGGACAGCACGTGGTCGAGCAGGCGGCCGAGCAGCTGCAGGGCGAAGTCCTTGAAGGCCAGGGTCGGACCGTGGAACAGCTCCAGCACCCACTCGTTGCCGTTGAGCTGGCGCAGCGGCGCCACGGCGTTGTGGGCGAAGACGCCGTAGGTTTCCTCGAGGATCTTCTTGAAGTCGGCGTCGGAGATGCTGCCGGCAACGAACGGGCGCATCACGCGGAAGGCCAGCTCGTGGTACGGCAGGCCGGCCCAGGAGGCGATCTCCTCGACGGTGAAGCGCGGCAGGTTTTCCGGGACGTAGAGGCCGCCGTCGCTGGCGAGGCCCGCCAGCAGCACGTCTTCGAAGTTCAGCGCGGGGGCCTGGCCGCGGGTACTGATGTAACGCATGGTGTGAAACCTTCGGGTTGGCGGCGCCGCCCGCAGGCAGCGCCGCGTTCGATTCAGTTCAGTTGTTCGACGCGGATGCGTACGACATTGCCGACCACGTCATCCAGCGCTTCCATCGCGGTGATGGCTTCGATGATGCGGGACTCGAGCACGCGGTGGGTAACCAGGATCATCGGCACCAGACCGTCATGCTCTTCGACTTCCATCTGCATGATCGATTCGATGTTGATGCCGCGCTCGGAAAGGATGGTCGCCACCTGGGCCAGTACGCCCGGGTGGTCCTTGGCCTGGATGCGCAGGTAGTAGGCGCTTTCGCAGGCTTCGATCGGCAGGATCGGGTGGTCGGAGAGCGAGTCCGGCTGGAAGGCCAGGTGCGGCACGCGGTTCTCCGGGTCGGCGGTCATGGCGCGAACCACATCCACCAGGTCGGCGACCACCGAGGAAGCGGTGGGCTCCATGCCGGCGCCGGCGCCGTAGAACAGCGTCGAACCAGCGGCATCGCCGTTGACCATGACGGCGTTCATCACGCCATTCACGTTGGCGATCAGGCGGTCGGCCGGGATCAGGGTCGGGTGTACGCGCAGTTCGATGCCCTTGTCGGTGCGACGCGCGACGCCCAGGTGCTTGATGCGGTAGCCCAGCGCTTCGGCGTAGTTGACGTCGGCGGTGGTCAGCTGGGTGATGCCTTCGGTGTAGGCCTTGTCGAACTGCAGCGGGATGCCGAAGGCGATGGACGCCAGGATGGTCAGCTTGTGCGCAGCATCGATGCCTTCGACGTCGAAGGTCGGATCGGCTTCGGCGTAGCCCAGGGCCTGGGCTTCCTTCAGCACGTCGGCGAAGGCGCGGCCTTTCTCACGCATCTCGGTGAGGATGAAGTTGCCGGTGCCGTTGATGATGCCGGCCAGCCAGTTGATGCGGTTGGCAGCCAGGCCCTCGCGGATCGCCTTGATTACCGGGATGCCACCGGCCACGGCGGCTTCGAAGGCGACGATCACGCCCTTCTCGCGAGCCTTGGCGAAGATCTCGTTGCCGTGCACGGCGATCAGCGCCTTGTTCGCGGTGACCACGTGCTTGCCGTTCTCGATGGCCTTGAGCACCAGCTCGTGGGCCAGGGTGTAGCCACCGATCAGCTCGATGACCACGTCGATTTCCGGGTTGTTCGCCACGTCGAAGATGTCGGCAGTGATGGGGGTGCTGCCGGTTTCACACTTCGGATTGGGGCGACGGGCGGCAATCTGCGCAACCTCGATACCGCGCCCGGCGCGGCGGGCAATCTCCTCGGCGTTGCGTTTGAGCACATTGAAGGTACCGCCACCGACGGTCCCCAACCCACAGATTCCCACTTTCACCGGTTTCACGCTGAAACTCCCCATCATCGCGGCATCGGAGCGCTCCCCGAATGCAACAGGCCCGCACGATGAAGCGCGCGAGCCGGAGTCGGGGAGTGCCGAACGAAGGCCGGGCGACTGCCCGGCCTCTTGGTTAAAGGAACCGCACATTACGAAGCGGTTCCCTATTAGTCAAATCGAGCGCAAAGCCCGGATTACTTGGCGTCCAGCACCAGCTTGGCGAGTTCGCCGGCCGGCTGGTAGCCCGGCAGCATCTGGCCGTTGGCGAGGATGATCGCCGGGGTGCCCTGCACGCCGACCATCTGGCCCAGTTCGAACTGCTTGTCGACCGGGTTGGCGCACTGCGCGGCCTTGATTTCCTTGCCGTGGAACATGTCGGTCATGGCCGCCTGGCGGTCTTTCGAGCACCACACCGCCTGCAGCTGCTGGTCGCCGGCCGACTTCGGCCCCTGGCGCGGGAAGGCCAGGTAGCGCACTTCGATGCCGCGCTTCTGCAGCTCCGGCACTTCGGCGTGCAGTTTCTGGCAGTAAGGGCAGGTGGTGTCGGTGAACACGGTGATGTGCGCCTTGGCTTCACCCTGGGCCGGGAACACCACCATCTCGCTGGCCGGGATGGCGTTGATGGTCTTGGCCACGCCCGATGCTTCAGCGACTTCGGTGAGGTTGGTGGCTGCGCCGTCCTTCACCTGATAGATGTTGCCTTGCACGACGAACTGGCCGTCGGTGCTGGCGTAGAGCACGCGGCCGCCTTTCAGGTGGACTTCGGAAAGACCCTGGATGGGGCTGGCGCTGATGCTTTCGATGGGCAGGTCCGGCTGCAGCGATTGCAGGGTCTTGCGGATCGTCTGGTCAGGTTCGGCGGCCAGTACGAGGGTGCTGGCGAGGCCCAGTGCCGCGACAGCCAGGATACGGGACAGACGCATGGAAAACTCCTGTGGATGAACCCGGAAGACTACCACAGCGTGGCACCCGGCCGAACCGCGAGCTTGTAGCACGAGGCTTCCGGACGGACCGTTGGTCGAATGGGAGAAGGTTTGCGCCTGCTTCTGGATCCCCGCGTTCGCGGGGACGACGGCGGGATAGAACGCTTTAATCGTCCTCCCCGCGAACGCGGGGACCCGGTAAAGGCCTACCCCCGCGGATGGTGCTGCGCGTGCAGCTCTTGCAGACGCGCACGGGCGATGTGGGTGTAGATCTGCGTGGTCGACAGGTCGCTGTGGCCGAGCAGCATCTGCACCACGCGCAGGTCTGCGCCGTGGTTGAGCAGGTGCGTGGCGAAGGCGTGCCGCAGGGTGTGTGGCGACAGCGATTTGCCGATCCCGGCGACCTTGGCGTGGTGCTTGATGCGGTGCCAGAAGGTCTGCCGGGTCATCTGTTCGCCACGCAGGCTGGGGAAAAGCACGTCGCTCGGCCTTCCACCGAGCAGGTCGCCGCGCGCGTTGCGCATGTAGCGCTCGATCCACAGGATCGCCTCCTCGCCCAGCGGCACCAGGCGCTCCTTGCTGCCCTTGCCGAGCACCCGCACCACGCCCTGGCGCAGGTTCAACTGTTCGAGCGTCAGCCCGACCAACTCGCTCACCCGGAGCCCGCAGGCGTAGAGCACTTCGAGCATGGCGCGGTCGCGCAGGCCGAGCGGGTCCTCGGTTTCCGGCGCCGCCAGCAGCGCCTCGACATCCGCCTCCGACAGCGACTTGGGCAGCGGCTTGCCCAGTTGCGGCAGCTCCACCAGCAGGGTCGGGTCCTCGGCGATCAGCGCCTCGCGCAGGCAGTAACGGTAGAAGCCGCGCAAGCCCGACAAGAAGCGCGCGGTGGAGCGCGCCTTGTAGCCCTCGGCCAGGCGCCAGGCCAGGTGGTCGAGGATGAGGTCGCGTCCCGCCGCTTCCAGCTTCACGCCGCGCTCGTCGAGCCAGCCGTTGAACAGCGCCAGGTCGCTGCCGTAGGCCGCGCGGGTATTGTCGGAAAGCCCCTTCTCCAGCCAGAGGGCGTCGAGGAAGCGGTCGATGAGCGGATGCGGGAGCGGCGACATGACGAGGAAGGATTCTGCGGCGATAAAGGCGCGGCTAGTCTTTCACAGGCCATTGATTCGAAACCAGTCGCACCCCGCAACAAGGAACCCCTGCCCGGAAGAAAACAGCATCCTGCTTGCCATCGGCAGCACGGCCCTGCTCTGCCAATGGCTGGCCTGGCGCCTGCGCATGCCGGCGATTCTCGTCCTGCTCGTAGCCGGGATTCTCGCGGGCCCGCTGCTGGGCCTGCTCGCCCCGCAGAAGCTGTTCGGCCCGCTGCTGTTTCCGCTGGTCTCCCTGTCGGTGGCGATGATCCTGTTCGAGGGCAGCCTGACCCTGCGCTTCGCCCGCGATCCGACGGGCTGGATGCACGTGGCCAGCACCACGCAGCCGCCGAAACCGACCGTCGGCTGGTTGCTGATTGCCCTGATCGAAAATTCGCCAGATGATGAACGAACCCAGTGCGACCGGCAGTCGGAGGAATCCCGGACGACCTGAGGATTCGTCCGTCAGCCTATCCTTCGATGGGTGACAGACGGCCATGGACGGACAATGATTGCACTGCGCCATCACTCACTTTGCCAGCAGCGGTCGCACCATGCCCAACACCCAGAACTCCCGCCTTGGTCAGATCCTCATCAACAAGGGGCTGATCAGCTCCGCCCAGCTGGACCAGGCTGTCCAGCTGCAATTGCGCAACGGCCTGCGCCTGGGCGAAACCCTGGTGAGCCAGGGCTGGATCAGCGAACGCCAACTGAACAGGGCACTGAAAAAGCAAAACAACCTACGCCTGGCCGCCACCCTGGTGGCGGCCCTGCTCGCGCCCTTCCAGATGGCGAGCGCGGACATCCAGCGCCAGCAGCTCCCGGCGAGCTATACCCGCCAGGAATCGCCCAAGGGCCTGCGTCCGATGAGCGACGGCGAAATGAGCGATGTCAGCGCCCAGGGCTTCGACGAAACCTTGCAGGGCTTGTTCGTCAGCGCCGAGAAAGGCGATGGCGTGGGCACGGTCAAGCAGTTGGCGCGCCTGGTGATGCCGGTGCTGGACAGCCTGCAGGCGGAAACCTCGATGAAGGACGTGGTCTACGACACCGACCACATGGCCAGCAGCGTCAATCCCGACGGCTCGATCAACCTGCGCCTGCCCAGTTCCATCGGCGAGATGCACTTCGACAACATCCGCGTCGCCGGCGCTCCACAGAGCCAGAGCATGGGCAACCTGAGCCTGCAGAACATCGACCTCTCCGGCGCCTCGCTGCGCGTCAGCCTGCACCACTGACGCCGCGCGCCTCAGGCCGCGGCAAACCCTGGCAATACCGGCACCGGGCGTTTCGCCTCGTCGATGGCGACGAAGCTGAACAGCCCGTGGATGGCCTTTTCGCGGCCGTCAGCGGACATGCTCTCGACGAAGACTTCCACTTCTACCTTGAGGCTGGTGTTGCCGACCTTCACCACCCGGCCGATCAGCTCGACGATGGAGCCGGCGGGAATCGGGTGCTTGAAGTCGATACGGTCGGTAGAGACGGTCACCAGCGGCAGGCGGCAGAAGCGCGTCGCGGCGATGAAGGACACTTCGTCCATCCAGGCCAGCGCGGTGCCGCCGAACAGGGTGTCGTGGTGATTGGTGGTAAAGGGGAACACCGCCTTGGTCACGCGGGTTTCCGAAAGCTGGGTACGGCGAAGAATTTCCTGATCACGAGGGCTCATGCCACTGCTACCTGATGCATTGAGGGTGGCTGCCGGTGCTGCGGATGTTGTGCTTGTTGTGCGCTGCCGGGAGGCAGTAGAGGGAACGCCGGCCACTGAATGGCAGGCAAGAAAAAAGCAGCCCGTGGGCTGCTTTTTTCGGGAACGACCGGCGAATTAGGCCAGTTTTTCCTTGATGCGAGCTGCCTTGCCGGACAGGTCGCGGAGGTAGTACAGCTTGGCCTTGCGCACGTCGCCGCGACGCTTGACGCTGATGCTGTCAACCAGCGGGCTGTAGGTCTGGAAGGTACGCTCTACGCCAACGCCGTTGGAGATTTTGCGAACGGTGAAAGCGCTGTTCAGGCCGCGGTTACGCTTGCCGATCACGACGCCTTCGAAGGCCTGCAGACGCGAACGGTCGCCTTCCTTCACCTTCACTTGCACGATTACGGTGTCGCCGGGGGCGAACGCCGGAATCTCTTTGTTCATCTGTTCAGCTTCGATCTGCTGAATGATCTTGTTGGTCATGTCAGTGCTCCTAAGACAAGCGCTCGGCGCTCGCCATCGATACGTTAACTATCGTCCCGCTGGCGGATGTATTCCTCCAGCAGCTTCTTCTCTTCTCCAGAAAGCGAGCGGCAATCTAGAAGATCGGCGCGTCGTTCCCAGGTCCTGCCTAGGGCCTGCTGCAAACGCCATCGCCGGATGTGTTCGTGGTTGCCGCTGAGCAGCACCTCAGGAACACGTTTGTCTGCGTACACCTCAGGTCGGGTGTAGTGCGGACAGTCGAGCAGGCCGTCGGTGAACGAATCCTCCTCTGCGGAATCCGCGTGGCCCAATGCACCGGGCAACAAGCGCGTGACCGCGTCAATCAGTACCATCGCCGGAAGCTCACCCCCGGACAACACGTAGTCTCCAATCGACCATTCCTCATCGACATGCTCTTCAATGAAGCGCTCGTCGATGCCTTCGTAACGCCCGGCGATCAGAATCAACCGTTCTTCGTTCGCCAGTTCCTTCACGGCCGCCTGCGTCAACTTGCGACCTTGCGGCGACAGGTAGATCACCTTCGCCGGTCCGCCTGCGGCTTGTCGGGCATCGCCCAGTGCGCCTTCGAGCGGCTTGATTTTCATCACCATGCCGGGACCACCGCCAAAAGGCCGGTCGTCCACCGTCTGGTGACGATCCTCGGTGTTGCTCCGTGGGTTGAAGCATTGAAGCTGAATCAGCTCCTGCTTTACCGCACGACTCGTGATGCCGTAGTCGCTGATGGCGCGAAACATCTCGGGAAAGATGCTGATTACCCCTATCCACATGGGTTAGAAGTCCGCGTCCCAGTCCACCCGAATCTCACCGGCTTCCAGGTCTACCGATTGCACGCACTGGTCCGTATACGGCAACAGGCGTTCACGGTCGTCCAGGCTGCCTGCGCAGGGCTTGACCACCATCACATCGTTGGCGCCGGTCTCCAGCATGTGGTCGAGAATCCCGAACAGTTGCCCGTTCAGATCGATCACCTTGAGACCTTCCAGCTGGCTCCAGTAGTACTCGCCGTCGTCCAGCTCCGGGAGCTCGCTGCGCGGTACCAGGATCTCGAAATCCGCATAGGTGCGGGCGACTTCGCGATCGTCCAGTCCCTTCAGCTTCGCTACCAGGACATTGCCCTGAACGCGGCCACTGACCAGCTCAGCCTGTCGAACCTCGGTGCCACGCTTGAGCGTCCAGCGCCGGTAATCCAGCAGGTTGTCCAACGGGTCGGTAAAGGAATACACCTTCACCTCACCACGAATGCCATGCACGGAAACTATCTTGCCGAGAACGATCATTTCCTCGGCGGCAGGCATCGTGTTCATCGACTTCAGGCAGCCTTGGCGGCTTCCTTGATCAGCTGAGCAACACGCTCAGACGGTTGAGCGCCTTGGCTCAGCCAGTAGTTCAGACGCTCCTGGTTGACCGACAGCTTAACTTCGGCGCCAGTGGCGACAGGGTTGAAGAAACCGACGCGCTCGACGAAACGGCCGTCGCGAGCGTTGCGGCTGTTGGTCACGGTCAGGTGGTAGAACGGGCGCTTTTTGGAGCCGCCACGAGCCAGACGAATGGTTACCATGCGTACGTTGTTCCTATGGTTTGCTTGCAAAAAAGAAATGCAGCCCCCGGGCACAGAGCCCGAAAGGCCGCATATTCTATGAGCTAAAGCCCCGCGCCGCAAGCCGCAGCACGTCGGCCCGCCGGGTGGGCGGGCCTGCGGGATCACATCTTCGGCATGCCGCCGCCGGGGAACATGCTCCCCATGCCGCGCATCATCTTCGCCATGCCGCCCTTGGCGGTGACCTTCTTCATCATCTTCTGCATCTGCTTGTGCTGCTTGATGAGACGGCCGACGTCCTGCACCTGGGTGCCGGAACCCAGGGCAATACGACGCTTGCGCGAACCGCTGATCACTTCCGGATCGCGACGTTCGCCAGGGGTCATGGAGTTGATGATCGCCTCCATCTGCTTGAACTGCTTCTCCGCCGCGTTCTGCGCGTTGCCCATCTGCGACAGGTTGACGCCGCCGAGCATCGGCAGCTTGTCCATCAGGCTGCCCAGGCCGCCCATGTTCTTCATCTGTTGCAGCTGGTCGCGGAAGTCTTCGAGATCGAAGCCCTTGCCCTTCTTGATCTTCTTCGCGAGCTTCTCGGCCTTCTCGCGGTCCATGTTCTGCTCGGCCTGTTCGATCAGGCTGAGCACGTCGCCCATGCCGAGGATGCGCGAGGCCACGCGGTCCGGGTGGAAGGGGTCGAGCGCTTCGGTCTTCTCGCCCATGCCGAGGAACTTGATCGGCTTGCCGGTGATGGCGCGCACCGAGAGCGCGGCACCGCCACGGGCGTCGCCGTCGACCTTGGTGAGGATCACGCCGGTCAGCGGCAGGGCTTCATTGAAGGCCTTGGCGGTGTTGGCGGCGTCCTGACCGGTCATGGCGTCGACCACGAACAGGGTTTCCACCGGCTTGATCGCCGCGTGGACCTGCTTGATCTCGTCCATCATCTCGGCGTCGATGTGCAGACGACCGGCGGTATCGACGATGACCACGTCGATGAATTTCAGCTTGGCTTCGCGGATCGCCGCTTCGGCGATGGCTACAGGCTTCTGGCTGGCATCGGAGGGGAAGAAGCTCACCTCGATGTCGTTGGCCAGGGTTTCCAGCTGCTTGATCGCCGCCGGGCGATAGACGTCGGCGGAAACCACCAGCACGGACTTCTTCTTGCGCTCTTTAAGGAAGCGCGCCAGCTTGCCGGCGGTGGTGGTCTTACCGGCGCCTTGCAGGCCGGCCATCAGGATGACTGCCGGCGGCGCGGCGTTGAGCGCGAGGTCTTCGTTGGCCGCGCCCATCAGCTCGACCAGTTCGGCCTGGACGATCTTCACGAAGGCCTGGCCCGGGGTCAGGCTCTTGGACACCTCGGTGCCGACCGCGCGCTCCTTGATCCGGTTCACGAAGTCCTTGACCACCGGCAGGGCCACGTCGGCCTCGAGCAGGGCCATCCGCACTTCGCGGAGCGTGTCCTTGATGTTGTCCTCGGTCAGCTTGGCCTTGCCGGTGACCTGGCGCAGCGTTTGCGAGAGACGATCTGTAAGGTTTTCGAACATGCGCGTTCCTATCGGGCCTTGGCCGGCCGGGGTGGGCGTTGCAGCAAGCGCGGGATTATAACCAAGACCGCGGCGGCGAACACCGCCGATGATCCACCCGTGCAACGTCATACGGCGCAAAAGCGACGCATTCCCGGCTGCTTTCTCGGCACGGCCTTTATATGCCAAACTCAGCGCTTTTCGACGGACCCTCCAAGGACCTATGCACCCTCTGTTGCCCAGCCTGCTCGCCGCCGTCCTCTACCTCGGCGCCACGGCCCATCACGGCATCCAGCTGGCCCGTCGCGCGGCGCCGCTCAAACCCCTGATCCTGCTCCTCGGCCTGCTGGCGCTGCTGGCACAGGGCCTGAGCCTGTCGCAGCAGCTGATCACCCCGGCCGGCCTCGTACTGGACTTCTTCAACGCCGCGAGCCTGATCTCCGCCGCCATCATCGCCCTGACCCTGCTGGCCTGCCTGCGCATCCCGGTGGAGAACCTGCTGCTCTTCCTTTATCCGCTGGGCGCGCTGACCACGCTGCTGGCCACCCTGGTGCCACACGGCACGCTGGAGCCGATCAACGAGCAGCCCGGCATCCTCGCCCACATCCTGCTCTCGGTGCTGGCCTACGGCCTGCTCACCATCGCGGTGGTCCAGGCGCTGCTGCTGCTGGTCCAGGACCGGCGCCTGAAGCAGAAGCATCCGGCCGGCTGGATACGCAGCTTCCCTCCGCTGCAGACCATGGAAAGCCTGCTGTTCGGTTTCCTCTGGGGCGGTTGGGTGCTGCTCTCGGCGTCGCTGATCTCCGGCTGGCTGTTCCTCGACAACCTGTTCACCCAGCACCTGGCGCACAAGACCATCCTGTCCTGCTTCGCCTGGGTGGTCTTCGCCGTACTGCTATGGGGACGTCACCAGCTCGGCTGGCGCGGCCACAAGGCAATCCGCTGGACCCTCGCCGGATTCTGCCTGTTGATGCTGGCCTACTTCGGCAGCAAGCTGGTCAAGGAATTCATCCTCCATATCTGATCGAGGGGCAGCACGCCACGCATGGACGATATCCAACCCGGCTACCTGGTCGGTCTGCTGATCTTCCTGCTGTTCTGCTCGGCGTTCTTCTCCAGCGTCGAGACCGGCGTGCTGAGCATCGACCGCTATCGTCTGCGCCACCTGGCCAAGCAGGGCAACCGCGCGGCACGGCGGACCAGCTGGCTACTGCTGCGCACCGATCGCCTGCTCGGCACCATCCTGATCGGCAACAACCTGGTCAACGTGATCGCTTCGTCGCTGGCCACCCTCCTCGCCCTGCGCCTATGGGGCGACTTCGCGGTGGCGCCGACCGCGCTGGTGCTGACGCTGATCCTGCTGATCTTCGGTGAGATCACCCCCAAGACCTACGCCACCCTGCGCCCCGAGCGCGTGGCCTTCCCCGCCAGCCTGCCTCTGCTCTGGCTGCAGCGCCTGTTCAGCCCGCTGCTGTGGCTGATGAACGGCGTGAGCAACAACATCCTGCGCCTGTTCGGCCTGGACGCCACCCAGCGTAAGAGCAAACCGCTGAGCAGCGAGGAGCTGCGCAGCGTGGTCAGCGACTCCAGCGAAAAGCTCAGCGGCAACCGCCAGGACATGCTGCTGAGCATCCTCGACCTGGAAAAGATCACCGTGAACGACCTCATGGTGCCGCGCAACGAGGTTCAGGGCATCGACCTGGACGGCGAGCTGGAAAGCATCATCAGCCAGCTGCGCAACACCACCCACACGCGCCTGCCAGTGTTCCGCAACGACATCAACCAGATCGAGGGCATCGTCCACATCCGCCAGATCGCCCGCCTGCTGACCCACGACCAGTTGACCAAGGAAAGCCTGCGCGCCGCCTGCCTCGAGCCCTACTTCATCCCGGAAAGCACGCCGCTGACCACCCAGCTGATCAACTTCCAGAAGCAGAAACGGCGCATCGGCATCGTCGTCGACGAATACGGCGAGGTGATCGGCATCATCACCCTGGAAGACATCCTCGAGGAGATCGTCGGCGAGTTCAGCAACGCCGACGCACTGCGCAACCCGGACATCCACCCGCAGAGCGACGGCACCTACGTCATCGACGGCTCGGCGAACCTGCGCGAGCTCAACCGCACCCTCGGCTGGCAGTTGCCCAGCGAAGGGCCCAAGACCCTCAACGGCCTGGTCACCGAAGCCCTGGAGCAGATTCCGGACTGCCCGGTTTGCCTGCGCATCGGCCCCTATCGCCTGGAAATCCTGCAGTCCGGTGAGAACCGTGTGAAGAGCGTGCGGGTCTGGCTCACCGGGCGCGCCGCTGCGCCCCTGCAGGACAGCCCCGACGAGCTTGCCTGAGCGCGCCGCGACCGCCCTATAATCGCCGCTCTGCTTACCCAGCATCCCGCCCCCGGCCCACACTACCCGCGTGACCGCCGCGGCCCGTCAAGCGCCCACCCGAGCCCGGCCCCACGCCTGCGCCCGGTGAAGCACACGGCCTCGCCCGAACCGGCGCGAGCCCCTTCCCTGCCCGCACCCGGGCGGTGCTTCGCGCCAGGACGACACCACCTTCGCCGCCGGACGCGCCCACAGAGCCGCGCCGGCCCCGACAGACAGGGATATCCCATGAGCACCGCCAGCCTTGCCGCCGCCTCCGAACAGGCGCCCGTCAACTCCACCGCACGGGTCGCGGTCGCCAGCTTCATCGGCACCGCCATCGAGTTCTACGATTTCTACGTCTATGCCACCGCCGCCGCGCTGGTGATTGGTCCGGTGTTCTTCCCGCAGACCGATCCCACGGCGCAGATGCTCAGCGCCTTCGTCACCTTCGGCATCGCCTTCCTCGCCCGGCCGCTGGGCTCGGCGCTGTTCGGCCACTTCGGCGACCGCATCGGGCGCAAGTCGACCCTGGTCGCCTCGCTCCTGCTGATGGGCCTGTCGACCACCCTGATCGGCCTGCTGCCGGGCTACGACAGCATCGGCGCCTGGGCCCCTGCCCTGCTCTGCCTGCTGCGCTTCGGCCAGGGCCTGGGGCTGGGCGGCGAATGGGGCGGCGCCGCACTGCTCGCCACCGAGAATGCCCCCAAGCACCGCCGCGCCTGGTTCGGCATGTTCCCGCAGATGGGCCCGTCGATCGGTTTCCTCTGCGCCAACGGCCTGTTCCTGAGCCTGGCGATGCTGCTCAGCGAGGAGCAGTTCCGCAGCTGGGGTTGGCGTGTACCCTTCATCCTCAGCGCCCTGCTGGTGGTGGTCGGCCTCTATGTGCGCCTGAAGCTGGCGGAAACCCCGGTGTTCGCCAAGGCCATGGAACGCCAGGAACGCTCCAGCCTGCCGATCGCCGAGCTGTTCGCCCACCATTGGCGCCCGGTGGTCCTGGGCGCGCTGGCAATGGTCGTGTGCTACGCGCTGTTCTACATCTCCACTGTGTTCTCGCTGAGCTTCGGGGTCACCAGCCTCGGCTACACCCGCGAGCAATTCCTCGGCCTGCTGTGCTTCGCCGTGCTGTTCATGGCCGCCGCCACACCGATTTCCGCCTGGCTCAGTGACCGCTTCGGCCGCCGCCCGGTGCTGATCGCAGGCTGCCTCGCAGCGATCCTCTCCGGCTTCGCCATGCAGCCTCTGCTGAGCCAGGGCTCGTCCGTGGAAGTGGCGATTTTCCTGGCGCTGGAGCTGTTCCTCATGGGGGTGACCTTCGCCCCCATGGGTGCGCTGCTGCCGGAGCTATTCCCCACCCGCGTGCGCTACACCGGCGCGTCGGCTGCCTACAACCTGGGCGGCATCCTCGGCGCTTCACTGGCGCCCTATGCGGCGCAGAAGCTGGTGAGCATGGGCGGGCTGAGTTGGGTGGGCGGGTATGTCTCGGTCGCGGCGGCAGTCAGCCTGATTGCCGTGCTGTGCCTGCATGAGACGCGGGAGCAGGAGCTCTAATCGCGGACGAAGTCCGCTCCTACACGGTGTTACGGCACGAACGCAGGAGCGGATTCCATCCGCGATCCGCCGTCAGGCTCGGTCCGCGGCTACCAGCCACTCCGCCAGATGCTCGCCCCAGACCTGATAGCCCAGCGCCGAAGGGTGATAACCGTCGATGGCCAGGTACTGCGGCTGCATTTCCAGGCCGACCGCACAGAACCCGGCGCCTGCAGTTGCAGCGAGCGCCTGGAGCTGACGATCCAGCAGCGTCGCACGCCAACCGAGCAACTGCCGCAGCAGCCAGGGCAAGGCCGTGAAGTGCTGCAACGGCGGCACGGCGGTGCAGACCACTCGTGCGCCACTCGCCTGGAAGTGTTCGATCAGCTGCTGCATCGATGCCAGCCAGCGCTGGCTGGAGCTGAAATGGGTGGTGTCGTTGACGCCGAAGACCAGCGCTACAAGGTCGTAGCGAGCATCGGCGCCAGGCAACAAACGTTCGCAAGCCTCACCGGCGGTGATGCCGTTCTCGCCCAGCGCGCGCCAGGCCACCGGCCGTTGCAGGCGTGACGCCAAGGCCAGCGCCAGGCGCCCAGCGAGAGCGAAATCCAGGCAGGAAGCGCCGACACCCGCCACCGTCGACTCACCGAGCAGCAGCAGGCGCAACGCTTCTCCGGAAAATTCCGCGCCGGCCAGCCCTTCGCAGGCACCGGCGGCGGGAGACAGGCGCAAGGCCGTGCGCCGGGTGCGCACGGCCAGTGGCAGGACCAACGGCATGAGCGGCAGCGCTGCCGCCCACCACGCCAGCCCGGCCAGTCGGCTCACAGCTCGATGACCACCGCTTCGGCCGAACGGGTCGCTTTGGCCCGCGCCTCTTCGATCGACTCGGCACGCGCCAGAGACACGCCCATGCGGCGCTGGCCGGAGACTTCCGGCTTGCCGAACAGGCGCAGGGCGCTGTCCGGCTCGGCCAGGGCGGCCCCCAGGTTGCCGAAGCTGACCTGCTGCGACTCGCCATCGACCAGGATCACCGCCGAAGCCGAGGGACCGAATTGGCGGATCGCCGGAATCGGCAGGCCGAGGATGGCCCGCGCGTGCAGGGCGAACTCGGAGAGATCCTGGGATATCAGCGTCACCAGGCCAGTGTCGTGCGGACGCGGCGAGACTTCGCTGAACCACACCTGGTCGCCCTTCACGAACAACTCGACGCCGAACAGGCCACGGCCGCCCAGGGCCTCGGTGACCGCCTTGGCGACGCGCTCGGACTCGGCCAGCGCTTTCGGGCTCATGGCCTGCGGCTGCCAGGACTCGTGGTAGTCGCCCTTCACCTGGCGGTGGCCGATGGGCGCGCAGAAGGTGGTGCCGCCGATGTGGCGAACGGTCAGCAGGGTGATTTCGTATTCGAAGTCGATGAAGCCTTCGACGATCACCCGGCCCTTGCCGGCGCGGCCGCCTTCCTGGGCGTAATCCCAGGCGGCTTTCAGGTCGGCGTCGGACTTGAGCACGCTCTGGCCCTTGCCGGAGGAGCTCATGATCGGTTTGACCACGCAGGGGTAGCCGACCGAAGCCGCGGCTGCAGCGTAATCCTCGTAGGTATCGGCGAAGTGGTACGGCGAGGTCGGCAGGCCCAGCTCCTCGGCCGCCAGGCGGCGGATGCCTTCGCGGTTCATGGTCAGCTGCGCGGCGCGTGCGGTGGGCACCACGGTGTAGCCTTCGGCCTCCAGCTCGACCAGGGTCGCGGTGGCGATGGCCTCGATTTCCGGGACGATGTAGTGCGGCTTTTCCTGCTCGATCACTGCGCGCAGGGCAGCGCCGTCGAGCATGCTCAGCACGTGACTGCGGTGGGCTACCTGCATGGCCGGCGCGTTGGCGTAGCGGTCGCAGGCGATCACTTCGCAGCCCAGGCGCTGCAGCTCGATCACCACTTCCTTGCCCAGCTCGCCGGAGCCGCAAAGCAGTACACGGGTCGCCGTCGGCGACAGGGGGGTTCCAATACGGGGCATAGCGTCGGACCTCGGGAAGGGGAAGTTCTGTGGCGCGCTAGATCAGCACGCCCTGTTCGCGGGCGCGCTCGGCGCAACGCTGCAGCACCAGGCGGCGCTCGTCGTTGTCCATGCGGCCCCAGCGGGTGATCTCGTCTGCCGTGCGCTGGCAACCCAGGCACACATCGGCATCGTCCAGCGCGCAGACGTGCACGCAGGGCGATGCGACCGGGCGTTCCTGGGTCATTCCTCGTCCTGCTCGGCGAGGTCGCGGGCGTAGCGCTGGGCGTTGTGCACGTAGTGGGCGGCGCTGGCCTCGAGCATCTTCTTCTGCTGCTCGGTCAACTCGCGCACCACCTTGCCGGGCGAACCCATGACCAGCGAGCCATCGGGAATCACCTTGCCCTCGGGGATCAGCGAATTCGCGCCGATGATGCAGTACTTGCCGATCTTCGCGCCGTTGAGCACCACGGCGTTGATGCCGATCAGGCTGTAGTCGTCCACCGTGCAGCCATGCAGCATCACGTTGTGGCCGATGGTCACGCCCTTGCCGAGGGTCAGCGGGAAGCCCATGTCGGTGTGCATCACGGTGCCGTCCTGGACGTTGCTGTTCTCGCCGATGTGGATCAGCTCGTTGTCGCCGCGCAGCACCGCGTTGAACCAGACGCTGGCGCCTGCATCCAGGCGCACCTTGCCGATCACCGCGGCGTTCGGCGCGATCCAGCTGTCGGGATGGGTTTCGACTCGGGCCTGGCCCAGGCGGTATTTCATCGGAAGGTCCTCAGGCATCTCTTGTAATGAGGCTCGCTGCTTCAGCTGAGCTTGATGAATTGCGGCGGCGCTTGGTGCAGGTCGATGTGGTCATCGAACAGCAGGTTGACCAGTTCAACGACCATGATCGCCGACAGGCCCCAGATCTTGTACTCGCCGAAACGATAGCTGGGCACGTACCAGCTGCGGCCGAAGTAGTCGATGCGGTGGGTCATCTCGCGCGGATCGCCGCGGAAGAACTCCAGCGGCACCTTGAACACGGCGGCGATCTCGCCGTCGTTGGGCTTGTACTCGACGAAGTCGGGGACGAAACCGACGAATGGGGTCACCTTGATCCCGTGGCGCGAGACCAGGTCGCTCAGCGGACCGACCACATCCACCAGGCTCGGCGGCAGGGCGATCTCCTCTTCCGCCTCGCGCAGGGCGGTGTGGATCAGGTCGACGTCGTCCGGATCGCGGCGCCCGCCGGGAAAGGCGACCTCACCGCTGTGGGTGGACAGGCCGGTGGCGCGCAGGGTCAGCACCAGCTCTTCGCTGCGGGTGACAGGCAGCAGCACCGCCGCCTCCGGGAGGCCTTGCTCGCTGTTCAGTTCGAGGGGGGTGTGCGCCGTGATGCGCCGGCGCAGCTCGTCCAGCATGCGGACATCCTGCATGTAAGCCGTTCAATCAATTGCGGAATCATGGCACGAAAGGCTCCCCTGCCCAAGCCCCACCCCTTGCTGGCCGGGGGCCCGGACGAGCAAGATGACGACAATCCAGATCGGGGACAGGGCATGAAATTCTGCAGTCAGTGCGGCGCCAGCGTGAGCCTGCGCATTCCCAGCGGCGACAACCGGCCGCGCTACGTGTGCGACAGCTGCCAGACGGTTCACTACCAGAACCCGCGGATCGTCGCCGGCTGCCTGCCGGTCTGGGAAGGCCGCATCCTCCTCTGCCGCCGCGCTATCGCGCCGCGCCAGGGTTACTGGACGCTGCCGGCCGGCTTCATGGAGAACGGCGAGACCATGGAGCAGGCCGCCGCCCGCGAAACCCTGGAAGAAGCCTGTGCGCGGGTCAGTGGCCTGCAGCTGTATACGCTCTTCGACCTGCCGCACATCAGCCAGCTGTATGTGTTCTTCCGCGCCGAGCTGACCGACCTGGACTTCGCTGCCGGCGAAGAGAGCCTGGAGGTGCAGCTGTTCGACGAGTCGGAGATTCCCTGGTCGGAGCTGGCTTTCCCCACCGTGGGCCGTACCTTAGAATGCTACCTCGGCGACCGGCGCGAGCAGGACTTCCCGGTACGCAACGAGACCATTGCACCGATGCAAGGTCATAACAAGAAGACCTGATCACTTTTCATACAGCCGTCGTTCGCGGCGCTTTATCGAACACCCGGGGGATTCCGTTCCATGCGCTGGCTGCTTGCCTTTCTGTGCCTGACCTTTGCCACCTTCACGCAGGCGAACGCAACGCCGACGCTGCAAGGCCCGATCGACAAGGTCCTGGTCCTCAAGTCCGAGCACAAGCTGCACCTGCTGAGCAACGGCAAGATCCTCAAGAGCTATCGCATCTCCCTGGGCAAGAGCCCGCGCGGCCCCAAGCTGGCCGAGGGCGACAACCGCACGCCGGAAGGCTTCTACTGGATCGACTGGCGCAAGACCAGCGACAAGTTCAACCTGTCGATCCACATCTCCTACCCCAACGCCCGTGACGTCGCTCGCGCCCGCGAGAAGGGCCTGGCGCCCGGCGGCATGATCATGATCCACGGCACGCCGCTGAGCGACGAATACCCGGAGTGGTACTTCTCCACGCTGGATTGGACCAATGGCTGCATCGCCATGACCAACGACGACATCCGCGAGCTCTGGGGCCTGGTGAAGGACGGCACGCTGATCGAAATCCGCCCCTGAGGGTGCGGCAACGAAAAAGGCGCCTGAGGGCGCCTTTTTCATGGGTAGCGATTCAAAACACCATGTCTGACAGTCGCCAGACCTCGAAAGCTGGCGTCTCGTAGGGATGCGCCGCCTTCAGCGCCTTGACCGAGTCGTGGATCAGCTCGTCGGCCACCACCATCTCGACCTTCCATTCGGCCACTCGCTCGACCTGGCCGGCCTGGCCAAGGAACGGATTGCTGCCCTGCAGCGGGCGGAACTGGCCTTGGCCCAAGGCTTGCCAGCAACAACTGTCATAAGCACCGATGCGTCCTGCACCTGCGGCGAACACCGCCTTCTTCACCGTCTCCAGGTGAGTTTCGGGAACGTAGAAACACAGTTTGTACATCGGACGCTCCGAGTCGGAAGACTGAACCGGGTTGGGAGTCGAGTGCGAATGCTGCCACAGGTAATGGCACATTGCCTCTACAAACCCACGGGTCACATGCAGAAAATTTCGACAGCGCGAATGTCTTCACGTTCTGAATGCCAGAGTGGCGCTGCGAGAAATGTGACGGACAGCCGATTCAGGCGAATTCACTCTCCGATAAAGCGACGCCAGCGGGCAGCCCAACCTTTGGCGGGTGGCGCATGACTACCGTCGCAAAACGGCAGGCTGGCGGAGCGACCGCAGCGGCAGAGCAACAGCAGGCGTTCGCGCGCCACGTTCAGCTCTAGCGCCTCGCTGCAGTCGGCTGGGCAGTCAGGCAACGTAGAGGAGCGTCCGCAACGGCACAGGCGCTGCGGCTGGCCGGGTTCGACGCGGCGGACTTCGGGGAGGATATCCACAGGCCTTCCTTTCCTTGACCAACCGGAGGCAGAACGAAAAAGGGGAAGGCATGAGCCTTCCCCTTTTCCTCGCCCAGGTACGGCCTTAGCCCACCCAGACGCGCGCGTTGCGGAACATGCGCATCCAACCGGCGTCTTCCTGCCACTCGTCCGGGCGCCAGGAGTTCTGCACGGCACGGAACACACGCTCCGGGTGCGGCATCATGATGGTCACGCGGCCGTCGCGGCTGGTCAGGCCGGTGATGCCACGCGGCGAACCGTTGGGGTTGGCCGGGTAGCTCTCGGTGACCTTGCCGAAGTTGTCGACGAAGCGCAGCGCCACGCAGCCGGACAGGTCCGACTCGAGCAGTGCTTCCTCGCTCTCGAACTCCGCATGGCCTTCGCCGTGGGCGATGGCGATTGGCATACGCGAGCCGGCCATGCCCTGCAGGAAGATCGACTGCGACTCCTGCACCTGGACCATCGCCACGCGCGCCTCGAACTGCTCGGAGCGGTTGCGCACGAAGTGCGGCCAGAACTCGGTGCCAGGGATCAGCTCGTGCAGGTTGGACATCATCTGGCAGCCGTTGCACACGCCGAGGGCGAAGCTGTCCTTGCGCTCGAAGAAGGCCTGGAAGCCATCGCGGGCACGGGCGTTGAACAGGATCGACTTGGCCCAGCCTTCGCCGGCACCCAGTACGTCGCCGTAGGAGAAGCCGCCGCAGGCCACGAGGCCCTTGAAGTCTTCCAGGCTGACGCGTCCGGCGAGGATGTCGCTCATGTGCACGTCCACCGCGGCGAAGCCGGCGCGGTCGAAGGCCGCAGCCATTTCCACCTGGCCGTTGACGCCCTGCTCGCGGAGGATCGCCACCTGCGGACGCACGCCTTTCTTGATGTAGGGCGCAGCGATGTCTTCGTTGACGTCGTAGCTGAGCTTGATCGACAGACCGGGGTTGTCTTCCTGCAGCAGGCCGTCGAACTCCTGGTCGGCGCAGTCGGCGTTGTCGCGCAGGCGCTGGATCTGGTAGCTGGTTTCGCTCCAGATGCGCTGCAGTAGACGACGCTCGGCGCTGTAGACGCCTTCGCCATTGAAGCTCAGGTCGATGCGATCACCGACGACCGGCTGGCCGATCACCGCCACGCATTCGCCGAGGCCGGCAGCGCTGAATTGCGCCAGCACTTCCGGGGTTGCGTCTTCGCGAACCTGGATAACCGCGCCCAGCTCTTCGCTGAACAGCGCGGCGGCCAGCTCTTCACGGCTGGCGGCCAGCGCGTCGAGGCGCAGGGCCAGGCCACAGTGGCCGGCGAAGGCCATTTCCAGTGCGGAGGCCAGCAGGCCACCGTCGGAACGGTCGTGGTAGGCCAGCAGGTGGCCGTCGGCGTTCAGGCCCTGGATCACGGCGAAGAAGGCCTTGAGGTCTTCAGCGTCGTCGACGTCGGGAACCTGCTGGCCGAGCTTGCCGTAGGTCTGCGCCAGGATCGAACCGCCCAGGCGGTTCTTGCCGCGGCCGAGGTCGATCAGGATCAGGTCGCTGTCACCCTTGTCCAGGCGCAGCTGCGGAGTCAGCGACTGGCGCACGTCGGTCACCGGGGCGAAGCCGGAGATGATCAGCGACAGCGGCGAGGTCACGCTCTTCTCCTGGTTGCCATCCTGCCAGCGGGTCTTCATGGACATGGAGTCCTTGCCCACCGGGATGGTGATGCCCAGCTGCGGGCACAGTTCCATGCCGACTGCCTTGACGGTGTCGTACAGGCGCGCGTCCTCGCCCGGGTGGCCGGCGGCGGCCATCCAGTTGGCCGACAGCTTGATGTCGGAGATTTTCTCGATGCGCGCGGCGGCCAGGTTGGTGATGGTCTCGCCGATCGCCATGCGGCCGGAGGCCGGGGCGTCGAGCAGGGCCAGCGGAGTGCGCTCGCCCATGGCCATGGCTTCACCGGTGTAGACGTCGAAGCTGGTCGCGGTGACGGCGCAGTCGGCCACCGGTACCTGCCAGGGGCCGACCATCTGGTCGCGGTTGACCAGGCCGGTGATGGTGCGGTCGCCGATGGTGATCAGGAAGTTCTTGCTGGCCACGGCCGGGTGACGCAGCACGCGCTCGGTGGCTTCGCCGATGTTCAGCGCGGAAGCGTCGAAGTCGTCGCCGATTTCGGCTTCACGGGCGACCGAACGGTGCATACGCGGCGGCTTGCCGAGCAGCACGTCGAGCGGCATGTCCACCGGCTTGTTGCCGAAGTGGCTGTCGGCGACGGTCAGGTGCGGCTCGGCGATGGCTTCGCCGACCACGGCGAACGGGCAGCGCTCACGCTCGCAGATGGCTTTGAAGGCTTCGAAGTCGGCGGCGTCCACGGAGAGCACGTAGCGCTCCTGGGACTCGTTGCACCAGATCTCCAGCGGGCTCATGCCCGGCTCGTCGTTGGGCACCGCGCGCAGCTCGAAGCGGCCACCGCGGCCACCGTCGTTGATCAGTTCCGGCAGGGCGTTGGAGATGCCGCCGGCGCCGACGTCGTGGATGAACTTGATCGGGTTGTTGTCGCCCATCTGCCAGCAGCGGTCGATGACCTCCTGGCAGCGGCGTTCCATTTCCGGGTTCTCGCGCTGCACCGAGGCGAAGTCCAGGTCGGCAGCGGAAGCGCCGGTGGCCATGGAGGAGGCCGCACCGCCGCCCAGGCCGATCAGCATCGCCGGGCCGCCGAGCACGATCAGCTTGGCGCCGACCGAGATCTCGCCCTTCTGCACGTGGTCTTCACGGATGTTGCCCAGGCCGCCGGCGATCATGATCGGCTTGTGGTAGCCACGGACTTCCTCGCCGCGCGGCGTGGTGATGGCCTGCTCGAAGGTACGGAAGTAACCGGTCAGGTTGGGGCGGCCGAACTCGTTGTTGAACGCGGCGCCGCCCAGCGGGCCTTCGATCATGATGTCCAGCGGGGTGACGATGCGCTCGGGCTTGCCGTAGGGCACTTCCCAGGGCTGCTCGAAACCGGGGATGTTCAGGTTGGAAACGGTGAAGCCGACCAGGCCGGCCTTGGGCTTGGCGCCGCGACCGGTCGCGCCTTCGTCGCGAATCTCGCCGCCGGAGCCAGTGGAGGCGCCGGGGAACGGGGCGATGGCGGTCGGGTGGTTGTGCGTCTCGACCTTCATCAGGATGTGCACCGGCTCTTGGCTGGCGGCGTACTGACGGGTCTGCGGATCGGGGTAGAAGCGTCCGGCGACCGAGCCGGTCATGACCGCGGCGTTGTCCTTGTAGGCGGACAGCACGCCTTCGCGGTGCATTTCATAGGTGTTCTTGATCATGCCGAACAGGCTCTTTTCCTGAGCCTGGCCGTCGATGTCCCAACTGGCGTTGAAGATCTTGTGGCGGCAGTGCTCGGAGTTGGCCTGGGCGAACATCATCAGCTCGACGTCGTGCGGGTTGCGGCCCATCTCGACGAAGCTCTTCACCAGGTAGTCGATCTCGTCTTCGGCCAGGGCCAGGCCCAGTTCGACGTTGGCCTTTTCCAGGGCTGCGCGGCCACCGCCGAGGATGTCGACGGCGGTCAGCGGCTTGGGCTGGGCATGGCTGAACAGGCCCGCGGCCTCTTCCAGTTGCGCCAGCACCAGCTGGGTCATGCGGTCGTGCAGGCGGGCAGCGACCAGTTGCGCGTCGGCTTCGCTCAGCTCACCGCTGACGTAGAAGGCGATGCCGCGCTCGATGCGCTCGATCTTGGCCAGGCCGCAGTTGCGGGCGATGTCCGATGCCTTGCTCGACCACGGCGAGATGGTGCCGAAGCGCGGTACGACCAGGAACAGCCGCCCTGCGGGCTCCTGCACGGGTACGCTCGGGCCGTATTTCAGCAGGCGGGCGAGGACCTGTTCTTCCTCGGCGTTGAGGGCTCCGGTGACCTCGGCGAAGTGCGCAAACTCGGCATACAGCCCGGTTACGGCGGGCACATGCTGGGTCAGCAGGTCGAGCAGTTTGCCGTGGCGGAAAGCGGAAAGGGCGGGAGCACCGCGCAGGATCAGCATTGTCGGAACAGCCTCTGGAGACAGGGGAAATCGCAGAGCCGGGAGGGCCGGCCCGCAGAGGCCGTGCATTCTACCGTAAAGCGAGGGCCGGCGGCACCCGCAGCTCGGCTGATCACACCCCCTTTCGGCCATTTCTCGTGCAGCGACCGCCAGCGATCTTCGAAGGGCTTCGAGGATGGCGCCCGAGCACGCGCCAGAGCCCCGTCGGTGGCGCACTGCGCGAATCCGCGTGCGCCGGGAAGCCGACGGCTAGCAGAGATGCCCCGGACTGTCCAGATATTGGGCCGGGTAACCTTGTCGTATACTGCGTCGATGTTTGCCCACAACGTGTCCCGCGCGCGCTCCGCCGTATGGATCCTGGCGACCTTTATCTTTCTGCTGCTCTCCGGCTGTAGCGAGGCGAAAACGCCTACGGTCCTGGAGAAGGTGCAGAAGGACGGTGTGCTGCGCGTGATCACCCGCAACAGCCCTGCCACCTACTTCCAGGATCGCAATGGCGAGACCGGCTTCGAATACGAGCTGGCCAAGCGCTTCGCCGATCGCCTGGGCGTGAAGCTGGAAATCCAGACCGCCGACAACCTCGAAGACCTCTACGCCAAGCTCGGCAAGGCCGGCGGTTCCGACCTGGCTGCCGCCGGCCTGACACCGGGTGGCGAGTACGCCGGGCAAGTGCGTTTCTCGCACGCCTACCTCGACGTCACCCCGCAGGTCATCTACCGCAATGGCGCGCCGCGCCCGACCCGCCCGGAAGACCTCGTCGGCAAGCGCATCGTCGTGCTCAAGGGCAGCAGTCACGCCGCACAACTCGCCGAACTGAAGAAGCGCTACCCGAAGCTGGACTACAAGGAGTCCGACGCCGACGAGATCGTCGACCTGCTCGGCCAGGTGGACTCCGGCGACATCGACCTGACCCTGGTCGACTCCAACGAACTGGCGATGAACCAGGTCTACTTCCCCAACATTCGCGTCGCCTTCGACCTCGGCGACACCCGCGGCCTGGCCTGGGCCCTGCCGGGCGGCGACGACAGCAGCCTGTACGACGAGGTCAACAAGTTCCTCGACCAGGCCAAGCAGGACGGCACCCTGCAGCACCTGAAGGATCGCTACTACGGCCACGTCGACGTGCTCGGTTACGTCGGTGCCTATACCTTCGCCCAGCACCTGCAGCAACGCCTGCCGCGCTACGAGCAGCCGTTCCGGCAGATCGCCCAGAGCCTGCAGATGGACTGGCGCCTGCTCGCCGCCATCGGCTACCAGGAGTCCATGTGGCAGCCCGACGCCACCTCCAAGACCGGCGTGCGCGGCCTGATGATGCTGACCAACCGCACCGCGCAGGCCATGGGCGTGTCCAACCGTCTCGACCCGAAACAGAGCATCCAGGGCGGCGGCAAGTATTTCGACCAGATTCGCGACGAGCTGCCGGATAGCATCAAGGAACCGGACCGCACCTGGTTCGCCCTCGCCGCCTACAACATCGGCGGTGCGCACCTGGACGACGCGCGCAAGCTGGCCCAGCAGGAAGGCCTGAACCCGGACAAGTGGCTGGATGTAAAGAAGATGCTGCCGCGCCTGGGACAGAAGCAGTGGTACCGCAAGACCCGCTACGGCTATGCACGCGGCGGCGAAACCGTGCACTTCGTGCAGAACATCCGCCGCTACTACGACATCCTGACCTGGGTGACCCAGCCGCAGATGGAAGGCGGCCAGCTCGCCGAGAGCGGCCTGCACCTGCCGGGGGTGAACAAGACCCGGCCGAACGAGAATCCCGACGAGAAGCTCTGACGCGCTTCGTACGGATCAAACGGACAATCATGACTTTCCGTAGGAGCGGACCTTGTCCGCGACTCGCGCGCATGGCGCGCCCCTACAGGGAGAGATCGGCGCGGAGATTTTCGCGGATGAGATCCGCTCCTACGCTGCTTCCGGAGAGCCAGAAGACACCGAGCGTTCAGCCCTTGCGCCGCGCCTTGAAGAAGGCCGAGAGCATCGCACTGCACTCCTCCGCCAGCACGCCACCTTCCACCAGAACCTTGTGGTTGAGGAAGTCCTGGGCGAAGAACGCGCCGCGACTGATCACCACTCCCGACTTGGGCTCGGTGGCCGCGTAGACCAGGCGCTGGATGCGCGCGTGCACCAGCAGGCCCGCGCACATGCTGCACGGCTCCAGGGTCACGTAGAGCGTACTGCCGGGAAGCCGGTAGTTGCCGGCCGCCGTGGACGCCTCGCGGATAGCCACCATCTCGGCGTGGGCGCTCGGGTCGTGCGCGGTGATCGGCTGGTTGAAGCCGCGGCCGATGATCTGCCCGTCCAGCACCAGCACCGCGCCTACCGGCACCTCACCCAGCGCCGCGCCCTGCTCCGCCAGGCGCATGGCCTCGCGCATGAACTCGCGGTCGCGACTGCGATCGATCACCGGGACCAATCCCTTCACCGTCGGGTGGCCCTTGCTGTTGGTCAGCCGCACCAGGCATCTCCTACGGCGATGGTGCCCATCAAGCCGGTCTCCATGTGATCGATGACGTGGCAGTGGAACATCCACAGCCCCGGGTTATCCGCCACCAGCGCCACGCGGGCGGTCTCGTTCTTGCCCAGCAGGTAGGTGTCGCTGTAGTACGGGATGATCTTGCGCCGGTTGGAGTCCAGCACCTTGAAGGTCATGCCGTGCAGGTGGATCGGGTGCTGGTACTGGGTCATGTTGCGCAGGGTGAAGATGTAGCTCTTGCCGAGCTCCAGCTTAGCCAGCGGCGGACCACTGTGCTTGTGCTCTTCGCCGCCCTGCCAGGCTACGCCGTTGATCTGCCACAGCGACGGGGCCTGCTGACCCTGCGAATAATCGGTCATGGCGCCGACCCACTCGAACTTGAAGTTGATGGTCTCGGCCTTCTCCAGGTCCGGCTCGCTTACCGGGTTGGCCGGCAGCGCGGCCGGCCAGTCGGCGGAACCGGCCTTGGTCGGCTCGACGCCACGGATGGTCGCCAGGCGCACCACGCCATCGCGCATCGACAGTTCCTGGCCAGCCGCCGGACCACGGATCGCCAGCTCCAGGCGCATCCCCGGGCCGATCCAGTACTGGTCGACGAAGTCGCGCGGCTCGACCGGGTGGCCGTCGATGGCGTAGATCTTCGCCTCGCAACCCGGCAGGTTCAGGCGGTAGGTCACGGTGTTGTCGAGGTTCAGCAGGCGCAAGCGGGTGACCTGCCCGGCCGGCAGCTCGATTACCGGCGTGGCCACGCCATTGATGGTCGACAGGCTGCCGCGGGTGCCTTCGCGAGCGGCCTCGCGCGGCACGCTGAACGGGGTGAAGGCGCCCTGCTCGTCCACGTGCCAGGTCTTCAGGCAGAGGATCTTTTCCTGGGTGAAGCCGCTCGGCTCGCGCTCGTCGATGATCAGCGGGCCGACCAGGCCACGGCCGAGCTGCTCGCTGCTCATCAGGTGCGGGTGATACCAGTAGCTGCCGGCGTCCGGGGTCTTGAACTGGTAGATGAAGCTCTGCCCCGGCGGGATCGGCGGCTGCGAGATGTAGGGCACGCCGTCCATCTCGATCGGCAGGCGGATGCCGTGCCAGTGGATGGTGGTCGGCTGATCCAGCTTGTTGGTGAAGCGCACGCGCAGCCAGTCGCCCTGGCGACCGCGGATCTCGAAGCCGGGGAAGCGGTGGCCGTAGACCAGCGCCGGCGTCTGGTGGCCGGGCACCAGTTCCAGGTCCATGGGAGCAGCGATCAGCTCGTAGTCGTGCTCGGCGGCCACTTGCGGGCGCGCCAGCCAGATGCGCGCGCCACCGGCGCCGAGGCCGACCACGGCGAGGCCGGCGATGCCGCCAAGAACTTGTCTGCGGGTAAAGCCCATGTAATCCCCCGGAAAAAGCCACTGCATGGAAATGATAGATTTTCTCATTTTCATCCACGCAAGGCGAGCCACGGAATGCCGCAGCCGATCGGCACCAGATGCGACAAGGGCAGCCAAAGCTGCCCTTGTCGTCGAGAGGTCCGCTAACGCGGCCCCATCATTCCCACTCGATGGTCGCCGGCGGTTTGCTCGACACGTCGTAGGTGACGCGGGAGATGCCTTCGATCTCGTTGATGATGCGGTTGCTGACCTTCTCCAGCAGCTCGTAGGGCAGGTGCGCCCAGCGTGCGGTCATGAAGTCGATGGTCTCCACTGCGCGCAGGGCCACGACCCAGGCGTAGCGACGGCCGTCACCGACCACGCCGACCGATTTCACCGGCTGGAAGACCACGAAGGCCTGGCTGGTCTTGTGGTACCAGTCGAAGTTGCGCAGTTCTTCGATGAAGATGTGGTCCGCGCGACGCAGCAGGTCGGCGTATTCCTTCTTCACTTCGCCGAGGATGCGCACGCCCAGGCCCGGGCCCGGGAACGGGTGGCGGTAGACCATGTCGTAGGGCAGGCCCAGCTCCAGGCCGATCTTGCGGACTTCGTCCTTGAACAGCTCGCGCAGCGGCTCGACCAGTTCGAACTGCATGTCTTCGGGCAGGCCGCCGACGTTGTGGTGCGACTTGATCACGTGGGCCTTGCCGGTCTTGGCGCCCGCCGACTCGATCACGTCCGGGTAGATGGTGCCCTGGGCGAGGAACTTCACGTCCTGCAGCTTGGTGGCTTCCTCGTCGAAGACCTCGATGAAGGTCTTGCCGATGATCTTGCGCTTCTGCTCCGGGTCGGCGACGCCGGCCAGGCGGCCGAGGAACTTCTCTTCGGCATTGGCGCGGATCACCTTGACGCCCATGTTCTCGGCGAACATGGCCATCACCTGGTCGCCTTCGTGCAGGCGCAGCAGGCCGTTGTCGACGAACACGCAGGTCAGCTGGTCGCCGATGGCCTTGTGCAGCAGGGCCGCGACCACCGAGGAGTCGACGCCGCCGGACAGGCCCAGCAGCACCTTGGAAGTACCGACCTGGGCACGGACAGTGGCGATGGCATCGTTGACGATGTTCGACGGGGTCCACAGCGCTTCGCAGCCGCAGATTTCCAGGATGAAGCGCGAGAGGATGCGGCCGCCCTGCTTGGTGTGGGTCACTTCCGGGTGGAACTGCACGCCGTAGTAGGCGCGGCTGTCGTCAGCCATGGCGGCGATCGGGCAGCTCGGGGTGCTGGCCAGGATATGGAAGCCGGCCGGCATCGAGGTGACCTTGTCGCCGTGGCTCATCCACACGTCGAGGCCGAGCACGCCGTCGTCATCCACGTGATCCTCGATGCCGTCGAGCAGGCGTGCCTTGCCGACTACGTCGACGCGGGCGTAGCCGAACTCGCGCAGGTCCGAACCCTGCACCTTGCCGCCCAGCTGCTCGGCCATGGTCTGCATGCCGTAGCAGATGCCGAACAGCGGCACATTCAGGTCGAACACGGCCTGCGGCGCGCGCGGGCTGTCCTGCTCGTGCACCGACTCCGGGCCGCCGGCCAGGATGATGCCGCGCGGGGCGAAGGCGCGGATGTCGTCGTTGCTCATGTCGAACGGGTGGATTTCGCAGTACACGCCGATCTCGCGAACGCGGCGGGCGATCAGCTGGGTGTACTGGGAGCCGAAGTCCAGGATCAGGATCCGGTGAGCGTGAATGTCTTGGGCCATGGCCGTCTCTCGTAGCGGAATTCTCAAACGACACGGGGCTGTATCAAGCAGCCCCGTGTCGAACTCATTACCGAAACCCTCAACCTACTCGGTAGTTCGGGGCTTCCTTGGTGATCTGCACGTCATGCACATGGGACTCGGCCATGCCGGCGCCGGTGATCCGCACGAACTGCGGCTTGGTGCGCATGTCCTGGATGTCGGCGCTGCCGGTGTAGCCCATGGCGGCGCGCAGGCCACCCATCAGCTGGTGAACGATGGCAGTCAGCTGGCCCTTGTACGGCACGCGACCTTCGATGCCTTCGGGCACCAGCTTCTCGGCGCCGGCGGAGGCATCCTGGAAGTAGCGGTCGGAGGAACCGGTCGAACCGGCCATGGCGCCCAGGGAGCCCATACCACGGTAGGACTTGTAGGAACGGCCCTGGAACAGCTCGATTTCGCCCGGCGCTTCTTCGGTACCGGCGAACATGGAGCCCATCATCACGCAGTAGGCGCCAGCCACCATGGCCTTGGCCAGGTCGCCGGAGAAGCGGATGCCGCCGTCGGCGATCAGCGGAACGCCGGTGCCTTCGAGCGCAGCGGCGACGTTGGCGATGGCGGAAATCTGCGGTACGCCCACGCCAGCGACGATACGGGTGGTGCAGATGGAGCCCGGGCCGATGCCGACCTTCACGGCGTCAGCGCCCGCTTCGGCCAGCGCCTTGGCGGCTTCTCCGGTAGCGATGTTGCCGCCGATGACCTGCACCTGCGGGAAGTTTTCCTTCACCCAGCGAACGCGGTCGATGACACCCTTGGAGTGGCCGTGGGCGGTGTCGACGACAACCACGTCAACGCCTGCGGCTACCAGCGCGGCTACGCGCTCGCCGGTGTCGGCGCCGGTGCCGACGGCTGCGCCGACGCGCAGGCGGCCCAGGTCGTCCTTGGACGCCAGCGGGTAGGTCTTGGCCTTCTCGATGTCACGGAAGGTCACCAGGCCAGTGAGGCGGAATTTGTCGTCGACGATCAGCATCTTCTCGATGCGGTTCTCGTAGAGCGCGGCCTTGATTTCTTCCAGCGCGGTGCCTTCGCGGGCGGTGACCAGCTTTTCCTTGGGAGTCATGATCGCGGAGACGCTGTCGCCGACGTTCGGCTTAACGCGCAGGTCGCGGCCGGTGACGATGCCGACCAGCTCGCCCTCTTCCACCACCGGGAAGCCGGAGAAGCCGTATTCGCGGGCGATCTGCAGCAGCTCGATGATCTTGGTCGAGGGGGTCACGGTGACCGGGTCGCGAACGATGGCGGTCTCGTGCTTCTTGACCTTGCGGACTTCGGCAGCCTGCTGCTCGATGCTCATGTTCTTGTGGATGATGCCGATGCCGCCTTCCTGCGCCATGGCGATGGCCAGGCGGGACTCGGTCACGGTATCCATGGCGGCGGAGACCAGCGGAATGTTCAGTTCGATGCCGCGAGTCAGACGGGTCTTCAGGCTCACGTCCTTGGGCAGAACTTCGGAATATCCGGGGATCAGGAGGACGTCGTCGAACGTCAGGGCTTCTTGACTGATGCGCAGCATGGCGGGGGCTCCCACGCGGGAAAATGGAAGCGCGGCATTATATCCCAGTTTGACGCTCGGGCTCAACGCGCCCGACCGCTGGAATGGCGGGTTGCGTGCTGGCCCTCGACAACGCCCGGGCTTATCATCCAGCGCCATGTTCAAAGACCCTTTCCAACGGCTCGGCCTCGACCGCGAGGTGCTGACCGTCAGCCAGCTCAACCAGCGCGCCCGCCAGCTCCTGGAGGACGTGTTCCCGCAGGTGTGGGTCGAAGGCGAGATCTCCAACCTCGCCCGCCCGGCTTCCGGCCACCTCTATTTCACCTTGAAGGACAGCAACGCCCAGGTGCGCTGCGCGCTGTTCCGGCAGAACGCCCTGCGCGTGCGCCAGGCGCTGCGCGACGGCCTGGCGGTGAAGGTGCGCGGCAAGGTCTCGCTGTTCGAGGGCCGCGGCGACTACCAATTGATCGCCGACGCCGTCGAACCCGCCGGCGACGGCGCCCTGCGCCTGGCCTTCGAGGCACTTAAAGAGAAGCTGGCCGCCGAGGGGCTGTTCTCCCCGGAACGCAAGCGCCCGCTGCCGGCCCATCCGCAGCGCATCGGCATCGTCAGTTCGCCCACCGGCGCAGTGATCCGCGACATCATCAGCGTGTTCCGCCGCCGCGCGCCCCAGGTCGAGCTGACCCTCGTGCCCACCGCCGTGCAGGGCCGCGAAGCCACCGCGCAAATCGTCCGCGCCCTGAAGCTGGCCGACGCCAAGGGCTTCGACGCCATCATCCTGGCCCGGGGCGGCGGTTCGCTGGAGGACCTCTGGTGCTTCAACGAAGAAGCCGTGGCCCGCGCCATCGCCGCCTGCGCCACGCCGGTGGTCAGCGCGGTGGGGCATGAAACCGATGTATCCATCGCCGATTTCGTCGCCGATGTCCGCGCGCCCACGCCTTCGGCCGCCGCCGAACTGCTGGCGCCGCATACCGGCGACCTGCAGCAGCGCCTGGACGGCCTGCGCCGCCGCCTGATCCTGCGCATCCAGGACCGCCTGACCCGCGAGCGCCTGCGCCTGGAAGGCACCGCCCGGCGCCTGCGCCACCCCGGCGAGCGCCTGCGCCAGCAGGCCCAGCGCCTGGACGACCTGGACATGCGCCTGCGCCGCGCCTTCGAGCGCCAGCTGCAAGTCCGCAACGAACGCCTGGCCCGCCTGCAGACCCGCCTTCAGGCCCAGCACCCCGGCCGCGCCCTGGCGCTGCTGCGGCAAAAGCTGGACAGCCTGGCCGCACGCCTGCCCCATGCCACCCGCGCGATCCTCCGCGAGCGCCGCCAGCGTCTCGACGGCCTGGCGCAGAACCTGCACATCGTCAGCCCGCTGGCAACCCTCGGGCGCGGCTACAGCATCCTCCTCGACGAACGCGGCCAGGCGGTGCGCCGCGCCTCCCAGGCCCAACCGGGTCAGCGCCTGAAGGCGAAGCTCGGCGAGGGCGAACTGGACGTGCGCGTGGAAGACAACCACCAGACGCCCGTCACCCTCTCCCTGCTGGACTGACCGCCGTGACCGACCTGCTCGCCGCCATCCCCGAAGCGCCGGAGCCCGATTGGGCCACGGCCTTCCGCATGCCCATCGTCGAATGCGGCGAGCCCATGGAAGCGCTGGGCACCAGCCAGGGCTTCCTGGTCTGGCCGGCCTACCATCGCCTGGGCATCCCCAATGCGCTGCCCGAATGCCACGCCCGCGCCGGCGTGTTCGCGCGCCTGCTGCAGGCGGCGAAGCTGCTGCCCGACGGCCTGCGCCTGGTGGTGCTGGATGCCTGGCGGCCCTTCGCCGTCCAGCAGCATCTCTACGACACCCTCTACGACATCCTCCGCCAGCACGAACCGAACGCCGATCCGGCCGAACTGACCCGTCGCACCCGCGAGTTCGTCGCCCCGCCGAGCACCCGCGCCGAAGCGCCGAGCCCGCACCTGACCGGCGGCGCCGTGGACATCAGCCTCTGCGATCAAGACGGCCGCTGGCTCGATATGGGCAGCCTGTTCGACGAAGCGACCCCGCGCTCCTACACCCGGCATTACGAAGACGCCACCGACGGCCACGGCCGCGCCATCCGCGACCGCCGCCGGCTGTTGTTCAACGTCATGCGCGAAGTCGGCTTCAGCAACCTGTCCAGCGAATGGTGGCACTACGACTACGGCGACCAGCTGTGGGCCTGGCACACCGGCGCGCCAGCGGCGATCTACGGCCCGGCGCAGGTTCCATCGCTGGAGCAACTGTGGCGCCAGCAACTGCACAACCTGCGACCGTAGGAGCGGATCTCATCCGCGAATCGCGGACAAGGTCCGCTCCTACAAGAGCACGCGCAGGTCTCTTCACTCACCCGCTCATCCAATACGGACAACCCCATGCTCCGCGCCTTCTGCCTCCTCGCCGCCACCCTCCTCGCCCTGCCCGTCCATGCCGAAGGCTTCATCAGCCGCACCCTGAACAAACCGGTGCCCGGCGGCGTGGCCGTGATTCAGCTGGGTAACGAAGGCCCGGCGCCGACCGCGCGCTACCAGGGCAAGCCTGTGTTGGTGGTAAAGGAAGAGGGGCGTGACTGGATCGCCATCGTCGGCATCCCGCTGACGACCAAGCCGGGCCAGCAGCAGGTTCAGGTGCAGCAAGCCGGTCAGGCGCGCGCCCTACCCTTCACGATTGGCAGCAAGCATTACCGTGAGCAGCGCATCACCCTGAAGAACACCCGCCAGGTCAATCCGCTGCCCGAGGACCTGGCGCGGATCAACCGCGAGCTGGCCGAACAGACCGCCGCCTACCGCAGCTTCAGCCCTGGCACGCCGAGCAACCTGGTGCTCGACAAGCCAGTAAACGGCCCGCTTTCGAGCCCCTTCGGCCTGCGCCGCTTCTTCAATGGCGAAGAACGCAACCCGCACTCCGGGCTGGACTTCGCCGTACCCGCCGGCACGCCGATCAAGACGCCGGCCGCGGGCAAGGTCATCCTGATCGGCAACTACTTCTTCAACGGCAACACCGTGTTCGTCGACCACGGCCAGGGCTTCATCAGCATGTTCTGCCACATGTCGAAAATCGACGTGCGCCTGGGCCAGCAGCTCGCCCGCGGCGACGTGGTCGGCCGCGTCGGCGCCACCGGCCGCGCCACCGGGCCGCACATGCACTGGAACGTCAGCCTCAACGACGCCCGCGTCGACCCGGCGATCTTCATCGGCGCCTTCAAGCCCTGAACAGCGCCCGGCGACGCTCGAAATCGACGAGTCAGTTCATCTTCATGCCCGGCATGTCGGACATATCGTGGTCGTCATGCTCGGCAGCGCCCGGTGCCTGCTTCTGGACCTCGACCTCGACCTTCACGTCGCCGGCCTTCTGGAAATGCAGGGTCACCGGGAAACGCTCTCCGTCGGCCAGCGGCTTCTTCAGGCCGAACAGCATCAGGTGGTAGTGGCCGGGTGCGAAGGTCAGGGTGCCGCCGGCGGGAATGTCCACGCCTTCGACCTTTTGCATCTTCATCATGCCGTCCTTCATCACGTGCTCGTGCACTTCGGCACTGGCAGCGCGCTCGGTGTCGGCACCGACCAGGCGATCGGCGGACTTGCCGTGGTTGTGCACGACGAAATAGGCCGCGCCGTTTGCCGAGACGGCCGGCAGCAGCAGCGACCAGGGATGTTCGATCTCGAGGTCGCCAGCCTTGTACTCGTGGGCCAGAAGCGGAGCGGAGAAGGACAGCAGGGCCGCGAAGGCCAGCAGGGTTTTGCGCATGGTGGAAACTCCTAGCAGTCTCATGGGCCGACCGGCAAGAGGACCGGCGGCAACGTCGAGGGCCCGGGCAGCATAGCCGCTCCGCGCCCCCACTCAAGCCGGCGACAGGGCCGCCGGCGCACAACTCAATCGAAGGCCTGGCGCCCACTAGCCAGGCGCGAAAGCACCAGCCAGTCGAAGCCCCAGACCAGCAGCAGCGACGCGCCTACCAGGGGGAAGGCAATGCCCAGCAGCACCACGATGCCCAGGCCAACCTTCCACACCGGCAAGGCATGCGGCAGCGGAGGCACGCCCAGGCGCCCGGCCGGCTTGCGCAGCCACCACAACCACAGGCCGCTGGCGGCGCTGAACAGGATCATCAGGCAGACGGCGAGCATCAGCAGCTGGTTGGCCAGGCCGAACATCTTGCCCTCGTGCAGCATCACGCCTGTCTCGACGCTGCGTGCCACGAGGCCGTAGTCCTTCCAGCGCACGTCGGCGAGGACCTTGCCGCTGTACTGGTCGACATGCAGGGTGGCGTCGTTGCGCGGGTCGTCGGCAAACACCGAAACGGTGAATACGCCCTCCTCGCCTTTGGGCAGGCTGATGCTGTAGCCCGGCGTCACCCCACGCTCGCGAGCGATGTCGACTACCTGCTGCAAGCCAATCTGCGGCGCGGCCATCGAGCCACCCGCCATATGTCCGGCGTGCTCGGCATGGGCGCCGGAAACCGGCATCGGCGTGTTCTCCATGGCCCAGGGCACGGTCTGCCGGTGCGCTTCGTTGAGCGAACGTGCCTGCACGTCGGACTTGGGCACGTCGTTCCACATCGCCGCCGGGAAGCGGTTCCAGACATCGGCGAAGGACTCGCCCCAGTAGCCGGTCCAGGTCATCCCCGAGAGCAGCATGAACAGCAGCAAAGCCGCCCCCCAGAAGCCGGTGACCGCATGCAGCTCGCGCCACCAGCCACGCCCACGCTGCTCGCGGTTGGGGACCAGCACGCCACGCTTGCCGCGCCCGCGCGGCCACCACAGGTAGACGCCCGACACCACCAGGACGATGCCCCAGCCGGCGGCCAGTTCGATCAGGCGGTCGCCGACGGTGCCGATCATCAACTCACCGTGCAGCGCCCGGGCGATAGCCTGCAGGTTGTAGTGGGCATCCTGGCTGCCGAGCAGCTCGCCGCTGTAGGGGTTCACGAACAGATTGGTTTCGCGACCGTCAAGACTGGCGACGAACTGCGCGCTGCTTTCGGCCGTCGCCGGCGGCAGGTACTTGCTGACCGCCGCCTGCGGCAACGCCTGGTGCAGCCGCGCCAGTTGCTCGTCGGCGCTTAGCACCTGTGCCGCTGGCTGCACCTCGAGCAGATCGCGGTACATCAAAACGTCGAGCTGCGGCTTGAACAGATAGATGATCCCGGTGAACGCCAGCAGGATCATGAAGGGCGCGACGAACAATCCCGCATAGAAATGCCAACGCCAGGCCAGGTTGTAGAAATCCACGGTCTTTTTCATGTGTCGTTGTCTCCACGCAAGACCGCACCCGCCGGAGCGGGCGCGGCGGGCCTTAGAAGCTGAAGTCCACTTTGGTCCAGTAGGTGCGACCCGGTTCGTTGATCGCCTTGTCGCCGGGGAAGCCGAAACCGGCGTCGCCCGCCAGGTTGAGGTGCTCGGCGTAGGCCTTGTCGAAGAGGTTGTCGATGCCGGTGCTGACCTTGAAGTTCTTGCTCAGCTTGTAGGCGCCATTGAGCGAGAACACGCCGAAGCCGCCGGTCTTGTCGAAGTCCTGGCCGACCACGTTGCCCTCGCCGATGGCCACGCGGTTCTGCGCCGCCACCAGGCGCCACAGCCCGCCAACGCTCCACAGGTCGCGCTCGTAGGTCAGCCCCAGGCGCGCCTCCAGCGGCGGCATCTGCGGCAGGGCGCGACCGTCGGTGGTGTTCTTGCCCCAGGCGTACGCCAGGGTGGCGTCGGTCTTCCAGTTCGCGTCCAGGCGGTAGCTGGTACCCAGCTCGCCGCCCATGATCCGCGCGTTCACGTTGCGCGCCTGGGTGCTGCTCATGCCCATCATGTCGGTGTCGTAATCGAACAGGATGAAGTCATGCACCACGCCGGCGTAGGCCGATACCCAGGCCTGCAGCTTGCCGTCGTCGTACTGCGCGCCGACGTCCAACTGGGTGGTCTTCTCCGGCTTGATGGCATCGAAGGCGTTGACCGAGCCGCTCGGCCCGCTGCTCGGCGAGAACAGTTCCCAGTAGTCGGGGAAGCGCTCGACGTAACCGAGGCCGGCGTACAGCGTGGTCGGCGAATCGGCCAGGTCGTGCTCGTAGCGGGCGAAGGCGCTGGGCAGGGTGTCGCTGCGGGTATCGCCGGCAGTCGGGTTGGGCATGCTCATCGACATGCTGCTGAGGGTCTGCCGGTAGTCCTTGGCATCCGCGCGGTCGAGGCGCGCACCGCTGATCACCCGGCTGCGCTCGGCGGCGTACCAGGTCAGCTCGGCGAAGGCGCCGTAGTCGTGCATCACCGCGTCCTTGGTCCAGGGGAAGGCGTCGGTGTCGGTGAGGGTGTCGGTCATCATGTCGTAGCTGGAGTTGCGCTCGCGGTGTTCGCTGCGCATGGCGTCGACGCCGGTCACCAACTGGTAGTCGGACCATTCCAGGGTCGCCGCCACCCGGCCGCCGACGGTGCGCCGGTCGACTTCCGAGGCCATCGGCATGGGCATCATGCTGCTCGGGTCGGGGGTGCGCAGGCGGAAGTTGTCCATGATGTGGTCGGCGTAGTTGTAGTAGACCTGCGCCTCGAGCTTCTGGAACACCTCGCTGATGTTGCGCTTCTCGAAGCGCAGGCCGAGGCTCTCGCGCTTGAACTGAGAGCCGTCCATGCCGCGCCCGGCGTAGCGTGCCTCCCCGTTACCCTTGCCGGCGGTCAGCTCGACCAGGGTGTCGGCATCCGGGGTCCAGCCGGCGGCGACGTCGCCGTTCCACTTGTCCCAGCGAGAGGGCACGGTATCGCCGTTGCCGTCCTTGTAGTCGTCGGCCTGGGCCTGGTTGCCGACCACCCGCAGGTAGCCCTGGGGACCGCCAACGGCACCATCGATGACTTTGTCGAAGCGGCCGTTGGAGCCAGCCAGGACGCTGCCGTTCAGGCGGCTGCCCAGTTCGCCGAAATGCTCGGGCTCACGGTCGAAGCGCACGGTACCAGCCGAGGCGCCGGGGCCCCATATGACAGTTTCCGGGCCCTTGACCACGGTCAGCTTGTCGAAGGTTTCCGGTGCGATGTAGGAGCTGGGCGCGTCCATGCGGAACGGGCAAGCGCCGATCATCAGCCCGCCATTGGTGCGCAGGTTCAGGCGCGAGCCGAACATGCCGCGCAGCACCGGATCGCCATTGGTGCCGCCATTTCTGATGGCGGAGAAGCCGGGAATGGTCTTCAGGTAGTCGGTGCCGTCGCTAGCCGGCACTGGCTGCCGCGCTTCCTTGGGGTTGGTGACGATGGTCAGCGGCGAGCTCTGCTGCACAGCGGTGATGACCGCGGGCTCCAGCTCGATGATCGAGTGGTAGGCGTGCGGATCGCTGTCGGCAGCCGACGCAAAGGGGCCGAAGCCGGCGGCAGTGAGTGCGCAAAGAGCGCGCAGGCTCGCGGGGCGAGCACGCCCACGCAGGAAAAGGTTGGACATGTGCATTCCATGATCGATGACGAAGTTCTTCCGGCCACGCGCACGTCGAGCGCGCACGCAGGAGACGTGCTCCGGCGCGCGGCGAGCGGGCGGTGGCAGTGAGGGTCGGTCAGGCGGTCATGGACGGTGGCGCGCGCGAACGCGCGCCGGGGAACACCGGCGAGGCGGGAATCGGATGTTCGATGACGACCTGGGGTGCTGGCGCGGCGCCGGGCAGGTCGGCGGGGAGGAACAGCTGCGGCGCATCGAGCACCGGGCTGTGGATCAGCAGGCCGCAATAGCCGCACTTCTCCATGAAGCCCGCCGCCGGCTTGGGCATGACGGATTCATGGTGACCGCTGCGCGCCTGGTCGGAGCAGGCCATCTCGTCCATGCCGGCCATGGCCGGCATGACGTGGTCCATCGGCATCGACTGCGACACCAGCGGGCCGAGATGGATCATCAGCATGGCGAAGAACGCCAGCCAGATGGCCATGCCGGAGCGCTGGGAATGTCGTTTGCGGTCGATCACGAAGGGTCCTTGGGGCTGGTTGTCGCAGCCAGGCGGCGTTTTACTCCGGTCGATGGCGAGGTGCAATTCGCTGATGGCCGAATGCCCCTGCGGCATGAAGCCGCAGAATGCAGTAAAGCAGAGTTTTCCTAGGGCAATTTCTTGCGACCAAATCGGAATCGAATTACATAAAATCGCGCAAAATCAAAAATAGAGACGATTCCTGCCAATTTTTAGACAATGCTTGCCACGAACATCCGACAGCACTAGGGTGGGCGCTATGAAAACTGCACATACCCTCATCCTGCTTCGCCAACACGCCTGCCTGCGCCTGGTCAGTCCGCGACTGCGTGGCTGAAACCTTCGCGTCGTTTCATCTCTTCATCTACTCGCGCTCGCACAGGCCGGTTGGCCAGGAAGTCCAAGGAATCCGCTCATGACCATGCTCAAAGACCCGTCGAAGAAATACCGTCCGTTCACCCCGATCACCCTGCCCGACCGTACCTGGCCGGACAAGGTCATCGACAAGGCGCCGATCTGGCTGTCCACCGACCTGCGTGACGGCAACCAGTCGCTGATCGAGCCGATGGACGCCGAGAAGAAGATGCGTTTCTTCAAGTGCCTGGTACAGGTTGGCCTGAAGGAAATCGAAGTGGGCTTCCCGTCCGCCTCGCAGACCGACTTCGACTTCGTCCGCGAGCTGATCGAAGGCGGCCACATCCCCGACGACGTCACCATCCAGGTGCTGACCCAGGCCCGTGACGACCTCATCGAGCGCACCTTCGAGTCGCTGAAGGGCGCCAAGCGCGCCATCGTCCACTACTACAACGCCTGCGCACCGAGCTTCCGCAAGATCGTCTTCAACCAGGACAAGGCCGGCGTGAAAGCCATCGCCGTGGCCGCCGGCAAGACCATCAAGCGCCTGGCCGACGCCGCGCCGGAAACCCAGTGGGGCTTCGAGTACTCGCCGGAAGTCTTCAGCTCGACCGAGACCGACTTCGCCGTCGAGGTGTGCAACGCAGTGATCGACGTGTTCCAGCCGACCCCGGCCAACCGCCTGATCCTCAACCTGCCCGCCACCATCGAGTGCGCCACCCCGAACAACTACGCCGACCAGATCGAGTGGTTCGGCCGCCACATCGACAAGCGCGACAGCGTGCTGCTCAGCCTGCACACCCACAATGACCGTGGCACCGGTGTAGCCGCTTCGGAACTGGCGCTGATGGCCGGCGCCGACCGCGTCGAAGGCTGCCTGTTCGGCAACGGCGAGCGCACCGGCAACCTCTGCCTGGTGACCATGGCGCTGAACATGTACACCCAGGGCATCGACCCGCAGCTGGACTTCTCCGACATCGACGCCGTGCGCAAGGTGGTCGAAGAGTGCAACCAGATTCCGGTGCACCCGCGTCACCCGTACGTCGGCGACCTGGTCCACACCGCCTTCTCCGGCTCGCACCAGGACGCCATCCGCAAGGGCTTCGCCCAGCAGAAGGACGATGCCGTGTGGGAAGTGCCGTACCTGCCGATCGACCCGGCCGACATCGGCCGCAGCTACGAAGCGGTGATCCGCGTGAACAGCCAGTCAGGCAAGGGCGGCATCACCTTCCTGCTCGAACAGGAGTACGGCATCAGCCTGCCGCGCCGCATGCAGATCGAGTTCAGCCAGGTCGTGCAGAACGAGACCGATCGCCTGGGCCTGGAGATGACCGCCGAGCAGATCTACGCGCTGCTGGAAGCCGAATACCTGCAAGTCGTCGCGCCCTTCGCGCTGAAGAACTACCGCCTGCAGGAAGAAAACGGCATCTGCGCCATCGACATCGACGTGGTGCACAAGGGTGAACAGCACCGCTGGCACGGCAAGGGCAAGGGCACCCTGGAAGCACTGGTCGCTGCGCTGCCGGTCGACGTCGAGATCATGGACTACAACGAGCACGCCATCGGCGCCGGCACCACCGCGCGCGCCGCAGCCTACATCGAGCTGCGCGTCGAAGGCGGCCGCTCGCTGCACGGCATCGGCATCGACGAAAACATCACCACCGCCAGCTTCCGCGCCCTGTTCAGCGCGCTGAACCGCGCGGTGACGCTGGGCCACGCCAAGGCGGCGTAAGCCCGCTCCTACCGCAGTCCCCCTCGCCCCGGGCAGTTCGCTGTCCGGGGCTGTTTTTTTGCAGGATCGAAATCAGGCAGCGCCTGCGGGACGATCCCTCGGCCCTGCTTCAAACTGCTCAGTCATCCTCGCCGCTGGCCGAATGGGCCCCAAGGCAGCACAGGCGGTGCTCCTGCTCGCCCTGCAGCAGGATCCAACTGTCGTCTTCGGCCTGATGCTGCGCTTCCATCACCTCGTTGTAGGTGAACTGCCATTGGCGGCGATCGCGCCCGTCGACGACCTCCACGCGCAATACCACCTCTTCGCTGGCGAAGGGCTCGTCCGCATCGGCTGCGGCTTCGGCGCGGTCGAGCAGCGCCTCGTCGAGCTCGAACTGCCAGGCGTGCAGGCCGTCGATCAGCAGCATGTCGGCCATTTCGAGCTGGTCGAGCAGGTAGAGGGTGTGGTCGGTCATGGTCGTGCTCCGCTTGAGAAGGCCGCCATGATAGGCCAAAGCCATGACGGCGGCGCCTTTCCCGTCAATCGGCCAGTGCGGCCAGCACCCCGCGCAGCCGCTCCAGGGTCGCCGGCGCGCAACGCTGCATGGGCTCGCGTAGCTCGTCACCGATCCAGCCCTGCAATGCCAGCGCCGCCTTCACCGCCGCCGGATTGGGCTCGGCGAAGGCCGCCTGCATCCACGGCAGCAGGCGATAGAAGGTGCGCCGTGCGCCGGGCAGATCGCCCTCCTCCACCTGCCGTTGCATGTGCACGTAAAGGTCGGCACGTACATGCGCCGAAGCGGAAATCGCCCCCGCGCCGCCCAGGCAGAGGTTGCCGAAGATCTGCACGTCCTCGCCGGCAAGCACCTCGACATTGCCGTCGGCGATCAGCGTCATGGTGGTTTCCGCATCGCCGCCACAATCCTTGATCGCCGCAATGCGCGGATGCCGGACGATGCGCCGCAGGGTTTCACGCTCGATGCGTACGCCGGTGCGATAGGGAATGTCGTAGAGCACCACGGGAACCGTGGAAGCATCGGCGACCTGGCGGAAGAAGGACTCCAGCCCCTGCTGCGACGGTCGGATGTAATACGGCGCCGGCACGAGGACACCGGCCAGCGGACGCTGCTGGACCTCCTGCTGAAAGGCCAGCAGCTCGCGCAGGTTGTTGCCGGCCAGGCCCATGATCACTTGCTGCGACGGCACCCATTGCAGCACCGCGTCGAGCACGGCGAGCTGCTCGGCATGGCTCAGCGCTGCGGCCTCGCCGGTGGTGCCGCAGACCACGAAGCCGGCGACGCCGTCCTCCAGCAACTTGCCGACCAGCGCCTGCAATGCGGCGAAGTCGATTTCCCCGGCCCGGAACGGCGTTACCAGGGCTACCCAGATTCCACGAAACGACGACATGCGAAAACTCCTTGTGGCTGACCGTCTGGTCGCCGTCAGGGAGGGTGCGGGAATCATGCGGGGGGAAGTGTTCGACCTTGCGCTTGTCCTGTCAGCCCATCTGACGGGACAGCACGCCCCGGTCAAATGAGCGACTGTTTCTTCGATTTCTTGGCAACGGCGACGCACGCGCAGGCCGGGGCGAAGGAGCCCGGAAGCGGCAGCGAGTGGTCGAGGGAGAAGGACATGGAAAGCCCGTTGCGTGAAAGAGGCCCGATAGTGCGCAACGTAGGAAGAGTCTGTCAACAATGTCTGAAGGTCTATGCTGGATCGACCACTACGCAGTAGGGAGGAACGACAGGTGAACCTTCGCGAACTGGGCCGCTCCGGGCTGGCCATTCCACCGCTGGTGTTCGGCGGCAACGTATTCGGCTGGACCGCCGACGAAGCCACGTCCTTCCGACTGCTCGACGCCCTGCACGAAGCCGGGCTGACTTGCATCGACACCGCCGACGTCTACTCGCGCTGGGTCCCCGGCCATGCCGGCGGCGAGTCGGAAGCCCTGATCGGCAAATGGCTGAAGAAAACCGGCAAGCGCAAGGACATGATCCTCGCCACCAAGGTCGGCATGGACATGGGCAACGGCTTCAAGGGCCTCGCCCCCGCCTACATCGAACAGGCTGTCGAGCGCTCGTTGCAGCGCCTGCAGACCGACTACATCGACCTCTACCAAGCCCACTGCGACGACGCGCATACCCCGCTCGAGGAAACCCTGGACGCCTTCGCCAACCTGGCGCAGAAGGGCAAGGTGCGGGTGATAGGCGCCTCCAACTACGATGCCCGCCGCCTGCGCGAGGCGAAGACCATCGCCGACCAACTGGGCGCGCCCTGCTACCAATCCCTGCAGCCGAACTACAACCTCTACGACCGCGCCGACTACGAGACGCGCCTGGAACCGGTGGTGCAGGAACTGGGAATCGGCGTGATCTGCTATTACGCCCTGGCCGGCGGTTTCCTCAGCGGCAAGTACCGCAGCCGCGAGGACCTGGACAAGAGCGCGGCGCGCGCCGACAAGGTCAAGGGCTACCTGAACGAACGCGGTGTAACCCTGCTGGCAGCCCTGGACGAAGTAGCCGAGGAATACGACGCCACACCGGCCCAGGTATCCCTCGCCTGGTTGATCGCCCGCCCAAGCATCACCGCCCCCATCGCCAGCGCCTCGAATCTTGACCAACTGCCGGACCTGATCGCGGCGACGCGGCTGAAACTGAGCCTGGAGGATATCCACAGGCTGGATGCGGCGAGCGCCTATTGAAACGGCAGTTCGCGGGCAAGCTCGCTCCTACGAAAAGCGGGATATCCCTGCAGGAACGAGCTTGCTCGCGAACCAGCTCAGGGCTCGATGACGAAACGGTCCGCGTCGAGATAGGCCGGGAAGCGCTCGCGGTAGGCGGCCAGCGCTTGCGCCGAAAGGCTGGCGTGGAACACGCCATCGGCCGCGCCGGGTTCCAGCAGGTAGTCGCCCTGGAAGTCGAGCACCTGGCTATCGCCGGAATAGGCGTGGCCCTTGCCGTCTTCACCAACGCGGTTCACCGCCGCGACGTAGCACAGGTTCTCGATGGCCCTGGCCGGCAGCAGGCGGTTCCAGTGCAGGCGGCGGGCCGCCGGCCAGTTCGCCGTGTACAGCAGCAAGTCGGTGCCCTGGGCATCGCGGCTCCAGGCCGGGAAGCGCAGGTCGTAGCAGATCAGCGGGCGCACCCGCCAACCCTTGCACTCGAACAGCACCTGGGTTTCTCCGGCGCTGTAGTGTTTGTGTTCGCCGGCCATGCGGAACAGGTGGCGCTTGTCGTAGTGCAGGATCTCGCCATCCGGGCGCGCCCAGAGCAGGCGGTTGCGATGGCTGCCGTCTGCAGCGCGGACGATCACGCTGCCGGTCACTACCGCATCCAGGCGTGCGGCCTGTTCGCGCAGCCAGGAGTAGGTCTCGCCCTCCTCCGCCTCGGCCAGTGCCTCGGAGTCCATGGAAAAGCCGGTGGTGAACATCTCCGGCAGGATCACCAGGTCGGCGCCACGCGCCTGCTCCAGCAACGCGGCGAAGTGCGCGCGGTTGGCTGGCGCGTCGTGCCAGGCCAGGGTGGTCTGGACCAGGGCCAGCTTCAGGTCGGGCAGTTGCTTCAGATCGCGCATAGCTTCTCCGCCGCCTGGCGCAGCGTCTCCTCTTTCTTGGCGAAGCAGAAGCGCACCAGGCGCATGTCTGCCGGGGCCTGCTGGTAGAACACCGAGACCGGAATCGCCGCCACGCCATGTTCGCGGGTCAGCCATTCGGCCATGGCCACGTCGTCCAGATCCGGGCGGATCGCCGAATAGTCGACCACCTGGAAGTAGGTGCCGGCGGCGCGCTGGAACTGGAAGCGCGAGCCGCCCAGCAGGTCGCAGAACAGGTCGCGCTTGGCCTGGTAGAAGCCCGGCAGCTCGCGCAGGTGCTCGGGGTGCGCCGCCATGAAGTCGGCCAGCGCATATTGCAGCGGCGTCACGCCGCAGAAGTTCACGTACTGGTGGATCTTGCGCAGCTCGCTGGTCAGCGCCGGCGGCGCCACCACGTAGCCGGTCTTCCAGCCGGTGACGTGGTAGGTCTTGCCGAAGGAGCTGATGACGAAGGCGCGCGGGTACAGCTCGTCATGAGCCAGCACGCTTGCGTGCTGCACGCCGTCGTAGATCAGGTGTTCGTAGACCTCGTCGCTGATGACGTAGATCTCGCGGTCGCGGATCAGCGCCGCCAGGCGGTCCAGGTCGGCGCGGTCAATCAGCGCGCCACTGGGGTTGTGCGGGCTGTTGAGGAAGATCACGCGGGTGCGCGGGGTGATGGCGTCGGCCAGGCGCTGCCAGTCGATGCGGAACTCCGGCAGGCTCAGGGCGACGTGCACGCAGCGGCCGCCAGCCAGTTCCACCGAGGGCTCGTAACTGTCGTAGCAAGGGTCAAGGACGATGGCTTCGTCGCCCGGGCGGATCAGCGCCTGTACCGCGCAGAAGATCGCCTCGGTCGCGCCGGGGGTGATGGTCACCTCGGTGTCAGCGCTGACAGTGCGGCCATAGAAGCTCGCGACCTTGGCCGCCACCTGCTCGCGCAGCGCCGGCAGGCCGGTCATCGGACAGTACTGGTTGTGTCCAGCCATGACGTGCCGCCCTACCGCTTCGCGCAGTGCGGCAGGACCGTCGAAGTCGGGGAAGCCCTGGGACAGGTTGAGCGCACCGCACTCGGCGGCGAGCTGCGACATGCGGGTGAAGATGGTGGTGCCGACGTTGGGCAGTTTGCTGGTGAGCATGGCGGAGGGCTGCAGGCAAAGAGGGTTGCCTAGCTTAAAGCCCGACGCCTGAAGCGGGAAGCAGCCCCATCCTATCGGTCACACGCCGGTAGGATGGGGTGAGCGAACCCAGCATGGGTTTCGTGCCTCAACCCATCCTACGAGAAGAGGGGGCGCGTTACTTGCGCTTGTCCTTCTTCTTCTTCTCGGCCTTCTTGTGGTGCGACATCAGGCGGCGCTTCTTGTTGACCTGGCGATCGGTGAGCTGGGTCTTCTTGCCCTCGAACGGGTTGTCGCCGCCCTTGTACTCGATGCGGATCGGCGTGCCGACCAGCTTCAGCACACGACGGTAGGTCTTCTCCAGGTAACGGGTGTAGGCCTTGGGCACCGCCTCCACCTGGTTGCCGTGGATCACGATCAACGGCGGGTTGGCGCCGCCCAGGTGGGCGTAGCGCAGCTTGATGCGGCGGCCATTGACCATCGGCGGCTGGTGCGTCTGCACCGCGTCCTCGAGGATCTGCGTCAGCTTGCTGGTCGGCCAGCGGGTCACGGCGGAGCGGAACGATTCCTGCACCGACTTGTACAGGTGGCCCACGCCGGTGCCGTGCAGCGCCGAGATGAAATGGATGTCGGCGAAGTCGGCGAACAGCAGGCGACGCTCGAGCTCGGTCTTCACGTACTCGCGCTCGCCCGACTCCATGCCATCCCACTTGTTCAGCGCGATGACCAGCGCGCGGCCGGTCTCCAGCACGAAGCCGAGCAGGTTGAGGTCGTGCTCGACCACGCCTTCGCGGGCGTCCATGACGAAGATCACCACGTTGGCGTCCTGGATCGCCTGCAGGGTCTTCACCACCGAGAACTTCTCGACCGCCTCGAAGATCTTGCCGCGGCGACGTACGCCGGCGGTGTCGATCAGGGTGTACTTCTCTTCGTTGCGCTCGAAGGGGATGTAGATGCTGTCGCGGGTGGTGCCGGCCTGGTCATAGACGATCACCCGCTCCTCGCCGAGCATGCGGTTGACCAGCGTCGACTTGCCGACGTTGGGGCGGCCGATGATGGCGATCTTGATGCCGTCTTTCTCGCTCGGGCCGGGGATGCGCTTGGCTTCCTCGCCCTCGGCGACTTCTTCCAACTCGCTCGGCAGGTCGTTGTCTTCCGGCGCCTCGGGCTCGGGAGCGAACATGTCGCCCAGGGCTTCCTGCAGCATCTGGGTGATGCCGCGGCCATGGGCGGCGGCGATCGGGATCGCATGGCCAAGGCCCAGCGGGCTGAACTCGGCGCGGGCGATGTCCGGATCGACGGTGTCGACCTTGTTCGCCACCAGGAAGCTGCGCTTGTTCCGCTTGCGCAGGTGCTCGGCAATCATCTGGTCGGCGGCGGTGAGGCCCGCGCGGGAGTCGACCATGAACAGGACGGCATCGGCCTCTTCGATGGCCTGCAGCGACTGCTCGGCCATCTTGGCGTCGATGCCCTCTTCGTCACCGGAGATACCACCGGTATCGATGACGATGAACTTCTTGCCCTGCCACTTGGCCTCGCCGTATTGGCGGTCGCGGGTCAGACCGGCGTACTCGGCGACGATGGCGTCACGGGTACGGGTCAGGCGGTTGAACAGGGTGGACTTGCCGACGTTCGGGCGGCCCACCAGGGCGATTACGGGAACCATGCGGCTCTCCAGATAAATTCAGGGTTTCTAAAAAAACGCGCCGGCCGCTGTCGTCGAACAGCGGCCGGCAGGTAACACATACAGCTTAGCGAATGGTGTAGGCGACCAGCTTGCCGCTGTTGCCGTACACGTACATCCACTTGTCCACGACCAGCGGGCGCACACGCACGCCGTCGCCGTCGACCTTCTCGCGGCCGACGAAGCGACCGTCCACCTGGCTCAGCAGGTGGATGTAACCTTCCAGATCGCCAACCACGACGTTGCTGGAGAACACAGCCGGCGCCGACAGCTGGCGGCGCGCCAGGGCATCGTTGCTCCACAGCGACGAGGAGCTGCGGCCGTCGAGGGACTCGACGGTGCCGCTGGCATCGCTGACATAGACGTTGCCCATGCCTTCGCTGACGCCGGCATAGCTCGACGCCTCGCGCTGCCAGAGCACGCGGCCGCTGGCCAGGTCGAGCGCGGCGGCGCGGCCCTGGTAGGTAGCCACGTAGATCACGTTGTCGTCGAGGATCAGGCCGCCGTCGATGTCGACTACGCGATCCAGCTCCGAACGACCTTGAGGCACGGCAACGCGGGTTTCCCACGCCGGCAGGCCGCGTTGCAGGTCGACCGCCACTACCTTGCCGCTGGCCAGGCCGGCGATCGCCATGCGACCGGCGATGATCGGCGAGCCGGTGCCGCGCAGGGTCAGCACGGGCACGGTGTTTTCGTAGACCCAACGCTGATTGCCGGTGCTGGCGTCGAGGGCGATCAGCTTGTCGTCCTGGGTTTGCAGCACGACCACGTCGCCGTCGGTAACCGGGGCAGACAGCACTTCGCTGGGCACGCGGGTCCGCCACTTCTGCTCGCCATCGGCGGCATTCAGGGCAACCACGTCACCTTTCAGGGTGCCGACCAGAACCAGGCCGCCACCGACGCCAACACCGCCGGAAATCGGCAGGTCGAGGTCTTTCTTCCAGAGCACGTCACCGCTTTCGCGCTGCATGGCCATGACGCGACCTTCGGCAGCGGCGGCGTAGATGGTCGAACCATCCACGGCCGGCGTCAGCAGTTCGTAGAGGTCGCCCTGGCCATCACCGACCGAGCGGCTCCACTGTTTGTCCAGGCGAACCTCTTCCTTGATGTCGGTGAGTTCAGCCGGCGGTAGTTCTTTCTTGCTGTTGCTGCTGCAGCCCACAGCGAGCAGGGTCAGCGCCAACAGCGCCGCATGATTCCAGCGCATCATCTCAGGCGCCTCCCTTGGCCAGGTCGTCGAGTTTCACCTGCAGGGCGCCGGAGGCGGCGTCTTCCGGCAGAGCGGCCTTGGCCTTCTCGTAGGCGGCACGGGCTTCGTCGGTGCGCTTGAGTTGCACCAGCAGGTCGCCCTTGAGCTCTTCGCGGTTGGCCACGAAAGCCTTGTCAGCAGTGCCTTCGAGCAGTTTCAGACCTTCTTCGGCCTTGCCCTGGGCAGCCAGGACGCGGGCCAGGCGCTGACGTGCCAGCTCACCGAGGGTGGCGTCGGCCGGCTTGTCGACCACGGCTTTCAGCTCGCTGGCGGCATCGTCCAGCTTGCCGGCATCCACGGCGACCTTGGCCACGAACAGACGGCCGTATTGGGCGTACGGGGTGCCGCCGTATTCGCTGGTCAGCTTGCCAGCCAGTTCGGCGACACGCGCGGTATCGGGCTTGCCGGACGGGGTCAGCGAACTCTCCACCAGTTCCTGGTAGAGGATGGACGCGCCCTGCGCCTGATTGGCCTGGTACTTGGTCCAGGCCTTCCAGCCGAACACCACCACCAGCGCCAGCGCGGCACCGGTGAGCAGGGGCGAGCCATTGCGCTGCCACCAGTCCTTGATGTCCGCCAGTTGTTCTTCTTCGGTACGCGTGGTCACCCCAATACTCCTATACGGTCTTTTCTCAGGCCTGTTTGAGGCAGGCTGCCAGGTGCTCGGGCAGAGCATCCCAGGCAATGTTCTGTTGCTCGCCCTCGCCGCGCAGGGGCTTGAAACCTACCACGCGGGCAGCCAGCTCGTCGTCACCCATGATCAGGGCGAACTGCGCGCCGCTCTTGTCGGCTTTCTTGAACTGGCTCTTGAAGCTGCCGGCGCCGGCGTTGACCAGCAGGCGCACGCCCGGCAGGGCATCGCGCAGGCGCTCGGCCAGGGTCAGCGCGGCCAGCTCGGCCGGCTCGCCGAAGGCGCATACATAGAGGTCGGCTGGACGGGCCAGTTCTGCCGGCACCAGGCCCAGGGTTTCCAGCAGGAGCACCAGGCGCTCGACGCCCATGGCGAAGCCCACACCCGGAGTCGGCTTGCCGCCGAACTGGGTGACCAGGCCGTCGTAGCGCCCCCCGGCGCAAACGGTTCCCTGGGAGCCGAGCTTGGTGGTGACCCACTCGAACACGGTGCGGCTGTAGTAATCCAGGCCGCGAACCAGTTTCGGGTTGATCTCGTAGGCGATGCCGGCGGCATCCAGGCGCGCCTTCAGGCCTTCGAAGTGCACGCGCGATTCTTCGTCCAGGTAGTCGTGCAGGGTCGGTGCGCCGACCAGCAGGGCCTGGGTGGTTTCGTTCTTGCTGTCGAGGATGCGCAGCGGGTTGGTGGTCAGGCGGCGCTGACTGTCCTCGTCGAGCTGGTCGTAGCGCTCCTTGAGGAAGGCCACCAGGGCGTCGCGATAGGTTGCGCGCGCCTCGCTGGAACCCAGGCTGTTGAGCTGCAGGGTCACCGAATCGGCCAGACCGAGCTTCTTCCACAGGCGCCAGGTGAGCACGATGAGCTCGGCGTCGATGTCGGGACCGGCCAGGTTGAAGACTTCCACACCGATCTGGTGGAACTGGCGGTAACGCCCCTTCTGCGGCTTCTCGTAGCGGAACATCGGGCCGGCGTACCACAGCTTCTGCACCTGGCCGCCACCGGTCATGCCGTGCTCCAGCACAGCGCGCACGGTGCCCGCGGTGCCTTCGGGACGCAGGGTCAGCGACTCTTCGTTACGGTCGAGGAAGGTGTACATCTCCTTGTCGACCACGTCGGTGCCTTCGCCGATACCGCGGGCGAAGAGCTCGGTGAACTCCAGGATCGGCAGGCGGATCTCGCTGTAGCCGTAGCCATCCAGCAGATCGGCGAAGGTGCGCTCGAGGTAGCGCCAGGCAGGAGTCTGCTCCGGCAGGATGTCGTTCATGCCACGAATGGCTTGCAGGGACTTGCTCACGTAGGGTCCTTGTAGCGGTCAGCCACGCACGATCAGGGCGGCGTCGGCCTCGGCCTTCTCGGCCGCTTTTGCGCGGATCAGCCGTTCCAGCTCATCCACCAGGTTTTCGTTCTGCAGCTTCTGCGCCGGCTTGCCGTCGATGTACACCAGGTTGTTCGGCGTACCGCCGGTGAGGCCGATGTGCGCTTCCTTGGCTTCGCCCGGGCCATTGACCACGCAGCCGATCACCGCGACGTCCAGCGGCACCAGCAGGTCTTCGAGGCGGCCTTCCAGCTCATTCATGGTCTTGACCACGTCGAAGTTCTGCCGCGAGCAGCTCGGGCAGGCGATGAAGTTGATGCCGCGCGAGCGCAGGTGCAGGGACTTGAGGATGTCGAAGCCGACCTTGATCTCCTCCACCGGATCGGCGGCCAGGGAGATGCGGATGGTGTCGCCAATGCCCTCGGCGAGCAGCATGCCCAAGCCCACCGCGGACTTCACGGTGCCCGAACGCAGGCCGCCGGCCTCGGTGATACCCAGGTGCAGCGGCTGTTCGATCTGCTTGGCCAGCAGGCGGTAGGCGGCGACGGCCATGAACACGTCGGAGGCCTTCACACTGACCTTGAAGTTCTGGAAGTCCAGCTTGTCGAGATGATCGACATGGCGCATGGCCGATTCCAGCAGGGCTTCGGGAGTCGGCTCGCCGTACTTCTTCTGCAGGTCCTTCTCCAGCGAACCGGCGTTGACGCCGATGCGGATCGGGATGTTCTTGTCACGAGCAGCGTCAACCACCGCGCGCACGCGGTCTTCGCGACCGATGTTGCCCGGGTTGATGCGCAGGCAATCGACACCCAGTTCGGCCACGCGCAGGGCGATCTTGTAGTCGAAGTGGATATCGGCGACCAGGGGAACCTGGACCTGCTGCTTGATCTTGCCGAAGGCTTCGGCGGCGTCCATGTCCGGCACCGAGACGCGGACGATGTCGGCGCCGGCTTCTTCCAGGCGACGGATCTGCGCCACTGTGGCAGCGACGTCCAGCGTGTCGGTGTTGGTCATGCTCTGGACGGCGATGGGCGCATCGCCGCCTACGGGCACCGAACCGACCCAGATCTTGCGGGAATGACGGCGTTTGATCGGGGAAGCGCAATGCATTTTCAGTTACCACCCAACTTCATGCGCGCGGTCTCGCCACGGGAATAGCGCGCGATATCGACCGGCTGGCCGTTGTAGCTGACCTGGGCGCCACGGGCGAAGCCCAGGCGCAGTTCCAGCGGCGCCTTGGCGGCGACCTCCATGGAGTCACCCTTGCGCTTGAGCGCACTGAGCACGACCTTGCCGTCGGCGTCGGTGACCTGGGTCCAGCAATCGGCGGTGAATTGAACCTTGACTACGCCCTGGCCGGCAGCGGCGACGACCGGGGCTGCAGCAGGCGCTGCCGGAGCGACTGGAGCAGCCGCTGTGCCCGGGGCGACGGGTGCAGCAGGGACGACCGGAACGGCGGATGCCACGACTGGTGCGGTCGGCGCAGGCGCCACAGCAACCGGTGCGCTCGGTGCAGCAGCGCTGGCCGGGGCAGCCGGGGCAACGGCCGGAGCTTCAGCGGCAGGTGCCTGTTCAGTCGGGGCCGGAGCGGCCTGCTCGGGCGCACCCGCACCAGCATCGCCAACCGGTTCGACCGGCGCTGCCGGGGTGTTCGCCTTGTCCTCGGCGACCGCCTGGTCTTCCGGCTCGTCGAGGCTGTGGACTTCGGTGGTGCCGTCGGCGCTTTCGACCTCGACGTGTTCCATGTTCAGGCCGCTGTTCTCGGCGACATTGCGACCGCTGCGCTCTTGCCACCACATGTAGCCGAAGCCCACCAGCAGGGCGAGCAGCAGCAGGCTGAACAGGCGCAGGAGGTTGCGCGACAGGCGCATCGGCTCGGCGACGCGGCCGAGGCTCTGCGGGGTACTGCCGGTGGCATCGGTGCCGGTGAACTGGTCGAAGGCGGTGACCATCTGCGCCTGGTCCATGCCCAGCAGCTTGGCGTAGGCACGCACGTAGCCGCGCGCGAAGGTGTGCCCAGGCAACTGGTCGAAGTTGCCCTGTTCCAGGTGACGCAGCGAGTTTTCCGTCAAATTCAGCTGACCGGCCACCTGGGAGGTCGACCAACCCTTGTGCTCGCGCGCCTGGCGCAAGGTCTCACCGGGGTTGGCACGGGTCGCCACGGCGACCTCTGGCTGCGACATCTTCATCATTTCTCTGCCTGGTATGCCTGGTATTCGGGAGAAGCGGGGTACAGGCGCTTGAGCTGCAGACCGTAGCTGGCCGCCGTGTCCTTGTCGTCAAAGACCTTGGCCAGGCGCACCCCCAGCAGCAGGCTCTTGGCGTTCTGCTGGCCCTGCTTCAGGTATTCCTCGTAGTAGCCGCGTGCTGGCACGTACTGGCGGTCGTCATAGGACATCTGCGACATCTCGAGCAGTGCGCTGGGCTGCCGGCGGTTCAGGCGCAGGGCCTTCTCGAAGTACTGCTTGGCCTGCTCGCGCTGGTTCATCTTCAGGCTGACCAGGCCGAGGTTCTCGAAGACCCGCGAACGCTCGGGGTACATGCTGTCGTCAGCGGCCTTTTCGTAGGCCTCGATGGCTTCCTGGTAGCGCTTCTGCTCGAAGAGGAAGCCGCCGTAGTTGTTCAGGATGCGCGCGTCGGAGCGCGAGGACAGGGCCTTGCGGTATTCGGTCTCGGCCAGCTTGGGTTCCATCTCCATCTGGTAGACCAGGGCCAGCGCGGCGTGCGCGTCGGCGCTCGAGGAGTCCAGTTCCAGCGCCTGGCGCAGCGGCACCTTGGCCTGCTCGGTGTTGCCGTTCTGCAGGTAGCCGATACCCAGCTGGATATAGGCGTCGCGGGCTTCTTCGCGACCCTTGGTAGTGGTCAGGGGATCCGGTTTCCCGGTCGTCACGCAACCCGCCAGCATGCCAGCCAACAGTACGAACAGCGCGGCGCGAAAGGTCATCGGATTCCCCCTGGTCAGTTTCGAGTGCTGGCGGTCGGCGTCTGTTCGGCTTCGGCCGCCAGTTGGCGTACGGCGATGTAGCGTTCGCTGCGACGGGTGCGGTCCATCACCTGGCCGACCAGTTGGCCGCAGGCAGCGTCGATGTCGTCGCCGCGAGTGGTGCGCACGGTGACGTTGTAGCCGCCTTTGTGCACCAGATCCTGGAAACGGCGGATGGCGTTGTTGCTCGGCCGCTCGTAGCCGGAATGCGGGAACGGATTAAACGGAATCAGGTTGATCTTGCAAGGAATTTCCTTGAGCAATGCGATCAACTGCTCGGCGTGCTCAGGCTGGTCGTTGACGTCCTTGAGCAGGGTGTACTCGACGGTCAGCACGCGTTCCTTGCCCAGGCGCGTGATGTAGCGCTTGCAGCTGTCCAGCAGGACCGCCAGCGGGTACTTCTTGTTGATCGGCACCAGCACGTTGCGCAGCTCGTCGTTCGGCGCGTGCAGCGAGAGGGCCAGGGATACGTCGGTGACTTCGCCGAGCTTCTCGATCATCGGCACCACGCCAGAGGTGGACAGGGTCACCTTGCGCTTGGAAATGCCGTAGCCGAAGTCCTCCATCATGATGTGCATGGCGGGGACGACGTTGTCGAAGTTCAGCAGCGGCTCGCCCATGCCCATCATCACCACGTTGGTGATGGCGCGGTCGATCTTGCCGGGCACGGTGCCGAAGGATTTGTTGGCGATCCATACCTGGCCGATGATCTCGGCAGAGGTCAGGTCGCTGTTGAAGCCCTGCTTGCCGGTGGAGCAGAAGCTGCAATCCAGGGCGCAGCCGGCCTGCGAGGACACGCACAGGGTGCCACGGCCGTTCTGCGGGATGTAGACGGTCTCGACGCAGCTGCCGGACGCCACGCGCACCACCCATTTACGTGTGCCGTCGCTGGAGATGTCCTGGCTGACTACTTCCGGACCCCGAATTTCGGCACAGGCCTTGAGCTTTTCGCGCAAGGCCTTGCCGACGTTCGTCATGGCGTCGAAATCCTCGGCGCCAAAGTGGTGAATCCATTGCATCACCTGGCCGGCGCGGAAGCGCTTTTCACCGATGGACTCGAAGAATTCCTCGAGCTGGGGCTTGGTCATGCCCAGCAGGTTGGCCTTTACAGCGGTATCAGTCATGGATTCACCCTCGCCCATTCGCTGTTATCAGCGAATGCGCTCGCACACCTCGGTGCTGGAGAAGAAGTAAGCGATTTCGCGGGCAGCCGAAGCTTCCGAGTCGGAACCGTGTACGGCGTTCTCGTCGATGGAAACGGCGAAGTCGGCGCGGATGGTGCCCGGCTCGGCTTTCTTCGGATCGGTGGCGCCCATCAGTTCGCGGTTGCGCAGGATGGCGTCTTCGCCTTCCAGAACCTGAACGATGACCGGACCGGAGGTCATGAAGGCAACCAGATCCTTGAAGAAGCCGCGCTCTTTGTGCTCGGCGTAGAAGCCACCGGCTTCGCGCTCGGACAGCTGAACCATCTTGGAAGCGACGACGCGCAGACCGGCTTTCTCGAAGCGGGTCAGGATTTCGCCGATGACGTTCTTGGCTACGGCGTCGGGCTTGATGATGGAGAAGGTACGTTGCAGGGCCATTTGGAATAACTCCGAAAAAGCAAGGTTGGTAAAGCTGAGGAGCCCCTGGCGCCAGTCCAGGAGCTCCCGCGATTCAGGGTTTGCCGCGCGACCGCGGCAGCCGTGGGGCTGGCACGCGCGGAGCCGCCGCGCGAATGCGCGTCGACCGACGAAAGAAGAACCGGCAGGGGTTCCTCGAGGCTCGCCAAAGATAAAACCCGCGAATTATACGCGGGTTCGAGAAAAAGATCAGCCGCCGCAGCACGCGACGGGCGCGCGCGGCGCGCCGCCGTTCGTCACTCGGCCTCTTCGATCCAGGCGGCCTGGATGGCTTCGAGTACCTTCTCGCCGCCGCGTGACGAATCGTCGCTGAATTCCGGCAAAGCCAGCACCCAGTTGTGCAGATCGACGAAGTTCACGTAGCGCGGATCGACATCCGGCTTGCTCTCGGCCAGCTGGATGGCGATTTCCAGCACATCGGTCCATTTCAGGCTCATGCGCGCTCCCCTCAATGACCTTCGGAAACCTGGTTGATGGTGTATTTCGGGATTTCGACCACCAGGTCTTCTTCACCGACCACCGCCTGGCAGGACAGCCGTGATTCCGGCTCCAGACCCCAGGCCTTGTCGAGCATGTCGTCTTCCAGCTCGTCGGAGGCTTCCAGCGAGTTGAAACCCTCGCGCACCACTACGTGGCAGGTCGTGCAGGCACAGGACATCTCGCAGGCATGCTCGATGTCGATGCCGTTGCGCAGCGCGGCCTTGATGATGGTTTCGCCGGGCTGGGCCTCGACCACCGCGCCCTCCGGGCAATGCTCGGCGTGGGGCAGAAACACGATCTGCGGCATCTTCGCTTATTCCTCGATTTCGTTGAGCCGGCGGCCGGACAGGGCGGCCTTGACGGATGCATCCATCCGTCGCGCGGCGAAGGCGTCGGTCACCTGGGACAGACGCTTGATTTGCTGTTCGATTGCCGCGGTATCGCTACCGGCGGCCAGTTCGCGCAGGGTTTCCATGCAGGCATCGATGGCGATGCGCTCGTCGGCGTCCAGCAGGCGTTCGCCATCGGCGTCCAGCGCCGAACGCACAGCCTCGAGCAGACGCTCGGCCTCGACCTGCTGCTCGCGCAGCGCACGGGCATTCATGTCGTCGCCAGCATTCTGGAAGGAGTCCTGCAGCATGCGGGCGATTTCGCCATCGGTCAGGCCGTAGGACGGCTTGACCTGGATGCTCGCCTCGACGCCCGAGCTCATCTCGCGGGCGGAGACCGCCAGCAGGCCGTCGGCATCGACCTGGAAGCTGACGCGGATCTTCGCCGCACCGGCAACCATCGGCGGAATGCCGCGCAGCTCGAAGCGCGCCAGGGAACGGCAATCCTTGACCAGCTCGCGCTCGCCCTGCAGCACGTGAATCATCATGGCCGTCTGGCCATCCTTGTAGGTGGTGAATTCCTGCGCACGCGCCACCGGAATGGTGGTGTTGCGCGGGATCACCTTCTCCATCAGCCCGCCCATGGTCTCGAGACCGAGGGACAGCGGGATGACGTCGAGCAGCAGCAGCTCTTCGCCGCGCTTGTTGCCGGCCAGGGCATCGGCCTGGATGGCGGCGCCGATGGCCACCACCTGGTCCGGGTCGATATCGGTCAGCGGCTGGCGACCGAACAGCTCGCCCACCGCCTGACGAACGCGCGGCACGCGGGTGGAGCCGCCGACCATGACCACTTCACCGACCTCTTCCAGCTCGATGCCGGAATCGCGCACTGCGCGACGGCAGGCCTTGAGGCTACGGGCGATCAGCGGCTCGATCAGCGCATCGAACTGCTCACGACCCAATTGGCCGCGCCAGTCGCCATAGGCAACCTCGACGCTCGCCTCGGCGGTCAGGGCTTCTTTTGCAGCACAAGCAACCTGCAGCAGATGGCGCTGAGCACCCGGATCGAGATCGTCGGACAGGCCGGCCTGCTGGATGACCCAGCCGGCGATGGTGTGATCGAAATCGTCGCCGCCCAGGGCGCTGTCGCCGCCAGTGGCCAGGACCTCGAAGACGCCGCGGGTCAGACGCAGGATGGAAATGTCGAAGGTGCCGCCGCCCAGGTCGTAGATGGCCACGACGCCTTCGGCGTTCTTGTCCAGACCGTAGGCAACCGCAGCTGCGGTGGGTTCGTTGAGCAGGCGCAGGACGTGCAGGCCAGCCAGACGCGCGGCGTCCTTGGTGGCCTGGCGCTGGGCGTCGTCGAAATACGCCGGCACCGTGATCACTGCACCGACGAGCTCACCGCCCAGGGTGGCTTCGGCGCGCTGGCGCAGGGTGCGGAGGATCTCCGCGGAGACCTCGACCGGGCTCTTCGGACCTTGCACGGTCTCGATGAACGGCATGTGCGACTCACCCTGGGTGAAGCGGTACGGCAGTTGGCCGCCGAGCTGCTTCAGATCTTCCAGGCCACGGCCCATCAGGCGCTTCACCGAGATGATGGAGTTCAGCGGGTCTTCCGCGGCGCCGCGCTTGACCGACTCGCCGACGTCGATGCCGTCGGCCCGGTAGCGTACTGCCGAGGGCAGGATCAGGCGGCCTTCGGCATCCGGCAAGGGCGCAGCGGTACCGCTGCGCACGGCGGCGACCAGGGAATTGGTGGTGCCCAGGTCGATACCCACGGCCAGTCGACGCTGGTGCGGCTGGGGGGTTTGTCCGGGCTCGGCGATCTGCAGTAGGACCATGCTGCTCTAATCAGGCGTATCAGGCGCGGCCAGGCCGCGCGGATTAATCGTCGAGTCGCTCTTCGAGCTGGCGCACTTCCTGCGCCAGCTTGTCGAGAAACTGCATGCGGCGCACCAGACGCTCAGCATCCTGGCGGCGAGAGGCGTCATCCCAGCACTCGGCGAAGGCATCGTCGAGTCGCTGCTGGGCCGTCTTCAGCTGACACTTGAAGGCGGCGACACCATCCAGATCGGCGTTGTCCTGCAGGTCTTCCAGGTCCTCGCGCAACTGCATCTGCTGCAACAGGAACTCGGGGTCCTGCACTGTGGCTTCCAGCGGCAATGCCTGGCCCCGCAGGGACAGCAGGTAAAGAGCGCGACGCGGCGCACTCTTCAGCGTCTGGTAGGCCTCGTTGAGTTCGGCGGCGCGCTCCAGCGCTACCCGCTGCTCGCGATCGGATGCATCGGCGAAGCGATCCGGATGGACGCTGCGCGCGAGCTCACGATAGCGATTGCCGAGCGCATCCAGATCGATGCGGAAGCTCGGCTGCAGGTCGAACAGCGCAAAGTGACAGGGACTACCCACACCCGGCCTCAGACGTTGAAGCTTTCGCCGCAGCCGCACTCGCCACGAACGTTCGGGTTGTTGAACTTGAAGCCCTCGTTGAGGCCTTCCTTGGTGAAGTCCAACTCGGTGCCGTCCAGGTAGACCAGGCTCTTCGGGTCGATGATGACCTTCACGCCGTGGCTCTCGTAGACGAGGTCTTCCGCTGCCAGTTCGTCGACGAACTCGAGCACGTAGGCCAGCCCGGAACAGCCGGTGGTGCGCACGCCAAGACGAATGCCCTCGCCCTTGCCGCGCCCCTCGAGGGAGCGCTGGACGTGCTTGGCGGCGGCTTCGGTCATGCTGATGGCCATGGGAACTCCTTACTCAGGCGAGCGGTTAGAGCAGACCCTTCTTCTGCTTGTAGTCGTGCACGGCCGCCTTGATGGCGTCCTCGGCGAGTACGGAGCAGTGGATCTTCACCGGCGGCAGGGCCAGTTCTTCGGCGATGGTGGTGTTCTTGATGGCCTCGGCCTCGTCCAGGGTCTTGCCCTTCATCCACTCGGTGGCGAGGGAGCTGGAGGCGATGGCCGAACCGCAGCCGTAGGTCTTGAACTTGGCGTCTTCGATGACGCCCTGCTCGTTGACCTTGATCTGCAGGCGCATCACGTCGCCGCAGGCCGGGGCGCCGACCATGCCGGTGCCGACATCCGGATCCTCGGCGTCGAGCTTGCCGACGTTGCGCGGGTTTTCGTAGTGGTCGATGACCTTGTCACTGTATGCCATGGCTAATCCTCACTCTATGGGGCGGGTCAGTGGGCCTGCCATTCGACCTTGGACAGGTCGACGCCCTCTTTGAACATATCCCACAGCGGCGAAAGATCGCGCAGCTTGGAAACGGCTTGCCCCACGATACTGGCGGCGTAGTCGACCTCTTCCTCGGTGGTGAAGCGGCCGAAGGTGAAACGGATGGAGCTGTGCGCCAGTTCGTCGTTGCGGCCCAGGGCGCGCAGGACATAGGACGGCTCCAGGGAGGCGGAGGTGCAGGCCGAACCGGAAGAGACCGCGAGGTCCTTCAGGGCCATGATCAGCGACTCGCCTTCCACGTAGTTGAAGCTCAGGTTCAGGTTGTGCGGCACGCGCTGGGTCAGGCTGCCGTTGACGTAGAGCTCTTCCAGACCTTCGAGCTGGCCGAAGAAACGGTCACGCAGGGCGCGGATGCGCTCGTTTTCGGCGTGCATTTCTTCCTTGGCAATGCGGAAGGCTTCGCCCATGCCGACGATCTGGTGGGTCGCCAGCGTGCCCGAGCGCATGCCGCGCTCGTGGCCGCCACCGTGCATCTGGGCTTCCAGGCGCACGCGCGGCTTGCGGCGCACGTACAGGGCGCCAATGCCCTTGGGACCGTAGGTCTTGTGCGCGGAGAAGGACATCAGGTCGACCTTCAGCTTCTCCAGGTCGATGTCGACCTTGCCGGTGGACTGCGCGGCGTCGACATGGAACAGAATGCCGCGGGAGCGGGTCAGCTCACCGATGGCAGCGATGTCGTTGATGGTGCCGATCTCGTTGTTCACGTGCATGATCGAAACCAGGATGGTGTCGTCGCGCAGCGCGGCCTCGACCATCTCGGGAGTGATCAGGCCTTCCTCGGTCGGATCGAGGTAGGTCACTTCGAAGCCTTCGCGCTCCAGCTGGCGGGTGGTGTCCAGCACCGCCTTGTGCTCGATCTTCGAGGTAACGATGTGCTTGCCCTTGCTCCCGTAGAAGTGCGCAACGCCCTTGATCGCCAGGTTGTCGGACTCGGTGGCACCGGAGGTCCAGACGATTTCGCGCGGGTCGGCGTTGACCAGGTCGGCGACCTGGCGGCGGGCGTTCTCGACCGCTTCCTCGGCCTTCCAGCCAAACACGTGGGAGCGCGAGGCCGGGTTGCCGAAGTTGCCGTCCACCAGCAGGCAATCAGCCATCTTCTGAGCGACGCGCGGGTCCACCGGGGTCGTGGCGGAGTAGTCGAGGTAGATCGGCAATTTCATCAGGTAACTCCTACAGGCTGGCGCACGCTCAATCGATGGCGGACGCTTCAATCTTATCGAGGCTGGGCAGCTTGCCGTTGCCTCGGCAACGACGCTCATCCTGGCGCTGTGCGACTTCCTGGACCTCACGACGCTCGACGAGGTCGGCGAGGCTGATGCCGCTGAGGAACTCGTGGATCTGCTGGCTGAGGTCGCACCACAGGTGATGGGTCAGGCAGGTGTCGCCGGAGTGGCAGTCACCCTGCCCTTGGCAACGGGTGGCGTCGACCGACTCGTTGACCGCGTCGATGACCTGGGCCACGTGGATGCCGGCCATGTCGCGCGACAGCTGGTAGCCGCCACCCGGGCCGCGCACGCTGGTCACCAGATTGCCGCGACGCAGCTTGGCGAAGAGTTGTTCGAGATAGGACAGGGAGATGCCCTGGCGCTCAGAAATATCGGCCAGGGAAACCGGACCACGCTGGGCATGCAACGCCAGGTCGAGCATGGCGGTTACGGCATAGCGGCCTTTGGTGGTCAGACGCATGAAACTTTCCCGGAATAGAACACTGGACTGGCGCTAGGATGCCATTTCCCGAGTATTTAAGTCAACTATAAGACCTATCAAATTACTCGGGATTGACCAGCGGAGGGCGGCATAATGTAGCAGGAAATCAGGGACGACGCATTACTGCGCCGCCTTGTCGTCCTCACCCTTGACCCCGGCGAAATCCTCTTCGCGCAGCTCCGGCAGCTTCTTCGCGCAGTAGTCGCTGCCCAGCGCGGTGAGCGCCTGGCACATGCCTTCCAGACGACCATCGACCGCCTGCAGGTGATCGAGCAGCTGACCAATGGCGCGCGCCACCGGGTCCGGCATGTCCTGACTGACGCCGTAGGCATCGAAGCCCAGCTTCTCGGCCATGGCCTGGCGCTTGGCCTGCTGCTCGGCGTCATCCTTCATGATGATGCGCCCCGGAATCCCCACGACGGTGGCACCTGGCGGCACCTCCTTGGTGACCACGGCGTTGGAGCCTATCTTCGCCCCAGCGCCGACAGTGAACGGACCGAGAACCTTGGCACCAGCACCGACAACCACACCATCGGCCAGGGTCGGGTGACGCTTGCCCTTGTTCCAGCTGGTGCCACCGAGGGTCACACCCTGGTAGAGAGTCACGTCGTCACCGATCTCGGCGGTTTCGCCGATGACGATGCCCATGCCGTGGTCGATGAAGAAGCGCCGACCGATCTTCGCGCCGGGATGGATCTCGATACCGGTCATCCAGCGACCGAAGTTGGATACCAGGCGCGCCAGCCATTTCCAGCCCGAACGCCACAGGTGATTGGCCAGACGGTGCAGCCAGACGGCATGCAACCCCGGATAGCAGGTGAGCACCTCGAAGGCGTTACGCGCCGCCGGGTCGCGATGGAATACGCTCTGGATATCTTCGCGTACGCGCTCAAACATCATCGTCACTCCGCTTGCCCGCCTCGCCGCGCGAGGCCTTTTGTGTCTCGGTGAGAATGCCCCGAAGGATATTCATCTCCAGCTTGCTGACCCCGGCACGACCATACAGGCGGCGCAGGCGCGACATCAGGTGCCGCGGCTTCTCGGGATCGAGGAAGCCGATCTCGACCAGGGTGCTCTCCAGGTGCGTATAGAAGCGCTCCAGCTCGTCGGCCGTCACCGGCATGCTGTTGAGCATCGCGGTGGTTTCCAGCTTCTCCTGCTTGGTCGGCTGCCCTTCGGCGGCCAGCCAGGCCATGCGCACTTCGTAGACGAGCACCTGGACCGCCGTCGCCAGGTTCAGCGAGCTGAACTCCGGGTTGGCGGGAATGTGCACGTGGAACTGACATCGCTGCAATTCTTCGTTGGTCAAACCCGCATACTCGCGACCGAAGACCAGAGCCACTTCGCCGCCCTGCTGGGCATGCTGCAGGCTGGTGGTCGCGCATTCGCGAGGGTCGAGCAGCGGCCAGGGGATACGGCGGTCACGAGCACTGGTGCCAAGCACCAGGCTGCAGCCGACCAGCGCCTCTTCCAGGGTCGAGACCACCTGAGCGGAATCGAGGATATCGGTTGCACCGGACGCGCGAGCCACAGCCTCGCTGCTCGGGAAATCCTCCGGATCAACCAGCACCAGGCGCGACAGGCCCATGTTCTTCATGGCCCGGGCGGTACCACCGATATTGCCGGGATGACTGGTGTTCACCAGCACCACGCGAATTCTGTCGAGCAACGAAGCTCTCCACACATAAGCTGAAACGAAAAGGAACGGAATCCTACCGCAGCGCTCGGTCTTGCGCCATGCGAGCGACAGGCCGCGCTATGAGCGTCGCGGAAATCTGGTACAATGTTCGGCTTTCTTTAACATCATCCAGGTGACCTCTCCATGCAGCCTATGCTGAATATCGCCCTGCGCGCCGCTCGCAGCGCCGGTGAACTGATCTTCCGCTCCATCGAACGCCTGGATGCCCTCTCGGTCAACGAAAAAGAAGCCAAGGACTACGTTACCGAGGTCGATCGCGCGGCCGAGCTGCACATCGTCACCGCCCTGCGCAAGGCGTACCCGAACCACGGCATCATGGGCGAGGAAGGCGGCTTCCTGGAAGGCAGCGGCGAAGGCGCCGACTACCTGTGGATCATCGATCCGCTGGATGGCACCACCAACTTCATCCATGGCGTTCCGCACTTCGCCATCAGCATCGCCTGCAAATACAAGGGCCGCCTGGAGCACGCCGTGGTCCTCGATCCGGTGCGCCAGGAAGAGTTCACCGCCAGCCGTGGCCGTGGCGCCGCACTGAACGGCCGCCGCCTGCGCGTCAGCAACCGCAAGAGCCTGGAAGGCGCCCTGCTGGGCACCGGCTTCCCGTTCCGCGACAACCAGCTGGAACACCTGGATGCCTACCTGGGCATGTTCCGCAGCCTGGTCGGCCAGACCGCCGGAATCCGCCGCGCTGGCGCCGCCAGCCTGGACCTGGCCTACGTCGCGGCCGGCCGCTTCGATGCCTTCTGGGAGTTCGGCCTGTCCGAGTGGGACATGGCAGCAGGCGCCCTGCTGGTGCAGGAAGCCGGCGGCCTGGTGAGCGACTTCACCGGCAGCCACGAATTCCTCGAGAAAGGCCATATCGTTGCCGGCAACACCAAGTGCTTCAAGGCGCTGCTGACCAGCATCCAGCCGCACCTGCCGCCGTCGCTCAAGCGCTGAGCCCGAGCGGAACGAAAGAGCCCGGCCATGTGCCGGGCTTTTTGTTGCTTGCGATTCCGCAGGGCGAGCCCCACCAAGTGTTCGCGAGCCACAAATGAAGAAGGCGCCCTCAGGCGCCCTCTTCCACTCGCGTAGCGAACTTACTGCTGGCTGAGGATCAGCCGGCCGCTCTTGTCCACCGGGATCTGGCTGCCCGGATCGCGATCCATGCGCACCTGCCCCGGCTTGCCATCGAGGGTGTAGCGGACGTCATAGCCCACCACTTTCTCGCTGGTGTCGGTCACGGTTTTGCAGCGGGTCTCGGTGGTGGTGTAGGTGTCATTGTTCTGCATATGCTCCTGCACCTTGTTGCCGGCGTAACCGCCGCCAACAGCACCGGCTACGGTCGCCAGGGTCTTGCCCTTGCCACCGCCAATCTGGTTGCCGAGCAGGCCGCCGGCAATGGCACCGATGGCAGTACCGGCGATCTGGTGCTGGTCCTTGACCGGACGCTGGTGCGTAACGGCGACGTCATTGCAGACCTGACGCGGATTCTTGATGGTTTCCTTGACCGGCTGGACGGCCACGACCTCTGCGTACTGCGGGCCGCGATCCACCAGGCTATACGTGGCCACCGCTCCACCCGCCGTAACGCCAACAGCGCCCAACACGGTACCAATGAGCAACGACTTGTTCACATAAACCTCCTGGCTTTCCTTTCGTACGGGCATTTTGCCCCAGTCCCTGCCTTGGAGCAGGGCCACCAGCCGAAAGTTCCTACAGCAATCCGCGAAACGCCACACAAAACGGATAGAAGGCTAGCCCATAGAAACGAAAACTCCCGCCGTAGCGGGAGTTTCCGGTGGAACCGAGCGAGCCATCAGGGACGGTCGTCGACTTCCTTGGTTGCCGGCGGAATCAGGTCCTCGGCGGAGAGCTTCAGCCAGATCAGCACCACATCGGCGATGTAGATCGACGAGTAGGTACCGGCCAGCACACCGACGAACAGGGCGATGGAGAAGCCGAACAGGTTGTCGCCACCGAAGAACAGCAGCGCGGCGATGGCCAGCAGCGTCGAGATCGACGTAGCCATGGTGCGCAGCAGGGTCTGGCTGGTGGAGATGTTGATGTTGTCGATCAGGCTGGCCTTGCGCAGGACGCGGAAGTTCTCGCGCACCCGGTCGAAGATCACGATGGTGTCGTTCAGCGAGTAGCCCACCACCGCCAGCACCGCGGCGAGCACGGTGAGGTCGAAGGTGATCTGGAAGAACGACAGCACGCCCATCACGATGATCACGTCGTGGATCAACGAGAGGATGGCGCCCAGCGCGAACTTCCACTGGAAGCGGAAGCCGACGTAAACCAGGATGCCGCCCAGGGCCAGGAGCATGCCCAGGCCGCCCTGGTCGCGCAGCTCTTCACCGACCTGCGGGCCGACGTATTCCACGCGCTTGAGGCTGGCCGGGTTGGCGGTGTCGGCGGCCTGCAGCGCGCCGGCGACCTTCTTGCCCAGCTCCGGGTCTTCGCTGGGCATGCGCACCAGCACGTCCTTGGTATCGCCGAAGCTCTGTACCACAGCCTCGTTGTAGCCCGCTTTCACCAGCTGCTCGCGAACCTTAGCCAGCTCCGCCGGCTGCTGGTAGCTCAGCTCGATGAGCGTACCGCCGGTGAAGTCCAGACCGAAGTTGAGGCCCTTGGTGAACCAGCTGCCCAGGGCAATCAGGGAAAGGATCAGGGTGCAGGCGAACGCAATGTTGCGCACGCCCATGAAGTTGATAGTGCCGATCTTGATATTCATCTTCGTGCCCCTTAGATCCACAGCTTCTTGAAGTCACGCCCGCCGAAGATCAGGTTGACCATCGCGCGAGTGACCAGGATGGCCGTGAACATCGAGGTGAGAATGCCGAGCGACATGGTCACGGCGAAGCCCTTCACCGGGCCGGTGCCCATGGCGTAGAGGATGCCGCCGACCAGCAACGAGGTCAGGTTGGCGTCGAGGATCGCCGTGAAGGCGCGACTGAAGCCCTCATGGATGGCGCGCTGTACCGACATTCCGCCAGCCAGCTCTTCGCGTATCCGCGAGAAGATCAGCACATTGGCGTCCACCGCCATACCCATGGTCAACACGATACCGGCGATACCCGGCAGGGTCAGGGTCGCACCGAGGATCGACATCAGCGCAACCAGCATGACCATGTTGAAGGCCAGGGCGACGGTAGCGATCAGACCGAAGAAGCGGTAGATGACGATGATGAACAGGGAGACGAACACCATGCCCCAGAGGGAAGCGTCGATACCCTTGGCGATGTTGTCGGCACCCAGGCTCGGGCCGATGGTGCGCTCTTCGGCGAAGTACATCGGCGCGGCCAGGCCACCGGCGCGCAGCAGCAGGGCCAGCTCGGACGACTCGCCCGGCGCGTCGAGGCCGGTGATGCGGAACTGGTTGCCGAGGGCCGACTGGATGGTCGCCAGGCTGATGATCTTCTTCTCTTCCTTGAACGCCTGTACCGCGACTTCCTGCTCAACGCCGTTCACCACCTGCTTGGTGTAGCGGGTGATCGGTTTCTGCTCGATGAACACCACCGCCATGCTGCGGCCGACGTTGTTGCGAGTTGCGCGGTTCATCAGGTCGCCGCCGTGTCCGTCGAGGCGGATGTTCACTTGCGGGCGACCGTTCTCGTCGAAGCTGGCGCTGGCATCGGTGACCTGGTCACCGGTGATGATCACGCCGCGCTCCAGAGCCACCGGCGGACGGCCAGGCTGACGGAACTCGAAGGATTCGGTAGCGGACTTGATCGCATCAGCCCCAGCGGCCAGGCGGAACTCCAGGTTGGCAGTCTTGCCGAGGATACGCTTGGCTTCGGCAGTGTCCTGTACGCCCGGTAGCTCGACCACGATGCGGTTGGCGCCCTGGCGCTGCACCAGCGGCTCGGACACACCCAGCTCGTTGACGCGGTTGCGCACGGTGGTGAGGTTCTGCTTGATCGAGTATTCGCGAATCTCGGCCAGCTTGGCCGGGGTCATGACCAGGCGCAGCACCTGCATGTCATTGCGGGTGTCCTGGGTCACTTCGAAATCGCGGTAATCCTTGGCGATCAGCGCCTTGGCCTTGTCCAGCGAGTCGGTATCGGTGAAGCCCAGCTGGATGGCGCGATCCTGGATAGGCAGGCTGCGGTAGCGCAGGTGCTCCTTGCGCAGCGCACTCTTGATCTCGCTCTCGTAGATGCCCATGCGGGAATCGACAGCCTTGTCCATGTCCACTTCGAGAAGGAAGTGCACGCCACCGGAAAGGTCCAGGCCCAGCTTCATCGGGTGCGCGGCGATGTTGCGCAGCCATTGCGGAGTGGTTTGCGCGAGGTTCAGCGCCACCACGTAGTCGTCGCCCATGGCGCGACGCACGATGTCCTTGGCCGGCAGCTGGTCGTCTTTCTTGACCAGGCGAATCAGGCCGCTGCTCTTGCCGAGGCTCCCCGCCTTGACGGCAATGCCGGCATCGGTCAGCGCCTTGCTGGCCTTGTCGACGTCAGCCTGGGTGACCTGCAGCGCAGTGCTCGCGCCGCTGATCTGCACAGCCGGGTCGTCCGGATAGAGGTTGGGTGCGGAATAGATGAAACCGACGGCAAGCACCGCCAGGATCAGCAGGTATTTCCACAGGGGATATTTATTGAGCATTGAGACCGCCCGTTTATGACGCGGGGCGCTTCATGCGCCCCGTCTATTGGTTTTCTTTTTAAAGGAACTCAGATGGCCTTCAGGGTGCCTTTCGGCAGGGTCGCGGCGATGGCGCCCTTCTGGAACTTCAGCTCGACGTTGTCAGCTACTTCGACGACCACGAAGTCTTCGGCGACCTTCAGCACTTTGCCAGCGATACCGGCATTGGTGACTACTTCGTCGCCCTTCTGCAGGCCAGCCAGGAGGTTCTTGTGCTCCTTGGTGCGCTTGGCCTGCGGACGCCAGATCATCAGGTAGAAGATGACCAGGAAGCCGACCAGGAAGACCCACTCGAAGCCAGTGCCGACCGGACCGGCAGCAGCGGCCGGAGCGGCTGCATCAGCGTAGGCGGCGGGAATCAGAAAACTCATCGGAAACTCCTGTCAGTATTCTTTAAAAAGGGGGGCTCAATCGCCCAGAGGCGGCGTCGGGAGGCCGCGTCGGGCATAGAAGGCGTCGACAAAGGCGGCCAATGTACCCTGTTGGATTGCCTCGCGCAAACCAGCCATAAGCCGCTGATAATGCCGCAAGTTATGGATGGTATTGAGCATGCTGCCGAGCATTTCGCCGCACTTGTCCAGGTGGTAGAGATAGGCGCGGGAGAAGTGCTTGCAGGTGTAGCAATCGCAGGTCGGATCCAGCGGCGACTCGTCGTGCTTGTGCACCGCATTGCGGATCTTGATCACCCCGGTGTCGACGAACAGATGGCCGTTGCGCGCGTTGCGCGTGGGCATCACGCAGTCGAACATGTCGACGCCGCGGCGCACACCTTCCACGAGGTCCTCGGGCTTGCCCACCCCCATCAGGTAACGGGGTTTGTCCGCCGGCATCTGCGGCGGCAGGAAGTCCAACACGCGGATCATCTCTTCCTTCGGCTCGCCCACCGACAGGCCGCCGATGGCCAGGCCGTCGAAGCCGATTTCCTGCAGGCCTTCCAGCGAGCGCATGCGCAGCTCTTCGTGCATGCCGCCCTGGACGATGCCGAACAGCGCCGAAGGACTGTCGCCGTGGGCAACCTTCGAGCGCTTGGCCCAGCGCAGCGACAATTCCATGGAGCGCTTGGCCACGTCGAACTCGGCCGGGTACGGGGTGCACTCGTCGAAGATCATCACGATGTCCGAGCCCAGCGCACGCTGGACGGCCATCGACTCTTCCGGCCCCATGAAGACCTTGGCGCCGTCCACCGGCGAGGCGAAGTACACGCCCTCTTCCTTGATCTTGCGCAGCGCGCCCAGGCTGAACACCTGGAAACCGCCGGAGTCGGTGAGGATCGGGCCTTTCCACTGCATGAAGTCATGCAGGTCGCCGTGTTTCTGGATCACCTCGGTGCCCGGGCGCAGCCACAGGTGGAAGGTGTTGCCGAGGATGATCTGCGCGCCGATGGCTTCGATGTCGCGCGGGAGCATGCCCTTCACGGTGCCGTAGGTGCCCACCGGCATGAAAGCCGGGGTTTCCACCACGCCGCGCGGGAAGGTCAGGCGACCACGACGGGCCTTGCCCTCGGTGGCCAGCAGTTCGAATTTCATGAAGCTCATGGATCAGTCCTCGGGACCGCGCGGCGCGGGGTTGCGGGTGATGAACATCGCGTCGCCGTAGCTGAAGAATCGGTATTGCTGCTCCACCGCCGCGGCGTAGGCAGCCATGGTCTCCGGGTAGCCGGCGAAGGCCGAGACCAGCATCAGCAGGGTCGATTCGGGCAGGTGGAAGTTGGTGACCAGGGCGTCGACCACATGGAAGGGCCGGCCTGGGAACAGGAAGATGTCAGTGTCGCCACTGAAAGGCTTGAGCGTGCCATCGCGCGCGGCGCTCTCAAGCGAGCGCACGCTGGTGGTACCGACGGCGACCACGCGGCCACCGCGGGCGCGGCAGGCTGCCACGGCGTCGACCACATCCTGACCGACTTCCAGCCACTCGCTGTGCATGTGGTGGTCTTCGATGCGCTCCACGCGTACCGGCTGGAAGGTGCCGGCACCGACGTGCAGGGTGACGAAGGCCGTTTCCACGCCCTTGTCGCGGATGGCTTCCAGCAGCGCCTGGTCGAAGTGCAGGCCGGCCGTGGGTGCGGCAACGGCGCCCGCGCGCTCCGCGTAGACGGTCTGGTAGCGCTCGCGGTCGGCAGCCTCGTCCGGACGATCTATATAAGGAGGCAGCGGCATGTGCCCGACCCGCTCGAGCAGGGGCAGCACATCTTCGCTGAACGCCAGCTCGAAGAGCGCGTCGTGACGCTGCAGCATCTCGGCCTCGCCACCGCCGTCGATGAGGATCTTCGAACCCGGCTTGGGCGACTTGCTGGAGCGCACGTGAGCCAGCACGCGGCGTTGGTCCAGCACGCGCTCGACGAGGATCTCCAGCTTGCCGCCGGAGGCCTTCTGGCCGAACAGCCGGGCTGGGATCACCCGGGTGTTGTTGAACACCATCAGGTCGCCCGGACGCAGGTATTCCAGCAGATCGGCGAAGTGACGGTGGCTAAGGGTACCGCTCGGCCCGTCCAGCACCAGCAGGCGGCTGGCGCGACGTTCGGCGAGTGGATGGCGGGCGATCAGAGCCTCGGGCAGATCGAAATGGAAATCGGCGACGCGCATGGAGGTAGTTCTCGAAGGGCCCGATATTCTAATGGAATTGGCAAATCCTGGCCATTCGGGTGGATTGACCGGCTAGAGCGCGCTCCCTATACTCCGCCGCCATTGCCTCGGTGGCGGAATGGTAGACGCGGCGGATTCAAAATCCGTTTCTGGCGACAGAGTGAGAGTTCGAGTCTCTCCCGGGGCACCACAGATACTTTTCAGGACTTCCCACCCAGTCCCGAAACCCACGAAGAACCGGCCCTTGAGCCGGTTTTTTGTTGCCTGCGATTCAAGCAGCGGGAGATCGTGGCGTCAGCCCCCACATTCGTGTGCGCCCACGACTCCCGCCCCGCATGAACTGCCTTACTGAGGCCCGGCCAAGGCTCGCCTGCCGCCGGACTTGCAGCGGCCACCGCCTTCCATGGCCGGCCTCTCTTCCCGCGCCTCCCCGACCCGCCCAACGGTCCCGACGGGCTGGTTCAATCCCGATGCCAGTCGACGCTCAGGTAGGACTCGCTGTCGCTGTAGCGGTAGCTGCTCTGGCCGTCGTAGGCCGCGTCCAGGGCGTGTCCAATTCGGTTGGCCAGGTGCATCCCGGTAGTCGTTGCCACCAGTTCGTCCCCATCCCGAACGATGGATATCAGCCGCTCGAGGGCATGATCATGCTTCTCGCGCTCCTCCGTATTGCGCAGCAGGTGGATGATTTCGTCTTCATGCGTTTTCAGGAAACCGCCGGAAATCCGAACTTCTCCCGCAGGTGCCTGGTCGAGAGTGCGCCGGCAAGCCGGGCAGAGGAACGACTCGACCTCCTGCGCTGAGAGGTCGACATGCCAGGTCCACTGGCCGGCGTGATACTTCACCCCGCATTGCGGACATTGCGCGAGCCCCCGCGGACGATGCGACTCGACATAGACATCGAGGCGGTCCGGCTTGAAGAGCTTGTCTTTGTGGCTTTGCTGATATTTGTCCATCGTCACTCACCTGCTGCGGGAAAATGGAAGAATGTCGCGCCTTTTCAGGACGGCGCATCCAGTCTCCCCCCGGAGGCCGGAGGCGACTTGACGATGATCAACGCGAGCGGTGAAAGCGCGGGCATCCGCCTACCTCGCCCGGGCACCCAACCATTAGGGCTGCCCGCTCCTCTACCGCCGGCTGACCCAACTGCTCGGCAACGAACCGGCCTACGCGGCGACGGTGGCCCGCCAGGTGGCTGCCGGCAAGCTCGACTTGCGCATCGAAAATCGATCGCGGCATGACGACAGTCTGCTCCCTAGCATGCATGCCATGGTCGAGACACTGGCCGACCACATACGCCAGATCGGCCAATTTCAGCATGAGCAGCATTCGCCTGAAGCTGGCCCAGCCACTGAAGGTCGTCGAAAGCGACAGCCTCGACCTACTGATCTAGCAACCCAGCGACAACTGGGCGGAATACGACCGGCAGGTGTCCTTCCCGGTGCGCGCTCAGGTGAAATGGCAGACCCGGAGCGAGGAGTGCCACAACTACGGCATGGAGTTCCTGGCGCTGGACAGCGAGTCCCGAACCCGACTCGAGGCCTGCATCAAGTACTACAACCAGTCTCCCTCCTACAGCGCCTCGGCGGCCTGACGAGCGCACCAAAGCCCGGCTGCGCTTGGCCACCGGGCTTAGGCGTCGCCCTTGTCAAACGGCGCCTCCCCAGCTTGTCCGCACCTGCCAGCACGCAACCCGGTAATGAAGTCTGCCAGCGGCATGGGCTTGGCGAACAGGTAGCCCTGGAGGCAGTCGACTCCATGGCCAAGCAGGTAATCGCGCTGCTCCGGCGTTTCTATGCCCTCGGCGATGACCAGCAGGTCGAGCTTGGCCGAGAGTTCGACGATGCTGTCGAGGATGTGCCGCATCAGGCTGTCGGTGCCGATGGAGGCAACGAATATCTTGTCGATCTTCAACGCATCCACCTGGAACTCGCCCAGGTAGGTCAGGCGCGACTGCCCAGTGCCGAAATCGTCTATCGCCAGGGTCACGCCCAAGGCGCGCAGCTGCTCGAAGAGATCGCGGATACCCTCGCTGGCCTCGATCATCTCGCGCTCGGTCAGCTCCAGCATCAGGCCCAGACTGCCCGGTGCGAAGGCCCCCAGGAAATCCGCGCAATCGTTGATCAGGCTGTTTCCCCGGCAATGCTCGGCACTGATGTTGACGCCCAGGTGGAAGCCCTGCCCCAACAGGCCGGCGTGCGGCCCCAGCCCTAGGGCCAGTTGATTGAGCAACGAGCGCGTCATCGGCACGATCAGGCCGCAGCGCTCGGCCATGGGAATGAACAGGTCGGGGCTGACCAGGCCTTCGCTGCGGTGCTTCCAGCGCATCAGCACCTCGGCGCCGACCCAGCGCCCGCTGGCACCGTCCACCAGCGGCTGCAGGTAGGGCACGAATTCGCCGGCATGCAGCGCGCGCTCCAGCTCGCGGGTCGGTGTCCCTGCGCGGCCCCACAGCCAATAGCTGCTGATGCCGGAGAGCACGCCGAGCAGGGACAGGCCCAACAGCAACGGCCAGCTGTCCTCGCGCATGTAGCGCCATTGCTCCCCGGCTTTGAAACCTCCTATCACGCTGAACGGGAAGCGATCCGAGGGCACGCTGGCATGTCCCAGCGGTAGCGCTTCAGGCGGGCCGAGGTGGACGTTCCCCTCCTCGTCCATCCAGCGACCCCCGACCTGCAGCTGCAATTCCGAGCGCAGATCCACCAACTGCAGAACGCTGGTCACGTAGCGGCCATCGATGGTCGCGAGTACACCGAAGCGCCCGTCGACCATTCGATTGACCAGCAGTGAGGTAGTGGGCGTGACCTCGTTGCCCGCCATCAGCAGCAGGCGGCCATCGGTATAGGCCGGCACGTCTACCGGGCGGTCGTACGGGCCGTATAGCGAGGTGCAGAAGATGCGCTCATCGCGGGTCAGATTGAGCGAGCGGACGAAGGGCACTATCGCGACCTGTTGCCGCAGGACCGGCTCGGCATCCAGGCAATCGCCGGCCGAATAGGCGATGGTGGTGCGCGCCGCTCCCACCGCGTTGGCCAGCATTACGTCGACCAAACGCTCCGCCTCGCTGGCGGCATGCCTGGCTTCCTTTTGCAGACTCGCCAGCGTCTGCCAGTAGACGATCGCCCCGCCCACAGCCAGCGGCAGCATCGCCATTGCTAGCGAGAACAGCGCACGCACCAGCCAGCGGCGCCTGGCCTTGTTTGATAGCGGCATCCCTGAAATTCCACCGGTTCGGCGCCCCGCCGCTGCGGCGCGCCAAGGCCTGCCAATTGCCCGCAGCGCCTGCGGCAAGCGTAGCCCGCGTGCGGCACCCTGTCGGCCAACATGAGACGGCGAAGTCCGTATAATCCCCGGCCACCGCCGGGATCGCCCCCGCCCCACGCCAGCGCACAGGCCACACTATGTCCAAGCCCTCGCTCCAGCCATCAGGAAATTTCCCGCCCGCCCCGCTGCTGCGTCGCTTCGCCGCGATGTTCTACGACTTCCTGCTCTGCGTGGCGCTGATGATGGTGGTCACCCTGCTCTACCAGCAGGTGGTGCTGCGCCTGATCCTCGGCAGCGAGCGCCTGAAGCAGCTCGCCGACCAGGGCGGCCTGATCGGCGATCCGGTGTTGTCCAGCCTGCTGTTCATCAGTCTGTTCGCCTTCTTCGCGAAGTTCTGGACCCACAAGGGCCAGACCCTCGGCATGCAGGTCTGGGGCATCCGTGTGCAGAACCGCGACGGCAGCGCGATCAGCCTGGTTCAGGCGCTGCTGCGCTTCGTCATCGCCATCGCCTCCTGGCTGTGCGCCGGCCTGGGCTTCCTGTGGATGCTCTGGGACAAGGACAAGCGCACCTGGCAGGACCGCTACTCGGAAAGCGTGGTCATCCAGATCCCCAAGGACGTGCGCAAGGCGACCCAGGGCCGCGGCTGAAGCGCGTCACCATGAAAAAAGCCCGGCGCCAAAGGCAGCCGGGCTTTTTTATGCGTGGTATCGCGGCGTTTGCCGGCTCACCCCGCTCGCTTGAGCAACCAGGCGCCGAGTAGCGCACAGATCGCTGCCGGCACCAGCACCGCCAGCAGCGGCGGGAAGTTGAACACCTGGCTGGACGGACCGAGCAGGTCCTGGGCGATACGGAAGGTGAAGCCCACCAGCACGCCGGTGAACACGCGCTGGCCGAGGGTCACGCTGCGCAGCGGGCCGAAGATGAAGGAAATCGCCATCAGCACCAGTGCCGCAGTGACCACCGGCTGCAGGACCTTGGTCCAGAACGCCAGCCAGTAGCGGCTGCTGCTCAGGCCCTGTTCCTGCAGGTAGTGGATGTAGTCCCACAGACCGCTGATCGAGAGCGACTCCGGCTCCATTACCACGGTGCTCAGCAGTTTCGGACTGAGCTCGATATTCCAGGACTCGGTCGCCTGCTGCTGCACTTCGCTGCGTTTCTCCTGCGGGTGCAGCACAGTGGTGGTGACGTCTTCCAGCACCCACTGGCCGTTCTGGAAAGTCCCGCGCTTGGCAAAGCTCGAACGCAGCAGCTGGTGCTGCTCGTCGAAGTCGTAGCGGGTCACGCCAAGCAGAAGCCCATCGGCCTGCACCACGTTGATGTGGATGAACTCCTGGCCCTGGCGGTGCCACAGCCCGTTGCGCGAACTCACCACGCCGCCATCGCTCTGGGCCAGGGCACGATCGCTCTGCGCCTGGTTTTCGGTATAGGGCACGACGTACTCGCCGATCAGGATGCCGACGAACATCAGCACCAGCATCGGCTTCATCACCGCCCAGACGATGCGCTGCAGCGACACGCCGGCAGCACGCATGATGGTTAGCTCGCTGTTGCTGGCCAGGGTACCGAGGCCGACCAGGCAGCCGATCAGCGCGGCCATCGGCAACAGGTCGTAGATCCGGCTTGGGGTGGTAAGCAGGATGTACTTGGCTGCGGCACCCAGGGTGTAGCTCTCGTCCAGCGCGCCGAGCTGATCGATGAAGGCGAAGGTCATCGACAGGCCAAGGATCACGCCCAGCACTGCAAGGATGGACAGGAAGACGGTCGCGCCGACGTAGCGGTCGAGCTTACGCATGCTGGCGCTCCTCGACGGAACGGGTACGGGAAGCCGCCCACTTCAATCTCAGGGGTTCCCAGTAGACCAGCAGCAGGCCGATTGCGAGGAAGAGCAGGTGGACCCACCAGAGCCCGATGCCCAGCGGGATCTTGCCCTTGTCGAGCATGCCGCGAGTAGTGATCAGCAGCGCCAGGTAGCTCATGTACAGAAGCACGGCCGGCAGCAGCTTGAGGAAGCGCCCCTGGCGCGGGTTGACCTTGGACAGCGGCACCGCCAGCACGGTGACGATGAACACCAGCAACGGGATGGACAGGCGCCACTGCAGCTCCGAGCGCATGCGCGGCTCCTTGCTGGCCAGCAGCTCGCTGGTGGGGATGGCGTCGCGGTCATCGATCTCGCTGCTCACTTCCGGCTTGGGCAGCAGCACGCCGTAGGTGTCGTACTTGATTGCCCGGTAGTCGGCCTGGCCCGGCACGCCGTCGTAGCGGTAGCCATCGCTGAGGATGAGGTAGCGGCTGCCGTCAGGATGGATCTGCTGCACGCCGTGGTGCGCCACCAGCACCGCATCAGTGCCCGGCTTGCCGTTGTGCGGCGGATTCTTCTCGGCGATGAACACCCCACCGAGCTGCGCGCGGTCGTTGGACAGCTGCTCGGTGTAGGTCACCCGGCTGCCGTCGCGCATCGACTGGAAACGCCCCGGAGCCAGGGTGTCGAACTCGGTCATGGCGTCCTGCTTGTTGAGGATCAGCTGCATGCGCTCGATGCCCTTGGGCGCCAGCGACAGGCTCAGCCAGGCCACCAGCAGGGCCACCAGCAGGGCCGGCGCCATGCTGTAGGCGAGCAGGCGCTGCTGACTCATGCCGGTGGCGGTGAGCACGGTCATCTCGCTGTCCAGGTACAGCCTGCCATAGGCCAGCAGGATGCCGAGGAACAGGCCCAGCGGCAGGATCAGTTGCAGGAAGCCGGGCATGCGCACGCCCATGATCATGAACAGCGACCCTGGCTCGAGTGCGCCCTGAGCCGCCTGGGCCAGGTACTTGATGAAGCGGCCGCTCATGATGATCACCAACAGCACGGCGCTGACCGCGCTCATGGTGACCAGGACTTCGCGGGAGAGGTAACGGAAGACAATCAAACCGGGCACTCCAGGGTTGTCACGCTCGGCCGGCTACGCTCAAACTAGCCGCCTCGAGGCTCTGCCGGCCCGCGCAGACACGGACCGGTGAAAAATACCCGGCATTATCCTGCGATTCGCCGGAGCTGTCACTGCGCATACACCCAGCCGCGACCGTAAGCCTTTCGCCATCTCGACCCTTCGATTGGGGACACCTTGCCATGGAATTCCTTGTAAAAAGCGCCAGTCCGGAAACCCTGAAGACCGCCACCCTGGTCGTCGCCGTCAGCGAAGGCCGCAAGCTCGGCAACGCCGCCAAGGCCGTGGACGCCGCCAGCGGCGGTGCCATCGCCAGCCTGCTCAAGCGCGGAGACCTGGCCGGCAAGGTCGGCCAGACTCTACTGCTGCAGAATTTGCCCAACCTTAAGGCCGAGCGCGTGCTGCTGGTCGGCGCCGGCAAGGAACGCGAACTCTCCGACCGCCAGTACCGCAAATTGGTTTCCGCCGTGCTCGGCAACCTGAAGAGCCTCGGTGGCGGCGATGCCGTGCTGGCCCTGGGCGAGCTGGCGGTCAAGGGCCGCAACGCCCATGGCAAGGCACGCCTGCTGGTCGAGACCCTGGCCGACGGCCTCTACGTGTTCGATCGCTACAAGAGCCAGAAGGCCGAAGCGCCGAAGCTGAAGAAACTCACCCTGCTGGCCGACAAGGCCGATGCCGCCGCCGTCGAACTGGGCGCGAAAGAAGCCCAGGCCATCGCCAACGGCATGGCGCTGACCCGCGACCTCGGCAACCTGCCGCCGAACGTCTGCCACCCGAGCTTCCTTGGTGAGCAGGCCAAGGCACTGGCCAAGGAACACAAGGGCCTGAAGGTCGAAGTGCTCGACGAGAAGAAACTGCGCGAGCTGGGCATGGGCTCCTTCCTCGCCGTAGCCCAGGGCAGCGACCAGCCGCCGCGCCTGATCGTGCTGCAGTACAACGGCGGCAAGAAGGAAGAGGCCCCGCACGTCCTGGTCGGCAAGGGCATCACCTTCGACACCGGCGGCATCAGCCTGAAGCCCGGCCTGGGCATGGACGAAATGAAGTTCGACATGTGCGGCGCCGCCAGCGTCTTCGGCACCTTCCGCGCCGTGCTCGAACTGCAGCTGCCGATCAACCTGGTGGGCGTTATGGCCTGCGCCGAGAACATGCCCAGCGGCGGCGCCACCCGTCCGGGCGACATCGTCACCACCATGAGCGGACAGACCGTCGAGATCCTCAACACCGACGCCGAAGGCCGCCTGGTGCTGTGCGATGCACTGACCTACGTCGAGCGTTTCAAGCCGGCCTCGGTCGTGGACATCGCCACCCTCACCGGCGCCTGCATCGTCGCCCTGGGCAGCAACACCTCGGGCCTGATGGGCAACAACGACGCCCTGGTCCGCCAGTTGCTGAAAGCCGGCGAGATGGCCGACGACCGTGCGTGGCAGCTGCCGCTGTTCGACGAGTACCAGGAACAGCTGGACAGCCCCTTTGCCGACATCGCCAACATCGGCGGGCCGAAGGCCGGCACCATCACCGCCGGCTGCTTCCTCTCGCGCTTCGCCAAGAAATTCCACTGGGCGCACCTGGACATCGCCGGCACCGCCTGGATCAGCGGCGGCAAGGAAAAGGGCGCCACTGGCCGCCCGGTTCCGCTGCTGACCCAGTACCTGCTGGACCGCGCCAAGTAATGGCAAAGCGCAATCGCCGTACGGGATCGCCGGCATGACCCGGGTCGACTTCTACGTCATCCCCAGCGCCGATCCCGACGCGCGCCTGACCATCGCCTGCCGCCTGGCCGACAAGGCCTGGCGGCAAGGCATGCGGGTGTACCTGCTGTGCGCCGACGAAGCCCAGCGCGAAACGCTCGATGCGCGCCTGTGGAGCTTCCGCAGCGACGCCTTCCTGCCGCACAACGCGGTCGAGGAAGATGCCGACAGCGCGGTGACCCTCGGCCTCGGCGAGCCGCCGGCCGGCCAGCACGACCTGCTGATCAACCTGACCCTGCAAGTGCCCGCCTTCGCCGGCAAGTTCGCCCGCATCGCCGAACTGGTGGTGGAGGAACCCGCCATCCGCCAGGCGGCACGGGAGAATTTCCGTTACTACCGCGACCAGGGCTATCCTTTGCAGGACCATCGCCTGCCGCGCCTCTGACGCTCCCTCGGAACCATGGACAGCCGCAAGCCACCAACCACCGACCCCGACCACCTGCTCGACGACCTCGAGTCGATCCACGATCTGCTCGGCGAAGCGGAAGGCAACCCGCCCCTGCTCACCGAGTCCTTCGAGCCGGACAACATCCCGCTGCTTTCCGACGTGGTGACCCCTTCGCCGCGCCCGCAACAGGCGCCGGAGCCGCCGGCCGCGCCCGAACCGATCACCTGGGACAGCGAACAGGCGCGCCTGGACAGCGAGCTGCGCGCCGCGGCGCAGCTGATCCTGCAGGACGTGATCGACGACTTCGTGCCGCAGATCGAAGCCGAGCTGCAACGCCGACTGGAAGCCCGCCTGCAACGCCTGCTGGCCCAGCGCAAGTCCTGACCGCATCGAACCGCTCCCCTGTAGGAGCGGATCTCATCCGCGAAAATCCTCACGCCGAGCCCTTGTAGGCGCGCGCCATGCGCGCAATTCGCGGACAAGGTCCGCTCCTACACGGGCTCGCCGGCGGGAAACGCCGCCATGCGCGCCGATCCCCGGTGGCCGCCACCCCTCGCCAGCCGTTATACTCAGCGGTTTTCCGTCTAGCCGCTTAAAGGGTCCCGCCGCGCTCATGGACAAGACCTACCAGCCCCACGCCATCGAATCCCACTGGTACCCGACCTGGGAGAAGAACAACTACTTCGCTCCGCAGGGTTCCGGCGAGCCGTACACCATCATGATCCCGCCGCCGAACGTCACCGGCAGCCTGCACATGGGTCACGGCTTCAACAACGCCATCATGGACGCGCTGATCCGCTACCGCCGCATGCAGGGCCGCAACACCCTGTGGCAGCCGGGCACCGACCATGCCGGCATCGCCACCCAGATGGTGGTGGAGCGCCAACTGGCCGCCCAGGGCATCGGTCGCCACGACCTCGGCCGCGAGAAGTTCCTGGAGAAAGTCTGGGAGTGGAAGGAGCAGTCCGGCGGCACCATCACCCGCCAGATCCGTCGCCTGGGTTCCTCCGTGGACTGGTCGCGCGAGCGCTTCACCATGGACGAGGGCCTGTCCAACGCGGTGAAGGAAGCCTTCGTCCGCCTGTACGACGACGGCCTGATCTACCGCGGCAAGCGCCTGGTCAACTGGGACACCAAGTTCCACACCGCCATTTCCGACCTCGAAGTGGAGAACCACGACGAGAAGGGCCACCTGTGGCACCTGCGCTACCCGCTGGCCGACGGTCACAAGACCGCCGAAGGCAAGGACTACCTGGTCGTCGCCACCACCCGTCCGGAAACCATGCTCGGTGACAGCGCGGTCGCCGTGCACCCGGAAGACGAGCGCTACCAGGCCCTGATCGGCACCTTCATCGAACTGCCGCTGGTAGGCCGCCGCATCCCGATCATCGCCGACGACTATGTCGACCGCGAGTTCGGCACCGGCTGCGTGAAGATCACCCCGGCCCACGACTTCAACGACTATGAAGTCGGCAAGCGCCACGACCTGCCGCTGATCAACATCTTCGACAAGGACGCCGCGGTCCTCGCCACCGCCCAGGTGTTCCACCTCGACGGCAGCGTCAACGACCAAATCGACGCCAGCCTGCCGGCCGCCTACGCCGGCCTGGACCGTTTCGTCGCGCGCAAGCAGATCGTCGCCGACTTCGAAGCCGCCGGCCTGCTCGAGAAGATCGACGACCACGCGCTGAAAGTGCCCAAGGGCGACCGCTCCGGCACCGTCATCGAACCCTGGCTGACCGACCAGTGGTACGTCTCCACCAAGCCGCTGGCGGAGCCTGCCATCGCCGCAGTGGAAGACGGCCGCATCCAGTTCGTGCCCAAGCAGTACGAGAACATGTATTTCAGCTGGATGCGCGACATCCAGGACTGGTGCATCAGCCGCCAGCTGTGGTGGGGCCACCGCATCCCGGCCTGGTACGACGAGGCCGGCAACGTCTACGTCGGCCGCGACGAGGCGGAAGTACGCGCCAAGCACAACCTGGGCGACGCCAAGCTGCGCCAGGACGATGACGTCCTCGACACCTGGTTCAGCTCGGGCCTGTGGACCTTCTCCACCCTCGGCTGGCCGGAACAGACCGAGTACCTGAAGACCTTCCACCCCACCGACGTGCTGGTGACCGGCTTCGACATCATCTTCTTCTGGGTCGCCCGGATGATCATGCTGACGATGCACCTCATCAAGAACGGCGACGGTAGCGCGCAGGTTCCGTTCAAGACCGTCTACGTCCACGGCCTGGTGCGCGACAGCCACGGCCAGAAGATGTCCAAGTCCAAGGGCAACGTGCTCGACCCGCTGGACATCGTCGACGGCATCACCCTCGACGCGCTGCTGGAGAAACGCACCAGCGGCATGATGCAGCCCAAGCTCGCCGAGAAGATCGCCAAGCAGACCAAGGCCGAGTTCCCCGAAGGCATCGCCAGCTACGGCACCGACGCCCTGCGCTTCACTTTCTGCTCGCTTGCCTCCACCGGCCGCGACATCAAGTTCGACATGGGCCGCGTCGAGGGTTACCGCAACTTCTGCAACAAGCTGTGGAACGCCGCCAACTTCGTCATCGAGAACACCGACGGCAAGGATTGCGGCGTGAATGGCGAGCCGGTCGAGCTGTCCTCGGTGGACCGCTGGATCATCTCCCAGCTGCAACGCGCCGAGCAGGAAGTCGCGCGCCAGCTCGACGCCTTCCGCTTCGACCTCGCCACCCAGGCCCTGTACGAGTTCGTCTGGGACGAGTACTGCGCCTGGTACCTGGAGCTGGTCAAGCCGGTGTTGTGGGACGAGAACGCCTCCATCGAGCGTCAGCGCGGCACCCGCCGCACCCTGATCCGCGTGCTGGAAGTGGCGCTGCGCCTGGCGCATCCGTTCATGCCGTACATCACCGAAGAAATCTGGCAACGCATCAAGGGCCAGGCTGGCAAGTCCGGCGACACCCTGATGCTGCAACCCTGGCCGATCGCCGACGAGTCGAAGATCGATGCCGCCGCCGTGGGTGACATCGAGTGGGTCAAGGCGCTGATGCTGGGCATCCGCCAGATCCGCGGCGAGATGAACATCTCCATGGCCAAGCGCATCGACCTGGTGCTTAACAACGCCTCGCCCGAGGACCACCGCCGCCTGGCCGAAAACGAGCCGCTGCTGATGAAGCTGGCCAAGCTCGAAACCATCCGCGTGCTGGACGAAGGCGAAGAGCCGCCGATGTCCGCCACCGCGCTGGTCGGCGACCTGCAGGTGCTGGTGCCAATGGCTGGGCTGATCGACAAGGCCGCCGAAATGGCCCGCCTGGACAAGGAAATCCAGCGCCTGGAAGGCGAAGTCAAACGCGTCGGCGGCAAGCTCGCCAACGAAGGCTTCGTCGCCAAGGCCCCGGCCGACGTGATCGAGAAGGAACGCGCCAAGCTCGCCGAAGCCGAGCAGGCCGTCACCAACCTGATCCAGCAGCGCGAGAAGATCGCCAGCCTGTAAGGTCAGGCGGTAAAGCACAACGGCGCCCTAGGGCGCCGTTGTCGTTTCTGTAGGGCGTACAACCGTTCGCGGTTATACGCCGTAGCCAACCTCAGAACACCGCCCCCACCGGATACACATAGGCATTCACGTCATGGAACGGCGTGCGCTCGAAGAACCACTGCAGGCGCGCCTGCGGGTTCTTGGCGAAGGCCTTGTCGCTCTTCAGCTTCTGCTCGAACTCGGCCTTCAGCTTCGGGTCCTCGGCGAGCATCTTCCGCGCCATCGGCTCCATCACGTATTCCTCGGGCTCCTCGGCCACCACCAGGGTCGAGTTGAAGAAGCCCCAGGACCAGAAGGAGTCCGGGCTCTCGGCCGTCAGCAGGTTGACCGCCAGCACGCCCAGCGGCTGGTCGGTGTCGATCACCACCGAGCCGGCCGGGAAGGTCTGCAGGCGCTGGAACGGCTTGGCGCTGCCGCTGACCAGCAGGTGCCCCTCATAGCCGGGAATCTCGTTGGCCGCCGCGCGGTCGGGCTCGAAGCCGCCGGCCAGCTTGATGCCGTCCATGCGGTAGAGCGTCACCTCGATGGGCGTCGGCTGGTCCAGGGTCTTCATCTGGATGCCGTGGGCCTTCAGGCGGGCGATGACCTCGCTCCACTGCACCGGCACCACGTACTGCTTCGGCCGCCTGACCACGAGGTCCGGCACCGAGTTGTCGCTGATCGGCACCTCCAGCTGCTTCGGCTTGTTGCTCCATACGATGGTCTTCGCCCCGGTGATCGGCGACTGCTCGTAGCGGTAGTCACCGACGACGAAGGGCGTGTGCTGTTCCTTGCCGGGCTTCCAGGTGAGCGTCACCTCCTGCTCCGCCAGCAGGCGCTCGCGGTCCTTGGCGATGGCCGCCTTGAGCGAATCGGCGTTGTCGCCGATCACCTGGAACATCGCCTTGAGCATCACGTAGTTGCCCAGCACCTGGGTTTCGTAGGGATGCAGCGCGTGCTGCTCGATGAGGACCGAGGGCACGTTGCGGATGTCGCCGTACTGGTTGGAGAAGCGCGCGAGGTCTGTGCGATACGGGTAGTAACCCTTGGCCGGGTCCTGGTTGTCGTTGAGGCTGATGCACTCGTGAACCACGTGGCCGTCGCCTTCCAGCTCCTTGTACACCGGGCCGCGCATGACCTTGTCCATCCATTCGCTGGAGGCCGGCGACCAGCCGTTGCCGTTGTGGCAGTACGAGCTGTCGTAGGGGTACATGGCGCCGTCGGTGGAGTGGGTATCGGCGAAGAAGCTCAGGTCGTACTGGTTGAACACCCAGGCGACGTTGCGGATCTCCGCGCTGTCGAGCTTGGTGAAGTCGCGGTTGAGGTTGAGGTTCTGGCCGTTGACGCGCCAGCCGGTGACCGCCGGGCCGTTCTGGTTGATCCGCCCATAGGCGCTGCGGCGCAGGTCGCCATCGACGTTGACCGTAGGGATGAAGAGGATGTTGACCTTCTCCAGCAACCCGGCCAGCGGCTTGGCGCCGGTGACCATGTCGCGCAGCAGCATGAACATCGCGTCCTTGCCGTTGGCTTCGCCGGGATGAATCTCGGCCTCGACGAAGAGCGTCGGCCTGCCGGACTGGTTCAGCGCGGCCGGCGACTTGTCGGCCAGGGTCGAGGCGGTCACCAGCAACATCGTTTCGCCGGTGGCGCTCTTCTCCGGCAGCTCGGTCAGCTGCAGCTTGCCGGCGGAGGCCTCGACCAGCTTCTGCAGATATTCGCGGGTCTGGTGATAGTCGCTGGTCTGCGTGAAGCCGCTGGATTCGGCGAGGGTGATCAGCGGGTCACCGGCCTTGGCGAGGTAGCGGGTGCTGGCGAGCTTCTGCTCGAACATCGGCGGCAGGATGCGTTGCCTGGCTGCCGCCGGGTAGGCGCTATCGTCGATGTAACCAGGCGCCTGGGGTAGCGTGGCGTGGGCTGGCAAGCTGGTGCCTAGCAGCAGAGCCGCGAGCAGCGGATGAAATCCTTGAGAGCGCATGGCGGGCCTCCTTTCGTGGTGATTCAAAGACCCCGAACACCTTAGTCCAGCCTCCCCCGGGCCGAACCAGACCGATTGCCACATGCGTCATTCCGGCGCGGAATGACCTCGTGAAGAAAGGTCGCTTGGCGCACCTGCCCCTTTGCCCCGAAGATCGGCACGCCGGGCCGCGCCCGGCGGGGCTCGTCGGCGCTCCGTCGGAGCGGCCGCGGCCCGTTATCCACAGGAGCCCGAACCATGTCCGACCTCCCCGTCCGCAACGGCGGCCAGATCCTCGTCGACGCCCTGCTGGGCAATGCGGTGGACACCGTCTACTGCATCCCCGGCGAAAGCTACCTGCCGGTGCTCGACGCCCTGCACGACGCGAGCAGCATCCGCACCTTCGTCACCCGCCACGAAGGCGCCGCCTCGAACATGGCCGACGCCTACGGCAAGCTCACCGGCCGCCCGGGCATCTGCTTCGTCACCCGCGGCCCGGGGGCGACCCACGCGGCCAACGGCGTGCACACCGCCAAACAGGATTCGACGCCGATGATTCTCTTCGTCGGCCAGGTGGAAAGCGCCTTCATGGGCCGCGAGGCCTTCCAGGAAGTGGACTACCGGCAGATGTTCGGCGGCCTGGCCAAGTGGGCCACGGAGATCGACGACATCGCGCGCATTCCGGAAGTGGTCGCCCAGGCCTTCGCCGTCGCCCAGTCCGGCCGTCCCGGCCCGGTGGTGATCGGCCTGCCGGAGGAAGTGCTGTTCGGTTCCGCCCAGGTCGCCGACGTTCCCGCTCCGCGCATTCCCCAGGCCGCCCCGCCGGCCGCCGCCCTGCATGAGCTGCGCAGCCTGCTCAGCCGCGCGCGCAAGCCGTTGCTGGTCATCGGCGGCACCGGCTGGGACGAATCCTCACGCCATGCTTTGCAGTGCTTCGCCAAGACCAATGACCTGCCGGTGGTAGCCTCGTTCCGCCGCCAGGACCTGTACGACAACCGCGACGCGCAGTACGTCGGGCAGCTCGGCTTCGGTGCTTCGCCCAAGCTCACCGCGCGGGTGCAGGAAGCCGACCTGCTGCTGGTGCTTGGCTCGCGCCTGAGCGAAACGCCCAGCGCCGGCTACACGCTGATCCAGAGCCCGCAGCCGAAGCAGACGCTCATCCACATCCATCCGGACGCTGCCGAACTGGGCCGCGTCTACCAGTCCGCGCTGCCGATCCAGGCGAGCATGCCGGCCATCGCTGCCGCACTGGATGCCCTGCCGCCGCTGACCGAGCGCCCGTGGAGCGAATGGACGGCCGAAGCCCGCGCCGATTACCTCGCCTATTCGACGCCACCGGCGCCCTCGGCCGAACTGGCTGGCGTCGACCTCGCGGCGGTGGTCGGCTACCTCGCCGAAACCCTTCCCGAGAACGCCGTCATCAGCAACGGCGCCGGCAACTATGCCGTGTGGGTACACCGCTTCTATCGCTATCGTGCGGCGCGGTGCCAACTTGCCCCCACCAACGGCGCCATGGGCTACGGCTTCCCCGCCGCCATCGCCGCCAAGCTGCGCGATCCGCAGCGCAGCGTGGTGTGCTTCGCCGGCGACGGCTGCTTCATGATGTACCCGCAGGAGCTGGCCACCGCCGTGCAGTTCGGCGCGGCGCTGATCGTGATCGTGGTGAATAACGGCATGCTCGGCACCATCCGCATGCACCAGGAACGCGAATACCCGGGCCGCATCTCCGGAACGGCACTGCATAACCCGGACTTCGTCGCCCTCGCCCGCGCCTTCGGCGCCCACGGTGAACTCGTCGAACGCACCGAGGACTTCGCCGCCGCCTTCCAGCGCGCCCAGGCCAGCGGCAAGCCGGCGCTGATCGAACTGCGCACCGATCCACGGCAGATCACACCCGTCGCCCGGCTGAGCTGACACACCGCTGCGTCCCGGCCAGGCTTCGCTAAGCTGCATCGGATCAAGGCATTTCGTCTTTATCCGCAGGCAGAATGTGCTGCGAAGTCTGGCTAGGGAAGCACATGAATCCGCAACTGCTCTGGGTCCTGTTCCTGCTCGCCACCGCGGTGGCGCTGTTCATCCTCAACCGCCCGCGGATGGACGTAGTGGCCCTGCTGGTGATAGTCGCGCTGCCGCTGTCCGGTGTGCTCAGCGTGTCGGAAGCCCTGGCCGGCTTCGCCGATCCTTCCGTGATCCTGATTGCCGCACTCTTCGTCATCGGCGAAGGCCTGGTGCGCACCGGCGTGGCCTACCGCATCGGCGAATGGCTCGCGCAGAAGGCCGGCAACGACGAGAACCGCCTGCTGGTGCTGCTGATGCTGGCGGTGGCCGGGCTCGGTTCGGTGATGAGCTCCACCGGCGTGGTGGCGATCTTCATCCCGGTAGTACTCAGCGTCGCCGGGAAGCTGCGCGTCTCACCTGCTCGCTTGATGATGCCCCTGAGCTTTGCCGGGCTGATCTCGGGCATGCTCACCCTGGTCGCCACGCCGCCGAACATGGTGGTGCACAGCGAACTGGTGCGCGAGGGCGAGCCGGGCTTCACCTTCTTCAGCTTCACCCCCATCGGCCTGCTGATCCTCGCCTTCGGCGTGGCCTACATGCTCGTCGCCCGCCGCTGGCTTGGCGCGAACGAAGGAGCCGGCGGCAACGCCACGCAACGCCGCTCGCTCAGCGACCTGATCCGCGACTACCAGTTGGCCGGGCGCGAACGCCGCTTGCGCATCCGCCCCGGCTCCAAGCTGATCGGTGTCACCCTCGGTGAAGTCCAGCTGCGCTCGCAGCGCGGCACCAACGTCATCGCCATCGAGCGCCTGGCGAGCTTCCGCATGAAGATCCTCAGCCCCAGCGCCGAGGTGGTCTTGCAGGCCGGCGACGTGCTGCTGGTTGACCTGTTCCAGCCGGACATCGACCTGCTCGCCCTCTACCACGAATACGGCCTGGAGCCGCTGAGCCTGCACGGCGACTACTTCACCGAACGCGCCCACGAGGTCGGCATGGCCGAGGTGATGCTGCCGCCGGAGTCCCGGCTGCTCGGCAAGAGCGTGCTGGAGCTCGCCTTCCGCAGCCAGTACGGCCTCAACGTCGTGGGCCTGCGCCGCGCCGGCGAGGCGCTGGTCGAAGGTCTGCTGGAGGCGAAACTGAAAGTCGGCGACACGCTGCTGGTGGTCGGAACCTGGAAAGCCATCCGCCAGTTGCAGAGCAGCGGTCGCGACTTCCTGGTGCTCAACCTGCCGGCCGAGGTGGACGAAGCCGTGCCCGCCGCGAGCCAGGCGCCGCACGCGCTGTTCGCCCTCGGCCTGATGGTGGTGCTGATGGTCAGCGGCATGGTGCCCAACGTGGTCGCCGCGCTCATCGCCTGCCTGCTGATGGGCGCCTTCCGCTGCATCGACATGGACAGCGCCTACCGCGCCATCCACTGGCCGAGCCTGGTGCTGATCGTCGGCATGCTGCCCTTCGCCCTGGCCCTGCAGAAGACCGGCGGCATCGCCCTGGCCGTGCAGGGCCTGGTGGCCGCGCTGGGCGGCGCCGGCCCCTACCTGATCCTCGCCAGCCTGTTCCTGCTCACCGCGCTGATCGGCCTGTTCATCTCCAACACGGCCACTGCCGTGCTGATGGCGCCGGTCGCCATCGCCACGGCCAAGGCCCTGGGCGCCGAGCCGGAGCCCTTCGCCATGATCGTCGCGCTGGCCGCCTCGGCCGCCTTCATGACGCCGATTTCCTCGCCGGTGAACACCCTGGTGCTCGGCCCCGGTGGCTATCGCTTCGGCGACTTCGTTAAAGTCGGTGTCCCCTTCACCCTGCTGGTGATGATCGTCAGCGTGCTGCTGGTGCCCTGGCTGCTGCCCCTGCACTAATAGAACAAGGAACACCCCATGGAAGTGAGCAAGACCAAGAGCAGTTTCTACCGCCGCCTGTACGTCGCCTGGCTGGTCGACAGCGGCAAGGCGAGCAGCGTGCCGGCGCTGATGGAAGCCACCGGCATGCCCCGCCGCACCGCCCAGGACACCCTGGCCGCGCTGGCCGACCTGGATATCGACTGCGTGTTCGAGCAGCACGACGGCGAACGCAACAACGCCGGGCACTACCGCATCCGCGACTGGGGCGCCATCGACCCGCGCTGGATCGAGGCCAACCTTCCGAAGATCAAGGCGGTGCTGGAGTACCCCTGAGGCACGTTTTCTGGATCCCCGCGTTCGCGGGGACGACGCATCATGCCGAACGTCATTCCCGCGAACGCGGGAACCCAGTTGCGCACAACGAACCGGGCTCGACCCCGCCCCCCTGTAGGAGCGAGCTTGCTCGCGAACCGACTCCACGCAGGGCTGTTCGCGAGCAAGGACTAGGCGTCCCCCTCGATCCTACGAAGAGCAGAACGCGCGGTTCTGTGGGAAAATCCCCCTCCGCTCCCCTGCCCCGCCGCCCGTCATGCCGAAGCCGCCGAAACGTCCCGCGAAACCCCAGCCGCTGCGCGATCCCGCCGCGAAGAAGCCCGACCTGCTGCACCCGCGCAACCGCCACCAGGGCCGCTACGACTTTCCCGCACTGATTGCCGCAAGGCCCGAGCTCGGCGAGTACGTGATCACCAACCCCTACGGCAAGCCGAGCATCGACTTCGCCAACCCGCAGGCGGTGCGGGTGTTCAACCGCGCGCTGCTGAAGGCGCAGTACGGCATCGCCCACTGGGAGATTCCCGCCGACTTCCTCTGCCCGCCGATCCCCGGCCGTGCCGACTACGTGCACTACCTGGCCGACCTGCTCGCCGAGGACAACGCCGGCAGCGTGCCGCGCGGCCACGCCGTGCGCCTGCTGGACATTGGCGTGGGCGCCAACTGCATCTACCCGCTGATCGGCCACCGCGACTACGGCTGGCACTTCCTCGGCGCCGACATCGAGCCCGCCGCCCTGGCCTCGGCGCGCAACATCGTCATGGCCAACCCGGGCCTGGCCGAAGCCATCGAACTGCGCCAGCAGCCCGAACCGAAGCACATCTTCCACGGCTTGCTGCACAGCGACGAACGCTTCCACGCCAGCCTGTGCAACCCGCCGTTCCACGCCTCACCCGAAGAGGCCAGCGCGGGCAGCAAACGCAAATGGAAGAACCTCGGCAAGCTCGACCCGTCGCGCAAACTGCCGCTGCTCAACTTCGGCGGGCAGAGCAACGAGCTGTGGTGCGAAGGCGGCGAAATCGCCTTCCTGCGGCGCATGGCGCGGGAGAGCACGGACGTGGCGCAGCAGGTGCTGTGGTTCAGCTCGCTGGTTTCCAAGGCCGGCAACCTCGACGACTTCCGCCGCGCCCTCAAGCAGGCCGGCGCACTACTGGTACGCACCGTGGACATGGCCCAGGGGCAGAAGCAGAGCCGCTTCGTCGCCTGGACCTTCCACGACGCCGAAGCGCGCGGCGCCTGGTATCGCTAGCGGATGAACTCGCGGCTGATGCTGCGGAAAATCTCGCTGCCGGCACGCTCCAGCCACTCGAAGGCAACCATCTCGCGGCTGACGATCACCGCGCCGGCCTGGCGCATGCGCTCCAGCGCCAGCGCCCTGTCCTCGGGCCGCCGCGAACCAACGGCCTCGGCCACCACGAAGACCTCACGGTCCTCCGCCAGAAGGCCGAGCACGGTCTGCAGCACGCAGACATGCGCCTCGGTGCCGCACACCACGAACTGCCGGCGCTCACCGCCGGGCATCTGCAGCAGGCCGGGATCGGTCACGGCGGAAAAGGCGATCTTCTCCAGAATCGCTTCGGCCGGCAGTTGCTCACGCAGCATCGGCAAGGTAAGGCCAAGGCCCTTGCTGTACTGCTCGCTGGCCAGCGTCGGCACACCCAACCGCCGCGCCAGTGCCAGCAGCCAGGCAGCGTATTCGAGCACCTGCTCGCCCTGGTGGATGGCGGGATAAAGGCGTTCCTGGATATCGACGATGAGCAGCGTCGAGGTCTGTGCACGGATCAGCATGGCGGGCTCCTGGGGCAAGGTAGACGATCACTATAGGCACGCCCTTTTGTAGGAGCGAGCTTGCTCGCGAACGATTCGGCGGCACGGCTGGTTCGCGAGCAAGCTCGCTCCTACAGTGCTCCTGGCCGATCAGAAATATCCTCAATGCGCCTGGAAAGAGACGTAAGCCCTTGCCAGCGGCCCCAGCCTCCCAATTTCCTGCGAAGCTCGCCGACGAATCGCGCGAGGAGGCCTCGCGCCTGCCGGTTCCTAGCCCCGGTCTGTCAACCTCGCGCGATTCGCTGCTCGGTCCATGGCGGACCCTGCGGGAAGGCCTTCGGGTCTGCCGGTTCCTGATGCCGGTTCGCCAATCCTGCAGGGTCGCCTCCACTCCATGGGCCCCCTCCTTGCGCGACAACTCGTCTCTCCCCTGCACTTCTCCTTGCCCACCCTTCGTCACCTGCCTATCCTGCGCCGGTCACGGTCAATCCCGTGGCCGGGTTTGACAGCCCAATCGACAAGGCGCGATAGCGCCGCTCAGGTGCATGCGGAAACAGCGAATGTTTCTGCAGGCACAGGCACGCATGCAGTTTGCTGCAATGCTCAATGGCGGATCGCGCGGGGAGACCCTTGTGGTCTGCCGGTCCTTGTCCCGGTCTGTCAACCCCGCGCGGTCTGCCACCCTTCGAATGACAGCGGAGGTGGCAGCACTTCACTCCGACAAGGAATTCGAAGCATGCACGACGCATACACCCCCACCACCTTCCTCCGCTTCAACCGCCCGCTACGCGCAGTCCTGATCGACGACCAACCCTGGTTCGCCGCCCGCGATTTCTGCCGGCTGATGGGCCATCGGCATCCCGAACGCATCGTTCTCCAGTTGGAGGACGATCAACGCCGCGAGGCCCTGCTCGCCCATGCTGGCGGTGCCAACAGCGAAACGCTGATCAGCGAGTCGGGGCTCTACAAGGCCTTCTACCGCTACCAGCACCCGGAGAATCGCCACCTGCGCCGCTGGCTCACCCAGGAGGTGATCCCGACGCTGCGCGACCAGGTCGCCACCGCTGCGTGGAAGCCGCGCCGGGCGTTCCTCAGCTGGGACGGTGCGCGGGTCAGCCTGTTGGAATGGCAAGGTGGGTTATGGGTGCCGCTGGAGGAGCTACCGCGCTTCAGCCGGCCGATTGAAGAGCCCGCACGTCGCAGCCTGGGAGGCTGGCTGCGGCGTTGAAGCACGAGGGTTGGATGGAACGTACGGCGTATGACCCTCCGGGTTATCCGCCGTTTGGCCGGTCCGCACTGGGTCGAACCTGCAGTTGCCCAAAGCGCTGCGAGTTCGGCGGCGGCGTCGACGATGAGCCAGGTTTAGCGACGCGCGACTGGGACAGACTGGCCAGCGAGCTGAGCGCTAGCTTGGCCACTGAGTGATGAAGCCCCCCGGCCTGCGCCTCACTCGCCGCCTGGTGGCGACAAGCCCCTCCGGGCAGTAACATCGCCGTTCCAGAATCAGTCCCTACAGATTTGCGATCTACAGTCGCCTACTGGTTTCAATCTCTGCACGACAACAGGAAACAGGCTTGAAGCCTATTCATTGTCGGTGCCGATTTCGCCGTTTCGGGCTCAAGCCGCGTACCAGGCAGCAAGCATCATGTTTTTCAGATTACTGATCAGCCTCAAGAAAAGAATCACCGCGCGAGACTTCTGCCGGGTCTTCAATGCCTCGGACCTGGGCAAGAAGAAATACAACAGACTCTTACAGAAGACCGGCGTGATATCCCCGGGCAACACGGTGATACGCCCTCCCTTCTATTTCGAGTACGGCAACATCAGTTTTGGTGATCGGGTCTTCGTCAACACCGGATGCATATTTCTGGACAACGCTCCCATCACGATTGGCGCTCGCACGCTTATCGGTCCCGGCGTCAAGTTTTGCACTACCACCCATCACGTATCCCCGTCGATTCGCCATGAAAGGAATCTCGACGCACCCATATCAATAGGCAGCAACTGCTGGATTGGGGCAGGCACCGTCGTGCTTCCAGGAGTCATCATCGGCGACAACAGCGTAGTGGCAGCCAACAGCGTCGTTACTCGAGATATCGAGCCAAACGCTCTTTACGCTGGCGCTCCAGCGACCCGCAAAAGAAGTCTCGATATTGACGTGCAGAAGAGCGTGCCGATTCCTGCACCTGTATGACCTGCAAGCACTCCTGATCTCCAACCACCTACCCCCAAACTCTCCAAATCGCGTAAGGCGGATGACATCATTTGTCGCTTGGCCCTGGTTACGGAGCCCGCCGAGTTAGACCGTGGAATCTCCGTCACCCAAGCGCTCCGATTTCAACCATGACGTCGAAGATGGGCAAGGTGTGGCGGCGGTCGGCATCGGTGAAAACAAAAGGCCCCTTGCGGGGCCTTTTGCGTGGTGCTGGCGGATCGATCAATGCCCCGTCGGATCGCCGCGGCGGCTGGTTTCGAAGAGGAACCAGGTGCGCTGTTCGGTTTCGTCGATCCAGTTCTCCAGAAGGCTGGCAGTGGCGATGTCGCGGTGTTCGTCGCACAGGCCGTGGACTTCGCGCATCAGGGCAGTGAGGGTTTTGTTGTCCTCCTGCAGCTCGGCCAGCATGTCCAGCGGCTGGACGAACTCGGCGTCGTTGTCGGCGATGCGCTTGACCCGCGCGATGTGGCCGATGGAACGAATGGTATTGCCGCCGATCTTGCGCACGCGTTCGGCGATCGGGTCGGTCATGGCGAAGAGTTCGGTGGCCTGGTCGTCGAGCAGCAGGTGGTAGTCGCGGAAGTGCGGACCGCTGACGTGCCAGTGGAAGTTCTTGGTCTTCAGGTAGAGCGCGAAGACGTCGGCGAGCAGGCGGCTGAGCGCGGCGCTGAGGTCGCGTGTGGCGTCCTTGCTCAGGTCCGAGGGCGTGGCCAGGGCCGGTGCGCGGCGCGGTGCGGGCTTGCTCGCGGCGGCGCTGGCGCTCTTGGCCGCAGGCTTGGCGGCAGCCTTCGCAGCCGGTTTGGCAGCGGCAGGCTTGGCAGCGGGTTTGCTCGCAGCGGCCTTGCTGGCGGCCGGTTTCGCGGCGGGTTTGGCGGCCGCCGGTTTCTTCGCGGTGGCTGCGGATTTCTTCATCTTCGATCACCTCCGGGGTCTGTGGATGCCGCCCCTGGGTGCGCCGCGCATGGCGGCATGGGACGAGCCGGACGCACTCCCTGCGCATGACCTTCTTGGCGAAGAGTGCGCCCTTGAGCCTATATCGGGTTGCCTCGATTGCAAGTCAGCGCACCCGGGGCGGGTGCGCCGCATCGCCTCAGGGCTTCACCGCGAAGCGTGCATCCAGCCGGCTGTACCCCATGCCCACGCCCTTGTGCACTTTCAGCTGCACCGGGATGCGCTCCTTCAGCGCCTCGACGTGGCTGATCACGCCGATGGTCTTGCCGCTGTCGTTGAGGCTGTCGAGGGCATCGAGGGCGACTTCCAGGGTCTCGCCGTCGAGAGTGCCGAAGCCTTCGTCGAGGAACAGCGAATCGATGCTGGTCTTGTGGCTGACCAGGTCGGACAGCGCCAGGGCCAGCGCCAGGCTGACCAGGAAGCTCTCGCCGCCGGACAGCGTGCGGCAATCGCGGGCGACGTCGCCCTGCCAGGTGTCGACCACCTCCAGCTCCAGCTCGCCTTCGCTGCGCCGCGCCAATTGGTAACGGCCATGCAGGCGCTGCAATTGGCGGTTGGCGAGATGCACCAGGTGATCGAGGGTCAGGCCCTGGGCGAAGCGCCGGTACTTGGCGCCGTCGGACGAGCCGATCAATCCGTTGAGGCGCTGCCAGAGATCATGGCTTTCCTCCTGCGCCCGGATCTCGGCGAACAGAGCCTGCTGGCTGGCGCGACGCGCATCGTCGCCCAGCAACTGTGCGCGCACTTCGCCCTGGCGCTGGCCGAGTTCGCGAAGTTGTACGGCGAGGGCCTGCAACTGCTCGTCCAGTTCGGCCAACGCCAGCTCGGTGCGCGGCTCGGCGCGCAGCCGTGTCTCGCTTTCCTCGGCCGCCGCGCGCAAGGCGATGGCTTCGGTCAGCGCGGTGTCGAGGCGCGCCTTGAGGTCGGCCAGGCTTGCACGTTCTGCGTCGTCCAGCAGCGCAGCCAGGAAGGCTTCCAGGTCGGCGAAGGGGCTCTCCTCCAGCGCACGTTGCCACGTGCTTTCGCTGTCAGCTGCTTGAGCGCGCGTCTGCTCCAATTGGGCCGCCAGGCTCTGCTCGCGCCCGCCCAGCGCATCAGCCTGACGCTGCGCCTCGGCCAAGGCACTGGCCGCTGCTTCCATTGCTTGCTGTGGATCATCGGCGGGCGCCGGCTCCGGCAGGGGTTGCTCGCCGCTGGCCTGCCAACGTGCCGCCCACTGCGCGGCCTGGGTTTCGGCCTCGCCGAGCGCGGTGCGCGCCTCGCTCTCGCTCGCCTGCAACTGCTGGTCGCGCTGCTGGAGTTTTTGCCAGTCGCGCCACTCCTGTTCGCGCGCGGCGAGCCAGCTTGCCGCGTCATTCGGCAAGGCATCGGCAAAGCCGTCCAGCGCGGCCAGCAGAACGCCGGCCTGCTGCTCTTCCTGGGCCTGCACCTGCGCCAGGCGATGTTGTTGCTCGGCAAGGCGCTGACGGGCGTTCTCCAGATCGCGCTGCAACAGAGCCTGCTGCTGGAGCGCGCTGCCGTGATTGCGCTCGCTGGCTTCGCGAGCAGCAGTCGCGCGTTGCAGCTCGGCCTTGCCGGCATCGACAGCGGCGAGCCGTTCCTGGACCTGCGCCAGGGCCGTTTCCTGTGCCTGCCGTGCCGCATTCAGCGCGGCCACGTCGGCGATCTGCAGGGCCTGCTCGGCGAGCAGACGTTGCCAATCGGCATCCAGTTGCTGCTGTTGCTGGTGACTCTGGTCGAGCTGCTGGCGGGCCTGTTCTGCCTGGGCCTCCAGGCGCGCGAGCTCACCGGCCAGCGCCTTGCCCTGCTCTTCCAGCGCGGCCAGGGCGGATTTGCATTCGTCCAGATCGCGGCGAGTCTGAGAGACGTCCAGCGCCTGGTAGCTGGCGATGGCCGGGTGCTCGTGGGAACCGCACAGCGGGCAGGCTTCGCCCGGCTGCAGCTGCGCGCGATAGGCCTCCAGGGCCTGGATGCGCTGTTCCTGTTCGAGCAGTTTTTCCTTGTCGGCGACCTGCTGCTTCAGCGTCTTGTAGCGCTCGCGCAGCGCGGCGATTTCGCCGTTCTTCTGCTGCTGTCGCTGCTGCAAGGCGTCGAGTTGCGGCTGCAGGCGGGCGACCTGCGCGGCGCCCTGCTGGCGAGCGTCGGCGATCTGCTCCAGGCGATCGAGGGTCCGCGCCTGCTGTTGCAGACGTTGCCAATGCTCGCGCAGGCCGGACTCGCCGCCCTCCCCCAGCAGCACCTGCAACGCCTGCTGGCGTTGCGTCTCGGCTTCGCGTGCCGCATTCAGCTGTTGCTCAGCCGTGGCCAGGGCCGCGCGCTGCGCAGCCAACTTCGCGTCGAGGGATTCGATGCTAAGGCTGGCCTCCTGCAAACGCGACTGCGCGCCGGCGTGCTCACCGCGCAGTTGCTCGCGCAGCTCGAACTGCACTTTCCAACCGCCCAGCAGCTCTCCGAGACGCGAACGCTGCGGCTGTTCGGCCAGTTGCTGCTGAACCTGCCGGCGTTGCTCGACCAGATGCTCCAACGCGCCCTGCCGCTGCTCGCGGAGTTGCAAGGCATGGCGGCTGGCCTGCCAGAGGCTGCGGATAAGCTTCTCGGCATTGTCCCGTTGCTGGCGCTGGATATCTTCCAGCGCCCCTTGTGCCTGTGCAGCGCGTTGTTGCGCCTGGGACCAGCCCTGGTGCAACGGTTGCAGGCGCGCCGCCGGCTCGCTGGCGGCCAGGCGTTGCAGGTCGGCAGACGAGTTTTCCAATGCCAGGCGCGCCTGGCTCTCGCGCTCCAGCGCTTGCTGTCGCTGCTGTTCAGCTCGCGTCATGTCCTCGCGCCAACGTCGTTGAGCCTGCAGGTCCTGCTGGCGCTGGTTGAGCGGTTGTTCCTCGGCCAGCAGGCGCTCAGCCTCGGCTTCCAGCTCCGCGCGCTGTTCGACGCTCAGCAGCTCCATGCCTTCGGCGCGTGCGCGCAGCTGGTCGAGGCTGGCGCGGGCCTCGCGGGTGCGTTCGAACACGCGCTGCGAGATCAGCCCGTAGATTTCCGTGCCGGTGAGCTCTTCCAGCAGTTCGGCGCGCTCGTTGGCGTTGGCTTCGAGGAAGGCGGCGAACCCGCCCTGGGCCAGCAGCATGGACTTGGTGAAGCGGCCGAAGTCGAGGCCGGTGAGTTGTTCGGTCTGGCGCAGCTTGTCGTTGATCTTGTCGGTGAGGATCTCGCCCTCACCGCCAGCCACGTCGATGCGCGCCAGCTCGACCTTGGGCGCCTGCAGCGCGCCATCGATCTTGTCGCGGGCGCGGCGCTGGCTCCAGAAGGCGCGGTAGCGCTGGCCCTTCACCTCGAACTCGACCTCGGCGAGGCAGTCGGCGGTGTGCCGGGTCATCAGCTCGTTGCCGCTCTGCGACAGCGTGTTCATCCGCGGCGTGCGGTGGTAGAGCGCAAGGCAGATGGCGTCGAGCAGTGTGGTCTTGCCGGCGCCGGTGGGCCCGGTGATGGCGAACAGGCCGTTGTCGCGGAATGGCTCGGCAGAAAAGTCGATCTTCCACTCGCCCTTGAGCGAGTTGAGGTTCTTCAGACGCAGACTGAGGATGCGCATCAGGCTTGCTCCTCGCTCAGCTCGGCGACGACTTCGCGGTACAACCCGGTCAGTTGCCGGCGCAGCGGCGGCTCCAGGGTCTCGGCGTCCAGGCGCTGTTCGAAGACATCCTCGGCGGAAAGCTCGTCGAGCGTCTCGCGCGCTTCGCTGAACAACCCGGCCTGCTGGTTGCCGCGCTCACGGCGGGTACGCAGCACTTCCACCGGCAATTCGGCGCAGAGCTTCTCGATGCGTACCTGCAGGTCGCTGAGGTAGTCGTCCTCGCGCACCAGCACTTCGAGCCACACCGGCTGCTCCGCCGAGCCCAGGCGCGCGGCCTCGGCCAGCGCGGCGGGCAGGCTTTCGAGGTTGCCGGCCAGCGATTGCAAGTGCTGGAAGCACGGCACCGGCAGCGGCGTCACGGCGCGCAGGCCGTTCTCGTCGAGGTCGACCAGCAACACCTCCTTCGTCTGCCGCGCCTCGTCGAAGCTCAGCGGGATCGGCGAGCCGCAATAGCGGATGTGCTCCAGGCCGCCGACCTTCTGCGGCCTGTGGATATGTCCGAGGGCGATGTAGTCAGCCTGGGGGAAGGCCGTAGTGGGGAAGGCTTCAAGGCTGCCGACGTAGATTTCGCGCACCGATTCGCTAGCGCTCGCGCCCACGGTGGTCAGGTGCCCGGTGGCTATGATCGGCAGCTTGCCGCCCAGCTCCGCGCGCCTGGCTTCGGCGAGGGCGAAGAGCGCCTGGTAGTGCGCCTGGATGGCCTGCTGCAGGGCGAGTTGCTTGTCCTGTGCGCTCTGCCCGGCCTGGCTGGCCAGCAGGTCGCGCGGGCGCAGGAAGGGGATCGCGCAGAGCAGCGCGCCGGGCGTGCCGTCGCGCTGCGGCAGCACCAGCAGTTGCTGGTCGAGGTCCGTACCTACGGCCGCGACAACTCGCGTGCCGAGTACCGCCAGCAGCTCGCGCGACTCTTCCAACATCGCCACCGAGTCGTGGTTGCCGCCGAGCACCACCAGCGCCGCGCCAGTCTCGCGAAGCTCGACGATGAAGCGGTTGTACTGCTCGCGGGCGTAGCTGGGCGGCGCGCCGGTGTCGAAGATGTCGCCGGCGATCAGCACCGCGTCCACGGCGTGCTCGCGCACCTGCTCCACCAGCCAGCGGCAGAAGGCGCGGTGTTCGGCCTCGCGGCTCTTGCCCATGAAGTGCTGGCCGAGGTGCCAGTCGGAGGTGTGGAGGATGCGCATGCGCCTGCTGTCCCGAATGCCGTTCAAGGGCGCCGATGATACCCGGCGAGGAAAGCCCGCGCGCGGCTGGCTATCTTTTCAGCAAGAGCCGAGTCGGACAGGACACCATGCAACGCCTGATCAACATGCTGCGCGACCTCGCCATCCTGGTCCGCGCCAACCTGTGGGTGGTCCCGGTGCTGGCGGCGCTGGTGTTCGCGGTCTTCTATTTCGTCGCGCCGCCCGCCCCGATGACCGCGACCATGACCACCGGCGTGGCCGATGGCGGCTACGTGGCCTTCGCCAACAAGCTCAAGGTCGAGCTGGCCAAGCAGGGCTTCGAGCTGAAGCTGGTGCCCAGCGCCGGCTCGCGACAGAACATGGAGCGGCTGCTGGACGAGCACAGCGGCATCGACATCGGCCTCGTGCAGAGCGGCCAGGAACGCCAGTTCGAGCCGCAGCAACGCGACAAGCTGCGCAGCCTCGGCGCCATGTTCCAGGAGCCGCTGTGGCTGTTCCAGCGCCGTGACGTGAGCATCGACCAGCTCACCGACCTGCTGAACCTGCGCGTCGCCCTGGGTTCGCCGGGCAGCGGCACCGAGGCGATCACCGCGGCGCTGCTCGAGGCCAACGGCATCGACGCCGCGCACTACCCACCCGGCTGGCAGGCCAGCGGCAGCGACATCGCCGCCTCCGCTCTGCTTGCCGGCAGCCTGGACGCGGCCTTCTTCGTCGGCCCGGCGGAGAACCCGCTGATCCAGCGCCTGGCCGCCAGTCCCGCGCTGATGCTCGCCGGCTTCCGCCGCGCCGCCGCCTACGAGGCGCGCCTGCCGTTCCTCAAGCACGTGGAGCTGGGCGAGGGCCTGCTGAACCTGCAACAGAACGTGCCCCACCGCAATCTCGTCACCCTCTCGCCGCTCGCTACGCTGGTGGTCAACGACAACTTCCACCCGGCGCTCACGCCGCTGATCCTCGAAGCCGCGCGCCAGGTGATGAAGCCCGGCACCCTGCTCGACGCGCCCGGCGCCTTCCCCAGCGCCGAGCCGCACACCCTGCGCCTGGCCGAGGACGCCGAGCGCTACTACAAGAGCGGCCTGCCGCTGCTGCAGCGCTTCCTGCCGTTCCGCATCGCCTCGCTGGCCGACCGTTACATCGTCCTGCTGATTCCCTTCATCGCCATCCTCATTCCGCTGTTCAAGTCGGTCGGGCCGCTGTACCGCTGGCGCATCCGTGCGCGCATCTACCGCTGGTATCGCTTCCTGCGCGAGATCGACCGGCACCTGGACGAACACACCGGCAGCGCCGAGCTGACCCGCGAGATCGAGCGCCTGGAAAAGCTGGAGGCCGAGCTGTCGCGCGTCGAAGTGCCGCTGTCGTACTACAACGAGCTGTACGAACTGCACCTGCACCTGAACTACGTGATCCGCCGCCTGCGCCAGCTGCGTCGCAACCGCCGCGAACGGGAAAACCTGCCGCGCGACTCGGCGGCCTGAGCGGCAATACGCCACGAGCTCGGGTAAACTGGCGGCTTTGCCCCACGTCCTGAGCCGAGCCCGAGATGCCGATTCGTCACGCCATCGTCCACCTGATCGACAAGAAGCCCGACGGCAACCCCGCCACGCTGCACGCGCGCGACGCCGAACTGGGCGATTCCCAGGCCATCGAGAACCTCATGGCCGATCTCAACGAGAGCTACAACGCCAAGCCGAACAAGGCCTGGGGCCTGTTCCAGGAGGAGTCCGGCGCCTTTCCGTTCAGCGGCTGGCTGGCCGAGTACCTGGACGGCGGCAAGGACTTCGTCGCCTTCAGCAAGCAGGCGGTGGAGCACCTGAAGAGCCTGATGGAAGAGTCCAACCTCTCCACCGGCGGCCACGTGCTGTTCTGCCACTACCAGCAGGGCATGACCGACTACCTGAGCATCGCCCTGCTGCACCACAGCGAAGGCGTGGCGGTGACCGACGCGCTGGAAGTCACGCCCTCCCGCCACCTCGACCTCGGCCAGTTGCACATGGCGGCGCGGATCAACTGCTCGGAGTGGCGCAACAACAAGACCTCCAAGCAGTACATCTCCTTCATCAAGGGCAAGGGCGGCAAGAAGGTCTCGGACTACTTCCGCGACTTCATCGGCTGCACCGAAGGCGTCGACGCACCGGGCGAGACCCGCACCCTGCTCAAGGCCTTCAGCGACTACGTGGAAAGCGAGGACCTGCCCGAAGCGCAGGCCCGCGAGAAGACCGACGTGCTGGTCGACTACGCCACCAGCCAGGCCAAGATCGGCGAGCCGATGGCCCTGGACGCGCTCTCCGAGCTGATGGACGAACAGGCCCCGCGCGCCTTCTACGACTACATCCGCAACAAAGACTACGGCCTGGCGCCGGAGATCCCGGCGGACAAGCGCACCCTCAACCAGTTCCGCCGCTTCACCGGCCGCGCCGAGGGGCTGTCGATCAGCTTCGAGGCCCACCTGCTGGGCAGCAAGGTGGAGTACGACGAAGAGCGCGACATGCTGATCATCCGCGGCCTGCCGACGCAGTTGCAGGATCAGCTCAAGCGCCGGAAGGACTGATTGGCGTTCACTGCCACAAGAAAGCCCATCTCTTGATGCATTTTCTTGTGGCTATGTCGCTAGAGATCAAATCCCGCTTTCTGCTCTTCGGACGGCACGCTGTCCCTTGCAAGGGGTAGCAATCTGTTCAGCCGACGATATCAATCGGCCTCAGAAACCCAGATGAGCATCAACCGGCAACGTTGCCGACTGTTTGATCAAATATTCACGCCACTCACGTTGAAGCGCTGCTGGAACCTGTCCCGTGACATCTGTTTTCTCTTTATCGGCAGACACCAAACTAAAAGTGAATTTCTGTCCGGAACGGGTATCTATCCAGAACTTGTAGAGCGCGTCTGACTGCGTATCGATCAAGCCCAGAAATTGATTCTGTTGAAAATCGATGTAGCGACGATTGTAAGGCACCTGGAGTGCAACTCCCTCCCAGCTATCCGGAACCTTCATTCCAAGCGCGTGAAGCAGCGTCGGTGCAATATCGACCTGTGAAATCTCTTTAGCAGGAAGTAACGAAACGGGATCGGCCTGTCCGAAGGACATCAATAAGAACGGAACCCGCAAGGACTCTTCCCAGACGCTCTGAGCATGGGTGTACAGCCCATGCTCACCCAGCGACTCGCCGTGATCTCCAGTAATGACGACCAGTGCATCCTCGAGGTATCCAAGCGCTTTTAGTTTACTCAACAGTTCCGAGATAACCGTATCGGCCTGAAGAACACCTCTATCATAATAATTAACGGCGGATTTGACTGCCTGGGCGGAGGTCCCATGCTCCAGCACATAGGCTCGTCCAGGACCAAACTCCGGCGTCTCATCAAAGCGCAGGCCAAGAGGGTGGGACGACATCAGATGAAACTGAAACATGACGGGAGTTCCGTCCCATTTCGGCTGCGCATCCAGATGATCTAGCAGAAGTCGATCATCATTTACATAGCGCCCCCGCTGAGAGGCACCATCAAAATAGCTATCGACCTGCCCATACATATGGGACAAACCATAGAAATGCGTATGATCACCAGAGAGAATCAGATTAACTTTATATCCGTATTTCTTCAAAACCTCATGCATTGTAAATGGGCGCTCTGCCTGATTGGCAACAGACTGGGAACTCGCAAAGCCACGCAGACCGCAGAATGACTCGTTGCATACCGCTACCGCTGACGTTGCCACAGTCATCGTTCCCTGAGACCTCAGGTGTTCTAAATTTGGGGTCGTCCTGGTCCGATAGCCCAACAAGGAGAGATGATCCGCACGGAATGCGTCGACAACAATCAGAACGACATTACTTCTGTGTGCATCAACGCTGGGAACGTACGAAGTACGAGAAGCATCCTGTCCTTTCTGCAACTCAGCCATTCGCATGAAATTCATATGATGGCTTTGCGCTCCCACTTCCCCTTGTCCGGGAAACAATGCCAGGCTTAACGGCTCCGCCTCCCTAGCCCAACCCTGAGCCTCGAATGAGGCCACATAAATAGCAAAAACACACAGCAAACCCGCAGTCACTATTCCCAATGTTGCGGGAGACAATGTCTCTCGAGAAGCCGAAACCCAATCATATTTTTTTAAATACCAGAATACTGCAATTGCGATCAATAAGAACAGGACGCCAATGGCACCCGCGACCCCATAAAGGCTGATACCCAATGCTTTTAGGGTTTCTGGCCCCTGTGACACGTAAGTAGAGAGCAGCTGTACCGAGGCCACTCGCCCCCAAAATTTCATCCCAACAAAAGCTCCGGCATACAAGGCGATAAAACCAAAGAGCACGCAGGCGATCATTACGGATGCTAGGACTCGCCTAAGCAAGATTCCGACCGGCAACAGGCCGATCAAGAGCCGAATGCCTGCCATGGCTACTGCTATCTCAGCAACCACGCGCAGGTGAACTGCAAAAGCATTTGTGGGCGCGTGCAGCCATTCGATATATACAAGGAGGAACAACAGGGGAAGGACCAGAAAAAGTGCAATCGACATTCCGAGCCGCCGCACTACAGCAAGAACATTAGCCATGGATTCAACAGACATTCTTGAGATGCACCAAGCGTGACAAATTCAGTATTTTAACCAGGGCGACTGCACCCACCGTCAAGACAGCTTTCTCATGATGCTCTTCGCATCGAAACACAAGCCAAACTGCAAAAAACTCGGGAGCACTGTTTCATCGTGCGGCCAATAGACTGATCGCCAAAGCAGTTGCCCTCACAGTAAATCGAACTACGAAAAAGTCTCTTGGGGTCGCCCCCACAATTGAAATGATAAGTCAGGTTCCATGCGCCTTCTATGACTGCATCCGCAACATGCTCATCATCCACAGCCTGCCGACTCGGTTGCAGAATCAGCTGAAACGCCGCAGTAAGCATCTCGCGACGGCCACACCTAGCGTAGGGAATAACGTTCAAACCTATCCGCCGTTTGGCCATGGTTCGGCGCCGCGCCGGATTCGGCCACGAAGCACCGGCCAGGGCACTTCGAACTCAACCACGAAGTTGTCGACCCGCCCCGTGTATCGGCGTACAACCGCGAACGGTTGTACGCCCTAGGTCAGGGTCGAATACCGCGATCAGCGCTTCTCGATGCGGAAGCCGACGCGCGGGAAGTGCACATGCACCACCCCGGCGCGCGGGTCTTCGCGGCGCAGGATGATTTCTTCGCTGCCCACGTGCAGCAGCTCCCCTTCCACCGGATCGACGCCGTAGTCGGTCGCCGCCACCGCCACGTGTTGGCCGGCCTGGAAGCCGTTCGGGTCACTGAAGGGTTCGTCCGGCAGGGCGGCCGGCTGACTGTCGCGGGCCACGGCAATGGCCTGCTCGCCGCTCATCTCCACCGGCGCGCCATGGCCGAAGCCGAGCACGCGACCCAACCAGGCCGCCACCGCTGGATATGCATCGACCAGCGGCGAAGTCACCGGTGTGGCTTTCACGAACCAAAGCACATGGGCCACGGCGAAGTCCGCCAGCGACGGCTCGCCAAAGAGGAAATCGCCCTCCTCGCGGCTCAGTTGCTGCTCCAGCCGCGCCATGAATACCGGCCACTGCTGCCGGGCTTGTTCGGCCGGCAGGCGCGTGGCGCTGCCGCCACTGAACAGTTGGCTGCGGTCGGCAACGAAGGCCTTGACGAATTCCGGCGGCAGCTTGCCGAAGCGCACGGCGATGGATTCAGGTTGGAACACCAGGCTCACGCCGTGGGTGAACAGCACCGAGTCGGCCCAGGCAGCAAAGGCTGCGACACTGAACTCCTGGCCTTCGGGGAACAGCGCCGGAGTGGCCTTTTCCTGCTCCAGGCGGCGCGCGATCAGCGAGGTGTCGCAGTAGATGTCGGCACCGACCTGCAGCACTGGTGTCTTGCGGTAGCCGCCGGTGAGCGCCATCAGGTCGGGCTTGGGCATGATCGGCGGGATCTGCACCGAGTGCCACGACAGCTGCTTGAAGCCCAGCAGCAGGCGGGCCTTCTCGGCGAAGGGGGAAGTCGGGTAGTGATGCAGAATCAGCTCGGACATGCAGGGCTCCGTCGGCCGGCGTTGAGGGGCCCTAGAGCTTACTCCGCCTGCCGTGCCCGTCCTACCCGGTCGAAGCTATGGCTGGCTATCCGCCTGGCTGATGGCCCAGGCCGCGCCGGCCAGCACCAGTCGCTCCTTGGCGGGCTTGCCGAGGGCCTTGATCGCGCGTTCGCGGCGCAGCGCGTCGCCCTTGCCGACACAGGCTTCGACGTAGACCAGCGCCTGCGCCGGGCTGGAATGGAAGAAACGCGCGCCGCGCCCGCTGCGATGCGCTTCGAAGCGCCGTTGCGGGTCGTCGCTGATGCCGCAGTAGAGCGCGCCGTTTTCGGCACGCACCAGATAGACGAACCAGGGCTTGGGCTCGGCCTGGGTCATGTCCAGACCCGCTGCTGCATGCGTTCGCTGTAGGCGACCAAGCGTTCGTATTCGCGCGCCATGTGGTTCAAGGGCGTTTCCAGGGTGCTGAGGATGAGGTTGGCGAGTATCCCATAGGCGGCGGCATCGGCGCTGCACGGTTGCGCACCGCCGAAGTACGGCAGGTCGCCGAGCATGCCGTCGAGCGCGTCGAGGTCCTGGCGGGCGAAGGTCAGCAACTCGTCGCGGCTGTGCGCGTCGAGGCCGCGCCCGCGCATCTCGCCACGGATCTTGCGACGGATCAGCACCCCGACCAGCGGCCGGACGGGTCCCGGCACATCGCGCAGGAGCACCGGTGCAACCTGCCGCCAGCCGGCCTCCTCCAGCCAGCGGAAGTACACCAGCAGTGGCGTCAGGTGCTCGTCGCACAGGCGCGTGATCGAAACCGCCCAGCCGCGCCCCCGCGCGTCGAGGCCGGCGTCCAGGTCCAGCGCATAGCGGTCCTGCAGTTCGCGGATGATGACCTCGGTGTCGGCGAGGGTCTGGCCATCGACCTTGACGAACGGCAGCTTGCCCTTGGGCCCCTTGCGCGGATCGGACAGGTGCTGCACCTGGTACTCGAGACCGGACAGGCGCAGGAAGGTCTCCAGCTTCAGGCAGAAGGGGCTGACGTTGGGGACGTTGAAGGCGGGCGGGAACTGGAAAAGAGTGATCATGGCTGGCTTCCTGCTCGGTATCGCCAGTCATTTAAGCCCATGCCGGCTACCCCGGCGAATCCGCCGGGCGCGACTCAGCCGCGCGCCGTCTTGCCCTGGAAGGCCGCCAGCCCCTTCAGCGCCTGGCGGCGGATGGCCGCCTGCACCGGCGGTGCCCAGCCCAGCAGCAGGCCCTTGGCGCCCAGCGCCTGGCGGGCCCAGCGCCACAAGTCGAAGTCGTCCGTATGGCGGACGATCAGGCCGTTCTCGAACTCGAACGAGGCGCGGATGCGATTGACCACCGGACGGCCGGTCTGGCTGAAGGTGTAGTGCGCCACCCATTGCGCGCCGCCATGGAGGTCGTCGGCCCAGACCTGGTCGAAGTCCAGGCGCAGGTCGGCTGCACGCGAGGTCAGCATGCGCCACATGTCGCCCGCCGCAGGGCCCTTCAGCTCGCCGAAGGCCGGATCGCGAAAACGCACGGAAGGCGCGTAGCAGGCGGCCATGGCGTCGCCGTCGCGGCGTTGGAAAGCCTGGTAGAAGCGGCGGATCAGTTCGGCGTTGGGGTGGGCCATGGCGGTGCTCGCGGTCAGGTGGGTGCGGCGATTATCCGGCGCGCTCGGCGCTGGACACCATTGTCATTATCGACAACATTGTGGCCTATACCGACAAAGCGTCCACCCGCCATGCCCTCCATCGCCCTCTACGTCTGCCCGCAAACCGTGCTCTCCAGCCTGGGGCTCGCCCTCGACAGCCTGCAGCTGGCCAACCGCCTGGCCCGGCGCCGGTTGTTCCAACTTCGCCGGGTCAGTGCCGATGGCGCGGAAGTCGGCCTGTCCTGCGCCAGCATCGCGGTGGATGGCGATCTCGCCTCGGTGAGCGAACGCGAGCTGCTGCTGATCCCCGCCACCGGCAGCGACATTCCGGCGATGCTCACCGCAAACGAGTCGCTGCTTGCCTGGCTGCGCCAGCGCCAACCGACGCAGCCGCTGGGAAGCCTGTGCAGCAGCGCCTTCCTGCTCGCCGAGGCCGGCCAGCTCGACGGCCGCCGCGCCACCACCCACTGGGCGCTGGCCGATGACTTCCGCCAGCGCTATCCCGCCGTGCAACTGGAAGCGGACTCCTTGTGCACCGAGGACGGCGCGCGCTTCTGCTCCGGCGGCGCCCAGGCCGGACTCGACCTGTGCCTGCACCTGATCGCCCTGCACGGCGGTCGTGCCCTGGCGCGCCAGGTGGCTGCGACCCTGGTGTTCGATGAGGCGCGCGGGAGTCAGTCGCGCTATGTCCCGCTTTTACCGGAGCCACAGCGCACGCCGCTGACGCCTTTGCTCGACTGGCTGCATGAGCGTCACGCCGAGCCGATCGACTTGGAATCCATGGCGCAACGCGCGCACTGCTCCAGCCGCACGCTGCTCAGGCGCTTCCGCGCCGAACTGGGCATGACGCCCAACGAATACCTGCAACGCCTGCGCATAGACGCCGCTCGCGAAGCGCTGGCCGACCCGGCGCGCTCACTGGAGCGCATCGCCAACGAAGTGGGCTATGCCGACCGGGCGAGCTTCGCGCGGCTGTTCAAGCATTTGTGCGGGGAATCCCCGGGGGCTTATCGGCAGCGGCGGTTGGCGCGGGGGTAAGGATTGCAGGGCGGGGCGGGCTGATCCTGTAGGAGCGGATTCATCCGCGAATCTCCCCCCTGTAGGAGCGCGCCATGCGCGCGAATCGCGGACAAGGTCCGCTCCTACGAGGGTGGGGGTTCAGTTCAGTCGCGTTCCACCAGCACCACCTTGGCCACCGCAGTGCGCCACAGGCAGATGCCGACGAAATAGGCCGAGGCGACGAACCACAGCCAGAGCAGCCAGGTCTGGTCCACCGGCTGCTGGACGATCAGCAGCGCGCTGCTGAGCATCCAGACGAAGGTCACCGAGATGTTCAGCGGCATGAACTGGCGCACGCGGAACGGGTGCAGGAACTTCATGCGGGTCAGGGTCAGGCCCGCCAGCAAGAGCACGGTGACCACGTTCACCCAGGGGCCCGAACCCAGCACGAAGAAATACACCGCGACGACGTTCCAGGCGGCCGGGAAGCCGACGAAGTAGTTGTCGTGGCTCTTCATGTTGACGTTACAGAAGCAGAACAGCGACGACACCAGGATCACGCCGACGATCAGCAGTTCGCTGTGCACCGGCAGCGGGATATAGCGGTAGATGAAGATCGCCGGGATGAACACGTAGGTGAGGTAGTCGATCACCAGGTCCAGGGTCGAGCCGTCGAAGTGCGGCAGCACCGCCTTGACGTCGAACTTGCGCGCCAGGGTGCCGTCCAGGCCGTCCACCAGCAGCGCGACGCCCAGCCACAGCAGGCAGGCTTGCGGGCGGTTGTCGACCACGGCGAGCAGCGCCAGCATGGCCAGGATGACACCGCTGGACGTCACCGCGTGGGCGCTCCAGGCCTTGGCTTTGCTCAGGTTGAGCGGCGGAAGAATCAGGTTCACAGGCACATCTCTTCAGTCAGGCGGCGATTCGAGCTATCTGAACGTATAGCCCATCCGTGGCCTTCCACGGCGGTTCCGCAGGGTATCGGAACAGCAATCCGACGACCGAGTTCACCGGTCTTTTTAGTACGGATGCCAGGGAAGCGCGCCAGCGGCGCGAACGCTCAGGATACGCCCAGGGAAGGTACAAGCGCCAAGCGGCACTGACGAGCGAGCGCGAGGAAATTTCGCGCACGGGCGAAGCCATCGGCTCCGCCCGTGCGCGAGGCTCAGTGGAGGATCTGGCTGAGGAACAGCTTGGTGCGGTCGGACTGCGGGTTGTCGAAGAACTGGTCGGGAGCGGCCTGTTCGACGATCTCGCCCTTGTCCATGAAGATCACGCGGTTCGCCACGGTGCGGGCAAAGCCCATCTCGTGGGTCACGCAGAGCATGGTCATGCCGCTCTCGGCCAAGCCGATCATGGTGTCGAGCACTTCCTTCACCATTTCCGGGTCGAGCGCCGAGGTCGGTTCATCGAACAGCATGATCTTCGGCTTCATGCACAGCGCGCGGGCGATGGCCACGCGCTGCTGCTGGCCGCCGGAGAGCTGGCCCGGGTACTTGTGCGCCTGGTCGGGGATGCGCACGCGCTGCAGGTAGTGCATGGCGACTTCCTCGGCCTCGCGCTTGGGCATCTTGCGCACCCACATGGGCGCGAGGATGCAGTTCTGCAGCACGGTCAGGTGCGGGAACAGGTTGAAGTGCTGGAAGACCATGCCGACCTCGCTGCGGATCGACTCGATCTGCTTGAGGTCGTTGGTCATCTCGATGCCGTCGACGACGATGCTGCCAGCCTGGTGTTCCTCCAGGCGGTTGATGCAGCGGATGGTGGTGGACTTGCCCGAACCGGACGGCCCGCAGAGCACGATGCGCTCGCCCTGCTTGACGGTCAGGTTGATGTCCTTGAGCACGTGGAACTGGCCGTACCACTTGTTCACGCCCTTCATCTCGATCATCACGTGATCGCCGACGGCGGGTGCGCTCTTCTTGCTGGCTTCAGACATGATGACGAACTCCTAACGACGCTTGTGGCCAGTGTCCAGCCTGCGCTCCAGGTGCAGCGAGTAGCGGGACATGCTGAAACAGAAAACCCAGTAGACCAGGGCGGCGAACACGTAGCCCTCGGTGGACATCCCCAGCCAGGCCGGGTCGGCGGTGGCGCGCTTGATGCTGTTGAGGAAGTCGAACAGGCCGATGATGATCACCAGGCTGGTGTCCTTGAACAGCGCGATGAAGGTGTTGACGATCCCCGGGATCACCAGCTTCAGCGCCTGCGGCAGGATCACCAGGCCCATCATCCGCCAGTAGCCCAGGCCCATGGCCGCGGCCGCCTCGTACTGGCCCTTGGGGATGGCCTGCATGCCGCCGCGCACGACCTCAGCGATGTAGGCGGCCTCGAACAGCACCACCATCACCATGGCCCGCAGCAGCTTGTCGAGGTTCATGCCTTCGGGAAGGAACAGCGGCAGCATCACCGACGACATGAACAGCACGGTGATCAGCGGCACGCCGCGCCAGAACTCGATGGTGGTGACGCACAGGACCTTGATCGCCGGCAGCTTGGAGCGCCGCCCGAGGGCCAGCAGGATGCCCAGCGGCAAGGCGCCGGCGATGCCCACCGCGGCGATCACCACGGTCAGCATCAGCCCGCCCCACTGGTTGGTCGCCACGGTCTCCAGGCCGAGGAAGCCGCCGTGCAGCAACCAGAAGGACACCAGCGGCAGCGCCAGCAGGTAGGCCAGGCCGTACTTCAACTTGTAGTGGAAGCCGCGCAGGAACAGCGGTGCGGCGCCGGCGATCACCAGCAGCACGTTGAGGTCGACCCGCCAGCGCAGCGCCTCGGGGTAGAAGCCGTACATGTACTGGCCGAAACGCGTGCTGATGAATACCCAGCAGGCGCCCTCGCGGGAGCAGTCGGCGCGCGAGGTGCCTACCCAGTCGGCCTTGAACAGCGCCCATTGCAGCAGCGGTGGGATTACCAGCCAGATCACGTAGATGCCGACCAGCGTCAGCACCGTGTTGAACCAGTTGGAGAACAGGTTGGCGCGCAGCCAGCCGATCACCCCGACGCTCATCGCCGGCGGCGGCAGATCGGGCTTGAAGGTATGAGTAGCCACGATGTCCTCCTATCGCTCGATCAGCGCGATGCGTTTGTTGTACCAGTTCATCAGCAGCGAAATGCTCAGGCTGATGGCGAGGTACACGCTCATGGTGATGGCCATGGTCTCGATGGCCTGGCCGGTCTGGTTGAGCACCGTGCCGGCGAACAGCGAGACCATGTCCGGGTAGCCGATGCCGGCGGCCAGCGAGGAGTTCTTCGCCAGGTTCAGGTACTGGCTGGTCAGCGGCGGCACTATCACCCGCAGCGCCTGCGGGATGATCACCAGGCGCAGGGTCTGGCCCGGGCGCAGGCCGAGGGAGCCGGCGGCTTCGGTCTGGCCGTGGCTGACCGCCTGGATGCCGGCGCGCACCGTCTCGCCGATGAAGGCCGCGGTGTAGATCGACAGCGCCAGGACGATGGACACCAGTTCCGGGATCACCACCCAGCCGCCTCGGAAGTTGAAGCCCTGCAGCACGGGTACGTCCCAGTGCACCGGTACGCCCACCACCAGGGTGGTCAGCAGCGGCAGCAGGATCAGCGTGGCGAGGCCGGTGAGGAACACCGGGAAGGTCTTGCCGGTGGCGTGCCGGCGCACCTTGGCCCAACGCCAGAGCACGGCCCAGGCGACCAGGGCAAGGAGGATCGCGATGAAGAACGCCGGGGCCGACTCGGTCGGCAGCGGCGCCGGCATCTGCATGCCCCGGTTGTTGAAGAACAGCAGGTCGCCGAAGCTGATGCTCTGCCGCGGCCCGGGCAATTGCGCGAGCACGGCGAAGTACCAGAAGAAGATCTGCAGCAGCGGCGGGATGTTGCGGAAGGTCTCGATGTACACCGTGGCGATCTTGCGGATCAGCCAGTTCGGCGACAGCCTGGCGACGCCGAGGACAAAGCCGATCAGGGTGGCGAAGACGATGCCGATCACGGTCACCAGCAGGGTGTTGAGCAGACCGACGAAGAACACCCGCCCGTAGGTATCGGACTCGTTGTAGTCGATCAGGTGCTGCGAGATGCCGAAGCCGGCGCTGTTGTTCAGAAACCCGAAACCGGACTGGATGCCACGGTGGGCCAGGTTGGTCTGGGTGTTGTCGAAGAGGAACCAGCCGAACGCCACGACGGCGACGACGGCGACGATCTGGAAGGCCCAGGCGCGAAAGGCGGGATCGCTGAGCGAAAAGCCCCGTGGGCGCCGGGCTTTGGCGGAATTATCCATGAATGCCCTCTCGGAAGACGCCCACGCGGAAACGGGGCTACGCCCGTACCCGCGCGGGGGACTTCACGTCGTTCGAAACAGGGCCGGCGCCCAGACTCCGGGCGCCGGCTTTGGGGGATCAACGCACCGGCGGTGCGTACTGCAGACCACCCTTGTTCCACAGGGCGTTGAGGCCGCGCTTGATCTTAAGATCGCTGCCCTGGCCAACGTTGCGTTCGAAGATCTCGCCGTAGTTGCCGACCTGCTTGACGACTTGCACCGCCCAGTCCTTCGGCAGCTTCAGGTCCTTGCCGTAGTCCCCTTCGGCGCCCAGCAGGCGATTGACGTCGGGGTTCTTCGAGGTCTTGGCCATGTCCTCGACGTTCTTCGAGTCGATGCCCATTTCCTCGGCGTTGAGCATGGCGAACAGCGTCCAGCGAACGATGTCGAACCACTCCTCGTCACCCTGGCGCACGGCCGGGCCGAGGGGCTCCTTGGAGATCACTTCCGGCAGCACGACATAGTCATCCGGCTTGGCCAGCTTGATGCGTTGTGCGTAGAGCTGGGACTGGTCGGAAGTCAGCACGTCGCAACGACCGGACTCCAGCGACTTGGCGCTCTCGTCGGAGGTGTCGTAGGTGATCGGGGTGTACTTGAGGTTGTTCGAGCGGAAGTAGTCGGACAGGTTCAGCTCGGTGGTGGTGCCGGCCTGGATGCACACGGTGGCGCCGTCGAGCTGCTTGGCGCTGCTCACGCCGAGCTTCTTGTTCACCAGGAAGCCCTGGCCGTCGTAGTAGGTCACGCCGGTGAAGTCGAGGCCCATGGCGCTGTCGCGCGAGCTGGTCCAGGTGGTGTTGCGCGACAGCACGTCGATCTCGCCGGATTGCAAGGCGGTGAAGCGCTCCTTGGCGGTCAGCGGGCTGAACTTGACCTTGCTGGCATCACCGAACACCGCTGCGGCGACACCGCGGCAGACGTCGACGTCGATGCCCAGGTACTGGCCCTTGGCGTCAGCGTAGGAGAAGCCCGGCAGGCCGTCGCTGATACCGCACTGCACGTAGCCTTTCTTCTTCACCGCGTCCAGGGTAGCCCCGGCCTGGGCGAAGCTGCTGATACCCAGCACGCTCAGGGCGGTCAGTACCGCCAGAGTGGATTTCACCATCTTCATCGATCACCTCCAGTTGCTTTTATTCGTGTTGGAGTCCCGGCCCACCCGCCCTTGTGAGGCGGCTGCAGGATCATTCCGAATCCTGCGTACGAAGTGGAAACCTCAGGTCAGTCTAGCCGGCTCTGCGGATACGTCCCGCAAGCACCGCTCGGACTGCCGTCGTCCGCGGATGACGCGGAACGGACACGTTCGGGGGCCGCCCTTGCGACAGCGGCCTGTTCAATGGGCCGTCGTGCCGCGCCGACGACACTGGCTTCCGGATGGGGGTCGGATACAGTGTTACGCCGGCGCGGCACGGCCAGGCCTGGTGCCTGGCATAGCAAGGCCCATACCAGAACGGGTCGCCGCGGCCGAATTGCGAAAGGTCAAGCCGCAAAGTTATGGCAATGCGACATCCTTTTCGCAGATTCAACTTTCGTTTTTCTCGGCGGACGCTCCCCATTGGAGCAGTCGCCCTATCCTGGAGCCCCCATGAGCCAACCCTTGCTACTGGAACCCACCCAAGCGGCCGATGCGTGCGTCATTTGGTTGCACGGCCTGGGCGCCGACCGTTACGACTTCGAACCGGTCGCGCGCATGCTGCAGCGGATACTGCCGAGCACCCGTTTCATCCTGCCGCAGGCGCCGACCCGCCCGGTGACGGTATTCAACGGCATGCCGGTGCCGAGCTGGTACGACATCAAGGCCATGGCGCCGGCCCGCGCCATCGACGAAGCACAGCTGGAAGCCTCGGCCGACAGCGTCATCGCCCTCGTCGAAGAGCAAATCGCGCAAGGCATCGCGGCGCAGCGGATCATTCTCGCCGGCTTCTCCCAGGGCGGCGCAGTGGTGCTGCACACCGGCTACCTGCGCTGGCAGGGCGAGCTGGGCGGCGTCATGGCGCTGTCCACCTATGGCCCGACATTCAGCAGCGAGATACAGCTGCCGGAAGCGAAAAAACACCTGCCGGCGCTTTGCTTGCATGGTACCTACGACGACGTTGTGGCGCCCGCCATGGGCCGCGCCGCGCACGATTTCCTCCAGGCCCGGGGCGTCGCCGTGCAATGGCACGACTACCCGATGGCCCACGAAGTCAGCAACGAGGAGATCGGCGACATCGGCGCCTGGCTGCGCGAGCGCCTGTGACCCTCCGCATTCGATAAGAAGGAAAGCCATGAGCGTTGCCAACCTGCGTGACATCGAAGCCCTGGAAAGCATTCCCCTGGAAGACCGCGGCCTGCCCGCCAGCACCTACGAGCTGCTGCAGCGCTCCGCGCAGCGCCATGGAGCAAGCACCGCCCTGCACTTCCTGCTGCACGGCAGCGCCGCCGAGGAGCCGCAGCGGGTCAGCTACGCCGAGCTGTTCGCCCGCGTCACCCAGGCTGCCAACGCCTTCCACCGCCTGGGCGTGCGCCCGGGGACGGCGGTGTCCTTCCTGCTGCCCAACCTGCCGCAGACCCACTACGTTATCTGGGGCGGCGAGGCAGCCGGCATCGTCAACGCGATCAACCCGTTGCTCGATCCGGAACACATCGCCGAACTGGTGCGTGCGTCCGACTCGCGGGTGCTGGTGACCCTGGCGCCCTTCCCCGGCACCGATCTCTGGGACAAGGTCGCCGCCCTGCGCCACGAGCTGCCCGAACTCAGCGCCATCGTCACCGTGGACCTGGCCAACTTCCTGCCCGAGCCGCAGCGCGCGGCGCTCAAGGCGCAGCGTGGGCCGCTGCCCGAAGGCGTACTCGACTTCGACGAACTGCTCGCCGCCTGCCCGGACGACCGCCTGGAAAGCGGCCGGGTCATCCACGGCGAGGATGTCGCGTCCTATTTCCACACTGGCGGCACCACCGGCACACCCAAGCTGGCGCCGCACAGTCACGCCAACGAAGTGGCCATGGCCGAGATCATGGGCCTGAACGCCGACTACACCCCGGACGACGTGCTGCTCTGCGGGCTGCCGCTGTTCCACGTCAACGGCGTGATGGTCACCGGCCTCGCGCCCTTCCACCGCGGTGCCCAGGTGCTGCTCGCCGGCCCCCAGGGCTATCGCAACCCGACGCTGATCCAGGACTTCTGGAAACTGGTGGAGCGCTACAAGGTCAGCAGCTTCAGCGGCGTGCCGACCATCTATGCCGCCCTGCTGCAGGTGCCCAGCGACGCGCACGACCTCTCCAGCCTGCGCTTCGCCCTGTGCGGCGCGGCACCCATGCCGGTCGAGCTGATCCGCCAGTTCGAAACCAAGACGGGGCTGAAGGTCATCGAAGGCTACGGCATGACCGAAGGCACCTGCGGCACCAGCTGCAATCCGCGTGGCGGCGAACGCCGGCCAGGCTCCATCGGCCTGCGCCTGCCCTACTGCCAGGTGAAGTCCGTGGTGCTCGACAGCGACGGCCGCTACCTGCGCGACGCCGCCGCGGACGAGATCGGCACCATCTGCCTGCGCGGCCCAACCGTGTTCAAGGGCTACCTGCAGGCCAGCAAGAACAAGGACATCTGGGTCGACGGCGACTGGTTCAACACCGGCGACCTCGGGCGCATCGACGCCGACGGCTACATCTGGCTCACCGGGCGCAGCAAGGACCTGATCATCCGCGGCGGCCACAACATCGATCCGCAGATGATCGAAGAGGCCCTGCATCGCCACCCGGCAGTGGCCATGGCCGCTGCCGTGGGCAAGCCAGACGCCAAGGCCGGCGAGCTGCCGGTCGCGTATATCCAGCTCAAGCCGGGCATGCAGGCGAGCATCGAGGAACTGCTGGAGCACGCCGCCCAGCATGTGCCCGAGCGCGCTGCGGTGCCCAAGGACATCTGGCTGCTGGACGCCCTGCCGGTGACGGCGGTGGGCAAGACCTTCAAGCCGGCGCTGCGCTTCGACGCGATTCGCCGCGTGTTCGAGGACGAAACCCGCGACCTCTCGCCCGCACCACGCATCGAGGTGGTCGCCGACGAACGTCACGGACAGAAGGCGCGGCTGTTCGTCGCCGGGCTGGACGCCGCGTCACGCCTGCTTATCAGCCAACGCCTGAGCGCCTATGCAATTCACCTGGAACTGCTCGACGCCTAGTCATCCGGGGAGCCTGACCGCTGGTCGGGCTTCCCGGCCAGTGAATTGCCAGTACGCAAAACTCATTAATACTGAAGTTCCCGATATGCCCACGGACTACGGAGAGTCGTCGTCGTGCATTGTCCCGGAACGCTCATCTTCCCGCGCCAGCCATGAAAGCGGTGGCCTGGCAGCAAGACATCCAGCAGCTGCGTCAGCTTCGTCTGTTCCAGAACGTCGCCGGCGCCAGCCTGCAGTGCCTGCTGAAGGACTTTCGCGCCTGCGAACTCGAGCAGGGCGAAGTGCTGCTGTCGCCCTTCAACCGCAACAACTACCTCTATATGGTCATGAGCGGGCAGCTGAAGGTGTACCTCGGCTCCCTCGACAATTCCCCGGTATCGACCCTCGAGGTCGGCGAGTGCGCCGGCGAGATCAGTTTCATCGACCACGATCATCCTTCGGCCTATGTGGTGGCGACCGAGCCGACCACCGTCCTGCGCCTGCACCGCGAAGCCCTGCTGAGCCTGTTCCAGCGATCCCCGGAGCTCATGCAGAACCTGCTGGCGATGCTTTGCGAGCGGGTTCGCGAAGGCAACCGGATCATCCTCAACACCGAGCAGAACGCCAACATCGACACCCTCACCGGGCTGTTCAACCGACGCTGGCTGGAGCACGTCTTCGACCGCGAGAGCACCCGCTGCGCGTTCAACGAGCAACCGCTGTCGCTGCTGATGCTCGATGTCGACCACTTCAAGGACTACAACGACCGCCACGGCCACCTGGCCGGCGACTATGCACTGTGCCTGGTCGCGCACACCCTGCGTGGCCAGTTGCGGCCCAAGGACAGCATGGCGCGCTTCGGCGGCGAGGAATTCGTCATCCTCCTCCCGGAAGTCGCCAGCGACGAAGCGCGGCGTATCGGCGAGCGCCTGCGGCTGAGCCTGGAACAGATCGGCTCCTTCTATTCCCCGCTCGGCGTGCAGCCTGGCGTCACTGTCTCCCTGGGCCTTGCGCAGATGCGCAACCAGGAAAGCCTGCCGAACCTCCTGCTGCGCGCCGATGGCGCCCTCTACCAGGCCAAACAGCGCGGCCGCAACCGCCTCTGCGGCTGATCCCGGCACGCGCCGGGCCTACGCAGATTTCGTCCGGCTGGCAACTTGCTTTACACTGGCGGCCGTTCATTCCTTAACCACCACGAGATCACCGTGCTCAAAGCACTCAAGAAAATCTTCGGCAAGGGCGAGGGCGAGCAGCCCGCCGCCACGCCAACCCCCGCCGCAGCCCCCGCCGCTGCCAGTCAGGACGCCGAGCAGCGTCCGCGCAAACCCCGCGCTCCCCGCCCCGAAGGCGAACGTACCGAGAAGGCGCCGCGAGCCCCGAAATCCGACAAGCCGCGTGGCGAACGCCAGAACAAGGCCGAGCAAGCCGACAAGCCGCGCGAAAAGACCGAAAAGGTCGAGAAAACCGAAAAACCGCGTCGCGAGCGCAAGCCCAAGGCCCCGGTGGTGGATAACTGGAAGCTGGAAGATTTCGTAGTCGAGCCGGCCGAAGGCAAGACCCGCTTCCACGACTTCAACCTCGACCCGCGTCTGATGCACGCCATCCACGACCTGGGCTTCCCCTACTGCACGCCGATCCAGGCGCAGGTGCTGGGCTTCACCCTCAAGGGCCAGGACGCCATCGGCCGCGCCCAGACCGGCACCGGCAAGACCGCCGCGTTCCTCATCTCGATCATCACCCAGCTGCTGCAGACCCCGCCGCCGAAAGAGCGCTACATGGGCGAGCCGCGCGCGCTGATCATCGCGCCGACCCGCGAGCTGGTGGTGCAGATCGCCAAGGACGCGGTAGGCCTGGCCAAGTACACCGGCCTGAACGTCATGAGCTTCGTCGGTGGCATGGACTTCGACAAACAGCTCAAGACCCTCGAATCGCGCTTCTGCGACATCCTCGTGGCCACCCCCGGCCGCCTGCTGGACTTCAACCAGCGCGGCGAGGTGCACCTGGACATGGTCGAGGTGATGGTGCTGGACGAAGCCGACCGCATGCTCGACATGGGCTTCATCCCGCAGGTCCGCCAGATCATCCGCCAGACCCCGTTCAAGGGCGAGCGCCAGACCCTGCTGTTCTCGGCCACCTTCACCGATGACGTGATGAACCTGGCCAAGCAGTGGACCGTCGACCCGGCGATCGTCGAGATCGAACCGGAGAACGTCGCCAGCGACACCGTCGAGCAGCACGTCTACGCCGTCGCCGGCAGCGACAAGTACAAGCTGCTGTACAACCTGATCGCGCAGAACGACTGGACCCGCGTGATGGTCTTCGCCAACCGCAAAGACGAAGTCCGTCGCATCGAGGAACGGCTGACCAAGGACGGCATCAGCGCCGCCCAGATGTCCGGCGACGTGCCGCAGCACAAGCGCATCAAGGTCCTGGAAGGCTTCCGCGAGGGCAAGATCCGCGTCCTGGTCGCCACCGACGTCGCCGGCCGCGGCATCCACGTCGACGGCATCAGCCACGTGATCAACTTCACCCTGCCGGAAGATCCGGACGACTACGTGCACCGCATCGGCCGTACCGGCCGCGCCGGCAGCACCGGCACCTCGATCAGCTTCGCCGGCGAGGACGACGCCTTCGCCCTGCCGCCGATCGAAGAGCTGCTCGGCCGCAAGATCAATTGCGAGATGCCGCCCACCGAGCTGCTCAAGCCGGTACCGCGCAAGCACCACTGAAACCATCGGTGATGAAGAAAGGCGAAGCCCCGAGGCTTCGCCTTTTTTGTTTGCGGGCCCGCAAGCGTTACGCCCAGTGACGCCCCTCTGCACACTCGATGCTCGGTGACGCTCCGCGGAGCACTTCCATGGTGCAAACGCCAATCCACCGGCGACCCTTCCTGCTGCCCCCGGCCGCCCGCCATGCTCATGGCGCTTTCCCGTGCAGCCCAGCGAATTCGCGACTTCGCCAGGGAAAGTGAACAGATAAGCGAACGGTTTGCTCATTTTTATTGACGCACGTAAAGGAATTCGCACGCTTCTTGCAGAATATTTGACGAATTACCCAACAAGAATCGACCTACAGGGATCCCAGACATGTCGTTGCGCGCCAAGCTTGCCTTGAGTTTTCTGCTGATCGGCCTGATCCCGGTCCTGGTCATGGCCGTCGTGGTCTACCGCCAAGCCAGCCAGGCGCTCGAGGAACAGAGCCTGAACGCCCTGGAAGCCGTCGCCAGCATCAAGCAACGACAACTGATGGACAGCTGGCAGTCCCGCCACAACCAGCTCGCCAGCCTCGCCAGCAACCTCAGCTCCAACTACGCCGGGCTGGACAACGATGCCCTGGTCACCTCGGCCAACTACGACAAGCCGATCTTCGAGAACTTCAGCAAGACCTTCGGCTACCGCGAACTGCGCCTGGTGGCGAGCGACGGCACCGTGGTGTTCAGCCTCAACCGCGGCGCCGATTACCAGCAGAACATGAACACCCCGAACTGGCGCGACACGCCCTTCGGCCACTTCGTGCGCACCGCGCTGGACAGCAAGAAGGCACAGATCAGCGACCTGGAGCCGGGCCTCGACGACAAGGAGCCGGTGCAATGGCTGGCCGCGCCGGTCATGAGCAACGACAAGCTGCAACTGCTGCTGGTCCTGGAACTGCCGCTGAGCGAGCTCAACCGCGTCATGCAGAGCCGCCAGGGCCTGGGCGAAGCCGGCGAGACCTACCTGGTGGGCACTGACGGCGGCCTGCGCTCGGACTCGGTCCGCTTCACCGACCATCACGTGCCCCGCACCGGCGAAAAGCCCCTGGCACTGCCGGGACACGCCGCCGAGCGCGCCCTGGGCGGCGAGCAGGGCCGCGCGACCGAAGCCGGCCTGAGCGGCCAGACCGCGCTCAAGGCCTTCGTCCCGCTGAACCTCGACGGCCTGCGCTGGGCGATGGTGGCGGAGATGGACCAGGACCAGGCCTTCGCCCCGGTGCGCAAGCTGATGTGGCAGATGCTCCTGCTTGGCCTGCTGACCCTGGCCGGCGTCGCCGTCGGCACCTGGCTGGTCAGCCGCAGCGTGATGCGCCCGCTCGGCGGCGAGCCGAAGAACATGGCCGCCCTCGCCCAGCGCCTGGCCGGCGGCGAACTCAGCCTGCCCAGCGACGGCGACGGCAACAGCGGCCTGATGCAGGCCCTGCACGAAATGGCCGGCGCCTGGCGCCAGGTGATCGAGCGCCTGCGCCAGGCCAGCCAGGCGGTAGGCGACGCCAGTGGAGACATCCTCAATGCCGCCGGGCAGACCAGCAGCCACCTCGACCAGCAGCAGGAAGCCCTGGAGATGGTCGTCAGCGCCGTCGACCAGATGGCCGCAACCGTCCAGGAAATCGCCTCCAGCGCCAGCCAGAGCGCCGACGGCAGCGCCGCCGCGCGCACCGCGTTCGGCACCATGCAGGACACCCTGCAACGCATGATCGGCCGCCAGGACCAGCTGCTCGCCAGCCTGCGCCGCGCGGACCAGGTGGTGCACGCCCTGGCCGGCGACAGCCAGCAGATCAACTCGGTGCTGGAGGTGATCCGCGCTATCGCCGAACAGACCAACCTGCTCGCCCTCAACGCCGCCATCGAGGCCGCACGCGCCGGCGAACAAGGTCGCGGTTTCGCGGTGGTCGCCGACGAGGTGCGCAGCCTGGCCATGCGCACCCGCAGCGCGACCGACGAGATCGTCGCCATCGTCGGCACCCTCGGCGAGTCGTCCGACGAGGCGCAGAGCAGCATGCAGGGCGCCAGCGACCAAGCTCGCACGCTGGAGCACGACACCCAGGCGGTGCTCGAATCCCTCGGCGCCCTCGACCAGTCGCTGCAAGGCGTGCACGCCATGGCCTTCCAGATCGCCGCGGCGGCCGAACAGCAGGCCAGCACCACCCAGGAGGTCAACCAGCACATGCACCGCCTGAGCGACATGACCGCGGAAAACCGCAAGACCGCCGCGCACACCCGCGATTGCGGCGAGCACCTGCGCCGCGTGGCCGGCAGCCAGGAAGCGTTGGTGGCGCAGTTCAAGCTCTAGGGTCGTTCTTCGTAGGAGCGAGCTTGCTCGCGAACAAAGCCCGCAGCGGACTCGTTCGCGAGCAAGAACCAGGCGTCCCCCTCGCTCCTACATAAAAGCCGTCTGACCAACCGCGCTTGCCGATAGATACAACAGAGTCCAGAATGGACAAATTAATCCATTCCGGAGCCCTGCCATGTCCGCCACCTCGCCCCGAATCCTCAACCAGGCCGACGCCGAGCGCCTGCTCGCCCGCGTCGATGTGCGCCAGGCCATGCGCGACATGTTCCGCGAGCTGGCCGCCGGCCAGGCGGTTCAGCCGCCCCAGCAACTGGTGGAATTCCCCGGTGGCGGCGGCGACTTCATCAATTACCTCGGCGTGCTCGCCAGCCAGGGCGTGTACGGCGTAAAGACTTCGCCGTACATCGTTCGCCAGCCTAAGTCGCTAGTCACCGCCTGGAGCCTGCTGATGTCCATGCAGACCGGCCAGCCGCTGCTGCTGTGCGACGCAGGTAGCCTGACCACTGCGCGCACCGCCGCTACCACCGCGGTCGCCGTCGAGGCCCTGGCCAAGAGCGATGCCGCGCGCCTGGCGATCATCGGCAGCGGCGCGGTTGCGCTGGCACACCTTCGCTACGTCGCCGACCTGCGTGACTGGCAGTCCATCCGCGTGCATTCGCCGCAGCTGGACGCCGACAAGCTGGCCGCCTTCCGCGCCATCGACACCCGGGCCGAATCCGCCGCCAGCGTCGCCGAAGCGGTAGCCGATGCCGACGTCGTCCTGCTCTGCACCTCCTCCGGCACCCCAGTGCTCGACCCGACCAGCCTGAGCAAGCCGGCACTGATCACCTCGATCAGCACCAACGTCGCCCGCGCCCATGAAGTGCCGCCGGCGTCGCTCCCGGGCATGGACGTGTACTGCGACTACCGCGCCACCACCCCGGCCGCCGCCGGCGAGATGCGCCTGGCCAGCGAACAGCACGGCTGGGACGCCACCCGTATTCGCGGCGACCTGCCGGAACTGCTCAGCGGCGCCGCCGCGCGCCCGGACTACCAGCGCCACGCGTTCTTCCGCTCCATCGGCCTGGGCCTGGAAGACGTCGCCCTGGCCAACGCGCTCTACCATCTTTCCCAGCACGACGCCTGACCCGCACGGGAGCACGCCATGATCGAAGTCGATTACCTCATCGTCGGCGCCGGCATCGCCGGCGCATCCACCGGCTACTTCCTCGCGCCCCACGGCAAGGTTGCCGTGCTCGAACGCGAATCCCACGCCGGCTACCACTCCACCGGCCGCTCGGCGGCGCTCTACACGGTGGCCTACGGCACGCCCCAGGTGCGCGCGCTGACCGCCGCCAGCCGGGCCTTCTTCGACAGCCCACCCGAGGGCTTCGCCGAACACCCGATCCTCACCCCGCGCGGCGAGATGACCGTGGATTTCGAGGGCAATCCCGAGGAACTGCAACGGCAATTCGACAGCGCCCGCGCCAGCGTGCCGGAAATGCAGATGCTCAGCGTCGACGAAGCCTGCGCGATCATCCCGGTGCTGCGTCGCGAGAAGGTCCACGGCGCGATGCTCGACCCGACCGCCGCCGACATCGATACCGACGGCCTGCTGCAAGGCTACCTGCGCGGCATCCGCCGCAGCGGCGGTAGCATCCACTTCGACAGCGAAGTGCTGGCGGTCGCCCGCATCGACGGCCAATGGGAAGTGCGCACCACACAGCAGACTTTCCGCGCGAAGGTGCTGGTGAATGCCGCCGGCGGCTGGTGCGACAAGCTCGCCGAACTCGCCGGGGTCGCGCCCCTGGGCCTGCAGCCCAAGCGCCGAGCGGCCTTCCTCTTCGCAGCTCCCGAAGGCCTGGACACCCATCGCTGGCCGATGCTGGTCAGCCTCGACGAGTCCTTCTACTGCAAGCCCGACGCCGGCGCGCTGCTCGGCTCGCCGTGCAATGCCGACCCGGTGGATGCGCACGACGTGCAACCCGAAGAGCTGGACATCGCCATGGGCATCTACCAGATCGAGGAGCACACCACCCTCAGCATCCGCCGCCCGAGCCACACCTGGGCCGGCCTGCGCTCGTTCTTCGCCGACGGCGACCTGGTGTCCGGCTACGACCCGCAGACGCCCGGCTTCTACTGGGTCGCCGGCCAGGGCGGCTATGGCATTCAGACCTCGGCGGCGATGGGCGCGGCCAGCGCCGCGCTGATCCGTGGCGAGGCGCTGCCCGAGCACCTCGCAAGCAACGGTCTGAGCGAGGCCATGCTGTCGCCGGCGCGCCTGCCCCGCTGAACCGTGACAGCCGGGCGGCGCATGCGGCACACTCGCCTGCGCCCGCCCGGCCCTTCGCCGCGAGAACCTCGTCCATGACCGCCGCAGACCCGCTCGACAACTACAAGGCGATCGCCGACGCCATCGCCACGCTGTTCTTCCCCCACGCCGAGGTGGTCATCCACGACCTGGGCAGCCAGCGCGTGGCCTACATCGCCAATAACCTCTCCAAGCGCGAGATCGGCGACGACTCGGCGCTGGAAGACATGCTCGAAGGCGGCGAGGAAGAGCGCAACATCGGGCCCTACGAGAAGCTCAACTGGGACGGGCAGAAGATCCGCTCGATGAGCACGGTGCTGCACGACGCCAAGGGCAAGCCCATCGCCGTGCTCTGCATCAACCTCAACATCACCCTGTTCGAGACCGCCAAGGCGGCGCTGGACCTGTTCCTCTCCTCGAGCAAGGTCATCCCGCAGCCGGACGCGCTGTTCCGCGACGACTGGCAGGAGCGCATCAACACCTTCCTGCACGGCTGGCTGCGCCAGCGCCAGCTGGCCCTGAACACCCTGACCCGCGAGCACAAGCGCGAACTGGTCCTGGCCCTGCACGCCGAGGGCGCCTTCAAGGGCAAGAGCGCGGCCAACTACGTGGCCAACGTCCTGAACATGGGCCGCGCGACCGTGTACAAGCACCTCAAGGAATTGAAGGAAGAGGCCTGACAACGGCCCTCTGCTCGCCGCTTCTGTAGGAGCGAGCTTGCTCGCGAACCTGACCTAGCTCCGATCCTTACCCCCGTCGTCCCCGCGAACGCGGGGATCCAGAAGCTCGGTTGGCTTGGGAGTTACTGCGCCGCTTCGGCGTGTTCTGAGATTTCTTGTTTCGCCTCTCGGCGAGTCCCTTTTGTCAAACGCCACAAAAGGAACCAAAAAGTCTTGCCCCGACATACGGGTCCGGCAAGCCGGACTTCCCTCGCACATTCCCACGCACCCGGAGGCCCGCCGTCGAGAGCACGTCCCTGTACTCACGACGGCTCTTGCGACATCCATGTCGCATGACCTCCTCTGCATGGGCTTAGCTCGGCCTTCTGTAAGGGGCAGTCCGGAGTGCGCGGACATTTCTCTGGAAGTCCCAAGAGCGAAGCGCGTATGCGCTTTTCGTAGGAGCGAGCTTGCTCGCGAACTGCACGGCACAAATGCCGAGTCAGTAGGGCGAATAACCCCAAGGGGGTTATCCGCCGTTTCGTGCGGCAGAGGCGTATAACCGCGAATGGTTATCTGGGTCCCCGCGTTCGCGGGGATGACGGAAAGGTGAGGTCCGCTCCTACAAAGGCCCCTTTCTCGCCACAACGAAAAAGGCCGCCCGAAGGCGGCCTGTTTCATCGGCGCGGGGATCAGTCGCCGTAGATGTCGTTCTTGAAGTACTTGCCTTCGATTTCCTTGTACTTGCCGTTGGCGCGCAGGGCGTCGATGGCGCTGTTGAGCTGGTTGACCAGCTCGGTGTTGCCCTTGCGCACCGCGATGCCGGCGCCCTCGCCGAAGAATTTCGGGTCCTTGAACTCCGGGCCGATGAAGGCGTAGCCCTTGCCGCGCGGGGTGTCGAGGAAGCCGATCTGCAGCGGGATGGCGTCGGCGAAGGTGCCGTCCAGGCGGCCAGCGAGCAGGTCGAGGTAGATCTCGTCCTGGCTGGTGTAGCGCACCACGTTGGCGCCGGACTTGGCCAGCACGGTGGTGGCGAAGTTGTCGGCGGTGGAGCCGCGCTGCACGCCGATGTTCTTGCCCTTGAGCTGGCTGAACTGGTCGTCCAGCTGGCTGCCTTCCTTCATTACCAGGCGGCCCGGGCTGAAGTAGTACTTGTGGGTGAAGTCGACCGAGTGCTTGCGCTCTTCGGTGATGGTGATCGAGGACAGCGCGGCATCGATCTTGCGCACCTTCAGCGAGGGGATCAGGCCGTCGTATTCCTGCTCGACCCACTGGCACTTGCGCTGCATCTGCGCGCACAGGGCGTTGCCGATGTCGTAGTCGAAGCCGGCGATGCCGCCGTCGGGGGTCTTGAAGGCGAAGGGCGGATAGGCCGCTTCGATACCAATGCGCAGGGGGGCCTGGTCGGCGTGGGCGGTGCTGGCCAGCAGGGCGAGCAGCAGGCCGCCCAACAGGGATTTCTGACTCATCGTTGAACTCCGTGGCGTGGTTCGGCGACGTCGGGCAAGCCGGCGTCCGTCTGGCAGTGAAAACCTCGTCCGGGGAACGCGACGCACCGCGCCGCTGCAGCATTGCCTTGCTCTAACCCAGGCGACTGTCTTGTTGTTCTTCGTCTACGTGGAAGGCGCCGTAAACTTAAAATCCAATCTGGACTAAAAAGTACAACTCGTCAATGGCCCCGCGACCGCACGGCGCATCCCCTTTGCCTACCCCGGACTATCTCCTGCGAGGGATGCCGACGATGGCTACGGAGCCGTAGGCTGCCCAGCAACGACAGCCATAGGGAGGGTTCGCGGCCTCATCGATCTTTCTTCCATCACGGTATTGGCGGCGCAGGATGCGCCGAGCCCCGGCGAATCGCTCATGTCGCCGGGGCCTTTTCCTTTCCGGGGAATACGCGGCGGGCTCGCCGCGCAGAGTGCTCAGCCGCCGCTGAGATTCATGAAGCGCAGCACCTGCACGCCGTCATTAACGCCGAACTCGTGCCCCGCCGGCTTGCGCTGCAGGGCCCCAAGGACGGCCGCGCGGAGGGGCTCGTCGTGCAGCGGATGGCGGCGCAGCAGGCCGCGCAGGTCCAGCGAATGCTCCTGGCCCAGGCACAGCAGCAGGCGTCCCTCGGCGGTCAGGCGCAGGCGGTTGCAGGTGGCGCAGAAGTTGTGGGAGTGCGGCGAGATGAAGCCGATCCGCGTGCCGGGATGGCCGGCTAGTCGCACGTAGCGCGCCGGACCGCCACTGTGCTCGGCGCTGTCCAGCAGCTCGTGGCGCTCGGCGATCAGCGCGCGCACCTCGTCGCTGGAGCAGAAGCGCTCCTGGCGCTCGCCGCCGACCGCGCCCAGGGGCATTTCCTCGATGAAGCTGATGTCCAGGCGGTTGGCGATGGCGAAATCGACTAGCGCCTGCACTTCGTCGGCATTGCGCCCCTTCATCACCACGCAGTTGAGCTTGATGCGCTCGAAGCCCGCCGCCTGCGCCGCCGCGATGCCTGCCAGCACCTGCTCGAGGCGGCCGGTGCGGGTGATGGCCTGGAAGCGCTTCGGGTCCAGGGTGTCCAGGCTGATGTTCAAGCGCGACAGGCCTGCCGCATGCAGGTCGCGCGCATAGCGGGCCAGTTGCGAGCCGTTGCTGGTCATGCACAACTCGCGCAGGCCCGGCAGCGCGGCGAGGCGCTCGCAGAGGCCGACGATGCCCGGCCGCACCAGCGGCTCGCCGCCGGTGAGGCGCAGCTTGCGTACCCCGCCTTCGACGAACAGCCTGGCCACGCGCTCGATCTCTTCGAGGGTCAGCACCTGCTGGCGCGGCAGGAAGCGAACGTCCTCGGCCATGCAGTAGACGCAGCGGAAGTCGCAGCGGTCGGTCAGCGAAAGGCGCAGGTAGTCGATCCGGCGCCCCTGGCCATCGATCCATTCGGCCATGGTCATTGCACCAGCGGCGAGTCCGCCACCGCAAAGGCGAAGCCCTCGATCCGCGCCTCGCCGGCCAGCACCGCGATGTATTGGCTCACCGCGCGCTGCAGCACCTGGGCGCGCAGGTAGGCGGCGATGCGCGGGTGGGCCTCTTCAAAGGCCAGCGGCTCCCCGCCCTCGCGGGCCAGCAGTTCCACCACATGCAGGCCGTAGCGGCTTTCCAGCGGATGAACCAGCAGACCCGGCGCCTCGCGCAACAGGCGCCTCTCGAACTCGGGGACGGTCTGGCCCGGCTCGATCCAGCCCAGCTCCCCGCCGTCGTCCTTCGACGGGCAGGCGGAGAAGCGCATGGCCTTCTCGGCGAAGCGCTCGGGGTGTTCGCGCAGTTCGGCGAGCAGCGCCTCGGCCTGCTCGCGCGCCTTTGCGCGGCCGTCCAGGTCATCCGGCGCGCAGGCCAGCAGGACGTGGCGCAGACGCATCCGCCACGGGCTCGCAAGACGCGCCGGGTTGGCGGCGTACCACTGCCGGCAGCTGGCTTCGTCCGCCTCCGGCACCTCGACTTCGCGCTCGATCAGGGTGCGGATGCGGGCCTCTTCGGCAACCTCGCCCTCCTCCGCTTCGGCGCCGATCGCCAGCGACTCGGCGCGTTGCAAGAGCAGCTGGCGCACCACCAGCGCCCGGGAGGCGGCGTGCAACGCTTCGCCCTGGCTGGCGGCGGGATGGTATTGCAGCTCACGGGCCAGTTCGTCCGCGGCGATGGCGACGCCGTTGACCGCGAGCGTCGGCAGGTCGACGTGCTCGACCCGCTGTTCGTAGTGGGAGCAACTCATCGGGATTTCCTCCGATTGGCGCATAAGCACTTCGTGCTTATGCGCCCTACGGTTTGGCGATTTCTCATGCCACGCGGCGCTTCTGGCGGACCACCTGGTAGCGCCGCCCGAAGTACCACACCGGGGCGCTGACGATGTGCACCAGCCGGGTGAAGGGGAACAGCACGAACAGGGTCAGGCCCAGGCCCACGTGCAGCTTGTAGACCAGCGATACCGGCGCGATGGCTTCGGCCGCCGCCAGCGGCTGCAGGGTCACGATGGACTGCGCCCAGTCGGCCAGCAGGACCATCACCGAACCATCGAGGTGGTGGGTGGAGGCGACTATGGTGGACAGGCCGAGGATCAGTTGCGCGTAGAGCACCAGCAGGATCATCAGGTCCGAGGCATTGCCGGTGGCGCGCACGCGGGCGTCGGTCAGGCGACGGAGGATCAGTCCGGTCAGGCCGATGAAGCAGAGCAGCCCGAAGAAGCCACCGGAAACCATCGCCAGCAGCTGCTTGTGCTCGGTGCTGATCACATGCTCGTAGACCGCGTGCGGGGTCAGCAGCCCGACGAAGTGGCCGGCGAGGATGAACAGCACGCCGATGTGGAACAGGTTGCTGTACACGCGCATGCCCTTCTTGCTCAGCATCTGGCTGGAGCCGGCCTTCCAGGTGTATTGCGCGAGGTCGAAGCGCGCCCAGCTGCCCACCAGGCAGACCAGCAGCGCGACATAGGGGTAGACCCCGAAGACGAGGGTGTTGAACGACATGATCAGGCTCCTTGGCCGGCCGCCCGGCGCGGCGGCACCGGCTGGGCGACCCATTGCAGGGGTTGTTCGAGGGCGGCGGACGGCCGCCGCACGCTGGAGGAGGGGCAACCGGCGGCGGGCTCGGTGAAGCTCACCGGGGTCTCCTCCCAGGCCTTGTCCAGGGCTTCCAGGCTGTCGTCGCGGGCCTCCTGCTCGCGGTCGCGCTGAAGGAGGGACAGGTCCGGGCGCTCGCCGGACAGCTCCAGCAGCGCGTGGAAGATCGCCGCGTAGGCGCTGCCCCGTTCGTCCAGGCGCGCCGCCAGCAGGGCGAGGATGTGCGCCACCTCGGCGAGGCCCGCGCGCGCCGCATCGGCGTCCTGCAGGGCGAGGAACTCCAGGTACAGCGGCAGGTAGTCCGGCAGCTCGTTGACGTCGATGGCCAGGCCCGCACGGGTATAGCGGTCCAGCAGGTCGACCATCGCCTGGCCACGGTCGCGGGACTCGCCGTGGACGTGCTCGAAGAGCAGCAGCGAGACCGAGCGGCCGCGTTCGAACAGACCGTCGTAGCGGGCCTGCACGTCCAGCAGGTCGCCCTGGCAGAGTTCGCCGAGCAGCGCGGCGAGACCGTCGCGCTGCGCTTCGGGGAGGTCCAGGGTGCGGATCAGCGCGTGCAGCGCCAGGCTTTCCTCGCGCAGTTCGCTGCGCGGGTAGTCCAGCAGCAGTGCACTGAGCTTCAGCAATGGGCTATGCATGGCGTTCACTCCTGAATCTGCACGGTCTGGATGACGTTCCGTTGGTCCACCGGCTTGCCGCCGAACAGGTTCACCCCGGAGTTGCCCGAACAGCCGTTGCCGAAGCTGAAACCGCAGCCGGAGCGTTCGGCGAAGGCATCCGACAGCGCTTCCTCGCGGTGCGCGGTGGGGATGACGAAGCGGTCCTCGTAGTTGGCGATTGCCAGGTAGCGGTACATCTCTTCCACCTGCGCCACTGACAGGCCGACCTGTTTCAGCACCTCCAGGTCCTGCTTGCCTTCCACGTGCTCGGCACGCTTGTAGGCGCGCATCGCCAGCAGCCGCTTGAGCGCCAGCAGCACCGGCTCGGTGTCGCCGGCGGTCAGCAGGTTGGCCAGGTACTGCACGGGGATGCGCAGGGACTCGACGTCGGGGATCACCCCGTCGCTGCCGATGTGGCCTTCGGCAGCGGCGTTCTGGATCGGCGACAGCGGCGGCACGTACCAGACCATCGGCAGCGTGCGGTATTCCGGGTGCAGCGGCAGCGCCAGCTTCCAGTCCATCGCCAGCTTGTACACCGGCGACTTCTGCGCGGACTCGATGACGCTGTCCGGCACGCCATCCTTGCGCGCCTGCTCGATCACCTTCGGGTCGAACGGGTCGAGGAAGATTTCCAGCTGCTTGCGGTACAGCTCGCGCTCGTCGGCGCAGCTGGCCACTTCATGGATGCGGTCCGCGTCGTAGAGCAGCACGCCGAGGTAACGGATACGCCCCACGCAGGTCTCCGAACAGACGGTCGGCTGGCCGGCCTCGATACGCGGGTAGCAGAAGATGCACTTCTCGGATTTGCCGCTCTTCCAGTTGAAGTAGATCTTCTTGTACGGGCAGCCGCTGATGCACATGCGCCAGCCGCGGCACTTGTCCTGGTCGATCAGGACGATGCCGTCCTCCTCGCGCTTGTAGATCGCGCCGCTCGGGCACGAGGCCACGCACGCCGGGTTCAGGCAGTGCTCGCACAGGCGCGGCAGGTACATCATGAAAGTGTTTTCGTACTCGCCGTAGATGTCCGCCTGCACCTGGTCGAAGTTCTTGTCCTTGCGCCGCTTGGCGAACTCGGTGCCGAGGATTTCCTCCCAGTTCGGGCCCCACTCGATCTTCTGCATGCGCTGGCCACTGACCAGCGAACGCGGGCGGGCGACCGGCTGGTGCTGCGCCTTGGGCGCGGTGTGCAGGTGCTGGTAGTCGAAGTCGAAGGGCTCGTAGTAGTCGTCGATCTCCGGCAGGTCGGGGTTGGCGAAGAGGTTCGCCAGCACCCGGAACTTGCCGCCGATGCGCGGGGTAATCGAGCCATCGGCGTTGCGCACCCAGCCGCCCTTCCACTTCTCCTGGTTCTCCCACTCCTTCGGGTAGCCGATGCCAGGCTTGGTCTCGACGTTGTTGAACCAGGCGTATTCCATGCCTTCGCGGCTGGTCCAGACGTTCTTGCAGGTGATCGAGCAGGTATGGCAACCGATGCACTTGTCGAGGTTCAGCACCATGCCGACTTGCGAACGAATTTTCATGGCGTCTCTCCTCAAATGTCCCGGGGCAGCGGCTGTGGCAGGGCGTCGCCGCCCAGGCCGCCGTGCTGCGGCTCGTCGAGCCAGTCGACCTTGTTCATCTTGCGCACCACCACGAACTCGTCGCGGTTGCAGCCGACGGTGCCGTAGTAGTTGAAGCCCCAGGCCTGCTGGGCGTAGCCGCCGATCATGTGGGTGGGCTTGAGCACCACGCGGGTCACCGAGTTGTGGTGGCCGCCGCGGGTGCCGGTGGTCTCGCTGCCGGGCACGTTCACGATGCGTTCCTGGGCGTGGTACATGAGCACCATGCCATCCTTCACCCGCTGGCTGACCACCGCGCGGCAGGTGGCGGCGCCGTTGGCGTTGAAGACCTCGACCCAGTCGTTGTCCTCGATCCCGGCGCGTTTGGCGTCATGCTCGCTGAGCCAGATGATCGGCCCGCCGCGCGAGAGGGTGAGCATCAGCAGGTTGTCGCTGTAGGTGGAGTGGATGCCCCACTTCTGGTGCGGGGTGATCCAGTTCAGGGTGATTTCCGGGTTGCCGTTGGGCTTCTTGCCGAACAGCTTGTCGGTGCTGCGGGTGTTCACCGGCGGCCGGTAGCTGACGAAGCCCTCGCCGAAGGCCTGCATCCAGGGGTGGTCCTGGTAGAACTGCTGGCGGCCGGTCAGGGTGCGCCACGGGATCATCTCGTGGACGTTCGTGTAGCAGGCGTTGTAGCTGACGTGCTCGTCTTCCAGGCCCGACCAGGTGGGGCTGGAGATGATCTTGCGCGGCTGCGCCTGGACGTCGCGGAAGCGGATCTTCTCCTCCTCCTTGGGCAGCGCCAGGTGCGCGTGCTCGCGGCCGGTGATCTTCGCCAGCGCGTCCCAGGCCTTCACCGCGACCTGGCCGTTGGTTTCCGGGGCCAGGGCGAGGATGACCTCGGCGGCGTCGATGGCGCTTTCGATGCGCGGGCGCCCTTCACTGATGCCCGGTTCGGTGACGCGGTGATTGAGCTCGCCGAGCAGCTTCACTTCCTTCTCGGTGTTCCAGCCGATGCCCTTGCCGCCATTGCCGAGCTTGTCCAGCAACGGGCCGAGGGAGGTGAACTTGCGGTAGGTGTTCGGATAATCGCGCTCGACCACATGCAGCGTCGGCATTGTCTTGCCGGGCATGGGCTCGCACTCGCCCTTCTTCCAGTCGCTGCCGCCGAAGGGCTGCGCCAGTTCATTCGCGGTGTCGTGCAGCAGCGGCACCGTCACCAGGTCCTGCTCCACGCCCAGGTGGCCGACGGCGACTTCGGAGAACTTCTTCGCGATGGCCTTGTAGATCTCCCAGTCGCTCTTCGCCTCCCACGCCGGATCGGTCGCAGCCGACAGCGGGTGGATGAAGGGGTGCATGTCGGAGGTGTTGAGGTCGTCCTTCTCGTACCAGGTGGCTGTGGGCAGGACGATGTCCGAGTACATGCAGGTGGACGACATGCGGAAGTCCAGGGTGGTGACCAGGTCGAGCTTGCCCTCGGCGCCCTGCTCCACCCAGTCGGCCTCGGTCGGGCGCGGGCCGCCGGCCTTGCCGAGGTCGTCGTTCATCACGCCGTTCTTCGCGCCGAGCAGGTACTTGAGCATGTATTCGTGGCCCTTGCCCGAGCTGCCCAGCAGGTTGGAACGCCAGACGAACAGGTTGCGCGGGAAGTTCTGCGGGTCGTCCGGCGACTCGCTGGCGAAACGCAGGTTGCCGGCCTTGAGCTCGCGTACCACGTAGTCCTGCACCGGCAGCCCGGCCTCCGCGGCATCGGCGGCGATGCGCAGCGGGTTGCGGTCGAGTTGCGGCGCTGACGGCAGCCAGCCCATGCGTTCGGCGCGGATGTTGTAGTCCAGCGCGTGCTCGGGGAATGCCTTGCTGTCGGCCAGTGGCGAGAGCACTTCGTGCATCGACAGCTTTTCGTGCCGCCACTGCGAGCTGTGCAGGTAGAAGAAGCTGGTGCCGTTCATCTGCCGCGGCGGACGGCTCCAGTCGGTGCCGAAGGCCAGCGGCACCCAGCCGGTCTGCGGGCGCAGTTTCTCCTGGCCGACGTAATGCGCCCAGCCGCCGCCGCTCTGGCCGATGCAGCCGCACATCATCAGCATGTTGATGACCGCGCGGTAGTTCATGTCCATGTGGTACCAGTGGTTCATCGCGGCGCCGATGATCACCATGGCCTTGCCGTGGGTCTTGGCCGCGCTGTCGGCGAACTCGCGGGCCACCTGGATGGCGCGCGCCGCCGGCACGCCGGTGATGCGTTCCTGCCAGGCCGGGGTGTAGGGGGTATCGGCATCGTCGAAACCACGGGCCACGTTGGCGCCGCCCAGGCCGCGGTCGAGGCTGTAGTTGGCCATCTGCAGGTCGTAGACGGTGGCCACGCGCAGCACCTTGCCGTCGGCCCCGGTGAATTCGCGGAAGGGCACGCGGCGCAGCAGCACCTCGTCGTTGGCCACGCCCTGGAAGTGCGGGTGCTCCTGCCCGGCGAAGTAGGGGAAGGCGACGTCGCAGGCCTTTTCCGGGCCGTCGATCAGGGTCAGCGCCAGGCTCGTGTCACGCTGGGCACCGCCCTCCTTCTCCTCGATGTTCCATTTGCCCGACTCGCCCCAGCGGTAACCGATGGCGCCGGTGGGCGAGACGAGCTCGCCGCTGGTTTCGTCCAGGGCGATGGTCTTCCATTCGGGGTTGTTGTCCTGGCCGAGGTTGTTCGCCAGGTCAGCCGCGCGCAGGTAGCGGGTCGGCTTGTAGGCGCCCTCGGCGTGCGGCTCCAGCAGCACCAGCATCGGCATGTCGGTGTACTGGCGGCAGTAGTCGACGAAGTAGGCGCGCGGCTGGTCGAGGTGGAATTCACGCAGGATCACATGCCCGAAGGCCATGCCCAGCGCGGCGTCGGTGCCCTGCTTGGGGTTGAGCCAGAGGTCGGTGAGCTTGGCCACCTCGGCGTAGTCCGGGGTGACGGCGACGGTCTTGGTGCCCTTGTAGCGGACCTCGGTGAAGAAGTGCGCATCCGGGGTGCGGGTCTGCGGGACGTTGGAACCCCAGGCGATGATGTAGCTGGAGTTGTACCAATCGGCAGACTCCGGCACGTCGGTCTGCTCGCCCCAGACCTGGGGCGACGCGGGAGGCAGGTCGCAGTACCAGTCGTAGAAGGACAGACACACGCCGCCGATCAGCGACAGGTAACGCGCCCCGGCGGCGTAACTGACCATGGACATGGCCGGGATCGGCGAGAAGCCGATGACCCGGTCCGGGCCGTAGGTCTTGGCCGTGTAGACGTTGGCCGCGGCGATGATCTCGGTGACCTCGTCCCAGCTGGAGCGCACGAAGCCGCCCAGGCCGCGCTCGCTCTTGTAGCTCCTGGCCTTGGCGGCGTCCTCGACGATGCTCGCCCAGGCATTCACCGGATCGCCATGCTCGGCGCGCGCCTCGCGCCACAGCTTGAGCAGCGGCTTGCGCACCTTCGGGTACTTGAGGCGGTTGGCGCTGTAGATGTACCAGGAGTAGCTGGCCCCGCGCGGGCAGCCGCGCGGTTCGTGGTTGGGCAGGTCCGGGCGGGTGCGCGGGTAGTCGGTCTGCTGGGTCTCCCAGGTGATCAGGCCGTTCTTCACGTAGATCTTCCACGAGCAGGAGCCCGTGCAGTTCACGCCATGGGTGGAGCGCACGATCTTGTCGTGCTGCCAGCGCTGCCGGTAGCCGTTCTCCCAGGCGCGGCTCTCGTTGCTGACCTCGCCATGGCCGTCGGCGAATTCACCCTGCTTCTTCTTGAAGAACTGCAGGCGGTCGAGCAGGTAACTCATCTGTATCTCCTCACCCGGTCTGCGCCGGGCGTTCAATCGCTAATCAGGCTCTTGGAACGAGGCTCAGCAGGGGTTCCGGGCACCCTTGCGCGCGTAGAACCACCAGGTCACGGCAATGCAACTGACGTAGTACGCGACGAATACATAGAGGGCGCCCTCGGCACTGCCGGTCATGGCCAGCGAGGTGCCGAACGCCTTGGGAATGAAGAAGCCGCCGAAGGCGCCGACCGCGGCGGAGAAGCCGATCACCGCCGCCGACTCCATGCTCGCGCCCTTGGCCGCCTGGGCCTCGCTGGCAGCGCCACGGCGCAGGCGTGCGGCCCACTCGTTGCGGAAGATCACCGGGATCATGCGGAAGGTGGAGCCGTTGCCGATGCCGGCGAAGAAGAACAGGGCGATGAAGGCGCCGAGGAAGCCGAAGAAACTGCCCGCCCCCTCCGCGCCCGGCAGGAAGGCGATCACCGCGAACACGCCGGCGATCATCGCCAGGTAGTTCCACAGGGTGATGCGCGCACCGCCGAACTTGTCCGCCAGCCAGCCGCCCAACGGCCGGCTGAGGGCGCCGACCAGCGGACCGAGGAAGGCGTACTGCAGCGGGTTGATGTCGGGGAACTGGGTCTTGCTGAGCATGGCGAAGCCGGCCGAGAAGCCGATGAAGGAGCCGAAGGTGGCCACGTAGAGCCAGCACATCAGCCAGTTGTGCTGGCGCTTGAAGATCACCGACTGCTCGCGGAACGAGGCCCGCGCGTCGGCGATGTCGTGCATGCCGAACCAGGCGGCGATGGCGACCACGGCGATGAAGGGCACCCAGATCCAGCCGGCGTTCTGCAGCCACAGGCGACCACCGTCGGAGAGCGCCTGCGGCTCGCCGCCGAAGGTGCCGAACAGGCCGGCGGTGACCGCGAGTGGCACAGCGAACTGCATGACCGAGACGCCCAGGTTGCCCAGCCCGGCGTTCAGCCCGAGGGCCGTGCCCTGCTGGCTCTTGGGATAGAAGAAGCTGATGTTGGCCATGCTGGAGGCGAAGTTGCCGCCGCCGAAGCCGCACAGCAGGGCGATGCAGGCGAACACCCAGTACGGCGTCTGCGCATCCTGCACGGCGAAGCCCAGCCAGAGGCAGGGGACCAGCAGCGAGGCGGTGGACAGCGCGGTCCAGCGGCGGCCACCGACGATCGGCACCATGAACGAATAGAACACCCGCAGCGTGGCGCCGGAGATCGACGGCAGCGCGGCGAGCAGGAACAACTGGTCGTTGCTGAAGGCGAAGCCAGCGGCGTTCAGGCGCACGGTCACCGTGCTCCAGATCATCCACACGGCGAAGGCCAGGAGCAGCGCGGGAATGGATATCCACAGGTTCCGCGCGGCGATGCGCTTGCCGCTGCGCGCCCAGAACTCGGGGTCCTCCGGACGCCAGTCGAGCAGCAGGGGGCCGCGCGCGGCCTTGAGTTGGGAATCGGCGATCATGCCCATGGCGGCAGTCCCTCAGGGTTGGCTGGAAACGACGGACACGGCGTCGACGTCGGCCACCCGGGCCCGGCCGTCGAGACGCCGCTGCTGCTTGATCGCGTAGTGCATCCAGACCATGCAGATCACGGTCAGGCCGAACAGCAGCATGAAACAGGAGGAGCGCACGCCGACGCGGTCGGCGGCGTAGCCGAAGAGGATCGGCAGGCAGAAGCCGCCCAGGCCGCCGATGACCCCGACCATGCCGCCGACGGTGCCCATGTTCTGCGGGTAGTAGTCGTGGATGATCCGGTACACGCTGGCCTTGCCGAAGCCCTGGGCGATGCCGACGACGAACACCAGGAAGGTGAAGAGCCAGACGTTCAGGCCGATGCCGAGGCTCAGGTCGCCACGGATGCCGTGGATGGTCATGGTGGTCTGCGGGTAGGAGAGGAAGAACAGGCAGACCAGGCACACCCAGAACACGCCCCAGTTCACCGCGCGGGCGCCGTAGCTGTCGCTGAACCAGCCACCGAGGGCGCGTACCAGCCCTGACGGCAGGGTAAAGAGCATGGTGATGAAGGACGCGGTCTTCAGGTCCAGGCCGTACTCGGCGATGTAGTACCGGGGCAGCCACAGGGCCAGGGCGACGAAGCCGCCGAAGACGAAGAAGTAGTACAGGCCGAAGCGCCACACGCGCAGCTCGCCCAGCGGCGCCAGCTGTTGCTTCAGGCTGCGCCGGGCCAGCCCCGCCGCGCCGGCGTGGGCCGGGTCACTCCAGGTGCAGCACCAGAACAGCAGCGCCATCGCCAGCATGGCCAGCGAGTAGACCTGCGGCACCATGCGCCAGCCGAAGCCGACCACGATCAGCGGCGCCACCAGGTTGGTGATCGCCGCGCCGGCGTTGCCGGCGCCGAAGATGCCCATGGCGGTGCCCTGGCGCGCTTTCTCGAACCAGGCCGAGGTGTAGGCGATGCCCACGGCGAAGGAGCCGCCGGCCAGGCCGACGAACAGGCCCAGCGCCAGGTAGTGCCAGTACTGGCTGGCGAAGGCCAGGCCGTAGATCGGGATGGCCACCAGCAGCATGTGGACGAAGAACACGATGCGCCCGCCGAAGCGGTCGGTCAGCAGGCCCAGCGGCAGTCGCGCGAGCGAGCCGGTGAGGATCGGCAGGGCGACCAGGAAACCGAACTGCGCCTCGGACAGCCCCAGCTCCTCCTTGATGCGGATGCCGATGATGGAAAACATCGTCCACACCGCGAAGTTCATGGCGAATGCCAGGGTGCTCATGCCGAGCACGCTGAACTGTTTCTGTCGATGCGAAGCCATGGCCGACGCTCCTTTGCCCAAAGCCGTTGGCCGCACCTTAGGAAGCGTCAGCCTCCGCTCTCTTGACCGCGATCAATGAGCCGAAGGCGCGTTCATGCGCTGATGGTCGCCGGTACCTCCATCGAGGTATTCACCCAAAAAACACACAAGCCATTGTTAATTAAGACTTTTTAAATGAATCCCGGCCAAGCTTCGGACACTCTCGCGCAGGAGCGGATCTTTGGAGGTAGTGACGCGCCGAAACGCCAGACGCTGCGCCAGTCCATCGTCCTGCGCTTTGGTTGCTACCTCACGCTGCTGGTGTCGCTGGCGCTGATCGGCATGTTCAGCGCCCTGCTGTTCGCCGACTACGCCCACCAGGACGCCGCGGTGATCAACCAGGCCGGCTCGCTGCGCATGCTCACCTATCGCCTGGCCCTGGAGCCGAGCGAAAGCGGCCGCCAGGCGCTGCACCGGACCCTGGCTGCGCGCCTGGAAAGCAGCGAAGTCGGCCACCTGCTGCAACGCACGGGAGCGGATGACCCGCTGCGCCGGCAACATGCCCAGTTGCGCCGGGAGCTGGCCAGCCTGGACGGTACCGGAACGCCGGCGCTGGATACCCTCGACGCCTTCGTCGGCCATATCGATGCCTTCGTCGGCACCCTGCAGCACAACGCCGAACAGCGCTCGCAGATGCTCAGCACGGTGCAGGGCCTGTGCCTGTTCCTCAGCCTGCTGCTGGTCTTCGTCACGCTCTACGACCTCAGCTACCACGTGGTCGGCCCGCTGCGCGAGCTCACCGGCATCGCCCGCCGCCTGGGACGCGGCGAGCTGGATGCGCGGGTCGGCTACAGCGGCGAGGATGAGCTGAGCCAACTGGGCGAGCGCTTCAATCGCATGGCCGAGGAACTGCAGGGCATGTACGGCGACCTGGAGGCGCGGGTGGCGGACAAGACCCGCGCCCTCTCCCACAGCCACCAGCGCCTCGAACTGCTTTATGCCTGCGCCCGCCGACTCGGTCAGGACCCGTACGATCCGCGCAGCCTGCATCCGCTGCTGGACCAGCTGGAACAGGTGCTCCAGGCCGGACGGGTGACCCTGTGCCTGAACAAGGACGGCGCCGAGCGCGCCTATCGCTCGCTGACCACCGGCACGACGCCGCCAGCCTTCTGCCAACCGGGGGCCTGCGCCGAGTGTCGCAGCCAGGCCTGCGGCGAAAGTCCGGGCGCGATGTTGCGGCTGCCGCTGGCCAGCGGCGGGCACCACTTCGGCGAGCTCTTCGTCGAGCTGCCCGACAGCCATCCGGCCCCCTGGCAGCGGCAGTTCGTCGAGGCCTTCTGCGACACCCTCGCGCGTAGCTTCGCCCTGCCGCTGCAGCGCGAACAGGAGAGCCGCCTGGCGCTGTTCGCCGAGCGCGGCACCATCGCCCGCGAACTGCATGACTCGCTGGCGCAGGCGCTGTCGTACCTGAAGATCCAGGTCAGCCGGCTGGGCACGCAGCTCAAGCGTGACGCGCCGGCGGAGAAGATCGACGCGACCCTGGAAGAACTGCGCGAAGGGCTCAACGCCGCCTACCGCCAACTGCGCGAGCTGCTCACCACCTTCCGCCTGAGCCTGGAGCAGGCCAGCCTGGAAGCCGCCCTGGCGAAGACGGTGGAGGAGTTCGCCGAGCGCGGCGGGCTGGCCATCGAACTGGACAATCGCCTGGCCCACGTGCCGCTCGACCCCAACGAGGAAATCCACATCCTGCAGATCGTCCGCGAGGCCCTTTCCAACGTGTTGCGTCACGCGCAGGCCACGCAGGCACGGGTCGCCCTGGGCGAGATCGGCGCGGGGCTCGTGGAAGTCTGCGTCGAGGACGACGGCGTTGGCTTTGATCCAGCGCAGAGCCGAGGCGGGCATTACGGCCTTAGCATCATGCGCGAACGCAGCCAGACCCTCGGCGCCCGCTTCGAGATTGCCTCTCGCTCGCCGCGCGGCACCCGGGTGAGCCTGCAGTTCCGTCCACATCCCCTTTCCGACTCGCCATCCCAGGAGCCCACGCCATGATGCCCAGCAGCCCCGCCGAGCAAGCCCGCATCCTGCTGGTCGACGACCATCCGATGATGCGCCGCGGCGTGACCCAGTTGCTGGAGTTCGAGGACGACCTCTGCGTGATCGGCGAGGCCGGCGACGGCGAAGAGGCGCTGCGGCTGTCCGCCGAACTGGACCCGGACATGATCCTGCTCGACCTCAACATGAAGGGCATGAACGGCCTGCAGACCCTCCGCGCACTGCGCGAGCGCGGCGTGGATGCGCGCATCGTGGTGTTCACAGTCTCCGACGATCGCGGCGACGTGCTGAGCGTGCTGCGCGCCGGCGCCGACGGCTACCTGCTCAAGGACATGGAGCCCGAACGCCTGCTCGAACACATCCGCCAGGCCGCCACCGGGCAGCTCAGCGTCAGCCCGCAACTGGCCCAGGTACTGGCCCAGGCCCTGCGCGGCGGCGACCAGCCAAGGCGGATCGACGAACTGACCGAGCGCGAGCGGCAGATCCTGCGCCAGCTGGCCCAGGGCTACAGCAACAAGATGATCGCGCGCAAGCTGGACATCACCGAGGGCACGGTGAAGGTCCACGTCAAGCGCGTGCTGCACAAGCTGGGCATGCGCTCGCGGGTCGAGGCCGCCGTGTGGGCGGTGGAAAATCAATTGGTCTGAGGGCAATCAGAGCGGTTGCGCCAGGGGGCGACAGCGAGCGGGGAAAGGACTCGCCGACCATGCCCCTCAATGCTGTCAATCGCTATTCGTATGCTTCTGATACCGCCGCCAGGCGGCTGATCCTGGCTTGGTGCGCGCCATGTTGTAGCAGGTCGGGCACCAACTGCCGCGCCGAACGGTGTTGAGCGTGGTGTACCAGGAATGCCCCCGCGAGCAGAGCCAGCGGTACTTGCTTTTGACGCCCCGGTAGGTCCGCGACAGGCACTTTCCTCCCTGCGCACGCGCCGCTTCGTGCAAGGCGCGGGCGTCGAGCCTGGAGGACCGTGGAATGCAGGTGGGACACCAGGCACCTCGCTGCACACTTCGATAGGTCGCCTGCCAGGTATGCCCCTCGGCGCAGCTCCAGGCATACCGGGTGTGAGTGTTGCGATATTCGTCCGACAGAAACCGACCACCGCGCTTCTGCGCAGCCCGCTGCACCTCTTCAATGTCTCGCCGCTTCTCGTCGTGCCCGCACTGGCGGCACCAGGTGCCTTGGCCGAGCACGTGGGTAGCGACCGCTTCCCATATGTGGCCCTGCGCACAGCGGAAGCGATGCTTGCGATCAACCCCGAGATAGATGGGCGATAGGCACTCCCCTCCCTTGGACTCGGCAGAGGCCTGCAAGCGCTGCAAACCGTCGGGGTCGCGCCGTCGCATGCCATAGGCAGCTCTCGAGCAATGCGGGCAGCTGGCGTTTCGCAAGGCGAAGGGGTAAGTCCGTTCCCATTCATGGCTCGGATGGCTCAGGCACCGAAAACGATAGTGGTGCTGCCGCCCCAGCCACAGCGCCTCCATGCACTGGCTGCCGTCTTGCGCCGCCTTCTGCTGCAAGCGCTGCATCTTCTCGGCCTCCCGGCACCAGCGACAGCCGTGGAGTACGGGCAAACCACTGGCCTTGCAGGCAATGACATGCCCTTGCGGGCATTGGAAGCGATAGACCGCATGGCGGGTCTGCCAGACTTCGTCCAGGCAGGTGAAGCGCAGCCTATCCATCTCACGCCGGGTCGCAGGGGGACATCCGAACATCGGCATTCCTACTCGTACTCGTCCATCTCATCCGTGGCACTCGCCACTGTCTGGAAAATCCGCTCCGGCAGTTTGAAGCCGCGCAGCTGCAGCAGCGTCAGCGGCCCCTGGCCCAGCTCGGTGCGCAAATGCCAGGTCAGCGGCAGGCCATCCGCGGCTTTCAGCACCAGTTGGAAGCGCGTGTCGCTGTCGTCCAGCGCCGTGACCTGGGCCTGTTCCAGCAGGCGGATCAGCCCCCAGGTGCCGGAATAATCGCCGTATAGCCGCGCCCCGGTGCGCACGCTGGTCCAGCTCAGCGAGGCGCCGGGATGATCGATGCGGCTCGGCCAGCTGAACGACTGCCAGAACTCCATCTGGTTGAAGTACTCCAGGCGCTCGCCGTCGACGATCAACGTGGTCTGCACCACGTCGCGCACCGGCTTGGCCTGCAGCTGGAAGGTCAGGCCCATGCCGCCGTCGGTATAGAGCAGGTCGGCCAGGGCGCTGAGCTCGTTGATCGCCTTGAGAAACGCCGGATCGAAGTGCAGCCCCTGGCTGTTGCCGGCATCCGCCACCCAACGGCTGCCCTCCTTGCGCAGCACGCCGCCCAACTGGCCGGCGAGGAATTGCTCGATGCGTCCGCTACCGCCGCGGATCATCTGCCCGAGCATGGGCAGCGAGGCGTCGCTGCCGCTGCCAGCGAAGGGATAGCGGCCGTCGAACGCGCGATTCCAGTTGCTGATGATGGAGCGCTGCCACTGCCGATTCAGGCTCTGCGCCGAGGGCTGCAGCACGCCTTCCCAGGCCTGGGCCAGCGGCTGCACGAACAGGCTCTGGCCGAAGCCGCTCCACTCCTCGCCGAGGCTGGCAGCGAGCAGGCTGCCGTAGTCGCGGGTGTCGGTGAGGTCGACGCTCTTGCCCTGGAATACCGTCTGCGCGAGCGCTTGAGTCATCGCCTGCGGATCGGCGGCGTTGATCACCTGCTGCAGCTTCAGGCGCACGCGGGTCACGCGGGTCAGGAAGGCTTGCAGGCTCAGGCTGTCATCGTTGCTGGTGGCGCCCTCCTCCTTGCCGAGCAAGGCCAGCAGCGGGCCGAAGGTGGCGTCCAAGGGACCGTGCAGGCCGAGGGCGCGTTGATCGATCACCGGCTGCTTATCCTTGTCGAGCAGTTGCTGCGCCGACTTCATCAGCGAATCGGCCAGCGCCTGGCCCTGGGCACCGGTGCGGCCCTGGTAGGCCAGGGTGTTCATCAGCGCGATCAGCGGTGACTGGCGCACGTCACTCATCAGGCTGAGCTGGTCGATGACCTCGGGCAGGTTGTCTGCCCGCCGCCAGCGCAGGCTGTTGAGGAAGGCCAGCCAGGAGTCGGCGAACTCCTGGAAGTAGCGCTCGGTCAGCTGCGCCTTTAGCGCTTCGGGCTTCAGCTCATCGGCGACCTTGTTCTGCCGGTCGCTGAGCACCCAGTCGATCTCCTCGCGACGCGCCTCGGCGATCTCGTCAATGGCAGCCCGCACATGCCCTTCCCAGGCTTGACGAGTGAAGGCGCCGGGCACGCTGTTGGGCGTATCGAACAGCGCCTGCGCATCGATTTCGCCGACCATCTGCAGCAGGTTCAGGTCCGCGTAGTTGTTGCCCGCCCCCTCCAGCATCTTCTCGTACAGGCTGGCCACGCCGTTGCGTTGGCCCAACTGCCCGAGCAGCACCTGGCGCGCCTGCGCCACCACCTTGGAATCGGCCTGGATACGCCAGTCGGGGTGGCTTTGCAGGTGTTCGGTGTAGAAGGCCCAGAGGCTTGGCGACAGGCCCTGCCAGAGGCCGGGCTTGATGCCGGGTCGGTCGGCTTCGAGGCTGTGCAGCGCCTTGGTCAGGAAGGCGGCATCGACCTTTTCCGGACGCGCCAGCATCAGGTAGGCCTTGAGTTGGTCATGGCCTTCAACGGCGCGCGCGGCGCGCTCGGGGCTGCCCGGGGGCAGCGCGGCCAGGTCGGTCAGTTGGCGTTCGAGATGGGCTTTGGCGCTATCGCGCAGCAAGCGATTGTTGGCTTCGGTGTAAGCGGGCCAGAGCGCGGTTTGGAGTGCATCGTTCTGGCTCAGGCCAAAGCGCAGGAACCAGGGCACGCCCTGCTGCGCCTGGTAATCCAGCCGGCCGAGCTCGCGGGTCAGCTCATGCAGGGCGGATATCTGACTATCCAGGTCGCCCGGTTGCCGCAACACGCTCAGCGCCGCCTGCGCATCAGCGATCTGGCTGCGGTTGTTGGCGAACGACAGCAACAGGCCCAGGGCCCACAGGGCCGCCAGACCGAGCACCAGGCAATACGTCAGGCGCGGCACGGACCAGCCCAACCGACGGCCACGGCTCGCGCGGTCGTCCAGCACACCCTGCCAGCCCGCATCCGGCCACCAGGCATTTTTCAGCAACCCATCAGGAGACTTCTGCGGCAGACCAAACAGCAGGCCGCGCAGCGGCAGGCGGCGGTTGGAATCGGTCAGGAAGGGTTGCAGCGCCTCGCGCCACTTGGCGATGCCCCCGCCATCCAACTGGAAGCCCAGGCGCACGAGGAAATCGTGCGACTCCTCCTCGACCAGTTGTCCCATGCCCCGCTGGCGCAAGGGATCGAGCAGTTCGCGCAGCTTCGCTTCGACGTCCGCCACCGTCGCTCGCGAAGGGAGTAAGCAACCGACTGGCTGCGCCTTGCGCCCGGTCTGCTCCCAGCCGCTGGCACAGACCTGCCAGAGGTACAGCGGCGCTTGCCAGCGCAGCGAGCTGGCCAACTCACGCAGTCGGATCACGCCCGTGCCCAGCGTGGCCACATCGTCACGTTGTGTCTCATTCAGCGCCCAGACGATGCCGTCCAGCGGCCGCCAGCGGCGCAGGCCCTTCAGCAACGCCAGGGTTGGCGCATCCAGCTCGCCGGCCAGGCTGCCGCCCCAGAGCAGCACGGTGCCCTGACCTTCCAGCCACTTGTCCTGGCTCAGGCCGGGGGTGATGGCGTCGAGCTCTGCCGGCTGGCCGACGACCATGAGCAGGCGGACTTTGAAGCACCAGAAGAGGCCGTAATGGTCGCGCAGATGCCGACGCACTGCTGGCAGGTCGGCCGGACTCTCATGGTCTGTCAAGGATGCACGGGGTGCTGGGCCGGGTAGGTCGTCGTCCGCCTGTTGCTCATAGGGAGCCCGCCCAAACTTGCGCCCCGTCATCCAATAGCCCCCCAGCAAGATCATCAGCAACAGATTGAATCCGCCTGCCGCCAGCAACCCGTTCCGCTGGATATCGCTGCCCGGGCGAACGCCCAGCAGTTCGGGCCGCCACCAGAGCAACAGGGCCGCGGCAGCAGCAACGCAGACCACCAGCCCAACCAGCACCCCCACACCTACATAACGACGACGGTCCATAGGTCTACTCATTCGAAACGGGTTTGAGTGCCGTGCACCAGAGCGCCTTATCGGCCTGGCCAGCACCGCTGAAGATGACTTGCGGCCGCGCGTCGCGCTGAATCGCCTGTGCCGCCGCAGCAATGGCGAACCAGGGCGCGACCTTGCCGGTCCGGCCCAGGGCGCTGTCCAGGTCATACAGGCCCTGCTTGGGCTTGACCGGGATCGCAAGGTTCTTGAGCACGCTGCTCAGGTCGGCATGCCGTTCGCTATCGACACCTGCCAGCCAGACATGCTCGATGGCACTCGCCTCCAGCTGCGCCCAACTCAGGGACTGGCGCGTCGCGTAATCGAGGTCCGCCGTCGAAACGACGTGCTCCTCTTCCGGCCGATGGAGGAACGCCAAAGGCGGAAGACTGTGCTGCGTCAGACGGTTGCCGAACAACAGCCCCACGACCGCTTCGGCCGAGTCCTCGACATCCGCCGGCGCCATCTGGAAGGCAACCACCAGCAGCAAGGCCTTGTCGCGGATGCGCTGATCCAGCCACTGATCCACGACGGTCAGCCCGCTGCCGTCGAGTGAAGTGATCGGCTGGCGAATGCCCGACTCGCCCCAAGCCCATTGCCAGGCACTGAGTAACTCAGCGGCCGGCAGGGCGCCATCGGCTTCCAGCAGCAGGGCCAGCGGTTGCTCCGGCGGCAGCGTGTCCAGCACCTCGGCCAGGTCCGCCAGCACCTGCTTCAGCGTCAGCCCAAGCAACTCCTGGGGCTTCTGCGCGTTGCCGACCGGCAAGCGGCTATGGCGAACCTCGACCTCGCCCTGCCAGGGCTTCTGCGGCTGCAAGGCACTGTCCCTGCCGAACAGGGCTTCCAGCTGGCGGGCCTGACCGTCCGCCGTAGGTGACTCCCGGAAGGCGCTGTACAGGCTTGCCGCCAGCACCTGCTGGGAACGGCGGCCACGAGCGATCCTGCGTGACAGGTCCTCGTAGCGAGCCTCGTCCCAGCCCTCGGCAGCGCCCTCCTCCAGAAGGAAAGCGAAAACACGCAACAGGACCACCCCGCACCAGGCCACCAGCGGAATACCCAACGCCTGCATCCAGAAGCGGCCCGACTGCTGCCCCAAAGCTTCATCCCCCAGCCACAATGTCACGCCCACACCCAGCAACAGGCACAGCACCAACAAGCCCAACCACAGCCACAAGCGCGGTGGCCGCGAGCGTTGCGCCGGCGCGGGCACCCTATCCAGTCGAACCGGCATGATTAGGAACTGCTCACGTCAGGCAAGGACGTCAGCAGCAGGCACCCGCACGCGCAGCGATGGCCATGGAAAGCCACGGGAATACCGTCGTCACAGAAATCGGGATCGCCTTCGGCGATTACCGTCGGTCCATGGAACGGCAACGGGCAAAGCACCGGATCGCCCAGACGCGCAGCCCCAATGCCGTCGAAGATCATCTCCGTGGAACCGGCCAGGACCGTACCGCCGCCGGTGGTTTTGTCGCCAATGCGGATGACTCCTTTCATATCTCTGTTAACTCCAGTTCATAAATAGAAAACTCTCACACTAAAACAGCCAACGAATTCCAAATAACGGGAAACCTCCCGACTCAGATAGAGATGCTCTTCCGAAACACAATAAAAACTAATTCCCTTTTGTCGAAACCAACACCAATCTCTCCCCTAGAAACTCAAAGTACCGGATCCTATTTTTCGCTAGCAGAACCTTTCCAAATCGATCCCTTTCCGAGTTGGCCGCCTTCCCGGAAATCTCGAGAAGCCTACTATCTGGATGGTATTCCGCGTCGTAATAGCCACCATCAGCACTATCCAACTCATATGCATTTGGAAAACCTGCAACTACCCTTCCAGTCATTGCATCGAGAATCTCCCCGCAAATCGCACCTCCACCACAGCCACCCGTAAAAATGATGTAATGCCCCGCGAAATTAACTTTTCTTTTTATGGCACTCCTTCGATACTCGCCCCATATATCGTCACTCTGCGCAGACACATCCAATCCATGATTTGGACCAGCAAAAACACAATCAACCTTGTAATCTTGAAATTTCGGACCAACCTCTTGAGCACTGACATCAGACATGACCGCACACAGTGCAATTGCAACAAACAACTCCCTATAAACCTCCACTCACCGCCCCTCAATCCATATACGCAGTATGACTTCCCACAAATCTTCCGCCCTCAAGAACAAAACAAAGCTCCCGCTCCTTTATTGACTTATAAATCAGAACATCCCCATAGATACATATTTTATTTTCGTTCAACTTAAAATTTATATCTCCATTTTTTCCTGTCTTTCCTTTCACTCCAGATATCGAATCAATAGGGAGCGGGTACACTTCAGCGGTAACACTATCCACAGCAACAACAGAAACCTGGTTATATTCATCTCGCTCAGGAATAGTTATTAGTATGAATTTATTCGCAAAATTCGGAGCCCTATCCTTAAGAGCGCCCCTTATCGCCTCCATATGCCTATCATCACAAAAATCAATCGGACTATACATAAACGAGCACCCGTCCTGGCTTTTGTACCCAATATTCACCTTTGGATTTAGCTCCCTTTGCGCAATGAGATTTTTCTCACCGACAGCGCCCCAGCAAACCTCCATCCCAAACACTGCAAAAACAAGCATTAAATATTTCACAGTCGTCACCCTCCAGATATTTCAAACAAAATTTCCCTCAACATAAGAGTCGACCGCTGATTGGCACTATTTGCTTGTGACTCATGATATGAGAGCCTGCCGTCCGAGATTCTTCCGTCTTTGATTTGACTGCCTGCCGGTGCTGCAATCGACGCCCACTCTTTAGCTGCGGCGAGCTGTGCGCTGTCAACCGACCCTCTACCATTTTTAATGAACCCCCCTAACGAGCCATCTCCAGCTTTATCAATCAAATACTCCCGAAACACTCTCTCTTGAAGCTCTTCATCATAAAATTCATCGCCAGATAGATTTAGCACTGATTTCGCAACCCTAAGCGTCGCTATAATTGTCTGATATTTCCCTGTTGCAAAAAGTCTATCCCTATCTAGACCAGATAGAGTCTCGGTAGCCAATATTTCATTTATGGTTTTCGCTGTAACCGTTCCAACAGGTGGACTTATGAAGGAAAAACCAACTCTGTCACCCGGAACATTCTTGGTTCCGGTGTTATATGACTCATAGCCGCCCTCACCATGTGAAATAATGTCACCAACCCTTCTGATTAACTTATCAAGTGCTCCAATCCCCTTGGCAATCGCAGAGATCAATCCAATCGGATGAAAATTTGGAAATCCTGAAATTACCTCCCCAGTCATTGCATCAAGAATCTCCCCACAAATTGCACCTCCACCACAACCGCCAGTATAAATAATGTAGTGACCGGCAAAGTTCACCTTTCTTTTTATGGCTTCTTTTCGATATTCACCCCACAGAGCACCGCTCTGCGCTGACACAGCCAAATCATGATTTGGACCAGAAAACACACTATCAACCCTGTAGTCCTGGAAGGTTGGCACCAATTCATCGGCATCGGCATTTAACATACATACACACAACGCCAACCCCATTATCACAGCATCGAAAAACTTAACCTCCATTTCTTTTCGACCCCTAAAGCATCTTGATAATTTTTATATATTCCTTCCCTCAGGAACTCGAGACCCAGATCGGAAGATCATGAGCCAAAATTAATTATCCCCTTCGCGAGGAGCAGAGTTTTCGAATGTTTTAGTCAGCCTTCGAATTTCTAACCACCCTTCCACTGAAGAGCCGTCTCTCCTTAGGTACATCACTGAAACGAACCCATTATATTCAGTGTACACTTGAACTTTATTGCCCGAAATCACGAAGGCATCTGTCCTGCACGACAAATCTGGCGCGCTAAAGAAGAATGCGCGCCCCTTCTGAACGATATAGATGGCTCCCGGAGGATCAACTCTCGATTCGGTCTTGTAAGAATTTTCATTTAGCTTACTGCAATAATTATCGGCCCAGCCTTGCGCAGAAAAGAGCAGACAGAAGGCAAGTATGATTCGCTTCATTCCAGCCTCCACGCACTTATAACCCCCTTCAACTTCGCAGCGTATGCGCTATCAGCTGCATACCCTCTAGCTTGTAACTGCTCAGCCCAACAACAAGAGCTCTTGCTGCCAAAATTGATCGCATTGGATTTTTCTTCCTTGTAGACTCCATCCTCTAACGTATAGTTTTTCTCCACCACGACGCCGCCATTTTCAAATGCAATTGTTATGTTTTCTTTGTCATGGCCTGCTCTCGTTCTTAAACTATACCCCCCAGTGCTAAGCAACAGCCTATGCTCAGTTGAGCTACTTTTCGCTAACCAAATTGGTCCAATGTTAGCCCCCCAGCCGCAAGCATTTGATGTTGTGATGAAATAGGTCCTTTCATCATTAGCAGGGACTTCGAATAGCTCTGCGCCAATTACATCGCAATGTAGTGAGTAATAGGGTGAATATGAGTCACTGCTCCTTATTAGCTGAGAAACTGGGGCAGGTAATTTTTTAAGTCGTCGATCCTCAATCGTTAATTCAGCCGCCTCCAAGCCCTGAGTAATTACCAAGGCAATCAGAAGAGAGATCTGTATAAATATTTTTTTAGTACTCAAACATCTCATCGCCAATGCTCCTAATATAGATATCAAATTTAGGCATAACCTCTCTTTCAGAAATCTCTTTCCCACCATACGCAAGGCTTGGACCATCATGGTGCAAGGCATAGATCATGGTGTACATTTCGCGACCGGAGTATCTGGCCTCTGAAGACTTCTTGTTTTCAAGGTAGTGCTGAATTAGAGCATGAGCTCCAATCTCTGCGTCGAAACGCTGCTCATTCGTAAATATTCCGTACGCCTTTGCAGTCCCGTCTACAAATTGTCCAAGTCCAGCTGCTGATGTTGTTCCGGCTGCAGCGTCTGGATTGAATCCAGACTCAACGTGTGTGATTGCCAGAATCATAGCCAAATCGCTTTTGCTAAGGTTCTGTTCAATGACTAAGTCTGCAATAATGTCTATAACTGCGCGCTGGCCATCTTCAGATATGTCTCCATGAACTCTACTATTCCCAGATACTCGTTCGTTGCTGATGTCTATTGGATGCCTATAGTGACTGTATTCCTTTATTTGCTCATCTTTGTATGCCCAGCCTTTTTTGGAATACATTACTGAATAGTTAATTCTTCTAGGGGGCTTAAGGAAGTTTCCAACGCCCCCAATTGGATGAAAATGCCAAACCCGCCCATCCACCGGCAGCCCCACTTTCGCGGCAACTTCATTCCACCAGCACATCTGTTCAATTCGGCTTTTCTCGGAAAACCAATTGGTATGCGGCGTCGACGGGGTGTGGCCGAGAATCTCGTCCAGCTCGTTCCACTTCTGGGGATTCCAGTGCCATTCGTTTTCGCAGTGGATCACCAGGCGGGAAATGGATTGCGCATGGGCGGGTAATTCGAGGGCTTTTTGCAGTTCATCGGCGGTCATCCGGCCGTCGCGATTGCGGTCGATGATCTCGAACAGCCGGCTGCGTACCGGGCCCTGGTCCGACAGGTCGGCCATCTGGCTGTAGCGTTCGCGGGCCTGGTCGTTCAGCCGCTCCATCGTGGTTTGTTGCCGGTAGGCCACGCAGCGCTGGGGCGTGTCGCGGTTGTAGATGACGTCGTAGCCGGGCCATTCCCAGGGGCTCACCCACTGGGCGTCAGCCTCGACCTTTACCCAGCCGGACTGCAGCTGGTTCTGCTCGTCGTGCAGCAGGTTTTCCAGGCGATACCAGGTGCAGGCCTTGCGGCCATCCTTTGCCGGGATGGCGAGCTTGTGTTCGGTTTTGAGGCCGTCGAGCAGGCTTTTCGGCAGGTAGAGTTCGGCGGCGCTGCGTGGGGTGTCGGCGTCGACGATCGGGTAGCGCGCGGCGCTGAGGTCGGCCCGGTCCGGCGCAATTGGCGTGCCCTTGGGCAGCGGCAACCAGGTCTTGCTGCTGGCCGGTAGACGCTTCGCCCACTCGCGGCAGAAGTGGATGAAGCCACCGACGTTCTGGCCGCTGAAGACTTCCAGGTGCAGCTGTTGGGTCGGCTCGTCGGCGAAGCACTTGTGGTACTGGCCCAGGTGGCCGATCAGGGCGCCGGCCTTGATCGGCACCGGTTCGTCGAGCACGACGCAACAGTCCCGCTCTTGCGGTTCCGGCTCGCTCAGCAGCGAGGCGAAATGCACGTATTGGTTGACCCATTCCAGTTTGCGATAGGCGCCTTCGCCGCTAATGCGCACAACTGTGCCCAGAGGCAATTTCATTAGCCGCTGTGCGTGGGTATCGGCACTGACCAGCACGTCGAGGTCATGGGTGGCGCGGTATTCGTTGCCGTTGATGAGCACCAGATGGCCGAAGCGGACATAGCCCTGCAGTGCCCCATCGCTCAATAACTGCCGGGGACCGGCGAGGTTCTCCAGCTTGCGGTAGCTGCCGGTGCCGCTGACGGTCACTTCCGTGCCTCGGGCCAGGCCAGAAACGATCGCGCCACCGTTCGGGCCGATTCGCGTGCGTAACCAGACCAGGCCATCGAGGCCGGGCACATGGTCGTGCTCCGTATTCTTGACCCGCAGGTTCTTGCTGGGGGGCCAGAACGCTGGTCGTTTCAGGCTGGGGTCTAGCTGATAGGCCGACCAATCCTGCAAGTGCATGTACAGGCTGTAGAAGGTCAGGCTGGGCGGGATGTCATCACTACCCGCGATCTTCGGCGCCTGCAGGCGATGCCGCACCAACACGAAGTTCCGGGCAAAGGGTCGTTTCACGAGTTGGCGATTAACGGTGTACTCGTTAGCGGGCGCTTGCGAATCGATGCGATAGGCCACCACCTCGCCGTCGGCCAGGCAACGCACAAAGGACTGGTCGAGGATGCCCGCCGTGCCGGCGTCGAAATGCACGCCCGTATGCCAGATGCCATTGCGCCCCAGCGGGTAATAGCCGCTCTTGGCGTTGGCCAACTCAGTCAGCTGCCGCAGCGGATCGGCCTTGCTGCCGAACGGATGGCTCCACTGCCGTACGGCAGATAGGTGCATGTGCTCGTGGCTGTCGGCCCACTGCTCGCCCGGTAAGGGGGCGTAGATCGGCATCCTGAAGGGCTCGCCTTCGCGTTGTGCGGCACGCGCTGCATTGACGGCGTTGGCCGCGGCGGCGGCCAGTGCGCTGAGGGAGGGGGTAGCCATGACATCTCCTTGTGGAAGGTTGCTACTGGAGCAAGCCGCGCTTGTGACACGTGCTCCATGTCGATTGGAGGCCTAGTCCGAAGCCTCAGTGAAACCTTGTCGCTCCGTTTCGTGCTCGTTCAACTGCGGAACAACTGGCATCGCCATTGATGCGGAAGCGCCGCCCTTGCGGTTCATCCGCGCCTTGACGGTGAAGTCGCCGCTGCCCAGCTCGACCGCTCCAGGTGCCAGGCTGAAATAGCTGCCACCGCCGGTGAGGACGATCTTCTTCTTCGCGGTGATGCGGATTTCATCCTCGGTGCTGATGATCTCCAGCCCCTGGCGGGCCAGCAGTTGCATGGCGTCGTTCTGCGCCTGCAGCGTCACCGGGCCCTGGTTGGCGACAAACTTGAGCCCGAGCTTCTTGGCGAACAAGCCGATGGCCTCCCCGGCGGCAACGGTGAAGCGCTTGAGCACGCTGGTGTCAGCGCTGCCACCGGCGACGGCGATCAGGTTCTGGCCGGCCGCCTGCTGGAGGTTGCGCGGCGTGGCCAGCGCGATACCTGCAGGTGCCGAGGCCAGCAGTCCGGCTTCGCGCAGCTGTTCCAAGGTGTTCTTGAGTGCTTCGGGTTGCGCGTTGTCTACCGGCAGGGCCTGAGCCTGGGAGGCGTCCTGCGCCAGGCCCTTCGCCAATGCCAGGGCTTGCTCCAATTGCTCGATGGCAGCGCGCATGTCGAGCACTTGACCCTGCGCTTTTGGCTGCTCGTCGGCGCTAATGAACAACCCCTTCCCCGCCCGAATGGCGCCATGCCCATCGGTACGCAGTTCGAAGCCAGCCCCACGCGGATTGGGCACCGGGCGCTGGTTGTCGACCAGATGCCCCAGGTTCAGCTGGCTCTTGCCGCTATGCTCGGTACTGAGCTTGACGTGCTCTTTTCCGCGCTCGTCGTCCATGCGCAGCTTGTTGTTCGCCGGCGTGCGTAGGACGTTGCGCTTGTAGTTGTAGAGGTTGACGTGGTCCGGGTTGCGGCTGTCGTGCAGGGCGTGGGCGATGTAGGGCCTATCCGGGTCGCCCTGCTCGAAGGCCACTGCCACTTCGGTGCCGGCGATCAGCGGCAGGTGCAGGCCGTGGGTGTCGCCGGCGTAGGGACGGGCCAGACGCAGCCACATACTTTCTTGGCCGGCCGGCCAGGCGTCGCGGTCGAAGAGGAAATTGACCTTGTAGCGGCCCTCTTTATCGATATGGCCATACGGGTCGTTAGCCTGATTGCTGGTCACGCGGGCGGGGACGGTGCCGGCGATGCGCGGCTTCTTCGGCAACGGCGGGCGGAAGCTGTAGTGGTCGGCGTCGGGGATGGCTTGGAAGCTGACTTCGAAGCTGCTGTCGCGGGCGGCTTTGCAGGTCAGGCTGACGATCAGTGCGCCCTTCTCGAAGGCTTGCGGCGCGCCGCCGTCGATCTTCAGCACCTGGCCCGGCAGTAGCATCGCGCTGCTGCTGGTGCCGGAGAGGCGGGTCTGCTGGTTGAGGTAGCGTTCGTGGGCCAGCCGGGCGTGGAAGAAACTCTCGTCGCTGCTGTGCTCGTGATCGAAGGCGAAGGCATCGCCCGGCTTGGTATAGGGCTCGGCGTAGTGGTAGGCCTCGCCGTAGGTGGTTTTCGCACCGCGGGTGAGGTCGGCCTTGGCGTCGAGATCGGCGTGGGCTTCTCGGGGGTTGTAGCTGCGGGCGAAGACGCCGGCTTCGACCACCTGGTGGCTGGCTTGCAGGTTCCACACGCTGTCGGCGGCGTTGCTCTGCAGCCCGGACTGCGGGCGCAGCGGCAGGCTCGTGCCGCGCTCGTAGTAGCGTGAAGCGTCGTGGACCTCCAACACATCCAGCTTTATGCGCTCATCAAAGCGGATGCAGTACCAGAGGCCATGGGCCGCGCAGATGCGCTGGAGAAATGCGAAATCGCTCTCGGCGTATTGCATGACCTGCTCGCGGTCCGGGTAGCTGCGCGAAAGGTCGAGGTGGAACTCGTAGCCTTGGAATTGGTGACGGCGCAGGACCTGCTCGACGATCTCCGGGATGCTCAGGTTCTGATAGATGCGGTACTGGATACCGCGATCCAGCAGCGCCAGGCGTGGTTGCAGTCGCACCTCGTAGCGGGCTTCGTCGCGTGAGCCGGACAGGCGCTTGAAGGCGGTGATCACGCCATTCAGCGTGCGCAGCGGCAACACCGGCTGGGGGTTGAAGCTGAATTTCGGCGTCGGGTCGGGCGCCGCGTACAGGCTGAAGATGGCGGGCTTACCGAGCATGGCGTCGGCGGCGATATCGCCGGCACTGCTGGTGAACTCGATGCGGTAGCTGAAGGGTTGGCTCAACCCTTCTTCGCCCTCGAAGGCGAGGACGTCGAGAGGGGCCTCGAGATCGCTGACGCTGAGCTTGTGGCGGGAATGGTCGAAAAACGAACGGACTGGATCGAGCACGGGCGGAGCCTCCATTGCGTTGCCGCAGTCGAGGCAGATGTCCGTGGGCTAATCGCGCGCCAGGCTCTACCTCGAGCCTTTCGCGGCAATGGCTTGCCGCGATGGGGGCAGCAGTAAATGCGCCGACCAGTAACAATTCAATTCAGTAATCCTCATTCAGTGTCGTTTCAGACAGGACCTACACGTCACTGGAAATGATTCCTACACACCCCGTACGCACGACGCTGAAGGCATAGCGGTCAAGCATTCGTGGTGCGGTCGTTCAGGCCAGGAGAGCGGCATGCGCTACCATGGAAAAACTCGTGAGCCTGCCGCGACGGACGACCACGAACGGTAGCCCGCCCCACGTCAGGCGAAGAGCTCGGCAAAGGGCAGGAACTCCACTGCCTCGCCCTCCTCCAGTATCCGCCCCGCTTCGACCACCGCCAGGCCGTTGGCCCAGCTCGCGGCGCGCAGCATCGCCGAGCCTTGCTGCGCATGGATGTGCACTTGCCCATCTGCCTCGAGCCGCGCGCGCAGGTACTGCCGGCGCGAGTTGGCTTCGGGCCAGGGGAAGCCCGCCGGCAACGACAGCGCCTGCATTTCGGACTCGGACCGCCCCTGCGCCGCCCAGAGGAACGGACGCGCCAGCACCAACGCGGTGACGAAGGCCGCTGCCGGATTTCCCGGCAAGCCGAGCCAGGGTTTGCCGGCGACACTGCCGAAGGCCAGCGGCTTGCCCGGCTGCATCGCGATCCGCCACAGGTGCAGCTCGCCCAACTCGCGCACCGCCTGTTTCAGGTAGTCGCGCTCGCCGACCGAGACGCCGCCGCTGGTGATCAGCAGGTCCCATTCGGAGGCGGCCAGGCTCAAGGCATCGCGGCTGGCCGCCAGGGTGTCGGCCAGCACGCCATAGTCATGCAGCTCCATGCCCCAGCCACGGATGAGCGCGCCGAGGCTGAAGCGATTGACGTCGTGGATCTGCCCGGCCTCCAGCGCCTCGCCAGGCGCACACAGTTCGTCGCCGCTGCTGAGCAGGCAGACGCGCAGGCGACGGTGAACCGGCACCCGCGCCATCCCGATGCTGGCGAGCAGGCCGATCTCCTGGGCGCGCAGGCGGGTGCCGCGGCGCAGCAGGCAATCGCCCTGGCGCATTTCCTCGCCCCGCCGCCGCACGTGGCTGCCCTGGCGCACGGCCGGCAGCACCACCCACTCGCCATCGAGCTGACAATCTTCCTGGGCAATCACGGTATCCGCGCCTGGCGGCAGGGGCGCGCCGGTGAAGATGCGCAGTGCCTGGCCGGGCTGCAACGGCTTGCGCCGGGACTGGCCGGCCGCCAGGCTGCCGGCCAGCGACAACGCCGTGCGGGGCACGCGGGCGTCCTCGGCGCGCAGGGCATAGCCGTCCATGGCGCTGTTGTCCCAGGCCGGCAGGTCGGCCGGCGCGCGAATGTCTTCTGCCAGCACCCGGCCCATGGCCTGGTCCAGACCGACCGACTCCACCGGGGGAGCCGCCGGCACCCGCGCCAGCAACGCCTCCAGTGCCAGCTCCACCGGCAGCAACCCGCCGCCGGCGCAACCGCAGCCGCTCACGATCGGCTGCCGCAGGCACAGGCGCCGCCGCAGCCTCCGTCAGGCTCCAGCAGGACCTTCAGGTGCGGCACGAAATTGCAGGGGCGCGTGCGGCTGTCGAGCTGCTCCCGGAGTATCCGCTCCCAGGCGGTGCGGCAGGCGCCGGGCGAGCCGGGCAGGCAGCAGACCAGGGTGCCGTTGCTGATGCCGGCGAGCGCCCGCGATTGCAGGGTGGAGGTGCCGATCTCGGCCTGCGAGACCTGGCGGAACAACTCGCCGAAGCCGTCGACCCGCCGCACCAGCAGCGGCTCGACGGCCTGCGGGGTGTTGTCCCGCGCGGTGAAGCCGGTGCCGCCAGTGAGCAGGCAGACCTGGATGGCCGGGTCGGCGATCCAGGTCGAAACCGCGGCGCGGATCTGGAAGATGTCGTCGGCCACCAGGCGCCGCGCAGCCAGCACGTGGCCGGCTGCCTGCAGCGCCTCGGCCAGGGTGCGGCCGGAATCGTCGGTGTCGAGGGTGCGGCTATCGCTGATGGTCAGCACCGCTATCCGCAGGCGCTGGAAGTCCTGCGCGGCCAGGTGGCTCATGGTTGCCTCCGGGGAAGGTTGGGATGCCGCCCAGCCTGCGCCGCCAGACGGCAGCGGCCCATTCCCCGGAAGAGGTAGCCCGCCGATCCAGGCGGGGGATGCCAGTCAGGTCTTCCAGCGCTCGGCGGCGTCCTGGTCGCTGCAGCGGCCTTCGACCCAGCGCGGGCCTTCGCTGGTGTCTTCCTTCTTCCAGAAGGGCGCGCGGGTCTTGAGGTAATCCATGATGAAGTTGCAGGCGTCGAACGCCGCCTGGCGGTGGGCGCTGGCGGTGCCGACGAAAACGATCGGCTGGCCCGGCTCCAGGCGGCCGATGCGGTGCAGGATCTCGATGCGCAGCAGCGGCCAGCGCTGCTCGGCCTCGGCGGCGATCTTCTCCAGGGCCTTCTCGGTCATGCCTGGATAATGTTCGAGGAACATGCCGCCGACTTCGCGGCCTTCGTTGAAGTCACGCACGTAGCCGACGAAGCCGACCACTGCGCCGACGCCGACATTCGCCGCATGCACGGCATTGAGTTCCACGCCCGGATCGAAAGGCGCTTCCTGCACGCGGATCGCCATGGGCTCAGCCTCCGGTCACGGTGGGGAAGAAGGCCACTTCGTCGCCGTCGGCGAGGGCTTCTTCGAGGGAGCAGAGTTCCTGGTTGCGGGCGCACATCAGGTTCTGTTCGGCCAGCACCTGCCAGACGCCGCCACGTTCGAGCAGGCGCGAACGCAGGTCGTCGAGGCGGGCGAAGGCTGGGTCCCAGGCGAGTTGTTCGCCGTCCAGGCCGAGGGCTTCGCGGTAACGGGCGAAGTACTGCACGCGGATCATTGCGCGTCCTCCGCGCGGTAGTGGCCGCTCTTGCCGCCGAGCTTCTCCAGCAGGCGCACGTTCTCGATGGTCATGCCTTTGTCCACGGCCTTGCACATGTCGTAGATGGTCAGCGCGGCAACGCTGGCGGCGGTCAGTGCTTCCATCTCCACGCCGGTCTGCCCGGCCAGCTTGCAACGCGCCTCGATGCGCACGGTGTCTTCGCCTTCCGCGCTCAGCTCGACCTTCACGCTGGTGAGCAGCAACGGGTGGCACAGCGGAATGAGTTCGTGGGTCTTCTTCGCCGCCTGGATGCCGGCGATGCGCGCCACGGCGAAGACGTCGCCCTTGGGATGGCCGCCGTCCTGGATCAGGCGCAGGGTTTCCGGGCGCATGCGCACCCGCGCTTCGGCCACGGCCTCACGGGAGGTCACCGCCTTGTCGGTGACGTCGACCATGTTGGCGCGGCCCTGGGAATCGAGATGGGTGAGCAAGGAAGGTCTCCGGGAAAAACGGGCGATGCGGACAAGTGTACGCCCCGGACGGCTCACCGGGTGTTCGCCGGACGGCGTGTCGGGGGGATCGATTGTATACAAAAAGAGGTACGACGGGAGGGCCGGGTGTAGGGCTGGGTGAACCGAAACCACCCGGTTCGGACGCGGAGTTGGCGATGCGCAAGGTGAGGCGGCGTACAACCGCGAACGGTTGTACGCCCTACGCTCGCCATTGAAAACGGCGCCCCGGTGGGCGCCGTTTCGGTTGGTACGAGGCCCACCTCTCGCGAGGCGGGCCGCCGGCTCACATATGCGCTTCGGCGTACTCCGCCAGCACCGAGCGCGGCACCCCTTGCAGGGTGATGTGCACGCCGTGGGGGAAGTCCTTGAAGCGTTCGGTCAGGTAGGTGAGGCCGGAACTGGTGGCCGACAGGTAGGGGGTGTCGATCTGTGCCAGGTTGCCCAGGCAGATCACCTTCGAGCCGTTACCCGCGCGGGTGATGATGGTCTTCATCTGGTGGGGGGTGAGGTTCTGGCACTCGTCGATGAGGATCAGGCTCTGCTGGAAGCTGCGACCGCGGATGTAGTTCAGCGATTTGAACTGCAGCGGCACCTTGCTGAGGATGTAGTCGACGCTGCCGTGGGTGCATTCGTCGTCCGAATGCAGGGCCTCCAGGTTGTCGGTGATGGCGCCCAGCCAGGGCTCCATCTTCTCGGCCTCGGTGCCCGGCAGGAAGCCGATGTCCTCGTCCAGGCCCTGCACGCTGCGCGTGGCGATGATGCGCCGGTAGCGCTTGGTGACCATGGTCTGCTCGATGGCCGCGGCCAGCGCCAGGATGGTCTTGCCCGAGCCGGCGGCGCCGGACAGGTTGACCAGGTGGATGTCCGGGTCGAGCAGCGCGTAGAGCGCCAGCGACTGGTACACGTCGCGCGGGCGCAGGCCCCAGGCTTCCTGGTGCAGCAGCGGCTCCTGGTGCAGGTCGAGGATCAGCAGTTCGTCCTGCTGGATGCCCTTGATCCAGCCGACGAAGCCCTGCTCGTCGACGATGAACTCATTGATGTGCACCGCCGGCAGGTTGTCGGTGAGTTGCACCCGATGCCAGGTGCGGCCGTGGTCCTGGCGGGTCTCGACCTTGCTCACGCGGTCCCAGAACGAGCCCGAGAGCGAGTGGTAGCCACGCGAGAGCAGGGCCACGTCGTCGATCAGCTGGTCGGTGTGGTAGTCCTCCGACGACACACCGCAGGCTCGCGCCTTCAGGCGCATGTTGATGTCCTTGGTCACCAACACGACGCGCCGGCTGCTGTAGCGGCTCTGCAGCTCGACCAGCTGGTTGATGATCTTGTTGTCGTTCAGGTGTTCCGGGAGCCAGGTGATGGGCTCTGCGCGCTTGCTCATGAGGATCGACAAGGTGCCGCAGGGGCCGGCCTTGCCGCGCTGGATCGGCACGCCTTCCTCCACTTGCTCGGGCGAGGCTTCGCCGAGTACCTGGTCGATCAGGCGGATGGCCTGGCGACATTCGGCGGCGACGGAGTGCTTGCCGGTTTTCAGCTTGTCGAGTTCCTCCAGCACCGTCATCGGAATGCCGACGTGGTGTTCCTGGAAGTTCAGCAGGGCGTTTGGATCGTGGATCAGAACGTTGGTGTCGAGGACGTAGAAGATCGGCTGGGAATTGCTGGAACGTCCGTGGTCATCCATACGCGGGTCACCTCATCCGGGGGAGTTACGACGGAATGCCTTTACAGCGCTCCGCCGTGCGGTGAGCCACCGACTCTCGAAGCCTGGGCTCGAGAGTGTTGCAAGCAAGGGACGGGCCGGGGCCGCCACCTGTCTGCAGGGTTCGGCGGTCTACGCCTTCAGAAATACAGGAAAAAAGATGACGATAAAAAGTCTTTTTCCTTCTCAATGGGGAAATTTTCGTCGTACGACGAAATACCTTGGAAAGGTGCGCGCACAGGACTAGTTTTATCAGTCCAGTCATCGACTTATTCACCTGCAGCAATTCCCTCCCCGCGTATCCCCTGATCGATTTTTCCAATCGTCTCCATCGCTGGAGCCCGCCCGGGCAAGTCCCTACAATCGCCCGACGCTTCGAGGAGACCGCACGATGCTGATGGTGATTTCCCCCGCCAAGACCCTGGATTACGAGACCGCGCCGGTCACCGACCGCCACACCCTGCCGCTGCACCTGGATGATGCACAGGAGCTGATCGGCGTGCTGCGCGAGCTGACCCCGGCACAGATCGGCAGCCTGATGAGCCTGTCCGACAAGCTCGCCGGCCTGAACGCCGCGCGCTACGCCAGCTGGCACCCCGACTTCAAGCCGAGCAACGCCAAGCAGGCGCTGCTGGCCTTCAAGGGCGACGTCTATACGGGCCTGGCCGCCGAGGACTTCGGCGATGCCGACTTCGACTTCGCCCAGCGCCACCTGCGCATGCTCTCCGGCCTCTATGGCGTGCTGCGCCCGCTCGACCTGATGCAGCCGTACCGCCTGGAAATGGGCACCCGCCTGGCCAACGCGCGCGGCGCCAATCTCTACGAGTTCTGGGGCGAGCGCATCAGCGGCTGGCTGAATGAAGACCTCGCCGAGCAGGGCGATGCCGTGCTGCTCAACCTGGCCTCCACCGAGTACTTCGGCGCGGTGAAGCGCAAGGCGCTGGACGCGCGCATCATCGACACCGAGTTCAAGGACCTGAAGAACGGCCAGTACAAGATCATCAGCTTCTACGCCAAGAAGGCCCGCGGCCTGATGGCGCGCTACGTGATCAAGGAGCGCCTGACCAACCCGGAAGGCCTGAAGGACTTCACCTACGCCGGCTACCGCTTTGCCGCCGAGGAGTCTTCGGTCGACCGCCTGGTGTTCCTGCGCGACCAGCCCGACGCCTGATAGCCCCCTGCGCTGGCGGCCGCCCGGTCGCCAGCCATCCCTCTCCTGCCACTTGCGGGCTCCCAATTGCCCCTGCCACTCTTCCGCCTCGCTACCGTTCGTCGGTAACCGCGTAGTTTCGTGACATTTTTTTCCACGCCGGCAGCCCTTCCGAACGGCTAAAAAACCGCCACTTTTGCCATCGCAGTTGTAATCCATTCGCCATTAAAAGCATCCGGCCATTACATGCAATTCACGATTGCAAGTTGCACGGAACCTCTTGAATCAAGCTGAACAGAAGCTGAACGAAGTGTAAATCGGCCGAAACAGGGCGGAACTTTTCCAACTTCCTGCATTTTGCACGAGCGCCAGAAGCGACATTTTTATTTCACGCTGATAGCAAATTCTCGCCAATTGATGGCCATTGGATATTCACTTCGCCGCATAACTTCGGATCGGTGACAGGAACTATCCAACAGCCTCGAACATCCTACCTCCGCAACGCCCATTCCGACTTAGTTGCACCCATACAGGTAAAACGAACGCATCGAACTCTGTTCGAAGGCCTCGCTCATCCTGAATAAATTCAAAAGCTTACGTATTTAAGCAGAGCACTAGAAAGACTTGCCGCTTATCCAGATGCACATTTCAAGAGCACTCTTGAAATCACTCTGAAACATTAAAGTGCAAGTCGCGGAACTCTGCCCAAATTGAGTGCAAGAACTTTCAGATCACTCATGGACTGCCTGGACGGGGCGCCTCGAAATGCCCCGCAGCAAAAGGGAATTGGCCACACGGCCAACTTTTAACCGCTCGACAAAAGCAGAGGTGAATACGATGCGTATCAGCATCTTTGGTCTTGGCTACGTTGGCGCAGTATGCGCCGGTTGCCTGTCCGCCCGTGGTCACGACGTGATCGGCGTGGACGTTTCCACCACCAAGATCGACCTGATCAACCGCGGCAAGTCGCCCATCGTCGAACCGGGGCTGGAGTCCCTGCTCGAGAAGGGTATCCGGACCTCGCGGCTGTCGGGCACCACCGACTTCAAGCAGGCCGTGCTGGACAGCGACGTCTCGTTCATCTGCGTCGGCACCCCGAGCAAGAAGAACGGCGACCTGGACCTGGGCTACATCGAGAGCGTCTGCCGCGAAATCGGCTACGCCATCCGCGAGAAGGCCGAGCGCCACACCGTGGTGGTGCGCAGCACCGTGCTGCCGGGCACCGTGCAGAACGTGGTGATCCCGATCATCGAGGACTGCTCGGGCAAGAAGGCCGGGGTCGACTTCGGCGTCGGCACCAACCCCGAGTTCCTCCGCGAGAGCACCGCGATCAAGGACTACGACTTCCCGCCCATGACCGTGATCGGCGAGTTGGACGCGCAGACCGGGGACCTGCTGGAAGAGATCTACCGCGAGCTGGACGCGCCGATCATCCGCAAGACCATCGAGGTCGCCGAGATGATCAAGTACACCTGCAACGTCTGGCATGCGGCCAAGGTCACCTTCGCCAACGAGATCGGCAACATCGCCAAGGCGGTCGGCGTCGACGGTCGCGAGGTGATGGACGTGATCTGCCAGGACAACAAGCTCAACCTGTCGCGCTACTACATGAAGCCCGGCTTCGCCTTCGGCGGCTCCTGCCTGCCCAAGGACGTGCGCGCCCTCACCTACCGCGCCAGCCAGCTGGACGTCGAGCACCCGATGCTCGGTTCGATCATGCGCAGCAACGCGCACCAGGTGCAGAAGGCCTTCGACATCATCACCAGCCACGGCAGCCGCAAGGTCGGCCTGCTCGGCCTGTCGTTCAAGTCCGGCACCGACGACCTGCGCGAGAGCCCGCTGGTGGAGCTGGCCGAGATGCTGATCGGCAAGGGCTACGAGCTGCAGATCTTCGACCGCAACGTCGAGTACGCCCGCGTGCATGGGGCGAACAAGGAGTACATCGAGTCGAAGATCCCCCACGTCTCCTCGCTGCTGGTCTCCGACCTCGACGAGGTGGTGCGCACCTCCGACCTGCTGGTGCTGGGCAACGGCGACGAGCTGTTCGTCGACGTGGTCAAGCAGGCGCCGCAGGGCAAGAAGGTGATCGACCTGATCGGCTTCATGCCGAGCGTCACCGACGAGCGCGCCGAAGGCATCTGCTGGTAAGCGCCACGCCCCTGTAGGAGCGCGCCACGCGCGCGATTCGCGGGCATGGCCCGCTCCTACGGGGGACTCCCCGCCCGACGACTGACGGACCACATCATGGACGCATACAAACGAGCCCTCGGCGAAGCCAGCGGCTGGCTGCTGTTCCTTTGCCTGCTGATGGGCCTGGCGCTGCTGGTGCCGCCGACGGTCTTCGACCCGAATGCCCGCGACTTCCTGCTGATCATCGGTGCGGTCGGCATCTGGCGCTATTCCATGGGCGGCCTGCATTTCCTGCGCGGCATGCTCTTCCTGCACCTGGTCTACCCGTACTACAAGCGCCGCCTGCGCAAGCTGGGCAGCGCGGCCGATCCGTCGCACGTGTACCTGATGGTCACCAGCTTCCGCATCGACGCCCTGACCACTTCGATGGTCTATCGCTCGGTGATCGAAGAAGCCATCGCCTGCGAGCTGCCCACCACCGTCGTCTGCTCCATCGTCGAGCTGTCCGACGAGGTGCTGATCAAGCAGCAGTGGCAGAAGCTCAACCCGCCGGCGCGGGTAAAGCTGGACTTCGTGCGCATCCCCGGCACCGGCAAGCGCGACGGCCTGGCCCACGGCTTCCGCGCCATCTCCCGGCACATGCCGGATGACGAATCGGTGGTCGCGGTGATCGACGGCGACACCGTGCTCGAACCCGGCGTGGTCAAGGCCACGGTGCCCTGGTTCAAGCTGTTCGCCAACGTCGGCGGCCTCACCACCAACGAATTCTGCGAAGTGCAGGGCGGCTACATCATGAGCCAGTGGCACAAGCTGCGCTTCGCCCAGCGGCACATCAACATGTGCTCCATGGCCCTGTCCAAGCGCGTGCTGACCATGACCGGGCGCATGTCGGTATTCCGCGCCAGCGTGGTCACCGACCCGGCCTTCATCGCCGACGTCGAGAGCGACCACCTGGACCACTGGCGCCTGGGCCGCTTCCAGTTCCTCACCGGCGACGACAAGTCCAGCTGGTACAGCCTGATGCGCCTGGGCTACGACACCTTCTACGTGCCGGACGCGGCGATCAACACGGTCGAACACCCGCCGGAGAAGAGCTTCATCAAGGCCAGCCGCAAGCTGATGTTCCGCTGGTACGGCAACAACCTGCGGCAGAACTCCCGCGCCCTCGCCCTCGGCCCGCGGCGCCTGGGCTGGTTCACCAGCGTGGTGCTGTTCGACCAGCGCCTGTCGATGTGGACCTGCCTGCTCGGCCTGGTCGCGGCCATCATCGCCAGCCTCAAGTACAGCATCACCTACCTGCTGGTGTACCTGCTGTGGATCGGCATCACCCGCCTGGTGCTGACCCTGCTGCTGTCGCTGTCGGGCCACCCGATCGGCCCGGCCTACCCGCTGATTCTCTATTACAACCAGATCGTCGGCGCCCTGGTGAAGATCTACGTGTTCTTCCGCCTCGACCAGCAGTCGTGGACGCGCCAGAGCACCAAGCTCGACCGTGGTTTGAACCGCTACCAGCGCCTGTTCAACACCTGGTCCTCGCGTGCCATGACCTTCTCTGCCGCCAGCGTCTTCGTCGCCGTACTCCTGACCATCGTTTGAGCTACCGCCCCTCGGCCCGTGGCCGGATCGACCCTTTGCGAACATAGGACCCGACCTCATGAATACCGCCGTCAACGTCAACGTCGTGCACGAATCCGAAGCCCAGCGCCAGCATGCGCGGGTCAAGCTGCCCGCGCGCATCCGCTACATCGGCGCCAACCGCGAGGGTGTCGACGCGCGCCTGCTCGACCTCTCCGCCGGCGGCTTCGCCTTCACCGCCAGCGCCGCGCCTATCCAGGCCGGCGACATCCACAAGGGCAAGCTGCTGTTCCAGATCGACAGCATCACCTTCGCCATCGAAGTGGAGTTCCAGGTGCGTTCCTTCGACAGCGAGAGCCGCCGCGCCGGTTGCGAGTTCCAGAACCTCAAGCCGCGCGAAGTGGCCGCCCTGCGCTACCTGATCACCGCCTTCCTCGCCGGCGAAGTGATCAGCGTCGGCGACATGCTCAACACCCTGCAGCGCGAGAACTTCACCAAGGCCCGCAAGCACGGCGCCGGCGGCAGCGGCATGGGCTTCTTCGGCCGGGTCCGCGCGGTCACCTTCAGCACCGCGATCTTCGTGGTCGGTGTCGGGGCCTTCGCCTTCATCCTCAACCAGATCTACAACCTGTACTTCGTCACCCACGCCGACTCCGGCGTGGTCAACATCGCCAGCCAGCAGATCACCATGCCCCGCGAAGGCACCGTGGACAGCCTGGTGCAGCCCAACGCCGAAGTGGCCAAGGGCGCGCCCATCGCGACCTTCTCCACCAGCCTGCTGGACCTGCTCAAGGGCAACCTGTCCGACGAGCAGCTCAACCCGGGCAACATCGAGAAGCTCTTCGGCCACCAGCTCAAGGGCACCCTGACCAGCCCCTGCGATTGCCGCGTGGTCGAGCAGCGCGTCGCCAACGGCCAGTACGCCAACAAGGGCGACGTGATCTTCACCCTCGCCCCGCGCGAAGCCTCGGCGACCGTCGAGGCGCGCTTCGCCTACCGCAATGCGTCCGAACTCTCGCCGGGCACCCTGGTGCACTTCCAGGTCGCCGGCGACAGCGAGGTACGCAGCGGCCGCATCCTGCGCACCGCGCCGGTGGACGGCGACCTGGCCAGCGAGATCCGCGCGCAGATCCAGCCCGAGCAGCCGCTGGACAGCCAGCTCGCCGGTCGCCCGGCGGAAGTCAGCATCGGCGGCCTGCCCGGCCGCACCCTGTTGAACAAGGCCATGGCCCTGGCCACCGCGCGCTGAGGAATCGCCCATGAACGCACTTGCCCAGCATCCGCTGCGCGGCGTCGGCCTGGCCCTGGCGGTGAGCCTCGCCGCCGGCTGCGCCGGCCTGCCCGACCAGCGCCTGGCCGACGAGGCCATGGCGCGCGGCGACCTCGCCACAGCCCAGGCCAACTACCAGGCCCTGGCGACCCTCGGCTACACCGACGCGCAGATCGGCCTGGCCGACCTGCAGGCGGCCAACGGTGACAGCGCAGCCCAGGCCCGCGCCGAGAAGCTCTACCGCGACGCCGCCGAGACCTCGCCGCGCGCCCGTGCGCGCCTGGGCAAATGGCTGGCGGCCAAGCCCGGCGCCAGCGAAGCCGAGCACCGCGAGGCCGAGCAGCTGCTGACCCGCGCCTTCGCCGAAGGCGAGGACAGCGCCCTTGTGCCGCTGGTGGTGCTCTACCTGCAGTACCCGCAGACCTGGCCGGACGTGAACCCGCAGCAGCGCATCGACCAGTGGCGCGCCCAGGGCCTGCCGCAGGCAGACCTGGCGCAGATCATCCTGTACCGCACCCAGGGCACCTACAACCAGCACCTGGGCGAGGTCGAGCAGGTCTGCCAGCGCTGGCTGACGCGCATGGACGTGTGCTGGATGGAGCTGGCCACGGTCTACCAGATCCAGGGCAACGCGGATAAGCAGAAGGCCCACCTCGACCGCCTGCGCGCCGCGCACAAGACCGGCCACGTGCCGCCCGAACGCGTCGAATCGGTGGCCCAGGTGCTGGCCGACGCCAACCTCGGCAAGCCCGATCCGCAAGCCGCCCAGGCCCTGCTCACCGAGCTTGCGCCGGAATTCCCGGCCGCCTGGGTCGACCTCGCCAAGCTGCAGTACGACTACCCCGAGCTGGGCGACGTGAACCAGATGCTCGACTACCTGAAGAAGGGCCAGGACGCCGCCCAGCCGCGCGCCGAGCTGCTGCTCGGGCGCCTCTACTACGACGGCAAGTGGATGCCGCAGGACCCGCAGAAGGCCGAGCAGCACCTGCTCAAGGCCGCCCCCAGCGAGCCCCAGGCGCACTACTTCCTCGGCCAGATCTACCGCCGCGGCTACCTCGGCAAGGTCTACCCGCAGAAGGCCGCCGACCACCTGCTGATCGCCGCCCGCGCCGGCTCCGCCAGCGCCGACATGGCCCTCGCCCAGCTCTGGTCGCAAGGCCGCGGCGTGCAGGTCGACCGCGCCGCCGCCTACGTCTTCGGCACCCTCGCCCAGCGCCAGCAGGCGCCCGCCGCCGCCGACCTGATGAGCCAGCTCGAACCGCAGATGCTGCCGGCCGAACGCAGCCAGGCGCAGCAACTGCTCAAGCGCGAGGAACAGGCACGCGGCGCCAACTGGCAGGCCACGGTCAGCCTCATGCAGAACGAACAGGAAGCCCAGAACCTATGAAGCGCCTTGCCCCGACTCCCGCCCCGCTCCTCCAGCCGCTGCGCCTCGCCGGCGTCATCCGCCGCGCGCGCCTGCTGTCGGCCATGCTCGGCGCCGGCATGAGCCTGCTCGGCAGCCTCGTGCAGGCCGCCGAAGAGCCGCCGAAGAACTTCGGCATCGACATCAAGGTCACCGCCGAGTCCCTCGACGACCAGGACCTGGGCACCGCCCACGGCGGCGACCTCAATGGTATTGGCCTCGACCTGCGGCCCTGGGCCCTGGGCACCTGGGGCGACTGGAGCGCCTACGTGATGGGCCAGGCGGTGACCGCCACCGACACCGTGCAGACCGACACCCTGCAGTCCGACGAAGTGGACAACAGCGGCACGAACGGCCGCGAGCCCGACGACAGCTACCTCGCCCTGCGCGAGTTCTGGGTCGACTACGCCGGCCTCACCCAGTACCCCGGCGAGCACCTGCGCTTCGGCCGCCAGCGCCTGCGCGACGACAGCGGCATGTGGGCCGACACCAACATCGAAGCGCTGAACTGGACCTTCGACACCACCCTGCTGCGCGCCCACGCCGGCGTGGCGCAACGCTTCTCCGAGTACCGCACCGACCTCACCGAGCTGGCGCCGCAGGACAAGGACCGCACCCACGTGTTCGGCGACATCTCCACCCAGTGGGAGCCGCACAACTGGGTCGGCCTGCGCCTGCACCACGCCGACGACAGCGGCCACCTGAAGGATGCGGGCGAGCAGGTCGATTCCCTCGACAAGCGCTCCACCGGCGACCTCACCTGGCTCGGCGTCGAGGCCAACGGCGACGGCTACGAGTACCGCTCGCAGATGCCGCTGAACTACTGGGCCAGCGCCACCTGGCTGACCGGCAACCGCGACCGCCTGAGCAGCGCGGACGTCAACGGCGAGCGCATCGCCACCGGCAAGCAGAGCGGCGACGTCAACGCCTACGGCGTCGATCTCGGCCTGCGCTGGAACATCGACGAACAGTGGCGCGCCGGCGCCGGCTACGCGCGCGGCAGCGGCGGCGGCCACAACGGCGAGGACCAGTATGAGCAGACCGGCCTGCAGAGCAACCGCTCCAACTTCACCGGCACCCGCGCCCGCGTGAACCGCTTCGGCGAGGCCTTCCGCGGCGAGCTGTCGAACCTGCAGGACGCCACCCTGTTCGGCGCCTGGCAGCTGCGCGACGACTACGACGCGAGCCTCGTGTACCACAAGTTCTGGCGCGTCGACGGCAACTCGGACATCGGCAACAGCGGCATCAACGCGCCCCTGGTGAACGACTCCAAGGACGTCGGCCAGGAGGTCGACCTGGTCATGACCAAGTACTTCAAGCACGGCCTGCTGCCGGCCTCGATGAGCCAGGCGATCGACGAACCCTCGGCGCTGGTGCGCTTCCGCGGCGGCCTGTTCATGCCCGGCGACGCCTACGGCAATCACGTCGACTCGACGATGCACCACGCGTTCGTCGACGTCATCTGGCGCTACTGAGGATCGGGGCGATGGCGGCTGGTTACTGGGTCCCCGCGTTCGCGGGGAAGACGCAAAAGCAATCTGTCTCTCCCGCGAACGCGGGAGCCCAGCCAACACAGCGCCCACGCCCGTACGGAGAACGGACCATGAACCGCCCCCTACCAATGGCCTCCCTGCTGCTCGCCGGCATGCTCGCCGCGGGCTCCCCGGCCTGGGCCCTGGCGCCGCCGACCAAGGCCCCGGCGCAAGCGGCTGCGGCCAATCAGCCCGGCCATGCCCGCGGCCTGAAGGAAACCGGCAACTACACGGTCCAGACCATCGCCGAGGAAACGCTGCACCTGGACCCGCCGAAGCTGCCCGACCTGTCCGGCTACACCGCCGAGGCGGTGGCGAAGATGATCGACCGCAGCAAACCCGGCAAGGCCGTGCTGCAGCGCATGGTGCAGCAGCAGCCGCTGAAGGAATTCACCGGCGGCAGCAACCGCCTGGCCGAGTGGGTGAAGCGCCAGAAGCAGATGCCGCAGGCGATCTTCATCGAGGGCGGCTACGTCAACCTGGCGGCGCTGGCCGGCAAGCTCGGCAAGTCCCTCGAACAGGTCGAGCCCGGCGTTTACGTCGCGCGCCTGCCGATCGTGGTCAGCCAGGGCGCGACCCTGGAGATCGACGGCAAGGTCAAGGAGCTGCGCCTGTCCCAGGATCGCGGCGCCTTCCTGGTCAACGACGGCAAGCTGTTCGTGCGCGACAGCAAGGTCACCGCCTGGAACGAAGCCAAGGGCGAGCCGGCCTGGTTCAAGTCGCCCAACGAATTCCGCCCCTTCCTGGTGTCCTGGGGCGGCGCCGAGGCCTACCTGGTGAACAGCACCTTCACCAGCTTCGGCTACAACGCCTCCAAGGCGTACGGCATCTCCATCTCGCAGTACAGCCCGGGCATGGACACCCAGATGAAGCGCCCGCGCCCCAAAGGCTGGGTGCTCGATTCCACCTTCGTCGACAACTGGTACGGCTTCTACTGCTACGAGGCCGACGACCTGGTGGTGCGCGGCAACACCTACCGCGACAACGTGATCTACGGCATCGACCCGCACGACCGCTCGCGCCGGCTGATCATCGCCGAGAACACCGTCTACGGAACGAAGAAGAAGCACGGCATCATCGTCTCGCGCGAGGTCGACGACAGCTTCATCTTCCGCAACAAGACCTACGACAACCACCTCTCCGGGATCGTCCTGGACCGCAACAGCGTGAACAACCTGGTGGCCTACAACGAGGTCTACCGCAACCACTCCGACGGCATCACGCTCTACGAATCCGGCGACAACCTGATCTACGCCAACCAGGTGCTGGGCAACCGGCGCCACGGCATCCGCATCCGCAACAGCGTGAACATCCGCCTGTACGAGAACCTCGCCGCCGGCAACCAGCTGCTCGGCGTGTATGGGCACATCAAGGACCTGTCCGACACCGACCGCGACATCGACCTCGACCCGTTCGACACCAAGGTCTCGCTGATCGTGGTCGGCGGCAAGCTCGCCGGCAACGGCTCCGGGCCGCTGTCGGTGGCCTCGCCGCTGTCCCTGGAGCTGTACAAGGTGGCCATGCTCGGCCCGACCAAATCCTCCGGCATCAGCTTCTCCGGCGTACTCGGCGAGAAGCAGGAAGAGATCCTCGACCTGCTCGTGCGCCAGCAGCGCGCGGTGCTGATCGACCCCGTGGAAAGCCAGGCCGAACTGCATAAATGAGGACCCGCACCATGACCATCCGCCCCCATTGCCTGTCGGGCCTGACGGGCCTCGCCGCCGGCCTGCTGCTCGCCCACGGCGCCTTCGCCGCCGACACCGGCGCGCCGACCTACCGCGCCCTGCCGGCCGCCGGCCTGTGCCCCAAGGCGGCCGACGACAAGGCCTACGACACCAAGTACCTGGGCTTCTTCACCCACCTGGTGCCGGCCCAGGAAGACTGGCTGTTCCGCACCACCTACGACCTGCGCACCGACTTCGGCACCAGCCCCGAAGGCTGGCGCGAACTCAAGGCGCTGCGCGACGAGCTCAAGCGCAAGGGCGTCGAGCTGATGGTGGTCTACCAGCCCACCCGCGGCCTGATCGACCGCGAGAAGCTCAACCCCGAGGAGAAGGCCTCCTTCAACTTCGAGCTGGCGAAGAAGAACTACCTGGCGACGATCGCCAAGTTCCGCGAGGCCGGCATCTACACCCCGGACTTCTCGCCGCTGTTCGACGAGAAGGAAGCCCACCCGTACTACTTCAAGGGCGACCACCACTGGACCCCGTACGGCGCCATGCGCAGCGCGAAGATCGCCGCGCAGACGCTGAAGGAAATCCCCGGCTACGACGGCATTCCGAAGAAGGAATTCGAAAGCAAGCGCACCGGCCTGCTGTCCAAGCTCGGCACCTTCCACAAGGCCGCCGCGCAGCTCTGCGGCAGCAGCTACGCACCGCAGTACGTCGACCGCTTCGAGACCGAGCCGGTGGGCGCCAGCGACAGCGGCGACCTGTTCGGCGACGGCGGCAATCCGCAGGTGGCGGTGGTCGGCACCTCCAACAGCGGCCCGGCCTACAACTTCGTCGGCTTCCTCGAGGAGTACGGCAAGGTCGACATCCTCAACAACGCCGTGTCCGGCGGCGGCTTCGACAGCTCGCTGCTGGCCTACCTGACCAGCGAGAGCTTCCACAAGAACCCGCCGAAGATCCTCGTCTGGGAATTCGCCACCCACTACGACATGGCGCAGAAGAGCTTCTACCGCCAGGCCATGCCGCTGGTGGCCAACGGCTGCGCGACGCAGAAGGCCGTGCTCAGCCGCAAGGTCAAGCTGCACGCCGGGCGCAACGAGGTGCTGCTCAACAGCGCGACGCTGCCGATCCGCAGCGGCAGCTACACCGCCGACATCACCTACAGCGACCCGAGCGTGCACCAGCTGAAGAACACCGTCTGGTACATGAACGGCCGCCGCGAACAGCTGAAGATCGAGCAGTCCAAGGCCGTCGACACCGGCGGGCGCTACGTCTTCGAGCTGCGCAACGACGAGGACTGGGCCGACCAGCAGTTCCTCTCCCTGGAAATCGAGGCGCCGGACGAGATGCCGGCCGGCCTCGAGGTCGAGGCCAAGCTGTGCCAGACGCCGCAAACCAAGGCCACTGCCGAAGTGGCCGGGAGATAACCCATGTCCATACAACGACTTTCCCGCAGCAAGGGCCTGCGCCTGCTCTGGCCGCTGCTCAGCCTGGGCAGCCTCGGTGCGCTCTACGGACAAGCCTCCCAGGCCGCCGACCTGGTGCCGCCACCCGGCTATTTCGCCCCGGTCGGCGAGCGCAAGGGCGACGCCGACAGCTGCCAGGCAGCGCCCACGCCCTACACCGGCTCGCTGCAGTTCACCAGCAAGTACGAAGGCTCCGACTCGGCGCGCGCCACCCTCAACACCGGCGCCGAGAAGAAATTCCGCGAGCAGATCAAGGACATCACCGAGATGGAGCGCGGCACCAGCAAGCTGATCACCCAGTACATGCGCAGCGGCCACAAGGGCGACCTCGACTGTGCGCTGAACTGGCTGTCCACCTGGGCCAAGGCCGATGCGCTGGAAAGCACCGACTTCAACCACACCGGCAAGTCGATGCGCAAATGGGCGCTGGGCAGCCTGTCCTCGTCCTACCTGCGCCTGAAGTTCTCCAGCAGCCGCCCGCTGGCGGCCTACCCGCAGCAGGCGGCGCAGATCGAGCAGTGGTTCGGCAAGCTCGGCAGCCAGGTGGTCAGCGACTGGAGCAACCTGCCGCTGAAGCAGATCAACAACCACAGCTACTGGGCCGCCTGGTCGGTGATGTCCACTGCCGTGGTGACCAACCGCCACGACCTGTTCGACTGGTCGGTGCAGGCGTTCAAGGTCGCCGCCAGCCAGGTCGACGACGACGGCTACCTGCCCAACGAACTCAAGCGCCGCCAGCGCGCCCTCTCTTACCACAACTACGCGCTGACCCCATTGGCGATGATCGCCGCCTTCGCCCAGGCCAACGGCACCGACCTGCGCGAGGAAAACCACGGCGCGCTGCAGCGCCTGGCCGAACGCGTGATGCAGGGTGTGGGCGACCAGCAGGCCTTCGACGCCAAGACCGGCAACGACCAGGACCTGGAAGACCTGAAGGAGAACAGCAAGTTCGCCTGGCTGGAGCCCTACTGCGCGCTCTACAGCTGCGCACCGAAGACCCAGGACTGGCGCAGGAAGATGGAGCCCTTCAACAGCTTCCGCCTCGGCGGCGACGTGACCAAGGTGTTCAACCGCGGCAACGGCGGATAACGGACCGAAACCTGTAGGAGCGAGCTTGCTCGCGAATGGCGTCCCCGGAGGCACCGGCGCTGGGCGGTTCGCGAGCAAGCTCGCTCCTACGAAGAGCAATCCCGCACACGCGGGGCACCGCAACACCCCGACCCAGGCGCAAAGACGCCGGGCGGGCGCACCACCACTTGGCAATACCACGGGGAGGAATTGGCGGATCGCACCGGCCTTTTCCTTGCGCGCCTTCACGGCGCCGGAAGGGCTGGAGCGATCCAGGGTACGAAGCTCCAGAGCGAGACGCGCAATGGTCTTTTCTTCCAACGTGTTCCTGTTCCTGTTCCTGCCGGTGTTCCTCGGCCTGTACTACCTGAGCGGGAACCGCTACCGGAACCTCCTGTTGCTGGTCGCCAGCTACCTCTTCTATGCCTGGTGGCGCGTGGACTTCCTCGCCCTGTTCGCCGGCGTCACCCTGTTCAACTACTGGATCGGGCTGCGCATCGGCGCGGCCGGCGTGCGCACGCTCGCGGCCAAGCGCTGGCTGATCCTCGGCGTGGTCGTCGACCTCTGCGTGCTGGGCTACTTCAAGTACGCCAACTTCGGTGTCGACAGCCTCAACCAGATCATCACCTCGTTCGGCATGCAGCCCTTCGTGCTGACGCACATCCTGCTGCCCATCGGCATCTCGTTCTACACGTTCGAGTCGATCAGCTACATCATCGACGTCTACCGCGGCGACACCCCGGCCACGCGCAACCTGATCGACTTCGCCGCCTTCGTCGCCATCTTCCCGCACCTGATCGCCGGCCCCGTGCTGCGCTTCAAGGACCTGGTCGACCAGTTCAACCACCGCACCCACAGCCTCGACAAGTTCGCCGAAGGCTGCACCCGCTTCATGCAGGGCTTCGTCAAGAAGGTGTTCATCGCCGACACCCTGGCGGCCCTGGCCGACCACTGCTTCGCCCTGCAGAACCCGACCACGGGCGACGCCTGGCTCGGCGCGCTGGCCTACACCGCGCAGCTGTACTTCGACTTCTCCGGCTACAGCGACATGGCCATCGGCCTGGGCCTGATGATGGGCTTCCGCTTCATGGAGAACTTCAACCAGCCCTACATCAGCCAGTCGATCACCGAGTTCTGGCGGCGCTGGCACATCAGCCTCTCCACCTGGCTGCGCGACTACCTGTACATCAGCCTGGGCGGCAACCGCGGCACCACTTTCCAGACCTACCGCAACCTGTTCCTGACCATGCTGCTGGGCGGTCTGTGGCACGGGGCCAACGTCACCTACATCGTCTGGGGCGCCTGGCACGGCACCTGGCTGGCCATCGAGCGCGCACTCGGCGTCAACGCCGCGCCGCGCGTGCTCAATCCGCTGAAGTGGGCCTTCACCTTCCTCCTGGTGATCCTCGGCTGGGTGATCTTCCGCGCCGAGAACCTGCACGTGGCCTGGCGCATGTACGCCGCCATGTTCAGCTTCGGCGACTGGCAGCTGTCGGAGCTCAACCGCGCCAGCCTCACCGGCCTGCAGCTGGGCACCCTGGCGCTGGCCTATGTCGTGCTCGCGGTATTCGGCCTGCGCCAGTTCCGCGGCCAGCCGCTGCAGCTCAAGGCGCCCAAGGCCGAGGCCGGCAACGACCAGGGCGGCGCCGTGGTCGCCAGCTGGAGTGCCGCGCTGCCGCTGCTGGCCACCCGCGTGGCGCTGCTTGCGCTGTTCGCCGCCTCGGTGCTGAAGCTCTCCGCGCAGAGCTACTCGCCCTTCCTCTACTTCCAGTTCTGAGCGAGGCCGCCGCATGAACCCGACGCTTCCCAAACCCCTGCAATACACCTATGTCGCCGCCTTCGGCGGGCTGCTCCTGGGCCTGGCCTGCGGCTCGCTGAAGAGCTTCCCGAGCTTCAGCGCAACCCCCGGCACCCCGCTGCTCAACGGCAAGCTGGCGCACGCCTTCGAGACCCACTACGACGAGCAATTCCCGATCAAGCGCCTGGGCACCAACCTCTGGGCCGCGCTCGACTTCGCCCTGTTCGACGAAGGCCGCCCCGGCGTGGTGCTCGGCAAGGACGGCTGGCTGTACACCGACGAAGAGTTCAAGCCGGCACCGACGGCGACCCAGCTCGACGACAACTGGGCACTGCTGCGCGGCGTGCAGAAGGAGCTGGAGCGACGCGGCGTGAAGCTGGTACTGGCGATCATCCCGGCCAAGGCGCGGGTGTATCCCGAATACCTCGGCAAGGAACAGCCGGCCAGCCTGCACGCCGGTCTGTACCAGGACTTCCTGCAACGCGCGCGGCAGGCCGGCATGGCCGCGCCCGAGCTGCTGGAAACCCTCGACCAGGCCAAGGACAAGGGCCAGGTCTTCCTGCGCACCGACACCCACTGGACGCCGCTGGGCGCCGAGGCCGTGGCCGAGCGCCTGGCCCGCGCCATCCGCGACGGCCAGCACCTCGACCTGCCGCAGCAGACCTTCATCACCGAGGCCCACGCCGCCGCGCCGCACAAGGGCGACCTGCTGACCTTCCTGCCGCTGGACCCGCTGTTCAGCACGCTGCTGCCGGCGCCGGACCAGTTGCAGGAACGCCAGACCCGCGCGGCCGACGACAACGCCAGCGGCGGCGACCTCTTCGGCGACAGCACCGCGCCGCAGGTGGCGCTGGTCGGCACCAGCTACAGCGCCAACCCGCGCTGGAACTTCGCCGGCGCGCTCAAGCAGGCGCTGTCGGCCGACCTGATCAATTACGCCAAGGAAGGCAAGGGGCCGCTCGAACCGATGCTCGAACTGCTCCAGGACCCCGGCTTCGCGCAGCACCCGCCGCGCCTGCTGGTCTGGGAATTCCCCGAACGCTACCTGCCGATGCGCAATGACCTCAGCCAGTTCGACGCGAACTGGCTGGCCCAGCTGCGCGCGGCCGGCACCCGAGACGAACGCCTGGCGGCCAACCCGCCGGGCCTGGCTGCGGCGCACTGAGCGCCACCCACTGGGCGCCCGCGCGCCCGCTGCAATGCAAGAAGAGACGGAGGTACACCCCATGATCCGATCCAAGACCCAAGGCTGGAAAATCCCCGCCCTCGCCTTGGCCCTGGGCCTGGCCAACGTCGGCGCGCACGCCGGCGAAGCGGCCCTCTACGGTCCGCAGGCGCCCAAGGGCTCGGCCTTCGTGCGGGCCTACAACGCCGGCAACAGCGAACTCTCGGTGAGCGTCGGCAACGCCGCGCTGAACGACGTCGCGCCGCTGGGCTCCAGCGACTTCAAGTTCCTCCCGCCCGGCAGCTACACCGCCAAGGTCGGCAGCCAGAGCCTGCCGGTGAAACTCGACCCGGACGCCTACTACACCCTGGTCAGCGAACCGGGCGCGCAACCGCAATTGGTGAGCGAGCCGCCCTTCAAGAACAAGCAGAAGGCCCTGGTGCGCGTGCAGAACCTCAGCGGCAAGGCGCTGACCCTGAAGACCGCCGACGGCAAGACCGAGGTGGTCGGCAACGTCGCCCCGAAAAGCCATGGCGACCGCGAGATCAACCCGGTGAAAGTCGACCTGGCGCTGTTCGACGGCGCGCAGAAGGTCAGCGACCTCAAGCCCGTCACCCTGGCGCGCGGCGAGGTGGTGTGCCTGTACGTCACCGACGCCGGCGGCAAGCTTTCGCCGGTGTGGGTCAAGCGGCCGGTGGTGGCGGATTGAGGGGCTTTTTATTGGGTCCCCGCGTTCGCGGGAATGACGACGTTCTCGCATTCGCGGGAATGACGAGCCATTGAGCCACCGTCTTCCCCGCGAACGCGGGGACCCAATGAACAGAAAAAACAGCGGGCTGCCATGACGGCCCGCACGGAGAGGTCACCCAGAACGGCAACGGCGCCCGCGGGCGCCCCACAGAACGCATGAACGCTTAAGGAGAAACCCCATGATTCCCGTCATTCTTTCCGGTGGCAGCGGCTCCCGACTCTGGCCCCTTTCACGCAAGCTCTACCCCAAGCAGTTCCTCGCCCTGGCCGGCGAGCACACGCTGTTCCAGCAGACCGTCGAGCGCCTGGCCTTCGACGGCATGGAGCCGCCGCTGGTGGTGAGCAACAAGGAGCACCGCTTCATCCTCCAGGAACAGCTCGAACAGCTGAACCTGCAGACCCAGGGCATCCTGCTCGAACCCTTCGGCCGCAACACCGCGCCGGCCGTGGCCATCGCCGCCATGCAGCTGGTCGCCGAAGGCCGTGACGAACTGCTGCTGGTGCTGCCGGCCGACCACGTGCTGGAAGACCCGCGTGCCTTCCAGCGCGCCCTGGCTCTCGGCACCGTGGCCGCCGAACGCGGCGAGATGGTGCTCTTCGGTGTCCCGGCGCAACGCGCCGAGACCGGCTACGGCTACATCCGCGCCAACGCCGACGAGCGCCTGCCCGAAGGCGTGGCGCGGGTCGAACGCTTCATCGAGAAGCCCGATGCCGAACGCGCCCGCCAGTTCGTCGAGCAGGGCAACCACTACTGGAACAGCGGCATGTTCCTGTTCCGCGCCAGCCGCTTCCTCGAAGAGCTCAAGCGCCACGACGCGGACATCTACGACACCTGCCTGCTGGCCCTGGAGCGCAGCCAGCGCGAAGGCACGGTGGTGAACATCGACGCCGCCACCTTCGCCTGCTGCCCGGACGACTCCATCGACTACGCGGTGATGGAGAAGACCAAGCGCGCCTGCGTGGTGCCGCTGGACGCCGGCTGGAACGACGTCGGCAGCTGGTCGTCGATCTGGGAAGTCCACGAGAAGGACGCCAACGGCAACGTCACCAAGGGCGACGTGGTCGTCCACGACAGCCGCAACTGCCTGGTGCACGGCAACGGCAAGCTGGTCTCGGTGGTCGGCCTGGACGACATCGTGGTGGTGGAAACCAAGGACGCCATGATGATCGCCCACCGCGACCGCGTGCAGGACGTGAAGAAGGTGGTCGGCGAACTCGACGCCGCCGGTCGCAGCGAAACCCAGAACCACTGCGCGGTGTACCGCCCCTGGGGCAGCTACGACTCGGTGGACATGGGTGGCCGCTTCCAGGTCAAGCACATCACCGTGAAGCCCGGCGCGCAGCTCTCGCTGCAGATGCACCACCACCGCGCCGAGCACTGGATCGTCGTCTCCGGCACCGCCCAGGTGACCTGCGACGAGAAGGTGTTCCTGCTCACCGAGAACCAGTCCACCTACATCCCCATCGCCTCGGTGCACCGCCTGGCCAACCCCGGCAAGATCCCGCTGGAGATCATCGAGGTGCAGTCCGGCAGCTACCTGGGCGAGGACGACATCGAGCGTCTGGAGGATGTCTACGGACGTACAGAACCGGCTGTGATGCAAGCCCAGGCCGGCGCACGCTAGTTCAGGACGGCGCCTCCCCATCGGTGCCAACAGCCCCCAAGGCCATGTGCCTTGGGGGTTTTTCTTTGCGCGAAGTTTTTGTAGGAGCGGATTCATCCGCGAAGCGCACCGCACGAATGCCGACACGTAGGGCGAATAACCCCGAAGGGGTTATCCGCCGGTTTCGTGCCGGGCGGCGGCGCATAACCGCGAACGCGGTTATGCGCCCTACGGATCGGTGCGGGGATTTTCGCGGATGAATCCGCTCCTACAGGGTCGCGCCGAACGGCCCCCTCAGAACCGCAGTTCCGGCCCCAGGTAGCCGTTGACCTGGTCGATGTCGTCCTGCCCCAGGGCGCCGGCCTGGGCCACCAGGCTCAGGCGCGCGAGCAAGTAGCGCAGCTTGGCTTCGAACAGGTCGCGGCGGGCGCTGTAGAGCTGCTGCTCGCTGTCGAGGATGTCGGTGTTGGTGCTGCTGCCGTAGCGGAAGCTCTTCTTCGAGGACTCCACCGCCTTGTCGTTCGACTTCACCGCCACCTCCAGCGCGCGGACCCGGGCGGCGCCGTCCTGCACGCCCTGGAACTCGCGGGTGGTCTTGGACAGTACCGATTCGCGGGTGGCGTTGAGGTCTTCTTCGGCCTGCTCCTGCGACGCAAAGGTCTGCCGCACCCGCGCGCTGGTGCCCCCGCCGGCGTACAACGGCACGCTCAGCTCGACGCCGATGGAGCTGTAGCGGCTGCGCTGGTCGACGGTGGACAACGAATCGCTGTCGGCGGCGGTGTAGCCGGCCACCAGGTTGAGGGTCGGCCAGTGCCCGGCGCGGGCCTTGGCCACTTCCTGCTCGGCGACGCCGACGCCATAGCGACGGGCGATGATGTTGGGGTTGTCGCGGCGCGCCAGGGCCTGCCATTCGCTCAGGGTATCCGGACGCATCGGCGGGGTCGGGAATTCGTCGCGCAGGGTGGCGATGGTCTCCGGCACCTCGCCGATGTACTCCTCCAGCAGGCGCCGGGCGACCAGCAGGTTGTCACGCGCCTCGATCAGATCGGCCTTGGCCACATCGCGCCGGGCGGTGGCCGTGTCGACATCGGTGACAGTGCCGTCGCCCAGCTGGAAGCGCCGGGTGGTCGAGATGACCTGCTCCTCGAAGGCGCGCAGCTTGGCCTCGGACAGCTCGATGGTCTGCTCCGCCAGGAGCACGTCGAAATAACGCCCGGCCAGTTGCACGGCGACATCCTGGGTCTTGCCATCGAACACCGCGTCGCCCATCTGCGCCTGCAACCGCCCCTGCCGGTAGGCCGCCAGTTTCGCCTTGTCGAAGAGCGGCTGGCGCGCCTGCACGATGGCGCTCTTGGCGGTGTAGCCGAGGTCGACGTCATGGCCGTTGCCGAACACGTCCGGCTGGCGCTGGGTGCCGTTGATGCGGCTCTGGTAGGCGTTCAGGTTGACCTGCGGCAGCAAGCCGGCGCGGCCGATGGGCAGGTTCTCCCGCGCGGCATCGCGTTCGTGCAGCGCCGACAGGTAGATCGGCCCCTGGGACTGGATGCGCTCCCAGGCTTCACGCAGGTCCAGCGCGCTGGCGGTCGGCAGTACGCACGCCAGGCACAGGGCAGTCAGGCCAAGGGGGCGCATTCATTGCTCCTTGAACGAATGCTCGACGCGGTCGAGCAGTGGCTTGAGCAGGTAGCTCAGCAGGTTGCGCTCACCCGTGCGGATGGTGACCGAGGCGGGCATCCCCGCGCGGATGCGATTCGCCCCGAGCAACTTCATGCCGGCCGGCGTGACCTCGACCTGGGCGAGGTAATACGGCTTCTTCTCGTTGTCGTCGCTGAGCATGCGGTCGGCGGAAACCGTCAGCACGCGGCCGGGAATGGTGGGCGTCTGCGCGTGGTTGAAGGCCGGGAAGGAGATCTTCACGTCCAGGCCCGGCTCGATGCGGTCGATGGCCTGCACCGGGACCATCGCGTCGACCTGCAGCGGCTCGCCGCGCGGGACTATTTCCATCAGCTTGGCGCCGGGCTGGATCACCCCGCCGATGGTGGTGACCGCGAGGGCCTGCACTTCACCGTCGATGGGCGAGCGGATCACCGTGTGGCGCACCTGGTAGTCCAGCGCCTGCAGGCGGTCGGCCAGGGTGCGGCGCTCTTTCTGCACGTCGGTGAGCTGCGCCTGCACTTCCTTGCGGAAGTCGTATTCCTGCTGAAGGATGCGCAGCTTCAGCTCGGCAGCCTGGCCGCGCACCTGGGCCATGGTGTTGAGGTTCTGCGCCTGGCTGGCGCTGATTTCCGAGAGATCGCGCTCCAGTTCGAGCATGCGGTTGCGCGGGATGTAGCCTTCGGCGGCGAGCTCACGGGCGCCGCTCAGCTCGTCCTGCAGGTAGCGCTGCTGCGCCCCGCGCGCACCCTGCACTTGCTGCAGGCTCTGGACCTGCCGCTCGGCCGCGACCATGGACTCGCGAAGGATCTCGACCTCGCCGGCGAGGCTCGCGCGCCGCGCGGCGAACAGGCGCCGCTGCAGGGCGATGGTCGCGTCCAACTGCGGGTCGTCCTTGTAGCGCTCCAGCAGCTTCGGGTCGAAGACGATCTCGTCGAGCCCGTCGCGTTCGGCCTCCAGGCGGTTTTCCACGGCGCGGGTCACCAGGTACTGGGAGCTGACCACGCCCTGTTCCGACAGGGCCTGGGTAGCGTCCAGGCGAATCAGTTCCTGGTCGAGGCTGACGTCGTCGCCCTCGCGCACCAGGATGGCTTCGACGGTACCGCCGGTGAGGTGCTGGACCACCTTGCGGTTGCTCGACACCTTGACCGTCGCCGAGGCCACCACGCCAGCGTCCAGCGGCGCCAGGACCGCCCAGGCGAGGAAGCCGCCGAAGGCCACGATCACCAGGATCAGCCCCCAGCGCAGCGGGCGCTGGAAATCGACCTCTACCGGCGCGCTGCTCTCCAGCGGCAGGACCGCGCGTTGCCGCAGTTCGGCACTGGTCATGATTCCCTCCCCCGGACCGCCGTCAGCGTGGGCGCCGTCGGACTACCCGGCACGCTGGCCTGGGTCAGGTGCGCGAGCACTTCTTCGCGCGGACCGAACAGCTGCGTACAGCCGTCGCGCAGCAACAGCAGCTTGTCGACGGTCTTCAGGGTGCTTGGCCGGTGCGAAATGACCACCACGGTGCGATGACGCGCGTGCAGTTCCTCGAGCACCTCGACCAGCGCGCGTTCGCCCAGGTCGTCGAGGTTGGAGTTCGGTTCGTCGAGGACCAGCAGGCTGGGGTCGCCATAGAGCGCGCGGGCCAGGCCGATGCGCTGCTTCTGCCCGCCGGACAGCGGATGCCCTTCGGCATCCAGGCGCGTGTCGTAGCCCTGCGGGAAGCGCAGGATCATGTCGTGCACGCCGGCGCGGCGCGCGGCCTGCAGGACGGCCTCGCTGTCCACTTCGGAGAAACGCGCGATGTTCTCGGCGATGGTGCCCTCGAACAACTCGACATCCTGCGGCAGGTAGCCAAGCCAGGGGCCGAGCTCTTCCTTCTGCCAGCTGAAGACGTCGGCGCCGTCGAGCCGCACCTTGCCGCCGAACGCCGGCCAGATGCCCACCAGCATCCGCGCCAGGGTCGACTTGCCGGAAGCCGAGGGGCCGATGATGCCGAGGCTTTCGCCGGCCGCCAGGTGGAAGCTCACGCCGCGCACGAACGGCTGCCCGGTGCCCGGCGCGCCGCCGCTGACGCTCTCCACCGAGAGCGCGCCCTCCGGCCGCTGCAAGTTCATCGCCGGCGGCGTCACGGGGAATTCGCGCAGCAGTTCGCTCAGGCGGCTCCAGGCGCGGCGGGTGACCACCAGGCCCTTCCAGCTGGCGATCAGCGCTTCCACGGGGGCCAGGGCGCGGCCGCTGATGATCGAGCAGGCGATCATCATCCCCGGGGTGATGCTGCCCTCGATCGCCAGCCAGGCACCGACGCCGAGGATCAGCGACTGCAGGGTGATGCGCACGAAGCGCGCCATGCCGCCGATCCAGGCGGCGCGGTCGGAAGCCAGGCTTTGCAGCTGGAGCATGCGCAGGTGGTGATTGAACCAGCGCAGGCTGATGCCCGGCAGCATCCCCATGGCCTGGATTACCTCGGCGTTGCGCAGGTTGTTGTGGGCGAAGCTGGACGAGGCCTGCCCCTCCGCATTGGCCTGGGCCAGCGGCTTGCGCGTCATGCCTTCGGTCAACGCGGTGAGGAACAGCAGTACGATGGAACCGCCCAGCGTCAGGTAGCCCAGCAGCGGGTGCACGAGGAAGGCGATGGCCAGGTAGATCGGCGTCCAGGGCGCATCGAAGAAGGCGAACAGCGAGCTGCCGGTAAGGAACTGGCGCACCTGGGTGAGGTCCTGCAGGGCCTGCGCCGGCGAGCTGCCGGCACGCTTGAGGTTGCGCAGGAAGGCGGCCTCGAAGACCCGCTGGTTGAGGGTCATGTCGAGTCGATTGCCGAGGCGGATGAGCACGCTGTTGCGCACCACTTCGAGCTGCGCCAGCAGCATGTAGAGGCCGATCATCAGCAGGGTGAGCATTAAAAGCGTGGTGGGGTTGCTGCTGCCCAGGGCGCGGTCGTAGACCTGCAGCATGTAGATCGCCGGGGTCAGCATCAGCACGTTGATCACGCCGCTGAACAGGGCCACGCCGACAAAGGCGCGGCGCAGGCGCAACAGCGCTTCGGTTAGTTCACAACGTAGTTCGGAGGCCGTCTGCATCATGCCCATCCCCAGCGGTTGGTCACTGATGGCCCGGCGCGCCGGAATCGCGAGCAGCGCCACCGGCGCACGCCCGCTCGGGTCCGGCCTGCCCACCTGGACCTCTTCTGATTCAGCTTAGGAGTGGCGCGGATCGCCCCGAGTTTGTCGCGCCGACTTGGTGCGATTATCGAACAAGGACAGACGGAGCTTTATTTGCAATTTCAAAAGCTTGTATTCACCACCAGCAGAATCTCCTTAATTTCGGCGGCCCTTTGACACCACCAAATCATTCGACCTTAGTCCAATCCGCGCCTCCGGAAACTCGACAAACTCCTTTACCGCCAGCCACTTCCCGGCTCCATCGGGCTTTCGCGATCCGACGAGCGTACCTGCCGATTGATTGCAGCCTGCTATTACTCAACACGAGTGACTCACTTGCCCAGGTGCGGGCGACCTGTACCGGCGCGACGACAACGTCAACAATCCGTCGCATTTTTACCGTCAGGCGATCCCCCTCGGCGAGTCCACTCGGGAGGGCACAATGAACACCCCGATCATTCGCATCGGTATCGTCGACGACCATCCCCTTCTGCGCGAAGGGGTGGCCAGTACGCTGCGCAAGCGCAGCGACTTCAAGATCGTCGAACAGGGCGCCAGCGCCGAGGACGCCCGCTCCATCGCCGTCCGCCTGCAACCGGATGTGCTGCTGATGGACGTCAACATGCCCGGCGACTCCTTCGCCGTCGTGCATGACATCAGTTGCCGGCTGCCGGACGTGAAGGTGCTGATGCTCACCGTGTCGGAATCCGAGGAAGACGCCTACTGCGCCCTCGAAGCCGGCGCACGCGGCTATCTGCTCAAAGGCATCAGCGGCCCCGAGCTGGTCAATGCCATCCGCGATGTGGCGCGCGGCAACATCCACATCACGCCGGAGTTCGAGCACAAGCTGCTGAGCAACTTCAAGCGCCGCGAGAACGAGATCCGCAAGATCGACCTGACCCACCGCGAGGAGCAGGTGATCCGCGAAGTCTCCCGCGGGCTGACCAACAAGGAAGTGGCCGATCGCCTGTCGCTGAGCGAGAAGACGGTGAAGTACTACATGACCTGCGTGATGCAGAAGCTCAACGCGCGTAACCGCGTCGAGGCGGTCGCTGCGCTGCGTCGCTACTGGGAACGGGAAACCCAGTCGCGCTTCGGCACACCGCCGGCACCGCCCGCGGAGTCCGAGCCGATGCTCGCCCGCTTCAGAGGCGGAACAGCGCCGTAACCCGGGTCCCCTGCCCCGGCACCGAATGGATGTCGAAAGTGCCGCCGAACGACTCCACCCGATAGCGCAGACCGGCGAGGCCCAGGTGCGGCCGGCCGTCGTCGCGCCGGGCCACCTCCTCGGGGTCGAACCCCGGCCCGCCGTCCGCCACGCAGAGGCTGAGCTGGCCTTCGGCATAATTGGCGCTCAACCGCTGCTCCTGCCCGCCGGCATGCTTGAAGGCATTGTTCAGACTCTCCTGCACGAAGCGGTACAGGCAGAGCTTCAAGGGTAGCGGCAGGTCCGCCGGCAGGCTCCCGAGCTCCAGCGCCACCTTGCTGCCGGTACGCTCCTCGTGGCGCTTGGCGGCCAGCTTGAGCTCCTCCTCCAGCGACAGCTCGGCGATCTCCGGCAGCGCCAGCCCGCGCGAGATGTCGCGCACCTCGCGCAGGGCGTCCTGCGCCGCACCGCGGATGGATTCATAGGTGTCGCGGTCTTCGCCATCGGAACGGGCTGGCAGCAGCTCGGCGAGATCGTCCAGGCGAATCAGGATCAGCGTCAGCAGCTGCGCCGGACCGTCGTGCAGGTCGGCCCCCAGGCGGCGCAAGGTGAGTTCGTTGATCTGCCAGAACTGCCGGTTGGCGTTGGCGATGCGCCGCTGCAGCTGGTCGTTGTGCCGCAGCAGCTGCACCTGCTCGGCCATCCGCGCGCGCAGGTCGGCCTGCTGGCGCTGGATGATCCGTTCGCTGCGGCGGACGAAGCCGAACAACAGCAGGAGCATCGCCAGGGTGGCTGCGCCGACCACCCGCCAGACCTGCCCGCGCACCCGGCCGATTTCCTTCTCCAACCAGTCGGCACGCTCATAGAACTCGCCCACCGCGATGACCTTGCCGTTGCTGTCATGCAGTGGCGCATAGATCTCGTAGAGCGGCATCTTCAGCGTACGCTCGAAGCGGTTCTCGTCCTGCGACAGGTCCTCGAGGTCGGTCACCACATGGCCGCGCAGGGCGACCTCGATCTCGTCGGTGGGAAAGCGCTGGCGAACGATCGACTTGTCGGTGCTGTAGACCACGGTGCCGTCGGCGCGCCAGATCTTCACCGACTCGACATGGCGCCTGAGCGACGCATTGTTCAGCAGCCGATCCAGCGCCACGGTGTCCTCCGCCGAGATTTCCGCCTGCACGCCCATCTCCTGCACATAGGGCTCGAGGAAGGTCTGCATGTACAGCGCCCCGGCCTCGGCGGCGCTCTGCAGGGCCGCGTTCTTGAGCCGCTCGCTGGCCAGGTCGCCGACGAAGAACATGGTCAGGCCGAGGATGAAGGTGGCCGCGATGATGAACTGCGTGGAGTGGCTCAGCCCGCCACTCCAGCGCTGCCATGCGCCGCGCAGGCCACCTGCGACCTTGGTCGCAGGCGGCGCCTCGACCATCGGTTCGGTTCCCTCCACGACCATGGTCGTTGGAATTGATTCGACCTTCGATTCTTTCGCCATGCGCGTATGTCCCCGATGCTCGAGTACAGGCCAGTAGTAGGAACGGCAAATTCCAAAACGGACATGAGGTGAACTGCATGTACGCGCTCAAGAGCTTCTCCCTCAACCAGAAGGACGTACTATTCCTTCTGCAACAGGTCGAGTTTCCGACGCTTCGTGTCGTGGGCTACGACACCAGCGGCCAGGCCCTCTACGGCTACACGGGCTCCGACGGCGTCGTACATATTCTAGGCGTGATGGGCAGCTTCGACCCGCTGGCGAACCCCGCGGGCGAACCGGTCTGGTACAACGGCGCGCGCGACCCGATCGGCCTGCGCAACGTCTCCGGGGTCTTCAACAACCTCACCCAGGACGGTCACGAATGGGGCAGCTTCGCGCAGAACTTCATCCGCCTGACCCACTCCGACTACAGCCACTACGTGCACCAGAACCTGGGCAACGCGGCCCTGGGTGGACTCGGCGTACCCGCCGGTTCGACGCCACAGGCTGACAGCAGCAGCCTCTACGCCGATCCCAACGCGTCGCTGGTCGACTACACCCCGCGGATGATCAGCCAGACCATCGTCAGCGCCGGCGTGACCTTCGCCAAGGACGCCAACGGCCACATCCAGCACACCGCCAGCGGCGTGGCCATCGTCAGCGACCCCGGCCTGCTCAAGGACCTGGGCGAAGTGGATACCTCCATTCCCGACTCCGGCCAGTACTACATCCGCAACCTGAACACCGTGGCCGGCGACCCCTCGACCACCGGCTGGTTCACCCTGTTCGGGCAGTTCTTCGACCACGGCCTGGACTTCATCGACAAGCCCAACCAGAACGCCACCATCACCATTCCGCTGGCGCCGGACGACCCGCTCTACGGCGCCATCGGCCCGGACGGGCAGCCGGTGTACTCGATCAAGGTGCACCGCGCCAGCGCCAGCGGGACCGACGCCCAGGGCGCGGTCTACAAGAACCTCGACTCGCCCTACATCGACCAGAACCAGACCTACGGCTCCAACGACGCGGTCACCCAGCTGCTGCGCAAATGGGTCGCGGACCCTAACAATCCCGGCCACTTCCGTGCCGGCGCCGAGTTGTTCGACGGCAACTCGCTGAGCGACACGGCCGCCTGGATGCTCAACGGCGAGCTGACCCACCGCACCCTGCCGACCCTCGACGAGCTGCGCGCGCACATCCTCACCACCGGCCGCGACGACCTGACCTGGGACGACCTCGCCGACTTCCGCGTGCGCGACCAGAACGGTCACGTGCTCGATGCCGATGGCAACGCCGCGAACGGCGTCCAGGTCGTCCTCACCCATGAAGCCCTGTTGCTGGACATGAACCCGCACTTCGACGATGCGCACATCGACCAGGCCAAGCTCATGGGGCTGGACGCCACCATCGCCTCGATCACCTTCGATGCCAACAACCCCTACGGGATGCTCATCCACTACGCCGACAACTCGGTGAAGACGTTGTTCGACCTGGTCGACTTCAGCACCTTCGCCATCAAGGCCCCGGCCGGCAGCGCCACCTATGCGGTGACCAACGAGCTGCTGCTGGAATCGGTGGGCGACCACTACATCGCCGGCGATGGCCGGGCCAACGAGAACTTCGGCCTCACCGCCATCCACCACGTGTTCCACGAGGACCACAACGTCCAGCTGCTCAACCTGCAGACCGAGATTCTCGGCGTCACCGACGTCGATATTCGACACCGCTGGCAGGTGCAGGTATCCGACGGCAATGGCGGCTATTTCCACGACGCCAATGGCAACTACACGCTGGCCGATGGCATCAGCATTTCCTGGGACCAGAACAAGCTGTTCAACGCCGCCAAGCTGACCGTGGAGATGGAATACCAGCACGTCGCCATCGACCAGTACGCCCGGCTGATCACCCCGGACCTGCCGGAGTTCGTCACCTACGACTCGGCAATCAACGCGAACATCTCCCTGGAATACGGCGAGGCCGCCTTCCGCTTCGGCCACTCGCAGCTGCGCGAAACCATTGACGCGCTGGAAAAGAGCGCCGACGGCAGCTATGACCTGACCGGCTCGATCGTCCGCTACGCCCTGGAGAAGGCCTTCCTCAATCCGGCCGGGTACGCCGAGATCGGCCCGACCGCCATCGCCCTGGGCATGACTCGCCAGATCAGCAACGAGATCGACGAATTCGTCACCCCGGCGCTGCAACAGGGCTTGCTCGGCCAGCCGCTCGACCTTGCGACCATCAACCTGGCCCGCGGCCGCGACCTCGGCCTGCCGACCCTCAACCAGGCGCGCCAGCAGATTCACGACGCGCTGATCGCCGAACGCGCGCAGCCCGGCGGCAGCCAGCACCACACCAACCTGATCGTCGACGCGCTGACGCCGTACACCAGCTGGAGCGACTTCGCCAATAACATGATCCACCCCGAGTCGCTGGTGAACTTCATCGCCGCCTACTCCTTCGACGGCGACGTGGCCCATGCCCAGGCGATCATCGATGCCGACCAGAGCGGCGAAACCAAGAGCTACGTGTCCAATGGCGTCACCTATTACGTGACCGCCGACGAAGCCGCCTACTTCCTCACCGGGGCAGCCGATCCGAACGGCCAGCACGTCGCCGGCTGGGACGGCTTCAACAACATCGACCTGTGGATCGGCGGCCTGGCCGAGAAGCACGTCTACACCGGCCAGCTGGGCACCACCTTCAACGCCATCTTCGAGGACCAGATGGAGCGCCTGATGGATGGCGACCGCTTCTACTACCTGTTCCGCCTCGACCTTGGCCTGCCGGCGATGACCAACCTCAACGAGCAGGTGGTCACCGAGCAGTTCAAGGACATCATCGAGCGCACCACCGACGCCCGCCACCTGGCCGGCGACGTGTTCGGCTACGCCGACAGCTACGTCGAGCTGAGCTACAAGGACTCCGGCGCCAGCGCCACCGCCTACAAGTCCGAGCACAAGTACGGCAACCTGATCGACGCCTACGCGGCCGGGCACGGCGGCCAGGGCATCGGCGTCTACTCCACCGGCGGCGCCGGCGGCATCGGCGGCAACGGCCTGCAGGTCAACCTGGTCAACCCGGAAACCGGCCAGTCAATCACCTACCTGCGCGACTACCGTCCCGACCAGGGCGAGAACCCCGACGGCACCGCGGCTGTTGGCTACAACTCCCACGAAGTAGTCGCCGGCACCGACTACGACGACTGGCTCGACGCCGGTGACGGCGACGACACCCTCTACGGCGAGGGCGGCAACGACATCCTCGACGGCAAGGCCGGTGCCGACCACATCTACGGCGGCGCAGGCAACGACATCATCTACGGTGGCGACATCGAGGACTTCCTCGACGGCGGCGACGGCGACGACATCATCTACGCCGGCACCAGTGCCGGGGCCATCGACATCGTCATCGGCGGCGCGGGCAACGACCACCTGTATGGCGAGGCCGGGATCGACGAGCTCTACGGCGGCTTCGGCGACGACTATATCGACGCCGGCGGCGACACCGACCTGGTGCATGCCGGTGACGGCAACGACGAGGTCTACGGCGGCGACGGCCCGGACATCCTGTTCGGCGAGGACGGCGACGACATCATTTCCGGCGGTGCCACCGGCGACCAGGAATTCGGCGGCGTCGGCGACGACATCCTGCTGCCCGGACTGGGTGGCGCACCCGGCCAGGGCGACGGCGACGAGGCGCTGGGCGACGTCGGATTCGACATCGCCGCCTTCAGCGACGTCAACATCGCGCTGGACGCCGCGGCCGACCTGAACAACCAGAACGTGGTCGCCGCGCCCGGCACCAACGTCCTGTTCCAGCCGTTCAACGCCCTGCTCACCGACATCGAGGGGCTGATCGGTTCGCGCTTCAGCGACGCCCGAGCCAATGCGCAGAATCCGGCTGCGCCATCCGCCGGCCTGATTGGCGATGGCAACGAGAACTGGCTGGTCGGCGGCAGCGGCAACGACGTCAGCCAGGGCAACGCCGGCAACGACGTGATCGTCGGCGACTCCATCGGCCTGGCCGTGCTCAACCACCTGCTCGCCAGCCAAGGCTACGCCCAGCACTTCACCGGCCTGCAGGCCAGCCGGCCGAACTTCGTCCTCGGCGACAACCACGCAGGCGGCGCGCTCGACGGCACCCTGGATACCGCCCTCTACAGCGGCAACCTGGCCGACTACAACATCGTGCGCATCTACGACAACGGCCCCGGCGGTCAGATAGTCGCCTTCAAGGTCACCGACCTGCGCGCGGGCGCCAACAACCTGGACGGCACCGATATCGTCGTCGGCGTCGAGAAGCTGCGCTTTGCCGACCAGACCATCACTCTCAACCCCACCAACAGCACGCCCACCGGCAACGTATCCCTGACCGGCTGGGCCACGGCGCCGACCACCCCGAACCGGCCGGTGCCCAGCCAGTACCGGCTGACCGCGAACACCAGCAGCATCCAGGACGCCGACGGCCTACCCGGCGCCAACGGTTTCACCTACCAGTGGCAAGCCCTGCTCGGCGCGGTGTGGACCAACATCACCAACGCGACCGGCGCTACCTTCGCCCCGACCGATACGCAGTACAGCCATCAGCTGCGGGTCGTGGTGTCCTACACCGACAACCTCGGCACCCTGGAGCAGGTGACATCAGCCCCGACCGAGGCCGTGGGCCGCTTCATCGAGGGCAACAACTTCGGCAACAACCCGCTCAACGGCACCGACTACCAGGACATCATCCTCGGCTACAACGGCAACGACGTGCTCAATGGCGGCCTGGGCTCGGACCTGCTCGACGGCGGCAGCGGCAGCGACACCATGCGCGGCAACGCAGGCAACGACGTCTTCGTGGTCGACAGCAATGGCGACTCGGTGGTGGAGAACGCCAACGAGGGTACGGACACCGTGCAGTCGTCGATCACCTACACCCTCGGCAACAACGTCGAGAACCTGACCCTCACCGGCTCAAGCAACATCAACGGCACCGGCAACGCGCTGGACAACATCATCACGGGCAACAACGGCAATAACGTGCTGAGCGGTCTGGCCGGCAACGACCACCTGTTCGGCGGCAATGGCAACGATACGTTCCTGACCAGCGTCAACGACGGCAATGACGCCTACGACGGCGGCAGCGGCAGCGACACCTACGACCTCTCGGGCACCTCGGCGGGGGCCACGGTCAGCCTGCTTGCCGGAACCTCAAGCAGCACGCAGACCGGCAGCGACACCCTCACCGGCATCGAAAACGTGATCGGCGGTTCGGGCGCCGACAACATCACCGGCGACGCCAACGCCAACGTCCTGCGTGGAGCTGGGGGCAACGACCAGGTCAACGGCGGCGCAGGGAACGACACGCTGCAGGCCTCCAACGGCGACGGCAACGACACCTACGACGGCGGTGCCGACAACGACACCTACGACCTCTCCACCACCAGCGCCGCGGCCACCGTCAGCCTGCTTGCCGGCACCGCCAGCGGCAGCCAGACCGGCAGCGACACCCTCAGCGGAGTCGAGAACGTCACCGGCACCAGCGCCGGCGACAGCCTCACCGGCGACGGCAATGCCAACGTGCTGAGCGGCCTGGGCGGCAACGACAGCCTCAATGGCGGAGCGGGTGCCGACACCCTGATCGGTGGCGCGGGCGCCGACAGTCTGAACGGCGGCGCCGACGCCGACCTGTTCGTGTTCAGCGCAACCGGCGACAGCGGCACCAGCAGCGTCACACGCGACGTGATCAGCGGCTTCGAGCACGGCATCGACAAGATCGACCTGTCGGCCATCGACGCCCGCACCAACGGCGCCGGCTCCGGCGGCCTGCAGCACTTCACTTTCCTCGGCGAGTGGAATGGCGTGGGCACGGAGTTCAGCAACCAGGCGCAACTGAAGTTCCACTACGTGACCGTCGGCGGGCAGGACCACACCTACGTGGAGGGCAATGTCAACAACAACACGGGCGCCGACTTCCAGATCGACCTGGTCGGCCACATCACCCTTACCAGCGACGACTTCGTCGGCCTGGCCTGAAACCTGCCCTGGCCTGAAGGGGCACCGGAAGCGCAACCGGTGCCTGCCAGGCCGGCGCAGGCCGTTCGCTGGACCTGGCGCTGCGCCCTTCAGCGCCCCGCCCTCTGCCTTCGTGCTGGGGGCGGTTCGTTTTTGTCGCGCATGCCCATCCTGCCGCCAGGTTCAGCCTTCCAGCAGCTCCACGCATTCGGGCGCTCGGCGCATCAGCAAGCGGCCGTGGCGGATCGAGTACAGCGCCTTGGTCTGCTGGCGTACCGCCTCGTAGTCGCTGTCCACGCCCAGCACCAGCAGGTTGGCAGGGCGGCTGGCAGCAATGCCGTAGCGCTCGCCGAGGTTCATTGCGCGGGCGCTGTTGTCGGTGACCAGGTCGAGGCTGCGCTGCAGGTCGTCGAAGCCCATCATGTGGCAGATGTGCAGGCCGGCATCGAGCACCCGCAGAATGTTGCCGTTGCCCAGGGGGTACCAGGGGTCCTTGATCGAATCCTGGCCGAAGCAGACGTTCATCCCGGCGCGGTCGATTTCGGCCACGCGGGTCACGCCACGGCGTTTCGGGAAGGTATCGAAGCGGCCCTGCAGGTGGATGCTCTCGGTCGGGCAGGAGACGAAGCTGATGCCCGAGCGCTTGAGCAGGCGGAACAGCTTCGAGCAGTAGGCGTTGTCATACGAGCCCATGGCCGTGGTGTGGCTGGCGGTGACGCGCGCGCCCATGCCGCGCACCCGCGCCTCTTCGGCGAGCACTTCGAGGAAGCGCGAGTTGGGGTCGTCGGTTTCGTCGCAGTGCACGTCCACCAGGCAGCCGGTGCGCTCGGCCAGGTCCATGAGGAACCTGATCGAGCTGACGCCCTGCTCGCGGGTGTTCTCGAAGTGCGGGATGCCGCCGACCACGTCGGCGCCGAGGCGGATCGCCTCCTCCATCAGATCACGGCCGCCCTCGTAGGATTCGATGCCTTCCTGGGGGAAGGCAACGATCTGCAGGTCCACCAGGTGCTTCGCCTCTTCCTTCACTTCCAGCATCGCCTTGAGCGCGGCCAGGGTCGGGTCGGTGACATCGACGTGGGTGCGAACATGCTGGATGCCGTGGGCGGCGAGCATACGGATGGTGGTGTGGGCGCGGGACTTGGTGTCCTCGTGAGTGATGGTTTCCTTGCGCTGCGCCCAGCGCTCGATGCCCTCGAACAGGGTGCCGCTCATGTTCCACTCGGGCTCGCCGGCGGTGAGGGTGGCGTCGAGGTGGATGTGCGGCTCGACCAGGGGCGCGATGACCAGTTGCCCGGCGACGTCGAGCTCGTCGCTGCGGGCGAGCACGCTGCCGGCCTGCGGCAGCACCTCGGCAATGAGCTCGCCTTCGCAGCGAATGGTGAACAGGCCGGTCTGCTTGCGCAGCTTGGCGTTGACGATCTTCATGGGAACTCCTGTAGCGACTCAGGCGCGAGGTTGCACGGCGGCGCGATCCACGGCGAAGCATAAGCCAGCGCGATACCCACCGCGTAGGCAAACGGGCCGCCGCCAGCGCAAGCCCGAACCGGTCGTGCCTTCGTCTAGGGTCAGGCCCCTTGGATGGTCCTCTCGCGCCCTTGCACCTGCTAGGCTCTAGTCCCTCTCCCCGACGGAACCCGCCATGCTGTTCGGCTCGCTGCTCATCGTCACCTGGGTCATCCTGCTGCTGCGCTACCCCAGCCGCGCGTTGCCGATTTCAGGCGCTGCGCTGGTCGGCCTGGCGCTGGTGGTGAGCCTGGCGATCTGGCAGGACAGCCGCGACGAACGTTACCTGCAGCACCTGGAACTGCGCATCCGCTATGCGCCGACCCTGTGCACGGCCGACCGGCCGCTGCGCGTGGAGCTGAAGAACGGCAGCGACGTGCCGCTGCTGGAGCTGCGCTGGAAGGTCGCCGCCTACCGCCCCGGCGACACCGTCGACCTCGCCGAGAACCTCTACGAAACGCCGCGCTACCGTGGCCCGGGCGCGCTGCTTGGCGGCGACAGCTGGAACGACTGCCTGCCGCTGCCGACGCTGCGTCCGGGGTACCGGGCGAGCACCCTGGAGTTCCGCGCCGAGCGCATCGAAGGGCGCTTCGGCGGCTGAGCCGCCCTTCACCCGCAGCGTGCCTATCGGCTAGGGTAGAAGCCTTTCCCTCCCCGCCAAGGACTGCCGCATGTTCCAGCCCGTCGCCCTCATCACCGGATGCTCCAGCGGCATCGGCCGCGCCCTGGCCGACGCCTTCCGCGCGTCCGGCTACGCCGTCTGGGCCACCGCGCGACGCGACGAGGACGTCGCCGCCCTCGACCAGGCGGGCTTTCGCGGCGTGCGCCTGGACGTGACCGACAGCGCCGCCGTCGCCGCATTGGCCGAGCGCCTGCGCAGCGAAGTCGGCGGCCTCGACGTGCTGATCAACAACGCCGGCTACGGCGCCATGGGCCCGCTGCTGGACGGTGGCGCCGAGGTCCTGCGCCAGCAGTTCGAGACCAACGTGTTCGCGGTGGTCGAACTGAGCCGCGCCTGCCTGCCGCTGCTACGCGAACGCGAGGGCACGCTGGTGAACATCGGCAGCGTCTCCGGTGTGCTGGTCACCCCGTTCGCCGGCGCCTACTGCGCCTCCAAGGCCGCCGTGCATGCGCTCAATGAGGCGCTGCGCCTGGAGCTCGCGCCCTTCGGCATCGCGGTGCTGGAAGTGCAGCCCGGCGCCATCGCCTCCAGTTTCGGCGCCAATGCCAACCGCAGCCTGGAGGGTGTGGTCGCCGAGGACTCGCCCTGGTGGCCGCTGCGCGAGTTCATCCGCGCCCGCGCCAACGCCTCCCAGGACAAACCCACGCCCGCCGCCGAGCTGGCCCGCCGGGTGCTGGGCGCGGTGCACCGCAACCCGGTGCCGCGCCTGCTGCGCGTCGGTCATGGCAGCCGCGCACTGCCCCTGCTCGCGCGCTGGTTGCCAACCGCGCTGCTGGACCGCGCGCTGAAGAAACGCTTCGGCCTGAACGGCGAACTCTAGGGAGAAAGCAGATGAGTGACGCGCCGATCCGCACCCGCTACTACGCCCTGGGCGGCATGCTCGTCGCCTTCGCCCTCAACGTGCTGCTGCGCACTTTGCTGCGCTACGGGCTGGTTCCGGTGAACCTGCTGGTGGCGCTGGCCATCGGCGCCGGCATGGCGTTCTTCTTCGCCCGCCGTGTGGGCCGCCTGCCCACCACCGGCGAGCGCTGGCGCCTGCTCGGTTTCTACTCGGCGGGCCTGGCCCTGCTGTACCTGGCGCTGGTCGCCCTGGCCGCCTGGCGCAACCCGCCGAGCCACGCCGCGCTGCTGCTGTTCCTGCTCAACTACCTGTTCTACCCGCTGGCGGCCTGCTGGTTCTTCCGCCCGCGCGTTCAGGAGCGTTTCCTTCCGCGCTGAAAAAACAGCTGTCGGCTTGACGATTTCTTCACGAAGCCTTCATCGCTGCTTAATCGACGGACTCCTACTGTCTCGCGCCTGACAGACAGGAGCCCGCATGGCCATCGTCCCCCGTTTGCGCACCCTCGCGCTCGCCACCCTGATCGCTCTCGGTTCGCCCGTCCTCGCGGCGCACGCCGATGCGCGCCCGGACACCTGGGCGCAGCCGCTGGACGCCTCGTTCAACCTCTACCGGATGTCGCCAACCCTCTACCGCAGCGCCATGCCGCACAGCCAGGACGTGGCCCTGCTGGAGAAACTCGGCGTGCACAGCGTGCTGACCTTCACCAAGCCCGACGACAAGGCCTGGCTCGGCGACGCGCCCGTGCAGGTGCTGCGCTACCCGACCCACGCCGATCATGTCGACGATGCCGACGTCATCGCCGTGCTGCACATCCTGCAGACCGCCCAGCAACAAGGCCCCGTGCTGATGCACTGCTCCCACGGGCGCGACCGCACCGGCCTGTTCGCGGCCATGTACCGCATCGTCATCCAGGGCTGGAGCAAGGAAGAGGCGCTCAAGGAGATGGTCGACGGCGGCTTCGGCCACGCGGACGACATGGGGCCGGCCATCCACTACGTGCAGAACGTCGACGTCGAAGCGGTCCGCACCGCCATGCGCGAAGGCCGCTGCAGCACCAGCCTGTTCAGCCTGTGCAACCTCAAGGGCCTGGTCGAGGGCTCGCTCGGCACCACCCAGGCCGCCGCGCCGCCGATACCGGCCAAGCCCTGACCGGCCCGGCGGATTCCCCGGAAGCGGCGCAGCTGCGTTAGGCTTTGTGGCGACCGACGCCTGACGCAGGCGTCTCCGCTTGCCTTCGCCTCGACCGGATCGCCATGCCCGCCTCGCATTTCCAAGCCGTCACCGACACCCGCCTCGTCGACCACGCAGGTCTCGACACCCTCTGCGCCGACTACGACGCCTACCTGCTCGACCTCTGGGGCGTGCTCATGGACGGCGCCGAAGTCTTCCCCGGCGCCCTGGCCTGGCTGCAACGCCGCGCCGCCGAGGGCAAGCCGGTGTGGTTCCTCAGCAACGCCTCGCGCAGCGTCGCGGAAATGGCCGCCACGCTCACTGCGCTTGGTGTATCGCCAACGCTCTACAGCGGCATCACCACTTCCGGCCAACTGGCCATCGACGCCATCGAACGCACGCCCGAACTGCAGCGCGGCGGTATCTACATCGCCGGCGTCGGCGATGCCCTGGAAACCTGGCCGGCGCACATCCGCGAGCGCTTCGACGCGGATATCCACAAGGCTTCGCTGATCCTCGGCGTCGGCAGCTTCCCCACCGACGAGCTGGAAGCGCGCTTCGCGCCGCTGCGCCATGCAGTGGAGCTGCCCTTCCTCTGCGCCAACCCGGACCGCGTGGTGGTCTCCGCCGGCCGCACGGTGTTCGGCGCCGGCCGTCTGGCCGAAGCCTTCGCCGAGCAAGGCGGCCAGGTGCAGTGGTTCGGCAAGCCCGACCCGGCAGCATTCCGCATCGCCGAACGGCAACTGCAGGCTCGCGGTGCGCAACGCATCCTGTTCGTCGGCGACTCGCTGGTGACCGACGTGCCCGGCGCCCTCGCCGCCCGCATAGACACCCTCTGGCTGGCCGCCACCGGCATCCACCGCCAGGCCCTGGGCCTGCCGTTCAATGGTGCGCTGGAGGAAGAGAAGGTCCAGGCGCTGCTCGACGGCTACCCGGTCCGCCCGCATTTCGCGGCGCCGGGGTTGGTCTGAACACGACCTGCGTAGGAGATTCTATGTCAATGACGGCTCCTGCTTTGGAGGCTGGTAACTGGTCTGGGATTGCATCAGGGCAAAGGCAATTCGGGCCAATTTGCGGGCGAGGATAGTCAGGGCCTCGATCTTCTTCAGGCCGCGCGCCAGGTAGCTTTGGTAAAGGGCCTGCCAGCGCTGCGTGCGCGCTGCCGCCATGGCCGCGTTGTGGAGCAGCCGACGGATTTCAGGGTCCCCTTGCTTGGTCAGCTTTCGACGGCCGCTATAGCGGCCGGACTCCTTGAGCCGCACATCCAATCCGATAAAGGCGATGAAGGCATCGCTATTGCGAAAACGTCCCCGCAGAAATGCCAGGTTCAGGGCCGCTGCCGTCAGCGGTCCGATCCCTTCGATGGCCTGGCAGCGCTTGCTTTGCTCCATTAGGCCAGCCTCTCGCAGCGCCTGTTGAATCTCTTTCTCCAGGCGTGACTCCAGTGTGGCCATTTGCTTGAGAACAGGCTTCAGCGCCTTGGCCAGGGAGCGATCCTGGGAAAAGCTCTGGCGCAATGAGATGGCGCTACGGACCAGTGCAGCACGCCGATGCAGCAGTGTCTGCAGGCGGCAGTAGGCCTTGCTCGGCGGCTGCCAAGGCTCCAGTTGCGCTTGTTCGTGGGTCAGGTAACGAGCCAGCAGCAGGGCATCGCTGCGATCATCCTTGTTTCGCCCACCAATCCCCTTGCGGTAGTTGCTCAGGCGAAAGCCATTGATGACGTAGATCCGATGTCCCCGCGCATGCGCCAGGGTCGCAACATCCATGTGATAGGTGCTGGTCGCTTCGATCGCGATGGCGCAGCAGGGCGGAAGGGTTTTCAGCCAGGCCTTGATTGTGCGGACGTCATTGGCCAGTTCGAATACTTCGCCCGAGCGTGTATCGCAGAGGCTCAGCGACTCCTTGGCGACATCGATACCGATAACCGGAACTTGGCTTGTCATGGGGTTCTCCGACAGTGAAGATGGTCCAACCTGTCGGGAGCTCACATTGGCGCAGGCTTGCCGGTATTGTCGGTTTGAGCGGCTACTCAATCCGATGGATTCCTTATCGGCGCTTGTCGTGAGCGGGTGGGTGGGGGAAGTCTCCTACCGTCTGGCTTGCAGAAGCGGATCTTGTCCCTCCACACCCCGACAGGTTCCTACCCTAACGCCATACAAGCGGATCTCATCCGCGATTGGCCTGGCACGGCGTATCCCCGTAGGAGCGAGCTTGCTCGCGAACCGCACGGCACGGCGTTCCCCTGTAGGAGCGGCCCATGGCCGCGATTCGCGCGCATGGCGCGCTCCTACAGGGGGGACCGGTGTGGGGATTTTCGCGGATGAATCCGCTCCTACAGGGAAGAGCCGCCACCAACGAAAACGGGGGCCGAAGCCCCCGTTTCTGATCCGTCTACCGCTTACTGCGCCGTCGCCGCCTGGGCGCCGTCGGTGCCTTTGCGGTCCGGATTGACGATCACGGTCGCGGTGATGCCCGCCGACAGCAGCACGCCTTGCGGCACTTCGTCGATGTGGATGCGCACCGGCACGCGCTGGGCCAGGCGGACCCAGTTGAAGGTCGGGTTCACGTCGGCCACCAGTTCGCGGCTTTCCGGGTTGTCGCGGTCGTAGATGGCGCGGGCGATGCTTTCGACGTGGCCCTTCAGGCGCTCGCCGCTCATCAGCTGCAGCTCGGCCGGGTCGCCAACTGCGATGTGCGGCAGCTTGGTTTCCTCGAAGTAGCCGTAGATCCAGTAGGAGTTCTCGTCGACCACCGCCATCTTCGCCTCGCCGGCGCGGGCGTAGTCGCCGCGATGCACGTTGAGGTTGGTGACATAGCCGTCTACCGCGGCACGCACCTGGGTGCGCTGCAGGTTCAGCTTGGCGGCGTCCAGCGCGGCCAGGGCCTGCTGGTAGTCGGCCTCGGCGGCGGCGGCGGTGTTGCTGGCGTCGTCCAGGCTCTCGCGCGAGACCACTTCGTTGTCCATCGCGGCGCGGCGCTTGGCGCTGAGCTGGCGCATCTTCAGGGTAGCCTGGCGCGAGGCGACGGCGGCTTCGGCCTGCTTCACGGCGATCTGGTAGTGCTCCGGGTCGATCTGCATCAGCAGGTCGCCCTTCTTCACCCGCTGGTTGTCGCGCACCGGCACGTCGATCACCAGCCCCGAGACGTCCGGGGCGACGTTGATGATGTCGGCGCGCACGCGGCCGTCGCGGGTCCAGGGGGTGTCCATGTAGTTCACCCAGAGGGTGCGGCCGATGATCACGGCGACCACCAGGATGATCAGGGTCGCCAGCAGGCTGAAGACGGATTTCAAGGTCATGGGTACTGGCTCGTTATCGGTAGACGGTCAGGGACAGGCCGCCGAACAGGCAGGCGAACAGGCACACGCGGAACAGCGCCGGGTGCCAGGTGAAGCGGTACACGCCAAGGGAGGCGAAGGCTCGGTCGATGACCCAGCAGATCACCGCGGCGACCACGAACAGCAGGGTCAGGGTCGGCATGTAGACGCCGTGGAAGGCGATCTCGCGCGGCAGGTCTTCAAGCAGCATGGCGAACCTCTACGGGTCGGTCCGCACGCAGCGGCGACTGCGGGTCGAGCAGCGTCGTGCGGATGAAGTGCAGGTAGCTGACCACCCGGCGCAGCGGCGAACTCTCGAAGTCCGGCGCGCAGGTTTCCTCGGTGGCCTTGGTGGTCAGGATGGCATGTTCCACGGCGGCCAGGGCGCGCTCGCGGTTGGCCTCGTTCGGGTTCACGAACAGGCGGATCAGCGCGCGGCCCATGCTGCGGATGGTTTGCCGCCAGGGCATCAACTCGGCGTAGCAGGGCTCGTCAGGCAGCCGTTCCTGTTCATTGCGCAGCTCGATGATCGCGTGGCCGACTTCCAGCACCAGGAACATCCAGGCGAGCAGCTGGCGCTGCACGTCCGGGCGCCGCGCGGCAAGGCCGTAGGCCTGGTTGAGCAGGTCGCGGGTGGCGCTCTCGAAGGTCGCGCCCAGGCCGCTGAGCTTGCCGCTGATGGCTTCCACCACGCGCATGCGCAGGTCCTTCTCCAGGCGCCGCCAGAGCCAGGCGCTGGTGGGCGGCAGGAGCACGCCGACGATCACCGCCGCGAGCCCCTGGGAGAGCACCAGGGCGATGTATTCGTTGATCGTGCGGCCGGCGTCGTAGACGGTCATGTTGGCCGGGATGGCACCGAAGCAGAAGAAGATCAGCAGGCCCATGCCGACGCCCGCGTAGGCCGGTTTCACCGACAGGTAGGCGCCGATCACGAACACCGGCGCCAGCGCCACGCAGAGCAGCGGGAAGCCGTCCAGGTAGGGGAACACGAAGTAGGTTTCGGCAAAGCCCAGGATGGCCGCGATCAAGGTGCCCACGGCCATCTGCGCGGCCATCTTCGACGGGTCCGGCGCGGCCGAGACCAGCGCGGCGACGGCGGCGGCGTTGAGCACGAAGGTGCTGCCGCTGGGCCAGGCGGTCTCGATCCAGAACACCCCGAAGACCAGCACCATGATCGCCGTGCGCGCGCCAGCGACCAGCGCACCGACCAGGTTGGCCTTGGGCGAGAAGCCGAACTTCCAGTTCTCCCGCTCGTGGTGATGGTCGGCCAGGGAGGCGTGGGTCAGGGCGTAGTTGTGCAGGTCGGCGACCAGGCGGTAGATCAGCTCGCCGGCGGTGTTGAAGTCCAGCCGCTCGGAGACTTCCTGGACCTTGGCGCGCAGCTCCGCGCGCGCCTCGCGGATGCACTGCATCATCTGCTGGCGCTGCTCTTCCAGCTGGCGGGCGAGCAGCGCGGCGTCGCGGTCGGTGAGCGGCTTGCCCTTCCACGGCTGGAGCATCTCGCGCAGCAGCTCCAGGCACGGCTGCAGGGCGTCGAGCACGCGTTCGCTGTGCTGGCTGCGCAGGCGCTCGAGCAACTGGTGCAGTGCGTGGTAGCGGGTGGTCAGGACCATGAACTCGTTGTTCAGGCGCGCCAGGCGGCCGCTGCGCAGGCGCATGTGCGGGTCTTCGAAAGCGGTGGCGGTGCGCAGGGTTTCCAGGCCCACGGCCTGGGAGACGAAGTTCACGTTGGCCGCCGCGAAACGCTCGCGCTGGCCGCCGCCGAGGTTGTCGAGGACGAACCAGGCGAAGGCGCCGAAGCGCGTATAGAGGGCGTTGCGCATGGCCGCGGCGGAGGTCTGCGGCAGCACGACGGCGCTGACCACGGTGGAGCAGAGGATGCCCAGGCCGATCTCCAGCACGCGCCAGACCGCCGAGAGGAAAGCGGCTTCCGGGTGCAGGGTGGCCGGCAGGCCGATCAGCGTCGCGGTGTAGCCGGCCAGTACGCAGGCGTAGGAACGGAAGTCGCGATAACGCGCGGCGCCGGCGGTGCAGATGCCGATCCACAGCGAGACCACCAGCAGGAACAGCACGCGTTCCTGGGCGAATACGGCGATCAGCGCGACCATCACGGTCAGGCCGACGATGCTGCCGAGGATGCGGTAGAAGCTCTTGGCGAACACCTGCCCGCTCTGCGGCTGCATCACGATGAATACGGTGATGGTCGCGGTGCTCGGCTGCGGCAGCTCCAGGCGCATGGCCAGCCACAGGGTGAGCAGGGCGGCGGTCAGCAGCTTGGCGATGTAGACCCAGGTCACGCCGTCGCTGCGCGCCCACTCGAAGAAGGCGCGGCGCACCTCGTCGAACGGCGAGCGGGCGCCCAGGGCTTGGCTGTCGGCCATCTCAGCGCTCGCTCAGCGGACGCACGGAGACGCTGGCCGGAACCATCTGCTTCTCCTTGGGCATGTCCTTGCCGTCCATCAGGCCGCCGCCGAGGGCGACCACCAGGCTGGCATGGGTTTCCAGGCGCGCGGCCTGCACCTGTTGCAGGGTCAGCTGCTGCTGGAACAGGCGGGTCTGGGCGTTGAGCACGTGCAGGTAGTCGGTCAGGCCGCCCTTGAAGGCCTTGCTGGCGATGTCGTAGGTCTTCTGCGCGGCGGCCACCGATTGCTCGGCCAGCTCCTGCTGCTTCTCCATGGAGTGCGTGCGGATCAGCTGGTCGGAAATGCCCTTGAGCGCCTTCACCAGGGTCTGGTTGTACTGCGCCACGGCGGCGTCGTATCCGGCGGATTCCTGGCCCAGCTCGGAGCGGCGGCGACCGCCGTCGAAGATCGGCAGGGAGATCGCAGGACCCACGCTGTAGGTGAACTTCTGCCCGGTGAGGAATTCCAGCATGCCGCCACCGACGGCGCTGTAGCCGAGGCTCGCGACCAGGTCGACGTTGGGATAGAACTCGGCGCGCGCGACGTCCACGCCCTTGGCCTGGGCCGCGACCTTCCAGCGGCTGGCGACCACGTCCGGACGGCGGCCGACCAGCTCCAGCGGCAGTGCGCTGGGCAGCGCGGGCTGGGCGGTCAGGCGCAGGCTCGGGCGCTTGATGGAAGCCCCGGCGCCCGGGCCCTTGCCGGCCAGCGCGGCGATCTGGTTGCGCGACAGGGCGATGGCCTCCTCGACGGCGTCGATCTTGCGCTTGGTTTCCGGCAGCGGCACTTCGGCTTCGCTGACCTCGAACTGGGTGCCGAGGCCACCGGCCAGGCGACGCTGGGCCAGCGAGAGGATCTGCTGTTGCTGTTCGAGCATGGCGTGGGCGATGTCCAGCTCGGCGTACTGCAGGGACATCTGGATGTAGGCGCTGACGATGTTGCTCTCCAGTTCCAGCTGGGCCATGCGCGCCTCGGCGGCGGTCATGTAGGCAACGTTCATGTAGCGCTCGGTGTTGCTGCGATCGCGGCCCCAGAGGTCGAGGTCGTAGGAGAAGCCCAGCGCGGCGTTGTTGTTCCAGCTGGTGGTCTTGGCCAGCTCGCCCGGACCGTAGAAGTAGTCGCTCGGCCACTTGTGGCGCAGCAGCGAGGCGTCGGCGCTGACCTGCGGCGACTCGGCGGACTCGGCGACGCCGGCCATGGACAGTGCCATGCGCACGCGCGCCTCGGCTTCGGACAGCGTCGGGCTGTTGTCCACGGCGGTCTGTACCCAGGTGTTCAACTGCGGGTCGCCATAGGCGCGCCACCACTGTTCGCCCGGCCATTTCGCGTCGCGGTTGGCAGACTGGATGGCGGCGTCGGTGGCCAGTTGGTCATTGCCCAGGCGTTGCTCCTGCGGGGCGATGCCATGGGTACTGATGCAACCGGCAATTGTTGAAAAAACGACAAAGGAGCCGACGAACGCCAGTCCTTTCACGAGGGGACGCGACACGTTTGGGAGTCCTGGGGGGGTTGCTTGCTTTTCAGCTTAGAGGATGCCGAAGAGACGATTCGGGCAGATGAATTCTAGGGAGGCGGCGGGAAAGGGATAAGTCGGCCAATTTGTGAATCTTTATTACCGTTTGTGAAACAATCCCTGTCGGCGTCTCGTGTGACAATACGCCACCCCCTGCTTCAGAGGCCCCTCAATGGACACTCTGCAAACCATGCGCGCCTTTGCTTGCGTGGCCGAGACCGGCAGCTTCACCGCCGCCGCCGTGCAACTGGGCACTACCACTGCCTATGTTTCGCGAGCCGTCGCCAATCTGGAAACCCACCTGCGCGCGCGCCTGCTCAACCGCACCACCCGTCGTATCGCCCTGACCGAGGCCGGCCAGCGCTACCTGCTGCGCTGCGAGCAGATCCTCGCCTACGTCGAGGAAGCCGAAGCCGAGGCCGGCGACGCCCATGCCCGCCCGGCCGGGCGCCTGCGCGTGCACTCGATGACCGGCATCGGCCAGCACTACGTGATCCGCGCCATCGCCGGCTACCGCCAGGTGCACCCGGAAGTCAGCTTCGACCTGACCATGGCCAACCGCGTGCCGGACCTGCTCGACGAAGGCTTCGACGTGGCCATCGTGGTCGCCACCGAACTGCCGGACTCCGGCCTGGTGTCGCAGCGCATTGGCGAGACCTACAGCGTGCTTTGCGCCTCCCCCGTCTATATAGAGGCACGCGGCCTGCCGAAGACGCCAAGCGAGCTGGTCGAGCACGACTGCCTGCGCCTGGTCAGCCCGGTGCTGGCGCTGGACAAGTGGCTGTTCGAGGGCCCCAACGGCCAGGAAATGGTCACCATCGGCCCGCCGCCCTTCCAGGTGAACGTCGGCGACGCCATGACCGAGGCGATCCGCTGCGGCATGGGCATAGGCGCGCTGCCGGTGTATTCGGCGGCCGAGGGCCTGAAGGACGGCTCGCTGGTGCGCGTGCTGCCGCACTACAAGTTGCAGCTGCTCAACGTCTACGCGCTCTATCCCTCGCGCCAGTACCTGGATGCCAAGATCAAGACCTGGGTCGGCTACCTGCGCGAGAACCTGCCCGGCGTGCTGCTGGCCGACGAGGTCGGCATCTAGCCTGCCGCCGCGCGCGATTACCGCCCGCATTCCCGTCCGCATTCTCGTCTGCGAGGGGGCGCGGCTTGCCCACGCCCGGGGCGGGAATGCTAGGGTTGGCACCCTTCCCGTTCCCCCTCGATGCCCCGGACCATGAAAAAGAACGTCTTCGTCTTCAGCCGTCTCGCCCCGGAACACCTCGAGCGCCTGCGCGCGCAGTTCAACGTCACCGTGCTCGATCCCAAGCTCGGCGACGTCGACGCCCAGTACGCCGCCGCCCTGCCGACCGCCCACGGCATGATCGGCGTGGGCCGCCCGCTGGGCGCCAAACAACTGGCCCAGGCCGGCCAGCTGGAAGTGATCTCAAGCGTCTCGGTCGGCTACGACAACTACGACCTGGCCTACCTCAACGAGCGCGGCATCCCGCTGACCAACACCCCGGACGTGCTCACCGAGACCACCGCCGACCTCGGCTTCGCCCTGATCATGGGCACCGCCCGCCGCGTCGCCGAGCTGGACGCCTGGACCAAGGCCGGGCAGTGGAAGCGCACCGTGGACACCCCGCAGTTCGGCGTCGACGTGCATGGCAAGAAACTCGGCATCCTCGGCCTCGGCCGCATCGGCGCGGCCATCGCCCGCCGCGGGCGCTTCGGCTTCAACATGGAAGTCCTCTACCACGGCAACAGCCGCAAGCCGGAACTGGAGCAGGAACTGGGCGCGCGCTTCTGCGGCTTCGACGAACTGCTGAGCGAAGCCGACTTCGTCTGCGTGGTGGTGCCGCTGTCCGACGCCACCCGCAAGCTGATCGGCAAGCGCGAGCTGGAGCTGATGAAGCCCAGCGCCATCCTGATCAACATCGCCCGTGGCCAGGTGATCGACGAAGCCGCGCTGGTCGAGGCGCTGCAAGAGAAACGCATCCTCGCCGCCGGCCTGGACGTCTACGAGAAGGAGCCGCTGGGCGAGTCGCCGCTGTACGCCCTGCCCAACGCCCTGACCCTGCCGCACATCGGCTCGGCCACCCACGAGACCCGCCGCGCCATGGCCGAATGCGCGCTGGACAACTTCGAGACCGCGCTGCGCGGCGAGCGGCCGAAGAACCTGGTCAACCCGCAGGTGTGGAAGGGCTGAGGCCCAGAGGCACTGCGTATTACCTGTAGGAGCGGACCTTGTCCGCGAATCGCGCGCATGGCGCGCTCCTACAGGGGGCATTGGTGCGGGGTCTTTCGCGGATGAGATCCGCTCCTACGGGGCGCTTCCGTTGTGGATATTTACGCCCGCGCCGGCTGCAACACCGGCTTCGGCTTGCGGAACACCAGCACGTTGCCCGCCATCACCAGCACCAGCCCGGCCAGGGCCGGCGCGCTCCACTGATAGCCCTCCATGTACGTCGAGACGTTCAGCGCCACCACCGGGAACAGCACGGTGCAATAGGCCGCGCGCTCCGGGCCCATGCGCCCGACCAGGGTCAGGTAGGCGGTGAAGCCGATCACCGAGCCGGGGATCGCCAGGTAGACCAGCGAGCCGACGTAGCGCGGGCTGTAGTCGAAGGTGAAGGGCACGCCCTGCACCAGGCAGATCGCCAGGAGGATCAGCGAACCGTAGAGCATGCCCCAGGCATTGGTGCTCAGCGGCCGCAGGCCGGCCTTCTGCTGCAGGCTGGAGAGCATGTTGCCGGCGGAGAAGCAGAGCGTGCCGAGCAGCGCCAGGCCCAGGCCGTAGAAAGTCTCGCGGTTGGCGGCATGGCCCGACAGTTCCGGCCAGAACAATAGCGCCAGACCGAGCAGGCCCAGGGCGCCGCCGCCCACCACGTTGGTGGCGATGCGCTGGCCGAAGAAGATCCGTGCATTGAGCGCGTTCCACAGGGTCGCGGTGGAGAACACCACGGCGATCAGCCCGCTGGGGATCCACTGGCTGGCGGTATAGAAGCAGAGGAAGTTCACGCAGAACAGGCACAACCCCTGGGCCAGGCAGATCAGCTGGCCGCGCCGGCCGAGCGGCTGCAGGCGTCGGCTGAGCAGGAGGATGGCGAACAGCACCAGCGCCGCCAGGCTGAAGCGATAGGCGATGGACAGGGGGATGGCCACCAGACCGACCTGCAGCTTGATGGCGATCCAGGTCGTGCCCCAGATGAGCACGGTGAGCAGATAGAGCGAGAGGTTCATGGCGTTTCTCCGATTGCTGGCCGCCAGTGTCTGCCCGCCCCTTCCATGCGCGCTTGCAGATTCTTGCGCTTATTGCGCCGAACGGGGTGGCAACGCGCGCGGGCGCGAGTAAATTGAACGCCATCAGGAGTCGCCCATGCCCGCCATCCAACAGCTACAGGTCTTCCAGTCGATGAACAGTTCGCCCAACGCCCATCTGGAGCGTTGCGCCGAGCTGGGCGACGGCCTGTCCGCGGCGGTCTGGAGCAATCGCCACGACGCCCGCGACTATCTATCACCCGACCACCACACGCTGTCCTGCTACCTCGCCGGCGGCACCGGCACCTTCCGCCGCGGCGCGCCCGGCGCCAAGGGCGCGCCGGACAAGCTGTGCATCATGCCCGCCGGCGAAGAAGCTTCATGGATCGTCAACGGCGACATCCGCCTGGCGCACCTGTACTTCAGCGCGGAGCGCTTCTCCCTCGGCTGCGTCGAATTGCTCGACCGCGAGCCGCGCGAGCTGCAACTGCATTCGGTGACCTTCCTCGACGATCCGCAGCAGGCCGCGCGCTTCCGCCAGCTGGTGCAGCTGAACTGGGAAGAGCCGGGCGAACGCCTGCTCACCAGCAGCCTGGCCCAGGAACTGATCGACCACGCCCTGCTCACCCAGGTCGGCCGCCGCGATGGCCTGCGCCTGAAGGGCGGGCTCGCCCCGGCGCTGCGCAAGCGCCTGACCGACTACATCGAACAGCACCTCGCCGAGCCGCTGACCCTCGGCGAATTGGCGATGCTGGCGGCCCTCTCGGAATACCACTTCGCGCGGATGTTTCGCGAAAGCTTCGGCATGCCGCCGCACCAGTACGTCCTGGCCCGCCGCCTGACCCGCGCCTGCGAACTGCTGCGCCAGGGCGCCCTGCCGCTGAGCGAGATCGCCCTCGCCTGCGGCTTCTCCAGCGCCAGCCACTTCAGCAATAGATTCCGTGGAGCCCTGGGCGCATCGCCCGGCGAGTATCGCGCGGCGTTCGCGAGCTGAGCGTCAGGCTTTTCGCGGGAGCGAGCTCCTTCAGGGATGCTCCGCAATCAGCCGAAGACGGCGAGCACCCCGCCGAGCAACGGCACACCCGCCGCCGCCGGCAGCGCCAGGCGCGGCAGCCAGGCCAGCAGCGCCACCAACACAACCGCAGCGGCCATCAGCAGGCAGCTCCAGTAGATCAGCCCGTGCTCGATGCCCAGCCTGTGGATGCCGTAGGCCAGCGCCAGGCCGCCATCGACCAGCGCCACCGCGCGTAGCAGGCGCACGCGGCCCAGGCTCGGCGCGTGGCCGAAGAGGTCGCGGTGGTGCCGCGCCAGGCCCAGGCAGGCGGAGGTCAGGGCCAGCAGGTTGAGACCGAAGACCAGCAGCATCAGGCGAACTCCCCTTCCACCCGCACCCGCTGGCGCTTGGTATCGGGCGCGGCCGGGCGGCCGAGGCGCCAGGCCAGGGCGGCGAAGATCAGGCCGCTGGCCAGCAGCGCCAGATCGACCCCGGCAAGCATCCAGTCGCCGCGCGCCAGGCTGTTGCCCAGGCGCCCTGCTTCCGGCCCGAACAGGCCGAGCAGCGGCAAGCCCAGGGCCAGCACGGCGGCGGCGGCGAACTGCTCGCGGGCGAGGCAGCCGCTGCCCTGGCGCCATACGGCATGCAGCAGGGCGAGCAGCCAGACCACCACGAAACTGGTGGCTTCCCAGCGATCCCGCAGCGGCAGTTCGGCCGGCAGCAACCGCGACGCCGCCAGCAGGCCGAGGGAGGCCAACGGCAGGCCGCCGCAGACCGCACCGTTCAGCATGCGCACCAGCACCAGGCCGCGACTGCCGCGCGCTTCGCGCTTGGCCACCCATACCTGCAGGCCGCCGAAGATCATCCCGCAGCCGGCCAGGCCGAGCAGCAGGTAGAGCAGGCGCAGCAGCGAACCGCCGAACTGCGCCATGTGCAGGCCGCTCAGCCAGGCGTAGGTCTTGTAGCCGTTCGCGTAGGCCGGCTGCACATGCAGGAGCGCGCCCGTCGCGGCATCGAAGGATACGGTGCGCTGGTCATTGACCAGCCGCGTGTCCACGGCCGTGCGGACCTGGACCATGGAAGAGGCGTCGTTGGGATGTTCGAGGTTGATCCAGCCAACCTGGCTGCCGTCGCCCCACTGCGCCTGCGCACGCACGACCATGCGCGACAGGGACTTCGGCGGCTTCGCCGGGCGCCCCAGCTCCTCGCGATCGAAAGCGCGCTGCACCTCGTGTTCGAAGCGCTCGGCATCGCCCCGGTAGGACGCCTTGATGCCGGCCGTCATGTAGAGCGTGATGAAGATCACCAGCCCGGTGTAGGCCAGCAGCAGGTGGAACGGCAGGCCGATCACGCCCAGCACGTTATGCGCATCGAGCCAGGCGCGTTGCCGTGCCGCACCCGGGCGCAGGGTGAAGAAGTCCTTGAAGATGCGTCGGTGGACGATCACTCCGGACACCAGCGCCACCAGCATGAACATGCCGGCCAGGCCGACGATGTAGATGCCGGGCATGCCGGCGTGCAGGCCGTAGTGCAGGTCGAAGAAGAAGGTGCCGCCGACCGTCTTCGGCAGCTCCTCGCCCGTCTGCGCATCGAGCAGGAAGGAACGGAAAGCGCTCAGGTCCTCGGGCACCCAGCCGGCGGTCCAGTAGGGCATGCGCTCGCTCGGCGGCAGCATCCAGTAGGCATGCGCCCTGGGAGCGCGCTCGACGAGAGCGGCGTGGACCTGGTCCACGTTCACGCTGGGCACCGCCGTCTCGTGCAGCTGCGGCAGCATCCAGCGGGTCAGCTCCTTGTCGAAGCAGGACAGGCTGCCGGCGAACACCACGACGAACAGCAGCCAGCTGACCAGCAGCCCGCTCCAGGTGTGCAATCCGGACATCGACTGGCGCAGGCTCATGGACGCGCTCCAAAGTCATGCGGCAGGAAGGCCGCGAGCGCCAGCAGCGCACTCAGCGTCAGCGGCACCAGGCAAGCGCGCCAGGTGCTGCGCGCGCCAAAGGCGTAGAGCACCGCGAGAACCCAGACCAGGAAGCACGCCAAGCTGGCGAAGGCCACGCGATCGGCACGGGCCAGCGGCAGGTAGACGCTGAGGAAGGCCGTGGTGCAATACGCCAGGGCATAGCCGCCGAACAGCGCGGAGAGGATGCGCGCGCCCAGCGCCGCGCCGAGGCGTTCCTTGCCGCTCATGCGTGCGCCTCGCGCCGGGAGTGGGAGTCGGATAGGTACATGGCTCTGCTCACCTGCTGCAGGAGTCGTCCGAGAACGGTGAAAGAAGCCGCGAAATTTACATGAAATGCATTCGCATTTGAAAGAGATACACAAGAACACTTGCGAATAACCGCGTCCTGCTCATGCCGGGGCGTCGCACCCCGGCGCGCCGGGCTCAGCGGGCGCGTCGCGCCTTTGCCATGGCGCGTTGCAATAGTTCGAAGACCCTCGGCGACTGGCACTGGGCGACGTTGAAGCGCAGGTAGTCGGGCGCCGTCTGGCCGAGGCTGAAGACATTGCCCGGGGCCAGCACCATGCCCTCCTCCAGCGCCGCGCGCGACACCGCTGCCGCGTCGAGTCCATCAGGCAGGCGAGCCCAGACGAACACCCCGCCACGGGGTTCCAGCCAGGGCTGCAGGCCGATGGCTCGCAGGCGCGCAAGCGTCTCGCCCATGGCGTCGGCCAGGCGTGCGCGCAGGCCGTCCAGGTGGCGACGGTAGCCGCCCTTGCAGAGCAGCTGGTAGAGCAGCTCGCCATTGAACGGGCTGTTGCCGAAGGACGTGGCCAGCTTGAGGTCGACCAGTTGCTCGCACCAATCCGCCCGCGCGGCTATGAAGCCGCAGCGCACCGAGGCGGACAGCGTCTTGGAGAAGCTGCCGACCTGGATCACCCGCTGCAGGCCGTCGAACGCCGAGAGCCGTGGCGCGTGCTCGTATTCGAAGTCGGCGAAGATGTCGTCCTCGACGATCAGCAGGTCGTGGGCCTCGGCCAGCTTCAGCAGGCGGTGCGCCACCAGCGGCGAAAGCTGCGCGCCGGTCGGGTTGTGGAAGGCCGAATTGGTCAGGTACAGGCGCGGCCGGTGGCGCTGCAGGATGCCGGCCAGGGCGTCGACGTCCGGGCCGTCCGGCGTGTAGGGCACGCCGATGGGCACCGCGCGGTGCGCGCGAAGCAGGGCCTGGAAATTGAAGTAGCCGGGATCGTCCACCAGCACTTCGTCGCCCGGTTCGAGGAAGAAGCGGCAGACCAGGTCGATGGCGTGGGTGCCGCCGTCGGTGAGGACGATCTGCTGCGTGCCGAGCGCCACGCCGTATTCGCCCAGGCGCCGGGCGAGCTGCTCGCGCAGGCCGGCGTGGCCATAGGGGCGCCCGTACTCCAGCAGGCTCGACTGCGGTTCGCGGGCCAGTTGGCGGAGGGCGCGGCGCAGTTCGTCTTCCGGCAGCCAGGATGGCGGTAGCCAGCCGCAACCGGGTTTGAGCGAGTCCTCGGCGGCCTCCAGCGACTGCCGGGCGATCCACAGCGGGTCGATGCTGCGGTCCAGCGCCGGACCGATCTCGGCCAGCGACAGCGGCGGCAGCCGCCCGCAGACGTAGAAGCCGGAGCCGCGCCGCGAGGCGATCAGGCCCTCGGCAGCCAGCCGCTCGTAGGCCTCCACCACGGTGCTCTTGGAAACCTCCAGGCTGTCGGCCAGCGAGCGGATCGACGGCAGCCGCTCACCCGGCACCAATGTCCGCGCCGCGAGGCGGTCGCGCACCTGGCGCATCACCTGGTCTACCCGTGTCACTGCCATGGCCGCCTCGACTGTACTGAATAAATTTCAGGACAGTTTGTTCGGATTGTACTGATCTGTCACTGGCCGACTGTCCGCCCGAGCGCCACCATCGACACACTTCATCCCAGTGGCGAATGCATCATGAATGGCTCTCTCGGCGGTTGGTTCAGCGGTTTCCTCGGCGTCCTCATCTTCAGCGGCTCACTGCCGGCCACGCGGGTGGCGGTGGGCGACTTCGACCCGACCTTCCTGACCCTGGCGCGGGCCAGCATCGCCGGGCTGCTGGCCGCGGCCATCCTGGTCGTCCTGCGCCAGCGCCGCCCAGCCCGCGCCGACGTGCCGGCGCTGGTCGCGGTGGCCCTGGGCGTGGTGGTTGGCTTCCCACTGCTCACCGCCCTGGCGCTGCGTCATGTCAGCTCGGCACACGCCATCGTCTTCGTCGGCCTGCTTCCCCTGGCCACAGCCCTGTTCGCCGTGCTGCGCGCCGGCGAGCGGCCGCGCCCGGTGTTCTGGCTGTTCTCCCTGCTCGGCAGCGCGGTGGTCGCCGGCTACGCCCTGGCCCAGGGCGGCGCGGGCAGCCTGCTGGGCGACGGCCTGATGCTCGCCGCCGTACTGGTCTGCGGCCTGGGCTACGCCGAGGGCGCGCGGCTGTCGCGGCACATGGGCAGCTGGCAGGTGATCTGCTGGGTGCTGGTCGTTTCGCTGCCGCTCATGCTGCCCCTGGCGCTGTGGACCCTGCCCGCCGACCTGACCTCGGCACGCTGGCCGGCCTGGCTGAGCCTGGGCTACGTGTCGCTGTTCAGCATGCTCATCGGCTTCTTCTTCTGGTACCACGGCCTGTCCCGCGGCGGCATCGCCGCGGTCGGCCAGCTGCAGCTGCTGCAGCCGTTCTTCGGCCTGGCCCTGGCTGGCCTGCTGCTGCACGAGCAGGTCAGCCCGGCGATGGCCGCGTCCGCCGCCGCTGTAGCGGGATGCGTGGCGGCCGCAAAACGCTTCGCGCGCTGACAGGAGGTCGCCCGGCCGGCGCGACGCCCGTGCCCGGCCTGGAAAATGGGGGTATCATCGGTCGTTTGCGTATTTCTCCGGGCTTTCCGGAAGGATCCACCGATGACCTCTTCTGCCGAGCCGCCAGCCGCCCGTGACGATGTCGCGCCGCGCCCGCGCCTGACCCTGGGCAGCCACGTCCACAGCGGTTTCGACCTGCGCAGCGGGCGCATGCAGAACATCGCCCGGCACCGCGCCGCCCTCGCCTTCCTGTATTCCGGCATGCCGGTATCCGGGCCGATCAACCCGCGCAACGGCAACGAGCTGCGGGTGTTCCGCGACGACCGCATCATCCGCGTCAGCCGCCAGGCCGATCATGAGAACCAGCTGCGCCTGCAGCTGCGCAAGCTCGGCTTCAAACCGGCGATGCGCCGCAGCGACGCGCTGGAAGACAGCGCCGGGGAGATGTTCGAGCTGCCCGACGACGCCACCTGGCAGCAGTTCATGCGCGAAGGCCTGCCGCTGCTGCGCGAGCACGGCTGGGAAGTCGACATCCGCCCGGAGTTCGTCTTCGACCTCACCCCGGTGGAGAACTGGTACGCAGAGATCGAGGAAGCCGAGGACCGCCAGTGGTTCGACCTGGAGCTGGGCATCGAGGTCGACGGCCGCCGCATCAGCCTGCTGCCGGCACTGATCGAACTGATCCGCCGCACGCCGGCGCTGCTCGATCCGGTCGCCCTCTCGCGGCATGACGACGACGAGCAACTGGTGCTGCGCCTGGACGCCGGGCGCAACCCGGTGCACGCCTGGCAGACCGCCTCCGAGCGGCCGCTGCGCGTGGCCCTGCCGTTCGGCAAGCTGAAACCGCTGCTGGGCACCCTCTCCGAGTTCTACCTGGGCGACCAGCCGCCAGTGCGCCGCCTGCGCATGGGCGCACCGGATGCGGCACGGCTGACCGAGTTCGAAGAACTGCCGCTGCGCTGGCAAGGCGGCGACGAGCTGCGCGACATAGCCGTACGCCTGCGCGATTACCGCGCCCAACCCGCTCCGCTTCCGCAGGGCCTGCGCGCCGAGCTGCGCGCCTACCAGCACGAGGGCCTGAGCTGGATGCAGACACTGCGCGCGGTAGGCGCCAGCGGCATCCTCGCGGACGACATGGGCCTGGGCAAGACGCTGCAATCGCTGGCCCACGTGCTGCTGGAAAAACAGGCCGGGCGCCTTACCGCGCCGGCCCTGGTGGTGATGCCGACCAGCCTGATCCCCAACTGGATGGACGAGGCCGAGCGCTTCACCCCCGACCTGCGTGTGCTGTCGCTGCACGGCGCCGGGCGCCGCCGCGATTTCGCGAAGATCGAGGAACACGACCTCATCCTCACCACCTACGCCCTGCTGCCGCGCGATGCGGATAAGCTCGGCAAGCACGCCTACCACCTGCTGATCCTCGACGAAGCGCAGAACATCAAGAATGCCGGGACCAAAGCGGCCCAGGCGGCGCGCCAGCTCAACGCGCGCAACCGCCTGTGCCTGACCGGTACGCCGCTGGAAAACCACCTCGGCGAGCTCTGGTCGCTGTTCCATTTCCTGCTGCCGGGCTGGCTCGGCGACGCCAAGCAGTTCGCCCAGCACTACCGCACACCCATCGAGCGCCACGGCGACCAGGCGCGCCTGGCGCACCTCGCCGCGCGCATCCGCCCGTTCCTGCTGCGCCGCACCAAGGAGCAGGTGGCCTCGGAGCTGCCGCCCAAGAGCGAATTCATCCAGCACATCGAGCTCAGCGAGGCGCAGCGCGACCTCTACGAAACCGTGCGGCTGGCGCTGGACCAGAAGGTCCGCGAAGAGATCGCCCGCCGCGGCCTGGCGCGCAGCCGCATCGTCATTCTCGAAGCGCTGCTCAAGCTGCGCCAGGTCTGCTGCGACATCCGCCTGGTGCAGAAGGAAGCCGCACCGGCCGGTGGCCGCGCCGGCAAGGCGGTGACCTCGGGCAAGCTGGAATACCTGCTGGACATGCTCGAAGAGCTGCTCGCCGAAGGACGCCGCGTGCTGATCTTCTCGCAGTTCACCTCGATGCTCGCGCTGGTCGGCGAGGCGCTGCAGCAAAGGAACATCGACTACGCCCTGCTGACCGGCGACAGCCGCGACCGCCGCCAGCCGGTGGAGGACTTCCAGCAGGGCCGCGTGCCGCTGTTCCTGATCAGCCTGAAGGCCGGCGGCGTGGGCCTGAACCTGACCGCCGCCGATACCGTGATCCACTACGACCCCTGGTGGAACCCGGCCGCCGAGAACCAGGCCAGCGACCGCGCCTACCGCATCGGCCAGGACAAGCCGGTGTTCGTCTACAAGCTGATCGCCCGCGGCACGGTGGAAGAAAAGATCCAGCTGCTGCAGCGCGAAAAGGCCGCCCTCGCCGCCGGCATCCTCGAAGGCGCCGGCACCGACTGGCAGCTGGACGATGCCGATATCGATGCGCTTTTTGCGCCGCTACCCAAGGCGGTGTGAAAGCGCACCCGCAGGATCGCTCTGTAACGCCTCAATCGCCGTGGGTCAGCTCGATGCTGCCGTCGCGGTTCTGCCGGTAGATCGTGTAGGGCAGCGCCAGGGTGTCGGTGACGCCGGAGAGCAGGCCATCAAGAAAAGGCCAATAGATGCCTTGCGGCGAAGCGGGCGGCGGCGGTGACACTGCAGCGTCATGCTGATAAGCGCCCCCTGGGTCGCCGTAGAGCGCGCAGAAGTTGTAGGCGACTCCGCTGTAGATGCGTGGAATCCGGGTGCAGTAGGTTCCCTTCAGGTGCAGCTCGCCGACATCGGCGCTGGATTCGCTGTTCAGTGTCTGCACCGAACCACAGCTTACGAGCGTCATGCCGAAGATCAGCGGTAGCAGTCTCGATATGTTCACGATCGATCTCCTTGTCACCATTCTCCCCTGCGCCGGCGGCCGGCGACTCACCACCCCTTCAACTGATCCCAGCGCCAGTTGCGGAACTGGTAGATCAGCGTGCCGAGCAGGCCGTAGGCCGCCGCCATGCCGAGCAGCACGAGGATGCGATCGGCCACCGCCGAGAGTGGCAGGTTCATCTGGTTCATTTCCACCACCGCGCGGATCGCCCAGGTCGAGGGGATGGCGTCGGCCAGCCATTGCACCCAGGCCGGCATCGCCTGTGGCGGCCAGGTGAAGCCGGCCATGTAGAACAGCGGCAGGGTGATGAAAGTCATGGTCAGGTACACCGCCTCCTCCGAGGGCAGCACTTCGGCAATGAACTCGCTCATGGCGATCACCGCTAGCAGGAACGGCAGCACCAGCCCCATCAACATGAAGAAGGAGGCGGTCTGTCGATACCCCATCATCCACGGCCAGATCACGTAGAAGAGCATGCTCAGCACGGTCCAGATCAGCAGCTGCGCGGCGTAGCGGCCGAAACGGGTGGACGGCGGCTGGCGCAGCGAGCGCGGGGTGCCGCCGCGCAGGTTGAGGTTCACCCGTGTGCAGGAGAGCAGCAGGCTGTGCTGCAGGATCAGCGTCACCAGCCCCGGCAGTACGATGGCGGCGAAGCTGGTGCCGGGGTTGAACAGCGCGCTGAGGTCGCCGACCACCGGGCTGAGCAGCACGTCGGCCTGCTCCTCGCTGAAGCCGCTGCGCTTGAGCAGGTCGCGGTTGTAGCGCAGCGACAGCTCGTTGTAGGTGGTGCCGATGTCCTGCTGGATCTGCCCGTTGGCCATGCGGTTGGTGGCGTCGCCGAAGATCGGGATGGTCACCGCTTCGCCGCGCAGTACGCGTTTCTCGAACTCCAGCGGCACCACGATGATGCCGTACAGCTCGCGCCAGGCCAGGTCGCGCTGCGCGGTGGGCAGTTCGCTGTAGGTGCGCACGGCGATCTTCGGCGCGGCGTCGAGCAGGCGGATCAGCTCGCGGGAGGCGGCGCTATGGTCCATGTCGATCACCGCCACCGGCAGGTCGTCCATGGTGCGATGGGCGTACGGCAAGGTGGTCAGCGCCACCGACAGCACCATCAGCAGCCACAACGGCTTGCCCAGCATGTTCTGCAGCGACGCGCGGAATACGTTCCAGAAATTCTGCATGGCGCCTCCTCAGGCCGGGCTCAGGTCGAGACGCCGGCGCAGGCGCAGCTTGGCGATCATGTAGGCGAGCAGCGGATAGACCAGCAGGCGGCAGCAGGTGTACAGACCGGACTCCGCCGGCGCCTGGCGCAGGAACTGGTCGAACAGCCCGTGCAGGGTGTGCGTCAGCGGCTCGGCGATGCTGATCAGGCGGGCGATCTCCGGCATCGCCAGCTCCGGCAGCAGCACGCCGGAATAGGTCTGCGCCACGCCGATCAGCAGGCCGATCAGCGAGTACGCGCTGAAGCGGTTGGCGGTGAAGATGAACAGCACCAGCCCGACGCTCTGCGCGGCCATCACGTAGCACACGGTGATCGCCAGCATCCAGGTCGGGCTGCCATTGATACGCGCGCCGTTGAGCGTCACCAGCAGGAACAGCTCCAGCATCAGCAGCGCGCTGAACAGCAGCGTGTAGGGCGCCAGCTTGCCCAGCAAACGCGCACCCAGCGCCTTGGCCCGCAGGATGTGCGGCGAGGAGGCACGCAGCTCAGGCGCCTCGCGCGCCAGCACATGGACGGTGGCGACGATCACGAACAGCTGCAGCAGATGCACGATGGCGGCGAACTGCTGGTAGTAGATGTAGTTGCCGCTGGCATTGAACAGGCTCTCGTAGGCCACGCTGACGCTCGCCAGCGGCGGCAGCGACCTGCCCATGCCAGCCGCGATGCGCGGGCGCAGGTCCTGGTTGACGCTGCTGATCAAGCCACCGAAGTCCTGGGTCGAGTAATAGCCGGCGCTATAGAACAGCGAGTTGTAGTAGAGCACCGCCGAGGGCTGGCGACCGGCCAGGGCGTCGGCCTCGAAGTCGCGCGGGATGTACAGCAACGCATAGTCGTCGGCCGCGCGGATGCGCCGCAGGCCTTGCTGCAGGCCGCCGTCGAGCGTCTCCACCTGGGCGTGGGAACCGGCATCGAGCTCGCGCACGATGCGCCGCGACAAGCTGCTGTGATCGGCATCGACCACCGCCACCGGCATGTCCAGCAGGGTGCCGGCCTTGTACACACCGCTGATCAGGGTGAACAGCAGCAGCGGCCAGAGCCATCCCAGCCAGTGGATGGTCCAGCTGCGCACGGCGAGGCGTGTCTCGGTGTTGAAGGCCTGGACGAAGCGCTGCAGGTTGCGCCTTACTGCTTCCATTGCCACAGCGCGCTCATCCCCGGGCGCAGGCCCTGCACAGGTTGCAGCGGATACAGGCGGACCTCGAAGGTCTTCAGGTCGAAGTCGCCGGTGGCACGGGTCGCACGCTTGGTGGCGAAGTCGCCGAGCGGGGCGATGTAGCGCACCTCGGTGTCGATCTCCGCGTCGCCCAGCGCCGGAATCCGCAGCCGGACCTTATCGCCCTTGCGCACCTTGGCCAGGATGTCCTCGCGCAGGTTGAACACCAGGTAGCTGTCGGACAGCCGCACCAGGGTCAGCAACGGGCTGTAGGCGTTGACCAGCTCGCCCTCCTCCGCCGGGATCGGCCCGATCTCGCCGTCGGCCGGCGCCAGCACGTCGAGGTCATCGAGTTGCGCTTGCAGCTCGGCGAGCTGCGCATCGGCACGGCGCACCGCGGCTTCCAGCGCGCGGCGACGCTCCTCGCGGTCGCCCTGGTTGCCTTCGTCGAGATTGGCCTGGGCCTCGGCCACGCGGTTGCGCGCCACGTCACGGCCGCGCCGCGACAGGTCGAGCTGGGCCTGGGAGACGAAGTTGCGTCCGGCCAGTTCCTGGTTGCGCTGGTAATCCAGCTCGGCATTGCGCAACTCGGCCTGCGCCTGCGAGAGAGTGGCCTGCAGGGCGCGCAGGGTTTCCTCGCGGGTGCCGTGCAGGGACTCGTCGAGCTGCGCCTGCACCTGGCTGCGCGCGGCCTGCAGCGAGTCCAGCTGGGCCTGCAGCTCGGGGCTGCTCAGGCTGATCAGCCGCTGGCCTTTCTGCACGTCGTCACCGCGCCGCACATGCAGGCGCTCGACGCGGCCCTTGGCCTTGGAGGCGACTATCACTTCGGTGGCGTCCGCCTCGCCCTGCAGGAGCAGGGGCTGCGAGTGCAGGCGCAGGTACAGGGTGATGGCGATGATCACCAGCAACAGCAGGGGTGCGAACAGCTTCCAGCCCTTCATCGTCTCGGTATTCCCTCGGCAGCGCGACTCCACCGATGGTAGTGCATCGCGCCGACCGCGGGAGCCAACCGATGCTCAGCGCTCGTCGTCGTGCACCAGCGCGTTCTCGCCGCCCTTGCTCGAAGGCGCCGAAGGGAAGCGCGAGGACGCGTAGCGCACCACCAGGATTGCCAGCGCCAGCAGCAACAGGGCCACGGACACCAGGATGATGCCGTCGTCGGGCACGTGGTTGTGCTGGATGTCGGCGATCATCAGGCGCGTCAGCGCGGTCATTGCCACATAGATCAGGAAACGCACCGGCATGTGGTTGGTCTTGAAGTAGATGCCGACCATGGCACCCAGCTCCAGGTAGATGAACAGCAGCAGCACGTCGTCGATGCTCGCGTGGCCCTTCTCGAACATCTCGAAGAAGGCCACCGCCGCCGACCAGAACACGGTGCCGCCGATGGCGAACAGCGCCAGGTAGTGGAAACCTTCCACCAGCAGATTCCCCAGGGATTCGGCCACCCCGTGCATTTGTTGGCGCAGGCGCTCGGCCCATTCCAGTTTCATTCGTCGACTCTCCTTCAGCTGCGGCGCCTGTTGGCTTGGTACGTGCAAGTCACCTGCCATTGACCTCGGGCAGTGGTAGCGCACCGAGGCTGCGGCAAGATGACCGCGAACTTTGCAGACGCCCTCCAGTCCATGAAGGGTCACTCCCACCTAGAGGCAGGATCGAAGATGAACAGCCCATTCCAGGTGCTCAGCGATGCGTTCCAGGCCCAGTACCGGGTCAACTTCAGCCTCGAACGGCCGGACGGCAGCATCGTCCTGACCCTCTCCACCAGCGCCGGCGTGGCCGCCAAGCGGCTGATCCGCCAGGCCCAGCTGCAGGACCCGGAGCAGTTGCAACGGCTGATCCAGAGCATTCGCTTCGGCATCGCCATCGAACAGGGCGACAGCGCGCCGCGCCTGTTGGCGGACATGACCGCCAGCCGAGACATACGCAAGGCCTCCTGAATCTCCGCCAGCCCGCCCGGTGTGCGCATTTGCCGCACGCCGCTGCGCCGCGCGCACTAGATCGATCCCGGCCCCCCTTTCCCTGCCCCCATATGGCCCCGCGTGCCCCGAAGCGGAACGCCAACCATACTGGCCACTTGCAATTCAGCCCTTCCCTAACGACAGGGCATTGCATTATGCTTTTACTGTACAAATAAACAGTATTCTCCTACCCAAATATCAGAGAAGGCATAGAGGTGATGAATGGCCGTCGAAGTGGTGTACCGCAGCAGCCGCGATCCGGAGCGCCTGTTCATGGATAAGGCCGAAGCCGACCGGCACGACAAGATGCTCGAGCTGGCCGAAAGCCTGGCCGGCGTCCTGCACAAGGCGGTGCCCTCGCTGAGCGAGGACCAGGTCGAGGAGCTCGGCATCTTCATGGCCCGCAACCGCGACACCTTCGCCCGCGCCTTCAAGAACCAGCCCGACGCCCTGGGTGAGCTGTTCGCCGAGGCGGAGTGAATGCCTACTCTCCCATAGGAGCAACTGTCTTTTGGGCTCCCGCGTTCTCGGGAGTGACGGAATCAGGATTCGCTCCCTCCCCCGTCATCCCCGCGAACGCGGGGACCCAGAAAACCGCGTAGGAGCGGACCTTGTCCGCGAAGCGCGCACATGGCGCGCACCTATGGGGGCATCTGGGAATGGCGCTTCGTGGATGAGATCCACCCCTGCGGAAAACTGTGCGATTTAACCGCAGAGAATCCGCTCGGCGAGCATGTCCGCCACCCGCGCCGGCGAGCGGTGGTCGGCCTGGGCGTGGGCGTAGATCTCGGTCAGGCGGGAACCGATCTTCGCCAGGTGCGCGGTAATTGCCGGCAGCGTTTCACCCTGGTGCTGCAGGGATACGAAGATCAGCCCACCGGAGTTGATCACGTAGTCCGGCGCATAGAGGATGCCGCGGGCCTCCAGTTCATCGGCCACGTCGACGTGCGCCAGTTGGTTGTTGGCCGCGCCGGCCACTGCCGCGCAGCGCATCTGCGCCACCACCGAAGGCGTCAGCACGCCGCCCAGTCCGCAGGGGGCGAGGATGTCGCACGGCGTGGTGAGCAGCGCCTCGCTGGCGATCGGCTGGGCACCCAATTGCTCCACCGCGAGCTGCACCCTGCCGGCGTCCAGGTCGCTGACCAGCAGTTCCGCGCCGGCTGCAGCCAGGTGCTCGCACAGCGAGTAACCCACGTGCCCCAGGCCCTGCACGGCAATCCGCAGGCCATCCAGGTCGTCGCTGCCCAGTCGTGCCAGGGCGCTGGCACGAATGCCGGCGAACACACCCAGGGCGGTATGTGGCGAGGGATCGCCCCCGCTGGTGGTGCTGGTGACGTGCTCGGTGTGCTGGGCGATGCAGTCCATGTCGGCGCTGGATGTGCCGCTGTCCACCGCGGTGATGTACTCGCCGCGCAGGGACTCGATGAAGCGGCCAAAAGCCTCGAACAGCGCACCGCGGTTATCCACATGCGGCGCGCGCAGGATCACCGCCTTGCCACCGCCCTGGCGCAATCCTGCCAGCGCGGCCTTGTAGCTCATGCCCTGGGCCAGGCGCACGGCGTCGCGCACTGCCGACTCGTCGTTGGCGTAAGGCAGGTAGCGGCAACCGCCCAGAGCCGGCCCCAGCCGCGTGCTGTGGATGGCGATGATGGCCCTGAGCCCCGTGGCCGGGTCGAAGGCGACGTGCAGCTTTTCTAGCCGGGTGGCTTCCATCATGTCGAACATGGCGGCGCTCCCAATGCGGGTGCCTGTGGACATCCTGGTCGAGCGCCAGGACGTTGCCCGTAGATCCCTATCAGTATAGGCAGTGGCGGCACGCCACGACCGGGACTGGACGGACTGCCGGCGCTGCGAGTAAAACGCGGTATCAGCCGGAGAACGCCATGGACCCGCGCCAAGCCTGCCTCGCCTGCCTTGCCCAGGACCCGCCGGGTCTGTTCGAGGCGGCGCTGTGGATCGCCGCCGAGCACGAGCCGCAGAATCCTCCTGGCCAGGCCATGCGAATGCTCGACGACCTGGCCCAACGCCTCTTCGCTACCCTGCCCCTGGACGGTACCGCCGCCGAGCGCGCGCAACTGCTGCTACGCCAACTGAGCGAGCAGGGCTTCGCCGAGGACGATGACGTCCCTCTGCTGCCCCGCGCCGCACTACTGCCCCAGGTGCTGCAGCGCCGCCGCGGCCAGCCGCTGTCTCTGGCGCTGATCGCCCTGGAACTGGCCCGGCGCCAGGACATTCCCCTGCAAGGCGTGAACTTCCCCGGACGCTTCCTGCTGCGCGTGCCCGGCGCCGACCACCTGCTCGACCCAACCACCGGCCGTCGCCTGTACACCCGCGATTGCCGCGACCTGCTGGTGCGCAGCCTGGGCACCGGCGTCGAGCTCAACGCCAGCCACCTGCGCGACGCCAGTCCGGCAGACATGCTGCAGCGCCTGTCGCGCAACCTGCGCCAACTGCACCAGGCTGCCGAGCAACCGCTGGCCGCGCTGAAGGACGCACAACGAGTGCTCGAACTGGGCGAGCCGAACGTGGCCGACCACCTGGCCCGCGCCGATCTCTACCGTCGCCTGGAGTGCCCGCAGGCCGAGCGCTACGACCTCGAACGCGCGCTGCTGCTCAGCGAAGACCCGGCCGAGCAGCTGCGCCTGCGGCAGCGCATCGGGGAGATTCCGGTGCCGAAGAAAGCCCTGCATTAGATTCCTGTAGAAATCGCGGACAAGGTCCGCAGCAGGTGACGTACTTCCTTCCCGTAGGAGCGGATCTCATCCGCGAACAATCCCGGGACCGGGACATTTGTAGGAGCGCGCCATGCGCGCGAATCGCGGACAAGGTCCGCTCCTACGGGCATTCATCTAGCTAAGCCTTGAGCAACCCCAGCTCCTTCGCCCGCGCCACCGCCTGGGTACGCCGTTCCACACCGAGCTTGCCGTTGATGCGCCGGGCGTGGGTCTTCACCGTGTGCAGGGAGATGAACAGACGCTCGCCGATCTCCAGGTTCGAGCAGCCGCGCGCGATCAGTTCCAGCACCGACTGTTCGCGCTGGCTGAGCAAGGGCGGCAGGCTGGCGTCCGACGCCAGGGCGTAGAGCCCCGGCTGACGCTGGCGCGACTCGCCGAGCAGCGCCAACAGGCCAAAGCGTTGCGCCAGCTCCGCGCCAGCAGCGCAGGCGGCCTGCGCCGCCTCGGCTTGCCCGGCGAGCGCATGCGCCTCGGCCTTGGCCAGCCAGACCTCGCAGACCAGGGCCATGCGCCCCTGGCTCTGCACCAATGGCAGCAAATCGTCGAGGCGCGCCAGAGCCGCCTGCGCTTCGCCGTCGTAGGCTTCGGCCAGGGCAAGTTGGCAGGCGACCCGCGACAGCAGGTCCGGGGTCGCGGCCGGCGCACTCAGGCCGTCGCTCTGGTAACGCGCCAACACGCGGCCGAGGATTTCCCGAGCCTGGCCCGGTCGGCCCTGCCGCAGGCTAAGCGTGCCGCTGGCCAGCAGCAGCGCCCCGCGATAAAGCGCTTCGGGGATGTGCTGCAACTGCATCTGCCGCTCCGCCTCCAGCAAGCGATTGAAGGCCACGTCGATCTCACCGTCGCGGGCATCCAGCAGAGCCAGGCCGATGTAGCCGTACACCGAGGCAGGGTCCAGGCTGCGGCGCGTCTCTCGTAGGCCGCACTGCAGCAGCTCGCGCGCCTGTTCGTCGTGCCCCTGGCGCAGGCCCAGCCAGCCACGCCGCAGCAGCACCCGGCCGGTCATGGCGTAGCCGGCCTGGCGCAGCTCGGCCAGCGACTCCTGCACGCGCAGCAGCAGGCTCTCGGCGCGCGCCAGTTCGCCGCGCTGTTCCAGCCAGTAGGCGCGGTCCATTTCCAGATAGGCCTCGAAGACCACGCTACCTTGCTCTCGGGCACGCTTGAGTGCTTCGCGATTGAGCAGCCGCGCCTGGTCCAGTTGCCCTTCGGCCTGCGCCAGCTGGCTGAGCGCGGACAGGCAGATCAGCGTTTGCGCCCAGGCGTCCTGCGGCAGGTCGGCGAGCGCACCGCGCAGGCGCGCCTCCGCCCCCGGTCGACCACGGGCGTGGGCGAGCATGCCGGACAATCCGAGCCACTGCGCGATCAGCGCGCGCTGCCGTGCCTCGCTGGGCATCGGCAGGAAGCGCTCGAAGATCGCCAGCAATTGCTCGGCATCGTCGAGGCGGCCGACGAAGAGCAGTGCCCAGGCGTTGAGGATCACCAGGCGCGGCGTACTCAACAGCAGTTCTTCCGGCAGCTTCTCGCGCAGGCGCAGTACCCGCGCGACGTTGTGCCCCTGCAGCAACTGCTCTTCGGTCAGCCGCTGCAACAGGCTGGCGGCGACGTCCGGTTGCTCGGCACGCAGGGAATGTTCGAAGGCCGCGTGGCTGTCGCCGGATTGGCCGAACCACTGGCAAGCGCGACGGTGCAGGCTGCTGGCGGGCGTACGGCCAAGCTCGGCCAATCCGCCGGCCAGCACCGGCGCCACGCGGTACCAGCCGCAGGCGCCCTCCTCGGCCTCCAGGCAGGAGCCGCGCTGCAGCAACAGCTGCAAGGCCCCAGGGGATTCCTCGAACAGATGATCGACCAGCGCCGAGCAGCAACGCCCGACGCGCGCCAGGCCGCAGAGGATTTCGCCCAGCGGCTCGGGCAATTCGTCGAGCACCTCGCGCTGCAGATAGTCCTGCAGCAGCGCCTGTCCCGATTCGGCGAGCAGTGCGGGAGCGGGGACCAGTTCTTCCACCGGCAGGCCGAGCAGGCGCAAACGGATGCCGGCGCACCAGCCGCCGGTCTGTTCCAGGAGCAGTTGGCGAAGCTCGAGCGGCCACTCACGGCCACCCTGGCGCAACCATTCGGTCAGTTCGGTTTCGCTGAAATGCAGCTGGGCGGCTTCGACTTCCAGAAGCTCGCCCTCCAGCAGCAGGCGCGCCAGGTTGCACGCCGGGCGCCGGCGGCTGGCCAGCCACCAGCCGACTTGCGGCGAGGCCTGGGCCAGCAGGCGGTCAAGGCAGGCATCCAGTTCGGCATCGGGTTCGCGCGGATAGTCGTCGAGCATGATCCACAGCGGCTGCCGCGTTTCACGCAGGAAATCACTCAGCTGTCGCTCGTCGACACCTGAAAGGCCGAGCGCCTCGCCCAACCGAGCGACAAAGGCGCTCACGCTCAGGGCGCGGCCAGCCAGGGCCAGCCAGGCCACGCGGGTGCCGGAAGGCGCGGCACGGGCGCACTCGCCGAGCAGCACCGTCTTGCCGCTGCCCAGGGGCGCGAGCAGCAGGCGCAGGCGATGGTCGTCGCGTAGCAGCAGGTCGTGCAAGCGCGACCGCGGCAAGTGCTGGGGCGGCAGCCGGGGGAGCGAGGTAAGCAGTGTGACGGAGGTGAGCATGGGCAGGCTTCCCGAGCGGACCTGGAGCTTGAGGCTAGTCAGAGCCCGGATAGCCTTGAAGGATCATTCGTAATTCCTATGTATGAACATAGGAAACGCAAGGTGAGAAAAAAACTACAAACCGGCGGCGCGTCGCCGCGCCGCCGGTTAGGGGTCAGCGGACCCCTTCGTTACGCAGGGCGGCCGGGGTGTAGTCGGCCATGGTTGCCTTGATGCCGAACTGGTAGCCGGTCTTCTCTTCGTTGAACAGGCCCAGGGCCAGGTAACGGCCGGCGATCACGTCATAGAGCACCTCGGGCACGTAACCACCCGCCTGGTGCGCGTAGTTGAACATGTAGTGCCCTTCGGCGACGCGCCACAGCTGGCCGCGGCCGTCGTAGTGGTCGACTTCGGCGATCTGCCAGCTGTCCTCGTCGATGTACATGTGGCGCTTGGCGTAGATGTGCCGCTCGCTGGGCTTCACGGTGCCGACCACTTCCCACACGCGGTGCAGCTCGTAGCGGGTCAGGTCCTGGTTGAGGTGGCCCGGCTTGACGATGTCGTCGTACTTGTAGGTCGGCAGGCCCAGCTTGTAGCTGTTGTAGGGGATGTACATCTCCTTCTTGCCCACCAGTTTCCAGTCGTAACGATCCGGAGCGCCGGAGAACATGTCGAAGTTGTCCGAGGTGCGCAGGCCGTCGGAAGCGGTACCCGGACCGTCGTAGGCCACCTGCGGGGCACGGCGTACGCGGCGCTGGCCGGCGTTGTAGATCCACGCCAGGCGCGGTTCCTTGACCTGGTCGAGGGTCTCGTGGACCAGCAGCACGTTACCGGCCAGGCGCGCCGGCGCCGTTACCGCCTGCTTGAAGTACAGCAGGATGTTGCTGGCCTTGGAGATATCCACGTCCGGCATGTTCTGCGGGAAGGCGACGGTTTCCTCGAAGCGGATCGGCGTGTAGCTGCCGTTGGTCTGCGGGGTGACCTGCACCACGGTACGCGCCAGGTTGCCGCCACGGTAGCGGGTGATGTGGTTCCACAGCACCTCGACGCCATTCTTCGGAATCGGGAAGGCGTAGTAGCGGCTCTTCTCGAAGTTGGACAGTCCGTTGCCGTCGTTGATCGGCTGCACGTTGAGCGCGCTGGCCTTCACGGCGGCATAGACCTCGGCCGGCGCGGAGAAGGTGCGGTGGGTCTTGTACACCGGGATCTTGTAGGTGTCCGCGTAGCGCTTGAACATCGCCAGCTGGCCGTCGGTGAGCTTGTCCTTGTACTGCGCGACGTTCTGCGCAGTGATCACGAACAGCGGTTTCTCGCTGGCGAAGGGGTCGCTGAGGAAGCCACGGGAGTCTTCACTGCCGGCGCTCTTGTCGATGCCGCCGGTCCAGGCCGGGATGCTGCCATCGGCGTTGCCTTCCTTCTGCGCGCCCATGGGAGTGAGGCTGGTGCCGAGCTTGGCCGCCTCATCCGCCGAGACAGCCGCCATGACGGCGCCGGACAACAGGCTCAGAGCCAGGGCGCCGCATTGCAGGATTCGTTTCTTGTTCATCTTTCCTGTCCTTGACTGACCGATCAGAAGTTCACACCGAAGCTGACGGCGACGAAGTCACGGTCGTTGACCGGGTTGTAATCGCCGCCGAAGAAATCGGTATAGCTGATACTGGCGGTATAGGTGTTCTGGTAATCGGCGTCCACACCAACGCTGACCGCCTTGGCGCCTTCGCTGAAGTTCGGACCGTAACCGTTGACGTCATGCGACCAGGCCACGTTGGGCTTGAAGTTGATGCCGGCAATCACGTTCGGGTAATCGAGGATGCCGCGCACGCGGTAGCCCCACGAACTGGTGGTGTAGAAGCCGTCGTTGTTGCACTCGTCGGGGTTGGCGGCGTTCAGCGTGCTCTTGCACAGCGCATTGTTGGGCAGTTCGCCGATACCGTAGATCGAGTCGCGGCCGAAGCGCAGGCCACCATCGTTGACGCCGCTGATGTGGTTGTAGCCCACCTCGCCGACCACGGTCAGGCGTTCGGCCGCCAGTACCTGGTCGAAGAACTGGGTCACGGTCACCTGGGCCTGGGTCACCGGCTTGCGATCGTAGCCGTGGATCACCTCGCCGGCGGTGGGCGTGGCGGAGCCGCTGGAGTAGATCGGGTTGCCGAACAGGGTGGTGGGATACAGCGCGGCCACGGTCAGGTCGGTGCTGTTGAGCTGCAGCGGCATGTTCGGCCGGTAGCTCAGTTCACCGGCTACCGAGGTGCTGCCCAGGTTGGTCTGGAAGCTCAGGCCGTAGAGGCGGATGTCCTCCGGGTACTCGATGAAGTACTGCGCGGTGGCCGCGCCGGTGGCGGCGTTGGCGGTGGCCAGACCCTTGCCGGCGATGGTGCTGAAGACCGGGTTGCGGCTGTGGTAGTTCATCACGTAGGCGCCGAACTCGGTGTCGTTGAGCTCCGCCGCGTACCAGCGCAGGGCCAGGCCCCACTGGCCACCGTCACGCGGGGTGTCGTCGCCGGAGCGCGAGAGGTAGCGGTAGCCGTGCGCCGGGTTCGGATCGAAGTCGCTGCCGGCGTAGGCCAGCTTGTTGCAGCCGTTGGCGACCACGTCGGTGGTGGAGAAGAAGGTGCCGCAGTTGTCCACCACGGTCTTCTCCCACTTCAGCTGGTAGAAGCCCTCGGCGGTCAGGCTGTCGGTAAGGCCCTGGGAGAGGTAGAGCATGCTCACCGGGATCAGACCTTCCTTGATCTCCGCGCCGGGGCGGCGGAAGGCGGCGACGTCGACCGGGTTGATGCTGTTGATCGAGTTCTGGATGAAGGTGCTCTCACCCCAGCTGACCACCTGCTTGCCCAGGCGGACGTTACCCGGCAAATCGCCGATGCTGTACTTGTGATAGATGAAGGCGTCGAGCAGCTCTGCGCCGGACGAGCGAGCGCCCATGCTGCGGCCGTCGTCGCTGATGTCATAGAGCTCGCGGTGTTCGTCCTTCAGCTCGAAGTCATACCAGTACTTGCCCCGGACGAAGACGCCGGTGTCGCCGTACTTCAGTTCCAGGTCGTGGATACCCTTGAAGATCTTCGAGAAGGTCTCGCCCTTCTTGAAGTTGAGGCGGCCGTCGTCGGAGGTCTGCGACGAGGCGTGACCGCCGTTGCGGGTCCCGACGTAGTCCAGGTCGGCATCGCGCAAGCCCCAGCTGGCGCCGACCGACAAGGTCGAGTCGAACTGCCCCTCGATTTCCCCGATGTTGAAGTTGACGGCCTGAGCCTGGGTGGCGCAACCCAGGGCTACTGCAGCGGCCAATACCTGTGGCTGGAAGATCGCGCGCCTTGTTTTTGTTGTCATTCGGCACTCCTGACGGTGTCTAGGCGGCTACACGCTACTCAGCCCACCTCCCCAGCACCAAGCGCCCAAAGGGAGTATTTGCGCTATCAGTCGAAAGAGTGAATGCCCGCTCTGCCGCGGTCTTTCACGCCGACCATAGGTGCAGGACATGGCGCGTCATGCAGTGGCTGTATGATGGCGAGCGCTCCCTCTACCCGACTGCGCCGCTCTGCGGCATCCTGTGCGCCATGCAACCGATCACCCCGCCCTACGCCGACAGCCCTCTCACCGACAGCACCCGCGACGTCGTCCAGCGCTATCACCAGAGCTGGAAGCAGCGTGATCTCGACGCGGCCCTGGCGCTCTACCACGCCGATGTCGAGTACAACGACTACTTCCAGAACCGCTGCATGCGCCTGGCCGAGCTGCGCGCCTACGTCAGCCAGACCATGCCCAGCCGGCCGGACGAGTTCCTCGACCACATCGACCGCATCCGCGTCGATGGCGACACCGCGTTCATCCAGTACCGCACCGCCATCACCCTCAGCGGACGCCTGGCAGTGTTCCACTCCAGCGAAGCGATCACCGTGCGCGACGGCCGCATCTGGCGCATCAACGAATACGCCACCTTGGTGCGCGAGGAAGCCAGCGGCGGAACACGCAGCGGCAACGATGCACGCCCGCCGGCCAGCCGCCTGGGCCTGTCGCCACGCCAGCTGAGCCAACTGGCCGGCGATCTGGAGGAATACTTCAACAAGGCCCAGCCTTACCTGGCGGCGGACCTCGACCTGTCGCAGGTGGCCAGCGCCACCGGCTACACCCGCAACCAGATCTCCTACCTGCTCAACCAGGTGATGGGGCTGAGCTTCTACCAGTACGTCAACCAGCAGCGCCTGCAGCATCTGCTTGGCCAGCTGCGCCCGGGGCAGGATGCGCGGATCGACGAGCTGGCCTTCTCCGCCGGCTTCAACTCGCTATCGGCGTTCTACCGCTGCTTCCGCCAGCACACCGGGGTGTCGCCGCGCGAGTACCTCAAGCGCCTGGGCGCCCAATAGACGCAGAAATTTTTCTGGGTCCCCGCCTTCGCGGGGATGACGCCGGGAAGCCTCCGCCCCCATCGTCACTCCCGCGAACGCGGGAACCAATAAACGCGGCGATCAATGTCGCAGCACAGCTGCGCCGTCGCGCGAATCCTCACCCTTTTCCCCGCGTACCCGCGCGCACGACAGGAATGCGGCGCGCTTCTAGGCTTGCGCACATTCCCGCTTACCCTTGCCCGGAGTCGCCCCTATGTCGGCATGGCGCCATATCAGCCTGTGGATGAACCAACTGGATGACGACCTCATCCCGCGCCCGTCCCTGCAGGGCGACCTGGAGGCCGACGTGGCCATCGTCGGCGCCGGCTATACCGGACTCTGGACCGCCTACTACCTGAAGACCCACGCGCCCGAGCTGAAGGTCGCCATCGTCGAGGCGGAAACCGCCGGCTTCGGCGCCTCCGGCCGCAACGGCGGCTGGCTGATGGGCGCAGTGCTGGGCGAGGACCGTCTGGTCGGCCACCTGCCGGAACCGCGCCGCCGCGAAACCTGGAACCTGCTGCACGGCGTTCCCGACGAGGTCGCGCGCGTGCTGGAACGCGAAGGCATCGACTGCGACTACCGCAAGGGCGGCACCCTCTACTGCGCGGCGCGTTATCCCGAGCAGGAACGGCGCCTGCGCCAGTACCTGGCCTCGCTGCGCGGCGAAGGACTCGGCGAAGACGACTTCCGCTGGCTGTCGGCGTCCGAGCTCGGCGATCAGCTGCGCATCCCCGGCGCCCTGGGCGCGATCTATACGCCGCACTGCGCGACCATCAACCCGGCCAAGCTGGTCCGTGGCCTGGCCCGCGCGGTCGAGCGCCTGGGCGTGCCGATCTATGAAAAGAGCCGCGTGAGCCACTGGGAACAAGGCCTGGTGCGCACCGACAAGGGCAGCCTGAAAGCCCCGTGGATAGTCCCGGCGGTAGAAGGCTACGCCGCCGCGCTGCCGCCTTTGGGCAACTACCAGCTGCCGGTGCAGAGCCTGATGGTTGCCACCGAGCCGCTGGCGGAATCGGTGTGGGCGGAGATCGGCCTGGATCGCGGCCAGTCCTTCAGCGAGTTCAGCCGCCAGGTCACCTACGGCCAGCGCACCCTGGACAACCGCCTGGCCTTCGGCGCCCGCGGCGGCTACCGCTTCGGCGGCCAGCTGCGCACCGACTTCAGCCTCACCGACGACGAGGTTGGCCTGCGCCGCTACCTGTTCGGCGAGATCTTCCCGCAGCTCAAGGACGTGCGCATCACCCACACCTGGGGCGGCAACCTGGGCATGTCGCGGCGCTTCCATCCGCACATGCTGGTCGACCGTCGCAATGGCATCGCCCTGTCCGGCGGCTACGGCGGCGAAGGTGTCGGCGCGACCAACCTTGGCGGGCGCACCCTGGCCGACCTCATCCTCGGCCGCGAAACCCTGGAGACCCGCCAGCCCTGGGTCATCCACGAGCGCGCCATGACCGACGCCCTGCGCGCCTGGGAACCCGAGCCCTGCCGCTGGCTGGGCTACAACGCGATCATCCGCAGCTTCGTCCACGAGGACGAGGTGCTGGCCAACCCGAAAAGCCCGGCCTGGCGCCGGCGCCTGGCGGAGAAACTGGCCGCGACCATGGAAGGCCTGATGACCTGGAGGGTCGGCTGATTGGCCGGCCCTTCGACGACCACCGAGACGAACCCCGGAGCCCCGATGAAGATCACCCACCTCAAGGACACCCTCAACGCCGAGCTCGGCGCCCCCAGCCCGGTCGGCATTCCGGTCGGCGAGCCGATCCCGCACACCCGCGTCGCGGAAGTGGAGCGCCCCGACCAGGTCGATACCGGCGTCTGGGAATGCAGCCCCGGCCGTTTCCGCCGGCAGATCCTGCAGCAGGAGTTCTGCCACTTCATCGCCGGCCGCGGCACCTTCACCCCGGACGGCGGCGAACCCATCGCCTTCCAGGCCGGCGATGCCTTCCTCCTGCCGGAGAACAGCATCGGCGTGTGGGACATCCAGGAAACCGTGCGCAAGACCTTCGCGATCATCCATCGCGGCTGATGGACCGCGCTCCGACGCCCGTCGGAGCGCGCTTCAGGCAGGCGAGTCTTGTCCTCCGCCGGAGCGGATTCGCGGATGAAAGACGTTGGCGCCGCGAACCGGGCGCAGGGCAGGAAGGCCGGAATCGCTACTGAAGTAGCTGGAGAATTGCAGGCGCCCTTCCTTGGGCTCCTCACACCGTGCAGGTCGGTTCAGCGGGTCCCGCTGCTCAGACCGACTCCACCTGACGGCGAAAACTGAAATAACGGCGCAGCGCGTCGACCAGTTCGACGTATTCCGCCGGCGGCGCCACCAGGCTGAAGCCGGAGTCGAAGCTGCCCGGCGTCACGTCCTCGCGACACCACTGGCAGGTGCCGCTGAAGTCGATGAATTGCAGCTTGCCGTCCTGGCCGGGAATCTTCAGGCGCATGTCGAAACGCCCGCCCACCAGCATCGGCAGCTGGCTGATCATCAGCAGGCCGTCGAGCGAGACGTTGCCCAGGTAACCCATGGGCTTGTCGGTGACGCTGTTGAACACCTTCAGGTAATACGGCAGCTGATGGCGCTCTATGTGTCGTTGATGACGCATAATGGCTATTCGCTATGATTTAAGGCCAGTATGACGATGCTGCCCCTCCTGGGCCAGTACTAACGACAGCCTTCCGCCAGACGCGCGTTCAACTCGCGACGAGCGGCATCGATCTGTGCATCGCTGTAATAGGTTCGTTCTCCGTTGGTGCCTTCGGAGTAGTAACGGCCGCCGTGCTGGATCGACGCCAGGTTGTCGCGCAGGTGGGCGCACTGCGCGTCCTGCTCGGCCTGCTGCTGCGTCGCGCGCTTCTGCGCGTCGGCCTGTTCCTCGCTGCGCGCCGAATAGAACTTGCGCAGCTTTTCCTCGTGCTCGCGCGTGGCGGCGTCGCGCTCCATTACCTGCGGCTTCACCTCGACCCGCTGCGCACCGGCCGGCGGGGTCTCGCTGAAATGCAGCTTGCCCTGGGCATCGGTCCAGCGATAGATGTCGGCCGACGCCAGCAGAGGCATCAGGCCCGCGCACAGGCAAAGCAGAACGCGCATCGGTTCCTCCTCCATGAAGCCAGACTCATCAGCGTAGCAGCCGTGCCCGGAATCAGGGCTGCGCCGGCATCGGCTGCGCACCGGCGGCGGGCAGCCGGCCGTTCAGCCGCAGCGTTTCCAGACGCGCCTTGGCCCGGTAGGCATACTCGCTGGCCGGGTAGCTGGCAATGATGAAAGTGTAGGTCTGCGCCGCGTCTACGTAGAACTTCTGGCGCTCCAGGCACTGCCCGCGCAGCATCGAAATTTCCGGCTGCAGCCAGGGCCGCGCGCGGCTCTTGCGCTCGGTGCGCGACAGGTTGAGCAGCACCTCGTCGCAGTCGCCGCGCGCATAGGCGCGGTAGGCGCTGTCCAGGTAGCTGTTGGTCGACCAGCTGTTGCAGCCGGTAACACCCAGCGTCAGGGCCAGGATGAATAGGGTTCGCATGGGCATATCCTCCGATGGGAACTGTATCGGCGCGCCTTGGCCGCGCTGAAGGGCCTCACTAGACTGCGAACGGCACACGCCACGGCGCCAAGGAGATGCCATGCGCTTGACCCCCGTCGTAACCCTGGCCGCGCTGGTGGCCCTGCAGACCGCCTGCTCGCCCACCACCCCGCTGTTCGTCGCCCAGGTCACCACTGGCGAGGTGGCCGAATACAAGAAGCTCAAGGCCGACCGCATGACCGCCGCCGTGGAAGAGGAAGGCGACCTGCTCACCTACAGCGCCCAGGCGATCCGCGACGGCAAGAGCGCCGAGGCCGAGAAGCTCTACCTGACCGGCTACGACAACAGTCACTACAGCGCCGAAGTGCGCGCCATCGCCCTGTACCAGATCGGCCTCATCTATATGAGCCGCTACAACGACCAGCGCGACGACGCCAAGGCCCTCGACTATTTCCAGCGCATCGACCGCGAGTTCCCCGGCACCATGGCTGCCAGCCACGCCGACGCGCGGATCCTGATGATGCGCCAGCGCGCCAAGGAACCGGTACAGAAGAATGCCCGCGAGCTGCTGGCGACCTGGAAGCCGCAGTTCAACCTCGACCTGGACAAACCCAGCCTCGACCAGGACATGACCCTGCTGTCGCGCCGCGCGGTGCTCAAGGACCGCGTCCCCGAGGCCGAACAGTTGTACCTGCTGGCGGTCAACGACCCGGCGATCCCGCCGGACCTCAAGCAGAAGGCGCTCTACCAGCTCGGCCTGATGTACATGGCGCCGGACAACCCGCACCCGAACCGCGACAAGGCCATCGGCTACCTGCGCCGACTGCTGGTCGACTACCCCAGCGGCGACCTGGCCAACAAGGCCGCGCGGCACCTGGACAAGGCGCTCAACCAGAGCGGCTCCGCGCCGTCCAACTGATGCAGATCAATTCCGGCTGACTACGCTTGGTCTGCAATGGAACACAGACTCGCGAGGAGGCCAGATATGAAACTGCAGCACCTGCTGGTGATCGTCGATCCCACCCGCGAAGAACAACCCGCCTTGAACCGTGCCCAGTGGATCGCCGAGCGCTGCGGTGCGCGCGTCGAACTGCTGCTGTGCGACTTCAACCCGGCGCTGGACAACGGCCTGCTGATTTCCCCCCAGCAGATGGAGCGCGTGCGCATCCTGCAGCAGACCGAGCGCCTGGATTGGCTCGAACGCCTGGCCGCGCCGCTGCGCCAGGCCGGCGTCGAAACCACCTGCCACACGCGCTGGGGCAAGCCGCTGTACCGCGAAATACTCGCCCACGTGGCCGAGAAGCAGCCCGACCTGGTGCTCAAGTCGAGCAGCCGCCATGGCCTGCTCAAGCGGCTGTTCCTGACCAACACCGACTGGCAACTGATCCGCCACTGCCCGCAGCCGCTGTGGATGGTTCACCGTCAGGACTGGAACGGCCAGCGCCTGTGCGCCGCCCTCGACCCGTTGCACGAGGCGGACAAACCGGCAGCCCTCGACCGCCAGCTGATCGCCACGGCCCTTGAGCTGCATCGCCGCCTCGGCCTGCAGGCCGAATACCTGCACGCCTACATGCCGCTGCCGCAGACCCTCGCCTTCGACACCCAGCTGCTGGGCAGCTACGAGGAGCACGCCAAGGCCGTCGAAGCCCACCATCGCCACGCCCTCGACCAACTGCTCGACGCCCACCCGGCCATGCAGCGCAAGCACACCCACCTGCAGCTCGGCTTCCCCGAGGAGGCGATTCCCGAGTTCGTCCGCCAGCAGGGCATCGACTTGCTGCTGATGGGCGCGGTCTCGCGCAACCCGCTGGAGAGTGCGTTGGTCGGACATACCGCCGAACGAGTGCTGGAAGACGTGGAGTGCGACCTGCTGGTGCTCAAAGCGGTACGCGAACCGTCATCGGAAAAGGGGTAAGATGGCCGCCGGACCGGCCAGCCTCCGACTGACCGGTCAGCACGCTCGTCTTCCAAGGAGTCCCGCATGTCCGTCCGCCGCACCAAGATAGTCGCCACCCTCGGCCCAGCCAGCCAGTCCCCCGAAGTCCTCGAACAACTGATCATCGCCGGCATCGACGTCGCCCGCCTGAACTTCTCCCACGGCACGCCCGACGAGCACCGTGCCCGCGCCCAGCTGGTACGCGACCTGGCCGCCAAGCACGGTCGCTTCGTCGCCCTGCTCGGCGACCTGCAGGGTCCGAAGATCCGCATCGCAAAATTCGCCAACAAGCGCATCGAGCTGGCGGTCGGCGACACCTTCCGCTTCTCCACCAGCCACCCGCGCACCGACGGCAACCAGCAAGTGGTCGGCATCGACTACCCGGACCTGGTCAAGGACTGCGGCGTGGGCGACGAACTGCTGCTGGACGACGGCCGCGTGGTCATGGTGGTCAAGGAAGTGAAGGCCGACGAGCTGGTCTGCGAAGTGCTGATCGGCGGCCCGCTGTCCGACCACAAGGGCATCAACCGCCGTGGCGGCGGCCTCACCGCGCCGGCCCTGACCGACAAGGACAAGGCCGACATCAAGCTGGCCGCGAGCATGGACCTGGACTACGTCGCCGTGTCCTTCCCGCGTGACGCCAAAGACATGGAATACGCCCGCAGCCTGCTCAAGGAAGCCGGCGGCAACGCCTGGCTGGTGGCCAAGATCGAACGCGCCGAAGCCGTGGCCGACGACGAAGCCCTGGACGGCCTGATCCGCGCCAGCGACGCCGTGATGGTGGCCCGTGGCGACCTCGGCGTGGAAATCGGCGACGCCGAGCTGGTCGGCATCCAGAAGAAGATCATTCTGCACGCCCGCCGCTACAACAAGGCCGTGATCACCGCGACCCAGATGATGGAGTCGATGATCCACAACCCGATGCCGACCCGCGCGGAAGTCTCCGACGTGGCCAACGCCGTGCTCGACTACACCGACGCCGTGATGCTCTCCGCCGAGAGCGCCGCCGGCGAATACCCGGTGGAAGCGGTCAAGGCCATGGCGCGCATCTGCCAGGGCGCCGAAAAACACCCGACCACCAAGCAGTCGAGCCACCGCCTGGGCCACACCTTCGAGCGTTGCGACGAGAGCATCGCCCTGGCGGCCATGTACACGGCCAACCACTTCCCGGGCATCAAGGCGATCATCTGCCTGACCGAAAGTGGCTATACCCCGCTGATCATGTCGCGCATCCGCTCCTCGGTGCCGATCTTCGCCTACTCCCCGCACCGCGAAACCCAGGCCCGCGTGGCGCTGTTCCGCGGCGTCGAGACCATCCCCTTCGACCCGGCCGCGCTGCCGCCGGAGAAGGTCAGCCAGGAAGCCGTCGATGCGCTGCTGCAGCGCGGCGTGGTGACCAAGGGTGACTGGGTGATCCTGACCAAGGGCGACAGCTACACCACCCAGGGCGGCACCAACACCATGAAGGTGCTGCACGTGGGCGACCTGCTGGTCTGATCCTCGGGCAATGAAAGAGGCCGCCTTCGGGCGGCCTTCTTTTTGCGTCGATTTCTACGAAAAACGCGCATTCGCTCGATATTCCAGCAATGCCCTGCGGCCCAGGGGACACGGGCTCTAGCAGCATTGGCCCAAAGCTTATCCACAGGCCTTCCCACAGTATCTGTGAACAAGCTCACAGAATGCGGCGGCGCTCGATCGAGGCGCCCGACAGGCGGCACGAAGACAATGAAATCAAACCCTTGCGATGCTCGCGAAGGCGGCTCGGCGAGGGAATCGATCAAAACCCGAACAGGCCGACGCAGGCCAGGCAGAGCGGGCGCTGGCGGCTTTGCCCCCAAGTTTATCCACAGCCCTGCCCACAGATTCTGTGGGCAGGGCCGAGCGCGTCAGGCAAAGCGCGAGAAGTCCGGCTGGCGGCGCTGGGTGAAAGCGCTCAGGGCCTCCAGGGCTTCCGGCGAGCTCAGGCGCTGGACGAAGAGTTCGCCCTCTTCCGCCACCACGCGGCGCAGCTCGTCCATATAAGGTGCCTTGAGCAGGCGTTTGCTCAGGGCCAGCGCCGCCGGCGGCAGCGCCTGCAGGCCGAGACCGACTTCGCGGGCACGCTCCAGGGCGGCGGCGCCATCGGCTAGCGCTTCATTGGCGAGGCCCAGGGCAACGGCGTGCTCGCCGGTGAAGCCGTCGCCACGCATCAACAGGCTGGCCGCGCGGACATGGCCGAGCAGGCGCGGCACCAGGAAGCTGGAACCGAACTCAGGGCACAGGCCGAGGTTGACGAAGGGCATCTTCAGCTTGGCGCCGCGTGCGACGAAGACCTGATCGCAATGCAGCAGCAGCGTGGTGCCGATGCCGACAGCCGGCCCGGCCACTGCGGCCAGCACCGGTTTGCTGAACTCCATCAGCGCGCGCATGAAGCGGAACACCGGGCTGTCCGGACCGCTCGGCGGATGCTGCAGGAAGTCATGGATATCGTTGCCGGCGGTGAAGCACTCGGCGTTGCCGGCGATCAGCACGGCGCGCACCTCGCGGTCGGCTTCCGCCGCTTCCAAGGCGTCGGCCAGCGCCGCATACATTTCCCGGGTCAGGGCGTTCATCTTGTCGGCACGGTTCAGGCGCAGGCTCAACAGGCCCTGTTCGCGCTCGACGAGAATCGACTGGCTCATGGCAACTCCTTGGCAGCAGGCAATGCCGGCCGGGAGTGCCGGCTCAGGCATGGGAAAGGAAGACGTCGGCGAGGATCTGGCCGCGTGGCACTCCGGCCAGGTAAAGGTGGCGGGCAAAGCGCTCGACGCTGGCGGGCTGGCCGCAGAGTAAGGCGAGGGTTCGCCGCGAGACAAGCCGGAATTGCGCCAGAACAGCGTCCAGATCGGTCGGTAGCGCCAGCGTCACCTGCAGGTCCGGATGCGCGTCGGCCAAGGCTGCCAGCTCGCCGGCGAGGTAGTGCTCGGCCGGGCTGCGCGCCAGGTGCAGCAGGCGGATCGGCCCCTGGTGACTATCGGCGATGGCCTGCCGCAACAATCCCCACAGCGGCGCCAGGCCGGTGCCGCTGGCCATCAGCAACAGTGGGCGCTCCTGCCACTCGGGGTCGTAGTGCAACGCGCCGCCGCGCAGCTCGCCCAGGCGCAATTCATCGCCTACTCGCAGTTTCCGGGCTGCATCGCAGAAGGCGCCTGGGGCGTGGCAGGCGATGTGGAATTCCAGCCAGGGTTCTTCGCCGGGTAGGCTCGCCAGGGAATACGGTCGCGCAACTTCGCCATTCCACAGCACGAGATGCTGTCCGGCGCGGTAACGCAGCGGGCGCTGGGGTTGCAGGCGTAGACGCAGGACATCCGCGGCCGGCCAGTCCAGCTCGACTACGTTCGCCGGCAGGCCGTCGCGCAGCGGATCGAATACCTCGATGGCGCAGTCATCGACCACCAGGCACTGGCAGGCCAGGCGCCAGCCCTCTGCGCGCCTCGCCGGGTCCAGCGCCTCGGGGCGCTGGTCGCGCAACTCGCCCTGGCTGCAGCGCACCAGGCAAGCATGGCAACTGCCGGCCCGACAGCTGTAGGGAATGGCGATGCCCTTGCCGCGCAGTGCGTCCAGCAGGTTGCTGCCGGTGGCCACCTCCCAGAGCTGGCCGCCGGCACGAACTTCAGGCATCCGACTCCTCCCATGCCGCTTCGCAGCGATTTCGTCCGCTGCGTTTGGCACGGTAGAGCGCCTGGTCGGCCCGCTGCAAGGCCTCGTCGAGATCGTCGCTGGCCGTCAGCAGGGTCATGCCTGCCGACAGGCTCAGCACCGGCACGTCCACGCCCATCGGCTCGGCCCCGGCATAGGCCAGGCGCAGGCGTTCGCAGCAGCTCATCAGGTGGTCGGCAGTGGCGCCAGGCAGCAGCAGGACGAACTCCTCGCCACCGTAGCGCGCCAGCACGTCACCCTCGCGCAGGCAGGCCCGCGCCACTGCAGCGAAGGTCTGCAGCACGCGGTCGCCAGCAGCGTGGCCGTGCACGTCGTTGATCCGCTTGAAGTGGTCGAGGTCGATCAATGCCAGGCCGTGGCAGCGCCCCGGGGTCATTTCGTCGAGCGCGCGACCGGCCATGCGCAGGAAATGGCGGCGGTTGAACAGGCCGGTGAGCTCGTCGGTGGCGACCATGTCCTCGAGCTGGCGCATCATGCCGCGCAGGGTGTCCTGGTGCGCCTGCAGCGCATAGCGGCGCTGACGCATGCGCTGGCGCAGGGCCTGCACGTATCCGGCGAAGAGCGTCAGCCAGACCAGCACGATGAACAGTACGAGAAGCTGCAGGACCGCCTGCCCCGGCAGTTGCAGGCGCTGCTGGAAGGCTTCCCACAGGTTGAGCCCGGCGAAGGCGATGAACGCGAGGCCGGCGCAACGCGCGAACACCCGCGGCGGCAGCTGGAACACGCCGAACAGCAGGATCAGCACGTAAAGCACCATCAACGTGCCGCGCACACTGTCGACATGGGCGAGGAAGAAGGTGTTCCAGACCAGCGCCACCAGCACCTGGGGCTCGGTCAGGCTGGCATCGGCAAAGCGCTGGTTGCGCCCGCTGAGGAACAGCCAGAGGAACGCCATCTGGCTGAGCACCGCGCCGAGCGTCGCCGCCACGGCCACCGACAGGGCGCCATGGTAGAAATCTCCGAGCAGGGTCAACCACAACAACAGCATGGCCAGGCCATACGTGCCGAGGGCCATGCCGAAACGCCTGAGTAATAGTTTTTGGAGGGCGCGCTGCTTCAGCGGGGAACTCAGTGTGCTCATGGGGCTCCGTCCCGTAATGGCACCTGGCCTTCACTGTACTATCAAAGCCCGAGGCTGCCTAGCCAACCGGAAGTGGGCGTTTGCCGACCAAGGTCGGATCGCCGGCGCGTGCGCCCGAGCCTGGCACGGCGCTATACTACGGCGCCTTTTTTGCGCCGGTGCCTGACCGGACGCATCCGTGGTAATGGGCTTAGCCGCCTGACCTACCCCGCCTGACATACCCGCCTGAAGAGGACCGTGCTCCATGGCCGTGATCAAGCAAGACGACCTCATCCAGAGCGTCGCCGATGCCCTGCAGTTCATCTCCTACTACCACCCGGTCGATTTCATCCAGGCCATGCATGAGGCCTATCTGCGCGAAGAGTCGCCGGCCGCGCGCGACTCGATGGCGCAGATCCTCATCAACTCGCGTATGTGCGCCACCGGCCACCGCCCGATCTGCCAGGACACCGGCATCGTCACCGTCTTCGTCCGCGTCGGCATGGACGTGCGCTGGGACGGCGCCACCATGAGCGTCGACGACATGATCAACGAAGGCGTGCGTCGCGCCTACAACCTGCCGGAGAACGTCCTGCGCGCCTCCATCCTGGCCGACCCGGCCGGTGCGCGTAAGAACACCAAGGACAACACCCCGGCGGTGATCCACTACTCCATCGTCCCGGGCAACACCGTGGAAGTGGACGTCGCGGCCAAGGGCGGCGGCTCCGAGAACAAGTCGAAGATGGCCATGCTCAACCCGTCCGACTCGATCGTCGACTGGGTCCTGAAGACCGTCCCGACCATGGGCGCCGGCTGGTGCCCGCCGGGCATGCTCGGCATCGGCATCGGCGGTACCGCCGAGAAGGCCGCGGTGATGGCGAAGGAAGTCCTGATGGACCCGATCGACATCCACGAGCTGAAGGCCCGCGGCCCGCAGAACCGCATCGAGGAACTGCGCCTCGAACTGTTCGAGAAGGTCAACCAGCTGGGCATCGGCGCCCAGGGCCTGGGCGGCCTGACTACCGTGCTCGACGTCAAGATCATGGATTACCCGACCCACGCCGCCTCGCTGCCGGTCTGCATGATCCCCAACTGCGCCGCCACCCGTCACGCCCACTTCGTGCTCGACGGTTCCGGCCCGGCCGAGCTGGAAGCACCGTCGCTGGACGCCTACCCGGAAATCGTCTGGGAAGCCGGCCCGTCCGCGCGCCGCGTCGACCTGGACAAGATCACCCCGGAAGAAGTGCAGAGCTGGAAGCCGGGCGAGACCCTGCTGCTCAACGGCAAGATGCTCACCGGCCGCGACGCTGCGCACAAACGCATGGTCGACATGCTGAACAAGGGCGAAGAGCTGCCGGTGGACCTCAAGGGCCGCTTCATCTACTACGTCGGCCCGGTCGATCCGGTTGGTGACGAAGTGGTTGGCCCGGCCGGCCCGACCACCGCGACCCGCATGGACAAGTTCACCCGCCAGATCCTGGAAAGCACCGGCCTGCTGGGCATGATCGGCAAGTCCGAACGTGGTCCGATCGCCATCGAAGCGATCAAGGACAACAAGGCCGTCTACCTGATGGCCGTCGGCGGCGCCGCCTACCTGGTGGCCCAGGCGATCAAGAAGTCCAAGGTCCTGGCCTTCGCCGAACTCGGTATGGAAGCCATCTACGAGTTCGACGTGAAGGACATGCCGGTGACCGTGGCGGTCGATACCAACGGCGAGTCGGTGCACATCACCGGCCCGGCGATCTGGAAAGACAAGATCGCCCAGAGCCTGGCGGTGGAAGTGAAGTAACCCTTCACCTTCGCTCCATGAAAAAGCCCGGCCTAGTGCCGGGCTTTTTCTTGCGCTCGCAAACTGCCAGCATTTTTCTGGGTTCCCGCATTCGCGGGAATCACGGGACCAGAGGCGCGGTACCCGCCAACGTCATCCCCGCGAACGCGGGGACCCAATGGACTTACGCACTACGCGGCACCAGCGCCAGGTCGACGACGTTATCCCGCCGCTGCGCCAGGAACCGTGTGCAGCTCACCCGCAGGAAGGAAGCGAAGTTGACCACCTCCCCACGGTACTCCATGACCTCGTCGTAGAGCTTGGTGATCAGCTGGTTGGTGGTCATCCCGTCGACCTCGGCGATCTCCCGCAGGATGTCCCAGAACTGGTTCTCCAGGCGCAGCGTGGTGACCACGCCCCGGATGCGCAGCGAGCGCGAACGCGACTCGTAGAGGATGGGATCGGCCTTGACGTAGAGCTCGCACATGGTCTGCCTCCGTGCCTGGGTTACAGGCTGATCTTGGTGCCGAGTACTTCGAGGAACTTCGCCAGCCACGCCGGATGTGCGGGCCAGGCCGGGGCGCTGACCAGGTTGCCGTCGACATGCGCCGCGTCCACCGGAATGTCCACGTACTCGCCGCCGGCCAGACGCACTTCCGGAGCGCAAGCCGGATAGGCGCTGCACGAACGGCCCTTGAGCACGCCGGCTGCCGCCAGCAGCTGAGCGCCGTGGCAGACCGCGGCGATGGGTTTCTTCGCCGCGTCGAAGGCTTTCACCAGCTCGATCACCTTGGCGTTCAGGCGCAGGTATTCGGGCGCGCGACCGCCGGGAATCAGCAGCGCGTCGTAGTCCTCGGCGCGCACGCCGGCGAAGTCGGCGTTCAGGGCAAAATTGTGCCCAGGCTTCTCGCTGTAGGTCTGGTCACCTTCGAAATCGTGGATGGCGGTGCGCACCGACTGCCCCGCCTTCTTGTCCGGGCAGACGGCATGCACAACGTGCCCGACCATCTGCAGCGCCTGGAACGGCACCATGGTTTCGTAGTCTTCGGCGTAGTCGCCGACCAGCATCAGGATCTTCTTCGCGGCCATCGCTCGTTTCCTCCGGCAAAGCCCATCGGGGCTATTCAGGTTAGCCGGATTATCCGCCGCGTTCCGCCACGCCGGGTAATAGACCGCTACTACAAGCCACTCAGATGCCGACCTTGTCCAGCGCCTGGCCGACACCCTGCCAGAAGCGCGCCTGTTGCCGCACCTCGTAGCCGCTGGCGGCGATCTGCGCGGGCGCCTGGATCTGCCGGGTGTGCTGGATCTCGCTTTCGCCGGTCTTCGGATCGACCAGCTGCAGCGGCCCGTCGCCTTCGCTGTGGGCGTGCTTGGCGGGCACCCGGTCCTCGTCGTAGCGCAGGTAGTAGACACCTCCCGGCTTGGCTTCGAGCATGAAGCTGGCGATGCGGGTGAAGTCCAGCGGGCCGTCGGCGAAGAAGGTCCAGAAGCTGCCGAACAGCGGCCGGCGCATCTCCAGCTTGAAGCTGCCGGGCTCGAACTCCAGGGCCAGGTAGCCGTTGCTGGGCAGGCTGCCGATTAGTTCGTTGTTGAGGAACAGCGCCGGCGCTTCCAGTTCCTCGTCGGCCCACTTGTTCTGCGGGCGGTACAGGTAGACCACCGCGTGCCGGGCGTCGGCCGCCTGCAGGGCAACGAACGGCTGGCCGTCGACGGCGCCGAAGAAGGCGCCGTGGGAGCTGCATCCGGCAAGAGCCAGCAACAGGACGGCCAGGAGCGATCGGAACATGGTCTTCCCCTTCCAGTGGTCATGCGGCGAGCATAACCAGCGCCCTCCGCCCTGCCCCCCGCCAAAAGTCCGGGCGGCGCCGCTCAGGGCAAGGTAACGGGGCGCGCGGGCGACTGTGCCGGTAACAGGTGGCGTATCAACCACTTGCGCAACGGCACCACCAGGCGCTCCTGGAACAGCAGGCAGCTGACCACCATGAACAGCAGGAACAGCGGGTAGAGCCACAGCGACAACTGCTGCTGGGTCGCCGCGGTGACGCAATACGCCCAGTCGGCCAGGCAATCGCCCGGTGCGCGGATCAGCTTCTCGCCGCGCGAGAACAGGGTGAACAGCGGCACATGCAGTGCGAACAGCGACAGCGAGGCGGCGCCCAGGCGCGGCGACCAGTGCTGCAGGCGCCAGCTGCGCGGGTCCGGCGCCAGCGCTGAGAGGTACACCAGCACGAGTTGCGACGGCAGCAACAGGCCGTTGTGCAGCAGGTAGTACCACTGCTGGTTGCCCTGGGTGTAGAGGTAGTCGGCGACGAGGAAGTTGGCCAGGACGAAGCCACCTAGCGCCAGCACCGTTGCAGGGCTCAGGAGGCGCCCGGCGTCCTTGTGCTCGCGGAACAGCCCGTAGGCGAGGATGCCGCAGAGGAATTCCGGCAGCCGCAGCAGCGGATTGCGGTGGATCAGGCCGGTCCAGGGAATGCCGTAGGCCTCGTTCAGCAGCAACACGGCTGGCGGGAGCAGGTACAGCAACCAGATCACCAGCAGCGCCCGTGGCTTGTTGACCACGCGCATCAGCCGTGGCCCGACGAAGGGGAAGCAGAGATAGAAGAAGAACAGTGTCGACAGCGACCAGAGCGGCGCGTTGAAGGTCAGATACAGCGGGTTCCAGGCGTGCAGCATGGTCAGCTGGAGGATGCTGTTGAGCATCAGCTCGCGGTCGCTCATCCAGTGATGGAACAGCAGCGGCTGGATGCGCCCGAGCTGCTCGTGGGTGTCGTAGACGACAAAGCGCGGGGTCGCCTGGTCGAGGTCCGGGCCTATGCCCAGGTTGCTGATCAGCCAGAGCACGCCGATGGTCAGCAGGATCGAGCAGATGTGGATCGGGTAGAGGTTGGAGAATCGCTTGGTGAAGAAGCTGCGCGGGCTTTCCCGCAGGTGCCCGTCGGTGACGTAGACATGGGCGAGGAGGAAACCGGAAAGCACGAAGAAGGTGCTGGTGGCGAAGAAGCCGAGGCTGGTCAGCTCGTCCAAACCACGGAACTTCTGCTCCGCCGGGTAGGCGTGCAGGGTGTGGTAGATCACCACGTACAGGCCGAGCAGGAAGCGCAACCACTCCAGCCCGATGAATCTTTCCTTACGGGGTTTGCTCACGAACCCTCTCCTTAATATGTCGATCGCCGGCCGGTCCGGCCCCGACTCAACGGCGGCGGTCGAGGAAGTTCACCACCAGGCGGTCGAGCCATCCCCACAGGCGCTGGTGCAGGCGCATCCACAGGGAACGCGAGTGCCAGAGCGGAATGTCGATTTCACGGCTGTCGGCAAAGTCGGCGATCAGGCAATCGGCCACCGCAGCGGTGAATTCGCCATCGAGTACCTCGATATTGGCCTCCAGATTGAAGCGAAGGTTCCAATGATCGAAGTTGCACGAACCGACACTGGCCCAGTCGTCGACCAGCGCCACTTTCATATGCAAGAAGCGTGGCTGGTACTCGAAGATCCGGATGCCGGCACGCAGCAGGCGCGGGTAATAGCGTTGGCCAGCATAGCGCACGGGGGCGTGGTCGGTGAGGCGGCCGGTCAGCAACAGGCGCACCTCGACGCCGCGCCGCGCGGCCTTGCGCAGGGCTCGGCGGACCTTCCAGGTCGGCAGGAAGTACGGCGTCGCCAGCCAGATGCGCTGCCTGGCGTTGTTCAGGTTGCGCACCAGTGACTTCAGGATGTCGCGGTGCTGGCGAGCGTCGGCGTAGGCCACCCGCCCCAGCCCCTGGCCGCCATTGGGCGATGGCGGCAGGCGCTGCGGCGCAATCGCCTTGCGCGGCCGCCAGGCGCGCGGGTGCAGGCAGGCCTGCCACTGGCGCTCGAACAGCGTCAGCCAGTCGGCGCTCACCGGCCCTTGCATCTGCACCATGACTTCGTGCCAGGCGCTGCGGTTGTCCGGCACCGACCAGAACTCGTCGGTCGCCCCGGTACCGCCGACGAAGGCCAAGCGCCGGTCGACCAGTAGCAGCTTGCGGTGATCCCGGTGCAGGTTGCGCCAGCCGGCACGCCACAGCAGCGGGTTGTACAGGCGCAGCTCGCCACCGGCATCGAGCAGACGGCGGCGCCAGGTGCTCCCCAGGCGCAGGCTGCCGAACCCATCGAACAGGCAGCGCACCGTCACCCCACGCTCACGAGCGGCGAGCAGCGACTCCAGTAAACGCTCGGCGCAACTCCCGCCCTCGACCAGGTACAACTCGAGATCGACCTGTTCCTGGGCGGCTTCGATGGCCTCCAGCATGCGCGGGAAGAAATTTTCTCCATCGCAGTGCAGGGCGAACTGGTTGCCGCTGCGCCAGGGAAAGACCGACCCGCTCATCGTTCGGCGAAGATCAGCACGGCGCCGACCGGCACCGACAGGCCAATGCTCTGCAGGCCGGCGAGCTGGCGCAGGCGCTCGACGCCTGGAGCCAGGCCGAAGTCGGCGAGCTGCAGGATCAGCGGAGACAGGGTCACCACCTGGAAGCGTCGCGCGTCGAGGCGCGTTACCAGCACCTCGGCGCGATAGGCATGGCTGGCGCCGTGCAGTTCCAGGCGCAGCGGCAAGGTCATTTCCAGTTGCGCACCGCTGGCCAGGCCGAGGATCGGGCCCAGGTCCAGGTGCGCGGTCACGGTCGCTTCGGGGAAGCGCGCGGTATCGAACAGATGTTCCTTCAGGCGCTCGTCGCGCAACGGCACACCGCTCTGCACCGAATCCAGCTCGATGCGCAGGCTGGCCTGGCCCTTTTCATCGACATTGCCGTGCATCACCAGGAAGCGGTTGTTCTCGGTGCCACCGGCGTCGCGGCTGCTGATGAAACCGAGCCGCGAGGACTCGTAGTCGAGGTACCAGGCTGCCTGGGCCGGTGCGGCCAGGCAGGCGCTGGCGATCAGGGGGAACAACGCGCGCATGGGAGCCCTTGTGCTCGAAGAACTGTCACAAACGATAACGGCCGCCAGCGGAGTTGCAAGGGGCCGGATGCGTTTCGACAGGCGGGCGGCACCAGGGTTGCACCGCCCGCCGCGTCCTCATTGCGACAAAGCGTCCGCCTGGGGCAGCAGACGGCAACCCTCGCGCGGGCTGATCCAGGCGGCGGTCTGGGTGCTGCCCAGGCCGCTCGCAGTCACGCGCTTATTCTGCGCGTCGTCGAAGAAAGCGCTGGTCGACACGTACTGCTTCGTATAGCTCTGGCAGTACTCGGCGCTGTTGTTCATGACATAGCGGCAGGAGCAGTACTCCTTGGCCGTGTAGGCACCGATGATCGGCGGAAAGGAAGCCAGGTGCGTGCGGTTGGCGAAGGCCCAGGCTGACAGCCCGAGCAGGAGCAACAGCAGCAAGCTGAGCAGCGGATGACGGCGGATCATGGCTTCACCTCCGGCGCGGCGAAGGCCGCCAGGGCCCGCTTGAGGAAGTCGTCGTGGCGATAGGTGCCGTCGCGGTCGTCGGCGTAGCGGACGATCACCAGCCTCTGGTCAGGCAGCACATACATGGCCTGCCCCCAGTGGCCGAGGGCGGCGAAGGTGGTTTCCGGAGCACTCGGCCAGGGCGTGCGCGCGCCGGCCAGGGTGCGGTTCAGCCACCACTGGCCACCCGGCACCGCCTCATCTTCTTCGCCCTTGGCTGCGCGGTAACGCGGGAATGGCGTGAGGACGAACTGCATCCACGCCTGCGGCAGCAGCTGGCGATCCTTCCAGCGCCCGCCGCGCTCCATCAGCAGGCCGATGCGGGCGAGATCGCGGGCGCTCATGTAGGCGTAGGACGAGCCGACGAAGGTGCCGCTGGCATCGCGCTCCCAGACCGCCGAGCGGATACCCAGCGGATCGAACAGCGCGGTCCAGGGGTAATCGGCGTAAGCCTGCTCGCCGACCATCTGCTTGAGGCTGGCGGCCAGCACGTTGCTGTCGCCACTGGAATAGCGGAAGCGCGTGCCGGGCACCGCGTCCAGCGGGAAGCTGGCGGCGAAGCCGGCCATGTCGTCGCGGCCGCGGGTGTAGAGCATCGCCACCACCGAGGATTTCAGCGGCGCGTATTCGTAGTCCTCCTCCCAGGCCAGGCCCGAAGCCCAGTTGAGCAGGTGGCGCATGCTCACGTCCGGGTGGCTGGCGAAGGGCGCGAAGTGCGTGGCCACTGGGTCGTCGATCTGGAAGCGGCCTTCGCCGAAGGCCACGCCAAGCACGCTGGCCATGATGCTCTTGCTCATCGACCAGGCCAGGTGCGGCGTCTCGGCCTTGGTAGGGCCGGCGTAGCGCTCATAGATGAGCTGGCCATCGCGGATCACCACCACGGCGTCGGTGCGCACGCCCTTGCGGGTGGCATCGTCGCGCTGCGGGAAGGCGTAGTCCTCGAAGGCTTTCACGGCCGCGCCAGAGGGCGCAGGGCCACGCGCCCAATCGGCGTCGGGCCAGGTTTGCGCGGCGGACGCGGCGAAGCTGCACAGGCTCAGCGCCAGAGCGGCGCCTGGCAGCAGGGTGCGCAAGGAAGGAATGGGCATCGGCGGGCCTCTTGTTGTCGGACCGCCGGAACCCTAGCACGCGGGCGATGAACGGATTAAGCGCCGATCACGCCGTTGTGCAGGACCAATTCAGCGCGGCACCTGGTAGTCCTCCGGACCGAGCAGGTCGAGCCCGCATTCAAGCCGTTCGATCCAGTCGAGGAAGGCGTCGATCATCGGCCGGCCGACGAAGGGCCGGCCGTGCTGCGGGACGATCATCTCCAGGTCCAGCCCGCGGACCATCTTCGCCCACAGCCGGCACGCCTTGTTGCCGGCCATGTAGCGGCGGTGGAAACCGGTCATGTACTGCAGGTGGGCGTTGAAGTCCTGCACCGGTGCGGCATCGTCGACCAGGGAGGCGCCCATGTCGCCGGAGAAGAGGATGCGGCTCACCGGATCGTAGAGCTGGAAGTTGCCCACCGAGTGCAGGAAGTGCGCGGGCAGCAGCTTCAGCTGGCAGCGGCCGAGGTTCACCAGTTGCCCGCGGTCGGGCACGGCGATGATCCGGTCGTAGGTGGAGATGCCGTGGCTGACCGCCAGGTAGTTGGCCGTCAGGTGCGGCAGGAAGCGCGCCCAGAGCTTGGAGCAGAGCACCTTGGCGCGGGTGTGCAGCAGCCACTTGTCCAGCGCGGCGATGATGTCCGGGTCCTGGTGCGAGGCGAAGATGTAGTCCAGGTCCTGCAGCGGGAACAGTTTCGACAGTTCCAGCGACAACGGCGTGTAGGTCAGGTCGCCGCCCGGATCGAGCAGCAGATATTGCTCGTGGTCGACGATGAGGAACTGGTTGGTCTGCACGCCTTCGCCGCTGACGAGGTCGTCGAAGCACAGGCATTTATGGGTGCCGTTGTCGAACAGCACGATGGGGTCGCGACGCATGGAGCTTCCTGCATGGCATGCCGGTGGGCGGCGGAATGTCGCGCAGGTTACTGGGCCGGACCCGTAGCGCTTACTGACGTGGATCAACCCCCAGTGCGCTCCAGGCCTTGTCCAGTCGCTTGGCGCGGGCGCTGCCACCGAGCGCGAGCACGCCACGGTCGCGCTTCCATAGCGCGGCCCAGGGCTGCGGACCGGCGTCGATGGCGGCGTCCAGCGCCGGCGCCAGCGCGTCGAACTGGGCGAACAGACCGCCCAGCAGCACATGGGTTTCCGAGGCTGAGGCAGGATGCCGGACGACTTCTGCGCAGCCGGCGAGCAGCCCGGCCAGGCGCAGCGACAGCTCGCGCGGCCAGCCGCTGTCCAGGGCAACGCCATACAGCCAGGCGAGCATGGCGGCCATCACATGGAGGTCTTCGAGGGTGCGGAAGGGTTTGGCGTAGGCGTCCCAGCCATCTCCGGGCAAACGCTCGCAATGGGCACCGTCGAGGACCAGCCGGGCATGCGGGATATCGGGAATCAGCGGCAGCGCCGGCAGCGGCTCCAGGCGCGCGCCGGGAGCGCCTGCGAGCACCACGGTCATTGCCAGGCGCGGCTCCGCGCCGGGGGCTTCGTCGCGCGCCGCGACCAGCCACCAGCCGGCACTCTCGGCAGCAGTGGCGAAGTCCTTGCGGCCGTGCAGGGTCAGGCCGTCGAGACGTGTCGTCAGGTCCGCCGGGCGCAGCCGCTTGCCCTCGGTGACACACAGCGCGCCGAGGCTCGCCGGTGCAGCCGGCCACAGCGCACGCAGGGCCGCCTGGTAACCGCCGAGAAAGGCCAGGCCGGGCGTGCCCGCCAGGCGACCGGCGAGGACCGCCAGTTCGAGCGTGCTTGCGCCCTGACCGCGCATGAGCAGTTCGCAGTACCAGTCCTCCAGGGACAGACCGGCGGGCAGCCGTTCGAGCGGGCCGAGCAGGCGATTCCAAAGCATCGGGGATTCCTCTTCGTGCGGGCGGCGTTGAATGTCATACAAGCATCACGCCAACGTCATGGACGTGACACCGCCTCTTCCTAGCCTGAGCTTGCACAACAAAGGCGACCGGCCGCAACCCGCATGGCCGGCCCCACGGAGGCTCACGCATGACCCAGATCGCCCGCTCCAGCGACACCCCGAGCGAACGCCGCCTGAAAGCCGTCCGCCTGTACGGCGAAGCCGCTCTGCGCGAAGCCCAGGCGCTGCGCTACCGAGTCTTCAGCACCGAGTTCGACGCCCGCCTGAACGGCGCGGAGCTTGGCCTGGACATGGACGACTACGACCGTCACTGCCAGCACATCGGCGTGCGCGACGAGAACAGCGGCGCCCTGGTCGCCACCACGCGCCTGCTCGACCACCGCGCCGCCGAACGCCTCGGGCGCTTCTACAGCGAAGAGGAATTCCACCTCGACGGCCTGGGCGACCTGCAGGGCCCGGTGCTGGAGATCGGCCGCACCTGCGTCGACCCGGCCTACCGCAACGGCGCCACCATTGCCGTGCTCTGGGGCGAGCTGGCCGAAGTGCTCAACGAAGGCGGTTATCGCTACCTGATGGGCTGCGCCAGCATTCCCATGCGCGATGGCGGCCTGCAGGCGCACGCGGTGATGCAGCGTCTGCGCGATCGCTACCTGTGCCAGGAAAACCTGCGCGCCGAGCCGAAGACCCCGCTGCCGGCCGGCCAGGAAGTCCCGGAAAACCTCACCGCCGAACTGCCGCCGCTGCTCAAGGCCTACATGCGCCTGGGCGCGAAGATCTGCGGCGAGCCCTGCTGGGACCCGGATTTCCAGGTCGCCGACGTGTTCATCCTGCTCAAGCGCGACGAGCTGTGCCCGCGCTACGCCCGGCACTTCAAGGCGGCCGTATGATGCGCTGCTACCTGCGGATCGCCCGCCTGCTCGGCGTGCTCGGCCTCGGTATCGTGCTCGGTGCCTGGGTCGCGCTGCTCGAACGCCTGCCCGGCTACGACTGGACCTTCCTGCGCCAGGGTCTGACCCGCTGGTGGCTGGCCCGCCTGCGCCGCGCCCTGCCCTTCCGCATCCGCGTGCATGGCGAGCTGCCGGGCGAAACCGCGCTCTGGGTCAGCAACCATGTGTCCTGGGTCGACATTCCCCTGCTCGGCGCGCTGGCGCCGATGACCTTCCTGTCCAAGGCCGAAGTGCGCCAATGGCCGGTGGCCGGTTGGCTCGCCGAGAAGGCCGGCACGCTGTTCATTCGCCGCGGCTCGGGCGACAGCGCGAACCTCGGCCAGCAGATCGCCGGCGCACTGATGATGGGTCGTTCGACGCTGATCTTCCCGGAAGGCACCACCACCGACGGTAGCGGCCTGCGCACCTTCCATGGGCGCCTGCTGTCCGGCGCCATCGACGCCGGCGTGCCGTTGCAGCCGGTCGCCCTGCGCTACCTGCGCAATGGCGAACCCTGCAACCTGGCGCCCTTCATCGGCGACGACGACCTGCTCAGCCACCTGCTGCGGCTGTTCCGCAACGACCGCGGCACGGTGGAAATCCACCTGCTCGAACCGTTGCCGAGCTTCGGGCGCAACCGTGCGCAGCTGGCTCAACAGGCGCGCGCAGCCATCGGTCAGGTGATCTACGGGGAAGTCGCGCAGCCGCTGGAAATGGCTGCCTGAGAGAAGAATCGAACCTGCCGCGCACCACGGCGGGCAGGTTCTGCCCCGATCCAGGCCACGGAAGGCCGGTCATCGACTGGAAAGAAAGCGCCCGCCTTGCAGCGGGCGCTGTGCTTTCCGGGCAACGACGGACGATTCCGCAGCGCCGAATCAATCGCCGGCTGGCGGCGGCACGACCAGGATGTCGCAATCCAGTTCGCGCAGGGCGTAGTCGGCAACACTGCCGATCAGTGCTCGCTTGATCCCGCCCATCCCCCGGGTTCCCATCACCAGCAGGTCCGGCCGATGCTTGCCCACCATGCGCTCGAGCACATTGCCCGGCAGGCCGACCGCGACCAGTTGCTCGTCGATCAGGGGCTCCAGTTGTTGCTCACGGATGAACGCCTTGAGCTCGTCCACCGCCTGCCGAGTCTCGGTGCCGACGAACTCGTCGATGCGCTCCTCGCTGACACCCGAGTACTGCATCATGCCCTTGGCCAGCGGGCTGAAGGCATAGACGCCACGGCACACCGCCCCCTGCAGCAGACCCAGGCGTTCGGCGACGTGCACCGCATTGGCCGAAGCGGGCGACGTGTCCAGCGCCAGCAGCAAGTCGCGGTAGTCGCGCTCGGCCGGCTGGTTGACCATCAGCACCGGCAGCCGACCGCTGCGCAGCACGCGTTCGACCGTGGTGCCGACGAAGATGTCGCGCAGCAGGCTCTTGCGATGACTGCCCACCAATAGCAGGTCGGAGTCCTCTTCCAACGCGCAGGCGACGATCTTCTGGTTCGGATCGCCCACCTCGACACGGATGCGCGGGCAACTGCCGCCCAGGGTGGTCAGCTCGACCAGGCGCGCCTCGAGGATCAGGCGTACCTGGGTGACTTCCTGCTCGACCAGGCCCGCGGGCTGGTCCTCGTCCACCACGTGAAGCAGGGTCCATGGACAGCCGAAGCGCTTGGCCAGCGCCGCCCCTCGCTGCAGGGCCTTCTCCGAGCGCTGCGACAGGTCCGTGGCAATCATCAATGATCTCAACATGCTCCACCTCCTCTTTCCGTCGTCGATGGGTATTGCATCCCTTCTGCACCTGCAGACGCTTGATGCATATCAAGTCATGGCCGATCCGCGGCGATTTCCTCGAGCGAGCGCACATGCGCCAGCAACGCCGGGTAGAACTCGCGGAAGTCGGCGCTGAGCGGCTCGTACAGCCCCTGCAGTTCAATCCAGGCGCCATCGAGCAGCGTCGGCCGCGACAGTCGCCGGGCCATGCCCTGCACCACGTCCTGCAGCACGACGAAGTCGCGGTAGCTGCCCAGCCAGTCCTGCGCGGCCATGCGCGGTGCGATCCGCGCCAGGCGCTCGGGCAGCGACGGCGTGGTGCTCAGAACACCATAGACGCGCTGTGTGAATGCGTTCAGCGACTCGTCGCTGAACTGCTCCCAGTCACGCGCCAGGCAGTGGTCGAAGAAGACGTCCAGCAGCACCCCGGCCATGCGCCGCCGCTCGCCGGGGAAGCGCGCCTTGGCGGCGTGGATCAGCGGATGGCTGTCGGTGAAGGCGTCGATGCGCCGATGCAGGCGGATGGCGGCCTCGATGTCCGCCGGCCAGGCCCCGGCGAGCGGTCCCTTGACGAAATCGCCGTAGAGGCTGCCGAGCAGTTGGGCGGGCTGCGAGCCGCCGAGGTGGAGGTGGGCTAGGTAGTTCATGAACCGAGCTTAACGCGAATGTAGGAAATCGTCGTAGGAGCGAGCTTGCTCGCGAACAGCTCTGGTCCAAAGAGCTTCGCGAGCAAGCTCGCTCCTACGGACGGCCATGTCGATGGCTACTATCAAGCGGGTCGATGATCAGTATCGGCCCAAACGAATTCATATCGTTTTTCCACGATATATAGTTCGTTCCCAAGCGATACATACGAAGCCCCCACATGAACGACACGCCCGACTTCGACGAGATCTTCAAGGCCCTGGCCCACCCGGTGCGGCGCGACATCCTGCGCTGGCTGAAGGATCCGGAGCGCTTCTTCGACGAGCAGGAGCACCAACCGTTCGACATCGGGGTCTGCGCCGGGAAGATCGACCAGCGCACCGGGTTGTCGCAATCCACCGTCTCGGCGCATCTGGCCACCCTCCAGCGCGCCGGTCTGGTGACCAGCAGAAAAGTCGGCCAGTGGCACTTCTTCAGACGCAACGAAGAAACCATCCAGGCCTATGTCCGCCATCTGAGCGAAGCGCTGTAAGTACAGCGAACTGCCTACACATCCCATTCGTTTCCAGGAGCAGGCGCATGCCTACATCGCTTCTCGTCCTCGCCTTGTCCGCGTTTGCCATCGGCACCACGGAATTCGTCATCATGGGCCTGCTGCCCGATGTTGCTGGCGACCTTGGCGTCTCCATTCCCACCGCCGGCTGGCTGGTCAGCGGCTATGCCTTCGGCGTCGCCATCGGCGCCCCCATCATGGCGCTGCTCACCGCCAAGCTGCCACGCAAGCGCGCCCTGCTGATGCTCATGGGCGTGTTCATCCTCGGCAACCTGCTGTGCGCCGTCGCCGCCGGCTACGACATGCTGATGCTGGCGCGGATCGTCACCTCGCTCTGCCATGGCGCCTTCTTCGGCATCGGCTCGGTGGTCGCCGCCAGCCTGGTGCCGGCCAACCGCAAAGCCTCCGCCGTGGCCCTGATGTTCACCGGCCTGACTCTGGCCAACGTGCTCGGTGTGCCGCTGGGCACCGCCCTCGGCCAGGCCACCGGCTGGCGCTCGACCTTCTGGGTGGTGACCGGCCTCGGTGTGCTCGCCCTGATCGGCCTGTGGCGCATCCTGCCGGCCGGCCACGACGAAGAAGCGGTCGATCTGCGTCAGGAAACGGCTGCCCTGCGCAGCGGCCCACTGTGGCTGGCGCTGGGCACCACCGTGCTGTTCTCCGCCGCGGTCTTCGCCCTGTTCACCTACGTCGCGCCGCTGCTCGGTGAAGTCACCGGCGTATCGCCGCGCGGCGTGACCTGGACCCTGGTGCTGATCGGCCTGGGCCTGACCTTCGGCAATATCCTCGGCGGCCGCCTGGCCGACTGGCGCCTGGGCACCACCCTGGCCGGCGTGTTCGCTGCCATGGCGGTGGTCTCGGCAGTACTCAGCTGGACCAGCCATTCGCTGCTCGCCGCGGAAATCACCCTGTTCATCTGGGCCGCGGCCGCCTTCGCCGCCGTACCGGCCCTGCAGGTCAACGTGGTGCGTGTCGGCCAGGCCGCACCGAACCTGGTAGCCACCCTGAACATCGGCGCCTTCAACGTCGGCAACGCCTTCGGCGCCTGGGTCGGCGGCAGCGTCATCGACCACGGCCTGGGCCTGACCCGCGTGCCGCTGGCCGCCGCCGTCCTCGCTGTACTCGCGCTGATCGCCGTGATGTTCGCCTTCAGCGGCAAGCCCAACCAAGCACAACCCGTTCTCGACTGAACCCAACGCACACCCCGTACCGGAGCATCCCCCAATGACTACGCTCTTCGACCCGATCCAACTTGGCGACCTGCAACTGCCCAACCGCATCATCATGGCCCCGCTGACCCGTTGCCGCGCCGACGAAGGCCGCGTGCCCAACGCGCTGATGGCCGAGTACTACGCGCAGCGCGCCGATGCCGGCCTGATCCTCAGCGAAGCCACCTCGGTGACCCCGCTGGGCGTCGGCTACCCCGACACCCCCGGCATCTGGTCCGACGACCAGGTGCGTGGCTGGAGCAACGTGACCAAGGCGGTCCACGCCAACGGCGGCCGCATCATGCTGCAGCTGTGGCACGTCGGCCGTATCTCCGACCCGCTGTACCTGAACGGTGAAACCCCGGTAGCGCCCAGCGCCATCAAGCCGGCCGGCCACGTCAGCCTGGTGCGCCCGGTGAAGGAGTTCGTCACCCCGCGCGCCCTTGAGACCGAAGAGATCGCCGACATTGTCGAGGCTTACCGCCAGGGCGCCGAGAACGCCAAGGCCGCCGGCTTCGACGGCGTGGAGATCCACGGCGCCAACGGCTACCTGCTCGACCAGTTCCTGCAGAGCAGCACCAACCAGCGCACCGACCAGTACGGCGGCTCGGTCGAGAACCGCGCGCGCCTGCTGCTGGAAGTCACCGATGCCGCCATCGAAGTCTGGGGCGCCGGTCGCGTCGGCGTGCACCTGGCGCCGCGCATGGACTCCCATGACATGGGCGACTCCGATCCGCTGGGCACCTTCGGCTACGTGGCCCGCGAGCTGGGCAAGCGCGGCGTGGCCTTCATCTTCACCCGCGAGAAGGAAGGCCCGGACAGCATCGGCCCGAAACTGAAGGAAATCTTCGGCGGCCCGTACATCGCCAACGAGCGCTTCACCAAGGCCAGCGCGAGCGAATGGCTGGCCAGCGGCAAGGCCGACGCGGTGTCCTTCGGCATCCCATTCATCGCCAACCCGGACCTGGTCACCCGCCTGCGCACCGACGCGCCGTGGAACGAGCCGCGCCCGGAAACCTTCTACGCCAAGGGCGCGGTCGGTTACCTGGACTACCCGCGCCTGTAAGCGGCGGCACTAGCCCATAAAGAGAAAGGCCCCCGGTTGCCAGGCAATCGGGGGCCTTTTCAACTCAGCGCTCAGTCAGCGTTTACTGCGCCTGGCCACCCGTGAGCTGGCGCTGCAGGTTCTGCACCTGCGCCTGCAAGGTGTTGATGTTGCGCATCACCTGGCTGCGGAAGGCATCGAACTCGGCAGTGCTGGCGCCCTGCGCGTTCTGCTTCGGCTGGCTTTCAACTTCGCTGCGCAGCACCAGCAGGTCGTCCTGGATGCTCTTGATCGACTCGGCCTGGTTGCCCTGCTTCTTCAGCGCGGCGACTTCGCTGCTAAGGCTCTTGATCTGCTCGTTGGCGCTGGCCAGGTCGCCCTGCAGGCCCTTGACCTTGCCCTGCTCGTCCGAAAGCGCCTTGAGCTTGGCGTCAAGCTGCGCGATCAGTTGCGCGGCGCTTTGCTGTTGTGCCTTGAGCTCGTTACCGAGCTGGTCGAGACGCTTGGCCTGCTGGCCGTCGATCTGGGTCAGCGATGCCTGCTGCTGGCGCGCCTGTTCGCTGAGCTTGCCCTGCAGCTGCTTGACCTGCAGCTTGAGCTGTTCGCGGTCGGCGGTGACCGACGACTCGCTGGAAACGAACTTGCCGCGGATGTCGTCCAGGCGCCCGGAGGCTTCCTCGCTGATCTTGGCAAAGCTTTCCTGGGTGGCGATCAGTTGCTGCTCCATCAGCGTCAGCTGCTGGTGGCTCCACCAGGCCACGCCGCCCAGGGCGATGGCCATGGCCGCGACCAGCGCCCACAGCGGGCCGGTGCTGCCGCCACGCGGCTTGGGATCGGGCGCCAGGCGTTTGCCATCGGACTCGTAGACGCGACGCGGATGGTGGTCGAACTCCTCGCGGTCGGCGGCATCGGTGGTCAAGCTGGGAACATTGTCGAATTCGTCGAACGTATCGTTACGCATGGAAGGAACCTGTGGGGAAGCGGCTTGGCGCCTGCGCAGGAGCGCAGTATATCCGTTCGCGCCGACGCCATGGCATCGCGCCATCGGGGAGCGCGGCGCACCGTGGCGGCGCGTTTTCGCAGCGGCAAAGACCACGGCGGATGCCCACTGGTTCCCGCCAGAGCGCGAAAACACTGGCCAGTAGACACTATGGCATATGCCTTGCTCCACCCCTTCGCCGGCGCCACTGGGGCGCTATCTGCGGGGAGGGAGTTGGGTGATCGAATTCAACAAGGCCATCCTGGACTGCATGCGCGAACTGCGCCGCCGTCTGCGCGAAGAACAGGCGCTGGACATCCAGTTCCAGCAAACCGATGCCGTTACGCTGATGCTGCGTGCCTGCGAGACCTCCGCCCAGGAGAGCACCCGCGAGCTGGGCCAGCGCTTGAGCGAACTCAGCGGCGTAAGACTGTCGCGGGTGGTGCAGGAGCCGAGCTTCCTGCCTACGCAGGGCGGCAGCGAGCAACAGTATTCGGGGCCGCTGCGCGGGGGCGCCCGCGCTTCGAGGTAGGTGTATCGGCGTATAACCGCGAACGGTTATACGCCCTGCGCCCCCTTCTGTTTCCACCAGTCGCAGAACTCGTCCAGCGCATCCCACAGGCTGGCGCGCGGGTCGTAGTCGAGGAACTGCCGGGCGCGGCTGATATCCAGGCTGAAGTCCTTGGCCAGCACCGCCATGCCCATGCGCGTCAGGGTCGGCTCCGGTCGGCCGGGCTTGAGGTAGCTGACGCCTTCGCTGATAGCCGCCACCGTGTACGCCAGCGGGTATGGCATGTGTCCTTTCACAGGTGGTAGATCGAGGCGGCGCAGCACGTAATTGACGACATCCCACAGCGGAATCGGCTGGCCGTTGCTGATGTTGTAGGCCTGGCCGAGCGCCGGGCCGGTGGCCAGCAGCGCGCTGAACAGGGCGTCGTTGAGGTTCTGGATGCTGGTGAAATCGACCTTGTTCAAGCCGTTGCCGATGACCTTCAGCTTGCCCTTGCGCTGCGCCGCGATCAGCCGCGGGAAGATGCTGGTGTCGCCGGCGCCGGTGACGAAGCGCGGACGCAGCGCCAAGACCTCCAGGCCGAACTCGGCGGCGCCGAGGGCGACTTTCTCGGACTCGTACTTGGTCGATCCGTAGTGGTTGGCGAAGCGGGTCGGCACCTGCGCCTCGGTGATACCGACATGCGCCTGGCCATCGAAATAGATGGAAGGGGAAGACAGGTGCACCAAGCGGCGCACGCCCTGCTTCAGGCAGGCTTCGACGATGGACTCGGTCATCACCACGTTGGCCTGGTGGAACGACTCCAATGGTCCCCACACACCAACCGCACCGGCGCAATGCACTACCGCGTCCACTCCCGCGCACAGCTGGCGAACCAGCGCCGGGTCGTTAAGGTCGCCCGGCATGAACTCCGCGCCGCGCTTGACCAGGGGCTCCAGCGCCTCGGCACGGCGGCCGTTGACCCGCACCGCCAGGCCTTGCTCCAGGGCGAAACGAGCGAAACGTCCACCGATGAACCCGCTGGCCCCGGTCACCAGAATCTTCATGCACGCACCCCCTTGTATTTGTTGTGCGCCGAATCTAGCAGGCCGCAGGCTCCATGACTCTGGCCGCGCACGCCAGATCGACGTCCTTGCGAGCCTCAACCGCCAGCGATGGGCACCAGTTGCTCGGGCGCGTGGCGCAATAGATGGTCGGTGAGCGCACCGAGCAATTCGCCGCCATTGCGCCAGTGGTGCCAGTAGAGCGGCACGTCGATCACCCGCCCCGGCAGCAAGTCGACCAACTCGCCACGCGCCAGCTCGCCGCGAACCTGCTGTTCGGGAACCAGGCCCCAGCCGAGATCGCCGCAAGTCATGCGCACGAAGCCCTCCGAAGAAGGGCACAGGTGATAAAGGAAGCGTCCATCCACGCCCAACTCGGCCAGGTAGCGGTGCTGCAATTGGTCGTCCGGGCCGTAGACGATGGCCGGTGCCCGTAGCAGGGCCTCGGGGCGCACGCCGTCGGGGAAATGCCGGGCAATGAAAGCCGGGCTGGCCAGGCCGCGATAGCGCATGGCGCCCAGCGCTTCGCTGCGTGCTCCAGCTACAGGTCGCGGACTGCCGCAGACGCAGCCGGCCACTTCGCCCGCACGCATGCGCTTGAGGCCGACTTCCTGGTCTTCCACCACCAGGTCGAGCAACACCCGCCGCTCGGCGCAAAAGGCGCCGACCGCACCGGCCCACCAGGTCGCCAGGCTGTCGGCGTTCAATGCCAGGCGCAGGCGCTCGGGCGAGCCGCCTTCGTCCAACGCCGGCACCCATTGCTGCAGATCGCCTTCGAGCAAACGCACCTGCTGCACATGGTTGAGCAGGCGGCGCCCCAACTCCGTCGGTTGCGGCCGCGCCGCACGCACCAGCACCGGCTGGCCGACGCGCGCTTCAAGCAGCTTGATCCGTTGCGAAATGGCCGACTGCGACAACCCCAGCGCCTGGGCGCCCCGCTCGAAACCGCCCTGCTCCACCACGGCAGCGAGCGCCGCCAGCAACTTGTAGTCGAACATGATCAGAATTCCTAATGCGCCATAACCATGATTCGTTTTTCTTATACAGACGAACCCCTCAGACTGGCCAGCATTCCCGCTCGATAGACCCTGAAGGAGCCGCTCCCATGGCTGGCGAAACCTCCCTTTCCGCGCTGCTGCGCGAAATGAAGCCGGTGCTCAATCCCGGCGAATACGTGTTCTGCACCCTGCCCGGCACGCAGATACCAGCCGACGCCGAAGTGATCGGCAGCTTCCGCGAGCGCGAAGGACTGACGCTGATCCTCCCTCGCGCCGAGGCCGAGCGCCTGGACCTGGCCTACGACTACGTCGCCGCCTGGCTGACCCTCGAAGTGCATTCGGCGCTTCAGGCCGTGGGGCTGACCGCTGCCGTCGCCGGCGCGCTCGCCGAAGCAGGAATCAGCTGCAATGTCATCGCCGGCTACTTCCACGATCACCTGTTCGTCGCCCACCGCGACGGCGCGCCGGCCGTCGAAGTGCTGCGGCGCCTGTCCGCCGAAGAGAGGGCCTGAACATGTGGCAGAGCTACCTGAACGGGCTGCTGATGGCAGCAGGGCTGATCATCGCCATCGGCGCGCAGAACGCCTTCGTCCTGGCGCAGAGCCTGCGTCGCGAGCATCACCTGTCGGTGGCCCTGCTCTGCGTGCTGTGCGACGCCATCCTGGTCAGCGCCGGGGTGTTCGGCCTGGCGCGGATCCTGGCGGAGAACCCTACGCTGCTCGCCATCGCGCGCTGGGGCGGCGTGATCTTCCTCGTCTGGTACGGGTTCAAGGCGCTGCACCGCGCCCTTTCCCCCCAGGCCATGGCCGAAGCCAGCGAAACCGGGCCACGCTCGCGCCGCGCAGTGCTGATGGCGGCGCTGGCGGTGACCTTGCTGAACCCGCACGTGTACCTCGATACCGTACTGCTGATCGGCTCCCTCGGCGCCCAGCAGGCCGCGCCCGGCGCCTACGCCATGGGTGCCGCCAGCGCCTCGCTGCTGTGGTTCTTCACCCTCGCCCTCGGCGCCGCCTGGCTCTCGCCCTGGCTGGCGCGGCCGACCACCTGGCGCCTGGTCGACCTGATGGTCGCGGTGATGATGCTGGGCATGGCCAGCCAGTTGGTGCTCGCCAACTGAACACGGCGGGCACACGCACGACGCTTTGTCATGCTTGCCCGCCGATACTTCGCGAATGCCACGCAAGGCCGCTGCCGGGGCGTTTGCCCCTACAGTTGATGCGTGGATATGCCGGGGGGCCGGTGCTATGATCCGACGTTCGCGGCGCCAGCTAGCTAGGCCGGCTGGACGCACCCGGCGCGCACTTCGCTCATCGTTGCGGAGCGCTACGCACGGATGCCGCGACACCCACCGAACCGGCCCCGTGTACCGGTCGCGCGTTCGCCGCGCTAGCCCAGACCTGAGGAAGAAGGAGAGACACCATGGCTTTCGAATTGCCGCCGCTGCCTTACGCGAAGAATGCCCTTGAGCCGCACATTTCGGCGGAAACCCTGGAATACCACCACGACAAGCACCACAACACCTACGTCGTGAACCTGAACAACCTGGTCCCCGGCACCGAATTCGAAGGCAAGAGCCTGGAAGACATCGTCAAGACCTCTTCCGGCGGCATCTTCAACAACGCGGCCCAAGTGTGGAACCACACCTTCTACTGGAACTGCCTGAGCCCCAACGGCGGTGGCCAGCCCACCGGCGCCCTGGCTGATGCCATCAACGCCGCCTTCGGTTCCTTCGACAAGTTCAAGGAAGAGTTCACCAAGACTTCCGTCGGCACCTTCGGTTCCGGCTGGGGCTGGCTGGTGAAGAAGGCCGACGGCTCCCTGGCCCTGGCCAGCACCATCGGCGCCGGCTGCCCGCTGACCAGCGGCGACACCCCGCTGCTGACCTGCGACGTATGGGAACACGCCTACTACATCGACTACCGCAACCTGCGTCCGAAGTACGTAGAAGCGTTCTGGAACCTGGTGAACTGGGACTACGTAGCGCAGAACTTCGCTGCCTGATACCTTCACTGCTCCAGCGGAAACCCGGCCCTGTGCCGGGTTTCTGTTTTCTGCACCGGCGCGACCGCTGTCAGCTAACCTGAAAGTCGACGTCGTCAAGAAAACATGTGATGGCCCTTTGACGTCAAAGCGCCGTTTGCCAATACTCAGACCAGTCTCTCGCCGGATGGCGATGCACAAGGAAAGCAGCACCTTGAAACTGGACCCCCGGCACCGACTCTCACTGAAGCTGCTGCGCGTAGTTCTGCTCGCGGCGTTGGTGGTCGGCGTCGTCCTGAGTTGCGCACAGATCGTCTTCGATGCCTACAAGGCCCGCCAGGCCGTGCATTCCGATGCCCAACGCATCCTGGCCATGGTCCGCGACCCCTCGACCCAGGCGGTCTACAGTCTCGACCGCGACATGGCGATGCAGGTCCTCGAAGGCCTGTTCCAGCACGAGGCTGTGCGCTATGCCGCCATCGGCCACCCCGACGAACCTATGCTGGCGGAGAAGTCCCGCCCGCTGCTGGACAGCCCGACCCGCTGGCTCACCGACCCCATCCTCGGCCCCGAGCAGCACTATTCGATCCGCCTGGTCGGCCGCGGCGACCCGGGCGAGTACTACGGCGACCTGAAGATCACCCTGGACACCGCTCCCTACGGCCAGGACTTCGTCGTCACTTCGATCATCATTTTCATCTCCGGCATTCTCCGCGCCCTGGCCATGGCCCTGGTGCTGTTCCTGGTCTACCACTGGCTGCTGACCAAACCGCTCTGGCGGATCATCGACAACCTGTCGAGCATCAACCCCGACCGCCCCGGCGAGCACAAGCTGCCCATGCTTCAAGGCCACGAGCAGAACGAGCTCGGCCTGTGGATCAACACCGCCAACCAGTTGCTGGAATCCATCGAGCGCAACGGCCACCTGCGCCGCGAAGCCGAGGACAGCCTGCTGCGCATCTCCCAGTACGACTTCCTCACCGGCCTGCCGAACCGCAAGCTGCTGCAGCAGCGCCTGGACCAGATCCTCTCCGACGCCGGCCGCCTGGAGCACCGCGTGGCCGTGCTGTGCCTGGGCCTGGACGACTTCAAGGGCATCAACGAGCAGCACGGCTATCAGTTCGGCGACCAGTTGCTGATCGCCCTCGCCGACCGCCTGCGCGCCCACAGCGCCAATCTCGGCGCCCTGGCTCGCCTGGGCGGCGACCAGTTCACCCTGATCCAGGCCGACATCGAGCAACCCTACGAGGCGGCGGAACTGGCGCAACGGATCCTCGACGACCTCGAGCAGCCCTTCCAGCTCGACCAGCAGTCGGTCCAGCTGCGCGCCACCATCGGCATCACCCTCTACCCCGAAGACGGCGAGAGCACCGAGAAGCTGCTGCAGAAAGCCGAGCAGACCATGACCCTGGCCAAGACTCGCTCGCGCAACCGCTACCAGTTCTACATCGCCAGCGTCGACAGCGAGATGCGCCGCCGCCGCGAGCTCGAGAAGGACCTGCGCGACGCCCTGTCCCGCGACGAACTGCACCTGGTCTACCAACCGCAGGTGGACTACCGCGACCACCGGGTGGTCGGCGTCGAGGCCCTGCTGCGCTGGCAGCACCCGACCCAGGGCTGGGTCGCACCGGACCTGTTCATCCCGCTGGCGGAGCAGAACGGCAGCATCTTCGCCATCGGCGAGTGGGTGCTCGACCAGGCCTGCCGGCAACTGCGCGAATGGCATGACCAGGGCTTCGACGACCTGCGCATGGCCGTCAACCTGTCGACCATCCAGCTACGCCACAGCGCCCTGCCACGCGTAGTCAGCAACTTCCTGCAGATCCACCGCCTGCCGCCGCGCTCGCTGGAACTGGAAGTCACCGAAACCGGCCTGATGGAAGACATCTCCACCGCCGCCCAGCACCTGCTCAGCCTGCGCCGCGCCGGCGCACTGATCGCCATCGACGACTTCGGTACCGGCTACTCCTCGCTCAGCTACCTGAAGAGCCTGCCGCTGGACAAGATCAAGATCGACAAGAGCTTCGTGCAGGACCTCCTGCAGGACGACGACGACGCCACCATCGTCCGCGCCATCATCCAGCTCGGCAAAAGCCTCGGCATGCAGGTCATCGCCGAAGGCGTGGAGACCGTCGAGCAGGAGGCCTACATCATCGCCCAGGGTTGCCACGAGGGTCAGGGCTACCTCTACAGCAAGCCGCTGCCCGCCCGCGAGCTGACCCTCTACCTGAAGCAGGCGCGACGCCTGGTCGAAGCCGCCGGAAGCCCTCCCTCCATCGAACGACGCTGATCCCTGCCGGCCAGTGGCATGGCCAAACGCAATTGCGGCTTTTCAAAAATGCAAATCTTTCGCATTATGTTGCCGCTTTCGTTTGCGCTCCCCATTTCGCGCCATTTCCATGCAAAGGATCCCGTCATGACTCGTATGCCCTGGGCAACTGCCAGCCTGCTGGCCATCGCCATCTCTCTCGCCGGCTGCGGCGACGACAAGAAAGAAGCCGCCGCCCAAGCAGCCGCGCCCGCGGCCAGCACACAGAGCGCAGCGCCGGCGATCAAGGCCGACGAGGCAGCGGTCAAGGCGGTAGTGAAGAACTACGCAGATATCGCCGAAGCCGTGTACGGCGACTCCCTGAGCACCGCCAAGGCCCTGCAGACCGCCGTCGACGCGCTGATCGCCAAGCCCAGCGAAGCCAACCTGAAAGCCGCCCGCGAAGCCTGGCTGGCCGCCCGCGTCCCCTACTCGCAGAGCGAAGCCTTCCGCTTCGGCAACAAGGTCGTCGACGATTGGGAAGGCGCGATCAATGCCTGGCCGCTGGATGAAGGCCTGATCGACTACGTCGCCAAGGACTACCAGCACGCCGAGGGCAACCCGGCCGCCAGCGCCAACATCATCGCCAACACCGAGATCCAGGTCGGCGAAGACAAGATCGACGTGAAGGAAATCACCGGCGAGAAGCTGGCCAGCCTGAACGAAGTCGCCGGCTCCGAAGCCAACGTCGCCACCGGCTACCACGCCATCGAGTTCCTCCTCTGGGGCCAGGACCTGAACGGCAGCAACCCCGGCGCCGGCAACCGTCCGTACACCGACTACGCCCAAGGCAAGGACTGCACCAACGGCCATTGCGACCGTCGCGCCGCCTACCTGAAAGCCGCCACCGACCTGCTGGTGTCCAGCCTCGAAGAGATGGTCGGCAACTGGAAATCCGGCGTGGCCGATAACTACCGCGCCAAGCTGGAGGCCGACAACGCGTCCACCAACCTGCGCAAGATGTTCTTCGGCATGGGCAGCCTGTCCCTCGGCGAGCTGGCCGGCGAGCGCATGAAAGTGGCCCTGGAAGCCAACTCCACCGAAGACGAACACGACTGCTTCAGCGACAACACCCACCACACCCTGTACTTCGATGCCGCCGGCATCCGTAACGTCTACCTGGGCGAGTACAAGCGCGTGGATGGCAGCGTAGTGAAAGGCCCGAGCCTGTCCGAGCTGGTGGCCAAGGCCGACGCCCAGGCCAATGACACCCTGAAGGCCGACCTCGACGGCACCCAGGCGAAGATGCAGGCCATCGTCGACCGCGCGGAGAAAGACGGCGTGCACTTCGACCAGATGATCGCCCCGGCCGACGAGGCCGACCACAAGATCATCCGCGACGCCATCGCCTCGCTGGTCAAGCAGACCGGTTCGATCGAGAAAGCCGCCGCGGCTCTGGGCATCCAGGACCTCAAGCCGGACAACGCCGATCACCAGTTCTGATCGACCGCCACGACGCTGCGGCCCCTGGCCGCAGCAGTCTCCGGTACGCGCCAAGGCCCCGGCACTCGGGGCCTTGGCGTTTTTCGAAGCGCCAACGGCAAATAGAAATTTTTCGTATTTGAGTTTGCCCAACTGCTAAGATTGCCGCCCACTTCACCCACCTGGATCGCTCCGATGTATCGCCGTCCACGCCCCCTGCTCCTGGTTCCGCTGCTCGCCGCGCTCGCCCTTGCCGGTTGCAAGCCGGACCAGCCCAAGGCAGAGGCCGAGCCTGGCGAAGCCCTTTCCGGTGGTGCCGGCACCCTGTTCCAGAACGACCACAACGCCTTCTCGATGCCGGCGGCGAACCTCGCGCCGAGCCGCCGTCTGGACTTCAGCGTCGGCAACAGCTTCTTCCGCAATCCCTGGGTCATCGCCCCTTCGACCACCACGGCGCGCGACGGTCTGGGTCCGCTGTACAACACCAACGCCTGCCAGAACTGCCACATCAAGGACGGCCGTGGTCATCCACCGGGGCCGAACGACATCAACGCGGTATCCATGCTGGTGCGCCTGTCGATTCCCGCCGCCGCCGGCGACGCAGCGACCCTGCAGCGCCTGGGCGTGGTGCCCGAGCCGGTGTACGGCGGCCAGTTGCAGGACGCGGCCATTCCCGGGGTGGTTCCGGAAGCCCGCGTGCGGGTGGACTACGAGCCGCAGACGGTGACTTTCGCCGATGGCACCGAGGTCGAGCTGCGCAAACCGATCCTGCGCATTACCCGTCTCGGCTACGGGCCGATGCACCCCGAGACGATGTTCTCCGCCCGCATCGCCCCGCCGATGATCGGCCTGGGCCTGCTGGAAGCCATTCCCGAAGTGGCGATCCTGGCCAATGCCGATCCCAAGGATCTGAATGGCGACGGTATCCGTGGGCGCGCCAACCAGGTCTGGGACGATGCGGCACAGAAGACCGTGCTCGGCCGTTTCGGCTGGAAGGCCGGGCAACCGAGCGTGCCGCAGCAGAATGCCCATGCCTTCGCCAGCGACATGGGCCTGACCAGCGACCGCCTGCCCCACGACGATTGCACCGAGACCCAGACCGCCTGCCGCGAAGCCATCGACGGCGGCAAGCCCGAGGTCACCCGCAATATCTTCGACCCGATCCTGTTCTACACCCGCAACCTCGCGGTGCCGGCGCGGCGCAAGGTCGACGACCCGCAGGTGCTGGCTGGCAAGGCACTGTTCCACGAAGCCGGCTGCGCCGCCTGCCACATTCCCAAGTTCACCACCGACGCCGACGCTGCCGAGCCGGAGCTCGCCAACCAGGTCATCCGCCCGTACAGCGACCTGCTCTTGCACGACATGGGCGAAGGCCTCGCCGACAACCGCCCGGAATTCCTCGCCAGCGGCCGCGACTGGCGCACTGCGCCCCTGTGGGGCATCGGCCTGACCCAGGCGGTCAACGGCCACACCCAGTTCCTCCACGACGGCCGCGCCCGCAACCTGCTCGAAGCCGTGCTCTGGCATGGCGGCGAAGCCGAAGCCGCCAAGCAGCGCGTACTGGCCTTCGACGCCGAGCAGCGCAGCGCCCTGCTGGAATTCCTGAATTCACTCTAAGGAGCCGACCATGTTCCGCCCCCGACTACTGCTCACCAGCCTTGCCATCGCCCTCGGCGCCTGCTCGCCGCAGGACCCGCAGGCGACCACCAGCGCCGCGCTGGCGCAGCAGGTCATCCTGCCGGCCTATGGTCGTTGGGTCGACGCCGACCGCGCGCTGGCCTCCAGCGCCCTGGCTTTCTGCCAGGGCAAGGAAGACCTGGCCAAGGCGCGTGCCGACTTCGTCTCGGCACAGAAGGCCTGGGCCGAGCTGCAGCCGCTGCTGATCGGGCCACTGGCCGAAGGCAACCGGGCCTGGCAGATCCAGTTCTACCCGGACAAGAAGAACCTGGTCGCTCGCCAGGTCGAGCAACTGCTCAACGACAACCCGCAGATCGACCCGGCCGGCCTGGCCAAGTCCAGCGTCGTGGTGCAGGGCCTGACAGCCTACGAATACATCCTCTTCGACGCCAAGATCGACCTCGCCGACGCCGCCACCAAGGCGCGCTACTGCCCGCTGCTGGAAGCCATCGGCGCGCACCAGCAGGCCCTGGCCGAAGACATCCTGAGCCGCTGGAAGGCCGACAACGGCACCCTCGCGCAGATGAGCAAATTCCCTAACGCTCGCTATGCCGACGCCCACGAGGCCATCGCCGAGATGCTGCGCGTGCAGGTCACCGGCCTCGATCTGCTGAAGAAGAAGCTCGGCACGCCGCTGGGCCGCCAGAGCAAGGGCATCCCGCAACCGTTCCAGGCCGAGAACTGGCGCAGCGACACCTCGCTCGCCAGCCTGGAGTCCAGCCTCAACGGCGCCGAGGCGCTATGGAAGGGCACCGACGGCAAGGGCCTGCGCGGCCTGCTGCCGAGCGAGCAGAAAGACCTGGCCGGCAAGATCGACGCGGCCTATGCCGACGTCCACGGCAAGTTCGCCGCGCTCAAGCAGCCGCTGGGCGACCTGCTCAAGGATGACGCCGGCATCAAGCAGCTCAACGACCTGTACGACAGCCTGAACACCGTCCACCGCCTGCACGAGACCGACCTGGCCAAGGCCCTGGGCGTGCAGCTGGGCTTCAACGCCAACGACGGCGATTGATCGGCTGCGCGAGGGCCATGCGTCGTTGGACTCACGCACGGCCCCATGCTCGCCGGATCAAGGTGATTGAGAGAAAGAGGTGAACGCCATGTTGCGACGTCACGTGATCGGCCTGGGCAGCCTGCTGCTCGGCGCCCTCTCCTTCGGCGGCTGGACGCTGTCGCGCAAAGGCAAGGAGCCGTTGCTGCTGTCCGCCCGCGACGACGCGGATGGCAAGCACTACGCGGTCGGCTACCGTCTCGACGGCAGCTGCGTGTTCGTCACCGAGGTGGGCCTGCGCTGCCACGCCATCGTGCAGCATCCGCACCGGCCGCTGGCCCTCTTCGTCGCACGCCGACCGGGCCGCACCAGCTACCTGATCGACCTCGACAGCGGCTGCCTGCTGCAGTCCATCGACTCGCAGCCGAACCGCCACTTCTATGGCCACGGCGTTTGGCACAAGGACGGCGAATGGCTCTACGCCACCGAGAACGACACCAGCGATCCGGGCCGCGGCGTGCTGGGCCTATATCGCTTCGACGGCGAACGGCTGGCACACACCGGCGAAGTCCCGACCCACGGCCTGGGCCCCCACGAAGTGGCCTGGATGCCCGACGGCGAGACCCTGGTCGTGGCCAACGGCGGCATCCGCACCGAAGCCGAGAGCCGCGTAGAAATGAACCTCGACGCCATGGAACCGAGCCTGGTGCTGATGCGCCGCGACGGCGCGCTGCTCTCCAAGGAAACCCTGCCCCAGCAGATGAACAGCGTGCGTCACCTGGCCATCGCAAGCGACGGCACCATAGTCGCCTGCCAGCAGTACATGGGCGACGCCCACGAACGCGCCGACCTGCTCGCCATCAAGCGCCCGGGCCAGCCATTCCAGCCCTTCCCGCTGGCCGACGAGCAGCGCCAGGCGATGACCCAGTACACCGCCAGCGTGGCCGTGCACGACGAGCTGCGCCTGGTGGCGCTGACCGCGCCGCGCGGCAACCGTTTCTTCATCTGGGACCTCGACAGCGGCGCCCTGCGCCTGGACGCCCCGCTGCCCGACTGCGCCGGCGTCGGCGCGGTCAAGGACGGCTTCGTGGTCACCTCCGGGCAAGGCCGCTGCCGCCTCTACGACTGCCGCAAGGCCGAGATCGCCATGCAGCCGCTGCAACTGCCGCCGGCGTTCTGGGACAACCACCTGCACCTGGCTTCCTGATCCGCGCCAGGGCTTCCGTCGAAGCGTAACCAGACTCCTTCAGAATCTTCCGACACCGCTCGTCTGCCGCCTCTCATGCGGCGGCAGGCGCGGCCGATTTCTGTTCTGACCGAATCCCACTCCACGTCCGCGAGGCGTACCCACGATGTTCCGAACCTCCCTGCGCGCGCAGATTCTTTCTCTGCTCGGCGGCAGCCTGCTGCTCGTTTTGCTCGTTGCACTGGCGTGCTTCCAGTTCCTTTCCGGCAGCGTCAACGCCTACCAGGGCCTGCTCAGCGGCCCGGTGCGCTCGGCGCAACTGATCGACCAGGCCAACCTGGCCTTCAAGATCCAGGTCCAGGACTGGAAGGACGTACTGCTGCGCGGCCAGATGCCCGCCGACCTGGACAAGTACTGGGGCCAGTTCGAGGAACAGGAGCGCCAGGTACAGGACATCCTCCAGCGCCTGAACGAAAACGCCGCCGGCGATGCCGAGCTGCAGCGCCAGGTCAGCCAGCTGCGCGACGATCACCGCCAGCTCGGCGAGGCCTACCGCAAGGGTCTGGCCGCCTACAAGGCCGCCGGTAGCGAACCGCGTGCCGGCGACGCCGCGGTCAAGGGCATCGACCGCAACGCCAGCGCACAGATGAGCGCCCTGGTCGCCAGCCTGCACCAGCAGGCCGACCAGCAATCGCAGCTGATCAGCGCCAGCGCCCGCAGCACCGTGATCTTCGGCAGCCTGGTGCTGATCGCCGCCGGTGTCCTGCTCGGCCTGTTCAGCCTGTGGTTGGTCAACCGCAACCTGATCGGGCCGATCTCCCGGCTGATCGAGCACATCGCCCAACTGTCCCAGGGCAACTTCGGCGAACGCGTCGACGCCAGCCGCCAGGACGAACTGGGCCGCCTGGCCCGCGCCGCCAATACGCTGCGGGACTTCCTCGCCGACACCTTCAACCGCCTCAAGCGCAGCACCAACGAGCTGGACAGCGCTAGCGGCGAGCTGAATGCCATCGCCACCCTGATGGCCGAGGGCACCCGCGAGCAGTTCTCGCGCACCGACCAGGTGGCCACGGCGATGCACGAGATGTCCGCCACCGCCCAGGAAGTCGCGCGCCACGCCGCCGACGCTGCCCGCGCCGCCGACGATGCCGACCACCATGCGCAAGCTGGCGAGCAGGTGATGCAGTCGACCATCGACACCATCAGCCGGGTCAGCAGCGAGATTTCCAGCACCGCCGAGGTGATCCGCCGCCTGGAAGCCGACAGCGGCCGCATCGGCAAGGTACTGGAAGTGATCCGCGGCATCGCCGAGCAGACCAACCTGCTCGCCCTCAACGCCGCCATCGAAGCCGCCCGCGCCGGCGAACAGGGCCGTGGCTTCGCCGTGGTCGCCGACGAGGTACGCACTCTCGCGCAACGCACCGCCGAATCCACCGCAGAGATCCACCAGATCATCGACACCGTGCAGACCGGCGCGCTCAACGCCGTGCGCGCCATCGAGAACGGCCAGAGCCGCAGCGAGGGAGGCCTGGAGCAGGTGACCCAGGCCGGCAGCATGCTGCACAACATCACCCAGGCGGTGGAAGCCATCCGCGACATGAACCGGCAGATCGCGACCGCCGCGGAAGAGCAGACCTCGGTGGCCGAAGACATCTCGCGCAACCTCACCGAGATCACCGCCATCGCCACCACCAACAACGAAAACGTGCAACGCACCCAGCAGGCCAGCCAGCACCTGCACGGGCTCTCCGGCGACCTCAGCGGCGTCACCCACCGCCTCGGCGCCTGAGCCGACTCGCCACAGGGATGTGGCTTCCCCTTTCCCGATCCTGCCGCTCCTGCCGCGCCTTCAGCACCGTCCTACAAGTTCCTAATTCGCTTTCCGTAGGAAACGTCTTGCTACCAGGGCCCTTTGACGGCGAGGCGAACTGCGTCTAATGTGCGCTCTTCTGCCCCGCAATGGGGCATAAATCAACGGCTTAAGGGCCTGATGCCACTGCATCCGGAAGGCCGCCAGGCAGGGCGACCCACTTGTGGTGGTGTTTCGCCAGGCACGTACCAAGGAACAGGACAATGTTGCGCCGCATGCTGATCATGCTCGGCGTGGTCGCCGTTATAGTGGTGACGCTCGCCGGGACCAAATACCTCTCCATCAAACAGCAGATCGCCCAGTTCAGCGCGCCGCGCCCGCCGGTCAACGTGACCGCCACGGCCGCCGAGCAGCGCGAGTGGCAGAGCCGGCTGCCGGCCATCGGCACCCTGCGCGCCAACCAGGGCGTGACCCTGACCGCGGAAGTCTCCGGCACCGTGCGCGACCTGCTGTTCATCTCCGGGCAAAAAGTCCGCGCCGGCCAGCCGATGGTGCAGCTGGAAAACGACGTCGAGACCGCCACCCTGCACACCGCCGAGGCCGACCTGGGCCTGGCCCAGGTGGAGTTCGAGCGCGGTCGCAGCCTGGTCGGCCGCCAGGCCATCTCCAAGAGCGAGTACGACCGCCTGGCCGCCCAGCTGGCGCGCTCCAGCGCCACGGTCGCGCAGCTCAAGGCGTTGCTGGCGAAGAAGCGCATCCTCGCGCCCTTCGACGGCACCATCGGCATCCGCCAGGTGGACGTCGGCGACTACCTGTCGCCGGGCAACGCCATCGCCACCCTGCAGGACCTGTCGACGCTGCTGGTGGACTTCTTCCTGCCCGAGCAGGACTTCCCCCTGCTGCGCACCGGCCAGCGCATCAGCGTGCGCGTGGCGGCGTACCCGCAGATGCAGTTCGAGGGCCGCATCGAGGCGATCAGCCCGCGCGTCGACAACCAGACCCGCAACCTGCAGGTCCGCGCCAGCCTGGCCAACCCCGAGGGCAAGCTGCTGCCGGGGATGTTCGCCAACATCGAGGTGGAGCTGCCGGAGAAGCTGCAGCGCGTGGTGGTGCCGGAAACCGCGGTGGCCTTCACCCTCTACGGCAACTCGGTGTACGTGGTGGTGCCGAAGAAGGACGAGGCCGGCAAGCCGGTGAACGACGCCAAGGGCCAGCCGGAACTGACCGTGGAGCGCCGCTTCGTCAAGGTCGGCGAGCGTCGCGAAGGCGGTGCGGTGATCCTCGAAGGCCTGAAGGCCGGCGAGCAGGTGGTCACCTCCGGCCAGCTCAAGCTCGACAGCGGCACACCGGTGGCGATCACCGCCGACGCCCGCTGAGCGCAACCGTTGCACGGCGGCCACGCGCCGCCCCGCCTGCTGCCGCATAGCGCGCAGGCCGAATGACAAAGGACTGGAACCATGGCCTTTACCGATCCGTTCATCCGTCGCCCCGTGCTGGCCACCGTGGTCAGCCTGCTGATCGTCCTGCTCGGCATGCAGGCCTTCAGCCGCCTGGTGATCCGCGAATACCCGCAGATGGAGAACGCGCTGATCACCGTCACCACCTTCTATGCCGGGGCCAACGCCGAGACCATCCAGGGCTACATCACCCAGCCGCTGCAGCAGAGCCTGGCCAGCGCCGAAGGCATCGACTACATGACCTCGGTGAGCCGGCAGAACTACTCGGTGATCTCGATCTACGCGCACATCGGCGCCAATACCGACCGCCTGGTGACCGAGCTGCTGTCGAAGATCGGCGAAGTGAAGACCCAGCTGCCACCCGACGCCGAAGACCCGGTGCTGGACAAGGAAGCCGCCGACGCCTCGGCGCTGATGTACATCAGCTTCTTCAGCGAACAGATGAGCAACCCGCAGATCACCGACTACCTGTCCCGCGTGATCCAGCCCAAGCTCGCCACCCTGCCGGGCATCTCCGAGGCGGAGATCCTCGGCAACCAGGTGTTCGCCATGCGCCTGTGGCTGGACCCGGTGAAGATGGCCGCCTACGGCATCACCGCCAGCGACATCGATGACGCAGTGCGCAAGTACAACTTCCTGTCCGCCGCCGGCGAAGTGAAGGGCGAGCTGGTGCTCACCAGCGTCAACGCCGCCACCGACCTGAAGTCGCCGCAGGCTTTCGCCGCCATCCCGCTGAAGACCTTCGGTGACCGCCGGGTGTTGATGGGCGACGTGGCGAAGGTCGAGCTGGGTGCGGCGAGCTACGACTCGGTCAGCTCCTTCAACGGCATTCCCTCGGTGTACATCGGCATCAAGGGCACGCCCAGCTCCAACCCGCTGGACGTGATCAAGGAAGTCCGCGCCAAGCTGCCGGAGCTGGAAGAACAGCTGCCGCCGAACCTCAAGGTGACCATCGCCTACGACGCCACGCGCTTCATCCAGGCATCCATCGACGAGGTGGTGAAGACCCTCGGCGAAGCCATCCTGATCGTCATCGTCGTGGTCTTCCTGTTCCTCGGCGCCTTCCGCTCGGTGCTGATCCCGGTGGTGACCATCCCGCTGTCGATGATCGGCGTGCTGTTCTTCATGCAGGCCATGGGTTACTCGATCAACCTGCTGACGCTGCTGGCGATGGTACTCGCCATCGGCCTGGTGGTGGACGACGCCATCGTCGTGGTGGAGAACATCCACCGTCACATCGAGGAAGGGAAGACGCCGTTCCAGGGTGCCATCGAAGGCGCGCGGGAAATCGCCGTGCCGGTGGTGACCATGACCATCACCCTGGCCGCGGTGTACGCCCCCATCGGCTTCCTCAGCGGCCTGACCGGCGCGCTGTTCAAGGAGTTCGCCTTCACCCTGGCCGGTGCGGTGATCATCTCCGGGATAGTCGCGCTGACGCTGTCGCCGATGATGTGCTCGCGCCTACTGCGCCACGAGGAAAACCCCAGCGGCCTGGCGCATCGCCTGGACGTGATGTTCGAAGCGCTCAAGCGCCGCTACCAGCGCAGCCTGCATGCCACGCTCGACAGCCGCCCGGTGGTGCTGGTGTTCGGCGCGCTGGTGCTGGCGATCATCCCGCTGCTGCTGATGTTCACCCACAAGGAGCTGGCGCCCGAGGAAGACCAGGGCATCGTGTTCATCATGAGCAGCGCGCCGCAGACCGCGAACCTGGATTACCTGAACAAGTACACCAGCCAGTTCGAGAGCATCTTCCGCACCTTCCCCGAGTACTACTCGGCGTTCCAGATCAATGGCTACAACGGCGTGCAGACCGGCATAGGCGGCATGCTGCTCAAGCCCTGGGACGAGCGCAAACGCAGCCAGATGGAGCTGCTGCGCGCGGTGCAGGCGGAGCTGGACAAGATCCCCGGCATCCAGATCTTCGGCTTCAACCTGCCGTCGCTGCCGGGCACCGGCGAGGGCCTGCCGTTCCAGTTCGTGATCAACACCGCCAACGACTACGAGTCGCTGCTGCAGGTCGCCGAGCGGGTGAAGAAGCGCGCCGAGGCGTCCGGCAAGTTCGCCTTCCTCGACCTCGACCTGGCCTTCGACAAACCGGAGCTGGTGGTCGACATCGACCGCGAAAAAGCCGCGCAGATGGGCGTCTCCATGCAGGACCTGGGCGTCACCCTGGCCAGCCTGCTGGGCGAAGGCGAGATCAACCGCTTCACCATCGACGGGCGCAGCTACAAGGTGATCGCCCAGGTCGAGCGGCGCTTCCGCGACAACCCCGACTGGCTGGGCAGCTACTACGTGAAGAACGGCCAGGGCGACCTGCTGCCGCTGTCGACCCTGGTGACCCTGCACGAGCGCGCCCGCCCGCGCCAGCTCAACCAGTTCCAGCAGCTCAACTCGGCGATCATCTCCGGCGTGCCGATGGTCAGCATGGGCGAAGCGATCGACACGGTTAAGCAAATAGCCACCGATGAGTCGCCGCGCGGTTTCGCCTTCGACTACGCCGGCGCCTCGCGGCAATTCGTGCAGGAAGGCAACGCGCTGATGCTGACCTTCGCCCTGGCCCTGGCGGTGATCTTCCTGGTGCTGGCGGCGCAGTTCGAGAGCTTCCGCGATCCGCTGGTGATCATGGTCACGGTGCCGCTGTCGATCTGTGGCGCGCTGGTGCCGCTGTTCCTCGGCTTGTCCAGCCTGAACATCTACACCCAGGTCGGTCTGGTGACGCTGATCGGCCTGATCAGCAAGCACGGCATCCTCATCGTCGAGTTCGCCAACCAGCTGCGCCGCGAGCGCGGCCTGTCGGTGCGCGAAGCGGTGGAAGAAGCCGCGGCCATCCGCCTGCGCCCGGTGCTGATGACCACCGCGGCCATGGTCCTGGGCGTGATCCCGCTGCTGCTGGCCAGCGGCGCGGGCGCGGTGAGCCGCTTCGACATCGGCGTGGTGATCGCCACCGGGATGAGCGTGGGCACCCTCTTCACCCTGTTCGTCCTGCCCTGCGTCTACACGCTGCTGGCGAAGAAGGACGCCCTCCCCGCCACCGAGCCGGAGCCGGCGCACTGACGAAAAGAGCCCCGCGATGCGGGGCTTTTTTCTGCCACCTCGGCGCTGACACACGCTACCGCTCGCCCCTCCGATCCGACCGTTCGCGGTCATGTTCGCCTCCTGATACAGACGGCAAAAACTCCCCTTACATGCAACGGATATCCATGCACGGCCATGCCGGGCGCGTACCGGCTCCACCGTCCATACGCCAGCGGAATCCGCCATGCCGGGAAACGAAACGAACCGAGGCTTCACCCTCGTCGAGCTGATGGTCACCCTCGCCGTCCTGGCGATCCTGGCCACCCTCGCCACGCCCATGTTCGGCGACCTGATCCAGAAGAATAAGGTCGACACCGTGAGTGCCGAACTCACCCACCTGCTGCAATACGCTCGCAGCGAGGCGATCACGCGTGGGACTTCGGTAACCGTCAAGGCCACCGACAGCAACTGGGTCGGTGCGCTCGAGGTCGATGCCGGGAACGAGGTCCTGCGCAAGTACGGCAGCGAGGGAATCAACGGCTCCAGCAGCGTCACTGCCACCGCCAGCAGCACCAGGCTCAGTTTCTCGCCGTCGGGCACGCTATCCGGCGAAACGACCAGCCTGACGATCACCCTCTGCCCCACCTCCGGCTCCAGCACCGTTACCGGCCGGGTCCTGCAAATCTATGGCAGCGGACAGATCACCAGCAGCTCGACGGAGTGCTCGTCATGAGAGGCGAACGTGGCTTCAGCATGCTGGAAGTCCTGATCAGCCTGCTGCTGGTCAGTGTCGGTGCGCTCGGCATGGCCGCATTGCAGGGCAAAAGCATGCGTTATACCCAGGACGCGCTGCAGCGCAACGAGGCCATCCAGCTCGCCCAGCAGTTGCTCGAAGAAATGCGCAGCAACCCGGCTGGCGCCTTGAGCAGCAACAAATTCAGCAGCAGCTCGGCCTACTACAAGGCACTCGGCGACGCCTTCGAGACCACTACGCGTAGCGACTGCTCCACACGTGATCGCGGCGCTGGCGGCAGCGATGTGGCCAAGGCCGACCTGGCCTGCTGGCTGCAGTCGGTGCAGGCGAGCCTGCCGGTGACCAGCGCGATCCTCAGCGCCAGCTACAGCGTCTGCCCCAGCCAGTCGGACGGCATCTGCAGCGCCACCCCCAGTTCGGCCGTGCTGATCCAGATCGCCTGGAAGGACCCGACCGGCCAATGCGACGACAACCTGTGCACCTACCGCCTGCGCGGCGAACTCTGAGGTCCGGCATGTCCACCCATGTATCCCCGGGGCGCCAGACCGGCCTGTCCCTGATCGAACTGATGGTCGCCTTGGCTATCGGCAGCCTGCTGATCCTCGGCGCGACGCAGCTGTACATCAACAACAAGGCCCACTTCCAGTTCCAGCAGGGTCAATTGAGTAACCAGGAGAACGCGCGCTACGCCCTGTTGCTGCTGGACCAGCAACTGGCCCGCACCGGCTATCGCCATCTGCCGCAGGACTCCCTGGAGAGCGCCTTCCCGGCTCTGGGCAGCAGCAACGGCTGCCCAGCCTTCAGCGCCGGGCAGACCTTCCAGCTGACCAGCGACAAAACCGGCATCTGCATCCGTTACCAGGGCGCGAGCGACGAGACCGCCCAGGCCTCGAGCGGCAACCAGTACGACTGCCTGGGCAAGTTCGTGCCGCGCGGCACCAGCATCCTCACCCGCATCAGCTACGTCGCCGGCAGCACGCCGAGCAGCGGCACCCTGACCTGCAAGGCGCAGGACGGCACCGAGCAGACCTTGATCAGCGGCGTGGCCGGTTTCGTCTTCTCCACCCTCCCGTCGACCAACGCCAGCAGCCTGTCCGTTGGCTATGCCGCCTTGCTCGCCAGCGGAGCCGTCACCCGCGGCGGCATGAGCAGCGATATCGCCAGCCGCTGGAAAACCATCAGCGGCAAGACCCTGAGCGAAGACACCGCCTACGCCTACCAGATCGCCCAGGGCAGCGTGATGCTGAGGAACCTGATGCCATGAGCCAACACCCAAGCGCCCGCACACAAACCGGAGCCACGCTGGTCATCGCCCTGGTGATGCTGCTGCTCGGCACCCTGATCGCCCTCGGCAGCATGCGCAGCACCACCACCGAAACCCGCCTGATCGGCAACCTCGGCGAACAGCAACACGCCCGCGCGGCAGCCGAATCGGCACTGCGCGAAGGCGAACGGCGGCTGGCCGCGCAGACCAGCCTGGACCAGGGCTCCGACTCCTGCACCGCTAGCGTCGCCAACCACGCCAACCTGTGCGTCCTGGCCAGCGACAAGTACGACACCAACACCACGGCCGGAACCTCCTGGTGGAGCAGCGACGCCACTTCTATCGCCTACCTGGGCATGGACGGCAGCACTACCTTCACCACCGTGCCGCGCTGGAACGCTGCCTACATCGCCTTCGATCCCGCCGACTCCGGCGGAAACGTCGAGATCACCGATCCCGACGAGCGCTCCCAGGGGCGCGGACCGCACTACTACCGGGTGAGCGCAGCCGCCCAGGCCGACGGCAAGCGCCTCACCAGCGTGCTGCAGACCGTCACCATTCGCCGTTACTACTGAGGAGCCCGACGTGAATCGACGCCTCGCCCTGCCCTGGCTGCCGACCCTGCTCGGCGGCCTCCTGCTCGCTGTGGCCAACCCGACCGACGCCGCCACTCTCACCCTTAGCCAGCAGCCGTTGTTCCTCACAGAAGGCGTGGCGCCGAACATCATGGTGACCCTCGACAACTCGAACAGCATGCGCTGGTCCTTCGCCCCGGACGGGCTGAACCCGGCCACGGGCTCGACCTTCAACGGCTATACGGCAGACCAGGTGCGCACGAGCCGACGCGCCAAGTCGTCCACGTTCAACCCGCTGTACTACAACCCGAACGTCACCTATCAGGCACCGTACAGCGTCACCTACAGCAACGGCGGCATGACCTACACCCCGCTGACGACCAGCTTCACCGCCGCATACGTCAACGGTTTCAAGACCAGCAAGGGCAGCCTCGACCTCAGTTCGGCATACATGGTCAGCTGGGAATACGACACCGCCCGCGCGACCACCGACAGCACCTACTGGACCTATACCGGCTACACCTCATACAGCGGAACGGGCAAGGTCTACTACCTGGCAGCCAACCCTTCGGCGGACTTCGGTTCGAGCACTACGAGCAGCAGCAGTACCGGCACTAGCACTGTGACCAACAGCGTCACCTACGCAACCAGCGCCAGCAGTTGCCCTGCCAATATCAGCAGCACTAGCAGCACGTCGTCGACCAGCAGTACCAGCAATGGAGTGACCACCACGACGAGCACCACCACGACCACGAGCTACTCGAACATCAAGTGCACATCGTCCGGCAACGGCAACAACAAGAAGTACACGGTCACCGTCACCACCACCGCCACGCCGGTGACGACCACCACCGTCACCACCACGGACCGCACCAAGACAGGTGTTCCCGCGTACTACTACGTCTACAACACAGGCCTGAGCGGCTGCACCGCCAGCACCAACGACGACAACTGCTACAAGCTGGTGAACGTTTCCTCCACCTCAAGCCCCAGCGGGGGTGACGAGCGGCAGAACTTCGCCAACTGGTACAGCTTCTATCGCAACCGCGAGCTGGCCACCCAGTCCGGCGCCAACATCGCCTTCTCCTCGCTGCCGGATAACGCCCGCCTGAGCTGGCAGGCACTGGGCACCAGCGACACCTGCATCACCAGCAGCACCTACACCTCCAGCTACAACTGCCGGGGTCTGAGCAACACCAGCACCACCTATTACGACAACCGCCTGGGGACCTTCTCCGGCACCCACCGGGCACAGTTCTTCGAGTGGCTGGGCGACATCTACTTCAACCAGGGAACCCCGCTGCTCGCGGCAGTCGACCGCGTCGGCGCGCTGCTGAGCCTGACCGGCAAGTACAGCCCCTATGCCTATTCCATCGGCTCCAGCGAAACCCCGCTGTACAGCTGCCGCGCCAGCTACGGCATCACCCTGACCGACGGCATCTGGAACACCGCCGGCAGCCATGGCGAATACGACAACGCCACCCAGACCTTGCCCGACGGGCAGTCCTACACGCCACGCGCGCCCTACAAGGACAGCACCTCCAACACCCTGGCCGACCTGGCGTTCAAGTACTGGGCGACCGACGCCCAACCGAACATCGCCAACGAGGTGCCGGCCTATGTCGCCGAAAGCAACAGCAACGCCACCACCCAGTACTGGAACCCGAAGAACGACCCGGCGACCTGGCAGCACATGGTCAGCTACTTCGTCGGCCTCGGACTGACCACCAGCCTGACCAACCCGGCCTGGGGCGGCGACACCTACTCCGGCGACTACGACAAGCTCGTTGCCGGCACCCTGAACTGGCCGGCAGCGAGCTCCGGCAGCGCCAACAATGTCTACGACCTGTGGCATGCCGCGATCGATTCGCGTGGCGAGTTCTTCAGCGTCGACTCGCCCGGCGAACTGGTAGAAGCCCTGCAGAACGTCGTCAACCGCATCTCGCAACGCGAAGACTCCGGCGCCAGCCCGGCCTTGACCAGCTCGCCCCTGCTCGACTCGGATAGCAGCACCACTGACAGCGCGCTCTACAGCTACACGCCGAAGTTCAACAGCGCCGACTGGAGCGGCGACCTGATCAAGTACCAGCAGGACACCACCGCCGGCACCCAGACCCAGGTGTGGAGCGCCAAGGATGAGCTCGACGCCATTTACGGCAGCGGAAATAGCGCCTACTCCACCCGCGTGGTGAAGATGGCCAGCAGCGGCAGCACCACCGGGCTCAAGGACTTCACCTGGAGCAACCTGAGCAGCGCCCAGCAGACCACGCTGAACAAGACCTACGCGGGAGTCATCGACAGCAATGGCGAGAAGCGCGTCGCCTTCCTGCGCGGCGATCGCAGCAACGAGGGCAGCCTGTTCCGCACGCGCAGCAGCGTGCTCGGCGACATCATCGACTCCTCGCCGGTACTGGTGGGCGCGCCCAACCGCCTGTCTTCGCTGATGAACGCCACGCTCGGCAGCACGGACACTTCCTACACGACCTTCAAGGACACCTGGAGCGCACGCGCGACGCGGATCTACGTCGGCGCCAACGACGGCATGCTGCACGCCTTCGACGGCGACGGTAAGGAAGTCTTCGCCTACGTGCCCAGCGCGGTGGTCAGCAACCTCTACAAGCTCAGCGACAGCAGCTACACGAGCAAGACGCACCAGTACTACGTGGACGGCTCGCCAGTGACCGCCGACGTTTACTTCAGCGGCGCCTGGCACACCGTCCTGGTCGGCACCCTGCGTGGCGGCGGACGGGCACTGTTCGCGCTGGACATCACCGACCCGGCGAACATCAAGCTGCTCTGGGAGAAGAGCTACAGCGACAGCGACTACAGCGAGCTGGGCTACACCTACTCGCGCCCGACCATCAGCCTGCTGCACAACGGCACCTGGGCGGTGATCCTCGGCAACGGCTACAACGGCGCCAACGACAAGGCCGTGCTCTACCTGATGGACGTCAAGGACGGCAGCCTGATCAATGCGCTCACCGCCAGCGACGGCACGACCACCGCCAATGGCCTGGCGACGCCGCGCGCCGCCGACATCAACGGCGACCTGGTCACCGACTACGTCTACGCCGGCGACCTTCACGGCAACCTCTGGCGCTTCGACCTGATCGGCGCGGGCAGCCTGACGGCTAGCACCACCGCCGGCAGCTTCAAGGTCTCCTTCGGCGGCACGCCGCTGTACACCGCGACCACCGCGTCCGGCCAGGTGCAGCCGATAACCACTGCGCCCTACCTGGTCAAGCACAGCTCCGGCACCGGCTACCTCGTGGCGTTCGGCACCGGCAAGTACATCGAGTCCGACGACGCCGACCCGAACACCACCAAGGCCATGAGCCTGTACGGCATCTGGGATCGGCAGACCGCCGGCGAAAGCACCAGCAGCACGCCGACACTCAGTCGCAGCAAGCTGCAGCAGCAGACCATCAGCACCAGCGAAGTGACTGCCTCGTTCGACAACAACGGCACGGCGGTCACCCAGACGGTGCGAACGGTCAGCGACAACGACGTCACCTGGTACGACAGCAGCGGCAATGTCTCGAAGTACGGCTGGTACCTCGACCTGCCGAGCACCGGCGAGATGGTGGTCAACAATCCCTACGTCACCGCCGGCGTGCTGCTCACCAGCACCCTCACACCCAACGAAGACCCCTGCGCGGACGGCGTCACCACCTGGCTCATGACCCTCGATCCGTATACCGGCGGGGCCACCGACTTCACCACGCTGGACCTGAACAAGGACGGCGTGGTGGACGACAGCGACCTCTACAACAGCAGTGTCGTCTCCGGCATCCAGATGAACGGCCTGAAAGGCGGCTTCACCCTCAGCAACACCAGCTCGACCAGCAGCGACGTCAACGTCTGCGGCAGCAACGGCTGCGTGGACGTGGCCACCAGCAGCTCGGCATCCGGTCGGCGCAACTGGCTGAACATCAAGGAACAGGAATGAACGAGCAAAGATTCGAGGGTGGCTTCACCCTGCTGGAAGTGATGGTGGTCACGGTGATCCTGGCGATCCTGGCCGCCATCGCCTATCCGAGCTACGTGGAATACGTGCTGCGCGGCAAGCGCGCGGAAGGCCAGGCCCTGCTCAACCAGGCCGCCGCCCAGGAAGAGCGCTGGTACGCACTCAACCCGAGCTCCGGCTATGTCACCGATCAGTCCGCCGTGGCCAACCTGAACCTCACCGGCACCAACGGCAGCACGGTCACCTCGCCAACCGGGCTCTACACCCTCGCGGTCAGCAGCAGCGGCGGCGACGGGGGCTACACCCTCGCCGCCGATCCAACCTTCACCGATGAAAAGTGCACTCAGCTCACCCTGACCGCGCAGGGCGAAAAGGGCAGCAGCGGCACCGGCAGCGTCAGCGACTGCTGGCGCTGAGGCTCACGCCGGCTGCCGTTGCAGCGCGTCGCCGTCCTGCCCGGCCTCGCGCTGCAGGCTCCAGCTCTTCAGGTGCTCCAGGCTCTGGCGATAGGGCTTCAGGCCCTTGGCGAGGAACACCACGCCCGCCAGCAGGGCCACGCTGGTGACGATCAGCAGCGAGTAGCGCAGGGCCATGTCGTCGTGGAAGACGAAGTCGGTGACCAGCGCCACCGCGGTCGGGCCGACGCCCAGGCCGAACAGGGTGACCACGAACAGGTAGATGGCCGAGGCCTGGCCGCGCATCGAGTTGGGCATGATCTCCTGGATCGCCGCCGGGGCCACGCCGAACGGCATGCTCAGGCAGAACACCGTGGGCGCCAGCAAGGCGGCGGCCAGGTTGGCGTTGTCCAGCAGCGGGTAGATCAGCGACAGCGGCAGCACCAGGCAGGCAGCCAGCAGGCCGACCCGCATGTTCGCGTCGCTGCGCCCGCGCTTGGCCCAGCGGTCGGCCAGGCGGCCGCCGAAGACGATGCCCAGGCAGCCGAACACTGCAACGATGCTGCCGTACACCACTCCGACGTGCCCGGCGTCCCAGCCGTAGGTGCGGACGAAGAAGGTCGGCACCCAGGCACCGCTGCCGTAGCTGGCGAAGGAGATGCAGGCGAAGCCGAAGTTGTGGCAGATCACCGTGCGACGGTTGGCCCGCAGGTAGGCGCCGACTTCGCGCATCGGCACCTCGACCCCAGCACCGACGCCACGCCGCTGCGGCTCTTTGACTGCCAGCATGAGCAGGGTGAAGAGCGCACCGGCGGCGCCGAGCACCAGGAAGATCAATTGCCAGGGACGCACGTCGCCAAGCACCGGCAGGTGCAGGTCGCCTTGCGCCGAGGCGAACTTGATCACCAGGCCGCCGAGCAGGAAGGCCAGCCCGGAGCCGAGGTAGATGCCCATCGAGTAGACGCTGATGGCGGTGGCGCGGCGCTGCGCGGGGAAGCTGTCGGCGATCAGCGAATAGGCCGCCGGCGACAAGGCCGCCTCGCCCACGCCGACGCCGACACGGAACGCCAGGAACTGCCAGTACTGCCGGGCCAGGCCGCAGGCCGCGGTCATGGCGCTCCACACCAGTACACCGAAGGTGATCAGGCCGCGCCGGCTACGGCTGTCGGCCATGCGTCCGAGCGGGATGCCGCAGAGGGTATAGAAAAGCGCGAAGGACAAGCCCATCAGCAGGCTCATCTGCGTGTCGCTGATCGCCAGGTCGCGGCGAATCGGCCCGACCAGCAGGTTGAGGATCTGCCGGTCGATGAACGACAGGACGTAGGCGATCATCAGGATCGCCACCGTGGACCAGGCCACGGCGCTGGAGGGGTAGCCATTATTGTTGTTGTGCATGCCGGACTCCTGATTCGCCGCCAGCGCGGCGCGAGCGATGGGGAGAGGGTCCAGCTTAGGCAAGGGATGCGGACGGGCGCGCTCACTATCAGGTAGGTGAATGCGCGCGGCGCCCTCCGGCTAATGAGCGACCGGTCTCAGAGCGGCTCGGGCAGGCGCTCGCAGAGGCGGCCCAGGGCGATGGCCCAGGCCTGCTGGTCGTTCAGGCAGGGGATCAGCACCAGCTCCTCGCCGCCAGCGGCGATGAACTGTTCGCGACCGCGCTGGCCGATCTCCTCCAGCGTCTCGATGCAGTCGGCGACGAACGCCGGGCACATCACCAGCAGGCGCTTCACACCTTGCTTAGCCAACGCTTCCAACTGCGCCTCGGTATAGGGCTCGATCCACTTGGCCTTGCCCAGGCGCGACTGGAAGGACACCGACCAGCGTCCTTTCTCCAGCCCGGCCTTCTCGGCGAAGATTTCCGCGGTGCGCAGGCACTGGCTGCGGTAGCACAGCGCCAGGACTTCCGGGCGCACGTTGCGGCTGCTGGTGGCAGTGAGGTCGTGGCTGGGGTCGCCCACCAGCTTGCGGATGTGCCGCTCTGGCAGGCCGTGGAAGCTCAGCAGCAGGTGGTCGTAGGGCTGCTCCAGATAAGGCCGTACGCTGGTCAGCAGCGCCTGCTGGTACTCCGGCTCGGCGTAGAACGGCGGCAGGACCTGCAAGTACATGCCGTGCAGGTTGAGCGTCTGGATCAGCCGGCGCGCTTCCTCGATGGCCGTGGTGGTGGTGCTGTCGGCGAACTGCGGATAGAGCGGTGCGAAGGTCACCTGGCGCACGCCCTGGGCATAGAGGTCGAGCAGTGCGTTCTCGATCGACGGCTGCCCGTAGCGCATGGCCAGCGCCACCGGCCCGTGGGTCCAGTGCTTGCGCATCACCTGCTGCAGCCGGCGGCTGAGCACCACCAGCGGCGAGCCCTCGTCCCACCAGATCGACGAATAGGCGTGCGCCGACTCTTCCGGGCGCTTGCGCAGGATCAGGGACACCAGCAGGCGGCGCAGCGGCCAGGGCAGGTCGACCACGTAGGGGTCCATGAGGAACTGGTCGAGATAGCGACGCACGTCCTCCACCCGTGTCGAGGCCGGCGAGCCCAGGTTGACCAACAGCAGCGCATTCAGGGTCATGCAAGGTCCTTAATCGAGGAGTCGAGGCGGCCGCTCAGTGTTGTCCGAGGACATCGGCGAGGGCCGCCGGCAGATCGTTGTAACGGAACACGAAGCCGGCTTCCAGCAGGCGTTTTGGCGCAACCCGCTGGCCCCCCAGCAACAACAGCGAAAGCTCGCCCAGCGCAAGGCGCAAGACGAACCCCGGCACCGCCATGAAGGTCGGCCGGTGCAGGGCCTGGCCCAGCGCCCGGGTGAAGTCGCGGTTGCGCACCGGTTGCGGCGCGCACGCATTATACGGACCGCTGGCCTGGCTCTGGTGCAGGAGAAAATCGATCAGCCCGAGCATGTCCTCGATATGCACCCAGGACATCCACTGCCGACCGCTGCCCAACTGGCCGCCCAAGCCCAGACGGAACGCCGGCAGCATGCGTTTGAGGAAGCCACCCTCCGGCGCCAGCACCAAGCCGGTGCGCAGGCGCACCACGCGAATGCCGAGCGATTCGGCTTCCACCGCGATCTGCTCCCAGGCCAGGCACAGTTCGCTGGCGAAGTCCTCGCCGGCCGCCGAGCTGAATTCGTCCAGCGGACGCTCCCCCGCATCGCCATACCAGCCCACCGCCGAGCCGCTGATCAGCAGCTCCGGGCGCTGGGTGCGGCCTTCCAGCCACTCGACCAGACGCTCGGTCAGGCGCACCCGGCTGTCCCACAGCAGAGCCTTGCGCCGTGGCGTCCAGGGACGGTCGGCGATGGGTTCGCCAGCCAGGTTGACGACGGCATCCAGCGGTTCGTCGCCGTAGGCCTCGAAGCTGGCGATGCCGCGCACCGCTTCGCCGCACAACGAGCCGACCCGCTCGGGATGCCGGCTGAGCACCGTCAGCCGATGGCCGGCGGCGCTCCACTGGCGGCACAGGCGGCGGCCGATCAGGCCGGTACCGCCGGTCAAGAGGATATGCATGGCCCACTCCTTTCCATCAGGACAATCCCTACCATCAGTCTGGACGAGGGAACGACGCTTGCATTGGAACACCTGCCGGACAGTGCCGAGGGTCTACGCTGTAAGAGCCGGAAAAGGGCGCCGCGCTTCTCGACGGGAGGGCCGAATGTGCGGTGCGCTGATTGCCGGCAGCGAACCGAGTGGCAAGCGGTGCAATTATACAAACAAAACCGATTGTACAAGATTGTTCGACTCGCTAACCTGAATTCAACAACCCACGAGGCATGTCATGAGCGCCCCCATCGCCATCATCGGCACCGGCATCGCCGGACTGTCCGCCGCCCACGCCCTGCTCGACGCCGGACAGGAAGTCCGGCTGTTCGACAAAGGTCACGGCAGCGGCGGCCGCATGGCCAGCAAGCGCAGCGAGGCCGGCGACCTCGACCTCGGCGCGCAGTACTTCACCGCCCGCGATCGACGCTTCCTCGACGCCATCCAGAAATGGCGCGACGCCGGCTGGGTCGAGGAATGGGACCCGGCGCTCTACCAGTACCGCGACGGTGCGCTGAGTCCTTCGCCCGACGAGCAGCCGCGCTGGGTCGGCACGCCGCGCATGAGCGCCATTACCCGCGCACTGCTGCACGACCTGCCAGTGACCTTCTCCTGCCGCATCACCGAGGTCTTCCGCGGTGAGCAGCACTGGCAACTGCAGGATTCCGAGGGGCAAAACCACGGCCCGTTCAGCCATGTCCTGATCGCCACGCCAGCGCCCCAGGCTGCGGCCCTGCTGTCCAGCGCGCCGAAGCTCGCCGCCGCCGCCGCGAGCATCGCCATGGAACCGACCTGGGCCGTCGCCCTGGGGTTCGCCGAACAGCTGCAGACGCCGGTGCAAGGCTGCTTCATCCAGGAAGGTCCGCTCACCTGGATGGCCAGCAACCGTTGCAAACCCGGGCGCAGCGAGCACATGGACACCTGGGTGCTGCACGCCAGCAGCAGCTGGAGCCGGCAGAACATCGACAAGCCCAAGGAAGAAGTGATCGAACACCTCTACGGTGCCTTCGCCGAGATGATCGGCTGCGCGGTACCGGCGCCGGTGTTCGCCCTGGCGCACCGCTGGCTGTATGCCCGGCCGCTGGAACCACGGCAACTCGGCGCCTTGAACGATGCCGACCTGGGCATCTACGCCTGCGGCGACTGGTGTCTTTCCGGACGCGTCGAAGGCGCCTGGCTGAGCGGACTGGAAGCCGCCCGCCGCCTGCTCGAACACATCTGACCCACCGCCCAAACCTTGTACAAGGCATTGCTCTTGTACAAGGTTATGCCTATCCTGAACGCAATAGCTGTACAAGATCCATCACGCGTACAGGATTCGCCGCCATGCATCCTCCCAGCCGCCCCCGCCTTGGCATCAGCGCCTGCCTGCTGGGCAGTACCGTGCGCTACAACGGCGGACACAAGCGCTCGTCGCTCTGCCTCGATGTACTGAGCCAGCATTTCGACTTCGTCCCGCTCTGCCCGGAAATGGCCATCGGCCTGGGCGTGCCGCGCCAGCCGATCCGCCTGGTCGGCGAGCCAGCGGCACCGCGCGCGGTGAACAGCCGGGACGATACGCAGGATCACAGCCACGCCCTGCGCAGCTATGGCGCGGAGCAGGCAGCCCATCTCGACGACCTCGGCGGCTACATCTTCATGCAGCAGTCACCCTCCTGCGGCCTGCACCGCGTGCGCCTCTACGACGACAAAGGACAATACCGTCCCCCCGGAGCCCGCGGGCTGTATGCCGAAGCATTCTGCGCGGCGCGCCCGGAGCTGCCGGTCGAAGAGGAAGGCCGGCTGCATGATGCGCAGCTGCGCGAGAATTTCCTCACCCGCGTGTTCGCCCACCTGGAATGGCTGGCGCTGCTGCGCGACGGACTGACACGCAAGGGCATCCTCGACTTCCACGCCCGCTACAAGTACCAGCTGCTCGCCCATCACCCGCGCCAGTACGCCGAGCTCGGCCACTGGCTGGCGCAGATCGGCGCCCACGACCCGGCTGAATTCGGCCCGCGCTATTACCTCGCGTTCAGCCAGGCCATGAGCCGCTGCGCTTCCCGCGGCAGCCACGCCAACGTACTGCAGCACCTGGCCGGCTACCTGAAGGCCGTGCTGACCCACGAAGACAAGTTCGAGCTGCTCGGCGTGATCGAGCAGTACCGCCTGGGGGTGGTGCCGCTGGTAGTCCCGCTCACCCTGCTCAAACACCATTTCCGCCTGCATCCGCATCCCTACATCGCACGGCAGGCCTATCTGAAACCTCATCCCGAAGCACTGGGGCTGCGCAATGCAATCTGAAGAACACGAACCCGCCACCGCGGACTACCGGCAAGCGCTCGCGGAAGGGTGGCTGCCGATTCGCGAGGTGGCGAAGCTCACCGGCGTCAACCCTGTGACCCTGCGCGCCTGGGAGCGCCGCTATGGCCTGCTGGTGCCCCGGCGAACCGCCAAGGGCCACCGGCTGTACTCCAGCGAACAGGTCGAGCGCGTGCGCCAGGCGCTCACCTGGCTGGAGCGCGGCGTGGCGGTGAGCAAGGTTCGCGCGCTGCTCGACGACGCTGCACCCGCCGCGCTGCCCGAAGACAACTCGCCCTGGGGCGAACTGCTGCGGCACTGCCTGGAGGCGGTCATCCAGGTCGACGAACGCCGCCTGGACGAACTCTTCAACAGCGCCCTGGCGATCTACCCGGCACAGACCCTCTGCGAGCGATTGATGCTGCCGCTGCAGCAGCAACTCGCGCAGCGCTGGCAGGGGCAGTTCGGCAGCACGCTGGAGCACCTGTTCTATCACTCCTGGCTACGCAGCAAGCTGGGCAGCCGGCTGTATCACTACAACCGCCAGCAGCACGGCGCGCCCTTGCTGCTCATCAACCAGTCCGCACACCCGCTGGAAACCGGCCACTGGCTCTGCGCCTGGCTGGCCAGCAGCGCCGGCTGCCCCGTGCGGGTGCTCGACGGCCCGCTGCCGATCGGCGAACTCACCCTGGCGGAAGAGCGACTGCTGCCCCGCGCGCTGCTGCTCTACTCCGACCAGTCGCTGCCGCCGGCGCAGCTCAACCGCCTGCTCGCGGACAAACGCTGCCCGGTGATCCTCGCCGGCGCAGCGGTAACCATCCACTTCAATGAACTCGCCGACCTGCGCAGCAACGGCCAGGCCGAACTGCACCTGGCCGAGGACCCGCTTCAAGCACGCAGCCTGCTGCAAAACCTCGGCCTGCTGCACGGAGGCCCGGCATGAAGCGCCAACTGGTGTGGCTTCGCTGCGACCTGCGCAGCCAAGACAACAGCGCCCTGTACGCCGCCGCCGAACAGGGACCGGTGATCGCCCTCTACCTGCTCAGCCCGGAACAATGGCGCGCCCACGACGACTCGCCGAACAAGGTCGACTTCTGGCTGCGCAACTTGCGCGTGCTGCAGAAGGACCTGGCGCGCCTGAACATCCCACTGCTGCTGCGCAGCGCGCCGGACTGGAGCCATGCGCCCCGGGCGCTGCTGGATGTCTGCCGCGAGCACGACATCGGCACCGTGCGGGTCAACGAGGAATACGGCATCCACGAGAGCCGCCGCGACCAGGCGGTGCGCGACGCCCTGGCCGAAGCCGGTATCGGTTTCCACAGTCACCTGCATCAACTGCTGTTCGCCCCCGGCACCCTGCTGACCCGCTCCGGTGGCTACTTCCAGGTGTTCAGCCAGTTCCGCAAGCTCTGCTACCAGCGCCTGGCCACCGCCCTGCCCGGCTGCCTGCCGGCGCCGCGCGCACAGGAACCACTGGGCGTTCCGAGTGATCCTCTGCCGCAGAGCCTGGCAGGCTTCGAGCCCACTGCCGCGCAGGCAGCCGAGTGCTGGCCTGCCGGCGAAAACGAAGCACTGGCGCGTCTTGAGGCCTTCGCCGAAGACGAGCTGAAGCGTTACCAGGAAGTCCGCGACCGTCCGGACCTGGACGGCACCAGCCGCCTCTCGCCCTACCTCGCCGCCGGTGTGCTGTCGCCCCGCCAATGCCTGCACGCCGCGCTGGCGAACAACCTGGGCGAGTTCGAAACAGGCAACGCCGGCGCCGTGTCCTGGATCAACGAGCTGCTCTGGCGCGAGTTCTACAAGCACATCCTGGTCGGATTCCCGCGCGTCAGCCGCGGCCGCGCATTCCGTCAGGACACCGAAGCGCTGCCCTGGCGCCACGCACCGGCCGACCTGGAAGCCTGGCAGCAGGGGCGCACTGGCTTCCCTATAATCGACGCCGCCATGCGCCAGCTCCTGGAAACCGGCTGGATGCACAACCGCCTGCGCATGCTCAGCGCCATGTTCCTCAGCAAGAACCTGCTGCTGGATTGGCGCGAAGGCGAGCGCTGGTTCATGCGCCATCTGATCGACGGCGACCTGGCGGCGAACAACGGTGGCTGGCAGTGGAGCGCCTCCACCGGCACCGATGCGGCACCGTACTTCCGCCTGTTCAACCCGATTGCGCAGTCGCGCCGCTTCGACCCGCACGGCCGCTTCCTGCGCAAATGGCTGCCGGAACTGGCGCACCTGGACGACGACGCCATCCACGAGCCGTCCAGCCTCGGCCTGTTCGGCGCCGCCGACTATCCGGCACCGATGCTCGACCTGGGCGCCAGCCGCGAGCGGGTGCTGCGTGCCTTCCGAGAACTCCCCAAGAGCGAATGACACGTTGCCTTTGTAGGAGGCGCTCCTAAAGGGGGATGCGGAAACAAAAAGCCGGCCAATTGGGCCGGCTTTTTTCTGAGGGGTCGGTCTTACAGCGGGAAGCTATAGAAGAGACTGTAGGACTCGATGCCTTCGTTAGGCTGCGACAGTCCGGCGTTGGAATAGTGGATGGCGCGCACGCCGACCTTCTGCTCGCCGGCGAACTTCACGCCGAAGCCCAGGCGGTCCTCGAAGGCGAAGGAGCTGCCCAGGTCATGGTCACCGACCTGGTGACCGGTGAACCCGGCCACGCCGATGCCCGCTTCGATGAAGGGCTGCACCGAGCCGCCGCTGAACTGATAGACGAAGACCGGGGCGAAAGACAGCGAATGACGGGCCCCCGCCAAGGCGCCGGCGGCCCAGTAGGTATAGCCGGCATCCCAGTATCCAGTCAGGTGGCCAGTGCCGCTGTCCCACCAGGTCTTGTCCCAGTCGAAGCCCACCCCCAGGCGCAGGGTGGGATCGCCCTGCCCGGTGCCCCCGGCTGCCACTGTCAGATTCGCGGCTTGTGCGACGTTAGCTACACCCCCAACCAGTGCGGCCAAAAGGGCCAGCGAGAGCAGTTTCTTCATCAGAAATATCCTTATGGAATCGTTGAATGAAAAATCCCCGCGAATAGCCAAAGATTATAAGAGCGATCGTCGGACTTTTCTTACGAAATGTCAGCAAAATGCTATCGGTGCGTATGCGCCTTGATACTCAGTCCGCGAAAGGACTGACGAGCGCCTCGGAGCCCCAGAGGATCGGCAACACCTTGCGCAACTGCTCCACGTCGCCACTGGTCCAGAACCGCGTGGCGGCAGCCGGCTCGCAGGCTTCCAGTCCACGCGCAGCCAGCGAGGCTTGCAGGTGACGAGCCACGGCGGCGCCGGTGTCGATCAGGGTCACGTCCGGCGGCAGCATCTGGCCGAGCAGCGGGCGCAGGAAGGGGTAATGCGTGCAGCCGAGGATCAGCGTATCGCAACCCTCGGCCAGCAAAGGCGCGACGAAGCCCTGCAGCAGTTCGCGGGTCTGCGGGCCGCTCAGGTCGCCGGCCTCGATGCGCTCGACCAGCCCCGGGCAGGGCTGGGTGACCACACGCACATCGCTGGCGAAGCGGTCGAGCAGAGCGGCGAAACGCGCGCTCTTCAGCGTGCCGGTGGTCGCCAGCACGCCGACCACGCCACTGCGGGTGGCGGCAGCCGCTGGTTTCACCGCCGGCTCCATGGCCAGGATCGGCAACTGTGGGTAGAGCTCGCGCAGGTCGCCGGCCGCCGCGGCGGTGGCGGTGTTGCAGGCCAGCACCAGGGCCTTGCAGTCCTGAGCGATGAGGAAATCGGCGATGCGCCGGCAGCGCTCGCGGATGTACTCGGGAGTCTTCTCGCCGTAAGGCACGTGGCCGCAGTCGGCGAGGTAGATCAGCGATTCGCTGGGCAGGCGCGCGCGGATTTCGCGCAGCACCGAAAGGCCGCCGACGCCGGAGTCGAAAACCCCGATCGGCCGCGAGTCAGGCATGCCGCCCGCCGCACACGGGGCATTGCGGATCGCGCTTGACGCGCAGCTCGCGGAAGCGCGTGCCCAGCGCATCGATCAGCAGCAGTCGGCCCACCAGCGGCTCGCCGAATCCGGCCAGCAACTTCAGCGCCTCCAGCGCCTGGAGGCTGCCGACCAGGCCCACCAGCGGCCCGACCACGCCGGCTTCGCTGCAGGTCAGCTCGGCTTCGCTGCCATGGCCGTAGAGGCAGTGGTAGCAGGGACTGTCTTCGCGGCGCGGGTCGAACACCGAGAGCTGGCCTTCGAGACGAATGGCCGCGCCGCTCACCAGCGGTTTGCCGGCGGCCACGCAGGCGGCGTTGACCGCCTCGCGGGTGGAGAAGTTGTCGCAGCAATCCAGCACCAGGTCGACCTGCTCCAGCACCGCGGCGAGGCTGTCCTCGTCGAGCGCCTGGCGATGGGCGACCAGTTTCACCAGCGGGTTGATCGCCTGCAGGCGGGTGATGGCCGAGTCGACCTTGCTGCGGCCGACCTGGGTGCTGTCGTGCACCACCTGGCGCTGCAGGTTGGTCAGGTCGACGCTGTCGAAGTCCGCCAGGTGCAGCTCGCCAACGCCGGCAGCGGCGAGGTACAGCGCCACCGGCGAGCCCAGGCCGCCGAGACCGACGATGAGCACGCGCGCCTGCTGCAGGCGCAGCTGGCCGTCGATGTCGATCTGCGGCAGGAGGATCTGGCGGCTGTAACGCAGCAGCTCTTCGTCGTTCAGCATGGCAGGCGTCCCAGGGTGATGCGTTCGTGGCCGCCGAGGTCGCGACGACTCTCGACCTCGACGAAACCATTCTGGACCAGCAGGTCGCGTACCGCTGCCGCCTGGTCGTAGCCGTGTTCGAGCAACAGCCAGCCGCCGGCATCCAGATGCTGCGGTGCCTGCCGGGCGATCAGGCGGATGTCGTCGAGGCCATCGGCGCCCGCGACCAACGCGCTCTTCGGCTCGAAGCGCACGTCGCCCTCGCCCAGGTGCGGATCGCTGCTGGGGATGTACGGCGGGTTGCTGACGATCAGTGCGAAGCGCTCGCCTTCGACGGCGGAGAACCAGTGGCTCTGGCGGAAGGCGACGTTGCTCAGGCGCAGGCGTTCGCGGTTGCGCTCAGCCAGCACCACGGCCTCGGGAATGCGGTCTACGCCCAGCACCTGCCAGCTCAGGCGTTCGCAGGCCAGGGCCAGGGCGATGGCACCGGTGCCGGTGCCGAGGTCGAGCACCCGGGCCGGGCTAGCCGGTACCAGGGCCAGCGCGCTTTCCACCAGCAGCTCGGTGTCCGGGCGGGGAATCAGGGTGTGCGGCGCGACTTCCAGGTCCAGGCTCCAGAAGCCCTGGCGACCGAGAATGTAGGCCACCGGCTCACCGGCGCGACGACGTTCCAGCCAGCGATCGAAACGCTCGTGCGCTTCGCTGTCGACCAGCCGCTCCGGCCAGGTACGCAGGAAGCTGCGGTTCTTGCCCATGGCGGCGGCGAGCAGCAGCTCGGCGTCCAGGCGCGCGCTCGGCGAATCCGGCAGCTGCGCCTCGGCAAGCAGGGTCATGATGGTAGCCATGGCGCCTCAGTCTCCCAGGGCGGCCAGTTGGTCGGCCTGGTATTCCTGCAGCAGCGGCTCGATCACCTGCTCCACCGCGCCTTCCATGACCTCGCCCAGGGAATAGAGGGTGAGGTTGATGCGGTGATCGGTGACCCGGCCCTGCGGGAAGTTGTAGGTGCGGATGCGCTCGGAGCGGTCGCCCGAGCCCACCAGCAGTTTGCGCGTGCTGGCGATCGCCTGTTGCGCCGCGGCCTGCTGCTGGTCGTTGAGCTTGGCCGCCAGCCAGGCCATGGCCTTGGCGCGGTTCTTGTGCTGCGAACGCTCTTCCTGGCACTCGACCACGATGCCCGAGGGGATGTGGGTGATGCGCACGGCCGAGTCGGTCTTGTTCACGTGCTGGCCGCCGGCGCCGGAGGAGCGGTAGGTGTCCACGCGCAGGTCGGCCGGGTTGATCTCGATGGCCGCCTGCTCGTCCGGCTCCGGCAACACCGCCACGGTGCAGGCGGAGGTGTGGATGCGCCCCTGGGATTCGGTGGCCGGCACCCGCTGCACGCGGTGCGCGCCGGACTCGAACTTGAGCTTGGCGTAGACGTTGTCGCCCTCGACGCGGGCGATCACCTCTTTATATCCACCGTGTTCACCCTCGTTCTCCGAGAGAATCTCCAGGCGCCAGCCCTGCTTCTCGGCGTAGCGCGAGTACATGCGGAACAGGTCGCCGGAGAAGATCGCCGCCTCGTCGCCGCCGGTACCGGCGCGGACTTCCAGGAACACGTTGCGGTGGTCGTTGGGGTCCTTGGGCAGCAGCATGCGCTGCAGGCGGTCTTCCAGTTCGGCGAGGCGCGCCTTGGCGTCGGCGACTTCTTCCTCGGCCATCTCGCGCAGGTCGGGGTCGCTGTCCTTGAGCAGCGCCTGGGCGCCCTCGAGGTCGGCCTGGGTCTTGCGGAAATCGCGGAAGGCCAGGAACACCGGCTCGACTTCGGCGAATTCGCGGGAATAGGCGCGAAACTTGGTCTGGTCGCTGATCACCTCGGCATCGCCGAGCAGAGCGGTGAGCTCCTCGCAGCGGTCGCTGAGGGTGTCCAGCTTGGTCAGCAGTGAGGCTTTCATCGCTTCTCGCTGCCCTCTTCGAGGGCGAACAGTTCCTGGGCCAGGGCCAGCGCGTCGATGCGGCCCTCGGCGGAGAGTTTCTTCATCTGCACGCTGGGGGCGTGCAGCAACTTGTTGGTAAGGCCGCGGGCGAGCTGAGCCAGGATATCGGCCGCGTCGCCGCCATTGGCCAGCAGGCGCTGGGCCTTCTGCAGCTCTTCGTCGCGCAGGCGCTCGGCCTGCTGGCGGTAGGCGCGCAGCACGTCGACTGCGGCCAGCTCGCGCAGACGCACCATGAATTCGTGGACGCCCTCGCCGACCAGCTCTTCGGCAGCCTGGGCCGCGCCCTGGCGGCTCTTCAGGTTCTCGGCGACCACTTCGTGGAGGTCGTCGACGCTATAGAGGTAGACGTCCTCCAGCTCGCCGACTTCCGGCTCGATATCGCGCGGCACGGCGATGTCGACCATGAACATGGGCTTGTGCCGGCGCTGCTTGAGCGCCGTCTCCACCGCGCCCTTGCCGAGGATCGGCAGCTGGCTGGCGGTGGAGCTGATGACGATGTCGCTCTTGGCCAGGTACTCGGGCATGTCGGCCAGCAGGATCGCCTCCGCGCCCAGCTCCTGGGCCAGCAGGCTGGCGCGCTCGAGCGTGCGGTTGGCGACCACGATGCGCTTCACGCCCTGCTCGTGCAGGTGGCGGGCGACCAGGGTGATGGTTTCGCCGGCACCGATCAGCAGCGCCTGGCTGCGATGCAGGTCGGCGAAGATCTGCTTGGCCAGGCTGACCGCTGCGAAGGCCACGGATACCGGGTTCTCGCCGATGGCGGTGTCGGTGCGGACGGTCTTGGCGGTGCTGAAGGTGGCCTGGAACAGGCGCCCCAGCATCGGACCGATGGTGCCCGCCTCGCGCGCCACGGCGTAGGCCGACTTCATCTGGCCGAGGATCTGCGGCTCGCCCAGGACCATGGAATCGAGGCCGGCGGCCACGCGCATCATGTGCCGTACGGCGTCTTCGTCTTCGTGCACGTAGGCACTGCGACGCAGCTCGTCCAGGCTCAGGCGGTGATAGTCGGCGAGCCAGGCCAGCACGTCCTCGGCCTGCGGATGCTCCAGCTCCAGGTACAGCTCGCTGCGGTTGCAGGTGGAGAGGATCGCCGCCTCGCGACTGGCGGTGAGCCGGCACAGCAGCTGCAGGGCCTCGACCATCTGCCCGGGAGTGAACGCCACGCGCTCGCGGACGGCCACGGAAGCTGTCTTGTGGTTGATGCCGAGGGCGATGAAGGCCATGCAGGATCGCTGAGGTAATTCGGGAAGCCCGCAATTGTCCTACGTCGACGAAAGGAGGACAACCACCGCAATGCAAGCGGCCGATCTGTGCGTCTATGCTGGGTTTGGCGGCCCCCACCCCATGGGCTTGCCGATTGGCTTATGTCATGATGGGGCCCACCCCGCCGGTCAGGTTCATCTCTTTCGTCTATGAACAAATCCCTAGCGCTGCTGACTGCCTTGCTGCTGCTCGGCGGCTGCCAATCCATGCTGCACAAGGCAACAGCCCCCGCCCCGACCAAAGAGAGCGCGGCCAGCGCGGAGAAGAACCGCAAGTACGGCTCCTTCAGCGAAGACACCCTTTATTCGCTGCTGGTGGCGGAGATCGCCGGCCAGCGCAACCGCTTCGACATCGCCCTGGCCAACTACGTCGACCAGGCGAAGCGAACCCAGGACCCGGGCGTGGCCGAGCGCGCCTTCCGCATCGCCGAGTACCTCGGCGCCGACCAGGAAGCCCTGGACACCTCGCTGATCTGGGCCAAGGCCGCGCCCAACGACCTCGACGCCCAGCGCGCTGCCGCCCTGCAACTGGCCCGCACCGGCAAGTACGACGAATCCATGGTGTACATGGAGAAGGTCCTCAACGGCCAGGGCGACACCCACTTCGACTTCCTCGCCCTGTCCGCCGCCGAGACCGACCCGGACACCCGCGCCGGCCTGCTGCAGAGCTTCGACCGCCTGCTGAAGAAGTACCCGGACAACGGCCAGCTGTTGTTCGGCAAGGCCCTGCTGCTGCAACAGGACGGCCGCCCGCAGGAAGCCCTGAACCTGCTGGAAAGCAAGCAGGCCAGCCGCCACGAGGTGGCCCCGCTGCTGCTGCGCGCACGACTGCTGCAAAGCATGAAGCGCAGCAACGAGGCCCTGCCATTGCTCAAGGACGGCATAAAGGAACACCCGGATGACAAGCGCGTACGCCTGGCCTACGCGCGCCTGCTGGTCGAGCAGAACCGCCTGGACGACGCCAAGGCCGAGTTCTCCGCGCTGGTCCAGCAGTTCCCCGACGACGACGACCTGCGCTTCTCCCTGGCCCTGGTCTGCCTCGAGGCGCACGCCTGGAGCGAAGCCAAGGTCTACCTGCGCGAGCTGATCGACCGCGACAGCCACACCGACGCCGCGCACTTCAACCTCGGCCGCCTCGCCGAGGAAGAGAAGGACCCGCAGACCGCGCTCAAGGAATACGCCCAGGTCGGCCCGAGCAATGACTTCCTCCCGGCGCAGCTGCGCCAGAGCGAAATCCTCATGGACGACGGGCGGCTCGACGAAGCCTCCCGGCGCCTCGCCGAAGCCCGCGCCCGCCAGCCCGACTACGCCATCCAGCTGTACCTGATCGAAGCCGAGGGCCTGTCCAACCGCAATCAGGTCGACCGTGCCTGGAGCGTGATCGAGCAGGCCACCAAGCAGTTCCCGGACGACCTGAACCTGCTCTATACCCGCTCCATGCTCTCGGAGCGGCGCAACGATCTGGTGCAGATGGAGAAGGACCTGCGCTTCATCATTCAGCGCGAGCCCGACAACGCCATGGCGCTGAACGCCCTCGGCTACACACTGGCCGACCGCACGACCCGCTACGACGAAGCCCTCGACCTGATCCTGAAGGCCCACAAGCTGAGCCCGGAAGATCCGGCGATCCTCGACAGCCTGGGCTGGGTCAACTATCGACTGGGCCATCTCGACCAGGCCGAAGGCTACCTGCGCCAGGCCCTGGAAAAATTCCCCGACCACGAAGTCGCCGCGCACCTGGGCGAAGTGCTCTGGGCCCGCGGCAAGCAGAGCGAGGCTCGCAAAGTGTGGTCCACCGCCCTGCAGAACCAGCCCGACAGCCCGGTTCTGCGCGACACCCTGCAACGCCTGACCGGCTCCAAGACTCCCTGAGATTCCCATGCGTCTGATTCACCTTCTCGGCGCCGCCGCCCTGCTGATGCTGGCCGGCTGCGCCGGCCTCACCTCCCACGAATCCCTCGAAGGCCAGGGCAACGCCACCACCTGGAAAGCCCACAAGGAGCGCGTCGCCGCCCTCGACGGCTGGCAGATCGACGGCAAGGTTGGCATCCGCGCACCCAAGGATTCCGGCAGCGGCACGCTGTTCTGGCTGCAACGCCAGGGCTATTACGACATTCGCCTGTCCGGCCCGCTGGGCCGCGGCGCCGCACGCCTGACCGGGCGTGAAGGCGCAGTGACCCTGGAGGTCGCCGGCCAAGGCCGCTACCAGGCCGAATCCCCCGAAGCGCTGCTCGAACAGCAACTCGGCTGGCGCCTGCCGGTATCGCACCTGCTCTGGTGGGTGCGTGGCCTGCCCGCCCCGGACAGCAAGAGCCGCCTGACCCTCGATGGCGACAGCCACCTGGCCCGCCTGGAACAGGACGGCTGGAACGTCGAATACAGCAGCTACGCGCAGCAGGACGGCTACTGGCTGCCCGAGCGCCTGAAGCTGCACGGCCAAGACCTCGACGTCACCCTGGTGATCAAGAGCTGGCAACCGCGCCTGCTCGGCCAGGCGCACTGATGACATGCAAGCGCGCCTGACCCTGCCGGCCCCGGCCAAGCTCAACCTGTTCCTGCATATCCTCGGCCGCCGTCCCGACGGCTATCACGAGTTGCAGACGCTGTTCCAGTTCCTCGACCACGGCGACGAGCTGCACTTCGCCCCGCGCGAGGACGGCCAGGTCGTCCTGCACACCGAGATTCCCGGCGTCCCCCACGACAGCAACCTGATCATCCGCGCCGCGCGCAAGCTGCAGGAGCAATCCGGCTGCCGCCTGGGCGTCGACATCTGGCTGGACAAGCGCCTGCCCATGGGCGGCGGCATCGGCGGCGGCAGCTCCGACGCGGCCACCACCCTGGTCGGCCTCAACCACCTCTGGCAACTGGGCTGGGACGAAGACCGCCTGGCGGCCCTGGGCCTGACCCTCGGCGCCGACGTGCCGGTGTTCGTCCGCGGCCGCGCGGCCTTCGCCGAAGGCGTGGGCGAGAAGCTCACGCCGGTCGAACTCGAAGAGCCCTGGTTCCTCGTGGCCGTACCGCAAGTCTTTGTCAGCACAGCAGAAGTTTTCACCGACCCCGAGTTGACACGCGATACGCCGCCCATTAAAGTTCGCAGCCTTCTCGGGGTGGACGGTCATAACGACTGCCAGCCGGTCGTCGAGAAGCGTTACCCAGAAGTTCGTAACGCTTTGATCTTGCTGAACAAATTTACGTCAGCCAGATTGACCGGAACCGGAGCTTGTGTGTTTGGGAGCTTCCCAAACCAGGGCGATGCTGATAAAGTTCGCCGCCAACTTCCGGCCACTCTGCCAAGTTTCGTAGCCCAAGGGCGCAATATCTCGATGTTGCACCGCAAGCTTCAGGAGCTGGCCTGAGAAGGGATGCAGAGCATTCGGTTGTACGATACAGGGGCGTCGCCAAGCGGTAAGGCAGCAGGTTTTGATCCTGCCATGCGTTGGTTCGAATCCAGCCGCCCCTGCCATTAACCCCACCGGGGTTTGCGTACAGCGATAACGAAAGCACTGCACAGCAACATACATATAGGGGCGTCGCCAAGCGGTAAGGCAGCAGGTTTTGATCCTGCCATGCGTTGGTTCGAATCCAGCCGCCCCTGCCATATACCCTGAAAAGCTGCTCAAAAGCTTTGGCCTTTGAGCAGCTTTTTGATTCATCAGGTCCACCCTCACCCGGTAGGTACTGCGCGTGTCCAAGATGATGGTTTTCACGGGGAACGCCAACCCCGACCTGGCCCGCCGTGTCGTGCGCCAGCTCCACATCCCCCTCGGTGACGTTTCGGTCGGCAAGTTCTCCGACGGCGAAATCAGCGTCGAAATCAACGAGAACGTGCGCGGCAAGGACGTCTTCCTGATCCAGCCTACCTGCGCACCGACCAACGACAACCTGATGGAACTGGTCGTGATGGCTGACGCCTTCCGCCGTTCCTCGGCCACTCGTATCACCGCCGTGATCCCGTACTTCGGCTATGCCCGCCAGGACCGCCGTCCGCGTTCCGCTCGCGTGGCTATCAGCGCCAAAGTCGTCGCCGACATGCTGACCGTCGTGGGCGTCAACCGCGTCCTGACCGTCGACCTGCACGCCGACCAGATCCAGGGCTTCTTCGATATCCCCGTCGACAACATCTACGGCTCGCCCGTACTGGTCGACGACATCGAAGACCAGCGCTTCGAGAACCTGATGATCGTCTCCCCGGACATCGGTGGCGTGGTGCGCGCTCGCGCCGTCGCCAAGTCCCTGGGCGTCGACCTGGCCATCATCGACAAGCGTCGTCCGAAGGCCAACCAGTCCGAAGTCATGCACATCATCGGTGATGTCGAAGGCCGTACCTGCGTACTGGTCGACGACATGGTCGATACCGCTGGCACCCTCGGCCACGCCGCCAAGGCTCTGAAAGAGCACGGCGCCGCCAAGGTCATCGCCTACTGCACCCACCCGGTGCTGTCCGGCCGTGCCATCGAGAACATCGAGAATTCCGTGCTGGACGAGCTGGTGGTGACCAACACCATCCCGCTGTCCGCCGCTGCCCAGGCCTGTGGCCGCATCCGCCAACTGGACATCGCTCCGGTTGTCGCCGAAGCCATGCGCCGGATCAGCAACGAAGAATCGATCAGCGCCATGTTCCGTTGAGGAAACCCTCGACGAACCTGGCCTGACGAAAGCGCTCCGCCCCGGCGGAGCAATTGAAGAATCGCCCGAACGCTGGTCGCAAGCGCTCGGGCGATCTTGTCATTCTGGAGATTTAGAAATGGTTGATTTTGTACTGAATGCCCAAGCGCGTTCCGACCTGGGGAAAGGTGCGAGCCGCCGCCTGCGTCGTAACGCCGGTCTGGTTCCCGCGGTCATCTACGGTGGCGACAAAGCCCCGGCTTCCGTGACCCTGGAACTGCGCGAAGTTGCCAAGCTGCTGGAAAACGAGGCTGCCTTCAGCCACGTGATCGCCCTCAGCGTCGACGGCGCCAAGGAAACCGTGCTGATCAAAGCCCTGCAGCGCCACCCGGCCAAAGGCTACGTCATGCACGCTGACTTCCTGCGCGTCGTTGCCGACCACAAGCTGACCGCTCACGTTCCGCTGCACTTCCTGAACGAAGAAACCGCAGTTGGCGTCAAGCAAGGCGGCGGCGAAGTTTCGCACGTCATCTCCGAAGTCGAAGTTTCCTGCCTGCCGAAAGACCTGCCGGAATTCATCGAAGTCGACCTGGCGAAAGTCGAAGTCGGTCAGATCGTTCACCTGTCCGACCTCAAGCTGCCGAAAGGCGTGGAACTGGTTCAGCTGGCTCATGGCAATGACCTGGCCGTTGCCAACATCCACGCTTCCCGCGTAGTTAAAGAAGAAGGCGAAGGCGCCGCCGAGTAATAACTCGCGAGCCTCTGCCTCCTAAGGAAAGGGCCCCCGTCGTGACTGCCGTGCAACTGATCGTTGGCCTGGGTAACCCAGGCCCGGAATACGAACAGACCCGGCATAACGCGGGGGCCCTTTTCGTTGAGCGCCTGGCCGACCGCGAACGCGTCAGCCTGAGCCTCGACAAGAAGTACTTCGGCCTGGTCGGCAAGTTCAGCCACCAGGGCCGCGACGTTCGTCTGCTCATCCCCACCACCTACATGAACCGCAGCGGCCAGGCCGTGGCGGCGCTCGCCGGGTTCTTCCGCATCCCGGTCGAAGCCATCCTGGTGGCCCACGACGAACTCGACATGCCTCCGGGCACCGCCAAGCTCAAGAAGGGCGGCGGACACGGCGGGCACAACGGGCTGCGCGACATCATCGCCCAGCTCGGCAACCAGAACGGTTTCCACCGCCTGCGGCTTGGCATCGGCCATCCGGGGCACAGCAGCCTGGTTTCCGGCTTCGTCCTCGGCCGCGCCCCGCGCAGCGAACAGGACCTGCTCGACGCCAGCATCGATTCCGCCCTCGGCGTGCTGCCGGAAATGCTCGCAGGCGACTGGACGCGCGCGATGCAGAAGCTGCACAGCCCGAAGGCCTGACCCGTCTCCCCAGAGGTACACCACATGGGCTTCAACTGCGGCATCGTCGGCTTGCCCAACGTCGGCAAATCCACCCTGTTCAACGCCCTGACCAAATCGGGTATCGCGGCGGAGAACTTCCCCTTCTGCACCATCGAGCCGAACAGCGGCATCGTGCCGATGCCCGACGCACGCCTCGACGCCCTGGCCGAGATCGTCAAGCCCGAGCGCGTGATCCCGACGACCATGGAGTTCGTCGACATCGCCGGCCTCGTGGCGGGTGCCTCCAAGGGTGAAGGCCTGGGCAACAAGTTCCTCGCCAACATCCGCGAGACCGACGCCATCGCCCACGTGGTGCGCTGCTTCGAAGACGACAACGTCATCCACGTCAGCAACAGCGTCGACCCCAAGCGCGACATCGAGATCATCGATCTCGAACTGATCTTCGCCGACCTCGACAGCTGCGAGAAGCAACTGCAGAAGGTCGCGCGCAACGCCAAGGGCGGCGACAAGGAAGCCATCGCACAGAAAGCCCTGCTGGAAAAACTCATCGCCCACTTCACCGCCGGCAAGCCCGCGCGCAGCCTGGTCAAGGACATGGGTGACGAAGAGAAGCGCCTGGTGCGCGGCTTCCACCTGCTGACCAGCAAGCCGGTGATGTACATCGCCAACGTCGCCGAGGAAGGCTTCGAGAACAACCCGCACCTCGACGCCGTGCGCGCCATCGCCGCCGAAGAAGGCGCCGTGGTCGTGCCGGTGTGCAACAAGATCGAAGCCGAAATCGCCGAACTCGACGACGACGAAGAGAAGCAGATGTTCCTCGAGACCATGGGCATGGACGAGCCGGGCCTGAACCGCGTGATCCGCGCCGGTTACGAGCTGCTCAACCTGCAGACCTACTTCACCGCTGGCGTGAAGGAAGTCCGCGCCTGGACCGTCCGCATCGGCGCCACCGCCCCGCAAGCCGCGGCCGTGATCCACACCGACTTCGAGAAAGGCTTCATCCGCGCCGAAGTGGTCGCCTACGACGACTTCATCCAGTTCAAGGGCGAACAGGGTGCCAAGGAAGCCGGTAAATGGCGCCTGGAAGGCAAGGACTACATCGTCAAGGACGGCGACGTGATGCACTTCCGCTTCAACGTCTAAGCCTCGGCACGTCCCCTCGGATCCAGCCGCACCCGAACCCCCTTGAGCGCAGCCGCCTCAAGGGGGTTTTCTTTTGCAGCCGCTCGGCCAACCGGCGGCAACGCGCTCCCGATGCCGCCTGTCGGCCACAGGGTCTTCGGCCTTTCGCAGCAGAACCGTCCCGCTCCGGGCCCCGACGAAAACGCGGGTACCGCCGTCGGACCGGTGCTTAGCTATCTGAAGACACACAGCATCGCCGGCGAGCGCGCGGCGGTGGCAGGGCTCGTTGCCGTGCTCGTGCAGTTCGCGAAAGGCATGGTGCCCGTTGATTGAACGGTAGTCCCCGCGGGTGCCCGACAGACCTTGCCGGCCCCGCTCCACTTCATGCCGGGGATGCGTCATGTCTTTCGATCGGATGTTCGACTTCCTGTTGTGCAGCTCGACCAGCGAGCCGCGCAGCTTTTCCTCGACCCGGCTCGGCCAGGTCGCCGACGAACTGATCCGCCTCGGCTATGGCGTCTCTTTCATGGAGACGACCGCCGATGCCTGCTCGGCGGTACGCGCGGATGCGGCGATCGGCTGCATCGTCGTCGAGTGGTCGATGTCGGAGCCGGAGAACGAAGTCGAGGCGTTCGTGCAGTTCGTGCGCGAGCGCGGCCTCGAGGTGCCGATCTTCATCCTCGCCGAGCGCCACCGGCTCGACGAAATCCCGGTGCAGGTGCTCGGACAGGTGAGCGGCTACGTGTTCATCGAGGAAGACACCCCGGAGTTCGTCGCACGCAATCTCGCGAGCCACCTGCGCAACTATGCCGAGTCGCTGAAGACGCCGTTCTTCGGCGCCATGGTCGACTACGCGGACCAAGCGAACCAGATGTGGACCTGCCCCGGCCACAACGGTGGCGTGTTCTACCAGAAGAGCCCGGTCGGCCGGGCCTTCGTCAAGCATTTCGGCGAAGCGGTGTTCCGCAACGACCTCGACAACTCGGTGCTCGAGCTCGGCGATCTGCTCGTGCACGAAGGGCCGGCGCTCGCCGCACAACAAGCAGCCGCGCGCATCTTCGGCGCCGAGAGGACCTACTTCGTGCTCAATGGCACGTCCACCTCGAACAAGATCGCGCTGACCGCGCTCGTCGCGCCGGGTGACCTGGTGCTGTTCGACCGCAACAACCACAAGGCCGCACACCACGGCGCGCTGCTGCTCGGCGGCGGCCTCCCGGTGTATCTACCGACCACGCGCAACGCGCACGGGCTCATCGGCCCGATCGACTTCGCGGCACTCGACGAAACGCGCATCCGCGAAGCGATCCGCAACCATCCCCTCGTGAAAGACCCGGAGGCATGGCGCAAGGAGAAGCCTTTCCGCGTGGCGGTAATCGAGCAGTGCACCTACGACGGCACGATTTACAGCGCGCAGCAACTCGTCGAAAAGCTCGGCCCGCTGTGCGAATACATGCTCTTCGACGAGGCATGGGCCGGCTTCATGAAGTTTCACCCGATCTATCGCGGACGCTTCGCGATGGGCGTCGAAGGGCTGGACGCCAGCGCCCCCGGCCTTATTGCGACGCAGTCGACGCACAAGCAGCTGGCCGGCTTCTCGCAGGCCTCCCAGATCCACGTGAAGGACGCCCACCTCGACGGCCAGCGCCGCCAGGTCAGCCACCGGCGCTTCAACGAAATGTTCCTGCAGCACGCCTCGACGTCACCTTTCTATCCGCTCTTCGCCTCCCTCGACGTCGGGGCACAGATGATGCGCGGACGCTCCGGCGAGGTGCTGTGGGACGACACGATTCGCCTGGGCATCGAGCTGCGCAAGAAGATCCGGGCGCTGCGCGACGAGTACGAGGCGACGCAGACCGACCCGGCACGGCGCTGGTTCTTCGAGCCGTTCGTGCCGACGCTCGTGCCTGCAGCGCCCGGCGCAGCGGGTGCGCTGCGGCGCTGGGAGGACGTGCCCACCGACGAACTCGCGTCAGACCCGCGCTACTGGGAACTGGCGCCAGGCGAAACCTGGCACGGCTTCGGCACGCTGGCGCCCGGCTACGCGATGACCGATCCGAACAAGATGACGCTGCTGACGCCCGGCTTCGACCGCGCGACCGGTAAATACGCCAACCACGGCGTCCCTGCGTCGGTGCTCGCGCAATTCCTGCGCGAATGCCGGATCGTGCCGGAGAAGAACGACCTGAACAGCATCCTGTTCCCGCTCACGCCAGGGCTCGAATCATCGAAGGCGGGCACGTTGCTCTCCGCACTCGTGCGCTTCAAGCAGTTGCACGACGACAACGCGCTGCTCGACGACGCGCTCCCCGCGTTCGTCGCCGCGCATCACGATCGCTATGCGGGCATGGGCCTGCGCGACCTGTGCGCTCAGATGCACGCGTTCTACCGTCAATGGGACGTGAGCCGGCTGCAACGCCAGCCGTTCGAAGCGGAGCATTTCCCCGAGCCCGCAATGCTGCCGCAGGAAGCGATGCACGCACTCGTGCGCAACGACGTCGAGCTGCTGCCCATCGACCAGGTCGCCGGGCGCATCGCGGCGACGCTGGCGCTGGTCTATCCACCGGGCATCGGCGTGGTCGTGCCAGGCGAGCGCTACGATGGGCGCGCCCAGCCGATGCTCGACTATTTCCGCATGTTCGAGGAGGCCGGCAACCTGTTTCCGGGCTTCGAAAACGAGATCCAGGGCATCTACCGCCGGATCGGAAGCGATGGTCGTACGCGACTGCATACCTACGTCGTGATCGAATGACGCCCCATCAGCCACCTCGCTTGCAGGCCAGACCTGCGGATTGATGCCGGACAACCCAGCGCCGGCCGCCGCTGGCTACGCTGAACCGAACCCGCTCCCTGAACCGGAGGTGCTCCATGCGCGCCATGCTGCTCGAACAGGTCGGCCAGCCGCTGCAACTGCGCGAGCAGCCGATGCCGGAACCCGGCCCCGGCGAACTGCGGGTTCGCGTGGCAGCTTGCGGGGTTTGCCGCACCGATCTGCACGTCGTCGACGGCGAGTTGCCGCGGGCGCCGCTGCCGATCATTCCGGGCCACGAGATCGTCGGCTACGTCGATGCTCTTGGTACTGGGGTCGAGGGTTTCACCCTGGGACAGCGGGTCGGCGTGCCCTGGCTGGGGCACACCTGCGGCCACTGCTCGCACTGCATCCATGCGCGGGAAAACCTCTGCGACGCGCCGCAGTTCACCGGCTACACCCGGCCCGGCGGCTACGCCGAATACGTGGTGGCCGACGCGCGCTACACCTTCGCCCTGGGTAATGCCGGAGACGACGCCGACCTGGCTCCCCTGCTCTGTGCCGGGCTGATCGGCTGGCGATCGCTGGTCAAGGCGGGCGACGGCCAACGCCTCGGCCTGTACGGCTTCGGCGCGGCGGCGCATATCGTTTTGCAGGTAGCGCGCTGGCAAGGGCGCGAGGTGTATGCCTTCAGCCGGCCCGGTGACCGCGCCGCCGAAGCCTTCGCCCGGTCGCTGGGCGCCGCCTGGGCCGGCCCATCCGACCAGTTGCCGCCGCAGCCATTGGATGCGGCGATCATCTACGCCCCAGCCGGCGAACTGGTGCCCGCCGCGCTGCGCGCCGTGCGCAGGGGTGGCCGGGTGGTCTGCGCCGGCATCCACATGAGCGACATCCCGAGCTTCCCCTACGCCATCCTGTGGGGCGAGCGCGAGGTCGTCTCGGTGGCCAACCTCACCCGCCAGGACGGCCTCGACTTCTTCCCCATCGCCGCACAAGCGGGCGTGCGCACCGAGGTCCACCGCTACCCGCTGGAGCAGGCCAACCAGGCCCTGGACGACCTGCGCCACGGGCGCTTCCAGGGCGCGGCAGTGCTGGTGCCTTAGCCCAGCAATCCGCCTTCGTCATAAAGGCTCGGCCGGCGGTCCTGGTGCAGGTGGTTGTAGCGGCTGATGCGCTTGTTGCGCGCCTCCGCCAGGTTCAGCGTGGCCAGCAGGATCTGCTCGCCACCCTCCCCCTCCGGGCCGGCTTGTGGATAACCGTCGGCATCGACGATCACCGAGCCCTGCACCCAGTCCACCCCGCGCTCGCTGCCGTGGCGGTCGCAAGCGGCGATGAACAGGCGGTTGATCGAGGCGTTGGCCTGCACACGCACCACTTCCGCCGGACGCTCCAGCGCCGGGCGCGGCCCCCAGGGCCAGTTGACCGGCGCGCAAAGCAGCTCGGCGCCGGCGAGCGCCGGCAGCCGCACCCACTCGGGAAACTCCAGGTCGTAGCAGATCATCACCGCGAGCCGCCCGAAGACCGTCTCCACCACCGGCGGCGCCTCGCTGCCGGCGGTGAAGATGGCGTTCTCGCCATCCCACAGGTGCGCCTTGCGGTAGATCGCCCGCACGCCGCTGGCATCCACCAGCGCCGCGCTGTTGGCCACACGCTCGCCGTCCAGACGCTCGCAGAAGCCGCCGACGATGACGATATCCAGCTCCCGCGCCAGCGCCTGCCAGAGCTCGAGGGTCGGGCCCTCCTGCGTTTCGGACAGCGCCAGCGCCTCGGTCAGGTCATGGAAGACGTAGCCGCTCTGCGCCAGCTCCGGCAGCACCACCACCTGCGCACCACGCAGTGCCGCGTCGCGGATCGCTCGCTCGGTGATGCGGCGGTTGTGGGCCAGGTCGCCGACGCTGGGCGCCAGCTGGCAGCAGGCCACGGTGACAGGTCTGGAAACGCTCATGGGTTGATCCATTGCCAACGGGTTCAAGGCTGCTCGCCGCCCTGGCGGGCCATGGCGAGGATGTCGCGCTCGCTGATGGCGTCGACCACGCGGCGCTCCGCCTCCAGGTCCAGCGAGCGGCTGAGCACGTAGTAGGTCAGGCCCGAAACCAGCAGGCCCACCAGCCAGGCGATGTCCACGCCGTCGAGCATCCGCGCCACGGGGCCGACGAACACTTCCTTACCGGCGGCGGCATCGAAGATGTAGAAGAACGGGACCATGCAGACGAAACCCACCACGTACGAGACGATGCCACGCAGCTGCCAGGCGCCGTAGATGCCCTTGGGCGTGAAGAAGTGCGGGATCGCATAGCGACCCTTGCGCACGCCGAAGTAGTCCACCAGGTTCACCGCGGTCCAGGGCACCAGGAAATACAGCATCAGCACCAGGAAGGTGTTGAGGATGGAAATGCCGTTGCCGCGGATCGACAGCACGCAGCCCAGCAGCACCAGGGTGATGACCAGGATCGACAGCACCCGCGCACGCGGCGTGGGGTTGATGCGGCGCACCGAATCGACGCCGGTTAGCAAGGTCAGCATGGCGCTGTAGGTGTTGAGCGCGATCACCGGCAGGAAGCCAGCCACCGACACCAGCACCAGCACATGGCCCAGGCCCGGCAGCAGCGAGGAACCCACGCGGTCGAGCGCCACCAGGGCGTCGGAAGCCTGCAGCAGCTGCGCCAGCCAGGCGCCCAGGCCGATCATCCAGGCGCCGGACAGCGAAGCACCGAGGAACACCGCGGCGATCAGCTTGGCGCGGCTGGTGTGCTTGGGCAGGTAGCGCGAGTAGTCCGACACATAGGGCGCGTAGGAAATGTTGTAGCTCGCGGCGATGGCGAACTGGGTGGCGAAGGCGACCCAGCTGAAGCCCAGGGTGCTCGCCGGCGCGGCTGGCGCATCGGCCTGCCCGGCACCGAACATCAGCGCGACCGTCACCAGCGTGTAGAGCGGCAGGGTCAGCATCAGCGCCCACTTGAACGCCTTGTGCATCAGGTCGTGGCCGTAGATCGACAGCAGCGCGCCCACGGCGATCACCGCGCAGGCCACCGGGATCGGCTCGAGGCCGAAGACGTTGCGCAGGCCGTCCATGATCAGCGAGACGTTCACCACGTTGAAGCCGACGAACACGAACAGCGTCGCCAGCAACGCCAGCACCACCCCGCGATAGCCGAACTGGGCGCGCGACTGGATCATCTGCGGCAGGCCCATCTCCGGCCCCTGCGAGCCGTGGAAGGCCATGAACAGGGTGCCGAACATGATGCCCAGCGCGCCGGCCAGGGTTGTCCACAGGGCGGACAGGCCCAGGCTCGGGCCGACGAAGCCGATGGAAATGGTGAAGAAGTGGAAGTTGCCGAGGAACCAGAACGGCCCCTGGCTGGAGAGCCGGGCGTGGCGCTCGGACTCGGGGATGTAGTCGATGGAATGGCCTTCGATGGCCAGCCCGGCGCCGGTTTCGGCGGTGCGGGCGGAATGGCTGGACCCAGACATGGGGACGCTCCTGCTCTGCGCGATCTTGTTCTTGTGGCGGGTTCGATACGGCTGCTTAAACATCGAATCCATCTATGTTGCGCAAGGTGCTCGTGGCGGCGGACGATGGCGCCCGCCTGAGCCCGCGGCCTATCATGAGCCGCCGGTGACAGCTACTTCCCGCGTCCCTGCCTGCGCAAGCCGATGCCGTCGAAGACGGAATCTAGGCCCAGGTGACAGGCCATAAAATACCGGCCACCCACTGTTCACATAGATTGCGACCTATATGAGTCGCCCCGAGGTCAACGATGCTGGGCAACGTATCGGAACTGGATATCCGCCTGATCCGCGTGTTTCTCGCGGTGGTCGAGGCCGGCGGCATATCCGCCGCCCAGGGCACGCTCAACACCACCCAGCCGACCATCAGCGCGCAACTGGCCTCGCTGGAAACCCGCCTGGGCTTTCGCCTCTGCCAGCGCGGCCGCGCCGGCTTCGCCCTGACGCCCAAGGGCAGCCAGTTCGTCGACGCGGCACGGCGCCTGCTGGCCGCCGCCGAAGGCTTTCGCGTCGAGGTGCAACAGATCAACCGCACCCTCGGCGGCACCCTCAACATCGGCCTGCTCGGGCAGATCGACCCGCAGGCCAACAAGCGCATCGCCCTGGCCATCGCCCGCCTGCGCGCCCGTCACCGCGGCCTGTACTTCCAGTTCACCGAACTGTCCTCGACCTTCCTCGAGGAAAAGCTCATCAACGGCCACCTCGACCTCGCCATCGGCTACTTCTGGCACCGCCTCGACACCATCGACTACCTCCCGCTGTTCCGCGAAACCCAGATTGCCTACTGCGGCGCCGCCCACCCGCTGTACCCGCAAGCCGGCGGGCTGAGCAGCGAAGACGTGGCCGAACACGAATGGGTCTGGCCCAGCCACCCGCTGCCGGAAATGCCCGCCCCCACAGCGCTGGAAAACCTAACCGCGCTCACCGACAGCATGGACGGCGCTGCCCTGCTGATCCTCTCCGGCCAGCACCTGGGCTTCCTGCCGCAGCACTACGCGACCAAGCACGTCGAACAGGAACAACTGCGCGCGCTGAACCCCGACCAGCTGCGCTACGAAGTCGACTTCCAGGCCGCCATGCGCCGCTCCGCCCGGCCAGGCGAGCTGGTAAGCGCCTTCCTGGAAGAGCTGATGGAAGTGTTCGAGCTGGAATAGATGGCATGCGCCGGCGACCAACGCCGCCCCCCTCCCCGGCTCGAAGCGCATGCCCAAACCGATGCGCACACCCATCGGACAGCGCTATCGGCACTTTCCCGCTAAACGGTTGAAAGATCAGAAAATTATCGTAGGCCAGGGGTTGACATCCCCCAGCGACATGCGGAAAATGCGCGCCACTCGGCTACATAGCTCAGTCGGTTAGAGCGCAGCATTCATAATGCTGATGTCCCAGGTTCAAGTCCCGGTGTAGCCACCATATCTAGAAAGGGGTTAGCGAAAGCTAACCCCTTTTCTTTTTGCCTGTTGAAAACACGGTCTGACCGCCAGTTGCCTGGCAGCCTCAGAGCATCGTGTAGACAATCAGGGCCATCAGCAGCGCGGCCAGCGCAATCGCCAGGCGCTCCATCCAGGAGAAGAAACGCCTAACCGGCCGGCCTCTCGCCTTCTGGCAAAAGTTGTAGGTGGATATCGCCTCCAGAAACATCGGTATCCCCACTAGCACTATCAGCGCAGCCATTTTCATGGCATCCAGCCTCCCTGCTGGTTGATTGTCAGTCCTTCCACGGATCTGTCAGCGAAACCCCGAAGTGCTCGAAGTGGCGAACATTCCGCGTAGCGATTTGTGCGCCGTGCAGCCGGGCAATCGCCGCAATCTGTCCGTCCGCCATATCGGCGAGTTTTCCCCTGGACTCACTCTCCGCCACCAGTTCGGCATAGTGCACCGCGGCGTCGGTATCGAAGGGCAGGATGTTGCCGGCGAAGTCTTCCTCGAACATCACGAGGGCCAAGTCATGCAGGGCCTGCTTACGCTTCCCATCGGGCATCCGGGCAATGCCGTAGAGAATCTCTGCCACGGTGATCGCGCTTATGTGTAGGTCATCCACAGGTTGCGCATCGATCCAGGCAACCACCGCGGGGTCCGGCTTGGCGCGCATCAGTTCCGAAAGAACATTGGTGTCGAGCAGGATCATTCGTCGAAGTCCGCCGCACGAGCCTTGGTCGTGCGAGCCGGTATCTCGATATCGGCGCCGCCCATAGACGCGAAGCGCGCATGAATCCGGCTACCCAAGCCACCTCGCTTTACGTCCCTGGAGAGAGCCTGGGCGAGAATCACCCGCACCTCTTCCTCCATCGAGCGGCCGTGGCTGGCTGCGACCACGCGGAGTTTGGCCTTGAGGTCTTCGTCCAGGTTTCGAATGGTGATGCTGGCCATGGGTGCCTCCAGTGCAATCAATGAAATCATCGAAAGCATACGCGTGTTATCCAAGAGGAGCGAGCACCTCGCTGTCGCACTTGAAAAGCTGCCCAACGAGTATGTGCTTCCTAGAATCCCCACCGCCTACGCAACTCACCAAACTCCCGCGCCGCCGCTTCTGCCGTGGCCACTTCCTCTTCCAGGGCCGGCAGGCTGTAGCGGGTTTCCTTGCGGGTAATGGCGCCGGGCAGGCCGGGGGCCAGGTTGCTGACTTCCTGGCTGAAGTAGTTGAAGGCCCAGCCGCCGTGGATGAAGGCGTTGCGCCGGGCGCGGATGCGGTCCATGCGCCCGTACCAGGCGTTGAACTCGCGCAGGCAGGCCTCATCGTCGGCGCAGCGCTGGGCGACCATCGCCCGCAACGCATCCATCTTGGCCTTCAGCGTCAGCTGCTCGACCAGCGGCCCCAGCAGCGCCGCCTCGCCCGTACCGGCCAGGCGGCCCAGGCAGAGGTCGAGGTTCAGCTCGAAGCGCGACAGCAGCAGCACCAGCCGGCCGATCAAGGCACCGACCGCCGCCTCCAGCTCCGCCTCGGACAAGGGGAAAGCGGGCAACGGGCTCAGCTGGGTCATGCGCCCTCTCCTTCTCGACCCGCGCTCGGCTGATACAGCTCGATCGCCAACCTCGCGCAGCGGCGCGACGTATCGACGCAACCGCAGTCGTGCCTTCTATAAAGGAAGGGATGCGAACGACGCCCCCAAGCGGATAACCCCAACTGCACCGGCGCAAGCCAACCCTCTGCCTCACTCATCCTCGTAATCGCCCTGGCTGAAGATCGACTTGCCCCGCTCCAGGTCACGGCGGATGCGGTGGAGGTTGATGACGCGGCGGCGGCCGATCTTCAAGGTGGGGACGGTCTTCGTCTCTACCCAACCACGCACCACGTCCTCGGTGATCTCTTCCATGCCGAGCATTTGCGCGAACCCGACCTGAGAGCAGAACGGCGCGGTACGGAAGTCGGTGACCTTCTCGGCAGCCCCGGTGACGGTGAACCCCACTATTCCAGACTCTTCCATAGCATTTGACCTATAATCGGAGCACATCAAGATCTTCAAATGGCATTATTTACCAGCTATATAAAACCGATTATAGGAATGAGGATTTATTTTCCTAGTATTATTTGCCAATTTTTTAGATGAAAAAAGAATGATCAGAGAGCGTATAGTCGCTATTTGGGAATATAAGAAACTCACAGCCAAGAAGCTGGAAGAGCTCAGCGGTATTGATCGTGAGAAGTGGTACGCGTTAAGGAAGGGTGGACGTCGAGCAAACGAAGACGACATAGAGTCGATGGTTAAGATCCTTCCGCATTACGCCCTTTGGCTTGTAAGCGGCCAGATTGCTCCTGAGTCAGGTCAGACAAGCCCTGAATACGACGAAACCAATCGAAACTTGCCCGATCAGAGCGTCGGATAGCGATTACCAAGAGAGTAGCTAGGCGCTGGTACGCCCGAGAGGAAGGGTAAAGGATCTGATAAAGCGCGAATCGGCAGAAGCCCGACGCGGGGTCTATCCGCCGGTCATCGAAAGCGAATATTCCTTGAATGGAATATTCGCTATTGATAAGGTGCGCAGCGCACAGGGAGATAGGAATGAATCAAAAAGCTCAAGTGGTCGCTGCTGTCTATGACAAAGATATTGACGCCGGCAGGGTCGTCGGGCGATCCCTCAAAAGCCTCCGGGAAGCCGTTGGTTATACTCAGCTTCAAATGGCAGAACGGCTGGGCATAGGCCAAGCTGCCATTTCAAAAATTGAGGCTAGAGGCGATGTACAGATTTCTTCCTTGAAGAAGTATGTGGAAGCTCTCGGAGCCTCTCTACGCATAGAAGCCGCATTCAATGCAGATAGCGCGGTTTCAACACGACTTCGTGAGGAACTTCAGCTAGACGAGCACTCCTCCCGTCAACTAGTGCTGCCAATTTTTAGCAGCGACGAACTGACCTTAGAAGCATCAAAGGATCTAATACTCAGCATTCATCCACAGTACTCAGAGAAAATCCTAGCTGGGAAAAAGACTGTTGAATTACGCCGGAGATTTCCGCTTTCAACTGCCAGAGGCACGAAAGTCTACATTTACTCTACATCTCCGGTGAGAGCCATTGTAGGATCAGCCGAAATATCTGAAATCATCAAGCTTCCAATAAAAAACATTTGGGCCAGATACTCAAAATGCGCCTTCATTAAAAAGAATGATTTCGAAGAGTATTTCAAAGGCCTATCCGAAGGCTTTGCACTTGAACTTATGAACGCAAAAACCTTTGAAACACCAATCAATCTTGAAGTATTGAGAGAACGATTTAACTTCACCCCACCTCAATCGTTCATTTATGCCAAGCAGGAAATGCGCAGAGCCCTCATGGATGAGCAGACAAATATATCTAATTGACACAAACATAATAATTGGCCTAGAAGACAATAAAACTGTTCAACCAGCTTTTGCAGCATTCATACAACTAGCCACAAAGAATAAAGTTGACGTATACATTCATGAAGCCGCAAAGGATGATATTGCCCGCGATAAGAATTCCGAACGCCGGAAAATATCCGAAAGCAAATTAGCCAAATTCACCTATCTTGCGAAGGTTCGCGGATTTGATGCCAATTCGCTAGGTGAAGAATTTGGCTCAATTCGCAAGCCCAATGATGTAGTTGATGTGACCCTCCTTCACGCACTGCATATAGGAGCGGCAGACTTCCTTGTAACGCAAGATCGAGGTCTTCACGACAGGGCAAGAAAACACTCGTCAGAGCTTGGTCGCCGCGTCCTTCTCATTGCCGATGCAGTCGAACTACTTCAAACCACCTTTGAGCCGAAAGAGAGCCCTGTACGTTTTGTCGAGGAAGTTGCGGCACACACCATTCCCCTAACTGATACGATATTCGATAGTCTGAGAGAGGACTACGCCCCTTTCGATCAATGGTGGAAAGAAAAATGTGTACGCGAACATCGGCCATGCTGGATAGTCGCCGACTACAACAGCAAGGACATCGCAGGACTAATTGTAAGAAAGGACGAAACTTCGGATAACACCGACGCTCTTACTCCTGCGGAAAAAATTCTTAAAATCTGCACATTCAAGGTTCGCCCCGAAAGCAGGGGATTCAAGCTTGGCGAACTACTTCTTAAGAAAGTTTTCTGGTTCGCTCAGAAGAACAAATATGATCTTGTGTATGTTACAACATACAAAACACAGACATCGCTAATTGACCTTCTTGAATACTACGGCTTCCAGCATACTGGGACTAAACCAGATGGCGAGCTAATATACGAAAAAACTTTCTCTACAAAGAGACTTGATCGCCAACCAGGCCAATCACTTTTCACTACAGCCCGAATTAACTACCCACGCTTTGTCACGGACTCCAAAGTAAGAGCCTTCGGGATACCGATTAAAGAGGAGTATCACGATACCCTATATCCCGATCTTAAATTCCGACCTCAAGCGGACCTATTCGAGAGCGCCGGCATGACTGGTGGCCCGCAGCGGCCTGGAAACACAATTCGCAAGGTATATCTTTGCAGAGCAAAATCGAATCTCGGCGAACCAGGATCAATCCTATTCTTTTATAAAGGAAAATCCAAGCACGATCCTTCCCAAGTCATAGCGGCTGTTGGGATATTGGAAGAAATCGCAAGTGCAAGCTCAACAAAGCAACTGATGACACTTGCCGGAGGGAGGTCCGTATATAGCGAAAGCGAAATTGAGAGTTGGGGCGCAACAGAAGAAGACCCCATAAAAGTAATAAACTATTTGCTTGTAGGCTATATAGAGCCGCCTGTTGGCATTAGCGAACTAAAAGAAATGAGTATTTTCGGCGCCCATCCCCCACAATCAATATTCGAGATTAAAACCAATCTCAGAAATCTAGTCATACGGGCAAATCTTGGATTTGAAGTCTAAATCTAACTACTGCCTATTGCTCTCAACTTCAAACAGCCCAGCGACAACTCTTGAGAAAACTTCAAGATCCGGCTGACGAAGGACGTGAAGGGGAACACACAGCTCTTTGCAGACCCGTTCGGCCTGTTCTCTCTCTGCCTTCAAAAACAAATCAATATCAATAGATCTTTTCAATGAGTCGCGCTTCGACATACGAGAAGCAACAATAGACGCATTTGCCTCAATTAGCACAACACCAGAAATGGCGAGCCCCTGAAACACAGAATAATCCAACGCAACAAACTCTGAATTATCGTTTACTAAAACAAAATGCCCATCGAGTAAAAGGAATTTCTCATCAGATAAAATTCTGCGCACAGCAGCATTAAGTGCCGCCTGATTATCATCAATTTCAGCGACCTTTTTATCAGCACTCCAATTTTCCTTAGAACGCTCCTTTCTGATCAGTCCACTCGCACTTTCATGCACAACTAAAGAAGCACTCGCGTACTTTTTACAGAGATAGCTCTTACCTACACCATGGACCCCAGCAACAAATACAGTCATAACTACCCCCCCCAAAAGATAGCAAAGAGTTTTTACACCCTTACTCCTGAGCATCCTCAGGACATTTGTAGTTTAAATGTTGTTTAGGCAACGACTAAACATCGAAGCCACTTCTCCGACTTACTTGTCGGAGAGAGTAGCTAAACCCCAAGAGCGATCACTTCGCGAAATTTTTCTCCATTAGGGAAACAATCTTCGGAACGCTCAAAGTATTGATTGTGAGAGTTTCATAGGAGCTAACGTTACCTGTTGCCTTTTCCCCGACTGCAAGATGGACTCGTTGGTCATCCGCGTCGTCAACTGAGATCACGATACGGCACCCTGAGCGAGTGCAATCGAGTGACGCAGAATCCATCAAGCACCCACCTGGACCAGGTAGTCCATAAGAGTACCCCATAAGTACACACGAGTTCTGATACAATTTAAGAAAGACATCGTTTGCAGTTGTCGCAATTCCCATCACTCGGGTGAAATCAGCCATGCATTCCTCTACATAGTCAGAAAGGTTCAGCACTGATCCTGCCATAATCGCACCAATTAAAAAAGGCCATCATTTTGGCATCGCAACAAACAAATCATTGACTGCATCAGAGATCACTCATGAGATTCATAGAATCTGTGCCGCGATAGGATGCGCCCATGAGTAAATTTCTTGGTTTCCCTGGCTATATCGACCTAGCGGTCCTCTCCGTCCTTGCCTTCCTCTATCTGAGCCCAGATATACCGCTCACGCTTGCCGTCACCGTTGCGGTGATTCGAGTGCTGTTCGCCGTGCTGTTCTTTCGGAAGTACATCTACTTCTCAAGCAGGGGCCTGACCTACAACCTGATTCTTTTTGCGCTTGCTGCGGGCTATCTGTTGATTGGAGGTCACGGTTGGAGAGCCGCCGTGACGACTTATCTGGGAGTTGGGGGACTGACAGAAATACTGTTCATAATTTGCGCAGAACTGCGGAGCCGGATCAGGTCTTCGAGAGGGTGACTACATTGATGGCCTAGAAAGTAGCAGTAGGGTTCAACTAGGCCTCAGCCACTCTAAGAGCACCGAAATATGGGGTTCTGAGGGACAGCGACGGAGACTCCATGCGATTCATAATGCTGATGTCCCAGGTTCAAGGCCCGGTGTAGCGACCATCTTCAGAAAGGGGTTAGCGAAAGCTAACCCCTTTTGCATTGCCTACGAAAAAGCGGCCGCACGAACTCAGCCCGGCAACGGTTCTATCAACTCCGCCGCATCGTTCTCCTGCCTATTCACCAACAAGCTGACCCGATGCCCCACGAGCGCCGGCCCGGCTTTATCCACAAGGGCCGCGACTTCCTTCGGCGACAGTTGCGGCGCCAGCCAGGCTTCCTGCTGCTCGCGCCCGAGTACCACTGGCATGCGGGTGTGGATGGCTTCGAGGGCGGGCGTGGCGGCGCGGGTCAGCATGGCGCAGGACAGCACTTCTTCCCCGCTCGGGCTTTGCCACACCGACCAGAGCCCGGCGAAGGCCAGCAGTTCGTCGTCGGTGGGGTGGATGTAGTACGGCTGGTGTACCAGGCGGCCGGCGGCGTTGCGCACGCTTTCGCGTTCGTTCCACTCGTACCAGCCCACGGCGGGCATCAGGCAGCGGGTGCTGTGCAGGGCCTGGCGCCACATGGGCTTGCTGGCCGCTTCTTCACTGCGGGCGTTGAAGGAGAAGCGCGGCGGCGTTTCTTCCTTCCACCAGAAGGGGATCAGGCCCCAGCGCGCAGGCAGCAGCTCCAGTTGCCCGCCCGCGCTCTCGCGCAGGATGGGCACGAGGGTGGTCGGCGCCACATTGAAGCCCCGGCGAATCCAGCGGCCAGAATTGCGCGAACCGATATGCCAGTAGCGCTCGATTTCCGACTCTTCGGGGGTGACGTAGCGGCCGCACATGGGAGTTGCCTTCGCGCCGGGGGAAATGTCCTCAAGCATAGGCCGGGCGCGGATTGGCAGCGTGTGGACTCAGTCGAGCGCAGGCAGTCTTCAACGCGGCTTCGCCGCCCTTCCGAACCCCGCTAAAATCCCCCGCAAATTTGCCCGCAAGCCCCGTCTCTGCTAGTGTCGCCGGGTTTTGAACCCCCCCGCCGAGAGTCCCCATGGCCCGCAAGAAAGCCGTCGATTTCGAGCAGTCCCTCGCTGAACTGCAAACCCTGGTGGAACGCCTGGAGAGTGGCGAGCTGTCCCTGGAGGATTCGCTCGGTGCCTTCGAGCAAGGCATCCGCCTGACCCGTGATTGCCAGTCGGCGCTGAGCCAGGCCGAGCAGAAGGTGCAGATCCTTCTGGAGCGCGATGGTGAGCTGAGCGAGGCGCCCTTCGATCCGGCGGGCGACGAAGCATGATCAGCGAGTACCAGGCGCGCTGCCAGGCGCGTGTCGATGCTGCGCTCGACGCCCTTTTCGTTGCTCCCCGCCCCGAACTCACCCGCATCTACCAGGCCATGCGCTACAGCGTCGTGAATGGCGGCAAGCGCGTGCGTCCGCTGCTGGCCTATGCCGCTTGCGAAGCGCTGGGTGGCGACATTGCCCATGCCGATGGCGCGGCCTGTGCGGTGGAGCTGATCCACGCCTATTCGCTGGTGCATGACGACCTGCCGGCGATGGACGACGACGACCTGCGCCGTGGCCAGCCGACCACGCACATCGCGTTCGACGAGGCCTGTGCCATTCTTGCCGGCGACGGCCTGCAGGCGCTGGCTTTCGAGGTGCTGGGCGATGCCGTGCGCAACCCGCAGGACGTCGATACGCGGCTGGCCATGGTCACCGCGCTGGCGCGTGCCGCCGGTTCTGCTGGCATGGTCGGCGGCCAGGCCATCGACCTCGAATCCGTGGGCCGCAAGATCGACCAGGCGGCGCTGGAGAACATGCACCGGCACAAGACCGGCGCGCTGATCGAAGCCAGCGTGCGCCTCGGCGCCCTGGCCAGCGGCAATGCCGATACCGCCCGTCTGGATGCCCTCTCGCGCTACGCCAAGGCCATCGGCCTGGCGTTCCAGGTGCAGGACGACATCCTCGACGTGGAGAGCGACACCGCCACCCTCGGCAAGACCCAGGGCAAGGATGAGGCGAACGACAAACCCACCTACCCCGCCCTGCTCGGCCTGGACGCCGCCAAGGCCTACGCCCTGGCCCTGCGCGACCAGGCGCTGGCCGCGCTGGAAGGCTTCGATGCCAACGCCGAGCCGCTGCGCCAGCTGGCCCGCTACATCGTCGAGCGACGCAGCTGAGGATCAGCTAAGGGGCGAGCCTCGCTCGCCTGCCCAGCGCATGATCAAGTCCCTGCAATCTTCCACCTCGCCACCGCCAGCACGCACAAATCCAAGTAGTTCTGGCAGCACCTGGCGTGCCCTGGGGTGGATATCGTGGAATAGCACTATCCCACTGCGCCAAAGCAGCATCAGCGTCATCAGGCGATTGCGAATGGCTTCTGGCTGCATTTTTCCGTTCCAATCCTGCGAGTCGATGTTCCACAACACCAGGCGCCCACCGCGCTCGTTCAGATAGCCCACGAGTTCGAGGGAGCGTTGACCGTACGGTGGGCGAAACCAGGGCTCGACAGATTGGCGCCCCGGCGCGATCTGCCGGATCAGCTGCCCCGTTTGCTCTAGCGAATCTCGCCAGGAACCCAGCTTCTGGTGAGAAGCGTGGCGATAGCCGTGAGAGCCCAGACACTGACTGGCATACAACTGCCGCATTTGCTCTGCAGTGGAACTTGCCAGGCGTTGCTCCAGCTTCTCGCCAAGAACGAAAAAGAATGCGCCCACTTCCTGAGCCCGTAAGACCTCCAGGGTCTTGTCGGTTTGCCCTGGCAGAGAGGGGCCGTCGTCGAAGCTGAGCGCAAAGTGCCGGTCGGGGAGTTCCGCCCCTGTCAGCTCAAGGCCATCCAGGGGGAGGATTTCGCTTGTGATCGCCGGAAACAGCGCCGCCAGACGCACCTGCTCATAGAGGTAGGTAAGGTGAAAACCCTCGGCCACGCGTTGCCAACGCTCATTGGCGGAGGCCTCCAGTGGCAGAAGTGCGGCAGCCTGCAGGTCATCCCAACTGTTCGCTACACCACCCGCGGCTCGATAGTTCGATACCAGCCGCTGGCGTGTCTTTTCCTGCCAACGATGCACCGAGTCAATATCAGGCTTCTTCACTCCAGTGAACAAACTGATAGCACTCGCGTCTCCCAGCGGAGTGCTTTGCATCACCTTGGCAAAGGACAGAATCTCCTGGCGTGAGGCGCGATCGAAGCGCTCCGGAGTATCAATAGCTTCGGGCCACAAGGCGCGATCGTAACTGGCGACCCGTTCGGGCCCCGCTGCTTCGCTCACTATGGCAACGACTGCAAAAAGCAGCCCGATAACCCGGGCTACTAAGGCTCTCACACAGAACCCCATTAGCGCCCCAGCTTTCCGTTCATGCGAACGATCGCGTTGTCATAGACGCTGTTTTCCTTGCTGCTCTTGGCCCATATGTAGTTTTGCAGGGCCTGCTCGAACTTGTTTTGTGCCTCGAACAAGCGCGCGATGTTGTAGTAAGAACTGGCCAATACAGTCGAGCGCGTGGCACCCCGAGCCAGTGCAATGGCCTGGCGATTAGCCCAAATGGCGTCTGCGACTTTGTTCTGGCGCTGAAAAGCAAGACCAAGGTTGCTGTAAGCCTGCGCATAGCTGGGGTCGTTCTTCAGGGCTTCGCGGTAATAGAACACTGCGTCATCATATTTCTTTGCGTGATAGAACCGCTCACCCTGTTGGTTCTGCTCCATAGCCAGTTTGGCGGTGCGCCGGACATCGTGAGCCCTAGCGATTGGCTCGACGAGTTTGTCGCCCTGATAGAGTTCTATTTCCGCAAAACCGTTGGCACCGCTTTTCGCCGACTCCAGCACAACCTTGAAACTCGATACCGATACCGGAGACGGTAATTTGAACGACTGGCGCGACTTGCCAGCAGCAAGATCGTAGAAGCGCTTGCCCTCGCTGTTGATCTGCACGCTGACTCGCTGCGGTGCGCCACCGGAAGGAAGAGTCAGGGTAAAGCGGTCAGCACTCACCGGGCTGGCGAAGTTGAGTTCCACCCATTCGCCGATACCGGCCCCGGAAATGCCTTCTGCCCAATAGCTCTCGGTATTGCCATCAACCACGTTGTGCGGGGCGTATAGGCTGTCGATACCTCGCTCCGGCTCTGCTCGCGATGAGGCCGTCACCCAACTCGGCGCTTGATATTGCGAGACGCCACTACCTTCGAAAGCCGCACCCTTGACGCGAACCTCAACAGCACGCCAGGTGTCGTCGAACTCCGGCCGGCTCGTACGCAGTGTCAACCGGTAATTGCTCGCGCCTCCACCAGCGATCTGCTCGATGATGCGTTTGAACTGGCCTGAATCCTTGTCGTAGAAGCTGCCGAAACGGCTATTTGCCAGCCAGCGGTATTCATCAAGATTAGGGCCAACCACGTTGAGAACCGCGTCGATATTTGCCAGATCGCCCAGCACATCGTTAGCGGTCAGCGCCGTTACGGAGTCAGAAGAGTGGAAAGGCGCGTCGGTTATCAAAACGAACACTTTGCGGCGGGCGACATCGTGGCTGAGAGTCGTCGCTGCATAACGCAGGGCATCTAGGGCGTTTTCCGGCTCGTCACCGCCACCGTCAGCACGTAGCTCCGACACTGACCTCTTGAACTCCTCTGCCGAATGGGTGAAGTCCACCTTCTTATGCAGCTCGTCACCAAAGGAGACCAGCGCGAACCGATAATCGAAACCAGAACCTTGAACAATGTTGGCGAATTCCATGGTGCGCTGAATCAGGCTGTCGATTTCGTCCTGCATGCTACCGGTGTCATCAAATACAAAGACGAAATCTACACCCCGCTTATCATCCGAATCGGGAGCAAGGCTTTCGACTCGAAGCAACTCCGACGCCCGAAGATCTTCAGATACGGAAAAGTCCGCAGTGGTGAGCCCTGAGATCGGGGTTCCGGTTTTGGCATCGCGAACATTCACATCCACGCTAATGAGCGGAAAACGGCTAGCGACGGGCTGAATCAATAGCTCGGCGGTCTTGGCTGCATGTGCGGAGACACTGAAGGCAAGTGAACAAACAGAGAAAGCAGATAAAGCTGCGAATCGCAGAGACATGACGGCTCCTTGTCGGAAGGTATTGGATACGCCCTGCCCAGACAGGCGGGGCCGGCGAATCTACAAAGCCTGTCTCTGAAGGAACAACCTCAGCGACCGTGAATCATCACCGTCCGCCATATATCTAGGAAATCCCCTACGAAACTCTTCTACTCCGCCACCCAGAGCTGAACAAATAACGGAATCCCGTGACTGCCATTGATGCGCAATGTCATGAAGACGGGGCCAAGCTACTTTCCCATGTCGGCGTTTCTTCGAAGCCTGGCTCGCCCATGCCGACGCTGCAGACCATCCGGTCTGCCCATGAACGCGCCGCGCCTTGCTTGGGCCTGCCCGATGCATCGGGTAAACTTCCGCATCTTTGCCTCTTATAACGATCAGCCCGATGCCCACGACGTTCCACGAGATTCCCCGCGAGCGCCCCGCCACGCCCCTGCTGGACCGTGCCAGCACGCCGGTCGAGCTGCGCCGTCTCGGCGAGGCTGAGCTCGTCACCCTCGCTGACGAACTGCGCCAGTACCTGCTGTACACCGTCGGCCAGACCGGCGGGCACTTCGGCGCCGGCCTCGGTGTGGTCGAGCTGACCATCGCCCTGCACTACGTCTTCGACACCCCGGACGACCGCCTGGTGTGGGACGTGGGCCACCAGGCCTACCCGCACAAGATCCTTACCGGCCGCCGCGAGCGCATGGGCACGCTGCGCCAGAAGGACGGCCTGGCCGCCTTCCCGCGCCGCAGCGAGAGCGAGTACGACACCTTCGGCGTCGGGCATTCCAGCACCTCCATCAGCGCCGCACTGGGCATGGCCATCGCCGCGCGCATGCAGGGTTCGGGGCGCAAGTCGGTCGCCGTGATCGGTGACGGCGCGCTGACCGCCGGCATGGCCTTCGAGGCGCTGAACCATGCCTCCGACGTGCAGGCCGATATGCTGGTGATCCTCAACGACAACGACATGTCGATCTCGCACAACGTCGGCGGCCTGTCGAACTACCTGGCGAAGATCCTCTCCAGCCGCACCTACAGCAGCATGCGCGAAGGCAGCAAGAAGGTGCTCTCGCGCCTGCCCGGCGCCTGGGAGATCGCCCGCCGCACCGAGGAATACGCCAAGGGCATGCTGGTCCCCGGCACCCTCTTCGAGGAGCTGGGCTGGAACTACATCGGCCCGATTGATGGCCACGACCTGCCGACCCTGGTCGCCACCCTGCGCAACATGCGCGACCTCAAGGGCCCGCAGTTCCTCCACGTGATCACCAAGAAGGGCAAGGGCTTCGGCCCGGCCGAGCTGGACCCCATCGGCTACCACGCGATCACCAAGCTGGAGCCGGCCGGCGCCGCGCCGAAGAAGGCCGGCGGGCCGAAATACTCGAACGTCTTCGGCCAGTGGCTGTGCGACATGGCGTCGCAGGACCCGCGCCTGGTCGGCATTACTCCGGCGATGAAGGAAGGCTCCGACCTGGTCGCCTTCGCCGAGCGCTTCCCGGACCGCTACTTCGACGTCGCCATCGCCGAGCAGCACGCCGTGACCCTGGCGGCCGGCATGGCCTGCGACGGCGTCAAGCCGGTGGTGGCGATCTACTCCACCTTCCTGCAGCGCGGTTATGACCAGCTGATCCACGACGTCGCAGTGCAGAACCTCGACGTGCTCTTCGCCATCGACCGCGCCGGCCTGGTCGGCGAAGACGGCCCGACGCACGCGGGCAGCTTCGATCTCTCCTACCTGCGCTGCATCCCCGGCATCCTGGTGATGACGCCCAGCGACGAAGACGAGCTGCGCAAGCTGCTGACCACCGGCTACCTGTTCGAAGGCCCGGCGGCGGTGCGCTACCCGCGCGGCAGCGGCCCGAACACCCCGATCGAACCGGCGCTGGAGCCGGTGGAAATCGGCAAGGGCGTGGTGCGTCGCCGCGGCAGCGCCGGCAAGGTCGCCATCCTCGCCTTCGGCGTGCAGCTGGCCGAAGCCCTGCAGGTGGCCGAACGCTTCGATGCGACTGTCGTCGACATGCGCTTCGTCAAACCGCTGGACGAGGCCCTGGTGCGTGAGCTGGCCGACAGCCACGAGTTGCTGGTGACCATCGAGGAGAACGCCATCATGGGTGGCGCCGGCGCCGCCGTCAGCGAGTTCCTCGCCCACGAGAATCGCCAGCAGCCGATCCTCCACCTGGGCCTGCCGGACTACTACGTGGAGCACGCCAAGCCGAGCCAGATGCTCGCCGAGTGCGGCCTCGACGCGGCCGGCATCGAGCGCGCCATCGCCGAGCGCCTGGCTCAGCTGGGCTGACCGCTAGGCGCATTGCCACCCCTGAGCCTTGCAGCGACGGGCGCACCCTTATAAGGTGCGCCCGTTTTCGTTCGAGGTAACGGGAAGCAGGTGAAAGACCTGCGCTGCCCCCGCAACGGTAACCGACCGCAGGCCCCGGCCTGCCGCGCTCCGAACCGCCACTGTGCGTCACGCATGGGAAGGCCGCGAGCGTGCGTGTCGGCAGCCCGGAGACCGCCCTCGACGCGATCCGACTGGTGTTGCGGAGGGCCGCACCGTCAAGCGCGGCCGTTCGCCGCCCTTGCCTGCCCTCCTCGAAAGTCGCCGACGTACTTTTGAGGATTCCAATCCATGAAGCTTTCCCGTCTCGCCCTGGCCGTCGCCGTACTGCCCGGGGCTTCCTTCGCCGCGACCGATGCCGAGCAGGCCTACAAGCTGCCGGACATGGTCATCACCTCGGCGCGCATGGCGCAGCCGCGCGACCAGGCCACCTCGGCCAACACCGTGTTCACCCGCGACGACATCGAGCGCCTGCAGGCCCGCAGCGTGCCTGAGCTGCTGCAGCGCGTGCCGGGCGTACAGGTGAGCACTGCCGCCGGGCTGATCAGCTACTCGGTGCGCGGCACCAACACCGCGCAGACCCTGGTGCTGGTCGACGGCCAGCGCATCGCCTCGGCGAGCAGCGGCATCGCCCGCCTGGACTACCTGAGCATCGACAACATCGAGCGCGTCGAAGTGACCCGCGGCCCGCGCTCCTCGCTGTACGGCGCCGACGCCATCGGCGGGGTGATCCAGATATTCACCCGGCGCGGCGAAACCGGCCTGCACCCGGAAGTGCGCCTGGCGGCGGGCAACCACGGCACCTTCGAGCGCAGCGCCTCGCTGGCCGGTGGCGACGAGCGCACCCGCTTCAACCTCGGCGCCAGCCTCGACGAAACCCAGGGCTGGGACATGACCCGCGACAACCGCGGCGCCGACAGCGACGACGACGGCCGGCGCAACAAGGCCGTGCACCTGAACCTCGACCACCAGTTGAACGACGACTGGAAGGCCGGTTTCAGCCTCAACGACCAGCGCGGCGACAGCGAATACGACGACGCCTACAGCTACGCGCCGGGCCTGCCCCACGACGAATTCCGCGTCAGCAGCTACAGCGGTTACCTCGAGGGCCAGCTCACCGACATGTGGAACAGCCGCGTCGAACTGGGCCGCAGCTACGACCGCAACAAGGCGGTCGGCGCCGCCGAGGACTGGAACAACGGCAGCCTGGAAACCACCCGCCACTCGGCGAGCTGGATCAACCGCCTGCAACTGGACCCGCGCAACCAGCTGGCCCTGGGCGCGGACTGGTACGAAGACCGGGTCGACGGCAGCACCGAGTTCGCCGAGGACAGCCGCGAGAACCACGCCTTCTTCGCCCAGCACAGCTTCAAGGCCGACGCCTTCTCCACCGAGCTGGGCCTGCGCCACGACGACAACCAGCGCTACGGCACGCAGAACAGCTGGAACGGCGCCCTGACCCTGCCGGTGGGCGAGAACCAGAGCTGGATCGCCAGCTACGGCGAGGGCTTCCGCGCGCCGACCTTCAGCGACCTCTACTACCCCGGCGCCGGCAACCCGAACCTCAAGGCCGAAACCTCGAAGACCTACGAGCTGCAATGGCGCGGCGAATTCGACGGCAACCACCTGGACGCCTCGATCTACCGCACCGAGGTCGACGACCTGATCGCCTGGGACAGCACCGCCAACCAGCCGGAGAACATCGCCAAGGCGCGCATCAACGGCTTCGAGGCGAACTGGGCGCGTGAGGTCTACGGCTGGCAAGCCAACCTCGGCGTAGCAGTGATCGACCCGCGCGACCGCGACACCGGCCACACCCTGCCCCGCCGCGCCCGCCGCACCCTGAGCCTGGACCTGGACCGCCAGTTCGGCGCCTTCGGCCTGGGCGGCAGCTGGCGCGCGCTGAGCAACAGCTATGCCGACGCGGCCAACAGCGAAACCCTGGGCGGCTACGGCGTGCTGGATGTGCGCGGCAGCTGGCTGTTCAGCGAAAGCATCCGCTGGGACCTGAAGGTGCAGAACCTGCTGGACCGCGACTACGCCCAGGCCACCTACCAGCGGCCGACCGACCCGGCCGGCTTCCCCACCGAAACCTTCGCCTATCGCGAAGCCGGCCGCACCGCGCTGCTGGCGCTGACCTGGACGCCGGAGCTGTAGGGCTCACTGTCTTCTGGGCTATTCCCCTTCGGGCCAGCGCAAGCGCTGTTCGCGATGAAGCCGCGTCCCGCGTTCGCGAGAGTGACGGGATTAGATCTCGCTTTCTCCTGCGTCATCCCCGCGAACGCGGGGCCCCAGTTGCGTAGGGTGCTCTCGTAGGAGCGCGCCATGCGCGCGAATCGCGGGCATGGCCCGCTCCTACACGGGGTTCGGTGTTAGGCCAGAACCCCGGCCAACCGCCCCAGCGCCGTGCAATCGGCGGCGTGCCAGTCGGTCAGCTCCGGCCAGGGGTTTTCCGGCAGGTTCACCAGGGCCGTATAGCTACCCGCCGCGCGGCCGCATTCGAGGTCGAAGCGGTAGTCGCCGATCATCAGCATTTCGCGCGGCTGCACGCTCCAGCGTTCGGCCAGGTGCAGCAGGCCGTCAGGGCTAGGCTTGGGCTGGGCTTCGCCGCGGCCGAGGATGTCCTTGGTGTGGAAGCAGTCGCCCAGGCCTATCGCTTCGAGGGTCAGCAGCGCCAGCTCGTGGGCGTTTCGCGTGAGGATGCCCAGGCGATAGCCGGCGCCGTGCAGCGCGCGCACCAGTTCCACTGCGCCCGGCGCGGCGGTCGAGGCGACGGCCAGTTCGCGTTCGTGCTCCAGCAGCCAGGCGTGCTTGGCCGCCGCCTCCGCCTCGGGCAGCGCCGCCAGGTGGTGGAGGATGTCGTCTTCCTGGGGAATGCCCAGGGCCCGCTTGATCGCCGGGAAGTCGTGCACCGCCAGGGTCAGGGTGCCGTCCATGTCGAACACCCAGTGGCGGATCTGCGTGGGGATCATGCCCAGTCCTCGCGGCGGCGGATCAGGCCTTCCTGGGTTGCCGAGGCGACCAGCTGGCCGTCGCGGTTGAAGATGCTGCCGCGCACGAAGCCACGGCCATTGCCGGCCCAGGGGCTGTCGATGGCGTACAGCAGCCACTCGTCCGCGCGCAGGTCGCGGTGGAACCACACGGAATGGTCGATGGTGGCGACCTGCATGTCCTTCTGCCACACCGAGCGCCCGTGCGGCAGCAGCGAAGTGGTCAGGAAGCCGAAGTCAGAGGCGTACGCGAGGATGTACTTGTGCAGCGCCGGCACGTCCGGCAGCTTGCCGTCGGCGCGCAGCCAGAGGTACTTGATCGGCTCGCCGACCGAAGGATCGTAAGGGTCGTTCTGGGTGACCGGGCGGATCTCGATGGGCTTGGGATACAGCAGCTTGTCGCGGATGCGCTCGGGGAACTGGGCGATGCTGCGCTGCTTGAGTTCGAGGTCGGTCGGCAGATTCTCCGGGCCGACCACGTCGGGCATCGGGATCTGGTGGTGGAAGCCCTCTTCCTCGGTCTGGAACGAGGTGCTCAGGGCGAAGATCGGCTGGCCCTTCTGGATCGCGGTGACGCGGCGGGTGCTGAAGGTGCCGCCGTCGCGCACGCGGTCGACCTGGTAGACCACCGGCATGCTGGCATCGCCCGGGCGCAGGAAGTAGCCGTGCATGGAATGCACGTGGCGCGCCGGCTCGACCGTCTGGCTGGCCGCCGACAACGCCTGGCCGAGCACCTGGCCGCCGTACAGCTGGCGGAACCCGAGGTCCTGGCTCATGCCCCGGAAGAGGTTCTCCTCGATGGGTTCCAGGCTCAGCAAAGCCACCAGGTTGTCCAGGATCTGGGTCATGTCGGTTCCTCGAAATCGGTACTGCGAATGGGATGCGGGCGGCGCGGCTGGGGGTACGCGGGCAGGCTGGTGAGGCGAGTGTCCCATACCGCGCGGCCGAGGGTGAAATGATAGAGGCTGACCAGCCGGTCCGTTCCCTCGCCCAGCAATTCCTGTACCGCCGCGTCGAAATAGCAGCCGATGCCGGTGCCGGAAATCCCCGCCGCCTCGGCCTCCAGGTAGAGCAACTGGCCGATCTGCCCGCACTCCCAATACAGCCGTGGATAAGTCCAGGCGCCCTCGGCCAACGCGGCGTCGAGATCGGCGAGCATGGCGAAGGCGACGCAGCCGTCGCTGGCGATGTCCTGGCCGCAGGAGAGGAACGCCGAGAGCTGGCGCGCGTCGCCTTGCAGCAGGCGGTAGAGCGGCAGGTCATCGACGGCGCGTTCCCAGAGGAAGTCCTCACGTAGACCGCCCGGCGCGCGGCCGCTGCGGCCCAGCCAGTAGAGACCGGGCGCCAGGCCCTGGACGCGGTGGACGAACAGCAGCAGGTCGATGCGCGGCGGCTCGCCGGTACTCGCGAAAGGCACGGGCGAGTTCCCGGGCATCAGCCGACGCAGCCAGGCGTAAAGCAACTCGGCGTGAATGCCGGAGCGCCCGTCCATGGACTGCGCGCTGCGCCGCCGGTGCAGGATCGGCCGCAACGGCAGGCCGGGGTTATCCACCGTTACTTCGCGGCGCGGCAGTGCCCCATCGACGGGCGCCAGCGCCGGGGCGCGGCACAGCGAATGCACACGCTCCAGCTCCGGCCAGTGACGGTACTGGCGCGACAGGCGATTGGGCTGGCCATCCAGCTCCAGTGCGGACAGACCTTGCAGCAGCGACTCGGACAGGCGCGGTTCGCTGTCGCGCGGCGGACCAATCCACAGCAGCGCATCCACCGCCTCGCGTTCGTGGAAACCTTCGCGGTCGAGGCCGAACAGCGCATCCAGCCGAGTCTCGGCGACGCCATGCAGCAATCGCACTTCCCAGCCCTGGATGCTCGCGGCGATGGACAGGCAAGCCAGCGCGTGGCCGAGGTCGTGGTTGCAGTAGCGATAGGCGCGCTCGCCGTACTTCCAGGCCTCGCGCCAGGGGATGCTGGACAGTGCCAGGAGCGCACCGCCTTCGGGCAGGTTCAGCGCGGCGGGCAGCTCGGCGCGCACTTCCAGCACATGTTCGTCAGCGCTGTAGTGCGCCAGCACGGCGGACTTGTCCACAGCCCCGGCCGGCAGCAGCAGGTAGGCCTCGGTCGGGTGCAGGTTGCCGCTCGACGGGTTGACCCGCAGGGCCCAGCGGCTGCCGCCGGCTTCCTTCCAGGCGGAGATGGCCAGGCTGTCGTAGAGCAGCTGCGAGAGGCTGGCGAGGTTCAGCGACGCGGGCTCGCCGATGGGGCCGGCGAAAGCCAGGTCATAGCTCGGCGACTCTTCCCGCGGTCGGTGCAACAGTTCGATCAGGCGGGCACCGGCATAGCGGCGGAACGCCGCGGGCTGGGTCGCCCAATCCAGTTGGCCGGGGCCCGGTGCGAAGCGCTGCGGCTCGTGGCAGCTCAGCGCGTGATAGGCGCGGATGTCGTCGATGACGCTCAAGTCTGCGCCTCCAGCCACTGCATACGGGTTATCCGGTAGAGCACATGCGGGCGCAGCGGGTGGCCCTGCGGCAGGCGCGGGTGCTCGAAGTCGAAAGCCGCATCGTGGTGCATGCCGAGGCGCTGCATCAGCCCTTGCGACGGCAGGTTCGCCGGAACGGTGAAGGCCACCACTTCGTCCAGTTGCAGGTGGGCGAAGGCGTATTGGAGTACCGCACGCGCCGCTTCCAGTGCATAGCCCTGGCGCCAGAACGCGTGGTTCAGGCGCCAGCCGATTTCGACCGCCGGGGTGAAGCTCGCCTCGAAGCCAACATGCTGCACGCCAACTACACCGAGGAAGGCGCCATCACTGCGGCGCTCGACGATCCACTGGCCGAAGCCGTGTTCGGCGACGTGCGCGTGGATGCGCGCGGCCAGGGAGTCGCTTTCCTCGCGGCTCATGCAATTGGGGAAATGGCGCATCACCTCGGGGTCCGCATTCATCGCGGCGAAGTCCTGCAGATCGCCTTCGCGCCAGGGGCGCAGCAGCAGGCGGTCGGTGCTCAGGCTGGGCAGTTCCATGGTTCACCTCGGCGCGTTCGAACAATCCGCTATTGTGCCCCATGCCCCGCGGCGGGACACGCTTCTGGCCTAGCGGCGAGCCCTCGGCGTACCCTTGCTGCTGTTCTCCCCGAGCCCCGCACCATGCCGCTGCCCCTGGTCTACCACGACGACTACAGCCCGCCCTTCCCCGCCGGCCACCGCTTCCCAATGGAGAAGTTCCGCCTGCTCAAGGAGCACCTGGTGGACAGCGGCCTGACCTGCGACGAAGCGCTGCTGCGTCCGGAACTGTGCTCGCACGATGTCCTCGCCTTGGCGCACGACCGCGCCTACATCGAACGCTATTGCAGCGGCAACATGAGCCACGAGGAACTGCGCCGCCTCGGCCTGCCCTGGAGCGAAGAACTGGCTCGGCGCACCGTGCGCGCGGTGGGCGGCTCGCTGCTCGGCGCCGACCTGGCGCTGCAACATGGGCTGGCCTGCCACCTCGCTGGCGGCACGCACCACGCGCACCACGACCACGCCTCAGGCTTCTGCATCTTCAACGACCTCGCGGTGATCGCCCTCTACCTGCTGGAAAGCGGGCGCGCCGGGCGGGTGCTGATCTTCGACTGCGACGTGCATCAGGGCGACGGCACCGCGCGCATCCTGGAGCACGTGCCGGATGCGATCACCGTATCGCTGCACTGCGAGAAGAACTTCCCCGCGCGCAAGGCGCAGAGCGACTGGGACATCCCGCTGCCGCTGCATATGGGCGATGCCGACTACCTGCGCGTGGTGGACGAGGCCCTCGACTACCTGCTGCCGCTGTACCAGCCCGACCTGGTGCTCTACGACGCCGGTGTGGATGTGCACAAGGACGATGCGCTCGGCTACCTGAACCTCACCGACGAGGGCCTGGCTGCGCGCGACGAGCGCGTGATCGAGCGCTGCCTGGCCCGCGACATCCCGGTGCTCGGCGTGATCGGCGGCGGCTATGACAAGGACCGCCACGCCCTGGCGCGACGCCACGGCATCCTGCATCACAGTGCCCAGCGGGTGTGGGAGCGATTGGGGATGGATTGAATTGTCCACCGGGACTGTGGAACAACCTGTGGACAAGCTGCGGAGCACCCTCTGGAAACCGCTCCACAGCTGGTCAGCCGACGAATGGTCGAAATTTGAACAGGCGTTCGGCAGGGCGTTGTCCACCGATCCTGTGGAGCATTCTGTGGATAAACTGGGTCCACTCGCGGCGACCCCGCACGGCACAGCGCCAGCGGCGCGTTGCCCGGAAAATGACCAGCCGTCACCCGGCTAGGCTAGAATGCGCCCCCCTTTTCCAGACCCGGCATGGCCATGAGCGAACCCCGTCCCTCGTCCCCCCGCAGCGCCCTCGTCATCGGCGGCGGCCCCGCCGGCCTGATGGCCGCCGAAGTGCTGGCCGGCGCGGGCGTGCGCGTGGCGCTGTACGACGCCATGCCCTCGGTTGGGCGCAAGTTCCTGCTGGCTGGCGTGGGCGGCATGAACATCACCCACTCCGAAGCGCAGGAGGCCTTCGTCGGCCGCTACGGCGAGCGCCGCGAGGAAGTCGGCGCGCTGCTCGCCGGCTTCGACAGCGAAGCGCTGCGCAGCTGGATTCACGGCCTGGGTATCGACACCTTCGTCGGCACCTCGGGCCGGGTCTTCCCCACCGACATGAAGGCTGCGCCGCTGCTGCGCGCCTGGCTCAAGCGCCTGCGCGAACAGGGTGTGGATATCCACACCCGCAGCCGCTGGCTGGGCTGGGACGAACAGGGCCGCGCGCTGATCGAAGGCCCCGAAGGCCGCCAGGCCCTGCAGGCCGACGCCACCGTGCTGGCCCTGGGCGGCGGCAGCTGGCAGCGCCTGGGCTCCGACGGCGCCTGGGTGCCGCTGCTCGAAGCGCGCGGCGTGGAAGTCGCCACGCTGCGGCCTTCCAACTGCGGCTTCGAGGTCGAGGGCTGGAGCGAGTTCTTCCGCGACAAGTTCGCCGGGGCGCCGGTCAAGCCGGTCGCCTTGAGCGTGAATGGAAGCGAACCGCGCCAGGGCGAATTCGTGGTCACTGCCAGCGGCATCGAAGGCAGCCTGGTCTATGCGCTGTCGGCGCCGATCCGCGAGCGCATCTCCCGCGATGGCAAAGCCACCGTGCATCTGGACCTGCTGCCGAACCGCAGCCCGGAACAGATCGCCAAGGCCCTCGCCCAGCCGCGCGGCTCCAAGTCCATGGCCAACCACCTGCGCGGCAAGCTTGGCCTGGACGGTGTACGTGCGGGCCTGCTGCGCGAGTTGTCCACAGCCGCCGACTATGCCGATCCGCAGCGCCTGGCCGGGTTGATCAAGGCGCTGCCGCTGAGCGTGGTGCGCGCGCGTCCGCTGGACGAAGCCATCAGCAGCGCCGGTGGCGTCACTTTCGGGGCTGTGGATAAGCAGCTGATGCTCAAGGCCCTGCCCGGCGTGTTCTGCGCCGGCGAAATGCTCGACTGGGAAGCGCCCACCGGCGGCTACCTGCTCACCGCATGCTTCGCCAGCGGCCGAGTGGCTGGGCATGGCGCGCTGCACTGGCTGAATCTGGAACCATAGTGCTAGATTCTCGACTCCCAGCCCTGCCGAGTCCGAGACCATGCCCCTGAGCTTCCGCCCGGCCCGCCCCGAAGACGTCGACGCCGCCATCCCGCTGATCTACAGCTCCGGCCCCGATGCCTTCGACTACGCCTTCGCCCGCCCCGGCCGCAACAGCGCCCAGGACTTCCTGCGCCGCGCCTTCCTGCACGGCGGCGGCCAGTTCGGCTGGCGCCAGCACACGGTGGGCGAGCTGGACGGCAAGGTCGTCGCGGCGGGAACGATCTTCGGCGGCGAAGCCAACCTCGGCTACCTGCTCGCCGCGGCGCGGCAGATCCTCGGCTACTTCGGCCTGGGTTCGGTCGGCGTGATCCACCACGGCCTGCAGCTGGAGAAGATCATCTGCCCGCCGCCCAAGCACACGCTGTACCTGGCCCACCTGGGCGTCGACCCGAGCCTGCGCAGCCAGGGCGTGGGCCGCGAGTTGATCGAACACTTCCTCGAGCGCGGCCGCCGCGCCGGCCTGAAGACCGCAGCGCTGGACGTCTCGGCAGCCAACCCGCGCGCCCAGGCGCTGTACGAGAAGCTGGGCTTCGAGGTGCAGGTGGAACGAACCTCGACCCTCCCCGGCGTCGCCAACCACCGTTATATGCAGCGGGTGATCTGAGCCGTAGGGCGTACAACCGTTCGCGGTTGTACGCCGATACACCAGGACCACAGGCAACACCCAGGCCGAACACGGCGCACCCTGTAACCAAGGCCAATCGGCGTATAACGCGGAGCGTTATACGCCCTACAGGTACCACCCCCACGGCTGATCGGAGATGTACTCGGTCACCTGCTTCACCTCCAGGTAGTTCTCCAGCCCCCACACGCCGAGCTCGCGGCCGATGCCGCTCTGCTTCATGCCGCCCCAGGGCGCCTGGGTGAAGGTCGGCTGCGAGCAGTTGACCCAGACGATTCCCGCGCGCAGCCCATCCGCCACTCGCGCGGCGCGCTGCGGGTCGCCGGACATCACCGCGCCGGCCAGGCCGAAGCGGCTGTCGTTGGCCAGGCGTAGCGCCTCGGTCTCGGTCTTGAAGCGCTTCACGCAGAGCACCGGCCCGAAGATTTCCTCACGCCAGACGATGGCGTTTTCCGCCGGTTCGTCGAAGATCGCCGGCTCGACGAACCAGCCCTCGTTCAGCCCCGCCGGACGCCGTCCGCCGGTCAGCAGGCGCGCACCGCAGGCTTTGCCCTGCTCGACGAAGCCGAGCACCTTGTCGTACTGCCCCTGGCTCACCAGCGGGCCGAGCAGCACGCCTGGCGTCATGCCATTGCCGATGGTGATGGCGCGCGTCGCCTCGACCAGGCGTTCGATCAGGCGCGGGGCGATGCCTTCCTGCACTAGCAGCCTTGAGGTCGCCGAGCACACCTGGCCCTGGTTCCAGAAGATGCCGAAGAGAATCCACTCCACCGCCGCCTCGACATCGCTATCGTCGAAGACGATGAAGGCCGACTTGCCGCCCAGCTCCAGGCTGACGTTCTTGATGTCCTGGGCCGCCGCCGACATGATCTTCGCCCCGGTCGGCACGCTGCCGGTGAAGGCCAGCTTGTCCACGCCCGGATGCTGGCTGAGCGGTCCGCCCGCCTCGCTGCCAAGGCCTGGCAGCACGTTCAGCACGCCCGCCGGCAGGCCCACCGCATCGGCGGCTGCCGCGAGTTCCAAAGCGCTCAACGGCGTCAGCTCGGACGGCTTGAGCACGCAGGTCGCGCCGGCGGCCAGTGCCGGCGCCACCTTCCAGGCCGCCATCAGCAGCGGATAGTTCCAGGGGATGATCTGCCCGGCCACGCCCACCGGTTCGTGGCGGATACGGCAGCGAAAGCGCTCGTCGGGCAGCGCCAGCACCTGGTCCTGGCGCTCGTCGAGTTCAGCCGCCAGCTCCGCGTAATAGCGGAAGCAACCGATGGCGTCGGCCACGTCCCACTGTGCCTCGGGCAGCGGCTTGCCATTGTCGCGCACCTCCAGTTCGGCCAGCTCGGCCTGGTTGCGCTCCAGTTCGTTGGCCAGCGCTTGCAGCCACTCGGCGCGCTCGGCGCCGCGGCTCTGCCCCCAACCGCGATTGAAGGCCTGGCGCGCCGCGCGCACGGCATGGTCGACGTCCTCCTCGGTGGCTGCAGGCACTTCGCGCAAAGGCCGCCCTGTGGCCGGGTCGAAGCTGGTGAAACGGCCGCCCAGGTCCGGGCTCACCCATTGCCCATTGATGTACAGCTGGTCGCGCATCGCACGTCTCCTTGTAGCCTCAGGCGGTCTGAACGCCGGCACGGCGGTTCTGCAGGTAGCGGGAGGTGAACAGCAGCGCCAGCGAGGCGCAGATGATCACCGTGGATATGGCGTTGATCTCCGGGGTGATGCCCCGGCGGATCGACGAGAAGATGTAGATCGGCAGCGTGGTCTCGGAGCCGGCGACGAAGAAGGCGATGATGAAATCGTCGAAGCTGAAGGTGAACGCGAGCAGGAAGCCGGCCAGGATCGCCGGGGCGATCTGCGGCAAGGTCACGCGCCAGAAGGTGTCCAGGGGCGGTGCGTAGAGGTCCGCCGAGGCTTCCAGCAGCGCCTTGTCCATGGCCTCCACGCGGGTGCGGACGATCACCATCACCAGCGCCATGGTGAACAGCGAGTGCGCCGCGACCACGGTGCCGAAGCCCATGTTCAGCTTCGGCAGGCCCAGCTCCAGGGCCGCCAGCAGCGGGTTGAGCACGTCGAACAGCGTGATGAAGGCGATCAGCGTGGCGATGCCGATGACGATCCCCGGCACGATGATCGCGCAGTAGGTCAGCGCATCGAACAGCAGGCGTACGCGCTTGCCCACGCGCTGCAGGCCGAACACCGCGAGGGTGCCGAACAGCGTGGCGATCAGCGCGGAGCAGGTGGCGATGATCGCGCTGTTGCCCAGCGCTTCCATGATGAAGGGATTGCCGAAGGCGCGGCCGAACCACTGCACCGAGCAGCACTGGAAGCTCAACCCACTGCGCCCGGCGTTGAAGGCGAAGAGCATGATCAGCGCGATGGGCGCATAGAGGAACAGGTAGATCGAGGTCGAATAGCTGCGCAGCCACATCTCAGAGCACCCCGTCGTTGCGCGGCCCGCCGAAGCGCGCCGCGAGTTTCAGGTACAGGCCGATGATCGCCAGCATCATCGCCACCAGGGTCATGGCCACGGCGCTGCCGAACGGCCAGTTGCGCGACTGCAGGAACAGGTCGACCAGGGCGTTGCCGACGAAGAACACCTTGCCGCCGCCGAGGATCGCCGGGATCAGGAACTCGCCCATCAGCAGGATGAACACCAGCATCACGCCAGTGATCACGCCGGGCGCCGAGAGCGGCAGGGTGATCCGGCGGAAGGTCTCGAACGCGCTCGCGCCGAGGTCGCCGGAGGCTTCCAGCAGGCGCTTGTCGAGCTTCTCCAGGGTCACGTAGATGGGGAACACCATCAGCGGCAGGTAGCCGTAGACGATGCCGATCAGCACCGCCCAGGGCGTGTTGATCAGGCGCACGTCGGCGATGCCGAAGGTTTCCAGCAGCGCCGGGATGCCCTTGCCGCTGAGGATGAAGATCCAGGCGTAGGTGCGGATCAGGAAGCTGGTCCAGAACGGCACTATCACCAGGGTCAGCAGCAGCGACTTGTTGCTCCGCACCTTCACCGCCAGGAAGTACGCCAGCGGATAGGCCGCCAGCAGGCAGGCCAGGGTGCCCAACGGGGCGAGGGTCAGGGTGTTCCAGAAGGCCTGGGCGCGCGAGCCGAGGTTCAGGTAGTTCTCCAGCGTCAGCCCGCCGCCGTAGCCGCCCACCGCGCTGCGCTCGCCGAAGCTGAAGACCAGGATGATCACCAGCGGCATCAGCAGCATGAGCAGGAACCAGAGGGTGGAAGGCAGCAGCAGGAGCAGGGTGACGCGCCGGCCGAGACTTCTGGCGCGCGACACCGGGGGCGTCGCCTGCGTCTGCGGCAACGGGGCGCTGACAGCGATGTTCATGTTCGATTCCCTACGCATGGATTTGTCGCCTGGGCATTGCGGTTCACTGGGTCCCCGCGTTCGCGGGGAAGACGATTGGAAACCCCGCGAACGCGGGGCGACGATTGGTGCCCCCCGTCATTCCCGCGAACGCGGGAACCCAGAAACCGTCAGGCAGCCTTGAACCGCGCCATCAGCTCGGCGCGCGCCGGGCTGGTGAGGGTTGCTGCGGCACCGAACTCCAGCGGCGAGAGGCGTTCAGCCGCCGGGTACATGATCGGGTCGTCGAGCATCGCCTTGGGCAGCAGCGCATCGACCCGGCTGTCACCGCTCGGGTAGCCGTGGGCCTCGACCTCCAGCTTGTTGTGCTGCGGGTCGAGCAGGTAGTTGATGAAGGCGTAGGCGGCGTCCTTGTGCTCGGAGCCCTTGGGAATGGCGAAGAAGTCGCTCCAGATTTCGCCGCCTTCCTTGCCCAGCACGAAGGTCATGTCCTTGTTGTCGCGGTGCAGCTGCGAGGCGTCGCCGGTCCAGGCCATGGCCATCCAGGCATCGCCGTTGCGCAGCGAGGGCTGGATGTCGGAGTTGATGGCGAACAGGTGCGGCTTGGCCTGGATCAGCAGCTTCTCGGCCTCGGCGAGTTCCTTCGGGTCCAGCGAGTTGAAGCTGTAGCCGTAGTACTTCAGCGCGTTGCCGATGGCGGTGAGCTGGTAGTCGTGGACGATGGTGCGGCCCGAGGCGCTGGTCAGGGTCAGGTCCCAGAACTGCTTCCAGGAGTCCGGGCTGCCCTTGATGTGGCTGGCGTCATAGACGATGCCGGTGGTGCCCCAGTTCTTCGGCACGGCGTAGACCTTGCCGTCCACCGTGCCCTGGGCCATGAAGCGTTCCTGGAAGTCCTTGGCATCGAAGTTGGGGATGCGCGAGAGGTCCAGCGGCTCGATCAGGCCGAGCTTCACGTAGGTGCTGATGGTGTAGTTGGTCGGCACGAAGACGTCCCAGCCGCTGCCGCCGGCCTGCAGCTTGGCGAGCATCTCCTCGTTGGAGCCGAACACGTTCATCTGCACCCGCGCGCCGGTGGCCTTGGCGAAGGCGTCGAAGTTCTCCGGGTTGTGGTAGTTCGGCCAGGTCGCCAGGGTCACGCGGTCGCCCAGGTTGCTGCCCTCGCCGGCGTAGGCCTTGCCCAGCAGCAGGCCCGGCGTGTTTGCCGCCACCACCGCCGCCGCCAGCCCCAGGCCGGTGCGGCCGAGGAACTCGCGGCGGGTGATGGAACCGTTTTCCCAGCTGCGCATCGTCTTGATGAAGCTCTTCTTGTCCATCGTCACTCCCCGCCTGTCTGCTGATTGTCGTTAGTGTTGGATCGTCGAGTGCCGCGCCGCCCGGCGCGGCGAAAAACTCAGAGGGTCATGGCCAGCCCGCTGGCCTGGTTCCAGCCGACCTGCACGCGCGCGCCGTGGCCGAAGCCGTCACCGCCTTCCCCGCCCTGGCGCGGCACGCGCACGCAGACAAAGCCGAAAGCGTCGGTGCGCACCCGGTATTCGGTGAGATTGCCCAGGTAGATGCGGTCCTCGACGCAGCCGCGCAGGCGCACTTCGCGCGCGAGGTCGGCGTCGTCGGCGGCGATGCCGACCAGCTCCGGGCGCACCGCGATGCAGCCCTCGGTCTGCGGCGCCAGCGCGGGGCCCGTGGGCGTCTGCGGGCTGCTCAGTTCGAGGCCGGTGGCGGTGCCCAGCACCACGCGGTCGCCATCGAGGCGGCGCACAGTGCCGGAGAACAGGTTGGACTCGCCGATGAAGTCGGCCACGTAGCGGCTCGCCGGGGTCTCGTAGAGGGCTTCGGGACTGGCGGTCTGGATGATCAGGCCGTCCTTCATGATGCTGATGCTGTCGCTCATCGACAGCGCCTCTTCCTGGTCGTGGGTGACCAGCACGAAGGTGATGCCGACTTCGCGCTGCAGGCGCAGCAGCTCGGACTGCATCTCCTTGCGCAGCTTGCGGTCCAGCGCTGCGAGCGGTTCGTCGAGCAGCAGCACGGTGGGCTTGTTGACCAGCGCGCGGGCCAGCGCCACCCGTTGCTGCTGGCCGCCGGAAAGCTCGTGCGGCTTGCGCGCGCCGAAGCCGGACAGGCGCACCATCTCCAGCGCCTCGTCGGCCATGCGGCGCTGGGCGGCGCGGTCCGGGCGCGGCGTGCGGTAGCGCAGGCCGTAGGCGATGTTCTCGGCCACCGTCAGGTGCGGGAACAGCGCGTAGTGCTGGAACACCATGTTCACCGGGCGCTGGTGCGCGGGAATCCCGGCCACCGGCTTGCCGGCCAGCAGCACCTCGCCTTCGCTGGGCTGCTCGAAGCCGGCAATCATCCGCAGGGTGGTGGTCTTGCCGCAGCCGGAGCTACCGAGGAAGGAATGGAAGGCGCCGCGACGCACCTTGAAGCTCAGGCCGTTGACCGCCTGCACGCTGCCGTAGCGCTTGACCACGTTGCGGAATTCGATGTCGAAGACCTGGCTGGAATCCATCACCGCGCGCCTCTCGATAGTTGTTTTCGTTGTTGCCGAACACGCTATCAACGGGGCTTTCGGGGTGTATATATCCCTCGGGGGATAGGCCCGGTACGAATAATGTAGGAGCGGATCTCATCCGCGAAAATCCAGCGCAGAGGCCACCTTGTAGGAGCGCACCATGCGCGCGATTCGCGGGCAAGGCCCGCTCCTACAGGTTCCCGCCGTTCAGGCGGTAGCGCGCACTTCTCGGACGCCCTCGTGCCCCGCCAGTTCGCGGATGAACAGGCCCAGCAGCTCCGACTGGCTGCCGATGCCGAGCTTGGCGTAGATGTTCTTGCGGTGGATCTTCACCGTGCCGGGGCTGATGTCGAGCTGCTCGGCCACCGAGGCGCTGGAGTGACCGCGCAGCAGCAGCTGGACGATCTCCTGCTCGCGCGCGGTCAGCACCTGGGCGCCGAACTGGTCGAAGGCCTCGCGGATCTTGTAGTCCAGGTCCTGTGCCGGTCGGGGCTGCGCGCGGCGCAGCGCCCAGGCTTCGCGAACCATCTGCTCGACCACCGGGCGGGCGCATTCCAGCAACTGCATTTCGTCGCGGCTGTACGCGGGGCTCGAAGCCTTGCGCATCAGCGACAGCACCGCCTTGGCGCCGTCGTCGAGGTCGACGAAGAAGGCGATCTCCTCGGTCAGCCCGGTCTGCTGGTAGTAGGTCTGGTAGTACTCGCCCAGGTAGAAGTGGTCCGGCGCGAACTGGCGCAGGCGCCACAGGCCGGGCGCCTGGTCGCGGGTGCAAGCGAGGTAGAAGGGATCGAGCAGGTAGGGGCCGACCTGGTAGTCCTCGACATAGACGTGGCGGACATCAGCCGGAAAGGTGTCGAACAGGTCCAGCGGCCGGTGGTTGCCTTCGTAGACGAAGAGCACGAAGTGATCCACCGGGCAGGCCTGCTGCAACCACTGGCTGAGACCGAGCAGGCGCGGACGCCCGGGGGGCAGCGGGAACAACTGGGCGACACCGCCCGTCCAGGCTTTGAGTTCCTTGTGGCGCATAGGCTTTCGTTCTTGTTGTGTGCGCGGAGCACACACTATAGGCGTTCAGGATTCCGCACGGAAATGCAGGTTCTGCGCCAGTATCCTGAAAGCCCGGTCGGCGCGGCGTCGCGCGAGCCGACCATCGAAAAAGCGCACCAGCTTGATGCGCCCTGCCCTGTCAGCGCCCCTTGCCCTTGGGCGCGCTCGGCTTCTTGCCCGCCGGCGCCTTGGCGAAGCCGGGCGCCTTGCGCACCGCCTTCACCTGCGGTTTGTCGTCCAGCAGATTGCCAAGGTGGACCTTGCCCGGCTTGCCCTCGGGGACCTTGGGCTGCTTGGGTTTCTTCGGCTTCTTCACCAGTTGGCCACCGAGGGTGGTCTGCGGCACCCGGTGCTCGGCCTCGAAACCGTCCTCTTCGCTGCGCGTCAGCAGCTGGCCGATCAGCGTCTCGATGGCCGCCAGCTGCTGTACTTCGTCGGCGCAGACCAGCGACAGCGCCTGGCCGCTGGCCCCGGCGCGGCCGGTACGGCCGATGCGGTGGACGTAGTCCTCGGCGACGATGGGCAGGTCGTAGTTGACCACCAGCGGCATTTCCTCGATATCGAGGCCGCGCGCGGCAACGTCGGTGGCGACCAGGAAGTTCACCTCGCCGTCCTTGAACCGCTGCAGCGCGCGCAGGCGCGACGGCTGCGGCTTGTCGCCGTGAATCGAATCGGCGGCCAGGCCCTCGGCATGCAGGCGGCCGACCAGCTCATCGACGCCCTTGCGGGTCTTGGCGAACACCAGCGCCTGGCGCCAGCCGCGGCTCTGCAGCAGGTGCAGGAACAGCTCGGCCTTGCGCTTCTTGTCCACGGTGATGAGTTGTTGCTTGACCGTCTTCGCCGCGGTGTTGCGCGGTGCCACTTCAATGGACAGCGGATCGCGCAGCAGGCCGCCGGCCATCTTGCGGATCGCCTCCGAGAAGGTCGCGGAGAACAGCAGGGTCTGCCGGCGCTTGGGCAGCGCGGCGAAGACTTCGTCCAGCTCGCGGGCGAAGCCCAGGTCGAGCATGCGGTCGGCTTCGTCGAGCACCAGCACCTGCAATTGGGTGAATTTCAGGGCGTTCTGCCGGTACAGGTCGAGCAGCCGGCCGGGGGTGGCGACCAGCACGTCGACGCCCTTGCGCAGCTTCATCATCTGCGGGTTGATGCTCACCCCGCCGTAGGCCACCGCCGTGCGCAGCGGCACATGCTGGCCGTAGACGCGGAAGCTCTCGTGGACCTGCTCGGCCAGCTCGCGGGTCGGCACCAGTACCAGCGCGCGAATCGAGTTGGCGGCCACCTGCGGGCCTTCCTGAAGCAGCTTCTGCAACAGCGGCAGGGCGAAGCCGGCGGTCTTGCCGGTGCCGGTCTGCGCCGCGGCGAGCAGGTCGCGGCCCTTGAGCACGGCGGGAATCGCCTGCGCCTGCACCGGCGTCGGCTTCTGGTAGTCGAGCCCGTCGAGGGCGCGCAGCAGGGGTTCGATCAGGCCGAGTTCGGCGAAGGTCATGGAAAGCTCGCAATCACAAAGGGAATGGGCGGCATTTTAGCCGCGCCTGCGGTTCAATGGCGCAGCAGCAGGCTGCCTTCGATGGGCACGTAGCGCGTCGCCGAGCGAATCAGCGCCTGCGCGGTGAGCCCCGGCACACCGTAGGCGGTGGCGTCCTTGCCCTGGGCGCGGACGCGCTGCAGCAGCAAGTCGAAGTCGCCGTCGCCGGAGCACAGGACGATCTCGTCTACCCGCGGCACCGCGTCGAGGATGTCGATGGTGATGCCGACATCCCAGTCGCCCTTGGCCGAGCCGTCGCTGCGCTGGATGTAGGGCTTGAGCTTCACCTCGAAGCCGAGGTTGCGCAGGATGCGCTGGAACTGCTGCTGGCGGGCGTCGCCACGGTCGATGGCGTAGGCGTAGGCCTCGACGATCTGGCCGTCGCGGCTCAGCTCTTCCCAGAGCGCGGTGTAGTTGAAATGGCAGCCGTAGGCCTGGCGAACCGTGTAGTAGAGGTTCTGCACATCGGCGAACAGGGCGAGGGTCTTCAACGGCGGCTCCGGGGTTGGCGGCGGGCGCGCATTATCGCAGCCCGCCGCCGCGCCGCCAGCCCCGCGCGTCGTCGGCGCGGGGCGATCGGTCAGCTGAACATGTCGCCGTCGTCGTCGAAGAAGCTCGAATCGCCGCCGCCGAAGCCGCCGTCGTCATAGTTGGTGTCGGTGAAACCGCTGTCGGCGTAGTTGTCTCCGCCGAGGGAGGACAGGCTGTCGTCGAAGTTGGTCGGCTGCTGGTCGAAGCGATCCACCGGCACCTGCTCCTGGATCACCTCGACGATTTCCTGCGGCTGCGAGTGGTGGAACATGTTGGTCAGCAGGTCCGCCACCACCATGCCGCCGGCTACGCCCGCAGCGGTCTGCAGCGCGCCACGCATGAAGCCGCCACCCTGGGCGGGAGCCGCCTGGGGCGCGGCGGCCGGGCGGAAGTCGTTGGGATTGCTGGTATAGCCGGCCCCGGCCGGCTGCGAGAAGCGGGTCTGCCCCCAGCCATCAGGGCGCTGCTGTTGCTGCGGCTGCGGCGCGGCCTCGCGCTGGCCGCCGCCGAACAGGCCGGCGAGGAAGCCGCCGCTGCTTGGACGCGTTTCCTGCTGCTGGGCGACCTGGGCTTCCAGCTCCTTCACGCGCTGGTCCAGGCGCTTGATCGCCGCTTCCTGGATCAGCATCGCCTGCGCCATGTAGTAGGGCGCTGCGGGCTGGCGCACCAGGTACTGGTTGATCTGCGCCTCGGCCTGGGGGTCGCGCGGCGCGGATTGGCGCTCGGCTTCCTGCAGGCGGGTGAACAGGCCTTCGATCAGGGTTTGCTCTTCGGATTTCATGTGCTGCCTCGAGTGAGCGGCGGGGGGGAGAGGGATAGCGCTGAAGATTGGATCGACCGGCGAAAAAACAAGTTCCTGCCCGATGAAATGTTCATCCCCGCGCACCCTCTGGTCGGCCCAGCCGGGCATGGGTTAGAGTCGCTGGCGTCCTGGTCTGCTTGGCGAGCCGATGAATCCCATCTCCATCCTGCGCGATACCTGGTTCTTCTTCAGCCGCCACCTCGGCACCCTGCTGCCGCTGTGCCTGCCGTGGATCGTCCTCGAGAGCCTGACCCAGCAACAGCTGAGCCTCGCCGCCCAGTCCCAGCAGTTCGCGCCCTGGGGCATGGCCGCCGGCCTGGTCTTCTACCCCATCTACACCGCCAGCCTGCTGCTCTACCTGATCGACTTCGGCGAGGAACGCCGGCGCAGCGTCAGCGAGCTATGGCGCGCCGCGCTACGCCTGTGGCCGGCCTTCGCGCTTTTGTCAGCGCTCAGCTCGCTACTGATCGTCATCGGTTTCTCGCTGATGATCCTTCCGGGCATCTACGTGATGATCAAGCTGGCCTTCGCTGAGGTGCTGCTGGTCAAGCGCGGGCTGCGTCCGCTGGACGCAATGCGCGAGAGCTTCCGCCTGACCAACGGGCATTTCTTCCTGCTGCTGACCACGGTGCTGGTGATACTTGCGCCGACCTGGGCGCTGCAGGGCTACATCGAGCAGTTGAACGACGAGGCGGCCGGCTACGGCCTGGCGCTCAACGCCCTGAGCGGCTTCTTCCAGTTACTGCTGACGGTCCTCACCTACCGCATCTACATGCTCGGCCCGGAGCGCGAGCAGGACAGCGAGCAAGCCTGACGGCCGCTCAGCGCGGCCCCGGTTTCAGGCCCGACATCCTGGGCACCAGCAGACGCTCGAACAGCCGCGGGAAGTAGCGCGCCAGGATGCGCGCCCGCCAATTGACGTTGGACAGCACCAGCAATCGCTTGCGACGCAGCGCGCCCTGGTAGATCGCCTCGGCCACGTCACGCGGCGAAGCCACTTCGCTACCCAGCACCGTGGCCGGCTGGCGGATCACCGAACCATCGCCGACCAAGGCGTTCTTGCGCAAATCAGTAGCCGTGAATCCCGGACAGGCCAAGGTGATCGCCACGCCGGTGCCGTCCAGCTCCATGCGCAAGGTGTCGAACAACCCGTGCAGCGCATGTTTGCTGGCGTTGTAGGCGCTGCGATAGAGCAGCGGCGCGAAGCCGGTCAGCGAACTGAGCACGATGATCTGCCCCTGCCGCGCGACCAGGCTGGGCAGCGCCGCCTGGGTGCAATGCAGGGCACCATAGAAGTTCACCGCCATGACCCGCTGGAAGACCTTCAGGTCGGTCTCGGCGAACAGGCTGCGGTGGGTGATGCCGGCGTTGTTGATCAGCACGTCGATGCCGCCGAAGCGCTCGACCGCCAGTGCCACCGCTTGTCGCACAGCTTCCGGATCGGCGATGTCGCAGCGCAGGCCGAGGGCTTCGACGTTGAGATGCTGCTGCAGGTGCTGCACCAGGCTGTCGAGCGCCGCCTGGTCGAGATCGAGGATCACCGGACGCGCGCCGGCCTGGGCGAAACGCAGCACCAGGGCGCGGCCGATCCCCGAGCAGCCGCCGGTGACTAGCACCGTCTTGTGCAGGTAGACCTTGCTGGAAAAGACCTTGCGTTGCATCGCCGATGCCCTCGCCGGACGCCATCGAGGCCGCGTCGCCTCTAGCATAGCCGTTGCCGCTGGAGGCCCCGCCACGTCTGCCGTGCGGCACGTCACAGGTGCACCTGTCAGCGGTCCGGGGAGTGCTGGACAAGCCCCCAAACGGCGACCATGCTCGCTCTGACACCACCACAAAAACGATAAAGGTGCAGAGCCCGCCATGCTCAAAAAATTCCTGCTTCCGCTCGCCTCGACGCTGCTGCCCGCCTCCTTCGGTCATGCCATTCCGGGGACATCGCCGTCTCCGCAGCAGCTAAACGTCGGCTACTACGAGTTCCCGCCATACATCTTCACCGACGACGACGGCAGCACCCAGGGACTGGGCGCCGAGCTGGTGCGCAAGCTGCTGCGCCAGGCCGGTTATCGCGCCGAGCTCCACTCGCTGCCGAGCGCGCGCCTGTACCAGTCGCTGCAGGATGGCAGCATCCAGGTCTGGGCCGGCGCCCCGGGCAAGCCGGAACTGGCCGACAGCACCCTCGAATGCGCGCACACCCTCGGCCATGTCGAGCTCAACCTCTATCGCCTGGCCACGCGCCCGGCGCCGCGCCTGCCGCAAGACCTGGTCGGCAAGCGGATCATCCTGATCAGCGGCTACAGCTACTGGCGCCCGGCGACAGAGCTGCTCGACGACCCGGCGCTCAAGCTGGAAGTGCACCGCACCAGCACCCACGCCGCCGCCCTGCAGATGCTGCTGCGCGACCGGGGCGACTACCTGCTCGACTACCAGGCGCCGGTGGAACAGGCCCGGCGCGACGCCGGCATGCCGCCGCTGGCCGCCACCGCGCTGTTCCGCCTGCCGCTCAAGCTGATCCTCTCGCGCCGCACGCCGGACGCCGAACAACTGCGCCAGCGCCTGGACCACGCCTACGAGGAACTGCACTCCGCCGGCGAACGCCTGGAACTCAACTAGCCGCTCAACTCTTGCGTGGCTTGGCCCGCGCGGTGGGTTCGGCGATCAGCGGGTCGTCCGGCCAGTAGTGCTTCGGATAGCGGCCCTTGAGGTCCTTCTTCACCTCGGCGTAAGTGCTGCGCCAGAAGTTCGCCAGGTCCTGGGTCACCTGCACCGGCCGCTGCGCCGGCGACAGCAGGTGCAGCTTCACCGCTACTCGGCCATTGGCAATGCGCGGCGTATCGGCCAGGCCGAAAAGCTCCTGCAGGCGCACCGCCAGCACCGGTGGAAACTCGGTGTAATCCAGGCGGATGTTCGAGCCGGACGGCACCTGCAAGGTGCGCGGCGCCAGTTCGTCCAGGCGCGACGGCAGCGGCCAGGGCAGGATGCCGTGAAGGATGCCGGCCAGCTCCAGGTTGGCGAAGTGCGACAACCGCGAGACCTTGCCCAGGTACGGCTGCAACCAGTCCTCCAGAGAGTCCAGCAAGGCAGCGTCGCTGACGTCCGGCCATTCGCTCTCCCCCTTGTTCTCCAGGTCGAGCCGGCGCAACAGGTTCACCCGCGCCTGCCATTGGCGCAGCTCAGGCGTCCACGCCAACAGTTCCAACCCCTTGCGCCGCACCAGGCCGAGCAGGGCCCGGCTGCGCGCCTCTTCATCGAGACCGGGCAGCGCCTCGCGGCTGAGCACCAGCTCGCCGACCTTGCGCTGGCGTTCCGCGCGCAGGACGCCTTCGCGCTCGTCCCAGTCCAGCTCGTCGCGCTGGCTGACCTGCTCGGCGAGCACCGAATCGAACAGCGCCGCATCGAGCGCCGCCGCCAGGTAGATGCGCTCCTCGCGCTGGCCCTGGCGGCTGCCGAGGTCGGCGACCACCAGCCAGGGTTCCTTCATCAGCGCGTCGGGTTCGCCGAATTGCGCGGCGCGGCCATTGGCCAGGCGGTACTCGCCACCGCCCTCGCGGCGCTGGCGGGCCACGCGGTCGGGATAGGCGAAAGCCAGCAACGCGCCGAGCCAGCGCGGGTGATCGGGATCGCTAACCGCCTCGCTGGGTTTGCCACGCAGGTATCCGCGGAACTGTCGGGAGAGTTGCTTGGCGCGCTGCAGCGCACCGCGACTCGCGCGGTTGCTTGCCGATTCGCCGGCCAGCAACGCCGTGCGTTCGTGCAGGTCGGCACCGGCACCGCGCAGGATGTCGCGCTCGCCAAGCAACGCCGCAACGTCGCAGGCTAGTTGGCCGAGGCCGAGCGCCTGGCCGCGCAGCAGCAAGTGAGCGATGCGTGGGTGCGCCGGCAGCTCGGCCATCGCCTGGCCATGAGTATTCAAAGCGCCGCTGTCGTTCAGTGCACCGAGACGAGCAAGCAGGTCGCGCGCCTGGGCATAGGCGGCAGCCGGCGGCGTATCGAGCCAGGCCAGCTCGCCCGGTTCCACGCCCCAGCGGCCGAGCTGCAAAGCCAGGCCGGCGAGGTCGGCCTGGAGGATCTCCGCCGTGCCATAGGCCGGCAGTTGGTCGTGCTGCGCCTCCGACCACAGCCGGTAGCACACACCCGGCTCCAGGCGCCCGGCGCGGCCAGCACGCTGGGTGGCGGAGGCGCGGGAGATGCGCTGGGTTTCCAGACGGGTCATGCCGCTGCCCGGATCGAAGCGCGGCACCCGCGCCAGGCCGGCGTCGACGACGACGCGCACACCGTCGATGGTCAGGCTGGTCTCGGCGATGTTGGTCGCAAGCACCACCTTGCGCTTGCCCGCCGGCGCCGGCTCGATGGCCGCGCGCTGGGCGGAGAGTTCGAGCTCGCCATGCAGCGGGCAGAGCATGACCTCGTCACGCCCGGCCAGCGCCTCGCCCAATTGTTCGGCAACGCGGCGGATCTCGGCCTGCCCGGGGAGGAAGACCAGCAGGCTGCCCCTCTCGTCGGCCAGCGCCTGGAGGACGGTCTGCACGACGCGCGGTTCGACGAACTCGCCGGCCTGGAAGGGCCGGCCCCAGCGCGTCTCGACCGGGAACATGCGCCCTTCGCTGCGCACCACCGGCGCCTCGCCGAGCAACGCGGACAGGCGCTCGCCTTCGAGTGTGGCGGACATCACCAGCACCTTCAGCGGCGTGTCGCGCAGCAGTTCGCGGCCATTGAGCGTCAGCGCCAGGGCGAGATCGGCATCGAGGCTTCTTTCATGGAATTCGTCGAAGATCACCAGGCCGACGCCCTCCAGCGCCGGGTCGTCCTGCAGGCGGCGAGTAAGAATGCCTTCGGTCACGACTTCGATGCGCGTCTTCGGGCCGACCTTGCTGTCCAGGCGGATGCGGTAACCGACCGTTTCCCCGGCCTTCTCGCCGAGCTCCTCGGCCAGGCGCTCGGCCGCCGCGCGGGCAGCCAGGCGGCGCGGTTCGAGCATGAGGATGCTCTGCCCGGCCAGCCAGGGTTCGTCGAGCAGCGCCAGCGGCACGCGGGTGGTCTTGCCGGCGCCCGGCGGCGCCTCCAGCACGGCCTCGTCGCGCTCGGCGAAAGCCTGGCGCAGGGCCGGCAGGACTGCGTCGATCGGAAGCGCATTCATGACTATATTTCTTCAACCCTTAAGGAGACGGAAACGACAAACCTGCGATTATAACGGCGAACCGCCGCGGCCTTGCGGCAGTCCCATAAACAGGTGGGAGTTCACCACCGATAGAGGCTTCCGGCGCCTGGTTGCTATAGTCGCCGGCTCATCTTCCAGGAGGTTCTTCATGCGTCTCGCTACCCGAGTTTCCTGCGCGGTCCTCAGCGCCACCCTGCTCACCCAGCTCACCGCCTGCGGCACTCTGTTTTATCCCGAGCGGCGCGGCCAGATCGACGGCCGTATCGACCCGGCAATCGCGGTGTTCGACGCCATCGGTCTGTTGTTCTACATCATCCCGGGCCTGATCGCCTTCGGCGTAGACTTCGCCACCGGAGCCATCTACCTGCCCGACGCGAAATACTCGGTCGCCCCGGAGAAACTGCACGAGGCGGTCGGCGCCGACGGCCAGGTGGACAAGGCTAAACTCAAAGCGATCATCCAACGCGAGACGGGTCGAGCGCTGCCGCTTGACGATCCGCGCCTGATCCAGCGCGTCGGCAACCCGCAGCAACTGGCCAGCCTCGGAATGCATCTGGAGGGCTGACATGCACGCGGCACTTGGGCGCCACCTTGAAAAACTCCTCGACTACCACCTCTGGGCCTACGAGCGCATGCTCGAGGCCGTCGCGCTGCTGGACGAGGACGCCTACCGGGCGCCGCGCGGGCTGTTCTTCGGCAGCCTGCACGGCACCCTCAACCACCTCGCGGTGGTGGACCGTATCTGGCTGGCGCGGGTCGAGGGCAAGCCCTGGCAGTTCGAGCGCCTGGATACCGAGGCCGCCCCCGATCGCGAATCGCTCGCCGCCTTCCTCTCCGAAGGCCTGGCCGGCTGGCGGCTATGGCTGAGCAGGCAGGACGAGACCGACCTCGACCGCCTGCTCGAGTACCGCAACATGGCCGGGCAGGAACACCGCCAGAGCCTGACCGACATCGTCCAGCACCTGGTCAACCACGGCACCCACCACCGCGGGCAAATGAGCGCCGCGCTTACCGCGCTCGGCCAACCTGCCCCGCTGCTCGACTACATCTATTTCCTTCCGCATCGCCAGGACACACGATGACTGAAAAATCCCAACGCGCCCGGTTGCTGCACCTGGCCACCGGCGCGTCGCTGGCGGTCGCCCTCACGCTGGTCGTGGCCAAGGCGGCGGCCTGGTGGTTCAGCGGCTCGGTGAGCATGCTCGCCGGCCTCACCGACTCGCTGCTCGACGGTGCCGCCTCCCTGCTCAACCTGCTCGCCGTGCGCTACGCGCTGCGCCCGGCGGACGACGATCACCGCTACGGCCACGGCAAGGCGGAATCGCTGTCGGGCATGGGCCAGGCACTGTTCATCGCGGTCAGCGCGGTGCTCATCGGCACCCAGGCGCTGGATCGCCTGCAGCACCCGGAACCGATCGGCGCCACCGGCTGGGGCATCCTGGTCATGCTTCTGTCACTGGCGCTTACCGCTGCATTGCTGACACTGCAACACTACGTGATCAAGCGCACCAGCTCGCTGGCGGTGCAGGCCGATTCGCTGCACTACCGCTCGGACCTGCTGCTCAACGGCAGCATCCTGGTCGCGCTGGTCCTGGCCCGCTATGGCTTCCCGCGGATGGACGCGATCTTCGGCCTGGGCATCGCCTGCTACATCCTGTGGAGCGCAGTGACCATCGCCCGCGAATCGCTCACCGTGCTGATGGACGAAGAACTGCCGGCGGGCGTCAGCGCCCGCATGCTCGAACTGGCGTGCCAGGTGCCTGGCGTGGCCGGCGCCCACGACCTGCGCACGCGGGTTTCGGGCGAGCACTGGTTCGTCCAGCTGCACCTGGAGTTCCCCGGCGACATGCGCCTGTCGCAGGCGCACAAGCTGTGCGACGACGCGGTGCTGGCGATCCGCAAGGAATTTCCCAAGGCCGACGTGCTGGTGCACGCCGACCCGCTGGAAGTGGTGGGCAAGGAAACCATCAGTTGATGCTGTAGCCGCGCCCGCTCAGGCAGGCCGACAAGGCGCCGCGATAGGCATCCACCGCCTGTTGCGGCGGCGCGTACTGGGCCATGGCCGGATCGAAGCCACTCTGCCCCACCGCCCAGGTGTGGCAATCGTAGTGGTCCTGCGCCTGCTGCTGCGGGCCCTGGCCGTACATCGGGTATGCGATCACATCGTACGGATTGCTCGGTTCCACCGGCGCCTGCGCCACCTGTGCCGGGGGCGGCACCACCTCGTAACTCTGCGAACCGCTGTCGAACAGGTAGTAGGTGCCGGCCGCGAGGAAGTACAGCACGCTGCCGATCCATATCTGCTCGGCGTACGACGGCAGATAGTCCACGCGCACGCCATAGGGCGGTGCCACCATCACGTAGCGCGGGCCGTGCGGGCGGTACCAGTAGCCGTCGCTGAAGAAGTAGTCATTGCCACGCCAGGGCACCCGGCGATAGCCATGGGGTACACGGTCGACCACGTAGCCGGGCCGCCAGTTGTCCGGGTGCGGCCCCCAGTTGCCGCCCGGCGGTCGGCCATGCCAGTCGTTGCCGCCACCTGGCGGACGACCCTGCCAGGAGTTGCCGGACGCCGATGGACGACCGTAGCCGTGGTTGTCGCGGTCGCCATGGTTGAGGCTTGGCCACTGCGTGGTCCAGTCGCCGGGGCGACGATCGTTGCCGTGGTCGTCACGCTCGGCTGTAGGTCGGCTCTGCCATTGGCCATTGCCGTTACCTTGCTGATGGCCTTGCCATTGCCCGGCCTGGCTGTTCTGCGGGCGGCCTTGCCACTGGCCAGCCTGGTTATTCTGCTGATGCCCCTGCCATTGCCCGCCGGGGTTGCCCCGCGGGCGACCCTGCCACTGGCCGGCCTGATTACCCTGCTGGTGGCCCTGCCATTGCCCGCCGGGATTGCCCTGCGGACGACCCTGCCACTGGCCGGCCTGGTTGTTCTGTTGATGCCCCTGCCATTGCCCGCCGGGGTTGCCCTGCGGGCGACCCTGCCACTGGCCGGCCTGATTACCCTGCTGGTGGCCCTGCCATTGCCCGCCGGGATTGCCCTGCGGGCGACCCTGCCACTGGCCACCCGGGTTGCCCTGCGAATGCCCCTGACCCTGGTCGCCCCCATTGCCCTGGGGACGTCCCTGCCATTGGCCACCGCCACCGTTGCCATTGCCTCCGCGCCCATCATGCCCCTGTCCGCCTTGCCCTTCGGCCAGGGATTGACCGGCGATGGCCAGGGACAACAGCCCGCAGGTTGCCAGACGCCAGATAGCCGATTTCATGATTGCCTCGCCGCGACCTTCCGGCCGACCTGTGACGATTGGATATCCGGTAGACAACGCCGCACCGAGCCCATCCCCAAGGGCTAGGTAAAGTCAGCGTAAAGGTCGGCGGGGCAAATCGCAGGCAAGAAAAAAGGGAGGTCATTGACCTCCCTTCGGGAAACTCGTCCTGGCTCGTCGCTGTTGGCGCCGGCTCACCTCGCTCCACCTTCTGGGTAGTGCGTAGCCCGGTGGCCGGCGCGCCCCTGTGGGGTCGGCGGGCCGCGATCCGCCTGATTGGGTGGATCGCCGTGGACGTGCTGTCCGGGCCGTGATTCTTGGGAGAGATCTTACGGGCCCAACGCTGAAGGAGGATTGCGAAGATTGCTCACAGACAAGGCTATTGCGCAATAAATCTTCAAAAATGTATAAGTCTTGGCAATCCGTTTAAAAAACGAGGCCACCATGAACAAACTCGACCGCTACGACCTGCGCATCCTCGCCGAATTGCAGCGCGACGCGCGCATCTCCAACCAGGAGCTGGCCGAGCGCATCGGCCTGTCGCCCTCGCCTTGCTCGCGGCGGGTCAAGCAGCTGGAGGACGACGGCTACATCCTGCGCCAGGTCGCCCTGCTCGACAGCAAGAAGCTCGGCCTGAGCCTCACCGCCTTCGTGCTGATCGGCATGGACCGCCACACCCCGGAGCGCTTCGAGCATTTTCAGTCGATCATCGGCAAGTGCCCGGAGGTGCTGGAGTGCAGCCTGGTCACCGGGATGGACGCCGACTACCAGCTGAAGGTGATGGTGCCGGACATGGAGCACTACCAGCACTTCCTGCTCGGCACCCTGACCCGCATCGAGGGCGTGACCAGCGTTCGTTCCAGCTTCGTGCTGCGCAACATCATGGCCAGCACCGAGTTGCCGCTGGAGCATCTGCGCAGCTGAACGAAACGCTCCTACCGCCGCAAACCTGCGACAAAACCGCACACATTGCGTCCTGCCGACGCGGCGTGGCGCTCGAATAATTCGCGCCAGGACCGCTGTCACGCGACTTCCTGCGCCGTGCGCGCCAGCCGACGGGAAGATTTGCTCAATTTCCGAGCAACCTGATCAACAAACAGCCAGATGCGTATAATGCCGGCCTTCATCGCCCCGCCGGCCCGCCCGGCGACCCACTGGCAATGCCCGCGCCGGGCAGGAGCAGCAATGAACGAGAGTTTCGAAGACTGGATGATGTACGGGCTGGTCAGCGCCCTGATCCTGTTCATGGCCTTCATCGTCTGGGACCTGGCCAAGAAGTCCAAGGCCGGCCGCATGGGGACCCTGGTGCTGTTCTTCGCGCTCGGTCTCGGCGTCTTCGGCTTCCTGGTGAAATCCTTCGTGGTCGCCGGCCTGGAAGGCGGTTTCTGATCCAGCCCTAGGGCTGCACCTCGCGCCACTCGCCAGGCTGCAGCCCGTCCAGCGCCCAGGGGCCGATGCGCACCCGCACCAGGCGCAGGGTCGGCAAGCCCACCGCGGCGGTCATGCGCCGCACCTGGCGGTTGCGTCCCTCGCGGATCACCAGTTCCAGCCAGGCGGTCGGAATCGACTTGCGGAATCGCACTGGCGGCACCCTCTCCCACAGCTGCGGCTCATCGAGCCGGCGCGCCTCGGCCGGCAGGGTCGGGCCGTCGTTCAGTTCGACGCCCTCGCGCAGGCGCTGCAGCTGTTCGTCACTCGGTTCACCTTCTACTTGCACCCAGTAGGTCTTCGGCAGCTTGTGCTTCGGATCGGCGATGCGCGCCTGCAGGCGGCCGTCGTTGGTCAGCAGCAGCAGGCCTTCGCTGTCGCGGTCCAGGCGCCCCGCCGGATAGACGCCGGGCACATCCACGTAATCCTTGAGCGTCGCCCTGCCCTCGCTGTCGTTGAACTGGGTCAGCACGTCGAACGGCTTGTTCAGCAGGATCAGGCGAGACTGCACGGGCGGCGCCTTGGGCACGCGGCGCGGCGTGGCGGGAGCATGGGGGCGGCGATTGGCGGGACGGGGCGGACGAGGCATGGGCGGGGCCGTGAAGTCGGCGAGGCAGAAGCGTGGCCGAGCATGCTAGGTTGTGGAACGGCCCCCTCGCAAGAGCATCGACCCCATGTCCAGCGACCGACGCGCCCCCTGGCTGATCACCCTGCTGAACCTCGCCGGCCGTCTCGGCGGCGGCTATCGCGGCCCGCAGAGCACGAACTTCGACGGCCTGCGCTTCCGCAACCTCGACGCCAAGCCGCACCATGGCTTCGGCGCTTTCCTCAAGTGGCAGTTCGAACGCAGCCGGCAACTGGCCTGGATCGACCAGCCGGGCCCCGAACAACGCCCGGAAACACCGGCGCGTGTCAGCGGCGCGGAGCTGCGCGTCACCTACATCAATCACGCCACCCTGCTGATCCAGCACCGCGGCCTGAACATCCTCACCGACCCGCTGTGGTGCGAGCGCACCAGCCCGTTCAGCTTCGTCGGGCCCAAGCGCCACCACCCGCCCGGACTGGCGCTGGACGAACTGCCACCGATCAACCTGATCCTGGTCAGCCACAACCACTACGACCACCTCGACGTCGGCAGCCTCGACGAACTGGCGCGGCGTTTCCCTGCCGCCAAGGTGGTGACCGGGCTGGGCAACGGCGAGCTGATCCGCGCCTGCGGTTTCGTCGACGTGCAGGAGATCGATTGGTGGCAGAGCGTGCCGCTGCACGACGGCATGTTGCTCACCGGTGTGCCCGCGCAGCACTGGTCCGCGCGCTCGCGCTACGACACCAACCGCACCCTGTGGATGGGCTTCGTCCTCGAATCACCCGACGGCCCGCTGCTGTTCCCTGGCGACACCGGCCTGGGTCCGGAATTCGGGCTGATCCGCGAGCGCTTCGGGCCGCTGCGCTTCGCCGCGCTGCCGATCGGCGCCTACGAGCCGCGCTGGTTCATGCGTCACCACCACATGAGTCCGGACGATGCAGTGAAAGCCCACCGCACGCTGGAATCGCAGTGCAGCATGGCCATCCATTTCGGTACCTTCCGCCTGAGCGACGAAGGTCAGTTCACCCCGGTCAGCGACCTGGCCCGCGCACTGGCCGAGCAGGGTGTGGAAAGCCAAGCCTTCCGCGCGCCGCAGCCGGGCGAGCAATGGCAAGTGGCGCCCCTGACGAGCGCCGTGGCGACGCCCGCCTAGGCGGGCTGTTCCGCCTCGCCGAGTGCTTTGAGCAGATCGTCGAGCAACGTGGAAGCGCCGATACGCAGGTGCTGCGGAGTGATCCAGGCATCGCCGAGGATCGATGCGGCCAGGCGCAGATAGACCTCGGCGTCCTCCAGCGTGCGAATCCCGCCGGAAGCCTTGAAGCCCACCAGCCCGCCGCTTTCGGCGATGCATTCGAGCATCACCCGCGCCGCTTCCGGGGTGGCATTCACCGGCACCTTGCCGGTGCTGGTCTTGAGGAAGTCGGCGCCGGCGGCGATGGCCGTGAGGCTGGCGGCGCGGATCAGTTCGGGATCGCCGAGTTCACCGGTTTCGAGAATTACCTTGAGCCGGTGGTACGGCCCGCACAGCGCCTTGCAGGCACGGATAAGTGCCTCCGCACCATCGGCCCGGCCCTCCTTGAGCGCGCGCCAGGGGTAGACCAGGTCGATCTCGTCGGCGCCTTCGGCCAGAGTGCGGCGCACCTCTTCCACCACTTCATCGGCCCGCCCATCGCCGCCGGGGAAGTTGCACACGCTGGCGACCTTCACCGCGCGTCCGCCGAAGCCGGTGAGCGTACGCCGGGCGACGTGCACGAAGCGCGGCGCCACGCACACCGCCGCCACCTCGCCGAATGGCGTCATGGCCTGGCGGCTGAGCTGGACGATATGCGGCATGTCGTCGGTGGCATTCAGCGAAGTGAGGTCGAGCAGCGACAGGACTCGTGCAGCACGTTTGGCGCGGCTGGGCAGTTGCGGTTCGGTCATGGCGTCCTCCGGATCGGCTTTTGGTCATCCTGCCACGGCCGATTTCCGCGCGAGCGGCTATCGGCCGTTGCCTTGCGCTGGATCAGCGGAACGGCGGCTCGTCGAAGCTGCGCAGCTTGCGCGAGTGCAGCGAGTTGAGCTGGGTGCGCAGCAGGTCGACGGCGGCGATGCCGATCGCCAGGTGCTGGCTCACCGCGCGCTGGTAGAAGGACGTCGCCGCGCCGGGCAGCTTGATCTCGCTGTGCAGCGGCTTGTCCGACACGCACAGCAGCGTGCCGTACGGCACCCGCAGGCGGTAACCCTGGGCGGCGATGGTGCCGCTCTCCATGTCCACCGCCACGGCCCGCGCCAGGTTGATCAGCGGACGCTCCTGGGCCCAGTGCAGCTCCCAGTTGCGGTCGTCGTATGTCAGCACGGTGCCGGTGCGCAGGCGCCGCTTCAGGGCTTCGCCACGTTCGCCGGTGACCAGCGCCGCGGCCTCCTGCAGGGCTACCTGCACTTCGGCCAGTGCCGGCACCGGGATGTGCGGCGGCAGCACGCGGTCGAGGATGCCGTCGCGGCGCATGTAGGCGTGGGCCAGCACGTAGTCGCCGATGGTCTGCGACTGCCGCAAGCCGCCGCAGTGGCCGATCATCAGCCAGCAGTGAGGCCGCAGCACGGCCAGGTGGTCGGTAATGTTCTTCGCGTTGGACGGGCCGACACCGATGTTCACCAGAGTGACGCCGTCGCCATCGCTGGCGATCAGGTGGTAGGCGGGCATCTGGAAGCGATGCCATTCGACGCTGGCGATGATGGCGTTGGCCTCGCCTTCGTCCATGCCCCGCTCGATGATCACGTTGCCCGGCAGCACCATGCGCACGAAGCGCGGGTCGTCGCGCAGGCGCTCGAGGCCGGTGTGGATGAACTGGTCGACGTAGCGGTGGTAGTTGGTCAGCAGGATCCACGGCTGCACGTGGCGCCAGTCGCTGCCGGTGTAGTGCACCAGGCGGCGCAGCGAGAAGTCGGTGCGGGCGGCGTCGAACAGCGCCAGCGGCATGGGGTCGGCGGTCTCCCACTGGTAGAGGCCGTCGGCGATGCTGTCGGAGGTGGCCGACAGGTCGGTGCTGGGGAACACCCGCGCCAGCTCCGCGGCGGTCACGCCGGAACCGGCCAGCTCGTCGCCCTGCTCGACCACGTAGGGATAGGGGATGTTCTGCTCGCTGGGGCCGACCTCGATGCGCACGGTGAAGTCTTCCATCAGCGGCCGCAACTGCTCCAGCAGGTACTTACGGAAGGCATCGGGCTGGGTGATGGTGACGGCGTAGGTGCCCGGCGTCTGCACCTTGGCGTAGGCGCGGGTGGTCGAGGGCACTTCGCCCTGGCACAGGTAGGTCAGACGCAGCAGCGGGTAACGGAACAGCGCGCGCTCTTCGGCGCCAGGCTGCTCACGGGTTTTCAGGTAGCGCCGCAGGGCTTGGCTCAGCGCCCCGGTGGCGCGCTGGTGCAGCTCGGCCAGGTGGTCGACCGCCTCTTCGGCGGTGTGGGCGACGACGAAGGTATTGCCGTTCTCGGCATTCATGATGGGCTTCCTGTCTGGACGATCGGTTCCATCTTGCCTGCTTCCGCGCAGGAAAGGGATGACAGCGTTCGCTGTTGGTCGGCCAATCGACAGGAAGAGTTCCCGCCGCCGGGAGCCTCGCGGCTCCCGGCGGTCGGAGTCAGGCCAGGTGCGGCGTCGAACGCGCCACTAGAGCCTCGGCGTCGGTGCCGCGCGGCAGGGTGCCGTAGACGCGGCCGCCACCGCCCAGGCGGCTGCCGATGAAGGCATCGGCGACGGTGGCGTTGCCGGCTTCCAGCAGCAGCTTGGCCTGCAGTGCCACGGCCACGTCTTCGGTGAGCTGGCGGGCGCGGAACTGGATGTCAGCGGTATCGGCGAAGGACGCTTTCAGTTTGCCGATGAACGCGCCCAGTCGGGCATCGCCGTGGCCGTCGCCCAGTTCAGTGAAGAGTGCGTCGAGCACGCCCGGCTCTTTCGACAGTGCGCGCAGCACGTCCAGGCACTGCACGTTGCCCGAGCCTTCCCAGGTGGAGTTCACCGGCGCTTCGCGGTACAGGCGCGGCAGGATGGTGTCTTCGACGTAGCCGGCGCCGCCCAGGCATTCGGCGGCCTCGTTGATCATCGCGGGGGCGCGTTTGCAGATCCAGTACTTGCCCACGGCGGTGACCAGGCGGGCGAACTTGTCCTCCTGCTCGTCGTGCAGGTGGTCCAGCGCGCGGCCCATGCGCATGGTCAGCGCCAGTGCGGCTTCGCTTTCCAGCGCGAGGTCAGCCAGCACGTTCTGCATCAGCGGCTGCTCGGCCAGCACGCGGCCGCCGACCTGGCGGTAGGCGCAGTGGTGCGCGGCCTGGGTCAGCGCCTGGCGCATCAGCGAGCTGGAGCCGACCATGCAGTCGAAGCGGGTCAGCGAGACCATCTCGATGATGGTCGGCACGCCGCGCCCTTCCTCGCCGATCATCCAGGCGAAGGCGCCGCGGTACTCGACCTCGCTGGAGGCGTTCGACCAGTTGCCCAGCTTGTTCTTCAGGCGCTGCACGTAGAACTCGTTGCGCGTACCGTCCGGGCGGTGGCGCGGCAGCAGGAAGCAGGAGAGGCCCTTGTCGGTGTAGGCCAGGGTGAGGAAGGCGTCGCACATCGGCGCCGAGCAGAACCACTTGTGCCCGACCAGCTCGTAGGCCTGGCCCGGGCCGGGGATACCGACCGGATAGGCGCGCGTGGTGTTGGCGCGCACGTCGGTGCCGCCCTGCTTCTCGGTCATCGCCATGCCGATGGTCGCGCCGGTCTTCTGCTCGATCGGCAGGTTGCGCGGGTCGTACTCGGTGGAAAGGATCTTCGGCAGCCACTTCTCGGCCACGTCCGGTTGCAGGCGCAGCGCCGGCACGCTGGCGAAGGTCATGGTCAGCGGGCAGCCGCTGCCGGCCTCGGCCTGGCTGTGCAGGTAGCTCATGCCGGCGCGGGCGACGTTGGCGCCGGCGCGCGGGTCGGTCCAGGGCAGCGACGGGATGCCGTGGGCGATGGCCGTGCGCATCAGCTCGTGATAGGCCGGGTGGAATTCCACCAGGTCGATGCGGTGGCCGTAACGGTCGTGGCTCTTGAATACCGGCTTGTTTTCGTTGGCCAGGAAGCCCGCGGCCATCAGCGGACCGCCAGCCAGCGCGCCGTAGGTGTCGAGGCGCTGCTCGGCCCAGCCGCCGTCGTAGCGGCGCACCCACTCCTGCAATGGCAGGTCGACGCGGTACAGGTTGGCACCGTCCAGCGGCGGTACCTGGTTGGTCACTTCGTGGGTTTCGGCGTACGGGTGCAGGTTCATCGCTCATCCTCCGGCAGGGGCGCGCCGACGGCGCGCAGGCAGAATTGCACGAGGGCCTGGCTGACTTGCTCCAGGCTCAGGCTGGGGTGCCCGGCATCGCGGGCGGCACGGGCTGGCGGCGACAGCGGGCCGACCAGGGATTCGGCGATCGCGCCGACCACGCAGGCGGCGATCAGCGACGGCGGGCCAGGGCGGAATTGCCCCTGGCGGGTGCCGTCTTCGAGCAGTTCGACGAACAACTCGGCGTAGGCTTCGCGGTAGAGCAGGCGCTGCTCGTCGACCTCCGGCTCGACCGGCTCGGCGATCAGCGCGAAGGCCAGCCGACGGCTGTCCCAGGCGCGCCGGGCGAACTGCAGCAGCCCTTGGGTAAGGCGCTCAGCGGGCGCGCCGGCGCCGCGCAGGACCAGGGCCAGGGCGTCCACTTCGCGCTGGCTGGCGCGGGCGAAGACCTCGGCGGCCAACTCACCCTTGCCACGGAAATAGCGATAGAGGCTGCCGGTGGCGATGCCCGCCTCCTCCGCCAGCCCCTGCATGGTCAGCGCAGCGAAGCCGCCTTCGGCGACGCGCGCCAGGGCCAGTTGGAGGATGCGTTCGCGCTGTTCGCCGTCCTTCTGCAGACGGGCTTCGGTCAGTCGGTAGGCCATGCTCTGAATCCGGATTCACATCTTTGAAGTAGTGAATCACGGTTCATAGCTTGACCATAGGGGGAAATTCGCCAGCGGCGCGGCCAATTCGGCCAGAATCCGACCGAATCGCCCTAGCGTCGGCCGCTCACGCGATATGGCTCAGGCGCACCGCGTGTTCGTCCCACCAGCCCAGCAGCTGCCAACCGGGCATCGGCCGCGCCAGCAGGTAGCCCTGGGCCTCGTCGCAGCCGAGGTTGCGCAGCAGCATCCAGTCGTCCTCGGTTTCCACGCCTTCGGCCACCACCCGCAGGTTGAACTTGCGGGCGATGTCCAGCGCGCTTTCCAGCAGCACACGCAGGTGAGTGCTCTGGCAGGCGCCATTGACGAAGGCGCGGTCCACCTTGAGCTCGGTGCAGGGCACGCGGGACAGCTGGAGCATGCAGGAGAAGCCGGTGCCGTAGTCGTCCACCGACAGGCCGAAGCCCTTCAGGCGCAGGCGCGCCAGGGTGCCGAGGGTGGTGCTGAGGTCGGTCATGATCGCGCTTTCGGTGATTTCCAGGATCACCCGGCAGGGTGGGATGCCGCTGGCGCTCACGCGGTCGATGATGGCGTCGGCCAGCAGCGAGTCGGCGAGCGAGCGCGCCGAGACGTTGATCGACACGCTCAGCTCCAGGCCCGCGGCCTGCCAGACCAGGCAATGGCGCAGGGACTGGTCGAGCATCTGCAGGGTCAGCTCGGAGATGAACTGGCTGCGCTCGACCAGCTCCATGAAGCGCCCCGGCGGCAGCATGCCGTATACGGGGTGATTCCAGCGCACCAGTGCCTCGACCCCTTTCAGGCGGCCGTCCTGCAGGGCGATCTTGGGCTGGAAGTAGGCCTCGAACTCGCGATTGCGCACGGCACGCTGCACGTCGCGCACGCTGAGTTCGGGGCCGCTGTCGTATTGCTCCTCGCCCTCGCTGCGCAGCTGCACCGCCGAGTAGCGGCTCAGGCTGGAGACCAGCTGGTCGCGCAGCACCGGCTTGCGCAGCACGCCGAGCAGGCGCAGGCCGAGGCTCTTGCCGAGGCTCTCGACCACGTTGAGCAGGGTGTTCTCGCGGGCGCTGGCGACTATCACCGCCGGGTCCAGGCCGAGGTTCGCCAGTTCGTGGAGCACCTGCACGCCGTCCATGTGGGGCATTTCCAGGTCGAGGATGATCGCCTCGATCTGCGGCTGGCTCTTCAGCAGCTCGATCGCACGGCGGCCGTCCTCGGCATGCAGGATGCCGCGGATGCCGAAATCGCGGCACAGCTCGGCCATGAAGTGCCGCTGTATCTCGCTGTCGTCGATGAGCAGCACATGCTCTGGAAGTCTGTCCGGTATCAATTCCTTCACCTCGCTCAACGCCACTCCGTGACCACCTGGGCAATCCGCTCCAGGCTCACGACCTGGTCCACCCCGCCCAGCCTGATGGCTTCCTTGGGCATACCGAACACCACGCAACTGTCTTCGTCCTGGGCGCAGGTCCGCGCGCCCGCCTCATGCATTTCCTTCAGCCCGCGCGCGCCGTCGTCGCCCATGCCGGTCATGATCACGCCCAGGGCGTTGCGACCGGCATGCACGGCGGCGGAGCGGAACAGCACATCCACCGATGGCCGATGCCGGCTGACCAGCGGGCCGTCGCGCACCTCGACCAGGTACTGCGCGCCGCTGCGGCGCACCAGCAGGTGCCGGCCACCGGGGGCGATCAGCGCGCGGCCGGGCAGGATGCGGTCGCCGTCCTGTGCCTCACGCACTTCGATCGCGCACAACGAGTCCAGGCGCTGGGCGAAGCTGCGGGTGAACTTCTCCGGCATGTGCTGGACGATGGCGATGCCCGGGGCGTTCAGCGGCAGCTGGCAGAGCACATGCTCCAGCGCCTGGGTGCCGCCGGTGGACGTGCCCATCACCACGATGCGCTCGGTAGTGCGCTGGTTGAGCAGCGCATTACCTGGAAGGCTGAGCAGCGCATCGGCACTGCGTTTGACTTGCGGCGCCGGCACCGGCGCCGATGGCCGCGCCCGCGCACGGGCCGCGGTGCGGATCGCGCCCACCAGTTCCTGCACGCTGGCCTGGAGAAAGTCGCGCAGGCCGGAGGTCGGTTTGCAGATGACCTCCACCGCGCCGGCCGCCAGGGCCTGCAGGGTGATGTCGGCGCCCTTCTCGGTGAGGGTCGAGCAGATCACCACCGGCGTCGGCCGCGTGGCCATGATCTGGCGCAGGAAGGTGATGCCGTCCATGCGCGGCATCTCGACGTCGAGGAGGATCACGTCCGGCCAGGCGCGCTCCATCTTCTGCAACGCCAGCAGCGGGTCCATGGCCGCGCCTATCACCTCGATGTCGGCATAGCCCTGGAGCATCTGCTGCATCACTTCGCGCATCACCGCCGAGTCATCGACGATCATTACCTTGATGCTCATTTACCGGCTCCCTCCTTCGCGCGAACCGTCAGGGCGCCACCACGGCGCACCCAGACCGCGCCAGTGGCGAGGTCGAAGCGCAGGTAGCGGCAGCCCTCGCCGCCCAGGTCACGCCCGACCACCTTCACGCCCGCTTCGGCCAGCAACTGCTCGACGAAGACGATGTTCTGCCGCCCGATGTCGGTCGAGCGCTGGCTGGCCGCGCCGGTCAGGCTGCGCGCGCCGCCGAACAGCTTGACCTCGGCCTCTTCCATGCGCAGCGCCTGGACCCGCGCCTGCTGCTTGAGCCAGACCCAGGCGTCGTAGCCATAGCGGCCATCCAGCTGGCGGGCGTGCTCGGCCACCCGCCGCGGCCCCGGCAGCTGGAAGTGGCAGATGCCACCCATGCGGGCCGAGGGGAACCAGACGACGATGGCGATGCACGGCCCCAGCAGGGTCTCGACGAAGCCCTCGCCGCCGCCGAAGTACCAGCCGCCGGGATTGAGGAAGCACTTCGAACTCATCGGCCCACCTTGCGGTAGATCGAGGAGCTCACCAGCTCCAGGGGCAGCGCGGTGTCGTGCAGCGCCTCGGAGTGGCCGACCATCAGCCAGCCGCCCGGCTTGAGGCGATCCACCACGCTCTTCAGCACCTTGAGCTTGGTCGGCACGTCGAAATAGATCAGCACGTTGCGCAGCAGGATCAGGTCGAACTGGCCCAGTTCGGGGTTCTCGTCGATCAGGTTCGCGTAGCGGAAGTCGACCCGCTCGCGCAGCACGCGCTCCACCAGGAAGTGCCCTTCGTAGCGGTCGCGGCCCTTCAGGCAATAGCGCTTGAGCAGCTCCAGCGGAATCCGCTCGCCGCGCGCCATCACGTAGAGACCGCGACGGGCGCTGTGCAGCACCTGCTGGCTGACATCGGTGGCGACGATGCTCCAGGGCAACTGCGCACGCTCGCGGTCGAGCAGCATGGCCAGGGTGTAGGCCTCCTCGCCGGTGGAGCTGGCGGCGCTCCAGGCGCGGAACTCATCCTGCGCCCGCAGCTGCGGCAGGATGCGCTGGCTGAGGAACTCGAAGTGCTTGGGCTCGCGGAAGAAATAGGTCTCGTGGGTGGTGATCAGGTCGATCGCCACCTCCAGCTCGGCGCGCCCCTGCGGCGACACCAGCAGTTGGTAGTAGGCCTGGTAGCTGGATAGCTGCAGAGCGATCAGGCGCTTGGCCAGGCGGCCGCAGATCAGCGACTTCTTCACCGGCTGCAGCTGCAGCCCGACGCGCTCGTAGAACAACCCCTGCAGCTGGCGGAACTCCAGCTCGCTCAGCGGGATATCGAGGCCCGATGCCGGTGCGGCGGCGCACTCCATCCTGGATTCCTCAGAGGCCACTTTGATCGAGCGCGCCGACCAGCTCCGCCAGCTCGTCGAGCGACAGGACCTGGGGAATGTTCAGCACCACGATGAACTGGTCGTTCTGCTTGAGGATGCCGGAGATGAAGTCGGCGCGGATGCGCGCGCCGAAGGCCGGACGCGCCTCCAGCTGATCGGCATCCACCGCGAGCACCTCGTTCACCGCATCGACGATCACGCCAAGCAGTTGCAGGCCGTCGCCCAGCGCCACCTCGACGATGACGATGCAGGTACGCCGGGCGATCACCGTGTGCTCGCGACCGAAGCGCACCGCCAGGTCGATGACCGGCACCACGGCGCCGCGCAGGTTGATGACCCCGCGCAGGAAGGGGGGCATCAGCGGGATGCGCGTCAGGCCGCCGAATTCGATGATCTCGCGGATGTGCTCGATCGGCAGGGCGAACAGCTCATCACCCAGGGACAGGGTGAGGAACTGCTGCGCCGGCGAGGACTCGACCTGCACCAGGTCCTGGGCCCTGGTGCGGACGGGCAGATTGCTCATCGCAGCCTCCTAGAAACGGCTGAAGGAGGATTCATCGATGGGCTCCTCGTGCAGCTGCCGGCGAGTCTTGGTCGAGTGCAGCGGTCGCGGCGTGCTGGCGCCGCGGGACTCGGCACGCACCGGAGCCGGCGCCGGCTTGCTCGGCAGGCCGCGGTCGCTGATGCGGAAGTACTGGATCATCTCCTGCAACTGCACGGCCTGGCCGCTCATCTCCTCGGAGGTCGAGGACAGCTCCTCGGACGCCGAGGCGTTGACCTGGGTGGTCTGCGCCAGCTGGGTCACCGCCAGGTTGATCTGCTCGAGGCCGGTGTTCTGCTCGCGCGAAGCGGAAGCGATTTCCTGCACCAGGTCGGCGGTCTTGCGGATCGACGGCACCATCTTTTCCAGCAGGGTCCCGGCGCGTTCGGCCAGGGTCACGCTGTCGCCGGCCACCGCGCCGATTTCCTGCGCGGCCACCTGGCTGCGTTCGGCCAGCTTGCGCACTTCCGCCGCCACCACGGCGAAGCCCTTGCCGTGGTCGCCGGCACGCGCCGCTTCGATGGCCGCGTTCAGTGCCAGCAGATTGGTCTGGTAAGCGATGTCGTCGATGATGCCGATCTTGTCGGCGATCTGGCGCATGGCGTCGACCATCGCGCGCACCGCCGAGCCGCCCTCTTCCGCGTCCTTCGACGACTGGCTGGCCATGCTGTCGGTGACCTTGGCGTTCTCGCTGTTCTGCGCCACGGTGGCAGCGATCTGCTCCACCGAGGCACTGGTTTCCTCGACGTTGGCCGCCTGCTCGGAAGCGTTCTGGCTCAGCGCCTGGGCGGAAGCTGCAACCTGCTCGGAAGCCGAGGCCAGGGAGTCGGCGGTGATGCGCACGTCGCCCATGATGCCGCGAAGCTTGAGCACCATCTGTTGCAGGTTCGCCAGCATGCTCTGCTGGTCGCCGTTGCGCAGTGGGATGTCCACGGTCAGGTCGCCACCGGCAACACGCTGCAGGTATTCGGCGGCCTCGCGGGGCTCGCCGCCGAGCTGGCGCAACAGGCTGCGGGTGATCAGGGTGCAGAGCACGGCGGCGAGGATCAGGCCGGCGACGATGCAACCGGTGACCAGGCTGAAGATGGTCCAGTAGCGGTCGTTGGCGAGGTCGTACTGCTGCTTGGCGACGCGCAGCTGCAAGTCGACCAGTTGGCCGAAGCGCGCCGACACCGGATCGATCTTCTGGTACAGCTGCTCCTTGATGAACTGCTCGAGTCCCGCCTGGTCGTGAGCGGAAAGCACCTGCACGAGCGTGCCCACCGACTGGTCGGCGTCCCTGAGCAGCGGTCGCAGTTCCTCCACCAGGGCCTGCTCCTCGTGCACCATCGAGGTCGCGGTGTAGCGCTGCCAGGCGTCGCGCACGTCGGCCTGGGCCTGTTCCACGTTGCGCCGCCCCTCTTCCCAACCAAGGTTTCCGATGCGCACCTTGTGCGAGGTGTCGACTATGTTCACGGCGTAGCGGTCGGCGATCAGCTTCAGGTCGCGCAATGGCACCACGCGGTCGTTGTAGACGGTCTCCAGCCCCTGGTTGGTGGCGCGCATGCCGAATATGCCCAGCAGGCCGAGGCACACCATGCAGCAGATCAGCACCCCCGCGAGCAGGAAGAGGCGAGTCCCCACTTTCATCTTGTCGAACATTGTCTTCTCTCCCGTGATTTCTAATCGGCCAGGCTTCCCGCGGCAGGACGCATCGCGTCTGCCGGCGGAAGCCTGGCCAGTTGTTCAGCTGCTTCGCTGGCACGCTGTATCAGATGGGGTACGTCGAGGATCAGCGCCACGCTCCCGTCGCCGAGGATGGTGGAGCCGCTGAGTACCCTGTTCATGGCGAATATGTGGCCCAGCGGCTTGATCACCGCCTGGAACTCGCCGCCGAGCTGGTCGACCACCAGCCCCGCGCGCTCCTGGCCGAACTGCAGGACCACCAGGCTCTCGCGTTGGCCCAGGCTCGGCGCCAAGCCGAAGAGTTCGCCCAGGCGCACGAACGGCAACGGCTCGCCGCGAAGGTTGAGCAGGTCGTGCTGGCCGCTCTGCCGGCCTAGATCGACGCACTCCACCACCAGGTCCAGGGGCAGCACGAAGGACTCCCCGGCGACCCGCACGAGGAAGCCGTCGATGATCGCCAGGGTCAGCGGCAGGCGGATGCGCACCGTGGTGCCACAGCCGAATTCGCTGAGCACCTCGACTTCGCCGCGCAGCTGCTCGATGTTGCGTCGCACCACGTCCATGCCCACGCCGCGGCCGGACAGGTTGGTCACCGCGGCGGCGGTGGAGAAGCCGGGCTCGAAGATCAGCTGGAAGATCTCCCGCTCGCTGAGCATCTGCTCCGGCTGCACCAGGCCCTTCTCGATGGCCTTGGCGAGGATGCGTTCGCGGTCCAGGCCGCGGCCGTCGTCGCCGACCTCGATGACGATGCTGCCCGACTCGTGGAAGGCGTTCAGGCGCAGGGTGCCGCTGGCCGGCTTGCCATTGGCCAGGCGCTGTTCCGAGGGTTCGATGCCGTGGTCCATGGCGTTGCGCACGATGTGCATGAGCGGGTCCGCGAGCTTCTCGACCATGGACTTGTCCAGTTCGGTCTCGGCGCCGGTGACCAGCAGTTCGATGTCCTTGCCCAGCTCCTTGCTGATGTCGCGAACCACCCGCGGGAAGCGCTGGAACACCTCGCCGATGGCGACCATGCGCAGCGACAGCGAGGCATCGCGGATGCGCTCCACCAGCGAGGTCACTTCCTCGTTGGCCTCGGCCATGGCGCCGGTGTCGCCCTGGCGCAGCGACAGGCTGGCGGCGGCGCCGGCGATCACCAGTTCGCCGACCAGGTTGATCAGGGTATCGAGCTTGCCCACCTCGACCTTGATGAATACCTGCTCGTGGGCGCGGCGCTCCTCGACCTGTTTCTGCTTGTTCAGCGCGGCGTTGATCACCGGCGGTGCGACCAGTTGCTCGGCCACCAGCAGGCTGCCCAGCGGCGGCGCCGGCTGCTGCGCCTCGCTCTGCTGCTCGAGCACGCGTTGCAGCTCGTGGGGCGTCAGTGCGCCGCATTTGACCAGAATATCGCCGAGGCGCGCGGGCGTTTCCGGCAGGCTGCCGATCAGCTGGGTGTAGGTCTGGATGGCGCTGTGCGGGGCGATGATGTGCAGGTGGCAATCGTCGCGGATGAATTCGAAGGCGTCCTCGATTTCCTGGCGGCTGGCCGTCGAGTCGAACTCGATCTCGTAGCCGAGGTAGCAGACCTCGGCATCGAAGTCCTCGGCCGGCGGCAGCGCCTCGGTCAGGGTGTGCAGGTAGACGATCTTGCCGAGCTTCTGCAGGTAGCGCAGGAAGGACAGCGGGTCGAGGCCGTTGCGCAGCACGTCGCCGGCCGGGCGCAGGGAAATGTGCCAGAGCCCGCTGGAAACGCTGTCGCTCTCCAGCACGTCGACGCGGCCCTGGGCGGCCACTTCGGCCAGCACGACGGGCGTCGCTGCAGAGGCCGGGGGTTCGCTCAGGTAGCGCTCCAGGCTCGCCAGCAGCAGCGCGCGCAGCTCGGGAGCGGGGTCGGTTTCGTCTTCGCCGCGGTCCACGGCGTCCAGCAGGCTGCCGATGTAGTCGCCGCAGTCGAGCAGCAGCGAGAGCATCGGGCCGTCCAGCTCGACTTCGTCGTTGCGCACCTGGTCGAGCAGGCTTTCCACCCCGTGGGTGAAGCTCACCAGCAGTTGCAGGCCGAACAGTCCGGCCGAGCCCTTGATGGTGTGCGCGGCGCGGAAGATGGCGTTGACGTGGTCGGCGCTGTAGCCGCTGGCTTCGATCTCCAGCAGCGCCTCTTCCATCGCCACCAGCAGTTCGCGGCCTTCTTGAACGAGGGCGCCACGGGCCTGGTCGAGGTTCATGCCGAAGCCCTCCCGTGGTCGGCCGGCAGCACCAGCGGATCGCCCAGGTCCATGCCCAGGTTGAGCAGTTCGATGACCTCGGCGACGCAGGCCGAGTGGTTCACCAGCGCTAGGCGTTTGTCCTGCCGCCGCGCTTCGCGCTTGAGCAGCAGCAACAGCTGGATGCCGCAGCTGTCGCAGTCGACGACATCCGCCAGGTCCAGCTCCAGGTCGGCGTGCTCGGCCAGGAGCGCGAGCAGTTCGTCGCGCAGGCGGGCACCGTGGAAGATGTTCAGCTCGCCTTCCAGGCGAAAGGCGTTGCCGGGCGCTTCGCCAGCTCTGTGCAGAGTCGCCATGTCAGGTCCTTCAGGGCAGGATCAGCTTGGCCACGGCGTCGAGCAGCACCGGCGGCTGGAACGGCTTGACCACCCAGGCGCGCACGCCGGCGGCCTTGCCCTCGGCCTTCTTCGCCTCGCCGGCCTCGGTGGTCAGCATGATCACCGGGGTGAACTTGTAGGCCGCCAGTTGCTTGGCCGATTTGACGAAGCTGATGCCGTCCATCACCGGCATGTTCACGTCGGAGACGATCAGGTTGATCTTGCGGCCATCGAGCTTGCCCAGCGCATCCTTGCCGTCGCTGGCCTCCAGCACGTCGTAGCCCGCTCCCTTTAGGGCGATGCTCACCACCTGTCGAAAGCTCGACGAGTCATCCACTACCAGCACGGTCTTGCCCATACGAAGTCTGTCCTGTTCCGGATCGATCAGAAGAAGGTCACCGAGGACTGCTGCGCGGCCGCGACGGGGCTCTGCCCGTGGTGCACGTGCTGCTGTTCCAGGGTCGTGTAGCTGGCTTCCAGCTCGCGCAGCCAGTCGCGGCTGGCGGGCACCGGCGAGTCGCCCAGGCGCTGGCCGAGGCGCGCCATGTCGGCGCCGATGTGGGAAATGATCTGACTCACGCGGTCCTGGAACTGCAGGTCGACGAGCACGCCGTTGACCGCGTGCTCGACCTCCAGGCTGCTCGCGCTGAGGGTCTGCAGGCGCTGCTCCAGGCTGCTGATGCCGTCGCCCAGCTCGCCGAGCACCTTGCCGACAATGCCTTCGGCCTCCCGCGTGCTGCTGCGACTCTGCTCGGTCATGTTTTCGGCGTGGGCGACCATGGCCTGCATCGACTGCGCCATGATCTGGACCTTCTCGGTGATCTTCGAACCGGTGCTGCCGGACAGCGAGGAGAGCTTGCGCACCTCGTCGGCCACCACCGCGAAACCGCGACCGCTCTCGCCGGCGCGCGCCGCCTCGATGGCTGCGTTGAGCGCCAGCAGGTTGGTCTGCGAGGCGATCTTCGCCACGTCCTCGGCCATGCTGTGCAGCTCGCCGACGAAACCTTCCAGCTCACGGATCTCGTCGAGGAAGCGCTCGCGCTGGTCGCGGGTCTCGTCCAGGCGCTGCAGCGCCTGCGGCAGTTCGACCTGGGCGCCGCGCAGCACTTCGAAGACGCGGCCGCCGTGATCGGCGCCGCCCAGGTCCAGGGCCTGGCGAATCTGGATGCCGATCTGGGTGAACTTGTCCACCAGCCCGCCGGTGGCCTGGCGCGTCTGCGCCTCGACCAGTTCCACATGCTGCTCCCACAGCGGCAATACGGCGGCGAGCAGCGCACGCAGATCGTTCAGGTCGCGCTCGGTTGTTTCCTGCACGCCAGGAACCGGCTCGATGCCGCGCACCGGCTCGCCACCCAGGCGGACCTGGAGCAGCAGGCCGAACCCGCTGCAGAGCACCACGACACCGATCAGCCCGGCCCACCAGTTGATCACCAGGACCAGGGGCACGACCGCCAGCAGGACGAAGCCGGCCAGCAGCCAGGCACGCGGCAGGAGGGCGATCAGTCGCTGGTCGGCCATTCTCGAACTCCGGTTCTCTCAGAAGCCTTCGGGAGGTCCGGCCACTCGCACGCAGCCGCAAGCGCCACCCAGTGGTGGCAACAAGCCATCTTTTGATGGGCATGGCGAAGCTTAGGGAAAAAGCCGGCGGGCTCTAATCAGCAAAATAGGAAGGGGGCGTCTCAGTAGATTTCCTTAGGAAAACTCCTGCGGATCACTCGTCCAGCTTGATGATTCCGCGACGCAGCGCATACCGCACCAGCCCCGCCAGATCGCGGATCGCGAGGCGGTCCATGATCTGCGCGCGGTGGGTGTCTACGGTCTTCACGCTGAGATTGAGGATGAACGCGATTTCCTTGTTGCTCTTGCCCTTGGCCAGCCAGTAGAGAACCTCTTTCTGACGACCGGTCAGCAGCTCCACCGGGACCTCGACTGCCGGTCGGGACAGCGCATCGATGACCTGGCCGGCAACGCGCGGGCTGAGGTAGCGATGCCCGCCGATCACCGCCTCGATCGACAGGCGCAGCTCGACCACCGCGGCATCCTTCAGCAGGTAGCCGCTGGCGCCCATCTGCATGGCCTGGACCACGTAGTCGCGGGTGTCGTGCATGGACAGCAGGATGACCGGCAGCTCCGGCCAGCGCGAACGCACCACCGACAGGGCCTCGAGCCCGGAGCAGCGGCGCATGGTGAGATCGAGCAACAGGACATCCGGCGCATGAGCCTCGATCAGTTCCTCGACCTGATCGCCGTCGTTCCCCTCGGCAACGACCTGGTAACCCGCCTCTACCAGCAGCGAACGGATGCCGGCGCGGACCAGCTCATGGTCATCGACCAACACAACCCTAACGGGCATTCTTTCAATTCCTCACGCAAGGCATACCTACCCTTTTTTGTAATAGTCAGCCGCTCCCTGAACTGACCGACGAAGCATGCCGAGGCGTTACTCCAAACCCAGCAAAGCAAAAATGCTGAGGGAGCTCAACGGTAATGGCAATAAGCCATTTACTGAGGAAATCATCCGGTAAATCAGCGACATCCCGACGATCGGTCACCGCAGCGAGCAAACGCGCCACCGCTCCGCGGACGCTGCCGGATTCTTCGGCAATTTGGCAGAAACACCCTGCGCGCGCCCCTGGCGGTACGGCGCGTTTCAGGCTTGCCGGGTGTCCGCGGGCGAGAATTTTTCTCTCTCACCCTTCCGACGACCGGTCAGACGTGGCTGGGCTGCGCAGGCTGGCAGAGCAACCAGTCGTGCAGCAGGGTCTGCAGTTCCTCGAACTTCACCGGCTTGGCCAGGTAGTCGCTCATCCCTGCGGCCAGGCAGCGCTCGCGGTCGCCGCTGTGGCTGTGCGCGGTGATCGCCAGCACCGGCAGCTCGGCGCCGTGCGGCAGGGTGCGGATCGCCCGGCAGGTGGCGAAGCCGTCCATCACCGGCATCTGGCAGTCCAGCAGCACGGCGTCGATGGTTTCCCGGCGCAGCAGATCGATGCCTTCCGAACCGTTGTCGGCAGTGCGCACCCGGTAACCGAGCTTGAGTAGCATGCCGCGGATCACCAGCTGGTTGATCGCGTTGTCTTCCACCACCAGCACGGTGCACTGCTCCGGCCGGCGCAGCGCATGGCCGCCGGCGCGCCGTGGCGGCGGCACGGCTATCCCCTGCACCGGCTGGCCGAGCGGCAGGTCAAGGAGGAACAGGCTGCCGCGACCGGGCGCCGAGGTGTGGCTCAGCTTGCCGCCGAGCAGCTCGGTGAGCTGCCGGCACAGCGCCAGGCCAATGCCCAGGCCGCCGTACTCGCGGGTCAGCGACCCGTCGAGCTGGTGGAAGCGCTGGTAGAGGGCATCGTTTTCCGGGGTCTCGAAGCCGATCCCGCTGTCCTGCACCTCGACATGCAGCGCCACGCCTTCGTCGTCCTGGCGCCCTTCGACGCGCAGCGCCACGCTGCCTTGCGCGGTGAACTTGATGGCGTTGTCCAGCAGGTAGCCCAGTGCCTGGGTCAGCTTGCCGGCGTCGCCTTCCAGGGTGTCCGGCAGGCTCTCGTCGAGCAGCAGGACGAAGTGCAGGCCCTTTTCCTCGGCGCGCGGCGCGTACTGCGCGCGCAGGCTGTCGAATAGCCCGCGCAGGCTGAACGGCTCACGGCGCGGGTAGAGCTTGCCGGCCTGCAGCTCGATCAGCGCGAGGATGTCGTTGACCATGCGCATCATGTCGCGCGCCGAGCCAGTGGCGGTCTTCTGGTACTGCGTCAGCTCGACGTCCATCGGCACCGTCTGCATCAGCTCCAGCGAACCGATCACCCCGCTCATGGGCGTGCGCAGCTCGTGGGTGACGGTGGCCAGGAACTCGTCCTTCAGGCGGTTGCTGTTGGCCAGCTCCAGGTTCAGCTGCTCCAGCTTGCGGCTGGACTCCTGGAGGATGCGCGTGCGCTCTTCCTTCATCGCGTTGATGCGGTCGGCCAGGGCCAGCGACAGCAGCCCGACCTCCAGCGCCGAGCCGATCTGGCTGGCGTACATGGTGAGGAAGACGTTGGGCAGGAAGCCCAGCACCATCAGGGTGTTGATGGTTCCGCCGAGGAGGAAGGCGGTCCAGGCGAAGATGAAATAGCGCGCCACGCGCATGCCGCGCAGCCAGGCGAGGATGCCGGCGCTGAAGATCACCACGACGAACGCCAGCGCCAGGTAGGTAGCCAGGCGCAGCGCGATGGCGTAGCTCGCCGAGAGCGCCAGCACCATCACCAGCGCGCCCACCGCCATCAGCAGCAGCAGGGTGCGGTCGATCCACGGGCTGTGTTCGCGGGTATGCAGGAAGCTGCGCGCGAACTGGCAGCCGAAGAGCGCGGCCGAGCCGATCAGGAAGGGCGTCGCGGCGTTGGCCCACCAGGGGTTGTCCGGCCAGAAGTACTCGATGCCGGCGCCGTTCACCGAGATCTGGTAGAGGCCGAACGAGGCGATGTAGAGGATGTAGTAGAGGTAGCTGGTGTCGCGGACGCTGAGGAAGATGAACAGGTTGTAGATCATCATCACCAGCAGCACGCCGTAGATGATCCCCAGCACGTAGACGTTGCCCGGCAGGTTCTCCATGTAGGCCTTGGGCGACCAGAGCGTCAGCGGCGCCTGGATCGAGCCCTGGCTTTCCAGGCGCAGGTAGACGCGCATCGGCTTGCCCGGCTCGAGCTTCAGGTCGAACAGGTAGTTGGTCAGGCTGATCGGCCGGCTGGAGAACGGCAGGGTGTCGCCGGTGCGCTGCGCCAGGTGGTACTTGCCGTCGGCGCCGGGCAGGTAGAGGTCCAGGTGGTCCAGCGGCGGATAGGCCAGCTCGAGCAGCCAGTGCGCCGGATCGGTGGAGGCCAGCGGACGATAGTCCAGGTCCAGGCGCAGCCAGAACACCGAGCGCGAATAGCCGGCATTGAGCACGTCGCGCTGGTGCTGGCGGAAGCTGCCGTCGAGCGCCGCCGAAGTGATGTCGTTGATGTCCGCGGTGCCGCGCACGTCCTCGAAGACATCGATGGCATGCCCCAACGGCAAGCGATCGGTGTGCTCGTTGAAAGTCACGGCGCCCGCCAGCGGCGAGAGAATCAACAGGAATAGGATCAGCCAGTGCCGCATGTCGCCCCGCAGTGTCCCTTTCGGTCGCGCCGGGGAGCCCCATCTCCCGGTGTTGGCGCGCCTTGTGGACGTTATTTCGAATCGCCGAACTCTAGCACGCCAATATGAACGGCATGGAGTGGCGCGGCGGCGTCTGCAGCGGTTTAGTGGTAAGCTCCCGCGCCATGAAAACGCCCACCTCCCGTCCCGTAGTGCTCTGCCTGTCCGGCCACGACCCCAGTGGCGGTGCCGGCCTGCAGGCCGATATCGAAGCCCTGATCGCGCAAGGCTGCCACGCGGCGCCGACCGTCACCGCGCTGACCGTTCAGGATACCGTCGACGTTTCCGACTTCCGCGTGCTCGACCGCGAGTGGGTGCTGGCCCAGGCCCGCGCGGTGATCGCCGATCTGCCGGTGGCCGCCGTGAAACTCGGCATGCTCGGCTCGGTGGAGATGGTCGAGACCGTCCTCGAAATCATGCAGTCGCTGCCCGGCGTGCCGCTGGTCTGCGACCCGGTGCTGCGCGCCGGCGGCGGCGGCGCCCTGGGCAAGGACGAGGTCGGCTACGCAATCCGCGAGCGCCTGTTCCCGGTGGCCACCATCGCCACGCCGAACCTGCCCGAAGCGCGGATCCTCGCCGAACTGCCCAACGGCAGCGCCGACGAGTGCGCCGAGAAGCTGCTGCCGTTCATCCAGCACCTGCTGATCACCGGCGGCCACGGCGACGAGTCGCAAGTGCACAACCGCCTGTACTCCCGCGACGGCAGCCAGCACAGCTTCACCTGCCAGCGCCTGCCGGGCAGCTACCACGGCTCCGGCTGCACCCTGGCCAGCGCCCTCTCCGGCCGCCTGGCCCTGGGCGAGGAACTGTCCAGCGCCGTGCGCAGCGCGCTCGACTACACCTGGCGCACCCTGCGCGATGCCGAGGCCCCCGGCCACGGCCAGTACATCCCGCGCCGGCTGCCGCTGGACTTCTGCTCCTGATTCACCTGCCGAGGCACCCATGAAACTCCGCGGACTCTACGCCATCACCGACAGCAAGCTGCTCGCCGACGGCCGCCTGCTGCCCTACGTCGAGGCCGCCCTGCGCGGTGGCGCGCGCCTGCTGCAGTACCGCGACAAGACCACCGACGAGTCGCGCCGCCTGCGCGAGGCCGAAGCCCTGCGCGAGCTCTGCGAACGCCACGGCGCCGAGCTGATCATCAACGACGATGCCGAACTGGCCGCGCGCCTGGGCGTCAGCGTGCACCTGGGGCAGACCGACGGCTCGCTGGCCGCCGCGCGCGCCCTGCTCGGCCGCAAGGCGATCATCGGCGCCACCTGCCACGGCAGCCTGGAGCTGGCCGCGCAAGCCGTCGCCGAGGGCGCCGACTACGTCGCCTTCGGACGCTTCTTCAATTCGCTGACCAAGCCCGGCGCCTCCGAAGCCAGCCCGGAACTGCTGGAGCAGGCCCGCGCCCGCTTCCCCGGCGTGCCGCTGGTGGCCATCGGCGGCGTGACCCTGGACAACGCCCCCGAACTGATCAGCCGCGGCGCCGACCTGCTGTCGGTGATCAACGCCCTCTTCGCCGCCGACACCCCGGCCGAAGTGGAGCGCCGCGCGCGCGCCTTCAGCGCACTGTTCTAAGCCCATTCCCCGCGGCGGCCGCCACCCCGGCGGCGCCTGAATCCAGCATCCTAGAGAGGTCGCCATGTCTCGCTCCGAAACCCTCTTCGCCAACGCCCAGAAGCACATCCCCGGCGGCGTCAACTCGCCGGTCCGCGCCTTCAAGAGCGTCGGCGGCACTCCGCTGTTCTTCAAGCACGCGGAAGGCGCCTACGTGGTGGACGAAGACGACAAGCGCTACGTCGACTACGTCGGCTCCTGGGGCCCGATGATCCTCGGCCACAGCCATCCGGACGTACTCGACGCCGTGCGCAAGCAACTGGATCACGGCCTGTCCTACGGCGCGCCGACCGCGCTGGAAGTGGAAATGGCCGACCTGGTCTGCTCGCTGGTGCCGTCGATGGACCTGGTGCGCATGGTCAGCTCCGGCACCGAGGCGACCATGAGCGCCATCCGCCTGGCCCGTGGCTACACCGGCCGAGACGCGATCATCAAGTTCGAGGGCTGCTACCACGGCCACTCCGACAGCCTGCTGGTGAAAGCCGGTTCCGGCCTGCTGACCCAGGGCGTACCGAGCTCGGCCGGGGTGCCGGCGGATTTCGCCAAACACACCCTGACCCTGCCGTTCAACGACCTGGCCGCCGTCGAGCGGAGCCTCGCCGAAGTGGGCCAGAGCGTGGCCTGCATCATCGTCGAGCCGGTAGCCGGCAACATGAACTGCGTGCCGCCGGCGCCGGGCTTCCTCGAAGGCCTGCGCCGCCTGTGCGACCAGCACGGCGTGGTGCTGATCTTCGACGAAGTGATGACCGGTTTCCGCGTCGCCCTCGGCGGTGCCCAGGCGTACTACGGCGTGACGCCGGACCTGTCGACCTTCGGCAAGATCGTCGGTGGCGGCATGCCGGTGGGCGCCTTCGGTGGCAAGCGCGAGATCATGGAGCGCATCGCCCCGCTCGGCCCGGTCTACCAGGCCGGCACCCTGTCCGGTAACCCGCTGGCCATGGCCGCCGGCCTGACCACCCTGAAGCTGATCAGCCGCCCGGGCTTCCACGACGAGCTGAGCGCCTACACCAGCCGCATGCTGCAAGGTCTGCAGGAGCGCGCCGATGCCGCCGGCGTACCGTTCGTCACCACCCAGGCCGGCGCCATGTTCGGCCTGTATTTCAGCGGCGCGGACGACATCGTCACCTTCGCCGACGTGATGGCCAGCGACGCTGCGCGCTTCAACCGCTTCTTCCACCTGATGCTGGAAGGCGGCGTGTACCTCGCGCCAAGCGCCTACGAAGCCGGTTTCACCTCGATCGCCCACGGCGAAACCGAGCTGAAACTGACCCTGGACGCCGCCGAGCGCGCCTTCGCCGCCCTCAAGTAAGCCCCCTCCGACCGCGGCACATGCCGCGGTCGGCCCCCCTCGTAAAATTGATCCCCGCGTTACGCCGAGCGAAAAAAGTTCCCTCGCAAAGCAACGAATCCGCGAAAAACACCGTAAAGACTTTGTAAGGAAGCGCCCGCTTATTTCATAATGTGCGGGCCGGCACGTTTCCGCCGGCCGGGCCAAGCGCCCGCCCCGATTCTGGAGGCTGCTTCTCCCCATGTTCCGCTCCGGTCGAGCCCTGATGCTGGGCAGCCTGTTGCTCCTCTCGCCCCTGCTGGCGCAGGCGGGTGGCAACTCGCTGCTGGTCCCGGCGACCGGCCGTTGCACGCTGGACACCGTACCCGAGCAACAGCAGCAGGCACTGGCCAGCTGCCAGCAGATCGCCAACGGCGGCGACGCCGAAGCGCAATTCGAACTGGGCGAGTACTACTACACCGGCGAACACACCCCGCGTGACTTCCAGGCTGCCCTGCGCTGGTACGAGAAAGCCTCGCTGCAAGGACAGGCCCAGGCCCAGTGGCGGCTGGGGACCATGTTCTACCGTGGCGAAGGGGTCAAGGCGAACAACATCCAGGCTTATATCGTGCTGAAGATGGCCGCGGTCAACGGCGCCGAAGACGCCATGGACACCGCCGACCTGGTCGCCGAGCAGATGAGCAAGGACGAGTTGGACATCGCCTCCAAGGTGCTCGGGCAGATTTTCCGCAACTACCTGATCGAACTGCAGACCGCCGGCAACTCGCCGTTCTCGCCGCTGCCCTGACGGCACGTTGTTTTCTGGGTCTCCGCGTTCGCGGAGAAGACGCAGGCGAAATCGAATCTCAGATCCGTCACTCCCGCGAACGCGGGAGCCCAATAGACAGATACCCCAATATCAGTCGGGACTCAGCTCTTGTCCGGCATCGGCACCGGGAACGGCATGACGTTGCCGCCACCCTTGGCTTCCATGATCTTCGCGGTACCCAGACGCTCGACCTCGTCGATGCGGATGATCGCGTGCATCGGCACGAAGCTGCGGATCACACCCTCGAACTGCGCCTTGAGCTTTTCCTCGCTGGGATCGACGACCACCTGGGTGCGCTCGCCGAAGACGAATTCCTCGATCTCCAGGAAGCCCCACAGCTCGCTCTGGAAGATCTGCTTGGCGTACATCTCGTACACCTGGCCCTGGTTGAGGAAGACGACCTTGTAGATCGGGTTCTCGCGCTTGTTCATGAACGGCAGATGACGGCTTTGCGAAAAAGGGCGCGCATCATAGCACGGCCGGCCGGCGCGCAGCCCTAGGAACCGGCCCTGCGCGCCTCTATAATCCGCGGTCCAATTCGATTTACCCGACGAACGCGCATGGCCAAGAAGCTTTTCATTCAGACCCACGGTTGCCAGATGAACGAGTACGACAGCTCGCGCATGGCCGACCTGCTGGGCGAACAGCACGCTCTGGAATTGACCGAGAAGGCCGAAGAAGCCGACGTCATCCTGCTCAATACCTGCTCGATCCGCGAAAAAGCCCAGGAGAAGGTCTTCTCCGAGCTGGGTGCCTGGCGCACCCTCAAGCAGCAGAAGCCGGAGCTGGTGATCGGCGTCGGCGGTTGCGTGGCCAGCCAGGAAGGCGCCGCCATCCGCGAACGCGCACCGTACGTCGACGTGGTCTTCGGCCCGCAGACCCTGCACCGCCTGCCGGAAATGATCGACGCCGCGCGCGCCACCCGCAAACCGCAGGTGGACGTGTCCTTCCCGGAAATCGAGAAGTTCGACCGCCTGCCCGAACCGCGCGTCGACGGCCCCAGCGCCTTCGTCTCGGTGATGGAAGGCTGCAGCAAGTACTGCAGCTTCTGCGTGGTGCCCTACACCCGCGGCGAGGAAGTCAGCCGGCCGTTCGACGACGTGCTCGCCGAGGTCATCCACCTCGCCGAGAACGGCGTCAAGGAAGTCACCCTGCTTGGGCAGAACGTCAACGGCTACCGCGGCGCCACCCACGACGGCCGCATCGCCGACTTCGCCGAACTGATCCGCGTGGTCGCCGAGGTCGATGGCATCGAGCGCATCCGCTACACCACCTCGCACCCGCTGGAGTTCAGCGACGCGCTGATCGCCGCCCATGCCGAAGTGCCGCAACTGGTGCCGTTCGTCCACCTGCCAGTGCAGTCCGGCTCGGACCGCGTACTGGCCGCGATGAAGCGCAACCACACGGCGCTCGAATACAAGTCGCGCATCCGCAAGCTCAAGGCCGCGGCGCCGGACATCTGCATCAGCTCGGACTTCATCGTCGGCTTCCCCGGCGAGACCGACAAGGACTTCGAGCAGACCCTGAAGCTGGTCGAGGAAGTCGGCTTCGACTACTCCTTCGTCTTCATCTACAGCCCGCGCCCGGGCACCCCGGCCTCGGACCTCGCGGACGACACCCCGGAAGAAGTGAAGAAGCAGCGCCTGCTGATCCTCAACGCGCGCCTGCAGCAGCAGGGCTTCGAGATCAGCCGACGCATGGTCGGCACCGTGCAGCGCGTACTGGTCACCGACTACTCCAAGCGCGACCCTGGCCAGCTGCAGGGCCGCACGGCGAACAACCGGGTGGTCAACTTCAGCTGCGACAACCCCCGCCTGATCGGCCAGTTCGCCGAGGTGGAAATCTACGAAGCGCTGCCCAACTCGCTGCGCGGCCGCCTCGTCGAGGCCGACCACCACTGATCCCATCCCGGCGTCCGATCTTTCCCACACGGGCCGCCGGGGTTATTCTTCGACCATCATTCCTGCCACTGGCGACATCGACAGCACCTTGAACGCCCCCCTGGATATTCACCGCTTCACCCTGGAACCCTTCGACGCACGCAGCTTCGCCAATCTCTGCGGGCAGTTCGACGAGCACCTGCACCAGATCGAGAAACGCCTGGACATCGAGATCCGCAATCGCGGCAACCAGTTCGAACTGGTCGGCGACGCGGCGCGCACCCAGGCTGCCGAAAACCTCCTGCAGCGCCTCTATCGCGAAGCGCAGAGCGGAACCGAGCTGAGCCCGAACATGGTTCACCTGTTCCTCCAGGAGTCCGGCCTGGAAGATCTCGCCAACCCGGTCGAAACCCCGAGCGTCACGCTGAAGACCCGCAAGGCGCACATCCGCCCGCGCGGCGCCAACCAGCAGCGCTACGTCAAGGCGATCCTCGACCACGACATCAACTTCGGCATCGGCCCGGCCGGCACCGGCAAGACCTACCTCGCGGTGGCCTGCGCGGTGGACGCCCTGGAGCGCGAGCAGATCCGCCGCATCCTGCTGGTGCGCCCGGCGGTCGAGGCCGGCGAGAAGCTCGGCTTCCTGCCCGGCGACCTGTCGCAGAAGATCGACCCGTACCTGCGCCCGCTCTACGACGCTCTTTACGAGATGCTCGGTTTCGAGACCGTGGCCAAGCTGATCGAACGCCAGGTGATCGAAGTCGCGCCGCTGGCCTACATGCGTGGCCGCACGCTGAACAACAGCTTCATCATCCTCGACGAAAGCCAGAACACCACCATCGAGCAGATGAAGATGTTCCTCACCCGGATCGGCTTCGGCTCCACCGCGGTGATCACCGGCGACATCACCCAGGTCGACCTGCCGCGCGGCACCCGCTCGGGTCTCAAGCACGTGATGGAAGTGCTGGCCGATGTACCGGGCATCAGCTTCACCCACTTCAAGCCCAAGGACGTCGTGCGCCACCCGCTGGTGCAACGCATCGTCGAGGCCTACGAACGCTACGAGAACCGCCAGCCGACCCGCCCCGAAGGCGAACGCGCGCAGCGGGAAACCCGCGATGCTTGAATTGGACCTGCAGATCGCCAGCGAGGCCCCCGGCCTGCCTGACGAGGCGCAGCTGCGCCAGTGGTGCGAATTGGCGCTACGCCAGCGCAAGAACGATTCCGAGCTGACCATCCGCCTGGTCGATGAGCCGGAGGGGCGCGAGCTCAACCGCACCTGGCGGCACAAGGACTACGCCACTAACGTGCTGTCCTTCCCCGCCGACGTGCCGGACGAGTTGCTGGACATCCCGCTGCTCGGCGACCTGGTGATCTGCGTGCCGGTGGTCGAGCGCGAAGCCGCCGAACAGGGCAAGGAACCGGCAGCGCACTGGGCGCACCTGGTCATCCACGGGTGCCTGCACCTGCTGGGCTACGACCACATCGAAGACGACGAGGCCGAGGAAATGGAGGCTCTGGAGCGGCAATTGCTGGCCGAACTGGGCTATCCCGACCCCTATGCGGCAGACGAAGAATAAGAGCCAACGAGCAAAGGAAAGATGAGCGAAGACCGATCGAGCAACGGGCATAAGTCCTGGCTGGACAAGATTACCCAGGCTTTTGCCCATGAGCCGAGAAACCGCCAGGAGCTCCTCGAGCTGCTGCGCGACGCCCACGACAACAAGCTGCTGGACAGCGAGGCGCTGTCCATCGTCGAAGGCGCCATCCAGGTCGCCGACCTGCAAGTACGCGACATCATGGTGCCGCGCTCGCAGATGATCAGCATCAAGGCCGCCCACAGCCCGCGCGAGTTCCTCCCGGCGATCATCGAGGCGGCGCACTCGCGCTATCCGGTGGTTGGCGAGAGCCTCGACGACGTCATGGGCGTGCTGCTGGCCAAGGACCTGCTGCCGCTGATCCTCCACGACGACAACCACGCCTTCAACATCAAGGACCTGCTGCGCCCGGCCACCTTCGTGCCCGAGTCCAAGCGCCTGAACGTGCTGCTGCGCGAGTTCCGCGCCAACCACAACCACATGGCCATCGTCATCGACGAATACGGCGGCGTGGCGGGCCTGGTGACCATCGAGGACGTGCTGGAGCAGATCGTCGGCGACATCGAGGACGAGCACGACGTCGAGGAAGACAGCTACATCAAGCCGCTGCCCAGCGGCGACTTCATCGTCAAGGCGCTGACCCCGGTGGAAGCCTTCAACGACTTCTTCGGCTCGGAGTTCTCCGACGAGGAATTCGACACCGTCGGCGGCCTGGTGATGAGCGCCTTCGGGCATCTGCCCAAGCGCAACGAAACCACCGAGCTGGGCGGCTTCCGCTTCCGCGTCCTCAACGCCGACAGCCGCCGCCTGCACCTGCTGCGCCTGACGCCGCTGCGCGACTGACGCCCACTCCCTGTAGGAGCGGATCTCATCCGCGAATCGCGCCGGAATCTCCGGCCATCGCGGACAAGGCCCGCTCCTACAGGGAAGCCATCCGCAGCCCTGCAACAACCCGCCGCAGGCTACGTCGGGCATTTCGCCCGCCCTCCCCGTAGCCTGCCGTTCGTCTCTCCATTACTCTTGCGCATCGCAATCGCTTCCAAGGATCTCCGATGCGCTGGATCACCCGTCCCGGCTGGCCGGGCCACCTGCTGGCCCTCGCCGCCGGCGCCATCACTCCGCTGGCCCTGGCGCCCTATGGCATCTGGCCGCTGGCCCTGCTCTCGGTCGCCCTGTTCTACCTCGGGCTGCGCGGCGTCACCCCGCGCTCGGGGCTCTGGCGCGGCTGGTGGTACGGCTTCGGCGCCTTCCTCGCCGGCACCGGCTGGATCTACTACAGCATCCACGACTTCGGCGGCGCCTCGCCAGCCCTGGCCGGCTTCCTGGTCGGCGGCTTCAGCGCCGGCGTAGCCTTCTTCTTCGCCCTGCCCGCCTGGCTCTGGGTGCGCATGCTGCGCCGCGACAATGCGCCGGTCAGCGACGCACTCGCCTTCGCTTCTCTGTGGCTGGGCCTGGAGCTGTTCCGCAGCTGGTTCCTCACCGGCTTCCCCTGGCTCTACACCGGCTACAGCCAGCTGCAGGGCCCACTGGCGGGGCTGGCGCCAGTCGGTGGCGTCTGGCTGATCTCCTTCAGCATCGCCCTGTGCGGCGCGCTGCTGGTGAACCTGCCGCAACTGACCTACCGCCCGGCGCGCATGGTCTTCGGCCTGGTCCTGCTGCTAGCCCCCTGGGCCGCCGGCATCGCCCTCAAGGGCCACGCCTGGACCACCCCGGCCGGCTCGCCGCTGCATGTCGCGGCGATCCAGGGCAACATCGCCCAGGACATGAAATGGGACCCGGCGCAGGTCAACGCGCAGCTGGCGCTGTATCGCGACCTCAGCGCCGAGCAGCATGACGTCGACCTCATCGTCCTGCCGGAAACCGCCGTCCCCGTGCTCAAGGACCTGGCCGGCAACTACCTGGCGATGCTCGACGACCTGGCCAAGCAGAAGCGCGCCGCGCTGATCACCGGCGTACCGGTGCGCCAGCGCGACGCCAACGGCGTGCACTACTACAACGGCATCACCGTGGTCGGCGACGGCAGCGGCGATTACCTCAAGCAGAAGCTGGTGCCCTTCGGCGAATACGTGCCGATGCAGGACCTGCTGCGCGGCCTGATCAGCTTCTTCGACCTGCCGATGTCCGACTTCGCCCGCGGCCCGGACGACCAGGCACTGCTCAAGGCCAAGGGCTACGCCATCGCCCCCTTCATCTGCTACGAAGTGGTCTATCCGGAGTTCGCCGCGGGGCTCGCCGCACAGAGCCAACTGCTGCTGACCATCAGCAACGACGCCTGGTTCGGCACCTCGATCGGCCCGCTGCAGCACCTGCAGATGGCGCAGATGCGCGCCCTGGAAGCTGGCCGCTGGATGGTCCGCGGCACCAACAATGGCGTGACCGCGCTGATCGACCCGCAAGGTCGCATCGCGCAGGAAATTCCGCAGTTCCAGCAAGGCGTGCTGCACGGCGAAGTCACCCCGATGCAGGGCCTGACGCCGTACTTGCATTGGCGCCTGTGGCCGCTGGGCACGCTGGCGGTGCTCTTCGCGATCTGGGCCGCAGTGCGTCGCCAAGCGGTTCCCGAGCAGCGCCGCCTGTTCAGCTGATCCATCGACCGTCGGCCGCATGACCTCGAAGCGTCATACGGCCGGCGGATTCATCGATAGAACAACCAGTACCCCAGCAAGCCCAGCGCCTCGTTGAGCAACTGGTTGCTCTGCCAGAAGGCCTTGGCCTCCGGCAGCAATCCCGCGAAAGGCCTGGCGTTGTCGACGCCGATGAAGCCGACTGGCGCCGGCAGCACCTCCAGCCCGTTGCGCTCGAAGCTCCAGACCGCGCGCGGCATGTGCTGCGCCTGGGTCACCAGGACGATCCGCCGAATGCCTGCCTCGCGCAGGATAGGTGCGCTGAATTCGGCATTTTCCCAGGTCGTCCGGCTGCGCTCCTCGCGCCAGCGCACCTTCAGTCCGTAATCCTCGGCCAGGCTATCGGCCATGAGCTGGGCCTCGCTGGGCGGCGTGCCGTAATGCAAGCCGCCCGAGGTCAGCAGCGGCAATCCGCTGGCCTTCGCCAGGCGTGCGGCGTAGCGCAACCGCTCGCGGGCCATCAGCCCCGGCTGGTCGCTGCCCCAGGATGGATCACCGCGCTCGCGCCCCGCCCCAATGATCACGATGGCATCGGCACGTTGCGCCAACTGCGCCCATTCGCTCGGCGCCAGCGCCGGCTCGCGCTCGAGCAGCCGCGCGCCCCACTCCACCGTGAGCGGCAGACTGAGCAGCCAGAACCCGGCGAATCCAACGACGAAGCAGCCGACCGCCAGACGCGGGCGCCGGCGGCGCAGGAGAAAACCCAGCAACAACAGAAGCAGCAGGATGCCCGGAGGCATCAGGATCTGCTTGAGGAGGTAGCGCAACGGCATCGGCGGCTCCTTGATGGAGCGCCACAGCCTAGCGGAACGACCGGCGGATTCAACGCCCGCGGGCGCCGCGGAACAGCTGCGAACCGCAGGACGTGCAAGGCATTACGCCCTGGCTGCGGTTATAGACGACCGGCGTGCCACAGAGGGCGCAAAGCAACTGCAGGTGGCGATGGGTCAGCCGGGGCTTGGCGGGGGCGTTGAGCAGACGGGCAGTACGCGCGCTGCGCGGGGGAGTCTTTTCCAGCAGGGCCAGTTCTTCGGCGGCGGCGTGCCAGCCGCGCAGCCAGTGGACATCCTGTTCGAGATAGGCGCGGATCAGCTCCATTTCCGCGCTGCTCAGACCGCGCAGCTCCAGCTCTTCGGGATGCTCGTCGCGCAGTCGTTCGGCGGTGTCGGCCTCATCGAGGGCCAGTTCTAGACGATGCAGCAACCGTTCATACAAACCGGAAGCGGGAACACTTGCACGATGCAGCTCAGCCATCAGTCACCTCAACCGGACGGAAACCTCCCGCCCTCAGGCCAAGCTTAGCGTTCCGCCCCCTGCGGCACCGAGCGCGCGACAAACGGCGCGGGCTACCGGCTCGGGGAGGGGTCATGTATGCTACGGGGCTTTATGCAGCCCTTGCCAGCCGCCCTTTCGGCCCTGGCAAAAAAGGAAGCGCCCACGCCGCTCCCCCAGCCGCAAACCTATTTCCGTACAGGTTCAAGTCGCGCCATGCACGAGCAATACCAGCCCCTCGAAGTCGAAGCCCAGGCCCAGAAATACTGGAACGAACACCACTCCTTCTGCGTCGACGAAGCGGACGGCAAAGAGAAGTTCTATTGCCTGTCGATGTTCCCGTACCCGAGCGGCAAGCTGCACATGGGCCACGTGCGCAACTACACCATCGGCGACGTGATCAGCCGCTACCACCGCATGCAGGGCAAGAACGTGCTGCAGCCCATGGGCTGGGACGCCTTCGGCATGCCGGCGGAAAACGCCGCGATGAAGAACAACGTCGCACCGGCCGCCTGGACCTACGACAACATCGCCTACATGAAGTCCCAGCTGAACAGCCTGGGCCTGGCGATCGACTGGTCGCGCGAAGTCACCACCTGCAAGCCGGACTACTACCGCTGGGAGCAGTGGCTGTTCACCCGCCTGTTCGAGAAGGGCGTGATCTATCGCAAGAACGGCACCGTGAACTGGGACCCGGTGGACCAGACCGTACTGGCCAACGAGCAGGTCATCGACGGCCGTGGCTGGCGTTCGGGCGCGCTGATCGAGAAGCGCGAAATCCCGATGTACTACTTCAAGATCACTGCCTACGCCGAAGAGCTGCTGTCCAGCCTCGACGATCTGCCGGGCTGGCCGGAACAGGTCAAGACCATGCAGCGCAACTGGATCGGCAAGTCCCGCGGCATGGAGATCGCCTTCCCCTATGACCAGGCCTCCATCGGCGAAGCTGGCCAGATGAAGGTCTTCACCACCCGTCCGGACACCCTGATGGGCGCCACCTACGTCGCCGTGGCCGCCGAACACCACCTGGCCACCCTGGCCGCCCAGCGCGATCCGTCGCTGCAGGCGTTCATCGACGAGTGCAAGCGCGGCGGCGTCGCCGAGGCCGACCTCGCCACCCAGGAGAAGAAAGGCGTCGCCACTTCCCTGTTCGTCGAGCACCCGCTGACCGGCGCCAAGCTGCCGGTGTGGATCGCCAACTACGTCCTGATGACCTACGGCGAAGGCGCCGTGATGGCCGTTCCGGGCCACGACGAGCGCGACTTCGAGTTCGCCAACAAGTACCAGCTGCCGATCCGGCAGGTGATCTCCAAGGTCGAAGGTGACAACGACTTCGAACCGACCGTCTGGAAAGAGTGGTACGGCGTGAAGGACGAAAGCGTCCGCACCGTCAACTCCGGCAAGTACGACGGCCTCGGCTACCAGGCCGCGTTCGACGCCATCGGCGCCGACCTCGCCGCCAAGGGCCTGGGCCAGGCGCGCACCCAGTTCCGCCTGCGCGACTGGGGCATCAGCCGCCAGCGCTACTGGGGCTGCCCGATCCCGATCATCCACTGCGCCGCCTGCGGCGACGTACCGGTCCCGGCCGAGCAACTGCCGGTGGTCCTGCCGGAGAACGTGGTGCCGGACGGCGCCGGTTCGCCGCTGGCCAAGATGCCCGAGTTCTACGAGTGCAGCTGCCCGAAATGCGGCCAGCCGGCCAAGCGCGAAACCGACACCATGGACACCTTCGTGGAGTCGTCCTGGTACTTCGCCCGCTACGCCTGCCCGCAGTTCGAAGACGGCATGCTGGACAAGAAGGCCGCCAACTACTGGCTGCCGGTCGACCAGTACATCGGCGGCATCGAGCACGCCATCCTGCACCTGCTCTACGCGCGCTTCTTCCACAAGCTGATGCGCGACGAAGGCCTGATCGACTCCGACGAGCCGTTCAAGAACCTGCTGACCCAGGGCATGGTGGTCGCCGAGACCTACTACCGCACCCTGCCCAACGGCAGCAAGGACTGGTTCAACCCGGCCGACGTCGAGGTCGAGCGTGACGCCAAGGCCAAGGTCATTGGCGCGCGCCTGAAGACCGACGGCCTGCCGGTGGAAATCGGCGGCACCGAGAAGATGTCCAAGTCGAAGAACAACGGCGTGGACCCGCAGGCCATGATCGACGCCTATGGCGCCGACACCTGCCGCCTGTTCATGATGTTCGCCTCGCCGCCGGACATGAGCCTGGAATGGTCCGACTCCGGCGTCGAGGGCGCGAGCCGCTTCCTGCGTCGTGTCTGGCGCCTGGCCCAGGCGCACGTCAGCGCCGGCTTCGCCGCCGCGGTGGCACAGGACACCCTGACCGACGCGCAGAAGGAAATCCGCCGCGCCATCCACCTGGCCATCAAACAGGCCAGCCAGGACGTCGGCCAGAACCACAAGTTCAACACCGCCATCGCCGCCGTGATGACCCTGATGAACGTGCTGGAGAAGGTCGCGCAGGACGACGCCGGCAACCGCGCCCTGCTGCAGGAAGGCCTGGAAACCGTGACCCTGCTGCTCGCCCCGATCACCCCGCACATCTGCCACGTGCTCTGGCACGAACTGGGCAAGGAAGGCGCGGTGATCGACGCCAGCTGGCCGCAGGTCGACGAAGCGGCCCTGGTACAGGACACCCTGCAACTGGTGGTACAGGTCAACGGCAAGCTGCGCGGCCACATCGAAGTGCCGGCCGAAGCCAGCCGCGAAGACGTCGAGGCCTGCGCCCGCGCCAACGAGAACGTGCTGCGCTTCACCGACGGCCTGACCATTCGCAAGGTCATCGTGGTGCCCGGCAAGCTGGTCAACATCGTCGCCAACTGATGCATTGGCCCGTGGCGCCTTGCCACGGGCAACCCGGATCAACAGGAGTGAGGGAAGCTTGATGAAACGTATCCTGACCAGCATCGCGCTGATCGGCCTGACCACGCTGCTGGGCGCCTGCGGCTTCCACCTGCGCGGCCTGGGCGATACGAGCTTCGCGTTGAAGGAAATCGACCTGAGCGCGCGCAATGCCTACGGCGACACCGTCAAGGACCTGCAACGCCTGCTCGAAAACAGCGGCGTGAAAGTGACCAAGAGCGCGCCCTACCACCTGTTCCTCGCTCGCGAGGACGAGACCCAGCGCACCGCCAGCTACACCGGCTCCGCGCGTAGCGCCGAGTACGAGCTGACCAACACCGTCACCTACGAGATGCGCGGCGCCAACAACCTGCTGCTGCTCACCGACAAGGTGGAAGTGCAGAAGGTCTACCTGAACGACGAGAACAACCTGATCGGTTCCGCCCAGGAAGCCGACCAGCTGCGCAAGGAAATGCGCCGCGACCTGGTGCAGCAGCTGTCCCTGCGCCTGCAACTGCTGACTCCGGCACAGCTGGCTTCCCTGCAGCAGAAAGCCGAAGCCAAGGCCAAGGCCGAAGCCGACGCGCTCAAGGCCGCGGACGAAGCCGCCAAGCAGCAGCCGCAGCAATCGCCGATCCAACTGCCGCCCGCGCAGTAACGGATGAGGGGCCGGCCATGCCGGCCCCACTGCTTTCATGAAGCTCTCTCCCGCGCAACTCGCCAAGCACCTGCAGGGCAACCTGGCGCCCGTCTACGTGATCAGCGGCGACGAACCGCTGCTCTGCCAGGAAGCCTGCGACGCCATTCGTGCAGCCTGCCGCCAGCGCGATTTCAGCGAACGCCAGGTGTTCAACGCCGAGGCCAACTTCGACTGGGGCCTGCTGCTCGAAGCCGGCGCCAGCCTGTCGCTGTTCGCCGAGAAGCGCCTGCTGGAACTGCGCCTACCGTCGGGTAAACCCGGCGACAAGGGCGCGGCCATCCTCCTCGAGTACCTGCAGCGGCCGCCGGAAGACACCGTGCTGCTGGTCAGCCTGCCCAAGCTCGACGGCTCGACGCAGAAGACCAAATGGGCCAAGGCGCTGATCGACGGCGACGTCGCGCAGTTCATCCAGATCTGGCCGGTGGACGCGCAACAGCTGCCGCAATGGATTCGCCAGCGCCTGTCGCAAGCTGGCCTCGCTGCCAGCCAGGACGCCGTTGATCTGATCGCCGCCCGCGTGGAAGGCAACCTGTTGGCCGCTGCCCAGGAGATCGAGAAGCTAAAGCTGCTCGCCGAAGGCAACCAGCTCGATGCCGAAACCGTGCAGGCAGCCGTGGCCGACAGCGCGCGCTTCGACGTCTTCGGCCTGATCGACGCGTCCCTCGGCGGCGAAGCCGCGCACAGCCTGCGCATGCTCGAAGGCCTGCGTGGCGAAGGCGTTGAACCGCCAGTCATCCTCTGGGCGCTGGCCCGGGAAATCCGCCAACTGGCCACCATCGCCCAGCAGTACGGCCAGGGCGTCCCCCTGGACAAGGCCTTCGCCCAATGCCGCCCGCCGGTCTGGGACAAGCGCCGCCCGTTGCTCACCCGAGCCCTGCAGCGCCACTCCGGCTCACGCTGGAATCAACTGCTGCAGGACGCCCAGCTGATCGATGCTCAGATCAAGGGCCAGGCACCGGGCGACGCCTGGAACGGCCTGGCGCGCCTGGTGCTGCTGGTCGCCGGGCAACGCCTGCCGCTGCCGCCGGGCTGAGCGGAGACGGCCCGACAAGCGGTGCATGGACATTCGCCAACGATCGGCCGATCATTCGCACGCCCGTGATGGACGGGCAGCCCCTGAGAGGTAGAACCGATGGCGAAGAAAGCCAAGCGGCCGAACAAGGCCAAATCCCTGATCGCACAACCGCTGTTCCGCAGCCGCCAGGAACAGCCACTGAAAGGCAAAGGCAGCTACCGCCGCGAAGCCTCCCGTAACTGGGAGGCTTCTTCGCTTCTGGCGGCCTGAAAATCGCTCCGCCCTCCCCACCCTTTCGGGAACCCCCGCCGCTCCTCCCCTGTCGAACCCCCTGAATCGCCACTCCCGCCACATGCCGTAACGGGACGCCCGACCCACGCTGCGGCAGTGCCGTGCTAAGGTGGTCGCTCCGCTCACCCGCTTCGAGGAGCGCAATGCGCAAGCCCGTTTCATCCGCTCGTCTGGTCCCGCTCAGCCTCGCCCTGCTCACCGCCTGCCTGCTCTCCGCCTGCGCCGACGCTCCCGCGGCCACTCCGCTGCAAGCCAGCATCAACGACCAGCAGACACAGCCTGATTTCCCGACGCCGACACAGAGCTTCGAGGATTGGCGCAACGGCTTCCGCGGCCTGGCCCTGTCCAAGGGCATCGATGCGCAGACCTTCGACCAGGCCTTCTCCGGCGTGGAGCCCGATCCTGCAGTAATCAGCGCCGATCGCAGCCAGCCGGAGTTCACCCGCCCGGTGTGGGAATACCTGGCCGGCGCCTTGACCGCAGCGCGCGTCCGCAATGGACAGAGCAAGCTGGCGGAGAACGCCGAAGCCCTCCAGCGCATCGACCAGCGTTACGCGGTGGACGCCGATGCCGTGGTGGCGATCTGGGGCATGGAGAGCAACTTCGGCAGCACCATGGGCAGCCGCAACGTCATCCGCTCGCTCGCCACCCTGGCCTACGAGGGCCGCCGACCGGACTTCGCCCAGGGCGAGCTGCTCGCCGCGCTGGGCATCCTCCAGCATGGCGATGTGCCGGCGCGCTACATGATCGGCTCCTGGGCCGGCGCCATGGGGCAGACCCAATTCATCCCCAGCACCTACAACCGTTACGCAGTGGACTTCGACGGCGACGGCCGACGCGACATATGGGGCTCGCCGACCGACGCCCTGGCCTCCACCGCCAACTACCTGCAGGCCTCCGGCTGGAAGCCCGGCCAGAGCTGGGGCTTCGAGGTCCACCTCACGCCGGGCTTCGACTACGCCCAGGCCGACATGAGCGTCCGCAAGCCGATCGCCGAATGGCTGAAGATGGGCGTGCAACCCGTGGGAGGCGTGCTGCCCAGCAGTCCGCAGGCCAGCGCTTCGCTGCTGCTGCCGGCGGGCTATCGCGGCCCGGCCTTCCTGGTGCTGGACAACTTCCGCGCCATCCTGCGCTACAACAACTCCACGTCCTACGCCCTGGCCGTCTCCCTGTTGGCCGACAGTTTCAAGGGTGGCGGGCGTATCGATGCCGCCTGGCCGGTGGCCGACCGACCGTTAAGCAGAAGCGAGCGCATCGCGCTGCAGGAAGGACTGGCAGCCCGCGGCTACCAACCGGGCAACCCCGACGGCATCATCGGTGCCGGAACGCGCCAGGCGATCCGCGCCTTCCAGCAGAGCGAAGGCCTGCCGGCCGACGGTTATCCGACCCCGGAACTGCTGGCGCGCCTGCGCAGCCAGTAACGACCGGCATGAAAAAGGCGCCCAAGGGCGCCTTTTTTCTGCCTGCAGACAGGGCGATCAGCGGATCTTGTCGCCGTGCGCCTGCTGGTCGGCGTGGTACGAGGAACGCACCAGCGGGCCGGAAGCGACATTCTTGAAGCCCATCTTCTCGCCCTCTTCGGCGAACCAGGCGAAGGTGTCCGGGTGGACGAAGCGCTGCACCGGCAGGTGGTTGCGCGAGGGCTGCAGGTACTGGCCGAGGGTCAGCATGTCGATGTCGTGCTCGCGCATGCGCTGCATGGTCTCGATGACTTCGTCGTCGGTCTCGCCCAGGCCGAGCATCAGGCCGGACTTGGTCGGCACGTGCGGAACCATTTGCTTGAACTTCTGCAGCAGGTCCAGCGACCACTCGAAATCCGAGCCCGGGCGCGAGGACTTGTACAGGCGCGGCACGGTTTCCATGTTGTGGTTGAACACGTCCGGCGGCTCTTTCGCGGTGATTTCCAGGGCGATGTCCATGCGTCCGCGGTAGTCCGGCACCAGGGTTTCCAGCTGGATGCCGGGGGACAGCAGGCGGATTTCGCGCAGGCAGTCGGCGAAGTGCTGGGCGCCGCCGTCACGCAGGTCGTCGCGGTCCACCGAGGTGATCACCACGTACTTCAGGCGCAGGTCGGCGATGGCGATGGCGAGGTTCTTCGGCTCGTCCAAGTCCAGCGGCTTCGGCCGGCCGTGGCCGACGTCGCAGAACGGGCAACGGCGGGTGCAGATGTCGCCCATGATCATGAAAGTCGCGGTGCCGCCGGAGAAGCACTCGCCCAGGTTCGGGCAGGACGCCTCTTCGCAGACGCTGTGCAGCTTGTGCTTGCGCAGCAGCTGCTTGATGCGATCGACCTCGGGGGAAACCGGGATGCGCACGCGAATCCAGTCGGGCTTCTTCGGCAGCTCTTCGGTGGGAATGATCTTCACCGGAATGCGCGCGACCTTCTCGGCGCCGCGCAGCTTCACGCCGACCTCGACCTTGGCCGGCTTGCCTTTTTCCGGGGTCTCCACAACAGTGCTCATCTCAGTTCGATCCCGCCCGTTAGGGTCTTCTGTTCAGCGTAGCCAAGGCGCTCGGTGAGTTCGCCGCGCAGGCGCTCGCGCACCTCGGCCAGGGTGATGGGGCCAGCCAGCTCACTCAGCTGGGTCATGGCCATGCCTGCGTAGCCGCAGGGATTGATTCGACGGAAAGGCTCCAGGTCCATGTCGACATTCAGCGCCAGACCATGGAAGGAACGGCCGTTGCGGATGCGCAGGCCGAGCGAGGCGATTTTCGCGCCGTCGACATAGACGCCCGGGGCGTCGGGTTTGGACACAGCGTTCACGCCGAAACCGGCGAGCAGGCCGATCAAGCTCTGTTCGATGCGGCTGACCAGCTCACGCACGCCCAGGTGCGAACGGCGCACGTCGAGCATCAGGTAGGCGACTAGCTGGCCGGGACCGTGGTAGGTCACCTGGCCGCCACGATCGACCTGGACCACCGGAATGTCGCCGGGCAGCAGCACATGCTCGGCCTTGCCGGCCTGGCCTTGGGTGAAGACCCTCTCATGCTCGAGCAGCCAGACTTCGTCGGCCGTGTTCTCGTCGCGCTCGGCTGTGAAGCGCTGCATGGCGTGCCAGGTCGGCTCGTAGGGCAGCAGCCCGAGTTCGCGGAATCCGAGGACAGGAACCGCCTCGGCCATCACAGCACCATGTGCACGCGGCCGGTGGCGCGCAGGTCGGCATGGATGTTCTGCAGTTGGTCGATGCCGGTCGCGGTGATCAGCACCTGTACCGAGAGGAAACGACCGTTGCGGCTGTCGCGCATGACGAGGGTGGTTTCGTCGAGGTCGGGCGCATGGCGCTGGATGATCTCGATGACCAGGTCGGAGAAACCGTCGCCGGCGTCGCCGATCACCTTGATCGGGTAGCGCTCGCAGGGGAATTCGATCTTGGGTGCGGGAGGGGTTGCGGTATCGATGGTATCAGTCATGGCTGTCGCGGGCGGGTAGCCTGCCTCCGTGAGAATCCCCGGGTTGGGGGCTTCCGGATGGATAGGACCTGACGGCTGCCGAGACCGCGGCGGTGCGTCGGTCAGTCGCAGGCGCGCATTTTACCTGAGTAAAGGGCGCGCATGCGCGGGAATTGCCGGGCTTGTATACAAAAGTTCAAGCCCGGCAATCGGGGTCAGTTGAACAGACCGTAGAAGAACAGGCGGAGGCTGTCCCACAGGCGACGGATGAAACCGCCTTCCTCGACACCGTTCAGGGCTACCAGGTCGGAGGTACGCACCACCTTGTCGCCCATCTTCACTTCCACCTTGCCAATCACCTGACCCTGCTGGATCGGGGCCATCAGCTGCGGCTGCATGACCATGGTGGCTTGCAGTTGCTTGAGCTGGCCGCGCGGCACGGTCATGGTCAGGTCTTCGGCGAGGCCGGCCTTCACTTCATGCTCGGAGCCTTTCCAGACCAGGGCCTTGGTCAGCTCGGCGCCCTTCTTGTAGAAGGTCTGCGATTCGAAGAAGCGGAAGCCGTAGGTCAGCAGCTTCTGGGTCTCGGCGGCACGGGCCTGCTCGCTGTTGGTGCCGAACACCACGGCGATCATGCGCTGGCCGTCGCGTACGGCGGAAGCCACCAGGCAGTAGCCGGCTTCTTCGGTGTGGCCGGTCTTCAGGCCGTCGACGGTCTTGTCACGCCACAGCAGCAGGTTGCGGTTCGGCTGCTTGATGTTGTTCCAGAAGAATTCCTTCTGCGCGTAGATCGCGTAGTGGGTCGGCTCGCCGTAGATGATCGCGCGGGCCAGCAGCGCCATGTCGTGGGCCGACGAGTAGTGCTCGGGGTTCGGCAGGCCGGTGGCGTCCATGAAGTGGGAGTTGCTCATGCCCAGCTTCTGCGCAGTGTTGTTCATCATGTCGGCGAAGGCGTCTTCGCTGCCGGCGATATGCTCGGCCAGGGCGACCGAGGCGTCGTTGCCGGACTGGATGATGATGCCGTGCAGCAGGTCGCTGACAGACACCTGCGAACCGAGCTTGATGAACATCCGCGAGCCGCCGGTGCGCCAGGCGTGTTCGCTGACGGTGACCAGGTCGTCTTCCTTGATGCGGCCGCCCTCGATCTCCTTGGTGGCGATGTAGGCGGTCATCAGCTTGGTCAGGCTCGCCGGTGGCAGGCGCTCGTCGGCATTGTTCTCGACCAGGATCTGGCCACTGGCGCCGTCCATCAGCACCCAGGCCTTGGCTGCCAGCTGCGGTGCGGCGGGCACGACGGATTCAGCGGCCCAGCTGGCCACGGGGGCGCTGAGCAGCACGAGCATGGAAAGTCGTTTGGCGATGTTGAAGATATTCATCCGTCTCTCTGGGTTTCGCTAATGGTCAAACAATCCCTTGGGGGAATTCCTGGGGCGGCCTCTGGCGGGCCGCTCGGGCGCGCCGGTCAGTCCGGACGCACCAGTTTGGGTTGGCCGAGATTGGCCACGCGGATGCTGTCCTGCATCCGATTCGCTTCATCCGGCGTTCCGATCGGCCCCAGACGCACCCGGTGCAAGGTCTGTTTGTTGACCACGACCGAGCTGATAAAGACCTGGGCCCCAGTCAGGCCGCTGAGCTTCTCCCTGAGGAGCTCGGCAGCGTCCGGGTTGGCGAAGGCACCCACCTGGAGATACAGGCCATCGGCTGGTAATGAAGCGTTTTTTTTTGAGTCGATCTGCACCGGAGCCGGCGGCTCCGCATGCTGCGCCGGCGGCGGCGTGTAGACCTCGATCGGCTGCGCCATGGCCACGGCCTGAGGTTGCGCTGCAGCCGGTGCGGGCTGTACCGGAGCCATCTTCGGCTGCGCCAGGACCATGGGCACCGGACGGCCCTGAGCAGCCCACCAGCGTACCGGGTCGATGCCTTCGACCTTGACCCGGGCGGTGCCGACTTCGGCATAGCCGAGCTTCTTGGCGGCAGCGAAGGACAGGTCGATGACCCGGTCGGAGTAGAACGGACCGCGGTCGTTGACGCGGACGATCACGCTCTTGCCGTTGTCCAGGTTGGTCACCCGGACGTAGCTGGGCAGCGGCAGCGTCTTGTGCGCGGCGGTCATGCCGTACAGGTCGTACATCTCGCCGTTGGCGGTGGCCTGGCCATGGAACTTGGTGCCGTACCAGGATGCCGTGCCGGTGACGGCGTAGGTGCGCGCGTCGTTCAGCGGGTAGTAGGTCTTGCCCAGCACCGTGTAGGGGTTGTTCTTCAGCGGGCCGTTGTGCGGCATCGGCACCGCGTCGGGAATGCGCGAGACGTCGACGTCCCACCAGGGCGCGCCGTCGCGGTGCGGACGGTTGTAGTCCATCGGACCGGACATGCCGCCGGAGGTCTGCTGCGGCGGACGGCTGCTGGTGCAGCTGGCCAGCAGCACGACGCCCAGCCCGAAGCTGGCGGCGACCGACCAGAAACGCGGATTCCCCAATCGCTTGCTCAATGGACACCTCGCACGCGGACGATCTCGTCGGCCAGCTGGTGGACCGCCATGGCGTACATGGCGCTGCGGTTGTAACGGGTGATCACGTAGAAGTTCGGCAGGCCGACCCAGTATTCGGGGCCATTCTCGCCGTCGAAGCGGATGGCGGTGACCTTCAGGTCGTCCGGCAGCACGTCATGGGTGCGCCAGCCGGCAGCGCGCAGCTGACCAAGGTTCATCTGCGGGTCGAGGCCCGGAGTCACGGCGTCCTGGGCGCTGTCGACGCCGAGGTCAGCCTGCGACACCACCGGCTGCCCGGCTTGCCAGCCGTGCTGCTTGAAGTAGCTGGCGACGCTGCCGATGGCATCGGTCGGGTCGTTCCAGATGTTGATGTGGCCGTCGCCGTCGAAGTCCACGGCATAGGCGCGGAAGCTGCTCGGCATGAACTGCGGCAGGCCCATGGCGCCGGCGTAGGAGCCGTTCAGGCTGAGCGGATCGACCTGCTGCTCGCGGGCCAGCAGAAGGAACTGCTTGAGCTCCTTGCGGAAGAAGTCGGCGCGCGGCGGGTAGTCGAAGCCCAGGGTGGAGAGTGCGTCCATCACCCGGTAACGGCCGGTATTGCGGCCGAAGAAGGTTTCCACGCCGATGATCGCCACTATGTATTGCGCGGGAACGCCGTAGGTCTTCTCGGCGCGGGCCAGGGCCTCGGCATTCTGGTTCCAGAAGTCGGCGCCGGCCTTGATGCGTGCATCGGTAATGAAGATCGGCCGGTATTCCTTCCAGGCCTTGACCCGCTCGGCGGGCTTGGAGATGGCGTCGAGAATGGATTGCTTGCGCTCGACATCGTGGAACAGCGAAAGCAGCTGCTCGTCGGCGAAGCCGTAGTCGCGGGTCATCTCGTTGACGAACTCCGCAACCTGCGGCGAGCCGTCGTAGTCGCCCGCATGCGCAGCGCCGCCGAAGCCGATCGCCCCCGCGAGACCGACCCAATGGACACCCCTGGCTGCCCATTCGCGCAGTATCTGCATTCCTTTCTTCACTCTTGTCTCAACGCTTGAATTCAAACCTGGGCGATCCATTTCCGGTGGGTATGAATCGACATCAAAACCCCGAACCCTGACAGCAGCGTCACCAGCGAAGTTCCGCCGTAGCTGATGAAGGGAAGCGGCACCCCCACCACCGGCAGCAGACCGCTGACCATGCCGATGTTGACGAACACGTAGACGAAGAAGGTCATGGTGATGCTGCCGGCCAGCAGCTTGCCGTACAGCGTCTGTGCCTGCGCGGTAATCACCAGTCCGCGGTAGATCACCAGCAGGTAAAGGGTCAGCAGCAGGCACACCCCCACCAGGCCGAACTCTTCGCCGAGCACGGCAATGATAAAGTCCGTATGGCTTTCCGGCAAAAAATCCAGATGCGACTGAGTGCCCATCAGCCAACCCTTACCGAATACTCCGCCCGATCCGATGGCCGCTTTCGACTGGATGATGTTCCAGCCGGTACCCAACGGATCGCTCTCCGGGTCGAGGAAGGTCAGCACGCGCTGCTTCTGGTAGTCGTGCATGACGAAGAACCACATCGCCACCGCCACCGGCACCGCCGCAGTCACCGCGCCGAAGATCCAGCGCCACTGCAGGCCGCCGACGAACAGCACGAAGGCCCCCGAGGCGAGCACCAGCATCGCAGTACCCAGGTCCGGCTGCTTGAGGATCAGCACGAAGGGCACGCCGATCAGCGCCAGGCTGATCACCAGATGCTTGAGGTTGGGCGGCAGGTTGCGCTTGGACATGTACCAGGCGAGCGTCATCGGCATGAACAGCTTCATGAACTCCGCCGGCTGGAAGCGGATCACCCCGGGGATGTTGATCCAGCGCGTGGCGCCCATGGCGTTGTGGCCCATGACGTCCACCGCCACCAGCAGCAGTACGCCGAGCACGTAGCCCAGCGGCACCCAGCGCGCGAGGAAGCGCGGTTCGACCTGGGCGATGACGAACATCATCACCAGGCCCAGGCCGAAGGACGAGGCCTGCTTGATCAGCAGGTCCCAGCTCTTGCCGCTGGCCGAATAGAGGACGAACAGGCCCGCGGCGCCGAGGATCAGCAGCAGGAGCAGCAGCAGCCCGTCGATGTGCAGACGCTGCAGCAGGCTGGCCCGCCGCTTCATCACGTCCTCGTTGGACAGCGTGCGGTCGAAGTTGGGGTTCATGTTCATGCTCATGGCTTCTGCACCTGCGCCACCTGCGGCGCATACTCGGGCTTGAGCTTGCCGTTCTCGTCGAGCAGCCAGGCGTCCATCACCTGCTTGAGCACTGGAGCGGCGACGCCGGAGCCGGACTCGCCGTTCTCCACCATCACCGAGACGGCGATCTGCGGGTTGTCCGCCGGAGCGAAGCCGACGAACAGCGCGTGGTCGCGGGTCCGTTCGGAGAGCTTGGAGCGGTCGTATTTCTCGTTCTGCTTGATCGCCACCACCTGCGCGGTACCGGACTTGCCGGCGATGCGGTAGACCGAGGTGGCGCCGACCTTGTGCGCCGTGCCGCGGGCATTGTGCACCACCTGCTGCATGTCCGAATCGATCATTTCCCAGTTGCCCGGTTCGCGCAGGTCGATGTCCGGCATCGGTTCCGGGTCGGCTGGCGGCTGGCCTTCGATGGTCTTGGCCAGGTGCGGGCGGATCCACTTGCCGTGGTTGGCGATCAGCGCGGTCATCTGCGCGAGCTGCAGCGGCGTGGCCTGCATGTAGCCCTGGCCGATGCCGAGGATCAGGGTTTCCCCCGGGAACCAGACCTGCCGGCGGGTGATGCGCTTCCAGTCGCGCGAAGGCATCAGGCCAGGCGATTCGCCGTACATGTCCAGGGCCACGCGCTGGCCGAAGCCGAAGCGGCTCATGTAGTCGTGCAGCCTGTCGATGCCGAGCTTGTGGGCGAGGTCGTAGAAGTAGGTGTCGTTGGACCGCATGATCGCGGTTTCCAGGTTCACCCAGCCTTCGCCTGAATGGTTCCAGTTGCGGTACTTGTGGTCGTAGTTCGGCAACTGGTAGTAGCCCGGGTCGAAGATCCGCGAGCTCGGCGTCACAACGCCCGCGTCGAGGCCGGCGATGGCCACCGCCGGTTTCACCGTCGAGCCCGGCGGGTAGAGGCCGCGCAGCACGCGGTTGTACAGCGGACGGTCGATGGAATCGCGCAGCGCCGAGTAATCCTTGAAGCTGATGCCGGTGACGAACAGGTTGGGGTCGTAGCTCGGCTGGCTGACCATCGCCAGCACCTCACCGGTGGACGGCTGGATCGCCACGATGGCGCCGCGGCGCCCACCCAGGGCCTCCTCGGCCTTGGCCTGCAGCTTGCTGTCGATGCTCAGGACGATGTCCTTGCCCGGCACCGGGTCGGTGCGCTTGAGCACGCGCAGGACGCGGCCGCGGGCGTTGGTCTCGACCTCCTCGTAGCCCACGGTGCCGTGCAGCTGGGCCTCGTAGAACTTCTCCACGCCGGTCTTGCCGATGTGGTGGGTGCCGGCGTAGTTGACCGGGTCGAGGATCTTCAGCTCCGGTTCGTTGATCCGCCCGACGTAGCCGACCGAGTGGGCGAAGTGCTCGCCCAGCGGGTAGTGGCGGACGAACTGCGCGGTGACATCGATACCGGGCAGGCGGTACTGGTTCACCGCGATGCGGGCGATCTGCTCTTCCGACAGCTCGAACATGATCGGCACCGGCTCGAACGGCCGCCGGCCCTGCTTCATACGCTTCTCGAAGATCGCGCGGTCTTCCTCGGTCAGCCCGAGGATGTCCACCAGGAACTGCAGCTCCTGCTTCAGGTTCTCGGTGCGTTCGCGGGTCACCGTGAGGCTGAAGCTCGGCCGGTTGTCGGCGATCAGCACACCGTTGCGGTCGTAGATCAGGCCGCGGGTCGGCGGGATAGGCTGGACGTGGACGCGGTTGTTCTCCGACAGCGTCGAGTGATACTCGTACTGCGTGACCTGCAGGTGGTACATGCGCGCCACCAGCACCAGCGCCAGGATGAACACCGCCACCGCGCCGACGACGACCCGGCTGCGTACCAGGCGGGCGTCCTTTTCGTGGTCTTTGAGTTGAATCGGCTGCGGCATCGGGTACGACTACGGCTACTTGTGGTACGGGTGCCCGGACAGCACGGTCCAGGCCCTGTAGATCTGCTCACCCACGAGGATGCGCACCAGCGGATGCGGCAGCGTCAGCGGCGACAGCGACCAGCGTTGCTCGCTGCGCGCGCAGACCTCCGGCGCCAGCCCTTCCGGGCCGCCGACCATGAGGTTCACGGTGCGCGCGTCGAGGCGCCAGCGATCGAGCTCGGAAGCCAGCTGCGGCGTGCTCCAGGGCTTGCCCTCGACTTCCAGGGTGACGATCTTCTCCCCCGGCTGGACCTTGGCCAGCATGGCCTCGCCTTCCTGGCGGATCAGCCGCGCCACGTCGGCATTCTTGCCGCGGGTGTTCAGCGGGATCTCCACCAGTTCGAGGGACAGCTCGGCGGGCAGGCGTTTGACATACTCCTGCCACCCCTCCTCGACCCATCGCGGCATGCGCGAGCCGACTGCGATCAGACGCAGACGCAACGCCGAATCACTCGCCGCTGTGGTGGGCGCGGCTCTGTTCGGCGCCCTGCCACAGGCGCTCGAGGTCGTAGAACTGGCGGGTGGCCGGCTGCATGACGTGGACGACGACGTTGCCCAGGTCGATCAGCACCCACTCGCCGCCTTCCTGACCTTCGCTGCCGATCGGCTTGACGCCCTGCTCCTTGACCTTCTCCAGGACGTTGTCGGCGAGCGACTTGACCTGGCGGCTGGAGGAACCGGTGGCGATGACCATGGTGTCGGTGATGCTGGTTTTGTCGCGCACGTCGATGGCCAGGATGTCCTGGGCCTTCATATCTTCAAGAGCGGCGATGGCCAGCTCGACCAGTTGTTCGGTTTGCATGAATGACTCTCTAGTTTGTCTGGGGCGCGCGATACAGCTCGTGCGCCTCGATGTAGTTCAATACCGCGTCCGGCACCAGGAAGCGCGGCGAGCGCCCCTGCACCAGGAGGGCGCGGATCTGGGTGGCGGACACTGCCAGGGGCGTCTGCCAGATGAAGGTGACCTGCCCGGCCGCGCCACTCAGGGCATTGGGGTCGGCCACGCTGCGCGCCGCAAGCAGATCGCGCAGGGCTTCGGGCGCCTCCATGTCGGCGTCCGGGCGCTGCAGCACGGCCAGGTGGCAGTGCTGCAGCAGTTCTTCCCAGCGGTGCCAGGTCGGCAGGCCGCAGAAAGCGTCCCAACCCACCAGCAGCACCAGCTGCACGTCCTTTCCCAGCTCCGCGCGAAGCGACTCCAGGGTGTCGATGGTGTAGGACGGTTTATCACGCTGCAGCTCGCGGTCATCGACCCGCAGCGGCGCGACGCCGGCGACGGCCAGTTCGACCATCGCCAGGCGTTGTTGTGCCGACACCCGCGGCGTTTCCCGATGCGGCGGGCGCGCTGCCGGCAGCAGGCGCAGCTCGTCGAGGCCGAGCAGCTCGGCGGTCTCCAGCGCGCTGCGCAGGTGACCGATGTGCACCGGGTCGAACGTACCGCCGAACAGGCCGATACGCCGCGGGGAAGCCTTGCTCATCAGGTGCGCACGTGCCCGTCGCCGAACACCACGTATTTCTCGCTGGTCAGGCCTTCCAGGCCGACGGGGCCACGGGCATGCAGCTTGTCGGTGGAAATGCCGATCTCCGCGCCCAGGCCGTACTCGAAGCCGTCGGCGAAGCGGGTCGAGGCGTTGACCATGACCGACGCCGAGTCCACTTCGGCGAGGAAGCGCCGGGCGTTGCTGAAGTTTTCGCTGACGATGGCGTCGGTGTGCTGCGAGCCGTAGGTGTTGATGTGCTCGATGGCCGCGTCCAGGTCGTCGACGATGCGGATCGACAGGATCGGCGCGTTGTATTCGGTGCGCCAGTCTTCCTCGGTGGCTTCCAGCACATCCGCACCCAGCAGCGCGCGAGTCGCGGCGTCGCCACGCAGCTCAACGCCCTTGTCGCGGTAGATGGCGGCCAGCGGCGGCAGTACGCGGGCGGCGATGGCCTGGTGCACCAGCAGGGTTTCCATGGTGTTGCACGGCGCGTAGCGCTGGGTCTTGGCGTTGTCGGCGATGCGGATGGCCTTGTCGAGGTCGGCCGACTCGTCGATGAACACGTGGCAGATGCCGTCCAGGTGCTTGATCACCGGCACCTTGGCGTCGCGGCTGATGCGCTCGATCAGGCCCTTGCCACCGCGCGGAACGATGACGTCGACGAACTCGGGCATGCTGATCAGCGCGCCCACGGCAGCGCGGTCGGTGGTTTCCACCACCTGCACGGCAGCCGCCGGCAGGCCGGACTGGGCCAGGCCGAGCTGGATGCACTTGGCGATCGCCTGGTTCGAATGAATGGCCTCGGAGCCGCCGCGCAGGATGGTTGCGTTGCCCGACTTCAGGCACAGGCTGGCGGCGTCGATGGTCACGTTGGGACGCGATTCGTAGATGATCCCGACCACGCCCAGCGGCACGCGCATCTTGCCGATCTGGATGCCCGAGGGGACGAAGCGCATGTCGCGGATCTCGCCGATCGGGTCAGGCAGCTTGGCGACCTGGCGCAGGCCTTCGATCATGTCGTCGATGCGTGCCGGGGTCAGCGCCAGGCGGTCCAGCATGGCTGGCTCCAGCCCGTTGGCGCGGCCGTTGGCCAGATCCAGTTCATTGGCCTGGGCCAGCTCGGCGCGGGCGGCATCCAGGGCATCGGCGGCGGCCAGCAGGGCGGCGTTCTTCTGCGCGGTGGAGGCGCGCGCGAGGACGCGGGAAGCGTCGCGTGCGGCGCGGCCCAGGCGGCTCATGTAATCGAGGACGGACTCGGTCATGGTTCTACGCGTCTTGCGTGAGGGAAATGCGCGATTATAGCGATCCGCCCCCCTCCCGCCCAGCCACAGCAGCCAACCGGTAGACAGCCCGTCACGCCGACCATCCGGTAACGCCAGCGGCCGCCGCCTCGCCGGGCGCCGCCGCGAGACGGTGACACCCGCCCCTTCGCGCCGCCCGAAGGTTGGGTAAACAAAAAGACCCCTTCTGTCTACCTTGGTCCTGCCGGCACCCGATGCCAGCCCTTCGCCACTAGCACGCCAGGGAATAACGATAAGAGGCGGCCCACCGCCGGAGATTCGCCATGCGCTATCGCACCGATTACAGCGCCCAGGCCCTCACTGCCCCTCCGGCGGTGCTCGAACTGGGACGCTGGCAACTGCATTACCAGGCGTTCGCCCTGCGCGCCGACGACGCGCGCCCGCCCGTCCTGCTGCTGGGCGGGGCGTTCCAGAGCTTCCGTTCCTTCGCCAGCGAGGTCAGCGAACTGCTCGCCGAGCACCCGGTGATCCTGCTCGACCTGCCCAGCCAGGGCGGCAACCTGCAGCTCGCCCCGGAGCTCAGCCTGGAAGACCTCGCCGACCTGATCGCCGCCTTCGCCGAGGAACTGCAACTGCCGCCGCTGATGCCGATCGGCCTGTCCTACGGCTCGGCGCTGGCTGCCCTGTTCGCCGCCCGTCATCCGCGGCGCTGCGCGCGCCTGCTGCTGGCCGGCATCACCGCCTTCGGCCGCCCCGGCGCCCGCGCCCTGCTGGAAGAGGCCCTCGCCCGGCTCGACCTGGGCCAGCACGAGCCCTTCGCCAACGGCGTGCTGACCGGCCTGGTCAACCCGCTGCGGCTGGCCGACACCGGCGTTTCCCCGGTCTTCCGCAAGGCCCTGCTGCGCCAGCTGCAGCGCCTCACTCCGGCAGAAGTCGAGCGCTATCGGCAGAACAGCCGCAGGCTGCTCGCCTTCGGCGGCTTCGAGCGCCATCCGCAGTGCCCGACCCTGGTGCTGGCCGGCGAATACGACCACTTCACCCAGCCCTGGGAACACGCCGAGTTCGCCCACGCCTGCGCCGACGCCGAATTCGCCCTGATCCACGATGCCGACCACCTGGCGCAGTTCGAGCGGCGCGGCGCCTGCGCCCGGCTCTACACGCCTTTCCTGGATGGCCAGGCACTACCGCCGAACGCTGCCGGCAGCACGCGTTTCCAGCGCCAGCAACTGCTGCATCTGGAGCGCCGCTTCGAGCCACGCCTGCCGCCGGCACAGCCGCGCGCCCTGCTGCGCCACGCCGATGGCGGCGAATGGCCGTGCGAGTTGGCGGAGCTGGGGTACTTCGGCGGTCTGGTCCGCGCCGAACTGCCACGGGATATCCCCCAACGCGGCTGGCGTTTGGCCGCCAGCGGCATGGCCGAACTGGACGTATTGCCGCTGCGCCGCACGGCAGACGGCTTCGCCTTCATCTTCCCCCACGGCGAACCGCAGGCCAGCGCCACGCTCGCGGCAGTCGTGGTGCCGATGCAACAAGGCGCCCGCGCCGCGTAATGCGTTGGAGTAACGGTGTACAACCGCGAACGGTTGTACGCCCTACGTCCTCGCCTCGATCACCCGCACCAGGCTTGGCATACGCCCCTGCGCAAGGCCCAGCTCGGCACTGTGCTCCTGCGGGTTGAGCACATCCACGGCGGCAAATCCGCAGCGGCGGAAGGCTTCGGCGATCTCCGCCTCGCTGCGGTAATGCAGTGGATAACCGCCGCGGGTCAGCCGGCCGATCAGCCCGACGCCCCAGCGGATCTGCCGGTAGCGCGGGTGCTCGCGCAGGTCGGGGTAAAGCTCGGTGAGGTAGGTAGCTTGCGGGAAGTCGGCCAATACCCGTGCCAGGCGCGTCCAGAAATCCTCGATCAGCGGGCGCTGGAAGTAGTTCACCAGGCCCTCGGTGATAACCACCAAGGGGCGCTTGCGGTCGAGATTGGCAAAGAGTGCGGAGAGGCTCTGCGGCCCGTCCTCGGCAAGAATGTCCACGCTGCGCACGCGGTGGCGTTCGTCGAGCCAGCCTTGGCCGTCGAGCAACGCCGCCTTGCGCGCAGCCATTGGCGGCAGGTCGGCCTCAAGGTAATCGAGCTGCGGATAACGCTGGCGGAAGCGTCTTCCGCGAGGAGACAGGCCGCAGGCGATCTCGACTACCTGGGTCGCGCCGCGCTGTTCGATGGCCTGGCGCAGTTGTGCATCTATCAACAGATGGCGCTGCAGCAGGAAGTCCTCGATGTCGAGACCGAAGCCCAGGCGCGCGCCCCAGTTGATCGGCGTCACGCAGCCGTGCACCCAGCGCCCGAAGGCGGTGGCGAAGGCCGGCTCGGCGAGCTGGTGACGGAACCAGACATAACCGGTGTAGTGCGCACTGGGGGTGATGTGCGCGCTGTCGGCACGGACGCGTTCAGTCATGATTCAGTCTCTTGTTGTTATCATCCGCCAGCCTAAGAGCGCCCTGCGACCACGACAATCCCATGCCCGCCGATCCCATCCTTGGTTTGCCCTGGGCCGACGCCCGCCCGCTGCCCGACGCCTTCTTCGACCGCGACGCCCAGACCGTAGCCCGCGAACTGCTGGGCAAGATCATCCGTCACCGCGTCGGCGACCTCTGGCTGTCGGCGCGGATCATCGAGACCGAAGCCTATTACCTGGCCGAGAAAGGCAGCCACGCCTCGCTCGGCTACACCGAGAAGCGCAAGGCGCTGTTCCTCGACGGCGGGCACATCTACATGTACTACGCGCGCGGCGGCGACTCACTGAACTTCAGCGCCGGCGGTGCCGGCAATGCGGTGCTGATCAAGTCCGGCCACCCGTGGATGGACCGCATGAGCGGCGACGAAGCCATCGCCCATATGCGCCAGCTCAACCCAGCCGCCGACGGCGGAGAGCGCCCGCTGGGCAAGCTCTGCGCCGGCCAGACGCTCCTGTGCAAGGCCATGGGCCTGAAGGTGCCGGACTGGGACGCGCAGCGCTTCGACACCGACCGGCTGTTCGTCGACGACATCGGCGAGCGCCCCGCGCAGGTCATCCAGACCACCCGCCTGGGCATTCCCCACGGCCGCGACGAACACCTGATGTATCGCTTCGTCGATGCCGCCTTCGCGCCCTTCTGCACACGAAACCCCTTGCGCCGCGGCCAGGTCGAAGGCCGTGACTACTATCTGCTGGACAGCTCGGAAGCCCATCGCCCATGAACCTGGAAGTCTTCAACCAGTGGATCGCCAGCCATCCGCAATGGCTCGGCCTGATCGTCTTCCTCGTCGCATTCCTCGAATGCGCGGCCGTAGTCGGCCTGGTGCTGCCCGGCGTGGTGATGCTCTTCGCCCTGGCCTTGCTTGCCGGTGGCGGGGCGTTGGGGCTGGGCGAGACGCTGCTGCTGGCGTTCGCCGGCGGCATGCTCGGCGACCTGTCGTCGTACTGGCTGGGCCGGCGCTTCCACCAGGACATCCGCCGCCTGCCGTTGCTGCGCCATCACCCGGAATGGCTGGCCGGCGCCGAGGGCTTCGTTTCCCGCTATGGCGTCGCGAGCCTGCTGGTCGGACGCTTCATCGGCGCCTTGCGGCCGTTCCTGCCGCTGGTGGCAGGCATGCTCGACATGCCCTTCGGGCGCTTCCTGGCGGTCTCGATCCTGGCCGCCGGCGGCTGGTCGGTAGCCTACCTCCTGCCCGGCTGGACCACCGGCGCGGCGCTGCGCCTGCCGCTGCCGGAAGGTTTCTGGCCGGAACTGGCGGTGATCGCCGGCGGCCTGGCGCTGCTCGGCGCCCCCCTGATCCACGCCAATCTCAAGGGCCATCGGCACACCACGCCGATCGCCGCCGGGCTCAGCCTCGCGCTGCTGCTGGCGCTGCTGATCGGCTGGCCGCACCTGGATGCCCTCGACCACGGCCTGATGACGCTGGTGCAGGAAGAGCGCCATCCGCTGCTCGACCAGGTGATGGTGGCAGTGACCCGCCTTGGCGACTTCCGCACCCAGCTCATCGTCGGCGTACTGCTCAGCGCCCTGCTGCTGGTCTTCCGCCAGTGGCGCCAGGCGTTTTTCGCTGGTGGAGCCCTGCTGGCAACGGCACTGGCCAACGGCGGGCTCAAGCACCTGTTCGCCCGCGCCCGCCCGGAGGTGATCGCCGATCCGTTGAGCGCTTTCAGCATGCCCAGCGGCCACGCTTCGGCGTCCTTCGCCTGCTTCCTCGTGCTCGGCGTGCTGGCCAGCCGCGAGAGCTCGCCGCGGGTGCGGCTGACCTGGCTATTGCTGGCGATGCTGCCGGCCACCTGGATCGCCGGGTCGCGCATCTACCTGGGCGCGCACTGGCCGAGCGACGTGATCGCCGGCGCGCTGCTGGCCGCTGGCGTCTGCGCCGCCGCGCTCGGCCTGGCGCAGTGGCATCAGCCGCTGCCGGCGCTGCCGAAGCGGGTCTGGTGGTGGATCGTGCCGGCGTTGCTGCTGGTGTTAGGCCTGTCCGTCGGCTGGGACCTGAACCTCGCCGTGGCGCGCTACCGACCGCTCTAACGCCCGGGGCGCTCGCGCTGCAACTCGGCGCATCGCTGCTGGATGAACTCGCGTAGCAGAGTCACCGGCCGACTCAGTTGCGCGCGGTGGGTGCAGAACAGGTTCAGCGGTGCCGGCTCGCCCTGGTAGTCCGCCAACACCACTTCCAGGCGTCCGGCGCGCACGTCGGCCGCCACGTCCAGCCAGGACTTGTAGACCAGCCCTCGCCCCGCTACCGCCCAGCGCCGCACCACGTCGGCATCGTCGCAGACGCGGTCGCCGCTCACCGTCACCACCTGGCTGCGCTTGCCGTCGGCAAAGCTCCAGCGTTCGTGGGCGCGCCCGCCGAGCATGTACAGCAGGCAGTTGTGCCGCAGCAGGTCCTCCGGCTGCTGCGGCCGGCCATGCCGCGCGAAGTACGCCGGCGCGCCGCAGAGCACGCGGCGGTTGTCGGCATCCAGGGGCAACGCCACCAGGCTGGAGTCCGGCGGCTGGCCAAGACGGATCGCCACATCCACCGGCTGGCGGTAGAGGTCGGCCTGGCGGTCGCTGATGAGCAGGCGCAGCTGCAGGCGCGGATGCTGCGCCTGGAACTCGTCGAACCATGGCAGCAAGACGTTGCGCCCCAGATCGGAAGGCGCCGAGACCTGCAAGACCCCTGCGATCTCGCTGCGCCCGCCGGCCAGCAGCTGGCGGCCATCCTCCAGGCTCTGCAGCGAAGCGCGGGCGTGAACCAGGAACAGCTCGCCCTCTGCGGTTAGCCGCAAGCTGCGCGTGGAGCGCGCGAACAGCCGCGTTTGCAGCGCCGCCTCCAGACGCTTGAGCGCCGCGCTGGCCACGGCCGGCGAGACGTCCAGCTCGCGGGCGGCGGCGGACAGACTGCCGCGCTCGGCCGTGCGAACGAATACCTGGAGGTCATCTAGACGCAGCATTTTCAATTTTCCTTTGAAAGAGACTTTCTTCCTACCCGGTTTTTCTTCGCCACGAAAGAGCGGAGCATGCGCCCATCGTTCACCCCGCAAGGACCGAGCCCCATGAGCACTCCGTTGACCCTGATCGCCATCATCCGTGCCAAACCCGGGCGCGCCGACGTCCTGCAGGCGCAGTTGGCCGAACTGCGCGTTCCCTCGCGCGCCGAAGCCGGCTGCATCCAGTACGACATGCACCGCGACCGCAAGGACCCGGACCTGATCTATATGGTCGAGCAATGGCGCGACGAGGCCGCCCTCGCCGAACACGAGGCCAGCGAGCACTTCCAGGCCTTCGTGAAGGCGACCCAGGCAGACCTGGCCGAACTCGATATCCGCCTGATGAACCGAATCGACTGAAGGAGCCCGCCATGAAAGCCATCGGCTACAGCCACAGCCGCCCTATCGACGCAGCCGACACCCTGCTCGACATCCAGTTGCCGGAACCCGTGCCCGGCCCGCGGGACCTGCTGGTGGAAGTGCGCGCCATCTCGGTCAACCCGGTGGACACCAAGGTGCGCCAGCGCGCCGAGCCGCCGGCCGGCGAGTACAAGGTGCTGGGCTGGGACGCCGCCGGCGTGGTCCGCGCGGTGGGCAGCGAAGTGAGCCTGTTCCGCCCCGGCGACAAGGTGTTCTACGCCGGCGACCTGACCCGCCCAGGCAGCAACGCCGAGCTGCAGGTGGTCGACGAACGCATCGTCGGCGCCATGCCGCAGAGCCTCGACTTCGCCCAGGCTGCAGCCCTGCCGCTGACCAGCATCACCGCCTGGGAGCTGCTGTTCGAGCGTCTGCAGATTGCCGAAGGCGCAGCCAGCGCCGGGCAGAGCCTGCTGATCGTCGGCGCCGCCGGCGGCGTCGGCTCGATCCTCACCCAACTCGCCCGCCAACTGACCGGCGCAACCGTGATCGGCACCGCCTCGCGAGCGGACACCCAGGAATGGGTACGCAACCTCGGCGCCCACCATGTGATCGACCACAGCAAGCCGCTGGCCGAGGAACTGAAGCGCATCGGCATCGGCGAAGTGACCCACGTCGCCAGCCTGACCCACACCGACACGCACCTCGAACAAATAGTCGCCAGCCTGCGCCCGCAAGGCCGCCTGGCGCTGATCGATGACCCGGCGAGCCTCAACGTCGGCCTGCTCAAGCAGAAGAGCCTGTCGCTGCACTGGGAGTTCATGTACACCCGCTCGATGTTCCAGACCGACGACATGACCGAACAGCACAAGCTGCTCAACCGCGTCTCGAAGCTCATCGACGAGGGCGTGCTGCGCACCACCCTGGGCGAGCACTTCGGCCGCATCGACGCCGCCAACCTGCGTCGTGCCCATGCGCTGCTGGAGAGCGGCACGGCCAAGGGCAAGATCGTGCTGGAAGGGTTCTGAGGAGGGGGTTGCGAATCGCGGACAAGGTCCGCTCCTACAGGGATCGCCCGGCGTAGGAGCGGATCTTATCCGCGAACATCAATGCGCCGCCGGCTTCGCCCCGGCGAGCAGACTGCAGAGCTTCTCGGTCGCCGCGAGCATCGCGTAGCTCGGCCGCTCCAGGTTGCGGTCGGGCAATACCCACAGCTGTCCAAGGCGCGTCGCGCTGAGTTGCGGCATGTTGCGCCATTCGGCGAGCTGCTCGGCGTTGGGCGCCAGTATCACTTCCGGATCGCGCGCCAGTACCGACTCCATTCCCACCTGCGGCGCCGGCAACGCCAGGTCGGCAAACAGGTTGCGCGCGCCGCAGACCTCCAGCGCATCGCTCACCACCTGGCGTCCACCGAGCGTGTACAGCGGCTGGTTCCACACCTGATAGAACAACCGCAGCGGGCGCGGCCGCGCATAGCGCTGGCGCAGGTCGGAGATACGCCGGCGGAAGTCGTCTGCCAAGGCCTTGCCTTTCTGCTCCGCACCCAGGCGCGCGGCGAGGTCTTCCAGTTGCTGCGGCACGTCGTCGAGGCGATGCGGCTCGGCGATGTACAGGGGAATGCCGAACTCCCGCAGGCGCGCGAGCTGGGCTTCGGGAATGCTTCCGGGCCAGACCAGCAGCAGGTCGGGGCGCAGGCTCAGCAAGCGCTCCATGTCGAGCTGCCCATACCGGCCAACCGAGGGCAGCGCGGCCAATTGCGGCGGGCGGACGTCGCCGTCGAGCACCGCGACCAGGCGATCTTCCGCACCCAGCTCGAGCACGCTGTCGGTCATCGAAGGAGCGAGACTGATCACTCTTTGCGCGGCCAGCGCCGGCAGGCCCAGGAGCAGCAGCAGGACAGCGGCGGCCAGGCGCATCAGACGATCAGGCGCGGGACGCGGTAGAGCCAGAGGATCAGCAGGCTGGTGAGGCCGAGGAGAATGATGGCCACGCCCGAGAGGTCGGTGAAGCAGGCCAGCGCGCCTATCCAGGCCGGCAGGCTGGCCCCGAGCACGCCGTTGCGCCAGGTGCGGGCCAGTTCGCTCCAGCGCTCCGGCTCATCGTCGGCATCGCGGGCCTTGCCGGCGGCTATCAGCGCCAGCTTGTAGCGGCGGAACAGCGGCAGGGTGAAATACATCGAGACCAGTGCGGCGATGTAGAGCGGCGTGGCGAGGACGGCCAGTTCGTCGAACTCGCGGCCCCAGGCCAGCAGCGCGAAGAGCGGACCGAGTGCCAACAGCAGATGCAACCACCAGCGTCCGGCCAGGCGGCCGTGCTCGGCGGCGCGGTTCACTGCGCCTCGATCTCCGCCTCGCCCTGGTGCAGCTCGCCGAGCATGTGTCCGAGTTTGCCGGCCTTGGTCGCCAGGTAGCGCTTGTTGTGCGGGTTGAGACCCTTCTGCAGGGGTACGCGTTCGGCAACGGTGATGCCGTAGCCTTCCAGCGCCTTCACCTTGCGCGGGTTGTTGGTCATCAGCTTCAGCGAGCAGACGCCCAGGTGCTGCAGCATCGGCAGGCACATCGCGTAGTCGCGCTGGTCGGCGCCGAAGCCGAGCTTGAGGTTGGCTTCCACGGTGTCCGCACCCTCGTCCTGCAGGGCGTAGGCGCGAATCTTGTTCAGCAGGCCAATGCCACGGCCTTCCTGGCGCAGGTAGAGCAGCACGCCGCGGCCTTCGCGGGCGATGGCCGAGAGCGCGCCTTCCAGCTGGAAGCCGCAGTCGCAGCGCAGGCTGAACAGCGCGTCGCCGGTCAGGCATTCGGAATGCAGGCGGCCGAGTACCGGTTGACCGTCGTCGATCTCGCCCATGGTCAGGGCGACATGTTCCTTGCCGGTCTCCTCGTCGAGGAAGCCATGCATGTTGAACTCGCCGAAGGGAGTGGGCAGTTTGGAGACGGCGACGAACACGACGGACACCGGAAACTCCTGAAAGTCAGACAGTAGAAAGGAGCCGGCATTGTAACAGCAGTGCCGGCGCGCCGGTCATCGCGAATTCCGCAACATAAGAATCGACGCCATCGATGGAACGCGCGGCCGCGCGACCGGCGTCAATGCTTGGACTGGATGTACATCATGCCCTGGTCTTCCCGCCAACCGACGCGGTTGAGGTAGCTCATGCCAAGCAGGATCTCGGTAGGGAAGCCGCCTTCCAGCACGCTGGCGTCGACGCCGAGCACCTCGATGCCGCCGAGCTTCACGCTGTTCAGGGTGACGCGCCAGCCTTGCACCGTGCCGCTGGCCGTGGAGGCGACCATGGGCTTGCCGACGACGCGGTAATCGATGCCCAGGCGCCGTGCCTGTTCATCGTTCATCGCAATGGTGGTGGCGCCGGTGTCGATCAGGAATTGCGCGGTCTGACCGTTGATCGAGCCGGACACCCAGTAATGCCCGTCGGTGTTGCGAGCGATGCCCATTTCCTGCGCCGGGGCCGGCGCGGAATAGCCACTGGCGTTGTATTCGCGGCTGAGGTCGAAGGTCTGCTCGACGCCATTCACCCGCAGCACCGCCTTGTGACTGTCGGCGCTGATTACCTGCACGCCTTGCGGCCCCGTCTCGCCGACCTTGAGGAACTTGCGCTGGCCGTCGATGTTGACCACTGCCGCATTGGGGAACAGGCCGACGACCCGCACCTGCGGCGCGGCTTGCGCTACGGCGGCGAGAGAAAGGGTCAGGGCAAGCAACGCACGCAGCATGATCGACTCCTAGTCGGCAGGACGCTGGGATGGATGCAAACATACACTGGCGACGCGCCAGCGTCAGTGACGCGATCGGCTTGTCAGAACAGCCAGTGCACCCAGGCCCAGACCAGGCCCTGCATGGCCAGCCAGGCGAAGACGCCGGCGAGCAGGTCGTCGAGCATGATGCCGACTCCGCCGTGGACGTGGCGGTCGATCCAGCGGATCGGCCAGGGCTTGAGGATGTCGAAGAAGCGGAACGCCAGGAAGCCGACCAGCAGCCAGACCCAGCCCTCCGGCACCAGCCAGAGGGTGATCCACATGCCGACCATCTCGTCCCAGACGATGCCTTCGTGGTCGTGCACGCGCAGGTCGTCGGCCACCTTGCCGCACAGCCAGAAGCCGAACAGCATGGTGATCCCGAGCATCAGCCAGTAGCCCCAGTCCGGCAGCATCTGCCACAGCGGAACGAACGGGATGGCGACCAGCGAACCCCAGGTGCCCGGTGCCTTGGGCAGGGTGCCGGAGCCGAAGCCGAAGGCCAGGAAGTGCCAGGGGTTGCGCCAGACCGAAGGCGGCACCGGCTGGGCCGGGGCCTGATGGGGATGCTCTGTCACTGTCACTCCGTGAAATGCAGGTAGCCGCCCTGTCGCGGCGTGATGTCGTGACCGCTGCGGTCCAGCACGCGCACACCGCTGCCCGCTTCCACCCGTCCGATCACCGCCAACGCTGGCCATTGCGCCTGCAAGGCGGGCAGTTCGGACGGCGGCAAGGTGAAGGCAATGACGTAGTCGTCGCCGGCGCCGAGCTTGGCCTGCAGCGCACGCTCCGCACCAAGCAGCGCTTCCAGCGGCTCGCTCACGGGCAGGCGCTCGGCCTCGATGACCAGGGCCACGCCGGATGCACGGGCGATATGCCCGCAGTCGGCGAGCAGGCCGTCGGAAACGTCCAGCGCCGCCGTGGCGCGGCCGCGCAGCGCCTGACCGAGGGCCAGCTGCGGTTGCGGCGACCAGTAGCGGGCGAGCAAGGGTTCGGCCACTTCGGGTTCGGCAGCCAGGCGGCCAAGCACCAGCTCCAGCGCACCGCCCGCCTCGCCCACCGGACCACCGACGCAGAGCAGGTCGCCGACGCGCGCACCGGCGCGGGTCAGCGCCTGGCCAGCTGGAACCTGGCCAAAAACGGTCAGGGTCATGCTCAGCGGGCCACGTGTGGTGTCGCCACCGACCAGCGCCAGCTTGCAGTCCTCGGCCATGCGGTTGAGGCCGCGGGCGAAGGCCTCCAGCCAGGCCGGATCGGCTTCGGGCAGGGTCAGCGCGAGGGTGAACGCCAGGGGCGCGGCGCCCATCCCGGCCAGGTCGCTGGCGGAGACTGCCAGGGCACGCTGGCCGAGCAGGTAGGGATCGCAGAGGGCGGGAAAATGCACGCCGGCCACCAGGGTGTCGGTGGACACCGCCAGCTGTTGGCCGGCGGCCGGCGTCAGCAGGGCGCAGTCGTCGCCGATGCCCAGCGCAACGCCTTCGCTCGCAGCCGCACAGGCGGCCGCGGCGAAGTAGCGGCGGATCAGTTCGAACTCACCCATGCCGGCGCGAACGAAGCCTCAGCGCTTCGCGCCGCGCAGCTCGGCCGCGCGCAGGCGCGGTGCCAGCTTGTCCAGCACGCCGTTGACGAACTTGTGGCCGTCGGTGGCGCCGAAGGTCTTGGCCAGCTCGATGCCTTCGTTGATCACCACTTTGTACGGCACGTCCAGGCGCACGCGCAGCTCGTAGGTGGCCAGGCGCAGGATCGCCAGCTCGACCGGGTCGACCTCGTCCAGCGCGCGATCCAGGCAAGGCGTGAACGCCTCGTCCAGCTCGCTCTTCAGGCGCGGCACGCCGTGAAGGATCTCGTGGAAGTAGGCGCCATCGACATCGCTGAAATCGTTCTCGGTGCGGAAGCTCGCCTCGATCTCGTTCAGCGACTGACCGGCCATGTGCCAGGAGTACAGGGCCTGCACCGCGAGGCTGCGGGCCTTGCGGCGCATGGCGATCTTGTTCGGCTTGGCCGGTTTGGCCGGAGCACCGTTGTCGGTGTTGCTCACTTGGCCTCCAACTGCGACAGCAGGCTCACCATTTCCAGGGCGGACAGCGCGGCTTCGGCGCCTTTGTTGCCGGCCTTGGTGCCGGAACGCTCGATGGCCTGTTCGATGGAGTCGACGGTCAGCACGCCGAAGGCGACCGGTACGTCGAACTGCAGGGAGACCTGGGCCAGGCCCTTGGTGCACTCACCGGCGACGTACTCGAAATGCGGGGTGCCGCCACGGATGACCGCGCCGAGGGCGATGATGGCGTCGAACTCGCCGCGCTTGGCGACTTTCTGCGCGACCAGCGGGATCTCGAAGGCGCCCGGGGCACGGATGATGGTGATTTCGCTTTCAGCGACGCCGTGGCGAACCAGGGCGTCGATGGCGCCGCTCACCAGGCTTTCGACGACGAAGCTGTTGAAGCGGCCGACCACCAGGGCGAAACGGCCTTTGGGGGCGATGAAGGTACCTTCGATGGTCTTCAGGGTCATGGACAGGTCTCGTTTGTCTAAAGAGCCGGGGCGCTCGGGGCACCCCGAAAGAAATGGGCTGAGGCACGGCCGCCGCGCGGGGCGCGGCGGCGGGCGATCATTCAGCGGGCAGGTATTCTACAACTTCCAGGTCGAAACCGGATATCGCGTTGAAGCGCATCGGCGCCGACATCAGGCGCATCTTGCGCACGCCGAGGTCGCGCAGGATCTGCGAACCGGCCCCTACCGTACTGTAGGTGGTGGTCGGCTTGGGCGCCGCCGCGGGGTTGGCGATTTCGCGCACGTGGGCCAGCAGGTCCTCGCCGCCGATCTGGTGACCGAGCAGCAGCACCACGCCACGGCCGGCTTCGGCCACCTTGGCCATGGCCGCGCGCAGGTTCCAGCGACCGGCCTGGTTGACCATCAGCAGGTCGCGCAGCGGGTCCATGTTATGCACGCGCACCAGGGTCGCTTCTTCGGCGCAGATGCTGCCGAGGGTCAGCGCCAGGTGCACTTCGCCTTCCACGGAGTCGCGGTAGGTGATCAGCTTGAACTGGCCGAGCTCGGTGTCCAGCGGCTGTTCGGCCAGGCGCTCGACGGTGCGCTCGTGGATCAGCCGATAGTGGATCAGCTCGGCGATGGTGCCGATCTTGATGCCGTGCTGCTTGGCGAATTCTTCCAGTTCCGGACGGCGGGCCATGGTGCCGTCGTCGTTCATGATCTCGCAGATCACCCCGGAAGCCTCGAAACCGGCCATGCGCGCGAGGTCGCAGGCAGCTTCGGTGTGGCCGGCGCGAGCCAGGGTGCCGCCGGGCTGGGCCATCAGCGGGAAGATGTGGCCGGGGCTGACGATATCGGCAGCCACGGCATTCTTGGCGGCGGCGGCCTGCACGGTGCGGGCGCGGTCGGCGGCGGAGATGCCGGTGGTCACGCCTTCGGCGGCCTCGATGGAAACGGTGAACTTGGTGCCGAAGCCGGAACCGTTGCGCTGCACCATCAGCGGCAGGCCGAGGCGCTCGCAACGCTCGCGGGTCATCGGCATGCAGATCAGGCCGCGGGCGTGCTTGGCCATGAAGTTGATGTCTTCGGTGCGGACGCACTCGGCGGCCATGATCAGGTCGCCTTCGTTCTCGCGGTCCTCGTCATCCATGAGGATGACCATCTTGCCTTGGCGGATGTCTTCGACCAGTTCTTCGATGCTGTTGAGTGCCATCTGGGCAGCTCCTAATCAGTGCTTCATGAAGCCGTTTTCGGCCAGGAATGCTTCGGTGATGCCAGGGGCGCTGGGCTCGGCGGCCTTGTCGCCGAGCAGCAGGCGCTCGAGGTAGCGCGCCAGCAGGTCGACCTCGAGGTTGACCTCACGGCCCGGGCGGTAGTCGTCCATTATCGTCTCGACCAGGGTGTGCGGGACGATGGTCAGCTCGAACTCGGCGCCGTTCACGGCGTTGACCGTCAGGCTGGTGCCGTCGACGGTGATCGAGCCCTTGAGCGCGATGTACTTGGCCAGCTCACGCGGCGCGCGCACGGTGAACTGAATGGCGCGGGCGTTATCCTCGCGCTTGACGATCTCGCCGACGCCGTCGACGTGCCCGCTGACCAGGTGGCCGCCCAGGCGGGTGGTCGGGGTCAGGGCCTTCTCCAGGTTCACTTTGCTGCCGACCTTGAGCTGGTGGAAGGCGGTGCGCGCCAGGGTTTCGCGGCTGACGTCGGCCCAGAAGCCGTCGCCGGGCAGATCAACGGCGGTGAGGCAGATGCCGTTGACCGCGATGCTGTCGCCGAGCTTGACGTCGCCGAGGTCCAGCTTGCCGGTCTGCACGTACAGGCGCACGTCACCGCCCTTGGGGGTGATCGAGCGGATGGTGCCGATGGCTTCGATTATGCCGGTGAACATGGGGCCTCCTGGGCAGCGCTATGCGGCTGCGCGCCGGCACGGGCCAGCGGACGGAAAACGAAGGGGTGGTGCATGCAACTGAACTCCTGTTTTGGGAAAAACAGGGCAAATCGGATCGAAGGGACTTTTGCGGACGCGCGCAGGCACGCCGAGCGCAGGCTCATCCCGTTCTCTCTTCATCCGGACTGTTACCGTCGGCCCCGGAATCGCACCGGGTCTGCTGACCTTGCCGCTCCGCCGTGAAAGCCGGTCGTGGCAAGCGCTCGCGGGCTAGACGCATTGCGCGCCATTACCGCCGGTGGGGACTTGCACCCCGCCCTGAGAACGTCAATCGCGGCCGTTGCAAAGCCGGCCGCGTGTGGCGTTTTACCACAGGCGGCCGCAAGTCGGAAGATTCAGTTGGGTGAGTCTCCGCATTCGCGGGAAGGATGAGGAAATCGGATCGGAACGCTTCAGGCGGGACGCGCAGTGACCAGCCAGTCGTCGCCCACCGCGCGAATGTCGAGGATGCGCAGCTCACGCGCCTCGGCCATTTTGTCCAGCGGCAGGTCGAGCAAGGGACGGGCGCTGGAGCCGAGAAGCTTGGGCGCCATGAAGACCTGATACTCGTCCACCAACCCCTGGCGAGCGAAGGCACCGGCCAGGCGCGGGCCGGCTTCCACCAGCACCTCATTGACACCACGCGAGCCCAGCTCGGCGAGCAGCCGCGGCAGATCGACATGGCCATCGTTGCCCGGCAGCACGAGCAGCTCGCGACCGTCGGCGGCGAAGCCCTCACGCTCGGCAGAACTGGCGACCAGCGCCGGCCCCGCACGGTAGAAAGGCGCATCCGGCGGCACCCGCAGGCGGCCATCGACCAGCACGCGCAGCGGCTGGCGCCCAGCTGCCAGGGCGGTCTGCTCGGGGTCGAGACCCAGTTCATCGGGCCGCACGGTGAGGCGGGCGTCATCCAGAAGCACGGTATCGGCGCCGGAGAGCACCACGCTGGAACGTGCGCGCAGGCGCTGAACGGCGCGGCGCGCAGCCGGGCCAGTGATCCACTGGCTCTCGCCGCTGGCCATGGCCGTGCGGCCGTCCAGGCTCATCGCCAGCTTGACGCGGACGAACGGCAGGCCGCTCTCCATGCGCTTGATGAAGCCGACGTTGAGCTCGCGGGCCTCGGCCTCCAGCACGCCGGAGGAAACCTCGATGCCGGCGTCGGCCAGGCGCAGCAGGCCACGCCCGGCGACTTGCGGGTTGGGGTCCTGCATGGCCGCCACTACGCGGGCGACGCCAGCGTTGACCAAAGCGTCCGCGCACGGCGGCGTGCGACCGAAGTGGCTGCAGGGCTCCAGGGTCACGTAGGCGGTGGCGCCGCGGGCTCGCTCGCCGGCCTGGCGCAGGGCGTGGACCTCGGCGTGCGGCTCGCCGGCGCGCACGTGCCAGCCTTCGCCGAGCACCTGGCCGTCCTTGACGATCACGCAGCCGACGCGCGGATTCGGATGGGTCGAATAGAGCCCCTTGCGCGCCAGTTCCAGCGCGCGCGCCATATGGGCCTGGTCGACGGCGCTCATTCCTTGGACGGCTCGCGCGCCAGGCGCTCGATCTCTTCGCGGAACTCGTTGAGGTCCTGGAAGCGCCGGTAGACCGAGGCGAAGCGGATGTAGGCGACTTCGTCAAGCTTCTGCAGCTCGGCCATCACCAACTCGCCGAGCACCCGCGACTTCACCTCGCGCTCACCGGTCGCGCGCAGCTTGTGCTTGATGTGGGCGATGGCTTCTTCCAGGCGATCGACGCCCACCGGACGCTTCTCCAGCGCGCGCTGCATGCCGGCGCGCAGCTTGTCCTCGTCGAACGGCTGGCGGCTGCCGTCCTGCTTGATCAGGCGCGGCATGACCAGCTCGGCGGTCTCGAAGGTGGTGAAGCGCTCGCCGCAGGCCAGGCATTCGCGGCGGCGGCGGACCTGATCGCCCTCGGCGACCAGGCGCGAGTCGATGACTTTGGTGTCATTGGCAGCGCAGAACGGACAATGCATGGCAGGAAAGGCCCTACAGAAAGATCGCCAATGGTAGCGCATCCGCTGCTGCCCATCGACCAGCCGAGCATTCCCGCAAGACAAGCCCCACACTTTAGGCTATACACGCCGCCCTGGAATCCGTCGCGAGGGACACCGCCCCATGCCACTCCGCCTCCTCTGCCTCTTCACCCTGGCACTGCTGGCCGCCTGCTCGAGCAAGCAACCCGCTCCCGAGCAGCCGCCCGCCATGTCGCAGGCCAAGGCCAGCGCGCCGCTGCCGGCCAACCAGCGCGAACTGTCCGGCACCATCACCAGTGCCCGTGGCTACCTGCCGGCCGGTGCGGAAGTGGAAGTGGCGCTGCTGCTGATGGACCAACGCGATCACCCGCAAGGCGCCCTCGCCAGCCTCGACCTGCTCGGCAACGGCGGCGCCCTGCCCTTCAGCCTGCGCTTCGATCCGAGCGCCTTCCCAGCCGGCGCACGCGTCGAGCTGCACGTGCGGGTCGCGCAGAACGGCCAGTTGGCCTGGCGCCTGCGCCCCATCCCGATCGCCGCGGCGCAATCGCAGGCCCTCGGCGAACTGCGCCTGGAGCAGGCACCGTGAATCCGCCGCGCGAGTTGCAGCAGGCCCTCGTCGAACTGCTCGGCGACGCGCGCCTGGTCGCCGAGCGCCTGCCCGGCACCGAGCTCTCGCTGTGGCTGATCGACGCCGACAACATGGATCGCCAGTTCAACCCGGAGGAAACCCGGCGCATCCTCGAAGAGCCGCCCTACTGGTGCTTCTGCTGGGCCAGCGGCCTGGCCATGGCGCGCTGGCTGGCCGAGCGCCCGGAGTGGGTCGCCGGCAAGCGCGTGCTGGACTTCGGCGCAGGCTCCGGCATCGCCGCCATCGCCGCGGTCAAGGCCGGCGCCCGCGAAGTGGTGGCCTGCGACCTCGACCCGCTGGCCCTGGCCGCCAGCCGCGCGAACGCCGCACTCAACGGCGTGGAGCTGAGCTATTCCGACGATTTCTTCAAGGAAGCAAACGACTACGACCTGATCCTGGTCGCCGACGTGCTCTACGACCGCGCCAACCTGCCGCTGCTCGACGCCTTCCTCGGCCGCGGCCGCGAAGCCCTGGTGGCCGACTCGCGGGTCCGCGACTTCCAGCACCCGCTGTACCGGCGCCTGGACATCCTCGACGCCTGCACCTGGCCGGACCTGGCCGAGCCCCACGAATTCCGCAAGGTCAGCCTGTACCACGCACGGCGCGAGGGCTAAGCACCGCTCGCTGGGTCCCCGCGTTCGCGGGGATGACGATGAAAATCACCGCACCCTTTCCGCGACGTCGAAAGCGCCCGCACCTACGTCGTCATTCCCGCGAACGCGGGAAACTAGAGACACCGGCTGCACGCCGCCGCGCCCACCTTGTTTCCCCCACAGCGCGCCCCCACTTATAGTGGCACCCCGAATCAATCGCCCCTGCGCACGACGAGAGCCCCCATGAGCGATACCCCCTACATCTTCGACGTCAGCTCGGCCAACTTCGACCAGCTGGTGATCCAGAACTCCTTCCACAAGCCGGTGCTGGTCGACTTCTGGGCCGACTGGTGCGCCCCGTGCAAGTCGCTGATGCCACTGCTCGCGCAGATCACCGAGTCGTACCAGGGGGAATTGCTGCTGGCCAAGGTCAACTGCGATGTCGAGCAGGACATCGTCATGCGCTTCGGCATCCGCAGCCTGCCCACCGTGGTGCTGTTCAAGGACGGCCAGCCGCTCGACGGCTTCGCCGGTGCGCAGCCGGAATCGGCAATTCGCCAGATGCTCGAACAACACGTGCAGCCGCCGGCAGCGCCCGCCGCCAACCCGCTGGAGGCTGCACAGGCGGCTTTCGCCGAGAGCCGCTTCGCCGACGCCGAGGCCCAGCTCAAGGCCCTGCTGAGCGAAGACAACACCAACGCCGCCGCGCTGATCCTCTACGCCCGCTGCCTGGCCGAACGCGGCGAGCTGGGTGAAGCCGAGACCGTGCTGGGCGCGGTGAAGAGCGACGAGCACAAGCAGGCCCTGGCCGCCGCGAAGGCGCAGCTGACCTTCCTTCGCCAGGCCGCCGATCTGCCCAACGCCGCCACCCTGAAGACCCGTCTCGCGGCCGACGCCAACGATGACGAAGCGGCCTACCAACTGGCCGTGCAGCAACTCGCCCGCCAGCAGTACGAAGCGGCGATGGACGGCCTGCTGCGCCTGTTCCAGCGCAACCGCGACTATGGCGACGGCCTGCCGCGCAAGACCCTGGTGCAGGTATTCGACCTGCTCGGCAACGACCACCCGCTGGTCACCACCTACCGCCGCAAGCTGGCCAACCTGCTGTACTAACCCGCACCAAACCATCGTTTGCAGGAGCGAGCTTGCTCGCGAACCAGCTCCACCGAGGAGTCGTTCGCGAGCAAGCTCGCTCCTACGAAGAGCCCTCCCGTCTCAGACCTCCACCCAACTGAACACCTGCGTTCCGTCACACACCTCGATCTTCACATTCGGGCTGTGCCGCAGGCGTACCAGCAAGCCCTTGGCCGCGCCGGCGCTGCCGGCCAGGGCGCTCAGCTCGTCGAGCAGTTGCGGCCCTTCGCTGCTGCCGGCCTGGCGCAACAGGTCACAGGCCGCCTGCCAGAGGCGCTCGGCCGCGCTGGATGGCGGCGGGTTATCCACGGGCGCTACAGGCTCGACTGCAATCGGCGCTTGCTGTAGCGCCACCCCCAGGCGCCGCCATTCCGCCTCGTCCAGTTCCAGCACCAGGTCCACCGGCCAGTCGCCGATGTGTCCGCGAATTCGCATGGGCATTTCCTCCAGAGTGGCGCGCATGCTCCCACGCCGTCGCACGAGCGCCAATTGGAATCCCCCTAGGCGCCGACAACACTTTGTTATAACGTAACAACCCCTGAAACATCCCGACCGTTGGAGAACCCGATGCGCCCCCTGCTGCTTGCCCTGGCCTTGCTCCCTTTCGCCGCCGCCCAGGCCCATGACGAACACCAGCACAGCCTCGGCAAGCACGAGCATGGTGTGGCCCAGCTCAACGTCGCGCTGGACGGCAAGACCCTGGAACTGGAGGTGGACAGCCCGGCGATGAACTTCGTCGGCTTCGAACACCCGGCCAGCAGCGCCGCCGACCAGGCCACAGTAGCCGCCGCCCGCATCCAGCTGGGCAAGCCGCTGGAGCTGTTCGTGCCGCCGGTCGCGGCCAATTGCAGCGTCACCGAGGTCGAGCTGAGCAGCCCGCTGTTCGGCAACGCCAAGGCCGAAGACCACGATGACGACGGCGACGAGCACGAAGGCCACCAGCACGCCGACATCAACGCCCACTACACCCTGACCTGCGCCTCGCCCGAAGCCCTCGCCAGCCTAGACCTGGCGCCGCTGTTCAAGCGCTTCCCCGCCACCCAGAAGCTGGTGGTGCAGTTGATCGGCCCGAAAGGCCAGCAAGGCGCCGAGCTGACCCCGTCGAACAGCCTGCTGAGCTTCTGACCGGCCATGGATGACCTGCTCGAACTCCGCGACCTCGGCTTCGCCTGGCCCGGCCAGGCGGAGCTGCTGGACATCCCGCACTTCGCCCTGCGCCGCGGCGAGACGCTGTTCCTCAAGGGCCCGTCCGGCAGCGGCAAGACCACCCTGCTCGGCCTGCTCGGCGGCGTACAGAAGCCGCAACGCGGCAGCATCCGCCTGCTCGGCGAAGATCTGGCGCAGCTCTCCGCCGCGCGCCGCGATCACTTCCGCGTCGACCACACCGGCTACATCTTCCAGCAGTTCAACCTGCTGCCGTTCCTCTCGGTGCTGGAGAACGTCGAGCTGCCCTGCCACTTCTCGCGCAGTCGCGCGGCGCGTGCGAAGGAGCGCCACGGCAGCGTCGCCGAAGCCTCGCGCGCATTGCTCGCGCACCTTGGCCTGGGCGATGCAGCACTGCAGCAGCGGCGCGCCGACAACCTGTCGATCGGCCAGCAGCAGCGGGTCGCCGCGGCGCGCGCGCTGATCGGCCAGCCGGAGCTGGTGATCGCCGACGAACCGACCTCGGCGCTCGATGCCGACGCCCGCGAAGCCTTCCTCCAACTGCTGTTCGCCGAATGCCGCGACGCCGGCGCCAGCCTGCTGTTCGTCAGCCACGACCAGAGCCTGGCGCGGCTGTTCGACCGCAGCCTGTCGCTGGCCGACCTCAACCGCGCCGCCACTGCCCCCGGGATCTGAGCATGTACCTGTTCCGCCTGGCCCTGGCCAGCCTCGCCAACCGCCGTTTCACCGCCCTGCTCACGGTCTTCGCCATCGCCCTCTCGGCCTGCCTGCTGCTGGCCGTCGAGCGGGTGCGCAGCGAAGCCCGCGCCAGCTTCGCCAGCACCATCGCCGGCACCGACCTGATCGTCGGCGCGCGCTCGGGCTCCATCAACCTGCTGCTCTACTCGGTGTTCCGCATCGGCAACGCCACCAACAACATCCGCTGGGAAAGCTTCGAGACGGTGAAGGAAAGCCCGCTGGTGAAGTGGGCCATCCCGATCTCCCTGGGCGACTCACACCGCGGCTACCGGGTGATGGGCACCGACGCCAGCTACTTCGAGCACTACCACTACGGCCACGACCAGGCGCTGCAGCTCGCCGAAGGCCGGCCCTTCGGCCAGGACCTGTTCGACGTGGTGCTCGGCGCCGAAGTAGCCGAGGCGCTGCACTACAAGCTCGGCGACCACATCGTCCTCAGCCACGGCGTGAGCACCATCAGCCTGGTGCAGCACGCCGACAAGCCGTTCACCGTGGTCGGCATCCTCGCCCGCACCGGCACGCCGGTGGATCGCACGCTGCACATATCCCTCGCGGGCATGGAAGCGCTGCACGTCGACTGGAAGAACGGCGTGCCGGCGCGCGGCGACGGCCGCATCAGCGCCGACCAGGCGCGGGCGATGAACCTGCAACCAACCGCCATCACCGCCTTCCTGCTCGGCCTGAAGAGCAAGGTGGCGACCTTCGCCCTGCAGCGGCAGATCAACGAATACGACGGCGAACCGTTGCTGGCGATCCTCCCCGGCGTCGCCCTGCAGGAGCTCTGGGGGCTGATGGGCACGGCGGAGAAGGCACTGTTCGTGGTCTCGCTGTTCGTCGTGCTGACCGGGCTGATCGGCATGCTCACGGCGATCCTCACCAGCCTCAACGAACGCCGCCGCGAAATGGCCATCCTGCGCTCGGTGGGCGCGCGGCCCTGGCACGTGTTCAGCCTGCTGGTGGCCGAGGCCTTCGCCCTGGCGCTGGCCGGCGTCGCCCTCGGGCTCGGCCTGCTTTACGTGGGCATAGGCGCGGCGCAAGGCTTCGTGCAGGCCAACTACGGCATCTACCTGCCGCTGGCGGCGCCCAGCGCCTATGAGTGGTCGCTGCTCGGCGGCATACTCCTGGCCGCCCTACTGATGGGCTGCGTGCCGGCCTGGCGCGCGTACCGCCAGTCCCTGGCCGATGGCCTGTCGATCCGCCTGTGAGTGCCTGAACCTTGAAGAAAGTTTCTCTCGCCCTGGGTCTTTTTCTCGTCCTGCTCGCCAGCGGCTCGGCCTTGGCCGGCGAGCCGCGCACCCTGACCTGGCCGCAGCTGATCCCCGAGGGCGCTCCGCCGCCCCCGCCGCCGGTGCCGATGCACGACATCTCCAAGCTGGCCGATACGCTCAACACCGAGAGCGCCCCGGCGGCGAAGCAGCAGACACCGAACGCACCCGTGGTGCAGGCGCTGGACGGCCAGCAAATCAAGCTACCCGGCTATGTGGTGCCGCTGGACGTGGCGGCCGACGGCGAGGTCCGCGAGTTCCTCCTGGTGCCCTACTACGGCGCCTGCATCCACGTGCCGCCGCCGCCGTCGAACCAGATCGTCTACGTGCACGACGCCAAGGGCGTGAAGATGGATGAGCTGTACCAGCCGTTCTGGGTCACCGGGAAAATCAGCGTGAAGGCCCTGGACAGCGACCTCGCGCAGGCCGGCTACCAGCTCAAGGCCGACGAGGTGGCGCCCTACGAATACGAGGGGCAGTGACTGCGACGGCTTGTCGCAGCTTGTCAAGGTCGGGCCTTTTGCCCGTATTGAGCTGCGTCAAGAAGCGCCACGGATCGCTGACTATCATGCGGAGCACCAACACTAATTCGAAACTCATGGAGCTCCGTCATGTTCAAGACCCCGCTCGCTGCAGCCCTGCTCGCCGCCACGGTCGCCGCCCCCTTCGCCGCCCAGGCGGCCGATGAATTCATGGGCCACCGCGCCGGTGACTTCATCATCCGTGGCGGCTTCGCCACCGTCGCTCCGAACGACGACAGCGGCAACGTCAAGCTCGACGGCAACAAGGTGAGCGGCACCAAGGCCACCGTGGACAGCGATACCCAGCTGGGCCTGACCTTCAGCTACCTGTTCACCGACCAACTGGGCGTCGAGCTTGTCGCCGCCACTCCGTTCAACCACCAGGTGGACGTCAAGGGCCTGAACCACGCCACCGGCCTGACCGGCCTGGACGGCAAGCTGGCCGACGTCAAGCAGCTGCCGCCGACCGTGCTGCTGCAGTACTACCCCATGGGCGGCCAGAACAACCCGTTCCAGCCCTACGCCGGCATCGGCGTCAACTACACCACCTTCTTCGACGAAAACCTGTCCAGCCAACGCGAGGACCAGGGCTTCAGCAACCTGAAGCTGCAGGACTCCTGGGGCCTGGCCGGCGAACTGGGCTTCGACTACATGCTCAACCCGCACGCGCTGGTGAACGTCTCGGTCTGGTACATGGACATCGACACCAAGGCCAGCGTCGACGGCCCGAGCGCCCTGGGCGTACAGAAGACCAAGGTCAACGTCGACGTCGACCCGTGGGTCTACATGGTCGGCTTCGGCTACAAGTTCTAAGCTGCAACTCCCGGGGACCCCAGCCCCAGCAGAAGGCGCCTTCGGGCGCCTTTTGTCTGTCCGAGGAAAAATCGTGTACCCGCTGCTGAAAGCCCTGCACATCACCTTCGCGCTGAGCAGTGCCGCACTTTTCTGCTGGCGCCTGGCCCTGAGCTGGAGCGGCCGGCGCACGCGCGGCTGGCAACGCTGGGCGCCGCACCTGGTGGATACCTTGTTGCTTCTAAGCGCCCTGGCGCTGGTGCACCTGGCGATGCCCTGGCCGCTGCCACGCTGGCTGCAGGCCAAGCTGGGATTGTTGGTGGGTTACATCGTGCTGGCCGGATTCGCCCTGCGCAGCACGCAGCGCCCGGCCAAGACGCTGCTCAGCGTCCTGGCGCTGGGCGCACTGGGCGGGATTTTCTACCTGGCGCTGGCCAAGCCCTGGTGGTGATCAGCGGCCGAGCAGGCGCGCCAGGCCGACGCCGATGGGCGTCGGTTGCGCAAGGCTGAAATGCGCCAGCAGGCGGCTGTTGTCGGCGCGCGAGTGGCGGATGTCGCCGGCACGCGCTTCGGTGTGAGTCACCGAGGGTAGGCCGCCGACCAGTTGGCCGATCTCGGCGAGCAGCTGGTTCAGGCTGGTGACCTGGTTCAGCCCGACGTTCACCGCGCCCTCGACGACCTGCTGCGCTTCCAGCGCCTGCACCAGCAATTGCACGAGATCGGCGACGTAGATGAAGTCGCGGGTCTGCTCGCCATCGCCGAACACCGTGATCGGCTGCCCGGCCTGGGCGCGCTGGGTGAAGATGCTGATCACCCCGGAATAGGGCGAGGACGGGTCCTGGCGCGGGCCGTAGACGTTGAAGAAGCGGAAGATCGCCGGCTCCAGGCCATGTTGGCGGCGATAGAAGTCCAGGTAGTGCTCGCTGGCCAGCTTGTCCGCCGCATAAGGTGTCAGCGGCGACTTCGGCAGGTCCTCGGTGATCGCCGTGCCCTGGCCATTCTGCCCGTAGACTGCCGCGCTGGAAGCGAAGAGCACGCGTTTCACGCCCTCTTCGCGCATCGCTTCGCAGAGATTGAGGGTGCCGATGAAGTTGCTCTGGTGGGTCGCCACCGGATCGTCCACCGACGCCTGCACCGAGGCTACCGCCGCGAGGTGCACAACAGCTTGGCAGCCGCTCAGCGCATGGCGCACCACGGTGGCATCGGCGACGTCGCCGACCAGCAGTTCCACGCCCGCTGCCAGGTTCTCGCGCTTGCCGGCGGATAGGTTGTCCAGCACGCGCACGCGGTAGCCGCGCGCCAGCAGCGCGTCGGCCAGGTGCGAGCCGATGAAACCGGCGCCGCCGGTGATGAGGATGGGGGCGGCGGATGCCGGGGAGATGTCAGCCACGACGGTAGTAACGGTCCAGTAGGGTCGGCAGCGCGGCGCGCCAGGCGCGCGGCTTGATGCCGAAGGTGTGGAGGATCTTCTTGCAGGCGAGCACCGCGTGCTGCGGCTCCTCGCTGGCGTCGGCGCGCACGGCATGGGCCTGGGCGCTCGGGTCGCGCAAGTTCTGCCCGCTGAGAGCACGGGCCTCGGCGACGATCACCTGGCCCAGGGCCAGGGTGGTGGTGGCCTCCAGGCCGCCGTAGTGATAGGTGCCCCACAGCGGCGCCTGGCAGTCGAGCTGCTTGAGCACCGAGAGGATCACCCGAGCGGCGTCGTCCACCGGCGTCGGGTTGCCGCGGCGGTCGTCGGCGAGGAAGAACTCCTGGTCCAGCCGCGTGCGTTCGAGGAAACGCCCCAGGCTGCCTTCCAGGCTGTCATCGATCAGCCAGCCGAAGCGCAGCAGCACATGGCGCGGGCACGTTGCACGCACCCACTGCTCCATGCGCCACAAAGCCTGGCCGCGACGACCCAGCGGCATGGGCTCGTCCTTCTCGCTGTAGGCGGTGGCGCGGGCGCCATCGAACACGCGGTAGCTGGAGGGCTGCAGCAGGAGGATGTCGTGGTGCTGGCAAAGCTCGGCGAGGCGTTCGACCGCGCGTTCCTGGCCGGCCAGGCGCGCCTCGTCGACGGTCTCGGCCTGGAACCAGTCGAAGTAGTAGGCGAGGTTGATCACCGCGTCGGGGCGGGTCTCGTCCAGCAGCAGGGTCAGGCTGGAGGCGTCCCAGCCGGTCTCGGGCGGGCGGGGTGCGAGGAAGCCGATGTCCTCCTCGGCACCCAGGCGGATCAGCGCCTGTCCAAGGGCATTACCACCACCCAACAGCATCAGGCGCATGCGCATCTTCAGGGGGTCACTCGAATCGTGGGCCACGGCCGACGGCGCGACCGTCGGCAATATCCCCGGCATTTTTCCTGCCCTCCGGGACAGCGTCAAGCACAGCCGCCGCGCGGCGCGCGGGATTGAGCCCCTTCAGCGGCGGCGGAACAGCGGCCTGGGCTCGATCGCCGAGCGTCCGTAGAGCACGCTGAGGCCGGCCAGGCCCTTGATGGCGTCCTCCACGGGCTTGTCCTCGCGCACCGCGAAACTGTCGAATCCGCACTGGCGCATGTGCGCGAGCTGGTCGCGCAACACGTCGCCCACCGCCCGCAGTTCGCCGCGCCAGCCCAATCGCTGGCGCAGCAGGTAGGCCAGGCTGTAGCCACGACCGTCGCGGAAGCTGGGGAAGTCGATGGCGATCAGCGAAAGCTCGTCCAGCCGCTCGACGAGGCGCTGCGGATCATCTTCCGGCGCCAGCCACACCCCCCGCGTCGCCCGCGAGGCCAGCCAGGCTTCCAGCGGCAGGATCAGGTCGCCTTCGGGCAGCACCTCCGGCACCTCGCGCAGCAACTCCCAGGAATCTTCCGGCGCCAGCTGTGCCACGCCCTCGTGCAAACGGATCAGGTTCTTCATGCCGGCACCTCCGCCTGCTGGTAGACCCGCGCCTTGAACGGTTCCAGGCCGACGCGCTCGACGGTCTCGACGAAGCTCTCGCCGGCGCCGCGTTGCTCGACGTAGGTGGCGACGATGCGCTCGATCACAGCCGGCACCTCGGCGGCGCTGAACGACGGGCCTATCACCTTGCCCAGCGTGGCGCGCTTGCCCTGGGCGCCGCCGAGGGTGACCTGGTACCACTCGCTGCCGTTCTTGTCGACGCCGAGGATGCCGATGTTGCCGATGTGGTGGTGGCCGCAGGCGTTCATGCAGCCGGAGATGTTCAGGCTCAGCTCGCCGAGGTCATGCAGGTAGTCGAGGTCCTCGAAGCGCTGCTGGATGCCCTGGGCGATGGGAATCGACTTGGCGTTGGCCAGCGCACAGTAGTCGCCGCCCGGGCAGGCGATTACATCGGTGAGCAGGCCCTGGTTAGGCGTTCCCAGCCCGACGGAGCAGGCTTCTTTCCACAGCGCGTGCAGGTCGGCCTTGCGCACGTCCGGCAGCACCAGGTTCTGTTCGTGGGCAACGCGAATCTCGCCGAAGCCGTAGCGCTCGCTCCAGTCGGCGACGCACTCCATTTGCTCGGCGGTGACGTCACCCGGCGGTGCGGCCACGCCCGGCTTGGTCGACAGCACCACGCTCGCGTAGCCCGGCACCTTGTGCGGGCGCACGTTGCGCGAGGCCCAGCGGGCGAAGTCGGCATCGCCGGCCAGGGCACTGCCGTAGGCCAGCTCGTCGCCGGCGGCGGCTTCGTAGCGCGGCGGATCGAAGGCCGCGACCACGCGCTGCAGTTCGGCCAGGGTCAGCTGCGCCTCGCCGTCGCGGATGTGCTCCCACTCCTCCTCCACCTCGCGGGCGAAGGCCTCGATGCCCAGCGCCTTGACCAGGATCTTGATCCGCGCCTTGTACTTGTTGTCGCGCCGGCCGTGGCGGTTGTACACGCGCAGGATGGCCTCGACGTAGGACAGCAGGTGCTGCCAGGGCAGGTCTTCGCGGATCATCTGCGAGAGGATCGGCGTACGCCCCAGGCCTCCGCCGACCATCACCCGCAGCAGCAGTTGCCCGGTCGCGTCGCGATAAACGTACAGGCCGATGTCGTGCATCATCACCGCCGCGCGGTCTTCCTCGGCGGCGCACAGGGCGATCTTGAACTTGCGCGGCAGGAACAGGAATTCCGGGTTCACCGTCGACCACTGGCGGAGGATTTCGGCCAGCGGACGCGGGTCGAGCAGCTCATCGGCGGCGACGCCGGCGAAGGCTTCGGTGGTGACGTTGCGCACGCAATTGCCGGAGGTCTGGATGGCGTGCATCTCGACCTCGGCCAACTGTTCGAGGATGTCCGGCACCTGCTCCAGCTCGATCCAGTTGAACTGGATGTTCTGCCGCGTAGTGAAGTGCCCGTAGCCACGGTCGTACTCGCGGGCAATGCGCGCCAGCGCGCGCAGCTGGGCGCTGGCCAGGGTGCCGTAGGGAATCGCCACGCGCAGCATGTAGGCGTGCTTCTGCAGGTAGAGGCCGTTCTGCAGGCGCAGCGGCAGGAACTCCTCCTCGCTCAGCTCGCCGGAGAGCCGGCGCGCCGCCTGGTCGCGGAACTGCGCGACGCGCTCGCGCACCAGAGCGTGGTCGTAATCGTCGTATCGGTACATCGCCGGGGGCCCTCACAAGGCTGCTGCGGCAGCCTGCGTCGGACCACCACTGATGGATGGCCGCACTATGGCCGGCGGCTGTACTGCAAAACAGCGGCAGATCGCACGCAAAAAAGCAGATCAGATGTTTCGCCAGGCACCACTGGGCCGCCCTGCGACCGCGTGCCGCGCCTACCAGCCAGGCCGCGCGCCGCGCCTGGTCCGGCGCATCTGATATGGCTTTTTCCGCAATACCTGAATCTGTTTCGCCTGCAGGGTCGTTCCTATAGTCGCGGCGCATCCCCAGCCTGATGGGCCACGACAATGAGCGAAAGAATCCCCGCGAAGATCGTCGAGATCGCCGCCCCGCAACGCTTCACCCCGCCGCCCAAGCCGCTCTCGGCGGTCACCCCGACGGTCTACACCAAGCGCTTCACCGGGCGCTTCCGCGACCTGCGGCGGCTCGGCGGCGCGGCGCTGTTCCTGCTGTTCTTCGGCACCCTCTGGCTGAACTGGAACGGCCGCCAGGCGGTGCTCTGGGACCTGCCCGAGCGCAAGTTCTACATCTTCGGCGCGACCTTCTGGCCGCAGGACCTGATCCTGCTCTCGGCGCTGCTGATCATCGCCGCCTTCGGCCTGTTCTTCATCACGGTGCTGGCCGGGCGCATCTGGTGCGGCTACACCTGCCCGCAGAGCGTGTTCACCTGGGTCTTCATGTGGGCCGAACAGGTCACCGAAGGCGACCGCAACCAGCGCATGAAGCTGGACAAGGCGCCGCTGAGCGCCGAGAAGGTCCTGCGCAAGGGCGCCAAGCACGGCCTCTGGCTGCTGGTCAGCCTGGCCACGGCGATCACCTTCGTCGGCTACTTCACCCCGGTGCGCCCGCTGGTCGCTGATCTGTTCAGCTTCCAGCTCGACCTGGAAAGCAGCTTCTGGGTGGCCTTCTTCGCCGCCGCGACCTACGCCAACGCTGGCTGGCTGCGCGAGCAGGTGTGCATCCACATGTGCCCCTACTCGCGCTTCCAGAGCGTGATGTTCGACAAGGACACCCTGGTCATCTCCTACGACGCCGCCCGCGGCGAATCGCGCGGCGCGCGCAAGAAGGAAGCCGACCCGAAAGCCCTCGGCCTGGGCGACTGCATCGACTGCCAGCAGTGCGTGCAGGTCTGCCCCACCGGCATCGACATCCGCGACGGCCTGCAGATCGCCTGCATCGGCTGCGCCGCCTGCGTCGACGCCTGCGACACGGTGATGGACAAGATGGGCTACGCCCGCGGCCTGGTCGCCTACACCTCCGAACGCGCCCTCGAAGGCGGCCGCACGCACCTGCTGCGTCCGCGCCTGGTCGGCTATGCGGCGGTGCTGGTGGCGATGATCGGCGCCTTCGTCTGGGCGCTCGAAGCACGGCCGCTGATCAACCTGGACGTGGCCCGCGACCGTGGCCTGTTCCGCGAGAACGCCGCCGGCGAGATCGAGAACATCTACAACCTCAAGCTGATCAACAAGACCCAGCAGCCGCAGCGCTACCACCTGAGCCTCGCGGATGCCTCGGGCTACCGCCTGCAGGGCGTGCCGGAGCTGAGCCTGGCGCCCGGCGAGATCCGCGACTTCGCCGTCTCGGTGGCCAGCCTGGCGCAGAGCAGCGCCGGCGGATCGGTGCCACTGCACTTCCAGGTCAGTGACGGCCATCAGCAGATCGACGCCGCCAGCACCTTCGTCTCGCCGAGGCGCTGAGCATGGCGCTCCGGCATGGCGACAACCTCGCGCAGCGCCTAGAGTGGGAGCCTTCGCCCCACGCCCAGGACAAGATGAAGCGCTACGAGAAATTCGCCGACGAAATCGCCGAGCTGATCCGCAGCGGCGTGCTCGCCCCCGGGCAGAAGGTGCCCTCGGTGCGCCACGCCAGCCGCACCTACGGGGTCAGCGCGTCCACCGTGTTCCAGGCCTACTACCTGCTGGAGGACCGCGGGCTGATCGTCGCCCGCGCGCGCTCCGGCTACTTCGTCCGCGAGCACGCGCGGCGCGACCTGGCGGAACCTGAGATCGCCCGCCACGAGGCGCAGACCACCGAGGTGGACGTCAGCGAGCTGGTGTTCTCGGTACTCAGCTCGATCAAGGACCCGGACACCGTGCCCTTCGGCTCGGCCTTCCCGGCCCCGGAACTGTTCCCCCTGCCACGCCTGGCGCGCTCCATGGCCCAGGCCGTGCGCGACATGGACCCGCGCGCCACGGTCGCCGACATGACGCCCGGCAGCCACGCCCTGCGCCGGCAGATCGCCTTGCGCTACATGGTCAATGGCACGCCCTTGCCGGTGGAAGAACTGGTCGTAAGCAACGGCGCGCTGGAAGCGCTGAACCTGTGCCTGCAGGTGGTCACCCGCCCCGGCGACCTGGTGGCCATCGAGGCGCCAGCCTTCTACGCCACCCTGCAGGTGCTCGAACGGCTGAAGCTCAAGGCCGTGGAAATCCCCGTGCACCCGCGCGAGGGCATCGACCTCGACGTGCTGGCCGACAGCCTGGAGCGCCTGCCGATCCGCGCCTGCTGGTTCATGAGCAACTTCCAGAACCCGCTCGGCGCCAGCATGAGCGAGGACAAGAAGCGCGCCCTCGCCGGCCTGCTGGCAAAGCACCAGGTGCCGATGATCGAGGACGACGTCTACGCCGAGCTGTACTTCGCCCAGCAGGCGCCCAAGCCGGTGAAGGCCTACGACAGCGAAGGCCTGGTGATGCACTGCAGCAGCTTCTCCAAGAGCCTGGCGCCAGGCTACCGGGTCGGCTGGGTGGCCGGCGGGCGCTTCCACGAGCAGATCGCCCGGCTCAAGCTGATGACCAGCCTGTCGGCCTCGGTGCCGGCCCAGGCGGCCATCGCCGACTACCTGCAGCACGGCGGCTACGACCGCCACCTGCGCAAGCTGCGCCATTCCCTGGAAAGCCAGCAGCACGCGATGCTCGCCGCGGTGGCCCGGCACTTACCCGATGAAACCCGGGTGACCCGCCCCAGCGGCGGCTACTTCCTCTGGCTGGAACTGCCCGAGCGAATCGACGCGCTGCGCCTGTTCCAACTGGCCCTGGCCCAGGGCATCAGCATCGCCCCGGGGCCGATCTTCTCCGCCACCCGCGGCTTCCGCCACTGCCTGCGGCTGAACCACGGCCACCCGTGGACGACGCGCAGCGAAAAGGCCATGGAGACCCTGGGGCGGATCATCCAGTCGCTCTGAACTGCTCCGCTGTCCGGCGGCCGATCTGTACCTGTGCGACCGACCGCCGCAGCGTTAGGCTGGAAGCCTTCGATCACCCTGGAGGGAAGGACATGGAAGCCGAATCCCTGCACATCTTCCTCACCGTCCTGGCGGCGCTCGGCGTGCATCTGGGCGTGCGCTGGTACATCCGCCACGGGCTGGCCGAACGGCGCGACGACTGGGAGGCCTGAGGCCAGCCCCCACCACGAATACCGCCCCCGTAGGGCGAATAACCCCGTGGGGGTTATCCGCCGTTTTCGTGCCGGGCCGCGGCGCATAACCGCGAACGCGGTCATGCGCCCTACGGGTGGATCGGCGCGGGGAATCTCGCGGATGAGATCCGCTTCTACGGGATGACGCCAACCGCCCACCCCACCTGGCCACCCCTCCCCCGCCTGCCATACTTCCTCGCATGATCACCGCGACCTTCCGTTTCTACGAGGAGCTCAACGACTTCCTGCCGAGCCTGCGTCGGCGGCGGGCGTTCGATTGCGTGTGTGCGCAATCCGCGACGGTGAAGCACATGATCGAAGCCCTCGGCGTGCCGCATACGGAAGTCGAGCTGGTGCTGCTCAACGGCGAGTCGGTGGGCTTCGACCGGCTGATCCTGGATGGCGACCGGGTCGCCGTATACCCGAAGTTCGAACGCCTGGACATCAGCCCGCTGCTCAAGGTGCGCACGCGACCGCTGCGGGTGCTGCGCTTCATCGCCGACGCCCACCTCGGCGGGCTTGCCGCGCTGCTGCGCATGAGCGGCTTCGACACCCTCTACGACAACGCCTTCGAGGACGGCCAGATCGCCGAGATCGGCGCCCATGAGGGGCGCGTCGTGCTGACCCGCGACCGCGAACTGCTGAAGCGGCGGATCATCAGCCACGGCTGCTACCTGCATGCGCGCAAACCGGCGCCGCAACTGCGCGAACTTTTCGAGCGCCTGGACCTGGCGCGCAGCGCACGGCCGTTCAGCCTGTGCCTGCGCTGCAACCATCCGCTGCACGAGCTGCCAGCCGAGCTCGCCCGCAGCCGCGTACCGCCAAGCATCGCCGCGCGGCACAGCCGCTACCTCGCCTGCGACGCCTGCGACCGGGTGTTCTGGGAAGGCTCGCACTGGCGCAGCATGCAGGCGCTGCTGGCGCCGCTACTAAAAGCGCGGGAGCGCTAGGACGGCCGGTACAGGTGCTGGTGCCGGGCGCTGTACAGCGACGATTCGGTGAAGCCCTCTGCCCCCAGTACGTGCCCGACGAGGATCAGCGCGGTGCGCTTGAAGCCCTTGGCGCGGGCCTTGGGCAGGATATCGCCGAGGGTGCCGGTGACCTGGTCCTGATCCGGCCAGCTGGCGCGGTGGATGACCGCGATCGGGCAGTCCGCTCCGTAGTGCGGCAGCAGCTCCTCGACGATCTTCTCCAACTGCCCCACACCCAGGTGGATAGCCATGCTCGCCCGGTGCCGCGCCAGGTCGCCCAACTGCTCGCCCTCGGGCATCTTCGTCTTGCTCGCATAGCGGGTGAGGATCAGCGTCTGCGAGATATCCGGCAGTGTCAGCTCGCAGCCCAGCAGCGCGGCGCAGGCAGCCGTCGCAGTGACGCCGGGGACGATCTCGTAGGGGATGCCGAGTCGGCGCAGGTGCTGGATCTGCTCGCCGATGGCGCCGTACAGCGAAGGGTCGCCGGAGTGCACGCGGGCCACGTCCTTGCCCTTGCCGTGGGCCTCGGCAAGCAGCGCGATGATCTGCTCCAGGTGCAGCTCGGCGGTGTTCACCACCACCTCCGCGCTGTGCCCTTCCAGCACCGCCTCGGGCACCAGCGAGCCGGCGTAGAGAATCACCGGGCAGCTGCGCACCAGGCGTTGGCCCTTGACCGTGATGAGCTCGGGATCGCCGGGGCCGGCGCCGATGAAATAGACCGTCATGCTGGCTTCGCTTCGGATCGGAAAAGGTGCGCAGTCTATCCCAACGCAAAGGGCGCCATGGCCAGCGCGCAGGTGGCGTTGGCGCTGCGCCGCTTGGTCAGCACCAGGCGCGCCGGGCCTTCGGCCAGCGCCTCGGCCAGCGCCAGCGCGGAGGCTTCGGCCACGCCGGGGCTGCCGGTGGCCTGGCGCACCAGCGCCGAGGTCGAGCTGAGCTGGCTTTCGTAGGGCAACAGGCGCTCGGCGGGCAGCAGCTCCAGCGGCAAGCGCAACTGGCGCGCGAGTTCGCGCAAGCCGCCCTCCAATGCCTTGGCCTCGCTGCTGGCCAAGGCTTTCAGCAGCGTCTCGTCGAGCCCGGCTTCGCGCAGGCAGGCCCGCAGCAGGGCGAGCAGTTCGTCGGCGCCGCAATCTTTGCGGCAGCCCAATCCGGCAACCAGGATCATGCGGGCCTCCTCGGGCGGGGAATCGCCGGGCAGCTCAGCACGGGCCCCGCGCGCCGTCAACGGCCGGGTGGCGATTGACCGGCCCAGGCGGCCTGCGTAGCCTGTGCGCCTTCGAGGTTCTTCGGCCGCGCGCCGAAGCTAAGAGGGAACGTGGTCCAAGCCACGGCTGCCCCCGCAACTGTAAGCGATCGGAACTCCTTCGAATGCCACTGCCGCAAGGTGGGAAGGCGAAGGACGAGGCGAAAGCCGGATCGCGAGCCAGGAGACCTGCCTCGCACAGCATTACGACAACCGGGCGGGGTGATCCGGGTGGCGGCTTCCGTTGCACGGCTGCTCCGTGCGCGCGCCTCTGCATCCCGTCCTCTGCGCAGAGGCGAACATGCAAACCCTGGCCAAGCTCCCCGTCACCATCGTCACCGGCTTCCTCGGCGCCGGCAAAACCACCCTGCTCCGGCACATGCTCGACAACGCAGAAGGCCGCCGCATCGCGGTGATCGTCAACGAGTTCGGCGAGCTCGGCATCGACGGCGAAATCCTCAAGCAATGCTCCATCGGCTGCAGCGAAGAAGAGGCCGTCGGCCGCGTCTTCGAGCTGGCCAACGGCTGCCTGTGCTGCACCGTGCAGGAAGAGTTCTTCCCGGTGATGCGCGAGCTGGTGGCCCGCCGCGGCGACCTCGACCAGATCCTCATCGAGACCTCCGGCCTGGCCCTGCCCAAGCCGCTGGTGCAGGCCTTCCAGTGGCCGGAAATCCGCAACGCCTGCACCGTCGACGCGGTGATCACCGTGGTCGACAGCCCGGCCGTGGCCGCCGGCACCTTCGCCGCGCACCCCGAGCAAGTGGACGAGCAGCGCAAGCAGGACCCGAACCTCGACCACGAATCGCCGCTGCACGAACTGTTCGAAGACCAGCTCACCAGCGCCGACCTGGTGGTGCTGAACAAGGCCGATCTGCTCGACGCCGCCACCATCGCCCAGGTGCGCGCGCACGTCGCCGAAGAACTGCCGCCGGCGGTGAAGATCATCGAGGCCAGCGCCGGCCAGCTGCCGCTCTCGGTGCTGCTGGGACTGAACGCCGAGGCCGAGCTGCATATCGACAGCCGCCCGACCCACCACGATCACGAAGGGCACGAGGACCACGACCACGACGAGTTCGACTCCTTCCACGTCGACCTGCCGGAAGTCGAGGAGCGCGCCCTGCTGGAAGCCCTCGGCCAACTCGTCGAGCGCCACGGCATCCTGCGCATCAAGGGCTTCGCCGCCATCCCCGGCAAGCCCATGCGCCTGCTGATCCAGGGCGTCGGCAAGCGCTTCGACAAGCACTTCGACCGCAAGTGGCTGAGCGACGAAACCCGCGCCACGCGCCTGGTGGTGATCGGCCAGGAGCTGGACCAGGCGGCCATCACCAACGAGCTGCGCACCGCGCTGGCGTAACACCGCTTTTCGTAGGAGCGAGCTTGCTCGCGAATAGCCCAGCAGCGGGTTTGGTTCGCGAGCAAGCTCGCTCCTACGAAGAGCCACAACCGAGCACGCCCATGCACCTGCTGCGCACCCAACCCGGCGGCTTCGTCCCCGACGACGGCATCGCCCACCTGGCCCAGACGCCCGCCGAGCTGGTCATTCTCTGCAGCGGCGACTCGCACCTCGCGCTGCTTGCCGAGGCCGCCCGCGAGTTGCCGGAGGACTACCCGAGCCTGCGCCTGGCCAACCCCATGCAGCTGCAGAATCACGCCTCGGTGGACCTCTACGTCGACGAGGTGCTGCAGCACGCGAAGGTCATCCTGATATCGGTGCACGGCGGCGTCGGCTACTGGCGCTACGGCATCGAGCAATTGGTAGCGCTGGCCGAGCGCGGCGCCACGCTGATCCTCGCACCCGGCGACGACAAGCCCGATCCCGAGCTGGCCGCGCTCTGCACTGTGTCGCCGCAAGAAGCCGAACGCCTCTGGCAGTACCTGCGCCAGGGCGGCCTGGACAACGCCCGGCAGTTCTTCGCCTGCCTGGCCGCGCAGTACCTGGAGCGCGACTATCCGTGGCGCGAACCGCGCACCTTGCCGCGTGTGGCGCTGCATCATCCGCAGCAGGCAGCAGCCACCCTCGCCCACTGGCAAGCCGAGTGGAATGCGGACTGGCCCGTCGCCGCGCTGCTGTTCTATCGCACTCACCTGCAAGCGGCGAACACCGGCTTCATCGACACCTTCTGCGAACGCCTGCGCGCGCAACAGCTCAACCCGCTGCCGATTGCCGTGGCCAGCCTGAAGGAAGGCGCCTGCCTGGAGCAGGCCGAAGCACTGCTGGACGAGGCCGACGCCGAACTGATCATCAACACCACCGGCTTCGCCCAGTCGAATCCCGAGGCACCGCAAGCCCGGCCATTCCGCCGCGACGTGCCGGTGTTGCAGGCCATCTGCTCGCTGGACAACCTCGAACAGTGGCGCGCCAACCCGCAGGGTCTGGGGCCGCGCGACCTGGCGATGCACATTGCGCTGCCGGAGCTGGACGGCCGCCTGATCACCCGCCCGATCAGCTTCAAGGGCCTGGCCTGGCGCAGCGAGCGCAGCCAGAGCGACGTGGTCTGCTACCTGCCCCATTTGCCGGGCATGGACTTCGTCGCCGAGCTGGCGCGGCGCTGGATCACCCTTGGTCGCAAGCGCAACGCCGACAAGCGCGTGGCGCTGATCCTGGCCAACTACCCGACCCGCGACGGCCGCATCGGCAATGGCGTCGGCCTCGACACACCGGCCGCCGCGCTGAATATCCTGCGTGCGCTGGAAGACCAGGGCTATCCGCTTGCCGGCCTACCGCAAGACGGCACCGCGCTTATCCACAGCCTGCTCGGCGGCGTCAGCAACGACCTCGACAGCCTCGACCTGCGCCCCTGCGCACAGAGCCTGGCGCTGGACGATTACCTCGCCTGCTTCGCCCGCCTGCCGGCCGCCAACCAGCAAGCCGTGCGCGAGCGCTGGGGCGAGCCCGAGCAGGACCCGATGTTCCGTGGCGGTCGCATGATGGTCGCCGGCCTGCGCTTCGGCTTGGCCTTCGTCGGCATCCAGCCGGCGCGCGGCTACCAGCTCGACCCGGCGGCCATCTACCACGACCCGGCGCTGGTCCCGCCGCACGGCTACCTGGCCTTCTACTTCTGGCTGCGCGAGGTATTCGGCGTCGATGCGGTGATCCATGTCGGCAAGCACGGCAACCTCGAATGGCTGCCCGGCAAGGGCGTCGGCCTGTCCGAGGAATGCTGGCCCGACGCGATCCTCGGCCCGCTGCCGAACCTCTACCCGTTCATCGTCAACGACCCCGGCGAAGGCGCCCAGGCCAAGCGCCGCAGCCAGGCGGTGATCATCGACCACCTGATGCCGCCGCTGACCCGCGCGGAAAACTACGGCCCGCTGCGCGACCTCGAACGCCTGGCCGACGAGTACTACGACGCCTCGCTGCTCGACCCGCGCCGCGCCGAACAGCTGCGCGGGGAAATCCTCGACGCGGTGCGCGCCGCCGCGCTCGACCGCGAGCTCGGCCTGCAGCTGAACGACGACGAGGACAGCTGGCTGCCGCAGCTCGACGCCTACCTGTGCGACCTCAAGGAATCGCAGATCCGCAACGGCCTGCACGTGTTCGGCGAATCGCCGGTCGGCCAGCTGCGCCGCGACACGCTGCTGTCGCTGGTGCGCATTCCGCGCGGCGATGGTCGCGGCGCGAACGCGAGCTTGCTGCGCGCGCTTGCCGAGGACCTGAAGCTCGGCCGCGATCCGCTGGACTGCAATTTCGCCGAGGCCTGGGAAGGCCCGCGTCCGGCCTTGCTGGCCGTCGTCAGCGACGAGCCCTGGCGCAGCAACGGCGATACCCGCGAGCGCCTGGAACTGCTCGCCCTGCTGCTGATCGAGAACGACCTGGCAACGCCTGGCGAGGCCAGCGCGCAAGTCCTGCGCCAGCTGCGCGAACAGGTGGCGCCGCTGCTCGATGCCTGCGGCGACAACGAGATCGGCCAGTTGCTGGCAGCGCTGGAAGGCCGCTTCGTTCCCGCTGGGCCCAGCGGCGCGCCGAGTCGCGGACGTCTGGACGTGCTGCCCACAGGGCGCAACTTCTTTACCGTCGACGTGCGCAACCTGCCCACGCCAACCGCCTACCGCCTCGGCTTCCAGTCCGCCAGCCGGCTACTCGAACGCCACCTGCAGGACCACGGCGACCACCTGCGCCAGCTCGGGCTCTCGGTGTGGGGCACGGCGACCATGCGCAGCGGCGGCGACGACATCGCCCAGGCCCTGGCATTGATGGGCGTGCGCCCGGTGTGGCAGGCCGGCAGCCAGCGCGTGGAGGATTTCGAGATCCTGCCGCTGAGCCTGCTCGACCGCCCGCGCGTGGACGTGACCCTGCGCGTCTCCGGCTTCTTCCGCGACGCCTTCGCCAACCTGATCCGGCTGTTCGACGCAGCCGTGCAAGCAGTCGCCGCGCTCGACGAGCCGGAAGACATGAACCCGCTGGCCGCCCGCGTGCGCGCCGAATGCGCGCAACTGCAAGCGAGCGGAGTGGAGGAGCAAAACGCCCGACGCCAGGCCGGCTGGCGCATCTTCGGTGCGCAACCCGGCTCCTACGGGGCCGGCGTGCAAGGCGTGATCGAGGAACGCAATTGGGAAAGCCGCGCCGACCTCGCCGCTGCCTACCTCAACTGGGGCGGCTACGCCTACGGCGCCGGCGACGAAGGCACGCCGGCCCGCGAAGGTTTCGCGCGTCGCCTGGAGGGCCTGCAGGCGGTGCTGCACAACCAGGACAACCGCGAGCACGACATCCTCGATTCCAACGACTACTACCAGTTCCAGGGCGGCATGCTGGCGGCGGCGGAAGTCATCCAGGACCGCCGTGTCGCCAGCTACCACGGCGACCACAGCCAGCCGGACAACCCGCGCATCCGCACGCTGAAGGAAGAGATCGGCCGCGTCGTCCGCGCCCGCGCGGTGAACCCGAAGTGGATCGCCGGGATGAAGCGCCACGGCTACAAGGGCGCCTTCGAAATGGCGGCAACGGTGGATTACCTGTTCGCCTTCGACGCCACCAGCGAACTGGTCGACGATCACCAATACCAGCTGCTCACCGATGCCTACGTGCTCGACGAAGACACCCGCGAATTCATCCGCCAGCACAACCCCGAAGCCCTGCGCGACATCGCCGAAAGGCTGGTCGAAGCGCAGCAGCGCGGGCTGTGGGAAGAGCCCGGCGAATACCGCGAGGCGCTGGAGAACATCCTGGTGGACAGCGAGGAGCAATAGCGCCGACCGGTTCTTCGTAGGAGCGGATTCATCCGCGATCCGTATCATCGACGGAGTCCGCTCGCCCCTGTAGGAGCGGCCCATGGCCGCGATTCGCGCGCATGGCGCGCTCCTACAAGGTCGCATCGGTGCCAGTATTTTCGCGGACAAGATCCGCTCCTACGCGGCACGGATCGACCGTAGGGCGCACAACCGCTCGCGGATGTACACCATGACGCGACGCCCCTGTAGGAGCGGACCTTGTCCGCGATTCGCGCGCATGGCGCGCTCCTACAAGGTTGCATCGGCGCCAGGATTTTCGCGGATAAGATCCGCTCCTACGGCACCGCTCAGCCGCGACGCAACCGCTCCGCCGCATCCAGCAGCAACGCCTCGGTACCGCTCCAGCCCAGGCAGCCGTCGGTGATCGAGACGCCGTAGCGCAGCTCGCCGGACAGCGGCTGGCAGCCGTCGAACAGGTGCCCTTCGAGCATCACCCCGCGCAGGGATGTGTCGCCGGCCAGGCGCTGGTCGAGCACGCTTTGCAGGACCGCCGGTTGGCGCAGTGGGTCCTTGCCGCTGTTGGCGTGGCTGCAGTCGACCATGATGCTCGGCGCGATGCCCAGCTTCTCCAGCCCTTCGCGGATCTTCCGCACGCTGTCCGCATCGTGGTTCGGCCCGCCGTGGCCGCCGCGCAGCACCAGGTGGGTGTCCGGATTGCCCTGGGTCTGCACCAGCGACGGCCGGCCCTGCGGGTCGATGCCGAAGTGCTGGTGCGGGTGCGCCGCCGAGCGCATGGCGTCGGTGGCGATGCCGATGCTGCCGTCGGTGCCGTTCTTGAAGCCCACCGGCAGATCCAGCCCGCTGACCATCTCGCGGTGCACCTGCGACTCGCTGGTGCGCGCACCGATGGCGGCCCAGCCGAGCAGGTCGTCGAAGTAGCCGGCCACCAGCGGTTGCAGCAGTTCGGTGGCGATCGGCAGGCCGCGTTCGAGCATGCCCAGCATCAGCTTGCGCGACAGCACGAGGCCCCCGGCCATGTCGCCGCTGCCATCCAGCTGCGGGTCGTACACCAGGCCCTTCCAGCCGACGGTGGTGCGCGGCTTCTCGACGTAGGCGCGCATCACCAGCAGCAGCTGGTCGCTCACCTGCGGCGCCAGCGCGGCCAGGCGGTCGGCGTATTCGAGGGCGGACTCGGGGTCGTGGATGGAGCACGGGCCGACCACCACCAGCAGGCGTGGGTCGCGACCATCGAGGACGGCGCGGATGGCCTCGCGGCCTTCGCGGACCTGGTGAGCAATGGCGGCAGGCAGCGGCAGGCGCTGGCGCAGTTCGGCGGGGCTCGGCAGCGGCTGTTCGCGGCGGCGAGCGGAGGGCAGCGGCAGGTCGAGGACTTCGGCGGACTGCGGCAGGTCGTGGCGGATCAGGGCGGAAACGGAAGAGTTCATCGGTGGGCATCCTTGGCCGGCGCGGTCATCTGCCGCGCGCGGCGCTATCTGAGTGTTCGACTGAGTCGTTCGGGTGTGGCAGCGGCGCGGCTGCTAAATCGCCAGTCGGAGGTGCGGTAATAGCGGTAGGTGGTGTAAGCGGTCATGTTTCGATCCTGTGCTTGAAGTGTGTTGGCCTTGTGGGCCGGAAAAACAAAAACCCCGGTCGGGTTGCCGACCGGGGTTTCGTGAATCTGTCTGGTTGGCGACCCTGCTTGCTAGGGCGCCTGTGGGGTATCAGGCGCGCCTGTGGCTAAACCAATACCCATAAAAGAAATAACCGGCCGCAGCAGCCAGAACCTGCGCGCGAGCGACCACGGAGCCGATGGCACCGAGGCGAGCGAGGGACTGGATGGACAGGCTGGACGACATGGTTATCTCCACAAGTTGAGGGCCAACTTACTGCATCGCCGCAGGGCTTTCAATCACTCTTGTCTATCGGACCGATCCGCAACGGTCGCCCGACCCTTCCGCCTTCGCTACCATTCGCCCTCTCACGCCCGCCACAGGTAAACCCGATGCAAGCGCACTTCCCCCTCGCCGCCGTGGTCGCCGCCGACGACCTGAAACTGGCGCTGTGCCTGGCCGCCATCGACCCGGCCATCGGCGGCGTGCTGATCGAGGGACCGCGCGGCATGGCCAAGTCGACCCTGGCCCGCGGCGTCGCCGACCTGCTCGATGGCGGGCGCTTCGTCACCCTACCGCTGGGTGCCAGCGAAGAGCGCATCGTCGGCACCCTCGACCTCGATGCCGCACTGGGCGAAGGCCGCGCGCGCTTCTCGCCGGGCATCCTGGCCAACGCCGACGGCGGCGTGCTCTACGTCGACGAGGTGAACCTGCTGCCCGACCACCTGGTGGACCTGCTGCTGGACGTCGCCGCCAGCGGGGTAAACCACGTCGAGCGCGATGGCCTGTCGCACAGCCACCCGGCGCGCTTCGTGCTGATCGGCACCATGAACCCCGAGGAAGGCGAATTGCGCCCGCAACTGCTCGACCGCTTCGGCCTCAAGGTCGAGCTGGACAGCACCCCGCAACCGGCCGAGCGCGCCGAGATCGTCCGCCGCCGCCTGGCCTTCGATGCCAATCCGCAGGCCTTCCTTGCACGCTGGCAAGCCGAGCAGGAGGCCCTGCGCCAGCGCTGCAGCGACGCGCGCCAGCGCCTGGCCTACATCCCGCTGGACGACGACGCATTGCAGGCGATTGCCGAGCGTTGCTACGCCGCCGGCGTCGACGGCCTGCGCGCCGATCTGGTCTGGCTGCGGGGCGCCCGCGCGCATGCCGCCTGGCGCGGCGCCGACCGCATCGAAGCGGTGGATATCGACGCGCTCGATCCCTTCGCCCTGGCCCACCGCCGCCGTCATTCGCCGCCCGCGCAGAGCCAGCCGCCATCCGCGCAAGCACCGAGCGCCAACGAACCGCAGCAAGGCAATCAGGGCGACGGCCAGTGGGGCGAACTGCCCGCCCGCGCCGTGCCGATGGGCGCCGCGCGCGAATTGCCGCGCTGGCCAAAAAAGCCCTGAGCATCCGCCCGCGCCCGGCCCCAGGCGCGGATGCCAACCCCAGACCCGGCCAGCTCGCCGGCGGCCGCAGCGGCGCCCGCCGCGACGGCGCGCAGTTGCGCATCGACTGGCCGGCGACGCTGCGCCACGGCCGCCCGCGAAAGCGCGACGATCTGCGCTGGCATGCCCGCAGCGCGCGGCCCCAGGAACTCTGGCTGGTCCTGCTCGACGCCTCGGCCAGCACCCACCGCCACGGCGCGCTGAGCCAGGCCAAGGGCCTGCTGGCAAACGTCTTCGAGCAAGCCTACCGCAAGCGCGCACGCCTCGCCGTGCTGCACGCCGCAGGCAGCGAACCGCGCTGGCTGTGGCAAGGCCAGAAAGCCTCGCGAGAGCTGCGCGACTGGCTTCGCGAAGTGGGCGCCGGCGGCGGCACGCCGCTCCCCGAAGCACTCGCCCAGGCCAGTGACTGGCTGCAACGGCGCCAGCGCCACAAGCCTGGTGAAAACCAGCGTTTGCTGATCCTCACCGACGGCCGCCTGAGCGACAGCGCCCCCCTGTCGCCACTGCCCTGCCCGACGCTGCTGGTGGACATCGAAAGCGGCCCCGTGCGTCTCGGCCGTGCCCGCCTGCTGGCCAAAAAGCTGGGCGCCGAGTACCAGCCCATCGGCTCGCTGGCGCTGCGCTGATTCCCCGCCAGCGGGCCGCCGATCCCCCGGGCTCGGGGCAATATCCCCAGCCGCGTTCCCCCTCACTTCTTCCTCACTCTCTCCTGCAAGCCGCATGGCACTAGGCCAGCGGCGCGCCAGGCAATTTGTTGCAAATTGTGGCGCGAGCTTTGCGACGGCCCCTTCGCCAACACCAGAAACACCCGCGGCCGTTCCGTACACCGCGGATCGCTACGTCGACCCATCCGCTCGCGAAGCGAAGGAAGCCGAACATGAACTCACAACGCCCCAGGGTTCCCTCACGCCGTCTCAGGAACCTCTCCTGCACCCTGATCCTGGCTGCCGCGCCGGCGCTGCAGGCCTCCTCGCTGGACGACTTCGGCCAGCCGCCGGACAACGATGTCTCCTACTTCCGCGACGTCCCCAACGACGTCGACGCGGCCGCCGAACTGGCCAACACCCCGGATGCCAACCAGGGCGCCTTCGACCTGCCCAACGGCGTGGAGGGCGACCGCACTACGCCGCGCACCGAGAACGTCCTGCCGCCGCTGCAGCAGACCTCGTTCAACTACCCCACCAACGGCAAGCCGAGCCCCCTGTTCGGCGCCCAGCCGTTCACCCAGCAGATGCTGCTGTTCGAGGAATTCGGCCCGGTGAAACTGGACCCGACGACCCCGCCCGGCCCCCTGACCTTCCCGCTGCCGACCGTTGGCCCGGCTCCCGAGCAGGACCCGCTCAGCGTCGCCCGCAGCGGCCCGGCAAGCAGCGCACTGGACGCCTTCCTCAAGCAGCCGGGGCTGACGCCCTACCCCAGCCAGTTCGCCAACGTGCTCGACCGCAACCCCTGGAAGCGGCCGATCGAGGACTTCCTCAACCGCCAGCCGATCGGTTCGCCCGCCGAGGGCCGGCCACCGGGCAAGGGCTGGTCGCACCAGCGCTGGAACGAGTTCTACCCGCAGGCCGCGTACAAGACCGTGCAGGCCGGCGCACGCGCCAACGGCGGCGTGCGCGACGCCTGGCAGATGCACCACTACGCGGTCGGTGAGTTCGCGCCTGGCGGGCTCTACCACAACACCACGGGTACGCAGGGCTTCGACGGCACAACCAAGGGCATCCCGATCCGCATCCACCCGCTGATGCCGATCCAGGACCACAACTCGGTGTGGACCTTCGACGGCACCCTGCCGCCGAAGCTGCTCATGGTGCGCTACGGCCAGCCGCTGCTGATGCGCCACTACAACGCCCTGCCGATCGACCCGGCGGCCAACCGCGGTTTCGGCCTGCACACCATCAGCACCCACGAGCACAACGGCCACACCCCGGCGGAAAGCGACGGCTATACCGCGGCGTTCTTCTTCCCCGGGCAGTACTACGACTACCGCTGGCCGATCCAGCTGGCCGGCTACGACAGCATCAACACCCGAGCCCAGGACCCGCGCGCGGCCTTCCCTTGCGCCCCCGGCGAAACCCTCTGGGTGTATGACGAGCAACCAGGCCTGAAGACCTGCCAGAACGGCCGCATCAACATCCGCGGCGACTGGCGCGAAACCATGAGCACCCACTGGTTCCACGACCACATGCTCGATTTCACCGCGCAGAACGTCTACAAGGGCAACGCCGCGATGATGAACTACTACAGCGCCCTGGACCGCGGCAACGAGGCCATCGACGACGGCGTCAACCTGCGCCTGCCCAGCGGCTCGGCATTGGCCTGGGGCAACCGCGACTACGACGTCAACCTGGTGATCGCCGACAAGGCCTGGGATCAGAGCGGCCAGCTGTGGTTCAACCCGTTCAACACCGACGGCTTCCTCGGCGACCAGGTGCTGACCAACTGGGAGTACAAGCCCTACCTCAACGTGCGCGCGCGCAACTACCGCTTCCGCATCCTCAACGGCTCGGTGTCGCGCTACCTGAAGCTTGCCCTGGTCCGCGAGATCAACGGCAAGGGCGGCGAGTTCCAGGGCCCCTCCGGCTCCAACCTGACCTATGCGCGGGTGCCGTTCCACATGGTCGCCAACGACGGCAACCTGATGGAGCACGCGGTGCCCTTCGACGGCAGCATGGACCTCGATGGCGACGGCGACCGCAGCAACAACAACGCCATCCTGCCGACCCAGGGCATCGCCGAGCGCTACGACATCCTGGTCAACTTCTCCCGCAACGGCATCAAGCCCGGCGACAAGCTCTACCTGGTCAATCTCAAGGAACACGACACCGGCAAGGGCACCAAGCGCGACGTGCCGTTGGCCGACGTGCTCTCGGAGAAGTACAAGGCGGTCATCAAGCAGGGCAGCAAGGGCCCGCAATGGGACAGAGGCGACCCCGGCGTCGGCCTGGTCATGCAGTTCATCGTCAAACCCTACAGCGGCCAGGACCTCAGCCTCGACCCGGTGGCCTACGAGCCGGCCAAGCCGGGCAAGCCCGCCGGCAAGAAGATGATTCCGCTGACCCTCGACCGCGACAACCCGGCCGACAAGGCGAAGCTCGCCCAGGCCCGCCATCGCACCTTCATCTTCGGCCGCTCCGACGGCACCGACGAAGCGCCCTGGACCATCAAGACCGACGGCGGCCTGGGCTTCAGCATGAACTCGCTGCGCGTCTCCGCCGCGCCGCAGCTGGCCAACGGGCCGACCGACGCGGGCTGGAGCGGTGACGGCACCCTCGAGGTGTGGAAGATCCAGAACGGCGGCAACGGCTGGAGCCACCCGGTGCACGTGCACTTCGAGGAAGGCATCGTCCTCAGCCGTGGCGGCAAGGCGCCGCCGGAGTGGGAAAAGTGGGCGCGCAAGGACGTCTACCGCATTGGCGAGGACGCCGACAGCCAACAGGAAGTGCAGATGGCCATCCACTTCCGCGAGTTCGCCGGCACCTACATGGAGCACTGCCACAACACCCAGCACGAGGACAACTCCATGCTGCTGCGCTGGGATATCGAGTTCCCCGGGCAGTTCCAGCTGATGCCGACGCCGCTGCCGACCTGGGATGGCGTCGAATACGCCGGCTCCGTCGCCCTGCCGACCTTCCGTACCGGCGATGTCACCAGCAACAGCGGGGCGCAGCCGTGAAAAGCGCGGCCCGGTGGCTGAAGCCCTGGCTACTGCTCCTGGCGGCCGTCTGCCACATGGCGGCCGCCGAGGGCGATGGCCCCTGGGGCCGCGACTACTTCCCCAACACCGAGCTGGTCGACCAGGACGGCCGGCACCTGCGCTTCTTCGACGACCTGATCGCCGGCAAGGTGGTGGCCATCAACTTCATCTTCACCGGCTGCTCGGCCACCTGCCCGGCGGAGACCGCGCGCCTGCGCCAGGTGCAGAAACTGCTGGGCGACCGGGTCGGCAAGGACCTGTTCTTCTACTCCATCAGCATCGACCCGGCGGCCGACACCCCGGAAGTGCTCAAGGCCTACGCCGAGCGCTTCCACGTCGGGCCCGGGTGGCGTTTCCTCACCGGCGACTTCGCCGCCATCACCGAACTGCGCCAGCGCCTGGGCCTGCTCGACGCGCGGATCGACCCGCAGAACAAGAGCCAGCACAACCTCAGCCTGATCATCGGCAACCAGGCCACCGGGCAATGGATGAAGGTCTCGCCCTTCGAGAATCCGTACATCCTCGCCGACCGCCTGGGCAACGAGCTGCACAACTGGAAAGTGGCCAGCGCCAAGCCCAACAGCTACGCCGACGCGCCCCAGCTGCGCACGCCCTCGCACGGCGAGCAGCTGTTCCGCACCCGCTGCTCCGCCTGTCACTCCCTGGGCGCCGACGCCAATGCCCTGCGCCAGGCCATAGGCCCGGACCTCGTCGGCGTTACCCAGCGCCGCGAACGCGCCTGGCTCAGCCGCTGGCTGCGCGAGCCGGACCGCATGCTGGCCGAGCAGGACCCGATCGCCAGCGCGCTCTACCAGCAGTTCAACCAGGTGGCCATGCCCAACATGGGGCTGGGCGAAACGGACGTCGAAGCGCTGCTCACCTACCTCGAAAACCCCATGCCGCCGGCCGCCCCCACGAAGCCGGCGCTGCAGCAGGCCAGCCAGTGAAACGTCGCCGCCCGACGACCGGTCGGCGCGATCGCCCTCCTGGCGTGTTCCGCAATCACTGGCCGCTCTTTACGAGGGCCGTCAGTGGACCCAGAGCATGTGAGCCCCGGATCGGGCCTCGTGCCCCCAAGCCAATGGAGAGACTCCCATGAAGTTGAAAAAAAGCCTGTTGGTCCTGGCCGTTGCTGGCGCACTGGTAGCGGCTCATTCCTGGCTGCCCGACAATCTTTCGCCGCTGTCCAGCGCCGAGGCGCGGGAAGGCGGTAGCGGCGGAGGCGGAGGCGGAGGCGGCCACGGTGGTGGCGGCAGCGGCGGCGGTGGTGGCGGCCATGGCGGTGGCGGCAGCGGCGGCGGTGGTGGCGGCCATGGCGGTGGTGGCAGCGGCGGCGGCGGTGGCGGTCACGGCGGCGGTGGCAGCGGTGGCGGTGGTGGCGGTCACGGCGGTGGTGGCAGCGGCGGCGGCAATGGTGGCGGCCACGGTGGAGGCAGCAGTGGCGGTGGCAGCGGCCATGGCGGCGGCAACAGCGGTCACGGCAGTGCCAACAGCGGCAGCAGCCACAGCGGCGACAGCGCCGGCAACAGCGGCCGTAGCGGTACCCATGCCGAGGCCGGGGACGACCATGGCAACCATGCCGAAGCCGGCGATGACCACGGCAACCACGCCGAAGCCGGTGACGACCATGGCAATCACGCCGAGGCCGGAGACGACCATGGCAATCACGCCGAGGCCGGAGACGATCACGGCAATCACGCTGAGCCCGGCGACGACCGCGGCGCCAGCTAGTTAGCTAACCGAGCGGCGTATGACCCTTCGCGGTCATACGCCGCTCCCCAGGCTGCGGTTGAAGCGCTCGTTATTCGTTGACGAGAGGCCCCAACGCCTCCCACATCTCTTCGACGCCCTCGAACTGCCGGTCCACCGTCGGCAGTTCGGGACGCGCCAGTATCAGCACCGGAATCCCCCGCTCACGCGCCACCTGCAGCTTCGGCTCGGTGGCCTGGCTGCCGCTGTTCTTGCTGATCAGCACATCGGTCCCCAGGCGCTCGAACAGCTCGCGCTCGCCCTCCAGCGTGAAGGGGCCGCGTGCGCCAAGCACTTCGGCGCGTTCGGTGCCCGGCAGGTTCTGCAGGCAGCGCACCGTCCAGAACTGCTCGGCGGGGATCTCGTGCAGGTGCTCCAGCGGTTCGCGACCCAGGGTGAACAGCGGACGGCGGAATGGCGCCGACGCCTCGATCAGCGCTGCCCAGTCGCGCACCTCGCGCCAGTCGTCGCCAGCACCAGCCTGCCAGCCCGGACGGCGCAGCGCCCAGCAGGGCACACCGGCCAGCTGCGCGGCGCGCGCGGCGTTCGCGCTGATCTGCGCCGCGTAGGGATGGGTGGCGTCGAGCAGCAGGTCGTAGCCCTGCTCGACGATGAACTGCGCCAGCCCCTCGGCGCCGCCATAGCCGCCGACGCGCACCTGGCAGGCCAGGTCGTCCGGCACCTTGCCCAGGCCGGCGAGGCTGTACAGGTGTTGCGGGCCGAGGCGACGGGCGATGGACAGCGCCTCACCGATACCGCCGAGCAGCAGGACGCGCTTGCCACTCACGGTTTGCGCAGCGCCAGCAAGGTGATCGGCAGCGCCGCGCGCCAGGTGTCGAAGCTGCCCAGCGCTTGTGCCTGGGCCACTTGCAGGCGGACCAGCTCGCCGCCGTGGCGCTCGCGCCAGCTCACCAGCATCGCTTCGCTCTGCAGGGTCACGGCGTTGGCGAGCAGGCGCCCGCCCGGCTTCAGGTTCGCCCAGCAGTTTTCCAGCACACCCGACACGGTGACGCCGCCGCCGATGAAGATGGCATCCGGCGCTTCGAGGCCGTACAGCGCTTCGGGCGCATGCCCCGCCACCAGTTGCAGACCGGGTACGCCGAGGGCATCGCGGTTATGCGCGATATGGCCCTGGCGCCCTTCGTCGGCCTCGATGGCGATGGCACGGCAGCTGGGGTGCGCGCGCATCCACTCGATACCGATGGAGCCGCAGCCGGCGCCAACGTCCCAGAGCAGTTCGCCCGGTTCCGGCGCCAGGCGCGCGAGGGTCACGGCGCGCACGTCGCGCTTGGTCAGCTGGCCGTCGTGGCGATAGACGTCGTCCGGCAGGCCGGGCGTCAGCGGCAGGCGCCTGGCATCCACGCCAGCCACGCAGTCGATGGCGATGACATTGAGCGCAGCCGTCTCGTCGACCGCCCAATCGGCAGCCAAACCATCGATGCGCCGCTCGCGTTCGCTGCCCAGGTGCTCCAGCACACTCAGCCGGCTCGGCGCGAAACCGCGCTCACGCAGCAGCGCCGCAACCGCTGCCGGGCTGCGGCCGTCGTTGCTCAGCAGCAACAGGCGACGCCCCGCATGCAGGCGCGAATTGAGCGCCGCCAGCGGACGCCCGACCAGCGACAGCAGCTCGACCTCCTGCAGCGGCCAGCCCAGGCGCGCAGCGGCCAGGCTCACCGAGGACGGCGCCGGCAGCACCTGCATCTCCTCCACCGGCAGCTGCCGCGCGAGCGTTGCGCCGATGCCGAAGAACATCGGGTCGCCACTGGCCAGCACGCAGGTCGGCGTGCCGCGTCGCGCCAGCAGCGGCGCCAGGTCGAAGGGACTCGGCCAGGCCACGCGGCGGGCCTTCAGGCAGTGCGGCAAAAGGTCCAACTGGCGCTCGCCGCCAAATACCACGCCGGCCGCCAGCAGCGCGCGGCGAGCGGCCTTGCCGAGGCCGGCATAGCCGTCCTCGCCGATGCCGACGATGGTCAGCCAGGCTGTCATGGAAACTCCTCGATCTCGCTGCCCACCGATCCGACGGGCAGGCTTTTCCAGCATTCGGACAAAGCGGGCATAATACGCGCTTCGTCGGTGCCCATCAGGGCCGAAGAGGGAACACGGGACCAACCGTGGCTGCCCCCGCAACTGTAAGCAGCGAGTCCGCGCGAATTGGCCACTGGGCAACCGGGAAGGCCGCGCTGGATGAGGACCTGCCAGCCAGGAGACCTGCCGACGAGACCAGTCGCACGTGCAGACATCGAGCGGGGTGTATCGGTGTTGTGAGGTCGCCCTCCGGGGCGATCCGCATGGTCACGGCGACCCAGCCCTGGTGACCCTGTGCAGCGCCCGTCCCCTGCCCCATCCACTGCCATCCGCCCCTCGGCCTGCCCGGGGCTGCTGCGCATCGTCGCCTCGCGCGATGGCGGCATCTGCCGCATCAAGCTGCCCGGCGGGCGTCTCGACGCCGTCGCCGCGCGCGTCATAGCCGCTGCCGCCGAGCGTCATGCCGATGGCGTGCTGGAAGCGACCAATCGAGCAAACCTGCAGATTCGTGGCGTGCATGCCGGCGCCGAAGCAGCGCTTTCCGCCGACCTGCTCGCCGCCGGGCTCGGCCCGCGCGTGGCCGCCGCCGATGACGTGCGCAACCTGCTGCTCAGCCCCGCCGCCGGCATCGATCCGGCCATGCAGCGGGACGTCACGCCACTGGCACAGCGTCTGCTCGACCTGTTGCAGGACAATCCGCGCTTCCACGCCCTGTCGGCCAAGTTCGCCCTGCAACTGGACGGCGGCGAAAGCCTGGCGATGCTCGAACATCCCCACGACCTTTGGCTCTCGGCCATGGACGAAGGGCGTTTTGCTTTCGGCCTCGCGGGCTGCCCGCCAATTCATGCAGACGATCAACCGGCCCTCGCCGCTGTTGCTACCGAGCAAGTACCGGCGCTGGTCGAAGCGCTGCTGAACCTGTTCCTCGACCTGTCCGGCGAAGGCCAGGCGCGCATGCGCCAACTCCTCGAAACGACACCGGCCGAACGCCTGCTGGAGCAGCTCGACGTCCCGCTGCAACGCGGTGCCGCTGTGGGTAACTGGCGGCGCCAGCCGGTGCAGCCCTTCGCCCAGCTCGGCGTTCGCCCGCAGCGCCAGCCAGGCTCGTGCAGCATCGGCGCCGGCTTCGTGCTCGGCCGCCTGGACAGCCGACTGCTGCGTGCGCTCGCCGATCTGGCCGAGCGTGAAGGCGACGGCAGCCTGCGCCTCACGCCCTGGCAGGGCGTGCTGCTGCCGAACATTCCGAACGAGCGCGCCGATGCCGTGCTCGCCGCACTGGCTGACCTGGGCCTGACCATTTCGGCCGAGCAGCCGCTGTCCCGATTGATCGCCTGCAGCGGCTCGACCGGCTGCGCCCGTGGCCTGGCCGACACCAAGGGCGACGCCCTGCGCCTGGCCGAGCGCCTGCAAGCGCCGCTGCCGACCGGCGTGCACCTGTGCGGTTGCCCGCGCTCCTGCGCCGCCGCCCATGTCGCGCCCTTCACCCTGCTGGCAGTCGCCGACGGCCGCTACGACCTCTTCCGTCGCGCCAATAGCGTGGCCGGCTTCGGCCAGCCGCTGGCGCGCAACCTTTCCCTCGACGCCGCCGCCGACCGGCTGCGCGATCCCGGAGTGATTCCCGATGCTTGATTACATCCGCGATGGCCAGGCGATCTACCGCCATTCCTTCGCCACCATCCGTGCCGAGGCCGATCTCTCGGCCATCCCCGCCGACCTGGAAAAACTCGCCGTACGGGTGATCCACGCCTGCGGCATGGTCGACGTGGTGCAGGAGCTGCGCTTCTCCCCCGGAGCAGGAACGGCTGGCCGTGAAGCCCTGGCCAAGGGCGCGCCGATCCTCTGCGATGCGCGCATGGTCGCCGAAGGCATCACCCGAGCACGCCTGCCGGCTGACAACCAGGTGATCTGCACTCTCAACGAAGCCGATGTCCCGGCGCTGGCCCGCGAGCTGGGCAACACCCGCTCGGCGGTCGCCCTGGAGCACTGGCGCGAGCACCTGGAAGGCAGCGTGGTGGTGATCGGCAACGCGCCGACCGCCCTCTTCTACCTGCTGGAAATGCTCGATGCCGGCGCACCGAAACCGGCGCTCATCCTCGGCTTCCCGGTGGGCTTCGTCGGCGCCGCCGAATCCAAGGACCTGCTCGCCGCCGACAGCCGCGGCGTGCCCTACGTGATCGTCCGCGGCCGTCGCGGTGGCAGCGCCATGGCCGCCGCCGCGGTGAACGCCCTGGCCACGGAGGTGGAATGATGACTGGCCGCCTGCTCGGCCTCGGCGTCGGCCCCGGCGACCCCGAGCTGATCACCCTCAAGGCCCTGCGCCTGCTGCAGAGCGCGCCCGTGGTCGCCTACTTCGTGGCCAAGGCCAAGCACCACGCGGGCCACGGCGGCAATGCCTTCGGCATCATCGAACAGCACCTGGGCGAGGCGCAGGAGCGTCTGCCGCTGGTGTACCCGGTGACCACCGAAAAGCTGGAGCCGCCGCTTACCTACGAAGGCGTGATCAGCGACTTCTACGACACCGCCGCCGAGCAGGTCGCGCGCCACCTGGACGCTGGCCGCGACGTCGCGGTGATCTGCGAGGGCGATCCGTTCTTCTACGGCTCCTACATGTACCTGCACGACCGCCTGGCCGAGCGCTATCCGGCGGAAGTAGTGCCGGGTGTGTGCTCGATGCTGGGCAGCGCGGCGGTGCTTGGCGTGCCGCTGGTGTACCGCAACCAGAGCCTTTCGGTGCTCTCCGGCGTGCTGCCGGAAGACGAGCTGAAGCAGCGTCTGGCCAGCGCCGATGCGGCAGTGGTGATGAAGCTTGGGCGCAACTTCGACAAAGTCCGCCGCGTGCTGCGCGAACTGGGCCGCGACGACGGCGCGCACTATGTCGAGCGCGCGACCATGCGGGAACAACGCATCGTGCCGCTGGACGAAGTCGACCCGATGGCCTCGCCCTACTTCTCCATGGTGGTGATTCCCGGCGAAAGGTGGCGCGGCTGATGAACGCCTCCCCCGCCATCGTCATCCTCGGCGCCAGCGCCCTGGCCACCGCGAAACGCCTGCAGGCGCTTTATCCACAGGCGCGCATCCACGGCCTGCAGGGCCGCGCCGAAGGCGCCGACGAGCTTTACCAGGACTTCGGCGACACCCTGCGTGCGCTCTACCGCGGCAACACCCCGCTCATCGCCCTGTGCGCCGCCGGCATCGTCATCCGCAGCCTGGCGCCACTGCTGCAGGAGAAAGGCGCCGAGCCGCCGGTACTGGCCGTCGCCGAAGATGGCAGCGCCGTGGTGCCGCTGCTCGGTGGCCTGGCCGGGGTGAACCGCCTGGCGCGCGAGATCGCCGCCGCACTGGAAGTGGCTCCCGCCATCACCACCAGCGGCGAGCTGCGCTTCGGCACCTGCCTGCTGGAGCCGCCCGCCGGCTACGAACTGGCCGATATCGAACAGGGCAAGCGCTTCGTCGCCGACCTGCTCGGTGGCGAAAGCCTGCGCATAGAAGGTGAAGCGCCCTGGCTGGCCGACGCGAAGTTACCGCTGGCCGAGGATGCCCGGCGCAGCGTGCGGGTGACGTGCGAGGCGGGCCCGGCGCAGCGGGATGAACTGCTGATCCATCCGCGCTGCGTGCTCGCTGAAATCGAAGCGCCCACCGGCAATCTGGAAGCGCTTGTCCACAACGCCCTGGCCGCCGCGAATCTTGCCCCGGCCGCCCTCGCCGCCCTGCTCGCCCCGAGCGAGCACATGGCCGATGCGCATCTCGGTGAGGTCGCCCGGGCGCTCGGTGTACCGCTGCGCTTCATCGCCGAAGACGTATTACCGCCCGTGCATTCGAGCCAGAACGGCATCCGTCTGCGCCTCGCCGATTCCCCAGAGCAGGCCGCTGTCATCGGTCGTCCGCGCGGTCGCCTCAGCGTGATCGGCCTCGGTCCCGGCGCCGCCGAGCACATGACCCCGGCCGTGCGCCGCGCGCTGGATGAAGCCGAAGACCTGCTCGGCTACGAGACCTACGTGAAGATGGCCGAGCCGCTGCGCCCGGAGCAGGTGCGCCATTGCACCGACAACCGCGAGGAAATGCAGCGCGCCCGCCATGCCTTCGAGCTGGCGGCGAGCGGACGCAAGGTGGTGGTGATTTCGTCCGGCGACCCCGGGGTGTTCGCCATGGCCGCAGCGGTGATGGAAGCGCTGCACGAGAGCAGCGATGCGCAATGGCACAACGTCGAGCTGGAGGTGCTGCCCGGCGTCTCCGCCGCGCTTGCCGCGGCTGCCAAGGCCGGCGCACCGCTGGGGCATGACTTCTGCCTGATCTCGCTGTCGGACAACCTCAAGCCCTGGGACATGATCGAGAAGCGCCTGGCCCACGCCGGGCTCGCCGACCTGGCCATGGCCTTCTACAACCCGATCTCGAAGGCGCGCCCCTGGCAGCTCGGCCGCGCCCTGGAAATCGTCCGCGAACACCGTGCGCCGGAAACCCTGGTGGTGCTCGGCCGCGACATCGGCCGCCCGGCCGAGGCGCTGCGGGTGCTGACCCTCGGCGAGCTGCGGCCGGAGATGGTCGACATGCGCACCCTGGTGATCATCGGTTCTTCGCTGACCCGGCGCTTCCCCCGCGCCGACGGCGGCGACTGGGTGTATACGCCGCGCTGGTATCGCTGATCTGCCTAGTGCGATTGGCAGCGGCGGATAAGGCTAGGCCTTGCGATTCGTAGGATGGGTTGAGCCGAAGGCGATACCCATGCTGCCCTGGAAGACGCCCAGGCCGGGCATCGTGTGCGCCGCACCAGTCGCCGCATGGGTTTCGTGCCTCAACCCATCCTACGGGGCTGGCATGCGCCTAGCAGCGCTCCTACAAACGGAAATGAAAAAGCCCGGCATCCCCAAGGGGAATGCCGGGCTTCTTTGAGACCGATCCGACGCTTAGAACGGAATGTCGTCGTCGAAGCTGTCGTAGTCCGGAGCCGGCTGCGGGGCCGGAGCCTGCTGCTGCGGGGCCGGGCGCGGAGCCTGTTGCGGACGCTGCTGCGGCTCACGCGGAGCGCGCGGGGCGTCGTCGCCACCGGCGCCCGGACGACCGCCGAGCAGCTGCATGTTGCCGTTGATGTCTACCACGATCTCGGTGGTGTACTTGTCCTGGCCGTCCTGCCCCTGCCACTTGCGGGTACGCAGGCTGCCTTCGACGTAGATCTGCGAACCCTTGCGCACGTACTCGGCGACGATTTCCGCCAGGCGACCGAAGAACACCACGCGGTGCCATTCGGTGCGTTCCTGTTGCTGACCGGTCTGCTTGTCCTTCCAGCTCTCGCTGGTGGCCAGGGTGACGTTGGTCACCGCATTGCCGTTGGGCAGGTAGCGGGTTTCCGGGTCACCACCGACGTTGCCAACCAGAATGACTTTGTTAACCCCACGGGCCATGACGTTCTCCTGAAGGATCAGCACGCCACCGGCGCGGCTTGCGCCAGACGCTCGAGGGACATGCGATCGACTTGTTGGGTATCCACTTTGACATAGGCGGCGCCTTCCTCGGCGACCACCATCACATCTGCCACACCGGGCAGTGCCTTGAATCGCTGTGCCAGCTCTGCGTCGCGCAGGGCCTCCTCCGAGAGGGGCAGGCGGATGCTGGTCACGTAAGGCGGTTCGCGCATGGTAACAGCAATCGCCAACCAGAGGGCAGCCAGCACCGCGCAGCCGATGAACACCCCGTCGAGGCCACCGTGCTGGAACATCCAGCCGCCGAGAATGCCGCCCACGGCTGCGCCGAGGAACTGGCTGGTGGAGTACACGCCCATCGCCGTGCCTTTACCGCCGGCCGGCGACACCTTGCTCACCAGCGACGGCAGCGAGGCCTCCAGCAGGTTGAAGGCGGTGAAGTAGACGACGATGCCGAACACCAGCTCCTTGAGGCTGTAGCCGAACTCCCAGAAGTACAGCTCGCAGAGCAGCAGGGTCGCTACCGCGCCACTGAGCACGCGCTTCATCTGGCGCTTCTTCTCGGCATAGATGATGAACGGGACCATGCCGAAGAACCCCACCAGCAGCGCGGTCAGGTAGACCCACCAGTGCTCTTCCTTGGGCAGGCCGGCGCGCTCGACCAGCGCCAGCGGCAGGGCCACGAAGCTGGCCATGAGGATCGCATGCAGGACCAGGATGCCGACGTCCAGGCGCAGCAGCTCGGGGTTCTTCAGGGTCGGCACCAGCGACTGCTTGGCCACGCTGGATTCGCGGTGCTGCATGCGATGGTCGGGCGTCGGCACCACGAAGAGGATGATCAGCAGCCCCACCAGCGCCATGCCGGAGGTGAACCAGAACAGCCCGTGCAGGCCGAACAGGTGGGTCAGCACAGGACCGGCGACCATGGCCACGGCGAACGACAGGCCGATGCTCATGCCGATCATGGCCATGGCCTTGGTGCGGTGCTGTTCGCGGGTCAGGTCCGAAAGCATGGCCATGACCGCCGCGGAGATCGCCCCGGCGCCCTGCAGCACGCGGCCGGCGATGATGCCCCAGATGGAATCGGCGTTGGCCGCCAGCGCAGCGCCGGCGGCAAAAATCAGCAGCCCGACGACGATGATCGGCCGGCGGCCGATGCGGTCGGACAGGGTGCCCAGCGGAATCTGCAGGATCGCCTGGGTCAGGCCATAGGCGCCGATGGCCAGGCCGATCAGTGCCGGGGTCGAGCCGGCGAGGTCCTGACCATAGGTGGCCAGGACTGGCAGGACCATGAACATGCCGAGCATGCGAAACGCGAAAACCAGGGACAGGCCCATGGCGGCGCGGGTTTCGGTGCCGCTCATGCGCTCGGTGTGGGTGTCGTGCATAAGCCCCTCGTGGGAAGAATGGATGCGGGCGTTGCCTCATGCCCCGCGCTGGCGTGTCCATCCGCTCCCGGGATGGCCGGCTGGCGCCGACGCCGAAAAACAGCCGGGCATTCTAGCAGCCATGCCGGCCGAGGGCACCAGTCGGCGCTTTGCCGCAGCGGCCGGGGGAAACGTATACTCAGCGGTTTTCGCCCGCCATGCGAGGCCGCTGTGGACAAGATCCTCATCCGTGGGGCACGTACCCACAACCTGAAGAACATCGACCTGACCCTGCCGCGCGACAAGCTGATCGTGATCACCGGCCTGTCCGGCTCCGGCAAGTCTTCCCTGGCCTTCGACACCCTCTACGCCGAGGGCCAGCGCCGCTACGTGGAATCCCTGTCGGCCTACGCCCGGCAATTCCTCTCGATGATGGAAAAGCCCGACGTCGACACTATCGAAGGTCTGTCGCCGGCCATCTCCATCGAGCAGAAGTCGACGTCGCACAATCCGCGCTCCACCGTCGGCACCATCACCGAGATCTACGACTACCTGCGCCTGCTGTATGCGCGCGTCGGCATTCCGCGCTGCCCGGACCACGACATCCCGCTGGAGGCGCAGACCGTCAGCCAGATGGTCGACCAGGTCCTGGCGCTGCCCGAAGGCCGCAAGTTGATGCTGCTGGCCCCGGTGATCCGTGAGCGCAAAGGCGAGCACCTGGCGGTGTTCGAGGAAATGCGCGCGCAAGGCTTCGTCCGCGCCCGGGTCAACGGCAAGCTCTACGAGCTCGACGAGCTGCCCAAGCTGGACAAGAAGCTGAAGCACTCCATCGACGTCGTGGTCGACCGCTTCAAGGTCCGTGGCGACCTGCAGCAGCGCCTGGCCGAGTCCTTCGAGACGGCGATCAATCTCGCCGATGGCATCGCCCTCGTGGCACCGATGGACGACGAAGAAGGCGAAGAAATCATCTTCTCCGCCCGCTTCGCCTGCCCTATCTGCGGTCACTCGATCAGCGAGCTGGAACCCAAGCTGTTCTCCTTCAACAACCCGGCCGGCGCCTGCCCGACCTGCGATGGACTGGGCGTGAAGCAGTTCTTCGACGCGCGCCGGGTGGTGAATGGCGAGCTGACCCTGGCCGAGGGCGCCATCCGCGGCTGGGACAGGCGCAACGTCTATTACTTCCAGATGCTCGGCTCGCTGGCCGCACACTTCGGATTCAGCCTGGAGGAACCCTTCCAGGACCTGCCACCGGAGCACCAGAAATTCATCCTCAATGGCTCCGGCCGCGAAAATGTCGAGTTCCGCTACCTCAACGACCGCGGCGACATCGTCAAGCGCGCGCACCCCTTCGAGGGCATCCTGCCGAACCTGGAACGCCGCTACCGCGAAACCGAGTCGGCCACCGTGCGCGAGGAGCTGGCCAAGTTCCTCAGCACCCAGCCCTGCCCGGACTGCCACGGCACCCGCCTGCGCCGCGAGGCGCGCCACGTATGGGTCGGCGACAAGACCCTGCCGGCGGTCACCTCGATGCCGGTGGGCGCTGCCTGTGACTACGCCGAGGGGCTGACCCTGACCGGTCGCCGCGGCGAGATCGCCGCGAAGATCCTCAAGGAAATCCGCGAGCGCCTGCAGTTCCTGGTCAACGTGGGCCTCGACTACCTGACCCTGGACCGCAGCGCCGACACCCTGTCAGGCGGCGAAGCCCAGCGCATCCGCCTGGCCAGCCAGATCGGCGCCGGCCTGGTGGGCGTCATGTACATCCTCGACGAACCCTCCATCGGCCTGCACCAGCGCGACAACGAGCGCCTGCTGGGCACCCTCACCCACCTGCGCAACCTCGGCAACACGGTGATCGTGGTGGAGCACGACGAGGACGCCATCCGCCTCGCCGACTACGTGGTCGACATCGGCCCCGGCGCCGGCGTGCACGGCGGGCAGATCGTCGCCGAGGGCACGCCGCAGGAGGTCATGGACCATCCGGACTCGGTCACCGGCAAGTACCTCTCCGGACGCCAGAAGATCGTGGTGCCGGCCGAGCGCACGCCGCGCAACAAGAAGCAGCTGCTCAAGCTCAAGGGCGCGCGCGGCAACAACCTGCAGAACGTCAACCTGGAAATCCCGGTCGGCCTGTTCACCTGCGTGACCGGCGTGTCCGGCTCGGGCAAGTCGACGCTGATCAACAACACCCTGTTCCCGATCACCGCCACCGCGCTGAACGGCGCCACCAGCCTGGAGGTCGCACCCTACGAAACCTTCGATGGGCTGCAGCACCTGGACAAGGTGGTGGATATCGACCAGAGCCCGATCGGCCGCACACCGCGCTCGAACCCGGCGACCTACACCGGCCTGTTCACCCCGATCCGCGAGCTGTTCGCCGGCGTGCCGGAAGCCCGTTCGCGCGGCTACGGCCCGGGGCGCTTCTCGTTCAACGTCAAGGGCGGCCGCTGCGAGGCCTGCCAGGGCGACGGCGTGATCAAGGTGGAGATGCACTTCCTGCCGGACATCTACGTGCCCTGCGACGTCTGCAAGGGCAAGCGCTACAACCGCGAGACCCTGGAGATCCGCTACAAGGGCAAGAGCATCACCGAGGTACTCGACATGACCATCGAGGACGCCCGCGAGTTCTTCGACGCCGTCCCGGCCATCGCCCGCAAGCTGCAGACGCTGATCGACGTGGGCCTGTCGTACATCAAGCTGGGGCAGAGCGCGACCACCCTCTCCGGCGGCGAGGCGCAGCGGGTCAAGCTGTCCCGCGAGCTGTCCAAGCGCGATACCGGCAAGACCCTGTACATCCTCGACGAGCCGACCACCGGCCTGCACTTCGCGGACATCCAGCAACTGCTCGACGTACTGCACCGCCTGCGCGACCACGGCAACACCGTGGTAGTGATCGAGCACAACCTGGACGTGATCAAGACCGCCGACTGGCTGGTCGACCTCGGCCCCGAGGGTGGCTCCAAGGGCGGCCAGATCATCGCGAGCGGCACACCGGAACAGGTGGCGGAGATGGAGCAGTCGCACACCGGCCGCTTCCTCAAACCGCTGCTGGAACGCGATCGCGCCTGACGGCCGAAAACGAAAAAGCCCCGCAAACCCAGGCCGTGTGAAAACACGCTGTGAGCAAGGCAAAACAAACGCCCCGACTGGTTCGGGGCGTTTGTTTTTTTGGAGGGATCAGCCCATCAACTCGATCAGGCGACGCGCGCCGAGTACCTGAATCGCGCGTTTGAGGTTGTAGGCCTGCACGGCCAGGGCCATTTCCGTACTGGCGCCCGCTAACTGCCGCAGCAGGAAGCGGCCGTTGCCGAATATCCACTGTTTCAGGTTACCGAAGGGGTGTTCGACGATCGCCCGGCGCTTGGCCATCATCTCCGGCCGGGCCTTCAGGCGTTGCTGCATGCGCTCGAACGCTGATTCATGGGCATGACGGCTGAGATGACGACGCTGGCTATTCGTGCAGCGCGCCTTCAAAGGGCAAGCACGGCAGTCGCCGGCGATCGCATAAATCCTCTCTGTGCCTCGTACCTGTTTGAGCGGGAGCCACTGGCCTGCCGGGCACTGATAGCGGTCATGCTCCGCGTCGTAGGTAAAGGCGCTTCGGTCGAACAGCGCCGTGCCGTTGCCATGATTGTTAACGCCACGGTTCGGCGGTACATACGCCGTGATGCCTGCATCCTCGCACGCCTGGAATTGCTCGCCATTGGAGTAGCCGGCGTCCGCCGTGACCGTCAGTTGCGCCTGTTCCAGCACGGCTTGAGCGGCTTCCGCCATCGGCTGCAACTGGCGAGTGTCATTGCCATCCTGGGTCACCTCGTGGTGCAGCACCAAGCAATGCTTGTCATCGACGGCACTTTGCACGTTGTAGGCGACCCGTGCGCCCTGGTGAGTTCGCATCAACAGGGCATCGGCCTCGCCGATCACGAATTGCTCGAGCCCCTGGGCCTGCATCAGTACCTGGCAGGTCAGGTTGTCCGCGTGTTGAGCCTGCAACTGCTCCAGCGCAGTCTTCACGGCACTCCGGTCGACCCCATCGCCCGCTTCGGCGCGGTCGGCCTCATCCAGGTCGCTCAGATAGCGGGCTATCTCGGCCTCCAGCTTGGCTTGCTGACGCTTGAGCCGCGCCAGGCTCAGGTGCTTGCGCCGTGAAGCCACCGCCTGGAATTTGCTGCCATCGATGGCCACCAACTGACCACCGAGCAACCCGACCTGGCGGCAGAACTGCACGAAAGCACGACAGGTCGCCTGAAACGCCGAACCATTGTCTTTGCGGAAGTCGGCAATGGTCTTGAAGTCCGGCGACAGGCGACCCAGCAGCCACATCACTTCGACATTGCGCTGGCATTCGGCTTCCAGTCGGCGCGAGGAGCGAATTCGCTGGAAGTAGCCATACAGGTACAGCTTGAGCAAGTCGGCCGGATCATAGGCCGGGCGCCCCGTCCGGCTCGCCTGCGCCTTGCTGAAGCCCAGCCGCTGCAAATCCAACCGCGCCACGTAGGCCTCGATCACGCGGACCAGATGTTCTTCGGGAACCAACTCATCCAGCGACACTGGAAACAAGCTGCCCTGATCACGCCCTTCACCGCGGATATAGCCCATGAACGACAATGCCCGTATCGATCGATACGGGCATTGTCTTTGGCTTGTGCTCAGACGGCTAGGTTTTCACACAGTCTGAATCGCCCGGCTTTTTCTTTCAGCACTGGAGCATCAGGCCAGGTCGAAACGGTCCAGGTTCATCACCTTGGTCCAGGCGGCGACGAAGTCCTCCACCAGCTTCTGCTTGCCGTCGGCACTGGCATACACCTCGGCGTAGGCGCGCAGCACCGAGTTGGAGCCGAACACCAGGTCGTTGCGGGTCCCGGTGTACTTTACCTTCCCGGTCTTGCGGTCCTTGCCCTCGAAGACTTCGCCAGAGCTGTCCACAGCCTTCCACTCGGTGCCCATGTCCAGCAGGTTGACGAAGAAGTCATTGCTTAGCACGCCGACCTTGTCGGTGAACACGCCGTGCTGGCTGCCGTCGTGGTTGGCTCCCAGCACCCGCAGGCCACCCACCAGCGCGGTCATCTCGGGCGCAGTCAGCGTAAGCAGTTGCGCTTTGTCGATCAGCATGGCCTCGGTAGGAACACCGAGCTTGCCCTTGCTGTAGTTGCGGAAGCCATCGGCAACCGGCTCCAGCACGCCGAAGGAGTCGACGTCGGTCTGGTCCTGGCGAGCATCGACACGGCCCGCGCTGAACGGCACGTCCACACTTACGCCGGCAGCCTTGGCGGCCTGCTCGATACCCACGTTACCGGCCAGTACGATGACGTCGGCCAGCGACGCCTTGCCAGATGCTTTCTGGATATCCACCAGCTTGGGCAGCGCCTTGACGGCACGTTGGTTGACCACCCAGTCCTTCTGCGGCGCCAGAGCCAGGCGCGCACCGTTGGCGCCGCCGCGCTTGTCGCCACCGCGGAAGGTCGAAGCCGAGGCCCAGGCTACCGAAACCAGGTCGCCAACCGACAGCCCGGAGGCAGCGATCTTCGCCTTCAGATCAGCGATATCGGCAGCGCTCGGATTGTGCGTGGCCGCCGGCAGCGGGTCTTGCCAGAGCAGGTCTTCCTTCGGCACTTCCGGGCCGAGGTAGCGTGCTTTCGGGCCCAGGTCGCGGTGGATCAACTTGAACCAGGCGCGGGCGAAGGCGTCGGCGAAGGCCTGCGGATCGTCCAGGAAGCGCTTGGAAATCTTGCCGAACTCGGGATCGAAACGCAGGGTCAGGTCGGTGGTCAGCATGGTCGGCTTGTGGAATTTGCCGGGGACATGCGCATCCGGAATGATTTCCGGAGCGTCCTTGGCGATCCACTGCTTCGCACCTGCCGGCGAGGTGGTAAGTTCCCACTCGAACTTGAACAGGTTCTCGAAGAAGTTGTTGCTCCACAGCGCCGGGGTCTTGGTCCAGGTGACTTCGAGGCCACTGGAAATGGTGTCCTTGCCGTGGCCGCTGCCGAAGTTGCTGATCCAGCCGAGACCTTGGGCTTCGATGGGCGCGCCTTCCGGTTCCGGGCCCTTGTGCGATTCAGGCGCGGCGCCGTGGGTCTTGCCGAAGGTGTGGCCACCGGCGATCAGGGCCACGGTTTCCTCGTCGTCCATGGCCATGCGGCCGAAGGTTTCGCGGATATCGCGGGCAGCGAGCATGTAGTCGCCACTGGCATTCGGGCCTTCGGGGTTCACGTAGATCAGGCCCATGTGGGTGGCACCGAAAGGCGGGGTCAGATCACGGGCGGCGTCGACGCGCTCGGGGTCCACGCCCAGCCACTTGATCTCGGCGCCCCAGTTCACGTCCTGGTCCGGTTCCCACACGTCTTCGCGGCCCGCGCCGAAACCGAAGGTGCGGAAGCCCATGGATTCCAGCGCGACGTTACCGGCAAGCAACAACAAGTCGGCCCAGGAAATCTGTTGGCCGTACTTCTGCTTGATCGGCCAGAGCAGCCGGCGGGTCTTGTCGATGTTGACGTTGTCCGGCCAGGAGTTGAGTGGAGCGAAGCGCTGCTGGCCGCGACCGCCGCCGCCACGGCCGTCGGTGGTGCGATAGGTGCCGGCGGCGTGCCAGGCCATGCGGATCATTTGTGGACCGTAGTGGCCGAAGTCAGCGGGCCACCAGTCCTGGGAGTCGGTCATCAGCCGGACCAGGTCGGCCTTCAGGGCCTTGTAGTCGAGCTTCTTGAATTCTTCGGCGTAGTTGAATTTCTTGCCGAGCGGGTTGGACTTGTTCGAATGCTGGTTGAGCAGATCCACGCGAAGCTGGTTGGGCCACCAATCCCTGTTAGTGGTGCCGCCACCTGCGACATGATTGAACGGGCATTTTGCTTCATTCGACATTGCTCTCTCCTTTGTCCTCTGTCCTCATCGAGTCGGTCTGGACGACTACGGCCGACGGTTGGGTAAGACTAGACCCGCTCCAAAGAAGGGACCAATTTATGAAAAGCAACGCCACGATAGTTTTTATCTCTTAAAAACTGACATCCTGATAGGCAGCCGCCGGTGCGCTACAGACGCCTGAACGCGCTTCCCGACCCAACAAAAAGCCCCTGGTGCACGGCAGCACCAGGGGCTTCTTTTATGGCGATTCGGCTGTCAGATCTGCGACTGCAGGTAGTTCTCCAGCCCCATCTTGGCGATCAGACCGAGCTGCTGCTCGAGCCAGTAGGCGTGGTCTTCCTCGGTGTCGGCCAGCTGCGCCTTGAGAATCTCGCGGGAAACGAAATCGCGGTGCTGTTCGCAAAGCGCGATGCCTTTGGCCAACGCGGCGCGCACCTGGCGCTCCAGCTTGAGATCGGCCTCGAGCATTTCCGGCACGGTGCGACCTGGATGAATTTCGTCCGGACGCATGCGGGGCGTGCCCTCGAGCAGCAGGATGCGACGGAGCAGCGCGTCGGCGTGCTGAGTTTCCTCTTCCATCTCATGGTTGAGGCGCTCGTAAAGCTTGCTGAAGCCCCAGTCCTCGTACATGCGCGAATGGATGAAATATTGGTCGCGCGCGGCCAGCTCGCCTGCCAGCAGCATGTTGAGATAGTCGATTACTTCCGCGTGGCCTTGCATCAGTCAGCTCCATGAATCCGATGAAGAAAATAAGGGGAGTCCGCCCTCCACGACCGCGATCCGGATCGGGTCGAGGATAGCCCCATTGCGAAAATGCTGACGAAATACGAGCCATTTCCAGGGGCAACAAAAAACCGGGCACGAGGCCCGGTTTCTTGTAGAGCAGCAAGCAGGCTTATTCAGCCGCTTCGACCTGACCGGCAACCGGACGATCGATCAGCTCGACGTACGCCATGGGGGCGTTGTCGCCGGCGCGGAAGCCGCACTTCAGGATGCGCAGGTAGCCGCCCGGACGGTTGGCGTAGCGCTTGCCCAGGTCGTTGAACAGCTTGCCTACGGCTTCTTTCGAACGGGTACGGTCGAAAGCGAGACGACGGTTGGCAACGTTGTCGACCTTGGCCAGGGTGATCAGCGGCTCGGCAACGCGACGCAGTTCCTTGGCCTTGGGCAGGGTGGTTTTGATCAGTTCGTGTTCGAAGAGCGACACAGCCATGTTCTGGAACATAGCCTTGCGGTGCGCGCTGGTGCGGCTCAGGTGACGACCACTTTTACGATGGCGCATGGTTCAATTCCTTTCCAAACTTTACGTTCGGTAGCTACGACGATCAGGCAGTAGCCTTGTCGTCTTTCTTGAGACTTGCCGGCGGCCAGTTATCGAGGCGCATACCGAGGGACAGACCGCGAGAGGCCAGGACGTCCTTGATTTCGGTCAGGGACTTCTTGCCCAGGTTCGGAGTTTTCAACAGCTCTACTTCGGTGCGCTGAATCAGGTCACCGATGTAGTAGATGTTCTCCGCCTTCAGGCAGTTGGCCGAACGGACAGTCAGCTCCAGGTCATCGACCGGACGCAGCAGGATCGGATCGATCTCGTCTTCCTGCTCTTCAACGACAGGCTCGCTGTCACCCTTGAGGTCCACGAACGCTGCCAGCTGCTGTTGCAGGATGGTAGCGGCGCGACGGATAGCCTCTTCAGGGTCCAGGGTGCCGTTGGTTTCCAGATCGAGGACCAGCTTGTCCAGGTTGGTACGCTGTTCGACACGGGCGTTCTCGACCACGTAGGCAACACGACGTACGGGGCTGAACGAGGAATCGAGCTGCAGACGGCCAATGCTACGGCTTTCGTCTTCATCGCTCGAACGAGCATCAGCCGGCTCGTAGCCACGGCCACGAGCGACTTTCAGCTTCATGTTCAGCGCACCGTTATCGGCCAGGTGGGCGATAACATGGTCACCGTTGACGATCTCGACATCATGATCCAGCTGAATATCGGCAGCGGTCACCACACCCGAGCCCTTTTTCGCCAGGGTCAGCGTCACTTCGTCACGGCCGTGCAGCTTGATGGCCAGACCTTTCAGGTTGAGCAGGATTTCAATGACATCTTCCTGCACACCTTCGATCGCGGAGTACTCGTGGAGTACGCCGTCGATCTCGGCCTCGACCACTGCACAGCCGGGCATGGAGGACAACAGGATGCGACGCAGCGCGTTGCCCAGGGTATGGCCGAAACCACGCTCGAGAGGCTCGAGAGTGATCTTGGCGCGGGTTTGGCTGACCACCTGCACATCGATGTGGCGGGGGGTCAGGAACTCATTTACCGAACTCTGCATGGATGCACCTATTTTCTAGCCCTTACTTGGAGTAGAGCTCGACAATCAGGTTTTCGTTGATGTCGGCGGACAGGTCGGCACGAGCCGGAACGCTCTTGAAGGTACCGGACTTCTTGTCGGTGTCCACTTCGACCCACTCAACGCGACCGCGCTGGGCGCACAGTTCGAGGGCTTGAGCGATACGCAGCTGGTTCTTCGACTTTTCGCGAATAGCAACGACGTCGCCGGCCTTAACCTGATAGGACGGGATGTTGACGGTCTGACCGTTCACGCTGATGGTCTTGTGGGACACCAGCTGACGGGATTCCGAACGGGTGGAACCGAAGCCCATACGGTAGACGACGTTGTCCAGACGGCATTCCAGCAGCTGCAGCAGGTTCTCACCGGTAGAACCTTTGCGGCGGGATGCTTCCTGGTAGTAACCACGGAACTGACGCTCCAGTACGCCGTAGATACGACGGACTTTTTGCTTCTCACGCAGCTGCAGACCGTAGTCGGACAGGCGACCACGGCGAGCGCCGTGCTGGCCAGGAACCTGTTCGGCCTTGCACTTGGAGTCGAGGGCGCGAGCGCCGCTCTTCAGGAACAGATCAGTGCCTTCACGGCGAGACAGTTTGCACTTGGGACCAATGTAACGAGCCATTTCTCACTGTCTCCTATTACACGCGACGCTTTTTCGGCGGGCGGCAGCCGTTATGCGGGATCGGGGTTACGTCGGTGATGCTGGCGATCTTGTAACCGCAGGCATTCAGCGCACGAACAGCCGACTCACGACCCGGGCCCGGGCCCTTGACGTTTACGTCGAGGTTCTTCAGGCCGTATTCCAGAGCAGCCTGGCCGGCACGCTCGGCCGCTACCTGGGCAGCGAACGGGGTGCTCTTACGCGAGCCGCGGAAGCCCGAACCACCAGAGGTAGCCCAGGACAGAGCGTTGCCCTGACGGTCGGTGATGGTAACGATGGTGTTGTTGAAGGACGCGTGGATGTGAGCGATCCCGTCAACCACCGTCTTTTTGACTTTCTTACGAGGACGAGCAGCAGGTTTTGCCATGACTAAATTCCTAAGCGATTACTTGCGGATCGGCTTACGCGGGCCCTTACGGGTGCGCGCGTTGGTCTTGGTACGCTGACCGCGAACCGGCAGACCGCGACGATGACGCAGACCACGGTAGCAACCGAGGTCCATCAGACGCTTGATGTTCATGTTGATTTCGCGGCGCAGGTCACCCTCGGTGGTCAGTTTGCCCACTTCGGTACGCAGCTGATCAATCTGCTCTTCGCTCAGATCCTTGATCTTTGCCGACGGGCTGATGCCAGTCGCTACACAGATGCTCTGTGCAGTAGTGCGACCAACACCATAGATGTAGGTCAGCGAGATAACAGTGTGCTTGTTATCCGGAATGTTTACGCCTGCAATACGGGCCATTCAGAAAAACTCCAATTGACAGCTACCCGGCGCCCAGGAAGCCAAGAAAGGGCGCGGATATTAGCGCTGTAAAAACAAATAATCAACCCGGCAGCACACTAGCTGCCGGGCTATATCGCGTGGATCACACTCAGCCTTGGCGCTGCTTGTGACGCGGCTCCGCGCTGCAGATCACGCGAACAACACCTTCGCGGCGGATGATCTTGCAGTTACGGCACAGCTTCTTAACCGATGCACGAACTTTCATCAGTGACTCCTACTAACCTTACGGGCCGGTCAGCGCAGCATGCTGCTGCCGCCATAACCCTTCAGGTTGGCTTTCTTCATGAGGGATTCGTACTGGTGAGAAACGAGGTGCGATTGTACTTGGGCCATAAAGTCCATCACAACCACGACCACGATCAGCAACGAGGTCCCGCCGAGGTAGAACGGAACGTGAGCTGCCACCACCAGGAACTGGGGCAACAGGCACACCGCCGTCATGTACAGGGCACCGAACATGGTCAAACGGGTCAGAACGCCATCGATGTAGCGAGCCGACTGTTCACCCGGACGAATACCCGGAATAAATGCACCGGACTTCTTGAGGTTTTCCGCCACGTCCTTCGGGTTGAACATCAGCGCTGTGTAGAAGAAGCAGAAGAAAACGATCCCTGCGCTAAACAGCAGAATGTTCAACGGCTGACCGGGGGCGATCGCTTGCGCGACGTCCTGCAGCCAACCCAGGCCCTCCGACTGACCGAACCAGGCGCCCAGGGACGCCGGGAACAGCAGAATGCTGCTGGCGAAGATGGCCGGGATTACGCCCGCCATGTTCACCTTCAACGGCAGATGGCTGGTTTGCGCGGCAAACACCTTGCGGCCTTGTTGGCGCTTGGCGTAATGCACGGCAATCCGGCGCTGGCCACGCTCGATGAACACAACGAACGCGATGATCGCAACGGCCAGCAGGCCTACGGCGATCAGGGCGAAGATGTTGATGTCACCTTGGCGAGCAGACTCGAAAGACTGCCCGATAGCGCGCGGCAGGCCGGCAACGATACCGGAGAAGATCAGCATGGAAATACCATTGCCGACGCCTCGCTCGGTGATCTGCTCGCCCAGCCACATCATGAACAGTGCACCCGCCACGAAGGTGGTGACCGACACGAAGTAGAAGCCGAAGTCATTGGAGAAGGCCACGCCCTGGCTGCCCAGACCAACGGACATGCCGATGGCCTGGACCAGCGCCAGAGCGACGGTCCCGTAGCGGGTGTACTGGCTAATCTTGCGACGCCCAGACTCACCCTCTTTCTTCAACTGTTCCAGCTGCGGGCTGATGGATGTCATGAGCTGCATGATGATCGATGCCGAGATGTACGGCATGATCCCCAGCGCAAAAATGCTCATGCGCTCCAGCGCGCCGCCGGAAAACATGTTGAAGAGGCTAAGAATGGTCCCCTCGTTCTGCCGGAACAGTGACGCCAAGCGGTCGGGGTTGATGCCCGGAACCGGGATGTGCGCACCTATCCGATAGACGATGATCGCCAGGAACAGGAAGCGCAGACGTGCCCAGAGCTCGGACAGACCACCACCGTTGCTCAGCGCAGAGAGAGCACCTTGCTTAGCCATTTAGTCCTCGATTTTGCCGCCAGCTGCTTCGATGGCCGCGCGCGCACCTTTGGTGGCGCCGATGCCTTTCAGGGTTACCGCACCAGCAACTTCGCCGGACAGCACGACTTTGACGCGCTGTACGTTACGGTTGATGACATTGGCATCCTTCAGGGACTGCACGGTCACGACTCCGCCTTCGACCTTGGCCAGCTCGGAGGTACGAACCTCGGCGCGGTCCAGGGCTTTCAGGGACTTGAAGCCGAACTTCGGCAGACGACGGTGCAGAGGCTGCTGGCCGCCCTCGAAGCCCGGAGCGATGGTGCCGCCGGAGCGGGAGGTCTGACCCTTGTGGCCGCGACCACCGGTCTTGCCCAGGCCGCTACCGATGCCACGACCCGGACGGTGCTTCTCGCGACGGGCACCCGGCGCGGAACGCAGATCGTTCAGTTGCATGATTAACCCTCAACCTTCAGAAGGTAGTAAGCCTTGTTGATCATGCCGCGGTTTTCAGGAGTGTCCTGAACTTCGACGGTGTGACCAATGCGACGCAGGCCCAGACCCTTGACGCAGGCTTTGTGATTGGCCAGACGACCGTTCACGCTCTTTACCAGAGTAACTTTTACGGTTGCCATGGTTAGAGAATCTCCTCGACGCTCTTGCCACGCTTGGCCGCTACCGACTCAGGGGACTGCATGTTCTTCAGGCCCTTGAAGGTGGCGTATACCACGTTGACCGGATTGGTCGAGCCGTAGCACTTGGCCAGAACGTTCTGCACACCAGCAACTTCCAGGACAGCACGCATGGCGCCGCCGGCGATGATGCCGGTACCTTCCGAAGCCGGCTGCATGTACACCTTGGAGGCGCCATGAGCGGACTTGGTCGGGTACTGCAGGGTGGTGCCGTTCAGATCGACCTGGATCATGTTGCGGCGAGCAGCTTCCATGGCTTTCTGGATGGCAGCCGGCACTTCACGCGCCTTGCCACGACCGAAGCCAACACGGCCCTTGCCATCGCCAACCACGGTCAGCGCGGTGAAGGCGAAGATACGGCCACCTTTTACGGTTTTGGCGACGCGGTTAACTTGAACCAGCTTCTCGATGTAGCCTTCGTCGCGCTTTTGATCGTTGTTTGCCATAACTTAGAACTCCAGACCGCCTTCGCGAGCGGCATCAGCCAGGGCCTTGATGCGGCCGTGGTACTTGAAGCCAGAACGGTCGAACGCCACCTGAGTGACGCCGGCAGCCTTGGCGCGTTCGGCGACCAGTTGACCAACTTTCTTGGCTGCGTCGACGTTGCCGGTGGCACCTTCGCGCAGTTCCTTGTCCAGGGTCGAGGCGCTGGCCAGGACCTTGCCGCCATCGGCCGCAATGACCTGGGCGTAGATGTGCTGGGAAGAGCGGTACACGCAGAGGCGTACAGCTTCCAGTTCGCGCATCTTCAGGCGTGCCTTGCGAGCGCGACGCAGACGGGTTTCTTTCTTGACGCTCATTTGCTATGCCCTACTTCTTCTTGGCTTCTTTACGAAGTACGACTTCGTCGGAGTAACGCACGCCCTTGCCTTTGTACGGCTCCGGCGGACGGAAGTCGCGAATCTCCGCGGCAACCTGACCGACCAGCTGCTTGTCGATGCCCTTGATCAGGATATCGGTCTGGCTGGGGGTTTCGGCGACGATGCCGGCGGGCAGTTCGTAATCAACCGGGTGGGAGAAGCCGAGGGCCAGGGACAGCACTTGGCCTTTGGCCTGCGCCTTGTAACCAACGCCGACCAGCTGGAGCTTGCGCTCGAAGCCCTGGCTAACGCCGATTACCATGTTGTTGACCAGAGCACGGGTAGTACCGGCCATGGCACGGGTCTGCTGGTCGCCGTTACGGGCGGCGAAACGCAGCTCACCGTTGTCCTGGATGACTTCTACGGACGGGTGGACTTTCAGTTCCAGGGAACCTTTGGAGCCCTTGACCGAGAGTTCCTGACCAGCCAGCTTGATTTCAACGCCGGCGGGCAGTTTGACGGGGTTCTTAGCAACGCGAGACATGCTGATTCCCCTTAGAACACAGTGCAGAGCACTTCGCCACCAACACCAGCGGCACGGGCAGCACGGTCAGTCATCACACCTTTGTTGGTGGAGACGATCGACACACCCAGACCGCCGCGTACTTTCGGCAGCTGATCTACGGACTTGTACTGGCGGAGGCCAGGACGGCTGATACGCTTCACTTCCTCGATGACAGGCTTGCCTTCGAAGTACTTCAGCTCGATCGACAGCAGAGGCTTGGCCTCAGTGCTGACTTGGAAATCCGCAATGTAGCCTTCGTCCTTGAGGACTTTGGCTACGGCTGCCTTCAGCTTGGAAGACGGCATGCTCACGACGGTCTTCTCAGCCATCTGGGCATTACGGATGCGAGTTAGCATGTCTGCTAACGGGTCCTGCATACTCATGGGCTTAATGCTCCTGATACAAAAGATAAGCCTTCAACTTCATCACCCCTCAAAACACCGGGCGACATAAACCCAGGCTCGGGGGAGCCGGGTATTCTAGAGATCGCTCAAAAACGAATCAAGCCCCACGAGGGGGCTTGATTTGCGAAGCGATCAACGGGGCTGTTGCCAACCCCGCTAACGACTTACCAGCTGGCTTTCACCAGGCCCGGTACGTCACCGCGCATCGCGGCTTCACGCAGCTTGTTACGGCTCAGGCCGAACTTGCGGTAGAAGCCGTGCGGACGACCAGTCAGACGGCAACGGTTACGCAGGCGGCTGGCGCTCGCGTCACGCGGTTGCTTCTGCAGGGCGACCTGAGCAGCCCAACGGTCTTCCGCACTGGTAGCCGGATTCGCGATGGTAGCTTTCAGCTCGGCACGCTTTTTGGCGTACTTGGCTACCGTGCGCTGACGCTTCAGCTCACGGTTCTTCATGCTCTCTTTAGCCATGGTCCTACTCCAATCAGTTGCGGAACGGGAAGTTGAAGGCGCGCAGCAGTGCACGACCTTCATCATCCGAACGAGCGGTGGTGGTCAGAGTGATATCCATGCCGCGCAGAGCATCGATTTTGTCGTAATCGATTTCCGGGAAGATGATCTGCTCTTTAACGCCCATGCTGTAGTTGCCACGACCATCGAAGGACTTGGCATTCAGGCCGCGGAAGTCACGTACGCGCGGCAGGGAGATGGAGAGCAGGCGGTCCAGGAACTCGTACATCCGGTCGCCACGCAGGGTGACCTTCACGCCGATTGGCCAGCCTTCACGAATCTTGAAGCCAGCGATGGACTTACGAGCGTAAGTCACAACCGGTTTCTGGCCAGCGATCTTTTCCAGATCGGCTACGGCGCTCTCGATGACTTTCTTGTCGCCGACAGCTTCGCCCAGACCCATGTTCAGGGTGATTTTGGTGACGCGCGGAACTTCCATCACGTTCGCCAGCTGAAGCTCTTGCTTCAGCTTGGGCGCGATTTCCTTCCGATAAATTTCTTTCAATCGTGCCATGGTGATCTACCTAGCTCCCTCAAGCCTGAACCGGTTTCTGGGTCGACTTGAAGACACGAACTTTCTTACCGTCTTCTACCTTGAAGCCAACGCGGTCAGCCTTGCTGGTTTCCGGGTTGAAGATGGCGACGTTGGAGACGTGCAGAGGCGCCTCCTTCTCGACGATCCCGCCTTGCTGGTTGAGCATGGGGTTCGGCTTGGTGTGGCGCTTCACCAGGTTGATCCCACCAACGACCAGACGGTCGTCAGCGAGAACCTTCAGCACCTTGCCACGCTTGCCCTTGTCCTTGCCGGCAATGACGATGATTTCGTCGTCACGACGAATTTTTTGCATGACGGCTACTCCTTACAGCACTTCAGGGGCGAGCGAGACGATCTTCATGAACTTCTCGGTACGAAGTTCACGAGTCACTGGCCCGAAGATACGGGTGCCGATCGGCTCCTGCTTGTTGTTCAGCAGGACGGCGGCGTTGCCGTCGAAGCGAATGATCGAGCCGTCGGTACGACGTACGCCGTGCTTGGTGCGAACGACCACGGCAGTCATTACCTGGCCTTTCTTCACTTTGCCGCGCGGAATCGCTTCCTTGACGGTGACCTTGATAATGTCGCCAATGCCGGCGTAGCGGCGGTGGGAACCGCCGAGCACCTTGATGCACATTACGCGACGCGCGCCGCTGTTATCAGCGACATCGAGCATGGATTGAGTCTGAATCATCTTCTATCTCCGACCCTTAGACTTCCACTGCGCGCTCGACGATATCAACCAGAGTCCAGGCCTTGGTTTTGGCCAGCGGACGAGTTTCGCGAATGGTGACCAGGTCACCAATGCGGCACTGATTGGTTTCGTCGTGGGCGTGCAGTTTGGTCGAACGCTTCACGTATTTGCCGTAGATCGGGTGCTTTACGCGACGCTCGATCAGAACGGTGACGGTCTTGTCCATCTTGTCGCTGACGACGCGGCCAGTCAGCGTACGGACGGTTTTCTGAGCTTCAGCCATGATTACTTACCTGCTTGCTGGTTGAGCACAGTTTTAACGCGAGCGATGTCGCGCTTCACTTGCGAGAGCAGGTGAGACTGCCCCAACTGGCCAGTTGCTTTCTGCATGCGCAGATTGAACTGGTCGCGCAGCAGGCCGAGCAGTTGCTCGTTCAGCTGCTCAACGGATTTTTCACGAAGTTCATTCGCTTTCATCACATCACCGTCCGCTTAACAAAGGAGGTGGCGAGCGGCAGCTTTGCAGCAGCCAGGGCGAAGGCCTCGCGCGCCAGCTCTTCGGATACACCCTCGATCTCGTACAGGACCTTGCCCGGTTGAATCTGGGCTACCCAGTACTCGACGCCGCCCTTACCTTTACCCATACGTACTTCCAGGGGCTTTTTGGTAACAGGCTTGTCAGGGAATACGCGGATCCAGATCTTGCCGCCACGTTTTACGTGACGGGTCAGCGCACGACGTGCGGACTCGATCTGACGCGCGGTGAGACGGCCACGGCTGGTCGCTTTGAGGGCGAACTCACCGAAGCTGACTTTGCTACCGCGATGAGCCAGGCCACGGTTGTGACCGGTCATTTGCTTGCGGAACTTCGTACGCTTAGGTTGCAGCATTTGCGTACTCCTTACTTAGCAGCTTTTTTACGAGGAGCGGGCGCTACAGGCTTCAGCTCTTCCTGGCGGCCACCAATGACCTCGCCTTTGAAGATCCAAACCTTCACACCGATCACACCATAAGTGGTGTGCGCTTCGTAGGTTGCGTAGTCGATGTCGGCACGCAGGGTGTGCAGAGGCACACGACCTTCGCGATACCACTCGGTACGAGCGATTTCAGCGCCACCCAGACGACCACTCACCTGGATCTTGATGCCTTTGGCACCAATGCGCATGGCGTTCTGTACAGCGCGCTTCATGGCGCGACGGAACATAACGCGACGCTCCAGCTGCTGAGCTACGCTCTGCGCAACCAGCATGCCATCGAGTTCCGGCTTGCGGATTTCCTCGATGTTGATGTGCACGGGCACACCCATTTGCTTGGTCAGGTCCTGACGCAGCTTCTCAACATCTTCACCTTTCTTGCCGATCACGATGCCGGGACGAGCGGTGTGGATGGTGATACGTGCGGTTTGAGCCGGGCGATGGATATCGATACGGCTTACGGACGCGCTTTTTAGTTTGTCTTGGAGGTATTCACGGACCTTCAGGTCGGCGAACAGATAATCAGCGTAAGTGCGCTTATCTGCGTACCAAACGGAGGTGTGCTCCTTGACGATACCCAGGCGGATGCCATTGGGATGTACTTTCTGACCCATCTGATCGACTCCGTTACTTGTCCGCAACCTTGACAGTGATATGGCAAGACCGCTTGACGATGCGATCAGCACGGCCTTTAGCACGCGGCATGATGCGCTTGAGCGAACGACCTTCGTTTACGAAGACGGTGGAGACTTTGAGATCGTCCACATCGGCGCCTTCGTTGTGCTCGGCGTTGGCCACAGCCGACTCCAGCACTTTCTTCATGATCTCGGCGGCTTTCTTACTGCTGAAAGCCAGGAGGTTGAGCGCTTCGCCCACCTTCTTCCCGCGGATCTGGTCGGCGACCAAGCGGGCTTTCTGGGCGGAGATACGAGCGCCCGACAGCTTAGCGGCTACTTCCATCTTCCTTACCCCTTAACGCTTGGCTTTCTTGTCCGCAGCATGCCCACGATAAGTGCGGGTAGCAGCGAACTCGCCGAGTTTGTGACCGACCATGTCTTCGTTGACCAGAACCGGCACGTGTTGACGGCCGTTGTGGACAGCGATGGTCAGACCAACCATATGCGGCAGAATCATCGAACGACGCGACCAGGTCTTGATCGGTTTACGGTCGTTCTTTTCCACCGCCACTTCGATCTTCTTCAGCAGGTGAAGATCGATAAAAGGACCTTTTTTCAGAGAACGCGGCACTGTCGTATCCCTCTATTTACTTGCGGCGACGGACGATCATGTTATCGGTACGCTTGTTCGCGCGAGTCTTCTTACCTTTCGTCTGAAGACCCCACGGCGACACCGGATGACGACCAGCAGAGGTACGACCTTCACCACCACCATGCGGGTGGTCGACCGGGTTCATGGCAACACCACGAACGGTCGGGCGAACGCCACGCCAGCGCTTGGCACCAGCTTTACCCAGCGAACGCAGGCTGTGCTCGGAGTTCGAGACTTCACCCAGGGTCGCACGGCAGTCAGCCAGGACTTTGCGCATTTCACCGGAACGCAGACGCACGGTTACGTATGCACCTTCACGGGCAACCAGCTGAGCGGAAGCGCCAGCGGAGCGAGCGACCTGAGCGCCTTTGCCAGGCTTCAGTTCGATACCGTGGATGGTGCTACCAACCGGGATGTTGCGCAGCGGCATGTTGTTGCCGGGCTTGATCGGCGCGCCGATACCGGAGATCAGCTGATCGCCAGCTACTACGCCTTTGGGGGCGATGATGTAGCGACGCTCGCCGTCCGCGTATTTCAGCAGAGCGATGTGAGCAGTACGGTTCGGATCGTATTCCACGCGCTCAACGATGGCAGGAATGCCATCCTTGTTGCGGCGGAAGTCGACCAGACGGTAGTGCTGCTTGTGACCACCACCGATATGACGGGTGGTGATACGACCGTTGTTGTTACGGCCGCCCGACTTGGATTTCTTTTCGAGCAGGGGAGCGAACGGAGCACCTTTGTGCAGGTCCTGGTTCACTACCTTGACTACGAAACGACGACCAGCGGAAGTCGGTTTGCATTTAACGATTGCCATGATGCACCCCTTTACTCAGCGCCAGCTGCGAAATCGAGATCCTGGCCCGGCTGGAGAGCGATGTACGCTTTTTTCCAGTCGTTACGCTTGCCCAGGCCGCGAACGGTACGCTTGGTCTTGCCCTGAACATTCAGGGTGGTGACGCGACGTACTTTCACGCCGAACAGGCTTTCTACGGCCTTCTTGATTTCCAGCTTGGTTGCATCAGTGGCAACCTTGAAAACGAATTGGCTGTTGCCGTCCGCGAGACCAGTGGCCTTCTCGGAGATATGCGGGCCCAGCAGCACTTTGAATACGCGTTCCTGGTTCATGCCAGCAGCTCCTCGAACTTCTTCACGGCAGACACGGTGACGAGCACCTTGTCGTAGGCGATCAGGCTGACCGGGTCGGAACCCTGAACGTCGCGTACGTCGACGTGCGCCAGGTTGCGCGCAGCCAGGTACAGGTTTTCATCGACGCCATCGGTAACGATCAGCACGTCTTTCAGGCCCAGGCCGTCCAGCTTGCTAACCAGACCTTTGGTTTTCGGTGCATCGACAGCGAAGTCGGCAACGATTACCAGGCGCTCCAGACGAACCAGCTCGGAGAGGATGGAGCGCATTGCGGCGCGGTACATCTTCTTGTTGAGCTTCTGGGAGTGATCCTGCGGTTTGGCGGCGAAAGTGGTGCCGCCCCCACGCCAGATGGGGCTACGGATGGTGCCAGCACGAGCACGACCAGTGCCCTTCTGACGCCACGGCTTCTTGCCACCACCGGAGACTTCGGAACGAGTCTTCTGAGCACGGGTACCCTGACGACCGCCAGCCATGTAGGCGACGACTGCCTGGTGAACCAGAGTCTCGTTGAATTCGCTACCAAAGGTACGCTCGGAGACTTCGATAGCCTGAGCGCCATTTACATTAAGTTGCATCTCAGCTTCCCCTCTTAACCGCGTGCCTTGGCTGCCGGACGCACGAGCACGTCACCGCCGGTAGCGCCAGGAACGGCACCTTTGACCAGCAGCAGATTGCGCTCTGCATCGACACGCACGACCTCGAGGGATTGAACGGTTACACGCTCAGCACCCATGTGGCCGGACATTTTCTTGCCCTTGAACACTCGACCAGGAGTCTGGCACTGGCCGATCGAACCCGGGACGCGGTGGGAAACGGAGTTACCGTGGGTATTGTCTTGACCACGGAAGTTCCAGCGCTTGATGGTACCGGCGTAGCCTTTACCTTTGGATTCGCCGGTAACGTCTACCAGCTGACCCGCTTGGAACAGATCGACGGAAATGGAATCGCCCGCCTTGAACTCCTCTTCGCCCAAACGGAATTCCCACACGCCGCGACCGGCGGCGACATTCGCCTTGGCAAAGTGACCGGCCTGAGCCTTGGTCACGCGAGAAGCACGACGCTCGCCAGCAGTTACCTGCACAGCGCGATAGCCATCAGTCTCTTCGTTTTTGAACTGGGTGACGCGATTCGGCTCGACCTCAATGACCGTGACCGGAATGGAGACACCATCTTCGGTGAAAATGCGGGTCATGCCGCACTTACGACCGACAACACCAATTGTCATCTTTAGAACCTCTTTAGTGTACGGGGCTTTCACCCGCTATGGCCGCCCATTTCAGAGCGTTACACGACCAATGCCGAAGGCATTAGCCGAGGCTGATCTGTACTTCGACGCCAGCAGCAAGGTCGAGCTTCATCAACGCGTCGACGGTTTTGTCGGTCGGCTGAACGATGTCGAGAACACGCTTGTGGGTACGAATTTCGTACTGGTCACGAGCGTCCTTGTTGACGTGCGGGGAAATCAGCACGGTGTAACGTTCCTTGCGGGTCGGCAGAGGAATCGGACCACGCACCTGAGCGCCAGTACGTTTCGCGGTTTCCACGATTTCCTGGGTAGATTGGTCGATCAGGCGATGGTCAAAAGCCTTCAACCGAATACGGATTTGTTGATTTTGCATTTGACCTCAGACTCCAAGTTGCCATTCCCAACGGACGGACTCCGCCCGTTAAAAGGAGGCGCAATTGTACGGATGCCCCCTGAGGGTGTCAATATTTGATCAACGAAACGAAAAAGGGGCCCCGAAGGGCCCCTTTTTCTCATGCGCTAGATCAACGATTACTCGAAGATCTTGGCAACCACGCCGGCGCCAACGGTACGACCGCCTTCGCGGATCGCGAAGCGCAAGCCATCTTCCATGGCGATCGGAGCGATCAGGGTGACAACCATTTTCACGTTGTCGCCCGGCATTACCATCTCAACGCCTTCCGGCAGTTCGCAGTTGCCGGTTACGTCGGTGGTACGGAAGTAGAACTGCGGACGGTAGCCCTTGAAGAACGGGGTGTGACGACCACCTTCCTCCTTGGACAGCACGTACACTTCGCACTCGAACTTGGTGTGCGGCTTGATGGTGCCCGGCTTGGCCAGAACCTGGCCACGCTCTACGTCTTCACGCTTGGTGCCGCGCAGCAGGGCGCCGATGTTCTCGCCAGCACGACCTTCGTCGAGCAGCTTACGGAACATTTCAACGCCGGTGCAGGTGGTCTTGGTGGTCGGACGGATACCGACGATTTCGATTTCCTCGCCCACTTTGACGATGCCGCGCTCAACACGACCGGTCACCACGGTGCCACGACCCGAGATCGAGAACACGTCTTCGATCGGCATCAGGAACGGCTGGTCAACAGCGCGAACCGGCTCAGGGATGTAGGCGTCCAGGGTTTCTACCAGCTTACGCACGGCGGAAACGCCCATCTCGTTGTCGTCCTGGCCGTTCAGGGCCATCAGAGCGGAACCGATAACGATCGGGGTGTCATCACCCGGGAAGTCGTAGGTGCTCAGCAGGTCGCGAACTTCCATCTCGACCAGTTCCAGCAGCTCGGCGTCGTCAACCATGTCGGCCTTGTTCAGGAACACGACGATGTAAGGAACGCCTACCTGACGGGACAGCAGGATGTGCTCACGGGTTTGCGGCATGGGGCCGTCAGCAGCCGAGCAGACCAGGATCGCGCCGTCCATCTGGGCAGCACCGGTGATCATGTTCTTCACGTAGTCGGCGTGGCCGGGGCAGTCAACGTGCGCGTAGTGACGAACAGCCGAGTCGTACTCTACGTGCGAGGTGTTGATGGTGATGCCGCGAGCTTTTTCTTCCGGAGCGTTGTCGATCTGGTCGAAAGCGCGAGCGGAACCGCCCCAGGTCTCGGAGCAGACTTTGGTCAGAGCAGCGGTCAGAGTGGTTTTACCGTGGTCAACGTGACCGATGGTGCCAACGTTGACGTGCGGTTTGTTACGTTCGAATTTTTCCTTGGCCACGACAGTAAACCTCTTACTTAAAGGGCTGAATCAAGCTTGTTTTTTAACCAGCGCTTCGACGATGTTCGACGGAGCTTCGGCGTATTTGGAGAATTCCATGGAGTAGCTCGCGCGACCCTGGGACATGGAACGTACGTCGGTAGCGTAGCCAAACATCTCGCCCAGCGGAACTTCGGCGCGAATGACTTTGCCGGAGACGGAGTCTTCCATGCCCTGGATCAGACCACGACGACGGTTCAGGTCACCCATCACGTCGCCCATGTAATCCTCAGGAGTCACTACCTCTACCTTCATGATCGGCTCAAGGACCTTGCCGCCACCCTTCTGGGCCAGCTGCTTGGTAGCCATGGAAGCTGCGATCTTGAACGCCATCTCGTTCGAGTCGACGTCGTGGTAGGAACCATCGAACACCGTTGCCTTCAGGCCGATGAGCGGATAGCCGGCAACAACGCCGTTTTTCATCTGCTCTTCGATACCCTTCTGGATCGCCGGGATGTATTCCTTCGGAACCACACCACCCACGACTTCGTTGGTGAACACCAGGCCTTCGGTGATGTTGCCCTTCTCGTCCACATCGGGAGTGGAGAAGCGAATCCAGCAGTGACCGAACTGGCCACGACCACCGGACTGGCGAACGAACTTGCCTTCGATCTCGACGTTGTCCTTCGAGATGGTTTCGCGGTACGAAACCTGCGGCTTGCCGATGTTGGCCTCTACGCCGAACTCGCGCTTCATGCGGTCGACGAGGATGTCCAGGTGCAGCTCACCCATACCGGAGATGATGGTCTGGCCGGTTTCTTCGTCGGTCTTCACGCGGAACGACGGGTCTTCCTGAGCCAGCTTGCCGAGGGCAATGCCCATCTTCTCCTGGTCAGCCTTGGTCTTCGGCTCAACAGCTACCGAGATTACCGGCTCCGGGAAGTCCATACGCTCGAGGATGATCGGCTTCTCGATGTCGCACAGGGTGTCACCAGTGGTGACGTCCTTCATGCCGATCAGAGCAGCGATGTCACCAGCGCGTACTTCTTTGATCTCGTCACGCTGGTTGGCGTGCATCTGCACCATACGACCAACGCGCTCTTTCTTGCCTTTCACGGAGTTGACGACCGATTGGCCGGACTCCAGAACGCCCGAGTAAACGCGAACGAAGGTCAGAGTACCTACGAACGGGTCGGTAGCGATCTTGAACGCCAGAGCGGAGAACGGAGCAGCGTCGTCAGCCGGACGCTCGTCGTGGATTTCGTTGTCATCAGTGCTGTCCGGATGGACGCCCTGAATCGCCGGAATCTCGGTCGGAGCAGGCAGGAAGTCAATGACGGCGTCGAGAACCAGGGGCACGCCCTTGTTCTTGAACGAGGAGCCGCAGACCGCCGGAACGATTTCGCAGGCGATGGTACGCTGACGCAGGCCGGCCTTGATCTCTTCGATCGACAGCTCACCTTCTTCCAGGTACTTGTTCATCAGCTCTTCGTTGGCCTCGGCAGCAGCCTCGACCATGTTGTTGCGCCACTCGTTCGCCAGGTCCAGCAGCTCAGCAGGAATTTCTTCCTCGCGGTAGCTGGTGCCCTTGTCGTCTTCGTTCCAGTAGACGGCTTTCATCTTCATCAGGTCGATCTGACCCTGGAAGTCGTCTTCTGCACCGATGGCCAGCTGAACAGGAACCGGGGTGTGACCCAGGCGGTTCTTGATCTGGCCGACAACGCGGAGGAAATCAGCGCCGGCGCGGTCCATCTTGTTCACATAAACGATACGCGGAACGCCGTACTTGTTGGCTTGACGCCATACGGTTTCGGACTGCGGCTCAACGCCGGAAGTGCCGCAGAACACAACGACAGCGCCGTCCAGTACGCGCAGGGAGCGCTCAACTTCAATGGTGAAGTCTACGTGGCCGGGGGTGTCGATGACGTTTACGCGGTACTTGTCGTACTGGCCGCGCGAACCTTCCCAGAAGGTCGTGATCGCAGCAGAGGTGATGGTGATACCACGCTCTTGCTCCTGCACCATCCAGTCGGTGGTAGCAGCGCCGTCGTGTACCTCACCCATCTTGTGGCTGAGACCTGTGTAGAACAGGATCCGCTCGGTAGTGGTGGTCTTGCCCGCGTCAACGTGGGCACAGATACCAATGTTCCGGTAGCGGTTAATTGCTGTAGTACGAGCCATAAAGCCCTCGCAAAAATTTGGAAGCCGCGATTAGAAGCGGTAGTGGGAGAAGGCCTTGTTGGCTTCAGCCATACGGTGCACGTCTTCACGCTTCTTGACGGCGGCGCCTTTGCCTTCAGCGGCATCGAGCAGTTCGCCAGCCAGGCGCAGGGCCATGGACTTCTCGCCACGCTTGCGGGCGTAGTCCACCAGCCAACGCATGGCGAGGGCATTACGACGGGACGGACGTACTTCGACCGGAACCTGGTAGGTAGCACCGCCTACACGGCGCGACTTCACTTCGACCAGCGGAGCGATGGCGTCGAGAGCTTTCTCGAAGAGTTCCAGGGGGTCACCTTTACTGCGCTCTTTGACCTTGTCCAGAGCACCGTAAACGATACGCTCGGCAACGGCTTTCTTGCCGCTTTCCATCACGTGGTTCATGAACTTCGCCAGAATCTGGCTTCCGTATTTCGGATCGGCCAGGATCTCACGTTTGGCCGCTACACGACGTCTTGGCATTGATAAGCCCTCAAACGGTCTTCAGGTTAGCCCGGGACTGTTACAGCCCGACCTTACTCTTATCGACTCAGCAAAAAGAAAAATGGATTACTTCGGACGCTTCGCGCCGTACTTCGAACGACCCTGCTTACGGTCTTTAACGCCGGAGGTATCCAGCGAACCGCGCACGGTGTGGTAACGCACACCCGGAAGGTCTTTTACACGACCGCCACGGATCAGCACTACGCTGTGCTCTTGCAGGTTGTGACCTTCACCACCGATGTACGAAGTCACTTCGTAGCCGTTGGTCAGACGTACACGGCAAACCTTACGGAGTGCAGAGTTCGGCTTTTTCGGCGTGGTGGTGTAAACGCGGGTGCAAACGCCGCGACGCTGCGGGCAGTTTTGCAGCGCAGGCACGTCGCTCTTGTCGACCATGCGCTTGCGCGGCTTACGCACCAGCTGGTTGATAGTTGCCATCTATAGCTCCACTGATTGTCTTACGACACTTAAACGAAATGGCAGAGCAAGCGCCCTGCCAATTTTCGGGGTACAAAATACTAAAGAGCTTCCAGCACCCCGTCAAGACAAAGCCCCGGCTGTCAAGACAGCCGGGGCTTTTATCAAGGCTTAGTTGCCACTCAGGTTGAGCGCTTCTGCCAGCGCTGCTTCGGCTTCGCTGGCGCTCACACGCTGCGGTTTGCCGAGTTCGCGCTGACGCTTGCGCTCGCTGTGATAGGCCAGGCCGGTACCAGCCGGGATCAGACGACCCACGACCACGTTTTCCTTCAGGCCGCGCAGGAAGTCGCGCTTGCCGGTGACCGCCGCCTCGGTGAGGACGCGGGTGGTCTCCTGGAAGGACGCCGCGGAGATGAACGACTCGGTCGACAGCGATGCCTTGGTGATACCCAGCAGCACGCGCTCGTACTTGGCCGGGAACTTGTCCACGGTGGCCAGCACTTCGTTCTCTTCCAGTACGTGTACCAGTTCGACCTGATCGCCCTTGATGAAGGAAGAATCGCCCGACTCGGCCACTTCGACCTTGCGCAGCATCTGACGCAGGATGGTCTCGATGTGCTTGTCGTTGATCTTCACGCCCTGCAGGCGGTAAACGTCCTGGATCTCGTTGACGATGTACTTGGCCAGCGAGCTGACGCCCAGCAGACGCAAGATGTCGTGCGGGTTGCTCGGGCCGTCGGAGATCACTTCGCCACGGCTTACCTGTTCACCTTCGAACACGTTCAGGTGACGCCACTTCGGAATCAGCTCCTCGTACGGATCGCTACCGTCGGTGGGAGTGATGACCAGGCGGCGCTTGCCCTTGGTTTCCTTGCCGAAGGAGATGGTGCCGCTGATTTCCGCAAGGATCGAAGGCTCTTTCGGACGACGAGCTTCGAACAGGTCGGCAACGCGTGGCAGACCACCGGTGATGTCGCGGGTCTTCGACGTTTCTTGCGGGATACGCGCGATAACGTCACCGACACGCACCTTGGCGCCGTCGTTCAGGTTGACCAGCGCGTTTGCCGGCAGGAAGTACTGCGCCGGTACGTCGGTACCCGGCAGCAGCAGGTCCTTGCCTGCAGCGTCGATCAGCTTCACGGCCGGACGGATGTCCTTGCCGGCAGCCGGACGGTCTTTCGGATCCATCACTTCGATGTTGGTCAGACCGGTCAGTTCGTCGGTCTGGCGCTTGACGGTGATGTTCTCTTCCATGCCGGCGAAGGCAACGGTACCGTCCATCTCGGTCACGATCGGGTGGGTGTGCGGGTCCCACTTGGCGACGATGGCGCCCGGATCGACCTTGTCACCTTCCTTCACCGAAATGACCGCACCGTACGGCAGCTTGTAGCGCTCGCGCTCGCGACCGAAGTCGTCGGCTACGGCCAGCTCGCCGGAACGGGAAACCGCCACCAGCGCGCCATCGGCACGCTCTACGTGCTTCAGGTTGTGCAGGCGGATGGTACCGCCGTTCTTGACCTGTACGTTGTCCACGGCGGAGGTCCGGCTGGCCGCACCACCGATGTGGAAGGTACGCATGGTCAGCTGGGTACCCGGCTCACCGATCGACTGTGCAGCGATAACGCCGACAGCTTCACCGATGTTCACCTGGTGACCACGGGCCAGATCGCGGCCGTAGCACTTGGAGCAGATGCCATGACGGGTTTCGCAGGTGATCGGCGAACGAACCAGAACTTCGTCGACGCTCATTTGCTCGAGGAAGTCGACCCACTTCTCGTCGATCAGGGTACCGGCCGGAACGATGACGTCATCGGTACCCGGCTTGAACACTTCACGTGCAACCACACGGCCGAGCACGCGCTCACCCAGCGGTTCAACCACGTCGCCGCCTTCGATGTGCGGGGACATCAGCAGGCCGTGTTCGGTGCCGCAATCGATCTCGGTCACTACCAGGTCCTGGGCCACGTCGACGAGACGACGAGTCAGGTAACCGGAGTTCGCGGTCTTCAGCGCGGTATCCGCCAGACCCTTACGAGCACCGTGAGTGGAGATGAAGTACTGGAGTACGTTCAGGCCTTCACGGAAGTTCGCAGTGATCGGGGTCTCGATGATGGAGCCGTCCGGCTTGGCCATCAGGCCACGCATACCGGCCAGCTGACGGATCTGGGCCGCGGAACCCCGCGCACCGGAGTCCGCCATCATGTACATGGAGTTGAAGGACTCCTGGTCGACTTCCTTGCCCTCGCGGTCGATGACCTTCTCTTTCGAGAGGTTGGCCATCATCGCCTTGGACACTTCGTCGTTGGCCTTCGACCACAGGTCGATCACCTTGTTGTACTTCTCGCCCTGGGTTACCAGGCCGGACGCGTACTGGCTCTCGATCTCCTTCACTTCTTCAGTGGCGGAGTTGATGATGCGCGCCTTCTCATCCGGGATGACGAAGTCGTTCACGCCGATCGACACACCGGAGATGGTCGAGTAGGCGAAGCCGGTGTACATCAACTGGTCGGCGAAGATGACGGTGTCCTTCAGACCTACCACGCGATAGCAGTGGTTGATCAGCTTGGAGATCGCCTTTTTCTTCATCGACTGGTTGACCACGTCGAACGGCAGACCGGCCGGCACAACCTGGAACAGCAGCGCACGGCCGACAGTCGAGTCGACGATACGGGTGTTGGCGGTCAGGCTGCCGTCTTCGTTCTTGATCTTCTCGTTGATGCGCACTTTCACGCGGGCGTGCAGGGACACTTGGCCGCTGCGGTACGCGCGGTCAACTTCCTGCAGGTCAGCGAAGGCCATGCCCTCGCCTTTCGCGTTGATGGCTTCACGGGTCATGTAGTACAGACCCATTACCACGTCCTGCGACGGCACGATGATCGGCTCGCCGTTGGCGGGCGAGAGGATGTTGTTGGTCGACATCATCAGCGCGCGAGCTTCCAGCTGAGCCTCGAGGGTCAGCGGAACGTGCACGGCCATCTGGTCACCGTCGAAGTCGGCGTTGTACGCGGCGCAGACCAGCGGGTGCAGCTGGATGGCTTTACCTTCGATCAGGACCGGCTCGAACGCCTGGATGCCCAGACGGTGGAGGGTCGGCGCACGGTTCAGCAGCACGGGGTGTTCGCGGATGACTTCGGCGAGAACGTCCCATACCTCGGGCAGCTCGCGCTCGACCATCTTCTTGGCCGCCTTGATGGTGGTGGCCATGCCGCGGGCCTCGAGCTTGCCGAAGATGAACGGCTTGAACAGCTCGAGGGCCATCTTCTTCGGCAGACCGCACTGGTGCAGGCGCAGGGTCGGACCTACGGTAATTACCGAACGGCCGGAGTAGTCAACGCGCTTACCGAGCAGGTTCTGACGGAAGCGACCTTGCTTACCCTTGATCATGTCGGCCAGGGACTTCAGCGGACGCTTGTTCGAGCCAGTGATGGCGCGACCGCGACGGCCGTTGTCCAGCAGGGCGTCGACAGCTTCCTGCAGCATGCGCTTTTCGTTGCGCACGATGATGTCCGGAGCAGCCAGGTCGAGCAGGCGCTTCAGACGGTTGTTACGGTTGATCACGCGACGGTACAGATCGTTCAGATCGGAAGTCGCGAAGCGGCCGCCATCCAGCGGAACCAGCGGACGCAGGTCCGGCGGCAGCACCGGAAGGACGGTCAGCACCATCCACTCCGGATGGTTGCCGGAGCCCTGGAAGGCTTCCATCAGCTTCAGGCGCTTGGACAACTTCTTGATCTTGGTTTCCGAGTTGGTCTGCGGAATCTCTTCGCGCAGGCGGCCGATCTCGTGCTCCAGGTCGATCTGGTTGAGCAGTTCGCGAACGGCTTCGGCGCCCATGCGCGCGTCGAAGTCATCACCGAACTCTTCGAGGGCTTCGAAGTACTGCTCATCGTTCAGCAGCTGGCCCTTCTCCAGGGTAGTCATGCCCGGGTCGATAACGACGTAGCTCTCGAAATAGAGCACGCGCTCGATATCGCGCAGGGTCATGTCCAGCAGCAGACCGATACGGGACGGCAGGGACTTCAGGAACCAGATGTGGGCGACCGGCGAAGCCAGCTCGATGTGGCCCATGCGCTCACGGCGCACCTTGGCCAGTGCGACTTCAACGCCGCACTTCTCGCAGATCACACCACGGTGTTTCAGGCGCTTGTACTTACCGCACAGGCACTCGTAGTCCTTCACCGGGCCGAAGATCTTGGCGCAGAACAGGCCATCGCGCTCCGGCTTGAAGGTACGGTAGTTGATGGTCTCCGGCTTCTTAACTTCGCCGAAGGACCAGGAACGAATCATCTCGGGGGACGCCAGACCAATACGGATGGCATCGAACTCCTCGATTTGACCCTGGTTTTTCAACAGATTGAGCAAGTCTTTCAAGGCCTTTCCTCCTCACGGACCCGGTGCGACGGCCTCGGCCGCCGCACCGTTCTAGCGTCGCGTGTTATTCGGTTTCCAGTTCGATGTCGATGCCGAGCGAACGGATCTCTTTGATCAACACGTTGAAGGACTCGGGCATGCCGGCCTCCATGCGGTGATCGCCGTCCACGATGTTCTTGTACATCTTGGTCCGGCCGTTCACGTCGTCCGACTTCACGGTCAGCATTTCCTGCAGGGTGTAGGCGGCGCCGTAGGCTTCCAGTGCCCAGACCTCCATCTCCCCGAAGCGCTGGCCACCGAACTGCGCCTTACCACCCAGCGGCTGCTGGGTAACCAGGCTGTAGGAGCCGGTGGAACGTGCGTGCATCTTGTCATCGACCAGGTGGTTCAGTTTGAGCATGTACATGTAACCAACGGTGGTCTCACGCTCGAACTGATTGCCGGTGCGGCCATCGAACAGGCGCATCTGGCCGCTCTCCGGCAGATCGGCCAGCTTCAGCATGGCCTTGATCTCGCGTTCCTTGGCACCGTCGAAGACCGGGGTAGCCATGGGCACGCCGCCCTTGAGGTTGTTGGCCAGAGCGATGATCTCGTTATCGTTCAGCTCGTCCAGGTTCTCCTGGCGGCCACCGATCTCGTTGTAGATCTCGTTCATGAACTGGCGCAGTTCGGCGATCTTGCGCTGCTCTTCGAGCATGCGGTTGATCTTCTCGCCCAGCCCCTTGGCCGCGAGGCCCAGATGGGTTTCGAGGATCTGACCGACGTTCATACGCGACGGTACACCCAGCGGGTTGAGAACGATGTCCACCGGAGTGCCATTGGCATCGTGCGGCATGTCTTCGACCGGCATGATCACCGAGACCACACCCTTGTTACCGTGACGGCCGGCCATCTTGTCGCCCGGCTGGATGCGGCGCTTGATGGCGAGGTAGACCTTGACGATCTTCAGCACGCCCGGAGCCAGGTCGTCGCCCTGCTGGAGCTTGCGCTTCTTGTCCTCGAACTTGTCGTCGAGCATCTGACGGCGATCGCTGATGTAGGCCTGAGCCTTCTCCAGCTGCTCGTTCAGCGCGTCTTCAGCCATGCGCAGCTTGAACCACTGGCCGCGCTCGAGACCGTCGAGGTACTCGTGGGTGATCTCGGTGCCTTTCTTCAGCGCCGGGCCGCCATCGGCAATGGAACCGACCAGGGCGGAACGCAGACGCTCGAAGGTGGCACCTTCGACGATGCGGAACTCTTCGTTGAGGTCCTTGCGGATCTCGTCCAGCTGCATCTTCTCGATGGACAGGGCACGGCTATCGCGCTCGACGCCATCGCGAGTGAAGACCTGAACGTCGATCACGGTGCCCTTGGTGCCAGTCGGCACGCGCAGGGAGGTGTCCTTCACGTCGGACGCCTTCTCACCGAAGATCGCGCGCAGCAGCTTCTCTTCCGGAGTCAGCTGGGTCTCTCCTTTCGGGGTGACCTTGCCGACCAGGATGTCGCCAGCCTGCACTTCGGCGCCGACATAGACGATACCTGCCTCGTCCAGCTTGTTCAGCGCAGCCTCACCCACGTTCGGGATGTCCGCGGTGATTTCTTCTGGGCCGAGCTTGGTGTCACGGGCAACGCAGGTCAGTTCCTGGATGTGGATCGTGGTGAAACGATCTTCCTGGACCACGCGCTCGGACAGGCAGATGGAGTCTTCGAAGTTGAAGCCGTTCCAGGGCATGAACGCAACGCGCATGTTCTGACCCAGGGCCAGTTCACCCATATCGGTGGACGGACCGTCGGCGAGGATGTCACCGCGAGCGATCACGTCACCCTTGCTCACCAGCGGACGCTGGTTGATGCAGGTGTTCTGGTTGGAGCGGGTGTACTTGGTCAGGTTGTAGATGTCGACACCGGCTTCGCCAGTCTCGACTTCGTCGTCCGCCACGCGCACCACGATACGGCTGGCGTCGACCGAGTCGATCACGCCGCCACGACGGGCAACCACGCAGACACCGGAGTCACGGGCGACGTTGCGCTCCATGCCGGTACCTACCAGCGGCTTGTCGGCGCGCAGGGTCGGTACAGCCTGACGCTGCATGTTCGAACCCATGAGTGCACGGTTGGCGTCGTCGTGCTCGAGGAACGGAATCAGCGAGGCAGCAACGGAAACGACCTGCTTCGGCGAAACGTCCATGAGGGTGACGTCTTCCGGCGCCTTCACGGTGAATTCGTTCAGGTGACGTACGGCTACCAGCTCGTCGACCAGACGGCCTTGCTCGTCCAGGGTCGCGGAGGCCTGGGCGATCACGTGATCGGCCTCTTCGATCGCGGAGAGGAAGACGATGTCGTCGCTGACCTGACCTTCCTTGACCACGCGGTACGGGCTTTCCAGGAAGCCGTACTTGTTGGTGCGGGCGTAGGTCGCCAGGGAGTTGATCAGACCGATGTTCGGACCTTCAGGGGTTTCGATCGGGCACACGCGGCCGTAGTGGGTCGGGTGTACGTCACGAACCTCGAAGCCCGCACGCTCGCGAGTCAGACCGCCCGGGCCGAGTGCGGAGACGCGGCGCTTGTGGGTGATCTCGGAGAGCGGGTTGTTCTGGTCCATGAACTGCGACAGCTGGCTGGAACCGAAGAACTCCTTGATCGCGGCAGCCACCGGCTTGGCGTTGATCAGGTCCTGCGGCATCAGGCCTTCGCTTTCGGCCATCGACAGACGTTCCTTGACCGCGCGCTCTACGCGCACCAGGCCAACGCGGAACTGGTTCTCGGCCATCTCGCCGACGCAACGAACGCGACGGTTACCCAGGTGGTCGATGTCGTCGACGATGCCTTTGCCGTTACGGATAGCGACGAGGGTCTTCAGAACCTCGACGATGTCTTCCTTGCTCAGCACGCCCGGACCTTCGATCTCGGTGCGGCCGATACGGCGGTTGAACTTCATACGACCGACGGCAGACAAGTCGTAACGCTCGGCGCTGAAGAACAGGTTGCCGAACAGGGTCTCTGCGGCTTCCTTGGTCGGCGGCTCGCCCGGACGCATCATGCGGTAGATCTCGACCAGTGCTTCCAGCTGGTTGCTGGTGGAGTCGATCTTCAGGGTGTCCGAGATGAACGGGCCGCAGTCGATGTCGTTGGTGTACAAGGTCTCCAGGCGCACGACCTGGGCCTTGGCGATCTTCGCCAGAACGTCGACCGACAGCTCAGTGTTGCACTCGGCGATGATCTCGCCGGTAGCCGGGTGCACGACAGCCTTGGCCACGGTACGGCCAATGAGGTAGTCGAAGGGCACTTCCAGCTCTTTGATGCCGGCCTTCTCGAGCTGATTGATGTGGCGCGCGGTGATACGGCGGCCCTGCTCGACGATGACCTTGCCGGAAGCGTCCTTGATATCGAACGCGGCGATTTCCCCACGCAGACGTTGCGGCACCAGCTCCAGATTGAGGGTCTCGCCCTTCACCTGGAACAGGTTGGTGTCATAGAAGGCGTTGAGCACTTCTTCAGTGCTGTAACCCAGCGCGCGCAGCAGGACAGACGCCGGCAGCTTGCGGCGACGGTCGATACGCACGAACACGCAGTCCTTCGGATCGAACTCGAAGTCCAGCCAGGAACCGCGGTAAGGAATAATGCGCGCGGAGTACAGCAGCTTGCCGGAGCTGTGGGTCTTGCCACGGTCGTGGTCGAAGAACACACCCGGGGAACGGTGCAGCTGGGAGACGATGACGCGTTCGGTACCGTTGATGATGAAGGTACCGTTCTCGGTCATCAGGGGGATTTCCCCCATGTAGACTTCCTGTTCCTTGATGTCCTTGATCGCTTTGCTCGACGATTCTTTGTCGAAAATGATCAGGCGCACTTTCACACGCAGCGGGACAGCGAATGTCACGCCGCGCAGCACGCACTCCTTGACGTCAAATGCCGGCTCGCCCAGGCGATAACCGACGTATTCCAGGGCAGCATTGCCGGAATAGCTGATAATCGGGAAAACGGACTTGAAGGCCGCATGCAGACCGATGTCACGGATCTGATCCTTGCTTGCACCTGCCTGCAGGAATTCGCGATAGGAATCCAGCTGGATGGCCAGCAAATACGGCACATCCATGACGTCCGGCAACTTGCTAAAGTCCTTGCGGATACGTTTTTTCTCAGTGTATGAGTAAGCCATCAGCGTTCCCCAGCTTGGTCACCTGCTTGTTTGGCCTCTCCCACGGGAGCAGCCGAAAAATCGTGCAAACCTGACGTTTGCGCCACCGCGCGCGGTGGGACTTTCGCGTTAAGGGAGGGGGCCAATCGGCACCCTTCCCATAACGGAAAAAGGCCGGTGGCAAAAGCCACCAGCCATCAGCCTGTCGCTTAACGCTCGGGCTGTAGACGCAAGGCGCGAACTTACTTGAGTTCGACCTTGGCGCCAGCTTCTTCCAGAGCCTTCTTGGCAGCTTCGGCTTCTTCTTTCGAAGCGCCTTCCTTGACCACGCCCGGGGCGCCGTCAACGACAGCCTTGGCTTCTTTCAGGCCCAGGCCGGTCAGCTCGCGGACGACCTTGATCACGTTCACTTTCTTCTCGCCAGCTTCGGCCAGAACGATGGTGAACTCGGTTTGCTCTTCAACAGCAGCAGCGGCAACAGCCGGGCCAGCAGCAACAGCAGCGGCAGCGGTTACACCGAATTTCTCTTCCATTGCCTTGATCAGTTCCACCACTTGCATGACGGACATTTCGGCTACGGCGTTGATGATGTCTTCGTTGGTCAGAGCCATGACTCTAATTCCTGTATTGGGCGACGGCGCTCGCGCCATCTATTAAACAAAAAAGGTTGAAAGCGAACCGGATGCCTTAGGCAGCGGCTGCTTCTTTCTGGTCACGAATTGCCGCCAGAGTACGAGCCAGCTTGCTGGTAGCGCCTTGGATCACGCTCATCAGCTGTGCAACGGCTTCGTTGTAGGTCGGCAGGGTTGCCAGAACGTCGATCTGATTGGCTGCGAGGAATTGACCCTCGAACGCGGCCGCCTTGATCTCGAACTTGTCCTGACCCTTGGCGAACTCCTTGAAGATACGAGCGGCAGCGCCCGGATGTTCGTTGGAGAAAGCGATCAGGGTCGGGCCCTTGAACGTGTCGTTGAGCACTTCAAATTGAGTGCCTTCAACGGCGCGCTTGAGCAGGGTGTTACGTACGACTTTCACGTACACACCAGCTGCGCGGGCCTCTTTACGGAGTCCGGTCATTGCGCCGACAGTCACGCCACGGGCATCAGCCACGACAGCGGACAGACCGGCTTTGGCAGCCTCGTTGACTTCAGCGACGATGGCCTTCTTGTCTTCGAGTTTGATTGCCACGGGTTTACTCCTGGATGTTACCGATTCGTCCAGCCGGAGCCGGACGGCGTTTTGGTGTCTGATTCGGTAAACGAATCGGGAGCACCATCTGCGTAGGCTTGAGGTTTAAGGCTTGCGCCGCCTACGGTCTTGGATAGCCCCCGCCAGGCAGGGACCCCAATACCTGCGGGTGATGGGCCAGGCCCACCACCCGACTTTGTCTTATCAGCCTTCCAGAGAAGCCTGATCGATCTGCAGACCCGGGCCCATGGTGGTGCTCAGGGTCACGCGCTGAACGTACACGCCTTTCGAGGAGGCGGGCTTCAGGCGCTTCAGGTCAGCCAGCAGAGCTTCGACGTTCTGCTTCAGCTTGACCGGCTCGAAATCGATCTTGCCAACGGAGGCGTGGATGATGCCGTTCTTGTCGGTACGGAAACGAACCTGACCAGCCTTGGCGTTCTTGACGGCAGTGGCTACGTCCGGGGTAACGGTACCCACTTTCGGGTTCGGCATCAGACCGCGCGGGCCCAGCACCTGACCGAGTTGACCAACGACACGCATCGCGTCCGGGGAAGCGATGACCACGTCGTAGTTCAGGTCGCCTGCTTTCATCTCGGCAGCCAGTTCATCCATACCGACCTTGTCAGCGCCAGCAGCCAGAGCGGCTTCGGCACCCGGGCCTTGGGTGAACACGGCAACGCGGACAGACTTGCCAGTGCCGTTCGGCAGAACGGTGGCACCGCGAACGACCTGGTCGGATTTACGCGGGTCAACGCCGAGGTTGATGGCGATGTCCACGGATTCCTTGAACTTGATGGTCGACAGCTCGGCCAGCAGTTTGGCGGCATCTTCGAAGCCGTACTGTTTGCCAGCTTCGACTTTCTCGGCGATAGCCTTTTGACGCTTGGTCAGCTTAGCCATTACACACCCTCCACGTTGAGGCCCATGCTACGAGCGGAACCGGCGATGGTGCGCACGGCCGCTTCCATGTCAGCTGCAGTCAGATCAGCCTGTTTAGCTTTGGCGATATCTTCCAGCTGAGCACGGGTAACGGTGCCTACTTTCTGGCTGTTCGGGCGGCTGGAACCGCTGGTGATGCCAGCAGCTTTCTTCAGCAGCACGGAGGCCGGGGTGCTCTTGGTTTCAAAGGTGAAGCTGCGGTCGCTGTAAACGGTGATGATCACAGGAGTCGGCAGACCAGGCTCCATGCCCTGGGTCTTGGCGTTGAACGCCTTGCAGAATTCCATGATGTTCACGCCGTGCTGACCCAGAGCGGGACCAACCGGCGGCGACGGGTTGGCTTGACCAGCCTTTACCTGCAGCTTGATGTAAGCCTGAATTTTCTTAGCCATTTGCTACTCCAGTTACGGGTTCTAACGCCCCGAAGGGCTCCCCGGTTGCTTTCGCGTTTATCCCAAGGACGACAAAACCCCGCAGCCTAGGGCTGCGGGGTGTGGGATGAATTTTGCCAGTCAGACTTTCTCGACTTGGCTGAACTCCAGCTCCACCGGAGTGGAGCGACCGAAAATGAGCACTGCGACCTGGATCCGGCTCTTTTCGTAGTTGACCTCTTCAACCACGCCATTGAAGTCCGCAAAGGGACCATCGATGACGCGAACGGTTTCGCCCGGCTCGAAGAGCGTCTTCGGCTTGGGCTTGTCGCCGCTATCTGCGACGCGACGAAGGATGGCCTCAGCCTCCTTGTCAGTAATCGGAGCCGGCTTATCAGCAGTACCGCCGATGAAACCCATGACACGAGGAGTGTCCTTGACCAAGTGCCAAGTACCCTCGTTCATGTCCATCTGGACCAGCACGTAGCCAGGGAAGAACTTGCGCTCACTCTTGCGCTTCTGGCCACCACGCATTTCCACGACTTCTTCCGTGGGAACCAGAATCTCGCCGAAGCCATCTTCCATGCCGGCCAGTTTGACCCGCTCGATCAGCGAGCGCATGACATGCTTCTCGTAGCCCGAGTAGGCATGCACAACGTACCAACGCTTAGCCACGGAACACCCTTAACCTACAATCATGGAAACGAGCCAACCCAGCAGGGAATCGAGCCCCCACAGCAGCAGCGCCATCAGCAGCACTACAGCGACCACGATCATGGTGGTCTGAGTGGTTTCTTGGCGAGTCGGCCATACGACCTTGCGAATCTCGGCACGCGCTTCTTTCGCCAGGGTAAAGAAGGCGCGACCCTTGACGGTCTGCAGAGCAACGAAGCCAGCAACACCCGCCAGAACCAGAATGCCGAGCACGCGATAGAAGAGCGGCTGCGCGGAGTAGTACTGATTGGCGACAACACCAACCACAACAACAACTGCAACCAAGAGCCACTTCACGACATCGAGCCGCGAGTCTTTGGCTTCTGCCTTCGCATTCATCTGCTAGGAATCCCGTTGAAGAAATGCCAGATCCATTTTTGAGAATCTGGCAGGCCAGGAGGGAATCGAACCCCCAACCTGCGGTTTTGGAGACCGCCGCTCTGCCAATTGAGCTACTGGCCTAGAACAAAGTCAGGCCGACCATTATGCCGGCCTGATAGGGAAAGATCAATCGATTATTCGAAGATCTTGGCAACCACGCCGGCACCAACGGTACGACCGCCTTCGCGGATCGCGAAGCGCAGGCCATCTTCCATGGCGATCGGAGCGATCAGGGTGACAACCATTTTCACGTTGTCGCCCGGCATTACCATCTCAACGCCTTCCGGCAATTCGCAGTTGCCGGTTACGTCGGTGGTACGGAAGTAGAACTGCGGACGGTAGCCCTTGAAGAACGGGGTGTGACGACCACCTTCCTCTTTGGACAGCACGTACACTTCGCACTCGAACTTGGTGTGCGGCTTGATGGTGCCCGGCTTGGCCAGAACCTGGCCACGCTCTACGTCTTCACGCTTGGTGCCGCGCAGCAGGGCGCCGATGTTCTCGCCAGCACGACCTTCGTCGAGCAGCTTACGGAACATTTCAACGCCGGTGCAGGTGGTCTTGGTGGTCGGACGGATACCGACGATTTCGATTTCCTCGCCCACTTTGACGATGCCGCGCTCAACACGACCGGTCACCACGGTGCCACGACCCGAGATCGAGAACACGTCTTCGATCGGCATCAGGAACGGCTGGTCAACAGCGCGAACCGGCTCAGGGATGTAGGCGTCCAGGGTTTCTACCAGCTTACGCACGGCGGAAACGCCCATCTCGTTGTCGTCCTGGCCGTTCAGGGCCATCAGAGCGGAACCGATAACGATCGGGGTGTCATCACCCGGGAAGTCGTAGGTGCTCAGCAGGTCGCGAACTTCCATCTCGACCAGTTCCAGCAGCTCGGCGTCGTCAACCATGTCGGCCTTGTTCAGGAACACGACGATGTAAGGAACGCCTACCTGACGGGACAGCAGGATGTGCTCACGGGTTTGCGGCATGGGGCCGTCAGCAGCCGAGCAGACCAGGATCGCGCCGTCCATCTGGGCAGCACCGGTGATCATGTTCTTCACGTAGTCGGCGTGGCCGGGGCAGTCAACGTGCGCGTAGTGGCGAACAGCCGAGTCGTACTCTACGTGCGAGGTGTTGATGGTGATGCCGCGAGCTTTTTCTTCCGGAGCGTTGTCGATCTGGTCGAAAGCGCGAGCGGAACCGCCCCAGGTCTCGGAGCAGACTTTGGTCAGAGCAGCGGTCAGAGTGGTTTTACCGTGGTCAACGTGACCGATGGTGCCAACGTTGACGTGCGGTTTGTTACGTTCAAACTTCTCTTTAGCCATTTTGACCATCTCCCACTAGGAATTGAGAAAGCCACATCACCGATAAAACAAAGGCAGATACTTTCATATCTGCCTTTGTGAAGTGGAGCTCATGAGCGGATTTGAACCGCTGACCTCACCCTTACCAAGGGTGTGCTCTACCAGCTGAGCTACATGAGCAAGACATCAGCAACAAACTTGGAGCGGGTAGCGGGAATCGAACCCGCATCATCAGCTTGGAAGGCTGAGGTTCTACCACTGAACTATACCCGCGGAGCTTGCGGCTCACGCTTGAAACTGGTGGAGGGGGAAGGATTCGAACCTTCGAAGTCTGAGACGTCAGATTTACAGTCTGATCCCTTTGGCCGCTCGGGAACCCCTCCGAGTGAGGCGGCATTCTACAGTCTGCCACCGCGCTGTCAAGAGTTTTTCTTTAAAAAACTTGAGCTTAGCTCCTTAACAGCGACTTCGAGAAAATCCCCTTTCGGGTCCCCCCTGCGAAGCGGGCGCCATTCTATCAAACTAATTTCCCGATGCAACACTTTTGCACGGCATTGTTTGCTGTTGCACTTCAGGGAAGTCGGAGACCAGCTGATGGACCAGTCCATCATCGGCAAGACGACGGCTCTCGGGGGATATCTGGATCCAGATATCGTGCTGGTTGCGCGCCATTTCCCGGACTTGCGCCTCGTAGCCCACCCCCTTCAATCGCTCCACCACGGCACCAGCCGAATCCTGGCTTTGGAAGAAGCCAAGAGAGATCCCGTCAGTCAGATCACCTTCGGTAATGATGTAGCTGTCGATTTTGCGCGCTTGCAACTCGCGTAATTGAAGGAGGGAGGCCTGGCGCGATGCGAGGGGAGGCAGATACACCCAGTAATCCGCACCCACCCCGCTATCGACCTTCTGCCTGCTGGCCTGGATGTCCAGGCTGGTCAGGCGCTGCTCCAGAGCCTTGGCGCGACTTTCGTCATAGAACGGCCCGAAGTACAGGCATGCGCCCGCCTGCGGCGCGCCGACCTGCGCCTGCGGCGCTGACGGCCGCTTAGGCGCAGATTCAGGCGACTCGCTTAGCAGACGAATATTCTTCTGCTCGCTTCGATAAAGGGCGAGTGGCGCGATTTCTTTCGCGCGCAACGGTGTCTGCTGCTGGTGCCAGACGAAATAGAAGACGTTCAGCACCAGGAGGAACAGGAAGAACCAACGCATCTGAGGCACTACTCCAGCGGGCAGGCGAGCGCCAACCCGGCAAATACCAGATCGGAGAGAACCTGCGCTTGCGGCAACTCATCCTTGACCAACTCAGCATCCCCACCAGTCAAAAAGACAGCGCACTCGCCTCCTAACAAGTCCCGTGCAAGCAAGTACTGCTCACGAACGAAGCCACGCAACATCAGCAGGCAGCCACGTTCGACCGCCTCAGCAGTCTCCCGCCCGGGAGAAAGCTCCTGGGCTGCCACTTGAGCCGTTGCATCGTCATAGCGAATTCGTCGGGTATGAGTGCGCAGTTGGCTGCGCATCAGCGGCACGCCGGGACAGATATAGCCACCAAGGTGCCGCCCCGCGGCATCCACCAGATCGGATGTCACCGCCGTCCCCAGGTCGAGCACCAGGCAAGCCCCACCGGCGATGCGGTAACCTGCAACCAGAGCCAGCCAGCGATCAAGGCCAAGCCTCTGGTAGTCGCGATAGCCGTTGCGTACGCCAGCCAGCTCTTCCGCCGACTCTGCAACGCGAACGTCGATGGCAAAAGCCTGATTCAAGCTCGAGACCAGGGACTGGGTCTCCTGCTCACTGCGCACGCTGACCATCCGCCCGCGCGCCAATGCAAGACCGGCTTGCCCCTGCAGCTGCTCAAGCAGAGCAGCATCAGAATCAGCCACCCCCGCAGCCAAAGACTTCTGATCGCGCGCATCAATGACACGCCACTTGATCAGGCTATTGCCACAGTCCAGTTCAAGAATCATCAGACAACCTCAGGCTCAACTCACCACCGCTGAAGCGGCTCTCGACACCGTCGACTTCCAGACGCAACGCGCCCTGTTCATCAATCCCGAGGGCACGACCGACAATCTGCTTGGAAGCAGTGGACAGACAAACTTCACGCCCTTGCCAGAGATGGAAACACTCCCACTCAGCCTGGCTGGCTGCGAAACCCTGCGCGCGATGACGAGCCAGATGCCGTTCGAGCTCCCGGCTCAGCGCCGACAGCAGCAGATTGCGATCCACAACCATACCGGACGATGCCCGCAAGGATGTCCAGGGCTGGTCAATGGCGTCGGCCGCACGCATGTTCACATTGATACCAATGCCTATGGCGACACTGCATAGATCAGCGGGATCACCCGTAAGCTCAAGCAGAATTCCGGCAAGCTTTCGCCCATCGAGCAGAATGTCGTTGGGCCACTTGAGCCCTACCCCACCGATACCGAGCGACTGAATAGCGCGCACGACGGCTAGACCGACAACCAGGCTCAAACCTTCGAGCTCTTTAGGCCCACCCCGCACCGAAATACCCAGCGTGCAATACAGATTGGCGCCGAAGGGGCTAACCCAGGCGCGACCTCGCCGACCTCGGCCAGCCGTTTGCCGCTCAGCAACTACAGCGAACGGCGTGGACGCCCCCGCATCCAGACGCCGCATCACCTCGGCATTGGTGGAGTCGACCGAGAACTGCACCTCTATCGGCCAGGGCGCTTGCACCTGCTGCGGGTCAATGGGGATTAACGGCTCAGCCAGACGATAGCCGCGTCCGCGCACCGACTGCACAACCACGCCGTATTCGCGCTCCAGGTTCTGCAGCCGCTTCCAAACCGCGCTGCGACTGACCTGCAAGGCCGCCCCCAGCTCCTCGCCGGAATGGAACCTTCCATCGCCCAGCAATTTCAGCAATGTCTGCATGTCATGCCCCATTACAACCAGGCGCAAATAATATAGAGGTGCTACCGCCTTGCCTATGCACAAGACAGGGAGGTATTCGTGCCGTTCCGTCGCCGCATTCCAGCAATGCAAACACGAGCTCGCGCCTTGCGCTTCGACACTCGAAATTTTTCCGCGCGCAAAAGCAAAACCCCCGACCAGCTTTCGCTGATCAGGGGCCTTGGGATAGGTGCTTGACGATGACCTACTCTCACATGGAGAAACTCCACACTACCATCGGCGATGCATCGTTTCACTTCTGAGTTCGGGATGGGATCAGGTGGTTCCAACGCTCTATGGTCGTCAAGCAATTCTTTCGGATACTCGTGGCTTGCGCACACGCTCATCCCGATTCGGGTATGTGACAGGTAATTTGCGGTTCTCACGAACTTTCGGTTCGTCGACTTCACCGTCTAACACACAAATTGTTTGGGTGTTATATGGTCAAGCCTCACGGGCAATTAGTATTGGTTAGCTCAACGCCTCACAGCGCTTACACACCCAACCTATCAACGTCGTAGTCTTCGACGGCCCTTTAGGGGAATCAAGTTCCCAGTGAGATCTCATCTTGAGGCTAGTTTCCCGCTTAGATGCTTTCAGCGGTTATCTATTCCGAACATAGCTACCCGGCAATGCCACTGGCGTGACAACCGGAACACCAGAGGTTCGTCCACTCCGGTCCTCTCGTACTAGGAGCAGCCCCTCTCAAATCTCAAACGTCCACGGCAGATAGGGACCGAACTGTCTCACGACGTTCTAAACCCAGCTCGCGTACCACTTTAAATGGCGAACAGCCATACCCTTGGGACCGGCTTCAGCCCCAGGATGTGATGAGCCGACATCGAGGTGCCAAACACCGCCGTCGATATGAACTCTTGGGCGGTATCAGCCTGTTATCCCCGGAGTACCTTTTATCCGTTGAGCGATGGCCCTTCCATACAGAACCACCGGATCACTAAGACCTACTTTCGTACCTGCTCGACGTGTCTGTCTCGCAGTCAAGCGCGCTTTTGCCTTTATACTCTACGACCGATTTCCGACCGGTCTGAGCGCACCTTCGTACTCCTCCGTTACTCTTTAGGAGGAGACCGCCCCAGTCAAACTGCCCACCATACACTGTCCTCGATCCGGATAACGGACCAGAGTTAGAACCTCAAGCATGCCAGGGTGGTATTTCAAGGATGGCTCCACGCGAACTGGCGTCCACGCTTCAAAGCCTCCCACCTATCCTACACAAGCAGGCTCAAAGTCCAGTGCAAAGCTACAGTAAAGGTTCACGGGGTCTTTCCGTCTAGCCGCGGATACACTGCATCTTCACAGCGATTTCAATTTCACTGAGTCTCGGGTGGAGACAGCGCCGCCATCGTTACGCCATTCGTGCAGGTCGGAACTTACCCGACAAGGAATTTCGCTACCTTAGGACCGTTATAGTTACGGCCGCCGTTTACCGGGGCTTCGATCAAGAGCTTCGCTTTCGCTAACCCCATCAATTAACCTTCCGGCACCGGGCAGGCGTCACACCCTATACGTCCACTTTCGTGTTTGCAGAGTGCTGTGTTTTTAATAAACAGTCGCAGCGGCCTGGTATCTTCGACCGGCATGGGCTTACGTAGTAAATACTTCACCCTCACCGGCGCACCTTCTCCCGAAGTTACGGTGCCATTTTGCCTAGTTCCTTCACCCGAGTTCTCTCAAGCGCCTTGGTATTCTCTACCCAACCACCTGTGTCGGTTTGGGGTACGGTTCCTAGTTACCTGAAGCTTAGAAGCTTTTCCTGGAAGCATGGCATCAACCACTTCACGTTCTAAAAGAACGCTCGTCATCAGCTCTCGGCATTAAGATCCCGGATTTACCTAAGATCTCTGCCTACCACCTTAAACTTGGACAACCAACGCCAAGCTGGCCTAGCCTTCTCCGTCCCTCCATCGCAGTAACTAGAAGTACAGGAATATTAACCTGTTTCCCATCGACTACGCTCTTCAGCCTCGCCTTAGGGACCGACTAACCCTGCGTCGATTAACGTTGCGCAGGAACCCTTGGTCTTTCGGCGTGGGAGTTTTTCACTCCCATTGTCGTTACTCATGTCAGCATTCGCACTTCTGATACCTCCAGCAAGCTTCTCAACTCACCTTCACAGGCTTACAGAACGCTCCTCTACCGCACATCTTGCGATGCACCCGTAGCTTCGGTGTATGGTTTGAGCCCCGTTACATCTTCCGCGCAGGCCGACTCGACTAGTGAGCTATTACGCTTTCTTTAAAGGGTGGCTGCTTCTAAGCCAACCTCCTAGCTGTCTAAGCCTTCCCACATCGTTTACCACTTAACCATAACTTTGGGACCTTAGCTGACGGTCTGGGTTGTTTCCCTTTTCACGACGGACGTTAGCACCCGCCGTGTGTCTCCCACGCTGACACTTCCAGGTATTCGGAGTTTGCATCGGTTTGGTAAGTCGGGATGACCCCCTAGCCGAAACAGTGCTCTACCCCCTGGAGTGATACGTGAGGCGCTACCTAAATAGCTTTCGAGGAGAACCAGCTATCTCCGAGCTTGATTAGCCTTTCACTCCGATCCACAAGTCATCCCCTACCTTTTCAACGGGAGTGGGTTCGGTCCTCCAGTCAGTGTTACCTAACCTTCAACCTGCTCATGGATAGATCGCCCGGTTTCGGGTCTATACCCAGCGACTAAACGCCCTATTAAGACTCGCTTTCGCTACGCCTTCCCTATTCGGTTAAGCTCGCCACTGAATATAAGTCGCTGACCCATTATACAAAAGGTACGCAGTCACCTAACAAAGTAGGCTCCCACTGCTTGTACGCATACGGTTTCAGGTTCTATTTCACTCCCCTCTCCGGGGTTCTTTTCGCCTTTCCCTCACGGTACTGGTTCACTATCGGTCAGTCAGTAGTATTTAGCCTTGGAGGATGGTCCCCCCATATTCAGACAAAGTTTCTCGTGCTCCGTCCTACTCGATTTCACTTCCAAGAACCTTTCACATACGGGGCTATCACCCACTATGGCCGCACTTTCCAGAGCGTTCTGTTAGATTCAAAGAAGCTTAAGGGCTAGTCCCCGTTCGCTCGCCACTACTAAGGGAATCTCGGTTGATTTCTTTTCCTCAGGGTACTTAGATGTTTCAGTTCCCCTGGTTCGCCTCTTACACCTATGTATTCAGTGCAAGATACCCAGCTTATGCTGGGTGGGTTCCCCCATTCAGAGATCTCCGGATCAAAGTCTGTTTGCCGACTCCCCGAAGCTTATCGCAGGCTACCACGTCTTTCATCGCCTCTGACTGCCAAGGCATCCACCGTATGCGCTTCTTCACTTGACCATATAACCCCAAGCAATCTGGTTATACGTCTCGAACGTGAAGACGACATTCGCCGAAAATTCGCGCTTGAACTCGCAAATTTTACCTTGACTTGAATAATCACCAGTGAAAGAGATTATTCAGTCTACTTCTATCACATACCCAAATTTTTAAAGAACGGTTCCGGTACAAAGACCAGACATCAATGTTCCATTACCCTGAACATTCATGTCTGAACTTTCGCGACGTGGATGGTGGAGCCAAGGAGGATCGAACTCCTGACCTCCTGCGTGCAAAGCAGGCGCTCTCCCAGCTGAGCTATGGCCCCCTCTTTTCCAACGATTGGTGGGTCTGGGCAGATTCGAACTGCCGACCTCACCCTTATCAGGGGTGCGCTCTAACCGACTGAGCTACAGACCCATATAGGGTTGCCTAACCGTCGCTTTACCAGTGAATCAAGCAATTCGTGTGGGAGCTTATGAGAAAGCCGGGATCTTCGATTAAGGAGGTGATCCAGCCGCAGGTTCCCCTACGGCTACCTTGTTACGACTTCACCCCAGTCATGAATCACTCCGTGGTAACCGTCCCCCTTGCGGTTAGACTAGCTACTTCTGGAGCAACCCACTCCCATGGTGTGACGGGCGGTGTGTACAAGGCCCGGGAACGTATTCACCGTGACATTCTGATTCACGATTACTAGCGATTCCGACTTCACGCAGTCGAGTTGCAGACTGCGATCCGGACTACGATCGGTTTTATGGGATTAGCTCCACCTCGCGGCTTGGCAACCCTCTGTACCGACCATTGTAGCACGTGTGTAGCCCTGGCCGTAAGGGCCATGATGACTTGACGTCATCCCCACCTTCCTCCGGTTTGTCACCGGCAGTCTCCTTAGAGTGCCCACCATAACGTGCTGGTAACTAAGGACAAGGGTTGCGCTCGTTACGGGACTTAACCCAACATCTCACGACACGAGCTGACGACAGCCATGCAGCACCTGTGTTCCGATTCCCGAAGGCACTCTCGCATCTCTGCAAGATTCCGGACATGTCAAGGCCAGGTAAGGTTCTTCGCGTTGCTTCGAATTAAACCACATGCTCCACCGCTTGTGCGGGCCCCCGTCAATTCATTTGAGTTTTAACCTTGCGGCCGTACTCCCCAGGCGGTCGACTTATCGCGTTAGCTGCGCCACTAAAATCTCAAGGATTCCAACGGCTAGTCGACATCGTTTACGGCGTGGACTACCAGGGTATCTAATCCTGTTTGCTCCCCACGCTTTCGCACCTCAGTGTCAGTATCAGTCCAGGTGGTCGCCTTCGCCACTGGTGTTCCTTCCTATATCTACGCATTTCACCGCTACACAGGAAATTCCACCACCCTCTACCGTACTCTAGTCAGGCAGTTATGGATGCAGTTCCCAGGTTGAGCCCGGGGATTTCACATCCATCTTACCAAACCACCTACGCGCGCTTTACGCCCAGTAATTCCGATTAACGCTTGCACCCTTCGTATTACCGCGGCTGCTGGCACGAAGTTAGCCGGTGCTTATTCTGTTGGTAACGTCAAAACAGCAAGGTATTAACTTACTGCCCTTCCTCCCAACTTAAAGTGCTTTACAATCCGAAGACCTTCTTCACACACGCGGCATGGCTGGATCAGGCTTTCGCCCATTGTCCAATATTCCCCACTGCTGCCTCCCGTAGGAGTCTGGACCGTGTCTCAGTTCCAGTGTGACTGATCATCCTCTCAGACCAGTTACGGATCGTCGCCTAGGTGAGCCGTTACCTCACCTACTAGCTAATCCGACCTAGGCTCATCTGATAGCGTGAGGTCCGAAGATCCCCCACTTTCTCCCGTAGGACGTATGCGGTATTAGCGTTCCTTTCGAAACGTTGTCCCCCACTACCAGGCAGATTCCTAGGCATTACTCACCCGTCCGCCGCTGAATCAGAGAGCAAGCTCCCTTCATCCGCTCGACTTGCATGTGTTAGGCCTGCCGCCAGCGTTCAATCTGAGCCATGATCAAACTCTTCAGTTCAATACTGATTGGGTTTTGAGAAAACCCTAAACTTGGCTCAGCAATCGCAAAAAACTCTCGAATTCACGAGTGTTACTTGTGATGCTGATAATCTTGCGACCACCAGTCTTAACTCACAAGCACCCACACGAATTGCTTGATTCAACTTGTTAAAGAGCGTTTCGGCGAAGTCTTTCGTCTCAACCGAGGCCGCGCATTCTACAGCAGCCTTTCTTACTGTCAAGCTGTTTTTCGAAAATCTCTTTTCTACTCAACCGCTTGCGCTTTCGAGTAGCAGCGCTTCTCGTCAGCGGGAGGCGCATATTACAGCGTTGAATTTCGCTGTCAAGCACCTCGATGATCTTCTTTCACCGAGCCCACCGAAGCGAACAAGAGAAAGCAGCAAGCGAGTCGCCTGCCGGACCACCACTCTCAGCTTCGATAATCTGTAAGTGCTTGATTTTCAAGCTCTTTCAGCGCCTCGTCGCTGGGAGTGGTGCGCATTATAGGGACTTAAAAATGCCCGTCAACGACTTTCTGACACTTTTCTTACTCAGCCACCAGGGTGACCTTGGCGAAAGCCTTCTTACCAGCCTGGATAACGTGGGTAGCGCCCAGCTTGCATATATAGCTGCGGTCCACGACCTGACCATCCACACGCACCCCACCGGAGCCCAGCAAGTCACGAGCGACTGCCGAGTTCCTCACCAGGCCCGCACGGTTCAGCACAGCGCTGATGGGCAGATCTTCGCCAGCGGCCACTTCCACTTCCGGCAGATCTTCCGGCAGCTCGCCTTCCTTAAGGCGATTGCCAGCTGATTTGTGAGCATTGGCCGCGGCCTCTTCGCCATGGAAGCGTGCAACGATCTCTTCGGCCAACTTGATCTTGATATCCCGCGGGTTCGCACCTGCCTCGACATCCTTCTTGAAGGATTCGATCTCATCCATCGAGCGGAAGCTGAGCAGCTCGAAGTAACGCCACATCAGCGTATCCGGAATGGAAACGAGCTTGCTGTACATGACGCCCGGCGCTTCCTGGATACCGATGTAGTTACCCAGGGACTTGGACATCTTCTTCACCCCATCCAGACCCTCCAGCAGCGGCATGGTCAGGATGCACTGGGGTTCTTGCTCATAGGCGCGCTGCAGCTCGCGCCCCATCAGCAGGTTGAATTTCTGATCGGTACCACCCAGCTCGACGTCCGCACGTAGCGCCACCGAGTCATAGCCCTGCACCAGCGGATAAAGGAACTCGTGGATGGCGATCGACTGGTTGCTGGCATAGCGCTTGCTGAAGTCATCGCGCTCGAGCATGCGCGCCACGGTGTACTGGGAAGCCAGACGAATGAAGTCGGCCGGCGTCAGCTTGTCCATCCAGGTGGAGTTGAAGGCGACCTCGGTCTTGGCCGGGTCGAGGATCTTGAATACCTGGGTCTTGTAGGTTTCGGCGTTATCCAGCACCTGCTCGCGGGTCAGCGGCGGGCGCGTGGCGCTCTTGCCGCTGGGGTCGCCGATCATGCCGGTGAAGTCACCGATGAGGAAGATGACGTGATGACCGAGCTCCTGGAACTGACGCAGCTTATTAATAAGCACTGTATGCCCAAGGTGGAGATCCGGCGCGGTCGGGTCGAAACCAGCCTTGATCCGCAGCGGCTGACCACGCTCGAGCTTGGCGACCAGCTCGGCCTCCACGAGAAGTTCATCCGCCCCACGCTTGATCAGCGCCAGCTGTTCTTCGACCGACTTCATCACAGTTCCCGTTCCGTTTTTCGGTATTCAAAAAAGGGAACCAACCATACAAGATCGGGCACTAAAAACAAGTTTTGCCCGGCGTACGGGGGCTTGACGTCAAAGCCTGGGCGACAGGCTTGATTCGAAGGAAATTTGGTTATATTTTAGGCAGTTATTTCACATTCCAAAAACACCACTCACGCCATGACGCAATCGAATCAGAAAGCGCCCTACTACCCGAAGAGCCATCTGCTGGCCGCAAGCGGTGTAGCAGCGCTCCTCAGCCTGGCTCTGCTGGTGTTCCCCTCGAGTGAAGTCGAGGCGAAGAAGACCACGCTCAATCTGGAGCTGGAGAACGGTGCCGATCGCATCGTTCAGGAAAAAGACGACCTGCGAAGCACGCCGGTCACCGAGAACACCGACTCGCCCTTCGCGCAGATCGAAGGCCAGTCCGATAAAGACAGCGCCGGAAAAGACGCGGAAAAAGAAGAAAACAAAGCACTCACCGCCACCAACGAACAGAAACCTGCCACTCCCGCCGAGCCGGCCTGGAAGGGCGTGACCGTGGGCAAAGGCGACACGCTGTCTACCGTTTTCGCCAAGGCAGGCCTGCCGGCTGGCGTCGTGCATGACGTCCTGGCGAGCAGCAAGGACGCCAAGCAGTTCACTCGCCTGGACGTCGGCCATGAAGTCGAGTTCCTGGTTTCGCACAAGGGTGAGCTGGAAGGTCTGCGCATCAAGCAGAGCGATCTGGAAACCATCAGCCTGAACAAGACCGCCAAGGGCTACGTCTTCAAGCGTGACCTGGTCAAACCGGACCTGCAGACCGCCTACGCGCACGGCCGCATCGACAGCTCGCTGTTCACGGCGGGCAAGGAAGCCGGGCTGTCGCACGACCTGATCATGGCCATGGCGAACATCTTCGGTTACGACATCGACTTCGCCCTCGACCTGCGCGAAGGCGACCAGTTCGACGTGATCTACGAAAAGAAAGTGGTCAACGGCCGCCAGGTGGACACCGGCAACATCCTCGCCGCTCGCTTCATCAACCGTGGCAAGGAATACACCGCCGTCCGCTTCACCAACAAGACCGGCAACACCAGCTACTACCGTGCCGATGGCACCAGCATGCGAAAAGCCTTCATTCGCACGCCGGTGGACTTCGCTCGGATCAGCTCGCGCTTCTCCATGGGGCGTCTGCACCCGATCCTGAACAAGATTCGTGCACACAAGGGTGTCGACTACGCCGCGCCCATCGGCACGCCGATCAAGGCGACTGGCGACGGCAAGGTGGTCGAAGCTGGCCGCAAGGGCGGGTACGGTAACGCGGTGGTCATCCAGCACGGCTCGACCTACCAGACTGTCTACGGCCATATGAGCCGCTTCGCCAACGGCATTCGCTCCGGCGTTCCGGTCAAGCAGGGTCAGATCATCGGCTACGTCGGCATGACCGGCCTGGCCACCGGCCCGCACCTGCACTACGAGTTCCACGTCAACGGCCAGTATGTCGACCCGCTCAGCGCCAAGCTGCCCATGGCCGACCCGCTGGCAGGCCCCGAGCGCAAGCGCTTCATGGCGCAGACCCAGCCGCTCATGGCTCGCATGGAACAGGAGAAGTCCACTCTCCTGGCCATGAACAAGCAACAACAGCAGCAGCGCTAAGCCATGCCGCTGTATCTGGGAGTGATGTCCGGCACCAGCCTAGATGGTCTGGACATCGCCCTGGTCGAGCAGGGTGACCACACCACTCTGCTCGCTTCCCACTACATCCCCATGCCCGAAGGCCTACGCGCCGATCTCCTGGCTCTATGCGCCAGCGGTCCCAACGAGATTGCCCAGAGCGCCTGCGCAGAGAACGACTGGGTTCGCCTGGCCGCCCAGGGCATCAAGGAGCTGCTGACGAATCAGCAGCTCTCTCCCGCACAGATCCGCGCCATTGGCAGCCACGGGCAAACCGTGCGCCATGAGCCGCAGCGTGGATTCACGGTGCAGATCGACAACCCCGCCCTGCTGGCCGAACTGACCGGTATCGACGTGGTTGCCGACTTCCGCCGCCGCGACGTCGCCGCCGGCGGCCAGGGCGCCCCGCTGGTGCCAGCGTTCCACGCAGCCCTGTTCGGTGATCAGCGCCAGCGCGCGGTGCTCAATATCGGCGGGTTCAGCAATGTCTCCCTGCTCGCCCCCGGGCAACCTGTACGCGGTTTTGACTGCGGCCCCGGCAACGTGCTGCTGGATAGCTGGATCCATGACCAGCGCGGCGACGCCTATGACCGCGACGGAACCTGGGCGGCCAGCGGCAAGGTGAATGACGAGCTCCTGCGCCGCTTCCTGCGCGACGACTTCTTCGCCGCTCGCGGACCGAAGAGCACCGGCCGCGAGCGCTTCAATCTGCTCTGGCTGAAGGCCAAGCTGGCCGAAGGCCCTGCCCTGCCGGCCGAAGACGTACAGGCGACGCTACTCGAGCTGAGCGCCAGCAGCATCGCCGAATCGCTGTTGCATGCGCAGCCGGACTGCGAAGAAGTGCTGGTTTGCGGTGGCGGTGCCTTCAACCCCGAGCTGATGGCACGTCTGGCTGCACACCTTCCGCGGGCCCGCGTGGGCAGTACGGCCGATTACGGCGTACCGCCGGAGTGGATGGAGGCCATGGCGTTCGCCTGGCTGGCGCATCGATTCCTCGAACGTCTGCCCGGCAACTGCCCCGAGGTGACCGGCGCCTCCGGGCCACGCATTCTCGGCGCGCTCTACCCCGCCTGAGGCAGAAACAAAAACGCCGCGCAGATCAGACTGTGTGAAAACCTAGCCGTCTGAGCACAAGCCAAAGACAATGCCCGTATCGATCGATACGGGCATTGTCGTTCATGGGCTATATCCGCGGTGAAGGCCGTGATCAGGGCAGCTTGTTTCCAGTGTCGCTGGATGAGTGGGTTCCCGAAGAACATCTGGTCCGCGTGATCGAGGCCTATGTGGCGCGGTTGGATCTGCAGCGACTGGGCTTCAGCAAGGCGCAGGCGAGCAGGGTCGGACGCCCGGCCTATGATCCGGCCGACTTGCTCAAGCTGTACCTGTATGGCTACTTCCAGCGAATTCGCTCCTCGCGCCGACTGGAAGCCGAATGCCAGCGTAATGTCGAAGTGATGTGGCTGCTGGGCCGCCTGGCGCCGGACTTCAAGACCATTGCCGACTTCCGCAAGGACAATGGCGCGGCGCTTCAGGCGAGCTGTCGTGCCTTCGTACAGTTCTGCCGCCAGGTCGGGTTGCTCGGTGGTCAGTTGGTGGCCATCGATGGCAGCAAATTCCAGACGTGCAAGGATGCGGGCATCACGGCGTATGTACCGCCGAACCGTGGTGTCAACAATCACGGCAATGGCACGGCACTGTTCGACCGCAGCGCCTTCAACTACGACGCGGAGCACGACCGCTATCAGTGCCCGGCAGGCCAGTGGCTCCCATTCAAGCAGGCACGAGGCACAGAGAGGCTTTATGCGATCGCCGGCGACTGCCGCGCTTGCCCTTTGAAGGCGCGTTGCACGAATAGCCAGCGTCGCCCTCTCAGCCGTCATTCCCATGAGTCAGCGTTCGAGCGCATGCAGCAACGCCTGAAGGCCCGGCCGGAGATGATGGCCAGGCGCCGATCCATCGTCGAGCACCCTTTCGGCAACTTGAAACAGTGGATATTCGGCAACTGCCGCTTCCTGCTGCGGCAGTTAGCGGGTGCCAGGACAGAGATGGCCCTGGCCGTGCAGGCCTACAACCTCAAGCGCGCGATCCAAGTGCTCGGCGCTCGGCGCCTGATCGAACTGATGGCCTGAGGCTCCCCAGAAACACCAACGCCCCGAATCGGTCGGGGCGTTGGTATGGCCTCGCTCTCAGCGTGTTCTCACACAGTCTGATTCGCGGGCCTTTTTATTTTCGCGTGACTCAGTCCGGGTCGGCGCCCAGTACTACGCCACGGCGCTCGGGGAAGAACAGGCGGCGCAGCTCGGTGCCCGGCTCATCGGCGCGCATGAAGGCCTCGCCTACCAGGAACGAGTAGACCTCGCTGACTTCCATCAGCTCGACATCGGCGCGGTTGAGGATGCCGCTCTCGGTCACCACCAGGCGATCGCGCGGGATTTCCGGCAGCAAGTCGAGGGTGGTGTCCAGGCTCACTTCGAAGGTGTGCAGGTTGCGGTTGTTGATGCCGATCAGGCGGGTGTCCAGGGTCTTGAGCGCGCGCTCCAGCTCCTCGCCGTCGTGCACCTCGACCAGTACGTCGAGGTTCTGCTCCTTGGCCACCGCGGCCAGTTCGGCCATGCGCACGTCATCCAGCGCCGAGACGATCAGCAGGATGCAGTCGGCGCCGATGGCACGGGCCTCGACCACCTGGTAGGGGTCGATCATGAAGTCCTTGCGGATCACCGGCAGCGAACAGGCCGCACGCGCCTGCTGCAGGTAGGCGTCGGCACCCTGGAAGAAATCGATATCGGTGAGCACCGACAGGCAGGTCGCCCCACCCTCTTCGTAGCTGCGGGCAATCTCCGCTGGCTGGAAGTTCTCGCGCAGGACGCCCTTGCTCGGCGAAGCCTTCTTCACTTCGGCGATCACCGCCGGTTGCTTGCGTGCAGCCTGCGCCAGCAGGGCCGCGGCGAAACCGCGCGGGGCATCGGCGGCGCGCGCCTGCTGCTCCAGCTCGGCGAAGGAAACACGGGTGCGACGCTCGGCGACTTCCTCGGCCTTGCGGGCCAGAATCTTCTGCAGAACCGTAGGCACAGTCACTGTGCATTCTCCTCTCGGTAAACGGCGGTGAAGGCCGCCAGTTCGTCCATCTTTTCCCGGGCCAAGCCGGTGTGCAGGGCATCATGGGCCAGCTGCATGCCTTCGTGCAGCGAGGTCGCCAGGTCCGCCGCGTACAGCGCAGCGCCAGCATTGAGCACGATCAGCTCGGCGGCTTTCTGCCCGGCCTCGGTCTTGCGACGGCCAAGGGCATCGCGGATCAGCTCCAGCGATTGCTGCGGGCTGTCCACGGTCAGGCCGATCAGGGTCTGGCTGCGGATGCCGAAGTCTTCCGGCTTCACTTCGTACTCGCGCACTTCGCCGTCCTTGAGTTCGGCAACGTGCGTAGCGGCGGCCAGGCTGAACTCGTCCAGGCCGTCACGCGAATGCACCACCAGCACGTGCTTGCTGCCCAGGCGGTTGAGCACCTCGGCCAGCGGGCGGCACAGCGCCTGGTTGAACACACCGACCACCTGGTGCTTCACGTCGGCCGGGTTGGTCAGCGGGCCGAGCATGTTGAACAGGGTGCGCAGGCCCAGCTCACGGCGCGGGCCCGCGGCATAGCGCATGGCCTTGTGGTGGACCTGGGCGAACATGAAACCCACGCCGACGCTCTCGATGCAGCGCGCGACCTGTTCGGATTTCAGGTCCAGGTAGATGCCGGCAGCCTCCAGCAGATCGGCGCTGCCGCTCTTGCCGGATACCGCGCGGTTGCCATGCTTGGCCACCTTGCCTCCGGCAGCGGCGACCACGAAGGCCGATGCCGAGGAGACGTTGAAGATGTTCGCGCCGTCGCCACCGGTGCCGACCACGTCGACCACATTGTCCAGGCTCTTCAGCTTCACGCCGTCGGCGAGCTCGCGCATGACCGACACGGCACCGACGATCTCGTCGATGGTCTCGCTCTTCATGCGCATACCCATGAGGAAGGCACCGATCTGCGCGTCGGTGCAGCCACCGGTCATGATCTCGCGCATGACCGCCTGCATTTCCTCGGTGGAAAGATCGAGCTGGTTGACTACCCGATCGAGGGCTTCCTTGATGTTCATGCGCGCACCCCGCCCTGCTGCTTGAGGAAGTTGGCCAGCATCTCGTGGCCCTGCTCGGAGAGTATGGATTCGGGATGGAACTGTACGCCCTCGACGTTCAGGGTCTTGTGGCGCAGGCCCATGATCTCGTCGATCGAACCGTCTTCGTGGGCGGTCCAGGCGGTGATTTCCAGGCAATCCGGCAGAGTTTCGCGCTTCACCACCAGCGAGTGGTAGCGGGTCTGGGTCAGCGGGTTGTTGAGGCCGGTGAAGACGCCCTGGTCGAGGTGGTAAACCGGGCTGGTCTTGCCGTGCATGACCTGGCGCGCACGCACCACATCACCGCCGAAAGCCTGGCCGATGGACTGGTGGCCCAGGCAAACGCCCAGGAGCGGCAGCTTGCCGGAGAAGCGCTCGATCACCTCAAGGGACACACCGGCTTCGTTGGGCGTGCACGGACCGGGCGAAAGGACGATGCGCTCGGGCTTCAGCGCGGCGATCTCGTCGACGCTGAGCTCGTCATTGCGAATGACGTGGATGTCGGCCTTCAGCTCGGCGAAGTACTGCACCAGGTTGTAGGTAAAGGAGTCGTAGTTGTCGATCATCAGCAGCATTTTAGCTTTAACCTATTGATTTCTTTAGCTTTCACCGCAACTCGCCCTTTTTGATACCCGCACATATACCCACTTTTTCTCGCACTGGGGAACACGGGCTAGGCATTACGCCAATGGCAGGGCGGAACAGCATTAAGACCCGACCGAAGCCGGCAGGAGATGAGTCAGGCGCGCCAGCGCCAACGGGCGAAAGCCTTGATCAGGGAGGTGATGATGCTGCGGAGGTGGATCAAAGTAGCCGTCTCTCTTAGCTATGGGCGGAACAGTAGCCCACCACAGAGGCACGGTGCAATATCACTATATCGAGTAGACGCGGCCTGCATGCCCGTTTGGCACACCTCTCGACCCGCCGCGGAACCACACCTAGCAACTTGCCACGCCCTCGATATACTGTATATAAAAACAGTATTCCATTGACACATGCCTCACCCTGCTCTCATCGCCTGGCGTCGAACTCTCGACGACCATCGCCTGCGCCTGACCTCGCCGACAGGCTACTTGGAAGCCACAAGTGCGCTCGTCCGCCAGGCCGTTGCCGCTGGAGCAGTTGGCGAGGCTGAAGCGGTGGAGATGTACGAGGCAGCAGAGGCCGCACACATGGCAGCGTTAGAGCAGCTTGCGCATCAGCATTACCACCTGGCCAGCGTATACGACATGGCAGCAGAAGACGGGGCAGAGCCACCAGGCTTTGTCTCGCGCGGGACACTCCTGTCGCAAGAGAATGAGCACAGCAGAATCATCGGGCGGATTACCTATCACGATGATGGAAGGCTGGCGATGTACAGCCATACACCAGCCACCTTCCTTGGCTACATCGACGGCCTTGTATGGACTGACCTGCAGGGGCATCAGGTGAAGCTGGTAGAGAGAGGGCGATACGTCGAGGGGAAGTTGGTCGAGTCGATCAGCGATGCGGACACATTTCGGCTTGCGCTTGATGCATTCGCCGTTGCGCGGGAAGCGGGGGATCAGGCACGGATGCGAATCCTAGCCCTTCGGATAAGGCTGGCAAGGTTCCGAATATGCCCGGCGTGCGGGGATAGTTTTGCGATTCGGGAGGACTGCACGCAGTGCGCAGGCCTTGGATTCAGGACAACTGAAGAATGGAGCAGATGATGACGGAGAACATCGTAGATATTCAGAAAGTTCGACAACAGCGAGTACGAGCGATCATGACCGCGATGATGCGGTCGGACGACTTCCCCCTCAGCTTCTCGGCGGAGCACTGCGCTCCAGCCAGGGCAATGCTTGGCTGGAGCATCGAGGCGTTGGCGTTCAAGTCTGGAGTATCGCCTACGGCGATCCGAGATCTGGAGCAGAGGGCGCGACCTCTGCGAAGGGTGACCATGCAGGCCCTGTCCTACGCCTTCGAGCGCGAACAGCTGGTGTTCCTACCTGGACAACCGCCACTGAAGGGAGCCAACTGCGGAGGCGCCACCCTCGACCCAAGGACGCGCCCCGACTATCACCTCATCGAGTGATTGATAGCAAAAACCTCAGCCTTCCCTATCGTCTGATGCAGCGAGCGAGGGAATAGCGAGCGCGCCGCAAGCAGCCAACAAGTCGTCGTAACTGTTGGGCATTTTCCCGCTCGCTAGCATCGCCTTGAAAACCTCGTAGACATCGCGTCGATCACCATCACGCCGGATACAGGTCTCGTCATTTATCCATGCGTAGATGATCGTTTTCGGCGCCTGCGACATGAACTGGAAAAACAGCCGGTAGCGATTCGGCAAGCTGTGCCTTTTCACACGGAACCAATGCTGATACTTCCGCCCCAAGGTGCTGCCTTGCCTGAAAGAGGGATGCGCCGGGTTTGCAGGCACGTTCACCCTGATATTGCTCACAATCGCTTCAAAGAATTTGAAGTCCTGGTGATGATGAAATCCAGTGGGATCGCTCTCAATCAGCTTCCGTACCGCTTTGACGATATCGACTAGCCGCGTCAAAAAGAAAGGGTGGGCATAAAGGGCCCACCCGTTCTCAACCATTACCGCGCGTTCCGTCAACGATTAGCCCTCAAGCAATTCACGCTGACGATTCGCTTCCGCGAGCTTCTGGATCTCATCGATCTCATCGAAAATGCTACGAGGGATCGGCTGAATACGCCCAGGATTGGTCTTGATATCAGCGTCAAGCATCTCGAAGAAAGCGCCTTTGGCGTTGATATCGTGTCGACGGGCAGCAAACGCCTCAAAGCTCACGACTTTTGCCTTCGACATATTTTTTCTCCTCAGGCTCTGCCTGTCATCTTAGGTCCGGTACCACCGAACCCCACCCCAGACTGAATCGTTTATTTAGGGCGCAAAAAACCACGCAGCGCGTGGTGAGTACGTACAGTTTCAATGCCCAGCCTGGGAATCCGCATGCTTGCGAGCCAGCTAGCCCTTACATGCGAACGCTACAAATGGAATGTAGCTGTTACTGATTTAAACACCAACGCGCGACATAGGTTCATTGAAAAAATCAATTGCGAGGTGCCACTAGGCTGCACCTGATCCCCAGCACAGCGTTTGCTCCGCAAACGCTGTGCTGGGGATCTGTTGCAGCGTGTGTGCATTGGGGAAAGGCATTCTAGCAAAGCCAGTCAAGAGCCTCCAGAGCTAAATCAGCTAATTTTTATTACCCAGCGCCCTGAACCATGCCTGTAAGCTACTCAGCCTTATGGCGCAGGCATCTGCGTCGGCAGCGAGACGGGCAAGATCCGCTGCAGCCGCTGGCTGAAGTTCGGCGTACTGGGCTCCATCATCCAAGCCGGTGCCGCTGCCGGCGGTGGACATTCCGCCGCCGGCACAACTACCGGCAACGACTGGGACCCGCATCCGCTGCTGAGCAGCAGCAAGCTGAGCAGACAGCCGGTCATTAACTTCCTGCGCATGGCGTAACTCTCCGTACCGCTGTTGATCGATGCCGTCGAACTGCAGCTGCAGCTCCTGGCGTTGCTTCTCGCGCTTGGCCAATTCGACAGCCACCTCCTGGCTGATCTGGCCGCGCTCTTTCTCGAACTGCAGCTGAACCGCCGCAATATCCGCTGCGGCAGTGCTGCCACGCCACGACCAGGCCAACCAGTAGCCGCATCCGAACGCGATCAGCACGGATAGCGCGCCCGCAGCTAGGGTGGCTCGGCTCATGCCATCACCCCGCCAGCCGCGCGATACACACGAATGCAGTCATCGAGCGAGCGCATGCGCTGATCCTTCTGATTCGAGCCTGGGAGGCTGGCCCACAGCGGCGCGCATCGCGCGATGGCCTGCCGGATGCGACCGGCTTTCACGTCGTCCAGCGCACGGAACTCGCGGATCAGCTGGATTGCCCAGCGATCCTGCGAACCCGGGCCAAAGTCGGGCAGGCCAAGCTGCCCCTTGTAGTGCGCCCAGTCCTTGAGCATGAACTGATAACGCCCCGAGGCGTTCGAGGTCAGGCCCTTGCGGTTGATCTGCTTGCTCGGGCGCCCCTTAGCGAACGGGTGGTCGCTGTAATCGGTAAAGACCTCCGGCAGACCGTTTACGCCGGTCACGATCACGTCGTAACCGTCATTCTTCGTCGCCGGGCTAATGCTCGTCCCTTCACACCAGGCGAGCATGTCGAGGAAGGCGCGCACATTCTGGCCGCCTGCAGCGGCCGCAGAGAGCATCGGCATAGTGCTATCTCCTGAAAGCAAAAGGCCCGCGCTAGGCGGGCCGGGTGGCTGAAATTTGCTATCCTTCGGCCGCCAACAGGAGGGCGACCGATGAAGGAACAACGGAAGCTGCGCGGGCTGCGCGCACACGTCGACGATCTACTGAGCCAGGGCTGGCGGATCACAGCCCGCGAGCCGCTGGCCCTGAAGCGAGGCCAGCAGCGCCTGCACTACCGACACGGGATGCTGATCAGCGTCGCCTGATCAAACCTCGAAGTCGTACTGCGGCAAGTCCGGCGCCTGCCCCATCACCTGGCCGTCGACCAGGAAGGCGATCTGCCCGGCCGCCACGCTGGTGCCACGCGCGACGACCTGGCTGCCCGTGCGCAGCTGCAACACGCTGGTGCCGGCGGCGGTGTCGACGCTGACCACCTCCCCGACCGTCTTGGCGCCGCCCGGCAGCAGGCCGATGAAGCGTTTCCAGGGGTTCACCGTAGCCATCAGTTGCTCCCGTAGTGGCGTTCGATTTTCAGCGTCTGCCAGACCTTGCTTGCCCCGACGCCCTCAGCGGTGATATCGCAGCCCAGGCATAGGCCGCGCCAGGTGGCGTCGGGGTCGCGAAACTCCACCAGCATGCCCGGCTGTACCAGCCCCGGTGCGCTGCCGCCCAGTTCGAAGAGCGGGATGCGCCGCGTCTCGATGGCCTGGCTGCCGCCCTTGGACAGCTCGCAGATCCCACGCGAGCGGCCCACGTCGGTCCCGGTCATCCAGTCATCCATGACATCGGGCGCCGGCTCTTCACCGGCCGTACCGGCGCGGCGCACCTGCACGCTGACCCCGTAGTTGGTGCCGCTGACGTAGACGAAATTCCACTGCGGCTGTGGGCTCCACTCGCTGCCCCACTCCGCGACGATCTCCGCCGGCACGATGCAGTCAGGCACCGCCGTGCTCCAGAACCAGGTCGCCTCCCGGTAGCGCGGCAGGATAGTCAGGGAGTCGTCGGCAAGTCCCGGCCGCACGATGCCGCCCGCCACCTCGGCCAGGCGGTGGATCACCTCCATGGCCGTCATGTCGGTGTAGCTGAAGGCGCCGGCCGGCAGCGTCCAGTCCGGCGGCCCCATGGCCACCGTGTCCCAGCTGGCGGAAAACCCGGTGTACTCCAGCTGGTCGTCGACCACGTTGCGCGCGTTCACCTGCGAGGCGTTCATCCCGCTGCGCTTCGGCGCGTAGGGCGTTGCCAGCAGCTGCGTGCGGCTGCCGCCGCTGATCGAGTAGCGCTCGCTCGGGTGCTTGCCGCTGCCGCTGTAGCGCTCCATCAGGAAGCGCCACACCCAGCCATTGATTGTCAGCTCCAGGGTCTTCGGGCCGTCCGCATCCGGCAGCACCAGATTCAGCGAGGTGCGGCCGAAGAGATCCGCAGAGAAGGTCCAGGCGAAGCTGTCGATGTCCAGGCCGATGCGGATGTTGGTGGCATCCAGGGGCGTGCCGCTGGGCAGCACCGTGAGCGTCACGGTGTTGGCGATCATGTAGGTCTCCAGAATGTCGGGCTCTTGCGGCGGATCGATCACCACCACAGGCCCCGGGTAGTCCGGGTAAACGATGCCGGTCGGCTTCGGGTCGGTCGGCGTGCCCCAGCCCCACGGCATGGTGCGCATCTGGTCGATGATCCGCGCCGGGGTGAAGCGCACCACCGTGCCGCTGTCCACCGGCTGGATGGCATGCGGCCGTGCGGTGTAGCGGAAGTCGAAGAACACTGCAGCCGTGGTACTGGGGATGTAGCGCTCTCCCGAGAAGGAGAACTCCACCACTCCGGCCTTCGGGATGTAGAGGCTGGCGGCTCGCTCGGCTGCCGCATCGAAGCGCTGACCCAGCTCATCGCTGCGGAACCAGGCCTGCCCACTGGCGGTGTCCTTGCGCGCCGGCTTCGGGTTGTAGATCAGCCGTAGGCGGACGTCCTGCCGCTTGATCGAGTGATCCCAACCCAGGCGCTGGGCCAGGTCCTTCAGCGCGACGGTGCCCCAGCTGCAGCCGCCGGCCGCGTCGAGGCCGCTTCCCTCATCCCAGCTTGATCCATGCCCTTGATCGGCCGCAGCCACGGTGTCCCAGCGGGCAGCCAGAGAGGCGCTCCGCTCCTCGCCCTGGCCCCAGGGTGCTGCGGGGGCCACTTCCTTCGCGGCTACCGTCCCCCACATCGAGCGGCGCTCAGGATCGAACTGGCGGCGGGCCTTGCTCCAGCCCGCCACTGCGTCATGGGTCAGCATTAGGTGAACTCCACAGGAATGGGGCCGCGCCCTTGCGGCGGGTAGTAGCGGTGAACCTCGGCGCGCGCCGTACCCAGCGGCTGCGGCCCCAGCAGGCTGTCATCCCACCAGGATGGCTCCGCAGCGGGCAGTTGCCCGACCTGGGTGATCCGATAGATCCAGCCCATGAAGACCGTGGGCCGAATCAGGTCGCCCTCGGCGACGTTCAGCGACGGCTGGAACACGGTCCCCCAGGCATCCATCGCCACGACGTACACCTGGCCGGAGCCAGCAACGCGCAGATCCATGTCTAGATCGCCGGCCACCGTGGCGCCAAACCCCGCCACCCGCCACTCGCCACTGGGCACTCGCTCAAGCGCCACGATGTCCCGGTTAGCCGGCACACCGTCTACTTTCACCGTCGCCAACAGTCCTGCCGGAGTCCCGCCACCGCTACCCGATCCGTCGTTGAGGTCCATTGTCAGCACAACGTCCTCACTGATCACGGGATAGCGAGCGGCAGCACGCGCCGGCGCGACCTCGTCCTTGGCCAGCAGCAAATGGGGAATATCGACAGCTGTCGACAGGAACTTCTGCGATGCCGACGCCACATCCCGGCAGATGAAGAGTGCCCGGACCGTCAGAGTGTCAGGCGACAGCAGCATCGCCAGCTTCGGCGTAGCGGTCGCCTCTCCATCGCGCGTCAGCCGCACCGAGAGCGTGCGCAGAGCCAACGTCAGCGGATAGGGGATAATTACAGGGTCAACGTAGATCATGACTCACCCCCAGTCCGCCGCATCTAGGCTCGCGAAGAAGCCCAGGTCCTGGGTATACCCGAAAATCGGCAGCCACTGCCGCCCGCCCGGAATGTTGATAGGCCTTACTCGGCCCTGCCAGGTATTGGTCAACCCCAGCGTCACAAGCACTTCAGACAGTGGCGAGATCGACAGGCAGGGTTCGGTGATGAGCCCGCGCAGATACCCCGCAATCGCGGCCTGGCTGCTGGTTGTCGCCCCATTCAACCCCGACCCGAAGCACGCCAGAGCAGCGCGAACAGGCTGCAATCGAGCCGGATACACCTTGGCGCGGAGATTCTGATAGAAGCCTGCAATACGCGAGTCGCCGAAGTTCGCCCCCGGAGCAAAGTAGCGTGGTGCAGCCCCCTGGTCGACAACCCCAGTGAAGGGATTCCGAAGGCAGCAGCCATAGGCCTGTGTGAACCAGCCATTGCCCGAAGTGTTGTAGCCGTTGCCGACTGAACAGAACTCCGCGGGACCGCTCAGCCCCATCGCATTGATGTATCGCCCGAAATACTGCGCCGAATAGGTGATGGCCGAAATGGCATTGGCGGACGTGGTGCTGGTCACGTACCCCGCTTGATAGATGCAGGTTTTCTCGTCGGCGACGACCATCCAGTGGTTGATCAACGAATTCTGCAGATAGTGAAATCCGCGGGTGGTCTCAGAGGAACCGTCGTACCAGTAGGCGGAACGACGGTTCACCCCACCCGCCAGGCCTGTCGTGCCATCGGTGACCGACTCCATGATGTAGATGCCGACGAACTCTGCAGAGCTATTGCGGACATAGTTGACGAAGCCATCACCGTTGCCGAGGCTGAAGCCGGCGGGGATGTCGTGCCCAACCGTCCATCCAGCACCTGGCTTGCCGCCATAGCCCGTCACCAGGCAGGCCATCAGGATCGTGCGGATCTTGTCGAAGTGGTCGCCGGTCAGCGCCGGCGCCCCCGTGTCCAAGCTCGTATAAACACGAACAGTCATCAGTCAGCATCCCCTCGAATCTGCAGGCGGAACTGGTCGTCATCGACCGTGCCCTGACCGCTCAGCACCGTGCGCGCCAGCCACACGGGCCCCAGCGCCGAGTCGGTGTCGAAGCGCACCGCATTGGCCGCCGCCCAGCCGATCCCCCACCCTTCTTTCTTGATGGTGAAGTACGGCGTATTGGTCTGCGGGTTGATCGGCGCGCAGTCCGCCGCCGTGTTGCCGGTGGTGATTACGCCTAGCTTTTCCTCGACCACCTGGAACTGCGACGCGCTGGTGAACACCAGAGCCCACTTCGCGTCGATCGCCCCCATGTTGGTGATGATCGGCGGATAGCTGAGCTGGTCGTAATTGGCCGTGGTGGTCTCACCGATAGGCGCGGACGTCCAGTTCGGTGCACCGGTGTTCCACGCCTTCTGGGTAAACCAGTGGTGATAGCGTGACTGCAGGTCGCCCCAGCTCAGCGCGCTCGACACCGTCGTCTCGTTCGCCGGCAGGCTCCACGGCACCGGCGAAGCCAGGCCGAGATCACCGCTGATCTGCACCTCGGTGCACATGGTCATGTGCTCCACCCGGTCCTGAATCACCAGCGGCAGGGTCAGTGGGTTGCCCGACTCATCCTGCAGCACCAGAGGATTGGCCCAGGTCACCCGCCCCTGAACACGGTCCACGCCGTAGCTCGCGGCGCGCAGGGCCAGGCCGTTGGCATCCACGACCTCGATGGCCGCCTGCTGCTGCCGCGCCAGGTTCACCGTTCCGCCGGCCGATGGGCTGGTCACAGTCGTCTCGGCGACATGGCGAATCACCAGCACGTCGGCCTCACGGAACTGCGGCACCCGCCCATCCGCTGGCAGGCGCACCGGGTCCAGGCCGATCAGGTTGGCGTCCAGCGGCAAGGTCGAATAGACCACACCGTTGTAGCGCAACAGGATCGGGATCACCGGGATGTCGCTGGCCCCGGTCTGGTCGTTCAGGTTCGAAGTGAAGCGCAGCCGCACGATGCCGGTAGCGATGTCGACGGTGCCCTTGATCACCGCGCCGTTGAACACCCCGTTGGCATCCGCCGTCGCCGTCTCCACTGCCGCGGTGTCCACGCGCACCGCCGTGACCTGCAGGCTTCCCGCGCGCAGCGGCGCCCCCGGCGTGCGGAAGGTCATCGCGTTGACGCTGAAGCCGGCGTTGGTGGTCAGGCAAGCCAGCAGCGTGACCGCCGACGCGGCACCGGCGCCGTAGGTACTCAACGTCGCGGTGCGCCCGGCGTAGTCCACCGAGCCCACCGCCACCCCGGCGTTCGTCGTGCTGCTGATGTTCTTGTACAACACACCGGAGCGGTCGACGTAGGTCTCACCGGCGAAGGTGAACAGCAACGAGCCCGGCAGGATGCTCTCCGCGATACCCGGCAGCAGATCGAGCGTCACCGGCGCCAGGGTCTGCACGTCGGTCTGCGCGCCGTAGCTCTGGCCGTTGGCCTGCGCGCGGATGGTCAGCGTGCCGCCGAACGACTCGCGCATGCTGGTGTTGGTGGTGACCAGCTGCAGCGTGTCTGCCTTGAAGCCGTTCTTCTTGGTGGCGTAGGTGTACTCCTTGAAGGTGTAGAGGTTGGCGACCTGCAGGCTGAAGGCGCCGGTGGAGTAGTTGATGCTCCCGGCACGACCGCCCGACCAGGCCCCGGAGCCGTTATCGGTGACGGTGTTGCTCACCTGCACCTGCGAATCGTAGACCGGCAGCGTGTTGCCGCTGTTGGTGACGCCCTTGTCGATGGCCGGCACCGACTGCCGCTGCGTGGTGAGCCAACTGATCTGCACGCTGCCCGGTTTCAGCGGGGCGCCGGGGATGGTGCCCGAGCACATGCCGCCGCTGTCCGAGGTCACCGCCAGCGGGCTGTCGGTGAACGTGCCTTGCTGGTAGGCATGGGTGATCGCGGTGCCGGCATCCGGCGTCGCGCTCAGCTCCATGCTCACCGTGCCGGCGGCGTAGTTGATCACCCCCGAACCACCCGAACCGCTCAGCGTGCCGTTGCCGGCATCGGTGATGGTCTTTGTCACCCCACCGACCTTGAAGGTCGCCGAGTAGGAGCCCGGCAGCAGGCCCTGGTGCGGCAGCGTGCGGTTGATCTTCGCCTTGGCCTGCACGCTGACGCCGGTGCGCTGGGTGAAGGCCGCGCTGTTCTGGCCGACGTAGGCCCAAATCACCGAGCTGCCGACATCCGGCAGCGCGTTCAGGGTCAGCGACACCGAACCGGTGGCGAAGGTCACCGTACCCGTGCCCTCCCCGGTCAGCTCGCCGTTGCCCGGATCGCGCAGGGTCTGCCACTTGCCGAGGGCCATATAGCTGACCTCCAGCGTGCCCGGCAGCGGCGGCGCATCGGACAGGCTCAGGGTGTACACGTAGCCGCGGTTGGACAGGTCAATCGGGATCTCCCCGGTAACCGTTTCGCCGGTCGCCGCGGCGCCCGGCTGATGGGTCGCACTGGCCGCGCCGGTATAGCCGGTGCCCGTGCGCACTAGGTTGATTTCGCCCGTCTCGTAGTCGATGGTCCCGCTGACGATCCAGTTGCTGCCGGAGACGAAGCGCAGGCCACCTTTGCTGTCGTCGGCGAAGGTGCCGCTGTTCACCGTCAGCGACAGCGAGCCAGGCGCACAGCCAGTGCCCAGGAAGGCGCGCGACTGGCCGCCAGTGACCAGAGCGAAGGTCAGGCTGAGCGTCCGGGCCGGGCCGGTGGCCAGCACCAAGCGCCGCTGATAGCCGCCCAGTTGATCGATCAGGGCGTTTTCGCGGGTGCTGCTCGGCACGAGCTGGGCATACACCGACTTGACCTTGACGTTCAGCGCGCCCGCGCTGATCGCTTCCGCGAGCGGGCTGATGCCGTAATAGTGCGCCGCGTCCGCCACCTGAGTGGTCAGCACCTGGGTCTTGGTAACGTTCGCCGCGACCACGGTGCCGGCCGGGGTTGGCGTACCACCGGCGAAGGTGCTGCTCAGTGGCGAGCTGATCTCCAGATCGAGCCGGCGGCGGGTGAAGTTGACGAAGTTGCCATTGCCGTAGTCGTAGGTGAAGGACTCCAGGCGGTACTCCACCGACGTGAGGCGCACGTACTGCGACAGCGAGCCATTCACCAGCTGATAGACCTCGCCGATCTCCGGCAGCTTCTGCTCCTCGCGCTGGATGCAGGCAATCGCGCGCTGGCCCTGCAGCTGGTTGCCCAGCAGCTCGAACGCCGCTGGCACCGCCGGCACCACGAACGACTCGATGGCGTTGCGGGCATCGGCACGCTCGTCGGTCTGAGTGCCGCCGAACAGCAACACCGACACGCGCGGGTCGGCCGGGGCCTTGGTCAGGATGACGTGTGCGCCCAGGTACTGATCGGCATTGCTCGACACTACGCCGGCAAAGGCCTTGCGCAGGTTGATCCGGCCGATGGTGCGATCCAGGCGCGAGATGTCCGGGAAGAGGTTGTTGACCTCGCTGTCGACCACGGCAGTGCCGGTGGCACGGCCACCGCCGTCTTCCTCGTCGGTCAGGCGTTGGGACTTGAGCAGCTTGATGTCGCTGTTGCTGATTGCCATGAGCACTCCAGCCAGAAATGAAAAACCCCGCCTAGGCGGGGTCTGTGGGTCAGGTGACGGTCGGTGCGACCGTGATTAAGCGAAGGGTGATCTCATAGTCCCAGTCGGAATCGGGATTCACCTTGCGCCAGAGAGGCTTGGCATCGAGCGGTGCCTGGCCGTCTGCGCGGTTGAACATCACCGAGAACTCCCGGCCGTCCGGCAGCACCAGCTGCATCACCTTCAGCCGCTCCTCGCGCAAGGCCTCCAGCTGGCGAACCACCAACAGCGGCGTCCAGGCGCCGCCGCCGGATTCCAGGGTGATCGGGCGCCCGTACAACTTGACGCCCTCCTGCACCAACAGCGCCCCGGTGATGGAGCGCTCCTGATCCTGGGACACGGGGTCCCAAGCGAACTCATCGGTCCATTCGATCTGGTCGTCCAGCTCGATGGTGTCGAGCGTCAGTGGCATCAGCTGGTCCTCTTTCCTGCCTGTTCAAGAATCCCCAGCAGCCCAGTGGCGTTCTGGTCGCTGTCCACCGCGACCCGCACCGGCCCGCTCGCCGTCCGCAGTTCGATGATCTGCGTCGGCACGAAGGGCGGCGCCTGAGGCGTGGCGGCCGGTACTGCTGCACCAGCCGACGTTCCGTTCTGCGCGTCGACCCGCTTCTGCTGGTCGGCCTGCTGCCGCTGGAAGTTGGTAACTTCCTCGATCTGCTTGAGCGTCCCGAGGGCCTCCATAAGGTTCTGCACCGCATTCAGGTCCCCGCCAGCCTGCGCGTCCGCGAGCTGCTGCTGCAGATCCCGCTGCCGGCTGGCGAACTTACTGCGGTCGACCGCGTCCTGCTCGCCGCGCAGGCCGGCCAGCTCCTCCTGCAGGCTCACCAGGGTGTCGCGCGAGCCCTTGGACAGCTGCTCCATGCGCTGCTTAGCCGAGTCGATGGTGCTTTCCAGCTGTCGCAGGTCGGAGTCGTTCAGCAGGTTCATGCCGTTGCGGGCCGCCTTGGCCTGCTCTACGAATGAGGCAGCACTGATCTCGCCCTTGTCGTACCCATCGAGCAGACTGAGCAGATCCCGCTTCTGCTCCAGGAACGACACCGCCACCGCATCGCTGTCGGCCTTCATCGTCAGCGCCCACTTGCCGAGCGACGACACCCCCGGCAGCGAGGCGGCGCCTTGCAGCCGCCCCATCTCCTCGCGCATACGCTCCAGCGACTGCGTCGTGCTCTCGACCGAGCTGGTGTCGATCTTCAGGTCAGCCGAGGACAGCCCGCGCATCGTGTCGAAGGCCGCCAGGGCCTCCTGACTGAGCTGCGCCAGGGGCTGCCGGGCCGAAGTCATCACGCTGGCGAAGAAGCCCGCGAAGGCGGTCATGTCTTCCTTCACGAAGCCGGACGCCTGGCGCTGCGCCTCCATGGAGTCACCGATAGCCTTGCGCTGCTCCTCCAGCGAGTCGGTCGCCTTGTCGGTCGACTCGCTGAGGGCATCCATTCCCTCGGCGCCCTGGACGCCGGCCGCCTTCATTTCGGCGATCTTGTCGCTGAGCGCCTTCTGCGACTGATTGAACTCGTCCGCCTTGATCTTGCCGTCGTTGTACAGCTTGTTCAGGGCGGTGCGGATGTTCTGGATGTCGGCGGAGGTCTTCGCGCTGGCGATGGCATTCTGCACATCCTTCAGCGACTCCAGGCCATCGCTGAGATCAGACACCCCAAGGGCAGCGCCGCCGGCCGCCTTGCCCATGTCCTTCAGCTTGGCATTGAGCACGCTGGTCGCGTTGGCGTAGTCATCCTGCGAGAGCTTGCCGGCCTGGAAGGCCTTCAGCAGCACGGTGCGGAACTGCTCCAGCTGCTCCCGCGTCTTCGCCGTACTGATCAGGTCGAGCGCCTGCGCCATGTCGGCGAGGCCCACCTTGCCCTCGCTGATCAGCCGCATCAGCGCATCGTTTGCCGTCTCGACTCCCTTCGCCGCGCCAGTCCCTGCCGCCTGTACCGATGCCGCAGCCTGCGTGCCCACCTCCTTCAAGCGCGAACCGAGCAGGCCGGTGGCCTGGCTGAACTGTTCCTGCGTGAGCGCACCGTCCTGGTAGGCCTTCAGCAGGGCGCCGCGCAGGGCCTCGACTTGCTGCGTGGTCTTCGCCGAGGCGATCAGCTCCATCGCCGAGGACAGGCTACCGATCCGCAGCTTGCCCTCCTCCGCGAGCTTGAGCAGTGCCTGATTCACCGCCTCGGCGGCATCCACTGCGGCGGCGGCCGACTTCTCGGCGCCCGACTTCGCCGCCTCGGCCTGCTTCTCCGCCGAAGACGCAACATCGCCGGACAGCTTGTCCCAGGTGTTTTTCAGGTCTTCCGCGTCCTGCTTGACCTGGTCGACTGCGCCCGAGGCGATGCCGGCAAGTTTCTGGCTGGCCGTATCGAAGGCCTTCGTGAGCTTGTCCCCGCCCAGCGCATCCGGCACCGCCTTGGCCATCGAAGCGATGACCTTGAAGGTCTTGGAGAAGATCCCCGTCATCGCCGCCGCGACGCCCGAAGCGGCCAGCGTCAGTACGTTGAACGCCACCCGCACCGGCGTGGTGACCAGCTGGATCTGCCGGACAGCCTTGTCGACGTTGTCGCCGAAGTTGCTCAGCCAGGTGGCGCTGTCGTCGGTCAGTTTCTTGAAGTCGACCTCGCCCAGCTTCTTGATGAACTGCTCGACCTTCTCCACCCCCTGGACGAAGGCATCCGACAGGCCCTTGGCCAATCGATCAAGGCTGCCGTCCTTGTCCATCTCGGCGATGGTGTCGGCAAGCTCCTCCAGCTTGCCCTTCACGAAGTCCAGCGCGCCCGACTTGGCGATCCGGTTGAGGAAGTTGGTGGCGGTGTCCTGCAGGTTGCTGATCAGGCCGCTCAGGCGGCTCATGTTCGCCGCCGCAGCGCCGGCCGACGAGCGCTCCATCTCGCCGATCAGTTCCTTGATCACGTCGCGGCCGAGCTTGCCCTTGCTCGCCAGGTCCTGCAGCTGCACCACGTTCTTGCCGGTGACCTGGGACAGCATGTCCCACACTGGCACCCCGCGCTCGACCAGCTGCAGGATCTCCTCGGTCTGCAGCTTCTGCTTGGCCCAGGCCTGGCCGACCGCCGTAGCGATGCCAGTCAGGCGATCCATACCGCCGCCCAGCTTCTCCGACTGATCCTCCAGGGCCTTGAACGTCCCGTCCATAGGATCGAGGCCGTAGGCCTTCATCAGCGCGAAGGCATCGGTGACCTCGGACAGCTGCAGTGGCGTGTCCTTGGCAAACTTGGTGATCCAGGCCGTCGCCTGCTCGCCAGCCTCGACCGACCCCATCAGCGCAGTCAGGCGCGTCTGCAGGCCCTCGAACTCGTCGCCGGTCTGCAGCATCGAGACGATGCCACCCTTGATCGCGTCGAAGCCCCGACCGAGCAGCCCCAGCGCGGCATTCACCCCGACGAAGGCGGCGGCATAGGCGACGATCTGGCGCACACCGGAGGCCATGGCGCCACGCACACCGTCGACGCGCTGCCGGTGCTCCTCGGCCGCCTTCGCTGCGGCCTTCTCTTCCGCAGCAACGCGGCGCATCTCGGCGCGGGCCTCTGCCAGCGCCGTCTTGCCCTGGTCGACCGCCGCACCAAGGCGCTGCTCTTCGGCGCTCAGGCTCTTCGTGTCGACGCCCAGCGACTTCAGCTCGCCGGAGAGATTGCGCAGCGCGGTCTGGTTCCGCTTGTAGGCGCGCTCGGCATCCTCGGCCGTCTTGCGCGCCTCGCGCAGGGCGATCCGCTGGCCGGCAGTGGCCGTCTCGTTTTCGCCGATCTCACTGGTCAGATCGGCCAGGTTCGCCTCGGCGGTGCGCCAGGCGCGCTCTAGGTCATCGGTGGCGGCGCGCGTATCGCGCAGGTTGCGAGCCAAGGACCGGGCGCGGCTGTCGTCCTCCAGGGACTTCTTCAGCCGGTCGGCCTCCGAGCGGAGTTCGCTCAGGGCGGCACTGCTGCGCTCTACCTCGCCGCTGAACAGGTCGCGCGCCTTGAGGGTCAGCTGGATCAGGCGTTCCTTGATGGCCATGGCGTACTCACAAACGAAAAGACCCCGCCGAGGCGAGGTCTAGGGAATGGTGGGGTGGGCCGTCCCTGGCCCTGCCAGTCAGACGGGGTCCGGCTGGCGGATGGTGTAGAACTGCGACAGATCGCTGGCGACGCGGGTGAAGTCAGCCAGCGCCTCGAAGGTGATCGCCAAGGGCTGGTAATCGGTGCCGGATACCGGCAGCTCCTGCACCACGTCGAACTTCGCGCGCCAGATGGTGACGTCGTAGACGGCGCCATCCTGCACATCGTTCAGGCCCGCGAAGTGCAGCGAATGGAATCCGCTGGTGCCCGCCAACACCTCCATGGCGCTGGCCTTGATCTTGGAGTAGGTGGCCTTGATGCCGGTGTCGTCGATCTTGCCGCCGCCAATAACCTGGATGCCGTAGGGCGTCAGCAGGTAGTCGACACCCGCAGCGCAAGCAACATCCCCGGCGGTCTTGATGGTGACGGGCTGCGTCACGTCCGGCAGGTCGTCGAACACGATGAGTTCGCCAGCGGTGCCAGCAGTCGGTTGCACCTCATCGGTGACGGTCCCGGCCGCCACACCACGGACCTTGGACGAGAGCGCCAGGGCCAGGGTGGACGGGGTCCAGTCGTAGAGGGTGAAGCTGCCAGTGATGCCGGTAACCCGGGTGCGGCTGTTGTTGTTGCCGACGCCGGTACGGTAGTTCGGCAGGGTCTTCTTCTCGGTCGCGTGCTGAATCTTCAGCTCGTTGCTGTTGCCAGTTTCGAGGAAGCCGGACTGGGCCTGGTAGGCCCGCATGCCGATCATGCCGTAACCGATCAGCGAGCGATCAGGAGCGAGGATCATAGGGGTGGTTCTCCTGTGGGAGTGTGTGGGTTACTTGGTGCGCTTGCGTTCGGCCTGGCCGGCTTCGGCAGGCGCCTCGACTTCCGGCTTAGCCTGCGGCTCTACGACGGCCGAGGCCGGTTCAGCCACAGCGCCAATGCGCTGGGCGTGCTCGGCGCAGGCCTGACTCAGGCACTGCTCGCCGGCCTCGACGATTCGGGACTCGCCGCCCTCGCGGAACGCGAACGGCTTGGTGGTAGTGACTTCCGGCATGACTGCCTCCAAAAGAAAGACCGCCCGATGGCGGCCTGATGGTTGATGCAGCGACTACTTGAACTGCTCGACGTAGCCGACCTGGATAACGAGCTGCAGGGCGCCCAAGGAATGGGCGGGCGTGGGATAGTTGAACTCGGCATCCCCGACCGAGAGGCTGAACGCCTTGCCGCCGAGGGATCGGCCATGGATGAAACCGCCCACGGCCTTACACACCGACCACTCCGCGAGGTCGAACACCACATCGCGCTCGATGCCCGGGTACTCGGCGAAGTCCAGCACCAGCTCCAGCACCAGCTGCCGCTCGCGCCGCCCCGGTGCCGTAGGCGCCGAGTTCTGCGACATCGCTTGCCCGCTCCTCGCCGGCATGACCGACACCACTGGCAGCGGGACCTCGTCATCCAAGTCCTCCATGGACTTGCCGCGGAGCACCGTGCGGATCTCGATGGGGTAGCCGTTCGCCAAGGTGATGCTCTGCAGTCGCGCCACCAATTCGTCGGTGACAATGGTCGAAACGATGGTTGGGGGCATCAGAACAGCACCTTATCTAGGTCGATGTTGAACTCCTCCGCGAGGATGTCCGCCGCCTGCGCCTGCCGGCCGTCGTCCATCATCACGCCCATCAGCGCGGCAGCCGACGGCGCCTGCGCGTTCTGTGGCACCGCCCCCCACGAATAGCGGTAGCGCTTGATGTGGGGGTTACGGGTGCCCGCCCGAACGGCCCGTGCTTTCTCGCTGCGCGTGGCCAGCGGCAGTCGCCGCTTGCTGAGCGGGTTGATGAAGCCGGCCGCGACCTTCTCGCCGTTCCACCAGGCCACCAGGATCTTGGCCCGGGTGCCGGTGGAGTCGGGGTCGAAGGATCGATGCCGGAAGCTGCGCGCCGGGATGCCGTGCGAGGACGGCACGATCTTCCCCATCGGGACATTGCTGGTGGCAGGACGGAAGGCGATGCGGTCGTTGAAGATCACCCGCTTCACCCCAGTCGCGGCGGACATGGGTTCGACGAGCAGGTCGCGCTTGATGCGGCGGCCAGCACGGTTGATCGAATTGATCTCCATGCGGGCGTAGGTCTTCGGGTCGATCCCGAAGCGCTCGGCACCGCCCTCAAAGCCGGTAAAGGCGACGTTCATGCTCATGCTTTCTTCACCCACATGCGCCGCACGATGCGGTCGTCGTCATCGTCGACCAGACCCGTCACGCGCCAGGTCACCCCGCCCACCAGGAACTCCGCACCGACCTGCGGCCGGCCGACCTCAATCAGCGCCGCCTCCAGCTGCGTGCTATAGGCGGATAGCCCAACGTTCTCCGCCGGGCGCTTCACCCCATGGGCCAGGAACACACGGCAGGCGGCCGGCTCGGCTGCCGGCGTCGCCGTCATCGTCGCCGGCAACCCCACCAACTCCTCGCAGCTCAGCAGCAGCTCGGCGCGCTCCCCGGTGAAGTCGCGGGCGTCGTTGATGTAGAGCAACCGAGCACCGTGACGCAGGTAGCGCCCGGCGACCAGGTCAGAGCTGAAGCGTGCCCTGACCTCGACCCGCACACTGGCCCGCAGGCCGGCGGCGGCGGGCGCATCACCACTCTCTTTGCTGCGGATGCCCACCCAGCGCCGTGTTATCTCGACAGGCTGCAGCGAGTCCGACAGGGCCAGCACTGTGGCCCGATGACGCAGGTTGCCAGCTCGCATATCAGAACCTCGCCGGGACTTCGATCTCGGTCAGCAGGGAGTCGAGGAACGACGATGGCAGCTCGGCCAGGATTGTCCCCATCACCAGCGTCTCGCGGAACTCGTAGGCCGTCGCCGCGCTCATCAGCAGCCACATCCGCACACCGGGATAGGCGTCAGGGTCCATGCCGGCCTTGTAGCGCACCCGCAGGACACCAGGTGGCCGGCCGCTCGGGAAGTGCAGCCAGCTCTCCCGCTGCCCTTGCTCCAGGTAGTGCGGCACATCGATGTCTTCGGTCGAGCCGTCGGCGCCGACCCGCTGGATAGCGACGATCTCCGTTGCCTGCCCCACGTCCAACGCATGGCCAGAGGCGTAGCGCTCGGGCCAGTCTTCGACGTACTCCGCCGGACGCACTGCGGCGCCGGTCTTGCCCTCGGCCTGCGCGATCACGCCGGGGATGATGACGAGATTGATCAGCTCGGGCTCCAGATCATCGACCTCGACCCGACACTGCCGCGCCACATCCTCCAGGGTAATCGGCGCATCGCCGCTATAAGCGATACGCCGGGCCATGGTCAGGGCTTCTCTTCTTCGTCGTCGCCGGTGCCGGTGCCTTCACCATCGCCACCAGTCTTGTCCTCGTCGTCCTCCGACTCCGGCGGAGGCTCCCGATCCTCAGGGGGCGGGGTCGGGGCAGAAGCGCCGCCAGTGGCAGCAGACTTGGAACCAGACTTCCTACTGGGCTTGCTCTTGGCTGCCGGGGCGGCGGTCGAGCCGGAACCTTCGATGTACTCAGCGACTCCACCGGCTACCAGCTCGTCGGCCGCAGCCTGAGAGAAACCCGCCGTGTCGTCCTTGAAATAGCTGCGCCACGCCTTGAGGAAGCGCACGGATACGTTGTTGCTCATCGCATCACCTGTCGATGTTGATCAGAGAAGAGCCCCGCCGGAATGGCGGGGCACCAGGTCACATGCCCGCGCCCCAGTCGACAGCGGTGGCCACCACGATGGACTCAACGTGTCGCGGCCCGAAGTCGTGCTTGGCGATGACGCGGATCAGGGTCTGATCGCGCTGGAAGGCACTCACCATGTTGCCCGAGCCGTCCTTGTAGGAGGCTTCCTTGCTGAGATCGATGACCAGATCCATGTCCTCGCCGATCATCATGTCGGCGAAGTTGACGAAGTAGATCTCGGTCTCGTCGCCATCGGCGCCGAGGTTGGTCGGGATCTGGTTGCTCAGGCCGAACGGGTAGCCCTTGAGCTTGCCGATCTCGATCTCCGGGTAAGCCTTGTTGCCGTTGCCATCGCGCAGGCTCTGCAGCCAGCGGATCACGCGCGGCGGCATCAGCCAGCCGCACTGCTTCATGTCGACGTTGGCCGTCTCGACGCGGAGCATCATGCCGCCCAGGAACAGGTCGATCTGCTCCAGGGTGATACCGGTTGCGGTCGGAGCAGGCCGCAGGTTCTGCGGCAGCGCCCAGTAGCGCATGCCCTTGGGCAGCAGTCCCGAGCCGCCATCGGAGCGGATGAAGTGCAGATCCTGGGAGAGGCCCATGCTAACCGTGACATCGTCGGCAACCAGCTGATCAACACGCGGATTCACACCGGCCATGCGCAGCAAGTCGTTGGAGACCGGCACCAGGGCCGCCGCTTTCTTCGCGGCCAGCTTGGTGTCGGCGAAGGTCATGCCGGTCAGCGCGATGTCGTCATCGCTACCGATGTAGGTCACCACGGTGTTGCCGGTGATACGCGGCTGGGTCAGGTTGCCGTTGTTCAGCGGCAGGCTTTTCGTACCCATGCGGCGAACAACCGACGCCGGTCGCAGAGCCTCGATGACCTCGCTGGAGAAGTTGGTCGGCACCAGCACGCCACCAGCACCAGGAGTGACCACGGACAGCGCCATCTGCACGTCAGTGCCGAAGCCGCCGTCCTTGGCCATCTGTGCGGCGGCCTGCTGGTTGCCCTGCGCGGCGGCCAACAGGCGCACCATCTGCGCCATCTTGGCGCCCCTGGCAGGCTGGCCGTAGGGGCCTTCCACACGGCTCTCCGGCGGGCCGGTGATGCCGCGGGCGCTTTCGTCGACCGGCACTGCCGCAGCGGCGGCCGCGCGCTCGGCAATCTCGGCGCGGCTGATCTTGTCGGTCAGCGCGGTGATCTGGCTTTCCAGCTGGCCGAACTGGGTCATTTGCTCGGCGGTCAGGGTGCCGCCGTCGGCCTCGATCTTGGCCAGCGCCTGCAGCTGGTCGTTCAGCTCGGCGCGTTCGCGACGCATTTGAAGAACAAGGGACATAGTGCCTCCTGGGCATAAAAAAACCCGCACTAGGCGGGCTGGTTGACTGCCGCGAACGCGGTCAGAGTCGGGATTGAATCGCCATGGCCGCAGCGCGCACGCTGACGCGACCTGGCTGACGTTGCGAGCGGCTGAGGGCCACTGCGCGAGAGAGGTTGTCGACGGCCGCCTGCGGGCTCTCCAGGCGGTCGGCCAGGCCAGCAGCAATGCCCGCCTGGCCGCGATACAGGCCGGCCTCGGTGGCGATCACCTGTTCCGGCGAGAGGCCGCGATACTCGGCCACCGCGCCGACGAACATCTGGTAGCTCTCCTGCACGATGTCCTGCAGAACCTGGAGCGACTGGTCGCTCAGCGGCTCGTGCGGGCTCAGGTCGTTCTTGTGGGCGCCGGCAAACACGGTGGTGACCTTCACCCCCATGCTTTCCTCCAGCTTGGAGCGGTCCATGTGGCTGGCGATCACGCCGACGGAGCCAACACCGCTGGTCTGGCTCACAACCAGCTCGCTGCAGGCCGCGCCGATCAGATAGCCGCCGGAGTAAGCCATGTAGTTGACCAGGCCGGTGATCGGCTTCTGCTGCGCCATGGCGCGAATGTCGGCGGCCAACTCGAAGGCACCGACGGCAGAACCGCCCGGGCTGTCGATGTCGAGCACGATGTGCTCAACCATCGGATCAGCGACGGCCTGCTGAAGCTGGCTGCGCAGCCCTTCATAGCTGGTCATCGTCTCGCAAGCGTTGATGTGGCTCCCGCGACTGACGAGCACCCCATGGACCGGCACCACCTCGACACCGGTCTTGGCGATGGCGGCGCGGCGTTGCTCCTGCATGCGCTCCAGGCGAGCACCGTGGTCGTAGTCGTCACCCTCCATCATGTGCGGCGCCGGAGCGCTGCCGATGTTGATGATGTTGAGGTTCATGGCCTGGTTGGCCCAGCGCACACCCAGGTCGAGCATGTCCGGCGTCACCAGCAGGGGCTGATTGAAGAGCAGGCTGGACGCCCGCAGGAAGCGCTTCATTGGGTCAAGATCCTCTCGATTTCGCGCTGCTGCAGCTCCAGCTGCGCCCGCACGTTGGGGTTGTTCAGGTCGGGCATGCCCTTGCCGGCATCCACCATGTTCAGCGGCTGCAGGTAAATGTCGCCGCCAGCAACCGGCGGCATGTTCTCCAGGCGGCGGATGTCGTTGACCGACAACCAGCCCCATTGGCGGCCAATGGCGTAGGCCTCGTAGCGGCTCTTTTGGTCGCCCCGCAGCAGACCCGACAGGTTGAACTCGATGAAGTAGTCGCGACGATCCCCCGGCAGGAGGAAGTCGCGCATCATCGACTGCTCGTGGCGCTTGACCCACGGCAGCAGGCAGAACACCACGAACTGAATCAGCAGCTGCTCGACGGTGTTGTAGTTGGCCTTGTCCAGGTCGTTCACCATCGGCAGCGGGATCTTGTAGATCCGCGCCACGTCGGAGCCCGACAGCTTGAGGATGTTGACGATGTCGGCGTCGACGTTCGTCATCGAGAGCGGCCGAAAGGTCATCCCCTCCTGCAACAGCGCCACCTTGTGGGCGTTGTCCATGCCGCTGTACTTCTCGGCCCACTGATCGGTAATGCGGTCGACGCTGGCCTGGTCCTTGATGGCCGGCGATTCCTTGGGCCGCTCGATCACGCCCGACACCGACGTGCCGTTGGCGAAGGACTTCCCGGTGTACTGTCGCACCGCCTGGGCCAGCCCCACCGCTTCGGCGTGCAGCTCGACGGGAGAAAGCCCGACGTAGTGGTTCGAGCTGTGCCAGCGCACATGGTGAACCATGCGCATCGGCAGCCGATCCTGGTAGCTGCCCACCTGGTAGTAGGGCAGCAGATCGGCGCCCTTGTAGACCACCACCTTGCTGTTGCACAGCGGCCACAGCGCCGACACGTTGCCGTCGCCGCGCCGCTCGATCAGCTGGAAGGCATTGCCGCGCAGCCCCAGCGCCATCTGGCCGCACTCCCGCAGCTCGTAAGGGGTCTGGAAACCGTTCGGCTGGTAGCGCAGCACATCGTAGAGCGGGTGATTGATGGCCGCCTCACGCTGTCCCGCGCCCTTGCGCTGATACAGCTCCAGCGGCAGCTGCGCGATGCTCTCGGCCAGCAGCGTCACGCAGTTCTGCAGGATCGGCAGGCCCAGCGCCGTTTCCGGTGTTACCACCACGCCACTGCTATTCGAGCCGCGACCAATCAGGCTGCGCCAGACGCCGCCGCCGTCCCCGGTCAGGCTGCTCTGGCCACCGCCGAGGATGTTGGAAAAGAACATGCTCAGCCCCCCTTCGGTTGCCGCGCAGTTGCGGCGGCAGCTTTGTCAGCCAGGCGGGACCAGGCCAGCAGGCCGACGCCCGCGACGATGAACGCGGCCGGCGGATAGATCAGCGCCACGCCTGCGACCAGCAGGGCGAAGCCCAGCAGCCCCGTAAGCCAGGCCAGTAGGAGCAATTTCATATGCCGACACCTTTGTCGTAGATCGATTCGCTCTCGACAGGGGCAGCGGTCCTGCTGATGCCTGTCGCCATGATCGAGGCGACGATGCCGTCGATCCGCCCGATAGCCCGGGCCTTATCTACCTTGCGGTTACCAGCAGGGTCGGAAACCGTTACCGCGTTGCCGGCGTTCCAGGTCAGCACCGGGTTGCCGTCGTGCCGGAGCGTTTCCACTGGCTCGCCGTCGTCCAGCACCTCCCAGTCTTCCGGCTCCAGCTCGATGTCCTCGCCCTCGGCCTTCGGCGGCAGCCCGAGCAGGCGCCGCTCGAACTCGTCGACGGCCGGCCCCATGTCCTTGAAGCCCTGGCCGAAACCGACCAACTCGGGCAGCTCGATGGAGTGCTCCTCCATCAGCGACCGCAGGTCCTCGATCCGCCAGCGGTCATAGGCGATCTGGCGCACGTCGAAGTAAGCGCAGATCGTCGCGAGGCGGCGCAGCACATGCAGCTTGCTGATCGCGCGGCCCGGCGTTGTCTCCAGGTGCCGAGCCTTGATCCAGGCCAGATACGGCACCTTGTCGCGGCGCTCACGCTCGGCCAGCTTGTCGTCGGGAATCCAGAAGTACGGCAGCAACCGCCAGTGGGGGTCCCACTCGACGGGATAGAACAACAGCACGAACGACGTCAGGTCAGTGGTGCTCGCCAGGTCGAGCCCTGCCACCGCCGGCCGATTGCGCAGCAGCCGCATCGGCACGCGCTCCTCGGCCTCGCTCCAGACGTCCCAGCTGATCCACGGCGAATCCGCCTGGGTCCACTCGCAGAAATTGAGGCGGCGGACCACCGCCTCCTTCGCCGGCAGCCCCTTCGCCTCCTCCACCTGCTCGCGCAGGTAGACCCGACCAGGGATGCCGTCGGTCTGGCCCTCTGCGATGAAGTCCAGAGACGGGTTCACCTTCGGCCAGCAGGCCTCGTCCTTGAACGGGTCATCGCCCTTGTCCAGGGAGCAGATGAAGGCGAACAGCGTGTCGCTCTGCTCGGCGCCCGAGCACACGCGCTTGCCTTGCTCGTGGTACTGCCCGGCGACGCTGTTCTTGTCCGAACCGGAGTTGGTGATCATCACCACCATGGCGCGGCGGCGGTTCTTGGTGCCCGCGCGCATCATGTTGACCATCGCCGGAGTACGGTGCTCGTGCACCTCGTCCAGCAGGCTGATGTGCGGGCGCGGCCCGGACTGGCTGTTCTCGTCCGAGCCAATCGAGCGGAAGAAGCTGTTGGTGCTCGGGTAGAACAGGTTCCAGACCTTCTCGTGCTGGCCCGACTGCACCAGGCGCGTGGCCAGCTTCGGCGACATGTTCACCATGCTCACCGCATCGCGGAACAGGATCTGCGCCTGGTCCTTTTTCGTCGCTGCGGCGTAGATCTCCGCGCGCTGCTCACCATCCGAAACCAGGCCATAAAGGCCGATACCAGCGGCGAGCGGCGACTTGCCCGAGCCCTTGCCCGTCTCGATGTAGGCGATCCGAAAGCGGCGATGGCCGGTGTCCTTGTACCAGCCGAACAGGCTACCGACGACGAACGCCTGCCACGGCGCGAGCAGGAAGGGCATGCCCTCGTACTCACCGCCGTTGAGGCACAGCACGTCCTCGAAGAACCCGATGGCTCGGTCGGCAGCTTCCTGATTCCAGATCAGGCCGCGCAGGTGGCCGTCTTCGAGATCCTGCAGGTGGCGGCGCGCGGCGTTGCGAACATCCGGGCCGGCGACGATCTCGCCGGCCAGCACGGCGCGGGCGAAACCCGCCACACGGCAGTCAGCTGAAATATTTGTCTGCAGCGTCTCGCTCTGCATGGTTGAACAACTCCCCTTGAGGCGTCAGCGCCTTCATCGCGCGACGCGCCACCGGGGAGAACCCGAAAAGGGCACCGGCACGGTTCGCTCGCTGCTCGGCATCGTTGGCGAGCTGCCGCCACACCGACAGCTGCTTGGCGCCGCTCTGGAAGGTCTGCACGTCGCCGGCCCCTTCCATCGCTTCATTCAGCTCAGCGATCTTGCGGCGGAAGCGCTGCCAGTCGCCGACCGCCTCGCAGTAGGTGGCGAGCGCCATACCGTCCAGCGTACTGATCCAGCCCAGCGCAAGCAGGGCCTCGACCACGCGATCCCACTCCGCCGAGCCCTCGGCGCTCAGAAACCCCGGCTTCGGCGGAGCCTGTACCGGGATAGCCGGCGCCTGAGCCTCGGCCTGCAGCGCAGCCATGCCCCGCTTACTGGGGTCACCGCGCAGGATGTGGACCGTCGCCGGAAGGGCTGGCCGGCCCGAGTTGGCATTCCCAGCCATGGGCACCTCCTAGAAACGCAGAAGCCCGCGAAATACGCGGGCTCCAGGCTGGTTTAGATGGGTGAAATGAGGTAAAAAATTGAACCCCCACCCCCTCCATTTTTCCCGGCGATGCACACCGAGTTCCATACGTCGTTCGAGGGTGATGCGTCCTAGGAGTTTTTCACCCCCCCCTACCCCTGGCCCGCACGGTTCCAGTGGTGACCGGGGTCCAGCGGGCGGCCATCGCTCCCGCATCCCAGGACCCGACCGGACTTCTCCATCCGCTGCTTGGTCGAGTCGTGGCAGAGCTTGCACAGCGACTGCCAGTTGTTCCGATCCCAGAACAACCGCCGCGCCTGAGCGATTCGCTCGGGGTCCCCACTCACTATCGCGTCGCCCAGCCGGTGCGCGATCTTGTGGTCTACCAACACCGCCCGAGTCTGCCGCTGCTCCAGCAGGCAGAACACGCAGAGGGGATTACGCCGCAGGTGATCGGCCCTCGCCATCTTCCAGCGGTAGCCGTAACCCTTGGCCGCCGAGCTGAGCGGCTTAGCCTTCGGCGCTTGGCGGGACATCGCACACACCAATGCGCTTGGCAGCCCAGCGCTCATACAGACCGACCGCCACTTCCGCACCAGCGGCGGCAGTCAGACTGCCGATGGCCGCAGCCAGCAGCAGGGCGGCGCCCATGGCCATGGCCAGGAACATCACCGCCACGCCACAGGTGATCGATGCACCCGAACGCAGGGCTAGGCGCTTGATCAACGCCCAGCCACCGAGGCCCGCCTTGTCCGCGCGCCACATCTCGCCACTGATTCCGCCCGCAGCAGCGAGCAGGATCAGGACCCACACCGGCATCTCCGCCAGGGCCTGCTGTTCGTTCGGCATCATGCCACCTCGAAGAAAGCGCCCCGGCTCAGGGGCGGAACCGGTGGGCTATCAGCCGACCGGGGATAGGTGCCGGCTGACGCCGGCGCGGCACCGTTGACCTGGGCGGGGAACCCACGGCGCCAGAAACGAAAAACCCGGCGCAGTGGCCGGGTTCGGAGGAGGCTCGCTGCTCGCGCACCTCTGTGAAATTAGCGACTTTGTACCCCTGTTTTCGCATGGCAACAAGGCGCCCCGGCTGCCATACACGCAATGCGCAGGCAATGCAGCGGGAATGCACCGGCAATCCGCCGGCAATAGTTCAATCTGGCTTCCAGCGCCTCCGGCGCTGTGTCTCACCTGACTCACCAGTTTTTGCAGGTGAGTCACCCTCAAGCCCTACTCCCTCTAAGTGTGTCCCACCTACCCCACCTAAATGGAAGATTTGTATATATGCACGCGCGAGCGCGCGGACACACGCTGCGCGCACCTCTGCGCGCCTCAGGTGCGCCTAGCGCGCCGAGCTTGTGGACAAGTGAGGAGGTGGGACACAGCGAGGAATGACGCGGGGTTGCCGTGCCCCACGTCAAAAGCGCGGGTGAGGCAAGTGGGACACAAACAAAAAGCGCGCCTCATGCGGCGCGCTTCCGTTGGATCAGGTGCCCCTCGATGAGGAGGTGCGCCCGGTGGAGTCGTCGGTAGAACTGCGCGGCACTGCATCCGCACGCTTCCCACCGCTGTCGCTCCAGGCTGTCGTAGTTCGTGTAGCGTTCGATCACGACCTGGCGTTCCCTATCCGGCAAGAGCTTGAAGACGATCAGCTCGATCTCGGCCGACTCGTCTAGCAACACTCGGCTGCCGCGTGTGCTGCGAATCAGCTCACCACGGCAGGCGATCAGGGTAGCAAGCATGCTGCCGCCACCGCCACCCCCAAGCGCTTCCACTCCCTCCGGCGGATGCAGCTCGGCCGCCCACAGCTCAAGCGCTTCGTCGATGTACTTGATCATAGGACAGGCTCCCTTGCGGCCAGGGCCATCTGGCCCCTGGGCTTCCAGCTCTCCGGGCGAATGTAGGCGTAGGGCCGTACACCGTAGCGCCCCTGCGGTGCCATACGCCGACGCTTCCAGCCAAGGCGGTGCATCACCTGGCCGATCCGCGTCTGCTCCGGCTTGCCCCAGTGGCTTGCCTCGATGTTCAGCGCCTTCTCCAGCAGCACGTCGCCGCTGATGCTCTCGCACAGGTTGTCCTCCAGGTACTTCACGATGCGAGGCTCCCAGGCGTCGCCGGTGAAGCGCGCGTCCTGCTCGGCCTCGAACATCGCTTTCTCGCCGTCCTGCGGCCACCAGGGCTCGCCGTCCTGATACAGCGCATAGGCCTCCGCCCACAGCTGATCGCGCACCTCGCGTAGGCCAGCCAGATCCACCCGCGTGCAGAGGATCGGCCAGTACCGGCGGTTGCCGGTCGGGTCGCGCAGATACTCGTCCTGGTTGGTCGTACCCGCGAAAACACACTGGCGTGGCAGGCGGATTGTTCTCCGCCCATAGCTGGGCCGGAAGATGTCCACCGAGGCGCCGAAGAACGACTTGGCTTTGGTGCTCTCCACCTTGTTCAGCGCGTCCAGCTCGGCCAGCTCGACAATCCACATGCCCTGAATCGACTGATAGGCGTCCTTGTCGCCCAGCGGGATCGGGGTGTCCATGAACCATTCGCCGCCGAGCACGGCCAGCGAGCTGGACTTGCGCAGGCCCTGGTCGCCCTCAAGAATCAGCACGCAGTCCGCCTTGGCCCCCGGGTCCATGACCCGCGCAACCGCCGACACCAGGTAGCGCATCCCCATGATGTCAGGGTATTCCAGGCAGTCGGACAGCGTCTGCGCGCCCATGTAGTCCCGCAGCCAGGAGCCGAGGCGCGGCGTGCCGTCCCACTTAAGCCCCTTCAGGTAGTTCTGGACCGGGTGAAACTGGTTGTCGTGCGCTACGACCGATACGGCCTCCAGCACCTGCACGGACTTCACCAACAGCCCGTACTTCTCGGCCAGCCAGTTGGCCGTGCGCGTGTCGTCCAGATCGCTCCACTCGCCGACGCCACCCCCATAGGGCGTGGCCTTGCGCTTCATTGTGCGCGCAGCGAAGGTGTCCTCACCGATGACGCCAGCCCACTCTTCATCGTTCTGCAGGATCAGCGTGACGTTGTAGACGTGCGACATCAGGGCGCCCTTCGGCGTGCGCTGCAGGAAGAACATCCATTCAGCGTCCGCCGGCGGCTTCACCATCGCCATGACCTGGCGACGCACTGCGTCCAGGCCCTCGCTCACGTGCAGGTCGTTGAAGTCGGTCCACTTCTCGCCCCGCTCGCCCGAGAACACCGGCACCACCACACGGCCACCCACCAGGTGCGCGGCGTGCTCGGCCTTTTCCACGCCCGGGTTCCAGGGCTCGCCCTTGTGGTTGGTAGTCTTCCAGTCGTCGTCGGCGCAGAACACGAAGCGCCGCGCCGGGAAGCGCTCGCGCATGACTTCGGTCACCGGCAACAGGTTGCCGGCGTCGAAGCACACGACCACGCAAAGCCCCGTCGCCATGTGCAGGCTTGCGCCGGTGGCGTAGCCCTCACAGATCAGCAGCGTCTCACCCGGACCCGGCTCAGGGCCGAGCAGGTGGAAGGCGCCCTGCTTTTCCAGGCCAGGCGGCCAATAGCGCTTGGTCAGGCCGTCTTCATCCGGCTGGCCGAGCAGCACTTGCAGGCCGACCAGCTTGCCGGTCACCGTGACCATCGGGACGAGCGCGGTGTCAGGCTTGCGCCCGAAGCGCAGGCCCACCGCGACCACCTGCTTGCGCTCCAGGTAGCTGCATCGCCCACGCTCCGACAGCGTCTTCCAGATACCCTGTGCCCGGCGCGCGGCCGAGGCCTGACGGCGCGCACGCTTCGCCAGCTCGGCCTGTTGGGCCGCCTCGACCCGGGCGCGGATCACCTTGCGGTCGTCTTCGCTCATCCGCCCACCGACGGGCTTGAGCTTGTGGAAGGAGCCCTTCTCACCCTCGCGCCAGGACCCGAAGGCCCCGGCGTAGAAGGTGCGCCCCTCGTTGACGTGCTCGTAAATGACGTAGAAGCCGGTCTTGGCCTTGCCCTTGTCGCCAGCCGCACGACACCGGACGCGCTTTCCGGGGATCAGCGGCGTCTCCGGTTCAAGGCCTCCATCCACCAGCTGGGCAAGCACGTCATCCATCAACGTGTGCTTGTCCACCATGGTCACCTCCGCTGTGCTTCGAGGATGGTCTGGCACTCGACGCAGTGCACGCAGCCCTGCCCAGCCAAGGCAACCAGGCGGGCCGGCGGGATAGGATCGCCGCACTGGTGGCACTCTTCGGAGATCTCCACTACGGCAGGCTTGCGCGCGGCGAGCCGCTGCTCCTGCTGCTGCAGCACGTGGTCGTTAGCGATGTCAGCGATATCAGCCATGGGCGCAGTCCTCCGCATGCTTCTTGCGCACGGCGGCGCCGAGCTTGAACACGGCCTGCACCAGGCGCTCGGTCAGCGCCTCGAACTCGCCCAGTTCGTCATCGGTGAGCACATCGTCATCCAGGCTCTTCGAGAGGTGCTGGGTCAGCTCACCCTCTCGGCTGAGCATTTCACTGATGCCGGCCAGCAGGGCCTTCGGGGTGTCGGTTTCGCGCAGGTCAGAGACATCGATCCCCACCCAGCCGATGGGGTGCAGGATCGCCTCGACGATGCGCGCGTCGCGCGTCGCGTCCAGGATCAAGTCCAGGTCGCGGATGTTCGGTGTGTGGGTGGTGTTGGTCAGGCTGAGCTTGTGGCTCAAGGTGGTGGCACTGGTGCCGTCGATGGCGGCCAGGGCGGTGGCCCCGCCTGGGTAGCTGTTCGCCGCGTGGTACAGCGCTTGCGGGAGGGTCAACAGAGTCCGGCGCGCACGCTCGGTCTGTCCAAATCGGGCTCGGCCCATGGCAATCACTCCTAAAGTCTGCCAGTGACCGCGCCGCAGCCTGTTGCTACAGTTGCGGCGTGGTCACTCGTCAGGTGGTCACTTGCAGCGGTTGATCTGTGATGGAGAGACCGCCGCACCCCAGGCAAGGCCCTCGCTCCGCGAGCACCCTGCCGAAACAGCCTGCTTATCTGTGGTGGAGAGTCAGGCAACCCAGGACATCCGTGTCTTGGTTCGGGGAGGCAAGACCGGCTGGCAGTGATGTCAGCCGGTTTTGCTACCCCACCCTCGGTGGTGACGAGGGCTAAGCAGCTTGCGGAACCGGGAACAGGTCAGGCAGATCAGGGCGCAACTCATATGCCTGTACAGCGCCCCCGCAGGCCTTTACCACGGAAGGAACGCGCTCTACTGGAATGCCACGTTTCTTCCACTGAGAGATCGTCATGGGGCTTACCCCAAGCATTTGCGCCAGTGCCCGACCGCTCCCCACTGCGGCGATGGCTTTTTCGAGTGCTTGCGAGTCCATATACATACCGTTTAGCAAGGGAGTGCGAATAGACAATACGTTTATTTAAACGTCCTGTCTACGCCTGTAAACTTCTCGTTTATGGAAAACTCAGGAAAAAGACTGCGCGACGTCCTCGACGACCGCAGCATCCCCTACACCACATTCTCTTCAGCCCTAGGGATTGATCCTCAGCGCCTGAACAACTGGTTCAAGCGCGGCATCCCCAAGGAATTCCTTTTCCAAGCTGCCGATGAGCTCAACGTCAATGCGCGGTGGCTGTATGACGGCACACCTCCAGCGCCAGACGAGGCCGAAGTCGTCTATGAGGATCGCCTCCGCAAGGAGGACGTCCTGGCCGTGATGCGGCATGGCGAAGGGAACTCTCCCGGCATAATTCTGGAGCCTCTCCACCCGTGGGATGACTCCACCCCTCTTGACGAAGACGAGGTTGAACTGCCGTTGTACAAGGAAGTAGAGCTAGCAGCCGGGGACGGCCGGACAGCAGTGCAAGAAGTGCCCGGCCGAAAGCTGCGCTTCTCCTACGCAACGCTGAGGGCTGCCGGGGTAGATCCATCCGCCGCGGTGTGCGCCACGTTGACCGGGACGAGCATGTCCCCGTTGATCATTCCCGGCGCCACCATCGGCATAGATCGAAGCAGCACCAATATCATCGATAGCGAGATCTATGCCCTCGACCACGACGGCATGCTCCGCGTGAAGTTCGTCTATCGCTTGCCCGGCGGCGGCATCCGGCTGCGCAGCTACAACTCGGAAGAGCACCCGGACGAGGAGTACACGCGCGAAGAGATCCAACAGAAGTCCATCAAGATCCTTGGCTGGGTTTTCTGGTGGTCAACAGTTCGTCGAAAAGGACAGCTAAGCCTGGTCAGATAAACATTTTGTATTGACCGAGCTTTATACAAATGGTTTATTTGCCTCGACTCTCCACCACAGAGCGAGGCAATCATGCATACCAGCACCCTGCACGCACTCCCGTCGTGCACTCCTACCCGGGTCTTTGAACTCCGTCGCGCCGCCCTGGCCATGGGCGTCCGCTATATCCCTAGCAAGCCGCGCCTGACCAGCACTAAGGCCGCACCCTCCACCCCATTCGGAGGTGACGCGGCATGACTCTCCCCATCCAGTACGCCTTTGAAGGCACTCAGGTCCGCATCGTGATGGTCCAGGGCGAGCCGTGGTTCGTCGCTTCCGACGCGTGCGAAGCCCTTCAGCTCGACGGTCGCTCCCGCGACTATCTCCGCATGCTCGATGACGACGAGAAGGGGGCGCACATTGTGCGCACCCCTGGCGGTGATCAGCAGGTGCAGATCGTCAGCGAGTCCGGCCTCTACTCCCTGATCTTTAAAAGCCGCAAGGAGGAAGCCAAGCGCTTCAAGCGCTGGGTGACGCACGAGGTGCTGCCCGCAATTCGCAAGCACGGCGCCTACGTTATGCCGGAAGCCCAGTCGGAGGCACCAGCCCAGGAAGCACCGCTTGCCGCCCACGTCGAGGCCGACCAGATCGTCAGCGCAGGCCGCGCCTTCCGTGCCCTGTTCACCTCCGCGCGCGCCATGGGCATGGGCCGCCGCCTGGCCGCCACTCGCGCAAACCAGGCGGCCCTGCGCGCTACCGGCGTCGACCTGGTGGCCGAGCTGGGCGCGAGTAGCTGGCTGGACGGCGCCGACCTCCCCACCGCTACGCGCCGCCAGTACGACCTGCAGCAGCAGATCCGCGAGCACCTGGCCTCCCACGACTGGCCACAGGGCTTCACCAGCCAGCAACTGATCGAGGCCCTTGGCCTGGAACATACCAAGGCCGTCCAGACCGCCGCCGGCCAGTGCCTGCAGTTGCTCGGTTACCGCCGCGTGCGCATCAGCAGCGCAGAGAAAGGCGCAATCCGCCCTTACGTCTACGTGCTGCAGCAACGCGGCCTTTCCCTGGAGGCATCGGCATGAGCCAGGCATTCACCCTCTCCGACCAATCGCTCGCCCTCATGGCCGAGCAACTGAACTTCAGCGGCACCTTCAATCACACCTGCCGCTCGGCCTATAGCCGCCACCAGATCCAGCTGAAGATGAAGGTGGAGCGCGCCGTAGCCGAAACCGCGGTGACCATCACCATGGGCGGCGAGAAGCACAGCATCACGCTGACCACCGGCGCCGCCGGAAACTCGCAGACCCTCGCCGACTTCGTCGAAGCCATCGCCAACGGGCGCGTTGACTCAGCAGAGCCCACCCCGCCGCGCCTGCAGCTGGTTCAGTCCGAGCCCGAGTCGGCCCTGGACACCGCCCAGCAGACCGCCATCGCCCTGCTGACCCGCAAGGGCGGCCACCTCCAACTCGATGTCGGCTTGGAGAACCCAATTCATGTGGCCGTGCATCGCACCTACACCTGCGAAGGGATCACCGTGATCACCAGCATCGGCGAGCGCAAACCGCGCACGGCTTGCTGGACCGCACGCGGCGACCATCAGGAGGTAACCAAGCGCCTGCTGCAGTCCATCGAGCACCTGGTGCTGCTCGCCACCCCGAAGAAAGTCGCGTGAGGTGCGCCATGAAACGCAAACCGGTCACGAAACAGGCCGTCAAGAACGTCCTGGCATACATGGTGAAGCGGGAATGCCTGGCCGCACGGGAGGCGACCTCCGACTACTGCCGCGACAGCGCCGCCAACCGCGCACAAGGCGCAATCACGCTTGCCTACCTATCGGACGCCATTGACGACACGGCCTACAGCGCTCTTTGGGATCTGGCCTCGAACGCGCGCAGCCAGCGATCCACGGAAATGCTCTACGCCCAGCCGCCCTACACCGGCGCTGCCTTTGCGAAAGCGAAGCGCTACCCCGAGGCTGGCGACCCAGCCCCGGCAGCGGCGTGAGGTGAGCCATGAAGGACCTGACCCTGCAGGAAACCGCCAAGCAGCTGAAGACGACCCGCCCGAAGCTGATCGCCCTCATGCGCGACAAAGGGCTGCTGAACGACCAGAACCTGCCCACCCACCCGGTGCGCGACCGCCTTTACCTGAGCATCCACGAGGGCAGCTGGATGCACGACAAGCTCGGCATGCAGTACAGCCGCAGCACTCGTGTACGCCAGGCGGGGCTGCGCTGGCTGGAGGAGAAGCTGGGCATCCAGCGCGACCTGCCTCCACCAACGCCAGATCGCCGCGATGTTGCATAAGCCCTTCCTGGTGATCGACGGCGTGGCGCTCTACCCACGCCGTCCGAGGGAATACGTCGCCGCCATCATCCAGCTGAAGACGCTGGAGGAGCGCCGCGCCGCCCTCGCGGAATGCCCGGAAGAGTGGCAGGACCTGATCCGCACCCAGCTGGTGATTGCCTGGGACCACCCACAACGCAACAAAGCAGGCTGACCTATGAAGGACATCAAGCTACTCGACGACACCCTGATCTCGCTCCTGCGCATGCCCGAAGACCAGCGCACCGCCGAAGTGATCAAGGGCCACCTGACCCTCGCCACCGTCGCCGCCGGCCTGAAGCCGGAAGGCCTGACGGACCTGCAGCTGGAGCAGATGCAGCTGGCCAGCGCCACCGCCCTCCTCGCCAACCAGCTCGGCGACGGCTTCACCTACCGCACCAACCTGCGCATCGGCCCCGGCCTTGCCGGCGTGGAGCTGTTCGCCTCCATCGAGGCCGGCGACACCCGCTTCACCGGCTTCGGCTGTTCGGCGGCCGGCGTACTGGCCAGGCTGCGCGAAGCCATTGCCGCCCACGGCCTGGCCCCCGCCTCGAAGCTGAAGCCGCCGCGCGAAGCCAATCGCAGCCCGCTTCGACACCTCCCCCGCCATCGACATAAGGAGAATGCATGAGCCCACCCGACCAGCAACAGCTGCGCCTTCCAGTCCAAGCCCGGCAGGCAACTGTGGAACTACTGTTCCGCACCTTCGGCACGGTACTGATCCCCCTGGAAGACCTCCGCGCACGCTACTTCCGCAACCTCAACAGCGAGCGCTTCGAGCGCGTCATCGGCACCGAACGACTGCCCATCCCAGTCACCACCCTGGACGGCAGCACCAAGGCCCAACGCTTCGTCGAGATCCACCAGCTGGCCGCGCACATCGAGCAGTGCTCAAGCCAGGCCGACGCGGATCTGGAGCGACGCCTGAATAAGCAAGACGAGTAACGGACAACCACCTGACAACCGCAGCAGCTGCCACCACCAGCCAGCGGAACCATGAGGAGAACCACCATGGAATTCACCACCACGCAGATCATCGCCACGGCGATCATCCTGGCGTTTATCGCCATCGTTGCCGGCATCGCCTACTGGTCCGGCCACCGAGCCGGCAAAGAAACCGGATACAGCGAAGGTCGCACCACTGCCACCAACTACTGGCGCCCGCTGATCGCGACGAAGATCGCCCAGCGCGACGAGGCCCAGCGCCTGCTCGACTGCCGTAACCGCGAGCTGAAGGCCCTGCGCACCAACATCGAGATCGAGGCCGACGACCACGCCGAGGTCGTGCGCGGCCTGCAACACCGCCTGGCCGCCGCTACCACGCTGACGCCGGAGGACCGCGCCGTCCTGCAGGCCATCGCCTCGAAGTTGAACCTGGCGGCCGACACCTGGGCAGGCTTGCGCGCCAACGACCACGCAGGCGCCGCACGAGTTCAGGCCGAATACGCCGCCGCTCTGGCCGAGCGTGCCGGTACTGAACCTCAGGATCACCCTGACACCCTGCTGATCGAATGGCTGGACCTGGAAGCGACGGTCCATGCAGACCACGAGTGCGCCGAGCTGCGCTTCATGGTCTGCACCCGCCCCGCAGGAAATGCCCACGTGCGCGACATCATCCGCCTCGGTATGCAGCAGGCCGCCGATATCGAGCAGAACCACCAGGCAACCCTGGAGGCCTCGGCATGAGCTGGATTCTCACCCGCACCGGCCGCCGCTTCGACCTGCTCGAACCGGCCGCCCACATGATCGAGCCCGCCGACATCGCCCACAGCCTTGGCCGGCAGTGCCGCTTCAACGGCCACACCCTGACCCACTACAGCGTCGCCCAGCACTGCTACATCGTCGCGGACCTGGTGCCCGTCGAGCACCAGCTGGCCGCGCTGCTGCATGACGCGACCGAGGCTTACGTCGGCGATCTGGTCAGCCCGCTCAAGCAGGTGCTGCCGGAGTACCGCCAAATCGAGCTGCGGATCTGGCACGCCATCTGCGCTCGATTCGACCTCGACCCTGAGCTGCCACCCAGCGTGCACGACGCCGACCTGATCGCCCTGGCAACCGAGCGCCGCGACGTGATGCCAGCCCACGGCGACGCCTGGATCTGCCTCGCCGGCACCCAGCCGATGCAAGCCCGCATCCGGCCCTGGAGCGCCGAAGAGTCGTCCCAGCACTACTTCACGCGCCTGCAGGATCTGCTGGCCACCACCCACCGGAGGGCCGCCGCATGACCCCGCGCATCCCGGCTCGCCGCGTAGCGGCACAAGACCAGGGCGGCGCCCTGGCAGCCGCCACCCTGAGCACCCAAGCCCCGGCCGCGCGAAAGCGCGGCGGCGGCCTGGCACAGCGCGTCCTGCTGACACTGAGTCTCGCGGGCCGCCCCTCGATGCTCGAGGGTGGCGCCATAAAAAGCCTCTGCTGCGCAGCAGCAGGCATCATCCATCCCCAGCATCAAGCCCACGCAGGGGTCACATACCCCTCCGCATGCGTGCGCCGAGGCGCAAAAGATGCTGCATCGCTTCGCTCCCCCACTGCGCCGCACGCGCAGCCTGTCGAGGGGTATAAGCACCTGCGGCAGGCCGCGCACCAGGTAGCCGGGGGTGAAGCATGAAGGCCGCCTATTACAACGAGAATGAGGCCTATGCGGCCCAACACCTCCGCAATCTGATCGCAGCCGGCCATATCGCGCCAGGCGACGTCGACGAACGCTCGATCGAGGACGTACACCCCGATGACCTCCGCCCTTATACCCAGTGCCACTTCTTCGCAGGCGTTGGCGTCTGGTCCTATGCCCTTCGCCGCGCCGGCTGGCCAGATAGTCGACCTGTTTGGACCGGTTCCTGTCCTTGCCAACCTTTCTCCTCGGCAGGCGAAGGAGCTGGGTTTGATGACCCTCGCCACCTCTGGCCAGCGTTCGCCTGGCTCATCCGCGAGCGCCGCCCTGGAGAGCTGCTTGGTGAACAGGTTGCAAGCAAGGATGCAGAGCCTTGGCTCGACCTTGTACAGGCTGACCTGGAAGCGATGGGTTATGCCTTCGGGGCTGTCGCGTTCCCGTCTGCGGGCGTCGGTGCTCCGCATATCCGCGACCGGGCCTACTGGGTGGCCAACACCAACAGCAAACGCCAAGGATCAGCCGGAAACGCTTCGCGGACTCGAAACTCTCGCAGGCTGCTCGAAGCTGGCCGGCTGGACGACGCCTATGTCCCGCGACTGGCGGGGCACCGGAGAGGTGAAACCCAGAGTCGAGGGCCTGAACACCGTATTTGGACAGCGAGCGGACCAGTTGGGGAGGCAGGCAGTACTCGCGGGCTGGCCGACGCCAACGGCAACGGATGCGATCAAGCAGGGCAGCGTCTCACCTCGTGCGGGCTGTATGGGCTTGAGCGAGACGGTCTCGATGCTTCGGGGCAACCCGCAGCCGGCCCGGTTAACGGCCTCTGGCGAGATGCTGACTGGCTCCTCTGCCGGGATGGAAAGTGGCGGCCAGTTGAACCCGGCACATTCCCGTTGGTTGATGGGGCTACCGCACGAGTGGGACGACTGCGCGCCTATGGGAACGCCCTCAACGCTGAAGCAGCGACGCAGTTCGTAGGCGCGTATATGGAGGCAGCATGACCACCACCACCCAAACAATGGCTCAGGCATGGCTCGACGTGCTTGCAGAACGCCGCCGGCAGGTCGAGGCTGAGGGCTGGACCCTGCAGCATGACGACGAGCATCCCGCCGGCGATCTTGCAGCAGCGGCAAGCGCATACGCCCTGTTCGCCTCCGACGAGCTGAATCCAAAGTCCCTTGGCTCCTGCGAATACGACCAGGTTGCCCCGTTCATGTGGCCTTTCCACATCAAATGGTGGAAACCCAACCTGGTGCGCCGAGCGCTCGTGAAGGCCGCCGCGCTGCTGCTGGCCGAGATCGAACGCCTGGACCGCGCAAAGCTGCAGCGCAAGGAGGCGAGTGATGCTTAAAGCCCTGCTCTACACCGGCGGCGCCATCGCCCTGGTCTTCGCCGTGATCGGCCTCTGCATCATCGTGCCGGTGGTTCCGGCGTTCATGTACTGGGAATGGGGGTGCCACCTGTGAGCCAGCAAAATCAGCCCAACATCGACACCCTGATCAAGCTCCCCGAGGTCTGCCGTCAGGCAGGCTTCGGGAAGAGCGCGATCTACGACATGATCACGGCCGGCACCTTCCCCGAGCCCATCAAGCTGGGGTTCGCCTCCCGATGGTCGCAGCTGGAAGTGCAGGCCTGGATTGAGCGCCAGAAAGCGACGCGGAAACCTGAGGCGGCCTAGTAGCCGCCCTCGCTGGCAAGGGCAAGGTCATACGCCGCTATGACCGTTGCCTTTGCCGACGCCGAGTCATAAGAGTCGTTGTCGTAGATATAGGCCAACTCGGTGCTTGGATTGTTGTAGGTGCTCAAGGCGATAACATGGTCGTGCCCAGCTGCCTCCGCCATATCGTGCACTTGTCTGAGCAGAAGACGCACACTCAGTCGACCACCGCTGATTCCTGCGACTCCGTCCTGAAGCGCGCAATCAAGAACGTCCCCAGCCGCATCGGTGCACTTAAAAATTCGAACCACTGGTTAAATCCAAAGCTGATATAGCAGAAAATTAGGAAGGCCAGCCTAGTGGGCAGAATTTAGCAAAGGCTTACTTTCAAAGTCTATCGCACTCACAAATCTTGGCATTGTCTTCGTCTTCAACTCAAGATCATTGATCTGAGCAATCTTCAGCCGAAACCCCCTATTGGACGCAGGCTCCTTGAATTTAACAAGCACCGCCTGACCAGAGCTTATTCCAACAAGATACCAGTCCTTGTTATCCCCGGAAACAACTAGCGGCAAATAAGATTCACCACCCGAAATAATGGAGTCAGCATTAATTCTCGCCGTCATCTGCGGAAGATATAACAAAATCAAAACAAGCGTACCAAACCCAATAAAAATTGATCCAGTGTCAATTCCAGCGACAACCCGTTTTGCAAATACTACAACCCCAATCGTACAAACACCAAACATCCACCAAATACAGACACTTGAGAGTTTAAGCGTGAGTGACAAGTTAGACTCCAAACCCTTGTTCACTAGAGTATCGAGAGCAACAGCACTAGCAATACCGACGCCAAAGAGTATAAGCAATAACTTATCAATAAACAGATGCATTTTAGAAAGGAAATACAATGTAGCCGAAAATATCACCAAAATAACAATATCGCGCGCCCCAAATATGGCCATGGACGACACCGAAAGTTGCTCAACATACCATGCAACCCCAAAGCGGGCATAATAGATATATAAATAACTATATCCATAAAAGAAAGCCATCGCCGCAACGCATGCCACAGCAGCCGCAAGCTGCTCTAAATTCAGACGAAGATGATTCGAGCTCAACAAAAACTCCTCCTTGAATAGCAAACCAATTTACAAATTTAATTAGAAAACTCTCGGCATTGCTCAATCCAATCCGCCCAAACCTGCATCATCTCCCGGCGCTCTTCCAGGTAGACCGCATGGTTGTACGCGGCACGAGTCTTGTCCTTTTCCTTGTGCGCCAGCTGCACGTCGATAACTCGGGGACGAAATCGCCTCATCTCGTCCAGGTGCGTATTGGCGGTTGCACGGAAGTCGTGGCAGTGCCACCCCTTCAGCCCCATGTACTCCATCGCCCTGTTCAGGGTGGTCGGGCTAATAGGCCGCGCCGGATCCTTCAGCCCAGGGAACAACAGATCGCCTCCGGTTATCTCTCTCAGCGACCTCAGCAGAGCTACCGCCTGGGTAGACAATGGCACCAGGTGAATCCGCCGCATTTTCATGCGCTCAGCCGGAACGGTCCATATGGCCTCATCCAGGTCGAACTCAGACCAACGCGCCTCACGTAACTCGACGGTACGCGTGAACAACATGGGCAGCAGTCGTAACGCGATCACGGTGCCGCGAAATCCCTTGTATCGGTCAACGGCCATAAGGTAGGCGCCCAACTGCTCTCGCGACATCGGCTGACTGTGATTGATCTCACCGCGCTCCACGGCTCCCTTCACTGCAGCCGCAGGATCTGCATCCGCCCGAAGGGTCACCACGCCGTAGCAGAAGACGGCACTGATCCACTGCCGCACCTGCAGCGCGTACGCCGAAGCTCCGCGGCCATCCATGCGACGCATGATGTCCAGTATCTGGGCGGCAGTGATCTCGCGCATAGGAAGGCGGCCAATTGCCTGGTATACGTTGCCATCGAAGGCACGCCGGATCTGGTCGCGGTACTTCTCCGTTCGCTTCGACAGCCGCTGTTCGATCCACTCTTCCGCAACCGACTTGAAGGTATTCCGGTTCTCAGCGAGCTGCCGTGCCTTCTCGGTCTGCCGCACATGGGAAGGATGGCGCCCGGCCTTCACGTGGGCGCGCGCCGTATCACGCTCGGCGCGAGCATCGGCCAGGGTTACGGCGGGGTAGACGCCGATGGCGTAGACGTTCTCTTTACCGCCAATGCGGTAGCGATACCGCCATAGCTTCGAGCCGCCCGGCTTCACCTCCAGGTAAAGGCCGCCACTGTCGGACAGCTTGATGGGGGTATCGCCAGCCCTAGCCTGGCGGATCTTCACGTCGGTGAGAGGCATGCGGGTATGCGGGTATCGGCTGATTGATACCCACAACGATACCCGCAATTTTTCAGGATGTCAGCGCAACGACGCGGAAGGATGCGGACGGATAACCCCCGGCAGTACGGGCAATCCAGGGCAAGTCAGGGAGAAATGCGGAAGAATGCGGAAGGCCATGCTGCTTATCGATCATCAGCAGCATGTCTGCTCGAACCTCGTGATTGCACTGCTTTCGATTCGCGCCATCGGCGTGCCCGGTAAGGACCAGAGGGTAGCTGGTGCAGTCCGGCATTATGCCAGGGGACGGTGGAGACGCGGGAAAAGGACCGGCGCAAAGCCGGGAAAGAAGGAATCAGGCGCGCCAGCGCCAGCGGGCGAATGCCTTGAGGAGGGAGGTGATGATGCTGCGGAGGTGGATCACTGTAGCTGTCTCGTCTAGCTCTGGGCGGAACAGTAGCCCACCGGGCATGCCAGGCGCAACATCACGCCGTCTCCGGGCTCCAGGCGGTTGCAAAGGCTCACCGCACAGAACGTAAAAAAGGCCCACCGCCCTGGACGTACCCGGTGGCGGTGGGCCTTGCACTTCTATATGGATAAGGTTCGTCATTTGGCGGGTAAGGAACTCGCCAGCAGCTCGGTCTTCCGCGCGCTGTCCGAAGTCGTCCCGAACCAGAAGGCCATGACCACACCCCAGGCGGTGGAGAGGCTGCCCAGCATCAGCAGCAGTGCCTGCGAATCGGCGACATGCAGAACACCCAGCATCATGCCGGCCAGGATGGCGAAATAACCGAAGGTCACGATGATCGACAGCGCGGCAGGCACCCAGGAGCGCTGGGCGATCTGCATGGCCCTGGCGTCCTTGCGGTCGCCAGCGGCCAGTGCCTCCAGGTCGCTCACCTGCTTGAAACCGAGGGCCTGCATCTGCAACGCGAAGGCCTGGTCGGCCTGTTTCACAGCCAGAAGCTGATCGGGGGTTGCACCGGAAAGGGCATGCTTCACGGCATCCACAGTCCGGTCGGAAAGCCCCATTGCGCTCGCTGCTGCGTCGACTGCGAGGCCGCCGAGTGGGCCGCCGAGGGCGGTGCCGATCCAGGGGGCCAGTGTTTTCAGCACGGATTGCCAGTCCATATCTCCCCTCCTCTGGCTACACGGCATTGGGACAACAATTGCTCGAATCAGTAGGGCGGGCTGCTCATTTGGCCTATCCGCATAGGTAAGAGCTAATGGGCTCGTGCCTCAAGAGCAGTAACGCGCTCATCGATCAGACGCTGGTTTTCAAACAGACCACGCATGATGAACATCGACAGACCGTCGTAGCGAAGGGAGTAGCGGTCACTAGCCGGGATAGCAGGTCGAGCCACATTGCCATCCGGATCCAGCAACTCAGGCATACCTTCAAACACGTCCTGGCAGATGAACGAGTAACGGTGCCAATCGAGACCGGCTTCAGTGAACTTTTCGATCACCCATTGCACAGTTTGACCGCAGAACAGGCGCGCCCCATCGATGCCCTTCTCTTCGATTGATTCGAGCCACTGAAAGATGCCGATGTCCTTGGCAAGGACCTTCGCGACTGACAGCTCAGTTTCGTTCAGCGGACGTACGGGGGTCTTTTCTCGGGCATCCGACGTTTGGATTGCTCCGGTAACCGACCACACTGAGCTCCATCGCCCGTATACCCAACCGCATGGGGTAGTGTTGTCACCAGACGGGGAAAAAACCTGACCTCCGGAGGCTGCACCCAACAACACGATTCCGACACCAATTTGCGAGTCCGTAAAGCTGGCAAACTTGTTGTTGCTGGCGTCCACAGTGCGGTAGATGCTGATCTGCCCGGATGTCCCGGTTGTGCATTGAAGCGCACCTGAACAGCTGATGTTTCCCGTATCGCCAAAGGTATGAGTTATTGCCGATTCGGCTTGGTTCAGTACCTCCAGCCCATTGCCGCTGTTCACCCGAAAGGCCCGTCGCTGAGACGCCGACGAATTCTGCATACGCAGGTAGCCCGCGTATGTCGAGTTGGTGCTGATCGCCTTGAACGTACCATCCGTAGAGACCGCAGCACGCAGGGCTCCGTTGAGATAGAACCCGATATCACCTGGCGTTCCAGTGCCTACGACCGTATTGGAAATACGAGTCTCGGCCCCGACCTGCTGGAACTGGCCAATCGTGGAACTATCCGGATTGGACGAGCTATAGGCGTTGAGCCCGGAAGCCGAAGCAGTTCCGGTTGGAATAGTGCCGACTACGGTGTTGCTGTTCGCAGCCGAGCTCTGCAACAGCGTTCGCGAGGAGTGCGTCGCGTTGATGAAGTCACCGTAGATGCGGCCACCAGTTCCCCAGCTCGCTGTTGCAAGGGCGTTCAGGTTGGTGATGTCGGCGTTGCTGCCTGACGCCGCCTTCCCGTTCAGCTGGGCCTGCAATTTGCCCAGCGCCACCAGCACGCTGTCAGTAGCCGCGACAGCCGTGCTCACGGCAGTGCTCAGTCCTGTCAACACCACTGTGCGCACTGCTGTCGCAAGGTCCTGCCAGGTCTTGTCGCCCTGCCAGAACTGAGCCGTCGTGCCCGCGGTGATGGGCGGCTCGGCGCCAGCGAGGGTGTCACCGCTTGGCAGTTCGGCGGGCGTGCCGCCGTTGCTGTAGAGGGGTCTGCGCTGGGCCATGTCGTTACGCCAGGATGATGGGTTGACCGAGCTCGACGTTCACCGAAGTGGCCGCCACCGCAACACCGACTTTCTGTTGAATGTTGCCTGTCGCCGTAGGCGGAGTAGCCACGCCCTTGCCGGGAGTGGCGGCGCTCAGCCAGACGTCACCCGGTGTCATCCCGCTGACTTGAGTATTGGTGCCCTCGAAGTACACGGTCGCGGCCGTGCCAGAAGTCACGGCGGCCAGAACGAAGCCATGCGCCTGCTTGGCGACGCCGCCCGAGGCATCGGCCTTGCGCACTGCAAAGGCCGATGCGTTCGACCAGATGTTGACGTAGTCGCCAGCGGCCAGCGCTTCGCTTGCGGTGACCACTGCGGTATCGGCGCCCAGGCCGACCGGCATCATCGAGGTGTCGAGCCGGCCGCTGGCATCCAGCGCCGGGATGTCCCCGGCGTTCGCGGCGCCGGCGGAGATCTGGGTGGCAGCGACCTCTTGCAGGTTGCCGTTGTTGTTCATCAGGAATTTGTCACCAGCCATCTTTTAAGCCTCCAGCGTGATCGCCACGCCCATGTCGAGAAAAACAGTCGTCGCATTCATGGCGAAGCCGACGACCAGGGAAAATGCCGCGTCCTGCGGCAGGGATTGGGTGAGTTGGCCGTCGTGCCCGAGAAATACCGGCCCGTCGTTCCACGACCAGCCCTCGAACAGCACCTCGCCGGAGCGCTGGATATCCACCGGATCACCGGCTTCTGCCGCCCCCAGCGTCATGCCTAGCGTGTTGCCGCGATTGGCCAACTGGCCGCAATCGGCGTACGTGACAGCGGCGCCATCGGTCGAGAAGACGAGACGGTGGCCACTCAGCGCAACCGCCGCGACCTTCTGCAGCGCACTTCCGCCGGCAGGCCCGGGAATGCCTTTCGGCCCAGGTGGCCCCTGCTCACCCACAGTCACCACGAGCGCTTCTGCGCCAGCAGCAACCGTCACCGCGTACTCATTGATCTGCTCGAGCACGAGCGCGGGCGCGTTGCCTTCGACGGCCACCGCCCAGGGCTCGATCTGCTCCACGTCGCTCATGCTCACCTCACTGTTCGACCGTTACCGGCCCGCGGAAGAACCGCGACACCGAGCCATCCGGGAAGGTGACGTCCAGGTGGTACCAGCCCGCGGTCCAGCTGAATGCCGTGGTGTCCTCGGCATCCAGTTCCACCAACAGGGTTCCTGGCGCGCCGGCACTGATGCCGTGGCCCGTAGCGAGGCTGAGCAGCTCGTTGCCGCCGTCCTCGCGCTCGCGGATCACCAGGCGCGCCGTGGCGCCGCTGAGGTCCACCGGCGGCTGGTAGATCAGCTGCCCGCCGGCTGGCGAGAGGCCAATGCCGCTCAGGCTGTTGATCTCCAGCGTGTCCGCGTCGATCACCTCGGCACGGTGGGCGAGCTGGCGACCGGGTACGCGATTGAGGTCCGGGAATCCGGAAACCCCGGCGACCCAGACCAGCCAGTCGCCGAGCAATTGGTGCCCCGGCACGGTGAGGCGCAGGGGCGCGCTCGGGGCGATGGCTGAGATGTCGCGGTACTCACGACGAGGCTGCATGAAGCGCCGGGTGTCGCGGTAGGTCGCCCCACGGATCAGGTTCAACGGCATCAGGGCCGGTTGCATATCGGTTGACTCCTCGAGTGAAGGGCTGCGCCACGGGCGAGCACGGCCGCCGGCGTCACCCTTCGGTGGCCGGTTCGTGATCGCGGATTGCGCAGCGGAAGATTCGTTGCCTAACGCGCTGGTGCCGGCGGGATCGCCAGCAGCTCTTGCGCTCTTTTCCACAACTTCAGGCGCTCCGCCTGGCCGGTCAGGCCGCCATTGATGCGCCGGGTGATGTCCTCGAAACGCCCGCCGTCAGCCAGCTCATTGAGCCCGGCAGCGGACCACCACCAGGCCGCCGACTCGCAGGCCCAGCGCGGCTCCGCGAGCAGTTGCGGCGCGGCCTCGAACGGCTGGCCCAGGCCATCGCCGACGCGCCGGTAGTTGGCCCGGCCGGTGACCTGCAGCAGGCCGCGACCGCGGTAACGCCAGCCGTCGCCGGAGGCTTCGTCGCCGTTGCCGTTGCGCCCGGCGTACACCTGGTTGGCGATGGCTGGCGGCTGATACGCCAGTTGATTGGCCAGGGCCGTCGGCTTGCCGGCGGCGTTGCGAAAACGCCGCGGCCAGGTGTCGGCCAGGCCCTGGGCGCTATAGGCGAGGCTTTCCACCCAGCGCGTCAGGCCGGCGCTTTCGCGGCCGACCTGGGCGAGGAAGGCGGCCTGGCGGATCGCCGTGTCCACTCCCCTTGCCTGCATTGCCGGCAGCAGCCAGGGCAGCAGTGGCGTCGCCTTGGGGAAGAGTTGAAGCAGTTGCTCCGCGGTAATGCTCATGCGTTCGCCTCCCTCATTGGCCGCTCGCCTGTTTCGGCCGGGTCGCGCCCGCCAGCGCCTTGCCATCGGCGCCGCCGTTGCAGGTGACGCTGGTGCGCCAGCCGCCGCCGTCGAACTGGTGCTCCACCGACTCGCAGAGGTAGTCGCCGTCCAAGCCGTTCTTGAAGGCGCTGAGCCGCAGCTTGCGCTCGGCGAACAGGTCGGCGCGTCCGGGCATCTGCAACTGCACGCTGGCGCTGGCGCGATTCAGCGCCGCGAGGCGGGATTTCGCGGCCTGTACGGCAGCGGCGCGATCGGCGTAGGGATGGCGCTCGGTGTAGATGGCCGTGACGTCCTCGGGCACCTTGGGGTTCTTCAGCTCGAATTGGCGCGTACCCCCGCTGGCCAGGTCCGGATAGAGGGTGCGCACCGCCTTGTAGACGCTGCGGTCGTCGAAGCGGATGGAATAGCTGCTGACATCCATCGGCATCAGCACCAAGGGTTCGATCGGCTGGCCGCTGGCGCTTTGCCCGGACTCGCGGGGCAGGACCAGCAGCTGGCCGTCGGCAACCTTGGCGGTGCAGTCGTACTGCTTGGCCAGGCGGGTGATGAAGTTGTAGTCCGACTCGATCAACTGCTCGGCACGGGCGATGGACACCTGTACCGGGCAATGCGCGCCCCAGCCGTTGCGCGCAGCCAGTTCGCTGACGATGTACGCCAGGCTCACGTCCTCCCAGGCGGCGCAGCGGCCGCTCTTGGCCTCGCCACGCATGTCGCTGGCGCGGCCGCTGAGGGTCAGTTTCCTGGGCGGCCCCGAGCAGGCGACAGTGTCGACCTTGTAGCGACCCATGGGCGTCAGCTCCTGGCGCTGGTAGCCGAGGAGTACATCGAGCAGCGCGCCGCGCCGGGGCAGCTCGATCTTGCCGTCGCGGTCATCCAGGACCAACTCCAGGGTGTCGGACGTCTGGCCCGTCTTGTCGCTCAGCGTGAGGCTGAGCAGGCGCGCACTGAGCAGCTTGGTGATGTCGTTGCCGTCGGCGATCAGGCGAAAGGTCGGTTGCACGTTCGGGCCTCCGGAAAGAAAAGACCCCGCCGGGGCGGGGTCGGGGTCAATCCCACAGGCGTACCTGTGGACTGCTGGGTGCGGCGGGCAACTCGGGCAGCTGGATCAGCAACCCGGCGCGCAGCGGTTGCGGCTCCTCGGCCAAGCCGGGGTTGGCGTCCAGCGTCGCCTCCACCGTGCCGAGCAGATGGCCGTAATGCTGCTGGCAGAGGCTGTCGAGGCAGTCGCCGTCAGCGGTTCTACAGATCGTCGCCATAGCGGGTGAACTCCAAGGTGAATTCCTGGCTGCGCGGCGTGCCGTCGTTCAGCAGGCTGCTCTGGTTCTCGGTGATACGGGTGATGCACCAGTTGCCCAGCAACTGCTCCGAGTTGCCGTTGCTGGTGCGCGACAGGCTCAACGGCACGCTGAGCGTCGCCATGTCGCGCAGCTTCTGAACCTGCCCGACGCCGGCGCCCAACAAAGGCGCGATGGTGCCGCTCAGGGTCAGGGTTTCCGCGCCCTGTCCGGTGAACTGCAAGGCCGGGCTCAAGCCCAGGCGCGGCTGGGCAGCCCAGCTGTATTGGGTGTCGCGCACCAGCTTGTCGAAGGCCGCAGTACTCAGGTTGAAGTAGAAAGCGCTGGCGGTGGGCGCGAGCGGACGCATCACCAGCAGGTGCGGGCTCGCCGTGATCGCCGCCGGCTCCGGGACGCTTGCACCCGCCAGCCAGGCACTGGGAATGATGTCGCCCATTGCCGGGCTGATCGCCCCGGCCAGCTTGTTGATCGCCTTGCCGACGAGCTGCGCCTGGTTCTTCAGCTTGTCGATGCGCTCGTCGATGGCTTCCAGCTTGCGCTCGGCCGTGCCGAAGGCGCCCACCACCTTTTCCAGCTTGGCATTGGCCCGGTCGATGCCGCGCATCACGCGCTGCAGTGCGCTCGATACGTCCGGCGGCAGGCCGAGCTGCTTTTCCAGCTCGGCGGTTGCCGCCTGCAGGTCGCCGATGGCCAAATCCACCGGGTCTACCGTCTTGTTCAGCTCCTGGCGCCCACCCTCGATGGCCGCGCCGATGGATTTCAGCGCGGCCTGTAGTTGCTCCGTGTAAGCCATGTCGGCTCCTCTTGGTCAGTCGGCCTGCCCCAGCTCCGAACGTTTCCCGGCATGCCGGGAAAGTTCAGGCCAAGGGCAGGTCCCACAGGCTGTCGTTGCGCTGCCGGGCGCTGAAGTCGTCCAGCAGCCGGCGCAGTTGTGGCAGCAGTTGCTCGGCCAGCATGTGCGGCTCGAACAGGCCGCCGTCGACGTTCACGCTGATCTGCGGGGCGAAGTTCCAGTTCTGCACCGGTGGCGAGGTCGGTGGTGCAGTCGGTTGCGAGACGCCGGCTGCAGCGGAATCGCCGTGCTTATCGATCCAGCCACCGATCAGGCTGCCGCCCCAACTGCCGACCCGTTCGCCGAGCATGCCGCCAAGGGCGCCCCCGACCGCCGTGCCAAAACCCGGGGTGAGCAGTGCCGAACCCAACGCAGCGCCCAGCGCCGTGCCGATCACGCCGCCGGCCGCTTCGCCGTAGCCTTCGCCTTTCTGCTGCGCATTGCCGTCGCTGGCGTAGGTTTGCGCGGCGCCCAGCAGGGCGAGCCCGACGCCGAGCGGTCCCGTGCCATGGCGCAGCAAGCGACTGGCACGAGCGAGACCAGCGCCACCCTTGCCAGCGGCATCCAGCACGGCCGGCATGGCGCCGCCAAGGCTCCCCGCCGATGGCCCCGTACGCAGGGCGATCTCCGGAAGCAATGAGCCGACCTTGCCGTTCCGCCAACCGAGCACGCCGCCCCGAACCAGGTCGAACGCACCGCGGCCCAGACCGTAAAGCGCTTTGCCCCCCTTGTAGGCAGCAAAGGCTCCGACCAAACCCTCTACCACCCGCGGGTGCTCATCGACCACACCCTTGGCCTGATGGAGTAGGTCCGTACCTTTGTCGAGCGCTTTGCCGAACAGCGGGTCGTCGGTGAAAGCGCTACCAATGCTGCCGAGCAGCTCTTCGCTCGCCTGGCTAGCTGCATCGATCCGGGCAGCGATGGTCGCGTTGCGCAGCGCCAGCACCTTGTCGACCGTTGCATCGGCTTGCGTTGTGCTCGTCAGGAATGCCTGGAACTGCTCTGTCGCGTCTTTGCCCCGTGCATGGGAGGCCAGACTCCCGGTAGTCGGATCGACCTTGAGCCAATCCGTAACCTTGGCGACAGCCCCCTCGGGCGTCGCGCCCTGGCGGACCTGCAGCTCCAGCATGGCGCCCAGGCGCGCGACCGCCTGCAGCCCCTCCCCCTTCTTCGGCCGGACCTTCTCCAGCAACTGCGGCAGTTGCCGAGCCAGGCCCGCCGCCTCGAACTCGCCGCTCTTCCCGAGGTTGCTCAGCGCATCCAGGGCCTTGCCGATCTCGCCCGGCGTACCGAGCTCCGCCCGCACCTGCAGGCCACGCAGCAAGGTGGCGGTGTCGCCGATGTCGGCGCCCTGGCTACGGACGAACTTGGCGGCCAGCGGCAGCAGGTTCTGCGCATCGCTCTGCCGCATGCCACTGCCCATCAGCGCTTCCAGCAGCGAGGCGCTGTCGTCGCGGCTCATGCCGCTCTGCCGGGCGCTCGCTTCGACGCCCTGGGAGAGTTGCCGCTCCTGGTCGGTCCCGGCGATACCGGCACGGATCGCCAGGCCACGGATGCGGTCCTGGTAGTTGGCGGCTATGCCGATCGGCACGGCCATGGTTTTGGCGAACGTGCCCAGCTCGCCGGCTCGCCGGCCAGCCCGCTCCAGTTGCTGCCAGCCGCGTTCCCGCAATTCGCTGCCACGCACGCTTTCGCCCAGGCGGTCGTAGAGCTTGGACAGGTTGCGCACCTCCAGGCCCTGGCGCTTGAGCAGCGCAAGATTGCTCTCCAGGTTCCGCAGCGTAGTGCTCGCACCGGCATCGCCGATGCGGTGCAACTGCAAGTATTCCTGCTGCAGTCGCCGCGTCTCGCCGACAAAACCCTGCAGGTTGAAAGCGCGTTCGCTGTCACGCCGCAGCTCTTCAATGCGGTCCTTGGCATCCGCCACGACCGCTCCGAAACTGGCGTCGAGCACGCCGCCGAGCACGACAGAGATCTTCTGTTCTTCGCTCATCGCTCATTCCATCCTTCAAAGGAAAAGCGGCGCCCGCGCGCCGCTCTCCATGCCCTCAGGCACCGTCCTCGCCGAGCCACCAGAGCAGGTCGCCCTGGTGCATGCCGTCGAGGTCGGCGGCGCCGAAACCCAGCTCGCGGGCCAGGCGCCGCGCCAGCTCACGCATCCGCGCCGGGCTCGTCGCCGTCTTCGCGCACCAGGCGAAAGTAGGCGTTCTGCAGCCGCTGGTAGTCGCTGAGCTTGAGGCCCTCCAGGTCCTGCGCGCTGACCTGCGCCAGCGAGGCGAACAGCTGCAGCTCGCGCTCCTCGGCATCGCCGCCAACGCGGGTGGCCAGGCGGATATCGCGCACGGTCGGCGCGCGCAGGGTCAGGCTGTCGACGCTCACGCCGTTGCATTGCGCGGGGCGCGACAGGCGCACGGTCGCGGCGTCGGTGCCGAGGCTGAGCCAGACCGGTTGTGCTTGAGTCATGGCGTGCTCCTCAGATGCCCAGGTGGCCGCGCATGGCCGCCAGCTGGTCGACACCGTTGATCCGGCGGACCGCGTTCAGCGGATCGATTGCAAAGACCTCGCGGCCGTCGACTTCCAGCTTGTAGTAGCTGACCACCACGTTGAACTTGAACTCGGCCAGCTCGCCGATCTTCCAGTCGCCCGGGTCGACTTCCTGGAGCATGCCGTTGATGGTCGCGATCACCGGCACGGCTTCGCCCTTCTGGCCCTTGAAGGAGCCACGGAACACGCCCTTGAAGCCGTTCTGGTCGGCCAGGCCGAAGAAGTTCAGCGCCTCGCGACGGGCACCGTTGGTGGAGAACTTCGCCTCCATCTTCTCCAGGCCCATGTCCAGGGCGATCGGCGCGTCCATGCCGCCGGCCTGGTAGTCCTGGGTCTTGATGCTCAGCTTGGGCAGGGACAGCGAAGGCACGTCGCCGGCGAAGCTGACGCCGTCGATGAACAGGTTGGTGTTGCTCAGGGTTTGCGGAATCATGGATTGCTCTCCTTAGGCGTCGAGGACTTCGGTCAGCCACTGGTCGGTGACTTCCACGCGGAAGTTGGGGTTTTCGGCAGGCGGGACGTCGGTGAAGCGAATGTTCCAGTACACCTTGCCCTGGGCCAGCTGGCTGCTGGTGTTGAGGTCGGGGTCGGCGTAGACCTCGAAGTCGATCAGCGCACCCTGGTTCTTCAGGTCGCGCATGAAGGCGTTCAGGCCTTCGGTGACGTCCTTCACGTAGGTCTTGGTAATGCCGCGGTCCACCGCCCACTTGTGCCCGGCGAGGATGGCGTCCATCACCAGGTCGAGGGTCCGCACGCGGGTGACGAAGGCCCACTTGGCGTCGCTGGACAGGGTGCGGTTGCCCCACAGGCGGTAGCCGTCGTCGCGGATGATGGTGGCGATGTTGGCGTTGTTCAGCAGGTTGGCGCGGCAGGTCGCGTCGCCATCGAGGAACTCGATCGGCCGGCCGGTGCCGGTGATGCCGGAGAACGCCTTGTTCGACGGCGAGGACCAGAAGCCGTACTCGGCGTCGGTCCAGGCGAACAGCCCGGCGGTGTAGGCGGAGGCCGGGGCGTCGGTGGTTTCGCTGAACTCGGTGTCCCAGTACTGCACGCCCGGATCGACCATGAAGACGCGCTTGCTGCCGAACTCGCCGGCGTAATCGACGGCGTCTTCGTCGGTGGTGTTGGGCCCGTCGACGATGGCGATGGCGCGCAGCTTCTCGGCCAGGCTATCCATGGCGGTAGCCACTGCCTGGGTGGACGAATGCCCGGGCGCCACCAGCAGGCGCGGCTGGGCGTTGAAGCGCGACTTGCCGTCGAGCAGTGCCTGCAGACCGGTGCGCTGCCCCGAAGCGGTGACGGTACCGATGACCGCGGATGCCTGCATTTCCGGGGTTTCGGCGAGCTTGACGCCGACCGCTACCACCACGGCAGCAGACTGGGTGTAGATCGCCACGCAGGACTTGTAGATCGCCGAGTCAACGCCGAAGGCCGCCGCGGCCTCGCGCAGACTGGTGATCAGCACCGGCACGTCAGCCTGCGCGCTGACCGACGCCCCCGGGGCGAAGGTATCCACCAGGCCGATGATCGAGGACGACGGCAGCGCGATGGTCCGCGCGCCGATGTCGACGTTGGTCACGGTAACGCCGTGAAAGAAGCTCATAGGGTTTTCTCCAGACATAAAAAAACCGCCGGTAGGCGGTTGCTTGATTGGCCCGGGCCGCGGGTGCGGAGGGCTGGATTGCGGGTGTCGGCTCAGGCCGGCCAGCCCTGGTCGAGCATGGAGTCTTCGTAGGTACCGGCTTCGAGATGGGCCAGCAGTTCGGCCTCGCGGTCGAAGCAAGCTTGGACGTGGGAGCGAATGGCGCCGGCAATAGTCTTGATCTGCACTGCATTGAGCTCGACGAAGCCGCCAGAGGTCTTCCAGCAGCAGCGGTAGTTGGGATTTTGCATGGCCGTTAACAGCGCCCCATTGATCGATGCTTGGCTATCACGCGAAGTCGAAAACTCTGTCCCTTCAAATTCAATGCTCGACGTTTCCACCAGGAATCGACGAGAAGAAATTTGATTACCGATATTCTTGATGGTAGGTGGAGGAGGGTCCAGAAGAATCGGCCGGCCATCGTCGCTCGAACCAATGCGCTTGCCTTCTGACTGTCCCTGAAGAAGTTTTCGATACTCCTCAATCGAGATCTCGATCGCAGCAGCCGGAATGCTCCCCCCATGAATTTCAGAAGTCAGGAAACTCAACGTTTCGGCAGAAAAATACAGTTCCATGCTTAATACCCCCACACAAGAACTCGGCCAGCAATACCCGAACTTAGAGTCGGCCCGGCGGTTCCCTGAATGTCTCTAACTCTGGCCAATATCGTTGACTTAGTGCATGCAGCTTGATCCAAAGCCCAAACGGTTGTTCGTGCGGCGTTCCAGCCGCCAGGGTTCTGCTCACACGCAACGCCGCCCAACACTGCGTTAGGGAATTGAATTGGAAGAGTAAGTGTCATCACTCCATTGGCATCTGAACTTCCACTGAGCCACTGCATTATCAGGCCGCTAGGCAGTAGCTGATATCCAGTGCTCGCCTTCGACGCGCCGAATAAAGATGAACCGAATCCATCAGCCACTACAAACCAACTAGAGGTAGCGCCGTTCGACACAACTGCCAGGTTTTGCCCGGCTAGAACCGAATAGGTGTTACTACCTGCGCCAGCGCCATAATTGATGCTTTCTGTACCGCTCCCCTTTAGGGTAAAACCTACGGCGGCCTTGATCGTGTATGTCGTCAACCCACTTTGGGTAGTCGACAAGGCGGGCAATGTAACTGTGATGCCAGCTGCCTGCACTTCGAACCATTTGCCAGACTGCGCGGTAACAAGCGAAGTACTAGTGGCAAGTGGAATCCCGGTGCCACTTGGGAAATGAAGCCCTGCTGCCTGAACAAATGCGGTAGTTGCGACGGAGGTATCGTTATCAAATTGTGCAGGCGTAGGCGCAGCGGGATTACCGGTAAACACCGGTGAAGCCAAAGGAGCCAACCCGGTAGTGATGTTCTGGAACACCAGCGAAGTGGTCCCCAGCACAATGACCCCATTGCTGGTCAGCTGCCAGATGCTGTCAGCCTGCGCAGTGCCCTCCTCCACCGTAACCGTCAGGCCAGGCGTAACCTCGACGCTTTCGTCAGCATCCCCCGCCCGCTTCCACGCCCCCGTGGCCGCCACATAGATTCCGTTATCCGGCGCATTGGTCTGGTTCTTCACCAGCACCCGGTCCCCCGCTACGAGCGCCACGCCGTCCAGCGTCTGCAGCCCGCTCAAGGTGATGTTGGCCGTGGTCGCTGTGCGTACCGATTGCTTCTGGTCGAGCTTGTTCATTGCGCTGACGATGGCGCTGTCGACGTACTCGCGGGTCGCCAGCACCACGCTCGGGTCGATCTTCAGTTCCACCGAGGCGGTGTTGCTGACGATCAGCACCATGCGCACGGTCTGGGTGCGGCCGCTGCCTTCGGCCAGTTGCGGTTTGTACGACGGGGCGCAGTTGGCGTAGGCGATCAGCGCGCCGCTGTCGTCGTACAGGCCCATCTCGCGGATCCACCAGCCGCCGACATCCTCGGGGATGACCTGTTCGGCGATGATCTGCGCGGCGTTGGCCGGGTCGACGCTCAGCTGGTTCAGCGGTGCGCGGCGGACTTCGTTGACCAGCGCGGTGCGGCTGGCGTCCGGGGTCGGCAGGTTGCCGCCGCCGTCGCCGACGGCGAGCTGGGTGATCTTCAGGGTGGTGCCGAGGGCGCTGGCGTTCGCCAGCTTGCTCGCACCTATGGTGGTGAGGAGTGCGTAGTAGGTCACGGCCATGGGTAGACGCTCAGTTGGTCGATGGTGTGTTCCCGGCCGGGCAGACCGAAGCTGCCGCGGGTTTCGATGACGTCCGGGAGGTACGGGTAGACGGTGACGATGTCGCCGTCGTATTGCCCCGAGCCGATGGTGATCCGGCCCTGGGTTTCCAGGCTGATGTCCAGCCCGATGAGGTGGCGGGTCAGCGGTTTCGCGTCGTCGATCAGGCGCTCCACTTCCTCGTACATCTCTTCGCTGATGCCGCTGTCGAGCACGCCGATGCGCAGGCGGAAGGTGCCCGGCTCGACTTCCCCGCCGACTTGCCACCACTCGATGACCTCGATCAGGTAGCCCAGCGGCTCGATCACCCGGCGCAGCGCGGCGATGGTTCCCTTGTGCTGGTGGATGCGGAATGCCGCGAGCACCGCCTTGCGCTTCACCGCCTCCGGCCAGGTCGGGTCCCAGCGGTCCACCGACCAGGCCCAGGCGAGGTAGGGCAGCAGCGCCAGCGGGCAGTGCTGCGGGTCCATCAGTTCACGCAGCGGCACCGGCAGATCGGCCGACTGCACGTCGGCCAGGGCGCGCTCCAGCGGCGTGGCGTTGCTCGGCAGCAGGCGGCTACTCATCGGAGCCACCGACGCTGACGTCGTAGCCGCTGCAGTACGCCGCCTGGGTGGCATCGAGCACCACGTCGGCGGCCGGTTGCGCCAGTTCGACCCGCTGCACACCTTCGACGTGCAACGCGGCGAACAGCGCCGAGCGACGGATGTCACGGCCGAGGCGGCGCTGGGTGGCGATGTAGGTCTGCAGCGAACTCTCCGCGGCCTGCTGGATCAGCTCGGCCTCCGGCCCCGGGTAGATGTAGAGCACCGCCTGCACCTGGTACTCGACGATGCTGGCCGACTGCACGGTGACGCGGTCGCCGACCGGCCGCACGTCCTCGTCCGACAGCGCGGCACGCACCGCATCCAGGATGTCCTCGCCGGCACTGCCATCTCCCTCACGGGCGAGCACACTGATCAGCGCCTCGCAGGGAGCCGGGCTGGTCGCCGAAACGTCGGCGATGCGCCCGTCCGCCCCCAGCGCGAAGGCGATGTAGGCGTTGCGTGGCCCAGCCACCGAGAGCTGGTCGAAAGCCAGCTGAGTGCGGTTGCGCAGCGAGTCATCGCTCTCCAGCACTGCCTCCTGCGGCGGCACGGCCGTCGGGTTGGCCGGCTGAATCACCAGACGCGCCACGTTGTAGCCGGCGGCCAGTTGATCGAGGTCGCTGCCGATCGCGTAGGCGAGCATCACCGAGCGCGCGGCATCGTTGATCCGGGCACGCAGCAGCAGCTCGCGATAGGCCGCCAGCTCGAGCAGCTTGAGCACCGGGTCGGACTCCAGCGCGGCGTTCCAGCCCTCGCCCATGGCGGCGCGGAAGGCGGCCAGCAGATCCTGGTAAAGCGCTTCGAAATCGAGGCTCTCGACCACCTCGGGGGCCGGCAGCTGCGACAGGTCGATGACGCTCATGGCTGCACCTCCAGCTGTACGTCGTTGTTCTGGTAGATGCCGCGCAACAGCAGCGTCACGTTACCGCCGAGGACGGCCACCACCTTCACCGACTGCAGGCGGATGCGCGGCTCCCAGCGCCCGAGGGCATATGCCACCTCGGCCTGCACCGCGCTCTTCCAGCCCTCGGTAAGCGGCAGGTCGACCATGCGTCGCAGGCGGCTGCCGTACTCCGGGCGCATGCGCCGGCTGCCCAGCGGCGTGCTCAGGATGTCCTCGATGGACTGTTTCAGATGCGCCAGGCCGCTCAGCGGCTGGCCGGTGCGCCTGTCCATGCCGATCATGGCTGCGCCCTCCGCCGTGGCGGGCGTGCGCGAGTGCTTCTGCCCATGCTGTTCTCCAGAAACGAAGAGGCCCGCGCGCGGCGGGCCTGTGGATGAAAAGGATTCAGTGCGTGTGGTGGTTGCTGTTGCCGGTGGTGTCGATGATCGAGCCGGTGCTGCTGACGTTGCCCTGCACCGTCAGGTTGCCCTGGATGCTTACCGCACCCTTCAGGCTGATCTGCCCGGCCTGCACGCTGACGGCGCTGTCGCTCACCGCCACCTTCGCCGAGCCCACCTGCACGTTCACCGTGCCGCTGGGGAGACTGATGCTGTAGCTGTGCGCCGCCCAGTCGTAAACCAGCGTGCCGCCATCGGCGAAGCGCCAGGTCTGCACGTGGTCGCGGTTGTCCGCCGGCACGCCGGCATCGCCGAACAGCCCGGGGATGAAAGTCCCCATTGCCAGCACACCCGACGGGCTGAGCAACACGCCCTGCTCGCCGATGCTCGGTGCGCGCCAGTGACGGGCCAGGCCGGCGGCCTGGTCGTGCCAGCGCACCCAGGCACTGGTCCAGTCGCCGGACTGCACCCGCACCCGCGCGGCAGCCAGGTCGACGGCCACCACCACGCAGGGCAGGACCAGTGCGGCCAACCGGCGGTCATGCTCAGCGCTTACATAGGCCTGGCTCATTCCAGATCCTCTGGCGCGAAGTAGTCGGGCTCGTGCCCGGAGCCGGTCTGTGGGTCGATGCCGAGCAGCAGCGAGCCGGGCGGCAGGTCTTCCCAGGGCCATTCGGGCTCGCCAAGCAGCAGCGGCTGCCGCCACTCGACGAGCCAGCAGCGGTACGCGCTCAACGCCGGATTATCGCTCGCCGGCTGCGCCTGGATGAAAGTCGGCGGCTGCACGTCGAGGCCCCAGGTCTGGCTACGCAGCAACAGCGCCAGGCGCGCCACGCAGCGCAGTGCCAGGGCCTCCGCTGCAGCATCATCGAGGGGCACCAGCAGCCGCGCCTGAAACGCGCAGATAACGGCCGTCTCGCCGGTGCCGGGGTCTCGATCGGGCTGCAGTTGCGCCAGGTCCAGCAACAATGCCGGCGGGGTCGGCGCTATGTCGCCGAGCGGCCCGCGCAGAATCTGCTCGATCTCCGTCAGCTGCGCGGCCAGGGTCTGCTCGACGGCCGTGAGCAGCGCGTCGAGCGTCATGGGTTGCTCGGACATGAAACCTCCAGTGGATGGGGTGAAGCGGCGTCTCAGTGGCGCTGCTGATCGTTGTGTTCGGGCACCTCGCAAACGCCGAGGCGCCGCGCTGCCCAGCGCTCGTAGAGGCCGACGGCGATTTCTGCGCCGGCCGCCGCGGTCAGGCTGCCGACCGCGGCGCTGAGCAGCAGCGAGGCGCCGCAGGACATCGCCAGCAGCATCACCGCGACGCCACAGACGATGGAGGCGCCGGAGCGCAAGGCGAGCCGCCGCAGCAGCACCCAGCCGCCGAGGCCGGCCTTGTCCGCCCGCCACATCTCGCCGCTGACGCCACCGAGCGCGGCAAGCAGGATCAGCACCCACAGCGGCATCTCGGCCAGGGTCTGAGGTTCGTTGCCCATGGGCTCTCCTCGAATAGAAACGCCCGCGAGTGCGAGCGGAACCGGCGACTATCAGCCGACCGGGGATCACTGCCGGCGCCTGCGAAATGGCGGCGGTACAAACGACAGAGCCCGGCGCTAAGGCCGGGCTCTATGGGGGTTTCAGCGGCGCTCCCTGGGGACGCACCTTTACAAGAATGACTACTTTTTACCCCCCGATTCCCGGCCGAACAAGGCCTCGCCGGCGATACACCGCAATAGGGGGGTAATGCACCGGCAATACACCGGAGAGATGCGGCGACAGGTCAGAGCGTCTTGCTCAGCAGCACAGTAGTGAAGCCGCTGTGCCACTCCTCGTCCGGGTAAAAATCGATCTCGGCATAGCCGTGCTTGCCATAGAAGGTGCGCGCCTGGTGATTGAAGGTGTCGGTCTCCAGGCGCACGCAGGCGTGACCGGCAGCGGCGATGCACGACTCGGCGAAGCGCAGCAGCGCGCTGCCGGCACCGCTGCGCTGCCAGAGCGGGGAAACGTGGAGGGATTCGATGAAGTCGCCGCGCCAGTCCACTAGGCCGATCACCCGATCGGCGAGGCAGGCCAGGTGGAAATCGCCCAGGCGCTCGGCGACATAGGCGCCGCTGCGGCCGGCGCTTTCGAAGCGCTCACGGGCGGTCTCGGCGAGCTGGGGCTTCCAGGTGTTTTCGTAGGTTTCGCCGAGCACGCGCAGGATGGCCTCGGCGTCGGCCGGCGTAGCGCGGCGAATTTGCAGGAAGAGCGTATTGCTGGGCATGCCGGCGAGCATAGACCGGCCCGCGGAAAATACAGAGCCCGGCGCGGAGCCGGGCTCGTCGTTAGCGGAAAAGACTCAGGCGACGCGGCGCATCAGCCGGGCCTGGATGGACTGGTGCGCCACATGCAGGCGCAGGTAGAAGGTGTTGCGGCTGCAGCGGCAGTGACGGTACTTCTGCGCCGGCTCGCTGTCGCGGTTCAGGTAGTGCTCGGTGACCACCTCTTTCTGCTGTTCGGGCAGACCATTGACGATCAGGTCGAGCTCGCCGACCCGGTCGAGCAGGACGCGGCTGCCACGGGTGCCGCGAATCATCTCGCCCTTGTTGGCCATCATCATCGCCAGCAGGTTGCCGCCGGCGTAGCCACCGCCGGCCACGCCGGGGTCGTGCATTTCCTCGGCCCAGAGCTTGAGCATTTCGTCGATCGGCTTGATCACGGGTTCCTCCTTCGCGCTTCAGCGGCGGCGTTCGAGTTCTTCCAGGGCCTGGCAATCCAGGCAGCGGTCGCAACCGGGCACTGCCTGGCGGCGCGCCTCGGGGATGGGCTCGCCGCAAACCTGGCAGTCCTCGGCGGCGCCATTCGCGGTGTTCGAGCGGCGCGCCGCGAGCAGGGCGTCCAGGCGCTCCAGCATCAGGTCGTTGGCGTAGTCGGCGAGGTCAGCCATGGCGGGCCTCCCGGGTTTTCGAGGTTGGGTATCGCATCTGGGTTTTCTCCTGGCGAAGACCCTCCCTTCGCGTGCCTTCGGGAGGCCGCGTTGCCAGGTCGTTCGCTATCTGCTTGGTGCTACGGTTGTGTCGTTCGTGTCGCGGAGACGGCGCCCTCCCTTCGGCCCTCTCCGCCCGCCAGCCTGCGTAGCCGCAGGCAACCCATGGTTTCCTTGCCATGTCATCGAAGCGCGCCGCCGGGGCGATCCGCGCTTGCGTCGCTCCGCACCGTGCGGAGCCCTGGTCCGACGGCCGCATCTGCGGCCCACCGGGTAGGCGAGAAAAAACTTACAACTAAAGCTATTAATTCGTCAACACCAAAGCTATTTACAGCCTACAACCCTGGAGGTAGAGTGCCGCCATGAACAGCACACCCAGTCCCTCCACGCTCGCCGAGCGCCTCAAGCAGGCCATGGCTGCGCGCAACCTGAAGCAGGAGACCCTCGCCGAGGCGGCGGGGGTTTCGCAGAACACCATTCACAAGCTGACCTCCGGCAAGGCGCAGAGCACCCGCAAGCTGATCGAGATCGCTACCGCGCTGGGTGTCTCGCCGATCTGGCTGGGCACCGGCGAAGGCGCGCCCGCGCTGGCCCCCGAAGCCTCGAAGGCGCCGGCGGACGCCAGCCCGCTGCGCCTGGAGCCGCTGCTCCCGTGGGACAGCAGCACGCCGCTGGACGAGGACGAAGTGGAGCTGCCCTTGTACAAGGAAGTGGAAATGGCTGCCGGCGCCGGACGCACGGCGGTGCGCCAGATCGAGGGGCGCAAGCTGCGCTTCTCCTACGCCACGCTGCGCGCCGCGGGCGTCGATCCGGCCGCGGCGATCTGCGCCCAGCTCACCGGCAACAGCATGGAGCCGCTGATCATGGACGGCTCCACCATCGGTATCGACACCGCCACCACGCACATCACCGACGGCGAGATCTACGCGCTGGAACACGACGGCATGCTGCGGGTGAAGTTCCTCTACCGCCTTCCTGGCGGCGGTATCCGCCTGCGCAGCTTCAACCGCGACGAATACCAGGACGAGGAGTACGCCGCGGAGGAAATCCACGCCAGTCAGATCAGCATCATCGGCTGGGTGTTCTGGTGGTCCACCGTACGCCACAGACGCGCGCCGACGCTGGTCCGCTGAAGCTCGCAGAACCCCGCCCCGGCGGGGTTTCTTTTGCCTGCGGAAAGTTCGTCGGGAAGCGATTGCCAGAAAATACAACAAAAGCTATATTCCCCCGCATCAACTCCACCACCTCGAGCAGGAGGATCTCCATGCTGCCATCGAGCCTCGACACCCCGCCGGCGCCTCGCCAGGAAACCGTGGCGCTGGTCTACCAGATCTTCGGCGACGTACTCGTGCCCCTGGAGCAGGTCCGCGAGCGCTGGTTTCGCAACCTCAACCGGGAGAACTTCGGCAAGGCCCTGGCCTGCGGGCGCATCGCCCTGCCGGTGACGACGCTGGACGACAGCCACAAGGCCATGCAGTACGTCGCTGTCGGCCACCTGGCCGCGTATGTGGAGCAGCGCGCCAGCCTGGCGGATGCCGCCCTCGCCCGCCGCCGGGCTGAAGGTGCGGCCTTATAGGAGCGAGCTTGCTCGCTAACCCGCTCGGCAGCTCGACCGTTCGCGAGCAAGCTCGCTCCTATGAAGAGCTCAAACGAAAACGCCGATTCCCCTCACAGAGAATCGGCGTTTTGCATTGGCGCAAACGGGATCAGTTGTCGCCGTGCAGCCGCGCGGTGTGCTCAGCCAGCGCCACGGCGCGGAACATCGCGCGGCGCTTGTTGATGGTTTCTTCCCACTCCGCTGCCGGCACCGAGTCGGCGACGATACCGCCGCCGGCTTGCACGTGCAGTTCGCCGTTCTTGATCACTGCGGTGCGGATGGCGATGGCGGTGTCCATGTTGCCGTTCCACGCCAGGTAGCCCACGGCACCGCCGTAGACACCGCGCTTGACCGGCTCCAGTTCGTCGATGATCTCCATCGCACGGATCTTTGGCGCGCCGGACAGGGTGCCAGCCGGGAGGATCGCGCGCAGGGCGTCCATGGCGCTCAGCTCGGGCTTGAGCTGGCCATTGACGTTGGAAACGATGTGCATGACGTTCGAGTAGCGCTCGATGACCATCTGTTCGGTGACCTTCACCGAACCGGTCTGCGAGACGCGGCCCACGTCGTTGCGGCCGAGGTCGATGAGCATCAGGTGCTCGGCGATTTCCTTGGCGTCGGAGAGCAGGTCGACTTCCAGCGCGTGGTCGGCTTCTTCGGTCGCGCCGCGCGGACGGGTGCCGGCGATCGGGCGTACGGTGACTTCGCCGTCTTCGACGCGGACCAGCACTTCCGGCGAGCTGCCCACCACGTGGAAGTCGCCGAAGTTGAAGAAGTACATGTACGGCGTCGGGTTGAAGCAACGCAGCGCGCGGTACAGGTCGATAGGCGCGGCCTTGAAGTCGATCGACATGCGCTGCGACGGCACCACCTGCATGCAGTCGCCGGCGAGGATGTATTCCTTGATGGTGCCCACCGCGCGCTCGTAGTCCTCGCGGGTGAAGCTGGCGCGGAACTGTGGCTCGGGCGCGTTGACCGCGCTGAAGTCCAGGCCCTTGCGCGGAGTGATCGGCTGGCGCAGGCGCTCCAGCAGCTCTTCCAGGCGCGCCTCGGCCTTGCCGTAGGCGTCGTCTTCGGCCGGGTCGGCGAGGACGATGGCGTGCAGCTTGCCGGCCAGGTTATCGAACACCACCACCGCGTCGGAGACCATCAGCAGGATGTCCGGGTTGTTCAGCGGGTCGGGGTTCGGGCACTGCGCCAGGCGCTGCTCGACGTAGCGCACGCAGTCATAGCCGAAGTAGCCGACCAGGCCGCCGTTGAAGCGCGGCAGGCCCGGCAGGGTCGGAACGCGGTAGCGCTCCTTGAACTCCTCGACGAAGGCCAGCGGGTCTTCGCTGTCGAAGCGCTCGGTTTCCACGCCGTCGACGCTGATGCTCACGCTGTGGCCGTAGACGCGCAGCACGGTGCGGCACTGCAGGCCGATGATGGAGTAACGCCCCCACTTCTCGCCGCCCTGGACGGATTCGAGCAGGTAGGTGTTCGGACCGTCGGCGAGCTTCAGGTAGATCGACAGCGGGGTGTCGAAGTCGGCGAGGGTTTCGCAGGTCAGGGGGATGCGGTTGTAGCCTTCGGCGGCCAGCCGCTGGAATGCTTCACGGTTCATGATCGACCTCGTGGAGAGAGGGAGGAAACGGGCTTGTGGCAAACGCGCCGGGATGACCGGCCAGGCAGATGTCAGGCGCGCCAGCGCCAACGGGCCAGGGCCTTGATGACCTTCATCCAGAGTTTGCGGGGAGCCGAGTCCAGCACGATGCGATCTCGTTGAGCGGGGGTTGAAACAGAGTCCGGCAACACTATCGCTTTGCCCTGATCGAAGCAAGGCAGCAGTTGGCGCAGGTCGTCCACCACCAGAGTCGGCTGTTCTTCGTCGATCGGCCGGCCGTGGTTGTAGCCGTAGGTCAGGCCGACGCTGCGAACGCCAGCGGCCTTCGCCGCCAGAACGTCGTTGCGCGAATCGCCGACGAACAGGGCATCGTCCGCATCCACGCCGGCGGCCTTCATCACGAACAGCAGCGCTGCCGGATCGGGCTTCTGCTGCGGGAGCGTGTCGCCGCCGACGATCCAGCGGAAGAACTTGCCCAGGCCCATCTCGTCCAGCAGCGGGCCAACGAAACGCTCGGGCTTGTTGGTGATCAGCGCCAGCTCGACGTCGCGCTTCTTCAGCCACTTCAGGGTATCGACGACACCGGGATAGACCTCGGTGAGCGCGTGGCTGTCGGCGTAGGCGTCCATGAACAGGGCCAGGGCGCGCTCGGTATCTTCCTCGCTCACGCCCTCGTGCTCGATGTCCCCGGCCAGCGCGCGGCGCACCAGCACACGGGCGCCGTTGCCGACCCAGTGGCGCACGGCCTCCAGGCCCGCGGCCGGGCGATCGAGCTGCAGCAGCATCTTGTCCACCGCTGCAGCCAGGTCCGGAACCGAGTCCACCAGGGTGCCATCGAGGTCGAACATCACCAGACGCGGCAGCTTCCCGGCGAACAACGGTTGCGCGGCGCTCATCACTTGCCGGCCTGTGCCAGCTCGGCGCGCATGGTGCGGATGACTTCGGCGTAGTCCGGCGCGTTGAAGATGGCCGAGCCGGCGACGAAGGTGTCGGCGCCCGCCGCGGCGATCTCGCGGATGTTCTTCACGTTGACGCCGCCGTCGATCTCCAGGCGGATGTCACGGCCGGAGGCGTCGATCAGCGCGCGGGCTTCGCGCAGCTTGTCAAGGGTGCCGGGGATGAACTTCTGCCCGCCGAAGCCGGGGTTCACGCTCATCAGCAGGACCATGTCGATCTTGTCCATCACGTACTTGAGCGCGTCCAGCGAGGTGGCCGGGTTGAACACCAGGCCTGCCTTGCAGCCGCCGTCCTTGATCAGTTGCAGCGAGCGGTCGATGTGCTGCGAGGCTTCCGGGTGGAAGGTGATGTAGGTGGCGCCGGCTTCGATGAAGTCACCGATGATGCGGTCCACCGGGGAGACCATCAGGTGCACGTCGATGGGCGCGGTGACGCCGTACTTGCGCAGCGCCGAGCAGACCATCGGGCCGATGGTCAGGTTCGGCACGTAGTGGTTGTCCATCACGTCGAAGTGGACGATGTCGGCGCCGGCGGCGAGCACCTTGTCCACATCCTCGCCCAGGCGGGCGAAGTCGGCGGAGAGGATCGACGGGGCGATGGCGTAGGGTTGCATGGCGCACCTCTGTGGGCGGAATCACGGATGGCGCGCATTGTAGCCGCTGACAGCGGCGAGGTGGGATCGGCCCGATGGCCGAGTGCCAGGCAAAAAAAAGATCGCGGAACAGGCCCGCCGCCGAGGCGACGGACCTGCCGCGATCCACTGTGGATCAGGCAGTCGGTGCGGTACGCATCTTCTCGCTGCGGCCGCGCAGCCATTCCAGGGTCAGCAGCAGCAGGACGGAGAAGCCGATCAGCAGGGTCGCCGCGGCGGCGATGGTCGGGCTGAGGTTCTCGCGGATACCGCTGAACATCTGGCGCGGCAGGGTGGCCTGCTCGGGGCCGGCGAGGAACAGCGTCACCACCACTTCGTCGAACGAGGTGGCGAAGGCGAAGAGCGCACCCGAGATCACCCCGGGGGCGATCAGCGGCAGGGTCACCTTGAAGAAGGTCAGCACCGGCGGCGCGCCAAGGCTGGCGGCAGCACGCACCAGGTTCTGGTTGAAGCCCTGCAGGGTCGCCGACACCGTGATGATCACGAAGGGCACGCCGAGCACGGCGTGCACGATGATCAGCGAGATGTAGCTGTTGCCCAGGCCGAAGGGCGCGAAGAACAGGTAGCTCGCCACACCGATGATCACCACCGGGACCACCATCGGCGAGATCACCAGGCTCATCACCAGGGCTTTGCCACGGAACTCGCCGCGGGTCAGGCCGATCGACGCCAGGGTGCCGAAGACCATCGCCAGCACGGTCGCGGCCGGGGCCACGATCATGCTGTTGGTCAGCGAACGCATCCACTCGGCGGAGTGGAAGAAGTCGGCGTACCAGCGCAGCGAGAAGCCCTGCAGCGGGTAGACCAGGAAGGTGCCGGAGTTGAACGACAGCGGAATGATCACCAGCACCGGCAACACCAGGAACAGCAGCACCAGGCCGCAGAGGATGCGCAGGGTGTAGAACCACACGCGCTCGACCGGGGACATGTAGGGACTCAGCATTTTCTTCTTCTCCTCAGCCCAGGCGCAGGCGGCTCGCGCCCACCAGCCAGCCGTAGATCACGTACAGCACCAGGGTGGCGAACAGCAGCAGGCCGCCCAGGGCCGTGGCCATGCCCCAGTTGATGGTGGTGTTGGTGTAGAAGGCGACGAAGTAGCTGACCATCTGGTCGTTCGGGCTGCCCAGCAGCGCCGGGGTGATGTAGTAGCCGATAGACAGGATGAACACCAGCAGGCAACCGGCGCCGACGCCGGCCACGGTCTGCGGGAAGTAGACCTTCCAGAACGCGCCGAACGGGTGGCTGCCCAGGGAGATAGCCGCACGCATGTAGCTCGGCGAGATGCTCTTCATCACGCTGAAGATCGGCAGGATCATGAACGGCAGCATGATATGCACCATGGCGATGTACACGCCGGTGCGGTTGAACACGAGCTGCAGCGGCTGGTCGATCAGTCCCAGCTTGAGCAGCGCGCCGTTGATCAGGCCGCCGGACTGCAGCAGCACGATCCACGCCGCCACGCGCACCAGGATGGAGGTCCAGAACGGCAGCAGGACCAGGATCATCAGCAGGTTGCTCTTGCGCGTCGGCAAGTTGGCCAGCAGGTACGCCAGCGGATAGGCGAACAGCAGGCAGATCACGGTGATCACCGCGCCCATCCAGAAAGTGCGCGCGAAGATGTCCAGGTAGATGGACTGGTCGGGCGTGGCCTGGGCCAGTTCGCCGAGGTCGTCGATACGATGATCGAGCGCGGCGAGCAGGTAATAGGGGGTGATGCTGCTGGCGTTGCGGCGGATCACCTGCCAGTAGGCCGGGTCGCCCCAGCGCTCGTCGAGCGCTTCCATGGCGTCTTTATAAGAGGCCGGCGGCTGCTGGAACGGCAGGGCACGGGCGGTCTTGGCCATCAGGCTGCGGTAGCCGGCCAGCTCCATGTTCAGGCGCTTGGAGAGGTCACCGATGGTCTGGTTCTTGCGCGCAGCGACCAGGTCTTCGCTCAGCGCCTGGTACACCGGCTCAGGCGGCAGCGACTTGCCGTCCCATACGGTGATGGCGTTGACGGTCTTCGGCAGCGAGCCGACCACCTCGGGGTTGTTCACGCTCTTCATGAGCAGCGCGGCAATCGGCACCAGGAACACCAGCAGGAGGAACAGCAGCAGCGGCAGGATCAGCGCCTGGGATTTCAGACGGTTCATCCGCTCTGCACGCGCCAGGCGCTGCTTGAGGGTGGGGCCGGCGACCTCGTTCAAGGACACAGCGGTGGCCATAGCGAACTCCGGTAAAACGAGCCGCCCGCGAAGGCGGCTTAAGTGTGGTATTTCGGACGTTTCGGAACGAACGCCGCCGGACCGGGAGAGCCTCCCGGCCGCTGCGGACCGCAAACTGCGCGGTTCGTGGCGGCGTCGCCACAGGCGCCGCCGAGAGCCGGCGGCGCGGGGCCAGCCTTACTTGGCGGCCCAGGCGTTGAAGCGCTGTTCCAGCTGCTCGCCGTAGTCAGCCCAGAAGCCGACGTTCATGCCCACCTGGCCTTCGATGTTGGCCGGGGTGGTCGGCATGTTGGTCAGAACGCCCTTGTCCAGCAGGTTCACGGTGTTCTTGTTCACCGGACCGTAGGCGATGTTCTCGGCGTAGATCTTCTGCTGCTCGGGCTTGACCGAGAAGGCGATGAACTTCAGCGCGTCGTCCTTCTTCTTGGCGCCTTTCGGGATGGCCCAGGCGTCGAAGTCGTAGATGCCGCCGTTCCACACGACCTTCAGGTTGCTTTCCTTCTGTACCGAGGCGATACGGCCGTTGTAGGCCGAGCTCATGACCACGTCACCGGAAGCGAGGTACTGCGGCGGCTGGGCGCCGGCTTCCCACCACTGGATGTTCGGCTTGATCTCGTCGAGTTTCTTGAACGCGCGATCCTGGCCTTCCTTGGTGGCGAGTACCTTGTAGACGTCCTTCGGCGCAACGCCGTCGGCCATCAGGGCGAATTCCAGGGTGTACTTGGCGCCCTTGCGCAGTGCGCGCTTGCCGGGGAATTTCTTCACGTCCCAGAAGTCGGCCCAGCCGGTCGGAGCGGTCTTCAGCTTGTCGGCGTTGTAGGCCAGCACGGTGGACCACACGAAGAAGCCGACGCCGCAGTTGCTCACCGCGCCCGGAACGTAGTCTTCGGCCTTGCCGAGGATGGCCGGGTCGATTTCCTCGAACATGCCTTCGTCACAGCCGCGCGCCAGTTCCGGCGACTCCACCTCGACCAGGTCCCAGGTCACGCTCTTGGTGTCGACCATGGCCTTCACCTTGGCCATCTCGCCGTTGTACTCGCCGGCGACGATCTTGTTGCCGGTGGCTTTCTCGAAGGGCTGGTAGAAGGCCTTGACCTGGGCGTCCTTGTTGGCGCCGCCGAAGGAGATCACGGTCAGATCGGTAGCGGCCATGCTCTGCGCGGCGGCAGCCAGACCCAGGCTCAGTGCGGCGAGCTGCAGACCGGCTTTCAACGGATGGGACGGGAACTTCGACATTATTCTTCTCTCCACAGTGTGCAGGTTTGTTTTTCTTCGACTCAGGCCGCCGGGAGCGGGTCGAGGGCACGCACGTGCTCCACGGCCCAACCCAGCGGTACCACATCCCCGACCGCCAACGCGGAGTCCAGCTCGGCGATCGGCTGCTTGACGAAGAAGTCGGTGCGGCCGCAAACCTCGAGGCGGATGCGCACGTGGTCGCCAAGGTAGATGAACTCGGCCACGCGGCCGGAGAATCGGTTGGCACAGTGCTCGCTGTGGCCGTTCAGGCGGATCCGCTCGGGGCGGATCGACAGGCTCACCGGCTGGCCCGGCTCACCGACGTTGACCGCCAGCGCCTCGACCTTCTCGCCCCGCGCCAGGCTGACCACGCAACGGTCGCCGTCGCGGCTCTGCAGTTGGCCGGCGATGCGGTTGTTCTCGCCGATGAAGTTGGCCACGAAGGAGTTGCGCGGGTGCTCGTAGAGTTCCGCCGGCGGGGCGATCTGCTGGATCTCGCCCTGGTGGAATACCGCCACGCGGTCGGACATGGTCAGCGCCTCGCCCTGGTCGTGGGTCACGTAGACCACGGTCACGCCCAGGCGCTGGTGGATGTGCTTGATCTCCATCTGCATGTGCTCGCGCAATTGCTTGTCGAGCGCACCCAGGGGTTCGTCCATCAGCACCAGTTGCGGCTCGAAGACCAGCGCACGGGCCAGGGCCACGCGCTGCTGCTGGCCGCCGGAAAGCTGCGCCGGATAACGGCCGCCGAAGGCGTCGAGCTGGACCATCGAGAGCGCGCGCTTGACCCGCTCGGCGACGTCGGTCTTGCTCATGCCGCGCACGGAGAGCGGGAACGCCAGGTTCTCGGCCACGGTCATGTGCGGGAACAGGGCATAGTTCTGGAACACCATGCCGATGTCGCGCTTGTGCGGGGGGACGTTGTTGATCGCGCGGCCGGCCAGGAGGATCTCGCCGGACGTGGGGGTTTCGAAACCGGCCAGCATCATCAGGCTGGTGGTCTTGCCGGAACCGGACGGCCCCAGCAGGGTCAGGAATTCGCCTTTGCGAATATCCAGATTGAGGTCTTTGACGATGAGGGTTTCGCCATCGTAGCTCTTCTGTACGCCACGAAAGCTGACCAGCACATCGCTCGCCTGAGTCTCGGCCATAACCGCACCTTTGTATTTATGTAAGTAATGCCGTACAGCAAGACTAGAGAAGCCTGCAGCGCGCGCAAATCGGGCGGGAAGAGAACTTGCTATAAGGGTAGAAGAGGATCGTCTGTAGGGCGATTCCTACAAAGCCGGCGCACTAGCAGCGCCGAAAAATCGGTGCCGCACGATTGCGACACCGACCGTTCCGAGAGCGACCTCAGCGCTTGGCCCAGGCCTCGAAACGCTTCTCCAGGGCGTCGCCGTGCTCGCTCCAGAAGGCCACGTTCATGCCCAGCGCATTGCTCATGTTCTTCGGCGCGGTGGGCAGATTGGCCGCCACCTGCGGGTCCAGCTGCTCCACCGCCTTGCGGTTGGCGGGGCCGTAGGCGATGTTCTGCGAGTACACCTTCTGTTGCGCCGGCTGGCTGGCGAAGGCGATGAAGCGCTCGGCATCGGCCTTCTTCCATACCCCGGAAGGCATCGCCCAGTAGTCGAAGTCGTAGATGCCGCCGCTCCAGACCATCCGGTAGCCCTTCTGCTCACCCTGCGCCGCAGCGATCCGGCCGTTGTAGGCCGAGCTCATGACCACGCTGCCGTCGGCCAAATCACGCACCGGGTCCTGGCCGGATTTCCACCAGCGGATGTAGGGCTTGAGCTCATCGAGCTTGTGGAAGGCGCGGTCGACACCGGCCGGCGTCGCCAGCACCTGATAGACCTCATTGGGCGCCACGCCGTCGGCCATCAGGGCGAACTCCAAACTGTACTTGGCGCCCCAGCGCAGGCCGCGCTTGCCCGGGTACTTCTTCACGTCCCAGAAGTCGGCCCAGCCCGCCGGCTGTCCCTGCACCTTGTCCTGGCTGTAGGCCAGCAGCGTGGTCCAGACGAAGATGCCCACGCCGCACGGCTGCACCGCACCCGGCACGTAGTCCGCGGCATTGCCGACCAGCTTCGGATCGAGTTTCTCGAACAGGCCTTCCTGGCAGCCGCGCGCCAACTCCGGCGCCTCCACCTCGACCACGTCCCAGGACACATGGCTGATCTGCACCATCTGCTTGAGCTTGTCGAGATCGCCGTTATAGGAGCCATGCACCACCGCCGTGCCGGTGCTGTCCTTGAACGGCTTGTAGAACGCCTTCTCCTGCGCGGCCATGTTGGCCCCGCCGAAGGAAATCACCGTCACGTACTCCGCCAGCGCCGGGGTGGCGACTGCGCCCAGCAGGCCGAACACCAGCCCCCGCTTTACCGCTCGCAACAACATCCTTTTCTCCTTGTTCTGATGAGGCAGCTCACTGCGCCGGCCATCATTCACTGTCGCCGGTGCGCGAGATAGACGGGCTTTGCAAAAAGCGGAAGGGACGCACATTCGGCGCGTCCGCGCGTCGCGGATCAGACCAGTTTGTGCTCGACGGCGTACTTCACCAGGTCTGCCACCGAGTGAGCGTTGAGCTTCTGCATCAGCCGCGCCTTGTGGGTGCTCACGGTCTTGTTGCTGACCGCCAGGTGCTGGGCGATCTCGTTCACGCCCTCGCCCTTCACCAGGCGCTCGAACACCGAGAACTCGCGCTCCGAGAGCAATGCGTGGGAAGGCCGCGAGTCGGTCAGGCCGACCTCGAAGACCATGCGGTCGGCCAGTGCCGGGTCGATGTAGCGACCGCCGCTGGCAACTTTGCGGATGGCGGTGAGCAGCAGTGCGGGGTCGCTGTCCTTGGTGGCGTAGCCGGCCGCGCCGATCTTCAGCGCGCGAGCCGCCATCTGCACTTCATCGTGCATCGACAGCATGAGAATGGCGGGCGGATTGGCCAGCGCGCGGATCCGCGGGATCGCCTCCAAGCCGTTCACCCCTGGCATGGAGATGTCCAGCAGGACCACCTCGCAAGGCACCTGGCGCAACGTCTCGATCAGCTGCTCGCCATTGGTGGCCTCGCCGACCACCTGCAGGTCCTTGGCCATACCGATCAGTTGCTTGATGCCCTCGCGGACGATGGTGTGGTCTTCGGCCACCAGTACTCGGATCACTGCACTTCTCCCCGTAAAACGCTCTAACGCGCCGAGTATTTCTGTGAACACCTCAGGCGCTTTGCTCCACGACCTCGTCGGCCCCCAGCGGCACCCGCACACGCAGGTTGCTGCCCTCGCCCGGCTGGCTGTGGATTTCCAGGCTGCCGCCGAGCATGAGCACACGTTCGCGCATACCGACCAGGCCGAAGGAGCTGCCGCGCCAAGCCGCCTCCGTGTCGAAGCCGCGGCCATCGTCGCCGATGCTCAGGCACAACTCACCGTTCTCGACCGTCAGCTCAAGCTCCACAGTATGCGCCTGCGCGTGGCGCATGACATTGGTCAGCGCCTCCTGGAGGATGCGGAACAGCCCGATGGCCTTGGCGTCGGCCAGCCGCGGCGAATGCTCCGGCACCGTCACCAGGCAGGGGATGCCGGTGCGCGCCTCGAAACGCCGCGCCTGCCACTCCAGCGCCGAGCCGATGCCGGCATCGAGGATCGGCGGACGCAAGGCCGTGGCCACGTCGCGCACCAACTGGAACAGCTGGGCGATGAGCTTCTTCATGTTGCCCAGGCGGTCGTGCAATCCCGGATCCAGCTCGCCATAGGCGAGTTCGCACATCGACGTCTCCAGCTTGAGCACCGTCAGCACCTGGCCGAGCTCGTCGTGCACCTCGCGGGCGATGCGCGCCTTTTCTTCTTCGCGAACGCTCTCGAGGTGCGCGGAAAGCTCACGTAGCTGGGCGCGGGACTCGGCCAGCTCCAGCTCGATCTGCTTGTTCTCGGTGATGTCCCAGACCACGCCGTCCCAGGCGCGGCGGCCGTCTTCCAGGCGCCGCGCGGTGGCTTTGATATCGACCCAGCGCGGCTCGCCGCTGCGGGTGAGGATGCGCCCCTGCCAATGCCAGTTGGTGCCGTTGAAGACTGCCTGTTCCTGGCTGGCGAGATAGCCGCCGCGCTCATTCGGATGCACCAGGCCCATGATGCCCAGGCCGCTTTCGCGCAGGTAACCGGGGCTGTAGCCGAGCGAGGCTTCGCTACCACCACTGATGAAGCTGAGGTGCGCGAAGTCCGAGTCGTCGCCCGGTGCGCTCGGCTCCAGGCGGAACACCAGCCCCGGCACGTTGCCGGCGATGCCCTGCAGGCGCGCCTCGCTTTCTTCCAGGGCCGCGTGCGCGCGCCGCCGCTCGGTGGCGTCGCTGACGAAAACCAGCAGGTATTCCGAACCGCCGAAGCGCAGGAAACTCAGCGAGACTTCGGCCGGCAGCCAGCTACCGTCGGCGCGGCGCAGACCGGTCTCGAAGCTCAATGGTCCCTCGTCGCTGTTGCGCGCTCGGCGCCACAGGTTCAGCCAGTTGTCCATGTTCAGCGTCGGCTCGAAATCCGCCAGCGGGCGCTCGGCCAGCGCGCCGGCCGCCTCGCCGAGCATTTCCTCGGCCGCTCGGTTGGCGTAGCGGATATGGCTGTCCCAGTTGACCCAGAGGATGCCGACCGTGCTGCTGTCGATGGCGAACTGGGTCAGGCGCAGCGCTTCCTCCGCCGCCTGGCGCAGCTCGATGTCACGCCGCGCCGCGAGCAGCCGCTGCTCCAGGGCACCGCGCTGACGACGCAGCCAGACCACAGTCGCCAGGGCCAGCACGAGCAGCAGCCCGAGCAGAATGCAAAGGTTCTTCCAGAAGCTCGGCGACTCGACCAGGCGCGGATACTGCGGCTGCAGCCAGCGCTGGTGGATCTGGTCGAGTTCCTTGGCCGGAACGGCGCGCAAGGCGGCATCGAGGATGGCGGCCAGCTCCGGCAAGTCGCGCCGCGTGGCCAGGCGCAGCAGCTGCGGATAGCCGATGTCGGCGACCACGCGGAAGCCGCCGAACTCGCCCTCGCGGCTCAGGCGCGCCAGGCTCGCTTCGTCGACCACCGCATAGCTGGCGGTCTGATCGAGCACCCGCCGCAGCGCCTCGCGGTCGCTTCCGGTCAGTTGCAGGCGCGCCCCGTAATAAGTGCCGTGCAGGTAGTCCGAAACCGGGCCGGGCCCCCGCAACGCCACCGGCTCGTCGCTACCGAGGTGCTCCAGCTCCACCGTGCCCGCTTCGGCCTGGAAGCCGACCAGCAGGCGCGGTACGCGCAGGTAGGGATCGGAGAACAGCCACTCGCGCAGCGTGTCGGGCGTTTGCGCAAGGCCCGGCGCCATATCGATCTCGCCAGCGCGGGCCGCGCGCTCCAGCAGGTTCTGATCGGAATAGACCTGCCATTGCAGGTTGACCCCGAGGCTTCCGGCGATCCACTCCAGCAGTTCGACGTTAGCCCCTGAGAGCTGTTGCAGGCGACGGTCCTGCTGGGCATAGGGCGCTTCCAGCACGACGCCGACACGCAGCTGCGGATGCGCCTGCAGCCAGTCGCGCTGAGTTGCGTCCAGCCCCGCAGCCAACTGCGCCGCCTGCGCCTGCGCCCAGAGCGGAAGGAACAGAAGAAGCGCCACCAGGGCCTTGCGCAACAGAGGTCTCATGCCGACAGCACCACGCACTAAATTGAAAGCGCCGCTACCTTACCGCAGTGTGCTGGCCAGCTGCCAAGCCACGGCCTGACAAAGCGGGCACAACCGATTAGGCTGGCGCCTTTCGCGCCCGCACGCCAGCCGAACCTCCGGGAATCGCCCGATGCCACGCTCCTCGTCACCTACACGCCTCGCCCTCTGCATCGCCCTCTGCCTGCTGCCTGGCGCACCAGGCTGGGCGGAAGACAAGCCCGCCGCCGCTCCAGCCGAAACCGCCGCCCCGGCAGAACCCAAGCGACCGGCCGTGGAAGAGCGCAGCCAGGCCGAGGCCAGCGGCCTGATACAGCACCTGCCCGATCGCCAGCAACAGACCCTGCAGGCCGGCGACGAAAGCTTCCTCGCCCTCTGGCTGCCCGCCAATGCGCCCCAGGCCGAAGGTGTGGTGATCATCGTGCCCGGAGATGGCGAGAGCCCCGACTGGCCCAAGGCGGTCGGCCCTCTGCGGCACAAACTGCCCGACGCCGGCTGGCAGACCCTCAGCCTGAGCCTGCCCGACCGCATGGACAGCCTGGCGCAGACGCGCCCGGTGGACGCTGTCGCTAGCGACGACAAGGAAAAAGACAAGGAGGCGACCAAGGCCGATGCGCCGGCGCCCTCAGGCGACACGCCTTCCGCCAGCGAGGCCGCGCCCGCGCAGGACCCTGCCATCGAACGGCGCAAGGCCTATTCCGACCGGGTCATGGCGCGTATCCAGGCCGGCGTCGACTTCGCCCTGCAGGGCAAGCCGAAGAGCATCATCCTCCTCGGCCACGGCACGGGCGCCTACTGGGCCGCCCGCTACCTGGCCGAACGCGAACCGACCGACATCCGCAACCTGCTGCTGGTCGCAGCGCAAATGCCCAATGAATTCCGCCCGCCACTGGAAGACATGGTGCCGCGCCTGGCGCTGGCCACCGGCGACTTCTTCTACCGCGACCGCGATACGGACCGGAAAGCGGCGCAGCTGCGCCTGCAGGCGAGCAAACGCGAAACCGGCAAGACCTACGTACAGATCGGCATGAACGCCCTTCCCGGCGACCCCGTCAGCGAGCAGGACCAGCTCTATCGTCGGGTGCGCGGCTGGCTTTCAATGCACATCAAGCAGGCCGACAGCCCCTGAGGGCAATTCAACGGAAGCCGTGGCGCTCGCGGATCAGCGAGTAGGCTTCCTGGATCTCGCGGGTTTTCTCGGTGGCCGCGGCGATGCGTGCTTCGCCGGCGCCGACCAGCTTGTCCGGATGGTGCTGGCTGATCAGCCGGCGGTAGGCACGCTTGATCTCCGCCGGTTCGGCACCCTCCTCGACGCCGAGCAGGCGCAGGGCACGGGTGTAGCTCTCGGCGCGGGTCAGCGGTGCGCGGACTTTCTCCGCACCCGATGCAAGCGCCAGCACGGTAGCCCGCGGCAATCCCAGCGTTTCACCCCAACGCAGGATCAGCGCCTTCTCTGCAGCGGTCGGCACCCCGGCGGCCCAGGCCATGCGCCAGCAGGCCTGCAGCAGGCCATCTGCGGTCGGACGCTGGCCATGGCGTTGCTCCAGCCCCTCGTCGAGCAGCGGACCACCCTGCTTGCCGCGCCCGAAGGCATCTATGGCGCGCAAGCGTGCCGGCTCATCCAGACCGAGACGCAGCATCTCGGCCCGCGCCTGCTGGATATGCGCGTCCTGCACCCGCCCGCGAATCTTCGCCAGGCGGCCTAGCAGCATGAACAGCAGCTCGTCGTCCGGCACCCGCCCGCTTCCGCGAAGCTGTTCGAACAAGCCGCGCCAGGTGCGCTGGCGCATGCGCCGGTCGAGCACCTGGCCGAGCACCCCGCCGAGCATGGCGCCGGGAATGCTCGCCAGCGCCCAGCCGGCGAGGATGCCTATCAGGGTGCCAGGCCAGAACATTCAGCGCGCCGCCAACAAGCGCTCGACCTCGGCCAGGCGCTCATGGGTACCGACATCGACCCAGCGCCCCTCATGCAGCTCACCGCTGACGCGCCCGGCCGCCATGGCCTCGCGCAGCAGCGGGGCAAGCTTGAAGGCACCGTCCTGGCTGGCGGCGAACAGCGCCGGGTGCAGCACCGCGATACCGCTATAGGTGAAGCTCGGCTCGCCTTCGCGGTAATCGCTCACGCGCCCTTCGCGCAGGCAGAAATCGCCACGGCCGTTGTGCTCGGGATTGGCGACCAGCACCAGATGCGCGAGGTCACCGTCGGCCAGCGCGTTGTGCAGATGGGCGTAGTCGAAGTCGGTCCAGATGTCGCCATTGGCCACGGCGAAAGGCTCCGACCCCAGCAGCGGCAGCGCGCGGAAGATGCCGCCGCCGGTTTCCAGCGGCTCGCCCTCGGCCGAGTAGCGAATGCTCACGTCGAAGCGTGCGCCATCGCCGAGGTAATCCTCGATCTGCTGGCCGAGCCAGGCGTGATTGATCACCAACTCGTCGAAACCGGCACGGCGAAGGGACAACAGCTGGTGCTCGATCAACGGCAGGCCGCCGGCCTGCACAAGCGGCTTGGGCGTGTGCAGGGTCAGCGGACGCAGTCGCTCGCCCTTGCCGGCTGCGAGAATCATCACTTTCATGGGGCCACCGGCTGCGGCAGGTCGGCGAGCAGGGCGCGCAGGTCGGCCAGTTCGGGACGTCGCGCAATCACGCTTTCCAGGTAGCGGAAGAAGCGCGGCACGTCGCCGAGGTAGCGCGGCTTGCCGTCGCGATGGCAGATGCGCGCGAAGATGCCGATCACCTTGAGGTGGCGCTGCGCGCCCATCAGGTCGCTGGCGCGGAAGAACTCGTCGAAGGTAGGCGGCAGGGGAATGCCTGCCGCCTGTGCCTTGCGCCAGTAACGGCTGAGTCCGTCGTGGATGCGCGGCTCCGGCCAGCTGAGGAAGGCGTCCTTGTACAGGCAGGTGACGTCGTAGGTAACCGGGCCGTACACCGCGTCCTGGAAGTCGAGCACGCCCGGGTTGGGCTCGCTGAGCATCAGGTTGCGTGGCATGTAATCACGGTGCACCAGCACGCGAGGCTGCTCCAGGGCACTGGCTACCAGCAGGTCGCAGGTGCGCTGCCAGCGCGCCAGTTGTTCGCCCTCGAGGACGACGCCCAGGTGCTTGCCCAGGTACCACTCGGGGAACAGCTGCAGCTCGCGGCGCAGCAGGGCCTCGTCGTAAGGCGGCAGGCGCTCTTCAACCGGCACCTGCTGGAAGGCAACCAGGGCGTCGAGGGCATCCTCGAACAGCTCCTCCGCGTTCTGCGCATTGAGCACATCGAGATAGGTCTGCCGGCCGAGATCGCTGAGCAGCAGGAAACCCTGCTCCAGGTCCTGGGCCAGGATGCGCGGCACATGCACACCAGCTTCGGCGAGCAGGCCGGCGACTTTGACGAAGGGACGGCAGTCCTCTTGCGGTGGCGGCGCATCCATGACAATCAGCGTGCGGTCTCCGGCCTGCCAGCGGAAGTAGCGGCGGAAGCTGGCGTCGCTGCTTGCGGGAGTCAGCTCGGCTGGCGGAACCGCCCCCCAGCCTTCGGCGGCGAACACAGCGGGCATACACGAGTCCAGCCAGCCATTCAATTGCTGGTAACGGGCATCATCTGACATCTTCAGGGGTTCTCCACGGCCCTAGCCGTTGCGCGGGTCATGCTTTATTATCCAGCATCTTTTTGAGCCCATCGAGAGGCGCGCAGCCCGATCGGGTTGCTGGCTCGCAGGAAGCCCGGATTAACAAGATGGCAGTTAACTTCCCCGTGTTCCGTAGAAAGTTTCCCTTACTGGTGACCGGTGGCCTGCTGGCTATACAGCCGCTCGCTTCCTCGACCGCTTCCGCGGCCGAACAATTCAGCTGCGCGCCCTCCGGCGGTAGCTGGGACTGCTCCAGCCAACAACCGGCCGCCGCCCTCCCGCCGCGCCCGCAGCACAGCGCAAACGCCGTGAGTGCAGGCGGCAGCGAAGCCGCCGAGCAAACCTCCGGCGAAGCCAAGGAGCAACTGGTAACCGAAAGCTCGGGCCGCGCCCTCAAGTCGCGCAGCGCCGACTATAGCCACCTGGACTGGGTACCGCGGGAGAAGCTGACCGCCGCACAACTCGCGGAAGTCGGCCCGTACTGCAGCGGCGAATACGTCGAGCCGGTCCGTCCAGGCATGAACGACAAGACCCCGCGCGACGAGGCACCGACCTACGTTTCGGCCAAGGCCTCCCGCTACGAGCAGGAAAGCCAGGTCGCGACGCTGGCCGGCAACGTCGTGCTGCGCCAGGGCAGCATGCAGGTCGAGGCCGACGAGGCCAACCTGCACCAGGCGGAGAACCGCGGCGAGCTGTCCGGCAACGTGCGCCTGCGCGACAACGGCGCGCTGATCGTCGGCGACCACGCCGACCTGCAACTGGACAACGGCGAGGCGAAGATCGACAACGCCGAATACGTCATGCACCAGGCCCAGGTCCGTGGCAGCGCGCTCTACGCCAAGCGCCAGGAAGACGCCATCATCCAGCTCAAGGACGGTACCTACACCCGTTGCGAGCCGGGCAGCAACTCCTGGTACGTCAAGGGCAACAACATCAAGCTGAACCCGGCCACCGGCTTCGGCACCGCGACCAACGCGACCCTGCGGGTGAAGGACATTCCGGTGTTCTATACCCCCTACATCTATTTCCCGATCGACGACCGTCGCCAGTCCGGCTTCCTGCCGCCGACCCTGTCGAGCACCTCGGACACCGGCTTCACACTGGTCACGCCGTACTACTTCAACCTGGCGCCGAACTATGACGCCACGTTGTATCCGCGCTACATGGCCAAGCGCGGCCTGATGATGGAAGGCGACTTCCGTTACCTGACCCACAGCAGCGAAGGTCAGTTCACCGCCGCCTACCTGAACGACAGCGACGACAGTCGCAGCAACCAGCCGCACTACACCGACCAACGTTGGCTGTACGGCTGGAAGAACACCAGCGGCCTGGATTCCCGCTGGCTGGCGCAGGTCGACTACACCCGCATCAGCGATCCGTACTACTTCCAGGACCTGGACACCTCGCTGGGCCTCGGTTCGCCGACCTACGTGAACCAGCAGGGCGCACTGACCTATCGCGGCGATGACTTCACCGCTCGCCTCAACGCTCAGGCGTACCAACTGGCCACCGTCACCGACGTGACCCCGTATGACCGCCTGCCGCAGCTGACCCTCGACGGCCACCTGCCGTACAACCCGGGCGGCCTGAATTTCACCTACGGCAGCGAACTGGTGCGCTTCGACCGCAACCTGGACGAGGACGTCTACTTCGATACCGATGGCAACGTCATCGGCCAGCGCCCGGACGTCAACATTTCCGGCCTGGCCCGCGCCACCGGCGACCGCATGCACCTCGAGCCGGGCGTGAGCCTGCCGATGGCGAGCAGCTACGGCTTCGTCACCCCGACGCTGAAGGCGATGTACACCAAGTACAACCTGGACCTGGACAGCACCGGCCAGGCACAGCTGAAAGGTCTCGACCCGGCGCATCCGAACTATGCCGGCATCAGCTTCGACGACAGCCCGGATCGTTCGCTGGGCCTGGCCAAGCTCGACAGCGGCCTGTACTTCGACCGCGACACCAGCTTCGCTGGCACCAAGTTCCGCCAGACCCTGGAACCGCGCGCCATGTACCTGTACGTGCCGTACAAGAACCAGGACGACCTGCCGACCTTCGACACCGGCGAATTCACCTTCAGCTACGACTCGCTGTGGCGTGAGAACCGCTTCACCGGCAAGGACCGCATTGGCGATGCCAACCAGCTTTCCCTCGGCGCGACCTCGCGCTTCATCGAGGACAACGGCTTCGAGCGGGCGTCCATCAGCGCAGGCCAGATCTACTACTTCTCCGATCGCCGCGTGCAGCTCCCCGGCCTGACCGAGGACTACATCCGCAACTACAACCTGGCCAACCCGAACAACCAGATTTCCAATCCGGATGCGGACGCCTGGCGCTCGCCCTATGCACTGCAAGGCATCTATCGCTTCAACCACGATTGGCGCCTGAACTCCGACTACAACTGGAACCCGAACACTCACCACACCGACAACGGCAGCGTGATGTTCCACTACCAGCCGGAAGCGGAACCGCAGAAGGTGTTCAACGCGGGCTATCGCTATCGCGCGAACAGCAAGGTGTTCGACCCGAACCTGGGCCAGTTCACCTACAACAGCGACCAGTACAAGATCAACCAGCACGACTTCTCGGTCATCTGGCCGGTCGTTCCGCAGTGGAGCGCCATCGCGCGCTGGCAGTTCGACTACAACCAGAGCCGTACCCTCGAAGCACTCGGCGGCTTCGAGTACGACAGCTGCTGCTGGAAGCTGCGTCTGGTCAACCGCTATTGGCTGAAGTACGACGACAACGAGTTCATTACTGCGAACTCGAAAGCTGACCGCGGCATCTTCCTGCAAATCATCCTGAAAGGCCTTGGCGGCGTGGTCGGCAACCAAGTCGAAGGCTTCCTCGACCAAGGCATCCAAGGCTATCGTCAACGTGAAGACAACTCTATGTAACGCCCTGCGCCCGCTGATGCTGGGCGCGCTCCTCATCAGTTCCTTCGCCCGTGCAGACGTGACCCCCCTGGACCGCGTCGTGGCCATCGTCGACAACGACGTGGTCATGCAGAGCCAGTTGGACCAGCGTCTGCGCGAAGTGCGCCAGACCATCCAGAAGCGCGGCGCACCGCTGCCGCCGGAGCACGTGCTGACCCAGCAGGTGCTCGAGCGCCTGATCATCGAGGACATCCAGCTGCAGATCGGCGAGCGCTCCGGCATCCGCATCACCGACGAAGAGCTGAACCAGGCCATGGGCACCATCGCCCAGCGCAACCACATGACCCTGGATCAGTTCCAGGCGGCCCTGACCCGCGACGGCCTGTCCTATGACGACGCCCGCGAGCAGGTGCGCCGCGAGATGGTCATCAGCCGCGTGCGCCAGCGCCGCGTCGCCGAGCGCGTCCAGGTCAGCGAGCAGGAAGTGCAGAACTTCCTCGCCTCCGACCTTGGCAAGATCCAGCTCTCCGAAGAGTACCGCCTGGCCAACATCCTGATCCCGGTACCCGATGGCGCGTCCTCGCAGACGCTGCAGGCCGCCGGCAAGCAGGCCCAGGACATCTACCAGCAGCTCAAGCAGGGTGCCGACTTCAACCAGCTGGCAATTTCCCGCTCGGCTGGCGACAACGCCCTGGAAGGCGGCGAGATCGGCTGGCGCAAGGCCGCACAGCTGCCCTCGCCGTTCGACAGCATGATCAGCAGCATCGCTGTTGGCGACGTTACCGAGCCGGTACGCACGCCCGGCGGCTTCATCATCCTCAAGGTCGAGGAGAAGCGCGGCGGCAGCAAGATGGTGCGCGACGAAGTCCACGTTCGCCACATCCTGCTCAAGCCCAGCGAGATCCGCAGCGACGAAGAGACCCAGAAGCTGGCGCAGAAGCTCTACGACCGCATCAAGAGCGGCGAAGACTTCGGCACCCTGGCCAAGCAATTCTCGGAAGACCCGGGCTCGGCGCTGCACGGCGGCGATCTGAACTGGATCGACCCGGAGGCCCTGGTACCGGAATTCCGCGAAGTGATGAACAACACCCCGCAAGGCCAGCTGTCCAAGCCATTCCGCTCGCCGTTCGGCTGGCACGTGCTGGAAGTACTGGGCCGCCGCGCCACCGACAGCAGCGACAAGTTCCGCGAGCAGCAGGCCGCCCAGGTCCTGCGCAACCGCAAGTACGATGAGGAACTGCAGGCCTGGCTGCGCCAGATCCGCGACGAAGCCTACGTCGAGATCAAGCTGTAAGCCGCGCCTCGCGCGACAAGGAAACCCGGCCCAGGCCGGGTTTCTTTTTGTCCGCGCCCGGCTTCGTCGTAGAGTGAAGAACTCACGAATAATCCCGGCCGCATTCGAGCGGTCGACGCCCTGGGATACCCGCCATGCAAGACCCCAAGCTTTTCGCCCTGACCCCCGGTGAGCCAGCCGGTATCGGCCCGGACCTCTGCCTGCTGCTTGCCCGCGAAGCGCAACCGCATCCGCTGGTAGCCATAGCCAACCGCCAGATGCTCGCCGACCGCGCGAAGCTGCTCGACCTGGACATCCAACTGCTGGAAGTCGGCCCGGGACGTTGGCCGCAGCAACCGGCGCCAGCCGGCGCCCTATTCGTATGGGACACTCCGCTCGGCGCCGCAGTCGCAGCCGGTCGACTCGACCCGGCCAACGCCGCCTACGTCCTGGAGACCCTTACCCGCGCCGGCACCGGCTGCCTCAACGGCGACTTCGCCGGGATGATCACTGCCCCGGTGCACAAAGGCGTAATCAATGAAGGCGGCGTTGCGTTCTCCGGTCACACTGAATTCCTCGCCGAGCTGACCCACACCGAACAGGTCGTGATGATGCTCGCCACCCGCGGCCTGCGCGTGGCGCTTGTGACCACCCACCTGCCGTTGCGCGATGTGGCCGACGCCATCACCGCGGAGCGCCTGGAGCGCGTTACCCGCATCCTGCATGCCGACCTGCGCGACAAGTTCGGCCTGGCCAACCCACGCATCCTGGTCTGCGGCCTCAACCCCCACGCGGGCGAAGGCGGCCACCTCGGGCACGAGGAAATCGACGTCATCGAGCCCACCCTGGAGCGCCTGCGCGAAGAGGGTATGGACCTGATCGGCCCACTGCCGGCCGACACGCTCTTCACCCCCAAGCACCTGGAACACTGCGACGCCGTGCTCGCCATGTACCACGACCAGGGCCTGCCGGTGCTCAAGTACAAGGGTTTCGGCGCAGCGGTGAACGTCACCCTCGGCCTGCCGATCATCCGCACCTCGGTCGATCACGGCACCGCACTCGACCTCGCAGGCAGCGGCCGGATCGACGGCGGCAGCCTGCTGGTGGCCCTGGAAACCGCCTACCAGATGGCAGAAGCGCGCAACGCCGGCTAGGTGCAACCGGCCGCCGTTCGGCCAGCGCTACGTGCTGGCCGCCCAGGGCTGGTAAACTTACGCCTTTTTCCGCATCCAGCTGCTGTCAGCTGCTCCCCTGGAGCCTCCATGTCCGAGCTTTTCCAACACCGCGCGCGCAAGCGCTTTGGCCAGAACTTCCTGCATGACGCCGGGGTGATCCACCGTATCCTGCGCGCCATCGCCGCCAAGGAAGGCCAGCACCTGCTGGAAATCGGCCCGGGCCAGGGGGCGTTGACCGAAGGCCTGGTGGACAGCGGCGCGCAACTGGACGTAATCGAGCTCGACCTCGACCTGATCCCGCAGCTGAAATGGAAATTCGGCCTGAAGCCGAACTTCCGCCTGCACCAGGGCGATGCGATGAAGTTCGACTTCTCCACCCTGCCTCAGGCCGGCGAGAAACTGCGCGTTGTGGGCAACCTGCCCTACAACATCTCCACGCCGCTGATCTTCCACCTGCTGGAACACGCCGAGATCATCCAGGACATGCACTTCATGCTGCAAAAGGAAGTGGTGGAACGCCTGGCCGCCGAACCCGGCAATGGCGACTGGGGTCGCCTGTCGATCATGGTGCAGTACTTCTGCAAGGTGGATTACCTGTTCACCGTCGGCCCGGGCGCCTTCAACCCGCCGCCCAAGGTCGAATCGGCCATCGTGCGCCTGGCGCCGTATGCCGAGCCGCCCTACCCGGCCAAGGATCACCGCCTGCTCGAGCGCATCGTCCGCGAAGCCTTCAACCAGCGCCGCAAGACCCTGCGCAACACGCTCAAGTCCTTGCTCTCGGTGGAAGACATCGAATCGGTAGGCGTCGACCCGACGCTGCGCCCCGAGCAACTCGACGTGTCCGACTTCGTCAAGCTGGCCAACCGCCTGGCCGAGCTGAACCCCGATTCCTGATCCACCTGCCCTAGGCGACGACCCCGAGCATGAGCGATCCCCGTTACCAGATCACCGTCAGCGTTACCACCCGCCACCTGCCCGAGCAGTCGCAGCCGGACCAGCAGCGCTACGTCTTCGCCTACACGGTGACCATCCACAACCACGGCGAACAGGCTGCCAAGCTGCTCAGCCGGCACTGGATCATCACCGACGGCGACGGCCATGTGCAGGAAGTGCGGGGTGCCGGCGTCGTAGGCGAGAAGCCGCTGATCGAGCCAGGCGCCAGCCATACCTACACCAGCGGCACGGTGCTCAACACCAAAGTTGGCAGCATGCACGGTAGTTACCAGATGGTCGCCACCGATGGCCACCAGTTCGACGCGGAAATCCCCGTATTCCGCCTTGCCGTGCCCGGGGCGCTGCACTGATGACCACCTACGCCGTCGGCGACGTCCAGGGCTGCCTGGAACCGCTGAAGTGCCTGCTCGATCAAGTCCACTTCGACCCCGCCACCGACCGCCTCTGGCTGGTCGGCGACCTGGTCAACCGCGGCCCGCAGTCCCTGGAGACCCTGCGTTTCCTCTACGCCATGCGCGGCTCGGTGATCAGCGTGCTCGGCAACCACGACCTGCACCTGCTGGCCGTGGCGCACAACGCAGAGCGCCTGAAGAAAGCCGACACCCTGCGCGAGATTCTTGAAGCGCCGGAGCGTGACGACCTGCTCGACTGGCTGCGACGCATGCCGCTGGTGCACCACGACGCCGAGCGCGACGTCACCCTGGTCCACGCCGGCATCCCGCCGCAGTGGAGCATCGAGAAGTCCCTGCTACGCGCCGCCGAGGTGGAAGAAGTGCTGCGCGACGACGATCGCCTGCCGCTGTTCCTCGAAGGCATGTACGGCAACGAACCCGCCAAGTGGGACAAGAAGCTGCACGGCATCGACCGCCTGCGGGTGATCACCAACTACTTCACGCGTATGCGCTTCTGCACACCCGACGGCAAGCTCGACCTGAAGAGCAAGGAAGGCCTGGGCACCGCGCCCGAGGGCTACGCCCCCTGGTTCAGCTATGCCGAGCGCAAGGCCCAAGGACGCAAGATCATCTTTGGCCACTGGGCGGCGTTGGAAGGCCAATGCGACATCCCCGGCCTCTACGCCCTGGACACCGGCTGCGTGTGGGGCGGTAGCATGACGCTGCTGAACGTCGACACTGGCGAACGCATCAACTGCAGCTGTGCCGCCAAGCCCAGCTGACTTTTCCCGAGGTAGAGAACATGAGCGAATTCAAGCGCATAGCCCCCGAACAGGCCCAACAGCTGCGTCAGTCCGGCGCCCAGGTGGTGGATATCCGCGATCCGCAGAGTTTCGCCATGGGCCACATCACCGGTTCGCAGCACATAGACAATTACTCGGTTGCCGACTTCATCCGCCAGGCCGACCTCGACGCGCCCCTGCTGGTGGTCTGCTACCACGGCAACTCCAGCCAGAGCGCTGCGGCCTACTTCGTCCAGCAAGGATTCACCGACGTTTACAGCGTCGACGGCGGCTTCGAACTGTGGCGCAGCGTCTATCCTGCGGATACGGCCAGGGAATCGGCTGACTGAAGCGTCAGATCCCGCGCTTCAAAATTTCTGTAACTTCTCGCCCGATTCCCCTTTACAGGCCGGATAACGAACTATCCTTTTCCTCAGGCCATCCATCAAAGGGGAGAGCCGGCCCACCGGCTTCCGGGATATCGGCAGTGACCATTTTGGGGCGGTTCAGGGCGTAAGCCAGGCACCGTTGGAGTTCTGGGGGGAATCTCGCCGGCTACGCTGGCAGCCCGACCGCACCCGCACACGACCGATCCCGCGCCGGCTCCATGCATCGAGCGAGGAGACGTCATGAGTATTTTCAGTCACTTCCAGGAACGCTTCGAAGCGACCCGCCAGGAGGAATACTCCCTGCAGGAGTACCTGGACATCTGCAAGCAGGACAAGACTGCCTACGCCACGGCCGCCGAACGCATACTGATGGCCATTGGCGATCCTGAGCTTCTGGACACATCCACCGACCCGCGCCTGTCGCGGATCTTCTCCAACAAGGTCATCCGCCGTTACCCGGCGTTCGCCGACTTCCACGGCATGGAAGAGTGCATCGACCAGATCGTTTCCTTCTTCCGCCATGCCGCTCAGGGCCTGGAAGAGAAGAAACAGATCCTCTACCTGCTGGGCCCGGTCGGCGGCGGTAAATCGTCCCTGGCCGAGAAGCTCAAGCAATTGATGGAGAAGGTGCCCTTCTACGCCATTAAGGGCTCGCCGGTGTTCGAATCGCCCCTGGGGCTGTTCAACCCGGACGAAGACGGCGCCATCCTCGAAGAGGACTACGGCATCCCGCGGCGCTACCTGCGTTCGATCATGTCGCCCTGGGCCACCAAGCGGCTGAACGAATTCGGCGGCGACATCAGCCAGTTCCGCGTGGTCAAGCTGTACCCCTCGATCCTCAACCAGATCGCCATCGCCAAGACCGAACCGGGCGACGAGAACAACCAGGACATCTCCGCCCTGGTCGGCAAGGTCGACATCCGCAAGCTCGAGGAATACCCACAGAACGACGCCGACGCCTACAGCTACTCGGGCGCACTGTGCCGGGCCAACCAGGGCCTGATGGAATTCGTCGAGATGTTCAAGGCGCCGATCAAGGTCCTGCACCCACTGCTGACTGCTACCCAGGAGGGCAACTACAACAGCACCGAAGGCCTGGGCGCGCTGCCCTATAGCGGCATCATCCTCGCCCACTCCAACGAATCGGAATGGCACAGCTTCCGCAACAACAAGAACAACGAGGCCTTCATCGACCGTATCTACATCGTCAAGGTCCCGTACTGCCTGCGCGTCGCCGACGAGATCAAGATCTACGACAAGCTGCTGGTCAACAGCTCGCTGGCCCATGCGCACTGCGCACCGGACACCCTGAAGATGCTCTCGCAGTTCTCCGTGCTGTCGCGCCTGAAGGAGCCGGACAACTCCAACATCTACTCGAAGATGCGCGTCTACGACGGTGAGAACCTCAAGGACACCGATCCCAAGGCCAAGTCGATTCAGGAGTACCGCGACTCCGCCGGGGTCGACGAGGGCATGGCCGGGCTTTCCACCCGCTTCGCCTTCAAGATCCTCTCCAAGGTGTTCAACTTCGACCCGCACGAGATCGCCGCCAACCCGGTGCACCTGCTCTACGTGCTTGAACAGCAGATCGAGCAGGAGCAATTCCCGCCGGAAACCCGCGAGCGCTACCTGCGCTTCATCAAGGAATACCTGGCGCCGCGCTACGTCGAGTTCATCGGCAAGGAAATCCAGACCGCCTACCTCGAGTCCTACAGCGAGTACGGCCAGAACATCTTCGACCGCTACGTGCTGTACGCCGACTTCTGGATCCAGGACCAGGAATACCGCGACCCGGAAACCGGCGAGATCCTCAACCGTGCCGCGCTGAACGAGGAGCTGGAGAAAATCGAGAAGCCGGCCGGCATCAGCAATCCGAAGGACTTCCGCAACGAAATCGTGAACTTCGTGCTGCGCGCTCGTGCCGGCAACAACGGCAAGAACCCGAGCTGGCTGTCGTACGAGAAGCTGCGTGTGGTGATCGAGAAGAAAATGTTCTCCAACACCGAGGACCTGCTGCCGGTCATCAGCTTCAACGCCAAGGCCAGCAAGGAAGACCAGCAGAAGCACAACGACTTCGTGCGGCGCATGGTCGAGCGCGGCTATACCGAGAAGCAGGTGCGCCTGCTGTCGGAATGGTATCTGCGCGTTCGCAAGTCGCAGTAGTCTGCCATCGGCGCGGCGGATTCCGCCGCGCCGGTCGCCGTCGCATTCGGACCTCTGCGTGACGGCCGCTCGCCGCCGCGCAGCAGGCCCTGAGGAGCATTCATGAGCTACGTCATCGACCGGCGTCTGAACGGCAAGAACAAGAGCACGGTGAACCGCCAGCGCTTCCTGCGGCGTTACCGTGATCACATCAAGAAGGCGGTCGAAGAGGCCGTCAGCCGCCGCTCCATCACCGACATGGAACACGGCGAACAGATCAGCATCCCCGGCCGCGACATCGACGAACCCGTGCTGCACCATGGCCGCGGCGGTCGGCAGACCGTCGTCCACCCCGGCAACAAGGAATTCACCACCGGCGAACACATCCAGCGCCCGCAAGGCGGCGGTGGCGGCCGCGGCTCCGGCAAGGCCAGCAACCAGGGCGAAGGGATGGACGACTTCGTCTTCCAGATCACCCAGGAAGAATTCCTCGACTTCATGTTCGAGGACCTGGAGCTGCCCAACCTGGTGAAGCGCCACCTGACCGGCAGCGACACCTTCAAGACCGTGCGGGCCGGCATCAGCAATGACGGCAACCCATCGCGCATCAACATCGTCCGCACGCTGCGCTCGGCGCACGCCCGGCGCATCGCCCTGACCGGCAGCACACGGAAGAAACTACGCCTCGCAGTAGCCGAACTGGAACGCCTGAAACGCGATGAGCCAGACAACCTCGGCGACATCCAGGAACTGGAGATCGAGATCGCCCGGCTGCGTGCGCGCATCGACCGCGTGCCCTTCCTGGACACCTTCGACCTCAAGTACAACCTGCTGATCAAGCAGCCGAACCCCACCTCCAAGGCCGTGATGTTCTGCCTGATGGACGTTTCCGGCTCCATGACCCAGGCGACCAAGGACATCGCCAAGCGCTTCTTCATCCTTCTCTACCTGTTCCTCAAGCGGAACTACGAGAAGATCGAAGTGGTGTTCATCCGCCACCACACCAGCGCCCGCGAAGTGGACGAGGAAGAGTTCTTCTACTCCCGGGAAACCGGCGGCACCATCGTCTCCAGCGCGCTCAAGCTGATGCAGGAGATCATGGCCGAGCGCTATCCCACCAACGAGTGGAACATCTACGCCGCCCAGGCTTCGGACGGCGACAACTGGAACGACGACTCGCCGGTCTGCCGCGATATCCTGGCCAAGCAGATCATGCCGTTCGTGCAGTACTACACCTACGTCGAGATCACCCCGCGCGAGCACCAGGCGCTCTGGTTCGAATACGAGCGGGTACGCGAGGCCTTCGAAGAGAGCTTCGCGCAGCAGCAGATCGTCTCCGCCGCCGACATCTACCCGGTGTTCCGCGAGCTGTTCCAGAGGAGGCTAGTCGCATGAGCAAGCGCCAGCCGATCGCCACAGGGTCGGAGTGGACCTTCGACCTGATCCGCCAATACGACCGGGAAATCAGCCGTATCGCCGAGCGTTATGCGCTGGACACCTACCCGAACCAGATCGAAGTGATCACCGCCGAGCAGATGATGGATGCCTATGCATCCGTCGGCATGCCCATCGGCTACAACCACTGGTCCTATGGCAAGCACTTCCTCAGCACGGAAAAGAATTACAAGCGCGGCCAGATGGGCCTGGCCTACGAGATCGTCATCAACTCCGACCCCTGCATCGCGTACCTGATGGAAGAAAACACCCAGTGCATGCAGGCGCTGGTGATCGCCCACGCCTGCTACGGGCACAACAGCTTCTTCAAGGGTAACTACCTGTTCCGCACCTGGACCGATGCCAGTTCGATCATCGACTACCTGGTGTTCGCCAAGTCGTACATCAACCAGTGCGAAGAGCGTTACGGCATTGATGCCGTGGAAGACCTGCTCGACTCCTGCCACGCGCTGATGAACTACGGCGTGGACCGCTACAAACGTCCCTACCCGATCTCCGCCGAAGAGGAACGGCAGCGCCAGAAGGAACGCGAAGAGCTGATCCAGCGCCAGGTCAACGACCTCTGGCGGACCATCCCGCGCAGCGGCGGCAAGGACAAGGAACACGAACTGGCGCGCTACCCGAGCGAACCGCAGGAGAACATCCTCTACTTCATCGAGAAGAACGCCCCGCTGCTGGAGCCGTGGCAGCGCGAAGTCGTGCGCATCGTGCGCAAGGTCGCGCAGTACTTCTATCCACAGCGCCAGACCCAGGTGATGAACGAAGGCTGGGCGACCTTCTGGCACTACACGCTGATCAACGACCTCTACGACGAGGGCCTGGTCACCGACGGCTTCATGATGGAGTTCCTCCAGTACCACACCAGCGTGGTCTACCAGCCCGGCTTCGACAGCCCCTACTACAGCGGCATCAACCCCTACGCCCTGGGCTTCGCCATGTACCGCGACATCCGCCGCATCTGCGAGGAGCCCACCGAGGAGGACAAGCGCTGGTTCCCGGACTACGCCGGCAGCGACTGGCTGGAGACCCTCAAGTTCGCCATGAAGAGCTTCAAGGACGAGAGCTTCGTCCTGCAGTTCCTCTCGCCCAAGGTGATCCGCGAATTCAAGCTGTTCAGCATCCTCGACGACGACCAGAAGGACGACCTGCTGGTCGACGCCATCCACGACGACGACGGCTACCGCAAGATCCGCGAGACCCTGGCCGCCCAGTACAACCTCGGCAACCGCGAACCGAACGTGCAGATATGGAACGTCGACCGCCGCGGCGACCGCTCGCTGACCCTGCGCCACCAGCAGCACAACCGCCAGCCGCTGGCCGAGTCCACCGAAGACGTGCTCAAGCACCTGCACCGCCTTTGGGGCTTCGACATCCACCTGGAAACCCTCAACGGCGAACAGATCGTGCAGACCCACCACATGCCCCCAAAGGGTGAACGCGAGAGCGAGGAGGGCTACCCGCGTCTCGACCTGATCATCCCGCCCATTTGATCGGTTGACCCTCTCCGGAGCGCGACAGAGCATGGCGACTAGCCCAGTCGAGGTCGCCATGCGCCTGTTCGCCATCCTCCTGCTCTGCCTCGCCCTCGCCACCTGCACCACGCAGATTCCCCAGGCGCACGTCACCCAGCTGGCCGACGCGCGCCTGAAGGGCCTGCACGCGTTCCAGCTGATGCCGCCGGAAAATGCCGTCGACGCCCTGCCCTACGCCAGCCGCTATCCGCTGCTCAATGCCTGGCTGCGCCAGGGCATGGAACAACGCGGCTACCGGGACTCTGCCCAACCGCAACTGCGCGTCTACTACTGGCTGGCCCTGCGCGACGCGCCGCTGGAGTTCAAGGTGGATGTGCCGCCACCGCAGAGCCTCGGCCCGTACCTCGCGATCCACCGCCTGCACGACGAAACCGGCACCCTGCGAGTGCGCCTGACCGACCTGCGGGACCAGGTGCTCTGGGAAGGCACGGTCAGCACCGGCCTGAGCCCGCAGCACGCCAGCAGCGAATTGCTGCAGCACGCCACCGAGGCACTGGTCGGCCAGGTGCCGAAAGCGGCACGCTGATTTCGGCTCTGCACAGGAGCGAGCTTGCTCGCGAACCTGCACCCGGCTTGAACCCGCCCCCGTGAAGACCCAAGCTATCCCCTTCACAGGAGACAGCTTCATGCAGATCTACAAGGTGGGCGGCGCCGTGCGCGACCGCCTGCTCGGCCAACCCACCAGCGACATCGACTGGGTCGTGGTCGGCGCCAGTGCCGAAGACATGCTGGAAAAAGGCTACCGCCCGGTCGGTGCCGACTTCCCGGTCTTCCTCCATCCCAAGAGCGGCGAGGAGTACGCCCTGGCGCGCACCGAACGCAAAAGCGGTCGCGGCTACGGCGGTTTCACCTTCTACGCCAGCCCGGATGTCACCCTGGAGGAGGACCTGATCCGCCGCGACCTGACCATCAACGCCATAGCCGAGGACGACCACGGCCGGGTCATCGACCCCTACGGCGGGGAACGCGATCTCCAGGCCCGCCTGCTACGCCACGTCTCCCCGGCCTTCGTCGAAGACCCGCTGCGCGTCCTGCGGGTCGCCCGCTTCGCCGCGCGCTTTGCGCTGTTGGGCTTCCGCGTCGCGGATGAAACCCTGGAGCTGATGCGCGAGCTGTCCGACTCCGGCGAACTGGAAGCGCTGACGCCCGAGCGCACCTGGAAGGAAATCTCCCGCGCCCTCATGGAGACGCGTCCCGACGTATTCATCCAGGTGCTGCGCGACTGCAACGCCTTGAGCGTGCTGATGCCCGAAGTAGACGCATTGTTCGGCGTACCACAACCGGCCGAGCACCACCCGGAAATCGACACCGGCGAACACTTGCTGGCCGTGCTACGCCAGTGCGCCGAACACAAGCAGCCACTGACCGTGCGCTGGGCCTGCCTGCTCCACGATCTGGGCAAGGCACGCACACGGCGCGAGGACTGGCCAAAGCACATCGCCCACGAACACCTTGGCCTGCCATTGATCGACGCGGTCAACGCACGCTTCAAGGTGCCGCGCGACTGCCAGGAGCTGGCGCGCCTGGTCGGCGAGTACCACACCCACGCGCACCGTGCGCTGGAGCTGCGTCCCAATACCCTGCTCGAGTTGCTGCAGGCCTTCGACGTCTATCGCCGGCCGCAGCGCTTCGAAGAGTTCATTGCCGCCAGCGAAATGGATGCGCGCGGCCGCCATGGCCTGGAGCAACGTGCTTATCCACAGGCGGATTACCTTCGCGGCGCAGCCCAGGCCGCACGCGAAGTAGCCGTGCAACCGCTGCTGGAGAAAGGATTCAAGGGGGCGGAACTGGGCGAGGCGCTCAAGCGCGAGCGCCTGAACGCGCTCAAGACCTACAAGGCAGCGCACACGCCGGACGAATAAGCGCGCTTGTAGGAGCGAGCATGCTCGCGAACCTCCGGCGCGCCGACGGTTCGCGAGCAGGAAGTCCGGAACCGGTTAGGCGGCCGGATGCGCCTGGATCAGCTCCGCCGGGGTCAGCTCCATGCCGCGCCACTGGAAGGGCACCGGCCACAGACTCTGGTCGATCTGCGCATCGGCCCAGAGGCTGGCGAAGTCGCGATCAACACCCGGATGGCGAACGTCAGGAGCCAGCAGCGCCAACGGCCAGAGCACGAAGGCGTTCTTCAGCACCTCGGCGCGCGGCAGCACCAGGCCGTCGAAGTCGCCATGCAGGTCGCCGTAGAGCAACACGTCGATATCCAGCGGCAGGCCCTTGCGCTCCGGCGCATAGCGGCCGTTGTCGGCCTCGATGTGCTTCAGCCGCAGGCTCAGCTCGGTGAGCGGCAACTCGGTTTCGCCGGTCACCACCAGATTGAAGAAGGGACCGCTACGGATACCTACCGGCTCGCTCTCGAAGACCGGCGAGCAGCGCAGGTTGTGGACGAACCCGGTGAGCGCCTCGAGGCCGGCGTGCAAATGACGCTCGCGCTCGACGTTGCTCCCCATGCCGAGGAAAACGGTGGTCAGCGGCATCCGCGTTCGATCTCCACGCCAACGCCGGCAGCAGCGGCCACGGCGCCCGGCTTGGTCACCCGCAGGCGCAGCCAGCGGATACCGAACTCTGCCATCAGCAGCGCGGCCAGGCGTTCGGCGAAGGTTTCCACCAACTGATAGTGCGCGTCACGGGCGAACGCGCCGATGCGCTCGGACAGCACGGCATAGTCCAACGCCTTGGCGATGTCGTCGTCCGCCGCTGCCGGCTGATTGTCCCAGCCCAGGTCCAGGTCCAGCCGCAGGCACTGGCGGATCCCCCGCTCCCAGTCGTAGACGCCGATCACGGTGTCGACTTCCAGGCCCTCGATAAAAACTTTGTCCACTTGCTGCACGCTCCAAGGCAGGCGCACGACAAGCGCACGCCGCCCCGCTAGAATCGGGGCAATCTCGTCCCCGGTGGAAACCATGGTCTGGCTTTTGGCGATCCTCGCCTACCTGCTTGGCTCGCTGTCCTTCGCGGTACTCCTCAGCCGCCTGTTCGGCAGCACCGACCCGCGCGCCAGCGGCTCGGGCAATCCCGGCGCCACCAACATGCTGCGCCTGGCTGGCAAGAAGGCCGCCATCCTCACGCTTCTCGGCGATCTGGCCAAGGGCCTTTTGCCGGTCCTCGTCGGCCGCCTGTTCGACGTCGGCGCCATGCAGGAAGCCTGGATCGGCCTGGCGGCGGTACTCGGCCACCTCTACCCGCTGTACTTCAACTTCCGTGGCGGCAAGGGTGTCGCCACTGCCGCCGGCGTACTCCTGGCGCTCTACCCGCCCGCCGCGCTGCTCGCGGTCGTGGCCTGGCTCGTCACCTTCAAGCTTTCGCGCACCAGCTCGCTCGCCTCGCTGGTCGCCACACCGCTGACCTTGCCGCTACTGGCCTGGCAGATGCCGGCGGTGCTGTTCCCGATGACCCTTTTGACCGGGCTCATCGTCTGGCGCCATCGCGGCAACCTTCGCGACCTGCTGGCAGGGCGCGAACGGCACTTCTAGAAAGAAAGCTTCAAGCCGCGAGCCGCAGCCTGCAAGAAGAATGTGGCAGCGCGCCGCTTGCAGCTTGCAGCCTGTCGTTTTCAGCTCACCGTGCTCAGACGGCCGGCAGGGATTCCATCGGCCAGCGGGCGCGCACATCGATCGAGGGGCCTTCCTGTTGGCCGGCGAGCAAGCGCTGGCAGCCAGCGTAGGCGATCATCGCACCGTTGTCCGTGCAGAAGCGCGGGCGCGCGTAGAACACCTGCCCCTTCAGCTCGCCGAGCATCTTCTGCAGGTGCTCGCGCAGCGCGCGGTTAGCGCTCACGCCGCCGGCGATCACCAGGTTCTTCAGGCCCGTCTGCTTGAGTGCACGACGGCACTTGATGGTCAGCGTCTCGACCACCGCCTGCTGGAAGGCCAGGGCGATGTCGCAGCGAGTCTGCTCGCCGTCGTCGCCCTCTTCCCGGCAACGCTGCCAGGTGTTCAGGGCGAAGGTCTTGAGACCGCTGAAACTGAAGTCCAGGCCGGGACGATCGGTCATCGGCCGCGGGAAGACGAAACGCCCCGGGGTGCCCTGTTCGGCCATGCGGGCGATCTCCGGGCCACCCGGATAAGCCAGGCCGAGCAGCTTGGCAGTCTTGTCGAAGGCTTCGCCGGCGGCGTCGTCCAGCGACTCGCCGAGCACCTGGTAGCGGCCGATGCCATCCACCCGAACCAGCTGGGTGTGGCCGCCGGAAACCAGCAGGGCGACGAACGGGAACTGCGGCGGCTGCTCCTCGAGCATAGGTGCCAGCAAGTGGCCCTCCATGTGATGCACGCCGACGGCCGGAACACCCCAGGCGAACGCCATGGCCTGGGCGCAGGAAGCGCCGACCAGCAGCGCGCCAACCAGGCCGGGACCGGCGGTATAGGCGATGGCATCGATCTCGTCCGGCTTGCAGCCGGCTTCGTCGAGCACCTGGCGGATCAGCGGCAGCATGCGCTTGACGTGATCGCGCGAGGCGAGCTCGGGAACCACGCCGCCGTAGACGCGATGCAGGTCGATCTGACTGAACAGCGCATCGGCCAGCAGGCCGCGTTCGCTGTCGTAGAGGGCGACGCCGGTTTCGTCGCAGGAGGTTTCCAACCCCAGCACACGCATGGGTTCGAGCCTTCAGTTCTGGGCAAATGAGAAGCCGCGCATGATAATCGCCGGCTGCGGACGCCGACCAGCGTTTTTCGATCGGAGGCTTTGCATTCCTCGGCCCGAACCGTTAATATCCGCAACCCTTGAAAACCGCCGTCTCCCGTGCCTACTGCCAGGAGCGTGCAAATCCCCGGTAATCATTGATAGGTACGACCTGGATGCCCGCCGTCAAAGTTAAAGAGAACGAACCCTTCGACGTAGCCCTGCGTCGTTTCAAGCGCTCCTGCGAAAAAGCAGGCGTACTGGCTGAAGTCCGTAGCCGCGAGTTCTACGAAAAGCCGACCGCTGAGCGCAAGCGCAAAGCCGCTGCCGCTGTTAAGCGTCATGCCAAGAAAGTGCAGCGCGAACAGCGCCGCCGCGAGCGTCTGTACTGAGTTTTACTACTCAGTCGCACGCGCTGCACATCGCCCGGCCCACTCGCCGGGCGAGTGCCTGACAAGCTACACCGCACTCCGATTCGCGCAGGCGAAGCTCGGAGTTTTTTGCTTTTCGCGCCACTGAAAACCAAGCCCCGCGCAGCCTCGCTGCACTATGCTTGGTCCACCCCGCGTATCGCGTGAGCCTATGGCCGGCCTGATCCCGCAATCCTTCATCGACGACCTGCTCAACCGCACCGACATCCTCGATGTGGTGAGTTCGCGCATCCAGCTGAAGAAGACCGGCAAGAACTACAGCGCCTGCTGCCCGTTCCACAAGGAAAAGAGCCCCTCCTTCACCGTCAGTCCGGACAAGCAGTTCTACTACTGCTTCGGCTGCGGCGCCGGCGGCAACGCGCTCGGCTTCATCATGGACCACGACAGCCTGGACTTTCCCCAGGCCGTCGAGGAACTGGCCAAACGCGCCGGCATGGACGTGCCGCGAGAAGACGGTCGTCGCGGCAAGCCGCGCCAGCCGACCGACTCGCCACTCTACCCGCTACTCGCCGCCGCCGCCGACTACTACCGCCAGGCACTGAAGAGCCATCCGGCGCGCAAGGCCGCGGTGGAATACCTAAAAGGCCGCGGCCTGACCGGCGAGATCGCCCGCGACTTCGGCCTGGGCTTCGCTCCGCCTGGCTGGGACAACCTGCTCAAGCACCTGGGCGGCGACAACCTGCAGCTCAAAGCCATGCTCGACGCCGGCCTGCTGGTGGAGAACCCTGATAGCGGCAAACGCTACGACCGCTTCCGCGACCGGGTAATTTTCCCCATTCGCGACAGCCGCGGGCGAGTGATCGCCTTCGGCGGCCGGGTACTGGGCGACGACAAGCCGAAATACCTGAACTCCCCGGAAACCCCGGTCTTCCACAAGGGCCAGGAGCTCTACGGACTATTCGAGGCACGCAAGAACAACCGCGATCTCGACGAGATCATGGTGGTCGAGGGCTATATGGACGTCATCGCCCTCGCCCAGCAAGGCATCCGCAATGCCGTCGCAACCCTCGGCACTGCGACCAGCGAAGAGCACATCAAGCGCCTCTTCCGCTTGGTACCGAACATCCTGTTCTGTTTCGACGGCGACCAGGCTGGCCGCAACGCCGCCTGGCGCGCCCTGGAATCGGCACTGCCAAACTTGCAGGACGGGCGCAAGGTACGCTTCCTGTTCCTCCCCGAGGGCGAGGATCCGGACAGCCTGGTACGCGCCGAAGGCCCCGACGCTTTCCGCGCCCGCCTGGTGCAGCAAGCCCAGCCGCTGGCCGACTACTTCTTCCAGCAACTGACGCGCGAAGCCGACCCCAGCACGCTGGAAGGCAAGGCGCACCTGGCCACCCTGGCCAGCCCGCTGCTGGAGAAGATTCCCGGAAACACTCTGCGCCTGCTGATGCGTCAGCGCCTGGGTGAGATCACCGGCCTGAGCGGCGAAGCGCTCAACCAATTGAACGCACCGCGCAGCTCGGGCGGCAGCTCCGCCCCGAGCCATTCAGACCAACGCGCGCATGAATATGCCGATTACGACGCAGGGCAATTTGCCGATCACGGCGACTCGCACTACCAGGACAGCTCCAGCTATTTCGAAGCCCCGAGCTCACCCAGCTTCTCCAAGCAGGAGAAGAAACAGTGGAAAGGCGAGCGCAAATGGGACGGAAAATGGGACGGCAAGAAAGGTGGTAAGCGCGGTGATTTCACCCCTCGTCAACCGCGCACCGAGATCGGCGTGGAGTCGCCGACACTGACCGCCCTGCGGACTTTACTGCATCATCCGCAATTGGCGCAGAAAGTCGAAGATGCCAGCCATTTCGCCGGAGAAGACCAGACTTACTCGCAACTGCTGGTCGCCCTGCTCGAGGCCCTGCAGAAGAATCCGAAGCAGCGTTCGATGCAGTTGATCGCCCGCTGGCACGGCACCGAGCAGGGCCGCCTGCTGCGCGCCCTGGCGGAGAAGGAATGGCTGATTTCCGCCGACAACCTTGAACAACAGTTTTTCGACACTATAACTAGGATGGCTGCCAGCCAACGCGAGCGCAGCCTTGAGCAACTGATCCGCAAGGATCGCGAAAGCGGACTCAGTTCAGAGGAAAAGGGGCGCCTCCTCGAACTCCTCACTCGCACCGCAATTCCCGTCGCCCCGACCTCATCTGGCGCTTGAGGTCATCTTTCAGCTATAATGGTCAGCTTGTTTTTTGCCCGCCAAGACCTTCAGTGGATAGGGTGTTATGTCCGGAAAAGCGCAACAGCAATCTCGTCTTAAAGAGTTGATCAGCCGTGGTCGTGAGCAGGGTTACCTGACTTACGCGGAGGTCAACGACCACCTGCCGGAGGATATTTCCGATCCGGAACAGGTAGAAGACATCATCCGCATGATCAATGACATGGGGATCAACGTATTCGAGACAGCCCCGGATGCGGATGCCCTGCTGCTGGCGGAAACCGATACCGACGAAGCCGCTGCCGAAGAGGCCGCTGCGGCCCTGGCTGCGGTAGAGAGCGATGTCGGCCGCACCACCGACCCGGTGCGCATGTACATGCGCGAAATGGGTACCGTGGAGCTGCTAACCCGCGAAGGCGAAATCGAAATCGCCAAACGCATCGAGGAAGGCATCCGCGAGGTGATGGGTGCCATCGCCCAGTTCCCTGGCGCGGTTGACAGCATTCTCGACGATTACAAACGGGTGGTCACCGAAGGCGGCCGCCTGTCCGACATCCTCAGCGGCTACATCGATCCGGACGACGGCTCGGTACCGGCCGAGGAAGTCGAACTCGACCTCAAGGACAGCAGTGCTGCTGCCAAGGAAGAAGAGGACGAGGAAGAGGAAAGCGAAAGCGACTCCGAGGAAGAAGAAGGCGATGGCGGTCCGGATCCGGAAGAAGCCGCGCGTCGTTTCGGCCTGGTCGCCGATCAGCTTGAGAAATTCAAGAAGGCCCTGAAGAAGCACGGCCGTGGCACCAAGCAGGTCGACGAAGAACTGCTCGCCCTGAGCGAGCTGTTCATGCCGATCAAGCTGGTACCCAAGCAGTTCGACGCCCTGGTCGCCCGTGTCCGCGATGCACTGGATCGCGTACGCCAGCAAGAACGCGCCATCATGCAACTGTGCGTGCGTGATGCGCGTATGCCGCGCGCCGACTTCCTGCGCCTGTTCCCGGGCAACGAAACCGACGAAGGCTGGGTCGACGCCGTACTCAAGGGCAAGCCCAAGTACGCCGAAGCCCTGGAGCGCCTGAAGGCCGACGTAGTTCGCAACCAGCAGAAAATGTCTGCCCTGGAAAGCGAAGTCGAGCTGAAGGTCAACGAGATCAAGGACGTCAACCGCGCCATGTCCATCGGCGAGGCCAAGGCCCGCCGTGCCAAGAAGGAAATGGTCGAGGCGAACCTGCGTCTGGTGATCTCGATTGCCAAGAAGTACACCAACCGCGGCCTGCAGTTCCTCGATCTGATCCAGGAAGGCAACATCGGCCTGATGAAGGCGGTGGACAAGTTCGAATACCGTCGCGGCTACAAGTTCTCGACCTATGCCACCTGGTGGATTCGCCAGGCGATCACTCGTTCGATCGCCGACCAGGCGCGCACCATCCGTATCCCGGTGCACATGATCGAGACGATCAACAAGCTCAACCGTATTTCCCGCCAGATGCTGCAGGAAATGGGTCGTGAACCGACCCCGGAAGAGCTGGGCGAACGCATGGACATGCCGGAAGACAAGATCCGCAAGGTCCTGAAGATCGCCAAGGAACCGATCTCCATGGAAACCCCGATCGGTGACGACGAAGATTCGCACCTGGGCGACTTCATCGAGGACTCCACCATGCAGTCGCCGATCGAAGTGGCGACCAGCGAGAGCCTCAAGGAAGCCACCCGCGAAGTCCTCGCCGGCCTCACCGCCCGGGAAGCCAAGGTCCTGCGCATGCGCTTCGGCATCGACATGAATACCGACCACACCCTCGAGGAAGTCGGTAAACAGTTCGATGTAACCCGCGAGCGTATCCGCCAGATCGAAGCCAAGGCGCTGCGCAAGCTGCGTCACCCGTCGCGAAGCGAGCATCTGCGCTCCTTCCTCGACGAGTGAAGACGAACCCCCGGCCCGAAAGCCGGGGGTTTTTCTTTGGGGTTCCAGCAGGCACGGGGGCACGACTACACTTCGCCAATACTCCCTTGACCGAGGCCCCGCTATGCCGCGTCTGCAGGCAGTCTTGTTGTGCTTTGCGTGCTGGGTCGCGCAGGCGGACGCCTTTACCCTCAGCACCGATGAGCAGGCCTGGCTCAAGCAGCATCCGCAGCTACGCCTTGGCGTCGACGCCTCCTGGCCACCCTTCGAATTTCGCGACGACCAGGGCCGCTACCAGGGCCTGGCGGCCAGTTACGTCAAGATCCTCGGCGAGCGCCTGCAGATCCAGCTGATCCCCACCGAATCGCATAGCTGGGCCGAGGTGCTGGACAAGGCCCGGCACGACCAGGTCGACCTGCTGCCCGGCGTGATGTCCACGCCCGAACGCAGCGAATACCTCAGCTTCACCCGTCCTTATCTGGACTTCCCGATCGTCATCCTCAGCCGCAAGAACGGGCCCAGTCCGAGCAACCTGAAGCAGTTGTACGGACTCAAGGTCGGCGTGGTCGACCACTACGCCTCCCACGAACTGCTGATCGCCAATCACCCGGACCTCAATCTGCAGCCCTTGCCCAACGTCCCCGCCGCCCTGCAGGCGCTGGCCACCGGACAGGTCGACGCCTTCGTGGGCGACTTCGCCTCCAGCGTCTGGAGTCTGCGACAACTGAAGATCGAAGGCATTCTGGTGAGCGGCGAAACGCCCTACCGCTATCAACTCGCCATGGCCGTGCCGCATAACGAGGCGATCCTAAGCGGCATCCTCGACAAGGTGCTTGCCGACCTCAGCCGCGACGAGATCGAAGCCCTGCAAACGCCCTGGGTCGGCGGCCTGGTCGACAACCGCACCGACTGGGGCCAGATCCTCAAATTCGGCATACCAGCCCTGCTTCTCGGCACCGCCATCGTCACCATGCTGGTGGCCATGAACCGCCGCCTGCGCGGCGAAGTGGCGCGCCGGGAAAAGCTCGAACAGGCCCTGCGCGACAGCGAGCAGCACTACCGTGGCCTGGTCGAAAGCATGACCGCCATCGCCTGGGAAATGCGCCTGTCGGAGAACCGCTTCACCTACGTCTCGCCACACGCCCAGGCGCTACTCGGCTATCCGTTGAGCGAATGGCTGAAGCCGGGCTTCTGGCAACGCACGCTGTACCCCGACGACGCAGAGCAGGCGATGAGCTACTGCCTCTCCGAGAGCCGCGCCGGGCGCAACCACAGCATGGACTACCGCATGCTCGCGGCCGACGGCCGAGTGGTGTGGATTCGCGACATCATCACCCTGATCCACCACGGCGAAGAACTCATCCTGCGCGGCCTGATGGTCGACATCACCGAAACCAAGCGCACCGAGCAGGCGCTGCGCCTGTCCGAACAGAAGTTCGCCTCGGTCTTCCACCACTGCCCCGACATCATCGTCCTCGCCCGGCGCATCGACGGCCGCCTGCTGGCGGTGAACAGCACCTTCGAGCAACAGGTCGGCATTCCCGCCAGTGAAGCCCTCGGCAGCACCGCCACGGAACTGAACATCTGGGGCGAACCGGGCATGGGCCCGCGCATGCTCGCGCGCCTGCAGGGCGAGAACCTCAACAACATCGAGACCACCCTGCATCGCCGCGACGGCAGCCATTTCACCGCCCTGCTCTCGGCCCAGCAGATCGCCCTGGACGACACCCCCGCACTGGTCGTGGTGGTCCGCGACATCTCCCAGCTCAAGGCCACCCAGGAACAGCTGCGCACCTCCGAAGAGAAGTTCGCCAAGGCCTTCCACGCCTCGCCCGACGGCATGCTCATCACCCGGATCCACGACGGCATGCTGCTGGAAGCCAACGAAGGCTTCACCCGCATCACCGGCTACAACCGCGACGAAGCCAACGACCGCTCGACCCTCGAACTGGGCCTCTGGGCCAATCCGGCGGACCGTCGGCGCCTGCTGCAACTACTGGTCGAGCGCTCGTCCGTGCAGGGCTTCACCGCGTTCATCCGCACCCGCGAGGGCGCCGCACGGCTCTGCGAGCTTTCAGCGCACCACATCGTCATCGGCGAAGACGACTGCCTGCTGACCATCGCCCGCGACATCACAGAACGCCAGCAGATGCAGGAAAAGCTCACCCTGGCCGCCACCGTGTTCGAAAGCACCGCCGAAGGCGTGATGATCACCGACGCGAGCCAGCGCATGATCGCGGTCAACCGCGCGTTCAGCGAAATCACTGGCTACGGCGAAGACGAAGTGCTCGGCCAGTCGCCCCGCCTGCTCGCTTCCGGCCAGCACGACAGCAGTTTCTACCTGGCCCTCTGGCACCACCTCAACGCCGAAGGGCATTGGCAGGGCGAGATCTGGAACCGGCGTAAGAGCGGCGAGCTTTACCCCGAATGGCTGACCATCAGCGCGGTCCGGGACGGCCAGGGCGAGATCAGCCACTACGTTGGCGTCTTCGCCGATATTTCCACGCTCAAGTACGCCCAGGCCCGCCTCGACTACCAGGCCCACCACGACCCGCTCACCGGCCTGCCCAACCGCCTGCTGTTCGAGGCCCGCCTGACCACGGCGCTCAAGGAGGCGCAGGAAGAACACCAGCAAGGCGCCGTGCTCTTCCTCGACCTGGACCGCTTCAAGCACATCAACGACAGCCTGGGCCACCCGGTCGGCGACCAGCTGCTCAAGTCCATCGCCCAACGCCTGCGCGAACAACTGCGCGACGTCGACACAGTGGCACGCCTGGGCGGCGACGAATTCATCATCCTGCTTCCCGGCCTGCACCAGCCGCGCGACGCGGAGCTGGTGGCGAACAAGCTCCTGCAGTGCTTCGGCAAACCTTACCAGGCCAACAACCAGGAGTTCTTCGTCAGCGCCAGCATCGGCATCAGCCTGTACCCCGGCGACGGCCGGGACGTCGCCACCCTGGTGAAGAATGCCGACGCCGCCATGTACCGGGCCAAGGCCCAGGGCCGCAACCGCACCGAGTTCTACACCCGCGAACTGACCTTCCAGGCCACCGAGCGCGTGGCCCTGGAAAACGAACTGCGCCGCGCCCTGGAAACCCTCCAGCTGCAGCTCTACTACCAGCCCAAGCAATCGCTGCTCGACGGCTCGCTGGTCGGCGCCGAAGCCCTGATCCGCTGGCACCACCCGCAGCTGGGCAGCATCCCGCCGGACCGCTTCATCCCCCTCGCCGAGGAAACCGGGCTGATCCTGCCGCTGGGCACCTGGGTGCTGGAAGAAGCCTGCCGGCAAATGAGCCGCTGGCAGCAAAGCCACGCCGCCTTCGGCCCGCTCTCGGTGAACCTCGCCGGCGCCCAGCTGCACCAGGTGGACCTGGTGGAACAGGTGCGCGAACTGCTGCAGCGCTTCAACCTGCACGCGCCCCGGCTGCAACTGGAGATCACCGAGAACTTCCTGATGCACCAGACCGAAGAAGCCCTGATCACCCTCCACGCCCTCAAGGGCCTGGGCGTGCAACTGGCGATCGACGACTTCGGCACTGGCTACTCCTCGCTCAGCTACCTCAAGCGACTGCCGCTGGACATCCTGAAGATCGACCAGTCCTTCATCCACGGCCTCCCCGAAGATGCCCAGGACGCGGCGATTACCCGAGCCATCATCGCCCTGGGCCGCAGCATGGGCCTGACGGTGATCGCCGAAGGCGTCGAGCGCGAGGAGCAGGAGCAATTCCTCGCCAGCGAAGGTTGCGACCACGTCCAGGGCTACGCCCTGAGCCCGCCCCTGCCCGCCGACCAATTCGCCGCAAGATTCCTGACCCCGCTGCATCCGATTGGCGCCCCGCAGACGACGCCGGTATAATCCGCCGGCCTTCTGGGGGCCTATAGCTCAGTCGGTTAGAGCAGAGGACTCATAATCCTTTGGTCCACGGTTCGAGTCCGTGTGGGCCCACCACCTTCCAGATACACGAAAGCCGCGCATTGCGCGGCTTTTGCGTTTCTGGCTGCCAGCCTCTTCGTCGCGCCATACAGCCGGCGCCGGCCGACTCCAGCAGTACCAAAATCAATCCGTCCCCTTTTTCCCACTCGGCAAGCACCAGGACGGCAGCCTCGACAGCGTCCTGGACGCCCTCAACGACAACCTGTGGCCCCAAGTCGTCTAGCCGGTGAGCCGAATAGCCCGCATAATCGGCTCACATCATGAGCCGAATAAGTCGATTATTCGGCTCACCACGTCTTGAGAAGCCCATGCAAAGCACCCAATGGATCTGGCAGCAGCCCGCGTGGCCGCACTTCACCTGGCAGGCCGAGCGCCTCGCCGCGCTGCTGCGCGCCTGCGCCCAGGCCCAGGGCCGGCTGCTCGGCATGGCCGGTGCGGTAGGCGCTGACGCCGAGGCTCAGAACAGCCTCGATGCGCTGCTGCAGAACATCGTCACCTCCTCCGCCATCGAAGGCGAAACCCTCAACGTTGGCTCGGTGCGCTCGTCCCTGGCGCGGCGCCTGGGACTGGTCGCCGAAGGCCGCACCAGCCCGCGCAGCGAAGGCCTGGCCGAACTGCTGCTCGACGCCACCGGCCGCCTTGATCAACCGCTGACCTTCGAACGCCTGCGCACCTGGCACCGCTGGCTGTTCCCGGAAGAAGAACTGCAACTGGGCCAGCGCATCCGCGTCGGCGCACTGCGCGGTGAAGAGCCCATGCAGGTCGTCTCCGGCCGCCTGGACAACCCCACCGTGCACTTCGAAGCGCCCCCACGCGAAGGCCTGGAGCAGCAGCTCGACAGCTTCCTCGCCTGGTTCGCACACAGCCGCGGCGACGTCAGCCTCGACCCGCTGCTGCGCGCCGGCATCGCGCATTTCTGGTTCGTTACCCTGCACCCCTTTGATGACGGCAATGGTCGCCTTACCCGCGCCATCACCGACCTGGCACTGGCGCAGGGCGAACAGCAGGCCATCCGTTTTTACGCCATGTCAGCAAGCATCCTCGACGACCGCGCCGGCTATTACCGCATCCTGGAAGCAAGCCAGAAGGGCACGCTGGATATCACCGCCTGGCTGCAATGGTTCCTCGCAACCCTGCTCAACAGCCTGGAACAGGCCCTTGCTCGTATCGACCGCGTGCTGGTCAAGGCGCGCTTCTGGCAGGCACACCGCAGCCAAGCCTTGTCTGCCGAGCAGATCAAAGTGCTTAACCGCTTGCTCGATGGCGGCGAGAAAGGTTTCGAGAACGGCATCAGCGCCGCGCAATACCAGGCCGTGGCCAAGGTCTCGAAAGCCACCGCCACGCGCCACCTGAGCGACCTTGTTGAGAAAGGCTGCCTGGCTAGGCTACCGGGCGGCGGGCGCAGCACGCGCTACCAAATACAACACTCGGCAAACGCTCACGGCTAACCCGCAGCAACAAAGCAGCACACCGGGCGCACCGTAATGGTGTAGTGCCATTACGCCAGGTTTCGCTACTATCCGGTTAATTCTGGATTACTAGGACAGGAAATGGACTTCACCCCGATCATCGCGCAGACCTGGGGCACACTCGGTTGGGTTATCCCGCTGATGCTGCTGATCGGCCTGCTCAAGTCGCCATGGGCCAAGGGTCATATCGGCGAACTCCTGGTGCGGCTGTTTGCCCATTGGCAGTTGGATAAGCAGACCTACCGCCGCCTGCACAACGTCACGCTCGACACGCCTGACGGCACCACGCAGATCGACCACGTGTTCCTCTCGCCCTACGGCATCTTCGTGCTGGAAACGAAGAACATGAACGGCTGGATCTTCGGCAGCGAGAAGCAGGCACAGTGGACGCAGAAGCTCTACAAGCGCACCTTCAAATTCCAGAACCCGTTGCGGCAGAATTACAAGCACCTCAAAGCCATGGAGGCCACCCTTGGCGTCAGCGTCGAGCACCTGCACTCGGTCATCACCTTCGTCGGCGGCAGCACCTTCAAAACCGAAGTGCCGGTCAACGTGACCCAAGGCATCGACTTTATCCGGTATATCAAGTCATTCCAGCAGCCGGTATTCAGCGAGGCTGAAGTCAACGCCATGCTGCACGCCCTGCAAACCGGCCGCCGCGCGCCGACCTTCGCCACCCACCGCGAGCATGTGCAAAACCTCAAGCGCCGTAGTGATCCGGCAGCCGAACGGCAATGCCCGAAATGCGGTAGCGCGCTGGTAATTCGCACCATTAAAACAGGGGCCAATGCCGGCCAACAGTTCTGGGGCTGCTCAAGCTACCCCAAATGCAAAACCATGCAGAGTCTTTGAACAAGCATAGTTTCAATCACCCCAGCTACTGAGCCAGCTGAACTAGCCCCCCAGCAAGCCCTATAGACTGCCACCGAGGCAGCCTAAGACCTAGCACCGAATTTGGCAGTCTTTGATAGACTAAAGACGACTTTAAACGACTTTAGACAGAAAGCACCCGAGCACAACTGCAATGAACACAGAACCGTGGGTTACTGCCGAGCACGTCGCACAACATCTTGGGGTGGCTAAAGACACTGTTTACCGCTGGCGGGAGCAAAGAGGCTTGCCTGCGCACCGAGTTGGGCGGCTGTGGAAATTTCAGCTGTCAGCCGTGGATGAATGGGTGCGGGCGGGCGGGCCCAATGAGGGCGGAAACACCCAAGCCACGAAATAAAATTGAAGATTAACAAGCACCAGGGAAATAGACCTGGAGGCTTAATGGATGAGACAAAGAATGAGCACGCTGGCAATTAAACGTGATGAAAAGAAAAGAAAAATCTGGAGCCATGTACGCAGCAAATGGCTTGTAGAAACACCTGAGGAAACAGTGCGACAGGAATACTTGCTCGTCCTGGTCAATGAGTACGGCTTTGACCTGCCGCAAATTTCAGAAGAAATGGATTTAACCGGCCGCGGCTCAGCCTCATCCCGCGCAGATTTTGTTATCTGGCGTACAGCTCAGGATAAGGCAGACAACAACGCACCTTTCATCATCGTTGAATGCAAATCCGATAATGTGACGATTAAACCACAGGACTACACACAAGGCGAAAACTACGCTCGTATCTGCGGTGCTCCATTCTTCGTTACCCACAACTCGCGGGAAACCAAGTACTGGCGGGTCAAGAAAGACAAAGTGCCCGGCTACACGGAAGAAATCGAGAACATCCCGCATGGCGACGCTTCGGACAAGGACATCGAGGAGCTGCTTTCCAAGCTCCGCGCCTTCAAAGAAAAGGAGTTCGCCGATCTGTTGCACAAATGCCACAACATCATCCGTAACCGGGAGAAAAAAGACCCGGCGGCCGCCTTCGATGAAATTGCTAAGGTGCTTTTCATCAAGGTCTACGTGGAACGTTCACTGCTGACTCGACGCAATAAAACCAACCTCTTTACCGTCGATGTGCTGAAAAGCCAGATTGCCGAGAACCCGCTCGACAATCTGTTCCAGCAAACCAAGCTCGCCTACGCTACTGACAAGATTTTCGATGACGACGAGCGCATCAACTTAAAACCTGCCACCGGCGAAGCCATCGTCAAGGAGCTGGAGAAATACAACCTCTCCGACACCAGCGAAGACGTGAAAGGCGTCGCTTTTGAGCGATTCCTCGGCCGCACTTTCCGAGGCGAAATCGGCCAGTTCTTCACCCCTCGCACTATCGTCGAATTTATGGTGCATATGCTTGACCCTAAAGAAGGCGAGATTGCATGCGATCCGGCTAGCGGCTCAGGCGGTTTTCTGATTCGGGTATTTGAAATCGTCCGAGAAAAAATACTTGCCGACGCTGACCGCGAGTACAACGAGTTCAAGGCCAGAGTCGAAAAGGACGGATCTCTCAACGAAGAGGAGCGCGCCAAGAAGCTTCAAGACAAATTCACCGAAATACAGGCGCTTCTTGACCAGAAGAATGAGGGGTCCCGTATGTGGAAGCTCTCAAATCGCTGTATTTATGGCACCGACGCCAACGACCGTATGGCACGTACCAGCAAGATGAACATGATCATGCACGGCGATGGCCACGGCGGAGTCCATCACCACGACGGTTTCTTAAATGTTAACGGCATCTTCGAGGGGCGTTTCGATATTATCCTCACGAACCCACCTTTTGGAGCTAATGTCGAGCCTACAGATAAAATTCTCGAGTCAGATATCAAGGTGAGCGCGGTTGCAAAACTGCGCTATCTCGATGAGTACGGAGATCTCTATCTTGAGGCTCAGAATCGTGTGCAAGCAGCATTAAACAAGCCCATTACCAGTTTATTTGAACTGCCTAAAAGCGATAAAGCGAAGATTAAGACCGAAGTGCTCTTTATCGAGCGCTGCCTCGACCTCCTCAAGCCTGGCGGTCGTCTCGGAATTGTGCTGCCGGAAGGCATTTTCAACAATCCATCACTCACCTACGTGCGCGAGTTTACTGAAGACCGCGCCTTCCTCCGCGCCGTAATTAGCCTACCCCAAGAGACCTTTGTCAGCTCAGGGGCCAGCGTGAAATGTTCGTTGCTCTTTCTGCAAAAGTTCACTGAAGAGGAACAGCAGAAATTTGACAATATCTACGCCACTGCCAAGGCGGAGATTGAAGCCAAATACGCTGACAAAACCCAAGCAGAGCGCATGCGACTGGAAAGTGAAATCTCGGCAACCAAACAGACGAAGGACGTCGAGCGACGTAGTGCCCTGCAAAAAGAGCTAAAGGACTATTTGAAGGCAATGGAAGTTCAGCAACTTGCTGAGACCCGGCAATTGCTCAAAAAGCGTTTCGATTACCCAATTTTTATGTACGAGGCGGAAAAAGTAGGCATATCAGCCACTGGCGAAGAAGACCAGAACGAACTTTATCCCAACGCCAACCAGCCCCATTATTGCGACAAGACCTGTTTGGAGTGGTATCGGGAATTCAGGTCAAACCCCGACTCGTTTCTGGAAGCTGGGGAGTAAGAAATGGAGCCTCGCCAAATAAAAAGAAAGCCCGTTATCTCTCAATGGTCACTCTTACCGCGCTGGGACTTTAAAAGCGCTCGTGCAGCTCTTTTTGCCCAGCGCCACCCGAATTTCGTGCCGCTCGGAGAGTACGCAGATGAGGCAACGGAATTAGTAGATCCAAGGAGCGAGCCCGAGAAGGAATGGCCGATTTACGGTATCAGCAATGAGTCGGGCGTGTTTCTTAGCAAGCTTCAAAAGGGAGCTGAGTTCAACTCAAATTACAAGCGTATTCGCCAAGACTATTTTTTTCACAACCCAACGCGGGCCAATGTTGGCTCTTTGGGCAGGGTTGGAAATGTTCCACCAGATGCAATCACCAGTCCCGAATACCAGGTATGGAAACCACGGCCTGGATTGTTACCGACATTCGCGGAAATCCTCATTAAAACCGACTTTTTCTTGGATCAAATCGAGTGTCATAGGGTCGGCGGCGTCAAAGAACGCCTGTTCGTACAGAACCTGTTTGAAATTCCGGTCCCCATTCCGCCGCTGCCGATCCAGCAAAAAATTGTGGCCCATTGGGATGCAGCTAACTCCAAAACTATAGAGGATATGGCTGCCTCACAAGAGCTGGCAAAAAGCACGCCATCCTTGCTCGCCTCAAAGGTCGGCCTCAAAGCGTTGATTACGCCTCACTCACGACGCGCGTTCGTTTCCTCTTGGAAAGAAATTGAGCGCTGGGGGGTGGAGCTCGCACGCGAAATGTCACGACGTCCGAATATTGAAATGAGCCCGTACCCCATCGTCTCTCTTTCTGATGTCATTGATGACCTTCAGAACGGCTGGAGTCCGAAGTGTCTTACGCGGCCAGCGTCAGATGAAGAGTGGGGGGTTCTAAAGGTCGGCGCGGTCTCATTCGGTTGGTTCGATGAGAGTCAGAACAAGGCATTGCCACCAGACCTTAAGCAGAGGGAACAATACGAAGTTAAGTCCGGCGATCTCATCATCAGTCGCGCCAACATTGCGCACTATGTTGGGGCATGTGGCTTAGTTGACAGAGTTCGCCCTAAGCTGATGCTATCTGACAAGCTCTTCCGTGTTATCTGGAAAGAAGAGTCGACAATTTTGCCAAAATATCTAGATGAGATACTCAAAATTCCGCACCTGCGGTGGCAGATAGAGAATAACCTCACCGGCGCGTCACCTACGATGAAAAATATCTCGAAACCGGCCCTTATGGCGTTGCGATTTCCGCTACCCCCTCTGGATATACAAGAGGAAATCATCGCCGAAATTGAAGCAAAGAGAAAAGAAGCCCGCAAGTTGCTGGATGAGGCTAAATTTAGTCTTCAAAAAGCCAAAGAAGAAATCGAAAAAATGATCCTTGATACGCGCTCTGCGGAGGCAAGCTGACATGTCCCGAGGCCGCCAATACATCGAATTCGAGGGGCTATTTTCAGAAAGTGTACTCGGCATATTCCGCATCATTCGGGGCTTTGCCGACCTACGCGACCTTGCAGCTGTCTCAGTGCCCTACAGGATGGAAGACGGTGAGCAAGGCTTTCGGGTTGTGGGACATCAGCGGGTGGAGTCAGCTAAGCATGCGGAGGAGATCAAGAACTACCTGGAGCAGAGCGAAAACCGCTTTCTCCCTGAGGTGATTCTTTCAGTTCGGACCCCTGTAAATTTTCTTGTTGGCGCCGATGTAATTACTCCTGCGCAACTTGCGTCTGGCGAAAAAACAATTGGACTGGGCGAAACGGTTTTCGGAGTGCAGAGCCAGGATGGCGGTCTAATTAACATCAGCCGGCGCTATTCGAGCCCGAGCATGCGCATGCAACGGCTGCGTATCCATCGCAACAATCTGGAGCGACTCAAACAGGAAAAAATTATCCGCCGAATCGATGGGAATCATCGCCTTCATTTGGCCGAGCAGCTAACAGATGACCCTAATACTCCGACCAAATATCTGGCTCCCTTTTGTATGGTCCTGCTCGGTCCGTCAGAAAACGATGTAGATGACTTTGCCGAATCACTGATCTTCCACACAATCAACAGTACTGCTTTACCGCTAGAGTCGGAGCACGGACTACGACTGTTGCTTGGACAAGATCCCGCGCACACCATGACACCAGACAACGAATTCGCCTATAACCCGGCGCTACACCTTACTCGATTGTTGGCTGACCGCCTGAAAGGTTTGACGCCCCAGGCCAGGCAGCGATTTGGCGAGCGCCCTTTGACTGCGCTATGGGAGTCGGCGCGCAATTTGATCGCTATGGACGAGGCCATCGCCCAAGATCGGCAAACCTTGACCGCCTTTGCAGACGATCTGTTTGCCGCACTGGCGGATATTTCTACCCGATTGACCGTGTACCACCCATCTTTGTGTAGCACCTACGGCTTTTTTGAGTTAGCGGCACGGATTTGGCGCGAAGCGGAGGAAGAGGATTACGAGCAGAAAGTTCGGTGGACTGTAAACTACCTCGACAGGATTGGGCATTGGCTTGGCGGCCAAGGAATCACAAGTTTGCTTGATCCTTTGTCTCCGGCAGAGCAACTGCTCAAAACCTTTAAAGCAGCCCAATCCCGAATTCCAAAGAAAGTTTTTCTTGCGCGCTGGTATCCAGCACCGAACGCGCCGAATGACGCGCATAACAAAGCAAATTTACGGCTGCAACAGCTTCGGCAGGCCCTGACCAACCTCCAGCAGCAAAATGGAATCGGCTTGGAATTGGTAGATATGGGTACGGAGGAGGGTGGATCTTTTCCAATTCACAATCGAATGTACGAGGCTATTGCTTCGTCTGACATCATCATTTGTGACCTAACTGGTCATCGCCCAAATGTCTACATTGAAGCCGGCTATGCACTGAAGCATCACGAAGGAAATCGGCTTATTTTCCTATTTGAGCCAAGTAACGCGGAAGACCAAGTCCCATTTGATTTGAACACTTTTAAATATGTAGCCATTAGCCAGGCGGCAGAAATTCCAAATAAAATCATTCCCGAGTTAAAAGCCATTCTAAAGGCCTCTGGCGCGCAAATAATGGAAGAAGGCGCATGAGCGATATTCAGTTATTCCGCCTGAATGGGCAACAAGCCGCACTTGAACTTCCAGGCCGTTCCGTAGCAGTAGAAAAACAGCTACAGAGTTTGATCGAAGCGCAGATGGAATGCTTTCTTGGGGTGCGCTTTCTCGCCAGCGAATACGCTACAGGCAAGACCCACAAAGGCCGCATCGACTCCCTGGGCCTAGACGAAAATGGCTGCCCGGTAATCGTCGAATACAAACGACACAGCAACGAGAACGTGATCAACCAAGGCCTATTCTATCTGGACTGGTTGCTTGATCATCAAGCTGAGTTTCGCTGGTTGGTCATGGAGAAACTTGGGAAGGAAGCAGCCGAGCAGATCGAGTGGAGTGGCACGCGCCTGCTGTGCATCGCCGCGGACTTTACTCGCTACGACCAACATGCAGTGCAACTGATCCAACGCAACATCGAGCTGATCCGCTACAAGCTGTTTGGCGATGACCTATTACTGCTGGAGCTGGTCAATAGTGTAAGCGTGGCGGACGCTTCAACGGTACCCAAGGCAGTTGCTGTCGAGCCAGGCAAGCCAGCGGCCGTAAGTAAGGACAAAAACTGGCAGGAACAGCTAGCTCAGGCGACGCCAGAGATAGCAGCGCTGTTCGAGCAGACCAACAGCTACTTGCACTCCCTTGGTGATGATGTGCAGGAAAAGCACCTGAAGCTCTATGTAGCCTTTCGCCGCCTGAAAAACTTTGCCAGCCTAGTACCCCAGCCCAAGCGCCTGCTGCTGATGCTCAAGCTCAATCCAGACTCAGTAGAACTAGTCGACGGCTTCAGCCGTGATGTGCGCACTATCGGCCATTGGGGCACGGGCGACCTGGAGCTGAGCCTACGCAACCAAGCCGACCTTGAGCGCGCCAAGCACCTAATCGAACGTAGTTATCAGGAGAACTAATCTCTAACGACGATCCTGCAAAGCGACACTGGCAGCCGGTATCCGGGGGGGGCGGTACAAAAAACAGTACACTGGCGGTACAGTGCCCAGCTTTTACAGATTTCGCCAAATTACGCTTAAACCGCTCTACGACGATGCTTTCAGCTAACTGTACCTGCGCTAAGCTACACCCGATTTCACTGGGCTTGCAGCGTTTCTAGGCAACTCCTAGTCCTTCGGTCCACGGCTCGAGTCCGTGTGGGCCCACCACCTTTCAGATACACAAAAGCCGCGCATTGCGCGGCTTTGTCATTTCTGGCCTGCGTGAGCCGAATAACCCTCCTATTCGGCTCACCGGATGAGCCAAATACTCATTCGGGCGAGATTGGGAAAAGTCCTACACTGCGACTGCGTTGCCGTCCTACAAGCCCTCTGCGTAAGGTTTCGGCCGCCTCGGTTTTGCCGGGGTCAGGTGTGGAAACCTGTTGCTCAACGTAACAACGCCATAGCAGAGCTTTTCAGGCACAGCGTGTCGGATTTGCCCTGGCAGTCTATGGCGGACCGTGCGAGGCGGACTTCGGTCCGGCCGGTCTTTGTTACGTTGACCCGGTTTTCCACCCTTGCACGGTCCGCCTCCCCTCCCGGTCTTCCGGTGGCGGCTTCTTGAAAACAGCAAGGAGCTACAGCATGAGTTTCATCCCTTCCCCTTCCTCTGAATCCGTTCTCAAGCCTATGGCTTTCGTGCGTAACCATCGGCAACTGCGGGCGGTGCTGATCGATCGCCAGGCGTGGTTCGTTGCCGCGGATTTGGCGCGGCTGACCAACAGCACGCTCAACGAGCGGATCACCAACAAGCTGGACCGGGACCAGACGCGCAAGGCGGTGCTGCTCAATGGCGGCGGCCAGCCGGAGAGGGAGCTGCTGATCAGCGAGAGCGGGGTCTACATGCTGCTGGTGGTGCAGCTCTATCACCCGGAGAACCGCGAGCTGCGGCAGTGGCTGACCAACGAGGTGGTGCCGGTGCTGCGCGATGCGGAGCTGGACGATCCGGCGTTGCCCCGCCAGCGGCTCGGCGCGGCGCTTTGGCGCAACTCGAGTGTGCTGGAGTGGCAGGGCGAGTTGTGGGGGCGCTTGACGGATGCGATACGGGTGATCGAGTCGGAGTTGTTCCGCAACGGCGCATAACCACCTTGTGGTTATGCGCCCTACGGGGTGAGGCATGGTGCGGGGTCGTACGGCTGCCGCATGGGTTTCGTGCCTCAACCCATCCTGCGAGGCTCGCGAACCTGGCCCCGCTGCGGGGCTGGGTTCGCGAGCAAGAGCTAGGCGTCCCCCTCGCTCCTACAGGACGCGCCTTGCGTCAGAGGAACCAGCGGTACTCGCGGGCGCTGACTTCGTTCATGAAGTCGAGGTGGTCGTGGCGCTTGTTCTCGCAGTAGACGAAGACGAACTCGCTGCCCAGGCCGTCCTTCACCACCGGGTGGTTTTCCATCGCGGCCACCGCGCCGAGCATGTCGCGGGGGAATTCGATGCCGCTTTCGCGATCTTCGTTGAGCGACGGGATCGGCTCCTTGCCGGCTTCCAGGCCGTGTTCCATGCCGGTGAGGATGGCGGCCAGGACCAGGTAGGGGTTGGCGTCGGCGCCAGCGAGGCGGTGTTCGATGCGCAGGTTCTTGCCGTCGGATTCCGGGATGCGGATGCACGCGTCGCGGTCTTCGAAGCCCCAGCTGGCCTTGCTCGCGGCGTTCACGCGGGAGCCGTAGCGGCGGTAGGCGTTGTGGTTGGCGGCGAAGATCGGCATGCAGTGCGGCAGCAGTTCCAGGCAGCCGGCCACGGCGTGGCGCAGCGGGCGCTGGTTGTCGCCGTCGAGCAGGTTCTTGCCTTCGCGGTCGTACAGGCTCACGTGGACGTGCATGCCGCTGCCCGGCGCGTGCAGGTAGGGCTTGCTCATGAAGCTGGCGCGGTGGCCGTGCTTGAGCGCCACGCCACGGGTAGCGCGGGTGAACAGTGCGGCCTGGTCGGCGGCGTGCAGGCCGTCTTCGCAGTGGGCGAAGTTGATCTCGAACTGGCCCGGGCCGATTTCGGCGGTGATGACGTTGGCGTCCACGCCTTGCTCGCGGGCGGCTTCGACCACTTCATGGAGCACGTCGGAGAAGCGCGACAGGCGCTCGATGTGCATGTTCGGCTGGTCGTCTTCGTCGTCGCACAGCGGGTCGCGCGGGTACTGCGGCAGGCCGTCCTTGAGCTTCTTGTCGAACAGGTAGAACTCCAGCTCGAACGCCACTACCGGGCGAATGCCCTTGCCTTCCAGGCGCTTCAGCACGCGGGCCAGCACTTCGCGCGGTTCGAACTCGATGGGCGCCTCGGTGCCGTCGGAGGTGATCAGCATCTGGCCCAGCGGCTGGTTCTCCCAGCGCACCGGCTTGAGGGTGCCGGGCACCAGGCGGCGCGGGGCGTCCGGGTCGCCGTCGTTGAAGCAGTAGTCGCCGATCGGGTGCAGGCCGCCCTGCACGCCCAGCAGGACGCAGTTCTGCGGCAGCTTCAGTGGGCTGCCGGCGGCGACTTTCTCGAGCATGTCGACCGGGTAGCGCTTGCCGTAGAAGTGGCCGGGGATGTCCAGGCAGATCAGGTCGACGTAGCGGACCTCCGGGTACTGGGCGCGGAAGGCGCGAACTTCGCTGAGCAGATCGGGGAAGGTTTGGCGGTTCATCTTGTAGTTGCCTGTGTGTCAGGCGCGGCCGGAGCGTTCACCCGGCAGGCCGCGAGGGCCTGCGAGGGAATCAGGTGAAGATCCAGAGCACCCTCGTTGGTTTGTCGGTGAGATTGCCGTAGCGGAACTTGGCGTGCGGCGGCAGCTGGAAGCTGTCGTTGGGGTAAAGGGTGACGGTTTCGTCCTGGTACCAGAGGGTCAGTTCGCCTTCGAGGACGAAGCCACCCTGCTCGGAGCTGTCGTTGAGGTGGTCTTCACCGCTGGTGGCGCCGGGCGCGAGGATGCTGTCGAGCATCGAGAAGCCACCGGACATGCTCGGCGAAGCGAGGATGTCGGTGATGCCGCCGGCGTAGTAGAGCGTGCGGCGGTCGGCCGGGCGGGTCACCCAGGAGGTCGTGCGCGATGGGCCGCCGGCATAGAAATAGGTGGTCGGCACACCCAGGGCTTCGCTGATGGCGGTGAGGTCGGCCACGGTCGGGCGCGACAGGCCACGCTCGACCTGGGAGAGGAAGCCGACCGAGCGACCGATCCGCTCGGCCAGCGCGCCAAGGGTCAGGTTCTTGTGCTTGCGCAGGTCGCGGATCAGGGTCGCTAGGTGTTCGTTTTCGTGCTCTTGCATAGGCGCTTTCCGGCTCGGGTCAGAAGAAGTCCCGCAACCGATACCAGGCTTTGCCGATGGCTTCCAGTGGCGCGGCAAATCGCTGACCGCCGGGGAAGCCGGGATTGCTAAGGCGTTGATAGAGATCAAGTTCCTCTTCGCGACCGAGCATCGCCTGGCTGACCGCACGGGCCGCGGCCAGGCTGGGCAGTACGCCATGGCCGGAATAGCCCTGCAGCCAGTAGAGGTTGCCGCGACGGCCAACGTCCGGCGTGCGGCGCATGCTGCAGTCGATGTGCCCGCCCCAGGCGTATTCCAGCTCCACGCCACGCAGCTGCGGGAACACCCGCTCGACGTACGGCCGGGTGGCGGCGCGGATGTCGCTGGGCAGGCCGCCCAGGTAGGTGCAGCCGCCGCCGAACAGCAGGCGGTGGTCGGGGGTCAGGCGGAAGTAGTCGAGGACGAACTGGTTGTCGGTGACGCAGCAGTTCTTCGGCAGCAGCGAGTGCGCAAGCTCGGCACCCAGCGGCGCGGTGGCGACCTGGTAGGTGCCGACCGGCAGGATGCGCCCCGAGACGTCTTTATCCAGGCCGTCGATGTAGGCGTTGCAGGCCAGTACCAGGGCGGAGCAGCGCACGGTGCCGTGCTCGGTCTCGACCAGGTAGCCGTTGCCCTGCTCGCTGTAACGCAGCGCGCGGGTTTGTTCGAAGATGCGCCCGCCGGCCCTCTCGATCGCATCGGCGAGGCCGTAGGCGAGTTTCAGCGGGTTGATGTGCGCGGAGTTCGGGTCGTACAGGCCGGCGAGGTAGCGGTCGCTGGCGACCCACTGCGGCAGCTCGGCGCGGGAGATCATCTGCAGGCCTTCGTAGCCCCAGCGTTTGGCGGCCTCTTCCTGCCACTCTTCGAGCATGCCGACGCGGCGCGGCAGCACGGCGGTCCAAAGGTGGCCGACGCGGTAGTCGCAGTCGAAGCCGTGGCGCTGCGGCAGGTCGCGCAATTCACGCGCGGCCCAGAGCATGCCTTGCCACAAGCGCAGGGCGCCTTCATGGCCGAGGTCGTCCTCGATCGGGCCGAGGTCGCTGGACCAGCCGGGCAATGCCTGGCCGCCGTTGCGTCCGGACGCCGCCCAGGCGATGCGGCTGGCTTCGATCACGCACACCTGGCGCCCGCCTTCGGCGAGCTGCAGCGCGGTGTGCAGGCCGCTGAACCCGGCGCCGATCACCAGCACTTCGCACTCCAGCGCGTCCGTCAGTTGTGCGCGGGGCTGCAGCAACTCCGGATTGGCAGCGGCGTAGTAAGTGCCGACAGGCTGGTTCGAACGCAGGAACATGGCGACCTCATGAAATTGTCGTATTTATTTTTCATGAAAAATATCACAACGAATTTCACGAAGCCAGCCCGAGATTTCATCTAGCCGTTGGCGGCGACCGCCGGCAGGCGTTCCTCGCGGTTTTCACGCAGGCTGGCGATGATCACCAGCACCACCAGCACACCGGCCAGCACGGCAGAGGAGCCGATGGTGCCGAAGTCCAGGCCGCCCTTCTCGTGGCTCTTGGTCAGCACGTCGCCCAGGGTCGCGCCGAACGGCCGGGTCAGCACGAAGGCCAGCCAGAACAGCAACACCGAGCTGATGCGGGTGAAGTAATGCAGCACGACGATGCCGGCGATCAGGCTGCCGATCAGCAGCGCCCCGCCGGCGAAGCCCAGGCCCGAGTCGTCGGCGAGGAAGTCACCCAGCGCGGTGCCCAAGGTGTTGGAGAAGAGGATCGCCACCCAGTAGAACAGCTCGCCCTTGAGGTTGCGGATGTCGCCCACCGCCAGCGGCGTGCCGCTCAGGCGCCAGAGCGCGAAGGTGGCGATCAGGATGCTGACCAGGATCGCCGAGCCGCTGGCGTAGCCCAGGCCCAGGGTGCGGTCCATGAAGTCCGACATGGTGGTGCCGGCGGTGCTGGTGGAGAGGATCACCAGCCAGTACAGCCAGGGGTTGTAGCGGCGCGTCGCGAGCTGGCCGAACAGGGTGACCAGGAACAGGCTGATGAGGATCAGCGAGCTGGCCGCGTAGCCGACGTCGAGGGTCATGGACAGCAGGTCGCCGGCGGTTTCGCCGAGGGTGGTGGCGCAGATTTTCATCACCCAGAACGCGAGGGTGATTTGCGGCAATTTGTTCATTGCAGGCACAGCTCCAGTGATAAGCATTTGCGGCGCGCAGCCTGACGAGCGTCAGGTGAAGAACCGGTCAAGGACGGATCAAGAAAAGGTCGGGAATGCGCACTGCAAAGCGGACATGTCTGTCGGCCTACGGATGACAGATGCCCATCTGTTGCTATGTTCTTAGGAGTGAAATCGGCCGCCGGACGCGGTTGCGGCTGGCGTATAGGGGACTATCGGATGAATCAGATGTTGAAGCCGCAACCGTATTGCAAGAACTGTCGACTGGCGCCGCCCACCCTCAGCGACGACAAGCTTCTCGAGCTGGAAGCGATCATCAAGCCCGGCCACCTGCTGCACAAGGGCGACCACCTGTTCCGCCAGGGCGACCCCTTCCACAACGTCTACCTGGTGCGCTCCGGTTCGCTGAAGACGGTGACCACCAACGAACAGGGCATCGAGAAGATTACCGGCTTCTATTACGCCAACGAGATCTTCGGTTTCTCCGGCATGGACGAGGGCAGCTACCCGGTGTCGGCCATCGCCCTGGAAAGCACGCTGTGCAGCGAGATTCCTTTCGACCAGCTGGAGCAGCTGTCGCAGCAGATTCCCGGGCTGTCGCACCAGCTGCTGCTGATGATGAGTCGGAAGATTCGCGAGGATCAGCAGATGAAGCTGCTGCTCTCGCGGCTCAATGCCGACTCGCGGATCGCCGCCTTCCTGCTGAACATTTCCGCGCACTTCCGCGAGCGCGGCTTCTCCGCCCTGCGCTTCCGCCTGAGCATGTCGCGCCACGAGATCGGCGATTACCTGGGGCTGGCGGTGGAAACCGTCTCGCGCAGCTTCACCCGCCTGCAGAAGAACGGCCTGCTGCAGGTAAACGGACGGGAGACGGAGATCGTCGACTTCACCGAGCTGTGCGCGCTGGCGGGTGGCGAGATAGAGCTCTGAAGCCTGGCGCTGCCTGTAGGAGCGCGCCATGCGCGCGATCGCGGGCATGGCCCGCTCCTACAGGTACAACCCCTTCCGGGAATAAAAGCCGCCCACTGGACTAAACAGACGTCCGGGGGCGGACGCGAGGACTTTCGCGGGAAGCCGCCGCGCCAGTCGACGGGCTGCTTCCCAGGCATTCATGGCCCTGCAATCGGGCCGTCTCCTTTTCCACTGCATGCCGGCCGGGCTTTCCGATGCGTTTCCGGCTGGTCGATGGCGCTCGTTACCCTTCGTCTTTGCCTATGAAAACGCCCTGGATGCCGAGGCCTTCCACCTTTGTCTACCGGCTTGTGGAAGCGGAGTGGCACTAGACTAGGCGCTCGGGTAGGTCCCTATCCATTTCGATTTTCCAGTTTCGTTGATAAGCCCCGCTTATGGATTTTCGCCAGCTCCGCTATTTCGTCGCGCTCTACGAGGAAGGTCACGTAGGGCGTGCAGCCGAACGCCTGGCGCTGTCCCAGCCGGCGCTTTCGCAGCAGATCCGCCAGCTCGAGCAGAACCTCGATGTGGCGTTGTTCCAGCGCAGCGGCAAACGCCTGCTGCCGACAGTCGCGGCACACACCCTCTACAACCACGCGGTGCCACTGCTCGATGGCCTGGAGCGCGCTCACGATGCCTTGCGCGGTTTCCGCGGGCACTCCCCGCGCAGCCTCGCCATCGGCGTGTTGCAGACGGTGAATGCCAACCTGGTGCCGCATCTGGTGGAACGTCTGCATACGGCGCAGCCGCACTTGCAGGTGCGCATGTACGAGCTGTCCGGAGTGGAAATCGAACGGCGGCTGATGGGCGGCCAGCTGGATATCGGCATCGGCTTCCTGCCGCCGCGCCAGCCGGCGCTGCACGGGGTGGAGCTGTATCCGGACGAGCTGCAGTTGGTGATCCCGGCGGACCATCCGCTGCGGGAATTCAAGAAAGTCTCGCTGGCCCAGGCCGCGGAGCTGCCGATGCTGCTGCTCGGTGAAGAGTTCCGCGCCCGGCAGATCTGGCAGGAGCAACTAGCCGCTATCGGCCGGCGCCCCAGGGTGCAGGCTGAGCTGAACCACATGACCGGCATCCTCGATAGCCTGCCGCACAGCCAGTTCGCCACCGTGCTGCCGGGGCGCGCACGGCAGACCAACAGCAATCGCGACCTGCTCTGGAAGCCCTTGAGCGAGCCGCGCATTCCGTTAAGTGTGGGATTGGTCTATCGCGATGCGCAGCGTCAGCACACGACGGTGGAGCTGCTGCGCTCATTGCTGGAAGGGGCGGTGTAAGGCTTTTTGTAGGAGTGGATCTCATCCACGAACCGCGCCGGGAATTCCGGCTATCGCGGACAAGGTCCGCTCCTACGTTACTTCTGGGTTCCCGCGTTCGCGGGGAAGACGATAAGAAGCAAGACCCTTACCCCGTCACTCCCGCGAACGCGGGACGCGGCTCTATCGCGAACAGCGCTTGCGCTGGCCCGAAGGGGAATAGCCCCAAAAGTCATTTGCGCCCGTAGAAAACAGCCCGCAAAAATCGCAGGCAAAGAAAAACCCCGCCTTGCGAGCGGGGTTTTGCAGACCGATATCCTGACGTCCGTGCTGGCCACCATCCGTGGTGGAATCCCTTTCTTTCCGTTTTGTCGTTGGCGCTTCCTGCGCAATGTCCTGACTGGTTGTTAGATTACCCACCGAACCAAGCACTCGGTAGACGCCAAATGACACCGCGTCTTGTAAGCCTAGGCTTACAAGGCTGTTATTTCGCTGAAACGAAAAAGCCCCGCCGAGGCGGGGCATTCTCGTGCAGCGCTCGCTTAGAACTGCGCGGCGTCCAGCAGGTACAGCGATTCGCTGCCGGCTTTCACCGAGGCGCTCAGCGAGTGGATACGCGGCAGCAGGCGGGCGAAGTAGAAACGCGCGGTGCCCAGCTTGGTGGCGTAGAACTCGTCCTGGCCTTCCTTGCCCAGCGAGGCGCGGGCCATCAGCGCCCACATGTAGGCGTAGGCGGTGTAGCCAAAGACCTGCAGGTATTCGACCGACGCGGCGCCGATCTCGTTGGGGTTGCCCTTGGCGCGGTCAAGCACCCAGGCGGTCAGTTCTTCCAGGTTCTGCACGGCGGCGTTCAGCGGGCCGGTGAACTCGGCCAGCTCGGCAGCGGCCGAAGCGGTGAAGGCGCGGATCTCGTCGGTGAAGTGCTTGGCGAAGGCGCCACCGCTGCCGACGATCTTGCGGCCCATCAGGTCCAGCGCCTGGATGCCGTTGGTGCCTTCGTAGATCTGGGTGATGCGGCAATCGCGCACCAGTTGCTCCTGGCCCCACTCGCGGATGAAGCCGTGGCCGCCGAAGATCTGCTGGCCGTGGACGGTGGTTTCCAGGCCCATGTCGGTGAGGAAGGCCTTGGCCACCGGGGTCAGCAGGGCGACCAGTTCTTCGGCGCGCTTGCGCGTGGTCGGCTCTTCGCTGTACTTGGCGGTGTCCAGTTGCATGGCGACATAGCTGGAGAAGGCGCGACCGCCCTCGTTCAGCGCTTTCATGGTCAGCAGCATGCGGCGCACGTCCGGGTGGACGATGATCGGGTCGGCGGCTTTGTCCTGTGCTACCGGGCCGGTCGGCGCGCGGCTCTGGATACGCTCGCGGGCGTATTCCACGGCGCTCTGGTAGGAACGCTCGCCGGTCGCCAGGCCCTGGATGCCAACGCCCAGGCGCTCGTAGTTCATCATGGTGAACATGGCCGCCAGGCCCTTGTTCGGCGCATCGACGATCCAGCCGGTGGCGCCGTCGAAGTTCATCACGCAGGTGGCGGACGCCTTGATGCCCATCTTGTGTTCGATCGAGCCGCAGGAAACGGCGTTGCGCTCACCGAGCGAACCGTCGTCGTTGACCATCACCTTCGGCACCAGGAACAGCGAGATGCCCTTGGAGCCGGCCGGCGCGTCGGGCAGCTTGGCCAGCACCAGGTGGACGATGTTCTCGGTCAGGTCGTGCTCGCCGCCGGTGATGAAGATCTTGGTGCCGCTGATCTTGTAGCTGCCGTCGGCCTGGGGCTCGGCCTTGGTGCGGATCATGCCCAGGTCGGTGCCGGCGTGGGGTTCGGTCAGGCACATGGAACCGGCCCAGGTGCCGGCGTACATGTTCGGCAGGTACTTGGCCTTGAGTGCTTCGCTGGCGTGGTTGAGCAGCGACAGGCAGGCGCCGGCGGTCAGCATCGGGTACAGGCCGAAGGACAGGTTGGCCGCGTTGACCATTTCCTCGACCTGCGCGCCGATCACCTTGGGCATGCCCATGCCACCGAATTCCGGGTCGCCGCCCACGCCCACCCAGCCGCCTTCGGCGTAGGTGCGATAGGCCTCGGGGAAGCCAGCCGGGGTCTTCACGCCTTCGGCGCTCCAGCTGCAGCCTTCTTCGTCGCCGCTACGGTTCAGCGGGGCGATCACGCCCGCGGTGACCTTGCCGGCTTCTTCGAGGATGGCGTTGGCGGTTTCGACGTCTACCGTCTCGGCCAGGCCGGGCAGTTGTGCCCAGAGGTTGCCCACCTCGAAGACTTCGTTGAGGACGAACTGCATGTCGCGCAGGGGTGCTTTGTAGTCAGCCACGATCGGATTCCTCTAGCGAACAGCGGCTGAACGGGCAGCCAGCAAAAACGGGATGATTCGTACGCAATGGTGCGCTGCCGGAGTCTACTCCAACACCGCTTCAGGTTTGTAGCGCCATGATATGACCATTTATCTAATTCCGGTCACAAAATTGTGCACTGCAAAATGCAGGAACGAACAGGCCCCCGGTATCAGCGGGGGCCTGTCGGGAATGCGCTGACGCCTTAGAGCGCGAACTGCTCGGCAGACAGGCGCATAAGGCTTTCGCCACCGGCCTCCACAGCCGCCTTGTGCGCTGCGGCGCGCGGCAGCAGGCGGGCGAAGTAGAAGTCAGCAGTGGCCAGCTTGGCCTGGTAGAAATCCGCTTCGCCGTTGCCCGCCTCCAGCTTCTGCTGGGCGACCAGCGCCATGCGCAGCCAGAAATAGCCGAGGGTGATGTAGCCGGAGAACATCAGGTAGTCCACGGCCGCGGCGCCGACTTCGTCGGGGTTCTTCATCGCCGCCATGCCGACTTTCTGGGTCAGCTCGCCCCACTGCTTGTTCAGCGCTGCGAGCTGCGCCACCTGGGCCTTCAGCTGCGGGTGTTCGGCGTGTTCCTGGCAGAGCTTGTGGACCAGCTTGGTGAAGCCCATCAGCAGCTTGCCCTGGCTGCCGAGCACCTTGCGGCCAAGCAGGTCGAGGGCCTGGATGCCGTTGGTGCCTTCATAGATGGGGGCGATGCGGCAGTCGCGGACCAGTTGCTCCATGCCCCACTCGCGGATGAAGCCGTGGCCGCCGAACACCTGCATGCCCAGGTTGGTGGCTTCCAGGCCGGTCTCGGTCATGAAGGCCTTGCAGATCGGGGTGAGGAAGGCCAGCAGGTTGGCCGCCTGCTCGCGTTCTTCGGCGCTTTCGGCGAGGTGCTCGACGTCCAGCAGCTGCGCGGTGAAGTAGGCCAGCGCGCGGTTGCCTTCGTTGAACGCCTTCATGGTCAGCAGCATGCGGCGCACGTCCGGGTGGACGATGATCGGGTCGGCCGGTTTGTCCGGCGCCTTCGGACCGGTCAGGGCGCGCATCTGCAGCCGGTCGCGGGCGTATTTCACGGCGCCCTGGTAGCTGGTCTCGCCAAGGCACAGGCCCTGCATCCCGGTACCCAGGCGCGCGTGGTTCATCATGGTGAACATGCAGGCCAGGCCCTTGTTGGCCTCGCCGATCAGGTAGCCGGTGGCGCCGTCGAAGTTCATCACGCAGGTGGCCGAGGCCTTGATGCCCATCTTGTGCTCGATGGAGCCGCAGGAGACGGCATTGCGCGCACCGGCCTCGCCGGCGGCATCGAGGGTGAACTTCGGCACGATGAACAGCGAGATGCCCTTGGTGCCGGCCGGCGCGTCGGGCAGCTTGGCGAGCACCAGGTGGATGATGTTCTCGCTCATGTCGTGCTCGCCGGCGGAAATGAAGATCTTGGTGCCGCTGATCGCGTAGCTGCCGTCGGCATTGGGCACGGCGCGGGTCTTGATGATGCCGAGGTCGGTGCCGCAGTGCGGCTCGGTCAGGCACATGGTGCCGGTCCAGGTGCCGGCGGTCATGCGCGGCAGGTAGGCGTTCTTCTGCTCGGCGGTGCCGTGGGCGTGGATGGCGGCCATGGCGCCGCGGGTCAGGCCCGGGTACATGCCCCAGGAGCAGTTGGACGCGCCGATCATCTCGCTGACCAGCAGGCCGAGCGACGGCGGCAGGCCCTGGCCACCGTATTCGGGGTCGGAGGAGACGCCGTTCCAGCCACCTTCGACGTACTGCGCATAGGCTTCCTTGAAGCCCTTGGGCGTGGTCACCACGCCGTTGTCGAAGTGGCAGCCCTCTTCGTCGCCGGAGCGATTGAGCGGCGCCAGCACCTGCTCGCAGAACTTGGCGCCCTCTTCGAGGATCGCCGAAACCATATCCGGACTGGCATCGGTCGCGCCCAGCGCCTGGTAGCCGCCGGCGAAATCGAAGACTTCGTCGATCAGGAAACGCACATCACGCAGGGGGGCCTTGTAATCGGGCATGGCAGTTCTCCAGTCGGTACCGCGCCAGAACGGCGCGCGAAAGGTCTGAACCTACTGTGCTCCGGAAACTACAGGCAATCACCCTGCATGCGATGAATGCGCGACCATAACCCGCCGCCGCATCAGGCCATGCGCACCGCGCCGCGACGGCTCTTGCCGTGCACCGAGACGCGGTTGCGGCCGCCGCTCTTGGCCGCATAGAGCGCCTGGTCGGCAGACTTGACCACCTCCTCCGGGGTGCGCTGTTCGGCGTCGCGTTCGGCCACGCCGATGCTGATGGTCACGCTGATCGCCTGGCTGCTCTGCCCGCGCCGCTGGCTGCGGCCCTGGCGGTCGTCGCCGGGGCGCGAACCACGGTCGCGCAGTTGCATGGCGTAGCCCTCGATCATCTGGCGAATGTCTTCCAGGTGCGGCAGGCAGGCTTCCATCGACTTGCCCGGGAAGACCAGGGTGAATTCCTCGCCACCGTAGCGATAAGCCTTGCCGCCCCCGCCGATCTTGCGCAGGCGGCTGGCGACCATGCGCAGCACCTGGTCGCCGACATCGTGGCCATAGGTGTCGTTGCAGCGCTTGAAGTGGTCGACGTCGACCATCGCCAGCACGTACTGCTGGCCGAGGCGCTGGAAGCGCTCGTTGAGCGCGCGGCGTCCGGGCAAGCCGGTGAGTTCATCGCGGAAGGCCATCAGGTAGGCCTCGTGAGCTACAGCCGCAGTGAGGTTGAACATCACCAAGCTGCTCATCGCGTGCAGCGCGTAGGGCAGCAGGAAGACCTTGGGCAGCATCCACAACAGGCCGAACAGACCGAGCAACTGCGCGGCATGCAACGGCCTTGGCTGGCGCAGATAGCTGGTCAGCAGCAAGCCGAAGGCCAGCAGGAACGCCAGGTACGACAGCTGCGCCAGGACCATCCAGTGGACCTGCAGGGACGGCCAGTAGACGCTGCTGACCAGGTCGAGCAAGCCCTGGGGAAAGCTGCGCGATAGCCCGGTGGCCAGTGCGGCGACGGCCGCCAACACGGCGCCGCGGGCGAACATGTCCTGCAGCAGGTGGGTGCGCTCCTGCCAGATGCCATACAGCCCGTAGAGCAGCGGCAACAACAGGCAGACCAGGTGATAGACCTGCGGCGCATCGGCGCGCGGCGCTCCCGTATCGCGGTAGAAATCGACCTGCGTGTCGAGCAGGAAGTAGCCGATGTACACCACCGCCAGCATGAACAGCTGGCGCTGCCGTCCGTAGATCAGGCAGAGGGCGCCGCCGAGCAGCAGGAGCACGGTTGGCAGGACGTTGAACAGGGAGAAGAAGAACTCGTTCATCGCCGGCAAGGAGCCCGCGACAACGCCTGCCGGCAGGAACAACAAGGGCGCGAGAAAATGACTGGGCCGGTAACGGGCAAGTGCGAGCACGAAGGAATCCAGGAGTGGGCCGACGCCTCTTCGCGGGCGCGCGGCAAAGTGGCCCAATGATGGCATTTAATCGCTTGCACTGCTTGCCGGGGCGCACAAAAAAGCCCGCCGGAGGCGGGCTTTTGCACTGTGGGGAGGCCGGGTCGCCCCGGCCGCGCCATCAGTAACCGAGGGCGAAATCTTCCTCGGCCAGGTCCATCAGGTTGCTGGCGCCAGACAGCATGGAACCGACATGCGCGCGGGTACGCGGCAGGATGCGCTGGAAGTAGAAGCGCGCGGTCTTCAGCTTGGCCTCGTAGAAGGCGACTTCGCTGGTGCCGGCAGCCAGTTTCTCGGCAGCCAGGCGCGCCATGTCGGCCCAGAAGTAGGCCAGGCAGGCGTAGCCGGAGTACATCAGGTAGTCGACCGAAGCGGCACCAACTTCCTCGCGATCCTTCATGGCAGCCATACCGACCTTCATGGTCAGCTCGCCCCACTCCTTGTTCAGTGCAGCCAGCGGTGCGACGAATTCCTTGACGGCTTCGTTGCCTTCGTTGGCCTGGCAGAACTTGTGCACGATCTTGGTGAAGCCCTTGAGCGCCTCGCCCTGGGTCATCAGGATCTTGCGGCCCAGCAGGTCCAGCGCCTGGACGCCGGTGGTGCCTTCGTACAGGCAGGAGATACGGCTGTCACGCACGTTCTGCTCCATGCCGTGCTCGGCGATGAAGCCGTGGCCACCGAAGATCTGCACGCCATGGTTGGCGGCTTCGAAACCGACTTCGGTCATGAACGCCTTGGCGATCGGCGTGAGGAAGGCCAGCATCGCATCGGCGGCTTTCTTCTGCTCTTCGTCCTGGCTGCGCTGCACGATGTCGACCTGCTTGGCAGCGAAGTACAGCATGGCGCGGTTGCCTTCGGCGAAGGCCTTCATGGTCAGCAGCATGCGGCGCACGTCCGGATGCACGATGATCGGGTCGGCGGCCTTTTCCGGGGCTTTCGGGCCGGTCAGCGAACGCATTTGCAGACGCTCGCGAGCGTAGGCGATGCCACCCTGGAAACCGATTTCGGCGTGGGCCAGGCCTTGCAGCGCGGTACCCAGGCGAGCGGTGTTCATGAAGGTGAACATGCAGTTCAGGCCCTTGTTCGGCGGGCCGATCAGGAAGCCGGTAGCGGCGTCGAAGTTCATCACGCAGGTAGCGTTGCCGTGGATGCCCATCTTGTGCTCGATCGAGCCACAGGAAACGGCGTTGCGCTCACCTACGCCGCCTTCGGCGTTGGGCAGGAACTTCGGCACGATGAACAGCGAGATGCCCTTGGTGCCCTGCGGGGCGTCGGGCAGGCGGGCCAGCACGATGTGGACGATGTTGTCGGCCATGTCGTGTTCGCCAGCGGAGATGAAGATCTTGGTGCCGGTGACCTTGTAGGTGCCGTCAGCCTGCGGCTCGGCCTTGGTGCGCAGCATGCCCAGGTCGGTGCCGCAGTGCGGCTCGGTCAGGCACATGGTGCCGGTCCATTCGCCGGAAACCAGTTTGGTCAGGTAGGTCTGCTGCTGCTCGGGAGTGCCGTGGGCGTGCAGGGTGTTCATGGCGCCGTGGGACAGGCCCGGGTACATGCCCCAGGACCAGTTGGCCTGGCCGACCATCTCGCTGATGGCCATGCCCAGGGACTCCGGCAGGCCCTGGCCGCCGTGCTCGACGTCGTGGGCCAGGCTCGGCCAGCCGCCTTCAACGAATTGCTTGTAGGCCTCTTTGAAGCCGGTCGGGGTCTTAACGCCTTCCGGGCTCCACTGGCAGCCTTCCAGGTCGCCGACGCGGTTCAGCGGAGCGATCACTTGTTCGCAGAACTTGGCACCCTCTTCGAGGATGGCATTCACCATGTCCGGCGTGGCGTCCTGAGCGCCAGGCAGGTTCTGGTAGTGCGCTTCGTAGCCCAGCAGCTCGTCGCGAACGAAACGGATATCACGCAAGGGGGCCTTGTAATCAGGCATAGCGGTAAACCTCTACGAAGGGTTCTGGTTAATGGGCGACCGCTCGTTCGGTCGCTGTGCGGGAGCGTTCCCGGCCGCCCAGTCGATGCGCGTCCGCGCCCCGACTCTCAAACAGGCGTTTGAAACATACGTTTACGCCAAAACCTTGTCAAGCGCGCAGACCGACCGCCCGGTCACGCTCGCGAGCGCGCGTCAGAGCGCCGCCCGGCAAGGGTTTCTGAGAAACAAGTAAAGCGCAGGGCAAGGGCCTCGGTAAGCGAGTGGCCTACCGAAATGCAGAAATTACTGAAGGGAGATTCTGAAGGGCTACGAAACGTCAGACGCTGATGTCGATCAGCGTCCCGAGGGTCTGGTCAGCCACCTGCAGGGTGCGGCTGTTGGCCAGGGCGGCGTACTTGGCCTGTTGCATATCGACGAGCGGCGCGGTCAGGTCATCGGCGCTGGAAGCAGCCGGCTGCGCGGCGAGCCGGGACGCAGCACGGTCGACCTGCTGCAGGCTTCTGTTCAGACCCTGCAGACCGGTGCTGAATGCATTACCGGAGATTTCCATGCTGTTCACTCGTCGAAGGTGAGACCCGGCTGATATTCAAGCAGGATCTCCAGTGATATTCAAAGGCCATTAGGGTCTGATGACGTTTCGGCACGACCGCGACGGCGCCATTTTTTGCGCGGGGCAAGGCACGAGGAGAGCGGTTTGGTCATTCCAAATGAAAGACGAGTAACGCGGCACCGCGCAAAAAAGGGCCCGTCCCTTCGGGTTGCGCGGCAAATTGCGCCATGCGTCGTTGCGGGACTTGGCAAGGGGGCTCCATTCCCGGCGTCCCGCGCCTAGCCTGGCGCAATTTGTCGCGGCAACGCGGCTCGCGACGAAACGCCATCAGCCCCTACTCGGGCAGGTCGAGAATACCCAGGTCGAGGTGGGAGGCCACGGCGAGCGAAGACGGTGCGGATAGGCGCGGCACGCGACCGATGCAGGGCGCCGGCAGGCGTTCGGCGAGGGTCGCGAGGTTTTCTTCCAGGCGCGAGGTGTGCGGGTCGACGATGTTGGCGACCCAGCCTGCCAGTTGCAGGCCATCGCGCAGGATCGCTTCGGCGCTGAGCACCGCATGGTTGATGCAGCCCAGGCGCACGCCGACCACCAGGATCACCGGCAGCCCGAGCGCGATGGCCAGGTCCGACAGGCTCTCTTCGCCCGCCAGCGGCACGCGCCAGCCACCTGCGCCTTCCACCACGGTGAAGTCGGCACCTTTGGCCAGCACATGGCGCACCGGGCCGATCAGGGTTTCCGCGCTCAGCGCCACGCCGACTTCGCGGGCCGCCAGGTGCGGTGCGATGGCCGGCGCGAAGGCGAAGGGATTCACCTCTTCATAGCTCAGCGGCAGGGTGCATTCGTCCAGCAGCGCCAGCGCGTCGCTGTTGCGCAGGCCTTCGGGGCGGCGCTCGCAACCGGAGGCCACCGGCTTGGCCGCTGCCGTGGACAACCCGGCCTGGCGGGCGGCCTGCAGCAGGCCGCAGGCGATGGTGGTCTTGCCGATTTCGGTGTCGGTGCCGGTGATGAAATACGCGTGGGACATGGAATTCCTCAAACAACAATCGCAAGAGCGAGCTAGCGCGCGCCTACGTAGATCAAGCGGGTTTACGCAGGACGGCGTGAACCACCCTGTAGGTTGCCGGCAGGCCCTCGGGCTGACGGAATTGTTCGTAGGCGTCGATCAGCGCACGCACCCGGGCTCGCCCGGTCAGGCCGCCAGGACGCCCCGGGTTGAGGTTGTGCGCGCCGAGCGCCTTGAGTTCGTGGGTCAGGCTGCGCAGGTCGGGGAAGTGCAGCACGCGGTCTTCGGTGAAGAGTTCGAGCACTTCCAATCCGCTGGCGGCGCACTGCGCCTGGTACCCGGCGAACTCGCGGAAGCGGTTCACATGGACGAAGCCGTCCACCGCCTGCCAACTGGCGCGCAGCTCGCCGAGGGTGCCGACGCACAGGCTGCTGAAGGCGAAAACGCCGCCGCCGCGCAGGACCCGCCGTGCTTCGCCGAGCACCGCGCCCAGGTTGGCGCACCACTGGATGGCGAGGCTGGAGAACAGCAGGTCGCAGCAGCCCTCACGCAGCGGCAGACGCTCGGCATCACCGCCGACGAAAGCCCGCGCACCACCGCGCTCGCGAGCGAAACGCAGCATGCCTTCGGCGATATCCACGGCCACGCCTTCGGCAGACGCGAAGCGCTGCTCCAGGGCCCGGCTGAAGTAGCCGGTGCCGCAACCCAGGTCGATCCAGCGCTGCGGCGCCAGCTCGGCAGGCAGGCGTTCGAGCAGGCTGTCGCCTACTCCACGCTGCAGTTCGGCGACCGCGTCGTAGCTCGCAGCCGCGCGGGAGAAGGATGCAGCGACCTGGCGCTTGTCGGGCAGCACGCCATCGGCCGGTAACTCAGACATCGTCGCCCTCGTGAATGAATTGCAGGATGGCCGCGGCCACCTCGTCCGGGCGCTCCAGCGGCAGGCCATGGCTGGCGCCGTCGATGACGGCGACTTCCACGTCCGGCAGAAACTCCAGCAGATCCTGGGCTGCGCGGGCCGGCACCAGTGCGTCGTTGCCGGCGAACAGGTGCAGTTGCGGGCCGGGATAGCGGCTCAGCGCGCCGCGGGTGTCCAGGCTGCCGAGCAGTTGCAGGCCGGCGGACAGCGCCTCGACCTGCGGGGCCGGCATGGCCACCTGCAGCTGCCGCGCCAGGGTGCGGGCATCGCGGGCGCCCTGGCTGACCAGCAGGGTGAAGCGCTTGAGGGTCAGTTCCGGCTCCAGCAGGAAGGCTTCGAAGAAGTCCTCGAAGACGGTGCTGGGCATGGCGTGAGCCCAATCGTCACGCTGGCGGAAACTGGCGTTGGCGGCGCAGGTGATGAGCCCGCGGCAGGACTCGCCGCGGCGTGCGGCCAGTTCGGCGGCGAGCATGCCGCCGAGGGACCAGCCGGCCAGCCAGGCGTCGCGCGGCACCTCGTCGTCGAGGCTGTCCAGCCAGGACGCGGCGTCGCCATCGGCCGGCAGCGGTTCGACGTGCACGGCCAGGTGCGGTGCCTGCTCGCGCAGCGCATCGCACAGCGGCTCCAGCGGCGCGCTGCCCAGGCCCCAGCCCGGCAGCAGGATCAGGTGGTCACGCATCGTCGCCCTCCTCCGCATCTATTTCCGCCAGCAAGCTGCTCGAAACCTGCCGCCAACTCTGCTCCAGCGCTTCGAGCAGGCGATCGACCTGCGCTTCGCTGTGGCTGGCGCTCAGGGTCACGCGCAGGCGGGCGCTGCCGGCCGGCACGGTCGGCGGACGGATGGCGCCGACCAGGATGCCGTGGTCGCGCAGCGCGGCCGACAGCGCCATGGCCTGGCGGCTGCCGCCGATGAGGATCGGCTGGATCGGCGTGGCGCTGTCCATCAGGGTCAGGCCGATGGCTTCGGCACCGCGGCGGAAGCGCTCGATCAGCACGCGCAGGTGCTCGCGGCGCCAGCTTTCGCTGCGCAGCAGCTCCAGGCTCTTCAGCGTCGCGCAGGCCACCGCCGGCGGTTGGCTGGTGGTGTAGATGTACGGGCGGGCGAACTGGATCAGGGTTTCGATCAGCTCCTCGCTGCCGGCGACGAAGGCACCGGCGGTGCCAAACGCCTTGCCCAGGGTGCCGACCAACACGGGCACGTCTTCCTGGCTGAGGCCGAAGTGCTCGACGATGCCGCCGCCGTTATCGCCCAGCGGGCCGAAGCCGTGGGCATCGTCGACCATCACCCAGGCGCCATGGCGTTTCGCCTCGGCACAGAGCGCGGGCAGGTCGGCGAGGTCGCCGTCCATGCTGAACACGCCGTCGGTGACCACCAGGGTGTTGCCCTCGGCCTTGCCGAGGCGCGACGCGAGGCTGGCGGCGTCGTTGTGCAGATAGCGCGAGAAGCGCGCTCCGCTGAGCAGGCCGGCGTCCAGCAGGGAGGCATGGTTGAGGCGGTCTTCCAGGACGGTGTCGCCCTTGCCGACCAGCGCCGTCACCGCGCCCAGGTTGGCCATGTAGCCGGTGGAGAACAGCAGCGCGCGCGGTCGCCCGGTGAATTCGGCGAGCGCCAGCTCCAGTTCGTGGTGCGGGCCGCAATGACCGTTGACCAGGTGCGAAGCGCCACCGCCCACGCCCCAGCGTTCGGCGCCGTCACGCAGCGCAGCGATCACTTCGGGATGATTGGCCAGGCCCAGGTAGTCGTTGGAACAGAAGGCCAGCATCGGCCGGCCGTCGAGGCGCACCAGCGGCCCCTGCGGCGATTCCAGCAGCGGGCGCTGGCGGTAGAGATCGTCCGCCTTGCGCTGGGCAAGACGGGCGGAGAGATCGAAGGACATGCGCAACCCCTTAGCTTCCTCTGTAGGAGCGAGCTTGCTCGCGAATCAGCCCCGCTGCAGGACCTTCGCGAGCAGGCTCGCTCCTACAAAGAAAAGCAGATCAAACCGAGGCGGCGTTGTAGAACAGCTGCGAGTCGCGTTGCTCGACCAGCGCCTGCTCAATGGCGGCCTGGTGCACTTCGTCGGCGTGCTCTTCACGCTCTTCGGGCTTGATGCCGAGGCGGGCGAACAGCTGCATGTCCTTCTCGGCCTGCGGGTTCTTGGTGGTCAGCAGTTTCTCGCCGTAGAAGATCGAGTTGGCGCCAGCCATGAAGGCCAGGGCCTGCATCTGCTCGTTCATCTGCTCGCGGCCGGCGGACAGGCGCACGTGGGATTTCGGCATCATGATCCGCGCTACCGCCAGGGTGCGGATGAAGTCGAACGGATCGACGTCCTTCTCTTCGGCCAGCGGGGTGCCCTTGACCTTGACCAGCATGTTGATCGGCACCGACTCCGGGTGCTCCGGCAGGTTGGCCAGCTGGATCAGCAGGCCGGCGCGGTCGTCCACCGACTCGCCCATGCCGAGGATGCCGCCGGAGCAGATCTTCATCCCCGCCTCGCGCACGTAGGCCAGGGTCTGCAGGCGCTCGCTGTAGGTGCGGGTGGTGATGATGTTGCCGTAGAACTCCGGCGAGGTGTCGAGGTTGTGGTTGTAGTAGTCCAGGCCGGCTTCGGCCAGCGCCTGGGTCTGCTCCTGGTCCAGGCGACCGAGGGTCATGCAGGTTTCCAGGCCGAGCTTCTTCACGCCTTTCACCATCTCCAGGACATAGGGCATGTCCTTGGCCGACGGGTGCTTCCAGGCCGCGCCCATGCAGAAGCGGGTGGAGCCGATGGCCTTGGCCTCGGCGGCCGCCTCCAGCACCTTCTGCACTTCCATCAGTTTTTCCTTGTCCAGGCCGGTGTTGTAGTGGCCGGACTGCGGGCAGTACTTGCAGTCTTCCGGGCAGGCGCCGGTCTTGATCGACAGCAGGGTCGAGACCTGCACGCGGTTCGGATCGAAGTGCGCACGGTGCACCGTCTGCGCCTGGAACAGCAGGTCATTGAAGGGCTGCTCGAAGAGCGCGCGGACCTCGGCGAGAGTCCAGTCATGACGGGTGGCGACGGATGCGGTTGCACTCATGGGGAAAATCCTTGGACGCTGGAGGGCGCCTCGTTGTTCTCGGACAGCACGCGGGGCGCGCGACGGATCAGGCTTTCGAGGCATCATATGTAAGCCTTGGTCGCTGTCAACCAAGTTAAAGTCACAGGTCGACAAGTGATCAATTATTGATCACTTACTGATTGACCTGCAGGCAATCCGCCACCTCACCAGCAGCATCGATCGGGAACCCCAGGCACCCATGGCAACAGAAGGCGTCTTCGACTGGCTCGGCCAGACTGTCGGCAAGATCATCCGCTTCCTCGTCGAATTCCTCTCCGGGTTCCTCGGCATGATCTGGGGCGCCATGGACGCGTTCCTCCACGGTATGGCCAAGGCCATCGGCATGGACGTCTCGATCTTCAGCTTCGTCCTACTCTTCGTCGGCCTGCTGCTTCTCTACAGTGGCGTCCGCGCCCTGCTGCGGCGCTCGATCTTCGGCGGGCTGATACTCACCTTCCTCGGGCTCATCGTGATGAGCTGGCTGATCCACTGAGTCTCCCGCCGCCTCCCACCCGCCAGGAGGCCGCGGATGCACTTCTCTCGACTCATCGGGCGCTTGCGCCCACGCTGGACCTTCCCGCGCCCGGACTGCCTGCTCTGCGGCGGCGTCGCACACGGCTCCGACCTGCCGCTGTGCGCGGGCTGCGAGGCGGACCTGCCCTGGCTTAGCGGGCGTTGCCCGCGCTGCGCGCTGCCGCTGCCGACCCAGGGTCTGGACTGCGGCGGCTGCCTGCGCCGACCACCGGCGTTCGCCCACACCGAGGCGCCCTGGCACTACGGGTTTCCCCTCGACAGCCTGATCCCCGCCTTCAAGCACCACGGCGACCGGCCAATGGGACGCCTGCTCGGCAGCCTGCTCGCGCGGCATCTGCAGCATTCCTACAGCGAGGGCCTGGCGGTTCCGGACCTGCTGCTGCCGGTGCCGTTGTCCGCCCGCCGTCAGCGCCAGCGTGGGTTCAACCAGGCGCAACTGCTCGCCCGCTGGCTGGCCCGCGACCTGCGGCTGGCCTACGCCGATCCGCTGCGTCGGGTCCTGGACACCCCGCCACAGCAAGGCCTGGACGCAGCGGCCCGCAAGCGCAACCTGCGCCATGCTTTCACTGTGGATACCCCGGCCTCCCTGCGCGGTCGCCACCTGGCGCTGGTGGACGACGTGCTGACCACCGGCACTACCGCCGACACCCTTTCAGCCCTGCTTCTGCGGGCCGGGGCCCGGCGGGTCGACGTCTACTGCCTGGCGCGCACGCCCAAGCCTGGCTGACTCGACCGGCGCACACGCCCGGCGGATTCCGCTTGCCTTTTCCCGACGAGCGCACCAGCCTCGCCTGATTCCAACACCAACAAAAACGATGTCCATGACCACCCTCAGCCTGCTGACCCAGCACGTCACCCGCCGCCCGCAACGCATCGCCCTGCTCGCCCAGATCGCCCTGCTCGGTTCCATCACCCAGGCCGCCAAGGCCGCCGGAATGAGCTACAAGACCGCCTGGGATGCGGTGGACGAGCTCAACAACCTGGCCGAGCGTCCGCTGGTGGAGCGCAGTGTCGGCGGCAAGGGCGGCGGCGGCGCGCGCCTGACCCCGGCCGGCGAACGCCTGCTGGCGCTCTACCAGCGCCTGGAGGTGCTGCGCGAGCGGATGCTCGAGTCAGTCGAGCAGGAAGAGGACCTGGAGCTGATCGGCCGCCTGATGATGCGCACCAGCGCGCGCAACCAGCTGCACGGGCGCGTCTGCGGCATCGAGGAGCAAGGCCTGAACGACCTGATCACCATCGAACTCCCTGGTGGCGCCCACATCCGCGCGAGGGTTACTCGCGAGAGCACCGAGAAGCTGGAGCTGCGCGAGGGTCGGCCGGTGATCGCGCTGATGAAGGCCGGCTGGCTCTACATCGACCTGCCGAAGATCGAATGCCCCCAAGGACTCAACGCGCTGGAGGGGCGTATCGAAGAAATCCGCGAGTCCGGCGACGGCCCCTGCGAAGTGCGCATCCAGTTGCCCAGCGGCCAGACGCTGTGCGCGCTGGTCGACCAGGAGCGCATCGACATCCTGCGTCTGGCCACCGGCGACACCGTGCGCGCGCAGTTCTCCCCGGCCCAGGTGATCCTCGGCACCCCGCTCTGAAAAAAGCCTGCCGCATGTCAATGGAGGCCCGAGGGATCGGCGTTTCAATGCGCCAATCCCACTTGCCACCGGAGCCGCGCCATGCGCCTTCCCACCCTCCTCTGCCTGAGCCTGCTGGCCTTGCCTGGCCTGTCGCAGGCCACCCCTGACGTCCTGCGCGTCGCCAGCGCCCACCAACCCATGCCGCTGCTGGAAAGCCTGGTGGACCAGTACCAGCTGGACACCGGCAACAAGGTGCTGCTCATCGAGGGCAATGACACCGAGTTGGGCGGGGAAATCGCCCAGGGTGCCGCCTTCGACATGTTCTTCCCGGATGACCAGGCAGCTGCCGCGCAACTGCACGCCAATGGGCGCGGAGAAGCACCCGCCACCTACGCCTGCGACGCACAGGCGCGGCGATACCTGGTGCTGGTCGAAGGCCCCCGTCACGCATTGGCCGAGCGCTTCATCGTCTACCTGCGCCAGCATCCGGAGGCACTGCGCCAGGCCGGCTACGCGCTGCCCGGGGAAGGTAGCTGCATGCGCTGAGGCGAGAGGGTTCGGCAAGTGGCGGAGGGCCGCGTAGACTAGAGGGCCGCTCAACCTTCGGACGCCCGCCATGTCGCACCCCTTCTCCGCCCTCACCCCCGACCTGGTCCTCGATGCGGTGGAGAGCCTCGGTTACCTCAGCGATGCCCGCGTCCTGGCGCTGAACAGCTACGAGAACCGCGTCTACCAGGTCGGCATCGAAGGCGAGCAGCCGCTGATCGCCAAGTTCTACCGCCCCGGCCGCTGGAGCGACGAGGCCATCCGCGAGGAGCACGCCTTCAGCGCCGAGCTGGAAGAATGCGAGGTGCCGGTAGTGGCACCGCTGAACCGCGATGGCGAAACCCTCTTCGAATTCGCCGGTTTCCGCTTCGCCCTCTTCCCCCGCCGCGGCGGCCGCGCCCCGGAGCCGGGGAACCTCGACCAGCTCTACCGCCTCGGCCAACTGCTCGGCCGCCTGCACGCGGTTGGTGCGACGCGCCCCTTCGCCCACCGCGAAAGCCTGACTGTGGACAACTTCGGCCACGAATCCCTGGCCACCCTGTTGAACGGCAACTTCGTGCCGAAGAGCCTGCTGCCGGCCTACGAATCGGTCGCGCGCGACCTGCTCAAGCGCCTCGACGGCCTGTTTGCCGAGAACCGCTACACACCGATCCGCCTGCACGGCGACCTGCACCCGGGCAACCTGCTGTGCCGCGACGACGTCTACCACATGGTCGACCTCGACGATTGCCGCATGGGCCCGGCCGTGCAGGACCTGTGGATGATGCTGGCCGGCGAGCGCCAGGAGCGCCTCGGGCAGCTTTCGGAGCTGATCGACGGCTACCAGGAATTCCACGACTTCGATGCCCGCGAGCTGCCGCTCATCGAAGGCCTGCGCGCCCTGCGCCTGATGCACTACAGCGCCTGGCTGGCGCGCCGCTGGGACGACCCGGCGTTCCCGCCGAGCTTCCCCTGGTTCGGCAGCGAGCGTTACTGGGGCGAACAGGTGCTGGTGCTGCGCGAGCAACTGGCGGCGCTGGACGAGGAGCCGTTGCGGCTGTTCTGAACGCTTCACTGGGCTCCCGCGTTCGCGGGAATGACGAGGTTAGGCGTCCCCCCCGCGAACGCGGGGACCTAGAAGTCCGTAAAACCTTCGTTACGCCCTTCTCCTCCGCCACCCCGCCGGCAAACCTGAACACACAGACAACTCCGGGCGCCGCACCTAAAATCCCCCGGCCTTCCTCTTTCTGCCTCAAGGACGTTCCATGGCCACCGCCAATCCCCGCCGGGGATACGCACTGGGTTTGACCGCCTACGTGATCTGGGGACTCTTCCCGATCTACTTCAAACTGCTCGAACGCATCCCGGCGCTGGAAATCATCACCCACCGCGCCATCTGGTCCGCCCTGTTCGGCGCCGCCCTGCTGCTGGTGTGGAAGCATCCGGGCTGGTGGCGCGAGCTGCGCGAGAACCCGCGACGCATCGCCGTGCTCGGCGCCAGCGGCCTGCTGATCGCCAGCAACTGGCTGGTCTATGTCTGGGCGGTGAACAACGGGCACATGCTCGAAGCGAGCCTGGGCTACTACATCAACCCGCTGATCAACGTGCTGCTGGGCATGCTGTTCCTGCGCGAACGCCTGCGCCCGTTGCAGTGGGTCGCAGTGGCCCTGGCCGCCCTCGGTGTGGCCCAGCAGGTCTGGCAATTGGGCAACCTGCCATGGGTTTCTCTGGTGCTGGCGCTGACCTTCGGCTTCTACGGCCTGATCCGCAAGCAGGCACCGGTCGCCGCGCTGCCCGGCCTGGTGGTGGAAACCTGGATGCTGCTGCCGCTGGCCCTCGGCTGGCTGCTGCTGTTCGCCGACGGCCCGAGCGTGCACGCGGACTTCTGGACCTCCTCGCAGGCACTCTGGCTGGTCGCTGCCGGCCCTATCACCCTGGTGCCGCTGGTGAGCTTCAACGCCGCCGCACGCCACCTGCCCTACGCGACCCTGGGCTTCCTGCAGTACCTGGCGCCGACCCTGGTGCTGCTGCAGGCCGTGCTGCTCTTCGACGAGCACCTGAGCCCGGCGCGCCTGGTCTCTTTCGGCTTCATCTGGCTGGCCTTGCTGGTCTACAGCGTGGATATCTTCTACCGCCTGCGCCGCGACTGATCATTTCTCGACCAACCCTCTGCAGACCCCGCGCAGCAAGGTCTGCAGAGGATTACCCGAAGCTTTTCCACAAGCTCTTCCAATGTCGACGGGGATAACCGCACCCTGGGCGACACGCCATACACAGCCCGCTACTCCATCACCGCAGCTGTTCAAATATCGTCCAACAAGCTACAGACCCCGCCACTCAAGGCGTCTAGCGTTTCACCCAGGGGTTTTCCACAGACGCATCCCCGGCTTTTGTGTATGTGCTGAAGCGCCCTGTCCGTTTTTTGATCAACCAACTACAAGCCACGAACAACGGGGCCTGCAGCCAACCATGCAAAAGTTGCCCACAGCTCGATCCACGGATTTTGTGGGAAGCGGTGGAGAAGCCGGCAAGGCAACTTCGACGAGATAGATTGAGCGGAATTCGATCAGCCGCGTAGAAGCCACGGCAGGCGGGGCATTACAGAGGGTATCCACAGGTCGCCAACAGAGGCGCCCACGGGAATTGTGCGCAAGGCGGGCTACCTGATGACCCGCCCTGTGCAAAACCATTCACAGCTTCAGATCAAGGACTGCAAGGGACTCCGCAATCCATTCAACAACTGCCAACAGACTTATCCACAGAAAGCCTCGGATTCGGGTGCTTCACTCGTCCTTGTGGATATTCAGTTCCACCATGAGGTCGTCCGCCAGTTCCTCGAGACGCGACTGCAGCAGGTCGAGGGAGAGGGTCAGCGGCACCGCCAACAGGGCATCGGCGTGGAACAGCGGCTCGCCGCTCATTGGTGCCGGCAGCACTTCGGTGTGCAGGCGTTCGAGGTTGACCCCGTGTTCGGCCAGCAGGCGGGTGATGTCGCGGACGATGCCCGGGCGGTCGTTGCCCACCAGGTCGAGGTGGATCGGCTTCCAGTTGCACGCCGGGTCGATGCCGCTGTCGGCCAGCATCACCCGGATGCCGTGGTCGGCCAGTTCCTGCAGGCCTTCCACCAGTTCGTCATACCCCTCGGCAGGGACCGCTACGCGCAGGATCCCGGCGAACTGTCCGGCCATCCGCGACATGCGGCTCTCCAGCCAGTTGCCGCCGTGCGCGGCGATGCACTGGGCGACCCGCTCGACCAGACCCGGCTGGTCCGCGGCGATGACCGTGAGAACAAGATGATTCATGGCAGTCTCCTCCAAGGGCACAAGAAAGCCGGGCTCAGCCCGCCAGGTCCAGCCAGTAGGTGTAGAACTTCTCGTCACGCTTGTAGCCGAGCCGCTCGTAGAGAGACTGGCCGGCGTGATTGGTTTTCGCCGTTTCCAGCATCAGGCCGCAGGCCCCGGTGGCTTCGGCGTGGGCACGGGCAGCGTTCATCAGTGCCTCGCCATAGCCATCGCGACGAGCAGCGGGCATGACGTAGAGGTCGCTGACCAGCCATGACGGGCGCAAGGCCAGGGAAGCAAACAGCGGATAGAGCTGCACGAATCCTACTGCCAGGCCATCGATGCTGCGGGCGAGGAAGACCGTCGACTCGCCCCGCTCGATGCGGGGCTTGAGGAAGGCGCGGATGTCGGCATCGGGGGCTGGGACTTCGTAGAAGTCGAGGTATCCGGAAAACAGCGGGACCAGCTCATCGAGATCGGCGGTGGTGGCAAGCGACACGGACATGCGGGGTTCTCCAGGGTGAGAGCGAAGTATAGGCACGCCGAAGATAGCCGGCTGCGACGGGCTGCCACAGATACCCGGAAGGGTTAAGCGTGTACAGTTCGAAGATTTATCTGGAACAATCTATAAGAATTTTGCGAACATTATTGCTGCTACGTGACTGAGATGCGTTCTTTGGTCTAACCGCGACGCAAGCCCACTGATTTTTCCCACGGCATCATGTAGTATTCCGCGGCTCGGACTACAAGGCGTTTTGCCTGTGTCCAGAGCTGGTCCTGAGCAGAGTGAGGCAAGCAATGACTGAACGCGTTCAAGTCGGTGGCCTGCAGGTCGCCAAAGTCCTGTTCGACTTCGTGAACAACGAAGCCATTCCCGGAACCGGCATCGATGCCGGCAAGTTCTGGGCGGGTGTGGAAGCCGTGATCAACGATCTGGCCCCCAAGAACAAAGCCCTGCTCGCCAAGCGCGACGACCTCCAGGCGAAGATCGACGGCTGGCACCAGGCTCGCGCCGGTCAGCCGCACGATGCGGTCGCCTACAAGGCCTTCCTGCAGGAAATCGGTTACCTGCTGCCGGAAGCTGCTGACTTCCAGGCCAGCACCCAGAACGTCGACGAAGAAATCGCCCGCATGGCCGGCCCGCAGCTGGTAGTGCCGGTGATGAACGCGCGTTTCGCCCTGAACGCCTCCAACGCCCGCTGGGGTTCGCTGTACGACGCGCTGTACGGCACCGACGTGATCAGCGAAGAGAACGGCGCCGAGAAAGGCAAGGGCTACAACAAGGTCCGCGGCGACAAGGTGATCGCCTTCGCCCGCGCCTTCCTCGATGAGGCCGCGCCGCTGGAAGGCGCCTCCCACGTCGACGCCACCGCCTACACCGTGAAGAACGGTGCCCTGGTAGTGACCCTGAAGAACGGCAGCGAAACCGGCCTGAAGAACGCCGCGCAGTTCATCGCCTTCCAGGGCGACGCTGCCAAGCCGAAAGCCGTACTGCTCAAGCACAACGGCCTGCACTTCGAAATCCAGATCGACCCGACCAGCCCGATCGGCCAGACCGACGCCGCTGGCGTGAAAGACGTCCTGATGGAGTCCGCGCTGACCACCATCATGGACTGCGAAGACTCGGTCGCCGCCGTCGATGCCGACGACAAGGTCGTGGTCTACCGCAACTGGCTGGGCCTGATGAAGGGCGACCTGGCTGAGGAAGTCAGCAAGGGCGGCAGCACCTTCACCCGCACCATGAACCCCGACCGCGTCTACACCAAGGCCGACGGTTCCGAGCTGACCCTGCACGGCCGCTCCCTGCTGTTCGTGCGCAACGTCGGCCACCTGATGACCAACCCGGCGATCCTCGATGCCCAGGGCAACGAAGTGCCCGAAGGTATCCAGGACGGCCTGTTCACCAGCCTGATCGCCGTTCACAACCTGAATGGCAACACCAGCCGCAAGAACAGCCGCACCGGCAGCGTCTACATCGTGAAGCCGAAGATGCACGGCCCGGAAGAAGTGGCCTTCGCCGCCGAGATCTTCAGCCGCGTCGAAGACCTGCTCGGTCTGCCGCGCAACACCCTGAAGGTCGGCATCATGGACGAAGAGCGCCGCACCACCGTCAACCTGAAGGCCTGCATCAAGGCCGCCGCCGAGCGCGTGGTGTTCATCAACACCGGCTTCCTCGACCGCACCGGTGACGAGATCCACACCTCCATGGAAGCCGGCGCCATGGTGCGCAAGGGCGCCATGAAGACCGAGAAGTGGATCGGCGCGTACGAGAACAGCAACGTCGACATCGGCCTGGCTACCGGCCTGCAAGGCAAGGCGCAGATCGGCAAGGGCATGTGGGCCATGCCCGACCTGATGGCCGGCATGCTCGAGCAGAAGATCGCCCACCCGCTGGCCGGCGCCAACACCGCCTGGGTACCGTCGCCGACCGCGGCCACCCTGCACGCGCTGCACTACCACAAGGTCGACGTGTTCGCCCGCCAGGCCGAACTGGCCAAGCGCGCACCGGCCTCGATCGACGACATCCTGACCATCCCGCTGGCACCGAACACCAACTGGACCGCGGAAGAGATCAAGAACGAGATCGACAACAACGCCCAGGGCATCCTCGGCTATGTCGTGCGCTGGATCGACCAGGGCGTCGGTTGCTCCAAGGTGCCGGACATCAACGATGTCGGCCTGATGGAAGACCGCGCCACCCTGCGTATCTCCAGCCAGCTGCTGGCCAACTGGCTGCGCCACGGCGTGATCACCCAGGAGCAGGTCGTCGAGAGCCTCAAGCGCATGGCCAGCGTGGTCGACCGGCAGAACGCCAACGACCCGCTGTACCGCCCGATGGCGCCGAACTTCGACGACAACGTGGCCTTCCAGGCCGCGCTGGAGCTGGTAGTCGAGGGCACCAAGCAGCCCAATGGCTACACCGAGCCGGTGCTGCACCGTCGTCGTCGCGAATTCAAGGCCAAGAACGGCCTGTAATCCGCGCCAGCTGACACAGAAAACCGCCCCTCGGGGCGGTTTTTTCATTCAGGGGCTCGCAACGACCCCGGCGTTCGCGTCCTGGCGCACGGCGCGCTACAGTGCGCCTTCCAACGGCCACGCCCGGGAGCCCCCCAATGCAACACCGTTTGCGTCTTCTCCCCGCCCTGCTCGGCGTCCTGCTGAGCGCCACCGCCCACGCCGCCGATCCCCAATACTTCCCTCTGAGCCGTGGCGTGACTCCCGCCGCCATCGCGCTGCTGGACGACGGCCGCCTGTGGTACGTCTCCGCGGGCACCGGCTCGCTGGGCCGGCTCGATCCGCAGAGCGGGCAGGACGAGCAGGTCAGCCTCGGCAAAGGCTCGCTGCCGCGCGCCGTGATAGCCGGCGCCGACGGCTCGGCCTGGGTCGCCGACAGCGGCCTCAACGCCATCGTCCGGGTCGATCCGGAGCGCCTGGGCACCGAAGTCATCCGCCTGCCGGACAACGCCCCCGACGCCGGCCTGGACAGCATCGTGCAGGACGACGACGACGAGATCTGGTTCACCGGCGAGAACGGCTACTTCGGCCGCCTCGACCCCGACAGCCGCCAGCTGCAGGTGTGGCAGGCGCCAGGCGGCAAAGGCCCGCATGGCCTGGCGGTGACGCCCGACGGCCAGGTCTGGTACGTCTCCAGCGACGACAACAGCATCAACCACATCGACACCCTGAGCGGCAGCGTCACCCGCTACCCGCTGCCCGTGGCGAACAGCGCCCCGCTGCAACTGGGCGCCGATTCCATCGGCCGGCTCTGGATCAGCCAGAGCGGCAACGGCCAGCTGAGCCGCTTCGATCCCAGCGACGGCAGCTGGCAGCACTGGCCGCTGCCCGGCGCCCAGGCGCAACCCTGCGCGATCTTCGTCGACAGCATGGATCGCGTCTGGCTGAGCGACATCGCCGGCAACGCCATCCTGCGCTTCGACCCGCAGAGCGCACGCTTCACTTCTTATCCCAGCGACCGCGCGGACGCCCGCGTGCGCCAGCTGACCGGCCGTCCCGGCGCGGTCTGGGGCGCCGAATCCGGCACCGACCGCCTGCTGGTCATCCGCGAATAACGAGGACACCCGATGAGCGCTTCACTGACCCTGTTCCACTCCCCCGCCTCGCCCTTCGTGCGCAAGGTCCTGGTGCTGCTGCACGAGACCGGCCAGCTCGACAAGGTGCAACTGCAGGCGGCCAGCCTGAGCCCCGTCAGCCCGGACGCGGCGGTCAACGCCTGCAACCCGGCGGGCAAGATTCCCGCACTGCGCCTGCCCGACGGCCAGGCGCTGTACGACAGCCGAGTGATCCTCGACTACCTCGACCAGCGACATGCAGGCGAGCCGCTGATCCCGCGCGAAGGCCCGGCCCGCTGGCGCCGCCTGACCCTCGCCGCGCTGGCCGACGCCATCCTCGACGCGGCGGTACTGAGCCGCTACGAAAGCGTCGCGCGCCCCGAGGAGAAACGCTGGGATGGCTGGCTGGACGGCCAACGGCAGAAGATCGAGCGCAGCCTCGCCTACTTCGAGAACGAAGCCAGCGAGGAACTGCAGGGGCGTTTCGACATAGCCGCCATTGGCGTGGCGTGTGTCTTCGGTTACCTCGACTTCCGCTTCGCCGATTGGGACTGGCGCAGCCGCTACCCGAAACTCGCCGCCTGGTACGCCGAGGCGGCGAAGCGTCCGTCCATGCAGTCCACCCAACCCGCATGACTCCGTTCGCGAGCAAGCTCGCTCCTACAGGACCGACCCGCTCTTCATAGGAGCGAGCTTGCTCGCGAACCTCCATCGCCCCCTCACAAACAGCCACGCAATCCTCTTTGCCAACCGCCGCCCAGCGCGGCGCTCCTCGCGCAAACCGCTCACCGCCGTGCTCCCAGGTAGTACAGCGGCAGCGCGATCAGCACGCCGAGTTGGGCGAAGCCGACACAGAGTTCCAGGAACGAGCGGACATGCGGATTGTGCGCCGCGTCATGGGCACCGCTCAGGCCATCCCAGAACCCCGTCGGCGGCAGCTCCAGCGCCAGCCAGGCCAGCGGTTTGCCGGTGGCCGCCAACCAGGCGACCAGCTCGAAGTGGCCGACCAGCATCAGCAGCGGCAAGGCCATCACGGCGAGCAACAGGCCGCAGAACAGGCAGAGGGTGAAACGCATCGGTGCGGACATGGCGTTCTCCTTCAGCCCACGCGGCTCACTTCATCGAGGGAAAACTGTGGCGCTTCCGGCTGCCGGCCGACGCCGTACCAGTCCAGGCGACGGGTCAGCGCCATGACGCCAGCCAGAACCGCGAAGAGCAGCAACGAGCCCATCAGCAGCGCGTAATCCTCAGCGCGCAGCAGGCCGTAGAGCGCCCCGTAGAGCAGCGCCAGCCCAAAGGCGAAGGCACAACCGCGCAGGACGCTATGCAGCACCGTGCTGAGGTAGAAGCCGATCAGGGCGACGCAGGCGCCGGCGGACGCCAGGTAAGCCAGTTCGAAGCCGATGTGCTCGGTTAGCGACAGCAGCAGCAGCAGGTAGAACAGTGCCAGGGCCAGGCCGACCAATGCGTACTGCACCGGGTGCAGCGCCAGGCCCTTGAGCACCTCGAAAAGGAAGAAGCCGGCGAAGGTCAGGCCGATGAACAGCAGGGCGTACTTCAAGGCGCGATCGGCCTTGAGGTACTGGTCCACCGGGTCGATCAGGCTGACGCCGAAGCTACGCCCCTGGAACGCATTGCAGTTCTTCTCACCCACGCAGTCCTTCAGCGCATCTTCCATGCCGCTGGCGAAGAAGCTGGTACGCCAGTTCGCAGTGAAGCCCTTGGCATCGACGCTGCGCTCGGTCGGCAGGTATTCGCCGTCGAAGCTCGGGTGGGGCCAGTCGGCGCTCAGGTTGACCTGGCTTTCACGACCGACCGGAGCGATCGCCAGCCGCGAGCTGCCGAGCAGGTTGAGGTCGAAGCCGTAGTCGAAGCGCTGCTCGGTGCTACTGGGCGCGATCGGCAGGGCGACATGCAGGCCATCGCCGAGCAGGCGCTCGCCGCTGCCGGCGGCGAAGTCCAGCTGCCGGCCGCCGAACGCGAGCCTGGGCACATTCTGGATGCCGCGCACGTCGCTGATGCCTACCGCGAGGAAGGGCTGCTCGAAGCGATAGCTGTCCAGGTCCTCGCTGATGCCGTAGTTGGCCGGCACCACGAAGCCACCCTGGATGCGGCTTTGCGCATGGTACAGACGCGCCTCGTAGATGCCGCGATGACGCAACTCGGTGGTCAGGTTGCCGTCGACCACGAAGCGCTCCGGCAGGAAGTACAGCCGACCGCGCTTTTCCCGGCGCACCTGTACGTGGGTGTCGGTCTTCTCGTCGTGCCGCCACTCCAGCACGCTGCGCACATAGGGCACGACCAGCAGCGGACCGCTCAGGCGCTGTTCGTAAGCCGAGCTTCGGGCGATGTCCTGCAGCACGCCATCGCGGTAGGCCTGTCGCTCGCCGACCAGGCCGTCGATCATCAGCAGGGGAATGAGCAGCAGGAGCATGAGAACGGCGATGGCGCCGAGCTTGATGAGCAGGGGGCGATTCATGGGGCCTCTCCGGGCGATTGTGGATGCCGGAGAGTCTGCGCGGCCTCTGTGGGGCGTCCGTGGCGCTTCGGTGGGGACTTCGTGGGGATTGCGTTGGCTAGTGGGCCGGCAGGAGCAGGGAGGCCTCCACACCACCCTCGACGTTGCCAACCTGCAGGGAACCGCCATGCAGCGCCGCAACCTCGGCAACGAAGTTAAGCCCAAGCCCGGTGCTCTTGCGGCCGCTGCCTGGCCGCGGCAGCGAGTAGAAGCGCTCGGTCAGCCGCGGCAGGGCGAAGTCGGGGATCGCCTGGCCCTGGTTGAACAGCGTCAGGCGCCAGGACTTCCCTGCGCGTTCGGCGCCAAAGCGAAGCGTGCCGCCCGCCGGAGTGAAGTCGAGGGCGTTCTCCAGCAGGTTGCCGAGTGCCTGGCGCAGCAGGAAGGCCTCGCCATCGACCACGGCCTCCGGCGGCACGGCATTGTCCACCTGCAGGCTTTCCAGGCGCGCCAGGTTGCCTTGCAGCAACTCCGCGACCAGCTCGCGTAGCACCACCGGCTCGTTCGCTTCGAGGCCCTGACGCTGCTCCACCTGGGCCAGGTTCAGCAGCCGCTCGACCAGTTGCTGCAGGCGCCGGCTCTCGCTGGTGATGTTGCCGGCGAAGCGCAGACGCTGTTCGGTCGGCATCTCGCCTTCGAGCAATTCGGCGGCGCCACGAATGGCGGCCAGCGGACTCTTCAGCTCGTGGGTCAGGGTATGCACATAGCGCTCGACGTACGCCTTGCCTTCCAGTTGCACGCGCATGCGCTCCACCGCATCGGCCAGCTGAGCCATCTCGCCACCGCGGTAGTGCGGCAGCTCGGCACGCTGGCCTTCGCTGACCGCCTGGGCGTAGCGGGTGAGGCGGCGCAGAGCGCCGCTCAGCCACCAGGAAAGCAGTCCACCGACCAGCAGGCCGAGGACGATCAGGCCGCCGCCGAGCCAGGCCAGGCGGCGCTGCGAGCGCTCGATGTAGGGTTGCAGGGTGCGGTTGGGCTTGGAGACCGAGACCACGCCGATGATCTTATCGCCATCGCGGATCGGTGCCCCCACGTACATCACCGAGGAGTCCGGGTCATCCGCCGACTCACGGCTGGAGCGCGCGCCGTACTTGCCCTGCAGGGTCAGGTAGACGTCGTTCCAGCGCGAGTAATCCTGGCCCACCGCGCTGCCGGCGGAATCCAGCAGGACGATACCGCGCGCGTCGGTGACGTAGATGCGGTGGTTCACCGCGTTCTTGCGTACGCCCCAGATGTCCGCCTGCGGGCTACGCGCGCCGTAGGCCTTGAGCAGCTCGGGCAGGTGGCTCTGGGCGAGCGAGCCGTTCTTCAGGTCGTCGCGGAGGATCTCGGCGAGCAGGTTGGCGGTATCCACCAGGGTTTCTTCGGTGGACTGGCGCACGCCGGGGCGGATCTCGTCCATCACCGTGCTGAGCACGAAGTAACCGGTCAGCCCGACGAACAGGAAGTACGCCAGGAAGATCCGCAGGCCGAGCGGCATCAGGCCTTCTCCGCCGCGTAGCTGTAGCCGAGGCCGCGATGGGTCTGGATCGGCTCGGCGTCCGCGGCCACCTGGCGCAGCTTGGCGCGCAGGCCCTTGATATGGGTGTCGATGTTGCGTTCGTAACCGGCCTGGGCCGAGACGCCGAGCGCCTCCAGCAGTTGCTCGCGGCTGAACACCCGGCCCGGTCGCGCCAGCAAGGTCTGCAGCAGGCGGAACTCGTGCAGCGTGAGGTTCAGCGGCTGGCCGCGGTAGTGGATCAGGAAGCGCTCCTCGTCCACCTGGAACAGCCCCGCCGGTACTGCGACCGGCTGCTCGCGGAGCGCGCCACGGCGCAGGATGGCCTTGACCCGCGCAGCGACCTCGCGCGGGCTGAACGGCTTGACCACGTAATCGTCGGCGCCGATCTCCAGCCCCACCACCCGGTCGATCTCGCCATCGCGTGCGGTGAGGAAGATCACCGGCACCTCGGAGAATCGGCGCAGCTGGCGGCAGGCCTCGAAGCCGCTGATGTCGGGCAGGCCGACGTCGAGAATGACCAGGTCGAAGCTCGTCTCGCGCAGCCGCTGCAAGGCCTCGCCCGCCAGGCTCAGCCAGGTGGTGGCGAAGCCCTCGGACTGCAGCGCGTAGAGCAGCGTATCGGCGATGGAGGCTTCGTCTTCGACGATGAGGATGTGCGGCATGGCGTCCGTGCCTCGGTTTGAAAGCCTGCCATCAAGCCGCAAGCGCCGCGGCCCGTCAATCGGGCTTCAGCTCCCGGAGCAGTTCGGCTTGCCGGCGGCGAAGCGCTCGCCCGGGTCGACCGCGACGTGGAACTTGCGCAGGCCCTTGGCGCCCATCAGGAAGGGATAGGTGAAGTTACTGCGGTCGGTGAGGTTGACCTCGATCACCTGCTGGTCGCCACCCAGGCATACAGGCAGCAGGATGACTGGGCGTTCGCTGAGCGAGGGTTGCGCGTCCTCTTCGTCGTCGCCGGCGCGGTTCTTGATTTTCGAGATGCGCGCGAGCTTGTGCTCGAAGACCGCGTCGCCGCCTTCCTTGGTCGCCAGGCGGAAGCGCACCCAGTCCTCGCCGTCGCGCTGGAAGCGCTCGATGTCCTTGGCCGACAGCGACGAGGTGTAGGCGCCGGTGTCCATCTTCGCCTGCAGGGTGCGGTCGAGTTCGGGCAGGCCGACCCATTCGTAGCGGCCGTAGAGTTTTGGCTCGGCGGCCAGCACCAGGCCAGGCAGGGCGAGCAGGGAAATCAGGGCTAGTACGCGCTTCACGGGGATTCTCCAGAACGGAAGGCAGGGAGCATGGCGCATAGGACTACCATGCGCCCCGGGGGTTCGCCAGGGTGGCGGATCAGCCGTCGAACAGCGAGCCGCGCCGGCGATCGAGCCCGCTCCAGAGCGACTCCAGATTGCCGAAACCCCATTGCGCCGGCGACTCGCGGCCGACGATGCGCTCGCGGCCTTTGAGCTGCGCCAGGTCGAGCACTTCCTGGGGAATGGCGGCGCGCGTGCGCGCCGAATAGAACACCTTCACCGTCGGCGTCAGCAGCGATTCGACGTGCTGGTCCATGACGACCGCCAGGCGCTCGCTCTCCAAGCGCACCAGCGAGCCCACCGGGTAGATGCCCAGGCATTTGACGAAGGCGCGGAACACTTGCTCATCGAGGTGCGAGCCACACCACTGGTTCATTCGCCGGATCGATTCGGCGGGGTCCCAGCCAGCCTTGTAGGGGCGGTCCGAGGTGATGGCGTCGTAGATGTCGCAGATCGCCCCCATGCGCGCGAACAGGCTGATCTGCTCACCCGCCAGGCGATGCGGATACCCGCTGCCGTCGAGTTTCTCGTGGTGGTGCAGGCAGACGTCCAGCACCAGCGCGCCGACCTGGCGCCCCTGGATCAGGATGTCGACGCCCCGGCGTGGGTGCTCGCGCACGCTGGCGAACTCGTGTTCTTCCAGACGTCCCGGCTTGTTCAGCACCGCCAGGGGCACCTGCATCTTGCCGATGTCGTGCAGCAGGCCGGCCAGCCCTGCTTCGCGCACGAGCGAGTCGTCCATATCGAGTTGGCGGGCCAGGGCGATCATCAGCGCGCAGACGGCAACCGAGTGCATATAGGTGTATTCGTCGGCGTGCTTGAGCCGCGCCAGGCTGATCAGCGCGTTGGGATGGCGTAGTAGCGACTCGGTGATTTCCGCCACCAGCTCCACCGCCTGCTCCGCATCTACCACCTTCCCCATGCGCGCATCGCTGAACATCGCCATGACCGCTTGCTTGGAGCGTGCGCACAGACGCCGCGCGGTGCGCAGTTCGTCCTCCAGGGTGCGTCGGACGGCAATGGGCTGGGCCACGGGCTCGGCGGCCGGCTCCGGCGCCACATCAGTCTCAGGCTCGGCCTCGGGCACCAGGGCCGGGCGTGGCGAAAGCCCCCGGGACGGATCGATCAGCACTTCGCGGATGCCGCTTTCACGAAGGCGTCTCAGGTCGTCAGGGTCTTCCAGGAGGAAACGCTTGCGCCAGAACGGGTGGTCCATCCAGGACCCGCAGAGCTCGTGAACATACATCCCCAGGGTCACGGCTTCGACCGGCACGCGCAGGTAGAACGAATCGGGCATAGCAAAAAATCGCAGGGGGATTGCCTAGAGCATAGTGCGCCGGCACACCGGACGGGAAGCAGCGACTTGGGGAAGGAATGCGGCCTGCGTATCATGGCCGCGCCACCTCGAACAAGGAGTCGCACCGCCATGTTGGCCACGTTGAAGGGCATCCTCGCCAGCCTCCTGCTGCTGCTCAACACCCTGGTCCTGATCGGCCCGATGATGCTGATCGCGCTGCTCAAGCTGGTTCTGCCGGGCAAGCGCCTGAAGGATGCCTGCTCGGTCGCGGTGATGTGGATCGCCGAGACCTGGGCGGAAATCGACAAGGCGATCTTCGCCCTGATGACGCCGACGCACTGGGACATCCGCGGCGGCGATGCGCTGCGTGCCGACACCTCCTACCTGGTGGTGAGCAACCACCAGTCGTGGGTGGACATCCCGGCACTGGTCCAGGCGTTCAACCGCAAGACGCCCTACTTCAAGTTCTTCCTGAAGAAGGAGCTGATCTGGGTGCCCTTCCTCGGCCTCGCCTTCTGGGCCCTCGACTACCCCTTCATGAAGCGCTACAGCAAGGCCTTCCTGGAAAAGCATCCGGAACTCAAGGGCAAGGACCTGGAGATCACCAAGGCCGCCTGCCAGAAGTTCAAGGGCCTGCCGGTCACCGTGGTGAACTACCTCGAAGGGACCCGCTTCACACCCGCCAAGCAGGCCCAGCAGCAATCGCCCTACCAGCACCTGCTCAAGCCCAAGGCTGGCGGCGTGGCCTTCGTCCTGGCCGCCCTGGGCGAGCAGCTGGACGCCATGCTCGACGTCACGCTGGTCTATCCGCAAGGCCGGACTCCGGGTTTCTGGGACCTGCTCAGCGGGCGAGTGCCCAAGGTGATCGTCGACATTCGCACCCATGAAATCGACCCTGCGCTCTGGCAGGGCGATTACGAGAACGACGCGGAATTCCGCCAGTACGTGCAGGTCTGGGTATCGCGCCTCTGGCAGGAAAAGGACGCCCGCATCGGCGAGCTGCGCGCCCAGCTCTGAATCAGGCGGCCTTGCCGCTCGGAGCCGCCAGCGGCGCCGGTGCGAGCGGGGTCTTGGGGATGCTCGGCAGGCTCCCCCAGATCTGCCCCAGGGTGCCCAGCAGCTGGCTGTTCAGGCCCTGCTGGACCATGTAGTCGAGCATCACGCCGGCGAACTGTCCGACCATGCCCTGGTTCATCCCCAGCACGTTGAAAACCTGGTCGACGTCCTGCAGGTTCTGGATGCCGCCGAGCAACTGCCCGGCGCCACCGATCAGGCCGCCGAGTCCGCCAAGCCCTCCCAGTCCGCCGTCGAGCGCTCCCGACGACAGTTGCCCTAGCCCCGGAAGGCGCTGCTGCAGTTGCGCGCTGTCGGCCGGCTCCAGACGGTTCATCGCCAGCCCGAGCAGTGCGCCGACTCCGCCGATGGCCTGCTCGTCGCTGATGTTCAGGCGCTGGCCGAGGGTTTCCACCAGGCCGTTGGCAGCATTACGCGCCGCAGCACTGCCATCGGCGCTGCTGCTGTTGGCGCCGGGCGCTTCGTCGAAGGTTTCCGCGGCGACCGGCAAGGACGCAAGGCACAGGCAAGCGGTGAGGGCGAGAAGGGATCGGGCGATCATCGAAGGCTCCGCGACAGGGAAATCCGCCGCAATCGGGGCGGGTCGCAGCTTCGACTGAATGTCAGAAATTTCGTTCAGAGCGGCTCGTCGGCCAAACGAGGAAGCGCACAGGAGCGGATCTCATCCGCGATTCGCTTTTTCGCGAACCAGGCCCGCTCCTACGCAGAGGGGCTTGGTTCAGCCGCCAACGCCCCAGAGGCTGCCCAGGCTGCCCAGCAGGTTGCTGCTGACGCCCTGCTTGCCGAAATAGTCGAGCAGCACGCTGGCGAACTTGCCGGTCATGCTCTGATCCATGCCCATGGCGCCGAACGCCTTGTTCACGTCGCCCATGCTGCCGACGTTGCCCAGCAGGCTCTTCGAGGCGCCGCCGAGGTCGCCCAGGCCACCGAGGGCGCTGCTACCGGACAACTTGTCCAGCCCCGGCACCTGTTGCAGCAGCTGCGAATAATCGCCGCCGCTGAGTTTGTTCTTGGCCAGGCCCAGCAGCGCGCCGGTGCCGCCTACGGCCTGTTCCTGGTTGACGCCGAGCTGGCCGGTGAGCGCACCGAGCAGGCCGCTGGTCTGCGGCGTGGTGGCGACCTGGGAAGTACCGCCGCCCGCCATGCCGGAAACCGCGTTGGCCGCGTCACCGAGGTTGAAGGCGAAAGCCGAGGATGCGGACAGCAGGGCCACGGCGGCGAGGGTGGAACGGATTCGAACAGACATCGACATCTCCTTTGCATGGATGGCCGGCGCGCCAGGCGCGCCAAACACGGGTACGACCCAGGCGGCGGGACTTCGTTCCTCCCTGGCCGGCCGAGCGCATTAGCGCTCAGGTTAGCTGAACGCGGGAATACCAACGACGGCGCCGATACCGGCCCTGAGCATCTTTCCCTATGCTTGGCGGATGCCGACGCAAGGACCGATCATGAGCGAGCCCTTCACCCTCACCCCGCGCATCGCCCGCATCCTTCCATGGCTGGTGGCCGTGGCCTTCTTCATGCAGGCGCTGGACGCCACCATCCTCAACACCGCGCTGCCGAGCATGGCCCGTTCGCTGGACGAGGACCCGCTGCGCATGCAGGCGGTGGTCATCTCCTACCTGCTCACGGTGGCGCTGCTGATTCCCGCGTCGGGCTGGATAGCCGACCGCTTCGGCACGCGCCGGGTGTTTCTCTTCGCGGTCTTCCTGTTCAGCCTCGGCTCGCTGTTCTGCGCGCTCTCGCCGAGCCTCGGTGTGCTGGTCATCGCCCGCGTGGTGCAGGGCCTGGGCGGCGCGCTGATGATGCCGGTGGGGCGCCTGGTGATCCTGCGCGTCTACCCGCGAACCGAGCTGGTGCGGGTGCTCAGCTTCGTCACCATCCCCGGCCTGCTCGGCCCGCTGGCCGGCCCGACGCTGGGCGGCTGGTTGGTCGAATACGCCAGCTGGCACTGGATCTTCCTCATCAACATCCCGGTCGGCCTGCTCGGCATGGCCTTCGCCATGCGCCTGATGCCGGACCTGCGCGGCGCCGGGCAGGCTCGATTCGACGTACCGGGCTTCCTGCTCTTCGGTGGCTCCATGCTGCTGATCACCATCGCCCTCGAAGGCCTGGGCGAACTGCACATGCCGCACGTACGCGTGGTGCTCCTGCTGATCGGCGGCCTGGTCCTGCTCGCCGCCTACTGGCTGCGCGCGCTGCGCATCGAGGCGCCGTTGTTCCCGCCGAGCCTGTTCCGCACGCGGACCTTCGCCGTGGGCGTGCTGGGCAACCTGTTCGCCCGCCTGGGCAGCGGCGCCCTGCCCTTCCTCACGCCGCTGCTGCTGCAGGTCGGCCTGGGCTTCAGCCCGGCCAAGGCGGGCATGAGCATGATCCCCCTGGCCGGCATGGCCATGGCGATCAAGCCGCTGGCCAAGGCGATCCTCGATTTCTTCGGCTATCGCCGCCTGCTGGTCGGCAATACCCTGCTGCTGGGTGCGTTGATTGCGAGTTTCGGCCTGATCGACCAGGACACCCCCTATGTCTGGCTGCTGATCCACCTGGGCCTGCTCGGCGCGGTCAACTCGCTGCAGTTCACGGCGATGAACACCCTGACCCTGATCGACCTGCGCGACGACAACGCCAGCGCCGGCAACAGCCTGCTCTCGGTGGTCATGCAATTGTCGATCGGCCTTGGCGTGGCGTGCGCGGCGGCGCTGCTGGGCGGGTTCCAGGCCGATATCGAGATCAATGCCGGCGACGTGCTGGGGGCGTTCCACGCTACCTATCTGAGCGTGGGCGTGATGTCGATGCTGGCGGCTGCGATCTTCTTCCAGCTCTCCGGCGAGGACGGCCGTACGTCACAGGCGCCGCGGCGCCTGGAGCCCGACGACGGGCACTGACTCAGGGCTTGCAGGTGGGCGGGGTGGTCAGGGTCTTGGACGCATCCACCGCGCCAAGATGTTCGAGGGTGCGGCGGCCCAGCAGAACCTGGGCATCGTCGCCCTGGCGGTCGGAGAGGGCGAACTGCTCGTGGTACAGCTTCTCGCCCATGCAGATGTCCATCGACACCACCGGCCGGTGCTCGAATCCATCCGCCACGCGCACCTTGAGCTGACGCTCGACCGGGCGCTCGAAGGGGAAGCGCTGCTCCTGGCCGGTCGCAGGGTCGGTCACCACGATGTCGTACTGCACCCAGCGCTGGTCGTTCTTGCGAATCTTCACCACATTGCGCGCGTCCATCACCGAGGTCTGCACGCCGGTGTCCAGGCGCGCCTTGAGCAGCACGTTCTCCGGCATCAGCTTGGCCTGCTCTACCCAACCCCAGGTAACCGGCTGGGCGGCGAACGCGGGGGAACAACAGAAGGCGAGCAACAGGCCGGCGCGGCGCAGGTTCATCGCGGGAACTCCAGTCAGGGGGAATATCGCAGTACAGGCGGAAATGAATCTCGGGGCAACAAAAAACCCCGGATGTTTCCATCCGGGGTTCTTGGCGGTATCAGGTCAGCGCTTAGGCGATGACTTGTACGCGCTCAGCCTGCATGCCTTTCTGGCCTTGCACGACTTCGAAGCTGACTTTCTGGCCTTCGGCCAGGGTCTTGAAGCCGTGGCCTTCGATGGCGCGGAAGTGAACGAAGACGTCCGGGCCGCTCTCAGGGGTGATGAAGCCGTAGCCTTTGGTCTCGTTGAACCACTTGACGGTGCCGTTCTGACGATTCGACATTTTGTTCTCCTTGGAACATGGGGTGTAGAAGTGCCACAAATGTGGCGAGGAACTGAGTTGCAAGGAGTTACAAGGAGTCGAGCAGGACGGGGTGGAATAACCGACCGCATCAGGTCACGATCGACGGCGACCCATGCAAACACAGTGCGGGCACTCTACGACAAAAAGCATCGGAAAGCGAATCTGTATAAAAATCCACTAGTTCGCCCCATTTGCAATTCTGACGAATGGGTGTCGAAGCCAGTAATTACGGGGCTTTGAGGCGCATCTTCGACATCTTCGAAAGTGCAGGACTGCTACACTGCGCGGCCAAACGCCTGTCGGGTTTTTCTTACGTGACCTCCACCGCCTTCTCCAGCCTGCCGCTTTCCGCCGATCTCCTGGCCAATCTCGATGCCCTGGGCTATCGCGAGATGACGCCGATCCAGGCGGCCAGCCTGCCGATCATCCTCAAGGGTCGCGACCTGATCGCCCAGGCCAAGACCGGCAGCGGCAAGACCGCGGCCTTCGGCATCGGCCTGCTCAGCCCGCTCAACCCGCGCTACTTCGGCTGCCAGGCGCTGGTGCTGTGCCCGACCCGCGAGCTTGCCGACCAGGTGGCCAAGGAGATTCGTCGACTGGCCCGCGCCGCGGACAACATCAAGGTGCTGACGCTCTGCGGCGGCGTGCCCTTCGGCCCGCAGATCGGCTCGCTGGAGCACGGCGCGCATGTGGTGGTCGGCACGCCCGGACGCATCCAGGAGCACCTGCGCAAGGGCACCCTGAAGCTCGACGGCCTGAACACCCTGGTCCTCGATGAAGCGGACCGCATGCTCGACATGGGCTTCTACGACAGCATCGCCGACATCATCGGCCAGCTCCCGGCGCGCCGGCAGAGCCTGCTGTTCTCGGCCACCTACCCGGACGGGATCGAGCAGTTGGCGGCGAAGTTCCTCAACAAACCGGAACGCGTCGAGGTCGAGTCGCTGCACGATCACAGCCAGATCGAACAGCACTTCTTCGAGATCGACCCGCGCCAGCGACTGGATGCCACGGTGCGCCTGCTGCAGCACTTCCGCCCGCAATCGGCAGTCGCCTTCTGCCACACCCGCCAGCAATGCCAGGAACTGGCCGCGGCACTCGAAGCGCAGAAGATCTCCGCCCTGGCGCTGCACGGCGAGCTCGAACAGCGCGAGCGCGACCAGGTGCTGGCGATGTTCGCCAACCGCAGCTGCAGCGTGCTGGTAGCCACCGACGTCGCCGCCCGCGGCCTGGATATCGAGGCGCTGGAAGCGGTGATCAACGTCGAGCTGTCGCGCGACCCGCAGGTCCACGTGCATCGCATCGGCCGTAGCGGCCGCGCCGGCGAGAAAGGCCTGGCGCTGTCCCTGGTGGCGCCGGCCGAGGCCTCGCGCGCCCAGGCCATCGAGGAGTTGCAGGGCGCCCCGCTGAACTGGGAGCGCATCGACTTCCTGCGCGCCAATTCCGCACCGCTGCTGCCGCCCATGACCACCCTGAACATCGCCGGCGGCCGCAAGGACAAGCTGCGCCCCGGCGACATCCTCGGCGCCCTCACCGGCGACGCCGGGTTGCCCGGCAGCGCGGTGGGCAAGATCGCCATCTTCGACTTCCAGGCCTACGTCGCCGTGCAGCGCGACCAGGCGAAGGCGGCCCTGCAGCGCCTGCAGCAAGGCAAGATCAAGGGGCGTTCGTTCAAGGTGCGCATCCTCTGATCCCAGTCGTAGGAGAGAGCTTGCTCGCGAACCCAAGCCACGCGCCTGGAGGTTCGCCAGCAAGCTCGCTCCTACATAAGCCCCCATCGATAGCCGCGCCCCAGGCGATCCGCTAGTCTCACCCCCGAGACACCCGGACGTCCCTGACTCACATGCCCTCCTCCTCCCTGCTCGAAACCCTGCGGCGCCTTTGGGCGCTGGACAAGTTCGCCTACAGCCTGCGGGTGTTCATCGCCCTCGCCGGGGCCATGGGCGCTTGTTGGCTGCTCGGCCAGACCGCGCTGGTCATCCCACTGTTCCTCGGCATCATCGCCAGCGCGCTGGCGGAAACCGACGATCATTGGCTGGGCCGCTTGCAGGCGCTGCTGGTGACTCTGGTCTGCTTCCTGATCGCCTCGCTGGCGGTGGAGCTGCTCTTCCCCTATCCCTGGCTGTTCGTCACGGGGCTGGCGCTGTCGGCCTTCGGCATGACGCTGCTGGGTGCGCTCGGCGAACGCTACGCAGCCATCGCTTCAGCCACGCTGATCCTGTCGATCTACACCATGATCGGCGTCGACCAGCGTGGTGGCGCGCCGGGTGACCTGTGGCGGGAGCCGCTGCTGCTGGTCGGTGGCGCCGCCTGGTACGGCCTGCTCTCGGTGCTGTGGAATGCGCTGTTCGCCAACCAGCCGGTGCAGCAGATGCTGGCGCGGCTGTACTTCGAGCTGGGCGAATACCTGAAGATCAAGTCGACCCTCTTCGAGCCGCTGCGCCAGCTCGATGTCGAAGGCCGCCGGCTGGCCCTGGCGCGACAGAACGGCAAGCTCGTGGTGGCGCTGAACCAGGCCAAGGAAACCATTCTCGCGCGCCTCAGCCACGGCCGTCCGGGGCCGAAGCTGAGCCGCTACCTGAAGCTCTATTTCATCGCCCAGGACGTCCACGAGCGCGCCAGCTCCTCGCACTATCCGTACAACCGCCTGGCCGAAGCCTTCTTCCACAGCGACGTGATGTTCCGCTGCCAGCGCCTGCTCAACCAGCAGGGCAAGGCGTGCCAGGCGCTGTCGCGCGCCATCCGCCTGCGCCAGCCATTCGACTACAACGACAGCGAACTGGCCCTGGCCGATCTCCAGGCGTCGCTGGAATACCTGCGCCAGCAGGGCAACCCGGCCTGGCGCACTCTGCTGCGCTCGCTCGCGGCGCTGGCCGGCAACCTGGCCAGCCTGGACCAGAAGCTCAGCGGCGCGAGCAACCCCGACGCCCTCGCCGAAGAACAGGACAGCACCCTGCTGGACCGCTCGCCGCGCTCGCTGCGCGATGCCTTCGAACGCATTCGCCTGCAACTCACGCCGACCTCGCTGCTGTTCCGCCATGCCCTGCGCCTCGGGCTGACGCTGACCGCCGGCTACGCCGTGCTGCACCTGATCCACCCGACCCAGGGTTACTGGATCCTGCTGACCACGGTGTTCGTCTGCCAGCCCAACTACGGCGCCACGCGCATCCGCCTGGTGCAACGGATCCTCGGCACCCTGATCGGCCTGGTTGCCGGCTGGGCGCTGATCGACCTGTTCCCCGGCGCGCCGGTGCAGTCGCTGCTCGCCGTGGTTGCCGGGGTAGTCTTCTTCGCCACGCGTAGCACGCGCTACACCCTGGCCACCGCAGCCATCACGCTGATGGTGCTGCTGTGCTTCAACCAGGTCGGCAACGGCTACGGGCTGATCCTGCCGCGCCTGTTCGACACCCTGGTCGGCGCCTGCATCGCCGGCCTCGCGGTGTTCCTGGTGCTGCCCGACTGGCAGGGCCGGCGCCTGCACAGCCTGGTTGGCAACACCCTCGCCTGCAACGGCCGCTACCTGCGCGAAATTCTCCAACAGTACGCCAACGGCAAGCGCGACGACCTCGCCTACCGCACGGCGCGGCGAAATGCCCACAACGCCGACGCGACGCTCTCCACGACCCTGTCGAACATGCTCATGGAGCCGGGGCATTTCCGGAAGGACGCGGAGATCGGCTTCCGCTTCCTGGTGCTCTCGCACACCCTGCTCAGCTACCTCTCGGCCCTCGGTGCGCACCGCGATCGGCTGCCCGAGTCGCCAGCCAACGAACTGATCAGCGAGGCCGCCGAACAGTTGGGCACCAGCCTGGAGATCATCGCCAGCAGCCTCGCCGAACGCCGCCCGGTGGCGATCCACAGCGATGCCGAGGAAGCCCTGGCCAAGCGCCTGGAACAGGTGCCGGATGAGCTGGAAGACCCGCAGCGGCTGGTGCAGACCCAGCTGGGGCTGATCTGCCGCGAACTGGCGCCGCTGCGCAGCCTGGCCGCGCATCTGCTGAAGAAGGAAATCGGCAGCGAGCAGGAAGACGCCGCCTGAGGATTGCTCAGGGCAGGTGGACGTTCATGAAGGCGTCGTAGCTGCCGTCGGCGCGCATCTTCGCCAGTTCGCGGTTGAAGTCTTCGACTATCTTCGCGTGGTCCGGGTTCTTGCGGCTGACCAGGATGTACAGCGGGTTCTCGCTCAGCGGCCGCGGGACGAACTCCAGCTTGTCGCGGATATCGCGCAGCTCATGGTCCAGTTGGTAGCTCGCGGTCAGCTCGTCTTCCAGGGTCAGTTCGACGCGGCCGGCGGCGACCATCATGGCGGCATTGGCGAAGTTGAGCACCGGCACCTTGCGCAGGCGCTTGTCGTCGTTGAAGGCCGGCGAATAGGCGTAGCCGCGGACCACGGCGAAACGGTAGGGATAGAGGTCGGTAAGGCGCTCGTAGGCGATGGGTGCGCCCTTGCGCTTGATCAGGCGCAGGTTGTTGACCAGGTAGGGCTGCGAGTAGTGGCCGTACTTCTCGCGCTCGGTGTTGTACCAGGCATCCACCAGCACGTCGTACTCGCCGTTCTGCACGCCATAGAGCGCGCGCGGCCAGGGCACTTCGCTGTATTCGATGGAGTAGCCGGCGCGGGTCAGCACGCTGCTGACCAGGTGCACCGCCAGCCCGCCGCCAGGCATCTTCGCATCGGTATAGGGCGGCCAGCGGTCGGAAACCAGGCGCAAAGGCTCATCGGCCATCGCCAACAAAGGCAGACACAGCACGAACCCCAGGACGCGCAGCAGCATACTTCTCCTCATGCCGGTACCCCCGCCACAACCGGGGCGAACACGGAACGCTCCGGGCGCACGCGGCCCCTGATGGACAGGGGGCATCGGAACAGGCGCTGTCTGGCGATCCCTAAAGCGTGTGATTGTAGGTGAGTTTGCTGCGCACTGGAGCCCATCTTCGGCAGTCGAGGTGTGAACGGGCGCGCGCTTCCGCGCCCCGCTCGGCCGCCGCCAGGCTCACTCGCCGCCGCGCCTGCTCCCCGGCTCCAGCAGCCCCTTGAGCAGTTCGATGGGCATCGGGAAGACGATGGTGGAGTTCTTGTCGCCGGCGATGCTGCCCAGGGTCTGCATATAGCGCAGCTGCATCGCGCCGGGCTGGCGGGAGAGCATCTCGGCGGCCTGCATCAGCTTCTCCGACGCTTGCAGCTCGCCTTCGGCGTGGATCACCTTGGCCCGCCGCTCGCGCTCAGCCTCGGCCTGGCGGGCAATGGCGCGGACCATCGACTCGTTGAGGTCGACATGCTTGATCTCGACGTTGGCCACCTTGATGCCCCAGGCGTCGGTCTGCGCGTCCAGCACCTTCTGGATGTCCAGGTTCAGCCGCTCGCGCTCGGCCAGCATCTCGTCCAGTTCATGTTTGCCGAGCACCGCGCGCAGGGTGGTCTGCGCCAGTTGGCTGGTGGCGGCGAGGAAGTTCTCGACCTGGATGATCGCCTTCTGCGGATCGAGCACGCGGAAGTACACCACCGCGTTGACCTTCACCGAAACGTTGTCGCGGGAGATCACGTCCTGCGGCGGCACGTCGAGCACCACGGTGCGCAGGTCCACCCGGACCATCTGCTGCACCGCTGGAATCAGCAGCACCAGCCCCGGACCCTTGACCTTCCAGAAGCGGCCGAGCTGGAACACGACCGCACGCTCGTATTCGCGCAGGATGCGCAGCGAGCTGAACGCCAGCATCAGCACCAGGAACAGCGCCACCAGCAGCCCATAGGGAATGCCCATCAGTCACCTCCGGTTTCGTCGTCGGCCGCCACATCCAGGCGCAGCCCGTCGCGCGCCAGTACCCGTACCCGCTGGCCCGCATGCAGGGCCTGCGTCGAGCGCACCTGCCACTGCTCGCCTTGCAGCTGCACCCAGCCGGCGTGCGCGTCGTCACCCGCCACCTCGCCGATGGTCGCCCGGCTGCCGACCAGCCCCGCCGCACCGCTGACCACCTGGCGCCGGCGGCTCTTCAGCGCCACGCCGAGGATGCCGAAGATGAACAGCGCACTGACCGTGGCCACGCCGACGATCAGGCCGAGCGGGATACCGAAGCCTGGTGCATCGGTGTCGAGCAGGATCAGCCCGCCGATCACGAAGGCCACGACGCCGCCGATACCCAGGCTGCCGTAGCTGGGCAGGAAGGCTTCGGCGGCCATGAAGGCCAGGCCAAGGAGGATCAGCGCCACTCCCGCGAAATTCACCGGCAGCAACTGCAAGGCATAGAGGCCGAGCAACAGGCAGATCCCGCCGAGTACGCCGGGCAGGGCCAGGCCAGGGTTGGCGAATTCGAAGATCAGGCCGTAGACGCCGATCATCATCAGGATCAGCGCCACGCTGGGATCGGTGATCACCGCCAGCAGGCGGGTGCGCCAGTCGGCGCTGCGTTCGACCCAGCCAACGCCGGCGCTGTGCAGCGTCACGCTTTGCCCGGCCAGTTGCACCTTGCGACCGTCCACCGCCTGTAGCAGCGCGCCCAGGTCGTCCGCCTGCAGGTCGATGACCTTCTGTTTCAGCGCCTCGCCGGAAGACAGGCTGACCGCCTCGCGCACTGCCCGCTCGGCCCAGTCGGCGTTACGCCCGCGCAGTTGCGCCAGGCCACGGATGTACGCCGAGGCATCGTTGATCTGCTTGCGCTTGAGGGTGTCTTCCTCGCTCGCCGCTTTCTTCTGCTTGTCGCCGGGCTCCTGCGGCGCACCGGGCATGCCACCGATGTTGATCGGCGTGGCCGCGCCCAGGTTGGTCCCCGGCGCCATGGCCGCGACATGGCAGGCATAGAGGATGTAGGTGCCAGCACTGGCCGCCCGCGCACCGCCCGGGGCGACATAGCCGATCACCGCGACCGGGCTGACCAGGATCGCCTTGACGATGTCGCGCATGGAGGTGTCGAGCCCACCCGGAGTGTCCATGCGCAGGATCACCGCCGGTGCGCCCTCATCCGCCGCTCGCTGCAGGCCGCGCACTACATAGTCGGAAGTCGCCGGGCCAATGGCGCCGTCCACCGTCAGCACCACCGCCGGCTGGGCCGCCAGGGTTCCGCCCGCCAGCAAGAGCAGCAGGAACAGAGCGCAATGGCGAATCAGCGTGGACATGGCACGCCTCCGCAGTCAGGCCGATGCGGCGTCGAACCCTCAGGAAACGCGGCGCCTTCCTAAAGCATAGTCCCCCGGACTCCCTCGCTTGCACGGGCGCAGAAACGAAAAACCCCGCCGAAGCGGGGTTCTCGTCAGCAGGCCGGGATCAGCCCTTGAACACGTCTTCCACCGATTGCAGCGGATAGTGTTTCGGGTACGGCAGGGTCGCCACGCCGCTTTCGATGGCGGCCTTGGCCACGGCATCGGAAACCACGGTGATCAGGCGCTTGTCCATCGGCTTCGGAATGATGTACTCGCGGCCGAACTCCAGCGAGGTCACGCCGTAGGCATCGCACACGTCCTTCGGTACCGGCTCCTTGGCCAGGTCACGCAGGGCCAGGGCGGCAGCGATCTTCATTTCTTCGTTGATGCGGGTGGCGCGTACGTCCAGGGCACCGCGGAAGATGAAGGGGAAGCCGAGCACGTTGTTCACCTGGTTCGGGTAGTCCGAACGACCGGTGGCCATGATCACGTCGCTGCGGGTGGAGTGGGCCAGCTCCGGCTTGATCTCCGGATCCGGGTTGGAGCAGGCGAAGACGATCGGGTTCGGCGCCATGCGCTTGAGATCGTCGGCGCTCAGCAGGTTGGCACCGGACAGGCCGACGAACACGTCGGCACCTTCCAGGGCGTCAGCCAGGGTGCGCTTGTCGGTCTCGGTGGCGAACACCGCCTTGTACTGGTTCAGGTCGGTGCGGCCGGCGTGGATCACGCCCTGGCGGTCGATCATGTAGATGTTCTCGACCTTGGCACCCATGCTCACCAGCAGCTTCATGCAGGAGATGGCGGCAGCGCCGGCGCCCAGGCAGACGATCTTCGCGGTCTCCAGGTTCTTGCCGGCGATTTCCAGGGCGTTGAGCATGCCGGCAGCGGTGACGATCGCGGTGCCGTGCTGGTCATCGTGGAAGACCGGGATGTCGCACTGCTCGATCAGCGCGCGCTCGATCTCGAAGCACTCCGGCGCCTTGATATCTTCCAGGTTGATGCCGCCGAAGGTGATGGAGATGCGCTTGACGGTATCGATGAAGGCCTGCGGGCTCTCGGCGTCGACTTCGATGTCGAACACGTCGACACCGGCGAAGCGCTTGAACAGCACGCCCTTGCCTTCCATGACCGGCTTGGAGGCCAGCGGGCCGAGGTTGCCCAGGCCGAGGATGGCGGTACCGTCGGAGATCACGGCGACCAGGTTGCCCTTGCCGGTGTACTTGTAGGCCAGTTCGGCGTCACGGGCGATCTCGCGCACAGGCTCGGCCACGCCCGGGCTGTAGGCCAGCGACAGGTCGCGGGCGGTGGAGGTCGGCTTGGTCAGCTCGACGCTCAGTTTTCCGGGGCGGGGTTGCGCGTGATATTCGAGGGCAGCGGTCTTGAGATCAGACATTTTGGGCACTTCCGCTTTATTGCTTGTTGGACAGACGGGCGACCGAGCATACGCGGGAAGATAGCGCCTGCCAAGATCGCTGCAGGCCCCTGGTGTCAATGCTCCTAACGTACGATCTTCAGCCAGTCGCCGGGTTTTGGCTGACCAGATGGATACAAATCGTTGAGCAATCGTATACGAGAAATCGCGTCAGATTCCGGCCCGTTTTCACCCTTTGCCAGCTGTTCCACGCTTTGTCCCGACGACACCTTCACCAGCTGCAGGCGACGCGCCTCGGCGAGCTTGCGCTCGTCGGCACGCAGCGGGCGGAAACTGTTGATCACGCTGAGGAACTCGCTGTCGCGGGTTTCCAGTGAGCCGTTGCCCTTGATCACGCCGATGAACAGGTAGGCGGCCTTGTCCAGGTAGATCACCGCCACGCGCCGGGCCGGCGTGCCCGGCACCACGCCGGTGGCGCCCTGGATGCCGGCCTGCTTCAGTTCCTGCTCCTCGGCCAGGCGGCCGCCAGCGCCCTTGCGCAGGTATTCCAGGGGGGTGAGCTGCCCTTCGCGCGGCACCAGTTTCATGCCGATGTAGGCCTGCTGGTCCTTGGGAAAGCCGATCAGTGCACTGGGTTGGTTGAGCATGCCCCAGCCTTGCGGGAAGGTCAGGGTGAAGCCCAGTTCGCCGTGGTAGAAGCTCTGCCCGTGGCGGATGCCGGCGTCGGCCGAGTCGCCGAAGGTCAGGCCGTTGATGGCCTGCAGGTAGCGGTCGCGGGCGACTTCCTGCTGCCCGGTGGCCAGCGCCTGGGCCGGGCCGAGGACTTCCTGCAGGCGCCGGTCGTTGTCCGGGTGGGTGTCGAACAGCCCGTGGTAGCCAACCGGTTGCACCGCATCGCCGTTGCGCTGCGCCACCTTGCGGGCGAAGTCTTCCTGGTTCTTCAGCACCCGCACCACCTGGATCATGGCCTTGGGATCGTAGCCGGCGCGGGCCAGGTACTTGGCGCCGAGGCCGTCGGCCTGCAGCTCCATGTCGCGGCCGTAGCCACGCACCACGGCGGTGCCGAGGACGTTGGTGAGGTCGCCCGCGGCGCTGACGCCGGTGCCGATGGCCACGGCCGCGCCTAGCACGTTCCAGGCGCTGGCCTGGCTCTGCTGGCGAACGCTGTGGCGGGCGGTGACGTGGCCGATCTCGTGACCCAGCACAGCGGCCAGCTCGGCCTCGGAATTGAGGTAGGCCATCAGCCCGCGATGGATATAGATGTAGCCGCCAGGCAGGGCGAAGGCGTTGATATCCGCCGAGTCGACGACAGTGAAGTGGTACTGCAGGTTGGGCCGGTCGCCGACCCGCGCGACGCGCTCGCCGACCTGCTGCACGTAGGCCTGGAGCTTCTCGTCGGGGTAACGCGGGTACTCCTTGGCGGCCTGCTGGCTGGCCTGGCGGCCGAGGGCCAGCTCGTCCTGCTCGCTCATGGTGACGAAGTCGGTTTCGCCGGTCGCCGGGTTGACCGCACAGCCCCCCAGCACGCCGCTCAGCGCGAACAGACAGGTCAGCAACAGCATCCTTGGCGAAATCATGGCATCAGCTCCAGCATGGCCGAGTCGGTGATGGGCAGCATCCAGCGTGCCTGCCCAGGTTTCACGCCGCCTTTCGCGGCTCGGTCGATCACCCAGCCGCGCGCTTCCAGCATGCGCCCGGGCAGGTTATCCAGTGTGCGCTTATCGAACGATTTCAGCAGGTCTGGCCCGATGCGCAACACCAGCGGGCCATCCAGTTCGATCCACAGTCCGCCGCGGTTGCGCTGCACCTCGGCAACTCGTCCGCGGATTACGGCGAAACCGCTCTCATGCAGTCCCTGCGCATCCTGCACCGGCGAACGCTTCCAGAGTCCCCGACCGGCCTCGCGGGCTTCGCGTTCGGCGGCTTTCTGGCAAGCGGTCAGCTCGGTGTTGGGCGCGATCGCCACCTGGTAGCCCAAACCCTCGACCAGCAATTGCGCCTCGATGTTGTTGCCCTGGCGGTCGTAGAGATGAGCCAGGGTGCGACCGTAGCGATCCTTCGGCTGGCGGCCAGGTTGCAACGACAGCTCGCCATGGTTCTCCGCCACTAAAGCCTGCAGGCGCTGCCGCGCGGCTTCGGCGAAGGGTTCGGTCGTGCGGCCGTTGTGGGCCAATTCGGGCGCGTTTACCCCGATCAGGCGCACATTGCGGCCATCGGCGAGCTTCAGGGTGTCGCCGTCGACCACCCTTGCGACCTGCACGTACTCAGCCGATGTCGACGCCGGGCAAGCGGCCAGCACCGGCCCGCCCAGGCAAATCGCAAGCACAAAAAAAGCGCCCCGGAGGGGCGCCTTTTTCAGGATATCGGGAAAGGCCATCGGGGCTTTTCCGGAAATCGCTCTTACTTCTTGCCACCGAACATGGCGAAGCGCTGGTTGAAGCGGTCGATACGGCCGCCGGTATCAACGACTTTCTGCTTGCCGGTGTAGAACGGGTGGCACTCGGAGCACACGTCCAGGTGGATGCCTTTGCACAGGGTCGAACGGGTTTTGATCACGTTGCCGCAGCTGCAGGTGGCTTCGATTTCTTCGTACGCGGGATGGATTTCCGGTTTCATGATGTCTTCCTCTGGTTGGTGTGCCGCCACCCAGTCTCTGTCAGAAGCCGAGCCACGGTCGTCGAGGACCGCAGGCGGGATCTATTTACCGGGCACCGCACGCAAATTAAGGGCGTGGATCATACCAGAGCGTTTTTCCAACGCAAGTCGCGCCTTCGACCGACCGTCGCCACGCCCATGCTAAGATCGCCGCCTCCCGATGCCCCGGAAAGCCCCAGCGTGCCCCAAGCCAGCATCCTGCGCCTCGCCCTGCCCTCGCCGCTGCGCCGCCTGTTCGACTACCTGCCGCCGCGCGGGGTCGACGCGCAGCGCCTGCCATTGGGCGTACGCCTGCGCGTGCCCTTCGGCCGCCGCGAGATCGTCGGCGTGCTGGTGGAGCACGCGGAAACCTCCGAGGTGCCCGAGGGCAAACTGCGCCCGGCGCTGGAAGTGCTCGACCGCGAGCCACCGCTGCCGCCCCACCTGCTGGAGCTCTGCCGCTGGACCTCGCAGTACTACCAGCACAGCTTCGGCGACACCCTGTCCTGGGCGCTGCCGAACCTGCTGCGCCAGGGCGAGCCGGCCGAAGCGCGGGTGCAGCGCTTCTGGCTCGCCGCCCCCGGCGCCAAGCTCGACGACCCGCGGCTGACCCGCGCACCGCGCCAGCGCCAGGCCCTGCAGACGCTGCAACAGCACCCGCACGGCGTGCTGCACGAGCTGCTCGGCCAGCTTGGCATCAATAAGGACAGCCTCGACCTGCTGGTGGAAAAAGGCCTCGCCAGCCAGGAAAGCCGCCACCACGCGCCCGTCGAACACCACGGCGGCTGGCTGGCGCAGGCCGAACTGCCGCTCAACGCCGAACAGCGCGCCGCCTGCGAAGCGGTGCGCGCCGGCTTCGGCAGCTTCCACAGCTACCTGCTGGCGGGGGTCACCGGTAGCGGCAAGACCGAGGTCTACCTGCAGCTGATCCGCGAGACCCTGGAGGCCGGCAAGCAGGCGCTGGTATTGATCCCGGAGATCAACCTCGGCCCGCAGACCCTGAGTCGCTTCGAGCGCCGCTTCAACGCGCGCATCGCCCTGCTGCACTCGGCGCTGACCGACCGCGAGCGGCTGGACGCCTGGCTGGCGGCGCGCGACGGCGACGCGGACATCGTCATCGGCACCCGTTCGGCGCTGTTCACCCCGCTGAAGAATCCAGGGCTGATCATCATCGACGAGGAGCACGACGCTTCCTATAAACAGCAGGAAGGCCTGCGCTACCACGCCCGCGACCTGGCCCTGGTGCGGGCGCGCATGGAGCGAGTGCCCATCCTGCTCGGCTCGGCCACGCCCTCGCTGGAAAGCCTGCACAACGCCGCCAGCGGCCGCTACGGTTTGCTGCGCCTGACCCAGCGCGCCGGCGGCGCCCAGGCGCCGAAGTTCCAGCGCCTGGACGTGAAGAGCCTGCCGCTGGACGCCGGTCTGTCGATGCCGCTGCAACGGGCCATCGGCGAAACCCTCGGCGCCGGCCAGCAGGTACTGGTCTACCTGAACCGCCGCGGCTTCGCCCCGACCCTGCTGTGCCACGACTGCGGCTGGATCAGCAAATGCCCGCGCTGCGACGCCCGCATGACCCTGCACCAGGGCTCCGGCGAGCTGCGCTGTCACCATTGCGACCACCGCGAGCGCCCCCCGCGCAAATGCCCGGACTGCGGCAAGCTCGACCTGCGCCCGGTCGGCGCCGGCACCGAGCGCGCCGAGGAGCGCCTGCGCATCCTCTTCCCGAACTACCCGGTGCTGCGCATCGACCGCGACAGCACCTCGCGCAAGCACGCCATGCGCGACCTCTTTGCCACGATCAATAAAGGCGAGCCGTGCATCCTCGTCGGCACGCAGATGCTCGCCAAGGGGCACCACTTCCCGCGCGTGACCCTGGTGGCGATCCTCGATGCCGACGGCGGGCTGTTCTCCGCCGACTTCCGCGCCAGCGAACGCATGGCCCAGCAGATCGTCCAGGTCGCCGGCCGCGCCGGCCGCGCCGAGGAGCCAGGACGCGTGCTGATCCAGACCCACCTGGCCGAGCATCCGCTGCTGGTGCAGCTCACCGAGCAGGGTTACTTCGCCTTCGCCGAACAGGCACTGTCCGAACGCCGCGCCGCCGGCCTGCCGCCCTTCTGCCACATGGCGCTGCTGCGCGCAGAGGCACACAAGCCGGGCCAGGCCGAGGGCTTCCTCGACGAAGCCTGCGCCGAAGCCGAACACCTGCAGGCGCAGCTGGGCAGCGACGTGGAGCTGCTAGGCCCGGTGCCGGCGCCCATGGAACGCCGCGCCGGCCGCTTCCGCGCGCAATTGCTGCTGATGAGCACGGCCCGCGCGCCGCTGCATCGCCTGCTGACGCCCTGGCTGCAAGTGCTCGAAGGCATGCCGAGCGGGCGCCAGGTGCGCTGGTCGCTCGACGTCGACCCTATCGACCTCTTCTGATCGTCCAATTCCCGTCCGACCTGGCCGAGGTCAAGGCGAAGCCGGCGGCTTGCTTGTAGCTTTTCCTTCGGACACCGATAATGCGCGGTTCTGAGCCAGATATGCGGTCGCCGCCCCGAGTCGCGCGCGAGCACGGAGAAAATCATGAAAGACACCATCCGCCAGCTGATCCAGCACGCCCTCGCCAGCCTCGTCGAGGACGGCACCCTGCCGGCCGGCCTGACGCCCGACATCCAGGTCGAGACCACCAAGGACCGCAGCCACGGCGACTACGCCAGCAACATCGCGATGATGCTGGCCAAGCCCGCCGGCATGAAGCCGCGCGACCTGGCGACCCAGCTGGTCGCCGCCCTGCCGGCCAACCCGCAGGTGGCCAAGGTCGACATCGCCGGCCCCGGCTTCCTCAACTTCTTCCAGGACCAGGCATGGCTGGCCTCCAGCCTCGACGCCGCCTTGTCTGACGCGCACCTGGGCGTGCACAAGGCCGGCGCCACGCAGCGCGTAGTCGTCGACCTGTCCTCGCCGAACCTGGCCAAGGAAATGCACGTCGGCCACCTGCGCTCGACCATCATCGGCGACGCCGTAGCCCGCGTACTGGAGTTCCTCGGCGACACCGTGATCCGGCAGAACCACGTCGGCGACTGGGGCACCCAGTTCGGCATGCTGCTGGCTTACCTGGAAGAGCAGCCGGTCGACGCCCAGGCCGAGTTGCACGACCTGGAAGTCTTCTACCGCGCCGCCAAGAAGCGCTTCGACGAATCCGAAGCCTTCGCCAACCGCGCCCGCGAGCTGGTGGTCAAGCTGCAGGCCGGCGACCCCGAATGCCTGCGCCTGTGGACCCGCTTCAACGAGATTTCCCTGTCGCACTGCCAGAAGGTCTACGACCAGCTCGGCGTGAAGCTGACCATGGCCGACGTGATGGGCGAGAGCGCCTACAACGACGACCTGGCCAACGTGGTCGAGGCACTCAAGGCCAAGGGCCTGCTCACCGAGGACGACGGCGCCCTCTGCGTCTTCCTCGATGAATTCAAGAACGCCGAAGGCAACCCACTGCCGGTGATCGTGCAGAAGGCCGGAGGCGGATACCTCTACGCCACCACCGACCTGGCCGCCATGCGCTACCGGCACAACAATCTGCACGCCGACCGCGTGCTGTATTTCGTCGACCAGCGCCAGGCCCTGCACTTCCAGCAGGTCTTCGAGGTCGCCCGCCGCGCCGGCTTCGTCCCGGCCAGCATGGAACTGGAGCACATGGGCTTCGGCACCATGAACGGCGCCGACGGCAAGCCGTTCAAGACCCGCGACGGCGGCACCGTGAAGCTGATCGACCTGCTCAACGAGGCCGAAGAACGCGCCTACACCCTGGTCAAGGCGAAGAACCCCGAACTGGCCGACGACGAGCTGCGCCAGATCGCCCACGCCGTGGGCATCGGCGCGGTGAAATACGCCGACCTGTCCAAGCACCGCACCAGCGACTACAGCTTCAACTTCGAGCAGATGCTCAGCTTCGAAGGCAACACCGCGCCCTACCTGCTGTATGCCTACACCCGCGTGGCCAGCGTGTTCCGCAAGCTGGGCAAGGGCTACGACGAAGTCGCCGGCAAGATCGTCCTGGAAGCGCCGCAGGAGCAGGCCCTGGCCGCCCAGCTGGCGCAGTTCGGCGACCTGCTGAACAATGTCGCGCTCAAGGGCGTACCGCATATCCTCTGCGCCTATCTGTACGAACTGGCCGGTCTGTTCTCCAGCTTCTACGAGCACTGCCCGATCCTCGCCGCAGAAACCCCCGAGCAGCAGGAAAGCCGTCTGAAGCTGGCCGCCCTCACCGGCCGCACCCTCAAGCAGGGCCTGGAACTGCTGGGCCTGGAAACCCTCGAGCGCATGTAACTGCCCATGGCGAAGAAGAAACCCGCACCCAAGCGCGGCGCCAGCCGCTACCAGGCTCCGGCCAAGAAGAGCTCGATGCCCGGCTGGGTCTGGCTGGTCGCCGGCCTGGCCATCGGCGGCTTCATCATGTTCCTGATGAAGCTGGAACCGGGCCGCAACGAGGTGCGCCGGGAGAAACCCGAGCAGCAGAAGCCGGGCGTCGCACAGGGTGCCAAGCCGGGCACCCCGGCGCAGCCACCCTCGGCCATCGCGGTGAAGCCGAAGTACGACTTCTACACCCTGCTGCCGGGCTCGGAAGTGGTGGTGCCGCCGGAATCCGTCCCGGAGAAACCGCAGACGCCGCCGGCGAATCAGCAGACGCCGACCGTGGTCAGCACCCCGGAAGACGCCGCGAAGATCGACGCCAACCGAGCGCAGGCTGCGCTCAACGGGCAGACTCCGCCGCCGCCGGCAATCGTCCGCCCGGCCACGCCAACGACGAGCGCTGCGACTACCGCAACCACTCCGGGTGCAACCGCTACGCAGCAGCAGAAGCAGCAGCCGGCGAATACGGCAAAAGCCGCCGCCACGCCCGCGAGCAAGCCGATCGCCCCGCCCTCGGTCGCCGCCACCCAGTACTACCTGCAGGCCGGCTCGTTCCGTAAGCAGGCCGACGCCGACCGCGTGCGCGCCCAGGTCATCCTTCTTGGCCAGGCCGCTCGCGTGGAGTCCGGCGCGGTCAAGGACGAAACTTGGTACCGCGTGATGGTCGGCCCGTACAGCGACCGCGCGCAGGTGTCGGCGGCGCAGAAGCAGCTCTCCGCCAACGGCTTCAGCAACGTGCTGTTACAGCAGCGCCAGACCCGCTAAGGGCGCGGCCTGCAGCCATTCCTGGCAAAGACCGTCCGGCGCCCTGCCGGACGGTCGCCTGTCGGCCTGGGTTGAAGGCCGCATCCTTCATCCCCATATGACTCCGCATTCGGGCAAATCTGCCCCGCTGTGTGGAGAACTCCCCCTTGACCACTATCGTTTCTGTCCGCCGCAACGGCAAAGTCGTCATGGGCGGCGACGGCCAGGTTTCCCTTGGCAACACCGTCATGAAAGGCAATGCGAAGAAGGTCCGCCGCCTCTACCACGGCAACGTGCTGGCGGGCTTCGCCGGCGCCACCGCCGACGCCTTCACCCTCTTCGAGCGCTTCGAGCAGCAGCTTGAGAAGCACCAGGGCCACCTGGTCCGCGCGGCCGTCGAACTGGCCAAGGACTGGCGCACCGACCGCTCCCTGAGCCGCCTGGAAGCCATGCTGGCAGTCGCCAACAAGGACGCCTCGCTGATCATCACCGGCAACGGCGACGTGGTCGAACCCGAGCACGGCCTGATCGCCATGGGCTCCGGCGGCGGTTTCGCCCAGGCCGCGGCCATGGCCCTGCTGCAGAAGGCCGATGACAGCATGAGTGCCCGCGAGATCGCCGAGACCGCGCTGAACATCGCCGGCTCGATCTGCGTCTTCACCAACCAGAATCTCACCATCGAGGAGCTCGACAGCGCCGTCTGAGGCCCTGTCGCTCCGGAGAACCCGATCAAATGTCCATGACTCCCCGCGAGATCGTCCACGAACTCAATCGCCACATCATCGGCCAGGACGACGCCAAGCGCGCCGTTGCCATCGCCCTGCGCAACCGCTGGCGGCGCATGCAGCTCCCGGCCGAGCTGCGCGCCGAAGTGACGCCGAAGAACATCCTGATGATCGGCCCGACCGGCGTCGGCAAGACCGAGATCGCCCGCCGCCTGGCCAAGCTGGCCAACGCGCCCTTCCTGAAGGTCGAGGCGACCAAGTTCACCGAGGTCGGCTATGTCGGCCGTGACGTCGAGTCGATCATTCGCGACCTCGCCGATGCGGCGATCAAGATGCTCCGCGAGCAGGAAGTCCAGAAGGTGAAATACCGCGCCGAGGACGCTGCCGAGGAACGCATCCTCGACGCCCTGCTGCCGCCGGCACGCACCGGCTTTGGCGACGAGCCGGCGCCGCGCGAGGACTCCAACACCCGCCAGCTGTTCCGCAAGCGCCTTCGCGAAGGCCAGCTGGACGACAAGGAAATCGACATCGAAGTGGCCGACATCCCGGCCGGCGTGGAAATCATGGCGCCGCCCGGCATGGAGGAGATGACCAACCAGCTGCAGAGCCTGTTCTCCAACATGGGCAAGGGCAAGCAGAAGACACGCAAGCTGAAGGTCGCCGAGGCCATGAAGCTGATCCGCGACGAGGAAGCGCAGCGCCTGGTCAATGAAGAAGACCTCAAGGCCCGCGCCCTGGAAGCGGTCGAGCAGAACGGCATCGTCTTCATCGACGAGATCGACAAGATCGCCAAGCGCGGCAATGTCGGCGGCGCCGATGTTTCCCGCGAAGGCGTGCAGCGCGACCTGCTGCCGCTGATCGAGGGCTGCACCGTCAACACCAAGCTGGGCATGGTCAAGACCGACCACATCCTGTTCATCGCCTCGGGCGCCTTCCACCTGTCCAAGCCCAGCGACCTGGTGCCGGAACTGCAAGGCCGCCTGCCGATCCGCGTCGAGCTCAAGGCCCTGACTCCAGACGACTTCAAGCGCATCCTGCGCGAGCCACACGCGTCGCTCACCGAGCAGTACACCGCGCTGCTGAAGACCGAGGGGCTGGACATCGAGTTCGCCGACGACGGCGTGCAGCGCCTGGCGGAGATCGCCTGGCAGGTCAACGAGAAGACCGAGAACATCGGTGCTCGCCGCCTGCATACCCTGCTGGAGCGCCTGCTGGAAGAAGTCTCCTTCGACGCCGCCGACCTTGCCAGCGAGCACAGCGAAAAGCCGATCGTGATCGACGCCGCCTACGTCAACGGCCACCTCGGCGAGCTGGCGCAGGACGAGGATCTGTCGCGCTATATTCTCTAAGAGCATCGCTACGCCGTATGCCGAAAGCCGCAAACGGGACACCGCTTGCGGCTTTCTTGCCTTGAAGCCCGGAGCTTTCAGAAATGCACATCCCAACCGCCATCCAACTGCACAAGGCTTCGCGCACCCTGACCCTGAAGTACGGCGAAGAGTCCTACGACCTGCCCGCCGAATTCCTCCGCGTGCACTCGCCCTCGGCAGAAGTGCAGGGCCACGGCAACCCGATCCTGCAGTACGGCAAACTCAACGTCGCCCTGGTCGGATTGGAACCGGCAGGCCAGTACGCACTCAAGCTGACTTTCGACGACGGCCACGACAGCGGGCTTTATTCCTGGGACTACCTCTACCAGCTGTGCACCCGCAAGGAGCAACTGTGGAACGAGTACCTGGAAGAGCTGCAAAAGGCCGGAAAATCCCGCGACCCGTCTGAATCGGTGGTTCGGCTCATGCTGTGACCCGGCCTTTCGTCCAGGCGAATATTCCTCCCCTCCCCGGCCCTGTACAGGGCACGTCATTTGCAACATTCTCCAAGCAGACTGGATTCCGATCAGGCCATTCCCGATCTCCTGCGCATTCGGCTGTTTTCTAGGGCGTTCTTTCTAGATTTTCTCGGGAAAATACTGAAAGGCCTTGAGTGACAACCTCTTGCATGCAGCAGGAATTCGGGATAACCAAAACGGTGCGCCTTGGGCGCAATCGAGGCCGGGCCCAGGAATGGGCCGACAGAGGTTGACCGACGTGAAGCGCGCTTCACGCCAACTGGTTCCGAGCAGCACCTGGCGCTTTGCGCCGGTTGCATTCCTGACTGTTTGTCCTAGGACATTGGAGCGTCGTCGATGACCGACAAGAAGAACAACGATCTACCCCAGCAAGCCGCGGAAAACACCCTGAACCTGAACCCAGTGATAGGGATTCGCGGCAAGGATATTTTGAGCTCTGCCCGCATGGTGCTGATGCAAGCACTCAAGCAACCCTTCCATAGCGTCAAGCACGTCGGCCATTTCGGCCTGGAACTGAAGAACGTCCTGCTCGGGACCTCACAGCTGCGCCCGTCCGACGACGACCGCCGCTTCAACGATCCGGCCTGGAGCCAGAACCCGCTCTACCGCCGTTATCTGCAGACCTACCTGGCCTGGCGCAAGGAGCTGCACGAGTGGCTCGGCGGCAGCGACCTTACGCCGCAGGACATCAGCCGCGGGCAGTTCGTCATCAACCTGATGACCGAAGCCATGGCGCCAACCAACACCCTGAGCAACCCGGCAGCGGTCAAGCGCTTCTTCGAGACCGGCGGCAAGAGCCTGCTCGACGGCCTCAGCCACCTTGCCAAGGACCTGGTGAACAACGGCGGCATGCCCAGCCAGGTGAACATGGACGCTTTCGAGGTCGGCAAGAACCTCGCCACCACCGAAGGCGCCGTGGTGTTCCGCAACGACGTGCTGGAACTGATCCAGTACAAGCCGATCACCGAGAGCGTGCACGAACGCCCGCTGCTGGTGGTGCCGCCGCAGATCAACAAGTTCTACGTGTTCGACCTGTCGCCGGAGAAGAGCCTCGCGCGCTTCTGCCTGCGCAACCAGGTGCAGACCTTCATCGTCAGCTGGCGCAACCCGACCAAGGCACAGCGTGAGTGGGGCCTGACCACTTACATCGAGGCGCTGAAGGAAGCCATCGACGTGGTCCTCGCCATCACCGGCGCCAAGGACCTGAACATGCTCGGCGCCTGCTCCGGCGGCATCACCACCGTGACCCTGCTGGGCCACTACGCCGCGCTGGGCGAGGAGAAGGTCCACGCCTTCACCCAGATGGTCAGCGTGCTCGACTTCGAGCTCGACACCACCATCGCCCTGTTCGCCGACGAGAAGACCCTCGAGGCCGCCAAGCGCCGCTCCTACCAATCCGGCGTGCTGGAAGGCAAGGACATGGCCAAGGTGTTCGCCTGGATGCGGCCGAACGACCTGATCTGGAACTACTGGGTCAACAACTACCTGCTCGGCAACGAGCCGCCGGCCTTCGACATCCTGTTCTGGAACAACGACACCACGCGCCTGCCCGCCGCGCTGCACGGCGAGCTGGTGGAAATGTTCAAGAGCAACCCGCTCAGCCGCCCCGGCGCGCTGGAGGTCGCCGGCACCCCCATCGACCTCAAGCAGGTCAAATGCGACTTCTATTGCCTGGCCGGACTGACCGACCACATCACGCCCTGGGAAGCCTGCTATCGCTCCGCCCGCCTGCTTGGCGGCAAGTGCGAGTTCATCCTCTCCAACAGCGGGCACATCCAGAGCATCCTCAACCCACCGGGCAACCCCAAGGCTCGCTTCATGACCGGCCCCGAACTGTCCGTCGATCCCAAGACCTGGCAGGAGAACTCCAGCAAGCACGCCGACTCCTGGTGGCTGCACTGGCAGCAGTGGCTGGCTGAGCGCTCCGGCAAGTTGAAGAAGGCATCGGCGACGCTGGGCAACAAGGCCTATCCGGCCGGCGAGGCTTCCCCCGGAACCTACGTACACGAACGATGAAGACAGAGACGCTTCCCGACGCGCCGCTCCCCGAAGAGCCGGCCCAGCAACCGCAGGCAGAGCCCCTGCCCGCCACCCGCCGCGCGCCCCGTGCGCGCGCGGCCAAGGTGGTGGCCGAGGCCGTCGCGGCTGAACCCCAGGCGAAAAAGGAGATCGCGCCGCAACCCTTCGTGTTCCGCACCATCGAGCTGGATGGGCAGAGCATTCGCACGGCGGTGCGCCCCGGCAAGGGACACATGACGCCGCTGCTGATATTCAACGGCATTGGCGCCAACCTCGAGCTGGTGTTCCCCTTTGTGGCGGCGCTGGACCCGGACCTGGAGGTGATCGCCTTCGACGTGCCCGGGGTCGGTGGTTCGTCGACGCCGAGCACGCCTTACCGCTTCCCGGGCCTGGCCCGGTTGGCGGCGCGCATGCTCGACTACCTGGACTACGGCCAGGTGGCCGCGATCGGCGTGTCCTGGGGCGGCGCGCTGGCCCAGCAGTTCGCCCACGACTATCCCGAACGCTGCAAGAAACTGATCCTCGCCGCCACCGCGGCGGGGGCAGTGATGGTCCCGGGAAAACCAAAGGTTCTCTGGCGCATGGCCAGCCCGCGGCGCTACATCCAGCCGTCCTATGGCGCACACATTGCCCCGGACATCTACGGCGGGGCCTTCCGCCGCGATCCCAAGCTGGCCATGGCGTTCGCCGCCAAGGTGCGCTCCTCCGGCAAGCTCGGCTACTACTGGCAGCTGTTCGCCGGGCTCGGCTGGACCAGCGTGCACTGGCTGCACAAGATCCAGCAGCCGACCCTGGTGCTGGCCGGCGACGACGACCCGATCATTCCGCTGATCAACATGCGCCTGATCGCCTGGCGCATTCCCAACGCCGAACTGCACGTGATCGACGATGGCCACCTGTTCCTGGTGACCCGCGCCGAGACGGTCGCGCCCATCATCATGAAATTCCTCCACGAGGAACGGCAGCGCGCGATCATGCATCCGCGCCTGTTCGCACCCAAGGCCAGCTAACCATCGGCACCCTGTCGCGCCCGGCTTCCACCGCCGCGACAGGGAGGCATGCGCAGCATCATCGCCTCGTAATAGTGCACAGGCATGCTCCTGAGCCGGCACATGCTCGCCAGGCAGCCTATGCTTGCCTCCTTGCGCGCGTCAGGCACGGGCCTGCGGCAAAGCTGGTATGGGCCTTGCTGGGTCTGCACCGAGACGGTTCTTTCATCGATGGAGAGCTGCACATGCGAGAGACTTCTAGCGCCGGCCGCCTGCCGGCCCCCGCCGAGTTCATGAACGCGCAGAGCGCCATGGTCGGCCTGCGCGGCAAGGACATGCTGTCCACTCTGCGCTCCCTGGCGCTGCAGGGCGTGCGCAGACCGCTGTACAACGCCCGCCACCTGGCGGCGTTCGGCAAGCAGATGGGGCGCGTGCTGCTTGGGGATTCGCCGCTGCAGCCCAACCCGCAGGACGCCCGCTTCCAGGACCCGTCCTGGCGCCTCAACCCCTTCTACCGGCGCACCCTGCAGGCCTACCTGGCCTGGCAGCAGCAGCTGCTCGCCTGGATCGACGAAAGCGACATGGAATGCGACGACCGCACCCGCGCGCGCTTCGTGCTGTCGCTGTTCGCCGATGCCATGGCGCCCTCCAACAGCCTGATCAACCCGCAGGCGGTGAAGGAGATATTCAATACCGGCGGCCAGAGCCTGCTCTCCGGCGGCCGCCATCTGCTCGCCGACCTGATGCACAACGGCGGCATGCCCAGCCAGGTCAACAAGCAGGCCTTCGAGGTCGGCCGGAACCTGGCCAACACGCCGGGCGCGGTGGTGTTCCGCAGCGAAGTGCTGGAGCTGATCCAGTACAAGCCCATGGGCGAGCACCTGTACGCCAAGCCGCTGCTGATAGTTCCGCCACAGATCAACAAGTACTACATCTTCGATCTCAGCGCGGAGAAGAGCTTCGTCCAGTACGCCCTGAAGAACAATCTGCAGGTATTCATGGTCAGTTGGCGCAACCCCGACGCGCGCCACCGCGAGTGGGGCCTGTCGACCTACGTGAAGGCCCTCGACGAAGCCATCGAGGTTTGCCGTTCGATCAGCGGCAGCCGCAGCGTCAACCTGATGGGCGCCTGCTCCGGCGGCCTCACCATCGCCGCGCTGCAAGGCCACCTGCAGGCGCGCCGGCAACTGCGCAAGATCAGCAGCGCCACCTACCTGGTGAGCCTGCTGGACAGCCAGGTAGAGACGCCGGCCGCGCTGTTCGCCGATGAGCAGACCCTGGAGACCAGCAAGCGCCGCTCGTACCAGCACGGCGTGCTCGAAGGCAAGGACATGGCCAAGGTGTTCGCCTGGATGCGGCCGAACGACCTGATCTGGAACTACTGGGTCAACAACTACCTGCTCGGCAAGCTGCCGCCGGCCTTCGACATCCTCTACTGGAACAACGACAACACCCGGCTGCCCGCCGCGCTGCACGGCGACTTCCTCGACTTCTTCAAGCACAACCCGCTGGCCCGCGCCGGCGCCATGGAAATCTGCGGCACGCCGATCGACCTGAAGAAAGTGGCTGTGGACAACTTCCACGTCGCCGGCATCACCGACCACATCACGCCCTGGGACGCGGTCTACCGCTCGGCCTTGCTGATGGGCGGCGACAGCCGCTTCGTGCTGTCCAACAGCGGGCACATCCAGAGCATCCTCAACCCGCCGGGCAACCCCAAGGCCTGCTACTTCGAGAATGGCAAGCTGCAGTCCGACCCGCGCGCCTGGTACTACGACACCCAGCGCCACGAGGGCAGCTGGTGGCCGATGTGGCTGCAGTGGATCCAGGAGCGCTCCGGCGAGCGCGGCGCGGTGAACTTCGAGCTGGGCAACGCCGAGCACCCGCCGATGGAGGCGGCGCCGGGCACTTACGTCCACGAGCGCTAGAACTCCTTCGAATCTGCAGGGGCTGATCTCATCCGCGAATCGTGCCGGGACCTCAGGCCATCGCGGACAAGGTCGGCTCCTGCAGGAAATCCCTCTCCTCGGGGGGCTGGCCGCCACCCAAAGGCGCGGTTATCGTCGGCGCTCCCGAGGCCAGAACAAGAACACGGATGAAGACCCGCGACAGAATCCTCGAGTGTGCCCGCCTGCTGTTCAACGAGCAGGGCGAACCCAACGTCTCCACCCTGGAGATCGCCACCGAACTGGGCATCAGCCCGGGCAACCTGTACTACCACTTCCACGGCAAGGAGCCCCTGGTCATGGCGCTCTTCGCCCATTTCGAGGAAGAGCTGCAGCCCCTGCTCGATCCGCCCGCCGAAGCGCGACTGGGCGCGGAAGACTATTGGCTGTTCCTGCACCTGATCGTCGAGCGCCTGGCGCACTACCGCTTCCTCTTCCAGGACCTCTCCAACCTCGCCGGGCGCCTGCCCAAGCTCGCGCGCGGCATGCGCAACTGGCTGAACGCACTCAAGCGCACGCTCGCGGCGCTGCTCGCCAAACTCAAGGCCGAGGGCGAGTTGATCAGCGACACCGCGTCACTGGGGCAACTGGTCGAGCAGATCACCCTGACCCTGCTGTTCTCGCTGGATTACCAGCGCATCCTGGGCGGCGCCGGCGAAGTCCGCATGGTGGTCTACCAGGTAATGATGCTGGTGGCGCCGCACTTGCGCGGAGAGTCGCGCGTCGCTGCCGAGCACTTGGCGCTGCGCTACCTGCAGGCCTGACGAAGGCCCAAAGAAAACGCCCGGCGCTAGGCCGGGCGTTGGGTACCGCGAGACACTCAGGCCTGGGTCGACGACGGTGCCGGAGTGGCTGCCGGAGCAGCGGCGGCCGGGGCCGGAGTCGCAGCCGGAGCAGCAGCCGGGGCAGCGGCAGGAGCGGCAGCCGGCTTGGGTGCAGCAGCCGGCTTGGGTGCAGCAGCCTTCTTCACCGCCGGCTTCTTCGCCGCAGCAGGCTTGGCAGCCGGTTTCGCCGCAGCGGGCTTGGCAGCTGCAGGCTTCGCAGCGGCCGGTTTGGCAGCAGCCTTGGCAGCCGGTTTAGCGGCGGCGGGCTTCGCAGCAGCAGCTTTGGCGGCAGGCTTGGCTGCCGGTTTGGCCGCGGGCTTGGCAGCAGGTTTGGCGGCGGCCTTGGCGGCGGGTTTCGCGGCAGCGGTCTTGGCGGCAGGCTTGGCAGCGGCCGGTTTCGCAGCCGGCTTGGCGGCGGTCTTGGCAGCCGGTTTGACGCTGCTCACGCTGACGCCGGTGAGCTTCTCGATCTGCTTGGTCAGGCTTGCGACCTTGCTGTGAAGCTCCTTGACCTCATTGCGGCTTGGCACGCCCAGACGCGAGATCGCGCTGTTCAGACGCTTGTCGAAAGCCTCTTCCAGCTCGCTCCACTTGCCCAGCGCCTTGTCCTTGACCTCGTCGACCTTGGACTTGGCGGAACGCGCAGTGGTCTTCACCACGCCGACGGACTTGTCGACCTCGCTCTTGGCGAGCTTCTCGGCCTTCTCGCCATCCTTGACCAGGGTCTCGAACAGCTTGCTGCCGTCCTTGCTGACCTTCGAGTAGGCCCCCAGACCAGCCAACCAGATTTGCCGGGAGTACTTCTCGACTTCGCCGACCCAACTGGACTCTTTTTTATCGGTAGTTTTCTTGCCAGCCATCCCGCTCTCCTCAATGAGTTTTCGCGACACGCTCGAGCACCGCGCTCAGCTCATCCAGCTTAGCAGAGAGCGCTTCCACGTCCTGCCGCGAAGGGATGCCGATGCGGTTCAGCGCGGTGGCGACGCGGCTGTCGAATGCCTTCTCGACTTTATCGAGCTGCACTTCAACCTTGCCCTTCACGCTGGAGACGCTGCTCTTGACGCTGTCGTTGGCGGCTTCGACCTGTTCGGTGACCAGCTTGCGGCCCTTGCTTTCGACGCCTTCGCCGGACTTCACCAGCTCCTTGAAGTAGTCCACGCCTTCCTGACCCACGCGCGCATAGGCGCCCAGGCCGGCCAGCCAGATCTGGCGGGCGTAGTGCTTGACGTCGGTGATCACGGAGCTGTCTTTGACGGCTTTCTCGACTTTCTTCTTGCTGGCGACTTTGGCCATGGCGGGATCCTCACACTGTTATCGGGGTTCCGAAGAAGCCCGCTTCGCTGCGAGCTTGAGTGCAAGGTATCGGGGAAAATTAGAAAACACATACCAGCCGGCGAAAGCGGCTGCGGTGTTCATCGCAGGAGCGAACTGGCTCGCTCCTGCGAATGCGCCTCAGGCCAGGGCCTTGTCCAGCGCGCGCTCGATCTCGCCCTTGAGCATGCCGCCCATGGCGGACAGCAGCAGGCCCAGCTTGACCTCCACCGCCACGCGGTCGTCATCGACCTCGATGCGGCCATCCACGCCGCTGCGCTTGAAGGTCAGAACGTCGCCCTGCCACTCGTAGCTCACACCGTGCTCGCGGGACAGCTTCTCGGCCAGTTTCTGGGCCTTCTCGCGGGCGGCCTCGCGGCCGAGGGAGTGGGAACGTTCGACGTGGATACGGGACATGGACGGCTCCGGGAATGACAGACCCGCCGATGATACGCGGCATGACCTTTCGCCGCACCCCGAGGCATGGGGGGCGTTTTGCCGTCTTCCTGTTAGAATGCCCGCCACTGACTTCCAGGGTAGAAACGCCATGAGCGAGCCGCGCAAGCCGGCAGGGGACCAGGGCCCCGCCGATCCCACCACGCACTTCGGCTACAAGACCGTGCGCGAGAGCGAGAAGGCCGGCAAGGTCGCCGAAGTCTTCCACTCGGTCGCCGCCAAGTACGACCTGATGAACGACCTGATGTCCGGTGGCGTCCACCGCCTGTGGAAACGCTTCACCATCGAGCTGTCCGGCGTGCGCGCCGGCAACCGCGTGCTCGACATCGCCGGCGGCACCGGTGACCTGACCCGCCAGTTCTCGCGCCTGGTCGGCCCGACCGGCGAAGTGGTGCTGGCCGACATCAACGCCTCGATGCTCAAGGTCGGCCGCGACAAGCTGCTCGACAGCGGCGTCGCCGGCAACGTCAACTTCGTCCAGGCCGATGCCGAGAAGCTGCCATTCCCGGACAATTACTTCGACGTGGTGACCATCGCCTTCGGCCTGCGCAACGTCACCCACAAGGACGCTGCCATCCGCTCGATGCTGCGCGTGCTCAAGCCGGGCGGCCGCCTGCTGGTGCTGGAGTTCTCCAAGCCGACCAGCAGCCTGCTGTCCAAGGCCTACGACGCCTACTCCTTCACCCTGCTGCCGCTGATGGGCAAGCTGGTCACCAACGACGCCGAGAGCTACCGCTACCTGGCCGAGTCGATCCGCATGCACCCGGACCAGGAAACGCTGAAGTCGATGATGGTCGAGGCCGGTTTCGACCGCGTCACCTACCACAACATGACCGGCGGCGTGGTCGCCCTGCACCGCGGCATCAAGCCCTGAGATGGCGCTCCTGACCCAGGCGCTGCTGGCCAGCGCCGAAGCCGGCGTGAACCGCGTGCTACGCCTGGACGGCGTGGCTCTGCAGCGTCTCTCGCGGCTTGCCGGAAGGGTCCTCGAAGTGGACTGCCAGGCCCCGTTGCTGCGCCTGTTCATCCTGCCCGGCGGCGATGGCCTGCACTTCGCCGCGCAGCATGAAGCCGAGGTCGACTGCACCCTGCGGGCACCGGCCGGGCGCCTGCTGCAACTGGCGCTCGCCGCCGACAAGACCCGCGTGCTGCACAGCCCGGAAGTCGAGATGGGCGGCGACAGCGCGCTGTTGCTGGAGCTCGCCGACATCCTGCAGAGCCTGGAGCTGGACTGGGAGTACGAAGTCCAGCAATGGCTCGGCCCGCTGGCCACGCAGCTGCTCGGCAGCCGTCTGCGCGAAGGCGCGCGCTGGGCCGGCGACAGCCTGGAAAGCCTGCGCCTGAGCCTGGCCGACTACCTCGCCGAAGAAAGCCGCACCCTGGTCGGGCGCAACGAAGCCGAAGCGCGCTTCGCCGAGCTTGACCAGCTGAAGATCGCCCTCGACCGCCTCGATGCGCGCCTGGCGCGCCTGTCCAAGAAGCCGAACCCCGACGCATGAAGCTGCTCGCCTTCCGCCGCCTGCTGCGCATCCAGAGCGTGGTGATCCGTTACCGCCTCGACGACCTCATCCTCGAACTGCCGATGCTGCCCTGGTGGCTGCGCCTGCTCGGCGGCCTGCTGCCCTGGCGCTGGCTGCCGCGGCGCACCCTCGAGCTGAGCCGCGGCGAGCGCATTCGCCTGGCCCTTGAGGGCCTGGGACCGATCTTCATCAAGTTCGGCCAGATCCTCTCCACCCGCCGCGACCTGCTCCCCGACGACATCGCCAACGAGCTTGCGCGCCTGCAGGACAAGGTTCCGCCGTTCTCGCCGGAAGCCTCGGTGGCGTTGATCGAGGAACAGCTCGGGGCGAAGGTCGAACAGGTCTTCGCGCGCTTCGAGCGCGAACCGCTGGCCTCGGCCTCGGTGGCCCAGGTGCACGCCGCGCAGCTAAAGAGCGGCGAGGAAGTGGTGGTCAAGGTGATCCGCCCGAACCTCAAGCCGGTGATTCGCGCCGACATCGCCTGGCTGTTCATCCTCGCCCGTGTGGCCGAGCGCGTCTCCGCCGATGCCCGCCGCCTGCATCCCGTGGAAGTGGTCAGCGACTACGAAAAGACCATCTACGACGAGCTCGACCTGCTCCGCGAGGCGGCCAACGCCAGCCAGCTGCGGCGCAACTTCGAGGGCTCGCCGCTGCTCTACGTGCCGCAGGTCTATTGGGACTGGTGCCGCCCGAAAGTGCTGGTGATGGAACGCATCTACGGCATTCCGGTCACCGACCTCGAGACCCTGCGCGACCAGCGCACCGACTTCAAGGCGCTCGCCGAGCGCGGCGTGGAGATCTTCTTCACCCAGGTGTTCCGCGACAGCTTCTTCCACGCCGACATGCACCCGGGCAACATCTTCGTCAGCACCCGCGCGCCCTGGAGCCCGCAGTACATCGCGGTTGACTGCGGCATCGTCGGCAGCCTGACCGACGAGGACCAGGACTACCTCGCGCGCAACCTGATCGCCTTCTTCAAGCGCGACTACCGCAAGGTCGCCCAGCTGCACATCGACTCCGGCTGGGTGCCGGCGGAAACCAAGGTCAACGACTTCGAAGCGGCGATCCGCACCGTCTGCGAACCCATCTTCGAGAAGCCGCTCAAGGACATTTCCTTCGGCCAGGTGCTGCTGCGCCTGTTCCAGACCGCACGCCGCTTCAACATGGAAGTGCAGCCGCAACTGGTGCTGCTGCAGAAGACCCTGCTGAACATCGAAGGCCTCGGCCGCCAGCTCTATCCGGACCTGGACCTGTGGAGCACCGCGCAGCCCTTCCTCGAGCGCTGGATGCGCGACCGCGTCAGCCCCGGCCAACTGCTGCGCAACGCCCAGCAGCACATCGAGCAGCTGCCGCACCTGGCACAGATGACCCGCGATACCCTGGAGCGTCTGTCGCAACCAGCCGCCGAGCAACCGGTCACAAACGGTGCGACGCCAGCTGGCGCCTGGGTTGCGCGGCTGATCGGCGCAGTGCTGGTCGCCGGCGCCACCCAGACAGGCCTCGCCACCCATTCGCTGGAAGCCTGGCCGGCCTGGGCCATGCTGGCCGGTGGTCTGTATCTGATCCTGCGCCGATAGCCAGTCGTCGCCACTGCTGGCACACTTGGTCGTTGATGCAATTGCCGCGGGGCGCGCAGGCGCCCGCTGTACGGAAGCGAGAATGAAAGACTGGCTGGACGAAATTCACTGGAACGCCGACGGCCTGGTGCCGGCGATCGCCCAGGACCACAAGACGGGCCGCGTACTGATGATGGCCTGGATGAACCGCGAGTCCCTGGCCCTGACCGCCGCCGAAAACCGCGCCATCTACTGGTCGCGCTCGCGCGGAAAGCTGTGGCGCAAGGGCGAGGAATCCGGGCATGTGCAGAAGGTGCATGAACTGCGCCTGGACTGCGACGCCGACGTCATCATCCTCATGGTCGAGCAACTGGGCGGCATCGCCTGCCACACCGGCCGCGAGAGCTGCTTCTACCGCGTCTTCCAGGACGGCGACTGGCAAGTCGTCGACCCGGTCCTGAAAGATCCGCACGCCATCTACGACAAGCCCGGACACAGCCATGAGTGACAACACCCTCGCCCGCCTGGCCGAAGTGCTCGAATCGCGCAAGAACGCCGCGCCCGAGAGTTCCTACGTCGCCAGCCTGTACTACAAGGGCCTGAACAAGATTCTGGAGAAGGTCGGCGAAGAGTCGGTGGAAACCATTCTCGCCGCCAAGGACGCTGCCCAGAGCGGCGACTGCACCGACCTGATCTACGAAACCGCCGACCTCTGGTTCCACTCGCTGGTCATGCTCGCCGCCCTCGGCCAGCATCCCCAGGCAGTACTGGACGAGCTGGAACGTCGCTTCGGCCTCTCCGGCCACGACGAAAAAGCCGCCCGCCAGCCGTCGAACTGAACCGCATTCAACGAGGAGAACAATAAGCATGGGCATTTTCGACTGGAAACACTGGGTAGTGATCCTCATCGTCGTGGTCCTGGTCTTCGGCACCAAGCGCCTGAAGACCCTGGGCTCCGACGTCGGTGAAGCGGTCAAGGGCTTCCGCAAGGCAATGAACACCGAAGAGGACGAGAAGCCTCAGCAACCCAACCCGCCGCTGAACCAGCCGACCACCATCGACGCACAGGCGCACAAGGTCGAAGAGCCGGCCCGCAAGGACTGATCGATGTTCGGAATCAGCTTCAGCGAGTTGATGCTGGTCGGACTCGTCGCCCTGCTGGTTCTGGGCCCCGAGCGCCTGCCCGGCGCCGCGCGCACCGCAGGCCTCTGGGTCGGCCGGCTGAAGCGCAGCTTCAACGCCATCAAGCAGGAAGTGGAGCGCGAGCTGGGTGCCGACGAGATTCGTCGGCAACTGCATAACGAGCACATCCTGCAGATGGAGCGCGACGCCAAGAAACTGCTGGCGCCGCTGACCGGCGAGCAAATGGTGGACGAACCGACGCCATCGGCGACGCCCGCAGCACCTGCAGCGCCTGCCGAACCGCCGACCGTCGCTGCGCACAGCCGCCTGGCCAACCTGCCCGGGGTGAAGGTTGCCGAAGAGCCGGCCAGCACGGTCGAGCCGCCAGTCGCCGCCCCCCAGACGCCTCCCACGTCCGAGACGCCGCGTAACCCATGAGCGCCGAAAAACCCGAACAGCCCGAGAACGACCAGGAGATGCCCCTGGTCGCGCACCTGACCGAGCTGCGCACGCGCCTTCTGCGCTGCGTTGCGGTGATCTTCGTGATCTTCGTCGGCCTGCTGTATTTCTCGCAGAAGATCTACACCCTGGCCTCCGCGCCGCTGCGCCGCTTCCTCCCGGAAGGCGCGACCATGATCGCCATCGACCCGGCGTCGGCCTTCCTCGCGCCGCTGAAGCTGACCATGATCGTGGCGCTGCTGCTGGCCATGCCCTTCATCCTCGCGCAGATCTGGGGCTTCATCGCGCCCGGCCTGTACAAGCACGAGAAGCGCATCGCCCTGCCGCTGCTGGCCTCCAGCGTGGTGCTGTTCTACGCCGGGATGGCCTTCGCCTACTTCCTGGTGTTCCCGCTGATGTTCCACTTCTTCCTCGGCGCGGCCCCGGAAGGGGTGACGCCGATGACGGACATCAACAGCTACCTCGACTTCCTCACCCTGCTGTTCGCCTTCGGCGTGGCCTTCGAGATTCCGGTCGCCACCGTGCTGCTGGTGTGGATCGGCGTGGTCGATGTCGCCTACCTGAAGAAGATCCGCCCCTACGTCATCATCGGCTGCTTCGTCGTCGGCATGATCCTCACCCCGCCGGACCCGATGTCGCAGACCCTGCTCGCGGTGCCCATGTGGATGCTGTTCGAGGCCGGAGTGCTGTTCAGCCGGCTGATCCGCAAGCGCAGCCGGGACGAGGAAGACGAAACCAGCGAGAACGGCGACCAGCCCCCGGCGACCCGTCCGTGAACCTGCTGCTGCTCGACGACGCCGACTTCGTCGCGGCGGACCGCGTTTTGCTGCGCGACCGCCGCCTCACCCACCTGCATGAAGTGCACCGCGCCGAAAGCGGCGACAGCCTGCGCGTCGGCCGCCTCGGCGGGCTGATGGGCGAAGGCCGCCTGCTCAAACTCGAACGCGACGAGGCCGAGTTGCAGGTGAGCTTCACCCAGGCGCCGCCGGCCAAGCTGCCGCTGACCCTGCTGCTCGCCCTGCCGCGCCCGAAGATGCTCCGCCGCGTGCTGCAGACCGTCGCAGCCATGGGCGTGCCACGCCTGGTACTGCTGAACAGCTACCGGGTGGAAAAGAGCTTCTGGCAGACCCCCTTCCTCGAGCCGGACGCCATCCGCGAGCAACTGATTCTCGGCCTGGAGCAAGCGCGCGACACCGTGCTGCCCGAGGTGATCATCGAGAAGCGCTTCAAGCCCTTCGTCGAAGACCGCCTGCCCGCCCTGGCCGAAGGCAGCCTCGGCCTGATCGGCCATCCCGGCCCCTGGCCGGCCTGCCCGCGCGCAGTCGAGCAGGCGGTGACCCTGGCCATCGGCCCGGAAGGCGGCTGGATTCCCTACGAGGTCGACAAGCTGCGCGAAGCGGGCCTTGCCCCGGTCCAGCTCGGCGAACGCATCCTGCGCGTGGAGACGGCGGTAACCGCCCTGCTCGCACGCCTCTTCTGATCCGACGACACGTTCAAGTCCCGACGCGAACCACTAGTCAGAAACTTCCTAAAGAAACTTCAGAATTACGTCGCCTCGCCGATAGGAAGGATGCCGGCCCCTGCCAGGCAACGCATCACGCGTTCCCGTCTCCATCCTCCTCTGGAGTTGCGCTTTCATGTCTCGCTGGTTCAGCAATCTCACGGTCAATCGGAAACTTGCCATCGGATTTGGCCTGGTCCTGCTGCTTACGCTGCTGATCGCCGTCACCGGCTGGCTCAACCTGAACAACCTGATTTCGCGTGGCGACAAGCTCGGCGAGATTTCCCACCTGCTGGGCATGACCAAGGACCTGCGCACCGCGCGCCTGAAATTCCAGGCCAGCCGCGCCCCGGCGGATGCCAAGCTGGTCGAGGATGCGATTGCGCAGCTGGATCGCCAGCAGCAATTGGTCGGCAGCCAGCTCAGCGACCCCATCGACCTCGACAAGGTCGCCCAGCAAGCCAAGCTCACCGCCGAGTACCGCACCCTCTTCAAGGGCCTGCAGAAGTCCTTCGACGGACGCGACAGCGCACGCAAGACGCTGATCCGCAAGGCAGCCGTGGTGACCCAGGGGCTGGAGCTGATCGAGCAGAGCCTGGTCGCCTCCACGTCGCCCGAAGCGATCAAGGAGCTGGCCGCTGTCTCCGCACTGGGCCGCGTGGTGATGGCCGCGCGCTTCCAGGTGCTGGCGTACACCTCCAGCGAGGACCCGGCCCAGGAACAGACCGCGGTAGATGCCCTTGAGCAGGCGACCAAGACCGTGCAGGAGCACATGCAGACCGCTCCGGCCGACCAGCACGACAACTTCCAGGCCGCGGTCAACGCCCTGCAGGACTATCACAAGGCCCTCGACCGCTACCGTGAAGAGGTCAACAACAGCCAGGCGATGCGTGACCGCATGCGTGACAGCGGCCTGCAGATCGAGAAGCTCAGCAGCGAGCTGAGCACCATCCAGACCGCCAAGCGCGATGCAGCCGCCGACCAGGCGAAGAGCCTGCTGGCGCTGGCCTCGGTGCTGGCAATGGTTCTGGGCACGCTGGCCGCCTGGATGATCACCCGGCAGATCGTCCTGCCGCTGCGCGAATCGCTCGCCGCCGCCGAGCGCATCGCCGATGGCGACCTCAGCCAGACGCTGAAGGTCGACCGCCGCGACGAACTGGGCCAGCTGCAAGCCAGCATGCAGCGCATGAGCAGCTCGTTGCGCGAGCTGATCAGCCATATCCATGACGGCGTGACGCAGATCGCCAGCGCCGCCGAAGAGCTGTCCGCCGTGACCGAACAGACCAGCGCCGGGGTCAACAACCAGAAAACCGAGACTGACCAGGTCGCCACCGCGATGAACGAGATGGCCGCCACCGTGCAGGAAGTCGCGCGCAACGCCGAAGAAGCCTCGGAAGCCGCCAGCGCTGCCGACCGCGAGGCTACTGCCGGCGCCGGTGCCGTCAGCGAGGCGGTGCAGCAGATGGATCGCCTGGCCAACGAAGTCGGCCGTTCCAACGAGGCGGTGCAACAGCTCAAGCGCGAGAGCGACAAGATCGGCAGCGTGCTCGACGTGATCAAGGCAGTCGCCGAACAGACCAACCTGCTGGCGCTCAACGCCGCCATCGAAGCGGCCCGTGCCGGCGAAGCAGGGCGCGGTTTCGCCGTGGTCGCCGATGAAGTGCGTGCCCTGGCGCAGCGCACCCAGCAATCCACCGCCGAGATCGAAGAACTGATCGCCGGCCTGCAGACCGGCACCCAGCAAGCAGCCCAGCGCATGGACAACAGCCGCTCGCTGACGGACAGCACCGTCGAGCTGACCCGCCGCGCCGGTGAGCGCCTGCAGGCGATCACCCGCACGGTGTCCGGCATCCAGGCAATGAACCAGCAGATCGCCGCAGCTTCCGAGCAGCAGAGCGCGGTGGCCGAAGAAATCAACCGCAGTGTGATGAGCGTGCGCGATATCTCCGAACAGACTGCCGCCGCCAGCGAAGAGACCGCCGCCTCCAGCATCGAGCTGGCGCGCCTGGGTACGGAGCTGCAGGGGCTGGTCGGCCGCTTCCGCATCTGACCCTGACGGCCCGCGCAATGCGGGCCGTTGCTTTTTCCCCGCCGAAAAAGCTGAAGTTCGTTATCCTCCTGCCGATACGCAAAGACGCACGAAGATGCGTCTCGAAAAAACACTCCTCGCCTGCACAAGAAAAAACGCCATCACTCGATTCCTTTGGCTACGGAAGCAGCGCTGCCGTGGCCATGCCTGCCTGGAGTATTCGACATGTACGATTGGCTCGTCCTGCAGCTCGGCCGCCTGAGCGTCAGCCTCAAGCTCGCGGTGGGCTTCGGCATCTGCCTGTTGCTGACCCTGCTGGTGCTGGTCAGCGGCCTCAACGCCCTCGACGAACAGTCCGCGCACAGCGAGCGGCTCACCGCCAACAGCCACCTCGACAGCCAGACCCGCGAAGTCGAGCTCGCCCGCCTGCGCTACCAGCTCGAACCCGGTGCGACCGCCGCTGGCAACCTGCGTGAACGCCTTGGCGATCTGCGCACGCAAGTGCAGAAGCTGGCTCGTGACGGCATTGCCGAACGTGACTTCGAAACCTTGCAGGCAGCCGTCGACAGCTACGCCGCAGCGGTCGACCAACTGCTCAGCGCCGGCGCCAGCAGCGCCTCGCTCACCGCCGATCTCGACGCCCGCAGCACTGCGCTGGCTGCCGCCAGCCATACCGTCCACGAAGATGGCCTGCACCTGCGCGGCGACGTGGCCAGCCAGGCCAAGCAGCGCCTGGTGCTGATCACCCTGCTTGCCCTGTTCTTCGGCGCGCTCTCGGTGTGGGCGATCAACCGCCAGATCGTCCGCCCGCTGCACGAGGCCCTCGGCCTTGCCGAGCACATCGCCCAGGGCGACCTGACGCGCGGCCTGGCCGGCGACCTGCACCTGCAGCGCAGCGATGAGCTGGGCCAGCTGCAACGCACCATGCTGCGCATGCGCGACAGCCTGGGCGAACTGCTGCGCCACCTCGGGAGTGGCGTCGGCCAACTGGCCACCTCCGCCGACGAACTCTCCGCAGTCACCGAACAGACCCGCGCCGGCGTCAACAGCCAGCGCATCGAGACCGAGCAGGTCGCCAGCGCCATCGAAGAAATGGCTGCCACCGTGCAGGAAGTCGCCCGCAACGCCGAGCAAGCCTCCGGCGCCGCACGCCAGGCCGACCGCCAGGCGCGTGACGGCGAGCAGGTGGTAGGCCAGGCGATCGAGCAGATCGACAACCTGGCTGCAGAAGTGGAGCGCTCCAGCGAAGCCATGGGCCGTCTGCGCGGCGACAGCGAGAAGATCGGCAGCGTCCTCGACGTGATCAAGTCGGTGGCCGAGCAGACCAACCTGCTGGCGCTCAACGCCGCCATCGAAGCCGCCCGCGCGGGCGAGGCCGGTCGCGGCTTCGCCGTGGTCGCCGACGAGGTACGGGCGCTGGCCCAGCGCACCCAGCAGTCCACCGCCGAGATCGAAGAGCTGATCGCCAGCCTGCAGACCGGTACCCAGCAGGCAGCCCAACGCATGGACGACAGCCGTCGCCTGACCGGCAACTCGGTGGAGCTGACCCGTCGCGCCGGCGATGCGTTGGCCGCCATCGCCCGCACGGTATCGGAGATCCAGGGCATGAACCTGCAGATCGCCTCGGCCGCCGAGCAGCAGAGCAGCGTTGCCGGCGAGATCAGCCGCAGCGTCGCCCAGGTCCGCGAGATCGCCGAGCAATCGGCCGCCGCCAGCGAGCAGACCGCCGTATCCAGCAACGAACTGGCACGCCTGGGCAACGATCTGCAGGGCCAGGTCGCGCGCTTCCGCCTGTAACCGGCAGCGCTTCATTGATAACCTTCCTCCGATGCCAAATTGGAGGAAGGTTATGAAGATCCTGCCCGTCGACATCGATGATCTGGTCCTCGTGCTCGACAGCAACGGCATGGAGTTCCATCTGGACCTCGAGACCGGCGAGATTCGCTTACGCCCGGAAGATTACCTCGATGAGGAGTTCGAGCAGTTGCTCGAGCGACAGCCCCAACGTTTCCTGTACATCGAGCCAGTCTCCTCCCGCGACGGTTTCCGGATCATGGAGGACTTCGTCCGGGAGAAAGTGGACGACCCTCGGGCCAGCGACAGCCTCGTGCGTGCGCTGGAAGACCGGAAGCCCTTCCGCAGCTTCAAGGACCGGCTTTTCGACTACCCCGAGATTCGCGAGGAGTGGTTTCGCTACCATGACGAGCGCCTGCGGCAGCTGGCCCTGGAATGGCTCGCCGAGGAAGGCATCGGACTGCCCCAGTCGACGGACTGAATACTGCAATACAAACGCGCTGCTATTGCGGTAGGTTGGAAGCCTCGTCCATTGGGAGAGTGACCATGCGTCCGCTGACCATCGACCTCGACGAACTCGCCGTAGCCCTCGACACCAGCGACATCGAGCACTACCTGGACCTGGGCAGCGGCCAGGTGGTGCCGCTGATCGAGGACTCCCCCGACCCCGGCCTGCTGACCCTGCTCGAGGAAGACCCGGAGCGCCTGCTGCCGATCGAGCCGCTGAGCACCCGCGAATCCCTCGAACTGATGCGCGACTTCCTCCGCGAAGTCGACGAGCCCCACGCCTATCCCCTGCTCGCCGCCGCCCTGGAAGGCCGCAAGCCGTTCAAGGCTTTCAGGCATGTGCTGATGGGTTATCCGGAACTGCTCCAGGCCTGGTACGTCTACCAGGGCGAACGCCTGCGCGAATGCGCCCTCGACTGGCTGGCCGACCACCAGATCCGTCCGGCCGGGCAGAGCGCGATCCTCTAACCGCGATACGGCTCGCTCCTACAAGTGAATCCGTTCCACGCCAACAAAAACGCCGCCCCGAGGGGCGGCGTTTTCGTTGGCGCCAGCGTCAGCCCTTGGGCTGTTGCGCGGCTTGCTTCTGGGCGGTGCTGTCCTGCCAGCCGCCGCCGAGCGCCTTGTACAGGTTCACCTCGCTGGTGAGCTGGTTCAGGCGATCGGTGATCAACTGCTGCTGAGAGCTGAACAGGGACCGCTGGGCAACGAGCAGGGTCAGGTAGTTGTCCACTCCGGTGCGGTAGCGCTTTTCGGCCAGCGTGTAGTACCGGGCGTTGGCGTCGACCAGGGCGCGCTGGGCGGCCAACTGGTCGCCATAGGTGCCACGAGCGGCCAGGCCATCGGCGACTTCCGAGAAGGCGGTCTGGATGGCTTTTTCGTACTGCGCCACCTGGATGTTCTTCTGCACCTTGGCCAGGTCCAGGCTGGCCTGCAGGCTGCCGGCGTTGAAGATCGGCAGGCTGATGGACGGCTTGAACAGCCAGGTGCCGGAACCGCCGTCGAACAGACCGGACAGGTCCGGGCTCAGGCTACCCGCGTTGGCGGTCAGGCTGATGCTCGGGAAGAACGCCGCGCGCGCCGCGCCGATGTTGGCGTTGGCTGCCTTCAACTGGTGTTCCGCTTCGAGAATGTCCGGGCGGCGTTGCAGCAGGTCGGACGGCAGCCCGGCTGGAATCGGGGCCAGAATCGGTTGGTCCAGCGCCAGGCCCTGCGGCAGATCGGCGGGTACGCCGGTGCCGAGCAGCAGGGTCAGGGCGTTCTGGTCCTGGGCGACCAGGCGGGTGTACTGCGCCAGGGCTGCCCGGGCGCTTTCGACCGAAGTCTGCGCCTGGCTCAGGTCAAGCGCCGAGGCCACACCGACCTCGTTGCTGCGCTTGGTCAGCGCGTAGGTCTTCTCGTAGGTGGCCAGGGTGTCGCGGGTCAGCTTCAGCTGGTCCTGGTCGGAACGTAGCGTCAGGTAGGCGTTGGCGACGCTGGCCACCAGGGCGGTCTGGGTGCTGCGACGGGCTTCGTCGCTGGCCAGATACTGCTCCAGGGCCTGGTCACGCAGGCTGCGCAGGCGGCCGAACAGGTCGATCTCCCAGGCGGTGACGCCCAGGGTCGCGCCGTACTGGCTGCTGATCATCTCGTTGCCGGTGGACGACACCTTGGCCGGCAGGCGCTGGCGCGAACCGGCGACGTCGGCGCTGACCGCCGGGTACAGCTGGGCGCGCTGGATGCGGTACTGCGCCTGGAAGGCCTCGAGGTTCAGCGCGGCGACGCGCAGGTCGCGGTTGTTTTCCAGCGCCACGTCGATCAGACGACGCAGTTGCGGGTCGTTGAAGAAACTCTGCCAGTTCAGGTCCGCGGCGGGAGTGCCACCGACAACGCCCTGGGCGCCGGCATAAGCCGGGCCCTGGGGATAGGCCTGGGCTACCGGCGCCTCGGGGCGCTGGTAGTCCGGAATCAGCGAGCAGCCGGACAGTGCGGCAGCCGCCAGGGCCAGGGAGAGTAAGGACTTTCTCATATCAATGCCCCTTCTCGGCGGCCGCCTGTTCCTTGGACGTCTTGTCCTTGAACAGGGTGCTGACCACCACGTAGAACAACGGCACCCAGAAGATCGCCAGCACGGTCGCGGTGATCATCCCGCCGATCACGCCGGTACCGATGGCGTGCTGGCTACCGGAGCCGGCGCCGGAGGAAATCGCCAGCGGCACAACGCCGAGGACGAAGGCCAGCGAGGTCATGACGATCGGGCGCAGACGCATGCGGCAGGCCTCGATGGCCGCATCGACAATGTGCTTGCCTTCCCGCTCGTGCAGCTCCTTGGCGAACTCCACGATCAAGATGGCGTTCTTCGCCGACAAGCCGATGGTGGTCAGCAGACCGACCTTGAAGAACACGTCGTTGGAGAGCCCGCGCATCGAGGTGGCGAGCAACGCACCGATGATCCCCAGCGGCACCACCAGCAGTACCGAGAACGGGATCGACCAGCTCTCGTAGAGCGCCGCCAGGCAGAGGAACACCACGATGGTCGAGAGCACGAACAACCCGGTGGTCTGCGAGCCCGCGAGGCGTTCCTCGAAGGACAGGCCGGTCCAGGAGTAACCCACACCCGCCGGCAGCTGGCTGACGATTTCCTCGACCGCCGCCATGGCATCACCGGTGCTGCGGCCCGGGGCCGGCTCACCGAGAATCTCCATGGCCGGTACACCGTTGTAGCGCGCCAGCTTCGGCGATCCGTACACCCACTTGCCGGTGGCGAACGCGGTGAACGGCACCATGTCGCCACTGCTGTTGCGCACGTACCACTTGGCCAGGTCCTCGGGGCTCATCCGCGCATTCGGTTCGCCCTGGGCATAGACCTTCTTCACCCGACCACGGTCGATGAAGTCGTTGACGTACTTCGAGCCCCAGGCAATGGACACGGTGCTGTTGATGTCCGCCAGGGACACACCGAGGGCGCTGGCCTTCTCGTCGTCGATCAGCAGCTCGTACTGCGGCTCGTCGTTCAGACCGTTGGGGCGCACGCGCTGCAGCACGGGGTTGTGCGCTGCAAGCTGGAGGAACTTGTTGCGCGCCTGCACCAGCGTGTCATGGCCTACCCCTGCCTGGTCCTGCAGGAAGATGTCGAAGCCCACGGCGTTACCCAGTTCCAGCACCGCCGGCGGGGCAAAGGCGAAGACCATCGCGTCCTTGATGGTGAAGAAGTAGTGCTGGGCGCGCTGGGCCACGGCGAACACGCTGTTCTGCTCGCCCAGGCGCTCTTCCCAGGGCCGCATCATGATGAACGCCATGCCCGAGCTCTGGCCGCGACCGGCGAAGTTGAAGCCGGTGACGGTGAACACCGAGTTGACCGCGGCGCTTTCCTTGTCGAGCAGGTACTCGCGCATCTGGTCGACGACCTTCTGCGTGCGCTCGGCAGTGGAGCCCGGCGGCGTCTGCACCTGGGCGAAGAGCACGCCCTGGTCCTCGTCCGGCAGGAACGAGGTGGGGATGCGGCTGAACAGCCAGCCCATGCCGATCACGATCACCACGTACACCAGCAGGTAGGGTGCGCGGCGCTTGAGGATCGAGGTGACACCGCGCTCGTAGCGCGAGGTGGCGGCGATGAAGCTGCGGTTGAACCAGCCGAAGAAGCCGCGCTTGTGCTCGCCGTGGTCGCCCTTCTCGATGGGCTTGAGCATGGTCGCGCACAGCGCCGGGGTGAGGACCAGCGCCACCAGCACCGACAGGGCCATGGCCGAGACGATGGTGATGGAGAACTGCCGGTAGATCACACCGGTGGAGCCGCCGAAGAAGGCCATCGGCAGGAACACCGCGGAAAGCACCAGGGCGATACCCACCAGGGCGCCCTGGATCTGCCCCATGGAGCGGCGCGCCGCCTCACGGGGTGGCAGGCCTTCCTCGGCCATCACCCGCTCGACGTTCTCCACCACCACGATGGCGTCGTCCACCAGCAAACCGATCGCCAGCACCATGCCGAACATGGTCAGGGTGTTGATCGAGAAGCCGAACGCCGCCAGGACACCAAAGGTCCCCAGCAGCACCACGGGTACGGCGATGGTCGGGATCAGGGTGGCGCGGAAGTTCTGCAGGAACAGGTACATCACCAGGAACACCAGCAGAATCGCTTCGCCCAGGGTCTTGAGTACCTCGTGGATGGAAGCCGAAACCACCGGCGTGGTGTCGTACGGGTAGACGACCTTCATGCCTTCGGGGAAGAACGGCTTCAGGCGCTCCAGGGTAGAGCGGATTGCCTTGGCGGTGTCCAGCGCGTTGGCGCCGGTAGCCAGCTTGATCGCGATACCCGAGGCCGGCTTGCCGTTGAACTGCGCGTTGATGCTGTAGTCCTGGCCGCCCAGCTCGACCGTGGCGACATCCTTCAGGCGCACCTGCGAGCCGTCGGAGGCGACCTTCAGGAAGATGTTGCCGAACTGCTCGGCGGTCTGCAGGCGGGTCTTGCCGATGATGGTGGCGTTGAGCTGCTGCCCCTTGACCGCGGGCAGGCCGCCCAGCTGGCCGGAGGAGATCTGCACGTTCTGCGCCTGGATGGCGGTGACCACATCGCTGGGCATCAGCTGGAAGCTGTTGAGCTTCGCCGGGTCCAGCCAGATACGCATGGCGTACTGCGCACCGAAGACCTGGAAGTCACCCACGCCAGGGGTACGCGACAGCGGGTCCTGGATGTTCGAGACGATGTAGTTCGACAGGTCTTCCCGGGTCATGCTGCCGTCTTCGGAGACGACGCCGACGACCATCAGGAAGTTCTTCACCGCCTTGGTCACGCGGATGCCCTGTTGCTGCACTTCCTGCGGCAACAGCGGCGTGGCCAGCTGCAGCTTGTTCTGCACCTGGACCTGCGCGATGTCCGGGCTGGTGCCCTGATCGAAGGTCACGGTGATGGTCATGCTGCCGTCGGAGTTGCTCTCCGAGGAGATGTAGCGCAGATGGTCGAGACCGTTCATCTGCTGCTCGATCACCTGCACCACGGTGTCCTGCACGGTTTCCGCGGAAGCGCCCGGGTAGCTCACCTGGATCGCGATCGCCGGCGGGGCGATGGCCGGGTACTGGTTCACCGGCAGTTTGAGGATCGACAACCCGCCCGCCAGCATGATCACCAGGGCGATCACCCAGGCGAAAATCGGCCGGTCAATAAAAAACTTCGACATTGCGAAACCCCTTGGTTAACCCTGGCTGCCCGAAGCGGCGGGCTTGCCGGCCTCTGGTGCGGGGGCGACGTTCTTCGCCGGCACCGGCTTGGCCTTCACGCCTGGTTGTACGTACTGCAGGCCTTCGGTGATCAGGCGATCGCCCGGCTTCAGGCCATCGGTGACCAGCCAGTAGGCGCCGACGGTGCGGTCGGCCTTCAGCTCGCGCAGCTCGACCTTGTCGTCGGCGCCCAGCACCAGAGCGGTCGGCAGGCCACGCAGGCTGCGGGTCACGCCCTGTTGCGGGGCGAGAATCGCCTGGTCCTTCACCCCTTCCTGCAACTGCGCGTGGACGAACATGCCTGGCAGCAGGTCATGCTTGGGGTTGGGGAACACGGCGCGCAGGGTCACCGAGCCGGTGCCCTGGTCGACCGAGACTTCGGAGAACTCCAGTTTGCCTTCCAGCGGGTATTCCGAGCCGTCCTCGAGGAACAGCTTGACCTTGGCGGCGTTCTCGCCGGCCTTCTGCAGGTTGCCGGCGGCCAACTCGCGGCGCAGGCGCAGCAGCGCGGTGGACGGCTGGGTGACGTCGACGAAGATCGGGTCGAGTTGCTGCACGGTGGCCATGGCGTTGCTCTGGCCGTTGGTCACAAGGGCGCCCTCGGTCACCGCCGAGCGACCGATGCGTCCGGAGATCGGCGACAGCACCTTGGTGTAGCGCAGGTTGATCTTGGCGCTCTCCACAGCAGCCTTGGCCTGCAGCGAAGCAGCAAGGGCGTCGGCGTACTGCTGCTTGCTGACCGCCTCGTCGGCGACCAGCAGCTTGTAGCGCTCGGCCTGTTGCTGGGTCGCCGCCAGGTTGGCCTGGGCGCTCTGGAAGGTGGCTTCGTAGGTCGAGGGATCGATCTGGTAGAGCTGCTGGCCTTCCTTGACGTCGCTGCCTTCCTTGAACAGGCGCTTGAGGATGATGCCGTTGACCTGCGGGCGAACCTCGGCGACGCGGTAGGCATTGGTGCGGCCCGGCAGCTCGGTGCTGAGGGAGACCGTCTGGGCCTGCAGGGTGACTATTCCCACTTCCGGAATTTGCGCCTGCTGCGGGGCTTCGCTCTTGCCGCAGCCGGACAGGGTCGCCAAGGCGACGAGCAAGGCCGAAACCAGAGCGCTCTTGGCTGGCGTTCTTTGCATATCGTGGTCCTCATGAGCATAAGCAGCCGACTCGACGCCTGGGCACCGGGCCGGAAAGGCTGGCAAAATACTTACATTCAAGCCTGTTTGTAAACGCCCGAAAGCCCGGAACGAAAAGGACTGAAACGTTTTAGCCATGGGCGCAAGCTTCAGCGGAATTCGTGCAGGGCAGGAAAAGGCTTGTACTAAAGTTGATAGCGTCAACTAAAATAAGAAAAATAACCGAGCCGATCAATCGGCTTTACATTCCGTTTACTCGATCTCTGCCATGACCCGCTCCCTGAATCCCGACCTGCCCCTGAGCCTGATGGCGCTTTTCGACCATATGCGCGCCAGCCTGCTGCAGGGCCTCAACGCCCAGGGCATCGACCTGGCGCCGCCGGACATCCGCCTGCTCGAACTGATCGGCGCCAGCGAAGGCCTCAACCTGCAGGACGTCGGCCGGCAGATGTGCCGCGACAAGGCGCTGATCACCCGCAAGGTGCGGGAAATGGAAGAACGCGGCCTGGTCCGGCGCGAGCGCAATCCGGACGACCAGCGCAGCTTCCAGCTGTTCCTCACGGACGCCGGCAAGGCGGTGGACAGCCTGACCCAGCGCATCCTCGCAGAAACCCATGAAAACCTCTTTGCGCCACTGAACGACGCCGAGCAGGCAACCCTCGCCACCCTGCTGCGCCGCTGCCTGGACTCGCTGCCTGGCGAAGACGGCGCCTCCTGAAACGAAAACGCCGGCATTCGCCGGCGCTCCCGTCGCATTGCGCTTACTGGCGCACGCCCTCGACCGACAGGGTCAGCTCGACTTCCTGGGAAGCCGGTCCAAGGTCGCGCTGGATGTCGAAGTCCTTCAGCTTAAGCGTGGTGGTGCCGAGGAAGCCGGCGCGATAGCCGCCCCACGGGTCCTTGCCCTCGCCGATCAGCTCGGCCTTCAGGGTGACAGGCTTCGTCACGCCGTTCAGGGTCAGGTTGCCAGCGATCTCGGCCTGCTTGCCTTCGACTTTCACCCCGGTGGACTCGAAGGTCGCGGTGGGGTTCTTGCCGACGTTGAGGAAGTCCGGGCTGCGCAGGTGCTTATCGCGCTCGGCGTGGTTGGTGTTCACGCTGGAGGTGTTGATGGTCACCTTGACCTTGTCGGCGGCCGGGTTCTTCTCGTCGTAGGTGAAGGCACCGTCGAAGTCATCGAAGCGGCCGTAGACCCAGCTGTAGCCCAGGTGCTTGATACGGAACTCGATGAAGGCGTGCTGGCCTTCCTTGTCGATCTTGTAGTCGGCGGCCATGGCCTGGCCGGCGGCAAACAGCGCGGAACCCAGGGCCAGCGCGGCGATTGTCTTCTTCAGCATGGTGCATCTCCTTAGTGCAGCGAGGTTGGATCAATCCTTGGCGCGACCGAGCATGCGCACCAGGGTCGCATCACGGTCGAGGAAGTGGTGCTTCAGCGCCGCCAGGGCGTGGAGCACGGCGAGGACCACCAGGGCCCAGGCCAGGTAGAGGTGGATGGCCCCGGCCACGTCAGCCTGCTCGTGCAGGCCGCTGATCGTTGCGGGGACGTCGAACCAGCCGAAGACGCTGATGGGTTTGCCTTCGGCGGTGGAGATCAGGTAGCCGGCGATCATCACCGCGAACAGCAGCAGGTAGATGGTCAGGTGGCCGAGCTTGGTGGCCTTGCGCACCAGCGGACTGTGATTGGCCGGGGCCGGCGGCGACGGACTGACGACGCGCCAGAGCACCCGCAGCACCAGTGCGATCAGCAGCAGGATGCCGATGCTCTTGTGGATTTCCGGAGCCCGGTGATACCAGGCGTCGTAGTAGTCCAGTTCGCGCATCCACAGCCCCAGGGCGAACAGACCGAAGACAGCCAGAGCGCTGCCCCAGTGCAGGAAAAGACTGACCAGACCATAACGGGAGGGCGAGTTACGCCATTGCATCTAGAGGTTTCCTGACAAAGCCGGACCAGCAAGGCTAGCGGCAAATTCATCGAATGAAAGTGGAATTTCCTGCTTTGAAACATCGATTCACAAGATAGCTTTGCCACCTAACGACCGTTCCAAAGCCTCCACAGGATATTTCCTACAACACCTTCCCAGACGAACTTATTCGCCAACGTTGGCGCCACAACGAAAAAGGGCGCCTTTCGGCGCCCTCTTTCTATGCGGGGAAGTCTCCCACTGCGGTTCAGAACAGATCGGTGAACCAGGAGAACATGCCCTTCTTCTTGCCATCGGCAGCGACGGTGGTGGCCGGCGCCTCGGCAGCCTTGGCCGGTGCAGCGGCCTCGATGCTCACGCTCTTGCCGGCGGCCAGGTCGCGGACTTGCCCAGCGGCGCGCTTACCGCTGCGCAGGGCGCCTTCGATGGTGCCCGGATAGAGCTCATCGGTATGCTCGCCGGCGAAGGCGACGCGAGCCGAAGGCTGCTCCCAGACGCGCCAGAAGCGGCTGATCTGGCCTGGGCCGAAGGCCAGGTAGGAGCCGCCGGTACCGACGTCGGTGCTGTAGCGGCGCAGTTCGTAGCCGTCGAATGCACCGCGCATCTTCGGATAGAACTTGTTCATGCGGATCAGCACCTGGTCGACCATCTGGCGGTCGCCGAAGGCCTGCATCACGCGCGCGTTATCGCCGGACAGGTTGATCAGCACGTTGGCTGCGCCTTTCAGTGCAGGCTCGACCCAGATCATGCCCAGGCCCTGGTCGCTGTAGATCTCGCCGGAAAGGCGAGTCTTGTCGTCCCACACCGGCCGCTTGAACTTCATCAGGATCTGGTCACGCCAGCCGTAGTTGGTGTCACGCAGCGCGGACTGCTGCTTGGCGTCCAGGGCCGGGGTCAACTGGATCTGGCCGAGGGCGCGCAGCGGCACGGCGAGCACCACGTAGTCCGCCTTGTAGCTGGTGGCGCCGGCCTTGACGGTGACGCCGTCCTTGTCCTGCACGATGGCCGAGACACGGGTGTTGGTCTTGATGTTCTTCAACTGCTTGACGAAGGCCTGGGCCAGCACCTGGCTGCCGCCGGGCAGACGCGCAGCGCGCAGGTCGCGATCGTCGACGCCGCGATAGACCCGGCCCTGCTGGGCGAGGTACAGCAGCGACAGGCGCGACGGCTCGTCGTAGTGCGAACGGATGCGCTGGTTGACCAGCATGCGCCCGGTCGGCGACAGGTTCAGCTTGTCCAGCCAGCGCGAGACGTTCATCTGATCGAGGGCAAACAGAGTCTTGCTCGCCAGCGGGTTGAGCGGGTCTTCGACGGACGCCGACAGCTCGTCCAGCGACTTCTCATAACGCTTCAGGTCAGCCGCCACGGTCGGCAGCTTCTGCTGCAGGTCGGCGTTGCTGTAGTAGATGCCGTCGATCAGGTAGCCCGGGGTACGCACGAAGTCCGGCGCCGGCACCGACTTCAGCTTGAAGGTATCCAGGTAGCTATTGAGCGTCGGCTGCACCTTGGCGCTGCCCAGCCACTCGCTGGTCGCCAGGCCCGAACGGCCGCCGATGCTCGGCTTGGCCTCGAGCAGGGTCACGTCCCAGCCCGAATGCTGCAGTTCGTAAGCGGCGCTCAGCCCCGCCAGACCGCCACCCACGACGATCGCCGTCGGTTGTTTGTCCTTGCCCAGCGCCACCACGCTCAGCGCCGAAAGCGCCAGCAAACTGGCCGCGCGCAGCCATCCCATTTTCATCGTGCATCCCCCAGCATGTTGCAAAGGCGCGCAGCATACGCCAGCGCCCGAGGAGCGGCCAGAGGCCGCCATCTGCCGTGTGTCGCGGCGCCCGCCTTGTTCATCGAAGAGGCATTGCATAGGCTTGCCCGACTTCTAGAGGAGACAGCTCATGGGCCTCAACGCCGAGTGGATGCAGCGCGACCTGGCGGTGCTCTGGCACCCCTGCACGCAGATGAAAGATCACGAACGCCTGCCGGTCATCCCGATCCGCCGTGGTGAGGGAGTGTGGCTCGAGGACTTCGAGGGCAAGCGTTACCTGGATGCGGTCAGTTCCTGGTGGGTCAACGTGTTCGGCCACGCCAACCCGCGCATCAACCAGCGCATCAAGGACCAGGTCGACCAACTGGAGCACGTGATCCTCGCCGGCTTCAGCCACCAGCCGGTGGTCGAGCTGTCCGAGCGCCTGGTGCGCCTGACGCCGGAAGGCCTGTCGCGCGTCTTCTACGCCGACAACGGCTCCTCGGGCATCGAGGTGGCGCTGAAGATGAGCTACCACTACTGGCAGAACATCGGCCAGCCGAGCAAGAAGCGCTTCGTCACCCTGACCAACAGCTACCACGGCGAAACCGTGGCGGCGATGTCGGTCGGCGACGTCGCGCTCTTCACCGAGACCTACAAGTCGCTGCTGCTGGACACCCTCAAGGTGCCCAGCCCGGACTGCTACTTCCGCGCCGAGGGAGAGAGTTGGGAGTCGCACTCACGGACCATGTTCGAGCACATGGAACGCACCCTGGAACAGCATCACCATGAGGTGGCGGCAGTGATCGTCGAGCCGCTGATCCAGGGCGCCGGCGGCATGCGCATGTATCACCCGATCTACCTCAAGCTGTTGCGCGAAGCGTGCGATCGCTACGGCGTGCACCTGATCCACGACGAGATCGCCGTCGGCTTCGGCCGCACCGGCAGCATGTTCGCCTGCGAGCAGGCCGGCATCACCCCGGACTTCCTGGTGCTGTCCAAGGCGCTCACCGGCGGCTACCTGCCGATGGCCGCGGTGCTGACCACCGACAAGGTCTACCAGGCGTTCTACGACGACTACTCGACCCTGCGCGCCTTCCTCCATTCGCACACCTACACCGGCAATCCGCTGGCCTGTACGGCAGCCCTGGCGACCCTCGACATCTTCGAGCAGGACCGCGTCATCGAGGCCAACAAGGCCCTGGCCGCGCGCATGGCCTCCTCGACCGCGCACCTGGCCGACCACCCGCACGTCGCGGAAATCCGCCAGACCGGCATGGCCCTGGCCATCGAGATGGTCCAGGACAAGACCAGCCGCGCCGCCTACCCGTGGCAGGAGCGCCGTGGCCTGAAGGTCTACCAGCACGCCCTGGAGCGCGGCGCCATGCTGCGCCCGCTGGGCAACGTGGTGTACTTCCTGCCGCCGTACGTGATCACCCCGGAGGAAATCGACTTCCTCGCCGAAGTCGCCAGCGAAGGCATCGACATCGCCTGCCGAGACAGCGTCAGCGTGGCGGTGAGCGGCCTTTACCCGGATCACCGCGATCCGGGCTAGCGGGCACGGGTAGCTATAAGCGGCAAGCCGAAGGCTTTAGACTTGCCGCTTTCCACTTGCCGCTTGCAGCTGCCCTTATGCGCCTCTCCCGTTTCTTCATCGATGCTCCCCTCTCCCTCGGCCAGCACGAACTGCCCGAAGCCCAGGCCCACTACATCGGCCGCGTGCTGCGCCACGCCGTCGGCGATGCCGTGCAGTTGTTCGACGGCTCCGGCCAGGAATTCCTCGGCGAACTGATCGAAGTCGGCAAGAAGAGCGTGCGCGTGGAACTGCGCGAGGCCTTCGCCGGCCTCGCCGAATCGCCACTGCGCATCCACCTCGGCCAGGGCCTGTCGCGCGGCGAGCGCATGGACTGGGCAATCCAGAAGGCCACCGAGCTGGGCGCCTCGGAAATCACCCCGATCGTCAGCGAGCGCTGCGAAGTGCGTCTGAAGGACGAACGCGCCGACAAGCGCACCGCGCATTGGCGGCAGATCGCGATCAGCGCCTGCGAGCAGTGCGGCCGCTCGGTGCTGCCGCAAATTAACGCACCCATCACCCTGGCCGAATGGCTGCAGGGCGTCGAGGCGGAACTCAAGCTCGTCCTCCACCCAGTCGCCGAGCCGCTGGTAAGCCACGCGCCGCCGGCCAGCCTGGCCTTCCTCATCGGCCCCGAGGGCGGGCTGAGTGACGCGGAAGTCGAGCAGGCACGCGCTGGCGGCTTCCTTGCGGCCCGTCTCGGCCCTCGCGTACTGCGCACGGAGACGGCTCCAGTGGTCGCGCTGAGCGTGGCGCAGCAGCTCTGGGGCGACTTCTGACCTGTCAGATCCCGCGCAGCGCCAATCCGGCCAGCCCCAGCAACAGCACGCCGCAACCGGCATAGCTGACCCTGTGCCAGAACAGCGAGGTGTTGCGCCGCAACCAGTCCACCAGGCCGGCGCACAGGAAGCACCAGATCAGCGACGAGAGCATGAAGCCGGCGAAGAACACCAGCGATTGCGCCTGGCTCGGCGCCCCCTCGACGATGCCCGCCAAGGCGCTGCCCAGCGCGCCCCAATAGACGATGTTCTTCGGGTTGGACAGGGAAATGGCTGCGCCGGAAGCGAAGGCATTGCCGTTGGCAGCCGTCGCTTCCGCCTCGCCCAACGGCGGGCGCCAGGCATCGCGCAGGCCCTGGATACCAAGCCACGCCAGGTAGGCGGCGCAAGCCAGGGTCAGCGGCACACGGACCTGGTCGTGGGCCAGCAGCAACGCCAGCCCGGTCAGCCCGACCAGCGCCCAGACCGCATCGCCGATCAGCGACCCCAGCTGCACCAGCAGTGCCGGACGGAAGCCGCCGGTGAGGCCGCGACGCAAGGTCTCGCTGAACACCGCGCCGGGCGAAACGTTGAAGGCGAATCCGAACAACAAGGCGGCGAGGAAGATGGCTAGCACGGCGAAAGACTCCAACGATCAGCGGAAGGCCGATTGTCGCCGGTGGTCGCAGGAAAAACTTGAACCGGATTGCTCAGCTGCGCAGCACGCGCTGATAACGCCCTGGACTGACACCATAGGCGGCGTGGAAGTGCCGGGTCAGATGGCTCTGGTCGGCAAAGCCCAGCGCGTGCGCGGCATGCCCGACGGAATGGCCGTCGCGAAGCAGCGCCAGCGCCCTCCGGGTGCGCAATTGCATGGCCCACTGCCGTGGGCTCATGCCCGTGTGCTGCTTGAAAGCACGCAGCAGGTGGAATTTGGAAACCTGCAGCTGAGCGGCCATCTCGTCCAGCCCGAGGGGTTCGCAGAGGTGTTCGGCCAGCAGCTCCTGGAGGCGCTCCACCGGCCGCCGACCCAGCGCGGAAACGCGCGGCAGATGGGTCCCAACGTCCTGCGCAAGCTCCCCCAGCACCAGGGTCAGGCGCTCCTCGCCACGCTCACCGACAAAATTGTCAGCGCCCAGCACCTGTTCCACCGCAGCGGAAAGCTCAGCGGCCAGGTGCGGCTGACTCAGCAATGGCTGATCGAAGGCGACGCGTTGCAGGCCGAGGCATTCGGCCAGGGTCGTTTCCGGCAGGTAGAGGCTGACGAAGCGCCAGGGCTGCCCATCGGCGGCGCCGCCGCCCTGGATCTGCCCGGGGTTGTAGACCGTGATGTCGCCGGGACCGGCGTGGAAGGTGCGGCCATCCAGCCAGACCTGCTCGGCGCCGCGCAGATTAGCGCTGATGACGAATTCGTCGTGGCTGTGTTTTTCGAAGCGATGCCCGCTCAGCTCGGCACTGGCGACCTCGAAATCGCCCAGCCAGGCGTGTCGCAGCGTCATGCCAGTCTCAGAGCAGTCCGAGGTCGGCGAGCTTCTGTTCCAGCGCGACCAGGTCGGGAATCAGCGCCAGATCGTCGCCGATCTTCACCGCCGCCAGCTCCAGGGGAGCCAGCTCGACATTGGCGCGCGCCAGTTCCGGCCCGACCTTGTAGGAGCGCGGAATCCCCTGGGCCAGCAGGGCGAGGAACTTCACATGCGGACGGCCGCCCAGCGCGTTGAGCACTATCACCCGGGCACCGTGGCCGATCTGCGCGTGACCGTTGGAAGCGGCCTCGAAGGACAGCAGCGGCAGGCGCAGGTCGCGCCAGGCCACCTGGCCGAGGTACCAGGCCGGAAGCCCCGGCTGGGCCTGCGGCGCACGATAGGGAATCAGTTCGGCCACCGCTACGTTGGGCAACAGCAGCGTGCGGTCGGCCAAGGGCACCAGCAGACCGGTGAGGCTGGCCGGCGTATCGCCTGCAGCCGGCGGATTGGCGACGGCGGCCGGTTCGGCCTCCTGGCGCACGGAAAGATCGTTCATGACTCCACTCCAGTGGTCGCACACTGCGCGGCCAGATGGTTGACCAGGGCCGCGGCGAGTTCGCGCGGATCGGCCGAGAAGCTGCTGTAGCCACCCTCGCGGAGGCTGTCGGGCATGCTCGAACAGGCACAGCTGTCGGCACGCTGGGTCCAGATCTCGGCGCCCTGGCGTCGTACGTAGGCGGCGGCGGCGCTGCCGTCGCTGCACATGCCGCTGAAGACTATCACCCCGCAGCGGCTACCGAAGCGCTGGGCCAGGTTGAGCATCATCTGGTCGATGGACGGACTGTAGGGCTCCGGCCACGGACGCTCGCCCAGCCGCATGCGGCCGTCGTCGGCGAAGCCCAGTTCCTGACGTACCGGCACAACGACTACCTCACCACAGCGCAGCCAGTCCGCATCGCGCGCCGGATTGACGTGCCATTGGCTGTGCCGGCCGACGGCCTGCGGCAGGTTCGCTTCGAAAGCCGGGTCGATGTGCTGCGCATAAAGGAACGCCAGTGGCAGCCCGCCAGGCAGCGCATCGAGGAAAGCCTTCACCGCAGCGGGGCCGCCCAGCGAGGCCGCCAGCAGCCAGACCTGCCGGGCCGGCTCGCCGGCCTGCAGCGGCGAAGCCGCGAGGTCCTCCGGCAAAGCGATGCGTGTGGGTCGTTGTGCCTCGGCGAGCAGCGCCTCCAGGCTCTGCGCAACGTTCGCGCTGGGGTCGCCGACCAGCCGGCGCAGTTTGCCGACCAGGCGCCGCTCCCAGCGCGGATAGTGTTCCGAATGCCGCTCCGGAGCGTGCCCCTCGCCGAACAGCACCGGCACGCTGGACTGCTCCAGCAGGCTGTCCACCAGCGGCGAATCCTCCTGCTGGGCCAGGTCCACCAGCCACAGGTCGGTATCGCACTCGGTCAATTGCGCCTCGTCGACCCGTCCCGGATCGGCGTTGAGAACCACGCGATAACCATGGCCGATCAGTGCCTGCTGCAGCACATGGCGCTGCAGCGAAGTGTCGGCCAGTACCGCGATCCTTGCGCCAGCCTGTTCAGACATGGGCTTTCACCAGTTCTTGGATGCTGTCGAGCAGCTCGGATTCCTGATAGGGCTTGCCCAGATACTGGTTGACACCAATAGCCAGGGCGCGCTCGCGGTGTTTCTCGCCGGTCCGCGAGGTGATCATGATGATCGGCAGGTCCTTCAGGCGCTCGTCGTGGCGGACCAGGGTCGCCACCTCGAAGCCGTCCATGCGCGGCATCTCGATGTCCAGCAGCATGATGTCCGGCTTGTGTTCCTGCAGCTGGGCGATGGCGTCCACCCCGTCCTTCGCGGTCAGCACGTTCATGCCGTTGCGCTCCAGCAGGCGGCTGGTGACCTTGCGCACGGTGACCGAGTCGTCCACCACCATGACCAGGGTCGGCCGCAGCTGCTCGCCGTCCACCGGCGCGGAAGGCAGCGCGCGGCGCGGCTGGGTGTGCAGTGCCAGGGTTGCCAGGCGCGCACGGATGGTTGCCAGGAGGTCGAGAATCACCACCACGCGCCCGTCACCGAGGATGGTCGCGCCGGAGATCCCGCTGACCCCGGCGAACTGCGCGCCCAGGCTCTTCACCACGATCTCGCGGGAGCCGGCGAGCGCATCGACCTGCACCGCCACCGCGTGCTCCGCGGAGCGCACCAGGATCACCGGCAGCGGCAGCGACTGGCCGACCAGCTTCGGCTGCTGCCCGTTGTTCAGCAGGTCGCCGAGGTATTTCAGCTCGTAGTCCTGTCCGGCGTACTCGAAACGTGGTGCATGGCCATCGACCGCGGCGCCTTCATAGAGCGCTTCCAGCTCGTACGGCGAAACGCGGACGATGCCTTCGATGGTGTTCAGCGGGACCGCGTAGAGGTCTTCGCCGGAGAGCACCATCAGCGCGCGGTTCACCGACACGGTGAACGGCAGGCGAATGGCGAAGCGCGTGCCCTGCCCGGCGTCCGAATGGATGTTCATCGAGCCGCCGAGTTGCTTGACCTCGGCGTTGACCACGTCCAGGCCGACACCGCGGCCGGAAATCTGCGTCAGCTTTTCGGCCGTGCTGAAGCCGGCTTCGAGAATGAACTGCAGCACTTCGAAATCGGACAGATCGGCGTCGGGCGCCATCAGGCCACGCTCGATGGCCTTGCGGCGCACCGCATCGAGGCGGATGCCACCGCCGTCGTCGGCGAGCGTCAGGAGGATGTCGCCACCCTCGCGGCCAAGGGTCAGGCGGATGCTGCCGACCTCGGGCTTGCCGGCGGCGCGACGGACGTCGGCCGATTCGATGCCGTGGTCGACGGCGTTACGCAGCATGTGCTCCAGGGGCGCGACTATGCGCTCCAGCACCGTGCGGTCCATTTCGCCGTCGGCGTTACCGACGATGAAGTCGACCTGCTTGCCCAGTTCGCCGGCAACTTGCCGGACGATACGCCGCAGACGCGGCACCAGGCGGTCGAAGGGCACCATGCGGGTACGCATCAGCCCTTCCTGCAGTTCGGTGTTCACCCGTGCCTGTTGCAGCAGCAGGGTCTCGGCATCGCGGTTCTTGGTCGCCAGGGTTTCCTTGAGGTCGAACAAGTCGGAAGCCGATTCGAAGAGGGCCCGCGACAGCTGCTGCAGTTGCGAGTAGCGGTCCATCTCCAGCGGATCGAAGTCTTCGTAGCCGGCGCGCTCGGCGTCGGCCTGGTGGCGCGAGAGAATCTGCGCCTGGGTTTCGGTGTCGAGGCGGCGCAGCTGGTCGCGCACCCGCTCGATGGTCGCTTCCATTTCCGCCAGGGTCGAGCCGACATCGCTTACCTGCTGTTCGACTCGACCGCGGAAGATCGAGGTCTCACCGGCCAGGTTGACCAGGCTCTCCAGCAGCGGCGCCGGCACCTTGACCAGCTCTTGCGGAGCGCGGCGTGCGGCGGCGGCTTGCGCTGCCTCCTGGGCACGCTGAACGAAGGGCAGGACCTTCGGTGCTTCGCTACGCACCGGCTCGGCAACGGCCATGAGCGCACCGCCGGGCAGCGACGGCGCGCGCACCATCGCCTCGATCGGTTCCGGCAGCTCAGGCTGCTCCAGCACTTCCGGCAGGCGCGGTGCAGCCTCGGCCTCGACGGCGGCATCGGCCTCGTCGATGCGCTGGCGCAGGGTATCGACCTCGCTCTGCAGCCCTTCGAAGCCCGACTGCACGTCCAGCAGCAGGCTGTCCGGCCAGGGCGCGCCCTGGCGCTGGGCATCGGTGAGGTGCTCTTCGAGGTCATGCGCGAGGTCGCCGAGACTGACTTGCCCGGCCAGACGCGCGCCACCCTTGAGGGTGTGCAGGATACGCAGCAGTTCATCGAGCGCGCCGTGGTCGCCCTCGGCGTCCCAGCGGCCCAGGGCCTGCTCCATGCCTTCGAGGAGGTCATCCGCCTCTTCGAGGAAGATGTCCAGGATGTCCGCTGCCGGCTCGTCCAGCAACGGCAGGCGGTCCATCAGCGGCTGCAGGCTGACGCTGGAGGGAACGTTCAGTTGTTCGTCGGGATTGCTACGGAAGTGGTTGATGGCCTCGATCAGCGCAGTGCCATCGGGCACGGCACGGTGCGCCTGAACAGCTTCCAGCATCTCCGCCAGGCGGTCATGGCAGCTCTGCAGCAGGCCGAACAGCTGCGAACTGGCGCGCAGACGGCCGGCGCAAAGCGCTTCGTAGAGGTATTCCAGCTCGTGGGCGAGATCGCCGATGGGGCGAATCTCGGCCATGCGCGCGCCACCCTTGAGGGTATGCAGGTCGCGCTGCAAGGCTTCGAGTTCGACGCTGTTGTCGACATTGGCCATCCAGCGCTGCAGCTCGCCGGCAGCGCTTTCGAGAATGTCGAAGCCCTCTTCCAGGAAGATTTCCACCAGCTCCTGGTCATGCACCTCGAAGCTGCTTTCGACGGCTGCCGGCGGCGTGATGGCCTCGGCTTCGGCCGAGGCCTCGAGCGCCTCGGGCTCGCTCTCCGCTTCGTCGAGGAAGGTCTGCAGATCGACTTCCTTGAGCGGCGCAGGCTCGACCTCGACAGCCGGCTCCGGCCACTCGACAACCTCCGCCGACAGTTCTTCCGCGACCTCGGGCAGCAGGGCCACTGCTTCGGCTTCGGCTTCGGCTTCGGCTTCGGCTTCGGCTTCGGCTTCGGCTTCGGCTTCGGCTTCGGCTTCGGCTTCGGCTTCGGCTTCGGCTTCGGCTTCGGCTTCGGCTTCGGCTTCGGCTTCGGCTTCGGCGGCAAGCTCGGGGGCGGCGGCGGACTCAGTCAAGTCCGCCGTCGGGTTGTTGCGGAAATTGCGAATGCTCTGGATCAGCGCCGCCGGATCGGCCAGCACCTGGCCCGCCTGCAGCTGATCGAGCTGCACGGCCAGGCAGTCGTGGCAGGCGTGGAGCAGGTCGGCGAGACCGGCGGAAGCCTGGAATCGACGATCCAGCAGGCCTTCGTAGAGCGACTCCAGCTCGTGGGAAAGATCGCCGATCTCGCGGATGTCGGCCATGCGGGCGCCACCCTTGAGGGTGTGCAAGTCACGCTGCAGCGTCGACAAGGCCGCCAGGGTCTCCGGCGCCTGGCGCCATTGTTCGAGGGCCTGGCCGGCACTTTCGAGGATATCGACTGCCTCTTCGAGGAAGATCGCCACCATCTCGTCGTCGAGCACACGCGACGGAGCGCCCGCGACTTGCAGGTCGACCACGCCGGTCGCTTCGCTTTCCGGCTCGCGCGACTCGGGCGCTTCGGCTGGCCAGTGCAGGCCTTCGGGCAAGTCTTCCGGCGCCGTGGGACGCGGGTTGAGCAGCAGCTCTTCGTCCTCGGCGGGGAAATCTTCCGCGGTCAGGGCATCGAGATCGATGAACTCCTCTTCGACCTCCGGCAGTCCGGCCAGCGGCGATGCAGCTTCGGCTTCGGCTTCGGCTTCGGCTTCGGCTTCGGCTTCGGCTTCGGCTTCGGCTTCGGCAGGCTCGTCTTGCAACGGGTCGGCGTCCAGCAGACCGTGCAGCGCAGCCACTTCGCGCGGGCAGGGCGAAACCTGCAGGGCGGCCGCCACCTGGTCCATCATTCCGATCAGCGCTTCGTGCGCCTCCTCGGCGGCGGAGAAGAAGGTTTCACCTACTTTCAGGCGGCCCTGCTGCACAGCCTCGTAGACCGCCAGCAACGCCTCGCAGAGTTCGTTCATCTGCGGCAATTCAGCCTGCTGCGCACCGCGCCCCAAGGTCGCGAGTTCATCGCGCAGCGCGCCCAGTTCGAGGCGCTCCTCGGGGTGCTCGCGCCAGCGATGCAGCAGGTCTTCGGCGTCGAGCAGGATATCCATGCCCTCGGCGAGGAACACGCCGAGCATGTGTGGATCGGCCACTTCAGTCGCAGTATCGCCGCGACGTTGAGCCGCGACGGCGTCCAGGCGCTCCTGCTGGATCTGCGCGATACGGGCGAGCAGTTCGTCGCTGCCCTCGATCGGCGCCAACGGCTGGCGGGCGCTGAGTTGCTCGAGTCCGTCGCGAATCAGGCGCTCGGCCACCTTCAGCAGTTCGGCTTCGCGCAGGTCGATCTGCAGCAGGTTGGTCTTGAACTCCTTGACCAGCCGCTCCAGCGGCGTGGCGATATCGGCAATCGGCAGAATGCCGGCCATGTGCGCGCTGCCCTTGAGGGTATGCAGCGCGCGCTGCAGGTCGTCTGTGACGGCCTGCGGCAATTCGCGATCGCAGTCGGCGAGGAAGTGCACCAGGGTCTCCAGGTGCGCTTCGGCCTCGTTGCGGAAGATTTCCAGCAGTTGCGGATCGAGCGCCTCTTCACTGTCCTCGGCGTCCACATCCGCGCTTTCCGCGACGGTCTCGGCCTCTTCATCAGAGGGCTGCGGCTGCGGCGGCAGCGGCTGCCCCTTGGCCAGGGCGTGCGCGGTGGCGGCCAGCAGATCGACGTCATCGCGCTGGCGCTGGGCGCTTGCGGCGTACTCTTCGACCAGCTCGGGCATCAGAGCAACCACATCGCCCACTACCTGCAGAACGGCCGGATGCGCGCTAATGCTACGGTCGAGCACGCGGTTGAGCAGGTTCTCGATCGACCAGGCCAATTCGCCGATGACCAGCGCGCGGACCATCCGTCCGCTGCCCTTGAGGGTGTGGAAGGCGCGGCGGATCTCGGTCAGCGCCTCGCGGTCGTCACCGTCGGCGTGCCAGCGCGGCAGGTATTCGTGGATGGTTTCCAGAACCTCGCCGGCTTCCTCGATGAAGACTTCGCGCAGGTCGTCATCCACCGGCTCCTCGTCGGCGGGCGGCGGCAAGAGGCTCGGCGGCACCTCGCGGGCGGGCGGGTTGATCGCCTGGGTCGGCGCGGCCATCACTTCCGCGAGCGAAAGGGGCTTCTCGACGACTTCGGCCACCTCAAGGGCGGCGGGCGGCGACGGCAATTCGACCTCGGGGAGATCCAGGGAGGCCATGTCCAGGGCATCCCAGGCCTGCTCGGCGGCGCTTGGCTGCTCCTCGGAAACCAGCGTCTCGAGAGGGATTTCTTCTGCCCAGGATTCCAGCGTCGGCAGCTCGGCGGGTTGCGACTCCAGCGCCTCGAAGGTCACGGGCTCGTCAGCGCCGGACAGGGCTTGCTCAGCTGCCTCGTTGCCTGCTGCAGGCGCGAGTGCCTCCAACTCGATGTCCCAACTCAGTTCGGCACCGGCGCCAATTGCCGGCTCGCTCAAGGCTTCATCGGCCAAGGGCAGTTCGGCGCTGGCATCCAGCGCCGGCAGTTCATCGAGGGTCCAGCTCGACCCCAGGGTTTCGCCTGGCGCGCTGAAAGGTTCTTCGGAAATGCTCCAGGCTTCGTCGTCGACCGGCGCTGCGGGCGAGTCGAGCGACGGCAGTTCGTCCAGGCTCCAGGTCTGCTCGAGATCGTTCGGCGCGGCAACGGGGGCCGGCTCTGCCAGCTCCCAGCCGGGTTCGACAGCTTCCGTCGACTCGCCAAGCGTGGAGAAGTCGACGACCTCGGTCAGCGGTTCAACGGTCGGAATGGCCGACAGTCCCTCCGACAGCGTCCAGTCCGACTCACCGACCGCTTCGACCGGGGCGTCCAGCGGGGCATCCAGGCTCAGGTCGACGCCGGCTTCGGCGGCCTCGACCGGCTTGCTTTCCGCCAGGGTCCAGTTGTCATCGGAAACCAGCAGCTCCGGCTCGCTCTCGGTGAACGACGCCCCGTTCGGGGCCTCTGCCTCAGCAGCAGTTTCGTTGGCCGCGGGCAGCTCCCAGGCGATGTCGATATCTGGAGCAGCGGCGAGCTCCTCCTCGACCACCGGCAGCTCGAAGATCGGTGCGTCCGCCAGCGGCTCAGCTTCGGGCAGCTCAGCCTCGACAGGCTCGAGCGGCGCTTCAAGGCCCTGCTCCAAGGCAGCTTCGGCAGCGCCCATGGCGGCCAATGACGCGATTTCGTCCAGCGCCTCTGGCTCGATGACCGGCGGCAGGTCGAGGATCGAGGGACGCGGTTGCGACGGATAACCGAGGGCGCCCAGGCTTTCCTCGGCGACATCGAGAATCAGCTCGCCCGAGCTGCTCTGGTCCTCGGACAGGCGCTCGAGGTAGTACTCGACCCCGGTGATGGCGTCGGCCAGGGTGTCCAGGCTCTGCCAATCAGGCACGGCCTTGCGCGCCAGCAACTGCTCCTGGATGTAGCTGTTGCACGACTCCAGCAGCTTGGCCGCGCGCGGTTGGCCGATCATCGCCATGCCGCCGCGGACTTGGGTCAGCAGCTCCGGCACGCGAGTCAGATGCTCGTGATTCCACTGCGAGGCGATGAACTCGATGATCGCGTCCTTGGCCAGCTCCAGGCCATTGCGCGCTTCCCGGATCACCACCTGGTGGATCTGCTCGACGTCGGTGGTCGGCAGACGGTTCTCTTCGCTGCCCTGCTCTTCGGCGGGACCTGCCATGCCGGCCAGGGTCGCCTCGACATAGAGCAGCGCACCGGCGACATCCATCAGGGTCGCGTCGCTGGGCTCGCGCCGGCCATCGGCCAATGCATCCACCACATCGATCTGGTCGAGGATCACCTTGCGCGGCTGACCAAAGCCGAGCACCGCGAGGGTATCGGCGATCTGTTTGAGCGGAGTCACCAAGCCCTTGAGTTCAGACGCTGCGGAACGGTCGCTGCGCACGAACAGGTCTAGGCTGTCCTTGATGCGAACCAGTTCCTCGCACAGGGCACCGACCACCGAGCGCATGGCGTCGCGGTCGGGACCGGCCAGGCGCGCACGTTCCTCGTCGACCACTGCAGCACCCGGCAGGGCTTCGTCCAGGCGGTACTCGTCCTTGACCGCACGCACCTTGGGCGTCTGGTCGGAGGCCTTGGCAACGTAGAAAAGCAGGTTCTTCACCAGCTCGTCCGGCGCCGGCTGGTTCATGCCTTCGACGCCCTGCTCGACCAGGCGTTTAACCTCGCGATCAACCTGGCGCAGCAGGTTGCGAACAGTAGTGCCGTTGGCGACGCTGCCGTTGGCCAGCCCCTCGACGATGGCCGAGGCGATAGTCCACAGGCGACCGAGCGGCGCTTCAGCGCACAGCGTTTCGAGGCGAGCGAAGACGCGCGCCATGTAACCCAGGTTGGTGGCCAGATCCTGGTTGCGCATCACGCCAACCAGCGCCACCTGCAGCATCTGCCGCAGCTTGCGCAGCAGGGCTGGCAGCTCGGCGGTCTGCAGCCGGGCCAGCGCATCTACCGGCAGTACCGGCTTGCCGTGGGACAGGTCGGGGGCGAACAGACTGGTTTCCGAAAGCAGCTTTTCGCCCCGCGCGGCGCGAAGGTCGTTGAGCAGTGGCAGCACGACCATCGGCAGGTCGCGGCGCGCGCTCTGGATGCGATCGAGGTAGACCGGCAGCTGCAGGATGGCCTGCATCAGCACTTCCAGGGCCTCGCCCTGGCTGGGGGTGCGCTTGTCGATCAGGGCCTGGGTGAGCTGCTCCATTTCTTCGGCGAGCAAGGCTGCGCCGTAGAATTCCACCATCTGCAGAGTGCCCCGCACCTGATGCACATAGGCCAGGCAGAAGCCCATGCGCGTCGGATCCTGCGGATTTTCGACATAGGACTCCAGAGCCTGCCGCGCTTGCTTGAGCGTTTCGGCAATCTCGCCTTTCACCCATTCGAGGGCGACATAATCGTGCCGATCACCCATAGCCACTCCACTCATGTGTCTGTGTCATCCCTTGCGGGTAAAGGCCAGAACGCGCTCATCGGCCACCGGTTCAAGCTCCGGGTGGCGCCAGTCGACCACTTCACCCGGGCCCACCACCAGCAATCCTCCCGGCGCCAGGCGCTCGGCCAGGCGGTTGAGGATTTCCCGGCGTCGCCAACGGCGGAAATAGATCAGCAGGTTCTGACAAAAGATCACGTCCAGGCCGGACATAGGCGCCTGCGCCAGTTCCAGCACGTTCAATCGCGTACAGCAGACCCGCTCGGTCAGTTCCGGCAGCACCCGGAAGCGGCCCTCGGACTCCTCGCGGAAGTAGCGCTGTGCCAGCTCCGCGTCGACATCTTGCAGCTTGCGTGCCGGGTACAAGGCTTCGCGCGCCTTGCCCAGCGCATTGAGACTGATATCGGTGCCGGTCACCCCGTAGAGCGCCGGCAGCTCCTGCTCACGCAGCACCTCGGCAACAGCCATCGCCAGCGAGTAGGGCTCCTCCCCGCTCGAGCAACCTACGCTCCATAGCGCGAGTGGCCGGTCCAGACCAACCAGGCGGCCGCGCAGGTACTCGACCAGTAGCTCGAAGGACGGCCGATGGCGAAAGAAGCGGGTCTCCTGGACGGTCAGGCGATCCAGCAGGTTCGACCATTCGACCGCACCGCGCGGGCCGTCAGTGACCTGGCGGTAATAGCTTGCGTAGTCGTTGATGCCCAGTTCGCGCATGCGCGCGCCCAGGCTGGTCTGCAGGAAGGCGCGGCGCTGCTCGTTGACCACGACGCCGGTCCGATCCTCCAGCAGAGCCTGCCAGTCGCGGAACTCCGCTGCCGACATGTCGGCCAACGGCTGCAACGACCAGACGCCCGGTGCCTGCATGTCGCGCCCCTCGCTCAAGGCTTTCGCGCGCGGCCCCTTTCAGGACCGCGCACCTCCTGCTCAGGCCTGTTCCAGGTCCGGCAGCTTGAAGCCGGACACCGAGTTGCGCATCTCGCTGGCCATCTTCGCCAAGTTACCGATGCTGCGCGCAGTGGCGGTGGTACCGGCGGAGGTCTGCGAGGTGATCTCCTGGATCACGTTCATGGTGTTGGAAATGTGGCCGGCCGAAGAGGCCTGCTGACGGGCGGCGTTGGAGATGTTCTGGATCAGCGCCGCCAGGGTCTTGGATACCTTCTCGATCTCTTCCAGGGCCACACCGGCGTCCTGCGCCAGGCGAGCACCGCGGACCACTTCGGAGGTGGTCTGCTCCATCGAGATCACCGCTTCGTTGGTGTCGGTCTGAATGGTCTTTACCAGCGCTTCGATCTGCTTGGTCGCCGCGGAGGAACGTTCCGCGAGGCGCTGTACTTCGTCCGCTACCACGGCGAAACCACGGCCCGCGTCGCCGGCCATGGACGCCTGGATCGCGGCGTTCAGGGCGAGGATGTTGGTCTGGTCGGCGATGTCGTTAATCAGGCTAACGATGTCACCGATCTCCTGGGACGATTCACCGAGGCGCTTGATCCGCTTCGAGGTGTCCTGGATCTGCTCACGGATGTTGTCCATGCCGGTGATGGTGTTGTGCACCACCTCGTTGCCCTTGTTGGCGATGGCTACCGAACGTTCCGCTACCGCGGAGGATTCGCTGGCGTTCGCCGATACCTGGTCAATGGACACCGCCATTTCGTTGATCGCCGCGGATGCGCCGGCGATTTCCTGCGCCTGGTGCTCGGAAGCCTCGGCCAGGTGCATCGCCGTAGCCTGGGTTTCCTGGGCGGCGGCGGCCACCTGCACGGCGGTCTGGTTGATGGTTTCCACCAGCTCGCGGAGCTGGTCGATGGAGTAGTTGATGGAGTCCGCGATGGCGCCGGTGAAGTCTTCGGTCACGGTCGCAGCCACGGTCAGGTCACCGTCCGCGAGGTCGGCAATTTCGTCGAGCAGACGCAGAATCGCCGCCTGGTTACGTTCGTTCTTTTCCGCGGTCTCGGACAGCCGGCGGTTGGTTTCACGCACCATCACCAGGCCGATGAGGATGATCGAACCCAGCGCGATGATCGCCAGGGCGATGTTGGCGAACTGGTTCAGGTGACGGCCACCGGCCAGGTTCTCGAAGCCGTCGGCCAGCTTGGAAGCCTTGTCCAGCAGGGTTTGCGAGCTGGTGAAGATGGTGTTTGCCGATTCGCGAACCTGGAACAGCTCGGGCGAGGTCTCGAGGATTTCGTCCACCGAGCCGGAAACGAATTCGAACAGCTCGGAAATCTCGTTCAGGCGGTCCAGCGCTTCGGCGTTGGTCACCTTGGTGATGTTCATCGCCGCGTTGCCTTCCTTCATGCCTTTCAGCACACGGCCGAAGAGGCTGGCGTCGCGACCGAAGCTGTCGGCGGCCTGCACCGAGTTCTCGTCGCCGGCGAGCACCTTGTTCACCGAGCCGAGGATACGTTCGGCGAGCAGCGATTGGCGCTGGGCTACCGCGACCTGCTCGGCCGGGGCGCCGTTCTCCAGGAGGATGTCCACGACTTCCTCGTAGGTGACCTGCAGCTGCGGGATGGTTTCGGCGAGGGTCGCTGCCACCTGGTGCAGGGACAGCACGGTCTGCTCGCTGGCGAGGATGGAGTCGGTGTTCTTGCGCAGCTGGTCCCAGTCCTTCTGCACGTCGGCCATCTGCGGCTGAACCATCGCCGGGCTCGGCGGCAGGCCGGTGGTTTCGTCACCCTTCTGCAGCACGTTCCAGCGCTTTTCGAAGTCGTTGCGTGCTTCTTTCAGCAGCTTGAACGCCTCGCTCTTGCCCGCCGCCGCTTCGGTGGCGTTCTTCGCGATACGCTGCGAGAGCACGCGCAGTTCGCCGGCGTGGCCGATGTACTGCTTGTCGTGGTTCGACTGCGTGTTGAGGTAGGCGAAGTTGGCGAACAGCAACACGATCGCGACGATCAGAACGATGAACAGCACCGCGATCAGTGAGCTGCTACGCGCGCCCGAAAAGAGATTGCCAGTCTTGATTTTCTTCATATGCGGCCCCCGCCTGGACCTACCACGCTTACGATTTCCATGTCTCGACTAAGGGCCGGAGTCCCGACCCAACCGGTTCCAACTAGCTTGCGACTTCGAGGAAGCCCGGGTGCTGTGCCAGCACGTGTGGGCTGAACACCAACCAGGGTTGCTCCCGATGGAAGACACCATGGATGAATGGCTGCAGCGCGGCCTCCAGAGGTGGCAGCTGTTCGCTGAATGTATCCACCGGGAAATGCTGCATACCGAATACTTCGTCGACGATCAGTCCGGCGAATACCTCGCCATGCTCGACCACCAGCACCCGACGCTGTTTGCGCAGGGCCGACAGTTCGGCACCGAGGAAGCCACACAGGTCCATGATCGGCAGCAGGCGGCCACGCACGTTGGCCACGCCCTTTACCCAGTCGCGCACGCCCGGCAGCAAGGTGTAGCGGGGTTCATGGAGAACCTCGGCGACCTCGCCCATGGGTGCGACAAACAGCCGGCCCGCCATGCGGAAGCCGATACCGTTCCAGCTCTGCACGACCTCGCGCTGCGCGGGCAGGCCCGCAGCCAGGAGGCGGCAACGCTGGTCGATTTCATAGAGGAGCTGGAAGGGAGTCTGGACTTCCGACATGCCGGCCCTGGCCTTTTTTCTAATAGTTATTAGCGCGCCGTCCGGCTTCAGCCGGCCAGCACTGCATTGATGGTCTTGAGCAGGGTGTCTTCGTCGACCGGCTTGGTCAGGTAGTCGCGCGCGCCCTGGCGCTTGCCCCAGACCTTGTCGGTTTCCTGATCCTTGGTGGTGACGATGATGACCGGGATGGCACTGGTTTCCGGGTCCTTGGACAGCTGCCGGGTGGCCTGGAAGCCGTTCAGCCCGGGCATGACGATGTCCATCAGGACCACGTCCGGCTTTTCCTGGCGAGCCAGGGCCACGCCGTCGGCGCCATTTTCCGCCTTGAGTACCTGATGCGAGTGCTTCTCCAGCATCGCGGTCAGCTTGTACATCTCGGTCGGCGAGTCATCAACAATCAGGATTCGAGCCATGGGGTTCCCCTAGGAAAAGGCATCACCGGCACAAAGGCCGGACATCAGGAAGCTTGCTCCACCGGGGTGAAGTCGGGCACATGGGTCTTGATGGCGCCGAGCAGCTCTTCCTTGCTGAAAGGCTTGGTGAGGTACTGGTCGGAGCCGACGATTCGACCCTTGGCCTTGTCGAACAGGCCGTCCTTGGAGGACAGCATGATCACCGGGGTGGATTTGAAGGCGCTGTTGTTCTTGATCAGGGCGCAGGTCTGATAGCCGTCGAGTCGCGGCATCATGATGTCGACAAAGATGATGTTGGGATGGGTATCGGCAATCTTCGCCAGAGCGTCGAAGCCGTCGATCGCCGTGATGACGTCACAGCCGACTTTCTTCAGCAAGGTTTCCGCGGTGCGACGAATCGTTTTGGAATCGTCGATCACCATTACCTTCAAACCATCGGAATGCTGTTCCATGTTCGCCCTTAGCATCTCGGTGAATCGTTACTGTCTTATATTCAGTGCGCTAACGCCCTGCCACCGTCGGGCTGCGACCCAATCGTCGGAGTCTTTTAGCACACTCTCCCCGTTCCATCCATAACACCCCGGAGGCACCGGCTTTTCCTTGACCGGGATCGCCTCCAGCGCCACTCTGAGCGTCCTTTTCAGCCCTTTTCGGCGCGGTTTCTCGCCGCACCCTGCCCCTTTCGGAGACCCCCCCATGAGCGTACGCGTGGGCATCGTGATGGACCCCATCGCGAGCATCAACTTCAAGAAGGACAGCTCCCTGGCGATGCTGCTGGCGGCCCAGGCACGAGGCTGGTCGCTCTTCTATATGGAACAACAGGATCTTTACCAGAAGGCGAACACTGCCCATGGGAAGGTTCGCGCCCTGAAAGTCTTCAACGATGCCGAGCACTGGTACGAGCTGGCCGAGGAGACCGACCTGCCGCTGTCCGAGCTGGACGTGATCCTGATGCGCAAGGATCCGCCCTTCAACAACGAGTTCATCTATTCCACATATCTGCTGGAGCAGGCCGAACGCGCCGGCACCCTGGTGGTGAACCGCCCGCAGAGCCTGCGCGACTGCAACGAGAAGTTCTTCGCCACCTTGTTCCCCCAATGCACGCCGCCGACCCTGGTCACTCGGCGCGGGGACATTCTGCGCGAGTTCGCCGCCGAACATCGTGACATCATTCTCAAACCCCTCGAAGGCATGGGCGGCACCATGATCTTCCGCCACCGCGAGGGCGACCCGAACCTGTCGGTGATCCTCGAGACCCTGACCCTACATGGCCACCAGCAAATCATGGCGCAGCGCTATATCCCGGAGATCAAGGATGGCGACAAGCGCATCCTGATGATCGATGGCGAGCCGGTGGAATATTGCCTGGCGCGCATTCCGGCGCAGGGCGAGACGCGCGGCAACCTCGCCGCCGGTGGCCGCGGCGTGGCCCAGCCGTTGTCCGAGCGCGATCGCTGGATCGCCGAACAGGTCGGCCCGCAGCTGCGCGAACGCGGCCTGCTGTTCGTCGGCCTGGACGTGATCGGCGACTACCTCACCGAGATCAACGTCACCAGCCCGACCTGCATCCGCGAGATCGACAAGGCCTACGACACGCGCATCGGCGAGCGTCTGATGGACGCCATCGAGGGCAAGCTCAAGGCGCACGCTGCGCAGCCGCAAGTTTGACGCAGCCGACAACTTGACGCTTGCCGCTTGCAGGCGACGGCCGGGGAAAGCAGACTTCGCCCACCCCGGCCAGCTCGAACCGTAATGAACGCTGCAACCTCCCCCCAAGCCTTCGAATCCTCCGGCGTCCGCCCGGCGGACCGGCTGGGCTTCACCCTGTTCGTGGCCGCCGTGCTGCACGTCGCGCTAATCCTCGGCGTGGGCTTCTCCATGCCCAAGCCGAGCCTGCTGAGCAAGACCCTGGAAATCACCCTGGCCACCTTCAAGAGCGAGAAGAAGCCGGAGAAGGCCGATTACCTGGCACAGATGAACCAGCAGGGCAGCGGCACCCTGGACAAGAAAGCGGTGCCCAAGACCACAGAGAAGGCCCCCTTCCAGGACTCGGAGGCGAAGAAGGTCACCCTTCCGCAGACGCCGAAGCAGGTGCAAAAGGAAGAAGCACCCAAGACTGCCGTGACCACCAAGTCGCCGCGCCAGCAGAAAGTGCAGACCAAGCAGCAGACGCCCAAGGCCGAACCTGTTGCCGATCCTGTGCCGCAATTCGACTCCAGCGAGCTCTCGGCGCAGATTTCCAGCCTCGAGGCCGACCTCGCCAAGGATCGCCAGGCCTACGCCAAGCGTCCGCGCATCCAGCGCCTGACCGCCGCCTCGACCATGCGCGACAAGGGCGCCTGGTACAAGGAAGAGTGGCGCAAGAAGATCGAGCGCATCGGCAACCTCAATTACCCCGACGAGGCCCGTCGCCAGCGTGTCTATGGCAGCCTACGGCTGCTGGTTTCGATCAACCACGACGGTTCGCTGTACGAAGTGCAGGTGCTGGAGTCTTCCGGCCAGCCACTGCTCGACCAGGCCGCCCAACGCATCGTGCGCCTGGCCGCGCCCTTCGCGCCCTTCACCGGCGATCTGGCGGACATCGACCGCCTGGAAATCATCCGCACCTGGCGCTTCGAGCGCGGCGACCGCCTGTCGAGCCGGTAGGCCGTGCGCCTCCCTTGTTTTAGGGGCCCTGGTGCTTGCAGGGCCTTTCGCTTAGCCGGAAACTAGCCGGCATGAATACAGCGCCCACCTACCTCAAGCACCACTTCCTGATCGCCATGCCGCACATGGCCGATCCCAACTTTGCCCAGACCGTCACCTACCTGGTCGAGCACAACGAGCAGGGCGCCATGGGCCTGGTGATCAACCGCCCGAGCGGCCTCACGCTCAGCGACGTGCTCGAACAACTGCGCGCGGACGAACTGCCGCCGGCACGCTGCCAGGGCATCACTATCTATAACGGCGGCCCGGTGCAGACCGATCGCGGCTTCGTCCTGCATCCAGCCGGCCAGCAGTTCCAGGCCACCCTGGAGCTGGGCGAGCTTAGCCTCTCCACCTCGCAGGACGTGCTGTTCGCCATCGCCGACGGCAGCGGTCCGCAGAAGAGCCTGATCACCCTCGGCTACGCCGGCTGGGAAGCCGGCCAGCTGGAAGCAGAGCTCGCCGACAATGCCTGGCTGACCTGCCCGGCCGATCCCTCGGTGCTCTTCGACGTCCCCCACGAGCAGCGCCTGGCCGCTGCCGCCGAGCGCCTGGGCATCAACCTCGCCCTGCTCACCGCGCAAGCCGGGCACGCCTGATGAGCGCGCCCCGCCTGCTTCTCGGTTTCGACTACGGCACCAAGCAAATCGGCGTGGCCGTCGGCCAGGCGATCACCGGCCAGGCCCGCGAGCTGTGCGTGCTCAAGGCACAGAACGGCGTGCCGGACTGGAACCGCGTCGAAGCGCTGATCAAGGAATGGCAACCAGACGCCATCGTCGTCGGCCTGCCGTTGAACATGGACGGCACGCCCAGCGAGATGAGCGAGCGCGCGGAGAAGTTCGCCCGCCGCCTAAACGGCCGCTACAACCTGCCGGTGCACACCCACGACGAGCGCCTGACCACCTACGCCGCCAAGGGCGAACGCCTGGCCCAGGGCCAGCGCGATGGTTATCGCGAACGCCCGGTGGACGCGCTGGCCGCTGCCCTGTTGCTCGAAGGCTGGCTGGCCGAACACGGCACCGCTTGATCTGCGACAGCGCCGGATTCGCTGCAACCGCTAATCTAGAGCCTGTGCCCGCGCCGTCGGGCACACATGGAATCACCGGCGGCCTGCGGGCTGCCCCGAGCCCCAGGAGATGACATGACCCTGCCAAGCCCCGCCGAACTCCTGCCGCGCATGGCCACCGAGCTGCGCAACCACCTCGCCTCCCGCGGCATAGACTCGCCGCGCTTCGTGGGCATCCACACCGGCGGCATCTGGGTCGCCCAGGCGCTGCTCAAGGAACTGCACAGCGAGGAGATCCTCGGCATCCTCGACGTCTCCTTCTACCGCGACGACTTCACTCGCAGCGGCCTGCACCCGCAGGTGCGCCCGTCCGAGCTGCCGTTCGAGATCGACGGCCAGCACCTGGTCCTCGTGGACGACGTGCTGATGAGCGGCCGCACCATCCGTGCCGCGCTCAACGAGCTGTTCGACTACGGCCGTCCGGCAAGCGTGACGCTGGTCTGCCTGCTCGACCTGAATGCCCGTGAACTGCCGATTCGCCCCGATGTGGTGGGACAAACCCTGTCGCTGGCACCCAATGAACGGGTAAAATTGCGCGGTCCCGCACCACTCGCACTCGAGCGCACCCTCATCGGCGCGCTCTGAGCACGCGCGCACCCTTCTTCCGACCTTTCAGGGCCTGCCACATGCCGACAGACGCCAAGCGCCCGCTGCAGCTCAACGACCAGGGCCAGCTGCGCCATTTCCTCTCGCTCGACGGCCTGCCCCGCGAGCTGCTGACCGAGATCCTCGACACCGCCGACTCCTTCCTCGAAGTGGGTGCCCGCGCGGTCAAGAAAGTCCCGCTGCTGCGCGGCAAGACCGTGTGCAACGTGTTCTTCGAGAACTCCACGCGCACCCGCACCACCTTCGAACTGGCCGCCCAACGGCTTTCCGCCGACGTCATCACGCTGAACGTGTCGACCTCCTCGACCAGCAAGGGTGAGACCCTCACCGACACGCTGCGCAACCTCGAGGCCATGGCTGCCGACATGTTCGTCGTGCGCCACAGCGACTCAGGCGCTGCGCACTTCATCGCCGAGCACGTCAGCCCGAAAGTGGCCGTGATCAACGGCGGCGACGGCCGCCACGGCCACCCGACCCAGGGCATGCTCGACATGCTCACCATCCGCCGCCACAAAGGCAGCTTCGAGAACCTCTCGGTAGCCATCGTCGGCGACATCCTGCACTCGCGGGTGGCGCGCTCCGACATGCTGGCGCTGAAGACCCTGGGCTGCCCGGACATCCGCGTCATCGCCCCGCGCACCCTGCTGCCGGTGGGCCTTGAGCAGACCTACGGGGTCAAGGTGTTCACCAACGCCGACGAAGGCCTCAAGGACGTCGACGTGGTGATCATGCTGCGCCTGCAGCGCGAGCGCATGGCCGGCGGCCTGCTGCCCAGCGAAGGCGAGTTCTTCAAGCTCTACGGCCTGACCCAGAAGCGCCTGAAGCTGGCCAAGCCCGACGCCATCGTCATGCACCCGGGCCCGATCAACCGCGGCGTGGAAATCGAATCCGCCGTCGCCGATGGCGAGCAATCGGTGATCCTCAACCAGGTGACCTACGGGATCGCCATCCGCATGGCCGTGCTGTCCATGGCCATGAGCGGGCAGAACGCCCAACGCCAGCTGGAACAGGAGGACGCGCAATGACCGTCAGCATTCACGGCGCCCGCCTGATCGACCCGGCCAGCGGCCTGGACAAGGTCTGCGACATCCACATCGAAGCCGGCCGCATCATCGCTCTCGGCGACGCCCCGGCCGACTTCCATGCCGCCCAGGCGATCGACGCCGCCGGCCTGGTCGCCGCGCCCGGCCTGGTCGACCTCAACGTCGCCCTGTGCGAACCGGGCTACAGCCGCAAGGGCAATATCGACAGCGAAACCCGCGCCGCCGCGGCCGGTGGCGTCACCAGCCTGTGCTGCCCGCCGCAGACCAAGCCGGTGCTCGACACCACCGCCGTAGCCGAACTGATCCTCGACCGCGCTCGCGAGGCCGGCAATGCCAAGGTCTTCCCGATCGGCGCGCTGACCCGCGGCCTGGCCGGCGAGCAGCTGTCCGAACTGGCGGCCCTGAGCGGCGCCGGTTGCGTAGCCTTCACCAACGGCCTGGCGCCGGTGGCCAGCAACCGCGTGCTGCTGCGCTCCCTGGAGTACGCGGCGACCTTCGACCTGACGGTGATCTTCACCTCCCAGGACGCCGAACTGGCCGAAGGTGGCCTGGCCCACGACGGCCCCACCGCTGCCTTCCGCGGCCTGGCCGGCATTCCGGAAACCGCCGAAACCGTGGCCCTGGCGCGCAACCTGCTGCTGGTCGAGCAAAGCGGCGTGCGTGCGCACTTCAGCCAGCTCACCAGCGCCCGTGGCGTGGAACTGATCGCCCAGGCGCAGGCCCGCGGCCTGCCGGTGACCGCCGACGTGGCGCTGTACCAGCTGATCCTCACCGATGAAGCGCTCGCGGACTTTTCCAGCCTCTACCACGTGCAACCGCCGCTGCGTTCCCGCAAGGATCGCGACGCCCTGCGCGAAGCGGTGAAGAGCGGCGTGATCACCGCCATCGCCAGCCACCACCAGCCCCACGAGTTCGATGCCAAGAACGCCCCCTTCGCCGCCACTGAACCGGGCATCAGCAGCGTCGAACTGCTGCTGCCGCTGGCCATGACCCTGGTGCAGGACGACCTGCTCGACCTGCCGACGCTGCTCGCGCGCCTCTCCAGCGGCCCGGCGAACGCCCTGCGCCTGCCGGCCGGCCGAGTCGCCGTGGGCCAGGCCGCCGACCTCGTGCTGTTCGAGGCCGAAGGCCAGACCCTGGTTGGCGAAAGCTGGTACTCGCGCGGGCACAACTGCCCGTTCAGCGGCCACCTGCTGCCGGGTGCGGTGCGCTGCACCCTGGTGGATGGACACATCGTCCACGCGATCTGAGCCTCCCAGGCATCAAAAAGCCCGCCGACTGGCGGGCTTTTTCTTGGCACCTGCGTCGATTGTAGGAGCGCGCCGTGCGCGCGAATCTCGGACAAGGTCCGCTCCTACGAGGCGTCGACGTCAGATCGTGGCCAGCGCCTGCGCCAGATCGGCGCGCAGGTCCTCCACATCCTCCACCCCCACCGACAACCGCACCAGGCCATCGCCAATGCCCAGCTCCGCTCGGGTCGCCGGCGGGATAGTGGCGTGGGTCATGATCGCCGGGTGTTCGATCAGGCTCTCGACGCCCCCCAGGCTCTCGGCCAGGGCGAATATCTGCACGTTCTCCAGGAAACGCTTGGCGCCAGCCAGATCGGTGGCGAGGTCGATGGATATCATCCCGCCGAAGCCGTTCATCTGCCGCTTGGCCAGTTCGTGCTGTGGGTGCGACGGCAGCCCCGGGTAATGCACACGCTTCACCTGCGGCTGCCGCTCCAGCCACTGCGCCAGCTCCAGCGCATTGCTGCAGTGGCGATCCATGCGCAAGGCCAGCGTCTTAACGCCGCGCAGGGTGAGGAAGGCGTCGAAGGGGCCGGCGATGGCGCCCACGGCGTTCTGCAGGAAGCCCAGGCGCTCGGCCAGCTCCGGGTTGTCGCCGACCACGGCGATGCCGCCGATGACGTCCGAGTGGCCGTTCAGGTACTTGGTCGTCGAGTGCACCACCACATCGAACCCCAGCTCCAGCGGACGCTGGATACGCGGGCTGGCGAAGGTGTTGTCGGCCACGCAGAGGATGCCGCGGCTGCGGCACAGGCGGGCGATGGCCTCAAGGTCGGCCAGGCGCAGCAGCGGGTTGCTCGGGGTTTCGATCCACACCATGCGGGTTTCCGGCCGCAGGGCCGCCTCGATGGCCGACAGGTCGGTGAGATCGACGAAGCTGAAGTCATGCCCGGCGCTGCGCCGCCGCACGCGCTCGAACAGGCGGAAGGTGCCGCCATAAATGTCGTTGCCGGAAACGATGTGCGAGCCGGCGTCGAGCAGTTCCAGGGTGGCCGAGATGGCTGCCAGCCCTGAGGCGAAAGCAAACGCCTTGCTGCCGCCTTCCAAGTCCGCCACGCAGCGCTCCAGTGCCCAGCGCGTAGGGTTGTGCGAGCGGCCGTAGTCCAGGCCCTTGTGCACCCCGGGGCTGTCCTGCAGGTAGGTGGAGTTGGCGTAAATCGGCGGCATCAGCGCGCCGGTGGAGGGGTCGGGCGCCTGGCCGGCGTGGATGACCCGCGTGGCGAAACCGCGCGGCTGGTGCGAATCCTGGCTCATGCGAGCGTTCTCCTGAGGTGGTTGAGCAGATCGAATCGGGTAATCAGGCCGTGGAAGCCGCTGCTGTCGGCGATGATCGCGACCAGGCCGCGATCCAGTTCGGCCTGCAGTTCGGCGAGGCTGGCGTCCGGGGCCAGGGTTTCCAGGTGGGTGGTCATGGCGCTGGCCACCGGCTTGCGGAAGTGCGTGGCGTCGGCGTGCACGCCAAGCAGGATGTCGGACTCGTCGATGACCCCGGCCAGCTTGCCCTGCTCCAGCACCGGCAGCTGCGAGACATCGGCGAGGCGCATGCGCTGGAAGGCGGTCAGCAGGGTATCGCCGGGCCCGACGCTGACCACCCGGCCATCCTCGAAGCGCCGCGCGATCAGGTCGCGCAGGTCGCCGTAGTGCTTGCGCTGCAGCAGGCCCTGGTCGGTCATCCACTGGTCGTTGTAGACCTTGGACAGGTAGCGCGTACCGGTATCGCAGACGAAGCTGAGCACACGCTTGGGCTCTGTCTGCTCACGGCAATAGCGCAGCGCCGCGGCTAGCAAGGTGCCGGTTGAAGAGCCGCCAGGAATACCCTCGGCGCGCAGCAGCTCGCGGGCGTGGGCGAAGCTCTCCTCGTCGCTGATGGAGTAGGCGTGGCGCACGCTGGAGAGGTCGGCGATGGAGGGAACGAAATCCTCGCCGATTCCCTCCACCGCCCAGGAGCCGACTTCACCGAGGGTGCCGCTGCGCACGTACTCGGCCATCACCGAGCCCACCGGGTCGGCGAGGACGAACTCCAGTTTTGGCTGCACCCGCTGGAAAAAGCGCGTGAGTCCGGCGAGGGTACCGGCCGAGCCGACACCGACGACGATGGCGTCGAGGTCATGGCCTGTCTGCTGCCAGATTTCCGGAGCAGTGCTGGTTTCGTGGGCCAGGGGGTTGGCCGGGTTGTTGAATTGGTCGGCGAAGAAGGCGCCGGGGATTTCCGCAGCCAGGCGCGCCGCGACATCCTGGTAGTACTCGGGGTGGCCCTTGCCGACATCGGAGCGGGTGATGTGCACCTCGGCCCCCATGGCCTTGAGGTGCAGCACCTTCTCGCTGGACATCTTGTCCGGCACCACCAGCACCACCCGGTAGCCTTTGGCGCGGCCGACCAGCGCCAGGCCCAGGCCTGTGTTGCCGGCCGTGGCTTCGACGATGGTGCCGCCGGGTTTCAGGCGGCCATCGCGCTCGGCCGTCTCGATCATGGCCACGCCGATGCGGTCCTTGATGGAGCCGCCGGGGTTCTGGTTCTCGAGCTTGAGGAAGAGCGTGCAGGGGCCTGTATCGAAGCGGGTAACGCGAACCAGGGGTGTGTTGCCGATCAGGTCCAGTACAGCGGGGCGGGAATCGTTGCTCATGGCGCAGCTCCTTCTGGCGCCGTGGGGATTGCCCGCCGGCGCGGCCTTCTGGGTCTGTCCCCACCTTAGGCCGGGGGTGCTGCCCTCGCCAGGCTGGCACGACGAAAAAGCCCGCCGGGTGGCGGGCTTTCTGGCAGGGATTCCTTACAGGCGCTGCGGTCCGTTGCGTTCGGATATCTGGGCGTTGAGGGTCCAGAAGTCGTATAGCACGCCCAGCAGGAACAGGCCGCCGGTGAGCAGGTAGAGGATGCCGGTGAGCCACTTGCCCATGTACATGCGGTGCACGCCGAACACACCGAGGAAGGTCAGCAGGATCCAGGCCACGCTGTAGTCCAGTGCGCCGCTGCGATAACGCAGGTCGGCCTCGTCGTCCATCGACGGGATAAGGAAGAGGTCGATGATCCAGCCGATGAAGAACAGTCCGAGGGTGAAGAACCAGATGGTCCCGCTGATTGGCTTGCCATAGTAGAAGCGGTGCGAGCCGGTGAAGCCGAACAGCCAGAGCAGGTAGCCGATCAGCTTGCTGTGGGTATCGGGGGAATTGGACATGCGGCACTCCTGCGCGACGAAAGCGGAATGACGCGGACGCTGGGTACAGCATCCGCGGCAAGGAACGGGAGAAGGCGGCCCGTCGACGGGCCGCGGGGATCAGCGGAAGCGGCGGTTGGGGTCTTCGTCCATCTCCAGGGTCAGGCCCTGGGTCATGGTCGACAGGTGGTCGGCGTCGGTTTCCGACCCCAGCTTGATCATCAGGCGCAGGTCGTTCGCCGAGTCGGCGTAGGCCAGGGCGTCTTCGTAGGTAATCTCGCCCTGGGAGTACAGCTGGTACAGCGCCTGGTCGAAGGTCTGCATGCCCTGCTCGGTGGAGCGCTTCATCAGCGGCTTGAGCTCGTGCACCTCGCCCTTGCGGATCAGATCGGCGGCCAGCGGGGTGTTCAGCAGCACCTCGATCACCGCGCGGCGGCCCTTGCCGTCCGGCGTCGGGACCAGTTGTTGGGCGACGATCGCCTTGAGGTTGAGGGACAGGTCCATCCACACCTGCCCGTGCCGGTCGGCGGGGAAGAAGTGGATGATCCGCTCCAGCGCCTGGTTGGCGTTGTTGGCGTGCAGCGTCGCCAGGCACAGGTGGCCGGTTTCGGCGAAGGCCACGGCGTGGTCCATGGTCTCGCGCGAACGCACCTCGCCGATCATGATCACGTCCGGCGCCTGGCGCAGGGTGTTCTTCAACGCTACTTCGAAGGAGTCAGTGTCGAGGCCCACTTCGCGCTGGGTGACAATGCAGCCCTGGTGCTGGTGGATGTACTCGATCGGATCCTCGATGGAGATGATGTGCCCGGTGGAGTTCTTGTTGCGGTAGCCGATCATCGCCGCCAGCGAGGTGGACTTACCGGTACCGGTGGCGCCGACGAAGATCACCAGGCCACGCTTGGTCATGGCCAGCTTCTTGAGGATCTCCGGCAGCTTGAGGTCGTCGATGGTCGGGATGTTGGTCTCGATGCGACGCAGCACCATGCCCACCAGGTTGCGCTGGTAGAAGGCGCTGACGCGGAAACGGCCGATGCCGCGCGCGCTGATCGCGAAGTTGCACTCGTGGTTCTCGGCGAAGTCGCGGCGTTGCTGCTCGTTCATCACCGACAGCACGGTCTCGCGGGTCTGCTCCGGCGACAGTGGGTTCTTGGTGACCGGCAGGACCTTGCCGTTGACCTTCATCGACGGCGGCACGCCAGCAGTGACGAAAAGGTCGGAGGCGCCCTTCTCCACCATCAGGCGTAAAAGTTTCTCGAATTCCATGGTCGTACCCGTGTGGTTCACGCGCTCAGTGCGACTTCAACGGAGCGGCGGCGTGTGGCGCGCTCCCTGCGCCGGGCGCTAGGCCCGACGACTCAGAAGTTTTCCGGAATCTTGGCTTTTTCCTTGGCTGCATCGCGGGTCACCAGGCCCTTGGCGACCAGCCCCTTGAGGCACATGTCGAGGGTCTGCATGCCCAGCGCGCCGCCGGTCTGGATCGCCGAGTACATCTGCGCCACCTTGTCCTCGCGGATCAGGTTACGGATCGCCGGGGTGCCGATCATGATCTCGTGGGCCGCGACACGGCCGCCGCCGATCTTCTTCAGCAGGGTCTGCGAGATCACCGCCTGCAGCGATTCGGAGAGCATGGAACGGACCATGGACTTCTCCTCGGCGGGGAACACGTCGACGATACGGTCGATGGTCTTGGCCGCGGAGGTGGTGTGCAGGGTGCCGAATACCAGGTGGCCGGTTTCCGCGGCGGTCAGCGCCAGGCGGATGGTTTCCAGGTCGCGCATCTCGCCGACCAGGATGATGTCCGGGTCCTCACGCAGGGCCGAGCGCAGCGCCTCGTTGAAGCCGAGGGTGTCGCGGTGCACCTCGCGCTGGTTGACCAGGCATTTCTTCGATTCGTGGACGAATTCGATCGGGTCCTCGACGGTGAGGATGTGGCTGTACATGGTGTTGTTCAGGTAGTCGAGCATCGCTGCGAGCGAGGTCGACTTGCCCGAACCGGTCGGACCGGTGACCAGCACCAGGCCGCGCGGCACGTCGGCAATGCGCTTGAACACCTCGCCCATGCCCAGGTCTTCCATGCTCAGGACCTTAGAGGGAATGGTCCGGAACACCGCACCCGCGCCGCGGTTCTGGTTGAAGGCGTTGACCCGGAAACGCGCGACGCCAGGGACTTCGAAGGAGAAGTCGGTCTCGAGGAATTCCTCGAAATCCTTGCGCTGCTTGTCGTTCATGATGTCGTAGATCAGCGCGTGGACCTGCTTGTGCTCGAGGGGCGGCAGGTTGATCCGGCGAACATCGCCGTCGACGCGGATCATCGGCGGCAGGCCGGCCGAGAGGTGCAGGTCCGAAGCGCCTTGCTTGGCGCTGAAGGCGAGCAACTCGGTAATATCCATGGGACTCCCCAATCCAATGCAAGCAGGTAGAATGCCGCTGATCTTGCAGCAGCCGGGCCGTAGAGCGCAGGTAATGTCCACGATAGCAGAGAATATTGCAAAGGTTCGCGCACGCATCCGTGAGGCGGCGCAAGCTACGGGACGCGATCCCGAGGGCGTGAATCTGCTGGCGGTGAGCAAGACCAAACCGGCCGCGGACGTGCGCGAGGCATATGCCGCCGGGATGGCCGATTTCGGCGAAAACTACCTGCAGGAGGCGCTGGCGAAACAAGCCGAACTGGCTGACCTGCCGCTGACCTGGCACTTCATCGGCCCCATCCAGTCGAACAAGACCCGCCCCATCGCCGAGCACTTCCAGTGGGTGCATTCGGTCGATCGCCTGAAGGTCGCCGAGCGCCTCTCCGCTCAGCGTCCGGCGCACCTGCCGGCGCTCAACGTCTGCCTGCAGGTGAACGTCAGCGGCGAGGACAGCAAGTCCGGCTGCAGCGCCGCGGAACTGCCGGAGCTGGCCCGCGCCGTTGCTGCCCTGCCAAACCTGAAACTGCGCGGGCTGATGGCGATTCCCGAACCCACCGAGGACGTCGCCGCCCAGCGCGCGGCTTTTGCCCGCCTGCGCGAACTCATGACTACGCTGGATCTCGGCCTGGACACCCTGTCCATGGGCATGAGCCATGATCTCGAAGCCGCCATCGCCGAAGGTGCCACCTGGGTACGCATCGGCACCGCGCTGTTCGGCGCACGCGACTACGGCACCCACCCTTAGATAAAGGAAAGCATTCCATGAGCAATACCCGCATCGCTTTCATCGGCGCCGGCAACATGGCCGCCAGCCTGATCGGTGGACTGCGCGCCCAGGGCGTACCCGCCAAGCAGATCCGCGCCAGCGACCCGGGCGCCGACCAGCGCGCGAAGATCGCCGCGGAGCACGGCATCGAGGTCTTCGAGGACAACGCCAGCGCCATCGCCGGCGCCGACGTGGTCGTCCTGTCGGTCAAGCCGCAGGTCATGAAGCAGGTCTGCGAGCCCTTGGCCGCGCTGCTCGAACCGGGCCAGTTGATCGTTTCCATCGCCGCCGGCATCCCCTGCGCCAGCCTGTCGCGCTGGCTGGGCACCGAACTGCTGGTGCGCTGCATGCCCAACACCCCGGCCCTGCTCGGCGAAGGCGCCAGCGGCCTGTACGCCACCTCCCAGGTCAGCGCCGCGCAGCGCAAGCAGGCCGAGCAACTGCTGGGCGCCGTGGGCATCGCCCTGTGGCTGGAGGAGGAGAAGCAGATCGACGCGGTCACCGCCGTTTCCGGCAGCGGCCCGGCGTACTTCTTCCTGTTGATGGAAGCCATGACTGCCGCCGGCGAGAAGCTCGGCCTGAGCCATGAAGTGGCTTCCCGCCTGACCCTGCAGACCGCCCTGGGCGCCGCGCGCATGGCGCTCGCCAGCGACGTCGACCCGGCCGAACTGCGCCGCCGCGTGACCTCGCCCAAGGGCACCACCGAAGCCGCCATCACTGCCTTCCAGGCGAATGGATTCGAAGCACTGGTCGAACGCGCGCTGAATGCCGCCGACCACCGCTCGGCCGAGCTGGCCGAACAACTGGGGCAATGAGGAGCCTTCCATGACCGGACTTTCCACCGCCGCCATCTACGTCATCCAGACCCTCGGCAGTCTGTACCTGCTGATCGTCCTGCTGCGCTTCATCCTGCAGCTGGTGCGCGCCGACTTCTACAACCCGCTCAGCCAGTTCATCGTGCGCGCCACCAAGCCGCTGCTGAACCCGCTGCGCCGGGTGATTCCGGGCTTCGGCGGTATCGACCTGGCCTCCCTGGTGCTGGCCATCCTGGTGCAGCTGGTGCTGATGATCGTCACCCTGCTGCTGATGGGCTACGGCGTCGGCGGCTTCATCTTGCAACTGCTGGTGTGGTCGGTGATCGCGGTGACCTCGCTGTTCCTCAAGGTGTTCTTCTTCGCCCTGATCGTCAGCGTGATCCTCTCCTGGGTCGCCCCGGGCAGCTACAACCCCGGCGCGCAGCTGGTGAACCAGATCTGCGAACCGATGCTGGCTCCCTTCCGCAAGCTGCTGCCGAACCTCGGCGGGCTGGATCTCTCGCCGATCTTCGCGTTCATTGCGCTGAAACTGATCGACATGCTGGTGATCGGCAACCTGGCGGCCATGACCCGCATGCCGCAAATTCTGAGCCCCTTCATGTAAAAGGGAGCTGCTGCGCGTCGGCGATACAGCGTTGGAAACAGCCGGTGATTGCTCATTTACTGCATGTAAACTGCGCATCCCCGGCTGTTTCCGCCTCGTCTCGCTCTAGCTCGCGAGCTCCATGAGACAGGTAAGCAAATGAGCTTCTATCGCTGGGACGGCGAGGACCTGCTCCTCGACGTCCACCTGCAGCCCAAGGCGAGCCGCGACGAGTTCGCCGGGCTGCATGGCGAGCGCCTGAAGATCCGCCTCACCGCGCCCCCCGTCGAAGGCAAGGCCAATGCGCATCTCCTGGCCTTCCTCGGCAAGGCCTTTGGCGTTCCGAAGAGCACGGTCGTGCTCGAAAGTGGCGAGCTGAACCGCCAGAAGCGCGTGCGCATCCCGCGCCCGACGCAGCTTCCGGCGGAGCTGGGGATTACCGCTCGGTCACATTGACCGACCTTACATGCCGGAATGTGATGAAGGCCAATTGACGCCATACGACTTCGTCGCATAATCCCGCCATTCCCCCCTGCGCAGGATGCGCCAGCCATAGGAACCGCCTGGATGAGCATGGAACGTCTCACTCAGCAGATCGACGCGTACGTCACCTGGAAGCGGGACCTGATCCGGGACATCACCCGCTATCGCACCTGGCTGGAGCGCTGCCGGCTGAATTCGCCGGACATCGAGAATCGCCTGGAGCGCGCGCTGCGCCTGCTGCGCCTGGACCACATCACCCTGGCCTTCGTGGGCGAGTACTCCCGCGGCAAGACCGAGCTGATCAACGCACTGTTCTTCGCCGACTACGGCCAGCGTATGCTGCCGTCCCACGCCGGGCGCACCACCATGTGCCCGACCGAGCTGTTCTTCGACACGAACTCCGAACGCCCATACATCCGCCTGCTGCCCATAGAGACCCGCGTCGCCGACGCCAGCATCGCCCAGTTCAAGCGCGTGCCGCGGCACTGGGTGAACATCCCGCTGGATACCTCCGACCCGGCCAACATGGCCCAGGCCTTCGCCCAGGTGGCGCGTACCAAGGCGCTGCCGGTGGAACAGGCGATCCAGCTCGGCTTCCTGCCGGACATGCTGGAAAGCACCGGGCGCCCCGGCATGGTGCTGGTTCCGGCCTGGCGCCACGCCCTGGTCAACTTCGACCACCCGCTGCTGCGCCAGGGCCTGCGCATCCTCGACACGCCGGGGCTGAACGCGCTGGGCAGCGAGCCCGAGCTGACCCTGTCTATGCTGCCCGCCGCGCAGTCGGTGATCTTCCTGCTGTCCGCCGACACCGGCGTCAGCGCCTCCGACATGGCCATCTGGCAAGACCATGTGCACCAGCTCGGCGAAGACGGGCAGTGCAACCTGTACGCCGTGCTGAACAAGATCGACGTGCTCTGGGACGATCTCGCCGGTGACGCCTTCGTCAACAACGCCATCCAGCGCATCCGCGACATCACCGCCCGCCAGCTGGGTATCGACCGCGAGGACGTCCTGCCGCTGTCGGCCAAGCAGGCGCTGCTGGCCAAGGTGCGCAAGGACCGCGAACTGCTCGCCCGCAGCCAGCTCGAGGACCTCGAGACGCTGCTCTGCGAGCGCATAGTCGCGCAGAAGGAACGCCTGGTAGAGGACGCGGTGGTCAACCAGGTGCTGGCCCTGCTGAACAACAGCCAGCACACCCTGCGCCACCGCCTGGAGCGGGTCCGCGACCAGCAGCAGATGCTCGCCGGCCAGCAGCAGGACAACGGCCAATTGCTGTTCGAGCTGACCGCACGGACCAAGGACGACCACAGCCTGCACCATCGCCGCCTGCTCAACCTGAAGACCAACCAGCGCCTGCTGCGCCGCCAGGGTGAGCTGCTACGCCAGACAGTGAGCGCCGAACGCCTGGAGCAACACCTGGCGCGGGCGCGCGCGAAGCTCACCGGCAGTTGGACGACCCTGGGCATCAACCAGGCGATCCTGGCGTTCTTCCATGCCGTCGAGGGCGACCTGCACACCCTGGCCCACGAAGCCGGGCTGGCCAATCGCATGGTCGAAGCCATCTACCTGCGGCACAACCAGGAAAACCCGCTGCACGGGCTGGACGCGCCGCGCCTGAACGTCGAGCGCTACCTGGACGAGCTGACCCGTCTGCAGGCCAAGGCCGACCGCTTCCGCCTGCACCTGAAGACCCTGCTTACCGAGCAGCGCGTGCTGACCCGGCGCTTCTTCGCCACCCTGGCGCAGGAAGTGATCCTCCTGCACCAGCGCCTGCGCGAAGACGTCGACCAGTGGGCCGGCGATGCGCTCATGCCGCTGATGCAGTACACCCTCGAGAACAAGCAGTTGCTGGAAACCCACATGCTGCGCCTCAAGGCCCTGGCCCAGGAAACCCAGCAGGCGCGGCAGCGCGCGCTGCTCATGGAGCGCTACCAGCAGGAGCTGGAAAAGCAGCTCGCCGAAGCCTCCGACATCCTCCGCCTGCTGCGCCGCCCTTCGCCCTTGCAGCGCCAGGCACGCGTGGTATCCCTGCCCGGCTCGCAACGCGCCTGAGCCGGCGGCTTGCCGCAGGGGGCGGTGCTCTTTAGACTGGCGCCCTCCTTTTTTTCGTGAGCTGGGTCGATGCCCACAGTCTTCCCCGAAGATTCCGTCGGTCTGGTTTCGCCCCAGACGCTGCACTTCAGCGAGCCACTGCTACTGGCCTGCGGCAAGACACTGCCCGAATACCAGCTGGTGATCGAGACCTACGGCGAACTGAACGCCACGGCGAGCAACGCCGTGCTGATCTGCCATGCGCTCTCCGGCCATCACCACGCCGCGGGCTACCACAGCACCGATGACCGCAAGCCGGGCTGGTGGGATAGCGCCATCGGCCCCGGCAAGCCCATCGACACCCGCAAGTTCTTCGTCGTCGCGCTGAACAACCTCGGCGGCTGCAACGGCTCCACCGGACCGACCAGCGTCAATCCAGAAACCGGCCGCGTCTATGGCGCCGATTTCCCGGTAGTCACGGTGGAAGACTGGGTCAACAGCCAGGCCCGCCTGGCGGATCGCCTGGGCATAAAGCAGTGGGCCGCAGTTGTAGGCGGCAGCCTGGGCGGCATGCAGGCACTGCAGTGGACCATCGCCTATCCGGAGCGCGTGCGGCACTGCCTGTGCATCGCCAGCGCGCCCAAGCTCTCGGCGCAGAACATCGCCTTCAACGAAGTGGCGCGCCAGGCGATCCTTTCCGACCCGGAGTTCCTCGGCGGCCACTTCCAGGAAAAAGGCGTGATCCCGCGCCGTGGCCTGGGCCTGGCACGCATGGTCGGGCACATCACCTACCTGTCCGACGACGCCATGGGCGAGAAATTCGGCCGCGACCTGAAGTCCGAGAAGCTGAACTACGACCTGCAGAGCGTCGAGTTCCAGGTCGAGAGCTACCTGCGCTACCAGGGGGAGGAATTCTCCACGCGCTTCGACGCCAACACCTACCTGCTGATGACCAAGGCGCTGGATTATTTCGATCCGGCCTCTGCGCATGGCGGCGACCTGACCCGCACCCTCGCCGGGGTGAAGGCGGACTTCTGCCTGATGTCCTTCACCACCGACTGGCGCTTCTCCCCGGCGCGCTCGCGGGAAATCGTCGACGCCCTGATCGCGGCGAAGAAGAACGTCAGCTACCTGGAGATCGACGCCCCGCAAGGCCACGACGCCTTCCTCATGCCGATCCCCCGCTACCTGCAAGCCTTCAGCGGTTACATGAACCGCATCAGCGTATAAAAGGAACGCCATGCGCGCCGACCTGGAAATCATCCAAGACTGGATCCCCGCCGGCAGCCGGGTACTCGACCTCGGCTGCGGCGACGGCGAACTGCTGGCCTGGCTGGGCAAGCACAAGCAGGTCACCGGCTACGGCCTGGAGATCGACGGCGAAAACATCGCCAAGTGCATCGAACGCGGGGTCAACGTCATCGAGCAGGACCTCGACAAGGGCCTGGGCAGCTTCGCCAGCAACAGCTTCGACGTGGTCGTCATGACCCAGGCCCTGCAGGCCGTGCATTACCCCGACAAGATCCTCGAAGAGATGTTGCGGGTCGGCAAGACCTGCATCATCACCTTCCCCAACTTCGGCCACTGGAACTGCCGCTGGTACCTGCTGCGCAACGGCCGCATGCCGGTGTCGGAGTTCCTCCCGTACACCTGGTACAACACGCCGAACATCCACTTCTGCACCTTCAAGGACTTCGAGGCGCTGTGCCGCGAGAAGCGCCTGCGCGTATTGGATCGCCTGGCCGTGGACCGTGACCACCGTCATCGCTGGGTCTGCCGAGTTTGGCCTAATCTGTTGGGTGAGATCGGCATCTACCGGGTTAGCGGTCCAGGGGTGCCGGATGCCCGCATCGCCGTCTGAGGCGCTTGCGGGTTCTGAACCCAGGAGAAGAAAACCATGCGCCGCCTAGCCTCCCTGCTGTTCTGCCTGTTCCTCGCCATGCCGGCCTTTGCCGAGCAGGTCCAACGCCTGGGCGATATCCAGGTCCACTACAGCGTCTACAACTCGAGCTTCCTGCAACCGAAGATCGCCCAGGCGGTCGGCGTGGTCCGCAGCAAGAACCAGGGCGTGATCAACATCGTGCCGCTGGACGCCAACGGCAAGCCGGTCGATGCCATCGTCAGCGGCAGCGCCAAGAACCTGCTGAGCCAGGAAATCCCGCTGACCTTCAAACGCGTGGCCGAGGAAGGCGCCGTCTACCACCTGGCGCAATTCACCATCGACAGCCGTGACACCCTGACCTTCAGCATCACGGTCAAGGCCGGCAAAGAAGCGCCGCAAAGCTTCGAATTCACCCAGGAAGTCTTCCCAGACGAATGATCAAGCTCGACCAACTGGTGCTGGCCAGTCACAACGCCGGCAAACTCAAGGAACTCCAGGCCATGCTCGGCGCCCACGTGAAGGTGCGCTCGATCGGCGAGTTCAGCAGCGTGGAACCCGAGGAAACCGGCCTCTCCTTCGTCGAGAACGCCATCCTCAAGGCCCGCAATGCCGCGCGCATCTCCGGCCTGCCGGCGCTGGCCGACGACTCGGGCCTGGCGGTGGACTACCTCGGCGGCGCGCCGGGCATCTACTCGGCGCGCTATGCCGACGGCAAGGGTGACGCGGCGAACAATGCCAAGCTGCTCGACGCCCTCAAGGACGTCCCGGACGACCAGCGCGGCGCGCAGTTCGTCAGCGTGCTCGCCCTGGTGCGTCATGCCGACGACCCGCTGCCGATCCTCTGCGAAGGCCTCTGGCAAGGCAGCATCCTGCGCGAAGCGCGCGGCGAGCACGGCTTCGGCTACGACCCGCTGTTCTGGGTGCCGGAGAGCAACTGCTCCAGCGCCGAACTGCCGCCCGAACAGAAGAACAAGCTGAGCCACCGCGCCCGCGCCATGGCCCTGCTGAAGCAACGGTTGGGTCTATGAGCCAGGCAGGAAGCCACGGGCTCGACGCCGGGCCGGTGGTTTCCGGCTTCCGCCTGCCACCGCTGTCCGCGTACGTGCACATCCCCTGGTGCGTGCGCAAATGCCCGTACTGCGACTTCAACTCCCACGCCGCCGGCCCTGAGCTACCCGAAGATGCCTACGTCGAGGCACTGCTCGCCGACCTGAAGGCCGACGAGCGCCACGTGCACGGCCGCAAGCTGACTTCGATCTTCTTCGGCGGCGGCACCCCAAGCCTGTTCTCCGCCAGCGCCCTCGGCCACATCCTCGAGGGGCTGGAACGCCAGGTCGGGTTCGAGCACGACATCGAGATCACCCTCGAAGCCAACCCCGGAACCTTCGAGCAGGCCAAGTTCGCCGACTACCGCAGCCTCGGCATCAACCGCCTGTCCATCGGCGTGCAGAGCTTCCAGGCCGAGAAGCTCAAGGCCCTCGGCCGCATCCACGACGGCGACGAAGCCGTGCGTGCGGCAGACATGGCGCGCAAGGCCGGCTTCGACAACTTCAACCTCGACCTGATGCACGGCCTGCCGCAGCAAAGCGTGGCCGACGCCCTCGCCGACCTGGAACAAGCCATCGCCCTGAACCCGACGCACCTGTCCTGGTACCAGCTGACCATGGAGCCGAACACGGTGTTCTGGAGCCAGCCGCCGGAGCTGCCGGAGGACGACGCGCTCTGGGAAATCCAGGAAGCCGGCCAGGCACGCCTGGCCGAGGCCGGATTCGTCCAGTACGAGACCTCCGCCTACGCCCGCGACGGCAAGCGCGCCCGGCACAACCTGAATTACTGGACCTTCGGCGACTTCCTCGGCATAGGCGCCGGCGCCCACGCCAAGCTGAGCAGCCCGGAAGGCCGCATCCTGCGCACCTGGAAGACCCGCCTGCCAAAGGACTACCTGAACCCGGACAAGCCCTTCCAGGCCGGCGAGCGCCTACTGGAAGCGGACGACCTGCCCTTCGAGTTCATGATGAACGCCCTGCGCCTGGTCGAAGGCGTACCCAGCAGCCTCTACGAAGAACGCACCGGCCAGCCGCTGCAAAGCATCGCCGAAGCCTGCCGCGAAGCCCGCGCCAAGGGCCTGCTCGCCGACGACAACGAGCGCCTGCGCCCGACCGAACGCGGCCAGCTGTTCCTCAACGACCTGCTGCAGCACTTCCTGGCCTGAACCGTGTCCAGGCACGCCGGGGGACGTGTAAACTCCCCCGGCGATAGCCAATCCAAGGAGCCTGCATGGACTTCGCCCTCGAACTGATCGCCAGCGCCTCCCGCTGGAGCCGCAGCCATCTGTCCGACATCGCCCTGGCGATCATGGCCACCCTGCTGGTGCTGTTCGGGCCGGCGATCAATGCCTGGATCCAGCAGCGCATCGGCAGCCTCAACTTCGTCTTCCGCACCCTGCTGTTCGTGCTCATCTGCGCCGTCGGCTACGGCCTGGCGATGGTCTTCGTCACGCCCTGGCTCGCCCATGGCCTGAACTACTTCAACAACTACACCCTGGCGCCGGTGCTGCTGTTGCTGTTCTTCGTCATCGGCATGATCGCCGACCGCAGCTGACTGCTAGTGTTTCCCCAGTGCCCGTCACGGACCTGGGGAACGCCATGAAACCGATCAAGCACCTCTACCTGCACTTCATCGACGGCCAGCGCCTGGCGCTGCGCTTCCCGCAACAGGCCGAAGACCCCGTGGAAGTGGCGCGGGGCATTCGCAAGCAACTGGAATCGCCCTGCCTGAGCATCGAGGTGGACGGCGATCTGCTGCTGATCCCGCGCAGCAGCATCAAGTACCTGCAGATCACTCCGGCGCCGCTGAGCCTGCCGGACATCACCGTGGTCGGCGCCGAACTGATCGACTGAGCCCGAACGCCTCTCTGCGTCATCCCCGCGAACGCGGGGACCCAGCGGATTCGCATCGGCGTCACTGGATTCTCGCGTTCGCGGGAACGACGGGGATAAGTCAATCCGCGCAGGGCACGGTCGCTCGCGGTTGCACGCCGCCACACCGGAAGTCTCTTGTAGGAGCGAGCTTGCTCGCGAACCCGCCTGACGCAAAAGCGTTCGCGAGCGAGCTCCTACGAACAGCAGCGTCAGTTGCCGTCGCGGCGCAGCGCTTGCGGGGTGAAGTCGCGCGGGTTCAGGTTTGCTCGGAAGTCGTACATCGGCTCGTTGTTGTCCAGGCCGTCGACGAAGTACCGGTGCCCTTCGAAGTCGTACAGCGCTTCCACGGTGCTCGAGACCATGGGCACGTCGTAGTAGTTGACCGGGTGCACTTCCTGGGCGCGGATCAGCTTGCCCTGGGCGTCGTAGAGATCACTGGCGAGGATCTGCCAGCTGTCTTCGTCGAGGTAGAAGCGGCGCTTGGCGAAGGGATGGCTGTAACCGGTGCGCAGGCTCGCCTCGACCACCCAGACGCGGTGCGGCTCGTAGCGCAGCAGCTCGGGATTGAGGGTCTTCGCGCCCAGGATGCGCTCATACGGCAGGCCCTTCTGGTGCACCTGGTAGCTGTTGTACGGCACCAGCATTTCGCGCTTGCCGATCAGCTTCCACTCGTAGCGATCCGGCGCGCCGTTGTAGACGTCCACCGTATCCGCAGTCGCCAGGCCGTAGGTGTCCGGCTGAGCGCTCTCGTAGGCCAGGCTGGGCAGGCGGCGCACGCGGCGGTCGCCGCGGTTGAAGCGCCAGGCGCGGCGGGTGGCCAGGACCTGGTCGATGGTTTCCTGCACCAGCAGCGCCGAGCCGGCCAGCTTGGACGGCGCCACCACCGTGTACCTGTAGAAGAACAGGGTGTTGTTCAGGTCCTGCGGGCTCATGCCTTCGCGGCCGTAGACGAAGTAGGCGTCGCGTTCCATCTTCAGCAGGTTGTAGCTGCCGCTGGCGAGCACCGCGGCCTGGTTGGTCACCATGTGCAGCTGCTCACCGCGGTAGCGCGTGATGTGGTTCCAGATGACTTCCAGGCCATTCTGCGGAATGGGGAACGGCGTGCCGGCAGCGGCCCCCTGGATGCCATTGCCGTCGGCGATCAGCTCGGCATGTTCGGCATTGAAGCGCGTGGCGTCATAGATCCGCTGGGGCAGCGACGCGCTGCGACGACTGGGGAACACCCGCAGGTAGAAGTCCGGGTTCTCCTGCAGCAATGCCTGGGTGCCGGGCGTCAGCAGGTCGCGGTATTGCGCCAGGTTCTGCGCGTTGACGCGATACGCCTCCTTGTCGGCGGCGAAGGGATCGAGGTGGTGCATGCCAGGCGTGTAGCCCGCCGGCGGCGCGGTGATCCCGCCGGTCCAGGGCGGAATGCTGCCCGAGGCGTTTCCGGCCCTTTCCCCACCCAGCGGCGTCAGCTCCTGGCCCAGGCGCGCGGCCTGGGTTGCGTCGACCTTGGCCTGCGCGGCAGTGGCGCAGGCGGCAGCCAGCAGCAGTATGGCAACTTTGTTCAGCACAGCAGTCTCCTTTGCGGCGGGCGTCCGTCCCGTCGCTGTTATTGTCGTGGCGGCTCAAGGCCGCTGGTTTCGAGATTCAGCTTGCGAGGTGAGGTGGCCATCCTGGCCGCCGGGTGGTCCCGGTCTGGTCTTTCTTCCATGAAAAAGGCCTGCGCGGGCAGGCCTTTCGGGTCTTGCGGAAATCAGTCGACGCGCTGGAACTTCAGGTCCCACACGCCGTGCCCGAGGCGCTCGCCGCGGCGCTCGAACTTGGTCACCGGGCGCTCTTCCGGGCGCGGCACGTAGGTGTTGTCCGGCGACAGGTTGCGATAGCCGGGAGCTGCGTTCATCACTTCGAGCATGTGCTCGGCGTATTGCTCCCAGTCGGTGGCCATGTGCAGGACGCCGCCGATCTTCAGCTTGCTGCGCACCAGCTCCGCCCAGGCCGGCTGGACGATGCGGCGCTTGTGGTGGCGCGCCTTGTGCCACGGGTCGGGGAAGAACAGCAGCACGCGGTCGAGGCTGGCGTCGGCCACGCAATCGCGCAGCACTTCCAGGGCGTCGCAGCTGTAGACGCGGATGTTGGTCAGGTCCTGCGTCAGCATGCCGTTGAGCAGCGCGCCGACGCCAGGGCGATGCACCTCGACGCCGATGAAGTCCTGCTCCGGCGCAGCAGCGGCCATCTCCAGGGTGGCGTGGCCCATGCCGAAGCCGATCTCGAAGGTGCGCGGCGCCGAGCGGCCGAACACCTGGTCGAAGTCACGCAGGCCGTCGGCCAGTTCCAGGCCAAAACGCGGCCAGCCCTGGTCGAGGCCGCGTTGCTGGCCCTCGGTCATGCGTCCGGCGCGCATCACGAAGCTCTTGATGGTGCGCAGCGGGCGGTCAGTGGCCTGCTCGGCCTGGGGCTGTTGGCTATCGCTCATGTTCGGACCTTGGAAAAACGTCGGCAGTGAAAGTGAAGACGGGCCGGCTCGACGAGGCGAACCGGCCCGCTGCGGGCGCCAGGCCGGGATCAGCCGATCAGGCCGCTCATCGGCGAGGAGGCGCTGGCGTACAGTTTGCGCGGCATGCGCCCGGCCAGGTAGGCCAGGCGACCGGCGACGATGGCGTGCTTCATCGCCTCGGCCATCATCACCGGGTTCTGCGCGTGGGCAATGGCGGTGTTCATCAGCACGGCCTCGCAGCCCAGCTCCATGGCGATGGTCGCGTCGGAAGCGGTACCCACGCCGGCATCGACCAGCACCGGAACGGTCGCTTCTTCGAGGATGATGCGCAGGTTGTAGGGGTTGCAGATGCCCAGGCCGGAACCGATCAGGCCGGCCAGCGGCATCACCGCGATACAACCCATCTCGGCCAGTTGGCGGGCGATGATCGGGTCGTCGCTGGTGTACACCATGACGTCGAAGCCGTCCTTGACCAGCACTTCGGCGGCCTTGAGGGTTTCCACGACGTTGGGGAACAGGGTCTTCTGGTCGGCCAGCACTTCCAGCTTGACCAGGTTGTGGCCGTCCAGCAGTTCACGAGCCAGGCGGCAGGTACGCACCGCCTCGATGGCGTCGTAGCAGCCGGCCGTGTTCGGCAGGATGGTGTAGCGATCCGGCGGGATCACGTCGAGCAGGTTCGGCTCGTCGGGGTTCTGGCCGATGTTGGTGCGGCGCACCGCCACGGTGACGATCTCCGCGCCCGACGCCTCGATGGCGCGGCGGGTCTCGTCGAGATCCTTGTACTTGCCGGTGCCCACCAGCAGGCGCGACGCATAGGTGCGTCCAGCCAGGGTGAAGGGCTTGTCGACCGGCAGGGTGGAAGAGGCTTGGCTCATCGGATCGTTCCTCAGCAAAAGCGGGTGGGGCGGGGCCTGATTCTTCGGGGCGACGGCCTAGCCGCCGCCGATGGCATGCACCACTTCGACCTGGTCACCGTCCTTGAGGGCGGTGGCGGCGTGCTGGCTGCGCGGCACTATGTCCAGGTTGAGTTCGACCGCGACGCGGCGTCCGACCAGCTCCAGGCGTTCGAGCAGGTGGGCGACGTTCTGGCCGTCGGGCAGCTCGTAGGGTTCACCGTTCAACTGGATTCGCATGGCAGAGGACCGTCGCGGTTCGAGGGGGTCGGCATTCTAGCCCGATCGCCGGCATTGACCAAGGCGCCCGCTGTGCGCCCGGTACTAAATCTGACGTTCGGGTCAGGCCGTCAGTCGCCACGCGGCCAGGCCCAGGCACAGCCAACCGCCGAGGAAGCAGAGCCCACCGATCGGGGTGATTGCGCCCAGCACCGGCGTGGCCGTCAAGGTGAGCAGGTAGAGGCTGCCGGAGAAGACCAGGATCCCGGCGACGAACAGCCAGCCCGAAGCGGCGATCAGCCGGCCGCTGAGCTGGGTCGAGAGCAGTGCCACGCCGAACAGCGCCAGGGCGTGGAGCATCTGGTAGTGCACGCCGGTCTGGAAGATCGCCAGGTAGTCGGCGCTCAGGCGATTCTTCAGGCCGTGAGCGGCGAAGGCGCCGAGGCCCACTCCGGTGAAACCGAAGAAGGCAGCGAACAGCAGGAAAGTACGCAACATGAGCAAACTCCCAGGAAGGTCGAGCCCGTTATAATGACCGGCACTATTGCCCGGGCATAGATCAGGGTCTGTTAACGTATCGACGCGACCGCGACGGAGCCATCTTTTGCGCGGGGCAAGGCACGAGGAGAGTGGTTTGGTCATTCCAAATGAACGACGAGTAACGCAGCACCGCGCAAAAAATGGCCTGTCCCTTCGGGTTGCGCGGCAAATGGCGCCATGCGTCGTTGCGGGACTTGAAAAGGGGGGCGCCATTCCCTGCGTCCCGCGCCTAACCTGGCGCCATTTGTCGCAGCAACGCGGCTCGCGGCGAAACGTCAACAGACCCTGACATGCGCATCCTGCTCCGCCGCCTGTTCAAGTTCACCCTCTGGTTCGTCGCCGCCAGCGTCGTCGTGGTCGTTGTGCTGCGCTGGGTGCCGCCGCCGGGGAGCATGCTGATGCTCGAACGCAAGGTGCAGTCCTGGTTCAACGGCCAGCCCATCGATGTGCAGCACGACTGGCAGAGCTGGGACGATATCTCCGACAACCTGAAGATCGCGGTGATCGCCGGCGAGGACCAGAAGTTCGCCGAGCACCATGGCTTCGACATGCCCGCCATCGAGCAGGCACTGGCGCACAACGAGCGCGGCAAGAGCGTGCGCGGCGCCAGCACCATCAGCCAGCAGACGGCCAAGAACCTGTTCCTCTGGCCCGGCCGCAGCTGGCTGCGCAAGGGGCTGGAAGCCTGGTTCACCGTGCTGCTGGAAACCTTCTGGCCGAAGGAGCGAATCCTCGAGGTCTACCTCAACAGCGCGGAATGGGACAACGGCGTGTTCGGTGCCCAGGCCGCCGCACGTCATCACTTCGGTGTCGATGCGGGCAGGCTTTCCGCGCAGCAGGCCGCGCAGCTCGCCGCCGTTCTACCCAACCCACGCAAGTGGAGCGCCGCCCGCCCCAGCCCCTACGTGCGCCAGCGCGCGGCCTGGATCAACCGGCAGATGTGGCAGCTCGGCGGCCACGACTACCTGGAGCGCCTGCGCTGAGCCTCAGTGCGATAGGGCTTCGCGCGGGACGACCTGCAGCCACAGCAGCTCGCCATTGCGGTGCATCAGCGTGAGGCCGCGCTCAGGGTAGATCCACGCCTCGCCGTGGGGCGTCTGCAGGCGCAGACGTGGCGGCCCGAAGCTAGCTACCAACCGGCCGACGCTGAGAGGCCCCTGCGGCGCCAGTAGCACCGAGGCCACCGCCTGGCCCTGCAACTGATGCAGCATGTCTTCGCTCAACGGCTGGTCGCTGTTCGCCGCAGCATCGCCGGTCGCCTTGCGCAGGCTGGCGCGTTCGGCATCGCTGAGCGCAAGCTCGGCCTCCATGCGCCAGGCGCCGTCGGGGGTGTCGAGGGTCGCGCGGTAGTTCAGCCGGGGCCCGTCACTGTCGCCGCTCAGCCACAGCTCACCGGCCTGCCAGGTATTGAGCTGGCCGAGGGTGAGCTGGTCGTCGGCCTGGGGCGCGAAGACTTCGCGTTGCCAACCTTCCAGCCAGGCTGGCGGCGGCAGCGGTGCGTGCGAACGCGATACCCACAGGCCGGCAGCGAAAGCCAGTGCAGCGAAGGCCAGCAGGATCAAGCCATGGGCGGGACGTAGGCGGGGCATGCGCTCTCCGGGAAATGACGGGCAGAAAAAAGCCGCACCCCGAGGGGTGCGGCTTTCAGTCTAGCGGTGCAGCGGGCGGTCAGGCCTCGATGCGCCCCTTGAGCTTGTTCATCGCGTTCTTTTCCAGCTGACGGATGCGCTCGGCAGACACGTTGTACTTGGCCGCCAGGTCGTGCAGGGTCGCCTTCTCCTCGGCCAGCCAGCGCTGGTAGAGAATGTCGCGGCTGCGCTCGTCCAGGCCTTCCAGCGCTTCGTGCAGGCTGGCGGTGGAGCTGTCGCTCCAGTCCGCTTCCTCCAACTGGCGAGCCGGGTCGTAGCGATGGTCTTCCAGGTAGTGTGCCGGCGACTGGTAGGCGCTTTCGTCGTCGGCGTCGGCCGCCGGGTCGAAGGCCATATCCTGTCCGCTCAGGCGGCTTTCCATCTCGCGCACTTCCCGGGCTTCGACACCCAGGCTCTCGGCCACGCGCTCGACTTCGTCATTGCTCAGCCAGGCCAGACGCTTCTTCTGGCTGCGCAGGTTGAAGAACAGCTTGCGCTGCGCCTTGGTGGTCGCGACTTTCACGATCCGCCAGTTGCGCAGGATGAACTCGTGGATTTCCGCCTTGATCCAATGCACGGCAAAGGACACCAGGCGAACACCCATTTCCGGGTTGAAACGCTTCACGGCCTTCATCAGGCCGACGTTGCCTTCCTGGATCAAATCGGCCTGGGCCAGGCCGTAGCCCGAATAACTCCGGGCGATGTGCACCACGAAACGCAGGTGAGCGAGCACCATTTGCCGTGCCGCCTCAAGGTCTTGCTGGTAGAAGAGGCGTTCGGCCAGCTCGCGCTCCTGCTCCGGCGACAACAGCGGGATGCTGTTCACCGAGTGCACGTAGGATTCCAGGTTTGCACCGGGAACCAGGGCATAAACAGGTTGCAGGGAATTGGTCATGCGAATCCTCCGATTCACGAAACTCGCGCAGTGTAGCACTGGGCGATCTGACTGCAAGCGGGTGTAAAAGTTCCTTTACACCCCACTGCCGCCACCAGGAATTCAGATAGTTTTCAGCGAGGAGCGAGCTCCCGCAGGTGCCGCGCGACAGCCAGCCAGGCGCCGATCCAGCCCAGCAGAACCGCACCAATGGTCAGCGAAAGACCATCGCCCAGCGGAACGCCGGCCAGCGCGAAATCGCTGCCATAGAGGCCGGCGAGATTGACCACCGAGGCGTTCAGCCAGTCCAGGCCGAACTCCAGCAGCGCCCAGGACAACACGCCCGCGCCCAGGCCGTAGAGCGCGCCCATATAAAGGAAGGGTCGGCGCACGTAGCCGTCGGTCCCGCCGACCAGCTTGATCACCTCGATCTCGTTGCGGCGGTTCTCGATGTGCAGACGAATGGTATTGCCGATCACCAGCAGCAGGGTCAGCACCAGCAGCACGGTCAGGCCGAAGACGAAGCGGTCGCCCAGCTTGAGGATGGCCGACAGCCGCTCGACCCAGACCAGGTCCAGTTGAGCTTGTTGTACACCCGGCAGCTCGGACAGGCGTTGACGCAGGGCATCGAGCTGATTCTTGTCGATCTGCTTGGGCGTTACCGAGATCACCGCCGGCAGCGGGTTGTCCGGCAGCTCCTTGAGCGCCTCGCCCAGACCCGATTGCTCCTGCAGCTCCTTGAGCGCCTCGTCGCTGCTGATCAGTTGCGCCTCGATGACGTCGGGCATGCGCTCGATCTGTTCGCGCAGCTCCTGTCCCTGGTTCTCCGTGGCCTTGATGTCGAGGTACAGGGAAATCTGCGCCGCGCGCTGCCAGGAGCCGCCAAGGCGCTCGACGTTGCCCAGCAGCAGCGACAGGCCCATGGGCAGGCTCAGGGTGATGCCCATCACCAGGCAGGTGAAGAAGCTGCCGAAGGGATGGCTGATCATCCGCTTGAGGCTGTCCACCAGGCTCGCCCGGTGGCTTTCCGCGTAGGCGTTGAACAGCTGGCCCCAGTCGCTGGATTCCTTCTCCACGCGCTCGCGGCCCTTCTTCGCCTGGGCGCCCTCTTCCGGGCCGTGCGGCAGTTGTTCGCTGGCGCTCATCAGGCCTCCTCCTCGCGATCGGCGATGATCCGCCCGCGTTGCAGGGTGATCATGCGGTGGCGCATGCGCGCAATCAGCGCCAGGTCGTGGCTGGCGATCAGCACCGTGGTACCGAGACGGTTGATGTCCTCGAACACCCCCATGATCTCGGACGCCAGGCGCGGGTCGAGGTTGCCGGTGGGTTCGTCGGCGAGCAGCAGGGCCGGGCGGTGCACCACCGCGCGGGCGATGCCGACGCGTTGTTGCTGGCCGGTGGAGAGGTCGGACGGCAAGTCCTGGGCCTTCTCCTTGAGGCTGACCCGGTCCAGCGCGGCTTCGACCCGACGGGCAATCTCCGCCTTGGGCAGGCCGAGGATCTGCATCGGCAGCGCCACGTTCTCGAACACCGTGCGGTCGTTGAGCAACTGGTGGTTCTGGAAGACCACGCCGATCTGCCGGCGCAGGAAGGGAATCTGCGCGGTGGAGATGCGCGAGACGTCCTGCCCGCCGAGCAGCAGCTTGCCGGAGGTCGGCCGCTCCATCGCCAGGATCAGTCGCAGCAGCGTGCTCTTGCCGGCGCCGGAGTGGCCGGTGACGAAGAGAATCTCGCCGCGGTGTGCGCGGAACGAGATCTCGTGCAAGCCGACATGGCCATTGGCGTAGCGTTTGCCGACCTGCTCGAAGCGAATCATGCGATCTCCCGGGTCTCGAACAATGCTCGTACGAAGGCGTCGGCCTCGAAGGTGCGCAGATCGTCGATGCCTTCGCCGACGCCGATGTAGCGGATCGGCAGGCCGAACTGTTTGGCCAGGGCGAAGATCACCCCACCCTTGGCGGTGCCGTCCAGTTTGGTCAGGGCCAGGCCAGTGAGGGCCACGGCGTTGTTGAACTGCTTGGCCTGGTTGATGGCGTTCTGCCCGGTGCCGGCGTCCAGCACCAGCAGGACCTCGTGGGGAGCCGTCTCGTCCAGCTTGCCGATCACCCGGCGCACTTTCTTCAGCTCTTCCATCAGGTTGTCTTTGGTGTGCAGACGGCCGGCGGTGTCGGCGATCAGCACGTCGATGCCACGGGCCTTGGCCGCCTGCACCGCGTCGAAGATCACCGAGGCCGAGTCCGCGCCGGTGTGCTGGGCGATCACCGCGATGTTGTTGCGCTCGCCCCACACTTGCAGCTGTTCCACCGCCGCGGCGCGGAAGGTGTCGCCGGCGGCGAGCATGACCTTCTTGCCTTCGAGCTGCAGCTTCTTCGCCAGCTTGCCGATGGTGGTGGTCTTGCCCACGCCGTTCACACCGACGACCAGGATCACGTAGGGCTGCTTGCCGGACTCGATGGCCAGCGGCTGCTCCACCGGACGCAGCAGGCCTGCCAGCTCTTCCTGCAGGGCCTTGTACAGCGCCTCGCTGTCGGCCAGTTCCTTGCGCGCCACGCGCTTGGTCAGGTTCTGCACGATGGTGGTGGTCGCCTCGACGCCGACGTCGGCGGTCAGCAAGCGGGTTTCGATCTCGTCGAGCAGGTCGTCGTCGATGGCCTTCTTGCCGAGGAACAGGCTGGCCATGCCTTCGCCGATGCTGGCGCTGGTCTTCGACAGGCCCTGTTTCAGGCGGGCAAAGAAGCCGACCTTGGCCGGTTCCGCGGGAGCTGCCGGCTTCTCGGCAACGACGGGCGCTGCCTCGACGACCGGAGCCGGAGCCGGAGCCGGAGCCGGAGCCGGAGCCGGAGCCGGAGCCGGGACAGGCTCGACAACCGGAGCAACCGGAGCAACCGGAGCAGCGACTTCGGCGACTATCGGCGCGCTTGGCAAGGGAGCCGGCTCGACGATCGGTGCAGGTGCAGCGGAAACCGGCTCGGGCTGTGCAATGGGCGCGGGGGCGATGGTCGGTTGCACTACCGGTTCGACCGGCTGCACTGGCGCTACCGACGGCCGCGCTTCGACCACAGGCGCGGACTGGACGGCAGGCGCTGGCTCGGTGGGGGCGGCGGGAATGTGTTCCTGCTGTGCGGGCTCAACCGGCGCGGCGGGCGCTTGTTCCGGCTGCGCGGGAGCCGCCTCGGCGGACTCGGCAGGCGTTACGGATTCGGCCTCGTTGGGTTTCTTGCGAAACCAGCTGAACAGACCTTTCTTCTCCCCGCCCTGCGGGGCCTTCTTGTCGTCGTTGGAACCAAACATGAATGGCTTGCATCTCAAGGGAGCGGCACGGGACGTGGCCGCCCGGAAAACGGATGGGTATCCTAGCATCTCCTCGCCCGCCGGGGTTAGGCGGCTGCCGGACAGTCGCCCCCGGACCCTTCGGGCCATCAGACAGGATCTGTCGATCATGAAAACTCCCGCACGCCGCGCGCTCGGCCTGCTCTGCGGCGGCCTCTGCCTGCCCCTCTTCGCGCTGGCCGCCGAGCCGCAACCGACCCACGAGTACGTACTGGACAACGGACTGAAGCTGGTGGTTCGCGAAGACCATCGCGCCCCGGTGGTGGTCTCCCAGCTCTGGTACAAGGTCGGCTCCAGCTACGAGACGCCCGGCCTGACCGGCCTGTCCCACGCCCTCGAACACATGATGTTCAAGGGGAGCAGAAAGCTCGGCCCGGGCGAGGCCTCGCGCGTGCTGCGCGACCTCGGCGCCGAGGAGAACGCCTTCACCACCGACGACTACACCGCCTATTACCAGGTCCTGGCCAAGGATCGCCTGCCGGTCGCCTTCGAGCTGGAAGCCGACCGCATGGCGCACCTGACGCTGCCGGCCGACCAGTTCAAGAGCGAGATCGAGGTCATCAAGGAAGAACGCCGCCTGCGCACCGAGGACAAGCCCAGCGCCCTCGCCTTCGAGCGTTTCCAGGCCGCCGCCTACCTGTCCAGCGGCTACCACACCCCGACCATCGGCTGGATGGCCGACCTGCAGCGCATGAACATCGACGACCTGCGCGCCTGGTACAAGGCCTGGTACGCCCCGAACAACGCCACCCTGGTGGTGGTCGGCGACGTCCAGCCCGAAGAGGTCAAGGCCCTCGCCCAGCGCTGGTTCGGCGATATCCCGCGACGCACCCTGCCCTCGGCTCGCAAGCCGCTGGAGATCGCCGAACCCGGCGAGCGCCGCCTGACCCTGCATGTGCGCACGCAGTTGCCCAGCCTGATCATGGGCTTCAACGTGCCGTCCCTGGGCAGCAGCGAGAAGCCGCGCGAAGTCCACGCCCTGCGCCTGATCGCGGCCCTGCTCGACGGCGGCTATAGCGCGCGCCTGTCCGAGCGCCTGGAGCGTGGCTCGGAGCTGGTGGCCGGTTCCTCTGCCTCCTACGATGCCTTCGCTCGCGGCGACAGCCTGTTCATCCTCAGCGCCACGCCCAACGTGCAGAAGGGCAAGACCCTCGACGAGGTGGAAAAGGCGCTCTGGCAGCAGCTCGACGAACTCAAGACCACCCCGCCCAGCCAGGCGGAACTGGAGCGCGTGCGCGCCCAGATGATCGCCGGCCTGGTGTTCGAGCGCGATTCCATCGCCGCCCAGGCCAGCAGCATCGGCCAGTTGGAAAGCGTCGGCCTGCCCTGGCGCATGGCCGACGAGGACCTCGAGGCGATCCGTCAGGTCACCGCCGAAGACATCCGCAACGCCGCCCGCACCTACTTCACCCGCACCCGCCTGACCCAGGCCCAGGTGCTGCCGCAAGCCGAAAGCGACAAGGAGAACAGCGATGAGTGAACGAAACGGCCTGCGCTACGGCCTGCTCGGCCTGATCGTGCTGCTCCTGGTCGCCGGACTGGCGTTCTGCGTCAGCCGCACCGCCGGCGGCAACACCCCGGCCATCGCACCGCAACCCGCCAGCGCCGCACCGACCGGCCTGCAGTCGCTGGCCGAAGCGGCCGGCAAGCAGCCCGGCCACCGCAAGCTGGACATCCAGCGTTGGACCACCGCCGAGGGCGCTCGCGTGCTCTTCGTCGAGGCTCATGAACTGCCGATGTTCGACCTGCGCCTGATCTTCGCCGCCGGCAGCAGCCAGGACGGCGATGCTTCGGGCCTGGCCATGCTGACCAACGCCATGCTCAACGAAGGTGTGCCGGGCAAGGACACCAGCGCCATCGCCGCCGGCTTCGAGGACCTGGGCGCCGACTTCAGCAACGGCTCCTACCGCGACATGGCCCTGGCCGGCCTGCGCAGCCTCAGCGAGAAGGACAAGCGCGACGCCGCCCTGAAACTGTTCGACCAGGTGATTGGCCAGCCGACCTTCCCCGAAGAGGCGCTGACCCGCATCAAGAACCAGGTGCTCGCCGGCTTCGAATACCAGAAGCAGAACCCCGGCAAGCTGGCCGCCCTCGCGCTGTTCAAGCAGCTCTATGGCGACCACCCCTACGCACGCTCCAGCGACGGCGACGAGCACTCGGTGCCGAAGATCACCACCGCCCAGCTGCGCGCCTTCCACCAGAAGGCCTACGCCGCCGGCAACAGCGTGATCGCGCTGGTCGGCGACCTCAGCCGCGCCGAGGCCGAGGCCATCGCCGCCCAGGTATCGGCCTCGCTGCCCAAGGGTCCGGCACTGCCGCCGACGGTCGCGCCGCAAGTGCCCAAGGCGGGCGTCACCCACATCGAGTTCCCGTCCAAGCAGACCCACCTGCTGCTGGCCCAACTCGGCATCACCCGCAATGACCCAGACTACGCCGCGCTCTACCTGGGCAACCAGATCCTCGGCGGCGGCGGCTTCGGCACCCGTCTGATGGACCAGGTGCGCGAGAAGCGCGGGCTGACCTACGGCGTCTCTTCCGGCTTCACCGGCATGCAGGCGCGCGGGCCGTTCAGCATCGCCCTGCAGACCCGCGCCGAGCTCAGCGAAGGCACGCTCAAGCTGGTCCAGGACATCGTCCGCGATTACCTCAAGAGCGGCCCGACGCAGAAGGAACTGGACGACGCCAAGCGCGAGCTGGCCGGCAGCTTCCCGCTGTCCACCGCGAGCAACGGCGACATAGTCGCGCAGCTGGGCGCCATCGGCTTCTACGACCTGCCGTCCGACTACCTGGAAACCTTCCTCACCCAGGTCCAAGGGCTGAGCGTCGAGCAGGTCAAGGCGGCCATGCAGCGCCACCTCGACCCGGACGCCTTCGTCATCGTCACTGCCGGCCCGACAGTGCCGCAGAAGCCCCTGCCGCCCCCCACCGACAAACCGGCCGAACAGCCCCTCGGCGTACCGGAGCACTGATGAACAGAAGACCCAAGGCTCCCGCCCAAGCCAACGCCCGCCAGCACGGCGGCCAGGGCCAGCTGCGTATCATCGGCGGCGAATGGCGCAGCCGGCGCTTCGCCTTCCCCGAGGGGCCGGGCCTGCGCCCGACGCCGGACCGCGTGCGCGAAACCCTGTTCAACTGGCTGGCGGCCTACGTGCCGGGCGCCCGCGTACTCGACCCCTTTGCCGGCAGCGGCGCGCTCTTCCTCGAAGCACTGTCGCGCGGCGCCGCCAGCGGCCTGGCCCTGGACCTGAACCGCGAAGCCGTGGCCGCCCTGCGCGGCCACCTGGCCACCCTCAAGTGCGACTTCGGCGACGTGCAGCTGCAGGACGCCCTCGCCTACCTGGCCAAGCCGGCCACGGCGCCGGTGGACCTGGTGTTCCTCGACCCACCGTTCCACCAGGACCTGCTGCAGAACGCCTGCCGCCTGCTCGAGGAAAACGGCTGGCTGGCGGACAACGCCTGGATCTACACCGAGAGCGAAAGCGTCCCGTCCAGCCTCGGCCTGCCCAGCAACTGGCGCCTGCACCGCGAGAAGCAGGCGGGCAACGTGCACTACGCCCTCTGGCAACGACAGAACCCCTGATCGGCGGCGATATCGGCAAGCCTTGCATAGACTTGCCGCATCCCTTCACGCCACATCGACCATGCAGACATCCAGCCTTCCCTTCGAACCGGCCTGGTGGCTCCCCGGCCCGCACCTGCAGACGCTGTACGGTTCCCTGCTGCGCAAGGGCCCCGCGCTGCAGCGTGAGCGCGAGCGGCTGTGGCTGGAGGACGGCGACTTCATCGATCTGGATTGGCACGGCCCGCACAATGCGCGCACGCCGCTGGTGCTGGCCGTCCACGGTCTCACTGGTTCGTCCGACTCGCACTACATACGCGGCCTGCAGCAAGCCGTGCAGGGGCTCGGCTGGACCAGCGTGGCGCTGAACTGGCGCGGCTGCTCGGGCGAGCCGAATCACCTGGCGCGCGGCTACCACTCGGGGGTCAGCGAGGACCTGGCGGCGGTCATCGAGCACCTGCGCGCCAAGCGGCCACTGGCACCGCTCTACGCCGTGGGTTACTCGCTGGGCGGCAACGTGCTGCTCAAGTACCTCGGCGAGCGCGGGGCGGACAGCCCGTTGCGCGGTGCAGTCGCGGTGTCGGTGCCGTTCCGTCTGGACCGCTGCGCCGACCGCATCGGCATCGGCTTCTCGCGCGTCTACCAGGCGCACTTCATGCGCGAGCTGACGTCCTACGTCCGCACCAAACAGCGCGCATTCGCCGAGCGCGGTTCAGTGGAGAACCTGGCCGCGCTGGAACGCCTCGGCCCGCTCGACGGCATGCGCACCTTCTGGGACTTCGACGGCCGGGTCACCGCGCCGCTGCACGGCTTCGCCGACGCCCACGATTACTACCGGCGCGCCTCGAGCCGCTACTACCTGGGCGGCATCCACACGCCGACGCTGATCATCCACTCCAGCGACGACCCCTTCATCGACGCCGGCAGCATCCCGGCGGTGGCGGAGCTGTCATCCAGCACCGAACTGCAACTGCTCGAACGCGGCGGCCACGTTGGGTTCATCGGCGGCACGCCAGCGCGCCCCGACTATTACCTGGAAAGACGCATCCCCGCCTGGCTGCTGGCGCTGCACGGCAGCGGCGGCTGACGATGCCTTGACCAATGTCAGGCCGGTTCGGCGGCATTGGGTCCAGGCTGGAACAAAAGGAGGCGAATCATGAGCGATGCCGTCTTCCACATCCTGTGCGATCCACTGCTGGACGAGGCCCAGTGCGCCGACCTGATCGCGCTCTACCGCGCCATCGGCTGGGGCCACCCGGCCAGCCTCGGCGAGCTGCGCGATCTCTTCGCACTATCCGACTACGTGCTCCTGGCGCAGGAAGGCGAACACGTGGTCGGCATGCTCCGCGCCGAGCAGGAGAACGCCCAGACCACCTGGCTCGCCGAGCTGGCCGTGTTGCCCGGGCGCCAGGCCCAAGGGATCGGCCGGACGCTGTTGCGGCGCTTCATCGACGACCACCCGCGCACCCGCCTGTACACGGACGCCACCGATGGGGTCGAGGGTTTCTTCCGCCGTCACGGCCTGGAATTGCGCAAGCCACTGGTGCCGGGGCCGCGTAAAACCTAGGTGGGAGTTACGTGCCGATATCGCTCAGCGGCACGTAGAGACGCTCGGCGAGCTGCTCGACGGCCGCCCGCGACGACTCGACGAGGTAGCCGCTCTCCAGCGCCAGCACCTGGTAGATGCCGCGCCGCAGCAGTTCCTCACTGAGATCGCCAGCGACTTCGCGAGTAGTGCACAGGTAGCGCACCCAGGAGGTAAGGACGATCCAGGCGTTGAGGGCCAGCGCCTCCAGCTGGATCTCGTCCATCTTCATGATCCCGGCATCGACGAAGCCGCGGTAGACCGCCTTGGCGTTTAGCAGTGCGCGACGGGCGAACGCGCGATAGGCCGCCGCCAGATCGGAGTCGCTTTCCAGCAGGTGTTCGAGATCGCGGTGCAGGAAGCGGTAACGCCACATCGCCGCCAGCAGCGCTTCGAAGTAGTGGGCCTTGTCCGCCACCGTCAGGGTTCGCTCTTCCGGCACTTTCAGGAAGCTATCGACCAGCGCTTCGTATTCGGCGAACAGCTCCGCGATGATCATCTGCTTGTTGCGGAAGTGGTAGTACAGGTTGCCCGGCGACATGCCCAGGTGCGCGGCGATGTGGTTGGTGGTCACGCTGCGTTCGCCCTGGGCGTTGAACAGCGCCAGGCTCTCTTGGACGATGCGGTCGCGGGTCTTGATGCGGGGAGCCATGCGGTACTCGGGTTCACGGTTGCGGCGAGGGCAAAGGTACACGCTTTGCTACCCCGGATGCAGCCGGCGTAACACCCGGCGGCGGGCGCCAGCATTTGGATGGGTGGGCCGGAACGGGGTGGCGCGGCATGCTATTTGACACTTTAGAGCAATTGCTCTAAAAATCCAGCGACAAGCACAACGCGAAGCGTCCGTCCCTGCGGAGCGCTTCCCCAGCCGGTCCGCCGAGGAGCCCGCCATGGTCGCCGACATCGCCTACCTGCAGCAGACGCAACAAGACATCGATCAACTGCAAGCCCTGCTCGAGCGCCAGCGCCAGGCCTACCGCAGCAACCCCATGCCCACCGCCGGGCAGCGACAGCAATGGCTGAAGAGCCTGGCCGACCTGCTGGTCAACGAGCAGCAGGCGATCATCGACGCGGTCTCCCGCGACTTCAGCAACCGCTCGGCCGACGAAACCCTGCTCGCCGAAATCATGCCCGGCCTGCACGGCGTGCATTACGCCCGCAAGCGCGTGGCGCGCTGGATGAAACCGTCGCGCCGCAGCGTCGGCATGCAGTTCATGCCGGCTTCGGCCAAGGTGATCTACCAGCCGCTCGGCGTGGTGGGCGTGATCGTGCCGTGGAACTACCCGATCTTCCTCGCCGTCGGCCCGCTGACCGCTGCGCTGGCCGCCGGCAACCGGGTGATGATCAAGATGAGCGAGTCCACCCCGGCCACCGCCCAGGTGTTCAAGGACCTGCTGGCGAAGATATTCCCCGAGGACCTGGTTGCCGTAGTCCAGGGTGAAGTCGATGTCGGCGTGGCCTTCTCCAAGCTGCCCTTCGACCACCTGCTGTTCACCGGCGCCACCAGCGTCGGCAAGCACGTGATGCGCGCCGCCGCGGAAAACCTCACCCCGGTCACCCTGGAGCTGGGCGGCAAGTCGCCGGCGCTGGTCTCCGACAGCGTGCCGATCAAGGACGCCGCCGAGCGCATCGCCTTCGGCAAGTCGCTCAACGCCGGCCAGACCTGCGTGGCGCCGGACTACGTGCTGGTGCCGCAGCAGCGCGTCGAGGAGTTCATCAGCGCCTACCGCGAAGTGGTGCAGGGCTTCTACCCCAGCGTGCAGAACAACCCGGACTACACGGCGATCATCAACGAGCGCCAGCTCTCGCGCCTGAAGGGCTACCTGAGCGATGCCGAAGCGCGCGGCGCCAAGATCGTCCCGGTGCTCCCCGAAGGCGATGGCCGCCGCCTGCCGCAGGCGCTGCTGCTGAACGTCGACGACGAGATGAAGGTGATGCAGGACGAGATCTTCGGCCCGCTGCTGCCGATCATCCCCTACAAGGGCCTGGACGAGGCGCTGGCCTACATCAACGAGCGTCCGCGCCCGCTGGCGCTGTACTACTTCGGCTACGACAAGCGCGAGCAGGAGCACGTGCTGGCGCACACCCACTCCGGTGGCGTGTGCCTGAACGACACCCTGCTGCACGTGGCCCAGGACGACATGCCGTTCGGCGGCGTCGGCCCCTCGGGGATGGGGCACTACCACGGCCACGAAGGTTTCCTGACCTTCTCGAAGGCCAAGGGCGTGTTCAGCAAGCCGCGCTTCAACGCCGCCAAGGTGATCTACCCGCCCTACGGCAAGTCGCTGCAGAAGCTGGTCTACAAGCTGTTCATCCGCTGAGCCACAGCACCAAACCAAGGTGAAACAACAAGAATGACAGACACCTCCCTGAGCGCGCCGGGACTCTCCCGGCGCGGCGTGCTCAAGATCGGCCTGCTCGGCGGGGCCTTCCTCGCCACGGCCGGCGTCACCGCCACCCTCAGCGGCTGCTCGGACAGCGCGCCGGCCGGCGGCATGAAGGCCCTGCGCGCTTCCGACCTGCCGTTCCTGCGCGCCCTGATCCCGGTGATGCTGACCGGCGCGGTGGCGGCCGAACACATGGCCGAGGCCGTGCAGGGCACTCTCGCCGGCCTCGACCACACCCTCGACCACCTGTCGCCGGAGATGCTCAAGCTCACCCGGCAGCTGTTCGACGTGCTCGCCCTGCCGGTCACCCGCGGTCCGCTGACCGGCATCTGGGGCAGCTGGGAGAAGGCCAGCGCCGATGACGTGCGGCACTTCCTGCAGCGTTGGGAGAACAGCTCCCTCGGCCTGCTGAAGATGGGCCACGGCTCGCTGCTGCAGCTGGTGATGATGGCCTGGTACGGCCGCCCGGAATCCTGGGCGCATTGCGGTTACCCCGGCCCGCCGAAGATCTGATCGATCGCCCCGGCTACTACAACAAGAATTCCCGAGAGACCTACCGATGCCTGTACCCGATCTGTTCGCCGAAGGCCTGGCCCGCGGCTGGAAAGTCCATGACGGCTCGCGCCTGGAGCAGGACCTGACCCTGGAAGCCGACGTGGTCATCGTTGGCAGCGGCGCCGGCGGCGGCACCACCGCGGAAATCCTCAGCGCCGCCGGCTTCAAGGTGCTGATCGTCGAGGAAGGCCCGCTGAAGACCAGCTCCGACTTCAAACTGATGGAACCCGAGGCCTACTCCACCCTGTACCAGGAAGGCATCGGCCGGATGAGCAAGGATGGCGCCATCACCATCCTCCAGGGCCGCGCCGTGGGTGGCACCACCGTGGTCAACTGGACCTCCAGCTTCCGCACCCCCGACCCGACCCTGGAGCACTGGGCCAAGGAGCACGGCGTCAAGGGCCACAGCCCGGCCGAGATGGCGCCCTGGTTCGCCAAGATGGAAGAGCGCCTGGGCGTGGCACCCTGGATCATGCCGCCGAACTTCAACAACGACGTGATCCGCCGCGGCTGCGAGAAGCTCGGCTATCACTGGAAAGTCATCCCGCGCAACGTGCGCGGCTGCTGGAACCTCGGCTACTGCGGCCTGGGCTGCCCGACCAACGCCAAGCAATCGATGTTGGTGACCACCATCCCGGCGACCCTCGACAAGGGCGGCGAGCTGCTCTACCTCGCCCGCGCCAACCGCCTGCTGATCGACGGCGACAAGGTCAGCGGCCTGGAATGCGTGGCCATGGACGAGCGCTGCGTGGCGCCCACCGGCCGCAAGATCACCGTCAAGGCGCGCCACTATGTGTTGGCCGGCGGCGGCATCAACACCCCGGCGATCCTCATGCGCTCCAAGGCGCCGGACCCTAACGGCCGGGTCGGCAAGCGCACTTTCCTGCACGTGGTGAACTTCAGCGCCGCCCTGTTCGACGAAGTGGTCAACCCCTTCTACGGCGCGCCGCAGTCGATCTACTCCGACCACTTCCAGTGGAACGACGGCACCCGCGGGCACATGTCCTACAAGCTCGAAGTACCGCCGCTGCAGCCGGCGCTCGCGGCCACCCTGCTCGGCCGCTTCGGCATCGACAACGCCCTGCGCATGGAGCAACTGCCGCATACCAACATGATCCTCGCCCTGATGCGCGACGGCTTCCACCCGGACAGCGCCGAGGGCACGGTGAGCCTGCGCGGCGACGACACCCCGGTGCTCGACTACAGGATGACCGACTACACCTGGGACGGCATCCGCCGCGCCTTCCACACCATGGCCGAAGTCCAGTTCGCCGCCGGCGCCCGCGAAGTGCTGCCGCTGCACAACGACGCCGGCTATGCGAAGACCCTCGCCGAAGCGCGCACCATCATCGACGGCCTCAGCCTGGAGCTGTACCGCACCCGCCTGGGCAGCGCCCACGTGATGGGCGGCTGCGCCATGGGCGAGGACCCGAAGCAGGCGGTGTGCGACAGCCTCGGCCGTCACCACCAGCTGCAGAACCTGTCGATCCACGACGGCTCGCTGTTCCCCACCAGCATCGGGGCGAACCCGCAGCTTTCGGTCTATGGTTTGACCGCGCAACTGGCCAGCGGCCTCGTCCAGCGCCTGGGCAAGGCCTGAGCCCCACCCTTGGACGAAGGTCCGAGACGGCTGGCTCAATGGCTCTGCCCCGCGCCTTTGCGACCGATTGGTCGCATTCGCCGGGCCGGCACAGGTAGTGCGCGTCGAAACGCACTACCTGCTTTGCTTGGCCCTGCCGGCCCGCTGCGTTACCATCCAGCCCCGCCCACGCCCCCGCCTGACCCTTGAATCACCAGGACGCTGCGATGAATCGAGTGCTGTACCCGGGTACTTTCGACCCCATTACCAAAGGCCATGCCGACCTCGTCGAACGCGCCTCGCGACTGTTCGACCAGGTGATCATCGCCGTCGCCGCCAGTCCCAAGAAGAACCCGCTGTTCCCCCTGGAACAACGCGTCGAACTGGCCCGCCAGGTCACCTCGCACCTGCCCAACGTCGAAGTCGTCGGCTTCTCGACCCTGCTCGCGCACTTCGCCAAGGAGCAGAACGCGAACATCCTGCTGCGCGGCCTACGCGCAGTGTCGGACTTCGAGTACGAGTTCCAGCTGGCCAACATGAACCGCCAGCTCGCACCCGACCTGGAAAGCATGTTCCTCACCCCGTCGGAGAAGTACTCCTTCATCTCCTCGACGTTGGTGCGCGAGATTGCCGCGCTGGGTGGCGACATCACCAAGTTCGTGCACCCCGCGGTAGCCCAGGCCCTCGCCGAGCGCTTCAAGCGCTGAGACATCCGCCGCCAGGAATGGCGGCAATTGATCCGGCCGGCGTGCACTGCGCACGCCAATGCGGCAAAATTGCAGCATTTCCCTTGCTGACAGCCATGCCTCCGGACATGGTCGGAGTTATTCGATGTCCCTGAAAATCACCGACGATTGCATCAACTGCGACGTCTGCGAACCCGAGTGCCCGAACGGCGCCATCTCCCAGGGCGAGGAGATCTATGTGATCGACCCGAACCTGTGCACCGAGTGCGTCGGCCACTACGACGAGCCGCAGTGCCAGCAGGTCTGCCCGGTCGACTGCATCCCCCTCGACGAGAGCCACGTCGAGAGCAAGGACGAGCTGATGCAGAAGTACCTCAAGCTCACCGGCAAGGCCTGATCCACGCCCGTCGCGACAAGAGTTCCAGGGTTTACGACAACCGTCGCGCGGCGGGATTGTCTATCCTCCCATTTCGCTCCCGCGGTTTTTCCCGGACGCCAGTCCGGGGCTGCCCGACGATTCGTGAGATGCCATGTCCCTGTTGAACCGCAATCCGCATGTCCTTTCGCGCTTCTGCGCCCTGCTCCTCCTCGGCACCGCCGCCCTGCACGTTTCCGCGCAGCCGGTCGCCCAGGCCACCGTCGCCAGCGCCCATCCGGCGGCCACGGTCGCCGGCCTGGAAACCCTCGCCGGCGGCGGTAACGCCTTCGATGCCGCCGTAGCCATCGCCTCGGCCCTGGCGGTCGTCGAGCCTTACGGCTCCGGCCTCGGGGGCGGCGGCTTCTTCCTTCTGCGCCAGGCCGGCCCGACGCCCACCTACCGCTTCATCGACGCCCGCGAGCGCGCGCCGCTGGCGGCCAATTCGCAAATGTACATGCGCAACGGCAAGGTTCAGCCGGAGCTGTCGCTGAACGGCCCGCTGGCTGCCGCCATCCCCGGCTTGCCGGCAGCACTGGCGGAGATCACCAGCCGCTTCGGCCGCAAGCCGCTGGCCGACAACCTGGTGCCGGCGATCCGCCTGGCCACCGACGGCGTGTCCATCGACCGCGTCTACATTGATCGTGCCGAAGGCCGCCTGGATGCCATGCGCAAGGACCGCGAGACTTCGCGCGTCTTCCTGCAGCAAGGCAACCTGCCCGAGGAATGGGACCTGCTGCGCCAGCCGGACCTGGCGAAGACCCTGGAGCGCCTGGCGCGCTATGGCCGCAGCGGCTTCTACGAAGGCGAAACCGCCGACAGACTGGTGGAAGGCGTGCGCGCCGCTGGTGGCATCTGGAGCCTGGAAGACCTGCGCAGCTACCAGGTGGTCGAACGCCAGCCGCTGCGCTATCCGCTGGCCGACGGCCGCGAACTCATCAGCGCGCCGCCGCCCTCCGCGGGCGGCGTGGCCCTGGCGCAGAGCCTCGGCATGCTCGCCCAGTTGCCCTGGCAGAAGGCCGAACCGACCCAGCGCGTGCACTATGTCGCCGAGGTCCTGCGCCGTGCCTATCACGACCGCAGCATGCTCGGCGACCCGGACCGCATCGCCAACCCGGTGCAACAGCTGCTGGCCCCGGACTACCTGAAGCGCCTGGCCGCCGGCATCGATCCGCAGCGCGCCACGCCCAGCGCCAGCCTGCCGCCCAAGCCAACCTGGCGCGAAGGCGACCACACCACGCACTTCGTGGTGATCGACGAACAGGGCAACGCGGTAGCAGCCACCCTCTCGGTCAACCTGCCATTCGGCTCGGCCTTCACCCCACCCGGTACCGGCGTGGTGCTCAACGACGAAATGGACGACTTCGCCGCCGATGTCGAGGGCAGCAACGCCTATGGCCTGGCCGGCAGCGCCGCCAACGCCATCGCCAGCGGCAAGCGCCCGCTGTCGAGCATGAGCCCGAGCTTCATCGAAAGCCCGAATGAGCTCGCCGCCTTCGGCACCCCCGGCGGCAGCCGCATCCCCAGCATGGTGCTGCTGGCCATGCTGCAGTACCTGGATGGCCGTGCGGTGCAGAACTGGGTGTCCGCGCCACGCTACCACAACCAGTACCTGCCCGATGTGCTGGAGCACGAACCGCGCACCTTCACCGACGCGCAGAAAGCCGATCTCACCGCGCGCGGCTACACGCTCAAGGATGTCGGCCGCAGCTACGGCAACCAGCAGGTGCTGCTGTGGAACAAGAAGAACGGCGACGTGGATGCCGCCAGCGACCCCCGCGGCATAGGCCTGGCTGCCGGCACCACGGTGCACTACTGAAGACGACAAAAGGCCCCCTGCGAATGCAGGGGGCCTCGGAAATTCGGGAGAGTGGCGCCGGCCGGGCGGTCGGCGCGCGCAGGGTCAGTCCTGCTTGTAGCCGCTTTCGGTGCAGCCCAGGCAGCGCACGAAGGTGGCCTTGCCCGGATCGATGACCAGCGCCTGGCCAGCTTCCTTGACGTTGCCGCCCAGGGCGGTGAACGGCAGGCTGACGATGAAGGCCGCGGTGCCGATCACGGTGGCGCCCAGCAGCAGCGGGCGGGCGATGATCAGGTCGCCGAGCATGCTGTAGAACGGCGGCGTGTCCATGCTGTAGACGGGGTCTCCACTGGAGACGTTGCCCGCAGCCATATCGGCGGCCTGCAGGGGCATGGCCGAGAGGCCGAGGGTCAGGGCCAGAACAGCGGCCAGGGCGCGAAACGGGTTCATGGCTAAATCCTTTTTATGCGTGGTTGGCAGGCAGACTGCCATTAACTATATCAGCGCCGCACCGGTTGTCAGCGTGACGGCCTTCAACCGCCGAGGAATGCGTACTCGGGCTTTTTCGGCACGAAGGGCCGGTAGAACGCGAGCATCCGCTGCAGGTCGGCGGCTTCGTCGCCGGTCGGCCAGAAGGGTTCGCCGATGACGATGCGGCGGTTGGCGTAGTCCAGCGCCGCCAGCACCACCGGTACGCCAGCCCCGCGGGCGATGTGGTAGAAGCCCATCTTCCAGCGCTCGACCTTCTTGCGCGTGCCCTCCGGCGAGATGATCAGGATCAGCTCGCGGCTGTCGTGGAACGCCTGCACCGCTTGTTCGACCGTGTTCTGCTTGATGTGCCGCTGGATCGGGATGCCGCCCCAGCGCCGCAGCAGGTTGCCGAACGGCCGGCGGAACAGGGTGTGCTTGGCGAACCAGCGGGCATTCAGGCGCAGAACGAACTTGGCGGCGAGGAAGGCCATGAAGTCCCAGTTGGACGTGTGGTGCGCGCCAATCACGACGAACTTGTCGAGCGCTGGCAAAGCGCCCTCGATGCGCCAACCGGCGACTTGCAGCATGTTGCGGCCGAGCCACTCGGCAAAGGGATTGCGAGGCAGGTAGTTGCCGGACATCGAAGAACCTTCTTGTAGTTATGGGGGGCGCGAACGGATGACCCCGCGGCCCCAGGAATAACGGAAAACCCGCCGCTCAGCGTTGGCAGCGCGGACAGTAGACGCTGGCGCGCTGGCCCAGGCGCACTTCGCGCAGGGTGCTGCCGCAGACCTTGCAGAACTCCCCGCCGCGGCCGTAGACGAACAGCTCCTGCTGGAAGTAGCCGGGCTGTCCGTCGCCACCGATGAAGTCGCGCAGGGTGGTGCCGCCGCGCTCGATGGCGATCGCCAGGATGCGCTTGATCTCTTCGGCGAGCTTCACGTAGCGCGCCCGGGAGATGGTCCCCGCCTCGCGGCGCGGGTCGATGCCAGCGGCGAACAGCGCCTCTGTGGCGTAGATATTGCCCACACCGACCACCACCGCGTTGTCCATGATGAACGGCTTGACCGCCATGCTCCGCCCGCGCGAGAGCTGGTACAGGCGCTCGCCTTCGAAGTCGTCGGTCAGCGGCTCCGGCCCGAGGTTGCGCAGCAGCTCGTGCTCCAGCGGATTCTGGCTCCAGAGCATGGCGCCGAAGCGCCGCGGGTCGGTGTAGCGCAGTGCCAGGCCCGATTCCAGCTCGATATCGACGTGCTCGTGCTTGGCCGGCGCCAGCCCGCACTCCACCAGGCGCAGGTTGCCGGACATGCCCAGGTGGCTGATCAGCGTGCCCGCCTCGGCCTGCAGCAACAGGTACTTGGCGCGCCGCTCGACCTTGAGGATGCGCTGCCCGGACAGGCGCACGTCGAGGTCTTCCGGAATCGGCCAGCGCAGGCGCCGGTCGCGGACGATCACGCGGGTGACGCGCTGGCCTTCGAGGTAGGGCGCGATGCCCCGGCGGGTGGTTTCGACTTCGGGTAATTCAGGCATGGGCAATCGCGGAAGCAGGTTCGGTGTAGGAGCGAGCTTGCTCGCGAAGCGCCCGGATTGCCAGGCGTTCGCGAGCGCGCGGCGGGTCAGTCCAGCGCGCGCGCCAGCTGGATCAGTTCGTCGCGCCAGGCAGCGGTCTTCGGCAGGGCCAGGAAGGAGCCGTTGAGGTAATCCTCGCGCGCTTCGTAGGTAAAGGCCTCGCCCTTGAGATCGAGCACCTCGCCGCCAGCGCCTTCCAGCACGCCCTGGGCCGCCGCGGTGTCCCACTGCGAGGTCGGCGCCAGGCGCGGATAGCAGTCCGCCGCACCCTCGGCGAGCAGGCAGAACTTCAGCGAGCTGCCGATATTGGCCAGCGACAGGTCGCCGAAACGCTCGCCCAGGCCGGCCAGCAGACGCTCCTGCGCCGGACTGGAGTGGCGCTTGCTGGCAACGACGGTGAAGGCTTCCTCTGGTTTCTCGCGCACGCCAATCGCCTCGGGCTCACCGTCGCGCTCGACGCGCCACGCCCCCTGCCCGGCACCGCCGTAGTAGCAGCGGCCGTTGGCCGGAATGCCGACCACGCCGAAGACCACCCGGCCGTTCTCGATGAGGGCGACGTTGACGGTGAACTCTTCACTGCCGGCGATGAATTCCTTGGTGCCGTCCAGCGGATCGACCAGCCACCAGCGCTGCCACTGGCCGCGCTCGGCCAGGGCGATGCCGCAGTCCTCTTCGGACAGCACCGGAATCTCCGGCGCCAGTGCGCGCAGGCCGGCGGCCAGCACCTGGTGCGCGGCCAGGTCGGCGGCGGTCACCGGCGAGGCGTCGGCCTTGCTCTCGACGGCCAGGTCGCTGCGCCAGAACGGCAGGATGGCGTCGCCGGCGCGGCGCACCAGCTCGATCACCGTGGGCAGGAAAGCGTGGCTCATGCCTGGAATTCTCCTCGTTCGATCAACAGGTCGCGCACCAGGTAGAGCGCGGCCAGGGCCCGTCCTTCGCTGAACTGGGCGTTCTTCGCCAGGCTCGACAGTTCGCGCAGGCTGATGCGGTCGACCCGCAGCGGCTCCGGCTCGTCGCCCGGCAGGCTTTCTTCATAGAGGTCGCGCGCCAGCACCACCTGGATGCGCTGGCTCATGTAGCCCGGCGACAGCGACAGCTCGGTGATGTACTCGAGGCGATGGGCGCCGTAGCCCGCTTCCTCCTTGAGTTCGCGGTTGGCCGCGGCGAGCACGTCCTCGCCCGGCTCCACCAGGCCCTTGGGCAGCGACAGCTGGTACTCGTCGACGCCAGCGCAGTATTCCTCCACCAGCACTGCGTTCTCGCCATCCAGCAGCGCCACTACCATCACCGCGCCATAGCCCTGGCCTTTGCCCACAAGCCGCTCATAAGTGCGCTCGACGCCATTGGCGAAACGAAGCTCCAGTTCTTCGACGGCGAACAGGCGGCTCTTGGCGACGATTTCGCGAGCGAGCACCGTGGGTTTCTGACGCATGGGACGACTCCTGGGCGGGACCGGGTCGGCTATGATACCCGCCTTTTCCTACTCTCCGTGTCGAAGCTGGCGCTATTGCCGCACCAGGCGACGCACTGCCACAGAGCCGCCCATGCCGAGTCTGAACTGGTCCGCGATCGACACCGTCCTGCTCGACATGGACGGCACCCTGCTCGACCTGCATTTCGACAACCATTTCTGGCTAGAACACCTGCCGCAGCGCTATGCGGAACACCATGGCGTCACTCGCGCGCAGGCCGATGCCGAGCTGCTGCCGCTGTTCCGCGACCATGCCGGCCAACTGAACTGGTACTGCCTGGATTTCTGGAGCCGCGAGCTGAAGCTGTCGATCCGCGACCTCAAGCGCGAGGTCGCGCACCTGATTGCCCTGCGCCCGGACGCCGACACCTTCCTCGCCGCCCTGCGCAACGCCGGCAAGCGCGTGGTGCTGATCACCAACGCGCACCGCGATTCACTGTCGCTGAAGATGGAGCGGATCGAGCTGGCGCCCTATTTCGAACGCCTGATCAGCTCCCACGACTACGGTTTCCCCAAGGAAGACCCGCAGTTCTGGCAGGCGCTGCACGCCGACCTCGGCTTCGACCCGGCGCGCGCCCTGTTCATCGACGACAGCCTGCCGATCCTGCGCAGCGCCCGCGCCTTTGGCATCGGCCATCTGCTCGCGGTGCGCGAGCCGGACAGCCGCCAGGGGCCCAAGGACACCGCCGAGTTCGCCGCGGTGGAGGACTACCGCGCACTGCTGGATGGATTGCACCCGTAGATTCAGCTTGAACCACCCCTCCCGCCGGGAAACCCCATGGACATCAAGCAACTGAAATTCCTCTGCGCGCTCGACGAGACCCGCCACTTCGGCCAGGCCGCCGCGCGCTGCCACGTCACCCAGCCGACGCTGTCCATGCGCCTGCGCTCGCTGGAAGAGGAGCTGGGCCTGGAGCTGGTGCGCCGCGGGCAGCGCTTCGAAGGTTTCACCGAGGCCGGCGAGCGCGTGCTGGCCTGGGCGCGCAGCCTGCTTGCCGCCCATGACGGCCTGTATGCCGAGGCCGCAGCCTGCCGCGGCCAGTTGGTCGGCACCCTGCGCCTGGGCGTGGTGCCGCTGGCCGGCTTCGACCCCATGCAACTGATCGGCCTGTTCGCCGAGCGCCATCCGGAGCTGCGCTTCCAGCTGTTCGCCCTGAGCTCGGAGCAGATCCTCGAAGGCCTCGGCCGCAATCAGCTGGACCTCGGCCTGTCCTACCTCGAGCGCCTGGACAGCACGCACTTCGACAGCCTGGTGCTCGCCGACACGCGCATGGGCCTGCTGTACGACCAACGGCATTTCGCCATCGACGGCCACAGCCTGGGCTGGAAGGCCCTGGCCGAGCTGCCGCTGGGGCTGATGTCGAGCGGCATGCACTTCCGCCAGTCCATCGACCACGGTTTCCGCAGCCACGGACTGACGCCGCGCATCCGCCTGGAAACCGATGCCGTGCACCAGCTGCTGCAAGCCGTGGAGCGCGGCCTGTGCTGCGCCGTGATGCCCCTTGGCAGCGGCCTGGAAGGCCGCGACAGCCACCTGCGCCTGGTGCCGATCGAGGATGCGCGGACCCTGGCGCCGCTCGGGTTGATCCTGCGCCAATCCGAACCACGCTCGGCGCTGGCCGACGCCTGCTTCGAAGAGGCCCGGCGCCTGCTCGAAGCCGACGAGCAGTGATAGAGCGCGTCGATCACAGTATCGGCACTACCGATTAGACGCCCTGCGTAGAGCGGCCTAGGCTGGCTCCACTACTAGAAAACAGGGCCCCGCCCATGCCTTGCCCGCCCCCCCGCCCGGCGTCACCCGACGACCGGGCCGCCGCCGTTGCCGACGGCGGCTACAGCTACGCCGAACTGTCCGATGCGAGCAGCCTTGGCAGCGCCGTGCTGGCCGAAGAGGCCGCCCTGGCGATTGCCTACAACGGCCTCAGCCAGGCGGTGATGATGGTCTCCCCGGCCGACCTCGAGGACTTCGTCCACGGCTTCAGCCTGAGCAGCGGACTGGTGGACTCCATCGACGACATCTATGACGTCCGCCTGAACCGCCTCGGCGACGCCATCAGCGCCGAAGTGCAGATCGCCAACCGCGCCTTCTGGGCCCTCAAGCGCCAGCGCCGGCAACTGGCCGGCACCAGCGGCTGCGGCCTGTGCGGGGTGGAAGCCCTGGAGCAGGCGCTGCCCACGCTGCGCGTCCTCGAGCCCGCCGCCCTGCCGCCGGCAGCGCACCTGCAGAACCTGCGCCAGCGCATCGACCAGGCACAGGACCTGGCCCGGCGCAGCGGCGCCCTGCACGCGGCGCTCTATGTCGATGGCTCTGGCGAGATCCGCCTGTGCCGCGAGGATATCGGCCGGCACAACGCCCTCGACAAGCTGATCGGCGCGATCAAGCGGCAACACCTCGACGGCCGCGACGGCTTCGTCGTGGTCACCAGCCGCTGCAGCCTGGAGCTCATCCACAAGGCCGTGCGCGCCGGCATCGCCACCCTGGTCAGCCTCTCCGCCCCCAGCGCGCTGACCGTGAACTGGGCGCGCAAGCACAACCTGAACCTGATCCACCTTCCCCACCACAGCGCACCGCGGGTCTACAGCCCCGCGCCGGACGCCCACGGACGACCCGACCGCCCATGAGCCTGCAACCGATCAACCCCCGTTACCAACCCTACAAGGGCGCCGCCGCCGGCTGGGGCGCGCTCATCTCCGTCACGCGCTTCTGGCTGGACAGCAAGCAGCCGTTCAAGAACCTGCGCGCCCTGCTCAAGACCAACCAGAACGGCGGCTTCGACTGCCCCGGTTGCGCCTGGGGCGACTCGCCCGAGGACGGCCGCGTCAAGTTCTGCGAGAACGGCGCCAAGGCGGTCAACTGGGAAGCCACCAAGCGCCGCGTCGACGCGGCCTTCTTCGCCCGCCACAGCGTCAGCGCCCTGCGCCAGCAGAGCGACTACTGGCTGGAGTACCAGGGCCGGCTGACCGAGCCGATGCGCTACGACCGCGCGCAGGACCGCTACGTGCCGGTGAGCTGGGACGACGCCTTCGCCCTCATCGGTCAGCACCTGCGCGCCCTGGAAAGCCCCGACCAGGCCGAGTTCTACACCTCCGGCCGGGCCAGCAACGAGGCGGCCTATCTCTACCAGCTGTTCGTCCGCGCCTACGGCACCAACAACTTCCCGGACTGCTCGAACATGTGCCACGAGGCCAGCGGCGTGGCCCTCGGGCGCAGCGTCGGGGTCGGCAAGGGCACGGTGACCTTCGCCGACTTCGAACACGCCGACGCCATCTTCGTCTTCGGCCAGAACCCCGGCACCAACCATCCGCGCATGCTCGAACCGCTGCGCGAAGCGGTGCAGCGCGGCGCCCAGGTGGTGGCCTTCAACCCGCTGAAGGAGCGCGGCCTGGAGCGCTTCCAGCATCCGCAACACGCCCTGGAGATGCTCGCCAACGGCTCGCGGCCGCTGAATACCGCGTTCTTCCGCCCGGCCCTGGGCGGCGACATGGCCGCCGTGCGCGGCATGGCCAAGTTCCTCCTGCAGTGGGAACGCGAAGCCCAGGCCAAGGGCGAGCCGGCGGTGTTCGACCATGCCTTCATCGCCGAACACACCAACGGCTTCGACGCCTACCTGGCCGAGCTGGATGCCACCCGCTGGGAGCACATCGTCGAGCAGTCCGGCCTGAGCCTGGCCGAGATCGAGACCGCGGCGCTCATGTACCGCCGCGCCGAGCGGGTCATCGCCTGCTGGGCCATGGGCCTCACCCAGCACCGCCATTCGGTGCCCACCCTCCAGGAAGTGGTCAACCTGCAACTGCTGCGCGGCAACATCGGCCGCCCCGGCGCCGGGCTCTGCCCGGTGCGCGGCCACAGCAACGTGCAGGGCGACCGCACCATGGGCATCAACGACCGGCCGCCGGTGGCGCTGCTCGATGCCCTGGAGAAGCGCTTCGACTTCCGCGTGCCGCGGCACGACGGGCACAACACCGTGGAAGCCATCAATGCGATGCTCGAAGGCCGTTCGAAGGTCTTCATCGGCCTGGGCGGCAACTTCGCCCAGGCCACCCCGGACAGCCCGCGCACCCACCGGGCGCTGGAGAGCTGCGCGCTGACCGTGCACATCAGCACCAAGCTCAACCGCAGCCACCTGACCTGCGGCACCGACGCACTGATCCTGCCGTGCCTGGGCCGCACCGATATCGATCGCCAGGCGAGCGGCCCGCAGGCGGTCACGGTGGAAGACTCCTTCAGCATGATCCACGCCTCCTACGGCCAGCTGGAGCCGCTGTCGAAGCAGATGCGCTCGGAGCCGGCGATCGTCGCCGGCATCGCCAAGGCGACCCTGGGCGACCGCCCGGTGGACTGGGACGCGCTGATCGCCGACTACGCCCGCATCCGCGAGCTGATCGCCGACACCATCCCCGGCTTCGCCGACTTCAATCGCCGCGTGGCCAACCCGGGCGGCTTCCACCTCGGCAACTCGGCTGGCGAACGGCGCTGGACTACCGCCACCGGCAAGGCCAATTTCGCCGCCAGCGTGCTACCCGCGGACCTGCTGCCCGAACAGGTGCGCAACACCGGCGAGAAGCCCGACCTGATCCTGCAGACGCTGCGTTCCCACGACCAGTACAACACCACCGTCTACGGCCTGGACGACCGCTACCGCGGCGTGCGCGGGCAGCGCGAGGTGGTCTTCGCCAATGAGGCGGACATCCGCCGCCTGGGCTTCGAGCCGGGGCAGAAGATCGACATGGTTTCGTTGTGGAGCGATGGCGTGGAGCGCCGGGTGAGCAATTTCACCCTGCTGGCGTTCGATGTCCCCGAGGGGCAGGCCGCCGCCTACTACCCGGAAACCAACCCACTGGTGCCGCTGGAAAGCCATGGCGAGGGCAGCTTCACGCCGACCTCGAAGTTCGTCGCGGTGCGCCTGGAAGCCGCGCGCGAGGACGCCAGCCGGATTCTCTGAGGGTCGTTGGGCGCAGCCGCGAAGTCCGCGGCGCCACCTTGTAGGAGCGAGCTTGCTCGCGAACCCAATCAACCGGATGACGACAGCACAACCCGCTCTGCCGATCAGTCCCCTCTCCCGCTTTCGGGGGAGGGTTAGGGAGGGGGAACGGAGTCAGGCCCAACGCCGGCGCATCGTCGAAGTCCGCAACCCTCTCCCCAGCCCTCTCCCTGAAGGGAGAGGGGGCAGTTCGGCGTGCGCGTAAAGTCCGGCGCCTCCCTGCAGGAACGCGCATGCGCATCCCGCACAACCCGGAAAACCGTTGCGAAGCTATGTAAGAAACATCTGAAGGGATAAAACGGGCAGGAACCGGGATCTGCGTGAGAAGCCATCATTTCAATGGCAAATTGTGAGTAAATCACGCGACATTCAAGACCTCGGAACAACACTCAGACAGGCTGAATTAGAAAAAGTTCTGACCTCAAATCAAATACTTGCATTTTTTGATGCAAGTCGCGTCATTCGTCGGCTGACGCTTGTAAGGCGTTTCTGACAACCCCAGCATCGCCGCCAACATCCACACAGTAGAGAACCTCTCTATGAAGTACTCCTCGATGCTCATGCTGTCTCTTGCGCTGGTCGGTGGTACCGCCTTCGCGGACGGCGACACCCGTGCAGGCGTCGGTGGCGCGCTGGGCGGGGTACTGGGCTCCGTCGTCGGCCAGGCCATGGGTGGTAGCACCGGTGCTGCCATCGGTGCTGGTGTCGGCGGCGCAGCCGGTGGCGCCGTTGGCGCCCATCGCGGCAACAAGACTGAAGCTGCCATCGGCGGCGGCCTGGGCGCGGCGGGCGGCCAGGTGATCGGCAACAAGGTCGGCGGCTCCACCGGCGGCCTGATCGGCTCGGCCCTGGGCGGCGGCGCCGGCGGTGCGCTGGGCAACCACTACGCCGACAGCAACCGCGATGACGACGACTATTACGATGGCCGTCGCCGCTACCGTCACGCTCGCTACGACGACGACGACTGGCACGACAACGGTCGCCACCGTGGCTGGTACAAGCATCACCATCGCCGCCACCGCGACTGGGATTGATCCAGCTCAGGCAGGATTAATTCTCCAGCACCGAACAGCCGGGCACCCTTGCCCGGCTGTTTCATGTCCGGAACAATCGTTCTACCTCCCCTCCTAGCAAGGTTTGAACATGCGCAAGACTCTCTCGGTACTGACTCTCAGCCTGCTGGCCAGCGTTGCAATGGCCGATGACAACACCAACGCCGCAGTCGGCGGCGGCCTGGGCGGCGCCCTCGGCAACGTGGTTGGCGGAGCCCTGGGCGGCAGCACCGGCGCGGCCATCGGCGCTGGCGTCGGCGGTGCGGCCGGCGGCGCCATGAGCGCGAAGGACGGCAAGAAGACCGAGGCAGCCATCGGTGGCGGCCTGGGCGCGGCCGGCGGCTCGGTGATCGGCAACAAGGTCGGCGGCTCCACCGGCGCGGCCATCGGTGCCGGCCTGGGCGGTGCGGCAGGCGGCGCGCTGGGCAACTCGATGGCCGATGACAACGATCACGACCATTCGGGCGGCCACAAGCACAAACACAAGCACAAGAACAAACATCGCGACTGATCCCTCAGGCGCCATGTGAAGAAGCCCGCCAATCGGCGGGCTTCTTCGTTTCAGCACGGGATCGTCAGGCTTCTTCGGGCAGCTGGAAGGCATCGGGCTTGATGGAAATCATGCCCTCGCGGCGCTCGAACCACTTGTTCAGGCCCTCGATCTGCGCCGGCTTCAGGTACAGGTGGGTGCGCAGGTAATGACGCAGGCCACGGATGAAGCCACTGTCTTCCTCGCCAAGGAAACGCTCGATCCAGAAGTGACAGGCATACAGCGCCTGCAGGTTGGCGTAGCCGTACTCCGGCCGGTCGCGCTCGACCTTGGCCATCAGGTTCTGCAGATAGGTCTGGTCATTCTCCGACAGCCCACGCGCCCGGTAGCGCTCGTAGACCTCCTGCAGCCTGCCGAAGCACATGCCCTTGTAGGCGGCGAGCTTCTCGGCGCGCAGCAGCAGGTAGCTGATCGCACGCTGGCGCTGCACCTCTTCGTCGGACACGCGCGGCGCACGCCGTTCGGCCGGCGCCTTGCGCTTCGTCCCCGGCGTGGGTGCGGCCTTGCCGCTGTCGGGCTCGAAGCTGGCGAGGGTGAGATCAGGGACTTTCTCGCCGGCGTTGCGCGCGTGCTTCTTCGCGCACACCGGGCCGGCGAAAACCTCCTTGCCCGCGTCGTCGACCAGCACCCGGCCGATCCCGGTGGTCAGGCGGTTCGGGCAGAAGGCGCACGCCTGGTCATCGGTGAAGTCGATGCGCAGCAGGCGGTAGGACGGCTGCGCCTCCATCAGGGCTGCTCGATCAGCAACGCCTGCATGGCTTCGCGCAGCGGCGGCGGAATCGCCACCGGGCGATTGCTCGCGCGCTCGACGAAGACATGCACGAAGCGCCCGGCGGCGCAGGCCAGCTCTTCGCCGGCGCGGAACACCGCCAGCTCGTACTGCACCGAACTGTTGCCCAGCTTGCCGACCCGCAGGCCCACCTCGATGCGCTCGGGGAAAGCCACCGGGGCGAAGTAGTCGCAGCTGGAACTGACCACGAAACCGACCACCTCGCCATCGTGGATATCCAGCCCGCCGCTCTCGATCAGGTAGGTGTTCACCGCGGTGTCGAAGAAGCCGTAGTAGGTCACGTTGTTCACGTGGCCATAGACGTCGTTGTCGTGCCAGCGCGTGGTGATCGGCTGGAAGTGCCGGTAATCGCTGCGGCTGGGATGTTCCTGGCTCATCGGCTTCCTCAGTAGGCGGCGCGGTAGATGGCGAGGGCGTCGGCCTCGCTCACTTCGCGCGGGTTGTTGACCAGCAGGCGCTGCTGGAGCATGGCGTCGCGCGCCAGCGTCGGCAAGCAATCTTCCGGCACCCCGGCGTCGCGCAGGCGCGACGGCAGGCCGCTGCGCGGACTCAGCTCGGCCAGCTCGGCGATGAATTGCTCGGTGAGATCGCTGCCGGCACGCAAACGCGAACCCAGCAGCAGCGGCGCCAGCTCGGCATATAGCGGCGCTGCCACTGGCGCGTTGAAGCGGATCACCTCCGGCAGCACCAGCGCGTTGCTCAAGCCGTGGGGGATATGGAAGTGCCCGCCCAGCGGATAGGCCAGCGCATGCACGGCGGCGACCGGCGCGTTGGCGAACGCCTGGCCGGCCAGGCAGGCGCCCAGCAGCATGGCCTGGCGTGCCTCGCGGTTGGCGCCGTTGCGTACTACCTCGTCGAGGTTTGCGGCGAGCAGGCGCAGCGCCTCGCGGGCCAGCAGGTCGGACAGCGGGTTCTTCTTCAGCTTGCTGGTGTACGCCTCGATGGCGTGGACCATGGCGTCGATGCCGGTAGCGGCGGTCACCGCCGGCGGCAGGCCGAGGGTCAGGTCGGCGTCGAGCAGCGCCAGGTCGGGCAGCAGGTAGGGGCTGACCACGCCGGTCTTGGTGGTTTCGCCGGTGGTGACGATGGCGATGGGGGTGACTTCCGAGCCGGTGCCGGCAGTGGTCGGCACCTGGATCAGCGGCAACCGTGGGCCACGCGCATTGCCCACGCCGAACACCTCGCCAAGGCCCTGGATCGCCTGCGGATGGGCCAGCAGCGCGACCAGCTTGGCGACATCCATGGAGCTGCCGCCGCCAAAGCCGACCACCAACTGCGCACCCATCGAGCGTGCTTGCGCCACGGCTTGCAGGACCACGCTTTCAGGCGGATCGGCAAGCACCTGGTCGAAGACTTCGATGGCCACGCCGGCACTGGCGAAGCCCGGCAGCACACCGTCGAGCAGGCCCAAGCGGGCGATCCCCGGATCGCTGACCAGCATCACGCGACTGGCGCCGCGCTCGCGGCAGAGCTCGCCCAGGCGGACGGCGGAACCACTTTCGCAGAGGATCTGCGCGGTGGTGGCGAAACTGAAAGGCTGCATGACGGTCCCCGATCTTGTCGTTGTACTGCGGAAAGTCCGTAGGCCGCTGCGCGGCGGCCAGCCCGGGGAGCATAGCAATGCGATGCGCAATGACGAAACCCTGTACCGCCAGGCGAAACGATTATTCACTGGGGGAATGAAATGCCTGCTCGAAAGCACAGGTCATCGGGGCTCGCGCTAACGAAGAGCAGGCCAGCGCACAATCGGCCGCAGAAACGAAAAGGCCGGCATTGCGCCGGCCTTTTTACACAGGGAGCAGGTCAGACGGCGACCGGCGCCTTGATATGCGGGTGGGACTCGTAGCCGATCAGCTCGAAGTCCTCGAAGCGGAAGTCGAACAGGTCCTTCACTTGCGGGTTGAGCTTCATGGTCGGCAGCGGCAGCGGCTGGCGGGTCAGCTGCAGGTCGGTCTGCTCGATGTGGTTGGCGTACAGGTGGCAGTCGCCGCCGGTCCAGATGAATTCGCCCGGCTGCAGGCCGGCCACTTGCGCGACCATCAGGGTCAGCAGCGCATAGCTGGCGATGTTGAAGGGCACGCCGAGGAAGATGTCGGCCGAACGCTGGTACAGCTGGCAGCTGAGCTTGCCGTCGGCGACGTAGAACTGGAACAGCGCGTGGCACGGCGGCAGGGCCATCTCGTCGATCAGCGCCGGGTTCCAGGCGGAGACGATCAGCCGGCGCGAGTCCGGGTTGTTCTTCAGCATCGTCATCAGGTTGGCGATCTGGTCGATGTGGCGGCCATCCGGCGCCGGCCAGGAGCGCCACTGGTAGCCATAGACCGGGCCGAGGTCGCCGTTCTCGTCGGCCCACTCGTCCCAGATGGAGACGCCGTTTTCCTTCAGGTAGGCGATGTTGGTCGACCCTTTGAGGAACCACAGCAGCTCGTGAATGATCGATTTGAGGTGGCACTTCTTGGTGGTCACCAGCGGGAAGCCTTCGCTCAGGTCGAAGCGCATCTGGTGGCCGAACACGCTGTAGGTGCCGGTGCCGGTACGGTCGCTCTTGAAGGTGCCGTGCTCGCGCACGTGGCGCATGAGGTCGAGGTACTGTTTCATCGAAAACCCAATCGGTGGGAGTCTGCGGCGCCCGCTTGGAAGGGCCGGCGGCGAGTGGATCCGCCCTGCAGAATCTGGACAAACGGCAATACTAAGGGTCGCGGCCCGGCATCGCCAGCCCGGCCGACGGAGCGGACGGCAGCCTCCTTCGAAGACCGACTGAAACCTTTCAGTTTCCGCTCTTGCAGTAATACTCCGAAGATATCTTCCGAAATAAGCCACAAAAAACTCAGAACCAAGCGGCAGCATTCATATAGAAACAAAGCCGCGCCTGATCACCGTTCGCCTGTTGAAAGAGAGGTCTGCATGTTCGACGAGAACCCGACGGCGCCCATGCCCGCGTTCCCGCTCTCGCGCCGCCGCCTGCTGGCGGTCGCCTGCACAGCCGCCGCCGCGGGCAGCCTGCTGCTCGGTCCGGCGGCCCCGGCCTGGGCCGCGTTGACGCCCCTGCATGACGCCGAACTGGCCACCTTCATGAACATCTCGCGGCACCTGACCGGTCGCGCCAACCTCGACCCGCGTATCGGCCAGCGCCTGTTCGACGCCCTTTCGCAGCGCGACACCGCGCTCAAGCAGGGCCTCGACGAACTGCAGGCGCACCTGGGCGTTGCCCCCCAGGGCTGGAGCGAGCGCCAGCAATGGCTGGCCCGGCAGATCCTCGGCGGCTGGTACCTGGGCGTGATCGGCGAGGATGACGACGCCACCCTGGTTACTTACGAGAACGCCCTGATGTTCAAGGCCGTGGACGACGTCCTGGTGCCGCGCAGCTACTGCGCGAACAAGCCCGGCTACTGGGCCGCGCAACCGGTCGAGCGGGAGGCCTGAGCATGGCCGACACGCAACGCGCCGACTACGTGGTGGTCGGTTCCGGCGTCGCCGGCGCCCTGGTCGCGCACCAGCTGGCCCTGGCCGGCAAGGACGTGCTGATCCTCGAGGCCGGCCCGCGCCTGTCGCGCTGGGAGATCGTCGAGCGCTTCCGCAACCAGCCGGACAAGTCCGACAACCAGGCGCCCTACCCATCCACCGCCCAGGCGCCGCACCCGCAATACCACCCGGACAACCACTACCTGATCCAGAAGGGCGAGCACCCGTACGACGTGCAGTACATCCGCGCGGTCGGTGGCACCACCTGGCACTGGGCCGCGTCGGCCTGGCGCTTCCTGCCCAACGACCTGAAGCTGAAGACGCTCTACGGCGTCGGCCGCGACTGGCCCATCGAGTACAGCGAGCTCGAACCCTGGTATCAGCGCGCCGAAGAGGAACTGGGTGTCTGGGGCCCCGGCGACGAGGAGCTCGGCTCGCCGCGCAGCCAGCCCTATCCGATGCCGCCGTTGCCGCTGTCGTGGAACGAGCAGCGCATCAAGACCCTGCTCAACGCCAACGGCTACCGCGTGGTCACCGAGCCGGTGGCGCGCAACAGCCGCCCCTACGACAACCGGCCGACCTGCTGCGGCAACAACAACTGCATGCCGATCTGCCCGATCGGCGCCATGTACAACGGCATCGTCCACGTCGAGAAGGCCGAGGCAGCCGGCGCCCGGCTGATCGAGAACGCCGTGGTGTTCAAGCTGGAGAAGGGCGACGACGGCAAGATAGTCGCGGCGCTGTACAAGGACCCGCAGGGCAACGAGACGCGCGTCGAGGGCGACACCTTCATCCTCGCCGCCAACGGCATCGAGACGCCCAAGCTGATGCTCATCTCCGAGGTCGGCAACAGCTCGGACATGGTCGGCCGCAACCTCATGGACCACCCCGGCACCGCCGTGCAGTTCTATGCCAGCGAGAAGCTCTGGCCGGGCCGCGGGCCGCAGGAGATGACTTCGATGGTCGGCTTCCGCGATGGCGCCTTCCGCAGCGAATACGCCTCGAAGAAGATCCACCTGTCCAACCTCTCGCGTACCGACGAGGTGGCCGCCGAACTGATCCGCAAGGGCCCGCTGCTGCTCGGCCGTGAACTGGACGCGCAGATCCGCGACCGCGCGGCGCGCTTCGTCCGCTTCGACAGCTTCCACGAAATCCTCCCGCACCCGGAGAACCGCATCGTGCCCAGCGCCAGCGAGCGCGACGCCCTGGGCATTCCCAAGCCGGAATTCACCTACGCGATGGACGATTACGTGCGCAAAAGCGCGGTGCATACCCGCGAGGTCTATACCCATGCGGCCAAGCTGCTCGGCGGCAGCGAGGTGAAGTTCATCGACGACTTCGCCAACAACAACCACATCACCGGCACCACCCTGATGGGCGACGACCCGAAGGACTCGGTGGTGGACAAGGACTGCCGCAGCCACGACCACCCCAACCTGTTCGTCGCCAGCAGCGCGGTGATGCCCACCGTCGGCTCGGTGAACTGCACCCTGACCATCGCCGCGCTCGCCCTGCGCCTGGCCGAGCACCTGAAGCAGGAGGCCAGCGCATGAAGCGTTACGCCTTCCTCGCCCTGCTCGCCGCGCCCTTGTTCGCCCATGCTGCCAGTGCCTCGGACACTGCGCCGGCGGAGCTGCTCAAGCGCGGCGAGTACCTGGCCCGCGCCGGCGACTGCGCCGCCTGCCACACCGCACCGGACGGCAAGCCCTTCGCCGGCGGTCTGCCGCTGGCCACGCCGCTGGGCAACGTCTATTCGAGCAACATCACCCCCGACCCGAAGACCGGCATCGGCAGCTACAGCTACGAGGACTTCGCCCGCGCCCTGCGCGAAGGCGTGGCCAAGGGCGGCATGCACCTCTACCCGGCGATGCCCTACACCGCCTACGCGCGGATCACCGACGACGACATGAAGGCGCTGTACGCCTACTTCCTCGAAGGCGGCGTGCAGGCGGTGGCCGAGCCCAATCGCGACAGCGAGATCGCCTGGCCGCTGGACATGCGCTGGCCGCTGGCGATCTGGAATGCACTGTTCCACGAGGACCACGTCTACCGGCCGAACCCCGGCCAGAGCGACACCTGGAACCGCGGCGCCTACCTGGTCCAGGGCCTGGCGCACTGCGGCACCTGCCACACGCCGCGCGGCCTGGCCTTCCAGGAAAAGGCGCTGGACGAGAAGGGCCGCGACTTCCTCGCCGGCGCGACCCTGGGCGGCTGGTACGCCTTCAACATCACCCCCGACACCCACAGCGGCATCGGCGGCTGGAGCGACGCCGAACTGGTGCAGTACCTCAAGACCGGCCGCGTACCGGGCAAGGCCCAGGCCGCCGGCCCCATGGCCGAGGCGGTGCAGCACAGCTTCCAGTACCTGAGCGATGCCGACCTGCACGCCATGGCCACCTACCTGCGCAGCGTCAAGGCGGTCAACGACGACGAACGCAAGCCACGCTTCGCCTGGGGCGAGCCGGCCGACGCGGTGGTCGAGCTGCGCGGCCAGGCGTTCGACCCACAGACCCACGACGACGGCGCCCGCCTGTTCCTCGGCAACTGCGCCAGCTGCCACACCTGGAGCGGCAGCGGCACGCCCGACGGCTACTACCCGATGCTCATCCACAACAGCACGGTCGGTGCCCTGCAGCCGGACAACCTGGTGCAGGTGGTGCTGGGCGGCGTGCAGCGCAAGGTCGGCGATGACGACGTGTTCATGCCCGGCTTCGCCGGCAGCCTCGACGATGAGCAGATCGCGACACTGGTGAACTACGTCACGCGGCAGTTCGGCAATCCCGCGGTCAAGGTCGACAGTGCGCGCGTAGCGGCGATCCGCCAGCCCTGAGGGATGCCGGGGCGGCGCCCGCCGCCCCACCCATTGAGCGGGTTTGACAACCCCCTGGCAGTCACTGAAGCTTCCGCCACCCTGATTCAAGCCTGCCAGAACAACGGATGTGTGCATGCCGAAGTCCGACAAGAACAAAGCCAGCCGTTCCACCGCAAAACCTTCGCCAGCACCTTCCAACCCACTGGCGCGGCGCCTGATCGCCGCCGCCATCGGCGTGCTGCTGATCGCCAGCGCGGGCCTCTGGTGGAAGATGGAGCACAGTGAACCGCAGCGCCTTTCGCCCACCACCGCGCCGGCCGTGAAACCCGCTGCGCCCACTCCCGTTCCCACGGTCGCCGCTACGCCGCCGGCCAGCTTCGTCGACGAGCAACAGTGCCAGGGCTGCCACCAGGCGCAGGTCAAGGACTGGCAGGGTTCTCATCACCAGAAGGCGATGCAGACCGCCAGCGAGTCCAACGTCCTCGGTGACTTCGCCGACGTGAAGTTCAAGGGCGAGACCGAGACCACCCGCTTCTTCCGCAAGGGCGAGGAATACTGGGTCAACACCCCCGGCAACGACGGCAAGCCGGCCGACTTCAAGGTCGCCTACACCTTCGGCGTCGCCCCGCTGCAGCAATACCTGCTGGAGTACCCCGGCGGCCGCCTGCAAGCGCTTGGCGTCGCCTGGGATACGCACAAACACCGCTGGTTCCAGCTCAACCCCGGCGAGCGCATCGACTACAAGGACGAGCTGCACTGGACGCGTCCGGCGCAGAACGCCAACTTCATGTGCATCGAGTGCCACACCACCGACTTCAAGCGCAATTTCGATGCGCAGCAGGACAGCTTCGCCAGCCACTGGCAGAGCCTCGGCGTCGGCTGCCAGGCCTGCCACGGCCCGGCCTCCAAGCACCTTGAGTGGGCAGCCAAGCCTGACAAGAGCGCCTCCAAGGGCTTCGACAAACCGCTCAACGCCAGCACCGCCGCCAGCGACCTGGTGGAAACCTGCGCACGCTGCCACGCCCGCCGCGCGCCGCTGGGCGACGGCTTCCAGCACAACCGCCGCTTCATGGACGACTACCTGCCGAGCCTGCTGACCCGCGAGCTGTACCAGATCGACGGGAAGATCAAGGAAGAGGTCTTCGAGTGGGGCTCCTTCACCCAGAGCAAGATGTTCGCCAAGGGCGTGAAGTGCACCGACTGCCACAACCCGCACAGCGGCGAGGTGAAGATCGCTGGCAATGGCGTCTGCCTGCAATGCCACAACGTCGCCGGCAAGCCAGTGCGCGAAGGCATCGACGGCGCCGGCCTGCAGGCGAAGAACTACGACTCGCCCGAACACCATCACCACAAACCCGGCACCCCGGGCGCGCAGTGCACCGCCTGCCACATGCCGGGCAAGTACTACATGGTCAACCACTACCGGCACGACCACAGCTTCAGCATCCCCAACCCCGAGCACGCGCAGAAGATCGGCGCCCCCGATGCCTGCCTGGGCTGTCACCGCGATAGCGCCTCGGCGAAGATCGCCCAGCAGTTCGAGCTCTGGTACGGCGGCGCGACGACCAAGAAGCCGGCGCCTTCGAGCAACCCAGCGCCGCGCTACGACGATGGCCTCTGGCGCGCCCGCGAAGGCCAGCCGGGCGCCGCTCGTGGCCTGCACCTGTTGCTGGCGACACCGGACCTGCCGGCGATCCGCCGCGCCACCCTGCTCGCCGAACTGCCGGCCTACCCCAGCGCGCGCTCGGCAGCCCTGGCCAGCCAGGCGCTGGGCAATCCCGATCCACTGGTGCGCAACGCCGGCATCGAAGCGCTGGCCGCCCTGTCGCCGCCGCAGAGCCTGCCGATCATGCTGACGCCGCTGCTGGACGACCCGGTGCGCGCGGTGCGCATGACCGCCGTCTGGCAATTGCTGCAACTTCCGCCTGAGCTGCGCGCGAACCTGGGCGCTGCGTTCGACAAGGGTGTGAAGGAATACGAGGAAGCCCAGCTGAGCCTGGCCGAGCGCGCCGAGTCCAACCTCAACCGCGCCATGCTCTATCAGCTGCTGGGCCGCGACGCCGACGTGGAGCCGGCGCTGCGCGCGGCGATCAAGCGTGATCCGAACTTCCTGCCGGCGATTGTCAGCCTCTACCAGTGGCTGGAGGCCGGGCAGCGCAAGGACGAAGCCCGCCAGCTGCTCGACGCGGCACTCAAGCAGCACCCGCGCTCGGGCCTGCTGCACCACGCCCTCGGCCTCTCGCTGGTCCGCGCGGGCCAGCGCGACGCAGCGCTCAAGGAGCTGCGCGAAGCGGCGCGGCTGAGCCCGGACGATGCACAGTTCGGCTACATCCTGGCCATCGGCCTGCACGACAGCGGCCAGCCCGACGCGGCCTGCCATGAGCTGGAGCAACTGCTGCTGCGCAACCCGCAGAACCGCTCCGCGCGCCTCGCACTAATCGGCTACCTGCGCGAAATGGGCCAGCTGGAGAAGGTGCAGATGCAGCTTGCCGAGCTGGAGCAGCAGAACCCCGACGACCCGGCGCTGAAGGGCGAATGAATCGGCTTCCGGGCCGTCGGCGCGATCCGCCGAACGGCCCGGAACTCGCCGGCCGCCGAACACTCTGAGGGGCGCGAACGCACAAACCCCTCGGAGTCTCCATGCGCATTTCCATGGCGGTATTCGCCACCGCCCTCTTCACCCTGCCCGCCACTGCCGCCTTCGCCGACGACGACGGCTTGCGCAGCCTGATCTCGACCGGCGCCACCACCGCCTCCAGCTACCTGACCAGCAACGGCGACCACAAGCTGGTCGGCCCGCTGGCCGACGACGCCGGCAGCTTCGTCGCCAGCGAAGGCGCCATCCGCGGCCCCTACCTCGAAGCCCAGCTGCAGCAGCTGCGCAGCGAGCATCCGGAACTGCAGCAACGCAGCGACATGGAGCTGGCCAGCGCGATCCTGGCCGACCAGGAGTGAAGCGTAGGATCGGTTGAGGTACGAAACCCATGCTGTCGTCGCCCGGTTCGGCACCGCGCTTGATCGAGGCCGGTTGCAGCATGGGTTTCTCGTCCCACGTGGCGGTTTGGCGTAGGCGTCACCCCGGTAGGAGCGGATCTTATCCGCGAAAGTCCCCGCACCAATTCCAGCCTGTAGGAGCGCGCCATGCGCGCGATTCGCGGACAAGGTCCGCTCCTACAAAGGGGCCCGGCGCGACCGTCCGGAAGTTTTGCCGAACCCTCGGGAAGCCTGCGCTTTCCAAAAGTCATGCGGACTTACCAGGAGTACATCCGATGCGCATGACCAAACTGACCGCCACTTGCACCCTCCTCTGCCTGCTGCCCCTCGGCTCGGCCATGGCCGACGATTTCTGGCGCGACATCATCTCGTCCGGCGCGACCACCGCGTCGACCTACCTGACCTTCAAGAAGAGCGACAAGAAGCTACTGGTGGCTGCGCGCGAAGACGCCGGCAGCTACGTGGCCAGCGACGGCGCCATTCGCGGGCCCTATCTGGAGGCGGCGCTGCAGCGCCTGCGCCAGGACCATCCGCAGTTGCAGCAACGCAGCGACATGGAGCTGGCCAACGCGATCCTGGCCGAGCCGGACGAACCATCGCGCTGACCCACAACCTGTAGGAGCGGACCTTGTCCGCGATGCGCGGGCAAAGCCCGTGCCTTGGCCTTCGCGGATAAGATCCGCTTGTATGGCGTTAGGGTAGGAACCTGTCGGGGTGTGGAGGGACAAGATCCGCTTCTGCAAGCCAGACGGTAGGAGACTTCCCCCACCCACCCGCTCACGACAAGCGCCGATAAGGAATCCATCGGATTGAGTAGCCGCTCAAACCGACAATACCGGCAAGCCTGCGCCAATGTGAGCTCCCGACAGGTTGGACCATCTTCACTGTCGGAGAACCCCATGACAAGCCAAGTTCCGGTTATCGGTATCGATGTCGCCAAGGAGTCGCTGAGCCTCTGCGATACACGCTCGGGCGAAGTATTCGAACTGGCCAATGACGTCCGCACAATCAAGGCCTGGCTGAAAACCCTTCCGCCCTGCTGCGCCATCGCGATCGAAGCGACCAGCACCTATCACATGGATGTTGCGACCCTGGCGCATGCGCGGGGACATCGGATCTACGTCATCAATGGCTTTCGCCTGAGCAACTACCGCAAGGGGATTGGTGGGCGAAACAAGGATGATCGCAGCGATGCCCTGCTGCTGGCTCGTTACCTGACCCACGAACAAGCGCAACTGGAGCCTTGGCAGCCGCCGAGCAAGGCCTACTGCCGCCTGCAGACACTGCTGCATCGGCGTGCTGCACTGGTCCGTAGCGCCATCTCATTGCGCCAGAGCTTTTCCCAGGATCGCTCCCTGGCCAAGGCGCTGAAGCCTGTTCTCAAGCAAATGGCCACACTGGAGTCACGCCTGGAGAAAGAGATTCAACAGGCGCTGCGAGAGGCTGGCCTAATGGAGCAAAGCAAGCGCTGCCAGGCCATCGAAGGGATCGGACCGCTGACGGCAGCGGCCCTGAACCTGGCATTTCTGCGGGGACGTTTTCGCAATAGCGATGCCTTCATCGCCTTTATCGGATTGGATGTGCGGCTCAAGGAGTCCGGCCGCTATAGCGGCCGTCGAAAGCTGACCAAGCAAGGGGACCCTGAAATCCGTCGGCTGCTCCACAACGCGGCCATGGCGGCAGCGCGCACGCAGCGCTGGCAGGCCCTTTACCAAAGCTACCTGGCGCGCGGCCTGAAGAAGATCGAGGCCCTGACTATCCTCGCCCGCAAATTGGCCCGAATTGCCTTTGCCCTGATGCAATCCCAGACCAGTTACCAGCCTCCAAAGCAGGAGCCGTCATTGACATAGAATCTCCTACGCCGGTCACTCGCGGTAATCGTCCAGCGGCACGCAGGCGCAGAACAGGTTGCGGTCGCCGTAGACGTTGTCCACCCGGTTCACCGCCGGCCAGTACTTGAACAGGCGGGTGTGCTCGGTGGGCGTCACCGCCTGGGCCAATGTATAGGGGCGCTCCCAGGTTCCGGTCACGTCCGCGAGCGTGTGCGGTGCGCGTTTCAGCGGGTTGTCCTCGGCCGGCCATTCGCCGTTTTCCACTTTGCCGATCTCCGCGCGGATGCTCAGCATCGCCTCGATGAAGCGGTCCAGCTCGTGCTTCGACTCGCTCTCGGTCGGCTCGACCATCAACGTGCCGGGCACCGGGAAGGACATGGTCGGGGCATGGAAGCCGTAGTCCATAAGGCGCTTGGCCACGTCTTCCTCGCTGATCCCGGTCTGCGCCTTGAGCGGGCGCAGATCGAGGATGCATTCGTGGGCCACGCGGTCGTTGCGGCCCCGGTAGAGCACCGGGAAGGCACCCTCCAGGCGGCTCGCCAGGTAGTTGGCGTTGAGGATCGCGACCTCGGTGGCGTCGGCCAGCTGCGGCCCCATCATGGCGATGTACATCCAGCTGATCGGCAGGATGCTCGCGCTGCCCCAGGGCGCCGCGCTGACCGCGTCGTTCAGCGGGTTCGGCCCCTCGATGCGGATCACCGGGTGGTTGGCGACGAAGGGCGCGAGGTGCTTCTTCACGCCGATCGGGCCCATGCCCGGCCCGCCGCCGCCGTGGGGGATGCAGAAGGTCTTGTGCAGGTTCATGTGCGAGACGTCGGCGCCGATGTCCGCCGGGCGCGCCAGGCCGACCTGGGCGTTGAGGTTGGCGCCGTCCATGTAGACCTGCCCGCCGTGGCTGTGGATAACCTCGCAGATCTCGCGGATGCCCTCTTCGTACACGCCGTGGGTCGAGGGGTAGGTGATCATCAGGCAGGACAGCTGGGCGCCGGCTTCGGCGGCCTTGCGCTTGAGGTCGTCGAGGTCGACGTTGCCCTCCTTGTCGCACTCGACGATCACCACGCGCATGCTCGCCATGATTGCCGAGGCCGGGTTGGTGCCGTGCGCCGAAGAGGGGATCAGGCAGATGTTGCGGTGCCCCTCGCCGTGGCTCTCGTGGAACTTGCGGATCGCCAGCAGCCCGGCGTACTCGCCCTGGGCACCGGAGTTGGGCTGCATGCAGATGGCGTCGAAGCCGGTGATCGCACGCAGCCAGGACTCCAGCTCGTCGATCAGCAGGCGATAGCCCTCGGCCTGCTCGCGCGGCACGAAGGGATGCAGGTTGGCGAACTCCGGCCAGGTGATGGGGATCATCTCGCTGGTGGCATTGAGCTTCATGGTGCAGGAGCCCAGCGGGATCATCGCCTGGTTCAGCGCCAGGTCCTTGCCCTCGAGCTGGCGCAGGTAGCGCAGCATCTCGGTCTCGCTGTGGTGGCGGTTGAACACCGGGTGCCCCAGGTAGCCCGAACGGCGCTGCAGCGCGGCGGGAATGCCCTCGGCGACGGCGCCGGCATCCAGCGCTGCCACGTCCAGGCCGTGCCCGGCGCCGAGGAGGATGTCGAACAGGTCGGCGACAGTAGTCGCGTCGCAGGTTTCGTCCAGGCTCAGCCCCAGGCGCTGTTCGCCGACGACACGCAGGTTGTAGCGGGCCGCGCGGGCGCGCTCGAGGATCGCCGCCTGTTGCGCGCCAACCTCCAGGGTCAGTGTGTCGAAGAAGTGCGCGTTGACCCGCTTGAGGCCCTTGGCCTGCAGGCCGGCCGCGAGGATCGCGGTGAGCCGGTGCACGCGCTGGGCGATGCGCTTGAGGCCCTGCGGACCGTGGTAGACGGCATACAGGCTGGCGATGTTGGCCAGCAGCACCTGCGAGGTGCAGACGTTGGAGTTGGCCTTCTCGCGGCGGATGTGCTGCTCGCGGGTCTGCAGCGCCATGCGCAGCGCAGTGTTGCCGGGAGCGTCCTTGGACACCCCGATGATCCGCCCCGGCATGGCGCGCTTGAACTCGTCACGGGTGGCGAAGAAAGCCGCGTGCGGGCCGCCATAGCCCATGGGCACGCCGAACCGCTGGGCGCTGCCGAGCACCACGTCGGCACCTAGCTCGCCAGGCGGCGTGAGCAGCAGCAGGCTGAGCAGGTCGGAAGCGACGCAGGCGATGGCCTGCCGGGCGTGCAGGGCATCTATCTGCGGGCGCAGGTCGCGGACTTCGCCGCGGCTGTCCGGATACTGCAGCAGCGCGCCGAACACTTCGTGCTGGGCGAGCTTGTCCAGCTCATCCACCACCAGGTCGAAGCCGAACGCCTCGGCACGGGTACGCACCACGGAAATGGTCTGCGGATGGCAGTTGGCGTCGACGAAGAACAGGTTGCTCTTCGCCTTGGCCACGCGCTTGGCCAGGGCCATGGCCTCGGCGGCGGCGGTGGCCTCGTCGAGCAGCGAGGCGCTGGCGAGGTCCAGGCCGGTGAGGTCGATGGTCAGCTGCTGGAAGTTCAGCAGCGCCTCCAGGCGGCCCTGGGCGATCTCCGGCTGATAGGGCGTGTAGGCGGTGTACCAGCCGGGGTTCTCCAGCACGTTGCGCAGGATCACCGTGGGCGTGAGCGTGCCGTAGTAGCCGGTGCCGATCAGGCTGGTCCATAGCTGGTTCTGCTCGGCATAGCCGCGCAGCTTGGCCAGTGCGCCGCGTTCGTCGAGCGCAGCGGGGAGCTCCAGCGGGCGGTTCAGGCGGATCGCCGGCGGCACCGTCTGCACCACCAGCTCGTCGAGGCTGGCGACGCCCAGGGCATCGAGCATCGCCTGCTGTTCGGCGGCATCGGGGCCGAGGTGGCGGCTGAGGAAGGCATCGGGCTGCTGCAGCTGGGACAGCGAAGGGCTTTGCGACATGACCTGGACCTCGAACGGGAAAGCGCGACGGTCAGGACAGGATAGGCCAGCCCAAACGACAAGGCCCCGCCGAAGCGGGGCCTTGTGGACGAATCGCCGATCAGGCGTCCGCTTCGCTAGCGGCTGCGTAGCCGGCAGCGTCGAGCAGCTTGTCCAGCTCGGCCGGGTTGCTCGGCTTGAGCTTGAAGAACCAGGAGCCGTAGGGATCGTTGTTGACGTTTTCCGGGGTGTCGGCCAGCGCTTCGTTGATGGCGATGACTTCGCCGCCCACCGGGGCGTAGATGTCCGAGGCGGCCTTCACCGACTCCACCACACCGGCTTCCTGGCCGGCGGCCAGCTGCTTGCCAAGCTCCGGCAGTTCGACGAAGACCACGTCGCCCAGGGCTTCCTGGGCGTGGTCGGAGATGCCCACGGTGACGCTACCGTCGGCTTCCAGGCGCGCCCACTCGTGGCTGGCGGCATAACGCAGTTCGGCGGGAATGTTGCTCATGTTTTTTTCCTCGGGGACTGGGCAGCGGCGACCACCGGTCGCCTATGCAATTTAGATCAGGGCTTTGCCATGACGCACGAAATTCGGCTGAACGACGCGCACCGGGTACCACTTGCCACGGATTTCCACCTCGGCGCGGTCGCCGGTGGCCGCCGGCAGGCGCGCCAGGGCGATGGACTTGCCGAGCGTCGGGGAGAAGCTGCCGCTGGTGATCTCGCCGTCGCCGATGCCGGCGACCCGCACCACCTGGTGGGCGCGCAGCACGCCGCGCTCCTCCAGCACCAGGCCGACCAGCTTGGGCTGGTTGCCGGCGGCTCGCAGGGCTTCCAGCGCGCGGCGGCCGTAGAAGTCGCGGGACTGCGGCTCCCAGGCGATGGTCCAGCCCATGTTGGCCGACAGCGGCGAGACGCTCTCGTCCATGTCCTGGCCATACAGGTTCATGCCGGCTTCCAGGCGCAGCGTGTCGCGCGCACCGAGGCCGGCCGGGGCGATGCCGGCGCCGACCAGCTCGTTGAGGAAGCCTGGCGCTTCATCGGCCGGCAGCATGATTTCCAGGCCGTCTTCGCCGGTGTAACCGGTGCGGGCGATGAACCAGTCGCCGTCGGCCTTGCCCTGGAAGGGCTTGAGTTCGTGGATCAGGGTGGCGCGCGACGGGCTCACCAGGGCGGCGGTCTTGTCCCGCGCGCTGGGGCCCTGGACGGCCAGCATGGCCAGGTCCGAGCGCTCGTGCAGGGTCACCTCGAAACCTTCGGCGCGGGCCTGCAGCCAGGCCATGTCCTTGTCGCGGGTGGCGGCGTTGACCACCAGGCGATAGCCGAACACGCCCAGGTAGACAATGAGGTCGTCGACCACCCCACCCTGCTCGTTGAGCATGCCGCTGTACAGCGCCTTGCCGGGCGTCTGCAGGCGCTCGACGTCGTTGGCCAGCAGGTGCTGCAGGTATTCCTTGGCTTCTGGGCCGGAGACGTCCACCACGGTCATGTGGGAAACGTCGAATACGCCGCAGTCGCGACGTACCTGGTGGTGCTCTTCGACCTGCGATCCATAATGCAGGGGCATGTCCCAGCCGCCGAAATCGACGATCTTGGCGCCTAGGGCGACATGCAGCTCGTAGAGCGGGGTGCGCTGTCCCATGGGTTGTCTCCTTCCGGGAATGGCGAATGCGGAGCGCGTGGGCGGCCCGCACGAAACGGGCGCATTGTAGCCGCTAGGCGGGGTGCTGGACACCGTGCCCGATGGCCGACTGAGGCGACGTTGCGGCCATCGCCGATCGACGAATCAGCAAGGCGACCGGCAGCAGACCGACCAGCACCAGGCTCACGGCCGGCAGCGCGGCGCGCGCCCACTCGCCCTCGCTGGTCATCTCGAAGACGCGCACCGCCAGGGTGTCCCAGCCGAAGGGGCGCATCAGCAGGGTGGCTGGCATCTCCTTTAGCGTATCGACGAATACCAGCAGCGCTGCGCTGAGCAAGCCCGGGGCCAGCAGCGGCAACTGGACGCGCAGGAACATCTCGAATCCACCGACACCGAGACTGCGAGAAGCCTCGACCAGCGACGGCCGAATCCGCGCAAGAGTGCTTTCCAGCGGCCCCTGGGCCACGGCCAGGAAGCGGATCAGATAGGCCAGCAGCAATGCACCGAGGCTACCCAGCAGCAGCGGCTTGCCGGCGCCGCCAAGCGCTTGCGAAAGCGGGATCACCCAGTGATTGTCCAGCCAGCTGAAGGCCAGCATGATCGCCACTGCCAGGACCGAGCCAGGCAAGGCGTAGCCGAGGTTGGCGATACCCACCGCCGCGCGCACCGCCGGCGCCGGTGCCTGGCGCCGGGCGAAGGCCAGCAGCAATCCGGCACCCACGGTCAGCACCGCCGCCGCGGCACCCAAGCCGAGGCTGTGCAGTACGAGTTCGCGGTAGCGCTCGTCGAAGTCGAAGCGACCGCGCTGCCAACACCACACCAGCAACTGCATCAGCGGAACGACGAACGCACAGGCGAACACCAGCCCGCACCAGGCGCTGGCAGCGAACGCCCTGATCCCGCGCAGGTGATAAAGCGGCGCGCTCCGTGGCCGTTCGCTTGCCGTCACCGCGCGCCCCCGCGTACGGCGCTCCGCGAACAGCACGAGGAACACTCCGAGTAGCAACAGGCTCGCCAGCTGCGCGGCGCTCGACAGGCTGTAGAAGCCGTACCAGGTCTTGTAGATCGCCGTGGTGAAGGTGTCGTAGTTGAACACTGCCACGGCACCGAAATCGGCCATGGTTTCCATGATCGCCAGGGCCAGCCCGGCGCCAATGGCAGGTCGTGCCATCGGCAGGGCCACGCGCCAGAACGCTTGCCACGGCGACAGCCCGAGCACCCGCGCGGCTTCGCTGAGCCCACGCCCTTGAGCAAGGAAGGCGCCACGCGCCAGCAGGTAGACGTACGGATAGAAGACCAGCGTGAGGACCAGGATCACTCCGCCCGTGGAGCGCACCCGCGGGAGCCGCAGGCCACTGCCGAAGACTTCACGCAGCAGGCTCTGCAGCGGGCCGGCGAAGTCCAGCAAACCGATGAAGACGAACGCCAACACATAGGCAGGGATGGCGAACGGCAGCATCAGCGCCCAGTCCAGCCAGCGTCTTCCGGGAAACTCGCAGAGCGCGGTGAGCCAGGCCAGGCTGGTGCCCAGGACGACGACGCCGATGCCGACGCCCAGCACCAGCAGCAGGCTGTTGCCGAGCAGGCGCGGCAGCTGGGTGTCCCACAGGTGCGCCCAGATCTCGCCGTCGATGTCGCTCCAGCTCAGCGCCAATACGCTGAGCGGCAGGAGGACAAGGGCGGCGAGGGCGAAGGAGACGAGGCGCCAGCGAAGGAGCATGGCTATGCCGTTGCCCTTCGTAGGAGCGAGCTTGCTCGCGAACGCTTCGGCACGCGGCTCGGGTTCGCGAGCAAGCTCGCTCCTACTGGGAAAGCCAACCTCAATTCCACCCGGCGCGGTCCATCAGCTTGATCGCCTCCGCCTGGCGCTTGCCGGCGATTTCCACCGGAATGCTGTCGGCCTTGAAGCTGCCCCAGGCCGCCACCTCTTCGGAAGGTGCGACCTTCGGGTTGGCCGGGAACTCCTGGTTGATCGAAGCGAACAGCGCCTGCGCCTCGGGACCGGTCATCCACTCCACCAGCGCCTTCGCCTGCTCGGGGTGTGGCGCGTGCTTGGTCAGGCCGATGCCCGACAGGTTCACGTGCACGCCGCGGTCGGCCTGGTTCGGCCAGAACAGCTTGATCGGCAGGTCCGGTTTCTGCTGGTGCAGGCGGCCATAGTAGTAGGTGTTGACGATGCCGACGTCGCACTGGCCGGCGGCGATGGCCTGGAGCAGCGCGGTGTCGTCGGAGAACACGTCGGTGGCCAGGTTGCCGACCCAGCCTCTGAGGATTGCCTCGGTCTTCTGCTCGCCATGGGATTCGATCAAGGTCGCGGTCAGCGACTGGTTGTAGACCTTCTTCGCCGTGCGCAGGCACAGGCGGCCTTCCCAGCGCTTGTCGGCGAGTGCTTCGTAGGTGGACAGCTCGTCCGCCTTCACCCGCTCGGTCGAGTAGACGATGGTCCGCGCGCGCAGAGACAGGCCGGTCCAGCTGTCGCTGCCGGAGCGGTACTGTGCGGGGATGTTGGCGTCCAGGGTCGGCGAGTCGAAGGGCTGCAGGATGCCCATCTTCTCCGCCTGCCAGAGGTTGCCGGCGTCCACCGTGAGCAGCAGGTCGGCCGGGGTGTTGGCGCCCTCGGCCTTGATCCGCGCCATCAGCGGCGCCTCCTTGTCGGTGATGAACTTCACCTTCACCCCGCTCTTCGCCGTGTAGGCGTCGAACACCGGCTTGATCAGTTCGTCGATACGCGAGGAATAGACCACCACTTCATCGGCGGCCTGAACGGCGGCGGGCAGGGTTAGGAGAGCAAGGGATGCGAGAAGGCCTTGGCGAACCGACATGCGGGCGAGTCCTTGGGCGGCGAAATGAGGGCCCCAAATGATAGGGAAACTCATTTACCGCCGGAGTGGACCTTTGTGTCGGGGTGTTGCGCCGCGCCGCGACCGAGGGTCGCAGCGCGTCAGACGCGAGCCAGCGCCGGCAGGTCGCCCGATAGCCCGAGCGCCTGGCGAACGAACAGCCCCTTGGCCTCGTGGTGGCGGTCGACCAGGCGCAGCCCGGCGTTGCGCAGCCAGCGCACACCCAGCGGGTCGGCCTGGAACAGGCGCTGGAAGCCTTCCATCGCCGCCATCATCGCCAGGTTGTGCGGCATGCGACGGCGCTCGAAGCGGCTCAGCACGCGCTCGTCGGCAATGCTCTCGCCACGCGCATGGGCATGCAGCAGCACTTCGGCGAGTACCGCGGCGTCGAGGAAGCCAAGGTTCACGCCCTGCCCGGCCAGCGGGTGGATGGTGTGCGCGGCGTCGCCGATCAGCGCGAGGCCCGGCTCCACGTAGCGCTTGGCATGGCGTTGGCGCAGCGGAATGCACAGGCGCGGATCGACGTGCTCGACCTCGCCCAGGCGCTGCTCGAACGCGCGGCCGAGGGCGACGCAGAAACCTTCGTCATCCAGCGCCATCAGTTTTTCGGCTTCTTCCGGGGTGGTCGACCAGACGATCGAGCACCAGCGCGCATCGCCGTCGCGCGACAGCGGCAGGAAGGCCAGCGGGCCGTCGTCGGTGAAACGCTGCCAGGCGGTGGCCTGGTGCGCTTGCTCGCAACGCACGCTGGTGACGATGGCGTGATGCAGGTAATCCCACTCGCGGGTGGCGCAGCCGGCCAAGCGGCGCACGGCGGAGTTGGCGCCGTCGGCGGCGATTACCAGGGGCGTACGGATCTGCCGGCCGTCGGCGAGGGTCAGCAGCCAGTCGTCGCCGGAGTGGCGCAGCTGCTCCAGGCGCGCGTTGGGCAGCAGGCCGATGGTCGAGTCATGCAGGCGCTCCATCAGGGCGTCCTGCACCACGCGGTTCTCGACGATGTGGCCGAGCACGTCGGCATGCACGCTGGCGGCGCTGAAGTGCACCTGGCCAGTGCCCGAGCCATCCCACACGTGCATGTCCCGGTACGCTTCGGCGCGCCGCGCGAGGATGCCGTCCCAGGCATGCAGGCGCTGCAGGATGCGCCGACTGGCCTCGGACAGGGCGCTGACGCGCGGCTCGAAACGGGCGTTGCGGTCGTAGGGCTTCACGCTCAGCGGCGAGCCGTCCACCAGGAGGATCTCCAGGCCGCTGCCCTGCAGCGCCAGGGCCAGCGCGCTGCCGACCATGCCTGCGCCTACGATCACCAGATCCGCGTGCATCTGCACTCCTTGTTCCTTGTCCATCAGCCGGCCTGACGCAGGCGCGGCTTGAGTCTGACGTAGAGGGTCTTCTGTACCCGCGCAACCAACGTGCCCTCGCTGTCGCGCACTTCGGCATGCAGACGCGGCAGGCACTTGGCGCCGTCGGCGGTCTGCTCCCGGACTTCGTCCAGCAAAGCCTGGTCGATGCGGAAATCGGCGTAGACCGGGCCCTTGCCGGGGGTGATGAATTCGATGTTGGCGGCCTTGTCCCAGACGATGTAATCGCGCCCCAGGTTCTCCATCAGCATGAGCATGAAGAAGGGGTCGGTCATGCTGTACAGGCTGCCGCCGAACTGGGTGCCGACGTAGTTACGGTTGAACCACGACAGCACCATCTTCACCCGCACCTCGCGGAAATCCGGGCTGATGTGGCGCACGCGCACGCCGGCGCCGATGTAGGGCGGGTAGAGGTTCAGGCCAATGCGCAGCAGGCGGGCGCGACGCGCCATCTTCGACGACATCCGCTCTCCCTAGACCGGCCGGGCGCCCAGGCCCATGGCCTGGCGGGCGAACCAGCGCTTGGCCGGCGGCAGCAGGTCGAGGCCGAGCAGGCCCAGGTTGCGTCCGGTGGCCAGCATCGGCTGGGCATTGGAGAACAGGCGGGTGACGCGATCGGAGAAGCCGACGGTCATTTGCTGGTCGAGGCGTTGGCCATCGAGGTAGCGCTGCAGCACGGCGAAATCGCCGGGCGCGGCGCTCTCGGTCAGCAGGCGGTCGGCCAGGGCCTGGGCATCGCGCAGCGACAGGTTGAAGCCCTGCCCGGCGATTGGGTGCAGGCTGTGCGCGGCATTGCCGAGCACCACCAGATGCGGGCGGACTTGTTCCTCCGCCTCGGTCAGCGCCAACGGATAGCAATAGCGCGCACCGACCTGGCGGAAACCGCCGAGGCGATAGCCGAAGGCGGCCTGAAGTTCGTCGAGGAACTGCCGTTCCGGCAGTTCGCGCAGCCGCTCGGCATCGCGCGGGGCGCGGGTCCAGACCAGCGCGCAACGGTTTTCCGGCAACGGCAACAGGGCCATGGGCCCGTGCTCGGTGAAGCGTTCGAAGGCCTGGCCGCGATGTTCCTCGGTCGGGCTGACGTTGGCGATCAGCGCGGCCTGCCCGTAGGGCTCGCGGCGCACGCCTATGCCCAGTTGCTCGCGCAGACCGGAACGACCGCCGTCGGCCAGCACGGCGAGGTCGCAGTCCAGCTGCGAGTCGTCGTCCAGGGTCAGCCGGTAGCCGTCGGCCAGGGCGTCCATGCGCCGCACTTCGGCCGGGCAGCGCCAGCTCACCACTTCATGATCGAGCGCCTGCCACAGGCATTGGCCGAGCCAGGCGTTCTCCGCCACGTAGCCGAGCGCCGGCACGCCCTCCTCCACCGCCGTCAGGCGCGCGGAGCCGAAGCGCCCGCGGTCGGACACGTGGATCTGCATGATCGGCGCGCTGCGCTGGGCTATGCGCTGCCAAAGGCCCAGGCGTTCGTAGATCTGCCGGCTGCCGAAGGACAACGCGGAGGAACGCGCGTCATAGCTGGGCTGGTAGGCGTCGCCGGGGGCGAAGGGCTCGATCAGCACGATGCGCCAGCCACGTTCGCGGGCGCCGGCCTGCAGGGTCAGCGCCAGGCTGGCACCGACCAGGCCGCCACCGATGATCGCCAGGTTTGCGCGTTGCATCTCAGGCGGCCCGGGCCTTGGCCTCGGCCATCAGGGCCTCGATCTCGGCGACGGTCTTGGGCACGCCGTTGGTGAGGACTTCGCAACCGGTCTTGGTCACCACCACGTCGTCCTCGATGCGCACGCCGATGCCGCGCCACTTCTTCGGCACGTCGGTGTTGTCCGGGGAGATATAGATGCCCGGCTCGACGGTCATCGCCATGCCCGGCTCAAGAACACGCCACTCGCCGCCGACGCGGTACTCGCCGACGTCGTGCACGTCCATGCCCAACCAGTGGCCGGCGCGGTGCATGTAGAAGGCCTTGTAGGCTTCGCTGGCGATCAGCTCGTCGACGTCGCCGGAGAGCAGGCCGAGCTTCACCAGGCCGGCGGTGATGACCCGCACGGTGGCCTCGTGGGCTTCGTTCCAGTGACGTCCCGGGGCGATGTAGTCGAAGGCCGCCATGTTGGCTTCCAGCACCAGCTCGTAGATCGCCTTCTGCTCGGGGCTGAAGGTGCCGTTGGCCGGGAAGGTGCGGGTGATGTCGCTGGCGTAGCAGTCGATCTCGCAGCCGGCATCGATCAGGATCAGGTCGCCGTCCTTGATCACCGCGTCGTTCTCCCGGTAGTGCAGGATGCAGGCGTTGCGGCCGGCGGCGACGATCGAGCCGTAGGCCGGCATCTTCGCGCCGCCCAGGCGGAAGGCGTATTCCAGCTCGGCTTCCAGGTGGAATTCGTGGAGCCCCGGACGGCAGGCCTGCATGGCGCGGATGTGCGCACCGCAGGAAACCTCGGCGGCATAGCGCATCACCTTCACTTCGCCGGCGCTCTTGTACAGGCGCAGGTCGTGGAGCAGGTGGTCGAGGGCGACGAACTCGTTCGGCGGCTGTGCGCCCTGGCGGGCCTTGGAGCGGATCACGTTGATCCAGTCCATCAGCCGACGGTCGAATTCGGGGTTGGCACCCAGCGCGTAGTAGACGCGGTCGCGGCCTTCGATCAGGCCGGGGAGGATGTCGTCGATATCGCCAATGGGGAAGGCATCGTCGGCGCCGAAGTCGCGCGTCGCGCCGTCCTGGCCGGCACGCAGGCCGTCCCAGAGTTCACGCTCCGGATCGCGCTCGCGGCAGAACAGCACGTACTCGCCGTGCTCGCGGCCGGGAATCAGCACCATCACCGCTTCCGGCTCGGGGAAGCCGGTGAGGTACTGGAAGTCGCTGTCCTGGCGGTAGACATGCTCGACGTCGCGGTTGCGGATGAACATCTGCGCCGCCGGCAGAATGGCGATGCTGTTGGGCTCCATCTGCGCCATCAGCGCCTTGCGCCGACGGGCGAATTCCGATTTGGCGATACGGATCATGCAGCTACCTCAGTGCAGGGAGGGTTTCTCGGTCGGCGCCGGCACCTTGCCGAATTCGGAGAACAGCAGCAGCGGGGCGACCCGCAGGTATTCCTGAACTTCCATATAGTCGCTTTCGCCGTCCTCGGACTCTTCCAGCTGGCCCTGGACCTGGGCGATGGCGGCGATGTCCTGCAGCACTTCGTCGGCCTCGTCGGACAGGCTCGGCTGGCGCAGCGCCAGGCCGAAGCCAGCGAGGAAGCCCTGGCACCACTGGCCGACGGCCTGGGCGCGCTCGGCCAGCGGCGCGTCGTCGTTGGGGAGCATCAGCACCACGGCCATCTCGCCGCTGCGGAAGTCCTGCTCGACCATGCCGAGCAGGCCGCCAAGCGCTGCCTGCAGGCGCTCGTTCGGTTCGCCGCCGAGCAGTTCGGCGGCGGCCAGCTGCCATTCGCCTTGGTCGAAACCGGCACCGGCGCAGACGCGGCCAAGCAGGTTGCCGTGCAGTTCGGCGGGGGAAATGGGCAGCGCGGCTTCGGCGAGCAGAGCGGTGAAAGCGGTATAGGCGGAAGTGGTTGTGGACATCGTGCGGGACCTGATATCGACGCTAGGCGCCATCGGGCGCTACGCATAGAATGAGAGCCGCTATCCTAGCACCGCCGGACGTGCGCAGACCATGCGGCGGCGCGTCGGACGGTCGTCGCGTTGACCCTGGCGGCGCGGCACCCTATATAGTTTCCGGTCATCCCTTGTCCAAGCGAGAGCCCATGGAAGACGCCGACCTGCACGCGCTTATCGCCAAATTCGACCTGCTGCTCCAGCGCCTGGAGCAACTCAAGGCGGAGAACCGGCTGCTGCGGGCAAACGAGAAGAACTGGCGCGAAGAGCGCGCTCATCTGATCGAAAAGAACGAATTGGCGCGCCACAAGGTCGAAGCGATGATTTTGCGCCTGAAAGCCCTGGAGCAGGACTCATGAGCCAGACGAACACCCTGAATGTGCAGATCCTCGACAAGGAATACTGCATCACGTGCCCCGCCGACGAACGCGTCAACCTGGAAAGCGCTGCGCGCTATCTGGACAGCAAGATGCGCGAGATTCGCTCGAGCGGAAAAGTCATCGGCGCCGATCGCGTCGCCGTGATGGCCGCCCTGAACATCACCCACGACCTGCTGCATCGGCAGGAGCGCCAGGACATCGACAACAGTTCGACACGCGAGCGTGTGCGCGAACTGCTCGACCGCGTCGACCGCGCCCTTACCACTGATCAAGCCGGGAGTGAAGACTGACCGGCGAAGAAACCCTGGGGTATACTGGCCACGCTCCCTGGTGTGTTGGCCAGTCGGTGATGTCCCTGAGCCGATAATCGCAACAACGGAGGTTGCCAGTTGGGCTGGTGTGCATGTCCGCACGACGGAAAGCCTTAAAGCCTACTGCAACCGCCACCTTGAACTTTCGGGTTCAAGGGCTAACCCGACAGCGGCATTTCCGGGGAGCTTTTCCTTCTCCATGATCCACGCCCACGATCTCTCCCGCGCCGCCCTGCGCCGCCTGCTACGCCAGGCCCGACGCGCACTCACTCCGCAACAGCAACGCCAGGCCGCCCGCGATCTGCAACGCCAGATGGCGCAGCATCCGCTGTTCCGCCGCGCCCGCCACATTGCGCTGTACCTGCCCGCCGACGGCGAGATCGATCCCCGTCCGCTGCTGAAGGCCGCACAGAAGCGCGGCAAGGCGACCTACCTGCCGGTGCTCAGCCGCTGGCCGCACACGCACATGACCTTCCAGCGCATCGGCAATGGTGAACGCTGGACGCGCAACCGCTTCGGAATCGCCGAACCACAGCGCAACCGGAATCAGCAGCGCGCACCCTGGGCGCTGGACCTGGTGCTGTTGCCGCTGGTCGGATTCGATGAGGAAGGTGGGCGCCTGGGCATGGGCAAGGGCTTCTACGACCGCACCCTGGCTTACCTGGGACAGCGCAGAATCTGGCGCAAACCGACACTTTTGGGCCTGGCGCATGAATGCCAGAAGGTGGACAGGCTGGACCTGGCCAGCTGGGATGTGCCCCTGCAGGGCATAGTCACAGACGCGGGCTGGTATGGTGCGCTCGCTGCGACGCCGCGATCCCTGCGACGCCACGCGGAGTGAATCAGGGCTGTTTGGTCACCTGGACCGGCACGTCGCCCTGACGGTCCCAAAGGCTTTGGGTGTAACCGGTGGTGACAACCCCCAGGCCGAACAGAATGACCAGCACCCACAGTAGATCAGGCTTACGCTTCATCGATTGCCTCCCCCTTCCAGGCAAACTGTCAACGATGGCCGGCGGTGGTTTTTGGTCCGTCCGGCGCGTGCCAAGCTGAAAATCGGCGGCATTCTCCGACAATGGGAAGCGTCCCGCAATTGCATGCCGGACCCGGTCGTCGGAGTCAGCCTCTTCCTACAAAAACGGCGAAAATGGAGCAAGGATCATGCCGTATTGGCTGATGAAATCGGAACCCGACGAACTGTCGATCCACGACCTGAAGCGCCTCGCAAAAGCGCGCTGGGATGGCGTGCGCAACTACCAGGCGCGCAACTTCGTACGCAGCATGCAGCCGGGCGACAAGTTCTTCTTCTACCATTCGAGCTGCCCGCAACCGGGCGTCGCCGGTATTGGTCAGATCGAGGGCGAGCCCTACCCCGATCCCACGGCGCTGGACCCGCAAAGCCCCTATCACGACGCCAAGGCCAGTGCCGAGAAAAACCCCTGGAGCGCGCGTGACGTGAGCTTCGTGGAAGCCTTCCGTGAAGTGCTACCGCTAGGTGCGATCAAGGCCGCTGCCGGCCTGGAAGAGCTGGCGCTGGTGCAGCGAGGCAGCCGCCTGTCGGTGATGCCGGTGACCGACGAGCAGTGGAACATCATCCTCGGATTGGCAAAGCGCTAAGCCGTGCAGTACTCCGTCACTCCCGCGAACGCGGGAGCCCGGCGTCTCTGGATCCCCGCGTTCGCGGGGACGACGTTGCACAGGATCGAGCCCATCACGCCATCTGCCCGATGGTCCGGCGGAACCGCCACAGCGCCCCGCCGAAGAAGGCCGCGCCAATACCGACGATCGCCAGCAGTTGCGGCCAGACGATTGACAACCCGGCATCGCGGAACAGGATGGCCTGGGCCAGGCTGACGAAGTGCGTGGTCGGCGCCGCCAGCATGATGTTCTGCACAAGCTCCGGCATGCTCTCGCGCGGGGTGGTGCCGCCGGAGAGGATCTCCAGCGGAATCAGCGTGAGGATCACCAGCAGCCCCAACTGCGGCATCGAGCGCGCCAGGGTGCCGAAGAAAATGCCCATGGAAGTCGTGGCGAACAGATGCAACGCGGCGCCGAACAGGAACAGCGCCAGCGAGCCGCTCAACGGCACGCCGATCCAGCCTTGCACCACCAGCAGCAGCGAAAGGGCCGCCGCCCCAAGCACCACCGCGCCCATCGACCAGACCTTGGCCAGCATGATCTCGAACGCCGACAGCGGCATCACCAGCAGGTGCTCGACGGTGCCGTGCTCGCGCTCGCGAATCAGCGCCGCGCCAGTGAGGATGATCGACAGCATGGTGATCTGGTTGATCACCTCCATCACCGCGCCGAACCAGGCCTGGGTCAGGTTCGGGTTGTACTCCATGCGCACTGCCAGCTGCGCCGGCATGCTCGGGTCGGAGCGGTAGCGACTGACGAATTCGCTCACTTCGGTGGCGACGATGTTCTGGATGTAGCCCGCGCCGGAGAAGGCCTGGGCAGTCTGGGTCGCGTCGACGTTGACCTGGATCGCCGGCTGCCGCCCGGCCAGCACGTCGCGCTGGAAGTTCGGCGGGATATCCAGGGTGAAGCTGTACAGGCCGGTGTCCATGCCGCGGTCCATGCGGCCGTGGTCGATCATTTCCGGCGTGCGGAAATACGGAGCCTGGAAGGCGTTGATGATGCGCGAGGAGAGCTGCGACTGGTCCTCGTCGACCACCGCGATGGGCGCGTTGTGCAGGGTCTCCGGAATGCCGGTGGCCGAACTGTAGACGCCCAGGGTGAAGGCCCAGGCGATCAGCGCCAGCATCGCGTAGTCGCGGCTCAGGCTGCGGAATTCCTTGATACCCAGGTTGAAGATGTTGAGCAGGCTGCGCATCGGCTCAGTCCTCCTGCTTCTTCAGCAGCCGCACGCTGAGCGGGGTCAGCAGGGCGATCGCCAGCAGCAACGGCAGGTAATAGGGCCAGAGGTCGGCGAAGCCTAGCGCCTTGGAGAAGGCCCCACGACTGATGATCAGGAAGTGCGACGTCGGGTAGAGCTTGCCGAAGTAGGCGCCCGCCCCTTCCAGCGACGACACAGGATGGATCAGCCCGGCGAATTGGATGGCCGGGACCATGGTGGCGATGGCGGTACCGAACACCGCGGCGATCTGGCTTTTCATGAAGGTCGACAGCAGCAGGCCTAGGCCGGTGCTGGCAATCACGTAGAGCAGCGCGCCGAGGCTCAGGGCAAGGAAGCTGCCCTTGAGCGGCACCTGGAACAGCAGCAACGCCATCAGCAGCATCAGCGCGAAGTTGACCATGCCCATGCCGACGTAGGGCAGCTGCTTGCCGAGGAGGAACTCCAGGCGCGTCACCGGCGTCACGTAGAGATTGGTGATCGAGCCCAGCTCCTTCTCGCGCACCACGCCCAGCGCCGTGAGCATCGCCGGGATCATGATCAGCAGTAGCGGGATCACCGCCGGCACCATGGCCTTGAGGCTTTCCACGTCGGGGTTGTAGCGGTAGCGCACCTCGGTGCTGGCCGCCGCGCTGGCCTGGGGGTTGCCGCTTTGCCGGGCGAGGTCGGCGAGATAGGCGAGGTGCAGCCCCTGCACGTAGCCCTGCACGGTGGTCGCGCGCTGCGGCATGGCGCCGTCGATCCACACGCCGATGGCGGGATTGTCACCGCGCTTGAGGTCGCGGCCGAAGTTCGGCGGTATCTCCACGGCAAGGCTCAGTTCGCCGCTGCGCAGGCGTCGATCCAGTTCGTCGGGACTCTGGATGGGCGCGTGCTCGACGAAGTAGCGCGAGCCTTCGATGTTCAGCGAATACGCCTGGCTGGTGGTGGTCTGGTCGCGGTCGAGCACGGCGTAGGACAGGTTCTCCACGTCCATATTGATGCCGTAGCCGATGATGAACATCAGCAGCGCCGTGCCCAGCAGGGCGAGCGTCAGGCGGATCGGGTCGCGGCGCAGCTCCATCGACTCGCGCCGCGCATAGCTGAACAGGCGCAGCAGGCTGAAGCGCTGGCGCTGCGGCTTGAGGCCTTCCGGCGCCGCAGTCGGCTCGGCCACCGGAGTGGCGACAGGCGCGGCACCTGCTGCCTCTTCCAAATAGGCGATGAAAGTCGCTTCCAGCGTCGGCAGGCCGCGCTTGGCCATCAGCCCTTGCGGCGTGTCGCTGTCGAGTACCTTGCCGGCGTGCATCAGCGAGATGCGGTCGCAGCGCTGCGCCTCGTTCATGAAGTGGGTGGAGATGAAGATGGTCACCCCGTCGCGCCGCGACAGCTCGACCATCAGCTGCCAGAAGCCGTCGCGGGCCACCGGGTCGACGCCCGAGGTGGGCTCGTCGAGGATGAGGATTTCCGGCTTGTGGATAACCGCCACGGCCAGCGACAGGCGCTGACGGATGCCCAGCGGCAGGCTGCCGGGCAGCTCGTCGCGGACCTTGCCGAGGTCGAAGCGCGCGAGCATTTCCTCAACACGCGGGCCGATTTCCTCGCTCGGCAGATGGAACAGCTTCGCGTGCAGCTCCAGGTTCTGCAGCACCGTCAGCTCGGCATAAAGGGAGAAGGCCTGGGACATGTAGCCGACGCGCCGGCGCGTTTCCATGTCGTTGGCGTTCACCGGCTGGCCGAACAGCGCGCACGTCCCCTCGCTGGCCGGCAGCAGGCCGGTGAGCATCTTCATGGTGGTCGACTTGCCGCAGCCGTTGGAACCGAGGAAGCCGAAGATTTCCCCGCGCTCGATACGGAAGCTGACGCGGTCGACGGCGACGAAATCGCCGAAGCGGCAGGTCAGCCCCTCGGCCTCGATGGCGATCTGCGGCGCGCCTTGGTTCTGCTCGCGCGGCGGAATCACCAGCGCCTGGTGACCCGCGCGCTTGCGTTCGGGCAGCAGGGCGACGAAGGCCGCCTCCAGGCTCTGGGTTGCCGTGCGTTCACGCAATTCGGCCGGTGTTCCGGTGGCGAGCACCTTGCCCTCGTCCATCGCGACCAGGGTATCGAAGCGCTCGGCCTCCTCCATGTAGGCGGTCGCCACCAGCACGCTCATGCCCTGGCGGCCGGCGCGGATGCGCCCGATCAGCTCCCAGAACTGGTTGCGCGACAGTGGATCGACGCCGGTGGTGGGCTCGTCGAGGATCAGCAGGTCGGGGTCGTGGATCAGCGCGCAGCACAGCCCGAGCTTCTGCTTCATGCCGCCGGAGAGCTTGCCCGCCGGCCGCTCGGCGAAGGGTGCGAGCCCGGTGCTCTGCAGCAGGTCGGCGATACGCCGTTCGCGCTCGGCCTTGTCGTGGCCGAACAGGCGGCCGAAGAAATCGACGTTCTCGAACACCGAAAGCGTCGGGTAGAGGTTCTTGCCCAGGCCCTGCGGCATATAGGCAATGCGCGGGCAGACGCGGCGACGGTGGCGCGCATCGCGCATGTCACCGTCGAGCACATGGACTTCGCCCTCCTGGATCTTCCGCGCGCCGGCCACCAACGCCAGCAGGCTGGACTTACCTACGCCGTCCGGACCGATAAGGCCGACCATGCGGTTGGCCGGGATTTCCAGGGTGACGTCGTCCAGCGCGGCGGTTCGGCCATAGCGCAACGAGACCCCGTGCAGACGGGCGACCGGCTGCGGCGCGTTCATTGCGGAACCTTGATCTGCAGGTTGTCCGGCCACTGCGCATCAGGGTCGAGGCGCAAGTAGGCCATGCCCGGCACGCCGGTCTTCACGTAGGTGACGTACTTCGCCAACAGCGCCGGATCGAGGCGTGCCTTGACGCGAAACATCAGCTTCTCGCGCTCGCTGGCGGTCTCCACGGTCTTGGGCGTGAACTGCGCGACGCTGGCCACGTAGGAGACCTTCGCAGGGATCACGTATTGCGGCGCTGCATCTATCACCAGGCGCACCTCCTGGCCAAGTTGCACACGCCCAGCCTGGGGCGCGGCAAGGAAGAAGGTCATGTAGACGTCGGTGAGGTCGACCATGTTGAGCAGCTTGCCGCCCGCCGGCAGCACCTCGCCCGGCTGCGCCACGCGGTACTGCACGCGCCCGTCGCGCGGGGCGCGCAGCAGGCTGTCGTCGATGTCTGCCTGCAGGCGGGCGACGCTGGCGTTGGCCGCCTCGATGGCCGACTGCGCCTCGATCACCTGGGAACGTCCGGCCTCGATTGCCGCCTGCGCGGAGATGACCTGCGAGCGTGCTGCCGACAGCGCTGCCTGGGCGCTTTGCAGCACGGCGCGGTCGTCATCCAGTTGCTGCTGCGGCAGGGCATTTCGAGCCACCAGCCGCTCGGTACGGCTGAAGCGCTTCTGCGCAGCGGTGAGTTCGGCCTGGCGCTGAGCGACCACCGCCTCCGCGGTGCTTTTCTCGCTGTTGCGCTGGGCCACCAGGGATTCGGCGGTGAGCTTGGCGTTCTGCGCCTGGCGTACCTCGGCCTGGGCCTGGGCCAGTTGCGCCTGGAGCACCTGGGTGTCCATGCGCGCCACCAGGTCGCCGGTCTTCACGAAGTCGCCTTCGTCGACCTTGATCTCGGCGATGCGCCCGGGGAGCTTGGTCGCTACGTCGACCTCGGTCGCCTCGATGCGCCCGTTGCCGCTGGCGAAGCCGTCGCCGAGGCCTTTCGGCTTCAACATGTGCCAAGCCAATGCGGCCACCAAGGCAGCGGCCACAAGAACCGCGCCACGAACCAGCCAGCGTTTTGAATTTCCCTTCATCGCACCCTCTCTTGAACGGCCTTTCGACCAATCGTGTAGGGATCTTCCGAGAAGAGAGAGGCAATGGCCTTGATTCAGGTCAGACGCGACCCGAATCGCTGAAAATGACGACTATTTCCTGTGTCAGATCAGGGCTGGACGATCAGGTTGTTAAACAACAGGTCGTCCACCAGCGGCTTGCCTTCCTCCTCCTTGAGGACCGTCTGCACCTGCTTGAGCGCCTCTTGGCGCAGCTTTTCCTTGGCCTCGACGCTGCCGAGGGTTTCGTCGGTCTGCTGGGCGAACAGCATGATCAGCTGGTTGCGGATCAGCGGCTCGTGGTGCTCGACCTTGTCCGCCGTCTCCTTGCCCGCGACCTTCAGGGCGATGTCTGCCTTGAAGTACTTCAGCTTGGGACCGCTGCCGTAGTTGCCCACCAGGGCCGGAGTGAGGTCGACGAACAAGGGCTTGTTGGCGTCTTCCGGCTTGGCTTCCTCCTCCGCCATCACGGGGGCGAGGAACAGGACCAGCAAAAGGGCAATCAGGGCTCTCAAGGCGACTTCTCCAGAAATGATGCCGGCAAGCATAGCCAGACTCGGCGCGCGGCCCAAGCCCAGCGGTTATGCAGCGGCATAAGCCGGGACCATACTGATTTGCCCCTCGCCTGCCCACTCCTACACTGCCCGCCTCACCCGCAAGGAGTCCGCCCCGATGAAAGCCGTGCTGTGCAAAGCCTTCGGCCCCGCCGAAACCCTGGTGCTGGAAGACATCGCCAGCCCCGAGCCGAAGAAGAACGAGGTCCTGCTCGACGTGCATGCAGCGGGGGTCAACTTCCCCGACACCCTGATCATCGAGGGCAAATACCAGTTCAAGCCACCCTTCCCCTTCGCCCCGGGCGGCGAAGCCGCGGGCGTGGTCGCCGCGGTTGGCGAGAAGGTCTCGCACCTGAAGGTCGGCGACCGGGTCATCGCCCTCACCGGCTGGGGCAGCTTCGCCGAGCAGGTCGCGGTGGGCGGCTACAACGTGCTGCCGATCCCGGCCGGCATGGACTTCACCACCGCCGCCGCCTTCGGCATGACCTATGGCACCTCGATGCACGCACTCAAGCAGCGCGCCAACCTGCAGCCGGGCGAGACCCTGCTGGTGCTCGGCGCCTCCGGCGGCGTTGGCCTGGCCGCGGTGGAGATCGGCAAGGCGATGGGTGCCAAGGTGATCGCCGCCGCGAGCAGCGACGCCAAGCTGGAAGTGGCCAAGGCCGCCGGTGCCGACGTGCTGATCAACTACAGCGAAGGCAGCCTGAAGGACAAGCTCAAGGAAATCACCGGTGGCCAGGGCGTGGACGTGATCTACGACCCGGTGGGCGGCGACTTCTTCGAGGAAGCCTTCCGCAGCATCGCCTGGAACGGCCGCCTGCTGGTGGTCGGTTTCGCCAGCGGCACCATCCCCTCGCTGCCGGCCAACCTGCCGCTGCTCAAGGGTGCATCCCTGGTCGGCGTGTTCTGGGGCGCCTTCGCCCAGCGCCAGCCGCAGGACAACGCGGCGAACTTCCAGCAGCTGTTCCAGTGGTACGGCGAGGGCAAGCTGAAGCCGCTGGTGTCGCAGACCTATCCGCTGGAGAAGGCTGCCGACGCCATCAACCACCTGGGCCAGCGTCGCGCGGTCGGCAAGGTTGTGGTGACGGTGCGCTGAGCCATTGCGCCCACTGTAGGAGCGGATCTCATCCGCGATTTCTCGCGGACAAGGTTCGCTCCTACAGGAATGAAACAGCCCCGCCTAGGCGGGGCTGTTTCATGTTCGCAGGATACGGTTGAGCGAAGCGAAACCCATCCGACCCAGCCTCAGGTGTAAAGCTGCTTGAACTGCTCGCGCAGCTGGTTCTTCTGCACCTTGCCCATCACGTTGCGCGGCAGCGCATCGACGATCATCACGCGCTTGGGTTGTTTGTAGCGCGCTAGCTTGCCGTCCAGGCCGGCGAGAATCGCAGCTTCACTCGGCGCCTCGCCAGGCTTGGCCACCACCACCGCCGTCACGCCTTCGCCGAAGTCGCGGTGAGGCACGCCGATCACTGCCGACTCGGCGACGCCCGGCAGGGTGTCGATGATCTGCTCCAACTCCTTCGGGTACACGTTGTAGCCGCCGCTGATGATCATGTCCTTGCTGCGCCCGACGATCTGCACGTAGCCCTTGTCATCGATCAGGCCGATGTCGCCGGTCATGAAGTAGCCGTCCGCGCGCAGTTCCTCGGCGGTCTTTTCCGGCATGCGCCAGTAGCCGCGGAAGACGTTGGCGCCGCGCACTTCGATCATTCCCGGCTCGCCCTGCGGCAGCGGAGTCGGCTCCTTCGCGGTCGGGTCGGTGATGCGCAGTTCGACGCCCGGCAGCGGGAAGCCGACGGTGCCGGCGATGCGTTCGCCATTGAGCGGGTTGGAAGTGTTCATGCCGGTTTCGGTCATGCCGTAGCGTTCGAGGATTGCCACCCCGGTGCGCTCGCGGAACGCCTTGTGCGTCTCGGCGGTGAGCGGCGCCGAGCCGGAAACGAACAGGCGCATGTGCGCCACGGCCTCGCGAGTCAGGCCTGGCTGGTCGAGCAGGCGGGTGTAGAAGGTCGGCACGCCCATCAGCAGGTTCACCTGCGGCAGCAGGCGCAGCACTTCGGCGGCGTCGAATTTCTCGACGAACAGCAGCGAACCGCCGGCCATCAGCAGGCTGTTGGTGGCCACGAACAGGCCGTGGATATGGAAGATCGGCAGCGCATGCAGCAGCCAGTCATCTGCAGTGATCGCCCAGGCCTCGACCAGCGCGCGGGCGTTGGAGACCAGGTTGCCGTGGCTGATCATCGCGCCCTTGGAGCGCCCGGTGGTGCCGGAGGTGTAGAGGATCGCAGCGAGGTCGTCGGCCGTGCGCTCGACGTCGATGAAGCGCCCCGGCTTGCCCTGCACCTGCTGCATCAGGCTGCCGTCGCAGCGCTTGCCGAGGGTGGCCACGCGGGCCACGCCACAGCGTTCGCCGAGTGCCTTGGCTTCGGCTTCGAAGGCCGGCGTGCAGACGAACAGCGTGGGCTCGGCATCGCCGAGGAAGTAGGCCAGCTCGTCGGCGGTGTAGCCGCTGTTCAGCGGCAGGTAGACCGCGCCGGCACGCAGGGTGCCGAGGTAAAGCATGATCGCCTCGGGGCTCTTGTCGACCTGCACGGCGACGCGGTCGCCCGGCTGCACGCCGAGTTCGACCAAGGCATGGGCGAATTGCGAGCTGCTACGCAGCATCTCGGCGTAGCTGTAGCCGTCGCCTTCGGGCGTGCGGATGAAGGGCTTGTTCAGGTCGGCGGGCAGGTGCTTGCCGATGGCGGCGAAAAGGCTCTGGTTCATGGCGGTTCCTAGCGGCGTGGCTTGGCCGGTGGGGTGAGATGTCGCTTGACCTCGTTGGCGGCGATCACCGTGCCCTGGTTGGCATAGGCTTCGTGGTTTTTCTCGATCTGACGCAGTTCGTAGCGGTAGTTGACCATCAGCCCGGCGGCCTGGCGCAGGCCGCTGGCGGAGAGATCGCCGCGCCAGTTCAGGCGCTCCAGGCGCGCGCCGTTGCCCAGGTGGAAGCGCGCCACCGGGTCCAGCGGACGCCCCTCGGCGTTCTTCGCGGTGAGGAAGTATTCGGCGGCCAGCGCCAGCAACGGTTGCTCCAGGCGTGGTGGCGGCGGTGCGTCGGGCTTGAGCGCCTTGAGGCATTCGGCGACTTGCGGCTCGGCCGCGCGGCTGTCCAGCCAACGGCGGAAACCGGGCACTGGCGAGAGGGTGACGAACTGCTTGAGCCCCGGCACTTCGCGGGCCAGTTCCTCAACCACCTGCTTGATCAGGAAGTTGCCGAAGGAGATGCCGCGCAGGCCGTCCTGGCAGTTGCTGATCGAATAGAACACGGCGATGTCCGGCGCCTCGGCAGCCTCGCCCTGCTGTTCGAGGATCTCGGCGATGGCGCCGGGCATTTCGCGGGTCAGCGCCACCTCGACGAAGATCAGCGGCTCCTCCGGCAGGGCCGGGTGGAAGAAGCCGAAGCAGCGGCGGTCAGCCGGTTGCAGGCGGCTGCGCAGGTCGTCCCAGTCCTTGATCGCATGCACGGCTTCGTAGCGGATGATCTTTTCCAGGATCGCCGCCGGGGTCGACCAGTCGATGCGCCGCAGCACCAGGAAACCCCGGTTGAACCAGGAAGCCAGCAGGTGCTGCAGGTCGTAGTCGACCGCTGCCAGTTCCGGGCGGGCCTTGAGTTCACGCAGCAGCAGGTTGCGCATGGCGATCAGCTCGGCGGTGCCGCCGGGGGCCTGGTTGAGCCGGCGGAAGAGTTCCTGGCGCGGCGGCTCGCAGGCCTCGAAGAGCGCGGTGACCTGCTCGGCGCCGGGGTTTTCCAGGTAGCGTTTGCAGGCCTCGGCCAATGCCTCGCGGGGCGGCGCGAAGTCGTTCAGCAGGTTGTCGAAGAAGGCTTTCTGCTGCGCCTCCGGGCAATCGCGATAGGCGCACAGCACCTGCCGCGCCAGCGCCACGCCGGATGCCTCGCCGTGCCCGGAGAGCAGCCGGCGGCTGGCTTCCACCAGCGTCGCCGCGCTGATCGGCGTCGGCTCGCGCGACTCCAGCAACTGCCGGCCGCGCTCACTGATGCTCTGCAAGAGTTCCTGGAAGAAGCTGACGTTCATGGAGCCTCCTTCGTCGACGCGCCCTACTGCGCCAACAGCGGCGGCGGGCAGCGCCGGTACCAGTTGCTGGCCTGCTCATAGGCGTGGGCGAGTTGCAGCACCGCCAGGTCGGCCTGGTGCCGGCCGATGATCTGCAGGCCCATGGGCAAGCCCTGTTGATTGAAGCCGACCGGCACGTTGGCCACCGGACAACCGGACAAGGTGCCGGGGATCACCACCTCCATCCAGCGGTGGTAGGTGTCCATGGCACGGCCGGCGATCTCCTTCGGCCAGTGCTGGGTCTTGTCGAAGGGAAAGACCTGGGCGCTGGGCAGCAGCAGGTAGTCGTAATGTTCGAACAGGCACTGGATGGCGCGGTACCAGTCGCTGCGCGCAACGGTCGCGCGGTACACGTCCATGCCCGACAGCAACAGGCCGTGCTCGACTTCCCAGCGCGCCTCTTCCTTGAGCAGCTCGCACTTGGCCGGGTCGGCATAGAGGCTGCCCAGCGAACCGGCGACGAAGAAGTGCCGCAAGGTGCGCCAGCAGTCCCACAGGCGCTCGGCGGAGTAGCCCAGGGCGCAGGGTTCGACGCTGCAGCCGATGGACTCGAAGTCGGCGAAGGAACGCTCGCACAGTTCCAGCACACCGCGCTCCATCGGCAGATGGCCACCGAGGTCGCCCAGCCAGCCCAGGCGTGCGCCCTTGAAGTCGCGTTCCAGCGAGCCGGCGAAGGCCGCGCCGGACTCGGAAATCGACAGCGGCGCACGCGCATCGCCGCCGGCCTGCACCGACAGCAGCAGGGCCAGGTCACGCACGCTGCGGGCCATGGGGCCTTCGTAGCCGAGCTGGTCGAAGAACAGGTCGGCGGAGTCGTCGAAGGGCACACGGCCCTGGGATGGACGGAAGCCGAAGATGTTGTTGAAGGCGGCCGGGTTGCGCAGCGAGCCCATCATGTCGCTGCCGTCGGCCACCGGCACCAGTTGCAGGGCCACGGCTGCCGCCGCCCCGCCGCTGCTGCCGCCTGCCGTGCGAGTCGGGTCGTAGGCGCAGCCGGTAGCGCCGAAGATCGGGTTGTAGCTCTGCGAGCCGAGGCCGAATTCCGGGGTGTTGCTCTTGCCGATGAGAACGGCGCCGGCGGCGCGGATGCGCTCGACCATGATGCCGTCGCGCTCGGGCATGAAGTCGCTGAACAACGGGGAGCCAAGCGTGGTGCGGATGCCGCGGGTCAGCGAGAGGTCCTTGATGGCGTGCGGCAGGCCGTGCATCCAGCCACGGTACTCGCCGCGCGCCAGCTCCGCGTCACGGGCATCGGCCTCGGCCAGCAGCTGCTCGGCCGGTTGCAGGCTGATCAGGGCGTTGACCGCCGGGTTGAAGCGTTCGATGTGCGCGAGGTAATCGCTCATCACTTCGCGGCAGGACACCTGGCGCAGACGGATGCGTTGCGCCAGCTCATGGGCCTGGAGCTGGACGAGTTCGCTGAGGTTCGGGTTCTGGCTCATGGATCGGGCCTTCTTCATGTTTCCGGCAGTGCCCATTAGGCGATCGCGGCGCGAGCAGGCCCGCGCCACGGCGCACCGGGCGATGTACAGGTTATTCAGGATGGCCCCGCGAACGGGGCCCGGGTGGCACTCAGCGCATCAGGTTGGTCCACAGGCGGTCGGCCAGGCGGATGGCGCCTTCGCCGCAGGTCTTGCTGAAGACCACCTTGGTGCCCTCGGGGATGTGCAGTTCCGGCGCGTCCTTCAGGCTCGGGGCGAGGAAGGCGTCGGTGCCCTTGATCGGGCTCTGGTGCTTGAGGAAGTTCTGGGTCATCGCCGAGTTCTCCGGCTGACTCATGAAGGCGATGAACTGGCGCGCCGCTTCAGGATCCTTGGCGCCCTTGGGGATCACCATGTTGTCCACCCAGGCCACCACGCCTTCCTTCGGATAGAGGTACTTCAGGCTCGGCTTCATCTCGCGGGCGCGCAGCGACGAGCCGCCCCAGAACAGCGACATCGAGGTCTCGCCGGAGGCCAGGTTCTCGCGCACCGAGCCGGCCTTGGAGCTGTAGGTCTTCACGAACGGCTTCTGCGCCTTGAGCAGGTTCAGCACCTGTTGCACCTGCTTGGGGTCCTCGCTGCACAGCGGGATGCCCAGGTAGAGGCTGGCGGAGTCCATCACCTCGTTCACCGAGTCGAGCATGTTGACCTTGCCCTGCAGCTCCTGGGGCGGCTCGAAGAGCACCTTGTAGCTGTCGGTCGGGCCCTTGTAGAGCGCGGTGTCCAGCACCACGCTGGTGGTGCCCCAGATGAAGGGCACCGAGTAGCCACCCTCCGGATCCCAGCTCGGTTTCTGCAGGTTGTCGACGATGTTCGCGTAGTACGGCTGCTTCACCGGATCGAAGCGTTCCAGCAGGTTCTCGTGGACCAGGATGGGCACGAACTGGTGCGAGGGGATGGCCACGTCGTAGCCGCTGCCGCCCTGCTTCAGCTTGGCCAGCAGGGTTTCGTTGGAGTCGTAGGAATCCACCGTGACCTTGATGCCGGTCTGCTTCTCGAACTTCTCGATGATCTGCGGCGAGAAGTAGCCGCTCCAGCTGATGACGTTGACCTGCCCGGCGGCGTTGGCCGCCCCGGCCAGGCTCAGCGACAGGGTGGCGGCGATGACTGCGATCGACTTGCTCATTGTGACTCCTGGTGTTGGCGTGGCGCTCAGGCTTTGGATTTGCCGAGCAGGAAGGACAGGCTGACGAAGAACACGGAGACCCCGAGGATCAGCGTCGACACCGCGTTGACGTCCGGTGTGACGCCCATCCGCAGCAGGCCGAAGATGAAGATCGGCAAGGTGGTGGTGCCGGCCTGGGAGACCATCATCGAGATCACGAAGTTATCCAGCGAGACGATGAAGGCGAGCATCAGCCCGGAGAAGATGCCCGGCATCAGCAGCGGCAGGGTGACCTTGCGGAAGGTCCGCCAGGGCCCGGCGTACAGGTCCGAGGCGGCCTGCTCGAGCGACAGGTCCATGTCCTCGAGACGGGCACGGATCGGCAGGAAGGCGAAGGGGATGCAGAACACCGTGTGGGCGATGATCAGGTTGCCGTAGCCCAGGGACACGCCGAGGCTGGAGAACAGCGCCAGGGTGGCGACGCCGACCACGATTTCCGGCAGCACCAGCGGCAGCATGATGGTGCCCATCGACAGGCGCATGCCCTTGAACTTGGCCCCGCGCGAGGTGCCCAGCGCGGCCAGGGTGGCGATGGCGGTGGCGATCATGCTGGCGCACACGGCGATCAGCAGGCTGTTGCCGGCGGCCGCGCGCAGCGCCTGGTTGGCGAAGGCGGCGCGGTACCAGTCGAGACTGAAACCGGTCCAGACGGTGGCCGACTGGTTGGCGTTGAACGAGTAGATCACCAGCACCACGATGGGCGCGTAAAGGTAGAGGTAGAACAGGAAGCTGAACCCGCCGAAGCCGGGGAAGTCCTGTACGCCGAGACGGCGCTTGCGCAGCAGAGCGAGCATCACACACCTCCCCGGGCAACACGCAGGCGCTCGGCGCGCATGGCGTAGAAGGTCAGGGCGAGCATCACCACCGCCATCAGCACCAGCGACAGGGCCGCGCCAAAGGGCCAGTTACGCGAGTCGGCGAACTGCCGGAAGATCAGGTTGCCGAGCATCATCTTGGTCCCACCGCCGAGCAGTTCGGGGGCGATCATCGCGCCCAGGCAGGGCACGAAGGTGAGGATGGCGCCGGCCAGGATGCCCGGCCGGGCGATCGGCAGGACCACCTTGCGCAGCGTGCGCAGGCGCCCGGCGTAGAGGTCCTGGGCGGCTTCGAGCAGGCGCATGTCCATCTTCTCCAGGGTCGAATAGATCGGCAGCACCACGAAGGGCGCGTAGGTGTAGACCAGCCCCAGCAGCACCGCGCCTTCGTTGTAGAGCAGCGGCAGCGGCTGCTGGATCAGGCCAAGGCCCATGAGGCCGTTGTTGATCACGCCGGTGCCGCGCAGCAGCAGGATCCAGGCGTAGGTGCGGATCAGCAGGTTTGCCCAGAACGGCACCGTGATCAGGAAGATCAGCAGGCCGCGGCGCTTGGCCGGCTGCATGGCCAGCCAGACCGCCACCGGGAAGCCGACCAGCAGGGTGATCAGCGTGGTCGCCGTGGCGATACCCAGCGAGCGCAGGGCGATGACCAGGTAGGAGTCGGCGAAGGCCAGGCTGTCGTCCATCTGCCGCTCGAACAGCAGCGAGACGTAGGCTTCGGTGCTGAACGCGTGGTTGACCCCGCCGTAGGGGTTGGCCTGCATCAGCGAGTAGGCGACCACGATGAGGATCGGCACCACCAGGAACAGGCCGATGGCGAGCAGCGCCGGCGAGACGCCGAGGATGTTGCCCAGCGCCCGGCGCCGCTCCAGGGCGTTGCCGGGGCGAGTGGTGAGTGATGTCATGGCGAGTTCCTCGGCTTTAGTCCAGCAGCACGCTGGCGCTGTCGCGGTCGAACTGCAGGCCGAGACGCTGGCCCGGAGCGAAACGCTGGCTCTGCCCGGCGCTGTTCGGCGCGCGCACCCGCAGGCGGGTGCCGTCGGCGAGGCTGACCTGGTACTGCAGGTCGGTGCCCAGGTAGATCTGCTCGACCAGGGTGCAGGGGGTCGCTTCGGGGCTGTCGGCATCCACCAAGCGCAGGCGCTCCGGGCGGATCGACAGGGTCACCTCGGCTCCCGCGCGCAGGCCGTCTCGGCTCTGCGCGCGCAGCGCCTGACCGCCCGGGATGCGGAACAGCGCCTGACCCTCGGCCAGCTCGGCGACCTGCGCCGGGAGGAAGTTGGTCTCGCCGATGAAGTCGGCGACGAAACGGTTGCGCGGCTGCTCGTAGATGTCCGCCGGGCGGCCGACCTGCTGCACTTCGCCATTGGCGAGCACGGCGATGCGGTCGGACATGGTCAGGGCTTCTTCCTGGTCGTGGGTGACGAAGATGAACGTGATCCCGGTCTTGCCCTGGATAGTCTTCAGTTCCTCGCGCATGGCCTGGCGCAGCTTGAGGTCGAGCGCCGAAAGCGGTTCGTCTAGCAGCAGCACTTTCGGATGCGGCGCCAGCGCGCGGGCCAGCGCCACGCGTTGTTGCTGGCCGCCGGAGAGCTGGGTCGGTCGGCGCTCGGCGAAGCGCTCCATCTGCACCAGGGCGAGCATCTCGCGAACCCGCTCGGCGACCGCCGCCTTGCCCAGGCGCTGGCCCATCGGGTGCGATTCCAGGCCGAAGGCCAGGTTTTCGCCGATGGTCATGTGCGGGAACAGCGCGTAGTGCTGGAACACGGTGTTCACCGGCCGCGCATAGGGCGGCCGGTCGGCGATGTTCTCGCCGTACAGGCGGATCTCGCCGGAGGTGGGGAACTCGAAGCCGGCGATCATCCGCAGCAGCGTGGTCTTGCCGCAGCCGGACGGGCCGAGCAGGGTGAAGAATTCGTTGTCGCGGATATCCAGGTCGACGCTCTTCAGCGCAACCGGACCGCTGTCCGGGTCGCCGTAGACCTTGCGCACCGAGCGGATGGAGACGGCGGCCGTCTGCAGATTGTGCAGGGCACTCATGGAAATACCTCCGGTTCCCTCCCCGTCGATGCCTGGGCATGGCGGGGCTTGTATTTGTTCTGGCAGGACTGGGGAAAACGCACTTCTGCAGCGGTTCGCCGTGAGCGGCGGATATTGTGGTGAGGCTGCTGGGGGCGAGTGTGGCCAGATTGCGGTTGAGCAAAAAGCTCAATTTTCTTACATTCGATGTTAAAAAAATTAACAACAAACTCGGACCCTTCCTAATGGCAACTCCGCGCCTTCCTCCGCTCAACGCCGTACGCGCCTTCGAGGCTGCAGCGCGCCTGGGCAGCTACGTCGCCGCTTCGCAGGCGCTGCACGTCACGCAGCCGGCCATCGGCCGCCACGTGCGCCTGCTGGAGGAGTGGCTGGGGGTGCGCCTGCTCGAACGCACGCCGCGCGGCGTGACCCTGACCCCGGCCGGGCAGCGCTACTACGCGAAGATATCCACAGCGCTGCAGCAGATCGCCGAGGCCAGCCTGGAACTGACCCCGGGTGGTTCGGCGCGCTGGCTGAAGATCCTGGTGGTGCCGGCCTTCGCCAAGCGCTGGCTGATGCCACACCTGGAAGCCCTGCGCCAGCAGCGCCCGGGGCTGAAAGTGGCGATCGAGCCGAACCCGACCTTCAGCGAAGTGGACGGCAAGAGCGCCGACCTGGGCATCGTCTACGGCATGCCCGGGCAATACCCCCAGAGCCACGCCACCCTGCTCCACCCGCAGGTCTTCCCGGTGTGCTCGCCAAGCTACCTGGCGCAGCACGGCCCGCTGGGCGGCGCGGAGGAGCTGGTGAAGCACGAGCTGATCCACGTCGACGACGGCGAATGGTGGAACGCCTGGTTCGCCGCCAATCACCTGGATATCCGCGTCACCTCGGATGTGCTCTACGTCAGCAACGACCACGCGCTGTCGATGGCCGAAGCCGGCGCCGGCATCGCCCTGGCCAACGAGGTGCTGGTGCGCAAGGAGCTGGAATCCGGCGCGCTGGTGCGGCCGCTGCCGAACCAGGTGCGCCTGGAGAGCTATCAGCTGCTGATTCCGCCGGGGCCGAGCAGCGCCGACATCGAGTGGTTCAGTGCATGGCTGGCGGAGATCCTGGCGGCGGAGTTTCCGTCGGCTCTGCCATAGGAGCGGATCTCATCCGCGATGTAGGAGCGGGCCATGCCCGCGATTCGCGGACAAGGCGTTCTGCCCGGCTTAGTCGCGCGGCGCGTAGGCAAACACGTCGGCGCGCATCTGGTGCGCATCCATCCCGGCCGCCACCAACGCATCGAGTGTCGCGTAGACCATCGCCGGCGAACCGCTGGCGTAGACCGTGAGCGCGGCGAGATCGGCGAAGTCCTCGCAGACCGCCTCATGCAGCAGGCCGCGGCGGCCATCCCACTCCACCGGATCGCTGACCACCTTGTGCAGGTGCAGGTTGGGCAGGCTCTTCCATTCGTCCCAGTGCGGCAGCGCGTAGAAGTCCTCGGGCTGGCGCACACCCCAGTACAGGTGCACCGGATGGGCGAAGCCCTGGGCGCGGCAATGCTCGATCAGGCTGTGCATCTGCGCCATCCCGGTGCCGGCGGCGATCAGCACCAGCGGGCCGGCGGGCAGCTCGGCCAGGTGCGCATCGCCGAAGGGCAGTTGCACGCGGGCGATGCGCTCGCGCCGCAGCTGCTCGATCAGCTCGATGGCGCTGTTCTCTCGGGTCAGGATGTGCAGCTCCAGGTCGCGCCCCTCGTTCGGCGCAGAGGCCATGGAGAACGCGGAAGCGCCGCTCGGACGCTCGATCAGCATGTACTGCCCGGCGTGGTAGCGCGGCGGCTTACCGGCCGGTGCGCGCAGGCGCACACGCCAGACGTCGCCACCCACCGCTTCGCACAGGGTCACCTGGCAGGCCAGCTTGCGCACCGGCAGCTCGCCCGGGGCGAGCACGCCGTCCCAGTGCAGCACGCAGTCTTCCAGGGGTTCGGCCAGGCAGGTGAACAACTCGCCGTGGTCGCGCACCTCGCCATCCTGGCGCACGCTGCCTTCGACCAGCAGCGCGGCGCAGATGTGGCAGTTGCCGTTACGGCAGCTTTGCGGGCAGTCGAACCCCAGGCGCCGCGCGGCATCGAGGATGCGCTCGCCGGGCTGGGCCTCGAAGCTGGCGCCGGAAGGTTGCAGGGTCACGCGCACGACACGGTCCCCATCAGTCGATCCCCAGGCTGGCCCAGATCTCGTCGATCCGGCGCGTCACCGCCGCATCCTTCTCGATGACCCGGCCCCACTCGCGGCTGGTCTCGCCCGGCCACTTGTGGGTGGCGTCCAGGCCCATCTTCGAGCCCAGGCCGGAGATCGGCGAGGCGAAGTCGAGGTAGTCGATGGGAGTGTTGTCGATCATCACCGTGTCCCGTTTGGGGTCCATGCGCGTGGTGATCGCCCAGATCACGTCGTTCCAGTCCCGCGCATTGACGTCGTCGTCGGTGACTATGACGAACTTGGTGTACATGAACTGTCGCAGGAACGACCAGACACCCAGCATTACGCGCTTGGCGTGCCCCGGATACTGCTTCTTCATGGTCACCACCGCCATGCGGTACGAGCAACCTTCGGGCGGCAGGTAGAAGTCGGTGATCTCGGGGAACTGCTTCTGCAGGATCGGCACGAAGACTTCGTTCAGCGCCACGCCGAGGATCGCCGGCTCATCCGGCGGCCGCCCAGTGTAGGTGCTGTGGTAGATCGGTTTCTGCCGACGGGTGATGCGCTCGACGGTGAACACCGGGAAGCGATCGACCTCGTTGTAGTAGCCGGTGTGGTCGCCGTAGGGACCTTCGTCGGCCATCTCGCCGGGATGAATCACCCCTTCGAGGACGATCTCGGCGCTGGCCGGCACCTGCAGGTCATTGCCGATGCACTTCACCAGCTCGGTCTTGTGCCCGCGCAGCAGGCCGGCGAAGGCATATTCGGAGAGGCTGTCCGGCACCGGGGTGACGGCGCCGAGGATAGTCGCCGGATCGGCGCCCAGGGCCACGGCCACCGGGTAAGGCGTGTTCGGGTGCTTCTGGCACCACTCGCGGTAGTCCAGCGCGCCGCCGCGGTGGCTGAGCCAGCGCATGATCACCTTGTTGCGGCCGATCACCTGCTGGCGGTAGATACCGAGGTTCTGCCGCTCCTTGTTCGGGCCGCGGGTGACGGTCAGGCCCCAGGTGATCAGCGGTCCGACGTCGCCTGGCCAGCAGGTCTGCACCGGCAGCTTGGTCAGGTCGACGGCCTCGCCTTCCTCGATCACTTCCTGGCAGGGCCCGTCGCGCAGGACCTTGGGCGCCATGTTGATGACCTTCTTGAAGATCGGCAGCTTGGACCAGGCGTCCTTCAGCCCCTTGGGCGGCTCGGGCTCCTTGAGGAAAGCCAGCAGCTTGCCGATTTCGCGCAGCTCGCCGACATCCTCGGCGCCCATGCCCAGGGCGACCCGCTCGGGCGTGCCGAAGAGATTGCCGAGTACCGGCATGTCGAAGCCGGTGGGTTTCTCGAACAGCAGGGCCGGGCCCTTGGCGCGCAGGGTGCGGTCGCACACCTCGGTCATTTCCAGCACGGGGGAAACCGGCACCTGGATGCGCTTGAGCTGCCCACGCTGCTCGAGGGCGGCGATGAACTCGCGCAGATCGCGATACTGCATGGAGATCTCGATGATGAAGGCGAAGATGCGACAGTTTAGCCGTTAACAACGGCTCGCAGAAACACGAAGGCCGGGTTTCCCCGGCCTTCACGTCGAACAACGGCGCTTACTTGCTGCGCTTCATCGAGTCGAAGAACTCGTCGTTGGTCTTGGTCTGACGCAGCTTGTCGAGCAGGAACTCGACGGCGGCGATCTCGTCCATCGGGTGGAGGATCTTGCGCAGAATCCACATGCGCTGCAGCTCTTCCTCACCGGTGAGCAGCTCTTCGCGACGGGTGCCCGAACGGTTGATGTTGATGGCCGGGAAGACGCGCTTCTCGGAGATGCGGCGGTCGAGGATCAGCTCCGAGTTACCGGTGCCTTTGAACTCCTCGTAGATCACCTCGTCCATCTTCGAGCCGGTTTCGATCAGCGCGGTGGCGAGGATGGTCAGCGAACCGCCTTCCTCGATGTTGCGCGCGGCGCCGAAGAAGCGCTTGGGCTTCTCCAGGGCGTGGGCGTCGACACCACCGGTGAGCACCTTGCCGGAGCTCGGGATCACGGTGTTGTAGGCACGCGCCAGGCGGGTGATGGAGTCGAGCAGGATGATCACGTCCTTCTTGTGCTCGACCAGGCGCTTGGCCTTCTCGATCACCATCTCGGCGACCTGCACGTGGCGGGTCGGCGGTTCATCGAAGGTGGAGGCGACCACTTCGCCGCGCACGGTGCGCTGCATCTCGGTCACTTCTTCCGGGCGCTCGTCAATCAGCAGGACGATCAGGTGGCACTCGGGGTTGTTGCGCGTGATGTTGGACGCGATGTTCTGCAGCATGATGGTCTTACCGGCTTTCGGCGGTGCGACGATCAGGCCGCGCTGGCCCTTGCCGATCGGAGCGCAGAGGTCGATCACCCGGCCGGTGAGGTCCTCGGTGGAGCCGTTGCCGGCTTCCATGGTCAGGCGCTTGGTCGGGAACAGCGGGGTCAGGTTCTCGAAGAGAATCTTGTTCTTCGCGTTCTCCGGACGATCGAAGTTGATCGAATCGACCTTGAGCAGCGCGAAGTAACGCTCACCTTCCTTCGGCGGACGAATCTTGCCAACGATGGTGTCCCCGGTGCGCAGGTTGAACCGGCGGATCTGGCTGGGCGAGACGTAGATGTCGTCCGGGCCGGCCAGGTACGAGGAGTCGGCGGAGCGCAGGAAGCCGAAGCCATCCTGGAGAATCTCCAGCACGCCGTCACCGGAGATTTCCTCGCCACCTTTCGCGTGCTTCTTCAGCAGCGCGAAGATGATGTCCTGCTTGCGCGAACGAGCCATGTTTTCCAGGCCCATGGCATCGGACATTTCCAGCAGTTCGGCAATCGGCTTTTGCTTGAGTTCGGTCAGATTCATAAGAGGGAGGTGTTATTGAAAAGAAAGAATGAAGGAAACAAGCGTGAATGCTTGAAATGCCGTGCCGCAGAGTGACGACAGGATCGCATTGAAATTCGAATAGGAAGTGCGTCGGCGACGGCTTGAAGGGGCAACCTGATGCAGGGTGCGGGCCGAATGTAACACCGTGATTTAGGGGCGTCTAGGGGACGCCCATAAAAAAACCCCGCATTTCAGCGGGGTTTTTTCTTCAACTCGAACTTAGATGTTGCTGTCGAGGAAGGCAGCCAGTTGCGACTTGGACAGTGCACCGACCTTGGTCGCTTCGACGTTGCCGCCCTTGAACAGCATCAGGGTCGGAATGCCGCGCACGCCGTACTTCGGCGGGGTTTCCTGGTTCTCGTCGATGTTCAGCTTGCAGACCTTCAGTTTGCCCTGATAGTCCTTGGCGATCTCGTCGAGTACCGGCGCGATCATCTTGCAGGGACCGCACCATTCGGCCCAGTAGTCGACCAGTACGGCGCCTTCGGCCTTCAGCACATCCTGCTCGAAGCTGGCATCGGTAACGCTGACGATATGTTCGCTCATGAAATCTCTCCGTGGAGTCGGATGCGAAAAAGTGGGCCCATCATAGCCCGCCTCGATCCACACCGGAAGGCACAGGCGATTGAGTGTGCCTATCGCCCAGCCGGCCAAAGTCGATCGACCCGGCGCCTTTCGTTGGCACCCAAGCCCTATCGTGGCAGGATGTCGAGGTTAATTACCGGACCTTTTCAAGATGCCTCATACCCCCGCCAAGACCTTCCCGCTGATCGCCGCTCTCGACCTGGGCTCCAACAGCTTCCACATGGTCCTGGCCAAGGCCGATCATGGCGAGATCCGCATTCTCGAAAGGCTCGGCGAGAAGGTTCAGCTGGCCGCCGGCATCGATGAAGAACGCATGCTCAGCGAAGAAGCCATGCAACGCGGCTTCGACTGCCTGCGCCGCTTCGCCCAACTGATCAACGGCATGCCGCCGGGCTCGGTGCGCGTGGTCGGCACCAACGCCCTGCGCGAAGCACGCAACCGCACCGAATTCACCCGCCGCGCCGAAGAAATCCTCGGTCACCCGGTGGAAGTCATCTCCGGCCGCGAAGAAGCGCGCCTGATCTACCTCGGCGTGTCGCACACCCTGCCGGACAACCCGGGCCGCCGCCTGGTCGTCGATATCGGCGGCGGCAGCACCGAGTTCATCGTCGGCCAGCGCTTCGAATCGCTGCTGCGCGAAAGCCTGCAGATGGGCTGCGTCAGCTTCACCCGGCGCTACTTCAATGACGGCAAGATCACCCCTGCTCGCTACGCCCAGGCCTACACCGCCGCGCGCCTCGAGCTGATGGGCATCGAGAACAGCCTGCGCCGCCTTGGCTGGGACGAGGCCGTCGGCGCCTCCGGGACCATCCGCTCGGTGGGCCTGGCGATCCAGGCCGGCGGCCACGGCAATGGCGAGATCAATCCCGAAGGCCTGGCCTGGCTCAAGCGCAAGGTGCTCAAGCTGGGCGAGGTCGAGAAGCTCGAACTGGACGGCATCAAGCCCGACCGCCGGCCGATCTTCCCGGCGGGCCTGGCCATCGTCGAGGCGCTGTTCGACGCCCTCGAACTCAAGCAGATGACCCACTCCGAAGGCGCCCTGCGCGAAGGCGTGCTCTATGACCTGCTCGGCCGCCACCAGCACGAGGACGTCCGCGAGCGCACCATCGGCGCCCTGATGGAGCGCTATCACGTCGATGCCGACCAGGCCGCTCGGGTCGAAGCCAAGGCGCTGGCCGCACTGGATCAGGTCGCCGATGCCTGGCAATTGCAGGACGAAGGCCATCGCGAACTGCTGGTGTGGGGCGCGCGGGTCCACGAGCTGGGCCTGGACATCGCCCACTACCACTACCACAAGCACGGCGCCTACCTGATCGAGCACTCCGACCTTGCCGGCTTCTCCCGCGAGGACCAACTGGTGCTCGCGCTGCTGGTGCGCGGCCACCGCCGCAACATCCCGGCGGACAAGTTCAACGATCTGGGTGTCGAGGGCGACAAACTGATCCGCCTGTGCATCATCCTGCGCTTCGCCATCCTCTTCCATCACATCCGCGGCACCCAGACCATGCCCGAAGTGACCCTGCAGGCCGGCGCGCGCAGCCTGGAGCTGCGCTTCCCGGCCGGCTGGCTGGAAGCCAACCCGCTGACCCAGGCCGACTTCGAGCAGGAAGCCGGCTGGCTGCAGCGCGTGGGCTACCAGCTCAGCGTCAGCTGAGCCCGAAGCCCCGAGAGAAAGGCCCTGCCGCGCAAGCTGCAGGGCCTTTTTTCGTTCCGGCCCCGGAGCGGCGAGAGCGATCCGCGGCCAAGAAAAAGCCCCGGCGCGAGGCGGCGGGGCTTCTTCATTACGCGGCGATCAGCGCGCGCTGATCACCGGCGTGCACAGGCGCTCCAGCAGCATCGCCTGGGCGTTGCGCGGGTTCTGGTTGCCGGTCGGCGACAGGCGCTGGTAGCTGCCGTCGGACTGCAGTACCCAGGCCTGGGTGTTGTCGGCGAGATAGAGCTCCAGCTCCTTCTTCACGCGCATCACCAGCTTCTTGCCCTCCACCGGGAAGCAGGTCTCGACGCGCATGTCGAGGTTACGCTCCATCCAGTCGGCGCTGGAGAGGAAGAGCTTCTCGTCGCCGCCGTTGAGGAAGTAGTAGATGCGGCTGTGCTCGAGGAAACGACCGATGATGGAGCGCACCTGGATGTTGTGCGAGACGCCCGGAACGCCCGGACGCAGGCAGCACATGCCACGCACCACCAAGTCGATCTTCACGCCGGCCTGGCTGGCCTTGTACAGCGCGCGGATGACCTTCGGGTCGGTCAGCGAGTTGACCTTGGCCATGATGTGCGCCGGCTTGCCCTCGGCAGCCTGGGCGGCCTCGCGGTTGATCATCTCCAGCAGGTTCTTCTTCAGGGTGAAGGGCGCATGCAGGAGTTTCTTCATGCGCAGGGTCTTACCCATGCCGATCAACTGGTTGAACAGCTTGTGCAGGTCTTCGCACAGCGCCACGTCCGCAGTTAGCAGGCTGTAGTCGGTGTACAGACGGGCGTTGCCGGCGTGGTAGTTGCCGGTGCCCAGGTGTGCGTAGCGGCGCAGCTCGCCGTCCTCGCGACGGAGGATCAGCATCATCTTGGCGTGGGTCTTGAAGCCGACCACACCGTAGATCACCACTGCGCCGGCCTGCTGCAGACGGCTGGCCAGTTGCAGGTTGGACTCTTCGTCGAAACGCGCGCGCAGCTCGATCACCGCCGTGACCTCCTTGCCGTTTCGCGCCGCTTCCACCAACGCATCGACGATCTCGGAGTTGGCGCCGGAGCGATACAGCGTCTGCTTGATAGCCAGCACGCTCGGGTCCTTGGCGGCCTGCCGCAGCAGGTCGATCACCGGGGTGAAGGACTCGAAGGGGTGCATCAGCAGCACGTCCAGCTTGGCCAGCACGCCGAACATGTTCTCCTTCTTCTGCAGCAGCTTCGGAATGGTCGGAGTGAACGGCGCGTTCTGCAGCTCCGGGTGGCTGGCCAGGCCCGTGACGCTGAACAGGCGGGTCAGGTTGACCGGGCCGCTGACCTTGTACAGCTCGCTTTCGGCCAGGCCGAACTGCTTGAGCAGGTAGTTCGACAGGTGCGTCGGGCAGGTGTCGACCACCTCCAGGCGCACCGCATCGCCGTAGCGACGCGAGAAGAGTTCGCCGCGCAGCGCGCGGGCCAGGTCCTCGACATCTTCCGCGTCCACCGAGAGGTCGGCGTTACGGGTCAGGCGGAACTGGTAGCAGCCTTTCACCTTCATGCCGGCGAACAGGTCATCGGCATGGGCGTGGATCATCGAGGACAGGAAGACATAGTTGTCGCCCTCCCCGGCCACGTCTTCGGGCAGGCGGATGATCCGCGGCAGAGAGCGCGGCGCCGGAATGATCGCCAGGCCCGAGTCGCGGCCGAAGGCGTCCATCCCCTCGAGCTCGACCACGAAGTTCAGGCTCTTGTTCACCAGCAGCGGGAACGGGTGGGTCGGGTCGAGGCCGATGGGGGTGATGATCGGCGCGATCTCGTCGCGGAAGAAGCGACGGACCCAGGCCTTGATCTTCGGCGTCCAGTAGCGGCGGCGGATGAAGCGCACGCCGTGCTTGGACAGCTCCGGCAGGAGGATGTCGTTGAGGATGCTGTACTGACGGGCAACCTGCTCGTGCACCTGCTCGCTGATGCGCGCCAGGGCCTGCTGCGGCAGCAGGCCGTCGGCGCCGGCCTGTTCGCGGGCGAAGGTGATCTGCTTCTTCAGGCCGGCGACGCGGATCTCGAAGAACTCGTCGAGGTTGCTGGAGAAGATCAGCAGGAACTTCAGGCGCTCGAGCAGCGGATAGGACTCGTCCAGCGCCTGTTCCAGCACGCGGATGTTGAACTGCAGCTGCGAGAGCTCGCGATGAATGTAGAGGGCACTGTCGTCGACGTTGATCGCCGGCGCGGCGGGCACCTCGACGGTGACCTCGGCGGACGTCTCGGGAACCACCGGGGTTTCGGTGACTGTGACTTCGGTTTCGATCAGGTCGGTAGCGGTTTGGCCTTCGGTATTCATCGCAAGTCTCTTTCGGGCGTCAGCCGCCCCTTTTCAGTTGTTCTGCTGCACGTTTGGCGAAGTAGGTGAGGATGCCATCGGCACCGGCACGCTTGAAAGCCAGAAGGGATTCGAGAATCACCGCCTCGCTCAGCCAGCCGTTCTGGATGGCCGCCATGTGCATCGCGTACTCGCCGCTGACCTGGTAGACGAAGGTCGGCGCGCGGAATTCGTCCTTGGCCCGGCGCACGATGTCCAGGTAGGGCATGCCCGGCTTGACCATCACCATGTCGGCGCCTTCGGCGAGGTCGGCGGCGATCTCGTGCAGGGCTTCGTCGCTGTTGCCCGGGTCCATCTGGTAGGTGGCCTTGTTGCTCTTGCCAAGGTTGGCGGCGGAGCCGACCGCGTCGCGGAACGGGCCGTAGTAGGCGCTGGCGTACTTGGCCGAGTAGGCCATGATGCGGGTGTTGATGTGCCCGGTGGATTCCAGGGCCTCGCGGATCGCGCCGATGCGGCCGTCCATCATGTCCGACGGGGCGACCACCTGGGCGCCGGCTTCGGCGTGAGACAGCGCCTGCTTGACCAGCACATCGACGGACTCGTCGTTCAGCACGTAGCCGTTCTCGTCGAGGATGCCGTCCTGGCCGTGGGTGGTGAACGGGTCCAGGGCCACGTCGGTGATGATCCCCAACTCCGGGAAGCGCTCGCGCAGGGCGCGGGTGGCGCGCTGGGCGATGCCGTCCGGGTTGAATGCCTCGGCACCGTCGAGGGACTTCTTCTCCAGCGGAGTGACCGGGAACAGCGCCAGCGCCGGGATGCCCAGTTCGACCAGTTCCTCGGCTTCCTTCAGCAGCAGGTCGATGGACAGGCGCTCGACACCCGGCATCGAGGCCACCGCTTCGCGCTGGTTCTTGCCGTCGAGGACGAACACCGGAAGGATCAGGTCGTCGACGCTCAGACGGTTCTCGCGCACCAGGCGACGGGAAAACTCGTCGCGGCGGTTGCGGCGCAGGCGGGTGAAGGGGAAGGCACGTTCGGCGGAAATGAAGCTCACGGCGTACTCCAGGGCCCGAGGGACGGGCACAGTGTGACAGTTATAGTCCCGGATTATGACCGATTGGTAACAAGGGGTAACAGCGACTCAAGGTCGCGGCATCCGGTCGCAGGCCCGCGAAACCGCAGGATACGACGAAAGTAGGCAGGCGGGGCCATGCAAGGGCCAGCAACCCGGCGGAGGACAGCTTCCCCCGCGCCGACAACCGCGTTAGGCTTCGCGTTCATTTCGCTGCGCTGCCTCGATGATGCTCCAACAATTCCTGCAGGACTTCGGCTACCTCGCTCTGTTCCTCGGCACTTTCTTCGAGGGCGAGACCATTCTGGTGCTGGCCGGTTTCCTCGCCTTCCGTGGCTACATGCAGCTCGAATACGTGATCGCCGTTGCCTTCCTCGGCAGCTATGCCGGCGATCAGCTGTGGTACTTCCTCGGCCGTCGCCACGGCCGCAATCTGCTCGCGCGCAAGCCGCGCTGGCAGAAGCTCGGCGACCGAGCCCTGGAGCAGGTGCGCCGGCGCCCCGACGCCTGGGTACTGAGCTTCCGCTTCGTCTACGGTCTGCGCACGGTGATGCCGGTGGCCATCGGCTTGTCCGGCTATCCGCCGGTCCGCTATCTGCTGCTCAACGGCATCGGCGCCATCGTCTGGGCCAGCGCCCTGGGCACTGCCGCGTACTACTTCGGCAGCGTCCTGGAAGGCGTGCTGGGCAACATCAAGAAGTACGAGCTGATGGTGCTCGGCGGCCTGATCGCGGTGGGCCTGCTGCTCTGGCTGCACCGCCGCATCAAGAACAGCCGCAACGGCGCCTGATCAGGCGGCCTGCGCCTGTCGACCGTCCCGGCGAATCGCCCACACACCCAGCAAACTGAACAGCGTGTAGCCTGCCAGCGCCCAGCTCGCCTGGGCCGGCAGCGCCAGGCTCATGCTGTGCGCAATACCGCCAAGCAGAGGCGGGTTCAGCGCCAGGCGCAGCAGTTCCATGCCCAGCGCCCAGGGCCGGCGCTCCAGCCAGCAGCCGATGGCGAACAGGCCGAAGAGCATCCAGCCCCAGCCCAGTAGCAGCGCGGTCAGGTTCCAGCCCTCGCCCAGCCCCAGCATCAGGGTTCCGCCGATGACATAGACGGCAAACTGCAGCGCCGCGTACCACTGCCAACTGCGCGGCAGCGCCACGTCGAACTTGCGGAAGCGCGCCAGGTCCGGCTTCTCCTGTGGATAACGCGCCGCCACGTCGGCAGGCCGCCAACCGGTGCGCATGAACCAGATGCGCAGCTTGTCCCACAGGCTCGACGCACGGCGCGCGTCCTTCCACAGCGAGGCATAGACCTGCAGGTTCGCCCACAACGGGTTCCAGCTCGCCAGCGGCACGGTGACGCCGAACACCACTGGCTCCTCGTCCAGCTCCTCCTGGAAAGTGCCGAACAGGCGGTCCCAGACGATGAACACGCCGCCGTAGTTGCGATCCATGTAGATCGGGTTCTGCGCGTGATGCACGCGGTGGTTGGACGGGCTGATGAAGATCCACTCGAACCAGCCAAGCTTGGGGATATGCCGGGTGTGCACCCAGAACTGGTAGAGCAGGTTCATCGCCGCAACGCTGACGAACACCACCGGCGGTACGCCGACGACCGCCATCGGCAGGTAGAAGATCCAGCCGAAGAGGAAGCCAGTGCTGGTCTGCCGCAGCGCGGTGCTGAGGTTGTACTCCTCGCTCTGGTGATGCACCGAATGTGCAGCCCAGAGGATGCTGCGCTCGTGGCCCAGGCGGTGATTCCAGTAGTAGCAGAAGTCGTAGAAGACGAACGCGAACACCCAGCCCCAGGCGCTATGCACCGACAGCTCGAAGAGCGCCAGGTGCTGCCAGGCGAACAGGTAGGTGACAAGCCCAAGGCCCTTGGTCAGCAACCCGCTGGTGGTCGAGAGCACGCCGGCGCTGAGGCTGTTCAGCGCGTCGCTCAGGCGGTAGGTGGACAAGCCGCGCCAGCGGTCGGCGAGCAATTCCAGGCCAATCAGCAGGAAGAAGAAGGGTACTGCGTAGAGGACGTAGTTCATGGCGCGCCCGAATCGTTATGCTTATGGGCCGATCCTAATCCCCTGGCGCCACGGCACAACGTCCGCTGGTGACAACCCGGCCGGCATATCGCGACAGCGACTCGCCCGCCAGGCACGCCCCGAAACAGGAGTAGCTCCATGCACAAGAAAGTTGCCGTCATCCTCTCCGGCTGCGGCGTCTACGACGGCGCCGAGATCCACGAGAGCGTCATCACCCTGCTGCGCCTGTCCCAGCGCGGCGCCGTGGTGCAGTGCTTCGCCCCGAACATCGTCCAGCACCACGTGCTCAACCACCTGACCGGCGCGGAAATGCCCGAGAGCCGCAACGTGCTGGTGGAGTCCGCACGGATCGCCCGTGGCGAGGTCAAGGACATCCGCGAAGCGCGGGCAGAGGACTTCGACGCCCTGATCGTGCCCGGCGGCTTCGGCGCGGCGAAGAACCTCAGCAACTTCGCCTTCGCCGGCGACCAGTGCGAAGTGCAGCCCGATGTGCTGGCGCTGGCCAAAGCCTTCGCCGCCGCGCACAAGCCGGTCGGCCTGCTGTGCATTGCCCCGGCCATCGCCGAGCGCATCTACGGCCCGGGAGTCGAATGCACCATCGGTAATGACGCCGATACCGCCGCCGCGCTGACCCGCATGGGCGCCAAGCACATCGACTGCGCAGTGGACGGCATCGTCGAAGACGTCCACCACAAGCTGGTGACCACCCCGGCCTACATGCTCGCGCAGTCCATCGCCGAAGCGGCCAGCGGCATCAACAAGCTGGTCGACCGCGTGCTGGAGCTGGCCTGATCGGTTTCTGTAGGAGCGAGCTTGCTCGCGAATAGCTTTCTGCCATGCGACTCGCGAGCATGCTCGCTCCTACGAAGAGCCCTACCCCTTGTTCAGGCGGGTAAGCAGCCGGTCCAGGGCATTGGCGAACGCCTGCTTGTCCTTTTCGCCATACGCCGCCTGACCGCCGCCGACCTGTCCCTGCTCGCGCAGGTCGGTGAACAGGTTGCGCATGGCCAGGCGCTCTCCCATGTTCTTCGCGTCGAACTCGCGGCCGCGCGGGTCGAGCGCATCGACACCCTTCTTCACCAGCCGGTCGGCCAGCGGCACGTCGCTGCAGATCACCAGGTCGCCGGGCTCGGCCTGCTCCACCAGGTAATCGTCCGCGGCGTCCATCCCACTGGGCACCACCACCAGGCGCACACAGGCGAACGCCGGCTTGGCCACCGGTTGGCCAGCGACCATCACCACCTCCAGCTTGCGCTTCAAGGCGAACTTGGCCACCAGTTCCTTCGCCGCGCGCGGACAGGCGTCGGCATCGATCCAGATACGCATGAATTCGTTTCCCCAAAAATGACGACGGCCAGTATCGCACTGGCCGTCGGGTGTTAGCGGCGCTGCCGTCAGGACAGCACGGCCGCCTTGCGGCGCTCCGCCAGAAGACTTCGCCCGTAGAGCACGAAAACCGCCAGCAGGGCCAAACCCTGGGCCGACAGCGACCAGGCGTCGGCCTTGATGCCCAGCCAGTCGAAGTCGAAGAAAGGCACCGGGCGGGTGCCGATCACCCCGGCTTCCTGCAGCGCGACCACGCCGTGGCCGGCGAACACCACCGACAGCGCGCAGAGAAGCGCGGCGTTGACCGTGAAGAACAGCTTCAGTGGCAGCTTCGCCGAGCCGCGCAGGATCACCCAGGCCAGGCCGATGAGCAGCACCACCGCGGTGCAGGCGCCGGCGATCACGGCGTTGTGCCCGGCCGGGCCGGCCTGCAGCCAGAGGGTTTCGTAGAACAGGATGACCTCGAACAGCTCGCGGTAGACCGAGAAGAACGCCAGCACGGCAAAACCGAAACGCCCGCCGCCGCCGACCAGGCTGCTGCGGATGTAGTCCTGCCAGGCGGCGGCGTGGCGGCGGTCGTGCATCCACACGCCGAGCCAGAGCACCATCACGCAGGCGAACAGCGAGGTGAAGCCTTCCATCAGCTCGCGCTGCGCGCCGCCGATATCGATCACGTAGGCGGCGACCGCCCAGGTGGCGAAGCCGGCGACGAAGGCCAGGCCCCAACCAATGTGCACACCGCGTGCGGCGCTTTCCTGACCGGTGTTGCGCAGGAAGGCGAGGATCGCGGCCAGCACCAGGATCGCCTCGACGCCTTCGCGCAGCAGGATCAGCAGCGCCGAAACGAAGCTGATGGTACCGCTCAGTGAGTCGCCGCTGAGCGCCTTGGCGGCTTCAGCGAGCTTGCCCTTGGCACGTTCCAGCTGCTGCGCCACCTGCGCCTCCGGCAGGCCATCGCGCAGCGTCTGGCGGTAAGCCATGAGATCTTTCTCGGTGGCCTTGCGCAGGGTCGCATCGACGTTGTCGAGGGAGCTCTCCACCAGCTCGAAACCTTCCAGGTAGGCAGCGACGGACAGGTCGTAGGCCTGGTCGTGATCGCCCTGGCGGTAGATTGCAAAGCTCTTTTCCAGAGTGGCGGCGGTGTAGTCGATCAGCTGCGCCGGGCCACGGTGCTCCAGCGGCGGGTGCGCGCGCAGTGCACGGAAGCTTTGCGCGGCGGCCTCGCCGTCATGCGCGGCGACGTCCGCCGGCGTCTGCGTGGCAAGGCTCGCCAATGGGTAGGCATGCGCGGCATCCGGCTTGGCGTCGGCGGCGCTCAGGCCGGCAACATACGCCGCCAGGTCCCAGCGCTGGCGCTCGTCCAGTTCGTCGGCGAAGGCCGGCATGTCGGTTCCGGCGACGCCGAGGCCGATGACGGTACGCAGGTCATAGAGACTCAGCTGGTCAAGGCGCGCGCGCTCGGTGAGGTTGGCCGGCGGCGGCTGCAGGCCGATGCCCGCAGGGCCGTCGCCCTTGCCGAACTCGCCATGGCAGACCGAGCACTGCTGGGCAAAGATCGGTGCGCCGCGTGCGGGATCGGGGGTGATCGCCGGGGTCTGCACGACCTGATAGGCATCCGCCACACGCGCTTCCAGATGTCGCGCCAACTGCGCGACTTCAGCTCCCGGGCGACGCTGTTCGATGGCCTGGCGCAGGACGCCGACCTCCTGTTCCAACGCAGCGCGCTCGGGACGCGCCGGCAGGGCCAGCAGCAGCGCCTGCAGCTTGGCGGAAAACTCGAGCTGCTCCTTGTACTCGGTCGGATCGACCACCTGCCCGGCACTCACCGTCGGCGGATAGTCGGCGGCGAGGTAACTCAGCAGGTGCAAGGCCTGGGAGGGATCGGCAGGGGCATCGGCCACGGCCCCGAAACTCACGGCACACAGCGCTGGCAGCAGCCAGACGAGAATCCTTGGAAGGCGCATAGCGAAACGATATTGAGAATGGAAAGCGGCAATGTTACTCCGCCGTCCCCTGCCCGCCTAGTTAGCGCCCGTCGAGTTACACGGGGGCGCGGCGAACCGTCGCGAGGAGTGCCGCAGCACCGAGGAACAGGCTGGCGAAGGTGCGGTTCATCAGGCGTTGCTGGCGCGGCGAGCGCAGTGCGCGCAGGACCCGCGCGGCCAAGCCGGTGTAGCCGGCCATGACGATGAGGTCCACGCAGATCATGGTCGCGCCCATGATCACGTACTGCGCCGCCATCGGCCGGTGCGGATCGACGAACTGCGGCAGCACGGCGAGCATGAAGACCACCGCCTTGGGGTTGCTGGCGTTGACCAGGAAACCGCGCAGCACCAGGCTCAGCGGCCGGCCGATGGGACGCTCGGCATCGGCCTGCATGACCTGCGGTGCGGCGGTCCACTGTTTCCAGGCGAGGTAGGCCAGGTAGACCACGCCGAACCACTTGATCACGGCGAAGGCCAGCGCCGAGGTCGCCAGCAGCGCGCCGACGCCGGCGGCGACGACGGCGATTTGCAGAGCGAGGCCGATCTGCAAGCCGAGGGCGTTCCAATAGCCGCGCCAGAAGCCGTACTGCAGGCCGCAGGACATCGAGGCGATGGCCCCGGCGCCAGGCGACAGGCTGATCACCCAGCAGGCGACGAAGAAGGCGGACCAGGTACTGAGCAGCATCACGAACCTCGATGCGCCGGCGCGGGCGCAATATCTTGTTACGGGCAGCCAGTGTGCCTCAGCGGCGGGTCCGCACACCACCCCGTAGGAGCGAGCTTGCTCGCCAATGGGGCTCGCAGCTCACTCCTACGAAAAGAAAAAGCCCGGCGCTGGGCCGGGCTTCTTCGTCAGGACGCGCCGATCAGCTCGGCAGGTCCTTGCGCAGCTTCACCGGCTCTTCGCCGCGCTTGCGCGCCAGGGCGCCGCGCAGGCGGATGTTCAGGGCTTCCACACCCAGCGAGAAGGCCATGGCGAAGTAGACGTAGCCTTTGGGCACGTGGACCTCGAAGGCCTCGGCCACCAGCACGGTGCCGACCACGATGAGGAAGGACAGCGCGAGCATCTTCAGCGACGGGTGGCGCTCGATGAATTCGCTGATGGTGCCCGCGGCGAGCATCATCACGCCGACCGAGATGACGATGGCGGCGATCATCACCGGCACGTTCTGCACCAGGCCCACGGCGGTGATCACCGAGTCCAGCGAGAAGATGATGTCGATGATCGCGATCTGCACGATCACTGCCATGAAGCCGCGGCTCTTGCCGGCGCTCTGCTCGCCTTCTTCCGCGCCTTCGAGGCTGTGGAAGATCTCCATGGTGCTCTTGAACAGCAGGAACAGACCGCCGAAGAACAGGATCAGGTCACGCCCGGAAATACCCTGGCCGAGCACCGTGAAGAGGTCGGCGGTGAGGCGCATCACCCAGGTGATCGACAGCAGCAACAGGATCCGCGTGCCCATCGCCAGGGCCAGGCCGAAGAAGCGCGCCTTCGGCTGCTGCGCGACCGGCAGGCGGCCGACCAGGATCGAGATGAAGATGATGTTGTCGATGCCAAGGACGATTTCCAGGGCTGTCAGGGTCAGAAAGGCGACCCAGATTTCGGGGCTAGTGAGCCATTCCATAGTGCGTGCTATCCGTTAGGGAAGGGGTTGTTGTCGTTATCGTCCGCTGCTCAGTCCAGGCCCTCGCCAACGGCGGATGGCCTTCTGGAAGAACAGGCTGTTGGGCACCTGCAGCAAGGCGCTGGTGCCATCCTCGAAGGTTTCCTCGAGGGTGGTGTAAAGCAGGTTGATGGCGGTGACGCGACCTTTCACGCCCGGCTTGTCGGCCGAATCGATGACCTCCACCAGATCGCCCAGGCGAAACGGCCCGACGGTGAAGATCAGCACCGCGCAGAACAGGTTGGAGAGCACGCTCCAGATGGCGAAGAACGCCACCGCGGCGACTGCGACGAAACCGGTCAGCGCGGTCCACAGCACCTCGGCGGACACGCCCAGGCGCTCCAGCACCATCATCAGCGCCGAGCCCATGATCAGCCAGCGCAACCCGCCGCGCAGCGGCAGCAGCAGCTCGTGCGGGATCGGGTAACTCTGCGCCAGGCGGTTCAGCCCGCGCGCCACCATTCGCTGCAGGCCCCAGGCGAGCAGCAGGATGAGGATGATCTGCAGGCCACGCAGCAGCGGCTCGCTCCAGGCGACGAGCAGCGGCAGGTCGTCCATTACTCGCTGGCCTCCAGCTGTGCCTGCAGGTTCTCCAGGGTTTCCAGAGCTTCAAGCCAGGCTTCCTCGACTTCGCTCTCGCGCGTCTTCAGGGTCGCCTGCTGGGCCAGCAGGTCACGCAGTTCGTCTTTGCGCGCGGCCTCGTAGAGGGCGCTGTCGCCAAGCTTCTCTTCGAGCACGGCAAGCTTGTCGTGGATGCCGCCGAGCTCCTTCTCCAGCTTATCGGCCTCGCGCTTGTGCGGCGCCAGCTGCTGGCGCAATGCGGCTGCGGCCTGTCGCTGGGCGCGCTTGTCGGTCTTCTCGCCGGCAGGCGCAGCCACGGTGCCGGCCGGGGCCTGGCGGGCTCGGAAGTCGACCAGCCAGCGGGCGTAGTCGTCGAGGTCGCCATCGAAGCTCTGCACGCGGCCGTCAGCCACCAGCAGGAACTCGTCGGTGGTGCTCTTGAGCAGATGCCTATCGTGCGACACGACTACCACGGCGCCAGAGAATTCCTGCAAGGCCATGGTCAGCGCGAGGCGCATTTCCAGGTCGAGGTGGTTGGTCGGTTCGTCGAGCAGCAACAGGTTGGGCTTCTGCCAGGCAATCAGCGCCAGCGCCAGGCGCGCCTTCTCGCCACCGGAGAAGTTCAGCACCGGCTCGTCGCAGCGCGGGCCGCGGAAGTCGAAGCCGCCGAGGAAATCACGCAGCGTCTGCTCGCGTTCGCCCGGTGCAATGCGCTGCAGATGGAGCAGCGGACTCGCCTTGGCATCCAGCGAATCGAGCTGGTGCTGGGCGAAGTAGCCGATGGCGAGGTTCTCGCCGCATCCCAGGTGGCCTGCGAGCAGCGCCAGGTCGCCGGACAGGGTCTTGATCAGGGTCGACTTGCCTGCGCCGTTGGGGCCGAGCAGGCCTATGCGCGCGCCGGGGGCAAGCTGCAGCTTCACTTTCTCCAGCACGGTCTTTTCGCCGTAGCCGAGGCGCGCCTCGGACAGGTCGAGCAGCGGGCTGGAGATCTTGTCCGACTCGCGGAATACGAAGTCGAAGGGCGAATCGACATGGGCCGGCGCCAGCTCTTCCAGGCGCTCCAGCGCCTTGATGCGGCTCTGCGCCTGGCGTGCCTTGGTGGCCTGGGCGCGGAAGCGGGCGATGTACTTTTCCATGTGCGCGCGCTGCGCCTGCTGCTTCTCGTACGCCTGCTGCTGCTGCGCCAGGCGTTCGGCGCGGGTGCGCTCGAAGGCCGAGTAGCCGCCGCGGTAGAGGGTCAGCTTGCGCTGCTCGAGGTGCGCCACGTTGTCGACCACGGCATCGAGGAAATCGCGGTCGTGGGAGATCAGGATCAGCGTGCCCGGGTAGCCCTTGAGCCACTCCTCGAGCCAGAGGATGGCGTCGAGGTCGAGGTGGTTGGTGGGCTCGTCGAGCAGCAGCAGTTCGGACGGGCACATCAGCGCCTGCGCCAGGTTCAGGCGCATCCGCCAGCCACCGGAGAAGTCGCCGACGCGGCGCTCCATCTGCTCGGGGCTGAAGCCCAGGCCTGCAAGCAGCTTGCGCGCACGGGCATCGGCGGTGTAACCGTCGGCGTTGTCCAGCTCGGTATGCAGGCGCGCCACGGCGGTGCCGTCGTGGCCCTCTTCGGCGGCCGCAAGCTGTGCCTGGATCTCACGCAGGCGCACGTCGCCGTCGAGGACGTAGTCCACGGCAAGGCGCTCGAGGGTGTCCACTTCCTGGCGCATGTGCGCGATGCGCCAATCCGCCGGAATCTGGCAGTCGCCGGCGTCCTGGCCGAGCTGGCCACGCAGCAAGGCGAACAGGCTGGATTTTCCGGCACCATTGGCACCGATCAGGCCCACTTTCTGGCCTGCGTGCAGGGTGAGTTCGGCACCTTCCAGCAAGCGCTGGGGGCCACGCTGTAGCGTAAGATTTTGCAGTCGGATCATGGCGGCGGAGTGTATCAGCTTCGTCCATCAGTAGCTGTGGGAGCCTTATGACAGAAGATATCTGGTCGTTTGCCGTCAATCTTTACGCACGAGCGGGTGTGGACGCAGCTTGCCTCGAACTGCAGGAAGCCGGCGCAGACGTCTGCCTGCTGCTGGCCGGCGCCTGGTTCGGCGGTCGCGGACTGGCCTATTCCGAGCAACGCCTAGAACGCCTGGGCGAGGTCGCCACGGACTGGCAGCAAGGTGTGGTGAAACCCATGCGCGAGCTACGCCAGCAATGGCGCACCCAAGCGCAAACTGACTCGCATCTGTCGGAGTTGCGCGAAGCGCTGAAGGCCCTGGAGTTGCGCGCCGAACGGCTGCAACTGGAGCGCCTGGCGGAAGCCGGACGGGAATGGGGCGAAGAGGGGCGAGGCGATCTGGAAAACTGGTTGCGCGGCTGTGCTGGCGAGGCAGGAAAGCAACGCCGCGATGCGCTGGAACAGTTGCGCATCGCGGCGGCGAGAGCAGCGACTTAGGAAGCGCTGCTCGGGGTGGCAGCCGGAGCGCTCGGCGCTACCGGAGCAGCGGCCGGTGCCGGAGCAGCAGCCGGAGCGGCAGGCTTAGCAGCAGCGGTCGGGGCCGGGGTCGCAGCGGGAGCGGTCGGTGCAGCAGCCGGCTTCGCGGCGGGCTTGGCAGCAGCGGGTTTCGCGGCAGGCTTAGCGGCAGCAGGTTTCGCGGCCGGTTTAGCAGCAGCGGGTTTTGCAGCCGGCTTGGCGGCGGGTTTCGCAGCAGCGGCTTTAGCGGCCGGTTTGGCGGCAGGTTTCGCAGCAGCGGCTTTAGCGGCCGGTTTGGCGGCAGGCTTCGCAGCAGCAGCTTTAGCGGCCGGTTTGGCGGCAGGTTTTGCAGCAGCAGCTTTAGCGGCCGGCTTGGCGGCAGGTTTCGCAGCAGCGGCTTTAGCGGCGGGTTTAGCGGCGGGCTTCGCAGCAGCAGCTTTAGCAGCCGGCTTGGCGGCAGGTTTCGCAGCGGCAGCTTTAGCGACCGGCTTGGCGGCAGGTTTCGCAGCAGCGGCTTTAGCAGCCGGCTTGGCGGCGGGCTTCGCAGCAGCGACTTTGGCGACCGGCTTGGCGGCGGGCTTCACAGCAGCGGCTTTAGCAGCCGGCTTGGCGGCGGGCTTCGCAGCAGCAGGTTTAGCAACCGGCTTGGCGGCAGGCTTCGCAGCGGCTCTGGCGACCGGCTTGGCGGCGGGAGTTTTTGCAGCCGGCTGGCGAGTCGACAGGGACTTGCCGACAGCTTCCTTCACCTTGGTTACGCCCTGGGCCAGCTTCAGGCTTTCCTGCACATCGCGCTTCAGGTTGGCGATATAGGTGCGGGTGTCGGCCTGGCGAGCCTTCAGGGTCTCCAGCACTTCTTCCAGTTCGTCGATGGCGGACTTGGCTTTGGCCTGCGCCTTGGCCTTGCCGGCCTTACCGGCTTCCTGCAGTTTGGTGCGCGCCTTGTGCAGTTTGTCCTGCGCCTTGGCGCGTTGCTTTTCCAGCTTGGCGTGGAGCTTTTCGGAATCCACGAGGGCTTGTTTGCAAGCGGACTCGAGGTGCTCGATCAGGCTGTGGGAAAGTTGCTGGAGCAGATGCAAAGGGGTAGTGACGGGTTTCTTGTTAGCCGACATGACGCGCCTCCTGGCGGACGTTAGTTGCGCCCATACTAGACCCGCGCACGGCCTCTCGCCAACGTCCTGATTGCGCTGCAGCCCGCGCCACACAACATCGCCAGCCTTTTTCGCCTGTCGCAGGAATCCACTTCGGCTTTCCGTGCTCGTCGAGCCTTTATGGATTGCGACGCCGACATGCGATGCCGAATCTACTCATGAAGGCTTTGGCGACACTGCCCAGATTGCTCGCAAGCCCTTTTGGGGAGCCGCGTTTCGTTGCGATTTCCTTCGAGGATTCAGGCAGTTGCGGCAGCGGTGCAGATACGACGAGGGCGCGAAACCTTGCGGATTCGCGCCCTCTATTTCGTTGCTGCGAGCTGCGGATCAAACCGCAGCGGCGCGCTGCTCGTGTGCGTTGTGCAGGACTTCGATCAGGCAGTCTTCCAGCTCGAAGCGCTCGTGCAGTTGCTGACGCAATTGTTTGAGCTCGCTGGTCAGGCAGGTGCCTTCGCGGCAATCGCCATTGTCGCAACGGTCATTGAAATTGAGGGCCGCCGCGGTGATGGCTTCGAGGCGTGGATAGATCTGCTTGGCGAGTTCCAGGCCGCGCGTGTCGCCGAAGGCCTGTGCCTCGCTCATGAGCTGTTCGTAGACTTCGAAATGACCGGCCGAGACATAGTCGAGCAGCAGTTGGCAGAAACCCTGCAATTGCTCGCCATTCGACTTCGGCGCTTGCAGGCCACCTAGCGCGTCGAAGGCCTGGACCAGATCCTGACGGTCACGCAACCAGCGGTCGACCAACTGGTGCACACCACCCCAACGTTCCTGGGCATTACGGCAGCTTTCGAGCATGTTGTCCTCGCTTCCCTTGTCGCAGTCCCGGCCTGTCCGCCCGTGGGACACAGCTCTGTCGAATGCGGTTGTCCGCCGGAATGCAGTCCTGGAGCGGGCTGTTTCTCAGCGGAGCGGAAAACCAGATTATGCCCACGCAATGCGGCCTTCAAGACGCGACCGGCGGAAAAGTTCATACGAGCGTTTAATCGGCAAGCCGCGACAGCTCTGGCCCCGCGGCTTTCGACGAACTCTGGGGGCGACGATCAGCCGCGCCGCAGCAGTTGGAAGAGTGCGAACAGGGCGAAGCCGACGAAGGCCAGCAGGCTCCATTCCGGAATGCTCAGGCCGAGCAGGGTCCAGGTGACCTCGGCGCAATCGGCCGAACCGTGGAACATGGTCCAGATGATCTTCGCGTAGGGCATGGTTTCCATCATGTAGTCCAGCGGCGGCAGGCAGGACGGCAGCTGGTCCGCCGGCAGGGTCTGCAGCCAGATCTGCCGGCCGGCAGTGCCTGCGCCGCCCAGCGAGCAGAGCAGCACCAGGATGGAGTAGACGCGACGACCACGGCCGTGCAGCGCGGCGATCAGCGAAAAAAGCCCGGCGCCGGCGAAGAAGATTCGCTGGAGGATGCACAGCGGGCACGGCTCCAGGCCGATCATGTACTGGAGATAGAACCCGGTGCCGAGCATGGCGGCACAGGCGAGGAAGGCGAGGAAGAACAGGGAACGCGGGCTGGCCAGATTCATGGCGGCTCCAGAAAGCGAGGCTTGTGCGGAAAGGCCGCTACGGTAGAGGAAAGTCCGCAGACCTTTCAAGGCAGCGGGCTAGACTGGGCGGGACAGTGATCGGGGATTTCCTACCATGCATCGTCCGCTGGTCTTGCTCGCCTCTCTCCTGCTCGCGCCCCTGGCTCACGCCGACGGCAAGGATGTACTAGCGCATCTTCGCGTGCCGCCCGGCTTTCGCATCGAACTGCTCAGCGACCAGATGCCCAATGCCCGCGAAATGGCCCTGGGCGAACGCGGCACCCTCTTCGTTGGCAGCAACCAGGCCGGCAAGGTGTATGCGTTGCGACCGGGCGACAGCCGGCCAAAGGTGATCGCCAACGGGCTGCAACTGCCGGTCGGCGTGACCTTCCACAAGGGCCACCTGTACGTCTCGGCGGTCAGCCGAATCCTGGTCCTGCGCGACATCGAAGCGCACCTCGACGATCCGCCCACGCCGAAACCGCTTCCGGCCGAATTCCCCAGCGAAACGCACCACGGCTGGAAGTTCATCGCCTTCGGCCCCGACGGCAAGCTCTACGTGCCGGTAGGCGCACCCTGCAACATCTGCCGCCCGGATCCCGAGCACTACGCCAACCTGCAACGCATGAACGCAGACGGCAGCGAGCGCGAAGTGATCGCTTACGGCATCCGCAACAGCGTTGGCTTCGACTGGGACGAACAGGGCACGCTGTGGTTCACCGACAACGGCCGCGACATGCTGGGGGACGACCGCCCCGACGACGAACTCAATCGCCTCGATACCAGCGGCGAGGACTTCGGCTACCCCGACTGCCATGCCGGTGACATTCCCGATCCGGAGTTGGCCCAACGCCCCTGCTCGGCCTTCACACCGCCAGTGGTGAAACTCGGCGCGCACGTCGCGGCCCTGGGCATCCGCTTCTACAAGGGCCGGCAGTTCCCCGCCGATTACGCCGGCAGCCTTTTCATTGCCGAACATGGCTCCTGGAACCGCAGCAGCAAGGTCGGCTACCGGGTCATGCGCCTCGCCCTGGATGCCAGCGGCGCCCCCACCGACCAGCAGGTCTTCGTCGACGGCTGGCTGCAAGCGGACGGAACGGTCCTCGGGCGCCCCGCCGACGTGCAGGTGGCCGCGGACGGCTCGCTGTTGATCAGCGACGACATGGCCGGTGCGGTGTACCGGGTGAGCTACGTCGGAAAGCGCTGAAAGCAGAAACGAAAACGGCGCCCGAGGGCGCCGTTTTTCATGGTTTGCAGATCAGATCTGCGCAAGCGTGCGCGTCGGCGACCCGAGCAGACCCAATCCTTCCTGGAACAACTTGTTGCTGCGCTCCACCTCACCCAGGTGCGCCAACAGGCGCGCCAGTTCGGCGCAGGCTTCCGGGCTGCGCTGGCGATTCAGGCTGGCTTCCAGGTACTCGCGGGCCTTGCCCCAGAGCTTGTCGGCCAGGCACAGCCGCCCAAGGCTCAGCAGCAGCACGGCGTCATCCGGGCGCTTCTTCAGCCAGGCCTCGGCGGTCTGCAGCTGGCGGCCCGGATCGGCGCCATGCGCCTGTCCGTAGAGGGCGACCAGGCGCTCGTCGTAGTTCTCCTTGAGGGATTGACGCAGCACCTTCTCCGCTTCCGCGGGCGCGCCCAGGCGCAACAGCTGCTGCGCGTAGGTAGCCAGCAGTGCCGGCTGCGCGCGCAGGTTGCCGGGCAGGCCATTCCAGACTTGCGTCAGCGGCTGCAGCGCAGTTTCGCCCTGGCCAACGCCCTGCTCCCCCGCCGCTTCCAGCGCGGCGACCCAGGTGCGGCGCTCCAGATCGGCAAGTTCGGCATTGGCCAGCACGCGCTCTTTGCGCAGTTCAGGCAGCAGCGCCAGCAGCGCGCTCCAGTCGTGCAGACTGACGTACAGCTGCTGCAGAAGGCGCAGCACCGTCGGGTGTTTCGGGTGCTCCTCGTGGAGCTTCACCAGCACGCCACGCGCCGGCTCGAAGGCGCCGCGATTGATCAGCAGTTGCGCACGGGTCAGGCCAACCGCCAGGGCTGCGCCCGGTTGACGTGCCTGGGCGCGGTCGAGCAGTTCGTCGCACTCGTCGAAACGTGCCAGTTCGTTGGCCGCGCGCGCCGCACCGAGGTAGCTCGGCAGGCTGCGCTCGCCCAGCTCGGCGGCGCGGCGCAGATGACGCAGAGCCTGTGCCCAATGGCCTTCGGCGAGGTCGCGCTGGCCATGCTCCTCGGCCATCTCGGCGCGACGGCTACGGTTGAAGCGCGACCAGGGATTGACCACACGCCCCGAAACGCCAAGCAACCGCAGCACCAGACGCACCGCCAGATAGAGGACCCAGAGCAGTACGAGCAGGGCAAGGAAGGTCCACAGACTCGATTCGTAGCGGAAGCTCTTGTAGGCGATCAGTACGTAGCCCGACTGCTCGGCAATGGCCAGCCCGACCAGGGTGGCAGCGAGCACCAGAGCCAGGACCAGCACGTAGACCCGACTCATGGCTGGCTCTCCGCTTTGGGCGCTGCAGCCGGAGCGGTCTGCTGGTCGATGGCTGCTTCATCGCGGTGGACCAGGTAGGCCTGCAGGGCGGTGAGGGCCGGCGTCAGGTCCGGAGGCTGCACGCCGACCTGCTGCTGTGCCAGCTCGTCGATGCGCATGCCCAGGGCGCGGCTATCGGCAAGGTCGCTGTTGAAGAAGTCGTTGAGAATCTGGCGTGCCTGCTTGAGCGACTGCTGGTAGACCTCCTGCTTGCCGTTCAAGGCCGCCCACTGGGCCTGTTCCAGCGCCAGATTGAGGGCCAGACGCACACGGGTGAGCTGTTGCCCGGAGAGCAGCGGGCGGATGTCGTGACCGGCATTGAAATCGATGCGCACGTAGCGCGAGATGCGCTCCCACCACTGATCCAACGTGTTGCTGCCGTCACCCCAGGCGGTGGTGGCGGCGTTGCTCGGACCTTCCTTGAAACTCGGTTCCAGCGGCTGCAGCTGAGCCGCCTGCTCCTGCAGCGCGCCCAGTTGCAGGAACAGACCGGTGCGGTCCGGCTCCGGCAGGCTGCGCAGGGTTTCCAGGCTCTTGGTCAGTTGAGCGCGAGCGGCGAAGGCGCCGGGATCGTTCTGCGCCCTCAGGATGTCGTCGGCGCCTTGCACCAGCTGGGTCGCACTGGCGATGTCCTGCAGCGCCGAGAGGCGCAGTGCGGCCAGGCGCAGCAGGTGCTCGGCTTCAGCCAGGCGCCACTGCTGGCGGCTTTGGCCGAGCACCTGCTTGAGCTGCTTCTCCAGTTGTTGCTGGTCGCCCTGCAGCTCGACCACCAGGCGCCGGCGCGCTTCGAGCTCGTCGGCGTTGGGCAGCGCGTCGAGGCGCTTTTCCAGTTGCTGGTCGTGCTGCAGCAGCGCCTGGGCCTGGCCACGCGATTCCTCGATCTGCGCCGAGCGGGCCTGGTCGCGAGCCTGCAGCTTCTGCACCTGCAGCAAGCCCCAACCGCCGGCGCCCAGGCCGGCCAGGCCGATCAGCAGCGCCAGCAGGGCCAGGCCGTTGCCGCCCTTGCCGGGGGTCGCCGGAGTCGGCTCGGAAACGGTGCTTTGCGGAGTCTCTTGGGGAGTGACGGTTTCGCTCACAGATCCATCCTTCGCTCGAAAATTATTCTTTGTTGGCGCTCCTGAGCGCCTCCAGCAGTGCCGCGGCGCTCGCCCCGCGACAGTCGATCACATGCTGTGCACCAGCCTGGCGCGCAGCCTCTGCCACGCGTGCGCTGGGCACGAACAACGGCAATCCGGCCAGCACCGGCCAATCCTCGGAAGCCAGCTCAATCAGATGTTCCAGCCCCTGACCGCTGCTCACCAGCAAGGCATTGAGCTGCTCGTCACGAATGCGGCGCAGCAGCTCGCCCGGCGCGTAGGCCGGCAGGGTGCGCCGGTAGAGTTCCAGATAATCCACCGTCACGCCTTGGCCGCGCAGGCGTTCGGCGAGAAATTCTCGGCCACCTTCGCCACGCATGATGAGCACTCGCGGATCGGGAACCTGCAAGGCCTGCTCCAGTTCTGGAAGGCTCAGAAGAGCCTCGCTGTCATCGCCCGAAATCGGGTAGCGCACGGACAGACCGTAGTCATCGAGGATAGCTGCAGTGGCAGCGCCCACGGCGAACCACGCCTGCCGGGCTGGCGGCTGTGGCCAGTAGCGGTCGAGGCGATCAAGGCCGAGGCGCGCGGCAGGTTTGCTGACAACCACCACCGCGCAGTAACGATCCAGGTCGAGCAGAAGGCTGCGCTGCTCGGGGGTTTCGTCCAGTGGTTCGATGGCCAACAGCGGCAAGCTGGCGCTGGCGACGCCGTGCTCGGCGAGGCTGGCGGCCAGCGCCGCGCATTCTTCCTGCGGGCGCGTCAGCAGCAGGCGCCAGCGGCTCACTGCGGGTCGGCCTCGCCATAGACGGCAGTGAGGATGGCCTGCGCACCTTGGTCCAGAAGGTCCTCGGCGACCTTCACGCCCAGCGCCTCGGCTTGGGCCAGCGGCGCACGCGCTTCGGCGCGCAGCAGTTGGGTGCCGTCAGGCTGGCCGACCAGGCCGCGCAGCCACAGGCTGTCGCCTTCGAGGATGGCGTAGCAGGCGATGGGCACCTGGCAGCCACCGTTGAGGCGTTTGTTCAGGGCGCGCTCGGCGGTCACTCGCAGTGCGGTATCGGCATGGTGCAAGGGCGCGAGCAGTGCGTGAATTTCGCTGTCGGCGGTACGGCATTCGATGCCCACGGCACCCTGGCCGCCTGCCGGCAGGCTGTCTTCGACGCTGATGCTGGAACGGATGCGCGCTTCGAAGCCGAGGCGGATCAGCCCGGCGGCGGCGAGGATGATGGCGTCGTATTCGCCGGCGTCGAGCTTGGCCAGGCGGGTGTTGACGTTGCCGCGCAGGAAGTGGATCTGCAGGTCCGGCCGGCTGGCCAGCAGCTGCGCCTGGCGACGCAGGCTGGAGGTGCCGACCACGCTGCCGGCGGGCAGCTCGGCGAGGCTGGCGTAGGTGTTGGAGACGAAGGCGTCGCGCGGGTCTTCGCGCTCGCAGATGCAGTACAGGCCGAGCCCCTGCGGGAAGTCCATCGGCACGTCCTTCATGGAGTGCACGGCGATGTCGGCCTCGTTCTCCAGCAGGGCGGTTTCCAGTTCCTTGACGAACAGACCCTTGCCGCCAATCTTCGCCAGCGGCGCGTCGAGCAGCTTGTCGCCGCGGCTGGTCATTGGCAGGAGGGTCACGCGCAGGCCGGGGTGGGCCTGTTCCAGACGGGACTTGACGTATTCGGCCTGCCACAGGGCCAGAGCGCTCTGGCGAGTGGCGATACGGATTTCGCGGGAGGACATGGGCAATTCCGGGCAAAGGACTGCCGACGATGATAACAGGCTTCCAGCCCCTGACTTTCCCCCCTGCGACACCAAAGCGGGCGCCAACCGCGCCCGCTACGGCACACTCAGAGGTTGTGCATCAGACGTCGCACCCCGGCGACGTGACGGCGGCTGACGGTCAGCGCGTCGCCATCGAGGCCCTTGAGGTACAACTGGAAGTGCCCCAGCGGCGTACGCTGCAGTCGCTCGATACGCTCGCGGGAAACCAGGGCGTTGCGGTGAATGCGTACGAAGCGTTCGCCGAACTCGTCTTCCAGCGCCTTCAGCGGCTCGTCCAGCAGCACTTCGCCGCCGGCGTGGCGCAGGGTCACGTACTTGTGGTCGGCGATGAAGAAGATCACGTCTTCCAGCGGGATCAGCTCGATGCCCTTGCGGGTCCGCGCGCTGATATGGCTGCGCGGGCCGGGGCCACCAGCGGCGGGCGGCTTGGTCAGCGCGGCGAGCTGGATGCGGTTGGGCCGCGAGGCCTTCTTCAAGGCCTCGGCAAGATCCTCGGTTCGCACCGGTTTCACCAGATAGCCCACCGCGCTGACCTGGAAGGCTTCCAGGGCGAACTCGTCGTGGGCCGTACAGAAGATCACGGCGGGCGGTGCCTCGCGCTCGCAGAGCTTGGCGGCAACCTGGAGCCCGTCTAGACCGGGCATGCGGATATCCAGCAGGACGATATCCGGCTTCAGGCTGTCGATCAGCGCCAGCGCTTCTTCACCATTGCTGGCCGAAGGCTCCAGGACGCGATAGCCGTCCAGTTGCCCCACCAGTCGGGCCAGGCGCTCTCGCGCCAGGGGTTCGTCGTCGACGATAAGGACATTCATAAGCTCAGGCTTCCTGCATGAGACGCGCACATGGATAGCGTAGACAGGTGTAGTGCCGTCCGTCACGGCGTTCGACGCTCAGACTTGCTTTTGGCCCGAAAAGTGCCGCGAGGCGCGCTGCGATATTTTGCAGCGCCTGCTTGGTGCCTTTCGTGGGCAGCGTCTGCGTCGACTCGTCGTACGGGTTGCTCACGCACAACTGGAACACACCGTCACGGTAGTCCGCCTCAACCTTCACCAGGCCGCCTTCGATGCGCGGCTGGATACCATAAATCAACGAATTTTCCAGGAGCGGCTGCAGGGTCAGTTGCGGGATGGGCACCCCATCGGGCACGCCACTCACCTGCCAGTCCAGTTGCAGCCGGTCCCCCAGGCGATACTGCTCAATGGAAAGATAGCGCCTGGCCAACTCCAGTTCCTCCCCCCAGGAAATTAAAGTCCCCGGCTTGGACAGACTGGCGCGGAACAGGTCGGACAAATTGAGCACCGCCTGCTCGGCCTTGCCCGGGTCCAGCTCGATCAGGCTGGCGATGCTGTTCAGGCTGTTGAACAGGAAGTGCGGGCGGATGCGCGCCTGCAACGACTCGATGCGCGCGCGCAGCTCGGCCTGCTCCTGCCTGCGCCACTGGCTCTGCAGGTAGAAGTAGCGTAGCAACAGAGCCGACATGATGAGGGCGATCAACGCATGGCGCAGGTAGAGGTTGACCTCGCCCTTGATCGACAGCGGTCCTCCGAGGGAGTAGTAGTCGGCCACCGCCGTGCAGCCCAGGGTCAGCAGCACCACCAGCAGGCAGGCGGCCAGCCCCGACCCCCACGCCGGCCAGCGCGCCATCAGCGGCCGCAGCCGGCACAGCAGCGCTGCTGAGAGCAGCACTATCCACTGCACGAACAGCGACGCCAGGGCCAGCCGCACCCAGTTGAAGCCGGGCGTCATGGGCTCGGCCAGCACCAGCACCAGCACCAGCAGCTCGGCCAACAGCACCAGGCTGAACAGCGCTTCGGGCTGACAGAGTTCGGGAATGAAGAAGTCGTCTTGGATTGCCGGCTTCGAGCCGGTCTTGGCATGTGTTGGCATCAGCGCAGTTTCCGCAAGCCTCTCAGCCAGGGCAAGCGAACCCGCTTCGCCAGGCAGTATCGAACGCCGAATTTGTCGACTGCGCCCCGCTCCCCGTGCAGCCGACTCCAGATATCGCGCGGCGTGCGTCGATGCGCGCGCCGGTTTTGCCCCTCAGCCTGCTATTATCGTCGGACTTTGCCCGTCATGCAGGTGCGTCGCGCATCTGCCCGTTTTCGCGAGAGAAATTCATGAGCGTAGAGAAGACCAACCAGTCCTGGGGCGGCCGCTTCAGCGAACCCGTCGACGCCTTCGTCGCCCGCTTCACCGCCTCCGTCGATTTCGACAAGCGCCTCTACCGCCACGACATCATGGGCTCCATCGCCCACGCGACCATGCTGACCAAGGCCGGCGTGCTGACCGAAGCCGAACGCGACGCCATCGTCGACGGCCTGAAGCAGATCCAGTCCGAGATCGAGGCCGGCACCTTCGACTGGCGCGTCGACCTGGAAGACGTGCACATGAACATCGAGGCGCGCCTGACCGATCGCATCGGCGTTACCGGCAAGAAGCTGCACACCGGCCGTTCGCGCAACGACCAGGTGGCCACGGACATCCGCCTGTGGCTGCGCGACGAGATCGACCTGATCCTCGCCGAAGTCACCCGCCTGCAGCAGGGCCTGCTGGGCCTGGCGGAAGCCGAAGCGGACACCATCATGCCCGGCTTCACTCACCTGCAGACCGCACAACCGGTGACCTTCGGCCACCACCTGTTGGCCTGGTTCGAGATGCTCAGCCGCGACTATGAGCGCCTGGTCGACTGCCGCAAGCGCGTCAACCGCATGCCCCTTGGCAGCGCCGCGCTGGCCGGCACCACCTACCCGATCCAGCGGGAAATCACCTGCGAACTGCTCGGATTCGAAGCGATCTCCGGCAACTCGTTGGACGGCGTTTCCGACCGTGACTTCGCCATCGAATTCTGCGCCGCCGCGTCCCTGGCGATGATGCACCTGTCGCGCTTCTCCGAAGAGCTGGTGCTCTGGACCAGCGCGCAGTTCCAGTTCATCGATCTGCCCGACCGCTTCTGCACCGGCTCCTCGATCATGCCGCAGAAGAAGAACCCCGACGTGCCCGAGCTGGTTCGCGGCAAGTCCGGCCGCGTGTTCGGCCACCTCACCGGCCTGCTGACCCTGATGAAGGGCCAGCCGCTGGCGTACAACAAGGACAACCAGGAAGACAAGGAGCCGCTGTTCGACGCCGCCGACACCCTGCGCGACAGCCTGCGCGCCTTCGCCGACATGGTCCCGGCCATCAAGCCCAAGCGCGAGATCATGCGCGAGGCAGCCCGCCGCGGCTTCTCCACCGCAACCGACCTGGCCGACTACCTGGTGCGCAAGGGCCTGCCCTTCCGCGACTGCCACGAGATCGTCGGCCACGCCGTGAAATACGGCGTGGATAGCGGCAAGGACCTGGCCGAGATGAGCCTGGACGAGCTGCGCAAGTTCAGCGACCAGATCGGCGACGACGTTTTCGCTGTGCTGACCCTGGAAGGTTCGGTGAACGCTCGCGACCACATCGGTGGCACCGCCCCGGCCCAGGTTCGCGCTGCCGTGGCACGCGGTAAGGCGCTGCTCGCTCAGCGCTGATACAGCGGCGCCGATAAAAACGGCCGCGCCCCCTGGGCGCGGCCGTTTTCATTCCGCCGGCTCCTGGCCGGGTTCCGGCTCCGCTTCCGGCTCAGTCTCGGGCTCGGGCTCCGCCGAAGTGCAGAAGCCTTGCAGCAGCTTCAACTGCGCGGGTTCCAGGTTGAGCATGCGCAGCGCCTTCTCTTCCTTCAGCCGAGCCTTCTGGGATGCCGGCAAACGCGCTGCCTTGGCCGCCAGGTTGAGGATCAGCGCCTTGCGCGAGAACACCCCACTACTCATGCCGTAGGCCGCGGCGATCAGTCCGCGCAACTCCAGCGGCAAGCGCCAGCGGGTGCGCAAGGTCGAACCGAACGCCGCACCAAAGCCGCGCAGGCTTTCGCCGATCTGCTCGTCGCTCAGCTCACCGCCGCGTTGCAACCATTCCTCCAGGGTGCGCAGCACCGCGAGGTCGCCCAGGCAATGCAGCAGGCCGGCGGTGTAGCAGCGCGGCGCGTCGACATCCAGCGCCTCGGCCAGGGCCTGTGCGGCATCCGCCGTGCGCTGAGACAGACTCCAGAACAGCTCGGCGCGCTCGCTCAGGCGAGGTTCGGCAAGTTGCGCGACCTGCTTCAGGCTGAGCCCCAACGCGAGGTTGCAGGCCTGTGCCAGGCCAAGGCGGGACAACGCCTGACCGAGGGTCAGGCAAGGCATGCCGACGTGCCGCGCGGCGCTGTTGGCGGCGGCTATCAGGCAACCGGTGACCTGCGGATCGCGACCGAACTCCTGTTCGAGCTGCTCCAGCGTCGTCTCTTCGCTGTTCAGGCAACGGCTCAGGGCGGCACCGACTTCAGCCAGCATGGGTGCGCCTTCGCCGGCATCACGGGCCGCGGAAAGAAAGGCCGCAAGGCTGCCGCTGACAGGCTGCGGCACCGCGCTGCCGACTTCCTGCCCAGGCTCGAGCAGGAGCGTGCGCAGACGTTGGCGCAGGTCTTCGGCATTGTATGGCTTGACCAGGTAGGCGGTCGGCGCGAGCGGTAGCACCGCGCGCACACTGGCGGCATCGGCCTTGGCGCTGATCAGGATGAAATCGGGTGAGACGGAGCCCCGCTGCCGGCGGCGCAGAAAGCGCAGCAGGTCGATGCCATCGCTGCCAGGCAGCTCCTGCTCGGCCAGGACCAGGCTGTAATGGCGCTCTGTGCAGTGCTCGATGGCTTGCTGGCCGTCCTCGCAGAAGTCGATGTGCGCATCGCCGCGCACGCTCAGCACCAGTTGGCCGAGCAACTCGCGGTTCCAGGGATCGGTTGCCGCGACCAGGACGCCCGGCCCGGCGTTGAGTGCTGTCATGGAGGTCCTCTCTCAAGTGCGCGCACCTTAACCGAGTGGCTATCCGCATACCATAGGCCCCGGTCAAGGAAGGCCGATGGAGCACAGGATAGCGGGCGACATGTCGCGCCGGGAGAAGACCAAAGGCGCACCTGCGCCGGAAAAAGAAAAGGCCCGCTTGCCAGACTGTGTGAAAACCTAGCCGTCTGAGCACAAGCCAAAGACAATGCCCGTATCGATCGATACGGGCATTGTCTTTTATGGGCTATATCCGCGGTGAAGGGCGTGATCAGGGCAGCTTGTTTCCAGTGTCGCTGGATGAGTTGGTTCCCGAAGAACATCTGGTCCGCGTGATCGAGGCCTACGTGGCGCGGTTGGATTTGCAGCGGCTGGGCTTCAGCAAGGCGCAGGCGAGCCGGACGGGGCGCCCGGCCTATGATCCGGCCGACTTGCTCAAGCTGTACCTGTATGGCTACTTCCAGCGAATTCGCTCCTCGCGCCGACTGGAAGCCGAATGCCAGCGCAATGTCGAAGTGATGTGGCTGCTGGGTCGCCTGTCGCCGGACTTCAAGACCATTGCCGACTTCCGCAAAGACAATGGTTCGGCGTTTCAGGCGACCTGTCGTGCTTTCGTGCAGTTCTGCCGCCAGGTCGGGTTGCTCGGTGGTCAGTTGGTGGCCATCGATGGCAGCAAATTCCAGGCGGTGGCTTCACGGCGCAAGCACCTGAGCCTGGCGCGGCTCAAGCGTCAGCAAGCCAAGCTGGAGGCCGAGATAGCCCGCTATCTGAGCGACCTGGATGAGGCCGACCGCGCCGAAGCGGGCGATGGGGTCGACCGGAGTGCCGTGAAGACTGCGCTGGAGCAGTTGCAGGCTCAACACGCGGACAACCTGACCTGCCAGGTACTGATGCAGGCCCAGGGGCTCGAGCAATTCGTGATCGGCGAGGCCGATGCCCTGTTGATGCGAACTCACCAGGGCGCACGGGTCGCCTACAACGTGCAAAGTGCCGTCGATGACAAGCATTGCTTGGTGCTGCACCACGAGGTGACCCAGGATGGCAATGACACTCGCCAGTTGCAGCCGATGGCGGAAGCCGCTCAAGCCGTGCTGGAACAGGCGCAACTGACGGTCACGGCGGACGCCGGCTACTCCAATGGCGAGCAATTCCAGGCGTGCGAGGATGCAGGCATCAGCGCGTATGTGCCGCCGAACCGTGGCGTTAACAATCATGGCAACGGCACGGCGCTGTTCGATCGCAGCGCCTTTACCTACGACGTGGATCATGACCGCTATCAGTGCCCGGCAGGCCAGTGGCTCCCGCTCAAACAGGTACGAGGCACAGAGAGGCTTTATGCGATCGCCGGCGACTGCCGCGCTTGCCCTTTGAAGGCGCGTTGCACGAATAGCCAGCGTCGTCATCTCAGCCGTCATGCCCATGAATCAGCGTTCGAGCGCATGCAGCAACGCCTGAAGGCCCGGCCGGAGATGATGGCCAAGCGCCGAGCGATCGTCGAACACCCCTTTGGCAACTTGAAACAGTGGGTATTCGGCAACGGCCGCTTCCTGCTGCGGCAGTTAGCGGGCGCCAGAACGGAAATGGCCCTGGCAGTACAGGCCTACAACCTCAAACGCGCGATTCAGGTGCTCGGCGCGCGTCGCCTGATCGAGTTGATGGGATAAACCCTCAGAAAAGCAAACGCCCCGAACCAGTCGGGGCGTTTGTTTTGCCTTGCTCACAGCGTGTTTTCACACAGCCTGTTGCGCGGGCCTTCTCCTTGTTCTCGGAACCGAGCCTTATCAGGCCAGTTCGTCGAAGCACTCGGCCAGGATGGCCAGGCCTTTCTGCAGCTGAGCGTCCGGGATGGTTACCGGCATCAGGAAGCGAATGACGTTGTAGTAGGTGCCGCAGGAGAGCAGGATCAGGCCCTTCTCGCGAGCACGGACAACGATCTTGCTGACCAGCTCGGCAGCCGGCTTGTGCACGTCGCCGCCTTCGAACAGCTCGATGGCGACCATCGAACCCAGGCCACGGACGTCGCCGATCACCTTGTGCTTGGCCTGGATTTCGCGCAGACCGGCTTTCAGGGTTTCGCCGACAGCTTGCGAACGCTCCAGCAGTTTCTCTTCCTCGAACACCTTCAGCACGGCCAGGGCCGCGGCGCAGGCGATCGGGCTACCGGCATAGGTGCCGCCCAGGCCACCGGGAGCGATGGCGTCCATGATCTCGGCCTTGCCGCAGACGCCGGAGATCGGGAAGCCGCCGCCAACGGACTTGGCGAAGGTGGTCAGGTCCGGTACCACGCCCAGCTGCTCGGTGGCGAAGAAGGTGCCGGTACGGCCAGCGCCGGTCTGCACTTCGTCAGCGATCAGCAGGATGCCGTGCTGGTCGCACAGGGCGCGCAGACGCTGCATGAAGGGCTTGGAGTTGACGTAGAAGCCACCTTCGCCCTGAACCGGCTCGATGATGATGGCAGCGATGTCTTGCGGCTGGGCGTCGTTCTTGAAGATGCGCTCGATGCTGGCGATCGACTCGTCTTCGCTCACGCCGTGCAGCTCGCACGGAGCCAGGGCGCGGAAGATGCCGCCCGGCATCAGGCCCATGCCAGCGGAGTACGGAACGACCTTGCCGGTCAGGCCCAGGGTCATCATGGTACGGCCGTGGTAGGCGCCGGTGAAGGCGATCACGCCAGCGCGGCCGGTGGCAGCGCGAGCGATCTTGACGGCGTTCTCAACGGCTTCGGAGCCGGAGGTGACCAGCAGGGTCTTCTTCGGGAAGTTGCCCGGAACGCGCTTGGCGATCTCTTCGGCCAGCTCGATGTAGGGCTCGTACGCCAGAACCTGGAAGCAGGTGTGCGACAGCTTGGTCAGTTGCTCCTGAACGGCCGCGACCACTTTCGGGTGCAGGTGGCCGGTGTTCAGTACGGCGATGCCGCCAGCGAAGTCGATGTATTCACGACCTTCGACGTCCCACACGGTGGAGTTCTCGGCGCGCTCGGCGACGACCGGGTGGATCTGGCCAACACCGCGCGGTACGGCGGCCTGACGGCGTTTCAGCAGGGATTCGTTGGTTTTGGTCATAGCTTCCTCAGTGGCCGCTCATCGGTCGGCCTGCTCAAAGGATGAAGACGGGGAGAAGCGTCACACGACAGCATACGATGATCGACTGTCGAGGCACTTGCGGCCCGCCGGATGGGTAGTCCGGTGCCACCACCGGAAAACGCCGACGCGAGGGTGGCTATCAGCTCTTGCCTGCCACCTTCGCGCCCACGGAAATCAGATACCGCCGAGGCAGAGGTACTTGACCTCGAGGTAGTCCTCGATGCCGTACTTCGAACCTTCGCGGCCCAGGCCCGAGGCCTTGATGCCGCCAAACGGCGCCACTTCGTTGGAGATCAGGCCGGTGTTGATACCCACCATGCCGTATTCCAGCGCTTCGGCGACGCGGAACACGCGACCCAGGTCGCGAGCGTAGAAGTACGAAGCCAGGCCGAACTCGGTGTCGTTGGACATGGCGATCACGTCGGCCTCGTCCTTGAAGCGGAACACCGGAGCCAGCGGGCCGAAGGTCTCGTCCTTCGACACCAGGGCGTTCTTCGGTACGTCGACCAGGATGGTCGGCTCGAAGAAGGTGCCGCCCAGGGCGTGCGGCTTGCCGCCGGCAACGATCTTGGCGCCTTTGCCAACGGCGTCGGCGATGTGCTCTTCGACCTTGGCCACTGCCTTGGAATCGATCAGCGGACCGGTGGTCACGCCCTGCTCCAGGCCGTTGCCGATGTTCAGCTTGGCCACGGCGACCTTCAGCTTCTCGACGAAGGTGTCGTACACACCGTCCTGCACGTACAGGCGGTTGGCGCACACGCAGGTCTGGCCGTTGTTGCGGTACTTGGAGATCAGCGCGCCTTCGACGGCGGCGTCCAGGTCAGCATCGTCGAACACGATGAACGGAGCGTTGCCGCCCAGTTCCAGGGACACTTTCTTGATGTCCTTGGCGCATTCTGCCATCAGCTGGCGACCGATTTCGGTCGAGCCGGTGAAGGTCAGCTTGCGCACGATCGGGTTGCCGGTCAGCTCGCCGCCGACTTCGCCGGCGCTGCCGGTGACCACGCTGAACACGCCTTTCGGAATGCCGGCGCGCTCGGCCAGTTCGGCCAGGGCCAGGGCGGAGTACGGGGTCTGCGAAGCGGGCTTGAGGACCATGGTGCAGCCAGCGGCCAAGGCCGGGCCGGCTTTGCGGGTGATCATCGCGGACGGGAAGTTCCACGGGGTGATCGCCGCGGTCACGCCGATCGGCTGCTTGATCACGATCAGGCGCTTGTCCGGCTGATGGCCCGGAATGGTGTCACCGTAGACGCGCTTGGCTTCTTCGGCGAACCACTCGAGGAAGGAAGCGGCGTAGGCGATCTCACCCTTGGCTTCGGCCAGCGGCTTGCCCTGCTCGATGGTCATCAGGCGAGCCAGGTCGTCCTGGTTCTCGATCATCAGCTCAAACCAGCGGCGCAGCTTGTTGGCGCGCTCCTTGGCAGTCAGCGAACGCCAGGCCGGCAGGGCCTTCTCGGCGGCTTCGATGGCGCGGCGGGTTTCGGCGGCGCCCATCTTCGGCACGCTGCCGATGATCTCGTTGGTGGCCGGGTTGTTGACCTTGATGGTCTGGCCGCTGTCGGCGTCGACCCAGGAACCATCGATGTAGGCCTGTTGGCGGAACAGCTTGGCATCATTGAGTTGCATAATCTGTCTCCTTTCGAGGAAAGCCTGTCGACGGCGGGTCTACCTCGAGTCCCCGCCTGTCTTGTTGTCTGGGATTGGAGAGGCATCCGCCCCTGCCGTTCAATCGCCCTGACCGAACTCCGCCGGCGCCACCGACGGCCTTCGCCACTTCATATGGGCGATCGCTGGATGAACGGCTCTTAGTTCATCCAGCACGCGGACACGCCAAACGCAGGCCGAGCCCATTGCCCGGTCTGCTCGAAAGCGCTCACGCGAAGATCCTTGGTTGAAACCGAGAAAACGCCGCTGCCACAACCTTCCGGTACGCTGATCGACGGAAGCCGCACAGGGACCTGCTGTCACTCGGGACAAGCGGTTGGCACATCGGAAGAATGTCATCTCGCAGGCACGTGGCCGGCTGCTGTGATGCCAATTCCCCGGTCTCCTGTCGTTGCGGTTTTCGGGCGTTTGAAATCTCAAACGAAATCCTAGGGCCCTCGACTGCAAAGGGCAAGAGCTCGTTCGAGAAAATCAACGAAAGTATCAGGTTGCAAGGCCTTTGCCGAGCGCCTTCACCGACCAACGGCGCATTTCGTTCGATATCATGAACGAACGTACTGCTATTGGACGCCCACGCACGACATGAGTATGATTGCCGCCTGCCGCGCACCCCGCGGCATCTGCATCCGTAGCTCAGCTGGATAGAGTACTGCCCTCCGAAGGCAGGGGTCGTGGGTTCGAATCCCGCCGGATGCGCCATCTGCCTGTTTCCAGCCATGCTGGAAGCCCCGAGAAGCCCGCCCTGAGCGGGCTTTTTCGTTCTCGCCCAACCGGATCTGGTACGCCATGAAACCTGCCCGCCTGCGCGCCGATGTCCTGGCCGGACTCACCACCTCTTTCGCCCTGGTGCCCGAGTGCATCGCCTTTGCCCTGGTTGCCCATCTCAATCCGCTGATGGGGCTTTATGGCGCCTTCTTTATCTGCACGCTGACTGCCCTTTTCGGCGGGCGGCCGGGGATGGTTTCCGGGGCGGCCGGGTCGATGGCCGTGGTCATCGTCGCGCTGGTGGTGCAGCACGGCGTGCAGTACTTGCTGGCCACAGTCGTGCTCGGCGGGTTGGCGATGATCGCTTTCGGCCTGCTGCGCCTGGGCAAGCTGGTGCGGATGGTGCCGCACCCGGTGATGCTGGGGTTCGTCAACGGGCTGGCGATCATCATCGCGTTGGCGCAGCTGGAGCACTTCAAGCGTGACGGGGCCTGGCTCAGCGGGATGCCGCTGTATCTGATGCTCGGCCTCGTGGCCCTGACCATGGCGGTCGTCTACCTGTTGCCGAAGCTGACCCGTGCGATACCGCCCGCGCTCGCCGCGATTCTCAGCGTCGGCCTATTGGCCCACTTCGCCGGCCTACCCACGCGCACCCTCGGCGACATGGCGCACATCGCCGGCGGCCTGCCGAGCTTCGCGCTACCGCAGGTGCCGTGGAACCTGGAAACCCTGCGCATCGTCGCCCCCTATGCGCTGCTGATGGCGCTGGTCGGCCTGCTGGAAACCCTGCTGACCCTCAACCTCACCGACGAGATCACCGAAAGCCGCGGCTTCCCGGACCGCGAGTGCGTGGCCCTCGGCGCCGCCAACCTGGTGTCCGGGGCGTTCGGCGGCATGGGCGGGTGCGCGATGATCGGGCAGACCGTCATCAACCTCAGCTCCGGCGGCCGTGGCCGGGTCTCCGGGATCGTCGCCGGGGTGATGATCCTGCTCTTCGTGCTGTTCCTCTCCCCGCTGATCGAGCGCATCCCGCTGGCCGCGCTGGTAGGGGTGATGTTCGTGGTGTCGCAGCAGACCTTCGCCTGGGGCTCGCTGCGCGTGTGGAACAAGGTGCCGGCGAGCGACGTGCTGGTGATCGCGGCGGTGACCATCATTACCGTCTTCACCGACCTGGCCGTCGCAGTGCTCTGCGGCATCGTCATCGCCGCGCTGGACTTCGCCTGGAAGCACGCCCGCGAGCTGTACGCCGACACGCACCTGGAAGCCGACGGCAGCAAGCTGTACCAATTGCACGGCACGCTGTTCTTCGCCTCCAGCACGCCCTTCCTCAACCAGTTCGATCCGGCAGGCGACCCGCTCCAGGTGACGCTGGACTGCCGCCACCTGAGCTTCGTCGACTACTCGGCGGTCGCCGCGCTCAAGACCCTCCGCGAGCGCTACGCCAAGGCCGGCAAGCAGCTGCGTGTGGTGCATCTGTCCGAGCGCTGCAAGCAGTTGCTCAAGCGGGCCGGCGTGGAGCACAAGTGAGGCACGCGCGCCTTATACTCGCCGCTCTTCCCTCCCCCACCGAGGACTCCGGATGGACAAGCTGGCCGCCCTCAGGCTCTTCGTCGAAACGGTTAACGCCGGCGGCTTTTCCCCGGCCGCACGGCGCCTGGGCATCGCCACCTCCTCGGTCACGCGGGCGATGGATGCGCTGGAGCAGGAGCTGGGCGTCAGCCTGCTCAACCGCTCGACCCGCCAGGTCACCGTCACCGAGGCCGGCCAGGCCTATCACGCGCGGGCCCTGCACATCCTCGACGCGCTGGCCGAGGCCGACGCGCTGGTCGCCGACCGCGGCGAGGAGGCGCGCGGACCGCTGCGCGTGAGCATGCCGGTGGAGTTCGGCCGGCACCTGATCCTGCCAAACCTGTCCGGCTTCCTCGCGCGCCATCCCGGCCTGGAGTTGACTCTGATCCTCAGCGATGAGGTCGTCGACCTTCTCAGCGCGCGGATCGACCTGTCGATCCGCCTGGGCGGCATGCTACGCAGCGATGACGTGGTGATGCGCGGCCTCGGCCAGTTCGAGCGCTGGCTGGTGGCGAGCCCCGCCTACCTGCAGGCCCACGGAACGCCGGAAACGCCAGCAGACCTGGCCAAGCACGATTGCCTGTGCCTGGACTTCGGCGATGCCCGCCAGTATTGGCGCTTCTGCCACGACGACGAGCCGTTGCAGGTCGCCGTTCGCGGTCGCCTGCGCAGCAATAACGCCGACGCCCTGCGCCAGGCCGCCATCGGCAGTAATGGCCTGGCCCTGCTCGGTGACTGGCTGGTGCGCGAGGACGTGGCCGCCGGGCGCCTGGTGCGAGTCCTGGCGGACTACCGGATCAACCCTAACCAGTCCAGCAGCGCCATCAGCGCGCTCTACCTGCCGGGGCAACGCTCATCGGCGCGTATCGGCGCCTTCATCGCCTTCGTCGAGGAGCGGCTGGCGGCGGTCTACTGAGAGCTTTCGAAGCGGCGCAAAATCCCTTTGCGCGGGCGACGGGTTCTCCCTCCCGGCGCCACGGCCCAGCATTGCGACACTCATTGCACGCATGCCTTCAGGAGGCTCTTCCATGCATCCCCTGTCCTCGCCGAGATCCCGCCCATGAACAGCGCCATGACCGCCGAACTGGCGCCCACCCATAGCCTGCCGCGCTCCTTGGTGCTGCTGTTCGCCTTCTGCTGCGGCGCCATAGTCGCCAACCTCTATTACGCGCAACCAATCATCGAGCTGATCGCTCCGGACGTGGGCCTCGCGCCGCGCCAGGCCAGCCTGATAGTCGCGCTCACACAGATCGGCTACGCCGCCGGCCTCCTGCTGCTGGTGCCGCTGGCCGACCTGCTGGAGAACCGTCGACTGATGCTGCTGACCACCGGCGCCGCTTTCGTCTGCCTGCTGCTGGCCGCCACCTGCCATGCGCCGGGCCCCTTCCTGCTGCTGTCGCTGCTGCTCGGGCTGAGCTCAGTGTCGGTGCAGATGTTGATCCCGCTGGCCGCGCACCTGGCGCCGGAAGCCTCGCGCGGCCGGGTGGTGGGCAACATCATGAGCGGCCTGCTGCTCGGCATCCTGCTGGCGCGGCCGCTGGCCAGCCTGGTGGCCGGGCACTTCGGCTGGCGCACGGTGTTCTTCGGCGCTGCGGTGCTGATGATCGGCATCGGCCTGACCATCGCCCTGACCATTCCGCGCCACACGCCCAGCCATCGCACCAGCTATGGCCAACTGCTCGGTTCGCTATGGCACCTGCTGCGGCGCTTTCCGGCATTGCGCCAGCGTGCGCTCTACCAGGGCCTGATGTTCGCCAGCTTCAGCCTGTTCTGGAGCGCCTCGCCGATCGAGCTGATGCGCCACGCCGGCCTGGACCAGACGCAGATTGCGCTTTTCGCCCTGGTCGGCGCGGTGGGCGCCATCGCAGCACCCATCGCCGGTCGCCTGGCCGACGCCGGGCACACCCGTCCGGCCACCCTTGCAGCGCTGCTGCTTGCTCCATTGGCACTGGCCGGGAGCCTGCTGGTGCCGGGACCGGGCTGGCTCGGCCTGGTGCTGGCGGCAATCCTGCTTGATTTCGCCGTGCAGCTGAACATGGTGCTGGGCCAGCGCACCATCTACACCCTGGAGCCGCTCAGCCGGGCACGCCTGAACGCCCTCTACATGACCAGCATTTTCGTCGGCGGCGCCATGGGCTCGGCCATCGCCAGTCCGCTCTACGAGCACTTCGGCTGGACTGGCGTGGCCCTGCTCGGCGCCGGCCTGCCGGGGCTGGCATTGCTGCTCTTCCTGTTCGCCAGCAAGCGCGGCTGAGCGCCCCGGAAGCCCCGAAGCCCGCCTGTTGGCGGGCTTTGTCGTTTTCGGGCACCGCCGCCACAGAGATTTCCTACACCATCCGTCGCCCAATCCCCGGCTCCGCCCCCTGCTGCCTCTTGCACATTCAATATTATGGTATACCATCAGACCAAATCGCACAGAAACGCAGAGGAGTGCTTCATGAGCTTCGAAATTCGCAAGATCGTCAGCTACGTCGAAGAGACCTTCATCGAGGGTGGCAAGGCGACCGACAAGCCCGTCTCGATGGCCGGTCTGGCCGTGGTGATCAAGAACCCCTGGGCCGGCCGCGGCTTCGTCGAGGACCTCAAGCCGGAGATCCGCGCCAACTGCTCCGACCTGGGCGCGCTGATGGTCGAGCGCCTGACCGCGCTGATCGGCGGTGCTGACAAGATCGAGGCCTACGGCAAGGCCGCCGTGGTCGGCGCCGACGGCGAAATCGAGCACGCTTCGGCGGTCATCCACACCCTGCGTTTCGGCAATCACTACCGCCAGGCGGTGAATGCCAAGAGCTACCTGAGCTTCACCAACAAGCGCGGCGGCCCGGGCACCTCGATCCAGATCCCGATGATGCACAAGGACGACGAGGGCCTGCGCTCGCACTACATCACCCTGGAGATGCAGATCGAGGACGCGCCGCGCGCCGACGAGATCGTCGTGGTCCTGGGCGCCGCCGACGGTGGCCGCCTGCATCCGCGCATCGGCAACCGCTACATCGACCTGGAAGAACTGGCCGCCGAGAAGGCCCAGTGATCCAGGGCCTAGGCAGGAGCGTTCCATGATTCGGCTCACCGCTGAACTGACACCGGCCGGCACCAGCTACCTGGAGACCGGCGAAGGCCACCCCGTGGTGCTGATCCACGGCGTGGGCCTGAACAAGGAAATGTGGGGCGGGCAGATCGTCGGCCTGGCCCCGCAGTACCGGGTCATTGCCTACGACATGCTCGGCCACGGCGCCAGCCCGCGCCCGCAGCCGGGCACCGGGCTGGTCGGCTACGCCGAGCAGTTGCGCGAACTGCTGGAACACCTGCAGGTGTCGCAAGCGACGGTGATCGGCTTCTCGATGGGTGGCCTGGTCGCCCGAGCCTTCGCGCTGCATCACCCCGAGCAGCTGGAAGGCCTGGTGATCCTCAACAGCGTCTTCAATCGGAGCGCCGAACAGCGCGCCGGGGTCATCGAGCGCACCCGCCAGGCCGCCGAACACGGCCCGGATGCCAACGCAGAGGCCGCCCTGTCGCGCTGGTTCAGCCGGGAGTACCAGGCGGCCAACCCGGCGCAGATCGCCGCGATCCGCCAGACCCTGGCGAGCAACGATCCGCAGGGCTACCTCACGACCTACGAGTTGTTCGCCACCCAGGACATGTATCGAGCAGAAGACCTGGGCAGCATTCGCGTACCGACCCTGGTCGCGACCGGCGAGCTGGACCCCGGCTCGACGCCGGAGATGGCCCGTCAACTCGCTGCCCGCATTCCGGGTGCGCAGGTCGCGGTGCTCGACGAGCAACGCCACATGATGCCAGTGGAGTCGCCGCGCCTGGTCAACCAGGTTCTGCTGGACTTCCTGCAGCAGGCCATGAGCCAACAGAATTCGATCAAGGGGATAGTCGCATGACACTCGCCCGCTTCCAGATGTGCATCGACGGCCAATGGGTCGATGCACTTTCCGGCAAGACCTTCGAAAGCCTCGACCCGTCCAGCGCCAAGCCCTGGGCCGAGCTGCCCGACGCCGCCGAAGAGGACGTCGAGCGCGCCGTGCAGGCCGCGCAGAAGGCCTTCGAGAACCCCGCCTGGCGCAAGCTCAGCGCCACCGCCCGCGGCAAGCTGCTACGCCGCCTGGGCGACCTGATCGCCGAGAACAAGGAACACCTGGCCCAGCTGGAAAGCCGCGACAACGGCAAGCTGATCCGTGAGACCCGCGGCCAGGTCGGCTATCTGCCGGAGTTCTTCCACTACACCGCGGGTCTGGCCGACAAGCTTGAAGGCGGCACCCTGCCGCTCGACAAGCCGGACCTGTTCGCCTACACGGTGCACGAGCCGCTGGGCGTGGTCGCCGGGATCATCCCCTGGAACAGCCCGCTGTACCTCACCGCGATCAAGCTGGCCCCGGCCCTGGCCGCCGGCAACACCATCGTCCTCAAGCCTTCCGAGCATGCCTCGGCGACCATCCTCGAACTGGCGCGCCTTGCCATCGAAGCCGGCATCCCGGCGGGCGTGGTCAACGTGGTCACCGGCTTCGGCCCCAGCACCGGCGCAGCACTGACCCGCCATCCGCTGGTGCGCAAGATCGCCTTCACCGGCGGCGCCGCTACCGCTCGCCACGTGGTGCGCAGCAGCGCGGAGAACTTCGCCAAGCTGTCCCTGGAGCTGGGCGGCAAGTCGCCGAACATCATCTTTGCCGACGCCGACCTGGATAGCGCCATCAACGGTGCGGTCGCCGGCATCTATGCCGCCACCGGGCAGAGCTGCGTGGCCGGCTCGCGCCTACTGGTGCAGGAAGAGATCTACGACGAATTCGTCGCCCGCCTGATCGAGCGCGCCAAGCGCATCCGCATCGGCAACCCGCAAGACGACGCCAGCGAGATGGGCCCCATGGCCACCGAGCAGCAGCTTGCTGTGGTCGAGGGCCTGGTGGCCGCGGCCAACGCCGAGGGCGCGCGCTTGCTCATGGGCGGCAAGCGTCCCGAGGGCAAGGGCGATGGCTGGTATTACGAGCCGACCCTGTTCGCCTGCGACAGCCACTCCATGCGCATCATGCAGGAAGAGGTCTTCGGCCCCGTCGCCTCGGTCATTCCGTTCAAGGACGAAGGCGAAGCCCTGGCCCTGGCCAACGACTCGCAGTACGGCCTGGCCGCAGGCATCTGGACCCGCGACCTGGGCCGCGCCCATCGCCTGGCGCGCGACGTGCGCTCTGGGATCATCTGGGTCAACACCTACCGCGCGGTCTCGGCCATGGCGCCGATCGGCGGCTTCCACCAGAGCGGCTACGGCCGCGAGAGCGGCATCGACTCGGTGCTGGCCTACACCGAACTGAAGACGGTGTGGATCAACCTCTCGCAGGCGCCGATGCCCGATCCTTTCGTGATGCGCTGAGGAGAATCGCCATGATCGAACCCGGAATCTACAAGGAAGTCATGGGCTCCTTCCCTTCGGGCGTAACCGTGGTCACCACGTTGGACCCCGAGGGTGAAATCGTCGGCATCACCGCCAGCGCTTTCAGCGCGTTGTCGATCGACCCGGCGCTGGTGCTGTTCTGCCCGAACTACGCCTCCGACACCTACCCGATCCTGCGCGACAGCAAGCAGTTCGCCATCCATCTGCTGTGCGCCGACCAGCAGGCCGAGGCCTACGCTTTCGCCAAGAAGGGCAAGGACAAGGCCAAGGGCATCGACTGGCACTTGAGCGAGCTGGGCAACCCGCTGCTGGCCAAGGCCACGGCGATCATCGAGTGCGAGCTGTGGCGCGAGTACGACGGCGGCGACCACGCGATCATCGTCGGAGCGGTCAAGAACCTGATCCTGCCCGAGCAGGAGGTGGTGCCGATGATTTACCACCGCGGCAAGCTCGGTGCCTTGCCGCAGATCACCTGACAAAGGTTTCAAGGCCGCTCGCCACCTCCCTCGGCAGCGGCCTTTTTTTTTTCATTGCCGCGCCCACGACGGTCTAAAGAGGACACTCCGATGAGCAACGAGAAATACGAGAAGGGCCTGGCGATCCGCACCCAGGTGCTGGGCGAGGCCTACGTGAACCGCTCGATCCAGAACGCCGACGATTTCAGCAAGCCCCTGCAGGAGCTAGTCACAGAGTACTGCTGGGGCCACGTCTGGGGCCGCGAGGGTTTGTCGCTGAAAGAACGCAGCATGATAAACTTGGCGATGATTTCGGCCCTCAACCGGCCGCACGAACTGAAGCTGCACATCCGAGGCGCCCTGCGCAACGGCCTGAGCCGCGAGCAGATTCGCGAGATCCTGCTCCAGGTCGGCATCTACTGCGGTGTGCCGGCGGCAGTCGACAGCTTCCGCATCGCCCGCGAGGCCTTCGCCGAGGCCGAGGCCGAAGCCCAGAGCTGAACCGCGAACGATCCGGCCGACTCGCTTCATCCCTACGGACAGCCATAACCAGAGCGGACCACATGAAACGCTTGCCCCTCGACGATAGCTTCAAGGTCAACCGCAACCCCGTGACCCTGCGCGAGATTGTGCTGGACAAGCTGCGCGGCGCCATCCTCAACTTCCAATTGCTGCCGGGCGACCGCCTGGTCGAGCGCGACCTCTGCGACCGCCTGGGCGTCAGCCGTACCTCGGTACGCGAAGCGCTGCGCCATCTGGAGTCCGAGGGCCTGGTCGAATTCGCCGACGCCAAGGGTCCGCGCGTCGCCATCATCACCCTGGAAGACGCCTGCGACATCTACGAGCTGCGCTGCGTGCTCGAGGGCATGATCGTCCAGCTGTTCACCCTGAACGCCAAGGCCAAGGACATCCGCGCCCTGGAGCGCGCCCTCGACGAGAACCGCGAGGCGCTCGAAACCGGCGACCTGCAGCAGGTTCTGGATTCGGTGCAGGGCTTCTACGACGTACTGCTGGAAGGCTCGGGCAACCGCATCGCGGCCACCCAGCTGCGCCAGCTGCAGGCGCGCATCAGCTACCTGCGCGCCACCTCGGTATCCCAGGCCAACCGCCGCGGTGCAAGCAACCAGGAGATGGAAAAGATCGTCGCGGCGATCAAGAGCGGCGACCCGCAGGCCGCGCACCAGGCCTCGGTGGACCACGTGCGCGCAGCGGCAAAGGTGGCGCTGGACTACCTCAGGTCCAAGCAGGAAGAAGGCGGCAAGGTCCGCGAGATCGCCACCCCCATCCTCATCAAAGAGCCGCGCATAGGTCGCTGACGCCATGCCTGCGCCGCGCTTCTGCCCGCAATGCGGCGGCGACCGGATGGAACGCCGCCAGCCGCCCGGGGACACCCATGAGCGGCTGATGTGCGGCGGCTGCGGCTACATCCACTACGAGAATCCCAAGGTCATAGCCGGCTGCATCATCGAGCGCGATGGCCGTTATCTCCTGTGCCAGCGCGCCATCCCTCCGCGCCCCGGCACCTGGACCCTGCCCGCCGGTTTCATGGAAAGCGGCGAAACCACCGAGCAGGCGGCCCTGCGCGAAGTCTGGGAAGAAAGCGGCGTGCGCGCGGAGATCCTTTCGCCCTACTCCATCTTCAGCGTGCCGAGAATCAGCGAGGTGTACATCATCTTCCGCGCCCAGGTCCTGGAGATCGCCGACGAATTCGGCCCGGAGACCCTGGACCGGCGCTTCTTCGCCCCCGAGGAAATCCCCTGGGAGCAGATCTACTACCCGGCGATCCGGCAGATCCTCGAGCGCTACATCGAGGAGCGGCAGGCAGGGGTGTACGGCATCTACATGGGCAACGACGACTGCGGGAAGATCCACTTCATCCGCTGAGGGCCCGCCGGCCTGTGGCATGACCTCCTTCTCCGCGATTCGCGGACATGGCCCGCTCCTGCAGGTGGGGCCGTACACCGTTCGCGGTCATACGCCGCCGTCCAAGCGGAGATCGCTCGATCCCGCGCCCCTCACCTCAAGGCTCCACCCCCTCGACGATGATCACCTCGGCCTTCGCTGCGCCCTGCCGCTTGGCGCAGGCTTCCTGGTATTCCGCCGAGTGGTAGCAGGCCAGCGCCTGCTCGTAGGAATCGAACTCGATCACCACGCTGCGCTGCGGCGTCTCGCGCCCTTCCATCGCCTGGGAACGGCCGCCGCGAGCGAGCATGCGGCCTCCGTACAGGGCAAAGGCAGCAGGCGCGCGGCTCGTGTATTGGCTGTACTGATCAGGGTCGGTTACGTCCACATGGGCGATCCAGTAGGCCTTCATGGTTACCTCACGGCGATGGCTCATTTCGTCTGATGGTATACCATAAGTTCATTCCTGCCACCCGGAGCTCGACATGCCGTTCAACACCACCCAAGAAATCATCGAAGACTTCCGCCAAGGCCGCATGGTGCTGCTGGTGGACGACGAGGACCGCGAGAACGAGGGCGACCTGCTGCTGGCCGCCGAGTTCTGCAACGCCGAAGCTATCAACTTCATGGCCCGCGAGGCGCGCGGACTGATCTGCCTGACGCTGACCGAGGAGCACTGCCTGCGCCTGGGCCTCGAACAGATGGTGCCGAGCAATGGCAGCGCCTATTCCACGGCCTTCACGGTATCCATCGAAGCCGCGACCGGCGTGACCACCGGCATCTCCGCGGCCGACCGCGCGCGCACCGTCCAGGTGGCGGTAGCGCCGGGCGCCCGCGCCGAAGACCTGGTGCAGCCCGGGCACATCTTCCCGTTGCGCGCCCGCGAGGGCGGCGTACTCACCCGCGCCGGGCACACCGAGGCCGGCTGCGACCTGGCGCGCCTCGCCGGGTTGACGCCGGCTGCAATAATCGTCGAAGTGATGAACGACGACGGCAGCATGGCCCGTCGCCCTGAGCTGGAAGCCTTCGCCCGGCAGCACGGGATCAAGATCGGCACCATCGCCGACCTCATCCACTACCGCCTGAGCACCGAGCACACCGTGCAGCGCATCGGCGAGCGCGAGCTGCCGACCGTGCATGGCACCTTCCGCCTGGTCACCTTCGAGGACCGCATCGAAGGTGGCGTACACATGGCCATGGTGATGGGCGAGATCACCCACGACGAGCCGACGCTGGTGCGCGTCCACGTGATCGACCCGCTGCGCGACCTGGTCGGCGCCGAGTACGCCGGGCCGAAGAACTGGACCCTGTGGGCGGCGCTGCAACGCGTGGCCGAGGAAGGCCGCGGCGTGGTGATAGTCCTGGCCAACCACGAATCCTCGCAGGCCCTCCTGGAGCGCGTACCGCAGCTGACCCAGCCGAGCCGGCCGTTCACCCGATCGCAGTCGCGCATCTATTCGGAAGTCGGCACCGGCGCGCAAATCCTCCAGGACCTCGGAGTCGGCAAGCTGCGCCACCTGGGGCCGCCGCTGAAGTACGCCGGTCTTACGGGCTACGGCCTGGAAGTCGTGGAAAGCGTGCCTTTCGACGACTGGAAGCCAGCCAGCGAGGCATGACCATCGGTCGGCGCCCGCTGGCCGTCGTCCAAGCCCAGGGCCTCCAGGCGCGCTGACAAATCCCAGGTAAATCAGTGAATTGACGCTCAGGCGCAGGAGCGTCAAGGCCACCGGAGGGGCCGCCATACGCAGTCATGCGCAGCCTTCGCCCGTCCGGAGGCTTGCAGAAAGTTTGGAATACCATAATATGGAACTCCGTAGGCCGAACACTGCCAGGGCATCCCTCGAGGACCGCCCCACCGACCGGCCAGGCCCCCGAGGCCATTGCTCCAGATGAGCGGGCACGAAAAGCCCGCCCTCCTACAAACACAAGAAAGAGGGCAAGTAGATGGTGTTCAAGAAACGTGCAGTGGCAGCGGTACTCGCTGCCTCCCTGGGTCTGGCCGGCGCCGCCAGCGCAGCCGACAGCATCAGCTTCGTCAGCTGGGGTGGCACTACCCAGGACGCCCAGAAGCAGGCCTGGGCCGAGCCCTTCAGCAAGGCCAGCGGCATTACCGTGGTGCAGGACGGCCCTACCGACTACGGCAAGCTCAAGGCCATGGTCGAGAGCGGCAACGTGCAGTGGGACGTGGTCGACGTCGAGGCTGACTTCGCCCTTCGCGCCGCCAGCGAGGGCCTGCTGGAACCACTGGACTTCAATACCGTCAAGCGCGACCGCATCGACCCGCGCTTCATCTCCGACCATGGCGTCGGCTCCTTCTACTTCTCCTTCGTCCTGGGCTTCAACCAGGGCAAGGTCGGCGGCAAGGCGCCGCAGGACTGGACCGCGCTGTTCGACACCAAAACGTATCCGGGCAAGCGCGCGCTGTACAAGTGGCCGAGCCCCGGCGTGCTCGAACTGGCCCTGCTGGCCGACGGCGTGCCCGCCGACAAGCTCTATCCGCTGGACCTCGACCGCGCCTTCAAGAAGCTCGACACCATCAAGAAGGACATCGTCTGGTGGGGCGGCGGCGCCCAATCCCAGCAACTGCTGGCCTCCGGCGAAGCGACCCTCGGCCAGTTCTGGAACGGCCGCGTCTACGCCCTGCAGCAGGACGGCGCCCCGGTCGGCGTGAGCTGGAAGCAGAACCTGGTCATGGCCGATTTCCTGGTCATTCCCAAGGGCTCGAAGAACAAGGACGCGGCCATGAAATTCCTGGCCGAAGCCAGCAGCGCCAAGGGCCAGGCCGACTTCGCCAACCTGACCGCCTATGCCCCGGTCAACCTCGACAGTGTCGGCCAGCTCAAGGGCGATCTCGCCCCCAATCTGCCGACCGCCTACGCTAAGGATCAGATCACCCTCGATTACGCGTACTGGGCCAAGAACGGCCCGGCCATCGCGGCACGGTGGAACGAATGGCTGGTCAAGTGAAGATGACGGCCGCTTCCCACGGCCGCCCTGCCACTCCCGTCGACGGCGCCTCGCGCGCCGCCGACGCGGTCGAAAAGAGGTCGTCGATGAAGCCGCAGCAGCACAGCGTTTCGCGTTGGCGCGGTTCGGCCAAGCTGCTGCCGGCCCTGCTGTTCCTCGGCCTGTTCTTCCTCGCCCCGCTGATCGGCCTGCTGCTGCGCGGCGTGCTCGAACCCACTCCGGGCTTTGAGAACTATGCCCAGCTGTTCGCCAACTCGGCCTATTCGCGGGTGCTGTTCAACACCTTCGCGGTTGGCGGCCTGGTCACCCTGATCAGTCTGCTGCTGGGCTTCCCGCTGGCCTGGGCGATCACCCTGGTGCCGCGCGGCTGGGGCCGCTGGCTGCTGAACATCGTGCTGCTGTCGATGTGGACCAGCCTCCTGGCGCGCACCTACTCCTGGCTGGTGTTGCTGCAGGCCTCAGGCGTCATCAACAAGGTGCTGATGGCCCTGGGCATCTTCGACCAGCCGCTGGAACTGGTGCACAACCTTACCGGTGTGGTGATCGGCATGAGTTACATCATGATCCCGTTCATCGTCCTGCCACTGCAGGCGACCATGGCCGCCATCGACCCGATGGTGCTGCAAGCCGGCTCCATCTGCGGCGCCAGTCCCTGGACCAACTTCTTCCGGGTGTTCCTGCCGCTGTGCCGCTCCGGGCTGTTCTCCGGTGGCCTGATGGTCTTCGTCATGTCCCTGGGTTACTACGTCACCCCGGCGCTGCTCGGTGGCGCGCAGAACATGATGCTGCCGGAGTTCATCGTCCAGCAGGTGCAGTCCTTCCTGAACTGGGGCCTGGCCAGCGCCGCCGCGGCGTTGCTGATCCTGATCACCCTGGTGCTGTTCTACGTCTACCTGAAAGTGCAGCCGGAATCCCCGGTCGGCGCCAGCAACGCGAGGTAAGCCGCCATGCTGCTCTCCCCCAATGCCATGGGCCCGCGCCTGCGCGGCGGGCTCTACCTGGTCACAGCGGCCATCGCCCTGTTCCTGCTGCTGCCCATCGTGTTCATCGTGCTGCTGTCGTTTGGTTCCTCGCAGTGGCTGGTGTTCCCGCCACCGGGCTGGACCCTGAAGTGGTACACGCAGTTCTTCTCCAACCCCGAGTGGATGCAGGCAGCCCTGGCCAGCCTCAAGGTCGCGGTGCTGACCACGATCTGCGCGGTGGCCCTCGGCATGCCGACCGCCTTCGCCTTGGTGCGTGGCAAGTTCCCCGGCCGCGAACTGCTCTACGGGCTGTTCACCCTGCCGATGATCGTGCCGTTGGTGATCATCGCCGTGGCGGTGTATGCGCTGTTCCTCAAGCTCGGCTACACCGGCACGCTGTTCGCCTTCGTGGTCAGCCACGTGATAGTCGCCCTGCCCTTCACCATCATCTCGATCATCAACTCGCTGAAGCTGTTCGATCAGTCGATCGAGGACGCGGCGGTGATCTGCGGCGCCTCGCGCCTGCAGGCGGTGTTCAAGGTGACCTTCCCGGCGATCCGCCCGGGCCTGGTCGCCGGCGGCCTGTTCGCCTTCCTCGTCTCCTGGGACGAGGTGGTGCTCAGCGTGATGATGGCCAGCCCGACCCTGCAGACCCTGCCGGTGAAGATGTGGACCACCCTGCGCCAGGACCTGACCCCGGTGATCGCCGTCGCCTCGACGCTGCTGATCGGCCTGTCCGTCCTGGTTATGCTCGCCGCCGCCGTGCTGCGCCGGCGCAATGAAGTCAGCGCCTGAGCGCGAGGAGAACAACAATGAGTGCCGTCATCCAAGAATCCGCACAGCCCCGCACCCTGGTCAGCCTGCGCAACCTGAACAAGCACTACAGCGACTTCGCCGCGGTGGACAACATCAACCTGGAGATCCAGGACGGCGAGTTCCTCACCTTCCTCGGCTCCAGCGGCTCGGGCAAGAGCACCACGCTGTCGATGCTGGCCGGCTTCGAGACGCCCAGCAGCGGCGAGATCCTGGTCGAGGGCAAGTCGCTGGTGAACGTGCCGCCGCACAAGCGCGACATCGGCATGGTGTTCCAGCGCTACTCGCTGTTCCCGCACCTGTCGGTGCGCGACAACATCGGCTTCCCGCTGGACATCCGCAAGCTGAAGGGCGACGACCGCGAGCGTCGTGTCGACGCCATGCTCAAGCTGGTGCAGCTGGAGAAGTTCGCCCATCGTCGCCCGGCGCAGCTTTCCGGTGGCCAGCAGCAGCGCGTAGCGATCGCCCGCGCGCTGGTCTACGAACCGCGCATCCTGCTGATGGACGAACCGCTCGGCGCGCTGGACAAGAAACTGCGCGAAGACCTGCAGGACGAGCTGCGTCACCTGCACCGTCGCCTGGGCATCACCATCGTCTACGTGACCCACGACCAGGAAGAAGCCATGCGCCTGTCGCAGCGCATCGCGATCTTCAGCCACGGCAAGATCGTCGGCCTGGGCAGCGGCTACGACCTCTACCAGAACCCGCCGAACACCTTCGTCGCGTCCTTCCTCGGCAACTCCAACTTCCTCCGCGTGCAGGCCCAGGGCAACGCCGCGGCGCGCTTCGAGAACGGCGTGCTGGGCATCCGCCCGACCGCCAACCTGCGCGAAGGCCAGGAGCTGGTGCTGATGGTCCGCCCGGAAAAAGCCCTTGCCCTGACCGCCGAACAGGCCGCCGCGCAACCGCTGGCCGCCGGCTGGAACGAGATCGGCGCGACCGTCCAGGAAGTGGTGTTCCTCGGCGAAAGCCAGACCTGCAGCGTGGTCACCGCCGGTGGCACCCCAATGACCCTCAAGGCGCTGTCCGGCACCCAGCCGCTGCACCCGGGCAGCCCGGTGCGCGTGCGTTGGGCCGCGGCCGATGCCTGCGTCTACAGCGAGTGGAACGAGAGCGACCTGATCAAGGGCGCGCACTGATTTCCTGATGTCCCTTGCGCCCCCGGCCGTTATGGCGGCCGGGGGCTTTTTTTCGCCTGGATGAATTCAGGCCGATGCACTCCGAGCAGCCGCCTTGCCGGCTGCGCCGAAGCCCGCTCCTACGAAAAACCGCGCCGTCCGCTGAGGTAGGAGCAACTGTCTTCTGGGCTCCCGCGTTCGCGGGAGTGACGGAACTAAGATTCGTTTTCCCCTTCGTCATCCCCGCGAACGCGGGGACCCAGAAACCACACAGGCGGACCATGTCCGCGATAGCCGGAGGTTCCGGCGCGCATCGCGGATGAGACACGCTCCTACGCTCCCACCCACACCGCTCCCCGCAGGAGCGCGCCATGCGCGCGAATCGCAGTCAAAGCCCGCGCCTACATTCCACCTGGGCAACGGCATTTCCCGGTGGGCGCGCGCCTTGCGCGCTGATCGCGGGCAAGGCCCGCTCATGCAGGGTGACGCCGAACGCCGGCCAGCCCGTAGGGCGAATAACCCTTCGCGGTTATCCGCCGCAGACCTCCGCACCATTACTACCGACGGAAGCGAGAGCTTCCCTTTCCGAATCGCAGGCAAAAAAAGCCCCGTCAGAGCTGCTACACAGGACGGGGCGGAGAGGTGGAACGGTAGAAGCTTATTCAGCCAGGCCCAGCGCGCCTTGTACGCCTTCACTCGACTGGCCGCGGGTGGCCAGGCAGTAATACAGCGGGCAGGTCACCAGCAGGCCGGCGAGCCAGGACAGGTCCACGCCCGACAGGTAGTTGGCGTACGGGCCGACGTAGAGCGCGGTGTTGGCGAACGGCAGTTGCACCAGGATGCCGATGAAGTAGGCCGTGATCGCGTGCGGGTTGACCCGGCCGTAGATGCCGCCGTCGGCGCGGAAGATCGAGGCGATGTCGTAGCGGCCGCGCTTGATCAGGTAGAAGTCGATCAGGTTGATCGAAGCCCAGGGCACTAGAACCAGCAGCAGGGGCAGGATCAGCCCGATGAACTGCGAGATGAAGTTCGCCGAGGCGCTCAGCGCCACCAGGCAACTGCCACCGAGCACCACGGAGGACAGCACTACGCGCAGGCGCACGCTGGGCGTCCAGGTGCTGGCGAAGGTCTGGATCGAGGTGACGATGGAAAGCACCGCGCCATACAGGTTCAGGGCGTTGTGGCTGATGATGTTGAGCAGGAACAGCACCATCAGCGCCGGGCCGAATACGCCGGTGGCCTGTTTCACGGCGGCCATCGCCTCGGTGCCTTCCGGGGTCGCCAGCACCGCCACCGCGCCGAAGCTGAACGAGAGGCTGGTGCCCAGCACCGCGCCGAAGAAGGTGGCGAAGAACGGCTTTGCGATGCCGATGCTGGCAGGCAGGTAGCGCGAGTAGTCCGAGGTGTAGGGAGAGAAGCTGATCTGCCAGATGATGCCCAGGCACAGGGTGGCGAGGAAGCCGGAGAGGTTGAAGCCACCCCGCGTGAAGAAGTCCGCCGGCAGCTCATGGCCGAAGATGTAGGCGAAGCCGGCCAGCAACGCGCCGCCCATCACCCAGGTACCGATGCGGTTGAGGGTGTGGATGAAGCGGTAGCCGATCACGCCGCTGGCGGTCGCACCCAGCGCACCGAGCAGGATGCCCGCGGGCAGCGGTATCGAGGGGGCGATACCGTGGATCGACTCGCCCGCCAGGACGATGTTGGAAATGAAGAAGCCGACGTAGATGAGCGCGGTGAAGAACACGATCAGCAGCGCGCCGTAGCGGCCGAACTGGCCCCGGCTCTGGACCATCTGCGGGATGCCCAGTTGTGGCCCCTGGGCCGAGGCCAGGGCGATGCCGACGCCACCCAGCACATGGCCGAGGACGATGGCCAGCAGGCCCCAGAGCAGGTCCAGGTGGTAGACCTGGACGACCATGGCGCCGGTCACCACCGGCAGGGGAGCGATATTGGTGCTGAACCACAGGGTGAACAGGTCACGCGCGCGACCATGGCGTTCGGCTGGCGGCACGTAGTCGACGGTGTGGTTCTCGATGAGCGGGGTGGACGGGGACTGGGACATCTTCGGACTCGCAGCGGATCATCGGCGCGGCCACGGATCGCCACGGCGCGTGCGCAGGCACGGCCAAGGGCAGACTACGACGGGCGCGGACAGTCAGGAAACGGGTGACAGGGTTCAGGCCGCGAAGGGCCGGGCGGCGGACCTGGGGTCCACGCGCGGAGATAACCTGGGAGAGTCGTACCAGACCCGGATACGGGCACAGCGGAAGTGCGTATTGGACAGCATCGTTTTGCCTTGCTTCTTGTCTTTGTTCGAAAGCCACACGGAAAAGCCGTGTCGCAGCGCAGTCCCCTAGGGTGGCAGGCGCCGCAAACTGAAGACCATATTATGGTATTCCAAACTTCAGGCAAGCGTTTTCCGCGCAACGGACCGGCCATACAACGGCCCCTCAAGCCCCTGTCGAGCACCCGAAATCACCCTGAAAGTCAGACCGCATGCGGCCTCTCCCATATGCCACAGGCAGCGGAGAGATCCGACTAACGGCATCCCGGGGGCTTGAACTTTCAGTATTACGGTATACCATCAGACGAAAGAACCTCGTCCAACCCGCCACCCAGCTGGCAGCAGGTACCCGCAATGATCGACGCCAACGTCTACAAGCAAGTCATGGGCTCCTTCCCCTCCGGCGTGACTGTGATCACCACCCTGGACGAGGACGGTCACCTGGTGGGCCTGACCGCCAGCGCCTTCAGCTCGCTGTCGATGGACCCTGCGCTGGTGCTGTTCTGCCCGAACTACAGCTCCGACTCCTACCCGGTGCTGATCCGCCGCAAGCAGTTCGCCATCCACCTGCTCTCCGCCGAGCAGCAGCGCGAAGCCTACAGCTTCGCCAAGAAGGGCAAGGACAAGGCCGAAGGCATCGAATGGCAGTTGAGCGAGCTGGGCAACCCCGTCCTGGATGGCGCGACCGCCGTGATCGAATGCGAGCTGTGGCGTGAATACGAAGGCGGCGATCACGCGATCATGGTCGGCGCGGTGAAGAACCTGATCGTCCCCGAGCAGCGCGTGCAGCCGATGGTCTACTGCCGCGGCAAGATGGGTGCGCTGCCGGCGATGGCCTGAACCGCCAACGCCCCCGCAAGAATCCGAAAAGGCGCTGCCGTCGATGACGCAGCGCCTTTTTTGCGTTTGGGCGTACTTGTAGGAGCGGACCTTGCCCACGATTCGCGCGCATGGCGCGCTCCTACAGGGGGGTGTTGGTGCGGGGATTTTCGCGGATGAGATCCGCTCCTACAGGATGACGCCGCACCTTCCGGCCACGCCGATCAGCCCCCTCTCCCGCTCGCGGGAGAAGGTTAGGGAGAGGGAGCTGGATCAATCACCAGCACAATCGTTCAGGAGCAAGCCCGTCTCTGGTTCCCCGCGTTCGCGGGAATGACGTGATGAAGAGCGGTGCGCGGAGGTTCCACGTAGGGCGAATAACCACGAAGTGGTTATTCGCCGCCACTCAAATCCCCTCAAGTCCTGAACCGCGAAACCAGCCGATTCAACTCATCCGACAGCCCGTTCAACACCTGCGCATCCCCGCGCGTGGCGTCGGCCAGGCCGGCGACTTCCTGGGCGTCGCGGTGGATCTGGCTGATGTGGCGGTTGATCTCCTCGGCCACCTGGTGCTGCTCTTCCGCCGCCGTGGCGATCTGCGCATTCATGTCGCGGATCACGTCCACCGATTCGCGGATGGCGCCGAAGCAGGCGCGGGCCTCGCGGATCGAGCCGACCGTGCGCTGCGAGGCTTCCAGGCTGGCCTGCATCTGCTTGCCGGTGTCGTGGGTACGACGCGCCAGGTTGCCCAGCAGCGCGTCGATCTCGCCGGTGGACTCGGCGGTCCGTCGCGCCAGCGCGCGAACCTCGTCGGCCACCACCGCGAATCCACGTCCCTGGTCACCAGCGCGGGCCGCTTCGATGGCGGCGTTGAGCGCCAGCAGGTTGGTCTGTTCGGCGATCGAGCGAATGGTGCCAAGGATCGACTGGATGTCGTTGCTGTCCTGCTCCAGCTGACGCATGGCGTCGGCCGAGTGGGCGATCTCGTCGCTCAGGCGGCCGACGCTCTCCACCGCCTCGTCGATCTGCTGCTGGCCGTCGTGGGCCTGGCGCTGGCCGCTCTCGGCGGAGTCCGCGGCCTGGCTGCAGGAACGCGCCACCTCGTTGGCGGTCATGACCATCTCGTTGAAGGCCGTGGACACCATGTCCACCGCCTCGCGCTGGCGTGCCGCCGTATCGGCCAGGGCCTGGGAGGTTTCGCGGGAGCTGCCGGAACTCTGGTGGATGCTCGCCGCGGCCTGGCCGATGTTCTGCACCAGGCGGCGGATCGCGTCGAGGAACTGGTTGAACCAGCCGGCGAGCTGCGCCGTTTCGTCGCGCCCGCGCACCGCCAGGCGACCGGTCAGGTCGCCGTCGCCCTGGGCGATGCCCTCCAGGCCCTCGGCCACCGCGCGCACCGGGCGCACCACCAGGCCGGCAAAGAGCGCACCGACACCGGCGAAGGCCAGCGCGATGATCGCCGCGATCAGCGCCACGCCCCAGGTCAGGCGGGTCGCCGCGCTCATCACCTCGCTTTCCTTGATCACGCCGACGAAGCGCCAGCCCAGCGCGTCGGACGGCCAGACGTTGGCCAGGTAGCGTTCGCCGTCGATGGTCACTTCCACCAGGCCCTTTTCCGCACTTGCCAGCTGCGCGTAGTTGGCGCCCAGCTCGCCGAGCTTCTTGAAGTTGTGCTCCGGCTGGTTGGGGTCGACGAGGATGGTGCCGTCGCCTTCCATCAGCATCAGGTAGCCGCTGCTGCCCAGCTTGATGCCCTTGACGATGTCGGTCAGGCGCTTGAGGGACACGTCGATGTTGACTACCCCTCCCTGCTCGCCCAAACGGTTGCCGAAGGTGCGCACCGTGCTCACCAGCGCCACCTTGTCCGCCGCCCAGTAGTAGGCGTGGGTGCGCTGGGTCTTGCCCGGCTGGGCCATGGCCGCCTGGTACCAGGGACGGGTGCGCGGGTCGTAGCTGGCGAGCTGGTCGTCGCCGGGCCAGAAGGCGTAGCCGCCGTCGCGGGTACCGACGGAGACATAAGCGTAGTCCGGGTGGCTGTGGGCCAGGCCGGCGAACAGGTCGAACACCTGGCGGTCCAGCGGGCCAGCCGGGTGCTGCGGGGCGTCGGCGCCGATGAACTGCTTGAGGCTGCCGTCGATGGCCTGCATCTGCGGGTGGCTGGCCAGGTACTCGACATTCTGGGTGATGCCATCGAAGAACAGCTGCATGGCGTTCTCCACCTGGCGGATCTCGCGGCCACTGCCGTCGATGAAGCTTTGCCGCGCCTCGCTGCGCAGGTTGAGGATCACCAGTACGGCGACGAGGATCACCGGCAGGCTGGCGATGGCGGAAAAGGCGAGGATCAGTTTCTTTTTGAGATTCATCCTTTCTTCCTTGGCTGCACGCTGGGCAGAAACGCCTTGCAGATATTCCGTATTATGGTATACCAATAATCCATGGAAACCCAGTACCGTGATGGCAGCCCGCCATGACCGTGCCGATCCCCGAATTCCGTGGCGCGCCCCTCCGCGCCTCCCCATCCGCCGGGCCGCAAGCCCGGATACAAGAAAGGTTCGAGGTAAGCGATATGAAATTTTCCCTGTTCGTGCACATGGAGCGCTACGACGAGCAACCCAGCCATCGCCAGCTGTTCGAAGAACTCACCGAACTGACCCTGATGGCCGAGGCCGGTGGCTTCAGCACCGTGTGGATCGGCGAACACCACGCCATGGAATACACCATCTCGCCGAGCCCGATGCCGCTGCTGGCTTACCTCGCCGCGCGCACGGAGACCATCCGCCTGGGCGCCGGCACCATCATCGCGCCCTTCTGGCACCCGATCCGCGTCGCCGGCGAATGCGCCCTGCTCGACGTGATCAGCAACGGCCGCATGGAAGTGGGCCTGGCGCGCGGTGCCTACCAGTACGAATTCGACCGCATGGCCAACGGCATGCCGGCCACCGACGGCGGCAAGTACCTGCGCGAGATGGTCCCGGTGGTCAAGGCGCTGTGGCAGGGCGACGTCGCACATGACGGCGAGATCTGGAAATTCCCCACCTCGACCTCCTCGCCGCGCCCGCTGCAGAAGCCGACTCCGCCAATGTGGATCGCCGCGCGCGACCCGGACTCGCACAACTTCGCGGTGGCCAACGGCTGCAACGTGATGGTCACCCCGCTGATGAAGGGCGACGAGGAAGTGGTCGACCTGAAGAACAAGTTCGAGGCCGCCCTGGCCAACAACCCCGGCGTGCCGCGCCCGCAACTGATGGTCCTGCGCCACACCCACGTACACACCGCGGACGATCCGGAAGGCTGGAAGGTCGGCGCCGCCGCCATCTCGCGCTTCTACCGCACCTTCGACGCCTGGTTCGGCAACAAGCAGACCCCGGTCAACGGCATCCTGCCGCCCAGCCCGGAAGAGAAGTTCAAGGATCGTCCGGAGTTCGAGCTGGAAAACATCCGCAAGAACACCATGATCGGCACCCCCGAGGAAATCATCGCGCGCATCCGCCACTACCAGGAGCTGGGCGTCGACGAGTTCAGCTTCTGGGCGGACAACAGCCTGCCGTACGCCGAGAAGAAGAAGTCCCTGGAACTCTTCATCAAGCACGTGGTGCCGGCCTTCCGCTGAGTGCCGACTGTGCCGAATGCACTGAAAAGAGCCCGCCTTGCGCGGGCTTTTTCATAGGCCTCCGCGGCCAGACCGTCCCTCAACGCCGGTTCCCTTATTGCCCAGGATATCCGCCTACGTGATGCATCACTCGGCCTCTGGGCCGAAGCCCATGACACGCCCGCCCCCTGGTGCTGGCCGACGCCGTACTGGCGGAATTTGGCCTCGACTTGCAGATCGGGGCCCGGGCGGTCTCGCTGGCTGAAATCGCCCGACCGGTGGGTAGCGCGCTGAGGGGGGTCATGACCCGCGGCGAAAAACGGCGATGACCGGACAGCGGGATCGCCCTGCGCCGACTAGTCTTAAGCACCTGCCCCACACATCTCCAGCCGTGAGTGGATATTCCTCTTACAAGAAAAAAGGAGTTCACCGTGCGCACCCTATTAGTCGTGCTCCTGGCGGCCGGACTTGCCGGCTGCGCGGCAGAGGTCAAGAAGGACGACGGCATGTCGCCGATCAGGACCTACGCCGATACCCAGAACCATCTGCTCGTGAGCTTCCAGGGCGATCCGTCGATCACCGCCCGTCCGGATTGGCCGCGCCTGACCGGCGCCTGGCGGCGCGCCCTGCAGCAGGCCGCCAGCGACGCGGACTACCAACTGAGCGAACAGGTCGGTGCGCTGCCCGGCGGCGCCCAGGCCGCCACTTTGCTGGTCGTCGAAGTGCAGCGCCTGCAGCAGGCCGGCCCGGCTGGCGGCGACCTGGGCGATGCGGTGATGCGTGTCGACGTGCGCTTCGCCGATGGCCCAAGCGGTCGTCTGCTCGGCTCGCGCCGCTATGAAAGCGAATCCGACGAGCCGGAATCGGTGCAGGGCCAGATCAAGACCATCTCCGCGGAAATCATCAACGAACTCACCAGCGCCCAGCGCATCGCCAAGCGCGAGCCCCTGCCCGCGCCGCCGGCCACCAGCCCCGAGCAGGAGCCTGCCAAAGCCAAGCCGGCACCGGGACCCGGGCAGTCACTGGCGGGAAGCGAGCACCTGGGCAAGCCCGTGGCGGTAAATGACGGGCGCGAGCAGCAGTTGCAGAAATTGCAGGGCAGCAACCTGCCGTTCGACCAGTACCAGACGGAGTACCGCCGCCTCACCGGCCAGTAGCCGGGGGCCGGCTCAGTCGTCGTGCCAGTGGGCGTCGGAGTCGTCCTCATCCCAGTCGTCGAGCGCCGCGTCTTCCTCGCCTTCCTCCTCGACCGTTTCCTCAAGATCGTCCAGCAGGCCGGTGGCGTCGTCCTCACCGGTCTCGGGCAGGTCGTGGAATTCGTGGTCCAGCAGGTGGTCGTGTTCCGGTTCGGGAAGGTCGATGTCGTCGTCGTTCATGGGGGCAGCCTCGATCGGCCTGGGGTTGATGCGGGGCGCACATGCTAAGGCGTTGCGGTCGCGGCGGGAACTGCGCGGGTCGCTCGCCGGGCAAGCCGCGGGCGAGCGAGCTATACACTCAAGTGTGACGCATGAGGTTTCGCTATCGAAGCGATGGATTGCGCGGTGTTGCCCGCCGTCCGTCGCCTGACGATCCTGTTGCCTACCCAGCGCCCAGCGCCCCCAGCCAGCCACCGAGGGACACCCTGAATGAAGACCGTTGCGCAGATCCTCCACACCAAACAGGAACAGCAAGTACACACCATCGGCTCGCAGGAGATGGTGCTCGACGCCCTCCGGGTGATGGCGGCGAAGAACGTCGGTGCCCTGCCGGTGGTGGACAACGGGGTGGTGGTGGGTGTGATCAGCGAGCGTGACTATGCGCGCAAGATGGTCCTGCAGGGCCGTTCCTCGGTCGGCACGCCGGTGAAGACCATCATGAGTTCGCCGGTGGTCACGGTGGACTCGCAGCAGAACGTCGACACCTGCATGCAACTGATGACCGACCGCCACCTGCGCCACCTGCCGGTGGTGGAGAACGGCAAGCTGATCGGCCTGCTGTCGATCGGCGACCTGGTCAAGGAAGCCATCGCCGAACAGGCCGCGCTCATCCAGCAGCTGGAGCAATACATTCGCGGCGAATGACGATCACCGCCTCCCGAAAGCCCCGGCCACGCCGGGGCTTTTTTCATCCCGCCGCCCCGTCCCAGCGCCAGGCCGCTGCCAGTCGCTCGCGCAGGTAGTCGACGAACACCCGCACCCGCGGTGCCAGGTGTCCGGCATGCGGATAGAGCGCATGCAGCGGTGCCTCGGGCGCGCGGTAGTGAGGCAGGATGCGCTGCAGCTGCCCGGCGGCCAGGGCGTCGCCGACATCCCAGATCGACTTCAGCGCTATGCCCATGCCGGCCAGCGCCCAAGCCTGCACCGCGCCACCATCGTTGCTCACCAGCGCCCCGCGCACCTTCACCGCGACACGCTCGCCGTCCGGCCCGCTGAAGCGCCATTCGCCGCGGGGCTGGTCGCTGTTGAGCAGGCAGCGGTGCTCGGCCAGCTGCGCCGGGTGCTGCGGCTCGCCGCATTCACGCAGGTAGGCCGGCGCAGCGCAGAGCACGCGGTAGTTGTCCGCCAGCGGGCGGGCGATCAGCGAGGAATCGGCCAGGCTGCCGACGCGGACCGCCAGGTCGAGGCCGTCGTCGAGCAGGTCGGCCAGCGAGTCGCTCAGTTCCAGCTGGATGTCCAGGTGCGGATGCAGGCGCTGGAAGTCGCCGGCGATGGGCGCGATCCAGCGTCGCCCAAGGTCCACCGGCGCCCCCAGGCGCAGCAGGCCGCTCACCGCTTGGCGGCGTTGGCCGAGCAGCGCCTCGGCGGACTCCAGCTCGGCAAGGATGCGCACCACGCTGGCATGGAATAGCGCGCCTTCCTCGGTCAGCGTCTGACGCCGGGTAGTGCGCTGCAGCAGGCGTACGCCGAGCCCCGCCTCCAGCTGCGCAAGACGCTTGCTGACCACGGCCAGGGAGAGGTCCAGCTCGCGCGCCGCGGCGGAGAGGCTGCCGCTGCGGACGATACGGTCGAATGCGACCAGGGCGGGCAGGTTATCGATCATCGAATCCTTCGCTTTTCAGAAAGAATGCATCTTCCCGAATAGCGTATTTCCCCACGAATCGGCAACCAACAATAGGCGCATCCCCACCGCAGCCCTTGAGGAGCCGCCATGACCCGCCTGCGTTCCACCCTCGCCAGCCTCGCCCTGCTCACCGGCATCGCCGCCCAGGCGCACGCCGAACCCGCCCTGCTCGAACCTGCCCAGGTGATTGCCGACGCCTCGCTGCCGGCCTCCCAGCGCGACGCGCAGATCCTCGCCGCACGCCGCTACGCCAGCTTCTGGAACAGCGGCGACCCGGCGCTGGCGCGCGCCGCCCTGGCCGCCGACTTCACCGACCGCACCCTTCCCGCCGGACGCGTGCAGGGCATCGAAGGTCCCCTGCAGGCCTCGAAGATGATGAAGAGCGCCATTCCCGACCTCGATTGCCACATCGAGCAACTGCTGGTCGCCGGCGACCGGGTGGTCGTCCACCTGCGATTCCGCGGCCACTTCAGCGGGCGCTTCCAGCAGGTCCAGGGCAAAGGCCAGACGGTGGACTTCATCGCCACCGACATCTACCGAGTGGTCGACGGGCGCATCGCCGACAACTGGCACATCGAGGACAACCTGACCCTGCTGCGCCAGCTCGGCGTGGTCGGCAGCTGAGGAGCGCGGCCATGGACAAGCCCTCCACCCACGGCGTCGGACGCCGCACCTTCCTCGGCGGCGTCGGCGTGCTCGCTGCCGGCGCCGCCCTCGCCCAGACCGCCTCGGCAACCACCCCGGCCGTGCAGCCAAAACCCGGCAAGGGCGGCTTCTGGCCCGACGGCGTCCGCCTGGTGATCTCCATCTCCATGCAGTTCGAGGCGGGCGGCCAGCCGCTCAAGGGCACCGACAGCCCCTTCCCGAAGGTCGACTTCCCGGCCAGCGTGCCGGCCGACGCGGCGGCCAACAGCTGGTTCGCCTACGGCTACCGCGAAGGCATCCCACGGCTACTCGACCTGTGGGACAAGCATGGCGTGAAGGTCACCTCGCACATGATCGGCGAAGCGGTGCGGAAGCACCCCGAGCTGGCCCGCGAGATCGTCCGTCGCGGCCACGAGGCGGCCGGCCACGGGCCGCGCTGGAGCTCGCAGTACGCCATGCCGCGCGACGAGGAACGGGCCTTCCTGATCGCCGCGCGCGACATGGTCGAGGCGGTCACCGGCCAGCGCCCGCAGGGCTACAACTGCAACTGGCTGCGCCGCGGTCCCAACACGCTGTCGCTGCTGCAGGAGCTGGGCTACCTCTACCACATCGACGACTTGAGCCGGGACGAGCCCTTCATCGAGCCGGTCAACGGCAAGGACTTCGTGGTGGTGCCCTACACCCTGCGCAACAACGACATCCTGCTCGTCGAAGGGCGCAACTACTCGCCGCAGCAGTTCCTCGCACAGATCCGCGGCGAGTTCGACCAGCTCTACGAGGAGGCCGGCAGCCGGCGGCGCATGATGTCCCTCAGCGCCCACGACCGTATCAGCGGCACTCCACAGATGACGCGGGTGTGGGACGAATTCCTGGCCTACGCGCGGCAACATCCGGGCGTGGCCTTCCTGCGCAAGGACGAGATCGCCCGCTTCACCCTCGCCAGCCCGGCGAGCCTGCGCGAAAGCGAGGTCATCTGAATGCCACGCAGGCGGCGCTCGCCAGGAGTGCCGCCGGCGGAACGGGCGCCGTGCCATGGCAGCCGGCGGAGCGCGGCATTAGAATTCGATGCACATCCGCATCCGAGCAAGCAGACCGGCCCATGGAAAACCGCACCGCACGCCTTACCGTGCTGATCGACCCGCAGAAGAAGAAGGCCTTCGAGGAACTCTGCGCCAGCCAGGACCTGACGCCCTCGCAGGTGGTCCGCCAGCTGATCCGCGACTACCTGGAGAGCCACGGCGTCAGCTACGCCAGCCAGGCGAAGGGCGGCGCGGAGCAGGACTGAGCCAAGCGCGTTACCGCGCATGGCCCCTGTAGGAGCGGATTCATCCGCGAAGATCCCCGTGCCAATACCCACCTGTAGGAACGCGCCATGCGCGCGAATCGCGGCCATGGGCCGCTCCTACGAGGGGACACCGTGCAAGGCCGTTCGCGGATGAGATCCGCGCCTACGGGGCGCCCGCTTCTTCACGCTGCTCGCAGGCCGCCAACGCCAGCGCAAAGGTGGCGTGATAGTTCTGCCGCCCCACCGCCTCGATGATCCCCGCGCGCAGCAGCTTGTGCCTGACCCGCGCACTCGCCTCGCAGAGCTTCACCGTGACCCCGCGCTTGCGCAGTTGCTGGATCACTTCCTCCAGGGTCTGCATGCCGGTGATGTCCATGAAGGGCACATGGCGCAGGCGGATCACCAGCAGGCGCGGGTCGCTGTGGGTCTGCTGGAGGGCGCGTTCGAAGGTTTCGGCGGCGCCGAAGAACAGCGGGCCTTCGATGCTGTATACCAGCACGCCCGGCGGCAGCGCCTTGGGCAGCTCGCCCTGAAGTTCGGCGTCTCCTTGCTGCGACACTTCCACCGCCGAGGCCATGCGCCGCATGAACAGCAGCATGGCCAGGATCACGCCGATGTTCACCGCGATCACCAGGTCGCTGAACACCGTCAGGCCGAAGGTGATCAGCAGGATAGCCACATCGGGCCGGGGCGCGCGGCGGACCATGCGCACGAAGTGGCGGGCCTCGCTCATGTTCCAGGCCACCACGAAAAGGATTGCCGCCAGCGCGCACAGGGGAATGCCCGAGGCCAGCGGGGCGAGGAACAGGACGATCAGCACCAGGGTCGCCGAGTGGGCCACGCCGGCCAGCGGGCTGCTGCCGCCGTTGCGGATGTTGGTGGCGGTACGGGCGATGGCGCCGGTGGCGGCGAAGCCGCCGAACAAAGGTGCCAGGAGGTTGGCGATGCCCTGGCCGATGAGCTCCTGGTTGGAGTCGTGGCGGGTGCCGGCCATGCCGTCGGCGACCACCGCCGAGAGCAGCGACTCGATGGCGCCGAGCATGGCGATGGCGAAGGCCGGGCCGATCAGCTCCAGCACGCGCGGCAACGTGATCTCCGGCAGGCTCGGGGTCGGCAGGCCGCGCGGAATGCCGCCGAAGGCGCTGCCGATGGTGGCTACCCCGTCGAACTGGAACAGCGTCTGCAGCGCGCTCACCAGGACCATCGCCAGCAGCGGCCCGGGCACCCGCGAGAGGTACGGCAGCCGCGGCCCGTAGAGCACCGTCGCCAGCCCCAGCAGGGCCAGCAGGGTGGTCGCCAGGTGCAGTTGCGGCAGCACCTGCAGCAGGTGCCAGAGCTTCTGGTGGAAATGCTCGCCGCCCACCGCCGGCAGGCCGAAGAAGTCCTTCCACTGGCCGACCCAGATGATCACCCCGATGCCGGCGGTGAAGCCGACGATGACCGGGTCGGGGATGAACTTGATGACGCTGCCCAGGCGGCTGACGCCCAGCAGCAGGAGGATCGCCCCGGCCATCAACGTGGCCAGCTGCAGACCGTCCACGCCGTAGCGCGCGGTGATGCCGGCGAGGATGACGATGAAGGCGCCGGTCGGCCCGGCGATCTGCACTCGGCTGCCGCCGCAAAGCGACACGACCAGGCCCGCGACTATCGCGGTGTACAGGCCCTGCTCGGGCTTCACGCCGGAAGCGATGGCGAAGGCCATGGCCAGCGGCAGCGCGACCACCCCGACTATCACTCCCGCCAGCAGGTTGCGCGGCCAGTGCCGCCCTTGCAGCAGGCCGGCCTGCCAGGCTTCGCGTATGGCGATCATGCTCCGCTCCTTCGTCGAAGAATGCACATCACATTAACATCACATGTTAATCAAAGTTTACTCGTTTTCCGCCATCAAACCCCTTCGTCGCCCATCGACTGACGGGCTGGCGAACAGCCGCTACCTTCGTTGCAATACGCTGCGCATTCGCCAACAGTGCTGCAGATTTGCATACACCCTGGCCAGCCGCCCCCCACAGCAGCGGGCCCGCGCGCCTGGCACGCAACCTGCCTGGATGCCAGGATGGCCGTCGCCCCACCGCGTCGACCGCCGCTATCCCGTATGGAGAAACATAGATGGACCCGCTACGCCTGTTGTCCGATCGCGGCCTGCTGCTGGCCGACAGCATCGCTTCGGACGGACGTTTCCTCGAGGTGTCCGCCGAGCAGAGCGACCAGCTCGGCTACCCGCCGGGCAGCCTGCCCGGCCAGGGCATCGAGCAGGTCTACACCGCCGAGTCGGTGCGCACCCTGCAGCAGCTGTTCGCCAATCCGCCAGCCGACGAGCGCGTGCAGGACCTGGAGCTGACCCTGATCCGCCACAGCGGCGGCCTGCTGCCGGTGCTGGCCAGCGGCGTGCTGCAGTGGCGCGACGGCCAGCCCGCCCGCCTGCACCTGGTGAAGATGCCGCTGGGCGGCATCAGCCGGCGCCTGGGCGAGTTGCAGAACGCCAACGAAGTGATGAGCCAGATGCTCTACAGCGCCAAGGTCGCCTACTGGTGCATCGAGTTCGACGAGCCTGTGGATATCCGCCAGACGCCCGACGAGATCGTCCGCCAGGTATTCGAGAACCGCTCCTACTGGCGCATGTGCAACCGCGCCATGGCGGCGATCTACGAGATGCCCGCCGACGTCGACTTCAGCCAGCAGCCGGTGCGTCTGTACTGGCCGCGCAGCCCGGCCAACGAGGAGTTCGTGCGGCGTCTGATCGAAGCCGAGTTCCACGTCGACGGCGCGCTCTCGGTGGACCGCCGCCACGACGGCTCGCCGGCCTATGTGGAGAACGACGTGCGCGCCAGCATCCACAACGGCAGCCTGCTGCGCATGTGGGGCAGCCTGCGCGACGTCAGCCAGGAACTGCGCATGCAGCACGACGCCGAGCAACGCATCGAGTCCCTGCGCCGGGTGTTCGACGCCGTGCCCGACGCGGTCCTGGTGATCGACGAAGACGCCCAGCCGCAATGGCGCAACGCCGCCTTCGAGCAGGTCTTCGGCATCACCCGCGCCGCCGGCGTGGCCGCCACCCTCGACCGCCTGCCGCTGCCCGAACGCACCTGGCAGCGCCTCGACCTGCCCGACCAGTACGGCAGCTACCGCACCTTCGACAGCCACTGCTCGCGCATCCTGATCCGCGAACACCAGGCCTGGCGCGTGATAGTGCTGCGCCCCGACGGCGTCGAACGCCGGCCGGCGGAACTGCATCCATGAACGGCGAGGGCTTCTTCGCGCCCATGCGCATGGGCATGCGCTCGTCGGTCAACGTCAGCGCCGAGATGCTCGCCGCGCTGCTGGAGACCCCGGCGCTGCACGCCCTGCTCGACGGTTTCGGCGAGGCCCTGATCGTCTGCGACGGCGACTCGCGGGTGCGCTTCCTCAACCTGGCAGCCGAGCGCATAAACCGTGTCGCCCGCCAGGACGTGCTGGGCCTGGCCGACAGCGACTTCTTCCAGCGCTCGGCGCTGCAGTTCGACGACTTCCTGCAGGCCGTGCGGCGCGGCGGCAAGAGCGCGCTGACCCGCTCGCGCGACGGCCGGCTGTTCCTCACCCGCGTGCAGAGCGTGCCGGTCGGCGCCTACGAGAAGCCCTACACGCTGCTGATCCAGCACGAATACGAAGCCCGCGAGAGCGCCGGCCGCGCCAGCGCGCCAAGTCTGCCGGACACCCCAGCGAGCCTGGGCGACCCGCAGGACAGCGCGCTGCACATGTCGCCGCTGCTCTCCAGCATCGCCGACATGGGCGTGCGCGCCTTCCGCCGCCGCGCGCGCCTGTTGCTGCTCGGCGAGCCCGGCGTGGGCAAGACCGCCATCGCCCGGCACATCCACCGCGCCGCCGGCTGGGGCGACCGGCCCTTCATCGACGTGAACTGCGCGAGCATTCCGGAAAGCCTGTTCGAGTCGGAGGTCTTCGGTTACGAGCGTGGCGCCTTCACCGGCGCGCTGCAGCAGGGCAAGCGCGGCTACATCGAAAGCGCCTCCGGCGGCACGCTGTTCCTCGACGAGATCGGCGAAATCCCGCTGCAGGTGCAGGCCAAGCTGCTCAAGTTCCTCGACGACGGCACCATCCAGCCGGTCGGCTCGCCGCTGTCGAAGAAGGTCCAGGTGCAGGTCATCGCCGCCACCAACAAGGATCTCAGGGCGCTGGTCGCCGCCGGGCTGTTCCGCGCCGACCTCTACTACCGCCTGGCCGTGCTGCCGGTGGACATCCCGCCGCTGCGCGCCCACCGCGACGACCTGCCGGTGCTCATGGACATCCTCCTGGCCCGCATCAACCGCGACCGCCAGCCGCCTCTGCGCTTGTCCACAGCCTGCCGCCAGCGCCTGCTGGGCTACGACTTCCCCGGCAACATCCGCGAGCTGGTGAACATCTTCGAGCGCCTGGCGGTGCTGGCCGACGACGTGGCAGACGATCACCACCTACCGCCGGAACTGCTCGGCATGACGCTGCCGGCCAGCGACGACGAGCCCTTGCCCATCGCCATGGGCAGCGACGAGCCGCTCAAGGCGCAGGTGCAGCACTTCGAACGCCAGGTGATCCTCCACGCCGTGCGCCTGTGCGGCAGCAAGCGCAAGGCCGCGCAGCACCTGGGCATCGACGTCGGCACGCTGATTCGGAAGTTGCAGCGGGATTGAGATTGATCGGCACGCGGCTGTAACGCTGTGCGAGCGGCGGATTCCCTTCCCTCTCCCCAACCCTCTCCCGCAAGCGGGAGAGGGGGCCGTACGGCGAGAGCGCAAGGCTCGGCGCCATCCTGCAGGAGCGGATTCATCCGCGAAATTCCCCACGCCGATCTACCTGTAGGGCGCATAACCGCGTTCGCGGTTATGCGCCGTGGCCCGGCACGAAAACGGCGGATAACCCCTTAGGGGTTATTCGCCCTACGGGGTTGGTATTCGTGCCGTGCGGTTCGCGCATGGAGAACGCTGCAGTTTTGCCTACGACCGTTGTCATTTCTGCTTACACCCTTGGTCGCAGTCGAATCAATAAATCCTTTTATTTTAACAACTTAGAATATTGGCACAGCCTGTGCTCTACCTCCTTCGACCCGTGACCGTGCACGGGTCCTCGAATCGCGCCTGGCTTTCCCGACCGAGGAGCCCGGCAGTTCTGGAGGCACAACAACAATGCTCATCACAGGTATCAAGAGCCGGCCGGTATACGACCGCCTCGAGCCGCTTGCCGGCGGCACCCACCACATCGTCGCCGGCCAGGGCAGCGGCGGCAGCGCCATGCTTCGCCTGCTCGCGCAGATGCCGCGTACCGCGCCCATCCGCGTGCTCTATTCCACCGAGACCTTCTCCGGGCAGAACCACCTGGCCGCGCTGCGCGACCTCGGCGACGTCGAGCTGCAGGTCTATCCGAGCAACCGCTCTCTGGTCGAGGACCTGCACGCCCTGCTCGGCGAGTCGCGCATGGGCACCCGCCTGTACCTGGCGGGTTCGGAAAGCTTCATCGGCACCGCGATGCAGGCCGCCACCGCGATCAACCTGAACAAGGACGAAGTGCTGCGCGAGCACTGCGGCTCGTTCGTCCGCCGCGTCTGGTGCGTGCACTGCGACGGCTACACCGAGAACGTCACCCAGCGCGTGTTCACCTGCCCGCACTGCGCGCGGACGCTGGTGGTGCGCGACCACTACTCCCGCCGCCTCGCCGCCTTCCAGGCGGTCAAGGCCGACGCCGAAGTCCCCGGCGAACTGCCGGCAGCCGAGGAGCTCGACACATGAGCCAGTCCACCGGAACCCTCAACGTCCGCGTCGCCCGCATCGAGCAGGTCACCCCGGAGATCAAGCGTTTCACCCTGGTGTCCACCGATGGCGCGCACCTCACGCCCTTCTCCGGCGGCAGCAACGTCGTGGTGCTGATGCCCCATGCGACCGGCACCTACCGCAACGCCTACTCGCTGATGAGCTCGCCCTACGACGCCAGCGCCTACCAGATCGCCGTGCGTCGCGTGGAAGAGGGCCGTGGCGGCTCGAAGCACATGCATGACGTGGTGAAGGAAGGCGACGAGCTGGAAATCCTCCGCCCGGTGAACCTCTTCCCGCTGAGCAAGCACGCGCGCCTGCACCTGTTCATCGCCGGCGGCGTGGGCATCACCCCGGTGTGCTCGCAACTGGCCGAGCTGCGCCTGCGCGGCACGCCCTTCGAAGTGCACCTGGCGGTGCGCGGCGACGCCCATGCGACCCTCGGCGAAGAGCTGGTCCGCGAATACGGCGACGCCGTGCGCCTGTACCGCGACGACCGCGGCGAGCGCCTGGACATCAGCGCCGTGCTGGCCGACCGCCCGCTGGGCAGCGACGTCTACGTCTGCGGCCCCGAGGGCATGATCCAGGGCACCATCGACGCGGCCCGCGCCCACGGCTGGACCGACAGCCACATCCACTACGAACGCTTCCTCGAACAAGGCAGCGTCGGCGAGGCCTTCAGCGTCACCCTGGCGCGCAGCGGCGCGACCATCGACGTGTCGCCCGACCAGAGCCTGCTGGAAGCCGCCGAGGCCGCCGGCCACGAGATCCCCTACCTGTGCCGCGGCGGTGCCTGCGGCATGTGCGAGACCCGCGTCCTCGAACTGGACGGCGAGATCCTGCACACCGACGACTGGCTGTCCGACGAGGACAAGGCCGCCAACACCAAGATCATGCCCTGCGTGTCGCGTGCCAAGTGCTCGCGGCTGGTCATCGACTGCTGAGCCGGAGAACGCCCATGAGCATCCAATTCCGCCCCGACGAAACCTACCGCGACGACTACACCTACGCGAACAGCCCCGAGTGCATCGCCCGCGCACCCTGGCCCTTCCCGGACGACGAGTACATGTACTCGATGAACCTGGAGCCGCACGTCTCGGTCGGCGATGGCGCCTTCCGCGCGGTGTTCGACATCGACGAGCACTACATCAGCGAGTGCCGCGATCGTGCGATCACCCTGGAGAAGGACCCGGGCATGCACTACGTCTCCGCGCCGCACATGATGGAGGCGCAGTGGGACCTGCTCGAGCTGATCATGGAGTCCTACGCCAAGGACTACCCGGAGTACTTCGCGCTGGAGAAGGACGGTACGCGCTGGCACTGGACCAACAAGCTGCTGAACATCGACGACACCTTCACCTTCGGCGATCCGTCCACCCTGCCCTACGAGCCGATGGAGTACGTCACTCGCCAGGCCCAGGGCGACTGGGTGCTGCAGGAAGAGCGTGACGGCACCCTGTACTGGGGCGCCGGCATCGCCACCCAGCGCGCCGACTACTCGCTGCGCTTCAACCTCGGCATGGCCTGGCACGAGTTCCACGGCCCGGTGCCGCTGGTGAAGGAAACCGGCATGCTCGACCGCGCGCTGAAGTTCCTCCTGCGCCTGCGCAACGGCCACCCGGTGCGCCGCCTGAACTGGTCGCTGACGGTCAACCCGCGCCTGGACGTGTCCGCCGAGAGCCTGCCGGAGTGGGCCCCGGACCGCACCACCGTGACCGCCGAGAACGCCGGCAAGCTGGTCTACCTGCGCATTGAGCTGCAGCCGCTGCACCGCCTGCCGCGCAGCAACGCCATCGTCTTCCCGATCCGCACCTACCTGCTGAACCTGGAAGACATCGCCACCAACCCGGCCTGGGCCAAGCGCATGCACCGCGTGCTCAAGTCCCTGAACCAGGAACTGGTCGACTACAAGGGCTTCACCCGCTACCGCGACGCGGCGGTGGAGTGGCTCTCGAAGTACGACGACGGCAAGTAAGCCCACAACGACAACCCGAAAAGGGACAAGCCGGCGAGGCCGTGAGACTCGCCGGCCGCTTCAGCTCTGCCCATTACCCCCTGAGAGGAAACAACGATGAGTGGGTCCCCTGCCAAGCGTGCCGCTGGCGTAACCGATTCCGACGCCGAGCAGCTCGCTGCCCTCGGCTACAGCTCCAACTTCGAACGCAGCATGAGCCTGTGGGAGAACTTCTCCCTCGGCTTCACCTATCTGTCGCCCGTGGTCGGCGTGTACACCCTGTTCGGCCTGTGCCTGGCCGCCGGCGGTCCGCCGATGTTCTGGACCTACCTGCTGATCGGCCTCGGCCAGATGCTGGTGTGCCTGGTGTTCTGCGAAGTGGTCTCGCAGTTCCCGATTTCCGGTGGCGTCTATCCCTGGGCACGCCGCCTGGTCGGCAAGCGCTGGGCGTGGATGGTCGGCTGGGTCTACGCCTGGGCGCTGTGCACTTCCATCGCCGGCATCGCCGTGGGCGCCGCGCCGTACATGGCGGTCATGCTCGGCTTCGAGATGCACGGCAACGCCGCCATCGGCATCGCCCTGGGCCTGATCGCCCTGTCCACCGTGCTCAACCTCAGCGGCACCAAGCTGCTCGCCCGCGTCGCCATGTTCGGCTTCCTCTGCGAGCTGGTCGGCGCCCTGCTGGTCGGCGGCTACCTGCTGATCTTCGAGCGCCACCAGCCGTTCTCGGTGCTGTTCAACACCTTCGACATCAAGATCGACGGCTCCTACTGGCCGGCCTTCCTCGCCGCTTCCCTGGCGGGCCTGTTCCAGTACTACGGCTTCGAAGCCTGCGGCGACGTCGCCGAGGAAACCCCGAACCCGGGCAAGATGATCCCGAAAACCATGCGCATGACCATCTACATCGGTGGTGCCGCGGCGATGTTCGCCTGCCTCGCGCTGATCCTCTCGGTGCCGGACATCCAGCGGGTGATCCACGGCGAGGACACCGACCCGGTGACCACCATCCTGGCCAACGCCTTCGGCCCGGTCGGCTCGCGCCTGGTGATGGCAGTGGTCATGGTTTCCTTCGTCTCCTGCGTGCTCAGCCTGCAAGCCGCCGCCAGCCGCCTGCTGTTCGCCTATGCGCGTGACGAGATGATCGTCGGCAGCAAGCAGCTCTCGCGCCTCAACGCCAACCACGTGCCGGCCGTCGCGCTGGTCGTCGCCGGCGTGATGCCCGCCGCCATCGTCTGCCTGGGCCTGTTCATGGCCGACGCCGTGGCCACCATCGTCGGCTTCGCCGCCATCGGCATCTACGTGTCGTTCCAGCTGATCGTGATCGCCGCGCTGATCGCCCGCGCCAAGGGCTGGTCGCCCAGCGGCCAGTTCAGCCTGGGCAAGTGGGGCGTGCCGGTGAACGTCGCCGCGCTGGTCTACGGTGTCGCCGCGATCGTCAACATGGTCTGGCCGCGCACCCCGGACGCGCCCTGGTACATGAACTACTCGATGATCCTCACCACCGCCGTGGTGCTGGGCGCCGGGCTGTTCTACATGTTGCTGGCCAAGCCCTACGACAAGGGCACCGCGCCAGCTGGCGACGCCCACCGGATTTCCGGCCGCCAACGATCCGGGCGCGCTACGGGCGCGCTTTCCGAACCGGTTTGATCGCAACCCTGACGCAATTCGGGCCATACGCCTGAGGGGCTGCGTCAGGCAGCGGCGCGAGAACTCTCCCGCGCCACTGCCAAGTGGTTTGCGAACGGGCCTGCCATCCCCGATTGGCAGGCCCGTTTTTTATTCCAGGTTAAATGCCGCACCTGTAGGCGCGAGGGGGACGCCCAGTCCCTGCTCGCGAACCGCCCAGCAAAGGAGTCGCCGGGAAGTCCGTTCGCGAGCAAGCTCGCTCCTACGAAAAAACGTCCGCCACGCCACTCAGGCGATCACTTCACCAGGCGCGCATCCAGGCTGTTCTGCGCAAGGCGCTTGGCCTGGGCTTCGGTCATGCCCAGGTGCTCGCGCATGGCCTGGAAATTCTCGTTGACGTAGCCGCCGAAGTAGGCCGGATCGTCCGAGTTGACCGTCACCTTCACCCCGCGCTCGAGCATCTGCAGGATGTTGTGGTCGCGCATGTGGTCGAACACGCGGAGCTTGATGTTGGACAGCGGGCAGACGGTCAGCGGGATCTGCTCGTCGATGATGCGCTGCATCAGGCGCTCGTCCTCGATGGCGCGCACGCCGTGGTCGATGCGCTCGATCTTGAGCAGGTCCAGGGCCTCCCAGATGTACTCCGGCGGGCCTTCCTCGCCGGCGTGGGCGACGGTCAGGAAGCCCTCGGCACGAGCACGGTCGAACACACGCTGGAACTTGCTCGGCGGATGGCCGACTTCGGAGCTGTCGAGGCCGACGGCGACGAAGGCGTCGCGGAAGGGCATGGCCTGCTCCAGGGTCTTGAAGGCTTCTTCCTCGGACAGGTGACGGAGGAAGCTGAGGATCAGGCCGTAGCCGATACCCAGCTGCTTCTCGCCGTCCTTGAGCGCGCCCTGGATGCCGCGCAGCACTACTTCGAAGGGAATGCCACGGTCGGTGTGGGTCTGCGGGTCGAAGAAGGGCTCGACGTGGATGACGTTCTGTTCCTTGCACTTCTGCAGGTACGCCCAGGTCAGGTCGTAGAAGTCCTGCTCGGTGCGCAGCACGTCGGCGCCGGCGTAGTAGAGGTCGAGGAACTCCTGCAGGTTGTTGAAGGCGTAGGCCTTGCGCAGGGTCTCGACGTCGCCCCAGGGCAACGCCACCTTGTTGCGCTCGGCCAGGGCGAACAGCAGTTCGGGCTCCAGGGTGCCTTCCAGGTGCAGGTGCAGTTCGGCCTTGGGCAGGGCATTGAGCCAATCGGACATGGTGCGATCTCGTTATCAGGCAATCGTAGGAATTATCGCACGTCCGGACCTCTCCCGTAGGAGCGGCCCATGGCCGCGAATCGCGCGCATGGCGCGCTCCTACATTTCAACCCTCCGGTAGGCGTAGGTCGCGGCGAAGCGCGAGGTCAGCCACTCGCCGCAGGTAGTCGGCGGGTACTTCGGCGGGTTGTCCGCGTCGAAGCAGCCGGGCAGGCACTCGATGGGCGTGTCCATGTGCGGCTCGGCGAAGAACGGCATCGAGTAGCGGTCCACACCCTGCGGGCTGATTACCCGGTGCGGGGTGGAGCGATAACGGTCGTTGCTCCAGCGCGCCATCATGTCGCCGATGTTGACCACGAAGCTGCCCTCGATAGGCGGCGCGTCTATCCACTGGCCCTGGCGGTTCTGCACCTGCAGGCCGCCGGCATCGTCCTGGTAGAGCAGGGTCACGCAGCCGTAGTCGGTGTGCGCGCCGGCGCCGGGCTGGTCGGCACTCTGCCGCGCGGCAGCCGGCGGGTAATGGATCATGCGGAACACGCTGACCGGCTGGACGAAGCGGCGGTCGAAGAAGTCGCGCTCGATGCCCAGGGCGATGGCCAGTGCGCGCAGCACGGTCTTGGCCAGCTCCTGCATGTCGGCGTAGTGCGCTTCCAGCAGCGCCTCCCAGCCGGGCATGTCCGGGTGGCGGTTGGGCCCGTAGAAGGACTTGCCGGCGAGCACGTCGGGGTGCGACGCGGGCAGGTTCAGGGCCATGTCGAAGGTTTCCTTGAAGTCGCTGGGCAGCTCGGGATCGAGCTGCTCCGTGGCGATGGCCCCGTAGCCGCGGTGGTTGCGGCTCTGGGTGATGTCGATCTTCAGCTTCTCGGCCGCCGGCTGGGCGAAGAAGGTCTTCGCCGCCTGCAGCAGGTCGGCGAAGCGCTTCGCCGCGATCGGGTGGCCGGTGATGTAGAAGAAACCCCACTCGCGGCAGGCGCTGTCGATCTGCCGGGCCACGGCGGGCCAGGCGGACTCGTCGCGGCCGTAGAGCGGGGCGATGTCGATGATGGGTAGGCGGTCCATGGGTCGGTCTCGTGCAAAACCTGCTTTTCTCGTAGGAGCGGATCTCATCCGCGAATCGCGCCGGATTCTCCGGCTATCGCGGACAAGGTCCGCTCCTACAGGGGGAAGGTGCAGTGGTTACTTCGGCAGCTCGGCCTTGATGCCCTGCACGTAGTAGTCCATCGCCGCGAGGTCGGCGTTGCTGGCCACGGCGCCGGCGGGGATGCGCTCCTTGCCGCCCTGGTCCTTGATCGGGCCGGTGAACGGGTGGAAGGCGCCGCTCTTGATGTCGGCGATCATCTTGCTCGCCTCGGCCTGCACGTCGGCCGGCAGCACGTCCTTGTTCAGCGGCAGGACGATGGTGTCCTCGGCCAGGCCGCCCCAGAAGTCCTGCGGCTTCCAGGTGCCGTCCATGACCGCCTGGGTGGTCTTGATGTAGTGCGGGCCCCAGTCGTTGACGATGGAGGTCAGCACGGTCTTCGGCCCGAAGTGCTGCATGTCCGAGGCGTAGCCCACCGCGTAGACGCCACGGCGCTCGGCGGCCTGGATCGGCGCCGGGCTGTCGGTGTGCTGGAAGACCACGTCGACGCCCTGGTCGATCAGCGCGTTGGCCGCGTCGGCTTCCTTGCCCGGGTCGAACCAGGTGCTCACCCACATCACCTTCAGCTCGGCCTGCGGGTCGTACTTGTCCAGCGCGAGCTGAATGGCGTTGATGTCGCGGATCACCTCGGGGATCGGGAAGGAGGCGATGTAGCCGATCTTGTGGGTCTTGGTCATCTTCGCCGCCAGGTAGCCGCCGACGTAGCGGCCCTCATAGGAGCGCGACAGGTAGGTGCCGAGGTTCTTGTCCTGCTTGTAGCCGGTGGCGTGCTCGAAGACCACCTTGGGGAACTGCTTGGCAACCTTGGCGGTGGGGTTCATGAAGCCGAAGGAGGTGGAGAAGATCAGGTCGTAGTGGTCCTTGGCCAGGTTGCGGATGACCCGCTCGGCGTCGGCGCCCTCGGCAACGTTCTCGACGAAGGTGGTCTGCACCTTGTCGCCGAAGTGCTCGGCCAGCTCGCGGCGTCCCATCTCGTGCTGGTAGGTCCAGCCGTGGTCGCCGACCGGGCCGACGTAGACGAAGCCGACTTTCAGCGGTTCGGCCACCGCCGCGCCAACGCCGGCGCCAAGGCCCATGGCCAGAACCAGGCCACGCAGCAGGGTGTTCAGGGTCTTGTTCTTCATGATGCGGGGACGCTCCTGTCGATGCAGTGTCGAGAACGGAGGACGGGCTGCCCTCCGGGCGAAGCGCCCGATGCAATAACCTGACCAGGTGGACAAGTGCCGCGCGCCAGGCGCCCGCCGCGCTTTTCGAAGACATGGCGCGGCTTGCGTTGGTGCAGCCGTGCCACCTGCTGGTGCGCGGTGGGCAAGGCCCCGGGGTTTGCCTAAGATGGGCGCCTTGTCCACCGGAACGGATATCCCCCGGCATGTTGCGCCTGCTCAAAGACGAAAAATTCCTCCTCCTCGCCGCGCTCCTCGCGCTGGTGGTCTACCCCCTGGAACACAGCCTGCTGGAAGGCGGCAAGACGCTCGCCGGGGTGGTCGCGGTGGTCCTGCTGGCCTCGATCGTCAGCGTCTCGCTGCGCGTCGCGCACCACGCCGAGATCCTCGCCGAGAAGGTCGGCGAGCCTTACGGCACCATGATCCTGACCCTCGCCGCAGTGCTGGTGGAGGTGGTCATCCTGGCGATCATGATGGGCCACAACCATTCGCCGACCCTGGCCCGCGACACCATCTACGCGGCGGTGATGCTGGACATGAACGGCATCCTCGGCCTGGCCGCGCTGCTCGGCGGCCTGAAGTACGGCGAGCAGTCGTACAACGACGACTCGGGCAAGACCTACGTGACCATGATCCTCACCGCAGTGGGTGTCTCCATGGTGGTACCCGAGCTGATCCCGGCGGCGCAGTGGAAGCTCTACTCGTTCTTCACCATCGGCTGCATGGTGATGCTCTACGCGCTCTTCCTGCGCATGCAGACCGGCCAGCACAGCTACTTCTTCAGCTACAACTACGCCGCCCACGGCGAGGGGCACGACGGCCACGAGGCGCACGGCAGCGTGCGCCAGTCGATGGGCCTGCTGGTGGTCGGCGTGGTGTTGATCGGCGCGCTCGCCGAGGTGATGTCGAAAGCCCTGGACGTCAGCCTGGAAGGCAGCGGCGTACCGCCGATCGTGCCGGCGCTGCTGGTGGCAGCGATCTCCGCCAGCCCGGAAATCCTCACCGCGCTGCGCGCCGCGCTGGCCAACCGCATGCAGCCGGTGGTCAACATCGCCCTGGGCGCCTCGCTGTCCACGGTGATCCTCACGGTGCCGGTGATCGAGGCGCTGGCGCTGTTCCGCGACCAGCCGATCCAGATGGCCATGACCCCGCTGCAGACCGGCATGATGTTCATCACCCTGATCGTCGCCGGGCTCAACCTGCACGACGGCAAGACCAACGCCATCGAGGGCATGACCCACTTCGTGCTCTTCGCGACCTTCCTGATGCTCTCGCTCATGGGATTGTGAACATGCTGAAGATCTACCTGGCCGGCCCCGACGTGTTCCGCCCCGACGCCGCCGAATACGGCCCGCGGCTCAAGGCGCTGTGCGCCGAGTACGGCTTCGAGGGGTTGTTTCCGCTCGACGTGCAGGTGCCGGAGGAAATCACCGACCCGCACCAGCAGGCGATCTGGATCTACCGCGCCAACCTCAAGCTGCTCGACGCGGCCGACTGCGTGCTGGCCAACCTGGCGTCGTTCCGCGGCAGCGAGCCGGACAGCGGCACCTGCTTCGAGGTCGGCTACGCCGCCGCGCTGGGCAAGCCGCTGTACGGCTACATGCCCGACGCCAGCAGCTACCCCGAGCGCATGCGCCGCAAGTACCCGGAATGGCTCGGCACGGAGCCCGACCGCGACCGCGACGGCAACGTGCTGGAAGCCTTCGGCCTGCCGCTGAACCTGATGCTGGCGGTGCCCACCCAGATAGTCGCCGGCGGCCCGCGCGAGGCGCTGGAGCTGTTGAGCCAGGACCTCAAGCCGGCGCAGTAGAAGCGAGCTTGCTCCTACAAACGAAAAACGCGCCCGAAGGCGCGTTTTTCGTTTCCCGGCGCCGCGCTTCAGCGCAGCCCCTGGAGGTTGAAGCGGATGGTCCGGGTGGCCTGGCGTGCGGTGATCTGCCCGCCGCTCACCCGCGGTTCGAAGCGCCAGCGGCCCATGGCCTGGCGCACGGCGTCGTCGAAGACGCGCGGCGGCGAGGATTCCAGCACCTGGATGTCCTCGATGCGGCCATCGCTGGTCACGGTAAACAGCACCTTCACGTAGCCCTGGATGCTCCGGCGCTTGGCCATCGGCGGGTAGACCGGCGAATCCATGCGCAGCGGCTTGATGTCGCTGTCGTCGAGGCTGCCGGTGGGCAGGCCGGCCGGGCCTTGGGTGCCGGTCGGCGCGGCTTGGGCACCGGGCGTGCTCTCGCCGACCACAGGCGCAGCAGGCTTGGGCGCCGGCGCGGGCGGTGCCGGCTGGGCGGGCGCTTCCTGCACCGGTTCGGGCTGCGGCTTGGGTTTCGGCTTGGGCTTTGGCGACTTCTTCGGCACCGCCTTCTCCGGCGGCTTGGGCGCGGGCTTCGGCGGCTCCGGCTTGGGCGGCTCGACCACCGATGGCGGCGGCTCCGGCTGTACCTGCTGCGGCTCGGGTGCGGCGGCCGGCGGTTGCTGTTCCTGCTTGGCCGGCAGCTGCACGACGCTGACCTGCATGCTCGGCACCTCGCCGCGGCCAAGCTTCAGCTCGGCAGGCGACGGCGCCAGCCAGACCAGGCCGGCGACAATGCCCAGGTGCAAGGCGACGGCCATGCCGGAGGAGCGCCACCAGCGACCGTTCTGCGAGACCTCTTCGTTTTCCTCGACACCCTCCACGGGCGCCGCATAGGGAATCAGCACTTCTTCGGCGAGGTCGACCTCTTCGTCGCGTCGGGCCCCCGAGCAGTCCACCAGGTGCAGGTTGACTTCACCGCTGCGCTGCGCGCTGACGCATGGCAACGCGAGCCCCTCGTCCACGGCGGTGGACGACGGGTGATCGTCGAAGGACGCAGCTATAGCGGCGCCCGCCAACGAGCGTGAAGGGGATGGCGACATGGGGAGTGCCTGCGAAATGACTGGAATCTGATAATTATTATCATTCAGTATTTTCTGTAGGGCAACCTTGCACCTACTCCGGCGTCTGTAGGCAGGCCAGTAATCCCGCCTCCAGCGCGTCAGGATCGGCGTCGGTAGCGAAGATCAGTTCGATGCGGTTGTCCTTGCGCCAGGCGCTGGGCTGCCAGGCTTCATCGCCGCGCACCCGATTGCAGGACAGCCAGCCCTCCGCGCAATGCAGCACCGCCTTGGCCCGCACCAGATCGCCCAGCGACGCGAGCCAGTTATCCACAGCGTCACGATGGAAACGACAATCGCGATGCAGCCGCCAGCCCACGGCTGATCTGCCGTCCTCGACATGAACCTGCCGAATGGGCGCCTCTCGGGTCAGCAGGACCGGTATTTCGTTCATTGCCGCCGGTAGCTCCGCGGCAATCGCCGCATCAACAGCACGGCTCGGCAACGCCTGCAGCGGCACGTGGCCTTGCTCCGTCCAGCGCACCGCCACTTCCGGCAGACCGGCACGGATGCGCGCCTTGGTCGCATCGTCCAGCCCTTCGCTCTTGTTCAGCACCAGCAGTTCGGCATCGGCCAGCGCCTCGCTCTGGGCTTCGGGCAGCGCCTGGCCCGCCGCCAGCGCTTGGGCGTCGAGCACCAGCAGCAACGGCTGCGGCGCCAGCACGCCGCGCCAGGGCGCCTCGCCCAGTTGCCGTAGCAGGGTACGTGGATGGCCCAGCCCCGAGGGTTCGATGAACAGCCGTTGCGGCCGGGCCTTGCGCAGCAGGCGCGCCAGGCCGACCTTGAAGGGTGCGCCGTTGACGCAGCAGAGGCAGCCACCGGCGACTTCGCCGAGGGCCACGCCATCCGCATCGGTGGAGAGCAGCGCGGCATCCAGGCCAACCTGGCCGAATTCGTTGACCAGAACCGCCCAGCGTTCACCCTCCGGGCGCTGGCGCAGCAGGTCGCGGATCAGGCTGGTCTTGCCGGCGCCAAGTGGGCCGCCGATCACATGGGTAGGAATCTGTTCGAGCATCTGCCTATGGTGCGGCCTGACGGCGGCGGGGAAAAGCGCTAGAGTCGCCGCTTCGCAAATCGGACCCCCGCCCCATGCGTCTGCCGGCCTTCCTCCTGCTGTCCAGCCTCTCCCTCCTGCCCGCCCTGGCCCACGCCGAAGCCTGCGTGGTGCACAGTCGTGGCGACCGCCTCGATGTGAAGGTCTGCCAGCAGAACCGCAGCATCCCGGCGAAGCTGTTCCACGACGGTTTCTGCCAGCCGCAGCTGAAGGACCAGAAGGTCGAAGTCACCTATGCCGATAGCTGCCCGAGCGGCGCGTTCGGTGTGTGCAGCAACGCCCAGGTGCCGAATTCGCCCTATCGCCAGGACATCCACTACTACGGCGTGGCCAGCGACGCGCGCTTCCTCCAGCCGTTCTGCGAAAGCCAGAGCAACGGCCAGTGGCAGTCTGGAAAATGACCGTCACGTCACTGTCATCCTGAACTGCTCTACTGCTCGCGGGTACCTCACACCCACTGGCACCCCACGCCAGCAAAGATCTTGGTGATAGGGCCGCCAGCCACTGGCGGCCCATTTTTTTGTCCTTCAGGCTTCCACCGTCCAGGCTTCGAACGGATCGGCCAGGCGCACCCAGGCGCGCGGCCCGGCGGCAAACTCCGCATCGTCCAGCAGACAGGCATCGAGTTCGGCATGCAGGCGCGCGAAGTCGATGCCCTGGCCGATGAACACCAGTTCCTGCCGGCAATCCCCCGTATCCGCCTGCCAGTGCCGCAGCACCTGCTGCAGCGCCTGCGTGTCCTCCGGCCAGCGCGACTGCGGGACGAAACGCCACCAGCGCCCAGCCAAGCCATGGCGCATCAGCCCACCGGCCTGCGACCAGCTGCCCGCCTCGCGGTGACGGCTGGCGAGCCAGAAGAAGCCCTTGGAGCGCAGCAGCCGGCCATTCTCCCAGGTGCGTGCAAGGAAGTCGTGGAAGCGCTGCGGATGGAACGGCCGGCGCGCACGGTACGCGCTGGAGGCGATGCCGTACTCCTCGGTTTCCGGGACGTGCTCGCCGCGCAGCTCCTTGAGCCAACCCGGCGCCTGGGCCGCACGCTCGAAATCGAAGCGCCTGGTGTCGAGGATCCATTCCAGCGGCACCTGGCCCATCAGCATCGGCTGGATGTCCGCCTCGGGGTTGAGCCGGCGCAGGATCGCCAGCAGCTCCTCGCGTTCATCGGTGGAGATCAGGTCGATCTTGCTGACCAGGATGACGTCGGCGAACTCCACCTGCTCGATCAGCAGGTCGGCGATCGAACGTTGATCCTCTTCGCCCAGGCTTTCGCCGCGGCTGGCCAGGCTGTCGGCTTCATGGAAGTCGCGCAGGAAATTCAGACCGTCGACCACCGTGACCATGGTGTCGAGCCGCGCCAGGTCGGACAGGCTGCGGCCCTGCTCGTCACGGAAGGTGAAGGTCTCGGCCACCGGCAGCGGCTCGGAGATGCCGGTGGACTCGATCAGCAGGTAGTCGAAGCGGCCTTCGCCAGCCAGGCGCGCCACCTCTTCCAGCAGGTCCTCGCGCAGGGTGCAGCAGATGCAGCCGTTGCTCATCTCTACCAGTTTCTCTTCGGCGCGGTTGAGGCTGACGTCGCGCTGCACCTCGGCGCCGTCGATGTTGATTTCGCTCATGTCGTTGACGATCACCGCCACGCGGCGGTTCTCGCGGTTCTTCAGCACCTGGTTGAGCAAGGTGCTCTTGCCGGCGCCGAGGAAGCCGGACAGGACGGTGACGGGGAGGCGTTGCTTTACGGTCGGTTCTTTCATGGGAAGGCACGGGTCAGGTTCAAGACGAAGCACATTGTTATAATATAACATTTCTCTTCGAACAATCCGCTTCCCCACCGACGGACGCCGTGCCATAGATAGCGCCCCTGCCGCAGAGCCCACCGATGAAAGCCGCCCTTCTCACCTGCAGCCTTCTGCTAGCTGCCCCGCTGGCACACGCCGAAGGCACCGCGCCGCTGCCCTTCCCCGGCATGGCGACGGCCGCCTGCGCCTGGCTGGCCAACGTGCTCGCGTGCATGGAAAGGGACGGCAGTCATTACAGCGTCGCCACACTGGGCCACGACACCTACCTGCGCGGCTTCGACGCGAGCAGCGGCCTGGACTGGGCGCAGACCGGCACGCGCTACGGAAAGGTCACCTTCTTCAGCGGCGTATCGAGCGACGGCCAGGTGTGGATCGGCTCCAGCCGCGGCATCGGCTGGACCAGCATCAGCCGCCTCAGCAGTTCCAGCGGCGGCCAGGCGAAGCTCAGCTGCGGCCGGGTCAGCGGCTGCAGCCAGCAGGTGCGCTAGCCCGCGAACGCTTTACCCCAGTCCCGCCAGCAGGCTTCCTTGCGGCGGGCGCTGGCGGAAATAGCGGTGCAGGCCATCGAAGATCGCCTCGGCCAGTAGCTGCTGGTGCCGCGCGTCGAGCAACCGTCGGCAGTCCGCGTCGTTGGAGATGAAGCCGGTCTCGACCAGGATCGACGGGATATCCGGCGACTTGAGCACGGCGAAGCCGGCCTGGTCGACGCGCTCCTGGTGCAGTCGGGTGATGTCGCCGAGACTGCGCAGCACGCTGTGGCCGAGGTCCAGGCTGGAGGCGATGGTGGCGTTGATCGACATGTCGAGGATCACCCCGGCCAGCACCGGGTCCTTGCCCTTGAGCGGCAGGTTGCTGGATGCGCCTATCAGATCGGCGCCGTTCTCGCGCTCGGCCATGAAGCGCGCCAGGGTCGAGGTGGCGCCGTGTTCGGAGAGGGCGAACACCGAAGCGCCGGAAGCCGTGCGCCGGGGCGCGGCGTCGGCATGCACCGAGACGAACATGTCGGCATTGCAGCGCCGCGCCACTTCCACGCGCTGGCGCAGCGGGATGAACACATCGACGTTGCGCACCAACCGCGCCCTGAAGCCGGGCTGACGCTCAATCCGCCTGGCCAGGTTCTGTGCGATCAGCAGCGCCACGTCTTTCTCCCTTTCGCCGCGCGAGCCGAGCGCACCCGGGTCCTTGCCGCCGTGGCCGGCATCGACCACCACCACGATGTCGCGGCCCTTGCCGGCAGCTCTCGTCGAGCTGACCGGTGCTTCGACCAGGCGCCTCTGCAGACGCAGGTCGAGCACCAGGCGATGGCCCTTGCCGCCTTCCGGGGCGAGAGCGAAGGCATTGAGGTCCACCGGCTCGGCGAGGTCGAGGACCAGCCGCAAGCCATCGCCCAGGCGTCCGCTGCGGATGTCGCGTAGCGGGCCCGAGGGCAGCGCCAGCCGACCCAGGTCGGCGCTCGGCCGAGCGCCATCGAGATCGATGACCAGCCGCTCCGGCGCGGACAGCTGGAAGGTGCGGAAGTGGAAGGGACCGTCCAGGTCGAGGACCAGGCGCAAGCCGTCGGCCGAATGGAAGGCACGGGCGTCGAGCAGGCGGACGCCCGCGAAGGCGTCCAGGGCGGGTAGCCAGGCGGCGCTGGCGAGCAGGCTCTGCAGCAGGCGGCGTCGATTCATGGTGGAGGTGGTTGCAGGAAGGATCGGGAAGCAATACGTTATATTATAACATTCACTATCACCAGCCATTCCCATGACCGCCTTCCTCCCGGATATCGCCACCCAGGCCGCGCCCGCCCAGCTCGCGCTCGACTGGGTCGGCATGCAGGGCATCGCCCTGCCCCTGCGCCTGCACGGCGAACGCCTGAGCGCGCTGGCCGACGCCGGCGTCAGCCTCGACGACAGCAACGCGCGCGGCATCCATATGTCGCGCCTGTACCTGGCGCTGGCCCGCCTCGAACGCCATGAGCTCACCCCAGCCCTGCTGCGCGCAGTCCTCGACGACTTCCTCGCCAGCCACGTCGGTCTGTCACGCCGCGCCAGTCTGCGCCTGGCCTTCGACCTGCTGCTCGAACGCGCGGCGCTGGTCAGCCCGTTGCAGGGCTGGAAGGCGTATCCCTGCGAAGTCCGGGCACAACTCGACGAGCAGGGCCAGCGCCTCGAACTGCAGCTGCGCCTGCCCTACTCCTCCACCTGCCCCTGCTCGGCGGCCCTGGCGCGTCAGCTGATCCAGCAGCGCTTCGCCGCCGACTTCGCCGAACGCACGCCGAGCCGCGAGGCCGTGCACGCGTGGCTCGGCAGCAGCGCCGGGATAGTCGCCACGCCGCACAGCCAGCGCAGCTTCGCCGAGCTGCGGATCGAACTGCGCGACGACCTCGAACAGCTGCCCCTGAAGGTACTGATCGACCTCGCCGAAGCCAGCCTTGGCACTGCCGTGCAGACCGCCGTGAAGCGCGCCGACGAACAAGCCTTCGCCCTCGCCAACGGGCAGAACCCGATGTTCTGCGAAGACGCCGCACGGCGCCTGCACCTGGCCCTCGCCGGGCACGCGGACGTGCGCGCCTTCTCGCTGCAGGTGGTGCACGCCGAAAGTCTCCACGCCCATGACGCCGTGGCCCGCAGCCGGTGGCGCCGGGAGGTCGCATGATCCATTGCCAGTCCCTGCAGTGGGGGCCGCCGCGCCTGCCGCTGACACCGCCGTTGAACCTCGACCTCGCCCCCGGCAGCCTGACCGCCGTGATCGGCGCCAACGGCTGCGGCAAGAGCAGCCTGCTGAAGGTCCTCGCCGGGCTGCAGAAGCCCCTGGCCGGGCGCGTGCGCGTCGAGCTGCGCACCCGCGAGATCGGCTACCTGGTGCAGCAGCAGGCGCTCGACCGACAGTTTCCGATCAGCCTCGGCGAACTGGTCGGTGCCGGCTTCTGGAACAGCCGCCTGCCCACTGCCGCGCGCCGCGAAAAACTCCGCGAAGCCCTCGCCGAATGGCACCTCGAAGGCCTGGAACAGCGCCCGCTGGCGGCGCTTTCCGGCGGCCAGCTGCAGCGCGCCCTGCTCGCTCGCCTGAGCCTGATGGACTGCCCCCTGCTGCTGCTCGACGAGCCCGACGCCTGCCTCGACGAAGCCGGGCAGGCGCTGCTCTGGCAACGCATCGCCGCCTGGCAGGAGGAAGGCCGCACGCTGCTGCTGGTCTGCCACGACCTGGCGCGGGTGCGCGAGCACGTGCCTGACTGCCTGCGCATCGCCGCCGAGGGCTGCCGCCACGGCAGCAGCCAAAAGTTGATCGCCCGGCGCGACCTGGCCTGGGTGGCGTGATGATCCTGCACGCGCTCTGGCAGCCCTTCTGCGAATTCGCCTTCATGCGCCGCGCCCTCTTCGGTGGCGTGGCCCTGGCCCTGAGCGCCGCGCCGCTCGGGGTGTTCCTCATCCTGCGGCGCATGAGCCTGATCGGCGACGCCATCGCTCACGGCATCCTCCCCGGCGCCGCCGTCGGCTTCTGGCTGGCCGGGCTGTCGCTGCCGGCGCTGACCCTCGGCGGCCTCGGCGCCGGCCTCGCGGTAGCCGGGCTGGCCGCCTGGGTGACGCGCCACACCGGGCTGCGCGAGGACGCCAGCCTGGCCGCCGTCTACCCGATCTCGCTGGCCAGCGGCGTGCTCCTGCTCGGCCTCGCCGGCAAGCGCCTGAACCTGCTGGAAGTGCTGTTCGGCTCGGCCCTGGCGGTGGACCGCACGACCCTGCTGGGGATGCTCGGCGTCGCCGCACTCAGCCTGCTGCTGCTCGCGGTCATCTACCGCAGCCTGCTGCTGGACAGCCTCGACCCGCTGTTCCTGCGCAGCGTCAGCCGCCTTGGGCCATTCGCCCACGGCCTGTTCCTCGGCCTGGTGGTGCTCAACCTGGTCATCGGCTTCCAGGCCCTGGGCGCACTGATGATGGTCGGCCTGATGATGCTGCCGGCCGCTGCCGCCCGCTTCTGGAGCCGCCGCCTGCCGCTGCTGCTGGCGCTCGCCGCCGGCTTCGGCGCGCTCTCGGTGTGGCTCGGCCTGGCGGCGTCCTACGCCTGGTCGCTGCCCAGCGGGCCGGCCATCGTCCTCTGCGCCGGCCTGTTCTACCTGTTCTCGGTGTTCCTCGGCCCGGTGCACGGCCTGTTGCGCCGCGGCCTGCTGCCCATTCCGCAATGACATCCCTATCGAGGAGTTTCCCCATGCGTGCCCTGCTGCTCCTGTTCGCCTTCTGCCTGCCCCTGTCGCTGTCCGCCGCCGAACGGCTGAAGGTGGTGACCAGCTTCAGCATCCTCGCCGACATGACCCGCGCGGTCGGCGGCGAACATATCCAGGTCAGCAACCTGGTCGGTCCCGACAGCGACGCGCATACCTACGAGACCACCCCGGACGACGCCCGTGCGGTACGCCAGGCCGGCCTAATCGTGGAGAACGGCCTGGGCTTCGAGCCCTGGCTCGACCGCCTGGTAAAGAGCACCGAGACGCGCGCGAAGGTGATCCAGGCCAGCCACGGCGTAATCCCGCGCAGCCTGGAGGAAGACGGCCAGACCATTCCCGACCCGCACGCCTGGAACAACCTGGCCAACGCCGACATCTATGTCGGCAACATCGCCAAGGCCCTGGCCCAGGTCGACCCGGCCAACGCCGCCGATTACCAGCGCAACGCCGCGGCCTACTTGAAGCAGGCCCACGAACTGCTCGCCTACGCCAAGGGCAAGCTCGGCAACCTGCCGGCCGACCGCCGCAGCCTGGTGACTTCGCATGACGCCTTCGGCTACCTCGGCCAGGCCTACGGCCTGACGCTGCTGGCGCCACAGGGCCTGTCCACCGAGCGCGAGGCCTCGGCCAGCGACGTTGCTGCGCTGGTGCGGCAGATCCGCGAGCAACACATCCGCGCGGTCTTCGTCGAGAACATCAAGGACCCGCGGCTGATGCAGCAGATCGCCGAGGAAAGCGGCGCGGCCATCGGCGGCACCCTGCACTCCGACGCCCTCGCCAGCGACGGCCCGGCCAGCACCTACCTGGGGCTGTACCGCGACAACGTCGACACCCTCTACCGGGCGCTGGCCGGCAAGCCCTAGAGCACCAGGCTCAGGCGCAGGCGGTCGCGGCAGGGAATGCCGTTCTCGACGATGGGCTCGGGGTAGTTGAGCGTGAAGTAATCGGGTTCCACCGCGCAGATGCGAAAGCCCATGCGCTGGTAGAGCCCGAGCTGCGCCAGGCTGGAGTTGCCGGTCGCGATGTCCAGGCGCAGCGCACCGGCGGCACGCGCGGCGTCGATGGCTGCGGCCAGCAGGCGCTTGCCCAGGCCCTTGCCCTGCCAGGCCTCGTCGACCGCAAGGTTGGTGATTTCTAGCACGCCCCAGCTCACCGGCGTCAGCGCCAGCACGCCGCGCACCGCATCGCCCTCGCACAGCGCCAGCAGGCGCGAGTTCGCCAGGTAGCGCTCGACCTGCTCGCGGCTGGGATCGGCGAGCAGCAGCAGGGCCCAGGGCGCCTGGTCGAGGGGCAGTTCACGAAGTTCGAGGGCGGACACGCAAGGCTCCTGGCAACGCACGAAATGGCTGGTTAGAGTGGGCCATTCTGACAGACCCAAGTGAAGGAAGGTCACGTTGGGCATCTGGAAGCAACTGCATCGCCATGAAAAGGAATGGGCCATCGAGACGCTGCTGGTGCTGATCGGCACCGCCGTCGTCGCCCTGCTGTTCGCTGCCTTCCTGCTCATCATCGGGATCACCCGGCTGGTGGAGGCGCTGCGCACCCAGGACTCACCCTACCCCGGCATGAGCGACGCCCAGTTCAGCCGCTGCGTGGATATCTCCGAAAAGACCCTGCAAGCCCGCCTCATGGTCGAGCGCCTGGGAGCGAACCCGCCGCCGGGTACGGCCACCGACGCCGCACTGAATCGAGTCGAAGGCCTGGCAGCCAACTACGCGCAGAACTGCTCGGCCAAACGCTGGCAGGCGGCCTTCGATGCCGCGCGGGCCGAGGGCGTGCCGCCGGCATTGCGCGCGGAAGACTGGATAGAAATCGCCCGGCGTTGAGCCGGGCGCGGGAAATAGCGGCAACGCTGCTCAGACGTAGATATCGCCGCGGCTCCAGGGCACCTCGTGGCTGCCGTCCGCATGGGGCTTGCTGGCGAGAATCTGGTGCAGGTTCACCCAGCCCTTCTGGAAGCCATAGGCGCAACCGGCAAGGTAAAGACGCCAGATGCGCAGCGCCGTCTCCGGCACCAGGCTCGCGGCCTCGGCCAGTTTCGCCTCCAGGTTGGCGCTCCAGAACTCCAGGGTGCGCGCGTAATGCAGGCGCAGGCCCTCGACGTCGACCACCTCCAGCCCGGCCTCGCTCATCCGCGCCACCGCCAGCGACAGGTGCGGCAGTTCGCCGTGGGGGAAGACGTAGCGGCCAATGAAGTCGCCGGCGCCGCGGCCCACTGGACGCCCGTCGACGTGCTGCGAAGTGATGCCGTGGTTCATCACCAGCCCGCCCGGGCGCACGGCGTCGTACAGGTGCTGGAAGTAGATGCCCAGGTTGGCGTGGCCGACATGCTCGAACATGCCCACGCTGACCACCTTGTCGTAGCGGCCGTCGCGCGGCAGGTCGCGGTAGTCGCGCAGCTCCAGGTGAACCTTGTCTTCCAGCCCCTCAGCCTTGGTCCGTTCGCGGCCGAGCTTGAGCTGCTCCTCGCTGAGGGTGATGCCGTGCACCTGCGCGCCGAACTCGCGGGCCGCCAGACGTGCCAGGCCGCCCCAGCCGCAACCGACGTCGAGCAGCCTCTCGCCCGGCTTGAGCCGAAGCTTGCGACAGAGGTGGCGCAGCTTGGCGAGCTGGGCCGTGGCGAGGTCCTCGTGGCCGGTCTCGAAGTAGGCGCAGGAGTACACCATCTCCGGGTCCAGCCAGAGCTGGTAGAAGTCGTTGGACAGGTCGTAGTGATAGTGGATCGCTTCGGCGTCGGTAGCCTTGTCGTGGCTTTCGTGGACATAGTCGGTCGAGCCCTCGTCGCCACCCAGCGCCTCGCTGAGGGCATAGCCCATGGCGATCACTTCACTGATCGGCCCTTCGATGTCCATGCGTTTCTCGACGTAAGCGCGCCCGAGCACGTCGAGGCTCGGCTGGGCGATCTCGCTGAGCAGCGTCGGGTCGCGCACGATCAACGTCACCCGTGGCTCAGGGCCGAGGTCGAAGGCCTGGCTCTCGCCGATGCGGATACGCAGAGGCAATTGCAACGACAGCAACTCAGAGGGCAGATTGGCTTTCATGCAATCCTCCTGGCACATATAGAAAACTATAGATCGGAACCGCATAGCCTTCGTCTAGGGGCGTTCCGGGCAGTTTTCCATCGCGGTGGGCGGCAGGTGCGAACGAAGCGCTGGAAAAGCGTAGCAGGTGATTTTCATGCGTCTTTTGCCAACGTCGAAACAGAGCCTTGTCGAAATCGCAAAAGTCCGACGCACCTGGCGTAGCCACATTTCGTTAGACTGCCCAATCCCCGTGCTGTCCCATCGAATTCGCCTGTCGCCCAGGGGGGCTCCTTGAATACCCTCAGCCAGCCGCGTCCCGCGGTGCGCACCATTCTCGTCGGGCTGATGCTGGCGATCTTCCTCGGCGCCCTCGACCAGACCATAGTCGCGGTCTCGCTGCCGGCTATCTCCGCCGGTTTCGGCGACTTCGACCTGCTTGCCTGGGTGATCTCCGGCTACATGGTCGCGATGACCGTCTCCATGCCCATCTACGGCAAGCTCGGCGACCTCTACGGCCGCCGCCGGCTGATGCTCTTCGCCATCGCCTTGTTCACCATCGCCTCGCTGCTCTGCGGCCTGGCGCAGAGCATGGAACAGCTGGTGCTGGCGCGGGTGCTGCAGGGCGTTGGCGCCGGCGGGCTGATGTCGGTGAGCCAGGCGATCATCGGCGACATAGTCCCGCCGCGCGAACGCGGTCGCTACCAGGGCTACTTCAGCAGCATGTACGCGGTGGCTAGCATCGCTGGCCCGGTGCTGGGCGGGCTGCTAACCGAGTACCTGTCCTGGCGCTGGGTGTTCCTGATCAATCTGCCGGTGGGCCTGGTCGCCCTCAAGGTGTCGCGACGCACCCTCGTCGGCCTGCCGGTGCCGGGCCATCGGCCGCGCATCGACTACCTCGGCACCACGCTGATGATCGCCGGGCTCGGCAGCCTGCTGCTGGCAATCACCCAGGTCGGCCAGGGCGCGGACTGGCGCGATCCGCAGATGCTCGGGCTGTTCGCCGGGGCGCTGGTCCTGTTGGTGCTGTTCATTCTGCAAGAGCGGCGCTTCAGCGAGCCGCTGGTGCCCATGCACCTGTTCGCCATCCGCGCGGCCACCCTGAGCTGGCTGGTCGGCTTCTTCGCCAGCTTCCAGGTCATTTCGCTCTCGGTGCTGGTGCCGCTGCGCTTCCAGTCGGTAACCGGCGCCGGCGCCGACAGCGCCGCGCTGCACCTGCTGCCGCTGGCCATGGGTGTGCCGATCGGTGCCTATTGCTGCGGTCGCCTGACCGCCGTGATCGGCCGCTACAAGCCACAGATCCTTGCCGGCGCCCTGCTGCTGCCCTGCGCCGTCGCAGGGATGGCGCTGACGTCGCCGGGTGCGGCGCTGCCTTCCGCGGTGCTCATGCTGCTCTTCGGCATCGCCGCCGGTACTCAATTCCCAACGGCCCTGGTCGCCGCGCAGAGCGCGGTGGAGCAGCGCTACCTCGGGGTAGCCACCAGCAACGTCACGCTGTTCCGCTCACTCGGCGGCGCGGTGGGCGTCGCCCTGATGTCGGCGATTCTGCTGGCCATGCTGCAGCCCCTGGCAACAGGCGAAGGCCTGGGCCACGGCGTTGCGGTCAACGAGTTGCTGAGCAGCCTCGGCGGCCCTGGCCATGAGGACCGCCGGCAAGCACTGGGCGCGGTGTTCCGCGAGCTGTTCCTGGTCAACGCCGGAGTCGGCCTGCTGGCCCTGTTCATCGCCCTCGGCCTGCCGAACAGCAAGCTGCGCGGCAAGGCCGATTGAGCGGGGTCAGTCCTCGTCGTTGAGGTAGCTGACCTTGCGCAGGTCCGGCAGCAGCAGGCAGACCACCAGCGCCACGCCGCACAGCACCGAGACGTAGAGGTAGAAGTACTCCTCCACGCCCATGCTCTTCAGCCACAGCGCCACGTATTCCGCCGAGCCGCCGAAGATCGCGTTGCCCACCGCATAGGAAAGGCCGACGCCCAGCGCGCGGATCTGCGGCGGGAACAGCTCGGCCTTGATCAGCCCGCTGATCGAGGTGTAGAGGCTGACGATGGCCAGCGCCAGGATGATCAGGCCGAAGGCCGCCACCGGGCTGTGCACGGTCTTCAGCGCGCTGAGGATCGGCCAGGTGCAGAGCATGCCCAGGACGCTGAACCAGAGCATCGAGGTCTTACGCCCGATGCGGTCGGAGAGCGAGCCGAACACCGGCTGCAGGCACATGTAGACGAACAGCGCGAAGGTCATCACGCCGCTGGCGGTCTTGGCGTCCATCCCGGCGGTGTTGACCAGGTACTTCTGCATGTAGGTGGTGAAGGTGTAGAAGATCAGCGAGCCGCCGGCGGTGAAGCCGAGCACCGTGAAGAAGGCGCGCTTGTGCTTGGAGAAGAGCTCGGTGAGGGTGCCGGACTCGCTGCGATGCAAGTTCTCGTCCTTGGCCGTCTCGCTCAGCGAGCGGCGCAGGTAGAAGGCGATCACGGCGGTGATGGCACCGACCACGAAGGGAATCCGCCAACCCCAGGCGCGCAGCTCCTCGTTGGTCAGCAGCTGCTGCAGGATCACCACCACCAGCACCGCCAGCAATTGGCCGCCAATCAGGGTGACGTATTGGAAGGACGCAAAGAAACCACGCTGGCCCTTGAGCGCAACCTCGCTCATGTAGGTCGCGCTGGTGCCGTATTCGCCGCCCACTGAAAGCCCCTGGAACAGCCGCGCCAACAGCAGGCCGGCCGGCGCCAGCACACCGATGCTCTCGTAGGTGGGCATCACTGCGATGGCCAGGGAGCCGCCGCACATCATCAGCACCGAAATCATCATCGCCGTCTTGCGCCCCGCGCGGTCGGCGATGCGGCCGAACATCCAGCCGCCGATCGGGCGCATCAGGAAGCCCGCGGCGAATACCCCGGCGGTGTTCAGCAACTGCACCGTGGGGTTGTCCGAGGGGAAGAAGGCGTGGGCGAAGTACAGGGCAGTGAAGGCGTAGACGTAGAAGTCGAACCACTCCACCAGGTTGCCCGAGGAGGCACCGACGATGGCGAAGATCCGCCGGGAACGTTCCTCGGCTGAGTAGTGAACAGTGTTCATACGAGCTCTCTTGTAGGTAAGGACATTATCGGAGCGGGCTCGACGGACCTCCCTGTGACCGCCGGGATCGGGTCGGCGGCGCTCTGGCGCAAGGCAAAAACGCCGACACATTCGGTAACGAGTATAGTCGGGTGCCGATAGCCAGCTAACGAAAGCCCCTCGAAATTCGCCGATCCGGGGTATTCAAAGGGCGAATATCGAACATCCATTCGATTTTTCCGATTGACCGCCGGGAGGGTGCCTTCTATCGTTTCGCCACCCTGCCGTGCCTGCTGGGACTCCATGTCAGGTACCCCTCGGTGGGCCGCAGGGTTCTCGTCCTTGTCCACAAGACCGGGACGTTACCTTCCCCATGTAGGGCGGCTCCTGCCGCGCAGCCTCGGTGCCCCGTCCACACCCCCGGACGCGCAGGCACCGGGGGGATGACGATCCCCTCCTCCGCCTCTCCCCTTCGCTTCAGCATCCAGCCCGACTCTTCGCCTGTCCGCCGGTTCCCCAGCTGACGGAATTGTCATTCGTCGCTCATCTTCGGGTTATCCCGCCGTCATCAGGATGGACTCCGCCCGCGCGGCGCCAGCCGTTCGCGGACGCAAAACGACAACGCGGCGCGCACGCGCGCAGCCGCCCACTCCTGGAGCGATCGATGACACAGCGGAACATTCCCCTGGCCCTCACCCTGCTCGCCGCCGGCCTCACCAGCCCGCTGGCAGGCGCAGAGGAAAAGCCCGAGGGCTTCCTCGAAGGCAGCAGCCTGGAAATCCTCAACCGCAACTTCTACTTCAACCGCGACGACCGCAAAGGCCAGTCCAGCCCCAAGGGCAACGGCTACTCCGAAGCCTGGGCACAGGGCCTGATCGGCCGCTTCCAGTCCGGCTTCACCCAGGGCACCGTCGGCTTCGGCGTCGATGCCTTCGCCATGCTCGGCTTCCAGCTGGACAGCGGCGACGGGCGCAACGGCGGACAGGGCTCCTTCGGCGTATTGCCGGTAGACGACCAGGGCCGCACCGAGAGCGAATATGCCAAGGCCGGCGGCGCCGCCAAGGTGCGCCTGTTCGACACCGTGATCAAAGCCGGCGACGTCTTCCCGGCAACCCCGGTGGCGCACTACGGCGACTCACGCCTGCTGCCCGAAACCTTCCGCGGTGTGACCCTGAACAACACCAGCATCGACGGCCTCGGCCTGCAGGCCGGACGCCTGCACTCGATGAGCCAACCGGCCGAGCGCCGGATACGCGGCGGTTTCGCCACCACCTATGCAGGCCCGGTGGACGCCGCATCCCTCGACTACCTGGGCGGCGACTACGCACTGACCGACACCGTCAGCGTCAGCCTCTACGGCAGCCGCCTGCAAGACACCTGGAAGCAGTACTACGCCGGCACCTCGATGGAATATCCGCTGGCCGACGACCTCACCTTGTTCGGCGCACTGAACTACTACAAGTCGGTGGACGACGGCGGCCGCGAGCTGCTCGGCGAGTTCAACACCAACATCTGGAGCGGCAAGCTCGGCGTACGCTTCGGCGCCCACAGCCTCGCCCTGAGCCACCAGCGCAACAACGGCAACAACGACTTCGACTACCTGCGTCACTCCGACAGCATCTATCTGGACAACTCGATCCAGTACAGCGACTTCAACGCCCCAAAAGAGCGCTCCTGGATGCTTCGCTACGATATCGACATGAGCGCCTACGGCGTCCCGGGCCTGAGCTTCATGACCCGCTATGGCAAGGGCACCGATGCCGACTACAGCCATGCCAACGCCACCTACATGCGCCGCGACGAAAACGGCAACCCGTTGACCGACCAGAAGCGCTGGGAGCGCAACATCGAGGCGAAATACGTGGTGCAGAGCGGCCAGTTCAAGGACCTGTCATTCCGCATCCGCCAGGCCACCACCCGCGCCAGCGCCTTCGAATCGGACCTGGACGAAACGCGCGTGATAGTCGAATACCCGCTGCAAGTGCTCTGAAATCCAGGCAACGAAAAGGCCCCTGCGGGGGCCTTTTTCATGCGAGCGCGAAACGCCTATCAGAATCGTCATTTACGCCTCAGCGTCCTGTTAGGCCCACCGGGTTTCAATGTGCAGGTCAGCCATTCATCCGTGAACTGACGGCCCTCTCGGAAGCGACCACGCTCCTTTGGTAAGAGACGGCCCCTGAGGCGCCCACCCCGCGGGCGCCTTTTTTTTGCCTGCGTTCAGGCGTCCTCGGCGCGGCGGTGCGCCCAGCGATACAGCGCCGGCAGCACCAGCAGGGTCAGCGCGGTGGACGAGAGGATGCCGCCGATCACGACGGTCGCCAGCGGACGTTGCACTTCGGCACCCGTGCCGGTGGCCAGGGCCATGGGCACGAAGCCCAGGGACGCCACCAGCGCGGTCATCAGCACCGGCCGTAGGCGGGTCAGCGCGCCCTCGCGGATCGCCGCGTCCAGGCCGAGCCCCTCCTCACGCAGATTGCGGATGAAGGCCAGCATCACCAGGCCGTTGAGCACCGCCACCCCGGACAGGGCGATGAAGCCGACACCCGCCGAGATCGACAGCGGAATGTCGCGCAGCCACAGCGCCGCTACCCCGCCGGTGAGGGCGAAGGGAATCCCGGTGAACACCAGCAGGCCGTCGCGGACGTTGCCAAACATCATGAACAGCAGCACGAAGACCAGCAGCAGCGCCACCGGCACCACGATCTGCAGGCGCTTGGCCGCCGACTGCAACTGCTCGAACTGGCCGCCCCAGGTGGTCCAGTAGCCGGCCGGCACCTGCACCTCGGTATCCAGACGCTGCTGCGCCTCGGCGACGAAGGAACCGATGTCGCGGCCACGCACGTTCGCGCTGACCACCACCAGGCGCTTGCCGTCTTCCCGGCTGACCTGGTTCGGCCCCTGCACCATCCGCACCTGCGCCACCTCGCCGAGGGGAATGAAGCCGATGCGCCCATCCGCGCCGGCCGGAACCGGCAGCAGCAAGCGCGCCAGGCCATCGACATCGCTGCGCAACGCATCCGGCAAGCGCACCAACAGGTCGAAGCGCCGGTCGCCCTCGAACAACGTGCCGGCCTGACGCCCACCGACGGCCACGGCGATGAAATCCTGCACGTCGCCGACATTCAGGCCGAAGCGCGCAGCGCGTTCGCGGTCGATATCCAGGGTCAGCACCGGCAGGCCGCCGGTCTGCTCGACCTTCACCTCGGACGCACCGGGGACCTTGCGCAACGCGGCGGCGATCTTCCCGGCAGTCGCCTCCAGCACGCCCATGTCGTCACCGGAAACTTTCACCGCCACGTCGCTGCGCACACCGGAAATCAGCTCGTTGAAACGCAGCTGGATCGGCTGCGACAGCTCGTAGTTGCTGCCCGGCACCTCGGCGGCGGCCTGCTGGATCTTGGCGATCAGTTGCTCGCGCGGCTTCTTCGGGTCCGGCCACTGCGCGTTGGGTTTGAGCATCAGATAGCCGTCGGAAATGTTCGGCGGCATGGGGTCGGAAGCGATCTCGGCGGTGCCGGTGCGGGCGAAGACGCGCTCGACCTCCGGCACCCGTTCGAGGATGCGCCGTTCCAGGCTTTGCTGCAGTTCCAGCGACTGCGTCAGGCTGGTGCCCGGCACGCGCAGGGCCTGCAGGGCGAAATCGCCCTCGCTGAGGCTGGGCACGAACTCGCTGCCCAGGCGCGACGCCAGCAGGCCGGCGCCCAGCACCAGTACGGCAGCTGCGGCGAAGACGCCGGCGCGCCGGCCCATCACCCAGCCCAGCACCGGCTCGTAGGCTTCGCGTGCGCGGCGCATCAGAGCGTTCTCTTCCTCTTGCACGCGGCCGCTGACGAAGATGGCGATGGCCGCCGGGACGAAGGTCAGCGACAGCAGCATGGCGCCGGCCAGGGCGATCACCACGGTGAAGGCCATGGGATGGAACATTTTCCCCTCGACCCCGGTGAGGGCGAAGATCGGCAGGTACACCACCATGATGATCAGCTGGCCGAACACCAGCGCGCGGCGCGCCTCCTTCGAGGCGGCGAAGACTTCGTGCAGGCGCTCGCCCAGGGTCAGCAGGCGGCCGTGCTGGCGTTGCGCGTGGGCCAGGCGGCGGATGGCGTTCTCGACTATGACCACCGCGCCATCGACGATGATGCCGAAGTCCAATGCGCCCAGGCTCATCAGGTTGGCGCTGACGCGGTTGGCGAACATGCCGGTGAAGGTGAACAGCATCGCCAGCGGGATCACCATGGCAGTGATCAGCGCCGCGCGGATGTTGCCGAGGAACAGGAAGAGCACGGCTATGACCAGCACCGCGCCCTCGACCAGGTTCTTCTTCACCGTGGCGATGGCCTTGTCCACCAGCTGCGTGCGGTCGTAGACCGGCACCGCCTGCACACCCGCCGGCAGGCTTCGGTTGATCTGCTGCAAACGCTCGCCCACCGCGCGGGCGACCTCGCGGCTGTTCTCGCCGATCAGCATGAACACCGTGCCCAGCACGACTTCCCGGCCATTCTCTGTAGCTGCGCCGCTGCGCAGCTCGCGGCCGATCTGCACCTGGGCCACGTCACGGACGCGGATCGGCGTGCCGTCGAGGCGGCTGACCACGATGTTGCCGATGTCCTCCAGCCCGCCCAGTTGCCCCGGCGCGCGCACCAGCAACTGCTCGCCGTTGCGCTCGATGTATCCGGCGCCGACGTTGGCGTTGTTGCGCTCCAGCGCGGCCAGCAGATCGGCCAGGGTCAGGCGATGCGCGGCCAGCCGCTGCAGGTCGGGAGCGACCTGGAACTGCCGCGCCTCGCCGCCGATGGTGTTGATCTCGGCAACACCCGGCACGTTGCGCAGCTGCGGCTTGACGATCCAGTCCTGGATGACCCGCAGGTCGCCTGGCGTGTAGGGCGTACCGTCTTCCTTGCGCGCGCCTTCGGCGGCTTCGATGGTCCACAGGAAGATTTCGCCCAGGCCGGTGGAAATCGGCCCCAACGCCGCCTCGACGCCTTCGGGCAGTTGCTCGCGGGCCTGTTGCAGGCGCTCGTTCACCAATTGGCGGGCGAAGTAGAGATCGGTGCCGTCGGCGAAGATCACCGTCACCTGGGACAAGCCGGAGCGCGAGATCGAGCGCGTCTGCTGCAACCCCGGCAGGCCCGCCATCGCGGTCTCGATGGGATAGGTGATGCGCTGCTCGGTCTCCAGCGGCGAGTAGCCGGCGGCGGCGGTGTTGATCTGCACCTGGACATTGGTGATATCCGGCACCGCGTCGATCGGCAGCTTCTGGTAGCTGAAGACGCCAAGGGCAGCCATGGCGAGAACGGCGAGCAGCACCAGATAGCGCTGCTCGATGGCGAAACGGAGGATGCGTTCGAACATGCTGGACACTCGGTGTCAGTGGGAGTGTTCGGCGCTGGCTTTGCCCAGCTCCGACTTGAGGGCGAAGCTGCCAGCGGCGGCGACCTGCTCGCCGGCCACCAGGCCCTGCAGAACCTCCACCTGGCCCTGGTCACGCACGCCCAGGCGCACCGGTTGCGCGACGAAAGCGCCGTCGCGGCGGACGAACACCACGGTCTGCTGCTCCAGAGTCTGCAACGCGCTCTGCGGAACGCTGACTGCCGCCTGGCGTGCCGTGCCCGCCAGCGAGAGCTGCACCGGCAGCCCCGGTCGCCAGGCGCCATCGGGGTTGTCCAGCAGCACGTGGGCGCTGGCCATCCGCGACTGCTCGCCCAGCAGGTTGCCGACGCGGATCACTCGCCCCTGCACCCGCTTGCCCAGGTCGCTCGCCTCGACCTCCGCCAGCTTGCCGACCTGCACCTGGGCAAGGTCGCGCGGCGCCACGTTGAAGGTCGCCCAGACCCGCGACAGATCGGACAGGGTGAAGGCCGCGGTGCTCTCGCCAACCACTTCGCCAGGCACCAGGTGCTTCTCCACCACGACGCCGTCGAAAGGCGCGCGCAGCTCATAGCGATTGCCGCCGGCGCTGCCGAGGGCGCCGAGCTTCTGCTGCGCATTGCCCAGGGCGATCTCGGCTTCCTGCAACGCCTGGCGCGCCTGTAGGTAATCCTGTTCGGCGGAGACTTTCTCCTCCCACAGCTGCCGCTCGCGATCCAGGGTGACGCGCGCCAGTTCCACGCGCCGCTGCGCCGCCGCCCGCTCGCTGCGCAGGTCGGAAAGCTGCGGACTGGCGATCACCGCCAGCAAGTCACCGCGTTTGACCGCCTGGCCGAGTTCGGCGGCAACCTGCTCGACCACCCCGCTCACCCGCGGCACCAGGTGCGCGGTGCGGTCGGCGTCGAAGGCGATCTCGCCGGGCAGGATGAGGCGGCCGGCCAGCTCGCTCGGCGCGGCAGTGGCCAGCTCGACGCCGGCCGCGCGCAGTTGCTCGTCGCTCAGGCGCATGCCCTCGTCTTCGTCATGCTCCTCGCCGGTGTTCGTCGAGTGTTGCTCGCCGTCGGCATGCACGTCTGGCGCCTGGGCGACACGGCCCAAGGTCATTCCGGCCACGCCGCCCAGCGCCAGCAGCAGGAGCCCGGCGACGGCGATCTTCATCTGTTTCGGTTTCATGGATACCCCCGGAAGGTCCCGCGGCCTCAGGCGCCAACGATCACGCCCAGGACGCGGAACAGGTCATGGATGCACCAGTGCTCGGCGACAGCGCCGGCCTGGAAGGGAAGGTGCTCGCCGCTGCCCGGCGCCAGCGCCGCGGTCAGGCCGAGCGGCAGGCCGGCCAGCCAACGCATCAGCGCGGCGCCGCCAGGTCGCCGTAGATGCGCTCGGTGCGCCCGCGCGCCTCGGCCAGGCGGGCGAGCGCCTGCAGGTACTGGTCGCGCACGGCAAGCAAGGTGCGCTGCGCGTCGAGTACTTCGAGGAAGCCGAACTTGCCCATCTCGAAGCCACGGGTGGCGCTGTCCACGGCCTGGCGTGCGGCGGGCAGCTGGCTGTCGCGCAGGGTTCGCACCTCGTCCTGCGCTGTACGCCACAGGTCGATGGCCTGGCGGGTTTCCCGGCGCAAGCGCAGCTCGCTGGCGTTGCGCAGGTCGCGGGCCTGGTCGGCCCGGCGCGCCTCGGCGAGCAGGTTGCCCTGGTTGCGATCGAACAGCGGCAGCGGCATGGACAGCCCGACCAGGTTGACCCGCTCGCGGGCCACGCGGTCGTACTGGCTGCCGAGGGTGACATCGAGATCGGGCACGCGCTGGGTGCGGGCCAGCTTCACGGATGCGTCGCGCTGATCGATCTGCAGGCGCGCCAGGCGCATTTCAGCCGTGTCGTCCAGGCGCTGCAGCAGAGGCATCGGCTCCGGAACCGGCGTGGACTCGGCTCTGCCGACTTCGGCGAAGTCTGGCTCGGCCTGGCCCATGAGGCTGGCCAGGACACGATAGATGTCGTCGCGCTCCACCCGTGCGCGCTGCAACTCCAAGCGGACCTCGCTGAGCTGCACCTGGGCGCGGGTCGCCTCTAGCGGCGCCGACTTGCCAGCCCGCACCCGCGCCTCGGCAGCACTGAGGCCACGCTGTGCCAGCGCTGCCGACAGGTCGCCAAGGCGTACGCGCTCCTGGGCCCGCCATGCCGCCTGGAAGGCTTCCAGCAGCTCGGCGCGCAAGGCGTTGCGACGGATCTCCAGCTCAACGGCGGCGATTTCCTGCCCACGCTCGGCCAAGGCGACGCGCGCGCCGCGCTTGCCACCCAGCTCGATCGGCTGGCTCAGGCTTAGGCTGGTGATGGCGCTGTCGGCGCGGGTGTCCTCGGTGTCCCAGGACAGCGTCGGGTTGGGCAGCAAGCCGGCCTGCTGCCGCTCACCTTCGGCGATGCCGATGGCGCGGCCGGCGGCGCTGAGTTCGGGATTGCTGGCGTAGGCACTGCGCAGCGCCTCGTCGAAGCCCAGGGTGCGGGCCTGGAGCGAAGGCGCCAGCAGGCAAAGGGGAATCAGGAACAGCGACCGCAGCGCCTGGCCTGGACGATGAAGCACGGCACACCTCTGGAAACGACCTTGAAACGAGAATCGCGGCCTCTTGCCGGCGCCTTCTGCGGTTGCTCCGCTGAACGCCTATTCCGGTCTCGCTGCGAATTGCGCCAACGGTAAGTTCCGAGATCTATCTCCAAGGTGACCAGGCAATTACAAATCCGTAATTAAGATTAACGCCGCAATACGCCGAGTTAATATCTGACGAAAATGCAAATAACACCTCACCAGGCAAACTTTTAATTCATAAAAATACACGTAAAAACATATATTTACAGAATTAATAACCCGACAATGCAACATCCTGAAACACCCAATAACTGCTGCCCGCATTGACCCTGAAGCGGCTACAGACATTAACCTCGCGCCCCTTTCGACAAGACGTCGACCCGTATAAACAGCAGCCGAAAAGAAAAACAAAAATGAGCCCTTCAGCATCCACACATAAAGGTCATGTAACGAATGCGCATCCTAGTTGTAGAGGACGAAACAAAGACGGCCGACTACCTGCACCAGGGCCTGAGTGAGAGCGGTTTCGTCGTCGACCGCGCGAACAACGGCGTAGACGGCCTGCACCTGGCGCGACAAGGCGCCTACGACCTGGTCATCCTCGACGTGAACATGCCGCAGATGGACGGCTGGGAGGTCCTGCGCCAGCTGCGCCAGGACAACGACACCCGCGTCCTCATGCTCACCGCACGCGGGCGCCTGGACGAGCGGGTACGCGGCCTGGAACTGGGCGCCGACGACTACCTGGTGAAGCCCTTCCAGTTCCCCGAACTGCTCGCCCGGGTGCGTACCCTGCTGCGCCGCGGCGAACGGGTGACCGCCCCGGCGGTCCTGAATGTCGCCGGGCTTGAACTAGACCCCGCGCGCCACCGCGCCTACCGCGACGGCCGGCGCATCGACCTGACGACCAAGGAGTTCGCCCTGCTGCACCTGCTGATGAGCCGTACCGGCGAGGTGCTCAGCCGCACACAGATCATTTCGCTGGTGTGGGACATGAACTTCGACTGCGACACCAACGTCGTGGAGGTCACCATCCGCCGCCTGCGGATCAAGGTCGACGATCCCTTCGACGCCCCGCTGATCCACACCCGGCGCGGCGTCGGCTATGTGCTCGAGGCGCGCGAATGAAACCGGCAAGCCTCTCGTCGCGCCTGGGCCTGAGCATGGCTTTCCTGTGCGCCGGCCTGGTGGTGGTGCTGGCGCTGCTGGCCTATGCCGCGCTCGACCACGAGCTGCAGCGCCGCGCCCGCGACGAGCTGGCCGACAAGCTGCAGCAGGTTCGCCATGGGCTGGCCGCAAGCGCCGACAGCCGGTCCCTGATGGGCAATCCACACGAGTTGCTGGACCTGATCGCCGGGCATGACGATTTCGCCCTGACCCTGCTGCCGGTGGAGTCGGACGGCACCTTGCTGCTGGACACCGGCCCCGCGGCCCGACGCGGCATGCTGGAACGCCTGACGGTCTCCGGCGCTCTCGACTTCCACAGCTGGAGCGCCGCCGACGGCAAGCGGCTGCTCACCGCCAGCAGCATCGCCCGGCTCGGCGACAGCACGCCGGTGCGCGTCTTGCTCACTCAGGAACGCAGCGCAGACGATGCGCTGCTTGGTGCCTTCCGCGACTCGGTACTGGCTGGCGTACCTTTCCTGCTGCTGATCGTCGGGCTGGGCGGCTGGCATGCCGTGCAACGCGGCCTGTCGCCCTTGCGGCGTTTTCGCCGGATCGCCCTGCGCACCTCCACCGAGGACCTCAGCCACCGCATTCCGCTGGAACGCCTACCCAGGGAGTTGAGCGAAGTCGCCCGGGCGCTGAATGTCATGCTGCATCGCCTGGACGACGGCGTGCAGCAGCTGACGCAGTTCTCCGATGACCTCGCCCACGAGCTGCGTTCGCCGATCAGCAACCTGCTGGGCAAGGCGCAGGTCACCCTCGCGCGCAGCCGCTCGGTCGAGGAGTACGAGGCGGTGCTGGTTTCGGGGGTGGAAGAGCTGCAGCGCCTGTCGCGCATCGTCACCGACATGCTGTTCCTGGCCCAGGTCAGCCAGGCGCAGGTGCCTTTCGAACCACTGTGTCTTGGCGAAGAGGCTAGGCGCGTGAGCGAAGTGTTCCTCTTCGCCGCCGAGGAGAAGCGCCTGGAGATCAGGCTGCGGGGCGAAGCCGACATTCTCGGCAATCGGCTGATGGTGCAGCGGGCCTTCTCCAACCTGCTTTCCAATGCCATCCGCCATACCCCGGAAGGGCAACGCATCGACGTCGAGATTCGTCGGGGTGAAAAGGGGGTCTGCCTGAGCGTCAGCAATCCCGGCACGGGCATCGCCGAGCGTCATCTCGCACGGCTATTCGAGCGCTTCTACCGGGCCAACGAGCACGGCACCCGGAGCGAAGGCGGAACCGGCCTGGGGCTGGCCATCGTCCGCTCGATCATGAGTCTGCATGGCGGCGCGGTGACCGTGGACAGCAGGCCGCAAGGCCCGACCCGGTTCGAGCTGGTCTTCCCCGGGCCGGTTTGACGCGCGCCATTCAGAGCCCGCGGCTGCAGCTGACGCGCTCGCTGCGATACTCCAGGCGCTGCTCTGCGCCCTGGGAGTCGAGGTAGCGCATGCGCACCGGCACCACGCCGCAACCCTGGCCATGGGTCACTTCGAGCACTTCGGCGATGTCCAGGTTCATGCCGTAGCGATAGGGCTCGAAGTTGCCGGCGACGGCTTCTTCGCGTGTGTTCTGCATGGACGCCTGGAGGTTCTGCTGCATGCGCGCGAAGGTGCGGTCGCCGCCGCTTTCGGCCTGGGCCAGGAGGGAAAGGCCGGTCAGGCCGACGAACAGGAAGAGACGAGCGGTTTTCATGGGAGGGACCTCGGTGGTGGATGAGGGTCCCACGATAAGAAAAGCCCCCTAACGGCACGCTGAGCGGCGAATGACGATTCGGTTATCCGCTCATCGGCAGTGCAGGGCCGACGAATTGCAATGCTCGACAGGGTAAACTGTCGCGCGCCGCCAGGCCGCTGGTGGCGCGTTCTGCAAGCCTGTGCATGAGGAGAGTTCGTTGAGCGGGATCAATCCAGTCTGGTTCGTGGTCGGCCTTTTGGCACAGGCTGCCTTTTCCGCGCGCTTCCTGGTGCAGTGGATTCTTTCCGAACGCGCTCGCAAGAGCCTCATGCCGGTGCACTTCTGGTACTTCAGCTGCGCCGGCGCGGTGCTGCTGCTGGCCTACGCCACGCACCAGCGCGACCTGGTGATCAGCCTCGGCCAGATGGCGGGCCTGGCCATCTACCTGCGCAACCTGGAACTCGACCGGCGCCACTCCGGCGGCCAGCCGCCGTTCTTCCTCTGGCCCTGGCTGAGCCTGTCGGGCGCAGCCATCGCCCTGGGCTGGGTGTCCAAGCCGGAGCCGATCATCCACGCCATCACCCAGGCCGACCCGCTGTGGACGGTCATCGGCATGGTCGGCCAGGTGGTCTTCACCGGCCGCTTCGTGCTGCAGCTGTGGTTCTCCGAACGCGCCCATCGCCCGGTCAACCCGATCCACTTCTGGTACATGTCGATGCTCGGCAGCGTGATGCTGTTCTGCTACGCCATCGCCCAGCGCGACCCGATCATCATCCTCGGCCAGTCGTTCGGCATCGTGGTCTACCTGCGCAACCTGGCACTGATCCGCCGCGCCGCGCGCGCCGAAGGCAGCCCCCAGGGCTCGGAACTGAACTGATCGCTGAAAGGGGCGCCCGGCGCGCCCCCAGGCACGCGCTCAGCGTGCCTCGAAGCGGTAGAAGAGGTTCGGCTCGCTGACCACGTAGAGGTTGCCGTCGGCATCCATGGTCAGGCCCTCTGCCTGCGGGGTGCTGTGCTGCAACTCGCCGTAGGGGGCGCCGAGCAGCGTGCGGAAGCTCTCTACCTGGCCCTGGTCGTCGAACTCGACGATCAGCCGCGATTCCTCGCTCAGCACCAGCAGGTGGCCGGTCTTGGTGTCGTAGTGCAGGTCGGAGATATCGGTGCCGAAGAAGCGCTTGTCGAGCCAGGGCGTGAGGTTCCTGACCTTGAGCTGCAGCTTGCCGCCGGACAGGCTGGCGCGCACGCCGGAGACCTCCAGCAGTTGCATGGGATCGCGTTCCTTGCCAACGAACAGGCGATCGCCGAGCGCATCGTAGGTCACGCCCTCGAAGCCCTTGTTGTGGATGTTCGGCGCGAGGTCCAGCGCGATGAACTGCGCATCCTTGGCCTCGATGGACTGCCCCGGCTGCTCCGGCAGGCGGAAGAGGTCGAGCTGCTGGAATCGCTCGTCGGCCACCGCGACCAGCCCGTCACCCAGGTAGGTGATGCCTTCGACGTCCTCGAAACCGTGCATCGGATACTCGGCGAGGAGCTCGCCGGTCTTGCTGATCACCACCACCCGCATGGCGCCGGCGTTGGTCACGCCGAGCAGGCGGTCGTGATCGTAGTCGTAGGCGATGGCCGAGAGGTCGCTGTCGATGCCCTTCACCGGCTTGCCGTCGATGGCGACCCGGTAGCCCGGCAGCCAGATGTTGCGCCCCGCCACGTCGGCGGCGTGGGCCTGGGTGGAGAAGTAGTAGTAGGCGCGCTGATGCCAGTGCTGATGGACGACCACTGCGCCAGCGGCCAACAGGCCCAGGCCGAGCCCCCAGGGCAGAAGCCGCCGCCAGCGGCTCTTGGGCAAGGTCGGGGCGGTTTTCTCGTCGGCGTGGCGATCCAGCGCAGCGTTCACGGCATTCTCCTTATTGTTATCAGGTACGGCAGCGCCCGCCGGTATGCCGGCGGGTAGACTCAGGACAGCGGCTTCTTCCAGGCGAATTCGTGAATCGAGTACTGGCTGTCGTCGTGGCACTGGCCGTTGTCGGCATCCTCGCGCACCAGGAACCAGTCTTCCTCGTGGTGCCCCGCCACCGGCTTGGCAAGTTCGCGGCGGAAGCAGCGGTCGATGTCATCGGCACGCACCATGGCCACGGCCTGGGGATGCTGGCGCAGCCACATCGCCGCCTTTTCCGCCTGGCTCGGCGTATCCAGGCCGAAATGCACGATCGGCTGCTGGGCGTAGAGCCAGTGACCTTCGCGCCAGTTGGTCAGGACCAGTTCGGCACCCTGCGACTCGCGGGCCACCTCGGCCATCAGCTGCTGACGATCGTTGCCGCCGTCGCGCAGCGGCTCGATGAAGCCACGGGCGAACCAGGCGACGAACCAGACCACCGCCACGCCGACGAAGATCTTCCGCGCCCGCGGGCGGCCGGCGAACCAGCGGCGCAGCAACCAGGGCATCAGCGGCGCGATGGCCAGCACCAGACCGGGCAGCGCCGGGAAGATGTACAGCTTGCGTTTGCCCGAGCTGAGAGTGAAGAACAGCAGCACCAGCGCCACCCAGCCCAGCAGGACGAGGAAGCGGCCCTTGTGCTTGCCCAGCTCGCGGCGCCAGGCCGGCACCATCCAGGGCAGTGTCAGCAGCAGCGGCAACCAGTACTGCGGGATGACCTTCACGAAGAAGTACCAGAACGGCTCCTGGTGCTGCCACGCATTGGCATAACGCTTGGCGGTCTGCTGCAGGAGGATGTCGTTCAGGTAGGCACGACCGTCGGCGCCACCGTCGAGCCCCGCCCAGATCAGCATCGGCGCCAGCCACACGGCAATGGCGGCTAGCGTCACCAGCAAGCCCAGCCACCAGCGGCCGGCCTGGCCCGGCATGCGCACCACGCCGGACCAGCCACGCCGCACCGCAAATGCATAGGGGATGAGCAGCAGGGCCGGGAGGAAGCCCACGCCCTTGCTGATGATGCCCAGGCCCATGGCCGCGCACGCCAGGTAGTACCAGCGCCAGGCGGGGCCGAGCAGCAGGTGGCGGAGCAGGCCGTAGAGCGCCAGGGATATCCACAGGAACAGCAGGCCGTCGATGCCGCCGTCGCGCAGCACCGCGTGGGTCTGATAGGTGGCCAGGAACAGCAGCCCGGCGATCAGGCCGACGCGGCGGTTCCACAGGCGCCGGGCGATGTCGTAGAGGCAGGCGGTGCCGACGATGCCGGCGAAGAACGCCGGGAGGAACAACGCCAGCGTCGGCTTCACGCCCAGGCGCACGAGCGAGCCCACCAGCCACATGAACAGCGGCGGCTTGTCGCCGTAGATTTCACCGGCGCGGTGCGGCACCAGCCAGTTGCCGGTCTGCAGCATCTCCAGGGCGACGCCGAGGAAACGCTCCTCGTCGACGTTGCTCGGCACCCGCAAGCCCAGGCCGGCGCCCAGCAGGAGCGCGGCGAGCAGCAGGAGCAGCCAGGGGTTGCGTTGCAGGCGGGACCACAGCGAGCCAGGGCCGCTCTCGGCCCCCGCAAGCCGGCTCAGCGGACGTTGCGAATCGCCGGTGCCGGCCATGGATCAGCGCTCCAGTTCGCGGGCGGTCACGTCCAGGCGGGTACGGCGGATCAGCCACCAGACACCGAACAGGTCGAGGATGCCGACGAGCGCGCGGTCCAGGTTGCCGTACTTGGAAACCCCGGCGCTGCGCGGACGGTGGTTGACCGGGTGCACGCGCATGCTGCCCTTGTGGCGCTGGATCAGCGCGGGGATGAAGCGGTGCATGTGGTCGAAATACGGCAGGCGCAGGAAGGCTTCGCGCTCGATCACCTTGAGACCGCAGCCGGTGTCCGGGGTGTGGTCGTTGAGCAGCTTGCCGCGCAGGCGGTTGGCGAAGCGCGAGGCCCAGCGCTTGCTGGCCGTGTCCTTGCGGTTCACGCGGTGGCCGGCGATCAGCTTGAGGTCGGCCGGGCAATCGGGGGCGCGGACGATGGCGAGCATGCCGGGGATGTCCGCCGGGTCGTTCTGGCCGTCGCCGTCGAGGGTCGCCAGCCACTGGCCGCGCGCCGCTTCGGCAGCGTGGAAGACCGAGGTGCTCTGCCCGAGCGAACGCGTGTGGCTCAGCACGCGCAGTTGCGTGTAGCCGTCGCGCTGCATGTCCTGCAGCACGGCGCGGGTGTTGTCGGTACTGCCGTCGTCGACCACGAGCACTTCGAAGTCCTCGCCGCTCAGCGCCTGGCGCACTTCGTTGAGCAGCGTGGGGAGGTTCTCGGCCTCGTTCTTGGCCGGGATGAGCACCGATACGTAGGGGTTGGACATACTTCTGCCTACCTTGAAATCTGGAGTTGTCGTCAGGCGCCGCGCTCAGGCTGGGGAGCGTGCGGCGCCGTCCTCGTAATAGTCGCGATACCACTGCACGAAGCGCTCGATACCGACTTGCAGCGGCGTGGCGGGGCGGAAACCGGTGCGCTGCGCCAGGGCATCTACATCGGCCCAGGTCTGCAGGACGTCGCCCGGTTGCAGCGGCAGGTAGTTGCGGATCGCCTTGCGCCCCAGCGCCCGTTCCACGCACTCGACCATGTCGAGCAGGCGGACCGGCTCGCCACGGCCGATGTTGTAGAGCGCCGCCGGGGCCTCGCCCTGCTCGCCGACCTGCGGCGGCAGCGCCTGGATACGGCACAGGCCTTCGACCACGTCATCGACGTAGGTGAAGTCGCGGGACATCTCGCCGTTGTTGTAGATATCGATTGGCTTTCCATCGAGGATCGCGCGGGTGAACTTGAACAGCGCCATGTCCGGACGGCCCCAGGGGCCGTACACAGTGAAGAAGCGCAGCCCGGTCACCGGCAGGCGGTAGAGGTGCGCATAGGTATGCGCCATCAGCTCGTTGGCCCGTTTGGTCGCGGCATACAGCGACACCGGCTGGTCCACGGGCGCATCGGTGGTGAACGGCATCGGCGTATTCATGCCGTACACCGAACTGCTCGAGGCGTAGACCAGGTGCCCGACGGCGTTCTGCCGGCAGGCTTCGAGAACGTTGACGAAGCCGACCAGGTTGGAGTCGGCGTAGACCCCCGGCTTTTCCAGCGAATAGCGCACGCCGGCCTGCGCAGCCAGGTGGATCACCCGCTCGAAGCCTTCGCGGCGGCACAGTTCGGCCAGGCCCTGGGCGTCGGCGAGGTCGAGGCGCTCGAAGCGGAAATTGGCGTGACGACGCAGCAGGTCGAGGCGGGAATGCTTGAGTTCGACGCTGTAGTAGTCGTTCAGGTTGTCCAGGCCGACCACGTCGTGGCCTTCGCGGCACAGGCGATCGGCGGTGTGATAACCGATAAAGCCGGCAGCGCCGGTAACGAGGAATTTCATCGGATAGCGCCCCCAGCAAGCGCCGCTGAACGGGTCGGGAGGCTTCCGCCAGAGGGCGGGAGAAGTCTGTCTTTCATGCGTCGCCAGAAGATTGAGCAGTTGTTGTGACCGACTTGCCGTCGGTTCTTGGTCATGCTCGTCCGGGCTCTCGTCCCAATCCGGGGCATTCCGCACTCCCGGTACGACCGGTGGGCTGAGCCTGGCGTATCAATCTGACAGATTAGAGAAGGATTAGTGAAAGATTTGTAAACATCAAAAAAAATTCCCCGACATCGGCGCCGGCAGCCAGGGCTGCCGGCGCCGCCCGGATCACTCCACTGTTACCGACTTGGCCAGGTTGCGCGGCTGGTCGACGTCGGTGCCCTTGAGCACGGCGACGTGGTACGACAGCAACTGCAGCGGCACCGTGTAGAGGATCGGCGCCAGGCAGTCGTGAATCGACGGCATGCTCACCACACGCGTCCCCGGACCGTTGCCCAGGCCGCTGTTTGCCTCCGCGAAGACGATCAGCTCGCCGCCACGGGCCCGCACTTCCTGCAGGTTGGACTTGAGCTTCTCCAGCAGCTCGTTGTTCGGCGCCACCGTGACCACCGGCATGTCGGCGTCGACCAGGGCCAGCGGACCGTGCTTGAGCTCGCCGGCCGGGTAGGCCTCGGCGTGGATGTAGGAGATCTCCTTGAGCTTGAGCGCACCTTCCATCGCCACCGGGTACTGGGTGCCGCGGCCGAGGAACAGGGTGTGGTTCTTCTCGGCGAACAGCTCGCTGACCTTCTCCACCACCTTGTCCATCGCCAGGGCTTCCTCCAGGCGCGTCGGCAGGCGGCGCAGGGCCTCAACCAGCTCGGCCTCGATGCCCGCTTCCAGGCGCTCCTGCACCTGGCCGATGGCCAGGGTCAGCAGCAGCAGGGCAACCAGCTGGGTGGTGAATGCCTTGGTCGAGGCCACGCCGATCTCCGGGCCGGCCAGGGTCAGCAGGGTCATGTCCGACTCGCGCACCAGCGAGCTGGTGGCGACGTTGCAGATCGCCAGGCTGGAAAGGAAGCCCATCTGCTTGGCACTGCGCAGCGCGGCCAGCGTGTCGGCGGTCTCGCCGGACTGCGAGATGGTGACGAAGAGCGCGTCAGGCTGCACGGCCACCTTGCGGTAGCGGAACTCGCTGGCCACTTCGACCTGGCAGGGAATGCCGGTCAGCTCCTCGATCCAGTAACGCGCCACCAGGCCCGCATGGTAGCTGGTGCCGCAGGCGACGATCTGCACGTTGCGCACCTTGGCGAACAGCGCCGCGGCGTCCGGGCCGAAGTTCTCCACCAGCACGCGCTGGGCGCCCAGGCGACCTTCCAGGGTGCGCTGCACCACGGACGGCTGCTCGTGGATCTCCTTGAGCATGAAGTGGCGGTAGGCGCCCTTGTCGGCAGCCTCGGCGCCGTCGTGGTAGCGCACCACTTCGCGCTGCACCGGATTACCGGCGACATCCCACATCTGCACGCTGTCGCGGCGCAGTTCGACGATGTCGCCCTCTTCCAGGTAGATGAAGCGGTCGGTGACCTGGCGCAGGGCCAACTGGTCGGAGGCGAGGAAGTTCTCGCCCAGGCCCAGGCCAACCACCAGCGGGCTGCCGCTGCGCGCGGCGAGGATGCGGTCCGGCTGGTCCAGGCAGATCGCCGCCAGGCCGTAGGCACCGTGCAGTTCCTGCACTGCGGCCTTCAGTGCCAGGGTCAGGTCGCCCAGCTCGCGCAGGCGCAGGTGCAGCAGGTGGACGATGACCTCGGTGTCGGTCTGCGAAGTGAAGACGTAGCCTTCGCCCTTGAGGAAATCGCGCAGCTCCTCATGGTTCTCGATGATGCCGTTGTGCACCACCGCCACGCGGTCGTGGGAGAAGTGCGGGTGGGCGTTGGCCTCGCTCGGCACGCCGTGGGTGGCCCAGCGGGTGTGGGCGATGCCCAGCGCGCCGCTGAGCGGCTGCTCGGCAAGTGCCTGTTCCAGGCTGGCGACCTTGCCCACGCGGCGGCGGCGCTCGAGCCTGCCGGCAACATCGATCAGCGCCAGGCCGGCGCTGTCGTAGCCGCGGTATTCGAGGCGCTTGAGGCCTTCGACGAGGATGGGAGTGACGTTACGTTCAGCGATGGCGCCGACGATTCCACACATGGGGAGTTCTCCTTAGTCCGTGCAACGCGCGCGTACGACAGTGACGCCGCGTGCTTCTATCCGGGCGCACGCCTCGTCGCTGAGGCGTTCGTCGGTGATCAGGGTCTGGATGCTGCTCCACGGCAGCTCCAGGTTGGGCATGCGCCGCCCGAGCTTGTCCGCCTCGGCCATGACGATCACCTCGCGGGCGACTTCCGCCATGACCCGGCTCAGCCCGAGCAGCTCATTGAAAGTGGTGGTGCCGCGCTCGGGGTCGAGGCCCGCGGCGCCGATGAACAGTTGATCGAAATCGTAGGAACGCAGCACCTGCTCCGCCACCTGGCCCTGGAAGGACTCCGAATGCGGGTCCCAGGTGCCGCCGGTCATCAGCAGAACCGGCTCGCGCTCCAGGTCGCGCAGGGCGTTGGCGACGTTCAGCGAGTTGGTCATCACCACCAGGCCCGGCTTGTGGCCCAGTTCGGGGATCAGCGCCGCGGTGGTGCTGCCGCTGTCGATGATGATCCGTGCGTGTTCGCGAATGCGCGCCGCCGCCTCGCGGGCGATGGCCTGCTTGTAGGGCGACAGCGGCGGGCTGGACTCGCCGAGCAGCTCATGGGGCATCGGTACCGCGCCGCCATAACGGCGCAGCAGCAGGCCGTTGCTCTCCAACGCCGCCAGGTCCTTGCGGATGGTGACTTCGGAGGTGGCGAAGCGCCGCGCGAGGTCATCCACACTTACCTCGCCCTGCTGGCTGAGCAGGGCAAGGATGTCGTGGCGGCGCTGGGGCGTGTTGCGTTTCGACATGAAGGATTTGGTTTCGATTCGTAAGTTATAGGTGCGAATCAAAACCCAGGATCTTTCATTCGTCAAGTTCGGAAGATGGAAGGTTGCGCGTAGGGCGTACAACCGTTCGCGGTTGCACGCCGCCTCACCTAGCGTATCGGCAGCTCCATGACGGAGCCTGTCGAACCCATCATTGCCAGGTCCATCTCCGGGCAGCCACGGCTAAACGACGTATAACGCGGAGCGTTATGCGCCCTACGCCTCAGCCCAATTCCAGGCGATTGCGCCCGCTGCGCTTGGCGCGGTACAGGGCCTGGTCGGCGCGCTCGAAAGCGGCGTCGTTGCGCTCGCCGCCCTGGAAGGCTGTCACCCCGATCGAGCAGGTGATGCTCAGGGGTTCGCCCTTGAAGTGGAAGGGGATCTTCTCCACCGCGCCGCGCAGCGATTCGAGCAGTTGGCGCCCGCCGTCGAGCGACGTGGACGGCAGCAGCACGACGAACTCCTCGCCGCCAAAGCGGGCGATGAAGTCGGTCTTGCGCAGGCGCTTGGCCAGCTCGCCGGCAATGATCTTCAGGACCTTGTCGCCGGCCAGATGCCCGAAGTCGTCGTTGATGCGCTTGAAGTGGTCGACGTCGAGCATCGCCAGCAGCAGCTCGCCACCGAAACGCTGCACGCGCGCCACCTCCAGTTCCAGGCGTTCGCTCAGCGCGGCGCGGTTGGGCAAGCCGGTGAGCGGGTCGGTCAGCGCCTTCTGCCGCTGATCCTCGATGTTCGCCTGGAAGGTCTGTGCCTCTTCTTCCATCGAGGCGACACGCGCAACCAGCGCCTGCAGGCGCTCGCCTGCCTCGCGCTCGCGCACCTCGCGCTCCTGGCGGTGCCGCTCGATGCTGCCAAGCAAGCCTTCCAGGCGCTCTTCCACCGAGCGTTTCAGGGAGTCCAGGTCGGTAGCCTGCTGCACGCTGTCCTGCAGCCCGCTGACCTGGTGACGCAATTCGGCGTCGAGTTCGCGGGCGCTGGCGGAACCTTCGTCCTGCCCCTGGCGCACGGCGCCCAGGCTGTCGAGGAAGGTGCTCAGGCGCTCGTTGAGCTGGTGCAGATAGCCTTCGAAGGCCTGCTGGCCGCTATCGTTCAGCGCCAGCACGAGCACGGCCAGGTCATCCAGCACCGGCACCAGTTCATACCAGTTCATGCTGCCCTGGATGCGTCCGCGCAGGGCTTGTGCCTGGGGCTTGTGCGAGCTCGGCAGCTGCAACTGGTCGAGCAGGTTCAGCAGACTGGCCTCGATGTGCGGCGCCACGGCGCTATAGCCGGGTTCGGGCATGGGCGGCAGGGCATAGCGCTGCTCGCCTTCACCATCCAGCAACACCGGGCGCGAGGCGCTCGGAATCAGTTCGGAAGGCAGCGGCAAGGCATCCAGCACGGAAGACAACACTGGTGCGGCTGGCGCGATTGGCGCAGGGCGCTCGGGCTCCGACGCGGCTGCCTCGGTTTGCTCTGCGCGTACCTCTGGCGCTGCGACGACGGGCGCGGGCTCTTCGGAAGGCGCCTTGGCGGCATCCGGGGTCGCACCGCCTTCCTCATCTTCATCGCGAGCGCCGAATAGACGCTGCAGCAAGCCCGGACGCGGCCCGCCGGTAGTCGCGGCCAGCTGGTCGAGCACCCGCCGTTGCAGGTTGCCCAGTTCGCCCAGCAGCACCGGTATCTCGCGCGACTGGCTGGCGCGGGCCTCGAGGTCGCGGGCGAAGAGCTTCAGCGGCAGGCGCACGTCGCGCGGCAGCTCTTCCAGGCTCATCAGTTGCTGGGCCAGTTGGGTCAGCGCGGCGACGTTCTGCTTCACCCGCTGCTGGCGGCGCTGCTCGGAGTCCAGCACGGTCTTTTCCAGCCGCGGGATCAGCCGAGCGAGGCCAGAGTCGATGTCCTTGCGGCGCAGCAGTTCGCGTAGCTCCTGCATGCACTGGTCGACCGCCTTGTCGCTGCCCTCAGCCGCCAGGCTGCTGCGCACCAGGCCACGGCGCATGAGGTCTACGCGTGCCTCCCAGCGTTTCTCCAGGCGTTCCTGCTGCTCGATGTTGGCGAGGTACTTCTCTTTCCAGCGCTGTGTATCGTCGCGGCTCATCAAACGCCTCTGAGAGAAAGCGCGGAGTCGTCCCGGCAAGCAGCCGGCAGGCGGATCTCCACGGCCACGGGCAGGTGGTCGGAAATCGGCTGCGGCAACACGCTGACCCGCTCCAGGGCCAGCTCGGGGCTTAGCAGAATGTGGTCCAGGCAGCGCTGCGGACGCCAGCTGGGGAAAGTGGCCTCGACCTGCGGCGCGATCAGCCCGAGGTCGCGTAGCGGCGAGCTTTCCAGAAGATCGTTGGCATGGGTGTTCATGTCGCCCATCAGCACCTGGTGCCGGTAACCCTGCAGCAGCTCGCGGATATAGGCGAGCTGGCGGGTGCGGGTACGTGCGCCGAGGGCGAGGTGCATCATCACCACGGCCAGGGCGTTTTCGCCTTCGCCGAAGCGCATGAGGATGGCGCCGCGTCCGGGCGGGCCCGGCAGCGGATGGTCTTCCAGCAGACTCGGCTGCAGGCGGCTGAGCAGCCCATTGCTGTGCTGCGCCAGGCGCCCGAGGTTGCGGTTGAGCTGCTGGTACCAGTAGGGGAAGGCACCCAGCTGGGCCAGGTGTTCGACCTGATTGACGTAGCCGGAACGCAGGCTGCCGCCATCGGCCTCCTGCAGGGCCACCAGGTCATAGCCGGCGAGCAGGTCGCCGATGCGCTGCAGATTGCTGGCGCGCCCGGCAGCCGGCAGCAGGTGCTGCCAGCTGCGGGTCAGGTAGTGATGGTAACGCTCGGTGCTGATGCCGACCTGGATGTTGAAGCTGAGCAAGCGCAGGCGCCCGTCACCGGGATAGGTGCGCGCGCCCCCCTGGGGATTGACCCGCGTGGAGCGGGCCCCCGCTACACGCTGCTTGCTCGACCGGTGCAGCATCGGCAACTACCTCACTGGGCGCCTTTGGCCGCGTCGCGTTCCTTGGCGATCAGGAAGTCGGCGAGCTCCAGCGCCTTGTCCGGGCCGCCAGCCGAGCCGATGTCGAAGCGGTACTTGCCATTGATGACCATGGTCGGTACGCCGCTGATCTGGTAGGCCATGGCCAGCTTCTTGTCCTTCTCGATCTGGCCCTTGATGGCGAACGAATCGTAGGTACTGAGGAACTTGTCCTTGTCTACGCCCTGGGCGGCGAGGAAGTCGGCCATTTCTTCCGGAGTCGCCAGCTTCTTGCCTTCCTTGTGGATGGCATCGAATACGGCGGTGTGGACCTTGTGCTCGACGCCCATGGCATCGAGGGTCAGGAACAGCTGGCCGTGAACGTTCCAGATACCGCCGAACATGGCCGGAATGCGGTGGAAGTTGACGTCAGCCGGGAGTTTGGCGATCCACGGGTTGATGCTCGGCTCGAAGGCATAGCAATGCGGGCAGCCATACCAGAACAGCTCCACCACCTCGATCTTGCCGGGCTGCGACACCGGAACCGGTGTGCTCAGCACGGTGTACTGCTTGCCAGCTTCGAACTCGGCGGCTTGCGCGCTGAGACCGAACAGGCCGGCGAAAGCCAGTACGGCGGTGAAAATCAGGTTACGCATAGTTCACTCCTTAGCGGGATCGGGTACCGCGACGCGGCGGGCCTTGGACCTGGGCCCGGGGAAACGGTTTCAGCATTGTAGTGGCGACAGATGCGAAAAAGGGCGGCCTGGGCCACCCTTTTTTCTTTACCGGCGAACAACCCGGCGCGAGGCCTCAGTGGAGGCCTTCGATATAGCTCGAGATGGCCGCGATGTCCTTGTTGGACAGCTTGGCGGCGATGCTGCGCATGATCATGCTGTCGCCGTCGTTGGTGCGCTCGCCTTCGCGGAAGTTGGTCAGCTGCTTCGCTACGTAGGCGGCATGCTGGCCGCCCAGACGCGGGAAGCCGGCGGGCACGTTGCCCACGCCGTTGGGCGCGTGGCAGCCGATGCAGGCAGGCATGCCTTCGGAGAGCTTGCCACCGCGGAACAGCTCTTCGCCGTGGGCGACCTGCTTGGGATCGGCCGCGCCGATGCTCATGTTCTGGCTGGAGAAGTAGGCGGCGATGTCTTCCATGTCCTGATCGCTGACGTTGTTCAGGATGCCAGTCATTTCCAGCACGGTGCGCTTGCCGCTCTTGATGTCATGCATCTGCTTGAGCAGGTACTTGTCGCCCTGGCCGGCCAGTTTCGGGAAGTTGGGCGCCGCGCTGTTGCCGTCCGCGCCATGACAGGCGCCGCATACGGCAGCTTTCGCCTGACCCGCTTTGGCATCGCCTGCGGCGTGGGCCAGGCCGGTCAGTCCCAGGGTCAACAGCAGACTCACGATAATTTTGTTCATCAGCTAATCCATTACGGCTATGAGTGTTAGAGAGTGGCCCAGGCTATTTGGACATCCACTGGATGATCGCCTTGTAATCCTCGGCGCTGCAGTCCGTGCACAAGCCGCGTGGCGGCATGGCGTTGAAGCCGTTGGTAACGTGCTGCACCAGAGTGTCCATGCCCTTGTCCAGGCGTGGTTTCCACGCTGCCGCGTCACCCTTCTTCGGGGCCATCGGCAATTGACCGGCGTGGCAGGCGCCACAGGCACGGTTGAATACCGCTTCGGGATCCTGAGCCGCCTGGGCACTGGAAGCCAGCGCAACGACTGCGGCTGCGAACAGCAGTTTCTTCATGATCATCCTCATCGGGAGGGAACGTCCGCGTTCTTCTTGCACGGCCGGTTGATTTTCGCGTTCCCGTGGCGCCCGACCCTGGGGGATAAAGCGCACACAAAATCCGCGGCATTATATACTTCGGCAATCGAAACGGAAACGAAACCGGCCGCCGCGACACCTAGTCGCACCCGCCGCGGAAGCACTCAATGTCCCTCAAAACCCCTGCGAAAAACCCCATCCTCGGCCTGTGCCAGCAAGCCACTTTCCTCATCAGCGCCGCCAAGGTCGACCAGTGCCCGGAAGACGCCGGCCTGGAGGTCGCTTTCGCCGGCAGGTCCAATGCTGGGAAGTCTAGCGCGCTAAATGCACTTACCCATGCCAATCTCGCGCGCACCTCGAAGACCCCCGGGCGTACGCAGCTGCTGAACTTCTTCCGCCTGGACGACCAGCGCCGCCTGGTCGACCTGCCCGGCTACGGCTACGCCAAGGTGCCGATCCCGCTGAAGCTGCACTGGCAGCAACACCTGGAGGCCTACCTGAGCAGCCGCGAGAGCCTCGCCGGCGTGGTGCTGCTGATGGATATCCGCCATCCGCTGACCGATTTCGACCGCCTGATGCTCGACTGGGCCCAGGCCAGTCGCCTGCCGATCCACGTTCTGCTGACCAAGGCCGACAAGCTCGCCTACGGCGCGGCGAAGAACGCTTTGCTGAAGGTGCGCAAGGAAATCCTCGCCGGCTGGGGCGATGTCGCCACGCTGCAGCTGTTCTCGGCGCCCAAGCGCCAGGGTGTGGAAGAGGCACAGCTGGTCCTGGCCGGTTGGCTGGGGCTGCTTGAGGAAGGGGAAGAAGAGGAAGCATCCGGCGTCGAGGGCTGACGCGCGGACAAAAAAAACCCCGAGCTTCGTATGGGGAGGGGGAAGTTCGGGGTTTAAGTCCGGACCGCTAGGGCGGGGTCCTGGATTCTGCCAACACTAAACACTGCAAAGGAGCATCGAAGGGCTTCTCCAGCCATTCACAAGTTCTGACCTACGCCCTTGCAGGAAAGTTCAGCCCGTCACAAAGAAATTTCCTATTCCCCCATTTCCGGGCCTTGACAGTAGCGCCAAAGGCCCCGGAATTCGGGGCCTACGACCGTTCGTCAGTGGGCTTCATCCCAATTGGAACCGCTGCCGGTTTCGACGATGAGCGGTACCTCAAGACGGGCAGCCCCGCCCATCAGCTCACGCAATTTGGCCGATACGGCTTCGATTTGTTCCTCGCGCACTTCCAGCACCAGTTCGTCGTGCACCTGGAGGATGACGCGCGCGTCGACGCCGCTTTCCTGCAGCCAGTTATCCACAGCCACCATCGCCAGCTTCATGATGTCCGCGGCGGTGCCCTGCATGGGCGCGTTGATCGCCGTGCGTTCGGCCGCCTTGCGCATGACCGCGTTTTTCGAGGCGATTTCCGGCAGGTACAGCCGACGCCCGAACAGCGTCTCGACGAAGCCCTGCTCCGCAGCCTGCACGCGAGTGCGTTCCATATAGGCCAGCACGCCCGGATATCGCTCGAAGTAGCGGTCGATATAGGCCTGCGCTTCCTTGCGGTCGACGCCGATCTGCTTGGCCAAGCCGAATGCGCTCATGCCGTAGATCAGCCCAAAGTTGATGGCCTTGGCACGACGACGCTGCTCTGCAGTGACTTCTTCCAGCGCAATGCCGAGGACCTCGGCTGCTGTAGCGCGGTGCACGTCGCGGTCGTGGCGGAAGGCGTCGAGCAGGCCTTCATCCATGGCCAGGTGGGCCATGATGCGCAGCTCGATCTGCGAGTAGTCGGCGGACACCAGCTTGTAGCCCTTGGGCGCGACGAACGCCTGGCGGATGCGCCGGCCTTCGGCGGTGCGGATCGGGATGTTCTGCAGGTTCGGGTCGGTGGACGATAGCCGCCCGGTGGCCGCCACGGCCTGGTGGTAGCTGGTGTGGATACGCCCGGTGCGCGGGTTGATCTGTTCCGGCAGCTTGTCGGTGTAGGTGCTCTTGAGCTTGCTCAGCGAGCGGTACTGCATGATCACCTTGGGCAGCTCGAAGTCCTGCTCGGCGAGGTCGGCGAGGACGTTCTCGGCGGTCGACGGCTGGCCGGTAGCGGTCTTCGCCAACACTGGCAGGCCGAGCTTCTCGTAGAGGATGGCGCCGAGCTGCTTGGGCGAGCCGAGGTTGAACTCCTCGCCACCCAGCTCGAAAGCCTTGCGTTCCAGCTCGACCATCTTTTCGCCGAGTTCATGGCTCTGCAGCCCGAGCAGGTGCGCATCGACCAGCGCGCCATTGCGCTCGATGCGCGCCAGCACCGGCACCAGCGGGATTTCGATGTCCTGCAGCACCTTGGCCAGCGAAGGAATGGCCTGCAGCTTTTCCCACAGGGTGCGGTGCAGACGCAGGGTCACGTCGGCGTCTTCCGCCGCGTAGGGGCCGGCCTGCTCCAGGGCGATCTGGTCGAAGGTCAGCTGCTTGGCGCCCTTGCCGGCGATGTCCTCGAAACGGATGGTGCTGTGGCCGAGGTACTTCAGCGCCAGGCTGTCCATGTCATGGCGGGTCGCCGTGGCGTTCAGCACGTAGGACTCGAGCATGGTGTCGAAGGCCACGCCCTGCACCGCGATGGGCGTGCTGGCATTGGCCAGGACATTGATGTCGTACTTGGCGTGCTGGCCGACCTTGGCTTTCTTCGGGTCTTCCAGCAGCGGCTTGAGGGCGCGCAGCACGGCGTCGCGATCCAGCTGGGCGGGCACGCCCATGTAGCTGTGCGCCAGCGGCACGTAGGCAGCCTCGCCCTCTTCCACCGCGAAGGAAACGCCCACGAGTTGCGCCTGCTGGGCGTCGATGCTGGTGGTTTCGGTGTCGAAGGCGAAGAGCTCGGCGGCCTGCAGTTTCTTCAGCCAGGCGTCGAATGCGGCCTGCTCCAGCACCGTCTCGTAGCGTGCTTCGGCTTGCGCGGGCGCCTCTTCAGCCGGTGCTTCGCCGGCATCCTTGGCTTCGCGCAGGAGGTCGTCGAGCCAGTTCTTGAACTCCATCTCGCGGTACAGCTCGATCAGTGCCTCGCGGTCCGGCTCGCCCGGATGCAGCGCGTCGATCTCGACGTCCAGCACGACGTCGGTCTTGATGGTCGCCAGCTTGTAGGAGAGGTAGGCCTGCTCGCGGTTCTCCTCGAGCTTGGCCGGCAGGCCCTTGGCGCCGCGGATCGGCAGCGCGGGGACCTTGTCGAGGTTGGCGTAGAGCACGTCGAGGCCGCCGCCCACTCCGGTGAGCAGACCCAGCGCGGTTTTCTCGCCGACACCCGGCACGCCGGGAATGTTGTCGACCTTGTCGCCCATGAGCGCCAGGTAGTCGATGATCAGTTCAGGACCGACACCGAATTTCTCCTTCACGCCATCCACGTCCAGCGTGCTACCGGTCATGGTGTTGACCAGCGTAATGTGCCCGTCGACCAGCTGCGCCATGTCCTTGTCGCCAGTGGAGATCACCACCGGGCGCGACAGCGCGGCGCTGCTGCGGGCAAGGGTGCCGATCACATCGTCGGCTTCCACGCCTTCAACGCACAGCAGCGGCAGACCAAGCGCACGCACCGAGGCATGCAGCGGCTCGATCTGCACCCGCAGCTCGTCCGGCATCGGCGGACGGTGCGACTTGTACTCGGCGAACAGCTCGTCGCGGAAGGTCGGGCCCTTGGCGTCGAAGACCACCGCGAAGGGGCTGCCGGGATATTGCCGGCGCAGGCTCTTGAGCATGTTCAGCACCCCCTTCACCGCACCCGTGGGCATGCCCTTGGAGGTGGTCAGCGGCGGCAGGGCATGGAAGGCGCGGTACAGGTAGGAAGAGCCGTCCACGAGGACGAGGGGTGCTTGACTCATGAGGGGAATCAACCTTTTCCGGAGGCCAGGGGCTAGAATGACCCTAGCCAATTCGACAAAGGAACAAGGTTATCATGCGCAGTTCGAAACGCTGGTTGTTGGCCGCCCTGCTGGCCGCTGCACCCCTTGCTGCTCTGGCCGCCGACGAGGCAGCGCCGACGCCCGAACCCGACGTGACCATCCGCCAGGAGGGCGACAAGACCATCCAGGAATACCGCATCAACGGATTCCTCTATGCCATCAAGGTCACGCCCAAGCATGGCAAGCCGTATTTCCTGGTGCGCCAGGATGGCAGCGACGGCAACTTCATCCGCTCCGACCAGCCGGAAAAGCTCATCCCCCAGTGGCAGATCTTCAGCTGGTAATCCATTCACCGTTTAGCGCTCACGAGGTCTGAGCATGTCGGTATTCACCCCTCTCGAGCGCTCCACCCTGGAAGCCTTCCTCGCCCCCTACGGCCTCGGCCGCCTGCACGACTTCCAGGGCATCAGCGAGGGCTCGGAGAACAGCAACTTCTTCGTCAGCCTGGAGCAGGGCGAATTCGTCCTGACCCTGGTCGAACGCGGCCCCGTGCAGGACCTGCCGTACTTCGTCGAACTGCTCGACCTGCTGCACGAAGCCGACCTGCCGGTGCCGTACGCCCTGCGCACCCGCGACGGCGAGGCGCTGCGCCAGCTCGAAGGCAAGCCGGCGCTGCTGCAACCGCGCCTGCCGGGGCGCCACGAGCGCCAGCCCAACACGCACCATTGCAGCGAGGTCGGCACTCTGCTGGCGCGCTTGCACCTGGCCAGCCGCGAACACGTCATCGAACGCCCCAGCGACCGCGGCCTGAGCTGGATGCTGCATCAGGGCGAGGCGCTGTCCTCGCACCTGGCGCCCGCGCCGCGCGAGCTGCTGGACAGCGCCCTGGAAGAGATCGCCCGTCTGCTCGCCGAGCAACCCGAACTGCCGCGCGCCAACCTGCACGCCGACCTGTTCCGCGACAACGTGCTGTTCGACGGACCGCACCTGGCCGGGGTGATCGACTTCTACAACGCCTGCTCCGGCTGGATGCTCTACGACCTGGCGATCACCGTGAACGACTGGTGCTCCCACGCCGACGGCACCCTCGACGGCCCGCGCGCCCGCGCCCTGCTAGGCGCCTACGCCAGCCGCCGCCCCTTTACCGCGCTGGAAGCGGAGCTATGGCCGGAAATGCTGCGCGTGGCCTGCGTGCGCTTCTGGCTTTCCCGCCTGATCGCCGCCGAAGCCTTCGCCGGGCAGGATGTGCTGATCCACGACCCGGGCGAGTTCGAACGTCGCCTGGCGCATCGGCAGAAGGTGGAGATTCATCTGCCGTTTGCGTTGTAAGCGGACGTAGGGCGTACAACCGTTCGCGGTTGTACGCCGATATACCTGTAGCGGCAGGCGAGGCTTTTCGTAGGAGCGGACCTTGTCCGCGATAGCCTATGTTTCGGCGCGGATCGCGGATGAGATCCGCTCCTACGGTGTGGTTGGGCGCGCGAAGCATGGGGCGTAAAGATCTGAATTGGAGTTGGCATCCCTGCCGTTACTCCTCCGCTCAAGTTCAACCCCAGCCTGACCATCCTTGGCCGGTCGTTCGCCGGCGCGACGCATGCTCTATCGGCATAAAGATCCGATCTTGAGCAGACATCCCTGTCGCGACTCATCTGCCCAAGCTCAACCCCGGCCCGGCCATCCATGGCCGGTCGTTCGCCGGGCGAAGCATGCTTCGCAAAGACTCCGGCTCACCCACATTTCGAATGCCCGCAGTTGAGGCAGGTGGCGCAGCCGTCCATTTGCACTACCGCCATCGTGCTGCACTTGCCGCATAGCTGGGCGCCGGTGGGGAAGCCTTCGCCGGGCTCGGCTTTGTTGGTGCCTTGGGCCGCTTCGTAGGCCGCGCGTTTTTCCGCGAGGTACAGGCGTTGTTCCTGGTCGATTTCCGGGCCCTGCATCAGGCCGATGGCGATCAGGTGGCGTTCGATCACCGCGCCTATTTCCGCCACGATCGACGGCATGTAGACGCCGCCGCGCTTGAGGTAGCCGCCGCGCGGGTCGAACACTGCCTTCATTTCCTCAACCATGAAGGTGCAGTCGCCGCCCTTGCGGAACACTGCCGACATGATGCGGGTGAGCGCCACTATCCACTGGAAGTGGTCCATGTTCTTCGAGTTGATGAAGATCTCGAAGGGCCGGCGCTGCTCGTAGGGCGTATCGGGGTTGAGCACCACGTCGTTGATGGTCACGTAGAGCGCGTGCTCGAACAGCGGCGACTTGATCTTGTAGGTCGCCCCCACCAGCATCTCCGGACGCTGCAGGGTCTCGTCCATCTTCACCACGGACGCTGCGGCGGCGGCTTCGGCGCGGGCGCGCTCCTCGACCACGTCCACCACTTCGAAGCCCTTGATCTTCTGACCGATCTTCACTGCCATCGCGGGCCTCCTCAGAACTTGCCGTAGTAGCCTTCTTTCAAGGCATCGAACAGGTTGGCGGCGGTGTGGATCTCACCGTCGTACTCGACTTCCTCGTTGCCCTTGAGCTCCACCGTGCTGCCGTCTTCCAGCTGGAAGCGGTAGAGCGTGCGCTCCAGGTCCGCGTCCTTGACCAGCACGCCCTGGAAGGCCGCCGGGTTGAAGCGGAAGGTCGTGCAGCCCTTCAGGCCCTGGCGCCAGGCGTACAGGTAGATGTCCTTGAACTGCTCGAAGGGGTAGTCGGTGGGCACGTTGGCGGTCTTCGAGATCGACGAATCGACCCACTTCTGCGCCGCGGCCTGGATGTCCACGTGTTGCTGCGGGCTGACGTCGTCGGCGGTGATGAAGTAGTCCGGCAGGCGATGGCGCTCGCTCTCGGCATCGGGCACGGCCTTGGCGTCGACATGCGCGCGGTAGGCCAGCAGCTCGTAGCTGTAGACCGAGATCTTCTCCTTGGTCTTGCGCCCGGGGCGGATCAGGTTGCGCGAGTAGTGGTGGGCGAAGCTGGGCTCGATGCCGTTGGAGGCGTTGTTCGCCAGGCTCAGGCTGATGGTGCCGGTGGGCGCGATCGAACTGTGATGGGTGAAGCGCGCGCCGTGGCGGGCCAGCGCCTCGACCAGCTGCGGCGCATGTTCGGCGATGCGCTGCATGTAGCGGGAATACTTCGCGTGGAGGATGCGGCCGGGCACCTTGTCGCCGATCTTGTAGCCATCGGTCGCCATCTCCGGGCGCTTGCGCAGCATCTCGGCGGTAACTTCATATTCCTGAACCAGCACCGGCGCGGCGCCTTTCTCTAGCGCCAGGTCAAGCGCCACTTCCCAGCCAACCAACGCCATCTCGCGCGCCACCTCTTCGGTGAACACGCAGGCTTCCGGGCTGCCGTAGCGCAGCTTGAGCATCGTCAGCGTCGAACCCAGGCCGAGGAAGCCCATGCCATGTCGGCGCTTGCCGAGGATTTCCTCGCGCTGCTGCGCCAGCGGCAGGCCGTTGATCTCCACGACGTTATCGAGCATGCGGGTGAACACGCGCACCACTTCGCGGTAGCGCTCCCAGTCGAAGCGTGGTTCCTCGCCAAAGGGCTCGACGACGAAGCCGGTGAGGTTCACCGAGCCGAGCAGGCAGGAGCCGTACGGCGGCAGCGGCTGCTCGCCGCAGGGGTTGGTAGCGCGGATTGCCTCGCACCACCAGTTGTTGTTCAGCTCGTTGACCCGGTCGATGAGGATGAAGCCCGGCTCGGCGTAGTCGTAGGTGGAGACCATGATCATGTCCCACAGGTGCCGCGCCTTGACCCGTCCGTAGATCTTGCAGGCGACCCGGCCGTCCTCGCCAACCACGTAGTCGTCGTGCACCGGCCAGTCGCGCCAGAGCACCTTGGCCGGGTCGTCCAGGTCGATCTCGCCGCGCTCCTTGTGGTGCACCGGGAACACCAGCGGCCAGTCGGCGTCGCTTTCCACTGCCTGCATGAAGCCGTCGGTGACCAGCAGGCTGAGGTTGAACTGGCGCAGGCGGCCGTCCTCGCGCTTGGCGCGTATGAATTCGCGCACGTCCGGATGGCCGACGTCGAAAGTGCCCATCTGCGCGCCGCGGCGACCGCCGGCCGAGCTCACGGTGAAGCACATCTTGTCGTAGATATCCATGAACGACAGCGGCCCGCTGGTATAGGCGCCGGCGCCGGAAACGTAGGCGCCGCGCGGGCGCAAGGTGCTGAACTCGTAGCCGATGCCACAGCCGGCCTTGAGCGTCAGCCCGGCCTCGTGGACCTTCTGCAGGATGTCGTCCATGGAGTCGTGGATGATCCCGGAGACGGTGCAGTTGATGGTCGAGGTGGCCGGCTTGAACGCCTGCGCACCGGCATTGGAGATGATCCGCCCGGCCGGAATGGCGCCGTGGCGCAGGGCCCAGAGGAAGCGCTCGTACCAGTGCTCGCGGGTCGCCGGGTCGGCCTCGATGTCGGCCAGTGCGCGGGCGACGCGCTGCCAGGTCGCATCGACGCTGTCGTCGACCGGCGTGCCGTCCTTCTGCTTGAGGCGGTATTTGCTGTCCCAGATGTCCTGGGAAGCCGGTTGCAGGGGCAGCATCCCCTGGTCGGCGCCGCGTGGGCGTGCATCGGTCCTGGCCATCCGCTGAGTAACCTCCTGTTGGCTGGGTGGTTGGCGCGAAATCCGACCACCGTACGCAACATCTAGTTATCAACTACTGACTGGCATCAATATCTTGTGCCTGCCGTAGCGCACAGATGAATGTAGAGCAAATTCCGACATCCCTCTAACCGGCGGCTTCATTCCTTGTAAAAGCGAGCTTGCTCGCGAACGACCCCTCAGAGGAGCCAGGTTCGCGAGCAAGCTCGCTCCTACGAAAGGCTCGCTCCGATCAGAGCTTTTCCAGACACCCGGCGAACTCGCCGGCCAGGTTGCCCAGCAGGTTCTCGTAGCCGTTGGCGTCGACCTTGACCGTCACGCCGAGGTCGTCCAGCTCGGCCAGGCGCACCGGCAGGCCGGCGCTGAGGGTGTCGGCGAGGCGCGGGCGGATCGGCGGTTCGCTGAAGATGCAGGCCGGGCCGGTCTTCTGCAGTTCCGCGCGCATCGCTGCCACGTGCTTGGCGCCCGGCTGGACGTCCGCGGAGACGGCGAAGACGCCCGCATGATGCAGGCCGTAGGCTTCCTCGAAGTAGTCGAAGGCCTCGTGGAAGACGAAGTACGGCTTGCCGGCCAGCGGCGCCAGGCGCTGTTTCAGGCGGGCGTCCAGCTGCTCCATGCGCTCGTCGAAGGCCTTGAGGTTGGCCTGGTAGCGGCTGGCGTTGGCCGGGTCGGCGATGGCCATGTCCTCGGCCATGCGCGCGGCGATCAGCTGGGCATTGGCGGGCAGCAGCCAGAGGTGCGCGTCCACCGAGCCGGGGCGGTGATCGTGGTCGTGATCCTCGTAGTCGGCCTGGGTCATGTGGCTGAAGTCGACGAACTTGCGCAGGTGCATGCCGGGCAGGTCCTGCAGCGCCGCGCTGGGCGCCGAGCGCGCCTGCAGCGGTTTGTCGAGGAACACCTCCATGTCCGGGCCGATCCAGTAGAACAGCTGCGCCTCGCGCAGGCGGCGGACATCGGACGGGCGCAGCGCGTAGCTGTGCGGCGAGGCGCCCGGCGGCAGCAGCACGTCCGGGGTGCCGGCGCCGTCCTGGACGGCGGCGGCGATCAGCTGCAGCGGCTTGATGCTGGTCAGCACCGTCACCTCGGCGCGGGCGCCAAGGCTCAGGAACAGGGCGCAGGCGGCGGAGAGCAGGGCAAATGGGCGCAGGGTCACGGCGAACTCACACGGGCAGGGAGGTAAAGAGTAATATAATAACGTCTCCGAACCCGAGCGACCTAGCCGCATGTACAAGTTGATGCCCAATACGCCCCTCGCCTGCCGCCCGCACGACCACGCCTCGTGCGTCGCCGGCGCCCTGGCCGAGGCTGACGCGCTTTGCGCGCGCCAGGGTGTGCGCCTGACCGAGTTGCGCCGACGCGTGCTGGAACTGGTCTGGCAGAGCCACAAGCCGCTGGGCGCCTACGACATTCTCGCCGTGCTCAGCGAGGAAGACGGCCGCCGCGCCGCGCCGCCGACCGTCTACCGGGCGCTGGATTTCCTCCTGGAAAACGGCCTGGTGCACCGCATCGCCTCGCTCAACGCCTTCATCGGCTGCATCAACCCGGAGCATGCCCACGAGGGCCAGTTCCTCATCTGCCGTACCTGCCACACCGCCATCGAGCTGGAACAGCCGGCCATCAGCCAGGCCATCATCGCCGGCGCCCAGGGCGTCGGCTTCCAGGTCGAGACGCAGACCGTCGAAGTAGTCGGCCTCTGCGCGGCCTGCGCGCCCAAGCAGGAGGCGTGATGAGCGAGGCCCTGGTGCGACTCGAGGGAGTCGGCGTGCGCTACGACGGCCAGGCGGTGCTGCAGAACGTCAGCCTGAGCATCGCCCCGCGCGAGATCGTCACCCTGATCGGCCCCAACGGCGCCGGCAAGACCACTCTGGTGCGCAGCGTGCTCGGCCTGCTCAAGCCCGACAGCGGCACCGTCTGGCGCCAGCCGAAACTGTCCATCGGCTACATGCCGCAGAAGCTGCACGTCGATCCGACCCTGCCGCTCTCGGTACTGCGCTTCCTGCGCCTGGTGCCCGGCGTCGGCCGCGAGCAGGCGCTGGCCGCGCTCAAGGAAGTGGGCGCCGCGCACGTGCTGGAGAAGCCGCTGCAGACCGTCTCCGGAGGCGAACTGCAACGCGTCCTGCTGGCCCGCGCGCTGCTGCGCAAGCCGCAGCTGCTGGTGCTCGACGAGCCGGTGCAGGGTGTCGACGTCGCCGGCCAGGCCGAGCTGTACCGCCTGATCACCCGCCTGCGCGACCGCCTCGGCTGCGGCGTGCTGATGGTTTCCCACGACCTGCACCTGGTGATGAGCACCACCGACCAGGTGGTCTGCCTGAACCGCCACGTCTGCTGCTCCGGGCACCCCGAGCAGGTCAGCGGCGACCCGGCCTTCGTCGAGCTGTTCGGCCAGGATGCGCGCAGCCTGGCGGTCTACCACCACCATCACGACCACTCCCACAACCTGCATGGCGAGGTGGTGCCGCAGGGCGCCAAGCTGGCCATCCAGGGCAAATTGACTCCGGTCCACAAGCACGGCCCCGACTGCAACCATGGCTGATTTCCTCCTTTACGCGCTGCTGGCCGGGTTGTCCCTGGCAGTGGTCGCCGGCCCGCTCGGCTCCTTCGTGGTCTGGCGGCGCATGGCCTATTTCGGCGACACCCTGTCCCACGCCGCCCTGCTCGGCGTTGCCCTGGGCTTCCTGCTGGACGTCAGCCCGACCCTGGCGGTGACCGTCGGCTGCATCCTCCTGGCCGTGCTGCTCGTGACCCTGCAGCAGCGCCAGCCGCTGGCCGCCGACACCCTGCTGGGCATCCTCGCGCACAGCACGTTGTCCCTCGGCCTGGTGACGCTGAGCTTCATGAAGGAAGTCCGTGTGGACCTCATGGGCTACCTGTTCGGCGACCTGCTGGCAGTGAGCCGCACCGACCTGCTGTGGATAGTCGCCGGCAGCGCCCTGGTGCTGGCGCTGATCACCTGGCTGTGGCGACCGCTGCTGGCGATCACCGTGCACGAGGAGCTGGCGCGCGTCGAAGGCCTGCCGGTGACGGCGATTCGACTGGCGCTGATGCTGCTGATCGCCATCGTCATCGCGGTGGCCATGAAGATCGTCGGCGTGCTGCTGATCACTTCGCTGCTGATCATTCCCGCCGCCGCCGCCCAGCGCCATGCGCGCAGCCCGGAACAAATGGCGCTAGGCGCCACGCTGGTGGGGATAGTCGCGGTGTGCGCCGGGCTGGCGCTGTCCTGGTTCAAGGACACCCCGGCCGGACCGTCCATCGTGGTCAGCGCGGCAGGCCTGTTCCTGCTGAGCTTTGTCCTGCCCCGGCGGACGGTGTAGAATTTGTCGATTTTTTGATCAATCGAGAGCCCAAGGCATGAAGTCGCTCGCCCTCCGCGTGCTGTCCATTCTCTCCGTCGCCCTGCTGCTGGGTGCCTGCCAGAGCCAGTCCACCCAGGCTCCGGCGCCGGCCGCCAGCGCCTTCGAAAGCTCCCTGGCCGCCGGCCAGCTGGAACAGGCGCAACTGCAACTGGGCCAGGAACACGAAAACGCCGCGCAACTGGCCGAACGCCGCCAGCGCCTGGCCGACGCCTACATCAAGCGCAGCCGCGAGGCCCTGCAGGCCGGTGACGTCAACGGCGCCACCAACGCCCTGGCGCGTGCTCGCTCGCTGATGCCCAAAGCGCCGGCGCTGGCCGCCGACGTCAACGGCATCGCCCATCCGGCCGAAGCCAGCCCGGTCAAGTGCGCGCCCTGAGGCGCGCCTTGCCCTCGAAGTAGCCGCTTTATCCCGCCTTATTCCAATTTGCTCAGTGCTTATCTGAACAAAGATTAATCAGCCATAAGAAAAGCAGGGTAAAATGCCCGGTTTTGGCTGACCGCCTATGCTCGATTGCCAGAGACGACCCGGCAGCCGACCCCTTCCCCACATCGACGCACCCACAAGGTTCGCCACGTGATCGAATTCCACGACGTCCACAAGACCTACCGCGTCGCCGGACGCGACATCCCGGCCCTGCAGCCGACCCGGCTGAGCATCGAAGCCGGCCAGGTGTTCGGCCTGATCGGCCACTCCGGCGCCGGCAAGAGCACACTGCTGCGCCTGATCAACCGCCTCGAAGAGCCCAGCGGCGGGCGCATCGTCATCGACGGCGAGGACATCACCGCCCTCGACGCCAACGGCCTGCGCCGCTTCCGCCAGAGCGTCGGGATGATCTTCCAGCACTTCAACCTGCTGGCCTCCAAGACCGTCGCCGAGAACATCGCCATGCCGATGAAGCTCGCCGGCAGCTACAGCGCCGCCGAGATCGCCACGCGGGTCGACGAACTGCTCAAGCGCGTGGGCCTCGAAGCCCATGCCCGCAAGTACCCGGCGCAGCTGTCCGGCGGCCAGAAGCAGCGCGTCGGCATCGCCCGCGCCCTCGCCTGCCGGCCCAAGCTGCTGCTCTGCGACGAGGCCACCAGCGCCCTCGACCCGCAGACCACCGGCCAGGTCCTGCAACTGCTGGCGGAGATCAACCGCGAGCTGAACCTGACCATCGTCCTGATCACCCACGAGATGGACGTGATCCGCCGCGTCTGCGACCGCGTCGCGGTGATGGACGGCGGGCGCATCGTCGAACAGGGCGATGTGGCCGACGTCTTCCTGCACCCACAGCACGACACCACCCGGCGCTTCGTCTTCGAGGCCGAGCGGGTCGACGAGGACGAGCAGCACGACGACTTCGCCCACGTCCCTGGGCGCATCCTGCGCCTGACCTTCCGCGGCGAAGCGACCTACGCCCCGCTGCTCGGCACCGTCGCGCGCCAGACCGGCGTGGACTACAGCATCCTTGCCGGGCGCATCGACCGCATCAAGGACCAACCCTACGGGCAGCTGACCCTGGCGCTGGTCGGCGGTGACATCGACGCCGCCATGGGCCAGCTGAACGCCGCCGAAGTCCATGTGGAGGTACTGCGCGCATGAGCGACTTCTTCGTGAACATCGACTGGTCGGAGATCCTCCAGGCCACCCTCGATACCTTCTGGATGCTCGGCGGCTCGCTGCTGTTCACCGTGATCCTCGGCCTGCCGCTGGGCGTGCTGCTGTTCCTCACCGGGCCCAAGCAGATGTTCGCCAACCGCGGCATCTACGGCGTGCTGGCGTTCGTGGTCAACGTGCTGCGCTCGCTGCCCTTCATCATCCTGCTGATCGTGCTGATCCCGGTGACGCTGCTGCTGGTCGGCACCTCGCTCGGTGTCGCTGGCGCCATCCCTCCGCTGGTGGTGGGCGCCACGCCGTTCTTCGCGCGCCTGGTGGAAACCGCGCTGCGCGAAGTCGACAAGGGCATCATCGAAGCGACCCAGGCGATGGGCGCCAGCACTCGCCAGATCATCGTCAACGCCCTGTTGCCGGAAGCCCGTCCGGGCATCATCGCCGCCATCACCGTCACCGCCATCACCCTGGTGTCCTACACCGCGATGGCCGGCGTGGTCGGTGCCGGCGGCCTCGGCGACTTGGCGATCCGTTATGGCTACCAACGCTTCCAGGACGATGTGATGCTGCTCACCGTCGTCATGCTGGTGGTGCTGGTGCAGGTCCTGCAGACCGTCGGCGACAAGCTGGTGGTCCATTTTTCCCGCAAATAACCGCAAGGCCCGCCATCCGCGGGCACAGAAAAAGTCCCAAAAGGAGCGAACAATGAAAAAACTGCTTGCCGCCTTCGCCGCCGCCGCGGCCATCTCGGCCCCGCTGGCCCAGGCCGCCGACACCCTGAGCGTCGCCGCTACCCCGGTTCCGCACGCGGAGATCCTCAACTTCGTCAAACCCATGCTGGCCAAAGAAGGCGTGGAGCTGAAGGTCAAGGAATTCACCGACTACGTGCAGCCGAACACCCAGGTCGCCGAGAAGCACCTGGACGCCAACTTCTTCCAGCACCAGCCGTACCTGACCGAGTTCAACAAGTCCAAGGGCACCGACCTGGTCGCCGTCACCGGCGTGCACATCGAGCCGCTGGGCGCCTACTCCAGCAAGTACAAGAAGCTGGATCAGCTGCCCGAAGGCGCCAGCGTGGTCATCCCCAACGACGCCACCAACGGCGGCCGCGCCCTGCTGCTGCTGGCCAAGGTCGGCCTGATAACCCTCAAGGACGACAAGAGCATTACCGCCACCCCGAAGGACATCGTCGGCAACCCGAAGAAGATCAAGGTGCGTGAACTGGAAGCCGCGACCCTGCCGCGCATGCTGAACCAGGTCGACCTGGCGCTGATCAACACCAACTACGCGCTGGAAGCCAAGCTGAACCCGACCAAGGACGCCCTGGCCATCGAGGGTTCCGACTCGCCCTACGTGAACATCCTGGTCGCCCGTCCGGACAACAAGGACAGCGCCGCCATGCAGAAACTGGCCGCCGCCATGCACAGCCCGGAAGTGAAGAAATTCATCCAGGACAAGTACAAGGGCGCCGTGGTCCCGGCGTTCTGATCGCCTGTACGACCCGTCCTACCGAAGAAGCCCGACCTCAGCGTCGGGCTTTTTTATGTCTGAAAGCCAGGTCTGACGGTTTCGGCTGTAAAACCGCTGCAATACGCAGCCTCTATAAAGGGCCTTCAGAAGTTGTTTTCAGGCCGCTTTTCCATACTCAGGCAGGGGAGAGCGGCCTTTTTTCTTCTTTTCCCCACCATTCGTCCGGTTAAAGGTGTCTTGCCGGGCAACCCCTTCAGTCAGATTCCTACATCCGCTAACTTTTCTGACAGCGTGTTGTAGCTGGGGGGTTACGCATGAATTCGTCCGATACGCCCGACGATCCCTTCTATCCGCCGGTGCTGGGGGCACCGGAACGACACAGCGCGGAGCAGTTGCGCGCCTCGCTGGAAATCACCATGGCCGACCACGGCGGCGGGCCCGTCTGGCTGTTCGCCTATGGCTCGCTCATCTGGCGCCCGGAGTTCCCGGTGGCCGAGGCCCGCCGCGCGCGGGTGCATGGCTACCACCGCGGGCTCTACCTGTGGTCGCTGACGCACCGTGGCACGCCGGAAATGCCCGGCCTGGTGCTTGGTCTTGATCGCGGCGGTTCCTGCTCGGGCTTCGCCTACCGGCTGCCCGACGACGGGCTCGACGCCAACCTTTTCGCCCTCTGGCAGCGCGAAATGCCCTACGCCTCCTACCGCCCGGAATGGCTGAGCTGCCGCCTGGACGACGGTAGCCGGGTACGCGCGCTGGGTTTCGTCCTCGAGCGCCACCTGCCCAGCTACGCCGGCTCGCTGCCGGACTGCATCGTGCAGCGCGTTTTCGAGAGCGCCCAGGGCCACTTCGGCACCACGCGCGACTATGTCGAGCAGACAGTCAGCGCGCTGCGCGCCTGCGCCATGCCCGACCTCAACCTCGAAGCCCTGCTGGCGCGCTGCTGCGGCAAGGTGTCGTCCTAGCGCTCGGTGCGCGGTTCGGGGGCCGGCAATGGAGCGGCGTCGAGCCCCCAGCCGGCATCATCGGCCCAGTCCTCGCCGAATACTTCCACCGGATGCTGGGTGCGGCTGGCGCCGTTGCCGCAGCCCATGGCATTGGCCGGACAATAGCGGTCGCAACCCCAGCAGATGCGCTCGGGGTGGCTGGGGTTCAGGGGGAATTTCTTGGCCATGGTGAAGTTGTCCACAGGCAGGGCGTCGAGTCCATTCAACGCCTTGCCGACAAGCGATGGCTTGTCCTGGATCAGTCTTCTTCCTGCACCGCCTTGTAGCCGCTGGACAGCCGCTGCTGCACATCCTGCGGCACGGCGCTGTAGTGGCTTGCCTCCAGGGTGTAGAAGCCCTGCCCGGCGGTGATCGACTTCAGCCGGTTGGCGTAGCCGTCCAGCTCCGCCAGCGGCACCTGGCCGCGCACCATGGCCACGCGCGCCGACAGCGGCTCGGTACCCAGCACCTGGCCGCGGCGGCCGGTGAGGTCGGCGGTGATATCGCCGAGGTTGGCATCGGGCGTTGTCACCGCGATGCTCACCACCGGCTCCAGCACCATGCCGCCGGCATTGCGCAGGGCGTCGAGCATGGCCTTGCGCCCGGCGTTCTGGAAGGCGATGTCCTTGGAGTCCACCGAGTGGCTCTTGCCGTCGTACACCGTGACCTTCACGTCCTCCACCGGGAAGCCGGCAAGCGGGCCTGCGGCCAGTGCCGAGCGCACGCCCTTCTCCACCGAGGGAATGAACTGCCCGGGGATCACCCCGCCCTTGATCGCATCGACGAACTCGAAGCCGGCCCCGCGCGGCAGAGGCTCGATGCGCAGGAAGACCTCGCCGAACTGCCCGGCGCCGCCGGTCTGCTTCTTGTGCCGGCTGTGGCCTTCGGCCGGGCGCGTCGCGGTTTCCCGGTAGGGCACGCTCGGCGGGCGAGTGCTGACTTCCAGCTTGTAGCTGCCGGTCAGGCGCTCCAGCAGGTAGCGCAGATGCAACTCGCCCATGCCGCGCAGCACGGTTTCCTGGGTCGAGGCGTTGTAGTCCAGGCGCACGCAGGGGTCTTCGGCCAGCAGGCGCTGCAGCACCTCGGCCAGGCGCTGCTCGTCGCCGCGGCGGCTCGCCTCGATGGCCAGGCCCTGCATGGGCACGGGGAAGTCCAGTGGCTGCAGGCGGATGTGGTCCTCGTCATGGGAGTCATGCAGGACCACATCGAACTCCAGCTCGTCGATCTTGGTCAGCGCGCCGAAGTCACCGGGGATCAGCTGCGGCACCTCTTCATGCCGCCGGCCCTGCAGGCGCAGCAAGTGGCCGACCTTGAACGGCTTGCGACCATCGCCGGCGAACAGCTGCATGTCGCGGCGCACGGTGCCCTGGTGCACACGGAAGACGCCCATGCGCCCCACGAAAGGGTCGATCACCACCTTGAACACGTGGGCCAGCACATGGGCATCGGGATCGGGGCGCGAGCGGAACGCAGTCACCCCACCGGCCTCGTCGACCCGTTCGAACAGCGGCGGATTGCCCTCGGTCGGGTTCGGCGCCAGGCGCGCCAGCACGTCGAGCAGCTCACCCACTCCGGCGCCACTGCGCGCCGAGACGAAGCACAGGGGAATCAGGTGCCCTTCGCGCAGTGCCCGCTCGAAGGGCTCGTGCAACTCCTCCGGCTGGATCGAGCCCTGTTCCAGGTAACGCGCCATCAATTCCTCATCGACCTCGACGACCTGGTCGACCAGCGCCTGGTGCGCCTCCTCGACCGAAGAGAAATCGGCATCGCCGTCCGGCGCGAAGAAGCAGTCGGAAACCCGCGTACCGCCACCGGCCGGCAGGTTCAGCGGCAGCACTTCCTTGCCGAAGGCTTCGCGCAGGTCGGCCAACAGGCCGGCGAGGTCAACGCGTTCGGCATCGATCTTGTTCACTACCAGCATCCGGCACAGGCCGCGCTCGCCGGCCCAATGCATCATGCGCCGGGTGTTCAGTTCGATGCCGTTCTGCGCATTCACCACCACCAGGGCGGTATCCACCGCCGCCAGCGCCGACAGCGCGTGGCCAATGAAATCGGGGAAGCCGGGGGTATCGATCAGTTGGATATGCGCGTCGCCATGGCTGAGGTGGACTAGCGCCGCAGACAGCGAGTGGTGGTAGTCGCGCTCCATGGGATCGGCGTCGCACAGGGTGTCGCCGCGCTCCAGCGAGCCCATCGCGGGGATGGCGCCACTGCGCTGCAGCAGGGCTTCGGCGAGCAGTGTCTTGCCGGTGTCGCCATGGCCGACCAGGGCGACCGTGCGGATCTGTTCGACCGAATAGTTCGACATGGGAAACCTCCCGAGGCAGGGGTACCGGGAAGTATAGGCAGGCCATCCGGCGCATCCTGGGCAAAAAATCGCCAGCCGCGCGCGCCCCAGCAGGCATGCACATGGCAGCGCTTTCGGCACAGGTTTTCCACAGCTTGCTGAAGTGCGTCTCCACAGCGCTTGTGGACAAGCCGAAGGCACTTGCCGATGCCAATCGAAGGCCACGTCGCACGGGCTTTTCAGCGATTTTCGTGGTGGTTTTTCGAGCAATCCCCGGGAGGCCCCGCGAGGCCTGTCCGAGCGAACCTTATCCACAGCTTTATCACAAGCGGACCCACAGCTTCCGTGGACAGCCGGCTGGATGGTTTTCGCCGAATTTCCAACCGTTCCCCTTTACCACGGGCTTTTGGTGAATTTTTGAGCACTCAGCCGGAGCTCACGGAACATGCGTGCTGCAGCTATCCACCGACAGCTTATCCACAGCTTTCCGGCAGTCCGCTCCACAGCCACTGTGGGCAACTGCGAGGCATTCGCCGCGCTTTCGCAAAGCCTTGAAAATCAAGGCGATCATCAAAAACAAGGTCAAAAAACGTACAGCCCGGCGCACGCCCTGAAGGACCTGCCCGGGCGCCGTTCACTCACACCTTATCCACAGAAGGGCCAACAGCTTTCGGGGGCAACTTTCACGGCGTCGAACAGCTCTTCGTCGATTGCCCCAAAGCCAGGCGTGACGGGGCCTGCAGCGCTCTGCGCACAGCCCGGCCACAGGCTGCGCACAGGGATTTCCACGGATTCCGTGGACAACTCAGGCGGCAGCGCCCATCACAGCGCGAATGTCCTGCGCCAGCGCCTCGACCCGCGCGGTGTCGGTGTCCCAGGAGCACATGAAGCGCGCACCGCCGGCGCCGATGAAGGTGTAGAAGCGCCAGCCGCGCTGGCGCAGGGCTTCCAGCGCCGGCTCCGACATCTGCAGGAACACGCCGTTGGCCTCCACCGGGAACATCAGGCTCACGCCCGGCACGTCGGCGACCAGTTGTACCAGCAGGCGCGCGCTCTGGTTGGCGTGCCTGGCGTAGTGCATCCAGGCGTCGTCCTGCAGCACGCCGACCCAGGGCGCGGCGAGGAAGCGCATCTTCGAGGCCAGCTGGCCGGCCTGCTTGCAGCGGTAGTCGAAGCCTTCGGCCAGCTCGCGGTTGAAGAACAGGATGGCCTCGCCCACCGCCATGCCGTTCTTGGTGCCGCCGAAGCAGAGCACCTCGACGCCGGACTTCCAGGTCAGCTCGGCCGGCGAGGCATCGAGGAAGGCGCAGGCGTTGGAGAAGCGCGCGCCGTCCATGTGCAGGTGCAGGCCCAGCTCACGGCAGGTTTCGCTGATCGCCTTCAGCTCCTCAGGGCGATACACGGTGCCGACTTCGGTGGCCTGGGTGATGGTCACCACGCGCGGCTTGGGATAGTGGATGTCCTGGCGCTTCAGGGCGATCTCGCGGATCGCCTCGGGGGTCAGCTTGCCCTGGGCGTCGGTGCGCGCCAGCAGCAGCTTGGAACCGTTGGAAAAGAACTCCGGCGCACCGCACTCGTCGGTCTCGACGTGGGCGGTCTCGGCGCAGATCACGCTGTGGTAGCTCTGGCACAGCGAAGCCAGGGCCAGGGAGTTGGCGGCGGTGCCGTTGAAGGCGAAGAACACCTCGCAGTCGGTCTCGAAGAGCTCGCGGAAGTGATCGGAGGCGCGCGCCGTCCACTGGTCGTCGCCATAGGCGCGTTCATGACCGCGGTTGGCCTCGGCCATGGCCGCCCAGGCTTCCGGGCAGATGCCGGAATAGTTGTCGCTGGCGAATTGCTGGGAGTTGTCGAACATCGAAAGCTGCCTCGGGAAAAAGTCATCCGCAGGCAGCGTAGCGAAATCGGAGGGATTGTAGGAGCGCGCCATGCGCGCGATTCGCGGCCATGGGCCGCTCCTACAGGGGAATGTCCGTGTGCGACGGAGATCCCGTAGGGCGAATAACCACGTAGTGGTTATCCGCCGTCAAACGTCGGCGCCAGGACGATGGCGGATAACGCCTAGCGTTATTCGCCCTACAGGCTCGGCATTCGCGGTGGGAGGTTCGCGAGCAAGCTCGCTCCTACGAAGAGCCTCGGGCGCATGACCGTTGCGGTCATGCGCCACGGCACCCTACGGCAGCGCCGTCAGCTTCATCTGCTCGACGATCGGCACGAACAGCTGGCGCATGGCCTGGGTGTTGCCGCCGTTGGGCTTGTCCGGGCTGGTGATGGTCAGCACGTAACGGCCCTTGATCAGACCGGTGAGGGTCGCGTCGCCAGTGTCACCCTTGGCCGGTGCTACCACGCCGAGCGGGTCGCCCATGCGGGTGGTGTCGATCACCGGCAGGTAGTCCTCGCCGCCGAACTTGTCCGCGGTGCCGTTCTGCAGCGCGGTTTCGCGGGTCTTGTTGAGCAGCGTGAGGCTGGAGTGGGTCATGTCGCGCAGCTTGTTCTGCGCGTCGCGGTAGGCGATGGCCTGGGCGCTGTTGGCGTCCTGGGCCGGCGCCGGCATGCCGGTGTCGACCAGGCTGACTTCCAGGTGCAGGCTGCCGTCGGCGTTGCCGTAGACCAGGGTGGCGTCGTTGTAGCCGCACTTGCGCGAGATGAAGGGATAGCCATACAGGGTCTTCTGCGGCGGCAGGGCGACCTCCAGCGGATGCCCGGTGCAACTGTCGGCCGGCACGGCGGCCTTGGCAGCCTTGGCCTTGTCGTCACCACCGCCGCAGCCGTGGAGGGTCGCGCCGATCATCAGGGCGCTGAGCAGGATCAGGGAGCGTTTCATGGCGTCCTCGGTTTTGACAGTGGCGGCATTCTAGCTGCTGGCGGCGCCCGCGGGCAGCCGATCGCTCCGGTGGATGGGTGCATTTTCGGGTCGGGAACGGACATCTTTGCTGTCGCAGTCGGACCGAGAATCGGCACAAGCGGTATTGCCATTCGAGGAGAGTCCGGCATGGCCATCAGTGTGTTCGACCTGTTCAAGATCGGTATCGGCCCCTCCAGTTCGCACACGGTGGGGCCAATGCGCGCCGCCGCCCTCTACGTCGGCGCCCTGCGCGAGCGCCAGCTGCTCGGCCGCATCGAGCGCATCGAGGTGAAGCTCTACGGCTCGCTCTCCGCCACCGGCGTCGGCCACGGCACCGACCGCGCGGTGATCATGGGCCTGATGGGCGAATGGCCGGACCGCATCGACCCCACGCAGATCGCCCCGCGCATGGCCGCCCTGCTCGACAGCGGCGAGCTGAACCTGGCCGGCGAGCGGCGCATTCCCTTCGACTGGGTCCGCGACATGCGCCTGCTCGACGAGAACCTGCCCTACCACCCCAATGCCATGACCCTGCTCGCCTACGCCGGCGGCCAGGTGCTGCACGAAGACACCTACTACTCCATCGGCGGCGGCTTCGTCGTCGATGCCGAGCAGGCCGCCTCCGGCGCCCTCGACCAGGACCACACCCGCCTGCCCTACGACTTCGACAGCGCCGCGGAGCTGCTGCAGCTGTGCCGCCGCCACAACCTGCGCGTCTCCGAGCTGATGCTCGCCAACGAACGCATGTGGCGCAGCGAGACCGAGATCCGCGAGGGCCTCAAGCACATCTGGCAGGCCATGCGCGATTGCGTCGACGCCGGCCTGCGTCATGAAGGCATCCTCCCCGGCGGCCTCAACGTGCAGCGCCGCGCCGCGCGCCTGCACCGCAACCTGCTGGAGATCGGCAAGCCCAACGTCATCGGCTCGACCTTGAGCGCCATGGAGTGGGTCAACCTGTTCGCCCTCGCGGTGAACGAGGAGAACGCCGCCGGCGGGCGCATGGTCACCGCGCCCACCAACGGCGCGGCGGGGATCATCCCGGCGGTGCTGCACTACTACATGCGCTTCAACCCCGATGCCTCCGACGACGACGTGGTGAATTACTTCCTCGCCGCCGCCGCGGTGGGAATCCTCTGTAAGAAGAACGCCTCGATCTCCGGCGCCGAAGTCGGTTGCCAGGGCGAAGTCGGCTCGGCCTGCGCGATGGCCGCCGCCGGCCTCGCCGAAGTCCTCGGGGCCAGCCCCGAGCAGGTCGAGAACGCCGCCGAGATCGGCCTGGAGCACAACCTCGGGCTGACCTGCGACCCGGTCGGCGGGCTGGTCCAGGTGCCGTGCATCGAGCGCAACGCCATCGCCGCGGTGAAGGCCATCAACGCCGCACAGATGGCCCTGCGCGGCGACGGCCAGCACTTCATCAGCCTCGACCAGGTGATCCGCACCATGCGCGACACCGGCGCCGACATGCACGACAAGTACAAGGAAACCTCGCGCGGCGGCCTGGCCGTCAGCAGCATCGAGTGTTGAGGACCCGGCCATGAACGCATCCGCCCACGTGAACTTTCTTCTCCAGGACGGCTTCGACCTGCTCGCCCTGGCCCTGGCCCTGGAGCCCCTGCGCCAGGCCAACCTGCTGGCCGGCGAAAGCAGCTTCGGCTGGACCTTGCTGAGCGTCGACGGCAAGCCGATCCGCGCTGGCAATGGCCTCTGCGTGAACGCCGAGGCGCCGCTGCTGGCGCGCCCACCGGCGGATCTGCTGGTGCTCTGCGGCCCGGACGGCTGCCGTCCGGCGAATGCCACGGAGGGCCCCGACAGCGCCAGCGCGCTCCTGCACCTGATCGGTCACCGCCAAGGCGCCGAGCTGGCCGAAGCGGTACGCGCCATTCTCGACGTCGAACGCAGCCAGGGCCCGTCCAATACCGGCGGCCCGCCCCACGCAGGTCTGCAGCGCGCTATTGCGTTGATGCGCGCACACCTCGCCCAGCCCATGGAGCTGACGCAACTGGCGGCGACCCTGGGGTTGTCCCGGCGCCAGGTCGAGCGGCTGTTCCAGCGCTACCTGCAATGCACCCCGGCGCGCTACTACCAGCGCCTGCGCCTGGCCCACGCGCGCCAGCTGCTGCGCCGCGATGCCCGGCCGCTGACCGATGTCGCCCGGGCCTGCGGCTTCGCCTGCTCGCGGCATTTCGCGCGCTGCTACCGCGAGCACTACGGCCGACCGCCGACCCAGGAGCGGCTGCAGGCGCTGCACTGACCTCCTGACAACGAGTTGCACCACAGGCCCGCGCGTGTCGGCAGCACGCGTCGGGCCTTTTTTTCGTCTGCGATTTTTCGTCCCGCCAGGGCCGCGGAAGGGTGAGCGGATACGTCCAAGTTCGGGTCGGAATCGTGCAAAAGAGCGCCCCGTGGTTCTGCTGCAATGCCATCCAACGACCCGCCAGAAAGGCGCGTCGACTGACAAGAAGCAGCGAGGATTTACGCCATGCAAATGCCCCAGACGCTCCGGATCCGCAATGGTCAGCAGGTCCGTTCGACCTTCTCCGCGCAGGAATACGCCAACCGCCAGGCCAAGCTGCGCGCACACCTGGCTGCCGAGAACATCGATGCGGCGGTCTTCACCTCGTACCACAACATCAACTACTACTCCGACTTCCTCTACTGCTCCTTCGGCCGCCCCTACGCCCTGGTGGTGACCCAGGACGCCGTGGTCAGCATCAGCGCCAACATCGACGGCGGCCAGCCGTGGCGCCGCACCCAGGGCAGCGACAACATCGTCTACACCGACTGGCAGCGCGACAACTACTTCGTCGCCATCCAGCAGGCACTGCCCAAGGCCGGCCGCATCGGCATCGAATTCGACCACCTGAACCTGCAGAACCGCGACAAGCTGGCCGCGCGCTACCCCGGCGCCGAGTTGGTCGACGTCGCCGCGCCCTGCATGCGCATGCGCATGATCAAGTCCGCGGAAGAGCACGCGATCATCCGCCATGGCGCCCAGGTCGCCGACATCGGCGGCGCCGCCGTGGTCGAAGCCCTGCGCGACCAGGTGCCGGAATACGAAGTGGCGCTGCACGCGACCCAGGCCATGGTCCGCGAGATCGCCAAGCGCTTCCCCGACGGCGAGCTGATGGACACCTGGACCTGGTTCCAGTCCGGCATCAACACCGACGGCGCGCACAACCCGGTGACCTCGCGCAAGGTGAACAAGGGCGACATCCTCAGCCTGAACTGCTTCCCGATGATCGCCGGCTACTACACCGCGCTGGAGCGCACCCTGTTCCTCGACCACTGCTCCGACGAGCACCTGCGCCTGTGGCAGATCAACGTCGAGGTGCACGAGGCGGGCCTGAAGCTGATCAAGCCGGGCATGCGTTGCAGCGACATCGCCAAGGAACTGAACGAAATCTTCCTGCGCCACGACGTGCTGCAGTACCGCACCTTCGGCTACGGCCACTCCTTCGGCACCCTCAGCCACTACTACGGCCGCGAGGCGGGCCTGGAGCTGCGCGAGGACATCGACACGGTGCTCGAGCCGGGCATGGTGGTGTCGATGGAGCCGATGATCATGCTGCCGGAAGGCCTGCCGGGTGCCGGCGGCTACCGCGAGCACGACATCCTGATCGTCACCGAGAACGGCGCGGAGAACATCACCCGGTTCCCGTACGGGCCGGAGCGCAACATCATCCGCAAGTGACCTGAAACCGCCGCGCGTCGACTCATCGACGCGCGGCACCTTTTCCTCCATCCCGCCCTCAGGACGGTGCCGATCGAATAACAACAACCCTGCGCCCAGCCGTATCCGCGCACCTATCACCACCCGCTGCCGAACCGCCATTTCGATAACAAAACAGAGGTATGGGCAATGGTCACTTTCTCTCCGGGCGCCGCTGGCGCTCCCGACACCCGCGACGCGCGTCGCTACACTGAATCCCAGGCACCCCGGGCAGCCGCCTGCCGTGGAGGTGCGCAATGAGCCTGTCCCAGCAACCCCTTTCCTACGGCACCGCGTCGATGAGCGCACCCCTCAGCGAAGAACGCCGCGTGCTGCGCCGAGCCGCCTCGGCGGCCTTCATGGGCAACTTCGTCGAGTGGTTCGACTACGCCGCCTACGGCTACCTCGCCGCGGTCATCGCCGTGGTGTTCTTCCCGCAGACCGACAAGACTTCCGGGCTGCTCGCCACCTTCGCGGTATTCGCCCTGTCCTTCATCGTGCGGCCCATCGGCGGCATCGTCTGGGGCCACATCGGCGACCGCTTCGGACGCCGCAACGCGCTCTCGCTGTCGATCCTGATCATGTCCGGCTCGACCTTCTGCATCGCTCTGCTGCCCAGCTACGCCCAGGTCGGCCTGCTGGCGCCCGGCCTGCTCCTGGCGATACGCCTGGTGCAGGGTTTCTCCGCCTCCGGCGAATACGCCGGCGCCTCGGCCTTCCTCGCCGAATACGCCCCCGACCGCAAGCGCGGCTTCTACACCTGCCTGGTTCCGGCGAGCACCGCCGCGGGACTGCTGGCCGGCTCGCTGTTCGCCTCACAGCTGTACGCCCACCTCGACAGCACCCAGCTGCACGAATGGGGCTGGCGCCTGCCATTCCTGCTCGCCGCGCCCCTGGGCCTGATCGGCCGCTACATACGCCTGCACCTGGCCGACACACCGAAGTTCCGCGAGATGGAGCAGGCCATGGAAAGCAAGCAGGGCGAGCACCGCGCGCCCATCAGCCTGCTGTTCGGCCGCTATCGCCGGCAGTTGCTGGTAGCCATTGGGGCAACCTGCCTGAACGCCGTGGCCTTCTACCTGATCCTCAGCTACATGCCGACCTACCTATCGGCCGAGATGGGCATGAGCGAGAGCGATTCCTTCCTCGCCTCGACGGTGTCGCTGGCCACCTATATCGGCTTCATCTTCCTGATGGGCAAGCTGTCCGACCGCTTCGGCCGCAAGACCATGCTGGTCGCCGCCTCGCTGCTGTTCCTGGCGCTCACCGTGCCGCTGTTCAGCCTGCTCGGCAGCGCCACCTTCGCCTTCATCCTGCTGATCCAGATCGGCTTCGGCCTGATGCTGGCGATGAACGACGGCACCCTGCCGTGCTTCCTCGCGGAAATCTTCCCGACCCGCGTGCGCTACACCGGCTTCGCCTTCAGCTTCAACACCGCCAACGCCCTGTTCGGCGGCACCGCGCCCTTCATCGCCACCTGGCTGATCAGCCTCACCGGCAACAAGCTGGCACCGGCCTGGATGCTGGTCGCCGCGGCGGGCGTCGCGCTGCTGGCGATGCTCTGCGTGCGCGAAACGGCGTACCGGCCGATGGCCGACTGAGCGCGGCCGCCGCGCGCCCCTGAATCCTGCCAACTTCGGGTCGGATTCAGACAAAAGACGTGCGGCGGCTTCTGCTGCAATGCCCATCAACAGAAGACCGCCTGCCCTTCGCAGAGCGGTCCCCCGACCCTGGCGCGCCCAGCGCCAGCAGCCCCCCCCTTGAATCCGTTGCCTGTCTTGCCAAGCGCCTGGCGGGCTCTACGCGCACGTCAGGAGCAAAGCGACAGGCACCAGGAAGGCCAGGAACAAACGGCACAGCACCTTTCCACACTGCAGGAGAGAAGAACAATGAAGAACCGTACCGACCTTTCACGACGCAATTTCCTCATCGGCACCGGCGTCCTCGCCGGCAGCGCGGCGCTGGCCAGCATGCTGCCGACGCGCAGCGCCTTCGCCGCCGAGAAGGAGCTGGTGATCCTGGCCTGGGCCGGGCACGCCGAACCGGACATCGTCGCCGACTTCGAGCGCGAGCACGGGGTCAAGGTCCGCGCCAAGTACTACACCGGTGGCGACAACATGCTCGGTCTAATCTCGCAGTCGCCGCCCGGCACCTTCGACCTGATCCTCTCCGACGCCGAGTACGTGCAGCAGCTCAAGGCCGCCGACTACATCGAGCGCCTCGACCCCGCCGACTATCCGTTCGACGACTATTTCCCAGAGTTCCAGCATTTTCCCGGCCACTGGGACGGCAACCAGCTGTATTCGGTGCTGATCCGCTTCGGTTTCCTCGGCATCGCCTACAACACCCAGCTGGTGCCCGAGGCCAAGGTGCGCAGCTACTCGGCCTTCTGGGACGACAGCCTGAAAGGCAAGGTCGGGCACTTCGACTGGCACCTGCCGAACCTCGGCCAGCTCAGCCTGTATACCGGCAACAAGCAGCCCTACGACATCGACGCCGCGCACTGGCAAGCCGTGCAGAAGAAGGTGATGAGCCTGCGCCCGCAAATCGGTGGCTTCTTCGACTACGGCGGCACCTTCTCTTCGCTGAAGAACGGCCAGATCCACGCCATGTGCGGCATCGGCGACTGGATCACCGGCGTGCTGCAGCGCGCCGGCGCGCCAGTGAAGACGGTCATCCCCGAGGAAGGCGGCCTGCAGTGGAGCGAGTCGTACTGCATCGCCCGCAACGCGCGCAGCCCGGAACTGGCGAAGAAGTTCATCCAGTACATCACCTCGCCGCAGGGCCAGGTGAAGTCGGCGAAGATGCTCGCCTACCCGGCGCTGATCCCCAGCCAGCGCGGCTGGGCGCTGCTCAACCAGGTCGATCCGGCCGAGGCGAAGCGCCAGGGCATGCTGCTGGGCCAGCGCAACGTCATGGACGACATCCGCGAAGGACGCATCCACTACCGCCAGCTCCCTGTGCAGCAGGGCCTGGAGGAGTGGAACGACTTCTGGTCGGAATACAAGGGCGCCTGACGGGCACGCGGAGGCAACGGCTATGACGCTTCGCAAGTTGCAAACCGCCCCGTCCCTGGTCGAGGTCGGCACCCCGCCGGCCTCGGCCGGGCGCCGGCGCGCCCAGGGCCCCTGGTACGGCCTCGCCTTCTCCCTGCCGATGCTGGTCTGGCAGCTGGCGTTCTTCGTCTTCCCGCTGGCGTTCCTGCTCACCATCAGCTTCTGGGTGGTGCGCAATTTCCGCATGCAGCCGAGCTTCGAGTGGCTGAACTGGAGCTACGTGCTCAGTCGCGGTTACTTCTGGGACGCCTACCTGCACACGCTGGCAATGGCCAGTGGGGCGACACTGCTGATAAGCCTGGTGGCCTTCTCCTGCGCCTACGCCATCGCCTTCAAGTTCCGCGCCTCGGCGCGGCAACTGGCGATCCTGCTGCTGGTCACGCCCTTCTTCACCAGCTACCTGGTGCGGACCTATTCCTGGCAGGTGTTCCTCTCCGACAACGGCATCCTCAATGCCCTGTTCGGCCAGCTCGGGATAGGCGCGCTGCCGATGCTCAACAGCAGCTTCGGCACCTTCGTCGGCTACTTCACCCTGTGCCTGCCGCTGGCGGTGGTGCTACAGCTGTTCAGCCTGATGTATCTCGACCGTTCGCTGGTCGAGGCCGCGCACAACCTCGGCTGCGGCCGGCTGCGCACCGTGCTGCAGGTGGTGCTGCCGTCGGCGCGCGTCGGCATCGTGGTGGCCGCGCTGTTCTGCTTCATCCTCTGCTTCGGCGACTTCGTCAGCCCGCTGTACCTGGGCGGCGGCCAGCCGCCGACCCTCAGCACCCTTATCGCCGACACCACCAAGGCCGGCCAGCAATGGCCGCGCGCGGCGGTGATCGCCTGCATGATGATCGCCACCCTCCTGCTGGTGGCCTTCGCCGCGGTCCGCTTCGCCTACCGGAGGCGCGCATGAACGAGCATCGCCTGATCAACTTCCTGCTGCGCGGCTACGTGGGGCTGGTGTTCCTCTTCATCTTCACCCCGATCCTCGGCAGCTTCGTCTTCTCCTTCAACGCCGACCGCTTCCCGTCGCTGCCACTGGGCGGGTTCAGCCTGCACTGGTACCAGGCCATCGCCAGCGACCCGGCGGTCTGGCAGGCCCTGCGCAACAGCCTGAAGGTGGCGCTGGTGGTGTCGCTGGTGTCGACCTTCCTCGGCTTCGCCGCGGCCTACACCGACTTCCGCTACCACTTCTTCGGCAAGTCGCTGTACATGGCCCTGGCCCTGCTGCCGCCGACCATCCCGGTGGTGATCATGGGCCTGGCGATGCTGGCGTTCCTCTCCCGCGTGGGCCTGTCCGGCGAACTGCACGCGGTGATGATCAGCCACATCGTGATGTGCGCGCCCTTCGCCATGGCGGTGGTGCGCATGCGCCTGGCGCAGATGGAGCCGGTGCTCGAATCGGCCGCCTGGAACCTCGGCGCCAGCCAGTGGCAGGCGATGCGCCACGTGATCCTGCCGTTCACCGCGCCGAGCCTGTGCGCCGCGCTCTTCGTGACCATGGCGGTGTCCTTCGACGAGTTCGCCGTCGCCTGGTTCGTCTCCGGCCTCAACGAGACGGTGCCGGTGCGCATCCTCAACACCCTGCAGGGCCAGGTCAGCCCGACCATCAACGCCATCGGCAGCCTGGTGTTCGTCACCACCACAGCGCTGGTGATCCTCGCCCAGATGCTGCTGATGCGCCGCCGCAAGCTGGCCTGATGCCCCCGACAATCCAACGCTTCGCAGGTAACCCACCATGAACCAACCGCTGGTCGTGTTCGATAACGTGGTCAAGCACTTCGGCGATTTCGTCGCCGTCGAGCGCATGAACCTGGAAATCTACAAGGGCGAGTTCGTCGCCATCATGGGCTCCAGCGGCTGTGGCAAGACCACCACGCTGCGCATGCTCGCCGGCCTGGAGAAGCCCAGCGAGGGCGAGATCCGCCTCAATGGCGAAAGGATCAACGACCTGCGCTCCTGGGAACGCGATACCCCACTGGTATGGCAGAACCTGGCGCTGTTCCCCTTCCTCGACGTGCTGGAAAACGTCGAGTTCGGTCTGAAGATGCGCGGCATGGCCAAGGCCGAGCGGCGCAAGAAGGCGCTGCACTGGCTGGAACGCCTGGGCCTGGCGGAGTTCGCCCGGCGCGACATCGCCCAGCTCTCCGGCGGCCAGCGCCAGCGCGTGGCCCTGGCCCGCTCGCTGGTCACCGAGCCGCCGATCCTGCTGCTCGACGAGCCGCTGAGCGCCCTCGACGCACACCTGAGCGTGCGCATGCAGGGCGTGCTGACCGGCCTGCAGAAAGACCTGGGGATCACCTTCGTCTACGTCACCCACTCGCAGTCCGAAGCCTTCGCCATGGCCGACCGGGTGGTGATCATGAGCCGCGGGCGGATCGAGCAGATCGGCACGCCCCAGGAAGTCTTCCGCGAACCGCGCAACCGTTTCGTCGCCGAATTCGTCGGCGGCAAGAACATCCTCGGCGGCAGCGTCGAAGGCTTCGATGCCTCCGGGCTGGTGCGCATCAAGTCGGTCCACGGCGCCTTCTTCGCGCGGCCGCCGAAGGACCGCAACCTGCTGCCCGGAGAAGCGGTGAACCTGTGCCTGGGCGCCGACCTGATCCATCTCGGCGAGCGCCCGACCCTGGCCAACCGCCTGGAGTGCCACGTCATCGGCGAGGAGTTCGTCGGCTCGATGGTCAACGTCCACCTGGAGACCGCCAGCGGCCTGGAGCTGCAGGTGCAGAAGCCGCACGCCGAATACGACGGCCTCGGCCTGCAGAGTGGACAGAAGGTATTCGCCGCCTGGGACAGCGCCAGCGCGCTGGTGCTGCGCAGCGAGTGATGAAGACTCCGGCCGCGGCCGGTCACTGTTGGAGAAGTAGCGATGAGCAAGAGTGTTTTCGTGGGAGAGCTGTCCTGGAAGGAGTACGCGGCCAGGATCGGCCAGGGCGACTGCGTCCTGCTGCTGCCGGTCGGCGCGCTGGAGCAGCACGGCCACCACATGTGCATGAACGTCGACGTGCTGCTGCCCACCGCCGTCTGCCAGCGGGTCGCCGAACGCATCGACGCGCTGGTGCTGCCGGGCCTGCAGTACGGCTACAAGTCGCAGCAGAAGTCCGGCGGCGGCAACCACTTCCCCGGCACCACCAGCCTCGACGGGGCGACCCTGACCGGCACCGTGCAGGACATCATCCGCGAGCTGGCACGGCACGGCGCGCGGCGCCTGGTGCTGATGAACGGGCACTACGAGAACTCCATGTTCATCGTCGAGGGCATCGACCTGGCCCTGCGCGAACTGCGCTACGCCGGCATCGACGACTTCCGCGTGGTGGTGCTGTCCTACTGGGACTTCATCCGCGACCCGCAGGTAATCGCCGAGCTCTACCCGGACGGCTTCCTCGGCTGGGACATCGAACACGGCGGCGTCTTCGAGACCTCGCTGATGCTGGCCCTGTACCCGCACCTGGTGGACATGGACAAGGTGGTCGACCACGCGCCGGCGACCTTCCCCCCCTATGACGTGTTCCCGGTCATCCCCGAGCGCACGCCGGCCTGCGGCACCCTGTCCTCGGCCAAGGGCGCCAGCCGGGAGAAGGGCGAGCTGATCCTGCGCGTGTGTACCGAAGGCATCGCCGCCGCCGTCCAGGAGGCTTTCGCACCAGACAGCTGATAGCGATCACGGCATCCGAGCAGTACCCAATCCAACAAGAATTCAAGGGTAACCATCATGTCCACAGCCATCCCCGGCGGTCAGGGCGGACCGGCCCTCGCCGCCGAACTGAAGCAACGCCACGTCACCATGCTGTCCATCGCCGGCGCCATCGGCGCCGGCCTGTTCGTCGGCTCCGGCCACGCCATCGCCTCAGCCGGGCCGGCGGCGATCCTCGCCTACCTGATCTCCGGCACCCTGGTGGTGCTGGTGATGCGCATGCTCGGCGAGATGGCCGTGGCCTCCCCCGACACCGGCTCCTTCTCCACCTACGCCGAGCGCGCCATCGGGCGTTGGGCGGGCTTCTCCATCGGCTGGCTGTACTGGTGGTTCTGGGTGCTGGTGATCCCGCTGGAGGCGGTCGCCGCGGCGGCCATCCTCAATGCCTGGTTCCCCGCCGTGGCGACCTGGCAGTTCGCCCTCGCGGTGACCGCCCTGCTCACCGCGACCAACCTGTTCAGCGTGGCGCGTTACGGCGAGTTCGAGTTCTGGTTCGCCCTGCTCAAGGTGATCGCGGTGGTCGGCTTCATCGTCCTCGGCGGCTTCGCCCTGAGTGGCGGCCTACCCGGCCGCGAAGTCGCCGGCGTGCTGGCGCTCAGCCGCGAACACGGCGGCTTCATGCCCAACGGCTTCAGCGCGGTGCTCGGCGCGCTGCTGACCACGGTGTTCAGCTTCATGGGCACGGAAATCGTCACCATCGCCGCCGCCGAGTCGAAGAACCCGGCGCGGCAGATCACCCGCGCGACCAACTCGGTGGTCTGGCGCATGGGCATCTTCTACATCGTCTCGATCTTCCTGATCGTCTCCATCGTGCCGTGGAACGACCCGCTGCTCACCGAGGTCGGCTCCTACCAGCGCGCCCTGGAAATCATGAACATCCCGCACGCCAAGCTGATCGTCGACATCGTGGTGCTGGTCGCCGTGGCCAGCTGCCTGAACTCGGCGATCTACACCGCCTCGCGGATGGTCTTCTCGCTGAGCAAGCGCGGCGACGGCCCACGCTTCCTGCAGACCACCTCGCCCAAGGCGGTGCCCTACGTCGCCGTGCTGGCCAGCACCACGGTCGGCTTCCTCACAACCATCATCAACTACTTCGCCCCGGGGAAGGTCTTCGCCTTCCTGCTCGCCAGCTCCGGCGCCGTTGCCCTGCTGGTGTACCTGGTGATCGCCGTGTCGCAACTGCGCATGCGCCGCAAGCTGGTCGCCTCGGGCCAGCCCCTGGAGTTCCGCATGTGGCTGTATCCCTGGCTGACCTGGCTGGTGATCCTGTTCATCCTGGCGGTGCTGGGCATCATGCTGGCGATGCCGGAGCACCGCGCCGAGGTCCTCGCCACCGGGATGCTGGCGGTGGTCATCCTCTGCCTGGGGCTGCTGGACAATCGCAAGGGACGCAGCCGCGCCGCCCGAGGACTCGCCAGCGCCGAACTGCGCTGAAGCGATTAGTCGCACAACGAAAAGCCGCACCCTGGGGTGCGGCTTTTTCGTTTCCTGCCCTAGGCGCCTAGCGGACTTTGCTTGCGCTGCCCGCGCGGCGAGCAGCCGAAGAAGCGGCTGTAGCACTTGGAGAAGTGCGCCGGCGAGGTGAAGCCGCAGGACAGGGCGATCTCGCGGATCTGCGCCTCGCTGCGCAGCAGCAGGTCGCGGGCGCGGTTCAGGCGCAGTTCCAGGTAGTACTGGCTGGGAGTGCGCTGCAGGTACTTGTGGAACAGCCGTTCCAACTGGCGCACCGACACCTCGTTGAGCTGCGCCAGCTCGTCCAGCTCCAGCGGCTCCTCCAGGTTCGCTTCCATGATCGCGACTATCTGGCTCAGCTTCGGCTGGGCGCTGCCGAGCTTCTGCCGCAGCGGGATGCGCTGCTGCTCGCGGGAGCCGCGCATGCGGTCGCAGAGCAGCAGCTCGGCGGCCTTGGTGGCGATCTCCACGCCGCCCGGCTCGCGGGCGATCAGCTGCAAGGTCATGTCCATGGCCGCGGTGCCGCCGGAGCAGGTGTAGCGGTCGCGGTCCAGCTCGAACAGCTGGTTGGAGATGACGATGCCGGGGAAGCGCTCCTTGAGCTGCTCGATGTCTTCCCAGTGGATGGTGCAGCGGTAGTCCTTGAGCAGCCCGGCGCTGGCCAGCAGGTGGCTGCCGGTGCAGATGCCGCCCAGCGGCACGCCGTGGTGGGCGAGCTTGCGCAGCCAGTCGAGCAGGCGCCGGTCATTCTTCTCCGGGATCGGGTTGGAACCGACCACGAAGAGCGCATCCAGGCGCGGCGCGTTCTCGATGCTGTAGTCGGGCACCAGGCGCATGCCATTGCTGGCCTGCACCGGCTCGGGATCGGCGCTGATCTGCAAGGTGCGGTAAAGCGGGCGGCGCGCGGCGAGGTTCGCCATGCGCAGGGTTTCCACCGCGGAAGCGAAGCCGATGGTGGTGAAATTCGGAATCAGCAGGAAGCCGAAGGTCTTCGTGCCTGTAGCCGGAACGCTGTCGGGGCGGCGTTCGCGATCGGGGGCCTGGGCGGCGTTTGCCATCTGCATTACCTCCACTGCACTGACTGTCGCGGCGGGACTTCTCGGAAACGGAAAAGGCAGTCAGGACAGCACATCGTTTCTTGTTGTTCTGCGACATGCGAAGAGCATGCCGCCGACTAGCTTACACCCAACGGCGGACGGCGGCGGCGCCCCGCTCACGGCGGCGACGGACCAGCGGCGCAGACCGGGTCAGTTTGGGCATTTTGACGTCGCAAACAGGCAAATGGGTTACAGGGGTATTGAGCACAATCGGATGCAACTGGCTAATACCGACCGGTTCGGCTCCCCCGCCCGGAACGCCCCCAACGGCGATTCCGGAAAGCCAGGACCGGTCAGGGCAGCCTCCACCCACAGGCGACACCGGGTTGTCGCACGGAGACCGCGATGTTCAGCAAGCATGACCAGATCCAGGGCTACGACGACGAACTCTTCGCCGCGCTGGCCGACGAGGAAGCCCGCCAGGAAGACCACCTGGAGCTGATCGCCTCGGAGAACTACACCAGCAAGCGCGTCATGCAGGCTCAGGGCAGCGGCCTGACCAACAAGTACGCCGAGGGCTATCCGGGCAAGCGCTACTACGGCGGTTGCGAGCACGTCGACAAAGTCGAGCAGCTGGCCATCGACCGCGCCAAGCAACTGTTCGGCGCCGACTACGCCAATGTCCAGCCGCACTCTGGCTCCTCGGCCAACTCGGCTGTCTACCTCGCTCTGCTGAACGCCGGCGACACCATCCTCGGCATGAGCCTGGCCCACGGCGGCCACCTGACCCACGGCGCGAAAGTGTCGTCCTCCGGCAAGCTGTACAACGCCGTGCAGTACGGCCTGGACACCAAGACCGGGCTGATCGACTACGACGAAGTCGAGCGCCTGGCCGTCGAGCACAAGCCGAAGATGATCGTCGCCGGCTTCTCCGCCTACTCCAAGACCCTCGACTTCCCGCGCTTCCGCGCCATCGCCGACAAGGTTGGCGCGCTGCTGTTCGTCGACATGGCCCACGTCGCCGGCCTGGTCGCCGCTGGCCTGTACCCGAACCCGCTGCCCTACGCCGACGTGGTCACCACCACCACCCACAAGACCCTGCGCGGCCCGCGCGGCGGCCTGATCCTGGCGCGCAGCAACGAAGAGATCGAGAAGAAGCTCAACTCCGCCGTCTTCCCCGGCGCCCAGGGCGGCCCGCTGATGCACGTGATCGCCGCCAAGGCCGTGTGCTTCAAGGAAGCGCTGGAGCCTGGCTTCAAGGACTACCAGGCGCAGGTCATCAAGAACGCCAAGGCCATGGCTGAAGTCTTCATCGACCGCGGCTACGACGTGGTCTCCGGCGGCACCGACAACCACTTGATGCTGATCAGCCTGGTGAAACAGGGCCTGACCGGCAAAGAAGCGGACGCCGCCCTCGGCCGCGTCGGCATCACCGTCAACAAGAACGCCGTCCCCAACGATCCGCAGAGCCCCTTCGTGACGTCGGGCATTCGCGTCGGCACCCCGGCCATCACCACCCGTGGCCTCAAGGAAACCCAGTGCCGCGAGCTGGCCGGCTGGATCTGCGACGTGCTCGACCACCTGGGCGACGCCGACGTCGAGGCCAAGGTGGCCACCCAGGTCGCCGGCCTCTGCGCCGACTACCCGGTCTATCGTTGAAATTCCCGCGGCATTGCCCGTAGGAGCGAGCTTGCTCGCGAACCCGACACTACCTTCGCAAGCCAGCTCGCTCCCACGGGACTGAGCAGAAATACCAGGAGCACCCACATGCAACGCTATTCCGGCTTCGGCCTGTTCAAGCACTCACTGAGCCACCACGAGAACTGGCAGCGCATGTGGCGCACGCCGACGCCCAAGCCCGTGTACGACGTGGTCATCGTCGGCGGCGGCGGGCACGGCCTGGCCACCGCCTACTACCTGGCGAAGGAACACGGCATCCGCAACATCGCGGTAGTGGAGAAGGGCTGGCTGGGCGGCGGCAACACCGCGCGCAACACCACCATCGTCCGCTCCAACTACCTGTGGGACGAGTCGGCGTTGCTCTATGAGCACGCGATGAAGCTGTGGGAAGGCCTGTCGCAGGACCTCAACTACAACGTCATGTTCTCCCAGCGCGGCGTCTACAACCTCTGCCACACCCTGCAGGACATGCGCGACGGCGAACGCCGCGTGAGCGCCAACCGCCTGAACGGCGTGGATGGCGAGCTGCTCAACGCGCAGCAGGTGGCCGAAGAGATTCCCTACCTGAACTGCACCAAGAGCGCCCGCTACCCGATCATGGGCTCCACCGTGCAGCGCCGTGGCGGCGTGGCCCGTCACGATGCCGTGGCCTGGGGCTTCGCCCGTGCCGCCGACGCCCTGGGCGTGGACCTGATCCAGCAGACCGAAGTCATCGGCTTCCGCAAGCAGGACGGCGCGGTGATCGGCGTCGAGACCAACCGCGGCTTCATCGGCGCCAAGCGCGTCGGCGTGGTCACCGCCGGTAACTCCGGGCACATGGCCAAGCTCGCCGGCTTCCGCCTGCCGATCGAATCGCACCCGCTGCAGGCGCTGGTTTCCGAACCGCTGAAACCCATCATCGACAGCGTGATCATGTCCAACGCCGTGCACGGCTACATCAGCCAGTCGGACAAGGGCGACCTGGTCATCGGCGCCGGCATCGACGGCTACAACGGCTACGGCCAGCGCGGCTCCTACCCGGTGATCGAGCACACCCTGCAGGCCATCGTCGAGATGTTCCCGGTGCTCTCGCGCGTACGCATGAACCGCCAGTGGGGCGGCATCGTCGACACCACCCCGGACGCCTGCCCGATCATCGGCAAGACCCCGGTGAAGAACCTGTTCTTCAACTGCGGCTGGGGCACCGGCGGCTTCAAGGCCACCCCCGGCTCGGGCAACGTCTTCGCCGCCACCCTGGCGACCGGCGAACCGCACCCGCTGGCGGCGCCCTTCTCCATCGAACGTTTCCATACCGGCGCGCTGATCGACGAGCACGGCGCTGCAGCCGTAGCGCACTAAGAGGGCTATCACCATGTTGCACATCTTCTGCCCCCATTGCGGCGAACTGCGCTCCGAAGAGGAATTCCACGCCAAGGGCCAGGCCCACATCCCGCGTCCCCTGGACCCGGCCGCCTGCACCGACGCCGAGTGGGGCGAGTACATGTTCTTCCGCGACAACCCGCGCGGCATCCACCACGAACTGTGGGTGCACGCCGCCGGCTGCCGGCAGTACTTCAACGTCACCCGCCACACCGTGACCTACGAAATCCTCGAGACCTACAAGATCGGCGAGAAACCCAGCGTCACCGCCGCCGACAAGAAGTCGCCCGTCCAGCCCGCAGTCGAGAAGGCCTGAACATGAGCCAGATCAATCGCCTTTCCCGCGGCGGTCGCATCGACCGCAGCAAGCCGCTGACCTTCACCTTCAACGGCCAGCAATACCAGGGCTTCGCCGGTGACAGCCTGGCCGCCGCCCTGCTGGCCAACGGCGTCGACGTCGTCGGCCGCAGCTTCAAGTACTCCCGTGCCCGCGGCATCGTTGCCGCCGGCGCCGAAGAGCCCAACGCCATCCTGCAGATCGGCTCCCGCGAAGCCACCCAGGTGCCGAACGTGCGCGCCACCCAGCAGGCGCTGTACGCCGGCCTGGTATCGAGCAGCACCAACGGCTGGCCGAACGTGCAGAACGACCTGATGGGCGTGTTCGGCAAGGTCGGCGGCAAGATGATGCCGCCCGGCTTCTACTACAAGACCTTCATGTACCCGCAGTCCATGTGGCTGACGTACGAGAAGTACATCCGCAAGGCCGCCGGCCTGGGCCGCGCGCCCACCGAGGTCGACCCGGACAGCTACGACTGGATGAACCGTCACTGCGACGTGCTGATCGTCGGTGCCGGCCCTGCCGGTCTGGCCGCCGCCCTGGCCGCTGCGCGTAGCGGTGCCCGCGTGATCCTCGCCGACGAACAGGAAGAATTCGGCGGCAGCCTGCTCGACACCCGCGAAACCCTCGACGGCAAGCCCGCCGCCGAATGGGTCGCGCAGGTCGTCGCCGAGCTGCAGAGCCTGCCGGAAGTCGTCCTGCTGCCGCGCTCCACCGTCAACGGCTACCACGACCACAACTTCCTCACCATCCACGAACGCCGCACCGATCACCTGGGCGAAACCGCCCCGCTGGGCCAGGTTCGCCACCGCGTCCACCGCGTGCGCGCCAAGCGCGTCGTGCTGGCCGCCGGCGCCCACGAGCGTCCGCTGGTGTACGGCAACAACGACCTGCCGGGCAACATGCTGGCCGGCGCTGTCTCCACCTATGTACGCCGCTACGGCGTGGCACCGGGCAAGAAGCTGGTGCTCTCGACCAACAACGATTACGCCTACCGCGTGGCCCTGGACTGGCAGGAAGCCGGCCTGGAAGTGGTCGCCATCGCCGACGCCCGCGCCAACCCGCGTGGCGAATGGGTGGAAGAAGCCCGCAAGCGCGGCATGCGCGTCATCACCGGCAGCTCGGTCATCGAAGCGCGCGGCAGCAAGCGCGTGACTGGCGCGAAGATCGCCGCCATCGACCCGATCCGCCTGAAAGTCACCGCTCCTGGCGACTGGCTGGACTGTGACCTGATCGCCAGCTCCGGCGGCTACAGCCCGGTCGTGCACCTGGCTTCGCACCTGGGCGGCAAGCCCGAGTGGCGTGAAGACATCCTCGCCTTCGTCCCCGGCGAAGGCCTGCAGAAGCGCATCTGCGCCGGCGCCGTGAACGGTGTGTTCCGCCTCGCCGACACCCTGCAGGACGGCTACAACGCCGGCACCCAGGCCGCCGAAGACGCTGGCTTCAAGGCCGTCGCCGGTGAGCTGCCGAAAGCTCCGGAGCGCGTCGAGGAGCCGACCGTCGCACTGTTCCAGGTCCCGCACGAGAAACCCACCTCGCGCGCGCCGAAGCAGTTCGTCGATCCGCAGAACGACGTCACCGCCGCCGCCATCGAACTGGCCTGCCGCGAGGGCTTCGAGTCCATCGAGCACGTCAAGCGCTACACCGCGCTGGGCTTCGGCACCGACCAGGGCAAGCTGGGCAACATCAACGGCCTGGCCATCGCCGCCCGCGCCCAGGGCAAGAGCATCGCCGAGACCGGCACCACCATGTTCCGCCCGAACTACACCCCGGTGACCTTCGGCGCGGTCGCCGGCCGTCACTGCGGCCACCTGTTCGAGCCGGTGCGCTTCACCGCCCTGCACGCCTGGCACGTGAAGAACGGCGCCGAGTTCGAGGACGTCGGCCAGTGGAAGCGCCCCTGGTACTTCCCCAAAGCCGGCGAAGACATGCACGCCGCCGTGGCCCGTGAGTGCCGTGCCGTGCGCGAGTCGGTCGGCCTGCTCGACGCCTCGACCCTGGGCAAGATCGACATCCAGGGCCCGGACGCCCGCGAGTTCCTCAACCGCGTCTACACCAACGCCTGGACCAAGCTGGACGTGGGCAAGGCCCGCTACGGCCTGATGTGCAAGGAAGACGGCATGGTCTTCGACGACGGCGTGACCGCGTGCCTGGCGGACAACCACTTCGTCATGACCACCACCACCGGCGGCGCCGCCCGCGTGCTGGAATGGCTGGAGCTGTACCACCAGACCGAATGGCCGGAGCTGAAGGTGTACTTCACCTCGGTCACCGACCACTGGGCCACCCTGACCCTGTCCGGCCCCAACAGCCGCAAGCTGCTGGCCGAGGTCACCGACATCAACCTCGACAAGGAAGCCTTCCCGTTCATGACCTGGCAGGAAGGCAAGGTCGCCGGCGTACCGGCACGGGTGTTCCGGATCTCCTTCACCGGTGAGCTCTCCTACGAGGTGAACGTCCAGGCCAACTACGCCATGGGCGTACTGGAAGCCATCGTCGAGGCCGGCAAGAAGTACAACCTGACCCCGTACGGCACCGAGACCATGCACGTCCTGCGCGCCGAGAAGGGCTTCATCATCGTCGGCCAGGACACCGACGCCTCGGTGACCCCGGACGACCTGAACATGGGTTGGGCCGTGGGCCGCACCAAGCCGTTCTCCTGGATCGGCTGGCGGGGCATGAACCGCGTCGACTGCCTGCGTGAAGACCGCAAGCAGCTGGTCGGCCTCAAGCCCACCAACCCGATGGAAGTCCTGCCCGAGGGTGCGCAGCTGGTGTTCACCGCGCAGCAGTCGATCCCGATGAACATGGTCGGCCACGTCACCTCCAGCTACATGAGCAGCAGCCTCGGCTACGGCTTCGCCCTGGCGGTGGTCAAGGGCGGTCTGAAGCGCATGGGCGAGAAGGTCTACGCACCGCTGGCCGACGGCCGGGTGATCGAGGCGGAAATCTGCAGCTCGGTGTTCTACGACCCGAAAGGCGAGCGCCAGAACGTCGACTGAGTTTTCCCCTCGCCGCCGCGCTCCCCGAGGGAGCGCGGCGCGCACCGGACAGACAGGATTCGCGGACGCACGGCGTCCCAAGGTGAATACGAATGAGCAAGGCAAACGTCTACCAGCAACGCCCCGAAGCCGGGGTGAAAGTCGAGACCCCGCTGCACCACGCCGAGCTGGACAAGCTCGCCAGCCGGGGCAACCCGAAAGCCGGCATCACCCTGCGCGAGAAGAAGCTGCTCGGCCACCTGACCCTGCGCGGCGACGCCCATGACGCCGCCTTCGCCGCAGGCGTGCACAAAGCCCTGGGCCTGGAACTACCGGTAGCCCTGGGCCTGGTGGCCAAGGGCGACGTCTCGCTGCAATGGCTCGGCCCGGACGAGTGGCTGCTGATCGTCGCCGGCGGCGAGGAATTCGCCGTGGAACAGAAGCTGCGTAAAACCCTCGGCGAAGAGCTGCACTACTCGGTGGTCAACGTCAGCGGCGGGCAGACCCTGCTCGAACTGAGCGGCCCGAACGTGCGCGAGCTGCTGATGAAGTCCACCAGCTACGACCTGCACCCGAGCAACTTCCCGGTCGGCAAGGCAGTCGGCACCATCTTCGCCAAGTCGCAGTGCGTGATCCGTCACACCGCCGAGGACACCTGGGAGCTGGTGGTGCGCCGCAGCTTCGCCGACTACTTCTGGCTCTGGCTGCAGGACGCCAGCGCCGAGTACGGCCTGCAGATCGCCGCGTAACTTCCCGGCAGGCGGGCCGTGCACGGCCCGCTTCCCCCGCGTCTCGACCGGAGCCCCGCCATGAGCCGCACCCCCGATACCTGGATCCTCACCGCCGACAGCCCGAGCCTGCTGGGCACCGTCGACGTGGTGACGCGCTACCTGTTCGAACAGCAGTGCTACGTCACCGAGCACCACTCCTTCGACGACCGCCTGGCCCAGCGCTTCTTCATCCGCGTGGAGTTCCGCACCCCGGCCGGCTTCGACGAGGCCAGCTTCCGCGAAGGCCTGGCCGAGCGCGTCGAGCCCTTCCAGATGAAGACCGAGCTGACCCCGGCGGGCTACCGCAGCAAGGTAGTGATCATGGTCTCCAAGGCCGACCACTGCCTGAACGACCTGCTCTACCGCCAGCGCATCGGCCAGCTGCCGATGGACGTGGTCGCGGTGATCTCCAACCACCCGGACCTGGAACCCCTGGCGCGCTGGCACGGCATCCCCTACCACCACTTCGCGCTCGACCCGAACGACAAGGGCGCGCAGGAAGCCAAGGTCTGGCAGGTGATCGAGGAGAGCGGCGCGGAACTGGTGATCCTTGCCCGCTACATGCAGGTGCTCTCCCCCGAGCTGTGCCGCAAGCTCGACGGCTGGGCGATCAACATCCACCACTCGCTGCTGCCCGGCTTCAAGGGCGCCAAGCCGTACCACCAGGCGTACCAGAAGGGCGTCAAGCTGGTCGGCGCCACCGCCCACTACATCAACAACGACCTCGACGAGGGCCCGATCATCGCCCAGGGCGTCGAGCCGGTGGACCACTCGCACTACCCCGAGGACCTGATCGCCAAGGGCCGCGACGTCGAGTGCCTGACCCTGGCGAAAGCCGTGGGCTTCCACATTGAGCGACGGGTGTTCCTCAACGCCAATCGCACCGTGGTGCTGTGAACGCTACTCCGCTGCAGATCACAACGTAGGGCGTATAACCCTCCGGGTTATACGCCGCACGACCCGAGCAACACCGACAGACCCGCCGGCTGCCAGCTGTACTCCGGCCCTGTCGCGCAACAGACGACATCCCAGTGCAAAACCGCACGGCCATCGCGCCGCGCATTTGTGCCCACAACGACAAAGAGGAATGCGTATGTCTGGTAATCGTGGTGTGGTTTATCTCGGCCCAGGTAAGGTCGAAGTCCAGAACATCCCCTATCCGAAGATGCAGGACCCACAGGGCAAGCAGATCGATCACGGCGTGATCCTGCGTGTGGTGTCCACCAACATCTGCGGCTCCGACCAGCACATGGTGCGCGGCCGCACCACCGCGCCCGAGGGCCTGGTGCTCGGCCACGAAATCACCGGCGAGGTGGTGGAGATCGGCCGTGGTGTGGAAACCATGAAGATCGGTGACCTGGTCTCCGTGCCCTTCAACGTCGCCTGCGGTCACTGCCGCACCTGCAAGGAACAGCACACCGGCGTCTGCCTGACGGTCAACCCGTCGCGTGCCGGCGGCGCCTACGGCTACGTCGACATGGGCGGCTGGGTCGGTGGCCAGGCCGAATACGTCATGGTCCCCTACGCCGACTTCAACCTGCTGAAGCTGCCGAACCGCGACCTGGCGATGGAGAAGATCCGCGACCTGACCTGCCTGTCCGACATCCTGCCCACCGGCTACCACGGCGCGGTAACCGCCGGCGTTGGCCCGGGCAGCACCGTTTACATCGCCGGTGCCGGTCCGGTCGGCCTGGCCGCCGCTGCCTCCGCCCGCCTGCTGGGCGCCGCGGTGGTGATCGTCGGCGACGTCAACCCGACCCGCCTGGCCCACGCCAAGGCCCAGGGCTTCGAAATCGCCGACCTGTCCAAGGACACCCCGCTGCACGAGCAGATCGCCGATCTGCTGGGCGAGCCGGAAGTGGACTGCGCGGTGGATGCGGTGGGCTTCGAGGCGCGTGGCCACGGCCACTCGGGCTCGCAGCACGAGGCTCCGGCCACCGTGCTGAACTCGCTGATGGGCGTGGTGCGGGTAGCCGGCAAGATCGGCATCCCCGGCCTGTACGTCACCGAGGACCCGGGCGCGGTGGACGAAGCCGCCAAGCACGGCAGCCTGAGCATCCGCTTCGGCCTGGGCTGGGCCAAGTCGCACAGCTTCCACACCGGCCAGACCCCGGTGATGAAGTACAACCGCCAGCTGATGCAGGCCATCATGTGGGACCGCATCAAGATCGCCGACATCGTCGGGGTGGAAGTCATCACCCTCGACGACGCGCCGAAAGGCTACGGCGAGTTCGACGCAGGCGTGCCGAAGAAATTCGTCATCGACCCGCACAACCTGTTCCGCGCCGCCTAAAAAGCGGCAAGCGCTCCGACCGCGGCGCCCCCCGCCGCGGTTTCTCTCCAGGGGAGCCTTCGGGCTCCCTCTTTTTTGCCTGTGGATATCCGGCTGTTCGTGGGAGCGAACCCAAACAAGCTCGGCCTGCGGACACATCCCGTAGGAGCGGATCTTATCCGCGAAGGCTCCCGCACCAAGGCCTCCGGTGGGAGCGCGCCATGCGCGCGATCGCGGACAAGGTCCGCTCCTACAGGGGCTATCGTGAAGGCCGCAACTACCGTTAGAGCCCCAGCTTCTCCGCCATCCGCTCGATCGCCCCACGCTGGAACGCACGGAAATCCGCATCCGGCTGCTGGCCTTCGAGCATCGGCAGGAAGGGGTCGGTCACTTCGGTGCGGACGCCGGCCAGTTCCTCGATCACTGCGTGGCCGCAGAAGGGCACATAGGATTCGGCGTAACCGCCTTCGTGGACCAGCACCAGGCGGCCTTTGCACAGGCGTTCGGCCGCTTCGCGGATGCTTCGGGTCATGGCGCGGAAGGTTTCGCTGTGGGCGAGCATGCGCGCCAGTGGGTCCACGCCGTTGGCGTCGAAGCCGCAGGCGACCACGATCAGTTCGGGCTGGAATAGCTCCAGGGCCGGGACTATCACGCGCTCCATCGCCTGGCGGTAAGCGTCGTCGCCACTGCCCGGGTACAGCGGGATGTTGAGGTTGAAGCCCTCGCCTGCTCCCTCGCCTCTTTCTTCCACGTAGCCGGAGTCGGTCGGGAAGCAGTTGGCCTGGTGGATCGACAGGGTCAGCACGTCGTCGCGGCCGTAGAAGATCGACTGAGTGCCGTTGCCGTGGTGCACGTCCCAGTCCAGCACGGCGACGCGCTTGAGGCCGTGGCGGGCCTTGGCCGCTTCTACCGCCACGGCGATGTTGGCCAGGTAGCAGAAGCCCATGCCGCGATCCGCCAGGCAGTGGTGGCCCGGCGGACGCGAGAGGGCGTAGGCATTGTCCAGCTCGCCGCTGAGCACCGCTTCCACCGCCGCGATGGCGAGACCTGCTGATTGCCGGGCGATCTCGTAGGTGCCGGGGCCGACCATGGCTTCTTCGCCCAGCTCGCCGTGGCCGGCGTCGCTCATGGCCTTGAAGCGTGCCAGGTAGTCGGCCGGGTGGACGCGCAGCAGGTCCTCCTCGCTGGCCATGGGCGCGCTGGAGAGTTTCAGCTTGTCGCTCAGGCCCGAGACGTCCATCAGGCTTTTCAGCCGGCGCTTGCTCTCCGCCGACTCGGCATGGCCGCTGCCGGCCGGCGGCTGCAACCAGCCCCCGACCGGCAGGACCAGCGCGTGCAGCCCGGCGGCGTGCCAGAAGCAGCGTTCGTCGAAGAAGAATCCGGTGCGGCGGCTCATGCGCGGGCTCCGGCGAGGACGCGCTGGCGCTTGCGGCTGAACAACCAGTAGACCGGCGATACCACGCCCAGGCCGACGATCCAGGAGATGTCGGCGCCGTTCATGGCCTTGGCCACCACGCCGGTGTACAGCTCGGTGGACATGAACGGCACCTGCACCAGGATGCCCAGCACGTAGCAGTTCACCGCGGTCCAGTTGAAGGTGCCGTAGATGCCGCCGTCGCGACGGAAGAACGACAGCACGTCGTACTTGCCGTGGGCGACCAGGTAATAGTCGACCAGGTTGATCGCGCTCCAGGGCACCAGCACGTAGAGCAGCAGCAGGATGAAGTTGGTGTAGTTGGCCATGAAGTTGTCCTGGCCGAGCAGGGCGAGGGCCAGCGAGCCGCCGAACAGGCTCAGGGCGATGAAGGCGCGCCAGCCGGCCTTGGCGTTCCAGCTCGGGATCAGGGTCTGGCCGACGGTGATCGCCGAGAGGGTGCCGCAGTACAGGTTCATCGCATTGGTCGCGGCGATGCCGATGGAGAACACCGCCACCATCACCGCGCTGAAGCCGCCGGTCATGCCGATCAGGCCGGCGACCACGTCACCACCGTCCGCCGCGAGGCCAACCATCACGCCCAGCACCATCGGCAGGATCGAGCCCAGGCAGCAGCCCCAGTAGCTGGACCAGAAGGCGGTGCGCGAACCGGTGTCCTGCGGCATGTAGCGCGAGTAGTCGGAAACGTAGGGCGCGTAGGCCAGCTGCCAGAGCGCGGCGATCGACAGCGCGCCCATGAAGCCCGGCAGGTTGAAGCCGTTGCGTTGCATGAAGTCCGCCGGCAGGCCGTGGACGAACAGCACCCAGACGAAGCTGAGCAGCAGCACGCCGCCGGACAGCCAGGACATCAGCCGGGTGTAGCCGTGGATCAGGCGGTAGCCGAAGACGGTGGCGATCACGCTGACCACGCCGACCAGCAGGATGCCGGCGTTGGTGCTGACCACCGGGAAGCGCGCGCTCAGGGTCTGCCCGCCGAGCACCAGGTTCGAGGCGAAGAAGCCCAGGTACATGATCACCACCAGGGCGACCACCAGCAGCGAGCCGAAGGAGCCGAACTGGCCGCGGGTCTGCACCATCTGCGGCACGCCCAGCTGCGGGCCTTGCGCCGAGTGCAGGGCCATGAAGATGCCGCCGACCAGGTTGCCCAGCACCAGCGCCAGCAGCGCGGCGACGAAGGAGAGCTTGAACACGGTGACGGCCAGCGCCCCCGTGACCACGGTGAGCAGCATGATGTTGCTGCCGAACCAGATGGTGAAGAGATCGCGGGCGCGACCGTGCCGTTCGTGCGCGGCGATGGGCTGAATGGTGCTCAGCTCCAGCGTCGACGCCGAGTTTTGCGTCGTTGTCATTGTCTTTCTCGCAAGGCAGGGCGCCGCCCGGTGAACCGGGCAGCGCGGTGGAGCAGGCGGCTTAGTGGGCCGCCCAGGTGTTGAAGCGCAGTTCCAGCTCTTCGCCGTGGTCGACCCAGAAGGCGGCGTCTACGGCACGGGCGTCCTTCAGGTTGGCCGGGGCGGTCGGCAGCGCGGCCTGCACGTCGGCCGGCAGCAGGTCCATGGTGCCCTTGTGTACCGGGCCGTATGGGATGTTCTCGGAGAACACCTTCTGCGTTTGCGGTTGGCTGGCGAAGGCGATGAATTTCTCGGCCAGCGCCTTGTTCGGGGTGCCTTTCACCACCGCCCAGTATTCCGGGTCGTAGAGGCTGCCCGGCCAGACGATGGCCAGTTTCACGCCTTCCTTCTGCGCGGCGGCGATGCGGCCGTTGTAGGCGGCGCTCATCACCACGTCGCCGGCGGCCAGCCATTGCGGCGGCTGTGCACCGGCTTCCCACCACTGGATATAGGGCTTGAGCTCGTCGAGCTTGGCGAAGGCGCGGCTGACGCCAGCGGGAGTCGAGAGCACCTTGTAGAGGTCTTCCTGCTTCACGCCGTCGGCCAGCAGGGCCACTTCCAGGGTGTACTTGGCGCCCTTGCGCAGGCCGCGCTTGCCGGGGAAGTCCTTGACGTTCCAGAAGTCCGCCCAGGAGGCCGGCGCCTTGGCCAGCTTGGCGCTGTTGTAGGCCATGACCATCGACCAGACGTAGGTGGCCACGCCGCACTCGCTGAGGGTGCCGGGCACGAAGTCGGCCGGGTTGCCGATGGCTGCCGGGTCGATACGCTCGAACAGGCCCTCGTCGCAGCCGCGCAGCAGTTCGGGGCTTTCCACCTCGACCACGTCCCAAGTCGGCTTGCCGACATCGACCATGGCTTTCACCTTGGCCATCTCGCCGTTGTACTCGCCGGCGACCACGTTGCCGGCGCCGCTGGCGTCGAAGGGTTTGAAGTAGGCCTGCTCCTGCGCGGCCTTGGTGGCGCCGCCGAAGGAGATGACGGTGAGGTTCTGCGGTTGCGCCTGGGCGGCGCCGGTCACTGCGGCGAGTACGGCGCAGGCAAGGGTGGAACGCAAGGACGATTTCATGGAACGACTCCCACTGCCGGTCAGGCGTTGTTGGTGGAGGTACGGGGCAGTTGCCGAACGTGCGGCAAAACGGTTCCATCGCGCGGGCCTCATGGGGCTCGCGGCGCTGTTGTTATTCGTTCAGAGCTTCCCTGTTCGGAGTGTGTCGCCGGGCTCCCGCGTTCGCGGGAACCCGGCAGACAGCGGCGTTACAGCACGCCGATTTCCTTCGCGGTGCGGTCCACGGCGATGCGGGTCTTGTCGACCAGCTCGTCGATTTCCGCGCGGCCGGCGACCAGCGCCGGAGCCATGATCATGCGGCCGAGGGTGGAGCGGATGATCACGCCTTCCTCGAAGCCGATGGTGCGGCAGCGCCAGGCGATGTCGTTCTCGTTGTCGAAGCGCTTGCGGGTCGCCTTGTCCTCGACGAACTGCAGCGCGGCAACCAGGCCGGCACCCTGCACGTCGCCGACCAGCGGGTGGTTGCCGAAGACTTCGCGCAGGCACTGCTGCAGGTACGGGCCGGTTTCGTTCTTCACCTGGGTGACGATGCCTTCGTCGCGCAGCGCCTTGAGGTTGGCGACGGCAACGGCGGCTGCAACCGGGTGCCCGGAGTAGGTCAGGCCGTGGGCGAACACGCCGCCCTGCTCGACCAGGACTTCGGCGATGCGCTTGCTCAGCACCAGGCCGCCCATGGGGATGTAGCCGCTGGTCAGGCCCTTGGCGATGGACAGGGTGTCCGGCTCGAAGCCGAAGTGCTGGTGGGCCATCCACTCGCCGGTACGGCCGAAGCCGCCGATCACTTCGTCGGCGCACAGCAGGACGTCGTACTTGCGGCAGATGCGCTGGATTTCCGGCCAGTAGGTTTCCGGCGGGAAGATCATGCCGCCGGCGCCCTGGAACGGCTCGGCGATGAAGCCGGCGACGTTCTCGGCGCCCAGCTCGAGGATCTTCTCTTCCAGCTGGCGAGCGGCGCGCAGGCCGAACTCGGCCGGGGTCAGGTCGCCGCCGTGGGCGAACCAGTACGGCTCGTCGATGTGCGCGATGTCGGGGATCATGCCGCCCATTTCGTGCATGAACTTCATGCCGCCCAGCGCGGTGGCCGCCAGGGTGGAGCCGTGGTAGCCGTTCCAGCGGCCGATCATGATCTTCTTCTGCGGCTTGCCGAGGATCTGCCAGTAACGGCGCACGGTGCGGATCAGCACTTCGTTCGATTCGGAGCCGGAGTTGGTGTAGATCGCGTGGCTGTAGTGGCCCGGCAGCAGGCTGAAAAGCAGCTCGGACAGTTCGATCACCGCCGGGTGGGTGGTGTGGAAGAACATGTTGTAGTACGACAGCTGGTCCATCTGCGCGCTGGCCGCGGCGGTCAGGTCCTTGCGGCCGTAGCCGAGCTGGGTGCACCACAGGCCGGACATGCCGTCGAGGTAGCGGTTGCCATCGTTGTCCCAGAGATACAGGCCCTCGCCGCGCACCATGACGCGCGGACCTTCGGCGTTGAGCGCCTTCTGGTCGAGGAACGCGTGGATGTGGTGGGCCGCGTCGGCTGCCTGGAAGTCACTGGTTGCACGCTGGGGGATGTTCTTGTCGGTCATCGACTGTCTCCTAGTTCCCTCGGCGGTGCATCGGCAGTCGGCCTGAGGGGTTTGCAGGGGATCGAGGGCGACGGACTTACCTGGGCAGTCTCACCGGCCGTCTCGAGCGGTTCGGTCAGTCGCCGAGCATAGCGCCGGCGACCTGACCTCGGTGTCTTAACGCAGCTGGAACCAGGTGGTCTTCAGCTGGGTGTACTTATCGAACGAGTGCAGCGAGAGGTCGCGGCCGAAGCCGGACTGCTTGCCGCCGCCGAAGGGGATCGCCGGGTCGAGGGCGTCCACGGTGTTCACCGAGACGGTGCCCACGTTCAGACGCGAGGCGACGCGGTGGGCGCGGTGCAGGTCGTCGCTCCACACCGAGGCGGCCAGGCCGAAGGGGCTGTCGTTGGCCAGGCGCAGGGCCTCTTCCTCGCTGTCGAAGGCGGTGACTGCCAGCACCGGGCCGAAGACCTCGTCACGGGCCAGGCGCTGCTGCGGGTCGACGTGGGTGAAGATGGTCGGCTCGATGAAGTTGCTGGAACCGTTGAAGGTCAGCTGACGGCCGCCGCACACCAGTTGCGCGGAGGTGGCGCGGGTTTCCTCGATGAAGCGCTGGATGCTCGCGGTCTGCTTGGCGTCGACGATGGCGCCGGCGCGGCTGGACGGGTCCAGCGGGTCGCCCGGGGCCCAGTCGCGGGCCTTGGCGATCAGGCGCTCGACGAATTCGTCGTGGATCGAGCGCTCCACCAGCAAGCGCGAGTTGGCCGAGCAGACTTCGCCCTGGTTGAAGAAAATGCCGAAGGCCGCTTTTTCAGCCGCAAGATCGAGATCGCGGCAATCGGCAAACACGAGGTTCGGGCTCTTGCCACCGCACTCCAGCCAGACCTGCTTGAGGTTGGACTGCGCGGAATACTGCATGAAGTACTTACCGACCTCGGTGGAGCCGGTGAACACCAGGCTGTCCACTTCCGGGTGCAGGCCGAGGGCCTTGCCGGCGTGTTCGCCCAGGCCCGGCACCACGTTCAGCACGCCTTCCGGCAGGCCAGCCTCCAGCGCAAGCTCGGCCAGGCGCAGGGCAGAGAACGGCGACTGCTCGGCCGGCTTGAGCACCACCGAGTTGCCGGCGGCCAGGGCCGGGGCGAGTTTCCAGGCGGCCATGTCGAGCGGGAAGTTCCAGGGCACCACGGCGCCGATCACGCCCAGCGGCGCGCGGGTGATGGTGGCCAGGGCGTTCTGTGCGGTCGGCGCGACCTGGTCGTAGATCTTGTCGAGGGCTTCGGCGTACCAGGAGAAGACGCCGGCGGCGCCGGGCACGTCGATGTTCCAGGCGTCCATCACCGGCTTGCCCATGTTCAGCGAGTCGAGCAGGGCCAACTCGTCGCGATGGACCATCATCAGCTCGGCGAGCTTGAGCAGCACGGCCTTGCGCTCGCGCGGCGCCATGCGTGCCCAGGGGCCTTGCTCGAAGGCCTGGCGGGCGCTACGCACGGCGGCGTCGACTTCGGCGGCGCCACAGGCGGCGACGTTGGCCAGCAGGCGATTGGTCGCCGGGTCGATGGAGGCAAAGGTGGCGCCGTCGGCGGCGGCGACGCGACGGCCGCCGATCAGGGCGGTGTCGATGAAGGTCTGGCGCGCTGCACGCTGCTGCCAGTCATTGAGTTGGTACACAGGGCACTCCTGCTCGCAGGCATTCTTGTTCTTGATGGTCCAGATGGTCGCCCAAGCCCCGGCCCAGGAAAATTATTAAATTTGTCTTCGGGGTATATGAAAAAGCTGGTCAGACGCGCCCTGAAAAGGAGCGCCCGCCCGCTTGCAGTGCGGCACCCTCAGGCCTCGACCAGCGCGCCGTAGAGCGCCGGACGGCGGCCCGGCAGGTAGGGGAATCGCTCGGCCAGCTTGCCGCGCAGGGCCGGGTCGAGGCACACCAGAAGCAGGCTCTCGGCTCCGTTGGCGAAGGCCAGGGCCTGGCCGTCCGGGCCGACCGCCCGCGAGCCGCCGAGGAACTCCAGGCCGCGCTCCTCGCCGCAACGGTCGCAGTAGGCGACGAATATCTGGTTTTCCACTGCGCGCGCCGGCACCACCGACTGGGCCACGACGGCGTACTCGGGTGTCAACGCAGTCGGCACCAGAAGCAGATCGACGCCACTCAGCACCAGGCTGCGCACCGCCTCGGGGTATTCCAGCTCGACGCCCAGCAGCAGGCCGATGCTCCAGGCGCCCAGGCGCACGGGCGGCGGCAGGCTGTCGCCGGGGCTGAACAGCTCCTGCTCGGCGGCGAACAGGTGGGTCTTGCGGTAATTCGCCAGGCGCCGCCCTTCGCCATCGATCAGTTGCACGCTGAGGTAAGGCCGGCCGCCTTCGGGATGCCGCTCGGCGTAGCCGTAGCACACCGTCACGCGATGCCGGCGCGCCAGCTCGGCAATGCCCTGCGCCGAGGGGCCATCGGCGGGCTCGGCCAGGTCGGCGAGCTGATCCGCCACGTTGTAGCCGCACAGCCAGAGCTCCGGGCACAGCAGCAGTTCGCCGCCGATACGCGCCACTTCGGCCAGCCGTGCCTCGAGCGCTGCCAGGTTGGCGGCCGGGTCGGCGGGATGGCCTTGGGTTTGCCAGATAGCCAGTTGCATGCTGCTGCTCCTTGTCCTGTCGAGCGGGGAATGTGCAGGGAGTATGCCGGCGGCCTGGCGCGGCCCTGGCCATGAAAAATGTCGTCCCTGTCGATGAAAATCCTCGCCTCGCGCCGCGCGCGAAGCGGTATCGTGGCGCGATACAACGAGAAACACCGAGGTTGGCTGTGGCTTCCTACACCTTGCGGCAATTGAAGTATTTCGTGACCACCGTGGAATGCGGCAGCGTGGCCGAGGCCTCGCGCAAGCTCTACATCGCCCAGCCGTCGATCTCGACGGCGATCAAGGGCCTGGAAGAGAGCTTCGGCGTGCAGCTGTTCATTCGCCACCACGCCCAGGGCGTGTCCCTGACCCCCGCCGGCGCGCGCTTCTACCGCAAGGCCCAGGAACTGCTGCGCATGGCCCACGAGTTCGAGCAGAACGCCCTGGCCGACAACGACGTGGTCGCCGGGCAGATCGACCTCGGCTGCTTCGAGACGGTGGCGCCGCTGTACCTGCCACGGCTGATCGCCGGCTTCCGCGAGCGCTACCCGGGCGTGGAAATCCGCATCCGCGACGGCGAGCAGCAAGAGCTGGTGCAAGGCCTGACCGCCGGGCGCTTCGACCTCGCCTTCCTCTACCGCCACGACCTCGACGGCACCATCGAGACCGAGCCGCTGATGCCGGCGCAACGCCCCTACGCGCTGCTCCCGGCCGACCACCGCTTCGCCCAGCAGGCCCAGGTGTCGCTGCGCGACCTGGTGCTGGAGCCGATGATCCTGCTCGACGTGCAGCCCAGCCGGACCTACTTCGTGAGCATCTTCGAGGAGCTCGGCCTGACCCCGAACATCGCCTTCAGCTCGCCCTCCATCGAGATGGTGCGCGGCATGGTCGGCCAGGGTTTCGGCTTCTCGGTGCTGGTCACCCGCCCACACTCCGAGTGCACCTACGACGGCAAGAAGGTGGTGGCGGTGAACATCGCCGAGGACGTCAGCGCCTCCGGTCTGGTAGCCGCCTGGCTCAAGCGCGCGCAGCTGACCAAGCCGGCGCAGCTGTTCGTCGAGTACGCGCGCAGCGAACTGGGCGGCAAAGCGCCGGACTGAACGTAGGAGCGAGGGGGACGCCTAGTTCTTGCTCGCGAACCGCCCGGCATGAGCGCCGCGCCTGTAGGGCGAATAACCCCGTGGGGGTTATCCGCCGTTTTCCTGCCGATCGTCGGCGCATAACCGCGAACGCGGTTATGCGCCCTACGGGTGGATCGGCGCGATATCCCAAAGCCCCTACCCTCCGTCCTTCCCCGCTGCACGCCGCGCGGCGCAAGGAGTACAATCGCCGCCCTTCTCGTTTTCTGCTTCGCACCCGTCATGCTGGCCGCCTGGAAAAACCGCGTGCAGCGCGTGATCGCGCTGGTCCTCTCGCTCCTCGAACGCTACCCCCATGTGGTCGCGCTGTTCGGCTTCTGCTCGGGGCTGTTCAGCTTCATGATGGTCGACCGCCATCGCGCCGGCTTCGCCCGGGCCATGGCCATCGTCATGCTGGTCAGCTGGCTCTGGCTGATGCTGGAGAACCTGCTCACCGAGCGGGTGAGGAAGCGCTTCGGCTGGTCAGTGCCGCCGGGCCTGCTGCGCTACGCGACCCAGCTGATCCACCAGGAAAGCCTGTTCTTCGTCCTGCCTTTCTTCTTCGTCACCACCACCTGGAACAGCGGCCAGGCGGTGTTCACTGGCGCCCTGGCGATCGCCGGGCTGATCTCCATCACCGACCCGGTCTACTACAAGTGGCTGGCCGGGCGGCGCTGGACCTTCCTCGGCTACCACACCCTGACACTGTTCGCCGTGCTGCTCACGGCGCTGCCGATCATCCTCCAGCTGAGCACCCCCGAGAGCTACAAATGGGCCCTGGGCATCGCCGTGGCGCTGTCCTTCCCGAGCCTGGTGGTGTCGGTGGGCATCCACAAATGGTGGCGCTGGGTGGCCCTTCTCGGCCTGACGCTGTGCATCGGCGCCGCCGGCTGGTTCGGTCGCGCCTGGGTGCCGCCCTCGACCCTGTGGATGACCGAGATGGCGCTCACCGAGCAGTTCGACAACAGCCAGCGCACCCCGGGCGACAGCCTGGAGCAGATCAGCGTCGCGCAGATTCGCAGCCAGGGGCTCTACGCCTATACCGCGATCAGCGCGCCGCGCGGGCTGGACGAGCGCATCTACCACGTCTGGCGGCAGAACGGTAAGGAAGTCGACCGCATCGCCCTGGACATCCACGGCGGCCGCGAGGCCGGCTACCGCGCCTGGACCCACAAGCAGAACTTCCCCGGCGACCCCAGCGGGCGCTGGCAGGTGCAGGTGGTCACCGAGGTCGGCCAGGTGATCGGCACACTGCGTTTCGAGGTCACGCCCTGACCCGTCGGTTCGCTTGACCACAGCCCGGGCCGTCCCCTAAAAGACCGGGACACCCGAGCCGAGACGACGCCATGACCGACGCCCTGCACCCCTTCGACCGCGCCCTGGCCCTGGAGGCCGACGCGCAGTATCCCGACCTGTTCCACGGTGCCACCAGCGCCGACTACTGGAACATGGTCGGGCCATTCGGCGGCATCACTGCAGCCGTCATGCTGCAGGCCGTGTTGCGCCATCCGCAGCTGCTCGGCAGCCCGCTGTCGCTGACCGTCAACTTCGCTACGGCCATCGAAGCCGGGGCCTTCAGCATCGAAGCGACGCCGGTGCGCACCAATCGCTCCACCCAGCACTGGATGCTGCAGCTGAGCCAGACCGACGCCAACGGCGAACGCCAGGTGACCTCCACCGGCACCGCCGTCACTGCCCTGCGCCGCGAGACCTGGAGCAATGTCGACCTGCAACATCCCAGCGCGCCTGCGCCAGCCGAGTGCGAGCCGATGAACACCAGCGGCAAGGGGGTGGCCTGGGTCGGCCAATACGAAATGCGCGCAATCAGCGGCGCATTCCCGACGAAATGGGACGGCAGCGGCGAGCACAGCCGCACCCAGCTCTGGCTGCGCGATGCCGGCCAGCGCCCGCTCGACTTCCCGTCCCTGGCGGCGATGAGCGACATCTTCTACCCGCGCGTCTGGCTACGCCGCGCCACACCCGTGCCGGCCGGCACCGTGTCGATCACCACCTATTTCCATACCGATGCCGAGCAACTGGCCGAGGTCGGCGACGGCTACCTGCTCGGCGAAGCGCGCGGCCAGGCCTTCCGCAATGGTTATTTCGACCAGAGCGCCGAGCTGTGGAGCGAAGCCGGCGAGTTGCTCGCCACCAGCAACCAGATCGTCTACTACAAGCAGTGACGCGGCCCGCGCCGTGAAACGAAAAAAGCCCGGCACTTGGCCGGGCTTTTTCATGGTTCGGGGAAGGCTCAGACCTTCTTCACGAACTCCGACTTCAGCTTCATCGCGCCGATACCGTCGATCTTGCAGTCGATGTCGTGGTCGCCGTCGACCAGGCGGATGTTCTTCACCTTGGTGCCGACCTTGACCACCAGGGACGAGCCCTTGACCTTGAGGTCCTTGATGACCGTCACGGTGTCGCCGTCCTGCAGCAGGTTGCCGACGGAGTCCTTGATCACCTTGGCGTCGCTATCGCCTTCGGCGGCATCGGCCGACCACTCGTGGGCGCACTCGGGGCAGACCAGCAACGCGCCGTCCTCGTAGGTGAATTCGGATTGGCATTTCGGGCAGGGCGGCAGCTGGCTCACGGCGTTCTCTCGCATGGGGTGATTCAAAGACCGCGGATTATATAAGGTCTTTGCCTGTTTTTGGCGCCGCCATAAAAAAGGGGGAGCATCGTGCTCCCCCCGGTGACTGAACCTAGAGACCCGTCTGTCCGTCGGTCAGCCTTCAATCTCGATCAGCACTTCGCCCGGGTTGACGCGGTCACCCTTGGCTACGTGGATCGCCTTCACGGTACCGGCGATACCCGCCTGCACCTCGGTTTCCATCTTCATGGCTTCGGTGATCAGCACGGCCTGGCCGGCTTTCACGCTGTCACCCTCTTTCACCAGCACATCGACGATGTTGCCCGGCATGGTAGTGGTGACGTGGCCCGGTGCGCTGGCCTGGCGGCGCTTGCTGCTGTCGCCGGCGACGTACTCGTTGAGCGGCTCGAACACCACTTCTTCAGGCATGCCGTCGATGGACAGGTAGAAGTGGCGCTTGTTGTCGCCCTTCACTCCGACGCCAGTGATGTCGATGCGGTAGGTCTCGCCGTGGACGTCGACCACGAACTCGGTTGGCACGCCCTCGCCACCCGCGGCGGCCACGCCATTGCCGCTGGGGATCGGCAGCAGCGCTTCCGGCTTCAGGGTGCCGGCTGCACGCTCTTCGAGGAATTTGCGGCCGATGTCCGGGAACATCGCGTAGGTCAGCACATCCTCTTCGGACTGCGCCAGGCTGCCGATCTCGCCGCGCAGCTTGTCCAGCTCGGGTTTGAGCAGGTCGGCCGGACGTACGTCGATGACTTCCTCGTTGCCGATGGCCTGGCGACGCAGGTCTTCGTTGATGGTGCCGGCAGCCTTGCCGTAGCGGCCCTGCAGGTACAGCTTCACCTCGTTGGTGATGGTCTTGTAGCGCTCGCCGGCCAGCACGTTGAAGAACGCCTGGGTGCCGACGATCTGCGAGGTCGGGGTGACCAGGGGCGGGTAGCCGAGGTCGGCACGTACGCGCGGAATCTCTTCCAGCACTTCGTTCATGCGGTGGAGAGCGCCCTGCTCCTTCAGCTGGTTGGCCAGGTTGGAGATCATGCCGCCCGGCACCTGGTTGACCTGCACGCGGGTATCGACGCCGGTGAAGTCGCTCTCGAACTGGTGGTACTTCTTGCGCACGGCATAGAAGTAGACGCCGATTTCCTGCAGCAGCTCCAGGTCAAGGCCGGTGTCGTAGGGCGTGCCGCGCAGCGCGGCGACCATCGACTCGGTGCCCGGGTGGCTGGTGCCCCAGGCCATGCTGGAGATGGCGGTGTCGATGTTGTCGGCGCCGTTCTCGATGGCCTTCAACTGGCACATGCTGGCGACGCCGGCGGTGTCGTGGGAGTGCACGAATACCGGCAGGCTTTGCTCGCTCTTCAGCGCCTTGACCAGCTCGCCGGTGGCGTAGGGGGTCAGCAGGCCGGCCATGTCCTTGATGGCGATGGAATCCACGCCCATGGCCGCCATCGCCTTGGCCTGGTTCACGAAGGCATCGATGGTGTGCACCGGGCTGGTGGTGTAGCAGAGGGTGCCCTGGGCATGCTTGCCGGCAGCCTTCACCGCCTCGATGGAAACGCGCAGGTTACGCACGTCGTTCATCGCGTCGAAGATGCGGAACACGTCGATGCCGTTGACCGCGGCCTTGGCCACGAACGCGCGCACCACGTCGTCGCTGTAGTGGCGGTAGCCAAGCAGGTTCTGCCCGCGCAGGAGCATCTGCAGGCGAGTGTTCGGCAGCGCGGCCTTGAGTTTGCGCAGGCGCTCCCACGGGTCTTCCTTGAGGAAGCGCACGCAGGCGTCGAAGGTGGCGCCACCCCAGACTTCCAGCGACCAGTAGCCGACGCGATCGAGCTTGTCGCAGATCGGCAGCATGTCCTCGGTGCGCATGCGGGTGGCCAGCAGCGACTGGTGGGCGTCGCGCAGGATGGTATCGGTGACTGTGACTTTCTTGCTCATGTTCTGAATCCTTCCCCTACAGGCCGGCGTGGGCGGCAATGGCAGTGGCGATGGCGATGGCCAGGTGCGACGGGTTGCGCTTGATCGAGTACTGGGTCAGTTCCGGATGGCTTTCGACGAAGCTGGTGTTGAACTGGGCGGAGCGGAATTCCGGGTTGCGCAGGATTTCCTGGTAGTACGGCGCGGTCGTCCGCACACCCTGTACGCGCATGTCGTCCAGCGCGCGCAGGCCGCGATCGAGCGCCTCTTCCCAGGTCAGTGCCCAGACGATCAGCTTCAGGCACATGGAGTCGTAGTAGGGCGGAATGGTGTAGCCGGTGTAGATCGCCGTGTCGGTACGCACGCCGGGGCCACCGGGCGCGTAGTAGCGGGTGATCTTGCCGAACGAGGGCAGGAAGTTGTTCTTCGGGTCCTCGGCGTTGATCCGGAACTGCAGGGCGAAGCCGCGGTGGATGATGTCCTCCTGCTTCACCGACAGTTCCAGCCCGGAAGCGATGCGGATCTGCTCGCGGACGATGTCGATGCCGGTGATTTCCTCGGTGATGGTGTGCTCCACCTGCACGCGAGTGTTCATCTCCATGAAGTACACCTCGCCATCGGCGAGCAGGAACTCCACGGTACCGGCGTTCTCGTAGCCCACGGCCTTGGCCGCGCGTACGGCGAGGTCGCCGATGTAGGCGCGCTGCTCGGGGGTGAGCTGCGGGCTCGGGGCGATCTCGATGAGTTTCTGGTTGCGGCGCTGGATCGAGCAGTCGCGCTCGAACAGGTGCACGGTGTTGCCGAAGGAGTCGGCGAGGATCTGCGCCTCGATGTGCTTCGGATTGACGATGCACTTCTCGAGGAAGACTTCCGCGCTGCCAAAGGCCTTGGTGGCCTCGGAGATCACGCGGGGGAAAGCCTGCTCCAGCTCGTCGCGGCTGTTGCAGCGGCGAATGCCGCGGCCGCCGCCGCCGGAAGTAGCCTTGAGCATCACCGGGTAGCCGATGCGCTCGGCTTCGCGCAGGGCTTCGGCGAGGTCGGCGACGTTGCCTTCGGTGCCCGGGGTGCAGGGCACGCCTGCAGCCATCATGCTGCGGCGGGCTTCGGTCTTGTCGCCCATGCGGCGGATCACTTCGGCGGACGGGCCGATGAACTTGATCCCGCGCTCGGTGCAGATTTCCGCCAGCTCGGCGTTTTCCGAGAGGAAACCGTAGCCCGGGTGAAGGGCGTCACAGCCGGTTTCCACCGCCAGGTTCACCAGGGCACGCGGGTTCAGGTAACCGGCCAGCGGGTCCTCGCCGATGCTGTGGGCTTCGTCGGCGCGCTTCACGTGCAGGGCGTGACGGTCGGCTTCGGAGTAGATGGCCACCGAACGGATGCCCATCTCGGCGCAAGCACGCACGATGCGGACAGCGATCTCTCCCCGGTTGGCGATCAGGATTTTCTTGATCACTTCGGCTTTCCCTCGGCCCGGGCCTTATGGACCCCGGCGCAAAAACCAATCGGCAATCCGTCGCGGCTTGGATTCCGCGTCGGTTGGTCGCATGCCGGAGCCTGGCTTCCGGCGTGTTTTTACCCTACGCGGGAAGGAGAATTAACCAAAATCAATATTTATTGGGATAGCCATAACTTTTGACTTATATTCAGTCAGAACTATCCTTCGGGGAGCTGCTGGAAATGCGTAAGTCGTTGATGCGCATGACACTTCGTCAGATGCAGGTGTTTCGTGCAGTGTGCGAAAGCCGTTCCTACAGTCGCGCTGCCGAGGAAATGGCGCTGACCCAACCGGCGGTCAGCCTGCAGATTCGCCAGCTGGAAGAGCTGGTCGGCCAGCCGCTGTTCGAATACATCGGCAAGAAGCTCTACCAGACGGACGCCGCCGACGCCCTGCTGCGCGCCAGCAACGACATCTTCCAGCGCCTGGAAGTGCTCGACATGCAGCTTTCCGACCTCAAGGGCTCGCTGCAGGGCCAGCTGCGCCTGGCGGTGGAGTCCAGCGCCAAGTACATCACCCCGCACCTGTTCGCCGCCTTCCAGTCGCAGCACCCGGACGTCAGCCTGCACCTGACGGTGGTCAACCGCGCGCAGGTGATCAAGCGCCTCTCGGACAACCGCGACGACCTGGTGATCATGTCCCTGGTGCCGCAGGACATGGCGCTGGAATTCCTGCCCTTCCTGAACAACCCGATAGTCGCGGTAGCGCCGCCGGACCACCCGCTGTGCAGCGCCGCCAAGCTGTCGCTGAAGGACCTGGAGCCCTGGCCGCTGCTGGTTCGCGAGCCTGGCTCGGGAACCCGCAAGGCCTGCGAGGAACACTTCCAGCAGAAGCGCGCGCACTTCCCGCACACGCTGGAATTCGCTTCGTTGGAAGGCTCCCGCGAAGGGGTTCTGGCCGGCCTTGGCCTGGCGCTGCTGCCGCGCCATGCGGTGAGCCGCGAAATCCGCTCCGGGCTGCTGCGCGAGCTGCCCGTGGAAGAGCTGCCGCTGTACCGCAGCTGGTGTCTGGTGCACGCACGCGGCAAACGCCTGAGCCCGGTGGCTCAGGCGTTCGTCGGCTTCATTCGGGAAGAGCGCGCGCTGATCAGCCAGCTGGCCGAGCGCTTCTCGCCGAACCCTTCGCCGACTTGAGGTAGTTCACGGCGATCAGGTCGGGATAATCGGAAAATTCGCGATCAAGTCGCTGCGATTCGAGGCGCTCTTCGATCGCGCGGCGGAACTGCATGCGGCGCTGATCCTCGAGCTTGCGACGGGTCTTGCTATCCAGGAGCTGGGTATCGTCGATATGGCGTTGCATCTCGCATCTCCCAAAGCCGAAGGGCTGGAGACGCCAGCATGGTGCCAGTGCATGACAGTTCGAGGACGCGGCAGTGAACAGCCGGTGACGCCGACCAGCGGTCGGCGCCGGATCAGGACGCCTCTTCCGGGCGCTCCTCGTGGCTCTTCACGACCTTGGGCGACAGCCGCAGGCTACGCAGGCTGCGCTTGACGCTCTTGAGGTGGTTGACCAGGTCCGGACCGCGCGCCATGGCCACGCCCATCGCCAGCACGTCGATCACCACCAGGTGGGCGATGCGCGAGGTCAGCGGGGTGTAGATGTCGGTGTCTTCGTGGACATCGACCGCCAGGTTGACGGTGGCGAGGTCGGCCAGCGGAGTCTGGCTCGGGCACAGGGTGATCAGCGTGGCACCCGCCTCGCGAACCAGGTTGGCGGTCACCAGCAGGTCCTTGGAGCGGCCGGACTGCGAGATGCAGATGGCCACGTCGGACGGCTTGAGGGTCACCGCCGACATCGCCTGCATATGCGGGTCGGAATAGGCCGCTGCCGAGAGCAGCAGGCGGAAGAACTTGTGCTGGGCATCCGCAGCCACCGCACCGGAAGCACCGAAGCCGTAGAACTCCACGCGCTGCGCATGGGCGATGGCGGCGATGGCGCGCTCCAGGGCGTGGGTGTCGAGCTTCTCGCGCACTTCCATCAACGAGTGCAGCGTGGTGTCGAAGATCTTCAGGCTGAAGTCGGTGACCGAGTCGTTCTCGTTGATCGCGAACTGCCCGAAGCTGGCGCCGGCGGCCAGGCTCTGCGCGAGCTTCAGCTTGAGGTCCTGGAAGCCCGAGCAGCCGATGGCGCGGCAGAAGCGCACGATGGTCGGCTCGCTGACGCCGACGCCGTGGGCGAGGTCCGCCATGGAGCTGTGCATGACAGAGGCAGGGTCCTGCATCACGTGATCGGCGACCTTGAGTTCCGACTTGCGAAGCAGATGACGCGACTGGGCAATGTGCTGCAACAGGTTCACTGGGCTGGACTCGGCTATGATCGGCGGCTGGGATGTAGTAAGCCTGTAGTTATACTACAAATCAGGCGGTCACGCCCAGGCAATAAGTGGCGGAGCAGTTCCCGAAGATGTCTGAAAAATCTGATTTTCCCCTATCGTGCGACATCCTGGTCTTCGGCGGCACGGGCGATCTCGCCCTGCACAAGCTGCTGCCGGCGCTCTATCACCTGCATCGCGAAAATCGCCTGCCGGCCGACACCCGCATCCTCGCCCTGGCCCGCAGTGCGCGGACTCCGGTGCAGTATCTGGCTTTGGCCGAGCGGCATTGCCGGGCACAGGTGGCGCGCGCCGAGTTCGACGCCGCCGACTGGCAGAGCTTCGCCGCGCGCCTCGACTACCTCGCCATGGATGCCTCGCAGAGCGCCGATTTCGGCCGCCTGCGCCAGCGCCTGAAGCACAGCGCCGAGCGCGTCCTGGTGCACTACCTGGCCACCGCGCCGGACCTGTTCGCGCCCATCGCGCAGCACCTCAAGCTCGCCGGTTTGGCCGGCCCGCAGGCGCGCATCGTGCTGGAGAAACCGCTGGGCCATTCGCTGGAATCCGCGCAGGCGATCAACCAGGCGATAGGCGCGGTCTTTGACGAGTCGCGGGTATTTCGCATCGACCACTACCTGGGCAAGGAGACGGTGCAGAACCTGCTCGCCCTGCGTTTCGCCAATACCCTCTTCGAACCGCTGTGGCGCAGCGCCTACATCGACCACGTGCAGATCAGCGTCAACGAGACGCTCGGCGTGGAGAACCGTGGCGCCTACTACGACCACGCCGGGGCAATGCGCGACATGGTGCAGAACCACCTGCTGCAGCTGCTCTGCCTGCTGACCATGGAAGTGCCGGTGCATTTCGACGCCGAGTCGGTGCGCGACGAGAAGCTGAAGATTCTCCACGCGCTGCGACCGATCGCCGGGCAAGACGTGCAGGACCGCACCGTGCGCGGCCAATACGGCGCCGGGCACATCGGCGGGCAGGAAGTACCGGCCTACTGGTTCGAGAAGCAGGTGGACAACGACAGCGACACCGAAACCTTCGTCGCCCTGCGCGCCGACATCGACAACTGGCGCTGGTCCGGCGTGCCCTTCTACCTGCGCACCGGCAAGCGCATGGCGAAGAAGCGCTCGGAGATCGTCATCCAGTTCAAGCCGGTGCCCCACGACCTGATCGGCGACGGCACAGGCCCCGCCAACCGCCTGTGGATAAGGCTGCAGCCGGAAGAACGCATCAGCCTGCAATTGATGGCCAAGACTCCCGGCCGGGGCATGCAACTGGAACCGGTGGAGCTCGATCTCAACCTCGCCCAGGCCAGCCGTGGCAAGCGCCGCTGGGACGCCTACGAGCGCCTGCTGCTGGACGTGATCGAGGGCGATTCGACCCTGTTCATGCGGCGCGACGAAGTGGAGGCAGCCTGGCGCTGGGTCGACCCGATCATCGCCGGCTGGCAGGAGCACTACCAGCGCCCGCGCAACTACCCCGCCGGCAGCGACGGCCCGGAGCAGGCGCAGATGCTGCTGGAGCTGCAGGGTCGCCGCTGGCTGGAGTAATCGCGTCCGTCACCTGCAAAGAGCCGGTCGTTCTGCGGCATTCCACCGCAACATTGATCCGGCTCAGCACCCGCCCGCAGCAGCGCCGCTAGAGTGCGGCACTTTATCCACAAGTGCCGCGCCATCATGCTCCAAGCCCCCGAACTGCTCTCCCCCGCCGGCTCGCTGAAAGCCATGCGCCACGCCTTCGCCTACGGCGCCGACGCCGTCTATGCCGGGCAACCGCGCTACAGCCTGCGGGTGCGCAACAACGAATTCGACCTGGCCAACCTCGCCATCGGCATCGCCGAAGCCCACGCCCTGGGCAAGCGCTTCTACCTGGTGGTGAACATCGCCCCGCACAACGCCAAGCTGAAGACCTTCCTGGCAGACCTGGAGCCGGTGCTCGCACTCGGGCCAGACGCACTGATCATGTCCGATCCCGGCATGATCATGCTGGTTCGCCAACATTTCCCCACCGCCAACATCCACCTCTCGGTACAGGCCAACGCCGTCAACTGGGCCAGCGTGGCCTTCTGGCGCGACCAGGGCCTGAGCCGCGTGATCCTCTCCCGCGAGCTGTCGCTGGAGGAGATCGGCGAGATCCGCGAGAAGGTCCCGGACATGGAGCTGGAAGTCTTCGTCCACGGCGCGCTGTGCATGGCCTACTCCGGGCGCTGCCTGCTCTCCGGCTACATCAACCGCCGCGACCCCAACCAGGGCACCTGCACCAATGCCTGCCGCTGGGAATACCAGGCGCACCCGGCAAACGAGGACGAACTCGGCCAACTGGTGCGCGAACCGACCCTGGGCCAGGGCGCGCCCACCAACGAGGTGTTCCTGCTGGAAGAAGGAAACCGTCCCGGCGAGCTGATGGCCGCATTCGAGGACGAGCACGGCACCTACATCATGAATTCCAAGGACCTGCGTGCGATCCAGCATGTGCAGCGGCTGGCGGAGATGGGCGTGCATTCGCTGAAGATCGAAGGTCGCACCAAGTCGCACTTCTATGTAGCGCGGACTGCGCAGGCCTATCGCCGGGCCATCGACGATGCCGTGGCTGGTCGCCCCTTCGACCGCGGCCTGATGAGCGAGCTGGAGTCCCTCGCCCACCGGGGCTACACCGAAGGCTTCCTGCGTCGCCACGTGCACGACGAGTACCAGAACTACCAGCACGGCAGCTCGCGCTCCGAGCGCCAGCAGTTCGTCGGCGAGTTCAGTGGCCAGCGGCGCGGTGACCTGGCCGAAGTGCGCGTGAAGAACCGCTTCGCGGTCGGCGACAGCGTCGAGCTGATGACCCCGTCCGGCAATCACACACTGCGCCTGCAGCGCCTGGAGAACACTCGAGGCGAGGCCATCGAGGTGGCGCCGGGCGACGGCCATGTGGTCTACCTGCCGCTGCCTGCCGAACTGGACCTGAGCTACGCACTATTGATGCGCGACCTGCACGAACCTCAGGCTAAAAAGGCATGCAGCGGCTCCTGCGGGAAATGCGGCGGCTGAATGCTTTGGCTTTTGTAGGAGCGAGCTGTGCGTCAGGGATTCTGCAGAAACACCACGTAGCCCCGGAACCAGGGGCTGCGCGCCAGGTAATCCGGCGCATGCCATTCCCCGTACTGCGCCAGGCCGATGCGGAAAGGCAACTGCAGGCGCGCCACGCGGGGCAGGTAGCGCTCGTAGTCGGGGATGGTCCGGCGGCCCTGGTAGGTCTGCACCACCACTTCATCCACCACGCCCTTTAGCTGGTCGATTGCGGCCGGCTCGGCGTTGCTGCTCCAGTCCAGCAGGCCAGTGATGCTCAACCGGTAGTCGGCTGGTAAACGGCGGCGAAAGTCACCGAGGAAGTCGGCATATTCGGCGAGATAGCGGGTTCTTGCATCGAAATCGATCTGCACACCGACCACCGGATTGCCCGCCTCACGCCAGCGCCGCAATTGCGCCAGCAGGGTCGCGTAGCTTTCCGCGCTCCAGTGCAGGCTGTGGGCGCGGTAGACCACCCAGACTTCGCCCTGCTTCAGCCGCGGAACGGTAATGCCCTGGGCATGCAGGTGCGCGGGCTGGTCCGGTGCGCCGCGCGGCGCACTGACCTGCCCCTGCAATACATAGAGGGTGCGCGCCTGGCGCAGTACCGGCTGCGCCGAAACGCCGCCCCACAACCAGAAGGCGTTGTAGTCGGCGGCATCGACAGTCGCGGCACCAACACGGCCGCCCCCCAGCATCAGCAGGCCCAGCGCCAGCGCTCTCCAGGCCCGATCCATCGGCGCCTTACCAGTAGTACTTCAGCGACTTGGCCCAGGCCGTGTCGGCGTGCTGGGTCTTCAGCTCGCGGAACCAGCGCTTGCGCTGCGCCGGCGGGATGTCCTGCTTGCCGCAGCCGTTGTAGCCGCTGGGTGCATAGCAGTTGATTGCGCGATACAGCGCGTAGGCCTTGTCGTCGCCGACGGCCTGCGCGTCGTCGATCACCTTCAGGTAGCCGTCCAGGCGCGAGTACAGCGGCCCTTCGAACTGCGTCTGGCTGCCGCCGAGTTCGTGCGAACGGGGCTGGCTGTCCAGCGCGAAGCCGTCGAGATTGTTGCGCAGGATGAATTCGCCGAAGCAGTTCAGCGCCTGCGGCGTCTGCGGGCTCTGCTGCAAGGCTACGGCGAGGTCACGCAGCGGGGGGCAGTCGTAGCCCGAAGTGCCTTTGCCGCCGCTCCACTGGAACAGTGTCAGCGGCACGCCGTTGCCATAAAGAACGCCCAGGCTGGCACCCAGCGGCTTGGTCGATGGCTCCGGCGGCAGCAACGCGAGATCGTTGACGAAATTCGCGTAATGGCCGTGCAGCAGGTCCTTGTAGAGCAGGGTAAAGAGCGCGGTATCGCGTTCTTCCGCCGGGGCGGTTTCCGACTTCACCTGCTGGCGCAGCAACTCGGGGCCGGCGATGTGCCGCAACAGCAGTTCGCGGATAGCCGGGGTGCGCACTGGCGATTGCTCGGCATACACCTTCACCAGGCGGTCGCTGCGTTCGTAGTTGTAGGCCAGCGCCAGCTCCAGCTGTTCGCGCTGCAGGGGCTGGTGTGCCAGGGGCAGCAGCTGCAGCCATAGCTTCTCCGCACCGAGCCAGTCATTGCCGGCCTCCAGGGCGAAACCGCGCAGGGTCTGCTGGCTGAAGGCGAGGTAGTCGAGCTTGTCCGGCGGATTCTGCGGCAGCTGGGCAGCCGCCTTGTCCGGTGCGTTCTCGACGTACAGCTGCCAGGCCGCCAGCAGGTAGTCGTGCAGCCCTGGAACATCGGCGAACAGCGGCTTTTGCGCCTGCAGCCCGGCCCAGTCGAGGGCGCGGCTTTCGCCGGCGTCGTGGTGGCGCATCTGCATCAGGTCCAGCACTGCGAGCAGGCGCGGCGCGCGAACGTCCGCCGGATGCGCGCTGACTAGCAGCTTGTTGTCCACCTCGGCGATCAGCGGGGCCAGGTCGGCACTGCTATCGGCCACTTCCGGCTGGGCGAACAATTCGGAATAGGCGCCGGCCAGGCGCTGCTGGTCGTTCAGCAGCCAGTAGACACGGCGCATCAGGCCTTTCGCCGAAGCGGCGTAGCGGCCCTGTGGATAAGCCTCCAGGTAACCCTTGAAGTCGCTCTCGGCGACCTTGAGCGCGCCCTGGTCGACCTTGCGCAGGTCGGGGTAGCCCCACTCGTCGAAGGCGTTCTGCTGCGCCTGGTTTAGCTGGTTGCGGCCGAGCATGTAGCGGGCCGTCTCGCGCAGCCAGGGCTGCTGGCTATCGACCAGTGCCTGGAATTGCTGACGCGCCGGCGCGAAGCGGCCGCTATAGAAGGCGCCGATGCCCTGCAGGTAGCCAGCGAAATCGCGCCCCGCCGGCGACTGCACATCGCCCGGCAGCAAGCTGCCGAGCTGGGTTTCGTCCCACTGGCAGCCCTGCAGCAGGTCCAGGCGGGCGCGGCCCAGTGCCTGGCGCTCGTTCGCCGGCATGTCGACGGCCAGCAGCTGCGCCAGGAATTCCTGCGCGGTCAGCGGGTTGTTGCTGCGGCAGCGACTGCCCTCGCCATTGGCGAAGCGTTCGCTGTCCGCCGGTACGGCATCGGCTGGCAAGCCCAGGCGAGCGGCCAGTTCAGCCAGCGGCGCGGCCGGCTTGGCCACGGCGGCCGCATCGGCAGCGCCGTCGGCGGCGGGGGCATCGTCGAACAACCGGCTCAGCGGGAACGGCACCTGGCCGTAGCCGAGTTGCTGCTCGTCGTCGCTCGGAGCGCGTTGCGGCAGGCTGGCGCGGCCGTCATCGGCCAGCAGCAGTTGCAGGTTGACCCGGCTGTCGTTGCCCGGACTGAGGAAGGGCACGCTGTTGCAGATGTCCAGGGTGTCGCGTTTGAGGTTCCAGCTGGGGTAGCAGGAGTCGTCGCTGCTGGCCTGTGCCTGCTGTGCGATGAGCACACTCAGCGTCAGTGCCAGGAGGGGCAATCCGTACGGGCGCATGCAAGATCCTTTGTCCTGGGGCCGCGCGGTGCGCGGGTCGGTCGAGCTCGAAAGGACAGGATCTTACCGCGCCAGGCCCGCTCAATGCGCGTGCTGCACGTCGCCCAGCGGCACGCGCCGGAGAAATTCCGCAAAGGCGCTGGCCGCCAGCGGCACGCTGATCAGGTAGCCCTGGATCTCGTCGCACTGGTGCTGGCGCAGGAAATCCAGCTGCTCCTGGCGTTCCACGCCCTCGGCCACCACCTTCAGCTCCAGGCTGTGGACCATGGCGATGATGGCGCGGGTGATGGCCGCGTCCTCGCCCTGCGCCGAAAGGTCGCGGATGAAGGTCTGGTCGATCTTCACGTAGTCCACCGGGAAGCGCTTGAGGTAGCTGAGCGAGGAATAGCCGGTGCCGAAGTCGTCGATGGCCAGCTTCACGCCCATCTCGCGCAGCTGGCGGAAGGTCGCGCAGACGCTCTCGACGTTTTCCAGCAGCTGGCTTTCGGTCAGCTCCAGCTCCAGCCACTGCGGGGCCAGGCCGGTTTCGTCGAGCACGGTACGCACCAGGCTGATCAGGTTGCCCTGGCGAAGCTGGTGCACCGAAAGGTTCACCGATACCCGCAGATCGCCCATTCCCTGCGCCTGCCAGTCACGCAGCTGGCGGCAGGCGCGGCGCAGGACGAACTCGCCGATGGCGCCGATCAGCCCGGTTTCCTCGGCCAGGGCGATGAACTCGCCCGGCGGCACCATGCCCAGCTGCGGGTGGCGCCAGCGCACCAGCGCCTCGGCGCTGTCCAGACGCTCGTTGGCCAGGTTCAGCTTGGGCTGGTAGTACACCTCGAGCTGCCCTTCCTCGATCGCCTTGCGCAGCTGCACTTCCATCTGCAGGCGCTCCACGGTGCTCGCCTGCAGGTTGTCGGTGAAGAACTGGAAGGTGTTGCCGCCCAGGTGCTTGGAATGCTGCATGGCCATGTTCGCCTGGCTCATCAGCGCGGAAATCTCCCGCGCGTTCTCCGGCAGCAGGCTGATACCCAGTGAGGCGCTGACCACCAGCTCCTGGCCGCCCGCGCTCATCGGCATGCGCAGGCTGGTCAGCAGGCGACTGGACAACCGCGCCAGCGCCGAGAGGCTGGAGTAGGAGTCGATCAACACGGCGAATTCGTCGGCGGACAGCCGGGCGATGGTATCGGCTTCGGGCACCGTCTGCGTCAGGCGCCGGGCGATCTGGCGCAGCAACTGGTCGCCGACCTCGTGGCCGAGGCTGTCGTTGAGCAGCTTGAAGCGGTCCATGTCGATCAGCAGCAGGGCCAGGCTGCGGCCGTTCTGCCGCGCGCGTTGCCCGGCATCGTGCAGGCGCTGCTTGAACAGCCCGCGATTGGCCAGCCCGGTGAGTTCGTCGTAGTGCGACAGGTAGCGCAGGCGTTCCTCGGCGTCGCGGCGCGCCGTGAGATCGGCGAAGAAGCCCACCACATGCGCCACCTGGCCGCGGTTGTCGCGCACCACGTTGAGCTGCAGCCACTGCGGGTAGATCTCGCCGTTCTTGCGGGTTTCCAGCAGCTCGCCCTGCCAGCTGCCGACCTCTTCCAGCTCCTCGCGGATCTGCAGGTACTGGCGCAGTGTGTCGGTATTGCCTGAGAGGCGCGCCGCGAATTTGCCGATGACGTCTTCCGCTCGGTGCCCGGTGACCCGGCTGAACGCCTGGTTGACCGCCAGCAGGCGGTAATCCGGGTCGAGGATGACGATGCCCTCGCTGGCCGCCTCGAACACGGTCGCGGCCAGCCGCTGCTCTTCTTCACGGCGCTTGCGCGCGCTGATGTCGCAGCGGGTGCCGACCATCCGCGTGACCTTGCCACGGGCGTCGCGCTGCATGACCCGGCCGCGATCCTCGACCCAGACCCAGTGGCCGTTGGCGTGGCGCACCCGGTACTCGATGCAGTAGCCGTCGCTGCGGCCCTTGAGGTGGTTGACCAGGGCCCGGCGCAGCAGCGGCACGTCGTCCGGATGCAGGCGCGGACGCAGGTCGGCGCGCACGCTGCGCACCTCTTCCTGGCTGATCCCGAAGATTTCCTCCAGGCGCGAGTGGTGTACTTCGTCGGTTTCCAGGTTCCAGTCCCACAACCCCAGCTCGCTGGCTTCCAGCGCCAGCGCCAGGCGCGCCTGGCTGTCGCTCAGCTCGAGGGTGCCGGCTTCGACCCGCGCCTGCAGCAGGTCGCGCGCACTGCGCAGGGCACGCTCGGCGCTGCGACGTTGCTCGACTTCGCGGCCCAGGTCGGCGTTGAGCCGCTCGGTGCGACCCTTGGCCTGCTCCAGGTGGTCGACCAACGCCAGGGTCTGGAAACGCCGCAGCAGGCTGCCCTGGACCAGGCGGTTGATCTGCCAGGCCACCACCAGCAGGGCTGACAGCAGGATCACCCCGAGCAAGCCCCAGCCCTGCTGCAAGCCATTTCCCCGCAGCAGCAGATAACCGATGGCCGGCAACAGGCATGGCAGGGAGAAGGTCAGGAAGGCCGGCAGGCTCACCGCGTAGGCGACGCTCGCGGAGAGGATCGCCGCGGCGATCAGGCCGAAGACTAGCGCCTGTTGCAGGAAGGCGTCGGCCGGAACAAGCACGATGGCGGCGAAGGCCAAGGTCAGGCCGGAGGCACCGGCGCCGAACAGGAAGGCGCGCAGCCAGTGCGGATCGGCCTGGCGTTCTTCGCTCGCGGTATGGAAGGCGGAAACCTGGATCAGTCGCAGAACAGCCAGCACTACCAGCCAGACCAGCCAGCCGCTGAGCAGCAGCGCGCCTTGGCGGTCCCACAGCAGTCCGGCCAGGGCCAGGCCGTTGAGCAGCATGAGCAGGGTCGGCACGCGCGAGCCCTGGTACAGCAGCCGAGTTCGCTCGATGGCGATCTCGCGCGCGTATTGCTGGCGGATGTCCGTGTGGCTGAACGGCACCGCCGGCGTGTCTAGGTATGCGGTCATAGGCGATTATTCTTGTAGTGTGCTGCCTAGCGTCGGCGGAGCATAACCGAGGCTCGGGGGTCGCCCAAGGGCGAAAAATGAGCATTTTGCCAGCAAGTTACCGAACTTTTGTCTGGCGGCACCGAACGGCGCCTGAGTTTGCCCGGCTTTCGCCGCCATCGGTAGAATGCCCGACCATGAATGACGACCTCTCCCTCCTGCTCAACTCCCTCAATGATCCCCAGCGCCAGGCCGTCGCCGCGCCCCTCGGCCAGCAACGCGTGCTGGCCGGTGCCGGCTCCGGCAAGACCCGCGTGCTGGTGCATCGCATCGCCTGGCTGATCCAGGTCGAGCACGCCTCGCCGCACAGCATCCTGGCGGTGACCTTCACCAACAAGGCCGCGGCGGAGATGCGCGCACGCATCGAGCAACTGCTGGGCATCAACCCGGCCGGCATGTGGGTCGGCACCTTCCACGGCCTGGCGCACCGCCTGCTGCGCGCGCACTGGCAGGAGGCCGGGCTGCCGGAGAACTTCCAGATCCTCGACAGCGACGACCAGCTGCGCATCGTCAAGCGCGTGGTCCGCGAGCTGGGCCTGGACGAGCAGCGCTGGCCGCCGCGCCAGGCGCAGTGGTTCATCAACGGGCAGAAGGACGAGGGCAACCGGCCGCAGAACATTCAGGCCAGCGGCGATCTCTACCTGGCGACCATGGTCAAGGTCTACGAGGCCTACGAAGAAGCCTGCGCCCGCGCCGGCGTGGTCGACTTCGCCGAGCTGCTGCTGCGCTCGCTGGACCTGTGGCGCAACAACCCGGGCCTGCTGGCGCACTACCAACGACGCTTCCGGCACATCCTGGTCGACGAGTTCCAGGACACCAACGCCGTGCAGTACGCCTGGCTGCGCTTCCTCGCCAAGGGCGGCGAAAGCCTGATGGTGGTGGGCGACGACGACCAGTCGATCTACGGCTGGCGCGGCGCGAAGATCGAGAACATCCAGCACTTCGCCGACGACTTCGCCGGCACCGCGGACATCCGCCTGGAGCAGAACTACCGCTCCACCGGCACCATCCTCAAGGCCGCCAACGCCCTGATCGCCAACAACCAGGGCCGCCTGGGCAAGGAACTCTGGACCGACGGAGTCGATGGCGACCCAATTACCCTCTACGCCGGCTTCAACGAACACGACGAAGCCCGCTACATCGTCGAGAGCATCGAGGACGCCCTGCGCAAGGACGGCCTCAAGCGCAGCGAAATCGCCATCCTCTACCGCTCCAACGCCCAGTCGCGGGTGCTGGAAGAGGCGCTGCTGCGCGAGAAGATTCCCTACCGCATCTACGGCGGCCAACGCTTCTTCGAGCGCGCCGAGATCAAGAACGCCCTCGCCTACCTGCGTCTGATCCGCCTGCGCGACGACGACGCCGCGCTGGAGCGAGTGATCAACATCCCGCCGCGCGGGATCGGCGAGAAGACCGTCGAGGCGATCCGCAACGCCGCGCGCCTGAACGGCACCTCCATGTGGCGTGCAATAAATGACGTGATCGCCGCCAAGGCCGTGGCCGGTCGCGCCGCGAGCGCGCTGAACGGTTTCCTCGAAACCGTCGACCTGCTGGCGCAGAAGGTCGAGGAAATGCCGCTGCACCTAATGACCCAGACGGTCATCGAGGAGTCCGGGCTGATCACCTACCACAAGGAAGAGAAAGGCGAGAAAGGCCAGGCCCGGGTGGAGAACCTGGAAGAACTGGTCAGCGCCGCCCGCGCCTTCGAGCACCCGGAGGACGAGGATGTAGCGCCGCTGGTGGCCTTCCTCGACCACACCGCGCTGGAGTCCGGCGACACCCAGGCCGACGCCTTCGAGGACAGCGTGCAGCTGATGACCCTGCACAGCGCCAAGGGCCTGGAATTCCCATTGGTGTTCCTCGCCGGCATGGAAGAGGGCCTGTTCCCGCACAAGATGAGCCTGGAAGAACCCGGCCGCCTGGAAGAGGAACGCCGCCTCGCCTACGTCGGCATCACCCGCGCCATGCAGCGCCTGGTGATGACCTACGCGGAAACCCGTCGCCTCTACGGCAGCGAGACCTACAACAAGGTCTCGCGCTTCGTCCGCGAAATTCCGCCAAGCCTGATCCAGGAAGTGCGCCTGTCCAACTCGGTCAGCCGCCCGCTGTCGGGCAACCAGCGCAGCGGCAACCTGTTCAGCGGCGCCGGCGTCCCCGACACTCCCTTCAGCCTCGGCCAAACCGTCCGCCACCCGCTGTTCGGCGACGGCGTGATCCTCAACTTCGAAGGCTCCGGCGCCCAGGCCCGGGTGCAGGTGAACTTCGACAGCGAAGGCAGCAAGTGGCTGATGCTGGGGTATGCGAAGCTGGAATCCGTCTGATTCGATAACAACAAATACAAGGACAACGCTCTATGCGTAAGGACATTCGTCGCTTCGTGCAGTTGGTCGCAGAAACCCTGCCCCTGGCCGAGCCCATATTTGAGTTTGGCGCCTTGCAGGTGCAGGACAATCCCGAACTGGAAGACCTACGCAACCTGTTCCCGGGTCGCCAATACGTCGGCTGCGACATGCGTCCCGGACCAGGCGTGGATAAAGTCCTCAATCTGCACGAAATTGACCTTCCCGATGCAGTGGCCGGAACCGTGATTCTCATGGACACCCTGGAGCACGTCGAATTTCCGCGCCAAGCCATGAGCGAAGTCCATCGCATCCTCAAGCCCGGCGGCACGTTGATCATGAGTTCGGTGATGGATTTCCCCATTCACGGCTATCCGAACGATTACTGGCGCTTCACCCCAGAAGGATTCCGCTCGCTACTGAGGCAATTCGACCTCAGCCACGTGGGCTATCACGGCCTACGCGAAGAAATGCCGCATACCATCGTTGGCATCGGCTTCAAGGGACACCAGCCGGACATAACAGAGTATGTGGAGCGCTATCAAAAGTGGCAGCACTTCTGCAATTGCGTGCACCGCAAGCTGGCAAACGCCTGATCCGCAGGCCTCAGCGACAAACCGCCTGCTCCATGTCCGCCAGGCGGTAGCCCTCCTGTTCGGGCATGAGTTGCTTGCCCACCACTACTGGCCGGCCAATGGTGCCGCCAAATGGCTGCGACCCGTCTGCCGCGGCACCAATGTAGGTCGGGTTGGCGAGCACCTTGGGATCAGCCGGGCGAACGATGAGATCACTGCTATCCAGCAGCACCTTGCCGTTGAGATAGACCGTCAAGTGAGCGCTGGCCTGCGCCGGGAACGGGTAGGTGGCAGAGGGATGGATAAACCCAGTCGCCACAAACGCATTGCAGTCGCGATCCAGGACAAGCGTCCGGCCAACGAACGATTTGCCGCTGTGCTCGACACGAATCTGCCCCTTCTCATCCAGCGCGATTTTCCACATGCCTGATTGATCCAGCAGTGTCTGCGGATGATCGAGTCTTGCACGGCCCAACCCCATGCCAAATGCGTAACTGCCAAAAACTGGCGCCCGTTGCAAATCACGGCCGGACAAGACTCCAGGCTTACCGCCAACAGGTTTATTCCAGACCAGCGGGATTGGCCGGTGCTTTAGCTCCCACTGCCTAATCATCGAAGACGCCTGCTCGCGCGAGAACTCCTCATGCTCAGTCGTGCGCTGTTCGCCCGGCAGTAGTGGACCGGTTACCGCAGCGCTGCTCAATTCACCACCCCAGTTGCGATAGAACAGGCCTTTTCCGGGCAGATGCCCGCCGTAACTCATGCCTTTGAACGGATTGTCAGCGGCCCAGAACAACTCCAGCGGACGCGGTGCCACACCGTTCTGCAGAAGCGGCTTCAAGTTACGGCCATCTAGCCCTTTGGGGGACTTGCCACCGGCCAACGCGACCAACGTGGGGAAGAGGTCCATTTCGTGCGTGGCGATTGTGATGTCCCGATTGCCGGTGTGCCCCGGCCAGCGCACTAGCAGGGGAGCCCGTACGCCACCCTCGAAATAAGTAGCCTTAGTGCCGATCAATGGAAAGTTGCTGTTGCGATTTTCATTGGGACTGCCGTTGTCACTGGCGAGCACCACGATGGTCCGGTCGGACTGACCGCTGCGCTCCAGCGCATCGAGCAGACGGGCGACGTTGTGGTCTAACTGGGCAAGGAGCGCCAGGTACTTGCCTTCAGGCGTATTCGGGAACTTCGCGGCGAAATTCTGCGATGGCTGAATCGGTTTGTGAGGCGACAGCAGCCAGAGGTTAATGAACCAAGGTTTCCCCGACGTCGGATGCTCCACGAGCTCAATCGCGCGATCGGTGAGCAGGTCGTCGAGGTGCCCCTTGCGCTGAACTGGCGGTGCGCCGTTCTCCTGCAGCCACGGATCGTAATAGGTCGGCCGCCGCCCTAATGGCTTGCCGTCGGGGCCAGGGCCCTGCAGAACGAAGTGGTTCATCATCCCCAGCCAGTCGTCGAAACCCTGATTGCCCGGCTCGATTTGCGGATATTCCAACCCCTCGCCCACGTGCCATTTGCCGATGTGGTGGGTGGCATAACCCAGCTGCTTGAGCGCTTTGGGCAGTGTGGGCAGATCCGGCGAAAGGCCAAGGCCGTCGGGCTCGAAGCCGATACTCACCGGCACGCGGCCGGTCAGTAGCGCTGCACGACTAACCGAGCACGTGCTGTCAACGTAATGCTGACGGAAGCGGATCGATTGCCGGCTGAGGGCATCGAGGGTCGGAGTTGGTGCCTGGCCATCGCCCCAAGACGCGATGTCGTTGTTGCCAAGATCATCGGTGAGAATAAATAGGATGTTGGGACGGATTTCTGCAGCCTGGAGCAACATCGGAGTCCCGCCGATGACCAGCAGACAAAAAGCGAACGTAGCGCGGACAGCGCCTGGCAACAACGACATATGCAGCCTTCCCCGGGCAATGAAAAATAGGGCAGCGCTCCGGATCATCCCTGTACCGGCGAGGCTACGGTGTGCCAGCGACGCTTCTTCAGATTGAGGAACGGCCGCTCAACAAGGTGGTAAGTCGCAGCCGATATTACGCAGGACAATGCCAGTAGCCCTAGCCCCACGGCGATCAGTAACTGCGGATTGTCGCTCAGCGGTCCCAGCTTTCTCACGATCCGGCCCCCGACCAAAAACAGCACTGAGGTATGGACCAGATACAGTGAATACGACCAGAGACCTATGCGGTTGAAGACAGGATTGACGAGCAAGGCGCTGCCGAGCGGACGCAGATGGAGCAGTGTAAAGAGAAATATCCCCCAGCCGATGGCTTCCAGCACGTAATGGCTGAACCACAGAGCATGAGCTGGAAAAGCTCCAAGGTAGGCAACCCGCTGGTGCAGAATCACCGCCAACAGCAGCAATGCCAACAGCAGGACCAGTGACCCAGGCCAACGCCGGCTGGCCAGTTGACTTGTCTGCAGGCGCGGGCCAAGCCAGACATGCACCCACGCTAGCATCGCACCAACACCGAACAGCGGCCAACGCCCAAGCAGCGTATTGCGGTAGCTTACCCAGCCATCCAGTTGATTCAGCTGATCCAGCGGCACTTGGCTGATCTGCCAATAGATATGGATTCCCGCAGCCAGCAACGGCAGCAGCAACCAACGTCCCGACTTGTGCTGGGCCAGCAACACTATGCACGGCAGCAACAGGTAGAACTGGATCTCTACCACCAGACTCCACCAGACCGCCCCCATGGGGAACAGCTCTGAAATCTTGAGCTCCTGGAATGCCAACGCCCTCGGAACTTGCTGCCACTGCCCGGTCCACCAACCGGCCACAAGGACCATCAAGTAGTACATCGGCAAGATACGCAAAGCCCGGTTGCGCAGGTACTCACCAAGCTTGAGCGGGGTATCGCTGAAGAAGGGCAGAGTCAGAAGGAATCCGCTGAGAACGAAGAACAGGGAGACGCCGGTGTCGCCACCGAACAGGAAGCTGGACAGATAAGACGCATCCGGGCGCATCTTGTAGCCATAGACATCGCCCAGGAAATGAAAGGCAAACACCAGCAGGATGGCCAGGCCACGAACAGACTCGCATTGAGCCAGATGCTCTCGAGAGCGTTTGATTCCCGAATTTCCCGTCACATTCAGCACGTTTTATTGCTTCCAATCATTATTCTTATGTCCAAGTGGACCGACATTAGCATTGTGCCGGCGAAGGCTGGCAAACACCTCGCGGTTCATGGCTCAATGCTCCGATGGGCCAACAAGCTACGGTGCGCATGATGTATCCGAATCACAGGAAGCCGGTACTTTCGGCCCCCAACGGAAAACAAGAACAATGATTAAAACACTCTTCCCATCGCGAAGACATTATCCCGCGGCCGACGCCGGGCTGCTGCTCGACTACGACTCTCTCGGCGCCCAACTCGCAGGCCTGGCCAAGCAATACCAGAACAACTCCCCGTATCCCCACATCGTCATTGACGATTTCCTGCCCCCTGCGGTGCTGGATCGGCTGCTGAAGGAGTATCCCCACGACCAACACAGTCCGTTGTGGAACGACGCATCGCACAAGGACAAGTCCAGCGGCGAATATGTACAGCTGCTCAAGCGCAATATCCGCGACAGCCTGCAGATGCCACCGACCTACCGCCAGCTGTTTTGGGAGCTCAATTCCCATGCATTTCTCGGCGCCCTCGCCGCACTGACCGGCATCGCCAACCTGATTCCGGATCCGAACCTGCGTGGTGCGGGCATCCACCAGATCGGTCGAGGCGGTTTTCTCAAGGTGCATGCTGATTTTTCCACTCACCGCGAGTTCGGTCTCGATCGTCGCCTGAACTTCCTGCTCTATCTCAACGAGAACTGGCAGGAGAACTGGGGCGGCCACCTGGAGCTCTGGGATGGCGAGATGAAAGGCCCACCCAGACGCGTGCTCCCGGTAGTCAATCGTTGTGTCGTGTTTAGCACCACTGCCACCTCCTTTCATGGCCACCCGCATCCTCTCACCTGCCCGGATGGCACCTATCGCAAGTCGCTTGCTCTGTACTACTACACCAACGGTCGCCCAGAAGGGGAAGCACAGCCTGGCTTTTCCACGGACTGGCGAGAACTGCCTGATCAGAAGGAGCATGACGCGTGAGGCAACTCCTCAGAAAATGGCTGGCAGAGCCCACTCGTGCAGACACACCCTCTGTCTTTGCCAACCGCCCGACCCTGCTGGATCACGAACGACTCAAGAGCGAGTTCGGGGCGCTCAACCGAACCTATGTGGATAACCAGCCGTTCCCGCATATCGTCATCGATAACTTTCTGCCGGATGACGTCGCGCAGGCGCTGATTGATCAGTACCCGATTGATCAGGCGAAGGCCCAATGGATCGACGGTACCTATCGCGAGCCCCAAGGTGATGGCTACGTCCAGAAAGATAAACGCCACCTCAAGGACATCCTGGCGATGCCCTCTGTCTATCGGGAGCTGATCTGGGAGCTCAATTCAAAGGGGTTCCTGGACGCCCTCACTCAGCTGACCGGGATCCGCGCGCTGATTTCCGATCCCGAATTGCTAGGCGCCGGCATCCACCAGATCGCTCGTGGCGGTCTACTGAAGATCCATGCGGACTTCGCCAACCACCGCAAGTACAGCCTCGACCGACGCCTGAACTTCCTGCTCTATCTCAATCCCGACTGGAAGGAAGAGTGGGGTGGGCATCTGGAGCTGTGGGACGCCGAAATGCAAGGGCCGCCCAAACGAGTTCTGCCCGTGCTGAACCGCTGCGTGATCTTCACCACCAGCGCCGACTCCTACCACGGGCATCCGCATCCGCTCAACTGCCCGGACGGCATCTATCGCCGTTCGATCGCGCTGTACTACTACACGAACCGACCACGGGAAGAAGAACTACCCAACGGCAACGCTACCCTCTGGCAAGACCTGCCGGAGGCCTATCGGCACTAGCTGGATCGTGGCACCTCGCCTGCAAGCGGCGAGGTGCTCTTCGTTCAACCCTCTACGGGCTTGGGAGCATTGTTCATGCGCTTTACCTTGCGCATGTTTTCCAAATGCCTGCCGGCATGAACATAGAAAGCCCTTAGCTTGGCCGCGCGCTCATCCGACGGATTGTCGAACAGCAGCTTGATCAATTCGGAATCCTGGCTACGGTCACCACCCGGCTTACGCAGCACCCCGAGACCGAAACCATGATTGAAGGTGAAGGTCTCGTGCTTCCCACGAAGCTCCTCCCAGAATTTCCAGGCGCCGAAGTCCTGCAGGCGAGCCATGACATCATGGAACAGGATGATGCCGCCGGGCCGGACCTTCGGATACCAATTAGCGAAGTCTTCGCTGACCGCCTCATAAGTGTGCAAACCGTCGATGTGCAGCAGATCGATAGTCTCATTGTCGAAGTGCCGCAGCGCCTCTTCGAACAGCATTCGCAACACATAGGAAAAGCCGAAGTAGTTCTGCCGGTTGTGATTACTCACCGAGGTGAAGACCGACTCATCGTACTTGTCGGAGTGCACATCACCTTCGAAGGTATCCACCGCATAGCACACACCGTCGATGTCATTCTCCTTCATCGACTGGCAGAAGGTGAAATACGACATTCCGTTATGCGTTCCCAGTTCGACGAGCATCTTGGGACGCACGGCCGCCACGATGTCGTAGCCGAACGGGATATGGTCGACCCAGGTGCTGAAGACCATGCGCAGAGGATCGAAATGACGGATGGAAGGCGGAAGGTAGACGTTGGTCATTACACAATCTCCGGAACAATGGGATTGGGCCTCAGACGATTCTTCAGCCGAAGCATTGGGCGCTCGATCATCCAATAGGTCACGTGTGAAGCCAGAACAGAGCACAACAGAATCAGTACTAGAACGGCATGGTCATTCTTTAGGTCCAGCCTGCTACGTTCGGACAACAGCACGTACTGGATCGGGATATGAAGCAAATACAATGAAAACGAGATTCGCCCCAAATAACGTAAAAAACCACTGGCGCGCCCAATGAGCGGTCGTCCCGAAGCCAAAGCGACGAGAGCGATGAACGACCAGGCAACGGCTTCCAGGAGGATTGCTGGTGGATATCGCAATGCGAACAATGGCCCCCAGGTATCAAGCAAATGCTGCAGCACCATTTGCAGCAGCACGATCCCACCTATTAGAAGCGGCCATGCGACAGGTGCCGGTAAATTCGGGACAGAGCCTCGCTCATACAGATAGGCTATCAGAACGCCTGCAATAAACGCCGGAGATCGGCCCAATAATGACATCGTCAGATTCACGGCGCGCTCGGTAGATGACATCGATATTCGCCCGAATATAAATGCCAGAACAACCGCAAAGCTCACGATCATTAGCAATGGGAATAACCAACGCCCGCCACTCGCCCGATAGACCAGGAATGCCAATGGCAAGATCAAATAAAACTGGACCTCTGTCTGCAAGCTCCACCAGACGGTGCTGTATTCACCTACGTCCAGATTGTTGGCGCGGAAGGTAAGCACGTTGAATGCCTGCTCCAACGTACCGGTCCACAACATCCCCAGCATCCCCACCAAATAATACAACGGCAGGATTCGCAAGGCCCGTTGCACTCCGTAGTCGAGCAGATCAATTGATGCTCCATCGCGAGCAGCCCGGAGAAATGGTCGGCTGACCAGTATCCCGCTTAACATGAAGAACAGAGTAACCCCGCTTCCACCGGCATAGACAAACGCACTCCAGAACGGGGCTCCAGCAGGGCGACCTGTTCCAAAGACCGCTGTTACGGCATGCATAACCAGCACAAGCAGAATGGCGATGCCGCGCAAGTCATCCAGAACCCGTAGTCGAGGCCCCCCACTCACGCGCTAGTCCCTGCAATCTTTTTCGCCTGATCCGCGAACGGGTCCTCCTGGCGCATCGCACAGCGCTTGACTCGGTCCATGCCCCGCTCGATCGAGCGGTGCATGTAGCGCATTGACGGCGCCTTCACCTGCCCGAGCAGAATCGGCTCCAGCGTCGGCGAGCGGAACGGGTAGCCCAAGAGCTCGCAGAGCTGGTCGTTCTGCTGTTTGAGCAGGTCGTCACGCCCCTCGAATTCCGAGGTCGTCACCCCGCCATGCAGTTGGTGGAACGAACCTTCGCCAACCAGCATCACCGAGCGGGTGCGGGGGTGCATCGCCGTTTTGCGATAGATGAACAGGTTCAGGCTACCGCCACCCGCCATGGCGAATCGCTCGTCCGCCTGGCCGATGTCGCGGAATATCTCGGCGTCCATGAATAGGCAGTTGCATTCCATGAAGGGGTGGAAGTAGCCATGGGGATTGGCCGCACTCCAGCAGCTGACATCGAATAGCCGGTAGCCACTGCCAGGCGCTGAAGGCCAGCCGATATTCGCCAGCAACTGCTGTTCGACTGCTTCGGTGTATCCCTTGGTCAGGTGGTACTGCTGGTCGTCCTCCCCCAGGTGATAGCCAGGCACCACCACCATGGCTTCCGGTGTCATTCGGAAGGCCATCAAGGCGTACTGCACAACCCCGGGCGTCACCATCCGCGCGCCATCGATCATCAGACCGATGTAGCGTCCGCGCGCCTGGGAGAAACCAAAGTTGATCGCCCCCGCCGGCGATACGCCCGGTTCGTCCCGCAGGAAATAGCGGAAGTTGCCAGGCAGCTGGGCAATCGCCTGGGCATCCATGTTCCGGCGGGAACGATTCTCGACAACGATGACTTCGTAATCGCCGGCGTCGACGCCTTCCTGATATCCCGGCGACAGACTGATTAGTGTGTTGAGCGCCTGTCGCGGCATGTCGTAAGCGATGACGATGATCGACAGCAAGGGTTTCAGATCGGTATGCGAAGTCATGCGGATTTCACCCGGCTGAGCGAATGGTCGAGGAATCGGAAGATGTGCGGATGAGCCGTACCCAGGAGGATCGGCCTCACACTCGGCGGAGTTCGATTCTCGCCACGAATCTGCTTGTCCTGCTCATCGAGCAGCTTGTACACCCGATCGCGCTCCTCGCGCAGAGTGCCAGTAGTGACACCCCCATGGAACTGGTGGAACGAACCTTCGCTGTACAGCAGATAGAAGGGCGTGTCGGGATATTCGAGCAATCGCTTGTACAGATCGAGGTTGGCGTTGCCGCCTCCGAAATCGTTGTAGCGCGGGTTCACGCCTCCTAACGCCTTCCACTTGCGCCGCGACATGCCGATGAAGTTGCTTTCGTAGTTCGCCTGGAAGAATCCGCCCTGGCAGGAACCGCTGAGTACCGCGATATCGAACAACCGATAACCGTTGCTCGGCCACTCGATGCCCTGCAGCAGCACCTGTTCGGCATCCTCGTTATAGCCCTCGTTCACCGCCACCTGCTGCAGCTTGTGACCGATGTGATAGCCGGGCACAGAAACTGCGGCCTCGGGTGCCAGACGGAAGGCATCCAGGGCATGGCGAATCACGCCTGGCGACAACATGCGGGCACCGTCGATCATGATCGCCAGATGGCTACCACGCGCTACGGAGGCACCGAAATTGATCGCATGCACCGGTGTACGCTCGGTCTCGTTGCGATGGAAATAGCGGACGTTTCCCGCATGCCGCACAGCGCGTTCTGCACCCAGAAGGCGATCGGAGTGGTTCTCCACCACTATGACTTCATAGTCACGCTCGTTGACGCCCTGCTGGTACGCGGGACTCAGCGAGTGGATAGTTTTGTCGGCCTGCTCGGGCATCTTGTAAACGATGACCACGACGCTCAGGCGGGGGGCTCGGCGGAATAAGGGCATGACGCCGCTCCTCTCGATTTAATAGGCGATGGCACGCAGGGCGCGATAAGTGGCTTCCAGTTCCGCTGAAAGGGGCTCTTGGGCACCCTCATGGTGCTTGAGCTCGGAGCTGAAGAAGCGGTCCTCGCTGGGGGGAACCAACCCGAAGCTGCGCATGACCTTATCGAGCTTGCGGTGCAAGACGTGCTCGTCCTCGTCGAAGCACAGAACCGGGAACGCCTTCCGCCGATGCAATGCCAACAGTTGCTGGTTGTATGCCTGCCAGAGCTTCAGCGCCTGCTCTCGTGGCATCCCGCCCCGAGCATGGAGCGAATCGGCCACTGCCGACGGGTGACGGAAGATTCCGACGAAGCGCATCTCAGGCAGTAGCTGCTGCCAACCGTCCATCACCAGCAGCGCGCGGGGATCCTTGAACCCCCAGCGCTTGGCTCCGTCGTAGGAGGCGATCAGCTCGCGGGCGGACGCGTACTCTTCTTCAGTCCAGTCGATGGCTTCGTTTGGCGGATTGTCCCAGGCGAAACCACGGGCACCAAGCAGCGAGTCGTGGAAGGCGACGATATCGCCATTCTCGCGATTACCCTTGAGATTATGGGGGTTCCAGGTACTGTGCTTGCCCAGTTCGAGGCCCGCCTGTTGCAGCGAGCCGGTCAGGAAGCTGGTGCCGCTGCGATGCATGCCTACGACCGTCAATACCAGGTCACTGGGAGCTTCGGAGGACTTGCGGGAGAAGCCGAAGAGGAAATCGAATAAGCGCATTACCAACTCGTTTTTGTTATCAATTAGCGCGTTCTCGGCACATCTTGCTCGGAACTGGCTCGATGCGCTGCTTGAGTGGCATTGTGTTTAAATACCCAGCCCTTTTCAATCCAACAAGAATCATATGAATCACAGGGACATCATCCTATTCGGCGTCTACAGCGATCTGCGCACCGAAGTAGCGCGGCGCTTCCTTGGATTTCTTTGGTGGATCCTCGAACCGCTGATGTACATGAGCGCGTTCTATATCGTTTTTGGTCTAGCCCTGGGCCACAGCCGCCCTGGCTATGTTCCCCTGCTGCTCAGCGGCATGGTCGCCTGGAAATGGTTCGACGGTTCGGTGCGCCAGGCCAGCAACGCGATTCAGGGTAACGCCGGGCTCATCCAGCAGATTCATGTCCCCAAATACGTGTTCGCGCTGATCCCGATTCTCAGCAACACGGTTAAATTCCTGATCATCCTGACGCTGCTGATCGCGTTCCTGCTCGGCAGTGGTTACCGCCCCTCTGCCGAATGGCTGGCGCTGCCAGTGCTGATGGTCAACCAGTTGCTTTATACGATTGCCTTCGGTTTCCTGCTGGCGTCGATACTGCCGTTCGTGCCTGACCTACGGCAGGTGGTGGACAACGTGCTCATGTTGATGATGTTCATGTCCGGCGTGTTCTTCAGCATTCATGAGATCCCACCGTCCATGGCGCCGCTGCTGAGCCTGAACCCGATGACCACCATGATCACGGCCTACCGCGATGTGCTGCTGCACAATCAGTGGCCGGCGTGGAGTGAACAGCTCTACGTATTGCTGGTCAGCCTGCCGCTTCTCGGCCTGTCTCTGTGGATCCTTCACCGCAACGACCGCCGTTATCCCAAGCTGTTGTACTGAGGTGAAACATGTCCTCTGAAGTGATCCTGCGGGCAGAAAACATCGGCCTTTCCTACCGGCAGCGCGTCGGGATGCTGCGTTACGAGTCGTTCTGGGCGCTGAAGGACGTCAGCTTCGATCTCTACGAAGGCGAAACACTGGGGGTAATCGGCAACAACGGCGCCGGCAAGAGCACCTTGCTGCGCCTGATCGCCGGCATCGTCGACCCTGACCGCGGAATCCTTCAGCGCCGCAAGCGCCTGAATGCCAGCCTGCTGGCCCTGAACGTCGGTTTCAAACCCGAGCTGTCCGGACGCGACAACGTCGTCATCAGCGGCCTCTTGCTAGGCATGACTCGTGAGCAGATTCGTCGGCAGATGGACGACATCTACGAATTCAGCGAGCTGGGTGAATTCTTCGAGCGCCCCGTTGGCACCTACTCCACTGGCATGCGCGCACGCCTCGGCTTTGCCGTGGCCATCCATGCCGATCCGGATATTCTGCTGATCGACGAAGTGCTTGGCGTCGGCGATCAAAGCTTCCGAGAGAAGTCGCACGCCGCGATGAAAAGGAAAATCGAACAGGGCAAGACCGTTATCCTGGTCTCGCATAGCATGGAGGCCATTCGCGGCCTCTGCCATCGAGCGCTCTGGATTGAGCGCGGCAAGTCCATCGTATGCGGCGAAGTCAATTATGTGCTTGATGGCTATCAGGAAACGGTAAGGATTGCCGTTCGCGAAATGCAGAAAGCCGAACGCCTACTCAAAGCAGCTCAGGCGGAAGCTCCGCCCCAGACATGACCTACACCCCTGCCGGACAAGCCCTCTAGCCGGCAGGGCAAAAGCCCGAAACAAAATCCGGCTGGCCGCTGGGGGCAATGCTGGGCAACATGGCGCGCGTCGTATTCCAACCAAGAGAATGACCACGATGAAGCGCTTCATCAGCCTTGCCATGGCTTTCTGTGTCGCCGTGACGCTCAGCCTCGACGTCAATGCCGCCAAACGTTTCGGTGGCGGCAAGAGCATGGGCTCGGCGCCGAGCCACCAGACCCGTCAGGTACAACCGAACACCGCGCCGACCACTCCGGGCGTCGCCGCGCCGGCCGCCGGTGCAGCTGCAGGCGCTGCCGCCGCTGGTGGCGCTTCGCGCTGGCTCGGCCCGCTGGCCGGTATCGCCGCCGGCGGCCTGCTCGCCTCCATGTTCATGGGCGACGGCTTCCAGGGCATGCAGCTGCTGGACATGCTGCTGATCGCCCTGGTGGCGTTCATCGCCTTCCGTTTCATCGCCGCTCGTCGCCGTCAGCACGCCCAACCGGCGATGGCCGGCCATGCGCCCATGCAGCGTGAAATGCCGGCGCAGCCGTCGGTGTTCGGCGGTTCCGCACAACCGGCAGCGCGCCCGGCGATCAACGCTCCCGCGTGGTTCGACGAGAAGCGTTTCGTCGGCGCGGCCCGCGAGCACTTCCTGGCGCTGCAGCAGCATTGGGACGCCAACGAGATGGACAAGATCGCCGAGTTCGTCTCCCCGCAGATGCTGCAGTGGCTGAAGCAAGAGCGCGCCGAGCTGGGCGACGGCTACCAGTCCACCTACATCGACAACCTGCAGGTGCAACTGGAAGGCGTCGACGACCAGGCCGACAAGACCATCGCCACCCTGACCTTCAGCGGCGTCTCCAAGACCTCGCGCTTCGACCAGGGCGAGACCTTCAGCGAAAGCTGGCGCATGGAACGCGCCCAGGGCCAGGACCAACCCTGGCTGCTGGCCGGTATCCGCCAGAACGGCTGATCGCCTACGTAGCAAGAAAAAGCCCGGCACCTGCCGGGCTTTTTCTTGGGCGCGCCGCTGGTCAGCCTGCCTGGCCGGCAACGATCTTGCGCCGGGAGCAGGCTACTACTGTATAAAGCGCGCCAGTCAATCGAGAGGTTCCTGCCGTGGAAGATGTGATCGAGCAATTGCGTGAACTCAACGAGCCGGTTCCGGTGCCGCTGGAACTGCCGGACGAAGAGCTGCTGGTGGAGATCGAAGAGGAACTGCTGATCGGCATACCTGCGGAGTTCCGCGAGTTCCTGCTCAAAGTCAGCGACGTGGTCTACGGGCGCCTGGAACCGGTTACGGTCACCGATCCGCAATCGCACACGTACCTGCCCGAAGTCGCTGCCGTCGCCTGGGCCATGGGCCTGCCGCGCGAGTTCATCCCGCTGTGCGCCGATGGCGACGATTACTACGCCGTGGGCCAGGACGGCGAAGTGGTGCTCTGGGCCGACGGAGAGCTCACCGAGGAGACCTGGGATTCGGTGTGGACCTGGGCGCGCGACGTGTGGCTCGACACTTGATCCGATTTTTCTGAATTTCCCCGCGGACGGGTTGTCACACCGGCAGTCCCGCAGATCGTCTCCTTCGCCTTGGTCGATCTGCGCTGTCCCGTGGAGACTCTATGAAAGCGAAATTCCTTCTCCTCAGCGTGCTGCTGCTCGGCCTTGCCGGTTGTGCCAACAAGGCCGTGGTGTCGCTGCAGGATGGCAGCGAAGTCCTGGTCAAGGACCACGCTGACTTCGACAAATACAACGACTACTACGAATTCGAGCAGTTGAACGGACAGACCATCCTGATCAAGAAGGACAACGTCCGCTACATCAAGTCGATCTGACGCCCTCAGCGGACATCCCGCCGCCCCCCAGACTCCAGCGCGAGCAGATTGAGCAGGTACTGACCGAAGTAGGCCAGGTCCTGCTCGATGGCGGCGCGCGCGCCCTGGGCGTCGCCGCGCTGAATCGCCTCCAGGGCGTTCTCATGGAACTCGTTCAGGCGCTGGGACAGGTCCGCCTCGGTGAACAGCCGGTTGAAGAAGGGCCCGACCTGCAGCCACAGCGCCTCGATCATGCGTAGCAGCGTGGGATTGCCACAGGCGCGGTAGAGCGTCAGGTGAAAGCGGCTGTTGTGCTCCAGGTAGGCCTGCACGTCGCGGCGCTGCACGGCTTCTTCCATCAGCTCGGTGCAGGTCTTCAGCACCTCCAGGTCCGCCGTGTGCAAGCGCGGCACCCCGTCCTCCACGGCCAGGCCTTCCAGCGACTGGCGGATCTGCAGGATCTGCAGGAAGCGCTCGCGCGTCATCACAGGGACGCGCAGCGAGCGCTGTGGCTCGCCCTCCAGCGCACCCTCGGCGACCAGCCGCTGCAAGGCAGCGCGCACTGGCATGGGGCTCGTGCCCCATTCGTCGGCCAGGTCGCGGATCTTCAACCGCTCGCCGGGCTGGAAGCGCCCGCTCAAAAGGGCCTGGCGCAGGTTCTGGTAGAGCTGTTCCTGGAGGTTGTCGGCCATGGGATCACTCCGCGCGGACCGGCGGCGCCGGCAGTTGGGCGAAGGTCAGGCTGCAGTTGTGCATCATCTCGGTGTTACCTCATTGCATCCGAATGCCCGTTCCGTCGCACGGCCGGCGCGAAAAGGGTCGATTCCATTTGTGATCACAAAAACATCTGAAGGGGAGATTATCAGGCATTCCTCAACCTGTATTGACATTTTTGTGATCACAAATGAGGATGATGTGCAGAAAAACAAACGAGGTGTGCAAGATGACCGCCAGCGGAATCTCCCAACAGGCCGTCGAAACCTTCACCGCCAAAGAGCGGCAGCGTTTCCTGGACCAGAACCCCAAATCCGTCGCCCTCGCCGAGCGTGCGCGCAATTCGCTGTACGCCGGCGTGCCGATGCACTGGATGGCCGACTGGTCGACGCCCTGCCCGCTGTTCGTCGAACGCGCCAAGGGTGCGCGCTTCTATGACGTCGACGGCCACGAGTACATCGACTTCTGCCTGGGCGACACCGGCACCATGTTCGGCCACTCGCCGGACCCAGTAGCCCGCGCCATTGCCGAGCAGGCCAACAACGGCCTGACCACCATGCTCCCGGGCGAGGACGCCGTGGTCTGCGGCGAGCTGCTCGCCGAGCGCTTCGGCCTGCCGTACTGGCAGGTGACCGCCACCGCCACCGACTCCAACCGCTACGTGCTGCGCTGGGCGCGCGCCGTCACCGGGCGCAAGACGCTGCTGGTGTTCGACGGCTGCTACCACGGCACCGTCGACGACGTGATGGTGCGCTACCGCGACGGCGAGACCGTGCCGCGCTCCGGCCTGGTCGGCCAGGCCTACGACCTGACCCAGTACAGCCGCTCGATCCCGTTCAACGATGTCGAGGCGCTGGAAGCTGCGCTGGCCCAGGGCGACGTCTGTGCCCTGCTGTGCGAACCGGCGATGACCAACATCGGCATGGTCCTGCCCGATCCGGGCTTCATGCAGAAGTGCCGCGAGCTGACCCGCAAGTACGGCAGCCTGCTGATCATCGACGAAACCCACACCATCTCCACCGATATCGGCGGTTGCACCAAGTTGTGGAACCTCGAGCCGGACTTCTTCGTGGTCGGCAAACCGATCGCCGGCGGCGTGCCCTGCGGCATCTTCGGCTGCAGCGCGGAAATGGCCGAGCGCATGCTCGCCTCGCGCAAGCAGGCCCAGGAAGACAGCCATGGCCACGGCCACAGCGGCATGGGCACCACGCTCTCGGCCAACGCCCTGGCCATGCACTGCATGCGCGCCAACCTCGAAGAGGTGATGACCCAGGCGGCCTACGACCACATGCTGCCGCTGGCCAAGCGCCTGGCCGATGGCTTCCGCAGCCTGATCGCCAAGCACGACCTGAAGTGGTCGGTGACCGAACTGGGCGCGCGCAGCGAATTCCAGTTCTGCCCGGTCTCGCCGCGTACCGGCGCCGAAGCCGAGGCCGCCTTCCACGACGAACTGCAGATGGCGTTGCACCTTTACCTGATCAACCGCGGCATCCTGATCACGCCCTTCCACAACATGACCCTTTGCTGCCCATCCACCAGCGCGGCCGACGTCGACAAGCTGATCGCCACCCTGGACGCCGGCATTACCGAGTTGCTGGCCATTCCCGGCGCTCGCGAGGCCTGATCGCCACACCTGCCCCTACCCGCGAATCGCGCCCGCCTGAAGGTGACACTGACGGTCGGGCCCCGTAGGAGCGGTTCTCATCCGCGAATCGCGCCGGTATCGCCGGCCATCGCGGACAAGGTCCGCTCCTACAGGGAAAGGGGAACGCCGGGCATCCCGGCAAGCCCGCTCCTATGAAAAGAACACCCGGCGCCACGCGCCGACCGAGGACCACCATGCAATTCGCCGATCCCCAGGAAGCCCGCGACTTCCTCGAACAGAATCCCGCCGTGCGCAGCATCGAACTGATGCTGATCGACGCCAACGGCATCCCGCGCGGCAAGCTGCTGCACCGCGACGAACTGCTGGCGATCTTCGAGAACGGCCGCCCGCTGCCCAGTTCCATCCTTTCGCTGACCATCCAGGGTGAAGACGTCGAGGCCAGCGGCCTGGTCTGGGAAGTCGCCGACGCCGACTGCTGGACCTACCCGATCCCCGGCTCGCTGACCCTGCAGCCCTGGCGCGCAGTGCCTACCGGCCAGGTGCAGGTGAGCATGCACCCGACCCAGGGCCTGCCGGCGACCCCCGGCGACCCGCGCCATGTGCTGGCGCGCACCATCGACCGGCTGAAGGCCGACGGCTTCCACCCGGTGATGGCGGTGGAGCTGGAGTTCTACCTGCTGGACAAGAACCGCGACGCCAGCGGCCGGCCGCAACCGGCGTTGCAGGCCAACGGCGTGCGCCCGCAGGCGCCGCAGGTCTACGGCGTCTACGAGCTGGAACAGCTGCAGCCGTTCCTCGACGACCTCTACGCCGCCTGCGAAGCCCAGGGCCTGCCGGTGCGCACCGCCATTTCCGAGTACGCGCCTGGCCAGGTCGAGCTGACCCTGGAGCACCGCTTCGACGCCCTGCGCGCCGTCGACGAAGGCGTGCGCTACAAGCGCCTGGTCAAGGGCGTAGCCAACAAGCACGGGCTGATCGCCTGCTTCATGGCCAAGCCGTTCGGCGACCTGGCTGGCAGCGGCATGCACATGCACGTGAGCCTGGCCGACGAGCAGGGCAACAACCTGATGGCCAGCGAAGACCCGCACGGCACCCCGCTGCTGCGCCACGCCATCGGCGGCATGATGGCCACGCTCAACGACGCGCTGGCGATCTTCTGCCCCAACGCCAACTCCTACCGCCGCTTCCAGGCCAACAGCTACGCGCCGCTGGCCAAGAGCTGGGGCGTGAACAACCGCACCGTGTCCTTCCGCGTGCCGGGCGGGCCGGCCAAGAGCCGCCACGTCGAACACCGCATCTGCGGCGCCGACGCCAACCCTTACCTGGCCGCCGCAGCCATTCTGGCCGGCATCCACAAGGGCATCCGCGAACAGATCGATCCGGGCGAAGAAATCGTCGGCAATGGCTACGAACAGGCCCGCGAAACGCTGCCGACCGACTGGCTGACCGCGCTGCGCACCCTGGAGCAATCCGCCTGGGCGAAAGAGGCCTTCGGCGAGGAGTTCCTGAAAATCTTCCTGGCGATCAAATGGGAAGAATTCCGACAGTTCGTCAGCGAGGTCGGCGAGCAGGATTGGCGCTGGTATCTGACCCACGCGTAAGGCGACGAACGTCCCACGGGATTTACGAAAAAATTACCCTGGCAAAGCGAAGATTCTGGTCTTTTCTTGGTCAGTAGATACAAGGGCCGCGCGTGCGGCCCTTGTCCTTGAGGCGTCCCGTCGCTGCCTGGCGGGGCGCCTTTCCCTTATCAGGCAGGGAGATCACCCGCACGATGAGCACCCCCGTTGTTCTGATCACCGGCGCCGCCGGCGGCCTCGGCAAGGCCATCGCGAAACGTTTCGCCCAGAGCCACTGGCGCATCGCCGCCACCGACGTCGACAAGAGCGGGCTGCACGCCCTCAACTCCCAGGTGCCGCTGGACGCCAGCGCGGTCGCCGACCTGCGCCGCGCGGACAACTGCCAGAGCCTGATGTCCGACATCCTCGCCCGCACCGGGCGCCTGGATGCCCTGATCAACGCCGCCGGGGTCTGGCGTGAAGGCCCGGTGGAACAGTTCAACGAAGACGACTTCGACCTGGTGCTGGGCGTCAACCTCAAGGCCCCCTTCTACATGTGCCAGGCCGCCACGCCTTACCTGAAGGAAAGCCGCGGCTGCATCGTCAACATCTCCAGCGACTCCGGGCGCCAGGCCTATCGCGGCTCGGCGGCCTACTGTGCGAGCAAGGCCGCGCTGACCATGCTCACCCGTACCCTGGCGCTGGAACTGGCGGAGGAAGGCGTGCGGGTCAACGCCATCTCGCCAGCGGACATCGCCACGCCGATGCTCGACTACCAGGCCGAGCGCTACGGCCAGGGCAATCCCGACGCCTACAAGCGCGCCCTGCTGCGCGATTACCCACAGGGCAAGGCAGCGCGCTTCATCCGCCCGGAAGAAGTCGCCGACCTGGTCTGGTTCCTCTGCAGCTCGCAGGCGGAGGCCATCACCGGCGCGGACCTGGCCATCGACTTCGGCCTTTCTGCCGGTCGCTGAACCCTCCCACTGCCGGGCTCGCCGGGCCCGGCAGGCTGTTCGTCCGGCTATCGCACGGCGCGTCGCGGGCAATGCTGGCCGCGGCGCGCGGCGGGATGTAGAAAGGATTGTGTCGCCGGACGCCCTTGCGTGCGTCCAGTCCTGCTCCCCTCACCCGCCTGCGAGATCGCTATGGAACCCGGCAACCACCAGCTCAGCATGACCGTCCTGATGACCCCCGACATGGCCAACTTCTCCGGCAATGTCCACGGCGGCACCCTGCTCAAGTACCTCGACGAAGTTGCCTATGCCTGCGCCTGCCGCTACGCCGGGCACTACACCGTGACCCTGTCGGTCGACCAGGTGATCTTCCGCGAGCCGATCCACGTAGGCGAACTGGTGACCTTCCTCGCCTCGGTCAACTACACCGGCCGCACCTCCATGGAGATCGGCGTCAAGGTGGTCACCGAGAACATCCGCGAGCAATCGGTGCGCCACACCAACAGCTGCTTCTTCACCATGGTCGCGCTGGACGACGAGCGCAAACCCACCGCCGTGCCGCCACTGCAGCCGCAGACCCGCGAGGAGAAGCGCCGCTACGTCCAGGCCCAGCAGCGTCGCCAACTGCGCCAGGAGCTAGAGCAGCGCTACCAGGCGCTGCGCGAGGAATGGGACGAGAAGTCGGACATTTCCTGACAAGAATTCGTTCTGGCAAAACGAAAAGCTCCGCTGCTTCAACGGGTTAACCTTGCTGCCCGGCCGGGCGCGAGCGTCTTTCCGGGCCTAGACTTCCCCAGCGCGGGTTTGCCCCCGTGATTCACCTTCGAGCGACCAGCCGCACGCGGCGCGGTCGCTCCCTGCGTGCCCGGAGCCCAGACGATGCACCACACCCCGCTGCTCACCACCCTCGCCGCCGGCTTCGTCCTGGCGTTCGTCCTCGGCGCCCTGGCCCAACGCCTGCGCATCTCGCCGCTGGTGGGCTACCTGCTCGCCGGCGTGCTGGCTGGCCCTTTCACCCCGGGCTACGTCGCCGACCAGGCGCTGTCGCAGGAAATCGCCGAACTGGGCGTGATCCTGCTGATGTTCGGCGTCGGCCTGCACTTCTCGCTCAAGGACCTGCTCTCGGTGAAGGCCATCGCCATTCCCGGCGCGGTGGTGCAGATCGGTGTCGCCACCCTGCTCGGCATGGGCCTGGCCTGGTTCATGGGCTGGCCGTTCGGCGGTGGCCTGGTGTTCGGCCTGGCGCTCTCGGTGGCCAGTACCGTCGTGCTGCTGCGCGCCCTGGAACAGCGCCAGCTGATCGACACCCAGCGCGGGCGCATCGCCATCGGTTGGCTGATCGTCGAGGACCTGGCCATGGTCCTCACTCTTGTGCTGCTGCCAGCGCTGGCCGGCTCCCTCGGCGGCTCCGGCGAGACCAGCGGCGGCGTGCTGCTGCCGATCCTGCTGACCCTGGGCAAGGTCGCGGCCTTCGTCGCCGTGATGATTCTTGGCGGCCGCCGGTTGGTGCCATGGGTGCTTGAGCGGATCGCCGCGACCGGCTCGCGCGAGCTGTTCACCCTCGCCGTACTGGCCATCGCCCTGGGCATCGCCTACGGCTCGGCGGTGCTGTTCGGCGTGTCCTTCGCCCTTGGCGCCTTCTTCGCCGGGATGATCCTCAACGAGTCGGAGCTGAGCCACGAGGCGGCGGAAAACTCGCTGCCATTGCGCGACGCCTTCGCCGTGCTGTTCTTCGTCTCGGTGGGCATGCTGTTCAACCCGGCGATCCTGATTCACGAGCCGCTGCCGGTGCTGGCGACCTTCCTGGTGATCGTGTTCGGCAAGTCGATCGCCGCCTACTTCATCGTGCGGATGTTCGGCCACCCCAACAGCACCGCGCTGACCATCGCCGCAAGCCTGGCGCAGATCGGCGAGTTCTCCTTCATCCTGGTCGGCCTGGGCGTCAGCCTGCACCTGCTGCCCGAACAGGGCCGCGACCTGGTGCTGGCCGGCGCGATCCTGTCGATCCTGGTCAACCCGCTGCTGTTCATCGCCATCGAGCGCCTGCAGGCACGCCGTGAAGAAGCGCAGCCCACCCAGGGCACGAGCGTCGAAGAGGACCTGCCACCGCCGGTGCGCGAGCACGACCACGCCATCCTGGTCGGCCACGGCCGGGTCGGCGAGCTGATCAGCGCTCGCCTGCAAGGCGAAGGCACACCACTGGTGGTGATCGAGGACAAGCGCGAGAAAGCCGCCGAGCTGCGCGAGCGTGGGCTCAGCGTGGTGGTCGGCAACGCCGCCAACCTGGACGTGCTGAACCAGGCCAACCTGGCCAGCGCGCGCTGGTTGCTGATTGCCATCCCCAACGGCTTCGAGGCCGGGCAGATCGCCAGCCAGGCGCGCAGCGCCCGCGCCGACCTGGAAATCATCGCCCGCGCGCACTTCGACGCCGAGGTGGAGTACCTGGAGCAGAGCGGCGCCAACCTGGTGATCATGGGCGAACGCGAGATCGCCCAGGGCATGGCTCAGCGGGTGGAGGAAACGCCCGTCCGGCACGAGCCGGAGATGCCGCAGTCGGCTTGATCTGTAGGAACGGCTCTCATCCGCGAACAGCCTCGCACCGACGTAGTACGGGAGCAGGTTCGCGGACAAGGTCCGCTCCTACGAGAGGCGCTTAAAGCGAGCGGGCCTCGAAGCGCACGCGAGGGTGGGCGATGCGGTCCTGGGCACGCACCAGCTCCAGTTCGTAGCTGCCGCAGGCCTGGGTTTCCAGCAGTACTTCATGCACCGCGGCGGCGGTGAACTCCAGCGCCATGCAGGGCTCGTCGCCGTGCAGCAGGCGGGCGAGGAAGAGGCCGGAGGTCAGGTCGCCGACGCCCACCGGCTGGCGCGGGAAGGCCAGCAGCGGGCGGCGCAGGTGCCAGCTTCCTTCGGCGCTGACCAGCAGCATCTCGAAAGCGTCGCTGGGCTTGCCCGGGTAGTTCAGGTGCTTCACCAGCACTGCCTTCGGGCCGCGCTCCAGCAGGCTGCGGGCCATGGCCTCGCAGTCGGCCAGGGATTGCGGGCTGCGGCCGCAGAAGCTGTCCAGCTCCAACTGGTTGGGGCACAGGTAGTCAGCCACCGCGGCGGCTTCCTGGAGGAGGAATTCACCGACCTCGGGCGCCACGATGCAACCCTTCTCCGGATGCCCCATGACCGGGTCGCACAGATAGATGGCGCGCGGGTTGGCTTCGCGGATTTGCGCCAGCGCCTGGAGGATCGCCCGGCCCTGATCGGCGCTGCCGAGATAGCCGGAAAGCACCGCGTCGCAATTGCCCAGCTCGCCGATCTGGGCGATGCCCTCGACCAGCGAAGGAATCTGCTCCGGCGGCAGCACCTGGCCGGTCCAGTGGCCATACTGAGTATGGTTGGAGAACTGCACTGTGTTCAGCGGCCAGACGTTGACCCCGATACGGCGCATGGGGAAGACGGCCGCGCTGTTGCCGGCATGACCGAAGACGACGTGAGACTGGATGGCGAGAACGTGGGGCGTACGCGGCTGCATGACGAGGTCCTGAAACGGGATGCGTCAGTATGGGGCGCAATTCACGTCCTTGGGAACAAACGGCTCTCGCCGCTGGAGTGCAGACTGGGTAAGCTGGTGCGCCGATTCCCGAGCGGAGCCTTGAAGTGACCTTGGGTAACCTTTTCGCATTCCTCCTGCTCGCCACCGCCGGGGCTTGGTGGTGGCGCGTGCATGGCATTCGCGAACGCGCGCTGCAGCTCGCCCGCCAGCATTGCGCGCGCGAAGGCGTGGAGCTGCTCGACGAAGTCGTGGCACTGCGCACCTTGCGCGTGCGCCGCAACAGCCGAGGCGTGCTTTGCCTGGCACGCGAGTACGCCTTCGAGTTCACCGCCACTGGCCAGGACCGCTACAACGGCAGCATCACCATGTTCGGCCAGCGTCCCGGCCCGGTCGAACTGGAAGCCTTCCGTTACGAGCCGCAGGCGCAGGAAGCCGCCCAGGCCATCGACATGATCCGCGAAGTCCCGCCGCCCGCCGCGCTACCGGCGCCGCAGCACAAGGCCGAGGTCGTGCACCTCGACGAGTGGCGGCGCAATCACACCAGCAAGAAAGTCGGCGACTGACTCATTCGTGACCGAGCAGGAAGCGCGCGACCCGCTCGGCGCTGTCCTCGGGATGTTCCTGCATGAAGCAGTGCCCGCCGGCGACGCTCTGGCCGCTCACGTGGCTGTTCAGCGCGCACCAGCGCGCCACCGCCTTGGGCACGAACGGATAGGTCTTCTCGCCGAAGATCACCTGGGTCGGCGTCACCACCTTGGCCAGCGAAGGCCACAGGCGCTTGGGGAATGAGCTGAAGATTTCCGCCTCGCGGCTCGGCCGGCACTTCAGTTCGGCACCGCCCTCTCCCACCTTGATCGCGTACTCGACGTAAGCCTGCAGCGCCTCGTCGGCCCAGCCCTTGAAGATGCCGCGGCCATGCAGCCCGGCGTAGGCGGCGGCGCGATCCGGCCACTGGCTGCGCCGGTTCTTCGCTTTCTGCACCATGGTGCGCCGCTCGTGAAGGCCAAGCACCTCGGAGAGCGCCATCACGCCGATCATCGCCGGTGTGAAGAGCACCGGATCGAGCAGCACGGCGCGGGTGAACAGGTCCCGATGACGACCGAGGATCAGGCTGCTGAGTACGCCGCCAAAGCTGTGCCCGCAGGCGTAGCGCGGCACGTCGCCGAAGACGCCGCGACCGGCCTCGAAGGCTTCCACGGCCATCTCGGCATTGCGGTTCCAGCCGTGGAAACGGCCGCCGTGGTCGCTGTCGCCGTGACCCTGGACGTCGCACAGCCAGAGATCGAAGTCCTGCGCCAGGCGCTTGAGCATCGGCTCGTAGGCGCGGCTGCAGAAACCGTTGCCATGCAGGAAATGCAGCAACGGCTTGCCGCTGGGCTCGCTGTGCCAGCCGCGCAGGGTGAAGCCGGCGGAACAGGAATGGGACCAGGCGATCAGCTGCATCGAAGGTTTCTCCTCAGGGGCGCGCAGTGTAGCCAGTGGCGATGGCGCCGGGCCAGGGGCCGGACGTGCTATGGTCGCGCTCCGTCCGTCACCCGCGCGCCGCCATGTCCGCTTCCCGCCCCCTGCGCCTGATTTTCGCGAGCCTGCTGGTGCTCGCCGGCCTCGCGCTGTCGGTGTACTGGGCCGGGCATCACGCACGCCAGCGTGCCCTGCTCGTCGAGGCGGAAGCGGCGCATGAACAGCTGGGCCTCTACGCCAGCTCCCTGCGCACCCTGCTCGAACGCTACCGCAGCCTGCCGGCGGTGCTCGCGCTGGACCCGGATATCCGCCAGGCGTTGGCCGGCCCGGTCGACAGCGAGCGGCAACAGGCGCTCAACCTCAAGCTGCAACAGGTCAACGCGGCCGCGCGCACCTCGACCCTGGAACTGCTCGACCGCGACGGCCTGGCGGTGGCGGCGAGCAACTGGGACCTGCCGACCAGCTACGTCGGCCACAACTATGCCTTCCGCCCCTACTTCCGCCAGACCCTCGCCCAGGGCACCGGGCGCTTCTACGCGGTCGGCGTGACCAGCGGCATCCCCGGCTACTTCCTGTCCAACGCGGTGCGCGATGGGGCCGGGCGCTTCCTCGGCGCCATGGTGGTCAAGCTGGAATTCCCCGACCTCGAACGGCAATGGAGCCAGACGCCTGACCGGGTGCTGGTAAGCGACGCCAAAGGCATCGTCTTCCTCGCCAATCACGACGGCTGGCGCTACCGAGAGCTACAGCCGCTGGACACCTTCGCCCGCCTGGAGCTGGCGGAGACTCGCCAGTACGACCGCCAGCCGCTGAGCCCGCTGCGCCACCGCACCCTCGAGCCGCTGGGCGACGGCAGCCAACTGGTGCGGGTGAGCACCGAACAGGGCGAGACGGACTTCCTCTGGCAGTCGATCACCCTCGCCGAGGACGGCTGGACGCTGCACCTGCTGCGCGATGCGAAAGACATCCAGAGCAACGTCATGAGCGCCCGCCTCGCTGCCGCCGGCACCTGGCTGGCGCTGGTCTTCCTGTTCCTCTGGCTGCAACAGCGGCGGCGCATCGAACGCCTGCGCCAGCGCAGTCGCGAAGAGCTGGAGCTACTTGTCGAGCAACGCACCGCAGCCTTGCGCACCGCGCAGGACGGGCTCGTCCAGGCAGCCAAGCTGGCAGCGCTGGGGCAGATGTCCGCCGCCCTCGCCCACGAGATCAACCAGCCGCTGACCGCCCAACGCATGCACCTGGCCAGCGTGCGCCTGCTGCTCGACGCCGGCCGTGCGGACGAAGCACGCACCGCGCTGGCCCGCGTGGACGAACTGCTGGAGCGCATGGCCGCACTGACCGGCCACCTGAAGACCTTCGCCCGCAAGACGCCCGGCGGGTTGCGCGAACGCATCGAACTCGGCCACGTGCTCGACCAGGCGCTGCAATTGCTCGCCGTGCGCATTCGTGCCGATCAGGTAGAAGTCAGCCAGACACTCAGCGTACCGGCCTGGGTGCTTGGCGACGCCATCCGCCTCGAACAGGTGCTGGTGAATCTGCTGCGCAACGCCCTGGATGCGCTGGCCGGCATCGAGCACCCCCACATAGCCATCCACCTGCGCCGCGAGGATGGCGACTGGTGCCTGGACATCGCCGACAACGGCCCGGGCATCGCCGCCGAACACCTGGCCAGCGTCTTCGATCCCTTCTTCACCACCAAGCCGGTGGGCGAAGGACTGGGGTTGGGACTGGCGGTATCCTACGGCATCGTCCATGAACTCGGCGGCCGCCTGGAGGCCGCCAACCGGCCCGAAGGCGGTGCGCTGTTCCGCCTCGTGCTGCCTGCCGCAAGCGAAGAGCCATGACCGAACACGTGATATTCGTCGATGACGAAGCCGCCATCCGCGAGGCGGTGCAGCAATGGCTGCAGCTTTCCGGCTTCGAAGTGCGCCTGTGCAAGAACGCCGAGGAGTGCCTGAAAACACTCGAACGGGGCTTCCCCGGCGTAGTGGTAAGCGACGTGCGCATGCCCGGCATGGACGGCCTGGCCCTGCTCGAGCGCCTGCAGCAGCTGGACCGCGACCTGCCGGTGATCATGGTCACCGGCCACGGCGACGTACCCATGGCGGTGCAGGCCATGCGCAACGGCGCCTACGACTTCATCGAGAAACCCTTCACTCCCGAACGCCTGCTCGACAGCCTGCGCCGCGCGCTGGAGAAGCGCCGCCTGGTGCTGGAGAACCGCCAGCTGCGCGAGCAGGCGGCGCTCAAGGACCGCGTGGAATCGCGCCTGCTCGGCGTGTCGCGGCCGATGGAAAACCTGCGCCGGCAAGTGCTGGCGCTGGCCGGCACGCCGGTCAACGTGCTGATCCGCGGCGAAACCGGCAGCGGCAAGGAACTGGTCGCGCGCTGCCTGCACGACTTCGGTCCGCGCGCCGACAAGCCCTTCGTCGCGCTGAACTGCGCAGCCATTCCCGAGCAGTTGTTCGAGAGCGAGCTGTTCGGTCACGAGAGCGGCGCCTTCACCGGCGCCCAGGGCAAGCGCATCGGCAAGCTGGAACACGCCAACGGCGGCAGCCTGTTCCTCGATGAGATCGAGAGCATGCCGCTGGCCCAGCAGGTCAAGCTGCTGCGCGTGCTGCAGGAGCACCAACTGGAACGCCTGGGCTCGAACCAGAGCATCCGCGTCGACCTGCGGGTCATCGCGGCGACCAAGCCCGACCTGCTGGAAGAGGCCCGCGCCGGGCGCTTCCGCGAAGACCTGGTGTATCGCCTGAACGTCGCCGAACTGCGCCTGCCACCGCTGCGCGAAAGACGCGAGGACATCCCCCTGCTGTTCGAGCACTTCACTCACCTGGCCGGCGAAAAGCTCGGCCGCGAGGCGCCGCCGCTTTCCACCGCCGAACTGGCGCGCCTGCTGGCCCACGACTGGCCGGGCAACGTGCGCGAGCTGGTGAACGCCGCGGAGCGCCACGTCCTCGGGCTGGACCGCGAAGCCGAGCTCCCGACGCCGCCCGGCAACGGCCTGCTCGAACGCATGGAAGCCTACGAAGCCGAGTGCATCCGCCAGGCGCTGAGCCAGTGCAAGGGTGACATCAAGGCGGTGATGGAACTGCTCGGCCTGCCGCGCCGCACCCTCAACGAGAAGATGCAGCGCCACGGGCTGAGCCGCGCAGAATTCCTCGGCGAGGACTGACAGCTGCTGCCGTAGGAGCAACTGTCTTTTTGGGCTCCCGCGTTCGCGGGAGAGCCGGCCTTGAATTTCGTGCTTTTCGGCGTCATCCCCGCGAACGCGGAGACCCAGAAGCCACGTAGGAGCGGGCCCGCTCGCAAACGACCCCGCACCGAGGTGGCAGGGCCGCCATCAGGCTCAACTAGAGTCGGATCACAGCCCTGCCGCCAGCTCCCCGGCCTTGCCGCGCTTGTGCAGCACCGCCAGGTAGACCAGGCCAACGGCAATCCAGGCCAGGCCGAGGTACTGGGCATCGGGGCTCATGCTCAGTAGCACGTAGCCGATGATCACCAGTCCGATCAGCGGGCACAGCAGGTGGCGCACCACCTTCCCGCTTTTCTGGCGGATGAAGTAGTGATTGATCACTGCCAGATGCAGCAGGCAAAAGCCGGTAAGCGCACCGAAATTGACCAGCGACGTGAGCACGTCCGGCGCATCCAGGAACGCGATGCCGATGCCCAGGGAGAGAACGGCTACCAGGTACAGGCTGACATGCGGGGTCTTGTAGCGCTCGTGGACCTTGGCCAGGGGGCGCGGCAGGCGTCCATCGCGGGCCATGGAGTAGAGCAGGCGCGAGACCGCGGCCTGCGAGGTGATGGACACAGTCACCCCCCAGGCCAACGCGGTAGCCACGGCAGTCAGGCTGGAGAGCCACTTGCCACCAGCCGCCTCGGCGATCTCGTAGAAGGCAGTGTCGGCCGACTGGAAGGTCATGCCGGCAGCCAGATCGGTAGCCAACCAGGTCTGCAGGACGAAGATGCCGCCCATGACGAACAGGGCGATCAGCGAGGCGCGGCCGATCTGTCGCGCCGGGTCGCCCTTGACCTCCTCGGCCAGGGTGGAAATGGCGTCGAAGCCAAGGAAAGACAGGACCGCGATGGACACCGCACGCATCACCAGGCCGAGATCGAAGTGCTCCGGCTGGTAGAGCGGCGCCAAGGTCAGTCGACCATTGCCCATGCCGCCTTCCAGGGCGTGGTAGCCGACCACCAGGAAGATGCCCAGCACGATCATCTCGGCGATCAGGAACAGCAGGTTGAAGCGTGCGGCGAAAGTGATGCCGCGCAGGTTCACCAGTGTCGCCGAGACCAGGAAGCCGAGCATCCAGGCGAGCTTGGGCACCTGCGGATACAGGTGGTTGAGCGCCAGCGCGCTGAACACGTAGAGCAAGGGTGGAATCATCAGGTAGTCGAGCAGCAACACCCAGCCCGCGATGAAGCCGACATGCGGGTGTATGCCACGTTGGGCATAGGAGTAGACCGATCCGGCGATGGGGAAGGCGCGGGCCATGGCGCCATAGCTGAGGGCGGTGAAGAGCATCGCCAGCATCCCCACCAGGTAGGCCATGGGCACCATGCCCTGGGAATCGGCGTGAACCCAGCCGTACACGCCGAATGGCGCGATGGGAATCATGAAGATCATCCCGTAGATGACCAGGTCGCTGAGGGAAAGACTGCGGCGGAGCTGTTGTTGGTAGCCAAACTGTTCGATGGCCATGGAGGGGTCCTCTCGATACGGCAGCTTTATCGTTGTCGGGGGCGCCGCGAGCACGACAGCGCGTTTCTTGTTGTTCTATGCGGGCCGGCACGCCGGCCCTCCCTCAGAGCCAGGGGTAAAGACGCTCGGCCCAGGCCGCGACCCCGGAAGGATCGCGCAGTCCATCGTTGCGGATTTCGATCAGCACGGCGTCGATGCCGCGCTCGTCACCATGCACCGGCACCGTCATGTCCTCGGCCGGATCAATGTCGTAGGGTTGGTTGGCGCCGATCTGGCCGCCATCCCGGCGCAGGCCTTCGATGATCCGCCGCGCGTAGCGCTCGGCACGGCCGAACAGCACGCCGGCCTCCCAGGGTCGCTGCACGCCGCGGTAACACGGCGTGAAGCTGTGCACGCCGACCAGACGCAGCGGCAGACCGTCCGCCAGGCGCTGGTCGATGAGCTCGCCCAGGGTCCGGTGGAAAGGCTCGAACAGTTGTCGCTGGCGCTCGATCCGGTTGGCCTCGGACAATCCCCGGTTGCCCGGAATCGGATAGATCTCGCTGTGTTCGGGGATGCTGTCGGGCGCCGTCAGCGGACGGTTCAGGTCGATCAGCAGGCGCGAGTAGCCGGCAGCCAACAGCGGCGCGTCAAGGCGCTCGGCCAGTGTCTCGGCCAGCGCCAGGGCGCCTATGTCCCAGGCGATATGCTCGCGGGACGCCGCCTCATCCAGCCCAAGCTGTTCGAGCTCCGCCGGGATGTACCGGCTGGCATGCTCGCAGACCAGCAGCACCGGACTGCGCCCCTGGGGGTTGATCAGGCGCAAGGGCGGGTCGCGGTAGATTCCGCGTTCAGTAGAGGCTGGCATAGCGATCGCACACCTGGTCGTCGGTGAGGTCACGGGTCAGCGCCAGCTCCTGGCGTTTCATCGCGAAGTAGGTCTGCAGCAGGGCAGGCGGCAGCTGCGCACACAGGGCATGGTCGTCCTGCAGCAGTTGCAGGGCCTGCTCCAAAGTTCCGGGCAATGCCCGGATGCCCAGAGCCTCGCGCTCGCTGGCGTCGAGCGAGTCCGGATCGACATCGGCCACCGCGTGCAGCGGCAAACGCTCCTGCACCCCCAGGCGGCCGGCGATAAGCACGGCGGCCATGGCCAGGTGTGGGGAGGCGGTGGCGTCCATCGGCCGGAATTCCAGGTTGAACTGCCGCGCCAGCGGCTTGCCGCCGAGGCTGACCACCGGACAGATGCGCAGCGCCGCCTCGCGGTTGCGCAGGCCCAGGCAGGCGTAGGCGGCGCTCCAGTGATGCGGTTTCAGGCGCAGATAGGAGACGGCTGTCGGCGCGGTCAGCGCGCACAGCGCCGGCAGGTGACGCAGCACCCCGGCGGCCCAGTGGCGGGCCAGTTCCGAAAGGTTGTGCGGCTGCTCGGCGTCGTAGAAGCGAGGCGTGCCGTCGAGGCTCTGCAGGCTCAGGTGCAGATGCACGCCGTTGGTCACCTCACCCGGCGCACGCAGCGGCGAGAAACAGGTTCCCAGGCCCATCTGCCGGGCGATCTCGCGGGTCACCTCGCGGACATTCACCGCACGATCGGCGGCGGCCACACCCTGGGTCGGCCGGCAAGTCACCTCGTACTGCAAGCGACCGTACTCCGGGAGGAACATCTCGGGATCGGCCCCAGCCTGTTCCAGCGCGCTCAGCACCCAGCCGGGAAAGTTACCCGCGGCACGCTGGGCCTGCAGCGAGAAGGCGCCCCCGGTTGCCTGCGGCAGGCCCAGCAGGGTGAATTCATGTTCGAAGGCAGCCGTGACCTGAAGGCCAAGTTCGCGGTAGCGGGCAATTTCCTCGCGCAGCAGGGTGCGCGGGCACACCGGCCATGGCGTGCCATCGGTTTCCACCAGATCGCCATGGTAGTAGTCCAGCGCCGGCGCCAGCGGGTCGGGTCCCTGCTCCACGCGCAGATGGCTGAGCGGATCGGGCAGCAGGCGCAAGTCGCCATGACTGCCCCAGGGATTGTCTTCGGCAATGATGTCCTGGGGGGTCAGCGCGCTGTTCGCCGGCACCCAGCCGCAGCCACTGGCCAGTTGCTCGGCGACTGCCGAGGTAGGCAATGATCGACCGCGGGTGATACCGGCGAGGTCGGTGGTGACGAAGCTGCTCAGGGGCAGCGGCCCGGTGGAATGGCTCATGGCATGCTCCGCGGTCAGTCGAGGTTGGCGATACGCGCCAGCACGGTGTCGGTGTCGGCGATCCAGCAGTAACCCTTGATGGCCTCCAGGCAGGCCTGGTGGCGCTCGGCGGTATGGGTGGCGCAGGCGTCCTCGACCAGGGTTACGAGGTAGCCGCGGTCGGCGGCGTCGCGCACGGCCATGTCCACGCACTGGTCGGTGACCACGCCGCAGACGATCAGGTGGCGCACCCCCAGGTTGCGCAGCACATAGTCGATGGCGGTGGAGTTGAAGACACCGGAGGAGGTCTTGGGCAGCACGATCTCGTTCTCCGTCGGCGCCAGCGCGTCTATCACCTGGGCATCCGGATGCCCCTTGGGCAGGTGCATGTCCGACAGCTTGTGATCGAGGGAGCGGTCGCGACCGTCGGCGGTGAGGCTCTCGATGATGGTGTGCAGCACGTCCTGCCCTGCCTCGCGCATGGCCGCCAGAAGGCGTTGCTGGTTGGGAATCACCTGGCGTTGCACGCGATCGTAGAAGTAACGCGCCTTGTCAGGATCGACGTGTGCATCGCGGCCGGGCACGACCCAGGCGTTCTGCATGTCGACGAACAGGATCGCGGTCTCGCCCCGGCGATAGGGCAAATCGCGCGGAGACGCGTGGGGCAGGCTGAACATGATCACTCCTCGAGCAGATGGGTGTTGAAGGCGGAACGCAACTGGTCGATGACCTCCAGGCGTTCATCCAGTTGGTTGTCGCTGCGCGCCACCAGGCTGGCGACCAGCGCTTCGACCTGTGCCATGGCGGGGACCAGGGAGTCGAACGGCGAGCTCGACTCCACCGGCGCGCTGACGATCAGGTCGGCCAGTTCGCGCAGTGGCGAGGCGTAGATATCGGTGAACAGCACCACGCGAGCGCCACGCGCCTTGGCGGTCTGCGCAACGAGCAGGGCCTGGGCCTGGTAACGCCGGTAGTCGAACAGCACCAGCAGCGACTGGCGATCCATGTCGTGCAGCAGGTCGGGCAGCGCCATGCCGTCGTCCAGCCACAGGCACCCACCGCGCAGCAGCCGCAGGTGGGTGACCAGGTAGCCGGCGAGGAAGCGACTGAAGCGGCCGCCGTGGCAGAACACGCGAAAGCGCGGGTCGAGCAGCCAGTCGCACAGCAAGCGGATGTCATCAGCCTGGGTCAGGCCAAGGGTGTGCTGCAGGTTGTCGCGCGTGTTAGCCAGGTAGCCTGACCAGGCGTCGGCGTCCTCCATGCGCTCGCGGCGTTCGGCAAGCAAGGTGCTCGGCGAGCGCAGGCGATCGTCGACGTCGCTGAGCAGGGTTTCCTGGAAATCGGCGTAGCCGCCGAAGCCGAGCTTCTTCACCAGCCGCAGGATGGTCGGATCGCTGACTCCGGCCTGCCGGGCCAGGCGCGCCATCGGGCCGAGGCCCAGGCGCGGGTAATCGTCGAGGAGAGCACGCAGGACCTTGCGTTCGGCCGGGGTCAGGACGACTTCCGGCGAAGCGAGGCGATCTTTGAGGCTGGGCATGGCAGCTTCCTTGGATGTTGTGGATGTTTTGTAGTGAAAATTTCAGATAACGGCAATATCTATTTTTATGTTTACTTCACTACATTTCCAGGCCAACAGCCTCCGAGGGCTCTGGAATGGTTATCTACAGGGAGTCTCTGCTTCTGGAGTGGGCGATGAATGGCAGATCGGCCGCCGCACGACCAAAAAAAAGGCCGCTGAAGTCAGCGGCCTTGAGGAGACGTCGATTGGAGCAATCTGAAATCGGCGTCAGGAAGTCGTGCCCTGTGATGCTTGCGGGCGCTCGCCGGGTGGCGAGAAGTGCGGCGGGCCGTCACGCAAGAAGAGGGGACAGGCCGGCGAATATGGGCAAGTTTATTGACCTATCTATTTCGCATCAATGCCGGTTCTGGCGAAAGACCTTTTCATTTTGTGTAAAAGTCATTCGCCGACTGCCGAATAAAAAAGCGCCGCGTTTCGTACGCGGCGCAAGGCATTGGGAATTCCGGCTCACGCACCGGCCTTCCCGGGGGAAAGTACGCCGATCAGGAATCGGTGTGGGACTTGGCGGCGGCCTTGCCGGCGGTGCGCTCGGCGTCGCCTGCTTGCTGGGAAGCGGCGATGGCGGCCTCGTTGGCTTTGACCATCTTGTCGGTCATCAGTCGGGACTCTTCGGCAAAGCTCAGTTGCACGAAGGACAGCGAACAAACGGACAGCAGGGCAGCAACAACAAGTTTACGGGACATGATTTTCGAACCTTTGATTGGCCCCGCTCGTTGGGGGCGAGACAAAGGTTACGACTCCGTGACAGCCAGAAAAATAGCAAGCTAACCAATAGACCATTGCCTATTGAGCAACAATCGTTCAAGCCCAGTGTTTCGCGTCGTTAAGCACGCGCTCGTCGGCATCGAAAGCGCTGGGCAATTCCTCCTTGAGGAACTCGACCCAGGTCCGAATCTTCGCGTCGAGGAATCGCCGCGACGGATAGAGCGCGAAGATCTGCCGCACGTGCAGGCGATGTTCGGGCAGTACCCGCACCAGTTCGCCCTGGCGCAACGCCGGAGCAGCCACGTAGCTGGGCAGCAGGCAGATGCCCATATTGGCGCGGGCAGCGCCGGCGAGGGCTTCGGCGACGTTGACCATGAAGGTGTCGCGCGGGCGGATCACGCTACCCTCGTTGTTCTCGTCGAAAGCCCAGCCTTCCGGAAAGGTCGGGTCCTGCAAGCGCAGGCAGCGGTGCTCGCGAAGGTCTTCGACAGCGCGCGGCGTGCCATGCCGGGCGAGATAACCGGGGCTGGCGCAAAGCACGCTGTAGATGGTGCCGAGTGTCTGGGCGACATATTCGGAGTCGGGCAGCTCGCGGTCGCGGGTGATGACCACGTCCTGGCCGTCCTCGAGGATGTCCGGCTGGCGCTGGGCCAGGGTCAGCTCGATGTAGACCTCCGGATGCTGCTCGCCGTAGCGCGAGATCAGCGGGATCAGGTGCTGCTGGCCCAGGCCGGTGAGCGAATGCACGCGCAGACGGCCCCGCGGACGCAGGTGCGCGCCGTTGGCTTCGGCCTCGGCTTCATCCACGTCGAGGAGGATCTCGCGGCAGCGCTGCAGGTAGCGCTCGCCGGTCTCGGTCAGAGCCAGGCGCCGGGTGGTGCGGTGCAGCAGGCGCGCCTGCAGGTGGCCTTCGAGATCCGAAACCACCCGCGACACCTGGGCCGTGGAAAGCCCCAGGGCATTCGCAGCGGCGGTGAAGCTGCCGGAATCGACCACGCGGGTGAAGACCCGCATCGCATGTAGAGTGTCCACTGTTGCCCCATCCGCAAAACTGAATCGCAGTATAGGGACATTTTCCTACAACCGTTGCCACGTATAGTGGCAACCAAGTCGCTGCAGCAACGGTGGGCTGTACAACTCCCATCGTCTGGCACCCGGCACACCCGCCGCTTGCCAACTCTCCCCCCGCGCATACCTGGCTGCAGCGACTGACCCTTTCCTCCAGGGCGCATGTCTCGATGATGTGCGCCCTTTTTCGTGGGCGCGCTTATCCGTTCACGGACACTGAAATACCCCTGTAGGAGCGCGCCATGCGCGCGAATCGCGGCCATGGGCCGCTCCTACAGGGGGAATCCAGGCGGAAACGTAGGGCGAATAACCGCGAAGCGGTTATCCGCCGTTTCGGCTCAACGCGGCAGCGGATACAGGCGCTCGTCGAACTGATCCAGGCGCACGAATTCCAGCGGCTGGTCCTGCTCCAGGCGCTGCAGGCGCTCCTGGTACTGGCGCAGGAAGTCCTGGCGCGCTTCGGTGCTGATGTAGGGCACGTGCCAGGCGACGAAGGGCGGCAGCACGCTCATGCCGGTGTAGGCCAGGGTGCCGCGCAGGATCGGCCGCAGCATGTCTTCCAGCGGGCCGTGGATCGCGTCTTCGCCGAACATGTGGTCGCGCCCGCCGAGGGTCACGGTCACCAGCGCTTTCTTGCCGGCCAGGCCGCCCTGGTCGTAGAAGCGCTTGCCGCCGTAGCAGATGCCCGAGACCAGCACGCGGTCGAACCAGCCCTTGAGGATGGCCGGCGCGGAGAACCAGTAGATCGGGAAGTTGAAGATCACCAGGTCCGCCCAGAGCAGCTTGTCCAGCTCGCCCTGGATATCGGCAGCGATGGTCTTGGCCTTGGCGCCTTCGCGCTGTTCCAGGGCGTACACCAGGTAGTCCGGGTTGGTGCGGTTGCCGAAGTCGGCGGCGCTGGCCACCGGGTTCCAGTTCATCGCGTAGAGGTCCGAGGTCTTCACCTCGTGGCCCTGGCCGCGCAGGGTTTCCTCGGCCAGTTGGTACAGCGCGGTGCTGAAGGACTGGGGTTCGTTGTGGGCGTGGACGATGAGTACGTTCATGGGAATCCTTGGATGCTGAGGGGAGGGCCCTGCCCTCCCCGTACTTCAGAGCTGGATGGCCTTGAGCTCGACGAACTCGTGCAAGCCCTGCTCGCCCCATTCGCGGCCGTTACCGGACTGCTTGTAGCCGCCAAAGGGCGCGCGGTAGTTGAAGGCACCACCGTTGACGAAGCATTGGCCGGCGCGCATCTGCCGGGCGAGGCGCAGGCCGTCTTCGCGGTCGCCGGCCCAGACCGCGCTGGACAGGCCGAACGGCGAGTCGTTGGCGATCTGCAGGGCTTCGGCTTCGTCGGCGTAGGGAATCAGGCAGAGCACCGGGCCGAAGATTTCCTCGCGGGCGATGCGCATCTGGTTGTTCACGTCGGCGAACACCGTCGGCTGCACGTAGTGGCCGCGCTCCAGGCCGAAGGGGCGATCAGCGCCACCGCAGATCAGGCGCGCACCCTCTTCCTGGCCGATGCGGATGTAGTCCAGCACGGTGCGGCGCTGGCCGGCCGAGCACATCGGGCCGAGGAAGCTGTCCGCATCCAGCGGGTCGCCGAGCTTCAACGCCTCGGCTTCGGCGCGGGCGATTTCCAGTGCTTCGGCGTAACGGCTGGCCGGCAGCAGCATGCGGGTCAGCGCAGTGCAGGTCTGCCCGGAGTTGATCATCACGTCCTGCACACCATGGCGCACGGCGGCTGCGAGATCGGCATCAGCGGTGATCAGGAACGGCGACTTGCCGCCCAGCTCCAGACACACGCGCTTGACCGTCGGCGCCGCAGCCTCGGACACGCGAATGCCTGCAGTGGTCGACCCGGTGAAGGACACCATGTCCACATCGGGATGCCGCGACAGCGCTTCGCCGACCTTCGAGCCGGGGCCGCTGACCAGGTTGAACACCCCGGCCGGCAGGCCGATGGCGTCGATCATCTCGGCCAGCAGGAAGGCGTGCAGCGGAGTGTCCTGGCTCGGCTTCACCACCACGGTGCAGCCGGCGGCCAGGGCCGGCGCGAGCTTGCCGATCAGCTGGTGCAGCGGGTAGTTCCAGGGGTTGATGAAGGCGCAGACGCCGACCGCTTCCTTCACGATCAGCGAGTTGCCGACCTCGCGCACTTCGTCCATGTGAGCAGCCAGAGGCGCGTAACTTTCCAGGCCCTCGATCGGACCGTCGACCTGCACCATGCGGCACCACTGCACCGGCATGCCCAGTTCGGCGGTGATCAGCGCGGCCATCTCGTCGGCGCGTGCTTTCAGCTGTTCGGCCAGGGCGCGGATGTAGCCGGCGCGCACGTGGGACGGCGTAGTCGACCAGGCCGGGAATGCGCGGCGCGCGGCGTCCACCGCGCGGTTCACGTCGGCTTCGGCGCCCAGCGGTACGCGGCCGATGACTTCCTCGGTGGCCGGGTTCTGCACCTCGGCCAGGCCCTGCCCTTGGGGCGCCACCCAGGCCCCGTCGATGTAGAGCTTCAGGCGGTCATGCATAGCGTTTCTCCTGCAAGAGTTCGGCGGCGCACAGGGCGATACGGCGGCAGGCTTCGCGCAGCGGCGCGGCGCCGAGCACCAGGCCCAGGCGGATGTGTCCGGCAGCGCTGGGGCCGAAGGCTTCGCCGGCCAGCACCGAGACGCCGAAGCGATCCAGCAGCAAGTCGGCGAACGCTTGCGCCGAGAGGCCGGTGGGGCGGATGTCGACCATCACGAACATGCCGCCGTCCGGACGCAGGGCGCGCAGGCCGACGCAGTCCTGCAGGCAGTCGAGGACCAGGTCGCGGCGCTGGCGGTAGGCCTCGCGCATGGCTTCCAGTTCCGGCAGCTGCGCTTCCAGGGCGGTGCAGGCGGCATCCTGGATGAAGTCCGGCAAGCCGTAGAGCATGCACAGGGCGAGGTTTTCCAGGTGCCCGCAGAGCGCTTCGGAACCGACCACCCAGCCCAGCCGCCAACCGGTCATGGCGTGGGACTTGGACAGGCTGTTGAGGGTCGCGGTGCGCTCGGCCATGCCTGGCAGGCTGGCCGGGCTGATGTGTTCGCCGTCGAAGATCAGCTCGCTGTAGACCTCGTCGGAAATCATCCACAGGTCATGTTCGACGCACAGCGCGGCCAAGGCCTCCCAGGTGGCGCGCGGCAGGCTCGCGCCGGAGGGGTTGTGCGGGCTGTTCATGGCGATGGCGCGGGTGCGCGGGGTGATGAGTTTCGCCACGTCCTCGGCCTGCACGCGGAAGCCGTGCTCGGAGCGCACCGACACCGGCACGACCTTGGCGCCGCAGGCACCGAACACCGCTTCATAGGTGACGTACATGGGCTCGGCGACTATCACTTCGTCGCCCGGGTTCAGCACGCACTGCGCCACGGCGTAGAGGGCGCACTGCGCACCGGCCAGCACCACGACGTTGTTCGCGTCCACGGCCTGGCCGCTGCGCTGGGTGTGGCGGCGGGCGATGGCTTCGCGCAGGCCGCGCTTGCCGCGCACGTCGGAGTAGTGGGTGTTGCCGCTGAGCAGGCTGTCGATGGCCGACTGCACGATGGGCGCCGGGGTGTCGAAGTCGGGATCGCCGACCGACAGTAGCAGGATGTCGTCGCCCTGCTCCATGCGCGCCAGGGCGCGGTAGTGGATGTCCCAGGCGGCAGCGCCGTCGCCGGCGATGCGTTGGGTGAAGTTCGAGAAGCGCATGGGGGAAGTCCTTCAATGCGCCGGGGCCTGGGCCCCGGCGGGTGCAACGGGGCCTACTTCGCGCAGGCGTGTTTCAGTTCGATGAGGGTCACGCCCGGGTGGGCGAAGCCTTCGCGCAGCTCGCGCTCCAGCTCGTCCAGGCTCTGCGGCTGGCGCACTTCGCAGCCGTAGGCGCGAGCCAGCAGGGCGAAGTCCGGGTTGCGCGGCAGGACGCCGATGGGCTCGATGTCGAGGCTGATCATGTCGTCGCGGATCTGCCCGAGCGCATCGTTGTTCCACAGCAACACCACCAGCGGGCTGTCCAGTTCCTCGGTGGCGGTAGCCAGTTCCTGCGCGGTGTAGAGGAAGCCGCCATCGCCCACCAGGATCAGGCCCGGACGCTCCGGCGCGCCGAACTTGGCGCCGATGCCAGCGGGCACGCCGTAGCCGAGGGTGCCGTAGCCGGTGGGGTGCAGCCAGCCGCGCGGCGCCTTGCTCGGGTAGAGGTAGTTGCCGCTGTAGGCGAGCTGGGTCATGTCGCTGGCGATGAAGGCATTGTCCGGCAGCGTCTTGGCGATGCGTTCGAGGATCGCCTTGTGGATAAGCTGCAGCGGCGCATGGCTGCCGTCGATTTGCTTGCGTAGCTGGGCAACGCGGTCACGGGCGCTGGAAGCATCACGGGCAGCAGCCGGCAGCGCAGCGAGCAGCGCTTCGGCGGTCGCTTTCGAGTCGCCCAACAGCGCCACGGCACTCGGGTAGAAGTCGTTGAACTTGCGCGAATCGACGTCGACGCGGATCACCTCGCCGGTCAGCGGCAGGCGCTCGCGCCAGTAGTCGGTGTCGGCCATCTCGGTGCCGATGGCCAGCACTACGTCCGCCTCGGCGATCATGTCCCAACCAGCCTGCACGCACAGCGTGGCACCAGCGGCGAGCGGTGCTTCCGGCGCCAGCAGGCCCTTGCCGGCGACGCTGGTGAACAGCGGCGCGGCCAGGCGCTCGCTGAGCGCGGCCAGGGCGTCGGCGGCATGCAACGCGCCGCCGCCGGCGATGATCATCGGGCGCTTGGCGGCGGCGAGCTTATCCACAGCCTGGCGCAGCGCATCGGCGCTCGGCAGGCCACGGCCGGCGCGGCGCACGACTTCGTTGGTCCAGTCGCGGGCGATGGGTGCGGCGAGTACATCGAGCGGTACCGAGATGTGCACCGGGCGCGGGCGCTCGCTGTCGAACACCGCGTAGGCGCGGGCGATCAGTTCGGGCAGGTCTTCCGGAGTCAGAGCGACGGCCGAGAACGCAGTGATCGGCGCGGTCATGGCGCGCTGGTCCTGGGTCTCGTGCAGGCAGCCCCAGCCTTTGCCCAGGCTGGCGGTGTGGTTGACGCTGGAGATCACCAGCATCGGCACCGAGTCGGCGTAGGCCTGGCCGATGGCGGTGGCGGCGTTGGTCACGCCCGGGCCGGTGATGATGAAGGCCACGCCGGGCTTGCCGCTGACGCGCGCGTAGCCGTCGGCCATGAAGCCGGCACCCTGCTCGTGGCGGGTCAGCACATGGCGGATGCCACTGCCGGGCAGGCCGCGATAGAGCTCCAGGGTGTGTACGCCGGGGATGCCGAATACGGTGTCGACGCCGTAGTTGGCCAGCAGGCGGACCAGGGCCTGGCCGCCGGTGAGGGTGTTGTTGTTCTGCATGTTCACTCCTCGAATCGTTTTTTTCGTAGGAGCGAGCTTGCTCGCGAACAGCCCCGTAGCGGGGTCGGGTTCGCGAGCAAGCTCGCTCCTACAAGGGGTTGGTCATTCGGCGGTACGGACCAGCGCGTCTACCGCGACGGCACCTTCGGCATTGACCAGCAATGGGTTCACATCCAGTTCCAGCAGGCTGTCGGCGTGCTCGCAGGCGAAGTCGGCCACCGCGCGGATGGCGTCGACCAGCTTGTCCATGTCCACCGCCGGACGACCGCGGAAACCGGTGAGCAGCGGCGCGCTGCGCAGGCTGTGCAAGGCATCGCGGATGGCCGAGTCGGTGGTTGGCAGCAGCAGGCTGCGGCTGTCCTTGAGCAGCTCGACGAGGATGCCGCCGGCGCCCAGCACCAGGGCCAGGCCGAAGCCAACCTCGCGCTTGATGCCGACGATCAGCTCGGCCAGCGGCGGGCTCGCCATGCGCTCCAGCAGGACCTGGTCGAAGGCCACATTGGGCGCGTGCTTCGCCAGGTTCTCGCGCATGTCGAACAACGCTGCTTCCAGGGCCGCCTCGTTGCGCAGGTTGAGCGCCACGCCACCGGCTTCGGTCTTGTGCGGCAGGTCGGCGCTGACCGCCTTGAGCACCAGCGGATAGCCGAGGTCGGCGGCAGCCTCGCGGGCCTGGCCAGGCGTACTCAGCACGGCGGCCGGCAGCGGCAGGCCGAAGGGCTTGAGCAGTTGCTTGGATTGCCACTCGTCGAGCAGGCGGCCCTCGCCTTCAAGCGCTTGCGGGCACAGCGGGACGAGCGCTGCTTCACCACGCGCCAGCAGCACCTCGCGGCGCTGACGGTAGTGGGCGATGCGGCCCCAGGCGGCGAGGCCGTCCTCCACACCTTGCAGCGCAGCGACGCCATGGCCGTGCAGCAGTTCGCGGGCATGCGCTGGCAGCAGTTCGGGCAGCGCCGAGGCGATGAAGCCGACCTTGTCGTGGCGCTTCAGCGCCGCGCAGTACAGCTCCAGCAGCAGGTCGCATTGCGGACGCTCGCCGGTCTCTTCGCCCGGGTAGTCGAGCACCAGCAGCGCGGCGTCGGCTTCGGTTTGCAGAGCGCTGTCGAGCATCCTTTCCAGCGCCGGACCGTCGCCCCAGATGGCGGTGGTGAAGTCCAGCGGGTTGGCGATGTTGGCGTAGTCCGGCAGCACCTGGGCCAGCTCGGTGCGCTGCGCGTCGACCAGCTTGGGCAGGCTCAGGCCATTGCGTTCGGCGTAGTCGGCGATCAGCCCGGCGTCACCGCCGGAGCACGCCAGCGCGGCCAGGCTCGGGCCGGCCGGCAGGTTGCCGCAGGCGGCAGCCTTGAGGGTTTCGATGAAGCTCACCGGGCCGCTGACGCGGATCACGCCGAGGCGATCGAAGAGCGCATCGTAGAGTGCGTCGGAGCCGGCCAGCGAGCTGGTGTGGCTGAGCGCGAGTTCCGCGCCGATCTGCGACACGCCGGTCTTCAGGGCGATGATCGGGATGCCCTTCTGCAGCGCCTTGTGAGCTGCGCGGGCGAAGCCGGGGACGTTCTTCAGCCCTTCCAGGTGCAGGCCGATGGCGGTGACGCGCGGCTCGTCGAGCAGAACGTCCATCAGTTCGGAAACGCCCAGCTGCGCCTGGTTGCCGACCGACGCCATGTAGGCTATCGGCAGCGAGCGGTCGCTCATCGACAGGTTGTAGGCGAAGTTGCCGCTCTGGGTCAGCACCGCCACGCCCTTCTCGACGATGTGCCCGCCGTGGGCCACCGGCCACAGGGCCGAGCCGTGCAGGTAGTCGAGCAGGCCGTAGCAGTTCGGGCCGAGCAGGGCCATGTCGCCGGCGGCTTGCAGCAGGCGCGCTTGCAGGGCCTCGCCTTCGGTGCCGGTCTCGGCGAAGCCGGAGGCATAGCAGATGGCGCCGCCGGCGCCCTTGGCAGCCAGTTCGGCGACGGCCTGCAGGGTCAGGTCGCGGTTGGTGGCGACGAAGACCGCGTCCGGGCCTTCGGGCAGTTCGGCGATGCTGCGTACGCAGGGCACGCCTTCGAGCTCGTCGTATTGCGGGTTGACCAGCCACATCCGGCCGGCGAAGCCGCCTTCGGCGCAGCGCTTGAGCGCGCGCGCCATGCTGCGACCGCCGATGAAGGCCAGGTGCTTCGGGGCCAGCAGGCGCTTGAGGTTTTCACGTTGGCTCATGGCGATCACCGATCAACGCAGCAGCGGGCGCAGCAGTTCGCGGGAAATGATGTGGCGCTGGATTTCCGAGGTGCCTTCCCAGATGCGCTCGATGCGCGCGTTACGCCAGATGCGCTCGACCGGGCCTTCGTCCATCAGGCCCATGCCGCCGAAGATCTGCACGGTCTCGTCGGCGACCTTGCCCAGCACTTCGCTGGCGAACAGCTTGGCCATGCCGGCCTCGCCGTCGGTCATGCTGCCCTGGTCCATCTTCCACGCGGTGTGCAGGGTCATCAGCTCGGCAGCGCGGATCTGCGTGGCCATGTCGGCGAGCTTGAAGGAGATGCCCTGGTAGCTGCCGATGGCCTGGCCGAACTGCTTGCGGTCGGCCGACCACTGCAGCGCCAGGTCCAACGCGCGCTGGGCCTGGCCGACGCAGTTGGCGGCGACCATCACGCGGCCGGCGGTGAGCCAGGCGTTGGCTACTTCCCAGCCCTTGTCGACTTCGCCGAGGACCTTGGAAGCCGGCACGCGGCAGTCGTCGAAGAAGATTTCGTAGGTGTGGTAGCCCTTGTTGCTGACGCAGCGCGGGCCACGGCGCACGGTCATGCCCGGGGTGCCCTTGTCGACCAGGAAGGCGGTCACGGCGTTGCGTTTCTTGCCGTTGCGCTCGTAGCTGTCGGTCACCGCGAAGACGATGGCGAAGTCGGCGTGGCCGGCGTGGCTGATGAAGTGCTTGGCGCCGTTCAGCACGAAGTCGTCGCCGTCACGCACGGCGCGGGTCTTGATCGAGTTGGCGTCGGAGCCGGCGCCCGGCTCGGTGAGGGCGAAGCAGTCGATCTTCTCGCCCTGCACCACCGGCAGCAGGTAGTCCTGGATCTGCTCGCCCTTGCACGCCATGAGGATCTTCGAGGGCCGCGCGACGAACACGTGCAGCGCCCAGGAGACTTTGGAAAGCTCGCGCTCGACCAGCGCCTGGGACAGGTAGTCCAGGCCGCCGCCACCGACTTCCTCGGGCATGTTGAAGGCGTAGAAACCGGCGGCGATGGCCTTGCCGCGAATCTGTGCGGCCAGCTCCGGGGACACGGCGTCGGCGCGGTCCACTTCTTCCTCGTGGGGCAGCAGTTCCTTCTCGACGAAGGCCTTGACCGCCTCGACGAGCATTTCCTGTTCCTGGGTCAGTTTGAAGTCCATGGAATCACCTCGCCGCTCAGCGGCCTTTGAATTGGGGGGAACGTTTTTCGGCCACGGCGCGCAGGGCTTCGGCGGCATCCTCGCTGCGGCCGCAGAGCAGGCCGGCGGCCTGTTCGGCCTCCAGCTGCTGGGCCAGCGAGCGGTTGGCGCCGTCGCGGATCAGGCGCTTGGTCTGGGCGAAGGCGAAGGTTGGGCCGGCGGCCAGGCGCGCGGCGAATTCGCCCACAGCTTCGAGCAGCTGTTCGTCGGCGATGACTTCACCGACCAGGCCGGCGGCCAGGGCGCGTTCGGCGTTCCACAGTTCGTCGAGGAACAGCAGGCGCTTGGCGGCTTCGCTGCCGATCAGCCGCGGCAGGTGCCAGCTGGCGCCGGCGTCGGGGCTGTAGGCCATGCCGGTGTAGCCGGCCTTGAAGCGCGCGGAGGCGGCGGCGATGCGGAAGTCGCAGCACAGCGAGAGGTCCATGCCGGCGCCGACGGCGGTGCCGTTGACGGCGGCGATGGTCGGCTTGTCCAGGGTGTGCAGGCGGGTCATCAGGGCGTGGGCGGTTTCAGTCCAGCCGTAGCTTTCCAGCTCGCCGCGGGCCTCGGCCTCGGCCCATTCGGCGAGGTCGGCGCCGGCGCAGAAGCCACGGCCGCTGCCGGTCAGCACCAGGACGCGCACGGCCGGGTCGGCTTCATGGGCGTCGAGCAGGGCGAGCAGAGCCTTGAGGGTGGGGACGTCGAGCGCGTTGCGCTGCTGCGGGCGGTTCAGGGTGATCCAGGCGATACCGTCCTGGACCCGGCTGAGCAGGGATGCGTGAGTCATGCTGGCCTCGTTGTTGTTGTCGCATGAGGGCGGGTGATGGCGACAATACTAAACAAGTGTTCAGCAAGACGGCAATGCACCCGAAAGGGGGGCTTGTAACGCCCCGACCGATGGCGCGAAGGCCGCGTGGTGCGGGGGCTACAGGGAAAGAAGGGGGAAGACGGCGGGGCCTGTTACAACTTCGAACAAACGGCCCTGCGGGCCTTCGCGGATGAGATCCGCTCCTACGCCCGTGCTGCCACCAACCGTAGGAGCGGACCTTGTCCGCGAAACGAACGAGGTCCCACGCGGGGGCCTCGTTGTGGTGCGGACGCAGGCTCAACCGATGCTCGGCACCGCCTCGCTCGCAAGCTGCGGGCGCTTGCGCTGGAGCACGTAGTACGCCAGGTAGCAGGCCGCCATGAAGCCGAAGCCCCAGTACAGCGACGGACGCTGGGTCGGGTCCAGGGCGAGGAACACGAAGAGCGCGCAGCAGATCGCGATGCAGGCCAGCGGGATCAGCGGGAACAGCGGCGCCGCGTACTTCAGGTCGGCGACGGTGCCGCCCTTGGCCATGTGCTCGCGGCGGAAGCGGTACTGCGCGTAGGCGATGACGATCCAGGTCACGGTGCCGGCCATGCCGCTCACCGCCATCAGCACCATGAACAGGGTGTCGGCGGCGACCACGCTGGTCAGCAGCGACAGCAGGGCGAAGGCCAGGCTGATCAGCAGGGCATACAGCGGTACGCCACGGGCATTGAGCTTCGACAGCGCCTTGGGCGCCATACCGGTTTTCGACATCGCCCAGAGGATGCGGGTCGAGGCGTATAGGCCGGAGTTACCCACCGAGAGAATGGCGGTGAGGATCACGAAGTTCATCAGGTCGGCGGCGTAGGGGATGCCGACCATGTCGAACACCTGGACGAAGGGGCTCTCCATCAGCCCGGCCTTCTGCCAGGGCACGATGGCCGCCAGCACCAGGATCGCCAGGACGTAGAAGATCAGCACGCGGAACACCACGTTGCGCACGGCGCGCGGGATGCTCTTCTCCGGCTGGTCGGTCTCGCCGGCGGCGACGCCCATGATCTCGCAGCCCTGGAAGGCGTAGACCACCGTCATCATCACCGCGAACACCGCAGACAGGCCGTTGGGGAACAGGCTGTCGCCGATCAGGTTGTGCATCAGCGGCGCGGGCTCGCCGCTCTTCAGGTGGATGCCGCCGAAGATCACCAGCAGGCCGACCACGATGAAGCCGAGGATGGCAGCGACCTTGATCCCGGAGAACCAGTACTCGGCCTCGCCGAAGGCGCGGGTGGCCAGGGCGTTGAGGGAGAACAGCACGACCACGAAGAAGCCCGACCAGATCCAGATCGGCACCTCGGGGAACCAGCGGGTCATCAGCATGCCGGCGGCGGTGAATTCCAGGCCGACGGTGGAGGCCCAGCTCATCCAGTACACCCAGCCGATCATGAACCCGGTGGCCGGGCCGATGAAGCGCGTGGCGTGGGCCTGGAAGGAGCCGGAAACCGGCATCTGCACCGACAGCTCGCCAAGGCAGACCATCACCAGGTACATCAGCAGGCCGGCGACCAGATAAGCCAGCACGGCGCCTGCCGGGCCGCCCTGGTTGATGGTGACACCAGCGCCCATGAACAGGCCGGTGCCGATCACGCCGCCCAGGGACAGCATGAAGATGTGGCGGCTCTTGAGCGCGCGGGTGAGCTGGATGCGGTCTTTCGATTCAGACATGGCGCACCCCCGGGAAACGGCGGGCGCGGCGAAGCGGAACTCTACGTTGGATCATTATTGTTATCTCCAATCTGTCAGAGGCCGTGGCTCGAGCACGGATGCCCCCGATTATTGGAAGGCGATGTAAGACGGCGTTGTACGGCGGGATCGAAGATGTAAAAAGCTGTAAGGAATTTGTCGCAACCGCGCCCTACGGCTGCAAATGCGCCTCGGCGGCGGCGCGTTGCGCGTCGATGCGTTCGGCCCAGCCTTGCAGCGGTTCGCCGGCCAGGGCCGCTTCTTCCAGCGCGTGCAGGCAATCGCCCAGGCCGCGCAGGCCCATGGACTGGCAGCTGCCGGCCAGGCGGTGGGCGAGACTGGCGGCTTCGGTGCTGTCCTCGGCTCGCAGCGCCTCGTGCAGCATCGGCAGTTGCTGCGCCAGCGACTCGCGAAGGATGCCGAACAGCTCTCGCACCCGATGTTCGCCGAGCAGTTCGCGGTGAGTCGCCAGCACCTGTTCGTCGAGCACGCCATCCGCCGGCGCCTCCGCACCAGGCTCGTGCAGCTCGGTCAGCGCACGGCGCAGGTCGTCTACGCGCAGCGGCTTGGCCAGCACGCCCTGCATGCCGGCGTCGAAATAGCGGCGCACCAGCGCGGGTTGCACGCTGGCGGTGAAGGCGAGGATCGGCGCTTCGCGGTTGCGCCCGTCCGCCTGCACGCGGATCGCCTGGCACAGCTCGACGCCGCCCATGCCCGGCAGATGCATGTCCAGCAGGATCAGGTCGAACGCTTGCTCGCGGCACAGGTGCAGCGCCGGTTCGGCGTCCTCGGCGAGCCACACTGAATGGCCGTCGCGCTTGAGCAGCCCCTCGGCCACCTCGCGGTTGAGCGGCACGTCTTCCACCAGCAGTACGCGCAGGGCTCGTTCGATCCTGGGTACCGGCACGGCAACCGGCGCGGGCGCACTGGCCGGCAACAATTCGAGTTCGAACCAGAAGGTGCTGCCCTCGCCTTCCCGGCTTTGCACGCCGATGCAGCCACCCATGGCTTCTACCAGCCGCTTGCTGATCGCCAGGCCCAGGCCGCTGCCGCCGTAGCGCCGCGCCACGTCCTCGCTGGCCTGGGTGAAGCGCTCGAAGATGCGCGCCTGCACCGCCTCGGGAATGCCGATGCCGTCATCGACCACGGCGAAGCGCAGGCGCTGCGCCTCGCCCTCCTCTGCCAGCAGGCTCACTTCCAGGCGGACCTCGCCGCCTTCGGTGAACTTCACCGCGTTGGCCACCAGATTGCTCAGCACCTGCCGCAGCAATTGCTCGGCGCCACGGCAGCGCTGGCGTACGGCCGGATCGAGATGCAACGACAGCTGCGTCGCGTTGCCCGCAGCACGCGGTTCGAGCAGGGTAAGGACTTCGTCGAGCAGTTCGCCGAGTTCGAAATCCACCGGCTCGGGCAGGCTGGCGCCGTCCTCCAGGCGGGCGAAATAGAGCACTTCGTTGAGCACCGCGAGCAGCCCTTCGCCGGCCTTGTACAGGGCATGCAAGCGCTTGCGCTCCAGCTCGCCAAGGGGCGCGTCGCGCAGCAGTTCGGCCATGCCGAGGATGCCGTTGAGCGGGGTGCGGATCTCGTGGCTCATGGTTGCCAGGAAGCGCGTCTTCGCCTGGTTGGCCGCCTCGGCTTCGTCCTTGGCGCGGCTCAGGCTGTCGGTGCGCCGCTCGACCTGCCGCTGCAGCTCGGCGCGCTCTTCGCCCAGGGCCTGGCGCATGTCGTCCATCGCGTGGGCCACGGTGTCGATCTCGTCGTCTTCGGCGCGGATGCGCTTGTCCAGCCGCAGTGGGCGTTGAAGGTCGCCGCCGGCCATGCGCCCGGCGAACTCGGCCATGCGCCCCAGGTGACGCGTCACCAGGCTGTGGAACTGCCAGCTCAGGGCCACCGCCAGGCCGCAGAGGAACAGGCCCATCCACAGCAGGTTGCTCAGCCCGCCATGCCAAAGGCGGCGGTAGATGGCGCCCAGGTCGATGGCCACGACCAGCTCCCCGAGGGCACGCTGCTCGCCATCGGGCGGCTGGTAGCTCAGCGGGAAATGCTCGACGCGCAGCGGGCCGAGTGCCTGGATGTCGCCCTGGATCAGGTTGAAGTCCGGGCTGGCGAGACTGGCCCAGGCGATGTCCGGGAAGTCCACCAGGCCGTGCAGCTGCACGTTCAGCTGGACCTGGTTGAGGTCCCACAGGCTGCGCTCGAAGCTGGCCAGGTAGCCGCTGCGGATCAGCTCCAGGCGCGCGTCGATGTCGCGCATCTCGCGGCGGTATTCGAGGTACAGCTGCACGCCGCCGGCGAGCAGGGTGAAGCACAGGCTGAAGGCCAGGACCCGCAGGAGCAGGCGCCGGGCCAGCGGGCCGGGAGTGCGCAGGGCCTTCATTGCGCGGTGTCTTTGGCGAGCATGGCGCGGTAGTCGCGCTCGCTTTCGTCGAGCCAGCGCGCGAGGCTGCCATCGGCCGCCAGACGCTTCAGGGCGCTATCGATCTCGGGCAGGCGCGGCACCAGCGCCGAATGCCGCGAGACCGCCAGGCGCAGGTAGTCGACGGTGATCGGCCGGGGCGCATCGACGATGTCCGCACCGCCCGGCAGGCGCTCGACCAGCAGGCGCCCGGTGCGCCGCTCGTAGGGGATGAAGTCGATGCGCCGGCGGATCAGCTTGCCGAAGTTCTGCGTGCTGTCGGAGACGTATTCGATGGTGTCGTGGCTGGCGACGAAGCGGTCGAAGTCGGCGCCGTAGCTCTCGCCGAACAGCAGCCCGCCACGGTACTGCGCGAGGTCGTCGAGGCGCTCGAAACGCACCGGCTTGCGGCGGTTGTAGAAGAGCGCGACTTCCTCGCGCAGCACCGGCGTGTTGGCGAACAGCAGGCCCTGGTCACGCTGTTCGGTACGGTAGGCGAGCACCACGTCGACGCGCCCGGCGGCGGCGTCGAGCAGGCAACGCTTCCAGTTACCCAGATTCACCACCTGCACGTCGTAGCCGAGCTCGCCGAGCACTGCCTTGACCGTCCGAGGAGCGAGGCCGCGCACTTCCGGGCCGTCGCTCCAGGACACCGGCGGGTACACCGGGTAGTCGCAATAGCGGATGGGTTCGGCGGCCGTCGCCAGTCCGCACAGCAATACGCCGAGCAGCGCCAGCCAGCGCATGCTCAGGCGTCGCTGGGCGCCGCGGTGAACAGGTAGCCGGCGCCGTGGATGGTGATGATGAGCTCGGGCTCGGCCGGGTCGTCGCGCAGCTTGCGGCGCAGGCGGCCGACCAGCACGTCGATGGAGCGGTCATTGGGCAGCCACTCACGGTTGCGGATCTGGTCCATCAACTGGTCGCGGCTGAGGGTGTGGCCGCTGTTGCGCAGGAACACGCTGAGCAACTGGAACTCGCCGTGGGTTAGCGGGGTTTCGCTGCCGTCGCGGTCGATCAGCCGGCGGCGGTCGGCGTCCAGTTGCCAGTGGGCGAAGCGCTTGAGCTGCTGGCGCGGCGCGGCGGCGGCCGGCGCTGGGCTGCGCGCGTGACGCACGCGGCGAATCAGGTTCTTCGCGCGCGACACCAGCTCGCGCGGGTTCGGCGGCTTGATCACGTAGTCGTCGGCGCCGCATTCCAGGCCGACGATGCGGTCGATGTCGTCGTTGCGCCCGGTGATGAGGATGATGCCCACCTCCGAGCGCACACGCAGTTCGCGGGTCAAGGTCAGGCCGTCCTTGCCGGGCAGGCGAATATCCAGCAGCACCAGGTCGAACGGCGGGCCGTCGCGCTCGGCATCTGCCAGCGCGCTTTCCGCCGCTTCGGCGGTGCTCGCGCAGGCGACCTCGTAGCCCTCCCCGGCGAGGTAGGACTGGAGGAGTTCGCGGATCAGCGGATCGTCGTCGACGATCAGTACACGGGGAGCCATCGCCAATACTCTGCTGCGGACGCCGGCGAGGTCGCGGCGGAATTCTTATTAGAGGAACAGCGGTGTGGGAACCTTCCCACAAGACCGCGCAGAGTAGCGGTAGCTGAACGCGCGATCAATAACTCTACGGGCGCCGGGTGAAGCGCTGCCGACCGCCGGCCTGCAAGCCATCTACCCAGGCCTCGCAGACCTGCACGCCCTGCTCCGGGGTGAAGGTGCTGGGGTTCAGCCCGGACTCCAGCCAGAGCCCGTCGAGCATGGCGGACAGGGCGATGGCGGCGAGCTCGGCGTCGAAATTCTTCCAGCCCTCCTCCTCGGCCAGCTGGTTCAGCGCCTGCGCCAGCAGCGCGCGGTACTCGCCATAGGAGTGGTCGTGGGCCTGGTTGATCGCCTCGGCGGTCTTCACCGCGCCCCAGAAGGCCAGCCAGGCATCGAGCAGTTGCGGGTCGAGCAGTTCGGCGCTGAAGGAGGCGCGGAAGAACGCCGACAGGCGCGCGCGGGCATCCGGTGCGGCTTCGGCGATGGCCTCGCGCAACAGCTGCATGACCCGACCGGTGACGGTCAGGTAGGCCTCGGCGACCAGCTCGTCCTTGCCCGCGTAGTGGTGGTTGATCAGCCCCACCGAGACACCCGCCTCGGCGCAGATCTTGCGGATCGACGCGCCCTGGAAGCCGTGGCGCTTCAGGCACGCCAGGGTCGCCTCGATCAGCAGCGCCTTGCGCTGTTCGGGTTCCAGCCGGGAAAAGCGCACTTCCTGGTTCATCGCCTACCGCTCCTGTCGCGCATGGCCTGTGGAGAACCCGCGCCACCAGGCGCGGACGCCGATCATCGGCGGGTTTCGCCGCAATGCGCAACAGCATATCAGCCACACCCACCCATTCGGGGAATGGCCCGCGAAGGCCGGTCGGCGGACAGTGGGCCGGCACGACCCGAACAACAACCATAGGTGGGAGTGACATGTACAAGACTCTTGCAGCAGCTCTGGGCGCGGTTTTCGCGCTAAGTCCGCTGTTCGGCCACGCGGCGGATGCCGACGGCGCCAACACGTTGCGGCTGTACAACTGGACCGACTACATCGGCGAACACACCATCGCCGACTTCGAGAAGGCCACCGGTATCAAGGTGATCTACGACACCTTCGATTCCTACGAGACGGTACAGGGCAAGCTGCTGCCGGGGCGTTCCGGCTACGACCTGGTCGTCATCAATGCCGCCCTGGTCCCGCCGCTGCTCAAGGCCGGCGTGTTCCAGCCACTGGACAAGAGCCAGTTGCCCAGCTGGAACAACCTCGACCCCGAAGTGCTCAAGCACCTGGACCACTACGATCCGGGCGTGAAGTACTCGGCGCCCTACACCTGGGGCAGCAACGGCATCACCTACAACATCGACAAGATCAAGCAACGCATGCCGGACGCGCCCATCGGCTCGCTGGCGATGCTGTTCGATCCGAAGGTGGTGTCGAAATTCGCCGATTGCGGCGTGACCATCATCGACTCGCCCACCGACGTGATCCCGCTGGCGCTGACCTACCTCAAGCGCGACCCGAACAGCGCCGACCCAGCCGACCTCAAGGCCGCCCAGGACCTGCTGACGTCGATCCGTCCGTACATCCGCAAGTTCGACTCCACCAGCTACCTCAACGGCCTGGCCAACGGCGACCAGTGCATGGCCATGACCTGGTCCGGCGACTACGCCACCGCCCAGGCCCGCGCCGACGAGGCCGGGGCCAAGGTCAAGCTGGGCTACTTCGTGCCCAAGGAAGGCTCGCTGATCTGGTTCGACGACTTCTACATCCCGTCCGATGCGCCGCACGTGGCCAACGCGCACAAGTTCATCGAATACATGCTGCAGCCGAAGGTGGCCGCCGACGTCAGCGACTACATCCGCTACGCCACCAGCAACGGCGCGGCCAAGCCGCTGCTCGCCGAGCAGGTGCGCAACGACCCGGCGATCTACCCGGACGCCGAGACCCGTGCCCGGCTGTTCACCCAGAAGGTCCAGGGGCTCAAGGCCACGCGCCTGATCACCCGCACCTGGGCCGCGGTGAAGACCGGAACCTGACGTTCAGGAATCCCTGCGCCCCGCCACCCGACGGCGGGGCCAGGCAAAAGGAAAGAAAGAGATGAAACCGCAAGATCGAGGTATTGCCATGACCAGCCCATCCACTGCCTTCTTCGCCCAGTTCGACGACGAAAAACTGGTCGCCGCCGACAAGGCCCACTACGTCCACGGCTACCACGTGTTCGACGACCACCGCGAAAACGGTGCGCTGAACATCGCCGCCGGCGAAGGCGCGTACATCTACGACACCAAGGGCAACCGCTACCTGGATGCCGTCGGGGGCATGTGGTGTACCAACATCGGCCTGGGCCGCGAGGAGATGGCCGAAGCCATCGCCGACCAGGTGCGCCAGCTGGCCTACTCCAACCCCTTCTGCGACATGGCCAACGTCACCGCCATCCAGCTCTGCGAGAAGCTCGCCGAACTGGCCCCGGGCGACCTCGACCATGTGTTCCTCACCACCGGCGGCTCTACCGCCGTGGACACCGCCTACCGGCTGATCCAGTACTACCAGAACTGCCGCGGCAAGCATTCCAAGAAGCAGATCATCAGCCGGGTCAACGCCTACCATGGCTCGACCTTCCTCACCATGTCGCTCGGCGGCAAGGTTGCCGACCACCCGGCGGAGTTCGACTTCCTCAAGGACTTCATCCACCACATCTCCTGCCCGAACCCCTACCGCGCGCCGGAAGGGATGACCGAGGGCGACTTCCTCGAATTCCTAGTCAAGGAGTTCGAGGACAAGATCCTCGAACTGGGCGCCGACAACGTCGCGGCCTTCTTCGCCGAGCCGATCATGGGCTCGGGCGGCGTGATCATCCCGCCGGTTGGCTACCACAAGCGCATGTGGGAGGTGTGCCAGAAGTACGACCTGCTCTACGTCGCCGACGAGGTGGTGACCTCCTTCGGCCGCCTGGGCGCGTTCTTCGCCTCCGAAGACGTGTTCGGCATGCAGCCGGACATCATCACCACCGCCAAGGGCCTGACCTCCGGCTACCTGCCGCTGGGCGCGTGCATCTTCTCCGAGCGCATCTGGAAGGTGATCGCCGAGCCGAACCAGGGCCGCTGCTTCAGCCACGGCTTCACCTACAGCGGCCATCCGGTCAGCTGCGTGTCGGCGCTGAAGAACATCGAGATCATCCAGCGCGAGAACCTGCTGGAGCACGTCAAGGATGTCGGCAGCTACCTGGAGCAGCGCCTGCAGGAACTGGCCGGGCTGCCGCTGGTGGGCAGCGTGCGCTGCCAGAAGCTGATGGCCTGCGTCGAGTTCGTCGCCGACAAGCGCAGCAAGACGCTGTTCCCGGAGGAGCTGAACATCGGCGAGAAGATCCACCTGCGCGCGCAGAAGCGCGGCCTGCTGGTGCGCCCGATCGTGCACCTGAACGTGATGTCGCCGCCGCTGACCATCACCCACGCACAGGTCGACGAGATCGTCGACACCCTGCGCGAGGCGATCCTCGAAACCGCCGAGGACCTGAAACGCAGCGGCGACTACGCGGGGCACTGATGCGCGGAGGCGGCGCTTTGCTCCTGGTCGGCGGCACCAGTATGCTGCCGGCCATGAGCACACCGGTCACACCTCTCGACACCCCGGCCCTGCATGCCTGGCATGCGGGGCTGGCGCGCGCCATGGCCGCGGTGGCCACGACGGAATTCCCGGCCCGCCTGGTCGAGGCGCTGAGCGCGCTGGTGCCCATCGAATCCTCGCTGTTCGGCCTCGAGAGCAAGGGCCAGCCGCCGCGCCATCTGTTCCAGCACGGCATTCCCGAGGAATACCGCGAGCCGCTGACCGAGCGCTACTACGTGCGCGGCTACCTGCTCGATCCGTTCTGCCTGGCCATGGAAGACGGCCTCGCCGAGGGCTTCTACCCGCTGGCGGAAATCGCCCCGGACGACTTCTTCAACAGCGAGTACTACAAGACCTACTACCTCAAGTGCGGCTCGGTCGAAGACAGCCACTACATCGTCGACCTCGACGGCCAGCGCAAGCTCTCCCTGTGCGTCTACCAGGGGCAAAGCGGCGCGCGCTTCAGCGACGAACACACCGAACTGCTGCGCGCTGCCCTGCCGCTGGTGCGCGAGCTGTGCCGCCAGTTCGAACGCAGCGGCGGCCTCGAATTGCTGCTGGCCGGCGGCGAGCCCGGCGCGCAGCCGACGGCGGCGCTGAACCGGCATATCCGCGCGGCCTTCATGAACTTCGGCGGCGACTGCCTGACCGAACGCGAGCGCGAGATCGCCCACCTGCTGCTGCGCGGCCACTCGGTAAAGTCCAGCGCACGCGTGCTCGACATCTCGCCGGAGACGGTGCGCATGCACCGCAAGCACCTCTACACCAAGCTGGAAATCAACTCCCAGGCGGAGCTGTTCTCGCTGTTCATCGACTGGCTGACCCGCGCCGGTTCGGCCTGACGCCCCGCTTTTCGTAGGAGCGAGCATGCTCGCGAAGGCTCCCACAGCGCGATGGTTCGCGAGCAAGCTCGCGCCTACAGGGGACTTCGCCGCACTTGTAGCCGCCCCACGGGCGCAGGCATCCTTACGCATTGCCCAATCGCCCTTCCGAGGAAATCCCATGTTCCGACGCTGGCTCCCCGCCCTTCTGCTGGCCGCCGCGCTGCCGCTGCACGCCGCCGAAACCAAGGTGACCTACGGCCCTGAACTTGAGCGCTTCAACTACGCCTATCCGGTGGGACACTTCAGCTTCGTCTCCCAGGGCAAGCACGTGCACATGGCCTACATCGACGTGAAGCCGGCCAAACCCAACGGTCGCACCCTGGTGCTGCTGCACGGCAAGAACTTCTGCGCCGGCACCTGGGAATCCAGCATCGCCGCCCTCAGCGGCGCCGGCTACCGCGTGGTGGCACCGGACCAGATCGGCTTCTGCAAGTCGACCAAGCCGGAACACTACCAGTACAGCTTCCAGCAGTTGGCGACCAACACCCACGCCCTGCTGGACAAGCTCAAGGTGCACGGCAAGGTGACCATGCTCGGCCACTCCACCGGCGGCATGCTCGCCACCCGCTACGCGCTGATGTACCCGCAGCAGGTCGAGCAGCTGGTGCTGGTCAACCCCATCGGCCTGGAAGACTGGAAAGCCCTCGGCGTGCCCTACCGTACCCCGGACCAGTGGTACGAGCGCGAGCTGAAGACCAACGCCGACAGCATCCGCAAATACGAGCAGGCGACCTACTACGCCGGCCAGTGGAAGCCGGAGTACGACAAGTGGGTGAACATGCTCGCCGGCCTCTACAACGGTACCGGCCACGAGCGCGTGGCGTGGAACTCGGCCTTGCAGTACGACATGATCTTCACCCAGCCGGTGGTCTACGAATTCGGCCAGATCCAGGCGCCGACCCTGCTGCTGATCGGCACCAAGGACAATACCGCGATCGGCAAGGACATAGCGCCGCCGGAACTGCGCGACAAGCTGGGCAACTACGCGGAACTGGGCAAACGCACCGCCCAGGCGATCCCCCACGCGACCCTGGTGGAGTTCGACAACCTCGGCCACGCCCCACAGATCCAGGACCCGCAGACCTTCCACGCAGCCCTTCTCAAGGGCCTGGCCGACGTCAAGCACTAAGCCCTCGTCGGTGACAGGAGAAACGCCGGCTTCCCGCGAGGGACGCCGGCGTTTTCGTTTGGGCGGCGGATAACCCCTTCGGGGTCATTCGCCCTACGCCACCATCCGCGAATCTATCCACGCCGATGTCACCCTGTAGGAGCGCGCCATGCGCGCGATTCGCGGACAAGGCCCGCGCTTACAGGATCGCGCCGCGTTTTCTCTCTACGTCATCCCCGCGAACGCGGGGACCCAGAAGTTATGTAGGAGCGAGCCATGCCTACGATTTCGCGGCCATGGGCCGCTCCTACGGGAGGAATGCGCCACCATGAAAAACGCCGGCCCCCTTGCGGAAGGCCGGCGTCGGAAGTGCCCGGGCCCCGTCAGCCCAGGTTCTTGCCCAGCAGCGCGTGGTACAGCTCGCTGTCGCCGAGCACGCCCACTACGCGGTTATGTTCCTGCAGCACCAGCTTGTGGCCGGTCTGGTAGCGGATCTGCAACGCGTCGCGCATGCGGATGCTGACGTCCACCAGGGTCGGCTCGTGCTTGAGCTTCTCCACCGGGTCGCCCGGCTGCCAGCGCTGCAGGTCGATGATGTTGCTGCCCTGGCGCGCGCTCTTCACCTGGTTGGTCTCGGTGAGACCGATCCAGCAGTCGCGGCCCTGGTCGAGGCACACCTCGTCGGCCTCGTGGCGGCACTGGTCGAGGCCACGCATCAGGCTGGAACCGCACAGTACGTTGAGCGGGTTGGTGTGGGCGACGAAGGTACGCACGTAGTCGTCCGCCGGGCTGAGCACGATTTCCTCGGGCTTGCCGTGCTGGATGATGCGCCCGTCCTTCATGATCGCGATGCGCGTACCGATCTTCAGCGCCTCGTCGAGGTCGTGGCTGACGAAGACGATGGTCTTGTGCAGCTTGCGCTGCAGCACCAGCAGTTCGTCCTGCAGCTGCTGACGAATCAGCGGGTCGAGGGCCGAGAAGGGCTCGTCCATCAGCAGGATGTCACCGTCCATGGCCAGCGCGCGGGCCAGGCCGACGCGCTGCTGCATGCCGCCGGACAGCGAGTCCGGACGCTTGTCGCGCCATTGCGTCAGGCCGACCAGCTCGAGCTTCTCGTCGACCACCTTCTTCCGCTCGGCGGCCGGACGACCCTGCATTTCCAGGCCGAAGCCGATGTTCTCGGCGACGGTCAGCCAGGGCATCAGGGCGAACTTCTGGAAGACCATGGCGATACGCTTGGTGCGCATGGTCTTGAGCGTCGCCGGCGAGCAGTTGGCGATGTCCACCTGCTGGCCTTCGTGCTCGATCAGCAGCTTGCCGCGGCTGACCTTGTTGAGGCCGTTGATGCAGCGCAGCAGGCTCGACTTGCCGGAGCCGGACAGGCCCATCATCACGCAGATCTCGCCGCGGTTGACGTCGAGGCAGGCGTTCTCCACGCCGAGCACCTGGCCGGTGCGCTTGAGGATCTCTTCGCGGCCCATGCCCTGGTCGAGCAGGCGGATCGCTTCCTTGGTGTGGGTGCCGAAAATCACATCCACGTTTTCGAACTTGATCGCAGGCATGGTTGCTTACCTCCCCCGCAGCGAGCGCTGCTTGCACACCCGGTCGAGCAGGATGGCGAGCAGGACGATGGACAGACCGGCTTCGAAGCCCAGCGAGATGTCCGCGGTATTCAGCGCGTTCACCACCGGCTTGCCGAGACCGTCGGCACCGACCAGAGCGGAGATCACCACCATCGACAGCGACAGCATGATGCACTGGGTGATACCGGCGGCGATGCTCGGCATGGCATGCGGCAGCTCGATGCGGCTGAGCAGCTGCCAGCGCGAGCAACCGAAGGCCTTGCCGGCGTCCAACAGCTCCGCCGGCACGTCCTGGATACCCAGGCAGGTCAGGCGGATGGGCGCGGCGATGGCGAAGATCACCGTGGAAATCAGACCCGGCACCACACCCAGGCCGAACAGCGTCAGGGTGGGAATCAGGTAGACGAAGGTCGGCACCGTCTGCATCAGGTCCAGCAGCGGACGCAGCGCCGTGTAGAACCACGGCTTGTGCGCCGCGACAATGCCCAGGGGAACGCCGATGGCCACGCATACCAGTGTCGCGAAGATCACCTGGGCCAGGGTTTCCATGGTCTCCTGCCAGTAGCCCAGGTTCAGGATCAGCAGCAGCGAGGCCAGGGCGAACAACGTCAGGCCGAAGCTGCGCTGGATGAAGTGCACCAACCCCACGATCAAGGCGGTGAGCACCAGCGGGTTGAACCACAGCAGACCGCCGGTGACGCCGTGGATGAGGAACTCGAGCACATCGGAAATCTTGTCGAAGAAGGCTGCCCCGTTACGGGTCAGCCAATCGACGAATGAGGCGATGTGCTCGCCGAGGGGAAGCTTGTGTTCAGTCAGAAACATAATGCGGGCCCATCAAGCAGGTTGGTTGCAACCGACCGCCGTCACTTGGCGAAAGCGACTTTGGCGGCTTCCAGCGCCGGCTTGCCGTCACGCGTAGTGACACCAGCCAGCCAGGCATCGAGCAGTTCCGGATGGTCCTTCAGCCAGGCCTTAGCCGCGTCCTCAGGCTTCTTGCCCTCGTTGAGCACGGCGTCCATCAGCTTGTTTTCCATGTCCAGGGTGAAGGACTGGTTCTTCAGCAGCTGGCCAACGTTGCTGCACTCCTGCAGGTAACCCTTGCGCACGTTGGTGTAGATGGTCGCACCGCCGTAGTTCGGACCGAACACGTCGTCACCGCCGGACAGGTAGTTCATCTTGAAGCGGGTGTTCATCGGGTGCGGTTCCCAGCCGAGGAACACGACCCACTGGTTGCGGCGGGTGGCGCGCTGCACCTGGGACAGCATGCCGGCCTCGCTCGACTCGACCAGCTTGAACTTGCCGAGGTTGAACTGGTTCTTGTCGATCATCCCCTGAACCAGGCGGTTGCCGTCGTTGCCCGGCTCGATGCCGTAGAGCTTGCCTTCGAGCTTGTCGGAGAACTTGCTGATGTCGGCGAAGCTCTTCAGGCCTGCGTTGTAGACGTAGTCCGGAACGGCCAGGGTGTACTTGGCGCCTTCCAGGTTGGCCTTCACGGTTTCCACCGTGCCGGCGTCGGCGTAGGGCTTGATGTCGTTGGCCATGCTCGGCATCCAGTTGCCGAGGAACACGTCGAGGTCCTTGTTGGCCAGCGACTTGTAGTTCACTGGTACGGAAAGCAAAGTCACTTTGGTGGTGTAGCCAAGCGATTCCAGCACTTGGCGAGTCGTAGCGGTGGTCACGGCGATGTCGGTCCAGCCGACGTCACCGAAACGGACCGTGCCGCACGACTCAGGTTCAGCGGCCTGAACCACCAGCGGCGCACTCAGGGACACAGCCAGCAGCAAAGACTTGCAACCTTTCATGAGCGAACTCCTCTGCGGGGTAGGGCGATCTGCGTGGATTTCTTGGTAGGGCTCCGCCGGGTAGCGGGCCCTTTCTTCGTCGATTCGGAAACGATCATGGAACAGGACGATTGCGCCGGATACCGGGTGCGTCGCAACCAGTGCAGGCGAAGTCGCATTCAGCACCAGGGGTGTCGCATCCAGTTCCGGCACCCCGCGCAGACGCTCGCGGGACGCCTCTTTCACTGCTGAACGAGCGCTTTGGAAGCGCTCTGCGCGCGGGGTGCGACACCCTTCAACCAGGCCTCGCGCACCTGCGGATTTGCCTGCAGCCAATCCTTCGCCGCCTGCCGCGGATTGCTGCGCTCGTTGAGCACCGCGTCCATCAGCTTGTTCTCCATATCCAGGTCGAACTTCAGGTTGCGCAACAGCTGCGCGACGTTCGGGCACTCATCAAGATAGCCCGCCCTGACGTTGGTATAGACGGTCGCACCGCCATAGTTGGCGCCGAAGTACTGGTCGCCGCCATCCAGGTAGTGCATCTGCAGGCGCGTGTTCATCGGATGCGGCTCCCAGCCGAGGAAGACGATGGGCTGCTTGAGCACGCCGGCACGCTTGACCGAGGCGAGCATGTCGGCCTCGCTGGACTCCACCAGCTTGAAGTCGCCCAGGCCGAAGGCCTTCTCCGCGATCATCTTCTTGATCAGCTGGTTGCCGTCGTTGCCCGGCTCGATGCCGTAGAGCTTGCCGCCCAGCTGGTCCTTGAACTTGGCGATGTCGGCGAAGCTCTTCAGGCCGGCGTCGTAGGCGTACTGCGGCACCGCCAGGGTGTACTTGGCGCCCTCGAGGTTGGCCCGCACGGTCTGCACCTGGCCCTTGTCGGCGAAGGGCTTGAGGTCGTTGGCCATGCTCGGCATCCAGTTGCCGAGGAAGACGTCGATGCGCTTCTCGGCCATGGCCTTGTAGGTATCGGGCACGGACAGCCGCTCGACCTGGGTGCGATAGCCCTGCTCGCTGAGCAGCAGCCGGGTGACGGCGGTAGTGACGGTGATATCGGTCCAGCCGACATCGGCGAAACGCACCTGGGCACAGGACGGCGGTTCGGCGGCCTGGGCCAGGCCGGCGCAGAGAACGGGTAACGCCAACAGCGACAACCGAAGACACTTCATGAGGTCAGCCTCTAGCCATTGCGGGAAGGGATCGAGCACGGGCCCGGGAACGCAACCATAGCCGTTCGTCGCCCTTTTTCCATGAAACACCCCAAGGCCTAGGACTGTCGACGAATGAATTCCCTCTATCGGGACTGCCCCACATTTATGGGCACTCGCCGAATTGCCGGCTCTTATCCCCGCTTGCTCGACCGTGTCGCAAGCGACGGCGCTTTTGGATAAGGCCGGGTCGGTGCCGGACGCCGGCGTCGAGCGCGAACGGCCGATCATGCGGCGCATCGAGGGCGCGCCCAGCGGCCCACCTCTACGCCCAGTTTCCGCGGAGTCCGGCATGGCCATCAGTGTGTTCGACCTGTTCAAGATCGGTATCGGCCCCTCCAGTTCGCACACGGTGGGGCCGATGCGCGCCGCCGCCCTCTACGTCGGCGCCCTGCGCGAGCGCCAGCTGCTCGGCCGCATCGAGCGCATCGAGGTGAAGCTCTACGGCTCGCTCTCCGCCACCGGCGTCGGCCACGGCACCGACCGCGCGGTGATCATGGGCCTGATGGGCGAATGGCCCGATCGCATCGACCCCACGCAGATCGCTCCGCGCATGGCCGCCCTGCTCGACAGTGGCGAGCTGAACCTGGCCGGCGAGCGGCGCATTCCCTTCGACTGGGTGCGCGACATGCGCCTGCTCGACGAGAACCTGCCCTACCACCCCAATGCCATGACCCTGCTCGCCTACGCAGGCGGCCAGGTGCTGCATGAAGACACCTACTACTCCATCGGCGGCGGCTTCGTCGTCGATGCCGAGCAGGCCGCCTCCGGCGCCCTCGACCAGGACCACACCCGCCTGCCCTACGACTTCGACAGCGCCGCCGAGCTGCTGCAGCTGTGCCGTCGCCACAACCTGCGCGTGTCCGAGCTGATGCTCGCCAACGAGCGCATGTGGCGCAGCGAGACCGAGATCCGCGAGGGCCTCAAGCACATCTGGCAGGCCATGCGCGATTGCGTCGACGCCGGCCTGCGTCACGAAGGCATCCTCCCCGGCGGCCTCAACGTGCAGCGCCGCGCCGCGCGCCTGCACCGCAACCTGCTGGAGATCGGCAAGCCCAATGTCATCGGCTCGACCTTGAGCGCCATGGAGTGGGTCAACCTGTTCGCCCTCGCGGTGAACGAGGAAAACGCCGCCGGCGGGCGCATGGTCACCGCGCCCACCAACGGCGCGGCGGGGATCATCCCGGCGGTGCTGCACTACTACATGCGCTTCAACCCCGACGCCTCCGACGACGACGTGGTGAACTACTTCCTCGCCGCCGCCGCCGTGGGAATCCTCTGCAAGAAGAACGCCTCGATCTCCGGCGCCGAAGTCGGTTGCCAGGGCGAAGTCGGCTCGGCCTGCGCGATGGCCGCCGCCGGCCTCGCCGAAGTCCTCGGCGCCAGCCCCGAGCAGGTCGAGAACGCCGCCGAGATCGGCCTGGAGCACAACCTCGGGCTGACCTGCGACCCGGTCGGCGGCCTCGTCCAGGTGCCCTGCATCGAGCGCAACGCCATCGCCGCGGTGAAGGCCATCAACGCCGCGCAGATGGCCCTGCGCGGCGACGGCCAGCACTTCATCAGCCTCGACCAGGTGATCCGCACCATGCGCGACACCGGTGCCGACATGCACGACAAGTACAAGGAAACCTCGCGCGGCGGCCTGGCCGTCAGCAGCATCGAGTGCTGACCTGATTTCGTTCATCCGCGGGCGGCTGCGCCACCTTTTGGCGCAGCGCCGCCCGACTTTCGGGCACGTCTGACAGACGTTACTTTCCGAAAATGCCGGCACTCGGCGCCGCCGAACCGAGTGCTACCAAAGTCCCCAGGCGCCCCATTCCTTAGGTAATAGCGACATTTCCCTGGTCGCATCCGCGCTCTCAAAAGCGGCCTACAGCGGTCGTTTTCTTTTTTTATTGAACGCACAATCAAGTTAGGCACGGCATTTGCCTTGTTTTAATCAAAGGCGATGACCGGTTGGTCGCACCTTGCACAAAACAACCATAAGAAAGCCCCGCCCCGGGCACCGTGACTAGCGTGAGGAGATCGGCATCATGAATGCTTACAACACCGGAGTTCCCCCGCAAAACCGAGCTCCGCAGTCCATCGGCTTCCTGCTGCTGGACAACTTCACTCTGATCTCCCTGGCCTCCGCGGTGGAACCGCTGCGCATGGCCAACCAGCTCTCCGGCCGCGAGCTGTACCGCTGGCACACCATCAGCCTCGACGGCCGCCAGGTATGGGCCAGCGACGGTCTGCAGATCACCCCGGACGCCGGCGCCGACAACGCCCCGGCGATGGACACCCTGATCGTGGTCGGCGGTGTCGGCATCCAGCGCAGCGTCACCCGCGAGCACGTCAGCTTCCTGCAGACCCAGGCGCGCCTGGGCCGCAAGCTCGGCGCCGTATGCACCGGCAGCTGGGCACTAGCCCGCGCCGGCCTGCTCGACGGCTACGACTGCAGCGTGCACTGGGAATGCCTGGCGGCGATGCAGGAAGCCTTCCCCCGCGTGGCCATGAGCACCCGCCTGTTCTCCATCGACCGCAACCGCTTCACCTCCTCCGGCGGCACCGCGCCAATGGACATGGTGCTGCACCTGATCGGCCGCGAGCACGGCCGCGAGCTGTCGGCAGCGATCTCCGAGATGTTCATCTACGAACGCATCCGCAACGAGCAGGACCACCAGCGCGTGCCGCTCAAGCACATGCTCGGCACCAACCAGCCGAAGCTGCAGGAAATAGTCGCGCTGATGGAAGCCAACCTTGAGGAGCCCATCGACCTCGACGAGCTGGCGGTCTACGTCAACGTCTCGCGGCGCCAGCTGGAGCGGCTGTTCCAGAAGTACCTGCACTGCTCGCCGTCGCGCTATTACCTGAAGCTGCGCCTGATCCGCGCGCGCCAGCTGCTCAAGCAAACCTCGATGTCGATCATCGAAGTCGCCTCGGTCTGCGGCTTCGTCTCCACCCCGCACTTCTCCAAGTGCTACCGCGAATACTTCGGCATCCCGCCGCGCGACGAGCGCCAGGGCCAGCCGATCGGCCAGCCGGTGATGGTCATGCCGATTCCCCAGGACCTCGCACTGATGCCTCACTCCTCGGCAATCTCGGCGCTGAGCCAGGCGCAGGGCGAATCGACCTTCGCCAGCATCAGGGTCTGACGCGCGCCTCGCCGGGGAGCACCTGTAGGAGCGAGCTTGCTCGCTAACGGCGTTCCCTTTCCCCAACCCTCTCCCGCAAGCGGGAGAGGGAGGCGTTCGGCGCAATCCTGTAGGAGCGGATTCATCCGCGAGAATCCCCGCACCGCCCCCCGTAGGGCGCATAACCGCGAACGCGGTTATGCGCCACAGCCCCGCAAGAGAATGGCGGATAACCCCCTCGGGGTTATTCGCCCTACAGGCTCGGCAGTGAAGTGGCCTAATGATTCTGGACACCCCGATAGGGCGTTAAGCTTCGCCCACAGCTGAGGTGTTCATGAGCAGAAGATCATTCAGTCCAGATTTCAAACTGGAAGCCGCCCGCTTGGTGGTGGATCAAGGCTATACGGTGCCGGCCGCCTGCAAGGCGATGGGGGTGGGGCCCACGGCGATGCGTCGCTGGGTGGCGCAGTTGCAACTGGAGCGTGGCGGCCAGACGCCTGCGCATAGCAAGGCGCTGACAGAGGATCAGCGGCGCATTCAGGAGTTGGAGGCGCAAGTCCGCCGCTTGGAGCGGGAGAAAGAGATTCTAAAAAAGGCTACCGCTCTCTTGATGTCGGACGCCCTCGACTAGTCAGGCTGGTCGAGGCATTGGGCGAGCAGTATTCGCGTACGGAACTGTGCCGGTTATTCCAGGTAAATCGCAGCAGTGTTTATGCGGCCCGAAAGCGGCAGGCACGCGTCTGCAGTCGACGAGAAGCGTTACGCCAGCGCGTGGTGGAACTGCATGCCCAGAGCCGCAGCGCGGCCGGTGCCCGAACGCTATCGGCCGCCTTGCGCAACGAGGGCTTTCCTGCAGGCCGTTACCTTGCCGCCCGGTTGATGAAAGAGGCCGGGCTCGTCAGTACACAACGCCGTAAACATCGCTACCGGGTTGCCAAGGAGCACAGTGCCATCGCGGCCAATGAGCTGGCGCGCCGGTTCAATGTGAGCCGCCCCAACCAGGTGTGGTGCGGGGATGTGACGTACATCTGGGCCGGTGGCCGCTGGATCTACCTGGCCGCCGTGATGGATCTGTATGCACGTCGGATCGTCGGCTGGGCCATGTCCAACCGGCCCGACTCACAACTCACCGGGCGCGCTCTGCGGGTGGCCTACGAAGCCAGGGGCATGCCACAGCAACTGATGTTTCACTCCGACCAGGGCTGTCATTACACCAGCCTCGAATTTCGCCAAATGCTCTGGCGCTACGGCATTCGGCAAAGCATGAGCGGTCGAGGAAACTGCTGGGATAACGCGCCGATGGAGCGATTCTTCAGAAGCCTCAAGTCGGAATGGATACCGCCCTCCGGCTACGTCGATCAGCCCCAGGCGGAAGCCGACGTGCTGCGTTACGTCACCGACTACTACAACCACCAACGGCCACACAGTCACAACGATTACCAGACACCGGCACGGCGTGAAGAGCTGGCTGGATAGACCTAAACCAGTGTCCAGTTTTACTTGACCACTTCACAGTCGTGCCGTGCGGTTCGCGAGCAGGAACCAGGCGTCCCCCTCGCTCGTACAAGGGGGCGGTCGTTGGCTCAGGCGCCTTCGGCCACGCTGCTCGCCACGCACTTGTCGCGGCCGCTGCGCTTGGCTTCGAGCATCGCCGCGTCGGCGCGGCTGAGGGTCTGGGAGTAGCTTTCGCCCAGGCGGTATTCGGCAACGCCGAAGCTTGCCGTTACCGACAATGCGTCGGTGCCCACGCGCACCGCCAGCGAGCGGATGTCGTTGCGCACGCGGTCGATCACCTGGCCGGTGTCCACCAGGCGGGTTTCCGGCAGCAGCAGGAGGAATTCCTCGCCGCCCCAGCGGCCGCAGAGGTCGTATTGGCGTAGCGCCGCCTGCATGGCGCGGCCGATTTCCACCAGCACGCGGTCGCCGACTTCGTGGCCCCAGTTGTCGTTGACGTTCTTGAAGTGGTCCACGTCGAGGATCGCCAGCACATAGGGTTTGCCGGAGCGCTGGGCGCGCTCGCTTTCCTCGCGCAGGCGCTCCATCAGCAGGCGGCGGTTGCCGATGCCGGTCAGCGGATCGTGGGTGGAGGCTTCCTTCAGCGCGAGGTTCAGGTCGCGCATCATGTTCTGGTAGCGATCGGAGATCCGCGCGACCTTTTCCAGTTGCCGCAGCTGCTTGTGGTAGCGCTCGGAAAGCGTGCTGTTCTGCGCCCGCGCCATCGACTGGAAGCCGTCGGAAATGCGCGCGATGCGCTCCAGCCGCGCGAGCTGTTCGAGGGACTGCTGGTGCTTGAGGAGCAGGGCCTCGCGCAGCGGATGGCCGACGTATTCCGGGTCGGCCAGCAATTCCTCGATCAACAGGTCCAGCTCGCGTTCGCTGTTCATGGCGTCACTCGTCGTAGGGCTGTATGACGAAGGGGAAGGTGCAGTCTTCGCGGAATTCCTCGGCCAGCTCGGCGACGCGCTCGTTGCGGCGGTCGTAGTGCCAGCTGACCTGGGTCTGGCGGCCTTTGCCGTGAGCTTCCTCGAGCAGGTCGAAGATGTCCATCATCGCCTTGATCGAGCTGGTGTTCAGGTACAGCAGGCGCAGGTCGAGGCTCAGCGGGCGGCTTTCCTGGGCGAGGAAGCGCTCGACCCACTCGATCACCTGGCCGAAGAGTTCGTAGGAGTTCTCGGGATAGGAGTCGCCCTGCATGGCCAGGACGCCGGCCTGCCAGTCGCCATTGATCGACGGAGTGGACTGGGTGCCGGTGATATGAAGGTCGCTCATGGCGTTGTGTTCCTGAAGCCGTGGTCAGATCACGGCGCGCAGACTGAAGAAGGCGCGCCCGTCGGGTTGTTCGGTAAGGGTGGTCTGCAGCGGTTCGCTCGACTTGCGGGCGATGTCCAGCAGGCCGAGCCCGGCGCCGCTGGTGGCCTCGGCATCGCGCGGCCGGCGCAGCTGCTCCTTGTAGGCAGCCTTGAGCTGCACCTTGTCGAGTCCGGCGATGGCCTCGATGCTGCGCACCAGGCTTTGGCCGTCTTCCAGTTCCACCAGGTTGCCGGCGGATACCACGTAGTGGCCGTCGTCGTTGCGGGCGATGGCCACGGTAGCCGAGGCGTCCTGCTCGCCGTAGCCGCGCATCGCCGCATAGTGGCGGATGTTCTGGGTCATCTCGATGTACACCGCGAAGACATCCATGGCCTCGCTGGGATGGGCCTGCTCGGCCTGCATGTAGTTGCGCAGGGCATGACCGATCTCCTCGATCAGGCTCCGCGAGATGGGCCCGTTGAAGCACAGCAGGATACGTTGCCGGGTGTAGCTTTCACGCATGGCCAACAGGTCAAGTGTCTGCATGGCGCACTCCTACTCGAAGCGGAAGGACAGGATGGTGATGTCGTCGCGTTGCGGCCGCTCGCCCTGGTAGTCGGCCAGGGTAGCGGCAAATACCCGCGCCTGCTCGGCCAATGGCAGGCGCGAATGCTCGCGCAGCAGGGCGGCGAAGCGGCTGTTGCCGAAGCCGAAACCGTGCTCGCCGCCGGCCTGGTCGAGGAAGCCGTCGGTGCACAGGTAGAAAGTCCAGCCCGGCTCCAGCGCCAGCTCGACGTTCTCGTATTCGCCCTGGCGCTTGTCGCCGATGGCGCGGCGGCCGCCCTTGTACTCGCGGACCTCCTCGCCGTTGCTGGCGAACAGCGAGATCTTCGCCCCGGCGAAGTGCAGCAGGCGGCGTTCGTGGTCGATGCGGACGAAACCGGCGTCCATGTTCGTGGCCAGCGCCTGGGTAACCTGCTCCTGGCTGAGCATGCCGCGGATCACCTGGTCGGTCTCGCGCAGGATCGACGCCGGGTCGTGGCTCTGCACGCTGTCGATGGCGTGGTCGATGGCGGCCAGCGCGAGCATGGTCATGAGCGCGCCGGGCACGCCGTGGCCGGCGCAGTCGACCACGCCCATCAGGCTGTCGGCAGTGCCTTCGCGGTAGATGTAGAAGTCGCCGCCGACCACGTCGCGCGGTTTCCACAGGACGAAATGGTGGGCGCCGAGGGATGCCTGCAGCTGGCGGTCGGGCAGGATCGCGCGCTGGATCAGGCTGGCGTAGTCGATGGAGTCGCCGATCTTCTTCTGCGCCGCGGCCATCTCGCGGTTGGCGAGCTCCAGCGCCTGGGTGCGCTGGCGCACCTTGTCCTCGAGGTCCTCGGTGTGCCGGCGGACCTGCTCGGCCATGCTCGAAAACGCCACCGACAGTTCGCCGATCTCGTCGCCGCGCGCCTTGGGCAGGGGGCTGTCGTAGTTCCCGGCGGCGATCGCCTTGGCCGACTGGCGCAGGCCGCGCAGCGGCTTGAGCACCAGCAGTTCGACGGTGTAGGCGAAGCCCAGCAGGAGGATCGCCAGCAGCCCCACAAGGGTGCCCACCAGCGGCCAGATCCAGCGGCTGTCGAGCACCTGAGCGGCGTGCAGGTCGACGGCGCTGAGCACATGCCAACGCAGCTCGGGAATGTAGGCAGTGGCCAGCAGCTGGCGCTTGCCGCCAAGGGTCGCCCAGAAGGTGCGCACCTCGCCCGGATGCGCCTGGGCGTCGTCCATCACTCCGCGCAGGCCACGGCGCTCGTCGTCGCTGCCGAGCAGGTCGAACACCTTGTGCTGCGCGCCGCCCCCGGTTCCGGCGCCGGAGCTGTAGGCGATCAGCTTCTTGTCCGGATGCGCCTGGATGGCGCCGTCGGCGTCGACGATCATCGCGGTCACGCCCGGCTCGCGGCGCGAGATGAACTGGTCGAGGAAGTTGGTCAGGTCCAGACCGCCGCCGGCCAGGCCGACCTTGCGATTGCCGGCGATCACCTGGACGTTGAACCAGACCTTGGTGGCGCGCAGCTTGGCGTCGTAGTTGACGTTGATGTTGTACGGCGCATCGCTGCGCATGGTCGCGAAGTACCAGCTGTCCTGCGGGTCGTCGGCGCTCAGGGTGTAGCGCGGGGCGTTGGACAGCGGCGCGGTGGCGTCGTTGAAGTAGTAGTGGCGGGAAGCATCGACGATGACGAAGTAGGAATACTCGCCAAGATCGCCCCGATAGCCTTCGGCCTCGCGGAAGAAGCGCGTGCGGCGCTCGGAATTGCCTTCCTCGAGCAGCCAGTCCTGGGTCACCACCGACTCGGCGAGACGCCGCGACAGCGACAGCTCGCGGATCACCGGCGCGAGAATCTTCTGCTGGTTGAGCAGGGTGAAGTTCTTCGCGTACGCCAGACCGAAGTGGGTACGGATGTCCTCCATCGCCTTCCAGCCGAGCAGCACGGCGGGCACCAGCGCCAGAACGCAGGCCAGCAATAGCGCCACTACCGATTTGCCGCGCAACCCCCACCTTGCCGCCATGGCCGTCCCCAGAAGTCCCGATCGCCGAATCTAGTGTCGTTCTTTTGGCGAAAGCGTAATTGTGCAGCCGTACAAGAACGCAGGCAACGCATATTGACATCAGATTGCCATTGTTTTGACGCCACGCAATTGACCCGGGAATTCTAGACGCGATTGCCGCCGCCGCTATGTCGAGCCTGTAGCAAAAGTGCGCCAGCTATCGCTTCCAGCGGCAGCACCTGCTGCACCGCGCCCAGCTCGACCGCCTCGCGGGGCATGCCGTAGACCACGCAGCTGGCTTCGTCCTGGGCGACGGTGAAGCCGCCGGCCTGGCGGATATTCAGCAGGCCGCGGGCGCCGTCCTTGCCCATGCCGGTGAGCAGCGCCGCCAGCAGGTTGCGCCCGGCGCAGCGGGCAAGGGAGTCGAAGAGCACATCCACCGCCGGCCGATGGCCGTTGACCGCCGGCGCCTGATTGAGCCGGGCGACGTAGTTGGCGCCGCTGCGCTCGACCCACAGGTGATAGTCGCCCGGAGCAATCAGCACCTGGCCGGGGAGGATGCGGTCGCCGTCGCCAGCCTCGCGCACCTGCAGGCGCGTCTGCCGGTTCAGCCGTTCGGCATAGGATCGGGTGAAGCCCGGCGGCATGTGCAGGGTCACCACCGTCCCCGGGCAGTCCGGCGGCAGGCCGAGCAGGACTTCCTTGATCGCCTCGGTGCCGCCGGTGGAGGCGCCGATGGCGATGATCTTCTCGGTGCTCAGCAACGGCCCGAGGGCCGCGCAAGGCGTGGGCGCCGCGCGCCGCTGGCCGACCCGCGCGCGGGCGGCGGCCTTGAGCTTGGCGCGGATCTCCTCGGCATAAGCCTGCATGCCTTCGGCGATGCCCAGGCGCGGCTTGGCGACGAAATCGACGGCGCCTAGCTCCAGCGCCCGCAAGGTCGCCTCCGAGCCCTTTTCGGTAAGCGACGAGACCATCACCACCGGCGTCGGCCGGCCCTTCATCAGCTTGTCGAGGAAGGTCAGGCCGTCCATGCGCGGCATTTCCACGTCCAGGGTCAGCACGTCCGGCGCATGCTGCTTGATCAGGTCACGGGCGACGTAGGCGTCCGGCGCGCCACCGACCCACTGCAGCTCGGGGTCGGCCTGGATGATGTCCTTGAGCAGGCTGCGGATCAGCGCCGAGTCATCCACCACCAGTACTTTCGCCGGCATCGCGCACCTCCTAGAAAATATCGACGCCACCGTCGCGCGCCCGGGTGCTGAGCACGCGCTGGTAGTCGGACTCGCGCTGCAGCACGGTGTCGTTGGCCAGCACATGCAGCTTGCGCAGCAGCACGCGGCCGCTGGCGGGAAAGAAGTAGAGCTTGCGCGGATAGACGTCGAGCAGGTCCTGGCCAACTACCGGAATCTGTTCGGTGTGCAGGTAGTCGAGGACGAAATCGACGTTGCGCTGGCCGACGTCGGCGCTGAGGTTCTGCAGCACCGAGGCGCCGCCGAATACCTTGGCCTCGAAGTGCCGGCGCTGCCCGCCTAGGCGCTGCAGCTGGCTTATCAGCAGGTCCATCGCATGCACGCCGTAGCGCGCCGAACTGGACAGCAGCGGGTTGGTGCCGGTATCGCCGGGCAGCATGAAATGGTTCATCCCGCCCAGCTTGTTGATCGTGTCGTACAGGCACACCGAGACGCAGGAACCGAGCACCGTGACCAGCAGCAAGTCGTCGGCGGTGGCGAAGCATTCGCCGGGCAACAGCTTGACCGCCTCGCGGCCGAAGCGCGGGTCGTGGTAGCGGTTGAGCTGCGCCGCGCCCATCTCAACGGGCCGCCACGCGCTGGTAGGTGCTGCGGCCCACGGCGCGCACCAGGTGGCCGGCGTGCACGAAGTTCTCCGAATGGCCGGCGAAGAACAGTCCGTCCGGCCGCAGCAGGCGCACCAGGCGTTCGAGCAGGGCGGTCTGGGTGGGCTTGTCGAAATAGATCATCACGTTGCGGCAGAAGATCGCGTCGAACTCGCCCTGCACGTCCCAGCGCGCATCGAGCAGGTTGATCTGCTGGAACCTCACCAGCTCGCGCAGCTCCGGCACCACCCGCACCTTGCCGGCATTGGGCCCGCTGCCGCGCTGGAAGAAGCGCTGCTTGCGCGCCAGCTCCAGGGACTCCACGCGCTCCAGCGGATAGATGCCCGCGCGCGCGGTATCCAGCACCCGGGTGTCGATGTCCGAGGCGAGGATCTGCACCGGCGCCTGGAAGCTGCCGAAGGCCTCGACCAGGGTCATGGCCATCGAGTACGGCTCCTCGCCGGTGCTGGAGGCGGACGACCAGAAGCGCAACGGCCGATGCCGGCGCGCGGGATCGCGTGCCAGGGTGGCGAGGGTGTCGAAGTGATGCCGCTCGCGGAAGAAGGCGGTGAGGTTGGTGGTCAGCGCGTTGACGAACTGCTGCCACTCCTCGTCGTTCTCCGCCAGGTAGGCGAGGTAAGCGCCGAAGCTGTCCAGGCGCAGCGCCCGCAGGCGCCGGGACAGGCGGCTGTAGACCAGCTGCTCCTTGCTCTCGGACAGGCTGATGCCGGTGCGCCGGTAGAGCACCTGGCGCACCTGCAGGAAGTCGCGGCGGGTGTAGAGGAACTCGTGGCCGCCTGGGTTCGGCAGAGTGATACCGCTCATGACTGCATTCCTTCGCCGGCCAAGGAGAGACGACCGTAGGAGCGGATCTCATCCGCGAAACGCGCCGGAGAACCCGGCTATCGCGGACAAGGTCGGCTCCTACGGGGATCGCGTTTACCGGGGTCTCAGAACTCCTCCCAATCCTCATCCTTCTTCGCCCTGCCCGCCTTGGCCAGGCCTCGCGCCGCGCGCGAGCTCGGCTGCGCCGCGGCGACCGGCGCCGGGCGTGCCGCCGCCAGCGGCACCACGCGCGGCAGGTCGTCGAGCTTGAACACCGCGACCGACTGGTTGAGCAGGCCGGCCTGCTCCTGCAGGGCCTCGGCCGAGGCCGCGGCCTCTTCCACCAGCGCGGCGTTTTGCTGGGTCATCTCGTCCATCTGCGACACCGCGCTGTTGACCTCCTCGATACCGCTGCTCTGCTCGGCGCTGGCCGCGGCGATCTCGGCCATGATGTCGGTCACCCGCTTGATCGCGATGACGATGTCGCTCATGGTCTGGCCGGCCTGGGCCACCAGGGTGTTGCCGCTTTCCACCTTGTCCACCGAGTCGGAGATCAGCGTCTTGATCTCCTTGGCCGCCGCCGCCGAACGTTGCGCCAGCGTACGTACCTCGCCAGCCACCACGGCGAATCCACGACCCTGCTCGCCGGCGCGCGCCGCTTCCACCGCGGCGTTCAGCGCGAGGATATTGGTCTGGAAGGCGATGCCGTCGATGACCCCGATGATGTCTGCAATCTTGCGCGCCGAGTCGTTGATCGCCGACATGGTGCCGACCACCTTCTGCACCACGTTGCCGCCCTCGGTGGCCACCTCCGAGGCGTTCACCGCCAGCGAGTTGGCCTGCCGCGCGTTCTCCGCGTTGAGCTTCACGGTGCTGGTCAGCTCTTCCATGCTCGAGGCGGTTTCCTCCAGGCTGGAAGCCTGCTGCTCGGTGCGGGTCGAGAGCTCGGTGTTGCCGCTGGCGATCTCGCCGGCGGCGGTATTGATGGTGTCGGCCGCTTCGCGGATCTGCCCGAGCATCCGCGAGAGGCTCTGCGCGGTGTTGTTGGAGTAGTCCTTGAGCTCGCCGAAGGTGCCCTGGTAGTCGGCCTCGATGCGCTGGGTGAGGTCGCCCTGGGCCAGCGCCGCGAGCATCCGCGAGACGTCCTTCAGCCCCTTGTCGGCGGTTTCCACCAGGCTGTTCAGGCCGGTGGCCAGCTTGAGGAAGAAGCCTTCCTTGTTGACCTGGTCGATGCGCTTGCTGAAGTCGCCGGCGGCGGCCGCCTCGACCAGCTGCGAAACCTCCTGCTCGGCGCGGAATTCCTCGGTGCGGTCGGTCCACTGCACGGCCGAGCCCAGGCGTTGGCCGGCATCGTTGAACACCGGCACCACGTCGAGGGCGAAGCGCCGCCCGCCCAGGCTCAGCTCGGCCTTATGCGGCGCGCTCAGGTGCGCCAGCATGTTGCGCTGGTGCGCCGGGTTCTTGTGGAAGATATCGATGTTGGCGCCCATCAGCTTGCTGGCGTTGAAGTTCGGCAGCTGCTTGCGGATGTCCGCCTCGGCGCGGCTGAGCATCTCGCTGACGGTGCGGTTCATGTAGATGATGTCGAGGTCGTTGTCGGCGATCATCACGTTGGCCGAGACGTTGTCCAGCGCGCTCTTGATCCGCGCGTTGTAATCGGCGGCGGCGGCGTTGGCCTTGAGCGCGTCGCGCACGCCGTCGATGGCCTCGGTGATCTGCGCCTTCTTGCCCGGCAGGCGGTCCATGTCGACGCTGAGGTCGCCGCGGCCGTAGGCGGTGACTGTCGCCACCACCCGCATCTTCACCGCGATGTGCGCAGCCACCAGCTCGTTGATGCCCTGGGCGATGCGCGCGGGGCGCCCGTCGAGCTTGGCCACCGGGATCACCTCGTCGATCCAGCCGGCGTCGTGCTGGCGGGTCATCTCCGCCAGGCCCGCTTCCAGAACCTGCACCTGCTCCTGCTCGGCGCGCTGCTGGCGTAGCACTTTCTGCACCTCGCGCAGGCCCTCGTAGAGGCGTTCGTAGCCAGGCGCCGGCGCGTCGCCGATGGCGGCGTCGAGACGACCCTCGGCCAGCGACTGGAGGACAGCGGTGATGCGATCGGCGCGCTGCTGCGCCACGGCGTGTGCGTTGAACAGTCCCATCTTCTCGTTCCTCTGCGCTTGAAGCTGCGTGCAGTTGTTGGCGTCCGCGATCAGGCCGCGGCTTCGTCGACCAGCGCCATCTCGCGGCTGGTCATGAGTTTTTCGATGTCCACCAGGATCAGCATCCGTTCGCCCGCGGTGGCCAGGCCGAGCAGGTATTCGGTGTCGAAGCTGGAGCCGAACTCCGGCGGCGGCTTCACCTCTTCGGCGGCCAGGGCGATGACGTCGGACACCGAGTCGACCACCGCGCCGACGATGCGCCGGCCGACGTTGAGGATGATCACCACGGTGAACTGGTCGTAGCCGACGTCGGCCAGGTTGAACTTGATGCGCAGGTCGACGATCGGGACGATCGCGCCGCGCAGGTTGATCACGCCCTTGATGAAGGCCGGCGCGTTGGCGATCGCGGTGACCTGGTCGTAGCCGCGTATCTCCTGCACGCGGAGGATGTCGATGGCGTACTCCTCGCGGCCCAGGGTGAAGGTCAGGTACTCCTGCGCCAGGCTTGCCGCCTGGTGCGCTTCAACTGTGCTCATGCAGGTTCTCTCCTCGCGCCGCCAGGCGCGGCAAGGCATCGACATCGAGGATCAGGGCGACGCTGCCGTCGCCCATGATGGTGGCGCCGGTGATGCCGTCGATCCGGCGGAAATTCTGTTCCAGGCTCTTGATCACCACCTGCTGCTGGCCGACCAGCTCGTCCACCTGCAGGGCGAAGCTACGCCCCTCGGACTCGAGGATGACGACGATGGCGCGCTCCGGCGGCAAGGCTTCGCCGCCGATATGCAGCAAGTCCTGCAGGGAGAACAGCGGCAGGTACTCGCCACGCACGCGGATCACCGCCGAATCCTCGCCGGCCATGCCGCGCACGTCGTCGGCGCGGGCCTGCAGCGACTCGACGATGTAGGTCAGCGGGATCACGTAGTTCACGTCCGACACCGCGACTATCAGGCCGTCGAGGATGGCCAGGGTCAGCGGCAGGCGGATGGTCAGGCGGGTGCCCATGCCGGGCGCCGAATCGAGGTCGATGCGACCGCCCATGGCCTGGATGTTGCGCTTCACCACGTCCATGCCGACGCCGCGCCCGGACAGCTCGGTGACCGCCTCGGCGGTGGAGAAGCCGGGCAGGAAGATCAGCTGCCAGACCTCGGCGTCGCTCATGCCGTCATGCACCGGCAGGTTCTTCTCGCGGGCCTTGGCGAGGATGCGCTCGCGCGACAGGCCCCGACCGTCGTCGGACACCTCGACCACGATGCTGCCGCCCTGGTGGCTGGCCGAGAGCTTCACCGAACCGCTGGCCGGCTTGCCCGCCGCCACGCGCTCGGCGGGCGACTCGATGCCGTGGTCGATGCTGTTGCGGACGATGTGCGTGAGCGGGTCGCTGAGCTTCTCGATCACGCTCTTGTCCAGCTCGGTGTGCTCGCCCTGCAGGTGCAGCTCGACCTGCTTGCCCAGGCGCTGCGAGGTGTCGTGCACCAGGCGCGGGAAGCGGCTGAAGATGAAGCTGATCGGCAGCATGCGGATCGACATCACCGATTCCTGCAGGTCGCGGGTGTTGTGCTCGAGCTGCGCCAGGGCCTGCTGCAGGCGCTCGTGGCGGCCCGGGTCGAGGCCTTCGCTGAGCTGGCCGAGCATGGCCTGGGTGATCACCAGCTCGCCGACCAGATTGATCAGGCTGTCGATCTTCTCGACGCTCACGCGGATCGAACTGGACTCGCCCTCGCCGCGCACCTCGGTCCGCACGGGTGCCGCCTTGGCGGCCACCGGTTCGACGACCGCAGGCGGCGCAGCCACAGGCGCGGCCGGGCTGCCGGGGGCGTCGTCGAAGAAGCCGAAAGCCTCGTCCGCCTGGGCGGTCGGCGCTCCGGGTGCTTCATCGAAGAAGCCGAAGTCCTCTTCCTCTGCCGCAGGAGCGCCAGGGGCCTCTTCGAAGAGGCCGAAGGCGGCGTCCGCCTCCGGGGTGGCGACCGGCTCCTGCAGCCAGGCGCGCAGGCGCTCGACGCAGGCCTGCACCGGCAGGTCGGGATCGGGGCGCTGGTAGCGCTGCACGTCGAGCAGGCGCTGCAGCAGGTCGCGGGTTTCCAGGAAGACCGTGATCATGTCCGGGTGCAGCGCAGTGCGCCCGCAGCGGATCCGGTCGAGCAGGGTTTCCAGCTCGTGGGTGACGGCGGTCAGGTCGTCGAAGCCGAACATGCCGCTGGAGCCCTTGATCGAGTGGGCGGCGCGGAAGATGCCGTTGAGCGCCTCGGCGTCCGGCTGCTCCAGGTCCAGCCCGATCAGCAGCAGCTCGAGGGTGGCGAGGTGCTCATCGGTCTCTTCGAAGAACACCTGGAGGAACTGGCTCATGCCCTGGTTCATGCTTCGTCATCCGTCGGGGCGGCCTGCCGCGAGCGCGTCGCAGCCCTGCTCATGTTCATCTGCCCATCTCCATCAGCGGCGCGGAGGCGCCAAGGGACTGCGCAGGATGGCTCCCGCGCGATCAATGGGGGTTCAGGGGAGGACCTTGCGGGTGACTTCCAGCAGCTTCGGCGGATCGAACGGCTTCACCAGCCAGCCGGTGGCGCCGGCGGTGCGGCCCTGCTGCTTCATGGCGTCGCTGGACTCGGTGGTGAGCATCAGGATCGGCACGCTGCGGTAGTTGCCCATGTCGCGCAGGCTGCGGATCAGCGAGAGGCCGTCCATGTTCGGCATGTTCTGGTCGGTGAACACCAGGTTGTAGGCCTTGCGCTGCGCCTTGCCGAGGCCGTCCTTGCCGTCCACCGCCTCGTCCACCTCGTAGCCGGCGGACTTGAGGGTGAAGCTGAGCATCTGGCGGATCGACGCGGAGTCGTCGACGATCAGGATCTGCTTGCCCATGACTCTCTCCTTGCGGGTTTCCATGTTCCCGGGCGCCTACCCGGTACCGCTCCTGCGTGGGCGGCACAGCCGCCCGATATCACCAAGCCATCAGAAGTGAAGCATCTTGTTACAAGCTGTCCAACGACCGGCGTCAGCAATCCGTCGGAAGCGCTGCCCGCCTGGAATCCGCCTCAGAACAACTCGACTTCGCCGGCGTTCAGCGAGCTCTGCGCCACCGGATTGGCCAACGGACGCTTGAGCTCCTCGAGTTGGCGGTCCAGGCGCTCACGCCACTCCTGCGGCGGCTGCACGCCCAGCGCGCCAAGCGCCGTGGCCAGATCGCCCAGGCGCGCGCCGTGCTTGCCGATCTGCCCGAGCAGTTGGCTGCTCATGTCCTGGAACTGCAGCGCGGTGACAGCGGCATCGACGCCCTGCCCGACTTCAAGGGAAATCCGGTCCAGCTCGTGGATGACCTTCAGCGTATGGCTGTTCATGGCTTCCAGATCGTCGAACATGCGCTGGATCTTCTGTTTCGAATCCAGCGCGAAGGACATGTCCTTCTCGGCCAGTTGGGCGATGGCGCCCTCGGCATCCTTGATCTCCCGGTAGACCACGTCGACGTGCTGGCGGATGGCTTCGGAGAAGTGCGTGGAACGGGTCGAGAGTGCGCGCACCTCATCGGCCACCACAGCGAACCCACGGCCGCTCTCGCCGGCCCGCGCGGCCTCGATGGCGGCGTTGAGGGCGAGCAGGTTGGTCTGCTTGGCGATGGCGTCCATGTCCTGGGTCGACTGCAGGATCTCGCTGATCTTGTGCGTCACCCGGTCCATGCGCTCCACCAGCTGCTGCGACGTCCGGCTGGTCTCCAGCGTGGCCTCGACGAACAACGCCAGGGTGCTCTGGGTGGTTTGGACGAAGTCCTGGAAATTGATGGCGTCATCGACGTGGCCACGCCCGTCGTAGCGCTCGATCAGCGAATGGGACAGGCCACGCTGGGTATCGATGCGCTCGGCGAGGGAGTGGAAGCTTTCGGTGAGGCGGCCGATGGCCTGCTGCAGGATGTTGTCGATCTGCCGGACATGGCCGTCGACCGCCCCCAGCTGCTCCTGCGCGACGTCCTGCACCTGGCGCCAGCGCGGCAGCTGATTCGGATCGAGCAGCTCCTGACCGCGTTCCTCAGCGGGCGCCGCGTTCGTGGCGAAGTAGCCGATGGCCAGGCTACCCAGGCAGCCGAGCAGCAGCAGGGGCCACAGCGGCAGTCCTAGCCACGCGAGCAGCGCCACCACGATCCAGGGCAGCGATGCCAGCACCATCGGCAGCAAACGGGAGGGACTCCCACCCGTCCGGGTAGCTGGATCAAGGGGTAGATCACGCATGCTCGACTCTCCACTGCTCAGTTGCAGTCCTTGCCTGAGAAGACCATCGGCGGGCTCGTGGAAAGGTAGAGGAGCAGGAAATGATGTCAATTTGGCGCCATTGCCTCGGCGACAGCGCTAGATCCCTGATATATCGAAAAATCTACTTCCCGCGCGGGACTCAGCCGGCACCATTCAGCCGACGAATGGTGGTCTTCCAGGTCCGGAATGCTGCATGCGGAGGCGCCTGCGGTGACGCCTCAGGCAACTTGTGTATCAACGACTTAACACTCATGCCGCAGAGCCGGCATGGCTGAAAGGTCGTTTCAGCCGGCGACGAAAGCCTCGCGCAACTCGCCCAGGCTGGCGAAGTAATGCGCCGGGTTCTCCGCCATCAGCTCCTCGCGGCTGCCGAAGCCGTAGCCGACACCGGCGGCGCGCAAACCATTGCGGTGCGCACCGATCAGGTCGTGCTTGCGGTCGCCGATCATCAGCGTGCGCGTAGGGTCCAGGCCCTCGCAGGCGAGCAGGTGCTCGATCAGCTCGACCTTGTTGGTGCGCGTGCCATCCAGCTCGCTGCCGTAGATCACCTTGAAGTGCCGGGCGAAATCGAAGTGCCGTGCAATCTCGGCGGCGAACACGGTCGGCTTGCTGGTGGCGATGTAGAGCGTGCGGCCCTGCCCGCCGAGCAGTTCGAGCAATTCGCCAACGCCCTCGAAGACTCGGTTCTCGTAGAGCCCGACATCCTTGAAACGCACGCGGTAATGGTTCACCGCCTCCCAGGCGCGCGCCTCGTCGAAGTCATAGGAGCTCATGAAGCACTGCAGCAGCGGCGGACCGATGAAATGCTCCAGCCGGCGCAGGTCCGGCTCGTCGATGCCGAGCTGCGCCAGGGCGTACTGGATCGAGCGGGTGATGCCCTCGCGCGGGTCGGTGAGGGTGCCGTCGAGGTCGAAGAGGATGTTCTGGTAGTCCATGGGGGAAAGGCCTAGCCACACTTCGTGGGGCTGTAAGGATAACGCTACAAACTCAACCAGCAAAACTCCGGTCTAGGTTAGTTCCATATTATTTGCACCTGCACCAATTTATCATCAATAAAGCGCAGCCTTCTATAAACTCCTCCGTCCGGTCCATAAGTCCAGAATTCAACTCGCACAACCCCTTTTTTGGGCGTATTGGTATTTCTATTCCGAAGCCCAGGCTCCCATATTTCCTTATCAGCAGGCTCGCCACATTTCTCAAGAATCTCTTGCCGCGTGTCCCCTTCACTAGCGATACCTCGACTGCACCTCATCGATGATGCTTCAGAGCTCTGAGCAACTAGGAGTGTTAGAAAAAGGACTATAGCGACGATCTCGATATTCATGGTTTACCTGATGACTGAGAGCCTGGGAAATTTATTAGCCCGCCGCGCTTAGAATATCAAGCACGATACTCAACGTGAAACTCGTCACGCCAACGGAATTTACAATTATTTGAGTGCTTGGCTGCGCAACCTCCAGCGCTCTAACTACCCAATTTCCATCGGTCGGGGTTACTATCAATTGCGAACCATTGTAAATTGGACTCAAATTCGTATTTGCCGATGAAGCAATCATTCCCAACATAATGCTTAACTGCGGGACATGTGCTGACCCAATTGATATCGAGGTAGTAGCTCCACCCGAATCCACTGAACTTTGCATTTGATCATTAGTTGCCTGATCGGCACCAAGGTTCACAGCGAGACGTTTCGCTCCAGAAGCCTGTATAATTTCAACCAGACTTGAGACGACTATTCCTTGAGCTGCATCAATGCCTATGCCCACCGATGCTGGGGCACTTGAGACAAGATCTTTCAGATTTTGCGCAGTTATCAAAGTTGCGTCAAAGCTCATATCAAGAGTTCTACCACCTATCAGGGAGAATGCATTGAGTAGATCAGAAATCGGAACGTATGAAGAGTTAAATAGGCTCAGCGAAGCCGCCGAACCATTTGCTGCACTTATAACTTCCTGCAGCTTATTCCCAGAAGTTGTTCTTCCGTCAAGCGACGCAGTAAATGTACTGCCCTGCGCAGCCTGAAACACTGCAGAGACACCTTCAGTTGTGAGGGCGTTTAGTGAACCAACAGAAAAAGATATCCCACTACGAACGGCGGAATCGATTGCGTGCACCACGCTATCTTGAGATGACACCGCACAATCAATGCCGATTGAAAGCTTCTTGCCAACACCAGCCTGAACAATACTCTCAACGGCCTGAGCCGTCATACTTGCGATTGAGGAGACGCTTACACTCGTATTCGCCCCAAGAATTGCATTTATAATCTGCAAGGCTTGAGACTCGGATGCCTTCGTGCCATCCACCTGCATTGATAAATTTCTGCTTCCAACTGAGCTAATTATTGGCAACAGCCCTTCAAGCGGACTGGCTTGAGCATTCGCCAAAGTTATAAGGCTATTTCCTCCGGCAGCCAAAACCACATTACTGAAATTGTCATTTGAAATATAACCACCTTCGCAAATCATATTGAGCTTCATTTCTATCTCCTAAGTTAACTATGCTCTAAGCCTTATTCATCGCAGGCCTAGGGCGCTTAGATAACTCGAAAATAGAAACTCATGAAAATACGAAAAAACCATAACCTTGAGTGAATTTTCCGCACGTTAAAAATATCGAGTCAGCGTCTTGCAATCCCTCAATAAACCACTAATCCACCGCCCCAAACTTTGCTATCCATTGCGCTTAAGTAACAAACTCCAAGAACCTCTCCCTTAGCTCCTATATGCAAGCGACCAATCACGATTCAGTTCGATACCATCGTCGCCTCAATAACATCAGAAAATCCGGATAAAGAGTTTCGTCATTTAGGAAAAAGGAGCGACTCTCCATAACATTAAGAATCGCCTAAATTGCCGAAAAATAGGCGCATTACGATGCCATATGTGGGGGGCGTACTGACCTTGCACGATGCCGTCGTAACAGCACCGGGAGACTGGAGCAAAGTTAATAGAGCTGGAACGGTGGCCAATTGGAGGTGCTGCACTGGCACGGACGAACTTGGGTGCCGTTCGCCGAACTGCCGCGCCTTCTGACAGACGAAGCCTCAGCCTTGCGCTGACGGCCAGTACGACGGGCGGTCGCGAGACCGCCCGTTTCGCTCACTCGGTGTAGCCCTCGGCGATGTGCTGATCCTTGAGCTTCACGTAGTTGCCGGCGGTGTAGGCGAAGAACGAGCGCTCCTTGTCGGTCAGCGGGCGGGCCTTCTTCGCCGGGCTGCCTACGTAGAGGAAGCCGCTTTCCAGCACCTTGCCCGGGGGCACCAGGCTGCCGGCGCCGAGGATGACTTCGTCCTCGATCACCGCGCCATCCATGACGATGCAGCCCATGCCCACCAGGATGCGGTTGCCGATGGTGCAACCGTGCAGCAGCACCTTGTGGCCGACGGTGACTTCGTCGCCGATGGTCAGCGGGAAACCGTCCGGGTTGTAGGGGCCGGCGTGGGTGATGTGCAGCACGCTGCCGTCCTGGATGCTGGTGCGCTTGCCGATACGGATGCGGTGCATGTCGCCGCGCACGGTGACCAGCGGCCATACGGAGCTGTCGGCGCCGATCTCGATGTCGCCGATGAGCACGGCGCTGGGGTCGACGAAGACGCGCTCGCCGAGGGATGGCGTTTTGCCCTGGTAGGTGCGAATGGTCACGATAGCTTTCCTTCAGCTGCGGATGACAGCGATTGTATTTAAGATGGCCGGGTGTTTCCTCAAGCCAAGGTTGCCACCGTGAGCGCGAACCCCCTTCTGCAGTCCTACGACCTGCCGCCCTTCTCCGCCATCCGCCCCGAGCACGTGAAGCCGGCCATCGAGCAGATCCTCGCCGACAATCGTGCGGCCATTGCGCGCATCCTCGCCGAACAGGGCGCGAACCCGAGCTGGAGCGGCCTGGTGCTGGCCATCGACGAGCTGCACGCGCGCCTGGGCGCGGCCTGGAGCCCGGTCAGCCACCTCAATGCCGTGTGCAACAGCGCCGAGCTGCGCGAAGCCTACGAAGGTTGCCTGCCGCTGCTGTCGGCCTACTGGACCGAACTGGGCCAGAACCGCGAGCTGTTCAAGGCCTACGAAGGGCTCTCCGCCAGCCCCGCCGCGGCCAGCTTCGACGTGGCGCAGAAGACCATCCTCGAACACGCCCTGCGCGACTTCCGCCTGTCCGGCATCGACCTGCCGGCCGACCAGCAGCAGCGCTACGCCGAAATCCAGGCGCGCCTTTCCGAGCTCGGCAGCCGCTTCTCCAACCAGCTGCTCGACGCCACCCAGGCCTGGACCAAGCACGTCACCGACGAGGCCGCGCTGGCCGGCCTGACCGACTCGGCCAAGGCGCAGATGAAGCAGGCCGCCGAAGCCAAGGGCCTGGACGGCTGGCTGATCAGCCTGGAATTCCCCAGCTACTACGCGGTGATGACCTACGCCGACGACCGCGCCCTGCGCGAAGAGGTGTACGCCGCCTACTGCACCCGCGCCTCCGACCAGGGGCCGAACGCCGGGCAGAACGACAACGGTCCGGTGATGCAGGAAATCCTCGACCTGCGCCAGGAGCTGGCTCGTCTGCTGGGCTTCGCCAATTTCTCCGAGCTGTCGCTGGCGACCAAGATGGCCGAGACGCCGGAGCAGGTGCTGAGCTTCCTGCGCGACCTCGCCGTGCGCAGCAAGCCGTTTGCCCAGAAGGACCTGGAGCAGCTCCAGGCCTACGCCGCCGAGCAAGGCTGCAAGCCGCTGCAGAGCTGGGATTCCGGCTACTTCGGCGAGAAGCTGCGCGAAGCGCGCTACAGCGTCTCGCAGGAAACCCTGCGCGCCTACTTCCCTGTGGATAAGGTGCTCTCCGGGCTGTTCGCCATCGTGCAGAAGCTCTACGGCATCCAGATCCGCGAGCTGCACGACTTCGAGCGCTGGCACCCGGACGTACGCCTGTTCGAGATCGAGGAAAACGGCCAGCATGTCGGCCGCTTCTACTTCGACCTCTACGCCCGCGCCAACAAGCGCGGCGGCGCCTGGATGGACGGCGCCCGCGATCGTCGCCGCGATGCCAGCGGACAGATGATCGCCCCGGTGGCCTACCTGGTGTGCAACTTCACCCCGGCGGTCGGCGGCAAGCCGGCGCTGCTGACCCACGACGAAGTCACCACCCTGTTCCACGAGTTCGGCCACGGCCTGCACCACCTGCTGACCCGCGTCGAACACGTCGGCGCCTCGGGCATCAACGGCGTGGCCTGGGACGCGGTGGAGCTGCCGAGCCAGTTCATGGAGAACTGGTGCTGGGAGCCCGAGGGCCTGGCGCTGATCTCCGGCCACTACGAGAGCGGCGAGCCGCTGCCGCAGGACCTGCTGGAGAAGATGCTGGCGGCGAAGAACTTCCAGTCCGGCCTGATGATGGTGCGCCAGCTGGAGTTCTCGCTGTTCGACTTCGAGCTGCACGTCACCCACGGCGACGGCCGTAGCGTGCTCGACGTGCTGGAAGGCGTGCGCGACGAAGTCGCGGTGATGCGCCCACCGAAGTTCAACCGCTTCGCCAACAGCTTCGCGCACATCTTCGCCGGCGGTTACGCGGCCGGTTACTACAGCTACAAGTGGGCCGAAGTGCTGTCCGCCGACGCCTTCTCGCGCTTCGAGGAAGAAGGCGTGTTCAACCCGCAGACCGGCAACGCCTTCCGCGAGGCGATCCTGGCCAAGGGCGGCTCCCAGGAGCCGATGGAACTGTTCGTCGCCTTCCGCGGCCGCGAGCCCTCCATCGACGCCCTGCTGCGCCACTCCGGGCTGACCGAGGAGGCCGCGTGATGAGCGAGATCAAGAAGCGCTTCATCGCCGGAGCGGTGTGCCCCGCGTGCAGCGCCGAAGACAAGATCGTGATGTGGGACGAAGAAGGTGTGCCGCACCGCGAATGCGTGGCCTGCGGCTATGCCGACACGCTCAACGCCCAGGGCCAGTCGGTGCCCAAGGAGCTGACCACGCGGGTCAACGTCAGCGGCCTGAAGAAGCCGGCTGATCCCAAGGTCCAAGGCGTGCAGTTCTTCCCCAATCCGAAGCTGAAGAAGCCGTAAGGCTGATTCCCTCTCCCGCAAGCGGGAGAGGGGGCTGTTCGGCGTGATCGGAGCGGCCGGCGTCATCCTGTAGGAGCGGATTCATCCGCGAAAATCCCCGCACCTATATCCCGTGTAGGAGCGCGCCATGCGCGCGAATCGCGGCCATGGGCCGCTCCTACAGGGAGCGGTTCGCGAAGCGCCTGCCTACGACGCAAACACCCGCCGCAACATCCATTCCTCCAGCGCCGCCGCCGGCAATGGGCGCGAGAACAGATAGCCCTGCGCCACCGGATAGCCCTGCTGGTGCAGCATCTCCAGCTGCCGCGTTTCCTCCACGCCCTCGGCGATCACCGTCAGCTCCAGGCTGCGGCCGATGTTCATCACCGCGTCGGTCAGCGCCAGCGCCGTACCGCCTCCGGCCAGGTCGGCGACGAAGCTGCGGTCGAGCTTGAGCTCGCTGATCGGCAGGCGGTGCAGATAGCTGAGGCTCGAATAGCCGGTGCCGAAATCGTCCATGGACAGGCGCACGCCCAGTTCGGCCAGCGCGTGAAGGGTCGCCAGGGTGGTCGGATGGTTGTCCAGCAGCATGCCTTCGGTGATCTCCACCACCAGGTCCGAGCCGCTCAGGCCGTGGCGCCGCAGCAGCACGTCGAGGTTGTGCGGAAGATCCTGGTCGTGGAAGTCCGAGGGCGACAGGTTCACCGCCACCGCAGGGATCTCGATGCCGCGCTGGCGCCAGTCGGCCAGCTGCCGGCAGGCTTCGCGCAGCACCCACTGGCTGAGCTCGCCGATCAGCCCGCACTCCTCGGCCAGCGGGATGAATCGGCTCGGCGCCACCGCGCCCATTTGCGGATGGCGCCAACGCGCCAGCGCCTCCACCGCGTGGATGCTGCCGTCGTGCAGGCGCACCTGCGGCTGGTAGTGCAGGCTCAGGGTCTGGTGACGCACCGCTTCGCGCAGGGAGCTTTCCAGCGCCAGGCGCTCCTGTGCGCGCTGGTTCATCTCTTCGCTGAAGAAGCGGAAACTGCCGCGGCCACCGTTCTTGGCCTGGTACATCGCCATGTCGGCGCGGTGCAGCAGGGTTTCCATGTCCTGGCCGTTGCTCGGGTACAGGCTGATGCCCACGCTCGCCAGGGTGATCAGGCTGACCCCGGCCACCCGGTGCGCCACCGCCAGGCGGGCGAGCAGGCGCTCGGCGACCTGCGTTGCCTGCAGGCCGTCGCAGTTCGGCAGCACGACGACGAACTCGTCGCCCGAAAGGCGCCCTACCAAGCCCTGCTCGCGGACCACCGCCTGCAGCCGCGCGGCTACCAACCGCAGCAGCTCGTCGCCGGCTGGGTGGCCGAGGGAGTCGTTGATCTGTTTGAAGCGGTCCAGGTCGATGAACAGCACCGCCAGTTCGGCGCCTTCAGCGTCGCAGCGGCTGATCGCCTGCTCCGCCTCGGCCAGCAGCAGGCTGCGGTTGGGCAGTCCGGTCAATGCGTCATAGAAAGCCAATTGGCGGATGTGCGCGCGCGCCTCGTCGCGCTCCAGCGCCAGCGCGCAAAGGTGCAGGCTGACGTCGACCAGGCGCAGGTGCAGCTCGTCCGGCCCGCGGTTCTGCTCGTAATAGAAAGCGAAGGTGCCGATGACTCGCCCTTCGCTGTTCTTGATCGGGCTCGACCAGCAGGCCATCAGGCCTGCAGGCACCAAATGGCGGTAGTCGTCCCACAGCGGGTCGGTGGCGATGTCACTGACCAGCACCGGTTCGCCGCGATAGGCGGCTGTACCACAGCTGCCCGTGCGCGGTCCGATGGGCGCCCCGTCGATGGCTTGCGAGTAGCTGTCCGGCAGATTCGGCCCCGCTAGCGTACGCAAGCGACCATTGACATCAACCCGCAGGATCGAGGCCTTCACTTCCGGCGCGATGCGCTCCACCTCGCGGCACACCAGGTCCATCACCGCCACCAGCGGCACTTCGCGCACGAGGGCGTCGAGCACCTTGTTCTGCAGCACTTCGTGCAGCTTCGTGTGGGTGATGTCGGTGAGCAGCATTACCGAGTGGGTCGGCTCGCCGCGCGCATCGAGGATGGGGTTGGCCACCACAGAGCACCACAGCGGTCGGCCGATCAGGTCGCGCACCAGCTCCTCGCGCCGGAACACCCCGCCACCGGCGCGCTGCCAATGGCGCAGGCTGCCGGCGGCCACTCGAAGCAGCTCGGACGGCAACTTGCCGACGACGTCCTGGCGGCTCCAGCCGAACATGCGGCTGAAGCCGGTATTCACATAAAGGATTCGCCCGTCGCGACCGGTGACTATCACCGCGTTGTCGGTTTCGTTGGCGGCCAGCGAGAGCACGTCCATCTGCTCGCGCTGGCGGCGCTGCAAGGTGCAGTCCTTGACGAAGGCGGTCAGCAGGCGGCGACCCTGCACGTCGATGCGCGAGATCGACATCGATCCCCACAGCCAGCTGCCGTCACGGCGCTGCATGGGTACTTCGCTGCGGCTGCCGACGATGGCCTCGCTGTCGAGCGGCGCGTCCAGGCGCGGGCGCACCTCGTCAGGCAGCAGCAGGCCGACATCTCGCCCAAGCACCTCGTCCCGGGAATAACCCCAGAGCCGCTCGGCGGCTGCGTTGAACAGCAGCACGCAGTTGCTCTCGTCGAGCACGATGACGCCGTCGATCGCCTGTTCCAGGATCTGCGGCAGTGCGTCTGGGAGTTGTGGGTTGGTCATCGCAGGCATCCCCTGCTGAAGCGGAGCTCGAAACTGTCCTTCGGGTGCACATGACGCCAGCACATCAATATTGAGCGTAGTGGCGGAATGCCCGCCAAGACTAATAGCCATTTGACATATAGTCGACTGCGACTATCGCCGAATGAAGAAAAGTCGCCCTCCCTGCCACGGGCGCAATGAGGCGGACTAGGCTATTAGCGTTCCTGGACAGGAGTCCTCCGTGCACGCCCCGCTAGCCCACTCTCTCCGCGCGACTGCTCGAGGTCGCTCCGCCGTCGCCGGGCGCGCTCGCCATGCTTGACCGCTACCTGCTGCTCGACACCCTGCGCGCGTCGCGCATCTCGCGCATGCCGGTCAATCCGGTGCTGCGCGAAGCCGCAACGCCGACGGGGCACCTGCTGTATTTCCTGCTGCTCGCTGGTGGGCTGCTGTTCACCTTCGGCAGCCTCTGGTACGACGTGCATGCCAGCGGCGGCGAGCTGCGGCCGAACCTGTCCCTGCTGGTCCTGGCGACGGCCCTGCTGATCGCCCTGGGCTTCGAGTTCATCAACGGCTTCCACGACACCGCGAACGCCGTGGCGACCGTCATCTACACGAACGCGATGCGCCCGCAGTGGGCGGTCGGCTGGTCCGGGCTGTGGAACCTGCTGGGCGTGCTGTTCTCCAGCGGCGCGGTGGCTTTCGGCATCGTTACCCTTCTGCCACTGGACCTACTGCTGCACCTGGACAGCAGCGACGGGCTGGCGATGATCTTCGCCCTGCTGGTCTCGGCCATCCTCTGGAACCTGGGCACCTGGTGGCTGGGCCTGCCGGTGTCTTCCTCGCATACGCTGATCGGCTCGATCGTCGGCGTAGGCCTCGCCCACGGCGCCATGGCCGGCGTCATCGGCCTGGGCGGCAGCGCCCTGGCGCAGCTGCTCAAGGTCGGTTATGCGCTGTTGCTGTCACCGCTGATCGGCTTCGCCGGCGCGGCTCTGCTGCTGCTCGGCATGCGCCTGGCGGTGCGCCAGCGTGCGCTGTTCCTCGCCCCCGAGGGACGCAAGCCGCCGCCCCTTGGCATCCGCGCGCTGCTGATCCTGACCTGCACCGGCGTGTCCTTCGCCCACGGCTCGAACGACGGCCAGAAGGGTATAGGACTCATCATGCTGATCCTCGCCGCGCTGCTGCCGCTGGGGTTCGCCATCAATCACGGGCAGAGCGCCGACGAGATCCGCCAATTGCTCGACCTGACCCGCCAGGCCGAGGCCCAGTTGCAACGCCTGGCGACGGTGAATGCACCAACCGATCCACAGCCGGTGCTGCTCGACTACGAGCGCGACGGCCGGCTTCAGCCGCAGGTGCTGCCGGCCCTGGCGGCGCAGATGCACGAAGTCGGCGACCGCCTGGAAAGGCGAGTCGCCGGCGAACCGCTGCCCGAGGAGGAGGTGCTGGCCTTGCGCAACGGCCTCTACCTGAGCGTGGAAACCATCCGCCAGCTTGACCGCACCGAGCAGCTCTTCGACCCGAACGCCTGGAGCACCCTGCAAGCCGTGCGCGAACACAGCCTGCGCACCGTCCAGTTCATCCCGTCGTGGGTCAAGGTCGCCGTGGCCATGGCCCTCGGCCTGGGCACCCTGGTGGGCTGGCGACGCATCGTCACCACCGTCGGCGAGGGCATCGGCAAGGAACCGCTGACCTATGCCCAGGGCGCCAGCGCGCAACTGATGGCGATGCTGACCATTGGCGCGGCGGACCACTTCGGCCTGCCGGTGTCGACCACCCAGGTGCTCTCCTCAGGCGTCGCCGGCACCATGACCGCCAACGGCTCCGGCCTGCAGTGGCACACCATCCGCAACATGCTGCTGGCGTGGCTGCTCACGCTGCCGGCGGCCATCGGCCTGGCAGCGGGGCTGTACTGGCTGCTGCGCGCGCTGATCTGAAAAACGCACCGAACATGATCTTGTAGGAGCGAGCTTGCTCCTACGAAGAGCAATCAGCCACCTATCGCAAGACGCTGGCAAGCGAGCGAAAATGCTGTATTTATATACAGCTATCTCTCGGAGCCCGCCCATGCCCACTCTCCCGCCCCGCGGTCGCGGCACCGCCAGCAACCCGCACAACCGCTTCTCCCCGACCCGCAGCGAGACGGAGGACGACGGCTGGTTCCAGGAGGAGGCACCGCCCTGCCGTGCCACCGAAGTGCGCCGGGAGACGGCGAAGACGGTCATCAGTCGCAACCAGTCGCCGGATGTCGGCTTCGACCGCTCGATCAACCCCTATCGTGGCTGCGAGCATGGCTGCATCTACTGCTTCGCGCGGCCCAGCCACGCCTACTGGGACCTGTCGCCGGGCATCGACTTCGAGACCCGGCTGATCGCCAAGACCAACCTCGCAGAACGCCTGGAAGAAGAACTCAGCAAGCCCGGCTACGTGCCGCAGCCGATCGCCCTGGGCATCAACACCGACGCCTACCAGCCGCTGGAGCGCGAACAGCGCCTGACCCGCCAGGCTCTGGAAATCCTCCTGCGCTTCCGCCATCCGCTGCACATCATCACCAAGGGCTCGCTGATCGTCCGTGACCTCGACCTGCTCGAAGAGCTGGCGAGCCTCAACCTGGTCAGCGTGGCCTTCAGCCTCACCACCCTGGACAACGAGCTCAAGCGCATCATGGAGCCACGCACCGCAGCGCCAGCCGCGCGCCTGCGCGCCATGCGCACCCTCCACGAGCATGGCGTGCCGGTCAGTGCGCTCTGCGCACCGATGATTCCGATGATCAACGACAGCGAACTGGAGAGCCTGCTGGAGGCGGCGCGCGACAATGGCGCGCGCTCGGCCGGCTACGTGTTGCTGCGCCTGCCGCTGGAAATCGCCGAACTGTTCGAAGAGTGGCTGCAGGCGCACTTCCCCGAGCGCGCCGCACACGTGATGAGCCTGATTCGCCAGAGTCGCGGCGGCAAGAATTACGACAGCCGCTTCGGCGCCCGCATGCGCGGCGAAGGCGTGTTCGCCGACCTTCTGGAGAAGCGCTTCCGCCTGGCGGTACGCCGCCTGGGGCTTAACCAGCGTGACTACGGCGGGCTGGACTGCTCGCTGTTCAGCGTGCCTCGTGCGCAGATGAGCCTGTTCTGATCGCGCGATCGTCATGCTGGCGAGCGAGGATGAGCCCGCGTCCCGCGCACACGCTGACGGACGGATAGACAGGGTGGGTTGACCTCAAGAAGACGGATACGGAAAGTTCGTCTGATTCGGCTGTCCGTTACGCCGCCCAATGCCAATTCGCCAGAACTATTCCGACAGCGTGTGCCTTTTGTGCAGGAAAAGAGCGTCGGCAAGCATGGGAAAATTCATAGTCACTCTCCGAGGCTCCTACATGAACGACAAAACGCACGGTGAAGAGCACAACACTGAGACCGCGGATGAAGCGCTGCGCCGCATCGTCGACGGCTTCCAGCACTTCCGCCATGAAGTCTTCCCGCAGCAGGAAGAGCTGTTCAAGAAGCTGGCCCATGAGCAGAACCCACGCGCCATGTTCATCACCTGCGCCGACTCGCGCATCGTCCCCGAGCTGATCACCCAGAGCTCGCCGGGCGACCTCTTCGTCACCCGTAACGTCGGCAACGTGGTGCCGCCCTATGGGCAGATGAACGGCGGCGTCTCCACTGCCATCGAATTCGCGGTGATGGCCCTGGGCGTGCACCACATCATCATCTGCGGCCACTCCGACTGCGGCGCCATGAAGGCGGTGATGGACCCGAAGACCCTCGAACGCATGCCGACCGTCAAGGCCTGGCTGCGCCATGCCGAAGTGGCCAAGATCGTGGTAGAGCAGAATTGCGGCTGCGCCAACCACGAGACCCTGGGCATCCTCACCGAGGAAAACGTGGTCGCCCAGCTCGACCACCTGAAGACCCATCCCTCGGTCGCCGCACGCCTGGCCAGCGGCCAGCTGTTCATCCACGGCTGGGTCTATGACATCGAGACCAGCCAGATCAAGGCCTACGACGCCGAGCAAGGTCGCTTCCGCCCGCTCGACGGCGAGGGCTCGATCCCGATGGCTACCCCGCGTCCGCGCTACAGCCCGTCGTAAATGAAAAAACCGGGCATTGGCGCTGCTCGCCATGCCCGGTCTCTCCTCGATGGCCGACCGCGCCCCGCGGGCGATGGTCGGCACCTCTCTTCTCAGTTCAAGTGCAGCTCGACGCCGAAGCGACGCGAGAGGCACGGCCACTGCTTCCACGCCGAAACCGTCTGCGGATCGCTCAGCCGAGCGCGGTAGGCCTGCGCGGTAGGGCTGTTGAAGATGCTTTCCTCGAGCATCGACTCCGCCGCCTGGTGCACAGCCTCGTCCAGCTGGTTGGCGAAGGGCTCGCCGATCAACTGGTGGGCCACCACGTTGGCCACGGTGGTATCCAGCGGAATCAGCGGCTGGCCGAAGTGGGCGATATAGCGATCGTTCACCTCCTCCACCAGGCGATGCGCCAGGTAGGCCTCGTCCAGCAGCGCGTCCAGGCCGTCGTGCCCATCGAGCAGCGACGGCGGGGTCAGGAAGAACTGTTCGGCGACCTTCAGTACCGGCTTGATCCTGTCCTCGATACCCGCGTCGCGGGCCACGTTGGCCGCCGCTTCGAGGAACTCCGGCACTTGTTCGACATAGGCATGGACGAAGCGGGTCAGCACGCCTGCGGCATCCTCGCCTGACAGGTTGATGCTCGGATGCAGGCTGTTCATCTGAGTCTGGATCAGTCGGGCCAGGTGGCCGTTGCGGGTTTCCAACTCGTGGGCTTGCTGGATCAGTTCACGCAGTGCAGCGGTTTTCATGACAACTCCAAGACAACTCGATTTGGAAGATGAAGAAAGACCTTAGCCCTGCCTGGGGCACAGCTAAGACTGGATCGTAATAATGGCGAAACCTTTATGCTGTCCAGACATATCAATCAGCCAGCATGGTAGCTCAAAGCCGCACCATCCGTGGCCTTGAGAGCATCATTCGCAATTTGCAGCGGCTTTTTTACGCTGCGTTGTTATGTCGCAACCCCTGTCTATACTCCGACTCGACACACCCAAACCTGATGGACCCGGCCTGCCTTACGTGCCGAGGCTCGACGGTCAAAGTTTGCTGTCTTGGCGGTCGCTCCCTTGGCCGCTGGCTCATTGCCGGCGGGATAAGAACAACGATAAGGGGAACCCGAATGCTGCGACATCCACACACCTGGATGGGCTTTCTGTTGCTCTTCGCACTGGCCCCGGCGCATGCCGCCTGGACAGTGAACATGACGCAGGGGGCGACCGAGGTCAGCCACTCCGTATTCGACTTGCACATGACCATCTTCTGGATCTGCGTGGTCATCGGCATCGTCGTATTCGGCGCCATGTTCTGGTCGATGATCGTCCACCGCCGCTCCACCGGCCAACAGCCGGCGCATTTCCACGAAAGCACCCTGGTGGAAATCCTCTGGACGGTGGTGCCCTTCCTGATCCTGGTGGTCATGGCCGTTCCGGCCACGCGCACGCTGATCCACATGTACGACACCTCCGAGCCGGAGCTGGACGTGCAGGTGACCGGCTACCAGTGGAAGTGGCAGTACAAGTACCTGGGCCAGGACGTCGAGTTCTTCAGCAACCTGGCCACGCCCCAGGAACAGATCCACAACAAGGATCCGAAGGACGAGCACTACCTCCTCGAGGTCGACAACCCGCTGGTACTGCCGGCCGGGGTCAAGGTGCGCTTCCTGGTGACCTCCAGCGACGTCATCCACTCCTGGTGGGTGCCGGCCTTCGCGGTCAAGCGCGATGCCATCCCCGGCTTCGTCAACGAGGCCTGGACCAAGGTCGACCAACCCGGCATCTACCGCGGCCAGTGCGCCGAACTCTGCGGCAAGGACCACGGCTTCATGCCCATCGTGGTCGACGTGAAATCCAAGCCCGACTTCGACAAGTGGCTGGCCGCGCGCAAGGAAGAAGCCGCCAAGCTCAAGGAGCTGACCAGCAAGGAATGGACGAAGGAAGAGCTGGTCGCCCGCGGCGACAAGGTCTACCACACCGTCTGCGCCGCCTGTCACCAGCCCGAAGGCCAGGGCATGCCGCCGATGTTCCCGGCGCTCAAGGGCTCGAAGACCGTCACCGGGCCGAAGGAAGGTCACCTGGAAACGGTCTTCAACGGCCGACCCGGCACCGCCATGGCGGCCTTCGGCAAGCAGCTCTCGGAAGTCGACATCGCTGCGGTAATCACCTTCGAGCGCAATGCCTGGGGCAACAACGACGGCGACATGGTCACCCCGCAAGAAGTGGTGGCCTACAAGCAGAAGCAAAAATAAGGAGCCTGCGATGAGCGCTGTGATCGACCATCCCGAGCATTCGCATGCCGGCGAACACCACCACGGTCCGGCCAAGGGCCTGATGCGCTGGGTCCTGACCACCAACCACAAGGACATCGGCACCCTGTACCTGTGGTTCAGCTTCTGCGCCTTCCTCCTCGGCGGCTCGTTCGCCATGGTGATCCGCGCCGAGCTGTTCCAGCCGGGCCTGCAGATCGTCGAGCCGGCCTTCTTCAACCAGATGACCACCATGCACGGTCTGGTGATGGTGTTCGGCGCGGTGATGCCGGCCTTCGTCGGCCTGGCCAACTGGATGGTGCCGCTGATGATCGGCGCGCCGGACATGGCCCTGCCGCGCATGAACAACTTCAGCTTCTGGCTGCTCCCGGCAGCATTCGGCCTGCTGGTCAGCACCCTGTTCATGCCTGGCGGCGGCCCGAACTTCGGCTGGACTTTCTACGCCCCGCTGTCGACCACCTTCGCTCCCCACAGCGTGACCTTCTTCATCTTCGCCATCCACATGATGGGCATGAGCTCGATCATGGGCGCGATCAACGTGGTCGCCACCATCCTCAACCTGCGCGCGCCCGGCATGACCCTGATGAAGATGCCGCTGTTCGTCTGGACCTGGCTGATCACCGCCTTCCTGCTGATCGCGGTGATGCCGGTGCTGGCCGGTTGCGTGACCATGATGCTGATGGACATCCACTTCGGCACCAGCTTCTTCAGCGCCGCCGGTGGCGGTGACCCGGTGCTGTTCCAGCATGTGTTCTGGTTCTTCGGCCACCCCGAGGTGTACATCATGATCCTGCCGGCGTTCGGCGCCGTCAGCTCGATCATCCCGGCGTTCAGCCGCAAGCCGCTGTTCGGCTACACCTCGATGGTCTACGCCACCGCGTCCATCGCCTTCCTCTCGTTCATCGTCTGGGCGCACCACATGTTCGTGGTCGGCATCCCGCTGGTGGGCGAGCTGTTCTTCATGTACGCCACCATGCTGATCGCCGTGCCCACCGGGGTGAAGGTGTTCAACTGGGCCTCGACCATGTGGCAGGGCTCGCTGACCTTCGAGGCGCCCATGCTGTTCGCCGTGGCCTTCGTCATCCTCTTCACCATCGGCGGCTTCTCCGGCCTGATGCTGGCCATCGCCCCGGCGGACTTCCAGTACCAGGACACCTACTTCGTGGTGGCGCACTTCCACTACGTGCTGGTGCCCGGGGCGATCTTCGGCATCTTCGCCTCGGTCTACTACTGGATACCCAAGTGGACCGGCCACATGTACGACGAGACCCTGGCCAAGCTGCACTTCTGGCTGTCCTTCATCGGCATGAACATGGCGTTCTTCCCGATGCACTTCCTCGGCCTTGCCGGCATGCCGCGGCGGATTCCGGACTACAACCTGCAGTTCGCCAACTTCAACATGGTCTCCTCGATCGGCGCCTTCCTCTTCGGCACCACGCAGCTGCTGTTCCTGTTCATCGTGATCAAGACCATTCGCGGCGGTAAACCGGCCCCGGCCAAGCCGTGGGACGGCGCCGAAGGCCTGGAGTGGACGGTGCCTTCGCCGGCTCCGTACCACACCTTCAGCACCCCGCCGGAAGTGAAATGAGACCAACCCCGTAGGAGCGAGCTTGCTCGCGAGCATCGCCCTCATTCGCGAGCAAGCTCGCTCCTACAGGAGGCAGACACATGAGCGACGGCACTATCGAAACCCGCAAACTGGTCACCCGGCTGCTGCTCGTGGTGGTGGCCATGTTCGCCTTCGGCTTCGCCCTGGTACCGATGTACAACGTCCTCTGCAAGACCCTGGGGATCAACGGCAAGACCGCCGGCAGCGCGTACCAGGGCGTCAGCCAGCAGGTCGACGACACGCGCAAGGTGAAGGTCGACTTCGTCGCCAACAACAACGTCGACATGGTCTGGGAGTTCCACCCCGAGGGCGAAATGATCTCGGTGCATCCCGGCGCCGTGAACCAGATGCTGTTCGTCGCGCAGAACCCCAGCGACCGCGTGATGACCGCCCAGGCAGTCCCAAGCATCGCGCCGTCGGAAGCGGCGAAGTACTTCCACAAGACCGAATGCTTCTGCTTCACCCAGCAGGTGCTCAAGCCGGGCGAGCGCATCGAGATGCCGGTGCGCTTCATCGTCGACCGCGACCTGCCCAAGGACATCCACCGCATCACGCTCGCCTACACGCTGTTCGACATCACCGCACGCAAGCCGCCAGTGGCAAGCAACGACCGCTGACCGGCCCAGGAGAACGACAACGATGGCAACCCACGATCCCTACTACGTTCCCGCCCAGAGCAAGTGGCCGATCATCGCCACCATCGGCATGCTCACCACGCTGTTCGGCGTAGGCACCTGGATGAACGACTACAGCGCCGGCAACAAGGCCTCCCACGGGCCCTGGATCCTCTTCGCCGGCGGCCTGATCGTCGCCTACATGCTGTTCGGCTGGTTCGGCCACGTCATCAAGGAAAGCCGCGCGGGACTGTATAGCCCGCAGATGGACCGCTCGTTCCGTTGGGGCATGAGCTGGTTCATCTTCTCCGAGGTGATGTTCTTCGCCGCCTTCTTCGGCGCCCTCTTCTACATCCGCCACTTCGCCGGCCCCTGGCTTGGCGGCGAGGGTCACAAGGGCATCGCCCACATGCTCTGGCCGAACTTCCAGTACACCTGGCCGCTGCTGAACAACCCGGACAACAAGCTGTTCCCGCCGCCGAAGGAAGTCATCGAGCCGTGGAAGCTGCCGCTGGTGAACACCATCCTGCTGGTCAGCTCCAGCTTCACCGTGACCTTCGCCCACCACGCGCTGAAGAAGAACCATCGCGGCCCGCTGAAACTCTGGCTGGCGCTGACCGTACTGCTGGGCGTGTGCTTCCTGTTCCTGCAGGCCCACGAGTACCACGAGGCCTACAGCGAACTGGGCCTGACCCTCGGCTCGGGCATCTACGGCACCACCTTCTTCATGCTCACCGGCTTCCACGGCGCCCACGTGACCATAGGCGCGCTGATGCTGAGCATCATGTTGATCCGCATCCTGCGCGGGCACTTCGACGCCGAGCACCACTTCGGCTTCGAGGCGGCCAGCTGGTACTGGCACTTCGTGGACGTGGTGTGGATCGGGCTGTTCATCTTCGTTTACGTGCTGTGAAAACACGCGGGGCGGCCACTTGGCCGCCCCGCTCCAGCGTTGCGAATCAGAAGTGCCAGGGAGCGGAACTGGCCAATTGGCCGGAGTAGAAGCCCCAGGCGACCAGGGCGAGGGTCAGGGCAGCGAGGATCACGCGCACGGTCAGGGCGTTCACCACCCGAGAACCGTGCCCCTCGTCCTTGACCAGGAAGAACAGCCCGCTGAACAGGCTGGCCACGGTGGCCAGCAGAAGAACGACGATCGCGGCCTTGAGCATTGCGTGGCTCCGATTGCTGAGGGGGTAACTTGCAGTATAGCCAGCACGCCATCGACTCCCGCCCGCGCCACGGGCTGGCGGCAGTCTTCCGGCCAGGCCTCGCGCCGACCCTCGTGGTCCTGGCGCTGTTGCCGCTGCTGGTTGCATTGGGCTGCTGGCAGCTTTCCCGCGCCGCCGAAAAACGCGTGATGCTGGCGGCCTTCGACGCCCGCCGCGAAGCCGCCCCCATCCCCGCCGCGCGACTGCAAGGCCAATCCGACCCGGCCTACGTTCGAGTCCGCCTGCAAGGCCGCTTCGACGCCCAGCACAGCCTGCTGCTGGACAACCGCACCCGCGACGGCGCCGCTGGTGTCGAGCTGCTGCAACCCTTCTACGACAAGCCCAGCGGCCTCTGGCTGCTGATCAACCGCGGCTGGCTGCCCTGGACCAACCGTCGCATCGCGCCAGCTTTCGACACGCCCACCGGCGATCAACTGCTGGATGCCTGGACCTACGTCGCCCCACCCGGCGGCCTGCAATTGGCCGACAGCCAGAGCCAGGCCTGGCCACGGCTGATCACCCGCGTCGACCCCGCCAGCGTCTGGCAGGCGGTAGGCCGCAACGGCCTGCCCCTTGAACTACGCCTGGAGCCGGGCGACGCCGCTTTCGATACCAACTGGCCGGTGGTCGCCGTCTCCCCCGAGCGGCACACCGGCTATGCCGTGCAGTGGTTCGCCATGACCATCGCGCTGCTCGCCCTCTACCTCTACCTCGGCATCCGTCGCGCACGGGAGATGACCCGCCATGAACCCCAGCCTGACCCTCGATGACACCCAGCTGCGCCGCCGCAACCGCGGACGCCTGCAGCTGATCCTGATCCTCGCCGTCGTGTTCGGCCCGATGATCCTGGCAACCAGCATGTACAAGCTCAATTTCTGGGTGCCGCAAAGCCGCAGCTACCACGGCGAACTGATCGCCAACGGCAAGACACCGGCCGACCTTGGCGTGCGCCAGGACGCAGCCAGCCAGCGCTGGCAATTGCTGGTGACCGCTCCCGCCGTCTGCGCCGCCGACTGCCAGCAGCTGGTCTACCTGGCGCGGCAGATCAACATCGGCCTGAACCGCGATGCCAACCGCGCCGAACACGTGCTCGCCGCCGCCCAGCCATTACCGGCGGAGTTCCAGGCGCTGCTGGAAAAGGACTACCCGCGCCTGAAGCGCTTCGCCCTGGATACCGGCGCCCAGGACGCCAGCCTGCAGCAAGGCACCGCCCCGCAACTGTGGATCGTCGACCCCCACGGCAACCTGGTGCTGCGCTACCCCGCCGGCAGCAACGGCAAGGCCATCCTCGGCGACATGCTGCAGTTGCTGAAGCTCTCGCACATCGGCTGAAACCGCGGCCAACCGCCGCCTCGGACAACAAGAAACGGGAGCATTGAATGACGCACAGTGCACGCAAACCCGGCTTCCACGTCGCCGCCTTCGCCACCGCGCTGGCCCTGGTGGTGGTGCTGCTCGGCGCCTACACGCGGCTGACCCACGCCGGCCTCGGCTGCCCGGACTGGCCGGGTTGCTATGGCTTCATCCACGTGCCCAGCAGCGAGGCGCAGTTGGCCCACGCCGAGGCGCGTTTCCCGGAAGCACCGGTCGAGGCGCAGAAGGGCTGGAACGAGATGATCCACCGCTACTTCGCCGGCACCCTCGCCCTGCTCATCAGCGGCCTGGCCATCCATGCGCTGCTGCGTCGTGGCCGTGACGGCCAGCCGCTGCGTCTGCCGCTCGCACTGCTCGGCGTGGTGATCGCCCAGGCCGCCTTCGGCATGTGGACGGTGACACTGAAACTCTGGCCGCAGGTAGTTACCGCGCACCTGCTCGGCGGGTTCACCACACTCTCGCTGCTGTTCCTCCTCAGCCTGCGCCTCTCCGGCGCAGTGCAACCACTGCAGCGCCAAGGTGCTCCCCGGCGGCTGGCCGCTTTCGCCCTGGCCCTTGTAGTGCTGCAGATCGCCCTCGGCGGCTGGACCAGCAGCAACTACGCGGCGGTGGCCTGCATCGACCTGCCGATGTGCCACGGTCAGTGGTGGCCGCAAATGGACTTCGCCAACGGCTTCCACCTGACCCAGCACATCGGACCGAACTACCTCGGCGGCCAGCTCGACAGCGACGCCCGCACGGCCATCCACATGACCCACCGCATGGGCGCCTTCTGCGTGGTCGCGGTGCTGCTGGTGCTGGCCTGGCGTCTGCAGCGGGTCGGGCAGATCTACCTGACCGCGCTGATGCTGCTGGCGCTGTCGCTGCAAGTGGGCCTGGGCATCAGCAACGTGCTGCTGCATCTGCCACTGCCGGTAGCGGTAGCGCACAACGGCGGCGGCGCCTGCCTGCTGCTGACGCTGGTGCTGGTCAATTACCGGCTGCGCTCGCCCGTACGTGTGACGAGCGTAGCCAGCAGCAAGCAACCACGTTCGCTGCTGCCGCTGGAGCGGCCGGTAGCCTATCCCTCGCAAGGCTGAACCCCGTCACGGCGGGACGACGACAACGAACGGAGATTCGAGCATGGCCAGCGTACTCAGCAGCACCCGCAGCCAACCCGGCTGGCGCGACTACCTGGAACTGACCAAGCCCAAGGTGGTCCTGCTGATGCTGATCACCTCGCTGATCGGCATGCTGCTCGCCACCCGTGGCGGCGTCGCCTGGCAGGTGCTGCTGTTCGGCAACCTCGGCATCGGCCTATGCGCCGGCGGGGCGGCAGCGGTCAACCACGTGGTGGACCGGCGCATCGACTCGATCATGGCGCGCACCCATCGCCGCCCGCTGGTCGAAGGCCGTGTCTCGCCCAGTGTGGCCCTGGGCTTCGCCCTGATCCTGGCGCTGGCCGGGATGAGCCTGCTGCTGGCCTTCACCAATCCGCTGACCGCCTGGCTGACCCTGGCCTCGCTGCTCGGTTACGCGGCCCTGTATACCGGCTTCCTGAAACGCGCCACGCCGCAGAACATCGTCATCGGCGGCCTGGCCGGCGCAGCCCCGCCGATGCTCGGCTGGGTGGCGGTGACCGGGCACCTGTCAGCCGAGCCGTTGCTGCTGGTGCTGATCATCTTCGCCTGGACCCCACCGCACTTCTGGGCGCTGTGCCTGCACCGCAAGGACGAGTACGCCAAGGCCGAGATCCCGATGCTCCCGGTCACCCACGGCGAGCACTACACCAAGCTGCACATCCTGCTCTACAGCCTGGTGCTGTTCGCCGTCAGCCTGATGCCCTTCACCATCCACATGAGCGGCCTGATCTACCTGCTGGCCGCCCTGGCCCTGGGCGCGCGCTTCCTCGACTGGGCCTGGGCGCTCTACCGCGACAGCAGGCCCCATGCGGCAATCGGTACCTTCAAGTACTCTATCGCCTACCTTTTCCTGCTGTTCATCGCCCTGCTGGTGGATCACTACCTGCCTGTCCACGTGGCGCTCTGACAGTCGGGGGTTCGCGAGCAAGCCCACTCCATCTCGTAGGAGCGAGCTTGCTCGCGAACGCTCCCCGACGGCACTCACCCGCTCCCGACCCACGAGAACCCCATGTCCCGAGTCAACAAGACTGTCCTCATCCTGGTTGCCATAGTCGCGCTCATCCTTGGCCTCACCGTGCACAAAGTGCTCACCGAGCAACACCGCATCGACCCGACTGTGCTGCTCGACGCCGGCATCGTGCTGCTGCCGCAGTCCCGCGAAGTCCCCGCGCTGACCTTCCAGGACCAGGACGGCAAACCGTTCGACACTGCCAACCTCAAGGGCCGCTGGCATCTGCTGTTCTTCGGCTACACCTTCTGCCCGGACGTTTGCCCCACCACCCTGGCGCAACTGCGCGAGCTGCAGGGCAAGCTGTCGCCGGAAATGCGCGACAAGCTGCAGGTGGTCTTCGTCAGCGTCGACCCGCACCGTGATACACCAGCGCGGCTCAAGGAATACCTGGGCTTCTTCAACGCCGGCTTCCAGGGCCTGGTGGGCAGCGATGACGCCATCCAGAAACTGGCCAACGCCATGAGCATTCCCTACATCCCGGCCGACACCAGCAAACCCAACTACACCGTCGACCACAGCGGCAACCTGGTGGTCATCGGCCCGGACGGCACCCAGCACGGCTTCATCCGCGCTCCGCTGAACAACGCCAAGCTCGCCGAACAGCTGCCCAAGGTGCTGGCTGGCACCGACTGAGGCATTCCCCACCCGGCAGTCCGCCCATTCAGCGCACTGCTTTGCCACACCCGAAGAACGGCTGCCTGAAGGCGGCCGTTCTTTTTTTTAACCACCTGACTGCACACCTTTGAACTAGTCTGAAATTCGACTGCGCACTACACACTGGGTAGGAAGCCAGGAAACATGCACTACCAAGCGCTTCCGGGGATTTTCCTGACCCCGTAGTCAATGTAAAAAATCTGCTACAGAATTTCAGCCATCAGTGATCACTCATATTTCGGATTAAAAACATTAATTAACACCTATACATGTGCCTGAGGCAGGATTGGCGGGCCTCTCACCGGGTTTCCGGGTGTTCTGATGAGCGACCATTCACACCAGGGATAGCGTTTTTCCCCGGTCACAATCGGCAATTAGGCTAAAAGCCAGGGCTGGTGCGACCCTTACCGTGAATGGAGGACTACGGGCCACAACGTGACTTGTAGTTCTTTTTTTGTCTCACTCCAGAACGCCTTGCCGCCTCGGTGGTTCGATTGCAAAATGCCGACGCCAAACGGGTTCCGCCCTTTCGTTGAAGCATCCGCTACCCGTTCGATACCCCGGCCGCCTACGAGCGCCGGACTACTCAAGAATCACGCAGGAGATTTGTGAGTGCTGATCGGTGTTCCCCTCGAGACCCATGCCGGTGAAACACGGGTCGCCGCTACCGCGGAAACCGTCAAGAAGCTTGTCGGCCAAGGCCATCAAGTCGTCGTCCAGAGCGGTGCCGGCGTAAACGCCAGCCAGACGGACAGCGCCTTCGAAGCCGCCGGCGCGAAGATCGGCACTGCCGCCGACGCCTTTGGCGCCGAGCTGGTGCTGAAGGTCGTCGCGCCCAGCGAAGCCGAACTGGCCCAGATGAAGCCGGGCGCCGTGCTGATCGGCATGCTCAATCCCTTCGACAACGACAACATCGCGCGCATGGCCGAACGCGGCATCACCGCCTTCGCCCTGGAAGCGGCGCCGCGTACTTCCCGTGCGCAGAGCCTGGACGTGCTGTCGTCGCAAGCCAACATCGCCGGCTACAAGGCGGTGATGCTCGCGGCGAACCACTACCCGCGCTTCATGCCGATGCTGATGACCGCCGCCGGCACCGTGAAGGCCGCCCGCGTGCTGATCCTCGGCGCCGGCGTTGCTGGCCTGCAGGCCATCGCCACGGCCAAGCGCCTGGGTGCGGTGATCGAGGCTTCGGACGTGCGTCCGGCGGTGAAGGAGCAGATCGAGTCCCTTGGCGCCAAGTTCGTCGACGTGCCCTACGAGACCGATGAAGAGCGCGAGTGCGCGGAAGGGGTCGGCGGTTACGCCCGCCCGATGCCCGCGTCCTGGATGGAGCGCCAGGCCAAGGCCGTGCACGAGCGCGCCAAGCAGGCCGACATCGTCATCACCACCGCGCTGATCCCGGGCCGCAAGGCGCCGACCCTGCTGCACGAAGCCACTGTGCAGGAAATGAAACCGGGCTCGGTGGTCATCGACCTGGCGGCCGCCCAGGGCGGCAACTGCCCACTGACCGAAGCCGGTCAGGTGGTGATCAAGCACGGCGTGACCCTCGTCGGCCACACCAACCTGGCCGCCATGGTCCCGGCTGACGCCTCGGCCCTGTATGCGCGCAACCTGCTCGACTTCCTCAAACTGACCCTCTCGGCCGAAGGCTTCAAGGTCAACCTGGAAGACGACATCGTCGCCGCCTGCCTGATGTGCCGCGACGGCCAGGCCGTGCGCAAGAACGGCTGAGTCCAGCGCTCCTTATAAAGAAGAACCCGCCGGGCGCTGAGCCCGGCCTCGAGACCGGTGAAAGACGATGGAAGAAATGCTGATCTCCCACGGGATCTACAACCTGATCATCTTCGTGCTGGCCGTGTACGTCGGCTACCACGTGGTATGGAACGTCACCCCTGCCCTGCACACCCCGCTGATGGCGGTAACCAACGCCATCTCGGCGATCGTCATCGTCGGCGCCATGCTGGCCGCCGCGCTGACAGTCACCCCGCTGGGCAAGATCATGGGCACCCTGGCCGTGGCCCTGGCCGCCGTCAACGTCTTCGGTGGCTTCCTGGTAACCCGCCGCATGCTGGAAATGTTCAAGAAGAAGGCGCCGAAAGCGCAGGCGGAGAAGCACTGACATGAGCATGAACCTCGTCACCCTCCTCTACCTCATCGCCTCCGTCTGCTTCATCCAGGCGCTGAAGGGCCTGTCGCACCCGACCACTTCGCGTCGCGGCAACCTGTTCGGCATGATCGGCATGGGTATCGCCGTGGTCACCACCGTGGCCCTGGTGTTCAAGCTGGGCGCAGAGATCGCCACCACCGGCATCGGTTACGTGCTGGTCGGCCTGCTGATCGGCGGCAGCGCCGGCTCGATCATGGCCAAGCGCGTTGAAATGACCAAGATGCCCGAGCTGGTCGCCTTCATGCACAGCATGATCGGCCTGGCCGCGGTATTCATCGCCATCGCCGCCGTCATCGAGCCGCAATCCCTGGGCATCGTCGAGCACCTGGGCGACACCATCCCCTCCGGCAATCGCCTGGAGCTGTTCCTCGGCGCAGCCATCGGTGCCATCACCTTCTCCGGTTCGGTGATCGCCTTCGGCAAGCTCTCCGGCAAGTACAAGTTCCGCCTGTTCCAGGGCGCACCGGTACAGTTCGGCGGCCAGCACATGCTCAACCTGGTGCTGGGCCTGACTACCCTGGGCCTGGGCCTGGTGTTCATGTTCACCGGCAACATCGCCGCCTTCGCCCTGATGCTGGCCCTCGCCTTCATCCTCGGCGTGCTGATCATCATCCCGATCGGCGGCGCCGACATGCCGGTCGTGGTGTCGATGCTGAACTCCTACTCCGGCTGGGCCGCAGCAGGTATCGGGTTCTCGCTGAACAACTCGATGCTGATCATCGCCGGTTCGCTGGTGGGCTCTTCGGGCGCCATCCTCTCGTACATCATGTGCAAGGCGATGAACCGCTCGTTCTTCAACGTCATCCTCGGCGGCTTCGGCGCCAGCGCTGACGACGCCGGCCCGGCTGGCGCGAAGGAAGCTCGCCCGGTGAAGTCCGGTTCGTCCGACGACGCCTCCTTCCTGCTGACCAACGCCGACACCGTGATCATCGTCCCCGGCTACGGCCTGGCAGTGGCCCGTGCCCAGCACGCGCTGATGGAACTGGCCGAGAAGCTGACCCACCGCGGCGTCACCGTGAAGTTCGCCATCCACCCGGTAGCCGGTCGTATGCCGGGCCACATGAACGTCCTGCTCGCCGAGGCCGAAGTGCCCTACGACCAAGTGTTCGAGATGGAGGACATCAACTCCGAGTTCGGCCAGACCGACGTGGTCCTAGTGCTCGGCGCCAACGACGTGGTCAACCCGGCCGCGAAGAACGATCCGAAGTCGCCGATTGCCGGCATGCCGATCCTCGAGGCCTACAAAGCCAAGACCGTGATCGTCAACAAGCGCTCGATGGCCAGCGGCTACGCCGGCCTCGACAACGAACTGTTCTACCTGGACAAGACCATGATGGTCTTCGGCGACGCCAAGAAGGTCATCGAGGACATGGTCAAGGCCGTCGAATAATCGACTGTCCTACCGTCCATCCCCAAGACACCGGCCTCGCGCCGGTGTCTTGCTTTCGGACAACGGAAAGCACGCTGGACTTTGGTAGTAAGGAAGGCCCCGGCGGGGCGATTTTGCGACCTTGGTATAAGGGCGAAAAATCGCCGAGTCCCTAGACTGGCCGCCTCGTACACCCCTACTGCCCGAGGTTTTTTCCATGTACCGTGATCGCGTGCGCCTGCCCTCCCTGTTGGACAAGGTGATGACTGCGGACCAGGCTGCAGCCCTGATCCAGGACGGCATGACCGTCGGCATGAGCGGCTTCACCCGCGCCGGCGAAGCCAAGGCCGTGCCCGAGGCCCTCGCCCAGCGCGCCAAGCAGCAGCCGCTGAAGATCAGCCTGATGACCGGTGCGAGCCTGGGCAACGACCTCGACAAGCACCTCACCGAAGCCGGCGTACTCGCCCGGCGCATGCCCTTCCAGGTCGACAGCACCCTGCGCAAGGCGATCAACGACGGCTCGGTGATGTTCATCGACCAGCACCTGTCGGAAACCGTCGAGCAGCTGCGCAACCACCAGCTCAAGCTGCCGGACATCGCGGTTATCGAGGCCGTAGCCATCACCGAGGAAGGCCACATCGTGCCGACCACTTCGGTGGGCAACTCCGCCAGCTTCGCGATCTTCGCCAAGCAGGTGATCGTCGAGATCAACCTCGCGCACCACACCAACCTGGAAGGCCTGCACGACATCTATATCCCGACCTATCGGCCGACCCGCACGCCGATCCCGCTGACCAAGGTCGACGACCGCATCGGCAGCACCGCGATCCCGATCCCTCCGGAGAAGATCGTTGCCATCGTCATCAACAATCAGCCGGACTCGCCCTCCACCGTGCTGCCGCCGGACGACGAGACCCAGGCCATCGCCAACCACCTGATCGACTTCTTCAAACGTGAAGTGGACGCCGGCCGCCTGGCCAAGAACCTCGCGCCGCTGCAGGCAGGCATCGGCAGCATCGCCAACGCGGTGATGTGCGGCCTGATGGAGTCGCCCTTCGAAGACCTGACCATGTACTCCGAAGTGCTGCAGGACTCGACCTTCGACCTGATGGACTCGGGCAAGCTGCGCTTCGCCTCGGGCAGCTCGATCACCCTGTCGACCCGCCGCAACGCCGACGTCTTCGGCAACCTGGAGCGCTACAAGGACAAGCTGGTGCTGCGTCCGCAGGAGATATCCAACCACCCCGAAGTGGTGCGTCGCCTGGGCATCATCGGCATCAACACCGCGCTGGAGTTCGACATCTACGGCAACGTCAACTCGACCCACGTCGGCGGCACCAAGATGATGAACGGCATCGGTGGCTCGGGCGACTTCGCCCGCAATGCGCACCTGGCGATCTTCGTCACCAAGTCCATCGCCAAGGGCGGCAACATCTCCAGCGTGGTGCCCATGGTCAGCCACGTCGACCACACCGAGCACGACGTCGACATCCTGGTCACCGAGCAGGGCTTGGCCGACCTGCGCGGCCTCGCACCGCGAGAGCGCGCCAAGGTGATCATCGAGAATTGCGTGCATCCGTCCTACCGCGACGCCCTGCTCGGCTACTTCGAAGCGGCCTGCGCCCGCGGCGGCCACACCCCGCACATCCTGCGCGAGGCCATGGGCTGGCACATCAACCTGGAAGAACGCGGCCACATGCTCGCAGCCGGCTGATTCCGCAGACCTTGCGGGCCATTTCGCAAAGAATGGCCCGCAAGGGTGGACAGGCAAAAAAAAACCACGTAAAAACACTTCCGAACAGTTTTTTGTCCCGCCTCGACTGTTCCACTCCCCCCACTGCCGCCCTGGCAGACCCCGCTAAAAAATCCGAATTTCCCGCCAACTGCGCACCACAATGGAGCGCGGCGGTACAGTTCGCCCCAAAATCGCCATTACAGTTCGCCAAAACAATTCGCTGACGCTATTTAATTCAGAGCAACTGTACCTGTATCAGCTGACCAAAAAGTCAGAAGATATGCCTCAACAACTTCCGTAACCCACTGCCCGCCACAAGCGGGAAGGACGAAAATCATGGAACGTACCCTCGGTTCCGCTACCGTCAGCAACATCCGCACTTCTTCTACCGCTCACCGTGGCCTGGTCGGCACCGTGCGCCTGTGGCAGCGCCGCATCGAGAGCCGCCGCCAACTGGCTCGCCTGGATTCCCGCCTGCTGGCCGACGCCGGCATCAGCGAATCCCAGCGCTACGCCGAGCTGAACAAGCCGTTCTGGAAGTAAGCGATACAGCTAAAAACTGTTATGGTCTGCAATCGCATTAGCGGACTGTACCGGTAGCCTGCAACGGGCCGCTCACTGCAAAGGAGCGGCCCGTGCCATTTCTGGCACCCCATCCTTGATCTTCATCACCAATTCCGGCCCACAACAGTTGGGCGCTAGGCAGGTGCAACAGTTCGTGCAACAGCTCGACTGTTCCTCCCGAATATCCCCTCCCTGCCCCTGCCGCGACCATCTCCTCAGCGCGAAGCTGTACTGCCCCTCAATAGGACTGGAGGCAGCCGACATGGAAAGGGCAATTCACAGCAGCACAGATCACCACCTGATCAAGCTGATTCCACGCCTGCAGGTACGGTTTGGACTGTGGCTGCGCAACACCCGCACCCGCCACCAACTCGCCCAGCTCGGAGAGCGGGAACTGGCCGATGCCGGGATCGACAATTGTCAGCGTGCGCGTGAGCTTTCGAAGCCTTTCTGGCGCTGACCGGCTGGTCGCTCGGGCGGGGCTCCGCTAGTCTGCGTGGTGTCGCGGCAGCTTTGGCCGCGCTGGTCTTTTCGACAGGAGTGTCCTCATGAACCGTCTGCGTCTGCTTACCGCCGCCGCTCTGCTCACTTGCGCCAGTGGCGCTTTCGCCACCAGCTTCATCGTCACCACCGATATGACGGTAGATGCCACCAAGGCGAGCTCCGATGGCACCACCAACGTCAGTAACTCCTTCAAGGACGACAAGATCGTGCTGGAGGCGCGTGACGATGCGGCCGCCTTCGTCGCCTCACGCGGAGAAGTCCGTGGCGCACACCTGGAAGCCGCTCTTCGCCACATCCGCAGCAAGCTGCCGACCTTGGCCGCCAACGACCTGCAACTGGCCCAGGCGATCCTCGTCATCTGACCCTTCCCGGGGTGCTCGGATGCGCCGGCAACGCCGGCCACCGAGCGTCCTGCGCTGGCTCTCGCCTGCGCATTCCGTTAGCCTTGGCGGCCGTGCTTTTCCGATTGCCAAAGCCCATGACGCGCCTCCCGCTTCTGCTGCTCACCGGCCTCTGTTTCGCCGCGCCCGCGCTGGCGTTCGATCAGACGACCATGTTCGGCGCCGGCAGCAGCTACGTGACCAGCAAGGTCACCAGCACGCCTTTCGAAAACAAGCTCCTCGGGGCCGCCCGCGATGACGCGGCAAGCTTCGTCGCCACGGATGGCCAGGTACGCGGAGTGCGCCTGGAACAGGCGTTGCGCTGGCTGCGCAAGCAGCATCCGACGCTGGCGGCGAACGATCGGGAACTGGCCGAAGCCATCCTTGCCCAATAAGTGATTAGGCAGCCGCCGCTGCCCTTTCGGAGTTTTCCCATGCGTCTTAGTGCCTTTTCCAAGAGCTCTCTTCTCGTCGGCCTGCTGCTCGCCGCTTGCGCTACCGGCGCCCAGGCTCACTCCGTCGTGCGCCTGTTCAACATCAGCACTAACGCCACCGGCCGCAGCCTGGACTTCACGTCCGACACCACCACCTCGATCCGTGACATGAAGATCGTCCGCGAAGCCCACGACGACGCAGCCAGCTTCGTAGCCAGCGACGGCGCGATCCGCGGTGCCCAGCTGGAAGCTGCGTTCAAGGCCGTGCGCGAGCGCATGCCCGAAGCCCGTGACGCTTCCGACCAGCAGCTCGCCGAAGCCATCCTCGCTCTGTGATCCCGCTAGGCCGCCGCTGGCTGGTGGCGCTGACCCTGTTCGTCGCCACCAGCTCCCAGGCCGCCTTGCGCCTGGAACTACGCGACGACGGCCTAGCCCCGGCGCAGCGCCAGGCCAGCCAGCAGTTGCTGGATGACGTCCAGCAGCTGCTCCCGGCGTCCTTCAAGGACGCCCTGGACCGCAACGTCACCATCGAATGGCGCGACGACCTGCCGGGCGACGGCATCGGCCAGGCCATGCGTCCGGGCGCCATCGCGCTCAGCCGCCGCTACCTTGGCGCCCTCACTGACGGCAGCGCAGCCACTCGCAAGACCGGCCGTAGCCACGGCACTCTTCGTCGCGAACTGCTCGCCACTGTGGTCCATGAGCTGACGCACCTGTACGACCGTGCGCGCCTCTGGAGCCCCGCCGATGCCACGCTGATCCGCCGCTGCACGCAGCAGCGCGAGACCATCGGCCGCATAGGCGAAGGCGCTGCCTGCCGCGGTCAGGCCGAACGCCGCTTCACCCTCTCCGACGACCCGCGCCTGCTCGACCTCGCCGGCTGGCCGCAAAGCGCCGGCAAGCACGGCCAGCGCGACGGCGAGAACCGTTTCCTGCTGCGCAGCCCGGACCGCTACGAGCTGAGCAACCCGCGCGAGTTCGTCGCGGTGAACATGGAGTACTTCGTCCTCGATCCGAGTTACGCCTGCCGTCGACCAGCGCTGTACCGCTATTACGCGGAGCGCTTCGGTGAGCGGCCACAGAAGTCGGATTGCTCGGCGCCGCTGGCGTACCTCAACGCCGGCCGCGACTTCGGCCGCCAGCCGCTGGGCCAGCTCGATCCGGAGCGTGTCTACGAGGTCGACTACCTGCTCGCCGAAGCCAATGACCAGTGGATGAGCCGCTGGGGCCACGCCATGTTGCGCCTGGTGGTCTGCGCCCCCGGACGGCCGCGCGGGCCGGACTGCCGGCTGGACCTGGACCAGCACCTGGTGCTGTCCTTCCGCGCCTTCGTCGGCGACCTGCAACTGTCCAGCTGGGACGGCCTGACCGGCTCCTATCCGTCGCGCCTGTTCGTCCTGCCGCTGTCCCAGGTGATCGAGGAATACACCAAGATCGAGCTGCGCAGCCTGGCCTCGGTGCCGCTCAAGCTCAGCCGCGAGCAGATCGACGAGCTGGTCCGGCGCGCCATGCAGGTGCACTGGAGCTACGACGGCAACTACTACTTCATCTCCAACAATTGCGCCGTGGAGTCGCTCAAGCTGCTGCGCAGTGGCGTCCCCGACGCGCGCCTGCAGGACCTCGACAGCATCACCCCCAACGGCCTGCTGCAGATCCTCGAGAACCGCGGCCTGGCGGATGCCAGCGTGCTCGACGATCCCAAGCGCGCGCTTCGCCTGGGCTATCGCTTCGACTCCTTCCGCGACCGCTACCAGGCGATGTTCGAGGTGCTGCGCCAGCACCTGGACGTCCCGCAGACGCGGGTCGAGGACTGGCTCGCCCTCCCCGCCAGCGAACGCCGCACTTGGTTCGCCAAGGCCGATCTTCGCGCCAGCGCCGCCCTGCTGCTGCTCGAACAGGCTTCGCTGCGCCGCCAGCTGCAATTGGCCCAGGACGAGCTCAAGCGCCTCTACCTCGGTCACCGTGACGATGCGAATGGCGATCCGAAACTCGTCGCCGCCGGCAAGACGCTGCAGCAGATCCTCGACGACAGCGGCTTCCTCAGCCAGCCGGCGGAGCTGCTCGACAGCGGCTACGGCCTGCCGCAGCCGGGCGAGTCCTCGCGCCTGCAGCAACAGACCCAGGAGCGCCAGGCGCGGCTACGTCAGCTGAGCAACAACCTGGACCAGGAAATCCGCGCCCTGCTCAGCCCCGAACGCCGCGACGAGCTGAAGGCGCTGGAAGACAACCTCAAGCAGCTCGGCGCGCACCTGCGCGAACTGCACAAGGCCGCGGGCGGCTTCGAGCTGCCTTGAGCCCCGTCTAAAGCTGCTCTTCCTGCTCCTCGGGCAAACCATCGTCCATGTGCAGCCAGGGCAGCCGGCTGTTCACCCAGATGTGCCTGCTTGGCGGCGCCGATTCCGGGTGGTCGAGGCTGCTGACCGTGACGTCCAGGGTCTCGGGCGTGCGGTCCGTCTCGAAGATCAGCTGGGCGCCGCACTGTGCGCAAAAGTAGCGGTGATTGCCGGGGCTGGAGTGATAGCAGGCCGGGCTGCCCTGTAGCCAGGCGAAGGCCGTGCGCGGAATGGTCGCCCAGGTCACCAGCGTGCCGCCGGTGGTGCGCCGGCAGATCGAGCAGTGGCAATGGGCGACGTCGTCCAGCGATGCTGTGAAGCTGTAGCGCAGCGCGCCGCAATGGCAGCCACCCTGGTGGGTCTGCGTCATCTCGAATCTCCTCAGTCGTATTCCGCGGCTTGGTGATCGCCGAGCAGGCGGCGTTGGCGGGGTGTGCAGGCGACCAGCACTTCGGGATTGAAGCGCCAGTCGAGATAAGGGGAGAACTTCTGCGCCACCATGCGCCGGCCATAGTGCACCTGCAGTAGGTAGCGCGTGCGCGGACTCAGGTTGCGGCTGCCGGAGTGCCAGAGTTCGCTGCGGAACAACAGGCAATCACCTGCCTGGCAAAGCACGGGTTCGGCCGTGCGGCCACACCAGCTTTCCTCGTCCGGCCAGGGAGCGTGTCCGGCGCGGTGACTGCCCGGGATCACCCGGGTCGGGCAAAGGTCCGCATCTATGTCGTCCAGGTAAATTTGCGCGGTGCAGAGGAACATCGGTAGCTCGAATCCACTGGCGAGCAATTCCGCCGGCAACGCCATGGGCAAGTAGTCCAGGTGCATCTCCGCGCCAATGAAGCCCGGGTGGCAGCGCCACGCGGTCTGGCCGATGACATGGCAATCCGCGCCGAGCGCCGCCTCGGCAATCTCGATCAGGCCCGGCGGATCGAGATACGGCAGCCAGCTTGGCGAGCGGTTGAACACGCACTTGTAGTGATCGACCAGGCCCTCGTAGTCCCAGTGGATGGGTTTCAGCGCATCGATCAGTGCGCGTACTTCAGCCACCTGCGCAGCGTCCAGCAGTCCACGCAACAGAACGAAGCCCTCGTCCTGCAGGGCTCGCAGGGCTTCGGCAACGGGTAGGACCTCATCGGCCATGGCGCTTCTCCTCTGCCGCAGGGCGGCCGGATCTCTCCCGCCAGCATGCGCGGGCCGGGTTCCCGTCGGCAATCGGCGCCGCCGCCCTCACCTCTGCAGTCCCCTGGCTTCCGCCCTTCCCCAACCCCCCAATTCATCCTTCCAAGTGCTTGATTCGTATACTTCTGTTATCTTTGTAAGCACTGTATACAGCGTAAACGGACTGTTCATAAATTGACCACCGTAATCTCCTTCCGTGCCGATGACGCCCTGGCCGCAGCCCTGGATCAGCTGGCCCGCGCCACCCATCGCGATCGCCCGTACCACCTGCGCCAGGCCCTGGCGCAGTACCTGGAGCGCCAGGCCTGGCACGTCGCAGCCATCGACGAGGGGCTGGCCGACGCCAATGCCGGGCATCTGCTGGACCACGTGGAAATCGAACGCAAATGGGGGCTGGCATGAGCCTGCAGTGGACGCACAAGGCGGCCGCCGACCTGGACGGCCTGTACGACCACTACGTGGTGCTGATCGGCCCGGAGAAGGCCCTTAGGGCGATCCAGGACATGGTCAGCCAGGTGAAGGCGCTGGCCGATCTCAGCCTGAGCAGTGTCGGCAAGCCGAGCGAAGTGCCCGGTGTGCGCGAATTGCTGCTCGAGCGTTGGCCTTACCAAGCCGCCTACCGGGTAAAGGGCCGGGATGTACAAATTTTGCGCATCGATGCTGTGGAAAACTCGGGGTAAAAGTGGTCACACGGTTACAAGATATTTCAAAGTATTGACTTTGCTATTTTGTACAAATTTCGATCAATTGAGCATTTCAAATTTAATTGATCCTTATTTGACCCGATTACTCACAAATGCATTTAGAGTGACCGAACGGTAACAAATGGTATTTCGAACCTGACGCTGCCGTTTACACCTTGGCGGAACTTCCCGAAAACCGGGAACTCAGTTCCGGCCGCCTACTGGCCACTTTTCCCGGCGCCTCCGCCCTTTTCCTGTTTACGACCCGACGACCATGTCCAAGAGCCTCTCTCTTCGCGCCCTGGGCCTGAGCCTGCTGCTGCCCGCCGCCGGCGCGCTCGCCTGGAACGGCAACGACGCCCAGCAGCAACAGCAATGGCAAGACCAGCAGCGGCAGCAGCAGGAGCAACAGCGCCAATGGCAGGAGCAGCAGCGCCAGCAGCAGGAGCGCCAACGCCAGCAACAGGAGCAGCAGCGGCAACAGGCCGAGCAGCAACAAAGGCAGCAGGAAGAACGCCGGCGGCAGATCGAGGAGCAGCAGCGTCAGGACGCCCTGCGGCGGCAGCAGGAAGAGCAGCGCCAGTGGCAGGAGCAGCAACGGCACCAGCAGGAAGAGCGCCAGCGGCAATGGGAAGAAGCGCAGCGCCGGCATGAAGCCGAGCGACGTCACTGGGCGACCGGGCAATACCTGCCGCCGGACTACCGTGTGCACCGCTATTACGTGGAAGACTGGCGGATGCACCAGCTACCGCCACCAGCCCGTGGTTCGCAGTGGATGGATGTGGATGGCAACTATCTGCTGATCGAGCTGGCCAGCGGGCTGATCCAGCAGATCATCGCCGGCCAGCGCTGAGGCTGGCCGGGCGGGGAGGGTGGTGCGGGTTCAGCGCCACTCGACCGGCAGCTGACCTTCCTTCCAGGCGAAGCGGTCGAGGTGGCTGACCACCACTTGCTGCAGGCGCGCCAGCGCTTCGCCGTCGGCGGCTTCGGCCTTGAGGTGCAGCGCCGCTGCATCGGCGTGCAGGTAGCAGGTGCCGAAGTCGAAGCGCAGCACGCCGCGATCCTCGCTCAGCTCCACCGGCAGCTTGTGGGCAAAGTGGTTGCACAGGCGCTTCAGGTAGCGGGCGCCATCGGGGGTCGTCACGTCAGCGTGGGACGTCAGCATCTTCTTTCTCCTTTTTTCGGAAGTCGCATCCTAGACAGAAGCAATCCGCGCAAAAACCGGCTAATTTGCCTTTCACTGTTTAGCGGAGCTTCACAATGGACAACCTCAAGGGCATGGCCATCTTCGCCACCGTGGTCGCCCGCGGCTCCATGGCGGCAGCCGCCGAAACCCTTGGCATGACGCCTTCGGCGGTCAGCCAGCAGATCCGCAAACTGGAGGCCCACGCCCAGGTCACGCTGCTGCACCGCACCACGCGCAAGCTCACCCTGACCGAAGCCGGCGCCGCCTTTTATCGCAGTTGCGCGGAGATGCTGGCCATCGCCGAGGAAGCCGAGCAACGCCTGGGCGAATGGCGCGAGGCGCCGGTCGGCGAACTGCGCCTGGCCGCGCCTGTGGGCTTTTCCGGAAAGCTGATCACCGAAGCCCTACGCCCGCTGCTGGAAAACCATCGGCAACTGCGCCTGCAGCTGTTTTTCCACGACGAGCAGATCGACCTGATCGAGCAGCGCATCGACCTCGCCATCCGCGTCGGCAACCTGGCCGACTCCAGCCTGGTGGCGCGCCATCTCGCCGAATGGAACAACCTGGTCTGCGCGGCGCCGGTTTACTTGCGCCGCTGTGGCCCCATCGATCATCCGCAGCAGCTGCAGCAGGTCGACTGGCTGTCGCTAAACACCCGTGGCCAGGCCCATACGCTGCAATTCAACGGCCCGGACGAGGAGAGCTGCCGGCTGCGCCTGGAGCCCCGGGTCGCCGCCAACAGCATGATCGCCCTGCGCCAGTTCACCCTCGACGGCCTGGGAATTTCCCTGCAGCCGGAACCCGAAGTCCGCGAGGCACTGGAGGAGGGCAGGCTGGTGCGCCTGCTGCCGCAGTGGACGTTGCCAAGCTTCGGCATCTACGCCGTCACGCCACGCCGCGATGCCCAGCCGGCCAAGGTCAAGGTGGCCATCGAGGCGCTGCGTAGACACCTCGGTGGCATCGCGCCGATCCAGCGGGAAACGGCTGTGCGCTCACGCCCGGCGTGAGAGGATGATGCGCTTTCCCTAGCCACCTGCCGGAGATTCACGCCATGGACCTGACCTGGAGCTGCAAGCACCACAGCGAGCTGAGCAAGGAAGAGCTGTACGCCATCCTGCGCCTGCGCTGCGAGGTCTTCGTGGTCGAGCAGACCTGCCCCTACCAGGACATCGATGGCCAGGATCTCGCAGGCGACACCTGCCACCTCACCGCCCACGAAGGCGAGCAGATGCTGGCCTACCTGCGCCTGCTCGACCCGGAGACGCACAGCGGCGAAGTGGTGATCGGCCGTGTCATCACCGCTGCCGCCGGCCGCGGCCGCGGCCTTGGCCACCAATTGATGGAGCATGCCCTCGACGAGGCGGCCTTGCGTTGGCCGGGGCGGCCGGTCTACCTCTCTGCCCAGGCGCACCTGCAGGGCTACTACGGCCGGTATGGATTCCAGGCCGAAGGCGACGTGTACCTGGAAGACGACATCCCGCACATCGACATGCGCCGCCCGGCCTGACCCGGCGCAACACCAAAGCCGCCGCCCCGCATCGCCGGGCCGGCGGCTTTTTCATGCACGCGAGATACCCGCGAAGACACGGGGTTCCGCTTGGAGCGAGCCTGCTCGCGAATCCACTCGGCACCCAAACAATTCGCGAGCAAGCTCGCTCCTACAAATGCAGCTCGTCCGATGGCACTCACCTAGTCTCTCGACAAGCAAGAATGATCTTTATATTCTGCACAGCGAAATATGATTCCGTTAAACAACAAAATTACAACGGAGATTACGAGCATGTCCGAGGTGGTACGGGTCGAGCGCCAAGGCGACGTGGCCCTGATCAAAGTCGACAATCCCCCGGTCAACGCCCTGGGCCACGCGGTCCGCGACGGACTGCTGCGAGCCTTCCGCGAGGCCGAGGCGGACGCCGCCGTGCGTGCCGTGGTGCTCGTCTGCGAAGGCCGTACCTTCATGGCCGGCGCCGACATCAAGGAGTTCGGCAAGCCGCCGCAGGCGCCTTCGCTGCCGGAGGTGGTCGAGGCCATCGAAGCTTCGAGCAAGCCGAGCGTGGCCGTGATCCACGGCACCGCCCTGGGCGGCGGACTGGAAGTGGCGCTCGCCTGCCACTACCGCATTGCCAGGGCAGACGCACAGGTCGGCCTGCCGGAAGTGAAGATCGGCCTGCTTCCCGGCGCCGGCGGCACCCAGCGTTTGCCACGCCTGGTGGGCGTCGAGAAAGCGCTGGAGATGATCGTCTCCGGCAACCCGGTGAAAGCGCCGCAGGCCTTGGAGTACGGCATTCTCGACGCGATCGTCGAAGGCGACCTCGCCGAAGCCGGACTGGCCTGCGCTCGTCGCCTGCTGGACGAAGCGCGCGGTCCTCGCCGCACCGGCGAGCGCCAGGTGCAAGGCGACGCCGCGCTGATTGCCGCCAAACGCGCCGAAGTCCAGAAGCGCATGCCCGGCCTGTTCTCGCCGCTGCGCTGCGTCGAGGCGATCGAAGCCGCTGCGCAACTGCCGCTTGCCGATGGCCTGAAACGCGAGCGCGAGCTGTTCCAGCAGTGCCTGGAATCGCCACAGCGCGCGGCACTCATCCATGCCTTCTTCGCCGAGCGCGAAGCCGCAAAGATCGCCGGCCTGCCGGCCGACACACCGGTACGCGAAGTACGCAGCGCAGCAGTGATCGGCGGCGGCACCATGGGCGTCGGCATCGCCCTGTGCTTCGCCAATGTCGGCATCCCGGTGAAGTTGCTGGAAATCGACCCGTCGGCCCTCGACCGCGCCCTGCAACGCGCTCGCGGCACCTACCAGGCCAGCGTCGAGCGCGGCAGCCTCAGCGCCGAGGCCATGGAGAAGCGCCTGGGCCTGATCCAGGGCGTGCTCGACTACGAAGCGCTGGCCGATGTCGACCTGGTGATCGAAGCCGTGTTCGAGAGCATGGAAGTGAAGCGCCAGGTCTTCGAGCGCCTGGATGCCGTGTGCAAGCCCGGCGCCATTCTCGCCAGCAACACCTCCTCGCTGGACCTCGACGAAATCGCTGCCTTCACCCAACGTCCGCAGGACGTAGTCGGCCTGCACTTCTTTAGCCCGGCCAACGTCATGCGCCTTCTCGAAGTGGTGCGCGGCAAGGCCACCAGCGCCGAAGTGCTGGCCAGCGCCATGCAGATCGGCAAGCGCCTGAAGAAGGTCTCCGTGGCGGTCGGCGTGTGCGACGGCTTCGTCGGCAACCGCATGATCTTCCAGTACGGTCGCCAGGCCGAGTTCCTGCTGGAGGAGGGCGCCAGCCCCGCGCAGGTGGACAAGGCCTTGCGCGACTTCGGCATGGCCATGGGCGCGCTCGCGGTGCGCGATCTTTCAGGGCTGGACATCAGCCACGCGATCCGCGCGCGCCAGCGACCGAACCTCAAGCCCGGCCAGACCCTGCCCACGGTGCTCGACCACCTGTACGCCGCCGGCATGCTCGGGCAGAAGACCGGTGCCGGTTTCTACCTGTATCCCGAAGGCTCGCGCACGCCGCAGGAGAACCCTGCGCTGCAGGCGATGCTGGAAGCGTCCGCCGCCGCGCGCGGCATCGTGCGCCAGCCGGTGAGCGACGAGCACATCGTCGAGCGCTGCCTCTTCTCGCTGGTCAACGAAGCCGCGCGCATCCTCGACGAGGGCATCGCCCAGCGCGCCAGCGACGTCGACCTGATCTTCCTCAACGGCTATGGCTTCCCGGCCTGGCGCGGCGGCCCGCTGTTCCACGCCGACCGCCTTGGCCTGGACCACGTGCTGCAACGCATCCGCGAGTTCCACCAGCGCTTCGGCGCCTGGTGGGAACCGGCGCCGCTGCTCGAACGCCTGGTGGCCGAAGGCCGCCGCTTCGCCGATCTCTAAGGAGCCACCCATGGACATTCATTTCACCCCCGAAGAGCTGGCCTTCCGCGACGAAGTCCGCGCCTTCCTGAGCACCAAGCTGCCGCAGGACATCAGCACCAAGGTCCGCCTCGGCAAGCACCTGGGCAAGGCCGATCACCAGCGCTGGCAGCGCCTGCTCAACGAGCAGGGCTGGTACGCCACGCACTGGCCGGAGGAATTCGGCGGCACCGGCTGGAACGTCGTGCAGAAGCACATCTTCGAGGAGGAGTGCGCCGCCTTCGGTGCGCCGCGCACCATCCCCTTCGGCGTCAACATGGTCGCCCCGGTGATCATCAAGTTCGGCACGCCCGAGCAGCAGGCGCACTTCCTGCCGCGCATCCTCGACGGCACCGACTGGTGGTGCCAGGGCTACTCCGAGCCGGGCGCCGGCTCCGACCTGGCCTCGCTGAAGACCCGCGCGGTGCGCGACGGCGACCACTACATCGTCAACGGCCAGAAGACCTGGACCACCCTCGGCCAGCACGCCGACTGGATCTTCTGCCTGGTCCGCACCGACCCGGAGGCCCAGCAGCAGCGCGGCATCAGCTTCCTGCTGATCGACATGCGGACCCCCGGCATCACGGTGCGGCCGATCATCACCCTGGACGGCGACCACGAGGTCAACGAGGTCTTCTTCGACAACGTGAAGGTGCCGGTGGAAAACCTGGTCGGTCGCGAGAACGAAGGCTGGACCTGCGCCAAGTACCTGCTCACCTACGAACGCACCGGGCTGGCCGGCATCGGCGCGTCCAAGGCGGTGCTCGCGCACCTCAAGCGCGTGGCCAGCCGCGAACTGTGCGATGGCAAGCCGCTGCTGGAAGACCCGCTGTTCCGCGCCCAGGTGGCCGAGGTGGAAATGCAGTTGATGGCCATCGAGATGAGCACCCTGCGCATCCTCGCCGCTGCCCGCGAAGGCGGCGTGCCGGGCGCGGAAAGCTCGATCCTCAAGGTCAAGGGCACCGAGATCCGCCAGGCCATCAGCCATCTGCTGCGCAAGGTGCTCGGGCCTTATGCGCTGCCCTTCATCGAAGACGAATTCGACCTGGATAAGGGCGTCGAGCCGCTGCACGCCGACTACTCGACGGCGCCTGCCAGCCAGTACTTCAACCTGCGCAAGCTGTCGATCTTCGGCGGCTCCAACGAAATCCAGAAGAACATCGTCTCGAAGATGATTCTCGAGCTGTGAGGGCATGAGCATGGACTTCAAACTCAGCGAAGAGCAGCAAATGCTGCAGGACACCGCGGCGCGCCTGGTGCGCGACGATTACCCCTTCGACAAGCGCGAAGCTTTCAGCGCGAGCGCGCTGGGCTACAGCGCCGACTTCTGGCGCCAGCTCGGCGAGTTGGGGCTGACCTCGGTGTCCCTGCCTGAGGCCTACGGCGGCTTCGGCGGCGGCGTGGACAGCATGCTGGTGCTCACCGAACTGGGCCGCGGCCTGTGCCTGGAGCCCTACCTGCAATCGGTGGTGCACGCCGGCGGCTTGATCGCCCAGCTCGGCAGCGACGCGCAGAAGGACCACTGGCTGCCACGCATAGCCAGCGCGGAAGCGCAATTCGCCGTGGCCCTGGAAGAGCCGCAGAGCCATTACCAGCTGCACGACGTAAAGACCCGCGCGGAAACCGCGGGCGCCGGTTGGAAGCTCAGCGGGCGCAAAGCGGTGGTGATCGGCGGGCAGAGCGCCACGGCGATCCTGGTGTCGGCACGCACCGCCGGAAATGCGCGGGACGAGCAGGGCATCGGCCTGTTCCTGGTCGATCCGGACCAGCCCGGCGTGCAGCGCCGCGCCTATCCGACCATCGACGGGCAGGGCGCCTGCGAGCTGTTCCTCGACGGCGCGCTGGGTGAGGCGGTTGGTGTTCCTGGCGAAGCCCTGGCCGCGCTGCAATACCAGCAAGGGCGCGCCATCGCCGGCCAGTGCGCCGAGGCACTGGGCAGCATGCAGGAAGCCTGCGACCTGACCCTCGACTACCTGAAGACGCGCAAGCAGTTCGGCGTGCCGATCGGCAAGTTCCAGGTGCTGCAGCACCGCATGGTCGACATGCGCAGCGAGCTGGAGCAGGCCACCAGCATGGCCATCCTCGCCGCCTGCGTGGCCGACCAGCCGGACAGCGCCGAACGCAGCCGCACCCTGGCGGCGGCCAAGTTCATCGTCACCCGCGCCGGGCGCTTCATCGCCGAGCAGGCGATCCAGCTGCACGGCGGCATCGGCATGACCTGGGAATACGTGCTCGCGCACCACGCCAAGCGCCTGGTGAGCTTCAGCCACCAGCTCGGCGACGACGACCACCACCTGAAGGCCTACGCGAAGCTGATGGAAGTCGCCTGACGGCAGAACCTGTAGGAGCGAATCTCATCCGCGAATCGCGCCGGGCATTCCGGTTATCGCAGACAAGGTCCGCTCCTACAGGAGCACTTCCGTGGATGTTGTAGGAGCGGCCCATGGCCGCGATTCGCGCGCATGGCGCGCTCCTACAAGGATCGATCAGGCGCCGAGGCTCTCGATATTCCGCGCCAGCGCCGGGCATTCCGGTTATCGCGGACGAGGTCCGCTCCTACAGGAGCGCTTTCGTGGATGCTGTAGGAGCGGCCCAAGGCCGCGATTCGCGCGCACGGCGCGCTCCTACAGGGAGCGATCAGGCCCCGAGGCTTTCGATATCCCGCGCCAGCATCTCCAGCTCGTGGGCCAGCGAGCCCTTGAGGGTTTCCTCGCTGAGCTGGAAGGAGGGCGCGCCGCAGGTCAGCGCCATCAGCCCGCCGTCGGCCAGGCGCAGCGGTACGCCGGCGGCGCGGACGTTGCGGTCCCAATCGCCGAGAGACAGGCAGAAGCCGTTCTCACGGTATTCCTCGAAGGAACGCTCCAGCGAGGCGCGCAGCACCGACCAGTCGCCTTCGTGGCGGGCTTCCAGCGCCTGCAGCAGGTGTTCGCGCTCCTGCTCCGGGGTCGCCGCGAGATACGCGCGGCCGGCGGCTGTGGTCGCCAGCGGCAGGCGTACGCCGGCATCCATGCGCAGGGACGTCGCTTCCGGCGGACGGCAGTTCTCCACGTAGATCATCGACAGCCAGTCGCGGCAGGTCAGGCCCACGGTGGTGTTGGTGCGCTTGGCGAAGGCATCCATGTACGGCTTGGCCAGCTGGCGCACGCGCAGGTTCGACACGTAGGCGTAGCCGAGTGCGAGCACGCCGGAGTCGAGCTGGTACTTCTCGTGCTGCTGCGAGTAGGCGAGATAGCCGAGCTTCGTGAGCGTGTAGGTCATGCGCGACACGGTGGGCTTGGGCAGCCCGGTGATCCGCGCGATTTCCTGGTTGCCCAGCACCACCGAGCCATGGGTGAAGGCGCGCAGCACGTCGAGGCCGCGGGCCAGGGCCTCGACGAACTTGCGGTCCTTGGGCGTGCCGGTGTCTTCGATGTCGTCGCTCATGCTGCCTCGGCGGATGGAAAAGGGCGCCGGAGCCAGTTCCGGCGCGGGGCGAACGATAGCAGATCGACCCGGCGCAGACAGCAGCACGAGTGGTCGTTGCACCACCAAAGCCTATCGCATAACATCGATTTCGACATTGTGTTTCGCAGAGTAAAACAATAATTCACTAGCGGAGGGCTGATCGTGCCCATCACTGCCGAAGGTTACGTCGCCAGGCAAATCGCCGAGCACGCCTACCAGAATGTCCACGACCTGCTGCGCGACGCCGCTCGCCAGCACCCCGAGCGTCCGGCCTTCTCCTGCGGGCCGAGCAGCCTGAGCTTCGCCGAGCTGGAACGCCACTCCGACGCCTTCGCCCGCTACCTGCGCCACTGCGCCGGCCTTCAGCCCGGCGAACGCCTGGCGCTGATGCTGCCCAACTCGCTGCAGTACCCGATCGCTGCGTTCGGCGCGCTGAAGGCCGGCCTGGTGCTGGTCAACACCAATCCGCAGTACACCGCCGGCGAGCTCACGCACCAGCTGCGCGACTCCGGCGCGGTGGCCATCCTGCTGCTCGACCGCCAGCTGCCGCTGCTGCGCAACGTGCAGGGCGACAGCGCCGTACGCCAGATGCTGCTGACCTCGGTGGACGACATCGAGCAACCGCAATACGCCTGCGAAGAACCCGATGCCACGCGCTTCATGCAGGCCCTGCGCCTGGGCGCCGAAGCGCCGCCGCTGGACGCCGAGCCGGGCCTGGAGCGCCTGGCGCTGCTGCAATACACCGGTGGCACCACAGGCGTATCCAAGGGCGCCATGCTGACCCACCACAGCCTGCTGGCCAACGTCATCCAGACCCTCGAACTGTTCATGCGCCCCGGCCTGCTCGACCCCGCCACCGATGTGCGCATCGCGCCGCTGCCGCTCTATCACATCATGGCCTTCGCCACGAACTGCCTGAGCTCGGTGGGCATGGGCCTGCACACCGTGGTGATCCGCGACGGGCGCAACCTCGACGAGATCATCGGGGCCATGCGCCGCTATCCGTTCAGCCTGCTCAGCGGGCTGAACAGCCTGTTCGTCGGGCTGATGAACCACCCGGACTTCACCAGCATCGATTTCAGCCACCTGAAGTGGGTCACCAGCGGCGGCGGCCCGCTCAACCTCGAGGTCGGCCGGCGCTGGCAGGCGCTCACCGGCGCGCCCGTGCTGGAAGGTTTCGGCCTCACCGAGGCATCGCCGGTGGTCTGCACCAACACCCGGCAGACGCCCTATCGCGAAGGCTTCGTCGGCGCGGCGCTGATCGATACCGAGGTACGCATCCTCGACGAAGCGGGCAATCCCTGCGCCGTCGACGAGCCCGGGGAACTCTGCCTGCGCGGCCCGCAGGTGATGCTCGGCTACTGGCAGCGCCCGGAGGAAACCGCCCAGGTGCTCGACGCCGACGGTTGGCTGCGCACCGGCGATATCGCCCTGCAGGACGCCAACGGCCTGCTGAAGATCGTCGACCGCAAGAAGGACATGATCCTGGTCTCCGGTTTCAACGTCTTCCCCAACGAGGTGGAGGATGCCGCGATGCGCCACCCGGGCATCCGCGAGTGCCTCGCCATCGGCGTGCCGGACGCGCGCAAGGGCGAGGCGGTGAAGCTCTTCGTCAGCCTGCGCGACCCGGCGCTGGATGCCGCCGCGATCATCGCCCACTGCCGCGAGCACCTCACCGGCTACAAGGTGCCGAGCCATGTCGAGATCCTCGACGAGCTGCCCAAGAGCTCGGTGGGCAAGATGCTCCGCCGCGAACTACGCGACCGCGAACGGCAACGGAGCGACGCCTCGTGAGCACAGCGACTAAGGTTGAGACAGGCCAGTCACTCGAGGGCGCCTCGCGCATGCCTTCCAGCTCCCTTCCCGCTTTCCAGCGCATCGGTGTGATCGGCGCCGGCGCCATGGGCCGCGGCATCGCCCAGCTGTTCGCCAGCGCCGGCGTGCCGGTGAAGCTCTACGACAGCCGCGCCGAGGGCATCCAGCAGGCGCTGGCGTTCAACCGCGAGCTGCTCGAGCGCGCCGCCGCCAAGGGCAAGATCGACGCCGATACGCTGGCCGCCACCCTGCATCGCCTGCAGCCAGCACACAGCCTCGACGAGCTGGCCGACTGCGACCTGCTGATCGAAGCCATCGTCGAAGACCTCGACGCCAAGCAGGCGCTCTTCGCCGAGCTGGAAGCGCGCGTCAGCGATGACGCCGTACTCGCCAGCAACACCTCGTCGCTGTCGGTCACCCGCATCGCCGCGCGCTGCCGCCGGCCGCAGCGGGTCGCCGGCTTCCACTTCTTCAACCCGGCGCCGCTGATGCGCATCGTCGAAGTGGTGCGCGGACAGCGCACCGACGAGTCGGTGATCGCGCGCCTGTGCCGTCTCGCCGAGCAGGCCGGGCATTTCCCCGCGGTCAGCCCGGACAGCCCCGGGTTCATCGTCAACCACGCCGGCCGCGCCTACAGCACCGAGGCCCTGCGCATCCTCGGCGAGGGCATCGCCAGCGCCGCGCAGATCGACCGCATCCTGCGCGACGGCGCGGGCTTCCGCATGGGCCCGTTCGAGCTGTTCGACCTCACCGGGCTGGACGTTTCCCACGCGGTGATGGAATCGCTCTACCAGCAGTTCTACCAGGACCCGCGCTACCTGCCGTCGCCGCTCGCGGCGCAACGAGTCGCCGCCGGGCTGCTCGGTCGCAAGTCCGGCGAAGGCTTCTACCGCTACCAGGACGGCCAGCAACTGCGCGAGCCGGAGTCGCGCCCCTTGCCGGTGACGCTCGACCGGCCGTTCTGGCTCGACAGCCAGGACCCCGACCTGCGCCACCACGTCGGCCAGTTGCTGACCCAGGCCGGCGTGATCCTCGAAAGCGCCGAAGCCCCCTCGGCGCGCGCCATCTGCCTGGTCACCCCGCTGGGCGAAGACGCCAGCACGCGCATTGACGCCCTGGGCCTGCCGGCGGAGCGCAGTCTCGCGCTGGAGAGCTTCGGCGAGCTGGACAAGCGTCGCGTGCTGATGCGCCAGCCCGCCCTCGACCCGCAACTGGAAGCCCAGGCCCGCCAGGCGCTGGGCGCGGACGGCGTGCCAGTAGAAGTGATCAACGACTCGCCCGGCTTCATCACCCAGCGGGTGATCGCCAGCATCGTCAACCTCGGCTGCGAGATCGCCCAGCGCGGCATCGCCACGCCGGTTACGCTGGACCGCGCGGTGCAGCTCGCGCTCGGCTATCCGTTCGGCCCGCTGGCCTTCGGCGAGCACTACGGCGCGGCGCGCATCCTCACCATCCTCCAGGGCCTGCTGACCTGCTACGGCGAGCCCCGCTACCGGCCAAGCCCCTGGCTGCGCCGGCGCGTGCAGCTCGACCTGCCGCTGCACGCCCCGGATGTGGCCGACTAACCGGAACCGGCCAGGCGCGGCGGTGCTGCTTTCGACGCCAACTCTTCTGCACGCAGGGCGCCCAGCCTCGCCAGGCGCTGGGTGGAGGGTTGCGCGGCGAGGGCGCTCGCGGCGCTGAAGAAGCGAGTCCAGTCGCCACCCACTTGCCGGAACAGCGCGGCGAACGCCGGCACCCACTGGTCGTAGATGCCGAAAGGCGCCAGCGAAGCGTTGTTCAGCGGCGCATCGACCCAGGCGTCGTAGAGCCCCTTGCCGCCCCAGCGCCGGGTCATCTGCAGGTGATAGCGGTCGCGCAGGCGCTGGAATTCGGCAGCTTTGCGCTCACGCAGCTGCTCGGGCGGCAGGCCGCTGGCATAGAGGTTCTGCAGACGCTCTCGGGTCTCCAGGACCAGCTCGGTCAGCACGTCGCGCTGTGCGCGGGCGACGTCGGCGCCCGCTGCCCGGCCATGCGCCGCCAGCCACTGGCGCAAGCCTTCCTGCTGCACGAAGTTGGCGAGCGACTCGTTGAAGGCGCTGTCGCCGGCCACGTACAGGCGCTGGTGGGTGAGCTCGTGGAAGATCAGCTCGGCCAGGTGGCGGTCGTCGCTCAGCATGGTGCTGAGGATGGGTGCATCGTTGCGGCCGGGAATCACGAAGGATTCGGAGGTGCCTATGTAGGTCTCCAGGCCCTGTTCGCGCAGCACCGCCGCGGCCCGCTCGGCATCGCCGGGATGATAGAAGCCCAGGTAGCCGATGCAGCCGACCTGATCGAAACAACTGCGGTGCGGCTCGACGGAAAACTCGCTGGTGGCGAACAGGTTCCACATCGCGTAGTCGCGGTGCAGGTCGACGTAGGAGCGGTAGCTCGGGTTGTCCGGCAGGGCGAGTCGATGGCTGGCGAACTCGCGCGCGTCGGCCGCTGCAAGCAGCAGCTGGCGTGTGCGCGGATCGGTTCGAGGATCGGCGAGCACCGCGCTGAGCGGCTCGCGGTCCGCCTGCAGTTGCGTCTCTCCCTCACGCATTTGCTGCAGGTAGCTCTGGCCGGCGCAGGCCACCAGCAGCGGCAGGCCAAGGCAGAGCAGGGCACATCGGGATCCTCCCATGATGGCGCACCTCTGCCCGAGTAACCGGGGCCGGGCGGGTCCGAGATGGACCGAGGTTCGGGGCCCCGACTGCAATGGCCCCTGCAGGTAAAGCTAGCGCAGATTCAGAAGCTCACCGGCTGCCCGGACTTCAGCTGCTGGAGCTTCGCCTTGCGCTGGACGGCGGGCAGGGCGCCGAGCTTTTCGACCCGCGCGTAGAATGCCGGCCAATTGCCGCCAACTTGGCGCAGCAGCGTGGCGAAGGCGGGCACCCACTGGTCGTAGAGACCGAAGGGCAGCAGCTTGGCGTTGTTCATCGGGCCGTTGATCCAGGCGTCGTACGGACACTTGCCGCCCCACTCGCGCAGGCAGAGCGCGCGGTACTCGCTGCGCATGCGCTCGAACTCGGCGGCCTTGCCGGCGCGCTTGGCTTCATCCGACTGACTGCTGGCATAGAGCTTGTCGAGGCGCTCGCGGGTATCCAGCACCAGGCGGGTGAGGCCATCGCGCTGACGCACGGCAAGTCCGTTTTCCGGCGACAAACCACGGGAGGCGCGCCAGCGGCGGCCGCCTTCCTGCTCGACGAAGCTCGCATAGGACTCGTTGAAGGCGGTGTCGCCGGGCAGGTAGTAACGCTGGTGCGCCAACTCGTGGAAGATCGTCTCAGCAAGGCGCTGGTCGTCCCAGCGCAGCATGCTGCTGATGATGGGATCGTCGAACCAGCCGAGGGTTGAGTAGGCCTCCACGCCGCCAACGTAGACGTCCCAGCCCTGCGCCTTCAGGCGCTTCGCTTCGCCCTGGGCGGAGGGCTCGCTGTAGTAGCCGCGATAGGCCACGCAGCCGGCGATGGGGAAGCAGTGGGTCAGCGGGTGCAGCGACAGTTCCGGCGTGGCGAAGACGTTCCACACCACATAGGGGCGCCGGATGTCGCTGTACAGCCGGTAGCTGTGGTTGTCGGGGAGGCCCAAGGTTGCGCTGGCGAAGTCGCGCGCCTGCTGGGACAGCGCAAGGCGTTCGCGCAGCCGGTCATCACGGGACGGATCGGCGACCACATCGGCCACCGGCTCGCGGGCATTCAGCAGCTTGAGCTGGCCACTGCCCAACTGCGCGTAGTACTGCACGCTGGAGCAACCGCCCAGCAGGACGAGCGCCAAGCAGGGAACCCAGCGGGGCAATCGGCGGTCGAGTAACGCTATACGCAGGCGGGATGGCATGCGCGGCACCTTAGCACAGGCCCTCTGCGCCGCCCTACGACAAGACCCACAGGAGTGAACCCCATGCGCCCGCTGATTCTGGCAGGCGGCCTGCTCGCGCTGAGCGGCTGCTCGCTGATGCTGCCGAAACCGGACCCGAACCGCGCCTGGGTCGACCTCGACACCAACAGCCAGAGCGACCTGGCGGCCCTGGCGGTGGACGGCAAGCCGTGGTCCTCCTCGCGCTACTTCGAGGTCGACCCCGGCCAGCACGAGCTGCGCGTGCGCTTCCAGTTCCAGGTCCAGCCGGCCGATATCGGCGCCGCCAACGCCGTCTCCGAAAGCCTCTGGCGCGATTGCCAGCTGACCCTGAAGTACCGCGACTTCGGCGCCGGCCAGCGCTATCGCCTGCGCACCGGCAGCGTCGGCTTCCATCCCTGGGCGCGGCTCTACGATAACGACGACAACGAACTCGCCAGCGGCCAGGCGGGGCGCTGCGAGAAGGCCTGATCGCGCGCACCGGGGCGATCACCAAGGGGTATGCTGAATGCATTATCCCTCACGAGCGCCGCTGTCATGCGCAAATCGTCGCTGCTGTTCCTGTTGCCGTTGCTCGGCGCCTGCGCCGGGCCGTTACCGAAACACGACCCGGGCATGGCCTGGGTCGAGCTCTACACCCAACCAGCCCACACCCTGCTCGCCCAGCGCCTCGACAACCAGGTGCTGCGCGATGGCCGCTATTTCCAGGTGCCGCCGGGCAAGCACGAGCTCGAAGTGCGCTACCAGTACGAAGTTCCCGGGGGCGGCGGAGGTGGGTTGGCGAACAGCGACAACACCATCGAGATCACCTGCCGCGTCTGGCTGACCTACGACGGCTTCGCCGCCGGCCAGCGCTATCGCCTGGAACTGCGCCCGCAGCTGCGCAAGGCGCTGGCGCTGCTGACCGACGCCAATGGCCAGGTGGTCGCCCGCACCAACTTCCAGGGGCGGCAGGACTGCCGCCTGTTCTGAGTCAGTCGTCGTTGCGCTGGTAGACGATCTTGCGGGTGCCACCTTCGCAACTGCCGACCACCATGTTGGGGTCCTTCACTTCGCTGTCGGTGACAATCTCCAGGGTGTAGGAGGTCACCCCGGCGGACTGGATCTTGGTCTCGATTTCCTTCCTGAGTTCCTCGCAGGGCTTGGTCTTCGCCTGCGCGACACTCGCGCAGGCCACGGCCAGCAACAGCACGGCGATCTTGCTCACGGTCATGGCATTCCCTCGTCAGCCCCACCACGGGGCGCTGCCTATCCTAACGACAGACCGCCCGGCGGCGACAGAGTGCCATCAAGGTGCGCCCTGGCAACGGGCAAAGAAAAACCGGGGCCCTCGCGGTACCCCGGTTTCGCTGCGCAAGCACCCTTCACTTGCGCGAGTAGACGATCTCCTTGCGCCCGCCGTCGCAGGTGCCGACCACCTTGGCCGAACCGGCGGCGCCCTTGTCGACCACTTCCAGGCTGTACCCGGAAACGCCCTTGGCCTTGAGCTTGGCGTCGATCTCCGACTTCAGCTCCTCGCACGGCTTCGCCGCCGCCAAGGCGTGTCCCCCAATGGCCAACAGACCCACGGCCAACAACCAGTTCTTCATGAAAACGCTCCCTCGTTCATTGCTTGCATGAGGCCCCGCAGGGCATGGACCGGGTCGCCCCGAAATCTTGTCGGCCCGCGCCGATCAGCTGTCGGCGATCTTGAAGCCGATCTTCAGCGTTACCTGGTAGTGACCGACGGAGCCGTTGACGATGTGCCCGCGCGTTTCCACCACCTCGAACCACTCCATGTTCTTCACCGATTTGTTCGCCTCGGCCAGCGCGTTGCCGATGGCGTCTTCGATGCTGGTGTGGGAGGAACCGACCAGTTCGATCTTCTTGTAGGTGTGATGGTTGGACATGGAGGCTCTCCTCTCTCAGGCAGGAATGCTCGCAAGGCGCGGGTACCTCCTTGGACAGTAGTAGAGCCCCCCGAAGGCGGCAAACCGCCCGCCTTCAGTCGTGAAACGCCGCACGCAGCCAGTCGGCCAGCTGCGCCGCGCGCGGGTCGGGCTGGCGCAGCGGGGTCCACAGGGTCAGCCGCGCCTTCGTCTCGACGAAGCCCCAGGGCGCCGCCAGACGGCCAGCCGCCAGGTCATCGGCGACCAGCGCCTGCGGGGCGATGGCCACGCCCAATCCAGCTACCGCCGCTTCCAGCAAGTAGTAGAGATGCTCGAAACCCTGGCCCAAGCGCAGCTTGCTTGCATCCAGGCCTTGAGTCGTCGCCCATTGCGGCCAAGCCTGCGGGCGCGAGGTGGTGTGCAGCAAGGGTTCGTCCAGCAAGGTCGCGGGGCCGGCCTGGCGCAGCTCGGCAAAACGCGGATGACGCGGGCTGAGCACCGGCCCGATGCGCTCGACCGCCAGCTCGAAGACGCGCATGTCGGCCGGCCACGGCGGCTCGGCAAACAACAAGGTGGCGCCTACGCCGCCGCGCCGCGGGTCCAGTTCGCCTTCGCTGGCGGACAGTTGCAGGCGCAGCTCCGGCAGCTCGCGGTTGAGGCGGTCGAGGCGGGGGATGAACCAGCGCGCCAGCAGGCTACCCGGACAGCCGAGGACGAAGGGCCCTTCGCCGCCGCCCTGGCGCAGCTCGCCGCAGACCCGGCGCAGGCGCTCGAAAGCATCGGTGCTGGCCTCGCCCAGGCGGCGCCCTGCATCGGTGAGTTTTACGCCGCGCCCATCCTTGACGAGCAGGCTCACCCCGAGCTGCTCCTCGAGCAACCGCAGCTGCCGGCTCACTGCGCCGTGGGTGACGTGCAGTTCGTCGGCCGCACGACTCAGGCTGCCGAGGCGGGCCACGGCATCGAAGGCGCGAAGTGCATTGAGCGGGGGTAGGTCACGGCTCATGGCGATAAACCTGTGAGTTTTCCTGACAAGTCATGGCGATCTTATCGCTTTTCCGCCAGGGCCGGCAGCCGTATCCTGAACGCCACTTGTAGGAGTGGGCCATGCCCACGACCGCGCCCATGGGGCGCTCCTACACCACGAACCCACAGGAGCTCTCCCATGTCTTCACTGCGCACCGGCCCGGACGCCAAGGGCCTGTTCGGCAGCTTCGGCGGCCAGTACGTCGCCGAAACCCTGATGCCGCTGATCCACGACCTGGCCCGCGAATACGAGAAGGCCAAGGACGACCCGGCGTTCCTCGAGGAGCTGGCCTACTTCCAGCGCGACTACGTCGGCCGCCCGAGCCCGCTGTACTACGCCGAGCGCCTCTCCGAGCACTTCGGCGGCGCGAAGATCTACCTCAAGCGCGAAGAGCTGAACCACACCGGCGCGCACAAGATCAACAACTGCATCGGCCAGATCCTCCTGGCCAAGCGCATGGGCAAGAAACGCATCATCGCCGAGACCGGCGCCGGCATGCACGGCGTGGCCACCGCCACCGTGGCCGCGCGCTTCGGCATGCAGTGCGTGGTCTACATGGGCACCACCGACATCGACCGCCAGCAGGCCAACGTCTTCCGCATGAAGCTGCTGGGCGCCGAGGTGATCCCGGTCACCGCCGGCACCGGCACCCTCAAGGACGCGATGAACGAAGCCCTGCGCGACTGGGTGACCAACGTCCACAACACCTTCTACCTGATCGGCACCGTGGCCGGCCCGCACCCGTATCCGGCGATGGTCCGCGACTTCCAGGCGGTGATCGGCAAGGAAACCCGCGAGCAGCTGGCCGAGAAGGAAGGCCGCCTGCCCGACTCGCTGGTCGCCTGCATCGGCGGCGGCTCCAACGCCATGGGCCTGTTCCACCCGTTCCTCGATGACCAGAGCGTGCAGATCGTCGGCGTCGAAGCCGCCGGCCACGGCATCGAGACCGGCAAGCACGCGGCCAGCCTGAACGGCGGCGTGCCGGGCGTGCTGCACGGCAACCGCACCTTCCTGCTGCAGGACGAGGACGGCCAGATCATCGACGCGCACTCCATCTCCGCCGGCCTGGACTACCCCGGCATCGGCCCGGAACACGCCTGGCTGCACGACATCGGCCGCGTCCAGTACACCTCGATCACCGACCACGAGGCGCTGGAAGCCTTCCACACCTGCTGCCGCCTCGAAGGCATCATCCCGGCCCTGGAGTCGTCCCACGCCCTGGCCGAAGCCTTCAAGCGCGCGCCCAACCTGCCGAAGGACCACCTGATGGTGATCAACCTGTCCGGCCGCGGCGACAAGGACATGCAGACCGTAATGCACCACATGCAACAGGAGCAGAAAGCATGAGCCGCCTGCAGACCCGCTTCGCCGAACTGAAACAGCAGAACCGCGCCGCCCTGGTGACCTTCATCACCGCCGGCGACCCGGGCTACTCGACCTCGCTGGACATCCTCAAGGGCCTGCCCGAAGCCGGCGCCGACGTGATCGAGCTGGGCATGCCCTTCACCGATCCGATGGCCGACGGCCCGGCTATCCAGCTGGCCAACATCCGCGCCCTGGGCAACGGCCAGAACCTGGCCAAGACCCTGAAGATGGTCCGCGAATTCCGCGCCGGCAACGACACCACCCCGCTGGTGCTGATGGGCTACTTCAACCCGATCCACTACTACGGCGTGGAGAAGTTCATCGCCGACGCGAAGGAAGCCGGCGTCGACGGCCTGATCGTGGTCGACCTGCCGCCGGAACATAACGAAGACCTGTGCTTCCCGGCCCAGGCCGCCGGCATCGACTTCATCCGCCTGACCACCCCGACCACCGACGACAACCGCCTGCCGACCGTGCTCGAAGGCAGCTCGGGCTTCGTCTACTACGTGTCGGTGGCCGGCGTGACCGGCGCCGGCGCGGCGACCCTGGACCACGTCGAGGAAGCCGTGGCCCGCCTGCGTCGCCACACCGACCTGCCGGTATCCATCGGCTTCGGCATCCGCACCCCGGAGCACGCGGCGAGCATCGCCCGCCTGGCCGACGGCGTGGTGGTCGGCTCGGCGCTGGTGGACAAGATCGCCAATGCTGAAAGCTCCGCCGCCGCTGTGCAGGGCGTGCTGGGCCTGTGCCGCGAACTGGCCGAAGGCGTGCGCAACGCGCGCTAATCGTCCGATCGACGAAAAGGCGGCGCACCTGCGCCGCCTTTTTCATTTCCGCCCGCCAGCATTGACCCCTGGCCCACGACTGGCAGGATAGGGTCTCCGCTTTTCGCTCGAAGTCCTCTCCATGAACCTGCACAGCGTCCACCACGTCGCCCTGATCTGCTCCGACTACCAGCGCTCCAAGCGTTTCTACAGCGAGATCCTCGGCCTGCGTATCGTCGCCGAGACCTACCGCGCCGCGCGCGACTCCTGGAAGCTCGACCTGGCCCTGGGCGATGTGCAGCTGGAGCTGTTCTCCTTCCCCGGCGCGCCTTCGCGGCCGTCGTATCCCGAGGCGCAGGGCCTGCGTCACCTGGCATTCGCGGTGGACGACCTGGAGTCGGCGGTGGCCGAACTGGAAGGCCATGGCGTGCGCTGCGAGCCGATTCGCCTCGACGAACTGACCGGCAAGCGCTTTACCTTCTTCGCCGACCCGGACGATCTGCCGCTGGAGCTTTACGAGCGCTGAGGAATCTCTTCGTAGGAGCGAGCTTGCTCGCGAACCGCTTCGGCACGAGGCCATTCGCGAGCAAGCTCGCTCCTACAAAAGCATCGCGTCACGCCGGCATCGCCGCGTCGCCCAACGCGCTGCGCAGGCTCGCCAGGTCGCGCAGCGGCGGGGCGCCGAACAGGCGGCTGTATTCGCGGCTGAACTGCGACGGGCTTTCATAGCCGACTCGGTGCCCTGCCACCGCCACTTCCAACCCCTCGGAAAGCATCAGCCGGCGCGCCTCCTGCAGGCGCAGCTGCTTCTGGTACTGCAGCGGGCTCAGGGCCGTCACTTCCTTGAAGCGGTGGTGCAGGGTGGACGGACTCAGGTTCACCTCGCGGGCCAGGTCCTCGATGCGCAGGGCCTTGTCGAAGTTGCGGTTGAGCCACTCGATGGCGCGGGTCACGCGATGGGTCTGGCTGTCGGTCATTGCCAGGTCGTGCAGCAGGTGGCCCTGCGGACCACGCAGCAGCCGGTAGAGGATCTCGCGGATGAACAGCGGCGCCAGCATCGGGATGTCGCGCGGGGTGTCGAGCAGGCGCATCAGCCGCAGCAGGGCGTCGAGCACCGTGGTGTCCAGGCGCTGCAGGTAGATGCCGCGGCTGGCCGGGCGCGGCGTGCTGCCGGCGAGGCCCGCGTCGGCGATCAGCCGGGTCAGCTCACCCGGATCGATGTCCAGGCGCAGCGACAGGTAGGGCTTGTCCGGCGACGCCTCGATCACCATGCCGGAGACCGGCAGGGTCACCGATACCACCAGCAGATTGAGCTCGTCGTAGCGGTACAGCTCGGGGCCGACGCGGATTTCCTTGCTGCCCTGGGCGATGACGCACAGCGCCGGGCGGTACAGCGTCGGCATGCGGCCTTCGCTGGGCTGGTTCATGCGCGCCAGGGACAGCGTGTCGATGCCGGTTTCGTGGACTCCGGCACCGGCGCAATGGCGCTCGATGATATCGGCCAGTTCCTGGCGGCTGGCGGCGACGGGATCGTACAAGGCGGACGACTGCGACATACGGGGGGCCTCCGAAAGTGGCGTCGCCAAGCTTACGCCGAGAGCCGCGCGAGGGGTGTGACAGGACGACAGACGCTGGAGGATCGGGCAAGCAATCGGCAGGAATGGACAAGCGCTTGGCCGCGTGGCGCCGGCAACATGCGCCAGAAGCAGCGGAAGCGGCGCGATCAGGCAGGCTCGACCGTCTTGCGCAGGATCAGGCAAGAAGTGCGCAGCATCCGTCTACCGCTGCCAGGTGCCTGGCTCCTACTCTGGCACAACCGGGCCAATCCCCGTTCGCTGGGCCCGGGACAGGAGGAATCACGCATGGCCATTCGACGCCCACTCGAACATCAGCTTCTGATCCAGTCCCGCCCCGGCCACGAGGCGGCGCTTGCAGAACTGCTCGATCGCCTGATCAGCGCCGCCCACCAGTTGCCCGGCTGCCAGTCCTACGAAGTCCTGCTGCCGGCTACCACCAGCGATGTCTGGCGCCTGCGCGGCCGCTGGGCCGACAACGCCAGCCTGGAGGCCTACCTGGAACTGCCGGCGCAGCGTCTGCTGGGGGAAATCCTCGCGCACCACGCGCTCAGCCTGCAGGCGTGCATCGACGAGGCTCCGGGTTTCGGCCAGCAATTGCGCCAGGCCAGCTGAGCGCTCACATCAGGCAGCTCAGATCCAACGGCCGCACGGCCCCCATCCAGATCGCCCGGTCGCGGTGATCCACCAGTTCATCCCCGGTCTGCGGATGGATGAACACGACCAGCCCGCCACGGTGCAACGCCAGCCAGGGCACCAGGTCCGCGAATACTTCAGGTGCGAACGCCAGCTGACAGCTCCAGTCCGGATGCGGTCCGACCGGTTTCTGGTGCATGCGCCCCATCTGCAGCGGGAAGCGGCGCGCCGCTTCCTCGCAGAGGGTGCGGGCCTGCTCCAGGGTGGTGGCATCGTAGTAAACGTGGGCGTGGAAGCCCTGGATGGCGATTTCATCGAAGCCGGTCACGGTGCGGGGCCCTCCCTTTTCAATTCGTCATGCAGCCAGTCGATGAAGAGCTGCACCAGGCGCGCGCGGCGCTTGCGCTCGGGTTGCACGGCGTAATAGCCATAGCGCGAGGCGGCGCTTTCGCGGACCGGCCGGCACAGTAACCCTTGCTCCAGCAGTTCGTCGACCAGGTGCCGCCAGCCGATGGCCACGCCCTGGCCGGCGATGGCTGCCTGCACCAACAGCGTGTAGTTATCGAAGCGCAGCCCGGCGGACTCCGGCGGCCGCTGCAGGTCGAGCGTGCGGAACAGCGCCGGCCAGTCGAACCAGCGGCTGTGCGCCTCGGACTTGAGGTGCAGCAGCGGCAGGCGCTGCAGTTCCTCCAGCGGCAAAGGCAGCTGGCGCTCGCCGAGCAGGTGCGGGCTGCACACCGGGAAGACTTCCTCGCCGAACAGCAGCAAAGCCTCGCCGTGCTTGAAGCGCCCGTCACCGAAGGCGATAGCCACGTCGACGTCGCTGCGCAGGCTGCTCGGGCTGCGTTCACTGCTCAGCAGGCTGACGTCCAGTTGCGGGTGCATCTGGCGGAAGCGCGGCAGGCGCGGCATCAGCCAATAGGCGGCGAAGGCGAAGTCGGTGGCCACCTGCAGCACTTCCTGGCTGTGCCGAGCGCTGACCGCCGCGACACCCGCTTCCAGCTCGGCCAGCCCGGCCTGCACATGCTGCTGCAGGAGCAGGCCGCTTTCCGTCAGCACAATGCCCCGGTGTACCCGATCGAACAGCCGCACGCCCAACAGCTTTTCCAGGCGCTTGATCTGCTGGCTCACCGCCGGCTGGCTGCTGCCCAGTTCGGCGGCGGCGGCGGTGAAGCCCTGCTCGCGCGCCGCGCACTCGAACACGCGGAGCAGTTCCAGGGGCAGGCTCATGGGCGCTTCATCCATAAGCTGGTGTTATCCGAAGCATGTGCTGGCATGCGCTTTACCCTCATTCGACGCGGCATGACACTCATCCACAGCACTATCCCATAACAATCGTGCATAGGATAAGTCCCGCCATGCCACGCCCGAACATCCTCTTCATCATGGCCGACCAGATGGCCGCGCCACTGCTGCCGCTGCATGACCCGGCCTCGCCGATCCGCATGCCCAACCTGATGCGCCTGGCCGAGCAGGCCGTGGTGTTCGACTCGGCCTACTGCAACAGCCCGCTGTGCGCGCCCTCGCGCTTCACCCTGGTCAGCGGCCGCCTGCCGACACAGATCGGCGCCTGGGACAACGCCGCCGACTTCGCCGCCGACGTGCCCACCTACGCCCACCACCTGCGCCGCCTCGGCTACCGCACGGCGCTGTCGGGCAAGATGCACTTCTGCGGGCCGGACCAGTTGCACGGCTACGAGGAACGCCTGACCAGCGACATCTACCCGGCCGACTACGGCTGGGCGGTGAACTGGGACGAGCCGGACGTGCGCCCGAGCTGGTACCACAACATGTCCTCGGTGCTGCAGGCCGGGCCCTGCGTGCGCACCAACCAGCTCGACTTCGACGAGGAAGTGGTGTTCAAGGCGCGGCAGTACCTCTACGACCACGTGCGCGAACACGCCGACCGGCCGTTCTGCCTGACGGTCTCCATGACCCACCCGCACGATCCCTACACCATCCCGCGCGAGTACTGGGACCTCTACCGCGACGAGGACATCCCGATGCCCTCGGTGGAGCTGCCGCAGGACGAGCAGGACCCGCATTCGCAGCGCCTGCTCAAGGTCATCGACCTGTGGGACAAGCCGCTGCCGGCGGAGAAGATCCGCGACGCCCGCCGTGCCTACTTCGGCGCCTGCAGCTATGTCGATGCGCAGATCGGCGCGCTGCTCAAGACCCTGGAGGACTGCGGCCTGGCCGAAGACACGCTGGTGGTGTTCTCCGGCGACCACGGCGACATGCTTGGCGAGCGCGGCCTCTGGTACAAGATGCACTGGTTCGAGATGGCCGCCCGCGTGCCGCTGCTGATCAGCGCGTCCAAGCGCTTCGCCGCGCGCCATGTGAGCGAGTCGGTGTCCACCCTCGACCTGCTGCCGACCCTGGTCGAGCTGGCCGGCGGCGAGCTACCGGCGGAGCTGGAGCTAGACGGCCATTCGCTGCTGCCGCACCTGCAAGGGCAGGGCGGGCACGACGAGGTGATCGGCGAATACACCGCCGAAGGCACGCTCAGCCCGCTGATGATGATCCGGCGTGGCAACTTCAAGTTCGTCTACTCCGAGCAGGACCCCTGCCTGCTCTTCGACCTGAAGAACGACCCGCGCGAGCTGGAGAACCTGGCCGGCTCGGCGTCGCATCGCGAGCTGTTCGAGGCCTTCCTGGCGGAGGCGCGGCAGCGTTGGGACATCCCGGCGATCACCGCCCAGGTCCTCGCCAGCCAGCGCCGCCGGCGCTTCGTCGACGCGGCTCTGAACCAGGGCAAGCGGACCAGCTGGGACCACCAGCCCTTCGTCGACGCCAGCCAGCAATACATGCGCAACCACATCGACCTGGACGACCTGGAGCGCCGCGCCCGTTATCCCAAGCCCTGATAACCACAACCGAGAAAGCCGAGGGGAGAGAGAGCATGACCAAGCTATCCGCATTGCTGTTGGCCAGCGCCGTGACATTGGCCGGGCAGAGCGCCCATGCCGAGGACGCCGCCTGCACCACCGTCAAGCTGGCCGATCCGGGCTGGACCGACATCGCCGTCACCAACGGCGTGGCCAGCTTCCTGCTCGACAGCCTCGGCTACCAGGCCAAGGTGGACACCCTCTCGGTGCCGATCATCTACGGCGGCCTGCGCGACGCCCAGGTGGACGCCTTCCTCGGCAACTGGATGCCGGCGCAGCAGAGCTACCACGACAAGTTCGTCGCCAGCGGCCAGGTCCAGCAACTGGCGAAGAACCTCGAGGGCACCGAGTTCACCCTGGCCGTGCCGAGCTACGTGTACGACGGGGGCGTGAAGAGCTTCGCCGACCTGCAGAAGTACGCCGACAAGTTCGACCACAAGCTCTACGGCATCGGATCTGGCGCGCCGGCCAACCAGTCGATCCAGAAGATGATCGGCGGCAACGAGTTCGGCCTGGGCGACTGGAAGCTGGTGGAGTCCGGCGAGCAGGCGATGCTTGCCGAGGTCGGCCGCTCGGTTAAGCGCCAGCGCTGGATCGTCTTCCTCGGTTGGACGCCGCACCCGATGAACGTGAAGTACGACATGAAGTACCTCACCGGCGGCGACAAGTATTTCGGCGCCACCGGCAGCGTCTACACCCTGACCCGCAACGGCTACGCCCAGCAGTGCCCGAACAGCGCACGGCTGCTGGCCAACCTGAGCTTCGACCTGCCGATGGAAAATGCGGTGATGGCCCAGGTGCTGGAGAAGAACGTCGCCAATACCGACGCGGTGAAGGCCTGGATCAAGGCCAACCCGCAGGCCCTGGGCAAGTGGCTGGACGGCGTGAAGACCCGCGACGGCGGCGACGCGCTGAGCGCTGTTCAGGCACGGCTGTAATCCCTCGATGCGCCGCCTCCACGGCCTGCTGCCGTTCCTCGCCTGGCTGCCGCGCCTGGGCCCGCGGGCAATGGCTCAGGAGGCCTGGGTCGGCTTCGCCGGCGCAGTGCTGGCGCTGCCGCAGTCCATCGCCTATGCGCTGATCGCCGGGCTGCCGCCGCAGTACGGGCTCTATGCAGCCATGCTGCCGGTGGCTATCGCCTGCCTATGGGGCTCGTCGCGGCACATGGTCGGCGGGCCGACGGCGGCGATCTCGGTGGTGCTCTATGCCACGGTGGCGCCGCTCGCGCCGCCGGGCAGCGAGAGCTACGTGCAACTCGTGCTGCTGCTGACCTTCCTCGCCGGAGTCCTGCAATGGGCGCTGGGCGCCCTGCGCTTCGGCGTGCTGCTGAACTTCGTCTCCCACTCGGTGATGCTCGGCTTCACCCTGGGCGCGGCGCTGGTGATTGCCCTCGGGCAGTTGCCGTACCTGCTTGGCGTCGAAGTCCACAGCCAGGGCAGCGCGCTGGATGGCACGCACCTGCTGCTGCAACGCCTGGATGAAAGCGACACGCCATCCCTCGCCATCGGCCTGCTGAGCCTCGCCGTCAGCCTGCTCGTGCGCTGGCTGAGACCGCGCTGGCCGGCGTTGATGCTCGGCCTGCTGGTCGCCAGCCTGAGCGCCTGGGCGCTGCCCCAGTGGTTCGCCGGGGTCGCGCGGGTGCAGGCTTTCGCGAGCGCATTGCCGCCCTTCAGTCCGCTGCACTTCGATGTCCGGACCATCACCCAACTGCTGCCCGGCGCCCTCGCCTGCGGCCTGCTCGGTCTGGTGACCAGTTTGTCCATTGCCCGCTCGCTGGCCGCGCGCAGCCAGCAGTTCCTCGACGCCAACCAGGAAATCCGCGCCCAAGGGCTGTCCAACCTGCTGGGGCCCTGGTTCTCCGCCAGCCTCTCGGCCGGCTCCTTCACCCGCTCCGGGCTGAACCTGGAGGCCGGCGCGCGCTCGCCGCTGGCCGGGGTCTTCTCCGCGCTCTGGGTCGCCGCGCTGGCGCTGGCCGGCGCCCGGCTGATCACCCACCTCCCGCTACCGGCGATGGCCGGTGGCATCCTGCTGATCGCCTGGGGCCTGGTCGACCGCCCGGCGCTACGCGCGCTCTGGCGCGGCAGCCGCAGCGAGTTCCTGGTGATGGCGCTGACCGCCGCCGCGACCCTACTGCTGCCGCTGGAGAATGCGATCTACCTCGGCGTGCTGGCCTCGCTGCTGCTCTACCTGCGGCGCACCTCGCAACCGCGCGTGGAGCGCTGGGAGGCCACCGGCGAGGAGGTCTTGCGGGTCGAGGGCTCGATCTTCTTCGGCGCCTGCGACTACCTGCAGCGGCTGATCCAGACGAGCCGAGGCCGGTGCCTGGTGCTGGACGCACAGCACGTCAACTTCATCGACTTCGCCGGCGCGCACATGCTCCAGCAGGAAGCGCGACGCCTGGCCGGGGAGGGGCGCCACCTGGTCCTGCGCAACGCGCGCCCGAGGGTGCGCGACGAGCTGGCCAGGCAGATGGGCGAAGGAGCGGTGTTGCGGGTTGAGTAGGATGGGTAGAGCGAAGCGAAACGCATCCTACGGGCCCCGCGAGCAAGGGTGACGCGGCGCCATTCGCGAGCAAGCTCGCTCCCACGAAGAGCCGGTCAGTCAGCGAGCTGGCGGCGGAGTTCGGCCAGCACCGGCCGCGAATCGGGGCGCACACCGCGCCAAAGCTGGAAGGCTTCGGCGGCCTGCTCGACGAGCATGCCCAAACCGTCGATGCAGCGCGCCGCACCTTGCTCGGCAGCCCAGCGATTGAAGGCGGTGGTTTCCTTGCCATACATCATGTCGTAGCAGACCGTGTGGCCCTTGCGGATCAGCGCCGGGTCGATCGGCGGCAGCTCGCCGGCGAGGCTCGCCGAGGTGCCGTTGACGATGACGTCGAAGGCCTCCTCGCGCAGGTCGAAACCGCCGGCGCGCACTTCGCCCAGGTCGGCGAACTCACGGGCCAGCTGCTCGGCTTTCGCGGCTGTGCGGTTGAGCACCACCAGCGCGGCGGGACGCTCGCCGAGGAAGGGTTCGAGGATGCCGCGCACCGCGCCGCCGGCGCCAAGCACCAGCACGCGCTTGCCGGCCAGCGCCACGCCGTTGTTCACCACCAGGTCGCGGGTGAGGCCGGCGCCGTCGGTGTTGTCGCCGAGCAGGCGGCCGCCATCGAGCTTCTTCAGGGTGTTGACCGCGCCGGCACGACGGGCGCGCTCGCTCAGCTCATCGGCCAGGCGATAGGCCTCTTCCTTGAACGGCACAGTGACGTTGGCACCCAGGCCCTCGGCGAAGAAGGCGCGGGCCGCCCCGGTGAAGTCGTCCAGCGGCGCCAGCAGCGCTTCGTAGGTGAGCGCCTGGCCGGTCTGCTCGGCGAACAGGCGGTGGATCAGCGGCGACTTGCTGTGGCCGATGGGGTTGCCGAAGACGCAATAGCGGTCCATGGAATTCCTGGGAAGTTTCTTCTTGTGGATAACGGCGACGGGCTTGGCTGTGCTCAGCCCATCAATGACCCGCGAGCCAATCGCGGTCCTGCAGGAAGTATTCGGTCAGCCGCGCCTCTTCGCTGCCCGGCTCCGGCTTCCAGTCGTAGCCCCAGCGCACCTGCGGCGGCAGCGACATGAGGATCGACTCGGTGCGCCCGCCCGACTGCAGGCCGAAAAGGGTGCCGCGGTCGTAGACCAGGTTGAACTCGACGTAGCGGCCGCGGCGGAATTCCTGGAATTCGCGCTGCCGCTCGGTCCAGGGAGTGTCCTTGCGCTTGCGCACGATCGGCAGGTAGGCCTCGATGTAGGCATCGCCGATGGCGCGCAGGAAGGCGAAGCTGGTGTCGAAGTCCCACTGGTTCAGGTCGTCGAAGAACAGCCCGCCGATGCCGCGCGGCTCGTGGCGGTGCTTGAGGTGGAAGTAGCGGTCGCACCATTCCTTGTAGCGCGGGTAGACGTCCTCGCCGAAGGGCGCGCAGGCGTCGCGGGCGACCTTGTGCCAGTGCACGCAGTCTTCCTCGTTGCCGTAGTAGGGCGTCAGGTCGAAGCCGCCGCCGAACCACCAGACCGGCTCTTCGCCTTCCTTTTCGGCGATGAAGAAGCGCACGTTGGCGTGGGAAGTCGGCACATGCGGGTTGCGCGGGTGGATCACCAGCGACACGCCCAGTGCCTGGAAGCCGCGGCCGGCCAGTTCCGGACGGTGCGCGCTGGCCGACGGCGGCAGGCCGGCGCCGAACACGTGGGAGAAGTTCACCCCGCCTTTCTCGATCACCGCGCCGTCGCCGATCACCCGGGTACGGCCACCGCCGCCGGCCGGGCGCTGCCAGGCGTCCTCGATGAAGCGCGCGCCGCCGTCTTCGGCTTCGAGCGCGGCACAGATGCGGTCTTGCAGGTCGAGCAGGTAGGCCTTCACGGCCTCGATACGGTCGGTCACGGAGTCACCTTGGAGCGGGAAAGCCGCGCGGCGCGTGGGCCGCAGGCCGAAAAAGGGGGCCAAGCATAGCATCCCCGCCCAGCATCCCGTGCTTGACGGCGATCAACAGGGCGGCTTGGATGAAAGACTTTTCTCAAAGCAGCGTCCTACAGCGGACGCTGCGCGTCGCAGGAGATCGACATGGCCAAGCGTATCCAGTTCGCCCGCACCGGCGGCCCGGAAGTCCTCGAATACATCGACTACACACCCGCCGAGCCGGGGCCGAAGGAAGTTCGCGTGCGCAACCGCGCCATCGGCCTGAACTTCATCGACACCTACTACCGCAGCGGTCTCTATCCGGCGCCCGCGCTGCCCTCCGGACTGGGCACCGAGGGTGCGGGCGAGGTGGATGCTGTCGGCAGCGAAGTCAGCGGCTTCAAGGTCGGCGACCGCGTCGCCTACGCCACCGGCCCGCTGGGTTCCTACAGCGAACTGCACGTGCTGCCCGCGGCCAACTTAGTGAAGCTGCCAGACAGCATCAGCTTCGAGACCGCCGCCGCGGTGATGCTCAAGGGCCTCACCGTGCAGTACCTGCTGCGCCAGACCTACAACGCCCAGCCCGGCCAGACCGTGCTGTGGCACGCGGCGGCCGGTGGCGTCGGCCTTATCGCCTGCCAGTGGGCCAAGGCCCTGGGCGTGAAACTGATCGGCACCGTCGGCTCCGCGGCCAAGGCCGAGCTGGCCAAGGCCCACGGCGCCTGGGAAACCATCGACTACAGCCATGAGAATGTGGTCGAGCGCGTGCTGGCGCTCACCGACGGCAAGAAGGTCCCGGTGGTCTACGACTCGGTGGGCAAGGACACCTGGCCGATTTCCCTCGACTGCGCCGCGCAGCGCGGGCTGATCGTCAGCTTCGGCAATGCTTCGGGCGCGGTGGACGGGGTGAACCTGGGCATCCTCGCGCAGAAGGGCTCGCTGTTCGTCACCCGCCCGACGCTGTTCGGCTACGCGAATACGCCGGAGCGCCTGCAAGCCATGGCCGAAGACCTGTTCGGCATGCTCACCAGCGGCAAGATCAAGGTCGAGATCAACCAGCGCTTCGCCCTGGCGGATGCGGCCAAGGCGCAGACCGAGCTGGCGGCGCGGCGTACTACTGGATCGACCATTCTGCTGCCCTGATAGAGGGGAAGCTGTAGGAGCAACTGTCTGTTGGGCTCCCGCATTCGCGGGAGTGACGGGGCTGAAACATGTGTTTCCCCGTCGTCCCCGCGAACGCGGGGATCCAGAAAACAACGTAGGAGCGGACCTTGTCCGCGATAGCCGCTAATCACTCCGCGATTCGCGGATGAGATCCGCTCCTACACATGCAGCTCCTGCTTCAGGAAGGGCGGACGACCTGGCCGGTCACCAGATCGCGGATCAGGCTGGGATTGCGGCGACCGCCGAGCTTGCCGTCCAGCACGCCGGCCAGTTCGCCACGGAAGTACTGCTCTACGCGAAGTCGCGACCGCGCTGCCGGGCGGCCGGCGGGGTTGGCCGAGGTCGATACCAGCGGCCCGGTGAGGGCACAGAGCTCGCGCACCAGCGGATGATCGGTGACACGCAGGGCAACGCTGTCGTGCTGGCCGGTGATCCACTCGGGCAGGCGGTTCTGGTGCGGCACCAGCCAGGTGTTGGGGCCTGGCCAGCTGGCGGCCAGGCGCTCCTGCCAGGCCTGCGGCAGGTCGGCGAGGAGGAAGTCGAACTGGCGAATGTTGTCGGCGACCAGGATCAGGCCTTTCTCCACCGGTCGCGCCTTGATCGCGAGCAGGCGGTACACCGCGTCTTCATTCCATGGGTCGCAACCCAGCCCCCAGACCGCTTCGGTCGGGTAGGCGATGACGCCCCCATCGCGCACTATTTTGGCCGCACGCTTTACACGCCAACTGCTGATCATCGGCAAACTCCGGGGAAATTCGAATGCGCGGCAGTTTACGTGCTCAGCCACCGCGATGCACCCAGACGCCGGCCTCGCAGGCCACGCGGCCGGCCAGTTCGAGATCGGTCAGCTCCACTAGCAGGCGGGGCAATTCCCAGCCACTGGCAAGCGCCAGTTCTTCGCTGCTGTGGGGCGCGGCGCGCAACAGGGCGAGCAGGGGATGGGCGCGCTCCGCCTTCGGTACGGGCGCAGCGCATTCGCTCTGGGTCCAGCCCTGCAGGCCTTCGAGAATGTGCTCGACGCTTTCCACCAGGCTCGCCCCCTGGCGGATCAGCTCGTGACAGCCGCGCGCGCCGGGGTGGTGGATGGAACCGGGGATCGCATAGACCTCGCGGCCCTGCTCGGCGGCCAGGCGAGCGGTGATCAGCGAACCGCTGGAGGGGCTGGCCTCGACCACCAGCACGCCAAGGGAGAGCCCACTGATGATGCGATTGCGCCGCGGGAAGTTAGATGGATTCGGTGGGCTATCCAGCGGCAATTCGCTGACCAGCGCACCGCCGCCTTCGACGATGCGTCGCGCCAGTGAGCGATGGCGATTCGGATAGATGTGTTCGAGGCCGGTTCCGAGCACGGCGACGGTCGCGCCGCCTGCGGCCAGCGCGCCTTCATGGGCGGCGCCATCGATGCCCAGGGCCAGCCCGCTGGTGATGACGAAGCCGCCACCGGCCAGCGCTCGCGCAAAGGACTTCGCGGTGTCCAGCCCCGGATGGCTGGCACGGCGGCTGCCGACCACGGCCAGCTGCGGACGCTGCAGCACCTCGGGTTTACCTTCGACGAACAGCAGCGGCGGGGCGTCGGACAGCTCCGAGAGCAGCGCCGGGTAATCTTCCTGATCCGACAGCAGCAGGTAGCATCCCTCCTGCTCGAGCCAGCGCAGCGCTGCGGCTGCTCGCCCGCGCACCGGTTCGCTCCGCCGTGCCTCGGCGCAGACCGCCGGCAGCCCCAGCGAGCGCCAGGCAGCAGCGGGCGCACTGAGCGCGGCAGAGGCAGAGCCGAAGGCGGCCAATAGCGCAACGAAGCGGCGAGGCCCCAGTTCGGGCAATAGGTGCAGACGCAGGCGGGCTTCGAGTTCGGCGGGAGAGGGCATGGTGGCGTTCCTTCGGTCGCGGGCGGAACGCCCGACTATGCCGTCCGGATGGGCGGGTGCCTGTCGGACCGCTCGGAAAAACCGGAAGGCCAGAAACAAAGAACCCCGCCGAAGCGGGGTTCTCGAAGAACTTGGTGCGTCAGGGGTTGCGCACCTTGTCCTGCACTTCAAGCGAGCGGCTGGCGGTGAGCACCAGGCCGTAGCTCAGGCGGTTGTAGGTGCGGAAGATCATCACCAGGCCGGAGCGCTCGTCAGGCATCTTCACCAGGTCGCCGTCGACGCGGTCACGCACCGTCTCGCCCAGCTTGTAGATGGCCAGCACGTTGCCTTCCTCGAGGCCGTCGCGCGCGCCCTTGTCGATGGTCACCACGTCGTACTTGCCGACCTGGGTTACGCCGCGCGGCACGTCGATGATGGTGCCCTTGATCGGGGTCTTCGGCTCGCTGGGCATGAATACCGTGGTCACCGCGCGCTCCTCGGTGGGGAACAGACGGTCGCCCGGACGCACTTCCTGGGTGGAACGGGTCAGGTTGAGCGTGGCGACGTCGTTTTCTTTGGCGGTGACGTTGGCGCTGCCGATGTCCATGGCGTCGATGCCGAGGACTTCCTTGGTGTCCGGGTCGGTGTAGGTCTTGCCTTGGCGGAAGATGCCGTAGCTGCCCTGCTCTACCAGCGAGTCGCCGCGCGCATAGGCGCGGTCACCGGCGCCGCTGACCACGCGCTCGGCATCACCGGCAACCATATGCGGGGCCTTTTCGAAATCACCTTCGCTGTCGACGATGCGGTTGGACAGCAGGAAGGCGTTGATCTTGTCCAGCGGAATGGTGGGCACGGCCTCGGCCATGGGCGTGCTGCGCACTTTCGGCGACAGCTTGATGGTGCCGTGGGACGCGCCGCGGCCCAGGACCAGGCGCGGCTGGCCGTCGATGTACACCAAGCTGAGCACGTCGCCCGGGTAGATCAGGTGCGGGTTGCGAATCTGCGGATTCACCTGCCAGATTTCCGGCCACTTCCAGGGTTTGCTCAGGAACTTGCCCGAGATGTCCCAGAGAGTGTCACCCTTGACCACGGTATAGCGATCCGGATGGCCGTCCCTGAGCTCTACGGCACCCTGCGCCACGCTGCCTGCCGCAAGCAGCAGCACGGCGAGTAGTGTTTTCCTCATGCGGTGAATCCCTTTATTATGTGTACCCCTGAAACGCCGCAAAGCCGCCCCTACCGGGCTTTTCAGCGTTTTTCGATGCTGCTCAGCATATTAGCAGCCGATTTTTACTTTATTCCACAAGTGCATCACAAACGCATATGGCCATTCTGAACATTCTCGAATTCCCCGATCCGCGCCTGCGCACGATCGCCAAGCCGGTCGAGCGGGTCGACGACGCTGTTCGCCAGTTGGTCGACGACATGTTCGAAACCATGTACGAGGCGCCCGGTATCGGCCTGGCCGCCACGCAGGTGAACGTGCACAAGCGCATCGTGGTGATGGACCTGTCCGAAGACAAGTCCGAACCGCGCGTGTTCATCAACCCGGAACTGGAGCCGCTCACCGAAGAGATGGGCGAATACCAGGAAGGCTGCCTCTCGGTGCCCGGCTTCTACGAGAACGTCGATCGCCCGACGCGCGTGCGCATCAAGGCGCTGGATCGCGACGGCAAGGCCTTCGAGGAAATCGCCGATGGCCTGCTGGCCGTCTGCATCCAGCATGAGTGCGATCACCTCAACGGCAAGCTGTTCGTCGACTACCTGTCCAGCCTCAAGCGCGACCGGATCAAGAAGAAGCTGGAAAAGCAACACCGCCAGCGCGCCTGACGCCCCATCCCCAAAGGCTTGCCCCGGCAAGCCTTTTTTCTTTGTAGCGAGCCCCGCATGAGCCAAGCATTGCGCATCGTCTTCGCCGGAACCCCGGACTTCGCCGCCGAGCACCTCAAGGCCCTGCTCGACACCCCGCACCAGATCGTCGCTGTCTACACCCAGCCAGACCGCCCGGCAGGCCGCGGGCAGAAGCTGATGCCCAGCCCGGTCAAGCAGCTCGCCGTGGAGCACAGCCTGCCGGTGCTGCAGCCGCCGACCTTGCGCAACGAAGAGGCACAGGCCGAGCTGGCCGCGCTGAAGCCGGACCTGATGGTGGTGGTTGCCTACGGCCTGATCCTGCCGCAGGTGGTGCTCGACATCCCGCGCCTGGGCTGCATCAACAGCCACGCCTCGCTGCTGCCGCGCTGGCGCGGTGCGGCGCCGATCCAGCGCGCGGTGGAAGCCGGCGACGCGGAGAGCGGCGTCACCGTGATGCAGATGGAAGCCGGTCTGGACACCGGGCCGATGCTGCTCAAGGTCGCCACCCCGATTTCCGCCGAAGACACCGGCGGCAGCCTGCATGACCGCCTCGCGCGCCTCGGCCCGCCGGCCGTGATCGAGGCTATCGCCGGCCTCGCCGCCGGCACGCTGAAGGGCGAGGCCCAGGACGATGCCCTGGCCACCTACGCGCACAAGCTCAGCAAGGACGAAGCGAAGCTCGTCTGGAGCCTGCCGGCCACCGAACTGGAGCGCCGCGTGCGCGCCTTCGATCCCTGGCCGGTCTGCCACACCACGCTCAACGGCGAAACCCTGAAGGTCTGGGCCGCGCGCCTGGGCGAAGGCAAGGGCGAGCCCGGCAAGATCCTCGACGCCAGCCGCGACGGCCTGCTCGTAGCCTGTGGCGAAGGCAGCCTGCTGCTGACCCGCGTGCAGCTGCCCGGCGGCAAGCCGCTGGCCTTCGCCGACCTGTTCAACAGCCGCCGCGAGCAGTTCGCCGCCGGCCAGGTGCTCGGCCAATGAGCGTCAGCCCGCGCCTTGCCGCCGCCCGCGCCCTGACTGCCGTGCTCGCCGGCCGCGCCTCGCTGGGTGGCTCGCTGCCGCCGCAGCTGGAGCTGGTCGCTCCGCGTGATCGCGGCCTGACCCAGGAGCTGGCCTTCGGCACCGCGCGCTGGCAACCGCGCCTCGCAGCCCTGGCTTCGCGCCTGCTGCAGAAGCCGTTCAAGGCTGGCGACCGCGACGTCGAGGCGCTGCTGCTGGTCGGCCTCTACCAGTTGCTCTACACCCGCATTCCCCCGCACGCAGCCATCGGCGAGACCGTCGGCTGCGCGGACAAGCTGAAGAAAACCTGGGCCAAGGGCCTGCTCAACGCCGTGCTGCGCCGCGCCCAGCGCGAAAGCGAAGGGCTGCTGGCGGACATCGACCGCGACCCAGCCGCACGCCTCGCGCACCCGCGCTGGCTGCAGAAGGCCCTCAAACAAGCCTGGCCGGAACAGTTCGAAGCCGTATGCGCGGCGAACAACGCGCATCCGCCGATGACCCTGCGGGTCAACCGCCGCCAGGGCACTCGTGACGCCTACCTGGCCGAACTGCAGACCGTTGGATTCGACGCCACGGCCTGTGCCTTCAGCCGCGACGGCATCCAGCTCGACCAGCCGTGCGACGTGCGCGAGCTGCCGGGCTTCGCCGAAGGCCGCGTGAGCGTGCAGGACGAAGCCGCGCAACTAGCCGCCGATTTGCTCGAACTGGCCCCCGGCCAACGCGTGCTCGACGCCTGCTGCGCCCCCGGCGGCAAGACCTGCCACCTGCTGGAAGCCGAACCGGGCCTGGCCAGCGTGCTTGGCGTGGACCTGGAAGAGTCCCGCCTGGTGCGCGTGCGCGAGAACCTGCAACGCCTGCAGCTGGACGCCCAGCTGATCGCCGCCGACGGCCGCGACACCGCCGCCTGGTGGGACGGCAAGCCGTTCCAGCGCATCCTGCTCGACGCGCCCTGCTCGGCCACCGGCGTGATCCGCCGCCATCCGGACATCAAGCTGACCCGCGCCGCCGAAGACATCCCAGCCCTGGCCCAACTGCAGGGCGAACTGCTCGACGCGCTCTGGCCGACCCTGGAAGTGGGCGGCATCCTGCTCTACGCCACCTGCTCGGTGATGCCGCAGGAAAACCGCGAGTCGATCGCCGCCTTCCTCGCCCGCACGCCCGGCGCCCGTGAGCTGGACCTCGCCGGCCCCTGGGGGCTGAAGCAGGACCACGGCCGCCAGTTGCTGCCGCAGGAAGGCGGACACGACGGTTTCTACTATGCCAAGCTGATCAAGATTTCCGCCCGATAGGTTCGGGGGCTGCTGCGCGTCGGCGATACGGCGTCAGGCGGCGATTTCGAAATGCTCATTCACTAGAGTGAACTGCGTTTTCAAAACCACCGCCTTCCTAGTCTCGCTCTAGCTCGCGAGCCCCAGTGAATAGGCATAGGAAGCCGCAATGAAGATCATCATCCTCGGTGCCGGGCAGGTCGGCGGCACCCTCGCCGAACACCTGGCCAGCGAAGCCAACGACATCACGGTGGTCGACACTGACGGCGAGCGCCTGCGCGACCTCAACGACCGCCTCGACATCCGAACGGTGCAGGGCAAGGCCTCCTTCCCCACGGTGCTACGCCAGGCCGGCGCCGATGACGCCGACATGCTGGTGGCGGTGACCAACAGCGACGAGGTCAACATGGTCGCCTGCCAGGTGGCCTATACCCTGTTCAACACGCCGACCCGCATCGCCCGCGTGCGCGAGGCGGCGTACCTGACCCGCAGCGGGCTGTTCAACAACGAGGCCATTCCGGTGGACGTGCTGATCAGCCCGGAACAAGTGGTCACCAACTACATCAAGCGGCTGATCGAATACCCCGGCTCGCTGCAGGTGATCGACTTCGCCGAAGGCAAGGCGCAGCTGGTTGGCATCAAGGCGCACTACGGCGGCCCGCTGGTGGGCCAGGAATTGCGTCAGCTGCGTGAGCACATGCCCAACGCCGACACCCGCGTGGCGGCCATCTACCGGCGCAACCGGCCGATCATCCCCCAGGGCGACACCGTGATCGAGGCCGACGACGAGGTCTTCTTCATCGCTGCCAAGGCCCACATCCGCGCGGTGATGGGCGAGATGCGGCGGATGGAGGAGAACTACCGGCGGATCATCATCGCCGGCGGCGGCAACATCGGCGAACGCCTGGCAGAAGCCATCGAGAACCGCTACCAGGTGAAGATCATCGAGATGAACCCGGCGCGCTGCCGGCATCTTTCGGACAACCTGGACAGCGCCATCGTGCTCCAGGGCAGCGCCTCGGATCGTGACCTGCTGCTGGAGGAAGACATCGGCGAAACCGACCTCTTCCTCGCCCTGACCAACGACGACGAGGCGAACATCATGTCCTCGCTGCTGGCCAAGCGCCTGGGCGCGCGCAAGGTGATGACGCTCATCAACAACCCGGCGTACGTGGACCTGGTGCAGGGCGGCGAGATCGATATCGCCATCAGCCCGCAGCTGGCCACCATCGGCACCCTGCTGACCCACGTGCGTCGTGGTGATATCGAGAGCGTGCATTCCCTGCGCCGTGGCGCCGCCGAAGCCATCGAAATGGTCGCCCACGGCGACCCGAAATCGAGCAAGGTCATCGGCCGCCCGCTGAGCAAGATCAACCTGCCGCCGGGCACCACCATCGGCGCAGTGATCCGCGAAGAGGAAGTGCTGATCGCCCACGGCGAACTGCTGATCGAACACGGCGACCACGTGATCCTGTTCGTGGTCGACAAAAAGCGCATCCGTGACATCGAGCGGCTGTTCCAGGCCGGTCTGACGTTCTTCTGAAGGAGGGCAGGCGATGCTCGAAGGACTGGAAAAAATGCTCGCCAAAGGCGTGGATAACCCGCTGCTGCGCTTTGGCCTCGGCAAGGGCTACCTGGATGCCGGCGAAGCCGCCAGGGCAGCGGTTCATCTGCGCCGCTGCGTGGAGCAGGACCCGAAGTACTCGGCAGCCTGGAAGTTGCTGGGCAAGGCCCTACAGGCCGAAGGCGACCTCGATGGCGCCCGCGCCGCCTGGGCCGATGGTTTGGCCGTAGCCCAGGCCCACGGCGACAAGCAGGCCGAGAAGGAAATGACGGTGTTCCTGCGCAAGCTCGACAAGGCGCAGAACAGCTAACCGCACCGCCCTTTGTAGGAGCGGGCCATGCCCGCGATTCGCGGACAAGGTCCGCTCCTACAGGGAATCGCCGACCTTCAGGCCAGCGCCGGCCGCTGCACGCGACGCAGAATGGCGTTCAGCAGCACGCCATAGAGCGGCACGAAGAGAATCAGGCTGACACTCAGCTTCACCGCGAAATCGACGCTGGCGATCTCCACCCAGTGCTCGGCCATGAAGGGGTTGGCGCTGTGCCAGAAGGCCACCGAGAAGAACGCGAAGGTGTCCATCAGGTTGCCGAACAGGGTCGACACGACCGGGGCGATCCACCACTGGCGCAGCTTGCGCAGGCGGTCGAAGACCTGGATGTCGAGGATCTGCCCCAGCGCGTAGGCGAAGAAGCTGCCCAGTGCGATGCGTCCGACGAAGGTGTTGAACTCGCCCAGCGCGGCGAAACCGCGGTAGCCGCCGTCCTGGAACAGCACCGAAACCACGTAGGAAGCCAGCAGCGCCGGCAGCATTACGCGGGCGATAACACGCCGCGCCGGGCCCTTGCCGAGCAGGCGCACGGTGAGGTCGGTGGCCAGGAAGATGAACGGGAAGCTGAACGCACCCCAGGTGGTCTGCCAGCCGAACAGGGTCATGGGCAGCTGCACCAGGTAGTTGCTGGCGATGATGATGATGATGTGGAAAACGATCAGGCCGGCCAGCGCGTTGCGCCGTGCCGCCGGGGAAAAGGCAGACATGCGTGGTCCTTTTTCATCGATGGGGTGAGGGAACCCATGCCCGGCCCTATGCCGAGCGGCGCGTATTCTAGCGAATAACGGACCCGAAAGTCAGGTTCTTCGTCGGGCGCTTCACTCGACGAAGCGCAAGCCAGCGCCTTCGGCGTCGGTGCGGGTGACTTCCATCTGCAACACCGGCGCCTCGATCGGAAGGTCTTGCACCTGGCCGGTCACGCGGGTGCCGGCGGGCAGGCCGGCGAGGGCTTCATGGCGCACATAGACGCCGCCGTCGGAGAGGTCGCGGGTGTGGCCGAAAATCTCGCCGAAACTCGCGTGGGCGATCTTGATCCTGCACTTCATCGGGGTACGCGGGTACTGCCTCTGATTCGCCATGCTCGGCATCCGTCCGGAAGGTCAGCGGCATAGTCCGCCCGATATGGCGGCGCAGGTCAAGCGAACAGTTGCCCCAGCAGCCACAGGTTGGCGCCACTGATGACCACGAACAGCAGCCAGCCCAAAGCCTGGGTCAGCCGGCTGTTGACGAATTCGCCCATCAACGCGCGGTCGCTGGTGAAGCGGATCAGCGGCCAGAGGGCGAACGGCAGTTGCAGGCTGAGCACCACCTGGCTGAACACCAGCAGCTTGCCCACCGCCTTGTCGCCCAGCAGCAGCACGCCGATCAGCGCCGGGATCAGCGCCAGGGCACGAGTGATCAGGCGACGCTGCCAGCACGGAATCTTCATCTGCAGGAAGCCCTCCATGATCACCTGGCCGGCGATGGTGCCAGTGAAGGTCGAACTCTGCCCGGAAGCCAGCAGCGCCACGCCGAACAGGATGGCGGCCAGGCCGGCGCCGACCAGGGGTTCGAGCAGGCGGTAGGCATCCTGGATCTCGGTGACGTCGGAATGCCCGGTTTCATGGAAGGCCGCCGCGGCGAGGATCAGGATGGCGGCGTTGATCAGCAGCGCAAGGCTCAGCGACACCACGGTATCCAGACGCGCCAGGCGGATTGCCGAGGCCTTGCCCTGGCTGCCGGAAACCGCGCGGGTCTGCACGATGGAGGAATGCAGGTAGAGGTTGTGCGGCATCACGGTGGCGCCGAGGATGCCGATCGCGAGGTACAACGGCTCGCGGTCGCTGACCGCCTGCCAGCTGGGCAGGAAGCCGATGGCCACGTCCGGCCAATGCGGCTTGATCAGCAGCAGCTCGACCGCGTAGCAGGCGCTGATGGTGAGGATCAGGCCCAGCATGATGGCTTCGAGGTGGCGGAAGCGCTGCCCCTTGAGGCCAAGGACGATCAGGGTGTCGAGGGCGGTGAGGAGGATGCCGCCGGTGAGGTTGACGCCCAGCAGCAGGTGGAAGGCGAGGGCGCAGCCGAGTACTTCGGCAAGGTCGGTGGCGATGATCGACAGCTCTGCCAGCAGCCACTGCCCCCTGGCTACGGCCGGGCTGTAGCGTTGCCGCGAGAGCTGCGCCAGATCCTGCCCGCTGACGATGCCCAGGCGCATCGCCAGACATTGCAGGACCATGCCGGCGAGGCTGGAAAGCAGGACCACGAACAGCAGCTGGTAGCCAAAGCCCGAACCGGCTTCGATGGCCGTCGCCCAGTTGCCCGGGTCCATGTAGCCGATGGACACGAGCAGGCCGGGCCCGGCGAATTGCAGGATGCGCTTCCACAGCGGCGCGCTGGGCGAGACGACGACGCTACCTTTGACCTCGGATGGGCAGAAGGGCGCGGTGGCGGTGGTCGGCAATCCCAGCATGCGGCTGCTCCTTCAGCTCAGTACCACTTGGCTTCGCCTTCCGGGCGCTTCTTGAAGCGCTTCATGGTCCACATGTACTGGCTCGGGTAGTCGCGTACGTAGCGGGCCAGTTCGCGGCTCAGGGCGGCCACCGAGACTTCCATGTCCTTGTCGTACATGTCCGCCGGTGCCGCCTCGAGGATCACCTTGTAGCCGCTGCCATCGGGCAGGCGCACGGCATGGAAGAACACCCCGCGTGCCTTGCCCCGCGCGAGCAGGGAGGGCACGAACTTGCTGGTGAGCGCGGTGGTGCCGAGGTAGGGCACGAAGAGCCCCGAGCCCAGGTCCGGCTCAGGGTCGCAGGGAATGCCGACGCAGCCGCCGCGCTTCACTTCCTTGATGACGCTGATGATGCCTTCCGGGGTGGACGGCGCCACGCGGTTGCCCAGCTGCACGCGCTGCTTCTTCAGCAGCTCATCCACCGCCTTCAGCTTCGGCGGGCGGTAGAAGATGATCGGTTTGGCGTAGGAGCAATAGAAGTGGTTGAGCACTTCCCAGTTGCCCAGGTGGCTGGTGATGCCGACCACGCCGTCACCCGAGGCCAGGGCCTCTTCCAGCACCTCCATGCCTTCCACTTCGCGGATGTACTGCAGCGACTTCTGCGGTGGCCAGATCCAGGCACAGGCGCTTTCGGTGAGCGTCTTGCCGATGTCCATCAGGCTGCGTCCGACCAGTTTCTCGCGCTCGGTCGGCGACAGCTCGGGGAAGCAATGCGTCAGGTTGATCCGCACGATCTCGCGGGAGCGGTTGGGCAGCTTCCACATCAGCCAGCCGATGCCCGCGCCCAGGGCCCCGACCGCGCGCCACGGCAACATGGCGAACAACCGCAGGAATCCCACCACCAGTGCGCCTTTGAATTTCTCCACGGAATGCTCCTTCAGACGAATGCGCGCATTTTAACCAGCGCGGATGACCGAAGGCGAAGCGCACGTTCCGATTGGGGCGATAGAGAGGGGATTGGTCTCACCCTTTCACACCCGTAGGAGCGGCCCATGGCCGCGAATCGCGCGCATGGCGCGCTCCTACAGGTTCCTCGACCGGCGTCAGGATAGCTCTGCGTAGCGGTCGCAATCGGTGGTGTGGTCCATCACCATGCCGCTGGCCTGCATGAACGCGTAGCAGATGGTCGGACCGACGAAGGTGAAGCCGGCCTTCTTCAGCGCCTTGCTCATGGCCTCGGCCTCGGGCGTCACCGCCGGGACATCGCCGCGTCCGCTGAAATGGTTGACCTTCGGCTGGCCTCCAACGAAAGACCACAGCAGCTCCACCGGATCGGGCAGGGCCAGCCAGGCCAGGGCGTTCTGCCGGGCGGCCTTGAGCTTGGCCAGGTTGCGGATGATGCCCGGGTCCTGCATGCGCTCCTCGATCTCCTCGTCGCTCATGCGCGCCAGGCGCTCGGGGTCGAAGCCGAACAGCACCTCGCGGTAACGCTCACGCTTGCGCAGCACGGTGATCCACGACAACCCGGCCTGGGCGCCCTCGAGGAGCAGCAGCTCGAACAGTTTCTGCGCATCCCTCAGCGGCACGCCCCATTCGGTGTCGTGGTAGGCGATGTACAGCGGGTCGTCGTTACACCAGAAGCAGCGGGGCATGGCGGTCGGCCTCGAAGGGTTGGGAAAGGCAATCACTATAGTCTGCATACTGTATGAAAATACAGTCACAGGCTGTCGCAGCGGTCGCCCCGGAAGCGTGGAAACCCCAAGCGGCATGCGGCTTCGGGTATACTGCGGGGTTTTAGTCGCATACCCAGCACAGGTGATTTTCGTGAGCCAGACTACGCCCGCCGTGCCCACCTTCCAGGACCTGATCCTCGCCCTGCAAAAATACTGGGCCGATCAGGGCTGCGTGGTGCTGCAGCCCTATGACATGGAAGTTGGCGCCGGCACCTTCCACACCGCCACCTTCCTTCGCGCCGTCGGCCCGGAAACCTGGAACGCCGCCTACGTGCAGCCCAGCCGCCGCCCCACCGACGGCCGCTATGGCGAGAACCCGAACCGCCTGCAGCACTACTACCAGTTCCAGGTCGTCCTCAAGCCGAACCCGGAGAACTTCCAGGAGCTCTACCTGGGCTCGCTGAAGGCCATCGGCATCGACCCGCTCGTGCACGACATCCGCTTCGTCGAAGACAACTGGGAATCGCCGACCCTCGGCGCCTGGGGCCTGGGTTGGGAAATTTGGCTGAACGGCATGGAAGTGACCCAGTTCACCTACTTCCAGCAGGTCGGCGGCATCGAGTGCTACCCGGTCACCGGCGAGATCACCTACGGCCTCGAACGCCTGGCCATGTACATCCAGGGCGTCGACTCGGTGTACGACCTGGTCTGGGCTGACGGCCCGTTCGGCAAGGTCACCTACGGCGACGTGTTCCACCAGAACGAAGTGGAGCAGTCGACCTACAACTTCGAGCACGCCAACGTCGAGAAGCTCTTCGAGCTGTTCGACTTCTACGAAAGCGAAGCCAACCGCCTGATCGAGCTGCAACTGCCGCTGCCGACCTACGAGATGGTCCTCAAGGCCTCGCACACCTTCAACCTGCTGGACGCCCGCCGCGCCATCTCGGTGACCGAGCGTCAGCGCTACATCCTGCGCGTGCGCACCCTGGCCCGTAACGTGGCGCAAAGCTACCTGCAGGCCCGCGCGCGCCTTGGCTTCCCCATGGCCACCCCCGAACTGCGTGACGAAGTACTGGCCAAGCTGAAGGAGGCCGAATAATGAGCGCGAAGGATTTCCTCGTCGAACTGGGCACCGAAGAGCTGCCCCCCAAGGCCCTGAAAAGCCTCGGTGAAGCCTTCCTCGCCGGTATCGAGAAAGGCCTGAAGGCCGCCGGCCTGACCTACTCGGCCGCCCGCTACTACGCCGCGCCGCGCCGCCTGGCCGTGCAGATCGACCAGCTCGCCGTGCAGCAGCCCGACCGCACCGTGAACCTCGACGGCCCGCCGCTGCAGGCCGCCTTCGACGCCAACGGCAACCCGACCCAGGCTGCGCTGGGCTTCGCCAAGAAATGCGGCGTCGACCTCGAGCAGATCGACAAGAGCGGCCCGAAGCTCAAGTTCAGCCAGAGCATCGCCGGCCAGCCGGCCGTGGGCCTGCTGCCGAGCATCGTCGAGACCTCGCTGAACGAGCTGCCGATTCCCAAGCGCATGCGCTGGGCCGCCCGCCGCGAAGAGTTCGTCCGTCCGACCCAGTGGCTGGTGATGCTGTTCGGCGACGACGTCGTCGACTGCGAGATCCTCACCAAGAAAGCCGGCCGTGAATCCCGCGGCCACCGCTTCCACAACCCGGACAACGTGCTGATCTCCAGCCCGGCCAACTACCTGGAAGACCTGCGCAGCGCCCACGTGCTGGCCGACTTCGCCGAGCGCCGCGAAATCATCGCCAAGCGCGTCGCCGAACTGGCTGCCGAGCAGAAGGGCACTGCCGTGGTGCCGGCCGACCTGCTTGACGAAGTGACCGCCCTGGTCGAGTGGCCGGTGCCGCTGGTCTGCTCCTTCGAGGAGCGCTTCCTCGCCGTGCCGCAGGAAGCCCTGATCACCACCATGCAGGACAACCAGAAGTACTTCTGCCTGCTGGACGCCAACGGCAAGCTGCTGCCGCGCTTCATCACCGTGGCCAACGTGCAGAGCAAGGCACCGGAGCACATCGTCTCCGGCAACGAGAAGGTCGTGCGCCCGCGCCTGACCGACGCCGAGTTCTTCTTCAAGCAGGACCAGAAGCAGCCGCTCGAGCAGTTCAACGAGCGCCTGAAGAACGTGGTCTTCCAGGCCCAGCTCGGCACCGTGTTCGATAAGGCCCAGCGCGTTTCCGCCCTGGCCGCCTTCATCGCCGAGCGCATCGGCGGTGACGCGAAGAACGCCGCCCGTGCCGGCATCCTGTCCAAGTGCGACCTGGCCACCGAGATGGTCGGCGAGTTCCCGGAGATGCAGGGCATCGCCGGTTACTACTACGCCACCGCCGGCGGCGAAGCCAAGGACGTCGCCCTCGCGCTGAACGAGCAGTACATGCCGCGCGGTGCTGGCGCCGAACTGCCGAGCACCCTGACCGGCGCTGCCGTGGCCGTGGCCGACAAGCTCGACACCCTGGTCGGCATCTTCGGCATCGGCATGCTGCCCACCGGCAGCAAGGACCCGTACGCCCTGCGCCGCGCCGCCCTCGGCGTGCTGCGTATCCTCATCGAGAAGCAGCTCGACCTCGACCTGGGTGAAGCCATCGCCTTCGCCATCGGCCAGTACGGCGACAAGGTCAAGGCCGAAGGCCTGGCCGCCCAGGTGCAGGACTTCATCTTCGACCGCCTGCGTGCGCGCTACGAAGACGAAGGTGTGGACGTCGCGGTGTACCAAGCCGTCCGCGCCCTGACCCCGACCGCGCCACTGGACTTCGACCAGCGCGTGCAAGCCGTGCAGGCGTTCCGTCAGCTGCCGGAAGCCGAAGCCCTGGCCGCCGCCAACAAGCGTGTGTCGAACATCCTGGCCAAGGCCGAAGGCGAGGTCCCGGCACAAGTCGACGGCAATCGCCTGCAGGAGAACGCCGAGCGCGCCCTGGCGGACGCCGTGGCCGGTGCCGAAGGCGAAGTGGCTCCGCTGGCCCAGGCTCGCGACTATCGCGCCGCCCTGGCCCGCCTGGCCGCCCTGCGCGCGCCGGTGGACGCCTTCTTCGAGGAAGTCCTGGTCAACGCCGACGATGCCGCCGTGCGGGCCAACCGCTACGCGCTGCTGGCGAAGCTGCGCGGGCTGTTCCTCGGCGTCGCCGACATCTCCCTGCTGGGCTGATACGGGTACCCGGTTCCGCGCACCCTGCGCGGAACCGGCCCCGATTTGAACCGTATGAAGCTACTGATCCTCGACCGCGACGGCGTCATCAACCTCGACTCCGACGAGTACATCAAGTCCCTCGACGAGTGGATTCCGATCCCCAGCGCCATCGCTGCCATCGCTCGCCTGAGCCAGGCGGGATGGACCGTGGCAGTGGCCACCAACCAGTCCGGCGTCGCCCGCGGCTACTACGACCTGGCGACCCTGGAAAGCATGCACGCGCGCCTGCGCGAGCTGGTGGCGGAGCAGGGCGGGGAACTCGGCCTGATCGTCTACTGTCCCCATGGGCCCGACGAAGGCTGCGACTGCCGCAAGCCGAAGCCGGGTATGCTCCGGCAGATCGCCGCGCATTATGATCGGCCGCTGCAAGGCGTCTGGTTCGTTGGCGACAGCAAGGGTGACCTGGAGGCGGCCCTGGCCGTCGATTGTCAGCCCGTGTTGGTGAAAACCGGAAAGGGCGAACGAACCCTGGCCAAGCCGCTGCCCGAAGGCACGCTGGTCTTCGACGATCTTGCGGCCGTCGCCGCACACCTCTTGACCTAAGGAGTCGCGCTGAACATGTCGATAGTGCAGGCCACCAGAACCGTCCTCTTCTACCTGCTGCTGTCGTTCAGCGCCTTCGCCTGGGGCACCCTGAGCCTGCTGCTCGCCCCCCTCCTGCCGTTCGAAGCGCGCTATCGCTTCGTCGTCCAGCGCTGGTGCCGCTTCGCCGTCTGGCTGGCCTGGCACATGGTCGGCGTGCGCTACCGCCTGAGCGGCCTGGAGAACATCCCGCAGAAACCCTGCGTGATTCTTTCCAAGCACCAGAGCACCTGGGAGACCTTCTTCCTGTCCGGCTACTTCGCGCCGCTGAGCCAGGTGCTCAAGCGCGAACTGCTCTTCGTGCCCTTCTTCGGCTGGGCGCTGGCACTGCTCAAGCCAATCGCCATCGACCGCAGCCAACCCAAGGTCGCCCTCAAGCAGCTCGCCAAGCAGGGGCACGAACGCCTGCAGCAGGGCGCCTGGGTGCTGATCTTCCCGGAAGGCACACGCATCCCCACTGGCGTAATGGGCAAGTTCTCCCGCGGCGGCGCCGCCCTGGCAGTGAACGCCAACCTGCCGGTACTGCCGATCGCGCACAACGCCGGCCACTGCTGGCCGAAGAACGGCTGGGCCAAGCATCCGGGCACCATCGAGGTGATGATCGGCCCGCTGATGTACGCCGAGGGCGAAGGCCCGCGTGCTATCGCCGAGCTCAACCAGCGCGCCGAGGAATGGGTAGCCAACGCCTTGCGCGGGATCGGCGAACTGCCGCCGCAAGCGAGCGCCCAGGCCGACGTCGCCTGACCCGCTAGAGCGATTCCAGAGACAGGGCCCAAGGGCCCTGTTTTCGTTTCTACGGCCTGATCGTCCATTACGACGGTCATCCCCTGGGCTTTGTCCGATACGCCCTGTGCGCGCCTTCCTGGCGGCCTATAAGCTCAAGGCAGACGCCAGGGAAGAGCCACGCCATGACCAGCCAAAATCCACGCCCCGCCACCTCCGTTTTGCTCATTCGCGAAGCGCACAACGGGGGAGGGTTGGAGGTACTGATGCTGGTGCGCAACCAGCAGGTCGGCTTCTGTCCCGGCGCTCTCGTATTCCCCGGCGGCAAGGTAGAAAGCACAGACGGCCATTCCGCCTTGCGGGCTCGCTGCATCGGCGCGGAATCCTTGAGCGATGACGAGCTACGTTTCCGCGTAGCGGGCATCCGTGAAGTCTTCGAGGAAAGCGGCCTGTTGCTGGCTAGAAGGGCGGGCGACGCCAGCTTGTTGAGCGAGGCCGACGTGGGCGGACTGAGGGCGCGCTGGCAATTGCGCCTGCAATTGGACGCTACCGGCCTGTTCGAAATGCTGGAGGCCGAGGATCTCCTTCTCGCCACCGACCTACTCGAACCTTTCGCCCATTGGGTAACCCCGGACTTCCTCGACAAACGCTTCGACACCCGCTTCTTTCTCGCAGCCGCGCCGGCCGGGCAGAGCGCCCAGCACGATGGAGGCGAAGCCGTGGACTCCCTGTGGATCACTCCCCATCAGGCACTGGCAGAAGGCGAGGCGGGCCGGCGCAGCCTGGTATTCGTCACGGCGCAAAACCTACGGCTATTCCACGGCATCGACACCGTCGTGCAGGCTTTGGCGATGGCTCGCACGCGTCCCCGTTGCAGCGTGCAACCTTGGCTGGAAGAGATCGCTGGCATCCGCCACCTGCGCATCCCCGAGGATGCAGGCTATCCCGAGGCGAGTTTCCCGCTGCGCCCCGGCGCCGCTTTCTAACCCCGGAAAAACGAAAGCCCCTGGCCGGAGTTCCGGGCAGGGGCTTCGTCAAACACCGGGCGCGCACGCCCGGGTTGGGCAAGGCGCTTAGACGTCCAGGTTCGACACCGCCAGGGCATTGCTTTCGATGAAGTCGCGGCGCGGCTCCACGGCATCGCCCATCAGGGTGTTGAATATCTGGTCGGCAGCGATGGCGTCCTCGATGGTTACCTTGAGCATGCGGCGCACGTTCGGGTCCATGGTGGTTTCCCACAGCTGCTCCGGGTTCATCTCACCCAGACCTTTGTATCGCTGGATGCTATGGCGCTTGGTGCCTTCGGCCATCAGCCAGTCCAGAGCTTCCTTGAAGCTCGAGACCGCCTTCTTGCGCTCGCCCTTCTGCACATAGGCGCCTTCTTCCATCAGGCTGTTCAGCTTGGCGCCCAGGTCGGTTACCGAGCGGTAATCGTTGCTGGCGAAGAAGTCGCGGTTGAAGGTGACGTAGTTGGACAGGCCGTGGGCGACCATTTCAACTTCCGGCAGCCACAGGTGACGTTCGCGGTCTTCGCGCAGGCTGGCGGTATAGGTCAGACCCGACTTCTCCGAGCCCTTAAGGCGTGCCTGGAACTGCTCCAGCCAACCCTGCATCGCAGCCTGGTCGCCCAGTTGCTCGACGTCGATACGCGGCAGGTAGACGAAGTGCTCGGTCAGGTCCTGCGGGTACAGGCGCGAGAGGCGGGAGAGGGTACGCATCACCGCGCGGTATTCGTTGACCAGCTTCTCAAGCGCTTCGCCGGACAGGCCCGGGGCGCTTTCGTTGACGTGCACGCTGGCCTCTTCGAGGGCCGACTGGGTCATGTATTCCTCCATGGCCAGGTCGTCCTTGATGTACTGCTCCTGCTTGCCTTTCTTCACCTTGTACAGCGGCGGCTGGGCGATGTAGATGTAGCCGCGCTCGACCAGCTCGGGCAGCTGGCGGAAGAAGAAGGTCAGCAGCAGGGTACGGATGTGCGAACCGTCGACGTCAGCATCGGTCATGATGATGATGTTGTGGTAACGCAGCTTGTCGATGTTGTACTCCTCGCGACCGATACCGCAGCCCAGCGCGGTGATCAGGGTGCCGACCTCCTGGGAGGACAGCATCTTGTCGAAGCGAGCTTTCTCGACGTTGAGGATCTTGCCCTTGAGCGGCAGGATCGCCTGGGTCTTGCGGTTACGGCCCTGCTTCGCAGAACCGCCCGCGGAGTCACCTTCCACGATGTACAGCTCGGAGAGGGCGGGGTCCTTCTCCTGGCAGTCGGCGAGCTTGCCTGGTAGACCGGCGATGTCCAGCGCACCCTTGCGGCGGGTCATCTCGCGGGCCTTGCGCGCGGCTTCACGGGCGCGGGCGGCGTCGAGCATCTTGCCGACCACTGCCTTGGCCTCGTTGGGGTTCTCCAGCAGGAAGTCGGCGAAGTACTTGCCCATTTCCTGTTCCACGGCAGTCTTCACTTCCGAGGAAACCAGCTTGTCCTTGGTCTGCGAGCTGAACTTCGGATCCGGCACCTTCACCGAAATGATCGCGGTCAGGCCTTCGCGGGCATCGTCACCGGTGGTGGCGATCTTGTACTTCTTCGCCAGGCCTTCCTGCTCGATGTAGTTGTTCAGGTGGCGGGTGAGGGCGGAGCGGAAGCCCGCCAGGTGGGTACCACCGTCACGCTGTGGAATGTTGTTGGTGAAGCAGAGGATGTTCTCGTTGAAGCTGTCGTTCCACTGCAGGGCGATCTCCACGCCAACGCCATCTTCCTCGCGCTGGGTGTTGAAGTGGAAGACCTGGTTCACCGCGGTCTTGTTGGTGTTCAGGTACTCGACGAAGGCGCGCAGGCCACCTTCGTACTTGAACAATTCTTCCTTGCCGGAGCGCTCGTCGCGCAGGACGATGCCGACGCCGGAGTTCAGGAAGGACAGCTCGCGGATACGCTTGGCCAGGATGTCCCAGCTGAAGTGGATGTTGCTGAAGGTCTCGGCGGAAGCCTTGAAGTGGACTTCGGTGCCCGAGCCTTCGGTCTCACCGACCGGGCGCAGCGGGAACTGCGGAACACCGTGGTGGTAGATCTGCTCCCAGACCTTGCCTTCACGGCGAATGGTCAGGCGCAGCTCTTCGGAGAGTGCGTTGACCACGGACACACCCACGCCGTGCAGACCGCCGGAAACCTTGTAGGTGTTGTCGTCGAACTTACCGCCGGCGTGCAGTACGGTCATGATGACCTCGGCCGCCGAAACCCCTTCTTCCTTGTGGATATCGACCGGAATACCACGGCCGTTATCGCGAACGGTGATCGACTCATCGGTGTGGATGGTGATGCTGATCTCGCTGCAGAAGCCAGCCAGAGCCTCGTCGATGGAGTTGTCCACCACCTCGAACACCATGTGGTGCAGGCCGGTGCCATCGTCCGTGTCGCCGATGTACATGCCTGGACGCTTGCGTACCGCGTCCAGCCCCTTCAGCACCTTGATGCTGGAAGAGTCGTACGTATTGTTCTCGCTCATTCTTCACTCCCGGGGGTGGTCTGAGAGACATGCCCATGTTCCACGTGGAACATGGCAACCGGCGTGTCCGTTCGCCAGCCGTCCATCAATAGTTCAGGGTCGACGCAGGTGATGAATACCTGGCAACCCAAATCTTCAAGCAACCGGCACAGCGAGTGACGGTGCTTCTCGTCCAGTTCGGAGGGCAGGTCGTCTACCAGGTAGACGCATTGTCCTCGCTTGGCCTGATTGATCAGGTGACCCTGGGCAATCCTGAGGGCGCAAACCACCAGTTTCTGCTGCCCTCGCGACAGGATCTCCGCCGCGTTATGACTGCCCAGTCGAATCCGTAAATCGGCACGCTGCGGTCCAGCCTGGGTATGTCCCATCTGCTGGTCGCGTAGCAAGCTACTGTTCAACACCTCGCTCAGCTCGCGATCCTTGTCCCAACCGCGGTAATAACTCAGGGTGAGCTGGTCCAGCTGGATCAACTCGCCGAGGGTCTGCTCGAAGACCGGCTTGAGCGCCTGGATATAGGACCGTCGATAGCCATCGATTTCTTCACTCGCAGTGCACAGCTCGCGGTCCCACGCAGCTTGCGAAGCACCGTCCAGTCTACCATGCCGGAGCCACGAGTTCCGCTGGCGCAGCGCCTTCTGTAGCCGCTGCCAGGCGACCATGAAGCGTTGTTCCACGTGGAACACTCCCCAGTCGAGGAACTGCCGGCGAATCTTCGGCGCACCTTCCAACAGACGGAAACTGTCCGGGTTGATCAGCTGCAGCGGCAAGGTTTCGGCGAGTTGCGCCGTACTGCGCGCGTTCTGCCCGTCGATACGAATCTGGAACTCACCCTGGCGATCACGAGCCACACCGAGATTGCTGCTCATACCATTGCCGAGCTGAACCTGGCCGAAGACCGTGCAGCTTGGCTGTTCGTACTGGATGACAGGGTTGAGCCGCAGGCTACGGAAGGAACGAGCAAGGCCGAGCAGGTGGATGGCTTCGAGCAGGCTGGTCTTACCGCTGCCGTTTTCGCCGTAGAGGATGTTGATGCGGGGAGAGGGGGAGAAGGTCACCGGGTGCAGGTTGCGCACCGCGGTGACCGAGACGCGGGTCAGTGACATTCAGTGAACGTCAGAGCCGCATCGGCATGACGACGTAAGCGGAGTCGTCATTGTCAGCTTCCTGGACCAGCGCGCTGCTGTTGGCATCGGAGAGGATCATGCGAACCTGCTCGGTGCCCATCACGCCCAATACGTCGAGCAGATAGCTGACGTTGAAGCCGATCTCCAGGCTGCTGCCGTTGTAATCAACCTGCACTTCTTCTTCCGCTTCTTCCTGCTCCGGGTTGTTCGCCTGGATCTTAAGAAGACCGGAAGACAGTTGCAGGCGAATGCCGCGGTATTTCTCGTTCGAGAGAATGGCGGTACGGCTGAACGCTTCGCGCAGTAGCTGACGATCACCGATAACCAGCTTGTCACCGCCTTTCGGCAGAACACGCTCGTAGTCAGGGAACTTGCCGTCGACCAGCTTGGAAGTGAAGGTGAACTCGCCGGTGGTAGCACGAATGTGGTGCTGGCCGAGAACGATGTCGACCTGGCCGTCCTGCTCGGTGAGCAGACGGGCCATCTCGAGGATGCCCTTGCGCGGAACGATAACCTGGTGACGATCCTGCGCCTCCGGCACAGCACCGCACAGCGAACACATGGCGAGGCGGTGACCATCGGTGGACACGGCGCGCAGAGTGCCGGCGTATACCTCGAGCAGCATGCCGTTGAGGTAGTAGCGCACGTCCTGCTGGGCCATGGCGAAGCTGGTGCGGTCGATCAGGCGACGCAGTTTGCTCTGCACCAGGCTGAAAGTCAGCGAACCCGGGCCTTCCTCGACAGTCGGGAAGTCGTTGGCCGGCAGGGTCGACAGCGTGAAGCGGCTGCGACCGGCCTTGATAACGAGCTTCTGCTCATCGACGCGCACATCGATCAGCACGTCCGAAGGCAGGCTCTTGCAGATATCCATCAGCTTGCGTGCCGGGACAGTGATCTCGCCGGGCTCGGCCGGCTCTTCCAGATTGACGCGACCAACCAGCTCGACCTCGAGGTCGGTACCGGTCAGCGACAGCTGCTGGCCCTGGACTACCAGCAGGACGTTGGAAAGAACCGGCAGCGTTTGGCGGCGTTCCACCACGCCAGCGACCAGTTGCAGGGGTTTCAACAGAGCTTCGCGTTGAATAGTGAAATGCATGGTCTATTCCCTTGCCTTGTGGGGCTGCAGCTTGGCCTCAGGTGGTCAGCGTACGCAGCAGGTTCTTGTAGTCCTCGCGGATGTCCGCGTCGGATTCCTTCAATTGAGCGATCTTACGACAGGCATGTAGCACAGTGGTGTGGTCCCGACCGCCGAAGGCCACGCCGATTTCCGGCAGGCTGTGGTTGGTCAGTTCCTTCGACAGCGCCATGGCGACCTGGCGCGGACGAGCGACCGAGCGCGAACGGCGCTTGGACAGCAGGTCGGCGATCTTGATCTTGTAGTACTCGGCGACAGTGCGCTGGATGTTGTCGATGCTCACCAGCTTGTCCTGCAGAGCCAGCAGGTCCTTCAGCGACTCGCGGATCAGCTCGATGGTGATCGGGCGCCCCATGAAGTGCGAATGCGCGATTACCCGCTTCAGTGCACCTTCCAGTTCACGCACATTGGAGCGAATGCGTTGCGCAATGAAGAAAGCGGCGTCGTGAGGCAGCTCGACCTTGGCCTGCTCGGCCTTCTTCATCAGGATCGCCACGCGAGTCTCCAGCTCCGGAGGCTCGACGGCTACCGTCAGGCCCCAGCCAAAGCGCGACTTGAGGCGCTCTTCCAGGCCTTCGATCTCCTTCGGATAGCGGTCGCTGGTGAGGATCACCTGCTGGCCGCCCTCGAGGAGCGCGTTGAATGTGTGGAAGAACTCCTCCTGGGAGCGCTCCTTGCGCGCGAAGAACTGGATATCGTCGATCAGCAGCGCGTCAACCGAACGGTAGAAGCGCTTGAACTCGTTGATCGCGTTCAGCTGCAACGCCTTGACCATGTCCGCCACGAATCGCTCGGAATGCAGGTACACGACCTTGGCATTGGGGTTCTTCTTCAGCAGGTGGTTGCCCACAGCGTGCATCAGGTGCGTCTTGCCCAGGCCCACGCCGCCATAAAGGAAGAGCGGGTTGTAGCCATGCTTGAGGTTGTCTGCAACCTGCCAGGCCGCGGCGCGCGCGAGCTGGTTGGATTTACCTTCGACGAAGTTCTCGAAGGTAAAGGTGCGGTTCAGGTAGCTGGTGTGCTTGAGCGCACCTTCTACCTGCACGTTGCGCTCGGTGCGCACCGCAGGCGCTGGAATGGCTGCGGCGAGCGGATCGATACTCGGGCTCGACTCGTCGATGTCCGGTATCGGCTCCTGCACGTTCAGCTGCATCTGCTGGACGCGCGCGGCTGCTTCTTCCTGAGCGGGTGCTTCGGCCTGGTAGGCCTGGGCCTTGGCCGCACGCACCTGAGCTGGAGTCGGCTGCGGAGTGATGGTCGGCGCCGGCATGGCGTGGCTTTGCGGCACCAGTGCCGGACGCGGCGCGCGGCTGCGGCGACTGCCGATCAGCAAGGAGAGCGCCGGGATCTGCCCATTGCCGCGCTCCCCAAGGAGCTCGAGCAGGCGACCCATGTATTTTTCGTTGACCCAGTCGAGCACGAAGCGATTCGGTGCGTAGACACGCAGCTCCTCGCCCTCGGCTTCCACCTGCAATGGGCGGATCCAGGTATTGAATTGTTGGGATGGCAGCTCGTCGCGGAGCAATTCCACGCACTGCTGCCAGAGTTCCACGGACACGGGTATCCCCCAAGGGTTTCGAAGGCACGGAGCCAAAGGAAACGCCTATTGTAGCCCTCCCTTACAGACTTATCCACACGAGAAATCAACAAGTGGGCAAGCAAAATCAAGACCTTAATGATGCACAGGCACCAGCCACTGGAACACCCGAAAACTTGTGGATAACCACCATTAAGGCCTGGGAAGAAGTCCAGGGAGAACTCTGTTGGCAAGTCAGCTGTGGACAACAGCGCCTTTCACCCCCAGCTTGCCCACAGGGGAAGCACAATGAGCCCACCAGCAATCGACAGAGCTGTCCTTCGCCAATCATCGCAGCCGGTGCGGCCGGAATTGACTTATCCACACAAAAACGCTCCACCAACATCAATTGCTTTCACAATCCTTTATTCAAAAAATCTCCTCTTACTTTCTATTTCATCGGGCACGCTGGTTGGAAATTGACCTGCCGCTGGCTTTTCACTAGAATCGCCGGTCTCTTTAAACGGGGTCACTACGACCTCAAGTCGTCAACCCAGGTACCGAACAATGAAACGTACTTTCCAACCCAGCACCCTCAAGCGCGCTCGCGTCCATGGTTTCCGCGCCCGTATGGCTACCAAGAACGGCCGTCAGGTTCTGTCGCGTCGTCGCGCCAAGGGCCGTAAGCGTCTGACCGTCTGATTTGCCCGGCACCGGTGGTGAGTCGAGGATTCGAACGGGAAAAGCGTCTACTGACTTCCCGGCACTTCACAGCAGTCTTCGACTCCCCCAGCGCCAAGGTTCCCGGTAAGCACGTCCTGCTGCTGGCGCGCGAAAACGCTCTGGATCACCCCCGCCTCGGCCTGGTGATCGGCAAGAAGAACGTCAAGCTCGCCGTCGAGCGCAATCGCCTGAAACGCGTGATCCGTGAAACGTTCCGGCACAACCAGGAAGCCCTGGCTGGTCTGGACATCGTGATCATCGCGCGCAAGGGCCTGGGCGACCTGGAGAATCCCGAGCTGCACCAGCAGTTCGGCAAACTCTTCAAGCGTCTGGTGCGCAACCGACCCCGGCCGGAAACCGCAACCGAACCTCCGGGGGTAGCCGATAGTTCCCATGCGTAAACTGGCGCTTCTTCTGATCCAGTTTTACCGCTACGCCATCAGCCCTTTGATGGCCAACCACTGTCGCTTCCACCCCAGCTGTTCCTGCTACGCGCAAGAGGCCATCGAACATCATGGCCTCTTGCGTGGTGGCTGGCTGACCCTGCGTCGCCTGGGTCGCTGCCATCCCTGGCATCCCGGTGGCTATGATCCCGTGCCGCCCGCCAACTCCACGCCCCGCCCTTCCTCGACGGCCGAGTAACCATGGACATCAAGCGTTCAATCCTATTCGTCGCCCTGGCAATCGTGTCCTATGCGCTGGTTCTCCAGTGGAACAAGGACTACGGTCAGCCCCAGCTGCCGGAACAGACCGCGACCTTCAACCAGCAGAACCAAGGTCTGCCGGACACCTCCGTGCCGACCAGCGGCACCGCCAGTGCCGACGTGCCTACGGCGCCGACCGCTACTGCTAGCCTGCCGAACACCCAGGCAGCGGCCGCGACTGGCCAGATGATCAAGGTCAAGACCGACGTTCTCGAACTGGCCATCGACCCGCGCGGTGGCGACGTGGTGCAACTGGGCCTGACCCAGTACCCGTTCCGCCAGGATCGCCCGGACCTGCCGTTCCCGCTGTTCGAGCATGACCAGCAACGCACCTACCTGGCCCAGAGCGGTCTGACCGGCGCCGATGGTCCCGACGCGACTGTCGCCGGCCGTCCGCTGTTCAGCAGCGCCAAGAGCGAATACCAGCTGGCCGACGGCCAGGACAAACTGGTCGTCGACCTGAACTTCGCCCGCGACGGCGTCAGCTACATCAAGCGCTTCACCTTCCACCGCGGCATGAAGACCGACTGCAGCGACAAGGAAAAAGCGCAGAAGAAGCTCGACTGCATCAACCCGAACGCTTACCAGGTCGACGTCAGCTATCTGATCGACAACCAGAGCGGCAAGCAGTGGAACGGTCTGCTGTTCGCCCAGCTCAAGCGTGATGCCAGCGCAGACCCGTCGTCGACCACCGCCACTGGCGTATCGACCTACCTGGGCGCTGCTATCTGGACCCCGGACAAGCCCTACAAGAAAGTGTCCATGAAGGACATGGACAAGGAAGGCGTCAACGAAACCGTGCAGGGCGGCTGGGTAGCCTGGCTGCAGCACTACTTCGTGACCGCCTGGGTTCCGGCCAAGGGCGACACCCACAACGTCCTGACCCGCAAGGACGCCCAGGGCAACTACATCGTCGGATTCACCGGCCCGACCCTTAGCGTCGCTGCCGGGGCCAAGGCCGAAACCAACCTGACCCTGTACGCCGGTCCCAAGCTGCAGAAGTACCTGGGCGAGCTGTCCCCGGGCCTGGAGCTGACCGTCGACTATGGCCCGCTGTGGTTCATCGCCCAACCGATCTTCTGGCTGCTGCAACACATCCACGGTCTGCTGGGTAACTGGGGCTGGTCGATCATCCTGCTGACCATCGTCATCAAGATGGCCTTCTTCCCGCTGTCTGCCGCCAGCTACCGCTCGATGGCCCGCATGCGCGCCGTTTCGCCGAAGATGCAGGCGATCAAGGAACAGCACGGTGACGATCGCCAGAAGATGTCCCAGGCAATGATGGAGCTGTACAAGAAGGAGAAGATCAATCCGCTGGGCGGCTGCCTGCCGATCCTGGTGCAGATGCCGGTCTTCCTGTCCCTGTACTGGGTACTCCTGGAAAGCGTCGAGATGCGCCAGGCCCCGTGGCTGGGCTGGATCACCGACCTCTCGGTGAAGGATCCCTTCTTCATCCTGCCGATCATCATGGGCGCGACCATGCTGGTTCAGCAGATGCTCAACCCGACTCCGCCGGACCCCATGCAGGCCAAGGTGATGAAGCTGATGCCAGTGGTCTTCACCTTCTTCTTCCTGTGGTTCCCGGCTGGCCTGGTGCTGTACTGGGTGGTCAACAACTGCCTGTCCATTACCCAGCAGTGGTACATTACCCGGCAGATCGAAGGCGCGAGCAAGGCCAAGACAGCCTGATAATCGCACCAGCCAAACAACAGAACGCCCCCTCGTGGGGCGTTCTGCTATGTGGAGAACGTGCATGAACGCAGCCCGTGAAACCATTGCCGCCGTCGCCACCGCCCAAGGTCGCGGAGGCGTCGGCATCGTCCGTGTCTCCGGACCAAGGGCGCTGCCAATCGCCATCAGCCTCAGCGGCCGTGAACCGCAGCCCCGCTACGCGCACTACGGGCCCTTCTACGACGACGATGGCGAAGTCATCGACGAAGGCTTGCTGCTGTTCTTCCGCGGACCCAATTCCTTCACTGGCGAGGATGTCGTCGAACTGCACGGCCACGGCGGCCCGGTAGTGCTCGACATGCTCCTGCAGCGCTGCCTGGAGCTTGGCTCGCGCCAAGCCCGCCCCGGCGAATTCAGCGAGCGCGCGTTCCTCAACGACAAACTCGACCTGGCCCAGGCCGAAGCCATCGCCGACCTCATCGAGGCCAGCTCGGCGCAGGCCGCACGCAACGCCGTTCGCTCGCTGCAGGGCGAGTTTTCGCGTCGCGTACATCAGCTCACCGAACAGCTCATCCAGTTACGCATCTACGTCGAAGCGGCCATCGACTTCCCCGAGGAAGAGATCGATTTCCTCGCCGATGGCCATGTCCTTTCGCAACTCGACAAGGTCCGCACCGAACTCGCCGGCGTTCTGCGGGAGGCAGGCCAAGGTGCGCTGCTGCGCGATGGCATGACGGTAGTGATCGCCGGCCGTCCGAATGCCGGCAAATCCAGCCTGCTGAACGCACTGGCGGGCCGTGAAGCGGCCATCGTCACCGATATCGCAGGCACCACGCGGGACGTGCTGCGCGAACATATCCACATCGACGGCATGCCGCTGCATGTCGTCGACACCGCCGGCTTGCGGACGACGGATGACCATGTGGAAAAGATCGGTGTGGAGCGCGCACTCAAGGCTATCGGCGAGGCTGACAGGGTACTTCTGGTGGTGGACTCAACCGCTCCCGAGGCTGTGGATCCTTTTAGCCTGTGGCCGGAGTTCCTCGACGAACGACCGGACCCCGCTCGCGTAACCCTGATCCGCAACAAGGCCGACTTATCCACATCGCCTATCGGCCTGGAAGAAAGCGCCGACGGCCACGTCACCCTGACCCTGTCCGCCAGGTCCGGAGACGGCCTCGAACTGCTGCGTGAGCACCTGAAGGCCTGCATGGGCTTCGAGCAGACCGCAGAAAGCAGCTTCAGCGCCCGCCGGCGACACCTGGAAGCCCTGCGCCACGCAGGCCAGCACCTCGATCACGGGCACTCCCAGCTGCTTCTCGCCGGGGCCGGCGAACTCCTTGCAGAAGACCTGCGCCAGGCCCAGCACGCCCTTGGCGAGATCACCGGGGCATTCAGCTCGGACGACCTGCTCGGGCGCATCTTCTCCAGCTTCTGCATCGGCAAGTAAGCACAGCTATAAGAAATAATTTACATATCAGAAAAACGGTGAACGATATTTGCTGACTAAGATTCGTGTCTCCCCTACAGATCCTACGAGGGAATGTAAATGCGCCAATTATCTCCCACCTTATTCCACATCACTCATTGGAAAGCAGGCTCGCAATGGATTCTGAAGATTCTGGAAGCTCTAGCTCCTGAGCGAATAATTCGACCACGAGTCGGTGAAGGCCAGTTACTTCTGGATCCCATTATAGAAGGGGGTATTTACCCGACAGCCTATCTTACAAAAGAGCAATTCTATTCAATAAATCGTCCGGCAGGCTCCAGGCATTTTGTCGTTGTTCGCGACCTACGCGACACCCTAATATCCGGTTATTTCAGCGCTCGCTACAGCCATGCATTGAGCTCCACCGGACTGGCTGACCTACGTAATCAGCTTGAGCAAATGAGTCTTGACGATGGTTTAATCTTCCTTGCAGAAAAATGGCTTCGAGGTCCAGCTCTAATTCAAGCATCCTGGCTTCAGGAACCAACACACATTTTTAAGTATGAAGATATCCTCTCCCATGATCTCGAACTTATGCAGGAGGCTCTCAACACTGTAGGTGGCCTGAATGTATCGACAGAGCGCCTCAGAGTCGCAGTCGAGACGAACCGCTTCGATGTTCTGACAGGAGGGCGCCAAGCAGGTCTGGAAAACACCATGGCCCACGAGAGGAAAGGGATTGCCGGAGATTGGCGGAATCACTTCAGTGAAAGAGTGAAGCAACGTGTGGACGAGCTTTATGGCCCCTTACTTCGCAGTTATGAAAAGGGAATCCCATTAAAAACATCCGTTGCTGTCAATCGCCCTGCGCTTCCGGGAAAGATTGGTGCAGCAGATGTTCTGAAGAGCTACTCCAAAACCATTTCTATTCATCCGACGTTACCCAGTTATGCTCATTGGCTTGCCTGGGAACTTGCGGCCTTCAGACGAATTCCCTTGAGTGGTCGAATTCTCGACTTGGGATGCAGTGACCCCAAATTCTTTAATATTTTATTGCCAGCAGGCAGTACTGCCGAGGGGATGTGCACAAACTCGCATCAAGCTGAGCAGGCTCGCCTTTACGGTCGTTACGACAGCGTGAGTGAGGGAGGGTTTTCCGCATTGCAAAAAATGTGCGAGTTCGACCATGTGTTTTCCCGAGGTTCACTAGTGCATTTCCCGAGACTGGAAGATAACTTGAAAGGTGTTTTGGAGAAGCTACGGCCAGGGGGATCTTTTGCTTGCAGTGTAGTTACCAACCGCTATGAAGAGTGGGAGACTCTGCCGTATCTGCTGGAAAGAACTGGGCATGCGGACATTGCGCAACAGGCACGCAAGAACCATAGAAGCTTCCATGGGATCCATTACGCCATCCCGATAGAGCAATGGCAGCGTCACTTCGTCGAGGCGGGGTTCGAAATCTGCGCTACCTATCCTGTAGTCCCCAAGGTAAACGCGCAGGCGAATCTTATGTTCGATGCGCTCTGGCACGCGCCATCCGCAGAAGGGCGACCAATTGGCGAGTTCATGGGAGCTTACGTATCTGCCAGACCCCGCTTTCTGCAGTTATTGGCCAACTCGATCGACGCCCTGATGGAGCTGGAAAGCAACTGGGAAGACACAGCCGGAGCTGTATTCGAGCTCCGAAAACCTCTATAGGTGATGCCTTCAGCTCGGACGACCTGCTCGGGCGCATCTTCTCCAGCTTCTGCATCGGCAAGTAATCCTCTTATCCACATCAGCAAACGCCCGGCTACTCGACAGTACCCGGGCGTTTTTGCTTCCGCTTCATTCGTCCGCTTGTGGACAGTCTTACCCTGACAATCCTCCTAACCCACGCCGTTATTGGTATCGATGGGAATATTCACATGCCTTCATGAACCCTGTGGAAAACTACCGTATAGGTACGTAGACAAGCCCGTGGCTAACCCACTGGATAACTCGCCTGTGCATAAATGTGCTTTCCATGCACAGGTGATCAACCGGCCTTCCCCCGTTTCCCGACACCTTCGGCACAGTCTTATCCTTCCTCGAAACCAGCGTCCTTAAGGGGCTTGAATCGTTTATCCACAGATAGTGTGCACACCAAACATAATCACTAGCTCTAAAAAGATTTAAAAACTCCCTTTCATTTTTTTCTGTTAATAGCTTTTCCCCTCCGTGAGCCGACCGACGATTGGCTACTTTTTGTCCAGGTCCCTTCAATCGTTTCCGTTAAGCCCCTATACTGTGCGGCTCTCTTTTTCTTTCCCTGATCGACAGGCACGAGGTGCGTGGTGGATTTCCCTTCCCGTTTTGACGTGATCGTGATCGGCGGTGGCCATGCCGGCACAGAGGCTGCGCTCGCGGCCGCACGCATGGGCGTGAAGACCCTGCTGCTCACCCACAATGTGGAAACCCTGGGCCAGATGAGCTGCAATCCGGCCATCGGCGGTATCGGCAAGAGCCACCTGGTCAAGGAAATCGACGCCCTGGGCGGCGCCATGGCGCACGCCACCGATAAGGGCGGCATCCAGTTCCGCGTGCTGAACAGCCGCAAGGGTCCGGCTGTACGCGCTACTCGTGCCCAGGCAGACCGCGTGCTCTACAAGGCAGCGATCCGCGAGATCCTGGAAAACCAGCCGAACCTGTGGATATTCCAGCAGGCCTGCGACGACCTCATCGTCGAACAGGATCAGGTCCGCGGCGTGGTGACCCAGATGGGTCTGAAATTCCATGCAGACCAGGTTGTACTCACCGCCGGTACTTTCCTCGGCGGACTTATCCACATCGGACTGCAGAATTACTCTGGCGGCCGCGCTGGTGACCCGCCCGCAATCGCCCTGGCCAAACGCCTGCGCGAACTGCCCTTACGTGTCGGTCGCCTGAAGACCGGTACGCCGCCGCGCATCGATGGTCGCAGTGTCGATTTCTCGGTAATGACCGAGCAGCCCGGCGACACGCCGATCCCGGTGATGTCCTTCCTCGGTTCCAAGGAAGAACACCCGGCCCAGGTCAGCTGCTGGATCACCCATACCAACGCCCGCACCCACGAGATCATCGCGAGCAACCTCGATCGCTCGCCGATGTACTCCGGTGTCATCGAAGGCATCGGCCCGCGCTATTGCCCGTCGATCGAAGACAAGATCCACCGCTTCGCCGACAAGGACAGCCATCAGGTCTTCCTGGAGCCGGAAGGCCTGACCACTCATGAGCTGTACCCCAACGGCATCTCCACTTCGCTGCCGTTCGACGTACAGCTCGAGATCGTCCGCTCGATCCGTGGCATGGAGAACGCCCACATCGTTCGCCCGGGCTACGCCATCGAGTACGACTACTTCGATCCTCGCGACCTGAAGTACAGCCTGGAGACCAAGGTGATCGGCGGCCTGTTCTTCGCCGGCCAGATCAACGGCACCACCGGCTACGAAGAAGCCGGCGCCCAAGGCCTGCTCGCCGGCGCCAACGCCGCACTGCGTGCGCAGGGCCGCGAAGCCTGGTGCCCGCGCCGTGACGAGGCGTACATCGGCGTGCTGGTCGACGACCTGATTACCCTGGGCACCCAGGAGCCTTACCGCATGTTCACTTCGCGTGCCGAATACCGACTGATCCTGCGCGAAGACAACGCCGATTTGCGCCTGACTGAAAAAGGCCGCGAGCTCGGCCTGGTCGACGACAAGCGCTGGGCGGCCTTCGAGGCCAAGCGCGAAGGCATCGAACGCGAAGAACAGCGCCTGAAGAGCACCTGGGTGCGCCCGAACACGCCGCAGGGCGATGCCATCGCCGAGCGTTTCGGTACTCCGCTGGCCCATGAGTACAACCTGCTCAACCTGCTGGCCCGCCCGGAAATCGACTACGCCAGCCTGGCCGAAGTGACCGGCAGCGGCGCAGAAGATCCGCAGGTTGCCGAGCAGGTAGAGATCCGCACCAAGTACGCCGGCTACATCGATCGTCAGCAGGACGAGATCGCCCGCCTGCGAGCGAGCGAGGACACCCGTCTGCCGGACGATATCGACTACACCACGATCTCCGGGCTGTCCAAGGAGATCCAGAACAAGCTCGGCCAGTCCCGACCGGAAACCCTCGGCCAGGCCGGGCGTATCCCCGGCGTCACCCCGGCGGCCATCTCCCTGCTGCTGATCCACCTGAAGAAACGCGCGTCGAGCCGCCAGCTGGAGCAAAGCGCCTGATGTCCCTCGTTACCCAAGCCCACGCCGACGAACTCGTGCGTGGGGCAGCCGCGCTCGGCGTCGCACTCGACGAAGAGCGCAAGCAAGGCCTGCTCGCCTACCTCGCCCTCCTAGCGAAGTGGAACAAGGCCTACAACCTCACCGCGGTGCGCGATATCGACGAGATGGTCTCGCGCCACCTGATCGACAGCCTGAGCATCGTCCCGAACTTCGTCGCCGCTGGCGGTGAACGCTGGCTCGACGTTGGCAGCGGCGGTGGCATGCCCGGCATCCCGCTGGCCATCCTGTTCCCCGAGAAGCGCCTGACTCTGCTCGACAGCAACGGCAAGAAGACGCGCTTCCTGACCCAGGTGAAGCTCGAGCTGAAGCTAAAGAACCTGGAAGTTATCCACAGCCGGGTCGAGGCCTATCAACCGGCCCAGCCCTTCAACGGCATCGTCTCCCGGGCTTTCAGCAGCCTGGAGGACTTCAGCAACTGGACCCGCCACCTCGGTGACGGCGAAACCCGCTGGCTGGCGATGAAAGGCGTACACCCGGCAGACGAGCTGGCAGCACTCCCGGAGGATTTCCGGGTCGAAGCCGAGCACACGCTGGATGTGCCGGGTTGCCAAGGTCAGCGGCATCTGTTGATACTGCGCCGTTGCGTGACGGGGACGGGGGAAAACCATGGCTAAGGTATTCGCGATCGCCAACCAGAAAGGCGGTGTCGGCAAGACCACCACCTGCATCAACCTCGCCGCTTCGCTGGTCGCGACCAAGCGCCGCGTGCTGCTGATCGACCTCGATCCACAGGGCAACGCCACCACCGGCAGCGGTGTGGATAAGTTGAACCTGGAGCACTCCATCTATGACGTCCTGACTGGCGAGTGCGATCTCGCCCAGGCAATGCAGTTCTCCGAGCACGGCGGTTATCAACTGCTGCCTGCCAACCGCGACCTCACAGCCGCGGAAGTGGTGCTGCTGGAGATGGAGATGAAGGAGCACCGACTGCGCCAGGCGCTGGCTCCGATCCGCGAGAACTACGACTACATCCTGATCGACTGCCCGCCATCGCTGTCGATGCTGACCGTGAATGCGCTGTCCGCCTCCGACGGGGTGATCATCCCCATGCAGTGCGAGTACTACGCGCTCGAAGGTCTGACCGACCTGATGAACAGCATCCAGCGCATCGCCGAACGCCTGAACCCGGCGCTGAAGATCGAAGGCCTGCTGCGCACCATGTACGACCCGCGCATCAGCCTGACCAACGACGTCAGCGCGCAGCTGCAGGAGCACTTCGGCGACAAGCTCTACACCACCGTGATCCCGCGCAACGTGCGTCTGGCCGAGGCCCCCAGCTTCGGCATGCCGGCGCTGGTCTACGACAAGCAATCTCGCGGCGCCATGGCCTACCTGGCCCTGGCGGGCGAACTGGCGCGCCGACAGCGCGCTTCCCGCTCCACCGCCACCGCATGAAGAACTAAGGAACCCGCATGGCCGTGAAGAAACGAGGTCTCGGACGCGGGCTGGACGCCCTGCTCAGTGGCTCCAGCGCCGCCACCCTGCAGGAAGAGGCGGTCCAGGTGGACAGCCGCGAGCTGCAACAGCTGCCACTGGACCTGATCCAGCGCGGCAAATACCAGCCGCGCCGTGACATGGATCCGCAGGCCCTGGAAGAACTGGCCCTGTCGATCAAGGCCCAGGGCGTCATGCAGCCGATCGTGGTGCGCCCGATCGATGGCGGCCGCTACGAGATCATCGCCGGTGAGCGCCGCTGGCGCGCCACCCAGCAAGCCGGCCTGGACAAGATCCCGGCGCTGGTACGCGAAGTGCCGGACGAAGCCGCGATCGCCATGGCGCTGATCGAGAACATCCAGCGCGAAGACCTCAACCCGATCGAGGAAGCTGCTGCACTGCAACGCCTGCAGCAGGAATTCCAACTCACCCAGCAACAGGTCGCCGACGCGGTCGGCAAGTCGCGCGTAACCGTGGCCAACCTGTTGCGCCTGATCGCCCTCCCCGAGGAGATCAAGACGCTGCTGTCCCATGGCGACCTGGAGATGGGCCATGCCCGTGCACTGCTCGGTCTACCTGAGCAGCGTCAGGTCGAAGGTGCGCGACATGTTGTCGCACGTGGCCTCACCGTGCGCCAAACCGAGGCACTGGTACGCCAGTGGCTGCATGCCCCGGCGGAACCTGTCAAAGCGGTCAAGGCCGATCCGGACATCAGCCGCCTGGAACAGCGCCTGGCCGAGCGCCTGGGCGCTCCGGTACAGATTCGCCACGGGCAGAAAGGCAAGGGCCAACTGGTCATCCGCTACAACTCGCTGGACGAGTTGCAAGGGGTTCTGGCCCACATCCGTTGAAACCTTCGGATGTGTAGCGGTAGTCGGAAATCACTACCGGGCTGTTGCCCGGGTATCCCGGGGCCCCTATACTCTGCGCGCAATTTTGTCGGCACAAAGTATGCCAAGTTGTTGATTTGCGAAGCCGACACCAGAGGACTGTGAGACAGATGGAACCCTGCAAGCCCACTCGTTTGCCCTTCCATCGCCAACCGGCTCTAGGCCTGTTGCTCGTCCAGCTGGTGGTGCTGCTTTTTGGTGCAGCAACCCTTTGGTTCATCAAGGGGCCGGTCGCGGGGTACTCCGGTTTGCTCGGAGGCTTCATCGCATGGCTGCCGAATGTTTATTTCGCGTTCAAGGCGTTTCGTTACAGCGGAGCGCGCTCGGCTCAACTGATCGTCCGTTCTTTCTACGCGGGCGAGGCCGGGAAGCTGATTTTGACGGCAGTGCTCTTCGCACTGGCGTTTGCAGGAGTGAAGCCGCTGGAGCCTCTGGCTCTGTTCGGCATCTACCTGCTGACCTTGCTGGTCAGCTGGTGCGCACCCCTGCTGATGGGACACACATTTACAAGACCTTAGAGCGATTGAGGCAAACATGGCAGCAGAAAGCGCTTCGGGTTACATCCAGCACCACTTGCAGAACCTGACCTTTGGTCGTCTGCCGGAAGGTGGTTGGGGGTTCGCCCACACAGCCGAACAAGCCAAGGAAATGGGCTTTTGGGCATTCCACGTTGACACCCTGGGCTGGTCGGTATTCCTCGGCCTGGTGTTCATCCTGATCTTCCGTGCAGCGGCCAAGAAGGCCACCAGCGGTCAACCCGGCGGCCTGCAGAACTTCGTCGAAGTTCTGGTCGAGTTCGTCGACGGCAGTGTGAAGGACACCTTCCACGGCCGTAACCCGCTGATCGCCCCGCTGGCGCTGACCGTGTTCGTCTGGATCTTCCTGATGAACCTGATCGACCTGGTGCCGGTGGACTTCCTGCCGCTGGCCGCAGCCAAGGTCACCGGCAACGAGCACCTGTTCTTCCGCGCCGTAGCCACCACCGATCCGAACGCCACCTTCGGCATGTCGATCGCGGTGTTCGCGCTGATCATCTTCTACAGCATCAAGGTCAAGGGTCTCGGCGGCTTCCTCGGCGAACTGACCCTGCACCCGTTCCACAGCAGCAACATGCTGGTTCAGATCATCCTGATCCCGGTCAACTTCCTGCTCGAGTTCGTGACCCTGATCGCCAAGCCGGTTTCGCTGGCTCTGCGTCTCTTCGGCAACATGTATGCCGGCGAGCTGATCTTCATCCTGATCGCGGTCATGTTCGGCACCGGCATTCTGTGGCTGGGCGGCATGGGCGTGGTGCTGAACTGGGCGTGGGCTGTGTTCCACATCCTGATCATCACCCTGCAGGCCTTCATCTTCATGATGCTGACCATCGTCTACCTGTCGATGGCGCACGAAGACAGCCACTGATCCACCAGTTCTGACCGGCTCCTTCCTTCCCGGAAGGGGCCGCGGAAAAGAAGTTTCACCACCTTAACTTGCTTCAACCTTTAACCAACACGACAAAAAAGTCGGGAGGAAAAATGGAAACTGTAGTTGGCCTCACTGCTATCGCCGTTGCTCTGCTGATCGGTCTGGGCGCCCTGGGTACCGCCATTGGTTTCGGCCTGCTGGGCGGCAAATTCCTGGAAGGCGCTGCTCGTCAGCCGGAAATGGTTCCGATGCTGCAGGTGAAAATGTTCATCGTCGCCGGTCTGCTCGACGCCGTGACCATGATCGGTGTTGGTATCGCGCTGTTCTTCACCTTCGCTAACCCGTTCATCGCTCAGGTAGCCCACTAATTTCCGGCTTCCGGAAAGACGTGACTGACAACGAACGAGCGAGGTGTTGGCGTGAACATTAATGCAACTCTGATCGGCCAGGCCATTGCGTTCGCCATCTTCGTCATCTTCTGCATGAAGTTCGTATGGCCTCCGGTCATCGCGGCTCTGCACGAGCGTCAGAAGAAGATTGCCGACGGCCTGGATGCTGCCAACCGTGCGGCTCGTGATCTGGAACTGGCTCACGAGAAAGCGGGCCAGCAACTGCGCGAGGCCAAGGCTCAGGCAGCCGAAATCATCGAGCAGGCGAAGAAGAGCGCTAACCAGATCGTTGATGAAGCCCGTGATCAGGCCCGTGTCGAAGGTGATCGCATGATCGCCCAGGCCAAAGCCCAGATCGAACAGGAGCTGAACAGCGTCAAGGATGCTCTGCGTGCCCAAGTGGGTGCACTGGCCGTATCCGGCGCCGAGAAGATCCTGGGTGCTTCGATCGACGCCAACGCGCAAAAGCAGCTGGTTGATCAACTGGCCGCTGAGATCTAAGCGAGGGCGATATGGCAGAACTGACCACGTTGGCTCGTCCCTACGCGAAGGCGGCTTTCGAGTACGCCCAGGCTCATCAGCAATTGGCCGCTTGGTCCGCTGCTCTGGGTGTGCTGGCTGCAGTGTCGCAGGACGACACCGTGCGCCAGCTGCTCAAAGAGCCTCAGCTGACTGCTGCGTCCAAGGCCGATGCGCTGATCGACGTATGTGGCGACAAGCTCAATGCTCCAGCCCAGAACTTCGTCCGGACTGTGGCTGAAAACAAGCGGCTCGACCTGCTGCCGACCATCTTCGAGATGTTCGAGCAGCTCAAGGCCGAGCAGGAAAAGCTGGTCGAGGTCGAGGTCACCAGTGCCTTCGCCCTGGACCAGGAACAGCAGGACAAACTCGCCAAGGCTCTCAGCGCCCGGCTCAGTCGCGAAGTGCGACTTCATGCGTCGGAAGACGCGAGCCTGATCGGCGGCGTGGTGATCCGCGCCGGCGACTTGGTAATCGATGGCTCGGTGCGCGGCAAGCTCGCGAAACTGGCCGAAGCGTTGAAATCTTGAGTTTGAAGGGGCAGCGGCATGCAGCAACTCAATCCTTCCGAAATTAGTGAAATCATCAAGGGGCGTATCGAGAAACTCGATGTCGCCTCGCAAGCGCGTAACGAAGGCACCATCGTCAGCGTGTCCGACGGTATCGTGCGCATCTTCGGTCTGGCCGACGTCATGTACGGCGAGATGATCGAATTCCCGGGCGGCGTCTTCGGTATGGCGCTGAACCTGGAGCAAGACTCCGTTGGTGCTGTGGTTCTGGGTGAATACCAGGACCTCAAAGAAGGCATGAATGCCAAGTGCACCGGCCGCATCCTGGAAGTCCCGGTTGGTCCGGAACTGCTGGGTCGCGTGGTCGACGCACTGGGCAACCCGATCGATGGCAAAGGCCCGATCGATGCCAAGCTGACCGACGCCGTCGAGAAAGTGGCTCCGGGCGTGATCTGGCGTAAGTCGGTAGACCAGCCGGTACAGACCGGTTACAAGTCGGTCGACGCCATGATCCCGGTAGGCCGTGGCCAGCGCGAGCTGATCATCGGCGACCGTCAGATCGGTAAGACCGCTCTGGCCATCGACGCCATCATCAACCAGAAGAACAGCGGCATCCGCTGCGTCTACGTTGCCATCGGTCAGAAGCAATCGACCATCGCCAACGTCGTACGCAAGCTGGAAGAGAACGGCGCCCTGGCCAACACCATCGTGGTCGTTGCCAGTGCTTCCGAATCCGCTGCTCTGCAGTACCTGGCTCCGTACTCCGGCTGCACCATGGGCGAATACTTCCGCGATCGCGGTGAAGACGCTCTGATCGTTTATGACGATCTGTCCAAGCAAGCCGTAGCCTACCGCCAGATCTCCCTGCTGCTGCGCCGTCCGCCGGGCCGTGAAGCCTACCCGGGCGACGTGTTCTATCTCCACAGCCGTCTGCTGGAGCGCGCATCCCGCGTTTCCGAAGAGTACGTAGAGAAGTTCACCAATGGCGCCGTGACTGGCAAGACCGGTTCCCTGACCGCTCTGCCGATCATCGAAACCCAGGCTGGCGACGTTTCCGCGTTCGTTCCGACCAACGTGATCTCGATCACCGACGGTCAGATCTTCCTGGAATCGGCCATGTTCAACTCGGGTATCCGTCCGGCCGTCAACGCCGGTATCTCGGTATCCCGTGTGGGTGGCGCGGCTCAGACCAAGATCATCAAGAAACTGTCCGGCGGCATCCGTACCGCGCTGGCCCAGTACCGTGAACTGGCGGCCTTCGCCCAGTTCGCTTCGGACCTGGACGACGCGACCCGCAAGCAGCTTGAGCATGGTCAGCGCGTTACCGAGCTGATGAAGCAGAAGCAGTACGCGCCTATGTCCATCGCCGAGATGTCGCTGTCCCTGTACGCCGCCGAGCGTGGCTTCCTGCAGGACGTCGAGATCGCCAAGGTGGGCGCCTTCGAACAGGCGTTGATCGGTTACTTCCAGCGTGAGCACGCCGCTCTGCTGGCCAAGATCAACGAGAAGGGTGACTTCAACGACGAAATCGACGCTGGCATCAAAGCCGGTATCGAGAAGTTCAAGGCCACCCAAACCTGGTAAGCCGCAGCGGGGGTCCGGTAAGGGCCCCCGCCTGCTAACCCGATAGGTGTCAAATGGCAGGCGCAAAAGAGATTCGCAGCAAGATTGCGAGCATCAAAAGCACGCAGAAAATCACCAATGCCATGGAAAAGGTGGCGGTGAGCAAGATGCGCAAGGCACAAATGCGCATGGCGGCCGGCCGTCCCTACGCGGAGCGCATTCGCCAGGTGATCGGCCATCTGGCCAACGCCAACCCGGAGTACCGTCACCCGTTCATGGTCGAGCGCGAAATCAAGCGCGTCGGCTATATCGTCGTGAGCTCCGACCGTGGCCTGGCCGGCGGCCTGAACATCAACCTGTTCAAGGCGCTCGTCAAGGACATGTCCGCCAAGCGCGAACAGGGCGCGGAAGTCGACCTGTGCGTGATTGGTGCCAAGGGTGCATCCTTCTTCAAGAACTTTGGCGGCAACGTGGTTGCAGCCATCAGTCACCTGGGCGAAGAGCCGTCGATCAATGATCTGATCGGCAGCGTCAAGGTCATGCTGGATGCCTACCTGGATGGGCGTATTGATCGCCTGTACGTGGTTTCCAACAAGTTCGTCAACACCATGACCCAGAAGCCGACCGTGGAACAGCTGATTCCGCTGGTGGCCGAGGACGACGCGAACCTGAAGCACCACTGGGACTACCTCTACGAACCCGACGCCAAGGCGCTGCTCGACGGCCTGCTGGTGCGCTACGTGGAATCCCAGGTGTATCAGGCGGTGGTTGAGAACAACGCCTGCGAGCAGGCGGCCCGGATGATTGCAATGAAGAACGCTACCGACAACGCCGGCGATCTGATCAGCGGACTGCAGCTGATCTACAACAAGGCACGTCAGGCGGCGATCACCCAGGAAATCTCGGAAATCGTCGGCGGCGCTGCCGCGGTGTAAGAACAGGTTCAAAATTCAGAGGAACCAGACATGAGTAGCGGACGTATCGTTCAAATCATCGGCGCCGTGATCGACGTGGAATTCCCGCGCGATGCCGTGCCGAGCATCTACGAGGCCCTGAAGGTTCAGGGCGTCGAAACCACCCTCGAAGTTCAGCAGCAGCTGGGCGACGGCGTGGTTCGTTCCATTGCAATGGGTTCCACCGAAGGCCTCAAGCGTGGCCTGAACGTGGACAGCACCGGCGCAGCCATCTCCGTCCCGGTCGGTACCAAGACCCTGGGCCGTATCATGGACGTACTGGGCAACCCGATCGACGAAGCTGGTCCGATTGGCGAAGAAGAGCGCTGGGGTATTCACCGCGACGCTCCGTCCTACGCTGACCAAGCTGGCGGCAACGACCTGCTGGAAACCGGCATCAAGGTAATCGACCTGGTCTGCCCGTTCGCCAAGGGCGGTAAAGTCGGTCTGTTCGGTGGTGCCGGTGTAGGCAAGACCGTAAACATGATGGAGCTGATCCGTAACATCGCCATGGAGCACAGCGGTTACTCTGTGTTCGCTGGTGTGGGCGAGCGTACCCGTGAGGGCAACGACTTCTACCACGAGATGAAGGATTCCGGCGTACTGGACAAGGTAGCCCTGGTTTACGGCCAGATGAACGAGCCGCCGGGCAACCGTCTGCGCGTTGCACTGACCGGCCTGACCATGGCCGAGAAGTTCCGCGACGAAGGCCGTGACGTACTGCTGTTCATCGACAACATCTACCGTTACACCCTCGCCGGTACCGAAGTATCCGCACTGCTGGGCCGTATGCCTTCCGCAGTAGGTTACCAGCCGACCCTGGCCGAAGAGATGGGCGTTCTGCAGGAGCGCATCACCTCCACCAAGAAAGGCTCGATCACCTCGATCCAGGCCGTCTACGTTCCCGCGGACGACCTGACCGACCCGAGCCCGGCGACCACCTTCGCCCACTTGGACGCCACCGTCGTACTGTCCCGTGACATCGCCTCGCTGGGTATCTACCCGGCCGTCGATCCGCTGGACTCGACTTCGCGTCAGCTGGACCCGCTGGTCATCGGCCAGGATCACTACGACACCGCTCGTGGCGTGCAGTACGTTCTGCAGCGCTACAAAGAGCTGAAGGACATCATCGCGATCCTCGGCATGGACGAACTGTCCGAGTCCGACAAGCTGCTGGTGGCCCGTGCTCGTAAGATCCAGCGCTTCCTGTCCCAGCCGTTCTTCGTGGCTGAAGTATTCACCGGCTCGCCGGGCAAATACGTCTCCCTGAAGGACACCATCGCTGGCTTCAAAGGCATCCTCAACGGCGACTACGACCACCTGCCCGAGCAGGCGTTCTACATGGTCGGCGGCATCGAAGAAGCCATCGAGAAAGCGAAGAAGCTGTAATCCCGTGCGCCCGGAAACGGGCGCTTACGTGAGGCAAGGGTATGGCTATTACTGTCCATTGCGACATCGTCAGCGCCGAAGCGGAGATCTACTCCGGTCTGGTCGAGCTGGTCGTCGCGCACGGTTCGCTGGGTGATCTGGGTATCGCTCCGGGCCACGCGCCGCTGATCACCGAGCTCAAGCCGGGTCCGATCCGCATCGTCAAGCAGGGCGGCGAGCAGGAGGTGTACTACATCTCCGGCGGCTTCCTCGAAGTACAGCCGAGCATGGTGAAGGTCCTGGCCGACACTGTGATCCGCGCTGGCGACCTCGACGAAGCAGCTGCTCAGACCGCACTGAAGGAAGCTGAGAAGGCTCTGAACGCCAAGGGCGCAGAGTTCGACTACAGCGCCGCTGCAGCCCGCCTGTCCGAAGCCGCAGCCCAGCTGCGCACGGTCCAGCAGGTTCGCAAGAAGTTCGGCGGCTAAGCCGGATCGCGAATCCCTCCCACCGCTTTGGCAACGAAGCGGTTGCCGAGGGTTCAGCGACCTAGGGGAAAAGGGTAGCCTTGGCTACCCTTTTTCTTTTTCCACTCCATGGTTTTCCAGGACGGTTCAACTCCCATGTCCCTCGAGATCGTCATCCTCGCCGCTGGCCAGGGCACGCGCATGCGTTCCGCCCTGCCGAAAGTCCTCCACCCGGTCGCCGGCAAGCCCATGCTGGCCCACGTGATCGATACCGCGCGGACCCTGGCGCCTCAGCGCATCCACGTGGTGATCGGCCATGGCGCCGAGAAAGTGCGCGAGCAACTGCAGGCCGATGACCTGAATTTCGTGGTCCAGGAGCAGCAGCTCGGCACCGGCCACGCGGTGGCCCAGGCTGCACCCTTCCTCAGCGCCGACCGCGTGCTGATCCTCTACGGCGACGTGCCGCTGATCGAGCAGCCGACCCTGGTGCGTCTTCTTGAACAGGCCAGCGCCGAGCAGCTCGCGCTGCTGACCGTGACGCTGGACGATCCGACCGGCTACGGCCGCATCATCCGCGGCGCCGACGGCGAGGTCGCCGCCATCGTCGAGCAGAAGGACGCCAGCCCCGAGCAGCGCGCCATCCGCGAAGGCAATACCGGCATCCTCTGCGTGCCGCGTGCGCGCCTGGAAGGCTGGCTGGGCCGGCTGTCGAACAGCAACGCCCAGGGTGAGTACTACCTCACCGATGTCATCGCCATGGCCGTCGGCGATGGTCTGCGCGTGGCTACTGCACAACCGGCGGCAGCCATGGAAGTCCAGGGTGCCAACGATCGCATCCAGCTCGCCGAGCTCGAGCGCTTCTACCAGCAGCGTATCGCTCGCCGCCTGATGGCCCAGGGTGTGACCCTGCTGGACCCGGCACGCTTCGACGTGCGTGGGGAGGTGAACGTCGGCCGTGACGTGCTGATCGATGTGAACGTGATTCTCGAAGGCCGTGTGGATATCGAGGACAACGTGCAGATCGGCCCGAACTGTGTGATCAAGAACAGCACCCTGCGCCGTGGCGCGATCATCAAGGCCAACAGCCACCTGGAAGGTGCGGATGTCGGCGCCGGCAGCGATGTAGGTCCGTTCGCCCGCCTGCGCCCGGGCAGCGTCCTGCGCGACCAGGTGCATGTGGGTAACTTCGTCGAGCTGAAGAACGCGCTGCTCCACGACGGGGTGAAGGTCGGCCACCTGACCTATCTCGGCGACAGCGACGTCGGTGCGCGCACCAACATCGGCGCCGGCACCATCACCTGCAACTACGACGGCGCCAACAAGTGGCGCACCGTGATCGGCGAAGACGTCTTCATCGGCTCCAACAACTCCCTGGTCGCGCCTGTGGATATCCGTGCCGGGGCCACGACTGGCGCGGGCTCCACCATCACCGCCGAAGTCCCGGAGAAGGCCCTCGCGGTCGGCCGAGCCAAGCAGCGGGTGATCGAGGGCTGGAAACGCCCGGAGAAGATCAAGAAATCCTGATGGCTTGTGGATAAACCAACGTCCACACTCAACGGGTGCCTGCGGAGGAAATCATCCACAGGCATTCGCGGCCTTCTCGTCCGCAGCTGATCTATCCACAGGGACGAATCCGACCGAGGCGCCCAGGCGCCATCTATCCAACTCCTGGAGTTATCCACAATGCTCGGCGTAGCCGTCCTGATCTTTCTGATCACCGACCCCTTTGGCAACATCGCGGTCTTTCTCGCCGCCCTCAAGTCGGTACCGGCGGAGCGTCGGCTCAAGGTCGCGCTGCGCGAGCTGCTGCTCGCCCTCGGCCTGCTGCTGCTGTTCCTGACCCTCGGCGAACACATCCTCACCGGGCTGGGCCTGACCCGCGAGGCGACCGGCATCGCCGGCGGCATCATCCTCTTCGTGGTCGCCATGCGCCTGATCTTCCCGACGCCGCAGGGCGTGCTCGGCGACATGCCGGACAGCGAGCCGCTGCTGGTTCCGCTCGCCACCCCGGCGGTGGCAGGCCCTTCAGCGCTGGCAATGCTGATCACCCTGCGGACCACCTACAACGGACCGCTGTGGGAGCTGTACCTGGCGGTAGTCCTGGCCTGGGCGGCGACTGCGGCCATACTCCTGCAGGCGTCCTTCCTGCAGCGCTTCCTCGGTCCGCGCGGGCTGACCGCGGTGGAACGCCTCGCGGGCATGCTGCTGATCATGCTGAGCGTCAACATGCTGCTGCAGAACCTGCGCAGCGTGCTGCACATCACCGGCTAAGCGGAGTCGCCATGCGCCACCTGTGCCTGATCCTCGCCAGCCTGCTGCTGGCTGCCTGCGCCGGCAAGGGCGGCCTGCAGATCGACCGCGAACATCCCTCGCGCAACCAGGACAGCCGCGTCCAGTACGTGATCATCCACTACACCTCGACCGACCTCGAGCGCTCGCTGAAGATCCTGACCCAGGGCGATGTGAGCGCGCATTACCTGATCGGCGCCAACCCGCCGACCATCTACCAGCTGGTCGACGAGAACCGCCGCGCGTGGCACGCAGGGCAGAGCGAATGGCAGGGGCGGACCTGGCTGAACTCCACGTCCATCGGTATCGAGCTGGTCAACCCGGGCTACATCGACGGGCCCAATGGGCGCACCTGGGGAGCTTATCCACAGGGCCAGATCGATGCGCTGATCCTGCTGCTCAAGGACATCGTCAAACGCCAGGGCATCGCTCCCGAACACATTCTCGGGCACAGCGACATCGCGCCCCAGCGCAAGGTCGATCCGGGCCCTGCGTTCCCCTGGAAGCGCCTGGCGGATGCCGGCTTGATCCCCTGGCCGCAACAGGCTGACGTGCAGCGCCACCTGGCCGACTTGAACGGCCAGTTGCCGCCACCCGGCTGGTTCCAGCAACAACTGGCGCGCCAGGGTTATGCAGTGCCGCTCGATGGCGTACTGAACCAGGCCACGCGCAACGTCATCGCGGCCTTCCAGATGCGCTACCGCCCGCAGCGCTTCGACGGCGAGCCGGATCTGGAAACCGCCGCACTACTGCTCGCGGTACCCACCTCGCTGCCGGCGCCAGCCGTTCAGACCGGCAGCAGCATGTAGATGCGCGTGCCGGCGCCCGGCTGGGATTGCACGCCGATGCGCCCGCCGTGCAGTTGCACGATCTCCTTGCACAGCGCCAGGCCAAGCCCGGCGCCGCCGCTGCGCGTGCCGACCTGGACGAAGGGCTCGAAGATGCGGGCCTGCTGGCTGTAGGCGATGCCTTCGCCGCTGTCCTCGACCGCCAGGCTCAGGTACTTGTCCTGGCGCTGCGCGAGCAGGCGGACCCGGCCGCCCGCCGGGGTGTGGCGCAACGCGTTGACCAGCAGGTTGTCGAGCACCCGCTCCAGGCGCAGCCGATCGCCTTCCAGCAGCGGCAGGTTGGGCGCCAGCTCCACCTGGAGCGAGATTCCCTGAGCGTCGGCCCGCGCGGCGAAGCGCTGGCGCGCCTGTTCGAGCAGCTCGCCGGGATTGCAGGGCTCGCGCTCCAGCTTCTGCTGGCCTTCCTGGTAGCGCGAGAAGTTCAGCAGGTCGTCGATCAGCCGGACCAGGCGCTGCATTTCCTCGTCGACGGTATCGGCCAGCTCGCGCTCGCGTCCGCCCTCCGGCAGCTGCAGGCGCTCGCGCAGCAGTGCGAAGGCCATGTGCAGGCCCGTCACCGGGGTGCGTAGCTCGTGAGAGGCGCGCAGCACGAATTCGCTGCGCACACGTTCGAAGGCCCGGCTGTCGGTTACATCGCGCAGCACCAGCACTGCACCCATGTTGCGGCCGTCGTCGTGGGTGACCGGGACCAGCGTCCAGGCCAGCAGGCGGCTTTCTCCGGAGATCTGCACCTCCAGGTCAGCCGATGACTCGGCAAGAGTCTCGCCGCGCAGCACCAGGCCAGTGGCCTGCAGCAGCTCCGGGTTATCCACAAGCTCCCCGAGCAGGCGGCCGTGCGGGTCGCTCTGCGAGAACAGCTGGCGGCTGGCGACCGGGTTGGCGTGCTCGATGCGGCTGCGCCGGTCGAGGATCACCAGGCCATCGTCGATGCTGTCGAGAACCGCCTGCAGGCGTCGCTGGCCGGCCATCACAGCCTCGATGTTGGTCGCCTTGTAGTCGGCCAGGGCCTGAGCCATGAGGCCGAAGCGCCGGCTTAGCGAGGCCATCTCGGCGACCTTGGAAAGCGGCAGCTTCACCTTGAAATCACCCTTGCCGATCTGGTCGGCGGCCTGCGCCAGTGCCTCGATGGGCGCGCCGAAACGGCGGGCGATGCCGTGGGCGGTGACGAAGCCGATCAGCAGCACGGCCAGCCCGACCAGCCCGAGCAGGCCGGAGATCAGCCAGGCATGCTGGCGCGAACGCTGCTCGGCGTCGCTGATCGTCTGCATGGCGTGGCTATGCAGGGCCAACAGGTACTGGTGCAGGGCGTTGAAGGCGCGGCTGAAGCTGCTGTCTTCCACGAGGTTGAAGCGACTGTTGCGGGAGCTTTTGACCTGATCGAGGAAACGCTGGTTGGCCAGGTCGATGCGCTCGTAAAGCGCCCGTTCGACGTCGTTCTCCGCTTTTTGCCGACCTTCATTGAGATAGTCGGCGAAGGCCTTGCGCTGGATGGCCAGGCGTTCCGCGCTGGCGCTGTCGCTGAGGAGTTGGGCGAGTTGCTCGTCCAGCGCCTGGCGCAACTGTTCGCTGCTGCGCACGATGGCGAAGTTGTGCGCGATCACCCGTTCCTGTTCGCGGCCCAGCAGCATCACGCTGAACACCCCGAGCAGCAGCCCGATCAGGGCCAGGGTGATCAGCGCCGAGATGCTCAGGAACATCCGCGAGCGCAGGCTGGGCGGGCGTTTCACAGGTTGTACTGCTTGCGTTTGCGGTACAGCGTGGAGGCGTCGATGCCGAGGGTCTTGGCGGCCTGGTCGAGGGTCGGGCTGCTGGCCATCACCGAGGCGATGTGGGCTTTTTCCAGCTCTTCCAGGCTCAGCGCTTCACCGACCCGCGGCAGGTTGCTGCCGGTGTGTTCGCCCAGGCCCAGGTGCTCGGGCTGCACCAGCTCCTCATTGCAGATGATGCTCGCGCGTTCCACCACGTTGCGCAGTTCGCGCACGTTGCCTGGCCAGGCGTATTGGCGCAGCAGCGCCTGCGCTTCAGGGGCGTAGCCGCGTGCCGGGCGGCCGTAGTCGCGGACGAACTGGGCGAGGAAGCGCTCGGCGAGGTCGGGGATGTCCTCGGCGCGCTCGCGCAGCGGCGGCAGGTTGAGGACGATGACGTTGAGGCGGTAGAGCAGGTCCTCGCGGAACAGGCCCTGGGCGACCATGCCGGCCAGGTCGCGGTTGGTCGCGGCGAGGATGCGCACGTCGGCGCGGCGGGTAACGGGGTCGCCGACACGCTCGTATTCCTTGTCCTGGATGAAGCGCAGCAGCTTGGCCTGCAGCGGCAGCGGGAAGTCGCCGATCTCGTCGAGGAAGAGTGTGCCGCCGTCGGCCTGGCTGACCCGTCCCAGGGTACTTTCGCTGGCGCCGGTGAAGGCGCCGCGGCTGTGGCCGAACAGCTCGCTTTCCATCAGATCGGCGCTCAGCGACGGGCAGTTGATGGTGACGAAGGCCTTCTTCGCGCGCTTGCTCCAGCCGTGGATGGCGCGCGCCAGCTCGCCCTTGCCCGAGCCGGACTCGCCGAGCACGAGGATGTTGGCATCGGTGGCCGCCACCTGCCGCGCGGTTTCCAGCACCGCGGTCATCGCCGGGCTGTGCGATTCCAGCTGTCCGCCCTGGCCGGCCTGGGCGCCCTCCAGCACTTCCAGGCGCGCGGTCAGCTGGCGCAGCTCCAGTTGCTTGGCTGCGGCCATGCGCAGTTGCTCCGGGCTGCACGGCTTCACCAGATAATCGGCGGCGCCGGCCTGCATGGCGTCGACCGCGGTATCCACAGCGGAATGCGCGGTGACTATCACCACGCGCATCCAGGGCGTCTGCAGGCGCATCTGCGCCAGCAGGTCGAGCCCGCTGTCATCGCCCAGGCGCAGGTCGAGGAAGCACAGGTCGAACACCTGGCGCTGCAGCAGCGTTTCGGCCTGCGCGCTGCTGCTGGCGGTGGCCACGGCATAGCCGCTGTCCTCCAGGCAGTAACGGAAGGTGCGCAGGATGGCGGGTTCGTCATCGACCAACAGGATTCGGCCTGACTGCTCGGTGGTGGGCTCCATGCGGTTACGTCCTCGCTCTCAGCGTCTAATTAGGAATCTGCGCATTTAGTCCAGGAAATTTCCTGCAAGTTGCAAGGAAACAGTGAAGCCCCTGGCAAGGACGGTTGTGCGGGCCATACGCCGGACGGCATGTCTGGCTCCATCGAGGTCATCGTGCAAAACGCCCGGCCCGACGCCTTGCATCGTGCAGGATGCGGGCCTCATGCAACCCTGGATATATTGCAAGTGATTGATTAGTAAGAGTTAAGCGAGAAGTCGGTATCTGGCACGGTGCATGCGAGGAAGGATCGGACAGGGTTTTCCGGGAGCGTTCCCACCGCTCCGGCCCATCACGACTTCGTCGGGAGGAATGCGCAGATGAACGGCCATGAATCGCCAACCGATCCGCGGGGCAGGCTGCTTTTGGCTGGCTTCGCGCTGGCGCTGCTGCTGGGCGGGGTATATCCGTCCGCGCCGGCGCAGCCGGTCGAGACGCTGACGCCCATGCCTTTCGCTGCCGCCGCGCCCACTTCGCGCGAACAGTGGGCGGCGCCGGCTGAAAACATCGGCAGCCAGGCTTCGGCCCACCCGCCGCGCCTGGAGCGCTGGGTGTTCTGAACCGACGAGTTCCGCCACGCCATAAAGGAGAAACGCCATGCTGAGCTGGGCACTGACCTTCCTGATCATCGCCATCATCGCCGGGGTTCTCGGCTTCGGCGGCATCGCCGGGGCCGCGACCAGTATCGCGAAGATTCTCTTCGTGCTGTTCCTGGTGCTCTTCGTGTTGTCCTTCATCGCCGGCCGCCGGCGCGGCTGACCAAGAGTCGCTGGCGCGGGACTATCACACCGCGCCGAGCGGGCTGCGTCGCCGCTTCGCCCGACCACGGGCGGGGCTTGGCCAGGGGGCCGGGAGGCTGGGGGAGCAGTGGAACCGCAGCCACCCAGGGGTACAGGGAGTACCTCCGCAGAGGGCCGGGTCAGGTGAAAAGGCCGCGACGGGGCGGCTGCCTTGCACAGGCTTCGCCCCGGAGGGCCGGCTTTACCGGCGGTCCGAAAGGCGCCGCCGACCTCGTATCCGTCTGATTTCGATCAATGCCAGGGCGAGTCTCAACCCTTCTACTGGGTGAGGTTTCGGCACCGGTCGGGTGCCGTTATCCGCCGGGTCCGTCCCGTTGGCATTCGTTTCCCTGCATCCATGCGAGCCGCCTGGCACGCCGTTTTCCGCCCTATGCGCGGATGATCAGGTGGGTGCGACGTCATGCCCGACATGAAGGTTCCAACCAGCTGGAACCCTCGTTCCGTTTGTCTTTTTCCATGCCGATTCGGCATGGGCTAGTCGTTTCCGGCATTAGACGTCGGGGGAGGCGCTGGGAATCATGCGCCCCTTTTTTCGCGCCCCCGGCCAACCCGGCGGGCAGCGGAACCCCCGACTTCCACAAGAACCAAGGGTGACTACACATGGGCAAAGCCAAGCTCAGCCTCGCCTGGCAGATCGTCATCGGTCTGCTCCTGGGCATCGCCGTCGGCGCCGCGCTGAACCACTTCAGCGCAGACAAGGCCTGGTGGATCAGCAATATCCTGCAACCGGCGGGCGACATCTTCATCCGCCTGATCAAGATGATCGTCGTACCGATCGTCATCTCCTCGCTGGTGGTCGGCATCGCCGGCATGGGCGACGCGAAGAAGCTCGGGCGCGTCGGCCTGAAGACCATCGTCTACTTCGAGATCATCACCACCGTCGCCATCGTCGTCGGTCTGCTGCTGGCCAACCTGTTCCAGCCCGGCGCCGGCATCGACATGAGCACCCTCGGCACTGTGGATATCTCCAAGTACGCGCAGACCGCCAAGGAAGTCGAGCACCACCACGCGTTCATCGAGACCATCCTCAACCTGATCCCGTCGAACATCTTCGCCGCCATGGCGCGCGGCGAGATGCTGCCGATCATCTTCTTCTCGGTGATGTTCGGCCTGGGCCTGTCCTCGCTGCCGGCGCCGACCCGCGAGCCGCTGGTGAAGATGTTCCAGGGCGTGGCCGAGGCGATGTTCCGTGTGACCCACATGATCATGCTCTACGCCCCGGTCGGGGTGTTCGCGCTGATCGCCGTGACCGTCGCCAGCTTCGGCTTCGCCTCGCTGCTGCCGCTGGCCAAGCTGGTGCTGCTGGTGTACTTCGCCATCGCCTTCTTCGCCTTCATGGTGCTGGGCCTGGTGGCGCGGCTGTTCGGCTTCTCGATCATCAAGCTGATGCGCATCTTCAAGGACGAACTGGTCCTGGCGTACTCCACCGCCAGCTCGGAAACCGTGCTGCCGCGCATCATCGAGAAGATGGAGGCCTACGGCGCGCCCAAGGCGGTGAGCAGCTTCGTGGTGCCCACCGGCTACTCCTTCAACCTCGACGGCTCGACCCTTTACCAGAGCATCGCGGCGATCTTCATCGCCCAGCTCTACGGCATCGACTTGTCGATCAGCCAGCAATTGCTGCTGGTGCTGACCCTGATGGTGACCTCCAAGGGCATCGCCGGAGTGCCGGGGGTGTCCTTCGTGGTGCTGCTGGCGACCCTGGGCAGCGTCGGCATCCCGCTGGAAGGCCTGGCCTTCATCGCCGGCGTCGACCGCATCATGGACATGGCGCGCACCGCGCTGAACGTGATCGGCAACGCCCTGGCGGTGCTGGTCATCGCCAAGTGGGAAGGCATCTATGACGGCAAGCAGGGCGAGCTCTACTGGCAGGCGGTGGAGCAGGGCCGTGGCGAGGATCTGCTGAACGAAGCCAAGGCTGCCAGCGCGCACTGATTCGTAGCCGGTGGGCGCGGACCTTGTCCGCGCATCGCGGATAAATCCGCTCCTACAGGGTGACGCCGAACTCAGCCGCTGACTTGTGTAGGAGCGAGCTTGCTCGCGAACAGCCCCGGCGCGAGGTCATTCGCGAGCAAGCTCGCTCCTACGAAAAGCAGCATCGCCAAGGCCCCGTCAGCGTCCGGGGCCTTGGCGTTTCTGGTCGCGGCCGACGCGCGCCGCTATCATCCCCGGCCAACATCCTCGGGGGGATTCCCATGCTCAATGGCCTCTGGCTCGGCTTCTTCGTGGTCGCGGCGGTCACCGCGCTGTCGCGCTGGCTGCTCGGTGGTGACGCCGGCGTGTTCGCCGCCATGGTCGAGAGCCTGTTCGCCATGGCCAAGCTGTCGGTCGAGGTGATGATCCTGCTGTTCGGCACCCTGACCCTGTGGCTGGGCTTCCTGCGCATCGCCGAGAAGGCCGGCCTGGTCGAGGGCCTGGCGCGCCTGCTCGGCCCGCTGTTCCGCCGGCTGATGCCGGAGGTGCCGGCCGGGCACCCGGCGATCGGCCTGATCACCCTGAACTTCGCCGCCAACGGCCTGGGGCTGGACAATGCCGCCACGCCGATCGGCCTCAAGGCAATGAAGGCGCTGCAGGAGCTCAACCCCAGCAGCACCACCGCGAGCAACGCGCAGATTCTCTTCCTGGTGCTCAACGCCTCGTCGTTGACCCTGCTGCCGGTGACGATCTTCATGTACCGCGCGCAGCAGGGCGCGGTCGATCCGACGCTGGTGTTCCTGCCGATCCTCCTGGCCACCAGCGCCTCGACGCTGACCGGCCTGCTCTCGGTGGCCCTCATGCAGCGCCTGCGCCTGTGGGACCCGGTGGTGCTCGCCTACCTGATCCCCGGCGCCCTCGGCCTGGGTGCCTTCATGGCCTTGCTCGCCGGGCTTTCGGCCACGGCGCTGGCGCAGCTCTCCTCGCTGCTGGGCAACCTCACGCTGTTCGGCCTGATCCTGGCCTTCTTGGTGCTCGGCTGGCTACGCAAGGTGCCGGTCTACGAAACCTTCGTGGAAGGCGCCAAGGAAGGTTTCGACGTCGCGAAGAACCTGCTGCCGTACCTGGTCGCGATGCTCTGCGCCGTTGGCGTGCTGCGTGCTTCGGGCGCGCTGGAGCTGGTCCTCGATGGCATCCGCTGGGTGGTCCTGCACATGGGCTGGGACACGCGCTTCGTCGAGGCGCTGCCCACCGCGCTGGTCAAGCCGTTCTCCGGCAGCGCCGCGCGCGCCATGCTGCTGGAAACCATGCACAGCCAGGGTGTGGACAGTTTCCCCGGTCGCCTGGCAGCGGTGATGCAGGGCAGCACCGAGACCACCTTCTACGTGCTGGCGGTGTATTTCGGCTCGGTCGGCATCCAGCGTGCGCGCCATGCCGTGGGTTGTGCGCTTCTGGCCGACCTCGCCGGCGTCCTGGCGTCCATCGCGGTCTGCTACTGGTTCTTCGGCTGAGTTCGAATTCGAATTTTCTGGTTCGGGTCAAATACATCCGACGAGCTGTCGCGAAGCTTTCACGAGGCTTTCAAACCCTTGTATTTCGGGCCTTTCGGCGATTTTCCGATTGCTCTCCGGGAGTTTTTACACATAGGGTTACAAATATCTTCCCGGCCGCTGCCCCGATCCTTCGCGCTCGGGAAGGACCCCGTGTCTGCCTGAGTGGTGCTTCCAATGGCTTCCAACAATTCCAAGGCCAAAGCCGTTTTCCGTGTGGTCAGCGGCAACTTCCTCGAGATGTACGACTTCATGGTGTATGGCTTCTACGCCACCGCCATCGCCAAGACCTTCTTCCCCGGCGACAACGCCTTCGCCTCGCTGATGCTGTCGCTGGCCACCTTCGGCGCCGGCTTCCTGATGCGTCCGCTGGGCGCCATCTTCCTCGGCGCCTACATCGACCGCCATGGCCGTCGCCAGGGCCTGATCATCACCCTCGGGCTGATGGCCATGGGCACCCTGCTGATCGCCTTCGTGCCGGGCTATTCCACCCTCGGCGTGGTGGCGCCGATTCTGGTGCTGGTCGGCCGCCTGCTGCAGGGCTTCTCGGCTGGCGTCGAGCTGGGCGGGGTGTCGGTGTACCTGGCGGAGATCGCCACCCCCGGCAAGCGCGGCTTCTTCGTCAGTTGGCAGTCCGCCAGCCAGCAGGTGGCGGTGGTCTTCGCCGGGCTGCTGGGGGTGATCCTCAACCACTGGCTGAGCCCCGAGCAGATGGGCGAGTGGGGCTGGCGCGTGCCGTTCTTCGTCGGCTGCATGATCGTCCCGGCACTGTTCATCATCCGTCGCTCGCTCGAAGAGACCGAAGCCTTCCAGAAGCGCAAGCACCATCCGAGCCTGGGCGAAGTGCTGCGCTCCATCGGCCAGAACTTTGGCCTGGTGCTGGCCGGCACCGCCATGGTGGTGATGACCACCGTGTCCTTCTACCTGATCACCGCGTACACCCCGACCTTCGGCAAGAACGAGCTGCACCTGTCGGACTTCGACAGCTTGCTGGTGACCATGTGCATCGGCCTGTCGAACTTCATCTGGCTGCCGGTCATGGGCGCGCTGTCCGACCGCATCGGCCGTCGTCCTCTGCTGATCGCCGCGACCAGCCTGGCGCTGCTGACCGCCTACCCGGCGCTGTCCTGGTTGGTCGCCGAGCCGAGCTTCGCGCGCCTGCTGATGGTCGAGCTGTGGCTGTCGTTCCTCTACGGCAGCTACAACGGCGCCATGGTGGTGGCGCTGACCGAGGTGATGCCGGCCGACGTGCGCACCACCGGCTTCTCCCTGGCCTACAGCCTGGCCACCGCGACTTTCGGCGGCTTCACGCCGGCGGTCTGCACCTGGCTTATCCACAGCCTGGACAACAAGGCGGCGCCCGGCCTGTGGCTGAGCGGCGCGGCGCTGTTCGGCCTGGTGGCCACCCTGGTGCTGTTCCGCCGTGGCGGCCGTGCGCTGCCCGGCGGCGCCCTGGCTGGCGCCTGAGTCAGCCCTGCGACAAATCGTCCCTGGCGCCTCCGGGCGCCAGTTGACCCCCGTCAAGGGAGGCCGGATGGGGAAGAGAGAGGATGCGCCATCCCTTTCTGTTCTCTCTGGAGACGAGCCATGTCCACCCACCTGCAGTCCGAAGCGGCGGCCCTTGCCGCTGCCGGCCACGACCACTGGATCGAAACGCTGGAAGACGGCAGCCACGTGCTGATCCGTCCGCTGCGCAGCGAGGATCGCGAGCTGGAACGCGCCTTCCTCGAGCGCCTGTCGCCCCTGACCCGCAAGCTGCGTTTCCACGCCGTGGTGAAGATCAGCGATGCGCTGCTCGATAGCCTGATGGACGTCGACTACCAGCAGAACATGGCTTTCATCGCGCTTGCCCATGTCGATGGCGAGCTGCGCGAAGTCGGCATCAGCCGTTATGCGGCGGGCGAAGCCAGCGGCCAATGCGAATGCGCCCTCACCGTAGCGGACGAGTGGAAGCGCCGCGGTCTGGAGCAGGTGCTGATGCGCCGGCTGATCGAAGTGGCGCGGCGTAACGGTTTCAGCGAGATGTACAGCGTCGACCAGGCCATCGACCGCGACATGCGCGACCTCGCCCGCGAGCTGGGCTTCTGTGCACAGCTCGATCCGGACGACGCCACCCGCGTGGTGCGCCGCCTGGAGCTCTAAGCGGTTTTGTCGTCGCGGCGGCGAACGCGCAGCAGGGCGAAGCCCAGGGGCGCGAGCAGGAGTAGCGCCGCCGCGGCGCCGAGCGGATAGACCATATCGTCGTCCAGCAGTGGACGTTCGATGCGCAGGTAGCCGTCGCCCTTGAACAGCTCGCGCGCCGCCGCGTTGGCCTGTTGCAGGCTGACCTGGGCCAGGCGCCGGTCTTCGTTGGGAAAGCGTTCGCCGTCGTAGTCGCCCAGCGCGCCCCAGTAGTAGTCGGCCAGGCTCGCATTGCTCGGCGTGCTCCAGGCCAGCTGCGCCCGCGCCACGCGCTGGATGCGGGCGAAGCGCGCCGGGTCCAGGCCGTGCTCGCGGATGTTGTCGAGCAACTGGCGCATGGCCTGGACGGTGGCGTCCTGGTCTTCCCGTGCGATGTCTGCATTGAGGCTGAGGAAACCCTGGTTGGCGTAGGCCGCGCGCTCGCTCCAGGGGCCGTAGGACAGGCCGTGGTGGACGCGCAGCTCGCTGTACAGCAGGTCGCTCAGATAGGCCTGCAGCAGGTCGAGGGCGGCGCCGTCGGCTTCCTCAGGTTCCGGATAGATCCAATGCACCACCGCCCCCTCGCCGAACAACCCGGTGTTGAGGGTGCGCATGGCTGCGGCCGGGCCCTTCATGCTCGGCAGCTCGCGGCGTTCCGGCGTCGCGTGGTCGGGCAGGCTGCCGAAGGTGCGGTTGAGGTAGGCGGGCAGGCGCGGGTCGAGGTCGCCGACCACGATCAGGGTCATGTTGCTCGGCACGTACCAGTCGCTGCGCAGCTTCTCCAGCTGTGTCTGGGTCAACTGCGCCACCTCGGGCCGCTCAGTGCAGGCCAGGCCGAGTTCCACGGCCAGTTGTTCCTGTCCGGGCCGGCTGGTGTTCTGGTGGTCGAGGAACCGCTGCAGGTGCGAGTAGTGCCCACCGTCCTCGCGCACCAGCACCTGCTTGGTGGCTGCGATCTTGGCGGCGTCCAGGCGGGTGCGGGTGAGCACTTCCAGCAGCAGGTCGAGGACCTGGCGCTGGGTGGCGGCCGGCGCCTCGATGACGAAGGTGGTGTCGCCCTCGCTGGTATAGGCGTTCCACTGGCCGCCCAGGGCCTGCATGCGGGCTTCGAGGTCGGCTTCGTCGCCGCCGTTCAGGCCGCTGAAGAACAGGTGCTCCATCAGGTGCGGGAGCTGGCGGTCCTGGCAGGAGAAGTCGGAGAAGCCGACGCCGACCACCAGGCGGATCGACACCGAGCCGCTCTGCGAAGTGGGCTTGAACAGCACACCCATGCCGTTCTGCAACTGGTAGCCCTCGACCGCCGCGCGTGGGTCGGCGCCTGCCCGGGAAAGGAGCAGCAGCAGGAACAGAGGGACGAACAACCAACGCATGGAACCGGGCCCGGCGAAGCAAAGCCACGAGAATAGCGGATTGGTCCGCATCTACCTACCCGTGGGGCGCCGGCCGGCGATGGAGGGCATGCCTGGCGGCCGACCGGCGGGCGGTTGTCTTCCCCGATCATCGACAGTGGCGCGAAGTATCACTGCTGGCCTATTGCGACTAGCCTTACCCTGGCTCTTCCCGCTTCTCGTCGAGGCTTCCCCATGCGGGTTCTGATTACCGGCGCGGCCGGCTACATCGGGCAGAATCTGCTCAGCGACCTGGCCGTCCAGCACCTGGACTGGCACCTGATTGCCGCCGACGTACGCGCGTTGCCCGGGCACAATCTGAAGCCCAACGTCGAACCCGTGCGCATGGACCTGAGCCATCCCAAGCAGGTGATGGACTGCGTGCGCAACTATCGGCCGGACGCCATCGTGCATTTGGCCGCGGTGATCAATCCGCCGCGCGACATGTCGCCGGTGTTGCTGCACACCATCGAAGTCGGCGGCACGCGGACGCTGATCGAAGCCGCCGGTGAGTGCAACGTGGGCCAGCTGATCGTCACCAGTTCCGGCGCCGCCTACGGCTATCACCCGGAAAACGCCGAGTGGATCGACGAGGAGGACCCGCTGCGCGGTCATCCGCAGTTCGTCTATGCGCGGCACAAGCACGAGGTCGAGGAGCTGCTGGCCAAGGCGCGGAAGACTTATCCACAGATGCGCCAGCTGGTCCTGCGCCCCGGCACCATCCTCGGCCGCGGCGCACACAATCCGATCACCGACCTGTTCAAGCGCCGCTCGGTGCTGGGCATCAGCGGGCGTTGCAGCCGCTTCGTGTTCATCTGGGACCAGGACGTGGTGAACATCATCCGCCAGGGCCTGGAGCGCAACAGCGAAGGCATCTTCAACCTGGCCGGCGACGGCGCCCTGAGCATGCGCGAGATCGCCGAGATCCTCGGCAAGCCCTACCGCCCCTATCCGGCCTTGGTGATGCGCAGTGCGCTCGCCGTGCTCAAGCCGCTGGGCCTGTCGCAGTACGGCCCGGAGCAGGTGGACTTCCTGCGCTACCGCCCGGTGCTCGCCAATCGCCGGCTCAAGGAAGAGTTCGGCTACCAGCCGCGCTACTCCAGCCGCGAGGCCTTCCTGGCCTTCCTCGCCGCGCGTGGCATCAAGGCGGACAAGCGCTAGCCACGCCGACCCTCCCAGAAACTGCCGGCGAGCAGCCGCAGGTCTTCGGCCAGCTGCGCCATGCGCGAGGCGCTGGCCTGGCTCGCGCCGGCGCTGACGGCATTGCCGTCGGCCGATTCGCGGATCGCCAGGAGGCTGCGCTGCATCTCTTCGCTGGCGCAGCCCTGTTCCTCGATGGCGCCGGCGATCTCCAGGCTCATGCGCTGGATCGCCGCGGTTTGCGCACCTATCTGCTGCAGCGTGCCGGCGGCCTGGCCTGCCTGCTCAAGGCTGGCTTGCGCCTGGTTGCAGCATTGGCGCAGGGCTTGTACCGAATCTCCGGCGCCGCGTTGAAGGTCGCCGACCAGCCTGTGGATATCTTCCGCCGAATCGGCCGTGCGCGAGGCCAGCGCGCGAACCTCGTCGGCGACCACGGCGAAGCCCCGGCCGGCATCGCCGGCGCGCGCAGCCTCGATGGCGGCGTTGAGCGCCAGCAGGTTGGTCTGCTCGGCGACGTCCTGGATTACCTGGAGCATCCGCGAGATGCCCTCGCTGTGCCCGTGCAGCTGCTCTACCGCACTGCTGGCCTGGCGCACGCCGGACTCCAGCTCCGAGAGGCGGTTGCGCGTGGCTTGAACTTCACCCTGTCCGGATTGGGTCACGCGGTCGCTGCATTGCGCGGCCACCGCGCTGTGCTGGGCGTTGCGCGCAACGTCCTGGACGCTCTGCGCCAGTTGTTGCATGGCGCTGGCCACCTGGTCGGTCTCCTGCTGCTGGCGCCGGGTGCCGGCGTAGCTGCTGGCCACCGCCGTGGCCAGCTGCCCGGCCTGCTCGGCGAGCTGGCGCGCGGCTTCGGCCATGCGCCCGACCACCGCGCCGGTCTCGGCTTCGAGCATGCACAGGGCGAAATCGATCTCGCCGAACTCGTCGTCGCGGCCGCTGTACAGACGCTGGCTCAGCGGGTTGTCGGCGATGCGCCGGACGCGCGCGAGCAACCGACCGAACGGGCGCAACTGATGGATCAGCCAGGCACCGCCGAGCAGCAGGGCGAGCCATGGCGAAAGGAAAGACAGGCCCGGCACGGCGAAGGCCAGCAGGGCGCCCAGGCCTTGCGCCAGGAGCAGTCCGCCGAGCAGTCGCGGCAACAGTCCCAGGCGCGGCCGAGCGAGGCGGGCGCCGGCGCGCAGCTGTGCATAAAGTCGCTCGGCCGCTTCTATCTGGGCGGGTTCGGCGCGGGTGCGCACCGACTGGTATTCGACCACCTTGCCGTCGCGGCGGATCGGCGTGGCGAAGGCGCTCACCCAGTAGTGGTCGCCGTTCTTGCAGCGGTTCTTCACCAGGCCCATCCAGCTGCGCCCGTCCTTCAGCGTCTGCCAGAGGTGGGCGAAGGCGGCCGGCGGCATGTCCGGGTGACGCACGCGGTTGTGGTTCTGGCCCAGCAGCTCCTCGGCGCTGAAGCCACTGATGCTGATGAAGTCCGGGTTGATGTGGCTAACCGCACCCTTGAGATCGGTGGTGGAAAGGATGTTGGCGCTGGCCGGTACCTCGACCTGGCGCCCGCTGACCGGCAGGTTGAGCTTCATCGCGGAGTCTCCGGGTTACTGGCGAACAACTGGTCGGCGGCCATGGGGCGGCTGAACAGGAAGCCCTGGGCGAAACGGCAGCCTTCTTCGTGGAGGAACTTGAGCTGGTCTTCGTGCTCGACGCCTTCGGCCACCACTTCCAGGCCCAGGCTGTGGCCCAGGCCGATGATCGCCCGGCAGATGGCGCTCATCTCGGGATCGTCGGGGACGCGGGCGATGAAGCTGCGGTCGACCTTCAGCAGGTGCAGCGGGAAGCGCTTGAGGTAGCCCAGCGAGGAATAGCCGGTGCCGAAGTCGTCGAGGGCCAGGTACACGCCGAGCGCGGCCAGCTCGCGCAGGCAGGCGAGGGTATCGGGCGCGTCCTGCATCATCAGGCTCTCGGTTATCTCCAGCACCAGGCTGGAGGGCGCCAGGCCCGTCTCGCCGAGGATCTGTTGCAGGCGCTCGGCGAAGCCCGGCTGCTGCAGCTGGCGGATCGACAGGTTCACCGAGCAGTACAACTGCGGCTGCCCTTCGCGCTGCCAGGCCAGGGTCTGCCGGCAGGCCTGGCGCAGGACCCAGTCGCCGACGCGGACGATTTCCCCGGATTCCTCCAGCGCCGGAATGAACTGCAACGGCGAGACCGCCTCGCCGTCGCGGCGCCAGCGCAGCAGTACCTCGACGGCGATGCAGCGCGGCGGGTCGATGTCGATATCCAGGATCGGCTGGTAATGCAGGTCGAACTCCCCGCGGTCGAGCGCTTGCGCCAGGTCGCTTTCCAGCGCCAGGCGGTGCTGCGCGGCGGCCTGCAATTCGCTGCTGAAGCGCGCGTACTGCGCCTTGCCGGCTTCCTTGGCGCGGTACAGCGCAAGGTCGGCCGCCTGCAGGGTGTCCAGCGCCTGGCCATCGCCGATCAGCCCGGTGATGCCGATGCTCGCGCTGACCACCAGGGTGCGGCCTTCCAGGTGCAGCGGCTGGTGCAGGCAGTCGAGCATGCGTTGGGCGACCCCCTCGGCATCGGCCAGGCTGGCCATGTCGTCGAGCAGCACGACGAATTCATCGCCACCGAAGCGGGCCAGGTGATCGCCCGGACGCAGGCAGCGCAGCAGGCGCTGGGCGACGTCGACCAGCACGCGGTCACCGACGGCGTGGCCGAGGCTGTCGTTGATCAGCTTGAAGCGGTCGAGGTCGATGAACAGCAGCCCGGCCTCGCGCGCGCCGGGCCGGCGCTGGCGCTGCAGGGCCTGTTGCAGCAGCTCGTCCAGGCGCAGGCGGTTGGCCAGGCCGGTCAGCGGGTCGTGGCGCGCGGCGTGGCTGAGCTGGTGCTCGCTGGCCTTGCGCTGGCTGATGTCGGTCTGCGAGCCGGCCATGCGCCCTTCGGTGATCACGCCGCGCGCCAGCACCCACAGGTAGCTGCCGTCGCGTTGGCGAATCCGGTACTCGTGGCTTAGCAGGGTGGAGTTGCCGCGCAGGTGCGCTTCGATCGCCTGGTTCAGCCCGGGCAGGTCGTCGGGATGCACGCGTGCGAACCAGCTGGCGCTGCCTTCGCCGAGGCTGTCGCGGTTCAGGCCGAGCATGCCGGCCCAGCGCTCGGAAACGTACAGGCGGTCGTTGCCCAGGTCCCAGTCCCAGATACCGTCGTTGGCTCCGCGCAGGGCGCGGGCAAAGCGCGCCTCGCTGTCTTCCAGGGCCTGGCGCTGGGCTGCGGTGTAGGTGTCGATGGCCAGCGACATGTCGAAGAACACGCGCTTGAGCAGGCTGGCGAAGACCGGGGCATGGGGATGCGCGCCAAGCAGTTCGTCGAGGATGTGGTCGAGGTACTGGCGGTAGGCGCCCAGGTACCACTTGAGGTCGACGCCGACCTGCTGGTGGACCATGCCGATGCGCAGGCGGTCGCGCACGTAGGTGGGGTCGAAGGGCGCGCTCCACAGCTGCCGGTAGTACTCGGTCTGGCTGTGCTTGAGGCGGGTGAGGATGGCCGGGTTGCCGATGATCGAGGCCAGCGGCGGGAATTGCGCGAGGTGGTCGTAGAGACGGTCGATGAACAGCAGGTGGCTGTCCTCCAGGTCCTCGAACTCGTGCAAGCGGCGGCCGTCGGCCTCCTGCCAGTCGAGGTAGCTCAGGCGTTGCTCGACCTCCGCCGGCGACAGGCCGATGCGGTCTAGAACGCTGTCGAACTTGGGTCCCAGGCCCATGCCATTGTTCTCCTTGTACTTTTCTTCGGGCATGAAAAAAGCGCCGCCCCGTCGACCGAGTGATCGGTGACGGTGGCGGCGCTTTGTCTTGCAGGCCCTGGCGTCCTGCCCGGCAAAGCCGGCTCCGGATGTAGCGGAGTTCTGGTCGGCGATTTTTACACCAGCGGATATCTGTCAGACAACTCCTTCAGTGCATTGCTGAGACGCAGTCGGAGTTCGCCCAGCTCTCGGGACTTGAAGGCGTGGCGGCTGCGTTCGAGCACCGTGATGGCGTCGTCCAGCAGGGCCAGCACGCGTGCGCTGTCGCTCAGGGGCGCGTCCTTGAACCAGCGGCACAGTGGCGCCTGCGAGCAGTCCTGGCGGCCGCTGAGCACTGCGCAGGGCATCTCGTGGGCCGCCAGCAGGGCACGCAGCTCGCGGGCTAGTGTCGGGTCTTGGGACGTGACCAGCAATTGCGCTGGAAACCGGCTGAGGGTCATTTCGATACGACTCGGTAATATCAACTGGCCATTAGGTTAGTGAATGGCCAATCCGTGACATTGATCCGGGTCAGTTCGACGCTGGAGTGATCTTGGCAGCCGATTGACGGTATTCGCCTGGAGTCTTCCCGGTCCAGTGGCGGAAGGCACGGAAGAACACGCTGGGCTCGGAATAGCCGAGCAGCAGGGCAATGTCGGTCGCCGGCAACTGGCCTTCCTCCAGGTAGCGCTCGGCGAGCTGGCGGCGAGTGTCAGTGAGCAGCTGTTGATAACTGCTGCCTTCTTCCGCCAGGCGCCGCTGCAGGGTGCGTTCGCTCAACCCCAGTTCCTGGGCCAGCGCCGCGCGACCGGGTTCGCCGCGGCTGAGCTGGTTGCCGAGCAGTGCCGTGACCCGCGCCCGCACGCTGGCGCTGGGCAGCTTGGCCAGCAGGCACTCGGCGTGCTGGCGCAGCAGGTTGCGCAGGGGCGGGTTGGCTTGCGGCAGCTGCTTGGCGAGCAGGCGTCGCGGCAGGCACAGGGAGTATTCGTTGCCGCCGAAATGCAGCGGACAGGCGAAGCGCTCGCGGTAGTGGTCCAGCGTCGGCGGCTCGGCATGGATGAAGTGGCAGCCGGCCAGTTCGAATTCCGGCAGCAGGGCGCGCAATTGCAGGACCCAGAAGCTCATCAGCGCCAGGACCCGCGCGCGGGTTGCCGGTACCAGAGGGTTCAGCGGCAGGTAGCTGATCCAGGCCAGGTCGCCGGCCTCGCTCATCAGCACTTCGCCACCCTCACCGCCCAGGCGCTGGTAGCGCAGGGCGGTCTCCAGCGCCTCGCCGAGGGTGGCGCTGGTCTGCAACAGGTAGTTGAGGACGCTGAATGACGCCGCTGGCAGGTTCCCGCCCAGGGCAAGGCCGGGTTCGGGATGCTGCAGGTGCGTCTGGATGTAGTGCCAGAGGGCTTCCTGGTTGCGGAAGGCGATGCGTCCGTCGGGGTCGGCCAGTTGGCGCTCCTGCACGTCCGAAGCACTGAGCAATTCGCTGCGCTGCAGGCCCAGGCGCTCGGCGGCGACCAGTACAGCCTGCGTGAGGCCGGCGCTGACCGAGGGTTGGCAATGGCTGAGGGGGCTGCTGTCGTCCATGGCGGCTGATTCTGCCCGATCCGGATGAAAAGTGTCAGCGTCTTGGCGTCATGCTTCGGAGCGCTCTTATCCGATGGCGCTGGAATCCGAAGGGGATGTCGGCAGGCGCTGTTCCTCCAGTCCTCGAACGTCGTCCTCCTGCAGGGCCTCCAGGGCCTCCTCGAGCTCGCCGGGGAGCGTGTCGGGGTTGTCCAGCACGGCGTAGGCGATGGCGCAGAACAACGAGTTCAGGCGCTTCATATCGGAAATCAGGTCCAGGTGCAGTGAACTGGTTTCAATACTCTGCACGACCTGCTGGCGCAGGCGTTCGACATGCGAGTGCGCGTAGCGCCGTTCCTGCAGGCGGAAGCGCTGCTTGGCGCGGCGCAGGCGGCGCGCGCCTTCCTGGTCGCCATTGAGGAACACCGACAGGCTCAGGCGCAGGTTGACCTGCAGCTGGCTGTGCAGCGCGGTGATCTCGGCCAAGCCGTTGTCGGAGAAGGAGCGGCTGCGGGAGGTCTTCTTGTCCTGCACGGCGCTGAGCATGTGCTCGATGATGTCGCCCGCCTGTTCGAGGTTGATCGCCAGTTCGATGATCTCCGCCCAGCGCCGGCTGTCGCGCTCCACCAGGTCCTCGCGGGGCATGCGCGCCAGGTACAGCTTGATCGCCGTGTAGAGGGCGTCGACGTCGTCGTCGAGCTTGCGGATCTCCTTGCCCAGCAGCGGGTTGCCGGTGCGGATCACGTCCAGCAGGTTGTTCAGCATCTGCTCGACGATATCGCCCATGCGAAGGGTCTCGCGCACCGCGTTGACCAGCGCCAGGCTCGGCGTTTCCAGTGCCGCCGGGTCGAGGTGGCGGGGGCGCACGCGATCTTCCGGGGTCGGCCGGTCCGGCAGCAGGCGCGTGCAGAAGGCGGCCATGTGGCTGGTCAGCGGCAGGCAGGCGAGGCAGCGCACCGAGTTGTAGAGCACGTGGAACGCGATCACCAGCTCCTGGGTGCGGAACGGCCAGCCGTCGACCCACTGCGACAACGGGCCGATCAGCGGCAGCACCAGCACGCAGCCGGCGACCTTGAACAGCAAGCTGCCCAGCGCCACGCGGCGCCCGGCGGCGTTCTGTGCGGTAGTGCCGATCAGGGCGAGGATGCCGCTACCCAGGTTGGCGCCGACCACCAGGCACAGCGCGACCTTCAGCGAGATCACCTTGGACGTCGCCAGGGTCGCGGTGAGCAGTACGGCGGCCAGGCTGGAGTAGGAAATCATGGCGAAGAGCGCACCGGTCATGGCGTCGAGCATGACGTCGCCGGTCAGGCTGGAAAACAGCACCTTGACACCCTTGGCCTGGGTCATGGGCTCGGCCGCCGCGACTATCAACTGCAGCGCCAGGATGATCAGCCCGAGGCCGATGAAGACCCGGCCGAGTTGCCCTAGCGGCGTCTGCTTGCGCGTCAGGAAGAAGACCACGCCGAAGAAGATCGCCAGCGGCGACAGCCACGACAGGTCGAGGGTCAACACCCGCGCCATCAGCGCCGTACCGACGTCGGCGCCGAGCATGATCGCCAGCGCCGGGGCCAGCGCCATCAGGCCGCTGGCGACGAAGGAGGTGACCAGCAGGGCGGTGGCATTGCTGCTCTGCACCAGCGCGGTGACGCCGATGCCGGCCGCGAAGGCCAGCGGGCGCTTCTGCACGCTGCGGCTGAGGATGCGCCGCAGGTTGGCGCCGTACACCCGCAGGATGCCGGTTCGGACGATGTGCGTGCCCCACACCAACAGGGCAACGGCGGACAGCAGATCGAGCAGCTTCAGCATGGCGGCCCCCCTCGTACAGCGCGCCGCCCGACGTCCTTTGGTGCCCGTGGACGGCAGGGTCAGCATGGCCGTTCTTTGTCATCTGACTGTCATGGTAGACCCTCGTATTCCCGCGAGGGTTCGCCCGGCAGTGCTTTCCGTGATGCTTTCCCTGAGTAAAGCCCCGGCGGGATGAGCCTGTGGAGAATTTGTAGGATCGCCGTGGCGCAGGCACACCCAGCTAGACTTTCCCGACCTCCGTCCCCGAAAGGCCAAACCGCATGCCCATCCGCTCCGTTCTACGCCATCTGCTGACCCTGGCCCTGCTGCTCAACCTGGGCGCCTGCGCCAGCTGGTTCGGTGGCAGCGACCCGCTGCGGGTCGATCTGGTCGGGCTGGAGCCGTTGCCGGGGCAGGGCATGGAAGCGCGCTTCGCGGTCAAGTTGCGGGTGCAGAACCCCAACGACAGCAACATCGATTACCACGGCGTAGCGCTGGACCTGAGCGTCAACGGGCGGCCGCTGGCCAGTGGCGTCAGCGACCAGAGCGGCCAGGTGCCGCGCTTCGGCGAACAGGTGTTGAGCGTGCCGGTGAGCATTTCCGCCTTCCGCCTGGTGCGCCAGGCCTGGGGGCTGGGCAACGCGCAACCGCTGAAGGGCTTGCCCTACGAGCTCAGCGGCAAGCTCGCCGGTGGGTTGTTCGGCACCGTGCGCTTCAACGACAAGGGCGTGCTCGATTGGCCGGCCAATGCGCCGGTGCCTTCGCTCTGAGGCCTCAGCCCGCAGCCTGCACCAGGCCCATCACCAGCAGCAGGCTGGCGCCGGCCAGCAGGGTCTGCAGGGTGATGACGCCGGCCATCAGGTGACTGTCGCCGCCCAGCTCGCGGGTCAGCACATAGGAGGTCGGTGCGGTCGGCAGGGCGAAGAACAGCACCAGCACCGCACTCTCCAATGGCGCCAGGCCGAGCAGCCGGGTGATGCAGAAGGCCAGCGCCGGCATCGCCAGCAGGCGCGTAGCGCAGCAGCCGAGCAGGGCAGGCAGCTCGGCGCGCAGCTCCTTGGGTTGCAGCGCAGCGCCTACGCAGAGCAAGCCCAGCGGCAGGCTGGCTACTGCGAGCAGATCGAACAGCCGGGCACCGCCACCGTCGAGCGAAATGCCGGCCAGGTTGACCAGCGCGCCGGCGGCGCAGGCGAGGATCAGCGGGTTCTTCAGTATCGGCAGCAACAGAGCGCGCGGGCCGATGCCGCGCTCGGCGGTCAGCGCCCAGACCGACATCAGGTTCACCGCCGGCACCAGCAGCGCCAGCATGAGCGCGGCCAGGGTCAGGCCGTCCTTGCCGTACAGGCTGCCGATCGCCGCAAGGCCCAGGTAAGTGTTGAAGCGCAGCACTCCTTGCGCCAGGGCGCCGAAGCGCGCCGCGCTCCAGCTGCGCAGGCGCCTCCAGAGCAACAGCAGCAGCCAGGCCGCGCCCAGCCCGAGCAGTACCGCCAGCGCCAGCCGGCCGATGCCGGGATCGTGCAGCGGCGCCTTGGCCAGGCTGGCGAACAGCAGGGACGGGAACAGGATGAAGTAGTTCAGGCGTTCTGCGGCCGGCCAGAAGGCTTCGCCGGGAAAGCCGCGACGGCGCAGCAGGAAGCCGCCGACGATGAGCGCGAAGAGTGGCCAGAGGGCCTCGAACAGGATGGACACGGCTACTCCGCGGCAGGGATAGAGCCGGCATCTTGCCGAGCCGCGATGCCCGCGGGCAAGCGCGGCTCAGCTGCGGCAGCGGCGCAGGACCTGCTCCAGCAGGGCGGCGGTGGCCTGTTCGGTGTCGACGCGGCTGGTGTCGATCGCGCAGTCGGCGTCCAGCGGCGGCTCGTAGGGGCTGTCGATGCCGGTGAAGTTGCGGATGCGTCCTTCGCGGGCGGCACGATACAGGCCTTTCGGATCACGTTCGGCGCAGACTTCCAGCGGTGTGCTGACGTAGACGCTGAGCAGCGCATCCTTGCCCAGGCGCTGGCGCGCGGCTTCGCGGTCGGCGCGGAACGGCGTGATGGCGGAGACGATCACCACCAACCCGGCGTCGAGCATCAGCCGCGCCACTTCGGTCAGCCGGCGGATGTTCTCGCGACGCCCGGCCTCGCTCATGTCGAGGTCGCAGTTCAGTCCGCTGCGCAGGGTGTCGCCATCGATCAGGAAGCTGTGGATGCCCTGCGCATGGAGGGCCTTTTCGAGGGCATTGGCCAGGGTCGACTTGCCCGATCCGGACAGCCCGGTGAGCCAGACGCAGCAGGGCTGCTGGCCTTTCTGCAGGGCGCGGTCTTGCGGGCTGATGCTGCTGGCGTGGGGGTGGATGTGCAGGGTATCGGTCATGGGCAGGCTCGTCATTCGTAGCCGAGCAGCTGGTAGTCGCGCTGGTAGGCGCGACGCACCAGGCGGCGCGTACGGGTGCTGCAAAGGTCGCGGGCGGGCTGTTCGCTGCGCTCGCGCGAGGCGTTCAGGTGCGGCAGCTGCACGTCCAGGTTCAGGCGTTCGCAGAGCGCGCGGAAGTCCGCATCGAGGCTCTCCTGGCGGCCGATGAAATCCATCGCCAGGTGGCCGAGGGAGTCGCAGAGGAAATCGGTCTGCGGCACGAAATGCAGTTGCTTGTGCAGGTTTTCCGGATGCAGCCACTGCTGGATGAAGTCGTCGAAGTCGCGGTAGCGGCTGACCAGCTCGTGGGCCGCCTGGTCGCGCTTGGCCAGCTGGTTGCCGCGCAGGTAGGCGTAGGCCGAATAGGCGCGCTCCAGCGGATCGCGGACGAAGCTGAACTTGAAGCTTTCGGCGTAATCCCGGGGGAACTGCTGTTCGTACCAGTACAGCGGCAGGTGGCCGGGGCGACCCTTGCCGAACAGGGCGGCGCAAAGGCTGCTGCCGGCGCACTTGGGTACGTGGATGAACAGGCACCCCTGCTGGCGGAAGTAGTCGGGGAAGTGCGCCTTCGCCGACATTGCCTTGTTCACCAGCGGGCGCTCCTCGGCCGGCATTCGGCTGAGCAGGAAGGCGCGCTGGCTCTTGGGCAGCAGCTTCCAGAAATAGCGTTGCAGCATGGGACTCTCGGTACGTCCTGGGCATCCTTCAATGAAGTGCGTCGGACTGGAAGGGACGATCGAAGTTCAGCAAATCTTAACAAAACTCTGATCCGGGAATATGCCATCCAGGTCAAGACCGTAAAGGCCTTGATACATGGCGACTTCGGCTTGTCCGAAATTTAGCGGAAGAAGCGCCATCCGCATCCCTCGCCGGCATCGCCGATGCCGCCGCCTTACCGCCGTGGCAGGCCGCTTAGGCCGCGTCGGTCGGGGCGCGCAGCAGGGGATGCAGCGTCAGGGCAGGAAGCCTGTTTCGACGAAAAAGGGCACATCAATCAACGATAGTGCCTGGCCGACCCTGTACTCGGCCGCGGTTTACATCCTGACCGGGCGGCCAGCTGAAGGCAGCTTTTTCTTATGTCGCAACCACATAAATAATAATTTTCCGAGCCTCTCGCTTCGGCCACCATCGGCCTGTCACCTCTTGCCAACCGCCGCCTGCCAACAGGTGCAGGAGCCGCAGAGCTCCGCGTCGCACAGATTCGGTGAGAGTCGATCTTCGGCCACCTGGCCACTGCCGCAGTTATCCAATAACAAGCCAAATCGGCTGTGGGAGTGCTTCATGAACAAGTCCTTGCTCGTGCGTCTCGCTCGTCCCCTCGCCCTCGCCGGGTTGCTCGCCGGCGCCGCCGGTGCCGCCCAGGCCGGCACCCTGTCCATCGGCCATACCACCTGGGTCGGCTACGGCACCCTGTACCTCGCCCGCGACCTGGGCTACTTCAAGGAACAGGGCCTCGACCTGCAGCTGACTCCCATCGAGGAAGCCTCGATGTACATGGCCGCCCAGGCCTCCGGGAAGCTCTCAGGTTCCGCCTCGACCATCGACGAAATCCTCAAGTACCGCCCGCAGTTCTGCTTCAAGGCTGTAGCCGCGCTGGACGACAGCCATGGCGGCGACGGCGTGCTGGTGGGCAAGGACGTCACCAGCCTGGCCCAGCTCAAGGGCAAGGAAGTGGCGGTCAACGAAGGCTCGGTGTCGCAGTTCTGGCTGTCCTACCTGCTGAAGAACGCCGGCATGAGCATGAGCGACATCAAGGTGCAGAACATGACCGCCGACGATGCCGCCACCGCCTTCATCGCCGGCCGCGTGCCCGCTGCCGTGACCTGGGAGCCGCACCTGTCGCTGGTGCGCCAGAAGCAGACCGGCAAGGTGCTGATCGACAGTACCAGCACCCCAGGCGTGATCGTCGACGTGGTGGCGTTGAACTGCGACGTCATCGAGAAGCAGCCCGAGGACGTCAAGGCGCTGGTGAAGGGCCTGTACAAGGCCGTGCAGTACACCAAGGAGCACCCGCAGGAGGCCTACGCGATCATGGCCAAGGGCGTCGGCGGCTACCTGGCCGATCCGAAGGACCTGGCCGACGCCGCCAAGGGCGTGCGCTTCTACGACGAGGCCATGAGCGAGAAGCTCCTCGGTGCGCCCGGCAAGCCAGGCGACATCAAGGACATCATCGGCCTGGCCAACAGCACCTGGACCCAGCTGCAGGGCAAGACCTTCCAGGTCAGCTACGACGACCTGGTCGACACCCGCTACGTCGTCCAGTGATCCCGGCGGGCTCCGTGCCCGCCTTCCCACCCGATTTTTCCACCCCTGATCCTGGCGGAGGCCCCCGGCCGGCCGCATGGAGGTAATCGATGTCTCGTCCCGCGCAATCCTGGCTCAGCCGCTGCCTGACCCCCAAGGTCGAGCTGCCGGTACGCCTGGTGTGGTCCGCCAGCGCCGTCTGCTGGCTCCTGGTGCTCGGCCTCTGGGCCCTGTTCTCCTACGGTGGGCTGGTGCCCTCGATGTTCCTGCCCAGCCCCGGCGCGGTGGTCGAGGCCGCCTTCCGCCTGGCCGGCGACGGCACCCTCGGCACCCATGTGCTGGCCAGCGTCGAAGTGGTGATGATCGGCTTCCTGGTGTCCTCGGTGGTCGCCGTGCCGCTGGGCCTGCTGATGGGCAGCTTCCGCATCGTCCAGGCGTTCCTCGAACCCCTGGTGAACTTCATCCGCTACCTGCCGGTGACCTCCTTCGTGCCGCTGTTCATCCTGTGGATCGGCATCGGCATCGAGCAGCGCGTCGCGGTGATCATCTTCGGCACCTTCTTCCAGCAGCTGGTGATGATCTCCGACGTCTCCCGCGGGGTCTCCAAGGACCTGGTCAACGCCTCCTACACCCTGGGCTGCAACCGCCGCGACGTAGTCATGCACGTACTCGGCCCGGCCTCGCTGCCCGGCGTGCTCGACACCCTGCGCGTGACCATGGGCTGGGCCTGGACCTACTTGGTGGTGGCCGAACTCGTCGCCGCCAGCAGCGGCCTGGGCTACATCAGCCTGAAGGCCATGCGTGGCTTCCAGGTGGACGTGATCTTCCTCGCCATCGCCATCATCGGCCTGCTCGGGCTGATCACCGACCAACTGTTCCGCATCATCCGTCTGAAGGTGGCCTCATGGGCGCAGTAACCGCTATGCATCGCAACGACGCGGCTCCCGCCGCACAGGGCGCGCAGCAACCCCGGCTGCGCGTGGAGCAGGTCAGCCTGCGCTACCGCACCCCGGACGGCGGCACCTTCGCCGCCCTGGACAAGGTTTCCTTCGAAGTGCCGGACCAGCAGTTCGCGGTGATCGTCGGCCCCTCCGGCTGCGGCAAGTCGAGCCTGCTGTACCTCACCGCCGGGCTCTCCGAGCCCACCGACGGCGACATCTACGTCGGCGGCAAGCGCGTCGAGGGGCCGGGCCCGGACCGCGGCATGGTGTTCCAGAGCTACACCCTGTTCCCCTGGCTCACCGTGCGCGAGAACATCGAGTTCGGCCTCAAGCGCCGCGGCATGCCGGCCTCCGAGCGCAAGGAAATCGTCGACTACTACCTCAACGAAGTGGGCCTGGCGAACTTCGCCGGCAATTATCCCAAGCAGCTCTCCGGCGGCATGATGCAGCGCGTGGCCATCGCCCGCGCGCTGGCCAACGACCCGCAGATCCTGCTGATGGACGAGCCCTTCGGCGCCCTCGACAGCCAGACCCGCATGCAGATGCAGAAGCTCCTGCTGCGCGTCTGGGACCACAGCAAGAAGACCGTGGTGTTCGTCACCCACGACATCGACGAGGCCATCCTGCTGGGCGACCGCGTCTACGTCATGGGCGCCCGCCCGGGCCGCATCAAACGCATCCTCGACGTGCCCATCGAGCGCCCGCGCTCGCTGGACATGGTCATGGACCGCCAGTTCATCGACATGAAGCGCGAGATCCTCGGGCTGCTGCACGACGACCTGGAAGAGGCGCACTGATTAGGTTTTCGCGTTCGCGGGGATGACGTGAAGAGCCGGAGATCGTCGGCACGTGCTCTCCATCGTCTCCCCCGCGAACGCGGGGGCCCAGCGAATGGCCCTCGGGCAACAAGGAGACCCCCATGCCCCACGATCCCAACACCTACGACTACCTCATCGTCGGCGCCGGCTCCGCCGGCTGCGTGCTGGCCAACCGCCTGAGCGCCGACCCCTCGGTGCGCGTCTGCCTGCTGGAGGCCGGCGGCAGCGACGCCAGCCCGCGCATCCAGACCCCGGCCGGCACCATCACCCTGTACAAGAGCCGCAAATACAGCTGGAACTTCTTCTCCGCGCCGCAGAAGCGCCTGAACGACCGCGCGCTGCACTGCCCACGCGGCAAGGCCCTCGGCGGTTCCAGCTCGATGAACAGCATGATCTACATCCGCGGCCACGCCTCGGACTACGACCGCTGGGCCGAGCTCGGCTGCGAGGGCTGGAGCTGGCGCGAAGTGCTGCCGTACTTCCGCAAATCAGAAGGCAATCGCCTCGGCCAGGACCTGGCGCTGCACGGCACCCAGGGCGAGCTCTGGGTCGACCGCCCGCGCGACCCCAACCCGCTGTCGCACCTGTTCGTGAAGGCCGCGCAGCGCATCGGCCTGCGCCAGAACGACGACTTCAACGGCCGCGACTTCGAGGGTGTGGGCATCTACAACGTGACCCAGAAGGATGCGAAGCGCCTGAGCAGCTACCGCGCTTTCGTCGCGCCGCTGCAGCGCCCGAATCTCACCGTGCTGACCGACTGCCAGGTGCATCGCCTGCTGCTCGACGGCGCGCGGGTCACGGGCCTTGAGCTGCGCAGCGGCGAGCGCCTGCTGGCCAGCCGCGAAGTGCTGCTGAGCGCCGGCTCGCTGGGTTCGCCGCAGATCCTCCTGGCCTCCGGTATCGGCCCGCGCGACGAGCTGCAGGCCGCCGGCATCGAGGCGCGGCACCACCTGCCGGGCGTCGGCAAGAACCTCCAGGACCACCTCGACGGCCTGGTCACGGTGCGCTCGCCGAGCCCGCTGAGCCTGGGCTTCTCCCTCGGTTCGCTGGGCCAGGTGCTGCTCTCGCCGTTCAAGTACCTGCTGCGCAAGAAGGGTTGGCTGACCACCAACTACGTCGAGGCCGGCGGCTTCGCCCGCACCCCGCTGGCGGACGGCCTGGCCGACGTGCAATTCCACTTCGTGCCCGGCTACCGCAGCCATCGCGGCCGCCTGTTCGAGTGGGGCCACGGCTACGCCATCCACACCTGCGTGCTGCGCCCGAAAAGCATCGGTGAACTGCGCGTGAAGCCCGGCGGCGACATCGAGATCGACTACAACTTCCTCGCCGACGAGGCCGATGGCCGGGTGCTGGTGGAAGGCGTGAAGCTGGCGCGCAAGATCCTCGCCCAGCCCGAGTTCGATGCCATCCGCGGCGCCGAGATGCTGCCCGGCCCGCAGGTGCAGAGCGACGAGCAGCTGCTCGAACACCTGCGCGACTACGCCGCCACCGTGTTCCACCCGGTGGGCACCTGCAAGATGGGCCACGACCCGATGGCGGTGGTTGATTCGCAGCTGCGCGTCCACGGTCTGAAGGGCCTGCGCGTGGTCGATGCCTCGATCATGCCGACCCTGGTCAGCGGCAACACCAACGCGCCCTGCATCATGATCGGCGAGAAGGCTGCGTCGATGATCCTGGCGGAGCGTTTCACCACCGTGCCGGATGCGGCGGCGGTGCCGGCGTAACGGCGTTATTTACTGGGTTATTCCCCTTCGGGCCAGCGCTTGCGATGGCCTGACGGGGAATAACCCAGAAACCGTCACAGCCCCAGGTCGCTGAGGGACGGATGCTCATCCGGCCGCCTTCCCAGCGGCCAGCGGAACAGCCGCTCGCCCTCGCTGATCGGCAGGTCGTTGATCGATGCGTGCCGCTCGAACATCAGGCCGTTCTCGTCGAAGGCCCAGTTCTCGTTGCCGTAGGAGCGGAACCAGTTGCCCGAGTCGTCGCGCCACTCGTAGGCGAAGCGCACGGCGATGCGGTTGTCGGTGAACGCCCAGAGCTCCTTGATCAGGCGGTATTCCTGCTCGCGGCGCCACTTGGCGGCGAGGAACTCGACGATCTGCGGACGGCCGCGCAGGAAGGTCGAACGATTACGCCACTGGCTGTCCGGGCTGTAGGCCAGGGACACGCGCTGCGGATCGCGGCTGTTCCAGCCGTCCTCGGCGGCGCGGACCTTCTGGATGGCGGTTTCACGGGTGAAGGGCGGAAGCGGGGGACGTTGTTCGCTCATGGCTGTTTTCCTCGGAGAGTGGCGTTGCAGTTGCTGTAATGCTGCGCCTGGCCGGGTTATGGATAAATGACGAAGACCCCACGGATCTTGCCAATCGCTTCATTCCACCGTGTAGGAGCGGCCCATGGCCGCGAATCGCGCGCATGGCGCGCTCCTACAGGGGATACGGATCAGGTCGCCACCCTCGGCAACGCCGCCCGGTCATGACTCGGGCACACGCCGAACTTCGCCCGGTAGCTGCGCGACAGGTACGACGGCGACTCGAAGCCGCAGGCCAGGCCCACTTCCAGCACGCTCATGTCGGTCTGCCGCAATAGCTGGCGAGCCTTGTCCAGGCGCAGGCCGAGGTAGAAGTTCGACGGCGTGTCGTGCAGGTGCAGGCGGAACAGGCGCTCCAGTTGGCGCCGGGTGACCTGGATGTGCTCGGCCAGCTCCAGGGTCGAGAGCGGTGGTTCGGTGTGCCGCTCCATCTCGCCGAGCACCTGGATCAGCTTCTTGTTGGTTACCCCGTAGCGGCTCGCCAGCTGCAGGCGCTGGTGGTCCTGCCGGGTGCGGATGCGCCCGACGACGAACTGCTCGGAGACCTGCACCGCCAGCTCCGGGCCGTGGGCGCGGGCGATCAGGTCGAGCATCAGGTCGATGGACGCGGTGCCGCCGGCGCTGGTGATGCGCGGGCCGTCGATCTCGAACAGCTCCTGGGTTGCCTCCAGTTGTGGATAACTCTCGCGGAAGGCGTCCAGCGCCTCCCAGTGCAGGGTGCAGCGCCGGCCTTCGAGCAGCCCGGCCTCGGCGAGGACGAAGCTGCCGGTGTCGATGCCACCGAGGGTCACGCCCTCGCGATCCAGCCAGCGCAGCCAGTGCACCAGCGCCGGGTTGCAGGTGCCCAACGGATCGAAGCCGGCGACCACGAACAGCGTATCGCCGCGCCGCAGCGTCTCCAGGCCGCTGTCGGCGTTCATCGACATGCCGTTGCTGGCCAGCACCGGGCCGCCGTCGACGCTGCACAGGTGCCAGCGGTACAGCTCGCCGCGAAAGCGGTTGGCCACGCGCAACGGCTCCACGGCGGAGACGAAACCCATCACGGAAAATCCGGGCAGCAGGAGAAACCAGAAGTCATTGGACACGGCGTCATCCGGGCGATTCGGGCGGTGATCAACCGGTATGGAGCATTTATTGGGCGCTGGCAATCGGGGAGGTCGCTGCTGTGCAAGAGGTGGTCGCCGGTGTGCGATTTTTCGCCGCAGGCACTGCGTAGTTTTGACTCCAGCCACCGCCGGGCGGGGCCGCATGACACAACAACGATAACCATTGCCGCAAAGGCCTTGAGGGAGAAGTCATGAAGCGAATGATCAAAGCGGTAGGCTGCGCCGCTGCTGTACTCGCCAGCCAGTCGCCGTGGGCCGCCGAACAGGCGTCCTGTCAGGACGTGCGGATGGGCGTGGTCGCCTGGACCGACGTCGTTGCCACCAGTGCCATGGGCGATGTGCTGCTCGAAAGCCTGGGCTACCGGGTCAAGCAGACCAACGCGGTGCAGCAGATCATCTTCTCCGGCATCCGCGACAACCGCCTGGACATCTTCCTCGGCTACTGGAAGCCGGCGATGGACAAGAACATCGCGCCCTTCCTCCAGGCCAAGCAGGTCACCGTGCTGGAGAAACCCAGCCTGGCCGACGCCCAGGCCACCCTGGCGGTGCCCGACTATGTATATGACGGCGGCCTGAAGACCTTCGCCGACATCGCCAAGTACCGCGACAAGCTCGGCAACAAGATCTACGGCATCGAGCCGGGCACCGGCGCCAACGCCAACATCAAGGGCATGATCGACAAGGACCAGTTCGGCCTGAAGGGCTTCCAGCTGGTCGAGTCCGGCGAAGCCGGCATGCTCGCCGCGGTCAAGCGCGCCGGGCAGCGCAACGAGTGGGTGGTGTTCGTCGGTTGGACCCCGCACCCGATGAACATCAACATGAAGATGCACTACCTCACCGGCAGCCAGGACGTCTTCGGCCCCGACGAAGGCCGCGCCAGCGTCTCGGTGGTCACCGCGCCGGACTATGCGCAGCGCTGCCCCAACGTCAGCCGCCTGCTCTCCAACCTGACCTTCAGCGCCGCCCAGGAAAGCCAGCTGATGGTGCCGATCATGGAGCGCAAGGACCCGAAGGATGTGGCCCGGCAGTGGCTCAAGGATCACCCCGAGGACGCCAAGCGCTGGCTCGACGGCGTGACCACCTTCGACGGCAAGCCCGCCGACCCCGCGGCCCTCACCGCCGCCAACTGATCACCGACTCCCCGCTGCGCGGCAGCCGCCGCGCACGGCCTCCGTACGCCTGAAGGAAGGACTGCAACCGTGAATTACGAAGTGATCGTCACCTGCGCGGTGACCGGCGCCGGCGACACCGTCGGCAAGCACCCGGCGATCCCCGTCACCCCCAAGGAAATCGCCGCCGCCGCCATCGAGGCCGCCAAGGCCGGGGCCACGGTCGCCCACTGCCACGTGCGCGATCCGAAGACCGGCAAGCCGAGCCGCGACGTGAACCTCTACCGCGAAGTGGTGGAACGCATCCGCGAGAGCGACACCGACATCATCATCAACCTCACCGCCGGCATGGGCGGGGACCTGGAGATCGGCAAGGGCGAGCAGCCGCTGGAGTTCGGCGCCGGCACCGACCTGGTCGGCCCGCTGGAGCGCCTCAAGCACGTCGAGGAACTGCTGCCGGAAATCTGCACCCTGGACTGCGGCACCCTGAACTTCGGCGACGGCGACTTCATCTACGTTTCCACCCCGGCCCAACTGCGCGCTGGCGCCAAACGCATCACCGAGCTGGGCGTGAAGGCTGAGCTGGAAATCTTCGATACCGGGCACCTGTGGTTCGCCAAGCAGATGCTCAAGGAAGGCCTGCTGGAAGACCCGCTGATCCAGATCTGCCTGGGCATCCCGTGGGGCGCGCCGGCCGACACCACCACCATGAAGGCCATGGCCGACAACATTCCCGACGGCCTCACCTGGGCCGGCTTCGGCATCGGCCGCTCGCAGATGCCGATGGTCGCGCAAGCCATGCTGCTGGGCGGCAACGTGCGCGTCGGCCTGGAAGACAACATCTGGCTGGACCGCGGCGTGCACGCCAGCAACGGCCAACTGGTGGAGCGCGCCATCGAGATCATCGAACGCCTCGGCGGCCGCGCCCTGTCGCCCGCCGAAGGGCGCAAGAAGATGAACCTCAAGCCGCGCTGATCCGGACTCGCATACGTCGACGTAGGGCGAATAACCCGGAACGGGTTATCCGCCGCCGGATCGGCGCATAACGCTGCGCGTTATGCGCCCTACGAAAAGCCCGTCCCCATTTTCGCTGGAGCCTTGCATGTCCTACATCACCGAAATCAAGACCTTCGCCGCCCTTGGCAGCGGCGTCATCGGCAGCGGCTGGATCGCCCGCGCCCTGGCCCACGGCCTCGACGTCATCGCCTGGGACCCGGCGCCGGGCGCCGAAGCCGTGCTGCGCCAGCGCGTCGCCAACGCCTGGCCGGCGCTGCAGAAGGCAGGCCTCGCGCCCGGGGCCTCGCAGGACCGCCTGACCTTCGTCGCCACCATCGAGGAATGCGTGCGCAATGCCGACTTCATCCAGGAAAGCGCCCCCGAGCGCCTGGACCTGAAGCTCGACGTCCATGCCAAGATCAGCGCCGCCGCCAAGCCCGACGCGATCATCGCCTCCAGCACCTCGGGCCTGCTGCCCAGCGAGTTCTACGCCGACGCCATCCACCCCGAGCGCTGCGTGGTCGGCCACCCGTTCAACCCGGTGTACCTGCTGCCGCTGGTGGAAGTGGTGGGCGGCGAAAAGACCGACCCGGCGGCCGTCCAGGCAGCCATCTCGGTGTACAGCAACCTTGGCATGCGCCCGCTGCACGTGCGCAAGGAAGTCCCCGGCTTCATCGCCGACCGCCTGCTCGAAGCGCTCTGGCGCGAGGCCCTGCACCTGGTCAACGACGGCGTGGCGAGCACCGGCGAGATCGACGACGCCATCCGCTTCGGCGCCGGCCTGCGCTGGTCGTTCATGGGTACCTTCCTGACCTACACCCTGGCCGGCGGCAACGCCGGGATGCGCCACTTCATGGCGCAGTTCGGCCCGGCACTGCAGCTGCCCTGGACCTACCTGCCGGCGCCGGAACTCACCGAGTCGCTGATCGACAAGGTGGTCGAAGGCACCAGCGAACAGCAGGGCAGCCGCAGCATCGCCGAGCTGGAACGCTATCGGGACGATTGCCTGCTGGCCGTGCTCGGCGCGATCAAGGACACGAAAGCGCGCCACGGCTTCGCCTTCGTCGACTAACCTCGCCCCATCGCCCTCCCCATGGGGAGGGCGCCTGCCGGATGCCTAGCCATGCACGCCCTGAAAACCTACGAAACCCCGGTGCTCGCCGAGTGGACCGACTACAACGGCCACCTGCGCGACGCCTTCTACCTGCTGATCTTCAGCTACGCCACCGACGCCCTGATGGACCACCTGGGCCTGGACGAGGCGCATCGCGCGGCGACCCACGACTCGCTGTTCACCCTGGAAATCCACCTCAACTACCTGCACGAGGTGAAGCAGGGCGAAGCGGTGGAAGTACGCACCCAGCTGATCGCCCACGACCGCAAGCGCCTGCATGTTTTCCACAGCCTGCACCGCGCCGGCGAAGGCCTCGCCCTGGCCGCCAGCGAGCAGATGCTGCTGCACGTGAACCTGGAAGGCGGCGCGCGCTCGGCGCCCTTCGAGGGCGTGGTGCTCGAACGCGTGCTGGCGCTGGCCGAGGCGCACCGCAGCCTGCCGCGTCCGGACTACGTCGGGCGCACCATCGGCCTGCCGGGCTGAGCATGTATCCGCTGTCGGCCGGCATGGCGGCCTTCGTCGCGCTGACGCGTTCCTTCGCCAGCACTGATCCGTCGCTGCAGGCGCAACGTGAGGCCTACGCGCGGATGGCGACGGCCTTCTCGCCGCCGCTGCCGGCGGGGCTGCAGGTCCGCGACCTCGCGCCCACCGGACTGCCGCCGCTGCGCCTGTATCTACCGAAAGTGGCTGCGCCGGAGGCTGGCTGGCCGGCCGTGCTGTTCCTCCACGGCGGCGGCTGGATGCTCGGCGGCCTGGATTCCCACGCCTTCCTCTGCCAGGAACTGGCCCTGCGCCTGAAGGTGGCGGTGCTGGCGGTGGATTACCGGCTGGCGCCGGAACACCCCTTCCCGGCGGCCCTGGAAGACAGCCTGGCGGCCTGGCGTTTCCTGCGCGACGGCCCCCTGGGTATCCCCATCGACCGCTCCCGCCTGGCCGTGGCCGGCGACAGCGCCGGCGGCAACCTCGCGGCGGCGCTGTGCCTGGCCCTGCGCGATGCCGACGAACCGCAACCGCGCCTGCAAGCCCTGATCTACCCGGCACTGGGCGACCAGCCCACGGCGTCGAGCACGGAATGCGCCGACGCGCCTTTGTTATCCACAGCCGATATGCAGGACTGCCTCGACGCCTACCTGCCGCAAGCCGAAAGCCGCCACCGCCCGCTGGCGCTGCCTCTGCGCGCTCACGACCTGTTCGACCTGGCGCCGGCCTTCATCGCGGTCGCCGAGTTCGACCCCCTGCGCGATGACGGGCAGCTTTATGCACAGCGCCTGCAGGAAGCGCGTGTGCCTGTGGATTATTTCCCCGGTGCCGGCCTGGTCCACGGCTGCCTGCGCGCGCGGCAGTTGCCCGAGGTGGGCCGCCTCTACGAAGCCCTCTTCGAAGCCTTGGCCAAACGGCTTTTGTAGGAGCGAGCTTGCTCGCGAACCTCAAGGCACGGCGTCACCCTGAAAGAGCAACTTATTCCCCTTAGCGCCTGCGCAAGCGCTGTGCGCGATGGAGCCGCGTCCCGCGCTCGCGGGGAAGACGTTATCGAAGATCGGGTGCGGCCAGGTTCGTGAGCAGGTTCGCTCCTGCGGGCAGGTCTACCCGTATTCGCAATTGCCCCAGAAAAAAATCCCCCGCTGCGCCCGACGCGCAACGGGGGAGAAAGCGAGCCGGTATGGGCTCTCAGTGTGACAAGCACCTACTTCGGTGTGACCGCAGTGGTATGGCTCCAGTGTGGCTGCTTTGCGTTTGCCGGGTTTGCCGAAAGCGACCTGTGCGTATCCACCGCGGACAGGCATCGACCATAGGCTCGCTGCGTTATGTGATTCTTAACGCACCCGGCGCGGCGAGCATGTGCCGGGCCGCCAGCGGGTCGGAAAACGACCTGCTCTTGTCTGTCAGGGACACACCCAAGGCCGGATGCTTGCGCCCGGCCGAGGCTGTTCCGAGAATCCGGGAGAGCCCAATCTCCCGGAGGACCCCGCGATGATGCACGCCGACCTGATCGACCAGGACGATTTCCGCGAACGCTTGCAGGCACTGGGCTTCGCCGTGCCGCCGGACGTCACCGCCGAACAGGCCTGCGAATACGCGGTGCGCGCCCTGACCCCGGAGCGCTCCATGGCCCTGCGCCGGCTGGTGGAAGAAATGCTCGGCGGCCACGCCACCCTGCTGCCCGCCGTGCGCGAGGCGATCTCCCGGCAGTTGCTGCCGGCGCTGGTGCCGCGTCCCTGATCGCACCGTTGCAACGGATCTGCTGGTAGGAGCAACCGTCTATTGGGCTCCTGCGTTCGCGGGAGTGACGGTATTGGGGGGCGCTTTCCCCGACGTCATCCCCGCGAACGCGGGGACCCAGAAAACAACGTACAAGAGCCGGTTTCGCCCCAATGCGCAGTCATGCAAAACATGTTTGCAGCATGGGTATCGCTTCGCTCCGCCCATCCTACGCTTGTCGGATACCCCTTCACGGAGTCCGCCATGACCGCGCTGCATGACCTCACCGCCATCCAGCTGCTGGCCCTGTACCGTTCGCGCCAGCTTTCGCCCGTCGAATACCTCGATCACCTGCTCGCGCACATCCAACGCTGGGAGCCGCACCTGTGTGCGCTCTATGCATTCGCGCCCGAGCGGGCGATGGAGGAGGCGCGGGCGTCCGAGGCGCGCTGGCTGAAGGGCGAGCCCTGCGGTGAGCTGGACGGCGTGCCGGTGACCATCAAGGAACTGATCGCCAGCCGCGGCGACCCCATTCCCCAGGGCAGCGCCGCCGTACCGCTGGTGCCTGCCACCGAGGATGCGCCGCCCACCGCGCGGCTGCGCGAGGCCGGGGCGATCCTGCTGGCCAAGACCACGGTGCCGGACTTCGGCATGTTGTCGTCCGGGCTGTCGAGCTTCCACAAGCTGACCCGCAACCCCTGGGACCTGCGCATGAACCCCGGCGGCTCCAGCGCCGGAGCCGCCGCTGCCGCCGCTGCCGGCTACGGTCCGTTGCACGTCGGCACCGACATCGGCGGTTCGGTGCGCCTGCCGGCCGGCTGGTGCGGGCTGGCCGGGTTCAAGCCGAGCCTCGGGCGTATCCCCATCGACCCGTACTACACCGGGCGCTGCGCCGGGCCCATGACGCGGGCCCTGGACAACGCGGCGCTGATGATGAAGCACCTCGCTCGCGCGGATTGGCGCGACGCCACCAGCCTGCCGCCCGCCGAACTCGACTGGGCCCTGCAGGCGGCGGATGTGCGCGGCTTGCGCATCGGCCTGCAACTCGACGCCGGCTGCGGCCTGCGCCCGGAAGCCGAGGTGCGTGACGCGGTGTGCGCGGCGGCGCAGCGTTTCGCCGAGGCGGGCGCGGAAATCGTCGAGGTTGCGCCCATCCTCGACAGCGAGTTGCTCGACGGGCTCGACAAGTTCTGGCGTGCGCGCCTTTGGGCGGAGCTTGAGAACCTGCCGGCCGAGCGCCGCGAGCTCGTGCTTCCGTACATCTTCCAGTGGGCCGAGGCCGGCGCGCGGGTGAGCGGCGTCGAGGCGGTGCGTGGCTTCAACCGCACCTTCGAGATGCGCAAGCGCGCCGCCGCGCAGTTCCACGGCATCGACTTCCTGCTCAGCCCGACCAACCAGGTCGCGGCCTTCCCCGCCGAGTTCGCCGCGCCGACCAACGATCCGGCGCGGCCGTTCGAGCACATCGGCTTCACCGTGCCGTGGAACATGTCCGAGCAGCCGGCGCTGTCGATCAACTGCGGCTTCACCGCCGCCGGCATGCCCATCGGCCTGCAGATCGTCGGTCCGCGCTTCGCCGATATCGAGGTGCTGCGCCTGGGCCGGGCCTGGGAAGAATGGCGCGGCGCACCGCCGCAGTGGCCGCAGCCGCCCGCCGGCAGCTAAGCTCAGGTCCATCGCCGCCCGCAGGGAAACGCTCGCGCGCATGTCCTACTCCACCTACATCGCCCACTTGCTGGTGCTGATCCAGCTGCTCGGCATCGTCGCCGCGGTGCATGCCGTGCTCACCGTGCGCACCGCGCAGGGCGCCATCGCCTGGGCCACCTCTCTGGCGTTCATGCCGCTGCTGACGCTGCTGCCCTACCTGGTGTTCGGCCGCCGGCGCTTCGACGCCTATATCGAGGCGCGCCGCCAGGCCGACCAGGAAATGCACCGCGTGGCCGCCGAACTGGACTGGCGGCCCTGGGTCGACGAGGCCCTGGCAGCGCGCCAGTCCAGCCGCTACAAGGCGCTCAAGGCGATGTCCGCGCTGGCGCGCATGCCGACCCTGGCGAACAACCGGGTGCGCCTGCTGGTCAACGGCAAGGCCGCCTTCGATGCCATGTTCGAGGCCATCGGCCGGGCGCGGAAGGTGGTCCTGGTCCAGTTCTTCATCCTCCGCGACGACGCCCTCGGCCAGCGCCTCGCCCAGCTGCTGATGGAACGCGCGGCGAATGGCGTGGAGGTCTTCGTGCTCTACGACGCCATCGGCAGCCACGCGTTGCCGGGGCGCTACGTCGAGCAGCTGCGTGCCGGCGGCGTTCAAGTGCAGGCTTTCAGCACCGGCAGCGGGGCGATCAACCGCTTTCAGCTGAATTTCCGCAACCACCGCAAGATCGTGGTGGTCGACGGCGCAACCGGCTTCCTCGGCGGGCTCAACGTCGGCGTCGAATACCTCGGCGAGAAGCCGCCGCTGTCGCCCTGGCGCGACACCCACGTGGCGCTGCGGGGCCCGGCCGTAGCCTGCCTGCAGGAATCCTTCGCCGAGGACTGGTTCTGGGCCGCCCGCGCCTTGCCGACGCTGCTGGTGCCGGACGCGTTCGACAGCGACGGCATGCTCTGCCAGGTGGTCCCCAGCGGCCCGGCGGACAAGCAGGAAACCTGCTCGCTGTTCTTCGTCGAAGCGATCCACGCGGCCAGCGAAAGGGTGTGGATAACCACGCCGTACTTCATCCCCGACGAGGCAGTCGCTGCAGCCCTGCGCCTGGCGGTGCTGCGCGGGGTGGACGTGCGCATCCTGCTGCCCTCGCGCCCCGACCACCGCACGGTGTACGCAGTGTCCAGCCTCTACGCCCAGGACGCGGTGCGCGTTGGTGTTCGGGTATTCCGCTACCAGCCGGGCTTCCTGCACCAGAAAGTGATGCTGGTCGACCGCGATTTCACCAGCGTCGGCAGCGCCAACCTGGACAACCGCTCGTTCCGCCTGAACTTCGAGGCGACCCTGGTCACCGTCGACGAAGGCTTCGCCTGTGAAGTGGAAAGCATGCTGCTGGCGGACTTCGAGGACTCGGTGGAAATGGGCCTGGAACGCAGCGGCCGGCTGCAACAGCTGGGCATGCGCGTGGCGCGGCTGGCGGCGCCGATTCTCTGAACCCCGGCGCCGGCCGCGCTCTTCGTAGGGGCGAGGGGGACACCTAGTTCTTGCTCGCGAACCGCATGGCACGGTGTTCCCCTGTAGGAGCGGCCCATGGCCGCGATCGCGCGCGTGGCGCGCTCCTACAGGTTGGAATCGGTGCCAGGGATTTCGCGGATGAGATCCGCTCTTACGAGACGGGCTCTTGTAGGGCGAATAGCCCCGAAGGGGTTATCCGCCACCCCGCGCAAACAAAAACGCCCGGCACATGCCGGGCGTTTTCATGGGCGCGTGGCTATCAGGCCGGCGCCGAGCTGCGGATCAGGTGGTCGAAGGCCGACAGCGAGGCTTTCGCGCCCTCACCGACCGCGATCACGATCTGCTTGTACGGCACCGTGGTCACGTCGCCGGCGGCGAAGATGCCCGGCAGCGAGGTTTCGCCGCGCTGGTCGACGATGATTTCGCCGCGCGGAGTCAGCTCGATGCTGCCCTTGAGCCATTCGCTGTTCGGCAGCAGGCCGATCTGCACGAAGATGCCTTCCAGCTCCACGGACTTGAACTCGTCCGAGTTGCGGTCCTTGTAGACCAGGCCGGTGACCTTCTGGCCGTCGCCTTTCACTTCGCTGGTCAGCGCGCTGGTGATCACCTCGACGTTGGGCATGCTGTACAGCTTGCGCTGCAGCACGGCGTCGGCGCGCAGCTTGCTGTCGAACTCCAGCAGGGTCACGTGGGACACGATGCCGGCCAGGTCGATGGCCGCTTCGACGCCGGAGTTACCGCCACCGATCACCGCCACGCGCTTGCCCTTGAACAGCGGGCCGTCGCAGTGCGGGCAGAAGCACACGCCCTTGGCCTTGTATTCCTGCTCGCCGGGCACGCCCATTTCGCGCCAGCGGGCGCCGGTGGCGAGGATCAGGGTCTTGGCCTTGAGGCTGCCGCCGCCCTCGAACTTCACTTCGTGCAGCTCGCCGGCATTCTTGGCCGGAACCAGTGCGCTGGCGCGCTGCAGGTTCATGATGTCGACCTCGTACTGCTTCACGTGCTCTTCGAGCGCGCGGGCCAGTTTCGGGCCTTCGGTTTCCTGCACCGAGATGAAGTTCTCGATGGCCATGGTGTCCAGCACCTGGCCGCCGAAGCGCTCGGCGGCAACGCCAGTGCGGATGCCTTTGCGCGCGGCGTAGATGGCCGCTGCGGCGCCGGCCGGGCCACCGCCCACCACCAGCACGTCGAAGGCGTCCTTGGCCGACAGCTTCTCAGCTTCGCGAGCGGCGGCGCCGGTGTCGATCTTGGCGAGGATTTCCTCCACGCCCATGCGGCCCGCGCCGAAGACTTCGCCGTTCAGGTAGATGCTCGGCACCGACATGATCTGGCGGCGCTCGACTTCTTCCTGGAACAGCGCGCCGTCGATGGCGACGTGGCGGATGTTCGGGTTGAGCACGGCCATCAGGTTCAGCGCCTGGACCACGTCCGGGCAGTTCTGGCAGGACAGCGAGAAGTAGGTTTCGAATTCGAATTTGCCCTGGATGCCCTTCACCTGCTCGATGACCTCGGCCTCGAGCTTGGACGGGTGGCCGCCGACCTGCAGCAGGGCCAGGACCAGGGAGGTGAATTCGTGGCCCATGGGGATGCCGGCGAAGGCCAGGCCGATGTTCGCCCCCGGGCGGTTCAGCGAGAAGGACGGGACGCGGGCGTCTTTGCCGTCTTCGCGCAGGGTGATCTTGTCGGTCAGGCCGACGATGTCGTGCAGCAGTTCGCTCAGCTCGCGGGATTTGTCGCTGTCATCGAGGGACGCGACGATCTCGAACGGCTGGGTGACCTTTTCCAGGTAGGCCTTCAACTGGGTCTTCAGATTGGCGTCCAACATGATTCATCTCCTGCGAATTTCGAGCAAAAGGGGGCCCCGGCAAGCTGAATGCTCGCCCTACGGCACGCTTGTGGCTGGGTAGGAAGGGCGCAGGTAGGCGCCCCCGGGGTATTGCGTGGTGCGGATCGGGCGCCGACGAGTGCCGGCGCTCGATCGACGCAGCGCGAACGCTGCGCGAAGGGCTTAGATCTTGCCGACGAGGTCCAGCGACGGAGCCAGGGTCTTCTCGCCTTCTTTCCACTTGGCCGGGCAGACTTCGCCCGGGTGAGCGGCGGTGTACTGGGCGGCTTTCAGCTTGCGCAGGGTCTCGCCGACGTCACGAGCGATCTCGTTGCTGTGGATTTCGACGGTCTTGATCACGCCTTCCGGGTTGATCACGAAGGTGCCGCGCAGGGCCAGGCCTTCTTCCGGGATGTGCACGCCGAAAGCGTTGGTCAGCTGGTGGGTCGGATCGCCGATCAGCGGGAACTGGGCCTTGCCAACGGCCGGCGAGGTTTCGTGCCAGACCTTGTGCGAGAAGTGGGTGTCGGTGGTGACGATGTACACCTCGGTGTTGGCGTCACGGAACGCAGCGTAGTTGTTGGCGGCGTCTTCGATCTCGGTCGGGCAGTTGAAGGTGAAGGCTGCCGGCATGAAGATCAGGACCGACCACTTGCCCTTCAGGGACTGCTCGGTGACTTCGATGAACTTGCCGTTGTGGAAGGCATTGACCTTGAACGGTTGGACTTGGGTGTTGATCAGGTTCATTCGGCGTTCCTCGTAGAGTGAGTTGATCGAATCGGTTTGGAAATTCGACGTGGGCAAGAGTATCGATTGAGAGCCCGAATGCCTCATTGATTTAAGGCATCATAAAAATTGGCTCTCTCTATCACCGGATATATAAAAGGAAGAGCCACGCTATCGAGCGTGGCTCCCTTCCATCCTGCCGCGTGCATGCGACCACCGCATGACAGCCGCGTTCAGTGCCCGGCCTTCCACGGCTGCCCCAGCGACACCGGGGCGAACAGGCGGGTGCGCAGGCCGTCGCGGGAGAGCAGCACCAGCACCACGATGGTCGCCACGTACGGCAGCATCGCCAGCAGGTTGGCCGGAATGCTCAGGCCGACGCCCTGGGCCACCAGGTGGAGGATGCTCGCCAGGCCGAACAGCCAGGCCCCGAGCAGCACCCGCAGCACCCGCCAGCTGGCGAACACCACCAGGGCGAGGGCGATCCAGCCGCGCCCGGCGCTCATGTTCTCCGCCCACATCGGCGTGTAGGCCAGCGACAGGTAGGCGCCGGCCAGCCCGGCCATGGCGCCGCCGAAGAGCACTGCCAGCAGGCGTACGCGCAGTACCGGCAGGCCCATGGCGGCGGCTGCGTCGGGGTTCTCGCCGACCGCCTGGATGACCAGCCCGGCGCGGCTTTTCAGCAGCAGCCAGGCGACCCCGGCGAAGAGCGCGAAGCTCAGGTAGACCAGCGCGTCCTGGGCGAACAGCATCTTGCCGAGCACCGGCAGCTGCGCCAGCCAGGGAAGAGCCAGGGGCGCGAAGCCCTGCAGCGGCTTGCCGACCCAGGCCGCGCCAACGAAGGACGACAAGCCGACGCCGAAGATGGTCAGCGCCAGCCCGCAGGCAACCTGGTTGGCGTTCAGGCCCAGGGCCGCGGCGGCGAACAGGCTGGCCAGGAGCATCCCGGCGAGCACCGCAAAGACCACGCCCAGCCACAGGCTGCCGGTGCTGAAGGCGACCATGAAGCCGATCACCGCGCCGAACAGCATCATTCCTTCCTGGCCGAGGTTGAGCACCCCGGACTTCTCGCAGACCAGCTCGCCCAGCGCCACCAGCAGCAGCGGCGTGCCGGTGCGGACCATGGCGAAGAGCACGTTGCCCAGTAGATCGATATCCATCGTGATTCTCCGATCAATCCCTGTAGGAGCGGGCCATGCCCGCGATTTCGCGGACAAGGTCCGCTCCTACGAAAAGCTCAGCTTGCGGCGCGCGGCCTGCAGGCGAAAACCGCCCGAGAAGCGCAGCCGGTACAGGATCAGCACGTCACAGGCGAGCAGGAAGAACAGCATCATTCCCTGGAACAGCCCGGTCAGCGCCAAGGGCAGGTTCAGGCTCATCTGCGCCGTCTCGCCGCCGAGGTACAGCAGCGCCATCAGCAGGCTGGCGAAGAGGATGCCGATGGGGTTCAGGCGTCCGAGGAAGGCCACGGTGATGGCCGCATAGCCGTAGCCAGGCGACACCTGCGGCACCAGCTGGCCGATCGGCCCGGTCACTTCGCAAACGCCCGCCAGCCCCGCCAGCGCGCCGGAGAGCAGCAACGCCAGCCATACCAGGCGCTTCTCGCGAAAGCCGACGAAACCGGCGGCACGGCGGTCGAGGCCGAGCACCTTGATCTGGAAGCCGACGAAGCTGCGCTGCGCCAGCACCCAGACCGCGACCAGGGCGAACAAGGCGAAGAGGGCGCCGAGGTGCATCCGGCTGTCGTCGAACAGCGTCGGCAGCCGCGCCGAATCGGCGAACAGCGCCGACTGCGGGAAGTTGAAGCCCTGCGGATCCTTCAGCGGGCCGTGCACGCAGAACAGCAGCAGGTTCAGGGCGATGTAGTTGAGCATGATGCTGGTGAGAATCTCGTTGGCGTTGCAGTGCGTGCGCAGCCAGGCCACCAGCGCGGCCCAGGCAGCGCCGCCGGCGATCCCGGCGAGCAGCGTCCAGACCAGCGCCCAGCGGCTTTCCCAGCCGAGCAGTTGCAGCGCCATGGCGCTGCCGGCAAGGGCGCCGACCAGCAGCTGGCCCTCGGCGCCGATGTTCCAGATGCGCGCCTGGTAGGCCAGCGCCAGGCCCAGGGCGCAGAGCAGGATGGGCGTGGCCTTCACCAGCAGTTCGCCGACGCCGTACCAGTCCTGCACCGGCTCGATCAGCAGGGTATGCAGGGTAGCCAGGGGTGGGTGGCCGAGGGCGGCGAACAGCGCCGCGCCGCAGAGCAGCGTGAGCAGCCCGGCCAGCAGCGGCGAGAGCAGCAGCATCAGGCGCGATTGCTGGCCGCGCGGTTCGAGGGAAAGCAGCATGACGGGCTCCTCAGGCGGCGGCGTCGAATTGCCCGGCCATCCAGCGGCCGACGGCGAGGGGATCGGTGGCGGCTGTCTCCACCAGCGGCGACAGCCGACCGGAGCAGAGCGCGCCGATGCGGTCGCTGATCTGGAACAGCTCGTCGAGGTCCTCGGAGACCACCAGGATGGCCGCGCCGGCATCGCGCAGGGCTATCAGCGCCCTGTGGATAACCGCTGCAGCGCCGACATCGACACCCCAGGTCGGGTGCGCGGCGATGAGCAGGCGCGGCTGCTGGAGGATCTCGCGGCCGAGGATGAACTTCTGCAGGTTGCCGCCCGAGAGGCTGCGCGCGGCGGCCTGGGCGTCCGGGGTCTTCACGCCGAAGCGCTGGATGATCGTTTCGGCGAAGGCTCTCACCTTGCCGCGCTGCGCCAGCCCGTGACGCACCAGGCCGTGCTGGAAGCCGGTGAGCAGGGCGTTGTCGGCCAGGCTCATCTCCGGCACCGCGCCGTGCCCCAGGCGCTCGGCGGGAACGAAGGCCTGGCCGCGATCGCGGCGGGCGTCCGGCGCCAGGTGGGCGATGGCTTCGCCGGCGATGCGGATGGTTTCGGCCCGGGCGCGCGGCAGGCGTTGTTCGCCGCTGAGCAGGGCGAGCAGCTCGTCCTGGCCATTGCCGGCGACCCCGGCGATGCCGACGATCTCGCCGGCGCGCACCTCCAGGTCGAGCCCGGCGAAGGACACGCCGAAGGGATCGGCGCTGTGCCAGTGCAAGTCGCTCACCTGCAGCAGCGCCTCGCCTCCTTGGGCTTTCGGGTACTGCGCCTCGAGCCCTTCGGCATCGCCGACCATCAGCCGCGCCAGCTCCAGGTCCGAGCACTGCGCCGGCACGCAATCGCCCGAGACGCGCCCGCCGCGCAGCACGGTCGCCCGTTCGCAGAGCGCGCGCACCTCGGCCAGCTTGTGGCTGATGAACAGGATGCTGCAGCCCTCGGCGGCCAGGCGGCGCAGCACGGCGAACAGGTCCTCGGCCTCCTGCGGGGTGAGCACCGAGGTCGGTTCGTCGAGGATCAGCAGGCGGATGTCCTGCATCAGGCAGCGGACGATCTCCACTCGCTGGCGCTCGCCGATGGACAGCCCGTGCACCAGGCGCTCGGGCTCCAGCGGCATGCCGTAGCGCTGCGACACCTCGCGGATGCGCGGCGCCAGCTGGCGCGGCGTGCCGGCGGCAGAGCCCAGGGCCAGGGCGATGTTCTCCGCCACCGTCAGCGTCTCGAACAGCGAGAAGTGCTGGAACACCATGCCGATGCCCAGCGCGCGGGCCTGTGCCGGGTCCTTCACGCTCACTGAGCGGCCGTCCCAGAACAGCTCGCCGCTGTCCGGGCGGGTCACGCCGTAGATGATCTTCATCAGGGTGCTCTTGCCGGCGCCGTTCTCGCCGAGCAGGGCGTGGATCTCGCCGGGCTGGATGCTGAGATCGACGCGGTCGTTGGCCAGGCAGCCCGGATAGCGCTTGCTGATGGCGCGCAGTTCCAGGCGGGGAAGGGCAGTCGTGGACATGGAGGGCTCGGTCGGGAATTCACCAGTGGCGGGGCCGTAGCAAGTTCCTGGCCAGCTGGTCAAAGAGCGCCGCAAGCCTATGCTTTCACTGAGGTCTGTAGGATTCTTCCACTGGCAGATTTCGTGCATTACCTGACCATATGGACAGCTTTAGCACGGCCTTTCCGGCATATTCCTACCTGTCGTTGGCCGTGTTCCGACGAGGTTTCGCATGATCCAATTCCTGCTCGACGAAGAGCTGCGCCAGGTCGACGGCCTGGCACCGGAAACGAGCCTGCTCGACTACCTGCGCACCCAACTGGGGCGCACCGGCACCAAGGAGGGCTGCGCCTCCGGCGACTGCGGCGCCTGCACCGTGGTGCTCGCCGAACCCGAGGGGGAAGGGCTGCGCTATCGCGCGGTGAATGCCTGCATCACGCCAATCGGCGCCGTGCATGGCCGCCAGTTGCTGACCGTGGAGAGCCTCGCCGAAGCCGAGCGCCTGCACCCGGTGCAGCAGGCGATGGTCGATTGCCACGGCGCGCAGTGCGGCTTCTGCACGCCGGGCATCGTCATGTCGCTGTTCGCCTGGCGCCACGCGCCTTGCAGCCACGACCGCGAGAGCGCGCTGACGGCGCTGTCGGGCAACCTGTGCCGCTGCACCGGCTACCGACCGATCCTCGATGCAGCTGGAAAGATCGCCGCCGAACCCGATGCCGACCGCTTCAGCGCAAACGAACAGGCCATCGCCGAGCGACTGCGCAGCTTGCCGGCCGACGCCAGCCTGGACTGCGACGAGCAGCACGCCTTCCTGCCCACCTCACTGGACGCGCTCGACACCCTGTTGATGGATTATCCACAGGCGCGCCTGGTGGCTGGCGCCACCGACCTCGCGCTGGAGGCGACCCAGGCGCTGAAGAGCTTCCCGCAACTGATCCACCTGGAGCGCGTGGCCGAGCTGCGCCGCCTGGAGGAGCATCCCGAGCACCTGCTGATCGGCGCCGCACGTCCCTACGCCGACTGCCTGGATGCGCTGCATGCCTTCCCCGGCGTGCCCGAGCTGCTGGAGCGCCTGGGCTCGCTGCAGATCCGCCAGCGCGGCACGCTTGGCGGCAACGTCGCCAACGCCTCGCCCATCGGCGACATGCCGCCGGTGCTGCTGGCGCTGGACGCGCGCCTGCGCCTGCGGAGGGCCGGCGAAGTGCGCGAGGTGCCCGTCGACGGCTTCTTCACCGGCTACCGGCAGAGCGTGCTGCAGGCGGGCGAGTACATCGAAACCATCGTTATCCCCAGGCTCGGCGGTGGACAACTTTTCCGTGTGGACAAGATCTCCAAACGCCGCGACGACGACATCTCCGCCGTCTGCCTGGCCCTGCGCCTGGACCTCGACGAGCAGGGCAGCGTCCGCGACGTACGCCTAGCCTGCGGCGGAATGGCGGCAACACCGTTACGTGGGCGGAAAACCGAAGCCGCATTGCGCGGTCGGCCCTTTGACGCCGCTGCCGTGGCTGCCGCGCAAGCTGCGCTGGCCGAGGACTTCCAGCCCATCGGCGACCTGCGCGCCAGCGCCGCCTATCGCCTGAAGGTGGCGCAGAACCTGTTGCAGCGCGCATTACTCGAATGGACTCCCGTCATCGCGGAGGTGCGCCATGCGTAGCCTGCCTCCCCTGGCCAGCAACGGCGCCGTGGAAGATATCCACAGCGCCGGCCGGCCCAAGACCCACGACAGCGCCGAACTGCACGTCAGCGGCGCGGCGCGCTACGTCGACGACATCAAGGAACCGCGCGACCTGCTGTACGCCGCCGTCGGCCTGAGCGAGATCGCCTGCGGCGCCATCCACAGCCTCGATCTCGATGCCGTGCGTGCCGCGCCCGGCGTGGTGGCGGTGCTGACCCTCGACCAGGTGCCCGGCCACACCGACATCGGCCCGGTGTTCCCCGGCGATCCGCTACTGGCGGGCGACCGCGTGAAGCACCACGGCCAGGCGCTGTTCGCCGTGGCTGCCGAGACCCAGCTGCAGGCCCGTCGCGCCGCACGCCTGGCGAAAGTCGAATACGCCGAGGAAACGCCGCTGCTCGATCCGCTGCAGGCCAAGGCCGAGGAGCGCTTCGTACGTCCGCCGCACTTCATGCGCCGGGGCGATGCCGAGCATGCGCTGGCGGCCTCGCCCTACGTGCTTCACGCGGGCCAGTTCGTCGGCGGCCAGGAGCATTTCTACCTCGAAGGCCAGGCTTCGATGGCCGTACCCACGGACGACGGCGGCATGTTCGTGTTCACCTCCAGCCAGCACCCGAGCGAGGTGCAGAAGCTGGTGGCCGAGGTGCTGGCGATTCCGTTGGCCAAGGTCACGGTGGAAGTGCGCCGCATGGGCGGCGGCTTCGGCGGCAAGGAAACCCAGGCCGCGCCCTGGGCCTGCCTGGCCGCGCTGCTGGCGCAGCAGACCGGGCGCGCGGTGAAGCTGCGCCTGCCGCGTGCCGACGACATGCGCCTGACCGGCAAGCGCCACCCGTTCCACAACCAGTACAAGGTCGGCTTCGACGCCGAGGGCCGGTTGCTTGCCGCGCAGCTTGAGGTGGTCGGCGACTGCGGCCATTCGCCGGACCTTTCCGACGCCATCGTCGACCGCGCCATGTTCCACGCCGACAACGCCTACTTCATCCCGGCGGTGAGCATCGCCGGCTACCGCAGCTTCACCAACATCGTTTCGCACACTGCTTTCCGCGGTTTCGGCGGGCCGCAGGGGATGATGCTGATCGAACGCGCGATGGACGACATTGCCCGCGCCGTCGGCCAGGACCCGCTCGACGTGCGCAAGCTCAACCTCTACGGCGGCAGCGGGCGCGACCTCACGCCCTACCACCAGCGCGTCGAGCACAACCTGCTGGGCGAGCTGATCGAGCGCCTGGAGGTGAGCAGCGACTACCGCGTTCGGCGCTCCGCCATCGGCCAGGCCAACGCCGCCAGCCCGGTGCTCAAGCGCGGCCTGGCGCTGACCCCGGTGAAGTTCGGCATCAGCTTCACTGCGCAGCACCTGAACCAGGCGGGGGCGCTCATCCACCTGTACACCGACGGCAGCATCCAGCTGAACCACGGCGGCACCGAGATGGGCCAGGGCCTGAACACCAAGGTGGCGCAGATAGTCGCCGAGGAATTCCAGGTGCCGCTGGAGCGCGTGAGCATCACCGCGACGCGCACCGACAAGGTCCCCAACACCTCGCCTACCGCCGCCTCCAGCGGTACCGACCTGAACGGCATGGCAGCTCGCGACGCCGCGCGCACGCTGAAGCGGCGGCTCGCCGAGTTCCTCGCCGCGCGTGAGGGCGGGACGCCACAGGAAGTCCGTTTCGAGCACGGCCAGGTGCGGGTCGCCGGCAAGGCGCTGGACTTCGCCGAAGTGGTGCAGGCGGCGTACTTCGCCCGCGTGCAGCTGTCGGCCACCGGCTTCTACCGCACGCCGAAGATCCACTACGACCGCGAGACCGGGCAGGGCCATCCGTTCTTCTACTTCGCCTATGGCGCGGCGGTTTCCGAAGTGGAGGTCGATACGCTGACCGGTGAATATCGCCTGCTGCGTGTGGATATCCTCCATGACGTCGGCCGCAGCCTGAACCCGGCCATCGACATCGGCCAGATCGAGGGCGGCTTCGTCCAGGGCATGGGCTGGCTGACCACCGAGGAATTGAAGTGGGATGCCAAGGGCCGCCTGCTCACCACGGGACCTGCGACCTATAAAATCCCGGCGGCGAGCGACGTGCCCGAGGACTTCCGCGTGGCCCTGTTCGACCGCCCCAACGAGGAAGACAGCGTGTACCTGTCCAAGGCCGTCGGCGAGCCGCCGTTCATGCTCGCCATCTCGGTGTGGTCGGCCCTGCGCGACGCCATCGCCAGCCTGGCGGACTACCGCGTGAGCCCGGCGCTCGACACCCCGGCGACGCCGGAGCGGGTGCTCTGGGCGTGCGAGGCGCTGCGCGCTGTGGATAAGCCCAAGTCCGTCGCTGTGGAGGAGCCCGTATGACCCCAACCTGGATGGATGCCATCGCCCGCCTGCGCGACGGCGCGGAACCCTACGTGCTGGTCACGGTGGTCGGCGTACAGGGCTCCACCCCGCGCGAGTCCGGCTGCAAGATGCTGGTCACCGCCGATGCCTGCTACGACACCATCGGTGGCGGCCACCTGGAGCTGGCCGCCACCGAGCACGCGCGCCAGCTGCTGCTGGCCGGCAAGGACGCGCAGAGCCTGGAACACTTCCCCCTCGGCGCGCGCCTCGGCCAGTGCTGCGGCGGCCGCGCCAGCCTGCTGTTCGAGTGCTTCGCGGTGCGCGGGCCACAGGTGCTGCTGTTCGGCGCCGGGCACGTCGGCCGCGCGCTGGCGCCGCTGCTGGCCGGTTTGCCGTTGCGCCTGGAATGGGTCGACAGCCGCGCCGGCGAGTTCCCCGCCGAGATACCCACAGGCGTGCGAGCCAGCCTGCTCGACGATCCGCTGGAGGCTGTGGATAAAGCCGCGCCGGGCAGTTACTACCTGATCATGACCCACAACCACCCGCTGGATTACGCCCTTGCCGAAGCGGTGCTCAAGCGTGGCGACGCCGGCTTCCTCGGCATGATCGGCTCGCAGACCAAGGCCCAGCGCTTCCGCTTGCGCCTGGAGCAACGCGGCTTTTCCACAGGGGCCATCGAGTCGATGCATTGCCCCATCGGCCTGCCCGGCATCCCCGGCAAGCGCCCGCTGGAAGTGGCCATCGCCGTCGCCGCCCAGGTCGTCGCCCGCTACCACCAGGATGCGCCGATGCGTGCAACGCGCAGCGGTGTCGAATGGAAAGCCCTCTGCAGCGAGACAGCGCACACGTAGGACGTACAACCGTTCGCGGATGACGTCGAACGTCATCCGCCCTGGGGTTGGGCGAATTCCTCTGCCGTTCGTCGAAAAAGCTGACCAACCGGACAACAGTTGGTCGCCTTGTTGCCGATAACACTCAAGCCCCATTCCCCTGCCCAGGACCCTACTCGCGAACGGACTCGCCGCGCGTACGAGGACAACAAGAACATGCGCCTTCGCAGCATCCAGACCCAACTCATCCTCAGCATGGGCGCCGCCCTGCTGATCAGCCTGCTCATCGTGCTCGGCCTCTATGCCGTGCTGGTCAACCGCCTGAGCGAACGCTATCTGCTCGACCAGGCGTTGCCGGCGAGCATCGCGGCGATCCGCAACGACTTCGAGCGCCAGCTCACCGGCCCGCTCACCGCCGCCGCCGATATCGCCGGCAACAGCCTGGCGCAGGACTGGCTGGCCGCCGGCGAAGACCCGGCGCGGCAGGCCGACTTCGTCCGCTACCTGGGCGGCGTGCGGACCTCGCAGAACGCCTTCGCCGCGCTGATGGTCGGCCAGGCGAGCAGCGCCTACTACAGCGACAAGGGCAAGGAGCGCACGCTCAGCCGCGACAACCCGCAGGACACCTGGTACTTCCACTTCATCGAGAGCGGCCAGGCGCAGGTGCTGAACATCGACACCGATGTCGGCAGCGGCAAGCTGACCCTGTTCATCGACCGCCGCATCGAGCGCGACGGCAAGCTGCTGGGCATCGCCGGCCTGGGCCTGAATGTCGACGAGCTGTCGCAGCTGATCCGCGACTTCCGTTTCGGCAAGTCCGGCCGCGTGTACCTGGTGAAGAACGACGGCCAGGTACAGATCCATCCGGACCCGGCACAGGCCAAGGGCAAGGCGCTGGCCGACCTGGTGGGTCGCGAGGCGGCGTCCGCGCTGCTCGGCCACCGCGACTTCCAGAGTGCGCAATTCGAGCGCGACGGCGAGGACTACCTGGCCGCCAGCCTGCCTTTGCACGACCTGGGCTGGACCCTGGTCAGCGAGGTGCCGCAAGCAGAGATCTACGCCGACGCGCATTCGGCGCTGCGCCTCTCCGGCCTGGCCGGTGCAGCGGTCGCGGCGCTCTGCCTGCTGCTGGTGGTACTGCTGGCGCGCGGCCTGGCGCGACCGATTCGCCAGGTCACTGCTGCGCTGCTGGAAATCGGCGCCGGCGGTGGCGACCTGACCCGCCGCCTGGACGACTCCCGCGCCGACGAGCTGGGCGACCTGGCGCGCGGCTTCAACCGCTTCCTCGAGGGCCAGCGCGCGCTGATCAGCGCGGTGCTCGCCACCAGCCAGCAACTGCAGCGCAGCGTCGGCGAGGTCGCCCGGGTTGTGGATAACACCGCCGAGCGCGCCGGCCGCCAGCAGGACATGACCGACATGGTGGCCACTGCGGTCAACGAAATGGGCAGCACCGTGCAGGAAATCGCGCGCAACGCCGAACAGGCTGCCAGCGCTTCGCAGCAAGCGCGCAGCGAGGCCGGCGAGGCTCGCCAGGTGGTCGGCGGCTCGCTGCAGCACAGCCAGCGCATGTCCGACGAGATCGGCCACGCGGCAGGGGTGGTCGGCGACCTCGCCGATCAGGTTGCCGGCATCGACCAGGTGCTGGCGGTGATCCGCGGCATCTCCGAGCAGACCAACCTGCTGGCGCTCAACGCCGCCATCGAGGCGGCGCGCGCCGGTGAACTGGGTCGCGGCTTCGCCGTGGTGGCTGATGAGGTACGTACCCTGGCCGGGCGCACTCAGGGCTCCACCGACGAGATCCAGGCCATGATCCAGCGCCTGAAGCAGGGCGCGGACCTCGCCGTCAGCTCCATGCAGTCGGGCCAGGCGGCCACCGGCGAGGGCCTGCAGGCCAGCCGCCGCGCCGGCGAGTCCCTCGGCTCCATCGCCGACCAGGTAGAGCGCATCAGCGACATCAACCATCAGGTCGCCGCAGCCACCGAGGAACAGTCGGCGGTCACCGAGGAGATCAACCGCAACGTCCAGGGCATTGCCGACCTCGCCCGCGCCACCGCCGGCGAAGTGCACCAGGGCCGCGAACAATGCCAGGCCCTGCGCGGCCTGGCCGACGACCTGCAGCGGCAGATGGGGCAGTTCCGCCTGTAGGAGCGGATCTCATCCGCGAAGCCCCCGCACCGAAGCCACCCCGTAGGAGCGCGCCATGCGCGCGAATCGCGGACAAGGTCCGCTCCTACAGGGTTGGCCGCAGCCGTCCGTGCCATGCGCCGCTCCGCCTTGTAGGAGCGGATCTCATCCGCGAAGCGCCCCACACCGAAGTTTCCCTGTAGGAGCGCGCCCTGCGCGCGAATCGCGGCCGTGGGCCGCTCCTACACAGTTATCCCCACCGCCAACACCCGTTTCGCCATCCACAGGCGCCTTGCCCTTGGCGAAGACGGATTAGGGCCTGCGCGTCCCCTCTGGCGCCTGCCCCGATCTGTGGATACTCGTCTGCAAGCCACTGATTTCGTGGGATTCGCTCAAAAAACGAACAGTTTTCGCCAGGCTGTGATGGGGCTGGCATTGGGACTGTTCCCCAGAGGATATCCACAACACTGTCCACGCTATCTGTGGGGAATGCACGGCCAGGCTGGGGAAAACTGCGAGATGGGGCTTCATGCACGCGCTTCATCTTGGCGAGCCCGCGTAGCTGTTGCGCTACGGACTTTTAACCAGCTTATTCACAGCCTGCGCAGAGGCTTTCCAAAGGCTTTTCACCAGGGCCGGCCAGACCAATCTATGCCTCGCTCAAGCCCTTGTCTTTATTGGCTTTCCGCATTTTTCTGAGCAAAAAACGTACAGTCCCGCCGAAGCCACACAGGGCGTGCCTCAGCGGGGTTGATGGACAGCTTATCCACACTTTTCCCCACCGTTGCCGGGGATAGCTGTGAGTAGCCGAATTAACGGCTGCATAAAAAACGCTCAATAGGCGCCAGAGCCCGCAGTTCGCGGGCCCTGCAAGGGAGTGGACAGTTTGTCCACAGGGCACTGCACAGGAAATGTGGGAAAGCGCTTGGGGATAACCGACGGGAATTTCAGTCGTCGAGGGCGCGGGCCTGGATACGTCCGCCGCTGAGGTCGCCAAGCAGGCGTTGCAGCTCGTCCACGCGGGCGCTGGGGAGGCTGAGGCGGACTTCGACGCCTTCGGCGCCGTAGGCTTCGTCCTCGATGGAGGCGCCCAGCGCGAGCGCACGGGCTTTCAGCAGGGCGTGTTCAGCGAAGGTGCAGGCGAAGCCCAGGCGCGTGCTGGCGACCAGCTCGATGCGCGCGGCGTCTTGCAGGCATTTCGCCGCGCAGCCGCCGTAGGCGCGGGCCAGGCCGCCGGTACCGAGCTTGATGCCGCCGAACCAGCGGCTGACCAGCACCACCACGCGGTCCATGTGCTGGCCCTCGATGGCGGCGAGCATCGGACGCCCGGCGGTGCCGCCGGGTTCGCCGTCGTCGCTGAAGCGGTACTGCGCGCCGAGCTTCCAGGCCCAGCAGTTGTGCCCGGCGCTGGCGTCGCGGTGGGCGGCGAGAAAGACCTGCGCCTCGGCCTCGCTGGCGATGGGCGCGGCGAGGCAGACGAAGCGGCTCTTGCGGATGTCTTCGGCGTAGCTGGCCGGCGCGGCGAGGGTGAAGCTCATGCCTTGGCCGGAGGCGTCAGCCCGCAACCCTTGAGGATGATCTGGATGAGGTTGTCGGCGGCGTCGCCGAAATCCTGCCGGGACATGCGCTTGCGCCCGGTGACGAAGGCGATCTGGGTGGCGAAGTCGGCGTAGTGCTGGGTGCTGCCCCAGAGCAGGAAGATCAGGTTGACCGGGTCGACCGGGTCCATCTTGCCGGCGGCGATCCACGCCTCGAACACCGCGGCGCGACCACGGAACCAGCTGCGGTAGTCCTGGTTGAAGTGGCTGCTCAGGCATTCGCCGCCGCTGATGATCTCCATGGCGAAGATCCGCGAGGCCTGCGGGTAGCGCCGGGAGAACTCCATCTTGGCGCGGATGTAGCCGGCCAGGGCGACGGCCGGGTCGTCGTCGGCGGTGAGGTGGTTGAAGGTGCTGTCCCACAGCTCGAGGATGTTCGCGAGCACCGCGGTGTACAGCCCCAGCTTGTTGCTGAAGTAGTAGTGCAGGTTGGCCTTGGGCAGGTCGGCGCGCAGCGCGATGGCATTCATGCTGGTGCCCTTGAAGCCGTGGCGGGCGAATTCTTCTTCGGCGGCGGCGAGGATGGTTTCCTCGTTCTTCTGGCGAATGCGGCCGGCGGGTCGTTCCTGACCGTCGGCGAGGTGGGCTGGCACTGGGAAGGTCATACGGCGTGTCCATGCTTCAGCGAAAGGGGCGGAGCATGGATAACCCAGGCGGGGCGGGCGATTCAAGTTTCCTAGGGTTTTTTCTGACAGCGCCGGAGGGCGGCTGGCGGAGGATCTTCATTGCAGGAGCGAGCTTGCTCGCGAATGGCCCGGGTGCCGAACCCGTTCGCGAGCAAGCGCGCTCCTACGATACAGCCGTGGCCCCGCCAGGACGGCGGGGCGGGGTGCATCAGAAGTGGTACTTGACCAGCAGGCTGGCGGTGTTCTGGTCGGTGGTGAAGAACTGCGAGTCCTTGATGCCGTACTTGTCGGACCAGTAGTCGTACTCGACACCGACGTACAGGTGCTTGGCCTCGTAGCCCATGGCCTTGCCCAGGTCGTACTTGATCTGCGGGTTGAAGTGCAGGTTGGCGTGGTAGTCGCTCTGGCCGCGCTCGCTGGAGCTGGCGCTCTTGTTGTTGACGACCCAGTCCATGAAGCCGTCGAAGAGGATGTCGGAGTTGCCGACCGGGAAGGTCATGGCCCACGCCGGGGTGATCTGCCAGGCGCCGGACGGTACGCGGTTGCCGTCGGGCTTGCGGTAGTAGAAGTTCAGCTGGAAGTAGTCGAAGCCGGGCAGGGCCAGGTCGAAGCCCGGGCCGAGCAGGTAGGACTCGACGTCGCCTTCGCCAAACTCGTAGGTGGAGGCCAGCAGCACGTCCTTGATCGGGCCGAAGGACAGGTCGGTGCCGGTGATCTTGCCGAACGACAGGCGCGGGCTGAACTCGCCGTAGTAGCTGTTCTTGCCGTTCTGGCTGTCTTCCTTGCCGTTGTAGTTGATCTGGTCGACGAAGAACCAGATGTCGCCCCAGGTCCAGGCGCTCGCACTCTCCAGGGTGAAGGTCTGCTGGATCGGCGGGTTGACCTTGTAGTTCTTGCCCCACAGGTAGGTCAGGCTCTCGTTGTGCCAGATCAGCGGGCCGTCGTTGGACGCCGGTGCGGGGGTCAGGTCTTCGCCGCCGGCCATGGCCTGGCCTGCGGTGAGCAGCCCGCCGGCGAGCAGCAGGGATGCGAGGGTGCGAGTCATGTGGAGCTCCTAGGTTTTGAAGTGCGGCGATCTCGTTGGTATAGGAACCTGTCCAATCAGTCAGGCTTGGCCTGCCGAGGCAAGATCGGGGCCAACGCTCGTCGTCGGCCTGTTTTTAGTGTCCGGATCGCGACGGGCCAGCCCTTTTCATGGGGTCGCCGCCAGGCGCTGGCGACGGCACGCGTGCCCTCAAGTGGGCGACACAGCGGCAAGAAGCTGACCAGCGGGACAGGTCATGCCTTCAAAGAGGGCACGGCCGTCGGTCGGGGCGCCAATTTGGCGAGCAAGGCACGGCGAAATTGAATACAGGATTAGTTTCAGTTGAATTGAGTCAACGAGAAACTTGTATACAAATAATCTGTGAAGATTCTACACAACTGCCTGTGCGCCGCGTCAGTGACGGATGGTCGCGCAATCCGGCGGCGGATAATGCCAGAGCCACGCGCCCCAGGCATCCCCGCCGGCCGGACGGCGCCGTTACCAGGCGGCGATCTGGCTGTCGGTGCGCGGCTCGCAACCGCCGCAAAGCACGCCGCTGACGGGGTCGCGCAGGATGATCTGGCCGCGCCCGTAGCTGGTCAGGTCGTGGGCCACTTCGACGTGGTGGCCGCGTCGTGTCAGCACCGCCGCCAGGCTGCGCGGCGCGCCGTGTTCGATGCCGATGCGCTTGTCACCCAGCCACTGCCAGCGCGGCGCATCCAGCGCCGCCTGCGGGTTGAGGCCGAAATCGACCAGGTTCATCACCATCTGCACGTGCCCTTGCGGCTGCATGTAGGCGCCCATCACGCCGAACGGGCCGAGCGGTACGCCGTCCTTGCTGAGGAAGCCGGGGATGATGGTGTGGAAGGTCTTCTTGCCCGGCGCCAGGGCGTTCACATGCGCGGGGTCGAGGCTGAACTCGGCGCCGCGATTCTGCAGGGCGATGCCGGTGCCGGGGATCACCACGCCGGAGCCGAAGCCGTGGTAGTTGCTCTGGATGAAGGACACCAGGTTGCCCTCGCCATCGGCGGCGGCCAGGTAGACGGTGCCGCCGGCGCGCGGCTTACCGGGATGCGGCTCCAGGGCGCGCTCGTCGATCAGCGCGCGGCGCTGTGCGGCGTAGCCTTCGCTGAGCAGCTCGGCAACGCTCACGCGCATGCAGTCCGGTTGGCTGATATAGGCGCGGCCGTCGGCGTAGGCGAGCTTCATCGCCTCCAGTTGACGGTGCCAGGTGTCCGGGCTGTCGCGGTCGGCGAAGTCGAAGCCCTTGAGGATGTTCAGCGCCATCAGCGCGACCAGGCCCTGGCCGGCCGGCGGGATTTCCCAGACGTCGTAGCCGCGGTAGTTCAGCGAGATCGGCTCGACCCACTGCGGCCGGTACCCGGCCAGGTCGTCGCTACGCAGATAGCCGCCGCTGCGTTCGGCATGCGCGGCGATGCGCCGGGCCAGCTCGCCACGGTAGAAGCTCTCGCAGCGGGTCGCTGCCAGCTCGCGCAGGGTGTCGGCCTGGGCCGGGTTGCGGAAGATCTCGCCGGCGCGCGGGGCGCGGCCGTCGATGAGGAATTCGGTGAACCAAGCGTCCAGTTCGGGGTGGTCACCGCGTACTGCTCGGAATTTATCCAGCCCGCTCTGCCACAGCCCGGCGATCACCGGCGACAACGGGTAGCCTTCCTCCGCCAGCTCGATGGCCGGCGCCAGCAGCTCGGCGAAGGGCAGGCGGCCAAAGCGCGCCGACAGCTCGGCCCAGGCCGCCGGGCAGCCAGGCACGGTAACGGGCGTCCAGCCATGCAGCGGCATGCGCGAGTGGCCCGCGCCGCGCACCGCGTCGATGCTCAGCGCGGCCGGCGCCTGGCCGCTGGCGTCGAGGCCGTACAGGCGGTCCTTGATCCACACCAGGGCGAAGGCATCGCCGCCAATGCCGCAGCCGGTCGGTTCCACTACCGTCAGCGCTGCCGCCGTGGCCACTGCTGCGTCCACCGCGTTGCCGCCGCGCTTGAGCATGTCCAGGCCGATCTGCGCCGCCAGCGGCTGCGAAGTGGCGACCATGCCCCGGCGCGCGAAAACCAACGAACGTTGCGAGGCGTAGGGGTATTCCTGGGCGGAGAAATTCAGCATGGCAGGCTCCGGGGCGGCTTGAGGCGGCAGGGTAGCCCTGCCAGACTCCGTCGACTAGCGACACAAAGCCAAAGCATAGCGATGAACGGACAGCCTCCCGAACTGCAACGCCTGATCCCGGTCCTCGACGGCCTGCCGCGCCCGGTCTACGCCCGCGCCGAAAGCCTGCGCGCCGGCTCCTGGACCGGCCGCCACCACCACGCCTGGGTGCAGCTGTCCTACGCCATCAGCGGGGTGCTTGGCGTGCACACGGCGGAGGGCAGCTTCTTCGCCCCGCCGCAGCGCGCGATCTGGATACCGGCCTACCTGGAGCACGAAGTGGTGACCTCGGGCCGCGCCGAGATGCGCAGCCTCTACCTTCGCGACGACGCCAGCGCCTGGGCGCCGGAGCGCTGCCGGGTGCTGGAGGTGACGCCCCTGGCGCGCGAGTTGATCAAGAGCTTCTGCGAGCTGCCAGTGGACTATCCACAGGGCGAAACCCCCGAAGAGCGCCTGGTGGGCGTGCTGCTGGACCAGCTGCGCACCCTGCCGGAAGTCGCCTTCTCCCTGCCCATGCCGCAGGAAGCCCGCCTGCTGCAGCTGTGCCAGGCGCTGATCGAGCAACCCACGGCGAGCCTGACCCTGGGCGATTGGGCGCAGCGCCTGGGCACCTCAGAGAAGACCCTGTCGCGGCTGTTCCAGCGCGAGACCGGCATGAGCTTCCGCCTCTGGCGCCAACGCCAGCGCCTGCTGGCCTCGCTCAACACCCTGGAGAAAGGCGACAGCGTCACCGCCGCCGCGCTGGATTGCGGCTACGACTCCACCTCGGCCTATATCGCGGCGTTCAAGGGATTGTTCGGCTTCACGCCCGGCGAACTGTTCAAGCAGCGCTGAGGCTCGGCTGCGAACCGGCGTAGGAGCGGATCTTATCCGCGAAAATCCCCACGCCGATCCCCCCGTAGGGCGCATAACCGCGTTCGCGGTTATGCGCCGCCGCCCGGAATGAAAACGGCGGATAACCCCTTCGGGGTTATTCGCCCTACGGGGTCGGCGTTCGTGCCGTGCGGTTCGCGAGCAAGCTCGCTCCTACAAAGAGCCGGGGGCGCGCTGAGCGTTTATCGGCGGATTTCCGCTCATCACCCCAACTCCATCGGCATCCAAGCGCCTGCCCAGCTCCCGCCAGAATCCCACGAACCCAGGCCCCACGCGGCTTCCAGCCCTTGGCACGGCCCCTGCTATCGCCCTCGTCACTGCGCCGCCCTCGCGGCGTGCCGGTGTGCTGCGTTTCGCTCAGCGCCCCTCACGACAACAACGACAAGAGGATTTCCCATGGATAGCGCAAGCGCCGTCTCCGCTTCTGCCGCGCCCCGTACGACTTCCCAGCGCATCAAGTCGATCTTCAGCGGCTCGGTGGGCAACCTGGTGGAGTGGTACGACTGGTACGTCTACGCCGCCTTCTCGCTGTACTTCGCCAAGGCCTTCTTCCCCCAGGGCGACATGACCGCCCAGCTGCTCAACACCGCCGCGATCTTCGCCGTGGGCTTCCTGATGCGCCCGATCGGCGGCTGGCTGATGGGCATCTACGCCGACCGCAAGGGCCGCAAGGCGGCGCTGCTCGCCTCGGTACTGCTGATGTGCTTCGGCTCGCTGATCATCGCCCTGACCCCCAGCTACGAAACCATCGGCGTCGGCGCACCCATCCTGCTGGTGGTCGCGCGCCTGCTGCAGGGTCTTTCCGTCGGTGGTGAATACGGCACCTCGGCCACCTACCTGAGCGAGATGGCCAACAAGGAACAGCGCGGCTTCTACTCCAGCTTCCAGTACGTGACGCTGATTTCCGGCCAGCTCATTGCCCTGGCGGTGCTGATCGTGCTGCAGCAATTCCTCGACACCGCGCAGCTGGAAAGCTGGGGCTGGCGCGTACCTTTCTTCATCGGCGCACTCTGCGCGGTGCTGGCGATGTTCCTGCGTCGCGGCATGGAAGAAACCGAGTCGTTCTCGAAGAAGAAAGCCGAGCCCAAGGAAAGCCTGCTGCGCGCCCTGGCCCGCCATCCGAAGGAAGTCCTCACCGTGGTCGGCCTGACCATGGGCGGCACCCTGGCCTTCTACACCTACACCACCTACATGCAGAAATACCTGGTCAACTCGGTGGGCATGAGCAAGGCCGACTCGACCATGATCTCGGCCGCCACCCTGTTCCTCTTCATGCTGCTGCAGCCCATTGTCGGCGCGCTCTCCGACAAGATCGGCCGGCGCCCGATCCTGATCGCCTTCGGCGTGCTCGGCACCCTTTGCACCTACCCGATCCTCAGCACCCTGCAGAACGTCCACACCTGGTGGGGCGCGTTCTTCCTGATCATGGCCGCGCTGGTGATCGTCAGCGGCTACACCTCGATCAACGCGGTGGTGAAGGCCGAGCTGTTCCCCACCGAAATCCGCGCCCTGGGCGTGGGCCTGCCGTACGCGCTGACCGTGTCGATCTTCGGCGGCACCGCCGAGTACGTGGCGCTGTGGTTCAAGAGTGTCGGCATGGAAAGCGGCTACTACTGGTACGTGACCGGCTGCATCGCCTGCTCGCTGCTGGTGTACGTGTTCATGAAGGACACCCGCGCGCACTCGAAGATCACTACCGACTGATCGACTGCTGCACTTGTAGGAGCGAGCCTGCGGCCACGTCGCCCTTGCTATCCTCGCCCGCATCTTCTCGATGTGGTCTTTCCATGCGACATCCCGACCTTCCTCCCGGCCCCTTGCGCGCCCGTGGCCTGCGCGGCGCGCTCAGCGGGCCTTTCGATCTCGACGTCGAACCCGGCCAATGCGTGGTGCTCAGCGGCCCCTCCGGCATCGGCAAGAGCCTGCTGCTGCGCCTGCTCGCCGACCTCGATCCCGGCGAGGGCGAGGTCCACCTCGGCGAGGTTGAGCGGAGCAGCGTGCCGGCCAGCACCTGGCGGCGCTGGGTCACCTACGTGGCCGCCGAAACCGGCTGGTGGGAAGAGGGCGTCGCCGCGCATTTCGCCGATCTCGATGCCGTGCGCCCGCTGTTGCCGCAGGTCGGGCTCGCCCCGGCTTTGCTCGATTCACAGGTGCTGCAGTTGTCCACAGGCGAACGGCAGCGCATGGCCTTGCTACGTGCCATCGTGCAGCGCCCGCATTTCCTCCTTCTCGACGAGCCCACCGCCGCGCTCGACCCTGCAAGCCGCGAACAGGTCGAGCAATTGCTGCAGCGCCTGAAGGGCGAGGGCATGGGCCTGCTGGTCGTCACCCACGATGCCGAGCAGGGGCGCCGGCTCGGTGATCGCCACTTGCACCTGGACCACCAGGGGCTGCGCGAGGTGAACCTATGACGCCCCTGCAACTCAGCCTGCCCGAGCTGGCCCTGGCCGCGCTGTTGATAGTCGCCGCTGCCGGGCTGTCCTGGGCGTTGCGCCTGGGCTTGCAGCGCACGCTGCTGATCTCGGCCACACGCCTGGTCGTGCAGTTGGTGCTGGTCGGATTGTTCCTGCGCCAGGTCTTCGCGCTGTCCTCGCCCTGGCTGACCGCGCTGGTGGTGGCGGTGATGCTCGGCGCGGCGACCTTCGAGGTCGGCTCGAGGCAGCGCCGGCGCCTGGCCGGCTTCTGGCACCTGGGCATCGGCGGCAGCAGCGTCGGCATCGCCACCCTTGGCATCGCACTCTTCGCCCTGGCCGGCAGCCTGCGCCCCGAGCCCTGGTACGACCCGCGCCACGCCATCCCGCTGGTGGGCATCATCCTCGGCACGGCGATGAATGCCGCGAGCCTGGCGCTGAACCAGGTGTTCGCCAGCGTCACCCGCGAACGCGCCGCCATCGAGGCGCGGCTGGCCCTTGGCGCCGACCGCCACACGGCGTTCTCCGGGCTGATCCGCCGCGCGCTCTACACCGCGCTGATCCCCACGCTGAACCAGATGGCCGCCGCCGGCATCATCACCCTGCCGGGCATCATGACCGGCCAGATCCTCGCCGGCATGGACCCGCTGGACGCCGCGCGCTACCAGATCCTGCTGATGTTCCTGCTTGCCGGCGCCGGCTTCGTCGCCGCCCTCGGCGCGGTCTACCTGTCGCTCTGGCGGCTCACGGACCCGCGCGACCGGCTGCGCCTGGACCATCTGCGCAGCGACGACTGAGCGTATGCTGGGCGGATTCCCTAATGTGCAGGAGAGCCCCATGACCAACCGTAAAACCGCCCTTGTCGTCGGCGCCTCGCGCGGCCTCGGCCTGGGCCTGGTGCGCGAACTGCTGGTGCGCGGCTGGGACGTTACCGCCACCCTGCGCGACGCCGCCCATCCCGGCGAACTGGCCGCGCTGCCGGTGCGCATCGAGTCGCTGCAGCTCGACGATGCGGGCTCCCAGGATCGCCTCGTCGAAGACCTCGTCGGGCTGCGCCTCGACCTCGTCTTCATCAATGCCGGCATCTACGGCCCGGCGCACCAGTCGGCGCTGGACGCGAGCCTTGCGGAAGTCGGCCAGCTGTTCATGGTCAACGCCGTGGCACCGCTGCGCCTGGCCGAACGCCTGCTGCCGCAAATCGACGAAGCGCGCGGCGTGCTGGCCTTCATGACCTCCGAGCTGGGCAGCGTGGCCGGCAACGAAAGCGGCGGCATGGCGCTGTACCGGGCGAGCAAGGCGGCGCTCAACTCGCTGACCCGCAGTTTCGTCGCCGAGCAGGGCGAAACCGGGCTCACCGTGCTCAACCTGCACCCCGGCTGGGTGCGCACCGACATGGGCGGGGAAGCCGCGCCACTGGACGTGGCTACCAGCGTGAAGGGGCTCGTCGACCAGGTCGAGGCCTACGCCGGGCAGGGCGGGCAGCATTACCTCGACTACCAGGGAACGACGATCGACTGGTGACGAAATGATCAGCCGGCGTTACCATGCCGGCTCTTCCTAACCGTTAGGTCAGGATGAACCTGGATCAGCAGACAGGGTGAACACTGAGCTGGCTCTCTCAATACAGGAGCCGGCTCGCCTCGCGCGGCGGCTCCGCGAATCAGAGGAATCACTCATGTCGTCTCCCCGCCTGTGGCTGCGCAACCCCCTCGCTATCTTCACCGCCAACGGCCTCGATGCCCGTGGTGGCGTCGTCGTGCAGGACGGCCGCATCGTCGAGCTGGTCGCCGCCGGCCAGCAGCCTGCGCAGCCGTGCGAACAGACCTTCGACGCCAGCCAGCACGTGCTGACGCCCGGCCTGATCAACACTCACCACCACTTCTACCAAACGCTTACCCGCGCCTGGGCGCCGGTGGTGAACCAGCCGCTGTTCCCCTGGCTGAAGACCCTCTACCCGGTATGGGCGCGCCTGACGCCCGACCAGTTGGCGCTGGCCACCAAGGTCGCGCTGGCCGAGCTGCTGCTCTCCGGCTGCACCACCGCCGCCGACCACCACTACCTGTTCCCCGACGGTCTGGAGCAGGCCATCGACGTGCAGGCCGGCGTGGTCGCCGAGCTGGGCATGCGCGCCATGCTCACCCGTGGCTCGATGAGCCTGGGCGAAGCCGACGGCGGCCTGCCGCCGCAGCAGACCGTGCAGCGCGCCGAAGACATCCTCGACGACAGCCAGCGGCTGATCCGCGATTACCACCAGCGCGGCGAAGGCGCCCAGGTGCAGATCGCCCTGGCGCCCTGCTCGCCGTTCTCGGTGACCCCGGAAATCATGCGCGCCAGCGCCGAAATGGCCGAGCGCGAAGACGTGCGCCTGCACACCCACCTGGCCGAGACCCTGGACGAGGAAGACTTCTGCCTGCAGCGCTTCGGCCTGCGCACCGTCGACTACCTCGACAGCGTCGGCTGGCTCGGCCCGCGCACCTGGCTGGCCCACGGCATCCACTTCAACGACGAGGAGATCGCGCGCCTGGGTCAGGCCGGCACCGGCATCTGCCATTGCCCCAGCTCGAACATGCGCCTGGCCTCGGGCATCTGCCCGACCGTGGCCCTGGAAGAAGCCGGCGCGCCGGTGGGCATCGGCGTGGATGGCTCGGCCTCGAACGATGCCTCCAACATGATCCTCGAAGCCCGCCAGGCCCTGTACATCCAGCGCCTGCGCTACGGCGCCGAGCAGATCACCCCGGAACGCGCGCTGGGTTGGGCCACGAAGGGTTCGGCCAAGCTGCTGGGCCGCAGCGACATCGGCGAACTGGCGGTGGGCAAGCAGGCGGACCTGGCGCTGTTCAAGCTCGACGAGCTGCGCTTCTCCGGTAGCCACGACCCGCTCTCGGCCCTGCTGCTGTGCGGCGCCGACAAGGCCGACCGGGTGATGATCGGCGGCAGCTGGCGCGTGGTCGATGGGCAGGTGGAAGGCCTGGACCTCAAGGGCCTGATCGCTTCGCACACGCAGGCGGCGCGCAAGCTGATCGGCTGAAAGCTCCTGTAGGAACGGCCCATGGCCGCGAATCGCGGGCATGGCCCGCTCCTACGGGGGGCACCGTGCCAGGGATTTCGCGGATGAGATCCGCTCCTACAAAGGCGTGGTGCGGCGGCGGTGAATAAATCGCGCACATGGCGAACCCCGACGGAGCCCCGTCGTTAACCCCGCCAGGGCGGGCCATGAGCGCGAAGAGGGACCGCGAGACGATGCCCCCGACGGCCGTGAAGCGCCGGGCAACATCATCCCGCGGTGGAAATCGGTGTAGGGCGAATAACCGCGAGGCGGTTATCCGCAGGCCGTCAGGCCTTCATCCATGCCGCCAATCGAGCCAGCAGCTCATCGCAGGCATTGAGCTGCGCGATGCTGACGAACTCGTCGGGCTTGTGGCCCTGGTCCATGCTGCCCGGGCCGCAGACCACCGTGGGGATGCCAGCCTGGTCGAACAGGCCGCCCTCGGTGCCGTAGGCCACGGTGCTGAACTCTTCCGAACCGCTCAGTTGCGCCAGCAGCTGCGCGACTTCGCTGTGCGGATCGGTAGCGAGTGCCGGGTAGGCCGACAGCTCGCTGAAACGGATATCGGTTTCGGCCTTCACCGCACGCATCTTCGGCAGCAACTCGGTTTCCGCGTAGTCGCGCAGGGCGTCGGCAACTTGTTGCGGATCGTCGCTGGGCAGCGCGCGCACTTCGAAGTCGAACTGGCATTCGGCCGGGACGATGTTCAGCGCGCGGCCGCCGCTGATCACGCCGGTCTGCACGGTGGAGTAGGGCGGGTCGAAGCGCGCGTCGTGGCGCTCCACGGCCGCCAGGCGGGTGCCGATCTCGCCGAGGCGGTTGATCAGCTTTGCCGCGTATTCGATGGCGTTCACCCCCTGCGGGGCGTAGGCCGAGTGGCAGGGCGCGCCGTGGACCTGGCAGCGCATGGCCAGCTTGCCCTTGTGGCCGAGCACCGGTTTCAGCTCGGTGGGCTCGCCGATGATGCAGGCGATGGGCTTGTGCTCGCGCTTCTCCAGCGCGGCGAGCAGCGAACGCACGCCCAGGCAGCCGACTTCCTCGTCGTAGGAGAAGGCCAGGTGCAGCGGCACGCGCAGCGGTTGTGCGAGGAACTGCGGAACGGCGGCCAGCACGCAGGCGATGTAGCCCTTCATGTCGGCGCTGCCGCGACCGTACAGGCGGCCGTCCTTCTCGGTCAGCTCGAACGGCGGCACCGTCCAGGGTTGGCCGTCCACCGGCACCACGTCGGTATGCCCGGACAGGCACACGCCGCCGCGGTCGCGCGGGCCGAGGGTGGCGAACAGGTTGGCCTTGCGCCCTTCGGCATCGTGGAAGAGTTCGCTTTCCACGCCGAGGCCGGCGAGGTAGTCGCGGATGTACTCGATCAGCGCCAGGTTGGAGTTGCGGCTGACGGTGTCGAAGGCGATCAGCTTGGCGAGGATTTCACGGCTGGAAGGCATGGCGGGGTGGTTCTCCGTAGGATGGGTTAGCCGCGAAGCGGCGTAACCCATCGTTTGGCGTCGATGGGTTTCGCGGAGCTCAACCCATCCTACGAGGGCGTTGCATCACTCGTCGCCCGGCACGCCGTAGCTCGGCGCCCTGGTCGGGTCGAGCGCGCGGGTGATGTAGTCCTGCATCTGCGGCTTGTAGGCCACCCAGAGCTTCTCCAGCTCGTCGATCGGCGCCTCGTCGGCCCAGTCGACGCGCAGGTCGACCACCGGCCAGACCAGGTCGCCGACCACCTTCAGCGCCGCCGAATGCACAGGCCCCGCTTCGCCGCCGGCGGCCATGGCCGCCTGCATGGCCGCGATCAGGCGCTCGGCCAGGCAGCCGGTGGCATTCTCGAACGCCTGGGTCATCGCCTCGATCACCGCGGTGGAGGAGAGCAGGTTGCCCGCCGCCACGCAGTTCTCGCCGGCGACCGCGTGGTTCACGCCCAGCGCTTCGCTACCGGTGAACAGCGCGACCTTGCCGTGCTGGTCGATCACCGTCACTTGGCGGAACTGGCTGTAGCCGTTGCTCGACAGCGCCTGGTCCAGCGCGGCGAAGGGGTCCAGGCCGGCCTCCAGACGGTCGAGAATCTGCGGGCCGAGGGCCGGCAGGGTCACGTTCTGCGTGGCCACCGCGCCGACGCCGGCGCGTACCCAGGGGCAGCGGGCGCCGACGGCGATGCTCGAGGAACTGATGGCGATGCCCAACTGGCCGGTCTCGGCGCAGCGGCCAACGATGGAGAAGGTCATGGGCCGCTCCTTATTTTTCCCAGTCGTCCGGGATGACCGCGATCACGTCGATTTCCATCAGCCACTGCGGCTGGCCGAGGGCCGAGACGACCAGGCCGGTGGAGATCGGGAACACGCCCTTCAGCCACTTGCCGACTTCCTGGTAGACCGGCTCGCGGTAGCGCGGGTCGATGATGTAGGTGGTGGTCTTGACGATGTGCGACAGGTCGCTGCCAGCTTCTTCCAGCAGTTGCTTGACGTTCTTCATCGCCTGCTCGGCTTGCGCCCCCGGGTCGCCCAGGCCGACCAGCTTGCCCTCGAAGTCGGTGCCGACCTGGCCGCGCACGTACACGGTGTTGCCGGCACGCACGGCCTGGCACAGGTCGTTGTTCAGGGTCTGGTTCGGGTAGGTGTCCTTGGTGTTGAACATGCGAATGCGAGTGTGGGTAGGCATCGTCTTACTCCCAGGAGGCGGCTTTCTGTACGGGTACGCTGGCGTCGGACTGGCGTTGCCCGGCGTCGCGGTATTCGAGGTATTGGCGCTGCGTGGCGATGTGCCCGGCAACGTGCTTGGCGTCGTGCCACACACCCCAGATGAACGAGGAGCCACGGCGCGACAGCCACGGCAGGCCGACGAAGTACACGCCCGGCTCGCGGGATACGCCGCGCTGGTGCTTGGGCTTGCCCTTGTCGTCGAAGGCGTCCACCTGCAGCCAGCTGAAGTCCACGGCGTAGCCGGTGGCCCAGATGATCGAGGTGATGCCGGCGGCGGCCAGGTCCAGCTCGCGGATCGGGTTGCGGATGCACTCGGCGTCCGGGTAGACCTTGCGGGCTTCCGGCTCTTCCGGCAGGTCCAGGCCGTTGCGGGCGATGTAGGCATCGGCAGCATCGAGCAGGCCGAGGTAGTTCTCGTCGCCGGCCTTGAGGTTCTTCACCAGGTCGTCCTGGAAGCTCACCTTGCCGTCCTGGAAGGACTGGGTCAGGCCGACCAGGGTCATGCCCTCGTTGGCCAGGCGGCGGAAGTCGATGGTCTCGCCGCCACGCGCACCGCTCACGGCGATGGTCACGTGCTCGCGGCCCGGCTGCACTTCCTCGGCATCCCACAGGCCCAGCACGCCCAGCCACCAGCAGAAGTCGCGGTTGCGGTAGGAGCGCGGCGGACGGTCATGGGCGCCCACGGAGAGATAGACCTTCTTGCCGGCGCGCATCAGCTCGTCGGCGATCTGCACGCCGGAAGAACCGGCACCGACCACCAGCACGGCGCCTTCGGGCAGCTGCTGCGGGTTGAAGTAGGCGGCGGAGTGGATCTGGTACAGGCCTTCGTCCTTCGGCGCGATGGCAGGGATCACCGGGCGCTGGAACGGACCGGTGGCGGACACCACGCGGTTGGCGACGATGGTGCCTTCAGAGGTCTCGACGGTGAAGCCGGGACGGTCGGCGTTGCGGGTCACCTTCTTCACTTCCACGCCGGTGCGGATCGGCGCGTTGAACTGCTTGGCATAGGCCTCGAAGTAGGCAGCGACGGTTTCCTTGGGCGCGAAGGCGTCCGGATCGATGTCGAATTCCATGCCCGGGAAGCGGTCGTGCCAGGCCGGACCGTTGGCGACCAGCGAATCCCAGCGGCCGGTGCGCCAGGCTTCGGCGATGCGGTTCTTCTCCAGGACCAGGTGCGGGACACCGAGCTTGGTCAGGTGTTCGCTGACGGCCACGCCGGCCTGGCCAGCGCCGACCACCAGGGTATCGATTTCCATGTTGCCTACCGTCCTGTGCAGGGCGGTTTGATTCAGCTCGGTCATGGACTGCCTCCTTCCGACTCTGATCGTTGTTGTTCTAAGCGGCTGTCTGCCGGGTTGGCCGCATTCTGTTCAGAGCCGGGCAATAGCGAAATTATGTTTTTTGTAGTCGCTGGCTAGGGAAAAGCTGCACGCACGCCAAGCCCGCGGCCTGCGGGGCGGCGGGCAGGGGTTATAGGATTTTTGCGCTCAGGGCAGAGGAAAGCGCTGGGCTGGTGATGGGCGGTTGGCCAGGTCACCAGTAGTCGGGCTTGCAGGCCGGGCGTTTGCGGGTCGGAACCCGTGGCGGAAACTGGTGCGCCCGCAGCTATTCCTTGGTGATGATTCGGCGCATCCAGTGCGAATGTTCCTGCAGGGAGCCCGGCGGCTCGCGCTTCAGGCCTTCGCGGTGGGGAAGGATCACGCCGAGGCGCAGTTCAGGAAAGTCTTCCCGCATTGCCCTCAGGGCCGGCGCCATGTCCGTGTCGGCAGACACCAGAACGATCTGCTCGATGCGTTCTTCCGGCGGAAGGTCGGATTGCCGAGCCGCCAGGCGATACATGCTGATGGCCAGGTGGACGTCGGTTTCCTTTTCTTCCATTTCCCAGATATCGACCTGATCCGCCCTGGATGCCGGTATGTGCTTGCTGATGAATCGCGGAGCGCGGCCGGGCTCGATGCGGTGCCGCCCAAGAAATACCTCTACACCACGCGCTTTCAGGGCGCGGATGTAGGTGTCCTGGGCTTCCTTGGAGGCCACGCCTCGCGATGCCAGGTCGGGCTTCACGCTGGCAGTGAAGTAGCGGATCGCCGCTGTCTGGGCGGAAGGGTCCTGCACCCGCAGGACATGCTGGAGGAGGCCGGGGAGGTCCAGCCATTTGAATTCGGTGCCGGCCAGCAGGCCGTAGAAGAGGTTGTAACCGTCGACGAAGAAGGCGGTACGCACAGTTTTCCAATCCTCAGAAACGAAAAAACCGGCCAGCGGGCCGGTTTTTTCACCCCAACGGCCAGCGAACTGAATCGCTGCGTACGGGGCTGAGTCGTAAAGGAGATGCTAGGGAACGGGTGCGAAAGCTGTCAACCGGATTCAGTTGAGTGAAAAGGCTCACAAAGGGCGTCTAGCTTCGCCGCATTGCTGCTTTTCGTAGGAGCGAGGGGGACGCCCAGTTCTTGCTCGCGAACCGCATGGCAGGTTGTAACCGCTCCTACGTTGTTTTCTGGGTCTCCGCGTTCGCGGAGATGACGCAGGAGAAGGCGAAGCCTAAACCCGTCACTCCCGCGAAAGCGGGAGCCCAGAAGACAGTTGCTCCCACATAGAGCAAGTGCTCAGCCATCAGCGGCTCTCCGCCACCGCCTCCAGGAAGCGCTCCAGCACCAGGTTCGGCCGGCGGCCCTTGCGGGTCACCACGGTCAGCGGGATGTCGTAGTGGAAGCGCTCCGCGCGCAGCGCGCGCATGCTGCCCTGGGCTACCCAGTCCGCCGCGTAGTGGTCGGGCAGATAGCCGATGTAGCTGCCGGTGAGGATCAGGAAGGCCATGCCCTCGCGGTCAGAGGCGTTGGCGCTGCCGGTCAGCTCCTGGTGCCTTTCCTGGGCTTCGGCGGGGATGCGGTAGCTCGGCGCCACCGCGTCGCAGGCGTGGATTTCCGCCACCGTGATGCTCGCGTCGTCGCGCTCGAACATCGGGTGTTCCTGGCTGCAATAGAGCAGCGAGCGCTCCTCGTACAGCGCCGAGTACTCCAGCCCCGACAGCGGGCTGATGAGCGGCACCACGCCGACGTGCAGGCGGCCGTCGAGCACGCCCAGTTCGATCTCGTTGGGCGTGGTCATGCCGATATTGATGCGCACCCCCGGCCCGCTGCCCTTGAGCGCGCGCAGGGCGTGGGTGATGCGCATCTGCGGCAGGGTCACCAGGTTGTTGATGATGCCGATGTTCAGCTCGCCGCGCAGGTGCTGGTGCAGCTCGTTGACCTCCGCGCGAAAGCCCTCCAGCGCCGCCAGCAGCGAGCCGGTGGCGCGGTACACCTCGCGGCCTTCGTCGGTCAGCGCGAAGCCGGCGCGGCCGCGCTGGCACAGGCGCATGCCCAGGCGCTTTTCCAGGTCGCCCATGTGCAGGCTGATGGCCGAGCGGCTGATGCCGAGGGTGCTTTCGGCGGCCGAGAAGCTGCCGCATTCCACGATGGTCTTGAATATCCGCAGCAGGCGGATTTCGAAGTCGCTGACCTGGCCCAGGGAAGGGCTACGGGGTTTCGCCATTTTAGTTTTACCTAATCGAAACTGAGCGTGAGAAGAATAGGCTTTAACTCACGTTAAGTCAGGCCCAATCTTGCTTCATCGCAGCAGGTGTGACGCGGCCTGCGCGCCCAACAAGACAGTCGTCGAGGACGAGCTCCATGAACCAGCAAGTGAACGTCACCCCGTCGGTGGCCAGCGACCTGAACCTGAAGGCCCACTGGATGCCCTTCAGCGCCAACCGCAACTTCCACAAGGACCCGCGCATCATCGTCGCCGCCGAAGGCAGCTACCTGGTGGACGACAAGGGCCGTCGCATCTACGACAGCCTGTCCGGCCTGTGGACCTGCGGTGCCGGTCACTCGCGCAAGGAGATCGCCGAAGCCGTTGCCAAGCAGATCGGCACCCTCGACTACTCCCCGGGCTTCCAGTACGGCCACCCGCTGTCCTTCAAGCTGGCCGAGAAAATCACCCAGCTGACCCCGGCCGGCCTCGACCACGTGTTCTTCACCGGCTCGGGCTCCGAGTGTGCCGACACCTCGATCAAGATGGCCCGCGCCTACTGGCGCATCAAAGGCCAGGCGCAGAAGACCAAGCTGATCGGCCGCGCCCGTGGCTACCACGGCGTGAACGTCGCCGGCACCGCCCTGGGCGGCATCGGTGGCAACCGCAAGATGTTCGGCCAGCTGATGGACGTCGACCACCTGCCGCACACCCTGCAGCCGGGCCTGGCCTTCACCAAGGGCATGGCCGAAACCGGCGGCGTGGAGCTGGCCAACGAGCTGCTCAAGCTGATCGAACTGCATGACGCCTCCAACATCGCCGCCGTGATTGTCGAGCCGATGTCCGGATCCGCCGGCGTGATCGTGCCGCCCAAGGGCTACCTGCAGCGCCTGCGCGAAATCTGCGACCAGCACAACATCCTGCTGATCTTCGACGAAGTGATCACCGCCTTCGGCCGCATGGGCAAGGCCACCGGCGCCGAGTTCTTCGGCGTGAAGCCGGACATCATGAACGTCGCCAAGCAGGTCACCAACGGCGCCATCCCGATGGGCGCGGTGATCGCCAGCAGCGAGATCTACGACACCTTCATGGGCCAGAACCTGCCGGAATACGCGGTGGAATTCGGCCACGGCTACACCTACTCCGCGCACCCGGTCGCCTGCGCCGCCGGCCTCGCCGCGCTGGACCTGCTGGAGAAAGAAAACCTCATCCAGCAATCCCTGGAGCTGGCGCCGCACTTCGAGAAGGCCCTGCACGGCCTGAAGGGCGCGAAGAACGTCATCGACATCCGCAACTGCGGCCTGGCCGGCGCGATCCAGATCGCCGCCCGCGACGGCGACGCCATCGTGCGTCCGTTCGAAGCCAGCATGAAGCTGTGGAAAGAAGGCTTCTACGTGCGCTTCGGCGGCGACACCCTGCAGTTCGGCCCGACCTTCAACGCCAAGCCCGAAGACCTGGACCGCCTGTTCAGCGCCGTCGGCGAAGCCCTGAACGGAGTGGCGTAAGTGAGCCAGCGTCCCAAGGCCATCCCGACCGTGCAGATCGACAATGCCAAGGTCCTGGTCACCGAATGGCGCTTCCCGCCCGGTGCCGAGACCGGCTGGCACCGTCACGGCATGGAGTACGTGGTGGTCCCGGTGACCGGCGGCGAGCTGCTGCTGGAAACCCCCGAGGGCGAGCGGCGCGCGCCGCTGGTCCTGGGCCAGAGCTACACCCGCCAGATCGGCACCGAGCACAACGTGATCAACCCGTGCGACCACGAAGTGGCCTTCATCGAGATCGAGCTCAAGGACGGGCAGCCGCACGACCATTGAGCGCGCGGGCACGCAAGAAAGCGGCGCCGGGCGAGTCACCTTAGAGTGCTTCCCGGCGTCCCTTGCAGCCCACCGCAAACCGAACAATCCCCGCTCCCTTCTGGGCGCGGGCTAGGGAAAGGGGCTCCTGAAGGAGCCTCGCCCCGACCCACTTAGCGAGAAGAGAATTCCCATGACCACCGTCAAGCACCTGATCGGCGGCGAGATGATCGCCGACACCGGCCGCAGCGCCGACGTCTTCAACCCGTCCACTGGCGAAGCCGTGCGCAAGGTCCCGCTGGCCAGCCGCGCCACCGTGCAGAAAGCCATCGACGCCGCCAAGGCCGCCTTCCCGGCCTGGCGCAACACCCCGCCGGCCAAGCGCGCCCAGGTGCTGTTCCGCTTCAAGCAACTGCTCGAAGCCAACGAGCAGCGCATCGTCCAGCTGATCAGCGAAGAACACGGCAAGACCATCGAAGACGCCGCTGGTGAGCTCAAGCGCGGTATCGAGAACGTCGAGTACGCCACCGCTGCCCCGGAAATCCTGAAAGGCGAATACAGCCGCAACGTCGGCCCGAACATCGACGCCTGGAGCGACTTCCAGCCGCTGGGCGTGGTCGCCGGCATCACCCCGTTCAACTTCCCGGCGATGGTTCCGCTGTGGATGTATCCGCTGGCCATCGCCTGCGGCAACACCTTCGTGCTGAAGCCGTCCGAGCGTGACCCGAGCTCGACCCTGCTGATCGCCGAACTCTTCGAAGAGGCCGGCCTGCCCAAAGGCGTGCTGAACGTGGTGCACGGCGACAAGGAAGCCGTGGACGCGCTGATCGAGGCCCCGGAAGTGAAGGCCCTGAGCTTCGTCGGCTCGACCCCGATCGCCGAGTACATCTATTCCGAAGGCACCAAGCGCGGCAAGCGCGTCCAGGCCCTGGGCGGCGCCAAGAACCACGCGGTGCTGATGCCCGACTGCGACCTCGACAACGCCGTCAGCGCACTGATGGGCGCGGCCTACGGCTCCTGCGGCGAGCGCTGCATGGCCATCTCCGTGGCCGTGTGCGTGGGCGACCAGGTTGCCGATGCACTGGTCGAGAAGCTGGTTCCGCAAGTCAAAGGCCTGAAGATCGGCGCCGGCACCTCCTGCGGCCTCGACATGGGCCCGCTGGTCACTGGCGCGGCGCAAGCCAAGGTCACCGGCTACATCGACACCGGCGTAGAGCAAGGCGCCGAGCTGGTGGTCGACGGCCGTGGCTACAAAGTGGCCGGTCATGAAAACGGCTTCTTCGTCGGCGGCACCCTGTTCGACCGCGTGACCCCGGAGATGACCATCTACAAGGAAGAGATCTTCGGCCCGGTGCTCTGCGTCGTCCGCGTGAACAGCCTCGAAGAAGCCATGAAGCTGATCAACGACCACGAATACGGCAACGGCACCTGCATCTTCACCCGCGACGGTGAAGCGGCCCGCCTGTTCTGCGACGAGATCGAAGTGGGCATGGTCGGCGTCAACGTCCCGCTGCCGGTACCGGTGGCCTACCACAGCTTCGGCGGCTGGAAGCGCTCCCTGTTCGGCGACCTCCACGCCTACGGCCCGGACGGCGTGCGCTTCTACACCAAGCGCAAGGCCATCACCCAGCGTTGGCCGCAGCGTAAGTCTCACGAAGCGGCGCAGTTCGCTTTCCCCAGCAATAGCTGATTGGGGTTAGGGGGTACGAAAAGGCCGGTCTTTTGACCGGCTTTTTTTATGCTGGTGAGCGCTCTCTATTCAGAGAACTATCGCCTGCCCTTTCACTGGCTTCTTTTAGAAGTGCGTTGAATGTTGTGTTGTCATATTTTCCATAGAGGAAGTCGCGAAGAGCATCTTTCTCAATGGCTATGTTCTTCTCTTTGCTTGAGCTCAATAGCCTCGAGACCAAGGCGAGATCGACAGAAAGTAAAAAATTGACGGACTTGTCAACCGACCAAAGTTTTTCTCCATGTGCTTCAGGTTCAGCAGTTGGTGATTTAATTACACCGGACTTAATTAAAATTGTTAGTGCCTTGTTTATGTCGGCACGGGTCTCTGAGTTCTCTTCGTGAGCTAATACGGCCTGGGCTATTTGCTCTTTTGTTCTTAGGTCATGAGCTCCGCAAGTTTCATATACAAAACGGAGCGTATTGCTGGAAACAGGGCGCCATTGTTTCTTACGTAAGAGACTCTCGTATTGCTTTTCCAGGGGAGCGCTCTGCTCGGCAGATTGGATAGGGTTTGCTTGTTCTTCGGAGTTTATGCTGGCTGACCAGCTTTTGTTTTTTGGATCCTGAATGAGAGTTATCAATTCATTTGACTTGATGAAATCAGTAAAGGAACTAAAACCAAGAGAGCGCTCATTGAAGGCGCTATCGATGTTCAGGATGCTGTTCTTAATTGAAGACAACGCAAGCGGGCCACTTGCCTTGCGCAAAATTCCCTCGGCTACGTCCATCGCGTCATCTATGGCAGAGCGAATTTCCTTCTTGCTAACAGGCTGTTCGGTGTTCGTATAAATAAATTTTGAGCAAGATGTCTTGACGCTTTCACTTAAAGGGGATTTTGGGCCGACACCTATTACATCTTTTCCTTTTTCGCGAAGTCGGCGGAACAGAGGGGAGAAATCTGAGTCTCCTGTAGCGAGTACAAACCACTGAACGTCTTCTAATTTAAGGGCGTACTCCATTACATCTATGGTTAGCTGGATGTCGGATGAATTCTTTTTGCTGACGGGGTGATAGTTGTGAACTAACTCGAAGCCAAGCCTGTTTAGTTCGCTCTGAAAGCCTTGTACGCAAGGGTTTCCCCAATTTCCATACGCTCGTCGGACGATAAGTTGTCCGGTGGCGCCTAGCTCGGAAATTAGAGCTTCCGGACCGTTATGCTTAATCCAATGAGTGAGGTTCTCAACATCGATGAATAGAGCGATCTTTGATCGTTCCATGAGCGAAATTCCCTTTTATTTGATGCGGTCTGCATGATGCTCTTATTAGCACAGGGCTAGCAGTTTTGGCATCTCCTCCCAAGCCATCCATAACTCTCCTTGCCACTCCAGCAAAATCATCTGCCTCTGTTGCCATTGCATCATCATTCGCCTGGGTGCGGGGCCGTCCGGGGCGTATTGGTCGCGGAGGGTGGGGATCACTTCCTGGGTCAGCCAGCGATCCAGCGCTTCCAGTTCCGGGTGGCCGAAGCGGATGAGTGCTTTGTAGACCGCGGCTTCGCTGAGCATCACGGTTTGTTCTTCGCTGCCTGTCGCGTAGGCGACGCGAACGGTTTGGACTTCGTGGGCGTAGAAGCGGTGATGGATGCTGTGGGGGAAGCGGTAGGCGAGCAGGCGGGCGAGGTCGGGGGCGGAGAACCAGGGTTGGTTGTCGATCATTACGCCGCGCAGGGGGCGGTTGTGGCGGATGAAGAAGGTGGGAATGTACGAATCGGTCATGGCGAAAGCTCTAGCAGTTCATTTCTGACGCCATAGCGCACATGCAAAAACGAAGGCCGTTCCTGAATGCGCCGATTGGCGCCGTTTGCCTACCAGTTCGAGTCGCCAAACTCGGTCGCGGGATTGACCGTGACCGGGGCAGGATAGGGATTGGACCGAGGGTGGAAAAGTGACCGGATGCCTCAGGGGCTCGTTGTAGGAGCGCGCCATGCGCGCGAATCGCGGCCATGGGCCGCTCCTACAGGGTTGTGCTGTGTTTTCCCTTCACGTCATCCCCGCGAACGCGGGGACCCAGAAAATGGATTTCCAGAGGAACATCCGCGCGCACCGGACCGCCCCTTACAGAAGGCCGAGCAAAGCCCACGCAGAGGAGGTTGCGCGACATGGATGTCGCAAAAGCCCCGATCAGTACAGGGACGTGCTGTCGGGGCGGGCCGCCGGGTGCGTGGGGATGTGCGAGGGAAGTCCGGCTCCGCCGGACCCGTATGTCGGGGCAAGCGTTCTTGGTTACTTCTTTGGCGTTTGAAAGAAGTGACTCGCCGAGGGGCGAAACAAGATCTATCCGAGCATGCCGGAGCGGCGCATACACACCGGGCCATACGTACTTATTCCCAGAGAATGGAGGGCGAGCGTCTTGTCTCGTGTAACGCGCCGCTTCGGCGTTTGTGGATGTTTTTTGTTTCGCCCCCTCGGGCGAGTCACTTTCTCAAACGCCAGAAAGTAACCAAAGCGCTTGCCCCGTCATACGGGCCCGATGAAGCCGGGCTACCCTCGCGAATTCCCCCGCACCGGAGGCACGCCGTCGAGAGTACGTCCCTGTACTCACGACGGCTCTTGCGACATCCATGTCGCATGACCTCCTCAGCGTGGGTTTCGTTCGGCCTTCTGAAAGGGGCGTTCGGCGTGTGTGGAGGTTTCTCTGGAAGTCTCAAGAGCCAGAGCGGTGGTCGGCGCGAAAGCTGGAGCGCTTTTCGTAGGGCGAATAACGCTCCGCGTTATCCGCCATCGCCCCGTGCCGATGCCTGGCGGCGGATAACCCCTTCGGGGTTATTCGCCCTACGGGAGATCGTGGAAGTCTGTGGGAGTGGTGCGCGGTGGGGCTGATCTTGCCTTCCCGCTAGGCGCGGGTCTTCTTGCTTGCCAGGCGCTTCAGGTTCGCCCCGCGCTTTTGCGGCGTTGCAGGTTCGTTGCCGAGCTTGTGGTCGTTTTCGTCGCGGTAGATCGAGCCGAGCGTCATGCCCATGCCGAACGGCCTCAGGATGTTGTTGAGGGTGTTGACGGTTGGATTGCCCTTGTCGTTTTCCAGGGAGGACAGGGTCCTCACGGTCATCTTGCACATCTTCGCGAACGTCGCCTGATCCAGCCCGGTGATTTCCAACCGTATTCGGCGAAGCGATGTCCCCAGGCTTTCTTTGCCCATAGCGCTCTGAGCCTTGATGTCGTCGAGAATGTTCTGTCGTTCTTCCAAGCTGAGTGTCTTCATTGCAGGCCTAATCCCCCCAACGTGCATCCAGGTTGTTCAATGGAATCAACTGAGCACATCGAAGTCGTCCGACAATTTCTATGGGCGTCGCCATTGAACAGGAAATATATTGCTTGATCTGGCGTGTTACTCCGAATAACTGGAAGTATGGTTCCAGTTCTATGGCGGGATTCCCTGTCACGGTCTATCGCCCAGCGGATTAGCCAGGACTTGCAGGAGCGAGGGGGATGCCTGGTTATTGATCGCGAACGGCCCGCTGCGGGGGTTGGTTCGCGAGCAAGCTCGCTCCTACCAAAAGCCCTGCGCGGTGTGGTCAGGCGCTGAGGCGTTTCTTCAGGTAGATGCGCTGGTGCCCCGGCGGGCAGTCTTCCAGTACGCCCATCACTTCGAAGCCTTGTTTCTGGTAGAAGCCCGGCGCCTGGAAGCTGTAGGTGTAGAGGAACACGCCCACGCATTCGCGGCGGCGGGCTTCTTCTTCGGCCAGCGCGATCAGTTGGGCGCCCAGGCCCGAGCCGCGTTGGTCGGATTGCAGCCAGAGGTAGTCGATGTACATCCAGCCCATGCCCGAGTGGCCGAACAGGCCGCCGACCACCTGGCCGCTTTCGTCGCGGGCGTAGAGTTCGACGTCGATGTAGCCGCCGGGCGTTTTCATCTGTTCGAGGTTGTAGGCCTCGAGGCCTTGGGTCACGACTTCGCGGGCCTGGGCGTCGGCGCCGAGGTTGAATTGGTAGTGCGGCATGGGGGGCTCCGGTAGGGCAAAGGCGCGAGTTTAGGCGAAACCCGTTCAGCCGTTGAGCCGTCGTACGTCGAATGCGTCGCGCAGCTCGTAGGCGGTGTAGGTCGCCTGGGCGGCGGCCATGCCGGCGAGGCCGAAGGCGTTGGGCAGGCCGAAGCGTTTGAAGCCTGCCGGCACCGCTTGCTTGCCGCTGATGGCGTCGGCGAGCACTTCGCCGGCTACCGTCGTCGGTGCCATGCCGTGGCCGCCGAAGCCGATGGCGTGCCAGATGCCGGCTTCGTCCTGGCCTATTTGCGCCATCAGGTGGCGGGCGTAGCTCATCAGGCCGCCCCAGGAGTATTCGACCTTCACGCCTTCGAGCTGTGGATAAACCGCCAGCAGGTCGCGTTGGAGCAGGCCGGCGATGGCCTCCGGGCCGCGGTTGAGGATGGAGATGCGGCCGCCCCAGAGGATGCGGGTGTCGGCCAGCGGGCGGTAGTAGTCGAAGGCGAAGCGGGTATCGTAGACCGCCGCGCGGGTGGCGATGGCGTCTTTCAGGCGTTCGCCCAGGGGTTCGGTGGCCATGACGTAGGTGGCGATCGGCAGTACCGAACGCTCGATGGGGCGGTACACGCCGCGTGCGTAGCCGCCGCCGCAGAACACCACTTGCTCTGCATGCACTTCGCCGCCGGCCGTGCGTACGACGTAGCGTCCGTCGCGCTTCTCGATGCCTTGCGCCGGGCTGCCTTCGTGGATGCGCACGCCCAGGCCGGCTGCCGCGCGGGCTATGCCGCCGCAGTATTTCAGCGGGTGGAAGTGGAAGGCGTTGCGTTCCAGCAGGCCGCCGAAATAGTGGGCGCTTTTCAGCTGCTCGCGCAGCGCGGCGGTGGAGATCGGCTCCCAGTCCACGCCGTAGGCGCTCTTCATCAGCTGGCGTGGTTTTTCCAGGCGCGAGGGTTCGTTGAACCAGTTGGCGAGGATCACGCCTTCGTCCACCAGGTCGCAGTCGATGCCGTAGTGGCGCACGCGCTGGCGGATCAGGTCGACCGCTTCGAGGGTCAGGTGGTAGAGCCGCCGCGCTTCCTCGGCGCCGAGGGTGGCGAGCAGGTCGGCGTTGCCCAGGCTGTAGCCGCCGAAGACGAAGCCGCCATTGCGCCCGGAGGCGCCGTGGCCGACCTGGTGCGACTCCAGCAGCACCACGTCGCTGACGCCGCGTTCGGCGAGCCCCAGGGCGGTGTTCAGGCCGGCGAGGCCGCCGCCGAGGATGCACACGCGGGCATCGAGGCGGCCGCGCTGGGCGGCGAAGGGCGGGCGTTCGGCGGTGGCTTCGTAGTAGGTCTGGCTGAAGGTGGGCATGGGCTGGGATCGATGAGTTATTTGAACGACTGTTTAGCGTCGCCGGCGGGGCGGGACAACTGAAAATTCCTCTGCATGTCATTCCCTGGCGGCATGCAGGGGCTCACTTGCGCACGTTGCGTACGTAGAAGTCCTTGCCGCCGCCGTTGCTGCCACCGCGCGCCTGCAGTTCGAAGCGCTTGGGCTGGCTCTTGATGAGGTCGCTGAGTTTCTTGAAGCCGTACAGCCGTGGATCGAAGGCCGGGCGCAGCTTGCTGATGGCCTGCCCGAGGGCGCCGAGGCCGACCCAGTCGTCCTCGTCGTCGGCGATGTCGTCGAGCAGCTTGGCGATGAAGTCCAGCGGCGGCTTCTGCGGCTTGGGCTTGGCGTCGGCCTTGGGCGCTTGCGGCTGGTCGGTTTCGGCCGGGGCTTCCGGCTCGGGGCGGAGGATCTCGGTATAGATGAACTTGTCGCAGGCACGCACGAAGGGATCGGGCGTCTTGCTCTCGCCGAAGCCGTAGACCATCAGCCCTTCCTCGCGCAGGCGGGCGGCCAGGCGGGTGAAGTCGCTGTCGCTGGAGACCAGGCAGAAGCCGTCGAATCGGCGGGTGTAGAGCAGGTCCATGGCGTCGATGATCAGCGCGCTGTCGGTGGCGTTCTTGCCCTTGGTGTAGGCGAACTGCTGGATCGGCTGGATGGAGTGGTCGAGCAGCACTTGCTTCCACTTGCCCAGCTGCGGCTGGGTCCAGTCGCCGTAGATGCGCTTGACGCTGGCGACGCCGTACTTGGCGATCTCCTCGAACAGGCCTTCGACGATGGCGGCGGGGGCGTTGTCGGCGTCGATCAGGACGGCGAGGTGGGTCTGTTGGCGGGGACTGGGGGACTTGATGGCCATGCGGGCTCCGAAAGACGGGTGTGCATGGACCTTAGACCGGGAGCGGGTGGGGTGCGAGTGCAGAAGTTGGCGTAGCCCGGCACGAAAATGGCGGATAACCCCTTCGGGGTTATTCGCCCTACGGGTATGGCGTCGCGCGATATCTCGGCGTGGGAGGGGGATTGGTAGGGCGCATAACCGCGAGGCGGTTATGCGCCGTGGGCGATCAGTACTCGATCACCACATCGCCCTTGGGCACGCTGCAGCACGACAGGATGTAGCCCTCGGCCACGTCCTCGTCGGTGATCCCGCCGTTGTGCTCCATGTCCACTTCGCCGGCGCGCTTCATCACCTTGCAGGTGCCGCAGATGCCCATGCCGCAGGCCTTGGGGATGTGCAGGCCGAGCTTGGCGGCGGCGGCGTGGACGGTTTCGCCCGGCGCCACGCGGATGCTCTTGCCGGTTTCGCAGAAGTCCACCAGGTGCAGGTCGGCGGCGGGCACGGCCGGGGCGTCGGCGGCTTCGGCGGCCAGTTCGTTCACTTCCTGGCGGACTTCCGGCGGGGTCGGGCCGAAGGCTTCCTCGTGGTAGCGCGACATGTCGAAGCCCTCGGCTTCGAGCAGGCGCTTGATCGCGTGCATGTAGGGCGTCGGGCCGCAGCAGAAGACTTCGCGTTCCATGAAGTCCGGGGCGATCAGCTGCAGCATGGCCTTGTTCAGGTAGCCGCGATAACCGGCCCAGGTCTCGCCGATCTCGTACTTCTCGCAGATCAGGTGCAGCTTGAAGTTGTTGATCCGCGAGGCCATGTGGTCGAGCTCGCGGTGGTAGATGATGTCCTTCGGCGTGCGCGCGCTGTGCACGAAGATCATGTCGACGTTGCCGTTGGTGTCGAAGAACCAGCGCGCCATGGACATCACCGGGGTGATGCCGACGCCGCCGGAGAGGTAGAGCACCTTGTCGGCCTGGAAGTCGATGGCGTTGAAGTTGCCCACCGGGCCGTGCACCGGGAGCACGTCGCCTTCCTTGAGGTTGTCGTGCAGCCAGTTGGAGACCTTGCCGCCGGGCACGCGCTTGATGGTGATGGAGAAGCTGTAGGGCACCGAGGGCGAGCTGGAGATGGTGTAGGAGCGCATGATCGGCACGCCGTCGATTTCCAGCTCCAGGGTCACGAACTGCCCGGGCTTGAAGAAGAACATCAGCGGCTGGTCGGCGGCGAAGCAGAAGGTGCGCACGTCCCAGGTTTCCTGGATGGCTTTCACGCAGCGCACCAGGTGGCGGCCGTTGGTCCAGGTCTGGGTGTTCACCGGATTGAGGAAGTTGCTCGACATGATGTCTCTCCGCGCACGCCGGCCGTCGTCGGCCTTGTAGGGGCAGCGCCGGGCGGGGGGAGCGTCGCTCTTGCGAGGGCGGCTCAGGCCCCGGCCATTCGGCATGCCTGATGGAACCGATTGTGCGCACGCCCCGTGCCACCCATTTACCTGCCTGCGACATTTGCATGCTTATCGCGACCTGCCGCCTGTGGCGGGGGCTGCCGCGTCGGAAACGGATGCGGTCGTGTCGCCCATGGATAAGGGTGTTTGTCGCCGGCAGCGCCACACTGGTCGCCAGCCGAGCAACGCTATGCCTTGAACGAGGACGGTGGAGAACGCGCACTCGGCGCGCCTCGCATCCGCCGCCATGCCCTGCGTGGCACACCGTATCAGCCACTTATTTCCGCCAGCAGCCACGCGGCTGCGGCATGAGGACCTACCGATGGACGTCACCACCACCCTGAGTCTGGGCGATCCGCTGGAACCGGCCCGCAAGGCCACCGCCGAGATGCTGCGCACTCGCGACCATTCCTTCTCGCTGCCGCAGCCGTTCTACAACGACGAGCGCCTGTTCCAGATCGACATGCAGGAGATCTTCCAGAAGGAATGGCTGATCGCCGGCATGACCAGCGAGATCCCCGCCAAGGGCAACTTCCTCACCGTGCAGATCGGCGACAACCCGGTGATCGTCCTGCGCGGCGCCGAGGGCAAGGTCCACGCCTTCCATAACGTCTGCCGCCACCGTGGCTCGCGCCTGTGCGTGAGCGACAAGGGCAAGGTCGCCAAGCTGGTCTGCCCCTACCACCAGTGGACCTACGAGCTGGACGGCCGCCTGTTGTTCGCCGGCACCGAGATGGGCGACGACTTCGACATGAAGGACTACAGCCTGAAGCCGGTGCATGTGAAGACCGCCGGCGGCTACATCTTCATCTCCCTGGCCGAGAACCCGCCGGCGATCGACGACTTCCTCGCCACCCTGGCTCACTACATGGAGCCCTACGACATGGAGAACACCAAGGTGGCGGTGCAGACCACCTTGATGGAAAAGGCCAACTGGAAGCTGGTGATCGAGAACAACCGCGAGTGCTACCACTGCAACGGTTCGCACCCGGAACTGCTGAAGACCCTGCTGGAGTGGGACGACGTCACCGACCCGCGCGCCAGCCAGGCGTTCAAGGACCAGGTCGCGGCCTGCACCAAGGCCTGGGACGAGGAGAAGATCCCCTACGCCCACGCCAGCTTCGGCCTGCGCAACCGCATCGTGCGCATGCCGCTACTCGACGGCACCGTGTCCATGACCATGGACGGCAAGCAGGGCTCGAAGAAACTCATGGGCCGCATCAAGAACCCGGACCTGGGCTCGATGCGCATCCTGCACCTGCCGCATTCGTGGAACCACTGCATGGGCGACCACATCATCGTCTTCACCGTGTGGCCGATCAGCGCGCAGGAAACCATGGTCACCACCAAGTGGCTGGTACACAAGGATGCCGTGGAAGGCGTCGACTACGACGTGCAGCGCCTGCGCGAAGTCTGGGACGCCACCAACGACCAGGACCGTCGCCTGGCCGAGGAAAACCAGCGCGGCATCAACTCCACCGCCTACCAGCCGGGCCCGTACTCGAAGACCTACGAGTTCGGCGTGATCAACTTCCTCGACTGGTACAGCGAGCGCCTGCTCAACAACCTCGGCGAAGAGTCCGCCCACGCGCGACTGGTCGCCGGCGAGTAAGCCCCTACCACCCGGCGCCCCCTTCGCGGGGGCGCCTGCGTTTCGCAGAGGTCCGCATGGACAGCCTGCTCTTCTACGCCAGTTCCACCTTCGTCGGCGCCCTGCTGGCGTGGAACCTGTTCGCCTGCTGGCGCAAGCGCTAGTCGCAGCGAAGCCCTGCTCTTCGTAGGAGCGAGCTTGCTCGCGAACCTGCCCCGCAGCGGAGTCGTTCGCGAGCAAGCTCGCTCCTACAAGGTGCTCCCTGTTCGTCCTTCCTCATTCCCCCGCGCTCTCTAAAACGTCGCGCTCATGCCCGCATGCGCCTGTGCGACGCGGTTGCCGTCGCCCATGTCGTTGCCTTGACGCTTTCGGTACGACCCTAGTCGTTTTCGAACCGGGTCGCCCGGATGGCCGGGGATATGCTGCCTCCAAAGCGTCGGCCAAAGCGCCGGCGCCACCAGCCTGACAAGGGGTAATGCCAGATGAGCCCAGCCGAACTTCACGCCGACAGCATCGTCATCGACGGTCTGATCATCGCCAAATGGAGCCGCGAACTCTTCGAGGACATGCGCAAGGGCGGCCTGACTGCCGCTAACTGCACCGTGTCCGTGTGGGAAGGCTTCCAGGCCACGGTGAACAACATCACCGCGAGCAACAAGCTGATCCGCGAGAACAGCGACCTGGTGATCCCGGTACGCAGCACCGCCGACATCCGCAAGGCCAAGGAGCTGGGCAAGACCGGCATCCTCTATGGCTTCCAGAACGCCCACGCGTTCGAGGACCAGATCGGCTACGTCGAGGTGTTCAAGCAGCTGGGCGTGGGCATCGTGCAGATGTGCTACAACACCCAGAACCTCGTGGGCACCGGCTGCTACGAGCGTGACGGCGGCCTCTCCGGCTTCGGTCGCGAGATCGTCGCGGAGATGAACCGCGTCGGCGTCATGTGCGACCTGTCCCACGTCGGTTCCAAGACTTCCGAGGAAGTCATCCTCGAATCCAAGAAGCCGGTCTGCTACTCCCACTGCCTGCCCTCGGGCCTCAAAGAGCACCCGCGCAACAAGTCCGACGAAGAGCTGAAGTTCATCGCCGACCACGGCGGCTTCGTCGGCGTGACCATGTTCGCGCCCTTCCTGGCCAAGGGCATCGACTCGACCATCGACGACTACGCCGAGGCCATCGAGTACGTGATGAACATCGTCGGCGAGGACGCCATCGGCATTGGCACCGACTTCACCCAGGGCCACGGCCAGTCGTTCTTCGAGTGGCTGACCCACGACAAGGGCTACGCCCGCCGCCTGACCAACTTCGGGAAGATCGTCAACCCGCTGGGCATCCGCACCGTGGGCGAGTTCCCCAACCTGACCGAGACCCTGCTCAAGCGCGGCATGCCCGAGCGCGTGGTGCGCAAGGTCATGGGCGAGAACTGGGTCCGCGTCCTGGCGGATGTCTGGGGCGAGTAACGCGCCTCGCAGTCCTCTTCTCCCTAATTCCCTCTTCCCAGCCCTCTCCCCCGACCGGAGAGGGCGCCCAAAGAATCCGGAGCTTTATCACCATGGCCAAACACGCCCCCGAACTGCCCATCGAAGTCGACAGCGAAACCGGTGTCTGGACCACCGACGCCCTGCCGATGCTGTACGTTCCGCGGCATTTCTTCGTCAACAACCACATGGGCATCGAGGAAGAACTGGGCGCCGAGCGCTATGCCGAGATCCTCTACAAGGCTGGCTACAAGTCCGCCTGGCACTGGTGCGAGAAGGAAGCCGAATGCCACGGCATCGAAGGCGTGGCGGTGTTCGAGCACTACATGAAGCGCCTGTCGCAACGCGGCTGGGGCCTGTTCCAGATCGAGCAGATCGACCTCGACAAGGGCACCGCCCAGGTCCGCCTGAAGCACTCGGCCTTCGTGTACGTCTACGGCAAGGTCAATCGCAAGGTCGACTACATGTTCACCGGCTGGTTCGCCGGCGCCATGGACCAGATTCTCCAGGCCCGCGGCAGCAGCATCCGCACCGTCGCCGAGCAGGTGTACAGCGGTTCGGAAGAAGGCCACGACGACGGCCTGTTCATCGTCAAACCCCTCTGACCCTGTAGGAGCGGCCCATGGCCGCGATAAGCGGGCTCGGCCCGCTTCCACAACAAGAACCTCTGATTCCGTGAGGACGCCGCAATGGCTTTCGAGGCAATGTTCCAGCCGATCCAGATCGGCAAACTGACCATCCGCAACCGCGTACTTTCCACCGCTCACGCCGAGGTCTACGCGACCGACGGCGGCATGACCACCGAGCGCTACGTGAAGTACTACGAGGAGAAGGCCAAGGGCGGCATCGGCCTGGCCATCTGCGGCGGGTCTTCGGTCGTCGCCATCGACAGCCCGCAGGGCTGGTGGAAGTCGGTGAACCTGTCCACCGACCGCATCATCCCGCACTTCCAGAACCTCGCCGACGCCATGCACAAGCACGGCGCCAAGATCATGATCCAGATTACCCACATGGGCCGTCGTTCCCGCTGGGACGGCGAGCACTGGCCGACCCTGATGTCGCCCTCGGGTATCCGCGAGCCCGTGCACCGCGCCACCTGCAAGACCATCGAGCCGGAAGAGATCTGGCGCGTGATCGGCAACTACGCGCAGGCCGCTCGCCGCGCGAAGGAAGGCGGCCTGGACGGCGTCGAGCTGTCCGCCGTGCACCAGCACATGATCGACCAGTTCTGGAGCCCGCGCGTCAACAAGCGCACCGATGAGTGGGGCGGCACCTTCGAGGGCCGCATGAAGTTCGGCCTGGAAGTGCTCAAGGCCGTGCGCAAGGAAGTCGGCGACGACTTCTGCGTCGGCATGCGCATCTGCGGCGATGAGTTCCACCCGGACGGTCTGACCCATGAAGACATGAAGCAGATCGCCAAGTACTACAGCGACACCGGCATGCTCGACTTCATCGGCGTGGTCGGCTCGGGCTGCGACACCCACAACACCCTGGCCAACGTCATCCCGAACATGACCTATCCGCCGGAGCCCTTCCTGCACCTGGCGGCAGGCATCAAGGAAGTGGTCAACGTGCCGGTGCTGCACGCACAGAACATCAAGGACCCGAACCAGGCCACGCGCATCCTCGAAGGCGGCTACGTGGACATGGTCGGCATGACCCGCGCGCACATCGCCGACCCGCACCTGATCGCCAAGATCAAGATGGGCCAGGTCGACCAGATCAAGCAGTGCGTCGGCGCCAACTACTGCATCGACCGCCAGTACCAGGGCCTGGACGTGCTGTGCATCCAGAACGCCGCGACTTCCCGTGAATACATGGGCGTGCCGCACATCATCGAGAAGTCCACCGGGCCCAAGCGCAAGGTGGTGATCGTCGGTGGCGGCCCGGCCGGTATGGAAGCCGCTCGCGTGGCGGCCGAACGCGGTCACGACGTGACCCTGTTCGAGAAGAAAGACCAACTGGGCGGCCAGATCACCACGGCTTCCAAGGCGCCGCAGCGCGACCAGATCGCCGGCATCACCCGCTGGTTCCAGCTGGAGCTGGCGCGGCTGAACGTCGACCTGCGCCTGGGCACCGCAGCCGATCCGGACACCATCATGGACCTGCGCCCGGACATCGTGGTGCTGGCCAACGGCGGGCATCCGTTCCTCGAGCAGAACGAGCACTGGGGCGCCGCCGAAGGGCTGGTGGTCAGCAGCTGGGACATCCTCGACGGCAAGGTCGCGCCGGGCAAGAACGTGCTGGTGTACGACACCATCTGCGAGTTCAGCGGCATGTCCGTGGCCGACTTCCTGGCCGACAAGGGCTCGCTGGTGGAGATCGTCACCGACGACATCAAGCCGGGCGTGGCCATCGGCGGCACCACCTTCCCGACCTACTACCGCAGCATGTACCCCAAGGAAGTGATCATGACCGGGGACCTGATGCTGGAGAAGGTCTACCGCGAGGGCGACAAGCTGGTGGCGGTGCTGGAGAACGAATACACCGGCGCGAAGGAAGAACGCGTGGTCGACCAGGTCGTGGTCGAGAACGGCGTGCGTCCGGACGAGACCCTGTACTACGCGCTCAAGCAGGGCTCGCGCAACAAGGGCCAGATCGACGTCGAAGCGCTGTTCGCCATCCAGCCGCAGCCCTGCCTGAGCCAGCCCGGCGACGGCTACCTGCTGTTCCGCATCGGCGACTGCGTGGCCCAGCGCAACACCCATGCGGCGATCTACGACGCACTGCGTCTGTGCAAGGATTTCTAAAAGCGGCGCTATCGAATCGTAGGAGCGGGCCATGCCCGCGATGGAACCACCGAGCCATGCCGGCCATTCGCGGGCATGGCCCGCTCCTACAGATCTCGTCCTGGTGAGGACAGACTGATGTTGAACACCCTCCTTCCCATCCTGCTCTTCGCCGCCCTGGCACTGGCCGTGCTGGGCGCCGTGAAGCGCTTCGCCATGTGGCGCCGCGGGCGGCCGTCGAAGGTCGACTGGCTCGGCGGCCTGCTGGCCATGCCGCGTCGCTACCTGGTGGACCTGCACCACGTGGTCGAGCGCGACAAGTACATGTCCAAGACCCACGTGGCCACCGCCGGCGGCTTCGTGCTCGCCGCGCTGCTGGCCATCGTCGTGCATGGCTTCGGCCTGCACAGCCGGATCCTCGGCTTCGCCCTGCTGGCGGCCACCGCGCTGATGTTCACCGGTGCGCTGTTCGTCGCCAAACGCCGCCTCGACCCGCCGTCGCGGCTGTCGAAAGGCCCCTGGATGCGCCTGCCGAAGAGCCTGCTGATGTTCTCCGCGAGCTTCTTCATCGCCACCCTGCCGGTGGCCGGCATCCTCCCGGAAGGCTTCGGCGGCTGGTTCGTCGCCGGCCTGCTCGCCATTGGCGTGGCCTGGGGCGTGTCCGAGCTGTTCCTCGGCATGACCTGGGGCGGGCCGATGAAGCACGCCTTCGCCGGCGCGCTGCACCTGGCCTGGCACCGCCGCTCCGAGCGCTTCGGCGGTGGCCGCTCCACCGGCCTGAAAGCCCTGGACCTGACCGACCCGACCGCGCCCCTGGGCGTGGAGAAGCCCACCGATTTCACCTGGAACCAGCTGCTCGGCTTCGACGCCTGCGTGCAGTGCGGCAAGTGCGAGGCTGTGTGCCCGGCCTTCGCTGCCGGCCAGCCGCTGAACCCGAAGAAGCTGATCCAGGACATGGTCATCGGCCTCGCCGGTGGCAATGACGCGAACTTCGCCGGCTCGCCCTATCCGGGCAAACCGCTCGGCGAGCACAGCGGTGGCCCGCACCAGCCGATCGTGTCGCTGGAGGGCAAGGCCCTGGTCGATGCCGAGACGCTGTGGTCGTGCACCACCTGCCGCGCCTGCGTCGAGGAGTGCCCGATGATGATCGAGCACGTCGACGCCATCGTCGACATGCGCCGCCACCTCACCCTGGAGAAGGGCGCGACCCCGAACAAGGGCGCCGAGGTGCTGGAGAACCTGATTGCCACCGACAACCCCGGCGGCTTCGCCCCCGGCGGCCGGCTGAACTGGGCGGCCGACCTGAACCTGCCGCTGATGAGCGAGAAGAAGCAGGCCGACGTGCTGTTCTGGGTCGGCGACGGCGCCTTCGACATGCGCAACCAGCGCACGCTGCGCGCCTTCGTGAAGATCCTCAAGGCCGCCAACGTCGACTTCGCCGTGCTCGGCCTGGAAGAACGCGACAGCGGCGACGTGGCCCGTCGCCTGGGTGACGAGGCGACCTTCCAGACCCTCGCCAAGCGCAACATCGCCACCCTGGCGCAGTACCGCTTCAAGAAGATCGTCAGCTGCGACCCGCACAGCTTCCACGTGCTGAAGAACGAATACGGCGCACTGGGCGGCAGCTATGACGTGCTGCACCACAGCACCTTCATCGACGAGCTGGTGAAGGCCGGTTCGCTGCAGCTCGGCCAGAGCAAGGCCGACAGCGTGACCTACCACGACCCGTGCTACCTGGGCCGCTACAACGGCGAGTACGAAGCGCCGCGCAACGTGCTCAAGGCCATCGGCATCGAAGTGAAGGAGATGCAACGCTCCGGCTTCCGCTCGCGCTGCTGCGGCGGTGGCGGCGGCGCGCCCATCACCGATATCCCCGGCAAGCAGCGGATCCCGGACATGCGCATGGTCGACATCAAGGAGACCGGTGCGGAACTGGTGGCCGTGGGTTGCCCGCAATGCACCGCGATGCTCGAAGGCGTGGTAGCCCCGCGCCCGGAGATCAAGGACATCGCCGAACTGGTCGCCGAAGTGCTGATCGAGTCCGCGGAGGCCCCGGCAAAAAAGTCCCCGGCCAAGCGTGAAGAAGCGGCGGAGGTGCATTGATGAACGCGCTGCACCTTTCCGTAGGGCGCATAACCACGAAGGGGTTATGCGCCATCCACACCTGCCTGGAGGCCCTGTCATGAGCGACATCATCCGCCGCGATCCCCGCGCCGAGTGGATCGCCCGCAACCGCCTGCACCCGCTGCATGCGGCCATGCAGTCCGCCCAGGGCGGCGAGGCACGCTGGATGGGCCCCCATGGCGTCATCCGCAAGAATCCCCATGCCGTCGGCTTCGTCGGCCCCAACGGGGTCAAGCGCATCGACCGTTCCGGCGGCCAGCAGGGTGGTCTCGGCAAGCGCAGCAGCGCGCCCGAGGTCGTGCAGCTGCCGTTGCATGTCGTCGAGCAACCGGCCTTCCACATCGCCGTGGTACCGGACATGGTCGGCGGCCGCCTCTCCAGCCACGACCGCGACCTGCTGGGCCTGGCCCGCAAGCTCGCCGGCAACGACGGCGCGGTGCTGGCGGTGGTCTTCGGCGAGCACAAGGAATCGGCCTTCGACACGGCTGGCGTCGACCGCCTGCTGCTCGTTGAGGGCGACGAATACGCCGGCTATGCCCCGGAACAACGGGTGCTGGCGCTGCGCGCCGTGGAGAGCCAGTTCGCCCCGCGTCACTGGCTGCTGCCCGACAGCCGCACCGGTGGCGGCGAGTTGGGCCGACGCCTGGCCGCGAGCTTGGGCGAACGCCCGGCCACGCGCGTCTGGCAGGCCGAGGGCGAACGCTGCATCGGCCGCGCCGGTGCCGGCCAGCAAGATATCCACCGGCCGCTGGCGCGGCTGATCCTGGCCGCCGCCGAGTGCGCCGAGCCGGTCAGCGAAACCCGCCACGAAGCCCGCGTCGTCGAGCTGCAAGGCGGCGTCGCACGCAATCTGCCGCGCATCGAAGACCTCGGCCCGGTGGCCGTGGACCCGGCGCAGATTCCTATGGCCGAGGCGGAGTTCATCCTCTCCGGCGGCAACGGCATCAAGGACTGGGACCTGTTCCACCGCGCCGCCGTCGCCCTTGGCGCCACCGAAGGCGCCTCGCGCGTGGCGGTGGACGACGGGCACATGCCGCGCGCCCGCCAGGTCGGCGCCACCGGCACCTGGGTCACCGCGCGGGTCTACCTGGCGGTGGGCATCTCCGGGGCGATCCAGCACCTGCAGGGCATCGGCTCCTGCGACAAGGTGGTGGCGATCAACCTCGATGCCGGCTGCGACATGATCAAGCGCGCCGACCTATCGGTGATCGGCGATTCCTCGGCGATTCTCCAGGCGCTGATCCGCCTGGCCGAGGAATACCGCGATGGAGCGGCGCGCGATGCAGCTTGAGTGCGGGATGAATCCCGTAGGGCGCATGACCGCAAGGCGGTCATGCGCCGTCCCCGGTACTTCGGCGGATAACCCTGCGGGTTATTCGCCCTACTTCGAGGTTGCGGTATGACCGACCTGAACATCATCGCCCTGGTCTCCATCGGCGCCCACCCGGCCTCCGGCCGCGCGCGCCGTGCCGAGCAGGACGCCCGCGCGGTCGAACTCGGCCTGCGCCTGGCCGGCAAGCGCCTGCAGGTGCTGCACGCTGGCAACCCGCAGGAAGAAGCGCTGCGCAGCTACCTGGGCATGGGCCTGGACGAGCTGGCCGTACTCGAACAACCGGCCGGCGCCGACGCCCTGCCGGCGCTCGCCGACTACCTGGACAACGCCAAGGCCCAGCTGGTGCTCACCGGCAGCCAGGCGGAAACCGGCGAAGGCTCCGGCATGTTGCCGTTCCTGCTCGCCGAGCGCCTGGGCTGGCCGCTGGTGGTGGGCCTGGCCGAAGTGGAGAAAGTCGAGGGCGGCAGCGCCCAGGTCCTGCAGGCCCTGCCGCGCGGTCAACGGCGTCGGCTGAAGGTGCGCCTGCCCTTCGTCGCCAGCGTCGACAACGCCGCACCCGTGGCGCGCCAGAGCGCGTTCGGCCCGGCGCGACGCGGCTTCATCGAGGCCCACGAAGTGGAAATCCTCGACGACGAACTGCTCGCCGACAGCAGCCTGCAACCGGCCCGCCCGCGGCCCAAGCGGCTCAAGGTGATCAAGGCCAAGACTGGCGCCGAACGCATGAAGGCCGCGACTGCCAAGGCTTCCGGCGGCGGCGGGCAGGTGCTCAAGGACCTCAGCGCGGAAGCCGGCGCCGAAGCCATCTTCAAGCTGCTGCGCGAGGAAGGCGTTATCCGCTGAATCGCGTAGCTCACTACTGTAGGAGCGGGCCATGCCCGCGATTCGCGCGCATGGCGCGCTCCTACGGTTGTATTTGGACAGGTCGTGAACCTATCCAGATGTCCAATTCGGCACGGCGCTCGTTGCAGCATGGGTTTCGCTTCGCTCAACGCCATCCTACGTCGCCATGTGGTTGAAATGGCGCGAAAAATCGCGTCTAAGCCATTGAATTGACAGCATACTTTCCGTCCGGAAAACGTGATTTTCCCTGGCCGGAACGGGTGCTTTTCTTTATCCTCCGCGACCTTTCAAACGGCCTCGGAGACTCCCATGCTCGACAGCACAATCGAACAGCTCGAAACCCTGGTGGCTGAGCTGCTGCAGCAGAACCAGCAACTGGCCAACGACAACGCGCAACTGCGCGACAGCCTGGGCAAGGCCAGCGAAGAAAACGACGCCCTGCAGCTGCAACTGATGGAACAGGAAGAGAAGCACAGCGCCACCGCCGTGCGCCTGCAGGCCCTGGTCCAGCGCGTCAGCGATAGCCGCGCCAGCGCATGAAGAACGACGGCGTGCGCGTCCTGCGCATCCTCGGCCGCGAGTACAGCGTCAAGGCGCCGGCCGGCGAGGAGGGCGCCCTGCAGGAGGCCGCCGCATTGCTGCAGGCGGAGATCTCCGCCAACAAGCAGAAATTCCCCTACGTCACCGCCAACGAGCTGTTGCTGCTCAGCGCGTTGAACCTCTGCGCGCGCCAGCTGGCGCCGCGCGAGGACGAGGGCGACGAGGGCGAGGCGGTGCAACGCCTGACCGCCCTCAACCGGCGCATCCTCGCGCACCTGCAGTCGCAGGATTGACCCCCGCGTCTCGGCATGTGGGATAACCGCTTCGCGGTTATCCCCCTACGCCACCCGCTTCGGCCCCCGTAGGAGCGGATCTCATCCGCGAAAATCCCAGCACCGATTCCGGCCTGTAGGAGCGCGCCGTTCGCGCGATTCGCGGACAAGGTCCGCTCCTACGAAAGCGTAAGCGCGCTTCGCTCTTGGGACTTCCAGAGAAACGTCCGCGCACTCCGGACTGCCCCTTACAGAAGGCCGAGCTAAGCCCACGCAGAGGAGGTTGCGCGACATGGATGTCGCAAAAGCCCCGACCAGTACAGGGACGTGCTGTCGGGGCGGGCCTCCGGGTGCGTGGGGATGTGCGAGGGAAGTCCGGCTTGCCGGACCCGTATGTCGGGGCAAGACTTTTGCCCACTTTGTGTCGTTTGACAAAGTGGGTCGCCCGAGGGGGCGAAACAAGAAACATCCGAGCACGCCGAAGCGGCGCATACACACAGGGCTATAAATGCCTTTTTCGTAAATGGAGGGCCAAGCGTCTTGTCCGGCGTAGCGCGCCGCATTGGCGTTTGTGGATGTCTTTTGTTTCGCCCCCTCGGGCGACCTACTTTGGCAAGCGGTGGGACGCCACCCCGGCCCAAAGTAGGCAAAGGTCTGTGCCCCACCATACGGGCCCGATGAAGCCGGGCTACCCTCACGAACTCCCCCGCACCGGAGGCCCGAACTAGGCGTCCCCCCCCGAAAATACGTCCCTGTACAAATCGGGGCTTGTGCGACATCCATGTCGCCCGACCTCCTCTACGGGGGTTTCGCTCGGCCTTCTGAAAGGGGCGTTCGGCGTGCTCGGAGGTTTCTCTGGAAGTCTCAAGAGCCGGAGCCGGAGCCGGAGCCGGAGGCATGGCTGGGTGTTGGGCGTATGACCGTTCGCGGTTATTCGCCACCAAATCGCAGACAAAAAAAGGGGACACCACTTCCGTGGCATCCCCGTGAATGGAGAGAGGGCTGAATGTCCTCTCGACCGGTGAGACGTGGCGCTTCGGGTAAACCCGCCGCGCCGGGCATAAAAGAAGGGAAGGGGGGTGACCCGACCCTGAAGGGTGGAGAGCGGGTACTGCTCTCCGACCGGTGAGACGTGCCCGGCTCGCGCCGGGCGGTGTATCAGGCGCTGAGCGGGAGCAGGCGCGGAGCGATCATGTTCTCCGGGCGCAGGATGTCGGCCAGGGTGGCTTCGTCCAGCAGCTTCTCCTCGCGCACCAGTTCCAGGACGCCGCGGCCGGTTTCCAGCGCGGTCTTGGCGATACGGGTGGCGTTCTCGTAGCCGATGTACGGGTTCAGCGCGGTCACCAGGCCGATGCTGTGCTCCACCAGCTGGTGGCAGCGCTCGACGTTGGCAGTGATGCCGGTGATGCAGTGCTCGCGCAGCATGTCCATGGCGCGTTGCAGCAGGCGGATCGAGTCGAAGATCTTGTAGGCGATCAGCGGCTCCATCACGTTCAGCTGCAGCTGGCCGCCTTCGGCAGCGATGGTCAGCGCCAGGTCGTTGCCCATGATTTCGAAGGCGACCATGTTGACCGCTTCCGGGATCACCGGGTTGACCTTGCCCGGCATGATCGAGCTGCCCGGCTGGCGAGCCGGCAGGTTGATCTCGTTGATGCCGGTGCGCGGGCCGCTGGAGAGCAGGCGCAGGTCGTTGCAGATCTTCGACAGCTTGACCGCGGTGCGCTTGAGCATGCCGGAGAACAGCACGAAGGCGCCCATGTCGGAGGTGGCTTCGATCAGGTCGGCGGCCGGGACGACCGGGTGGCCGCTGATGGCTGCCAGGCGCTCGACGGCGATCTTCTGGTAGCCCGGGTCGGCGTTGATGCCGGTGCCGATGGCGGTGCCGCCGAGGTTCACTTCGGTCAGCAGCTCAGGGGCCAGGCGGCGCAGGCGGTCGAGGTCTTCACCCAGGGTGGTGGCGAAGGCCTGGAATTCCTGACCGAGGGTCATGGGTACGGCGTCCTGCAGCTGGGTACGACCCATCTTCAGTACGTGGGCGAACTCCTTGCCTTTGGCAGCGAACGCCTGGATCAGGCTGTCGAGGCTGGCCAGCAGGGTGTCGTGGCCGAGCAGCAGGCCCAGGCGAATGGCAGTCGGGTACGCGTCGTTGGTCGACTGCGCCATGTTCACGTCGTTGTTCGGGTGCAGGTACTTGTACTCGCCCTTGGCGTGACCCATCGCTTCGAGGGCGATGTTGGCGATCACTTCGTTGGCGTTCATGTTGGTGGAAGTACCGGCACCGCCCTGGATCATGTCCACCACGAACTGGTCGTGGAAGTCACCGCGGATCAGGCGAGCGCAGGCTTCGCTGATGGCGGCGTGCTTCTCGTCCGACAGGTGACCCAGCTGGTGGTTGGCATCGGCCGCGGCCTGTTTGACCATCGCCAGCCCGACGACCAGTTTCGGGTAGTGCGACAGCGGCACACCGGTCAGGCGGAAGTTGTTCACAGCGCGCAGGGTCTGAATGCCGAAGTAGGCGTCAGAAGGTACTTCGAGGGTGCCGAGGAGGTCTTTCTCGATGCGGAACGATGCAACAGGGGACATGACGTGTTTTGTCTCAGGAGGACACGGCCAGCGCCGCGATGCCCATAAGACTAAGGATTACGCCGATTGTCGGCCAATGCTGTTGGAAGCTGCCTCATGCACAATCGGCATAATGTATTCTGTGACGACCTGATGACGGCGAGCGTGTCGGCATGCTACGCGGGCCCGCTCATCTCTCACCTATCGATCAAGTCCGCCGCGCCTGTGCGAGAGGAACCGACGTGAACCTGGAAACCAAATGGCTGGAGGATTTCAGCGTCCTTGCCACCACCCGCAGTTTCTCCCAGGCGGCGGAAAAACGCTTCGTCACGCAGCCGGCGTTCAGCCGGCGCATCCGCAGCCTCGAAGACGCCCTCGGCCTGACCCTGGTGAACCGCCAGCGCACGCCCATCGAGCTGACCGAGGCCGGGCAACTCTTCCTGGTCACCGCGCGCGCGGTGGTCGAGCAGCTCGGCCAGGTCGTCCGCCACCTGCATCACCTGGAGGGCGGGCAGGGCGAAGTGCTGCAGTTCGCCGCCGCGCACTCGCTGGCGCTGGGCTTCTTCCCCAGTTGGATCGCGCGCCTGCGCAACGAAGGGCTGAATATCGCCAGCCGTTTGGTCGCGACCAACGTCGGCGAGGCGGTGCACCTGCTTCGCGAAGGCGGCTGCGACCTGATGCTGGCGTTCTACGACCCGGACGCCGCGTTGCAGATGGACCCGGAAGTCTTCCCCTCTCTGCACCTGGGCCGCACCGAGATGTTGCCGGTGTGCGCGGTGAATTCCGGCGGCGTGCCGTTGTACGACCTCGACGGTGGCCAGAGCGTGCCGTTGCTGGCCTATAGCGCCGGCGCCTTCCTCGGCCGCGGCGTCAACCTGCTGCTGCGCCAGCGCAACCTGCGCTACACCACGGTCTACGAGACGGCGATGGCCGACAGCCTAAAAAGTATGGCCTTGCAGGGAATGGGCGTGGCCTGGGTGCCGCGCCTGAGCATGGAGTCGGAGCTGGCGCGCGGCGAGCTGGCCGTGTGCGGCGGCCCGCACTGGATCGTGCCGCAGGAAATCCGCCTGTACCGCTGCGCGCTGGTGAAGAAGGCGCAGATCCGCCTGCTCTGGCGCAAGCTGGAAGGCGGGCTGGGGCTGGGCGAGACAGCCTGAGTCGCTCCGGGGACTGACAGGTTTACTTGATAAGCATTATCATTCGCGCCTTTCCCGGGCCTCTCCCAGCGCCAGTCCGGCGCGGCCCCTGGCGAGCCTGCAGTCCCCCGATGTCCAACCACGAACTCCCCGTCCGGCCGCTGGCCGATTCGACGGCGTCCGGTGATACGGCGCAGCGCGAGGACTTCCTGCGCGTGTTCCTCAGCCAGCGACCGCGCCTGGAGGCCCTGGTGCAGCGCCGCGTCGGCTGCCGGGCGACGGCTGCGGACCTGGTCCAGGAGCTGTTCCTGCGCTTCTGGAAGCGCCCGCAGGCGCCGGTGGAGGAGTTGGGTAGCTACCTGCTGCGCAGCGCGCGCAACCTGGCCATCGACCACCTGCGCGGCGAGGACTCGCGCGGGCGCACCCTGAGCGCACTGCTGCCCGACGAGGGCGAGGCGCAACCTTCCCCGGAACAGGCGGTGCAGGCTGGCGCCGAACTGGCGCGCATCGAGGCTGCGTTGCGAGCGCTGCCCGAGCGCACCCGTCACGTGTTCCTGCTCAGCCGCGTGCATGGCCGCACCTACGGCGAGATCGCCGAGGCCATGGGCGTCACCCGCAGCGCGGTGGAAAAACATATGATGCGCGCCCTCGATGCCTGCAAGGCGAGCCTGGAGCCCGCCGCAGCGGCGCCCCGCCGTGGAGCCACCGACCATGACGCCTGACGTTTCGATTTCCCCGGCTGCCCGGCAGCAAGCGCGGCAGTGGCTGCTGCGCCGGCGCGAAGAGCCGGGGCAGGGCGTCGCCGAGTTTCAGCGTTGGCTGGAAGCCGATCCGGCACATGCACCGGCCTACGCCGAGGCCGAAGCACTCTGGCGTGCCTGCGAGCACCCGGCGCAGGCCCTGGCGGCGGAAGAAGCGGATGCCTTGCAGGGCTATCTCAACGCCATGCAGCGAGCGCGGCAGCGCCGCCGCAGCAATCCCCGGCGCTGGGTTTACCCGCTCGCCAACGCCGCCTGCCTGCTCGCGATGCTCTGGGCCGGTGGCTGGTGGACGCCGGGGCATTGGCTGACCGACCTGTCCGCCGACTACGTCAGCGCGCCCGGAGAAGTGCGCGAACTGACGCTGGCGGACGGTTCGCAACTGACCCTCGACGCCGATAGCGCGGTGACGGTTTCCGTCGATGGAGACCAGCGTCGCGTGGAGCTGCTGCGCGGGGCAGCTTCCTTCGCTGTGAAGCACCTTTCCAAGCCTTTCGTGGTGCGCGTGGGGGAGGGTGAGGCGCAGGTGCTGGGCACTGAATTCGAGGTCCGCCGGCTGGGCGAGCAGACTCGCGTCACCGTTGCCGAGGGACGCGTCGCCGTGCGCGCCAGCCGGGCTGCCGGCGCGCCCGAAGTGGTGCTCGGCGCCGGCGAGCAGGTGGCCTTCGCGGCGCAACTGGGCACGCCGGAAAGCGCCGACAGCCGCGCCGCGCTGGCCTGGCGCCAGGGCTGGCTGAGCTTCTACCGCGTGCCCCTGTGCGAGGTGCTGGAACGCCTGGCGCCCTACTACCCGGGACGCATCCTGCTGCTCGATGGCGAACTGGCGCAGCGCCGGGTCAGCGGCAGCTTCCCCAGTGGCGACCCGCAGGCCGCGCTGGATGCGCTGCAAGCGGTGGTCGGCTTCCGCCAGCAGCATTGGCTCGGGCGTTGGGTGCTGATTCGCTGAGCGCCTGAAAAATTCTTCGTTGGTTGCTGAGGTACTTCGTGGGCTGCTCCGTGTAGTGGGTATGAATGCGATTTATTCGCAGTTGGTGTTTCCCTTTCGCCCACCGAGAGCCCCATGAAAGCGCAGCCGTCCCGTCGTCCCGCACTGCCCCTGAAACCCCTCGCGCTGGCGCTGTTCAGCGCCCTGGCCGGCGCTGCCGCGTTGCCGTCGAGCGCGGCCCAGCCCGGTGCGCAGTTCGAGGCGCGCTTCGCCTTCGATTTGCCGGCACAGCCTCTACCCCAGGCGCTAGGCGCCTTCAGTCGGATCACCGGGCTGAGCCTGGTCTACAGCGACGAAGCGCCCTACAGCGTCCAGGCGCCGGCGTTGCGCGGCCAGTACAGCGCCACCGAGGCACTGGAGCATCTGTTGAGCGGCTCCGGCCTGCGCTACCGCGCTCTCGATGGCCGCAGCCTGACCCTGGAACGCATTCCCGGCGACGCCCTGAACCTGGGCGAGACCACGGTTTCCGCGCAGGCCGAAGCGCAGGGCTACCTGCCGGCGCCGGTCAGCGCCATCGGCCGCAGCGACACGCCGGTGCTGGAAACCCCGCAGAGCATCGTCAGCGTGCCGGAGCAGGTGCTGCGCGACCAGAAGCCGCGCAACCTCGACGACGCCCTCGGCAACGTCAGCGGCATCACCCAGGCCAACACCCTCGGCGGCACCCAGGACGCGGTGATGAAGCGTGGCTTCGGCGACAACCGCGACGGCTCGATCATGCGCGACGGCCTGCCCTCGGTGCTGGGGCGCAACCTCACCGCCAGCGCCGACCATGTGGAGGTGCTCAAGGGCCCGGCCTCGCTGCTCTATGGCATCCAGGACCCGGGCGGGGTGGTCAACGTGGTCAGCAAGAAACCGCAGCTGGAGCAGCACAACGAAGTCACCCTGCGCGGCTCGACCTACGCCCACGGCAAGCAGGGCAGCGGCGGTCAGCTCGACACCACCGGCGGGCTGGGCGATTCGGGTTTGGTCTATCGGCTGATCGTCGACCAGCAGGACGAGAACTACTGGCGCGACTTCGGCCAGCAGCGCGAGACGCTGGTGGCGCCTTCGCTCGCCTGGTACGGCGACGCCACCACGGTGAACCTCAGCTACGAGCACCGCGAGTTCAAGACGCCCTTCGACCGCGGCACGGCCATCGACCCGCGCACCAACAAGCCATTGGACATCCCGCGCACGCGGCGCCTGGACGAGCCCTTCAACATCACCGAGGGCCGCTCCGACCTGACCCGCCTGGACATCGAGCACCAGCTCGACGAGCAGTGGAAGGCGCATTTCGCCTACGGCTGGACCCGCGAAACCTACGACGACAACCAGGCGCGGGTGACCGCCGTGAACAGCACGAAGGGCACCGTCACCCGCCGCGTGGACGGCACCCACGGCGCGGTCAGCAGCGACAGCTTCGCCACCGCCGGCCTGAACGGCGACCTGCAATGGGGCGGCTTTCGCCACGAGCTGCTGCTGGGCGTGGACAGCGAGAAGCGCAAGATCTTCCGCGCCGACCTGATCCGCAGCGCCAAGACCAACACCCTGGACTACAACGACCCGGTCTACGGCCAGGTATCACCGGCCACGACGGTCAGCGCCAGCGACAGCGACCAGACCGACAAGCTGCGCAGCGATTCGCTGTTCCTGCAGGATTCCTGGCACCTCGACGAACACTGGATCCTGGTCGCCGGCGGGCGCTACCAGATGTACGACCAGTACGCCGGGCGTGGGCGGCCGTTCCAGGCCAACACTGACATCAACGGGCAGAAGTGGGTGCCGCGCGCCGGCGTGGTCTACAAGATCGACGATGAGCTGTCGCTGTATGGCAGCTACACGAAGTCGTTCAAGCCCAACTCGACCATCGCGCCGCTTTCCACCGGCCAGGTGATCGACTCGTCGATCCAGCCGGAGGAGGCCACTTCCTGGGAGATCGGCGCAAAACTCGACATGCCCGAGCGTTTCAGCGGCAACCTGGCGCTGTTCGACATCCGCAAGCGCAACGTGCTGGTCAACCAGCTCGACAGCAATGGCGACACCGTCGTGCGCACCGCCGGCAAGGTGCGCTCCTACGGCGCGGAACTGGACCTGGCGGGCCAGCTCAGCGAGCGCTGGAGCCTGATCGGCAGCTATGCCTGGCTCGATGCGGAGGTGACCGAAGACCCGGAACTGGAGGGCAACCGCCTGCAGAACGTGGCCAAGCAGACCGCCTCGCTGTCGGCGGTGTACGACGCCGGCTCGATCTTCGGCGGCGACAAGCTGCGCCTGGGCAGCGGCGCCCGCTACGTCGGCAAGCGCGCGGGCGACCCGGCCAACTCCTTCGAGCTGCCGTCGTACACGGTGGCCGATGCCTTCGCCAGCTACGACACCCGGCTCGGCGGGCATGACGTGGGGTTTCAGTTCAACGTGAAGAACCTCTTCGACCGCACCTACTACCCGTCGGCAGCCAATACCTACTACGTGGCAGTGGGCGAGCCGCGGCAGTTCGAGGTTTCGGCTACGGTGGGGTTCTGAGGGGAGGGCGAATGGCAGGTATCGGCACAGGCCGCAGGATGGGTTGAGCTTGCGCTCAACGCCATCCTGCGGGGCCGGATCTCACATCTCGACGACGATCCGCCCCTCGATCTGCCCGGCCTTCATCTTGTCGAAGATGGCGTTGATGTTGTCGAGCTTGTCCGAGCTGACCGTGGCTTTCACCAGGCCTTCGCCGGCGAAGTCGATGGCCTCTTGCAGGTCCGCGCGTGTGCCGACGATGGAGCCGGTGATGTGCAGGCCCTTGAGCACCACGTCGAAGATCGGCGTGGGGAAGTCGCCTGGCGGCAGGCCGACCAGGGAGATGGTGCCGCCGCGGCGGGCCATGCCGATGCCCTGGCCGAAGGCGCTGTTGGACACCGCCGTGACCAGCACACCGTGGGCGCCGCCGATGTCGCGCTGGAGCACTTCGACCGGGTCTTCCTTCTTCGCGTTGACCGTCAGCGTGGCGCCGAGCTTGCGCGCCAGTTCCAGCTTGGCGTCGTCGACGTCGATGGCCGCCACGTGCAGGCCCATGGCGCGGGCGTATTGCACCGCCACGTGGCCGAGGCCGCCGATGCCGGAAATCGCCACCCACTGGCCGGGCCGGGCCTTGGTTTCCTTCAGCCCCTTGTACACGGTGACGCCGGCGCAAAGAATCGGGGCGATTTCGAGGAAGCCGACATTTTTCGGCAGGATGCCGACAAAGTTGGGGTCAGCCAGCACATATTCCGCATAGCCGCCGTTCACCGAGTAGCCGGTGTTCTGCTGGTGGGTGCAGAGGGTTTCCCAGCCGGTCAGGCAGTGCTCGCAGCAGCCGCAGGCGGTGTACAGCCAGGGCACGCCGACGCGGTCGCCTTCCTTCACGCGGGTCACCCCGGCGCCCACCGCGGCGACGAAGCCGACGCCCTCGTGGCCGGGAATGAACGGCAGGCTCGGCTTCACCGGCCAGTCGCCCTGGGCGGCGTGCAGGTCGGTGTGGCAGACGCCGGAGGCCTCGATCTTCACCAGGATCTGGCCGGGGCCGGGCAGTGGCACCATGACTTCTTCCAGGCGCAGCGGCGCGCCGAAGCTGTGTACCACCGCGGCTTTCATGGTTTGTGGCAGGGTCGTGGACATGCGTGCTCTCCTTGTGCGAACAAACGAGAAGCGGGCGAAAACCGGCTGCACCGCAGGATCGTTCCAGTCTGGACCCATGAGCCCAGACCACTCATTGAGCTGACGCAAGTCCGCGGCGATTCGCCGATATCCCGGCCTGCTCAACGGTTGACGCGCGGACTCCACGAACGGCGCGGGCTTGCGGTATACTGCGCCGCCTCCGAACCGACCCCGCTCGTCGGTTCATCCATGTACAAGCCACGCCCGGGTCCGGATTGCGTGGCTTGTTGGTTTTTGACGCGCACCCGAGCGCACTACCTAGAGGCACGATGATGAGCGTACTGGTTGGCGTGATCATGGGCTCCAAGTCCGACTGGAGCACCCTCAGTCACACCGCGGACATGCTGGACAAGCTGGGCATTCCCTACGAAGTGAAGGTGGTTTCCGCCCACCGCACTCCCGACCTGCTGTTCCAGTACGCCGAAGAGGCCGAAGGCCGTGGCATCGAGGTGATCATCGCCGGTGCCGGCGGTGCCGCCCACCTGCCGGGCATGTGCGCGGCCAAGACCCACCTGCCGGTGCTCGGCGTGCCGGTCCAGTCGTCCATGCTCTCGGGCGTCGATTCGCTGCTGTCGATCGTGCAGATGCCCGCGGGCATCCCGGTCGCCACCCTGGCCATCGGCAAGGCCGGCGCGACCAACGCCGCACTGCTGGCGGCGAGCATCCTCGGCGGCAAGTATCCGAAGTACCACGTGGCGCTGAAGGAATTCCGCACGACCCAGACCGACATGGTCCTGGACAACCCGGACCCGCGCGAAGTGTGAGCAACGGCCGCCCGGCCGGGCGGCCCTGAACAGCGTTAGGAAGCACAGGCTCGAACATGAAAATCGGTGTCATCGGTGGTGGCCAGCTCGGCCGCATGCTGTCCCTGGCGGGTACCCCGCTGGGCATGAACTTCGCCTTCCTCGATCCGGCGCCGGATGCCTGCGCCCAGGCCCTGGGCGAGCACATCCGCGCCGACTACGGCGACCAGGACCACCTGCGCCAGCTGGCCGACGAAGTCGACCTGGTGACCTTCGAGTTCGAGAGCGTGCCGGCCGAGACCGTGGCCTTCCTCTCGCAGTTCGTGCCGGTCTACCCGAGCGCCGAAGCCCTGCGCATCGCCCGCGACCGCTGGTTCGAGAAGTCCATGTTCAAGGACCTGGGCATCCCGACCCCGGCCTTCGCCGACGTGCAGTCGCAGGCTGATCTCGACGCCGCGGTGGCCAGCATTGGCCTGCCGGCGGTGATGAAGACCCGCACCCTGGGCTACGACGGCAAGGGCCAGAAGGTCCTGCGCAAGCCCGAGGACGTGGTCGGCGCCTTCGCCGAGCTGGGCAGCGTGCCCTGCATCCTCGAAGGCTTCGTGCCCTTCACCGGCGAAGTCTCGCTGGTGGCGGTACGCGCCCGCGACGGCGAGACGCGCTTCTACCCGCTGGTGCACAACACCCACGAGAACGGCATCCTGCGCCTGTCCGTCGCCAGCTCCGCGCACCCGCTGCAGGCGCTGGCCGAGGACTACGTCGGCCGCGTGCTGGACAAGCTGGACTACGTCGGCGTGCTGGCCTTCGAGTTCTTCGAGGTCGACGGCGGCCTGAAGGCCAACGAGATCGCCCCGCGCGTACACAACTCCGGGCACTGGACCATCGAAGGCGCCGAGTGCAGCCAGTTCGAGAACCATGTGCGGGCCATCGCAGGCCTGCCGCTGGGCTCCACCGCCAAGGTCGGCGAGAGCGCCATGCTCAACTTCATCGGCGAAGTGCCGCCGGTGGCCGATGTGCTGAACATCGCCGACTGCCACCTGCACCACTACGGCAAGGCCTTCAAGGCCGGGCGCAAGGTCGGCCACGCCACCCTGCGCAGCGCCGACCTGCCGACCCTGAAGGCGCGCATCGCCGAGGTCGAGGCGCTGATCGCCAAGGACTGACGGCTACGGAGGTCTTTTCTCGATCTCCTACGTTGAACGTCGGGCTTTCCTACACTGTCTGAAAGGGGCGCGCCGTCGGGCGCGTCCATTCACAGGAGGGAATGCCATGGGCTTCATCGGAACCATCGTCATCGGCCTGATCGTCGGCCTCATCGCCCGTTTTCTGAAACCGGGCGACGACAGCATGGGCTGGATCATGACCATCGTGATCGGTATCGGCGGCTCGCTGCTGGCCACCTACGGCGGCCAGGCCGTGGGCATCTACCAGGCCGGACAGACCGCCGGCTTCATTGGCGCGGTGGTCGGTGCCGTGATCCTGCTGGTGATCTACAACAGCCTGAAGAAGAGCTGAGCCACGCCTGTCGGTCGGCGGGCAACGCGCCTGGCGCTGGTCATTTGCCCACCGATCCTCAAGAATGTGCGCCGAATTACCGCCTGCCCGCCCGGGGAGGCGGGTGGTGAAGTCTTTTCTCATCCCTTCGTTGCATGGGCCCCCTCACGGCGCCCGAGAGCCGTTTTCATGCGTCGTATCCTTATCGCCTGCAGCCTGGCGCTGCTCACCGGCCTGGCCCATGCCGCCGACCTCCCGGAAACCGACTGGCTGCAGCTGATGCCGCCCAGCGACCGCAAGGCGCTGGAGGCGATGCCGGACATCGACCACAACAGCCCCGAGTCCGCCGGTACCTTCACCCAGAAGAAGGGCGGCTTGAAGCAGAAAGGCAAACTCGCGCCGGTGATGTACTCGACCAAGACGGTCGCCGCGCTAGACGGCAAGCAGATCCGCCTGGGCGGCTACCCGGTGCCGCTGGCCAACGATGCCAAGGGCCGCGTCACCGAGTTCTTCCTGGTGCCCTATCCGGGCGCCTGCATCCACGTGCCGCCGCCGCCGCCGAACCAGATCGTGCTGGTGCGCTACCCCAAGGGCATCAAGATCGACGACATCTACAGCCCGTACTGGGTGACCGGCACGCTGAAGGTGGAGAAGGTCAGCAACGACATGGCCGATGCGGCCTACGCGATGGACGACGCCAAGGTCCGGGCGGTGCAGGACAGCGATCTGTAGATAGCCGCGATCCGGCGTCACCTGTAGGAGCGAGCTTGCTCGCGAACCGCACGAATGCCGACCCCGTAGGGCGAATAACCCCAAGGGGGTTATCCGCCGTTTTCGTTCGGGGCGGCGGCGCATAACCGCGAACGCGGTTGTGCGCCCTACGAGTGGATCGGTGCGGGGACTTTCGCGGAAGAGCCCGTCAGGCCTCCAGCGGCGCGCTCCAGATCTCCACGCTCATGGTCTCGCTGCGTCCCGGCGCGACGTTCAGCACATCTTCCCAGACCCGCGCCGTCTCGATGCAGAGCATGTCCTGCCAGGCGTCGTTGGCGAACTGCGAGAGGCGTTGGGATTTGTCCACCCAGGGGTTCCACACCACCGCCGAGCGCGAGTGGCTGGCCTGGATGTGGATGCCGCGCTGCCACTGCGGATCGCGGATCACCAGGGTGCGGTCGACGTCGAGGTAGATGCGGTCTGTTTCGCCCTCGATGCGCACCACGCCGTCCTGGCGGCGTTCCTCCCAGTTATCCAGAGTCTCGATGTAGCGGCAGCCCTGCAGGCCGTCGATGCTGATATCGCGGCTGTCGCTGACGGCGAAGTAGGTGTGCAGCGCCTGGCTCACGGCCAGCGGCTTGTCACCGAGGTTGCGGGTGGTCAGCTCCAGGCCCAGGCGTTCGCCGAAGCGCATCACCAGGCTCAGTTCCGCCGCGTGCGGCCAGCCCGGCAGGCCGTGGTGGGCGTCGAATTTCCAGTGCACGGAGAGCACGCCCTGTTCGTCGGCGATGTCTTCCAGTTGCCAGTCGATGCCGCGCACCAGGCCGTGGGCAGGGGCTTTCTCGCCGTCGAATTCGGTGCGTACTTGCACCGGGTTGCGCGCGAGGTCGCCGAACCAGGGCCAGCACACCGGCGCGCCACCGCGCAGCGATTGCCCATGCTTGTACTCGGCCTGTTCGCTGAGCCACACCAGCGGCGGCTGTTCGTGGGGCTGGTAGCTGAGCAGCTGGGCGCCCTGCTGGGCGATCAGTGCTTCGCCGAATTCGGTGTGGATGCGCCAGCAGGGCAGCTCGTCGATCGTCAGCTGTTCGACGCGGGGTGTGGTATATGCGCTGCTCATGGGGGCCTCCGGCACAGCAAGGGGAAAGGATTCAGTATCACCGATCCCCTTGCGGCCTGGCAGTTCCCCGAAAAGGCTTTTTTCAGGCGCCGCGCAGCGTTTCCAGGCCGCGTTTCTGCCGGCCTTCGGCATCGAAGTTTTCCGGCGCGAGCCACTGCTCGAAGGCGGCCTGGCGCACCGGCCATTCGCTGTCGAGGATGGAGAACCAGGCGCTGTCGCGGTTCTGGTCCTTGACCACCATGTGCTGGCGGAAGGTGCCCTCGTAGACGAAGCCCAGGCGCTCCGCCGCGCGCATGGAACGGGCGTTGCGCGAGTTGCACTTCCATTCCAGGCGGCGGTAGCCCAGGTCGAAGGCGCGCTTGGCCAGCAGGTATACCGCCTCGGTGGAGGCCGGGCTGCGCTGCATGACGCGGCCGAAGGCGATGTGGCCGATCTCGATCACGCCGTCCTTGGGGGTGATGCGCAGGAAGCTGAGCAGGCCGGTGACGCGCCCGCTGCGCTTCTCGCGCACGGCGTAGAACTGGGGATCGGCGCCGGCAGCGTTAGTGGCGACCCAGGCGTCGAACGCGGCGCGCTCGGTGAAGGGGCCATAGGGCAGGTAGTCCCACAGCAGCGCGTCGGATTCCGGGCCCTGCAGCGCGTCCCAGAGGTCGGCGCCGTGGCACGCGACGTCCAGTGGCTCCAGGTCCAGGTAGCGGCCCTTCAGCGGTTCATGGGCCGGCGCGGCTACCGGCTTCCAGTGCAATAGCGGGTGCGAATCGGTCATGGCGCTTCTCCGGTCAGAGGATCTTGCGGTACTGGATGAAGCCGGAGCGGTCGGCGATCCGGTCGTAGAGGAACATGGCGTCGGTGTTGGTCTCGTGGGTCAGCCAATGCACCCGCGAGGCGCCGGCGGCACGCGCCATGGCGTAGACGTGCTCGATCAGCTCGCGGCCGACGCCACCGCCGCGCAGGTTTTCGTCGACGTACAGATCCTGCAGGTAGACGTAGTCGCCTTGGGTCCAGCAGGAGCGGTGGAAGATGTAGTGGACCATGCCGATGGCCTTGCCATCGCGCCAGGCGAGGGCGCAGTGCATGGGCTCGGCGGGGTCGAGGAAGCGCTGCCAGGTCACGGCGCTGGTGGCCTCGTCGATGCTGGTCTTGTAGAAACGCTGGTAGCCCTGCCACAGCGGCAGCCAGGCAGCGTGGTCGTCGGCGCTGACGGCGCGGATTTCGAGAGGAGCGGTCATGGGGTGCGGCCTTGTGGTCGGAAGTCTGAGTTCAGACTAGTGGCTCGATTGGTTCCGCTAAAGATCCATTCATGGTCCAATTCATGGAGCCATTGTTGGAGCCCGCCATGAGCGTTCCCTTGCCTTTCGACCCTTCCGGCATCCGCCTGGACCCCGCCCAGGGGCTGGGCGTGCAGTTGTTCCAGGCCCTGCGCGAGCGGATTCTCGACGGCCGCCTCGGCGCGCGTTCGCGCCTGCCGGCCAGTCGCGACCTGGCCAACGCGCTCGGCGTTTCGCGCAATACCGTGGTGCGTGCCTACGAGCAACTCTACGCCGAGGGTTACATCGAGGGCCGCACGGGCGATGGCACCTATGTCGCTGAGCGAGTGCAACCGCAGGGCGTACCGGTGCCGCAAGAGCATCGGGTGCCGGAAGTCGCCTCGCTGGAGCGCCTGCAGAAGCATCACTTGCCGAAGCCGCCGAGCGGGGCGCCGCGTGCCTTCCGGGTCGGCGTGCCGGCGTTCGACCTGTTCCCCTTCGAGACCTGGGCGCGCTTGCAGTCGCGCTTCTGGCGCAACCCGCCGGCCGATTGCCTGGGTTATGGCGATGCCGCCGGGGAGTGGCGCTTGCGCGAGCTCGTCGCGGCATACCTGCGCGGCTCGCGTGGCCTGCATTGCGAGGCGGGGCAGGTGATCATCACCAGCGGTGCGCAGCAGGGCATCGCGCTTTGTGCTCAGGTACTGCTGGGCGAGGGTGACGGCGTCGCCATCGAAAATCCCGGTTATCGCGCCGCTGGGCATGCCTTCGCTACTGCTGGTGCGCGTTTGCACGGCGTGCCGGTGGATGCCGACGGCTTCCAGGCCGAGCGCCTGCGGCAGCTGCCGGATTGCCGGCTGGTCTACGTTACGCCTTCGCACCAGTACCCAACCGGCGTAACGCTCTCCCTGGCGCGGCGCCTGGAGCTGCTGGAGTGGGCCGAGCGCAGCGGCGGCTGGATAGTCGAGGACGACTACGACGGCGAGTACCGCTACAGCGGCACCCCGCTGATGCCGCTGGCCGCGCTGGATCGCCAGGACCGCGTGCTCTACGTCGGCACCTTCTGCAAGATCGCCTTCCCCGCCATGCGCCTGGGCTACCTGGTCGTGCCGCCGGCCCTGGCCGAAGCCTTCGCCCGCCGTCGCGCGCTCGATGTCCGGCATTCCGAGGTCGGCACCCAGCGGGTGATGGCCGACTTCATCGCCGAAGGGCATTTCCAGCGTCACGTACGGCGCATGCGCCGGGCTGCCCGTGCCCGGCGCGATGCCCTTCTACGCGGCTGGCCCGAGGTGCCCGGCTGCGCGCCCATGCCGACGGTGGAGGCGGGCCTGCATCTCTGTGTGCGCGTGGAGAGTCGCGAGCGCGAACGCTGGCTGGTGGAGCGTGCGCTGCAGGCTGGCGTCGAGGTCAACGCGCTGAGCGACTACTGGCTGCCGGAGTCGGCGGAACATCCGGACGAGCGCGCCGGCCTGGTGCTGGGCTTCGCCGCAGTGCCCGAAGTGCGGATTGCCGAGGCGCTTAAGGCCCTGCGCAAGGCGTGGGGCTTGAGCTCGTTGTAGGAGCACGCCATGCGCGCGATCGCGGGCATGGCCCGCTCCTACGGGGGAGGGGAGATCTCCTCCGGCTCCGCCCAATACGTCTGCTTGTGCCCGCGCGCCTGGTAGTCGCGCGCCAGGGCCTCGGCTTCCTCGCGGGTCAGGCCGCGGCGCATGACGAAGCGGTTGCCGTTGTCGTCCAGGCGCACCAGGCACCAGTTGGGTGAGGGCGAGAGCATGGCTTCTCCACGGAAGGGAAGTTCACCTCAGTCTGCGCCAGAAAAAGAAAGCCCGGCGCGGGGCCGGGCAAAGGGGCCTGCCCCTCGGGGCAGGCAGGTGGCGTCGGGCGGGACGCCACCGGGGAGCAGTTGGTCAGCCGACGGCGTTCAGCTCGGCAGGGCGCGCGACCGGCCGGGCGTGGCCGTACAGGCGCTCATAGTCGGCGCTCATGGCCTTGTAGAGGCCGAACATGAAGAGGATCAGCACCGCCGAGAAGGGCAGGCCGGCCAGCACCACCACGGTCTGCATGGCGGTGAAGTTGCCGGCGAACAGCAGCCCGATGGTCACCAGCGTGACGATCACCGACCAGAGGATGCGCAGCCAGTTGGGCGCGTCCTCGTCGAGATCGCCGCCCTGGCGCGACAGGTTGGCCAGCATCACCGAGCCGGAATCGGCCGGGGTGAGGAAGAGCACGAAGCCGACGAAGATCGAAACGCCGATCACGATCTTGGCCAGCGGGTAATGCTCCAGCAGCAGGTAGATGGACATCGACGGCTGCTCCAGCGCGGCCTTGCCGATGTCGGCGGCGCCGTGATTCATCACCAGGTCCAGCGCGCTGTTGCCGAACACCGAGAGCCAGGCGAGGGTGAAGCCCAGCGGGATCAGCATCACCCCGCAGACCAGCTCGCGGACGGTGCGGCCACGCGAGATGCGCGCGACGAACATGCCGACGAAGGGCGCCCAGGAGATCCACCAGGCCCAATAGAACAGGGTCCACAGGCCCAGCCACTCTTCGCTCTTGGCGGCGCCGCCACCGGTGTAGACGTAGAGGTCGAAGGTCTTCAGCACCAGGCCGTTGAGGTAGTCGCCGAGGTTCTGCACGAAGCCGTTGAGCAGCTCCAGGGTCGAGCCGCAGGCCAGCACGAACACCAGCAGCGAGCTGAACAGGATGATGTTCAGGTTGGACAGCCGGCGGATGCCCTTCTCGATGCCCGAGACCGCCGCCAGGGTGGCCACCAGGCTCATCACCAGCAGCACGATCAGCAGGGTGGTCTTGGAGTGCTCCATGCCGGTCAGGTATTCCAGTCCGGACGACACCTGCAGCGCGCCGATCCCCAGGTTGGTGACCAGGCCGAGCAGGGTGACGAAGATGCCGAAGATATCCACCGCGTGGCCCGCCGCACCCTTCACCCAGCGTTCGCCGAGGATCGGGTAGAGCGCCGAGCGCAGCGCCAGAGGCTGGCGGTGGCGGTAGGCGAAGTAGCCGACGGCCAGGCCGACCAGGGCGTAGATCGCCCAGCCGTGCACGCCCCAGTGGAGGAAGGTCAGCTGCAGCGCCTGGCGAGCCGCCTGGGCGGTGCCGGGTGTGCCTTCGGGCGGGTTGTACAGGTGGTCGAGCGGCTCGGATGCTGCGAAGTACAGCAGCGAGATGCCGATGCCCGAGGAAAACAGCATGCCGGCCCAGGCGCCGTAGCTGAAATCGGGTTTGTCATGGTCGGCGCCAAGCTTCAGCGTGCCGAAGCGTGAGAAGGCGATCCAGACCACGAAGAACAGATAGGAACCGATGGCCAGCATGTAGTACCAGCCAAAGCTGTGCGACAGCCAGGCCTGGGTGCGGGCCAGCGCGGCGCCGGCGCTGTCGGGGAAGAGGATAAGGGCGGCGGTCAGAACCAGGATCAGGGCGGTGGAGCCGAAGAACACGGTTGGATTCAGACGGACCTGCTCGTTTGTTTTTGTTGGCGAAGCAGAACTCATTTTTCGGGAGACCCCATGGCAGTGAACGCATGGCGGCCGGCGACCGGTGCTTTTGGCTGGACGTCGAGCCGCGAACCACAGACACAGCATTGCCGTCGCGCCACTTGGAGGCCGGATTCTGCGATCCTTGTGCCTTTTGCGCGGCGCGCAGCTGAACGGCTCGGGCCCGGTTGCACGCAAGGCACGGAGCAGTTCACGGAGCGCAGCTTATTCTTAGTTGATTGAACGTTCAATAAAAACAAAATAGACTGACCCACATCATCGACGCCGGGCGGCACAGTCGCGCCCCGCGTGAGGAGAGAAACCAATGCCCAAGGTCGGTATGCAGCCGATTCGCCGTTCCCAACTGATCCACGCCACGCTAGAGGCGGTGGACCAGGTTGGCATGAGCGACGCCAGCATCGCCCTGATCGCCCGCCTGGCGGGGGTCTCCAACGGCATCATCAGCCACTACTTCCAGGACAAGAACGGACTCCTGGAGGCGACGATGCGGCATCTGATGTCGGCTTTGAGCAAGGCCGTGCGCGAACGTCGCGCTAGCCTGCGAACCGACGATGCGCGTGCCCACCTGCGGGCGATAGTCGCTGGCAACTTCGACAACAGCCAGGTCAACGGCCCGGCGATGAAGACCTGGCTGGCGTTCTGGGCCAGCAGCATGCACCAGCCGGCATTGCGCCGACTGCAACGGATCAACGACCACAGGCTGTATTCCAACCTGTGTTGCGAGCTGCGTCGCGAGCTGCCACTGAAGCAGGCGCGCACCGCCGCTCGCGGGCTGGCCGCGCTGATCGACGGCTTGTGGCTGCGTGGCGCGCTTTCCGGCGACGCCTTCGACACCGACCAGGCCCTGGCGATCGCCTACGAGTATCTCGACCAACAACTGGCCAAGCGCACCGGTTAGCGGGCGCGGCCTTACGTGCTGCAACGACCTATAAGAGAGGACAACAACCCCATGGCTCGATTCGACGTACAGAAGCTCTACATCGGTGGTCGCTACGTGGAGGCCACCAGCGGCGCCACTTTCGAGACCATCAACCCGGCCAATGGGGAAGTCCTCGCGCAGGTCCAGCGCGCCTCGAAGGAAGACGTCGAGCGCGCCGTGCAGAGCGCGGTCGAAGGCCAGAAAGTATGGGCGGCAATGACCGCCATGCAGCGCTCGCGCATCTTGCGTCGTGCCGTGGAAATCCTCCGCCAGCGCAATGACGAACTCGCCGAACTGGAAACCCTCGACACCGGCAAGCCGCTGGCCGAGACCCGCAACGTCGACATCGTCACCGGCGCCGACGTGCTCGAGTACTACGCCGGCCTGGTCCCGGCCATCGAAGGCGAGCAGATCCCGCTGCGCGAAACCAGCTTCGTCTACACCCGCCGCGAACCGCTGGGCGTGGTCGCCGGCATCGGCGCCTGGAACTACCCGATCCAGATCGCCCTGTGGAAATCCGCACCGGCCCTGGCTGCCGGCAACGCGATGATCTTCAAGCCCAGCGAAGTCACCCCGCTGTCCGTGCTGAAGCTCGCCGAGATCTATACCGAGGCCGGCCTGCCCGATGGCGTGTTCAACGTCCTCACCGGCAGCGGCCGCGAAGTCGGCCAGTGGCTGACCGAGCACCCGCTGATCGAGAAGATCTCCTTCACCGGCGGCACCTCCACCGGCAAGAAGGTCATGGCCAGCGCCTCCAGCTCCTCGCTCAAGGAAGTGACCATGGAACTGGGCGGCAAGTCGCCGCTGATCATCTTCGACGACGCCAACCTCGACCGCGCCGCCGACATCGCGGTCATGGCCAACTTCTTCAGCTCCGGCCAGGTCTGCACCAACGGCACCCGCGTATTCATCCCGCGTGCCCTGCAGGCGCGCTTCGAAGAGAAAGTGGTCGAGCGCGTGAAGCGCATCCGCCTGGGCAGCCCGCAGGACGAGAACACCAACTTCGGCCCGCTGGTCAGCTTCCCGCACATGGAAAGCGTGCTCAGCTACATCGAAGCCGGCAAGGAACAGAAAGCCCGCCTGCTCTGCGGCGGCGAGCGCGTCACCCACGGCGAGTTCGGCAAGGGCGCCTACGTCGCGCCGACAGTGTTCACCGACTGCACTGACGACATGACCATCGTCCGCGAAGAGATCTTCGGCCCGGTGATGAGCATCCTCGTCTACGACACCGAGGAAGAAGCCATCCGCCGCGCCAACGACACCGAGTACGGCCTCGCCGCTGGCGTGGTGACCCAGGACCTGGCCCGCGCCCACCGTGTGATCCACCGCCTGGAAGCCGGCATCTGCTGGATCAACACCTGGGGCGAGTCGCCCGCAGAAATGCCGGTTGGCGGCTACAAGCAATCCGGCGTCGGTCGCGAGAACGGCCTGACCACCCTGGCTCATTACACTCGGATCAAATCCGTGCAGGTAGAACTGGGCGACTACGCCTCGGTGTTCTGACCGCCGCGATCGAGCCCTGAGCGGCCGGTCGCAGAGCGACCGGCCTTTCCAAGATTCCGACACCGGCGCGCATGCGTCGCGGGCGGTGTCGCGCCCAGAAAAAGAGGTTGGCCTGCATGACCCAGGAATTCGACTACATCATCATCGGTGCCGGCTCGGCCGGAAACGTCCTCGCCACCCGCCTGACCGAGGACGCGGACGTCAGCGTGCTGCTGCTCGAAGCCGGCGGCCCGGACTACCGCGCCGACTTCCGCACGCAGATGCCCGCGGCGCTGGCCTACCCGCTGCAAGGTCGGCGCTACAACTGGGCGTATCTCACCGATCCCGAGCCCTACATGAACAACCGCCGCATGGAGTGCGGCCGCGGCAAGGGCCTGGGCGGTTCCTCGCTGATCAACGGCATGTGCTACATCCGCGGCAACGCCATGGACTTCGACGGCTGGGCGAAAGAGAAGGGCCTGGAAGACTGGACCTACCTCGACTGCCTGCCCTACTTCCGCAAGGCCGAGACCCGCGACATCGGCCCCAACGACTACCACGGCGGCGACGGCCCGGTTAGCGTGACCACGCCCAAGGCCGGCAACAATCCGCTGTTCCACGCAATGGTCGAGGCCGGTGTTCAAGCGGGCTATCCGCGCACCGAGGACCTCAACGGCTACCAGCAGGAAGGCTTCGGCCCGATGGACCGCACCGTCACCCCGCAGGGTCGCCGCTCCAGCACCGCACGCGGCTACCTGGACCAGGCGCGCAACCGCCCGAACCTGACCATCGTCACCCACGCGCTGACCGACCGCATCCTGTTCAACGGCAAGCGCGCAGTGGGCGCGACCTACCTGCATGGCAACGACAACACGCCCAAACAGGTCCGCGCTCGCCGCGAAGTGCTGGTTTGTTCCGGCGCCATCGCTTCTCCGCAGCTGCTGCAGCGCTCGGGCGTTGGCCCGGCTGCCGTGCTGCGCGATCTGGGCATCGACGTCGTGCATGACCTGCCCGGTGTCGGCCAGAACCTCCAGGACCACCTGGAAATGTACCTGCAGTACGCCTGCAAGGAGCCGGTCTCGCTGTACCCCGCGCTGCAATGGTGGAACCAGCCGCAGATCGGCGCGCAGTGGATGTTCCTCGGCACCGGCCTGGGCGCGAGCAACCAGTTCGAGGCCGGCGGCTTCATCCGCACCCGTCCGGAATTCGAGTGGCCGAACATCCAGTACCATTTCCTGCCGGTGGCGATTAACTACAACGGCAGCAACGCGGTGAAGGAGCACGGCTTCCAGGCGCACGTCGGCTCCATGCGCTCGCCGAGCCGCGGGCGCATCCAGGTGACCTCGCGCGATCCGCGCAAGCACCCGAGCATCCTCTTCAACTACATGTCCACCGAGCAGGACTGGCAGGAGTTCCGCGACGGCATCCGCATCACCCGCGAGATCATGAATCAGCCGGCGCTGGATCCCTATCGCGGCCGTGAGCTAAGCCCGGGCGTGGACAAGAAGTCCGATGCCGAGCTGGATGCATTCATCCGCGAGCATGCCGAGACGGCTTTCCACCCCTCCTGCTCGTGCAAGATGGGCGAGGACGACATGGCGGTGGTCGACGGCCAGGGCCGCGTACACGGCATGGAAGGCCTGCGAGTGGTGGATGCGTCGATCATGCCGCTGATCATCACCGGCAACCTCAACGCCACCACCATCATGATGGCCGAGAAGATCGCCGACCGAATCCGCGGTCGCCAGCCGCTGCCGCGCAGCAAGGCGGACTACTACAAGGCCAACGGTGCGCCGGTGCGCGGCAAGCCGATGCGCGCCTGAGTCGAGGGTTGGAAACAAGAAAGGCGCCACATCAGGCGCCTTTCTTTATATAGAGGAGAAGAGCCCGGCAAAGGCTCTCCTTTCTGGAAGAGGGCTGGGAAG
>NZ_CP166971.1:2807500-3582500 GCF_041409665.1 Pseudomonas sp. QL9
GTGAGGGAAAGGCGAAAAGAACCCCGGAGAGGGGAGTGAAATAGAACCTGAAACCGTATGCGTACAAGCAGTGGGAGCCTACTTTGTTAGGTGACTGCGTACCTTTTGTATAATGGGTCAGCGACTTATATTCAGTGGCGAGCTTAACCGAATAGGGAAGGCGTAGCGAAAGCGAGTCTTAATAGGGCGTTTAGTCGCTGGGTATAGACCCGAAACCGGGCGATCTATCCATGAGCAGGTTGAAGGTTAGGTAACACTGACTGGAGGACCGAACCCACTCCCGTTGAAAAGGTAGGGGATGACTTGTGGATCGGAGTGAAAGGCTAATCAAGCTCGGAGATAGCTGGTTCTCCTCGAAAGCTATTTAGGTAGCGCCTCACGTATCACTCCAGGGGGTAGAGCACTGTTTCGGCTAGGGGGTCATCCCGACTTACCAAACCGATGCAAACTCCGAATACCTGGAAGTGTCAGCGTGGGAGACACACGGCGGGTGCTAACGTCCGTCGTGAAAAGGGAAACAACCCAGACCGTCAGCTAAGGTCCCAAAGTTATGGTTAAGTGGTAAACGATGTGGGAAGGCTTAGACAGCTAGGAGGTTGGCTTAGAAGCAGCCACCCTTTAAAGAAAGCGTAATAGCTCACTAGTCGAGTCGGCCTGCGCGGAAGATGTAACGGGGCTCAAACCATACACCGAAGCTACGGGTGCATCGTAAGATGTGCGGTAGAGGAGCGTTCTGTAAGCCTGTGAAGGTGAGTTGAGAAGCTTGCTGGAGGTATCAGAAGTGCGAATGCTGACATGAGTAACGACAATGGGAGTGAAAAACTCCCACGCCGAAAGACCAAGGGTTCCTGCGCAACGTTAATCGACGCAGGGTTAGTCGGTCCCTAAGGCGAGGCTGAAGAGCGTAGTCGATGGGAAACAGGTTAATATTCCTGTACTTCTAGTTACTGCGATGGAGGGACGGAGAAGGCTAGGCCAGCTTGGCGTTGGTTGTCCAAGTTTAAGGTGGTAGGCAGAGATCTTAGGTAAATCCGGGATCTTAATGCCGAGAGCTGATGACGAGCGTTCTTTTAGAACGTGAAGTGGTTGATGCCATGCTTCCAGGAAAAGCTTCTAAGCTTCAGGTAACTAGGAACCGTACCCCAAACCGACACAGGTGGTTGGGTAGAGAATACCAAGGCGCTTGAGAGAACTCGGGTGAAGGAACTAGGCAAAATGGCACCGTAACTTCGGGAGAAGGTGCGCCGGTGAGGGTGAAGTATTTACTACGTAAGCCCATGCCGGTCGAAGATACCAGGCCGCTGCGACTGTTTATTAAAAACACAGCACTCTGCAAACACGAAAGTGGACGTATAGGGTGTGACGCCTGCCCGGTGCCGGAAGGTTAATTGATGGGGTTAGCGAAAGCGAAGCTCTTGATCGAAGCCCCGGTAAACGGCGGCCGTAACTATAACGGTCCTAAGGTAGCGAAATTCCTTGTCGGGTAAGTTCCGACCTGCACGAATGGCGTAACGATGGCGGCGCTGTCTCCACCCGAGACTCAGTGAAATTGAAATCGCTGTGAAGATGCAGTGTATCCGCGGCTAGACGGAAAGACCCCGTGAACCTTTACTGTAGCTTTGCACTGGACTTTGAGCCTGCTTGTGTAGGATAGGTGGGAGGCTTTGAAGCGTGGACGCCAGTTCGCGTGGAGCCATCCTTGAAATACCACCCTGGCATGCTTGAGGTTCTAACTCTGGTCCGTTATCCGGATCGAGGACAGTGTATGGTGGGCAGTTTGACTGGGGCGGTCTCCTCCTAAAGAGTAACGGAGGAGTACGAAGGTGCGCTCAGACCGGTCGGAAATCGGTCGTAGAGTATAAAGGCAAAAGCGCGCTTGACTGCGAGACAGACACGTCGAGCAGGTACGAAAGTAGGTCTTAGTGATCCGGTGGTTCTGTATGGAAGGGCCATCGCTCAACGGATAAAAGGTACTCCGGGGATAACAGGCTGATACCGCCCAAGAGTTCATATCGACGGCGGTGTTTGGCACCTCGATGTCGGCTCATCACATCCTGGGGCTGAAGCCGGTCCCAAGGGTATGGCTGTTCGCCATTTAAAGTGGTACGCGAGCTGGGTTTAGAACGTCGTGAGACAGTTCGGTCCCTATCTGCCGTGGACGTTTGAGATTTGAGAGGGGCTGCTCCTAGTACGAGAGGACCGGAGTGGACGAACCTCTGGTGTTCCGGTTGTCACGCCAGTGGCATTGCCGGGTAGCTATGTTCGGAATAGATAACCGCTGAAAGCATCTAAGCGGGAAACTAGCCTCAAGATGAGATCTCACTGGGAACTTGATTCCCCTAAAGGGCCGTCGAAGACTACGACGTTGATAGGTTGGGTGTGTAAGCGCTGTGAGGCGTTGAGCTAACCAATACTAATTGCCCGTGAGGCTTGACCATATAACACCCAAACAATTTGTGTGTTAGACGGTGAAGTCGACGAACCGAAAGTTCGTGAGAACCGCAAATTACCTGTCACATACCCGAATCAGGATGAGCGTGTGCGCAAGCCACGAGCGTCCGAAAGAATTGCTTGACGACCATAGAGCGTTGGAACCACCTGATCCCATCCCGAACTCAGAAGTGAAACGATGCATCGCCGATGGTAGTGTGGAGTTTCTCCATGTGAGAGTAGGTCATCGTCAAGCACCTATCCCAAAGCCCCTGATCAGCGAAAGCTGGTCGGGGGTTTTGCTTTGCGCGCGGAAAAAGCTCTGGTGCCGATAGACGCCCACAGGCTGATGACGAATCTAGTGGCGCCGGCCCTTGGATCGACCTGGAAGGGTCCAATTTCGAGCCGCATGGGCATCGTTTGCGATCCCAGCGAGCGAATTCGCCCCTACGAAGCGTGAGGGTCACCGAGCTGAATTCTTGCTCGGACATGTCTAGTAATAGTTTCTGTCATATTTATTACTCTGAACCGTCATTGGTCATCTGTCTGTCACATTGCTTTCATAGAGTCTCCTCGCCCGCCCAAGGGGCACGAATTACCGAAACCTCGGCCTTTTCCTAGGAGCAAGTCATGAAACTCAAGCGTTTGATGGCGGCACTGACCTTCGCTGCTGCCGGCATGGGCGCTACGGCTGCCCTCGCCGCGATTGACCCGGCCCTGCCGGAGTACCAGAAAGCCAGCGGCGTGTCGGGCAATCTCTCCAGCGTGGGTTCGGACACCCTGGCCAACGTCATGACCATGTGGGCCGAGGAGTACAAGCGTCTCTATCCGAGCGTGAACGTGCAGATCCAGGCTGCCGGCTCTTCCACCGCGCCGCCGGCACTCACCGAGGGGACTGCCAACCTCGGCCCGATGAGCCGGAAGATGAAGGATGTCGAATTGCAGGCCTTCGAGCAGAAGTACGGTTACAAGCCGACTGCCGTGCCGGTCGCCGTCGATGCGCTGGCGATCTTCGTGCACAAGGACAACCCCATCAAAGGCCTGACCATGCAGCAGGTCGATGCGATCTTCTCGTCCACCCGACTGTGCGGCGCCAAGCAGGAAGTGAAGACCTGGGGTGACCTTGGCCTGACCGGGGACTGGGCGAACAAGCCTGTGCAGCTGTTCGGACGCAATTCGGTGTCCGGCACCTACGGCTATTTCAAGGAACAGGCCTTGTGCAAGGGTGACTTCAAGCCCAACGTCAACGAGCAGCCGGGTTCGGCTTCCGTGGTGCAGTCGATCAGCCAGTCGCTGAATGGTGTTGGGTACTCCGGCATTGGCTACAAGACTGCGAGCGTGAAGACCGTCGCCCTGGCGAAAAAGGAAGGCAGCGCCTACATCGAAGACAACGAGCAGAACGCACTGAACGGCACCTATCCGCTCTCGCGCTTCCTTTATGTCTACGTGAACAAGGCGCCAAACAAGCCGCTGGATCCGCTGGAAGCGCAGTTCCTGAAAATGGTGCTGTCGAAGACAGGGCAGGAAATCGTCGTCAAGGACGGTTACATTCCTCTGCCGTCAAAGGTCGCGGAAAAGGCGATCAAGGACCTGGGCCTCTGAGCAGGCCTCCGATCGCCGAAGCGTCTGACGCGCAATGGCGAAGGGCCCGTCGACAGGTATCTGTCGGCGGGCCTTGCCACGTCATAGTGATGTCACTTTTGTAGAGCGCCATTAAGCCACCAGCCCCGATGAACGACCTGGCCACTTCCTCCATGAGCGATACCAGTCCCGAGCGGATCGATTTCAATGCCCCGGCCTTCCGCCGCAAGCGCCGCATCCGAGCGCTCAAGGATCGCCTGACCCGCTGGTACGTACTGATCGGTGGCCTGGCGGTGCTGGGTGCCATCACCCTGATTTTCTTCTACCTGGCTTACGTGGTGCTGCCGCTGTTCCGTGGCGCCGAGCTGGATGCCCGCGAGCCGCTGACGCCGGCCTGGCTGGGCAGCGTGCAGAAGCCGCTGCTGCTTAGTGTCGAAGAGCAGAACCAGGTGGCGATGCGCGTCGCCGCCGATGGTCAGGTGCTGTTCTTCGATCTCGACAGTGGCAACGAGCTGTCTCGCCAGGCGCTGAAGCTGCCGGCTGGTACTCAGGTGGTCTCCATCGGCCAGGATCAGCCCGATCGGCCGCTGGTTGCCCTGGGCCTGTCCAACGGACAGGTGCTGGTGTTCAAGCACAGCTACCGGGCCAGCTACCCGGACGGCAAGCGGGTCATCGCGCCCGTGCTGGAGTATCCCTATGGCGATACCCCGGTTGCCCTGGATGAGTCCGGCCGGCCGCTGGAGCACGTCGCCATCGCTTCCGGCGAAGACGGCGCCATGCTCGCCGGTTCCGCCGGCAGCCAACTGATGCTGCTCAACCTCAGCAACCAGGAGAACATGCTGACCGGCGAGAACACGCTGCAGCAGGAGCGCATCGAGCTGCCGCAGATCGCCGACCCGGTGAAGGCGATCTTCATGGACCCGCGCAAGCAGTGGCTGTACGTGGTCAACGGCCGTGCCCAAGCCGACGTCTTCGACCTGCGCACCCACCAACTCAACGGGCGCTACAAGCTGCTCGACCACGCCGACAGCGAAGTCACCGCGAGCGCGCAGTTGCTTGGCGGCATCTCGCTGATGATCGGCAGCTCCCGCGGCAGCATCAGCCAATGGTTCATGGCTCGCGATACCGACGGCGAGCCGCGTCTTTCTCACGTTCGTGACTTCCGCCTGGGCGACAAGCCGGTGACGGCGATTGTCGCGGAGCAACGCCGCAAGGGCTTCATCGCCCTGGACAGCAGCGGTCGCCTTGGCGTGTTCCACAGCACGGCCCACCGCACCCTGCTGACCGAGCAGGTCGCCCCAGAGGCGGGAGTCCTCGCCCTTTCGCCGCGAGCCAACCTTGTACTGCTGGAAGAGGGCGGCAAGCTGCACAGCTTCGCGCTGAGCAACCCGCACCCGGAGATTTCCTGGAGCGCGCTCTGGGGCAAGGTCTGGTACGAGAGCTACGACAAGCCGCAGTACGTCTGGCAGTCCACCGCGGCGAACACCGATTTCGAGCCCAAGCTAAGCCTCGCGCCGCTGACCTTCGGCACCCTCAAGGCGGCCTTCTACGCGATGATCCTGGCCGCTCCGCTGGCCGTCGCCGCGGCGGTCTATACCGGTTATTTCATGGCCCCGGCCCTGCGCCGCAAGGTGAAGCCGGTCATCGAACTGATGGAGGCGCTGCCCACGGTAATCCTCGGCTTCTTCGCCGGGCTGTTCCTCGCCCCCTATGTCGAGGGCCACCTGCCGGGCATCTTCAGTCTGCTGCTGCTCACGCCGCTGGGTATCCTGCTCGCCGGCCTGGCCTGGAGCCGCCTGCCGGAGCGCATCCGCCTGTCGATCCCGGACGGTTGGGAAGCGGCCATCCTGGTTCCGGTGGTGCTCGCCGTCGGCACCTTCGCCCTGTGGCTGAGTCCGCACCTGGAGTCGGCGTTCTTCGGCGGCGACATGCGCCTGTGGCTCAGCCATGACCTGGGCATCACCTACGACCAGCGCAATGCCCTGATCGTCGGCCTGGCGATGGGCTTCGCGGTGATTCCGAACATCTTCTCGATTGCCGAGGACGCCATCTTCAGCGTGCCCCGGAGCCTCACCTACGGCTCCCTGGCCCTGGGTGCGACGCCCTGGCAGACCCTGGCGCGGGTGGTGATCCTCACCGCCAGCCCGGGCATCTTCTCGGCGCTGATGATCGGCCTCGGCCGCGCGGTGGGCGAGACCATGATCGTGCTCATGGCGACCGGCAATACCCCGGTGATGGACCTGAATATCTTCCAGGGCATGCGCACCCTGGCAGCGAACGTCGCGGTGGAGATGCCCGAGTCGGAGGTAGGCGGTACCCATTACCGCGTGCTGTTCCTCTCGGCGCTCGTGCTGCTGACCTTCACCTTCGTGATGAACACCCTGGCCGAGCTGATCCGTCAGCGGCTGCGGAAGAAATACGCGTCGCTCTGAGCGGCGCCAACGAGGCTCCTCTGTGAAACAGAAACAGGAATCGGTGAAAGCCTGGTTCGCCAGCGGCACGCCCTGGGTGTGGATGAACGCCGGCGCTGTGTCGATCGCCGTGATCATGACCATCGGCCTGCTGGCTGTGATCGCCGTGCGCGGCCTGGGCCACTTCTGGCCGGCCAATGTGCTGGAGGCAACCTACAGCGTGCCCGGTTCCCCGGTGCAGACGCTGATCGGCGAGGAGGTGCAGGTCGAGCAGGTCCCGCGCGAGCGGCTGCACAGTGCCGGTATGCCGGTGCCGGCCACCGGTCCTGAGTTCATGACCCGCGGGCTGCTCAAGCTGGGCAATCGCGATCTCTATGGCAGCGACTTCTCCTGGGTGGTCGGCGAGTGGCTCGGCGAGCGCCATTGGCCGAAGGAGCTGATGACTCTCGAGCGCCGCGAGTGGGGCAACTTCTATGGCTACCTGCTGAGCGTGAAGGAAGCCGGCAAGGTGGTTGCCGAAGGTTCGGCCGCCATGCCTGAGCTGCAGCAACGCCTGCAGCGGGTGAATGCGCTCTACGACGAACTCAGCGGCCTGGAGAAATCCGACATCGGTGGCATCAACCACGAGCTTGAACGTCTGCGCCTGAAGGAGCGCAAGCTGCAGCTCGACGGGCAGCTCGACGCTACCGCTCAGGCTGACCTGGCTACCGCGCGTGCGGAGCTGCAGGCGCGCTATCAAGAGTACGAAGCGAAGCTCGGCGAGCTGCGCCAGCAGTTCAACCGTGACAGCGTGGTGATGCGCGATTCCAGCGGCCGCGAGACCGAGATCAGCGTCGGCAAGCTGGTCCACGCCTACCAGCCCAACGCCATGGGCGTGGGCGCCAAGCTGAAGTTCTATTTCCAGAAGCTCTGGGAATTCCTCAGCGAAGACCCGCGGGAAGCCAATACCGAGGGCGGCATCTTCCCGGCGATTTTCGGCACCGTGATGATGACCCTGGTGATGGCCCTGATCGTCACGCCTTTCGGTGTCATTGCCGCCGTATACCTGCGCGAGTACGCGCGTCAGGGACCGCTGACCCGGACCATCCGCATCGCCGTGAACAACCTCGCCGGCGTTCCGGCAATCGTCTACGGCGTGTTCGGCCTGGGCTTCTTCGTCTACGTGCTGGGCGGCTCCATCGACCGGCTGTTCTTCGCCGAGGCGCTGCCGGCGCCGACATTCGGCACGCCCGGGCTGTTCTGGGCCTCGCTGACCCTGGCGATCCTCGCCGTGCCGGTGGTGATCGTGGCCACCGAGGAAGGTCTGTCGCGGATTCCGCGTTCGATCCGCGAGGGCTCGCTGGCCCTGGGCGCGACCAAGGCCGAGACGCTGTGGAAGATCGTCCTACCGATGGCCAGCCCAGCGATGATGACAGGCCTGATCCTCGCCGTGGCGCGCGCCGCGGGTGAAGTGGCGCCGCTGATGCTGGTGGGCGTGGTGAAGCTGGCCCCGTCGCTGCCGGTGGACGGCAACTACCCCTACGTGCACCTCGACCAGAAGATCATGCACCTGGGCTTCCACATCTACGACGTCGGCTTCCAGAGCCCCAACGTCGAGGCCGCGCGGCCGCTGGTGTACGCCACCGCGCTGCTGCTGGTGCTGGTGATCGCCCTGCTCAACGTCTCGGCCATCGCCATCCGTAACCGTCTGCGCGAGAAGTACAAGGCGCTGGAAAACTGATAGCCGCCGCCGGCAGTGCTTGCCGGCGGCCTGGAGCCTCCAACGGGAGACCTGAAATGCAACACGATACCCACCGTCACGGTATCGACCTCGCTGCCCTCGGCCGGTCGAAGCGCCAGACAACACGTCTGGAGGACGAGTCCGTGGCCCTGGAAGTCCCCGGCCTGAATCTCTTCTACGGCAAGAAGCAGGCGCTGTTCGACATCCAGATGCAGGTTCCGCGGCAGCGCGTGACCGCCTTCATCGGCCCTTCCGGCTGCGGCAAGTCGACCCTGCTGCGCTGCTTCAACCGGATGAACGACCTGGTCGAGGATTGCCGCGTGGAAGGCGAGATCCGCCTCGACGGCCACAACATTTTCACCAAGGGCGTGGATGTCGCCGAGCTGCGTCGCCGAGTCGGCATGGTGTTCCAGAAGCCCAACCCCTTCCCCAAGACCATCTACGAGAACGTGGTCTATGGCCTGCGCCTGCAGGGCGTGAACAAGAAGCGCACGCTCGATGAGGCGGTGGAGTGGGCGCTCAAGGGCGCCGCGCTGTGGGAAGAGGTGAAGGACCGCCTGCACGAATCGGCGCTGGGGCTTTCCGGCGGCCAGCAGCAGCGTCTGGTGATCGCCCGCACCATCGCGGTGGAGCCTGAAGTGCTGCTGCTCGACGAACCCTGCTCGGCGCTCGACCCGATCTCCACGCTGAAGATCGAGGAACTGATCTACGAACTGAAATCCAAGTTCACCATCGTCATAGTCACCCACAACATGCAGCAGGCCGCGCGGGTTTCCGACTACACCGCGTTCTTGCACATGGGCAACCTGGTGGAGTTCGGCGACACCGACACGCTGTTCACCAACCCGGCGAAACGACAGACCGAGGACTACATCACCGGTCGCTACGGCTAGTGCCGCTGTGCCGCCGAGCGTCGGCGGCGGTCGAATCATAAAACTGCAATCTTTGTTTCATAGCCTGTAGCTTTCGCGGAGCGAATCCCATGATCAACAAAGAAAGTCTCAGTCATCACATCTCCCAGCAGTTCAACACCGAGCTGGAAGATGTGCGCAGCCATCTGCTGGCCATGGGCGGGCTGGTGGAGAAGCAGGTCAACGACGCGGTGAACGCGCTGATCGACGCCGACTCCGGCCTCGCCCAGCAGGTCCGTGACATCGACGACCAGATCAACCAGATGGAGCGCAACATCGACGAGGAATGCATGCGCATCCTCGCCCGCCGCCAGCCGGCTGCCTCCGACCTGCGCCTGATCATCAGCATTTCCAAGTCGGTGATCGACCTCGAGCGTATCGGCGACGAAGCCTCGAAGATCGCCCGCCGCGCCATCCAGCTGTGCGAGGAAGGCGAAGCGCCGCGCGGTTATGTCGAGGTGCGCCACATCGGCGGCCAGGTGCGCAAGATGGTGCAGGAGGCGCTGGATGCCTTCGCCCGCTTCGACGCCGATCTGGCCCTGTCGGTTGCGCAGTACGACAAGACCGTCGACCGCGAGTACAAGACCGCGCTGCGCGAACTGGTCACCTACATGATGGAAGACCCGCGGGCGATCTCCCGCGTGCTCAACGTCATCTGGGCGCTGCGTTCGCTGGAACGCATCGGCGACCACGCGCGCAACATCGCCGAACTGGTGATCTACCTGGTGCGTGGCACCGACGTCCGTCACCTGGGCCTGGCCCGGATGAAGGAAGAGGTACAGGGTCCTTCGGAATAATTCCCTTGCGCCCGGCCGGAATTGTGGCTGGGCAGTCACGTCGGCATGGCATCCTGCCAGCGGCCAAGGCTATCCTTCGCCTTGACGTTTCAGGGAGTCGACAATGAGCAAGGTGAGTGTTCTGGTCGTGGATGATGCGCCTTTCATCCGCGACCTGGTGAAGAAGGGCCTGCGCGACCATTTTCCCGGTCTGCGCATCGAGGAAGCGGTGAATGGGCGCAAGGCCCAGCAGCACCTCGCGCGGCAAGCGGTCGACCTGATCCTGTGCGATTGGGAGATGCCGGAGATGTCCGGTATCGAGCTGCTCGGCTGGTGCCGTGCGCAGGAACCGCTGAAGGAAGTGCCCTTCATCATGGTCACCAGCCGCGGCGACAAGGAGAACGTGGTCCAGGCCATCCAGGCCGGCGTCTCCGACTTCATCGGCAAGCCCTTCTCCAACGACCAGCTCGTCACCAAGGTACGCAAGGCCCTGAGCCGCAGCGGCAAGCTGGAAGCCCTGCTGGCTTCCGCGCCGCAGCGTAGCCTCGCCAGCGGCCCACCGAACGATTCCCTCGCTGCACTCACCGGTGGCAAGGCTGAAGTGGTGCGCCCGGCTGCGCCTGCCGCGCCGGCTCGCCCGGCAGCAGCTCCTGCCGCCGCTCCTGCACCACGTTCCGCCGCGCCGACCCAGGGCAAAGGTCAGGGGCAGCTGCGCTTGCCCAACGTGAGCCTGCCTTGCGTGATTCGGGCGCTTAGCCTGAAGGAAGCACAACTGGTGGTGAAGCGCGGTCAGGCGCTGCCGCAGGTGCTGGAAAGCGCCGTGCTGGACCTGGACGAAGAGAACGAAGTGGCGCGCTTGAACGGCTACCTGCATTCGGTAGCGGCGCTTGAGCCCAAGCCGGACAGCGAGTGGCTCCTGCTGCTGCTGCGCTTCGTCGACCAGGACCCGCAGAAGCTCGATTACCTCTCGCGCCTGATCGCTCGAGGCAGCACGCAGCGGCATTACGTGCCGGGCGCCTGAACCGTCGGTCGGCTGCAATCCGTATTGCTTCACAGCCTGACGCTCGGCTGCTCGTCGCTGCCCGAGCGCGCTGCTAGTCTTGCTGGCGTCGCATACCTATAACCAGAGTCGACATGCTGGGGCGCTTGATTTTCCTCTGCGGTCTATTGGCCGCCACGGGGCCGGCTGCGGCCGTGACCATCTACAAGTACACCGACGCCAATGGCGTGGTCACCTATACGGACAAGGCCGTGTCGGGCGCATCGGTGTTCGTCTTCCGCGACCGCATGGTCGAGCACCTCGAAGAGCAGGTGAAGCTGCAGAGCCTCAAGGGCGAAGGCTTCGACACCCTGCAGGTGCGCAATGACCTCTACGCGCCAGTGGAGATCGAGCTGAGCGTCAACGCCGCGCAGAACACCGTGGGCGTGCCCGAGCAGCCGATCCACTGGGTGCTGGCGCCGCGCACCTCCATGCGTCTCGCTACCCTGAGCCCGCGCGACCCTGGGCGGCCCATGCAGTACAAGCCCAAGCTGCGCTACGCGCTTGGCGATCCGCGGCTGCAACCGGTGCCGTTCCGCTACCCGTTGCCTTGGCGTGGCGGCCCGTTCCGCCTGAGCCAGGGGGCCAACGGCAAGTACAGCCACTTCACGCCCAAGAGCCGCTACGCGCTGGACATCGCCATGCCCGAAGGCACGCCCATAGTCGCGGCGCGCGGTGGCATGGTGGTCAAGGTGGAGAACGGGCAGAGCGGGCGCGGCAACAACCCGTCCGGCAACTTCGTGCGCATCCTGCATGACGACGGCACCATGGGCGTGTATCTGCACCTGATGCGCGGCTCGGTGCTGGTCAGCGAGGGCCAGCGCGTAGGCGAGGGGACGCCGCTCGGGCGTTCGGGCAACACCGGTAATAGCAGCGGGCCGCACCTTCACTTCGTGGTGCAGCGCAACGTCGGGCTGGCGCTGGAATCCATTCCCTACGACTTCGCCCAGCCAGTGGGCACGCTGCCGAACTTCGCGGTGGTCAAGGAATGATCCGCTGCGGTGTCTAGTCCTGAAATAGGTTTACACCTCTCAGGCCATGCTCCAGACCTCAAAACGCCCGATGCACCGCATCGGGCGTTTTGTATTTCAGGGCCAGGTGAGGGCGCTCGCGGTTATAGATGTCGACGGCTTCACGCACCATGCGGCGCGCCTGCGCGAGGTCGGCGGGAGGATGCTCCAGCAACTCGTTCTTCAGGATGCCGTTGACGCGCTCAGCCAGCGCATTCTGGTAACAGTCGTAGCCGTCGGTCATCGAGCAGATTGCTCCGTGCTGCGCGTGCAGGCGTTGGTAAAGCCCCGAGCAGTACTGAATTCCTCGGTCGGAGTGATGCACCAGGGGTTCCTGCGTCGTGCGGCGCCGCAGGGCCTGGCTGTAGGCATGGGCCACCGACTCGGCGTGCAGGCTGTCGTGGACGTGATGGCCGACGATCTTGCGCGAATAGGCGTCGGTGACCAGGCTCAGGTACAGCGGGCCGCTCTGGCTGGGCAGATAGGTGATGTCGGCAACCCAGACGCGCTCCGGCGCATCGGGCAAGACCTGTTGCGGCCCTGGCTTGAGCAGATTGGGATGGCGATGGAACCGGTGAAAACTGTGGGTGGTCTTGTGGTACGCCCGCTTGGGTCGAACCAGCAGGCGGTGCTCGGCCAGCACCCGGAACAGGCGATCGCGCCCAACTCGCAACGCGGCTTCCGCTTGCTGCTGCAACAGATAATGCAGCTTGCGTGCTCCCAGGCGCGGCTGACGCATCCGCACCTGCCGCACGAACTGGGCGATCTGTCGATCCTGCTGGCTGCGCTGATCCGCCGCCCGGTTGCGCTGGTAGTACGCCTGGCGGCTGATGCCCATGAACTGGCAAGCCCTGCTAACACTCAGCGCTTGGACTTGCCTTTGCGTGAGGACTTGCCGGGACGCTTTTTTACGATCGAAACGCCGTAGTCATTCTCCAGCACATTCACCACGGCCTCGAAGAACTGCGCCTTCTGGCTCATCACCTCAAGCTGCTGCTCGAGTTCCTTGATGCGTTGTTCCGGGGTCAACGGCAATTTCGGGGTATTCATATCCGGGCTCCGAGCCTTTCGAAGGGAGGCGCCCTGGTTCCAGTCCTGCCGGCCATGCTTGCGTAACCACACCAGCACCGTCGAGCGGCCCTGGATGCCATAGCGGGCCTGAGCCTCCTTGTAGCTCATTTCCCCTTTTTCGACCTGGTCGACCACCGCCAGTTTAAAAGCCAGCGTGTAATCACGCTGGCTGCGACGAACACCTTCTGCCATCGAGGCTCTCCTGAAATAAGGGCGAAGGTGTAAACCTTATTCAGGACGGGACACGGACAAAAAAAGGCCGCTCATCCAGACTGTGTGAAAACCTAGCCGTCTGAGCACAAGCCAAAGACAATGCCCGTATCGATCAATACGGGCATTGTCGTTCATGGGCTATATCCGCGGTGAAGGGCGTGATCAGGGCAGCTTGTTTCCAGTGTCGCTGGATGAGTTGGTTCCCGAAGAACATCTGGTCCGCGTGATCGAGGCCTACGTGGCGCGGTTGGATCTGCAGCGACTGGGCTTCAGCAAGGCACAGGCGAGCCGGACGGGGCGCCCGGCCTATGATCCGGCCGACCTGCTCATGCTGTACCTGTATGGCTACTTCCAGCGAATTCGCTCCTCGCGCCGACTGGAAGCCGAATGTCAGCGCAATGTCGAAGTGATGTGGCTGCTGGGCCGACTGGCGCCGGACTTCAAGACCATTGCCGATTTCCGCAAGGACAATGGCGCGGCGTTTCAGGCGAGCTGCCGTGCTTTCGTGCAGTTCTGCCGCCAGGTCGGGTTGCTCGGTGGTCAGTTGGTGGCCATCGATGGCAGCAAATTCCAGGCGGTGGCTTCACGGCGCAAGCACCTGAGCCTGGCGCGGCTCAAGCGTCAGCAAGCCAAGCTGGAGGCCGAGATAGCCCGCTATCTGAGCGACCTGGATGAAGCCGACCGCGCCGAAGCGGGCGATGGGGGCGACCGGTGTGCCGTGAAGACTGCGCTGGAGCAGTTGCAGGCTCAACACGCGGACAACCTGACCTGCCAGGTACTGATGCAGGCCCAGGGGCTCGAGCAGTTCGTGATCGGCGAGCCCGATGCCCAGTTGATGCGAACTCACCAGGGCGCGCGGGTCGCCTACAACGTGCAGAGTGCCGTCGATGACAAGCATTGCTTGGTGCTGCACCACGAGGTGACCCAGGATGGCAATGACACTCGCCAGTTGCAGACGATGGCGGAAGCCGCTCAAGCCGTGCTGGAACAGGCGCAACTGACGGTCACGGCGGACGCCGGCTACTCCAATGGCGAGCAATTCCAGGCGTGCGAGGATGCGGGCATCACCGCGTATGTGCCGCTGAACCGTGGCGTCAACAATCAGGGCAATGACACCCCCCTGTTCGACCGCAGCGCCTTCACCTACGACGCGGAGCAGGACCGCTATCAGTGCCCTGCAGGCCAGTGGCTCGCCCTCAAGCAGGTACGCGGCACGGAGAGGGTTTATGCAATCAGTGGCGACTGCTGCGCGTGCCCTTTGCACTCGCGTTGCACGAACAGCCAGCGCCGCCATCTCACCCGGCACGTCCATGAATCAGCTTTCGAGCGCATGCAGCAACGCCTGAAGGCCCGGCCGGAGATGATGGCCAGGCGCCGATCCATCGTCGAGCACCCCTTTGGCAACCTGAAACAGTGGATATTCGGCAACGGCCGCTTCCTGCTGCGGCAGTTAGCGGGCGCCAGTACGGAAATGGTCCTGGCCGTGCAGGCCTACAACCTCAAACGCGCGATTCAGGTACTCGGCGCGCGTCGCCTGATCGAGTTGATGGGCTGATCCCTCCAAAAAAACAAACGCCCCGAACCAGTCGGGGCGTTTGTTTTGCCTTGCTCACAGCGTGTTTTCACACGGCCTGCATCGAGCGGCCTTTTTCGTAGTGCGCGGGCAGATCAGTCCAGCTTGATCACCTTGGCGAGGACGATCTTCGGTCCTTTCATCTTCTTCACGATGATGCGCAGGCCTTCGGTTTCCAGCACTTCTTCCTCTTCCGGCACGCGCTTGAGGCTGTCGTAGACCAGGCCGGCCAGGGTCTCCGCTTCGACGTGGTCGAGGTCGACGCCGAGCAGGCGCTCCAGCTTGAACAGCGGGGTGTCGCCGCGTACCAGCAGCTTGCCCGGCTGGTAGGCGAGGATGCCGCGCTCGGCCTTGCGGTGTTCGTCCTGGATATCGCCGACCAGCACTTCCAGCACGTCTTCCATGGTCAGGTAGCCGACCACCTTGTGGTCGGCCTCCTCGACCAGGGCGAAGTGCGCGCCACCCTGGCGGAACTGCTCGAGCAGGCGCGACAGCGGCATGTGCTTGGTGACCAGCTCCAGCGGGTGGGTCAGTTCGTCGAGATCGATGCGCTCAGGCTGGTTTTCGCGGGCGGACAGCTCAAGCAGCAGGTCCTTGATATGCAGCACGCCGGTGAACTCGCCCTTCTCGGCGTCGTAGACCGGATAGCGGCTGTACTTGTGGCGGCGAATGGTCGCCAGCACGTCGGCCAGCGGCGCGTTGCGCTCGAGATAGACCAGGTCTTCGCGGGAATTGGCCCAGTCCACCACTTCCAGCTCGCCCAGCTCCACTGCCGAGGCCAGTACGCGCATGCCCTGGTCGCTCGGGTCCTGGCCGCGGCTGGAGTGGAGGATCAGCTTGAGCTCTTCACGGCTGTAGTGGTGCTCGTGATGCGGCCCCGGCTCGCCCTGGCCGGCAATCTTGAGGATGGTGTTGGCGCTGGCGTTGAGCAGATAGATGGCGGGATACATCAGCCAGTAGAACAGGTACAGCGGCACCGCGGTCCACAGCGACAGCAGCTCCGGCTTGCGGATTGCCCAGCTCTTGGGCGCCAGCTCGCCGACCACGATGTGCAGGTAGGAAATGATGAAGAAGGCGCTGAAGAACGACACCCCGCGGATGATCTCTTCGTTGTGCACGCCCACCGCGCCCAGCAGGGGCTCCAGCAGTTCCGCGAAGGCCGGCTCGCCGACCCAGCCCAGGCCGAGGGAGGCGAGCGTGATGCCGAGCTGGCAGGCGGAGAGGTAGGCGTCGAGCTGGTGGTGCACCTTGCGCAGGATGTTGCCGCGCCAGCCGTGCTGCTTGGCGATGGCTTCCACGCGCGTGGAGCGCAGCTTGACCATGGCGAACTCGGCGGCCACGAAGAAGCCGTTGAGCACGACGAGGAAGAGGGCGAAGAGAACGAGGCCGAAATCGGCGAAATAGGTCAGCAGGGTGCTACTAGGGGAAGGGTCCATGGTTCTGTTGGCTGAGGAATGAACGGGTAAGGATGGCGGCATGCCGCCGCCATGGCAAGACGGCGCTGTTTCAAGCCATTTGCTGCGGCGGGAAGTGGCAGACGAAGCTGCTGCCCTTGCCCAGCACGCTGCTGATGTCCAGGGTGCCGCGGTGGCGGATCAGCACGTGCTTGACGATCGCCAGGCCCAGGCCGGTGCCGCCGGTGCTGGCATTGCGGCTGGAGTCGACGCGATAGAAGCGCTCTGTCAGGCGTGGCAGGTGCTTGGGATCGATGCCGATACCGCTGTCCTGCACGGACAGATGCGCGCCCTGCTCGTCCCCCCACCAGCGGATGCGGATTTCGCCGCCTGCAGGGGTGTACTTGACCGCATTGAACACCAGGTTGGAAAACGCGCTGCGCAGCTCTGCCTCGCTGCCCTTGAGGCGCACCTTGGGATCGGCCTCCAGGCTGATGCGGTGTTCGCTGGAACCGGACAGCGCCTGGGCGTCGTTGCGGATCGCCAGCAGCATCAGGTCCACCGCCACTGGCTTGTTGTCGGCCGGGTAGTCGGTCGCTTCCAGCTTGGCCAAGAGCAGCAGGTCGTTGAGCAGCGTCTTCATGCGCGAAGCCTGTTGCTGCATCTGCTGCAGGGCGCGGTTCCAGCGCGGGTTGATGTTCTCCACGTTGTCCAGCAGCGTCTCCAGGTAGCCGGCGATCACCGTCAGCGGCGTGCGCAGCTCGTGGGATACGTTGGCGACGAAGTCCTTGCGCATCTGCTCCAGCAGGTGCACGCGGGTCACGTCGCGCGCCAGCATCAGGTGCTCGCCGTTGCCGTAGAGGGTGATCTGGAACTGCAGCAGCTGCTTGTCGTTCACTGGCGAGGGCAGGTCCAGCGGCTCTTGGTAGTTGCCGTGGGCGAAGTATTCCTTGAAGCGCGGATGGCGGATCAGGTTGGTCACCGGCTGGCCGCCGTCCTGCGGGCTGCGCAGGCCGAGCAGGCGTTCGGCGGCGATGTTCCACCACTCCAGGTTGCCGTCGGCGTCGAGCATGACCACGGCGTCGCGCAGTGCGGCGGTGGATTCCTGCATACGGTCGATCACTGCCTGCAGGCGGCCGCGGGCGCGTTCGTTACGGCGTTGCAGGTGATAGATGCTGTCGAACACTTCGCCCCAGAGGCCATAGCCGTCCGGTGGCGGTTCGTCGTCGCGATGGTTCTTCAGCCACTTGTGCAGGCGCAGCACCTGCCAAAGGGTCCAGCCGAGATAGAAGCCCAGGCACGCGGCCAGGGCCCAGCCGTATTGGCCGGTCACCGCGCCGAGCAGCGCGGCGGCGAGAATCAGTAGCAGCAGATGGCGAATGAGGGCGCCACGCCAGTCTTGGTTCACCAGGTCCAGTCCTTGTGAGCAATGCAGGAACGGCCCGCGACAGTGCGAGCCGTTCCCGAGGCGCGGTGCGCGTCAGGTCTTGGTGGAGAAACGATACCCGGTCCCGCGCACGGTCTGTACCAGATTCTCGTAGACCTCGCCCAAGGCCTTGCGCAGACGGCGGATGTGCACGTCGACGGTGCGCTCTTCCACATAGACGTTGCCGCCCCAGACCTGGTCGAGCAGTTGGCCGCGAGTGTAGGCGCGTTCCTGGTGGGTCATGAAGAACTGCAGCAGGCGGTATTCGGTCGGACCCATTTCGGCGGGCTTGCCGTCGATGGTCACGCGGTGGCTGACCGGATCGAGCATCAGGCCGCCGACCTCGATCGGCGCCTCGCTGTCGCCGGCGCCGGTGCGGCGCAGCACGGCCTTCAGGCGGGCGACCAGTTCGCGCGGCGAGAACGGCTTGGTGATGTAGTCGTCGGCGCCGACTTCCAGGCCCTGGATCTTGTTGTCCTCTTCGCCCTTGGCGGTGAGCATGATGATCGGGATGTCCTCGGTCATCTCGTCACGCTTCAGGCGGCGCGCCAGTTCGATGCCGGAGGTGCCCGGCAGCATCCAGTCGAGCAGGATCAGGTCCGGCTTGCGGTCGACGATGGCAGCGTGGGCCTGCTGGGTGCTTTCCGCTTCCTGGCACTCGTATCCGGCCATTTCCAGGGCCACTGCGATCATCTCGCGGATCGGTGCTTCGTCGTCAACGATGAGGATTGTCTTGCCAACCATGGTCTCGTCTCTGGAGTTCTCTACTGCGCCGCATTAGATAACGGAATTATTTCAAGGATGTGACACCAGCATGTTAGCCGAGCGCCAGGCCCGGCGGTTGGCGGGCGCTCTACTATGCTGATCAGACCGCCCTTGAGGGTGGTTCGACGCGTATCGCCGGGACCGTCTTGGCGGCCTGCCTGACCTGCCGCCGTCCCGCTGCGCTCCCTTGCGGTTCCCACCGCTTCTGAGGAGATCGACGATGAATTGCAAACACCTGGTGCTGGCCCTCGGCCTGGCGCTGCCGGCTTTGGCCGCGCACGCGGCTGACCCGGCCACGGTCAAGAACGGCATGCTGGTCGATGCCAAGGGCATGACGCTCTACACCTTCGACAAGGACAGTGGCGGCAAGTCGATGTGCACGGGCCAGTGCGAGCAGTTCTGGCCGCCGCTGATGGCCGAAAGCGGCGCCAAGGCTGGCGAAGACTGGACCCTGATCAACCGTGACGGCGGTCAGCAGTGGGCCTACTACGGCAAGCCGCTGTACCGCTTCGTGAAGGACCAGAAGCCCGGCGACGCCACCGGCGAGGGCAAGATGGACGGCGCCTGGCACGTGGCCAAGCCGCAGTAAACCGTTCGCCCAGTGGCCAACCGTCGCCGGCGTCGCTCAGCGCAGCGCGTAGTCGGCGACGGTGCCGAGGAAGATCGCCAGCCCCGCCCAATGGTTGTGCAGGAAGGCCTTGAAGCAGGCCTGCGGGTCGCGTCCGCGGGTCGAGTGGAATTCCCAGGCGAAGCAGCCTGCAGCTACTACCAGGCCGGCATAGAAGCTCCAGCCCAGGTGCAGCTGGTTGGCGGCCAGCACCGTCAGCAGGAGCGTCAGGCCCTGCAGGGTCAGGATGATCACCCGGTCGGCGTCGCCGAAGAGGATGGCGGTGGATTTCACGCCGATCTTCAGGTCGTCCTCGCGGTCGGTCATCGCGTAGTAGGTGTCGTAAGCCACGGTCCATAGCACGTTGGCGAAGAACAGCAGCCACGCAGCCGCCGGCAGCTTTCCGCTGGCCGCGGTGAACGCCATCGGAATGCCCCAGGAGAAGGCCGCGCCCAGCACCACCTGCGGGTAGTAGGTGTAGCGCTTCATGAAGGGGTAGAGCGCGGCGATGGCGGCGCCGCCGAACGACAGGAAGATGGTCTTCTCGTTGGTGCACAACACCAGCACGAAGCTGGTCGCCAGCAACGCGAAGAAGGTGATCCAGGCCTCGCTCACGGTGATCTTGCCGGTGGCCAGCGGACGCGCCTTGGTGCGCGCAACGTGGCCGTCGAAGTTGCGGTCGGCGAAGTCGTTGATCACGCAACCTGCAGCGCGCATCGCCACCGTGCCGAGGATGAAGATAACCAGGTTCTTCAGGCTGGGAACGCCGCCGCTGGCCATCCACAGCGCCCACAGCGTCGGCCACAGCAGCAGGTAGATGCCGATCGGCTTGTCCATGCGCGTCAACTGGATGAAGTCCCAGGCGCGAGGGTGCAGGCGGGCGAGAGGTTTGATCAGGGCGACGAACATGGCTACCTCCGGACAGGAACGGAGGATTATAAGGCGTCGACCCCGGCGGCGCGCCACAGGCGCGGCAGGAACACTTCGGCGACCAGCACGCCCAGCGCGCCGCGGCGGAAGCACGAACGGCGGCCCCAAAGCAGCGTGCGGCGCACTTCCAGCGGGAGGAAGGGCGCGGGGTACAGGCAGATTTCGATCACATCGCGGCGGAACGCGCTGTCGCTGAACAGCAGCTCGCCCAGCGAGCGTGTGCCAAGCAGCGCCAGGTCGAAGCCCGATGCTTCCAGTGCGGCGCGCGCGGCGACGCTGCGGGCAAACACCCAGGGCTGGCCGTGGCCGTGCAGGTAGACCTCGCGCACCCAGCCCTGGCTGCCGTTGGGCACGCCCAGCGCGGCGCACTCGTCGTCGCGCAGCACTTGCCACTCCTCGCACAGCGGCTCGACGCTGAAGGCGCCTTCGGCGAGGGCGGTGAGGCGGCGAGTCAGCGAGCCCTGGTCGAACAGCCAGTCGTGTACGGCGGGGTCGACGTTGGCGGGCAGTTGGTCTTCAGCGAGCCAGCGGGGCAGGGGGGAGGAAAAATCGGACACGGGAGCGAGACGTTTGTGTAGGACGGCGGCAGGGTAGCACGAAGCGCATTGGCCAGACCGTGACCAATGGCGTCGTCTTCATCGGGTCCAGCCTTCTAGGTGTCGGATCGCCGAGCGGGGAACTGTGACAGGTTGCCACGGCTTCTAGACTGGTCGACGAAGCCACAAGAAGAACCCGCCCGGTGAGGCCCGATGAACATCCTTTACGACGAGCGCCTCGATGGCGCACTGCCCAAGGTGGACAAGCCCGCGCTACTCGTCGAGCTGCGCGCCGCGCTGCCGGATCTGGAAATCCTCCACGAGCCGGAGGACCTGCGCCCCTACGAATGCGACGGCCTCTCCGCCTACCGCTGCACGCCGTTGCTGGTGGTGCTGCCCGAACACGTCGAGCAGGTGCAGACCCTGCTGCGCCTGTGCCACCGGATGCGCGTGCCTGTGATCGCGCGCGGCGCCGGCACCGGCCTGTCCGGTGGTGCGCTGCCGCTGGAGCAGGGCGTGCTGCTGGTGATGGCACGCTTCAAGCGCATCCTCGAAGTGAACCCGGCCGGGCGCTACGCCCGCGTGCAGCCCGGCGTGCGCAACCTGGCCATTTCCCAGGCTGCCGCGCCTTGCGGCCTGTACTACGCGCCCGATCCGTCCTCGCAGATCGCCTGTTCGATTGGCGGCAATGTCGCCGAGAACGCCGGCGGCGTGCATTGCCTGAAGTACGGGCTGACGGTGCACAACCTGCTCAAGGTCGAGATCGTCACCATGGACGGCGAGCGCCTGACGCTCGGCTCCGACGCTCTCGACAGCCCTGGCTTCGATTTGCTGGCGCTGTTCACCGGTTCCGAAGGCCTGCTCGGCGTGGTGGTCGAGGTAACCGTGAAGCTGCTGCCCAAGCCGCAGATGGCCAAGGTGTTGATGGCAAGCTTCGATGACGTCGAGAAGGCTGGCCGCGCGGTGGCCGACATCATCGCCGCCGGCATCATCCCCGGCGGCCTGGAGATGATGGACAACCTGTCGATCCGCGCCGCCGAGGACTTCATCCACGCGGGTTACCCGGTGGAGGCGGCGGCCATCCTTCTGTGCGAGCTGGATGGCGTGGAGTCCGACGTCCACGAGGATTGCCTCTGCGTCGAAGGCGTGCTGCGCAAGGCCGGCGCTACAGACGTGCGGCTGGCGCGGGACGAAGAAGAGCGGGCGAGGTTCTGGGCTGGTCGCAAGAACGCCTTCCCGGCGGTGGGGCGTATCTCGCCGGATTACTACTGCATGGACGGCACCATCCCGCGTCGCGAGCTGCCTCGTGTGCTGCGCGGCATCGCCGAACTGTCCGCCGAGTACGGCCTGCGCGTGGCCAATGTGTTCCACGCCGGCGATGGCAACATGCACCCGCTGATCCTCTTCGACGCCAACCTGCCCGGCGAACTGGAGCGCGCCGAGGCGCTGGGCGGGAAGATCCTCGAACTCTGCGTGGCGGTGGGCGGCAGCATCACCGGCGAACATGGAGTGGGGCGCGAGAAGATCAACCAGATGTGCGCGCAGTTCAACGCTGATGAGCTGACCCTGTTCCATGCGGTAAAGGCTGCCTTCGATCCGCAGGGTTTGCTCAACCCTGGCAAGAACATTCCCACGCTGCACCGCTGCGCCGAGTTCGGCGCCATGCACATCCACCGTGGGCAGTTGCCGTTTCCGGACCTGGAGCGCTTCTGATGCCCCCGAATTTCGATTCCCAGGCTGGCGCCGACCGCAGTGCGGAGCTGCTCGAACAGGTGCGCCAGGCCCTGGCGGAACGGACCGCCCTGTCGATTCGCGGCGGCTCCAGCAAGACCTTTCTCGGTCGCTGGGTGGACGCCCGTCCGCTGGATGTTGCCGGCCACACGGGCATCGTTTCCTACGACCCGACCGAGTTGGTCATCACCGCCCGAGCCGGCACTCCGTTGCGCGAGCTGAATGCCGTGCTGGATGGCGCCGGGCAGATGCTTGCTTGCGAGCCGCCGAGCTTCAGCGACAAGGCCACGGTTGGCGGAATGCTCGCCGCCGGGCTGTCCGGCCCGCGCCGGCCCTGGGCGGGCGCAGTGCGCGACTTCGTTCTCGGCACGCGGATGATCAGCGGCCTGGGCACCCACCTGCGCTTCGGCGGCCAAGTGATGAAGAACGTTGCCGGCTACGACCTGTCGCGTCTGCTGGCCGGCAGTTTCGGTTGCCTGGGAGTGATCACCGAGGCCTCGTTCAAGGTGCTGCCCAAGCCGCGCTGCCACATCAGCCTGCGCCAGAGCATTCCCCTCGAGCGCGCGCTCCAGCGTCTCGCCGAGTGGGGCCAGCAACCGCTGCCGCTGAGCGCAGCCGCGCACGATGGCGAGCAGCTATACCTGCGTTTCGAGGGTAACGAGGGCTCGGTGCGCGCAGCCTGCGACCGCATCGGTGGCGATCCCCTGGGTGACGGCTGGTGGGAGGAGCTGCGCGAACAGCACCTGGCCTTCTTCCGCGATTCGCGCCCGCTCTGGCGCTTGTCGCTGCCGGCCACGACCGCACCGCTGGCGCTGCCTGGCGCACAGCTGCTGGACTGGGGTGGCGCACAGCGTTGGCTCAAGTCCGACGCTTCCGCCGAGCGGATTCGCCAGGCCGTGAGTGCAGTCGGCGGCCACGCGACCTGCTTCACTTCGAGCCACGTCGACGATCCGCTGCATCCGCTGCCCGAGTCCCTGCTCAAGTTGCATCGGTCGCTGAAGCGCCAGCTCGATCCGCAGGGCATCTTCAACCCCGGGCGCATGTACGCCGACCTCTGACTTGGACGGTTCTATGCAGACCAACCTGAGCGAAGCAGCCAAGCGCCTGGAGCATGCCGACGAAGCCGAGCGTGTCCTGCGCAGCTGCGTGCACTGCGGCTTTTGCAACGCCACCTGCCCGACCTATCAGGAACTTGGCGACGAGTTGGATGGCCCGCGCGGGCGCATCTACCTGATCAAGCAGTTCCTCGAACAGGACGAGGTGAGCGCGAAGACCCAGATGCACCTGGACCGCTGCCTGACCTGCCGCAATTGCGAAACCACCTGTCCGTCCGGGGTGGAGTACCACAAGCTGCTGGACATCGGCCGCGCAGCCATCGAGGCGCGCGTGCCGCGTCCGTTGGGCGAGCGCCTGCTGCGCACCGGGCTGCTCGCTGTGGTGCCGCGACCGGCGCTGTTCAAGGCGCTGTTTGGGGCCGGCCAGGCGCTACGGCCGATTCTCCCGGCGTCCCTGAGCCAGCACTTGCCGCGCGCCATCGCAGCGCCCGGCGAGCGGCCGCCGGAGCGGCATGCGCGCCATGTGCTGATGCTCGAAGGCTGCGTGCAGCAGGCGCTGTCGCCGAACACCAACGCGGCCGCCGCGCGTGTGCTCGACCGCCTTGGCATCAGCGTGACGCCTGCGCCTCAGGCCGCCTGTTGCGGTGCCGCGGAATACCACCTGAATGCCCAGGCGTCCGGGCTGCAGCGCGCACGACGCAATACCGACGCCTGGTGGCCGGCCATCGAAGAGGGCGCCGAGGCGATCGTGCAGACCGCCAGCGGCTGCGGCGCCTTCGTCAAGGAATACGGTTACCTGCTGCGCGACGATCCGCAGTACGCCGCCAAGGCGGTTCGCGTGAGTGAGTTGGCGAAGGACCTGATCGAAATCGTCCGCGCTGAGCCGCTGGAAAGCCTCGGCCTGCGCTGCGACCGGACGCTGGCGTTCCATTGCCCCTGCACGCTGCAGCACGCGCAAAAGCTCGGCGGCGCTGTCGAGGCGGTGCTCAAGCGCCTGGGCTTCAACCTCACCGCGGTGCCCGATGGTCATCTCTGCTGCGGCTCGGCCGGTACCTATTCGCTGACGCAGCCGGAGCTGTCGAAGCGCCTGCGCGCCAACCGGCTGGATGCGCTGGAAAGCGGCCGCCCCGACCTGATCGCCACCGCCAACATCGGCTGCCAGATCCACCTCGACAGTGCGGGCCGCACGCCTGTCCGGCACTGGATCGAGCTGGTCGACCAGGCGCTCGCCGGTGGAGGCTGATCCCTCGATCTCTCGGAGTAGGGGCGCGCGGTTGGGGGAGGGTTATCCACACCCATCTTTGGTTGGCCCCCAATGGGTGGCCAACTGCCCGGTGGCGTCTTGGCGCGCATCGGGAATTGCGTTAGCGTGCGGACCGCAAACCGTGGTAACCCGCCCGAGGGGTCGACAATGAAAAAGTGGCAATGCGTAGTCTGCGGACTCATCTATGACGAAACCAAAGGCTGGCCGGAAGAAGGCATCGCCGCGGGCACCCGTTGGGAAGACGTGCCGGAAGACTGGCTGTGCCCCGACTGCGGCGTCGGCAAGATGGACTTCGAGATGATCGAGATCGGCTGATCCCTCAGTCGATGTTCGTGACGACGGCGGCCGTGGCCGCCGTTGTTGTTTCTGCGCGCGGGCCCGGCGCTGGCTATGCTGGGCGAGTTGGCTGCATTGCCGCTGCCCGGCGGCATCCCTGCCCTTGGCGGGCGGCGCCAATCTACGCTAGGTTCGCCCGGGCCGATCCGCAGGAGGAGTGGCGATGCGCAAGTGGCAATGCGTGATCTGTGGCTTCATCTACGACGAGGCCCTCGGCCTGCCCGAGGAGGGCATCGCCCCCGGTACGCGCTGGGAAGACATTCCCGCCGACTGGATCTGCCCCGATTGCGGTGCGAGCAAGATCGACTTCGAGATGATCGAAATCGCCTGAGTCGCGCCCATCCCTGAATTTTTCCGCACCGGCGCTTGGGCGCCGGCGCGGTCCCGTTCGATCTGGAGAACCCAATGAGCGAGAACGCACCGCTGGTGATCATCGGCACCGGCCTGGCCGGCTACAACCTGGCGCGCGAGTGGCGCAAGCTAGACGGCGAAACGCCGCTGCTGCTGATCACTGCGGACGACGGCCGCTCCTACTCCAAGCCGATGCTTTCCACGGGCTTCTCCAAGGACAAGGACGCCGACGGCCTGGCGATGGCCGAGCCGGGCGCCATGGCTGAGCAGCTCAAGGCGCGCATCCTCACCCATACCCGCGTCACCGGCATCGACCCGGGGCACAAGCGCATCTGGACCGGCGAAGAGCAGGTCGAGTACCGCGACCTGGTGCTGGCCTGGGGCGCCGAGACCATCCGCGTGCCGGTGCAGGGCGATGCCCTGGAACGCATTTTCCCGATCAACGACCTGGAGGATTACGCGCGCTTCCGTGCCGCCGCCGCCGGCAAGAGCCGCGTGCTGCTGCTGGGCGCCGGGCTGATCGGCTGCGAGTTCGCCAACGACCTGTCCAGCGGCGGCTACCAGATCGACGTAGTGGCGCCTTGCGAGCAGGTGATGCCTGGCTTGCTGCATCCGGCCGCCGCTGCTGCTGTGCAGGCCGGTCTGGAAGGCCTGGGCGTGAAGTTCCACCTCGGCCCGGTGCTGAATCGCTTGGAGCAAGTCGGCGACGCGCTGCTGGCGCATCTCTCCGACGGCAGCGAAATTCCTTGCGACCTGGTGGTCTCCGCCGTGGGCCTGCGCCCGCGAATCGACCTGGCCGCCGGGGCGGGGCTGGAGGTCAATCGCGGCGTTGTTGTGAACCGCGAACTGCGCACTTCGCACGCCAACATCTACGCGCTGGGTGACTGCGCTGAAGTGGATGGCCTCAACCTGCTCTACGTGATGCCGCTGATGGCCTGCGCCCGCGCGCTGGCGCAAACCCTGGCGGGCAAGCCGACGGCAGTTTCCTACGGCCCTATGCCGGTCACTGTGAAGACCCCGGTGTGCCCGCTGGTGGTCTCGCCGCCGCCGCGCGGCAGCGACGGCGAATGGCAGGTGGAAGGCTCTGGCGCGGACCTCAAGGTACTTTGCCGGGATGCCGCCGGTCGCTTGCTCGGCTATGCCCTGACGGGCGCAGCAGTCAACGAAAAGCTCTCGCTGAACAAGGAGTTGCCGGCGCTGATGGCGTAAAAGTCTTCAGCTATGGCGATTTCCTCGTGGGAAAGAGCCCGAAAATTGTCGGACGATACTGGCGTACCAGCTTGCGGCGTGCCATCCTCCCCCCGGTCTGCCGCAGCCTAGAGCCTGTAGGGCCTGGGTCGCGGTGCCTTTGGCGCTGTTGGGAAGACAGCACGGACAAAAAAACAATAAACCGTCAAAGAGGCATTTATGCGTAAACCAGAACTCGCCGCGGCGATCGCCGAAAAGGCCGACCTCACCAAAGAACAAGCCAACAAGGTGCTGAACGCATTGCTGGATGAGATCACCGGTGCGCTCAACCGCAAGGACAGCGTCACCCTCGTTGGTTTCGGTACCTTCATCCAGCGCCATCGTGGCGCCCGCACTGGCAAGAACCCGCAGACTGGCCAGCCGGTCAAGATCAAGGCCAGCAACACCGTCGCCTTCAAGCCGGGCAAGGCCCTGAAGGACGCAGTCAACTGATGTTCCCGGTCCGGAGCCGCACCGGCTCCGGACCACCCTCCGCAGTTACATTTTCCCGTCAAAAGTGCGGATGTAGTCCTTCTTCGAAGTCGCTACAATGTGCAGCCTTATGTCTCGAACTCCGAGGTCTGTGCATGAAATTCCGTCTTCTTCTCTGGCTGCTCGGGCGTCTCATGGCGAAGGCCGGGCGCGATAATCCGGCATTCCAGAAGCAACTCGAAGGCAAGGACCTGGTGTTCCAGCTGCATAGCCTGGACGGCAAGGTCGCGCGTCACTTCCTGGTCCGCGACCAGCGTGTCAGCGCCCGCCGTGGCACCCACCCGGCGCCGGCATTCGCCATTGGCTTTCGCGACAGCGCCTACGGCTACGCCACCCTCACCTCGAAGAATCCGCAGCTGGCCTTCATGCAGGGCATCCAGGACAAGTCGATCCAGATCCAGGGCAACCCGGCGCTGGTGATCTGGTTCCAGGGCCTGGTGAAGTACCTGAAGCCGAAGAAGGCGAAGAAGCCGGAGAAGGAAGCGGCCTGACGCTTTCGCGCTAGAAACGAAAACGCCGTGCCTCGATTCGGGGCACGGCGTTTTTGTTTGTCGGCGCGATCAGTGCTGGGGGTTCATCTGCGAGGCCAGCTCACGCAGCACGGCCTCGGCGTCGAGCACCTTGCGCACGGCGTCCACGGCTTTCTCGCGGGGAATGTCCAGGCGGTCCAGCAGGCTCTGCGGGATCGGCCCTTGGGGGCCGGCGCCGATGCCGTTCTGGCGCAGCAGGCGGGTGGCCAGGCAGATCAGGTTGGCGTAGGACGCATTGGGCCCGGCGTATTCGGGGTCGTGCTGGAAGCGCAGCGCGGTGTAGATCTCTTCCGGCATGTCCCAGGTGCGCATCAGCCAGGCGCCGATCTGCTCGCGGGTGATGCCCAGCAGGTGCTGCTCGATGAGGTCGTGCTGCACGTGCGGGTTGACCTCCAGGTGCCGGCAGAGCAGCGAGAAGTGCGGCGGGAAGATATGCGCCAGGACCAGGTAGCCCATGCTATGCAGCAGGCCGCCGAGGTAGGTCAGGCCGGCTTCCGGGCGCTCGGCGCGAGGAATGGCGCGGGTCAGGCCCTCGATCACCGCGGCGGTGTAGATCGCCTGTTGCCAATAGGGCGTGGCGTGCTGCGGATGGTCCTTCGGCAGGCTAAGGGTCTTGCCCAGGGCGAGGCCCAGGGCGAGGTTGATCACCAGGTCGAAGCCCAGCACGCGGACGATGGCGTCTTCCACCGAGCGAATCTTGCCCGGCGCGGCGTAGTAGGGCGAAGCGGCCCAGCTGACCACCTGGGCGGCCAGCGCCGGGTCGGTCTCGACCACGCCGGTGATGTCGTCGACGGTGGCGTTGGGGTCGACGCGCAGCTTGATGATCTTCTGCGCGGTTTCCGGCAGCGGCGGGATCTCGATGGTTTCTTCCAGGCGCTGCTGGATGCGTCGGGCGGTGAAGGCTTGCACCGCCTGGGTGATTTCCGCGCGGTCGTCGTCGGGACGGTCGAGGTTCGGCCGGATCTGTTCCAGCGGTACGCCGAAGCGCGCGGCGCTGGCCTTTTCCAGCAGCTGGCGGAAGTCTCCGGTAGCGATTTCCAGCAGGGTGCCGGGGTTGCCCGACTCGATCAGCAGGTGCGGCTCCTGCAGCAGGCGCTCGTCATACAGGCAGGGCGAGCTGGTCAGCGGCGGCAGCGCCGGCAGGCGGCTGAGCTGGTGCTTGCCGAGCATGCGCTCCAAGCGCTCCGGCTTGATCGCCAGCAGCTTGCGGCCGGTCAGTTCGGTGAGGCGGTTGAGGTCCAGCAGCTGGCTCTGCGGGAAGAGCACGAGCAGCGAGCCCACGGCGTCTTCCAGCAGGCTCGCCTGGACTCTCCGCGAGGCCGGCAGGTTGGCCGTGTCGGGACGCTCCCGGCAGGGCACGCCCAGGCGCGAGAGCAACTGGAGGATGACCGAGGGTGCGGGGAGTGCTTCGGCGAGTGCGGCTTCGCTCATTTTCGTTGTGATCCGGTTATCAACTGCTGGCTGGAGTATACCCAGCGGTTATTCGTAACAGAGCAGATACCCGACCGATGAAGGCGAAATACTTCACACTTGGCCGTATTGCTGCCCATGTCGTAACCAGCGCGACAATAGCGGGCTGACGTGCTCCGGCCAGTGTTCCAGCAGTGCCTGGGCGGCATCGCGCACTGCCGGCAGCAGGTCGGCGTCGCGCATCAGGTCGGCGACCTTGAACTGTAGCAGGCCGGTTTGCCGTGTCCCGAGCATCTCGCCGGGGCCGCGCAACTCCAGATCGCGCTCGGCGATGACGAAGCCGTCGCAGGTCTCGCGCATGATCGCCAGGCGTTCGCGACCGATCTGCGACAGCGGCGGATGGTAGAGCAGCACGCAATGGCTCGCGGCGCTGCCACGGCCGACCCGGCCGCGTAGCTGGTGCAGCTGGGCCAGGCCCAGGCGCTCGGGGTTCTCGATGATCATCAGGCTGGCGTTGGGCACGTCGACGCCGACCTCGATCACGGTGGTCGCCACCAGCAGTTGCAGCATGCCCTCCTTGAAGGCCTCCATGATCGTGGCCTTGTCCGCCGGCTTCATGCGGCCGTGGATCAGCCCGACACGCAATTCGCCCAGGGCGGAGGCTAGTTCCTCGTAGGTGGTCTCCGCCGCCTGGCAGGTGAGCTCTTCGGATTCCTCGATCAGGGTGCAGACCCAATAGGCCTGGCGGCCTTCGCGGCAAGCGGCGCGGACCCGTTCGATCACCTCGAAGCGGCGGCTGTCGGCCACCAGCACGGTGTTCACCGGCGTGCGGCCGGGCGGCAGCTCGTCGAGGATCGAGGTGTCCAGGTCGGCATAGGCGCTCATCGCCAGCGTCCGCGGAATGGGAGTGGCGGTCATGATCAGCTGGTGCGGGCAGAGGCGGCCGTCGACCCCCTTCTGGCGCAGCGCCAGGCGCTGCTGCACGCCGAAGCGGTGCTGTTCGTCGATGATCGCCAGGGCCAGGCGGGCGAACTTCACCTCGTCCTGGAACAGCGCGTGGGTGCCGACCACCATGGGCGCGCCGGCGGCGATGCGCTCCAGGGCGGCGGCGCGCGCCTTGCCCTTGAGCTTGCCGGCCAGCCAGGCGACCTCGATGCCCAATGGCTGCAGCCACTTGCTGAAGTTGAGGAAGTGCTGCTCGGCGAGGATTTCCGTGGGCGCCATCAGCGCCACCTGGTAGCCAGCCTCGATGGCCTGCAGCGCGGCGAGGGCTGCGACTACCGTCTTGCCGGCGCCGACGTCACCCTGCACCAGGCGCAGCATGGGCTCGGACTGCGCCAGGTCGTAGGCGATCTCCGCGCCCACGCGCTGTTGCGCGCCGGTGGGGGCGAAGCCCAGGTTCTTCAGGTACTGCCGCGGCAGACGCGTCGCCGGCGGCAGCGCGGGGGCAGCCTGCGAACGAACCTGCTCGCGCAGGCGCTGCAGTGACAGTTGGTGGGTCAGCAGTTCCTCGAATGCGAGGCGGTGCTGCGCCCAGTGGCGGCCTTCGGCGAGTTCTTCGAGATCGGCGTCCGGCGGCGGTCGGTGCAGGTAGCGGATCGCCTCGTCGAGCGGACCCAGGCGATAGTCGCGGGCCAGCTCGGCCGGCAGCCAGTCAGGCAGACTGTTCGGCCCCAGGCGCGCCAGGGTCTGTTCGCTGAGCTGGCGCAGGCGCTGCTGGGTGAGGCCTTCGGTAGTCGGGTAGATCGGCGTCAGCGTCTGTTCCACCGGAATAGGTTCGTCGCCATTCAGCGCGCGGTATTCCGGGTGGTAGATCTCCAGGCCCGAGGCGCCTGGGCGGGCCTCGCCGTAGCAGCGCAGGTGGGTGCCACGCTTGAGGCCTTCCTTCTGCGCCTGGCTGAAGTGGTAGAAGCGCAGGCTGAGGGTGCCGGTGCCGTCCTGCAGGCGCACCAGCAGGCTGCGGCGCTTGCCCATGACCACGTCGGCGCCGGACACCACGCCCTCGACCACTGCGTCCTGCCCCGGGCGCAGCGCGCCAATCGGCGTGACGCGGGTGCGGTCCTGGTAGCGCAGCGGCAGGTGGAAGAGGATGTCCTGCAGGTTCTCCAGGCCAACCTTCGCCAGTTTTTCTTCCAGCGCGGCGCCGACGCCCTTGAGCGCCGTAACCGGGACGTTCGCCAGCTCGGTCATGCCGGCTGGGCTTCGCCCTTGGCGACCGGCTGGGCGACCGAGCAGAGGCGAATCGAGTCGGCCAGCACCTCGATGGCGCGGGGCCGCGGGAAGCTGGCGCGCCAGGCGATGGCCACGGTGCGGAAGGGCACGGGGGCGGTGAACGGACGAATCTCGATCACGCCCGGCGCGTAGTGGTGGCTGTCCACCGCGGAGAACGGCAGCACCGAAACGCCGAGGCCGGAAGCGACCATGTGGCGGATGGTCTCCAGCGAGCTGGATTCGACCGTGGTGTGGCGGTTCTCGTCGCCCTTGCGGGTGGTCGGGCAGGCTTCCAGCACCTGGTCGCGGAAGCAGTGACCCTCGCCGAGTAGCAGCAGGCTCTTGTCGTTGAGCATCTCGGCGTCGATGGTCTTGCGCTCGGTCCACGGGTGCTTGGCCGGCATCAGCACGTAGAAGGGCTCGTCGAACAGCGGCAGGGTGAGGACGTCGGCCTCCTGGAACGGCAGGGCGATGATGATGGCGTCCAGCTCGCCGGTGCGCAGCTTGTCGCGGAGGATGTGGGTGAAGTTCTCCTCGATGTACAGCGGCATCTGCGGCGCGACCCGGTGCAGCTGCGGGATCAGGTGCGGGAACAGGTACGGGCCGATGGTGTAGATGGCGCCGACTTTCAGCGGCGAGGTCAGCTGGTTCTTGCCGGCCTGGGCCAGTTCACGGATGCCCTGGGCCTGCTCCAGCACCTTCTGCGCCTGCGCGACTATGCCCTCGCCGACCGGGGTCAGGCGCACCGCGCTCTTGCTGCGCTCGAAGATCAGCACGCCAAGCTCGTCCTCGAGCTTCTTCACGCCGACCGACAGGGTCGGCTGGCTGACGTGGCAGCGCTCGGCAGCGCGGCCGAAGTGCTGCTCCTGGGCAAGCGTGACGATATAGCGCAGTTCGGTGAGGGTCATATCGGCTATTCCGTTGAGTTGGGGCCAAGCATAGCGGCTGCGCCGTTGCGAACCAACCGCGCTACACTCGCAGCCCTTGTGCAGTGGAGGTCGGCATGTCGAGGAAGGTGATGATCGTGGGCTGCGGCGATGTCGGCAGCCGTCTGGGCCGCCAACTGGTCGCCGGTGGCTGGGAGGTGCATGGCCTGCGCCGCGATACCTCAGCGTTGCCCGCCGGCATCCTGCCGGTGCCCGGCGACCTGGGCGCGAGCGCCTGCCCGCCGGCGTGGCCGCAGGGTGAGCTGGACTATGTGGTCTTCAGCGCCGCCGCCAGCCAGCACGACGAAGCAGGCTATCGCGCCACCTATATCGAGGGCCTGCGGCATTGCCTGGGCTGGCTCGAACAGCGTGGGCAGCGGCCGAAGCGCCTGCTGTTCGTCTCCAGCAGCGGCGTCTATGCGCAGAAGGACGGCGAGTGGGTGGACGAGGATTCGCCCGCCGAAGCCGAATCCTATTCCGGGCGCGTCATCCGCGAGGCTGAGCAGGTCGCCCTCGCGAGCGGTATTCCGGCGAGCGTGGTGCGCCTTACCGGCATCTACGGCCCGGGCCGCGAGTACCTTTTGCGCCAGGTGCGCGAGGGTTATCGCGTGGCCGTCGAGCCGCCGCTTTATGCAAACCGCATCCACGCCGAGGACGCCGCCGGCCTGCTGGCCTACCTGTTGCGCGCCGACGCTGACGGCAAGGTGCTGGATAACTGCTACCTCGGTGTCGATGACGCGCCGGCGCCGCTCGCCGACGTGGTGGACTACCTGCGCGGGCTCATGGGCGTCGAGCACTGGGCGGCGGAGCAGAGCGTGCGCCGCGCCGGCAGCAAGCGCTGCAGCAACGCCCGCGCCCGCGCGCTGGGCTGGGTGCCGCGCTACCCGAGCTATCGCGAGGGCTATGCGGCCATTCTCGCCGGGCGCGACGACTGATGGACGCCAACCGGCTGCTGGCGCGTTCCTGGCTGCCGGGCGTGGAGCTGTTCCACGCGGACTTCTCCGGGCAGCCGTTCGGCCGTCACAGTCACGATGCTTTCGCCATCGGCGCGATTCTCCACGGAGCCGGCGGCTACCAGTGCAGGGGCGCGCGCCATGTGCTGCCTGCCGGCACGCTGTCGTTGATGAATCCCGGGGAGCCGCACACCGGCAATGCCGAGAGCGAGCGGCTGGTCTATCGGATGCTGTACATCGAGGAGTCGCGGCTGCTGCCGCTGCTTGGCCGCAAGCAGCTGCCGCGTGGTTTCCAGGCACTCAATCCAGCCGATGACGGCCAGGTCGCCCAGGCATTGGCGCGGGTGGCCGGTGAGTTCGAGCGCAACGACGCGCTGGCGCTGGAGAGTGAGTTGCTGGCGCTGCTGGAGCTGGTCTTCGTCCGTCATGGCGGAATGCGCGAAGCGGCTGCGGCGAGCCGCGACGGTGGTGCCACGGCATTGCTGCGCGACTACCTGGAAACGCACTTCAGTGAAGCGGTGAGCCTGGAGCAGTTGGCCGCGCTGGTGGACCGTCATCCACGCCACCTGATCGAGACCTTCCGTCGCGCCTACGGCGTGCCACCGCATACCTATCTGCTGCAGCGTCGGGTGCGCGAGGCGAAGCGGCGCCTGGTGGAAGGTGCTATGCCCATCGACGTTGCCTTGGAATTGGGTTTCTACGACCAGGCGCACTTCTCGACGACCTTCCGCCGCTTTACCGGCGTCACGCCCGGTCGCTTCCGCAGCGCCACGCGCACCTGAGTTTCTTCCAAGACCGCTGCGCACCCTGCCTTCCAGACTGGCCTCCCTTGTTCCGGGAAGATCGCCATGTTCGCCGCCTTTGCGCTGGTCGCCAGCACTCACTTTGCCGCCCTGCTGTCGCCGGGGCCGGATTTCTTCCTGCTGATCCGTGCCGCGCTGGTTCGCGGCCGGCGCCACGCTGACGGTTGTGCCAGCGGCATCGCCGTGGCCAATCTGGCGAGCATGGGGCTGGTGCTGTTCATCCTTGGATTGCTGCCGGATATGGCGCGGCAAGGCTTGCGCCTGGTGCAGCTGTTGGGCGGGGCTTACTTCGTCTGGTTGGGCGTTCAGGCTGTGCTGGCGCGCCGCGAGCTGGAGATTCCCGTCGAATCAGGGACGTTGGCGCGGGGTGGGTTCTTCCAGGGGCTGCGTGAAGGCTTTCTGGCCAGCAGCCTCAATCCCAAGCTGCCGATCTTCTACAGCGGGCTGTTCGGCTTGCTCGGGCCATTCCATCTGCCGGGCTGGGCGCTGGCGCTGTGCGTGCTGTGGATGGGCGCGGTGGTGCTGTTCTGGGACCTGGCGCTGGTGCGCCTCCTCGACCAACAACGCTGGTGCGGCTGGCTGCAGCGGCGGGTGAGGGCGCTGGATCGCCTGTGTGGCGGGCTGTTGCTGGGGCTGGGGGGCTGGTTGTTGCTGCTGGGCTTGCGCTGAAGGCGCCGCCGGACGTGGGCGGCGCCTGCTCGATCAGTCGCGCTTGAGCAGCCAGACGCGCTGGCCGGGCTGGTACTCGGGCATCTCGTCGGCCTGGGCGCGGTTCACCGCTTCGAAGAGCTCGATCTGGTCGTCTTCGCGCTGGAACAGGTATTCGCGGCCCTGGCGGCCTTGTTGCAGCCAGATGCTGTCGTTGTTGCCGGTCATGGCCGCGCAGTCGCCGGCCAGGCACAGCGCGTAGCGATCGGCGTTGGGCATGCCTTCGATGCGGCCGTCGGGCTGGAAGCTGACCTTGCTGCCCTGGCCCTGGCCTTCCGCGATCACCCAGGTGCCCTTTAGGAAGCTGCCGTAGAGCGCGCGTTCGAAGGTTGCCCCGAGGGGTGTCTGTGCCGTGGGCTGTTGCTCGGGGCGGACGAAGCGCTGCTCCGGCCAGTTGTCGCCGCCGACCTGGATCAGCTGCTTGCCGTCCAGCTGCAGGGCTTCCTGTTTGCTGCCGTAGAAGGCTACCTGCCAGCGCTTCTTGTCGGACGGGTCCTGGCTCAGTTGGCCGTCGCCCTTCTCGAAACCGTTGCTGTAGCTGGCCTGGTGGTTCTTGCTGTCGAGCTGCCATTCCAGATTCGGTCCGTACGCCAGCAGCGCTTCGCGCAGCTTGCCGCTCTTGCTGGCGGCGTCGATGGCTGTCTGGTTGATCCAGGTGCCGGACGGGTCGGATGGGGTGCCGGCGCAGCCGGTCAGCAGGCCAAGCAGGGCGCTCAGGACGAGGGCGCGACGCATGCGGGAGTGCTCCTTGCGGACTAACACGGGAAAAGCGAACGGGGCCGCGAGGGCCCCGTTCGGCAGGTCAGGCTTATTCGAGGACGACGATGGCGTCCATCTCGACCTGGGCGCCCTTGGGCAGGGCGGCCACGCCGATGGCGGCGCGCGCCGGGTAGGGCTGGGTGAAGTACTTGCCCATGATCTCGTTGACCTTGGCGAAGTGCGACAGGTCGGTGAGGAAGATGTTCAGCTTGGCGACGTCGTGCAGGTAGCCGCCGGAAGCCTCGATCACTGCCTTGAGGTTCTCGAACACCTGGACGACCTGCTCCTCGAAGCCCTCGACCAGTTCCATGGTCTGCGGGTTCAGCGGGATCTGGCCGGAGACGTAGACGGTGTTGCCAGCCTTGATCGCCTGGGAGTAGGTGCCGATGGCCGCCGGGGCCTTGTCGGTGTGGATTACGGTCTTGGTCATGTCGACTCCTTCGAGGGGTGGGATCAGCTGCGCACGCGGGTGATGCGTACGACACCCTTGAGGGCGCGCAGCTTCTTGATGACGCGGGCCAGGTGCACACGGTCATGCACGCTGACGACCAACTGGACAACGCTGATGCGACCGTCGCGCTCGTCCATGCTGATCTTCTCGATATTGCCGTCGGCGGCGGTGACGCTGGTCGCCAGCAGGGCGATCAGGCCGCGCTGGTGTTCCAGCTCGACGCGCAACTCGACGTTGAATTCGCCGGTGACATCCTTGGCCCAGCTGAGCTGGATGCATTTTTCCGGGTTGTGTCGGATATCGAGGATGTTCTTGCAGCTTTCCAGGTGCACCACCATGCCCTTGCCGGCGGACAGGTGGCCGACGATCGGATCTCCCGGGATCGGCGTGCAGCACTTGGCGTAGCTCAGCACCAGGCCCTCGGTACCGCGGATCGCCAGCGGCCCTTCGGCGCTCGGCGCGCTGCTGACGCCTTCGCCCTCGCTGGAGAGCAGGCGGCGCGCGACCACGTACGCCATGCGGTTGCCCAGGCCGATCTCTTCGAGCAGGTCCTCGAAGACTTCCATGCGGTACTCGGCGAGTACCGCCTGGATGCGCTCCTGCGGAATCTTCTCCAGGTGGCTGTCGAAGCCGGCCAGGGTCTTGTTCAGCAGGCGTTCGCCCAGGCTGATGGACTCCGAGCGGCGTTGCAGCTTGAGCGCATGGCGGATGTGCGTACGTGCCTTGCCGGTGACCACGAAGCTGAGCCAGACCGGGTTCGGCCGGGTGCCCGGCGCGGTGACGATCTCCACCGTCTGGCCGCTCTGCAGCGGTTCGGACAGCGGCGCCAGGCGGCGGTTGATGCGGCAGGCGATGCAGCTGTTGCCGACGTCGGTATGCACCGCGTAGGCGAAGTCGACGGCCGTGGAGCCCTTGGGCAGCTCCATGATGCGGCCCTTGGGCGTGAAGACGTAGACCTCGTCCGGGAACAGGTCGATCTTCACGTTCTCGATGAATTCGAGGGAGTTGCCGGCACGTTGCTGCAACTCGAGGATACCCTTGACCCACTGGCGGGCGCGGGCATGAGTGCCTTTCTGCGCCTCTTCCTCGCTGGACTTGTACAGCCAGTGCGCGGCGATGCCGTGGTTGGCCATCTCTTCCATCTCGCGGGTGCGGATCTGGATCTCGATGGGCACGCCGTGCATGCCGAACAGCGTGGTGTGCAGCGACTGGTAGCCGTTGGCCTTGGGAATCGCGATGTAGTCCTTGAAGCGCCCGGGGAACGGCTTGTACAGGTTGTGTACGGCGCCGAGCACGCGGTAGCAGGTGTCTACCTTGTCGACGATGATGCGGAAGGCATAGACGTCCATGATTTCGTTGAACGCCCGGCGCTTGCCGCGCATCTTCTTGTAGATGCTGAACAGGTGCTTCTCGCGGCCCAGGACCTGGCCTTCCATGCCCTCGCGGGCGAGGCAGTTGACCAGCGATTCCTGGATCTTGCCGACGATCTCGCGACGGTTGCCGCGAGCTTTCTTCACCGCCTGGCGGATGCGCTCGGAGCGCATCGGGTGCATGGCCTTGAATCCCAGGTCCTCGAACTCAACGCGCATGCTGTGCATGCCCAGCCGGTTGGCGATGGGCGCGTAGATTTCCAGGGTTTCCTTGGCGATGCGCCGGCGCTTCTCGCCGGACAGCACTTCCAGGGTGCGCATGTTGTGCAGGCGGTCGGCCAGCTTGACCAGGATCACGCGGATGTCGCGCGCCATGGCCATGGCCATCTTCTGGAAGTTCTCGGCTTGCGCCTCGGCCTTGGACTCGAAGTTCATCTGGGTCAGCTTGCTGACCCCGTCCACCAGCTCGGAGACGGTTTCGCCGAACTGCGCGGTGAGCGCTTCCTTGGCGATGCCGGTGTCCTCGATCACGTCATGCAGCATCGCGGCCATCAGGCTCTGATGGTCCATGTGCATGTCGGCGAGGATATTGGCTACGGCGAGCGGATGGGTGACGTACGGCTCACCGCTGCGGCGGCGCTGGCCGTCGTGGGCCTGCTCGGCGTAGTAGTAGGCACGGCGGACCAGGTTGACCTGGTCCGGGCCGAGGTAGCTCGAAAGCCGGTCGGCGAAGGCATCTATGCTCGGCAAGGGAGCACCCCCTGCCGAGTGGACGGCTGCGGTCGTCGGCCGGACATCGACTTACAGGGCCTCGTTGTTGGCCTCGTCCTCGAAGGCAGCGAACAGCGGCTCTTCTTCAACCACGTCCTCCTGCTGAACGATTTCAGCATCGACCAGGCCCGAAGCGATCTCGCGCAGGGCGACCACGGTGGGCTTGTCGTTTTCCCAGGCTACCTTCGGCTCTTTGCCGCCGGTGGCCAGTTGGCGAGCGCGCTTGGTGGCGAGCATGACCAGCTCGAAACGGTTATCGACGTTGTCCAGGCAGTCTTCGACGGTGACGCGGGCCATGGTGTTCCTCGTTGCGGAAAATTGAACCCGGATGCCCGGGCGGACTGGATAGTCTAAAAAATCGCCAATCTTTATGGAAGAGCCGTTTGTTATGCCGACGGCGCCAGCAATTCGCTCAGCAGCTCCGCGTGGCGCTTCTGCTGGGCGTCCTGGCGCAGCTGGCGGGCGCGGAAGATCGCCTTGAGGTCTTCCAGAGCATGGGCGAAGTCGTCGTTGATCACCAGGTGATCGTATTCGACGTAATGGCTCATTTCGCTGACAGCTTCGCGCATTCGCCGCTCGATCACCTCGTCGCTGTCCTGGCCTCGGTTGGTCAGGCGCTGGCGCAGGGCCTGCTGGCTGGGCGGCAGTATGAAGATCGACTGCGCGTGCGGCATCAGCCGGCGGACCTGCTGGGCGCCTTGCCAGTCGATCTCGAGGATCAGGTCCAGGCCTTCGGTGAGGGTCTTCTCGATCCAGCGCTGGGAGGTGCCGTAGAGATTGCCGAACACTTCGGCGTGCTCGAGGAACTCGTCGCGCTCGAGCATGGCGGCGAAGGTGTCGCGGCCGACGAAGTGGTAGTTCACCCCGTCCACCTCGCCCGGACGCATGCCGCGGGTGGTGTGGGAGACCGAGACGCGCACGCTGGGCATGGCTTCGAGCAGGGACTTCACCAGGCTGGTCTTGCCGGCGCCGGAGGGAGCGGAAACGATGTAGAGGGTGCCGGACATGGCGCAATTCCTGGGTATTCGGGGGTTATTCGATGTTCTGGACCTGTTCGCGCATCTGCTCGATCAGGACCTTGAGGTTCACGGCAGCCTGCGTCGAGCGCGGGTCGAACGCCTTGGAACCGAGGGTGTTGGCTTCGCGGTTGAGTTCCTGCATGAGGAAGTCCAGGCGTCGGCCGGCGGCGCCACCGGCCTTGAGCACGCGGCGCACTTCGGCGATGTGCGTGCTGAGGCGGTCGAGCTCTTCGGCGACGTCGCTCTTCTGCGCCAGCAGGACCATTTCCTGCTCCAGGCGCTGCGGGTCGGCTTCCAGCTTCAGCTCGGCGAAGCGGTCGAGGATCTTCTGCCGTTGCAGGCCCAGCATCTGCGGGACCAGCTCGCGCAGATTGGCGACTTCTTCCTGCATGCTGCCCAGGCGTTCGTCGATGATCCGCGCCAGTTCGGCGCCTTCGCGGGCGCGGCCGGCCTTGAGCTCGTCCAGGGCCTGGTTGAACGCGGCGAGGGCGTCGGCGTTGAGCGCTTGGGGATCGGCGGCGTCGCCCACCAGTACGCCGGGCCAGGCCAGTACGGCCAGCGGGTCGATCGGCGCCGGCTGGCGGATCAGCGCGGCGACGCCTTCGGCGGCGGTGACCAACTGCGCGGCACGTTCGAGATCGACCTGCAGCGGCTTGCCGGCGGTGTCCTCGACATAGCGCAGGGTGCACTCCACCTTGCCGCGCGACAGGCCCTGGCGCAGGGCTTCGCGTACCGCGCCTTCGAGATCGCGGAAGCTTTCCGGCAGGCGCAGGTTGGGCTCCAGGTAGCGGTGGTTCACCGAGCGCAGCTCCCAGCTCAGGGTGCCATTGGTCCCGGCCCGTTCGATGCGGGCGAAGGCGGTCATGCTGTGCACCATGGGGCTACCTCTCTGTGATTCCAGCGCAGACGACGAATTGTCATCCTGAACCGGCAATTGTACCCCAGCGGCGTCGGCAGCCGCACGCCGATGGTGGTTGCAGGGCCCGCCGGGCCTCTATAATGGCCGCCAATCCCCGATTCACACTGCTTACAGGAAGTCTCCATGAACCGTCCCAGTGGCCGCGCAGCCAGCCAGTTGCGCCCGATCCGCATCACCCGCCACTACACCAAGCACGCCGAGGGTTCGGTGCTGGTGGAGTTCGGCGATACCAAGGTGATCTGCACCGTCAGCGCCGAAACTGGCGTACCGCGCTTCCTCAAGGGACAGGGCCAGGGCTGGCTGACCGCCGAGTACGGCATGCTGCCGCGCTCTACCGGCGAGCGGAACGCGCGTGAGGCGAGCCGTGGCAAGCAGGGTGGCCGTACCCTGGAGATCCAGCGCCTGATCGGCCGTTCGCTGCGTGCTGCGCTGGACCTCACCAAGCTCGGCGAGAACACCCTGTACATCGACTGCGACGTGATCCAGGCGGACGGCGGTACCCGCACCGCTTCCATCACTGGCGCCACCGTTGCGCTGATCGATGCGCTCGCCGTGCTCAAGAAGCGTGGCGCGCTCAAGGGCAACCCGTTGAAGCAGATGGTCGCCGCGGTTTCCGTGGGTATCTATCAGGGCGTTCCGGTGCTGGACCTGGACTACCTGGAAGACTCCGCTGCCGAGACCGACCTCAACGTAGTGATGACCGATGCCGGTGGCTTCATCGAGGTCCAGGGCACCGCCGAAGGTGAGCCGTTCCAGCCGGCCGAACTGAGTGCAATGCTGGAGCTGGCGCAGCAGGGCATGCAGGAAATCTTCGAACTGCAGCGCGCTGCGCTGGCCGATTGAAGGCACGAGTAGCCAAGGAGGAAGCGCAATGGAAGACGAACTGCAGGCTCGGCCGAGCCAGGACGCCCGGCAATGGGCGATGTTCTGCCATTTCGCCGCCTTCCTCGGCCTGGTGTTTCCCTTCGGCAATCTGCTCGGGCCGCTGATCGTCTGGCAGATCAAGCGCGAGTCCGATCCTTTCGTCGACCGTCAGGGCAAGGAAGCGCTGAACTTCCAGATCACCGTCAGCCTGGCGCTGCTGGTGAGTTTTTTCCTTTGCCTGGTAGTGATCGGCTTTCTGCTGCTGGCGCTGGTCAGTGTCGGTGCGCTGGTACTGACGGTCATCGCCGGGATCAAAGCCAACGAGGGGCGTGACTACCGCTATCCCTTCACCTGGCGGCCGCTCAAGTAGTACGCAGCGCAATGAAAAAAGCCGGCTATCAGCCGGCTTTTTCGCGCCTGGGGCTCAGATGCTGAGCGACCAGTCGTAGTCGATGATCAACGGCGCATGGTGCGAGAAGCGCGGCTGCCGGGGCAGCTTGGCGCTGCGCACGAATCGACGCAGGCCCGGCGTGAGGATCTGGTAGTCGAAGCGCCAGCCGAGGTTGAGCATCTCGGCCTGCTCGCTGTCGGGCCACCAGCTGTACTGGTCGCCTTCGCGGTTGACCTCGCGCAGGGCGTCGACGTAGCCCATGTTGCCGAAGACCTCGTCCATCCAGCCGCGCTCGGGCGCGAGGAAGCCGGGCATCTGCTGGCATTCGCGCCAGTTCTTCACGTCCAGCTTGTTGTGGGCGAGGTACAGCGACCCGCAATAGATGTATTCGCGGCGCTTGCGACGCTGCTTGTTCAGGTACTGGGCGAAATCGTCCATGAACTTGAACTTCTGGTTCAGGTTCTCATCCCCTTCCTGCCCGCTCGGCAGTAAGAGGCTGGCGATACTCACCTTATCGAAATCGGCTTGCAGGTAGCGCCCGTAACGATCGGCCGTCTCGAAACCCAGCCCGCTTATGACGGCCTTGGGTTGCAGACGGCTATAGAGTGCGACGCCGCCCTGGTTGGGCACTTCGGCATCGCAGGCGTACAGGAAGTAGCCATCCAGTTGGTAGGACGGGTCATCCAGATCGAAAGCGGAGGCGCGGGTATCCTGCAAGCAGATCACGTCGGCATTCTGGGCTTGCAGCCAGCTGAGGAGTCCTCGCTCGGCGGCAGCCTGAATACCATTCACGTTCACACTGATGATCCGCATAAATGGCCCCCAAAATCACGTGTGTGTATGATACCCGAGCTCAAACGGTTTAGCTAAATTCATACCCGCCGGTTCTATTCCCATGCAGGCATATCAACGCGATTTCATTCAATTCGCCATCGAGCGCGGTGTACTGCGCTTCGGCGAGTTCACCCTCAAGTCCGGGCGCACCAGTCCGTATTTCTTCAATGCCGGTCTGTTCAATACGGGAGTGGCACTGGCCAAGCTGGGGCGCTTCTATGCCTCGGCCATCGTCGATGGCGGTATCGACTTCGACGTGCTGTTCGGCCCCGCCTATAAAGGAATTCCGCTCGCCGCCGCTACAGCGGTAGCGCTGGCCGAGCAGCATGGCCGCGACCTGCCCTGGTGCTTCAACCGCAAGGAAGCCAAGGATCACGGCGAAGGCGGCACCCTGGTGGGCGCCCCGCTGCAGGGTCGCGCGCTGATCATCGATGACGTGATCACTGCTGGCACCGCGATCCGGGAGGTCATGCAGATCATCGACGCCCAGGGCGCCAAGGCTGCAGGCGTACTGATCGCGCTGAACCGCCAGGAGCGCGGCAAGGGTGAACTGTCGGCGATCCAGGAAGTGGAGCGCGACTTCGGTATTCCGGTGGTCAGCATCGTGTCGTTGGAGCAGGTACTGGAGTTCCTCGCCGGCGACGCCGAACTGAAGCGTCACCTGCCTGCCGTCGAAGCTTATCGCGCACAGTACGGAATCTGATCGGGAAAATCGCACATGGCCAAGCAGAGAACTTTCCTTAGAGGAGTGTTGTTGGGACTGCTGGTCATTGGGCTGGCCGGTGGGGTGCAGGCGGCAAACTCCACAGGTAAGCCGTCTTCCAGCGGTGGCATTGAGATGTACCGCTACGTCGACGACAAGGGCGTTACCGTGATCGATCGGTTGGGCGTTCCGCCGCAGTACATCGGCAAGGGCTACCAGGTGCTCAATGAGCAAGGCCGGGTAATCCGCGAGGTGCCGCCGGCACCGACGCCGGAAGAGCTCAAGGCACGCAAGGCCGAAGCGGCCCAGGCAAGTTCCGACGCCCAGCTGCTGCGGATGTACACCGGCGTGCAGGATGTCGATAGCGCCCGCGATCGCAAGCTGGCCGAACTCGATGGCTTGAGTAGCGTGACCAAGGCCAACTTGATGTCACTCAAGACTCAGCAGGCGAACCTGCAGTCCCAGGCGGCCGATCAGGAGCGCGCCGGCCGCCAGGTTGCTGCACCTCTGGTCGATCAATTGAACAACCTGAAGGACGAAGAGCAGCGTCTGGAAGGTGAAATCGCCCGCTACCAGCAGCTGCGTGCCCAGGCCAAAGCCTCCTTCGAAGCCGACCGCGCACGCCTCGCGCAATTGCTCGGCGCCTCGCGCTGACGAGCTGCCGTCACTCCGCTGGCGGCGTACGCTCAAAGGCCCTGATCCGTTCGCGTAGCCAGTCCGGAACCGGCTGGCTCTGCCGTTCCTCGTCGGCATAGACGTAGATCAGTTCACCCAGGGTAAGCGGCTGCTCCTCGCGCCAGATGGCGACCTGGAAAGTCAGGCTGCTACGGCCCAGGCGCAGCACGCGTACACCCATCTCCAGCCAGTCGTCGTAACGCGCCGGTGCGAAGTACTCGAGCGTGTTCTTCACCGCGAACAGGTCGCCGCCGCCACGCAGCAGATCCGCTGGGTAGCTCACGTCCAGGTTGCGGTAGTACTCGGTGGTGGCGACGTCGGTGTAGATCAGGTAGTTGCCGTTGAAGACGATGCCTTGCGGGTCGACTTCCGCCCAGCGCACGCGCAGGCCATGGAAGAAACTGAAGTCACCGCGAGAGGGGAAGACTGAAGGCATGATGGCCTCCGGGGCGGGGAGGAAGCCGCCATGGCCGGGGCCATGGCGGCAAAGGGTCAACGGTGCTTGCGGTTGGTGATCAGAGTGCCGACGCCGATGTCGGTGAAGATCTCCAGCAGCACCGCATTGGGTACGCGGCCGTCGATGATGTGTGCGCTGGTCACGCCACCCTGCACCGCTTCCAGGGCGCAGCGGATCTTCGGCAGCATGCCGCCGTAGATGGTGCCGTCGGCGATCAGGCTGTCGACCTGTTCGGTGGTCAGGCCCGTGAGAACCTGGCCCTGTTTGTCCATCAGGCCGGCGATGTTGGTCAGCAGCATCAGCTTCTCGGCTTTCAGCGCCTCGGCCACCTTGCCGGCCACCAGGTCGGCGTTGATGTTGTAGGACTCGCCATTGGCACCGACGCCGATGGGCGCGATCACCGGAATGAAGTCGCCTTTGACCAGCATGTTCAGCAGGTCGGTATTGACCCCGGTGACTTCGCCCACGTGGCCGATGTCGATGATTTCCGGCTTGGTCATCTCCGGCGTCTGGCGGGTCACGGTGAGCTTCTTCGCGCGAATCAGCTCGGCGTCCTTGCCGGTCAGGCCGATGGCGCTGCCGCCATGGCGGTTGATCAGGTTGACGATGTCCTTGTTCACCTGGCCGCCGAGGACCATCTCCACCACGTCCATGGTCTGCGCGTCGGTGACGCGCATGCCATCGATGAAGTGGCTCTCGATCGACAGGCGATTGAGCAGGTCGCCGATCTGCGGGCCGCCACCATGCACCACCACCGGGTTGATGCCGACCGCCTTCATCAGCACCACGTCGCGGGCGAAGCTGTTCTTCAGCTCGTCGGTTTCCATGGCGTTGCCGCCGTACTTGATGACCAGCGTCTTGCCGACGAAGCGGCGGATATACGGCAGGGCTTCGGCAAGGACGCGGGCGACCTGGGCGGCGTCATCGCGGCTTTGGGACATGGTGCAAGGCTCCGAGAAGAATCAGAAGGGAATGGTCAGGGCGGGATCGACCGCCTTGAGTTGGCTGCGGAACACGTCCTTGATGCGTTCCAGTTCGGCTTCGGAGTCCGCCTCGAAGCGCAGTACCAGCACCGGGGTGGTGTTGGAGGCGCGGACCAGGCCCCAGCCTTTCGGGTAATCGACACGCACGCCGTCGAGGGTCGTGAGGTTGGCTTCGCCCCATTGGCCGTTGCGCTGCAGCGCGTCGATCAGGGTGAACTTGCTCTCGTCGGTGACGGTGATGTTGATTTCCGGAGTTGAGACGTCCAGCGGGAAGGCAGAGAACACATGCTCGCTGTCACGTTTGTCCTGGCTGATGATCTCCAGCAGACGAGCGGCGCTGTAGATGCCGTCGTCGAAGCCGAACCAGCGCTCCTTGAAGAAGATGTGGCCGCTCATTTCGCCGGCCAGCAGGGCGCCGGTTTCCTTCATTTTCTTCTTGATCAGCGAGTGGCCGGTCTTCCACATCACCGGACGACCGCCGTAGCCGCTGATCAGCGAGATCAGGCGACGGGTGCATTTCACGTCGAAGATGATGTCGGCGCCCGGGTTGCGCGAGACCACGTCCTTGGCGAACAGCATCAGCAGGCGGTCGGGATAGATGATGGTGCCTTCGTTGGTCACCACGCCGACGCGGTCGCCGTCGCCGTCAAAGGCCAGGCCGAGGTCGGCGCCGGTTTCCTTGACCTTGGCGATCAGGTCTTCCAGGTTTTCCGGCTTGCCCGGATCCGGGTGGTGGTTGGGGAAGGTGCCGTCGACGTCGCAGAACAGCGGGATCACGGTGCAGCCCAGGGCCTCGATCAGTTGCGGGGCGATCACGCCGGCAACGCCGTTGCCGCAGTCGACCACCACCTTCAGCGGCTTGGCCAGGGGGATGTCGTCACGAATCTGCTTGAAGTAGCGCGGCAGGATGTCGACCTGCTGCACGCTGCCGACACCGCTAGCCAGGTCGTTGTTCTCGATGCGCTCGCGCAGGGCCTGGATCTGCTCGTTGGCCAGGGTCTCGCCGGCGACGACGATCTTGAAGCCGTTGTAGTTCGGCGGGTTGTGGCTGCCGGTGAGCATCACGCCCGACTTGCCTTCCAGGACGTTGGCGGCGAAGTACAGCACCGGGGTCGGCACCATGCCGATGTCGGTGACCTGGCAGCCGCAGTCGAGCAGGCCTTGGATCAGCTGCTGCACGAGCTCGGGGCCGGACAGGCGGCCGTCGCGGCCGACGTTCACACAGGGCTCGCCGCGAGCCAGGCTCTCGGAGCCGATGGCGCGGCCTACCCAGTAGGCGGTCTCGGCGGTCAGGGTGTCGCCGACCACGCCGCGGATGTCGTAGGCGCGGAAGATGCTGGCGGGCAGTTGCGGGGCTTTAGGCGTGCTCATAGCGGGGTTTTGCTCCAATCCCAGGAGATCCTGGTCTTCATCAAGAATGTCGATATCCAGAATGTCGGTGTTCTGGAACAGCGGGTCGACCAGCTGTGTTTCGGGGGTGGCTGCTGCCCGGGCGTAGGCTTCGGCCTTGACCGGAGCGGCTTCGATCGGGGCAACGGGGCTGGCGGTGCCATTGCCGTTTCCATTGGTTTCCGTTTTGCGGCGTGGCTGGCGGGCCAGTGCCTGGGCCAGCGGCTGCAGGACCGACAGGCTCAGCTCAGGAGCTTTGGCACTGCGTTGGCCGCCGAGTTCCTGGATGAACTGGCCGAGTGTCTGGGCGTCGATGCGCAGGCGGCGTTGCAGGCCACCGACGCTGAGGTAGATGCCCAGCAGGCCGCCGCTCAGCGCGAGCAGCGTGGCGATGGCGAGCAGAGCCGGCGAGTAGAGCGTGGCAGTGATGCTCTGGCCGGGAACGAAGCTGAGTTGCCAGTTCGGGTTGCCGCTGCTCAGGTTGAGCGCCGGTGCATCGCTGGCCTCGCCGCGCTGAAGTAGTGTCTGGGCAGGCGAATTGCCGAACTTCTGCGCGAGGGTCAGCTGGCCGACGTCCGAAGCCATGGGTGGCAGGGCGTTGAGTAGGCGTTGCAGATCGACTACCAGCAACAGAGTACCCTGGACGCTGTTGTCCTGGGCGCGCAGCGCGGTGGCGCTGTAGACCAGCCAACGCTGGCCGTTGCGATAGGCTTCTGGCGCAACGCTCTGGCCCATTTCCACGCGATGCAACATGTCCAGCGCGGCGTAGTTGAGCGGACCTGGCCGATTGGCATCCTGCGTGGCTGCGCCGTTGGCGTTCAGATAGACGTCCAGCAGCCCGTCCATGTGACCATGGGCGAGTGTGCTTTCCAGCGCATGCGAGCGGGTCGGATCGCTCAGTGCAGGCAACAGGTCGGGGTTGCTCGCCATGGCGCGGGTGTCTGCAGCGAGCTGCGCCAGGGCTTGACGCAGCGAGCCGGCCTGGCTCTCTGCCCATGCGCCAGCGAGCTGCTGGCGATGGGTCTGCTCAGCACTGCCGAACAGCGTGCCCCAGAGCAACGCGCCTGCGGCGGCGACGCCGAGCACCGAGACGCCGAATGCCGGCAGCAGCGACTTCAGCTCGGGTCTGGCGCCCGGGCCGCTACGCGCGACCTTCGGCATGCTGACTTCCGGCAACTCGGCCGTGTCCTTGGCGGTGCGTTGGAAAAGTTTCATGCAACGTCTCCTCGGCGAATCGTCCGTAATTGGGGGAGGGTCAGTGGCTGCCGGAGTGCCCGAAACCGCCGGCACCGCGCTGGCTTTCGTCGAAGCTTTCGACCAGCTCGAAGTGCGCCTGCACGACCGGAACCAGCACCAGCTGGGCGATGCGTTCGCCGATGGCGATGGTGAACGGCGTTTGGCCGCGGTTCCAGCAGGAAACCATCAGCTCGCCCTGGTAGTCCGAGTCAATCAGCCCGACCAGGTTACCCAGCACAACGCCGTGCTTATGGCCCAGGCCCGAACGCGGCAGCACCAGAGCAGCGAGGCCCGGATCGGCGATGTAGATCGACAAGCCGGTGGGGATCAGCAGGGTCTGGCCCGGCTCGAGGACGGTGTCTTCCTTGAGCATGGCGCGCAAGTCGAGGCCGGCGGAGCCAGGCGTGGCGTATTGCGGGACGGGGAATTCAGTGCCCAGGCGCGGGTCGAGGATCTTGGCTTGCAGGGAATGCATCGGGTTCTCAGTGTCGTTTCAGGCGGTCGGCGATGAAGGCGATCAGCTGGCGGGCGATCTTGCCCTTGCTGGTCTGGGCGAAGGCATTTTCGTGCAATTCGCGGTCGATCACGGTGATCGCGTTCTCTTCGCTGTTGAATCCGATCGAGGGGTTGGCCACGTCGTTGGCCACGATCAGATCGAGGTTCTTGTCCTTCAGCTTGCGCGAGGCATATTCCAGCAGGTTCTCGGTCTCGGCGGCGAAGCCGACGCTGAACGGTCGGTCGGCGCGCTGCGCCAGGGTGGCGAGGATGTCCGGATTGCGCACCAGCTGCAGGAGCAGGCCGTCGCCCTTGGTCGGGTCTTTCTTCAGCTTTTGCGAAGCCACGACTTCCGGGCGGTAGTCGGCTACCGCGGCGGCGGCGATCAGCACGTCCGCCGGCATCGCCGCTTCGCAGGCAGCCAGCATGTCGCGGGCGCTGACCACGTCGACGCGGGTCACCCGGTCGGGTGTGGGCAGATGCACCGGGCCGGTCACCAGGGTCACGCGCGCGCCGGCTTCGGCGGCGGCCTCGGCGAGGGCGAAGCCCATCTTTCCGGAGCTGTGGTTGGTGATGTAGCGCACCGGGTCGATGTTTTCCTGGGTCGGGCCGGCGGTGATCAGCACGTGCTGGCCGGTCAGGTCGAGGACCTGGAAGCAATCGGCGGCGCGCTGCGCCAGCTCTTCGGCTTCGAGCATGCGTCCGGGGCCGACGTCGCCGCAGGCCTGGCTGCCGGCGGCAGGGCCGAAGAAGTGGAAACCGCGGCCGCGCAGCAGCTCGGCGTTGCTCTGGGTCGCCGGGTCGCGCCACATGGCCTGGTTCATCGCCGGAGCGAGGGCGATCTGCGCGTCGGTGGCCAGCACCAGGGTGGTCAGCAGGTCGTTGGCCACGCCCTGGGCGAGGCGTGCCATGACGTCGGCCGTAGCCGGGGCGATCAGCACCAGATCGGCCCAGCGGGCGAGTTCGATGTGGCCCATGGCCGCTTCGGCGGCGGGGTCGAGCAGGTCCAGGTGCACCGGGTGGCCGGACAGCGCCTGGAGGGTCAGCGGGGTGATGAACTCACGGCCGCCCTGGGTCATCACCACGCGGACTTCGGCGCCCTGGTCGCGCAGACGGCGGACCAGTTCGGCGCTCTTGTAGGCCGCGATACCGCCACCTACGCCAAGGACGATGCGTTTACGAAAGAGCCGCTGCATAGGCCCGCCTTGATAATCGGAAATGGATGACGCGCGTCAGGGCCGGAAGCGCCTCCCCAGGTTTCCGACCGCGCGAAGAGGACGGGCTAAGATAGCACAGCGCCCGCGCCGGCACAGTGGGCCCCTTTCCCGAGTGAAACCTCATGAGTATTCGTCTATGGCCCGCGGCGGAACGGCCGCGGGAAAAACTGCTGGAACAGGGTGTTGCGAGCCTCAGCGATGCCGAGCTGTTGGCAATTTTCCTGCGTACCGGCGTCACCGGTTGCAGCGCGGTGGACCTCGCGCGCCGGCTGCTCGGTGAATTCGGCAGCCTGCGTGCTCTGCTGGAGGCCGATCAGGCGACTTTCAGCAGTCATCTTGGCCTGGGGCGGGCAAAGTACGCGCAGCTGCAGGCCGTTCTGGAAATGGCCCGGCGCCACCTGGCTGAGCAGTTGCGCCGCGATTCGGCGCTGGAAAGCCCACAGGCCGTGCGCGATTTCCTCAAGGCCCGGCTACGTCATGAGCCCCATGAAGTGTTCGCCTGCCTGTTCCTCGATAGTCGCCATCGCGTGCTGACCTTCGAGGTGCTGTTCCACGGCTCGATCGACTGCGCCAGCGTCTATCCGCGCCAGGTGGTGAAGCGCGCACTGGCGCACAACGCGGCGGCGCTGATTCTCGCCCACAACCACCCTTCGGGTGTGGCTGAGCCCAGCCACTCCGACCGCGTGCTTACCCAGCGGCTGAAAGACGCGCTGGCGCTGGTCGACGTGCGCGTGCTCGACCACTTCGTGGTTGGTGACGGCGACCCGCAGTCCATGGCCGAGCTGGGCTGGGTCTGAGCGCGTTTAGAAGCTGACCTTGGAGAAGTCCTGACGACCGAAGGGGCTCACCGCGTAACCCTTGACCTCTTTGCGCAGCAGCGTGGTCGCCGTGGGGTGCGCCAGCGGCAGCCACAGCGCCTGGTCGTGGATGATGCGCTGGGCGTCCTCGTAGAGGGCGCTGCGCTTTTCCTGCTCGCTCAGCGCCTTGCCCTGGCTGATCAGGCCGTCCAGCTTGGCATCGCAGAAGCGCGCGAAATTCAGTCCGGACTTCACGCTGGCGCAGGAGAATTGCGGAGTCAGGAAGTTGTCCGGATCACCGTTGTCGCCTGCCCAGCCCATGAACAGCAGGTCGTGCTCGCCGGCCTTGGCGCGGCGGATCAGCTCCCCCCATTCGATGACCTGGATCTGTGCCTGGATGCCGACTTTGGCCAGGTCGGCCTGTAGCACTTGAGCCCCCACGCTGGGGTTGGGGTTGAGCAGGCTGCCGCTGGGGCGGGTCCAGATGGTGGTCTTGAACCCGTCCTTCAGGCCCGCCTGGGTGAGCAGTTGGCGGGCTTTGTCCAAGTCATGCGGGTAGGCCGAGATGTCCTTCGCGTAGCTCCAGGTGTTCGGCGGGTAGACGCCCGTGGCCGGCGTGGCGCTGTCGCCAAATACCGACTTCAGGTAGCTCTGGCGATCGAAGGCGAGGTTGATCGCCTGGCGTACTTCGGGCTTGTCCAGGGGCGGATGTTGGGTATTTAGGGCGACGAAGGCGGTCATGAAGGCAGGCGTGCGCTCGATGCGCAGGGCCGGGTCCTTGGCTGCTTCCTCGACATCCAGCGGTTTTGGAGACAGGGCGATCTGGCACTCGCCGCGCTTGAGGCGCTGCAGGCGCACATTGGCATCCGGGGTGATGGCGAACAGCAGGTTATCCACAGCCGGCTTGCCGCCGAAGTAATCGCGGTTGGCCGCGTAGCGGATCGCTGCATCCTTCTGGAAGCTGCGCAGGACGAAGGGGCCGCTGCCGATCGGCTGGCTGTTGAGCTTCTCCGGGGTGCCCGCCTTCATCAGATGATCGGCGTACTCCGCAGAATAAATGGAGGCGAAGCCCATGCTGAGCATCGCCAGGAAAGTGGCGTCGGGGTGGCTGAGGGTGAAGCGCACCTGGTGCTCGCCTACCTTCTCCAGGCCCTTGATCAGGCTCGGCAGCTGCATTGACTGGGCGTGGGGGAAGCCGCTCTGCGCCACCTTGTGCCAGGGGTTGGCCGGGTCGAGCATGCGCTGGAAGCTGAACAGCACGTCATCGGCATCCAGCGCGCGGCTGGGCTTGAAGTAGTCAGTGCTGTGGAACTTCACGCCTTCGCGCAGCTGGAAGTCGTAGGTCAGGCCATCTGCCGAAACCGTCCAGCTCTGCGCCAGGCTCGGCACGACTTTGGCCTGGCTTGCATCGAACTCCACCAGGCGGTTCATCAGCACGTCGGCCGAGGCGTTGGTGGTGGTCAGGGCGTTGAACTGGACCACGTCGAACCCGTCCGGACTGGCTTCGGTGCAGACGCTGAGGGTGCTGGCGCCGGCCAGGGCGGGAGCGAGAAGGAGGGCGAGGGGAAGCAGACGCATGACGGACTCCGGATCTGGTGGGAAAATGCCCGTCCCGTGGGCTGGGCGCAGTCATGCAAGGCCGTTGTCGGCCTTGAAGCGGGTACCTTAGGCCAAGCGGCCGGAGGCGACAACGGCGGGAATCGACGAACGGTACGAGTACGGAGCCGCGATGGCGCTGGCTCGGCATGTGGATAAGCCGCTGTTACCCTTGCGACACTAAGAGCCTTTCTGATATAAAGCTGCGCTCTTTTCTGGGGCCCTGCCCGTTGACCTGGTTTCAGGTAGCGAATAGGCAGGTAAGACCCGGGTGAAACTGAGTATCCAACGAGTTCAAGCAGCCAACCCATGCCGGGTTTGGCATGTGGTTTACAGAGGGCTGAGCCATGTCGAGAGTTTGCCAAGTGACCGGTAAGGGTCCGGTTACTGGGAATAACATTTCCCACGCACACAACAAAACCCGTCGCCGTTTCCTGCCGAACCTGCAGCATCACCGTTTCTGGGTCGAGTCCGAGAAGCGTTTCGTGCGTCTGCGCGTTTCCGCTAAAGGCATGCGTATCATCGACAAGCGTGGTATCGAGGCCGTTCTGAACGACCTGCGCGCCCGCGGCGAAAAATTCTAAGGAGCACAGTCATGCGTGAACTGATCCGTTTGGTGTCCAGCGCCGGTACCGGCCACTTCTACACCACCGACAAGAACAAGCGCACCAAGCCTGAGAAAATCGAGATCAAGAAATTCGATCCGGTTGTTCGCAAGCACGTGATCTACAAGGAAGCCAAGATCAAGTAATTGATCCGGCCCTTGCGAAGAAACCCGCCTCCTGGCGGGTTTTTTCTTGCCTGAAGGAAAGTCGCAGGCACAAAAAAAACCCGCCATCGGCGGGCTTTTTCCGTTCGAGGAAGTCAGGCCTTCTGCTCGAACATCACGTAGACCTTGCGGCACGGCTCGATCACTTCCCAGGTGCCCTTCAGGCCGGCCGGGATGACGAAGCGGTCGCCGGCGCGCACAGTCTTGGCGCCGCCGTTGCTGTCGCGGATCACCGAGACGCCCTGGAGGATCTCGCAGTACTCGTGCTCGGTGTAGTTGATGGTCCACTGGCCGATGTCGCCTTCCCAGATGCCCACGTTGAACTGGCCGCAGGGGCTGCCGTAGTGGTTGCGCACGCTTTGCGCCGGGTCGCCCTTGAGGATCTTCTCCGGGGCGGGGCGGTAGTGCTCGGCCTCGGTGCCTGCCTGGGCGAAGTCGACGATCTGCTCGATGTTCATGCTGAGTCTCGTTTCTTGTGGATTGTTCTAAGGCTCCGCGGGCTTCGGGCGTGCCCGGAAGGAGGCGGATTCGCCGGAGTCTATGTTTAATAAAACGAACGTGACAAGGCGTTTTGGCGGCAAAGTGTCAAAAATATTGAAAATTCGCCCACTCCGGTTTAGGGTGGCGGACAGCGTGGCCAGTGCGCCGCCTTGCAGAATTTCTGACAGCGCGCCCCTCCTGCGGGCGCCGGAACTTCGATAAGTAATTCAATAAGAGGACAAGTTGTCATGGGTAACCTCACTCGCGCCGATTGGGAAGCTCGCGCCCAGAACCTGAAGATCGAAGGCCGCGCCTTCCTCGACGGCCAGTACGTCGATGCCGCCGACGGCAAGACCTTCGACTGCCTGAGCCCGGTTGATGGCCGCTTCCTGGCCAAGGTCGCCAGCTGCGACGCCGCCGACGCCGAACGCGCCGTACAGGTTGCCCGTGCCACCTTCGAATCTGGCGTCTGGTCGCGCATGGCGCCGGTCAAGCGCAAGAAAGTCATGATCCGTTTCTCCGAGCTGATGCTCGAGCACGCCGAAGAACTGGCGCTGCTGGAAACCCTGGACATGGGCAAGCCGATCAGCGACGCGCTGAACATCGACGTCTCCGGTGCCGCCAACAGCATCCGCTGGAGCGCCGAAGCGATCGACAAGATCTACGACGAAGTCGCCGCCACTCCGCACAACGAACTGGGTCTGGTCACCCGCGAGCCGGTCGGCGTGGTTGCTGCCATCGTGCCGTGGAACTTCCCGCTGCTGATGTCCTGCTGGAAGCTCGGCCCGGCGCTGACCACCGGTAACTCGGTGATCCTCAAGCCGTCCGAGAAGTCGCCGCTGACCGCCATCCGCGTTGCCCAACTGGCCATCGAGGCCGGCATCCCGAAAGGCGTGTTCAACGTCCTGCCGGGCTTCGGTCACACCGTCGGCAAGGCCCTGGCCCTGCACATGGACGTCGACACCCTGGTGTTCACCGGTTCGACCAAGATCGCCAAGCAGCTGATGGTCTATGCGGGCGAGTCGAATATGAAGCGCGTCTGGCTGGAAGCCGGCGGCAAGAGCCCGAACATCGTCTTCGCTGACGCCCCGGATCTGAAAGCTGCTGCCGAATCCGCCGCCAGCGCCATCGCCTTCAACCAGGGCGAAGTCTGCACCGCCGGTTCCCGCCTGCTGGTGGAGAAATCCATCAAGGCCGAGTTCCTGCCGCTGGTGATCGAAGCGCTGAAGGCCTGGAAACCGGGCAATCCGCTGGACCCGGAAACCACCGTCGGTGCGCTGGTCGACACCACCCAGATGAACAACGTCCTGGGCTACATCCAGGCTGGCCACGACGACGGCGCCAAGCTGGTTGCCGGCGGCAAGCGCACCCTGGAAGAGACCGGTGGCACCTATGTCGAGCCGACCATCTTCGACGGCGTGACCAACGCCATGCGTATCGCCCGTGAAGAAATCTTCGGCCCGGTCCTGTCGGTGATCGAGTTCGAAGACGCCGAAGAAGCCGTGCGCATCGCCAACGACACCCCGTACGGCCTGGCCGCTGCGGTGTGGACCAGCAACCTGTCGAAAGCGCACCTGGTCGGCAAGGCCCTGCGCGCCGGCAGCGTGTGGATCAACCAGTACGACGGCGGCGACATGACCGCTCCGTTCGGTGGCTTCAAGCAGTCGGGCAACGGCCGTGACAAGTCGCTGCACGCCTTCGACAAGTACACTGAGCTGAAAGCTACCTGGATCAAGCTGTAAGACGATTCAGGCTGCGCAAGGTCGGCCCCGGGCAACGGGGCCGGCTCTGACAAGAGCCATACCCGCGGCCGGGTTTCCTTAGGGGAGCCCGGCCGTTTTGCATTGCGCGCCGGGTGACTTCTGGCCCGGAGTGCGCTCCGGATGGAACGGGAGAACGACAATGCGTTGGGGTCCTTATTTCGCTGTCTGCCTATCGGTCATCAGCATCGGCCTCGCCCTGGGCCTGACCATGCCGCTGGTATCCCTGCGCCTGGAAGGCTGGGGCTACGGCAACTTCGCCATCGGTGTGATGGCCGCGACGCCCGCCGCCGGCGTGCTGCTCGGCGCACTTATTGCCGGTCGTCTCGCTGCGCGGATCGGTACGCCGCGGCTGATGCGCTGCTGCCTGCTTAGCGGCGCCTTTTCCATTGGCCTTCTGGCGCTGCTGCAGAGTTATCCGATCTGGCTGGTGCTGCGCCTGCTGATCGGCGTGCAGCTGACCGTGGTGTTCATCCTCGGCGAAAGCTGGATCAACCAGTTGGCGATCGAGAAGTGGCGTGGCCGCCTGGTTGCGCTGTATGGCACCGGCTATGCGCTGAGCCAGCTTTCCGGTCCGGTTCTGCTGACATTCATCGGCACCGCTGACGATCGCGGGTTCTGGATCGGCGTAGGCCTGCTGGTATGCGGCTCGTTGCTGTTGCTGGGCCGTGGCGGCGCACCCAAGGTCGATCCGCACAGCGCCTCCGGCCGCGGCCTGTTCGCCTTTTGCGCCAAGCTGCCGGCGATCGCATGGGCGGTGGTCCTGTTCGCCGGCTTCGAGGCGATGATCCTCACCCTGCTGCCGGTCTACGGCGTGCGCCAGGGCTTCAGTCAGGCGGTGGCGCTGAGCATGGTCACTGTGGTGGTGGTCGGCGATGCGTTGCTGCAACTGCCTATCGGCTGGCTGGCCGACAGGGTCTCCCGACAGAGCCTGTTCCAGGCCTGCGGGGTCATCCTGCTGCTTAGCAGCCTGGGCATCCCGCTGCTGCTCCACGGTCCGGCGATCTGGCCGGTACTGGTGCTGTTCGGCGCCAGCGCGGGCGGGTTGTTCACGCTGTCGCTGATTCTCATCGGCGAGCGTTACCGCGACGACCAACTGGTCCGCGCCAACGCGCACATCGCACAGCTCTGGGGGATTGGCTGCCTGATCGGTCCGCTGACCACCGGCGCAGTCAGCCAGTGGGTGAGCGGCCATGCGTTGCCACTGATGATGGCGCTCGGCGCTTTCGGCTTCGTCATCCTGGTCTGGCGCAAAGGGCTGCCGCCGGTCGAAGTGCAGGGGAGTGGGCTGCCCGAGGCGAGTGGGCGCTAGGTCCGGCGCCAACGTTTGCCCTTACCTGTAGGAGCGGACCTTGTCCGCGATAGCTGGAGGTTCCGGCGCGATTCGCGGATGAGATCCGCTCCTAGAGCATTTTCTCGAGGCCGATGGCGCCGGCGATCCAGGCATTGAAGCGGCGCCACAGGCTACCCGGCTCGTGGTGCAGCACACGGGGATGCCCGTCCTTCTCGTCGACCCACACCAACCGTGGCTGGCCGGCCGAGCGGTCGATGCGCACCCGGTAGCTGACGCTCGGCGACATCCCGGCCAGCGCTAGTTTGCGAGTGTTTTCCGCGAGCTCAGGGCTGTCGACGATGATTCCGACCTCGGTATTCCAGATGATCGAGCGTGGGTCGAAATTGAACGAGCCGATGAAGACCTGGCGGCGGTCGAAGACGATCGCCTTGCTGTGCAGGCTGGCGTTGCTCGACCCGCGCACGCGCCAGGGCGCGCCGGCCAGGTGCTTGTCCGGCTGGGCGCGCAGTTCGTAGAGCTGCACGCCGTGCTCCAGCAGCGCCATGCGTTGGGGCGCGTAGCCGGCGTGGACGGCGGGCACGTCCGTGGCTTCCAGCGAGTTGGTCAACAGGCGCACGCTCACGCCCTGGTCGGCGCGCCCGGTCAGGTAGGTCATGCCCTTGTCGGTTGGCACGAAGTAGGCCGACACCAGGATCAGCTCCTGCGATACCTGCTGGAACAGCGGATCGAGCTGCGCGCTCAGCTGCTGGCCGGCCTGTCCGGGGCCGCGGTCGAGCACCTTCAGCGGGTCATCCCAGACCGCTCGGCCGGGCGCCCAGATCAGCTCGTCGAACCAGCTGGCGAGGTTGCTCGAAAGGCTGCGCTGGCGCAGGCGTTCCAAGTAGCTGGAATGCTGCACCTGGCTTTTTTCCATATAGCGCTGCAGGCGGGCTCGCGCGCGCTCCAGCTCGCCGTGGCTGGGTTTGCTCCACAGGTAGTCCTCGATGGGGCGGCTGATGGCGCTGTTCCAGTACTGGTCGAAGCTCTGCCCCAGCTCGCCGGCCACGGGCCCGGCGGCGAGCAGGTCGAGGTCGCTGAAGTTCATCTCCGCCTTGGCCCCGAAGTACTCGTCGCCCAGGTTGCGCCCGCCGACGATGGCCACGCTGTTGTCGGCCAGCCACAGCTTGTTGTGCATGCGCCTGTGCTGTTCGGCGAGGTTGAACAGACGTCCGAGGTTGCGCGTGATGCCGGTGCTGCGCCCCAGATGCAGCGGATTGAACAGGCGGATCTGGATGTTCGGGTGCGCGGCGAAGGTTCCGAGCTCGTAGTCCCAGCCGTCGCTGCTGGTGTCGTCGATCAGCACGCGCACGCGCACGCCGCGGTCGGCAGCGCGCAGCAGCTCGTAGATCAGCGCGCGCGTGGTGATGCCGTCGTGGACGATGTAGTACTGGATGTCCAGGCTGCGCTGGGCGGCGCGGATCAGGTCGACGCGGGCGAGGAAGGCGTCGCTGCTCGACGGCAGCAGGCGGAATCCGGATTGGCCCGGATGTGCGGCGGCGCGTTGCTGCACGCCATCGCCCAGCAGTGTGCCGGGTGCCGCCAGGGCATGAGATGGCGTGGGAAGCGGGGCGCTGGCGCAGCCACCGAGAAGCAGCAGCGCCAGCAGCAGGAAGCGTTGTAGCAAGCAGAAGTCTCCGGACCGTCGCCCATCGACGGTGCGCAAGATTCTAGCCGCTGAGCGCTTCCTTGAAGCGATACCAGGCCATGCCCAGCGCGAGCAGCGGCGAGCGCAGCAGCTTGCCGCCAGGGAAGGTGATGTGCGGGACCTTGGCGAACAGCTCGAAGCCGTTGCTGTGTTGCCCGGCGATGGCCTCGGCGAGCAGCTTGCCGGCCAGGTGGGTGGCGTTCACGCCGTGGCCGGAATAGGCCTGGGCGAAGTACACGTTGGGCTGGTCGGGCAGGCGGCCGATCTGCGGCAGGCGGTTGGCGCCGATGCCGATCATGCCGCCCCACTCGAAGTCGACGCGCACGTCCGCCAGGTGCGGGAACACTTTGAGCATCTTTGGCCGCATGTAGGCGGCGATGTCTTGCGGATCGCGTCCGGAATAGTGGCAGGCGCCGCCGAACAGGAGGCGGTTGTCGGCCGAGAGGCGGTAGTAGTCCAGAGCCACGCGCTGGTCGCAGACCGCCATGTTCTGCGGCAGCAGTTCGCGGGCACGCTCCGGCGCCAGCGGCTCGGTGGCGATCACGTAGCTGCCGGCCGGCAGCACCTTGCCGTCGAGGTAGTTGTTCAGGCCGTTCTGGTAGGCGTTGCAGCCGATCACCAGGGTCTTGGCACGCACGCTGCCCTTGGCGGTACGCACGCGCACTTCGGGGCCGTATTCGATACCGATCACCGGCGAATCCTCGAACAGGCGTACGCCCAGGGACTGCGCGGCGGCCGCTTCGCCGAGGGCCAGGTTGAGCGGATGCAGGTGGCCGGAGCCCATGTCGACCATGCCGCCGACGTAGCAGTCGGCACCGACGATGCTGCGCATTTCCTCTTTCGGGACCATGCGCAGTTCGTGCTGGTAGCCCAGGCCCTTGAGCTCTTCGTAGTCCTCGCGGAAGCCTTCGACGTCCGAGGCCTTGTTGGCCAGGTCGCAGTAGCCCCAGGTCAGGTCGCAGTCGATGGCGTACTTCGCCACGCGCTGGCGGACGATTTCCACCGCCTCCAGGCCCATCAGCTTGAGCTGGCGCACGCCGTCCTTGCCGATCACCGGCTCGAACTGTTCGACGCCGTGGCCCACGCCGCGGATCAACTGCCCGCCGTTGCGCCCGCTGGCGCCCCAGCCGATCTTGTGCGCTTCCACCAGGATCACCGAGAGGCCGCGCTCGGCCAGCTCGATCGCCGTGTTCAGCCCGGAAAAGCCGCCTCCGATGACACACACGTCCGCCTTTTCCTCGCCGGCCAGGGGCGGGCACTCGATGCGACGATTGACCGTCGCGGCATAGTAGGAAGGGGCGTGCTGGTCGGTGTGCACCGGGAGGCGAACGCGGGCGTTCATGTGCGATATCCTGATTATCGTGTTGTTAAAATTTTACGCAGGATAAACGCCGACTTCCCGCTGCGCCAAGCGGGAAGTTGTAAAGATGCAGGGAGTAGGCGGCGATCAGTCGGGAATCGGCAGGGTCAGGCTTTCCTTGACCTCTTCCATGACGATGTAGCTCTTCGACTCGCGCACATGCGGCAGCTTCAGCAGGATGTCGCCGAGCAGCTTGCGGTAGGAGGCCATTTCCGAGATGCGCGCCTTTACCAGGTAGTCGAAGTGGCCCGACACGAGGTGGCACTCCAGCACGTGCGGAAGCTTGAGCACGGCGCGGCGGAAGTCCTCGAAGGTGTCGCCGGACTTGTAGTCCAGGCTGATCTCGACGAACACCAGCAGGCTGGCCTTGAGGTACTGCGGGTTCAGCCGGGCGTTGTAGCCCATGATGATTCCCTCGCGCTCCAGGCGCCGCACGCGTTCGGTGCAGGGCGTGGTGGAGAGGCCGACCCGCTCGCCCAGCTCGGTGAAGGAGATACGCCCTTCTTCCTGGAGGATTCGCAGAATATTGCGGTCGATCTTGTCCAGTTCGCGGCGGCTTTGGTGCTGGGTTCTCATGGTCGGATGCTCTGGGGGATTTCTTATGAGTGGTGATTGTCGCCAAATATAGTCTGTCAGCCAGTGAATATCACTGCGGCTTGATCTTCTGGCGGCCCGCCGCCAGCCTTTTCCCTGGCCCGAACCGGATACCCGGGCGCGACCGTTCGGCCTCTGGAGCCTGGCATGCCGTCAATCCGTCCCCGCTTGCCGCTGTTGCTGGCGCTTCTCCTGCTGTTGCTCGTCGGCTTGGCGTGGCAGCAATGGCAGCGCTTGCTCACCGACCAGGGCGTGCTGCAACTGGACTGGCAAGGCACGGAGCTGTCGCTCGACGGCGTGCGTGTGGAGCGCCTGACGCTGCGTCGCGAGCTCGGCGGGGAGCGCCTGGACGTGCTCGGCGACCAACTGCACCTGGAATGGCCGCGCCGCGTCGATGGGCGCTGGCGCTTGGGGCCGCTGTCGCTCGATCGCTTGCGGGTCTCGGCCTGGCGTGCCGCCCCCGGAACGCCGCCACCTGGCACCGGGCTGCACCCGGATCAATTGGCCGGCTGGTTGAGCCTGTTGCCGCAGAGCATCGCCCTGCCGCACCTCGAACTCGAGCTGCCGTGCCCCGGCGCGCCGGTGTGCCGATTGAACGGCAGCTTTGCCTGGCGCCAGTTACCCAACAGCGCCGCGGCCCTGGGCGCCGAGTTGCATCAGGGGAGCAGGCGGCTGTCGCTCAACGGTGAACTGCGCCGGCAGGACGCCAGCTGGCAGTTGAACCTGAGCTGCGATATCGACGAGCAGCGCCTGGCCGACCTGCAGGCCGAGTGGCTGCCGGCAAGCCGCCAGTGGCGCGGCAGCTTGGCCAGCCCCGGCCTGCCACCCCTGGATGCCGTACGCACCTGGCTCGCGCCCTGGCTGCCGACGCCGACCCTGCCGCTGTTACTGCCGGAGGCCGGGCGCTTGCGCCTGACCTGGGACACCGTGCTCGCCGGCGATTCGCCCTGGCCAGATTGGCCGGGGCTGCGCGACAGCCGCGGCAGCCTGGACCTGAACATGCAATTGCCGCAGCCTTGGCCGCTCCCCGGCGTTGGCGGCCTGCAGGGCGATCTGCAGCTACAGGCTGCAGCGGAGCAGCCGGGGCACTGGCGGCCGCGCATTCTCAGTGGCGACCTGTATCTCGCCGACCTCTATGGCGATTGGCTGCAAGCGCTGCCGGTAGGCCTGCGTCCGGCGAGCCTGCGAGTGCAGATGCAGCCGGAAGAGGGCAGCGTGCCGGCGGTGCGTATAGATGCCCGCGCAAAGGGTGCGAGTACCGCGCGTCTGCGTGGCGTGCTGGCCCTGCGCGACGGCGAACCGTCGAGCCTCGAGCTGCGAGAAGCTAAATTGCAGGGCCAGGTGCCGAATCTGCAGCTGGGTGATCTGCGCCTGGCGGGCGGAGTGATCGACCTGCCGCTGGAAGGCGAGCTCGGCAGCCGCGCGACGACTTTGCGCCTGGGTCGCGATGCGCAGGTGCGTCTCGCGAGCCTGTCCGGCATTGCCGGAGTCAGCGGCGCAAAGGTCGGCGCCAAGACGACCGGCGCCTCCCTGCAATTGGGTTATTCCAGCGAAAATCCCATCAGCTACTCCTTCGCCGGCCCAGTGCGCCTGGAAGTCGGCAATCTGCGCCAGCCCCACCTCAAGCCGCTGGGCTGGACGTACCAGGGCGACCTGAATGCCAGCCAGCTCGAACAGAGCGCCAAGGGGAAATTGCAGAACACTGGCGGGCTGGTGACCGATATCGTGTTGCACCGTGCCGCTGACGGTGGCCTGCAGCTAAATGCGCAGGTGCCGGAAGTCACCCTCGGTGGCGGCAATCCGCTGGCGGCCAGCCTCGCCGATTGGCCGGCGCTGCTCGGCTTCGACAATGGCCGACTGCAGGGCCGCCTCGACTGGAGCCTGCCGGCCGGCAAGGCGCAGCAGCTCGATTTGCAACTGAGCGCGAGGGGCCTGGAGGGCGTTTACGACCGCAGCGAAATCCACGGCGCAGACGCCAGTGTGCAAGTACAGCTGCGCGGCGATGCCCTGACGATTCAGTTGCCCGCGCTACGCATAGAGCGCCTCAACCCCGGCGTGATGTTGGGCCCGCTGCAGCTCCAGGGGCGCTACGGGGCGACGTTGGGCAAATTGTTTGGCGGACGACTCGACTGGCAGCAGGCCGAAGTCCGCCTGTTCGGCGGGCGCGCCTGGCTGGCGCCGGGCGGCCTGGATCTGGCACGGGACAATGCCCCACAGAGCCTGCACCTGGAGGGTGTGCTGCTGGAAGAAGTCCTCAAGGCCTATCCGGCCGAAGGGCTGGCCGGAAATGGCGTCATCGATGGCGAGCTGCCGCTTCAGGTCGCGCCGGGCGGGCTCAGCATCCAGGGCGGCAAGCTCGCGGCGCGGCAGCCGGGCTTCCTGCAGTTCCGCTCGGAGAAAATTCGTGCCCTGGGCAGCAACAACCCGGCGATGCAACTGGTGGCCACGGCCCTGGACAACTTCCGTTACCAGCAACTCGGCAGCTCGCTGGATTATGCTCAGGACGGTCGCCTGCGCCTCGGGCTCAGTCTGAGCGGGCAGAATCCGGCGCTGGAACAGGGCCGGCCGATCAACCTCAACGTCAATCTGGAAGAGAATATTCCGGCCCTGATGACCAGCCTGCAGCTGAGCGACCGGGTCAGCGAGATCATCCGCAAGCGCGTGCAGGAGCGCCTGCGCAAGAACCCTTCTGCCGCGCCTTGAGCGCAAGGAGAACCGCATGCGCTTCCGCGCCCCCTTCATCGCCCTGGCCCTGCTCGGCCTGGTCCAGGGCTGCACGCCGACGGTCCAGCTGGCGGCGCCCAAGGAGCCGATCAACATCAACTTGAACGTGAAGATCGAACACGAGATCTACATCAAGGTCGACAAGGCCCTGGACGGCATCATCAACGAGAACAGCGGTCTGTTCTGAGGAGCTTTCACATGAAATTGCGCAGCAAACTCGGCGCCGCCCTGCTGGTTCTCGGCCTGGTCAGCCTGCCGGCGCTGGCCATGAACCTGGAGCAGGCGATGGGCGCCCTCGGCGCGGCCAAGGCCCAGGGCCTGGTCGGCGAGCAGCCCGACGGCTACCTCGGGGTGGTAAGCAATAGCGGCCAGGCGGCGGACATCGCCAGCCAGATCAACGCCGCGCGGCGCGCCGAATACCAGAAGGTGGCCAGTCAGAACGGCGCCAAACTTGCCGACGTCGAGGCTCTGGCCGGGAAGAAGGCCATGGAGCGCACGCCTGCCGGGCAGTACATCCAGCAGAACGGCAAGTGGGTGCGCAAGTAAGGGGATTTCCCTGTCAGCGCCGCCCATCGTGCGGCGCCTGCGGCAGGCAGCCGCAGCGAGCTTTATTCCTGTTTCCGGCGAGCTGTGCGGGATTTAATCCTGCACCTCTTCGTCTGTGCAAAATTCCTTTCTGAAAAGCTCAATTAAGCACCCATTGATCGCTGCGGTATTTTCGGGTGATTCGCTGTCATGTCTGGTGGATGTGGCTCCGTAACTTGGGCTTTTGCCAGGATTTTTCCTCAATTACTCCTGTTTAAATGGTGAATATATCTGGCGCGACATTTCTATACTGCGCGCATTCACGTTCAAAATAAGAAACATCGTGCAGACAAATGCGCGATGTCAGGAGGCAGCGATGCGTGTTCTGGTGCTTGGCAGCGGTGTGATCGGTACCGCCAGTGCTTACTATCTGGCCCGTTCCGGCTTCGAGGTGGTGGTCGTCGACCGCCAACCCGGCCCGGCCCTGGAAACCAGCTTCGCCAACGCCGGCCAGGTTTCCCCTGGCTATGCCTCGCCCTGGGCCGCCCCGGGCATCCCGCTGAAGGCCATGAAATGGCTGCTGGAAAAGCACGCGCCGCTGGCCATCAAGCTCACCGGTGATCCCAGCCAGTACGCCTGGATGTGGCAGATGCTGCGCAACTGCAACGCCGCCAGCTACGCGGTGAACAAGGAGCGCATGGTGCGTCTGTCCGAGTACAGCCGCGACTGCCTCGACGAGCTGCGCGCCGAAACCGGCATCAGCTACGAAGGCCGCACCCTGGGCACCACCCAGCTGTTCCGTACCCAGGCGCAGCTCGACTCCGCCGCCAAGGACATCTCCGTACTGGAAAGCTCGGGCGTGCCCTATGAGGTTCTCGACCGCGCCGGCATCGCCCGCGTCGAACCGGCCCTGGCCAAGGTCGCCGACAAGCTGGTCGGTGCCCTGCGTCTGCCGAACGACCAGACCGGCGACTGCCAGATGTTCACCACCAAGCTGGCCGACATGGCCGCTGGCCTGGGCGTCGAATTCCGCTTCAACCAGAACATCCAGCGCATCGACTTCGCCGGCGACCGCATCAATGGCGTATGGGTCGATGGCCAACTGGTCACCGCCGACCACTACGTGCTGGCGCTGGGCAGCTACTCGCCGCAGATGCTCAAGCCGCTGGGCATCAATGCCCCGGTGTACCCGCTGAAGGGCTACTCGCTGACCGTCCCGATCACCAACCCGGACATGGCGCCGACCTCGACCATCCTCGACGAGACCTACAAGGTCGCCATCACCCGCTTCGACCAGCGCATCCGCGTCGGCGGCATGGCAGAAATCGCCGGTCTCGACCTGTCGCTGAACCCGCGTCGTCGCGAAACCCTGGAAATGATCACCAACGACCTCTACCCCGAGGGCGGTGACGTCAGCCAGGCGACCTTCTGGACCGGCCTGCGCCCGGCCACTCCGGACGGCACCCCGATCGTCGGTGCGACCCGCTACCGCAACCTGTTCCTCAACACCGGTCACGGCACCCTGGGCTGGACCATGGCCTGCGGCTCGGGCCGCTACCTGGCCGACCTGATGGCGAAGAAGCGCCCGCAGATCAGCACCGAAGGCCTGGACATCTCCCGCTACAGCAACACCTCGGAGAGCCAGAATGGCCATCCTGCGCCGGCACACTAATGCCCGCATGAGCCAGATCGTCGTCCACAACGGCACCGTCTACCTGGCGGGCCAGGTGGGCGACGACATGGCCGCCGGCATCGAGCAGCAGACCCGCGAGACCCTGGCCAGCATCGAACGCCTGCTGGACGAGGCCGGCACCGACAAGAGCCGGATTCTCTCGGTGACCATCTACCTGAAAGACATCGATGCGCACTTCGCTGGCATGAACAGCGTCTGGGACCAGTGGCTGCCGCAAGGCGTCGCTCCCGCCCGCGCAACCGTCGAGGCCAAGCTCTGCGAGCCGGAGATCCTCGTCGAGATGTCGGTGGTCGCGGCGCTGCCGTAACGACTCGCGTATGCCCGGCCACAGTGCCGGGCTTTTTTTGATTCCCGCAGGAGCGCGGTTGCGCGCGAGCCTGCCGTATTCGTACAAGAGAATTCCCGCCATGCGTCCAGCCCGTGCCCTGATCGACCTGAAGGCCCTGCGCCACAATTACCGTCTGGCTCGCGAAGTCAGCGGCGCCCGCGCGCTCGCGGTGGTCAAGGCGGACGCATACGGCCACGGCGCCGTGCGCTGCGCGCAGGCGCTGGAAGCTGAGGCTGATGGCTTCGCCGTGGCCTGCATCGAGGAGGCGCTGGAGCTGCGCGAAGCGGGCATCCGCGCGCCGATCCTGCTGCTCGAAGGCTTCTTCGAGGCCAGCGAGCTGGAACTGATCGAACTCCACGACCTGTGGTGCGTGGTGCATTCGGCCTGGCAGCTGGAGGCCATCGAGCGCGCCCGTCCCGGCAAGCCGCTGACCCTGTGGCTGAAGATGGACTCAGGCATGCACCGCGTCGGCTTCTTCCCGCAGGACTACGCCGCTGCGCTGGCTCGCCTGCAGGCGCTGCCGCATGTGGCGAAGGTCGTGCTGATGAGTCACTTCGCGCGTGCCGACGAGCTGGATTGCAGCCGCACCGAAGAACAGGTCGCGGCCTTCGAAGCCGTACGCAGCGGGCTGGGCCAGAAGTTCGAGGTCAGCCTGCGTAACTCCCCCGGTATCCTCGGCTGGCCGAGCGTACCCAGCGACTGGGTGCGCCCGGGCATCATGCTCTACGGCGCCACTCCCTTCGAACAGGATCACCCGCTGGCCGATCAGCTGCGCCCGGTGATGACCCTGGAGTCCCAGGTGATCAGCGTGCGCGAGCTGCCGGCCGGCGAGCCGGTAGGCTACGGCGCCCGCTTCGTCGCCGAGCGCCCGGTGCGCGTTGGCGTGGTCGCCATGGGTTACGCCGACGGCTACCCGCGCCATGCGCCGGATGGCGCGCCGGTGTTCATCGATGGCCGGCCGAGCCGGATCATGGGTCGCGTGTCCATGGACATGCTTACCGTCGATCTCACCGACCTGCCCGGCGCAGGCCTCGGCAGCCGCGTCGAGCTGTGGGGCTCGCAGGTCCCGGCCAGCCGCCTGGCCAGCCTCTGCGGCAGCATCCCCTACCAGCTGTTCTGCAACCTCAAGCGCGTCCCGCGTGTCTACTCGGACGAATAGGCGACGAGTTGCGTAAAGTTTGCGCAGGATTCATGGCCGCTATGTTGTAAATACTGAACGGTGTTGCCATGATACGGTCCACTTCGAACCCGCTCGCCGTGAGGCGTTGGCGGGTTTCGCCTTTAGAGCCTGCCAGAACAAGAAAGAAGGAGGACCCCACCCTTGGACGTTGGTGCTCGTCTGCAAGCGATCCGCAAACTCAAAGGGCTGTCCCAGCGTGAACTCGCCAAACGGGCGGGCGTTACCAACAGCACCATCTCGATGATCGAGAAGAACAGCGTGAGTCCTTCGATCAGCTCCCTGAAGAAGGTGCTTAGCGGCATCCCGATGTCCCTGGTCGAGTTCTTCTCCCTGGACATCGAGCAGGACAGCAACACGCAGGTGGTCTACAAGGCAGACGAACTCAGCGACATGTCGAATGGCTCGATCATCATGAAGCTGATCGGCAAGGCCTATCCCAGTCGCGCCATGACCCTGCTCGACGAGGTCTATCCGCCGGGTTCCGACACCGGTGACGACATGTACTCCCACGAAGGTGAAGAGACTGGCGTGCTCGTCGAGGGCCGCCTCGAGCTGACCGTCGGCGACGAGGTGTACGTCCTCGAGAGCGGCGACAGCTATTATTTCGATAGCACTCGCCCGCACCGCTTCCGCAATCCCTTCGACGCCCCGGCGAGGCTGATCAGCGCGACGACCCCGGCAAATTTTTAGAGGCGGCTGAGCCGCCTGCGACTGTATGACGCAAGCCCTGCCGGGGGCCTGCAATTGTTACGTACTCGAGGTCTTCCGTTATACTTGCGCCGCCCGCGCGACCTAGACTGCGATGGATTCCGTGCTCGGGCGTGACTAGCCACGAAGAGGGTGAAAGGGTGAACCTGATTAAAAAAATGCTGGTGGCCCAAGCCGCCGTGCTGGCCCTGTTGGCCGCGAGCGCTCAGGCTACGACCAATGATGACGCGATTGCCAAGCGCCTCGAGCCGGTGGGCAAGGTCTGTGTCCAGGGCAAGGAATGTGAAGGTGTAGGCGCTGTCGCTTCCGCGGGTGCCGCGGGCGGTGCGCCGCGTTCCGGCGAAGAGATCGTCGGCAAGGTTTGCACCAACTGCCACGGCACTGGCCTGCTGGGCGCGCCGAAAGTTGGCGACAAGGCCGAGTGGGGCAAGCGCGCGAAAGAGCAGGGTGGTCTCGACGGCCTGCTGGCCAAGGCGATCTCTGGCTTCAACGCCATGCCGCCGCGCGGTACCTGCGCCGATTGCTCGGATGCCGAGCTCAAAGGTGCGATCAAGCATATGTCCGGCCTCTGATCCGACGCCAGACAACGAAAAAAGCCGCCCATGGGCGGCTTTTTCATTTGTGCTGTTCGCGAGCCGTCGATCAGTCGTCGAGAAACTCGACCTGGCCGTTCGCCAGGGACTTCACGCGTGCCAGCGATTCCACGCGGTAGCCTTCGCTTTCCAGCAGGGCGCGGCCGTCCTGGAAGGATTTCTCGATGACGATGCCCATGCCGGCGACGCTCGCACCTGCCTGGCCGATCAGGTCGATCAGCGCCTTGGCGGCGTGGCCGTTGGCGAGGAAGTCGTCGATCACCAGCACATGGTCAGCGCTGGTCAGATGGCGTGCGGAGATGGCGATGGTGCTTTCGGTCTGCTTGGTGAAGGAGAACACCTTGGAGATCAGCAGGTCGTTCTTCAGCGTCAGCGACTGGAACTTGCGGGCGAAGATCACCGGGATGCCGAGTTCCAGGCCGGCCATGACCGCCGGGGCAATGCCCGAGGCCTCGATGGTGACGATCTTGGTGATGCCCTGGTTCTTGAAGCGCTCGGCGAACTCATGGCCAATGTGCTTCATCAGCAGCGGGTCGATCTGGTGGTTGAGGAAGGCGTCTACCTTCAGAACCTGGTCGGAGAGGACGATGCCTTCGCTGCGAATCTTGTCTTTGAGGATGTTCAATTTGCGTGCTTCCTGGCGGAGCTGCTGCCGCTGGTGAAGCGCGTAATTCTACCTCGGACGCGGCGGAATGCGCGACCTCCCGACGGAAGTAAAAGCTGATCGATTGGACAGCTTGTGGGTCGCTGTCGGAATCGTAGGAGCGGATCTTATCCGCGAAAACCCCAACACCCATGCCCCCTGTAGGAGCGGGCCATGCCCGCGATCGCGGACAAGGTCCGCTCCTACAGGTTCGTCGGTCAGCGCTTGAGCAGTGCGCGGATATCCGCCAGTGCTGCGTTGCCCTTGGCTGCCTTCACTTCCTGCGGTGCGTCTTCCTGGCCTTCCCAGACCAGGTCTTCCGGCGGCAATTCGTCAAGGAAGCGACTCGGGGAGCAGTCGATGATCTCGCCGTACTGCTTGCGCTTGGCGGCGAAGGTCATCGCCAGGTTCTTCTTCGCCCGGGTGATGCCGACGTAGGCCAGGCGGCGCTCTTCCTCAATGGTGTCGGCCTCGATGCTGGAACGGTGCGGGAGGATCTCTTCCTCCACGCCGAGGATGAACACGTAGGGAAATTCCAGGCCCTTGGAGGCGTGCAGGGTCATCATCTGCACGCCTTCGGCGCCTTCCTCTTCCTCCTGCTGGCGCTCGAGCATGTCGCGCAGGACCAGCTTGGCGATGGCCTGCTCGATGGTCATGTCGCCTTCTTCGTCGCGCTCCAGGGTGTTCTTCAGCGCTTCGATGAGGAACCAGACGTTACCCATGCGGAAGTCGGCGACCTTGTCGCTGGAGGCGTTCTGCCGCAGCCAGTTCTCGTAGTCGATGTCCATCACCATGCTGCGCAGTGCGCCGATGGGATCGTTGCCGGCGCATTGCTCGCGGACCTTGTCGATGAAGCGCTTGAAGCGCTGCAGGCGTTCGACATAGCGATTGTCCAGGTGCTCGGACAGGCCCAGTTCGCCGGCGGCGGCGAACATCGAGATGCCGCGCTCGGTGGCGTAGTTGCCGAGTTTCTCCAGGGTGGTGGAGCCAATCTCCCGGCGCGGCACGTTGATCACCCGCAGGAAGGCGTTGTCGTCGTCCGGGTTCACCAGCAGGCGGAAGTAGGACATCACGTCCTTCACTTCCTGGCGGCCGAAGAAGCTGGTGCCGCCGGAGAGGCGGTAGGGAATCTGGTGATGCTGCAGCTTCAGCTCGATCAGCTTGGCCTGGTAGTTGCCGCGGTAGAGGATGGCGAACTCGCTGTAGGGTCGCTGCGTCTTGAGGTGGATGGTGAGGATTTCCATCGCCACCCGCTCGGCCTCGGCTTCCTCGTTGCGGCAGCGGATCACCCGGATCGGGTCGCCTTCGCCCATCTCGCTCCACAGCTGTTTCTCGAAGACGTGCGGGTTGTTGGCGATGAGGATGTTGGCGCATTTGAGGATGCGGCTGGTGGAGCGGTAGTTCTGCTCCAGCATCACCACCTTCAGCGAGGGAAAGTCTTCCTTCAGCTGCATCAGGTTTTCCGGGCGCGCGCCGCGCCAGGCGTAGATCGACTGGTCGTCGTCGCCCACCACGGTGAAGTGCGCGCGCTGCTGCACCAGCATCTTCACCAGCAGGTACTGGCTGGCGTTGGTGTCCTGGTATTCGTCGACCAGCATGTAGCGCACGCGGTTGCGCCACTTTTCCAGGATGTCCGGGTGGTTCTGGAACAGCTTCACCGGCTGCAGGATGAGGTCGTCGAAGTCCACCGCGTTGTACGCGCGCAGGGTGCGCTGGTAGTGCAGGTAGACCATCGCCGCGGTCTGTTCCTTGGGGTTGCGCGCCTTCTCCAGCGCCTCTTCCGGCAGGATCAGGTCGTTCTTCCAGGCGCCGATGAGGTTCTTGATCTCGTCAATGCCGTCGTCCCCGGAGTACTCCTTCTGCATGATGTCCGTCATCAGCGCCTTCACGTCGCTCTCGTCGAAGATCGAGAACCCCGGCTTGTAGCCGAGCGCGGCGTATTCCTTGCGGATGATGTTCAGGCCCAGGTTGTGGAAGGTGGAGACCGTCAGGCCCTTGCCTTCGCCGGGGCGCAGCAGGGTGCTGACGCGCTCCTTCATCTCGCGTGCGGCCTTGTTGGTGAAGGTCACCGCGACTATGTATTGGGCGCGGATACCGCACTGCTGGACCAGGTAGGCGATCTTGCGGGTGATCACGCTGGTCTTGCCGGAGCCGGCACCGGCAAGCACCAGCAAGGGGCCGCCGACGTAGTTCACGGCTTCCTGCTGCCGGGGATTGAGTCGGGACATGAGGCGTGGGGGAATCTGTTGCGAAGAGGGCGGCCATTCTAACAGGACGCCCCGAGCCTGTGGCGGCGGCCGGAAAAGCGGCAATCTGTGACGCTGTCGAGCTTCGCTGTTTTGGATAAATTCACTCTTGTATTAGGCTTGTACCGGCATTACTTGAAGAAAACTCTGAAGAGTTTCTCCGAATCCCGCATAGGATCTGGCTTACAGCCAGCAGCGGCGGTGTTCACAACCGGGGCGACCGGCGCACGGAATGGCGCTCGGGAATCGTTCCTTTTCGATGGATGGGGGTCGCTTGGCTGCGTCGGTGGAACCAACGCGCCTGCTCCTGCTGGCGGAAGCGCCGCAGTGGGTCCAATTGCTGCGCGAGCATCTCGGCGCGCTGGGGGCTGCCTATTCGTTGATTACCGCGCCGTCCTGGGAATCCGCCTGCAGCCTGTTCGACGAGGACCAGGTCGGCCTGCTGCTGGCCACCCCGGACAAGCTGCCCTCCAGCGGCCAGTGCGGCCTGCCGATGATCGTCCTGCTGGAGCGCGAGCCTGCCACAGCGCCGGCCGGCGTCGCCGACTGGCTGGTGCCCGAGACCCTCAACGGCGAAGTGCTGCGCCGTGCGCTGCGCTACGCCCGTGAGCGCTCGAACCTGCAGTTCACCCTGCAGCGCCTGGCCGAACAGGACCCGCTGACCGGCATCGCCAACCGCCAGGGCTTCCAGACCCTTCTCGCCGCGCGCCTGGCCGAGTTCCAGGGGCGTGGCCTGGCGCTCGGCCACCTCGATCTGGACAACTTCCGCCACGTCAACGATGCCCTCGGCCACCAGGGCGGTGATCGCCTGATCCTGCAGGTCGTGGCGCGCCTGAAAGGGCAGCTGGAGCACGGCGACAGCCTGGCGCGCCTGGGCAGCGACGAATTCGCCCTGCTGCTGGATACCCGCCGCGATCCCGCTCGCGTAGAGCGCCTCGCCGAACGGATCGTCGAAGTGCTCGGCGAACCCTACTGGGTCGAAGGCGAGAGCCTGCTGCTGGGTTGCAGCCTGGGCGTCGCCCATGCGCGTTCTGGCGACAGCGCCGACACCCTGATGTGGCATGCGCACATCGCCATGCAGCAGGCGAAGATTCGCCAGGGCTGTACCTTCCACCTGTTCGACGAGCGCATAAATCGGGGGGCGCGCAGCCTCGCCGACCTCGAAAGCGAACTGCGCCGGGCACTGCGCCGCGACGAGCTCGAACTGCACTACCAACCACGTCTGGACCTGGCGAGCGGAAGCATCGTCGGCCTGGAAGCCCTGGTGCGCTGGCGCCATCCGCAGCGTGGCCTGCTTACGCCGGGCGACTTCGTGCCGCTGGCCGAGGAAAGCGGGCTGATCGTGCCGCTCGGCTACTGGGTGATCTCGCGCGCCTTGCGCGACATGCAGTGGCTGCTCGGGCGTGGCCTGCCGCCGCTGCATATGGCGATCAACCTGTCGTTCCGCCAGTTCCAGGACAGTCAGCTGCTGCCAACGCTGCAGCGACTGATTCAAGAGCGCGGCGTGGATGCGCGCTGGCTGGAGTTCGAGCTCACCGAGACCGCCGTGATGCGCCGCAGCGACCAGGTGCTTCAGACCATGCAGGCGCTCGGTCAGCTGGGCGTGCGCTTCTCCCTGGACGACTTCGGCACCGGCTTCTCCTCGTTCGTCCACCTCAACAGCCTGCCGATCACCCTGCTGAAGATCGACAAGAGCTTCGTCGGCGGCATGCACGAGCGCGCGGAGAACCGCCAACTGGTGCGCGCGATGATCAACCTGGCGCACAACCTCAACCTGGAGGTGGTGGCCGAGGGCGTCGAGTGCGCCGACCAGCAACAGCAGCTGCGCCAGTTCGGCTGCGACCAGGTGCAGGGCTACTGGATCAGCCGGCCGTTGCCGCTGGCCGAGCTGGCGCGCTTCCTGGTGTTCGGCGCCGGTCGCGCGCTCAGGCAGCAGGACCCGGTGGGCAACTGAGCCCCGGCAGCGGCGCCGGTTGCAGCAGACGCGCCGTACGCCATTCGAAAGCCAGGCACAGCCCTAGCGCGGTGCAGGCCAATCCCGCAGCCAATCCCCACCACACGCCTTGCGGCCCCCAGCCGGCCGGGAAGGCCAGCAGCCAGGCCAGCGGCACACCGGCCAGCCAGTAGCCGGCGAGCCCGACCAGGAAAGTGGTGCGGGCATCCTTCAGCCCACGGATGGCGCCCATGGCGATGCTCTGCAGGCCGTCGAACAGCTCGAACCAGGCGGCAATCGCCAGCAGGCTCGTCGCCAACAGCACCACTTCGCGGTTGCCCGGCGCATCGAGGTCGAGGAACAGCCCGATGACTTGCCGTGGCGCCAGCCAGAACAATCCGGCAAAAGCGAACATGCACAGCGCGCCGAAACCGATGCCCACGCGCCCGGCGCGCCGCGCTTCGAGCAGGCGTCCGGCGCCGAAGTGCTGGCCGATACGGAAGGTCACCGCGTAGGAAATGCCCACCGGGACCATGAACGCCAGGTACACCGATTGGATGGCGATCTGGTGCGCCGCCAGCGCCGTGGCGCCGATCGCGCCCATGCACAGGGTGGCGACGGCGAACATGCCGGACTCCACTGCGTAGGTGCCGCCGATGGGTAGGCCCAGGCGAAGCGTGTCGCCGATGCCTTGCCGGTCCGGCCGGGCGAGCCCGCGCAGCAGGGAATAGCCGGCGTAAGCCGGATGCCAGCGCAGGTAGAGGGCGAGCGCCAGCGGCAGCAGGTTCATGACGATCGCCGTGACCAGGCCGATGCCGGCCAGGCCGAGGCGCGGCAGGCCGAACCAGCCGTGCAGGAAAGCGCTGTTCAGCAACAGGTTGGCCAGGGCGCCGAGCACGCTGATGGCCATCACCGGGCCGGTGCGCTCGATGGCGCTGGTGAAGCCGCGCAGCACCATGAAGGCCATGTAGCCGGGCAGGGCAAAGACGATGCTGTGCAGAAAACTCATGGTGCCCTGCATTGTTTCCGGCGCCTGGCCGAAAGTCAGCAGCACCGGCTCCAGGTTCCACAGCAGGGTGCCGGCCAACAAGGCCAGGCCGCCGCCGACCCAGAGCCCGGCCTGGACCGCACGGGCGGCGCCGGCTTTGTCCCGGGCGCCATGTCGGATCGCCACCAGGTTGCCGGTGGCGGCCACCACGCCGCTGCACACGGTCGACACGAATGCATAGGTAGAGGCGCCCAGGCCACCCGCGGCCAGCGCCTGCGGGCCGAGCTTGCCCATCATCAGGGTGTCGATGAAAAGCATGGCGACATAAGCCAGCTGCGCGGCGATCAGCGGTCCGGCCAAGCGCAGGATGGCCTTCAGTTCGGTCTGGTAGGCAGTAGGCATGAAATGAGTCTGGCTCAATGAAGACGCTCGCTCAGGCGCGCGCCTTGGTTTCGATCTGCTGATTCTGTGGGCTCTGGAGGGCTTCCCACAAAAGGAAAAAAGCGATGCAATGCATGAGTCAAACTCATGCATGGAGTGTTCGCCGTGAATCGCCGTCTGCCGCCGCTCTACGCCCTGCGCGCCTTCGAGGCGGCCGCGCGGCATTCGTCGTTCACCCGCGCAGCCCAGGAACTGGCGATCACCCAGAGCGCCGTCAGCCGCCATGTGCGCACCCTGGAGGAGCATTTCGACTGCCAGCTGTTCGTTCGGCAAGGCCGCCAGCTGCGCCTGACCGAGCCGGCGCGCCTGCTGCTGCCCGGCCTGCGCGACGGCTTCAATGCGCTGGAGCGCGCTTGCGCCGCCCTGCGTAGCGACGAGGACGTGCTGCGCTTGAAAGCCCCCTCGACCCTGACCATGCGTTGGCTGCTGCCGCGCCTGAGCGCGTTCCGCATGAGCAACAACGATGTCGAGGTGCAATTGACCAGCGCCTGGATGGACGTCGACCGCGTCGACTTCGCCCACGAGCCCTTCGACTGTGCGGTGCTGCTGGGCGACGGCAATTTCCCGGAGGACTGGGAGAGCGCTTTGCTGTTCCCTGAATGGTTGATCCCGGTAGGTGCGCCACAGCTGCTCGACGATGGCCCCTGGGACGTCGAGCGCCTGGCCGCGGCCGAATTGCTGCATCCGACGCCGGACCGCCGCGACTGGCGCCGCTGGCTGCAGCGCATGGGTCTGAGCGAGCAGGTGTCGCTCAAGGGCGGGCAGGTCTTCGATACCCTGGAGCTGGGCATAGTCGCGGCGACGCGCGGTTATGGCCTGTCCATCGGTGACCTGGTGATGGTTGCCGAGGATGCCGGCCTCGGCCGCCTGGCGCTGCCTTGGCCGACCGCGGTGGCCAGTGGCGAGTGCTACTACCTGGTCTGGCCGAAGGCGCGGCGCCAGCAGGAGCGCCTGCGCCGGCTGCGCGACTTCCTGCTCGCCGAAGTGCGGACCATGCAACTGCCCGAGGTGGAAATGCTCTCGTAGGAGCGGACTTTGTTCGCGATGCGCCCGCATGGCGCGCTCATGTTGGCGGGGAGCGGGGTGTAGGGACTTCGCGGATAAGATCCGCTCCTACACGGTAAAGGGCGGAATCTCGCGGGAACTTGCCGTTATCCGGCATGCAATGTCGCTATCAACCACGTTCTGGCGCTGTCGCAACGCTGGGCGTCGCCCTCGTCGTCGAACTGCAATGAGGCTTTGCTAGGGTCAGCTCTGGACTAGTCCAGGGAGGGGCCGAGCAGCGGTTCCTCCCCAACCCACACGACCATCCGGGGAAAAACCATGAAGCCGATGCGTACCTTGCTCGCCAGCCTGCTCCTTGCCGGCCTTGCCGGCCTTGCCGGCACCGCCAGCGCCGCCACCGAACTCAAGCACTGGCCGGAGCCGGCCGCCAAGCAGCTCGACGCCCTGATCGCGGCCAACGCCAACAAGGGCGCCTTCGCCGTCTTCGACATGGACAACACCAGCTACCGCTACGACCTGGAAGAGGCGCTGCTGCCGTTCCTGGAAATGAAGGGCGTGCTGACCCGGGAGAAGCTCGACCCTTCGCTCAAGCTGATGCCGTTCAAGGACGTCAACGGCCAGAAGGAAAGCCTGAACAGCTACTACTACCGGCTGTGCGAAGTCGACGACATGGTCTGCTACCCCTGGGTCGCCCAGGTGTTCTCCGGCTTCTCGCTCAAGGAGCTGAAGGGCTACGTCGACGAGCTGATGGCCTATGGCAAGCCGATCCCCAGCACCTACCTCGACGGTGACGCGGTGAAGAGCATCGAGATCCAGCCGCCGAAGGTCTTCGCCGGCCAGGCCGAGCTGTACAACAAGCTCATGGAGAACGGCATCGAGGTCTACGTGATGACCGCCGCCCACGAGGAGCTGGTGCGCATGGTCGCCGCCGATCCCAAGTACGGCTACAACGTGAAGCCGCAGAACGTCATCGGCGTGACCACCCTGCTGAAGGACCCGAAGACCGGTGAACTGACCACCGCTCGCAAGCAGATCAGCGCTGGCAAGTACGATCCGAAGGCCAACGAGAGCCTGGTCGTCACCCCCTACCTGTGGACCCCGGCGACCTGGATGGCCGGCAAGCAGGCGGCGATCCTCACCTACATCGACCAGTTCAAGAAGCCGATCCTGGTCGCCGGCGATACCCCGAGCAGCGATGGCTACATGCTGTTCAACGGCACCGCCGAGAACGGCCTCCACCTGTGGGTGAACCGCAAGGCCAAGTACATGGACCAGCTCAACGGCATGATGAAGAAGAATGCCGAGGCCCAGGCCAAGCTCGGCCAGCCGGTCACCGCGGACAAGAACTGGGTGATAGTGACCCCGGAACAGATCCAGTAAACCCGCCGCGAGCCGGCCTCAGGCCGGCTCGCCTTCGCTCAGTCGGGTCAGCTCGGCAGTCAGCACAGTGGCGGCCGCGCCGACCCGGCGCACCGCTTCTTCGATTCGCGCCAGATCGCGGTTGGAGTAGTTCATGCGCAGGCAATTGCGGTACTTGCCCGAGGCGGAAAAGATGTTGCCCGCCGCCACCTGTACGCCCTGGCTGCGTAGCACCTGGTTCAGGCGCACGCTGTCGAACTGCGGGTCGAGCTCGACCCAGAGCATGAAGCCGCCCTGCGGCCGGCTGGCGCGGGTGCCTTCGGGGAAGTAGCGGTACACCCAGTCGCTCATCAGGTCGCGATGGCGCTGGTACTGCGCGCGCATGCGGCGGATGTGCGGTTCGTAGTGCCCGCCGCCGACGAACTCGGCCAGGGCCATCTGCGGCTGCGGCGCACAGGTCCCGCTGGCGATGTACTTGAAGTGCAGGATGCGATCCAGATACCGCCCCGGCGCCACCCAGCCGGTACGCAGGCCGGGCGCCACCGTCTTGGAGAAGGAACTGGCCAGCAGCACGCGGTCGTCGGTGTCGAACGACTTGATGCTGCGCGGTCGCGGATAACAATACGCCAGCTCGCCATACACATCGTCTTCGAGGATCGGCACGTCGTAGCGCTGCGCCAGGTTGAGCAGGGCGCGCTTGCGGGCGTCGGGCATGATGTAGCCCAGCGGGTTGTTGCAGTTGGGCGTGAGCAGGATCAGTTTCACCGGCCACTGTTCCATCGCCAGTTCCAGGGCCTCCAGGCTGACGCCGTTGGCGGGGTCGGTGGGAATCTCCAGCGCCTTGAGCCCGTGGGCCTTGAGCGCCTGCATGGCGCCGTGGAAGCTCGGCGAGTCGATGGCGACGATATCGCCCGGTTGGCAGATGGCGCGCAGGGTCACGGCCAGCGCTTCCTGGCAACCTGTAGTGATCACCAGCTCGCTCGGTGGCACCTGGCAACCGGAGTCCAGCATCAGGCGGGAAATCTGCTCGCGTAGCGGCAGGGACCCTTGGATGCCCTCGTAGCCCAGGCTGCGCAGGTCGGTGCGGCGTGCGGCGTTGGCCATGGCGCGCTGCATCGGTCTTAGCGAGGGGCTGGCAATGTCTGGCGTGCCGCGACCGAGTTGCACAAGCTCGCCGCCGGGAGCGCTGCGCACTTGCTCCAGTACCTGGTCCCATTGCGAGATTTCCACCGGGCGCTGCGCTGGCCGGGTCATGGCCGGCAACGCCGGGATATGGCGCCGCTCGGGGACGAAGTAGCCGGATTTCGGCCGTGGTTCGACCAGGCCGCTGTCTTCCAGGACCCGATAGGCCTGCTGCACCGTGCTGATACTGACGCCGTACTCTTCGCTCAGAGTGCGCACCGAGGGCAGGCGGTCGCCGGGACGGTAGAGCCCCTGCTCGATGCGTTGACCCAGGGTCTGAGCCAGTTGCGAGTAGCGCTTCATTACAGATTCCTCGTCGCAGGTGCTTTCCTGGAAGACCAGTACAGATCGTGCTGAAAAAGGCCATTCAGATGGCAATTCGGCGGATCTGTATCGAGAGAATAGCGCGAGTTTGAATCTGTAATGAAATTCGTGGATTGGTCAGGATTTCTCCAGGCTCACTGGAGGAACGACGACATGAGCGGCATGAGCGATGTACGCCTGACCCTGTATCAACAAGAACTCCTGGATATCAACGGGCGCGCGGTGGCGCCGCGCTATCCGCAGGAAACTCGCTGGCAGCAGTTCTGGCGGCGGGTGCGGACCCGTCGCCAGCTGCTTGAGCTGAGCGACGAGCAATTGCGCGATATCGGCATCAGCCGCGAGCAGGCGCGCATCGAGGCGCTGCGGCCGTTCTGGCGCTGCTAGTGGCCAGCGCGGTACTGCAGGGCTTCGGCCAGGTGCGGACGGGTGATGGCGGCGACGCCTTCGAGGTCCGCCAGGGTCCGGGCGACCTTGAGGATGCGGTGGAGGGCGCGCAGGGAGAGGTTCATCCGCTCGCCAGCAGTTTCCAGCCATGCTTGGTCTTGATCGCTCAGTGCACAATTTTGGTGCATGGATTTCAGGTCGAGGAAAGCGTTCGGACAACCTTGGCGATGCAGCTGGCGTTCGCGCGCCACGGCAACACGCGCGGCGATGTCGGCGCTGCTTTCGGCACTCGCCTGGGGCGCCAGGCGCGTGGTTTCTCGGCTGACGGTGAGATGCAGGTCGATGCGGTCGAGCAGCGGGCCGGAAAGCTTGGCGCGGTAGCGCTGGATCTGCTCCGGCGTGCAGCGGCAGCGCCCGCTGGGATCGCCCAGGTAGCCGCAGGGGCAGGGATTCATCGCCGCCACCAACTGGAAGCGCGCGGGAAAGCGCACGCGCCCGTTGGCTCGGGCGATGACGATCTCGCCGTTCTCCAACGGCTCGCGCAGGACTTCCAGGACCTTGCGGTCGAACTCCGGAAGCTCATCGAGGAAAAGCACGCCCTCATGCGCCAACGTGATTTCGCCAGGCTGCGGACGTCCCCCGCCACCCACCAGCGCGGCCGCGGATGCGGTGTGATGCGGCTGGCGGAACGGGCGTTGCGGCCAGTGGGTCAGCGGACCGCGCCCGGATACCGAATGGATGGCCGCCACGCGCAGGGCTTCGTCTTCGTTCAACGGCGGCAGCAAACCGGGCAAGCGGCTGGCCAGCAGGGTCTTGCCGGTGCCGGGCGGGCCGCTCAAAAGCAGATTGTGGGCTCCAGCCGCTGCTACCAGTAGCGCGCGCTTGGCGGCGCTCTGGCCCTGGACTTCGGCGAGGTCGGGGTAGGGCGGTGATTCACGCAGCAGGCCATTGGCCTGGTAGGGCGCCAGGGGCGTTTGCCCGCTCAGGTGCGCCGCGAGTTCCAGCAGGTGGCCTACGGCGTAGACGACCAGGCCGCTGGCCAGGCTGGCTTCTTCGGCATTTTCCTTCGGTACTACCAGAGCGCGCCCTGCCGCACGCGCTGCCAGGGCTGCCGGAAGCACGCCCTGAACGGGGCGCACGGTCCCTGAAAGCGCAAGTTCACCGAGGCATTCCAGGGGTTCGAGCGAAGCTGCCGGCAACTGGCCGTTGGCCGCGAGAATGCCCAGGGCGATGGCCAGGTCGAAGCGGCCGCCGTCCTTTGGGAGGTCGGCTGGAGCGAGGTTCAGGGTGATGCGGCGGGCGGGGAAATCGAAGCCCGAGTTGAGGATGGCGCTGCGCACGCGGTCCTTGCTTTCCTTCACCGCCGTTTCCGGCAGGCCCACCAGGGTCAGCGAAGGCAGGCCGTTGGCCAGGTGCGCCTCCACTGTAACTCCCGGGGCTTCGACGCCGACTTGCGCGCGGCTGTGGACGATGGCCAGGGACATGATCGCTCCTTGATCGCAGACCGCTTGCGGCGGCTTATTCGGCCTCGGTGGGCGGGGTGAGCTTGGCTTCCATCTCGGCGACCTTCGCCTCCAGCGCCTCGAGGCGGGCGCGAGTGCGGGCGAGCACCACCATCTGGCTGTCGAACTCGTCGCGGCTGACCAGGTCGAGCTTGCCGAAGGCGCTCTGCAGCAGGACCTTGAACTGCGCCTCCAGCTCCGCGCGGGGCAGCGGCGATTCACCGCCGAAGAGGCGGCTGGCCTGGTGGCTGAGGGCGTCGAGGAGGGCTTTGGGCGGCAGCATGGCAGCGGGGTTCCGGAAATGGAGTCGGCCGGCAGTCTACCACGGCGTTCGCCGGGCCTGCGGCGAGGCGCGGGATCGAGTCGTTGCACAGTTTTTGCGCAGCTGCACCACCATCGCTGCGCGCTTCTGGTGCGATGCATGGCACCCGGCCATTGCCCGGAAACCCGTGTTTTTCGCTAAGGGCCTGAATACAAGGGCTTTTCATCGAACTGGCAAGATTCATGCTTCGGTGCCTGCATGGCGTGCACCGATGCAGGTCCGGTGCAGCTGGCGGAGCTGACGAAGCGCTTCGCGGGGAGCGGCTGCAATGGTCGGAGTGCTGAGGTAGGGCGGCCGGCGCGTTACAAAGCCAGACACTGCGCTTAGACTTGAGCCCGGGTTCGTTTTCCTGGGGCGAGTCCACCAAAACACGGGAGAGAGTTTCATGAAGCTAGTCACAGCCATCATCAAGCCGTTCAAGTTGGACGATGTGCGCGAGTCGCTGTCCGAGATCGGCGTGCAGGGCATTACTGTGACCGAAGTCAAGGGCTTCGGCCGGCAGAAAGGGCACACCGAGCTGTACCGTGGCGCGGAGTACGTTGTCGACTTCCTGCCCAAGGTGAAGATCGATGTGGCCATCGCCGACGACCAGTTGGACCGGGTAATCGAGGCCATCACCAAGGCTGCCAACACCGGCAAGATCGGTGACGGCAAGATCTTCGTCGTCAATCTGGAACAGGCCATCCGCATCCGTACCGGCGAAACCGGCACCGACGCGATCTAAGCCTAAGCCCAACCGAACCCCACGCCCCAGGAGAAACAAAAATGACTCTGCGCAAGTTCGCAGGGCTTGGCGCCCTATTGCCCCTAGTAATGCCCGGACTGGCCATGGCGGCCGATGCTCCGGCCCCGGTTCTGAACAGCGGTGACACCGCCTGGATGCTGATTTCCAGCGCCCTGGTGCTGATGATGACCATTCCCGGTCTGGCGCTGTTCTATGGCGGCATGGTTCGCGCCAAGAACGTCCTCTCGATCATGATGCAGTGCTTCGCGATCACCGCCCTGGTGAGCATCCTCTGGGCACTGTATGGCTACAGCATGGCCTTCGACACCACCGGCATGGAGAAGGGCGTAGTCAACTTCAACTCCTTCGTCGGTAGCTTCGGCAAGGCCTTCCTCAGCGGCCTGACCAGCAACGGCCTGACCTCCGCTGCCGCGCTGTTCCCGGAAAGCGTCTTCGTGATGTTCCAGATGACCTTCGCGATCATCACTCCGGCCCTGATCGTCGGCGCCTTCGCCGAGCGCATGAAGTTCTCCGCGCTGCTGATCTTCACCGGCCTGTGGTTCACCCTGGTCTACGCACCGATCGCACACATGGTCTGGAGCGGCGACGGTGGCCTGCTGTGGGACTGGGGCGTGCTGGACTTCGCTGGCGGCACCGTGGTGCACATCAACGCCGGTGTGGCCGGCCTGGTTGCCTGCCTGGTAATGGGCAAGCGTAAGGGCTACCCGACCGCCGCCATGGCTCCGCACAACCTGGGTTACACCCTGATCGGCGCCGCCCTGCTGTGGGTGGGCTGGTTCGGCTTCAACGCCGGTTCCGCGGCTGCCGCCAACGGCACCGCCGGCATGGCCATGCTGGTGACCCAGATCGCCACCGCTGCCGCTGCCCTGGGCTGGATGTTCGCCGAGTGGATCACCCACGGTAAGCCGAGCGCCCTGGGCATCGCCTCCGGCGTGGTCGCTGGCCTCGTCGCCATCACCCCGGCTGCCGGCACCTGCGGCCCGATGGGCGCGATCATCCTCGGTCTGGCCGCTGGTGTGATCTGCTTCTTCGCCGCTACCACCCTGAAGCGCGCAGTTGGCTATGACGACTCCCTCGATGCCTTTGGCGTGCATGCCGTCGGCGGTATCGTCGGCGCCCTGCTGACCGGCGTGTTCGCTGCTCCGTCCCTGGGCGGTTTCGGCACCGTCACCGACATCGGCGCCCAGCTGTTCATCCAGTTCAAGGGCGTGGCTTTCACCGTCATCTACACCGCGGTGATCAGCTTCGTGATCCTCAAGGTGCTGGACCTGGTCATCGGTCTGCGCGTCAACGAAGAGGAAGAAACCGTGGGTCTGGACCTGTCCCTGCACAACGAGCGCGGCTACAACCTGTAAGCATCTCGTTGCTGTTCGAGCAAGGGCGCCTTTGGGCGCCCTTTGCTTTTTTTGGCGCCACGCTAGAATGCGCGCGCATCGGCAGCCGAATCGGAGAGCCCGCCATGTGGCAGCAGACATCGATCACCCTGCGCGCCCGTCCGCGTGGCTTTCATCTGGTCACCGACGAGTTGCTGGCGGAGCTGCCGCAGCTGAAGCAGTGCCGGATAGGCCTGCTGCATCTGTTGCTGCAGCACACCTCGGCGTCGTTGACCCTGAACGAGAATGCCGACCCTTCGGTACGCCGGGATTTCGAGCGATTCTTCAATCGCCTGGCGCCGCAGGGAGAGAGCGACTATGAACACAATTACGAAGGGCCGGACGATCTGCCTGCGCACTTCAAGGCCAGTCTGCTGGGCTGCCAGATGACCCTGCCGGTGCGCGACGGGCGCCTGGCACTGGGCACCTGGCAAGGCGTTTACCTGGGCGAGCACCGCGATCACGGCGGGCCGCGCAAGGTACTGGCGACCTTGCAGGGCGAGCCCGTATGAATTTTTTCCGGCAGCGTTCGTCAAAGCGCGCGGCTGGGCTATAACTAACCTGCTTTGCAGCACCACGAGGTAGAACAATGAGCGACGAAGAACTGGAACAAGACGAGCTGGACGGCGCCGACGAGGATGACGGCGAGGAGCTGGCTGCAGCTGACGACGGCGACGCCGAGAGCGAAGCCGACGAAGCGCCTGCCTCTTCCGGCGGTGGTGGCAAGAAAGCCAAGGCCGCTGTAGAGGAAGAAGAGCTGCCCTCCGTCGAGGCGAAACAGAAGGAACGCGATGCCCTGGCCAGAGCGATGGAGGAATTCCTCTCGCGCGGCGGCAAGGTGCAGGAGATCGAGCCGAACGTGGTCGCCGATCCGCCGAAGAAACCGGATAGCAAATACGGCAGCCGTCCCATCTAAGGGGCTGCGTCGTGAAAAGGCCCGCCCTCCCGATCAGGGAGCGGCGGGCTTTTTCTTGGCTGCGAGAAATTACAGGTGGGCGAGGACCGCAGGCAATTCGGCCAGGCTGTGAATGATCTGGCTTGGCGCTTCTTCGCCTTCCCAGGGCTTGCGCGCCGGGTTGAACCAGATCGCGTGCAGGCCTGCGCGCCGCGCGCCGGCTATGTCGTCGCTGGGATGGTCGCCGATGTGCACGGCCTCCCGGGCATCGACACGTGCGCGTTTCAGCGCTTCCTGGAACGGCTTCGGATCGGGCTTGCCGATGCCCAGCTCTTCGGCGCAGAGGGCGAACTGGAAGTAGTCGGCCAGGCCCAGGCGACGCACATCGGCATTGCCGTTGGTGAGCACTCCGAGGATGAAGCGGTTGGCCAGCGCTTCCAGCGTAGGATGGACTTCGGGGAACAGGCTGACCTGATGCCGCGCGTGGAGAAATACCTGGAAGCCCGCCTCGGCCAGCTCCGCCGCTTCGGTTGCCGGGTAGCCGGCGTCGATCAGCGCGTGGAGCAGGATGCGCCGGCGCAACTCGCTCAAGCGGTGCTTGAGCATCGGGTCCTGTTCCATCAGCCGGGCGCGGATCGCCCACAGCTGCTCGATGGGCACCGGCCCGAGCTGGGCGGCGTTGACCGCCAGCCACTCGCGCAGGGTCGCCTCGGCGCTGTTCATCACCGGGGCGACGTCCCACAGGGTGTCGTCGAGGTCGAAGGTGACCAGACGGATGCTCATTCATCGGCTCCTGTGTCGTTGTCTCGTTTGCCGCGCCGGGCGCGGGGGTGGGCCTGGTCGTAGACCTTGGCCAGGTGCTGGAAGTCCAGGTGCGTGTAGATCTGCGTGGTGGCGATGTCGGCGTGGCCGAGCAGCTCCTGCACCGCGCGCAGGTCCTGGGACGACTCCAGCATATGGCTGGCGAAGGAGTGACGCAGCATGTGCGGATGAAGATGCTGGCCAAGCTCGCGCACGCCGGCCTGGCGCACGCGCAGTTGCACGGCGCGCGGGGTCAGTCGCTTGCCGCTGATGCCGACGAAGAGCGCATCATCTGCCGGGCGCACCTGTTCTCGGATAGGCAGCCATTGCTCGATGGCATGGCGCGCAGCGCTGCCGACTGGAAGCTCGCGGACCTTGTTGCCCTTGCCGACGACGCGCACCAGCCCGGCGGCGAGATCGAGGCCGCCGAGGTCCAGGCCGACCAGCTCGGACAGGCGCAGGCCGGACGAATAGAAGAGTTCCAGCAGGGCCTGGTCGCGGCGGGCGATGAAGTCGTCTTCCACGCCGCCGTCGAGAAGCTGCGCCGCGCGGTCAGCGTCCAGGGTGCGCGGCAGCTTGCGCGCCGCCTTGGGGGCGGACAGCCCGTCCGCCGGGTTGTGCCGGCAGAGGCGTTCGCGGATCAGGTATTGGTAAAGGCCGCGCACTGCCGACAGCAGGCGCGCCAGACTGCGGCTGGCCAGCCCCTGCTGGTGCAGCCGGGCGACGAATACGCGCAGCTGGCGGACGTCGAGGTCGGCCCAACCAGTGATGCCCGCTTTTTCGCAAAGCTGGACGACCTTCAACAGGTCGCGCTGGTAGCCGGAAAGGGTGTGTGCGGACACCTGGCGTTCGCTGCGCAGGTGTTCGAGGAAGGCGTCCAGATCGGTGGCGAGGCTCAAACGACAAGCTCCCAGGGGCTGGCCGCCGGCGCGGTGATCAGCGCACCGAGCGCAGCGGCGTGGAGAAGCGCGGCAGGACGCGGGCGAGCACTTCGGCGACGTAACCGAGGAACAGCGTGCCGAGGGAGCTTTTGTAGTGCTGCGGATCGGAGCTGCCGATCGCCAGCACGCCATGCAGGCCCTGGTAGCTCAGTGAGACCACGGCGGCAGAGCCGACGGCGGCACCATCGGCCTCGCCGAACAGGAAGGTCAGTTCGTGCAGGCGCAGTACGCCGCAGACGGTCTTGCCGCCGGAGAGCAGGCCGCCGATGGCCTGATGCGCTTCCGCGCTGCTGACCGAGCGGCCCACCGGAAGATTGCTGTCGCTGAACAGGATCAGGCTGACGAAGGGTACCTGGAACTCGTGGCGCAGGCTGTCTTCGACGGTGCTGACCACGTCTTCGAGGCTGGTCGCGTCGAGCAGGTCGAGTACCAGGCGGCGGGTCTTCTCGAACAGGCGATCGTTGTCGCGGGCGACGTCCATCAGCTGCGCCAGGCGATGGCGCATCTCGATGTTGCGCTCGCGCAGCAGGCGGACCTGGCGCTCCACCAGCGACACGGCGCTGCCGCTGTCGTGGGGGATGCGCATTTCCGGAATCAGCTCGTCGTGCGCGACGAAGAATTCCGGATGCTGGCGCAGGTACGCGGCGACTTGTTCGGCATCCAGCGGCGCTTGGTTTTCCGGGTTCTTCTCGGTCATAGGCGTCTCGGTTATAGGCGGACCTGGCCTTCGTATACGCGGACGGCGGGCCCGGTCATCATAACCGGCTGCCCCGGACCTGCCCACTCGATGCTCAGGCGCCCGCCCGGCAGGTCGATCTGCACCGGCGACTGCAGCCAGCCCTGGCGGATACCGGCGACCGCGGCGGCGCAGGCGCCGGTGCCGCAGGCCTGGGTCTCGCCAACGCCGCGCTCCCAGACGCGCAGGCGCGCATGGTGCGGGTCGACGACCTGCAGGAAGCCAATGTTGGCCTTGGCCGGGAAGCGCGGGTGTACTTCCAGTTGCGGGCCGAGGGTCCGTACCGGCGCGCTGTCGACGTTGTCCACGCGCAGCACGCCATGCGGGTTGCCCATGGAAACAGCGGCCAGCTCGACGCTCTGACCGTCGACTTCGACGCTATAGCTCAGCGCCTCGACGTCGGCGACGAAGGGCACCTGCTCCGGCGCCAGGCGCGGGGCGCCCATGTCCACGCTGACCTGGCCGTCGTTGGCAACGCTCAGCTCGATGACACCGCCCTTGGTCTCGACGCGGATGACCTTCTTCGAAGTCAGGCGCTTGTCCAGCACGAAGCGTGCGAAGCAGCGTGCGCCGTTGCCGCACTGTTCCACTTCGCTGCCGTCGGAATTGAAGATGCGGTAGCGGAAGTCGACATCGGGGCTGCCCGGCGGCTCGACGATCAGCAGTTGGTCGAAGCCCACGCCCGTGTGGCGGTCGCCCCAGGTCTTGACGTGGCGCGGCAGCACGTGGGCGTGCTGGCTGACCAGGTCGAGGACCATGAAGTCATTGCCCAGGCCGTGCATCTTGGTAAAGCGCAGAAGCATGGTATCGGCCTCACTCCGGCAGCAGGCTTTCGCCGGCGTAAAGCTCCTGGACGGTCTCGCGACGGCGCACTTCGAAGGCCTTGTCGCCGTCCACCAGCACCTCGGCAGCGCGGCCGCGGGTGTTGTAGTTGGAACTCATGACGAAGCCGTAGGCGCCGGCCGAACGCACGGCCAGCAGGTCGCCTTCGGCCAGGGCCAGTTCGCGGCCCTTGGCGAGGAAGTCGCCGGTTTCGCAGATCGGTCCGACCAGGTCGTAGGTGCGCTTCTCGCCGTCACGCTTGCTGACCGGGGTGACGTCCATCCAGGCCTGGTAGAGGGCCGGGCGGATCAGGTCGTTCATCGCTGCATCGATGATGGCGAAGTCCTTGTGCGTGGTGTGCTTGAGGTACTCCACGCGGGTCAGCAGCAGGCCTGCGTTTGCCACGATGTAGCGGCCCGGCTCGAACACCAGGGTCAGCTGTCGATTGCCCAGGCGCTCGCGGATGGCGCGGATGTAGTCGCTGGCCGGCGGCGGGGTTTCGTCGCGGTAGCGCACGCCCAGGCCACCGCCCAGGTCCAGGTGCTGGATGACGATGCCGCGCGCGGCAAGGCGATCGATCAGCGCCAGCAGGCGGTCGAGGGCGTCGAGGAAGGGTTCCAGCTGGGTCAGCTGCGAACCGATGTGACAGTCCACGCCTTTCACTTTCAGGTTCGGCAGCTCGGCGGCGCGGGCGTAGATGGCCTCGGCCTCGTCGATGTCAACGCCGAACTTGTTTTCTTTCAGGCCGGTGGAGATGTACGGGTGGGTTTGGGCGTCGACGTCAGGGTTCACGCGCAGCGAAACCGGCGCTTTCACGCCCAGTTCGGCGGCCACTTCCTGCAGGCGCTCCAGTTCCACGGTGGATTCGACGTTGAAGCAATGCACGCCGACTTCCAGCGCGCGGCGCATGTCGTCGCGGGTCTTGCCGACACCGGAGAACACGACCTTGGCCGGGTCACCGCCGGCGGCGATGACGCGTTCCAGCTCGCCACGGGACACGATGTCGAAGCCCGAACCCAGGCGTGCCAATACGTTCAGCACGGCGAGGTTGGAGTTGGCCTTCACCGCGAAGCAGACCAGGTGCGGCAAGCCTTGCAGGGCGTCAGTGTAGGAGCGGTACTGCTGCTCGATGTGCGACCGCGAATAGACGTAGGTGGGAGTGCCGAAGCGTTCGGCGACCGCCGACAGCGCCACTTCTTCCGCGAACAGTTGCCCGCCGCGGACGTTGAATGCCTCCATGAATCGCTCCCTTACAGACCGTAGCGGTCCTTGCTGTGCTTGCTTTGGGCTTGCTGGTCGTCCGGCAGGTACAGCGGGCCTTTCTGGCCGCAACCGGCGAGCGCGGCGCTGAGCACGGCGAGCGCGAGGAAGGGAAGCAGCAGTCGCTTCATGGCGGAATCCTTGTAATAAAAGCGTCGATTGGGCCGGAGTATACCGACCCCCCGGCGCCTTGCCTATGCGACCCGGCTCCCGCCCGGCGGGGCTTGCGCCGCGGTTGGCCGTGTCTGCCGGGTATTTTCCCGAGGTCGCCGGGAGGGTTTGCCGAGGCCCCCGTCCAACCCCTAGCATCTGTCAGAAAATTCGGAGGACAGATGGAATCGCCAGCCGTACTCGCCGGGTCCATCTCCATGGCCTACGTACAGGGCCTGCTGGACCACCTCGAACGCCAGGGCATAGCGCCCGCACCGTTGCTGGCGCAGGTGCAGCTCGATCCGGCTTTGATCGGCCAGCGCGAGCCGCGCATCGCCGCCAGCGTCTACGTCGATCTGCTGGAGCTCGGCATGCAGCTGAGCGGTGACGACAACCTCGGCCTGCACCTGGGCGAAGCCATTCGCCCCGGGCATTTCGGCGTGCTCGGCTATCTACTGATGAGCTGCGCCACGCTGGGCGACGCCCTGCATCGCCAGGCGCGCTATGCCGGTCTGGTCGGCAGCCTGGGGCGGGTCGAGCTCGACGACGAGCCGGCGCGGCCGGGCTGCGAACCGCTCGTGCGACACAGCTGGGAGCCACTGCTGCCGCGCCTGCAGCGTCAGCTGGCGGAGGAGACGCTGGCCTGCTGGCTGCGCTTCGGGCAATGGATCTGCGCCCTCGACGAGCCGCCGGTTGAAGTGCGCTTCCGCCATCCTGAGCCGGCCGATACCCGCGAGCATCAGCGCATCTTCCGCTGCCCGGTACTGTTCGGTCAGGCCGATAACGCCCTGGTCTTCCCCCGGCGCCGCCTGGCCACGCCGTTGGGTCAGGCCGACCAGCAAATCCAGTGCGTGCTCGACGGTTATGCCGGGCGATTGCTCGATGGTATCCGCCGTGGCGACAGCGTCCTCGAGCGCGCCCGCCAGCGCCTTGCCCAGCGCCTGCCGGAGCAGGACATCGACCTCGAGACCCTAGCCCGCGAGCTGGCGCTGAGCCCGCGCACCTTGCAGCGTCGCCTGCGTGACAGCGGCCTGTCGTTCAGCCGGCTGGTCGACGAGACACGCCAGCAGCTGGTCCTGTATCACCTGCGCGATCCTGGCCTGGAGCTGGCCGACGTAGCCAGCCTGGTCGGCTTCAGCGAAACCGGCTCGCTGGCGCGCGCCTTCCGCCGTTGGACGGGGCAGAGTCTGGGCGAATACCGGCGTACACTGCAGCCTTTGGCAACCCCTTGAGGACGATGCATGAGCACGATGAGCGAGGCCCGCTTCCATGACCTGGTCGACCAGGTGCAGACCACCGTGGAGGACGCCTTCGATGACAGCGGCCTGGACGTGGACCTGGAGAATTCCAGCGGTGTGTTGACGGTGCGCTTCGAGAACGGCACCCAGCTGATCCTCAGCCGCCAGCCGGCGCTGCGCCAGCTGTGGGTGGCGGCACGTTCGGGCGGATTCCACTTCGATTTCGACGAGTCCGGCAGCCTGTGGATCAGCGACAGTACGCGCGAACCGCTGGGCGAAATGCTGAGCCGCGCGACGCGCGAGCAGGCGGGCGAGGATGTCGAGTTCCCCGGCGTCTGAGGCACCGGTGCCTTCGCCCTGCTGTCGGCGCTGCTGCCTCGACGAGCAGGACGTCTGCCTGGGCTGCGGGCGCAGCCTGGCGGAGATTCTCGAATGGAACGGGGCCGATGGCGCGCGCCGTCGGCAGATCATCGAAGCCGCCGCAGCCCGTTGCAAACCGCGGTTACCTTGGCGCTGACCGACCGGTCTTGCTTATTCGACCTGCTGTGATAGTGTCCCGGAAAACCCCGCCTTGGGCGGGGTTTTTCTTTTTTCGCAGCATCGCCAGGGAGATCGCCGGCCATCATGACCACCTCGCCATCCATCACCGTTACCCGTCTCGACCTGCAGCGCCTGGAGCGCCTGCTCGACAGCCTGGAGGACTTCGGCCCTGCCGCCGAGGCGCTGGAAACCGAGCTGTCGCGCGCCCAGGTGGTCGGCCATGACGAGGTGCCGCCGGGCGTGGTGACCATGAATTCAAGCGTGCGTTGCCGCGAGGAAGGCAGTGGCAAGGAATACCAGCTGACCCTGGTCTATCCGGACCAGGTCGGGGGCGAGGGCAAGGTGTCCATCCTCGCGCCGGTCGGAACTGCCCTGCTGGGCCTGAGCGTCGGCCAGTCGATCGACTGGCCCGCACCGGGCGGCAAGACCCTGAAGCTGACGCTGCTGGATATCACCTACCAGCCCGAGGCTGCCGGCGAGTACACGCTCTAAGCCGTCAGGCCTGCTCTAGCGCCGTGTTCAGTGCGCTTTCCAGACGCTGCTTGTAGCGCAGGTAGTGAATGCTCTGCAGGGCGCTTTCCGCGGTGATCGCCGACAGGTCCAGGTCGGTGATGTAGCACGGATAGCGGCCCTGCCCGGCGCGCTGGGCGAGGATGTGCCGGGCTACGGCCTGGAACAGTCCGGTGCCGTATTCGAGCTCGGAGAACTCGCGGTGGTTGCAGTACAGGGTCGTGCGCGGGCGTGACCCTTCGCCGGATTCGAGAATCGCCTGGACGTTGTAGTGCGGCCGCGCCAGAGCGCTCTGCGGCGCGCTGCGCCGTTCCACCTTTTGCGCGCGGCCGCGTCCGGCCGGAAGCAGCTCGTAGTAGTGAATCTCCGGCCCCGCCGCCGCCTGGGCATCGCCCAGCGGCAGCTGCGCGCTGCGCCGGTAGAGCATGGCCTGGAGGAAGCGCTGCAGCGGCAGCAGCAGGGTCTGCTCGTCATCGCACGCCTGGCGCCGCATCCACAGCGAATTGCGCTCATCGAGCACGTAGAGATCGGCCTGGCCCTCGTCCATGCGATAGAACACTTGCAGGCTCCCGGGGCGACCCAGCGGCAGGATCAGGCTGAGGTCCAGGCCTTCGAGCGCGTGCCGGTCGAGGTGCAGCGGGCTGAAGGCCGGCTGCGCTTCGCCCAGGTGCTCAAGCAGCGCCGGCAGGTCGGCCAGGCGCTGGTGGCTGACTTTGCCCGGCGTCAGGCGCAGCAAGTGGTAGTGCTGGCGGATCTGCAGCAGATAGCGCCCGCCGCGGCCGGCGGCCAGTTGCGCATAGGCGTCGCGGAACAGGTCTTCGACCCGCTGGGCGATGGCCGCCGCGCGGTTGCGGCAGAAGCAGCGCACCAGCAACCGTGGTGGAGCGGCGTCGGCCGACAGCCCGTTGAGGAAGTCGCGCAGGCAGTCGAGCAGCGCGGAGGGGCCCGCGTAGCGATTGACCAGCAGCTCGTTCCAGCTGTTCAGGCTGACCTGGTCGAGGGTCAGCACCAGGTTGTCGCGCACGCCCGAGTAGCCCAGGGAGTCGGTGCGCGCGGTGGTCATGTGCAGGTTGGCCTGGCTGTGCTGGCGCAACGGATCGAGGCCGACGTTGACCAGGATGAGCACACTGCTCGGCACGCTGGGGCGCAGCAGGGCATTTTCCTCGACCTCTTCCAGCGGCATGGGCACGGCTTGCTGCAGGCTGCTCAGCAGGTTGCTCAGCTCATAGTCGGTGAGGTCGCTGTCGCCCGGTTGCAGGGTCACGCGGGTGCTGCCGTCGATGACGCCGTTGCGGTGGCTCCAGGCGAGCAGTTCGAGCAGCTCGCGGGCGCGCTTGATCGGTGCGTAGTTGCCCAGGTCGGCGTTGGCCACGCTGCCGCCGAAGAGGGCCCAGGAGGCTTGGCCGCCGGCTTCGGTGGCCGGCAGGCGGGCGAGGGTGAGGAGGTCTTCGGCGAGGTCCGGGGCGATCCCGGGGTTGATGAATTCGACCTTGCCGGCCTTGCGCTCGAAGGCCGCGTAGAGGCGCCGGCCGAGCACGCCGAGATCGCGCGGGGCGATGCCGCTACCGGCCTGTTGCTGGCGGGCGAACTGAGAGAGGAAGCGGTAGCTGTAGGTCAGTTCGTTGACCAGCGCGCGGCGCTCCAGGCTGACCTGGCGGACCTTCCACTGGCTGCGCGCATCGAGCAGGCCGAGCACGCGCGAGTCCCAGCCCCACGCATCGGTCATGCGCTCCATCAGCAGGCGCTGCCAGCTCTTGCGGCCCTGGCGCGGCGCGCGGCTGAGCTTCTTGCCGACCTTCAGGTAGAGGCAGCGGCGCACCAGTTCCAGGCGCTCGCTTTCTCCGCGCGCGGCCAGGTGCTCTTCCAGGCGGCGGTAAAGCAGGATGTAGGGGTCAAGCTCGTCGAGCTCCAGGCGCCCGGCGTAGACCTCGGCCTTGAAGCGCAGGGCCAGGCAGCCCACACGTGGGAATTCGCTGGCGTAGACCTCGCTCAGCAGCAGCTTGAGCACCGACTTGTAGGGCGAGCTCATGCCTTTGAACAGTTGCCACATGCCTGAGCCGATGAACTCTCCCGGTGGGATATGCGCCAGGCTGCCGAGGTCGATCACCTCGTCGGCGCGGATGAAGCGCTTGCTCAGAAGTGTGTCGACGTACTCGCGGTAGCGGCCTTCCTCGTAGTCCGGCACCAGCCACCAGAGCGGGGTGCGTCCGCCGAGCCAGATAGCGGTCCGGTAGAACTCGTCGAGCAGCAGGTAGTGCTGGCTGGTGCCGCAGTCGTCGGAGGTCAGCTGGGCATTGCGCGCACCGCTGACGAAGCCGCGCGGCTCGACCAGGAAGCAATGCACCTCGGCGCCCTGGGTCGCCGCCCATTGTTCGAGCAGGTCGCACTTGCGGCGCAGTTCGGCGACCTGCTCGGCGGGAAGCTCGTCGGCATGGCAGACCCAGAGGTCGAGGTCGCTCTGTTCGGCCTGCGCCAGGGTGCCGAGGCTGCCCATCAGGAACAGGCCGTGGATCGGCAGGTCCTGCTCGCCGCGACGGGCCTTGTAGGTGAACGAACGGGTCAGGCGCTGCGCCTCGGCGAGCAGCTCGTCGCTGGGCACGAAGCCGCTGAGCCCGGCCGGGGTGGTGGCGGAAACGTAGCCCGGCAGCAGTGGATGGTTGACGTCCAGCAGCAGCGGCAGCAGGCGCAGGACCAGCTGCTGGCGGGTCGACAGCGCCTCCATGGCGCGCTCCAGGCGGCCCTGGTTGATCGCCAGGAAGCGCTTACGCAGGCGTGCCAAGACCTTGCGGTCGATGCCGTCGTCGATGTTCGGGCGAATTTCGTGGGTGAGGATCATGGGCTGCCGCGACCGCAATGCACTCACCGCGCCGGCGCTGGCGCGATGTCGTGAGTCTGCCTTGTATATCGACCGTGGAAGCGGGGTCTTTAAGTGGCGCATGCGGCCGCCGACGTTCGGCGGCCGCGCCAGGGGATGGTCAGGAGCGGAGGATGCCCAGCAGCACCTGGGCGTGTTCGGCGGCATCCAGCCCGAGGCTGGTCAGGTAGCCGCCGTCGGCCTGGTCGAGCAGGCCCTTGGCATGTAGCCGGCGCGCCGCGTCGATGGCCGCCGGTTCGGCGTCATGGTGGATCTTCAAACCGGCCTGGGTGTTCTCCAGGTCGTACAGGCACAGCAGTTCGAGTTCCGCTACCAGTTCATGGGTAAAGGCCATGACGACTCCTCGCTGGGACAGGGAGCCTGCAGTGTAGCTCCAGGCGCCCGGTCGCCGGCAAGCTCATTCCGCGCCTTCGTCCTCGCCCGGCAGTTGCGGCAGGGCGCGCAGGGCCTGCTCGTACCAGGCGCCGTCGAAGGGGCGGTCGGCGGCGAGCATGGCGTCGATCTCGTGGGCCAGCACAAGGGCCATCAGGTGCAGGGCGTCCTCGCGCACATAGCCGACCAGGGTCAGCTTGTTGAAGACCGCGCGCGCTGCCGGCGGCTGCTCGCTCTCGATCTGGTTCTCGATGGCCTGGATCAGGGTGTCCTCGGCGAAGGATTCTTCGGTGTCGTCGATGTCGCTCATGCCTGGTGGCTCCGCGCGGGCTTGTTAAGCCGGTGGAAGTTGTCCAACCTGCGCTGACCCCGAAGGCCGCGGAAGGACGCGAAGGCGACATGATCACCTATTACTCGCTTGCAGGCGACCGCCTGGAGCCCCACCGGGGCGACCTGCAAGGCGGCATGCCGGCCGGCACGCTGTGGATCGACCTGCTGCACCCGACCCAGGAGGAAGAGGCGCTGCTCGAGTCGATCATCGGGGTCAACGTGCCGACCCGCGAGGAGATGGCGGAGATCGAGGACTCCTCGCGCTTCTACGAAAGCAACGGCGCGCTCTACATGACCACGGCTGTGGTGAGCGGCATTCGCGAGCATCGCCCCAGCACCGCCGAGATCACCTGCGTGTTGACTGCGAAGTGGCTCGTGACCGTGCGCTATGCCGAGCTGCTGCCATTCCGCACCTTCGAAGCGCGGGTGCAGCGCGGTGGCTGCAAAGGGACTGCCGACCTGCTGTTCGTCGAATTGCTGGATAGCGTGGTGGACCGAATCGCCGATGTCCTGGAAGAGGTGCAGGCACAGCTGGATACGCTGTCCCGCGACATCTTCACCGAGCACAATGGCGAGCTGCCGAAGAGCCGCCTGCCGAAGACCGACCTGCAGCAGATCGTCAAGCACCTGGGGCGCAGCAACTCGCTGCTGTCCAAGCTCAACGGCAGCTTGCTCAGCGTTGGTCGGCCCGTTGCCTATTTCCGCCAGGGAAGCAATGCCTGGGTCAGCGAGGACGCCCGGCTGGGAATGAAGTCGGTGGAGCGCGACGTGCGCTCGCTCAGCGAGTACCTGACGAAGATGTCCGGCGAGATCACCTTCCTGCTCGATGCCACGCTCGGCCTGATCAACATCGAGCAGAACAGCATCATCAAGGTGTTCTCCATCGCTGCCGTGCTGTTCCTGCCGCCGACGCTGGTGGGCACTGTGTACGGCATGAACTTCCAGCACATGCCCGAGCTGGCCTGGGCGGCCGGCTACCCCATGGCGCTGGTGGCCATGGTGATTTCGGCGATCCTGCCGTACCTCTGGTTCAAGTACAAAGGCTGGCTGTGAAGCGCCCGCCGGTGGCGGGCGCAAGGCTCACTGCTGGCTGAGCTGCATCAGCTGGGAGGCCATTTCCCGCGAGTGGCGCTCGACGATGATCGGCGCCCAGGGCCGCCCGGAGACGCTGACCAGCGCATTGCTCTTGCTGTTCATGTCGCGCAGTGCGGCGCTGAGGTAATCCCAGCGGGTGCGCAGCTTGTCGGACGCCGCGCCCGCCGGCAGCTTGCCGATGCCCTGGTCGATTACCGGAATCAGCGTGCTCTCGTCCTGGCCGAGATAGGCCTGCGGCTGCTCGCGGGCGATCTCCAGGCCGCCCAGGTAGACGCGCCCGAGGTATTGCACGGAGAGGTACTCGACCCGCGCGGGCAGCTCCCAGAGCGGCAGCTCGCCGGCCTTGGAAGGCGGCACGAAGCGCTCGACCTCGCCCAGGAAGTCACGCAGGGAGCGGCTGAGGTCCTTGGAGTAGCTCCATGGCAGGTCCTCTTCCTTGGGGCCGTAGGTGGTGCCGTTGTGCACCTGGGTGAGCAATTCCTGGTAGGCCTTCTTCAGGCCTTCGTCAGATTTGGCGTAGCCCTTCACCGCGACGTCGAGGGCGGCCAGGTCGGTCTTCAGCTGCTTCGCATGGGTGTCCTGGAAGCCTTCGCCGCGCAGCAGCATCAGGCTGGCCAGGGCGCGGCAGGCGTTCACCTGCATGCTCTGCAGTTGCAGCTCTTCGGTGGGAAGGTTGGCCGACGCTGGGAAGGGAAGTAACGCGATGCAGCAGACGAACAGGTACAGCAAGATGGATTTGCGGGTCATGGCGGTGTTTCCCTGTTGTTCTTGTTGGCCGTCCGGTCGTGCCGGCGGTGGGGTTGCCTTTCTAAACGCGTGCTGCGCTTGCCCTGCCTGGCAAGCCGGGCGCTCTGCGATGCGCCCCGGGTGGATCGGGCGCCCCCGCGCCCTGCGCGCAGCCCTAGGGCCGCGCGGCTCGGCACAAGGCTAACGCCTGCCCCACAGTGTGCAACCATCCGAAAGAGTGATTCGCCAACCGCGTCATGCTTCTGCCTGGGCGGCGCTGCGCAAACCTGGGTAGTCGAGTATCTCGATGCCGCCGTAGCTCAGGCGCAGCAGGCCGCGCGACTCGAGGTCCTTGAGGATGTGGTTGGTGGTTTGCCGCGACAGGCCGAGCATGGCCGCGAGCTGCTCCTGCGGCAGGTGCAGTTCGCGCTGGCTGGCGCCGGTCTCGCCGTAGCTCTCCGCCAGCATCAGCAGGCGCCGCGCCAGGCGTGTCGCGGCGGGCAGCAGGGCCAGTTCCTCGAGCACGGCGAAGGTCATGCGCAGCTTGTGGCTCATCAGTAGGGCGAAGTCGCGCCAGTACTCGGGGTGCCGGTCGAGTAGAGCGCGCAACGCCGGCATGGGCACCTGCAGGAGGATCGTCGGGCCTTCGGCGTAGGCGTCGTGGGTGCGCGGCTGGCCGTCGAACAGGCAGATCTCGCCGAACCAGTTGGGCGCCTCGACCAGGGCCAGCAACGCCTCCTTGCCGCTGGCACCGACCGCGCCTATGCGCATCTGCCCCTCGACCACGCAGTACAGGCCGCAGGGCGCGTCGCCGCGGGCGAAGAGCCGCTGGCCCGCCGGCAACTGGCGGACCAGGGCGGCTCGCCCGAGGGCTTCGCGCAGTTCCTCGGGCAGGCCCTGGAACCAGCGGCCGGAGGCGATGCGTTGCAGGCAGGCAGAGGTGTCGCTCATGGGCTTTGTCGGCTAGTTGACAGAATGGGAGGGCGCAGCCCAACCATGATGCCAGCACCTTGCGGGAGAACAATCATGAAAACGCTCGTCGACCACCTTGCCCAATACGCCGCCTACCACCGCGACCGTCGCAACATCCTCAGCCATTTCATCGGCATCCCGATGATCGTCCTGTCCATCGCCGTGCTGCTGTCGCGTCCGGGTGTGGAGATCGGCGGCCTGCTGCTGGCGCCAGCGACTCTGCTTGCCCTGGCCTCGGCGGTGTTCTACCTGCGCCTGGACCTGCGCTTCGGCCTGCTGATGAGCGCGCTGCTGGCGCTGAGCCTGTGGGTTGGTGCGGATCTGGCCGCAGGCAGCACCGCCAGCTGGCTGGGCTGGGGCCTGGGGCTGTTCCTGGTGGGCTGGGTGATCCAGTTCGTCGGCCACTGGTACGAAGGGCGCAAGCCGGCCTTCGTCGATGACCTGATGGGCCTGGTCGTCGGCCCGCTGTTCGTCGCCGCCGAGGCGGCCTTCCTGCTCGGCCTGCGCGACGAAGTGCGCCAGGCCGTCGAGGAACGCGCCGGGCCGACCTGCATCCGCGAACGCAAGCCGGCCCGCGCTCACTGAGGCCTCAGGCCAGGGCCTCGCGGACGAAGTCCAGGCGGTCCTGGCCGAAGAACATCTCGTTGCCGACGAACATGGTCGGCGCACCGAACATGCCGCGCTTGATGGCTGCCTCGGTGTTGGCCTTGAGCGCGTCCTTCACTTCCTGATCCGCCGTCAGCGCCAGCAATGCCTGCGGATCGAAGCCCGCCTCGGCGAGCACCCGGCCGAGCACGGCCGGGTCGCCCAGGTTCAGCGCGTCCACCCACATGCCCTTGAACACGCAGTCGAGCAGCGCCGCGAAGCGCTCCGGCTGGCGCATCTGCACGCCGGTGGCGGCGCGCATCAGCTGCAGCGTATTGATCGGGAAGAACGGGTTCATCTTCATCGGCACGCCGTAGCGGCGGGCGAAGCGCTGTATGTCGATCAGGGTGTAGCGACCCTTGGCCGGGACGGCGATGGGCGAGGCGTTGCCGGTGGCCTGGAACACCCCGCCCAGCAGCACCGGGCGGTAGACCAGTTCAGCGCCGGCTTCGGCGCAGATGCCAGGCAACTGGGTGAAGGCCAGGTAGGAAGTCGGGCTGCCGAAGTCGAAGTAGAACTCGACGCTTTTGCTCATGGGCGATGCTCTCATTGTTGTCGTTATCGGGATTCACCAGCGCTCGATCCACGGGCGCAGGTCGAGCTCGAAGGTCCAGGCGTCGCGCGGCTGGCTGTGCAGGTACCAGTAGTTATCGGCGATGTGCTCGGGGGAGAGGATGCCGTCCTGGTCCTTGAGCGCGTACTTCTGCGGGAAGTTGTCGCGGATGAACTCGGTGTCGATGGCGCCGTCGACCACCACATGCGCCACGTGCAGGCCCATGGGGCCGAGCTCGCGGGCCATGCTCTGGGCCAGGGCGCGGATGCCGTGCTTGGCGCCGGCGAAGGCGGCAAAGCCTGCAGCGCCGCGCAGGCCGGCGGTTGCACCGGTGAAGAGGATCGTGCCGCGCTGGCGCTTGACCATGCGCCGGGCCACCGCCTGGCTGGTGAGGAAGCCGGAGAAGCAGGCCATTTCCCAGATCTTGAAATACTTTCGCGCGGTCTCGTCGAGGATGCTGCAGGGCACGTTGGCACCGATGTTGAAGACGAAGGCCTCGATCGGGCCGATGTCGCGCTCGATGGTTTCCACCAGCTCGATCACGTCCTCTTCCTTGCGCGCGTCCGAGGCGAAGCCGTGGGCCTCGCCGCCCTCGGCGCGGATGCTGCCGACCAGCGGCTGCAGCTTGTCGGCCGAACGCCGGGTTACGCAGGCGACATAGCCTTCGCGGGCGAAGCGGCGGGCGATGGCGCCGCCCGTGGCATCGCCGGCGCCGATGACCAGCACGACTTTCTTCTCGTTGTCGCTCATGCGCAGACCCTCGTGTTGTTGTTGGTAAACGATCGTTAGGTAAACGGACGTTATGTTATGCTCCCGGCATCCGTCAAGCCGTCCCCCGGAGGCAGCCGATGCGCTATTCAGCCACCCACAAGGAAGAAACCCGCCAGCGCCTGCTCGACAGCAGCGCGGCCATCGCCAAGCAGGGCGGTTTCGCCAATGCCGGGGTCGATGGGCTGATGAAGGCGGTGGGGTTGTCCGGTGGCGCCTTTTACAACCACTTCTCGTCCAAGGATGAACTCTTCGCCGCCATCGTCCAGCGCGAGCTGATGCGCAGCGTCGAGCGCCTGGCCGACCAGCGCAAACCCTTCGATCGCGAGCGACTGATGCGCGGACTTACCCGCTACCTGAGTCTCGTGCACGTGCAGGAACCGGCCGGCGGTTGCGCCATTCCGGCGCTGGGCGCGGAGATCGCGCGCGCCGACCTGTCTGTGCGGCAGAGCGCCGAAGAGGCGCTGCTCGAGCTGCAACGGGCCTGGGCCGAGGTGACAGGTTCCGAGGAAGATGCCTGGGCGCTGCTCGCCCAGTGCGTGGGCGCGCTGGTTCTGGCGCGGATGATGGCCAGCGAGGACAGCCAGCGGGCGATCATCGAGTCCAGCCGCGCCTTTCTCCAGCGGCACCTGGAGGAGTCGAGGTAACGCCGGCTCAGGCGGGTTCTGCGCCGGCCGGCTGGTTTAGCGGCAGCGCCTCGGGCGGTTGCGGCCGGCCATACCAGTAGCCCTGGCCGTAGTCGCAGGCCTGGCCGAGCAGGAAAGTCGCCTGGTCGGCCCGTTCGATGCCCTCCGCAACAACCTTCAGCCCCATGCTGCGCGCCAACGCAATGATCGCGCAGGCGATGGCCGCATCCTCGGCGCAGCCGGGCAGGCCGGCGACGAATCCCTGGTCGATCTTCAGCTTCTGCACCGGCATGCGCTTGAGGCGCATCAGCGAGGAATAGCCCGTGCCGAAGTCGTCGATCGCCAGCTGCACCCCCAGGTCGCGCAGGCGCTGTAGCAGCGCTACCGACTGGTCGATGTTCTGCATGATCGCGCTCTCGGTGACTTCCAGCTCCAGATGGCGCGCCTGAAGGCCGCTGTCGGCCAGCGCGCGGGCCACCTGCTGCTCGATGCCGTCGCGGGCGAACAGCCGGCTGGACAGGTTGACGGCGACGAACTCCAGCTCGCAGCCCACGTCCAGCCAGCGGCGCATCTGCCGGCAGGCCTGGTTCAGCACCCAGGTGTCCAGGGCGCCGATCAGCCCGCATTCCTCGGCCACCGGGATGAACTCGCCGGGCGGCACCAGGCCGCGTTGCGGATGTTGCCAGCGCACCAGCGCCTCGACCCCGACGGGGCGGCCGGTGGCCAGGTCGTGCACCGGCTGGTAGTGGACGCGCAGCTCGTCCTGTTCCAGCGCGCGACGCAGGGCGCTTTCCACTTCCACATGGGAACGGGCGCGGGCAGTCAGTTCGGGCGTGTAGAAGGCGTACAAGTTGCGTCCGCTGGCCTTGGCCTGGAACAGCGCGGCGTCGGCGTGCTGGAGCAGATGGTCGACATTGCCGGCGTCGTCGGGGAACAGGCTGATGCCGAGGCTGGCCGAGACATAGACCCGTTGGCCCTGGATGTCGAAAGGCGCGCTCATCGACTGCAGCAGGCGCTGGGCCAGGCTGCTGGCGTGGTTCGGCTGGCGGCATTCGAGGAGCACGGCGAATTCGTCGCCGCCCAGGCGGGCCAGGGTGTCGGTCCGGTCCAGGCAGGTCCGCAGGCGTTCGGCGACGGCCTTTACCACCTGGTCGCCGGCACTGTGGCCGAGGCTGTCGTTGATGTGCTTGAAGTGATCCAGGTCGAGCAGCAGCAGTGCGCCGCTTCCCGGTTGGCGCCCGGCGCGGACGACGGCCTGCTCGATGCGTTCGCGCAGCAGCAGGCGATTGGGCAGGCCGGTCAGGGGGTCGTGGTGGGCGAGGAAGTCCAGTTCACGCTGTGAGCGCTTGATGCTGCTGAGGTCGGAGAACACCGCCACATAGCGGGTCAGTTGGCCTCGGTCGTCATGCACGGCGCAGATGTGCTGCCATTGGGGGTACACCTCGCCGTTCTTGCGGCGGTTCCAGATCTCCCCGCACCAGACGCCGTCGCGGCCCAGGGTTTGCCACATGCGCTGGTAGAAATCATTGTCCTGCAGGCCGGACTTGAGCATCGACGGATTGCGCCCCAGCACTTCATCGGCGGTGTAGCCGGTGATGCGCTGGAAGGACGGGTTGATGTGCAGGATGACGCCGCGCTCGTCGGTCACCAGCAGGCCTTCCTGGGTGGCTTCGAACACCGCGGCGGCCTGGCGCAGGTGGTCGTCGAGGCTGCGTTGGCGGGTGACGTCGCGACTGACGCCGGTCATCAGCACGGGGTCGCCGTGCGTGTCGCGAATGGCGCGGCCGCGCGAATGGATCCAGCGATGACCGCCATCGGCGTGGCGCAGGCGGTATGTGCAGTCGAGCCGCTCGCTGTGGCCTTCGAGGTGCTCGCGGTGAGCCTGCAGGGTGGCTTCCCGGTCGTCGGGGTGCAGGCGATCGCACCAGAACGCCTTGCTGTCGCCCAGCTCTTCGGCGGGCAGGCCGAGCAATCTTGCGAAGCCCGAGGAATAAAAGACCCGGTCGCTGCGCAGGTCCCACTCCCAGAGCCCGTCCTCCACCGCATTCAGGGCGCGGTTCAGGCGTTGTTCGCTGGCCATGAGCGCCGCGTAGGCCCGTTGCCGGTGGCCAAACTGGCGGCGCATCAGCAGGTAGAGCAGGCCGGCGGTGAGGCTGGCGAAGAGAAAACGCTTGGCGAGCAGCCAGAATTCGGTGTCGGAGGACCCGACTACCAGACGGACGGCATCATCGCTCAGGAGGATCCAGACGGAGGCGGCGGCCAGGTACGACAGGCCGATTTGCAGGGCACGCAGGTGTGGCTTCATCGGGTGGGGTGGACGACTTATTGGTTGCGCAGTATAGAGGGTGGCCATTGGCCTTGGTTCTTATCAAAAAGACCTGATGGTATTCCGGCCTTGCTTGTTGATAATGCGGGATGGCCCAGATTGCCGGGCTTGTCGATCCTTCCTCATCGAGGTTCATTTTCATCCATGTGGTACAACGGTTTCCTTGATCTGCCTCTGTGGCAATTGATTGTCGTTACGCTTGTGCTGACCCACATCACCATCGTCAGCGTAACCGTCTACCTGCATCGCTATTCGGCGCACCGCGCGCTCGACCTGCATCCGGCGCTGCAGCACTTCTTCCGCTTCTGGCTGTGGATGACCACCGGCATGAACACGCGCGAGTGGACCGCCATCCACCGTAAGCACCATGCCAAGTGCGAAACCGCCGACGACCCCCACAGCCCGGTGTACAAGGGCCTGGGCACCGTCCTGCGGCGCGGCGCCGAGCTGTATCGCGAGGAAGCGAAGAACGAAGACACCCTGCGCATCTACGGCAAGAACTGCCCGGAAGACTGGATCGAGCGCAACGTATACAGCCGCTTCCCGCTGGGCGGCATCGCGCTGATGGTGCTGATCGACGTCGCCTTGTTCGGCGCCCTCGGCCTGACCGTCTGGGCCGTGCAGATGGCCTGGATTCCGGTTTGGGCGGCTGGTGTCATCAATGGCCTGGGCCACGCGGTCGGCTACCGCAACTTCGAGTGCCGCGACGCCGCCACCAACCTGGTGCCCTGGGGCATCCTGATCGGCGGTGAAGAGCTGCACAACAACCACCACACCTATCCCAACTCGGCGAAGCTGTCGGTGAAGAAATGGGAGTTCGACATGGGCTGGGCCTGGATCAAGCTGTTCAGCTTCCTGCGCCTGGCCAAGGTGGCCCGTGTGGCGCCCATCGCGCACCGCGTCGAAGGCAAGGGCAGCCTGGACATGGATACCGCCATGGCCATCCTCAACAACCGTTTCCAGATCATGGCGCAGTACCGCAAGCTGGTGATCGGCCCGCTGGTAAAGCAGGAGCTGGCCAAGGCCGACGAGTCGGTCCGCCACCTGTTCCGCCGCGCCAAGCGCCTGCTGTCGCGCGAGACCAGCCTGCTGGAGGAAAGCCACCACGCGCGCATTCAGCGTCTGCTGGAACACAGCCAGGCCCTGCAGGTGATCTACGAGAAGCGCCTCGCTCTGCAGCAGATCTGGGCGAAGACCAGCGCCAACGGCCACGACATGCTCGCCGCGATCAAGCAGTGGGTGCAGGAGGCCGAGGCCAGCGGTATCCAGTCGCTGCGCGAGTTCGCCGAGCAGCTCAAGACCTACTCGCTGCGCCCGGCCGTCTGAGCCAACGCGAAGCTGGTCACAAAAAGCCCGCCGTTCGGCGGGCTTTTGCTTTTTTCTCCGAGCACTTGGCTACTTTTGCGGTCATAGCCCACTCGATTGGGCGGGAGCGTGTGCATGGAAGAGAAGGGCAAGGTGTCGAGCGATTACGAGGAGGTGCTGCTGGCGCTGCTGCATAGCCGTGCCGAAGCCGAACGACTCAAGGAACGCGAGCAACTGTTCAGCGCGCTGCTGGCCAGCGTGAATGCCGTGCTCTGGGCATTCGACTGGCAGCAGCAGCGCATGGTCTACGTCAGCCCGGCGTACGAGCGCATCTTCGGTCGCTCCGCGGCGCTGCTGCTGGCGGATTTCAGCGAGTGGCGCGACTCCATCTACCCCGACGACCTGGACTACGCGCAGAGCAGCTTCGACCAGGTGATCGAGCGCGGTGCGGTGGAGCAGCGCGAGTACCGCATCCTGCGCGCGGACGGCGAAGTGCGCTGGCTGAGCGACAAGTGCTTCATCAGCCAGCACAGCGATGCCGGCCTGCCGCTCATGGTGGTCGGCATCGCCGAAGACATCACCGACAAGAAGCACCTGGAGAACGAGCTGCACCGCCTGGCCACCACCGACGTGCTGACCCAGAGCAGCAACCGCCGCTACTTCTTCGACAACGCCGAGCAGGCCTTCAACGACTGCCAGCGCGCCGGTGCGCCCTTGGCCTTCCTGCTGCTGGACGTCGATGACTTCAAGAAGATCAACGACCGCTATGGCCACCAGGTCGGCGACCGCGTGCTGCAGAAGATCGCCCAGTGCGCCAGCGGCGCATTGCGCCGTGGCGACCTGTTCGGGCGCATCGGCGGCGAGGAGTTCGCCGTGCTGCTGCCCGGCTGTGACCAGGGCACGGCGCGGCAGATCGGCGAGCGCCTGCTGCGCGAGGTGCAGCGCCTGCGCTTCAACGAAGGCGACCAGGCGTTCGGCGTGACGGTCAGCCAGGGCATGACCCTGCTGCGCGCCGGTGACGAGAATCTCTCCAGCCTCTACGGCCGCGCCGACTCCGCGCTCTACCAGGCCAAGCGCAACGGCAAGGACCGTATCGAGCAGGCCTGACAGGCCTGCGCCTTCATCCCCGCTCTTGTGAGGCGTCTATCTTTTATTCCATTTGGCAATTAAGTTTTAATAATTAATTCTTTTTGGATTTATTCCCGATCTCTTATCGTTGCCCCCAGCGTGGCCGCAAGGGCCAGGCAACGAAGTCCGGCAACTCAGGTGGCGAGCATCCGCCAGAGCGTCCGGGGAAGGTGGCGGATTTCCGCTGACCAGTGCGCGGCGAAGGACCAGGCTACGGGGTGCAGACCCGCGCCAATCCACGTGTCTAGGCAGATTGGGCCAATTGGCCCGGGGTTTGCCATGCCTGCGGGAAGGCCCCCGGCCTTGCCCAAAACAACAAGACACGAGCATTCACCATGACGCTGCCATTCCTTCCCGCAAGTGCCTTCCTGCCTGCCCGTCCGCGCCTAGACCCTGCCTAGGGGCAACCGACTACCGACCGCTGTGCGCCAGCAGTTCCGGGCTTTTTTCCGGCTGCGCGCGGCCGCTTGCGCGACGCACTTCGTGTCGCGATTGCCGACTTCACACAAGATCAATAAATGGGGATTCACCAATGAAGAGCCGTAACATCACGCAATCCGCGCTGGCCCTCGCCGTGGCTGCAAGCGCATTCGGCATCCAGCTGCAGACCGCCAGCGCCAGCGGTTTCATCGAAGACAGCAAGGCCAGCCTGACCCTGCGCAACTTCTACATCAACACCGACAACCGCAACGGCACCGCCGCGCCGAACAAACAGGAAGAGTGGGGCCAGGGCTTCCTGCTCAACTATGCGTCCGGCTACACCGCGGGCACCGTGGGCTTCGGCGTCGACGCGCTGGGTCTGCTCGGCGTGCGCCTGGATAGCGGCAAAGGCACCCACTACGAATCCTCCAGCCAGCAGGCCGGCACTGTGTTCCCCTCCGATGGCGATGGCCGTGCAGTGGACGAATTCAGCAGCCTTGGCCCGACCCTCAAGGCCAAGGTCTCGAAGACCGAGTTCCGCTACGGCACCCTGCAGCCGAAGCTGCCGGTGGTGGTCTACAACGACGGCCGGCTGTTGCCGGTGACCTTCGAAGGCGGCCAGGTCACCTCGACCGATATCAAGGACCTGACCCTGGTCGGCGGCCAGCTGGAACACACCCGCGGGCGCAACTCCACCGACTGGCGCAGCCTGTCCATCGGCGGGGCCAACGGCTCGACCGCGAGCGCCCGCGACAGCAACAAGTTCTACTACGCCGGCGGCGACTACAAGGTGAACAAGGATCTCACCCTGCAGTACTACTACGGCCAACTGACCGACTTCTACCAGCAGCATTTCCTCGGCCTGCAGCACAGCTGGGCGATCGGCCCTGGCGTCCTGAAGACCGACCTGCGCGCCTTCGACAGCACATCCGACGGCAAGAACGGCAGCGCCTCTGGCCGCGCGGACGGCTACGTCAGCAGCGGCTACTACGGCGGCAACGTGACCAAGGGTGAAGTGGACAACCGTGCCTACAGCGGCCTGTTCACCTACAACCTGGCCGGTCACAGCATCGGCGCCGGCTACCAGGTGCTCAACGGCGACAGCGACTTCCCCTTCCTCAACCGTGGCGACGGTGAAGGCTCCACTGCCTACCTGATCACTGACGTACAGATCGGCAAGTTCCAGCACGCCGGCGAACGCACCTGGCAGGCACGCTACGCCTACGACTTCGCCCAGGTCGGCGTACCCGGCCTGACCTTTAACGCCATCTACCTGAACGCCGACAACATCAAGACCAAGGGCGGCGACCAGGGCGAGTGGGAGCGCGACTTCAGCCTGGCCTACGTAATCCCGGACGGCACCTTCAAGGGCCTGGGCTTCACCTGGAAGAACGCCGCGCTGCGCAGCGACCTGCCGGCGGCCAGCAAGTCCGGCTATGCCTCCCAGCGCGACCAGGACGAGAACCGCCTGATCGTCAGCTACACCCTGCCGCTGTTCTAAGGCCGAAAGGCTTTTCGTAGGAGCGAGCTTGCTCGCGAACCGGCCCCGCTGCGGAGCAGTTCGCGAGAAAGCTCGCTCCTGCAAGGGCATGCAAAAAGGCCGTCGCCCCTCGCGGGACGACGGCCTTTTCATTGGCGGCTAGCGGATCAGCGCTTCTGCGGCGCCGGCTGCTGCTGGGTAATGCAATGGATGTTGCCGCCGCCGAGGAGGATCTCGCGGCCCGGCACCATCACCACTTCGTGCTCGGGGAACACGCGCTGCAGGATGGCCTTGGCTTCCGCGTCCTTCGCGTCGTCGAAGCTGGGGGCCACGATGCCGCCGTTGACGATCAGGAAATTCACGTAGGAACCGGCCAGGCGAATCGACGGATCGCGCTCTTGCGAGCTGTCGACCAGGTCGACGCCGGCGCACTCTTCCTCGGTCGCGTGGATCGGGCCTGGGATCGGCATCTTGTGCACGACCAGTTGGCGACCCTTGGCGTCGCGCGCCTGCTCCAGCACGCGCATGGCAGCCTGGCAGCGCGGGTAGTTCGGGTCCTGCGGGTCGTCGGTCCAGGCCAGCAGCACTTCGCCCGGGCGCACGTAGCAGCAGAAGTTGTCGACGTGGCCATCGGTCTCGTCGTTGTACAGGCCGTCCGGCAGCCAGATCACGGTGTCGATCGCCAGGTGCTCGCGCAGTACCGCCTCGATCTCCTCGCGGGACAGGTGCGGGTTGCGGTTGCGGTTGAGCAGGCATTCCTCGGTGGTGATCACGGTGCCTTCGCCGTCGACGTGAATCGAGCCGCCCTCGAGCACGAAGCCCTCGGTGCGGTAGCGCTCGCAGCCTTCGATCTCGAGGATCTTGCGCGCTACCTGGTCGTCGCGCTGCCAGGGGAAGTACAGGCCGCCGTCGAGGCCGCCCCAGGCGTTGAAGGTCCAGTCCACGCCACGCACGGCGCCCTGGTCATTGATCACGAAGGTCGGGCCGGTGTCGCGCACCCAGGCGTCGTCGGTGGTGATCTCGACCACACGGATGGCGTTGCTCAGGCGGGCGCGGGCGTTCTCGTACTGGCCGGCGGAGACGCAGACGGTGACCGGCTCGAAGCGCGCGATGGCCTCGGCGACGGCGCTGAACGCAGCCTGCGCGGCCTTGCCGCCCAGGCGCCAGTTGTCCGGACGCTCCGGCCAGACCATCCAGGTCTGGGTATGGGGTTCCCATTCAGCCGGCATGCGGAAACCATCGGCGCGGGGAGTGCTGGTCAGGGTAGTCATGGATTCACCATTTTGCTGAAGGCTGAAACCGGTGGCGGGCGCGGGCTGCCGCCGGATGGGTTACTCGGTTGGGACGACGTTGATGGCGCGCGTCCCGGGCGATGAGTGCGTCCTCCCGTTCGTCCGGATCGAAACCGTGGACAAGGATAGGCGCTTCGGTTTCGTCGAGCCCGGAGCCTCTTGCCGCAACGATCGGCGTTGCGGGTCGAGCGGAACGCTCCGTTTGCCGATATCTATCGGCCTTCCGGCTTGGGCGGTGGCCGATACAGATGCCGTCAGGCGAACGATTGCAGTCCCTAACTGGGCTTTGGCAATTTATATCCGATAAAAATCGGCTTTCAAAGCGTTATTTATCGGGGCGCTGAGCAATGGCCTCATAAATACGGATAAATATCCGGCTATGGGCTTCGGAGAGTATGACGCTGAAATGCTGCGCGCAGCTTACAGCTGCCGCTTGGGCAAGCAGGGCGGCAGATACAGCCCCAGGTACGCGTCGAGGACGCGCCGGCCTTCCTCGGCCAGCCGTGGCTCGATATGACCGAACCGCTGTACCGATAGCGCATAGACGCGGTCGCTGAGATCCATGGCCAGGCTGAACACCTCGATGTCCTCGGGCAGCTCCGGCAGGTGGAAGTGATGGTCGAACAGGGCGCGCATCGAGTTGCCCAGTTGCACGTCGTGCTGGCGGTCGGCGAGCGTCACCTCGGCGAGGCCGTGGCTCGCGAGGATCAGCTGGCGCGCCGCGGCGTCACCGGCGTAGACCGCCAGCATGCGTTGCTCGACGATCCGCGAAAGGTCCCGCCAGTCGCGCAGCGCGGCGTGGTCCACCGGCTCTTCCAGACAGGCGCGGAAGGCTGCGTGGACCTCTGCGGTCAGCGCCTGCAGCAGCGCCGGAACGCTAGGGAAGAAGTGATAGACCGAGGAGGGTGGCATGTCCGCGCGCTCGGCCACCGCATAGATCGACAGGCCGGCGGTGCCGCTTTCGGCGAGCAGCGCGCGGGTCGCATCGAGGATGGCGGCGATGCGCGCCTGGCTGCTGGCGCGGGGCTTGCGGGAGGTGCTGGCGGTGGTCGACATGGAGCGCTCCGGACGTGAGCGGCTATTGGACGCCAGCTCACGCCGGAGGGGCAAGTCAGTTGCTCGCCGTGAGGCGGCTCCAGACGTCCTTGATTACCGGGGCGGTCTTCTCCGGTGCGGTTTCCAGGGCGAACAAGCGGCGCCGGGTTTCCTGGTCCGGGTAGAGCCCGTTCTCGCCGCGCAGGGCCGGGTCGAGGAATTCCTTCGCGTCGGCATTGCCGTTGGGATAGAAGGTCGCGTTGGTGATCTGCGCGGCCACCTTCGGCTGCATCAGGAAGTCGATGAAGCGCTGGGCCAGGTCCGGGTGCTCGGCGCTGCTGGGAATCACCAGGTTGTCGATGAACAGCACGGAGCCTTCCTGCGGCACCACGAACTTCACCGGCTGGCCGGCCTGCGCCGCGTGCACGGCGTCGCCGACCCAGGCCATGGCGATGCACAGCTTGCCGTCGTTGAGGTCCTGGATGTAGCGCTCGCTGTCGATGTAGCGCAGGTTCGGACGCAGCGTCTGCAGCACTTCGCCGGCGCGGCGAATCTGTGTCGGGGCGCTACGTGCGAAGTTGCGGCCCTGGTAATTCATCAGCACCGAGAATGTTTCGTCGGGCGCGTCGAGCATGCTCATGCCGCAGCTCTTAAGGCGCTGGCTGTACTGGGTGTCGAAGAGCAGAGCCCAGCTTTCCGGCACCTGGCCGCCCAGGGCCTTCTGTGCCTGCGGCTCGTTCACCGCGAGACCCACCGCGCCCCACAGGTAGGGCACCGCGTGGCGGTTGTCGGGGTCTACGGCGGCCAGCTTGCTCATCAGCTGCGGATCGAGATGGCGGCGGTTGGGTAGCTGGCTGAAATCCAGCGGCCGCAGCAGCTTGTCCTTGATCAGTCCTGGCAGTTCGTTGTGCGAGGGCACCGCGACATCGATGTGCTCGCCGCTGTGCAGGGCCTTCTGCAGCTCTTCGGCGGTGCTGTAGGTGTGGTATTCGACCTGAATGCCGGTGCTCTTCTCGAAGTCCTTGAGCACTTCAGGTGCGATGTAGTCATTCCAGTTGTAGACGCGGATGACTTCTTGGGCCTGGACGAACAGCGGGCACAGCGTGAGCAACAGCGGGGCGAGCAGGCGTGGCATTGGCATTCTCCCTGTATGGCAAAGCGCGTCTGGCGGCGAGGCCGCTTCGTTTTTATTTCCTGTGAAGACTGCGGCAGTGCAAGGACGCCCCGGTGCGGGTGTCCGCCGATCGTCAGGCGAGCGACGGACGGTCCGACGGTGACGCCCCCCGCGCCAGCCGCCGGCACACCCGCTGTACGGGCGTCACCGAAAGACGACGCCGGCACTAAGGCCGGCGTCGCTGTTCGGTTTTATACGGTATGTAGATACCAGTTGTACTCGAGGTCGGAGATCGAATATTCGAACTCCTGCAGCTCGTGCTCCTTGCACGCGACGAAGATGTCGATGTACTCGGGGCTGATGTACTTGTTCATCACATCGCTGTCGTCCAACTCGCGCAGGGCATCGCGCAGGTTGTTCGGCAGGCTCTGCTCCAACTGCTCGTAGGCGTTGCCTTCGATAGGCGCACCGGGCTCGACCTTGTTGGTCAGGCCGTGGTGGACACCGGCGAGGACGGCCGCCAGAAGCAGGTAGGGGTTGGCGTCGGCACCGGCAACGCGGTGCTCCAGGCGTACCGCTTCCGGCGCGCCGGTCGGCACGCGCAGGGCCACGGTGCGGTTGTCCAGGCCCCAGCTCGGCGCGTTCGGCACGAAGAAGGCCGAGCCGAAGCGGCGGTACGAGTTGACGTTCGGGCAGAGGAAGGCCATGGAGGCCGGCAGGGTCTCGAGCACACCGCCGATCGCGTGGCGCAACGCGGCGTTCTGCTCGGGATCCTCGCTGGTGAAGATGTTCTTGCCGTCCTTGTCGAGCAGCGACACGTGAACGTGCAGACCGTTGCCAGCCTGACCCGGGTAAGGCTTGGCCATGAAGGTCGAGTCCATCTCGTGGTCGTAGGCGACGTTCTTGATCAGGCGCTTGAGCAGGACCGCGTAGTCACAGGCCTTCAGCGCGTCGTTGACGTGGTGCAGGTTGACTTCGAACTGTGCCGGGGCGCTTTCCTTGACGATGGCGTCGGCCGGGATGCCCTGGGCGCGGGCGCCGTCGATGATGTCCTGCAGGCAGTCGGCGTACTCGTCGAGGTCGTCGATGGAATAGACCTGGACGGATTGCGGGCGTTTGCCGGAGATCGGCGAGCGTGGCGGCTGCGGACGGCCGTTCACGTTCTCCTGGTCGATCAGATAGAACTCCAGCTCGAAAGCGGCAACGATCGACAGGCCGATATCGGTGAATTTCTGAACGACCTGGCGAAGCACTTCACGCGGGTCCGCGAAGAAGGGATCGCCTTCCATCTCGTGCATAGTCATCAGCAGCTGCGCAGTCGGGCGCTTCTGCCAGGGTTCCATGGCGATGGTGTCAGGGATGGGATAGCAGACGCGGTCGGCATCGCCGATGTCCAGGCCAAGACCGGTGCTTTCGACGGTGGAACCCGTGATGTCGAGGGCGAACAGCGAGGCGGGTAGGTTAATGCCTTTCTCGAAGACTTTGGGCAGGCTGGTGCGTTCGATGCGCTTGCCGCGGACCACACCATTCATATCTGCAATAAGGAGGTCGACGAACTGGACCTCGGGGTGTTCCTTCAGGAACTCGGTCGCTTCTGTGAGCGGAACGGCACTCGGGGGTACCGACATGATGCAACACCTTTATTGTTAAAAATTTCAATCATTCAAGGGCTAAGGTGTGAGTCAATCCGAAAGGCTACTTTATGTCAATAGTGCCAAAAATTGCCCTGAGGTGGTGCGAAGGGGCCATTTTTGGGGCGTTTTGGGTTATTCGTCACACGCTGTAAGCCCGGTTTCATGGGATGTTCATAGAGCCGTGTGCAATTTTTTACAGAGCTATTGTGTAAAAAAATGAACAAGGCTAAGCTCGAACGCAACCCATAACACTTACAAACACGGGTGTCCCATGTCTCGCCAGCCGTTAATCGGCGTGACCGCCTGCACAAGACAGGTTGGTCATCACCCCAACCATGTCGCCGGCGACAAGTACCTCAAAGCCGTCGTTGCTGGGGCGAATGGTCTGCCAGTGATCATTCCCGCCTTGGGCGAGCTTCTGAGTCTGGACACCCTGCTCGACAGTCTCGATGGCGTGCTCCTCACGGGCTCCTCCTCGAACGTCGAACCCCATCATTATAGTGGCCTTGCGAGCGATGCTGGCACTCTGCATGACATCGCCCGCGACGCCACCAGCCTGCCCCTCGTTCGCGCCGCGATTTCCGCGGGCGTACCTGTACTCGGAATTTGCCGGGGTTTCCAGGAGATGAATGTGGCGTTGGGCGGCTCCTTGCACCAGAAAGTGCACGAAACACCAGGATTCATGGACCACCGCGAGCCGGCCGATGCGCCGGTCGAGGTCAAGTACGCCCTGCGCCATGCCGTGCATGTGCGGCCGGGCGGCGTGCTGGCCGGCATCGGCTTGCCGGAGCAGATCCAGGTCAATTCCATTCATGGCCAGGGCGTTGATCGTCTGGCGCCCGGCCTTCGAGTTGAAGCGCTGGCGCCCGACGGGTTGGTAGAGGCCTTTTCCGTCGAAGGCGCGAGTGCCTTCGCCCTCGGGGTGCAATGGCATCCGGAGTGGCAGGTGCAAACGAACCCCAACTATCTCGCTATCTTCCAGGCATTCGGCAATGCCTGCAGCAAGAGGGCGGGGCAACGTTGAGCCCGGCGGTTGGGGCTGGGCTCTCAAATCCTGAGGTCTTTATGACTACCAAGCTTGACCAGCTGACCAGCTGGCTGAAGGAACGCAAGATCACCGAGGTGGAATGTCTGATCGCCGACCTGACCGGGATTGCCCGGGGCAAGATCGCGCCGACCAACAAGTTCCTCAACGAGAAGGGCATGCGCCTGCCGGAGAGCGTTCTCCTGCAAACCGTGACCGGTGATTACGTCGAGGACGACATCTATTACGACCTGCTGGACCCGGCCGACATCGATATGGTCTGCCGCCCGGACGAGAATGCCGTGTTCCTCGTCCCATGGGCCATCGAACCCACCGCGATGGTCATCCACGACACCTACGACAAGCTCGGCAATCCCATCGAGCTGTCGCCGCGCAACATCCTGAAGAACGTCCTCAAGCTCTATGCCGACAAGGGCTGGAAGCCGATCGTGGCGCCGGAGATGGAGTTCTACCTGACCAAGCGCAGCGACGACCCCGACTACCCGCTGCAGGCGCCGGTCGGCCGTTCCGGTCGTCAGGAGACCGGCCGCCAATCCTTCTCCATCGACGCGGCGAACGAATTCGATCCGCTGTTCGAGGACATGTACGACTGGTGCGAGGCCCAGGGCCTCGACCTCGACACCCTGATTCACGAAGAAGGCACCGCCCAGATGGAAATCAATTTCCGTCACGGCGATGCCCTGGATCTGGCCGACCAGATCCTGGTGTTCAAGCGCACCATGCGCGAAGCCGCGCTCAAGCACAACGTGGCCGCCACCTTCATGGCCAAGCCAATGACCGGCGAGCCGGGCAGTGCCATGCACTTGCACCAAAGCGTGATCGATATCAAGACAGGCAAGAACATCTTCTCCAATGCTGACGGCAGCATGAGCGAGCTGTTCCTCCATCACGTCGGTGGCCTGCAACGCTTCATTCCAGAGGCCTTGCCGCTGTTCGCTCCGAACGTGAACTCGTTCCGCCGCTTCCTGCCCGATACCTCGGCGCCGGTGAACGTGGAATGGGGCGAGGAGAACCGCACCGTGGGCCTGCGCGTACCGGATTCCAACCCGGACAACCGCCGCGTGGAGAACCGCCTTGCCGGCGCGGACGCCAACCCCTACCTGGCCCTGGCTGCCAGCCTGCTGTGCGGTTACATCGGCATGGTCGAAGGCATCCGGCCCAGCGCACAGGTGAAGGGCCGTGGCTACGAACGGCGCAACCTGCGCCTGCCGCTGACCATCGAAGCGGCACTGGAAACCATGGAAGGCAGCAAGACCCTTGAACAGTATCTGGGCAGCAAATTCATTCGCGCCTATGTGGCCGTGAAGCGCGCTGAACACGAGAACTTCAAGCGGGTGATCAGTTCGTGGGAGCGGGAGTTCCTCCTGCTGTCCGTCTGATCGGCGTGGGGTCCGGCTCTGCCGGTCGGGCCCTGTGTTTATTACTGAGAGGTTTTCCCCAAATGACGAAACAGACCAGCGCCCAGACCCAGCATTGGCAGGCGCTCAGCCGCGAACACCACCTGGCTCCGTTCACCGACTACAAGCAGCTGAACGAGAAGGGTGCGCGCATCATCACCAAGGCCGAAGGCGTGTACCTGTGGGATAGCGAGGGCAACAAGATCCTCGATGGCATGGCTGGCCTGTGGTGCATGAACGTCGGCTATGGTCGCAAGGAGCTCGCTGAGGCCGCCTACAAGCAGATGCAGGAGCTGCCCTACTACAACCTGTTCTTCCAGACCGCGCACCCGCCCGTGCTGGAACTGGCCAAGGCCATCGCCGACATCGCCCCGGAAGGCATGAACCACGTGTTCTTCACCGGTTCGGGCTCGGAGTCCAACGACACTGTGCTGCGTATGGTCCGCCACTACTGGAGCATCAAGGGCAAGCCGCAGAAGAAGGTGGTCATCGGCCGCTGGAACGGCTACCACGGCTCCACCGTCGCCGGCGTGAGCCTGGGCGGCATGAAGGCGCTGCATTCCCAGGGCGACCTGCCGATCCCTGGCATCGTCCACATCCCGCAGCCGTACTGGTACGGCGAGGGCGGCGACATGTCGCCGGACGAGTTCGGCGTCTGGGCTGCCGAGCAGCTCGAGAAGAAGATCCTCGAAGTCGGCGAAGAGAACGTCGCTGCCTTCATCGCCGAGCCCATCCAGGGCGCGGGCGGCGTGATCGTTCCGCCGGACACCTACTGGCCGAAGATCCGCGAGATCCTCGCCAAGTACGAAATCCTGTTCATTGCCGACGAAGTCATCTGCGGCTTCGGCCGTACCGGCGAGTGGTTCGGCAGCCAGTACTACGGCAACGCCCCGGACCTGATGCCGATCGCCAAAGGCCTGACCTCCGGCTACATCCCCATGGGCGGCGTAATCGTCCGCGACGAGATCGTCGATACCCTGAATGAGGGTGGCGAGTTCTACCACGGCTTCACTTACTCTGGTCACCCTGTGGCCGCGGCGGTGGCTCTGGAGAACATCCGCATCCTGCGCGAAGAAAAGATCGTCGAGACCGTCAAGGCGGAAACGGCACCGTATTTGCAAAAACGCTGGCAGGAGCTGGCGGATCACCCCCTGGTCGGCGAGGCGCGCGGTGTCGGCATGGTTGCCGCACTGGAGCTGGTGAAGAACAAGAAGACCCGCGAGCGCTTCGAGAATGGCGTGGGGATGCTGTGCCGCGAGCACTGCTTCCGCAACGGCCTGATCATGCGCGCGGTGGGAGACACTATGATTATTTCGCCGCCGCTGGTCATCTCCAAGCCGGAAATCGACGAGTTGATCACCCTGGCGCGCAAGTGCCTCGATCAAACCGCCGCCGTAGTGCTGTCTTGAGTCTTTAACCGGGACTTTGACAGACTGCGCCTGTGCGTTGGCCAGGCTCACCGAGTGGTGTCGGCGGAACTGTCCGACGCCACTCGGAACATCAAAAATAACTGGAGCTACCCGCATGTCTAACATCTTCGGCAAGACCTTGCTCGCTGTGACTCTGGCGGGCGCTGTGGCCGGTATGGCACAGGCCGATGAAAAGGTTCTGCACGTATACAACTGGTCGGACTACATCGCGCCGAACACGGTCGATGATTTCACCAAGGCCACCGGCATCAAGGTCGTCTACGACGTCTACGACAGCAACGAAGTGCTGGAGGCCAAGCTGCTGGCCGGCAAGTCGGGCTACGACGTGGTGGTTCCGTCGAACTCCTTCCTCGCCAAGCAGATCAAGGCTGGCGTGTACGAGCCGCTGGACAAGTCCAAGCTGCCGAACTGGAAGAACCTGAACCCGGACATCATGAAGACCCTCGAGGTCAGCGACCCGGGCAACAAGTACGCGATCCCGTACATGTGGGGCACCATTGGCATCGGCTACAACCCGGACAAGGTCAAGGCCGTACTGGGCGACAACGCGCCGGTCGACTCCTGGGACCTGGTGTTCAAGCCCGAGAACATCGAGAAGCTGAAGCAGTGCGGCGTGAGCTTCCTCGACTCGCCGACCGAAATGATCCCGGCAGCCCTGCACTACCTGGGCTACAAGTCCGACAGCCAGGATCCGAAGGAAATCAAGGCCGCCGAAGACCTGTTCCTGAAGATTCGTCCGTACATCACCTACTTCCACTCCTCGAAGTACATCTCCGACCTCGCCAACGGCAACATCTGCGTCGCCATCGGCTACTCCGGCGACATCTACCAGGCCAAGTCCCGTGCGGTGGAAGCCAAGAACAACGTGAAGGTGGCCTACAACATTCCGAAGGAAGGCGCCGGCGCCTTCTTCGATACCGTAGCCATCCCGAAAGACTCCGCGAACAAGGACGCTGCCCTGCAGTGGATCAACTTCGTGCTCGAGCCGAAGGTCATCGCGCAGATCACCGACACCGTTTCCTACCCGAACGGTAACGCCGCGGCCACCCCGCTGGTGAAGGAAGAGATCCGCAAGGACCCGGGCATCTACCCGAGCGACGACGTCATGAAGAAGCTGTACGCCTTCCCGGATCTGCCGGCGAAGACCCAGCGTCTGATGACTCGCAGCTGGACCACCATCAAGTCCGGCAAGTAATGGACAGGCCTGGCAGGTCGGCATGACCGGCCGGGCTCTGACCGAACGGCGGTGGGGGAACGTGCGCTCCTCCATCGCTGGTTTCACGGATCCGGATCATCTGCAGTGGGATGACCGTAAGTTGCAGAACAGACGTCATCGAAGGTTCTGCGAGAGCGCCCGTCGCTCCACGGAAGGCCCAGTACAAGTTGTAAACGCCAACCAGACCAAGAAGCTTCACAACAACGAGAGGACCGACGTGTGCGCATTCCCTTCCGCAAAACCCTGATGACCGCCGTCTGCATGCTGGGCTTCGGTGCCACAGCCGCGCAGGCCGAACAGACCGTGCACATCTACAACTGGACCGACTACATCGGTGAGACGACCCTGGCCGATTTCCAGAAGGCCACCGGCATCAAGCCCGTCTACGACGTCTTCGACTCCAACGAGACTCTCGAAGGCAAGTTGCTGGCCGGCCACACCGGCTACGACGTGGTCGTCCCGTCGAACAACTTCCTCTCCAAACAGATCAAGGCTGGCGTGTTCCAGAAGCTGGACCGCAGCAAGCTGCCGAACTGGCAGAACCTCGACCCGGCGCTGATGAAGCGGCTGGAGAAGGCCGATCCGGGCAACCAGTACGCCGTCCCCTACCTGTGGGGCACCAATGGCATCGGCTACAACGTCGAGAAGATCAAAGAGGTGCTGGGCACCGACAAGATCGATTCCTGGGCGATGCTCTTCGAACCGGAAAACATCAAGAAGCTGACCAAGTGCGGCGTTGCCTTCCTCGACTCGCCGGATGAAATGTTCCCGGCGGTGCTGAACTACATGGGCCTCGACCCGAACAGCACCAATCCGCAGGATTACGAGAAGGCCGAAGCCAAGTTCATGGCCGTGCGTCCGTACGTGACCTACTTCCATTCCTCGAAGTACATCACCGACCTCGCCAACGGCGACATCTGCATCGCCGCCGGTTTCTCCGGCGATATCTTCCAGGCCGCCAACCGCGCCAAGGAAGCTGGCAAGGGCGTCAAGATCGCCTATGCGATTCCAAAGGAAGGTGGCAACCTGTGGTTCGACATGCTGGCCATCCCGGCCGACTCGCCGAACGTCAAGCAGGCCCACGCCTTCATCAACTACCTGCTGCAGCCTGAAGTCATCTCCAAGGTCAGCGAGTACGTGGGGTACGCCAACCCCAATAGCAAGGCCGACTCCGTCATGGATCAGGAGTTGCGTCACAATCCGTCGGTCTATCCGTCGCAGGAAGTGCTTGACCGTCTGTATGTCTCCATCCCGCTACCGCCGAAGGTTCAGCGTCTGGAAACCCGTTCCTGGACGAAGATCAAGTCCGGTAAGTAAGAGCAATCCGAGTATGCCCGGCCGCGGGGGCCGGGCATCCATAGTTGGGAGTTGTGGTAATGGCTATAGCCTCCGGTGCCTACAAGAAAGCCCTCGCGGGCGACCAGCAGCCCAAAGAGGTGTTGGTAAAAATCGACCGGGTCACCAAGCAGTTCGACGAAACCCTTGCGGTGGACAGTGTTTCCCTGACCATCAAGAAGGGAGAAATCTTCGCCCTGCTCGGCGGTTCCGGTTCCGGTAAATCCACCCTGCTGCGCATGCTGGCCGGCTTCGAGCGGCCGACCGAAGGTCGCATCTTCCTGGACGGCCAGGACATCACTGATCTGCCGCCCTACGAGCGCCCGATCAACATGATGTTCCAGTCCTACGCGCTGTTCCCGCACATGACCGTGGCGCAGAACATCGCCTTCGGCCTGAAGCAGGACGGTCTGCCCAAGGACGAGATCGACAAGATCGTCGATGAGATGCTCAAGCTCGTGCAGATGACCCAGTACGCCAAGCGCAAGCCGCACCAGCTGTCCGGTGGCCAGCGTCAGCGCGTGGCCCTGGCCCGTTCGCTGGCCAAGCGTCCGAAGCTGCTGCTGCTCGACGAGCCCATGGGCGCCCTGGACAAGAAGCTGCGTTCGCAGATGCAGCTGGAACTGGTTGAGATCATCGAGCGCGTGGGTGTGACCTGCGTGATGGTGACCCACGACCAGGAAGAGGCCATGACCATGGCCCAGCGCATCGCCATCATGCACCTGGGTTGCATCGAGCAGATCGGCAGCCCGATGGACATCTACGAGACGCCGGCCAGCCGCCTGATCTGCGAGTTCATCGGCAACGTCAACATGTTCGAAGGTCAGCTGATCGAGGACCTGCAGGACCACGCGGTCATCGCCTGCCCGCAGCTGGAAAACCCGATCTACATCGGCCACGGCATCAGCACCCGTGCCGAAGAGAAGCGCATCACCTATGCGCTGCGTCCGGAGAAGGTCATGGTTTCCGCGCAGAAGCCGGAAAACCTGGAGCACGAAGGCTGCAACTGGGCCCAGGGCACCGTCTATGACATCGCCTACCTCGGCGGCCACTCGGTGTACTACATCAAGCTGGCTTCGGGGATGATCGTGCAGGCCTTCATGGCCAACGCCGAGCGCCACGTTTCTCGTCCGACCTGGGACCAGCCGGTTTACATCAGCTGGTACGACGACAGTGGTGTGGTACTGCAATCATGAACATCGTCAGCTCGATTCAAAAACGCCTGCCCAGGGGGCGGCACGCTGTAATCGGCGTACCCTTCTTCTGGCTGCTGCTGTTCTTCCTGCTGCCCTTCGCCATCGTCGTGAAGATCAGCATGTCGTCGGCAGACGTGGCGATTCCGCCGTACACCCAGATCTTCCAGTACGCCGATCAGACCCTGCAGGTGGTGCTCAACCTGGGCAACTACCTGATGCTGACCGACGACCCGCTCTACATCGATGCCTACCTGGGCTCGCTGAAGATGGCCGCGATCAGTACCTTCATCTGCTTGCTGATCGGTTATCCGATGGCCTACGGCATCGCCCGTGCCAGCAAGGAAATGCAGACCGTACTGCTGCTGCTGATCATGATGCCGACCTGGACGGCGATCCTGATCCGCGTGTACGCCTGGATGGGCATCCTCTCCAACAACGGGCTGCTGAACAGCTTCCTGATGTGGCTGGGGGTCATCCACGAGCCGCTGACCATCCTCAACACCAACCTGGCGGTGTACATCGGTATCGTCTACTCGTACCTGCCGTTCATGGTGATGCCGCTCTACGCGAACCTGGTCAAGCACGACATGAGCCTGCTGGAAGCGGCTTCCGACCTGGGCGCGCGCAACATGACCAGCTTCTGGAAGATCACCGTACCGCTGTCGAAGAACGGCATCATCGCCGGCTGCATGCTGGTGTTCATCCCGGCGGTGGGCGAGTTCGTGATCCCGGAACTGCTCGGCGGCCCCGAGACGCTGATGATCGGTAAGGTGCTGTGGCAGGAGTTCTTCAACAACCGTGACTGGCCGGTGGCTTCCGCCCTCGCCGTCGTGATGCTGGCGATCCTGATCGTGCCCATCATTCTCTTTAACAAGAACCAGGCTAAAGAGCTGGAGGGCAAGGTATGAACAAGCGTTGGTCCTTCTCCAACATAATGCTGGTCCTTGGCCTGCTGTTCATCTACGTACCGATGCTGATTCTGGTCATCTACTCCTTCAACGGCTCCAAGCTGGTGACCGTATGGGGTGGCTGGTCGGTGAAGTGGTACGTCGGCCTGCTGGACAACACCCAGCTGATCAGCGCGGTGTTCCGCTCGCTGGAAATCGCCGTGTACACGGCGGTGTCCTCGGTGGTCCTGGGTACCCTGGCAGCCTTCGTGCTGACCCGCATCCCGCGTTTCCGTGGCCGCACGCTGTTCGGCGGCATGGTTACCGCGCCGCTGGTCATGCCCGAGGTGATCACCGGTCTGTCCCTGCTGCTGCTGTTCGTGGCCATGGCGCAGATGATCGGCTGGCCGCAGGAGCGCGGTGTCGTCACCATCTGGATCGCCCACACCAGCTTCTGCTCGTCCTACGTGGCGGTAGTGGTATCGGCGCGCCTGCGTGAACTGGACCTGTCCATCGAGGAAGCAGCCATGGACCTGGGTGCCAAGCCCTGGAAAGTGTTCCTGCTGATCACCATCCCGATGATCGCTCCCTCGCTGGCAGCCGGCGGCATGATGTCCTTCGCCCTGTCGCTGGACGACCTGGTGCTGGCCAGCTTCGTGTCCGGTCCGGGCTCCACCACCCTGCCGATGGAAGTGTTCTCCGCCGTACGCCTGGGCGTGAAGCCGGAGATCAACGCCGTGGCCAGCCTCATCCTGTTGACCGTTTCGATGTTCACCTTCTTTGCCTGGTACTTCACCCGTCAGGCAGAGGAACGTCGCAAGCGCGCGATCCAGGAAGCCATGGAAGCCAACGCCACCGACTGGCAGAAGAACGCTCCGGCTACCGCCTGACGTCTGCTGTCGCCGGTTGCTCCGGCATCCGTCGAACCACGGGCCACCTTCGGGTGGCCCGTGTCGTTTCTGCCGCTCGCCGGCATATTTCCAGATGCGAGAAAAGGGCTGCCTCTCAGAATGATCTGACAGCAAATAGCCCCTACTTCCCAGCAGATGCCGACTACTCTTCAAAGTGTTCGACACCGAGCACCGGCTACCCCGCAGGCTGATCGGTAAGCGGTGCGAACGACTCCTTGTGCAGAACCTGCAGCAAGGCGGGAGGCGGCGCCGAATACAACACCCCATTTATCCCTGGGGGGAATAAGGTGCCAGGGAGCTACGGCACCTCCCGCAGAACCTTTACTCCAAAAACGACGAACCCCGCGCAAGCGGGGTTCGTCGTTTCAGGCCGGACAGCGAGATTCAGTGGCTGGAGGGCTGCAAGCGCAGCAGCCCTTTGCTGTTGGCTTCTACTTCCTCGTCGGTGAAGTGCTCGGGCTGGTACTGGCCCTCGACGTAGGCTTTGGCCTGGTCGGCGTAGTGCGCGTCGAACAGCACGCCGCTCTGGCCGACCGGGTTGATGCCGAGCGCGTGGGTCGGATCGGCGAAGTCCACCAGGCGCCGCGTCGAGGGGCCGTAGGTGACCGCCCAGGGTGCCGGGCCGATCGGCGAGGAAAGGTTGTTCGGCACCTCGTGCCCGCCCGGTGCGTCGAAGGGGCCGACATTGAACACGCGGTCCAGCGGCTTCTGCATGCCCAGCGGGTGCACGTGGGTGAGCGTATGCGCCTTGCCCCACTGCCAGTTCTCCGGGTTCTGCCCAAGCGTTTCGCGCAGGTGCCGCAGGCTGGCCCGCCAGGCGGCCTTGACGATGTCCGCGCGACTTTCCTTCGCTGGCGTGCTGCGGTCGTCCCACCAGGGTGAGTCGGCGTCGGCGGCCAGTCGCGGTAGGGCGGTGTCGATGGTCCGCGTGGTCAGCAGCAGAGGGAAGTAGGTGTCGCCCATCTCATCGTGCATGGCGCCGTAAGCAACCTGATAGAGGAACTGGCTGAACAGCGTGGCGGCCACGGAATCCAGCGGGAAGTCGCCTTTCCAGGCGGCGAGTTGCTCGACCAGCGCCTTCTCCTGCTCGTTCGCCGCCGCTTCACGCAGGGCCGGCAGCAGCGGTGCAAGGGTGCGCGGGCCATAGGCGGTCGTGGTGTCCAGCTGCAGCGCCTGGCTGTTCTGCAGGTCCCACTTCACCGAGCTGTCGCTCAGCAGTTGGTTCAGGCGTTGGCCGCGGTCGGCCAGGTTGTAGTAACCGGGCACCGGGCGGCCGTTGGCGGGCAGCGGCTGGAAGTTTGCCGAGACGATGTAGCCGCGCGCCGGGTTTTCTTCCTGCGGGTTCTCGCCGAAGGGGTAGAACGCGCCCTTGTCCGCGGCCGGCGTGCTGCCATCGAGGATGAAGTTCGGATTGACGCCCTGCGGGCGAACCGGCAGCTGTGCGGCGGCCCACCAGGCGATGTCGCCCTTGGCGTTGGCCCAGACCACGTTGAGGCCCGGGGCCTGGATCTTCTGCGCCGCGGCGCGGGCCTTGTCCAGGGTGTCGGCGCGGTCGAGCTGGTAGAAGGCATCGAGCAGTGGGTTGTCGGTCTGCAGGAAGGCCCACCACATGGCGATAGGCGTCTTGCCGGCGGTCTGGCCGAGGGCGTCGTTGATGATCGGCCCGTGCGGCGAGCTGCGCAGCACCAGCTTGACCGGCGCCTGGCCCTTGACCGCGATGCTCTGCTCCTCGTGCGTCAGGTCGACCCACTGGCCGTGGTACCAGACCTGCTCGGGATTGGCCGGGTTGACCTTCTCGGCGACCAGGTCCATGTCGTCGTTCTGGAACATGGTCAGGCTCCAGCCGAACTGCTGGTTGTGCCCGAGCATGGCGAATGGCACCAGCGCCTGGTGGTGGCCATAGAGTTCGAAGCCGGGCGCGCTGAGCTGTGCCTCGTACCACACGGAGGGCGCGGCGAAACGGATGTGCGGATCGCCCGCCAACAGCGGCTTGCCACTTCGTGTGTGGCTGCCGGAGACCACCCAGGCATTGCTGCCCTCGTATTGCGGCAGCCCGGCAGAGGCAAGCGCCTGTTCACTGAGCTGGGCGATGGTGCCCAGGTCGTGCCAGTCGCTGCTGGCCAGTGGGGTGGACTGGAGCACGCCCTGTGGATGCCAGTCGAGGTCGAACACTTTCAGGTAGTCGGCGCCCAGCGTATCGCGCACATAGGTCAGCAGCGGTTCGGTGCGCAGCGCCACGGCGAAGCTGTAGGCGAGGTAGCCGGAGACGGCGACGGTGTCCTCGGCGGTGAAGGGGCGCTTGGGAATACCCAGCACGTCGAACTCCAGCGGCCGCGGATGGCTGTCCTGGAAGGCGTTGACGCCATCCAGGTAAGCCTGCAGCGCCTTCCAGGAGGGTGAGTTGGTGTCCTGGTGCGCGACGTAGGAGGCGGCGCGCTGGCGCAGGCGCAGGGTGCGGAACAGGCGATCGGTATCGATCAGCTTGGGCCCGAGGACTTCGGCCAGCTCGCCACGCGCCAGGCGACGCAGCATTTCCATCTGGAACAGGCGGTCCTGCGCCTGCACGTAGCCCAGCGCGCGATACATGTCGGTCTCGTTCTGCGCGCTGATATGCGGCACGCCGCGTTCGTCGTAGCGCACGTCGACGACCGACTGCAGCCCGGGAAGGGCAGCCTGGCCGTCGCGGACCGGCTGCTTGCCGTGCAGGTACCACCCGGCGCCTGCGGCAGAAGCGGCGACGAGGACGGCAAGGACGCTGAGGGAGCGTTTCATGGCGGGGCGGATCTCCTTTTTGTTGTGCCCGGATTCTGCGCGGCAAGGCGCTGGCGAATCATTGACCGGAGATGCGCGCTCTGGAAGTCTTTGGTCAAAAGGACATTCCATGCAGCCCATCTCCAGTGCCCCGCTGACCCACTCGGCCACCCTGCGTCGCCTGCTCTACGAGGCCATGGCCGATCTCGGCCTCGACCCCACGCAGGTCTATCGCGACTCCCTGCACCGGCCGCGCCCGCCCATGCTGGTTTCTCGGTTGCTGCACGACGAGGTGCCGCAGTTCTGGCGTTCGCTCGCCGCGGCCACCGGCGACGTGGACATCGGTCTGCACCTGGGCGAGGTGATGAAGCCGCGCCTGCTCGACGTGGTCGGCTACCTGCTGCTGGCCAGCCGCGACCTGGGAGAGGCGTTGCAGAGTTTCCTGCGCTTCCAGCACATCCTCTCCGGTGGCTTTTGCGCGCAGCTGCGCGAGCAGGGCGAGCACGCCTGGCTGATCCTCGACATTCACTACCAGGGCTATCCGCCGCTGCGTCAGCAGATGGAGTGCCTGATGCTGCTGTTCCTCAAGCTGATGGCGTTCATCACCGATGATGAGTTCCGCTTCCTCGGCATCGAGTTCCGCCACGCGCAGCCCGCGCGCCTGCGCGAGCACCGGCGACTGTTCGGTCTGACCCCGACATTCGACAGCGAGCACGATGCCATCTGCTTTCCCCGGGCTTTGCTGAGCCGCCCTTCGCGCACAGCCAATGCGGGGCTGCATGCCATGCTCAGCAAGCATGCGGAGGAGGAGTTGCGTGAGCTGCGGGAGAACGACCTGTTCAATCGCCTGCGCTATCTGCTCGGCATGCGTCTCGGGCAGGCCGATTGCTCACTGCGGGCTTGTGCCGAGTCGCTGGGGTTGACGGAGGGTGCGTTGCAGCGCGGCCTGGCTGGCCTGGGCAGCAGCTTCCGCGAGCTCCGTGAAGAGGTGTGCCGGCAGCGTGCTATCGATCTGCTGGGGGACGGCGTGGCGATCCGCGAGGTCGCTCGGCGCTGTGGCTTTGCCGAGCTTTCGCCTTTCTACCGCGCCTTCCGGCGCTGGTTCGGAGTGCCGCCGGAGCGCTATCGGCAGCAGCTTGGAAGCCGGATGGAGGAGGCCTGAGAGAGCGCTCGGCCTCGACCTCATTCGGCCAGCGGGACCTCGCGGGCCAGGTCGAGCAGGGCCATGGCATCGAGTTGCGTCTCGATCTGCAGGAAACGCATGGCGCGGGTCGGCGAAACGTCCTTGGCGATCCGGTCGATGTATTTGCTGCGCAGGTCTTGGCGCTCGTCCTGGAGTTTCTCGGCGCGCTTGATCAGGTCCTTGGCGGCGTCGTCGGAAACCTTGCCGGTGTTGTAGGCCTTGGCGTAGTCGAAGATCAGCGCCAGGTGCTCCTTGCTCAGCTTCTCGGCCTCGCTGCGATAGGTGTTGTAGATCGGCCAGAAGGCGTTCGCCTCATCGCTGGTCAAGTTCATGTTGGCTTCGACGATGCGCTTGCGCTTGTAGTCGATGTTGGCCAGGTGGTTATCGATCTCCGCCTTGTGCTCGGACATCACCTGCTGGGTGCTTGGTTGGTCGTCGGCGACTGCAATAAGTGGCAGAGACAGCAGGGCGGCGAGGGCGATGGTGGGACGAATGCGCATGCGCAGGCTCCTTGTGAGTGGGCAGCGGCCCCTCGTGGGCCGGCGAGGCAAGTGTAGATGCCGCTCGGGCACTAGCCTTGACCGCCATCACGCCAACGGCAGAAACAGCCCTGGGCGAGGTTGTGGGTGGCCTCCACCCGCCGCCCGGCGAGCAGCGCATCCAGCACTGGCTCGATGAAGCTGTTGGCGGAACTGCATACAGCGCCTTCGCTGTAGGGGCCGAAGTAGGCGAGGCGGCCGTCGCGGTCCCAGATGGCTACCGCCGGGCTGGCCGGCAGATCCTGCATTCCGTCGAGGCTTGGCAGTGGTCGCATACCGGCCAGGCTTTCCGGCATGCGGCCGTGGCTGCCGGGTTTCTGCACCGCGAAGAACGCCACGCCGCGTGTGCTGTAGCGAGCCAGCAGCTCGCCAAGGTGTTGCTGGTTACCGACGTTGCACGGGCAGGCCGGGTCCCAGAAGTGCACCAGGCGGATATTGCCGGGGCCGGCCATCGCGGCGGGCAGCTTGAGTCCGGTGCCGCTGAACAGGGTCGGTTGTTCGTCGAACGGGTGCAGGTAGTGCTGCTGGAACCATGTGTACGCGCCGAACAGGGCCGCGGCGGACAGCAGGATAGCGAGGACACTGAGAAGCAGCGGGCGGTGGCGGGCAGGCATGGCGAATCCCGGTAAGATAGCCGGCAAGATTGCCACGCCGGCGCCTGCGGCAGAAGTTGCCACGGCCTTCGGCCTTGCGCCCCGTTATCAGCGGAAACCCCGATGCCAGAAGCCTTCCAGCCCGATTCGCTGCGTCACAGTCTGCGACCCTTGGCCGCGGCCGTGATGGACCACCAGATCCTCGCCTACCAGGCCTACTACGGCCTCGACATGCGCGAACGGCATCCCGGTGTGGACAGCCGCCTGGGCGTGTTCGAGTGTGCCGGCTATCGCATCGCCACCCAGTACTGGCGCCCTGCGCAAGCCCGCGGCAGCGTGGTGCTGCTGCACGGTTACTACGACCACATGGGCCTGTTCAGCCATCTCGTCGAATGGGCACTGGGACTGGGTTTTGCGGTGCTGGCCTGCGACCTGCCGGGGCATGGCTTGTCCAATGGCGCGGCGGCCAGCATCAACGATTTTGCCGAATACCAGGCGGTGTTCACCGGCCTGCTCGGCCAGGCCGAGGCGCTGGAGTTGCCGCTGCCTTGGCACCTCTGCGGGCAGAGCACCGGCGGCGCGATACTTCTCGACTATCTGCTGACCGGCGCGCCGCGCCCAGAACTGGGCCACACGCTGCTGCTGGCACCGCTGGTGCGGCCACGTGCCTGGGGCTGGTCGAAGTTGAGCTATCAGCTGCTGAAGCCCTTTGTCGGCTCCATACCGCGCAAATTCACCGATAACTCCAACGACGCCGAGTTTCTCGCTTTCCTCCGTGATCGTGACCCGCTGCAACCGCGCATCCTGCCTACCGCCTGGGTCGGCGCGCTGGCGCGCTGGATTCCGCGCATCGAAGCGGCGTCAGCCAGTGACCGCAGCCTGCTGGTGGTGCAGGGCGACGCCGACGAAACAGTGGATTGGCGTTACAACCTGAAGGTGCTGGAGGACAAGTTCGAGCGCATCGAGTGCTTGTTGCTGACCGGTGCGCGGCACCATCTGGCCAATGAGAGCGAGGCATTGCGGCGGCGCTACCTGGAGTTTCTCGGCGAGCGCCTCAGTTGAGGGACCGGGGAATAGAGGCGATGTCCTTGAATCCTTGCGCCTGCTCCTGCGGCGCCACCTCTGCTTCCACGGCGGGCGCAGGATAGCGGCTCGCTACTGCGGAAGGCGCCTCATGGCGCGTAGGACGCGTCTGATCCCTGTCAGGGATTTGCAGGTGCCGCGGCGAGTCCGGCGCGCACGCCCGCCAGGGCCGCCTGGTAGTAGGCGCGGCCGGCAGGCGATTCGGCGAAGTCGGCGAACTGCTGCAGCTCTGCATCGGAGAGGCTGCGATAGACGTACAGCAGGGTGTTGTCTAGGTCGGCGCCTATCTGCTGCATCAGATTCTGGCGCTGTCCTTCGAGCATGCCGTTGCCCTGGCCGAGCAGGCCCGGGAGCATCTGGCTGAGGCTGTCGGCAGCCACTCCGGCCAGAGCCAGGCTGACTTCCGCACCCGCTTCACGGGCAGGCAGCGCCTGGCTCAGGCGCTGAATGAGCTGCTGGCGCTGTGCGCTGGCCTGCTGTCGGGGTAGACCATTGGCGTACTGGGCGAGTTGGTCATGGCGGGTGGCTAGGGTCTCCGCTGCACTGACCTTGTGGCCCAGCGGCGATTCGAAGAAGGCCAGTGCGGGCGCACTGTCGGCCAGGTTGCTGCGTAGCCCGGCCAGTGCGCGCGCGTCGATCTGATCGGGGGCGAAGCGCTGGTTGCTGTTGTCCACCAGGGCCTGGTAGAGCGCCTGCGGCAGGCTGGCCTTGTAGCGTTGCTGCGCGGCGTGCAGGGCATCGTTGAAATGCGCGCGCTGTTCCGGCCAGCCGGCGGCCTGGTACAGGCGCAGGTAGTCATCGGCCAGGACGGGTAGGCCCAGCATCAGCAGGGCTAGGGCTAGCAGTGCGCGCAACTCGGGGGTCCTCCTGGCGGTGCGGTCCATTGCCGCGGCTATTGTCTGCAAGCCTGCCCTCGCTTGTCGAGGCGCTTGTGGCCGGCGTTACAATAGCGGATGAACCCGACTCCCGATTCCCCGCTGCTGCAGCACCTGGTCGACGACATCGCCGAGCAGGGCTGGTCGATGCAGAGCGTCTTCCTCCCAAGTGACCTGACCGGAGCTCTCGCAGCCGAGTGTCGAGCCCGTTCCGAGGCCGGTGAACTGGCCGCGGCTTCGGTCGGCCGTGGTGCTGGGCAGGCGGTGCGCGAAGGCATTCGCGGCGACCACATCCAGTGGCTGGAGCCGGGGCAATCGGCGGCCTGCGACCGTTATCTGGAATTGATGGACTACCTGCGACAAGCGCTCAATCGCGGCTTGTACCTTGGTCTGGAAGACTTCGAGTGCCACTTCGCCCTCTATCCGCCGGGGGCGTTCTACCAGAAGCACCTGGATCGTTTCCGCGATGACGACCGTCGCACCGTCTCAGCCGTGCTCTATCTCAACGACGATTGGCAGCCGCAGGATGGCGGAGAATTGCGCCTGTACCTGCCCGATGGCGCCGAGCGCGAGGTGCCGCCGCTGGGTGGCAGTCTGGTGCTATTCCTCTCGTCCGACTTCCCCCATGAAGTGCTGCCGGCCAACCGCGAACGGCTGTCGCTGACCGGCTGGTTCCGCCGCCGCGCCTGATTCTGGGGCTCAGTGGCCCCAGATGCGGAGGGTCCCGCTGATGTCCTGGATGTCGCGCACTTCGATGCTGCCGAGCCTTCCTTCGCCGACGTAGAGGTCGCCAGCCACGCGCATTCGGATGGTCTGCGAGGGCAGGCCGCTGGCGTTCAGTTGCTTGTTGATGCTGGTCAGGTCCGGCAGGGTCAGCGCCAACTGCTGCTGGCCGCTGGCGCCGCGTACGACGTCCACCGCCAGGGTCGGCAGCTCGATGCCGAAGATCGGCAGGCTGAGGCCGAGCTGCGCCGGACCGAAGGCCAAGGCGCCACCGCGCCCGTCAGGGCACAGCGCGGCGCTGGTGCAGCCGTTGTCGATCTTCACATTGCGCAGCGAGACGCTGCCGCCGTTGTCGATCCAGGCCGCCTTGCCAATGCTCGCCTGGACGTTGGCGCGGATGCTCAGCCCGTCCTGGCCGCTGATGTGCCCGAGGTGCTCGTTGTCCAGCGGTTCCATGGCCGCCTGGGCGGCGCTGCAGAGCAATAGGCTGGCGCAGAGCGCCGGCAGGCGATTCAGGCTGGCGAACATGATGGCGTGTCCCTCGCGGTGGCAGTGAGCGTGGCAGTCTGCGCGGCGTTCTGGCGCTGCGCCACGACAGTCCGGCAGTTCCAGCCGAAGGATGGGCCGCGCGGCCGGCGATCTGATCCGGATGACCCATTCGGCTGAGCGGGCTAGTCTGTGCCGATCGAAAATGGAGCTTCAGCCATGCAGAAGATTCTCGTCAGCCGCTGCCTGCTGGGGCATCGGGTGCGCTACGACGGGGGCAGCCACGGTCCCTTCGATCTGCTCGAGCGCTGGCAGGCGCAGGGGCGGGTAGTCGCCCTGTGCCCGGAGGTCGCGGGTGGCTTGCCAACGCCGCGTCCGCCGGCGGAGATTGCAGGCGGCCAAGGTGGCAGGGTGCTGGATGGCCTGGTCCAGGTCGTGACCGTGGAGGGCGAGGACGTCACCGATGCTTTCGTGCGCGGCGCCGAGCGCGCCGTGGAGCTGGTACACAGCCACGGTATCCGCCTGGCTGTGCTCAAGGCGCGCAGCCCGTCCTGCGGCAACCGCGAGAACTATGACGGCAGCTTCTCCGGGCACCGCGTGGAGGGCGAAGGCGTGACGGCTGCGGCGCTCAAACGGATGGGCGTGCTGGTGTTCAGCGAAGAGGAGCTGGACGCAGCCGCAGTTTGCCTGGCCGGGCTGGAAGCGGGTGGCTAAGAGGGCGACTTTCGGCGAGGCTCGAGCCCGTACCTGAACGGCGCGTCTATGCTGAAAGGGCTTCCCCGGCGGGTTCGGCTGTGACGGCCTGCCGGCTCTCCGCAATCTGTCCTTCAGGAGCCCTACATGAAACCTTCACTGCCTAGCCTGGGTCTTGCCGGTCTGCTGCTGCTCGCCACCGGCGCTGCCCTGGCGGCCGGCATGCCACGCACGCCGTCCCCCGTGGACGCCAAGGTGTATTTCATCGAACCGCAGGACGGCGCCACCGTCGGCAAGACCTTCACCGTCAAGTTCGGCCTGGACGGCATGAGCGTCGCCCCGGCCGGTTCGGCCGCGCCGAACTCCGGGCACCATCACCTGCTGGTCGACCTGAAGGAGCAGCCGTCGATGGATATGCCGCTGCCGGCGAACGACAACATCCGCCACTTCGGCAAGGGCCAGACCGAAACCCAGCTCACCCTGCCGCCGGGCAAGCACACCCTGCAGCTGCTGCTGGGTGACCGGAACCACGTGCCCTTCGATCCGCCGGTGGAGTCCAAGCCGATCACCGTGAACGTCCAATAGCCTGCGCGAAGGCATGAAAAAAGGGAGGCCGAGGCCTCCCTTTTTCGTATCGCGCAGCGCTTAGAAGAGCACGCGGCTGCGGATGGTGCCATTGACGTGCTGCAGCTTCTCCAGCGCCAGGTCCGAGTACTCGGCGTCGACGTCGATCACCACGTAGCCGACCTTGTCGTTGGTCTGCAGGTACTGGCCGGAGATGTTGATGCCGTTGTCGGCGAACACCTTGTTGATCTCGCTCATCACGCCCGGAACGTTGGCGTGGATGTGCAGCAGGCGGTGCTTGCCCGGGTGCGACGGCAGGGCCACTTCGGGGAAGTTGACCGAGGACACCGAGGTGCCGTTGTCGCTGTACTTGACCAGCTTCTCGGCCACTTCCAGGCCGATGTTGGCCTGGGCCTCGGCGGTGGAGCCGCCGATGTGCGGGGTCAGGATCACGCGATCCAGGCCGCGCAGCGGGCTTTCGAACTCTTCGTCGTTGGACTTGGGCTCGACCGGGAACACGTCGATGGCGGCGCCGATCAGGTGCTCGTCCTTGATTGCCTGGGCCAGGTGGTCCAGCTCGACCACGGTGCCGCGGGCGGCGTTGATCAGGATGCCGCCTTTCTTGATGGCGCGGATTTCCTTCTCGCCGATCATCCACTGGGTGGACGGCAGCTCCGGCACGTGCAGCGAGACGATGTCGGACATGCCGAGCAACTCGTGCAGATTGCCGATCTGCTGGGCGTTGCCCAGCGGCAGCTTGGTCACGGTGTCGTAGAAGTACACCTGCATGCCCAGGGCTTCGGCCAGGACCGAGAGCTGGGTGCCGATCGAGCCGTAGCCGACGATGCCGAGCTTCTTGCCGCGGATCTCGAAGGAGTTGGCCGCCGACTTGATCCAGCCGCCGCGGTGGCAGGAGGCGTTCTTCTCGGGGATGCCGCGCAGCAGCAGGATGGCTTCGGCCAGCACCAGCTCGGCGACCGAGCGGGTGTTGGAGTAGGGCGCGTTGAACACTGCGATGCCGCGCTGGCGGGCAGCGTCCAGGTTGACCTGGTTGGTGCCGATGCAGAAGCAGCCCACCGCGATCAGTTTCTTGGCGGCGTCGAAGACTTCCTCGGTCAGCTGGGTGCGGGAGCGGATGCCGATGAAGTGTACGTCGGCGATCTTTTCCTTCAGCTCTTCACCGGACAGCGCGCCCTTGAGGTACTCGATGTTCGAGTAGCCGGCGGCCTTGAGGGTGTCGACGGCGTTCTGGTGTACGCCTTCGAGGAGGAGGAATTTGATCTTGCTCTTGTCGAGAGAAGTCTTGCTCATCTGCTTGAACCTGTAGTCCCGGGATAATGGCTAGAAAATGAACAGCTCTGGCCGAACCGGCCGGTGCCGCAGCTCGGCGCCAAGTGGCGATCTGCGTGGGGTGCGTATGCTAGCATGTTCTCCCTTTCCCTTGCCCGGTTGCGACCTGAGCTGTTCTCAGGACGACCATGAACCATTTGAGAGTTCCCGAATGACCCGCGAAGCCCTGATCGAATCGCTCAAGCCCCTGCTGGAGCCCGGCAAGCTGCTGACCGACGCCGATTCCCTCGAAGCCTATGGCAAGGACTGGACCAAGCATTTCGCCCCGGCGCCGCTGGCCATCGCCTTCCCCAAGAGCATCGAGCAGGTGCAGGCCGTGGTGCGCTGGGCCAACGAGCACAAGATCGGTCTGGTGCCCTCGGGCGGGCGTACCGGGCTCTCCGCCGCCGCCGTTGCCGCCAATGGCGAAGTGGTGGTGTCGTTCGATTACATGAACAAGATCCTCGACTTCAACGCCTTCGACCGCACCGTGGTGTGCCAGCCGGGCGTGGTGACCAAGCAGCTGCAGCTGTTCGCCGAGGAGCAGGGCCTGTACTACCCGGTGGACTTCGCGTCCTCAGGTTCCAGCCAGATTGGCGGCAACATCGGCACCAATGCCGGTGGTATCAAGGTCATTCGCTACGGCATGACCCGTAACTGGGTAGCCGGTATGAAGGTCGTCACCGGCAAGGGCGACCTGCTCGAGCTGAACAAGGACCTGATCAAGAACGCCACTGGCTATGACCTGCGCCAGCTGTTCATCGGCGCCGAAGGCACCCTGGGTTTCGTCGTCGAAGCCACCATGCGCCTGGAGCGCGCGCCGAAGAACCTCACCGCGATGGTCCTCGGCACCCCTGACTTCGATTCGATCATGCCGGTGCTGCACGCCTTCCAGAGCCGCCTCGACCTGACCGCCTTCGAGTTCTTCTCGGACAAGGCGCTGGCCAAGGTCCTGGCCCGTGGCGACGTGCCGGCGGCCTTCGAGACCGACTGCCCGTTCTACGCGCTGCTGGAGTTCGAGGCGACCACCGAGGAAGTGGCCAACGAGGCGCTGGCCACCTTCGAGCATTGCGTCGAGCAGGGCTGGGTGCTGGACGGCGTGATGAGCCAGAGCGAGCAGCAGCTGCAGAACCTGTGGAAGCTGCGCGAGTACATCTCCGAGACCATCTCGCACTGGACTCCGTACAAGAACGACATCTCGGTCACCGTCGGCAAGGTCCCGGCCTTCCTCAAGGACATCGACACCATTGTCGAGGCCAACTACCCGGACTTCGAAGTGGTCTGGTTCGGCCACATCGGCGACGGCAACCTGCACCTGAACATCCTCAAGCCCGAGAACCTCACCAAGGACGAGTTCTTCGCCAAGTGCGCGACCGTCAACCAGTGGGTGTTCGAGACCGTGCAGAAGTACAACGGCTCGATCTCCGCCGAGCACGGCGTGGGCATGACCAAGCGCGACTACCTGGGGTACTCTCGCTCGGAGGCCGAGATTGGCTACATGAAGGCGGTCAAGGCGGTGTTCGACCCGAACGGGATCATGAACCCCGGCAAGATCTTCGCCGAGTAACACCCCAGCAGGGCCGGTCTTCCGGCCCTTTGCTTGTCCGGGCCGGCCACGGGCGGCCGGCAGCGCCACCCCACATTCCGTCAGGAGTCGGTCATGAGTTACCAGCATCAGTATGTCGACGGCACCCGCATCCACTTCCCGCTGGGCAAGGTGGTCTGCGTCGGGCGCAACTACGCCGAGCACGCCAAGGAGCTGAACAACCCGGTGCCCACCGAGCCGCTGCTGTTCATCAAGCCCGGCTCCTGCACCGTGTCGCAGGAAGGCGGCTTCGCCATCCCCGATGATCGTGGTGTCGTGCATTACGAGGCGGAGATCGCCGTGCTGATCGGCAAGCCGCTGTCGCGCAAGCCGAGCGTCGAAGAGGTGCTGGACGCCATTTCCGGCTACGCCCCGGCGCTGGACCTGACCCTGCGCGACGTGCAGGCCAAGCTGAAGGAAAAGGGCCTGCCGTGGGAGCTTTCCAAGTCGTTCGACGGCGCCTTCGTGCTGGCGCCCTTCGTCAGCGCCGATCGCTTCCCCGATCCGACCAACATCGACATCCGCCTGACCATCGACGGCGTCGTCCGCCAGGACGGCAACAGCCGCGACATGCTCAATCCGATCGTGCCGCTGATCCAGCACATCGCCGGGCACTTCTCGCTGCAACCGGGCGACGTGGTGTCCACCGGCACGCCGGTCGGCGTCGGTCCGCTGGAGCGTGGCAGCGACCTGGTGCTGGAGCTTCCCGGCGCCAGCCGCTTCGAGAGCCGCGTGCTCTAAACCTGGCTCCACTGGCAAAGGCCGCCTTCGAGGCGGCCTTTGTCATTTCAGCCTGGGCCAAAAGCCGATTCAGGCTGGTTTCAGTTGGGCTGGCTAGGCTGGGTCCAACGAAAACAGCCAGGAGGCTCCTTCATGACCCGTATCCAATTTCCCCTGATCGCCGCGTGCGTCCTGCTTTCCGGCACTGCCTTCGCCGCCGGCTACACTGGCCCGAACGGCGAAGCGGCGAAGCCGGCACCGACCACCCAGGTGACTACCGTGAAGGCGGCCAAGGAAGCGGCGGACGACACCCCGGCGGTGCTCGAGGGCACCATCGTCAAGCGCCTGCACGGCGAGCACTACGAGTTCAAGGACGCCACCGGCAGCATGCAGGTGGAGATCGATCACGAGGATTGGCCGCAGGGCGTCGATGTGTCAGAGAAGACCAAGGTGCGTCTGACCGGTGAGGTTGACCACGAGCGCAAGGGCGTCGAGATCGACGTGGATCGCGTCGAAGTTCTGCAGTAACCCGCTCCAGCAAAAAGGCCGCGCCGGGAACCCCATCCCCGGCGCGGCCTTTTTGCTTTTGGTTCTTTCGTAGGAGTTCGCTCCCACAGGCCGTCAGCCGATGCTGTCGAAGCCCTGCAGAACGTTCACCGCGTTGATGCCGATCTCTTCCACCGCGTAACCGCCTTCCATGACGAACAGGGTCGGCAGGCCGAGCTTGCCGATGGCTTCGCCCATGCGCAGGTAGTCCGGCGAATCCAGCTTGAACTGCGAGATCGGGTCTTCCTTGAAGGTGTCCACGCCCAGCGAAACGATCAGCACGTCCGGCGCGTAGGCCGAGATCTGGCGGATCGCCGCCTGCAGCGCGAGGCTCCACACCGACCAGTCGCTGCCCGAGGCCAGCGGGTAGTTGAAGTTGAAGCCTTCGCCGACGCCCTGGCCCTTCTCGTCGGCGTAGCCGAGGAAGTACGGGTACTCGAAGCGCGGGTCGCCGTGGATCGAGGTGAAGAGCACGTCGGCGCGGTCGTAGAAGATGTCCTGGGTGCCGTTGCCGTGGTGGTAGTCGACATCAAGGATCGCCACGCGCGCGGTGCCCTGGTCGAGCACTGCCTGGGCGGCGATGGCGGCGTTGTTGAAGAAGCAGTAGCCGCCCATGTAGTCGGCCGAGGCGTGGTGTCCCGGCGGACGGCACAGGCTGAACACCGAGCGAGCGCCCTTGGCCAGTTCGGCCTGGCCGGTCAGCGCCACGTTCACCGAGCTTAGGACGGCCTGCCAGGTGCCGGCGGTGATGGGCGCGCCGGCGTCGAAGCTGTAGTAGCCCAGGCGGCCGTCGATGCTGTCCGGCTCCTTCTGCCGCAGGCGGCGGGTTGGCCAGGCGATCGGCAGCATGTCGTGGGTGCGGCCGGTGGCCACCCAGTCGCGCCAGGCGTGTTGCAGGAAGTTGACGAAGCCTTCGGTGTGAATCCGGCGGATCGGCTCCAGGCCGAAGTCTCGCGGACCCTGGATGTCGCCCAGGCCGACCGCCTTGACCCGATCGAGGACCATGTCGGCGCGGCTGGGCTTCTCGAAGCAGGGCGTGAACTTGCCGCCGATCAGCTCGTGCTGGCCGTGGTGCAAGCGATGGTCGTCCGTGTAGATCGTCAACATCATGCGCTCCTGGGGGCGCCCCTTGGCGCCCGGTGGGTTCCTGGGATCAGGCGTTTTCTTCGAAGTTCACGCTCGGCGCCTTGCGGCGGAAGCCGCCGGTATGCACCGCCAGATAGGTGAAGCCGACGGCGAACCAGCTCAGGCCGACCACCAGGGTCAGCTGCGACAGGCTGGTCCACAGCCACAGCGTCAGGCACAGGCCGATGAAGGGCACCAGGCCGTAGAGCAGCAGGTCGGCAGGCGCGCGCCGGCCTTCCTTGCCCAGGTAGGTGCGGATCACCGCCAGGTTGACCACCGAGAAGGCCACCAGGGCGCCGAAGCTGATCATCGAGGCCAGGGTGGTCAGGTCCAGCACCACCGCCAGCAGGGAGATGGCGGAAACCACCAGAATCGCTACGACCGGCGTCTGGAAGCGCGCGTGCAGGGTGCCGAACAGGCTGCGCGGGAGGATGCCGTCGCGGCCCATGGTGAACAGGATGCGCGACACCGAGGCCTGCGAGGCCAGCGCCGAACCGATGCAGCCGGCGATGTAGGCGGCGGTGAAGAAGTTGCCGAGGAACTGGCCGCCGGCCTTGAGCATCACTTCGTTGGCTGCCGAGTCGGCGTTCTGGAACACGCTGCCGGGGAACACCAGCTGGCTGATGATCGCCAGCAGGGTGAACAGCAGGCCGGCGATCACGGTGGTGATGATGATCGCGCGGGGGATGTCGCGGCGGGCGTCACGGGTTTCCTCGGCCATGGTCGAGACGGCGTCGAAGCCCAGGAACGACAGGCAGAGCACCGCGGCGCCGGCCATCAGCGGGGCGAAGCCGGGCTTGCTGCCGTCGCCGACGAAGGGCGCGGCGAAGTCCAGGGTCGGGGCGCCGGCCAGGCTCTTCAGCGACATGGCGACGAACACCACGATGAACACCAGCTGGGCGCCGACGATCAGGTTGCTCATGCCGGCCACCTGGCTGATGCCGACCACGTTGAGCACGGTGACCAGGGCGATGGAGCCGACCACGAACACCCAGGCCGGGATTTCCGGGAAGGCGATGTTCATGAACAGGCCGATGAGCAGGTAGTTGATCATCGGCAGGAACAGGTAATCGAGCAGCAGCGACCAGCCGGACAGGAAGCCGACTGCCGGGCCGAAGCTCAGGCTGGTGTAGGAGTAGGCCGAGCCGGAGATCGGATACTTACGCACCATGAAGCTGTAGGACGCGGCGGTGAAGAGCATCGCCAGCAGGGTGATCAGGTAGGCGGTGGCGGTGCGGCCGCCGGTCATCTCGGTGACCACGCCGTAGGTGGTGAACATGGTCAGCGGAACCATGTAGACCAGGCCGAAGAAGACCAGGGCGGGCAGGCCCAGGATACGTTTCAGGCGGGCGTCCGCCGGGGCGTTGGGGGTGTCGGCAGTGCTGCCGAAACGAGCGATCTGTTCGCTGGCCATGGATGTTTCCTCGCGAGTCTTGTCGTTGTGATGCGGGTGCGCGGCTTGGCAGCCGGCGCGGGGCGGTGCGGGCGGCTTAGCCGCAGCGCTGCCGACGTGACAGATGGGCGAGGAAGGTGCGGGCGCGGTGCAAGGCGCGCGCCGGGGTGCTGCAGGGGCTGATCATGAAGCAATCTCGGTGTTGTTCTTGTGGATGCTCGCTGGTGCTTTTCCTGGATGCCGACACGTACTGGCTTCGGCGATCGCGGCCCTGGCGACCATTCCCTGGGCGAGCTCCCGGACTCTAGAACCGATCCTGTCCCGGAAGAACCCTGCAAAGGGTCAAAAAGGGATCGAAGTGGCCAAATTGGCTGTCAGGCGCAGCGGCGGACAGCCTGTCCGCCGCATTGCCTCGGGCTTATTTCTTCAGCTTGGTCCAGACCTTGGCGCGCAGCGCCAGGGACTTCGGCGAGCACAGCTTGAAGGGCTTCAGGCGGTCGAGCTTGTCGGCCGGGGTGTTGATCGCCGGGTCGTCGAACAGCTCCTTGTCCATGAACTTCTCGGAGCCGGTGATGGCGTTGTTGTACTTGGCGAAGTTGGAGGCCGCGGCGATGTTCTCCGGCTGCATCATCCAGTTGAGGAAGATGTTCGCTTCCTTGACGTTGGTGGCGTCCTTGGGAATGGCCAGGTTGTCGATGAACAGGCGGATGCCTTCCTTCGGATAGACGTACACCAGGCTGGCGCGCTGGGCGTGGGCGCGGTGGTAGGCGCCGTTCCACTGCTGGTGCATCCAGACTTCGCCGGCGGCCATGCGCTCGATGGTGCCGTCGCTGTTGTACATGGCCAGAAGCGGCTTCTGCTTGAGCATCAGGTCGAGGACCTTCTGCGCTTCCTTCGGATCCTCTGTGCACTCGTCGACGCCGGCGTAGTAGGTCGCGGGCGCCCACATGTCGTCGACGGAGTTGAGCGCGACCACCTTGCCCTTGAAGTCTTCCGGTGGCTCGAAGAACGGCTTCCAGCTCTCCTCGAACTTGCCGCCCGGCGCCTTGGCGCTGTCGTAGGTGTAGCCGGTGGTGCCCCACAGGTAGGGCACGGTGTAGTCGTGGCCCGGATCGTAGGAGAGGGTCTTGAACTTGTCCTTGAGGTTGGCCAGGTTCGGCAGCTGCGACTTGTCGAGCTTCTGCAGCAGGCCTTCCTTGACGAAGATCTCGATGAAACTGTCCGACGGAACCACCACGTCGTAGGCGCCGCCACCGGCCTTCAGCTTGGCCAGCAGGGTCTCGTTGCTGTCATATGCGTCCAGGGTGGCGTGGATGCCGGTGTCCTTCTCGAACTTCTTCAGCAGCTCCGGCGGGAAGTAGTCCGACCAGTTGGCGAAGTGCAGCGTGCCCTCGGCGTGAGCCTGGCTGACCAGGGTCAGGCCGGCCAGGGCGGCGGCCTTGATGGCCAGGGGAAGGCGGCGGATGGTCATCGGTGAAGCTCCTGTGCGAGTAGTTTTTTTAGGGAGGCAGTCAACGCCGGCGCTGGCCGACGTAGTACGACAACGCAACGAACGCGATGGAAATTAGAAGAATTATCGAGGAAATGGCATTGATCTTCGGTGATATCCCCATTCGGATGGAGCTGAAGATATACACCGGCAGGGTGGTGGCCCCGGCGCCGGCGACGAAGTAGGTGATGACGAAGTCGTCCATCGAGATGATGAACGCCAGCATCGCCCCCGAAAGGATGCCGGGCATCAGCAGCGGGCAGGTCACCTTCCAGAAGGCCTTCCACGGCGAGGCGTAGAGGTCGGCGGCGGCCTCCGCCAGGCGCGGGTCCATGCCCTCCAGGCGGGCGCGGATCGGCAGGTAGGCGAAGGGAATGCAGAACACCACGTGGGCCAGCAGGATGGTGAACAGCGACAGCTTCAGGCCGATGAAGGCGAAGAACATCAGCGTGGCCACCGCGGTAACGATCTCAGGCACCAGCAGCGGCAGGCCGATCACCCCGTTCATCAGGCTCTGGCCACGGAAGGCGCGGCCGCGCATGCCCAGCGCCGCCAGGGTGGCGAGAGCAGTGGAGAACAGCGTGGCGAGGCTGGCGACGATCAGCGAGTTCTTCGCCGCGCGGACGATCTCCGGATCGTTGGCCACCACCGCGTACCACTTGAAGCTGAAGCTTTCCCAGAGGGTGGCCGACTGGCCGCTGTTGAAGCTCAGCACCACCAGCACCAGGATCGGCACATACAGGAAGGCGAAGAACAGCCAGGCGGCCGGCCGCACGCCGGCGAAGCGCCAGAGCGGATTGAGCGAATTCATGGATGACCTCCGGCGGCGCCCTGCTTGAAGCGGAGGCTGTAGATCAGCATCGCGATCAGCACGAAGGCGAGCAGGGCGAAGGACAGTGCCGCGCCGAACGGCCAATTGTGCGCCGTGCCGAACTGCAGCTGGATGAGGTTGCCGATCATCAGCGACTTACCGCCTCCCAGCAGCTCGGGAATGATGTAGTTGCCCAGCGCCGGGATGAACACCAGGATGCAGCCGGCCACGACGCCGGGCATCGACAGCGGGATGATGATCCGCCGCAGGGCCTTCCAGCGGTTGGCGCCGAGGTCGAAGGCAGCCTCCACCAGGCGCCAGTCCATCTTCTCCAGGCTGGTGTAGATCGGCAGCACCATGAACGGCAGGAAGGTGTAGAGCAGGCCGATGATCACCGCGTTATCGGTGTACAGCAGGCCGATGGCCGCGTCGCTGAAGCCCAGCTTGTGCAGGCCTTCGTCGATCAGGCCGCCATTGCGCAGCAGCAGGATCCAGGCGTACACGCGCACCAGCAGGTTGGTCCAGAACGGCACCGTGACCAGGAACAGCAGCATGTTGCGCCGGCGTTCGTCCTGCAGCGCCAGGTACAGCGCGGTGGGGAATCCGATCAGCAGGCAACCGATGGTCGTCATCAGCGACAGCCAGAAGGAGCGCTGGAAGATGCCCAGGTAGTCGGTGTTGAACACCAGGGCGTCATCGAGATCGCGTTCCCAGAGGAAGTTGATGTAGGCCTCGACGGTGTGCTGGCCCCACTTCACGCCGCCGTAGTCGCCCGGTGCCTGGACCGACACGGCGAACATGATGCCCAGCGGCAGCACCAGGAACACCAGGAGGATGATCATCGCCGGGGAGGTCAGCGCCAGCCGGGCGCGCAGGCTCTTGCGCTCGGCTTGCTGGCGCAGCGTCGTCATTCGGCCAGTACCCGGACGGCATTGCCGGGAACCCGCACGCGTACCCGCGAGCCGGGCGCATGCGGCGTATGGGCGCCATCGCGGTTCTGCTGGCGCACGCGGAAGCCGCCAGTGCCTGCGATGTTCAGGTGGTAAACGGTGTCGGTTCCGACGTAGACGATGTTCTCGACCACACCTTCGAGCTCGCCGTCATGGGCCAGCTCGGTGCGCTCCGGGCGCACAGCGAGGGTCACCTTGCCCGGCAGCGTGGTGCTGGCGGACAGCACCTGGCCGTCGGCCAGTTGGACGCCATTGGGGTGCGCGGTGCCTTCGAGGAAGTTGGTTTCGCCGATGAAGTCGGCCACCCAGCGGTTGACCGGGGTTTCGTAGATTTCGGTCGGACTGCCGATCTGCAGGACCTTGCCCTTGCTCATCACCGCGATGCGGTCGGACATGGTCAGGGCTTCTTCCTGGTCGTGGGTGACGAAGATGAAGGTGATGCCGGTTTCGTGCTGCAGGCGCTTGAGCTCGATCTGCATCTCCTTGCGCAGCTTCAGGTCCAGCGCCGAGAGCGATTCGTCGAGCAGCAGCACCTTGGGTCGGCTGGCCAGCGCGCGGGCCAGGGCGATGCGCTGTTGCTGGCCGCCGGAAAGCTGGTCGGCGCGCCGCGAGCCGACTTCCGGCAGGCGTACCAGCTCGAGCATGGCCTTGACCGTGGCGTCGATCTCGCTCTTCGGCTTGCCCTGCATTTCCAGGCCGAAACCGATGTTCTGCGCGACCGTCATGTGCGGGAACAGGGCATAGCTCTGGAAGACGGTGTTGACCGGGCGGCGGAAGGGCGGGAGACCCTGCATTTCTTCGCCGTAGAGGCGGATGCTGCCGGAGGTGGGTTGTTCGAAGCCGGCGATGAGCCGCAGAAGGGTGGTCTTGCCGCAGCCCGACGGGCCGAGGAGGGTGAAGAACTCGTTGGCGCGGATGTCCAGGGACACGTCGTCCAGGGCCTTGAGGCCTTGGCCGGGGGTACCGAATTCCATGCCGATTCGCTCAATCGCAATCGCGCTGGTCATTCTTCAATACCATGCAGTTAAGCAGTTGTTATTGTTGAGGTTTTGCAGTTTCTGCGACCGCTTCACCTAGCTGCGACCTGATAATGGCCCGGCAATTCGTGGGGGCAGAACGATAGAACAGGCCAATAAGGGATAAATGAGGCCAAGTTGTCGGGCCATTTCGATTGGCCTTGTCTGAAACGGATGAGCACGATGTAGGAGCGGACCTTGTCCGCGATAGCTGAAGCATCCGGCGCGATTCGCGGATGATATCCGCTCCTCCGGTCGCGCCGGGCTAGCCCCGGTACAGGCTCGGGCTGTAGCCGCTCCAGCGCTGGAAGGCATGGCGGAAGCTGGCGGTTTCGCTGTAGCCGAGCTGTTCGGCGATCAGGTAGATCGGCAGGTCGGTGTCCTTGAGCAGCTGCCGCGCCTTGTCGTAGCGAACCTCGTCGAGCACCTGCTGGTAGCTGGTGTTCTGCTGCTGCAGATGGCGGCGCAGGGTGCGGCTGGAGCGGTGCAGGTGCCTGGCTACCGCGTCCAGATTGCTGCTCTCGTGCAGATGGTTGGCGAGATGGCGGCGCATCAACTCGAGCACATCGCTGCGGCTGCTCAGTTCGCCGCTCTGGCGTTGGCATTGTTGCAGGCCGTTGTGGCAGCTCACGGGGTCGGCCAGCGGTAGGGGCCGGTCGAGTAGCGCCGGGCCGAAGCACAGGGCGCTGGTCGGGGCGCCGAACTCCACCGGGCAGCCGAGACGCTCGGCGTAGGTGTGGGCGTGTAGCGGGGGACGGTAGGCCAGCAGCAGTCGGCGCGGGCGCACCGACTCGCCGAGCAGGTCGCGCACCACGGTAAGCAGCGAGGTCAGGCACAGCTCGGTGTTGAATACCGTCAGTTCCGGGGCGTAGCGATAGCCTTCGGCGCTCAGCCAGACCTCGTCGCCATGGTCCTGCAGGGCCAGGCGGAAGTAGGTGCCGAGCAGGTCCGGGTAGGCCAGCGCCAGTTGCAGCGCATCGCGCAGGGTGCGGCTGGCGAGCATGCTGTAACCGAGGATGCCGTACGCCGAGACGTGCATGCGCAGGCCCAGGTATAGCCCCAGCGACGGGTCCCGGTAGTACTGCAGGGCATTGGCGAAGACCCGCAGCTCCTGGGCGTGGGTGACAAGCTTCTCCGCGGTGCGTAGATCCGCTTCGGCGATGCCGCTGCCCTCCAGCAGCAGATCGCGGGGAATCCCGGCCTGGCTGAGGACTTCGGTGGCCAGCACCACGGTGTGCAGGGTGGTCAGGGTACGCTGTTCGGGAAGCTGGGCGGTGGCCATCGATATCCCTCGTGTCGAATGGCGGTCGGTAAGCGGGGCGCTAGCCTGAATCTAGCCCGGAAAACGAGCGCTGCATGCCGATTAAGCCAGGATTCAGAGGCGCTGTGCTATCACGGCTGCCCTTTCTCGATTGGACTGCCGATGCTTCGCCATTTCACTCCGCGCCGTCTGCTGGCGCTCCTGCTGATTCTGCTGCTGGCTGCGGCTTTGGTCGGCCAGCACTTCCGCCTCTTCGAGCGCGCCTGGTTCGCTGTGCGCGAGTGGCAGCATGAAGAGCACTGGCGCGGACGTTCGGTGTGGCTGCCGGACTATCGCGTGGTGGTCGAGGCGCAGCCCATCGCCGGGCTCGACGATGATGTTTCCGCGCTGACCTACGATCCGCAGCGCCACAGCCTGTTCACCGTGACCAACCAGCCGGCGCAGATCATCGAGCTGTCGCTGGACGGACGCCTGCTGCGCAAGATCGTCCTGCACGGCTTCGGCGATACCGAAGCGATCGAATACATCGCGCCGGGCCGCTACGTGTTGAGCGACGAGCGCCGCCAGCGCCTGTTCGAGGTGCAGCTCGACGATGCGACCCGCGAGCTGGATGCCAGCCAGGCGCAGCAGCTGTCCCTGGGGATCGGCCAGATGGGCAACAAGGGCTTCGAGGGCCTGGCCTACGACGCCAAGGGCAAACGCCTGTTCGTCGCCCAGGAGCGCGACCCGCTGCGCATCCTGGAGATCCATGGCTTCCCGCAGGCATCGACCGACCAGCCGTTCGCCGTGCATGTGCTGGGTGACCCCGAGCGCGACAGCCGGTTGTTCGTCCGCGATCTTTCCAGCCTGCAGTACGACGCGGGCAGCGGCCACTTGCTGGCGCTGTCGGACGAATCGCGCCTGGTGCTGGAGCTGGACGTCGATGGCAAGCCGATCAGCAGCCTGTCGCTGCTGCGCGACAGGCAAGGGTTGCAGCGCAGCGTGCCGCAGGCCGAGGGGGTGGCCATGGACGGGGACGGCACGCTGTACCTGGTCAGCGAGCCCAACCTGTTCTACGTGTTCCGCAAATCGACTGGTTTGGCGGGCCAATAGCATTGGCATTACAGTAGCGCCGCCCACGGAGTGTCGATTCGCGGGAGCAACTATGAACATCATCAGGGAAGTCCAGATCAACCGCCGCTTGAAAAAGGCCCTCGATCACCACCAATGCCGCCTCTCCGGCGGTATCAAATCACTGCGTGACGGCGCGCAACTGACGCTGGAACCGGGCGTCAAGATTGGTAAGGCCAAGATTTATGCTCCGACCCTGGAGGTCGGCGCCTACACGGATGTGGTCAGCGGTTGCGAGTTCCTCGATGTCGCACGCATCGGCCGGTACTGCTCGATCGCCACGGGGGTGGTGATCGGTCAGGGACGCCACTCTCATCCAATGGATTGGCTGACCACCCACAATTTTCCAAGTAATCCGCAACTGCTCCGGCGGCCGACGAAGCGTCATGCGCCACGAATCCCGACCGTGATCGGGAACGACGTTTGGATCGGTCGTGACGTGCTGATTCTCGATGGCGTGACGGTGGGGACCGGTTCGGTGATTGGCGCTCAATCGCTGGTGAACAAGGACGTGCCGCCCTACGCCATCGTTGCCGGGTCGCCGGCACGGGTGATCCGCTATCGCTTTTCGCCGGAGGCCATCGAGCGCCTGTTGGCCAGTCGCTGGTGGGAACTACCACTGGATGCACTGGGCGAGTTGCTGTTGGACGACCCCGAGGCCTGCCTGGATGCGCTGGAGCGGCAAGGGCCGCCGCCCCAGTTGAACCCGCAAAAGCTTCAGGTCCGTTCCAAACCCTGGGGAGTGGAGCTGTTGCCCACTTAGGCAGTCACTCAGCTGTCGTCACTGATTCCGGCATCGGGCGCGTAGCGCTTCACCGCAGCCACACCGTTCTCGGCGCTGGCTCGGCTGCCGTACATCTGGCCCTGGCCGACAACCTGGCCGTTGGTGGCCTTGAGCACGAAGTAGTGCTTGCCGTTGCCGGCTTCCTTGAGCTCGAAGGCGCCTTCGCGCTGCGAGTTGCGGCGTACCGACTCGATGCCTTCGATGGCCGAGGTTTTCGCCTTGTACAGCTCGCTGCTGATGACGATCTCGCCATTGCTGGCGTGCAGGTTGAAGTGGAACTGGCCATCGCTGGCCTTCTTCAGGTGGTATTTCGCGGCCATGGCTGCCTCTCCGACGCAGGACGCTGAGTCCTAAGCCTAGCCGCTGGCGGGCGCCCGTCCATGGGCGCGCACGATCAGGCCTTGAGGGTCTTCACGCCGTCGGCGGTGCCGAGCAGCAGCAGGTCGGCCGGGCGCGCGGCGAACAGGCCAACGGTGACCACGCCGACGATGTTGTTGATGCGCTCTTCCAGGGCTACTGCGCTTTCGATGCGCAGGTTATGCACGTCGAGGATGATGTTGCCGTTGTCGGTCAGCACTCCGTCGCGGTAGACCGGGTCGCCGCCCAGCTTCACCAGCTCGCGGGCCACATGGCTGCGGGCCATGGGGATGACTTCGACCGGCAGCGGGAAGGCGCCGAGCATGGGCACCAGCTTGCTGGCGTCGGCGATGCAGATGAACTGCTTGGCCACGGCCGCGACGATCTTCTCGCGGGTCAGCGCGGCGCCGCCGCCCTTGATCAGTTCCAGGCGCTCGTTGCTCTCGTCGGCGCCATCGACGTAGAACTCCAGCTCGCTGACGGTGTTCAGGTCGTAGACCGGGATGCCATGGCCTTTGAGGCGCTGAGCGGTGGCTTCGGAGCTGGCCACGGCGCCATCGAACTCGGCCTTGTGCTTGGCCAGCAGGTCGATGAAGAAGTTGGCGGTGGAGCCGGTGCCGACCCCGACGATGCTCTTGCTGTCGAGGTGCGGGAGGATGTGGTCGACGGCGGCCTGGGCCACGGCCTGCTTGAGCTGGTCCTGGTTCATGGTGCGGGGTATCCGGCAAAGGGAATGGCAGAGGCGCAAATTATAGCGGCGCTGCCCGCCGAATGTGGATTCGGCGCGCCAGGCGCGCGCCGACTGGAGTAGACTCCGGGCTTTGTGCCCGGTCCCAGCGAAGCCCGCCCCGATGCTCGAACAGTACGTCAAGAAGATCCTCACCTCGCGCGTCTACGACGTTGCGGTGGAAACGCCCCTGCAAGCCGCCCGCCAGCTATCCGAGCGCCTGGGCAACCAGGTCCTGCTCAAGCGCGAGGACCTGCAGCCGGTGTTCTCCTTCAAGATCCGCGGCGCCTACAACAAGCTGGCGCAGCTGACTGCCGAGGAGCTGGCGCGCGGCGTGGTCACCGCTTCGGCCGGCAACCATGCCCAGGGCGTGGCCCTGGCGGCGCGCGAGCTGGGCGTGAAGGCGACCATCGTGATGCCGCGCACCACGCCGGAGCTGAAGGTCCAGGGCGTGCGCGCCCGCGGCGGCAAGGCAGTACTGCACGGCGATGCCTTCCCCGAGGCGCTGGCGCACTCGCTGAAGCTGGTGGAAGAGAAGGGCTACGTCTACATCCACCCCTACGACGATCCGGACGTGATCGCCGGCCAGGGCACCGTGGCCATGGAAATCCTCCGCCAGCACCCGGGCCGCCTGGATGCCATCTTCGTGCCCGTCGGTGGCGGCGGGCTGATCGCCGGCATCGCCGCATACGTGAAGTACCTGCGCCCCGAGATCAAGGTGATCGGCGTCGAGCCGGACGATTCCAACTGCCTGCAGGCCGCCATGGCCGCCGGCGAGCGCGTGGTGCTGAATCAGGTCGGGCTGTTCGCCGATGGCGTGGCAGTCGCGCAGATCGGCAAGCACACCTTCGATATCTGCAAGGACTACGTCGACGAGGTGATCACCGTCAGTACCGACGAGATCTGTGCGGCAATCAAGGATATCTACGACGATACCCGCTCGATCACCGAACCTGCTGGTGCGCTGGCCGTTGCGGGCATCAAGAGGTACGTCGAGCGCGAAGGTTCGAAGGGCCAGACCCTGGTGGCCATCGATTCGGGCGCCAACATCAACTTCGACCGCCTGCGCCACGTCGCCGAGCGCGCCGAGCTGGGCGAGAAGCGCGAAGCCATCATCGCCGTGACCATCCCGGAGCGTCCGGGCAGCTTCAAGGCGTTCTGCGAGGCCATCGGCAAGCGCCAGATCACCGAGTTCAACTACCGCTACAACACCGACCAGGAAGCGCACATCTTCGTCGGCGTGCAGACCCACCCGGACAACGACCCGCGCGCGGTGCTGGTGGAGCAACTGCGTGGCCAGGGCTTCCCTGTGCTCGACCTGACCGACAACGAACTGGCCAAGCTGCACATCCGCCACATGGTCGGCGGCCATTCGCCACGCGTCAGCGACGAGCAGGTGTTCCGCTTCGAGTTCCCCGAACGCCCCGGTGCGCTGTTCAACTTCCTCAACAAGCTCGGCGGGCGCTGGAACATCACCATGTTCCACTACCGCAACCACGGCGCCGCCGACGGTCGCGTGGTCGCCGGCCTGCAGGTGCCGGCGGAAGAGCGCCACCTGGTGGCGGCGGCGCTGGAAGAGATCGGCTACCCGTACTGGGACGAAAGCGACAATCCGGCCTACAAGCTGTTCCTCGGCTAACGGCCGTAATCGCTGGGTTGCGCTTGGCAAATGCCACCCCGTCATCCCCGCGAGCGCGGGGACCCAGCGACAAAGCGCGCTGCTAGGCTGAAGGAACAGCCCGATACACGACAGGGAAGCCCATATGGAAACCTACCAGACCCTCAAGATCCTCCACGGCGCGGCCGTGGTCGTCCCGCTGCTGGCCATGGTCGGCCTCGCCTGGTACGGCTGGCGCAGTTGGCGCGGTGGGGATGCCGGCGTACTGGCCAAGGCGCTGCTGCGCATCGGCCTGGCCGCCTGGCTGTTGGTCGCCGGCAGCGTGGTCAGTCTGCCCGTCACGGGGTGGCAGATGGTGCATCGCGCCGGCTTCCCGCTGGGCCAGACCTGGCTGCTCGCCAGCGGCTGCCTGCTGATCCTGATGACGATCTTCTGGCTGCTGTTCACCAGTCGCCTATGGCGCATTCGCGCCCTGGCGGTCAGCGCCCGTGACAGCGGAGAGCCGCTGGCCGAGCGAGCAACCCGCGAGCTGCGCTTCGGCACTGTCTTCCTGGCGCTGGCCCTGGTGAGCCTGTTCACCATCCTCTGGCTGATGCTCGCCAAGCCGCTCTAGGTGCGGCCGGCGCAATGGCGATGGAGCGCCGATGAGTCCCTACCTGCTGCTCAAGACCCTGCATATCCTTTCCGCGACCCTGCTGTTCGGCACCGGCCTGGGCTCGGCCTACTACGCGTGGCGCGCCTGGCGTAGCGGCAACCTGCAGGCGATCGCCGTGACTTTCCGCCATCTGGTGACGGCCGACTGGCTGTTCATCGCCACCAGCGCCGTATTCCAGCCGCTCAGTGGCCTGGCCATGGCGCGCATCGCCGGCTGGCCGCTGGACCAGGGCTGGCTGCTCGGGAGCCTGGGGCTGTACGTGTTCGCCGGGCTCTGCTGGCTGCCGGTGGTGTGGCTGCAGATCCGCGTGCGCGACATGGCGGAAGCGGCCCGGGCGGCGGACGCTGCGCTGCCGCCCCAAGCCTTCCTTTATATGCGCTGGTGGTTCGCGCTCGGCTGGCCGGCGTTCCTGGCCTTCCTCGCGATCTACTGGCTGATGGTCAACAAGTCGTTTTGAGGCGACTCAGCCGCGCAGGCTGAGCACCGGCCAGCCACGGCTCTCGGCGGTGGCGCGGAGGACGTCATCCGGATCGACGGCCACTGGGTTGGCCACGGCTTCGAGCAGCGGTAGGTCGTTGCGCGAGTCGCTGTAGAAGTAACTGTCTTCCAGGTTCATGCCGGTTTCTTCGAGCCAGCGTTGCAGGCGCGTCACCTTGCCGCCCTGGAAGCAGGGCACGTCGAAGGTCTTGCCGGTGTAGTGGCCGCCGATCATCTCGCACTCGGTCGCGATCAGCGTCTCCACGCCCAGGCGCGCGGCGATCGGGCCGGTGACGAAGCGATTGGTGGCGGTGATGATCACCAGCCGGTCGCCGGCCGCCCGGTGCTCGGCCAGCAGGGCTTCGCCCTTGGGCAGGATGATCGGCTCGATGACTTCTTCCATGAACTGCTGGTGCCAGGCAGCCAGTTGCTCATGCGAGGTGCGCGCGAGGATGGCCTGGGTAAACGCCTGGTAGGCGAAGACGTCGAGCGTGCCGGCCTGGTAGTCGGCGTAGAAGGCGTCGTTGCGCGCCTGGTACTCGTCGGCGTCGACGAAACCGCGCTGGCACAGCCACTCGCCCCAGCTGTGATCGCTATCGCCGGCCAGAAGGGTGTTGTCGAGATCGAAAAGGGCCAGACGCGCCATGATTCACCGTTAACTGCAGTCGCGGAAAAGTCGCCTAGAGTAACGGCTTTTACCCGGCCTGCACATGTCGCCGCGCCTCGCGTTGCCGCTGTCACAGGCTTTGTGGAACAATGCGGGCACACGCGTTTTCGAGGATGTCCCGCCGTGATCGATCCCGATGGTTTTCGCCCTAATGTCGGCATCATCCTCTCCAACGAGGCCGGACAGGTGCTGTGGGCGCGGCGCATCAACCAGGACGCCTGGCAGTTCCCGCAAGGTGGTATCAATGCCCGGGAAACCCCGGAAGAAGCGCTGTTCCGCGAGCTGAACGAAGAGATCGGCCTGGAAGAGCAGGATGTGAAGATCCTCGCCTGCACCCGCGGTTGGCTACGCTATCGCCTGCCGCAGCGCCTGGTGCGCACCAACAGCCAGCCGCTGTGCATCGGGCAGAAGCAGAAATGGTTCCTGCTGCGCCTGACCGGCGACGAGCAGCGGGTGCGCATGGATGTCACCGGCAAGCCAGAGTTCGATGGTTGGCGCTGGGTGAGTTACTGGTACCCGCTCGGCCAGGTAGTGACCTTCAAGCGCGAGGTCTACCGACGGGCGCTGAAGGAATTGGCGCCGCGTCTGCTGGCGCGGGACTGAACACGGAGATAAGGCCCTGAGCATGCTCAACACGCTGCGCAAGATCGTCCAGGAAGTGAACGCCGCCAAGGATCTCAAGGCGGCGCTGGGCATCATCGTGTTGCGCGTCAGGGAAGCCATGGGCACCCAGGTGTGTTCGGTCTACCTGCTCGACGCCGACACCAACCGCTTCGTCCTGATGGCCACCGAAGGCCTGAACAAGCGCTCCATCGGCAAGGTCAGCATGGCGCCGAACGAAGGCCTGGTCGGCCTGGTCGGTACCCGCGAAGAGCCGCTGAACCTGGAGAACGCCTCCGAGCACCCGCGCTACCGCTACTTCGCCGAAACCGGTGAGGAGCGCTACGCCTCCTTCCTCGGCGCACCGATCATCCACCACCGTCGCGTCATGGGCGTGCTCGTGGTGCAGCAAAAAGACAAACGCCAGTTCGACGAGGGCGAGGAAGCCTTCCTCGTCACCATGAGCGCGCAGCTCGCGGGCGTTATCGCACACGCCGAAGCCACCGGTTCGATCCGTGGCCTGGGCAAGCTCGGCAAGGGCATCCAGGAAGCCAAGTTCGTCGGCGTACCCGGCGCACCCGGCGTTGCCGTGGGCAAGGCCGTGGTGGTGCTGCCGCCGGCGGACCTCGAAGTGGTCCCGGACAAGAGCATCGACGACGTCGAGGCCGAGATCGAGCTGTTCAAGCAGGCCCTGGAATCGGTGCGCGAAGACATGCGCAACCTCTCCAGCAAGCTCGCCACCCAGCTGCGTAAAGAAGAGCGCGCGCTGTTCGACGTCTACCTGATGATGCTCGACGACGCCTCCATCGGCCAGGAAGTGAAGCGCATCATCCGCAACGGCCAGTGGGCCCAGGGCGCCCTGCGCCAGGTGGTGATGGAGCACGTCGCGCGCTTCGAACTGATGGACGACGCCTACCTGCGCGAGCGTGCCTCCGACGTCAAGGATATCGGCCGCCGCATCCTCGCGTATCTCCAGGAAGAGCGTCAGCAGACCCTGACGTACCCGGACCAGACCATCATCGTCAGCGAGGAACTTTCTCCGGCGATGCTCGGCGAGGTGCCCGAGGGCAAGCTGGTCGGCCTGATCTCGGTACTCGGTTCGGGCAACTCGCACGTCGCCATCCTCGCCCGCGCCATGGGCATCCCGACGGTGATGGGCGCGGTCGATCTGCCGTATTCCAAGGTCGACGGCATCGACCTGATCGTCGACGGCTACCACGGCGAGATCTACACCAACCCGTCGCCGCAGCTGGTCAAGCAATACGGCGAAGTGGTCGCCGAAGAGAAGGAACTGAGCAAGGGCCTGGCCGCGCTGCGCGAGTTGCCTTGCGAGACCCTCGACGGCCACCGCATGCCGCTGTGGGTGAACACCGGCCTGCTGGCCGATGTGGCGCGCGCCCAGGAGCGCGGCGCCGAAGGGGTCGGTCTGTACCGCACGGAAGTGCCGTTCATGATCAACGACCGTTTCCCCAGCGAAAAGGAGCAGCTGGCGATCTACCGCGAGCAGCTCTCGGCCTTCCACCCGCTGCCAGTGACCATGCGCACCCTCGACATCGGCGGCGACAAGGCGCTGTCCTACTTCCCGATCAAGGAAGAGAACCCGTTCCTCGGCTGGCGCGGCATCCGCGTCACCCTCGACCACCCGGAAATCTTCCTGGTGCAGACCCGCGCCATGCTCAAGGCCAGCGAGGGCCTGAACAACCTGCGCATCCTGCTGCCGATGATCTCCGGCACCCACGAGCTTGAAGAGGCGCTGCACCTGATCCACCGCGCCTGGGGCGAGATCCGCGACGAAGGCGTGGACATCCCCATGCCGCCGATCGGCATGATGGTGGAGATCCCCGCGGCGGTGTACCAGACCCGCGAGCTGGCGCGCCAGGTGGACTTCCTCTCGGTCGGCTCCAACGACCTGACCCAGTACCTGTTGGCGGTCGACCGCAACAACCCGCGCGTCGCCGATCTCTACGACTACCTGCACCCGGCGGTTCTGCAGGCGTTGAAGAAGGTGGTCGACGACGCCCACACCGAAGGCAAGCCAGTGAGCATCTGCGGTGAGATGGCCGGCGACCCGGCGGCTGCCGTGCTGCTCATGGCCATGGGCTTCGACTCGCTGTCGATGAACGCCACCAACCTGCCGAAGGTGAAATGGCTCTTGCGCCAGATCACCCTGAGCAAGGCCCGCGAGCTGCTCGGGCAGCTGATGACTTTCGACAACCCGCAGGTTATCCACAGCTCCCTGCACCTGGCCCTGCGCAACCTGGGTCTTGGCCGGGTAATCAATCCGGCGGCGACCATCCAGGGCTGAGCCCCCAGGTCGCGCCGTCCCGGAGCTGCGTCGTCCCGGGAGCCAACGTAGGACCGGCATGTCCGGACGAGGCTTATGGACGAGCAGCAACTCCCCGCGGCGGATGCCCGCGACGGTATCGAGAAGACCCTTCGCTATGCCCTGGAAGTCGTCAGCGACGGCATCTGGGACTGGGACATCGCCAGCAATCACGTCAAGCGCAGTCCGGGCTGGTACCGCATGCTCGGCTACCCGCTGGACGGCCTGCCGGAGGATGTCGATACCTGGCACTCGGTGATCCACCCGGACGACTTCGAGCGCGTCATGCAGGGGTTCCAGGCCTACATCGAAGGCCGCCATCCAACCTACGCCGAGGAGTACCGCTGCCGCTGCCTGGACGGCGAATACCTGTGGATAAGCGATCACGGCCGCTTCGTCGAGTTCGATGGTGACGGCCGCGCAACGCGCATGATCGGCGCCCATCGAAACATCCATGAGCGCAAGCTTGTCGAGCTGGAGCTTCAGCAGCGCAACGAAGAGCTGCACGAACTCAATCGCAACCTTGAGCAACTGGTGGAGCAGCGTACCGAGGCCCTGCGTCGGGCCAACCTGGCGTTGGCCGAGCAGGCAGCGGAGGCTCTGCGCCTGAGCGAGACGGACCCGCTCACGCAGATATTCAACCGACGCCGCTTCGAAAGCAGCTTGCAGCACGAGTGGCTGCACTTCCAGCGCCACGGCCACGACGTCAGTCTGCTGATGTTCGACCTCGATCACTTCAAGCGCATCAACGACAGTCACGGCCACCCGGTGGGCGACCGCGTCCTGGTCGCGGTGGCGAAAGGAGTGCGCAACAGCCTGCGCGATGGCGATTGCTTCGCCCGCTGGGGTGGAGAGGAGTTCATCGTGCTGTTGCCGGACACGCCGCTAGCCGCCAGCCACGCGTTGGCGGAGCGCCTGCGCCGATGCATCGGCGAGGTGGGCGCCGGACTGGAGCATGCGCTGACTGCCAGTTTCGCGCTGGCCACCCTTCGCTGCGGGGAGTCGCTGGAAGACTTGCTACGGCGGTTGGACGACGCGCTCTATCGCGCCAAGCAACGGCGCGATTGCATCGAGCTCTGCTAGGCGCTTACTTCGATGTCGCCCAGGCGCGCGCCATGGGGGCCAAAGCTGCGTTCGAGGAACTCCCGGCGCCCATCGGCATGGACCCGCAGCACGCTGCTGGCGCGGGTGCCGTAGTTCGGGCTGGCGATGAACACGCTGGACAGCAGGCGTTCGGTGGCGATGCCGACGCCGGTTTCCGGCAGCTGTTCGTCCTGGGGCTTCTGGGTATCGGCGAGCAGTTCCAGCAGGCTGTGCGGGTCGGCGGCGTCGAGGCGTTCGGCCAGCGCGGCGCGAGCGCGCTCCAGCTTCGGCCAGGGCGTATCCAGCGCGGCATTGGACACGCCGTGCAGGCCGGGCGGCAGCAAGCGTGGTGCGCCGGTGCGCGGGTTGAAGTAGCAGAGCTGGCGGGCATCGCCGACCAGCAAGTTGAAGCCTGAGTAGTCGGAAGCGCGCGAGCGGACCCGCTCCAGATAGTCGAAGGGCGACTCCCGGCCGCGCAGGAAGCCGGCCACCAACTCGCCGCGCGAACGGGGGCCGAGCGGTTGATCCGGGTCGCGGACGTTGGTCAGCGCGGCGAAGCGACCGTCCGGGCCGATGCCCAGCCAAGTGCCGCCGGCTTCCAGGTCGCGCCCGGCGAAGACCCCGGGCGCATCCTCCCAGGCTGCGAGCGGCAGGGTGGGGCGGGCATAGAATTCGTCACGGTTGGCCGCGACTATGAGGGGCATGGCGTGGCCGGGGCGCCAGGCGAGCACGATCAGGCACATGGGAAACTCCTGGTGGTTCGCGCAGTCTATCAAGCCCTCAGGCGTGCTGGAGCCCCCGGGTGGCTTCCGCTACCATGCCGCTTTTCCGATCCGAGGTGACCATGGAGTTCCTCCTCTACCTGGTGCTGGGCGCCTGCGCCGGGGTACTGGCCGGCCTGTTCGGCGTCGGTGGCGGCCTGATCATCGTCCCGGCCCTGGTCTTCAGCTTCACCGCCCACGGTTTTTCCGTCGACGTACTCACGCAGATGGCGGTGGGCACTTCGCTGGCGACCATCGTTTTCACTTCGATCAATTCCATTCGCGAACACCATCGTCGCGGCGCGGTGCGCTGGCCGGTGTTCCTCTGGATGACAGTCGGGATCATCGTCGGCAGTGCCCTGGGCGCGCTGACCGCATCGGCCATCAAGGGCCCGATGCTGCAGAAGATCATCGGCAGCTTCGCCGTGCTGATCTCTTTCCAGATGGCCCTGGACCTCAAGCCCAAGGGTGGCCACGAGCTGCCAGGCAAGGCCGGTCTTGGCACGGCCGGTGGTTTCATTGGCTGGGCCTCGGCGATCTTCGGCATTGGCGGCGGCTCGCTGACCGTGCCCTTCCTCTCCTGGCGCGGTGTGCCCATGCAGCAGGCGGTGGCGACCTCCTCGGCCTGCGGGCTGCCGATTGCCATCGCCGGCGCGATTTCCTTCATCGTCGTCGGCTGGCACAAGCCGTTGCTGCCGGAATGGAGCTTCGGCTTCGTCTACCTGCCGGCGCTGGTCGGCATTGCCGTGACCAGCATGTTCTTCGCCCGCATCGGTGCGCGCCTTGCGCACCGGCTGCCGGCCAAGGTGCTCAAGCGCCTGTTCGCCTTGCTGATGTTCTGCGTCGGCATGAGCTTCCTGCTCAAATGATTCGTCCCTAGGAGAAAGCGATGCTGCCTTATCCACAGATCGACCCCGTCGCGGTGTCGCTCGGCCCCCTGAAGATCCACTGGTACGGCCTGATGTACCTGATCGGCATTGGCGGTGCCTGGCTGCTCGCCTCGCGCCGACTGGACCGTTTCGATCCGACCTGGACCAAGGAGAAGCTCTCCGACCTGGTGTTCTGGGTCGCCTGCGGTGTCGTCCTCGGCGGGCGCATCGGTTACGTGCTGTTCTACAAGCCGGACTTCTATCTGAGCAATCCGCTGAACCTGTTCAAGGTCTGGGAGGGCGGCATGTCCTTCCACGGCGGTCTGCTCGGCGTAATGCTGGCGACCTGGTGGTTCGGCAAGCGCAACGGCAAGAGCTTCTTCCAGCTGATGGACTTCATTGCGCCGCTGGTGCCGATCGGCCTGGGTGCCGGGCGTATCGGCAACTTCATCAACGCCGAACTGTGGGGCAAGCCGACCGACGTGCCCTGGGCGATGATCTTCCCGCCGTACAGCGACCCCGCTCAGCTGCCGCGCCACCCGTCGCAGCTCTACGAGTTCGCCCTGGAAGGTATCGCGCTGTTCATCATCCTCTGGCTGTTCTCGCGCAAGCCGCGCCCGACCGCCTCGGTGTCCGGCCTGTTCATCCTCTGCTACGGCTGCTTCCGCTTCTTCGTCGAGTTCTTCCGCCTGCCGGACGCCGATCAGGGTGCCGGCGGCAATGGTGGTCCGGGCTACATCGCCTGGGACTGGCTGACCATGGGCCAGTTGCTCTGCGTGCCGATGATCCTCGGCGGCATCGCGCTGATGGTCTGGGCCTACCGCCGCGCGGCGGCCAAGCCACTGGCCAACTGAGCCCGCAGCCGCATGAAAAAGCCCGCCGAATGGCGGGCTTTTTTGTGGGCGCTGCGTAGGAGCTCAGGCCGGCTCGACCAGCAGCAGCACGCCGTCCTGTCCGGTGACCTTCACCTGGGCGCCGGCCGGCAGGTCGGGGCCGCTGACCAGCCACAGGCTGTCGCCGACGCGGACCTTGCCGCGCCCGCCGACTATTGCGTCGTGCAGCGCGAACTGCCGGCCGATCAGCTCGCTGCCGCGGCGGTTCAGGCCGCTGGCCGCGGCATTGGCGCCGGGACGGTGCTGGTAGCGCCACCAGAACACCACGGTGAGCAGGGAGAGGATGCCGAAGGCGAGGAACTGCCAGGTCCAGTCCATGGCCGGGATGAGGAAGGTGAGTACGCCGGTTGCCGCGGCAGCCACGCCGACCCAGAGCAGATAGCCGCCGGCGCCAAACACTTCGAGGATCAGCAGCAGGGTGCCGAAGGCCAGCCAGTCCCAGAAGCTCAGGTGCTGCAGGTATTCCCACATGGCCTCAACTCCGCTTGGCGCCGGAGGCGTCGCCGAAGGTGGCCTTGACGATCTCGCCAATGCCGCCCACCGCGCCGATCACCTGGCTGGCTTCCAGCGGCATCAGGACGATCTTGCTGTTGTTCGAGGCGGCCAACTGGCCCAGGGCGTCGACGTACTTCTGCGCGACGAAGTAGTTCACCGCCTGCACGTTGCCGGTGGCGATGGCCTCGGAGACCACGCGGGTCGCCTTGGCTTCCGCCTCGGCCTGGCGTTCACGGGCTTCGGATTCGAGGAAGGCCGACTGGCGCAGGCCTTCGGCTTCGAGGATCTGCGCCTGCTTCTTGCCTTCGGCGGTGAGGATTTCCGCTGCGCGGCGGCCTTCTGCTTCGAGGATCTGCGCACGCTTCAGGCGCTCGGCCTTCATCTGGCTGGCCATGGCTTCGACCAGGTCGGCCGGCGGGCTGATGTCCTTGATCTCGATGCGGGTGACCTTCAGGCCCCAGGGCGCGGTGGCCTCGTCGACGGTGCGCAGCAGGCGCTCGTTGATCGCGTCGCGCTGGCTGAGCATGTGGTCCAGCTCCATGGAGCCGAGCACGGTGCGGATGTTGGTCATCACCAGGTTGCGCACGGCGTTCTCCAGGCCGCTGACCTCATAGGCCGCGCGTGCTGCGTCGACCACCTGGAAGAAGCACACGGCGTCGATCTGCACGATGGCGTTGTCGGCGCTGATCGCCTCCTGCGGCGGTATATCCAGCACGCGCTCCATCATGTTGATCTTCTGCCCTATGCGGTCCATCACCGGGACGATGATGTTCAGCCCCGGCTTCAGCGTGCCGGTGTAGCGGCCGAAGCGCTCGACCGTCCACTCGTTGCCCTGCGGTACCACCTTGAAGCCCATGAAGACGATCGCCACCGCGAGGATGACGAAGAGGATCAGGACACTGCCGGTTTCCATGTAGCGCACTCCTTGGTCGAAATACTTCCTGTGGGGCTCTGCTGGATTCCCGCGTGCGCGGGAAAGATGGTGCTTGCGTCGTCATCCCCGCGCACGCGGGGATCCAGCAGACCGACGTTATTTCTGCTCGCTCTGCGGCGTGACCCGCAGCACTTCCTCGATAGTGGTGAGGCCGGCCGCGACCTTCTGCGCGCCGGACAGGCGCAGGCTGCGCATGCCTTCCTTGAACGCCTGGCGGCGCAGCTGGATGAGGTCGGTGTCGGGAGTAATGAACTGCTTCAGGTTGTCGGTCAGCAGCATGATCTCGTAGACCCCGGCGCGTCCGCGGTAGCCGGTGTCGCGGCATTCCAGGCAGCCCACCTGCTGGTGCGCGCCGGTTGGCAGCGGGGCATTCCACGGGCGGGTCAGTTCCTGCCAGTCGGACTCTTCCAGCGCCATCGGCGCCTTGCAGTGCGGGCACAGCGTACGCACCAGGCGCTGGGCCATGACGCCGAGCACGGTGGCGCGGATCAGGTAGTAGGGCACGCCCAGTTCGAGCAGGCGGGTGATGGCCGTGGGCGAGTCGTTGGTATGCAGGGTGGAGAGCACCAGGTGGCCGGTCAGCGCCGCCTGGATCGCCATCTCGGCGGTTTCCAGGTCGCGGATCTCGCCGACCATGATGATGTCCGGGTCCTGCCGCAGCAGGGCGCGCACGCCGCTGGCGAAGCTCAGGTCGATGTTGTGCTGCACCTGCATCTGGTTGAACGAGGGCTCGATCATCTCGATCGGGTCCTCGATGGTGCAGACGTTCACCTCGTCCGTGGCCAGCTGCTTGAGCGTGGTGTAGAGCGTGGTGGTCTTGCCCGAGCCGGTCGGCCCGGTGACCAGGATGATGCCGTTGGGCTGGTTGGTCATGCTCTGCCAGCGGCGCATGTCGTCGGGTGAGAAGCCGAGCTGGTCGAAGGTCTTGAGCAGCACTTCGGGGTCGAAGATCCGCATCACCATCTTCTCGCCGAAGGCGGTGGGCAGGGTCGACAGGCGCAGTTCGACCTCGGCGCCGTCCGGGGTCTTGGTCTTCACCCGGCCGTCCTGCGGCTTGCGTTTCTCGGCGACGTTCATGCGGCCGAGGCTCTTCAGGCGGCTGACCACCGCCATCGTCACCTGCGGCGGGAACTGGTAGACGTTGTGCAGCACGCCGTCGATGCGGAAGCGCACGGTGCCCTGTTCACGGCGCGGCTCGATGTGGATATCGCTGGCGCGCTGCTGGAAGGCGTACTGGAACAGCCAGTCGACGATGGTGACGATGTGCGCGTCGTTGGCATCGGGTTCCTGGTCGTTGGCGCCGAGCTTGAGCAACTGCTCGAAGTTGCCGACGCCGCTGATCTTCATGTCCTGCGCCGAGGCGCCGCTGACCGACTTGGCCAGGCGGTAGAACTCGGTGGTGAAGCGCTGGATGTCCTGCGGGTTGCACACCACGCGCTTGATCGGGCGCTTGAGCACGTGGGTGAGGTTGCTCTCCCAGCTGTGCACGAAGGGTTGCGCGCTGGCGATGGTGACGCTGTCAGGCGCCACTGCCACGGCGAGGATCTTGTGGCGCTGGGCGAAGGCGTAGGACATCAGCGGGGTAACCGCGGCGACGTCGATCTTCAGTGGGTCGATGCGCAGGTAGGGCTGGCCGGAGTATTCGGCCAGCCAGTGGACGAGCTGGTCCAGGTCCAGGTGTCGGCCGGGGTGGCGCAAGTCCGGGACCTGCTGTGCGGCAAGGAATTCCAGGGGGTGCTGCTGGTTCTTCACCGCGCTGCGACGGATTGCCAGGCATTGCTCGGCATCGGCCTGCGCGATGCGCCCCTGGGCAACCAGCTCGTGGAGGATATCGGCCAGATCCAGCCAACGGTCCTGGGCTGGCGATGCGAACACGGACATGCGGACTCCCTGCGTTGAATGTGCCGCGGACGGCTGCGGGTGGAACGGTTCTGAGTCCTCCCCGCGCCGCCGGGTTCCCAGCTTATTTCAAAAGCGCCTTCCAGGGCTTGAGAGCCAGCACAGTATGGGCCTGGGCCGCCAGGGCATCCAGCGTCTCGGGGTCGCGCTGCTGGATCATCTGCTGCAGCTTCACCAGCTCGCCATAGAGACGGTCGACCTCGGCCAGCAGCAGGACGTCGCGCGCCTGGCGCAGCCAGACCAGCATGCGTTGCAGGCGCGGCAGGTGGTCGACGAGCAGCATCGGGTCCTGCTGGGCGCGCGACAGCGGCAGGCCTTCGGCTTCCTCGGCCAGTTGGCGCGGCAGCCATTTGCCCAGCGCCGCAGCGCCCTGGCGGTTGCCGCGCTCGTTGCGGCCTTCGGTCCAGGCGCGCTTGAACAGCCAGCGCGAGGCGTTGAGCGAGAACAGGCCCCAGCGGGTTTGCGCGAGCTCGGCGCGGAAGGCTTCCGGCGCTTGCTGACGGACGCTTTCGTCGGTTTCGCCTTGCTCAAGGCGCGGGCTCCAGTCGGCGATCAGCGCGTCCAGGGCTTCGCGCAACTCGCGGGAGCTGGCGCGCGGCACCACCTGGCCGAGGCTACCGAGCAGCGCGCGCAGGTCGACCAGTTGTTGCAGCCAGTCTTGCAGGAGGCGCCAGTGGCCGTTGTAGCGGTATTGCTCGGCCAGGCGCTGGCTGTTGCCCAGCAGGGCCCAGGCGATGCCGGCGAAGGCGCCGTCGAGCGGGGTTTCCGCCAGCAGCTTCTGGGTATCGGCCTGCACCGAATAGCTGGCCGGGTCGTACAGCCGGTAGCCGCGCTCGGCCTTGCTGATGTCGCAGGGCATCAGCGGCAGGTCGGCGGCCAGTTCGGCGGCGAGCTCCAGCAGCGCTTCGGGTTCCCCCTGGCGCAGTTCGAGCTCCAGCTCGCAGATTTCCTCTTCCTGCTCACCGGCGATCACCTTGCCGAGGTCGAGGGCGGCTTCCACCACGACCTTGGCCTCGCCGCGGCCCCAGGCGATTTCCGCGCGCTGGCGGTTGAAGTCGGTGGTAAAGATCGGCGCCAGCTGCTTCTTGTCGAGGTCGGCCAGCGCTGCCGGCCAGCATTGGTCGTCGAGCTTCTTCAGGTCCAGCTTGGCCTTGTCCAGGTACCAGTCCCACTCGTTGCGCTCGGACAGCCCGGCCACGCTGTGGCCGCGACTCTTCAGGGTCTGGATGAACTGCTCGCCATCGCGGCGCAGGCGCAGCGCGACGCGCGCGCGCGCGAGGTCGCGGGCCGGGGTGTCGTAGTACTGGTTGAACAGTTCGCTCTGCTGCCAGCCGGACTTGTTGCGCTTTTTCAGCAGCGGATGGTCGCGCAGCGCGTCGAGGGTTTCGCGGCTGACGCGCAGCTTGATTTCGGTTTCTTTCTGCATGACGGGTTCCGGGTCGGGGGCGGCTGCCGCCCTGGAAGGAAAAGGGTAGACGGGGCGCGGCGAAAGGGTGCCGGGCCCGGCGCTGGGCGCGTGCGTCGAGGGCCGTCAGTGTACAGGAGGCGGCTGGCGTCCCGGAGGTTTAATCGTCCGCCTTCCTGGGCCATGATGGCGGCAAAGCGTTCGGAGAAGCCCATGTCCCTGCCGAGTCTGAAAGACCGTTTCGCGCACCTGCTCGCCCTGCCGTCGGTGAGCTGTACCCAGGCCGCCCTCGACCAGTCCAACCGCCCGGTGGTCGAGCTGCTAGCCAACTGGCTGGGCGACCTCGGCTTCGCCTGCGAGCTGCAGGAAGTGACGCCCGGCAAGTTCAACCTGCTCGCCAGCCTCGGCAGCGGCCCCGGCGGCCTTGTACTCGCCGGGCACACGGACACCGTGCCCTACGACGAGTCCCTGTGGAAAAGCGATCCGCTGCGCCTCGACGAGCGCGACGGGCGCTGGTATGGCCTTGGCAGCTGCGACATGAAGGGCTTCTTCGCCATCGCCATCGAGGCGCTGCTGCCGTTGCTCGACCAACCGTTGCGCCAGCCGCTGCTGATCCTCGCCACCTGCGACGAGGAAAGCTCCATGTCCGGCGCTCGCGCCCTGGCCGCCGCCGGCAAGCCGCTGGCGCGCGCCGCGGTGATCGGCGAGCCCACCGGGTTGCGGCCGATCCGCCTGCACAAGGGCGTGATGATGGAGCGCATCGAGATCCACGGGCAGAGCGGCCATTCCTCCGATCCGCGCCTGGGGCATAGCGCCCTGGAGGCCATGCACGCCGCCATCGGCGAGCTGCTGGCGTTGCGCGCGCAGTGGCAGACCGAGTTCAACAATCCGCAGTTCGGCGTGCCGCAGCCGACCCTCAACCTCGGCTGCATCCACGGCGGAGACAACCCCAACCGCATCTGTGGCCAATGCGCCCTGGAGTTCGACCTGCGGCCGCTGCCGGGTATGGACCCGGAGGCCCTGCGGCGGACCATTGGCGAGCGTCTGCAGCCGCTGGCAGAGCGATTCTCGGTGCGCCTGGACTACCACCCATTGTTTCCCGCCGTGCCGCCCTTCGAGCAGGGGGCGGACAGCGAGCTGGTGCGCCTGGCCGAACGTCTAAGCGGGCATTCGGCGGAAGCGGTAGCCTTTGGCACCGAAGCGCCGTATCTTCAGCAGCTCGGTTGCGAGACCCTGGTGCTCGGCCCCGGCGACATCGCCTGCGCCCACCAGCCAGACGAGCATCTGGACCTTGCGCGCATTCCTCCGACCGTGGAGCTGCTGCGCGGCCTGATCAAGCACTACTGCCTGTAAACGTCATGAAGAGGAGATATCTGTCGATGTGCATGCGACGACGATAACCGCCGCGCCCGCCCTTGCCGGCTCTTTGCACTCGACAACCCTTCATCGCTCGACGCTTACAGGCTTTCTGCACAATGCACGACTACGTCAACTGGTTACGTCACGCCTCCCCCTACATCAACGCCCACCGGGACTGCACCTTCGTGGTCATGCTGCCCGGCGAGGGTGTGGAAGACCCGAACTTCGGCAATATCGTCCATGACCTGGTGCTGCTGCACAGCCTCGGCGTGCGCCTGGTGCTGGTGCACGGCTCGCGCCCGCAGATCGAAGCGCGCCTGGCCTCGCGCGGGCTGGCGCCGCGCTTCCACCGCGGCTTGCGGGTCAGCGACGCACCGACCCTGGAGTGCGTGATCGATGCCGTGGGCAGCTTGCGCATCGCCATCGAAGCGCGCCTGTCGATGGACATGGCCGCCTCGCCCATGCAGGGCGCGAGGCTGCGCGTGGCCTCCGGCAACCTGGTGACCGCGCGGCCGATCGGCGTGGTCGAGGGCATCGACTACCACCACACCGGCGAGGTGCGGCGGATCGACTGCAAGGGCATCAACCGCCTGCTCGACGAGCGCTCCATCGTGCTGCTCTCGCCCCTGGGCTACTCGCCCACCGGGGAGATCTTCAACCTCGCCTGCGAGGACGTGGCCATGCGCGCGGCCATCGAACTGGGCGCCGACAAGCTGATCCTGTTCGGCGCCGAGCGCGGCCTGCTGGACGAGGACGGCGCGCTGGTCCGCGAGCTGCGCCCGCAGCAGGTGCCGTCGCACCTGCAACGTTTGGGCACCAGCTATCAGGCCGAACTGCTCGACGCCGCCGCGCAGGCGTGCCGCGCTGGCGTGCGGCGCAGCCATATCGTCAGTTTCACCGAGGACGGCGCGCTGCTCAGCGAGCTGTTCACCCGCGCCGGCAACGGCACCCTGGTTGCCCAGGAGCAGTTCGAGCAGCTGCGCGAGGCGGGCATCGAGGATGTCGGCGGCCTGCTGGAACTGATTCGTCCGCTGGAGGAGCAAGGCATCCTGGTGCGCCGTTCGCGCGAGGTGCTGGAGCGCGAGATCGAGCAGTTCAGCATCGTCGAACGCGAGGGTCTGATCATCGCCTGTGCGGCGCTCTATCCGATCGCCGATTCCGACGCAGCCGAGCTGGCTTGCCTGGCGGTGAACCCGGAGTACCGCCACGGCGGTCGTGGCGATGAACTGCTCGAGCGCATCGAGAAGCGCGCCCGCGCGCTGGGTGTGAAGACCCTCTACGTGCTCACCACGCGCACCGCCCACTGGTTCCGCGAGCGCGGCTTCCAGCCCAGCAGCGTCGACCGCCTGCCGGCGGCGCGTGCCTCGCTGTACAACTATCAGCGCAATTCGCAGGTGTTCGAGAAGAGCCTGTAACGCCGGCTTTTCGTAGGAGCGGATCTCATCCGCGAATCGCGCAGGGATATCCAGCTATCGCGGACAAGGTACGCTCCTACAAGGTGATTTCGCGCATCAGTGAAAGGCACAAATGAAAAAGAGGCCCGAAGGCCTCTTTTTTCTTTGCAGCGATCTCAGACGCCGATCAGACCCAGGATGCTCGCCTGGTAGGCGGCGACGAAGGTGTCGAAGTCGCCTTCGGGCTGGCGTTCCAGCGCTTCCTGTTCGGCCAGGGAGTTGCGCGCCATGGCTTCGAAGGCTTCCTGCTCGGCGGCCGGCAGCGGCTTGGACAGCTGCTCGGCATGCTCGCGGCTCTTGCGCAGGGCGAAGGCGGTGAAGCTTTCGCCGCGCTCGCGCATTTCCGCCAGTACCTGGGCGGACGGGGTGCGATCCGGATCGGCGATCTTCTCGCGCTGCTGCATCAGGCTCTGTGCATGAGCGTTGCTGCCGGTGGCGCGGTCGAGCAGTTCGGCGATGGGCGCGATGCGCTTTACCAGCTCACTGGCCCAGACCTGCAGCGGTACGGTCTGCCCGCCGCGTTGCAGGTGCAGTCCCGGACGTCGGCCTTCCTTGACCACCTTGAGGAAGTTGCTGGTCGCCGCACCGCATTCGCCGTCGGCGAGCAGCGGGCTGTCCTGCAGCGCGCAATAGAGCAGGAAGGCGTCGAGGAAGCGGCCCTCGGCGGCGTCGATGCCCAGCGGCAGGAAGGGGTTGATGTCCAGGCAGCGCGCTTCGACGTACTGCACGCCGCGGCTCTCCAGTGCCTGGATCGGCCGCTCGCCGGTGTGGGTCACGCGCTTGGGACGGATGCTCGAGTAGTACTCGTTCTCGATCTGCAGCACGTTGGTGTTCAGCTGCACCCACTCGCCATTCTGCTTGGTGCCGATCTTTGCGTACGGCTCGTAGGGCGAGCTGACCGCGCGGCGCAGGCTCTCGACGTAGCTGTCGAGGTCGTTGTAGCAGGGCGTCAGGCCCGCCTGGGCGTTGTTCTGGTAGCCCAGGTCGCTCATCCGCAAGCTGGTGGCGTAGGGCAGGTAGAGGGTGTGCTCGTCGAACGCCTGCAGGTTGTGCGGGCGGCCGCGCAGGAAGCCGGCATCCAGCGCCGGCGAGGCGCCGAACAGGTACATCAGCAGCCAGCTGTAGCGGCGGAAGTTGCGGATCAGCGCGATGTAGTGCGCCGACTGGAAGTCGCGCAGCGACTGACCGCCATCCTCGTGCTTCTGCAGCAACTGCCAGAGCCCCTCGGGCAGCGAGAAGTTGTAGTGGATGCCGGCGATGCACTGCATGGTCTTGCCGTAACGCAGCGCCAGGCCCTTGCGGTAGACGTACTTGAGGCGACCGATGTTGGAGGTGCCGTAGCGGGCGATCGGGATGGTCTCCTCGTCCGGCAGTTCGCAAGGCATCGACGGGCTCCACAGCAGTTCGCCGTCGAGGTGCTGGCTGGCGAAGCGATGGATGCTTTCGAGCGAGCCGAGGGTCTGTTCGACGCTGGTGCTGGTCGGAGTGATGAACTCCAGCAGCGCCTCGGAGTAGTCGGTGGTGATCTGCGGGTGGGTCAGGGCCGAGCCGAGCACGCGCGGATGTTCGGTCAGGGCCATCCGGCCGGCCTCGTCGACGCGCAGGCATTCGCGCTCGATACCGTGCAGGCACTGGGCGAGCAGGGGCAGGTTGGCAGCGTCACCGAGCAGAGCCAGGCGGCGGGAAAGTAGGTCGCTCAATTTGAAGTCCTTCACGCGGCGGTCGCCCCACTATGGGGGTGGACCAGGCGGTCTACAAGGGGGAGGGCGGCCGGCGTTGTCGCCTGGCGGGCTGCGACTCACCGGAGCCCGCGTGGCGTGCGGGCTGCCGATGGTCAGGATAGTGCAGGTGGGGAGGGGTGGCTTACAGCTGGGCGAAGGTGCCTTGTCCCTTGGCGACCAGCTTGTCGCCCTGGAACACGTCGGCCTCCACCACCAGGGAGCGACGACCGGCGTGCAGGACCTTGGCCACACAGCGCACCTCGCCCTCGGCGACTGCGCGGATGTAGTTGATCTTGCACTCCAGGGTCACGCTCTGGCGGTCGAAGCCATGGGCGCTGGAGCAGGCCAGGCCCATGGTCACGTCCATCAGCGAGAAGATCGCCCCGCCGTGCATCACGTTGCCGCGATTGCGCAGGTGCTCGGCCATCTTCAGGCTCACCTCCGCCTCGCCGTCGCCGATGCGCACCGGCTCCAGGCCGATGTTTTCGCTGAAGGCGCTGATCATGATGTCGCGGCTGGGCATCTCGCTCATGGCGGTTCCTTACTTCTTCTTCAGTTGCTTGGCGTTGGCGAACAGCGAGGCCATGGCGTTGTTTGCCGGGGCCTTCTCCTGCTGGCGCGGGGCGCTGCGCTCGTTGCGCTGACCGCCCTGCGGACGACCGCCGCCACGCGGGCCATCGACCTTCTCGCCGGGGGTGTCGCTCATGCGCATGGACAGGCCGACGCGGTTGCGCGGGATGTCCACTTCCATGACCTTCACCTTGACGATGTCGCCAGCCTTGACCACTTCGTACGGGTCCTTGACGAACTTCTCCGACAGCGCCGAGATGTGCACCAGGCCGTCCTGATGCACGCCGATGTCGACGAAAGCGCCGAAGTTGGTGACGTTGGTCACCACGCCTTCCAGCACCATGCCGGGCGTGAGGTCCTTCAGGCTTTCCACGCCGTCCTGGAACTCGGCGGTCTTGAACTCCGGACGCGGGTCGCGGCCAGGCTTGTCGAGTTCCTTGAGGATGTCGGTGACGGTCGGCAGGCCGAACTGCTCGTCGGTGAACTTCTTCGGATCGAGGCGCTTGAGGAAGCCGGAGTCGCCGATCAGCGAGCGGATGTCACGGCCGGTGTCGGCGGCGATGCGCTGCACCAGCGGGTAGGTCTCCGGGTGCACCGCCGAGGCGTCCAGCGGGTTGTCGCCGTTCATCACGCGGAGGAAGCCGGCGGCCTGCTCGAAGGTCTTCTCGCCCAGGCGGCTGACTTTCTTCAGCTCGTCGCGGGTCTTGAACGCGCCGTTGGCGTCGCGGTGCGAGACGATGTTCTGCGCCAGGGTGCTGTTGAGGCCGGAGATGCGCGCCAGCAGGGCGGCGGAAGCGGTGTTCACGTCCACGCCCACGGCGTTCACGCAGTCTTCCACCACCGCATCCAGGCTACGCGCCAGTTGCAGCTGCGACACGTCGTGCTGGTACTGGCCGACGCCGATGGACTTGGGCTCGATCTTCACCAGCTCGGCCAGCGGATCCTGCAGGCGGCGGGCAATGGAGACGGCGCCGCGCAGCGACACGTCGAGGTCCGGGAATTCCTTGGCGGCCAGTTCCGAAGCGGAGTACACCGAGGCGCCGGCCTCGCTGACCATGACCTTGGTGCACTTGAGCGCCGGGTACTTCTTGATCAGCTCGATGGCCAGCTTGTCGGTCTCGCGGCTGGCGGTGCCGTTGCCGATGGCGATCAGCTCGACCTTGTGCTTGGCGCACAGGGCGGCGAGCACGGCGATGGTCTGGTCCCACTGGTTCTTCGGCGCGTGCGGGTAGACGGTGGCGGTGTCCAGCAGCTTGCCGGTGGCATCGACCACGGCGACCTTCACGCCGGTGCGCAGGCCTGGGTCCAGGCCCAGGGTGGCGCGCGGGCCGGCCGGAGCGGCGAGCAGCAGGTCGTGCAGGTTGCGGGCGAAGACGTTGATCGCCTCGGCGTCGGCGCCTTCGCGCAGCTCACCGAGCAGGTCGGTTTCCAGGTGGGTGTAGAGCTTGACCTTCCAGGTCCAGCGCACCACCTCGGCCAGCCACTTGTCCGCGGCGCGGCCCTGGTTACTCACGCCGAAGCGCTCGCCGATCATGGTTTCGCACGGGTGCGCAGTGCCCGGCAGCTCGTCGCCGACCTTCAGTGCGACGCTCAGCACGCCTTCGTTGCGGCCGCGGAAGATCGCCAGTGCGCGGTGGGATGGCGCGCCCTTGAGCGGTTCGTCGTGCTCGAAGTAGTCGCTGAACTTGGCGCCTTCGGTTTCCTTGCCGGGTACCAGGCGCGCGGTCAGGGTGGCGTTGTCCTTGAGGAACACGCGCAGACGGTCGAGCAGGGTGGCGTCCTCGGCGAAGCGCTCCATAAGGATGTACTTGGCGCCTTCGAGTACAGCCTTGGTGTCGGCGAAGCCCTTCTCGGCATCGACGAAGCGCGCGGCTTCGGTTTCCGGGGTGAGCGTCGGGTCGTTGAACAGCGCGTCCGCCAGCTCGCCGAGGCCGGCTTCCAGGGCGATCTGGCCCTTGGTGCGGCGCTTCTGCTTGTACGGCAGGTAGAGGTCTTCGAGGCGGGTCTTGGTGTCGGCGAGGTTGATCTCGCGGGCCAGTTCCGGAGTCAGCTTGCCCTGCTCCTCGATACTGGCGAGGATCGCCGCGCGGCGTTCGTCGAGTTCGCGCAGGTAGCGCAGGCGCTCTTCCAGCAGGCGCAGCTGGGTGTCATCCAGGCTGCCGGTGACTTCTTTCCGGTAGCGGGCGATGAAGGGGACGGTGGAGCCTTCATCGAGCAAAGCGACGGCAGCGGCGACTTGCTGCGGTTGAACGCGGCCGGAGGGCAGTGCGGAAAGCTCTTCGGCGATACGGGTGTTGATGCTGTCCATGAATCCACCTGGTGAAACCAACGAAATACGGGGCTTGGCTGCCGCGCCGTGGCGCTTGGCAGGCGTCTATGACAACGCCCCGCCGCAAAAGCGCCGCATTATACCCGTGGCCGATTGACCCGGAGGGCGGTCGGTCGGGGAAAAATCTGCTAACAATGGTCAGACCGTTGGAACGCGCGGCTGGGTGATAATCGCCGGCCCGATCAGAACTGGAGCCACCATGTCGAACCCCGCCACTCTTCCTGAAGGCGAAAAAATCCTCATCGTCGACGACGACGCGCGCCTGCGCCGTCTACTCGAACGCTTCCTCGAGGAGCAGGGCTATCGCGTGCGTGCCGTGGAGAACACCGAGCAGATGGATCGCCTGCTGGCGCGCGAGCTGTTCCAGCTGGTGGTACTCGACCTGATGCTGCCCGGCGAAGACGGCCTGTCGGCGTGCAAGCGCCTGCGCGAGGCGAACAACCAGATCCCGATCATCATGCTCACCGCCAAGGGCGACGAATCCAGCCGCATCCAGGGCCTGGAGCTGGGCGCCGACGACTACCTGGCCAAGCCGTTCAACCCGCGCGAGCTGCTGGCGCGGATCAAGGCCGTGCTGCGTCGCCAGACGCCGCTGGTGCCGGGCGCTCCAGCGGGCGAGGACGAAGTGGTGAGCTTCGGCGACTACGAACTCTTCCTCGCTACCCGCGAGCTGAAGAAAGGCGAGGAAGTGCACATGCTCACCACGGGTGAGTTCGCCGTGCTCAAGGCACTGGTGCAGCACGCCCGCGAGCCGCTGACCCGCGACAAACTGATGAACCTGGCCCGCGGCCGCGAGTGGGACGCGCTGGAGCGCTCCATCGACGTGCAGATCTCGCGCCTGCGCCGGCTGATCGAGCCGGACCCGTCCAAGCCGCGTTACATCCAGACCGTCTGGGGCGTGGGCTATGTATTCGTGCCGGACGGCGCAGCCCGCAAGTGAGTCCACGCCAGGATCGCCCAGCACTTTGTCGCCGCCGCTTGCCGTGACAGTTGCACTGTCTGCGCGGCGGCTTCGCGTTCTGGACGATCCTGGCGCGTCCTCCGCCCGGCAGAAAAACCTGGAAATGCCCTCTTGAAAACCCCGCTCTGGTTCCCGCAAAGCTTCTTCGCCCGCACCCTCTGGCTGGTGCTCATCGTCGTGCTCTTCTCCAAGGCGCTGACGCTGGTCTACCTGCTGATGAACGAGGACATGCTGGTCGACCGTCAGTACAGCCACGGCGCAGCGCTGACCGTGCGCGCCTACTGGGCGGCCGACGAGCGCTCGCGCGAGGCCATCGCCAAGTCGGCGGGGTTGGCCTGGGTGTCGCAGGAAAACGAGCAGCCGGAAGAGCAGCACTGGCCCTACAGCGGCATCTTCCAGCGGCAGATGCGCACCGAACTCGGGCCGGACACCGAGACGCGCCTGCGCATCCACGCGCCGTCCATGCTCTGGGTCCACGCACCGAACCTCGGCGATGGCTGGCTGGGCATTCCACTCTACCCACATCCGCTGCGCGGCCAGCAGATCTGGAGCGTGCTCGGCTGGTTCCTCGGCATCGGCCTGCTGTCCACTGCGGCGGCCTGGATCTTCGTGCGCCAGCTCGGCAAGCCGCTCAAGCGCCTGGTCGTGGCCTCACGTGAGTTCGGCAAGGGCCGCAGCGTGCGTCTGCCATTGGGGAAGGACACGCCCAGCGAGATGGCCGAGGTCTATCGCGCGTTCAACCAGATGGCTGACGACGTCGAGCAGGTCGGGCGCGAGCGCGAGCTGATGCTCGCCGGGGTTTCCCACGACTTGCGCACGCCGCTGACGCGCCTGCGCCTGTCGCTGGAGCTGATGCCCGAGGGTGAGCGCGAAATGGTCGAGGACATGGTTCGCGACATCGAGGACATGGACCAGATCCTCGACCAGTTCCTCGCCTTCATCCGCGACGGTCGCGACGAGCCGGTGGAGGAGGGTGACCTCAACGAACTGACGCGTGAGGTGGTGGCGCCCTTCAACCAGGGTGAGAAGCGCGTCGGCATTTCCCTGGAGCCGCTGCCGCCATTCCCGTTGCGCCGCGTGTCGATGAAGCGCCTGCTTGGCAACCTGATCGGCAACGCGCTGCATCACGGTGGCGGTCATGTCGAGGTGGCCAGCCACCTGGCCGGTGGCGGAGGCGCGCCTTACATCGTGTTGAGCGTGCTCGATCGCGGTCCCGGCATCGCCCCGCAGGAACTGGACAGCATCTTCAATCCCTTCATTCGCGGCGACAAGGCGCGCGGCGGCAAGGGCACCGGCCTGGGACTGGCGATCGTCAAGCGCATCGCCGCGCAGCATGGCGGCAGCGTCGAACTGCGTAATCGCGAAGGCGGCGGGATGGAAGCGCGGGTTTGCCTGCCGCTCGGACTCATGCTGCCGCGTGGGGCGTCCTGACGCGAACCATCGATCTACCAGCTCAACCCTTTTGCATCCAACCGTGCCACCTTCCCATAAGGCCAGGCGCGGTTCTGTGCGCCATGCCCGCTGGGCAGCTGGTGGTAGAGCGGAATGCCCAGCGGCTTCAGGTATTCGCTGAAGATTTCTTCCAGGCTGTGCGCCACGTTCTTGCGCGGGCAGTCGGTGAAGGTACCCAGCACCACAGCGCCAAGGCTCGCCGCGTCGATGCTCTGCAGGAGCTGCCAGAGGCTGCGCTCCAGGCGGTAGAAGGGCTCGCCGACGTCTTCCAGGATCAGGATTGCATCCGCCGGCGCATGCAGCCCGGCGACCGTGCCGGCCGTGCTGGCCAGTGCTGTGAGGTTGCCGCCGATCAGTTGTCCTTCCACGGCCTGTTTCGGGCCCATCAGGTGTGCTGTCGGCAGTCGTCGCTCATCGCCGGCCAGCACGCGGCTTAGCGAAGCCAGCGAGGCCAGGCGCTCGCGTTGTTCGGCCGGAGCGCTCAGCGGTTGCAAGCCGAGGGCACTGGCCACCGGGCCGTGGATGGCCGGCAGGCCGTGGCGATGGAAGGCGCTGAGCAGGATCGAGATGTCGGAGAAGCCGATCAGAGGCCGTGGCGAGGCCGCCTGCAATCGCGCCCAGTCCAGGTTCGGCACCAGCTGCGCGCAGCCGTAGCCGCCGCGTAGGCACCAGACGGCGCTGATGTCGGGTAGCTCGAACGCCTTGTGAAAGTCTTCCAGTCGCTGCTCTACGGTGCCAGCCAGATAGCGATAGCGCGCCTCGGCGTTTTCGCCCAGGTGGTAGTCGATGCCGAGCACTTCGAGCTGGCGCAGGGTGGCCTCGAAGACCTCATCGGCGATTGAGGAGGCGGGTGCCACCAGGGCGACGCGGCCGGCAATCGGTGACCATTTGAGTTCGGCGGCGGAGCGGGTAGTGGGCATGGACGAGATCCGGGACGGCATAGAACGGATATGTAGGAGCGAGCTTGCTCGCGAAAAATGCAGGTTCGCGAGCAAGCTCGCTCCTACAGGAAGAACCCCGGCTTACCCCTTGCCTTGAGTACGCACCAGATGCGGCCCGGAATTCTTCTCCAGGTACTCGATGATCACCCCGGCGATGTCCTTCTGCGTGGTGGTCTCGATGCCTTCCAGGCCTGGCGAGGAGTTCACCTCCATCACCAGAGCCCCGTGGTGCGAACGCAGGATGTCCACGCCAGCCACCTTGAGGCCCATGATTCGCGCCGCGCGGATGGCGGTCATGCGCTCTTCCGGGGTGATCTTGATCAGGCTGGCGCTCCCGCCGCGGTGCAGGTTGGAGCGGAATTCGCCAGGGGCGGCCTGGCGCTTCATCGATGCGATCACCTTGTCGCCCACCACGAAGCAGCGGATGTCGGCGCCGCCGGCTTCCTTGATGTACTCCTGGACCATGATGTTGTGCTTGAGGCCCATGAAGGCTTCGAGCACGGATTCCGCGGCCTTCTGGGTCTCTGCCAGCACTACGCCGACACCCTGGGTGCCTTCCAGCAGCTTGATCACCAGGGGCGCGCCGCCGACCATCTGGATCAGATCCGGGACGTCGTCGGGGGAGTGCGCGAAGCCGGTGATCGGCAGGCCGATGCCCTTGCGCGAAAGCAGTTGCAGCGAGCGCAGCTTGTCGCGCGAGCGTGCGATGGCCACCGATTCGTTGAGCGGGAATACGCCCATCATCTCGAACTGGCGCAGCACCGCGCAGCCATAGAAGGTGACCGAGGCGCCGATGCGCGGGATGACCGCGTCGAAGCCTTCCAGGGGCTGGCCGCGGTAGTGGATCTGTGGCTTGTGGCTGGCGATGTTCATGTAGGCACGCAGGGTGTCTATCACAACCATCTCATGTCCGCGTTGCTGCCCGGCCTCCACCAGCCGACGGGTGGAATACAGGCGCGGATTGCGCGACAGCACGGCGATTTTCATTGAGCACCTGAAAGGGCGGGGGTAACCATGATGAGGGGTTTGTCCTGGACGTAGGTCAGCGCCGGGTTGACCACGAGTTGGCCTTGGACCAGCGCCTTGGAGCCGAGCAGAACGCGGTAACGCATGGTCTTGCGGCAGGCCAGGGTGAATTCCACCGGCCAGATGCGATCGCCCAGGGCCAGGGTGGTGCGGATCACGTAGCGGTGCTGGCTCTGGCCGTTGGAGCTCTTGATGGTCTTCATCGTCACCAGCGGCGCCTCGCAGCGATGCCGGCGCAGCACCTGGGTGCCGAGGTGGGCGGTGAAGCGCACCCAGTCGCGGCCGTCGCGGTGGAAGGTGACGATGTCGCTGGCATGCAGGCTGGAGGTGCTGGCGCCTGTATCGATCTTTGCGCGCAGGCCGACGATCCCGAGGTCAGGAAGGGCGATCCATTCACGCAGGCCGATCACGGAGAGGTGGTCGAAGGTCTTCAAGGGCTGCCGTTCCTGGGTTTTGCGGCATTCTAGCAGGGCCATTGGCACCCGCCAGGGGCCTGCCGACAACGCCGGCCCGAGGGTAGACTGGCGAGGTTACAGACCTGTGGATGCAGTCCCGTGAGCGAGAAAGACGACGACAAGGTGCGCCTGGACAAATGGCTGTGGGCGGCGCGCTTCTACAAGACCCGCGCGCTGGCCAAGGCGGCTATCGAAGGCGGCAAGGTGCATTGCCGGGGCGAGCGCTGCAAGCCCAGCAAGGAGCCCAAGGTCGGCGAGGAATATGTGCTGCGCACCGGTTTCGACGAACGCACCGTGGTGATCAAGGCGCTGTCGGTGGTGCGTCGCGGCGCGCCTGAGGCGCAGCAGCTGTACGAGGAAACCGAGGAGAGCGTGAAGCGCCGCGAGGACGCCGCCGCCCGGCGCAAGGCTGGCGCGCTGGGCGTGCAGACCGACGGGCGGCCGAGCAAGAAGCAGCGCCGGCAGTTGCTGCACTTCCTCGACGATCAGGAGTGAGTTTGTTCATTGGGTCCCCGCGTTCGCGGGGACCCAGAAAACCGCCTCAGGCCGAGACGACGCTCAGCCGATTGAGCAGCGGGATCTTCGCCAGCAGGCCGAACAGTGGATCGGTCAGGCGCGCCAGGCCGCTCGAGGCCCAGGCGACGAAGGGCGTGAAGCAGCTCCAGGCCATGGCGATCAAGGCCATTTGCACCCCTCCTATATAGTCGTCCTGTCCCCAGTGGGCGCCGGCCACCAGGCGCGGCAGCATGAGCAGCAGCGCCAGGCTCCAGATCACCACCCACTGCAGGGCCGTGCGCGAGAAGAGCGTGAGGAACAGGGCCCAGACCAGCAGCACCGAGGCGTGGTCGCCGGGGAAGCTGCGTGCGGACTGGTCCTTGATCTCGTGGAAGGTGCCGTTCCAGGACGGGAAGTACTGCGCCAGGTGCACGGTGTCCGGGGCGAGGGTGGAAATGCTGTCGTGCTGCCAGTCCATGTGGTGCGCCAGCTTGGCGTAAAGCACGCGGACCACCACCAGTACCAGCATGGTGACAATCAGACCGAAGCTCGCGGCGCGCACCTGGGTCGCCTTGAAGACCCAGTCGCCGCGGATCAGCAGGCCGAGCAGGAGGAGACCGACCAGCGCATCGAACGGCCGGGTGCTGGCCACCGCGAAGATATCGCGCCAGGTGTCGTTGGTCGCCAGGGGCGCATTGAGGGCGTGGAACAGGCTGTAATCGAACAGGTCGATGGCGGCGCGGGTCGGTGCCCAGAGCCAGAGGAGCAGCAGGACCAGAGCCAGCAGGTGACAGGCGATGAACGGGCGCCACGACCAGGTGGCTTGGAACGGAGAGGCTTTCTCCATAGAATCGATCCCCCTTTTCGAACCACCCAGGTGCGGGCGGGTGACGCAAAGCGCGCTTTATAGGCCTTTGTAACCGGCTTGTCATTCATTTCTGCATCCGAGCAGCGTTGTGCCCAGCATGTCCCAGAACGATCAAAGTCAACGTTTCCTTTTCGACAACTCCGACGTCCGCGGCGAGATGGTCGAGCTGGAGCGCAGTTACGCCGAGGTGCTGGCCAAGCATCCTTATCCGCAGCCGGTGGCCGAACTGCTCGGTGAGATGCTCGCCGCCGCGGCCCTGTTGTGCGGCACCCTGAAGTTCGACGGCCTGCTGATCCTCCAGGCGCGCTCCAGCGGCAGCGTGCCGCTGCTCATGATCGAGTGCTCCAGCGACCGCGAAGTGCGTGGCCTGGCCCGCTACGACGCGGAGTCGGTGAAGGACGGCGCGGGCCTGCACGAGCTGATGCCCGACGGCGTGCTGACCATGACCATCGACCCGAAGAACGGCCAGCGCTACCAGGGCATCGTGCCGTTGGAAGGCGCCAACCTCGCCGAGTGCCTGAGCGGCTACTTCGCCACCTCCGAGCAACTGCCGACCCGCTTCTGGCTCAATGCCGACAGCCGCCATGCCCGTGGCCTGCTGCTGCAGCAACTGCCGGCCGACCGCCTGAAGGACGCCGAGGCCCGCGAGGCCAGCTGGCAGCACGTCACCGCCCTGGCCGACACCCTCACCGCCGAGGAGCTGCTGGGCCTGGACAACGAAACGCTGCTGCACCGCCTGTACCACGAAGAGGACGTGCGCCTGTTCGACGGCCAGCCACTGGTGTTCCGCTGCAGCTGCTCGCGCGAGCGCTCGGCCAATGCGCTGGTCAGCCTGGGCCAGGACGACGCCGAACGCCTGCTGGGCGAGCTCGGCGGCGAGATCACCGTCGACTGCCAGTTCTGCAACCAGCGCTACCTGTTCGACGGCAACGACATCGCCCAACTGTTCGCCGGTGGCGGCAGCGCGGCGCCGTCAGAAACCCGCCATTGATCGCGGCTATCGGTTCGATAGCCGAACGCTTGGCGCGTGCAGCGGATCAGAGGCTGCACGATCCAGAATCTTTTCTGGCATAATCCCGCGACTTTTTTCCGCTGTAGTGGGAATCAGAAGTCACTACGCAATGTTTGGAGGACTCGGCTCCGGCCGATGGGGACCCACATGACGCAAGCCAATAAAGCCGTGTACACCGATATCAGCGTTGCCCAACTGGTCGAGGAAGCCATTCGCCGCGGCGAAGGTCGCCTGGCCGACAACGGCTCGCTGGTCGTGGAAACCGGCCACCGCACCGGCCGCTCGCCTGCCGACCGCTTCATCGTCGAAGAGCCCGGTAGCAAGGACTCCATCGCCTGGGGCGCGATCAACCGCCCGTTCCCGGCCGACAAGTTCGACGCCCTGTGGGCGCGTGTCGAAGCCTTCAACAACGCGCAGGAACATTTCGTTTCCCACGTGCATGTAGGTTCGGCTGCCGATCACTACCTGCCGGTCAAGATGACCACCGCCACCGCCTGGCAGAACCTGTTCGGCCGCGCGCTGTTCATCAACCCGGAAAGCTACAACCCGGCTGCTCGCCAGGAATGGCAAGTGCTGAACGTGGCCAACTTCGAGTGCGTGCCCGAGCGTGACGGCACCAACTCCGACGGCTGCGTGATCCTCAACTTCGCCCAGAAGAAAGTGCTGATCGCCGGCATGCGCTACGCCGGTGAAATGAAGAAGGCCATGTTCTCCGTGCAGAACTACCTGCTGCCGGAAAAAGACGTGCTGCCGATGCACTGCGCCGCCAACATCGGCGAAGCGGGCGACGTAACCCTGTTCTTCGGCCTGTCCGGCACCGGCAAGACCACCCTGTCGGCCGACGAAAGCCGTTACCTGATCGGTGACGACGAGCACGGTTGGGGCGAAGGCGTCGTCTTCAACATCGAAGGCGGCTGCTACGCCAAGTGCATCGACCTGTCCGAGAAGAACGAGCCGGTCATCTGGAAAGCCATCAAGTTCGGCGCCGTGCTGGAGAACGTGGTTCTCGATGCTGAGCGCACCCCGGACTACGCCGACGACCGCCTGACCCAGAACTCCCGCGCGGCCTACCCGCTGGAGCACGTCGAGAAGCGTTCGGAAGCCAACCTGGGCGGCGAGCCCAACGCGGTCATCTTCCTGACCTGCGACCTGACCGGCGTGCTGCCGCCCGTGTCGATCCTGAACAACGAGCAGGCTGCCTACCACTTCCTGTCCGGCTACACCGCGCTGGTCGGCTCCACCGAAATGGGTTCGGGCGGCGGCATCAAGTCGACCTTCTCCACCTGCTTCGGCGCGCCCTTCTTCCCGCGTCCGGCCGGCGTCTACGCCGAGCTGCTGATCAAGCGCATCAAGGCCTTCGGCTCCAAGGTGTACCTGGTCAACACCGGTTGGACCGGCGGTGGCTACGGCGTTGGCAAGCGCTTCAACATCCCGACCACCCGTGGCGTGATCGCTGCCATCCAGAGCGGTGCCCTGATCGGCGCCGAGACCGAGCACCTGGACATCATCAACCTGGACGTGCCGAAGGCCGTTCCGGGCGTCGAGACCAACCTGCTCAACCCGCGCAACACCTGGGCTGACAAGGCTGCCTACGACGAAGCCGCCAAGGGCCTGGCCAGCAAGTTCATCGAGAACTTCAAGAAGTTCGACGTGAGCGACGCCATCAAGAACGCCGGCCCGCAGCTGTAAGCGCGCCCGTTCTTGCGAAAGAGCCGCCTTCGGGCGGCTTTTTCATTGGCGCTGCGCTACCTGTAGGAGCGCCCCATGGGCGCGATTCGCGAGCATGGCCCGCTCCTACGCCGGTAGCGGGCTTTGCGTAGGAGCGAGCCCGCGCGTTAACCGGACCCGCGCTGTTCGCGAGCAAGCTCGCTCCTACAACGGTGGTCCCTAGGCTGGGTGGACGCCCATGTAACGGAGTTATCCACATGCACGACACCCTCGAACGCGTCTTCGGCTTCCGCCAGTTCCGCCCCGGCCAGGAGGCGGCGGTCAGCGCCGTGCTCGCCGGCCGCTCGGCGGCGGCGATCTTCCCCACCGGTTCCGGCAAGTCGCTGTGCTACCAGTTGCCGGCGCTGATGTTGCCGCACCTCACGCTGGTGGTTTCGCCACTGCTGGCGCTGATGCAGGACCAGCTGGCCTTCCTCGCCCGCCACGGCATCGCCGCGGCCAGCATCGACTCGGCCCAGAGCCGCGAGCAGGTGGCGCAGACCATGGCCCGCGCGCGCAGCGGCGAGTTGAAGGTGCTGATGATTTCGGTGGAACGCCTGAAGAACGAGCGCTTCCGCAACTTCATCGGCGAGGTGCCGATCTCTCTGCTGGTGGTCGATGAGGCGCACTGCATCTCCGAGTGGGGCCACAACTTCCGCCCCGACTACCTGAAGCTGCCGGACTACCAGAAGCAGTTCCGCATTCCCCAGGTGCTGCTGCTCACCGCCACCGCGACGCCGGCGGTGATCGCCGACATGCGTGCGAAGTTCGCGATCGCCGAGCAGGACGTGGTCACCACCGGCTTCTACCGCGCCAACCTCAACCTGCAGGTCGAGCCTGTCGCCAGCGCCGCCAAGCGCGCCCGTCTGGTCGACTGGCTGGGGCCGCGCGCGGGCCAGCCAAGCATCGTCTACGTCACCCAGCAGAAGACCGCCGAGGAAATCGCCGCGCACCTGTCCGAGCGCGGCGTCCCGGCTTGCGCCTACCACGCCGGCATGGACCACGCCGAGCGCGAGGCTATCCAGAAGCGCTTCATGGACGGCGGGCTGAACTGCATCGTGGCGACCATCGCCTTCGGCATGGGCATCGACAAGAGCGACATCCGCAACGTGGTGCACTTCGACCTGCCCAAGTCGGTGGAGAACTACAGCCAGGAGATCGGCCGCGCCGGGCGCGACGGCCAGCCCTCGGATTGCCTGGTGCTGGCCAATCGCGACAGCCTCAACGTGCTGGAGAACTTCGTCTACGGCGACACGCCCGAGCGCGAAGGCATCCGCAGCGTGCTGGAAGAGATTGCCCAGGCGCCAAATGGCCAGTGGGAGCTGATGCTGACGGCGCTGTCGGACCAGTCGAACATCCGCCAGCTGCCGCTCAAGACGCTGCTGGTGCAACTGGAGCTACGCGGCATAATCGCGCCGCGCTTCGCCTATTTCGCCGAATATCGCTTCAAGAACCTCATCGAGCCCGAGGCGCTGCTCAATCACTTCGAAGGCGAGCGGCGGCAATTCGTCGAGGCGATTCTCAGTTGCTCGGCGCGGGCGCGGACCTGGTCGACCCTGGACTTCGACACCCTCTACCAACACCACGGCGCCGAGCGCGCGCGGGTGGTGAAGGCGCTGGACTACTTCCAGGAACGCGGTTGGATCGAGCTGGAAAGCAAGCAGATGACCGAGGTCTACGCGGTGCTCGACGGCGGCTTCGATCCGGAAGTCCTGAGCGACGAGCTGTATAGCTACTTCAAGCGTCACGAAGGCAGCGAAATCGCGCGAATTGGCGCCATGTTGGCGCTATTCGCCAGCGACGAATGCCTCAGCCATCGACTCGCCCGCTATTTCGGTGACGAGCGCGCGCCGGAGCATTGCGGCCACTGCTCGGTCTGCGCCGGGCGCGTTGCTCGCCTGCCGGAGCCACCGGCCCTGCCAACGCTGGAGGGGCAGACGCTGCAGACCCGTTGTGCCGCTTTCCTCGACAAGTACCGTGGCGCGCGGGGTTCCTCGCCAAGCGCCGACTGCGTGACGCGCTTCCTCTGCGGTATCAGCGTGCCGGTCTTCACCCGCCTGCGGGCGCGCACGCTGCCGGGTTACGCGACGTTGGAGGACTACCCGTACGCCCAGGTGCGGGCGTGGGTGGAAGGGCAGCTCTAGTCGGCAGCCCAGACGAGCGCGGCCTGGCCCTTGGGCTCGTCGAGCTGCCAGAGCTCGCCGCGCTCGATGCGAAAGTGCGAGCCGTCCTTGCGGATGCGCGTGCCGGCATAGCCTTCGGCGAAGCCGCGCTCGCGCACCGAAGCGAGGATGGCGTCGCGGTCGGCCTGAGCGTCGGCATCGGCGCTCAGGCGCGACGGTAGGCCGATGAATTCTTCCTCGCGGTAGCCGAAGGCCTGGCGCGCTGCGGCGTTCACGTAGATGAAACGCGGGTCGGCCGAGGCGTCGTGGGCGAGCAGGGCGAAGGGCGCTGCCTCGTGCAGCCAGCGCAGGCGCCCGCTTTCCTCGCCTTCGAAGATGTCCGCGCCAATCCCTTTGCCGTGCAGGCGCTGGTAGGCGGCGTCGATCTGCTGCAGCAGTTGCTGGGCGGTGGACATGGCGGGCTCCAGGGGCAGACGAAGGGCGCCGGCATTGAGCCGCAGGGCGCGGCCGGGGTCAACCGGCAAGGTCGCGCAAGACTAAAGGTCGGCGGTGCGCGTGCGCTGCGCCTTGTAGGGTGTGGGGACGCGATTCGCTCCTAGACTCCCACTGGCGTTGCCTGCCCACTGGCCGAGGAAGCCCCATGTCTGTCGAACACCTGGATGTCCTTATCGTCGGCGCCGGCCTTTCCGGCATCGGCGCTGCCTACCACCTGATGAAGCACTGCCCGGGCAAGACCTTCGCCCTGCTCGAAGGCCGCGAGGCCATGGGCGGCACCTGGGACCTGTTCCGCTACCCCGGCATCCGCTCCGACTCGGACATGTACACCCTGGGCTACAACTTCAAGCCCTGGACCGACCCCAAGGCCATTGCCGACGGCCCCTCGATCCGCCAGTACATCGAGGAAACCGCGCGGGAAAACGGCATCGATCGCAAGATTCGCTACAGCCACCGCGTGCTCAAGGCCGACTGGTGCAGCGACAGCGCGCGCTGGAACCTGAGCGTGCAGCGCGGCGACGAGCCGGAGCCCGTACGCATGAGCGCGCAGTTCCTCCTCATGTGCACCGGCTATTACCGCTACGAGGCCGGCTTCACTCCCGAATTCAAAGGCCGCGAGAACTTCCGCGGGCAGGTCATCCACCCCCAGCTGTGGCCGCAGGACTTCGACTACAGCGACAAGCGCATCGTGGTGATCGGCAGCGGCGCCACCGCCGTGACCCTGGTGCCGTCGCTTACCGACAAGGCGCGCCACGTCACCATGCTGCAGCGCTCGCCGTCCTACGTGATCAGCCTGCCGCAGAAGGACCCGATCTCGAACTTCCTGCGCCGCTTCCTCCCCGAGACCTGGGTCTACCGCCAGGCGCGCACGCGCAACGTGGCCATGCAGATGGTCTTCTTCATGCTCTCCAAGGCCTTCCCGAACCTGGTGCGCAAGGCGCTGCTGGGCCTGGCGAAGTACCAGCTGGGCAAGGGCTTCGACATGCGCCACTTCAGCCCGCGCTACAAACCGTGGGACGAGCGCGTGTGCTGCGTGCCGGACGGCGACCTGTTCAAGGCGCTGCGCAAGGGCAAGGCTTCGGTGGTCACCGAGCACATCGACAGCTTCTGCGAGAAGGGCATCCGCCTGAAGTCCGGCGAGGTGCTGGAAGCGGACGTCATCGTCACCGCCACCGGCCTCGATCTGGTGATGTTCGGCGGCGCCGAGCTGTCCGTGGACGGCAAGCCGTTCCAGGTCAACCAGAGCATGGGCTACCGCGGCATCATGCTGCGCGACCTGCCCAACCTGGCCGCCGTGGTCGGCTACACCAACGCCAGCTGGACCCTGAAGGCCGACCTTTCCAGCGAATACTTCTGCCGCCTGATCAACCACCTCGACGCCATCGGCATGCGCCAGTGCACGCCGCGCGCCGGGGTCGGAGAAGTGAAGGAAGAACCCTTCCTCAACCTGCAGTCCGGCTACATCCAGCGCGCCGCGGACAAGATGCCTAAGCAGGGTGACCGCACCCCCTGGAAGCTCTACCAGAACTACGCCCTGGACCTGGCGCTGCTGCGCCACGGCAAGGTCGAGGACGGCTACCTGGTGTTCTCCGGGCCACGGGATGCCTACAGCGAAAGTGCCGGCCTGGCGCCATTGGAGGGCTGAGGATCGCGTCTGTCGATGGTTCGCATCAGGAAATACGCCTGAACACGCGACCTAGAGCGGTTTACCATTGCGGCCTTTTGCGCAGCCATCGACAGGAGTTCCTCAATGCATATCGACGAAGCCATCCGCAGCCGCCGCGCGGTGAAGGGCTACGACCCGGCCTTCAGCCTCAGCCGCGAGGAGAAGGACGAGCTGCTGCAGCTGGCCATGCTGGCGCCCTCGGCGTTCAACCTGCAGCACGTGCGCCTGGTCGAAGTCAGCGACCCGCAGCTGCGCGCGCACATCCGTGAAGTCGCCTGGGGCCAGGCCCAGGTCACCGACGCTTCGATGCTGGTGGTGATCTGCGCCCAGCTCGACAGCTGGGAAAAGAACGCCGCCCGCGTATGGGAAGGCGCGCCGCAGGAAGTGCAGGACTACATGGCTGGCGCCATCGACAACTACTACCGCGGCAAGCCGCAGGTGCAGCGCGACGAAACCATGCGTAGCTGCGGCCTGATGGCGCAGACCCTGATGCTCGCCGCGCGCGGCAAGGGCCTGGACTCCTGCCCCATGGACGGCTTCGATTTCGACGCCGTGGCCAAGCTGATCAACCTGCCGGAAAACCACGTCATCGGCCTGATGGTCGCGGTCGGCAAGCAGACCGTGGCGCCCAAGCCGCGCGTGGGCAAGCTGAGCCTGGACGAAGTGGTGATTCGCGACCGTTTCTGACGGTTGCCGGTTACACGGAAAACGCGCCTTCGGGCGCGTTTTTTGTTTCTTGAGCGAGCTTGCTCGCGAATGGCCTCGCCTCGTGGCTGCGTAGGATGCGGTTGAGCGAAGCGAAACCCATGCCGCATGGGTTTCGTGCCTCAACCCATCCTACGGTTTTGAGCATGACCACGGAGATGGGGGTGGCGGCGCCGCCTCGACGATTCGCTCGACCAGCCACTGCAACGCCACGTCGCGCTCGCGCTGGGCGAGGTACACCAGCTCCAGGTGGAACTGGCCGACGTCGAAGGGTAGCTCCAGCACCTGCAGCGGCAGCAGGCAGGCGAAGTGTTCGGCCAGGCGTGTCGGCAGCACAGTGAGCAGGTCGCTGGCGGCCACCAGATGCGCGGCCTGCAGGTAGTTCGGCGTGACGTAGGCGATCTGCCGTTTCAGCCCCTGGCTGGCCAGCCACTGGTCGACCATGCCCTTGGTCTGGCCGCCGGACACCCAGAGGTGGCGCTGGGTGAGGAAGGTCGGCAAGTCGATCGGCCCGCGAACCTGCGGATGCCCTCGGCGGGCCAGCAGGCGCAACGTCTCGTGGGCCCAGGTGCGGCGCTGGAAGCGTGCCGGGATGTCCTCGAAGCGCCCCAGCACCAGGTCCAGGTCGCCCTTGTCCAGCGCCTCGACCGGCAGGCTCGGCGTCAAATGGCGCACGTCCAGCGCCATCCCGGGCGCCTCCGTGCCCAGGCGCTGCAGCAGTGTCGGCATGCACACGAGTTCGGCGTAATCGGTCAGCGCCAACGTGAAGCGCTGGCGGCTGCGCGCCGCGTCGAAGCTTTCGCCACCGCTGAGGCTCTGCTGGATGCGCTGCAATGCCTCGCGGATTGGTGCCTCCAGCTCCAGCGCGCGGGCGGTCGGCTGCATGGCGCGACCGACGCGCACCAGCAGCGGGTCGTCGAGTAGCTCGCGCAGACGGTTCAGGGCGTTGCTTACCGCCGGCTGGCTGAGCGCCAGGCGTTCCGCCGCGCGGGAAACGCTGCGTTCGCGCAGCAGGGCGTCGAGCACGCGGAGCAGGTTCAGGTCGAAGGTGTTCGTATTCATCAGCCGAATACTGCGCATCACAAGACTAAATTTCAAAAATAATTGGATCTTTCCTAAGGTGTCTGACGATTTTTCGCTCAAGCGCCCGCTCGCAGAACAAGAGGAAGACCATGAGCCAGATCCCTCCAATTCGCACTGCCGCCGTGATCGGCGCCGGCACCATGGGCCGCGGCATCGTCATGTGCCTGGCCAACGCCGGCGTGCAGGTGCAATGGCTGGACAACAACCCGCAGATGCTCCTGCAGGCCCAGGGCGCGGTGGCCGACACCTACGCCCACAACGTGCGCCAGGGGCGCATCGACGAAGCCGAAGCGGCCGCGCGCCGTGCACGGATCTCGCCGGCAGAGAACTACGCGGCGATCCGCGAGGTGGACCTGGTGATCGAGGCGGTCTACGAGAACCTCGAACTCAAGCAGGCGATCTTCCGCGAGCTGGACGCGGCGCTGAAGCCCTCGGCCATCCTCGCCAGCAACACCTCCTACCTCGATGTCGATGCCATCGCGGCGGTGACCAAGCGTCCGTCGCAAGTGCTCGGCCTGCACTTCTTCAGCCCGGCGCACATCATGAAGCTGCTGGAGATCGTGCGCGGCGCGAAGACCGCGCCCGCTGTGCTCGACGCAGCGCTGGAGCTGGGCAAGCGCATGGGCAAGGTGAGCGTCGTCGCAGGCAACTGCCACGGTTTCATCGGCAACCGCATGCTGGAGAAGTACGTACAGGAATCGCGCCGGCTGATCCTCGAAGGCTCGCTGCCCTACCAGGTGGACGCGGCCATCCAGGGCTTCGGCTTCGCCATGGGCCCGTTCCGCATGTTCGACGTGGTCGGCATCGACCTCGAATGGCGCGCCCGCGAGCTGGCCGGCAAGGGCCAGGACGCGCCGACCGTGCAGGTCGACAACCGCCTGTGCGAGATGGGCCGCTTCGGCCAGAAGAGCGGCAACGGCTTCTACCACTACGAGCCGGGCAGCCGCCAGGCCGAGCATGATCCTGAGGTCGATGCGCTGGTGCTGCGCGAGTCCGAGCGGCTGGGCTACGTGCGCCGCGATATCGGCCCCGAGGAAATCCTCGAGCGCTGCCTGCTGGCGCTGGTCAACGAGGGCGCGAAGATCCTCGACGAAGGCATCGCCTCGCGCAGCGCCGACATCGACACCGTCTACCTCAACGGCTACGGCTTCCCCGCCGACAAGGGCGGCCCCATGGCTTGGGCCGATGCCCAGGGCCTGCAAGGCGTGCTGGCACGCCTGCGTGACCTCGCCGGGCAGCATGGCGCGCATTGGCAGCCGGCCGCGCTGATCGAGCGCCTGGCCGCCGCCGGCCAGCGCTTCGCCGACGTACAAAAGGAGCATTGATCGTGAGTTACCAGGCACCTCTGCGCGACATGCGCTTCGTCATCCACGAGCTGTTCGACGCCGCCGGCCACTGCGAGCTGCTGGGCAACGGCCTCGACCGCGAGCTGATCGACGGCGTGCTGGAAGAAGGCGCGCGCTATACCGGCGAAGTCGTCGCGCCGCTGAACCGCAACAGCGACGAGCAGGGCGCGACCCTGCACGACGGCGAAGTCACCACGCCCGACGGTTTCCGCGAGGCCTACAGGCAGTACTGCGACAACGGCTGGGCGAGCATGACCGGGCCGGTCGAGTTTGGTGGCCAGGGCTTCCCGCAACTGGTCGCGGCGAATTTCCACGAGATGCTGATGGCCGCCTCGCTGTCCTTCCGCGTCTATTCCGGCCTGACCGAGGGTGCCGTGCTGGCGCTGTACAAACACGGCAGCGCCGAATTGCAGCGCGATTACCTGGCGAAGATGGTCAGCGGCGTGTGGACCGGCACCATGTGCCTCACCGAACCGCAGGCCGGCACCGATCTCGCGCTGCTGCGCACCCGCGCCGAGCCGCAGGCCGATGGCAGCTACCAGGTCAGCGGCAGCAAGATCTTCATCAGCGGCGGCGAACAGGACCTCTCGGAAAACATCGTCCACCTGGTGCTGGCGCGCCTGCCGGACGCCCCGGCCGGGGTGAAGGGCATCAGCCTGTTCCTCGTGCCGAAATTCATCGCCAACCCCGACGGCACGCCCGGCGCGCGCAACGCGCTGAGCTGCGGCGCCATCGAGCACAAGATGGGCATCAAGGGCGCTTCCACCTGCGTGATGAACTTCGACGGCGCCACCGGCTGGCTGCTCGGCAACGCCAACCAGGGCCTGGCCTGCATGTTCACCATGATGAACGACGCGCGCTTCCAGGTCGGCCTGCAGGGCCTGGGCATCGCCGAGCGCAGCTTCCAGGGCGCCCTGGCCTATGCCCGCGAGCGCCTGCAATCGCGCGCGCTGACCGGCCCCGCGCAGCCGCAGAAGCCCGCCGATCCGATCATCGTCCACCCTGACGTGCGTCGGATGCTGCTGACGCAGAAGACCCTCACCGAAGGCAGCCGCATGCTCGCCGCGCTCTGCGCCCGCGAGCTGGACCTGGAGCACGGCCATCCCGATGCGGAGGCGCGCAAGGCTGCGTCCAAGCGCGCGGCGCTGCTGATCCCCTTCGTGAAGTCCTTCCTCACTGACATGGGCCAGGAAGTGGCCAGCCTCGGCGTGCAGGTCTACGGCGGCCATGGCTTCATCCGCGAATGGGGCATGGAGCAGCTGATGCGCGACAGCCGCATCACGCAGATCTACGAAGGCACCAACGGCATCCAGGCGCTCGACCTGATCCGCCGCAAGCTGCTGGGCGACGGCGGCGCCGAACTGACGGCGCTGATCGGCGAACTGGCCGCCGTGGCGGAAACCCAGGCTGCGCAACCGGCCCTGGCCGGCATGGCCGAGACGCTTCGCCAGCGCCTGCTGGAGTGGCGCGTGCTCACCGCCGAGGTGATCGCCGCCTGCCAGCGCGACCCGCAGGAGATTGGCGCGGTGTCGGTGGACTTCCTGCAGTACTCCGCCTACGTACTGCTCGGCGGGCTCTGGCTGCAGGCTGCCGGCGTGGCCCAGAAGGCACTGGATGCGGGGAGCGGCGAGGCCGACTTCTACCGCGCCAAGCTGGCCAGCGCCGACTTCTACCTCCGTCGCATCCTGCCGCGCGCGAGCATGCACCGCGAGGCCCTGCTGGGCGGCGCCGGTTGTCTGATGGCGCTGGACGAGGCGCACTTCGCCTTCTGAGGATGGAAAGAAAAATCGCCGCTCCGGGAAACCGGGGCGGCGTTCTTATTTGTGCGGTGCAAGGTTTCCTAAGAGGCGCTAGCATCGCTAATAGGGTTCTATGGTGCCTTGAATAGTGCTTTTACGAGTACTATATTTGGTGTCTTAATGTTCTGCCTACTCTACAGGCAGTACTGGATTCGGGCCAAGGATGGTTCACCACACCGGGCCGCATGACGCGGCAGGAGAATGAAATGGCACACGCTATGTTGGCTGACGTTGCGGCCTCCATCACTGAGCTGAAGAAAGACCCCATGGGGACGGTAGGGGCCGGTATGGGCCACGCTGTTGCGATCCTCAACCGCAATGAGCCGGTGTTCTATGTCGTTCCTGCGGATGAGTACGAGCGGATGGTCGAGTTGCTTGACGACATCTACCTGGGGCGCCTCGCAGATGAGCGTGCGGATGAATCGACGGTGACGGTAACCCTGGATGACCTCAAGGACTGGTGACGCAGAGAAGCACTACGAGCTCCGATTCAAGGCCTCGGCCAAGAAAGAATGGGACAAGCTCATTGGTCCCGTGAAACAACAGCTACATGCCAAGCTGGCCGAGCGGCTGAAGAACCCGCGGGTGGAGTCGGCCAAGCTACACGGCCAGGACCAGAAGGACCGCTACAAGATCAAATTGCGGTCATCTGGTTATCGGCTGGTCTATCAGGTCTACGACGACATCGTGGTCGTTGAGGTCATCGCGGTAGGCAAGCGCGAACGCGGCAGCGTCTACGAGAACGCTCGGAAGCGCTGAACGGAAGAGGCCGCTGTCCAGCGGCCTTTGGAATCTCCGCTCTCAGGCCAGTTCCCACACCTCGAAGGAGTAGGCCGGGGTTTCCGCCGTCGGCTCGTGGTCGATGCTCGAGGCCAGGCGCCAGCGGGTGGCTTCCACTTCGGGGAAGTGCGCGTCGCCTGCCGGGCTCAGCGCCACGCGGGTCAGGTACAGGCGCTCGGCCTGCGGCAGGGCTTCGCCGTAGAGCTGTGCGCCGCCGATCAGCATCAGTTCCTCGGCTTCCTCTTCGCGGGCCCAGGCGTCGGCGCGTTCCAGCGCGGCGTCCAGGCTGGTGAAGACTTCCGCGCCTTCCAGCTGCAAATCGGCCTGGCGGCTGACCACCAGGTTGAGCCGGCCCGGCAGCGGGCGGCCGAGGGAGTCCCAGGTCTTGCGGCCCATGATCACCGGCTTGCCCAGGGTCATCGCCTTGAAGTGCTTGAGGTCGGCCGGCAGGTGCCAGGGCAGGCGATTGTCGACGCCGATCACGCGGTTTTCGGCGAGGGCGGCGATCATGGCCAGCGGCAGGCGGGAAGGGGCTTGGGACATCGTGGCTCCACTCTCGGTTTCAGGGGCGTGGGTTCAAGGTGATCCGACGGCGGCAGAGGATACCAGCCGGGCGGAGGTGGTGTCGTTGCTGTACGGCGGAACGCGCATGAAGAAGGTGCCGTCCTCGTTGACCTGGGTGATGCCGGTGGACAGCACCTTGCGGTAGTCCTTGAGGTTGAACACCAGCGTCTGGCCGGGCTGCTCGGCCTTGAGCAGTACCTGCGCGTAGGTGATGAGGATCTCGAAGATCTTCAAGTCGCCCGACTGCAGCCAGACGTACGACGGCCCGGCCTGGGTCGGTGGCTCGAAGCGCGGCGCGGGGCTGCCGGCCGGTCGGGCGAAGCGCAGGTGCAGGCCCTTGTCGTCGAGCCAGGCGGCGTCGACATGGCCGTCGATGCCCACCAGTGGGAACACCTGGTGGTAGTTCAGGCGCATGGCGTTGTCGCGCAGCAGGGCGCCGGGGCGCTCCAGTCTGACCAGCGAATCCAGGTGCAGCCCGACCAGGCTCATGGCGCCGTAGGCCGGTACGCCAAGGACCTTCACCTGGTCCGGCTGGTAGAGGACTTCGTCGCCCTCCAGCTTCACCCCGCCGGACAGCCGCAGCGGCAGCCAGGGGCCGATGCCCAGCGGCTGCACTTCGCCGCTGACCAGCAGACGGTCGCCATCCAGGCTCATGCTGAAGTTGCGCAGCATGCTCTGTGGATAAGCCAGGATGCGCTGGTTGAACAGGTTGGCCAGCTGCTGCGGGTTGAGGATCACCTCGCCTTCGCTGACTTCGATGCGCATGTCCTGCGGGCGGTCGAAGTCCACCGGCTCGCCGGCCTTGAGCGGCACCAGCCAGCCTTTCAGCTCGGGGCTGTGGAAGCCGATGCCGCCTTCGAAATACATGTCCACGTCGTGCAGCAGCAAGCCGACGCCGTCTTGGCCGGAGTCGCGCATGCCGCCGGGGCGGGTGGCGGCGTGCTCGGCGTCCGGCGGGGTCTGCTGGAACCAGCCCTGGCGCAGCAGGTGCAGCTCCGTTTGCTGGCGCTCGATGGCGCTCTGCGCCTGCGCGAAAAGAGGCAGGGCGAGGAGCAGGGGCAGGAGGCGCTTCATAGGGCTTTCTCCTCGGGCGCGGGCGCCTTAACCGGCGATACGGCGATGTGCACCATGCCGTCCTGGCGCAGGCGAATCTCGCCGTACTGCAACTGGCGGCGGTAGTCGTAGAGGTTGAACAGCAGCGGCTGCTCGGGGCTCAGGCTGGTGAACAGCGCATAGGCCTTGACCAGGATGGTGCGCGCCATCTTGATGTCGCCGCCCTGGATGAACATGTAGCTCTCCGGCGCGTTCAGCTGTGGCCATTGCAGGCTGGCCAGGTCGTCGCCGAGCAGCAGGTCCATGCCGCCGTCGGCCAGCTTCAGGCTGCGCACGGCGAACTCCAGGCGCGGCGGCGGGAACAGGCCGTCGAGGTCCACCAGGATGCGGTTGCCGGTCAGTTGCATGTGCGCGGTGTGCAGTTGCAACACCTCGGACATTTCGATGGAGGCGGCCTCGAGCGAGGGCGTGACGTCGATGCCGTCGACGAAGATTCGCTTGGGCACCAGCGCCACCTTCAGCGGCCCGGCCTGCTCGATCCCGGTGAGCATCCGCAGTGGCCGCCAGCGCCCCTTGCGCAACAGCTCGCCGCGCACTTCCTGGCCATCCTTGCGGGTGCTCAGCACCAGGTTGCGTACCGGTGCATTGGCGTTGCGCAGTTCCTCGTTGAGCAGGGTGGCGAGGGTGGCGTCGGCGACGAAGATGTCGCCGGCCTGGATGCGCGCGACCATCGCCTTGGGATCGTCGAGCAGCAGCGGCGTGCCCTTCGGCCCGTTGGAGCTCATGCGGATCAGCATGCGGCGAATGAAGAAGCCGATGTCGTCGTGGATGCGGAAGTCGGTATGGCTTATCCACAGCTTCGATTCGTCGCTGTCGGAGGCGCGCTGGCCGACCGTCGCGTCCAGCTTGCGCAGCGGCACCGCCTGCATCAGCGGGGTGTCGGGGCCCCAGTCGGAGGGGCGCACCGGCGGTGTTTCGACGGCTGCGGCGGTACCGCAGGCGAGCAGCAGGAGCAGGGCGCAAGGCAGGATGCGCGGCATGGCGGGCCTCGTTGTTCTTATTCTGGCGAGTCTTCGCACCCTATACCTGCGCAGGCGCCGGGTAAGCCCCTCCTTGGTTGGGTCGCGGCGGGCCGGTGTTACCCCGCCGGGCGGACGAGTGGCGGTGCAGGGGTTATGCTTGCCGGCCAGGAACCCGCATCGGAGACCCCGTGAGCGACAGCGCCCCATCCTCCCCCTTCGATCGACTCTGGCTGTGCGAGGCCGTGCGCCTGCGCGAGGAGCAGGCCGGCCCGCTGGAAGACGCCGAGGCCAACCGCCGCGCCATCGCCGCCGGCGGCGAGCTGCCCCGGCGCATCGAATCCCGCGCCCTCTGGCTGGCCGCCCGCGACCAGCTCGACAGCGCCCTGCGCCTGTGGAAACAGGGCGCGCAGCTGGCCTTCTACCTGCTCGTGGTCCTCGCCCTGCTCAGCGGTGGCGGCCTCGCCCTGGCCGCGCTCGGCGACGGCCAGCGTCCGGTCAATGTGTTCTGGGCCCTGGCGAGCCTGCTCGGCCTGGACCTGCTGATGCTGCTCGGCTGGGCCTGCGGTTTTGCCCTTGGCGGCGGCGAGGCGGCCGGCGCGCTCGGGCGACTGTGGCTATGGCTGAGCGGCAAGTTCGCGCGCGATGCCCAGGCCGCGCAGCTGGCGCCGGCGCTGCTGGTGCTGCTCGGCCGCCAGCGCCTGACCCGCTGGGTGCTCGGCATGCTGGTCCACGGCCTCTGGCTGCTGGCCCTCGGCGCCGCGCTGGTGGTGCTGTTGGCGATGCTGTCGACGCGGCGCTATGGCTTCGTCTGGGAGACCACCATCCTCGGCGGCGACACCTTCGTCTTCCTCACCCACGGCCTCGGCACGTTGCCGGCGCTGCTCGGCTTCCCGCTGCCGGACAGCGAGCTGGTGCGCGCCAGCGGCGATGCCCTGGTGGCCAGCGAAGCGGCGCGGCACGCCTGGGCCGGCTGGCTGGTGGGCATCCTGCTGGTCTATGGCCTGCTGCCGCGCCTGGTGCTCTGGCTGGTCTGCCTGTGGCGTTGGCGCAGTGGTCGCGCGGCGTTGCGCCTGGACCTCTCGCTGCCCGGCTACAGCCTGCTGCGCGAACGCCTGCTGCCGAGCAGCGAGCGACTGGGTGTGAACGACGCCGCTCCCGCCAATCTGGTCGAGCCGCAGGCGCAGAACCCCGCTGCCAGTGCCGAGGGCGCGCTGCTGGTGGCCATCGAACTGGATGACAGCCAAGCCTGGCCGCCGAAGCTGCCGGCCGGAGTAGCCGATGCCGGCGTACTCGACGACGGTGCGCAACGCCGCCGCCTGCTGGAGCAACTGACCCGCTACCCGCCGGCGCGCCTGGCCATCGCCTGCGACCCGCGGCGCTCTCCCGACCGCGGCACCCTGGCGCTGATCGCCGAGCTGTCGCGCTGCGCCGGCGCCACCCGCGTCTGGCTGCTGCAGCCGCCGGCTGGCGCTGCGCTGGACAGCGATCGCCTGGCCGACTGGCACGCGGCCATCGACAAACTCGGCCTGCGGCACAGCGGCGCGTCCCTGCTGGGTTGGCTGGAGAGCGGTCATGACTGAGCCCCTCAAGCTGGCCGTGGTCGGCCACACCAACGTCGGCAAGACCTCGCTGCTGCGCACCCTGACCCGCGATGTCGGCTTCGGCGAGGTTTCCCATCGACCCAGCACCACACGCCACGTCGAGGGCGCGCGGCTGTCGGTGGACGGCCAGGCGCTGCTGGAGCTGTACGACACCCCCGGTCTGGAAGACGCCATCGCCCTGCGCGATTACCTCGATGCTCTGGAGCGTCCCGGCGAACGTCTCGACGGTCCGGAGAAGCTGCACCGTTTCCTCGACGGCAGCGAAGCGCGCGGGCGTTTCGAGCAGGAGGCCAAGGTGCTGCGCCAGTTGCTCGCGTCCGATGCCGGGCTCTATGTGATCGATGCCCGCGAGCCGGTGCTTGCCAAATACCGCGACGAATTGGCGGTGCTCGCTGGCTGCGCGCGGCCGTTGCTGCCGGTGCTGAACTTCGTCGCCGCCAGTGAGCATCGCGAGGAGCAGTGGCGTGAAGCGCTGTCGCGACTCGGCCTGCACGCGCTGGTGCGCTTCGACAGCGTGGCGCCGCCGCTGGACGGCGAGCGCCGGCTCTACGAAAGCCTGGCCCTGCTGCTGGAGAAGTCGCGACCGCAGCTGGAGCGCCTGATCGACGACCACGAGGCCCAGGCCGCGGCCCGCCGCGAGGCCGGCGCGCGACTGATCGCCGAACTGCTGCTGGATGTGGCCGCCTGCCGCGACCTGGTACCCGGCGATGCCGAGGCGATCAGCCAGGCCACCGAGGCACTGCGCGACCGCGTGCGCAAGCGCGAGGAAGCCTGCGTGCAGGCGCTATTGCGGCTGTACGCGTTCCGCAAGGACGACGCCCGCGCCGCCGACCTGCCGCTGCTCGACGGTCGCTGGGGCGACGACCTGTTCAATCCGGAAACCCTGCGCCAGCTCGGCGTGCGCCTGGGCGGCGGCGTGGCAGCTGGTGCCGCTGCGGGCGCCGGCATCGACCTGCTGGTGGGTGGCCTGACCCTGGGCGCGGCCACCGCTCTCGGTGCATTGGCCGGCGGCGCCTGGCAGACCTTCGGTCACTACGGCCAGCGGTTGATGGGCAAACTGAAAGGGCAGCGCGAACTCTCGGTGGACGACAGCGTGCTGCGCCTGCTCGCCCTGCGTCAGCGCCAGTTGCTGGCGGCGCTGCAGGAGCGCGGGCACGCGGCGATGGAAGCGATCCGCGTGGCATCACCGGAGGACAAGCAGTGGCGCGAGGGCAAGCTGCCGGACGCCTTGCGCAAGGCGCGCGCGCATCCGGAGTGGTCGGCGCTCAATGGCCACAAGCGCGTGGAGAAGAGCGAGCGCCAGGAGCAGGTGGCGTTGCTGGCGGAGCAACTTCTGGAGCCTTGACCCTGTGTAGGAGCGCGCCATGCGCGCGAATCGCGGCCATGGGCCGCTCCTACAGGGTGATCATCTCCACCTCGGCACGTCCTTCACTGATCGTCAGGATCGCCAGCGAGATCGGCAGCTTGAACCGGCGCGGCCCGGCGCTGCCCGGATTGAGGTAGCGAACGCCATCGCGCACTTCGTCCAGCGGCTTGTGCGAATGCCCAGCCAGCACCAGGTCGAAGCCTTCGGCGCGTGGGTCGATGGCGAGCTGCTTGAGGTCGTGGATCAGGTATAGACGCAGCCCGCCGAATTCCAGGCAGAGGGTTTCCGGCAGTGCTTCGGCCCAGGCGTCGGTGTCGTTGTTGCCGCGCACCACATGCAGCGGCGCCAGCTGGCGCAGGGCTTCGAGGATCTCCGCCTTGCCGATGTCGCCCAGATGCAGCAGGTGATCGCAGCCGCGCAACCGCTCCAGCGCTTCGGGCCGGAGCAGGTTGTGGGTGTCGGCGATCACGCCGATGCGCAGGGGTGGTTTCGCGGTCATGCAGTCAGCCGAATACAGCCATCATCCAGGGGGCGCCGAGGGCCAGCAGCGTGAGCAGGAAGAGCGCGCCGAAGATCGTCCCCAGCCGCCAGTAGTCCGCGCTCGGCAGGTAGCCGCTGCCGTAGTACACCGGGCTCGGCCCGGTGCCGTAGGGAGTGATGATACCCATCAGGCCGAGGGATGTGCCGAGCAGCAGGGCGAACACCTGCAGGTCGATGCCGGGAATGCCCATGCCGGCGGCGAGGATCACCGGCAGCAGCGCCGTGGTGTGCGCCGTGGAGCTGGCGAACAGGTAGTGCGCCAGGTAGAACACGCTGACCAGCACCAGCATGGCCGTGGTGGGGCTGAGGCCGCTCATGTGGGTGGCCACCAGTTGGCCGAACCAGCTGACGAAGCCGACCTTGCTCAGGCCGCCGGCCAGCGCCACCAGGGTGGCGAACCAGGCGAAGGTGTTCCAGGCGGCGCGGTTGCCAAGCACGTCGTCCCAGGTCACCACGCCGGTCAGCAGCATCGCCACCAGCACCAGGATGCCGACCAGCGCCGGGTCGAGCCAGGCGGCGGCGAAGACCCAGGCCGCCAGCGCGGCGAGCACCAGCACCAGCAGGATGATTTCCTTGCGCGACAGCGGGCCGAGGGTGCGCAGCTCTTCGGCGGCCCAGGCCGGGACCTTGTCGTTGCGCTTGATCTGCGGCGGGTACAGCCAGTAGGCGAGCAGCGGCAGCAAGGCGAGCAGGAGGAAGCCCAGGGGCGCGAAGGCGACGAACCAGTTCCACCAGCTCAGGTGCACGTGCGCGGTCTTTTCCACCAGCGCGGCGGCCAGCAAGTTGGGCGCCAGGGCAGTGAGGAACATCGAGCTGGTCACGCAGGTGGAGGCGATGCCGACCCACATGATGTAGGAGCCGATCTTCCGCGCGCTCGGGTCGTTCGGCCGCGAGTCGTACAGCGGCGGCAGGTTGCTGATCACCGGGAACACGGTGCCGCCGCTGCGCGCGGTGTTCGACGGGGTGAAGGGCGCCAGGGCGAGGTCGGCGAGCATCACCGCGTAACCCAGGCTCAGGGTTCGTCGGCCCATGGCTTTCACCAGCAGCAGGGCGATGCGTCGGCCGAGGCCCGTGCGCTCGTAGCCGAGGGCGAACATGAAGGCGGCGAAGATCAGCCACACGGTGCTGTTGGAGAAGCCCGTCAGCGCCCAGGCGAGCGCCTCGGTGGCGGGCTTGAAACCGGGGCTCGCCAGTTGCTCGGGGCTGAACAGCACCCAGGGCGCGAGCGCGGCGACCACGGCGATGCCGATCAGGCCTAGCACCGCGCCGGGCAGCGGTTCGAGGATCAGCCCGAGCACTACGCCAGCGAAGATCGCGAAGAAGTACCAGGCGTGCGGCGCCAGTCCGGCGGGCGCCGGGATGGCCGCCAGGGCCAGCGCGAGCAGCGCCGGGAGGAGGTGGTTCCAGGAGAGTTTCATGATGCGTCCTGAAGAATGAGCGAACCGATCAGCCGCCTCGCGGGTAGTCGAGCAGCTGCTGGCGATACTCGTCGCCGAATTGTTCGAGGGAGCTGCGCACCACCGTGACGGCGCCGTCCACCAGCGCGCAGCGGCCGCTGCCGGGGAGCAGCTCGCAGAGGCTTTCCAGGGCGCGCAGGTCCTTGGTCACGCCGCTGCCGGTGTCGATGCGGCGCAGCAGGCGCGAGAGCTGGTAGGTGCCGGTCTTGCACGGCGGGCACTGGCCGCAGGAGCCGGCGGCGAAGAAGTCGACGTACTCGGCGACCTTGCGCACGATGCTGGTGCCGGCGGAAATCACGATCATCGCCCCGGTGCCGAGGCTGGAGTGGCGGTCGCGCAGGCTGTCAAAGTCGAGCGCCACGTCGAGGTTGGCGGCGGTCAGCAGGGTGTTCGACGGGCCGCCGGTGAACACTGCCTTGAAGGGCCGGTCGAGGAGCATGCCGCCGCCCTGGCCGAACACCAGTTCGCGCAGGCTGATGCCCATGGGCAGTTCGTAGAGGCCCGGGCGCAGCACGTCGCCGGACAGCGAATAGAGCTTGCTGCCATGCGCCTGGCCGCGGCCGAGGGCGGCGTACCAGTGGGCGCCGTTGCGCAGGATGTGCGGGACGTTGGCCAGGGTCTCGACGTTGTTGACCAGCGTCGGCCGCCCGTCCACGCCCTGTTCGGCCGGATAGGGCGGCTTGCTGCGGGGGAAGGGGAAGCCGCCTTCGATGCTGGCGATCACCGCCGTTTCCTCGCCGCCGATGTAGAGCCCGGAGCTCTCCACTACGCGCAGCTCAAGTGGGCGACCGAGGACGCCACACAGCTCGCTCCACAGGGCGTGCTGGCGCCATTGCTGGGCGGCTTCGCGCAGGCTGGCCAGCGATGCCGTCTGGTGCGGGTTCACGTACAGCCGAACCTGATTGGCGCCGACTGCGAGTGCGGCGATCAGTGCGCCTTCGATGACCTGGTGCGGGCTGCGTTCCAGCAGCACGCGGTCCTTGAAGGTGCCGGGCTCGTCCTCGTTGCCGTTGCAGAGCACGTACTTGTCTTGCCCGCCGGGTTGTTCGGCGACAGCCGCCCATTTGCGCCAGGTCGGGAAGCCGGCGCCGCCCATGCCGCGCAGGTCGGCTTGGCGCAGTAGTGGGATGATCGCCGCAGGATCGCTGAGGGCGCGTCGTAGTCCCAGACCGCCGTTGCCGTCGAGCCAGGCATTGAGGTCGGCGCCGACCTGCGAGGAGGGGGCGAGCAGGACTGGGGTGAACTCGCTCATGGCGCAGTCTCCGGGTTGCCGGGCAGGGCCGCGTGACGCTGGCCGGTCGCGGTGCCGCGCAGGCTGGCGTCGGCGCGCAGGTCGAAGTTGCCGTAGGGCGGGAACAGCAGGGGGCCGCGCACGTCCACCGGCAAGCCGGCGAGGGTCAGCTGGCGCTGCCAGTCGTAGAGGTGGAACAGCCCGACCTTGGGCGCCGGTTTGCTCTCTGCGGTGCTTGCCGCATGGGCGCCAGCGCGGCGGCCGAAGGTGATGATCTCCAGCAGGGCGTTGCCCATCATGCGGTTGCGCCCGTGGATGCCGCCGCTGACCTCGCCGGCGCAATACAGACCGGGCACCGTGGTGGCGCCGTACTCGTCGATCACCACGCCGCCGTTCTGGTAGTGCAGCGTCGGGCGCACCAGCAGGGGTTCGCGGGTGGGGTTGATGTTGCTGCGCGCGGCCAGGTGGCAGAGGCTCACCAGGCGCTGGCGCAGCAGGCCGGGGAAGCGTCGCTCCAGGCCCGGGGTGTCGAGGAACACGCCAGTCAAACCGTCGCGCTCGATGCCGCGGCCTTCGGCGCATTCGCGGAGGATGGCGGCGGCCACCACGTCGCGCGGCTGCAGCTCGTCGATGAAGCGCTGGCCCTCGCCGTTGACCAGCCAGGCGCCGGCGGAGCGCGCTGCCTCGGAGATCAGCCCGCCGAGCAGGTGCGACGGCCAGGCGAGGCCGGTGGGGTGGTACTGAAAGGAGTCCAGCTCGCGCAGCCGGGCGCCGATGCGGTAGGCCAGCACCAGGCCGTCGGCGGTGGCGCCGTAGTGGTTGGAGGTGGGGAAGTCGTTCAGGTGCAGCCGCCCGGCGCCGCCGGTGGCGAGGATCACCCGGCTGGCGCGGACCAGGATGAAGCCGTGCCGTTCCAGGTTGTAGAGCACCGCGCCGACGCATTGGCCGTTCTCGTCGGACAGCAGCTCGACCAGCGGGCAGCGGTTCCACAGGGTGATGCGCGGTTCGAGCTCCACCGCCTCGCGCAGCACGCGCATCATTTCCAGGCCGGTGTAGTCGCGGTACGAGAGGATGCGCGCGCGGCTGGCGCCGCCGGGCTTCTTGCGCAGCAGCTTGCCGCCCATGGGGCCGCCTTCGGCGAGGTCGAAGAGCATGCCCTGGGAAATCAGCCAGCGAATGGTTTCCGGGCCCGATTCGGCCAGGCGTGCCACCAGGGTGCGGTCGGCGCAGAAGTGGCCGGTGCGCAGGGTGTCCTCGAAATGCTGCTGGAGGCTGTCGTCGTCACCGACAGCGGCCTGGATGCCGCCTTCGGCCATCACCGTGTTGCTGTCGCCGGAGCGCAGTTTGGTCGCCAGCAGCACGCGAACGCCCTGTTCCGCGGCGGTGATGGCGGCCGCGCAACCGGCACCGCCGGCGCCGATCACCAGGACATCGGTGTTGACCACCGGGGCGCCGGCGAGGTCGGCGTCGTCCACCTGGCTGTTGCTCTGCAGCAGGCGCGCCAGGGCCAGCGGGCACTGCTCGCCACGGTTGGCGCCGATGGCCAGGGGTACGCGGCTGCCGGGGCGGTAGTCGGGGTGGTGGGCGTCGAGCAGGCCCTGCTTGTCGGCCAGCGCCGGTGGCTCGCCGCAATCGCTCTGGCGCAGCGCGTCGAGTGCCTGGAGGTAGGGAATGCCTTGGTCCATTTCAGTTCACCTCCGCGTCGGGGTCGACGCGTTGCTCGCCGTTGCCGATCTGCCAGAGACGCTGCATCAGGTCCGAGGGGCGGAACGCCACCGCCGCGCTCAGGCGGCGAACGTAGAGCCCCAGGTGGTTGGGCGAGATGTGCTCGGGGCAGGCGATGGTGCAGAGGTTGCACATGATGCACTCGTCGAATACCCAGGCCGCCGAGAGGTCGCCGGCCGCCGCGAGGTTCACGCCCTTCTGCACCTCCAGGTGCTTCGGGCAGGCGCGGTCGCAACCGCCGCAGTGGCGGCAGTGGCTGGCTTCGGGGAAGGTCGCGTGCAGGCGTTCCTGGATGCTCCAGGTTTCCTGCCAGTCGGCGGGGCTGTAGGGGTGGTGGCGCGCGGAGGGCTGGTGGTCGAGGAAGCTGACCTGCATGCCGTCTTCGACCTGGGTTTCACAGGCCAGCGCGGTAGTGACCTCGGCCGAGCCGGCGCGGCGCAGCAGCACGCGGCACGAGCCGCAGACGCCCTGGCCCATGCAGCCGACGCCATCGGTCAGTGCGCGGCCGCCGTCGAGCAGGGCCTGCAGGATCGAGCGGCCCTGGCTGGTGCTGATGGTTTCGCCGTCGATGCTGACGGTCAGCGCGGCTTCCTGATTCATCGAACCCCCGTTTGGCACAGTGGGAGGGCTGCCCTGGGGCAGCGGGATGAAGAGCGTGGGCGCTTGTCGGCGGCCTTGTCCTGATCTGGCTCAAGGCATCTCGGATTTGCCCCCTGTGCGGGGCGCGCAGCCCCACGGATTGCCCGTGAGGCTGTCAGTCAGGTCTGATTTTCGCGTCAGGCCTGTGCCTTTGCCTCCGGCAGGAACCAGTTCAGCAGCAGGGCGCAGATGCCGCCAGTGGCGACACCGGACTCCAGCACGTTGCGCAGGGCGGCCGGCATGTGCGCGAGGAACTCCGGCACCTGCGACACGCCCAGGCCGAGGGCCAGGCTGACGGCGATGATCAGCAGCGCGCGACGGTCGAGCTGGATGCCGGCGAGGATGTTGATGCCCGAGGCTGCGACCGCGCCGAACATCACCATGGCCGCGCCGCCGAGCACCGGCTCGGGCACCGCCTGGATGATCCCGGCGACGCTGGGGAAGAGGCCGAGGACGATCAGCATCGCGGCGATCCACAGGCCGATGTGGCGGCTGGCCACGCCGGTCAGCTGGATCACGCCGTTGTTCTGCGCGAAGACCGAGCTGGGGAAGGTGTTGAACACCCCGGCCAGCAGCGAGTTGGCGCCGTTCACCAGCACCCCGCCCTTGATCCGCTGCATCCACAGCGGGCCTTCCACCGGCTGCTTCGACACCTTGCTGGTGGCGGTGACGTCGCCGATGGCTTCCAGCGAGGTGACCAGGTAGATCACCAGCATCGGGATGAACAGGCTCCAGGAGAAGCTCAGGCCGAAGTGCAGCGGGGTCGGCACCTGGAACAGCGCGGCCTGGTGCATGCCGGTGAAGTCCAGTCGGCCCAGGTAGCCGGCCAGCGCGTAGCCGACGGCCAGGGCGATGACGATGGCGCCGCTGCGCATCCACACCACCGGGATGCGGTTGAGCACGACGATGATCGCCAGCACGCTGCCCGACAGCAGCAGGTTCTCGCCGTTGGCGAAGGTGCCGTTGCTCATCGCCGAGAAGCCGCCGCCCATGCTGATCAGGCCGACCTTGATCAGGGTCAGGCCGATCATCAGCACGACGATGCCGGTCACCAGCGGGGTGATCAGGCGTTTCACGAACGGCAGGATTCGCGACACGCCCATCTCGATGAACGAACCGGCCATGACCACGCCGAAGATCGCCGCCATCACCTGCTCGACCGGCGTGCCCTGCTTGACCATCAGCGCGCCGCCGGCAATCAGCGGGCCGACGAAGTTGAAGCTGGTGCCCTGGACGATCAGCAGCCCGGCGCCGAAGGGCCCGAAGCGCTTGCACTGGACGAAGGTGGCGATGCCGGAGATGACCAGCGACATCGACACGATCAGGTTGGTGTCGCGCGGCGACACGCCCAGCGCCTGGCAGATCAGCAGGCCGGGGGTGACGATGGGAACGATGATCGCCAGCAGGTGCTGCAGCGCGGCGAGCAGGGCGACGGGCAGGGCGGGGCGGTCTTCCAGGCCGTAGACCAGGTCGCGCTGGTTCTTGTCGGCGAGGACGGGGGGTTCCTGGGAACTCATGGCGGCAGTCCGAAAAAAAGAGCGGAATCTTACGGGGCTGGGCTTCGATCGGACAGTGGCATAGGACAGGCGTAGGGATTTTCGTAGGAACGAAGGGGCGCCCCGTCCTTGCTCGCGAATGGCGACTCCCGGATGCGCGGGCGTTTCGCTCCTACGGGTTTTCTGGGTGATTCCCCTTCGGGCCAGAGCAAGCGCTGTTCGCGATGAAGCCGGGTCCCGCGTTCGCGGGGATGACGCAGGAGAGTACGAATCTTAATCCCGTCACTCCCGCGAACGCGGGAGTCCAAAAGACAGTTGCTCCTACGCGTTCTCTGGGGGCAAGCGGTCGTTGCGGCAGGGAAAAGAAAAAGCCCGGCATTAGGCCGGGCTTCTTCGTGACGCGGGACGATCAGCCTTCCAGCATCGCCTTGTTGCGCACCGCGCCCTTGTCGGCGCTGGTGGCGAGCAGGGCGTAGGCCTTGAGCGCGGTGGTCACCTTGCGCGCGCGCGGGGCGGCCGGCTTCCAGCCTTTCTTGTCCTGCTCGGCGCGGCGGGCGGCCAGTTCTTCATCGCTCACCAGCAGGTTGATGCTGCGGTTGGGGATGTCGATCAGCACCTTGTCGCCGTCCTTCACCAGGCCGATGGCGCCGCCAGCGGCGGCTTCCGGCGAGGCGTGGCCGATCGACAGGCCCGAGGTGCCGCCGGAGAAGCGGCCGTCGGTGAGCAGGGCGCACGCCTTGCCCAGGCCCTTGGACTTCAGGTAGCTGGTCGGGTACAGCATTTCCTGCATGCCCGGGCCGCCTTTCGGGCCTTCGTAGCGGATGATCACGATGTCGCCGGCCTTCACGTCGTCGGCGAGGATGCCTTTCACGGCGCCGTCCTGGCTCTCGAAGATCTTCGCGGTGCCTTCGAACACGTGGATGGATTCGTCCACGCCGGCGGTCTTCACCACGCAGCCGTCGAGGGCGATGTTGCCGTACAGCACGGCCAGGCCGCCTTCCTGCGAGTACGCGTGCTCGACGCTGCGGATGCAGCCTTCGGCGCGGTCATCGTCCAGGGTGTCCCAGCGGGTGCTCTGGCTGAACGCGACCTGGGTCGGGATGCCTGCGGGGCCGGCCTTGAAGAAGGTGTGGACCTTCTCGTCCTTGGTCTGGGTGATGTCCCACTGGGCGATGGCGTCGGCCATGCTCGGGCTGTGCACGGTGCTCACGTCGGTGTGCAGCAGGCCGCCACGGGCCAGCTCGCCGAGGATGGAGAAGATGCCGCCGGCGCGGTGCACGTCTTCCATGTGGTACTTCTGGATGTTCGGCGCGACCTTGCACAGCTGCGGCACCTTGCGCGACAGGCGATCGATGTCGCGCAGGTCGAAGGCCACTTCCGCCTCCTGGGCGGCGGCCAGCAGGTGCAGGATGGTGTTGGTCGAACCGCCCATGGCGATATCGAGGGTCATGGCGTTCTCGAACGCCTTGAAGTTGGCGATGTTGCGCGGCAGCACGCTGTCGTCGCCTTCGCCGTAGTAGCGCTGGCACAGCTCGACGGCCAGGCGGCCGGCACGCAGGAACAGCTGCTCGCGGTCGGCGTGGGTAGCCAGGGTGGAGCCGTTGCCCGGCAGCGACAGGCCCAGGGCCTCGGTCAGGCAGTTCATCGAGTTGGCGGTGAACATGCCGGAGCAGGAGCCGCAGGTCGGGCAGGCGCTGCGCTCGTACTCGGCGACCTTCTCGTCGGAGCAGGAGTCGTCGGCGGCGACGACCATGGCGTCGACCAGGTCCAGGCCGTGGTTGGCCAGCTTGGTCTTGCCGGCTTCCATCGGGCCGCCGGAGACGAACACCACCGGGATGTTCAGGCGCAGGGCGGCCATCAGCATGCCGGGGGTGATCTTGTCGCAGTTGGAGATGCAGACGATGGCATCGGCGCAGTGGGCGTTGACCATGTACTCCACGGAGTCGGCGATGATCTCGCGCGACGGCAGCGAATACAGCATGCCGTCATGGCCCATGGCGATGCCGTCGTCCACGGCGATGGTGTTGAATTCCTTGGCCACACCGCCGTGCTTCTCGATCTCGCGGGCGACCAGCTGGCCCAGGTCCTTCAGGTGCACGTGGCCGGGCACGAACTGGGTGAAGGAGTTGGCGATGGCGATGATCGGCTTCTTGAAGTCTTCGTCCTTCATCCCGGTGGCGCGCCAGAGGGCGCGGGCGCCGGCCATGTTGCGGCCGTGGGTGGAGGTTTTCGAGCGGTAATCGGGCATGACGGGTTCCTGCGGCTGATCAGGTTCTCGGTGAGAGTCTTATCGTGAGCGTCGTACGAGGCACATGCAAACGGCAGGTGGAGCTGCATGTTCGGAGGGGGCTGCAAGGCGGGGCGGGGTCACCGCCCGCGCGGCCTGGGCTCACGGGCCCGCCGGGGGGTGTTGGCGAGGGATTGCGCGATTCTACGCCGGCCCCGACCGCCAGGGGAAGGCTGGCGGTCGGGAGCGTCGGGCCTTAGCTGTTGGGCAGCAGGCGCACGGTCAGGCTCTTGATGTAGCGGGTTTCCGGGATCGCCGGGTGCACCGGGTGGTCCGGGCCCTGGCCGCCGCGCTCGAGCAGCTGGATGTTGCGGTCCAGGTGGCGGGCGCTGCCGAGCAGGATGTTCTGCAGGTCGTCCTCGGGCAGGTGCATCGAGCAGGAGGCGCTGACCAGGATGCCGTCCTTGTTCAGCAGGCGCATGGCCTGTTCGTTGAGGCGGCGGTAGGCGGCCTCGCCGTTCTTCAGGTCCTTCTTGCGCTTGATGAAGGCGGGCGGGTCGGCGACGACCACATCGAAGCGCTCGTCGGCGGCCTTCAGCTCACGCAGGGCGTCGAATACATCGCCCTCGACGCAGGCGACTTTCTCGGCCAGGCCGTTGAGGGTTGCATTGCGCTCCACGCCGTCCAGGGCGAAGCCCGATGCGTCCACGCACATCACTTCGCTGGCGCCGAAGGCCGCGGCCTGCACACCCCAGCCGCCGATGTAGCTGAACAGGTCGAGGACGCGCTTGCCCTTTACATAGGGCGCCAGGCGTGCGCGGTTCATGCGGTGGTCGTAGAACCAGCCGGTCTTCTGCCCGGCCAGCACCGGTGCCTCGAACTTCACGCCGTTCTCTTCCAGTGGCACCCACTCGGGTACTTCGCCGTAGGCGTTCTCCACGTAACGCTCCAGGCCTTCGGCATCACGCGCGCTGGAGTCGTTCTTCCACAGCACGGCGCTGGGCTTGAGCACCTGCAGCAGCGCGGCGAGGACGTCGTCGCGGTGGCGTTCCATGGTCGCCGAGGCGAGTTGCACTACCAGCACATCGCCGAAGCGGTCGACCACCAGGCCCGGGAGCAGATCGGAGTCGCCGTAGACCAGGCGGTAGAAGGGCTTGTCGAAGAGACGATCGCGCAGGCTCAGGGCGACATTGATGCGGTGAACCAGCAGCGATTTGTCGAGAACGTGCTTGGTATCGCGGGAAACCAGGCGTCCGCAGATCAGGTTGTTCGGGCTCAGCGCCACCACGCCCAGGGGCTTGCCGTTGGCCATCTCGAGGATCGCCTGGTCGCCGGCAGCGAAGGCGTTCAGCGGCGTGGCGTGGACGTCCACCTCGTTGCTGTAGACCCACAGGTGGCCGGCGCGCAGGCGGCGCTCGGCATTGGCTTTCAGACGCAAGCTGGGCAGGGTCATGGCGGTGCTCCGGGAAAAAGAGCGAGATTATACCCAAGCCCCGGCGCAGCGCCGAGCCGTGCCGGCTGCGCGAGCCCCGCCGTCGGGCGGCTTTAGGCCGATGGGTAAAGTTACCTAGGGCGCGGTCGATAAAGTAATGTCAGAACGCCTGCTGCAGAGCCCTCGACTGTGGGTAAACTGTGCGCCCCGTCAACTTTTCCCAAGCCGCCCTCATGGCCCAAGAACTCACCGCCGAACAGATTCGTCAGGCCCTTCAGGGCATCAGCGTACCGCCGCAACCGCAGATCATGGTCGATCTGCAGATGGAGCAGTTCCTGCCCAATCCGGACTTGGCGACCATCGCCAAGCTGATCAGCCAGGACCCGGGGCTCTCGGGCGCGCTGCTCAAGCTGGTCAATTCGCCGTTCTTCGGCCTGGCCAACCGCATCACCTCGATCCAGCGCGCGGTCAACCTGCTGGGCAGCCGCTCGGTGATCAACCTGATCAACGCGCAGTCGATCAAGGGCGAGATGACCGACGACACCATCGTCATCCTCAACCGCTTCTGGGACACCGCGCAGGACGTGGCCATGAGCTGCCTGACCCTGGCCAAGCGCATCGGTTACGAGGCGGTGGACGAGGCCTATGCCCTGGGCCTGTTCCACAACTGTGGCATCCCGCTGATGCTCAAGCGCTTCCCGCACTACATGGCGGTGCTCGAAGAAGCCTACGCCAGTGCCAGCGACGAACGCCGCGTGGTGGACACCGAGAACCGCGTGCTGAACACCAACCACGCGGTGGTGGGCTACTTCACCGCGCGCTCCTGGCGCCTGCCGGAGCACGTCTGCGAGGCCATCGCCAACCATCACAACGCGCTGTCGATCTTCAGCGACGAGAGTTGCCGCAACACCCAACTGAAGAACCTGTTGGCGATCCTCAAGATGGCCGAGCACATCTGCGGCTCCTACCGCGTGCTGGGTAATCAGCCGGAGGATCACGAGTGGGAGAGCGTGCGCAGCGTGGTGCTGGATTACGTGGGGCTGACCGAGTACGAATTCGAGAACCTCAAGTCGAGCATCCTCGAGCTGGGTGTGGGGCAGGGGAGCTACTGAGAGCCTTCGCGAGCAAGCTCGCTCCTACAGGTACAGCGTGTATCCGCTCTTCGTAGGATCGAGCTTGCTCGCGAGCCTCGCCACAGCGAACCGCAGCAGAAACGACAAAGCCGGGCAATCCAGGCCGTGTGAAAACACGCTGTGAGCAAGGCAAAACAAACGCCCCGACTGGTTCGGGGCGTTTGTTTTTTTGGAGGGATCAGCCCATCAACTCGATCAGGCGACGCGCGCCGAGTACCTGAATCGCGCGTTTGAGGTTGTAGGCCTGCACGGCCAGGGCCATTTCCGTACTGGCGCCCGCTAACTGCCGCAGCAGGAAGCGGCCGTTGCCGAATATCCACTGTTTCAGGTTACCGAAGGGGTGTTCGACGATCGCCCGGCGCTTGGCCATCATCTCCGGCCGGGCCTTCAGGCGTTGCTGCATGCGCTCGAACGCTGATTCATGGGCATGACGGCTGAGATGACGACGCTGGCTATTCGTGCAGCGCGCCTTCAAAGGGCAAGCACGGCAGTCGCCGGCGATCGCATAAATCCTCTCTGTGCCTCGTACCTGTTTGAGCGGGAGCCACTGGCCTGCCGGGCACTGATAGCGGTCATGCTCCGCGTCGTAGGTAAAGGCGCTTCGGTCGAACAGCGCCGTGCCGTTGCCATGATTGTTAACGCCACGGTTCGGCGGTACATACGCCGTGATGCCTGCATCCTCGCACGCCTGGAATTGCTCGCCATTGGAGTAGCCGGCGTCCGCCGTGACCGTCAGTTGCGCCTGTTCCAGCACGGCTTGAGCGGCTTCCGCCATCGGCTGCAACTGGCGAGTGTCATTGCCATCCTGGGTCACCTCGTGGTGCAGCACCAAGCAATGCTTGTCATCGACGGCACTTTGCACGTTGTAGGCGACCCGTGCGCCCTGGTGAGTTCGCATCAACAGGGCATCGGCCTCGCCGATCACGAATTGCTCGAGCCCCTGGGCCTGCATCAGTACCTGGCAGGTCAGGTTGTCCGCGTGTTGAGCCTGCAACTGCTCCAGCGCAGTCTTCACGGCACTCCGGTCGACCCCATCGCCCGCTTCGGCGCGGTCGGCCTCATCCAGGTCGCTCAGATAGCGGGCTATCTCGGCCTCCAGCTTGGCTTGCTGACGCTTGAGCCGCGCCAGGCTCAGGTGCTTGCGCCGTGAAGCCACCGCCTGGAATTTGCTGCCATCGATGGCCACCAACTGACCACCGAGCAACCCGACCTGGCGGCAGAACTGCACGAAAGCACGACAGGTCGCCTGAAACGCCGAACCATTGTCTTTGCGGAAGTCGGCAATGGTCTTGAAGTCCGGCGACAGGCGACCCAGCAGCCACATCACTTCGACATTGCGCTGGCATTCGGCTTCCAGTCGGCGCGAGGAGCGAATTCGCTGGAAGTAGCCATACAGGTACAGCTTGAGCAAGTCGGCCGGATCATAGGCCGGGCGCCCCGTCCGGCTCGCCTGCGCCTTGCTGAAGCCCAGCCGCTGCAAATCCAACCGCGCCACGTAGGCCTCGATCACGCGGACCAGATGTTCTTCGGGAACCAACTCATCCAGCGACACTGGAAACAAGCTGCCCTGATCACGCCCTTCACCGCGGATATAGCCCATGAACGACAATGCCCGTATCGATCGATACGGGCATTGTCTTTGGCTTGTGCTCAGACGGCTAGGTTTTCACACAGTCTGAATCGCCCGGCTTTTTCACATCCGCGTATCGGCTCAGTCGAGCATGTCGCTGAAGCGCGCGTCCTTCTTGTACACCAGCGGCTGGGCGAAGCCCGGGACCTTCAGGCTTTCGGCAGTGATCTGGATGGCGTTGTCGTCGATCATGTCGTGACCGAAGTTGTAGATGATGTCGAAGCGGCCCTGCAGCGCCTGCTCTTCGTAGTGCTGGGCGTTGGCACGGGTTTCGTCGCGGCGCGCCAGGTAGGCATCGAACGCGGCCTGGCCGTAGCGCTTGCGCAGCATCTTCTCGGCGACTTTCGGCGCCAGGAGCACGCCGGTGGCGTTGTTGCCGCCGAAGCCCTTGGAATTGATGAAGCAGACTTCCAGGTCGTCGCGGCGGCGGTCCTTGTTGGACAGCGCGATGCGGTCCTTGTGAACGTCGTCGGCGAAGCGCTCCACGGTCTTGATGCCCGGCAGGATGCCGTAGTGGAAGGTGCCCAGGGCGGAGATCAGCTGGTCGGCGCTGGCGGTGGCCAGGGAGTGGCCGACGAAGGCTTTTGCCGCGGCGACAGGCCAGTCGGCGATGTCGAAGGCCTTGGCCACGCGGTCGAGGATTTCCGACTCGGTGACGCGGTTGGCCGGGGTGCTGGAGCCGTGGGCGTGGACGAAGCTGTGCTGGCGTACGCTGTCTTCGCCGACGATCTGCGCGGCGGCGGCCACGGCCTTGGCCATGGTCAGGTAGTTGCCCGGGCCGGGTGCGGAAATGGATTTCTTGAAGCCGTCGGCATTGGTGAAGACGTCGGTCACTGCGCCGTGGATGTCGGCGCCCAGCTCCAGGGCCAGGGCGTCGTCCATCAGCACCACGTATTGGCTCGACTCGGCCAGGGTAAAGCCGCAGTTCTCGCCGAACGGGCGGCTGGCGCGGCGGAAGTCGACTTCCTCGCCCTCGCTACCGAGGTTGCGCAGGCCTTCTTCGGTGGCCAGCGCGCTCATGGCGGCGTAGCCCTCGACGATCTCCGGAGTGATCGGCGCTTCGCTGTTGCCGACCACGACCACGCGTGCCTGGCCCGAGGTGATCACCTCGATGCCTTTCTGCAGGTTGTAGAGGAAGGTCGCGCAGGCGCCGGTGACGCTGCCGGTCAGACCGACACTGCCCAGTACGTAGGCATTGATGAAGTCGGTGGGCATGCTGTTGAAGCCCAGCGGCAGCTGCTTGGCGCTGACGCGGTGGCCCTTCAGGCGCGACTGCAGCAGGCCGCCGAAGCCGTTCTCGTCGAGCTGGCTCATGATGCTGCTGGAGAACACCGCGATCTCGTCGGGCTGTACGCGGTCGACGATGCGCTTCCAGTCGATGCCGATCGAGCGGATCGCATCGGTGGCGCCGACCACGGCCATCTGCAGGCCACGCGGGTGGAAGCGCGAAGCGTACAGCTCGCCCGGTTCGAAGCCGGTGGGCAGTTGGCCGGCGGACTTCACCGGCATCTCGCGGTAGCTGTCGACCTTAAATTCGCAGCTGTCGTGCAGGGTCACGCGGACCTGGTTGTCGGCCAGTTCTTCCACCGACCAATTGGCCGGCAGCGGCTCGGGCAGTTGCTTGCGCGCGGTAGTGAAGCTCAGCGGCGCGGCGGCGTCGGCCTCGACGGTGAGGCTCTTGTGCCAGTGCGCGGCGTCGACATCGAAGTATTGCTTCTCGATGCGACGTATCAGGGTGGAGGCGAGGATCTGCGCACCGTGGCGCTGCTCGATGGCGGCCAGGTCGAGGTTGCTGCCGTCGGCGATGTCGCGGTAGTGACCGCCCTCGAACTTGACCAGTTTCATCATCACCGCCAGACCGGCGAGGGTCTGCTGGCGCGCGGCGGCGTCCAGCGATTCGAGGACGGTACGGCGGAAGGCGTGGTGGAACGAACTGCGACCCGCGGCGTTATAGCCACCAAAACCAACGATGACCGGTAGTCGAGACATCACTCGGGAACTCCTTCATTAAGTCCGTCCTGTGCGGGACCTCGATGACGCGGCGGGCGCTGTGCGCAAGGCTGGGCGGCGGCATCGCGGGCCAGGGCTGGAGCCCTTTGGCGGCACTGTGATTTGGAATGCTTAAGGTGACGTGAATGATGACTGCCGAGTCACGCCTTTGGCCAGGGATTGCCGGCGAAAGGCGACGAACCTGCATGAAGGAGGAGGGGACAGGGAGTGAGCCCGGAAGCCGGGCGGCTTCCGGGGGGGGGGGGGAGCAGAGAACTGCCGGGGGAGGATCAGCGGTATTCGATACCGGCTTTCTTGGTGCTGACGCGAGTGCCGGACTTGCCCTGGGTGATCGCAACGATGTTTTCCAGCGAGCCGATCACCGCATCCTTGCCGGTGGCAATGGCGAATTCCATGGCGGCCTGGACTTTCGGACCCATGGAGCCGGCGGCGAAGCCAAGGCGTACCAGTTCGTCCGGGTGGGCCTGGGCGATGGCTTTCTGGGTCGGTTTGCCCCAGTCGACGTAGGCCGCATCCACGTCGGTGGCGATGATCAGCACATCGGCATCCAGTTCCTGGGCCAGCAGCGAGGAACACAGATCCTTGTCGATCACCGCTTCGACGCCGGAGAGCTTCTTGCCGGACTCGTCATACATGGTCGGGATGCCACCACCGCCGGCGCAGATGACGATGGTGCCTTTCTCCAGCAGCCATTTCACCGGGCGGATCTCGAAGATGCGCTTCGGACGGGGGCTAGCCACTACGCGGCGGAACTTGTCACCGTCCGGGGCGATGCTCCAGCCCTTTTCCTTGGCCAGGGCTTCGGCTTCCGCTTTCGAGTAGACCGGGCCGATCGGCTTGGTCGGGTGCTGGAAGGCCGGGTCCTTGGCGTCCACTTCGACCTGGGTAAGGATGGTGGCGAAGGGCTGTTCGAAGGGCAGCAGGTTGCCCATTTCCTGTTCGATCATGTAGCCGATCATGCCTTCGGTCTCGGCGCCGAGAACGTCCAGCGGGTAAGTCGGGACCTTTTCGTAGGCGGCGCCCTGGAGGGCCAGTAGGCCGACCTGCGGGCCGTTGCCGTGGGCGATCACCAGCTCGTTGCCGGGTGCCACTTTCGAGATCTGTTCGGCGGCGATCCGCACGTTTTCGCGTTGGTTTTCCGCGGTCATGGGCTCGCCACGACGCAGCAGGGCGTTACCGCCCAATGCGACGACGATTCGCATAATTCATCTCCCTCAAGAAAGGATTTCCACGCCTCCCGGGGCGATGCCCCGGGAGGAAAGCCGGATCAGACGTCGGCCAGGGTGGAGACGAGGATCGCCTTGATGGTGTGCATGCGGTTTTCCGCTTGCTCGAAGGCGATGTTGTAGGGGGATTCGAAGACGTCCTCGGTGACCTCGATGCCGTTCTTCAGGTTCGGATACTGCTCGGCGATCTGCTTGCCGACCTTGGTTTCGCTGTTGTGGAAGGCGGGCAGGCAGTGCATGAACTTCACGCGCGGGTTGCCGGCGGCCTTCATGATGTCGAGGTTGACCTGGTAGGGCAGCAGTTCCTTGATGCGCTCGCCCCAGGCTTCCACCGGCTCGCCCATGGACACCCAGACGTCGGTGTGGACGAAGTCCACGCCTTTCACGGCAGCCTTGGCATCTTCGGTGAGGGTGATTCGCGCGCCGCTTTCCTCGGCGAACTTCTTGCACTGGGCGACGAAGTCATCGTGCGGCCACAGGGCCTTCGGTGCGGCGATGCGCACGTCCATGCCTAGCTTGGCGCCGACCAGCAGCAGCGAGTTGCCCATGTTGTTGCGGGCGTCACCCAGGTAGGCGTAGGCGATGTCGTGCAGCGGCTTGTCGCTGTGCTCGCGCATGGTCAGTACGTCGGCGAGCATCTGGGTCGGGTGGTATTCGTCGGTCAGGCCGTTGAACACCGGCACGCCGGCATACTTGGCCAGCTCCTCGACAATCTCCTGCTTGAAGCCGCGGTACTCGATGGCGTCGTACATGCGGCCGAGCACCCGGGCGGTGTCCTTCATGCTCTCCTTGTGGCCGATCTGCGAGGAGTTCGGGTCGATGTAGGTGACGTTGGCGCCCTGGTCATAGGCGGCCACTTCGAAGGCGCAGCGGGTACGGGTGGAGGTTTTCTCGAAGATCAGCGCGATGTTCTTGCGCTTGAGGTGCTGTTGCTCGGTGCCGGTGTACTTGGCTCGTTTCAGGTCGCGGGACAGATCGAGCAGGTAGCGCAACTCGCGAGTGCTGTGGTGCATCAGGCTGAGTAGGTTGCGGTTGTGCATGTTGAAAGCCATGTTCTTTCTCCTTGTGGGATGGAGTCTCGGCCTCGTCAGTACAGCTTATGGCTGGCGGGGCGGCGGCCCGGATGTGGGGGCCGCCTGGTTGTCTTGTGCTTGCGGATGAATCAGTAGTCGACCGGGTCGCGGATGATCGGGCAGGTCATGCAGTGACCGCCGCCACGGCCGCGGCCGAGCTCGCCGGCGCTGATGGTGACGACTTCCACACCGGCCTTGCGCAGCAAGGTGTTGGTGTAGGTGTTGCGGTCATAGCCAACCACCACGCCCGGCTCGATGCAGACCACGTTGTTGCCGTCGTCCCACTGCTCGCGTTCCGCGGCGAAGCTGTTGCCGCCAGTCTCGACCACGCGCAGCTTCGACAGGCCCAGGGCTTCGCCAACCACGGTGATGAAGTCCTTCTCCTCGCGGGCGATGTGCAGGCCATAGGGGCTCTTGTCGTCCGGACGCAGGGTGAAGGGCACGATTTCCCGGACCACTTCCGGAAAAACGGTTACCAGGTCGCGGTCGCAGAAGCTGAAGACGGTGTCCAGGTGCATCGCTGCGCGGGATTTCGGCAGGCCGGCAACGATGATGCGTTCGGCGGCACCCTTGGCGAAGAGGTTCTGCGCCAGTTGGCCGATTGCCTGGCGGGAGGTCCGCTCACCCATGCCGATCAGCACGATGCCCTTGCCGATGGGCATCACGTCGCCGCCTTCGAGGGTGGACATGCCGTGATCCTTGTCCGGATCGCCGTACCAGATCTGGAAGTCGGCGTTGGTGAATTCCGGGTGGAATTTGTAGATCGCGGTGGTCAGCAGGGTTTCCTGGCGTCGCGCCGGCCAGTACATCGGGTTCAGGGTGACGCCGCCATAGATCCAGCAGGTGGTGTCGCGGGTGAACTGGGTGTTGGGCAGCGGCGGCAGCAGGAAGCTGGAGTGACCCAGGTACTCGCGGTACATCTTGAGGATCTGGGCGCCTTCGCTGTCCGGGATGTCGTCGGCAGCCACGCCGCCGATCAGGAACTCGGCCAGCTTGCGCGGTTCCAGGCCTTCCAGCCAGGAGCGCAGCTCGTTGAGCAGGCCTACACCGACGGTGTCGGCGGTGATCTTGCGATCGAGAATCCACTTCAGCGCTGCCGGGTTCTGAACGGTTTCGGTCAGCAGGTTGTGCATTTCCAGCACATCCACACCACGTTCGCGCATTTTGGTGACGAAATCGAAGTGATCGCGCTTGGCCTGGTTAACCCAGATTACGTCGTCGAACAGCAACTCGTCGCAGTTGCTAGGGGTCAGGCGTTGGTGGGCTAGACCGGGCGAGCAGACCATCACTTTGCGCAATTTGCCAGCTTCGGAGTGGACGCCAAGTTTGGTTTTTTCCGTGCTCATGAGTGTCTCCAGTGATGTCACAGAGTAAGGAAGCCGTCGTAGAGGCCATACGCCGCGATCAATGCACCGACCACGACAACCGCGAAGATGAGCTTCTCGACGTTGGTGAAGACGGGTTGTCCGACTTCACGTTTCGCTTTTGCGAAGAGGATGGCGCCTGGCGCGTAAAGCAGCGCCGACAACAGCAGGTACTTCAATCCACCAGCGTAGATCAGCCAGATGGCGTAGATGAGCGAGATGGAGGCGATGAACAGATCCTTGCTGCGGTCGCGAGCGTCGGTCTCGTAGGTCTCCCCGCGCAGCGGCAGCAGGACGGCGTAGGCCGCGGACCAGAAGTACGGGATCAGGATCATCGAGGTGGCCAGGTAGATCAGCTTCAGATAGGTGCTGGCGCTGAACAGCGTGATGATCAGGAATACCTGCACGCAGCCGTTGGTCAGCCACAGTGCATTGGCCGGGACCTGCTTGCTGTTCTCCTTGCGGATGAACTCGGGCATGGTGTGGTCCTTGGCCGCGGCGAACATGATCTCGGCGCACAGCAGTACCCATGACAGCAGGGCGCCGAGCAGCGAGATGACCAGGCCGACGCTGATCAGCACAGCGCCCCAGTGGCCAACCACGTGCTCGAGCACGGCAGCCATCGACGGGTTCTGCAGCTTGGCCAATTCCGGCTGGGTCATGATGCCCAGGGAGAGGATGTTCACCAGAACGAGGAGCAGCAGCACGATGACGAAGCCGAGCAGGGTCGCCTTGCCGACGTCGGTGCGGCGTTCGGCACGTGCCGAGAAGATGCTTGCGCCTTCGATACCGATGAACACCCAGACGGTCACCAGCATCATGTTGCGCACCTGGTTCATCACGCTGCCGAGTTCGGGGTTGTTCAGGCCCCAGATATCAGCCGTGAAGATGTCCAGTTTGAACGCGAACAGGCAGATCAGGATGAACAGGAACAGCGGCACCATCTTGGCGATGGTGGTCACTACGTTGACGAAGGCCGCCTCCTTGATCCCGCGCAGCACCAGGAAGTGCACGGCCCAGAGTAGGACCGACGCGCCGATGATGGAGGCCAGGGTGTTGCCTTCGCCGAAGACCGGGAAGAAGTAACCTAGGGTGGAAAACAGCAGGACGAAGTAACCGACGTTGCCTAGCCAGGCGCTGATCCAGTAGCCCCAGGCCGAAGAGAAGCCCATGTAGTCGCCGAAACCTGCCTTGGCGTAGGCGTACACCCCGCCGTCGAGTTGTGGTTTGCGGTTGGCGAGGGTCTGGAACACGAAGGCCAGGGCGAGCATCCCCACTGCGGTGATGGCCCAGCCGATCAGGATGGCGCCGACGTCGGCGCTGGCTGCCATGTTCTGCGGCAGCGAGAAGATCCCCCCACCTACCATGGAGCCGATCACGAGCGCGGTAAGCGCCCCTAATCGGAGTTTTTGGCTGCTTTCTTGCGACATTTTCGAATCTCCCTATAGGAGTTGGAGAGTGTAGTTATTAGGCGCCGACTGTCAGGGAACCACACTGACGCAAATCAATAGCCTGCTAACAAATGTTTCCAACTGCGCGACGACCCTGTCTGTGTGCTCAGGAAAGATAGGAGAGAAATTGCGCTGATGCCCGATTTAGAGGCGGCGACGTGAAGGTTCGATAGCGGCGATTTGACATTTCAGTGGCGTTCCGGGCATTGCCGCCGAACGGCAAGGCCCTAGTCGCACTGCACTCTGTCGATGCAACTCAATGACGCCAAAGGCAAAAGACATGAAGCCCGGCGAGGCCGGGCTTCATGGAGGAAGTAGGTTTGCCGGCACGGGATCGCCGCGACGGCGCATCGACCCAGGACGGGCGACGAGAGGCGCAATGGCCGAGAGGTCTCCCACGGGCTTGTGGCCCGCAGGGCGTGGCACGCATGCCACGAGGGAAAGAGTCGCACGAAGCGCTCGTGCCTGGACGAGCAAGCCGCGTGCCACCCCGTCGCCCGTGCACCGTGTCAGTGCTGGCGGGGTGTTGGTGCATATATAAGAAAGCGGATCGGCAAGAATCCGCCTAGGACTCGACCTCGTCGGCGGGATTTCCGCCAGTGCCGGAGAGCATCAGGCCATGTTTGCGCAACTTGTCATGCAGGGTCTTGCGCGGCAGGCCTAGTGCTTCGGCCAGACTACGCAGGGAGGTATGCGAGCGGGCCATTTCGGCGGCGATCAGAGCACGCTCGAAGGCTTCCACTTGCTCGTTCAGCCCTGCACCGGAAAGTACGCTTCCCGGATTCGAAGGCGCTTCGTCCAGTCCCAGATCGAGCCCCAGGGCGAAGCGTTCGGCAACGTTTTGCAGCTCCCGGACATTGCCCGGCCAACTATGCGCCAGGAGCAGGGCGCGCTGCCCCGGCTCGACCTGGCGGGCCGGAAGGCCATGGCGTTGCGTTGCCTGTTCGGCGAAGTGCTGGAACAGCAGCAGGATGTCTTCCCCGCGCTCGCGCAGCGGCGGGATGCGCAGGCTGGCGACATTCAGCCGGTAGTAAAGGTCGGCACGGAAGCGGCCCTCGTCAGCGGCCAGGCGCAGGTCCTCCTTAGTCGCCGCAATGATGCGGATGTCCAGCGGGATCAACTGGTTCGAGCCGAGGCGCTCGACGACGCGTTCCTGCAGCAGACGCAGCAGCTTGACCTGCACGTCCAGGCTCATGCTCTCGATCTCGTCGAGGAACAGGGTGCCGCCATTGGCGAACTCGAACTTGCCGATGCGGCGTTTCTGCGCGCCGGTGAAGGCGCCCTGCTCATGGCCGAACAGCTCGCTTTCCACCACCGACTCAGCGAGGGCGCCGGCGTTGATGGCGACGAAGGGGCCGTTGCGGCGATTGGACAAGTCATGCAGCGCGCGGGCGACCACCTCCTTGCCAGAGCCGGTCTCGCCGAGGATCAGCACGTCGGCCTGTAAACCGGCGAGCGCTGCCACCTGCTCCTGCAGGCGGCGCATCCCCGCCGATTGACCGACCAGGCGGCCACGCACTTCTTTCCGCTCGGCCAGGGCCAGGCGCAGGCTGCGGTTCTCCAGCACCAGGCGGCGGACCTCGAGTGCCCGGCGAACGCTGTCGAGCAGGGCGTCGCTGGGGAAGGGCTTCTCGAGAAAATCGTAGGCGCCGGCGCGCATGGCTTTCACGGCCAGGGGCACGTCGCCGTGGCCGGTGATGAGGATCACCGGCAGGTCGGGGTCCTGGCCGTGCAGCTGCTCGAGCAATTCCAGGCCATCGATGCCGGGCATTCGAATGTCGCTGACCACCACCCCAGGCCAGTCGCGGCAGCGAGTTGCATCCAGCTCGCGCGCATCGCCCAGGCTAATCGCCTTGAAGCCGGCGAGGTCGAGGGTCTGGCTGAGCGCCTGGCGCAAGTACGGGTCGTCGTCGATCAGAACGACCTGGTTGTCGGCGGCGAATACGGCGCTCTGGGTCATGCGCGGGTTTCCTCCTGGGGCGTCGGCGTCACGCCGGGGATGCCCGGCAACAGGTGCAATTGTACGAGAGCGCCGCCCTCGGGGTGATTGCCCAGTTCCAGCCGGCCGCCGAGGGCGCGCAGCAGGGTGTCGCAGATCGCCAGGCCGAGGCCAAGGCCCTTTGCACTGGTCTTCGTGGTGAAGAACGGTTCGCGAGCGTGCGCCATGGCCTCTGCCGAGAAGCCCGGGCCGTTGTCGCGCAGGGACAGGACGACGCCTTCGGTTGTCTGCTCGGCGGTGAGCCAGATGCGCCGCGGCGGCGCTTTCTCGCTGAGGGCGTCGAGCGCATTGGAAAGGAGGTTGGCGAGGATCTGCCGTAACCGCGTTTCGCCGGCCTGGACCCAGAGGGGCGCATCGGGCAGGTCACGCTGCAATTCGACATTCATGGCCTGACGTCGGCTGGCGACCAGCGCCAGGGCGTCATTGATCGCCGGCTGCAGGGCGACGTTCTCCGGCGCGCGCCGGGCGCCGCGGGCATAGGCCTTGAGGTGGGCGATGATCGAGGCCATGCGCTCGGTCAGCGAGCTGATCTGCTCGAGGTTGCCGCGAGCGTCGTCCAGACGCTGATGATCAAGCAGCACGCGCGCGTTGTCGGCATAGCTGCGGATCGCCCCGAGCGGCTGGTTCAGCTCGTGGCTGATGCTGGCCGACATGGTGCCCAGCGCGGTCAGCTTGCCAGCTTGCACCACTTCTTCCTGGGCGTGCATGAGTTCGCGCTGCGCCTGCTCGCGGTCATGGACTTCCTGCTGCAGGCGAGCGTTGGCGTCTTCCAGCTCCTGGGTGCGCTCGAGCACGCGCATCTCCAGCTGCCGCTTCGCCTGCGCTTCAAGGGCGATGCGTTCGATGTAGTGGCGGCGGCTGATGCTCAGCAGTGCCAATAACAGGAGCAAGGCCAGCAGGGTGGCACCGCCAATAAGCAGGACGCTGCGTACCGGGCGGTCGACTTGGCTGCGCGGGGAGTAGATGCTCACGGTCCAGCCGGTTTCCGGTAGCTCTCGGCTCAGGCTGATCCAGTTGCGCTCATTGATGCGCAACGGCTTCGGGTCCAGCACCGGATAGGGGATGTTCTGCGCAATTTCGCGCTGTTTGGCCGGCGATAGCGGTCGACTGGCATGGAAGCGCCAGGCGTCGTTGGAGCTGAGGATGGCCACGCCGTTGGCGTCGGTCACCAGCAACTGCTCGGGGGTGTTGCCCCAGAGCTGCTCCATGTGTTCGAGGTCCAGCTTGACCACCAGCACGCCGAGTACGCGATCGACTCCATGGACTTCGCTCGCGAAGTAGTAGCCACGCCGATTGGAGGTGGTGCCCAGGCCAAAGAACCGCGCCGGCCGGCCCTGGATGGCGTCCTTGAAGTAGGGGCGAAAGGCGAAGTTGCGACCGACGAAACTGTCCGGCTGGTCCCAGTTGGAGGCGGCCTGAGTGGTGCCGTCCGGGCGCATCAGGTAGATGACGTCGGCGCCGGTGCGCTGCTTTATTTCCGCTAGTCGCGAATTTGCCTTTGCCTGAAGAACCGTGTCGTCAGTGCGCTGCAGGGTGGCGTTCAGCAGCGGCAGTTCGCTGAGGATCGGCGGAAGGTCCTCGTAGCGGCGAAGCGTGCCGAGCAGGGTGGCGACGTAGAGGTCCAGGGTCTGCTGGTTCTGCTCGGCGAGTTGCTGGCTGTAGTAGCGCTCGGCGAAGAACTGCAGCGGCCAGAGCGACAGGACGAAGAGCACTGCCAGAGCGCCCAAGGAACGCCAGCGGGATAGGTAGCGGTTCAAGGTGATTCACATCGCTCGAAGATTGCCGGCGATGCTACACCTTTCAGCGCGTCACTGGCTGGAGTTCCAGGTGGCCCATCAGTAGCGCGACGCTTTCGTCCAGGCTCAGGCGATCGGTGTCGATGCGATCGAAGGGTTGCAACGGTGCCTCATAGGGCGAGCTGATGCCGGTGAATTCGGCAAGCGCACCGGCGCGGGCTTTCTTGTACAGGCCCTTGGGATCGCGCTGCTCGCAGACGCTCAGATCAGTGCTCAGGTGAATTTCGCGGAAGCGCTCTTCGCCGACAATCTGTCGGGCCTGCTCGCGGTCCGCACGGAACGGTGAGATGAACGAGGTGATGACGATCAGCCCGGCGTCGTTCATCAGCCGTGCGACTTCGGCGACGCGACGGATGTTCTCCGAGCGGTCTTCCGCGGAAAAGCCCAGATCCTTGCATAACCCGTGGCGCACGTTGTCGCCATCGAGAACCACTGCCGAATAGCCATGCTCATGCAGGGCGTATTCCAGGGCAAAGGCCAGGGTCGACTTACCGGAGCCGCTCAGGCCGGTGAGCCAGAGAGTCGCCGGCTTCTGGCGCAGACGATTTGCGCGCTCCTCGATGCTGAGGCTTCCGGCGTGCCATCGGATGTTTTCGTTCAGGCTCATCTATCGTGGTACTCCAGCAGGTCCGGGGTTCTCTCGTTCAGCTGACCAGTCCGCGACCGCAATAGTGGTCGTCAAGAACCAGTCGCTTCAATAGCTTCCGCTCCTCATCGTCGGGGCTGGCGCTGAAGGTCGACCAGATATCCACAGCCAGTGCTCGAGGCGGTAGGAAGTCGGCATGCAGCGTGGCCCGGACATCCAATACGTCCTGCAGGTAGGCCAGTGCGCCATTCTGGATCTGGTGACGGATCTCCCGGGCCGCCAGCTCCTGGTCGCTGAGAGCCTGGAAGTGTGCGACAGGCTCGCCGGTGTCGTTCAGGGTGTAATGGTTGATCTGGGCATCGTCTGCGCTGAGCAGTTGCTCGAGCATGAAGTTCTGGTCGAACAGGCTGCAATTACCGCGAGTTGCTCGGGAGACCCGGTCAGCGAAGCAACCATCGGCGAAGACCTTGCAGCTCTCACTGAAGGCGTCGACCAGTTCGTCGGTGACCATGTAGTAACCATTGATTGGGTGCGCCAGGAAAGCGTTCAGGTGACGTTGGATGGTGCCGGAGTAACCGACGTCGACTACAGCGACTGCACCACCATCTGCCAACCCGGAATCCGCCAGGTAGCGTTGCAGGGCTGGAGCCTCATGTGCGGCCTGCTCCAGGATGCGCGGAAGCAGATGACGTAGGACAGGTTCGATGTGGCTGACGTCACTATTGCTGATGTCGAGCAGTTGCCCGGCTTTCCACAACCCCAGGTTGTCGAGCGCTTGCAGGTCGCTCTCGCTCAGTTGCACGCCAAAGCGAGCTTTGATCAGGTTCTCCAAGGTGCCGGAGAAGTAGTTGGGACGGGCGAGCGTCAGCACGTCCTTGAAGTCCTGAAGTTGCGGGACGCTGACCGCGCGCCGCGACAGCACCAGATAGTGCGATTGCACGGCGCTGGGCTCGCGCTCGGACCAGAGGTCGAAGGCCGACTTGAGCAGCTTGCCCTCACGGGCCAGGAAGTAGAGGCGATCGATACCGTCACGCTGTGCACGTTCACGCAGCCAGGTGACGAAGTGAGTGAGCAGCGGACCGATGACGTTGTAGCCAAGCAGCTCTGCGGAGCCTTGGGAAAACGCAGTAGGACGATAGGTACCGAAGGCGATCTTGGAGAAGTTGCGTCGCAGGAGCAGGCCCAGTGCCAGTTCGGCGCTGAGATCGCCTTGAGCCCGAACGCGCTCCACCAGTCGGTTCCAGTGCGGCAACCCTCGCGCGAGGTCGACCGGCTTCAGCATGTGCATCAGACCCATACCCATGTCGCCGGGTATCTGCACATCCGAGCGCTCGTTGTCGCCGATCATCAGCATCTGTTCCGGCAGCAACTGCTCCTCGCGCAATGCCAGTTCGTAGAGCTGGCCACTGTCCTTGCGGACACCGATTTCGCCGGAAAGGTACAGCTTGTCCCACTGCAGGATGCCGACCTTCTGCAGCATCGCGGTGATGACCGGCTGGGGCAGGAACATGTCGCTGAGCAACACGACCCGCTTGCCCAGGCGCTTTGCATAGCGAAGCAGGGCAATGCTTTGCGGGCGCGGCGCAACGCTGGCGAACTCGGTTTCTTCTTCGCGCTGGCGTAGAGCGAGAAGGGTGCCTTTCTCAATGCCGGATAGACGTCCCAGCTCATCGAAGATTTCGGCGGTGGTAATGTCGCGTCCGGCTTTCTCGCGTGCGCGAGCCTCGGCCACGGCGCGATAGCGCAGGTATTTCTCTCCGATGCTTGGGTCGACTCGTTGTGCAGTCAGGCGCTTTACCGACTCCGGGTCGAGCAGCGGGCGCAGCAGCAGGGTGTCGAAGATGTCAAAGGCGACCGTCTTGATGGCCGGATTGGCAATTTGCTGTTGCAGTTCCTGCTCGTCGCGGGCCAGGTAGCTGTCGAAGCGCCAGGCCGACCAGGAGTTGGTTCGTTGGCAACGCAGGATGGCCGGGGCCAGGCCTTGCTTCTGGCTGGTCAGGACCAGCAGGCGCTCCAGGCAGTGAGCGAAAGTGCCATCAGTCTGCCCGGCTTCCTCGGCGAAGTCTTCCAGGGTAATGCCTGCCTCGAAAAGTGGCGCCAAGGCCTGTCGGGAAGCCCAGAACATGCTGCCGGCCGGGAAGTGGAAATAGCTCTCCGGGATCTGCGTGATACCGAGGCGGTGGCACCATTGATGGCCCATCGCTCGGTTGGCCAGCCAGGTGTTGGCCACGTAGTGCAGTCGCTCGAAGTTCTGTGGATAGACGATACCAGCGCGACCCGATTGCAGAAGCTCGAAGATCGCACGCACCTGCCGCTCGCTGCCGCTCAGTGCCTGGCACAGGTACTCGCGCCAGCCGTCGGTGGCACCGCTATTGAACAGCGATTTCTTGCTGTGCAGGTGCAGCAGGTAGTCGTACTGACGTAGAACGTCGCCGAACTGGCAGAACATCGGCGCTATGTCTCGACCTCGGTTTGGAACTACCTCGATTCGCAGGGCACCCAGTTGCGGCAAGTTGGCGAAAGCCTCCTGGCAGGTCTGCCTGCCAGCTTCGTCCTTCACCGAGACGAACAGGTCATAGGGGAAGGGCATGTTGCCGAGATAGCCGCGGAATTCATCCGCCAGGTCGCTGTAGTACATGTGCAGGTGGATAGCGACACTGCCATTCAGTGATTCGCAGGGGGCGACCTGATTGATATCGGTGAGCTCGGTCGGCCAATTGAGATTGGTTACCGGCTGCTGCGCGTTTTGCCGCTTCCAACGTTCGTAGTGCCCCAGCCCTTGGAAGGCGAATCCCATGTGGCGATACGCAGTGAGCACAAGCCTGTCGCGCTGCTTGGCCGGGATGCGCCAGTAGAGTGAGCGGCCGACCTGATGCAAGTAATTGCGCAGGCTGACAATGGCTTCGCTGCGCCGCCCACGCGCGATTCGCGAGGCGAAGCGCAAGGGTTTGGTGATCACCCAGGAGGCGGACTGGCGGATTTCGTCGAGCGACGCTTGAGCGTTTGCCAGGTTGGCAGAAAGCCTGGTGATCTCGGCCGCGCGCTGCTGAGCGTCTTCCAGTTCCAGGGTCTGTTTGGCGACCACGAACTGCAGGCTATCGATGATAGCGCGGGCGTCCTTCAGGGCTTCGTCATGCAGACGATCCTGCCGATCCAGTGCGTGCAACGTAGGCGCCAGTGCGCGGCAGTGCTCTGCCAAGGCTTCAGTGCGGAGAATTGCTTGAGGGCTGGCGAGTTGCAACTCGTCTGCAGCCAGGCTGTTAAGCAGTTCGAAGCACTCGATTACCTCTGCTGGAGCGGTGCCTGACAACTGCTCGATGTCATCGGTGGCACGATTGTGTTGTAGATCTGCACTGAGGAATCGCTCGACGTACTCCTCCAGTTCGGCTGCTGGCGGGGCATTCAGGCCAAGGTGCTCGCCTAGCCGAACTATCTGCTCGGCTGGTCTGTGCATCAGATTGTCGTAACTCAGCACCACAGCTCGTTGACCGCGGGAGTGCAGCAGGCTCTGCAGCATGTAGTCGAGCCAGAGGTAGAGACTCTTTGGGTGGCTGAAACCGTCGCGTTTCTCCAGGGACTGCGCCACGCTCAGCGGATGGCGCAGGCTGATGACGAATGCCGGGTCGATACCTGCGAGCTCGAAGACGCGCATCCAGAATGGCAGTAGCAACGAGATGCGCGGGTCCTTGAGGCCAAAAATCGGGTAGCCACTGAAGTGCTCGCGAAGGTAGTCCACTGCTCGCCGCATGAGTGGCGAGTCTTCGAGACTGGCGAGCCGTTCGCTGGCGAGCGGTTTCAGCGAGTGCCAGGAGTGTCCGAGTGTGTCCAGGACGTCGGTATTGATGTCGACGATTTCCTGGTCTTCCCAGAAGCCACGCTCGTTGTTGTTCTGCGCGGCAGGCATCAGGTTGCCACCCAGCTCCACGCCAAGCGTCGTGAGTCCCCTTGCAATTGCACTGGTCCCGCTACGGTGCATGCCCAGTACGACTACGGCTCTTTGGCGCTCTTGCACAACACTTCTCCGATTTTCTTCTTGGAATTGCGGTCGCGTCCGCGACCTGGCAGCAACAGCACTTGTTCAGTCGAATACTTCAGCTTCGCTCAGGCGTACGCCCAGGCGATCCTTGCCAGACAGTTCCGGCTCCCCTGGCGCCGGCCACTCAATGGCAAGATCCGGGTCATTCCAGGCAATGCAGCGCTCATGCTCCGGTGCCCAGAAGTCGGTGGTCTTGTAGAGAAACTCGGCGCTCTCGCTGAGCACCTGGAATCCATGCGCGAAGCCTTCGGGAATCCACAGCTGATGTTTGTTCTCGCCACTCAGGATCGCGCCGACCCATTGGCCGAAGGTAGGTGAGTCTCTCCGCAGATCGACGGCAACGTCGAAAACCTCGCCCTGGACCACCCGCACGAGTTTTCCCTGCGGCTGCTGGATCTGGTAATGCAAGCCGCGCAGCACGCCACGCACGGAGCGTGAGTGGTTGTCCTGGACGAAGGGGCGTACCGGACCAACCGCGGCCTCGAATTTGCGCTGGTTGAAGCTTTCGAAGAAGAAGCCGCGTTCATCGCCGAAGACCTGGGGTTCCAGCAAGACGACATCGGGAATTGCGAGGCGGGTAGCTTTCATCAGAACACGGTGTCCACAAGCAGGCGTTTCAGATACTGGCCGTAGCCGTTCTTGCACAGAGGGGCCGCCAGTCTCTCCAGTTGCGCTGCGTCGATCCAGCGCTGGCGATAGGCTATCTCTTCCGGGCAGGCGACCTTCAGGCCCTGGCGATTCTCCAGGGTGGCGATGAAGTGGCTGGCTTCCAGCAGAGAGTCGTGGGTGCCGGTATCCAGCCAGGCGTAACCGCGGCCCATGATTTCGACCGAAAGCTCGTTCATGTCCAGGTAGGTCTGATTGATATCGGTGATTTCCAGCTCGCCGCGGGCCGATGGACGAATGCTCTTGGCGATGTCGACGACGCGCGTGTCGTAGAAATACAGGCCGGTTACCGCATAGTTGGATTTGGGCTTCTGGGGCTTTTCTTCGAGGCTGACAGCTCGTCCGGAGCCATCGAACTCCACAACGCCGTAACGTTCTGGGTCGTGCACGTGATAGGCGAAGACGCTGGCTCCATTCTGCCGGTCCATTGCACTGCGAAGCAGCTCCTGGAAATCGTGCCCGTGGTAGATGTTGTCGCCCAGAACCAGCGCGCTTAGATCATTGCCTAGGAATGACTCCCCAATCAGAAAGGCCTGCGCCAAGCCGCCCGGGTGCTCTTGCACGGCGTAGTGCAGATCTAGCCCCCATTGGCTGCCGTCGCCCAACAGTTGCTGGAAGCGTGGAGTGTCCTGAGGGGTCGAAATCACCAGGATCTCGCGGATGCCCGCCAGCATCAGCGTGCTCAGCGGGTAGTAGATCATCGGTTTGTCATACACCGGCAGGAGTTGCTTGGAAACTGCAAGGGTAGCCGGATGCAGACGTGTCCCGGCGCCGCCGGCGAGAATGATGCCTTTGCGCTTCATGGCGTTTTTCCTTGAGAGAGTTCCGCAAGCAGGCGTCGAACGTGGAATTGCCAATGCGGCAGCTTCAGCCCGAAAGTACGGCGCAGCTTGGTGGTATCCAGGCGCGAGTTCGCAGGTCGGCGCGCTGGCAGCGGGTAGTCGGCAGTTGTAATCGGGTGAACGCGGTCGCTGGCGCATTTCAGAGTCATGCCCAGTCGGAGAGCCTCTTCGATAACGAAACTCGCATAGCCATGCCAGCTGGCTTCGCCGGCTGCGACGAGATGGTATAAGCCCGAAGCATTGCCCGTGACCTGGCCGCACAGCACCTGGCCAAGTATTTGTGCGGTGGTATCAGCGATCAGCTCGGCACTGGTAGGTGCGCCAAACTGATCCGCAATCACACGCAGTTCGTCTCGCTCGCTCGCCAGGCGCAGCATGGTCTTGGCGAAGTTTGCGCCACGTGCGGCGAATACCCAGCTGGTACGAAAAATCAGGTGTAGGCACCCACTGCGGAGAATCGCTTCCTCGCCCTCACGCTTGGTCTGGCCGTAAACGCTGAGTGGGCCTGTGACATCTTCCTCGCGGAAGGCGCGCTCGCCGCTCCCATCGAAGACATAGTCGGTGGAGTAGTGAACCAGCCACGCATTCAGCGCCTTTGCTTCTTCAGCAAGGACTGCGACGGCCTCTGCGTTAATCCGCCGAGCGCATTGCTCGTCGCTTTCCGCTCTGTCCACTGCGGTATAGGCGGCAGCGTTTACGATGATGTCGGGTCGGTGCTCTCGCACCAGTGCGCGCAGGGCATCGAGATTCTCGAGGTCGCCGGAAGCGCGATTACAGATGGTCAGTTCGGCCAGTGGCGCCAACGCCCTCTGCAACTCCCAGCCGACCTGCCCTTCCGCGCCGAGAAGAAGAATTCCGCTCATTTGTACTGCTTGTCCAGCCACTCGCGGTAGGCACCGCTGGTTACGTTGTCGACCCAAGCCTGGTTGTCCAGATACCAACGGACCGTCTTGGTGATGCCGCTTTCGAAGGTTTCCGCCGGCTTCCAGCCCAGTTCACGCTCCAGACGCGAAGCGTCGATAGCGTAGCGCCGGTCATGTCCGGGACGGTCCTTGACGAACGTGATCTGATCTCGATAGCTCCGTCCATCGCTGCGCGGACTTTCCTGATCGAGGATGTCGCATAGCGTCTGGACCACGTCGAGGTTGGCCTTCTCGTTCCATCCCCCGACGTTGTAAGTCTCGCCAACTTTCCCTGCATCCAGGACCCTGCGGATGGCACTGCAGTGGTCCTTCACGTAGAGCCAGTCGCGGATCTGTTGACCGTCGCCATAAATGGGTAGCGGCTTGCCAGCGAGCGCGTTGTGAATGACTAGCGGAATCAGCTTTTCCGGGAAGTGATAGGGGCCGTAGTTGTTCGAGCAGTTGGTCGTCAGTACCGGTAGTCCATATGTATGGTGATAGGCGCGGACAAGGTGATCCGAAGCAGCCTTGGAGGCTGAATAGGGGCTGTTGGGTTCGTACCTGTGCTGCTCTGTGAAAGCTGCAGCATCGGGCTCCAGCGAGCCATAGACCTCATCCGTGGAGACGTGTAGGAAGCGAAATGCGCTCCGACGTTCGCTATCCAGTCCCGCCCAATATTCCCGGACGGCCTGGAGGAGATGGAAAGTCCCGACCACGTTGGTCTGAATGAAGTCTTCCGGGCCATGAATCGAACGGTCGACGTGGGACTCGGCAGCGAAGTTCAACACAGCGCGCGGTTGATGTCGCTCGAGTAGCGCACTTACCGTAGCCAGGTCGCCAATGTCGCCGTGAACGAACAGATGGCGTTCGTCGCCTTCCAGATCCGCCAGATTCTGCAGATTGCCGGCATAGGTGAGTTTGTCGAGGCCGATTACCTTTTCATCGTGGTTGGCCAGCCAGTCGAGGACAAAGTTCGAGCCAATGAAGCCGGCGCTGCCGGTAACCAGAATCGTCATGAAGTTACAACCTTTGTAGGATCGCCGCTGCTACAAGTCCCAGGTTACCTGGCAGGGTCTGGCGGTAGATGCCCGATTTTCCGATCAAGTAAAGACGTCTAGGCAGGGAAGCGCGTCGCGCATGCTCAAACAATTGGAGTGTCGCCTGGCTTTCCTCTGTCAGTAGATGCCGAAGAGGGGAAATCGCCTTGAGGTTTTCGTCATTCCAGCCGCGGAAGGTGCCGGCAAGCATTCGACGGAAACGCACATAGCGATCACGCAGGCTGGAGTTCGAACCGATCAGGTTCTTCCCGTGCTGGCGGTAACCGGTACGTGGAGACGGATCGTAGAATACCCGACCGCCGCAGCCGGAAACGAGAATGTACGCCCACCAGTCGTGGGCGATGATATTGCAGTCGCGCGGGGTCATCGCCAGCAATCGCTTGGCTGCACCGTTGAACACCATGGTGTTGCCGCCGGCCAGGCTTTGCACCAGCGCATTGGCGAAGCTGGGACGCTTGTCGAAGAGCGGTGAGAGTCCAATGTGCACACCTTCTCTGTCGACTAATTGAGTGCGCGAGCAGTAGAGGGCTGGCACATCCGACGGAGCCTGACTTGCCCAGTCCAGGGCTCTTTCCAACTTGTCCGGTGCCCAGAGGTCGTCCTGGTCGCAAAAGGCGAAATAGCCCGCATCGTCGGGGGACTTGCGGATCAACGACAGGAAATTGGCCGCGAAACCACGGCGTGGTCCATCGAAGATGATGAGACGCTCTGCACCCAGTTGAGTGGCGTAGCGCTGAAGAATCGCTCGAGTGCTATCGGAAGAGCCGTCATCGGAGGCGTAGATGACCCAATTCTCATGGGTCTGCACCCGGATCGATTCGAGCTGCCCGACTAGGAAGTCTTCCCCTTGGAACGTGCTGAGAAGAATGGCTACGGAGGTCTGGGAGCGCTGAGTCGAAGGAGCGTTCTTTTCTGCGCTCGGATTGGAGATCGAGATTTTCAAATCCTTGCCCCCCTATTGTTGTCGAGTTATCGGGGTAATTGTTCTGGGCAGGATAGGGTGCTCTACTGTATGTCAGCAAGTGCGAAATTTTTGACCTTCCGGTCTGAGCTGGAACTGGTCGGTCTGTGTTTTGTCCTTCGCGTCTAAACAATGGAGCCTCTGGGCAAGGCATGGAAGGGGTGCCTAGTATAGCGAGTGATGGTATAGAGGGGCGCAGTGGCAAAAATTAATTGTCTTGTTGATTGGTGGCTGTGCTGAGTTATATCGAACTTGTTTGGGGGCTCTTTAGAGGTGCGGTTTGTAGGCGCGAAAGAAGAGTCTTAACGTTTAAGGACTTCTGCATATAGATTTCTATAGCTTTCTCCCAGGGCTTTGGCTGAGAAAAGGGAAAGAAATCGTTCGCGAGCAGCGGTTCCTAATTTTTTGGATAATTCATCATTAAATAATAGTGTGTTGATCGCTTTGGCTAGCTCTCTTGGTGAGTTGGGAGGAAGCAGGAGACCTGTGACGTTATTCTGGTTCACATAAGACATTCCAGAGCCTATGTCGCAGCAGATTAGCGGCTTGCTGTGCATCGCTGCTTCTAACAAGACCATCCCAAAAGCCTCCGATCGCAAGTGTGACGGAAACACGAACGCGCGGCAGTTTCTGATAAGGTCGTGCTTCTCGGGGTCACTTACTCGGCCGGCAAAAATTACGTTGGTCGCGCCAATTGCATTTGCCTGTGAGTGAAGGTTGTGGGCTTCGGGACCGTCCCCGGCTATTACGATTCTTCCATTTGTTTCTTTAGTGGCCTCTAGGAGCGTGTGTAGCCCTTTGTAGTAGCGGAGTGCACCTAGGGCGAGGACAAATGGAGTATTTCCTAGGCCTAGCTTTCGTACGATTCCAGAGGTATCGCTCAGTTTAGGAAGCGAGTTGGTGATGTCGGCTATTCCTAATGGAATAATTCGGAGCTTTTCCTTCTGGATGTGACTTTGAATCACATTGCTGCTCTGGGCATACGTGGGAGATGTGGCGACTATAGCATCCATAGATCGGAGCGTCAGGCGCATCAGTGGAGTGTAGAGAGCAGAAAGAACTTTTTGCCGAATAATGTCTGAGTGGTAAGTAAGGACTTTCGGCTTTCGCGCTGCTGGTAGAAGATTGAGCAGATCGGCAAACGGCCATGGATAGTGAAAGTGTAGGGCGTCGGCCCAATTTGCTAAGTCAGAAAATACGCGAAACGCGGAGGGGCCTCCTAGGTCACAGGATGCAGGGGCTATCCAAGATAAAGTACGAAATACGCTGGCTTCCTCGTGTTTTATAATGTGCGGAACTGGCTTTGGTGAAAGTGCAAATACACGAGATTCTACGTCGTGCATACGAGTGGCGTCGCATATTTGTTTGATGGCCTCCGGTATACCGCCTGGGGGGTCGGGGTAGTAGGATTTATAAACATGCAAGACTTTAATTTTTGTACTCTCCCGAGGGGTATTCGTCGTGGGCTCTGAGCTGTCCTGGTCTGGTGCTGATGTGCTGGAAATAGGTGTGGAAGGTTTGCTCTATAATGTTTTGGTTGCTGTTGGCTGTTCTTAAATCTCCCACGTCTTTAGTGGGTCTGAATGCTTTTCGTGTATCATATTTTCTGGGGATGTACAAAGTTATAAGGTTTAGGTTTGGTGGGGTAATGATTTCATGTTCGGCTTTCAAGAATGTTTTTTATTGTCTTGAACCATACGGAATATGGTTGATATATCCACCACTTGAGGGGCACTGTTCCATAATGTTCGGCTACGACGGCCATTGCCTCTCTGTAGTGGGCAGCCCTTTTCGTGTTCGTTTTGGTTTCGTGATGCTCGCGATTGATGGCGGCGAAGTCATCTAGGTATTTTGGGTGGCCGCCGTGCTTATATAATCGCCACCAAAGATCATAGTCCATGGCCATATGTAGGGAGGCATTGAGGCCGCCGACAGCATCCCAAGCACTTCGGCGAATGAGTGTAGCGGGCTGGGAAATAATACAACGCAATGCCAAGTTTCGCTCGCTGAACTCCTGGGTCCATACAGGAGTCCTGCTTTGGTCTGAGTCTTTCAAATTCCATGCTTTTGCGTAGGCAAAAGGAGCTGTTGGCGTTGAATCCAGGACTTTCGCGAGCTTATCCAAGCCGCTAGGAACAAATAAGTCGTCACTGTTCAGCCAGCAAACGTAAGGAGCACTTCCCTTTGCAATGGACTCATTGATTGCTGCGGCTTGGCCGTCGTCCGGATGGCTGCGCCATCCGGCAAGGCGGGGCGCCCAAGCCTTGATGATGTCTACCGAACTATCAGATGAAGCAGCATCTGCAACAAATACTTCTATCTCGATCTTGTTTTCAAAGATCGAAGAAAGGGCCGCCTCAAGATACTTCCCTTGGTTGAAAGAGGGGACTGCAACGGTAACTAGCGGTGCTTTCAAATTAGGTTCTCACGCTATTTTGGAAGTCGATGTATGCCCGTTTAAGGCCCTCTTCCAGTGTGACTTTGGGAACCCATCCCATCGCTTTCAGGCGGTCAATACTCATCAGCTTCTGCGGCGTGCCATCAGGCTTTTCTCTGTCCACATCAATTGATCCTGCATACCCTACCGTTTTTGCGATCAGGTGAGCGAGCTCTAGGATGCTAAGATCCGAGCCATACCCTACGTTGATGTGTGAAAGTGTCGGTAGCGTTATGCGCTGATAGGCTTCTAGCGTGAGCTCCATTACGTGAATAGACGCCTTGGCCATGTCGTCCACGTAGAGAAACTCTCGGCGTGGTGTGCCGCTCCCCCAGATGCTGACGGTCGGTGCATTAGCCAACTTGGCTTCGTGGAAGCGCCGGATAAGCGCTGGAATCACGTGGCTGTTTTCGCCATGGTAGTTGTCACCGGGACCGTACAGGTTGGTGGGCATGACGCTACGGAAGTCGGTGCCATATTGGCGATTGTAGGATTCGCATAGCTTGATGCCGGCAATCTTGGCTATCGCATAGGGCTCGTTAGTGGCTTCTAGGGTGCCGGTCAGTAGTGCTGCTTCACTCATCGGCTGGGCTGCTAGGCGCGGGTAGATACAGCTGGAGCCAAGGAACAACAGCCGCTTTACGTCATGCTTCCATGCTGAATGGATGATGTTCGACTCAATCATGAGGTTTTCATAGATGAAGCTTGCCGGATAAGTGCTATTGGCATGAATACCGCCTACCTTTGCCGCTGCCAGGTAGACTTGCTCTGGCTTTTCTTCGGCGAAGAAGCGCTCGACCTGTTGCTGATCGCAGAGATCGAGCTCCTGACGGCTCCGCGTCACGATATTCTCGTAGCCGCGCTCCCGGAGCTCGCGCAGGATGGCAGAGCCCACCATCCCGCGATGCCCCGCCACATAGACTTTCGCAGTGTGTGGCATGACTTTAATTACTCGTGATAGTTGAATGCGCTGTAGCCATGTCGCTTGACGAGTTCGTCGCGCTCGGCGGACTTGAGGTCTTCGCGGACCATTTCGGCCACCAGCTCCTCGAAGGTAATCTTTGGTGTCCAGCCCAGCTTGTTTTTTGCGTTGGAGGCGTCCCCCAACAGGGTCTCGACTTCGGCTGGCCGGAAGTAGCGCGGATCGACGGCGACGATGCAGTTGCCCTTGTCGTCGAAACCCTTCTCGTCGACACCCTCGCCTTTCCAAGTAATGGCGATGTCGAGTTCTTTAGCAGCGGCATTGACGAATTCGCGAACGCTATACTGCACCCCTGTAGCGATTACGAAGTCTTCGGGCTTTTCCTGCTGCAGCATCAGCCACTGCATTTCTACGTAGTCGCGGGCATGACCCCAGTCACGCTTAGCATCCATGTTGCCCAAGTATAGGCAGTCCTGCAGGCCTAGCTTGATCCGGGCCAGAGCTCTGGTGATCTTACGAGTCACGAAGGTCTCGCCACGAATTGGGGATTCATGGTTGAACAGAATGCCGTTGCAGGCATACATACCGTAGGATTCACGGTAGTTGACAGTGATCCAGTAGGCATAGAGTTTGGCAACAGCATAGGGGCTGCGCGGGTAGAATGGGGTGGTCTCGCGCTGCGGGATCTCCTGAACCAGGCCATACAACTCGGAGGTAGATGCTTGGTAGAAGCGCGTTTTTTTCTCGAGTCCGAGAATTCGGATGGCCTCGAGGATGCGCAGAGCACCTAGAGCGTCGGAGTTTGCGGTGTATTCAGGCTCTTCGAAGCTGACGGCAACGTGGGACTGAGCCGCGAGGTTGTAGATCTCGTCAGGTTGAACTTGCTGAATGATGCGGATCAAGCTGGTCGAGTCAGTCAAATCGCCATGATGGAGAATGAAATTCCGGTTCTTGACGTGTGGATCCTGGTAGAGGTGGTCAATACGATCGGTGTTGAACAGCGAGGTACGACGCTTAATACCGTGGACCTCATATCCTTTACTCAGCAGCAATTCAGCGAGATAAGCGCCGTCTTGGCCAGTGACTCCCGTGATCAGGGCTACTTTCATGATGTTCTCCAATTACTTACTTGCTGCTTTCAAAAAAGTGGAAAGTTGTCTGTCGGCATAGATATGCTTGAGCAGAAAGATGAAATGCCTGAGCGGCATTAGTGTTTTCGAGAGCGAGTTCGGCGCATGATTGCGACGTAGCTGTCTCATTTCGTGAATCCCTTTGCTTGCATACTCGCTAATGGTTTTTTGCTCCTGGTGAATGCGGAATCCACCGAGAAAGCGAGGTACGTGGACGAAGCGGGCTCCGCCGTCTAAGAAGCGCAGCAGCAGGTCCCAGTCGAGTGCAAACGCCAGTTTATCATTAAGGCGTCCGCCGACACGTTCCCAGAGGCTGCGGCGCCAGAACAGTGTTTCCTGCGGTACATAGTCGATGTGCCGGAGCAGCTCCCCATCGTGATAGGGCAGAACCCAACGTCCAACGATATTGTCCTGCGTGTCGAGCAGGACGCGGTTACCATAGACGGCGTCGACCTGTGGATTCTCCTGGAACACACGAGCTATATACTCCAGAGCGCCAGGTAGCAGGATGTCATCGGAATTCAAGAATCCCATTATCTCTCCGGAGCAGTGGGAGAACCCTCTGTTGATGGCATCGGCCTGGCCGGTATCTTTTTCGATATGGAAGCTGAAGTTTGGCGATGTTACCGTTTTGAGAATCTCAAGAGTTCCGTCGTTGGACTGATTGTCTTGAACGATGTACTCCAGATTGGAGTATTCCTGAGTCAGAACGCTCTGAATCGTCTGGCCGATGAACTTTCCCTGATTGAACGAGGGCGTTACCAGGGATATCCGTGGCTGTGGTGGCCTGCAGCGCTCAGCGTCGTTCATAGGCACCTGCTTCAGTTGGTAGCACGTCCCCCCCTGATGTAGGACACCAAGCTTGATTCCGAAGGTTCGGCGCACATGAGTGCCGAAGGAAAGGTGTTGGGTCATGGCCGAACTCAGCTTTCCATGCAGATTCTGGCGCTAGAGTCTACGCCGGCCACGCCATAGAAAGGCTGTGCCTGGAACCCCATATGGCCTTTCGGGATGATCGAGAAACTGGTCGCTCCGGTGATCACGCAGTGGCGCTTTGAAGTAGACTCGATTTCCGCCATCGTCGAGTTTTCAATGTTCTTGTGTAGCGTCTTCGGCCAGGATGCGAAGCCGATATCCAGCACATACTCTCCTGATGCGAAGGCCAGCGGTATGTCAAACGCGGCGCGTACGATGCTGCCCTTGGCTAGACGTCCGGGAACTGGGGTGCCGCATTGACCGGAGTTCTTGCCGTGAATTACAACGCCTCGATCCGTTCGGATCACGAAGCCGATTACAGGCGTCTCCAGATTTTCATGAACAATAAATTCAGCGTACACCCGAAGCTTCTCAAATTGCCGGAATACTTGGCGGGTGTCATCGAACTCATCCGTTACCGCAAGGCGGATACATTGAACCAGACCATCGCCGGTTTGCTCTCTGGACGTCATGTCGACGCCGCTCTGTTCGGGCCAATGGAAGTGCTTGTCGCTCAGGTCATCCGGAGTATCGTCTAGGTGCGAAGCGCCTTCACTCAGACGTCGAGCGTCGTCGCTGAGCATCCTCTTGGCATTAATATGGCCTAGTGCGTAATAGCGATTGATCGCTTCGGTCGCGTCACCTTGGTAAACCGCATTGCCGTGATGGAGCAGGAGAACATCGTCACAGTAGTGCATGACGTCGTCCATGCTATGGGTAACCAGAATCACGGTGCAGCCTCTTTGGCGAAGGCGCTCCAGCCGCTCATAGCACTTGAGTCGGAAGAAGATGTCACCCACGGCCAGCGCTTCATCGACGATCAGGACATCCGGATCGATGCAGGCCTGCACGGCGAAGGCAAGACGCACGAACATCCCACTGGAATAGGTCTTGACTGGTGAGTCAATGAACTTGCCGATATCTGCGAAGGACTCGATCTCCGGCAGGATTCTATCGAAGTCTTTGCCAGACACGCCTAGGATCTGGGCATTCAGCCTGGCATTTTCGCGCCCCGTGAACTCCGGATTGAAGCCTGCACCCAACTCGAGCAGCGCCGCGATGCGGCCGTGTACGGTGACGTGTCCCGTGGTGGGTTGGAGGATACCGCTGATGATCTGGAGCAGTGTGGACTTACCGCTACCATTCTGCCCGATTATGCCAAAGAAACTGCCGCGGCGGATTTTCAGTGAAAGAGGCTGCAGAGCGCGGAACGTTTCGTGATTCTTCCCGTGACCGAGCAGCAGTCCCCTCATTCGTTGCAGAGGGCTCTTGTATAGGTCGTATTGCTTCGAAATGTTATCGATACTAATTGCGAAGTCAGAGCACATCGGCAAATCCTGAGCGCATTCTATGGAAGACAACGTAGCCCAGGGCGGCAACGACGGTAGTAATGATTGCGTAGGCTCCCAGTGCTGGCCAATCGACTTTGTTGTGCGAGAACATGAGGGTCCGGACAGCTTCTACTGGAACTGTGAGTGGGTTTATGTTCAGCAGCCATCGGAAAGCCTGTGGAACCATTTCAGCTGGATAGCAAATAGGTGCCGTAAACAGCATGATGGTGGCCAGGCTGCTGGTCAGCTGAGGCAGATCACGGAAGAACACCCCAACGGCTGAAAGCAGCCAGCCTATGCCCACGGTAAACACGAACAGCAGTGCCAGAGGAATGGGTAGCAATAGTATCTGGTACGGCAGGGTCCCTGAGTAGTAAAGGGTAGCTGCTAGAAGTATGCCTATGCCAAAAATTACGCCCACTGCGGTTCCAGCGGCGCTCACTAGCGGTAGGATCTCAAGCGGGAAGATGACGCGCTTTACATACGAAGTATTACTGACAATCAGCGATGGGGCACGAACGAGAGTGTCCGCGAGTAGGCTGTGTAACAGAATGCCACAGAATAGAAGCAAGCCGAATGGAACGTCCTTTCCATCCGGAGTCTGAATGCCCCAGCGCGAGCGTAGTACTACTTGAAACACGAACCCATATAACAGCAGCTGGAGTAGCGGTTGGCCGATCATCCAAAGACTGCCTAGGAACGAATTCTTGTAGCGCATGGATATGTCGCGACGGGTCATCTGGAAGATTAGCCCTCGGTTGACGACGATTGAGCGAATGCCGCTGACGAGTCCTGTACCCACGATCTGGCCCTTAGGATTTTTGGGTGTTCATGACGGAGTAGACGACACCCATAAACGAGTCGGCGAACTCCTGCTGATATTTTTCGTAATTAAGCGCCTTGCGTGCGGGCGGATTTACTGCATGTTTTTCGAGCAGAGCAGCCAGTGCCAGGTGGTCGTTGGCCTCGAAGAACTCGATGTTCTCTTGGGCTTGCTCGATGTTGGCTGGCAGACTGGACGCAATCACATACTGCGAAACAGACTTGGCGTCTTCGATCACTGTCGACCAGCCTTCAAATAAGGAGGGTTGGACGATGCAGGCTGCTCTCCGAAAGATGATCATCTGATCTTCACGAGGGATGAAACCAAGGAAGCGCACATTGTTTGTCAGCCCCAGTTCCGCAACCTTGTTTCGAAGTTTTTCGGAGTGGTCTGGAGCACGATGGTCGTGCTCTTTGCCAGAGAAGGCAACGACAACTTCAATACTCTTATCCTTCAGAAGTTTTACTGCGTTGATTACCGCTTCATGGTTCTTGTGGATCCAGAATTGGTTCGGACAGTAGAAAAATTGTTTCGGGAGCCCATAACGTTCGATTACCTCATCGCCATTGCCATTGGTTTGCATTGGTTCAAAGGTGGCGAAGCGAACAACATGCTTGTTGACGTTTGCCTCGGGGTAGAAATTTTCGAAGTCATTCTTGGCGGCGTTACTGCTAAATACAATGTGCCGAAAGTTGTTGAAGTAAGAGCGGTGTTGGGCTTCGCGGGCTTTTAATTCATCAGCGCTAAAGAAATTTGGTAGGTGCTTGTCTTGAAAGTCAGGAATCCAGCAGGCAGTTTGCTGCAGCTTAGTATCGATCGGGTACGGGAAAATAAGATCGAAGCTAAGCTTCTTTTTCCAGAATCGGGGAGTTAGCCAGGAAAGTATTTTTATCTTTCTCGATATCCCCCCGTCGATGCCATGGATCATTGCTGGTTTTATCCAGTGGAGGCGTGGATACCCCGTTCCTTGCTTGATAAATTCGAAGGATGCTTCCGAGTGACTGATGATCCAGACGTCCGGTTGTTTGGCAGTAGGAATGAGATTAAGGGAGCTTACAAGGTTCTTTACGTAATAAGTTCCACCAATCCAGCCTTCGTCGTAGTTGAAAGGAATTCCAATAACGGGACGTTTCAAAGCTTTTCTCCGAAGATACTGTGGGTCAGAGTGATTTCAGCCAATCGGCGACGTGGCCAAGGCCGCTCTGAAGCTCGAACTGGGGAGTAAAGCCAAGACTCTTTAGGTAGGAGATGTCTGCCTGCCAATAAGCAGGGTCACCGGTGCGCTCAGTTCCAGTGAAGAGAACTTCCTTTCTAATGTCGAGTGCCTCAAGAAAGAGATGGGCGGCCGTGGTAATAGTAGATGCTGTTCCGCTGGCGACATTCGCTGCTCTTCCATCGAAGTCTCCAAATAGGAGTAGTGCATGCAGCGCATGGGCGATATCAGCGACATAAATAAAGTCGCGAGTCTCCTTGCCAGTGCCAAAAAGCTCGACCCTCGGCTGGTGCAGTGCCTTTTGGTAAAGGTCCCAGAAAAGCTGCTTTCTTAGGTGTGGGCCATATGCAGAGAATATTCTTAACGAAATGCTCTGTATGCCGAATAGTCGAGCATATTCCTGGCAAATCTCTTCAGCACTGCGCTTATGCCAGCCATATGGCGAAAGCGGCTTTAGTTCGGTACTTTCTGTGATCGGTAGTGTGCTTGAAGGGTTGCCATAGACCGCGGCGCTAGAGAAATGAACGAACTTAGTTTCGGCTGAAACTTTACGAATTGCCTCTAAAATTTGAGCAATACGAAGAGTGTTCAGGGTGTAGTCATGCAATGGGTTGGTAAACGAATCAGGCACGCTTGCAGCGCCAGTGCAGTTGATGCAGGCTTCAACCTTTGCTGTGCGGAAAAGCGTCTCAAAATCGGGGTTTTGGGGGTCTATCAAAAGATAGTCACCATTCTCCCTGTGGGGGATGTCCGCACAGATGATCTCGTGCCCCAGTTGATTAAGCAGAGCGGAGATATGTCGGCCTATGAAGCCGCTGGCACCTAGAACTAGAATTTTCATGCCGCGATCTTCTTCTGAGCTATGTAGGTATAGGGGCGGCCTGCGACTTCGCGCTCACTAATGGCTGCAACGGCTTGCTCTGAGTGAGGGAAGTAGTTGATCGGTGTTTCAGCGAATTTGTACTCCTTGATCAATGACATGCCTGCTTTATCGATGAACTCGCAGTACTGCTCGCTTCTGTACGCATTTTCGCCATGGGTGTAACGGTGGAACGGATGGTTTGTGAGGAAAAACTCCATATCCGCATCATCGAACACTACGTGTTCTCGAACAAAGAAAGCGACACCGTTATCGTTCATCAGGCTATGAATTTTCTGCAGGGCGGCAACCGGATCCCTGAAATGGTGTACGACCTGGCGGCAATAGACAATGTCGTAGCGCTCAGTTGCATTGAGTCTTTCAACTGTCGTCCGCTGGATACGCACGCGGTCGGTTAGCGATACATCGAACTCCTTGGTCGCAAGCTCCAGTAGCTTATAAGCTGCGCCAGTTCCGACGATGTCATCAGATGAGGGTTCTGCGAGGGTGACCTCATATCCTGCTAGGGCGAAAGCAATAGCCATGACACCGCCAGCGCCGCCAATATCCAGAATTGATCTGGCGTTTGGTGTTGCATTTTTGAATTCGGCAAGAGTTAGTTTGAATTCTTCCGTGGCCATGAAGCGACGTAGAGAATCCATCAGGTCATGATGTAGATAGGAGTCACGCAATACGGTGTCCATTGCAGGGTTTCCTTGAGAGGCGTGAATTATTTCCTCCCAAGTCCAGCGCTCTTTGGGTACGTAGCTGACAAAGCGTGCAGGAGAGCCTGCGAATACGCAGTAGGGCGCTACATCGCGAGTAACCATCGAGCGGGCGCCAATGACCGCGCCTTTGCCGATGCGCACGCCTTTGAGGATGGCGCACTCGAAGCCAATCCAAACATTGTCCTCGATATGGATTGGTGCTGACGCCACTTGCGACCAATCTTTGTATGCGCCCATCCGGCCTGCATCGACACCTGCCTTCCAATCGTATGCATCGTTGGCACGAATGTCAGGATCAAGGGAGTGCGCGTTGGAGTCCATAATTGTGCAGTCCCAAGAAAGCATCACGTTATTGCCAACATGTATGCCACCCTCTTGGGCGCAAATGAACTTGCAGCCGCTGCCAATAGAACTCTTGTCTCCAATAGTGACGGAGCCAACTCCGCGCTCGAATACGTATGTGCCGCCGATGTGGCTGTACTCGCCGACGGTGACATAGGGTCGGTTTTCGATTGCTACACGAACGTCGATATAGATTGGTTCTACGCGCGTGCCAAGGCCGGCCCTCAGGAAACGATGACCATTGGAGTCAACGCCCACATGGCGCATTGGGTTTAGCATTAGCTGCTTGAGATGCATTAGCTTCGCCACGACGCGACGAATGATCACGTTGCGGGCTCGCTTGATGAAACGTTGCGCGCCGGCGCGGCTGTACTTCGCGCGAATACGCTGGGCATTTAGCGTGCGATTGATGATCGCCGGGTCCATGCTGCGGACGGCCTTGGCGAACAGCTTAATAGTCCAGTCACCATGTTCTTCGGCGAACTCGAAATCCCCGGGCCGCATATCGTCGTGTAGCCGCTGAATGAACTCTTGCTGATAGGGTTCGGACACATGTGACGAGAAGAAGTTAGCAGGAAGAATGTAGCCTGCAACTATTGGCGCGAGAGTTTTATACTGGTCGAAGCGCTTAAACAGATCGAGGCAAATGTTTCGCACGGTCAGGAAGTCGAATGCCTTCTGATCGTTCGTTTTGGTGGTTGAAGTGGCGCGCTGATAGTACGCGTAGGAAATACTGGGATCGACGTAAACACGCTTGGCCGTCAGCATCAAGTGGATGGCGAACGGGTGGTCTTCATAGAAGACACCCTTGGCGAACGTGATTCCGTTCTCTAGCAGATGCCGTCTACGAGAGATCAGCCGCCACGGGGGAGTGTTCCAGCAAGAAACTGCAGCGAAGGTTCCAGCATCTTCTGTTGGGGAGATGTTTTTACCTGCAAGATGCGGTGGAACCAGGCTGGATGGCGCAGATGCTTGGTCATCAAATGCAAATTCGAAGTTCGCCAGAAGTACATCAGGGTCTTCTTGCCCCAATATTCTGCTGATGCGAGGCAACACACTGGGAAGCAGCCAGTCGTCACTGTCTACAAACCAGACGTAGTCACCAGTCGCCTTGGCAAGGCCGTTTGCTCGTGCAGCGCCCTGGCCAGCATTTTCTTGGACGAGGCAGGTTACTCGGTGATCAAGACTTTGGTACTGCTCGATAATCTTCTGTGTATCGTCAGTTGACCCGTCGTTGACGACGATGACTTCATAGTCGTCATAGGGCTGACGCAAAATGGAATCTAGGCATTTCCCAAGACTGGCCTGAGAGTTGTACGCTGGGATAATGAATGAAATCGACATTTTAGTTGCTAGCAAAACGAGAGCGGAAAAGGCGCAGGATTTTTCGTAGCGCCCTTGCAGTCAAGGAGGTGTTGACGCATACCGGTGTCGCGACCAGTGCGTCACTGATCTTCAGCGTTGAAACAGGGCGCAAACCGGTCTCAACCGCTTCGGCTAGAGCCTCATTTGAGGGATGTCTGCCCAGAACAGCGAGAGTCTGACGGTCGTCTGTCCATCGTCTAACCGCCTTGAACAAAATTTCGGCGTCTTCGATGGATAGGCCGGGGAAGTTGCCGGCAATAACGGAATAGGTTTCCGCCATGATCAGATCATCATTGCTTGACGACGTTCCGCTCAAGCTGAAGTGCACCAGCACCTGATCGATGCGAGTGCAGGTGCAACCGGCACTAATGGAGCGATGGGTCCACTCGGCGTCAGCACAGATCTTGTAGTTCAGGTTGTACCCACCGACCCTCTTGTAGGCGTCGGGAGTGACGTACATGCTGTTGTGGCAGAACGGTATGCCACTAACCAAGGCGCCAGGGCCATATTTCTCGTCTACGCGTTTGCTGGAGGTCCCGTCTGGAGACTCCAGCAATGCTTCGCCGGCTACGATATCCGAACGATTGGCGAGCCAGGCATTGCTGACTGCGCGCAAGGCGCCAGCCGCGAGCCGGTCATCTGATCCGATGACGCAAATCAGGTCGCCACTGGCACGAGCGATACCCTTGTTGATGGCGTCGTAGATGCCTTTGTCTGGCTCACTGACAACAACCAATTCCAGCCCGTGTCCGTGAAAGGATTTTACGATCTCGAGCGTCCGATCCTTGGATGCGCCGTCAATAACAAGCACTTCCGTGTTAGGCCATTGCTGATCGCGGATCGATTCGAGTGTCAGCAAGAGCGTCGCCGCGGAGTTATAGGTTGGGACGATAATGCTGAATCGAATCGCGTTCTTGGTGGCCTCAGACATCTATTCGCCCATATTTGTCGCTCAGGCGGACGATGTCGTCCTCGCCCAGATAATCACCGCTTTGTACTTCGATGAGTACCAGGTCGATAACGCCGGGATTTTCCAATCGATGCTGATGGCCGGCAGGAATGAAAGTGGACTCGTTACTGTTGAGTAGCATGCTTTTCTCGCCGTTCACGACCTTTGCCATACCGGTTACGACAATCCAGTGCTCGCTGCGGTGGTGGTGCATTTGCAGCGAAAGCGAGGCGCCGGGCTTGACCACGATGCGCTTGATCTTGAAGCGATGGCCTTCTTCCAGGGTGGTGTAGGTACCCCAGGGGCGGTGAACGGTCCTGTGCAGCAAGTGTGCGCTGTGACCATTCTTCTTGAGCTGGCTGACGATCTGCTTGACGTCTTGCGTGTGCTCTTTATGTGCGATCAGCAAGGCGTCGGGGGTGTCGACCACGATCAGGTTCTGTACGCCTACCAGCGCGGCCAGCCGCTCCGGGCTTTGCACGTAGTTGTTGTGCGCGCCGTGGGAAAGTACTTCGCCTTCGAAGCGGTTGCCGTTGCTGTCTTCGGCTGTCAGCTCACTCAGGGCATTCCACGAGCCGATGTCGCTCCAGCCCAGGTCGCAGGGGACGGTGGCGACCTTGTTCGAGCGCTCCATCAGGGCGTAGTCGATGGAGATGTCCGGAACATTCGCGAACAGTTCCGCATCCAGCGACAGGCAGCGGTGGGCTTTGGCCTCGGTCAGGCGGGATGCGGCAATGGTGGCGGCTACCGCTTCGCTGACGTCCGGGGCATTGGCCTCCATTTCATCGACCAGCGTGCCGACGCGGAAGCAGAACATGCCCGAGTTCCAGAAGTAGTTGCCTGCTGCCAGGTACTCCTGCGCTTTCTCGAGGTTCGGCTTCTCGACGAAGCGTTTGACTTGCAAGCCGCCATCGAGAGTGCCGGTAGCGCTTTCGATGTAGCCGAAGCCGGTTTCCGGGTACTGCGGTTGGATGCCAAAGGTGACCAACCAGCCGGTGCTGGCCAGCTTGGCCGCATTGGCCACGGCTTGGGCAAAAGCATCGGTGTTCTTGATCAGGTGGTCGGCCGGCAGGACCAGCATGAGAGCGTCGGGGCCGTGTGTCTGTTGCAGTTGCATGGCTGCGGCGAGAACGGCGGCAGCTGTGTTGCGGCCGAACGGCTCCAGAACATAGCTGAGGCAGTTCCCGTTGTTTGCCTTGAGTGCGCGGTATTCGTCTTCCGTCTTGAAGAAGAGCTCGCGATTGGTGACCGTCATGACCTCCGACACGCTGTCCAGGGCGAGGGCGCGCAGCAGTGTTTTCTGCAGCAGGTTCTGCCCATCCGGGAGGGGCATGAACGGTTTGGGATGCGCCTCGCGCGAAACTGGCCACAGGCGAGTGCCTGCGCCGCCGCAAATGATCACCGGGATCAACATCGATCAAAGGTCCTTTGTAGGTTACTTGTCCTGCCTCGCGTGGCCTGGGTGCTCTATGTAAAGCCGGCGCAGCGGGTGCGGAAGATTACCGCAAGCGTGCGCGCGGGTCATAGTGCAGTTGGTCAATTCACGACTGGCAAGGATTAATGCGAGAAAAAGACCACGTTGCCAAGGTTTTGTTCCCGGCAGGAAAAGAAAAAGCCCCGCATCGCTGCGAGGCCTTTTGAAGATGGTGCCGGCACCAGGAATCGAACCCGGGACCTACTGATTACAAGTCAGTTGCTCTACCAGCTGAGCTATACCGGCAAGGAGGGTCGCCATTATAGCGGCGTGCCTGTCGGTGTAAACCACTGATTTTCCTGCGTCCCTTTGATCGGTCAGTGGGCGCTGGCGGCGGCTCCTGGCTTGGCGCCGAAGGGGGGCTTGGCCATCCAGATCACGAACAGCAGGGCCAGGAAGGTCCAGCCGAGCAGGGTGAAGTAGTCCACCGTCGAGATCATGTAGGCCTGGCTTTCCACCATGCGCTCGAGCATTGCCGCGCCGTGCTGGCTGTTGCCGCCGAGGTTGTGCAGCGCGTCGCAGGTGGCCGGGTCGAAGGTGCTCAGGTTCTCGGTCAGGTAGGCGTGGTGCTGGGTGGCGCGGCGGTTCCAGATCCAAGTGGTCAGCGAGGCTGCGAAGCTGCCGCCGAGGGTGCGCAGGAAGGTGGCCAGGCCCGAGCCGTCGGCGATCTGGTCCGGCGGCAGGTCGGAGAGCAGGATGCTGAGGATCGGCATGAAGAAGAAGGCCACGCCCAGGCCCATGAACATTTGCACCAGCGCGATGTGCAAGTAGTCCACGTCGGTCGTGAAGCTGGCCCGCATGAAGCTGCTGGCCGACATCACCAGGAAGGCCACCCCGGCCAGCACGCGCAGGTCGAAGTTGTTGGCGTAGCGTCCGACCAGCGGCGAGAGGAACACCGGCAGGATGCCGATCGGCGCCGCGGCCAGGCCGGCCCAGGTGGCGGTGTAGCCCATCTGCGTCTGCAGCCACTGCGGCAGCAGCAGGTTCATGCCGAAGAAGGCCGCGTAGCCGCCGACCAGCGCCAGGGTGCCGAAGGTGAAGTTGCGGTGCACGAACAGGCGCAGGTTGACGATCGGGTGCTTGTCGGTGAGCTCCCAGATTACGAAGACTGCCAGGGCGATGACCGAGACGACGGTGCCGCCGACGATGAAATTCGACTCGAACCAATCCAGGTCGTTGCCCTTGTCGAGCACGATCTGCAGCGCGCCGACGCCTATGACCAGCATCGCCAGGCCCATGTAGTCCATGGGGGCGTGCTTGATCACCACCGGGCGCTTCTTCAGTTGCTGGTAGACCACCATCGCGGCGAACAGGCCGATGGGCACGTTGATGAAGAAGATCCACGGCCAGCTGTAGCTGTCGGTGATCCAGCCGCCGAGGATCGGCCCGGCGATGGGCGCCACCACCGTGACCATCGCCAGCAGCGCCAGGGCCATGCCGCGTTTGGCTGGTGGGTAGATGGAGATCAGCAGGGTCTGGGTGATCGGGTACAGCGGCCCGGCGACGAAGCCCTGCAGGGCACGGAAGCCGACCAGCATGCCCATCTGCTGCGCGACGCCGCAGAGGAACGAGGCGATCACAAAGAGGATGGTCGCCGCGATGAACAGCCTCACCTCGCCGACCTTGCGGCTGAGCCAGCCGGTGAGCGGCAGGGCGATGGCGTTGCTCACCGCGAACGAGGTGATCACCCAGGTGCCCTGCTCGGCGCTCACCCCGAGGTTGCCGGAGATGGTCGGCAGGGCGACGTTGGCGATGGTGGTGTCCAGCACCTGCATGAAGGTCGCCAGGGACAGGCCGATGGTGGCCATTACCAGGCTGGGCGGGCTGAAGGCGCCGTTGCTGTTCTCGCTCATGATGCTTCCTGGCTTAGCGCGCGGCGGTGCTGCGGCTGCGGCCGTCGGCCATGTTGGCGTGGATCAGCTGCTCGATGAGCTGGTCCGCCGAGGCCAGTTGCTGCTGATAGACGTCGGTGGAGAACACCGCCTCGTGCGGCGATTGTTGGGCCAGCGCCGGGCCGCTCTGGTCGTGCAGGTCGACCTTCACGTCCATCGATAGGCCGATACGCAGCGGATGTTCTTCGAGTTGCTTGGCGTCGACGCGGATGCGTACCGGGACGCGTTGCACGATCTTGATCCAGTTGCCGGTGGCGTTCTGCGCCGGCAGCAGGGAGAAGGCGCTGCCGGTGCCGACGCCGAGGCTTTCCACCGAGCCCTGGTACTGGACCGAGCTGCCGTAAAGGTCGGAGCGGATCTCCACCGGCTGGCCGATGCGCATGTGCTGCAACTGGGTTTCCTTGAAGTTGGCGTCGATCCACACCTGGTCCAGCGGAATCACCGCCATCAGCGCGGCGCCCGGTTGCACACGCTGGCCGACCTGCACGGTGCGCTTGGCGACGTAGCCGGTGACCGGCGCGACTATCACCGCGCGGGCGTCGTCGAGGTAGGCCTGGCGCAGCTTGGCGGCGGCCGCCTTGACGTCCGGGTGGGAGGAAATGACGGTGTCGTCGACCAGTGCCCGGCTGGTGTCGAGCTGCTGTTCGGAGCTGGTCAGGGAACTGCGCGCGGTGTCCAGGGCATCACGGGCATGGGCCAGCTCTTCCTGGGAGATGGCGCCGTCGTTGGCGAGGTTCTGGCGGCGCTTGAAGTCCGCCTCGGCCTTGGCCAGGGCGACCTTCTTCGCCGCCACGTCGGCCTTGTAGCCGTCGACGTTGCTGTACAGCCCGCGCACCTGGCGGACGCTGCGGGCGAGGTTGGCTTCGGCCTGCTGCAGGGCGACGTCGGCGTCGCTGGGGTCGAATTTCACCAGCACCTGGCCTTTCTGCACCAGGTCGCCGTCGTCGGCGCCGATGCTGACCACGGTGCCGGTGATCTGCGGGGTGATCTGCACGACGTTGCCGTTTACGTAGGCGTCATCGGTGTCTTCGTGCCAGCGGCCGTAGAGGAGCTCCCAGGCGGCGGCCGCGATGCCGGCGAGGATGACGACGACGGTCAGGATCAGCAGCCAGCGCTTGCGCTGGGGATTGCCGCCGGTGGTTTCTTGGGTGTCGGTGGTCATGGCGGTTGCCTCTTAGTGCACGGCAGCTGCGCCCGCCTGGGCGAGCGGGGCGGAAGGGGTGGCGTCGGTCTGGAAACCGCCGCCAAGGGCCTGTACCAGTTGTACCGACAGGTCGATGCGTTGGGCATCCAGGTTGGCCAGTTCGCGCTCGGCGACGAGCAACTGCTGCTGCACGCTCAGGGCGTCCAGGTAGTTGCCCACGCCTTCGCCGTAGCGACGCATGGCCAGTTCGAAGTTGGACTTGGCGATGTCGCGCGCCTCGCGCTGGTCGACCAGGCGCTGCTCCAGGGAGCGCAGCTGGCTGAGGTCGTCGCTGACCTCGCCGAGGGCGCTGACCAGGGTCTTGTTGTACTGCGCGACGGCCAGGTCGTAGTCGGCGTCCTTGCCCGCCAGGTTGGCGCGCAGGCGGCCGCCGTCGAACAGCGGCAGGGAAATGGCCGGGGCGATCTGGTAGAAGCGGCTCGGCGCTGATAGCAAGTCGCTGCTGTGCATGCTGGCCAGGCCGATCATCGCGCCCAGGTTGATGTTCGGATAGAACTGCGTCTTCGCCGACTGGATGTCCTTGTTCGCAGCTTCCACACGCCAGCGTGCCGCGACTATGTCCGGGCGCCGGCCGAGCAGTTCGGCGGGCAAGTTCGACGGCAGGCTAAGGGCGTTGGCTTGCAGTGCGCGTGGGCGTTGCAGTTGCAGCCCGCGGTCGGGGCCCTGGCCAAGGAGCACGGCCAGCGAGATGCGATCGCTGGCGATCTGCTGCTCGGCGGCGGCCAGTTGTTCACGGGCGCTGGCGACCTGGGTCTGGGTCTGTTGCAGCTGCACCTTGCTGTCCAGGCCCGCATCCATGCGCTTCTTGCTCAGCTCGAAGAGGCGCTGCGAGCGGTCCAGTTCGTCCTTGGCCAGGTCGCGAACGATAAAGGCGTGGCCGAGCTCGCTGTAGGCCCGGGCTACGTTGGCGGACAGGTTGATGACGGCTGCCTGGCGATCCACCTCGGCGGCATTGGCCTGGCCGAGCGCGGCTTCCCAGGCGGCGCGTTGGCCGCCCCAGAGATCCAGGTCGTAGTTGAAGCTGAGCGCACCGTACTTCACTGCCGCGTAGTGTCCGCCGATGGGCGACGGGACGACGCTGGTCGGTGCACGGATGCCGGCGTAGCTGGCCTTGGCGTTCAGCGTCGGCATGCGTTCGGCGTCGGCGGCGTTGGCGGCGGCGGCGGCCTGGCGAGCGCGGGCATCGGCGATCTGCAGGTCCGGGGTGCCTTTCAGGGCTTCGCCGATCAGGCTGTCGAGCTGCGGATCACCCAGGCTCGACCACCAGTCCTGGCGCGGCCAGGCGGCGCTGGACAGCGGAGTGCCGTCGAGGCTACGGCCGGCCTGCAGGTGCGCAGGGTCGAGGGTCTTGCCGCTGGGCGCGAGGCCCGCGGAGCTGACGCAACCGGTGAGGGCCACGGCGCTCAGCATGGCCAGCGCATAGGCGCGGCCTTGGGGGCGAAGGGCGGACATGGTTCAGTTCTCCTGCGCCGCGCAGGTCGCGGCGTCATGACTGCGCAGGATCTTGTCGAGCAGGTGGGTCAAGGTCTGCAGTTCCTCGCTGGAAAGGCAGCCGACCAACTCATTCATCGCCTGGGAAGCGATCTGCGGCGCCTCGGCATTCACTGCCTCGCCGGCTGGGCTGAGGCGCAGGCGCACGCTGCGGCGGTCGTTGGGGCATGGGTTGCGCAGCAGCAGCTCTTTCTTTTCCAGGCGGTCGAGCATGCGGGTCATCGAGCCACTGTCGATGGAGAGCTCGCGGCACAGCTCGGCCGGCGTATTGGCACGGTTGTGACCGACGAAGAACAGCACCTTGAATTGCGCGGCGGTGATGTCCAGGTGTGCCAGGTACTTGTCCAGCAGGCGGTCCTTCAGGATCGCGGCGTAGGCGAGCAGTTGGCCGATAGACCCCTTGAATGGGAAGTCCGAAGCACGATAGTGATCCATGGCAAGGCTAATTACTGTCTAGGCAGCTAATGTGTTTCGAAATAATACTGCCCAGGCAGCTATTGGCAAATAGCTGATTGTTGCAAGTGAGCAACAATAAATTCCTTTTGCGCCTCTTCGATCCGCTGGCGAAACGCCAGGGTGCTCGTTCGATGTGCGTGGAGGCGAGCGATTTCGGGGCTTATGCACAAGCCTGGGGCGAGCACGCCCGGCTATTGCCGGAAAATCTTGACTGACTTCGCAATAATAGATAACCGATTGTTTTTAAAGGATTTATTTTTTAGCGCTCAAAAAATGAGCAGGTCAAGCGGAGGGGCGTGAGGACGGGCTTCGGCAAGCGATATCCCGTTTTTCTCAACAGAGTTATCCACAGCTTTTGTGGGTGACGTTTTGGAACGCTTGTACTAGGCGCGCTCGGCGATGATCAGCAGGTTGCGCGGGGTGAGGCTTGCTGAGCAGAAGGCGCCTAAACGCACGCGATAGCCCTGTTCGTCGAGGAACAGCGCACGGTCCAGCAGCAGCCAGAGTTCCAGCGGGCGGCGGAAAAGCCCGCGCAGCAGTTCCAGGTTGCGCACTTCGGCCAGGCGCTGACGGCCTCGCGCCTCGAGGGCGGCCCAGTCGCGTTCGCTCGGCGTCGGCAAGCCCTTCAGGGCAGCCAGGTCGCGGCAGTAGTCGGCGAAGGGTTTGTGCAGCCAGTCCGGTGCCACGGAGGGCACGGGCAGATAGCTGTCCTCACCGCGCAGTTCCCGCTGCAGCAGATCGAAAGCCAGACGCCGCGCCATGGAGGCGTCGCGCTGGCGCCGCACGCGGGAGCCGGCGGTGACGGTTTCGGTGAGGGGCAGCCGCAGGTCGTCCTGGTTCAATCGCAGTGCCGAGGCGCCGGCGCTTGTGGATAACGGCTGATAGTCTTCGGTGGTGATCCGGTTGTAGCAGCAGGGTGCCACCGCCAGTTGACGGCAGTTTCGGCCGGCGGCCTGGCGCAGCAGGGTGACATGCAGGTCGCCGCAGGCGTGCAAGGCCACGGCGGTCTGCCCGGGTTGCAGGTAGCGGCTGGCGCCTTCGGCCAGGACGTCCTGCTCGACGTGCATGGCGCGCAGGCCGAGGCGATCGCTCATGCGCTGGCCATCGTTGACCAGCGCGAGATCGCGCTCGAGGCTCAGCAGCGCTTCTCCGCCGTGGGCCAGCAGGCGTCCCAGGTGCCCTTTGCCGGCGCACCAGTCGAGCCACTGCACCGGCGGCGTGGAGAAGTTCAGGCGGCTGGCGAAGGCTTCGATCTGCTGCCACTTGCGCCCGGGCACGTCGACCTGGAATTGCGCTGGCAGCTTCGGCAGGGGCTGCTCGGGCAACGCGCCGACTTCCGCCAGGCGCGCAGCCTGGGCTGCCAGTTCCGGGAAAGGTGCGGGCGCGGGTAGATGCTGCGGATGGTTGTGCGCGGCATCCGCCTCTTCGAGGCTGCGCCGGCGCAGCCAGGCGGCCAGCGCGGGATGTTCGGCTTCCCAGGGCAGCGTCAGCTCGGTGAAGGGCTTCGGCCGCCAGAGCTGCTGATGGGCGAGCAGGAACCCATCCAGCGCTTCGAAGCGCTGGAGCAGGGCGTCGCCCGTCAGGCAGGGGATTGTCGGTTCGGCCACGGCAGGTGCTGGAGGGAAGCGGCGGGGCGGCGATTATAGCGGCGCCACCGCCGTCCCGGGGAGCGCCGGTCAGCGGCCTTGCATGGCCTCGACGCGCAGCCAGCGTTCGGCCAGGCGGAAGCCGCGGGTGAGCACCAGGGTGATGAGCAGGTAGAGCGCACCGGCGTAGCAGAAGAACAGCATGTTCTCGTAGGTGCGCGCGTTGATGGTGCGGGTTACGCCCATGATGTCGAACAGGGTCACGGTGTACACCACGGCGCTGGCCTTGAGCATGAGGATGATCTCGTTGCTGTAGGCCGGCAGGGCGATGCGCGCGGCGCGCGGCAGGATGATGTGCAGCAGTGCCTGGCGCTTGGACATGCCCAGCGAGCGCGCAGCTTCCACTTCACCGACCGGAATCGCGTGGATGGCGCCCCGCAGGATCTCCGCGATGTACGCAGCAGTGTGCATGGTCATTGTCACCAGCGCGCACCAGTACGGATCGCGCAGGTAGGGCCAGAGCGGGCCCTGGCGGACCGCGTCGAACTGCGCCAGGCCGTAGTAGACGATGAACAGTTGCAGCAGCAGCGGCGTACCGCGGAAGAAGAAGATGTAGGCGTAAGGCAGGGCGCGCACGTACCAGTGCCGCGAGGCGCGGGCGATGCCCAGCGGCACTGCGAGGGCCAGGCCGGCGACCACGGCGATGGCCAGCAGCTCCAGGGTCAGCTGGACGCCTTCGAACATCTTCGGCGTCCACTTCAGCAGCAGTTCCCACACGCTCATAGCTCGTTCCTCACGAAGCCACGTCCTGCGCGGCCTTCGAAGTAATGCAGGGCCGCCATGACGAAGACGGTCAGGCTCAGGTAGATCAGCGCTGCGGCCATGTAGAAGGTGAAGGGTTCCTTGGTCGCGTTGGTCGCCGCTGCCGCTTTGCGCATGATCTCGTCGAGGGTGATCAGCGACACCAGCGCGGTGTCCTTGAGCAGGATCAGGTAGAGGTTGCCCAGGCCCGGCAGCGCCACGCGCCAGACTTGCGGCAGGACGATGCGCCAGAAGATTCGCGGGGCCGACAGGCCTAGCGCCTGGCCGGCTTCGCGGTGGCCCTTGGGTACCGCCAACAGCGCGCCCCGGAACACCTCGGTGGCGTAGGCGCCGAAGCACAGGCCGAGCGCGCAGACGCCAGCGGCGAACGGGCTGAGGGCCAGTTCGGGGTTGCCGAACAGCGCACCCAGGGCATTCAGGCCGGCCACGCTGCCGAAGTAGATCACCAGCACCCAGAGGGTTTCCGGGACGCCGCGGACGATGGTGGTGTAGGTGCCGCCCAGCATACGCAGGGCGGGGTTCTTCGAAGTCTTGGCGATGGCGCCGAGCAGGCCGAGCAGCAGGCCGAGGCAGACCGCCGCCAGCGACAGCTTGAGCGTCATCAGGGTGCCGGCCGCCAGCTGCGGGCCGAAACCGTGCAGGTCGAAAATCATGGGAGTCACGCCTGGGCAGGGAGCGCGCCGCGGTTCAGGCGGCGCGCCGGGTCGGCATCACTGGATGCTGAAGGGGAAGTACTTGTCGTTGATCTTCTTGTAGGTACCGTCGTCGACGATTTCCTTCAGCGCGGCATTCAGCTTGTCGCGCAGCGGGTCGCCCTTGCGCACGGCGATGCCGATCTTGTCGTTGTCGAAGACCGGTTGGCCCTTGAACTCGAAGTCCTTGCCAGCGTCGCTCTTCAGCCAGTCGTACTGCACGAACTTGTCGGCCAGCACGCCGTCCAGGCGGCCCGAGGACAGGTCCAGATAGGCGTTTTCCTGGGTGTCGTAGAGCTTGATGGTGACCACGTCGTTGAGGTGGTCTTCCAGCCAGGTGCCGGCGATGGTGGCGCGCTGCGCACCGATCACCTTGCCTTTCAGCGCGGCGTTGTCGGTCTTGAAGTCAACCGACTTGGGGGCCACGAACTGCAGCTTGTTGGTGTAGTACGGGGTGGTGAAGTCGACCGCCTGCTTGCGCTCGTCGGTGATCGACATGGAGGCGACGATGAAGTCGAACTTCTTGGCGTTCAGGGCCGGGATGATGCCGTCCCAGTCGGAGGTGACCACGTCGCACTCGGTCTTCATCTTGGCGCACAGCGCCTTGGCGATGTCGATGTCGAAGCCGACCACCTGGCCGCTGGCGTCGATGCCGTTGAAGGGCGGGTAGGCGCCTTCGGTGCCGATGCGCAGCTTCTCGGCGGCGACCGCGTGGGCGCCGAAGGCCAGGGTGGCAGCGGCGGCGAGGAGGATCTTCTTGTAGTTCTTCACGTGAAATAGCTCCATTAGCGGTGGCTGGACATGAACTGCTTGCAGCGGGCCGATTGCGGGTTCTCGAAGACCTGCTCGGGCGTTCCCTGCTCCTCGACCAGGCCCTGGTGGAGGAACACCACCTCACTGGAAACCTGGCGGGCGAAATTCATTTCGTGGGTGACCAGCAACATGGTCCGGCCTTCCTCGGCGAGGGCGCGGATCACGTTGAGCACTTCCTGGACCATCTCCGGGTCGAGCGCGGAGGTCGGCTCGTCGAAGAGGATGACCTTCGGTTGCATGGCCAGGGTGCGGGCGATGGCGGCGCGCTGCTGCTGGCCGCCGGAAAGCTGGGCGGGGAAACTGTGGCGCTTGTCGGCGATGCCGACCTTGGCCAGCAGGGCCTCGGCGATCTCGGTGGCTTCGGCCTTGGTCTTGCCCAGTACACGGCGCGGCGCCTCGATGATGTTGTCGAGGATGCTCATGTGCGGCCAGAGGTTGAAGTTCTGGAAGACGAAGCCCAGTTCGCTGCGCAGACGGTTGATCTGCCGGTTGTCGGCGGCGACCAGTGCTCCGTCTTTGGCCTTCTTCAGCTTGAGCTCTTCGCCGGCCACCAGGATCTGGCCCTGGTGCGGGTTCTCCAGCAGGTTGACGCAGCGCAGGAAGGTCGACTTTCCGGAACCGGAGGAGCCAAGGATGGAGATCACGTCGCCGTCGCGGGCGGTCAGGGAAATGCCCTTGAGCACTTCCAGGTCACCGTAACGCTTGTGCAGGTTACGGATTTCCAGGGCGGGTATGGCCTCGGCCATAAGGGGCTCCTCTCTTGTTATTGGGTGCCTGGCGGCGGACCGCTGCAGGGGGTGGGGCCTTTCTGGCGAAGCGCAACCTATCACGCGATCTGCAGGGTCGCAGGGGGAGTAGTGACAAGTTGTCGCATTGCCGAAGTGCCTTGTCGCCTGGGCTGAACACCGGGATCGCCGGGTCGCGGGACGCGCTGCGCCATCGGCTCGCGCCCGGGGTGGGGGCGAGCGAAGCGCGCGATAGTGCCAGCTTCGGGGGCGATGGGAAAGACCGCGCTCCCGCCCGGCAGGACGCCGGGCGGGAGCAGGGAGAGGGCGGGGGTTACTGGGTGAGGGTCGCGTCGGTGTCGCTGCTCTGGCCGTCGCTGCTTTCCTGGTCGAGCTCGTCCAGCTGTCCGGCCATCAGTGCCGGGCGACCGCCGATGCGCGGGCCTGGCAGGGCGTTGCTGCCGGCTACGCGAGTCGGTGCGACCTGGCGGGCGTCGATGGTGGATTTACGCGGTTGCGTCTGCACGTGGAAATCGGTGATCTCGATGGTGCCCTGGCCTTCGGCGATCAGGTGGAAGGAGAACGCCTTGCGTGCCCGCTCGTTGTCGAAGGAGAAGGTCATCTCCAGCGGCTTGTCGCGGGTGAGCAGCGGGAATTCGGGGATCGGCACCGGCACCAGCTTCTCGAACTCCCGAGTGTGGAGCTGCACCCGGGCGCCCTTGTCGTCCATCTGCAGCGCGCGGATCTTCATGGTCACCGTGGTGCGGCTGTCGGCCGGGAATTCCAGGTACTGGGCACCGATCAGGTTGTCGGTGTACTCGTTGGTCACCTTCGGCTTCAGCTGGATGTGCTCGCGCGTGGCGAACTGGAGCTCTTGGCCCAGTGCGCCGTTGCTGCCGGATACCGAGTGGTCGAGGATGTCCGCGCGGGCGGCCAGCATGCGTGCTTCGCGGCCGCTGAAACGACCGATGAAGCGCGCGCTGTCGGCGATGAAGCCATCGCTCTCGTAGCGCCGGCAGACCTGCTGGAAGTCGCACTCGGTGAAGGTGTGCTTGCCGTCGTGGAAGCGCAGCATGCCATTGGTGAACGACACCATCTCGCGGCCCTTGTCGTACTCGCGGAACAGCGAGCGGCCGGCCATGTCCTTCGGCGGTGCGAAGCCGAAATAGTCGAGGATCGAGGTGGCCAGGTCGACGTGGCCGTACACGCCATCCTTCACAGGCGGCAGCGCAGCCTGTTCGGGGGCGAGCACCAGGTTCATGCCCCAGGACGAGGCCAGGCGTACGTTGTCGATGCCGTGGGATTCGTCGGAGGTGACGATCACCAGGGTGTCCTTGAGCACGCCCTGTTTCTCCAGGCCGGCGAGGAAGGCGTCGACGGCGTCATCCAGGTACGCCACGGCAGCTTTGCGGGCGGTCGGGTACTTGGCCAGGTATTCCGGGGTCGCCGAATAGGGCTGGTGGGTGCCGACGGTAAGGAGGGTCAGCATCCAGGGCTTCTTGTCCTTGCGCAGCTCGCCGATGTAATCGAGCGCGCCTTCGAAGAAGGCCTTGTCGTCCATGCCCCAGGCGAATTCCAGGTAGGGCGGCTTCTTGAACCAGTCACGGCCGAGGGTGGTGTCGAAGCCCATGGCGGGCATCACTTTGTCTTTGGCCATGAAACGCAGGCCGGCACCTTGCAGGAAGTGCGTGGTGAAGCCGTGCTTGTGCAGTTGCGAGGGCAGGCACTCGGAGGCGCGGCGCGGGTTCGACAGCAGCTCGACGGCCTTGGGCGTGCCGTTGTTCAGCTCGCTGAAGTCGCCACAGAGCATCGCGTAGAGGCCACGGATGGTCTGGTGGCTGTGCGTCACGTAGTCGGGAGTGTCCATGGCCCGGGTTGCCCAGGTGCTGAGCTTGGGCATCATGGACTCGTCGTAGCTGCTGCTGAGCGCGGCGCGGTTGGTCTCCACGTACGCGCCGGGGATGCCTTCCATGGTGATGATCAGCACGTTCTTCGCGGCGCCTGGGCCTGCGAGCAGCGGAGTGCCGGAGAGGTCCTGCTGGTTCAGGCCGGAAACGTCCGGCGGGGTGGCCGTCTGGTCGCCGGCCAGCCAGTCTTCGACCGCCAGTTGGCCTTGGCTGGCGACGCCGGCGATCAGCCGGTGCGGCAGGTTGTACTGCTTCCACACGTCAGCGTCTGCGGGGATCACGAACTGCATGCCGAAGTGCGCCACCAGCAGGGCCACTGGCAGGGCATAGGCATAGCGGGGCAGCGGTTGCTCGCGGCGGCGCCAGAGCAGGGCGGCGAGGAAGATTGTGCCGCCGAGGATGCCGGCCAGCCACGGATGCGAGATGCCGCCGCCTTCGGTGGAGTTGCCAACGAAGGTCGGGTCGGCGAGGAAGTGCAGGTCGCTCGGGTCGGGCATGCGGCCGACCGCGCTGACCAGCTCGGCGTTGCCGACATACATCAGCATCCACACGACCATCACCGGCAGCGCCAGCAGTAGATGGCGCTTGTGCAGGAGGAGAATCAGCAGGCTGCCGATGGCGAGGTCCGAGAGGTAGCCATACAGGTTGCCCCAGCCCAGCAGGTAGCGACTGGCCAACGGAATCAGCAGGAACAGCGCGGCGAGAGTGACAAGGTTACCGCGCGCTTGCCACCAGCGATTGAGAGGATGCACAGGCACTCCGTTTACGAGCATCAGGTGGGGACGTTAACCCGTCCTTTGGTCGGAATTCTTGAAGCAGCGTCATCATTCTGAAAGATGCCCGTGCTACGCGCCAGTAGACAACGGCGCACAGGGGCTTTCGCCGGGCAGGCGACCAGCGGCGTGGGGTGGGAGACGCAAGGCAGTTGGCTGCGGAGGCTGTGTAAAACGGGCGATACGGCAGGCGGGAGGCAAATCGCGGGCAATAAAAAACCGGCGCTAGGGCCGGTTTTTTAATCGCTTCAGGTGATCTTGCACCACCTGAAACTTGAAGGTGGTGCCCAGGGACGGAATCGAACCGCCGACACGGGGATTTTCAATCCCCTGCTCTACCAACTGAGCTACCTGGGCAACGTGGCGCGCATTAAAAGGGTTTTGCGTTGGGGTGTCAAGCGTGCCGCGAAAAAATTTTCAGTTAATACCGAAACTTACGCGCTGGGCGGGACGTAGCCTTCGGCCTGGGCGTATTCCTCGCCGGTGAGGAACTTGTCCATTTCGGCCTGCAGGAACTTGCGATCCTCGGCGTTCATCATGTTCAGACGACGCTCGTTGATCAGCATGGTCTGGTGCTTCTGCCACTCGTCCCAGGCCTGCTTCGAGACGTGCTCGTAGATGTCCTGGCCCTTGGCGCCGGGGTAGGGCGGGCGATCGAGGCCGGGCAGCTCTTCTTTGTACTTGCGGCACATCACCAGTCGGGTCATGACATTTCTCCTGCATTCAAAGCGTCGGCTGCCCGTTTCAGCAGCTTCTTGACCGGCGCGGCGAGACCGAGCCGCGGCGGGGTGGCGAGGTTATACCAGAGCCAGTCGCCCTCGGCCACGGCGGGCGCCGCGTCCTCCACGCGCACCAGCCAGGGTTCGATGGCCAGCTGGAAGTGGCTGAAGGTGTGGGTCAGGCCGGGCAGCTCGCGGCGTTCGCCCAGGCGCAGGGCGTGGCGCTCGGCGAGCGGGGCAAGGGCGTCGAGGTCGTCCAGTTCGGGGAAGCTCCACAGCCCACCCCAGAGGCCGGTCGAGGGGCGGCGGTAGAGGAGGATGGCGCCGTCGCGGTTGGCGAGGATCGGCATCAGCGTGCGCTTGCGCGGCAGCTCCTTGCGCGGCTTCGGCACCGGGAATTCGCTCTCGCGGCCGAGCAGGTGCGCGCGGCAGCCCTCGCGCAGCGGGCAGAGCAGGCAGCTCGGCTTGCTGCGGGTACAAAGGGTGGCGCCCAGGTCCATCATCGCCTGGGTGTAATGGTTGGCGCGCTGGGCCGGCGTGAAGCGCTCGGCGGCTTCCCACAGCTGCTTAGCTACCTTCGGCTCGCCTGGATAACCGTCGCAGGCGAGGAAGCGAGCAAGCACGCGCTTGACGTTGCCGTCGAGGATCGGCGCCCGCAGGCCCATGGAGATGCTGGCGATGGCGCCGGCGGTGGAGCGACCGATGCCCGGCAGTTCGGTGAGCTGCTCGACGTCGCGCGGAAACTCGCCGCCGTGCTGCTCCATGACCAGCTTGGCGGTCTTGTGCAGGTTGCGTGCGCGGCTGTAGTAGCCGAGCCCGGTCCACAGGTGCAGGACTTCGTCTTCCGGCGCGGCGGCGAGGTCGGCGACCGTGGGCAGCGCGGCCATGAAGCGGTCGTAGTAGCCCATCACGGTGGCGACCTGGGTCTGTTGCAGCATGATTTCCGAGACCCACACCCGGTAGGGCGTGATATCGCGCTGCCAGGGCAGGTCATGGCGGCCGTGGCAGTCGAACCAGTCGAGCACGGCCGAGTTGAAGCGTTCGGGGGTCATTTCTTCTTCAGCAGGTTCTTCAGCGCGTCTTTCAGGTCGGGGCTGACCTTATCGCCGAATTTCTCTTCGAGTTTTTCGTTCAGGCGCTGCCCGGCCAGTTGCCCGGCGATCTTGCCGACGCCTTCCTGGTCCAGGCGGCAGGCGCGTGCGCCCAGTTCCAGCGGACCGCGGCAGCGCAGTGGCCATTCGATGCCGGCGTAGCGCTTGTTCACTTCGCAGGCGGGGTCGGGCATGTCGCTCTTGTCGCCTTCGATGATCACGCCAACGCGGTAGTCCATGCCCAGCACGCGCAGGTCGATATCGCCGTCGCCCTTGACCGTCAGGCCGGGGACACTGGCCTTGAGGTCGGGGTTGTTGGCCACGCCGTTGCGGAAGCTCAGGCTGCCGCGCAGGTCGTTGAAGGGAGTGTCCTTGCCGCTGTGGTCGCCGCTCAGGTCCTTGCGGTTGAGCGTGGCGATGCCGCGGCACAGCTGGTCTTCCAGGTTGGCGTTGAGCAGCACGCCCTTGTTCAGGGCAAAGTGCGCGGAACCGTTGAGGTTGTCGACCCAAGCCTTCTGGCTGTTGCCTTGGGTGGTCAGGTCGGCGTCCAGGTCGAGCAGGCCGGTGACCGGCGGTTTCTGGCCCTGGGCTTCGAGCAGCTTCTCCACCGGCACGCCGGCGATGTGCTTCTGCACGGCGAGCAGCGGCACGTCCTGGCGCACGTCGAGGTTCGCCTTGGCGTTGAAGCGGCCGTCGTACAGCTCGCCGCGCAGGTCGTCGAGGCTGAGCTGGCCGTTCTGCCCGTGCAGCTTGAGCACGGCGTTGTCGATCGGCAGCCTGTCGAGGGTCAGCTGGCCGAGGTTCAGGCCGACGTCCAGGTCGAGCGTGCGCAGGCGTACCAGGGGCAGCGCCGGGGCGTCGCTCCAGGCCTGCTGGGTCGGTGCGTTGGGCAGCGGCGAATTGCCTTTGCTGGCGCTGGCCGCAGTGGCCTCGACTTCCGACTTGCGGGCGCTGCTGGTGGCTTCGGCTGCCTTGGCGGCTTTCGCCGGCAGGTAGCGGTCGAGGTCCAGGCGGTCGCCGCTTAGCTGGGCGCGCACGGCTTGCTTGGCGATGTCGGCGAGGCCGAGGTTGCCGGTGAAGCTGCTGTTGTCGAGTTTGAAGTGGATGTCGCTGAGGGTGACGCTGTTGCTGCTGCCGTCGACACGGGCGGCCAGTTCCAGGCGGGTCAGGGTGTTGCCGTCGGCCATCGCCGGCAACTTCTGGCCGAGACCGTCGAGGAATTCGCGCAGGTTGAACTGGGCGATGGAGATGCCGCCGCTGAACTGCGGGTCCTTGTCCAGGTTGCGGGCCTTGAGCTCACCCAGCGCGCGCAGCTGGTTGATCGACAGTTTCAGGCCGTTCCATTCGGCGACTTGCGCGGCCTGGTCGAGCAGCAGCTGGCCCTGGGCCGAGAAGGTCGCGGTCTTGCCTTGCAGCTGGTCGCCGGAGAGTTCGCCGGCGAGCTTGGCGTCTTCCAGTTGGTAGCGCTTGAGCGCGCGGTCGAAGCGCAGGTTGCCGGTCAGCTCGGTCTTGGCGCGGGTCACCGGCTGGTTGGTGCCCAGGTAGGCGGTGAGCTTGAAGGGGATGGCGCTGCCTTCGCGGATGGCGCCGGTGTTCAGGTTCAGCCCTTCGACGGTGTACTGGCGGCCGTTCTGTTCGTCGCTGAAGTCGACGCGGGCGTCGGTGATGTTGAGGCTGTCGATGTCGAGCTTCATCGGCGAGGCGATGTCGTGGGCCATCGGCTTGGCCGGTTCGCTCGGCTGCTCGGTCGGGGTTGGCGCGGTGGTCGCGCCAGCGGCGGGCTGCACCGGTTTGCCGATGTCTTCCCAACTGCCCTTGCCGGTCTTGTCGCGGTTCAGCGTCAGGGTCAGGCCCTGCACGCGGATGTCGCTCATCTGCAGCTCGCGGCGCAGCAGCGGCAGCACGCGTACCGAGAGGCCGAGCAGTTGCAGGTCGGCGAAGGGTTTGTCCGGGGTGCGCAGGCTGGCCACGCTGGCGTCGTGCAGCTCCAGGCCGAGCCAGGGGAACAGGCTCCAGCCGATATCGCCGCGCAGGTTCAGTTCGAGGTTGGCCTTGTCGCGGGCCAACTGGCGGATCTCATCCTTGTAGTCGTTCGGGTTGAAGAAGTGGCTGAGGATGAAGCCGGCGGCGACTGCCAGGAGCAGCAGGGCGAGTACGACGAGGCCCAGGATCTTGCCGAACGCTTTCATGGACGGGTCCTTGTTCAGGCGCGGTGGAGTAGGCGGGAGTATATCAATGCGCCACGCCTGCTCAGCAGGCTGCGGCAACACGTTCGGCGATGGCCAGGCTGGCGGTGAGCCCCGGCGATTCGATCCCGAACAGGTTGATCAGGCCGCTCTGGCCGTGATCGGAGACGGTTTGGATGACGAAGTCGGCGGCCGGTTCCCCGGCGGCGCTGAGTTTCGGCCGGATGCCAGCGTAGCCCGCTTGCAGGCGCTGCGCGTCGAGGCCGGGGAAATAGCGGCGGATGGCCTGGGCGAAAGGTTCGCGCAGGTGCTCGTCGACCTGGTAGTCGATGGCGTCGAGATAGCGCACGTCCGGGCCGAAGCGCAGCTGGCCGCCTAAGTCGAGGGTGGCGTGCACGCCGAGTCCGGCGGTGTTGGCTTCCGGCATCGGGTAGATGAGGTGGCTGAACGGCGAGCGGCCGCTGTAGGTGAAGTAGCGGCCCTGGCACAAGTACAGCGGCGGGATGCCGGTCAGGCCTTCGGTGTTCGCCGCGAGTTGTTGGGCGAACAGTCCGCCGGCGTTGATCACTAGCGCCGCCTGCAGGCTGAAGGGCTCGCCGACGCTGACGCCTTCGGCGAGCCAGCCATCGGTGGCGCGGTGCAGGCGGTCGATGCGTGTGTCTAGGACCAGATGCGCGCCGTTGTTTTCCGCGACCGTCTGCAGCGAGTGCATGTAGGCATGGCTGTCGATGATCCCGGTGCTCGGCGAGAGCAGCGCAGCGACTCCGCGTACCGCAGGCTCCATGGCATGCAGTTGTGCCGCGTCTAGCGGCTGCAGGTCCTTTACGCCGCTGGCGCGTGCATTGGCGTCCAGGGCTTCGAGCTTGCCGAGTTCAGCGTCTTCCACCGCCACCAGCAGTTTGCCGATCCGGCTGTGCGGCACATCGTGGGTGGCGCACCAGGCGTACAGGCGCTCACGCCCCTCCAGGCACAGCTCGGCCTTGAGCGAGCCGGGCGCGTAGTAGATACCGGCGTGGATGACTTCGGAGTTGCGGCTGGAGGTGTGGCTGCCGACCAGGCGTTCCGCCTCGACCACCAGCACGCTGCGCCCCGGAGCGGCCAGTCGTGCAGCACAGGCCAGGCCGACCGCGCCGGCGCCGATGATCAGGATGTCGATATCGTTCATGGCGGCCTCGCTCAGTGGTTTTCCAGGGCCAGGTCCAGGTGCGCTGCCAGGCTTTGTGCCGTCTCGTAGCCGGCGGGTGCCAGCAGGCGCAGCGGGCGGCCATTCAGTACCGCCTGCTGCTGCGTCTGTTCCAGCAGGCGCCGGGCGACGCCGCGGCCACGCGTGACCTTGCGCACGCACAGGCGCGACAGGCGCCAGGCGTCGGCATCGCGCTGCAGCCAGGCGGCGCCGAGCAGGCGGTCGTTGAAGCGGCCGGTGAGCAGGGTGCCGGCGGCCAGCGCGGCGTCGATCAGCGCTTCTCCGTCGGCGAAGGGCGCAAGCAGCTCGGCCGGCGCCTCGGCATAGATCCGCAGCAGGTCCTGGCGGTCCTGGGCAGAGAGCTGGGCGGGCGCTTCGACGATCACAGGCATGGCGGCTTCCTCGATGGGGGCGGGCAGTGTAAGGACAAGCGCCGGCGCGCGGCCAGTCCACCGACCATCGCCCATAGCCGCGCGGCGCCCGCCGCGCCTATAATGCGGCCCCTCTTATAATTAAGTGCTGTGTTAGCTGTGGAGCTGGTGATGGCCGAACGCAAGGCGACAGTCGCGCGCGACACCCTGGAAACCCAGATCAAGGTGTCCATCGACCTGGATGGCACGGGCAAGGCCCGTTTCGATACCGGGGTACCCTTCCTCGAGCACATGATGGACCAGATCGCCCGCCACGGCCTGATCGACCTGGACATCGAGTGCAAGGGCGACCTGCATATCGACGATCACCACACCGTCGAAGACATCGGCATCACCCTCGGCCAGGCCTTCGCCAAGGCTATCGGCGACAAGAAGGGCATCCGCCGCTACGGCCACGCCTACGTGCCGCTGGATGAAGCGCTGTCGCGCGTGGTCATCGACTTCTCCGGCCGTCCCGGCCTGCAGATGCACGTGCCCTTCACCCGCGCAAGCGTCGGCGGCTTCGACGTTGACCTGTTCATGGAGTTCTTCCAGGGCTTCGTCAACCACGCCCAGGTAACCCTGCACATCGACAACCTGCGTGGGCACAACACGCACCACCAGATCGAAACCGTGTTCAAGGCCTTCGGCCGCGCGCTGCGCATGGCCATCGAGCTGGACGAGCGTATGGCCGGCCAGATGCCGTCCACCAAAGGGTGCCTGTAATGCAGACGGTAGCCGTCATCGACTACGGCATGGGCAACCTGCACTCGGTGTCCAAGGCGCTGGAGCACGTGGGCGCCGGTCGCGTGCTGGTGAGCAGCGACGCCGCGACCATTCGCGAGGCCGACCGTGTGGTCTTCCCCGGCGTCGGCGCGATCCGCGACTGCATGGCCGAGATCAAGCGCCTGGGCTTCGACAGCCTGGTGCGCGAAGTCAGCCAGGACCGCCCCTTCCTCGGTATCTGCGTCGGCATGCAGGCGCTGATGGAGCGCAGCGAAGAGAACGACGGTGTCGATTGCATCGGCCTGTTTCCCGGCCAGGTGCGCTTCTTCGGCAAGGACCTGCATGAAGACGGCGAGCACCTGAAGGTGCCGCACATGGGTTGGAACCAGGTCAAGCAGACCCTCGACCATCCGCTGTGGCACGAGATCCCGGACGAAGCGCGCTTCTACTTCGTGCACAGCTACTACATCGAGGCCGGCAATCCGCGCCAGGTGGTCGGTCGCGGTCACTACGGGCGCGATTTCGCCGCCGCGCTGGCCGAAGGTTCGCGCTTCGCCGTGCAGTTCCATCCGGAGAAGAGCCATACCCACGGCCTGCAGCTGCTGCAGAACTTCGTGGCCTGGGATGGTCGCTGGTAATTCCATGGCGCGCCGCGAAAAGCCGTCGATCCTCGAACTCGACGCCGCCCAGCGGCAGGCGGCGAGCCAGGCGCTGAAGCGCTTTCTCGAGGATCGTTTCGAGCTGGAGCTGGGCGCGTTCGAGGCCGAGGAAGCGCTGGACTACTTCATGCGCGAGTTCGGCCCGCTGTTCTACAACAAGGCGATCGTCGATGTGCAGGCGCACCTGAAAGACAGGTTCGAGAGCATCGAAAGCGACTTGTGGGCGCTCGAGAAGAGCTGACCCGACCCTATTCACGACTTGGATTCGAGCAGGTTCAACCGATGCTGATCATCCCCGCAATCGATCTGAAGGACGGCGCCTGCGTGCGTCTGCGCCAAGGCCTGATGGAAGACGCCACTGTCTTCTCCGACGACCCGGTATCCATGGCTGCCAAATGGGTGGAGGGCGGCTGCCGCCGTCTGCACCTGGTCGACCTGAACGGCGCCTTCGAAGGCAAGCCGGTCAACGGCGAGGTGGTCACCGCCATCGCCAAGCGCTATCCGAACCTGCCGATCCAGATCGGCGGCGGCATCCGTTCGCTGGAGACCATCGAGCACTACGTCCGCGCCGGCGTCAGCTACGTGATCATCGGCACCAAGGCGGTCAAGCAGCCGGAATTCGTCGGCGAAGCCTGCCGCGCCTTCCCCGGCAAGGTGATCGTCGGCCTGGACGCGAAGGACGGTTTCGTCGCCACCGACGGCTGGGCTGAAGTCAGCGAAGTGCAGGTGATCGACCTGGCCAAGCGTTTCGAGGCCGACGGCGTCTCCGCCATCGTCTACACCGACATTTCCAAGGACGGCATGATGCAGGGCTGCAACGTCGAAGCCACCGCCGCCCTGGCCAACGCCACGCGCATCCCGGTGATCGCTTCGGGCGGCATCCACAACCTGGGCGACATCCAGAAGCTGCTCGACGCCCGCACCCCGGGCATCGTTGGCGCCATCACCGGCCGTGCCATCTACGAAGGCACCCTGGACGTCGCCGAAGCCCAGGCGCTTTGCGACGCCTTCAAGGGCTGAGCCTGAACCCGCGGGAGCACTGACATGGCACTGGCAAAACGCATCATCCCCTGCCTCGACGTGGACAACGGCCGCGTGGTCAAGGGCGTCAAGTTCGAGAACATCCGCGACGCCGGCGACCCCGTGGAGATCGCTCGCCGCTACGACGAGCAGGGTGCCGACGAGATCACCTTCCTCGACATCACCGCCAGCGTCGACGGCCGCGATACCACGCTGCACACCGTCGAGCGCATGGCCAGCCAGGTGTTCATCCCGCTGACCGTGGGCGGTGGCGTGCGCACCGTGCAGGACATCCGCAACCTGCTCAACGCCGGTGCGGACAAGGTCTCGATCAACACCGCCGCGGTGTTCACCCCGGAGTTCGTCGGCGAAGCCGCCGCGCGCTTCGGTTCGCAGTGCATCGTGGTCGCCATCGATGCCAAGAAGGTTTCCGGCCCTGGCGAAACGCCGCGCTGGGAGATCTTCACCCACGGCGGCCGCAAGCCCACCGGGCTCGACGCGGTGGAGTGGGCGAAGAAGATGGAAGGCCTGGGTGCCGGTGAAATCCTGCTGACCAGCATGGACCAGGACGGCGTGAAGAGCGGCTACGACCTGGGTGTCACCCGTGCCATCAGCGAAGCGGTGAACGTGCCGGTAATCGCCTCCGGCGGCGTCGGCAACCTCGAGCACCTGGCGGCCGGCATCCTCGAAGGCAAGGCCGACGCGGTGCTCGCCGCGAGCATCTTCCACTTCGGCGAATACAGCGTTCCCGAGGCCAAGGCCTACCTGGCCAGCCGCGGTATCGTGGTGCGCTGAGGGCTGCCGCCGCACTGTCGGCGCGCAATCTTCGACCGGGGCCCGGTCTGCTGCAAGGCGGCCGGGCCCCGTGTCTTTCCACTTCCCGCAATGGGCGTGGCAGAGCGTTGCGCAAGGCGTGACGCGGTCCGAAAGATGCAAGCGTCAATGCTGGCAAACTTGCGATAAGCTTCGCGCCTTCGGATTTCTCTTAGGACTTTTCTCGATGTTGAAACGCCTTCTGCTGGCTTGCTCGCTGCTGCTGGCCGGTGCAGCGCACGCGGACGTGGACCCCGACTACAGCATGGTGCTGCTGACGGAGAACTTCCCGCCCTACAACATGGCCATCAACGGCAAGAACTTCGCCCAGGAAGACAACATCGACGGCATCGCGGTGGACATCGTCCGCGAGATGTTCAAGCGCGCCGGCATCAAGTACAGCATGACCCTGCGCTTCCCCTGGGACCGCATCTACAAGCTGGCGCTGGAGAAGCCCGGCTACGGCGTGTTCTCCACCGCGCGCCTGCCCGAGCGCGAGAGCGCCTTCAAGTGGGTCGGCCCGATCGGCCCTGACGACTGGGTCCTGCTGGCCCGCGGTGACAGCACTGTCGCCCTGAAGACCCTGGATGACGCCAAGCGCTACAAGATCGGCGCCTACAAGGGCGACGCCATGGCCGAGTACCTCAAGCAGCACGGCTTCGAGCCGCAACTGGTGCTGCGCGACCAGGAGAACGCCACCAAGCTGCAGAGCGGCGAGATCGACTTCTGGGCCAGCGGCGATCCGGCCGGGCGCTACCTCGCCAAGCAGGTGGGCGTCAGCGGCCTGAAGACCGCGCTGCGCTTCAACAGCGACCAGCTGTTCCTGGCGTTGAACAAGGAAACCCCCGACGAAGTCGTGCAGAAGCTGCAGGCCGCGCTCGACAAGATGCGCGCCGAAGGCTACGTCGACGAGGTGCTCAAGAGCTATCTGTGATTCGCCGGCGCCGCTCGTGGGGAGCGGCGCCTCGAAAGCCGGCGTTGCCGGTGCTGTTCCAGGGATGGTGGACGAGTCGGGAAGTACGTCCAACCTGCAGGGATGCCGCTAGCCATAACGATAACCAAGCGAGCGGTATGACCATGCTGAAACTCAAGACCTGCGGCCTCTTCCTGGGGCTGCTGCTGGGGGCCGCCTCGGCCCGCGCCGAGCTACCCGCCGACTACAAGGTGGTGCTGCTCACCGAGAACTTCCCGCCGTTCAACATGGCGGTGGACGACAAGAACTTCGCCCGCGACGACGGCATCGACGGCATCAGCGCCGACATCGTCCGCGAGATGTTCAAGCGCGCCGGCATCGGCTACACCCTGAGCCTGCGCTTTCCCTGGGACCGCCTGTACAAGCTGACCCTCGATCGGCCGGACTACGGGCTGTTCTCCACCACCTACACCCCCGAGCGGGTGCCCCTGTTCAAGTGGGTAGGGCCGCTGGCCAAGACCGGCTGGGTGGTGCTTGCCGCGCCGGGTAGCAAGATCACCGCGCTGAAAGACATCAAGGAAGCCGGCCATTACAAGCTCGGCGCCTACAAGAACGATGCCGTCAGCCAGTCGCTGGAGAGCCAGGGCATCCCGGTACTCAACGCGCTGCGCGACCAGGAGAACGTGCAGAAGTTGGTGAACGGGCAGATCGACCTCTGGGCCACCACCGATCCCGTCGGCCGCTACCTGGCCAAGCAGGAAGGCGTGACCGGACTGCAGACGGTGCTGCGCTTCAACGAGGCGCAACTCTACCTCGCACTGAACAAGGACACTCCCGACGAGGTGGTGCAGCGCCTGCAGAAGGCCCTCGACCAGATGCGCGCCGAGGGAGTCGTCGAGCAGATCACCAAGAACTACCTCTAAGGCGCCTTTGTAGGAGCGAGCTTGCTCGCGAACGGCCTCGCTGCGGGGTTGGTTCGCGAGCAAGCTCGCTCCTACAGGAAAGGCGTTTCGCGGGCGTCAGCGGTAGATGCCGTTCTTCCCGTGCGCGGCCATGGCGCGGTTGCCGCGCTCGGCGATCAGCAGATTCGGCTCCACGAGTTCCACGCCGGCGGCCTTCAGCTTCGGTAGCTCGCGCGCCAGTACCTTGAGGGTGGCCGGCTTCGGATGGCCGATCAGCAGGGCCGTGCCTTGCTTGCGTGCCAGTTCGATACCGACTTGTAGCTGGCGGGCGACATCCGCTTCGTCTGGCTGGTCGTCGAGGAACACGTCGCGCGACAGGCTCGCCAGGCCGACTTTCTGCGCTTCGGCGGCGGCCACGGTGGCGGCGCTGGTGCGGCTGTCGAGGAAGAACAGATGGCGCTGCTGCAGGTCCTGCATCAGCAGGCCCATGCCGGCGCGGTCGGCGGTCATGCGGCTGCCTTCATGGTTGTTCACACCCTGCACGTAGGGCACTGCCGCCAGTGCGGCGGCGAGCCGCTGGGAGAGTTCCGCGGGCGGTAGTTCCGGGCGCCAGGCGTAGGGGCCGCCGGCCGGGTCCATCGGCAGGTGCAGGAGCAGCGTGCGTCCGCGCTGGTGCGCTTCGCGGGCCAGTTCGGCGGCGTGCGGGGTGTCCGGCATGATCGCCATGGCCACCGGGGCGGGCAGGTCGAAGACCTGGCGGTCGCGGGGAAGGTTTTGCCCGAGGTCGTCGATCACCACGCTGAGTAGCGGTTGCGCGACGACCTGTGCCGGGCCGAGGAGGGCGGCCAGGCACAGGCCGAACAGCAGCCGTGCCTGGCGCATGGGTCAGTTGCCGCGGCTGACGCTGAGTCCTTTCAGCAGGCTGAGGGCCTGGCTCAGCTGGAAGTCGCTGTCCTGCGGCGCGGCTTCCGGGGCCTTGCCGGGCTGGGTCGGACGGTCCTTGCCGCCGTTGCCGTTGGCCAGGTGACCCTGCAGGTCGGCTTCCTTGAAGCCTTCGAAGTCGCTCTGCTCGCGGGTCACCTTGGCGCGCTCGACCTTGATGTCCGGGACGATGCCCTGGGCCTGGATGGAGCGGCCGTTGGGGGTGTAGTAGAGCGCGGTGGTGAGCTTCAGGGCGCGGTCGTTGTTCAGCGGCAGCACAGTTTGCACCGAGCCCTTGCCGAAGCTGTCGGTGCCCATGAGGATCGCGCGCTTCTGGTCCTGCAGGGCACCGGAGACGATTTCTGCCGCCGAGGCGGTGCCACCGTTGATCAGCACCACCACCGGTACGTTTTCGCTTGGGTCTGCCGGGTCGGCGCTGAAGCGCAGCTCGGAGTTGGCGATACGGCCCTTGGTGTAGACGATCAGGCCCTTGGTGAGGAAGGCGTCGGCCACTTCCACTGCGGACTGCAGCACGCCGCCGGGGTTGTTGCGCAGGTCCAGGACCAGGCCCTTGAGCTTGCCTTTGTTGTCCTTCTTCAGCTGCGCCAGGCCCTTGACCACTTCGTCGCCGGTGTTGACCTGGAACTGGGTGATCCGCAGGTAGCCGTAGTTCGACTCCAGCAGCTGGGTCTTGACGCTCTTGACCTTGATGATGGCGCGCTTGAGGCGCACGTCGAACGGCTTGCCGCCGCCGCGGACGATGGTCAGGGTGATCGGCGAGCCGGCCTTGCCGCGCATGCTGTCGACCGCCTCGTTCATCGACTGGCCCTTGGTCGGCTTGCCATCGATCTGCACGATCAGGTCGCCCGGCTGGATGCCGGCTGCTGCTGCGGGGGTGTCGTCGATCGGCGAAATGACTTTGATGAAGCCGTCTTCGGTGCCTACTTCGATGCCCAGGCCGCCGAATTCGCCGCTGGTGCTTTCCTGCAGGTCGGCGAACTCTTGCGGATCGAGGTAGGCCGAGTGCGGGTCGAGGTTGCTGAGCATGCCCTTGATGGCGTTTTCCAGCAGGGTCTTGTCGTCCACCGGCTCGACGTAGGCGGCTTTCACCCGGTCGAGCACTTCAGCGAAGGTGCGCAACTCATCCAGCGGCAGCGGCGCCTCCTTGCCGTTGGCCGCGGCTGGCGCTGCGGCGGGCGGCGTCCCGGCGGCCTGGGCCGCTCCGACGCCGAGCAGCAGGGCCAGGGTGATGAGACGGAAGCGTTGCGACATGTTGGGCTCCTAAGGCGTGTCCGCGGCCTATCCCTGCGTGCGGCACCAGATGGTTGGGTCCGTCGGGCGACCCTGATGACGAATGGCGAAATACACCGCCGGAGAACTCTGTCCGCCGCTGGCACCGACCGTGGCGATGGGATCGCCAGCCTTGACCGTGTCGCCAGCGCCCTTCAGAAGACTCTGATTATGACCATAAAGGCTCAGGTATCCACCACCGTGGTCGAGGATCACCAGTAGCCCGGCGCCGCGCAGCCAGTCGGCGAATACCACGCGTCCGCCGTGTACGGCGCGTACGGGGCTGCCGGCGCTGGCGCCGATCAGCACGCCGTCCCAGGTCGCCCGGGGATCGTCGCCGCGTGGGCTGCCGAAGCGCGCCAGGATGCGGCCGTTGACCGGCCAGGGCAGCTTGCCGCGCGCCGAGTCGAAGGCACCGCCGAAACCGGCGCCGCTGGCAACCAGCGGGCCGCTGTAGTCGGCGCGTTTGCTCGGCTTCACGTCGGAATCGTTCTTGGCGTTCTCGCGCTCCAGGCGGGCGCGCTCGCGTTCCGCGGCGAGGGCCTTCTGGCGCGCCTCTTCGGCTTCGCGGGCCTGGCGGGCGAGGGTTTCCTCGATGGTCTTGAGGACCTTGTTCAGCTCGGCCTGGGCCTGCTCTCGGTCCTTGAGCTTCTTGTCGCCGCTGCTGTAGTCGCTGTTCAGCTTGGCCAGGGCTTCCTGGCGCTCCTTACGGGCCTCGGCCAGTTGCTGGCGACGGGCTTCGAGGTCCTGCTGCTGGGCCAGCTGCTGGCTCTTCTGGCTGGCGATGTCCTGCTCGACGTTATCCAGCTGGCGCAGGGTCTCGTTGAATTCCTTCAGCTGATCCAGGCGCGCGCGGTTGATGTAGTCGTAGTAGGTGAGGGTGCGGCTGAACTTCTCGGGATGTTCCTGGTTCAGCAGCAGCTTGAGGTATTCCTGGCGCCCGCTCTGGTACGCGGCTCGCGCCTGGATGGCGATCAGTCGTTGCTGTTCAAGGCGCGCGCCCTGGAGTTTTTTTTTCTCCTCGTCCAGGCGCTGAAGCTCCTTTTCGCTCTTCTCCAGCTCGTCCTGCAGGGCCTTGACCTGCTTCTCGAGGTCGCCCATCTGGGTCTCGGTGGACTTGAGCTGCTTCTGCACCCCGGACTTCTCTTCCTGGATGCCGCTGAGGGTCTTCTTCAGCTCGGCGATGTCTTTCTGCGTCTGCTCGATCTGCCGCTGGGTGTCGGCGCGGTCGTCGGCGAAGGCTGCCAGCGGGCTCAGCAGACAGATCAGCAGCAGGGAGGAGAGGGCGCGATGCATGGGGTGGCGGGCACCTGGAGAAAAGGTCGGCCTAGTATGCATAAAAAATTGGTTACAAGCTGCACGGCGCGAGCGGCGAGTGAAAAGCGTCACGCCGCCCGTGCCGTGCTGCGGGTCACTCCAGGGTGATGATGGAGTGGCCGCCCATCTCCGCCGGCACCGGCAGGCCCATCAAGGTCAGCATCGTCGGCGCCACGTCGGCCAGCACGCCGCCTTCGCGGACGCTCAGCTTGCGCTTGCCGACGTAGATGAAGGGCACCGGCTCGCAGGTGTGCGCGGTGTGCGCCTGGCCGGTCATGGCGTCTTCCATCTGCTCGACGTTGCCGTGGTCGGCGGTGATCAGGGCTTCGCCGCCAACCTTCTCCAGCGCGGCGGCGATGCTGCCGACGCAGGTGTCCAGGCACTCCACGGCCTTGACCGCGGCCTCGAACACGCCGGTGTGGCCGACCATGTCGCCGTTGGCGTAGTTGACGATGATCACGTCGAAGCGCTGGTTCTCGATGGCCTCGACGATGCGGTCGGTCACTTCGGGGGCGCTCATTTCCGGCTGCAGGTCATAGGTGGCGACCTTGGGCGACGGGATGAGGATGCGCTCTTCGCCCTCGAACGGCTCTTCGCGGCCGCCGGAGAAGAAGAAGGTGACGTGGGCGTACTTCTCGGTCTCGGCGATGCGCAGCTGGGTCTTGCCGTTCTTCGCCAGGTATTCGCCGAGCACGTTGTCCAGGGACTCCGGCTTGAAGGCGCTGGGCGCGGGGATGCTCGCCTGGTACTGGGTGAGCATCACGAACTCGGCCAGCTTCAGGGCGCGCTGGCGCGGGAATTCCTTGAAGTCCGCCTCGACGAAGGCGCGCGACAGTTCGCGGGCGCGGTCGGCGCGGAAGTTCATGAAGACCACGGCATCACCGTCTTCCACCTTTACGGCGTCGCCGATACGGGTGGCTTTGACGAACTCGTCGCTCTCACCGCGCTCGTAGGCGGCGTTCAGCGCTTCCACGGCGTTGGCCGCGGAGAATTCGGCGGTGCCTTCGGTGATCAGGTTGTAGGCGGCTTCGACGCGGTCCCAGCGGTTGTCGCGGTCCATGGCGAAGTAGCGGCCGATGATGCTCGCGGTGCGGCCCTTGCCGATGCGCGCGAAGGTGTCGTCGAGCAGCTTCAGCGAGGGCTCGGCGCTCTTGGGCGGAGTATCGCGGCCGTCGAGGAAGGCGTGCAGGTAGATCTTCTCGGCGCCACGCTGGGCGGCCAGTTCGGCCATGGCGATCAGGTGGTCCTGGTGGCTGTGTACGCCGCCCTCGGAGAGTAGGCCGAGGATATGCACCGCCTTGCCGGCGCCCGCCGCCTTGTCTACAGCGCCGGTCAGCACCGGGTTGGTGAAGAACTCGCCGTCGCGGATGGCCTTGGTCACGCGGGTGAAGTCCTGGTAGACGACACGGCCGGCGCCGAGGTTCATGTGGCCGACCTCGGAGTTGCCCATCTGCCCGTCCGGCAGCCCGACGTCCATGCCGGAACCTGAGATCAGGCCGTGCGGCTGGGTGGCCAGCAGGCGGTCGAGGTTCGGCTTCTTCGCGGCGAAGATGGCGTTGTACTCGGGGCTGTCGCTGTGGCCGAAGCCGTCCAGGATGATCAGGACCAGGGGTTTGGGCGATGCGGTCATAGGGGCGGCTCTTTCCAAAACGGGGGTCAGAAAAGGAGCGGCATTTTACCTTCTGGGGGCGACGGGCGCCATGTTTCGCGGGGTTCAGCCGTCAGGAGGCCGCGTGTATACTGGCCGGCATTTTTGACCTGTGGATGCCCTGCGCCATGCCTTCGTTCCTCCCCCGTCTGATCGAATTCGCCACCCACCACTACCTGCTGGTCGGTGCCCTGCTGGGTATTCTCGTCCTGCTGGCCGTCCATGAGATGCGCCGCGCCGGCCGTGCCCTGAGCACCCGCGAGCTGACCGCCATGGTGAACGCCGAGCAGGCCGTGGTGCTGGATATCCGTGCCGCCAAGGAATTCGCCAGCGGCCACATTTCCGGCGCGCTGAACATTCCCTCGGACAAGCTGAACAGCCGCATGAGCGAGCTGGACAAGCACAAGGGCAAGACCATCATCGTGGTCGACTCCATGGGCCAGCATTCGGGCACCTGGTGCGGCGTGCTGGCGAAGGCCGGCTACACCGTGGCCAAGCTGTCCGGCGGCATCGGCACCTGGCGCGGCGACAATCTGCCCCTGGTGAAGTGAAATGCAGGCGGTTCTGATATATACGACGGCCTGGTGCCCGTTCTGCATCCGCGCCAAGGCGCTGCTGGACAAGAAGGGCGTGGCCTACCAAGAGATCGGCGTGGACGGCCAGCCCGACCTGCGCGCGGAAATGAGCCGCAAGGCCGGTCGCACCTCGGTACCGCAAATCTGGATCGGCAGCACCCACGTCGGTGGCTGCGACGATCTCTACGCGCTGGAACGCGCGGGCAAGCTGGATACGCTGCTTTCGGCGTGATCCCATCACTACTGCAAACGAGCCATAAGAAGGTCCTGAAATGACTGAGCAAGCTAGCAACGTCGCCAACGAACAAGAAAACGCTCCGCAGTTCTCGCTGCAGCGCATCTATGTGCGCGACCTGTCCTTCGAAGCGCCCAAGGCTCCGGAAATCTTCCGCCAGGAATGGCAACCGTCGATCAGCATGGACCTGAACACCCGCCAGAAGCAGCTGGACGGTGACTTCTACGAAGTGGTGCTGACCGTCTCCGTGACCGTCAAGAACAAGGAAGAGACCGCCTTCATCGTCGAGGTGCAGCAGGCCGGCATCTTCCTGATCAGTGGCCTGGATGCCTCCAGCATGAGCCACACCCTCGGCGCCTTCTGCCCGAACATCCTCTTCCCGTATGCCCGCGAGACCCTGGACAGCCTGGTGGTACGCGGTTCGTTCCCGGCGCTGATGCTCTCGCCGGTGAACTTCGACGCCCTCTACGCCCAGGAAATCGCCCGCATGCAGGCTTCCGGCGAGATTCCTTCGGTCCAGTAAGGTCCGCGTGCGAACAAGAAAGGCGCCCCAGGGCGCCTTTTCTTTTGCCTGCGTTCTGCCCTGGGCAGTTCTTGATCAGGGCGCTGCGGGCCTTGCCCCACCGGGCTTCCAGCCATTCATCCACAGGCCGTCCCAAGGCTTCTCCAGCCCATCTGTGGAAAGCAGGCTGTGGGTATCTCCGCCTTCGAGTGCGTACGAATTTGGTGCGCGTGCACTAGCAGGGCGCCTTTTCGGCCATTCGTTGCGGACGCTTCTGCCACCGCCGGCAGCGCGGACGGCATGCCTGGCGCTGGGCTGAAGGCCGCGTGAATTCTGGCCTGCAGCCTCTAGGGCGGGCTGTTGGAGAGCGTTTCCGTGAAATTGGCACAGCCCCTGCAATAGCCCAGTTACCAACGCTTTCGGGGGCCTCGGTACAGGCAGGCTGGGGAATCCCCTCTTTACATGGCGCGTGCCACGGCTCTTCTAGCCGGCGGCGGCGCAGACGGTTCAGGGGTCCTGGTACAGGCAGGCCGGGAATCCCCTCTTTTACAAGGCGCGTACCACGGCCCGTCGAGGCGGTGGATGGCGCAGACGGTTCAGGGGTCCTGGTACAGGCAGGCCGGGAATCCCCTCTTTTACAAGGCGCGTACCACGGCCCGTCGAGGCGGTGGATGGCGCAGACGGTTCGGGGGTCCTGGTACAGGCAGGCCGGGGAAACCCCCATTTTATTCCCGGAGGTCCATGCGGCCTCCGCCCCTTTCAGGGGCCCTCGGTTCAGGCAGGCCGGGGATTCCCCTTCTTTATTTCCCCGGGCGCAGTTGTGGATGGATTCGCAGGCGCCATTCCCCCCGAGCTTCCTCGCTATCCCAGGTGCCGACCAAGGCGCCCGTGGCGATCAGGGTTATCCACAGTTCCGATTCCTGCGGTTCGATGCGCCAGCGCAGCGGCTGGCCGTCCAGGCGCATCAGGCCTTCGGCGGGGCTGCCGCTGGCACGCACCTGCAGGCGCAGGGCGCCTTCCAGCTGGCCGGCGCGTACGTTCGCCGGCTGGTCGAAGCGCACCACCAGATCGCCGTTCTCTTCCTGCGCGCCCAGAAGGCGCGGATCGCCCGGCGTCGGGCCGAGCACGCGGCCGATCATCAGCCCGATCATCAGCCCGCCGATCGCCAGCGCCGAAATCACGCGCAGCCACGGACGGGGCCGCACTTCCTCCGCCGTGGGAGTAGAATGCCGGCCGTTCTCAGGCCCGGAGCGCTGCATGTTCCACGTCATCCTTTTCCAACCGGAAATTCCGCCGAATACCGGCAACATTATCAGGCTCTGCGCCAATTCCGGCTGCAGCCTGCACCTGATCGAGCCGCTGGGCTTCGAGTTGGACGACAAGCGCCTGCGCCGCGCCGGGTTGGACTACCACGAGTACGCCCCGGTGAAGCGCTACGCCGATCTGCAGAGCTGCCTGGAAAGCCTCGGCCACCCGCGCCTGTTCGCCTTCACCACCAAAGGCTCGCACCCGTTCAACGAGGTCGAGTACCAGCGTGGCGACGCCTTCCTGTTCGGCCCTGAAAGCCGAGGTCTGCCCGAGGAAGTGCGCAACGCGCTGCCGCCGGAACAGCGCCTGCGCCTGCCGATGCGCCCCAACAGCCGCAGCCTGAACCTGTCCAACAGCGTGGCCGTGACTGTCTACGAAGCCTGGCGCCAGCTCGGCTTCGCCATGGACTGAGCACGGATTGATCAGTCCGCTGTAGCGCCGGCCGGGCCTGCGCTGCAGCCATCCATCCCAAGGTTGTCCACAGGCGGGCGCACAGTTGTTGTGGGCAAAAGGGTATGTGGCTTTGCACAGAAATCCGTCACAGCGCCGAAGCCCGCCGCTGCAGGGCTGCGGGGCGATCGTTCCCCGCGCTGTTCACAGGGTTGTCCACAGGTTCTGGGGGTATCTGCGCAATAGCCTTGCTTTCGACCCGGCCCCGCACTTCGCTTCCACCGCCGTCGTCCCCGCGAACGCGGGACAGCGCTTGCGCTGAACGCGCTTTAGCGCGGCCCGAAGGGCGAGCGGAGCGAGTCACCCAGAAACTTTGGTTCGGTGTAGCGCGCCGCTTTGGCGTGTTCGGATGTTTCTTGTTCCGCCCCCTCGGGCGGGTCACTTTCTCAAACGCCAGAAAGTAACCAAAGGTCTTGCCCCGACATACGGGTCCGGCAGAGCCGGACTTCCCTCGCACATTCCCACGCACCCGGAGGCCCGCCGTCGAGAGCACGTCCCTGTACTCACGACGGCTCTTGCGACATCCATGTCGCATGACCTCCTCTGCGTGGGCTTTGCTCGGCCTCCTGTAAGGGGCAGTCCGGAGTGCGCGGAAGTTTCTCTGGAAGACCTAACAGCAGGAGCGAGAGACGCGCGGTGCTGCCGCTCCTGCAGGCATAAAAGGGGGCCCGCAGGCCCCTTCGCTGTTCCAGTCGCGCCTCAGTCGTCGCCTTCGTCGTCCGGGCCGTCGACCTTCATGCCCAGTTCCTTGATCTTGCGCGTCAGGGTGTTGCGGCCCCAGCCCAACAGCACGGCGGCGTCGCGGCGGCGGCCGGCGGTGTGCTTGAGGGCGGTCTCGATCATGATCCGCTCGAAGGCCGGCACGGCGGTGTCGAGCAGGCTCGACTGGCCGCGGCCCAGGGCCTGGTCGGCCCAGTGGCGCAGGGCCTGTTCCCAGTTCGCCGCCGGCACGCTGTCCTGCGGTTGGGTCAGCAGCTCCGGCGGCAGGTCGTCGATGTGCACCTCACGGCCGGAGGCCATTACGGTGATCCAGCGGCAGGTGTTCTCCAGTTGGCGCACGTTGCCTGGCCAGCCGAGGTTCTTCAGGTATTCCTCGGTTTCCGGCTTGAGCAGCTTGGGCTCCACCGCCAGCTCCTGGGCGGCGCGGGCGAGGAAGTGCCGGGCCAGCGCCGGGATGTCTTCGCGGCGGTCGGCCAGGCGCGGGATGTGGATGCGGATGACGTTCAGGCGGTGGAACAGGTCCTCGCGGAACTTGCCCTCGCGCACCAGGTTTTCCAGGTTCTGGTGGGTCGCGGCGATGATGCGCACGTCCACTTTCACCGGGGTGTGACCACCAACACGGTAGAACTCGCCGTCGGCCAGCACGCGCAGCAGGCGGGTCTGGGTGTCGGCCGGCATGTCGCCGATCTCGTCGAGGAACAGGGTGCCGCCGTCGGCCTGCTCGAATCGGCCGCGTCGCTGCGCGGCGGCGCCGGTGAAGGCGCCTTTCTCATGGCCGAACAGCTCGGATTCCATGAGGTCCTTGGGGATCGCCGCCATGTTCAGCGCGATGAATGGCTCGGCCGCGCGCGGACTGTGGCGGTGCAGGGCGTGGGCGACCAGTTCCTTGCCGGTACCGGATTCGCCGTTGATCAGCACGGTGATATTGGAGTGGCTCAGGCGGCCGATGGCGCGGAACACCTCCTGCATCGCCGGCGCTTCGCCGATGATCTCCGGGGTGCGCGTCTGGTTGGCCGGGGCTTCCAGGCCTTGCTGCTCCTGGGCGTGCTGGTTGGCGCGCTTGACCAGGGAGACGGCTTCGTCGACGTCGAACGGCTTGGGCAGGTACTCGAAGGCGCCGCCCTGGTAGGAGGCCACCGCGCTGTCCAGGTCGGAGTGCGCGGTCATGATGATCACCGGCAGGCGCGGGTGCAGCTCGCGGATCTGCGCCAGCAGGTCGAGGCCGCTGGAGCCGGGCATGCGGATGTCCGAGATGATCACGTCCGGCTGCTGCCGGCCCAGGCGATGGATGACACTGTCGGCGTTCTCGAAGCTGACGGTGGTCATGCCTTCCTGTTGCAGGGCTTTTTCCAGTACCCAGCGGATGGAGCGGTCGTCGTCGACGATCCAGACGGTCTCTGAACGGCTCATGTATCAATGCACTCCTTGTTCCAGGGGCAGGAACAGACTGAACACGGTATGCCCAGGATGGCTCTCGCATTCGACCAGCCCCTGGTGCTGGCTGATGATGTTCTGGGTGATGGCCAGCCCCAGCCCGGTACCGTCCGGACGACCGCTGACCATGGGATAGAAGATGGTGTCCTGCAGCTCGGCCGGGATGCCCGGGCCGTTGTCGATGATCTCGACCTTGCACACCAGGCGGTGGCGCGTGTGGCCGATGGTGAACTGGCGCAGGGTGCGGGTGCGCAAGGTGATGCGGCCGAGCTTGAGCTCATTCTGCGAGGAGACGGCCTGCATGGCGTTGCGCACGATGTTGAGCACCGCCTGGATCATCTGCTCGCGGTCGAGCAGCAGGTCGGGAATGCTCGGGTCGTAGTCGCGGATCAGTGGAATGCTGCCCTGGGTCTCGGCATCCACCAGGCTGCAGACGCGCTCCAGCACCTCGTGGATGTTGGTCACCGACAGCGACGGCAGCTTGTTCGAGCCGAGCATGCGGTCCACCAGGTTCCGCAGGCGGTCGGCCTCTTCGATGATGACGTTGGTGTAGTCCTTCAGCGCCTCGTCGGGCAGCTCGCGGGACAACAGCTGGGCCGCGCCGCGGATGCCGCCCAGGGGGTTCTTGATCTCGTGGGCCAGGCCGCGCACCAGCAGTTTGGTGGTTTCCTGCTTGGACAGCTGCGCCTCTTCCTTGGTGATGCGCATCAGCCGGTCGCGCGGATGCACTTCGAGCAGCAGCAGGGTTTCGCGGCGGCTGAGGATGGGCGTCACCGCGTAGTCGACGGTGATGCTCTGGCCGGTGATGGAGGTCAGGGTCGCTTCGCGCTTGGTGAAGGGGTGGGCTTCTTCCACCGCCTGCCGCAGCGATTGCAGGGCTTCCTGCGACTCGGTGAAGAGCTCGCTGATGAACTGCCCGTGGCTGCGTTGCCCGCTGACGGCCAGGAGCATCTCGGCGGCCGGGTTCATGTATTCCAGGCGCAGTTCCGCGTTGAGCAGAATCACCGCCGTGGTGAGGTTATCGAGGAGCAGTCGGAGCTGGGATTCTGTTGGCATGGCGGACAGAGGTTCCAAGGTTGTGCAGGGAAATGCAAAAAGCAAACCAAGCCCTGAAAAGTCGCGCCGTGCGGCGTATTGCGCGGAAATATGGCGAAAGTGGCGGGATGCTGCGCGCCTGGCGTGACCTGAAATGGGGAGAGTATAGAAAGTGGTGCAGGCTAAAGCACCAATATGGTGCGCGACTTCGCTCAGGGGTGGGTCGCGACCAAGGGCGCCGGGCTCGGCGGATTGTCGGCGACCGAAACACGGACCATGTGGAAGGGCTGGTTCGGCGTCTGTTCGAGGGTCTGGCCGCGTTGGTCGAGGATTTCCACAGACAACTGGTGGGTGCCGCGATCCAGGTTGTGGAGCGGGAAGACCGGACTGTGGCTGGGCTTTCCGACCGGCACGCCGTCGAGGTAGAGCCGGTAGAAGTGCCCGGGCAGCAGGTTGGGGTCGCTGGAGATGCTGACGATCAGCTCGCCGTCGTTGGCGCGGATGGTCGCGTCGGGCTCCGGCACCAGGATGCGCAGCACCTGGTAGAGCGGCGGCGCCGGCGCTTCCGCGGGGGCGGCGGGCGCGTAGAGCGGGGCGGGCATCTTCGGCATGGCATTGGGGGGCGCCAGATTCAGACGCTGGGCATTACCGCGCGTCGGCTGGTCGGTGAAGACCCGGTTGCCATCGTGATCGATGTAGGTATAAACCTCCGCGCTCGTGCCGAAGCTGGCCAGGAGCAGCAGGCCGCAGATCAGGTGTCTCATCAACCGCCCGCCCTCGGCGTCGGCTTGGTGCGCGCCGGGCTGTTGGTGCTGATGCGCTGAATGGTGAAGTTGGCCGGGGCGCTGGACTGCACCACGCGATCGCCCATCAGCACGTCGACCGACAGGCTGTGGTCGCCGCGGTCGATGTTATCCAGGGTGAAGTGCGTGGAAGTGCTCGGCGCGCCGTAAGGCTGGCCGTCCAGGCGCAGTTGCAGGCTGCTCCCCGGTGCCAGTTGCGGCTGGATGATCACTTCGATGTCGAAAGTCCCGTTGTTTGCGCGCATGGCCTCTTCGTCGGGCAGGTTGCCGATGGCCAGGATGGCGTAGGGTGCGCTCGGGTTGCCGGCGCCGTTGCCTTGGCTGGCGACCGGCTTCTGCGGGCCGATGCTGTTGGTTGGCGGCAGTTGCACCGGTTTGGCGCCTACGTTGGCAGGCGGCTGGTTGGTGTAGACGGTCTTGCCGTTGGCGTCGGTGTAGGAATAGATCTGCGCGCTGGCCGAGCCGGCCACGGCGAGCAACAGGCAGAGGACTGGCACGCGCATGCGCGGTCTCCCAGGAAACGATGCGCTAAGCCTTGCATCGCGCACGGCGGGAGGCAAGTGAAACGCGCGCGGCTTGGCGTCTTTGCGCAAGGGTTAACAGTGTCCGCAGCCGATGAAGGGTCAGAGGCAGCGGATCGGAGAAATGTCTGACAGATGTCAATGGGGATACGGCCCTGGTGGTATCGAATAGGCCTACCCCCACTCGGATGCGGTCAAAGGACGCGCCTCCGGCAATGAATGAATCCGCCGCCCCGGATTGTCGCCGCCCCTGTCGGGCCGCACGCGAGAAAGCCGGGGCAGGCTTGCTTTGAAGAGGGAGGAGCGCCCCATGACCGCGCTTTTAGTTCTGGCCGTCTGCCTGCTGCTGATGGCCTTGCCCAGGTTGCTGCCGCGTCCGGCGCTGGCGCTGCCTGAGCCGCCGGCCCTGCACGAGATGCCGGTGAGGCCGCTGCCTGAGGTGACGGCGCCGTCCGAGCCGCAGCGCGCAATGCCGCCGGACAATCTGCTCTACCTGCCGCTGGGGCTGCACCCGGCCGATCGCCAGGTGCATGGCGCCGTGGAAATCAGCGGGCTGCTGCGGGTGCGCCCGCCGCTGCGCTTCTGGAGCCTGAGCGCCAACGAGATCCGCTTCGGCGATTGCTCGCGGGCGCCGCTGGGCGTGGCCGCGGTGAGCTCCACCGGGCGTCACGTGGAGGAGGGCGAGTATCGCGTGGCCGCCGGCGATTGCGTGAACGGCGACCTGCAGGTGCATGGCGACCTCTATCTGGGGCGCTATTCCACGGTGCGCGGTTCGGTGCAGGTGGAAGGCGGCGTGTGGATGGACGAGGGCGCGGAAGTTGCCGGCGCCATCATCGCCCGCGGCTCTGTACGGGTCGGCCGGCGCTCGCGGGTGGCCGGACCTTTGATGGTCGGGCGCAACCTGAGCCTGGCGCGCGAATGCGTGATAGGCGCGCCGCAGGTGCCGACCCGGATCAGTGCGAGCAGCCTTCGGATCATCGAGGGCTGCCGGGTACATGGGCAGATTTCGGCCGAAGGCGGCGCCCAGGTGAAGCCGCTGGCGCGCATCGAAGACCTGGTCGAACCGGTCTGACGGAACAGGAAGCGCAGGCATAAAAAAGGCCTCCCGAGGGAGGCCTTAATGGTGCAGCTGATTATTGGTCTTCGCGGATTACACGCTGTAGTACAGGTCGTATTCCAGCGGGTGCACGAAGGTGCGCACCTTGATCTCTTCTTCCGACTTCAGCTCGATGTAGGCATCGATGAACTCGTCGGTGAACACGCCGCCCTTGGTCAGGAACGCGCGGCCCTTGTCGAGTTCTTCCAGCGCCTCTTTCAGGCTGCCGCAAACCTGCGGGATCTCTTTCGCCTCTTCCGGCGGCAGGTCGTACAGGTTCTTGTCGGCGGCATCGCCGGGGTGAATCTTGTTCTGGATACCGTCCAGGCCGGCCATCAGCAGGGCAGCGAAGGCCAGGTAGGGGTTGGCAGCCGGGTCCGGGAAGCGCGCTTCGATACGGCGGGCTTTCGGGCTGGAAACGTACGGGATACGGATCGAGGCGGAACGGTTGCGGGCGGAGTAGGCCAGCATTACCGGAGCTTCGAAGCCCGGGACCAGACGCTTGTAGGAGTTGGTCGACGGGTTGGTGAAGCCGTTCAGGGCCTTGCCGTGCTTGATGATGCCGCCGATGAAGTACAGGGCGGTATCGGACAGGCCGGCATAGCCTTCGCCAGCGAAGGTGTTCTTGCCATCTTTGGAGATGGACATGTGCACGTGCATGCCCGAGCCGTTGTCGCCGTACAGCGGCTTCGGCATGAAGGTCACGGTCTTGCCGTACGCGTCGGCAACGTTGTGCACGCAGTACTTCAGGGTCTGAACTTCGTCAGCCTTGGCGACCAGGGTGTTGAACTTCACGCCGATTTCGTTCTGGCCGGCGGTGGCAACTTCGTGGTGGTGAACTTCGACCACCAGGCCCATTTCTTCCAGGGCGTTGCACATGGCGGTACGGATTTCGTGGTCGTGGTCGACCGGCGGTACCGGGAAGTAGCCGCCTTTGACGCCCGGACGGTGGCCTTTGTTGCCGGTTTCGATGTCGGCGTCGGTGTTCCAGGAAGCCTGCTCGGAGAAGATCTTGAACATCGAGCCGGAGATGTCGGACTTGAACTTCACTTCGTCGAAGATGAAGAACTCCGGCTCCGGACCGACGAATACGGTGTCACCGATTCCGGTGGACTTCAGGTATTCCTCGGCGCGCTTGGCGATGTTGCGCGGGTCGCGCTCGTAGCCTTGCATGGTGCTCGGCTCGATGATGTCGCAGACCAGGATCAGGGTCGGCTCTTCGGTGAACGGGTCCAGGACGGCGGTGGTGTCGTCCGGCAGCAGGATCATGTCGGAGGCTTCGATGCCTTTCCAGCCGGCGATGGAGGAACCGTCGAACATCTTGCCGACTTCGAAGAAGTCATCGTCCAGCGCGTCGCGGGCCGGCATGGTGACGTGTTGCTGCTTGCCTTTGGTATCGGTGAAGCGCAGGTCTACCCACTTCACGTCATGGTCTTTGATCAGTTGGTGCGACTTGTACGACATGCTGTCCTCCAGGAGGGATTAGAGCTGGGAACTTCTGTGCCCCAGTGTCGGGTGATGCCGGCCGGAATACTCCGTCAGGGCAACCTGCCTCACAAGGGAGCAAGTTGCGTGCCAGTGCTCGTTTTTGGGTAGAGGCCCGTCTGGCGAGGGTTTTCGCGGGCGGGGCGGAGATTGTTGCGCGAATGTTGCACCGGTATGGTGCTCGACCATGGTGCGCAAGATCGATTTTGGTGCACCAAAAAGAATCTGCGGGAATTTGCTCAAGTCTTGAGCAATTTCGAGTATAATTCCGCCCCTTTTTTTCGTCCCTTCGGGCTTGCGCCTTTTCACGCATGAAACTCATCGTCAAGGTCTTCCAGGAAATCACCATCAAGAGCCGGCCGGTGCGCAAGCGCTTCATCCGCCAGCTGGCCAAGAACATTCGCACCGTGCTGCGCGACCTGGATCCGGAGCTGCGGGTCGAGGGTGAATGGGACAACCTGGACGTCGAGACCAAGGTCACCGAGCCCAAAGTCCTGCGCGAGATGATCGAGCGCCTGACCTGCGTGCCGGGCATCGGCCACTTCCTGGAAGTGCACGAATACCCGCTGGGCGACTTCGACGACATCCTCGAGAAGTGCAAGGCGCACTTCGGCGACAAGCTGCAGGGCAAGATCTTCTCGATGCGCTGCAAGCGCGCCGGCCATCACAGCTTCACTTCCATCGACGTCGAGCGTTACGTCGGCGGCGGCCTGCGCCAGCACTGCGGTGCGGCCGGCGTATCGCTGAAAAACCCGGAAGTGGAAGTGCGCGTGGAAATCCGCCACGACCGCCTGTACGTCATCCACGCCCAGCACAATGGCATCGGCGGTTATCCGCTCGGCGCCCTGGAGCAGGTGCTGGTGCTGATGTCGGGTGGCTTCGACTCCACCGTCGCCGCCTACCAGATGATGCGCCGCGGGCTGATCAGCCACTTCGTGTTCTTCAACCTCGGCGGCCGCGCCCACGAGCTGGGCGTGATGGAAGTCGCCCACTACCTGTGGGAGAAGTACGGCCGTTCGCAGCGCGTGCTCTTCGTCAGCGTGCCCTTCGAGGAAGTGGTCGGCGAGATTCTCACCAAGGTCGACGACAGCTACATGGGCGTGACCCTGAAGCGCATGATGCTGCGCGCCGCCAGCCGTGTGGCCGAGCGCCTGGAGCTGAACGCGCTGGTCACCGGCGAGGCGATTTCCCAGGTCTCCAGCCAGACCCTGCCGAACCTCTCGGTGATCGACCGGGTGACCGACACCCTGGTCCTGCGCCCGCTGATCGCCAGCCACAAGCAGGACATCATCGATACCGCCACGCAGATCGGCACCGCCGAGTTCGCCAAGCACATGCCCGAGTACTGCGGCGTGATCTCGGTGAACCCGACCACCCAGGCCAAGCCCTACCGCGTCGAGCACGAAGAGACCAAGTTCGACATGGCCGTGCTCGACCGCGCCCTGGAACGCGCCACGCAGATGACCGTGGACCGGGTGATCGACGAGTTGGGCAAGGACCTGCCGGTGGAAATGGTCGGCGAAGTGCTGCCCGGCCAGATCGTCGTGGACATCCGTCATCCGGATGCGCAGGAAGATGAACCGCTGGAGCTGGAAGGCATCGAAGTGCTGCCCATGCCGTTCTACGCGATCAACAGCAAATTCAAGGAACTGGACCCGAACCGCCAGTACCTCCTGTATTGCGACAAGGGCGTGATGAGCCGCCTGCATGCTCACCACCTGGTCAACGAAGGGCACACCAATGTGCGCGTTTACCGCCCGCAATAAGGGCATCGGCGAACGCCGTCAGCCCGGACTGTTCGGCGGCAGCATCCGCCATCGTCCACCCGACACAATCGGCGCGTAGCCTTACGCTCCGACGTTTTGCATCGCCGCGCCCAGGCCCGGCACCCGCTGCCGCAGAGGCAGCCGAAGACTCACTATCGAGACTGACACCGTGATCGAAAAACTCCGCAATATCGCCATCATCGCCCACGTCGACCATGGCAAGACCACCCTGGTGGACAAGCTGCTGAAGCTGTCCGGCACCCTCGACCGCAAAGAAGCGGAAAACGAGCGCGTGATGGACTCCAACGACCAGGAAAAAGAGCGCGGCATCACCATCCTGGCGAAGAACACCGCCATCAAGTGGAACGGCTACAACATCAACATCGTCGACACCCCCGGCCACGCCGACTTCGGCGGTGAGGTAGAGCGCGTGATGTCGATGGTCGACTCCGTGCTGCTGGTGGTCGACGCCCAGGACGGCCCGATGCCGCAGACCCGTTTCGTGACCCAGAAGGCTTTCAAGGCCGGCCTGCGTCCGATCGTGGTAGTGAACAAGATCGACCGTCCGGGCGCGCGTCCTGACTGGGTCATCGACCAGATCTTCGACCTGTTCGACAACCTCGGCGCCACCGACGAGCAGCTCGACTTCCCGATCGTCTACGCCAGTGCCCTGAACGGCATCGCCGGCATGGACCACGAGAAGATGGACGACAACATGGACGCCCTGTTCCAGGCGATCATCGACCACGTTCCGGTCCCGGACGTCGACGTCGACGGTCCGTTCCAGATGCAGATCTCGCAGCTGGACTACAACAGCTTCCTCGGCGTGATCGGCATCGGCCGTATCGCTCGCGGCAAGGTCAAGACCAACACCCCGGTCGTGGCCATCAGCGACGACGGCACCAAGCGCAACGGCCGCATCCTGAAGATCATGGGTCACTCCGGTCTGCAGCGCGTCGAAGTCGCCGAAGCCGAAGCCGGCGACATCGTCTGCGTATCGGGCATGGACGAGCTGTTCATCTCCGACACCCTGTGCGACCCGCAGCACGTCGAAGCCCGTCCGCCGCTGACCGTCGACCAGCCGACCGTGAGCATGACCTTCCAGGTCAACGACTCGCCGTTCGCCGGCCGCGAAGGCAAGTTCGTCACCAGCCGCAACATCAAGGAGCGTCTGGACAAGGAACTGCTGCACAACGTGGCCCTGCGCGTCGAGCAAGGCGACAGCCCGGAGAAATTCAAGGTTTCCGGCCGTGGCGAGCTGCACCTGTCGGTTCTGATCGAAACCATGCGCCGTGAAGGCTTCGAGCTGGCCGTGGGCCGCCCGGAAGTGGTGATCATCGAGAAGGACGGCGAAAAGCAGGAGCCGTACGAGAACGTCACCATCGACATCGAGGAGCAGCACCAGGGCCCCGTGATGGAGCAGATGGGTCTGCGCAAGGGCGACATGACCAACATGATCCCCGACGGCAAGGGCCGCATCCGCCTGGAATACGTGATTCCGGCCCGCGGCCTGATCGGCTTCCGTAACGCCTTCCTGACCATGACCTCGGGCACCGGCATCCTGACCTCCACCTTCGACCACTACGGTCCGGTGAAGGCCGGCGACGTCGCCCACCGCCAGAACGGCGTGCTGGTCTCCATGGCCACCGGCACCGCGCTGACCTACTCCCTGGAAACCCTGCAGGATCGCGGCAAGCTGTTCCTGAGCCCGGGCGACGAAGTCTACGAAGGCCAACTGGCCGGTATCCACAGCCGCGACAACGACCTGGTGATCAACCCCACCAAGGCCAAGAAGCTCGACAACATGCGCGCTTCCGGCAAGGACGAGACCATCCAGTTGACCCCGGCGCTGAAGTACACCCTGGAACAGGCGCTGGAGTTCATCGACGAAGACGAGCTGGTGGAAGTGACGCCGAAGTCCATCCGTCTGCGCAAGAAAATGCTTAACGAGAACGACCGCAAGCGCTACGAGCGCAGCAAGGTCTAAGTCTCGCTTAGCTGAAAAGGGCCCCGCCGGAGCGATCCGGCGGGGCTTTTTTTCGTCCGTGTGGCGGCGGGCGGGGCTGAGGCGTCTGATTCTTCGCAGTGTGGCGTAGGCAAAAGCGCTGTTGGCCGGGGCCGATATACTCTGCAATCACGCGTCCGCTGGATGGGGCGCGCCCTCCCTGTTCAAGGATGTATCCCATGCAATGGATCCTCATGCTGGTCGGCCTGGTCCTGGGTATCGGCTGGGACGAGTCGATCGAAGGCGCCCTGTTCGGCGCCGGACTCGGCCTGCTGCTCGGCCAGGCCCTGGCGCTGCACGGCCTGCAGCGGCAGAACAACAGGCTGCGCCAGCAGCTGGAGCAGTTCGCCGCGCGCTTCGAAACCGGCACCGAGGCGCTCTACCAGCGCCTACTGAAGCTGGAGCAAGGCGGCGTTGCACCGGTCGCGCCCGCGTCGGAAGAGGCTGCGCCACCCACGGTCGAAGCGGTCGCCGAGCCGGCAACCCCGGTCGAAACCGAACTGGATTGGGACATCGAGCTGCCCGCTGCCCCGGCGCCCGCGCCGAGCGCGCCGGAGCCGGAGTGGTCGCTGCAGCCGGTGGAGCGGCCAGAACCCGCCGAGCAAGCGGTCGCCAAGGCCGAGCCAGAGGTCGACAGCGCCTCCGCCTGGACCTCCGAGCCCGCCGCGCCTGCCGGGGCGTCCTGGTTCGACCGCGCCCTGGGTGCGGCGCGCGACTGGCTGTTCGGCGGCAACACCGTGCTGCGCATCGGCGTGTTGCTGCTGTTCCTCGGCCTGGCCTTCCTCCTGCGTTACGCCTCCGAGCGCGTCGTCGTTCCGGTCGAGCTGCGCTACATGGGTGTGGCTGCTGCCGCCATCGCTTTGCTCGGGCTGGGCTGGTGGTTGCGACACAAGCGCGCGACTTACGCTTTGTTACTGCAGGGCACCGGTATCGCAGTGCTCTACCTGACGGTGTTCGCCTCCATGCGCCTGCATACGCTGCTGAGCCCGGGCCAGGCGCTCGGCCTGCTGGTGGCGGTTACTGTGTTCTCGGCGATGCTCGCCGTGCTGCAGGATGCCCTTGGACTTGCCGCTGCTGCGGCGCTCGGCGGTTTCGCCGCGCCCATCCTGACGTCTACCGGCGCCGGCAACCATGTCGCGCTGTTCAGCTACTTCGCGCTGCTCAACGCCGGCATCTTCGCCATCGCCTGGTTCCGTGCCTGGCGCCTGCTCAACCTGATCGGCTTCTTCGGCACCTTCGGCATCGGCTTCGCCTGGGGGTTGCGCTCCTATACGCCGGAGCTGTTCGCCAGCACCGAGCCGTTCCTGCTGCTGTTCTTCCTGATGTACGTGGGCATCGGCCTGCTTTTCGCCCGTCGCCGCCTGCGCGAGGCCGCGGGGCTTGCCGATGACGCGGATCGCGGCGAGACGCTGCGCTGGTCGATGCGGCAGACCGACTATGTCGACGGCACTGTTTTCTTCGGCGCACCGCTAATTGGCTTCGGCCTGCAGTACGCGGTGATCCGCCACCTGGAGTTCGGCCCGGCGTTCAGCGCGCTGATCCTCGGCCTGTTCTACATGCTGCTGGCGCGCTCGCTGTCCGGTCGCGGCGCCGGTCGCGCCTTGCTGTTGGTGGAAGCCTGCCTGGCGCTGGGAGTGATCTTCGGCACCCTGGCCATTCCCCTGGGCCTGGATGCGCGCTGGACCTCGGCGGCCTGGGCTGTCGAAGGCGCCGGCATCTACTGGCTCGGCCTGCGCCAGGGCCGCTGGCTGGCACGCGCCTTCGCGCTGCTGCTGCAGGCTGGTGCGGCCATCGCCTTCCTCGGCTCGTTGCGTTCGGGTGTGGATAACCTGCTCGACGGTGCGCCGCTGGGCGCCCTGATGCTCGGTGCGGCGCTGCTGTTCAGCTACTGGCAACTGCGTCGCCAGGGCGCTGTCGGCCTGTTCGACTGGGAGTCGCGCTGCCAGCCGGTACTGGCGGTGTTCGGCCTGGCGTTCGTCTACCTGATTGCGCCCCTGTGCTTCGCCGTGCCGGGCACCGCCATGAGTTGGGCGCTCGCGGGTCTGGCCACGCTGCTCGCAGGTCTGCGCCTGCGTTCGCGGACCTTCCTGTTCTGCGCCTTCGCCGTGCAGTTGCTCGGCGGTGCGCTCTTCCTCGCCAACCTGCGTGCGGCGGATGCCGGCAGCGGCGTGCTGGGCAGCGGCTGGACCGGCCTGTTCGGCGCCAGCCTGATCGGCCTGGCGCTGATCGTCGGCATGCTGCTGGCTGCGCGCGACCCGCTGGTGCGCGACGACCGTCGGCTGATGCTCGGCCTCAGCGGCGTGCTGCTCGCCGGTCTGGCCTTCGTCAACCTGGCGGTGCTGTTCGTCCTGCCCTGGCGCAGTGCAGCGGCGGTGTGGGCCGGCAGCGGTTTGCTGATCCTCTGGCTGAGTTTGGTCCTGCAGCAGCGCGCCAGTTTCGTCTTCGGTCTTGTGCTGCAGGTGCTGGGTGGCGCGGCGCTGCTGTTCAGCGGTCAGGCGTTGCTGGGTGGTCTCTCTGGCGAGGGCCTGACGCCTTTCGCCCACAGCGGCTTCTGGTGCCCGGCGGTGCTGGCGCTGGCGGCGCTGGTCGGCGCCTGGCGCTTGCATCGTGCCGCTCAGGCGGATGATCCGATGGACCTGGGAGTATTGACCCTCGAGCGCCTGTCGCAGCTCTTGCTCGCCTGGGGCGCTGGCTGGTGGGCGTTGACCGCGCTGTGCGAGATCACTCGCTTCGTGCCTTCGGCCATGCGTGAGCATGTGGCGGTATTGGTCGCTGCCTTGAGTGTGGTGCTGTGGACGCTGATTGCGCGCCGCGAGCAATGGCCTGCGCTGGCGCTGGCGTGCCTGGCCCTGACGCCGCTGGGCGTGTTCGCCCTGGCGAGCGCCTTCCACCTTCAATACCAGCCGCTGGCGGAACTTGGCTGGCTCGGCTGGGGCGCGCTGTTCGCCGCGCACCTGTGGTCGCTGCGCAAGCTGGAACCGCTGCTGCCGTCGCCGCCGCTGCGTGCCGCTCATGTGTTGGGCTGCTGGCTGCTGCTGACGGTCCTGGCGCTGGAATTGCGCTACGCCTTCCTGACCCTCGCCGAGCACTACAACGCCTGGCGCTGGCTGGGTTGGGCGCTGGTGCCCAGTGCCTACCTCGTCCTTGTTGGCACCCGTCCGAACCTGCCTTGGCCGGTGGCGGCCTTCCCCCGCGAATACCGCAGCATTGCTGCTGCGCCGGTTGCCGTGGTGCTGCTCGGCTGGTTCTGGCTGGTCAACCTGTTCAGCGATGGCACAGCGCAGCCCCTGCCATACCTGCCGCTGCTCAACCCGCTGGAGCTGGGCATGCTGATCGTCCTGGCGGCGATCTTCCGCTGGAGCCGCGAGGGCCTGCCGCCGCTCGGCCTTCCAGTGGAGCGCGTGCGCCTGCCGGTGCAGGCCGTGCTCGGCGCCTCGCTGTTCGCCTTGCTGACCATGGCGGTGTGCCGCACCGCGCACCACTGGGGCGGCGTGCCTTTCGCGGCGGACGCGCTGCTCGACTCGATGCTGGTGCAGGCCGGGCTTTCCATCGTCTGGACGCTGATCGCCCTCGGCCTGATGGTCGGCGGCCACCTGCGCGCGCGGCGCGACCTGTGGATGGTCGGCGCGGCGCTGATCGGCGTGGTGGTGATCAAGCTGTTCTTCGTCGAACTGGGCAACAGCGGCAGCCTGGAACGCATCGTTTCCTTCATCGGCGTCGGCGTGCTGCTGCTGATCGTCGGCTACTTCGCTCCCTTGCCACCGCGCCGTGCGGAACAGGAGTTACCCCCGGCATGAAGCTTCATTCCCTCGTTTGCTTCCTCGGCCTGGCGACCGGATTCGCCAGCGCCGCGGAAAACCTCGCCGATTATCCGCAGCAGGCACCGCTCACGCTGCAAGGCGAGGGCCCCTGGTATCGCCTGCAGGTGCCGATGGCGGTGCAGCTGGCGGCGAAGCATGCCGACCTGCGCGACCTGCGCGTCTTCGACAAGGAAGGCGAGGCTCTACCCTATGCGCTGAACGTGGTTTCCGCCCAGGCCAGCAGCACCGAGCACAGCGCCACGGCGCGGTTATTCCCGCTCTACGGCGCGGCGGCCGATCCCGGCCAGCAACCCGGCCTGCGCATCCAGCGCAGCACCGTCGGCACCGTGGTGGAAGTGCTGAGCGATACGCCGCCGGCGACGGGCGAAAGGCGCAGCGGCTGGCTGCTGGATGCCGGCGACGCTGACTTCCCCTTCGAACGCCTGGCGCTGGACTGGAACAGTAGCGCCGAGGGCTTCCAGCACTTCCGCATCGAAGCCAGCGACGACCTGCAGCACTGGCGCCCCTGGGGCGACGGCCAGCTCGCGCGGCTGAGCTTCAACGGCGAGCGCATGGACGTCAGCGACATATCGCTGCCAGGCCAGAAGGCCCGCTACCTGCGCCTGCTGTGGGCGAACGGGCAGGAAGCGGTCGAGCTGAAAGGCGCGCGCCTGCAGGGGCGAACCGACATGGCGGCCGCCACGCCGCTGGTGTGGTCGGAGCCCATTGCTGGTCGTCGCGAGAGCGATGGCAGTTTCCGCTGGGACCTGCCCTTGGTGCTGCCGCTGGAGCGCGTGCGCTTCAGCCTCGATCCGGCGCAGCAGCACCTGATGGCGCCGGTGGCGCTGTCAGGGCGCACCGGCAAGGGGCAGGGCGAGCAGGAGGGCTGGTATCCGCTGGCCCGTGGCGTGCTCTACGACCTGCCGATGGAGGGGCGCCAGGTTCGCCAGGACGAGCTGACGCTGGCGGGCAGCCCGGTGCGCCAGTTGCGCCTGGTCACCGACGAACGCGGCACCGGATTGGGCTCTGCGGCGCCGAGCCTGAGCGTGGCGATGCGCGCCAGCGAGCTGGTGTTCCTGGCTCGTGGCAGTGCGCCCTACAGCCTCGCGCTGGGCAAGGCGGACGCACATTCGGCCAGCTTGCCGCTGAGCGTGCTGATCCCCGGCTATGACGCGCAGAAGCCTGCACCGATTGGCCAAGCCAGCCTCGCAAGCCCGTTGCAGGGCGCCAGTGCAGCAGCGCAGGCGGTAGGCGAGGGCAACTGGAAGCGCATCGGCCTGTGGGCGGTGCTGCTCGCCGGCGTGGCGCTGCTCGGGGGCATGGCGTACAGCCTGCTGCGTGGGGGCAAGACGAGCGCCTGAGCGGCTTTTGCGTCGAAAAGCGAAGGAATCGGGGAAATCACGCCAGCTTATGTAGGGAAAAGCGTCAAGAACGCTACTCTGCGTGAATCTTCTGATACTGTAATTCGCGTTGTGCACTACCAATAAGAACAAGCACGGAGTCTGCAGAATGATCAAACAGGTGCTCACGCCCCTGGCCGCCGCCTGCCTGCTCGGCATCGCCGGCCAAGCCTCGGCTTCCCCCTCCCCGTATTCGACCATGGTGATCTTCGGCGACAGCCTCAGCGACGCGGGGCAGTTCCCCGACGCCGGCGGCCCGGCCGGAGCTTCCACGCGCTTCACCAACCGCGTCGGTCCAACCTACCTGGACGGCAGCGGCGAGATCTTCGGCCCCACCGCGGCCATGATCATCGGTGGCCGCCTAGGCGTTTCCGCCGCCGACCGTGGCCCCTCGACCTCGCTGGTGAATGCCGCCAACGGCCTGCCTGACGGCAACAACTGGGCAGTGGGCGGCTACCGTACCGACCAGATCTACGACTCCATCACCGCGCCGGGCGGCTCGGTGGTCAGCGCCAGCGGCCAGACCCGTACCCGCGACGGCTACCTGGTCGGCCGCCGCGCCGACCCAAACGCGCTCTACTACCTCACCGGCGGTGGCAACGACTTCCTCCAGCTGAGGATCACCAACGATCCGACCGCGCGGGCCGCCGCCGGACGCCTGGTGGACAGCGTCAATGCGCTGAACCAGGCCGGTGCGCGCTACATCATGGTCTGGCTGCTGCCCGACCTCGGCCTGACCCCAGCCACCAACGGTACAGGGCTGCAGGCTTTCGGCACCCAGCTCAGCGGCATCTTCAACGAAGAACTGGTGAGTGAGCTGTCCGCCAGCGGCGCCAACGTCATTCCGCTGAACATCCCGAAAATGCTCGGCGAAGTGCTGGCGGACCCCGGCGCCTATGGCCTGGCCACCGGGCAGAACCTGGTGGGCACCTGCTTCAGCGGCAACAGCTGCCCGGAGAACGCCACCTACGGCCGCCACGGCGCCAGCCCCGATCCGACCAAGCTGATCTTCAACGACGGCGTGCACCCGACCATCGCCGGGCAGACGATCATCGCCGACTACGCCTACTCGATCCTGTCCGCGCCCTGGGAGGCGAGCCTGCTGCCGGAGATGGCGCTGGGCACCCTCAATACCTTCCAGGACACCCTGCGCAGCCAGTGGCTGGCCGACTGGGGCGAGTGGCAGCGCGTCGGCCAGTGGCGCGGCTTCATCAGCGGCGGCGGCCAGCACCTGGACTACGACGACCAGGACAGCGCCGCCAATGGCGACGGCTTCGGCTACAACCTGAACCTCGGCGGCAGCTACCGCCTCGACGAGGCCTGGCGCATCGGCGTCGCAGCCGGCATCTACGGGCAGAAGCTGGAAGCCGGCCCCGAGGACTCCGACTACAAGCTCAACAGCTACATCGGCAGCCTGTTCGCGCAGTTCCAGCAGGATCGCTGGTGGGCCGACGCCGCAGTCAGCGCCGGGTATCTCGACTACGCGGACGCCAACCGCAAGTTCGCCATCTACAAGCGCACCGTCGAGGAGAAGGCCGACACCAACGGCAACCTGATCGCCTTCAGCGGCCGTCTCGGCTACGACATCGCCCAGGGCGGCGAGAACTGGCACCTGTCGCCCTTCGTCAGTGCCGACTGGGCGCGGGTGAAGGTCGATGGCTACACCGAAGGCAGTGGCGATGCCGAGGCGATCTCGTTCAACGAGCAGAACCGCTACTCGCGGCGCCTGGGTGCGGGTCTGCAGGGCAAGTACGACCTATCGAACGAAACCCGGCTGTTCGGCGAAGTGGGTGTCGAGCGTGAATACGCCGACGACACCCAGAACATCGGCATGAACCTCACCAGCCTGTCGACGCTCGACTTCACCCTGCAGGGCTACACCCCGCAGAGCCACATGCAGCACGCGACCCTCGGCTTCGACCAGAAGCTGACCCCGGAACTGTCGCTGCGCGGCGGCTACAGCGCGCACCGTAGCGACGACAACCTGCAGCAGGGCGTGAACCTGGCCCTGAGCCTGGACTTCTGACCCGGTAGTAGTCCGCTGTTACCCCGTGAGGCGGGTGCGTCGCTAGAATGGCCGCCCGCTTCACGAGGACCTTCCGCATGAGCTTCACCACCGAGCTGCAACCCGGCATCTGCGCGGAGCCGGACGCCGTCACCCAGGACTACGTGTTCAACCACACGATGCTGCGCGTCAAGGACCCGCAGAAGTCGCTGGACTTCTACAGCCGTGTGCTGGGCATGCGCCTGCTGCGCCGCCTGGACTTCGAAGAGGCGCGCTTCTCCCTGTACTTCCTCGCCCACACCCGCGGCGAGCAGGTGCCCGAGGATGTGTCCGAACGCCAGCGCTACACCTTCGGCCGCCAGTCGGTGCTCGAGCTGACGCACAACTGGGGCACGGAAAACGACGACAGCCAGTACCACAACGGCAACGGCGAGCCGCGCGGTTTCGGCCACATCTGCTTCGCGGTGCCGGACATCCACGCCGCCTGCGCGCGCTTCGAGGCGCTCGGCGTGTCCTTCGTCAAGCCGCTGGACCGCGGCATGAAGAACATCGCCTTCATCGCCGATCCGGACGGCTACTGGATCGAAATCGTCCAGGCCGACCTGAACGGCGCCATCGGCCGCGACTGACGGCCGCGGGAAGCAGGGAACCGCGCGTCAGCCGTGGGCTCCAAGCAGGGGCTGGTCGCGCCGCACAGGAGGCGGCGCGATCGATTCCACGCTAGAATGCGCGCTGTTTTTTTCCTACTTCTCCCTCGGAGCCGTCCATGTCCCGCGTTACCCTGAGCCGCTACCTGATCGAGCAGACCCGCAGTCACAACACCCCGGCCGACCTGCGCTTCCTCATCGAGGTGGTGGCGCGCGCCTGCAAGGAAATCAGCCATGCCGTGTCCAAGGGCGCCCTCGGTGGCGTGCTCGGCAGCATGGGCACCGAGAACGTGCAGGGCGAGGTGCAGAAGAAGCTGGACGTGATGTCCAACGAAATCCTCCTCGAAGCCAACGAGTGGGCCGGCAACCTGGCCGGCATGGCCTCCGAGGAGATGGACCACCCCTACCAGATCCCCGGCCGCTATCCCAAGGGCGCCTACCTGCTGGTCTTCGATCCGCTGGATGGCTCCAGCAACATCGACGTCAACGTCTCGGTCGGCACCATCTTCTCGGTCCTGCGCTGCCCGCAGGAGCACCTGAGCCAGAACGACAGCCTGAGCGAGGAAGCCTTCCTCCAGCCGGGCACCAAGCAGGTCGCGGCCGGCTACGCCATCTACGGCCCGCAGACCATGCTGATCCTGACCCTGGGCAATGGCGTGAAGGGCTTCACCCTGGACCGCGAGCTGGGCAGCTTCGTGCTGACCCACGAGAACATCAGCGTGCCGACCAGCACCGCCGAGTTCGCCATCAACATGTCCAACCAGCGCCACTGGGAAGCTCCGGTGAAGCGCTACGTCGACGAGCTGCTGGCCGGCAAGGAAGGCCCGCTGGGCAAGAACTACAACATGCGCTGGATCGCCTCGATGGTGGCCGACGTGCACCGCATCCTGACCCGCGGCGGCGTGTTCATGTACCCGCGTGACGCCCGCGAGCCGGAGAAGCCCGGCAAGCTGCGCCTGATGTACGAAGCCAACCCGATGTCCTTCATCATCGAGCAGGCCGGCGGCGCCGCTACCAACGGCACCCAGCGCATCCTCGACATCAAGCCGGAAAGCCTGCACCAGCGCGTCGCCGTCTTCCTCGGTTCGAAGGAAGAAGTCGAGCGCGTCACCGGCTACCACCAGGCCTGATGACCTCGGTACCCGCCTGGCAGGCGTTGCTGGACTGGTGGTTCGGCGACGCCCTGAGCGCCAGTGACGTCGCCGCCCAGCGCCACGGCCTCTGGTTCGGCAAGAGCGCCTGCGAGGACGTGGCCTCGGACCTGCGATTCGGCGGTCCGACGCGCCAGGCCCTCGATGGCGGGCTGGCCGACTGGGCCGGCTCGGCGCAGGGTTGGCTGGCGCTGATCCTGCTGCTGGACCAACTGCCGCGGATGATCTTCCGCGACTCGCCGCGCGCTTTCGCCGGCGATTCGCGCGCCCAGGCACTGGTGCGCAAGGGCATTGCCGCCGGGCTGGACCGCCAGCTGCAGGCGATCGAGCGGGTCTTCGTCTACATAGTGCTCGAGCACGCCGAGGACCTCGCCCTGCAGGACCAGGCGGTGCAATGCTTCGCCGAGCTGCACGAGACAGCGGACGAGCAGGACAAGCCGCTGTTCGCCGACTTCCTGGACTATGCCGAAAGGCACCGCGCGGTGATCGCGCGCTTCGGCCGCTTCCCCCATCGCAATGCGATTCTGGGCCGCGAATCCAGCGCCGAAGAAGTGCAATTCCTCACGGAACCCGGCTCACGTTTCTGACTCCAAGGCAGCGCCTCGGGCCTGGCCTGTGCCAAGATTGACCGGCGGCCCCCATCTGCCAAGGAGTTGCCCATGACCTTCCGCCGTATCGCCCTGCTTGCCCTCTGCATCGCCATCAGCGCCTGCAGCAAGATCAACCAGGAAAACTATTCCAAGCTCCAGGCCGGCATGACCAAGGCGGACGTCGAGAAGCTGCTCGGCAAGCCCACCGAGTGCGCCGGCGCGCTGGGCTTCGCCAGCTGCACCTGGGGCGACCAGAAAACCTACATCAGCGTGCAGTACGCCGGCGACAAGGTGCTGATGTTCTCCGGCGAAGGACTCAAGTGACATGCGCGCCCTGACACTGCTTGTGCTGGGCGCCGCGCTGGCCGGTTGCGCCGGACACTCGCCCGAGCCGCCGGCCACGGTCCAAGTCGATCCGCAGCGCTACCAGGGCACCTGGTACGAGCTGGCGCGCAAGCCGATGATCTTCCAGCGCGCCTGCCGGCAATCGGAGGCGCACTACAGCCTGCGCGCCGACGGCAGCCTCGGAGTGCTCAATCGCTGCCGCACGGATGATGGCAGCTGGAAGCAGGTGGTCGGCACGGCGACGCCGCAGGTGCCCGGCCGCACCGACGCCTTCTGGGTGCGCTTCGATAACTGGCCGACGCGGCTGTTCCCCGACCTGGTGCGCGGCGACTACCAGGTGCTCTACGTCGATGCGGCCTACCAGACCGCGCTGGTCGGCAGCCGCGACCGCGCCTACCTCTGGCTGCTGTCGCGCCAGCCGAGCCTGCCCGAGCCCGTCCTGCGTCGCCTGCTGGCCGAGGCCAACAGGCGCGGCTACGACACTGCCGACCTGATCTGGCGCAGCGACGACAGCGCCATCGGCAAGCCCTGAAATGCAAAACGCCCCGAAAGGGGCGTTTTTCATGGTGGCCGGGATCGTCAGCCCAGCAGTTGGCGCAGCACCGTGGTGAATTCCTCGGCGCTGCTTTCCTCCAGCGCGTGGCGGCGTTCGCGCACCACCCACTGGCCGTTGACCATCACGTCGCGCACCTGGCGGTCGCTGCCGGCGAACAGCCAGCGGTTGAGCAGGGCATCGTTGCCCGCCGTCGCCAGGTAGGGATCGTGGCCGTCGAGCACCAGCAGGTCGGCGCGCTGGCCTTCGGCGAGCTGGCCCACCGGCTGGCCGAGGGCCTGGGCGCCGCCGAGCAGCGAGGCTTCGTAGAGCGTCTGGCCGACGTTTGGCTGCTTCTCGCGGTAAAGGCGGTTGCGGCGCTGATCGCGCAGGCGCTGGCCGTACTCCAGCCAACGCAACTCCTCGACCACGCTGAGCGAGACGTGGCTGTCCGAACCGATGCCCAGGCGGCCGCCCTGGGCGAGGAAGTCCACCGCCGGGAAGATGCCGTCGCCGAGGTTGGCTTCGGTGGTCAGGCACAGGCCGGCCACCGCTCGACTCGCGGCCATCGCGCGGACTTCGTCGGCCTGCGCGTGGGTCGCGTGGACGAGGCACCAGCGCTCGTCCACCTCGATGTTGTCGTACAGCCACTGCAGCGGACGGCGGCCGCTCCACGCCAGGCAGTCGTCGACTTCCTTCTGCTGTTCGGCGATGTGAATGTGGATCGGCCCTTCGCTGAAGTCCGACTCCAGCACGTCGGTGATCTGTTGCGGGGTCACCGCGCGCAGCGAGTGGAAGCACAGGCCGACACGTTGCGCCGGCTGCCCGGCAAGACGGCTGCGCAGGTTCGCCTGCAGGTCGAGGTAGGCGTCGGTGCCGTTGATGAAGCGCCGCTGCCCCTCGCTCGGGGCCTGGCCGCCGAAGCCGGAATGGGAGTAGAGCACCGGCAGCAGGGTCAGGCCGATACCAGCTTCGCGGGCGGCCTGGCTGATGCGCAACGACAGCTCCGCCGGGTTGGCGTAGGGGCGGCCGTTGCCGTCGTGGTGCACGTAGTGGAATTCGGCGACGCCGGTGTAACCGGCCTTGAGCATCTCGATGTACAGCTGGCGGGCAATGACTTCGAGCTGTTCCGGGGTGATGCGGCCGACCAGGCGGTACATCAGCTCGCGCCAGGTCCAGAAGCTGTCGTTGGGGTTGCCCGCCACTTCGGCGAGGCCGGCCATGGCGCGCTGGAAGGCGTGCGAGTGCAGGTTCGGCATGCCCGGCAGCACCGGGCCGGCGAGGCGCTGGGCGCCTTCGGCGCTGGCGCCGACCTGGACCTGGGCGATCAGCCCCTGGGCGGAAACCTCGAAGCGGACGGCGTCGGCCCAGCCCGTGGGGAGGAGGGCGCGTTCGGCGTAATAGGCGGGCATAATCATGCTCCTGCACGCATGGATTTATTTGTATATACATATACAGACGTTCATGGGCTGCGTAAACTGCCGTTGAGGTCATCCCGCCAAGGAGCGCTCCGATGCCGAATTCACACCCTTCGTCCACGCCGCTGGCTGCGCAGCTCGGGGAAACGCCGGCGCCGCTGTACGCGCGGGTCAAGCAGATGATCACCCAGCAGATCACCAGCGGCGCCTGGCCGGCGCATCACCGGGTGCCCTCCGAGAGCGAGCTGGTCGCCGAGCTGGGCTTCAGCCGCATGACCATCAACCGCGCGCTTCGAGAGCTGACCGCTGACGGTCTGCTGGTGCGCATGCAAGGGGTGGGTACCTTCGTCGCCGAGCCCAAGGGTCAGGCGGCGCTGTTCGAGGTGCACAACATCGCCGACGAGATCGCCAGCCGTGGCCACAGCCACCGCGCCGAGGTCATCGTCCTCGATGAGGTCAAGGCGACGCCGGAGCGCGCCATGGCCCTGGACCTGCGCGAAGGCCAGCGCCTGTTCCATTCGCTGCTGGTGCACTTCGAGAACGGCGTGCCGGTGCAGATAGAGGAGCGCTACGTCAATCCGCAGGTCGCGCCGCACTACCTGGAGCAGGACTTCACCCACGACACGCCCTACGCGTACCTGTCCGCGCAAGCGCCGATGACCCAGGGCGAGCACGTGGTCGAGGCGGTGCTGGCCACGCCGGCCGAATGCAAGCTGCTGAAGATCGAGCGCGGCGAGCCCTGCCTGCTGATCCGTCGTCGCACCTGGTCCGGCCGTCAGGTGGTGTCCAGCACCCGCCTGCTGTATCCGGGCACCCGTTACCGACTCGAGGGGAAATTCGAACAATGATCGACCTGCTGCGCGCCGCCGACTATCCCCGCATGCCCTGGAAGAACGGGGCCGGGACCACCCTGGAGATCACCCGCGACGATGGCGCGGGGCTGGAGGGCTTCGGCTGGCGCCTGTCGATCGCCGACGTCGGCGAGTCCGGCGGTTTCTCGGCCTTCAACGGCTACCAGCGGGTCATCACGGTGCTCGAAGGCGCCGGCATGTCCCTGTGCGTCGATGGCGTGGACTCGCGGCCGCTGCTGCCACTCGATCCCTTCGCCTTCAGCGGCGACAGCCGCGTGCACTGCACCCTGCTGGGCGGAGCGATCCGCGACTTCAACCTGATCTACTCGCCGGCCCGCTACGACGCGCGCCTGCAATGGCTGCGCGTCGATGGCGAACAGCGGCTGTTCTCCTCGCCTGGCGTCTGGCTGCTGTTCAGTTGCGGCGATGGCCTGCGCGTCAGCCTCGACGGGCATGACTGCGGTGTGCTCGGGCAGCACGATTGCCTGCGAGTCGAAGGCGTCGATGGGCTCGCCGAACTGTGCCTGGAGTCGGACGGGCCGGTGAATTGCTGCTTGATCGAGCTCAGCGCGCGGGGCTGATTCGCGCCGCGCTTCCACCGTACGGCACGAATTCCGACCCCGTAGGGCGAATAACCCCGAAGGGGTTATCCGCCGTGTTCGTGCCGGTTGGCGGCGCATAACCGCGAACGCGGTTATGCGCCCTACGGGTGGATCGGCGCGAGGGTTTTCGCGGATGAGATCCGCTCCTACGCCGGGCGGGTCTGGCGCTAGCCCGCCCGATTGACCCCGTTCACCGGCATGCGACTGCCCAGGCGGTAGCGCGACGACGGGTGGACGAAGCGCACATAGGTCACTGCCTTGTTCTGCACCCAGGTCCGGCGCATCAGCACCAGGCAGGGTTCGTTGCCTTCCAGTTCGAGCAGTTCCGCTTCCGCCGGTGTGGGCAGCACGGCGTCGACGATGTGCTCCATCTCGTCCGGTGCGATGGTGTTAAGCAGGTACTGGGACGGCTGCAGGTCGTTGTCGAACCTTTGCAGCAGCAGCTCCGGAATCAGCTCGGGATTCACGTAGCGGTCTTCCAGTTGCACCGGCACGCCTTCCTCGCAGTGCACGCAGGTGACGTGGAACACCGAGCTGCCTGTGGGTAGTGACAGCGCGGCCGCGACCGGCATCGAGGCCGCCTCGCGGGTCAGGGTGATCAGCCGGCATTCGTAAGCGTGGCCGCGGGCGCGGACCTCGTCGGCGAGGTTGGCGATCATCAGCAGGTTCGACTGCGGCTTGCGGTCGGCGACGAAGGTGCCGACGCCGGAGAGGCGCACCAGGCGCCCCTCGGCGGTCAGCTCGCGGAGTGCGCGGTTGACCGTCATGCGCGACATGCCCAGCTCCGTCACCAGGCGGTTCTCCGAGGGAATCAGGTCGCCGGGCTGCCACTCGCCGGAGCGCAGGCGGTCCTCGACATAGGACTTGGCCTGGCGGTACAGGGCTTGCGGGGCGGTGGACTTGGCATTCATGGCGCAACGGCTCCGTGGCTACGGCGGATCGGGCGGGGCGGTCGGCGAGTGTAACCCGCTTCGCGCCCCTGGCCGGTGCGGACTCAGGCGTACAGCGCGTCAGGCTGCAGCCAGCGGGCGAAGGCGCCGCCCTCGACCCAGGCGCGCGCGGCGGCGATGTCCGGGGCGAAGTAGCGGTCCTCGTCGTAGCCCGGTACCTCGGCGCGGATCATGTTCATCACCTGGACCAGCTTCGGCGAGGTCTGCAGCGGCAGGTGGAAGTCCACGCCCTGGGCCGCGGCGAGCAGCTCCACGGCGACCACCGCCGAGCTGTTGCCGGCCATGTCCAGCAGGCGGCGCGCGGCGAAGGTGGCCATGGATACGTGGTCCTCCTGGTTCGCCGAAGTCGGCAGGCTATCCACCGAGGCGGGGTGCGCCAGGGTCTTGTTTTCCGAGGCCAGGGCCGCGGTGGTGACCTGGGCGATCATGAAGCCGGAGTTCAGCCCGCCCTCGCGCACCAGGAATGCCGGCAGGCCCGACAGCGCCGGATCGACCAGCTGCGCCACGCGGCGCTCGGACAGCGCACCGATCTCGGCGATCGCCAGGGCCAGCACGTCGGCCGCCATGGCTACCGGCTCGGCGTGGAAGTTGCCGCCGGAGAGCACGTCGCCGTCGGCGCTGAACACCAGCGGGTTATCGGAAACCGCATTGGCCTCGCGCAGGAACACGCCGGCGGCGAAGCGCAGGTGGTCGAGGCAGGCGCCCATCACCTGCGGCTGGCAGCGCAGCGAGTACGGGTCCTGCACGCGCTTGCAGTGGATGTGCGACTGGTTGATCTGGCTGTCGTGCAGCAGGCCGCGGTAGAGCGCAGCCACATCGATCTGCCCGGGCTGGCCGCGCACCGCCTGGATACGCGCGTCGAAGGGTACGTAGGAGCCTTTCAGCGCCTCGACGGTCAGGCTGCCGGCGACTACCGCAGCGGAGAACAGCTTCTCGGCGGCGAACAGGCCACGCAGCGCCAGGGCGGTGGATACCTGGGTGCCATTGATCAGCGCCAGGCCTTCCTTCGGCCCAAGCTCCAGGGGTTCCAGGCCGGCGATGGCCAGGCCTTCGGCGGCTTCGAGGATGCGCCCTTCATGACGCACCTGGCCAACGCCGATCAGCACGGCGGACATGTGCGCCAGCGGCGCCAGGTCGCCCGAGGCGCCCACCGAACCTTGCGACGGGATGCACGGGAAGACCCCGGCCTGGTGCAGCTTGCGCAGCCCCTCGATGACTTCCCAGCGCACGCCGGAGAAGCCGCGCGCCAGCGAGGCCGCCTTCAGCGCCATGATCAGGCCGACGGTGGCGTCGTCGAGCAGCGGGCCGGTGCCGGTGCAGTGCGACAGCAGCAGGTTGCGCTGCAGCTTGGTCAGCTGGTCGCCAGGGATGGAGGTGCGCGCCAGCAAGCCGAATCCGGTGTTGATGCCGTACACGGTGCGTTGGTTGGCGATGATCTCGTGGACCGTGCGCTGGCTGGCGTGGACGGCGACGAGGCAGCTGTGATCAAGCTCGAAGTGGGCGCCCTGCTGGTGGATCTGACGCAGCTGGTCGAGGGTGAAGTGGCCGGGAAGGATGCGGACGCTGTTGGTCATGGAAGTGTTACCTGGCAGTGGGGGCGGACTCTGCCGCGAGGGGATGTCGGTGGCATACATGCCTGTATATACAGCTAGGCAATTAGTGGGCCAGGAAATGCCCGGCGGCGGGCTAGAGCGCTGCGCCGGAATCGGCGGGCTCCGGTGCGGCGCCGGGGTGTCACCGAAAGTGCCAGCGCGTGCGGCGGCCTGTGTAGCGCCTGCTCAGGCTGAGCGGATGCGCGCGGGCGCAGCGGTGGCGCGAAGGCGAGCCGCTGAAGAGGGAAGGTTCGTGCTGTTGTAGCTGTATATACAGATACGCTGGTCGAGCCTGCGCCAGGGCGATGGCACCTGTGGGGGCCAAGGGGGCTGCTCATGCAGGAAGGCAGGTAATTGTCTGTTACCGGTTCGCCCCGCAATGGGGCGTCATGCTCCAGAAAGTGTCACCGCTGTAGGGCTGGGTAACACCTTGGGTGCCCCGTGACTGCGATCACTCTGCCGTCGCCGTCGAAGCTGAAATCCCCGACTGCCGCGTCCTAGAGCGGCATCCCCGATTTTTTTGCCAGGTGTCCTGCCATGTTGGCCCTAGTCATGCATATTCTTGTATGTACAAGTAGATATGTGTGTGGACGTCCAGGCGGCCGCACCGCTAACCCGGTCGCCTAGAAGGCCCAACAGTCACCCGAGTCAGGAGTCATCCCGTGAGCAACTCGAACACCAAATTCCGCGATGTCGAAATCCGTGCCCCGCGCGGCACCCAGCTGAACGCCAAGAGCTGGCTGACCGAAGCGCCGCTGCGCATGCTGATGAACAACCTCGACCCGGATGTCGCCGAGAACCCGAAAGAGCTGGTGGTATACGGCGGCATCGGCCGCGCCGCGCGCAACTGGGAGTGCTACGACAAGATCGTCGCCACCCTTAAAGAGCTGAACGACGACGAGACCCTGCTGGTGCAATCCGGCAAGCCGGTCGGCGTGTTCAAGACCCACCGCGACGCCCCGCGCGTGCTGATCGCCAACTCCAACCTGGTGCCGCACTGGGCGACCTGGGAACACTTCAACGAACTGGATGCCAAGGGCCTGGCCATGTACGGCCAGATGACCGCCGGCTCCTGGATCTACATCGGCAGCCAGGGCATCGTCCAGGGCACCTTCGAAACCTTCGTCGAAGCCGGCCGCCAGCACTACAACGGCAACCTGGCCGGTCGCTGGGTGCTCACCGCCGGCCTCGGTGGCATGGGCGGCGCCCAGCCGCTGGCCGCGACCCTTGCCGGCGCCTGCTCGCTGAACATCGAGTGCCAGCAGAGCCGCATCGACTTCCGCCTGAAGACCCGTTACGTCGACGAGCAGGCCACCGACCTGGACGACGCCCTGGCGCGCATCGCCAAGTACACCGCCGAAGGCAAGGCCATCTCCATCGCCCTGCACGGCAACGCTGCCGAGATCCTGCCGGAACTGGTGAGCCGTGGCGTGCGTCCGGACATGGTCACCGACCAGACCTCTGCCCACGACCCGCTCAACGGCTACCTGCCGATCGGCTGGACCTGGGACCAGTACCGCGACCGCGCCAAGACCGATCCGGCCGCCGTGGTGAAAGCCGCCAAGCAGTCCATGGCCGTCCACGTGAAAGCCATGCTCGACTTCCAGAAGCAGGGCGTACCGACCTTCGACTACGGCAACAACATCCGCCAGATGGCCAAGGAAGAGGGCGTGGCCAACGCCTTCGACTTCCCCGGCTTCGTTCCGGCCTACATCCGTCCGCTGTTCTGCCGTGGCGTCGGTCCGTTCCGCTGGGCCGCGCTGTCGGGTGATCCGCAGGACATCTACAAGACCGACGCCAAGGTCAAGGAACTGATCCCGGACGACGCCCACCTGCACCGCTGGCTGGACATGGCCCGCGAGCGCATCAGCTTCCAGGGCCTGCCGGCACGCATCTGCTGGGTCGGCCTGGGCCTGCGCGCCAAGCTCGGCCTGGCGTTCAACGAGATGGTCCGCTCCGGCGAGCTGTCCGCGCCGGTGGTGATCGGCCGTGACCACCTGGACTCCGGTTCGGTGGCCAGCCCCAACCGTGAAACCGAGGCCATGCAGGACGGCTCCGACGCCGTCTCCGACTGGCCGCTGCTCAACGCCCTGCTGAACACCGCCAGCGGCGCCACCTGGGTTTCGCTGCACCACGGCGGCGGCGTGGGCATGGGCTTCTCCCAGCACTCGGGCGTGGTGATCGTCTGCGACGGCACCGACGAGGCCGCCGCGCGTATCGCCCGCGTGCTGACCAACGACCCGGCCACCGGCGTAATGCGCCATGCGGACGCTGGCTACCAGATCGCCATCGACTGCGCCAAGGAGCAGGGCCTGAACCTGCCAATGATCACCGGCAAGTGAGGCCCGGACGATGAACCCCCTGACCGATAACCCCGCTCCACGGCCGCTGCAGGGCGTGCGGGTGCTGGACCTGAGCCGCGTGCTCGCCGGTCCGCACTGCACTGCCATGCTCGCCGACCTGGGCGCCGAGGTGATCAAGTTCGAAGTACCCGGGCATGGCGACGACAGTCGCCACCTCGGCCCCTTCAAGGACGGCGAGAGCGTCTACTTCGGCCTGATCAACCGCGGCAAGCGCAGCGTCGAACTGGACTTCAAGGCCAGCGCCGACCTGCTGCGCTTCTACGAACTGGTGGCCGACGCCGACGTGGTGGTGGAGAACTTCCGCCCCGGCGTCACCCAGCGCCTGGGCATCGACTTTGACAGCCTCAAGGCGCACAACCCGCGGTTGATCTACGCGAGCATCTCGGGGTTCGGTCAGGACGGCCCGCTGTCGCGGCGCCCGGCCTACGACATAGTCGCGCAGGCGATGTCCGGGTTGATGAGCGTCACCGGCTTCGAGCAGACCGGCCCGACCCGCAGCGGCGAAGCCCTGGGCGATCTCTGCGCCGGGGTCTACGCGGCCTGGGCGATCAGTAGCGCGCTCTTCGCCCGCGAACGCGGCGCCAGCGCGCAGTACATCGACGTGGCCATGTTCGACGTGCTGGTCAGCCTGCAGATGACCGGGCTGTCCAACCTCTTCGCCAACGGTCGCGCGCCGGGCCTGGTGGGCAACCGCCACCCGGTGTCCACGCCCTTCGACACCTACCGCGCCGCCGACGGCCTGGTGGTGATCGCGGTGGCCAGCGACAAGCTGTTCCGGCGCTTCTGCGAAAGCATCGGGCGCGCCGAGCTGGCCGACGACCCGCGCTTCGCCGACGACCCGTCGCGCACCCGCCACGAGCAGGCGCTGCGCGCCGAGATCGAGGCCTGGACCGGCCAGCGCAGCGTCGAGCAGGCCTGCGACCTGCTGCTCGACGCCGGCGTGCCGGCCTCGCCGGTGTGGAACCTTGCCGAGGCCACCGGCAGCGAGCAGGCGCAGGTGCGCCAACTGCTGCTCGATGTCGGCGACGGCGAGCCGCCGCTGGTGCCGCAGCCGGTGTTCTTCAACGGGCGCAAGCCCCATGTCACGGCCCGCGCGCCGCGCCTCGGCGAAGGCAATGCGGCGTTCGGCCTCAACGATGTTGCTGGAGCTGTGAATGAACTTTGAAATCGACGCCACCGAGCAGGCCATCGTCGACGCCGCCGAGCGTGTCTGCCGTGAAGTGCTGGCGGCCAACGCGCAACGCTACGACGAAACCGAGAGCTTCTGCGCGGAAAGCCTGAAGGCCTTGGGTGAGCTGGGCTTCATGGGGATCAACCTGCCCGAGCAGTACGGCGGCTTCGGCATCGGCAGCCTGGCGATGAGCGCGGTGGTCGAGGCTGTCTCCGCCGCCTGCGCTTCCACCGCTTCGGCGCTGACCGCGCACTTCCTCGCCACCGACTCGATCCTCATCGGCGGCACCGAGGCGCAGCGCCAGGAATGGCTGCCGCGCTGCGCCAGCGGCGAACTGCTGGGTGCCTTCGGCCTCACCGAACCGGCCGCCGGTTCCAACCCGGCGGACATGCGTACCCGTGCCGTGCGCGAGAACGATGGCTGGCGCATTCGCGGCAGCAAGCACTACATCACCAATGCCCGCGAGGCGGACTTCATCGTCCTCTATGCCAAGACCGACCCGGAAGCGGGCGCCCGCGGCATCAGCGCCTTCATGATTCCCCGGGGCACCGAGGGCGTTACCTTCTCCAACCCGGAGAAAACCATGGGCCTGCGCGGCAGCACCATCTACGAGCTGGCGCTGGACTGCTGGCTGCCTGCGTCGGCGCTGCTGGGCCAGGAAAACCACGGTTTCCGCACGGCGATGGAAGTGCTCGACCGCGGTCGCGTGGAGGTCGCCGCCATGTCGCTGGGCATCGCCCGCGCGGCCATGGAATACGCGCTCAAGTGGGTGGACGAGCGGCAGATCGGCCCCAAGCCGTTGTCCGCCTACCAGGGCACCCAGTGGCGCATCGCCGACATGCACGCGCAGTTCGAGGCCGCGCGCCTGTTGACCATGAAGGCTGCGGCCCGGCGCGACAGCGGCCAGCGTTTCAGCCTGGAGTCGGCCACCGCCAAGCTGTTCGCCGCCGAAGCCTGCGGTTTCATCACCGACGCCGCGCTGCAACTGCACGGCGGCTACGGCTACATCCGCGACCTGCCGCTGGAGCGCTTCGTGCGTGACGCGCGCATCCTGCGGATCTTCGAGGGCACCTCGGAAGTGCAGAAGATCATCATCTCGAGAGCCGTGCTGGAGGCCGCCCGCCAGTGACGGCAGGGGGAGGGGGCGGTGCTTGCGCCGCCTCCGCGAGGAATCAGGATTCGCTGTGCATAAAAACAATGGCGCGGTCGCCGTGAACGGCCGCGAGCGAGGAGAGCTTCATGGCTGGTAAGTCCCTGATCGAAACCCGTTCCATCGACTACATCCCCGAGAAAGAGCGGCACGGCCGCCTGCTCAGCCAATTCACCCTGTGGTTCGGCTGCAACCTGCAGATCACCGCCATCGTCACCGGGGCCCTGGCCGTGGTGCTGGGCGGCGACGTGTTCTGGTCGCTGATCGGCCTGTTCATCGGCCAGGTCTTCGGCGGCGCGGTCATGGCGCTGCACGGCGCCCAGGGGCCGAAACTCGGCCTGCCGCAGATGATCTCCAGCCGCGTGCAGTTCGGTGTGTTCGGCGCCGTGATCCCGCTGGTGCTGGTGTGCATCATGTATGTCGGCTTCAACGCCACCGGTGCGGTGCTTGCCGGGCAGGCTGTCAGCTCCCTGCTGGGCGTGAGCGAGACAGCGGGCATCCTGATCTTCGCCGCGGTGATCGTGGTCCTCACCGTCTGCGGCTACCGGGTCATCCACATCCTGGGCAAGGCGGCCAGCGTGATCGGCGTGGCCGCCTTCGCCTATCTGTTCGTGCGCCTGCTGTCGACCAATGACGTCGGCGTGCTGCTGGACAACCGCCACTTCGCCTGGGGCAGCTTCCTGCTCGCGGTGTCGCTGTCGGCCTCCTGGCAGATCGCCTTCGGCCCCTACGTCGCCGACTACTCGCGCTACCTGCCGAGCCACACCTCGTCGCTGAAGACCTTCCTCGCCGTTGGCGTCGGCTCGGTGCTGGGCTCGCAGGCCTCGATGGTTCTCGGCGTGTTCGCCGCGGCGCTGGCCGGCAAGGCCTTCTCCGGCCAGCCGGTGGCCTTCATCGTCGGTCTCGGCGCCAGCGGCCTGCTGGCTTCGGCGCTGTTCTTCAGCGTGATCCTGGGCAAGACCACCATCTCCACTCTCAACGCCTACGGCAGCTTCATGTGCATCGCCACCATCATCAGCGGCTTCCGCGGCCAGCTGACCATCAGCCGCGCCCAGCGCCTGGTGTTCGTACTGTGCATCGTCGGCCTGTCCACCGGCCTGGCGCTGGCCGGACAGCATTCGTTCCTGGCGGCGTTCAAGTCCTTCCTGCTGTTCCTCCTGGCGTTCTTCACCCCGTGGAGCGCGATCAACCTGGTGGACTACTACGGCATCACCCGTGAGCGCTACGACGTACCGGCCCTGGGCGATCCGGACGGCCGTTACGGTCGTTGGAACTGGATCGGCATCGGCGTCTACGTCTTCGGCGTGCTGATTCAGATGCCGTTCATCGACAGCGCCTTCTACAGCGGCCCGATGGTCGAGAAGCTCGGTGGCGTGGACATTTCCTGGCTGGTCGGCCTGGCGCTGCCGGCGCTGGTCTATTACTTCCTGGCTCGCGGCAGCAAGCGCCAGGTTCCGGCGCAGATGGTCCTGCCGAGCCAGGCCTGACGACGAGAGGTAACGATGAAACAGCTCTGGCAAAACTGCCACGCGGCGACCATGGTCGGCGGCAAGTACTCGATCATCGAGGATGCGGCCGTCCTCACCGACGGCGAGCGGATCAGCTGGATCGGCCCGCGCGCCGAGCTGCCGGCACATGACGCGCAGCGCAGCCACGACCTGGACGGCGCCTGGCTGACGCCGGGGCTGATCGACTGCCACACGCACCTGGTGTTCGGCGGCGACCGCAGCGCCGAGTTCGAGATGCGCCTGGAAGGCGCCAGCTACGCCGAGATCGCCGCTGCCGGCGGCGGCATCGCCAGCACCGTGCGCGCTACCCGCGAGGCCAGCGAGGACGACCTGCTGAGCAGCGCGGTCCGCCGCGCCCGGCCGCTGTTGGCCGACGGCGTGACGGTGCTGGAGATCAAGTCCGGCTACGGCCTGGACCTGGCCAGCGAACGCAAGATGCTGCGCGTCGCCCGCCGCCTGGGCGAAGTGTTGCCGGTGACGGTGCGCACCACCTGCCTCTCGGCCCACGCATTGCCGCCGGAATACGCCGGGCGAGCCGACGACTACATCGACTTGATCTGCAGCGAAATCCTCCCGGCGCTTGCCGCCGAGGGGTTGGTCGACGCGGTGGACGCCTTCTGCGAGCACCTGGCGTTCTCCCCGGCGCAGGTCGAGCGGGTGTTCAAGGCCGCCAAGGCCCTCGGCCTGCCGGTCAAGCTGCACGCCGAGCAACTGTCGTCGCTGCACGGTTCGAGCCTGGCGGCGCGCTACCAGGCGCTTTCGGCCGATCACCTGGAATACATGACCGAGGAAGACGCCATTGCCATGGCCGCCGCTGGCACCGTTGCCGTGTTGCTGCCGGGTGCCTTCTTCGTCCTGCGCGAAACCCAGCTGCCGCCGATGGATGCGCTGCGCAAGCACGGCGTGGCCATCGCCCTGGCCAGCGACCTCAACCCCGGCACCTCGCCGGCGCTGTCGCTGCGCCTGATGCTGAACATGGGCTGCACCGCCTTCCGCCTGACCCCGGAAGAAGCGCTGGCCGGCGTGACCCTGTACGCCGCTCGTGCGCTTGGCCTGGAAGCCGACCACGGCAGCCTGGAAGCGGGCAAGCTCGCCGACTTCGTCGCCTGGGACATCCAGCGCCCGGCCGAACTGGCCTACTGGCTGGGCGGCGACCTGCCCAAGCGCATCATTCGCCACGCAGAGGAAATCACCTGTGGATAACGTCCTGAGCTTCAGCCGCGGCCGCGTTCCGCTGCTGATCAGCATGCCGCACCCGGGCGTGCGCCTGACCCCGGCGGTGGCCGCCGGCCTGGTCGACGAGGCGCAGGAGCTGGCCGACACCGACTGGAACATTCCGCGCCTGTACGACTTCGCCGAGGAGCTGGGCGCCAGCACCCTGGCGGCCAACTATTCGCGCTACGTCATCGACCTCAACCGCCCGGCCGACGACCAGCCGCTGTACGCCAGCGCCACCACCGGCCTGTACCCGGAAACCCTGTTCGACGGCCGCCCTCTTTATAAGGAAGGCCAAACCCCGTCGAAGGAAGAGCGCGCGCGCTACCTGGCGGAAGTGTGGACGCCTTACCATCGCACCCTGGAAGAGGAGCTGGCGCGGCTGAAGGCCGAGTTCGGCTACGCCTTGCTGTGGGATGCGCACTCGATCCGCTCGCACATCCCGCACCTGTTCGACGGCCGCCTGCCGGACTTCAACATCGGCACCTTCGCCGGCGCCAGCTGCGATCCGCAAATCGCCGAGCGCCTGCAAGCAGTCTGCGCCGAGGCGGTGGGCTACAGTCATGTGCTCAACGGTCGCTTCAAGGGCGGCCACATCACCCGCCACTACGGCCAGCCGCAACAAGACGTGCACGCGGTGCAGCTCGAACTGTCGCAGTGCACCTACATGAACGAGATAGCGCCCTTCGACTACCGCGAGGAACTGGCTGGCCCGACCCGCGCGGTGTTGCGGCAGATGCTCGAGAGCTTCCTCGCCTGGGGGCGGGAGCGTTACGGGCGCTGATCGACTGCACCTGTAGGAGCGGACCTTGTCCGCGAATCGCGCGCATGGCGCGCTCCTACAGGGAAGCTTCGGTGCTGGGATTTCGCGGATGAGATCCGCTCCTACAAAGCCCGTGGTCAGGGCGCCTGGAGATAGGCACCCGGGTCGATGAAGAACATCTTCTTCCAGCCCTGACTTTCCCGGGTCATCGCCCAGGGGCGCGGCAGCAGCGACAGCACTGAATAGTGCAGGTGTGGCGGCCGGCCATTGGCGTTGCCGCTGGTGCCCACCGTCCCGAGCACTTCGCCACGACTGACCGGCTCCAGCGGCGAGGCGCTCGTGTCCTGCAGGTGCGCCATGTAGTGCAGGCGCCATTTCGGGCCGAGCAGCACCACCACCTTGCCGCCGAGGCTGAGTTCGCCGCGGTACAGCACCAGCCCCGACACGGGCGCGACGACCGGCGTGCCGGAGTCGGCGAAGATGTCTATGCCCTTGTGCACGCCGGATAATCCCCAGGGCTCGTACCAGAAGGAACGCGAATTCCAGTCGCGGCTGCGCGCGCCCTGTACCGGGATCTGCGGATGCTCGGGAAGCAACATGGGCGCGCCGATCAGCACGGCCAGCAGGGCGAGGACGCGCCGGCGCTTCAAACCTGCAGGCCCAGGTGGCGGATCGGCGGGATGGGGGCGGCCAGACGGTCCCAGACGTCGTCGAGCAATTCGGCGGGGTAGAAGGAGGGCAGTCGCGTCAGGTCGTCGCGCGCCACCCAGGCCACTTCGCGGATGTCGTGCTCATCGCCGCCCAGGCCGATCAGGTTGTCCAGGCTGAGTTCACCGCGCCAGGCGTCGACTCGGTAGAACAGCTCCATGTGGAAGCGCCCGGCCAGTGGCTCGGCGAATTCGCGGACGTAGACCAGCGGCCCGACCTCGACTTCCAGGCCTGTTTCCTCGCGGCACTCGCGCTTCACCGTGTCGCGCGTCGATCGGTCGCTCTGCGACTCGAAGCCGCCGCCCGGGGGAATCCAGTAGATGTCGCCGTCCACTTCGTGGCGCACGAGAAGAATGCTCTGCTCGCGGACCAGCAGGCCGGCGGCGCGGATACGGTGCTGCAGGGGATTCATCGCCAGTCGAGCCTCGCCAGCTTCCAGGTGTAGCCGTCGCGCCACCATTCCAGGCTGACGCTGTAGGGCCGGTTGCGCCGGCGTTCGGGCAGCAGGCCGGCGCCGCCGGTGACCGCCAGTTCCACCTGGGTGCGACCGATGCCGTCGTAGAGGCGGTCGACCCGGGTGCTCTTGCCCAGGGCGATGAAGCGCATGCCCTGCTGCTCGGCAAATACCTGGCCGAGGGTGCGGTGCGCCCAGTCGCGGTCGTAGCCACCCTGGGTGCGGAAATCCTGGTGCAACTGCTCGAGCACCGCCTGGGTATCGTGCGCGTCGAGGTTGCGCTTGAGTTGGCGCACCGCGTCGCCCAACTGGTCCTGCGGGGTGTCGCTGCCGCATCCGGCGAGCAGACAAGTGGCGAACAACAGGCAAAGATACAACTTCCTTCGCATGCTGCATGAACTCCTTATCGGTTTTTCGCGGGCGCAGGTATCATGCCCGACAACCTAGGGATGGTATCCGGTCGAAGGACGACCGCACGTGCAGATTCGGGAGTGCGCCATGCAACTTTTGTATCCGGAAATCAAGCCTTACGCCCGCCACCAGTTGGCCGTCGAAGAGCCCCACGTCCTTTATGTGGACGAGAGCGGCACCCAGGACGGCCTGCCGGTGCTGTTCGTGCATGGCGGTCCGGGTGCGGGTTGCGATGCGCTGTCGCGACGCTTCTTCGATCCCAACCTCTACCGCATCGTCACCTTCGATCAGCGCGGCTGTGGCCGCTCCACGCCCTTCGCCAGCCTGGACAACAACACGACCTGGAACCTGGTGGCGGACATGGAGCGCATCCGTGAGCACCTGGGCATCGAGAAGTGGGTGCTGTTCGGCGGCTCCTGGGGTTCGACCCTGTCGCTGGCCTACGCCCAGACTCATCCAGAACGCGTCCATGCGCTGATCCTGCGCGGCATCTTCCTGTGCCGCCCGCAGGACTTGCAGTGGTTCTACCAGGAAGGCGCCAGCCAGATGTTCCCCGATTACTGGGAGGACTACCTGGCGCCGATTCCGGCGGATGAGCGCGGCGACCTGATGCAGGCATTCCGAAAGCGCCTGGTGGGCAGCGACCAGATCGCCCAGATGCACGCCGCGCGCGCCTGGTCGGTGTGGGAGGGGCGTACCGCCACCCTGCGGCCGAACCCGGCGGTGGTCGATCGCTTCAGCGATCCGCACCGTGCGCTGTCCATCGCCCGCATCGAGAACCACTACTTCATCAACGGCGGGTTCCTCGAACCGGACCAGTTGCTGAGCAACATGCACCGCATCGCCCATCTGCCCGGCGTCATCGTTCACGGCCGCTACGACGTGGTCTGCCCGCTGGACAACGCCTGGACGCTGCACAAGGCCTGGCCGAACAGCGAGCTGCAGATCATCCGCGACGCCGGCCACGCCGCCAGCGAGCCGGGTATCGCCGATGCGCTGGTGCGTGCCACCAATGAAATCGGTCGCCGCCTGCTGAACCTCCCGCCGGAGGCTGAATGAAGGCGCTGATCCAACGGGTGAGCGCGGCGCGCGTCGAGGTCGACGGGGAAATCGTCGGCGCCATCGACCAGGGCCTGCTGGCGCTGGTCGGTGTGGAACCGCAAGACGACGAACCGGGCGCCCAGCGGTTGTTGCACAAGCTGCTTAACTATCGAGTGTTCGCCGATATTGAAGGTAAAATGAACCTTTCTCTTGGCGATGTTGGCGGCGGCCTGCTGCTGGTCTCGCAGTTCACCCTGGCCGCCGACACCCGCAAGGGTCTGCGGCCGAGTTTTTCCAGCGCGGCGCCCCCGGCACAGGGCGCCGCGCTGTTCGATTACCTGGTAGAGCAGGCACGAGCCCGTCATCCGCTGGTCGCCACCGGACGTTTCGGCGCCAACATGCAGGTTCACCTGGTCAACGACGGGCCGGTGACCTTTCTTCTGGAGGCTTGAACGCACGGCAGCCTGTAACCGGGCCGTAGGATGATGGTAACGCGCATGCAAGCACAACAATGGCTCCCCGGGAGCGCCGGCCACCGGGCCGGACAGGGGTTCCCCGAACGTAACGGGGAATCATCCGGGCTCACCGGGGTCGTATCTCAATCGCCGGCACTTGGCATCGTCCAGGCCGGCTTTGGTTTATGTAAGTTCACGGACGAGGGGGACTCGTGATTTTCCGTTCCGTTCAGCAACCCGCATCCCGTAATTTCCTGCGCGACCTCATGCTGGTCGGCTCGGCCATTCTGGCCATGGGCGCCAGCCAGGCCTGGGCCTTCAACATCGATGACGTCGCCGCTCAGGCGAAGACGCTCGCCGGCGAGAAGTACAGCGCGCCGACCAGCAACCTGCCGAAGGTCTTCAGCGAAATGAAGTTCGCCGATTACCAGCAGATTCGCTTCCGCACCGAGAAGGCCTACTGGTCCGACCAGAAGACGCCGTTCAAGCTGAGCTTCTATCACCAGGGCATGCACTTCGACACCCCGGTGAAGATCAATGAAGTGACGGCCACTGGCGTCAGCGAGATCAAGTACGATCCTTCGCGTTTCGACTTCGGTTCGCTGCAGTTCGATGCCAATGCCACCAAGGATCTCGGCTACGCCGGCTTCCGCGTGCTCTACCCGATCAACAAGGCCGACAAGCTCGACGAGATCGCGACCTTCCTCGGCGCGAGCTACTTCCGCGTCGTCGGCAAGGGTCAGGCCTACGGTCTGTCTGCCCGCGGCCTGGCGCTGGACACCGCGCTGCCGTCCGGCGAAGAGTTCCCGCGCTTCCGCGAATTCTGGATCGAGCGTCCGAAGCCGCAGGACAAGCACCTGGTGATCTTCGCCCTGCTGGATTCGCCGCGTGCGACCGGCGCCTATCGCCTGATCATCCGTCCCGGCAAGGACACCGTGGTCGACGTACAGGCCAAGGTCTTCCTGCGCGACAAGGTCAGCAAGCTCGGCATCGCGCCGCTGACCAGCATGTACCTGTTCGGCTCCAACCAGCCTTCGGCGCAGCACAACTACCGTCCGGAGCTGCATGACTCCGCCGGCCTGCAGATCCTCGCCGGCAACGACGAGTGGATCTGGCGCCCGCTGAACAACCCGAAACACCTGGCGGTGAGCAGCTACAGCGTGGAGAACCCGAAAGGCTTCGGTCTGCTCCAGCGCGGTCGCGAGTTCAGCCGTTATGAAGACCTCGACGACCGCTACGACCTGCGCCCGAGCGCCTGGATCGAACCGCGCGGCGAGTGGGGCAAGGGCAGCATCGAGCTGGTCGAGATTCCGACCCCGGACGAAACCAACGACAACATCGTCGCCTTCTTCAACCCGGAGAAGCGCCCGGAGCCGGGCCAGTCGATGGACTTCTCCTACCGCCTGCACTGGACCATGGACGAGGATGCCCTGCATTCGCAGAAGATCGCCCAGGTCAAGCAGACCATGCGCTCCGTGGGTGATGTGAAGCAGGCCAACCTGATTCGCCAGCCCGACGGCAGCACCGCCCTGGTGGTGGACTTCGAGGGTGCGAACCTGAAGGTCCTGCCGCCCGATGCGCCGGTCACCACCCAGGTGAGCACCGACAGCAACGCCGAGGTCAAGGAAAACGCCCTGCGTTACAACCCGGTGACCCAGGGTTGGCGACTGACTCTGCGGATCAAGGTGAAAGATCCGAAGAAGCCGACGGAGATGCGTGCCGCGCTGGTCAAAGATGGACAGACCCTGTCCGAAACCTGGAGCTACCAGCTGCCCGCCGATGAATAACCCGACCTCTACCAAGGCCCCGCTGGCCGAGTACCTCGAGCACCTGCCGCTTTCTGAGCAGGCGCGCGAGGAACTGGCCGGCAGCGGCTCCTTCGAAGACCTGCACCAGCGCCTGGCGGCACAAGCCGCCCAGGCGCCGGCTGCCGCCGGGGACGCCGCGCTGGCGTCCATCGGCCCACGACTGCAGCTTGGCTATGGCCCGACGCCGGACGACGGCGAGATGCTCGGCATGGACGACAACGGCCGCGCCTACCTCAAGGCCGCGCCGCCGATCCAGCGCACCAAGGTGCTTCCCGAGCCCTGGCGGACCAATCCGCTGATGCGTGGCTGGCGTCGCCTGACAGGCCGCAGCAACCCGTCCAAACCGGCTCGCGACCTGCCCAAGGCGCGCTGGCAGAGGGTTGGCTCGCTGCGTCGGATGATCCTGCTGCTGCTGATGCTCGGCCAGACCAGCATCGCCACCTACTACATGAAGGGCATCCTGCCCTACCAGGGTTGGGCGCTGATCGACCTCGAGGAGATCAACCGCCAGACCTTCCTGCAGACCGCGGAGCAGGTGCTGCCGTATCTGATCCAGTTCGGCGTGCTGCTGCTCTTCGCCATCCTCTTCTGCTGGGTCTCGGCCGGTTTCTGGACCGCGCTGATGGGCTTCTGGGAGCTGCTCAGCGGCCATGACCGCTATCGCATCTCCGGCAGCAGCGCCGGCACCGAGCCGATCGCCGCCGATGCGCGTTGCGCCATCGTCATGCCGATCTGCAACGAAGACGTTCCGCGCGTGTTCGCCGGCCTGCGGGCGACCTTCGAGTCGGTGGCAGCCAGCGGCGAGCTGGATAGCTTCGATTTCTTCGTGCTCAGCGACACCTACCAGGCCGATATCGCCGTCGCCGAACAGCAGGCGTGGATCGAGCTGTGTCAGGAGACCAAGGGCTTCGGCAAGCTGTTCTATCGCCGCCGTCGCCGTCGCGTGAAGCGCAAGAGCGGCAACATCGACGACTTCTGCCGTCGCTGGGGCAGCCAGTACAAGTACATGGTGGTGATGGACGCCGACAGCGTGATGAGCGGCGACTGCCTGGCCAAGCTGGTGCGGCTGATGGAAGCCAACCCGGAAGCCGGGATCATCCAGACCGCGCCCAAGGCGTCGGGCATGGACACCCTGTACGCGCGTATGCAGCAGTTCGCCACTCGCGTCTATGGTCCGCTGTTCACCGCCGGCCTGCACTTCTGGCAGCTCGGTGAGTCGCACTACTGGGGGCACAACGCGATCATCCGCATGAAGCCCTTCATCGAGCACTGCGCCCTGGCGCCGTTGCCCGGCAAGGGTTCCTTCTCCGGGGCCATCCTTTCCCACGACTTCGTCGAAGCCGCGCTGATGCGCCGCGCCGGCTGGGGCGTGTGGATCGCCTACGACCTGGAAGGAAGCTACGAGGAACTGCCGCCGAACCTGCTCGACGAGCTCAAGCGCGACCGTCGCTGGTGCCACGGCAACCTGATGAACTTCCGCCTGTTCCTGGTCAAGGGCATGCACCCGGTGCACCGCGCGGTGTTCCTCACCGGCGTGATGTCCTACCTGTCGGCGCCGCTGTGGTTCTTCTTCCTGGTGCTGTCCACCGCGCTGCTGGCGGTGCACCAGTTGATGGAGCCGCAGTACTTCCTGGAGCCGCGCCAGCTGTTCCCGATCTGGCCGCAGTGGCATCCGGAAAAAGCCATCGCGCTGTTCTCCACCACCCTGACCCTGCTGTTCCTGCCCAAGCTGCTCAGCGTCATGCTGATCTGGGCAAAGGGCGCCAAGGCCTTCGGTGGGGTGATCAAAGTCACCCTGAGCATGCTTCTGGAAATGCTCTTCTCGGTGCTGCTGGCGCCGGTGCGCATGCTCTTCCACACCCGCTTCGTGCTCGCCGCGTTCCTCGGCTGGGAAGCGCAGTGGAAGTCGCCGCAGCGTGACGACGACGCCACTCCGTGGAGCGAAGCGCTGCGCCGGCACGGCATGCAGACCCTGCTGGGCCTGTGCTGGGCGCTGCTGGTCGTGTGGCTGAACCCGCGCTTCCTGTGGTGGCTGTCGCCCATCGTCGGTTCGCTGATGCTGTCGATCCCGGTGTCGGTGATCACCAGCCGGGTCAACCTCGGCCTGCGTTCGCGTGACGAGAAGCTGTTCCTCATTCCCGAGGAATACGACACCCCGCGCGAGCTGCGTTCCACCGACGAATACACCTATCAGAACCGCTGGCAGGCGCTGAAGGACGGCTTCGTGCGCAGCGTCACTGACCCGCTGCTCAACGCCCTGGCCTGCGCCATGGGTACCGCGCGCCACGCGCAGTCCCCGGCCATCGAGGCGATGCGCGAACGCCGTGTGCGCGAAGCGCTGGAAGTGGGGCCGGAGAAGACCGTTGGCGAGGCCCGTCTGGCCCTGCTCAGCGATCCGGTCGCGCTGTCGCGCCTGCACCTGCAGGTCTGGAAGGGCGGTCACGACAACTGGCTGGGCGTGTGGCGCAAGTCGCTGCAGGCCGACCAGCATTCGCCGGCGCTGCCCCTGGCACCGGCCGAGGCTGGCGGTGGCGCGACCCTGCCTGCCGCCTGACCCGCCTGCCGCACCCCGTCGCTCGGCGGGGTGCGGCACGGCAGCCGGCTCTCCCCGATGCGGGGCCGCTGCCAACCTTCGCAACAACCTGAAAAGCCTCCTCGCCGCCGTCCTCTGGTACCATGCGCGCCCTTTCGTGCGCCTGCAGCGGCCATCGCGCGTCCCAGGACGCCACCTCGCTCGGCGATTGGGCGCACGCACCTTTTCGACTGCCTAGGAGTTCGGGGAATGAAGAAGTATCTGGCATCGCTGCTGATGGGCGTCTGCGCCCTGGTCGGCGTGGGCGCGGCACAAGCCGGCGCGATCGACGAGGCGGCCAAGCGCGGCACACTGCGCGTCGGCATGGACCCGACCTACATGCCCTTCGAGATGACCAACAAGCGCGGCCAGATCGTCGGCTTCGAAGTCGACATCCTCAAGGCCATGGCCAAGTCCATGGGCGTCAAGCTGGAACTGGTCTCCACGGGCCTCGACGGCATCATCCCGGCGCTGCTGACCGACAAGTTCGACATGATCGGCTCGGGCCTGACGCTGACCCAGGAGCGCAACCTGCGCATCAACTTCACCGAACCCTTCGCGGTGGTCGGCCAGACCCTGCTGATCCGCAAGGAGCTGGAAGGCACCATCAAGTCCTACAAGGACCTGAACGATCCGAAGTACCGCATCACCTCCAAGGTCGGCACCACCGGCGAGTTCGTCGCCAAGAAGCAGATCGCCAAGGCCCAGTACCACGGTTTCGACAACGAGCCCGAGGCGGTCATGGACGTGGTCAACGGCAAGGCCGACGCCTTCATCTACGACTCGCCTTACAACGTGGTCGCGGTCGGCAAGTTCGGCGCCGGCAAGCTGGTGTTCCTCGACCAGCCGTTCACCTACGAGCCGCTGGCCTTCGGCCTGAAGAAGGGCGACTACGACTCGATCAACTTCATCAACAACTTCCTCAAGCAGATCCACGAAGACGGCACCTACGATCGCCTGCACGACAAGTGGTTCAAGAGCACCGATTGGCTGAAGGACATGGAATAATCCACGTCCCGAATGTGTCGCCCCGACGCGCAGGCCCCGGCCTGCGCGTTCGCATTTTCACGGTAGAGATTCGTGTCTAGAACGAAACGCCCCACCTGGCCCTGGCACGGGCTGACCGCGCTGATCCTCCTGCTGATCGGCGTCGGCCTCTGGTATTCCACCTCGCTGATCTCCTACGAGTGGCGCTGGAACCGCGTCCCGCAGTACTTCGCCTTCCAGGCCGAGGACGCGCAGCGCGCCGAGAGCGTGTCGCGGGTGGAGAAGATCGAACAGGGCGGCCGCAGCGCTCACGTCACCCTGGTCGCCGAGGATGGCAAGCAGCAGCTGCTGAGCGTGGCCAGCGACAGCCTGCAGTTCTCCGAGAACGATGATGTCGACGAAGGCGACGTGGTCGGCGTGCAGCGCCACTGGACCGCCGGCCCGCTGCTCTGGGGCCTGTGGACGACGCTGTGGATCTCCGTCGTGTCGGGCGCCATCGGCCTGTTCATCGGGCTGTTCGCCGGGCTCTGCCGGTTGTCGAAGAACCCGACGCTGCACGACCTGTCGACCCTCTACGTCGAGCTGGTACGCGGCACACCGCTGCTGGTGCAGATATTCATCTTCTATTTCTTCATCGGCACCGTGCTCAACCTGTCCCGCGAGTTCGCCGGGGTAGCCGCGCTGGCGCTGTTCACCGGCGCCTACGTGGCCGAGATCGTCCGCGCCGGCGTGCAGTCCATCGCTCGCGGGCAGAACGAGGCGGCTCGCTCGCTGGGCCTGAGTGCGCCCCAGGCGATGCGCCACGTGATCCTGCCGCAAGCCTTCAAGCGCGTGCTGCCGCCGCTGGCCGGGCAGTTCATCAGCCTGGTCAAGGACACCTCGCTAGTCTCGGTGATCGCCATCACCGAATTGACCAAGAGCGGCCGCGAGGCGATCACTACCTCGTTCTCGACCTTCGAGATCTGGTTCTGCGTGGCCGCTCTCTACCTCGTCATCAACCTGCCGCTGTCGCACCTGGCGAGCCGGCTGGAACGGAGGCTCGGACAAAGTGATTGAAGTCCGCAACCTGACCAAGGTGTTCGACACCCGCGGCCATGTGGTGCGCGCGGTGGACGACGTGACCACCCGCGTGGAAAAGGGCGAGGTGGTGGTGGTGATCGGGCCGTCCGGCTCGGGCAAGTCCACCTTCCTGCGCTGCCTCAACGGCCTGGAGGAGTTCGACTCCGGCTCGGTGAGCATCGACGGCGTCGACCTCGCCAACCCGAAGACCGACATCAACGCCTACCGCCGCGAAGTCGGCATGGTGTTCCAGCACTTCAACCTGTTCCCGCACATGACCGTGCTGGAGAACCTCTGCCTGGCGCAGAAAGTCGTGCGCAAGCGCGGCAAGAAGGAGCGCGAGGAAAAGGCTCGGGCGTTGCTGGCCAAGGTTGGCATCGAGCAGAAGGCCAACGAGTATCCGTCGCGCCTCTCCGGCGGCCAGCAACAGCGCGTGGCCATTGCCCGCGCGCTGTGCATGGAACCGAAAGTGATGCTGTTCGACGAGCCGACCTCGGCGCTCGACCCGGAGATGGTGGGCGAAGTGCTGGACGTGATGAAGGCCCTGGCGGTGGAAGGCATGACCATGGTTTGCGTGACCCACGAAATGGGCTTCGCCCGCGAAGTGGCCGACCGCGTGCTGTTCTTCGACCATGGCAAGCTGCTGGAAGATGCGTCGCCGGCGCAGTTCTTCGAAGAGCCGAGCGATCCGCGCGCACAGAGCTTCCTGCGTCAGGTGCTCTAAACGATCGATAAACGAAAAAGCCGCCTTCGAGGCGGCTTTTTTTGTGCTTGTAGGAGCGGATCTTATCCGCGAATCGCGCCGAGAACCCCGGCTATCGCGGACAAGGTCCGCTCCTACCGGCGCATTTACGACGGTGCAAAAAGAAACCGCCCCGAGGGGCAGCTTCTTCAGTGGCTGGCAATCAGCGATTGCGCGTCAGTAGCGCCGGGCGTTCGCCCTTGCGGCGCGGCTCCAGCTCTTCCAGCTGCTCGGCGGTGGGGAAGCGGTCGCCCTTCACCAGGTCGCGCTTGTTGATCACCACCGGCTGGCGGGTCGGTTTGGCCGCGCCGTATTCGCTAGGCTCGCGCAGCGGCGCGTCGCTCATCAGCGAGGGCGCGCCCTTGCCACCACGCTTGTTGCGTGCGGCGCGTTGCTTGCCCTGAGCGTTGCCGCCTTGGCCACCCTGGCCACCGCGTTGCTGACCGTTGGCGTTCTTGCCGCGGCCGCCCTGGCCGGCGCCTTTCTGACCCTGCTTGCCCTGACCTTGACCTTGACCTTGACCTTGACCTTGACCCTGAGCCTGGCCTTGACCTTGCCCGCGGGCGCGCTGCTGGCCCTGCTTGGGCTGGCCCTGACCTTGACCCTGGCCTTGCTGGCCCTGGCCGCCACGACGGCGTTGGCCGCGCTGCTGGTCCTTGTCCGGGTAAGGGCTGACGTAGTCGGCGCGGTTGCCGAAGTTGTCGAAATCGTCGTCGAGGAATTCCTCGGGGTCGCGATCCGCGGAATTTGCCTGCTGCGGGCGCGGGGCTTTCGGTTGGCGCGGCTGCCGAGGCTGGTTGTCGCCGCGCTGGGCCTGTTGCTCGCCTTGCGGCTGGCCCTGGCCTTCGCCCTTGTTCTTGCCGCGGCCGCCACGACGGCGGCGCTTGCCGGCCGGCTTGTCGCCCTGGGCTGCTTCATCTTCTACAGGCGCGCCTTCGGCGGCGGCGGGCTGGGCCTGCTGCTGTTCTTTCGGTTTGCGCTCGCTACGCTCGCTGCGCTTGGCCTTGTCCTTGCGCGGTTGGCGCTGGGGCTGCTCGCGCGGTTCGGGTTGGGCCACTTCCGGCAGTGCGGCATTGGGGTCGAAGCCCTGCATGTCGCCGGTGGGGATCTGCTGCTTGGTCAGGCGCTCGATGGCCTTGAGCAGCTTTTCCTCGTCCGGGGCGACCAGCGAGATGGCTTCGCCGCTACGCCCGGCACGGCCGGTACGGCCGATGCGGTGGACGTAGTCTTCCTCGACGTTGGGCAGCTCGTAGTTGACCACGTGGGGCAACTGGTCGATGTCCAGGCCGCGGGCGGCGATGTCGGTGGCGACCAGGATGCGCACGTCGTTGGCCTTGAAGTCGGCCAGTGCCTTGGTGCGCGCGTTCTGGCTCTTGTTGCCGTGGATCGCGGCAGCCGGCAGACCGTGCTTGGTCAGGTATTCGGCGAGGCGGTTGGCGCCGTGCTTGGTGCGGGTGAAGACCAGCACCTGTTCCCAGGCACCTACAGTCACCAGGTGCGCGAGCAAGGCGCGCTTCTGCGGTGCGGAGATGCGGAACACGCGCTGCTCGATACGCTCGACGGTGGTGTTCGGCGGGGTGACCTCGATGCGCTCCGGGTTGTGCAGGAGCTTGTTGGCGAGGTCGGTGATGTCGCGGGAGAAGGTCGCCGAGAACAGCAGGTTCTGACGCTTGGGCGGCAGCTTGGCGAGAACCTTCTTCACATCGTGGATGAAGCCCATGTCGAGCATGCGGTCGGCTTCGTCGAGGACCAGGATCTCCACGCGGGAGAGGTCCACGCTGCCTTGGCCGATGAGGTCGAGCAGGCGGCCGGGGCAGGCGACCAGGATGTCGACGCCCTTGGACATGGCCTGGACCTGGGGATTCATGCCGACGCCACCGAAGATGCAGGCGCTCTTCATGGGCAGGTCGCGGGCATAGACCTTGAAGCTGTCATGCACCTGGGCGGCCAGTTCGCGGGTCGGCGTCAGCACCAGGACGCGCGCCTGGCGCGGGCCGTGGCGGTGTTCGCGGTCGGGGTGGCCTTCGGGGAACAGGCGCTCGAGCACCGGCAGGGCGAAACCACCGGTCTTGCCGGTACCGGTCTGCGCCGCGACCATCAGGTCACGGCCCTGCAGCACGGCGGGGATGGCGCGTTGCTGGACCGGAGTGGGTTGGCTATAGCCCGCAGCCTCTACTGCGCGGGACAGCGCCTCGGACAGACCGAGGGAGGAAAAGGACATGCGGGTATTCCTATATGAGCTGGCCGCAGGCCAGCGAATGTGAAATCACCAAGTTCGTAGAACTCCTCTGTGCCCTCGTTCCCGCGTCGGAAAGGAGGGGGCGGCCGGCGCGCTGCCCGTTGGCGCTGCGCCGGTCTACTAGCAGGTGCCCATGTGGGCTCCACCGGGGCCGCCGGCGAAGCTGGCGGCCAGGGGGGGCGCCCGGCCCCGGGGGGAAGGCGCTGCCAGAGGAGGGCTGCCGTTCAGAGCAGGTCCTGCTGGCGTAGGTGCTGACGAATATCCTCGAGCCTGGGGCCGAGGAGTGCGCGCAACACCTTGTGATTCAGCCAGTCACCGAGCTGTTCTTCCACCGCCTGGTCCGGGTGGCGCTCGATGGCATTGGTCGCGGCTTTTTCCCACCAGACGGGGCCGCAGGCCCGGTCGAACTCGTTGTCGTAGTGATGGCAACCGTAGAACAGCTCCAGGCTGAACTGGCGCATCGATGCCGGCAGCGACAGGGTTCTCAGCTTGTACAACAGGCGCGAGGCACGTGGTGGACGTGGCAGGCGATCGGTCACCAGCAAGGTGTCATCGAGGGCCGGCGTGCTGAGAAGGGACGTTCGGTGCTTGTTCAGCCAGGCCTGGATCTTCGCGCGGAACAGCTGCTTGCGGCTCCAGTAGTGGTGGAGCAGGTCGGTGCAGCCTATCGGTTCCAACCGTCCATAAGCGGCCAGGGCGAGAACAAACTGTTCAAGAGTATAGGCCCCGCGGGCAATTGGATAGAGGTCATCCATCAATTCCAACGAACGGTCGAGGATTTCCCGGTCGTCGCTCGTCAGTCCGATGACCCCGGAGTTGACTAGCGGCGTCCGTTCGTCGGCGAGCCCGCGCTCTTTCAGGTACTCGATCATCCCCCGGTAAACCGGCGACGGGGTGTCGGCCAGCGGTCCGTCGATGGCGTTGCACAGCAGGGCGCCCTGGCGCACTCGCTCGAACAACTGCACGGGCGATACGCGGAAGAAGGTATCGGTGTCGATCAGGACTGCGCTGGGGCGCTCGTCCAGAGCTTCGCGCAGGACGATGTGCTTGGCCCGGAAGTGGTAGTCGTGCGGGCCACGCCAGCGGGCGAGGGTGGTCGGGTCGAGCCGATGAATGCGCAGCGGCAGACCGGCATAGGGCTCGCTGTTGTCCGTGACGACCAGCACGTCGAGCGTCTGCCCGGGCGTCTCGCGCAAGCGCGCAAAGGCGCTGGCGATGCTGAACAGCGCCTCTTCGTGATAGCTGTCCCGGCCGTAGACCAGGTAGATCAGGGTGTGGGTCGTGTCGACCATGCGCCACCTCGTTCGTCCATGAGGTCGAACCGCCGCCTTGTGGGCGGCGGTCCGGTCAGGCTCAGCGCGGCAGCTGCAGGTTGTTCCACAGTGCCAGGCTGGGTTCGGCCTGGTTCAGGGTATAGAAGTGCAGGCCCGGCGCGCCGCCTTCGAGCAGGCGTTCGCACATCTCGGTGATCACCTGCTCGCCGAAGGCCTGGATGCTGGGAATGTCATCCCCGTAGGCTTCCAGCTGCTTGCGGATCCAGCGCGGGATTTCCGCGCCGCAGGCGTCGGAGAAGCGCGCCAGCTTGGAATAGTTGGTGATCGGCATGATGCCCGGCACGATCGGGATTTCCACGCCCAGCTTCTGTGCGCGCTCGACGAAGTGGAAATAGCTGTCGGCGTTGAAGAAGTACTGGGTGATGGCGCTGTCGGCACCGGCTTTCACCTTGCGCACGAAGTTGGCCAGGTCGCTCTCGAAGTTGCGGGCCTGCGGATGGACTTCCGGGTAGGCGGCGACCTCGATGTGGAAGTGATCGCCGGTCTCGGCGCGGATGAACTCCACCAACTCGTTGGCGTAGCGCAGCTCGCCGCTGGCCATGCCCATGCCCGACGGCAGGTCGCCACGCAGCGCGACGATGCGCTGGATGCCGGCGTCCTTGTAGTGGGCCAGCAGGGCGCGCAGCTCGGCCTTGCTGTCGCCGACGCAGGACAGGTGCGGTGCGGTGGGAACTTTCACCTCGCCGTCCAGTTGCAGCACGGTCTGCAGGGTACGGTCGCGGGTCGAGCCGCCGGCGCCGTAGGTGCAGGAGAAGAAGTCCGGCTTGTAGCCGGCGAGCTGGCGCGCAGTGGCCAGCAGTTTTTCATGCCCGGCTTCGGTCTTGGCGGGGAAGAACTCGAAGCTGAAGCGACGTTCTTGAGACATAGACTTTCCTTCGCGCTACAGGAAACCGGCGGCGCAATGCGCCGCCGGTTCCCGTGCGAGCCTTAGTAGCGGTAGGTATCCGGCTTGAACGGACCTTCGACGGTGACGCCGATGTACTCGGCCTGTTTCGGGGTCAGTTGAGTGACCACGCCACCGAAGCCCTTGACCATTTCCAGGGCCACTTCTTCGTCCAGCTTCTTCGGCAGCACTTCGACGGTCAGGCGTTCGGCTTTCTTCTCGGCGGAGAGGTCAGCGTACTTCTGCTCGAACAGGAAGATCTGCGCCAGTACCTGGTTGGCGAAGGAGCCGTCCATGATGCGGCTCGGGTGGCCGGTGGCGTTGCCCAGGTTCACCAGGCGGCCTTCGGCCAGCAGGATCAGGTAGTCGTCGTTGGCCGGATCGAAGTCGCCGGCGCCGGTGCGGTGGATCTTGTGCACCTGCGGTTTGACCTCTTCCCATGCCCAGTTCTTGCGCATGAAGGCGGTGTCGATCTCGTTGTCGAAGTGACCGATGTTGCACACCACGGCGCGCTTCTTCAGGGCCTTGAGCATGCCGGCGTCACAGACGTTGACGTTGCCGGTGGTGGTGACGATCAGGTCGATCTTGCCCAGCAGCGCGGCGTCGACGCTGGCCTCGGTGCCGTCATTGATGCCGTTCTTGTACGGGGAAACCAGCTCGAAGCCGTCCATGCAGGCCTGCATGGCGCAGATCGGGTCGATTTCGGAAACCTTCACGATCATGCCTTCCTGGCGCAGGGACTGGGCCGAGCCCTTGCCCACGTCGCCGTAGCCGATCACCAGGGCCTGCTTGCCGGACAGCAGGTGGTCGGTGCCGCGCTTGATGGCGTCGTTCAGGCTGTGGCGGCAGCCGTACTTGTTGTCGTTCTTGCTCTTGGTGACCGCGTCGTTGACGTTGATCGCCGGGACTTTCAGGGTGCCGGCCTTGAGCATGTCGAGCAGACGGTGCACACCGGTGGTGGTCTCTTCGGTGATGCCGTGGATGCGCTCGAGCATCTGCGGGTATTTCTTGTGCAGGATCTCGGTCAGGTCACCGCCGTCGTCCAGCACCATGTTGGCGTCCCACGGCTGGCCATCTTTCAGGATGGTCTGCTCGATGCACCACTCGTATTCCTGCTCGGTTTCGCCCTTCCAGGCGAATACCGGGATGCCGGCAGCGGCGATGGCGGCGGCGGCCTGGTCCTGGGTGGAGAAGATGTTGCAGCTCGACCAGCGCACTTCGGCGCCAAGGGCGACCAGGGTCTCGATGAGCACGCCGGTCTGGATGGTCATGTGGATGCAACCGAGGATCTTCGCGCCTTTCAGCGGCTGGCTGGCGGCGTACTTGCGGCGCAGGCCCATCAGAGCCGGCATTTCGGACTCGGCGATGATCAGCTCGCGGCGGCCCCAGGCGGCCAGGGAAATGTCGGCGACTTTGAAGTCGGTGAAACCGGCAGGCGTCATGACAGCGCTCATGCGTAACTCTCCATTCGTTGTCTGCGAATGGGCGCCGTTGATGCGTAGTGCGCGCGGCGGATGCCGAGCGGGACGCGCCCCGTCCGAGCCTGACAAGCTTTCGCTTGCTGCAGCGCCCCTCGGACAGGTGGCGGGAGCGACCGGAGCGGTGCCGGCCGTTTGAAGCCTGCGGATTATAGCGGCGAGCGGCGGCAAGCCAAAGGTTTTCCGTCGTCTGCGCTGCGACGGCCGGGCCCGCCGCTGCCCGCGCCAGGGGCCGTGAAAACCCTGGCGCGGGGCGACGGGTTCAGATCACGCCCTGCGCGCGCAGCTTGTCGATGGCGGCGGCGTCGAGGCCGAGCACGCTTTCGAGGATCTGCTCGGTGTGCTGGCCGAGGGTCGGTGGGGCGTTGCGGTATTCGACCGGGGTCTCCGACAGGCGGATCGGGCTGGCCACCTGCGGCACGCTGCCGGCCAGCGGGTGCGGCAGGTCGACGCGCAGGCCGCGGGCGATCACCTGCGGGTCGGCGAATACCTGGGACAGGTCGTTGATCGGCCCGCAGGGCACGCTGGCCTCTTCCAGCACGGCGATCCACTCGGCGGTAGTTCGCATCACGGTGGCCTGGCGGATCAGCGGGATGAGCACGTCGCGGTGCGCTACGCGTGCCTTGTTGGTGGCGAAGCGCTCGTCGTCGGCCCATTCCGGGTGCCCGGCCAGTTCGCAGAACTTGCGGAACTGCCCGTCGTTGCCGACGGTGAGGATCATGTCGCCATCGGCAGTCGGGAAGTCCTGGTAGGGCACGATGTTCGGGTGTGCGTTGCCCAGCCGGCGCGGCGGTACGCCGGTGGTCAGGTAGTTCAGGGTCTGGTTGGCCAGGCAGGCGACCTGCACGTCGAGCAGGGCCATGTCGATGTGCTGGCCGATGCCGCTGACGTCGCGGTGGGCGAGGGCGGCGAGGATCGCCGTGGCCGAGTAGAGGCCGGTCATGATGTCGGTCAGCGCCACGCCGACCTTCACCGGGCCTGCGCCTTCCTCGGCGTCGGAGCGCCCGGTGATGCTCATCAGGCCGCCCAGGCCCTGGATCATGAAGTCGTAGCCGGCGCGCTTGGCGTACGGGCCGTTCTGGCCGAAGCCGGTGATCGAGCAGTAGATCAGCTTCGGGTTGATCTTCTTCAGCGACTCGTAGTCCAGGCCGTAGCTCTTCAGGCCGCCGACCTTGAAGTTCTCCAGGACGATGTCGGCCTTGGCCGCCATCTCGCGCACCAGGCGCTGGCCCTCGGGCTGGGTGAAGTCGACGGTGACGGATTTCTTGTTGCGGTTGGCCGACAGGTAGTAGGCGGCCTCGCTGGTGTCGCGGCCTTCGGCGTCCTTCAGGTAGGGCGGGCCCCAGGCGCGGGTGTCGTCGCCGCTGCCGGGACGTTCGATCTTGATCACTTCGGCGCCGAGGTCGGCGAGGATCTGCCCGGCCCAGGGACCGGCCAGGACGCGGGAGAGGTCGAGTACGCGGATATGCGAGAGGGCGCCGGACATGGAGGACTCCTGGCAGCGAAGGACAGGCGGGAAGCTGCCGGCGGCCGTGTGGCCGCCGGCAATGGGCATCAGAAGAAGGCCTGGATGCCGGTCTGTGCGCGGCCGAGGATCAGCGCGTGGACGTCGTGGGTCCCTTCGTAGGTGTTCACCACTTCCAGGTTGACCAGGTGACGGGCCACGCCGAACTCGTCGGAGATGCCGTTGCCGCCCAGCATGTCGCGGGCCATGCGGGCGATGTCCAGGGCCTTGCCGCAGCTGTTGCGCTTCATGATGGAAGTGATTTCCACCGCGGCGGTGCCTTCGTCCTTCATGCGGCCCAGGCGCAGGCAGCCTTGCAGGGCGAGGGTGATCTCGGTCTGCATGTCGGCCAGTTTCTTCTGGATCAGCTGGTTGGCAGCCAGCGGGCGGCCGAACTGCTTGCGGTCCAGGGTGTACTGGCGGGCGGTGTGCCAGCAGGCTTCGGCGGCTCCCAGGGCGCCCCAGGAGATGCCGTAGCGAGCCGAGTTCAGGCAAGTGAACGGGCCGCGCAGGCCACGCACTTCGGGGAAGGCGTTTTCTTCGGGGACGAACACGTTGTTCATCACGATCTCGCCGGTGATGGACGCGCGCAGGCCGACCTTGCCGTGGATCGCCGGGGCGGACAGGCCTTCCCAGCCTTTTTCCAGGACGAAGCCGCGGATCTGGCCTTCGTCATCCTTGGCCCAGACCACGAAGACGTCGGCGATCGGGCTGTTGGTGATCCACATCTTGGCGCCAGTCAGGCGGTATCCGCCGTCGACCTTCTTGGCGCGGGTGATCATCGAGCCCGGGTCGGAGCCGTGGTCCGGCTCGGTCAGGCCGAAGCAGCCGATGTATTCGCCGCTGGCCAGTTTCGGCAAGTATTTCTGCTTGGTGGCTTCGTTGCCGAATTCGTTGATCGGCACCATCACCAGGGAGGACTGCACGCTCATCATCGAGCGGTAGCCGGAGTCGATGCGCTCGACTTCACGGGCGATCAGGCCGTAGCACACGTAGTTCAGGCCGCTGCCACCGTATTGTTCGGGGATGGTCGCGCCGAGCAGGCCGGTTTCGCCCATCTCGCGGAAGATCGCCGGGTCGGTCTGCTCGTGGCGGAAGGCTTCCAGCACGCGCGGGGCCAGCTTGTCCTGGGCGAACTGGTAGGCGCTGTCGCGCACCATGCGCTCTTCTTCGGTGAGTTGCTGATCCAGCAGCAGCGGGTCTTCCCAGTTGAAGCTTGCTTTGGTGGCCATCGGGTTACCTCGGGGCAGTGACAGGGTGTCCGCTCCAGTTTAGGCGGACGGAGTGCGGCCGATCCTAGTCAGCCGCCGACCGGTGCGGCAACCGACTAATTCGCACGCTGTTGTGCTATTTTCTCACTCCGTGATTGCTCGAAGGCACGTGAAACGTGCGTTTGATTTGTGGTTTTGAGCGGTTATTCGAATTACGAGATTCCCAAGAGGCATTCGATGCGGCGCAAGATTCCCACCACGGCAGCGCTGGTCAGCTTCGAGTCCGCTGCGCGCCACGAGAGCTTCACCAAGGCGGCCGAAGAACTGTCGCTGACCCAGAGCGCGATCTGCCGGCAGATCGCCGGGCTCGAGGAGTTTCTCGGTGTCGAGCTGTTCCGCCGCTCGCGACGCGGGGTCAAGCTCACCGAGGCGGGCCTGGGCTACAGCCGCCGCGTCGCTGCTCAGCTGGATGCGGTCGAGCGCGACGCCCTGGCGGTAATGGGCCAGCAAGGCGGCGGCAGCATCGAGCTGGCGGTGGTGCCGACCTTCGCCACCCAATGGCTGCTGCCACGCCTGCGCACCTTCAAGGGGCTGCACCCGGAGATCACGGTCAACCTGACCAACCGCACACGGCCGTTCCTCTTCGCCGACACCGACTTCGACTGCGCGCTGTATTTCGGCGATGGCGCCTGGTCAGGCACCGTCTCGCACTTCCTCATGCACGAGGACCCGCTGCCGGTGTGCAGCCCGGAGCTGCTAGGCGGGCGCAACGGGCTGAGCGCCGCGGAAATCGCCGAGCTGCCGCTGATGCAGCAGACCACTCGGCCCTACGCGTGGCGCCAGTGGTTCGGTTCGCTCGGCATGAGCGTGGCGCATGACATGAACGGCACGCGCTACGAGCTTTTCTCCATGCTCGCCCAGGCGGCGATGCTCGGCATGGGCGTGGCGCTGATCCCGCCGATGCTGATCCAGCGCGAGCTGGCCGAGGGGCGATTGATCGTCGCCATGCAGCATGCCTATTTGAGCGAGAACGCCTATTACCTGATGATTCCCGAGCGCAAGGTGGAGTCGGCCAGTGTCCGGGCCTTCCGCGACTGGCTGCTCGACGAGGCGCGCCTCTACCGCAGCGAAGCCGGTTTAGGCTGACCCGCAGCACGGTGCCGCGTGCCGGATGGCGCCTGACTTGCATAGCCGGCGGGGCTTTCCCCGTCATCGCGCCCACAAGGCGCACCCGCACCTATGGAGTTTCCATGAATTTCCACACCCGTAAATGGATCAAGCCCGAAGACCTCAACCCCAACGGTTCGCTGTTCGGCGGCAGCCTGTTGAAGTGGATCGACGAGGAGGCAGCCATCTACGCCATCATCCAGCTGGGCAACCAGCGCGTGGTCACCAAGTTCATTTCCGAGATCAACTTCGTCAGCTCGGCGCGTACCGGCGACATCATCGAGATGGGCATCACCGCCACCGAATTTGGCCGCACCTCGATCACCCTGACCTGCCACGTGCGCAACAAGATCACCCGCAAGAGCATCCTCACCATCGACAAGATGGTCTTCGTCAACATGGGGCCGGATGGCGTGCCGGCGCCCCATGGCAAGACCGAGATCACCTACATCAAGGACCAGTTCAAGGACGAGGAAGATTCCGAGGTCTGACCGGGCCACCGGGCGGGCTTGCCCGGGCCGGGGGTGGCGAGGGTAGAATTAATCTGGTCTATACCAGGAATTCCCGCCTTGTTCGCCACCATGCTGGTCCTGCTCGCCGCCGTGCTCCATGCGGCCTGGAACACCCTCGTCAAATTCAGCGCCGACCGCCTGCTGGTGGTGGCCTGCATGGACCTCGTCGGGCTGGTCGTCGCCCTCGCACTGCTGCCCTGGATCAGCCTGCCGCCCGCCGAGGTATGGCCCTGGCTGGGCAGCGCCGTGCTGTTGCAGCTGGTTTACCGGGTGCTGCTGATTCAGGCCTACAAGGTCGGCGACCTCGGCCTGGTCTATCCGCTGATGCGTGGCCTCTCCCCGTTGGTAGTGCTGGCGCTGACCCTGCTGGCCGGCGGCGAGACGCTGAGCGACCGGCAGGTGCTCGGCATCCTGCTGATCCCGCTGGGGATGCTCTGCCTGCTCAAGGGCGGCGGCGGATCGAAGCTGCCGTGGATCGCCTTCCCGGTCGTGCTGCTGATGGGGCTTTGCATCGGCAGTTACACCTGGACCGACGGCAACGCCCTCAAGCGCTGGCCGCAGCCGCTGGACTACCTGGTCTGGCTGACGCTGCTCTCGGGACTGCCTTTCCCAGTGATCGCCGTTGGCGCGCGCACCCGTGCTTTCGCGCGCTTCTGGCAAACCCAATGGAGGCTCGGCCTCTGCGTCGGCGTCTGCGTGATGGCCAGCTACGGCCTGGTGCTCTGGGCCATGCAGCTGGGTTCCATCGCCGAGGCGGCGGCGCTGCGCGAGACCAGCGTGCTACTGGTGGTGCTGTTCGGCATGCGTTTCCTCAAGGAACCCTTCGGCCTGCTGCGTTTGCTGGCCTGCAGCCTGGTACTGGCCGGCATGCTGGTGATGAAGCTCTGAGATTGGCCGTGGCTGCGCGCGTTTTTTGCGTGCCGGTCATGGACGACCGAATGGGCTTGCGGCAGTCTGGCGCGCTCTTTTCGACGAGTCCTCAGACATGCCTATCGCCTTCTGGTGCATCCTCATCGCCCTGTTCCTGCCCTACCTGGGCACAGGCCTCGCCAAGTTCGCCGGCCGCGATTTCGGCCCGCGGCAGAACCGCGACCCGCGCTCCTTCCTCGAGGGGCTGGCGGGCTACCGCCGGCGCGCGCACAACTTCCAGCTGAACAGCTTCGAGGTCACGCCGGCATTCGCCATCGCCGTGATGGTGGCTTACGTGGTGGGCAATGCAGAACCGACGACCATCGACCGCCTGGCCATGGCCTGGATCATCAGCCGCCTGATCTACATGATCTGCTACCTCGCCGACCTGGCGATGCTGCGCTCGCTGGTGTGGTTCATCGGCATGGCGCTGATCGCGTCCTTCTTCGTTGTCTCTGCCTGAACGGCGGCTGAACGAAGGACGAATTCACTGCGGCCGATGGCCGCAGTGGCTGGCCGGCGGACTGGAACATTGTCCGGGGCGAGCGGATAATCCGGCGCTCCCCGTGTCTGGCCCATCCCCACAAGAGTCCGCTCGATGAAGCTGAAGACCCTGTCCGTTCTGCTGTTGGCCGGCGTCGCCCTGGCCGGTTGCCACCGCCTCGATCCGAACTCGCCGTTGGCCAAGCGCCAGGCGGTCTTCAAGCAGATGCTGCACGCGAGCGAGGACATGGGCGGCATGCTGCGCGGGCGCATCGTCTTCGATGCCGAGAAATTCCGCGCCGACTCGGTGAAGCTCAACGAGCTGGCCGGCCAGCCCTGGCAGTACTTCCCCACCAGCAAGCCGACCGACGAAGGCGGTGACAGCCGCGCCAAGGACGAGCTCTGGCAGCGCCAGCTGGAATTCCAGGCCGACTCCAAGACCTTCCAGCAGGCCGTCACTGCGCTGGAGGCCAACACCCGCGCAGCGACGCCGACTGCCGAAGGCGTGCGCAAGGATTTCGCCGCCGTGGAAGACGCCTGCGAAGCCTGCCACAAGAAATTCCGCGCGCTTTAACGCCGTAGGAGCGGATCTCATCCGCGATTCCCTGCGCCATCGGTGCTAGGAAAATCGCGGACAAGGTCCGCTCCTACAGGTTTATGCCGTCTATTCAGCCGCGAGCTCTATTCCGCCAGCTCGCGCTTGGCCTGCTCCAGCTCGGCACGGGCCTCGGCAAGCTTGGTCTTGCGCTTTTCGAGCTTCTCCGCGTCGCCCTTGTCCAGCGCCTTGCGCAGGTCCTTCTCGCGGCGGCTGACTTCCTTCTCTGCATCGATGACGCGCTGGGCGCGCTGCTGTGCCAGACCGTCGTCCGTGCAGTTGGCCTTGGACTTATCCAGGGCGGTCTGCAGCCCGGCGACCGCCTTCTGATCGCCGCGCGCCCGGGCTTCTTCCAGTTTTCCAGCGATTTCCGCCCGTTTCGCCGCGCAGCCGGTCAGGGGCTGCTCCGTCGGTGCCGCGAGGGCGCTGCCGCAGAGCATGAGGGCGAGGCTGAGGGAGAGGGATCGGAACATTCTCGGGTCCTGCGTTACCAAAAGGGAATGCCGCGCGGGCGAAGGGCTAGAGTTTGCCATTAAGCGCGCGGGATGACCTTGTCTTGCGGCAGGTCGCTGCTCGATCCGATCCACTTGTGCTCCGGGCCACGGAGCGGGGAGGCTGGATGCGTATCGCGATTCGCCTGGTGCAGGGGCTCATTGTCCTGCTGCTGGCAGCATTGCTGGCTGGTGCCTGGTATCTGCTGCCGGGTGAGCGATTGCGCGAGCCGGCGTTGACCGGCGTGAGCGAGGACAGCTCGCTGCGCACCGGCGGCATGCGCCGCTATTACGTCCTCTACGTGCCGGAGAAGCTGGCGCCCAATCCGGCCCTGCTGGTGGTGCTGCACGCCTCGCAGAGCAATGGCGAAGGCATGCGTCGAGACAGCGGTTACGGCTTCGATGCGCTGGCTGATCGCTACGGCTTCCTGGTGCTCTATCCCGACGGTTACGAGGGCCACTGGAACGATTGCCGCAAGGCCGCCAGTTACAGCGCGCGGACAGAGCACATCGACGACGTGACCTTCCTTAGCCGGCTGATCCGCCGCGTGAAGCGCGAGCGTCAGGTCGACCCGCAGCAAATCTTCGTTGCTGGCTACTCCAACGGTGGGCAGATGGCCCTGCGCATGGCCGCCGAAGGAAAGCTGCCGCTGGCCGGCATCGCCCTGGTGGCGGCCAGTCCGCCGACGCCGGAGAACGATGACTGCCGGCCGTTGGAGAAGCCGTTGGCGACCCTGCTGATGAATGGCACGCGCGATCCGATCAACCCCTACGCCGGTGGACGCGTGCGACTGTTCGGCTTTGGCGATCGCGGAGACGTGCTGGGCAGTGAGGATGCTGCCGCCGCGCAGGCCAAGCGCAATGGCATCGACGCCGCCGGCGAGCCCGAGCAACTGACCCGGCCGGGGCCGATCTGGTCCGAACGCCGTGTCTGGCAGGCGGCGGGCGCGCCGCCTGTCGAGCTAGTCAGTGTGCATGGCGGCGGCCACCTGCTGTCGCAGCCGGGCTATCGACCGCCGCGCCTGCTCGGCGCGGGCGATCCGGAGCTGGATGGGCCCGCTGAGATCTGGCGTTTCTTCAGCCAGAGCCTGCCGCCGGCCGCTCAGACCTCGACGACGCAGTAGGGATCGAAGCCGCCCCGTTCCCGGGGATAACCGCCCGGGTTGCACACCACCCGGCCGCGGCCGATGCGGTAGTCGAGGGCATCGTGAACGTGACCGTGAATCCACAGGTCGCACTGCGCGACCAGCGCTTCGAGGTCCGAGGCGAAGGCCGGCGACAGGCTGTCGCCGACATACTGCGGCGGGATCGAGCGCGCGCTGGGTGCGTGGTGGCTGACCACCACGGTCGGCCCGGCGAAAGGCTCGGCCAGCTGCGCCGCCAGCCAGTCGCGCGAAGCCTGGAACAACTGCTGGCTGAGCGCCGGCGTGTAGGGCTGGGTGAACCAGTCGATGCAGCTGAAGTCCGGCATCAGCTGCAACGCGCGTTGCAGTGTCAGGTCCCGGTTGTCTTCGCCGTACAAGCGGAAGTCCGTCCACAGGGTGGCGCCGAGGAAGCGCACGCCGTCGATGACCACCGCGTCGTTCTCCAGGAAGTGGATATCCAGGGCGCGCGCCAGGTTGCGCATGGCCTGGGTCAGGTCCGGCAGGTCGGAGTCGTAGAACTCGTGGTTGCCGGAGACGTACACCACCGGCGTGTCGGGGAAGGCCTCGCGGGCCCAGTGCAGGCCCTGGAGGTGCTCGTGGATGTCGCCGGCCAGCACCACGAGATCGGCTTCGACCTCGGGCAGTTCGCGGCGGCCGTCGAAGTGTTCGTGGTGCAGGTCGGACAGGACGCGAATGCGCATGGCGATGCTATCGGCTGAGAAGGGAGCGCAATTGTGCGCCTGCCCGGCGCATTCAGAAACCCGCTATGCCCGCACGGCGAAGCTGCTCCGCGAGGCTTCGCACCTCGGCATCGGCGAAGAAAGCCTGCAGTTGCCGGGCGCGCGTCGGGCCGATGTTGGGCAGGCGCTGCCAGTCCTCGACGGTGCGGGCGGACAGCTCGGTCCAGCGCTCATCCGGCAGGCTGTCGGCCTGCGGAGCGCCGAGCGCCCGTATCCACTGGCGGAAGGGACGGCTGCGCGCAGTCTCGAATTGCTGCTGCAGCTGTTGCGCGCTGCGTTCGCCAATGCCTGGCAAGGCCGCTAGCTGGTCGGCGGGCAGGTCCAGCCAGTCCAGCAAACCCTGCAACTGACCGGCTTCCAGCAGCGTTCGCCAGGTGCCCGGACCTACGCCCTGAAGCTTCAGCCCCTGCTTGCCGCCCAGCCAGGCGAGGCGGGCGAGGAACTGTTCCGCACAGCCCTCGTCAGGTCTCCAACAGCTGAGTGCGTGATAACGCCCAGCCGCCGGTGCCTGTACAGGCGCACGGTGCGGCGAGCGGCGGACCACCTCCTGCAATCGCGGAATGGTCAGGCCGGCGAGGGCGATGGCGACTTGGTCTCCGGGGCGGATATCCAGAGCCTGCCAGCGCCGCAACGAACCCAGGCTCACCTGGGCGATACGCCGGTCGTCCAGCTCGACGGGCTGCAATAGCAGGAGGGGCGTTATGCGCCCGCTGCGGCCGATCCTGAATTGCACCTCGCGCACTTCCGCCAAAGCCTGTCGATAAGGGTATTTCCAGGCGATGGCCCAGGACGCCGGCTGCGCGCGCCAGGTGCTGCCCGAAGCGCGCTGGCCCTGGCGGATGACGATGCCGTCGCTGGCGAAGGGCAGGGCGCTGCGGTACCAGTGCTCGCGCCATTTGCGTACGTCCTTGATGCTGCGAACCGGCTCGGTGAGCGCCGCGCTGTCGCCGAAGCCGAGTTTGCGCAGCGCTTGCAGGCGTGCGGGCATGTCCTGCGGGCCGAGTGGCAGCTCCCAGACGAACAGACCGATGCCTTGCGCCTGCTCACCTATCGATTGCCGGGCCATGAGCCCGGCCACCTTGCCGCGCGCGCCTTGCCCGCCGTCCTGGGCCTGCACATGACCGGGCTGGCGCCAGTACAGCTCGCCCTGCAGGACAAGCCGCCCATTGCCTGGCAGCCGCTGCGGAATGCTCGTCACCTGGCGCGCATTGGCGGTCCAGTCCTGGCCGGCCAGTCCGTCGCCGCGGCTGATCGCCTTGCGCAGTTCGCCGTCCTGGTAGACCAGCGTGACCGCGACGCCATCCACCTTCGGCTGGACCCAGAGGTCATCGCGATCCTCCAGCCAGTGGCTCACCGCTTTCTCGTCGAGCGCCTTGTCCAGGCCGGTGTGCGGCACCGGATGGCGCAACTTGCCGGCGGCACCCTGCATGGGCGGCGGCAGCTCGATGTGCAGCTGTGGATAACAGCGTTGCCACTCGCTGAACTGGTGGCGCGACTGGTCGTAGAGCTCGTCGGCGACCGGCGATTCGCCGTGCAGGTGATAGGCCCGGTCCCAGTTGGATATCTGTAGGCGCAGGCTGTCGAGTTCGACACGCGCACGCGGTTCCGGCCAGTCCGGGCAGGCCACGGCGATGGCGGGGCAGAGCAGCAGGCAGGTGAGCGGCAGGTGGCGCATGGCGGTGTCCTCGCGTCCGGAAGGGCGTTCCAGGCTAGGAGGACGGCGGCTGGGAAGGCGCCGGGGCGGGCGTGGGAGCTTTCCGCAACGCCCATGAAAAAGCCCTGCATGGGCAGGGCTTCTTCTTCGTGACGCTGGAGCCTTACAGGCCGGCGGCGTCGCGCAGGGCAGCGGCCTTGTCGGTGCGCTCCCAGGTGAAGGCGGTGAAGGTATCGTCGCCGTAGGTCATCTCGAACGGGTTGCGGCCGAAGTGACCGTAAGCCGCGGTCGGCTGGTACATCGGGTGAAGCAGGTCGAGCATCTTGGTGATCGCGTACGGACGCAGGTCGAAGTGCTCGCGGACCAGTTGGATGATCTTGTCGTCGCCGATCTTGCCGGTGCCGAAGGTGTTGATCGAGATGGAGGTCGGCTGGGCCACGCCGATGGCGTAGGACACCTGGATCTCGCAGCGCTCGGCCAGGCCGGCGGCAACGATGTTCTTGGCCACGTAGCGGCCGGCGTAGGCAGCCGAACGGTCGACCTTGGACGGGTCCTTGCCGGAGAAGGCGCCGCCGCCGTGGCGAGCCATGCCGCCGTAGGAGTCGACGATGATCTTGCGGCCGGTCAGGCCGCAGTCGCCCACCGGGCCGCCGATGACGAAGTTGCCGGTCGGGTTGATGTGGAACTGGGTGTCCTTGTGCAGCAGCTCGGCCGGCAGCACGTGCTTGATGATCAGCTCCATCACGCCCTCACGCAGGTCCTTGTAGCTGACCTCGGGGTTGTGTTGGGTGGACAGCACGATGGCGTCGATGCCGACGACCTTGCCGTTTTCGTAGCGGCAGGTGACCTGCGACTTGGCATCCGGACGCAGCCACGGCAGCAGGCCGGACTTGCGCGCTTCGGCCTGGCGCTCGACCAGACGGTGGGAGAAGCAGATCGGCGCGGGCATCAGCACGTCGGTTTCGTTGCTGGCGTAGCCGAACATCAGGCCCTGGTCGCCAGCGCCCTGGTCTTCCGGCTTGGCGCGGTCGACACCCTGGTTGATGTCCACGGACTGCTTGCCGATGATGTTCAGCACGCCGCAGGTGGCGCCGTCGAAGCCGACGTCGGAGCTGTTGTAGCCGATGTCGATGATGACCTTGCGCACCAGCTCTTCCAGGTCGACCCAGGCGGAGGTGGTGACTTCGCCGGCGATGATGGCAACGCCGGTCTTCACCAGGGTTTCGCAGGCCACGCGGGCGTACTTGTCCTTGGCGATGATGGCGTCCAGCACGGCATCGGAGATCTGGTCCGCGATCTTGTCGGGATGGCCTTCGGATACGGATTCAGAAGTGAAAACAGAATATTCGCTCATCTAACGGTTCCTATTCATTACCGGTGGGTGAGGACGCTTCGCGAATCCGGCTTGGCGAAATGCCGAACCTGGATCTGAAAGCCATTACGCAAACCAATGTAAACACTCTCCCCGGGCGCGAGCCCGGCGGCGTCGGCCCAGCGGGCCAGGTCTTCCTGTTCGAACCCCAGCCAGAGATCGCCACAGGCCTCCCTGGCCCAGCTCTGGTCGTGGCTGCAGAGATCCGTCACCAGCAGGCTGCCACCCGGTTTGACCAGGCGCGCCAGCTGGCGCAGGGCATCCGCCGGTGCCGCGAAGTGGTGCAGCACCATGTTCAGTACCACGCAGTCCGCCGCATCTTCGGCGTCCTGCAGGGCATCGGCCAGCCGCAGCCGGACGTTGCCCAGTCGTTCGTCGGCGCAGCGTTGCCGCGCCAGTTCGAGCATGGCCGCGCTGTTGTCCAGCGCGGTGACCTGCGCGAAGCGCCGGGCCAGCTCGGGGAGGAATCCACCGTCGCCGGGGCCGACTTCCAGGGCCGTGGAGGCGCCGTCGAAACTCAGCGAGTCCAGCAGCGCCAGCACGCTTTCACGGTATTGCGGCAGTCCTGCGATCAGGTCCTGCGTGGCCTGCAGCTTCTCCGCGCTACGGGCGAAGTAGGTGCGGCTGACGGCGGCGCGCTGCGCATGCACCGCGGCGATCTGCGCCGCGACGTCGGCCGGCAGGTCCAATTCGTCGACTTCCTCCAGCAGCGCACCGTGCAGCGTGCCGCCGAGGCTGTCGGCCTGGGGCAGGGCGCGGCGATAGAAGATCGCGTTGCCTTCGCGGCGGGTGGCGACCAGCCCGGCCTGGGCCAGCACCTTGAGGTGGTGGCTCATCCCCGACTGGCGGATGCCGAAGATCTGCGCCAGCTCCAGCACGCCGAACGAATCGTTTGCCAGGGCGCGCAGCACGTTCAGCCGCAGCGGGTCGCCGCCGGCCTTGCACAGGGCAGCTAGCTGGTCGCACTCGTCGTGGCGGATTTCGGGCATGCGCAGACTCATAGGTCGCGCAGTCTAGTCGCGGGGTCCGGGGTGGGCAATAGCTGTATCAAAAAGTTTTGATATTGCTGACGAACTGCGCCAGCCATGGGATGCCGCCGCCATCGCGGGCATCGCGGCGAGCCCCGCGCCGCGTGGTGGGAGGCCGCGGCGCGTGCAGCTTGTCGATCATCATTGCCCCGGGGTGTCCGGCTGGGCGAAAATAGCTGCCTTTTTTCATCCCCTTCGATCATTCGAAGCACCCCGCAGGAGATTCAGCGATGCCCAGCCGTCGTGAGCGAGCCAATGCCATCCGCGCACTGAGCATGGATGCCGTGCAGAAAGCCAACAGCGGCCACCCTGGCGCCCCCATGGGTATGGCGGACATCGCCGAAGTGCTCTGGCGCGATTACATGAAGCACAACCCGAGCAACCCGCAGTGGGCCGACCGCGACCGCTTCGTGCTGTCCAACGGCCACGGCTCGATGCTGATCTACTCGCTGCTGCACCTGACCGGCTACGACGTCACCGTCGATGACCTGAAGAACTTCCGCCAGCTCAACTCGCGCACCCCGGGCCACCCGGAGTACGGCTACACCGCCGGCGTCGAGACCACCACCGGTCCGCTCGGCCAAGGCATCGCCAACGCCGTGGGCATGGCCCTGGCCGAGAAAGTGCTGGCCGCGCAGTTCAACCGCGACGGCCACAACATCGTCGACCACTTCACCTACGCCTTCCTGGGCGACGGTTGCATGATGGAAGGCATCTCCCATGAAGTCGCCTCGCTGGCCGGCACCCTGCGCCTGAGCAAGCTGATCGCCTTCTACGACGACAACGGCATCTCCATCGATGGCGAAGTCCACGGCTGGTTCACCGACGACACCCCGAAGCGCTTCGAAGCCTACGGCTGGCAGGTGATCCGCAATGTCGACGGCCATGACGCCGACGAGATCAAGACCGCCATCGAGACCGCCCGCAAGAGCGACGTCCCGACCCTGATCTGCTGCAAGACCGTGATCGGCTTTGGTTCGCCCAACAAGCAGGGCAAGGAAGAGTGCCACGGCGCGCCGCTGGGCAACGACGAGATCGCCGCCACCCGCGCTGCGCTGGGCTGGAACCACGCGCCCTTCGAAGTCCCTGCGGACATCTACGCCGAGTGGGACGCCAAGGAAGCCGGCGCCAGCCGCGAATCCGAGTGGAACCAGCGCTTCGCCGCCTACCAGGCCGCCCATCCGGAACTGGCCGCCGAGTTCCAGCGCCGCGTCGCTGGCGAGCTGCCGGCTGACTTCGCCGAGAAGGCCGCTGCCTACGTCGCCGAAGTCGCCGCCAAGGGCGAAACCATCGCCAGCCGCAAGGCCAGCCAGAACGCGCTGAACGCCTTCGGCCCGCTGCTGCCGGAATTCCTCGGTGGCTCCGCCGACCTCGCCGGCTCCAACCTGACCCTGTGGAAAGGCTGCAAGGGCGTGACCCCGGAAGACGCTTCCGGCAACTACGTGTTCTACGGCGTTCGCGAGTTCGGCATGAGCGCCATCATGAACGGCGTGGCCCTGCATGGCGGCTTCATCCCCTACGGCGCGACCTTCCTGATCTTCATGGAATACGCCCGCAACGCAGTGCGCATGTCCGCCCTGATGAAGCAGCGCGTGCTGTACGTGTTTACCCACGACTCCATCGGTCTGGGCGAAGACGGCCCGACCCACCAGCCGATCGAGCAGCTGGCCAGCCTGCGCCTGACCCCGAACCTGGACACCTGGCGCCCGGCCGACGCGGTCGAGTCCGCGGTGGCCTGGAAATATGCCATCGAACGCAACGACGGCCCGTCCGCGCTGATCTTCAGCCGCCAGAACCTGCCGCACCAGGCACGCGATGCCGAGCAACTGGCCAACGTCGCCCGTGGCGGCTACGTGCTCAAGGACTGCGACGGCGAGCCGGAGCTGATCCTGATCGCCACCGGTTCGGAAATCGGCCTGGCCGTTCAGGCCTACGACAAGCTGATCGCCGAAGGCCGCAAGGTGCGCGTGGTTTCCATGCCGTCCACCAGCGTCTTCGAGCAGCAGGACGCCGGCTACAAGCAGGCCGTGCTGCCGGTGCAGGTCGGTGCACGCATCGCCATCGAAGCCGCGCATGCCGACTACTGGTACAAGTACGTTGGCCTGGAAGGCCGCGTGATCGGCATGACCACCTTCGGCGAGTCGGCTCCGGCCGCCGCGCTCTTCGAGCACTTCGGCTTCACCGTCGAGAACGTGCTGGAAGTGGCCGCCGAACTGCTCGACGCCTGATAGCGCGTCCGCATCCGCCGGGGCCTGCGCCCCGGCGGTGATCGCCAAGGGATAACAATGTCCAAGCGCCCTTACCGAGTCGCCCTCAACGGCTACGGCCGCATCGGCCGCTGCGTCTTCCGCGCCCTGCATGAGCGTGGCGCCGCCGCCGGTTTTTCCATCGTCGCGCTGAACGACCTGGCCGACCTGCCCAGCCTGGAATACCTGACCCGCTTCGACTCCACCCACGGCCGTTTCCCCGGCGAGGTGCGCGTGGCCGATGGCTGCCTGCATGTCGGCGGCGATTGCGTGAAGGTACTGCGCCAGGCCGAGCCCGAGGCCATCGACTGGGCCGCGCTGGACATCGACCTGGTGCTGGAGTGCTCCGGCGTCTACCACACCCGCGCCGATGGTGAGCGCTTCCTGGCCGCCGGGGCGCCGCGCGTGCTGTTCTCGCAGCCGATGGCCAGCGAGGCCGATATCGACGCCACCGTGGTCTTCGGCATCAACCAGCAGCAGCTGAGCGGCGCCGAGAAGCTGGTGTCCAACGCCTCCTGCACCACCAACTGCAGCGTGCCGCTGCTCAAGTTGCTGAACGAGGCGGTGGGCATCGAGTACGTCTCCATCACCACCATCCACTCGGCGATGAACGACCAGCCGGTGATCGACGCCTACCACCACGAAGACCTGCGCCGCACGCGTTCGGCCTTCCAGTCGGTGATCCCGGTGTCGACGGGCCTCGCACGCGGCATCGAGCGACTGCTTCCGGAACTTGCCGGGCGTATCCAGGCCAAAGCCGTGCGGGTGCCGACGGTGAACGTCTCGGCGCTCGACATCACCCTGCAGGTCGCCCGCGACACTTCCGCCGCGGAAATCAACAAGGTGCTGCGCGAAGCCGCCAACCACGGGCCGCTGAAGGGCCTGCTGGACTACACCGAGCTGCCCCACGCCAGCTGCGATTTCAACCACGACCCGCATTCGGCGATCGTCGACGGCAGCCAGACCCGAGTTTCCGGTCCGCGCCTGGTGAACCTGCTGGCCTGGTTCGACAACGAATGGGGCTTCGCCAACCGTATGCTCGACACCGCGGGGCATTTCCTGCGGGTCGCCCAATGAACGCAATTCAAACAGCCCAGACAGGACTGACGTCATGACCGTTTTGAAGATGACCGACCTCGACCTCCAAGGTAAGCGCGTGCTGATCCGCGAGGACCTCAACGTGCCGGTGAAGGACGGCGTGGTGAAGAGCGACGCTCGCATCCTGGCCTCCCTGCCCACCATCAAGCTGGCCCTGGAGAAGGGCGCGGCGGTGATGGTCTGCTCGCACCTGGGTCGTCCGACCGAAGGCGAATACTCCGAAGAGAACAGCCTGCAGCCGGTCGCCGCCTACCTGAGCAAGGCCCTGGGCCGTGAAGTGCCGCTGGTCAAGGACTACCTCGACGGCGTCGAAGTGAAAGCCGGTGAAGTCGTGCTGTTCGAGAACGTGCGCTTCAACAAGGGCGAGAAGAAGAACGCCGACGAGCTGGCGCAGAAGTACGCCGCCCTGTGCGACGTCTTCGTCATGGATGCCTTCGGCACCGCCCACCGCGCCGAGGGCTCGACCCACGGCGTGGCCAAGTTCGCCAAGGTCGCTGCCGCCGGCCCGCTGCTGGCCGCCGAGCTGGACGCCCTGGGCAAGGCCCTGGGCAACCCGGCCCGCCCGATGGCCGCCATCGTCGCCGGCTCCAAGGTGTCGACCAAGCTCGACGTGCTGAACAGCCTGGCGCAGATCTGCGACCAACTGATCGTTGGCGGCGGCATCGCCAACACCTTCCTGGCTGCTGCTGGCTACAAAGTCGGCAAGTCGCTGTACGAAGCCGACCTGGTCGACACCGCCAAGGCCATCGCCGCCAAGGTCAGCGTGCCGCTGCCGGTGGACGTGGTCGTGGCCAAGGAATTCGCTGAAAGCGCCGCTGCCACCGTCAAGGCCATCGCCGACGTTGCCGACGACGACATGATCCTCGACATCGGCCCGCAGACCGCCGCCCAGTTCGCCGAGCTGCTGAAGTCGTCCAAGACCATCCTGTGGAACGGTCCGGTCGGCGTCTTCGAGTTCGACCAGTTCGGCGAAGGCACCAAGACCCTGGCCAAGGCCATTGCCGAAAGCCCGGCGTTCTCCATCGCTGGCGGTGGCGACACCCTGGCTGCCATCGACAAGTACGGCGTGGCCGAGCAGATCTCCTACATTTCCACCGGTGGCGGCGCCTTCCTCGAGTTCGTCGAGGGCAAGGTCCTGCCGGCCGTGGAAGTGCTGGAACAGCGCGCCAAGCAGTAAGGATCGAACGCGGCGGCCGTTGCTATGGTTCGCCGCGTCAGGCGAGAGCTCGGCCGCAAGACGGGCACCGTTGTTGCCGCCGATAGGGAGAGTTGCCCGATGAAGCCTTGTTACGCCCTGGCCCTGCTCGCCGTGCTGGCCGGCTGCTCCAGCCATCCGTCCGGAAGCGCCGGTTCGGTGAAGGGCAGCGGCTGGAACCACTGGGTCTGCGACACCAATGCGCAGGTGATCTGGCGCTATGTCGAGGGATCGTCGCGCTCGGCGGTCGTCGATCTGCGCCTGGGCGAGGACGACGTGGTCCACCACCTCGAAGAGGAACCCGGCGGTTCCGGCGCTTTCTATAGCGACGGACTGGTCGGCTTCAGCATCAATGGCGACCGCGGAGTGGTGTACTGGGTGGAAAGCAACGACCTGATCGGCCGCGATTGCCACGCCCGCTAGGCCGCGCGGCGCAAGAGACTTGAATACGGCCTGCCCCTGGGGCAGGCTTTCGAACCACAGATCGAGCCCAACTTCTGGGAGAAGTGAAAACATGGCACTCATCAGCATGCGCCAAATGCTGGATCACGCCGCCGAGTTCGGCTACGGCGTTCCGGCCTTCAACGTCAACAACCTCGAGCAGATGCGCGCCATCATGGAAGCGGCCGACAAGACCGACTCCCCGGTGATCGTGCAGGCCTCCGCCGGTGCCCGCAAATACGCCGGCGCGCCCTTCCTGCGTCACCTGATCCTGGCCGCCATCGAAGAATTCCCGCACATCCCGGTGTGCATGCACCAGGACCACGGCACCAGCCCTGACGTCTGCCAGCGCTCCATCCAGCTGGGCTTCAGCTCGGTCATGATGGACGGCTCGCTGAAGGAAGACGGCAAGACTCCGGCCGACTACGAATACAACGTCCGCGTGACCCAGCAGACCGTGGCTTTCGCCCACGCCTGCGGCGTGTCCGTGGAAGGCGAGCTGGGCTGCCTGGGTTCGCTGGAAACCGGCATGGCCGGTGAAGAAGACGGCGTCGGCGCCGAAGGCGTTCTGGATCACAGCCAGCTGCTGACCGACCCGGAAGAAGCCGCCGACTTCGTGAAGAAGACCAAGGTCGACGCCCTGGCCATCGCCATCGGCACCAGCCACGGCGCCTACAAGTTCACCAAGCCGCCGACCGGCGACATCCTCGCCATCGACCGCATCAAGGCGATCCACGCGCGCATTCCGGGTACCCACCTGGTGATGCACGGCTCCTCCTCGGTTCCGCAGGACTGGCTGGCGATCATCAACGAGTTCGGCGGCGAGATCCCCGAAACCTACGGCGTGCCGGTCGAGGAAATCGTCGAAGGCATCAAGTACGGCGTGCGCAAGGTGAACATCGACACCGACCTGCGCCTGGCCTCCACCGGCGCCATTCGTCGCTTCCTGGCGAAGAACCCGAGCGAGTTCGACCCGCGCAAATACTTCGCCAAGACCATCGAAGCCATGCGCGATGTCTGCATCGCCCGCTACGAAGCCTTCGGCACCGCCGGCCATGCCTCGAAGATCAAGCCGATCTCCCTGGAAGGCATGTTCCAGCGCTACGCCAAAGGTGAGCTGGAGCCGAAGATCAACTGATCCGGCCCCGCACCTGAAGAGCCCCGCCCCTGCGGGGCTCTTTCATATCCGAGCCCCGAGAAGAGAGGTCGCCCATGCTGCGCTGGCTGTTTCCCCTGCTGGTCCTGCTGCTCGCCGGTTGCGCCGGTCACCCGTCCAGCGAGGCGCCGCCCGCCGAAGTCGCGCCGCCGCGGGCGCCAGCGGTCAGCCTGCCTGCCGACGCACAGAACTGCCTCAGCCATACCGAGTGCACGTTGAAGACCTCGCGTACCCTGCTGTTCGTCTTCGACTACGCCGCTGCCGGCGGCGCCCTGGTGCAAAGCGAAGGGCGTCTGTTGACCACGCCGGAGAAGGCCCCCCGCAACGGCTGGCCGGCCTTGCGCATCCAGCTGGCCGATCCTGACGGTGGGCGCTTCGACTTCCAGAGCGAATGCCGGCAGAAGCGCTGCCACATCAGTGATGCCAGGCTGCTCGCCTGCTACCGCGACTACCTCGACGGCAAGGCCTGCCGCCTGCGCTGACTGTGCTATACCGAGGCGATTCCGCAGCGGAGAGTGGTTCCATGGAAAACGTGCATGCCAGCGCCCGCCAGGGCTTCGGCCTGGAGGCCCAGACATACGCCCACGGGCGCCCGGACTACCCCGACGAGTTGCTCGAATGGATGCACGAGCGCCTGGGGATAACTGCAGGAAGCAAGGCGGTCGATCTCGGTGCGGGCACCGGCAAGTTCACTCGCCTGTTGTTGCGCAGCGGTGCTGAAGTCTGCGCCATCGAGCCGGTGGCGGCCATGCGCGACAAGCTGGCCGAGGAGCTGCCCGGCGTGCGCGTTCTGGAAGGCACCGCCCAGGGCATGCCGCTGGCCGATGCGAGCCAAGATGCGATGCTCTGCGCGCAGGCATTCCACTGGTTCGCCAGTGCGGCTGCGCTGCGCGAGATTCATCGCGTGCTGCGCCCGGGCGGACATCTGGGGTTGGTGTGGAACGTGCGCGACGAGCGCGTCGACTGGGTCGCCGAACTGACCCACATAGTCGCGCCCTACGAGGGCAGCACCCCGCGCTTCCATACCGGCGAATGGCGCCGAGCCTTCGCCGGTGCGCCGTTCGGGCCGTTGCAGCTGCGCGAGTTCAGCCACCAGCACGTTGGCCCGGCGGAGCAAGTGATAGTCGCGCGTACCCTGTCCATCAGCTTCATCGCGGCCTTGCCGGCGGAGCAGAAGGCGCGGGTCGAGCAGCGCCTGCAGGATCTGATCGACAACCATCCGGCCTTGCGCGGGCAGCAGCAGGTCGCCTTCCCCTACCGCACCGAGGCCTACTCGTCGGTCGCGCTGGGCTGAGCGCTGCCGGGCGGCGCGCGGATCGGCTAGACTGCGCGCCCCTTCGCCTTCCTCGCCATGTCCATGCAACCGCTCCGTTATCTCCAGGCTTACCCGCAACATCTGCAGGACCAGGTGCGCCAGCTGATCGCCGAAGAGCGCCTGGGCGAATACCTGGAAAAGCGCTATCCCGGGCGCCACGAAGTGCAGAGCGACAAGGCGCTGTACGCCTATGCCATGCAGCTTAAGCAGGAGCACATGCGCAACGCGCCGGCGGTGGACAAGGTCCTCTACGACAACAAGCTGGATGTGGTGCAGCGCGCGCTCGGGCTGAACACTGCGATCTCGCGGGTGCAGGGCGGCAAGCTGAAGGCGAAGAAGGAAATCCGTGTGGCCTCGCTGTTCAAGGAGGCGGCGCCGGAGTTTCTGCAGATGATCCTGGTTCACGAGCTCGCGCACCTGCGCGAGCGCGATCACAACAAGGCGTTCTACCAGCTCTGCGAATACATGCTGCCCAGCTATCACCAGCTGGAATTCGACCTGCGCGTCTATCTGACCTGGCGCGAACTGGGCTGATCGCGCGGCGCATTGCGCGCCTTCGAAAGGTTGCTGCGGGCAGCGCCCGGCGAATCGGATGGGGTCGATTGCACAGGCGCTGCTTTCCGCCGCATCCCGAGGTTAATCAAAGGCTTGGCAGATTGCTATCAAACCTTGAGAAATTTTCTCGGGCATAGCAAAAGCCCCTCCGGAGAGGGGCTTTGCGCGGATCAGAACAGGTCCATCGGCGTGCCTTCGTCAGCCGGCATGCCTGAGCCGGGCGAGGTGCCGGGAGCCAGCTCGTTCATCGGCGGCGGAGTGTCCTCGGCCTTGAACAGTTCGAAGTAGGCCCCCGGCGTTCCTGGCGGCGCGGCGCGGCCGCTGACCGGATCGATGCGCTGGCTGACCAGGCCCGGCGGTTCGGGCAGCACATGCGATGGCTTGTCCTTCAGTGCGGCGCCCATGTAGCGCATCCAGATCGGCAGTGCGACGTTGCCGCCGAACTCCATGCGGCCGAGGCTTTCCGGCTGATCGAAGCCAACCCACACGGTAGTCATGTAGTCGGCGTTGAAGCCTGAGAACCAGGCGTCCTTGGAGTCGTTGGTGGTGCCGGTCTTGCCTGCCAGGTCGTCACGCTTCAGCGCCAGGGCGCGGCGGCCGGTGCCGCGCTTGATAACGTCCTGCAGCATGCTGGTCATGATGTAGGCGGTGCGGGCGTCGATGATGCGTTCGGCCGGAGTTGGCTCGTAGGTGGTCTTGGCGTGTGCCGGATCGTTGTCCTCGACGGGCGCGGCGGTTGGCTGCGCGGTGGCCTGGCCCTGGCCGGCGGCCTGGGCAGTGTCGTCGACCGGTACGCTGGCCGGATTGGCCTGGAACAGCACCTGGCCGTCACGGCTCTCGACGCGGTCGACTATGTAGGGGCTGACCTTGTAGCCGCCGTTGGCGAAGGTGCTCCAGGCGCCGGCGATTTCCAGCGGCGTCAGGGTTGCGGTGCCCAGTGCCATGGACAGGTTGGGCGGCAGCTCCTGGACGTCGAAGCCGAAGCGGCTGATGTAGTTGCGCGCACGGTCTACACCGAGCGATTGCAGCACGCGGATCGACACCATGTTGCGCGACTTGTAGAGCGCCTCGCGCAGCGGAATGGGGCCGAGGAAGGTGTTGGTGTCGTTCTTCGGTCGCCAGACCTTGTCCAGGTATTCGTCGACGAAGACGATCGGTGCATCGTTGACCAGGCTGGCGGCGGTGAAGCCATTGTCCAGCGCGCAGCTGTAGATGAACGGCTTGAAGCTGGAGCCGGGTTGGCGCTTGGCCTGGGCGGCGCGGTTGTAGCTGCTCTGCTCGAAGGAGAAGCCACCGACCAGCGCCATGATGGCGCCGTTGCGCGGGTTCAGCGAAACGAGGGCGCTTTGCGCGGCGGGCACCTGGGTCAGGCGCAGGCTGCCGTCGTCGCGGCGCTGCACGCGAATCACGTCGCCTGCCTGCAGCACATCGTTGGGCTGGCGAGGTACCGGGCCCATGCTGTTGCTGCTGAGGAAGGGGCGGGCCCACTTCATGTTGTCCCAACTGATGGTCTCGTCCTTGCCATCGCGCAGCAGGACCATGACGCCGCTTTTTTCAACGCGGGTGACGATGGCTGGCTCCAGGCCGCCGAGCGGGCGTTGCTGGGCGATTGCCTGGCGCCAGGCGTCCATGGACTTGCCGGGCAGGCGAGCTTCCGGGCCGCGGTAGCCGTGGCGCTGGTCGTATTCCTGGAGGCCGTCGCGCAGGGCATCGTTGGCGTTGCTCTGCAAATCGCTGTGCACGGTGGTGTAGACGCGGTAGCCCTCGGTATAGGCGTTGCTGCCGTAGCGGCCGACCATTTCGGCGCGGGCCATTTCGGCGATATAGGGGGCATTCAGCTCGGGGCTCGGCACGTGGTAGGACGCGGCCACGGGCTCGGCAATGGCGGCCTGGTAGCGGGCCTGGTCGATGAAGCCGAGCTTGTTCATCCGCTCGAGGATCCAGTTGCGCCGCTCCATGCTGCGCGCCACGTTCGCCAGCGGGTTGTAGCGCGATGGCGCCTTGGGCAGGCCGGCGATCATCGCCATCTGCGCCAGGCTCAGCTCCTTGATCGACTTGCCGTAGTAGACCTGAGCGGCGGCCTCGATGCCGTAGGCACGGTTACCCAGGTAGATCTTGTTGATGTAGAGCTCGAGGATCTCGTCCTTGGTCAGCTCGCGCTCGATCTGCAGGGCCAGGAGGATTTCGGTGATCTTGCGCGAGAAGCTGCGCTCGTTGGTCAGGAAGTAGTTCTTCGCGACCTGCATGGTGATCGTGCTGCCGCCAGTCTGGATGTGCCCGGTCGTTAATAATTGCGCGGCAGCGCGCATCAGGCTCTTCACGTCCACGCCATAATGATTGGCGAAATTATCGTCCTCGGCGGACAGCAGGGCGTGAATGAAGTCTGGGGGAATGTCCGCGAAGCGAATGGGCGTCCGGCGCATCTCACCGAACTCTGCTATCAATTTGTTATCACTGCTGTAAACGCGCAGCGGGATCTGCAGCTGCACGTTGCGCAGGGCGTCTACCGAGGGCAGGTTGGGACTGAGGTAGAGATAAGCGCCGCTTAAACTGAGCAGCACTCCACAAAAAATGGCGACGCAAGTCCACCACAGAAACTTCAGCAGGCGCATTGGAAGGTCTTGGATTTCCAGGGAAAAGAAAGAGTTAAGCGAAACGCGCGGCGAAAAGGGAAAAGCTGTTCACATTATAAGCAGTTTTTTTGCCAGCGAGCTATTTGCGCGGGTGTCAAGTCTGGTATCTAATGTCAAAAAACATAAATCGTCCGTAAGTCTCGGATGCTGATAGGAAATCAGTCGTGCTAGGGCTCTTCAATAAGAAAGCGAACACACTGCTGGGGATCGACATCAGTTCGACTTCGGTCAAGCTCCTTGAGTTGAGCCGCTCCGGTGGCCGCTTCAAGGTCGAGGCTTACGCGGTCGAGCCGCTGCCCCCGAACGCGGTGGTAGAAAAGAACATCGCCGAACTGGAGGGGGTCGGCCAGGCGCTGTCGCGCGTGGTCGCCAAGGCGCGCACCGGCGTGAAAACCGCCGCCGTCGCCGTCGCCGGATCGGCGGTCATCACCAAATCCATCGAGATGGATGCTGGCCTCTCCGAGGATGAGCTGGAAAACCAGCTCAAGATCGAGGCGGACCAGTACATCCCCTACCCCCTGGAGGAAGTCGCCATCGACTTCGAGGTCCAGGGGGTATCGGCTCGCAACGCTGAGCGCGTCGATGTGCTCCTGGCGGCCTGCCGCAAGGAAAACGTCGAGGTGCGCGAAGCTGCGCTGGCGCTTGCAGGGCTGACCGCCAAGGTGGTCGATGTCGAGGCCTACGCCCTGGAGCGCGCCTTCGGTCTGCTCGGTGACCAGTTGGGCGGTAACGCCGATGAGCTGACGATCGCTGTGGTCGACATTGGCGCGACCATGACGACCCTGAGCGTGCTGCACCACGGCCGCACTATCTATACCCGTGAGCAACTGTTCGGCGGGCGCCAACTTACCGAAGAGATCCAGCGTCGCTATGGTCTGTCGGTCGAAGAGGCTGGCCTGGCGAAGAAACAGGGCGGGCTCCCGGACGACTACGAAAGCGAAGTGCTGCAGCCGTTCAAGGATGCGGTGGTTCAGCAGGTGTCCCGTTCCCTGCAGTTCTTCTTCGCCGCAGGTCAGTTCAACGACGTCGATTACATCCTGCTCGCCGGTGGCACGGCTTCGATCCCGGATCTGGATCGCCTGATCCAGCAGAAGATCGGCACGCCCACCCTGGTAGCCAACCCCTTCGCCGACATGGCCCTGAGCAGCAAGGTGAACGCCGGGGCGCTGGCCAGTGATGCGCCCGCGCTGATGATTGCCTGCGGTCTGGCGATGAGGAGTTTCGACTGATGGCACGCATCAACCTACTGCCGTGGCGCGAACAGCTTCGCGAGGAGCGCAAGCAGCGGTTCCTGGTGGCACTCGGTGGTGTCCTGCTGGTGTCCGCCGGCCTGGTGTTCCTGGGCGACCAGTACTTCAGCTCGGCGATCGAGAACCAGACTGCGCGTAACGACTTCCTGCGCAAGGAAATCAGTGTCCTCGATGCGCGTATCAAGGAAATCAGCGAGCTCAAGACCCGTCGCCAGCAATTGCTTGAGCGGATGAAAATCATCCAGGACCTGCAGGGTAACCGTCCGATCATCGGGCGCATCTTCGACCAGCTCGTGCGCACCTTGCCCGACGGCGTGTACTACACGGACCTGAAAATGAGCGGCAAGAGCATCGCCATCGCAGGCGCTGCCGAGTCGAACAACCGGGTTTCCAACCTGATGCGCAACCTGGACGCTTCCGAGTGGCTGACCGCGCCGAACCTCACAGAGGTCAAGGCGGTGACCCAGGGCGCTGTCGACCAGGCCAACACCTTCCAGCTGACCGTCCAGCAGACGCAGCCGAGCGAGAAGGCTCAGGAGCAAGAGAAGAAAGTGGCCGCGCAAGGAGCCAAGAAATGAGTCTGGCCGAATCCCTTGAAAGCTTGCGCAAGATCGACATCAACGAACTGGACCTGAACAACCTCGGCTCCTGGCCGGTTGCGGTGAAGGTGATCGCCGGTGCGCTGCTGATGGCTGTGGTGCTGGCGCTGGGATACAACTTCCACCTCAAGGACATGCAGGACCAGCTCGATCAGCGCCGCACCGAGGAAGAAACCCTCAAGCAGCAGTTCGCGAGCAAGGCGTTCCAGGCGGCCAACCTGGATGCCTACAAGGCGCAGATGAAGGAGATGGAAGAGTCCTTCGGCGCTCTGCTGCGCCAGCTGCCCAGCGATACCGAGGTGCCTGGGCTGCTGGAGGACATTACCCGTACCGGTCTGGGTAGCGGTCTCGAGTTCGAAGAGATCAAGCTTCTGCCTGAGGCGACGCAACAGTTCTACATCGAACTGCCGATACAGATCAGCGTGGTGGGCGGCTATCACGACTTGGCGACATTCGTCAGCGGTGTATCGAGCTTGCCGCGAATCGTCACGTTGCATGATTTCGAGATCAAGCCTGCGAGCGCGGACAGCACCAGCAAGCTGCGCATGACAATCGTGGCTAAGACCTATCGCTATAACGACAAGACGGTACAGGCCAAGCCGGGCAGCAAACCTGCTGCAGGTAAACCGGCAGCTTCGGCGGGGGCCAAACAATGAAGACTCGCCTGATACTGAGCGGCTTGGTTACGTTGATGTTGGCTGGTTGCGGGGCCGGCGGCGATTACGCTGACCTGCAGGCCTATATGGATCAAGTTCGCGCCAAGCCCAAGGGTGCGATCGAGCCGCTGCCCAAGTTCCAGCCTTACGAAGCATTTACCTATAACGCCTCGTCGCTGCGCAGCCCGTTCCAGCCACCGGTGAAGATCGACCTGGCGGTTAAGCAGAAGGGCTCGAAGGTGGTCAAGCCTGACGAGACCCGGGTCAAGCAGTTCCTCGAAGGCTTCAACATCGAAACTTTCGAGATGGTGGGTACGCTGTCGAATCCGCAAGGCATGTTCGGCCTCGTTCGCGGTGCCGGAGGGGTGCATCGGGTGAGGGTTGGGGACTACCTGGGGCGTAATGATGGAAAGATCGTATCCATCAGCGAAGGCAAGATCGATGTAGTCGAGATCGTTCCTGACGGAGAGGGGGGCTGGCTGGAACGGCCGCGCTCCCTGACGCTCAAGGAAAGGTCCTAAGGGGCGGGGATGACCATGAATTACAAACTGCTGTCTGCGCGACGGATTCAGACGACGATGAACAGAACGATGACCCGCCTGGGCGTTGCCCTGCTGGTAGGCCTTTTTGCACCGCATCTGCTTGCGGCCGACCTGCAGAGCCTTGACGTGGCCTCGCTGCCGGGCGATCGCGTGGAGCTCAAGCTCGGCTTCGACCAGCCTGTGGTGGCGCCGCGCGGCTATACCATCGAGCAACCCGCGCGTATCGCGCTGGATCTGCCTGGTGTGCAGAACAAACTGGGCAGCAAGAACCGCGAGTTGGGCGTGGGTAACGCCCGCAGCGTGACGGTTGTCGAGGCCAAGGATCGAACCCGGTTGATCATCAACTTGGGCACGCTGGTGCCGTATTCGACCCGGACCCAGGGCAACAACCTGTTCATTCTCGTCGGCCAGGGCACTGGAGCTTCCGCACCCGTTGCCAGTGCAACGCCGGCGGCGACCAGCTATGCCTCTTCGGCTCGTCCGGCGCAGCCCAAGCCTTACATTCCGGCCGGCAAGGCGATTCGCAACATCGACTTCCAGCGCGGTGATCAGGGTGAAGGCAATGTCGTCATCGACCTCTCCGATCCTGGTGTCAGCCCGGACATTCAGGAGCAAGGCGGCAAGATTCGCCTGAATTTCCCCAAGACGCAGCTTCCTGAAAGCCTGCGTGTGCGCCTGGACGTGAAGGACTTCGCCACTCCGGTGCAGTTCGTCAACGCTTCGGAAGCGGGTGGAAACGCCACCATCAACATCGAGCCGAGCGGTCTGTTCGATTATCTGGTGTATCAGACCGACAACCGCATGACCGTGAGCATCAAACCGCTCAGCGCCGGTGATGCCGAGAAGCGCAAGAAGGACACATTCGCCTACACCGGCGAGAAGCTGTCGCTCAACTTCCAGGACATCGACGTACGCTCCGTCCTGCAGCTTATCGCCGACTTCACCGACCTGAACCTGGTGGCTTCCGATACTGTGCAGGGCAACATCACCCTGCGCCTGCAGAACGTGCCCTGGGACCAGGCGCTGGATCTGGTGCTCAAGACCAAGGGCCTGGACAAGCGCAAGATCGGCAACGTGCTTCTGGTGGCGCCGGCTGACGAGATCGCCGCTCGCGAGCGCCAGGAGCTGGAGGCGCAGAAACAGATTGCCGAACTGGCGCCCCTGCGTCGTGAGTTGATCCAGGTGAACTACGCCAAGGCGTCTGATATTGCCAAGCTGTTCCAGTCGGTTACCGGTAGCGCTACCGGTCGTGGTGCTTCGGCCGCGACCGCGAACACCGATAACCGCGGTTCGATCACCGTGGATGATCGCACCAACTCGATCATCGCCTACCAGACCCAGGACCGCCTGGACGAGCTGCGCCGTATCGTTTCGCAGCTCGACATCCCTGTGCGCCAGGTGATGATCGAGGCTCGTATCGTCGAGGCGAGCGTCGATTACACCAAGGAGCTGGGTGTGAACTGGAGCGGCTCGCTGAGCAATCGGGGCAACTGGAACGTTTCCGGTGGCACCGACAGCACCTCGCAAACCTTCGTTGACCTGGGCGTGAGCACTACTACTCCGACGTCCGGTATCGGCATCGGCTTCGTGACCAACAACACCGTTCTCGATCTTCAGCTCAACGCGATGGAAAAGACCGGTAACGGTGAAGTGGTATCGCAGCCCAAGGTGGTCACCTCGGACAAGGAGACCGCGAAGATCCTGAAAGGTACCGAGGTTCCGTACCAGGAAGCGAGCTCCAGCGGCGCGACCTCGGTTTCCTTCAAGGAGGCCGCACTGTCTCTGGAAGTCACTCCGCAGATCACTCCTGACAACCGCATCATCATGCAGGTCAAGGTGAACAAGGACGAGCCGGACTACCAGAACGCGCTGCTCGGTGTGCCTCCGATCAAGAAGAACGAGGTCAACGCCAAGGTCCTGGTCAATGACGGCGAGACCATCGTTATCGGTGGTGTGTTCTCCAACACTCAGACCAAGACGACCGCGAAGGTACCGTTCCTGGGTGATGTGCCGGTAGTCGGTCGCCTGTTCAAGAATGACTACGTGACGGACACCAAGAACGAGCTTCTGGTTTTCCTCACTCCCCGGATCATGAATAATCAGGCCATTGCTATCGATCGTTGATCAATGCCGTGCCTAATCTGATTCTGGTTGGCCCGATGGGAGCTGGAAAAAGCACCATCGGGCGTCTTCTTGCCAAGGAGCTGCACCTCGATTTCAAGGATTCCGACAAGGAAATCGAGCAGCGCTGCGGTGCCAATATCCCCTGGATCTTCGATGTCGAAGGCGAAGTCGGTTTCCGTGAGCGGGAACAGGCGATGCTCGCCGAGCTCTGTTCCAGCAGCGGGATGGTGATTGCCACGGGTGGCGGCGCCGTCCTGCGTGAGGCCAACCGCGCGGCGCTGAAGACCGGCGGCAAGGTCATCTACCTGCATGCGTCTGTCGATCAGCAGATCGCCCGTACCGCGCGCGACAAGAATCGGCCCCTGCTGCAGAAGCCGAATCCCGGGCAGATCCTGCGAGACCTCATGGCTCAGCGCGATCCGCTCTATCGGGAAGTCGCCGACGTGGTGGTGGAAACCGACGAGCGGCCGCCGCGCCTGGTGGTTCTTGAGATACTCGATCGTCTGCGCAGGCTGGAGCGCCATTAAAGGCCGCCCGGTTCTGCGTTATCCTAATGCCCTTTCTTGCCTGGGGGCTTCATGCGCACACTGACTGTCGATCTCGCCGACCGCAGCTACCCGATCTACATCGGGGAGGGGCTGCTCGACGACCCGCATTACTTCGCGCCGCACATTCGTGGCAAGCAGGTGGCGATCGTCACTAACGAGACCATTGCGCCGCTGTACCTGGAGCGCCTGCAGAAGACGCTGTCGGGGTATGCGCAGATCGCCGTGGTGCTGCCGGATGGCGAGGCGTACAAACAGTGGGAAACCCTGCAATTGATCTTCGACGCGTTGCTCGAAGCTCGGCATGACCGCAAGACTACGCTGATCGCTCTGGGCGGTGGTGTCATCGGTGACATGACCGGATTTGCAGCCGCCTGCTACCAGCGCGGTGTCGACTTCATTCAGGTGCCGACCACGCTGTTGTCCCAGGTGGACTCTTCGGTGGGCGGCAAGACCGGCATCAACCACCCGCTGGGCAAGAACATGGTGGGTGCTTTCTACCAGCCGCAGGCTGTGGTGATCGATGCCGCTTCGCTGCGCACTTTGCCGCCGCGTGAGCTGTCCGCTGGCCTGGCCGAGGTCATCAAGTACGGGCTGATCTGCGACGAGCCCTTCCTGGCTTGGCTGGAAGCGAATATCGAACAGTTACTGGCGCTCGAGCCTACCGCACTGAGCGAAGCTATCGAGCGCTCCTGCGCCGCCAAGGCGCGTGTCGTCGGGGCAGACGAGCGTGAATCCGGCGTGCGTGCGACCCTCAACCTGGGGCACACGTTCGGCCATGCCATCGAGACGCACATGGGGTACGGCGTCTGGCTGCACGGCGAGGCCGTGGCTGCCGGAACCGTGATGGCACTGGAGATGTCGCATCGTCTAGGGTGGCTCAGTGTCGAGCAGCGCGACCGCGGTATCCGCCTGCTGCGTCGAGCGCGGTTGCCGATCGTGCCGCCGCAGGAAATGACAGTCGAGCATTTCCTTGAGCACATGGCGGTAGACAAGAAAGTACTCGATGGCCGGCTACGTCTGGTCTTGTTGCAAGGGATGGGGGCTGCAGTGGTCACGGCCGAATTCCCCCGTGAAATTCTGGAAGAAACGCTGCGTACTGATTATCAGGCCCTGGCCGATCAGTTAGGAGAACATTGAGGTCCCATGTCCAGCTTGCATGCCGATGAGGCCTTCCTGGCCCACTATCAGTTCAGCCACGACCCCTTCGCTCCGCGGGTGCCCGGCTTCAAGTTCTTCCCGGCGCAGCGCAAGCCGGTGCTTGGTCAGCTGCATCACCTGGCCCGCTACAGCCACCTGCTGCTAGCGGTGACCGGTCCACTGGGTAGCGGCAAGACGCTGCTGCGCCAGGCGCTGGTCGCCAGCACGAACAAGGATGCCGTCTCCAGTGTGGTGATCTCCGGTCGTTCGGCGGCCGACGAAGCCACCCTGATGCGTCAGCTGGCGCAGGGCCTGGGCATCACCCAGGTGAGCATCGAGGCGACTCTTGCCAAGGTGGCTCAGCTCGCCATCACCGGGCAGGACGTCTACTTGCTGGTGGATGATGCCGAGCAGCTACGCGACGGCGCGCTCGAGGTGCTCCTGTTGCTGGCTGCCGGTAACAGCGAAGCCCGCCTGCATGTGTTCCTCTTCGGTGAGCCGGAGCTGCTTTCCCGCCTCGAAGGGCTTTCGGAGGGCGAGGAGCGCTTCCACGCCATCGAGCTGCAGCCCTACACGGAGGAAGAAACCCGCGAGTACCTGGCGCAGCGCCTTGAGGGTGCTGGCCAGGGTGGTGAGCTGATTTCCGACGATCTGCTGGCCGACATTCAGGAGCAGTCCGGCGGCTGGCCGGGCTCGATCAACCAGGTGGCGCGCGACGCCTTGATCGAGGCGATGCTGGCCGACCGTGGCGGTGCCCGCAAGGCGGCTGCCACTTCCCCCGTGCGTCTGCCGAAGAAGCACCTGCTGGTGCTGGGTGTGGTTGCCATCGGCGTGGTTGCGGCCTGGTTCATGCAGGCTCGTACCAGCAAACCAGAGGCGCCTGCCCAGGCTTCCAGCCAGGCGCAGCCGGGTGCTCAGGCGCCGACTGCCAATGGTTCGGGGCCGTCGGTAGAGTTCGCTGGCTCCAACCAGCCGGTGCCGCTGCCGCTGGTAGGCCAGTCGCAGCCGGTGATTCGCGAGTCCATGGCGCAGGCTGGCGGGCAGGAAGACGCCGACGAAGGCGGCATGCCGTCCGCGGACGTTCCGCCGACCGTGACGACCTCCGCGCCGCCGGTGACGCCGCTCGCCAGCAAGACTGCTCCGCAGCCGCTCAATCCGGTTCCGCCGGCGCCAACCGCTGCCATTGCCAGCAGTGCGCCCGTCCAGCCTGTGCAGCCGGTCGCTCCGGTTCCCGAGCCGGTAAGCAAGCCTGCGCCGGTTGCCAAGGCAGAGCCGGTCAAGCCAGTTGCCAAACCAGTTGCCAAACCGGCCAGCAAACCGGCAGAGTCCAAGCCTGTCGCCAAGGCGGCGGCTCCTGCCAAGGCGCCGGTCGCCAGTGGTGGCGGCGCTGGCAGCCAGTGGTATCGTTCGCAGCCGGCCGCGCACTATGCGGTGCAGGTGCTGGGCACCGCTTCGGAAGCCAATGCCAAGGCCTTCATCAGCCAGCAAGGCGGCGGCGAGTACCGCTACTTCCGCAAGACCTTGCAGGGCAAGCCGATCTACGTGGTCACCTACGGCAGCTTCCCAAGTCGCGCTGCCGCCCAGGCAGCGGTCAAGGGCCTTTCGGCCAAGGTGCAGGCAGCCAAACCCTGGCCGCGCACCTTCGCCAGCATCCAGCAGGACATCGCTGGCAGCCACTGATCCTGCTGTCGCAAAAATGAAAACCCGTCAGTCGAGATCACGACTGACGGGTTTTTTCTTTCATAGATGCGACATTGAATTTCAGTCTGTCGCCAAAAATTTGTGACACGCAATGTAGCTATGTACAATGGCCTCCCTTTGCCTGTCGGAAACTTGCCGCTTGAGCGAGAAGACAGGTGAAGTCGCTGAATTAAAAAAGTTTTGCCGGTGAGAGTTCCCTATGAAAGCAGGTCTGTACCATCCTGAGACGTTCAAGGATAACTGCGGATTCGGCCTGATCGCCCATATGCAGGGCGAGCCGAGCCATGAGCTTCTGCAAACCGCCATCGAAGCACTGACCTGCATGACCCACCGAGGTGGGATCAACGCGGACGGGAAAACCGGGGACGGCTGCGGCCTTCTGATCCAGAAGCCCGATGAGTTCCTGCGTGCGGTGGCGAAAGCCGAATTCGCGACCGATCTGCCCGCCCAGTACGCGGTGGGCATGGTCTTCTTCAACCAGGACCCGGTGAAAGCCGAGGCCGCTCGCGCGAACATGAACCGCGAGATCGAGGCCGAAGGCCTGCAACTGGTCGGCTGGCGCAAGGTGCCGATCGACACCAGCGTGCTCGGTCGCCTGGCCCTGGAGCGCCTGCCGCAGATCGAGCAGGTGTTCGTCGGCGGCGAAGGCCTGTCCGACCAGGATTTCGCCGTGAAGCTGTTCTGCGCGCGTCGCCGTTCCTCGGTGTCCAACGCCGCCGATGCTGACCATTACGTCTGCAGCTTCTCGCACAAGACCATCATCTATAAGGGCCTGATGATGCCGGCGGACCTCGCCGCCTTCTATCCGGACCTCTCGGACGAGCGCCTGAAGACCGCCATCTGCGTCTTCCACCAGCGCTTCTCCACCAACACCCTGCCGAAATGGCCGCTGGCCCAGCCGTTCCGCCTGCTGGCGCACAACGGCGAGATCAACACCATCACCGGCAACCGCAACTGGGCACAGGCCCGTCGCGGCAAGTTCACCAACGAGTACATGCCGAGCCTCGACGAGCTCGGCCCGCTGGTGAATCGCGTGGGTTCGGACTCCTCGAGCATGGACAACATGCTCGAGCTGATGGTCACCGGCGGCATGGACATGTTCCGTGGCCTGCGCATGATCATTCCGCCGGCCTGGCAGAACGTCGAGACCATGGACGCCGACCTGCGCGCGTTCTACGAATTCAACTCGCTGCACATGGAGCCATGGGACGGTCCCGCCGGCGTGGTGCTGACCGACGGCCGCTACGCCGTCTGCCTGCTCGACCGTAATGGTCTGCGCCCGGCGCGCTGGGTCACCACCAAGAACGGCTACATCACCCTGGCTTCGGAAATCGGCGTGTGGGACTACAAGCCCGAGGACGTCCTGGCCAAGGGCCGTGTCGGCCCGGGCCAGATCCTCGCGGTGGACACCGAGACCGGCCAGCTGCTGCAGACCGAGGACATCGACAACCGCCTGAAGTCGCGCCACCCGTACAAGCAGTGGCTGCGTCAGAGCGCGCTGCGCATCCAGGCGTCGCTGGACGACGACCAGGGTGCGGCCAGCTACGACAGCGACCAGCTCAAGCAGTACATGAAGATGTTCCAGGTCACCTTCGAGGAACGTGACCAGGTGCTGCGCCCGCTCGCCGAGCAGGGCCAGGAAGCGGTCGGCTCGATGGGCGACGACACCCCGATGGCGGTGCTGTCCAAGCGTATCCGTTCGCCTTACGACTACTTCCGCCAGGTCTTCGCGCAGGTGACCAACCCGCCGATCGACCCGCTGCGCGAAGCGATCGTGATGTCCCTGGAAACCTGCCTGGGCGTCGAGCAGAACATCTTCGAAGAGTCGGCGCACCACGCCAACCAGGCGATCCTGACCACCCCGGTGATCTCCCCGGCGAAGTGGCGCAGCCTGATGAACCTGGATCGTCCGGGCTTCGATCGTCATCACATCGATCTGAACTACGACGAGTCCGTCGGCCTCGAAGCGGCCGTGCGCAACATCGCCGACCAGGCCGAGGAGGCCGTGCGCGCCGGCAAGGTGCTGCTGGTGCTGTCCGACCGTCACATCGCTCCCGGCAAGCTGCCGGTGCACGCGGCCCTGGCTGTCGGCGCCGTGCACCACCGCCTGGTGCAGACCGGTCTGCGCTGCGACTCCAACATCCTGGTGGAAACCGCCACCGCCCGTGACCCGCACCACTTTGCGGTGCTGGTCGGCTTCGGTGCGTCCGCGGTCTACCCGTTCCTCGCCTACGAGGTGCTGGCCGACCTGATCCGTACCGGCGAAGTGCTGGGCGACCTCTACGAGGTGTTCAAGTACTACCGCAAGGGCATCTCCAAGGGCCTGATGAAGATCCTGTCGAAGATGGGCATCTCCACCATCGCCTCCTACCGTGGCGCCCAGCTGTTCGAAGCCATTGGCCTGGCCGACGAAGTCACCGACCTGTGCTTCCCGGGCGTGCCGAGCCGCATCCAGGGTGCGCGCTTCATCGACATCGAGAACGAGCAGAAGCTGCTCGCCGGCGAAGCCTGGAACAACCGCAAGACCATCCAGCAAGGTGGCCTGCTGAAGTTCGTCTACGGCGGCGAGTACCACGCCTACAACCCGGACGTGGTGAACACCCTGCAGGCCGCCGTGCAGCAAGGTGACTACGAAAAATTCAAGGAATACACCGCGCTGGTGGACAACCGTCCGGTGTCGATGATCCGCGACCTGCTGAAGGTGAAGACCGCCGCGCAGCCGCTGAGCCTCGACGAGATCGAGCCGCTGGAGTCCATCTTCAAGCGCTTCGATGCCGCCGGCATTTCCCTCGGCGCGCTGTCGCCGGAGGCCCACGAGGCCCTGGCCGAGGCGATGAACCGCCTGGGCGGCCGCTCCAACTCCGGTGAGGGCGGCGAGGACCCGGCGCGCTACGGCACGCTGAAAAGCTCGAAGATCAAGCAGGTGGCCACCGGCCGCTTCGGCGTGACCCCGGAATACCTGGTCAACGCCGAGGTCCTGCAGATCAAGGTGGCCCAGGGCGCCAAGCCCGGCGAGGGCGGCCAGCTGCCGGGCGGCAAGGTCAACGGCCTAATCGCTCGCCTGCGCTACGCAGTGCCGGGCGTGACGCTGATTTCGCCGCCGCCGCACCATGACATCTACTCCATCGAAGACCTCGCCCAGCTGATCTTCGACCTCAAGCAGGTCAACCCGCAGGCGCTGGTTTCGGTGAAGCTCGTGTCCGAGCCTGGCGTCGGCACAATCGCCGCCGGCGTGGCCAAGGCCTACGCGGACCTGATCACCATCTCCGGCTACGACGGCGGTACCGGCGCATCGCCGATCACCTCCATCAAGTACGCCGGTAGCCCGTGGGAGCTGGGCCTCGCCGAAGCGCACCAGACCCTGCGCGGCAACGACCTGCGCGGCAAGGTCCGCGTGCAGACCGACGGCGGCCTGAAGACCGGCCTGGACGTGATCAAGGCGGCCATCCTCGGCGCCGAGAGCTTCGGCTTCGGCACCGCGCCGATGATCGCCCTGGGCTGCAAGTACCTGCGCATCTGCCACCTGAACAACTGCGCCACCGGCGTGGCCACCCAGAACGACAAGCTGCGCAAGGACCACTTCATTGGCACGGTCGAGATGGTGACGAACTTCTTCACCTTCATCGCCAGTGAGACCCGCGAGTGGCTAGCCAAGCTGGGCGTGCGCAGCCTCGCCGAGCTGATCGGTCGCACCGACCTGCTGGAAGTCCTGCCGGGTGAAACCGCCAAGCAGGGCAACCTCGACCTGACTCCGCTGCTGGGCAGCGACCTGATTCCGGCCGAGAAGCCGCAGTTCTGCGAAGTCGAGAAGAACCCGCCGTTCGACCAGGGTCTGCTGGCCGAAAAGATGATCGACCTGGCGCGTTCGGCCATCGAGGGCGCCACCGGCGGCGAGTTCGAGCTGGACATCTGCAACTGCGACCGTTCCATCGGTGCTCGTGTCTCTGGCGAAATCGCCAAGCGCCACGGCAACCAGGGCATGGCCAAGTCGCCGATCACCTTCCGCTTCAAGGGCACTGCAGGGCAGAGCTTCGGCGTGTGGAACGCCGGCGGCCTGAACCTGTACCTCGAAGGCGACGCCAATGACTACGTGGGCAAGGGCATGACCGGCGGCAAGTTGGTCGTCACCCCGCCCAAGGGCAGCCCGTTCAAGACCCAGGAGTCGGCCATCGTCGGCAACACCTGCCTGTACGGCGCCACTGGCGGCAAGCTGTTCGCCGCCGGCACCGCGGGCGAGCGTTTCGGCGTGCGTAACTCCGGTGCTCACGCGGTCGTGGAAGGCACTGGCGACCACTGCTGCGAATACATGACCGGCGGTTTCGTCTGCGTACTGGGCAAGACCGGCTACAACTTCGGCTCCGGCATGACCGGTGGCTTCGCCTACGTCCTCGACATGGACAACACCTTCGTCGACCGCGTGAACCATGAGCTGGTGGAAATCCAGCGGATCAGCGGTGAAGCGATGGAGGCCTACCGCAGTCACCTGCGCAAGGTCCTGGTGGAATATGTTGCGGAAACGGCGAGCGAGTGGGGTGCGAACCTGCTGGAAAACCTCGACGACTACCTGCGTCGCTTCTGGCTGGTCAAACCCAAGGCGGCGAGCCTCGGCTCCCTGCTGACCAGCACCCGTGCCAACCCGCAATAAGCGCCTGAAGTCGAAAGAGGTCTTGAAATGTCTGAACGTCTGAATAACGACTTCCAGTTCATCGAAGTCGGGCGCAAGGATCCGAAGAAGAAGCTCCTGCGCCAACGCAAGCGCGAGTTCGTGGAGATCTACGACCTGTTCAAGCCGCAGCAGGCGGCTGACCAGGCGCATCGCTGCCTGGGTTGCGGCAACCCGTACTGCGAGTGGAAGTGCCCGGTGCACAACTTCATCCCCAACTGGCTGAAGCTGGTCTCCGAAGGCAACATCCTGGCCGCCGCCGAGCTGTCGCACCAGACCAACACCCTGCCGGAAGTCTGCGGCCGGGTGTGCCCGCAGGATCGCCTCTGCGAAGGCGCCTGCACCCTGAACGACGGCTTCGGCGCGGTGACCATCGGCTCGGTGGAGAAGTACATCACCGACACCGCCTTCGCCATGGGCTGGCGCCCGGACATGTCCAAGGTCAAGCCGACCGGCAAGCGCGTTGCCGTGATCGGTGCCGGCCCGGCCGGCCTGGGCTGCGCCGACGTGCTGGTGCGCAACGGCGTGACCCCGGTGGTGTTCGACAAGAACCCGGAAATCGGTGGCCTGCTGACCTTCGGCATCCCCGAGTTCAAGCTGGAAAAGCAGGTGATGAGCCGTCGCCGCGAGGTCTTCACCGGCATGGGCATCGAGTTCCGTCTGAACACCGAGATCGGCAAGGACGTGACCATGCAGCAACTGCTCGACGAGTACGACGCAGTCTTCATGGGTATGGGCACCTACACCTATATGAAAGGCGGCTTCCCCGGCGAGGACCTGCCCGGCGTGACAGACGCGCTGGACTTCCTGATCGCCAACGTGAACCGCAACCTGGGCTTCGAGAAGTCGCCGGAAGACTTCATCGACATGAAGGGCAAGCGCGTGGTGGTTCTGGGCGGTGGTGACACCGCGATGGACTGCAACCGCACCTCGATCCGTCAGGGCGCCAAGGCCGTTACCTGCGCCTATCGCCGTGACGAAGAGAACATGCCCGGCTCGCGCAAAGAGGTGAAGAACGCCAAGGAAGAAGGCGTGAAGTTCCTCTTCAACCGCCAGCCCATCGCCATCGTCGGCGAGGACAAGGTGGAAGGCGTGAAGGTGGTCGAGACCCGTCTCGGCGAGCCGGACGCCCGCGGCCGTCGCAGCCCCGAGCCGATCCCGGGCTCCGAGGAAATCATCCCGGCGGAAGCCGTGCTGATCGCCTTCGGTTTCCGTCCGAGCCCGGCGCCGTGGTTCGACCAGCACCAGGTGGAAATCGACAGCCAGGGCCGCGTCATCGCCCCGGCCGCCGCGCAGTTCAAGCACCAGACCAGCAACCCGAAGATCTTCGCCGGTGGCGACATGGTCCGTGGTTCCGACCTGGTGGTGACTGCGATCTTCGAGGGCCGCACGGCTGCCGAAGGCATCCTGGACTACCTGGGCGTGTAATCGCGCCCACGGCTGCGGCATTCTGCCGCGAATGACAAAAGGCACGGCACCCGCCGTGCCTTTTGCTTTGGGCTTTGCGAAAATGCCGGCACTTTTCTGCCGGATGCCGCCATGACCGCCCTGAAGAACGATCGCTTCCTCCGTGCCCTGCTCAAGCAGCCCGTCGACGTCACCCCGGTGTGGATGATGCGCCAGGCCGGCCGCTACCTGCCGGAATACCGCGCCACCCGCGCCAAGGCCGGCGACTTCATGAGCCTGTGCATGAATCCGCAGCTGGCTTGCGAGGTCACCCTGCAGCCGCTGGATCGTTATCCGCAGCTGGACGCCGCGATCCTCTTCTCCGACATCCTCACCATCCCCGACGCCATGGGCCAGGGCCTGTACTTCGAGAGCGGCGAAGGTCCGCGCTTCAAGAAGGTCGTCTCCAGCCTGGCCGACATTGAGGCGCTGCCGATCCCCGATCCGGAGAAGGACCTGGGCTACGTGATGGATGCCGTGCGTACCATTCGCCGCGAGCTGAACGGCCGCGTGCCGCTGATCGGCTTCTCCGGCAGCCCCTGGACGCTCGCCACCTACATGGTCGAGGGCGGCTCCAGCAAGGACTTCCGCAAGTCCAAGGCGATGCTCTACGACAATCCGCAGGCCATGCATGCGCTGCTCGACAAGCTGGCGCAGTCGGTGACCAGCTACCTCAACGGGCAGATTCGCGCCGGCGCCCAGGCCGTGCAGATCTTCGATTCCTGGGGTGGCAGCCTGTCGTCCGCGGCCTACCAGGAGTTCTCACTGGCCTACATGAAGAAGATCGTCGACGGCCTGATCCGCGAGCACGACGGTCGCCGCGTACCGGTGATCCTGTTCACCAAGGGCGGCGGCCTGTGGCTGGAATCCATGGCCGACACCGGCGCCGAAGCGCTTGGCCTGGACTGGACCTGCGACATCGGCAGCGCCCGCGCCCGGGTCGGCGACAAGGTCGCCCTGCAGGGCAACATGGACCCGTCGGTGCTCTACGCCAACCCGGCAGCGATCCGCACCGAGGTGGCGCGCATCCTCGCCGCCTACGGCAATGGCAGCGGCCATGTGTTCAACCTCGGCCACGGCATCACGCCGGAGGTCAACCCGGCCCATGCCGGCGCCTTCTTCGAGGCGGTGCACGAGCTGTCGGCGCAGTATCACTGAGGGATTGTGGCGTAGCGCCGCTCCTGTAGGAGCGGATCTCATCCGCGAATCGCGCTGGTAGGTTCGGTTTTCGCGGACAAGGTCCGCTCCTACGAGGGCAATCCCTCCCAAACGAAAAAGCCCCGCCAATGGCGGGGCTTTTTCATGTCCGGTGCAAACGCTTAGGCGGCGTCGGCAACCAGGCCATTGGCGCGCTGGGCCTTGCGGCGGTTCGAGACCAGCAGGCCGGAGCAGACGACCACGATGCTCAGCAGAGTGGTGGCGACTACTTCCATGCGGTGATCCGGCATGATCAGCATGATCGCCAGGGCTGCGACGATGAACACGATCACCGCCCAGGTCAGCCAGGGGAACAGCCACATCTTCAGCTTCAGCTGGTGGCCCTGGGCGAGCAGCTTCTTGCGCATGCGCAGCTGCGACATCGCGATTACCAGGTACACCAGCAGGGCGATGGCGCCGGAGCTGGCCAGCAGGAAGTCGAACACCGCAGCCGGGGCCAGGTAGTTGGCGAAGGTGCAGGCGAAAGCCATGGCGGTGGACAGCAGCACGGCGTACACCGGGGTGCGGCTGACGCTGGTCACCTGGGCGATGCGCGGGGCGTCGCCGCGCTTGCTCAGCGAATACATCATGCGCGAGGCGGTGTAGAGCGCCGAGTTCAGGCAGCTGGTCACCGAAACCAGGACGATGATGTCGACGATCAGCTTGGCGTACGGGACGTTCAGCTGGTTCAGCACGGTCTGGTAGGAGCCCATGCTTACCAGGCGCGGGTCGTTCCACGGCACCAGGCAGACCACGATCAGGATCGACAGCAGGTAGAACAGCGCGATACGCCAGATCACCGAGTTGGTGGCGCGGGTGATCTGCTGCGCCGGGTCCTTCGACTCGGTGGCGGCGATGGTGACGATTTCCGAGCCCATGAAGGAGAACATGGTGGTCAGCAGGGCGGCCAGCACGGCGCCCCAGCCCTTTGGCATGAAGCCGCCGTCGGCCCAGAGGTGGCTGATGCCGCTGACTTCCGGGTTCAGCGAGACGCCGAAGATGGCGGCGCAGCCGAGGACCAGGAAGGCGATGATCGCGCTGACCTTGATCAGCGCCAGCCAGAACTCGAACTCACCGTAGTTCTTCACGCTGAACAGGTTGGTGACGGTCAGGGCGCTGGTGATGACGAAGGCCAGGACCCAGATCGGCGCGCCGGGAATCCAGGCGTGGATGATGGCCGCTGCCGCGTTGGCTTCCAGCGGGATCACCAGGACCCAGAACCACCAGTACAGCCAGCCGATGGTGAAACCGGCCCAGTGGCCGATGGCGCGGTCGGCGTAGGTGGAGAAGGAGCCGCTGTCGGGTTGGGCGACAGCCATTTCGGCGAGCATGCGCATCACCAGGACCACCAGCAGGCCGGCGACCAGGTAGGACACCATGACGGCGGGGCCGGCTTCGGCAATGGCGTGGCCGGAGCCGACGAACAGGCCGGCGCCAATGGCCCCGGCGATGGACAACATGGTGACGTGACGGTTTTTCAGGCCTTGGGCCAGACCGGCGGAAGGGGTACTGCTCATGAATTACCTACAGCGAAAAGGAAGGGAATTGCGTCCTGCGCAGCCGAGGCTGTCTTGAGAATCCAGCGAATTAAGCGGGGGACGTGAACGCAAGATGCGCGCCACATTCTGTTACGACTTTGGTCGTAGAAAGCTGTTGCGTGGGTAAAAACCGCACAACGCCCGCTGGCACGGGCGTTGTGGTGGCATTTCAGGCATATCCGTCGGCGACGATGGCGTATCAGTCGCCGACGTCTTTGGTATGGGGTGTGTAGAAACTACTCATGCACGTGTCGCGCTCGGTGCGGGAATGCTGCGCGGTAACACTGCAAGGCGTGCCAAGTGCAGGGCAACCAGCACGGCGGCGACCAACAGGGCGGCGATGAACAGGCCAACGCCGGTCCAGCCGAAGTGGTGCCAGAAGACCCCGCCAGTGGTGCCCGCGACGCTGGAGCCCAGGTAGTAGCAGAACAGGTACAGCGACGAGGCTTGCCCCTTGGCCTTGAGCGCGCGACGGCCGATCCAGCTGCTGGCCACCGAATGCGCGGCGAAGAAGCCGAAGGTGAACAGCAGCATGCCGGCGACGATCAGCGGCAGCGGGCTGGCGAAAGTCAGCAGCAGGCCGCTGAGCATCAGCACTATCACCGCCCACAGCACCTTGCGCCGACCGAGGCGGTCAGCCAGTGAGCCGACCCAGGCGGAGCTGTAGATGCCCACCAGGTATACCAGCGAAAGCACTCCGACCACGGACTGGCTGAGGTGGTACGGATCGGCCAGCAGGCGGTAGCCGATGTAGTTGAACAGGGTGACGAAGGCGCCCATGAGCAGGAAGGCTTCGAGGAACAACCAGGGCAGGCCGGCGTCGCGCAGGTGCGAGGCGAAGCCGTCGGCCAATTGCCGCACGTTCAGCGGGGTCGGGCGAAAATTGCGCGACTCCGGGAGGATGCGCCAGAACACCAGGGCGGCGACCAGCGCGAGTGCGCCGAGGATGCCGATGGCGGCATGCCAGGAGACGAAGTCCACCAGCACGCCGGTGATCAGCCGGCCGCTCATGCCGCCAATGGCGTTGCCGCTGATGTACAGCCCCATGGACAAGCCGAGGTGCTGTGGATGGATTTCCTCGCTCAGGTAGGTCATGCCCACCGCCGCCAGGCCGCTGAGCGATAGCCCGACCAGTGCGCGCATGGCCAGCACGCCATGCCAGCTGGGCATCACCGCGCTGCCGAGGGTGAACAGGGCGGCGAGGATCAGCGAGGCGACCATGATCGGCTTGCGGCCGATGGCGTCGGAAATCGGCCCGGTCACCAGCAGCCCGCAGGCCATCATGATGGTCGCGATGGACAGCACCAGGCTGCTCTGCGCAGCGGTAAGGGAATAGGTCTGCGACAGCACCGGCATCATCGGCTGCACGCAGTAGAGCAGGGCGAAGGTGGCGAAGCCGCCGGCGAACAGCGCCAGCGAGGTGCGCAGGAAGGCCGGGGTGCCTTTCTCGATATAGCTTTCGATCTCGCCGAGGGCGCCGGACAGCGCTCGGTTGGCCTCCTGGGCGGCCTTGATGACGGCGGGCTCGGGTTCCGCGGAAGCCCGCAGGGCGGAGTGACTCACAACTCACCTCGAATCTGGATGGGATGCGCCGCGGGCGAGCGAAGGGCGCTTGCACAGGCGGCTGGCAGAAAGAGTGGGGAAGTTGTTCTTGGGCTTGTGCGGCAAGGATAAGGACAGGGATTTATTATCTCCAATATATTGTTCGACACGTTTGATATGTATTTCGAATCAAAGAGGCGGGTATGGAACTGCGTCACCTGCGTTACTTCATTGCCGTCGCCGAAGAACTGCACTTCGGCCGCGCGGCAGAGGCGTTGGGCATCTCCCAGCCACCGCTGAGCCAGCAGATCCAGGCGCTGGAAGAGGAGATTGGCGCGCGCCTGCTGGAGCGCACCAATCGTCGGGTGGCGCTGACCGAAGCCGGGCGGCTGTTCCTCGACGAGGCGCGGCAGGTGCTCGCCCAGGTCGACCGCGCGGTCCTGCTGGCGCGGCGGGCGCACCAGGGCGAGCTGGGCGAGTTGCGCATCGGCTTCACTGCTTCGGCACCTTTCACCTCGACCATCCCGCGCAGCATCCATGCCTTCCGCCAGGCTTATCCGGAGGTGCATCTGGACCTGCAGGAGATGAGCAGCCGGCAGGTCGTCGAGGCGCTGCTCGAAGAGCGCCTGCACGTCGGGGTGATCCGTTCCTTCGCATTGCCCGAGTCACTGGAGGCGGTGGAGCTGTTCAGCGAGCCGTTGGTCGCCATCCTGCGCGCCGACCATCCGCTGGCCGCCGAATCGGTCGAAGGGTTGGAGATGGCGGCGCTGGCCGACGAACCATTCGTGTTCTTCCCGCGCAGCTACGGCACCGGCCTTTACGACCAGCTGCAGGCGTTGGCCCGCCAGGCCGGCTTCACCCCGCGCATCGCCCAGGAAGCGGGCGAGGCCATGACCATCATCGGCCTGGTCGCGGCAGGCCTGGGCGTCTCCATGCTGCCGGCTTCGTTCCGCCGCACGCGGGTCGACGGCGTGGTGTACCGCACCCTGCTCGACCCCGGCGCCTGCAGCTCGGTCTGGCTGGTACGACGGCGCAACGAAAGCGCGCCGGCAGCGCTCAGCTTCATCGACCTGGTGACCCGCAGCGTGACCGCCTGAATGCATGACCGGCGGCGCGCGTAAGTGCTCGCCCTCGTCATGGCCATTGCATAGAATCCGAGACTCCTAAACGGCAGGAGGGATGCCCGATGCGTCGCGTGGTTTTCAATCAGAAGGGTGGCGTGGGCAAGTCCAGCATCGCCTGCAACCTGGCCGCGGTGAGCGCCGCCGAAGGCTACCGCACACTGCTGGTGGACCTTGATGCGCAAGGCAACTCGACCCATTACCTCACCGGTCTGACCGGCGAGGACGTGCCCATGGGCATCGCCGACTTCTTCAAGCAGACCCTGGCCAGCGGCCCCTTCGCGCGCAAGGGCAAGGTCGACATCTACGAGACCCCGTACGACAACCTCCACGTGGTCACCGCCACCGCCGAGCTGGCCGATCTGCAGCCCAAGCTCGAGGCCAAGCACAAGATCAACAAGCTCCGTAAGTTGCTCGACGAGCTGGCAGAGGACTACGACCGGATCTATCTGGATACGCCGCCAGCGCTGAACTTCTACACGGTTTCTGCGCTGATCGCTGCCGATCGCTGCCTGATTCCCTTCGACTGCGACAGCTTCTCCCGCCAGGCGCTGTACGGCCTGTTGCGCGAGATCGAAGAGCTCAAGGAAGACCACAACGAGGACCTCGAAGTGGAGGGAATCGTGGTCAACCAGTTCCAGCCGCGCGCCAGCCTGCCGCAGCAACTGCTCGACGAACTGGTGGAAGAGGAGCTGCCGGTGCTGCCGGTCTACCTGATGAGCTCGGTGAAGATGCGCGAGTCGCACCAGGAGTGTAAGCCGCTGATCTTCCTCGACCCGCGGCACAAGCTGACCCAGCAGTTCGTCGAACTGCACAACCTGCTCGAGGCCTGAGGCCTCAGGCGCTGACCAGCAGGTCGCAGGGCGGACGGCGCAGGTAGTAGCGCGCCGTGCTGCCCAGCAGGGCCTGTTGCAATGCGGCGCGTCCGCGGCTGCCGAGCACCAGCAGCTGGGGCTGCCAGTCGGCCAGGCTCTGGTCGAGCAGGACGCGGATATTCAGCGAGCTCACCAGGCTCTTGCGATGCGGCAGGGCTTCGCCGACCTGGGCGCATTCGTCCTGCATGAGTTGCTCCAGAAGAGCCTGCTGCTCCTCCAGGCGTTCTTGCACCCGCCTGTTATCCGAACCGGTGTCGTAGGCATGCACGGCCAGCAGTTCGCTGTGCGGCGGCAGCCAGCAGCAGGCCGCGCGCCAGGCGTTGCAGGCGGCCACCGAGAAGTCCAGGGCGCTGAGCACCCGCTGGTAGGGCTGGAGCTGGTCGTCCAGCGCCAGCAGTGCCGGCACTCGGCAGCAGCGCAGGATCTGCTCCAGGGTGGTGCCGTCAAAGTGCTCCACCACCTGGGGATGGTGTGCGCCCGTCACCAGCAAGTCGGCCTGCATTTCTTCGGCGGTGCTGGCGATCACCGTTGCCGGCAACCCTTCGCCGATCAGGAGTTCGCAGCGTTGCAGTCCCGCGGCCTGAGCGCTGTCGCGCAGGGCGGCTTCGGCGGTTTGCCGGGTCCTGCCAAGCAGCTCGGCGGTCGGGGAACTCTTGATGACGTGCAGCAGACAGACTTCGGCGTCGTGCTCGGCGGCCAGTTGCGCGGCGCGGCGCACGGCTACATCGGCCTCCACGCTAAGGTCGTGGGCGACCAGGATGAGCTTGGGCATAGTGGCGTCCTCCACAGGTCAGGACACTTTGGTCCATCCCTGTGAAGGCATCTTGATCCAACGCAAATGACACTGATCAGCGGCTACGCAGCTGATAGACGGCGTGGCTTTCGGCGACCACCACGCCTTGGGTGTCCTTGAGCTGCAGGTCGAGCACGTACTCGGACTTGCCTTTGCTCGCCGCTTCCTCGGCGATGCGCTCTATATCGGCTTCGCTCAGGCGCGCCTCGACCACTACGTCGCTGCTGGCGGGCCTTAGGAAGCGCAGGCTGGCTTCCTTGACGATCGGGTAATAGCTGTGGCTTTCGAAGCAGGTGAGGCGCAGGACGCCTCCGGGGATTTCGGCCAGGGTGAAGAGTGCAGCGGCGTACATGGTTCCGAGGTGGTTCTCGTTGCCCTTGAGGGGCATGCGCAGGCGCACGTGGCCGCGCTCGAGGAGTTCGGCCTTGAGCCCGGTGCGCTTGACGAAGGCGATGTGCTCCTCGGTCAGCTGGCGGACATATTCTTCGGGAAAGTACATGGGCGGCCTCGCTGTGCATGGGGTCAGCGCAAGCCTAGCCGCGCCGTCAATGGCGGCAATGACCGCTTCGCTCAGCCGGGCTGACCGAAGCGATCAGGGCGGTTCAGATGCCCTGGCGCGACAGCCAGTCGAGCAACTGGGGAAGGGGCATTGCGCCGCTCTGCCGCGCGACTTCGCGACCGTCCTTGAACAGGATCAGCGTGGGAATCGAACGGATGCCCAGGCGCCCGGCGAGGTGCTGGTTGGCTTCGCTGTCGAGCTTGGCCAGGCGGCATCTGCCGTTCAGCCGAGCGGCGGCCTGCTCGAAGGTCGGCGCGAACGCCTTGCAGGGTCCGCACCAGTCGGCCCAGACATCCAGCAGCAGCGGCAGGTCGCCCTTGAGTTGCGCGGCGAAGCCGGCGTCGTCGACGGCGAAGGGCGTGCCCGGCAGCACTTCGTTCTTGCAGCGGCCGCAGCGGGGATGGTCGCTCAGGCGTTCGCTCGGCAGGCGGTTGAGGCCGCCGCAGTGTGGGCAGGGAATCAGCAGGGGATCGGTCATGACGCGGCTCCGGATATGGCTTCCCCCTATCTGGAGCCGCGCCCGCCGGATATCAAGCCGCGGCGGCGGCCAGCGCCTGCTCCAGGTCGGCGATGATGTCGTCGCGGTGCTCGATGCCGATCGACAGGCGCACCATGTCACGCGGAACGCCGGCCTTCTCCAGCTCGTCGTCATTGAGCTGGCGGTGGGTGGTGGAGGCCGGGTGGCAGGCCAGCGACTTGGCATCGCCGATGTTCACCAGGCGCACCACCAGCTTGAGCGCATCGATGAAGCGCGCCCCGGCTTCCTGGCCGCCCTGGATGCCGAAGGAGAGGATCGCCGCCGGCTTGCCGCCGGTGTAGCGCTGCGCCAGCGCATGTTCCGGATGATCGGGCAGGCCGGCGTACTTCACCCAGGCCACTTGCGGGTGTTGCTGCAGGTAGTGGGCGACCGCGAGGGCGTTGTCGCAATGGCGCTCCATCCGCAGCGCCAGGGTTTCCAGGCCCTGCAGGATGAGGAAGGCGTTGAATGGCGAGAGCGCCGCGCCGGTGTTGCGCAGCGGCACCACGCGGCAACGGCCGATGAAGGCCGCCGGGCCGAAGGCTTCGGTGTAGGTCACGCCGTGGTAGGACGGGTCCGGCGTGTTGAGCAGCGGGAAGCGCTCCTTGTGCTGCGCCCAGGGGAACTTGCCGGAGTCGACCACGATGCCGCCGATGCTGGTGCCGTGGCCGCCGATGTACTTGGTCAGCGAGTGCACCACGATGTCCGCGCCATGCTCGAAGGGCCGGCAGAGGATGGGCGTGGCGACGGTGTTGTCGACGATCAGCGGCACGCCGTGGCGGTGCGCGGCGTCGGCCAGGGCCTGGAGATCGACGATGTTACCCGCCGGGTTGCCGATGGATTCGCAGAAGACTGCCTTGGTGCGCTCGTCGATCAGCGCTTCCAGCGCAGCGATGTCGTCGTGCGGGGCAAAGCGGGTCTGGATGCCGAAGCGCGGCAGGGTGTGCGCCAGCAGATTGTAGGTACCGCCATAGAGCTTGGCCACCGAGACGATGTTGTCGCCGGCCTCGGCGACGGTCTGGATGGCATAGGTGATGGCGGCCATGCCCGAGGCCACGGCGAGCGCGCCGACCCCGCCTTCCAGCGCCGCGACGCGCTGCTCCAGCACGTCGTTGGTGGGGTTCATGATGCGCGTGTAGATGTTGCCGGCGACCTTGAGGTCGAACAGGTCGGCGCCGTGCTGGGTGTCGTCGAAGGCGTAGGAGGTGGTCTGGTAGATCGGCACGGCCACGGCCTTGGTGGTCGGGTCGGGGCTGTAGCCGGCATGGACGGCCAGGGTTTCCGGTTTCATCGCGCTTGCATCCTTGTGGGCAGAAAGGCCCTGAGGATGCGAGCGGCGCCGCGGCCCGGTCAATGACCGGGAGCAATTGTCGCAGGGCGCCGCCAGATCGATTTCGCCTGAGCTTATAACCGCCTCAGGAGGAACAGCTGATCTCCAGGTGGCGGCCCCAGTCCGGCGGGCGGCGGGTCAGGTGTTCCACGCCCGGCTGCTCCTCGAAGGGCTTGCTCAGCACCTCGTGCAGCTGGCGCACCACCGAGTAGTCGCCCTGTTCGGCAGCTGCAATGGCTTCCTGGGCCAGGTAGTTGCGCAGCACGTACAGCGGATTCACCGCATGCATGCGCGCGCGGCGCTCGTCCTGGTTGCCGCCTTCGCGCGCGGTGCGAGCGAGGTATTCGGCGGCCCAGGCATCGAAGTCGGCGAGGTCGACGAAATCCTCGCGGACCGTGGCCAGCGCCTGTTCCGGCGCCTGCTCGCCGAGGCGGCGGAAGAACAGGCTGTAGTCCACCGCGCCGCTCTGCATCACCTGCAGCAGACGTTGCACGAGTTCGAGGTCGCCTTCCTCGGCCGTGGTCAGGCCGAGGCGGCGGCGCATCAGGTCGAGGTAATGGGCCTGGTACAGCGGCAGGAACAGGCCGAGCGCCTCGCGCAATTCGTCCACCTCGACGAAGGGCGTCAGCGCCTGGCCCAGCGCCGCCAGGTTCCAGTGGGCGATGGGCACCTGGTTGTTGAAGCTGTAGCGCCCGCTGTCGTCGGAGTGGTTGCAGATGTGCTTGGCGTCGAAGTCGTCGAGGAAGGCGTAGGGGCCGTAGTCGAAGGTGATGCCGAGGATCGACATGTTGTCGGTGTTCATCACGCCGTGGCAAAAGCCGTAGGCCTGCCAGTAGGCGATGAGTTCGGCGTTGCGCTCGACCACTTCGCGGAAGAAGGCCGCGTAGGGTTGCGGCTGCTCCAGGCAGGCCGGGAAGTGGTTGGCCAGGACGAAGTCGCCCAGTTCCTTCAGCTTGTCGTGCTGCTGGGTGTAGTAGAAGTACTCGAAATGGCCGAAGCGCACGTGGCTGGGCGCCATGCGCAGCAGCATCGCGGCGTTTTCCTTCTGCTCGCGCCAGACCGGGGTGTCCGAGGCGGTCACGCAGAGCGCACGGCTGCTGGGGATGCCGAGGGCGTACAGGTACTCGCTGGCGAGGAATTCACGGATCGAACTGCGCAGCACGGCGCGGCCGTCGCCCATGCGCGAGTAGGGCGTCTGGCCGGCGCCCTTGAGGTGCAGGTCCCAGTGCTCGCCAGCGGCGTTGATCACTTCGCCCAGTAGCAGGCCGCGGCCATCGCCCAGGCGCGGGTTGTAGGCGCCGAACTGGTGGCCGGAGTAGACCATGGCGCGCGGTTCGGCCTCGGACCACAGCTTGTGCCCGGCGAAGATCTCGGCGAACACCGGCTCCTCGGTCACCGCCGGATCGAGGTCGAGCAACGCCAGGGCGGCGCGGCTGGCGACGACCAAGCGCGGGTTGGCGATGGGATCGGGGAGGACTTCGGTGGAGAAGGCGTCGCCCAGGCGGGCGAAGCGATTGTCGAAGGAGAGTTCGTCGAGGGCTTTCATGCTGACTCCGGTAAGTCCGAGCATTGTGCTCGGACTTGTCCGGAGCCGTCCAGACTCAGGGCTTGCTGCCCGGCAACGGCGGGTCCTGGTCCTTCACCGGTACGCCGGGCAGGGCCAGGGGCAGCTGGGGGATCTTCTGTGCCAGGTGGATTTCCTTGCCTTCGCCGTTCTTCACGTAGACGTCGAGCTGGTTGAAGGCCATCTCCACGCCATTTTCGCGGAAGCTCAGGGCGATGGCGGTGAGCAGTTCGTCCACCGCCGGGTTGCGGTCGCCCAGTTCGCGCACGTGGAAGCGCAGCTCGTAGTCGAAGGTGCTGGCGCTGATCGACAGGAAGTACAGCGACGGCTCCGGATCACGCAGCACGCGCGGGTTGTTGCGTGCGGCCTCGAGCATCAGCTTGCGTGCAAGCGCCAGGTCCGACTCGTAGGCCAGGCCGATCTTGATGGTGACGCGGGTGACGGTGTCGCTCAGCGACCAGTTCACCAACTGCCCGGTGATGAAGGTCTGGTTGGGGACGATGATTTCCTTGCGGTCGAAATCGGTGATGGTGGTGGCGCGGATGCGGATCTTGCTGACCGTGCCGGAGAGGCTGCCGATGGTCACGGTGTCGCCGATCCGCACCGGGCGCTCGAAGAGGATGATCAGGCCGGAGACGAAGTTGGAGAAGATCGCCTGCAGGCCGAAGCCCAGACCGACGGAGAGCGCCGCGACCAGCCACTGCAACTTGTCCCAGCTGACGCCGAGGGTGGACAGCGCGCTGACGATACCGACGCCGCTGATGGCGTAGGAAAGCAGTGTGGTGATGGCGTAGGCGCTGCCTTGTGCCAGGGTCAGGCGTTGCAGCACCAGCACTTCCAGCAGGCCCGGCAGGTTGCGCGCCAGGGCCGTGGTGACTGCCGCGATGACCAGGGCCATGAGCACGTCGCCGAGGCTGATCGGCGAGCTGCTGAGGTTGTCGCCGGTGCCCGTGGTGTATTGGTAGAGCGTCACGTCGTTGAGGTACGAGGCGACGCTGATGAGGTCGGCCCAGATCCAGTACAGCACCGCCACGAAGACGATCAGCAGGCCGAGGCGAATCAGGCGCAGGGACTGTTCGTTGATCTCTTCGATGTTCAGCGTCGGCTCTTCCACCGCTTCGCTGCCATCGGCGTTCTCCTTGGGCGGGTTCTGCCGCTTGCTCAGCGCGCGCTGGTAGGCCAGGCGCCGGGCGGCCACGCTCAGGCCGCGGACGAAGGTGGCCTCGATCACCACCCAGATCATCAGCAGGAACAGGGTGTCGATCAGCCGGTCGCTCAGGCGCAGCGCGGTGTAGTAATAGCCGAAGCAGACCGCGATGAAGAGCAGCACCGGCAGCGCGGTGAAAAGCACGCCGACGATCATCTTGATTGCCGATGGGCGCGAAGTGCTCGGGCTGGCGAAGAGGATTCGCCCGAGCAGGGTGGTCATCACCGCATAGCCGGCGAGCACCACGGCAATGCCGATGACGTCGTCGGCCAGGCTGCCGGGCTGGTGCTCGGCCACGGTGAAGACCGCAACCAGCGCCATGACCACGGCGCCCAGGCGACGGATCATCTTGCTGGCGAAGCGCACCTGCGCCTGGCTCCAGTGGAAGTGCAGCTCGGCGATACCGCCGGGGCTGAGGATGCGGTGGGCGGTGTAGAACACCAGCCAGACTTCGGCCATCTGCAGCAGCGCGGCGCCGAGGGTGGCGTTCTGGCCGCGAGCGTCGAGCACCAGCGCCAGGCCGGCGATGGCCAGTGCCAGGGTGCCAGGCAGGGCCAGCAGTATCACCAGCAGCAGGGCGAGCGGCGTGTGCGCCTGGCCGTCGCGCTTGAAGTGGCCGATGTCGTCGTTCAGCGAGGCCAGCTTGTCGTAGAGGAAGCGACGCTTCCAGAGCAGGCCGGCGATCAGCAGGATCAGCGGCAGGAACAGCAGCGGACGGTCGATCAGGCCTTCACCCACTTCGACCACGGCCGAGCCCCAGGGTACCTGCGCCAGCTGGTTCTGCAGCAGGGTTGGGGTCATCTTGAACCAGGACAGGTCCAGCGGGCGGTTGCTGGGAATCCAGAACATCTGCTCGTCGAGCGTGGCGCGCAGGTTGTCACTGGTGTCCTTGAGCTGCTTCTGGTTGAGCTGCAGGGTGATGGCCTCGTTGAGCAAGGCATTGAGCTCGTGGTTCAGGCGCTCCATCAGCTCGCTGCGGGTGTCCACCAGGTTGCTCAGGTCCTGGCGCAGCTGCGGCGTCACGGTTTCCTGTGGCTGCTGGGCGAGCAGCTTGTCCATGTACATCTGCGGGTTGGCCAGCTCGTCGCGCTTCTGGTTCAGCTCGAACTGGTACAGGCGCAGGTCGGCGATCTCGTCGGCCAGTTCCTGGTCGGTCTTGATCTTGGGCAGCGACTGTTTCTGCTGGTAGAGGACCTTGGACAGCAGCAGGCTGCCGCGCAGCACATTGATCTGCTGGTCGAGGGTCTGGTCGAGTTGGGTCAGGGTGTCGAGCTGCTGCTTGGCCTCCAGGTTGCGCCGGGTCAGATCGTTGAGGCGGTCGGTGGTCCGCAGCAGATAGTCCGAGAAGCGCAGGTTGGTGGCGTTCTCCTGGCTCAGCAGGCTGTCGCTACCGGTGCTCTGGCTGCTGTCCTTGGCCAGCTCGGCGACGGTCTTTTCCGACTGCTGGCGGCGCTTGTCGCTGATCATCGTCTGCAGTTCGAGGGTCTCGTGCTCGGCGCGAGCGATCTGCTCGCTGAGCAGATCGCGGCGACTGTTGGCAAGGTCCTGCAGCAGGTTGTTGCCGGCCAGTTGCTGGCGCAGCAGCTGTATCTGCGCGTTCAGCGAATCCTGCTCGGCGAGCAGTTCGTTGCGGCGCTCCGGCGAGATCGACTTGCCGGTCTCCTTACCCGCCTTGAGGAGGTTGCCGATTTCCAGCACCCGCGACTGGGCATTGCTAATGTCGGCCTGGGCGCGCTCGGGGCGGGTCTGCGCGGTGATGAACTGGCTCTTCGCGTCGAGCAGCTGTTTCTGCCAGTCGGTGAGCTGGGTGGTGCGGTCGTTGAGCAGCAACTCCAGGCGGCTCACGTTCTCCCCGGCGTAGCGCTGGGTCGCAGGCTTGTCCGGGGTTGCCTTCAGGCGCGCCAGATTGCGCTGGTTCTCGATGATCTGTCGGGGCGCGTCGGCCAGGCTGGTTTTCAGTTCGTCCAGCTGCTTCACATTGTCGTCGCGCGTGCCGAGCAGCTTGAGCGTGCGCTCCAGGCTGGCCTTGGCGACCTGCATGTCGGCATCCGGCAGCTTGCGCGCGGCCAGGCCGTCGAGGCTCTGCTGGACGGCATCGGCGGAAGGCGGCTGGTTGGCGTCGGCGTGCACCGGCAGGGTGACGAGGGCTCCTCCCAGGAGGAGGGCGGCGAGCAGATTGCGCAGGGACGAAGGCATGGTCGCGGTCGGTGGTTCTCGAAAAGTTGCAGTGAGCGTAGTGCGCCGCCGGCGGCAGCGGCAAGGTTGGACGATGGGCTGCCGGGCGAGCGGTGGGGCGCTAGAGGAAGAGCCCCGGACCGGGACGACCTTCGGGGAATTTGACCCCCACCTTGCGGATCTTGTTCCCGTCCAGGGCGGCCACGGTCCAGGTCAGGCCGTTCCATTCCACCTGGTCGCCGATGATCGCCTGGCCGCCGATCTCGTGGGCAATGAAGCGGCCCAGCGACTGTTCGCCATCGACACCCACGAGCTTGAGGCCGTAGAGGGAGGCCACCGCCGACAGCTGGGCGTCGCCTTCGAGGACGAAGTCGCCGAAGAAGCGTGCGCTCAGTCCGCGGTCCGGCGCCTGGCTGAACAGCTTGCCAAGGGCCGGCAGGTCATGTTCATGGCCGATCACGCAAAGGATGTCGTCGGCCTCGAGGATGGTGCTACCGGACGGGTGCAGCAGCTGGGTGCCGCGGAACAGCGCGGCGATACGCGTGCCTTCGGGCATCTTCAGCTCGCGCAGGGCGGCGCCGATGCACCACTTTTCCTTGCTCAGGTGGTAGACGAACAGCTCCCACTCGCTGGTCGGGTGCACTTCGAGGCCCGCGCGGGAGATCGGCGCCGGGTCCGGCGGCACGATAACCCGCAGCAGGCGCGCGGCCCAGGGAAGGCTGGTGCCCTGCACGAGCAGCGAGACCAGGACGATGAAGAAGGCCACGTTGAAGAACAGCTGGGCGTTCGGCAGGCCGGCCATCAGCGGGAACACCGCGAGGATGATCGGCACCGCGCCGCGCAGGCCGACCCAGGCGATGAAGGCTTTCTCGCGGCCATGGAAGGCGCGGAACGGGATCAGCCCCAGCAGCACCGAAATTGGGCGGGCGAAGAGAATCATCCACAGGGCCAGGCCAAGCGCCGGCAGGGCGATGGGCAGCAGGTCGTGAGGCGTGATCAGCAAGCCGAGGATGAGGAACATGCCGATCTGCGCCAGCCAGGCCATGCCGTCGAGCATGTGCAGGATGCCGTGGCGCGAGCGGATCGGCCGGTTGCCCAGGACCAGGCCGCAGAGGTAGATGGCGAGGATGCCGCTGCCGTGCACGGTGTTGGCCACGGCGAAGATCAGCAGGCCGCCGCTGATCACCAGCAGCGGGTAGAGGCCGCCGGCCAGGTGCATGCGGTTGATTACCTGCAACAGCAGCCAGCCGCCGCCCAGGCCGAGCACCGAGCCGATGCCGAACTCGCTCAGCAGGTGGCCGGCGAAGGCCCAACTGATCTCGTTCTCGCCGTGGGCGAGCATGTCGATCAGGGTGACGGTGAGGAACACCGCCATCGGGTCGTTGCTGCCGGATTCGATTTCCAGGGTCGCGGTGACCCGCTCGTTGAGACCCTTGCCGCCGAGCAAGGAGAACACCGCCGCAGCATCGGTAGAGCCGACGATGGCGCCGATCAGCAAGCCTTCCATCCAGCTCAGCTTGAACAGCCAGGCGGCGGCCATGCCGGTCAGCCCTGCGGTCACCAGCACGCCGACGGTGGCCAGTGACAGCGCTGGCCAGAGTGCCACGCGGAAGCTCGTTACGCGCGTGCGCAGACCGCCGTCGAGGAGGATCACCGCCAGCGCGAGGTTGCCCACCAGGTAGGCCACGGGATAGTTGGAGAAACCGATGCCGCCGGGGCCGTCGGTGCCGGCGAACATGCCGACGCCGAGGAAGATCACCAGGATCGGGATGCCAAGGCGCGAGGACAGCGAACTGACCAGAATGCTCATGCCGACCAGTACCGCACCGATCAGGAAATAGGTGTTGATCGAAACGGCATCCAAGGTATCGGGCCTCCTGGCAGATAGGGAACGGCAAGGCTATCGGGAAGGATGCAGGCCGCATGCCAAGGGATTCTAACCCGCGGATTTGCAAGGCTGTCAAAGGCTAATTGCGCAAGCCTTCACGAGGCTTTCAGCCCTGCCTTGTAGGCGCAAGCTTGCTCGCGAACGCATGCTGCCGGAGCTCATTCGCGAGAAAGCTCGCTCCTACGGAAGGCTCTGCGGCACGCGAAAATAAAAAAGCCCCGGACGTGACCGGGGCTGAAGAACGCAGGCGGGAACTAGAACCAGCTGTCCCGCATGCTCGAACAGGTGTTGTCGCGGGCCTCGAGCAGCGCCAGCTCGTGGTGGCAGGACGGCACTTCCCAGGTCAGGAAGTAGCGCGCGGCCTGCAGCTTGCCGCGGTAGAAGTCCTCGTCGGCGGCGTTGCCGCGCGCCAGGCCTTCTTCGGCGCGGATCGCCTGTTCCAGCCAGCGCCAGCCGATCACCATGTGGCCGAATACCTTGAGGTACAGCGCCGAGTTGGCCAGGCTTTGGGCGACCTTGCCTTGCATCAGGTCGCCGAGCAGCGCCAGCGTCACTTCGGAGAGGCGCGCCAGCAGTTGCTCCAGCGGCTGGCGCAGGGCGTCGAGGCTCGGGTAGCCACGGGCGCGCTCGCAGGCCTGGTGGATCAGCCGGGTCAGCTGCTTGAGGCCGGCGCCGTTGTTCTGTGCAAGCTTGCGGCCGAGCAGGTCGAGCGACTGGATGCCGTGGGTGCCTTCGTGGATCGGGTTCAGGCGGTTGTCGCGGTAGTACTGCTCCACCGGGTATTCGCGGGTGTAGCCGTGGCCGCCGAGGATCTGGATGGCCAGCTCGTTAGCCTTCAGGCAGAACTCCGAGGGCCAGGATTTGACGATCGGGGTGAGCAGGTCGAGCAGCTCGTGCGCCTGCTTGCGCTCATCCTCGGTCGGCAGGGTCTCGCAGTCGTCGACCAGGCGCGAGGCGTACAGGCCGAGGTCGAAGGCGCCTTCGACGTAGGCCTTCTGGGTCAGCAGCATGCGTTTGACGTCGGCGTGCTCGATGATCGAGACCTGCGCCGAAGTCGGGTCCTTGGCGTCCACCGGGCGGCCCTGCGGACGCTCGCGGGCGTATTCCAGCGAATACAGGTAGCCGGCGTAGCCGAGCATGATCGCGCCCATGCCGACGCCGATGCGCGCCTCGTTCATCATCTGGAACATGTAGGCCAGGCCGTGGTGCGGCTTGCCCACCAGATAGCCGACGCAGTCGCCGTTATCGCCGAAGTTCAGCGCGGTGGAGGTGGTGCCGCGCCAGCCCATCTTGTGGAACAGGCCGGCCAGGGTCACGTCGTTGCGCTTGCCCAGGGAGCCGTCGGCATTGACCAGGAACTTCGGCACGATGAACAGCGAGATGCCCTTCACCCCGGCCGGTGCGTCCGGCAGCTTGGCCAGGACCATGTGCACGATGTTTTCCGACAGCGGGTGGTCGCCACCGGAAATGAAGATCTTGTTGCCCTTGATCCGGTAGCTGCCGTCCGCGTGCGGTTCGGCGCGGGTGCGGATGTCGGCCAGCGACGAGCCGGCGTGCGGCTCGGTCAGCGCCATGGTGCCGAAGAAGCGACCTTCGATCATCGGCTCGAGGAACAGACGCTTCTGCTCGTCATTGCCGAAGGACTCGATCAGGTGGCTGGAGCCCATGCTCAGCATCGGGTAGGACGAGGTGGCGATGTTGGCCGACTGGAAGTGCGCGAAGCAGGCGCGCGACAGCAGGTGCGGCAGCTGCATGCCGCCTTGCTCGAAGCTGCGCGAGGCGTTGTGGAAACCGGCCTCGTTGAAGGCGTCGACCGCCGGCTTGACCTCGGGGATGAGCACCGCGGCGCCGTCGACGTACTGCGGTTCGTGCTCGTCGTTCTTGCGGTTGTGCGGGGCGAAGAGCTCTTCGGCGATGCCGCGCGCGGTGGAAATGGCCGCGTCGAAGGTCTCGCGGTTGTGCTCGGCGAAGCGCTCGCGCTGGGTCAGGGCTTCGGCGTCGAGCACTTCGTAGAGCTCGAAGGCGAGGTTGCGGGAGCTGAGCAGGGTCTCGGACATGGTCGGCCTCCAGATGGGTGACAGCAGTCTAATCTGGTGAATTAAGGGCGCCCACTAACATCCATGAGCGTGATAGAGGCCCAAAACATCGCCCATGCACTAAAATGCCCTCCCCCAAGGAGCCTGCCGTTCATGAACTACCGTCACGCCTTCCACGCCGGCAACCATGCCGATGTCTTCAAGCACATCGTCCTTTCGCGGATCTTCGCCCTGATGGCGCGCAAGGACACGCCCTTTGCCTTCCTCGACAGCCACTCGGGCATCGGCCTGTACGACCTGCTGGGCGACGAGGCCAGCCGCACCGGCGAGTGGGAGCAGGGCATCGGCCGCCTGTGGCAGCGCGACGACCTGCCGGAGCTGACCGCCGATTACATGGCGCTGGTGCAGGCGATGAACCCGGATGGCGAACTGCAGTACTACCCCGGCTCTCCCGAGCTGGCGCGGCGGCTGACCCGTTCCCAGGACCGTGTGCACCTGAACGAGCTGCACCCAGAGGACGGTCGCCTGCTCAAGGCCAACATGGGCGGCGAGCGGCGAATCGCCGTGCACCAGAACGACGGCTGGTTGCTGCCGCGAGCGCTGCTGCCGGTGGCGGAAAAGCGTGCAGTGCTGCTGATCGACCCGCCGTTCGAGCAGGCCGATGAGCTGGAGCGCTGCATTACCGCCCTGGGCGAAGCCATCGCCCGGATGCGCCAGACGGTGGTGGTGATCTGGTATCCGATCAAGGACGAGCGCCAGCTCAAGCGCTTCTACCAGGGGCTGGAGCGCAGCAACGCGCCCAAGCTGCTGCGCGCCGAACTGCTGGTGCATCCTTCGGACACTGCCGACCGCCTCAACGGCTCGGGCCTGGCCATCGTCAACCCGCCGTGGCCGCTGGAGGACGAACTGCGCGAGCTGCTGCCGTGGCTGGCGCAGGTGCTGGCGCAGAGCGAAGGCAGTTGGCGCCTGGACTGGCTGGTGGCCGAGGGCGCCTGAGGCCCGCAATCCCTGTAGGAGCGAGCTTGCTCGCGAACGCTTTCCGGGGCACACGCATCAAGCGGATTCGCGTGCAAGCTCTCCTGCTGCGACTTCAAAGCGCCGTCCAGGTCTCGAAGACTTCTTCCCGCGCGATCAGCCCATCGCGCATGCGGAAGTGATGCACCAGCCGCAGCTCGGCGCGGCTGCCCACCGGAAGCGGACAGTTGTCGATGCCCTCGGCGGTGATTCGCAGGCGCACGCGCATGTCATCCACCACCCTGTCCTCGGTAGCGAAGCGGTCCAGCGGTTCCAGCTCGATCTCGCCCATGGCGCCGAACAGTCGCAGGTACATGATGCGGATGGCCGACTTGCCATGCAGTTCGATGCCGCGGCCGGGGATGCTCAGCACTATGTCGTCGGTATATAGGTCGAGCACTGCATCGACATCGCGGGCTTCGTCGCGGATATGCCGATCCACGACTTCGAGGTTGCGGGTGATCGAGCTCATAGCTATCTCCTGGAACAAAGTCAGTTTGTCTGTCTAAAATAGACAGGTAAACTGACTTTGTTCAAGCTGAGCCGATGAACAGTCCTCTCGTCGATCCGAATCGAAAATCCCTGGGTGTGCTGCTGCGCTATCCCTACGAACTGCTTGCCGACTGGCTCTATGGCCGCCTGGGCGAGGAGTTTCCTGGCGTGCGCCTGCCGCACAGTGCTGTGCTGCGCGGTCTGGAAAGCGGCGGCAGTCGAGTGGTCGATCTCGCGGCGCGCGCCGGCATGACCAAGCAGAGCATGGCCTATCTGGTGGAGCAGTTATGCGAGCTGGGTTACCTGCGTGTCGCCGCCGACCCCAACGACGGCCGGGCCAAGCGGGTACAGCTGACGGCAAGCGGGGAACGCCTTTACGCAAGGGCGCTGGAGTTGTCCGCGCAGGCAGAGGAGGGGCTGGCCGTAACCTTGGGGGAGGCGGATGCGCACGAGCTGCGGCGCATCCTCGAACGTCTCCACGGGCGTTGGAGTCCGCGCTAGATGCTTTGCGCTGGAGCGATGCTTTCCGGCGAGCCGCGTCGAGCGGATCGCAGAATGCAAGAAGCCCCGGCGGTGCCGGGGCTTCTGCGTTATGCGGTGATGACCTTTGCAGGTCCTGGCGCCAGGGCGCGTCTACCTCACGCCGGCAGGCAAACCCCGGTGCCACCCAGGCCGCAGTAGCCGTTGGGGTTCTTCGCCAGGTACTGCTGGTGGTAGGCCTCGGCGTAGTAGAACGGCGGCACCTCGCGGATTTCCGTGGTGATCTCGCCGTAGCCGTTGGCGCTCAGTTCCTTCTGGAAGGCCGCACGGCTGGCTTCCACCACGGCTTTCTGCGCCTGGTTGGTCCAGTAGATGGCCGAGCGGTACTGGGTGCCGGTGTCGTTGCCCTGGCGCATGCCCTGGGTCGGGTCGTGGGATTCCCAGAACACCTTGAGCAGCTTCTCCAGGCTGGTCTGCTGCGGGTCGAAGACCACCACCACGACTTCGGTGTGGCCGGTCAGGCCGGAGCAGACTTCGTCGTAGGTCGGGTTCGGGGTCAGGCCGCCGGCGTAGCCGACCGCGGTGACCCACACGCCCGGCTGCTGCCAGAAGCGCCGCTCTGCTCCCCAGAAACAGCCCAGTCCTAGAACGATCTGCTGCAGGCCGGCCGGGTACGGCGGGCACAGGGTGTGGCCGTTGACGTAGTGGGTCTCGGGCACCGGCATAGGCGTCTCTCGGCCGGGCAGGGCCTGGGCTTGGCTGGGCAGTTCGTGCTTGTGGACGAGAATCTGGGAACGCAGGGTCATGGCATTCGTCTCCTCTGGCTGGGATGCGGATAGACGCGCGTAGACCCCGGAGATTACAGATTTTGCCTAGGGCGTGGGATTTTTCAGTCGCTGCGGCAGGGATAGCGTTGCAGGCTGGCGGACAGCTCGGCGCTGGGGATGGGTTTGTCGAACAGGTAGCCCTGGCCGATATCGCAGCGGTTGCGCCGCAGGAAAGCCAGCTGCGCCGCGGTCTCCACGCCTTCGGCGACCACTTGCAGCTTGAGGTTGTGGGCCATGGCGATCACCGCCGAGGTGATTTCCATGTCGTCCTGGTTGTCCGGGATGTCCTTGATGAAGCTGCGATCGATCTTGATCACGTCGATGGGGAATTTCTTCAGGTAGCTCAGCGACGAATAGCCGGTACCGAAGTCGTCCATGGCCAGTGTCAGGCCGAGCTGCTTGAGGCGTTCCAACTGCTGCTTGGTGTCGGCGGTGGCGTCGAGCAGCAGGCTTTCGGTGAGTTCCAGCTCCAGGCGTCCGGCCGGTACCTGTTCCTCGTGGAGGATCGCGGCGATCGAGCCGACCAGGTCGGGGTCGCTGAACTGCTTGGGCGACAGGTTGATCGCGATGTTCAGCGGTCCCAGGCCCTTTTCCATCAACTCGCGGCCCTGGCGGCAGGCCTCGCGGATCACCCACTTGCCGATGGGGATGATCAGCCCGGTTTCCTCGGCCACGCTGATGAACTGGTCAGGGCGGATCATGCCGCGCTCCGGGTGCTCCCAGCGCAGCAGGGCTTCCAGGCCGAGCAGCTGGCCGCTGCGCAGGCACAGTTTGGGCTGGTAGTGCACTGCCAGTTCGTTATGCACCAGCGCGCGGCGCAGGTTGCTCTCGACGAACAGCTTGTGGCTGGCCTCGGCGGTCATTGCCTCGGTGAAGGTCTGCAGCTGGTGCTTGCCGTTGGCCTTGGCCTTGTGCAGCGCGAGGCCGGCGTTCTTCATCAGCGTCTGTGGGTCCTGGCCGTGCTGCGGCGCATAGGCCAGCCCGACCGAACCGGTGATGTTGATGAGTTGGTTGTCGACGAACAGCGGCTTGTCGAGCACGTCGAGGATCTGCGCGGCCACCCGCTCGCCACGGCCGGCGCTGGACTCCTCGAGCAGCACGGCGAACTCGTTGCTGGCGAAGCGCGCCAGCGTCGTGCCGTCGGAAAGACTGCTGCGCAGACGCCGCGCCAGGCTGGCGAGCAGCTTGTCGCCGGTCTGGTGGCCAAGGCTGTCGTTGATCCGCTTGAAATTGTCGATGTCCACCAGCAGCAGGCTCAGCGGTGTCTGGCTGCCGGCGTGCAGGCGTTCTTCGAGGACATTGATGAAGTAGTGCCGGTTGGCCAGCCCGGTGAGGTTGTCGCGGTAGGCGAGCTTCTCGATGTGCTGCTGGGCCAGCTTGCTCTGGGTGATGTCTTCGTAGATGCCGATGTAGTGGGTCAACTCGCCGTCGTCGGCGTAGACCTTGGACAGCGACAGCTGGCCCCAGTAAGGCTCGAGGTTCTTGCGCCGGCTGCGGAATTCGCCTTGCCAGCTGTTCTGCGCGAGCAGCGCGGAGCTGGCGTCGAACAGCAGGTCGCTGAGGTTGGCCAGGGCCGGCACTTCGGACAGGCGGCGGCCGCGCACTTCGTCGGCGCCGTACTGGGTGATGGCGGTGAAGCTCGGGTTGACGTATTCGATCACGCCTTCGCGTTCGATCAGCAGGAAGGCGCTGGCGCTCTGCTCTACCGCGCGCTGGAACAGGTGCAGGGCGCTGGAGGCACTGCGCCGCTCGTGGTTCATCACCACCTGGGCGTACTGGTCGGCCAGCTCGCCGGCGAAGGCGACTTCGTCGCTCTGCCACAGGCGCACTTCGCCTATGTGCTCCAGGCAGAGCACGCCGACCACCTCGCCGCCGACCCGGATGGTCGCGTCGAGCATCGCGCTGATGCCTTGCGCGCGCAGGTAATGCTCGGCGAGCTCGCGGGTACGCGGGTCCTGCAGGACGTTGTGTGCGTCAATTGCACGACCGCTGTTGATGGCTTCGAGGTAGTTCGGGAAGCGGCTGGCGTCGAAGCTGCGCGGCAATTCGAACTGGTCGATGTCGCGGCGGTAGATGGCGATCGGCTCGAGGACGTTGTCCTTGGTCAGTCGCCAGATGCCGGCGCGGGCCACTTCGTAGGCCTCGCTGGCGGCCTGGGCGATCAACTGCGCGGCTTCCAGTAGCGGGTCGTCGGACTGGTAGCGATGGCGCGCCAGACGCACGATTAGGTTCTGCTGGGCGCGTGAGCGCACCAGGTGCTGCAGGTGTTCGTCCTGGGAGCGCTGGTACATCTCCAGGGACATCTTCAGGCGGATGTTCTGCTCTTCCAGTTCGCCTGGTGCGGCTTGCTCTGCGGAGGAGTCGTCATGCACGAGATAGCCCTGCAGCAACTGGCGGCCGCGCTGCTGCACGGCCTCGCCGATCTCCAGCAGGCTGAGCGCGCCACGGGGCGTGTGCAGGCTGTAGCGCACCTGGTAGCGGCCGTTCTGCAGTAGCTGCTGCTGGATCTGCTCGTGCAGGCGGTGGCGCGCTTCCGGCTCCATCAGGCTGGCATAGGGCGAATCGAGCAGGCTGCAAAGATCGGCGGCGGCGACTCCGAGGCTGCGTTCGCAGGCGGCGTCGAGGTACAGGAGTGTCCAGCTCGGCTCGTTCAACCGCTCGAAGCGCAACAACCCCAGCCGCGAAGGGACGGGGAGCTGCGTGACAGCCTCGACCGCCGGACGGTTGGCGGGATCGGGATGACTCTTCATGCTCGGCGGTTTTTCCAGTTCTGGGCGAGGTGCTTTGCCTCGGCCGACTTCTGATGGCTCAGGCAAGGGTGCATGATGCAGAAATGTCTGACAAGCAAAGCCTTTATCGGCGCGGTCGGGCATCGATTGAGGAAAAGGCTGACCGTTGATCGGAGGATGCCACGGATACTGGCGGTTTGCCATGAAGTGCGCGGTGGTAGAGCGGCGGGCAAAAAGAAGCCCCGTCATCCGGCGGGGCTGGAGAGAACGAGCGTGGCGTGCTCGTTGGTAAAAACGAATCGGCCCCCGAATGGGGGCCGATGCATTTACAGCAGCAGGGTGCGGATATCGGCGAGCACATCGCCCAGGCGCTTGGTGAAGCGCGCGGCGGCGGCGCCGTTGATCACCCGGTGGTCGTAGGACAGCGACAGCGGCAGCATCAGGCGCGGCTGGAAGGCCTTGCCGTCCCACACCGGCTGCATGGTCGCCTTGGACACACCGAGGATCGCCACTTCCGGCGCGTTGACGATCGGCGTGAAGCCGGTGCCGCCAATGTGGCCGAGGCTGGAAATGGTGAAGCAGGCGCCCTGCATGGCGTCGGCCGAGAGCTTCTTGGTGCGCGCCTTTTCCGCGAGTTCCGCGGCTTCGGCGGCCAGTTGCAGCAGGCTCTTCTGGTCGACGTTGCGGATCACCGGCACCAGCAGGCCGTCCGGGGTGTCTACGGCGAAGCCGATGTGCACGTACTTCTTGCGGATCAGCGCCTTGCCGCTGGGGGCGAGGGAGCTGTTGAAGTCCGGCAGTTCCTTGAGCAGGTGCGCACAGGCTTTGAGCAGGATCGGCAGTACGGTCAGCTTGACCCCGGCCTTCTCCGCGGCGGCTTTCTGCGCGATGCGGAAGGCTTCCATGTCGGTGATGTCGGACTGGTCGAACTGGGTCACGTGCGGCACGTTCAGCCAGCTGCGATGCAGGTTGGCGGCGCCGACCTGCATCAGGCGGGTCATCGCCACTTCTTCCACTTCGCCGAACTTGCTGAAGTCGACTTCCGGAATCGGCGGAATGCCCGCGCCACCGGTAGCGCCCACTGCGCCGGCCGGAGCCGACTTGGCGCGCTGCAGTTGTTCTTTGACGAACAGCTGCACGTCTTCCTTGAGGATGCGGCCTTTCGGACCGGTCGCCTTCACGTCGGACAGCTCGACGCCGAACTCGCGGGCGAGCATGCGCACGGCAGGGCCTGCATGCACCTTGGCGCCGTCACGGCTGGGGGCGCCGACCGGGGCCGGGCCTTCGTCCTTGACCGGAGCCGGTGCGGCGGCCGGAGCGGCTGCAACCGGAGCTGCCGCCGGTGCCGGAGCGGCAGCCGGTTGCTCGGCGGCGGCCGGAGCAGCAGCGCCTGCGACCTTGAGCTTGAGGATCAGGTCGCCGGTGCCGACTTCGTCACCGATCTTGATCGAAACGCTTTCCACCACGCCGGCAGCCGGCGAGGGGATTTCCATGCTGGCCTTGTCCGATTCCAGGGTGATCAGCGACTGGTCGGCTTCGACCGTGTCGCCGGCTTTCACCATGACTTCGATGACGTTCGCCTTGCCTGCCGAGCCGATGTCCGGGACGTGGATGTCCTGGACGCTGGCGGCAGCGGCCGGCGCCGCCGGAGCGGCAACCGGAGCTGCGGCCGGCGCGGGCGCCGCTGCAGCAGGGGCTTCGGTCTTGGCTGCCGGGGCCTCGGGGGCAGCGGCGCCGCCCTCGACTTCCAGCTCGAGAATCTCGTCGCCTTCCTTGAGGGTGTCGCCCACCTTGACCTTCAGGCTCTTCACCACGCCGGCTTTCGGCGAGGGGATTTCCATGCTGGCCTTGTCCGACTCCAGGGTCAGCAGGCTCTGATCGGCCTCGACCTTGTCGCCGACCTTGACCAGCAGTTCGATCACTTCACCCTGACCGTTGCCGATGTCGGGTACACGAATCAGTTCGCTCATCGTGCCTCTCCTCAGCAGTCCAGCGGGTTGCGTTTTTCGGGGTTGATGCCGAACTTGGCGATGGCCTCGGCCACCACTTTCGGTTCGATGTCACCACGGTCGGCCAGGGCTTCCAGCGCGGCCAGGACCACCCAGTGGCGGTCGACTTCGAAGAAGTCGCGCAGCTTGCGACGGCTGTCGCTGCGGCCGAAGCCGTCGGTGCCCAGGACCTTGTATTCCTTGCTCGGAACCCACTGGCGGATCTGCTCGGCGTACAGCTTCATGTAGTCGGTGGAGGCGATGACCGGGCCCTTGCGGCCGCCCAGGCATTCTTCCACGTAGCTCTGCTTGGGCTTCTGGCCCGGGTGCAGGCGGTTCCAGCGCTCCACGGCCAGGCCGTCGCGACGCAGTTCGTTGAAGCTCGGTACGGACCAGACGTCGGCGCCGATGCCGAAGTCCTCGCGGAGGATCTTCGCCGCCGCTTCCACTTCGCGCAGGATGGTGCCGGAGCCCAGCAGCTGCACGTGGTGAGCGGCTTCCTTCTTGTCCTCCTCGAGGAGGTACATGCCCTTGATGATGCCTTCCTCTACGCCCTTCGGCATGGCCGGCTGGACGTAGTTCTCGTTCATCACGGTGATGTAATAGAAGATGTCCTGCTGCTCTTCGATCATCTGGCGCGAGCCTTCGCGGATGATCACCGCCAGCTCGTAGGCGTAGGTCGGATCGTAGGTGCGGCAGTTCGGGATGGTCGCCGCCAGCAGGTGGCTGTGACCGTCTTCGTGCTGCAGGCCTTCACCGTTCAGGGTGGTACGGCCGGCGGTGCCGCCGATCAGGAAGCCGTGCGCGCGGCTGTCGCCGGCAGCCCAGGCCAGGTCGCCGATACGCTGGAAGCCGAACATCGAATAGAAGATGTAGAACGGCAGCATCGGCTGGTTGTGCGTGGAGTACGAGGTGCCCGCGGCGATCCAGCTGGACATGGCGCCGGCTTCGTTGATGCCTTCCTCGAGGATCTGACCTTTCTTGTCCTCGCGGTAGAACATCACCTGGTCTTTATCGACCGGTTCGTACAGCTGGCCCACCGAGGAATAGATCCCGAGCTGGCGGAACATGCCTTCCATGCCGAAGGTGCGGGCTTCGTCAGGCACGATCGGCACGATGCGCGGGCCGAGGTCCTTGTCCTTGACCAGCTGCGAGATGATCCGCACGAAGGCCATGGTGGTGGAGATTTCGCGGTCGCCCGAGCCGTCGAGTATGGCTTTCAGGGTTTCCAGCGGGGGAACCGGAACCTGGAAGCTCTTCTCGCGACGCACCGGCATCACGCCGCCCAGCGCGGCACGGCGGGAAGCCAGGTACTTGGCTTCGGCGCTGCCTTCTTCGGGGCGGTAGAACGGCAGGTTTTCCAGGTCGGCATCCTTGATCGGGATGTCGAACTTGTCGCGGAACGACTTCAGCGACTCGACGTCGACCTTCTTGACGTTGTGCGCGATGTTCTTCGCTTCGCCCGAACCGGTGCCGTAGCCCTTGATGGTCTTGGCCAGGATGACGGTCGGCTGGCCCTTGTGGTTGACCGCCTGGTGGTAGGCCGCATAGACCTTGTAGGGGTCGTGGCCGCCACGGTTGAGCTTCCAGATTTCCTCGTCGGAGAGGTCCTTGACCATCTCCAGCAGCTCCGGACGGGCACCGAAGAAGTGCTCACGCACGTAGGCGCCGTCTTTGGCCTTGTAGTTCTGGTACTCGCCGTCGATGACTTCGTCCATGCGCGCTTGCAGCAGGCCGGCGGTGTCCTTGGCGAACAGCGGGTCCCAGAAGCGGCCCCAGACCACCTTGTTGACGTTCCACTCGGCGCCACGGAACACGCCTTCGAGTTCCTGGATGATCTTGCCGTTGCCGCGAACCGGGCCGTCGAGGCGCTGCAGGTTGCAGTTGATGACGAAGATCAGGTTGTCCAGCTTCTCGCGGCCGGCCAGGGAGATCGCGCCCAGGGATTCCGGCTCGTCGCACTCGCCGTCGCCCATGAAGCACCAGACCTTCTGCTTGCCGGCGGGGATGAAGCCGCGGCTTTCCAGGTACTTCATGAAGCGCGCCTGGTAGATCGCCTGGATCGGGCCCAGCCCCATGGAAACGGTCGGGAACTGCCAGAAGTCCGGCATCAGCCAGGGGTGCGGGTAGGAGGACAGGCCGTTGCCGTCCACTTCCTGGCGGAAGTTGTTCAGCTGGTCTTCGCTGATGCGGCCTTCGAGGAAGGCGCGGGCATAGACGCCGGGGGAGGCGTGGCCCTGGAAGAACACCAGGTCGCCGCCGTGTTCGTCGGTCGGGGCCTGGAAGAAATAGTTGAAGCCAACGTCGTACAGGGTCGCCGAGGAGGCGAAGGACGAGATGTGGCCGCCCAGGTCCGGGTCGTTCTTGTTCGCCTTCATCACCATGGCCAGCGCGTTCCAGCGCACCAGCGAGCGAATGCGGCGTTCCATGAACAGGTCGCCGGGCATGCGTGCTTCGTGGGTGACCGGGATGGTGTTGCGATACGGCGTGGTGATGGCGTAAGGCAGCTGGGTGCCGGAGCGGCTGGCCAGCTCGCCCATGCGGGTCATCAGGTAGTGAGCGCGGTCCTCGCCTTCACGGTCGAGCACGGACTCCAGGGCGTCCAGCCACTCCTGGGTTTCGATGGGATCGAGGTCTTGCATGGCTTGCTCCAGGGCGGAAAGGCTTCCAGAATCGAAAGCCAGTGATCGTTGCCGATAGCGGCGCCGGCTTCGTGGGCGGCGCGGCGAATTCTTGGAAGTACACCGGGGGTGTTTCCGGCGGGTTGTAGTTTTACTACAAAACCTTTTCGGATACAGCCCTTCGCGAAAAAAAGTTAGTAGTAAAACTACAGGCGCCCGAATGGCGGGGCTTCCGCGGGGTGCCGTTCATCAGGAACGATGCATGACTCTGCCGTCCCGGGCCGCTTTGCCGGCCACCTTGAAGCCCCTCGCCGAGCGCGCGGGGCAGAATTTCGCAACTGCCGTCTCCTCCCTTCCCGCTGAAATCGCCTCCTTCTATTCGCAGTGGTCCGCCGAGCGCCATGCCGACTTCGCCCTGGTCTGCGCGGCCAGTGACTTCGTCGCTGAACAGGCTGCCCGCGACCCTCAGGCTTTCCTCGAATTGGTCGCCGACGGCCTGCTGGACCGCCCGCTGGCGGGCGGCGAAATGCGTGCGCAACTGGACGCGCTGCTGGCCGATTGCGCTGATGAAGATGAGCTGGGACGCCGGCTGCGCCGCTTCCGCCGGCGTCAGCAGGTGCGCATCGTCTGGCGCGACCTGACCCGCAGCAGCGATCTGATGGGAACCTGCCGTGATCTCAGTGATCTGGCGGATAACTGCATCGATCTGGCTTATCAATGGCTTTACGCGCGGCACTGCCAGCAATTCGGCACGCCGATGGGCGGCCGCTCCGGGCTACCGCAGCACCTGGTCATTCTCGGGATGGGCAAGCTGGGCGCCGGGGAGCTGAACCTGTCCTCGGACATCGACCTGATCTTCGGCTACCCGGAGGGCGGCGAAACCCAAGGCGCGCGCCGCGCGCTGGACAACCAGGAGTTCTTTACCCGTCTGGGGCAGCGGCTGATCAAGGCGCTGGATGCCATCACCGTCGAGGGCTTCGTCTTCCGCGTCGACATGCGCCTGCGCCCCTATGGCTCCAGCGGTCCGCTGGTGCACAGCTTTGCCGCCCTGGAGCAGTACTACCAGGACCAGGGACGCGACTGGGAACGCTACGCGATGATCAAGGCGCGGGTGGTCGGCGGCGACCAGGACTCAGGCCAGCGCCTGCTGGAACTGCTGCGGCCCTTCGTCTATCGGCGCTACCTGGATTTCTCTGCCATCGAGGCGCTGCGCAACATGAAGCAGCTGATCCAGCAGGAGGTCCGGCGCAAGGGCATGAGCGAGAACATCAAGCTCGGCGCCGGCGGCATCCGTGAGGTGGAGTTCATCGCCCAGGCCTTCCAGCTGATCCACGGCGGCCGCGACCTCAGCCTGCAGCAGCGGCCGCTGCTGCGCGTGCTGGCGACCCTGGAAGGGCAGGGTTACCTGCCGGCAGCGGTTGTCGGCGAGTTGCGCGAGGGCTACGAGTTCCTGCGCTATGCCGAGCATGCCCTGCAGGCCATCGATGACCGGCAGACGCAGATGCTGCCGGAGGACGAAGTGGCGCGTATTCGCGTCGCCTTCATCATGGGCTTCGCCAACTGGTCGGCCTTCCATGAGGCGATCAACCACTGGCGCGAGCGCGTCGACTGGCACTTCCGCCAGGTGATCGCCGACCCCGACGAGGACGAAAACGGCGAAGCCGAAGGCGCCTGCATCGGCGGCGAATGGCTGCCTTTATGGGAAGAGCAGGTGGACGAGGAGTCCGCCTGCCGGCAGCTGGCCGATGCCGGATTCGCCGCGCCGGAAGCGGCCTTCAAAAGGCTCATCGACCTGCGCCACGGCAACCAGGTGCGCGCCATGCAACGCTTGGGGCGGGAGCGCCTGGACGCCTTCATCCCGCGTCTGCTGAACATGCTCGCCGAGCACGACAAGCCGGACCTGACCCTGGAGCGCGTGCTGCCGCTGGTGGAAGCGGTGGCGCGGCGTTCGGCCTACCTGGTGCTGCTCACCGAGAACCCCGGCGCGCTTGAGCGCCTGTTGACCCTCTGTGCGGCCAGCCCGATGGTGGCCGAACAGATCGCCAAGTTCCCGATCCTGCTGGACGAGCTGCTCAACGAAGGCCGTCTACTGAGCCCGCCGAAGGCGCCCGAGCTGATCGCCGAGCTGCGCGAACGGCTGATGCGCATTCCCGAGGACGACCTCGAACAGCAGATGGAGACCCTGCGCCACTTCAAGCTGGCCCACGGCCTGCGCGTGGTGGCTTCGGAGATCGCCGGCACCCTGCCGCTGATGAAGGTCAGCGACTACCTGACCTGGCTTGCCGAGGCGATCCTCGAACAGGTCCTGGCGCTGGCCTGGCACCAGCTGGTGCAGAAGCACGGCCGGCCGCTGCGGGCCGATGGCACACCGTGCGATCCGGACTTCATCATCGTCGGCTACGGCAAGGTCGGCGGCCTGGAGCTGGGGCATGGCTCGGACCTCGACCTGGTGTTCATCCACGACGGCGACCCGCAGTGCGAGACCGATGGCGAGAAGTCCATCGACGGCTCGCAGTTCTTCACCCGCCTGGGGCAGAAGATCATCCACTTCCTGACGACCCAGACCACTTCCGGTGCTCTTTATGAAGTGGACATGCGCCTGCGTCCGAGCGGCGCAGCCGGCCTTCTGGTGAGCTCGCTGGCAGCGTTCCAGGCGTACCAGCAGAACGAAGCCTGGACCTGGGAGCACCAGGCCCTGGTGCGTGCCCGCGTGCTCGCCGGCTGCTCGCGGGTGGCGCGCGAGTTCGAAGGCATTCGGGCTGCGGTGCTCGGCCGGCAGCGCGATCTGGGCGAGCTGCGCCGCGAAGTGAGCGAGATGCGCGCGAAGATGCGCGACAACCTCGGCACCCCCGCGACCGCGGCGGGAACGGCGGCGAATGCCTTCGAAGCCGCGGCTGACTTCGATCTCAAGCAGGATGCCGGTGGTATCGTCGATATCGAATTTATGGTGCAATATGCGGCCCTTGCCTGGTCGTGGCAGCACCCCGAGTTGCTGCAGTTCACCGACAACATCCGCATTCTGGAAGGGTTGGAGCGGGCTGGCCTGATCGCCAGCGAGGACGTCCGTTTCCTGCAGGAGGCCTACAAGGCCTATCGCGCAGCCGCGCACCGCCTGGCGCTGCAGAAACAGCCGGGCGTAGTGAGTGGCGACCGTTTCCATGGCGAACGCCGCGGAGTGATGCGGATCTGGCGCGAGCTCGAGCTCGCCTGATCCCGGGCAGTACGCACCGGTCGCTGGCGCAATGCACTTGCGCGGCGACCGAACGACGAATTTCTGTGAGGAGCTGGCAACGATGTCGATGGCTGATCGTGATGGCGTGATCTGGTATGACGGTGAACTGGTGCAGTGGCGCGATGCGACCACCCACGTGCTGACCCATACCCTGCACTACGGCATGGGCGTGTTCGAGGGCGTGCGCGCCTACAACACCCCCGAAGGCACCGCGATCTTCCGTCTGCAGGCGCACACCGACCGCCTCTTCGATTCGGCGCACATCATGAACATGAAGATGCCGTACTCGAAGGAAGAAATTAACGAGGCGACCCGCGCCGCCGTCCGCGAGAACAACCTCGAAAGCGCCTACATCCGCCCGATGGTGTTCTACGGAAGCGAAGGCATGGGCCTGCGCGCATCCGGCCTGAAGGTCCACGTCATCGTGGCCGCCTGGCACTGGGGCGCGTACATGGGCGACGACGCGCTGGAGCAGGGCATCAAGGTGCGCACCAGCTCCTTCACCCGCCACCACGTGAACATCTCCATGACCCGCGCCAAGTCCAACGGTGCCTACATCAACTCGATGCTGGCCCTGCAGGAAGCCATCTCCGGCGGCGCCGACGAGGCCATGATGCTCGACCCCGAAGGCTACGTGGCCGAGGGCTCCGGCGAGAACATCTTCATCATCAAGGACGGCGTGATCTACACCCCGGAAGTCACCGCCTGCCTGAACGGCATCACCCGCAACACCGTGCTGACCCTGGCCAACGAGCTGGGCATCAAGGTGGTCGAGAAGCGCATCACCCGCGACGAGGTCTACATCGCCGACGAGGCCTTCTTCACCGGCACCGCCGCTGAAGTGACCCCGATCCGCGAGGTCGACGGCCGCTCCATCGGCATCGGCCGCCGCGGCCCGGTGACCGAGAAGCTGCAGAAGGCCTACTTCGACCTGGTCAGCGGCAAGACCAGCGCCCATCCGGAATGGCGCACCCTGGTCAAGTAAGCTTCAGTCAAGGGCATGACGGGGAGGCGCTGAGCCTCCCCGATCGTTTCTGGAAGGTACATGAGAATTCTGATCGTAGGGCCGTCCTGGGTCGGCGACATGGTGATGGCGCAGACGCTGTTCCATTGCCTGAAACAGCAGCACCCCGAGTGCCAGATCGACGTGCTGGCGCCCGAATGGAGCCGGCCGATCCTCGAGCGCATGCCGGAAGTGCGCCAGGCGCTGAGCTTCCCGCTCGGCCACGGCGTGCTCGACATCGCCGCGCGGCGGCGCATCGGCAAGTCGCTGGCCGGCCAGTACGACCAGGCGATCCTGCTGCCCAACTCGCTCAAGTCCGCACTGGTGCCGTTCTTCGCCGGCATCGCCAAGCGCACCGGCTGGAAGGGCGAGATGCGCTTCGGCCTGCTCAACGACATCCGCACGCTCGACAAGGAGCGCTATCCGCTGATGATCGAGCGCTTCATGGCGCTTGCCTACGAGCCTGGCGCTGATCTGCCCAAGCCCTATCCGCAGCCGCGCCTGTCGATCGACCCGACGACCCGCGACGCCGCCCTGGCCAAGTTCGGCCTGAGCCTGGATCGCCCAGTGCTCGCGCTCTGCCCGGGCGCCGAGTTCGGCGAGGCCAAGCGCTGGCCGGCCGAGTACTACGCCAAGGTCGCCGAAGCGAAGATCCGCGCCGGCTGGCAAGTCTGGATCTTCGGCTCGAAGAACGACCATCCCGGCGGCGAGGACATCCGTTCGCGGCTGATTCCCGGCCTGCGCGAGGAGTCGGTGAACCTCGCCGGTGAAACCGCCCTGGCCGAGGCTATCGACCTGATGTCCTGCGCATCCGCCGTGGTCACCAACGACTCCGGGCTGATGCACGTGGCCGCGGCGCTGAACCGCCCGCTGGTGGCGGTCTACGGCTCCACCTCGCCGCAGTTCACCCCGCCGCTGGCCGAGGCCGTGGAGATCGTGCGCCTGGGCCTGGAATGCAGCCCCTGCTTCGATCGCGTGTGCCGCTTCGGCCACTACAACTGCCTGCGCGAGCTGCAGCCGCAGCCGGTGCTGGCCGCGCTCGACCGCCTGGTCGCGGACCCGGTCGACGTGGAATGAGGGTTCTGCTGATCAAGACGTCGTCCCTGGGCGACGTCATCCATACCCTGCCGGCACTCACCGACGCCGCCCGCGCCATCCCCGGCATCCAGTTCGACTGGGTGGTGGAGGAGGGCTTCGCCGAGATCCCGGCCTGGCATCCGGCGGTGGCGCAGGTCATCCCCGTGGCCATCCGGCGCTGGCGCAAGAACCTCTGGCAGACCCTGAAGAGCGGCGAATGGCGCCGCTTCAAGAAGCGCCTGCGCGAGGTCGACTACGACCTGGTGATCGACGCCCAGGGCCTGCTGAAGAGCGCCTGGCTGACCCGCTACGTGAAGAAGACGCCGATCGCCGGGCTGGACAAGGAGTCGGCGCGCGAGCCGGCGGCCAGCCGCTTCTACGATCGCGGCTATCCGGTCGCCTGGGGCCAGCATGCCGTCGAACGCGTGCGCCAGCTCTTCGCCCAGGCACTCGACTATCCGCTGCCGCAAGGCACCGGCGACTACGGCCTGGACCGCAGCCGCCTGCTCGACGACAGCGCCGGCGCGCCTTACCTGGTGTTCCTGCACGGCACCACCTGGGTCACCAAGCACTGGCCCGAGAAGTACTGGCGCGAACTTGCCGAGCGCATGGGCGAGCGCGGCTGGTCGGTTCGCCTGCCGTGGGGCAATGAAATAGAGCGTTCGCGAGCCGAGCGCATTGCCGATGGCTTGGAAAACGCCTCGGTACTCCCCAAGTTATCCCTCGCGGGCATGGCCAAGGTTCTGGCTGGCGCTTCGGCCTGCGTGGCGGTGGACACCGGGCTCGGACACCTGGCAGCCGCCCTGGACGTGCCGACGTTGTCGCTGTTCGGCCCGACCAACCCCGGACTCACCGGCGCCTACGGGCGTTCGCAGGTGCACCTGGGCAGCGACTGGCCGTGCGCCCCCTGCCTGCAGAAAACCTGCACCTACCAGCCGACGGCCGACGACAGGCGCCAGTTCGACCTGCGGCAAGAGCAACCGCTGTGCTTCACGCGCCTGAATCCGCAGCGCGTGTCCACCCAGCTGGAGGCCCTGCTGCTGGCCCCGGAGACGCTTCGATGAACCTGGCTTTCGTTCTCTACAAATACTTCCCGTTCGGCGGGCTGCAGCGCGACTTCATGCGCATTGCGCTGGAGTGCCAGAAGCGCGGACACGCGATTCGCGTCTACACGCCGATCTGGGAGGGCGAAGTGCCCGCTGGTTTCGACGTGCGCGTCGCGCCGATCAAGGCGCTGTTCAACCATCGCCGCAACGAGAAGTTCAGCGCCTGGCTGGACGCCGACCTCGCGCGCGATCCGGTCGATCGGGTGATCGGTTTCAACAAGATGCCGGGGCTGGACGTGTACTACGCCGCCGACGGTTGCTTCGAGGACAAGGCGCAGACGCTGCGCAACCCGATCTATCGCCGCTGGGGCCGCTACAAGCACTTCGCCGACTACGAGCGCGCAGTGTTCTCGCCGCAGTCCAAGACCGAGATCCTGATGATCTCCGAGGTCCAGCAGCCGCTGTTCGTCAAGCACTACGGCACCCCGGCCGGGCGCTTCCACCTGCTGCCGCCGGGCATCGCCCAGGACCGCCGCGCACCGGCCAATGCCGCCGAGATCCGCGCCGATTTCCGCCGCGAGTTCAAGCTGGGCGACGATGACCTGCTGCTGGTGCAGATCGGCTCCGGCTTCAAGACCAAGGGCCTGGACCGCAGCCTCAAGGCGCTGGCATCGCTGCCGCGCGAGCTGCGCAAGCGCACCCGCCTGATCGCCATCGGCCAGGACGATCCCAAGCCGTTCCTGCTGCAGGTGAAGGCTCTCGGCCTGTCGGACAACGTGCAGATCCTCAAGGGGCGCAGCGACATCCCGCGCTTCCTGCTGGGCGCCGACCTGCTGATCCACCCGGCCTACAACGAGAACACCGGCACCGTGCTGCTGGAGGCGCTGGTCGCCGGCCTGCCGGTGCTGGTCACCGACGTCTGCGGCTACGCCCACTACATCGCCGAGGCCGATGCCGGCCGCGTGGTGCCTTCGCCTTTCGAACAGGACAACCTGAACCGTATGCTGGTGCAGATGCTCGGGGATGCTGAGGCCCGTGCCGCCTGGTCGCGCAACGGCCTGGCCTTCGCCGACACGGCGGACCTGTATTCCATGCCGCAGCACGCGGCAGACGTGATTCTCGCGGAGCGCCCATGAAGCTCGAACTGCAGCCCCCCTTCAAGGCGCTGTGGGCCGGCAAGGACCCCTTCGTCGAGGTCGAGCGCCTGCAGGGCAAGGTCTACCGCGAGCTGGAAGGCCGCCGCACCCTGCGCACCGAAGTCGACGGGCGCGGCTACTTCGTGAAGATCCACCGTGGCATCGGCTGGGGCGAGATCTTCAAGAACCTGCTCAGCGCCAAGCTCCCGGTGCTCGGCGCCGGCCAGGAGCAGCGCGCCCTGGAACGCCTGCACCAGGCCGGCGTGGCGACCATGACCTCGGTGGCCTACGGCGAGCGTGGCAGCGATCCGGCGCGCCAGCATTCCTTCATCGTCACCGAGGAACTGGCGCCCACCACCGACCTCGAACAGCTCTCGCTGAACTGGCGCGAGCAGCCGCCCGAGCCGCGCTTCAAGCGCGCGCTGATCGCCGAAGTGGCGAAGATGGTCGGCACCATGCATCGCGCCGGGGTCAACCACCGGGACTGCTACATCTGCCATTTCCTGTTGCATACCGACCGCGCGCCTACGGCCGATGACCTGCGCCTGTCGGTGATCGACCTGCATCGCGCGCAGACCCGCGCCGCCACGCCCAAGCGCTGGCGCGACAAGGACCTGGCCGCGTTGTACTTCTCCGCGCTGGACATCGGCCTGACCGAGCGCGACAAGCTGCGCTTCCTGCGCGGCTACTTCGGCAAGCCGCTGCGCGACATCCTGCGTGACGAAGCGCCGCTGCTCGCCTGGATGGAGCGCAAGGCTGCGAAGTTGTACGACCGCAAGCAGCGCTATGGTGATCTGCTGTGACGCACACCGCCCATTTCTCCGAGGGACGCGAGTGAACGACTTCATCGCCGACGACGACCGCGAGTGCCTGGAACGCCAGGGCCTGGCCGACTTCGACGCGCTCTGGGCACTGCAACTGCAGGCCGTGGACGAACCCAACACCGAGCGCGGTGGCTGGAGCAGCGTTTCCCGTCTCGAACTGGAAGGCCGCGCCTACTACCTCAAGCGCCAGATCAACCACCTGACCCGCAGCCTGCGGCGCCCGCGCGGCGAGCCGACCTTCGCCCGCGAGCTGCGCAATATCCTGCGTTACCAGCAACTCGGTATTCCCGCGTTGCAAGCCGCTTTCTTCGGCATGCGCGAAGTCGACGGTGAGCGCCGCGCGATCCTGCTGACTCGCGCCCTGGACGGCTGGCGAGACCTCGACGCCTGGCTCAAGGAATGGTCGAACCTGCCCGTCGAGCGCCGCCAGGCGATCCTGCACGCCTGCGGGATGCTCGCCCGCCGTCTGCACGAGGCCGGGCAGATGCACGGCTGCTTCTATCCCAAGCACATCTTCCTGAAGGCGGTCGACGACGAGTTCCAGGCTTGCCTGATCGACCTGGAGAAGACCCGTCCGCTGTGGTTTGGCACCCGTGATCGGGTCAAGGACCTCGAGCCCTTGTTGCGCCGGGCGCCGGACTGGAGCGAGGTCGACGTGCGCCAGCTGCTCGCGGCCTACCTGGGCAACTCGGCCAGTGGCGCGGAAGTCGATCATTGGTACAAGCGCCTCGGCTCGCGGCGGCGCAAGAAGGAGAAGCGCGGGTGAAACTCAGCGATCTGCGCGGCGCTGGCCGCCAGCCGGCTTTGCCGCTGCGTCTCGAACTGGCCAATGGCGCCGGCCCTGCCGAACTTCGCCTGGACAGCCTGCTGCGCGTACTGCCGGGCAAACGCTACGTCGGCGAAGGCAATTGGCGAGGCCGCCAGGTGCTGGCCAAGCTGCTGGTCGGCGGCAGCGCCGCACGGCATTTCCAGCGTGAGCGGGACGGTGTGCGCCTGCTCGCCGAACAGGGCCTGACCACGCCTGCGTTGCTGGCCGACGGCCTGCGCGAAGGCGAGGGCGGCTGGCTGCTCTTCGAGTTCCTCGACGGCGCCCAGAGCCTGGGTGACGCCTGGCGCGCGGTGGAGGCCGAGCCCGCGCTTTCCGACGCCCAGCAGGCCGTGCTTGGGGAAGCCCTGGCTGCCATCGCCGCGCTGCATGCGAAAGGGCTCTGGCAGGAAGACCTGCACCTGGACAACCTGCTGCGCCACGACGGCCGCCTGTACCTGATCGACGGCGCCGGCATCCGCGCCGAAACGCCCGGCCAGCCGCTGTCGCGCAAGCACGTGCTGGAAAATCTCGGGGTGTTCTTCGCCCAGCTGCCCCATGACCTCGACCCTTTCATCGAGGAGCTGCTGGTGCATTACCTGCTGGCCAACGGCGAGCACGCCCTGCCGCTGGAAGCGTTGCAGAAGGAAATCGCCCGTGTGCGCCGCTGGCGCGTGGCCGACCTGCTGAAGAAGATCGGCCGCGACTGCAGCCTGTTCAGCGTGCGCCGCGGGGCATTCGGCCTGCGTGCGGTGCGTCGCGAGGAAGAGAGCGGTCTAGAGCCGCTGCTGGCCAATCCCGACGCTTTCATTGACCGGGGACATGTCTATAAGACCGGCGGTGCGGCTACCGTGGCCAAGGTCGAACTGAACGGCCGGCCGCTGGTCGTGAAGCGCTACAACATCAAGAACCTGCTGCACTGGCTCAAGCGCTTCTGGCGGCCCAGTCGGGCCTGGTCTTCGTGGCGCGAGGGCAACCGCCTGGAATACCTCGGCATCGCCACCGCCAAACCCCTGGCTATGCTGGAGCGGCGCTGGCTGTGGCTGCGCGGTCCGGCGTTCCTGATTACCGATTACCTGGAAGGGCAGGATATAATCGCCCGTTTCAAACCCCATCTGGACGATCCGGAGGGGGCCGGCATACCGCCGGAGGCCGAGCTCAAGGCCCTGGACAACCTGTTCGCGGCGCTGCTGCGCGAGCGCATCAGCCACGGCGACCTCAAGGGCCACAACCTGTTCTGGCAGGGCGGCGCCACCGGGGGACGCTGGGCACTGATCGACCTCGACGCCATGCACAAGCACCACGGCCAGGCCAGCTTCGAGCGCGCCTACGCCCGCGACCGCGCACGTTTCCTGCGCAACTGGCCGCAGGACAGCGCCCTCCACCGGCTGCTGGACGAACGCATACCCAAGGATTGCAGCGCGGCGCAGGCCGACAGCAATCACTAAAGGCTCCGACGAGCCACCGAAGATCATCGCCGAGCTCCCATGGTGGGGGGCTCAAGGCTCTACCAAGAGGCAACACCTGTGGCATTGACCATCCTCGGCCTGTCCGGCGCCGTAAGCCATGACCCTTCCGCCGCCCTGTACATCGACGGCAAGCTGGTCGCGGCGGTCGAAGAAGAGCGCTTCGTCCGCGACAAGCACGCGAAGAACCGCATGCCCTACGAGTCGGCCAAGTTCTGCCTGGAGCAGGCCGGCATCAAGCCGTCCGACGTCGATGTGGTGGCCATTCCCTTCGCCCCCATCAGCATCCTGGAGAAGGCCCGCTGGCACTACGCCAAGCGCTACGCCTACGCGCCGGACCGCGCGCTGGACGCCATCCTGCTCGGCAACCGCCGCTACAAGCGCTACTACAAGCGCATCGAGTGGTGCCTGCAGCAGCTCGGCTTCGACCTGAAGAAAACCAAGATCCAGCCGGTCGAGCACCACCTGGCCCACGCTTCCAGCGCCTACCACTGCTCCGGCTTCAAGGAGAAGACCGCGATCCTCGGTATCGACGGCAAGGGCGAGTACGCCACGACCTTCTTCGGCTACGGCGAAAACGGCAAGATCCACAAGATCAAGGAGTTCTACGACCCGGATTCGCTCGGCGGCCTCTACGGCGCGCTGACCGAGTACCTCGGCTTCGACATGCTCGACGGCGAGTTCAAGGTCATGGGCATGGCGCCTTACGGCGATGCCAGCAAGTACGATTTCTCGCGCCTGGCCAAGTTCGAGAACGGCGAGCTGATCATCAACACCGACTACGTCAACGTCATCGGCTTCCGTCGCTACAAGGAAAAGGGCAAGGGCTACTACTTCTCGCCCAAGCTGATCGAGTGGCTCGGTCCGAAGCGCGAAGGCGACATCGCCGATGATCCGTACATCCACTACGCCGCCAGCATCCAGGCGCTGTTCGAGAAGCTGGCGCTGGAGATGATGGACTACTACCTGGGCGACATTCTCCGCGAGACCGGCAAGATCGCCTTCGCCGGCGGCTGCGCGCTGAACGTCAAGCTGAACCAGAAGATCATCTCGCGTCCGGAAGTGAAGGAGCTGTTCGTCCAGCCCGCCTCCAGCGACGCCGGCACCGCCGTTGGCGCCGCCGCCTACGTCTCGCACCAGCGCGGCGTGCCGGTGGAGAAGATGGAACACGTCTACCTCGGCCCGGAATACAGCAACGAGGACGTCATCGCCGCCTGCGCTCGCCACGAGTCCAGGCCGCAGTGGCGCAAGATCGACAACGTGCCGGAACTGATCGGCAAGGTGCTCGCCGACGGCAACCCGGTGGCCTGGTTCCAGGGCCGCATGGAGTTCGGCCCGCGCGCCCTCGGTGGTCGCTCCATCCTCGGCTGCCCGAGCGTGCCGGGTGTGGCCGACCGCATCAACGCGCAGATCAAGTTCCGCGAGCGCTGGAGACCCTTCTGCCCGTCGATGCTGGATACCGTCGGCCCGCAGATGTTCAAGATCGACCATCCGGCGCCCTTCATGACCTTCACCTTCGAGGTCAACGAGGAGTGGAAGACCCGTGTGCCGGAAGTGGTACACGAGGACGGTACCTCCCGCGCCCAGGTGCTCAAGCGCGAGTACAACCCGCGCTACTACGACCTCATGAAGGAGCTGGAGAAGCTCACCGGCAACGGCGTGGCGCTGAACACCTCGCTGAACCGCCGCGGTGAGCCGATGATCTGCTCGCCGACCGACGCCCTGAACATGTTCTACGGCTCGGACCTGCAGTACCTGATCATGCAGGACATCCTGGTCGTGAAAGAGGGCGCCGCGCCTTATGACTCGCTCGGCTGAACCGCGCGTCCTGCAGTTCTGCCACGGCTATGACGGGCCGTTCCTCGACTGTGCCCGTCAATACGCCAGCCTGTTCGCCGGCACCGGCTACCGGGTGACCACGGTGTTTCTCACCGGGGCGCCCGATCCGGAAGTCGCCGCCGCCTGCGCGAGCGACGAAGTGCTGTTCCTCGAATACAGCTCCAAGGACGTGCGCGGCCTCAAGCTGCGCGCAATCCGCGACCTGCGCGACATCGCCCGCTCGCGTGATTTCCGCTTCTGCATCGCCCATCGCTTCAAGCCGACCTGGGTCGCGATGCTCGCCACCAAACTGCCGGTGATCGGCGTGCACCATGGTTTCGGCGATTACCGCCGCATGGGTCGCAAGCTGTTCGGCAAGTTCTTCGCCAAGCGCCTGCGTCTGCTCGCCGTATCCAATGCGGTGCGTGACGAACTGCGTGCTTGCCTGCCCGCCTGGCCGGCGGATCACATCGAGACGCTGTACAACCGCATCGACGTCGATGCCCTCCAGGCCAGCCAGCTGGAGCGCTATCCGGCGCGCCTGCAACTGCGCCTGCCGGAGAATGCCTGGATCGTCGGCAACGTCGGTCGCCTGCATCCGGACAAGGACCAGGCCACGCTGCTGCGCGGCTTCGCCAAGGCCTTGCCGCACCTGCCGCGCGAAAGCCTGCTGGCGATCATGGGCAAGGGCCGCCTGGAGGAAGACCTCAAGGAACTCGCGCGCGAACTGGGCATCGCCGAACAGGTGCTGTTCCTCGGTCAGGTGGCGGAAGCAAAGCGCTACTTCAAGGCGTTCGACGTCTTCGCCCTGAGCTCCGACCACGAGCCCTTCGGCATGGTGCTGCTGGAGGCGATGGCCGCCGGCGTGCCGCTGATCTCTACCGCCGGTGGCGGTGCGGGTGAGGTGGTCGAAGGCCTGGGCATCCTCTTCCCGCTGCGCGATGACGCCGCGCTGGCCGAGGGGCTGGTGCACATGGCGGCGCTGGATCGCCAGCAGCGCGAAGCCTGCGTTCGTCTGATGGACGAGCGCCTTCGTACGCGCTTCTCTGACGAGGCGGTGCGCCGCGAGTTCTGGAACCTGCCGCTGGTGCGCAGCCTGATCGGACGCGACACCTAGTACCCGTCGGCAAGTCTGTCATTGGTCAGGTCGAGGGGCGTGCCCGCCTTGGGCCGAAGTATGCCCCGGCCGCCTGCCTTGACCGTCTCGCCGGCCGTCCCCTACTCTTCGCGGCTGGCCTACGTGCCATGGCTGAATGCCGGCATGGCAGGCGACAACCCGCATTGACCTGAGTCGGAAGCACAGTAGACTGCCCGCTGGCCGGGATGCGAAAGGTGAGTCTTGAAAGTCCTGTTTCTGGTTCAAAAAGAACAACGCGCCATCCTCGACCGTCTCTACGATGGCATCGCCGCGCATTGCGATTGCGATCTGCGCTGGCTGAGCAGCGACGAGCAGGCCAACCTGCGTCGCTATTTCCGCGAGCACGTGGACGTCACGCGTTACGACCGCATCCTGTTCTTCCTGCGCTTCAAGAAGGAGATCCGCCAGGTTTCCTTCATCCGCAGCGTGCCGAACCTGGTGATCCTCGAGCACGATGCCTACCAGAACTACATCCCCTGCAAGTACACCGGCAAGTTCAGCGCTTACTACCGGCGCCTGCCCTGGGCTCGGGTTATCAGCTCCGGCTACATGGTCAGCGAGCGCCTGCGCCAGGAAGGCTTCGATGCGGTCTTCGTGCCAAAGGGCTACGACCAGGACCTGCTGCATGACCTGGGCCGCGAGCGCGACATCGAGCTGGCCTTCGTCGGCAGTACCGGCAGCGTTGCCTACAGCGGCCGCAAGGCGCTGCTCGACGAGCTGGCGCAGGTGGAAAACCTGCTGGTCACCAAGACCAAGTCCGGCGAGGACTACCTGAACACGCTCAACCGCATCCGCTTCTTCGTCAGCGCGGACGTCGGCATGGGCGAGTACATGATCAAGAATTTCGAGGCCATGGCCTGCGGCTGCGTGCTCTTCGCCTTCGACCAGGGCGAAGCAGAGAACCGCGCGCTGGGCCTGGTGGATATGCAGACCGTAGTGCTCTACCGCGACATTCCGGAGCTTCGCCGCAAGCTGCAAGTACTCCGCGACGACCCGGCGCTGGCCTCGCGCATCGCCGAGCAAGGCCGTGCGCTGGCGCAGGGTGGCTTCGGTTTCGGCCAGATCGGCGCACGCATCGTCGAGACCATGCGGCCGCCGCTGCGGGAGCGCCCCGAGCCGGGCAGGTTCGAGCGCCTGCGCCAGGTGCTGGGCCTATGAGTGCCATGGCAACTGTCCTTGGCGCCGGAGGTGAGCGTGGGTAACCCGCTGGTTTCCGTGCTGGTACCTTGCTACAACCGCGAGCGCTATATCGAGGAGGCCCTGCTGAGCATCCTCGAGCAGGATTACCCGAATTTCGAGCTGATCGTGGTCGACGACGGCTCCCGGGACGCCAGCGTCGAGAAGATCGAAGCGTTGCGCCAGCGCTTCGACTTCCAGCTGATCCGCCAGCAGAACCAGGGTGTGAGCGCTGCGCTGAACACGGCGCTGAGCCATGCCCGCGGCACCTACATAGCCACGCCCGACTCCGACGATGTAATGCTGCCGGGGCGCCTGTCCTTGCAGGCCAGCTACCTGGATGCGCATCCGGAGGTGGGGTGTGTGGGCGCAAAAGTGGTTTATGTCGACGAGCAAGGCAATCGCTTGAAGGCGGAAAAATCCAATGGCATCCGTCGCTACGGCTTCGATGAATTGCTCGCCAGCGCCCACGCCATTGGCGCGCCGGTGGCGATGTACCGGCGCGAGGCGCTGGATCGCGTGGGTGGCTACGACCCGGCGATCCGCATCCAGGATTTCCAGATGACCCTGAAGGTTGCGCATCTGGGCTATTGCATGGACGTCCTGCCGGACCATGTGACCCTCTACCGGAGGCACACCAGCAACATGTCCAAGACCGCATACAAGCGGCAGCTCGACTACGACCTGATGGCCATCGCGCCATACCGGGAGCATCCGAGCTACGCGCAGGCGCTGACCTGCGTAATCAACAAGGCCCTCAAGCAGTCAGTGGTCTACGACAAGGGATACGCGCTGTCGCTGCTGCTGCGTCTGCCGCCCTCTCGCTGGAACTCTGTGACCTGGCGTCGCGTGCGCCATCTGCTGTTCAAGTTCCACGAGCAATGAGCGTGTCGCGTATGAAGGAGTTGTTCCAGGGCGCCTGGGAGCTGTGGCGTCCGGCGAAGGAATCGAACGGACTGGCGGTATCTCGCGGCAGCCGGGTGGCCGAGGCGATGCTCGGCATCGGCGTGTTCTGGACCATTGCCGGCGTGCTGCTGACGCCGACCATGAAGTTCTACTACAACATGGTCGTGCTGTTCGTATACCTGCCGGGGCTCTGGCTGACGATCGCTCGATGGTCCGAACTGGGCCGCTTGATCCGCGAACGCAAGGAGTTCGGGCTGTTCCTCCTGCTGTTCGCCTGGGCGAACCTGTCGCTTTTCTGGTCTTCGGGCGAGTTCGAGCGGATGTCGCGCTTCAAGCAGTCGAGCCTGTTCCTGCTGCTGGTCTTCGGCTGGTTGCTCTGGGCGCGCGCGAACGAGGCTCGGCTGCGCGGCACCTTGCTGGCGCTGGGGCTGGTCAACAGCTTCTACGCCATGGCCGCGCTGCTCTGGGCGCCGGCCTATGATCCGACCCGGCTGAACGGTTTCGGCGGGTTCCTCGACAACCCCAATGCCGCCGGCTACGCCTGCGCCTTCATCATGGTCATGGCGCTGCCGCTGATGCCGCGTGGCCGCTGGCCGCGGCTGACCTGGTCGCTGCTGCAGATTCCGCCGCTGATCTATGTGGCGTTGTGCGGCAGCCGCGGTGCGCTGCTGGCGCTCATGGCCACGGCGCTCTTCTGCCTGGTGCTGCTGCCCGGCTGGCGCGCGCGCCTGGTGGCGCTGCTGTTGCTGGTTGGCGGTTTCGTCCTGGTCCGGCTGGATCCGAATCTGGTGGCGCGCGGCGACTCGGAGCGCCTGGAGCTGCTGCGCAGTGCCGTACCGCTACTGCGGGAGCATTTCTGGATCGGCGTTGGCCTGGGCACTGATTATGCGGTCGAGGGCTGGTCCGGTCAGTTCCACGGCAGCACGCACAACTTCCTTCTGCACACTGCCATTCAGTACGGCATTCCGGCGCTGCTGGTGTGGATGCTGCTGTGGTGCATGCTCGGCTGGCGCGCCTGGCAGTGCCGCGCCAGCCAGCTCGGGCTGGCGGTGATGCTGCTGTGGGTGTTTTCCAGCGTGGCGCTGCAGTTCGATGTGTTCAGCCTGTGGGAGCGAACCCGCGCCATGTGGCTGATGCCCTGGGTGGTGTTCCTGCTCGGGCTGTGCCTGGAGCGCGAGACGCCGGCACTCAGCCAGCGTTGAGGATCTGCGCCAGCGCCTGCGCCTTCCAGCGCACTAGGCTGGTGCGCAGATAGGCTGCGGCGAGCGCGGCGCCCTGGTCGGCCAGCAGCCATTGGCGGTCGTCCGCATAACGCAGCATGTGGGCGAAATTGCGCTTGCGCTGCAGGCGGTTGAGCGGACGGCGACGGGCCTTCATATCGGCGATGTCGATCAGCCCCAGGCGGCCCTCCGGAGTCCGCACCACGTTGCCCAGGTGCAGTGAGCGGAAGTACACGCCCTTGTCGTGCAGGGTGGCGATCAGCTCGCCCAACTGCGCGCGCAGCTCATTGCCGTTGTCACCGGCAGCGATCAGCTGGCGCAGGGTGTCGCCCGGCAGCGGTTCATAGTGCACGGCGTCGCGGGCGATACCCGGAATGCGATAGACAGCGATGGTCTGCGGGCAAGGTATGCCCAGGCGTTGCAGCGCCTGCGCGTTGTCGGCGAAACGCTGGGCGTAGGGATATAGGGCGGCGGAGGAGATCAACCGCTTGCGGCGGAACAGCTTGAGGAAATTGCCATCGGCCAGGTGCAGCACCTTGTCGCCATAGCGGTCGGCCTCCAGTACCTCGGCGCCATCGCGCAAGGATTCGTAGGCGGAGAGTGCTAGCTGTTGCATACCGGCGTCCTGATCGGTGGCGCTGAAACGGGGCGGGTATAGTAGCCCAGCCACCGGGCAAACGAGAGGCCTGTGATATAATCGCCGCCCTTTTCACCTTGCGATCTCTCCATGGCCGGCAAAGAAACCACAGCGCCCTCTAGCATGCGGATCTACTTCCGCCTGCTGTCCTACGTGCGTCCTTACATCGGCATCTTCGCCCTGAGCATCCTTGGCTTCCTGATCTTCGCCGCGACCCAGCCGATGCTCGCCGGCATGCTCAAGTTCTTCGTCGATGGCCTGCACAATCCGGACGCACCGCTGTTCCCCTGGGCGCCCTGGGGCTGGCTGCGCGACCTGAAGATGCTCTATGCGGTGCCGCTGCTGATGGTGCTGATCGCCGCCTGGCAGGGTGTCGGTTCCTTCCTCGGCAACTACTACATCGCCAAGGTTTCGCTGAGCCTCGTGCACGACCTGCGCGTCGCGCTGTTCAACAACCTGCTGACCCTGCCCAACCGCTACTTCGACAGCCACAACTCCGGCCACCTGATCTCGCGCATCACCTTCAACGTGACCATGGTCACCGGCGCCGCCACCGACGCCATCAAGGTAGTGATCCGCGAGGGCATGACCGTGGTGTTCCTGTTCATCGCCCTGCTGTGGATGAACTGGAAGCTGACCCTGGTGATGGTCGCCATCCTGCCGGTCATCGCCCTGATGGTGACCAGCGCCAGCCGCAAGTTCCGCAAGCAGAGCAAGAAGATTCAGGTGGCCATGGGCGACGTCACCCACGTCTCCTCGGAAACCATCCAGGGCTTCCGCGTGGTGCGCAGCTTCGGTGGCGAGGCCTACGAGCGTGATCGCTTCTACGAGGTGAGCTCTTCCAACACCAAGAAGAATCTGACCATGAACAAGACCTCGGCGGTCTACACGCCGACCTTGCAACTGGTGATCTTCAGCGCCATGGCGGTGCTGCTGTACCTGGTCCTGCTGCTGCGCGGCGACGCCTCGGTCGGCGACCTGGTGGCCTACATCTCCATGGCGGCCTCGCTGCCCAAGCCGATCCGCCAGCTTTCCGAAGTCAGTTCGACCATCCAGAAGGGCGTGGCCGGCGCCGAGAGCATCTTCGAGCAGCTCGACGAGAAGCCCGAGGTCGACCTCGGCACCGTGGAGCGCGAGCGGGTCCAGGGCCGCCTGGAAGTGCAGAACCTCAGCTTCACCTACCCGGGCAGCGACAAGCGCGTGCTCAACGACCTCAGCTTCAGCGTCGAGCCGGGGCAGATGGTCGCCCTGGTCGGCCGCTCCGGCAGCGGCAAGTCGACCCTGGCCAACCTGATCCCGCGCTTCTACGACCACAGCGAGGGCAAGATCCTGCTCGATGGCGTCGACGTGCAGGACTACCGCCTGATCAACCTGCGCAAGCACATCTCGCTGGTGACGCAGCAGGTCAACCTGTTCAACGACAGCGTGCTGAACAACATCGCCTACGGCGACCTCGCCAGCAAACCGCGCGCCGCGGTGGAGAAGGCCGCCGATGACGCCTTCGCCCGCGAATTCATCGACCGCCTGCCGCACGGCTTCGAGACCGAGGTTGGCGAGAACGGCGTGATGCTCTCCGGCGGCCAGCGCCAGCGCCTGGCGATCGCCCGCGCGCTGCTCAAGGACGCCCCGGTGCTGATCCTCGACGAGGCCACCTCGGCCCTCGATACCGAGTCCGAGCGCCATATCCAGGGCGCCCTGGAGAAGGTCATGGAAGGTCGCACCACCCTGGTGATCGCCCACCGCCTGAGTACCATCGAGGCGGCGGACCTGATCCTGGTGATGGACCAGGGCCACATCGTCGAGCGCGGCAGCCACGAAGAGCTGATCGCCCTCAATGGCTACTACGCGCGGCTGCACGCCAAGCAGTTCGCCGACGACGAGCCGGCCGACCAGCCCGTCGAGGACGGTGTCGGCGAGTCCGCCTGACGATGGCGCTGCTCGACCGTATCCGCGCCGTCCGTGAGCGCGGCTGGACCCCGATTGACGCCTCGGCCTATGCCGAGGCCTGGCAGCGTTTCGGCGGCAGCGTGGCGACCCACCCGCAGGTGGTCGAGCGCCTCGCCGGCCTGGCTTGTATCCCGGTGCGCTACCTCGGCTGGATTGTCGACGGCCAGCTCAAGGCCGCAATTCCCACCTGGGGCCGGCACCTGGCGCTGTCCAAGGACGTGCTCAAGCGCGAAGGCAAGAAGGCGCTGTTCGACCTGGGCAATGCCGAGATCATCCTGCCGATCGCCGAGGACGCGCGCGTTTCCCTGCGTCACCGCGTGCGCTATCTCTCCGAACTGAACCGCGAGCAGATCCTCGACATTCGTCCGCAGGAAGAAGAGCTGGCGCTCAACCGCGCGCCAGCCGATTTCTCGAAGAAATTCCGCTACAACCAGCGTCGCGAACTGCGCCTGCTGGAAGAGGCGGGCGGCGTGCTGCAGCCGATGAGCGAGCTGAGCCCGGCCGAGCAGGCGCGCATCTATGCCGAGCTGTTCCAGCGCCGCTGGGAGTTCGAGGTGCCCGGCAAGGCGCGCCTGGCCGAAGTCTTCGAGCTGATGCGCGAATTCATGCGCGGCTCGCTTGTGCTGCTCGACGGCGAGCCGGTGGCGATCCAGATCCTCTACCGCGTCGAGTCGCCGAAGTGGGTCAGCGTCGAGTACATCAACGGCGGCGTGGCCCCGGAGAACCGCGAGTTCAGCCCCGGCAGCGTGCTCAGCTTCGTAAACACCCAGCAGGCCTGGGAAGAGGCCGAGGCGCTGGGCAAGCCGCTACGCTATTCCTTCGGCCGCGCCGACCGCGAATACAAGGACCGCTGGTGCCATCGGGTGCCCGTGTTCCAGGTGTGATGGCAGCAGGCATTTCCCTGTAGGAGCGGACCTTGTCCGCGATTGGCCTAGGAGAGCTCATGAGCGCACGCAAGCAGCAACTGCTCAAGGAACATCGGCGCAAGAAGCGCCTGGTGCTGCTGGCCGCGCTCGTCGCGCTGGTCCTGCTCGGCGTGCTCGCGCCCTGGTGGAGCATGCCGCTGGCGGTGCTTCTGGGCTGGGTCGCCCATGAAGCCTGGTTCGCCGATCACCTCTTCTACTCGCCGCGCGACGACTACCGATACGACTTCCCGGCCAGCCAGTTGAGCCTGCCGGCCTCCCTCGGCCCGCATGGCCTGCATATCGCCGCGGATGCCCTGCCCGAAGACTATGAAAGCCTGTTCCTGCAGGTGCGCATCAAGGCCGGTCTGCTCGGCCGTTGGCTCGATCCGCAGGTGCTGATCGAAGGCGCCGATGGCGTGGATCGCCAGGACTTCGAGCGCGGCGTCAATGGCGTGCGCTACCTCAACCTGTCCGGCCAGGGCGCAGCCCTGCGTGGCGGCCACCTGCGCATCCACGGTCGTCATTGCCGTCTGGATCACCAGGCCACGCTGCACGCCTTCCGCAACCCGGATTATGCCGAGCGACCGCTGATGGTCATCGCGCCGCACGCCGATGACGCCGAACTGGCCGCCTTCGGCCTGTACAGCCGTGCGCAGGACGTGAGCATCGTCACCCTGACCCAGGGCGAGATCGAGGCCGAGCACTACCAGGGCCTTGGCCTGGACGAGGCCGCCGCCGCGCGCCTGAAAGGCCGCCTGCGCGCCTGGGACAGCCTGGCCGTGCCGCTCTGGGGCGGGGTACCCGCCAGCCGCTGCGTGCAGCTGGGCTACTACTGCCTGCAGCTGCCGGCGATGTGCGGCGAACCGGGCAAGGGTTTCGGCTCGCGCGAATCCGGCGAAAGCGACATCCGCGAGATGCGCCTGCACAACCCGTTGCGCCTGCCGGCCGATGCCGACGGCGTGCCGAGCTGGAACAACCTGGTCGCCGACCTGGCCGCGCTACTAGAACACTTCCGCCCCGAGGTGCTGGTCACGCCGCACCCGCAGCTCGATCCACATGCCGACCACGTGCACGCCACCCGCGCGTTGCAGGAGGCCATCGAGCGCAGCGCGTGGAAGCCGCAGACGCTGCTGTTCTACGCCAACCACCTGCACGACAACGACCGCTGGCCAATGGGCCCGGCCGACGGTGGTATCGCGCTGCCGCCGTGCATCGAACCGCTGCCGGCCGATGTGCTGTGGAGCCCGACGCTGGATGCCGCCAAGCGCATCGACAAGGCCCAGGCCCTGGCCATGCAGCACGACCTGCTGGTGCCGCTGCCGGCCAAGAAGCGCTTGCGCCGGCTGATCCAGCGTGCGCTTGCCGGGCGCCGCTGGCCGGCCTCCGGCGAGGACGAATTCTTCCGCAAGGCAGTACGCCGCCACGAGCTGTTCTGGGTCCGCTCGCTGCGCTGAGCGGACGCCTCCCGGCGCGAGGCCGGATCGGCGGCTATGGTATTATCCGCGCCGATTTCGACCTGCGGAGTTCCCATGAAACTGACCATGCCCCGATTCGATCAGGCCCCCGTGCTGGTGGTTGGCGACGTTATGCTCGACCGCTACTGGCATGGCGCGACCTCGCGCATCTCGCCCGAGGCGCCGGTGCCGGTGGTGCGGGTCGAACAGCATGAGGACCGCCCGGGCGGCGCCGCCAACGTCGCGTTGAACCTGGCCGCGCTCGGTGCACCGGCGTACCTGGTCGGCGTAACCGGCGAGGACGAAGCTGCCGGCAGCCTGACCGATAGCCTCAATGCAGTCGGCGTTGCAACCCGCTTCCAGCGCATCGCCGGGCAGCCGACCATCGTCAAGCTGCGCGTCATGAGCCGCCACCAGCAACTGCTGCGAGTGGACTTCGAAGAACCCTTCCGTACCGACGCCGCGGCGCTGGCCGCCGACGTCGAGGCGCTGCTGGAGCAGGTCCGCGTGCTGGTGCTCTCCGACTACGGCAAGGGTGCCCTGCAGAACCACCAGGCGCTGATCCAGGCCGCGCGTAAGCGCGGCATCCCCGTGCTGGCCGATCCCAAGGGCAAGGACTTCTCCATCTACCGCGGCGCCAGCCTGATCACCCCGAACCTCTCCGAGTTCGAGGCCATCGTCGGCCGCTGCCAGGACGACAACGAACTGGTCGCCAAAGGTCTGGCCCTGCTCGCCGAGCTTGACCTCGGTGCGCTGCTGGTCACCCGCGGCGAACACGGCATGACCCTGCTGCGCCCCGGCCATCCGGCGCTGCACCTGCCGGCCCGTGCCCGCGAGGTGTTCGACGTCACCGGCGCCGGCGACACCGTGATTTCCACCCTGGCCGGCGCAATTGCCGCCGGCGAGGACCTGCCGCAAGCCGTGGCCCTGGCCAACCTGGCCGCCGGCATCGTCGTCGGCAAGCTGGGTACCGCCGCCATCAGCGCCCCGGAACTGCGCCGCGCCGTGCAGCGCGAGCAGGGCTCCGAGCGCGGCGTGCTGAGCCTGGAGCAACTGCTGCTGGCCATCGAGGACGCCCGCGCCCACGGCGAGAAGATCGTCTTCACCAACGGCTGCTTCGACATCCTCCATGCCGGCCACGTCAGCTACCTGGAACAGGCCCGCGCACAGGGCGACCGCCTGATCGTGGCGATCAACGGCGACGCCTCGGTGACCCGCCTCAAGGGCCCCGGCCGGCCGATCAACAGCGTCGATCGGCGCATGGCCGTGCTCGCCGGCCTTGGCGCGGTGGACTGGGTGACCAGCTTCAACGAAGACACCCCCGAGCGTCTGCTGGAACAACTGCGTCCGGACGTGCTGGTGAAAGGCGGCGACTACTCCGTGGAAGGGGTGGTCGGCGGCGACTTCGTCCGCTCCTATGGCGGCGAAGTCCGGGTGCTCGGCCTGGTGCCGAACAGCTCGACCACCGCCATCGTCGAGAAGATCCGCGAGAAGCGCTGAGTCAATCTGCTCTTCGTAGGAGCGAGCTTGCTCGCGAACGGCTTCGCAGCGGGGCTTGTTCGCGAGCAAGCTCGCTCCTGCAGACAATCTCAGTGACCGCTTTGCCAGCGCTTCCCGGCAAAGCGGTCATGGTCCCCCCGCCGATTCCCGGTGCATGATCCCAGGCATCCCATCCCCGCGTGGAGCGAGATGCCATGACCACCGACGTGCAGGGCCGTGCCCTGGCCGTGCTCAACCGGGTGGCCCAGGCCGACTGGCCGGACCGCCTGAAGCTGCGCAAGCCCTTCGAGAAGCTGCTCTACACTGGCAGCCGCACCGGCTTCCGCCTGGCCAGCCAGCGTGCCGGCAAGCAGGCCAAGGAGCCGCGCAAGGCCGATCCGGACGGGCTGTTCGACCTGTCCCTCTCCGACGAGCAACAGATGCTGGTGGAGATGCTGGAAGGCTTCGCCGCCGAGGTGTTGCGCCCGGCCGCGCATGATGCTGACACCAGCGCCGGCCTACCCGCCGAACTGCTCAAGCAGGCGCTCGAACTTGGCCTGACGCACTACGGCGTTAGCGAAATGCATGGCGGCATGGCCGGCGAACGCACCGTGGTGACCAATGCGCTGATCGCCGAAGCCCTGGCGCGCGGCGATCTCAGCCTCGCTGCCGCGCTGCTGGTGCCGCTGTCGGCGGCCAACTGCATCCGCCGCTGGGCCAGTCCCGAACAGCAGGCGCAGTGGCTGCCGGCGTTCGTCGCCGAAGAGGGCCCGCCGTTGATCGGTATCGCCGTGGGCGAGCCGCAACTTCTGGCCGATCCGGGCGAGCTAAAGACAGTCGCGCGCAAACGTGGCCGGCAGTACCTGCTCTCCGGCGAGAAATGCCTGGTGATCCGCGGTCGCGAGGCGAGCCAGCTGCTGGTCGCCGCGCAGGCGTCCGATGGCCCGGCGCTGTTCCTCGTCGATGCGACTGCCAAGGGCGTGGAACGTCGCGCCGAACCAGCGATGGGCCTCAAGGCGGCCGGCACCGCACGCATTCGCCTGAAAGGTGTGAAGGTCGATGCCAGCCGTCGCCTGGCAGCGGAAAAGTTCGACTACCAGGCCTTCCTCGACCTCAACGGCCTGGCCTGGTGCGCGCTGGCACTGGGCACCGCGCAAGCGGCGCTGGACTATGTGATCGGTTACTGCAATGAGCGCGAGGCCTTCGGCGAACCGATCAGCCATCGCCAGGGCGTGGCTTTCATGGTCGCCGACATCGCCATCGAACTGGATGCCATGCGCCTCATGGTCTGGCGCGCCTGCGCCCTGGCTGAGCGCGGCCAGCCGTTCCATCGCGAGGCCTACCTGGCGCGCCTGCTTTGTGCGGACAAGGCCATGAAGATCGGCACCGACGCCGTGCAACTGCTCGGCGGCCACGGCTTCACCCAGGAACATCCGGCCGAGCGCTGGTATCGCGACCTGCGCGCGGTAGCCATCCTCGCCGGCGGCCTGCACCTCTGAGGAATCCTCCATGTACCTGGAAACCCCGAAGAAATTCCGTGGCCTGGCCAACCAGGCGCATCAGGTGGCGGAGAACTACCTGCGGCCGATCTCGCGCAAGTACGACAAGGCCGAGCACGCCTATCCCAAGGAGCTCGACCTGCTCGCCGCGCTGCTCGACGGCATGAACGCCGGCTCGCCCGACGCCGTGGGCGCCACCTCGGCGAGCAAGCGCAAGGGCGCGGCGGTGGAGGAGGGCGTGAAGAACGGCGGCAACCTTTCGGCCTGCCTGGGCGTGATGGAAATGTGCTGGGGCGACGTCGGCCTGCTGCTGGCCATGCCGCGCCAAGGGTTGGGCAACGCTGCCATCGCGGCAGTGGCTAACGACGAACAGCTCAAGCGTTTCGGCGGCACCTGGGCGGCCATGGCGATCACCGAGCCGGGCTGTGGCTCGGACTCGGCGGCGATCCGCACCACCGCGACCCGCGACGGCGACCATTACGTGCTCAACGGCGAGAAGATCTTCGTCACCTCAGGAGCGCGCGCTGACGCGGTGGTGGTCTGGGCGACGCTGGATCGCGGCCTGGGCCGCGCGGCGATCAAGTCCTTCGTGGTCGAGAAGGGCACGCCGGGCATGACCGTCACCCGCCTGGAGAAGAAGCTTGGGATCAAGGCTTCGGACACCGCTTCCATCAGCTTCAGCGATTGCCGGGTACCCGCGGCGAACCTGCTGGGCAATGCCGAAATCGACGTGCAGAAGGGTTTTGCCGGGGTCATGGAAACCTTCGACAACACCCGCCCGCTGGTGGCGGCCATGGCCATCGGCGTGGCCAAGGCGTCGCTGGACCGCGCAGATGAACTGCTGAAAAAGGCCGGTTGCCGCTTTGACTACCGCAAGCCGCTGCTGAGCGTGACCCATGCCGAGGCGACGCTGTATCGCCTGGAGGCCGAGTGGGAAGCGGCGCGTCTGCTGACCCTCAAGGCCGCGTGGATGGCCGATAACCGCCTGCCCAACTCCAAGGAGGCGTCGATAGCCAAGGCCAAGGCCGGGCGGGTCGCCAACGAAGTCACCCTGAAGTGCGTGGAGCTGGCTGGCGCCCTGGGCTACGGCGAGGATGAGCTGTTGGAGAAATGGGCGCGCGACTCGAAGATCCTCGACATCTTCGAAGGCACCCAGCAGATCCAGCTGCTGATCGTGGCGCGCAGGCTGCTGGGCAAGAGTTCGAGTCAGCTGAAATAACGGCGCGACCTGTAGGAGCGCGCCACGCGCGCGAATCGCGGGCATGGCCCGCTCCTACATGGTTGGGGTGTCAGGCGGTGCGACGGCCCTTGTTGCCATTAGCCGGCGGCAGCTGGGCGACCCACTCGCGGAAGCGGATGCGCTCCTCGCGCACCAGCCAACCGCTTTGCGGGGCGAAGCTTTCCGAGAGCCAGACGCCGCGGGTCGGCGCCTTGAACAGCTCGCCCTTGAGCAGGGTGAAGAGCTCGCCGGTGGGCTCGCCCTGGTGCAGCGGCAGCAGGTAGAGGTCCGGGCGGCGGCGGTCCAGGCGGGCCACCAGCGGGCCGCTTTCCAGGCGCTCGTCGACGTGGAACAGGCTGACGTCGCGAATATCGCGCGGCAGCTCCATGCGCATGTCGTAGACCAGCTGCAACGAGGCGGTGGGCAGGTGCACATAGGCCTGCGGCCGCTCCAGCAGGCGCAGGGCGCCGGCCTGTACCGGACGTGCGGCGCCGGACAGCGGGGTCAGGGAAAAGTGGCTGGCCTCGCGGTAACGCAGGGTGCCCTGGTAGGGCGTCGGCAGCCAGGTGTCGCCGAAGCGCCCGCCGAGCCAGCCGTCGGCGGTTTCCACCAGGCATTCCTCGGCGACTTCCTGGATCGCGGTGAGCAGCGGCAGGTTCAGCTCGTGGGACGGCACGTAGCCGGAAATCAGCTTGAGCACGGTGTCGCCGCGGTCGGCGCGGCGCTGCCGCACCAGCACCCAGTAGTCGCGGCCTTGCCAGTTCAGGGTCAGGCGCACGGACACCCCGAGGTTGGCCAGTTCGGCGGTGAAGCGCTGTTCGTCGGCGACCTCGATCGGCCGGCGTCGCTCCAGCACCTGGGAGAAGTTCAGCGGACGGCCGAAGGGCTGGTAGACCAGGCTGTCGGCGCTGGCCTCGACCAGCAGCGGCAGGGTCTTGAACGTGGTCGGGTCCTTGCGGGCGAGCGTACGGGGCATGTGCGGTCCTCATCGTACAGGGCGCGTCGGACCGCCCGAGGGGCTGGGCGGTCTGGCCGATCGTTCCGGGGTGCCAGGCGCTACGGCGTCGACGGGGAGCCTTGAAAACCCTCGATTATTTCGAGACTAACCCTGAAAAGGATTTGGTTTCCGAGATTTATTCCTGTCGTAGAGCGACTGACGGCAATTTTGCGTGCCGCGGCTTTTCCGCCGCGGAGAATGAGCATGGCACAGGAAGGCGCCCCTTGTGTCAACCTTGGGTGACTGCCGATCAACGGTCACGCCGCGTGACGCAGCGTCGAAGCCTTAGCCGCCGAGGACTTCGGCGGCCAGCGCGACGTTGTGTCGCAGGTGCTGCGGATTGATGGTGCCGACGATGGCGGCAGCAACGCCCGGATGGCCAAACACCAGCTCGAAGCTGGCGCGCACCGGGTCCTGGCCGTCGGCGAGGCAGGCGTGGCCGCTGGCCAGGGCTTTCTTCACCAGGATGCCCCGGCCCATGGCCAGGGCCTGGTCGAGCACCGGCTTCTCGGTTTGCTCGTTGAGGTTGTAGGTGACCATCGCGCAGTCGCCGCGCTCCAGCGCCAGCAGGCCGCCCTCGACGGTCTTGCCGGAGAAGCCGAAGCCGCGGATCAGGCCTTCCTGCTTGAGCCGCTCAAGGGTCGCGTAGACCTCGGTGTGCTGCAGGATCTGCAGGTCATTGCCGTCGGAGTGCACCAGCACCAGGTCGATGTAGTCGGTTTCCAGGCGGCGCAGGCTGCGTTCGACTGACAGGCGGGTGTGCGCGGCGCTGAAGTCGAAGCGCGACTGACCGTCTTCGAACTCTTCGCCGGTCTTGCTGACTATCACCCAGTCCTGGCGCTGGCCGCGCAGCAGAGGGCCGAGGCGCTCTTCGCTGCGGCCGTAGGCCGGCGCGGTGTCGATCAGGTTGATGCCGAGCTCGCGGGCCAGTGCCAGCAGGTCGGCGGCTTCGCGGTCATCGGGGATGCGGAAGCCATTGGGGTACTTCACGCCCTGGTCGCGGCCGAGTTTCACGGTGCCCAGGCCCAGCGGCGAGACGTTCATGCCGGTGCTGCCCAGCGGGCGGTGCAGGGAGTGCAGGGTGCTCACGGCAGCAGCTCCTCCCACACCGGGCGAGCCATGGCGGGGCGCGGAAGGGCCGGCAGCGGCTCGTGCGGAATCGGCTGGATGCCGTCCTTCTGCAAGCTTTCCACCACTCGATCGGCGAAGTTCGGCGCAAGTGCCAGCTTGGTCGGCCAGCCGACCAGCAGGCGGCCCTGCTCGGCGAGGAAGGCGCTGTCCGGGCGCAGCAGGCCCGATTGCGCGGGCTCGGCGCGGTCCACGCGCAGGGTGGCCCAGCGCGCGGCGGAGAGATCGATCCAGGGCAGCAGCTTGTGCAGTTCGCGCTGCGCTTCGGCGATCTGCTCGGATTCGCTGCGTGCCACGCCGTCGGCTTCGGCGATGTCGCCGCCCAGGTACCAGACCCACTGGCCGTCGGCGGCCGGATGGGTGGTGACGGTGACACGCGGTTTCGGCCCGCCACCGACGCAGTGGGCGTACAGCGGCTTCAGGGTCGGTGCCTTGACCAGCACCATGTGCAGCGGGCGGCGTTGCATGGCCGGTTGTTCCAGGCCCAGTTCGCGCAGCAGCGCCTCGTTGCCGGCGCCGGCGGCGAGCACCACGCGCTGGGCGCGGATCTCGCGGCCGTCGACGCACAGGCCGACCAGTTCATCGCCCTCGCGCAATGGCTCGATACGTTCGCCGGCAAGCAGGCCGTCGCCGGCCAGCTCGGCCAGGCGGGCGACCAGGCTGGGCACGTCCAGCACGATTTCGGCGAGGCGGTAGGCCTTGCCCTTGAAGGCTTTGTCTTGCAGCGCAGGTGGCAGCTCGTTGCCCTTGGCCTGGGCGACGCGGCTGCGCACTGCCTTGCTGGCGAAGAAACTGGTGAGGTTGCCGGCCAGGCCGCCCGGCGACCACAGATAGTGGGCGTCGGAGAGCACGCGCACGCCGCGCAGGTCCAGCTCACCGGTTCCGGCCACGCACTCGCGCCACAGCGAGGGCATGTCGGCGATGGCCTCGGATGCGCCGGTCAGCGCGCCGTGCAGCGCGTACTTGGTGCCGCCATGGATGATTCCCTGCGAGCGCATGCTCTGCACACCACCGAGTGCCTTGTTCTCCACCAGCACCGTGGAATAACCGGCGCGGCGCAGACGGGCATTCAGCCAGAGGCCGGCGATGCCGCCGCCGACGACGAGGATGTCGGTGCTCAGGGATTGGGTCATGGAAGGGCGCGCCTCGCGGAAAAACGAAGCGCGCAGTATACCCGCGTCAGTGTCCGGCGGATTGCGAGAACAGCTGGATCACCACCACGCCGCTGACGATCATGCCCATGCCCAGCAGGGCCGGGGTGTCGAGCTTCTGTTGGTAGAGCACCAGCGCGGCGACGCTGACCAGGACGATGCCGAGCCCCGCCCAGATGGCGTAGGCGATGCCCACCGGAATGCTGCGCACCACCAGGGTCAGCATCCAGAAGGAGATCGCGTAGCCGACGATCACCAGCAGCAGGGGGAGGGGCGTGGACAGGCCTTTGACCGACTTCAGCGACGCGGTGGCGATGACTTCGGCGACGATGGCGATGGCGAGATAGAGATAGCCGGGCATGTTCTGTCCTCCCCTGGGCGAGCCGTGGTGGCCCTGTTGAAACTGGAGGCCATTCTAGTCGCCTGGATGATGGGATAAAGTCATTACCTATCTGATATGGAGATAGGCTATGCAGTGGAACCTCGACCAGTTGCGCCTGTTCGTCAGCGTCGCCGAGCAGTCGTCCTTCTCCGCCGCGGCGCGTCAGCTCAAGCGCGTGCAGTCGGCAGTGAGCTCGTCCATCGCGATGCTGGAGAGCGACCTGGGTGTCAGCCTGTTCGAACGCAGCAGCGGCCGCCAGCCAGTGTTGACCCAGGAGGGCAGGGCGCTGCTCGACGAAGCGCGCGAAGTGCTGCGCCAATGCGAGCGTCTCGAGAGCCGGGCCATGGCTCTGGTACGCGGGCAGGAGGCACGCCTGCGCCTAGCCCAGGACGAGGCCATGCCCTACCAGCCGGTGCTTTCCAGCCTGCAGGCGCTGGCGCAGGCGTTTCCCACCCTCGAGGTACAACTGGCCAGCGGTGCCCAGGGCGACGTGGCGCGCAAACTCCTCGAACGGCGCGCCGATCTTGGCCTGCTGTTCCACCATGAAGGCATGCCGAAGGAACTGGAACGCCAGCGCCTGGGCACCATCGAGATGGTCACCGTATGCGGCGCCGGCCATGCCCTGGCCAGCCTGGACTACGCCGACCGCCGCGAGCTGGCGCGGCACCGCCAGTTGCTGATGGCGCCGCAGGACAGCCATTACCCCGGCGGCGAGCAGATCAGCCCGCTGGTCTGGCGCGCCGACAGCTTCTACGCCATGGCCGAACTGCTGATGCGCGACCTCGGCTGGGCCTGGCTGCCGCGCCACGTGGCGCAGTACCCGGCCTACCAGTCGCTGCTGGTGGAGCTGGACAGCGACTGGACGCCGCCACCGCTGGTGGTGGAGCTGGTCTGCCGTCGCGACGAGCCGATGGGGCCGGCGGCGGAGTGGCTGGGCGAATGCTTCGCCGAGCATTTGAAGGAATGACGCAGTTGTAGGAGCGAGCATGCGTGGCACGCGTCCGCGAACGTCCGGGCGTTATTTGCTACTCTCCGCCGCCATGAACCGGACCCTCTATACCCTGCTGTTCCACCTGGGCCTGCCGCTGGTCGCGGTGCGCCTGTTCCTGCGTTCGCGCAAGGCGCCGGCCTATGCCAAGCGCATCCGTGAGCGTTTCTCCTTCGGCCTGCCGAAGATGCAGCCCGGCGGCATCTGGGTGCACGCGGTGTCGGTGGGCGAGAGCATCGCTGCTGCGCCGATGATTCGCGAGCTGCAGCAGCGTTATCCACAGCTGCCGATCACCGTCACCTGCATGACGCCGACCGGCTCCGAGCGCATCCGCGCGATGTTCGGCGACAGCGTGCAGCACTGCTACCTGCCCTACGACCTGCCCTGGGCGGCCGCGCGCTTCCTGCGCAAGGTGCAGCCGCGCCTGGCGGTGATCATGGAAACCGAACTCTGGCCGAATCACATTCACCAGTGCGCCCGCCGTGGCATTCCGGTGGCGCTGGCCAATGCGCGCCTCTCCGAGCGTTCGGCGCGCGGCTATGCACGCTTCGAGCGGCTGACCCGGCCGATGCTCGGCGAACTGAGTTGGCTCGCTGTGCAGACCGAGGCCGAGGCCGAACGCTTCCGCCGCCTGGGCGCGCGTCCGGAATGCGTGAGCGTGACCGGCTCGATCAAGTTCGACCTGAGCATCGACCCTGAGCTGCCGGTCCGCGCTGCCGCCCTGCGCGAAGAGTGGCAGGCCACGCAGCGGCCGGTGTGGATCGCCGCGAGCACCCATGCGGGTGAGGACGAGATCATCCTCGCCGCCCATCGTAAACTGCTGGAGCAGCACCCGGCCGCGCTGCTGATCCTGGTGCCGCGCCACCCGGAGCGCTTCAACGGTGTGTTCGAACTCTGCCGCAGTGCCGGTCTCGCCACCGTGCGCCGTTCCGCCGGCGAGCCTGTGTCTGCGCAGACCCAAGTGCTGCTCGGCGACACCATGGGCGAGCTGCTGTTCCTCTACGCCCTGGCTGACGTTGCCTTCGTCGGCGGCAGCCTGGTGCCCAACGGCGGGCACAACCTGCTGGAGCCAGCGGCGTTGGGCAAGCCGGTGCTGTCCGGTCCGCAGTTGTTCAACTTCCTCGAGATCGCCGCGCAACTGCGTGAGGTCGGCGCGCTGCGTGAAGTGCTGGATGCGCCGACCCTGGCGGTTGCCGTCGGCCAGCTCTGGGAGCAGCCGGAGATCGCTCGGGACATGGTCGACGCCGGCCTGGGTGTACTGCGCGCCAACCAGGGCGCACTGCAGCGCCTGCTCGACGGATTGGCCAAACAGATCGGCTAATCGCCGTTCCTTGTAGAAGCGGGCCATGCCCGCGATCGCGCACAAGGTGCGCTCCTACAGGGTGAGCGCGCAATCCTGTAGGAGCGGATCTTATCCGCGAAAAATGCGCCTGCTCAGAACGTCGGCGGGGTGATCACCCAGAGCACCACGGTATCCACGTCCCCCGGGTTGCCGTAGCGGTGTGGCTCCTGGCTGGAGTAGCTGAAGCTGTCGCCTTCGTTGAGTACGAAATGCCTGTCGCCGACCCAGAGCTCGAAGGTGCCGCTGAGGATGTGGCCGGCTTCTTCGCCGTCGTGGCTGTAGCTCTGCTGGCTGTAGGCGCCCGGCGGGAAACGCGAGTGGATCATCTCCAGCTGGCGGCTGGGCTGCGGGCTGAGCAGCTCGTCGACGATCCCATCTTCGTAATGCACGCTGGTGCGCGCATTGCGCCGCACCACGTAGCCGGCGTCGGCAGGGTCGACCTGCACTTCGCTGGCGAAGAACCACTGGATGGTCACGCCCAGGCTGCGGGCGATGTTGAACAGCGCCGGGATCGACGGATAAGCGAGGTTGCGTTCCAGTTGGCTGATGTAGCCGGCAGTGAGCTGGCTCTGTTCGGCCAGCTCGGCCAGGGTCATGCCGCGACGCTTGCGCAGGCCGCGGATGCGCGTGCCGAGGAACTGCGCTTCGGGGCTGGCGGGTGCTTCCTGCGGGGCTTTGCGGCTCATGCGGCGAGGGTCCTGGCGATTCGGTCGTCGGGCATTCTAAACAATGCGCTGTGCCTTGGGACGCTCACGCACCGATCCCGTAGGAGCGGGCCATGCCCGCGATCTCGCGCAGGGCGCGCTCCTACAGGGGAATGCCTTCCGTTCTTCAGATCGCCCAGCCGGCCCTGAGCCCTTCGTAGATGGCTTCCTCCACGGTGCGCGGCGCCAGGCAGTCGCCGATGCGGCGGAACTCCACCAGGCCCTCCAGTTGCTCGGCCAGCTCGTCCACTGGCTCGTGGCCCTGGCACAGCACCAGGGTGTCGATGTCCTCGACGATCATCGGCTCGCCGCTGGCGGTGTGCTGCAGGTAGACGCTGCTGTCGTCGCAGCCGTACAGCCGCGCATAAGTGGTGATCGGAATGCCCAGGCGGTGCAGCTCGCCGGCCATGTGGTCGCGCACGTAGAGCGGCAGGCTCTCGCCGGCGTGGGTGCCGTTGACCGCCAGTTGCACTTGGTGGCCGGCGCGTACCAGCTGTTCGGCGATGCCCGGGGCGATCCAGTCGGCGCGCCAGTCGGTGATCAGCACCGAACGGCCGACTTTCACTTCGCCGCGCAGCACCTGCCAGGCGTCCACCACCTGCAATTCGCCGCCGCGCTCGAAGGGCGGCCAGTAGGGCTTGGCGCCGGTCGCGACTATCACCACGTCCGGTTTTTCCGCCTCGACCAGGGCGCGGTCGACGCGGGTGTTGCGGCGGACTTCAACACCGGCCAGCTGCATCTCGCGCTGCAGGTTGGTTGAGGCGCCGCCGAATTCGGCGCGACGTGGCAGCAGTTGCGCCAGGTTGACCTGGCCGCCAAGTTGCGCGGAGGCCTCGCACAGTGTCACCTCATGGCCGCGCTGTGCAGCGACTGCCGCGGCTTTCATGCCGGCAGGACCGCCGCCGACCACCAGTACGCGCTTGCGCCGGGCTGCCGGTTCGATATGGCCGTACTGCAGCTCGCGGCCGGTCTCCGGGCGCTGGATGCAGGAAATCGGCAAGCCACGGTGGAAGTGGCCGATGCACGCCTGGTTGCAGGCGATGCAGGCGCGCACGTTCTCGACGTGGCCGGTTTTGGTCTTGTTCGGCATCTCCGGGTCGCAGATCAGCGCGCGGGTCATGCCGCAGACGTCGGCCTGGCCGCGGGCGATGATCAGCTCCGCTTCCTGCGGCTGGTTGATGCGCCCGGTGACGAACAGCGGGATGTCCAGGCGCGACTTGAAGGTCGCCGCCTCGTTCGCCAGGTAGGCGGCCTCGATGGCCATCGGCGGGACGATGTGGATGGCGCCGCCGAGGGAGGCCGAGGTGCCGGCGACTATGTGCACGTAGTCCAGTTCGCCCTGCAGGCGCATCACCGCTTGCAGCGATTCGTCCTCGGTCAGGCCTTCCGGATCGCGCTCGTCGGCGGAAATGCGCAGGCCGATGATGAAGTCTTCGCCGGTGGCGGCGCGCACGGCGGCCAGCACCTCGCGAAGGAAGCGCAGGCGGGCGTCGAGGTCGCCGTTGTAGCCGTCGGTGCGGCGGTTCACCCGCGGGTTGAGGAACTGCGCCGGCAGGTAGCCATGGCTGGCCACGACTTCCACTCCGTCCAGCCCGGCAGTGTACAGGCGGCGCGCGGCGGCCGCGTAGCCGGCGACGATCTCGTCGATCAGCTTCTGGCTCAGCTCGCGCGGCATCACGCGGAAGCGCTCGTTGGGCGAGGCGGAGGCGGAGTAGGCCACGGCCAGCAGGCCGTCGGCGGACTCCATGATTTCGCGCCCGGGGTGGAAGATCTGCGACAGCACCACCGTGCCTTCGGCATGGCAGGCCTCGGCGACGCGGCGGTAGCCGGGGATGCACTCGTCGTCGGTGGCCATCAGCACATGCGAGGTGTAGCGCGCGCTGTCGTGGACCCCGGCGACCTGCATGACGATCAGCCCGGCGCCGCCCTTGGCGCGCGCCTGGTGGTAGGCCACCAGTGGGTCGTTGACCAGGTTGTCGGTGGGCATCGAGGTGTCGTGGCCGGTGGACATGATGCGGTTCTTCAGGCGCTTGCCACGGATCTCGAGCGGGCTGAACAGGTGCGGGAAGGCATTCATCGCGGACGTCGTCCTTTCTTGTCGTTCTGTTGGACTGCTTGTTCGGGGGAGCGGTCAGGCGTTGCGGGTCTGCCAGTCGACCGGATAGAGCGCGTAGAACACCCGGGCCTTCTCGCCTTCATAGGCCAGCGGCGTGCGCTCCGGCACCCAGATCACGTCGCCCGGCCCGGCCTCGACGACGCGGTCGCCCAGGCGCAGGCGGAAGTGGCCTTCCAGCACCACGATCAGCTCGTCGTAGAGCACCGTCCACTCGATCGAGCAGCCGTCGAAGCAGGCGATGCCGGCGCCCATGGTCTGGCTGTCGGCCGCGCCGATCAGGCGGCACAGGGCGGCGCGTTCGATGGGCTGGCCGCCGTAGGGCTGGAACTGCAGGGCGGAGCGCTGGAAGTGGATGACTTCGGACACGGGGGACTCCTGGGCACGCAATGGCGATCTAACGTGCCCTCATGAAAATTTACCACCAGTAAAAAATCAACTTGTTTTTTTAAAAGTGACTGAGTAGTTTCCATTCCACGCCGACGTCATCGACGGCGGCGCAACTCGCGACGTGCTCCACAACAACTACAAGAGGAGATGCGCATGAACCGCTTTTCGCGGTGCTGCCGTTCGCCAGCGATTCCGCTTCGCTGCGAGCGCCTGGCGCCGACTGCCCGCGGCCTTCCTCCGAGTGTTGTACCGGTACGCCCGAACCACTCCTGCCGTGGTGCCGCATCGCCGGTCACGGCTCGCACTCGAAGAGGGTCCGCCCGATGATTTCGCGCAAGTTCGCTATGCAACCTTTGCTGCTGCTTCTGGGACTCGGCCTGGCCAGCGCCCAGGCGCAGGACAGCATGGTCGTGGTCGGTTACGGCGGTGCCGGGCAGAAAGCCCAGGACGCCGCGTTCTTCCAGCCTTTCGCCAAGGCCAGCGGAGCCAAGCTGACCCAGGCCGAGTACAACGGCGAGATGGCGCGCATCAAGGTGATGGTCGACACCGGCCATACCGACTGGGACGTGGTGCAGATCGAGGGACCGGACCTGGCGCGCAACTGCGACCTGGGCATGTTCGAGCCGCTGGACTGGAAGGCCGTCGGCGGCGCCGAGCAGCTGATTCCCAACTCGGCCAAGGAGTGCGGTTCGGCGGCATTGGTGTGGGGCGTGGCCATCGCCTACGACGCCGACAAGCTTAAGACCGCGCCGACCGGCTGGAACGATTTCTGGGACCTGCAGAAATTCCCCGGCAAGCGTGGCCTGCGCAAACGCGCCGAGTACAACCTGGAGTTCGCCCTGATGGCCGACGGGGTCAAGGCCGCCGACGTCTACCAGGTGCTTTCGACCAAGGCCGGGGTCGACCGCGCCTTCGCCAAGCTCGACCAGATCAAGCCGTCGATCCAGTGGTGGGAAGCCGGCGCGCAACCGCCGCAGTGGCTGGCCGCCGGCGACGTGACCATGACCACCGCCTACACCGGGCGCATCGCCGACGCGCACAAGGCCGGGCGCAACCTCGACCTGGTCTGGCCGGGCAGCCTCTACGGCATGGACTACTGGGCGATCATCAAGGGCTCGCAGCACGCCGACCTGGCCAAGCGCTTCATCGCCTTCGCCAACCAGGCCGATGCGCAGGTCGACTACGTGCGCAACATCCCCTATGGTCCGACCAACAAACAGGCCGCCGAGCGCTTGCCTGCAGACGTCGCCCACTGGGTGCCGACCGCGCCGGCCAACCTGGCGGTAGGCCTGGCGATGAACGATGAGTTCTGGGCCGACCATGGCGAGGAGCTGGAAGAGCGCTTCAACGCCTGGGCCGCGCAGTAATCGAGATCCCCGGTACAGGCCGGCGGCGCGCAAACGCGCCGCCGGCCTCGGTCATGTAGAGGCGAAGGAGAACAACAATGACAGCCATCGCGGCCAGCGTGCCGTCCCGTGAAACCTGCAGCCCTGAAGAGTGGAAACTGCGCGAGGAGCTGGCGGCCTGCTACCGGCTGATCGCGCATTTCCGCATGAGCGACCTGATCTTCACGCACATATCCGTGCGCCTGCCCGGGCCCGAGCACCATTTCCTGATCAACCCGTACGGCCTGATGTTCGACGAGATCACCGCGTCGAGCCTGGTGAAGATCGACCTGGCCGGTAATCCGGTCGAGCCGACGCGCTACGAGGTCAACCCGGCCGGTTTCGTCATCCACAGCGCCATCCACGCGGCGCGCGAGGATGCCCAGTGCGTGCTGCATACCCACACCCGCGCCGGTTGCGCGGTGGCGGCGCAAGCCGAAGGGCTGCTGCCGCTGAACCAGATGTCGATGGAGTTCTACGGCCGCCTCGGCTACCACGACTACGAAGGCATCGCCCTGTCGTTCGACGAGCAGCAGCGCCTGGTGCGCGACCTCGGCGATCACCTGGGGATGATCCTGCGCAGCCACGGCCTGCTGACCATCGGTGAGAGCGTGAAGCAGGCATTCCTGCGCATGTACTACCTGGAGAAGGCCTGCGACATCCAGATCGCCGCCCAGGCCGGCGGTGGCAAGCTGGTGATCCCGCCGGACGAGGTCTGCCGGCGCACCGAGCGGCAGTTCAACGAGCCACAACGACCACTGGCCGAGGGCGAGCTGAGCGACCCGGACGGCATCGATCTGGCCTGGGAAGCGCTGCTGCGCATGCTCGATCGCACCCAGCCGGATTATCGGGATTGAGGCTGCCGCTTGTGGTTATCCGGTTCCCCGCGTTCGCGGGGATGACGCGGGAAAAAATGCATCCCAATCACGTCACTCCCGCGAACGCGGGAGCCCAAAAGACAGGTGTTCCTACAGGGAAATCCCGCGTCTGAAACGAAGAAGCCCGGCATCTGCCGGGCTTCTTGTTTATTGCTGGGTCCGCGTCTTGCTGTTGCTTTCCAACTGCTTCTCGGCGGCCTTGGCCAGGTCCGGCGGGAGGAAGTCCTTGTCCGGGTTGTAGTCGGCCTTGAGGTAGCGGCTCAGCGCTTGCAGGTCGGCCGGGCTGAGGGTGCCGGCGGTCTGCTTCAGGCGCAGGTTGTCGAGGATGTAGTCGTAGCGGCTGTTGTTGTAGTCGCGCACCGCGCTGTACAGCTGGCGCTGGGCGTCGAGCACGTCGACGATGTTGCGGGTGCCGACCTGGTAGCCGATCTCGGTGGCTTCCAGCGAGCTCTGGTTGGAGATGATCGCCTGGCGCCGCGCTTTCACGGTTTCGACGTCGGTGTTCACCGCGCGGTGCTGGTTGCGAGCGTCCTGCACCACCTGGCGGCGCTGGCTTTCGCGCAGCTGCTCGCTCTGGCTCAGGCGCTGGTACGACTCGCGCACTTGCGAGCTGGTCAGGCCGCCGCTGTAGATCGGCACGTTCAACTGTACGCCGATGCTGGTCTGGTCGACCCACTTGCCATAGGTCGGCTGGCCCGGAATACCGGAGTTGGTAAAGCCCAGCGCGTCGTTGTCGCCCTTCTGGTACTGCACCACGGCGTCGACGGTCGGCAGGTGGCCGGCCTTGCGTTGGCGCAGGGTCTCTTCGGCGGCGTTGACCGCGTAGTTGCTGGCCTGCAGGGCGATGTTCTGCTGGACCGAGGTGTCCACCCAGGCCTTGGCGTCGTTCGGCGTCGGCACCACCACCGGCAGCGAGTGGAGGATGCCTTCGATGGAGCTGTATTCGCGGTTGGTCAGGGTCACCAGGGCCTGGAAGGCATCTTCCACGGCTTGCTCGGCGACGATGCGGTTGGCCCGCGCGGTGTCGTAGCCGGCCTGGGACTCGAGCACGTCGGTCTTGTCCGACAGGCCGACGTCGAAGCGCTCGTTGGCCTGGTCGAGCTGGCGCTTGAAGGCGGCTTCTTCTGCCTTGCTGGCGGCCAGGTTGTCTTCGGCACGGAGCACGCCGAAGTAGGTTTCGGCGGTCTGCAGGATCAGCCGTTGCTGGGTCGCGGAGAAGTCCAATTGGGCCTGTTCGCTGATGTTTTCCGCGGCTTTGAGCTGGAACCAGCGGTCCGCGCGGAACAGCGGCTGGCTGAGGGTCGCCTGGACCAGCTCGCTGTTGCGGTTGAGCGTGGCGTCCGGCTCGTCCAGCGAGGTGCGGGTATTGCCGACGCTGCCACCGGCATTGATCTGCGGCAGCAGGCCGGAACGCGCCTGCGGCACGACTTCCTTGCGCGCCAGGTAATCGGCCTGGGCGGCGGCGAGGTCGGCGTTGTTGTCGACGGCATCCTTGTAAACGCTGATCAGGTCCGTCTTGGTGGGCAGCGGAGCGGTATTCGACGCGGGCTGGGCTGCCCAGACGAAACCGGTAGTGGCGGCCACGGCGACAGCCAGGGAAAGTCTGCGCAGCATTCGTTCGTCCTAGAAAGTGTGCGGGTGGGGCAAGGCTAAGGGGGCCTCGAAAGTCGGTCAAGGCAATCAGTTCGAGGTTTTGGTTGCTGGAGTGTAGCTGTCCGAACGTGACCGCGAAGTCGTATCGAAGACATTTGGTCCGCCGCCATTGGCCAAGCGCCCGACTCTTGATTAGACTGCGCGGGTTCTTGTCGGGGTGCCCCATTGCGAGGGGCTGAGATCGGATAGTTCCGGATCCCGTTGAACCTGATCGGGTTAAGACCCGCGTAGGGAACAAGAAGTCCGCGTCCCCAGTGGCTTTCCGGCCGGCCCCCCGCTAACCGGACGCGTCCTTTGCGCTGTAATGGCGCCTCCTTGCTCCAGGTTCTCCTCCGACAATCACCCCAGGAGAGCCAGGATGAGCAAGTCGAACACCACCGTCACCCGCCTCGAGCAGCTCGACCGCCAGTCGACGCAGCCGTTTCCCAATTCGCGCAAGGTCTACCTGAGCGGTTCGCGCCCGGACATCCGCGTGCCGGTGCGGGAAATCTCGCTAGCCGACACCCCGACCGCATTCGGCGGCGAGAAGAACGCCCCGGTGTACGTCTACGACACCTCCGGCCCCTACACCGACCCGGATGTACGCATCGACCTGCGCAAGGGCCTGCCCGACGTGCGCTCGCGCTGGATCGACGAGCGCGGTGACACCGAAATCCTTCCCGGCCTGACCTCCGAATTCGGCCAGGCACGCCTGGCCGACGCCAGCCTCGACGCGCTGCGCTTCAACCACGTGCGCACCCCGCGCCGGGCCAAGTCCGGGCGCAACGTCACGCAGATGCACTACGCCAAGCAGGGCATCATCACGCCGGAGATGGAGTACATCGCCATCCGCGAGAACCTGAAGCTGCAGGAAGCCCGCGCCGCCGGCCTGCTCAAGGACCAGCATCCCGGCCACAGCTTCGGCGCCAGCATTCCGCAGGAGATCACCGCCGAGTTCGTCCGCGACGAGATCGCCCGCGGCCGCGCGATCATCCCGGCGAACATCAACCACACCGAGCTCGAGCCGATGATCATCGGCCGCAACTTCCTGGTGAAGATCAACGGCAACATCGGCAACAGCGCGCTGGGTTCGTCCATCGAGGAAGAGGTGGAGAAGCTCACCTGGGGCATCCGCTGGGGCGCCGACACCGTGATGGACCTGTCCACCGGCAAGCACATCCACGAGACCCGCGAGTGGATCCTGCGCAATAGCCCGGTGCCGATCGGCACGGTGCCGATCTACCAGGCGCTGGAGAAGGTCGGCGGCATCGCCGAGGACCTGACCTGGGAAATCTTCCGCGACACCCTGATCGAACAGGCCGAGCAGGGCGTCGACTACTTCACCATCCACGCTGGCGTGCTGCTTCGCTACGTGCCGCTGACCGCCAAGCGCGTCACCGGCATCGTCTCGCGCGGCGGGTCGATCATGGCCAAGTGGTGCCTGGCGCATCACCAGGAGAATTTCCTCTACACCCATTTCGAGGAAATCTGCGAAATCATGAAGGCCTACGACGTCAGCTTCTCGCTGGGCGACGGCCTGCGCCCGGGCTCGGTGGCCGACGCCAACGACGCCGCCCAGTTCGGCGAACTGGAAACCCTCGGCGAGCTGACCAAGATCGCCTGGAAGCACGACGTGCAGGTGATGATCGAAGGCCCCGGCCACGTGCCCATGCAACTCATCAAGGAGAACATGGACAAGCAACTGGAGTGCTGCGACGAGGCGCCGTTCTACACCCTCGGCCCGCTGACCACCGACATCGCCCCGGGCTACGACCACATCACCTCGGGCATCGGTGCCGCGATGATCGGCTGGTACGGCTGCGCCATGCTTTGCTACGTCACGCCCAAGGAGCACCTGGGCCTGCCGAACAAGGATGACGTGAAGACCGGGATCATCACCTACAAGATCGCCGCGCACGCCGCCGACCTCGCCAAGGGTCACCCGGGCGCGCAGATTCGCGACAACGCGCTGTCGAAGGCGCGCTTCGAGTTCCGCTGGGAAGACCAGTTCAACCTCGGCCTCGACCCGGACACGGCGCGTGCCTATCACGACGAGACACTGCCGAAGGATTCGGCCAAGGTCGCGCACTTCTGCTCCATGTGCGGGCCGAAGTTCTGCTCGATGAAGATCACCCAGGAAGTCCGCGACTACGCTCGCGAGAATGGCCTGGGCGATGAACAGCAGGCCATCGAAGCCGGCTTCCAGGAACAGGCCGCGCGCTTCAAGGACGAGGGATCGGTGATCTACAAGCAGGTCTGACCTGCCGTTCATTGGGTCCCCACGTTCGTGGGGAGGACGCATAAAACGTCATTCCCGCGAACGCGGGGACCCAGAAACAAAGCCAACAACGACAACCCACATTCGAGCCTTGCGCATCGTGACCACCACCACCGCAACCAACTATTCACCCGCCATCGCCGTCGGCGCGGCCCAGCGCGTACTCGGCCTGCGCGATCTGTTCTCCCTGTGGTTCTCCCTCGGCATCGGCCTGATGGTGCTGCAGACCGGCGCGCTGCTGGCGCCCGGTCTCGGCCTGGCCGGCTCGTTGCTGGCGATCTTCCTCGGCACCCTGGTCGGCGTGCTGCTGCTGGCTGCCGCCGGCGTGATCGGCAGCGACACCGGGCTGGCCGCCATGGCCTCGCTGAAGCTGTCCCTGGGTAGCCACGGCGCGGCGTTGCCGGCGATTCTCAATCTGCTGCAACTGATCGGCTGGGGCGCCTTCGAGGTGATCGTCATGCGCGACGCCGCGAGCCTGCTGGCGGCGCGCGCCTTCGGCGAGGGCAGCCTGTGGACCAGCCCGGCGCTCTGGACCTTGGTCTTCGGCGCGCTGGCGACCCTGCTTGCGGTCAGCGGCCCGCTGGCCTTCGTCCGCCGCGTGCTGCGCAAGTGGGGCATCTGGTTGCTGCTGGCGGCCTGCGTCTGGCTGACCATCGACCTGTTCAAGCGCGCCGACCTCGCCGCCATCTGGGCGCGCGCTGGCGACGGTTCGATGCCGCTGGCGGTGGGCTTCGACATCGCCATCGCCATGCCATTGTCCTGGCTGCCGCTGATCTCCGACTACTCGCGCTTCGGCAAGCACGCAGGACAGGTGTTCGGCGGAGCGGCGACCGGCTTCTTCATCGGCTGCTTCTGGCTGATGGGCCTGGGCGTGGCCTACACCCTGGCGTTCGCCCAGGGCAGCGACGCCAATGCGCTGCTGCTGGCGCTGGCCGGTGCCGGCATGGGCATTCCGCTGCTGCTGATCCTGCTCGACGAGTCGGAGAAGGCCTTCGCCGACATCCACTCGGCGGCGGTTTCCAGCGGCATCCTGGTGCCGCTCAAAGTCGAGCACCTGGCGCTGGTCATCGGTGTCGTCTGCACCCTGATCGCCTGGTTCGCGCCGCTGGCGCAGTACCAGAACTTCCTGTTGCTGATCGGCTCGGTGTTCGCCCCGCTGTTCGGCGTGGTGCTGGTCGACCACTTCCTGCTGCGCCGCCGTGCCAGCGCGCAGATTCAGCCGGGCCTGCGCTGGGGCTCGCTGCTGGCCTGGGCAGGCGGCGTGGTGGTCTATCACCTGCTGGCGAACTACGCGCCGAACCTTGGCGCGACCCTGCCGGCGCTGCTGGTATCGGGTGTGCTGCAAATGGCGCTGGGGCGCGTCGGCAGCAAGGTCTGATCGGCCTGTTGGCCGAATCGCGGGCATGGCCCGCTCCTACAGTTCCAGGAAGCACTAACGTAGGAGCGGGCCATGCCCGCGATCTCTTACTGCGCGCCGCGCCCCGGGAAGTAAAACGGCTTCACGATGCCGTTCAAACGCGGGTAGGGGATCTTCAATTCCGGATGCCCGACCGAGTGCGGCGCGATGCGGTCGATGTCGTACTTGAGCGTCAGCGCCCCGAAGGTCAGGGCGAAGTGCGGGGTCGGCTGGAACGGCCAGTCCTTGACGAAGTTCGGGTCCTGCTCGAGGAGCTTGTTCTGCACGATCCAGGCCTGGTGCGCCAGGCGCGCGGTGTCCCAGAAGGCCTTTTCCTGGCCGGGCAGCAGGATGTCCTGCAGTTCCAGCACCTTGTGCAGGCGGCGGTCATAATTGATGAAGGCACGTCCCGGCTGGCCGTATTCGCCGCCGGTGAAGACGTAGCTGGACAGCTCGACGATCACCAGGCCGTCATGCTGCTCGCGTACCTTGGCTTGCAGATAACTGCTCCAGCCGGGCTTGGCATCGGCGAGGAAACGCTTCTCGTAGAGTTCCAGCGAGGCCGGGCGCGCTTCGTCCGGCGTGGCGCGGGTGAGGTCGAGCAGTTGCGCGTCGATGGCGGCGTTCAGCGCGGGCTCGTCGGCGAAGCTCAGGGTGTCGAGATTGAACAGCGGGCACTGCTCTCCGGTACAGCCCGGTTGCTGGTGTTCGAAGGCTTTGCGTTCGGGTTGCAGTGGCTCGCCCAGGCCAGGCCCGAAAAGGCTCTGGCAGGCGCCGAGCATCAGGCAGAGGGCGCCCAGGGCGGCGATTTTCAGAAGGTGCATGGGAATCCTTGTCTCGTGGCCGGTGCCGCGCGCTGGCGGCGCGGCTTCGACCCTGTCGCGAGGGAGGGGTTCGCCGCGCCGCGCAGTTTAGCAGCGTCGCCGGTCTGCCCGCCGGGCGGTGGGTGAAAGAGGCTGCGTGGTGCGGTGCGGCGCGCTAGGATTGCGCGAATGTACAAGCCATCAGCGAGTTGAGTGGGATGTCGGAAATCTTCAAGGCCGGTCCGGACGACGTCGAGATCTCGGAGCGCGAGGAATGCTTCAGCGGCTTCTATCGCATCGAGCGGTTGCAGCTGCGCCATCGCCAGTTCGCCGGCGGCATGGGGCCGCTGATCAGCCGCGAGCTGTTCGTCCGCCACGACGCCGTTTGCGTGCTGCCCTACGACCCGCAGCGCGATGAAGTGGTGCTGGTCGAACAATTCCGCGTCGGCGCGCTGGAGGCAGGGGTCAACCCCTGGCTGCTGGAGCTGGTCGCCGGTTTGATCGACAAGGATGAAGAGCCCGAAGAAGTCGCCCGTCGCGAAGCGGTGGAAGAAGCGGGCATCACCCTGGGCGCGCTCTGGCCGATCGCGCAGTACCTGCCCTCGCCGGGTGGTAGCAATGAGCTGGTGTACCTGTTCGTCGGTCGCTGCGACAGCAGCCAGGCCGTTGGCATCCATGGCCTGGCCGAGGAGGGCGAGGATATTCGCGTGCATGTGCTGCCCTTCGAGGACGCGCTGCAGGCAGTTCGCGACGGACGCATCAACAACGCGGCGAGCATGCTCGCCCTGCAATGGCTGGCGCTCAACCGCGCCGAGGTTCGAGGCTTATGGGTGTGAACCTGCTGCGCGAGCGTTATCGCGTAGACCTGGTCGGATTGCAGGCCACCTGCGAGGCCAACTACCTGCGCCTGATGCGCCTGCTCCCGGACATGCGAGAAAATTGCACGGCCCGGCGCGTGGCGCTCAGCGAGGGCGAACGCCTGCTCGGCGTGCTGGCCCTGGAAGTGATCGAAGCCTGTCCGTATACCACCACCCTGCAGGTGCGCCAGGAGCTCGGGCTGCCGTGGCTGCCGGCGCCGCGCCTGGAAGTGCGGGTCTACCACGACGCGCGCATGGCCGAAGTCATAGGTGCCGAGCAGGCGCGCCGGCTGCTGGCCATCTACCCCTATCCGAACCAGGACATGCACCAGCCGGACGAGAAGAACCAGCTGAACCAGTTCCTCGGCGAATGGCTCAGCCACTGCCTGGCCTGCGGCCACGAGTTGGAGCCGGTGCTGCAACGCTGAGATTGGGTGATGGCGCAGTGCCATGATATGCTCGCGTTCGTCCGGTAATTGCCCGCCGGACGACGTCCGCAAGTGTGAACTGTGACTCTTTCCCGGTTTGCCCCATCCACGGGCTGTCACCATACTTCTTTCCAACGACGACGCCTCGCCTGACAGGAGAAGGCGCATTGCCTGCGAAATCCACTTCCGCCCAAGAGTCGCTGCTGCTGGTGCAGCTTTCCGATAGCCATCTCTTTGCCGAGGCCGACGGTCGTCTGCTGGGCATGGATACGGCCGACAGCCTGCGCCAGGTGGTCAGCCAGGTGCTCGGCGAGCAGGCGGAAATCGATCTGGTGCTCGCGACTGGCGACCTTTCGCAGGATGGCTCAGTCGAGTCCTACAGGAAGTTCCGGGAAATCTCCGGCGCGATTGCGGCGCCGACGCGCTGGTTCCCCGGCAATCACGACGAACTCGCGCCGATGCGCGAAGTCTGCGGTGACGCTGACCTGCTCGATGCTGTGGTCGACCTGGGCGCCTGGCGCATCATCCTGCTCGATTCCACCATTCCCGGCGCCGTGCCCGGGCAGATGACCGCGGAACAGCTGGCCCTGCTCGACGAGGCGCTGCACGCGGCGCGCGACCGCCATGTGCTGGTCACTTTCCACCATCACCCGGTGGCCATCGGCAGCCAATGGATGGATCGCATCGGTATTCGCAATCCCAACGACCTGTTCGCTGTGCTCGATCGCCATCCGCAAGTGCGCTGCCTGCTCTGGGGTCACGTGCACCAGGAGTTCGACCGGATGCGCGGCGACGTGCGGCTGTTGGCCTCACCCTCGACCTGCGTGCAGTTTGCGCCCGGCAGCGAAGATTTCTGCGTCGACAGCCTGGCCCCCGGCTACCGCTGGCTGCGGCTGTACCCCGATGGGCGGCTGGAGACCGGCGTGTCGCGGGTCACCGGCATCGATTTCCAGGTCGACTACAGCGTCAAGGGCTACTGAGACTTCCCTCGCATTCCCTTGACCGCGGACGCTTGCAGCCAGCCGCTCGCAGCTTGTAGCCTCCCGCCCCATGACCGACATCCTCTATATCCACGGCTTCAATAGCTCGCCGGCGTCGCACAAGGCTCGCCAGCTGCAGGCCGTCATGACCCGCCTTGGCCTGCAGGCGCACCTGCGCGTCCCCGAGCTGCACCATCACCCGAAACAGGCCATGGCCCAGCTCGAAGCCGCCATCGGCGAACTCGACCGGCCGCTGCTGGTCGGTAGCTCCCTGGGCGGCTACTATGCGACCCACCTCGCCGAGCGGCATGGCCTCAAGGCCCTGCTGATCAACCCGGCGGTGTTGCCCCATGGCCGCTTCGACGGCTACCTCGGCCCACAGAAGAACCATTACAGCGGCGAGGAGTGGGAGCTGACCCAGGATCACGTCGACGCCCTGGCGGCACTCGAAGTACCGGCGCCGACCGACGCGATGCGCTACCAGGTGTGGCTGCAGACTGGCGACGAGACCCTCGATTACAAGGTGGCCGCGGTGTTCTACCGGGCCTGCGCACTGCGCATCGAAGCCGGCGGCGACCACAGTTTCCAGGGCTTTGCCCGCCAGTTGCCGGCGCTTCTGGCCTTCGCCGGCGTGCCGGCAGGCCTCTGGCGCGACCTCGATTTCTCCATCTTTGACTGAATTTCCTGACTGAAAAGGGACCCCATGGCCCAGCAGAACGCCTATACCGCAGAAGCCATCGAAGTCCTCTCCGGCCTCGATCCGGTGCGCAAGCGCCCGGGCATGTACACCGACACCACGCGGCCCAACCACCTGGCCCAGGAAGTCATCGACAACTCGGTCGACGAAGCCCTCGCCGGTCACGCCAAGAGCGTGCAGGTCATCCTCCACGAGGACAACTCGCTGGAAGTGATCGACGACGGCCGCGGCATGCCGGTGGACATCCACCCGGAAGAGGGGGTGCCGGGGGTCGAGCTGATCCTCACCAAGCTGCACGCCGGCGGTAAGTTCTCCAACAAGAACTACCAGTTCTCCGGCGGTCTGCACGGCGTCGGTATCTCGGTGGTGAACGCGCTGTCGACCACCGTCGAAGTGCGCGTCAAGCGCGACGGCAACGAATACCGCATGACCTTCGCCGATGGCTTCAAGTCCAGCGACCTGGAGGTCGTCGGCACCGTCGGCAAGCGCAACACCGGCACCACCGTGCGCTTCTGGCCGGACGCCAAGTACTTCGACTCCGCGAAATTCTCCGTCAGCCGCCTCAAGCACGTGCTCAAGGCCAAGGCCGTACTTTGTCCGGGGCTGCTGGTCACTTTCGAAGACAAGAGCAGCGGCGAGCGCGTCGAGTGGCACTACGAGGACGGCCTGCGCTCCTACCTGGTCGACTCCGTCGCCGATCTGCCGCGCCTGCCGGAAGAGCCCTTCTGCGGCAGCCTGGCCGGCAGCAAGGAAGCCGTGGACTGGGCGCTGCTGTGGCTGCCCGAGGGCGGCGAGTCGCTGCAGGAAAGCTACGTCAACCTGATCCCCACCGCGCAGGGCGGCACCCACGTCAACGGCCTGCGCCAGGGCCTGCTGGACGCCATGCGCGAGTTCTGCGAGTTCCGCAACCTGCTGCCGCGCGGCGTGAAGCTGGCGCCGGAAGACGTCTGGGAGCGCATCGCCTTCGTCCTCTCGATGAAGCTGCAGGAGCCGCAGTTCTCCGGGCAGACCAAGGAACGCCTGTCCTCCCGCGAGGCAGCGGCCTTCGTTTCCGGTGTCGTGAAAGATGCCTTCAGCCTCTGGCTGAACGCCAACCCCGAACTGGGCCTGCAACTGGCCGAACTGGCCATCAGCAACGCTGGCCGCCGCCTGAAGGCGGGCAAGAAAGTCGAGCGCAAGAAGATTACCCAGGGCCCGGCTCTGCCCGGCAAGCTGGCCGACTGCGCCGGCCAGGACCCGATGCGCGCCGAGCTGTTCCTGGTGGAAGGTGATTCCGCCGGCGGCTCGGCCAAGCAGGCGCGGGACAAGGAATTCCAGGCGATCATGCCGCTGCGCGGGAAGATCCTGAACACCTGGGAAGTGGATGGCGGCGAAGTCCTGGCCAGCCAGGAAGTGCACGACATCGCCGTGGCCATCGGCGTCGATCCGGGCGCAGCGGACATGAGCCAGCTGCGCTACGGCAAGATCTGCATCCTCGCCGACGCCGACTCCGACGGCCTGCACATCGCCACCCTGCTGTGTGCGCTGTTCGTCCGTCACTTCCGCCCGCTGGTAGAAGCCGGGCACGTCTACGTTGCCATGCCGCCGCTGTACCGCATCGACCTGGGCAAGGAAGTCTTCTACGCCCTCGACGAGGCCGAGCGTGACGGCATCCTCGAACGCCTGCTGGCCGAAAAGCGCCGCGGCAAGCCGCAGGTCACCCGATTCAAGGGCCTGGGCGAGATGAACCCGCCGCAGCTGCGCGAAACCACCATGGACCCGAACACCCGGCGCCTGGTGCAGCTGACCCTGGAAGACGCCGAAGGCACCGTGGAGATCATGGACATGCTGCTGGCGAAGAAGCGCTCCGGCGACCGCAAGTCCTGGCTGGAGACCAAGGGCAACCTGGCCGAGGTCCTGGCCTGATGCGCTTGTGGCTGGCCGCCCTGGCGGCCGTCCTGGGCTGCGCGACTGCACTCGCTGACACGCCTGCACCCGCTGAGCTGGCGTTCGTCAGCGAGCACGCCGTCGAAGGCATGCGCGGCGGCAACCTGTCGGGGCTGGCGCTGTGCGATGGCGAGCTGTGGACCGTGTCCGACCGTGACGACGACCGCGCCTACAGCCTGCGGCCGGACGAGACGCCCGGCAGTGTCTGGCAGGCCAAGACGGAGCTGTTCAGTGCGCCCGGGCTACCGGACAGCGGCTTGTCCTGGGGCGAACGAGTGCGTACCTGGGGCATGAGCCTGCTGCGCGGAGGTGCCCTGGATCTCGAAGGCATCAGCTGCGATCGCGCGGGTAACCGCTATCTGGTGAGCGAGGCCTACGCTGGCGTGCTGCGCCTGCCGCAGACCGGCGAACCGGAATGGCTGCCGCTGCCCAAGTCGCTGCTGCGCCAGGCCCGTGCCAGCGGCTTGCTGATGGTCAACAACGCCTACTACGAAGGGATCGCCATCGATCCCGACGGCAAGCGCCTCTGGCTCGCCGCCGAGCGCCAACGCCGTGGCCTGCTGCGCCTGCGCAACGACAACGGCACCTGGAAGTGCGACGGCGCCTGCGTGATGTTCAACGAGGGCGGCACCGCCATGCCGCCGGCGGCCTTGAACAGCGACAAGCCCTGGCCGTTGGACTTCGCCGACCTCTCGCTGTACCAGGGCAAGCTGTTCACCCTGGAGCGCCTGCTGCACCAGATCTGCCGGCGCGACGCCGAAAGTGGCGCTGTCGAGCGCTGCTGGTCGTTCGCCGCCGGCGCGCTGACGCCTGAGCGGCGTTATCCGCTGCCTTACGGGGTGGCCGAGGCGCTGGTGATCGACGACAAGGGCGCCTGGATCGGCCTGGACAACGGCGACACACCGCGCGCCAATGGTGATTTGCGTCCCTACGTACTGCGCTTCGCCGCACCGGCGGAGGGCTGGCTGGGTGGCCAATGAGCGAAGCACAACCCGGAAGCCGTCTCGGCAAGGCCATGATGATGGGCGCCTGGCTGGCCGGCATCGGCCTTGCCACGCACTTCTTCGGTCTCTGGGAGCAGCGCCAGCACAACCCGAATGTGCAACCGCAGTCGCTGCACGGCGACGGCTTCGTCGAGCTGCGCTTGCTGAGCAATCGCCAGGGTCACTACGTGTTCGATGGACTGATCGACGGCACGCCGGCGACCTTTCTGCTCGACACTGGTGCCAGCGCCGTGGCGGTGCCGGAAACCCTTGCCCAGCGGCTGCAGCTCAAGCGTGGCGCGCCGGTCGACCTGGATACCGCCAACGGTCGCACCCAGGGCTGGCGTACGCGCCTGCAGCGCCTGGAACTCGGCGACATTCTGCTCCACGACGTGCCGGCGCTGATTGCGCCGGGCATGGACGGCAACGAGGTGCTGCTCGGCATGAGCGCCCTCAAACAACTCGAATTCTCCCAGCGCGACGGCACCCTGGTGCTGCGCCAGAACATTTCCCCGTGAGGCACGCATGAGCGAAACCCTCGATCTCAGCCTGGAAGGTGTGGAGCGTCGCTCCCTCGCCGACTTCACCGAGCAGGCTTATCTGAACTACTCCATGTACGTGATCATGGATCGCGCCTTGCCGCATATCGGCGATGGCCTGAAACCGGTGCAGCGCCGCATCGTCTACGCCATGAGCGAGCTGGGCCTGGACGCGGACGCCAAGCACAAGAAGTCGGCGCGTACCGTCGGTGACGTGCTGGGTAAGTACCACCCGCACGGCGACTCGGCGTGCTACGAGGCCATGGTGCTGATGGCGCAGCCGTTCTCCTACCGCTACCCGCTGGTGGATGGCCAGGGCAACTGGGGTGCGCCGGACGATCCCAAGTCCTTCGCCGCCATGCGTTACACCGAGGCGCGCCTGTCGCGCTACGCCGAGACCCTGCTTTCCGAGCTGGGCCAGGGCACCGCGGACTGGGTGCCGAACTTCGACGGCACCCTGGAAGAGCCGGCCGTGCTGCCGGCGCGCCTGCCCAACCTGCTGCTCAATGGCACCACCGGTATCGCCGTAGGTATGGCCACCGACATTCCGCCGCATAACCTGCGCGAAGTGGCTGCAGCCTGTATTCGTCTGCTGGACCAGCCCGACGCCACGGTCGGTGAGCTGATCGAGCACGTGCCGGGCCCGGATTTCCCCACCGAGGCGGAAATCATCACCCCGCGCGCCGACCTGCAGAAAATCTACGAAACCGGCCGCGGCTCGGTGCGCATGCGCGCCGTGTATCGCGTGGAAGACGGCGACATCGTGGTCACCGCGCTACCGCACCAGGTGTCCGGCGCCAAGGTGCTGGAGCAGATCGCCAGCCAGATGCAGGCCAAGAAGCTGCCGATGGTTGCCGACCTGCGCGACGAGTCGGACCACGAGAACCCGACCCGCATCGTCATCATCCCGCGTTCCAACCGCGTGGATGCCGAAGAGCTGATGACCCACCTGTTCGCCACCACGGACCTGGAAAGCTCCTACCGGGTGAACATGAACGTCATCGGCCTGGACGGCAAACCGCAGGTCAAGGACCTGCGCCAGGTGCTGAGCGAGTGGCTGACCTACCGCACCGACACCGTGCGCCGTCGCCTGCAGTTCCGCCTGGACAAGGTCGAGAAGCGCCTGCACCTGTTGGAAGGCTTGCTGGTCGCCTTCCTCAACCTCGACGAAGTCATCCACATCATCCGCACCGAAGACCAGCCCAAGCCAGTGCTGATGCAACGCTTCGAGTTGTCCGAGCTGCAAGCCGACTACATCCTCGACACCCGCCTGCGTCAGCTGGCGCGCCTGGAAGAGATGAAGATCCGCGGCGAGCAGGACGAACTGGCCAAGGAACGCGCCAAGCTGCTGGCGATCCTCGGTTCCAACGCCAAGCTGCGCAAACTGGTACGTGACGAGCTGCTGGCCGATGCCGAGACCTACGGCGACGACCGTCGCTCGCCAATCGTCGAGCGCGCCGAGGCGAAGGCGCTGTCGGAAACCGAACTGATGCCGACCGAGCCGGTCACCGTGGTGCTGTCCGAGAAGGGCTGGGTGCGCTGCGCCAAGGGCCACGACATCGATGCGACCGGGCTTTCCTACAAGGCCGGCGACGGCTTCAAGGCTGCCGCTCCAGGCCGTTCAAATCAGTACGCTGTGTTCATCGACTCCACCGGCCGCAGTTATTCGCTGGCGGCGCATAGCCTGCCGTCTGCGCGTGGACAGGGCGAGCCGCTCACTGGCCGCCTGACCCCGCCGCCGGGGGCGAGCTTCGAGCGCGTGCTCCTGCCGGAGGACAGCGCGCTCTACGTACTGGCTTCGGATGCGGGCTATGGCTTCGTGGTCAAGGGCGAGGACATGCAGGCCAAGAACAAGGCCGGCAAGGCGCTGCTCAGCCTGCCCAACGGCGCGCAGGTGATGGCGCCGCGTCCGGTTGCGGACGTCGAGCAGGACTGGCTGGCGGCGGTGACCACCGAAGGTCGCCTGCTGCTGTTCAAGGTCGCCGACCTGCCGCAGCTGGCCAAGGGCAAGGGCAACAAGATCATCGGCGTGCCGGGCGAGCGTGTTGCCAGTCGCGAGGAGTACCTCACGGACCTGGCGGTGCTACCGAATGGCGCAACCCTGGTGCTGCAGGCGGGCAAGCGCACCCTGTCGCTTAAAGGCGATGACCTGGAACATTACAAGGGTGAGCGTGGTCGGCGTGGCAACAAGCTACCGCGCGGTTTCCAGCGGGTCGATGCGCTGCTGGTCGAGCCCCTGTCTCAGGATTGAAACGCCCCGCGATACACTCTGCCTCTGGAGCTATGGCGCCGGTTAGGGGATGATAGGTCCCTTTGACAGGGGCGCCTTGGCGCCTTTGTCGTTAAATTCTTCGATTTGTAGCAAGTATCGCCGAACTTCGGCGAAACACGGTGATGCCCGATGAGCGCTCTGCGCATCCTCGCATGTCTTTCCCTCGTCAGCCTGCTCGGGCTGGCGGGATGTTCGGTGAATCGACCGGCCCAGCTATATCAGCTGGATACCGGTTCGAGTTCGGTGCCGACCCGCGACAACGGCGTGGCCGTTCTTCTCGGGCCGGTGCAACTGGCCGACTACCTGCAGCGCGAAACCATGGTTCAGCGCCAGGCCGATGGCATCCTCAATCTGTCCAGCGATGCGCGCTGGGCCGGTAGCCTGCAAACCAACGTGAGCCAGCAACTGCTGCGTCAGCTCTCCAGTCAACTGGACAGTACGCGCCTGGCGCTGTTCCCGGAAAAGCCCGGATTCGCTCCGCAGGTGCAAGTGATGCTCGACATCAGCCGCCTCGACTCTGGTCCGAAAGAGCCCGCCGTACTCGATGCGCGCTGGCGCCTGCTCGACCAGAAGGGTGCGCTGCGCGACAGCCGTGTCTTCCATCAGGAGGAGAAGCATGACGGCAGCATCAAGGATCAGGTCCGCGCGCAAAGCGACCTGTTGCGCCGCCTGGCTGAGCAGCTGGCCGGCGACGTACGCCCTGTGGCAGTAGCGATCGAGCAGCCGCCGGCGCCGCGCAAGCAGCCGACCGCAGTTGCCGAACAGGCGGCCAAGCCCAAGGAAGAAGGGCCGAAAATGCCGCTGGTTGTGCCCATCCGCACCGATGTAGAAGTCTTCCGCTTCTAATCGCCGCTCCTCTCGTGCCGCGCCCGAACCGCTCTCTGTCGGGCGTCGGCACTTAACAACTTCTTAACTGCGTCGGTGCTAATAAGGCTGCGAATCTGCCAATCGCGGTGACCGGAATCCCTTCGGTCATGGTCTGGCGGAGGAGCACCCGTGCTGCCGTCCATCTCCCCGTCCTCCCTGCCTTTCGGGCTGGCGCGCCTGAGCCCTGTCGCTCGCGCCTGCCTATTGGGGACGTTCGCCCTGCTGCTTTTCTGCGTCCAGGCCAAGGGCCGCGAAGTGATCGGCTTCGATTCGCGCTTCGTGCTCTTCGCCCAGGAGATGCTGCGCCACGGCCCCAGCTTCTTCCCCATGACCTATGGCGAGGCCTACCCGGACTATCCGGGCACCTCGACGCTGTTCATCTACTTGCTGTCGCTGCCGTTCGGGCGGGTGGACAGCCTGGCCGCCTGGTTGCCTTCGGCGCTCGCCTCGGCGGCGGTCGTCGCGCTGGTCTACCGCCTGCTGGAGCCGATCTCGGTGCGCTGGGCGTTGCTCAGCGTTGCGCTCCTGCTGCTGACAGCAACTTTCGTCAGCGAAACCCGCGCGGTCTCGCTTGACCAGATGATCTCTGCCCTGGCCTTGGGCGCCTTCTATCTCGCCTACCGCGACCGCGAGCGGCCGTTGCCACGGCTGCTGGGCTGGCTGGGCGTGCTGATGCTGGTCGGCTTCCTGATTCGTGGCCCGCTGGGCCTGGTGATACCCGCCGGCGTGGTCTGTGCCTGCTGGGTTGCGGCAGGGGAGTGGCGGCGTCTGCTGGCCTTTGCCCCGCTCGCCGCAGGATTGCTGCTGGTCTGTTGCCTGGTATTGCTCGCAGTGGCCGATCTGAGCGATGGCGCTGCCTTCGCCCACTCGGTCCTGCAGATGGAGGTGGTCGGTCGCCTGGACGGGAGCGCCGGCGCCAACTCGCCGCTCTATTACTTCCTCAGCGCGCCCGGCAACTATGCCATTGCCTTCCCGCTGGCGCTGCCGGCTCTGGCTCTGCTGTTCGGCAAGGGCGGGCGCACCGAGGAGCAGGGCACGCGCGTGCTGCTGCGTGCCTGTGCGCTGGCGGCGCTGGTGGTGATGATCGGCTTGTCGCTGCCGCAGGCCAAGAAGGCCCGCTACATCCTGGCGATGGCACCCTATGCGGCGATCATCGCGGCCTATCCGTTCCACGTCGTTGGAAGCCGTCTGGCCTCCATTCTGCGCATCGTGCTTCAGAGCCTGTGGTTTGCCTTGCCTGGTCTACTCAGCCTGGCGCTGCTGTTCGCTTGGCGGCATTCACCTCAGCTTGCCGACTATCACCACGCCATGCATCGCGCTCTGGCGCTGCTACTGCTGTTCCAGGGGCTGGCGCTGTGGGCGCTGGCGAAGCCGCGCCAGCGTGCCCTGGCGTTGGCCGGGTGCGCGGTGCTGTCGCTGTGGGCCGCCTACATCGTCGCTTTCGAGCCCATCGAGCGTGGCCTCTACGGCACCCGCGAATTCACTCTCGCAGCGGACGCCGCCATCAGCGCCAAGCCGGCGCCGGTGGCTTTCGTCGGGCTCGGCAAGGACGCCAAGGCGATCAAGTATCTGGTCAACCTCGATCACGACCTGCAGCCGCGCTTCGTCGATCAGGACAGCCAGTTGGCAGGTTTGCAGGGACCGCTCTACCTGGTGATGGATGCCGCTCATGAGCGTGCGCTTGCGGCGACGCCATTGGCCGGGCTGCGCCCGGTGGTGGCTGCCGATTTCGATCATGATCCCTATGTGCTGCTGTATCTCCCTGCACCCGACGGGGCCCGCGAGTGACCTTCAGCGCATGACACGTCTCCTCATCCTCGCTGCTTGCCTGCTGTCGTTGTGCGGTTGTGGCGCCAGCCCTGGCGAGCGCCGGCACATCGCCCGTGACCAGGCGTTCTTCCGCGAACACCCGCTGCCGCCGCTGGCGCTGGAGCCGCGCCCGGGGCACTTCGTGCTGGCGGTGCTGCCCGACACCCAGTACTACTCGGAGAACAATCACCAGGCGCGCTCGCTTTTCCGCACGACCCGTCGCTACGACAACCTGTCTTACGACCCGGTGATGGCCTTTTTCGCCCAGACTCACTGGCTGGCGCAGAACGCCACCGCGCTGCAGATTCCGCTGGTGGTGCACCTGGGGGACGTGGTGCAGAACGCCAGCAGCCTGACCCAGTGGCGAGTCGCCTCCAGCGCCATGCGCCTGCTCGAGGAAGGTGGCGTGCCCTACAGCATCATGACCGGTGCGCGGGATATCCAGGGCGAGCTGCCCGGCGACGACCATCGCTCGGTACGCGATCACTTCGATGAGTTCTTCGGGCCGCAACGGGCGACCTGGCAATCCACCTATGCCGGCAGCGATCCGCTGGGCTTGAGCCAGTACCACCGTTTCCGCGTCGGTGACCAGGACTTCCTGCTGCTGGCGCTGGACTGCAATCCGAGCGACGCGACCCTGGCCTGGGCCCAGCGCGTACTCGACGAGCATCCGAATACGCCGGTGATCCTGGCTTCCCATGGCATAACCCTGCCGCCCAACGGGGAGGCGCGCCTGTGGGACAAGCTGATCCGGCGCAATGATCAGATCTTCCTGACCCTCAGCAGCCAGCTGAACGGGTCGAGCCATCGTCGCCTGAGCAACGACCACGGGCTGAGCGTCGACATGCTGCAGTTCGACTACCAGATGCAGTACCTGGGCGGGAACGGCCTGCTGCGTTTGCTGGAGTTCGATTTGGCAGGCAACCGCATCGAGGCGCTCACGATGTCGCCCTGGGTGCTCTGGAAGAGCCGCTATCTGCCAGCTGCGACGCGCGCCTGCAGCGACGCCTCGAGTCTTTCCGACTGCGATCAGCTCGCCCCGCGGCCGGCGGAGCAGAAGGGTTGGGACAACCGCTACAGCATCGAAGTGGACTTCCGCCAACGCTTCTCGGCGTTCGCCGGCTATCGCCAGGTGGCGCAGGACGTCCCTGCGGAAGATGGCTTGCTGAGCCAGCTGCGGCGCTCGCTGAATATCGAGTGATTGGGGCGCTGGGCTTACTGGGAAGCTGACGCCAGCCTTGCCGGGCGGCAAGGCTGGGTTCGACTCGTCAGGAAGTGCGCAGGGCGCGCATGCGGGTGAGCTGGCGCTCGAGCATCGACGGGTAGGGTTCTTTCAGCCATTCGACGCAACTGGCTTCCGCCGGGTTGGCGATGGGGCGCACGCGGGCGCGCTGGCGCACTTGCTCGTCCTCGGCGATGGAGCGCTCGATCAAAAGCAGGTTGCGACTGTGCTGGCTGAGGTTCAGTGCGCTCTGTACGGCAGCTTCCTGCAGCAGCTCGGCCTGAGCCAGTGCGGCCAGCTCCTCGCCGTGGGTCATGCCCAGCTGCAGTTGCAGGGTGATGCCGCTATCGACTACTTCGATCTGCAGTGCGTGGCCCAGGGCGCGCATCAGTTCGCCGCAGCACAGGGCGTGGGTCAGGTAGTCGTCGTCGTCGCGAGCATGGAAGAGGATCAGGCTGCCGCCATCGCTGAGGGTGAACAGCTGGCCCTTGTACAGGCGCGCGGCCTGCTCCAGGCAATCGCGATAGCGCTCCAGCAGGTCCACCAGGCGGCTACGCGGCAGGCGGCGCAGTTGTTCCTGGTTGCCCAGCTGCACGGCGAGTACGGCGCACGGGTTGGGCAGTACCGGCTCAAGCTCCGCTTCTTCAGGCTCTTCTTCGATCAGCGGCTCGTCGAGCTCTTCCACGTCGCTGGCCTCGACATGCGGCAGTTCGCCGTCGTCGAAGATGTTCTCGTCGAATTCGTGCTCGTCCGCCGACAGTTCCAGCTTGGGCTCGATGTCATCGTCGAGCTCGATGTGCGGGTCCTGCACCGGCTTCGGCGCAGCCTCTGCAGCCTTGGCCGGTGCAGCGGCGCCTGGCTTGGGTGCGGTTTTGCGCGGCGCGGGCGGTGGCGCGGGCTCGGGCGCGGGCGGTTTCTCCGGCACCAGGCGGGCCTGGAGTTGGCGGGCGAGGTCGCCGATTTCGTTGTGCAGGCCGGCACCGGGGGCGGGGTCATCCGGATCGCGCAGCCAGACGCGCAGCTGCAGCAGCGGCGTGGAGATGTGGCGGCCCAGGCGCAGGCTGAGGGTCAGGGTGAGCAGCAGCAGGATCAGGCTGATCAGTCCCATGCTCTGCAGGCTGACCATCATCGGCTGCTGGAACTGTTCCATGTCCAGGCTGATGCGCAGCTGCCCGGCCATGACGTCCTGGAAGGTGATCTGCGTCGAGTACACGCCCTCGGTGTTGCCCAGCAGGCCTTGTTTCGGCCGGTTGCCAGACTCGGCCAGGGTGCGGCCGTCCGCGCTGTAGATGGCCGCGTGGGCCACCAGCGGGTTCTTGGTCAGGTTACCCAGCAGCACGTTGAGGCTGAGGATGTCGTTCGACACCAGCAGCTCGGTGGCCGAGGCGGCGGTCTGCGTGGTCAGGCTCTGGCCCACGGCATCGGCCTGCTGGTGCATGGCCTGCTTGAACTGCATGCCCATGACCCAGGCGTAGATGACCAGCGCGGCGGCGACCAGCACCAGGCTATGCATGGCGATGCGCAGGGCGATGGGCACCCGGCGCTGGCGCAGGGCGTGGTAGAGCAGCAGGAAGAAATTGTCGGGCTTGACGGAGGTGGGCCGGGTCACAGCGGGCTCGGTCTCTGTAGGAACAGTTGCCGGGCAGTATAACGGCGCCCCGGAAGCGGGCAAAGCGCCGCACCTCCTGCATTTCGGCGGGTCGCTCGATGCGACGCGGCAATCCGATCGGCGGTTGGCCGCATGCCGGGCGAGGCGCGGGCCGGGAAAGTCGGTAGAATGTGCGCCTTTTCTTCCATGGCGGAGACTGCGCCTTGCGCGAAATCGTCCTGATCAATATCACCGGGGAAGACCGCCCCGGCCTCACCGCCGCCATCACCGGCGTGCTGGCCCAGGGTGGGGTGAACATCCTCGACATCGGCCAAGCGGTGATCCACGACACCCTGTCCTTCGGCATCCTGGTCGAAATCCCGGATACCGAGCAGGCGTCCGCGGTGCTCAAGGAAGTGCTGTTCACGGCCTACAAGCTGGACCAGCAGGTGCGCTTCACGCCGGTCTCCGAAGCCGACTACCAGCAATGGGTTGGCGGCCAGGGCAAGCCGCGCCAGATCGTGACCCTGCTGACCCGCCGGGTGACCGCCGAGCAGCTGCATCGCGTCAGCTCGATCACGGCGAAATACGGCCTGAACATCGATCACATCGATCGCCTGTCCGGGCGCATGCCGCTGGACATGCCGGAAGAGCACGGCAAGGGCTGCATCGAGTTCTCCGTGCGCGGCGAGCCGATCGATTCGGGCGCACTGCGCGCCGAGTTCCTCAGCGTGGCCCAGGAGCTGAACGTCGACATCGCCTTCCAGCAGGACTCGCTGTTCCGTCGCAACCGTCGCCTGGCGGTTTTCGACATGGACTCGACGCTGATCGAGGCCGAGGTCATCGACGAGCTGGCCAAGGCCGCCGGCGTTGGCGAGCAGGTGTCCGAGATCACCGAGCGCGCCATGCGCGGCGAGCTCGACTTCCGCGCCAGCTTCAAGGAGCGCCTGGCGCTGCTCAAGGGACTCTCCGAAGACGTGCTGGAAGAGATCGGCGCCTCGCTGCGCCTGACCGAAGGGGCGGAAACCCTGTTCGCCGAACTCAAGCGCCTGGGCTACAAGACCGCGATCCTCTCCGGCGGCTTCACCTACTTCGCGCGCCAGCTGCAGGCCAAGCTGGGCATCGACTATGTGTTCGCCAACGAACTGCAGATCGTCGACGGCAAGGTCACCGGTGTAGCCGTCGAGCCGATCGTCGATGCTCAGCGCAAAGCGGACCTGCTGCGTGAGCTGGCAGCAAAGGAAGGTCTGCAACTGGAGCAGACCATTGCCGTGGGCGACGGTGCCAACGACCTGCCGATGCTGGGTCTTGCCGGGCTGGGCGTGGCCTTCCGCGCCAAGCCGCTGGTCAAGCAGTCGGCCAAGCAGGCGATCTCCACCCTCGGGCTGGATGGCATCCTCTACCTGCTGGGCTTCCGCGATCGCGACGGACGCTGAGGTCTCAACGCCAACGAAAAAGCCGCCCTTGGGCGGCTTTTTCGTTCTGGCTTGCACCTTGCGGGATCACTCCTCCGAGGAGAAGTCGTAGTCCATCGCCTGGCTCGGGCCCTGCAGGTAGCGGCCCTGGATGTAGTTGGCGCCGGCCTGCCACAGGGTCGCCAGGGCGCTGGCGCTCTCGACCATGGGCACGATGGTCAGCTTGGCCTGGGCGTGCAGGCTGGCCATCAGGGTCTTCAGGCTTTCCTGGTTTTCCGCCCGGCTGAGGTCCTGCACGTAGGAGCCGTCGACCTTCACGAAGTCGACGTTCATGTGCTTGAGCGTGTTGAACGGGTTCAGCGCGCAACCGAACTGGCCGAGGGCGACCTGGCAGTGCAGCTCGGCCAGGCCTTCGCAGAGCGCCTTGGCCTGTTTCAGGTGGGCGACAGCGTCGGTTTCGCTGATCTGGATGATCAGCGAGTCTGCCGGCAGGCGCGCGGCTTTCAGCGCCACGTTTAGCCACGGCAGCAGCCCCGCGTCCTGCAGGCTGGGCGCGGAGAGGTGCACGAAGAGCTTGGTTTCGTGACCTTTGGAACGGTGTTCGGCGAGCAGCTTGATGGAGTTGAGCAGCACCCAGCGGTCAATGCGCTCGGCCAGCCCGCCGGCCTTGGCGGCGTTGAGGAAGTCCGCTGCCGGCACTTCCTCGCCTTGCGGGTTGATCAGGCGCAGCAGCACTTCGTAGTGCTCGTGCCTGTCGCCGCGCAGGCTGATGATCGGCTGGAACAGCAGGCGGAAGCTGTTCTTCTCCAGGGCCTGCTGGACGATTGCCAACAGGTCGCCGCGGTTTGCGGCGGCGGCCAGCTCGTCGGCCGGATCGTAGAGTTTGACGCCGTTACCGCCCTTCTGCGCGACTTCGTCGGCACAGCGGTGCGCGCGTTCGATGACGTCCTGGGTCTGGCTGGTCTTCTCGTCGAGCCCGGCGCAGCCGATCGACAGGGTGACCTGGGCAGTGCGGCCGTGGATGTCGAACAGGTGGCCCTCGATCTTCTTCAGCAGACCGTCGAACAGCGCTTTGCTCTGTTCCGGGTTCTGCCCGCTGACCAGCACGCTGAAGGCATCGTCGCTGAAGCGGCCCAGTTGCACACCGGCCGGGAAATGTTCGCGCAGCAGGCGGGCGAGGTCGGCCAGCAGCAGATCGATGTTGGCGATGCCCAGGGTCAGCTGCAGGTTCTGTGCACGATCGAGTTGCAGGTACGCCAGGGTCGCCGATTGCCCGGCTGTGATCACTCGTTCCACCGCGGCATCGGTCAGGTCGAGGAAGTGCGCACGGTTGTAGAGGCCGGTGACCAGGTCCTGACAGCTGACTTCGCGGAGCTTTTCTTCCAGCTCGCTGTTGTCGCTGTCGGCGCGGATCACCACCTGGATGCAAGGTTCGCCGTCGTAGGTTGCCGGCGAGAAGGTCATGCGCGCCTTGAAGCTCGCGCCGTCGACCTTGATGCCGCCGCAACGCAGTTCAGCGTTGCCTTCGTTGTTCTGGTAGCCCTTGAGGAAGTCCTTGAAGGTGGCCTGATCGGTGGGCGCGATCAGGTCGATCATCGGCAAGCCTTCCAGCTCCTCGGCGTCTTCGTAGCCGAACAGGTCGACGTAGGCGCGGTTGGCATAGATGTGCATGCCATCGTGCACGTAGGTGATGGCGTCGACCGAGCTGTCGAGCAGCAGCTGGCAGCGCTTCTCCGCTTCGCGCAGCGCGACCTCGGCGGCACGGCGGGCGCGACGTTCCTCGAGGTTGCTCAGCTCGCGATTGGCGACCAGCACCAGGCGTTCGTCTTCGCCGTGCGGCACGGCGTCCTGGGCGCCCAGGGCGAGGGCTTCGGTGATGTCGTCGGTGTCGTTGCCGGCGATCAGCTGCAGGAAGGGGATGTCCTTGGCCTGCCGACGGATGCTCGCCAACGCCTCGCCCGGTGCCATCGCGCTGCTTTCCGCAGCGGCAATCAGTAGGTCCCAGCTTTGCTGGAGGGCTTCGTTGAGGTCGTCACTGGAAGTGATGCGGTGGACGCGGGTGGCGCGTCCGGCATTGCGAAAGAGGCTGACCAGCCGCTCGGCTTCGTTCTGGGAGTCTTCGAGAATCAGCAGGCGGATGGTTTTCTTTTCATTGGCCATGGGGGCTGCTTATACCGCGCCGGACGGCAGCAAAGTGGCGACGAATGGAGTCCGGGCGAATCTACAGAGACTTCCAGAGCGAGTCAAAGTCTTCCTCCCCCGGCGCCACCTTGCTGCTCGAGGCTGTGACAGGCTTATCGCCAGCATCCTTGGCAAGCTCCTGGATGCGGTACTCGAACTGGCTGAAACTGGCGGTCGCGGTGAGCTTGCGGACCAGGGTCGCGCGACGCTCGTCGCCATGCTGGTTGATCTGCACGCGGCTGCCCTCCTGGAAGGGCAGGCGCGGCGTGATCACGGTGGCCGGCCGCGAGATCGCGGCGATTTCCGGCAACAGCAGGGCGCGCAGGTATTGGCTGCCCTGCTCGGTCTTGCGCAGCAGTTGCAGGCCGCAGGGCTGTGCGAGCGGAGCGATCAGCTCGATGCCCATCTGCGTGCCGCCGCCACGGACTTGGCGAATCCAGCGCACGACAGCAATGCTCCAGCCCTGCTCGGGAGCGTCCTGGATGCCGAGGAGCTCGCCGGCTTGCAGCTGGCTGGGGATTTCCTTCGGCCAGGTCAGGCAGTAGCCGCCGGGGCTGTGGTTGACGATGGGCAAGGTGAATACCGGGTACTCGTCGCACAGCGTTTCGTCGGGCGTAACCGTGCGGTCGCCCTCGCCTGGCTTGAGCGGCTTGTATTCGATTTCCTCGAGCGGTGCGCCGGGCTCCCAGTCCTTGATCTTCTGCGCGTCGAAGGCGCTGGCCCAGGCGTCCTTGATCTCGCGCTTGAAGGTCGGCGCTTCCTGTGCCGGCAGCTTGAGCAGCTCGGCAAAGGATTGGCGCCCGGCGAGGAAGTAATGCAGCGCGCTCATGCCGATGCAGAGGGTCAGCTGGCCCTGGCCCAGAGTGCGCTGGAAGGTGCGCTCGGCGATGTCGCCCCAGGCGCTCGCCAGGTGCTGGAGCATGTCGATGCTGACGCCGTCGATGACTTTTAGTGGCAGTTGAGGGCGTTGTTCGGGCGTGGCCTGCAGGTATTCCTTGAGCGATGCGACCAGCTGCTGCGGGTCCATGCCCAACGCACCGGCCAGGTCGCTTTCCTTGAACAGCGAGCGGTAGCGCGGCGGGCCGTCTACCTGCGGGGCAATCACGAACAGGCTGGCCGGCGTGCTGGCTGGCTGCAGCTTGACCTGTTCGCTCCAGGATTCGAGGGCTTCGGCCAGGCGCGCGATGCTGTTCTGGCGCATCTGGTTGCAGCGCGCGCAGCCCAGCAGCAGGGCGACCAGGTAGGCGCGCTCGATGCTCATGGACTTGCCGTTGCGGACCAGGTCGTCGCGTACCGCGAGGCCCTGGACGCTGTGTTGGCGGGCCAGCTGGTAAAGCTGGTGGAGTTCCAGCCAGAGGCTTTCCGGAACCGGGCAGTAGAGTTGCGAGGCACGCACCAGCGGGCCGCACAGGCTGCGGATCGCGCGTTGCAGGGCCAGCACCAGGATCTGTGCGCGCTCGCGGCTGAAGCGCGGGGCTTCGCGGACGACCGCCAGCTTGTAACCGATCGCCAGGTGGTTCTGCAGGGCCTGGCAGAGATTGGCGACCTTGCGCGGACGTTCGTCGAGGACGATGGACTGGTTGAGGAAGTGGCGCTCCAGGTGCTGACAGACCGAGTGCACTTCCGGGCGGAACAGCTCCAGCAGCTGCAGGCGTGCCTCCACCGGGAGCTTGAGCTGGTTCAGCTCGATCAGCCCCTGGTAGAGCTGGCGCGCGGTCTCCCCGAGGTTGGCCTTGGGCAGGTGGTCGAGCCAGTCCTTCAAGTCACGCGGATTGGCGTTGCAGAAACTCAGGCTCTCGTGCGTCGGGGTAGGGACGCGTAGCAATTGATAAGGACTCGGATTGTCCATGGTCAGATGAGTTGCTCCACGATCTGTGCCTTGTGGCTGACCGGTCGGCTGGGTTCGGTGCCGGGTTTTTCCGAAACTCTAGCAGTATCCATCTTTCGTGACAGCCTACCCAGGGAATGGTGCCGCGCGGTCGTCGGGGCGCCGGCAATTCGCCATGCGCCCCGCACTGCAATCAGACCTGGCGGGCCTTGCCCAGCAGTTGGCCCATGCGCACCGGGCTGCCGGCGGCCAGTTGTTCAGCCCAGCCTACCTGCTCCGGTCCGAACAGGACGATGGCGGTGGAGCCGAGCTTGAAGCGGCCCAGCTCGGCGCCTTTCTCCAGGTGGATGGGCGCGCGTGCCGCTTCGTCGTAGGCGAAGGTCTTCAGCTCGCGCTTCGGCGGCGTGACCAGGCCGGCCCAGACGGTTTCGATCGAGGCGACGATCATGGCACCGACCAGCACCACGGCCATTGGACCACGTTCGGTATCGAACAGGCAGACGACGCGCTCGTTTCGAGCAAAAAGCTCGGGTACCTGCTCGGCGGTCAGCTGGTTCACCGAGAACAGCCGGCCGGGCACGTAGACCATCTCGCGCAGGGTGCCGGCCAGCGGCATGTGCACGCGGTGGTAGTCCTTCGGCGACAGGTAGACGGTGGCGAACTCGCCGCCCATGAAGGGCGCGGCGCGCTCGGCGTCGCCGCCCAGCAGTTCGGTCAGGCTGAAGCTGTGGCCCTTGGCCTGGAAGACGCGGCCGTGTTCGATCGGGCCGAGCTGGCTGATCGCGCCGTCGGCCGGGCAGAGCACGCCGGCCGGGGTTTCATCCAGCGGCCGCGCGCCGTCTTTCAGGGCGCGGGTGAAGAACGCATTGAAGTGCTCGTAGGCACGCAGGTCTTCGACTTGCGCTTCGCGCATGTCGACCTGGTAACGGCGAGCGAACCAGGGAATCAGGCGGTCCTTGAACCAGGCCGCGCGGCACTCGGCGGCGCAGCCGATCAGGCGCGACAGCAGGTGATGCGGCAGCAGGTACTGGGCCAGGATGAACAAACGGTCTTTGAACGACATTCCTCAAACCTCTACAGGGGTGTCGGGGTGGTTGCCCCATTCCGACCAGGACCCGGCATAGCCCTTGACCCGCGGATAGCCGAGGGCCTTGGCCACCAGGTAGGTGAAGCCGGAACGGTGGTGGGTCTGGCAGTGAGTGATCACTTCCTTGTCCGGGGTGATGCCCAGGCTCGTCAGGATCTCTTGCATGTCAGTGCGGATGCGCAGGGCGCGGGCCGGGTCCATGCCGGCGGTCCACTCGAAGTTGACCGCGCCGGGGATATGCCCGCCCTTGGCCGCCAGGACTTTCTGGCCGCTGTATTCGCTGGGGTTGCGCGCGTCCCAGATGGCCAGGTCGGCGGCGCCGATGCGGCCCTGGATGTATTCGCGGGTGGCGGTGGGTTCGTCGCGCAGGGTCAGCGGCAGCGGGCCGCCGGCGGGCGCGGGGACGTCGCGGCTCAGTTCGCGGCCATCGGCCAGCCAGGCGTGCAGGCCGCCGTCGAGGTAGTGGTAGGCCGAGTGGCCGATGACGTCGAGCAGCCAGATGAAGCGCCCGGCCCAGCCGCCGCCTTCGTCGTCGTAGACCACGTAGACGGCATCGGGGTTGTGCCCCAGTTCGCCGAACAGCGCCTCGAGGTCAGCCTTTGCCGGCAGTAGGCCCGGCGCCGGCGGCTGGCCCCACTGGGTGCGCTTGGGATCGACGAAGCGCGCACCGGGCAGGTGGCCTTCGGCATAGCGCGCCGGGCTGGTCAGGTCGACCAGGATGAGCTCGGGGGCGTTCAGGCGGGCAGCCAGTTCGGCCGGCTCGATCACCAGGGGCAGGGCGGAAAAGGCGGACATCTCGGCGTCTCCGTAATGGGCTGGCCGGTCGCGGCGGGGGAGGGGCCCGCTGCGGCCGGCGGAACGCCGCAGTTTAACGGAAAGCGCGTGGCGCGGGCGGTTTTCCCGTGCTTGGGCGCATCAGCCGCGATTGCCTATGAACTGCTGGAGGCTGCGCTCGATGCACTGGCAGGTCTTGTCGAAGGTCTGGGCCTGGGTGTCGCCGATGGGCTGGCCCTGGCGATCGGCAATTACCAGCATCAGCACGCGCTGAGGGGTGCCGAGCGAGCGCAGCAGCAGGTGTTCGCTGGGCAGCGCTTCCTTCAGTTTGCCGGGCAGCACGGCCGAGTAGTCGGCCATGTTGGCCGGCGTCAGTTGCAGGCGCGCTGGGCGCTCCAGCAGCTTGCGCAGCAGCTGGCTGCTGGTTGTCTGCAGTTGCAGGTTCTCGACCGCTGGGGCCAGGCCGAAACTGCGCCGTGCCTGCAGCACGCTCTGTTGGCGGTCGGCGAGCAGCAGTGCGCCTCGGTCGAACCCACACAGGCGCAGCGCTTCCGAAGCGGTGTCGAGCAGTTGCAGCAGGTTGCCGAAGGGCGATGGCGCGCGCAGCAGTTCGGCGCACAGGCGTTTCCACTGCTCGGCATTGCCAGGGCGCGTCGCGATCTGCGCAGGTGCAGGTTTGTGAACCCTCCAGCGCTGGCTGTCCCAGGGCCATAGCAGGGCCTGGGCCGGATGCCAGAAGCGTGGGTCGGCGTCGCGTCGGGCGCTTTGGGCGGCGAGTGAGTGGACCTGCTGCTGCAGGTCTTCCAGAGGGATCTGCAGGTAGAGGGCGGTCAGGCGCTCCCAGCGTTGCATGTGCGCATCGCCCCAGGACTGGTGGGCGGCCATGGCCAGGCTGTTGGCGAGGAGAATGGTATTGGCTGGGCGGGTCAGCCAGCGCGACAGTTCCGGGTCGGCATCCAGGCGCTGTTGCTGGGCCAGCGGCGTGCTTTCGGCATGCGCCAGGTGCAGGGCGCGGGCCAGCAGCTCATGGTCCTCGCCGAGCAGACGCAGCCCCTGGACGATCCAGTCCGGCAGGCGCCAGCGTTCGGCCAGTGCGCGACACAGCGGCAGCAGGCGCATGCCCAGCAGTTCCTGCTCCACTTCGGCGCTCGGCCGTCCCTCGACAAGCACCTGCTGCTGCCATTGCTCGACCAGATCCGGGCGCGCGACGCCCAGCGCCCACAGCGGGGAGAGGATGAACAGGCTGCCCCAATGGATTTCCTGCCAGAGCCGAGCCAAGCGGGCGGCGAACAGGCCGGCGGCCTGCTGCATGGCGTGGCGGCTGATCACCAGCAGTTGTCCGAGGACCGGCGGTATCTGCGCCTGGGGTACTTGCGGCAGGCGCTCCAGCAGCGCCTGGGTGTGGGTCAGGCCAAGGCGGCTAAGGGCGACTTCCAGGCTCTCGGCCGGATTGTCCTGGGCCATGCGGGCGCGGTTGGCCTCGCGCAGGATGGCCAGCGCGAGGGTTGGGCAGTCCTGCAGCTGATCGGCGATATCGCGCAGCGAGCGGCGGTTGTCGCCCAGCGCCCGGCGAATGCGTTCGTGCTGCTCGGCGGGAACCGGGAGCGGCAACTCTTCCAGTTGCTTGAGCCAGGTATCGAGGACGGCTGGATCGGGAGTCTGCAAGGACATGCGGAGGCGCCAAACTGGTTTTTAGTGTTGTCAGCCTATAGTCTTGCGCGGATTTTCCGATAACAACAGCGAGGCGTGCGAGAGCGCCTTCGTCCCGTTCACTGTTCCAGTCGGTCACCCATGGCAAAAATCATCGGCATCTTCGTTCTTCTGGGCAGCGTCCTCGGCGGGTACCTGCTTTCCGGCGGCAAGATCATGGCCATCGTGCAGCCCTTCGAGTTGCTGATCATCGGGGGCGCGGCGCTGGGTGCATTCCTGCAGGCGAACCCGGGCAGCACCTTCATGACGGTGCTGAAGAAGGCGCCGAAGATGTTCAGCAACCGCTTCACCCACACCTTCTACCTGGAAGTGCTGGGGATGCTCTACGAGATCCTCAACAAGAGCCGCCGCGAGGGCATGATGGCCATCGAGGCCGACCTCGAAGAGCCCGCCGCCAGCCCGATCTTCAGCAAGTACCCGGCCGTCCTGAAGGACGACCGCATGACGGCCTATGTCTGCGACTACCTGCGCATCATGTCCTCCGGCAACATGGCGCCGCACGAGCTGGAAGGCCTGTTCGACATGGAACTGGGCAGCCTGAAGGAAGAACTAGAGCACCCCTCCCATGCGGTGACCCGCGTTGCCGACGGCCTGCCCGGCTTCGGTATCGTCGCCGCGGTGCTCGGCATCGTGATCACCATGGCCCTGCTCGGCCAGGGCAGCCAGGCGGAGATCGGCCACCACGTCGCCGCTGCGCTGGTGGGTACTTTCCTCGGTATTCTCGCCGCCTACGGCTTCGTCGGCCCTCTGGCCAACGCCCTCGAGCACGATGCCAAGGAAGAGCTGAACCTCTACGAATCGATCAAGGCCTGCCTGGTGGCTTCGGCTTCCGGCATGCCGCCGTCGCTGGCCGTGGAATTCGGCCGCAAGGTGCTGCTGCCGGCGCACCGTCCGAGCTTCTCTGAACTGGAACAGGCCGTGCGCGGGCGCTAAGCGATGGATAACAACCAGCCGATCATCGTCAAGCGCATCAAGCGCTACGCCGCCGGCCACCACGGCGGCGGCTGGAAGATCGCCTTCGCCGACTTCGCGACGGCGATGATGGCGTTCTTCCTGGTGCTATGGCTGTTGTCCTCGGCGACGCCCGAACAGAAGAAGGCGATTTCCGGCTACTTCCAGGACCCGATCGGCTTCACCGAGAGCGCCAGCCCATACGTGATCGACCTGGGCGGCACGCCGACGCCGGCGCCGGACAAGACCCTCAATCCGCAGATCCAGGCGCAGCCGGAAGCGGACGAGACGCGCATCAGCCCGCAGGCGGAAAAGGAGATCAACCCTGCCGACGCCGAGCGCCAGGCCGAGCAGATCGAGCAGGAGCGCCTGGAACTGTTGCTCAAGGAGCTGCAGGACAAGGTCGATGCGAATCCTGAACTGAAGCCGTTCAAGGACCAGATCCTGTTCCAGATCACCCGCGACGGCCTGCGCATCCAGATCGTCGACGCCGCCAACCGACCGATGTTCGATCTCGGCAGCGCGCGTCTGCAGCCGTATTTCGAAGACATCCTGCTGGCCATGGCCGAGACCATCAAGCAGGTGCCGAACAAGATCAGCGTCAGCGGCCACACCGACGCCAAGCCCTACGCCGGCGACGAGTTCGGCAACTGGGAGCTATCGGCCAACCGCGCCAACGCGGCGCGTCGCGCGCTGGTTGCCGGCGGTTATCCGGATGGACAGATCGCCCGGGTGGTCGGCTACGCGTCTTCGCAGCTGTACGATCGCAAGGACCCGCTCAACCCGGTCAACCGGCGCATCGACATCATCGTCCTGACCAAGCGCGCGCAACGCGCCATCGAGGGGCAGGGCGGCGGCGATCAGCAGGCGCCGGAAGGTTCGGCGCCGAATGCCGCGCCCTCAGCAACGCCAGCGGCGCCGGCTCAGCCCGGGGCTGCAGCGGAACCGCTGCCGGATCAGCAGCTGCAGGAAAAGCTCAACCTGTTCGACGGCGGCGGCAAGCTCAAGCTCGAAGAGCTGAAGACGCAGTAAGCCGGGCCGACCTCAGTATTCGTCGGTCGGCAGGCTGGCGAGGATGTGCCGGTAGCTGGCCATGCGCTGTTCGCTGATCCGACCTTCCTCCAGCGCCTTGAGCAGCGCACAACCCGGCTCGCGATCATGCTTGCAGTCGCGGAAGCGGCAATGCCCGAGCAGGTCGTGGAACTCGATGAAGCCCGCCTCGACGTCGTCCCGGCTCACGTGAACCAGGCCGAATTCGCGGATACCGGGCGAGTCGATCAGGTCGCCGCCCGCGGGGAAGTGGAACAGCCGCGCCGTGGTGGTGGTGTGGGTGCCCTTGCCGGTGACCTCCGAAAGGTCGCCGACCCGCGTGTCGACGCCCGGCAGCAGCGCGTTGACCAGCGACGACTTGCCCACCCCGGATTGCCCGACGAACACGCTGACGTGCTCGTTCAGCGCGGCGCGCAGGGCGTCCATCGCCAAGCCGTTGAACGCCGATACTTCCAGCAGCGGATAGCCCAGGTCGCGATAGATGCTAAGCAGCGAGTCGATCTGTTCGGCGTTCTGCTCGTCGATCAGGTCGGCCTTGTTCAGCAGCAGCAGCGGCTTGATGCCGGCATGCTCGGCCGCCACCAGGTAGCGGTCGATCAGGTTGGCGTGGGGCTCGGGGCGCGGGGCGAAGACAATGACGATGCGATCGACATTGGAAGCCACCGGCTTGAGCACGCCGCGCATGTCCGGGCGGCACAGCTCGGAAGTACGCGGCAGCTGCGCAACGATCACGCCGATGCCCTGGTTGCCCGGGCGCCAGACCACGCGGTCGCCGGTCACCAGTGTCGGCAGGTTGGCGCGCAGGTGGCAGCGCAGCACTTCGCCGGCGTGCTCGCCTTCCAGTGCCTCGACCTCCACCTGGACACCGAAGTGGGCGATCACCAGACCGTTCTGCTCCGGGCCGAGGTCGCCACCTTCGAGCTCCTCGATGGCGCGCGACTCGCGCTTGGCGGCACGTGCGGCGCGCTCTTCCTGGATCTTTTCGATGCGCCAGCTCTGCCGGCGGGTGAGATGACGCTTGGCCATATTGAGTCCACGGGAAAAATCGCCGGCGAGTTTAGCATGCGTCCGAGCGCTTCCCGCTAAACTAGGGGGCTTGAGCCAAGGAGCCGCACCATGCAGAACGCACAGAACCTGATCTGGATCGACCTGGAGATGACCGGCCTTGACCCGGACCGGGACGTGATCATCGAAATGGCCACCATCGTCACCGACAGCGACCTCAACATCCTCGAGGAAGGTCCGGTGATCGCCGTCCACCAGAGCGAGGAAGTCCTCGCCGGCATGGACGAGTGGAACACTCGCCAGCATGGCCAGTCGGGCCTGACCCAGCGCGTGCGCGAAAGCACCATCAGCACCGCAGAAGCCGAAGCGCAGACCCTGGCGTTCCTGGAGAAGTGGGTGCCCAAGCGCTCCTCGCCGATCTGCGGCAACAGCATCTGCCAGGATCGCCGCTTCCTCTATCGCCACATGCCGAAACTGGAAGCCTACTTCCACTACCGCAACCTCGACGTCTCCACGCTCAAGGAACTGGCCGCGCGCTGGGCACCGCAGCTGCGTGACGGCTTCAAGAAGGGCAACACCCACCTGGCGCTGGACGACATCCGCGAGTCCATCGCCGAGCTGCGCTACTACCGCGAGACCTTCATCAAGGTCTGAACCGCTGTCATTCGTAGGAGCGAGCTTGCTCGCGAACAGCCACATCGCGGTGCCGTTCGCGAGCAAGGTCGCATCTACAGATCCACTCCATGTCGGCGAAGCGCCCACTCGACATGCTCGCGCACCAGTTCGGACGGGTATTCGCGGCGCGCTTTCAATGCCTCGATCACCGGAATGCTCGACGGCGCGTTCCCCAGCCCAACCGCCAGGTTGCGCAGCCAGCGCTCGTAGCCCGCGCGGCGCAGCGGCGAACCTTCGGTGCGAGAGAGGAACTCTTCCTCGCTCCACAGGAACAACTCGGCCAGCTCGGCGTTGTCGAGCCCGTGGCGCGGCTGGAAGTCGCCCTGTTCGGTGGGGCGAGCGAAGCGGTTCCATGGGCAGACCATCTGGCAGTCGTCGCAGCCGAACACCCGGTTGCCCATGCCGGCGCGCAGGTCCTCGGGGATCGGCCCCTTGAGCTCGATGGTCAGGTAGGAAATGCAGCGTCGCGCGTCCAGCACGTACGGGCCGATGAAGGCGTTGGTCGGGCAGATGTCCAGGCAGGCTGTGCAGCGTCCGCAATGCTCTGTGCCGTGGGCTTCGTCCACCGGCAGGGGGAGATCGGTGAAGAGCTCGCCGAGGAAGAAATAGCTGCCGGCCTTGCGGTTTAGCAGAAGGGTGTTCTTGCCGATCCAGCCAAGGCCAGCCTGCTCGCCGACGGCTTTCTCGAGCACCGGGGCGCTGTCGACGAATGCGCGGTAGCCGAAGGTGCCAACTTCCTGCTGGATGCGCTCGGCCAGTTGCTGCAGGCGCTTGCGGATCAGCTTGTGGTAATCACGGCCAAGGGCATAACGGGAGACGTAGGCCTTCTGCGGTTCGCCGAGAACCTTCGCCATCTGCGTGTCGCCGGGCAGGTAATCCATGCGCAGGGAGATAACCCGTAGGGTGCCAGGCACCAGCTCGTCCGGCCGCCAGCGCTTGCTGCCGTGGGCGCCCATGTAGTCCATCTCGCCGTGGTAGCCGGCCGCCAGCCAGCGCTGCAGGTGCTCGCCGTGGCTTTCCAGGTCCAGGCCGCTGATGCCCACCTGCTGGAAGCCGAGCTCGCGGCCCCAGGCCTTGATGCGTTCGGCAATGGCGCTGTAGTCAGGATTGGAATCGTGCATGCGGGGGCGGGAAAGCGGGAACGGGGTGCGTATAATTCTGCCAGACCTCGCCGACCGGCGCCCGATCCTCCGCGGATACCCGATGAACTCGCACCCTCACGACAATCTGCCGACCGCGCTTTACAGCGCCCAGCAGGTGCGCGACCTGGACGCGCGCCTGATCGCAGCCGGCACGCCCGGCTTCGAACTCATGCAGCGTGCCGCCCACGCCGCCTGGCGTGCCCTGCGCCGACGCTGGCCGGATGCCGCGCGGGCGACCGTGCTCGCCGGGCATGGCAACAATGCCGGCGACGGTTACCTGATCGCCGCGCTGGCACAGCGTGCTGGCTGGAACGTGCGCGTACTTGCAGTTGGCGATCCGGCGCGCCTGGGCGGCGATGCTGCGTTGGCTCACGCGGAAGCGCTCGCCGCCGGCGTACCTATCCTGCCCTGGCACGAGCATGCCGAATTGCATGGCGTGCTGGTCGACGCGCTACTCGGCACCGGTCTCGGTGGCGAGGTGCGCGCGCCCTACGCCGAGGCGATCCGGCGCATCAATGACAGCGGCCTGCCGGTGCTGGCGGTGGACATCCCTTCCGGCCTAAGCGCCGACACCGGCCAGGTGCTGGGTGTGGCGGTGCGTGCGGACCTGACGGTGACATTCATCGGCCTCAAGCTCGGCCTGTTCACTGCTGATGGAGCGGACCACTGCGGTCAGTTGATTTTCGACGATCTTGATGCGGATCCGCAGCAGCTCCCCGCAAGTTCTCAAGCCACGCGGCTAGCGCCTGTTTCCCTGGCGAAGCTGGCGCCGCGCGCCAAGGCCGCACACAAGGGGCTGTTCGGCCACGTGCTGGTGCTCGGTGGTGAACACGGCATGGGCGGCGCAGCGCTGCTCGCTGGTGAGTCGGCCCTGCGCTGCGGTGCTGGCCTGGTTTCCCTCGTCACTCGACGGGAGCATGTGCCGGCTGCGCTGGCCCGGCGCCCGGAGTTGATGACGCATGGCGTGTCTTCCTCCGCCGAAGTGCTGCGCGCCGCCGAGCGTGCCAGCGTACTGGTGGTTGGCCCTGGTATCGGCCGCAACGCTTGGGGGCGCTGCCTGCTGAGCGCGGCGGCAAGTCTCGCATTGCCCCAGGTCTGGGACGCCGATGCGCTCAACCTGCTGGCCGAAGGGCAAGTAAGGCGGCCATCTGGAGCGCTGCTGATCACCCCGCATCCCGCCGAGGCGGCACGTTTGCTCGGCTGCTCCACTGCGCAGGTGCAGGCCGATCGACCTGCTGCTGCGCGTGAACTGTCCCGTCGCTACAACGCCGTCGCCGTGCTCAAGGGCGTTGGCAGTCTGGTGGCTGCGCCCGATGGGCGTTTGGCACTGTGCTCCCATGGCCATCCGGCAATGGCGGGCGCCGGGTTGGGCGATGTGCTTTCCGGCATCGTTGGGGCGCTGCTGGCGCAAGGGATGGACGCTTTCGACGCCGCCTGCCTGGCCGTCTGGTTGCACGCTCGTGCTGGGGAAACTTTGGGAGCCGAGGGGAGAGGCCTGGCGGCCAGTGATTTGTCGTCTGCCGTTCGTCAGTTGCTCGAGGAGATCAGTCCGTGCCTGAACTGAAGTTGTTCGCCGATGGCGAGGAAGCCATGTACGAACTGGGGGCTCGCATCGCCCAGGTGAGTGCGGGGGAGGGGGTCATATACCTGCATGGTGACCTGGGGGCGGGCAAGACCACGCTGTCGCGTGGCATCCTGCGCGGCCTTGGCCATTCCGGTGCGGTGAAAAGCCCTACCTTTACGCTGGTCGAGCCCTATGAAATAGGTGAGAAGCGCGCATACCATTTCGATCTTTACCGCCTGGCCGATCCCGAGGAACTGGAATATCTCGGCATTCGCGACTACTTCGAGGGCGGCGCGCTTTGCCTGATCGAGTGGGCCGAGCGCGGTACGGGCGTTTTGCCAAAGGCAGACCTGGACATTACCATTACACCGCAAGCGGGCGGCCGCGTGCTGCGCCTCGAACCGCACGGGGTGCGGGGCGAAGCATGGTGCGCTGTCCTGGCTAACGGAGCATGAGAAAAAACATGGGTTGGGGGTTGCGCCTGCGGGCGCTGTTGGCCGGGCTTTTCGTCCTGCTGGCGTTTAGTGCTGGCGAGGTTCTTGCCGCCGCGCAAATCACACAGGTCAAGAGCGTGCGCTTGTGGCGCGCCCCGGATAACACCCGCCTGGTGTTCGATCTGTCGGGCCCGGTACAGCACAGCCTGTTCACTCTCAGCGCGCCGAATCGCATCGTCATCGACCTCACAGGCGCCCACCTGAACGGTGCGCTCAATCCGCTCAAGCTGAAGAACACCCCGATTACTTCGGTGCGCACCGCGCAACGCTCGCCGAGCGACCTGCGCCTGGTGCTGGACCTGTCCGCTCAGGTAACGCCGAAAAGCTTCGTGCTGCCGCCGAACCAGCAGTACGGCAATCGCCTGGTCGTCGACCTCTACGACCAGGGCGCGGACATCACGCCGGATGTGCCGGCCACGCCAACCCCGGATCAGCCCGCTGCGCCCGTGACCCCGACCCAGCCGGTGGCCAAGGCGCCGGTGCCGTCCGGTGGCAAGCGCGACATCGTCGTTGCGATCGACGCCGGACACGGTGGCGAAGACCCGGGCGCCTCCGGCCCGAGCGGCTTGCACGAGAAGAACATCACCCTCTCCATCGCCCGTGAGCTGCAGCGCCAGATCAACCAGATGAAGGGCTTCCGCGCCGAACTGACGCGGACCGGCGACTACTTCATCCCGCTGCGTGGACGTACTGCGATTGCGCGCAAGAAAGGCGCTGACCTGTTCGTCTCCATTCACGCCGACGCCGCGCCCAGCAGCAGTGCCTTCGGTGCTTCGGTATTTGCTCTCTCGGATCGTGGCGCCACCTCGGAAACCGCGCGTTGGCTGGCCGACAGCGAAAACCGTTCCGACCTGATCGGTGGTGACGGAAGCGTCAGCCTGGACGACAAGGACCACATGCTCGCCGGCGTGCTGCTCGATCTGTCGATGACCGCGACCATGTCCTCCAGCCTGGACGTCGGGCATAAGGTCCTGACCAGCGTCGGTCGGGTCACCTCGCTGCACAAGAATCGCGTGGAGCAGGCCGGATTCATGGTGCTGAAGTCGCCGGATATCCCGTCGATCCTGGTCGAAACCGGCTTCATCTCCAACCCGGGCGAGTCGCAGAAGCTCAACAGCTCCGCACACCAGCAGGCCCTGGCGCGCTCCATCGCCGCCGGTGTCCGCCAATACTTCGTGCAGACCCCGCCGCCGGGCACTTACATCGCATCGCTGCGTGATGCGGGCGCCGTCAGTACGGGGCCGCGCCAGCACGTGGTGCGTTCTGGCGAAAGCCTGTCGATGATCGCTGCTCGCTATGACGTGAGCATGGCCACCCTGCGTAGCACCAACGGCCTGAAGACCGACAGCGTGCGCGTCGGCCAGGTGCTGAATATTCCGGCAACGGCCCTGGCGGCTCAGCAATGACCGAGCTGCGCCGTATCCAGCTGCTCAGTCCGCGGCTGGCCAACCAGATCGCTGCCGGTGAGGTGGTCGAGCGCCCCGCATCGGTCATCAAGGAGCTGCTGGAAAACAGCCTGGACGCCGGCGCCCGGCGCATCGATGTCGAGGTCGAGCAAGGCGGCATCAAGCTGCTGCGGGTGCGCGACGATGGCGGCGGAATTCCCTCTGACGACCTGCCTCTGGCCCTGGCGCGTCACGCCACCAGCAAGATCCGCGAGCTGGAAGACCTGGAAGCGGTGATGAGCCTGGGCTTCCGTGGCGAAGCGCTGGCCTCGATCAGCTCCGTGGCGCGCCTGACGATGACTTCGCGCACCGCCGAAGCCGAACAGGCCTGGCAGGTGGAGACCGAAGGCCGTGACATGTTGCCGCGCGTGCAGCCGGCGGCGCATCCGGTGGGCACCAGCGTCGAAGTCCGCGACCTGTTCTTCAACACGCCGGCGCGCCGCAAGTTCCTGCGCGCCGAGAAGACCGAATTCGATCACCTGCAGGAAGTCATCAAGCGCCTGGCGTTGGCGCGCTTCGATGTGGCCTTCCATCTGCGCCACAACGGCAAGACGATCTTCAACTTGCATGAAGCGAAGGATGAGCTGGCCCGCGCGCGCCGAGTCGGCGCTGTCTGCGGTCCGGCCTTCCTCGAACAGGCGCTGCCCATCGAGGTGGAGCGCAATGGCTTGCACCTTTGGGGATGGGTGGGGCTGCCGACCTTCTCGCGCAGCCAGCCGGACCTGCAGTACTTCTACGTAAACGGCCGCATGGTGCGCGACAAGCTGGTCGCCCACGCGGTGCGCCAGGCGTATCGCGACGTGCTGTACAACGGCCGGCACCCGACCTTCGTATTGTTCTTCGAGGTCGATCCGGCGACGGTGGACGTCAACGTGCACCCGACCAAGCACGAAGTGCGCTTCCGCGACAGCCGCATGGTCCATGACTTCCTTTACGGCACCCTGCATCGCGCCCTTGCTGAGGTGCGCCCGGACGATCAGCTCGCACCGCCAGGCGCCACCAGCCTGACCGTACAGCGCCCCACGGGGCAGGCCGCTGGCGAGTTCGGCCCGCAAGGCGAAATGAGCCTGTCGGACAAGGTGCTCGAAGCGCCGGCGGCGGCTCGAAACTGGAGCGGTGGTGGCTCGACAGGCTCGTCTGGTGGCGGTGGTGGTTACAGCTATCAGCCAACTCGCCAGGAGATTCCGCCCGTCGCCGAAGCTCAGGGCGCCTATCGCACTTTCTACGCCCCGCTCGCTGAAACGCAGGCAACTGCTCCTCAGGCGCTGCCGGAAAGTACCCAGGATGTTCCTCCGCTGGGCTACGCGCTGGCGCAGCTGAAGGGCATCTATATCCTGGCCGAGAACGCCCACGGCCTGGTGCTTGTGGACATGCACGCCGCCCACGAGCGCATCATGTACGAGCGCCTCAAGCTGGCCATGGACAGTGAAGGGTTGCGCGGCCAGCCGCTGCTGGTGCCGGAATCCATTGCCGTCAGCGAGCGCGAGGCCGATTGCGCCGAAGAGCATGGGGACTGGTTTGCCCGGCTCGGCTTCGAGCTGCAGCGGCTCGGGCCTGAGACCCTGGCAATTCGGCAGATTCCGGCGCTGCTCAAACAGGCCGAAGCCACGCAGCTGGTGCGCGACGTGCTGTCTGACCTGCTGGAATACGGCACCAGCGACCGTATCCAGGCCCATCTCAACGAACTGCTCGGGACCATGGCTTGCCATGGCGCGGTGCGAGCCAACCGGCGCCTGACGCTGCCGGAGATGAACGCCCTGCTGCGTGACATGGAGATCACTGAGCGCAGCGGTCAGTGCAACCACGGTCGTCCGACCTGGACGCAGTTGGGCATGGATGAGCTGGACAAGCTTTTCCTGCGCGGTCGCTGAAATAAAGCCAGCCTTAAGCTATCTGCAGTAAACTGCGCGCCAATCGATTCAGCGCGCGGTTTGCGCGCCTTTCCGAATCCCGACGAGTTGCCGATGTCTTCGCTGCCTCCCGCCATTTTCCTCATGGGTCCGACCGCCGCCGGCAAGACCGATCTGGCGCTCGAGTTGGCGCGGGTGCTGCCGTGCGAGCTGATTAGCGTCGACTCCGCGCTGGTCTATCGCGGCATGGATATAGGCACGGCCAAGCCGTCGAAGGAAGTGCTTGCCGAGTTTCCCCACCGCCTGATCGATATTCGCGATCCCGCGGAGAGCTATTCGGCTGCAGAATTCCGCGCAGATGCCCTGGCAGCGATGGCAGAAGTCACTGCGGCCGGACGTATTCCGCTTCTAGTGGGCGGCACCATGCTGTATTTCAAGGCGTTGCTGGAGGGCTTGGCGGACATGCCAAGTGCCGACGCGGCCGTGCGCGCCGAGCTCGAGGCGTGGGCGCAGGCCGAAGGTTGGGCGGTACTGCATGCGGAGCTCGCGCGAGTCGATCCGGAGTCGGCCGCACGCATCCATCCCAATGACCCGCAGCGCTTGATTCGCGCGCTGGAGGTGCATCGCGTCAGCGGCATGTCGATGAGCGACCATCGTCGGCGTCAGGCAAGTGAAAATGCGGGCTCTGGCGCGCCAGGTACAGGGCAATTGCCGTATACTGTCGCGCACCTGGCGATTGCCCCTCTGCAACGCCAGGTTCTGCACGCGCGAATCGCGCAACGTTTTCGTCAGATGCTGGAACAGGGCTTCGTTACCGAGGTCGAAGCACTTCGCGCAAGAAGTGACTTGCACGCCGGGCTACCGTCTATACGTGCCGTAGGTTACCGACAGGTATGGGAATACCTCGAGGGCAAACTGTCCTACGCTGAGATGGAGGAGCGCGGGGTGATAGCTACCCGGCAATTGGCTAAGCGCCAGTTCACATGGCTGCGAAGCTGGAGCCATCTACACTGGTTGGACAGCCTGGCAGGCGACAATCTGCCGCGTGCCTTGAAAATTCTTGAGGCGGTCTCCATATAGGTTCGAGACCTGAATTCAGCCGTCTATCCTTGGGGTTACCGACGGCAGTAAGCCATTCGACTATTACTAAATCTATTGATTCCCTAAAGGAGTGCGGCATATGTCAAAAGGGCATTCGCTACAAGACCCTTATCTCAATACCCTGCGTAAAGAACGTGTTCCGGTGTCCATCTACCTGGTCAACGGTATCAAACTGCAAGGTCAGATCGAATCCTTCGACCAGTTCGTCATCCTGCTGAAGAACACTGTCAGCCAGATGGTCTACAAACACGCCATTTCCACCGTCGTGCCGAGTCGTCCGGTACGCCTGCCCACCGGCGACCAACCGGCCGAGCCGGGCAACGTTTGACGGGAGTCTGTCTTGTTCTTTGAGCGCCCGGGTGGTGGGGAACGGGCCATTCTGGTCCATCTGGAAGGTCAGGACCCCGAGGCGCGCGAAGACCCGCAGGAGTTCCAGGAGCTGGCCCGTTCGGCGGGCGCGGAGTCCGTTGCATTCGTCAGCATTTCGCGCCACCAGCCTTCGGCCAAGTACCTGATTGGCAGTGGCAAGGTCGATGAGCTGCGCGATCTTGTGCACGCGCAGAAAGTCGAACTGGTTATCTTCAATCACACCCTGACGCCCAGCCAGGAACGTAACCTGGAGCGGGCGCTCGAGTGTCGGGTACTCGATCGCACCGGGCTGATTCTGGATATTTTTGCCCAGCGCGCGCGTACCCACGAAGGCAAACTGCAGGTCGAACTGGCTCAGCTCGAGCATATGAGCACGCGCCTGGTGCGCGGCTGGACCCACCTTGAGCGCCAGAAAGGTGGTATCGGTCTGCGTGGCCCCGGCGAAACCCAGCTCGAGACCGACCGGCGCCTGCTGCGCGGACGCATCCGCCAGATCAAGCAGCGCCTGGAAAAGGTACGCAGCCAGCGTGAGCAGGCTCGTCGTGGGCGTCGTCGGGCTGAGATTCCGTCGGTCTCTCTGGTTGGTTACACCAACGCCGGCAAGTCCACGCTGTTCAATGCGCTGACCACTTCCGAGGTCTACGCGGCCAACCAGCTGTTCGCTACCCTCGACCCGACCTTACGGCGGCTTGAGCTCGACGACGTGGGGCCCGTGGTGCTTGCTGATACCGTAGGTTTCATCCGCCATCTGCCGCACAAACTGGTCGAGGCCTTCCGCGCTACGCTGGAAGAGTCGAGCAACGCCGATCTGCTTCTTCACGTGATTGACGCGGCTGAGCCGGAGCGGACTGCGCAGGTCGAGCAGGTGCATGCGGTGCTGGCGGAAATCGGCGCCAACGAGTTGCCGATGCTCGAGGTGTACAACAAGATCGACCTGATGCCGGACTTCGAAGCGCAGATACAGCGCGACGAGGACGGCAAGCCGGTTAGGGTCTGGCTTTCGGCTCGCGAGGGTCGAGGCCTGGAGCTGCTGGAAAAGGCGGTGGCCGAGCTGCTTGGCGACGATATGTTCGTCGGTACGCTCTGTCTTCCGCAGCGTCTCGGTCGCCTGCGTGCCCAGCTCTTCCAGCTGGGGGCCGTGCAGTCCGAGGAGCATGACGAGCAAGGACGCGCCGTTTTGCAGGTTCGCCTGCCGCGTGTCGAGTTGAACCGCCTGGTAAGCCGCGAAGGATGGCAGCCGGCGGAGTTCATTGCGCAACACACTTTGCAATAAAGCCTGAAACGGTGCTTTTGGCAGCGTAGAAGGCATTCTGTAGCATTGGTGGGCGCGCCGTAGGCGCGTTTCGCGTTATCAGATGGAGAGCGCTATGGCTTGGAACGAGCCGGGTGACAACTCGAACAAGAATGATCAGGACCCCTGGGGTGGTCGCCGTGGTGGCGGACGCCAGGGTCCTCCGGATCTTGATGAGGCCTTCCGCAAATTGCAGGAAAGCCTGAACCGTATATTTGGCGGCAAGAAGCGTGGCAGCAGCCCGCTTGGCAATGGTGCGGGGGGCGGTTTCGGCCTTTTCGGCATTGGCCTCGCCGTGCTTGCCGTCCTTTGGCTGTACAACGCCGTCTATGTCGTGGATGAACAGGAGCAGGCGGTAATCCTGCGGCTGGGCAAGTACCAAGAAACGGTCGGCCCCGGCTTGAACTTCTATTTCCCTCCGATCGACAAGAAGTTCCAGGAGAACGTCACCCGCGAGCGCGCTTATAGCAAGCAAGGGCAGATGCTCACCGAGGACGAGAACATCGTCGAAGTACCGCTCACCGTGCAGTACAAGATCAGCAACCTGAAGGACTTCGTGCTGAACGTCGATCAGCCTGAAGTCAGCCTGCAGCAGGCTACTGAAAGCGCCCTGCGGCATGTTGCCGGTTCCACCACCATGGATCAGATCCTCACCGAAGGTCGCGAGCAGATGGCGACTGATGTGCGTGATCGCCTGCAGCGTTTCCTGGACAACTACAAGACCGGGGTCACTGTCACTCAGGTGAACATCCAGAGCGCCGCTGCGCCGCGCGAAGTGCAAGAAGCCTTCGACGACGTCATTCGTGCTCGCGAAGACGAGCAGCGCGAGAAGAACCAGGCCGAGGCCTATGCCAACGGCGTGGTGCCGGAAGCTCGTGGTCAGGCTCAGCGCATCATTGAAGAAGCCAACGGCTATCGCGATGAAGTGGTTTCGCGCGCTCAGGGTGAGGCGGATCGCTTCAACAAGTTGACCGCGGAATACCACAAGGCGCCGGACGTAACGCGCCAGCGCCTGTACCTGGACACCATGCAGGATGTGCTGTCGCAGACCAGCAAGGTGCTGGTGACCGGCCAGCAGGGGCAGAACAACCTCATCTACCTGCCGCTGGACAAGATGATGGACGGCCGCACCTCGGCAGCGCCGAGCACCAGTGCACCGAGCAGTACGAGCAGCACGCCGGATCTCGGTTCGCGGGTCGCCAATGACCTGCAGCAACGCGACCAGCGCACCAGGGAGAGCCGCTAATGAGTAACAAGTCGCTGATCGCCCTGATCGCTGGCGTCGTCGTTGCCGTTGCGCTGTGGAGCAGTGTCTACGTGGTACAGCAGACTGAGCGTGCGGTGCTGCTGCGCTTCGGTCGCGTGGTGGAGTCGGATGTGCAGCCTGGCATGCACTTCAAGGTTCCCTACGTTAACCAGGTGCGCAAGTTCGATGGCCGCTTGCTGACCCTGGATTCGCCGACCCAGCGCTTCCTCACCCTCGAGAAGAAGGCGGTGATGGTAGATGCATACGCCAAATGGCGTGTGGCTGATGCAGAGCGCTTCTATACCGCCACGTCTGGCCTCAAGCAGATCGCCGATGAGCGACTGTCGCGGCGTCTGGAGGCTGGTCTGCGTGACCAGTTCGGCAAGCGCACGCTGCACGAGGTTGTGTCCGGCGAGCGTGACGCTCTCATGGGTGACATCACTGCTTCGCTGAACCGCATGGCGCAGAAGGAGCTGGGAATCGAGGTCATCGATGTGCGCGTCAAGGCCATCGACCTGCCCAAGGAAGTCAACCGCAGCGTCTTCGAGCGGATGAGCACCGAGCGTGAGCGCGAGGCTCGCGAGCACCGTGCCAAAGGTCGCGAACTGGCCGAAGGTATTCGTGCCGATGCCGACCGCCAGCGTCGTGTGCTGTTGGCCGAGGCCTATCGCCAGGCTGAAGAAACTCGCGGTGATGGCGATGCGAAGGCGGCGTCCATCTACTCCAAGGCGTATAGCCAGGATCCGGAGTTCTACGCCTTCACCCGTAGCCTGAAAGCGTATCGTGACAGCTTCGGCGATCAGAAGGATGTGCTGGTGCTCGATCCGCACAGCGAATTCTTCCGCTACCTGGAAAAGTCAAAGCCCTGATGCGCTTCTCCGGCGGGCGGCAGCGCCTGCCGGAGAAAACGTGTTATCATGGGTCAGCCGGGAAATCCCGGCTTTTTTGCGTCTGCGAGAATCATGTGGCAGGAATTCGGCAAAGCGTTCTGTCTGTTGCTGGTGCTGGAGGGCATCCTCCCATTCCTGTATCCGCGTGGCTGGCGTGAGGCCGTCAGCGGGCTGGGTCGTCTAGACGATCGACGCCTGCGACTCATCGGACTGGGCAGCATGCTGCTCGGGACCGTCCTTCTTTACTGGATTCATTGATGAATTGCCGCCCGGCTGAAAGGGGAGAGGCGACATGGCAACGGTAGACCGCTGGCTGCTGCCAGATGGGATCGAAGAAGTGCTGCCCCCAGAGGCGGCGCGCGTCGAAGCAGCCCGCCGTCAGGTGCTGGATCTGTTCCAGCGCTGGGGTTACGAGTTCGTCGTCACCCCGCATATCGAATACCTGGAATCCCTGCTGACCGGCGCCGGTCAGGATCTGGACCTGCGTACCTTCAAGGTCACCGATCCGGCTTCCGGCCGTCTGATGGGGTTCCGCGCCGACATCACGCCGCAGGTGGCCCGTATGGATGCCCACAGCCTGCGTCGCGAGGGGCCCAACCGTCTGTGCTACGCCGGCAGCGTGCTGCATGCGCGTCCGCGTGCATTGGCTACTTCGCGTAGCCCGATCCAGCTGGGTGCGGAGCTCTATGGCGATACCGGTTCGGCCGGTGACGTCGAAGTCATCAGCCTGATGCTCGACATGCTGGCGCTGGCCGAAGTGCCCGCCGTGCATATGGACCTTGGCCATGTCGGAATCTACCGCGGCCTGGCCCGCGCGGCCGGTTTGTCCGGCGAGTCCGAGCAAGCGCTGTTCGACGCGCTGCAACGCAAGGCTGTAGACGAAGTCGCCGCGCTGACCGAAGACCTGCCTGCCGATCTCGCCGGCATGCTGCGTGCACTGGCTGAGCTTTGCGGCAGTCGCCAAGTGCTGACCCAGGCTGCCGAGGTCCTGGCTGCTGCTCCGGCCGTTGTGCAGGCAGCGCTGGCTGACCTGACCGCAATCGCCGATGCGCTGGCGCAGCGCTTCCCGACGCTTCCCCTGTATTTCGACCTGGGCGAGCTGCGCGGCTATCACTATCACACGGGGGTGGTGTTCGCCGCCTTCGTGCCCGGCGTGGGCGAGTCGATCGCCCAGGGTGGTCGCTACGATCACATCGGCGCCGATTTCGGTCGCGCACGACCGGCCACTGGCTTCTCCACCGATCTGAAGACGCTGGTGACCCTCGGGCAGGCGCAGTTGGATGTTCCGGTAACGGGCATCTGGTCGCCGGCCGAAGGTGCCGGTCTGTGGCAGGCGGTGCAACGACTGCGCCGCGATGGGCAGCGCGTGGTTCAGGCGCTGCCGGGGCAGGATGCGGCTTCGGCGCGCGAGGCGGGTTGCGATCGGCAACTGCAGCTGCGTGACGGCAATTGGCAGGTGGTGCCCTTCTGATCCCGATAAGGGCTGCCGCGAGTTTCCGCCGGCCGAGGCCGGCACCGAATATCCACGATGGGGACAAGTGTTATGGGTAAGAATGTCGTAGTCCTGGGCACCCAATGGGGTGATGAGGGCAAAGGCAAGATCGTCGACCTGCTCACCGACCAGGCAGCTGCCGTGGTGCGTTACCAGGGCGGCCACAATGCTGGTCACACTCTGGTGATCGACGGTGAGAAGACCGTGCTGCACCTGATTCCGTCGGGCATCCTGCGCGAAGGCGTGCAGTGCCTGATCGGTAACGGTGTGGTGCTGGCGCCCGACGCGCTGATGCGCGAGATCGCCAAGCTGGAAGAGAAGGGTGTGCCGGTGCGCGAGCGCCTGCGTATCAGCCCGTCCTGCCCGCTGATCCTGTCGTTCCACGTGGCTCTCGACCAGGCGCGCGAGAAGGCGCGTGGCGATGCCAAGATCGGTACCACTGGCCGCGGCATCGGTCCGGCGTACGAAGACAAGGTAGCTCGCCGCGGTCTGCGCGTAGGTGACCTGTTCCACCGCGAGCGCTTTGCCGCCAAGCTCGGTGAGCTGCTGGACTACCACAACTTCGTCCTGCAGAACTACTACAAGGAGCCGGCCGTAGACTTCCAGAAGACCCTGGAAGAGTGCATGGCTTATGCCGAGCAACTGAAGCCGATGCTGGCCGACGTGACCTCGACCCTGCACAACCTGCGTCGCGCCGACGAGAACATCATGTTCGAAGGTGCCCAGGGTTCGCTGCTGGACATCGATCACGGCACCTACCCGTTCGTTACCAGCTCCAACACCACCGCTGGTGGCACCGCTACCGGTTCGGGCTTCGGTCCGCTGTACCTGGACTACATCCTGGGTATCACCAAGGCCTACACCACTCGCGTGGGTTCCGGTCCGTTCCCCACCGAGCTGTTCGATGACGTTGGTGCACACCTGGCCAAGGTTGGTCACGAGTTCGGCGCCACCACTGGCCGAGCTCGTCGTTGCGGCTGGTTCGATGCCGTCATCCTGCGTCGCGCCATCGAGATCAACAGCCTGTCCGGCCTGTGCCTGACCAAGCTGGACGTCCTCGACGGCCTGGAGACCGTGCGCATCTGCACCGGCTACAAGAACGCCGCCGGCGAACTGCTGACCGATGCGCCGACCGACGCCGACAGCTATATCGGCCTGCAGCCGGTGTACGAGGATATGCCGGGCTGGACTGACTCCACCGTTGGCGCCAAGAGCCTGGACGCTCTGCCGGCCGCCGCTCGCGCATACATCAAGCGCATCGAGGAGCTGGTTGGTGCGCCCATCGACATCATCTCCACTGGCCCGGACCGCGTAGAGACCATCGTCCTGCGTCATCCGTTCGCCTGATTCGATGCTGTACTGCAACGGGCCGCTCATGCGGCCCGTTGTCGTTTTCGGCTAGACGAAAGTCGTAACGGCACGCCCCTTGCTGGCAATTCGGATCGGCGCATTTCGCGTCAGTATTCCGTTACCTCAGGAGGCATGCCGTGTCCGCCGTCCTTTCGCTTTTGCGCAGTCGTTTGCTGCGTCCCGTTTTCATCGCCCTGGGCGTTGCCCTGCTGGTGCAACTGGTCATTGCCCTGTGGCTGACGCGCAGCACCGTGGATCACCTGGTGGTCAATCTGGGCGATCGCCTGGGTGGTCAGTCGCAGCGCCTTTCCGGAGAGTTGGAGCAGGCGGGTGGTGAGCTCAGCTCCGGGCTCGCCGAGCTTTCCTCGCGTACTCGAGAGCGCCTGGGGGCGGCTCTTTCCGCGCGCCTTGAAGAAGAGCGTGGCGAGACTCGCCAGAGTCTCGAGCAGGGTCTGCGTCAATCGGCCGATCAGCTCGCCCAGTTGCTGGCGGCGGTAGCGCCCAAGGCCATGTGGGACAACGATGTGCCGACTCTGTCGGAGTATGCCCGGCGTGCGCAGGCCAACCCTGACGTGATGTTCGTGGTCTACGACGATCCCGAGGGCAAGCACCTGACTCGTTACCTGAATCGCGAGGATGCGCGAATCCAGGCATTGCTCGCGAAAGGGCAGGGCGAGCATGCGCTGGACAAGGTGCTGGAGGCGGCTGCGCATGACGATTCGGTGATCCTCGCCAGTGCACCTATCAGTCCCAATGGCGTGGTGATCGGAACCGTGCGAGTCGGTGTGTCGACTGCGGCTGTGGATAAGCAGGTCGCGGCGCTGGACAAGCGCTTCTCTGCACTTATCGCCAGTGGTGACCAATTGGTTGCGGACAGCCTGGCCGGTGCGGCCGCGGACAGCAACAAGGCGCTGAGTGCGCGGCTTCAGGCGGCCCGCCAGGCAGCCGGGGAGATGAGCGAGGGTGCGCGGGTGGCCGTCGAAGAGGCGGCTGGCAGTCTTCGCTGGCGTACAGGTCTGGGTCTGGTGCTGGTCGGTCTGGGCGTGCTGCTGGTTCTGGCGCTGGTGCTGGGGCGTCAGGTGGTTTCGCGTCTACGCCTGCTCATTGAGGCGCTCGGTGATCTAGCGGCTGGGGATGGCGATCTGACCCGCAGGGTCCGCCTGGATAGCCGTGACGAATTGGGCGAGATGGCTGCCATGGTCAACCGCTTCATCGACAAGCTGCAGCCGATCGTGCGCGAGGCTGGAGAGGTCGCCCAGCGTACCGGAAGTGAAATTGCTGCATTGGCATCGCGCAGCGCCAGTGCCGAAGCGGCCGCGGATCGGCAGCGCAATGAGGTCGCCGGCAGCCTTGAGGCTCTCGCCGGAATGGCTTCGGAGGCGCAGGTGGAAAGCCAGGCCATGCAGGATGCGCTGCTTCGCGTGGCGGCCATTCGCAAGGCAGCCGATGGCAATGCTGCTATTGCGCGTCGGGTCGGAGGGTTGATGGAGGATCTCGAGTCGCAAGTGCAGACCGGCGCTGGGGTGATCGAGCGCCTCGCTGCGCAGAGTCAGCAGATTGAAGTCGTGCTCTCGGTCATCCACGGGATTGCCGAGCAGACCAACCTGCTGGCATTGAACGCAGCCATCGAGGCGGCCCGTGCCGGCGAAAGTGGTCGCGGGTTCGCTGTGGTGGCCGACGAGGTGCGGGCGCTGGCGAGCAAGACGCAGCAGTCTACTGGCGATATCCAGACGCACATCGATGCACTGCAGCGTGGCGCGCGTGAGGCCGTCGAGGCGATTGGGCGTGCGCGCGAGCAGGCGGTCGAGGGTTTGGCTGCGTTGCATGACAGCGAGCGTCTGCAGTTGGAAGTGCAGCGCGCCGTAGAGGAGGTGCATGGGGCGGTGGAGTCTGCCGCTCATGCAGCTGAGCAGCAGGCGGCGGGTGCAGATGCGGTGCGTGGTCGGGTCGAGGTGATCCATGCCGAAGCCGGGCGTGCCGCGGAAGCGGTTGCTGCGACGGCCAATAGCGGGCGTGTGTTGGATGGTCTGGCCGCGCAACTGCGCGGTAGTCTCGGGCAGTTCAGGGCCTGATGCCGAATGGACTCGGCCCCGCTTGAGTGGGGTCGAGCCTGTGCAGGCTTTTATTTTTCGGAATGCAGAAAGCAAAAAGCCGAGCAGTGCTCGGCTTTTTGCTTTGAATATGGTGCCCAGGAGAAGACTCGAACTTCCACGGTGTTGCCACCGCTAGGACCTGAACCTAGTGCGTCTACCAATTCCGCCACCTGGGCATGCTTTTCAGCATGGGGTGCGATGATTTCTCATCGTCTTGCGGTGATGCAACTCGAGGTTGCATCTGGCGGTTTATCGTTCGGTTTCAGGGTTCCGAACCCGCCGGATAAAGCCTGTCATCGACCGGCTGTATCCTTGAATAAGTGGTGCCCAGGAGAAGACTCGAACTTCCACGGTGTTGCCACCGCTAGGACCTGAACCTAGTGCGTCTACCAATTCCGCCACCTGGGCACTGGATGCGATGATTGCTCATCGTTTCCGTGTTACAACGTCTCAGCGACGCTGTGGGCGCGAACTATACGGAGCCCACTTTGGGTTGTAAACCCCTGATGCGATAAAAAATTTATTCTCGGCCCAAGCTGACCGACGAGCGGATTTCGCGCTTCAATATGCAGATGGCGCCCACATTAATGACGACAAGGTGACTTCACCCTAATGGCCGATTGGCAAAACCTCGACCCCGAGGCCGCCCGCGAAGCGGAAAAATACGAAAACCCCATTCCCAGCCGCGAGCTCATTCTCGCGCACCTCGCCGAACGCGGCGCACCGGCGACCCGTGCGCAACTGCTCGAAGAGTTCGGTTTGTCCGACGAAGAATCGGAAGAGGCCCTGCGCCGGCGCCTGCGTGCCATGGAGCGCGATGGCCAACTTATCTATACGCGCCGTGGCGCCTATGCGCCGGTGGACAAGCTGGACCTGATCCGTGGCCGCGTAGCCGGTCACCGCGACGGTTTCGGCTTCCTGATTCCCGATGACGGCAGCGACGACCTGTTCCTCAGTCCGGCGCAGATGCGCCTGGTGTTCGATGGTGACCGCGCGCTGGCGCGAGTCGCCGGCTTCGATCGTCGTGGTCGCCGCGAAGGCGCCCTGGTCGAAGTGATCGAGCGCGCCCATGAAACCCTGGTTGGTCGTTACTTCGAGGAAAGCGGCATTGGCACTGTTGTCGCCGACAATCCGAAGATCCAGCAGGAAGTGCTGATCGCGCCGGGCAAGCAGGGCGCCGCCAAGCACAACCAGTTCGTCCAGGTTCGCATCGATCAGTGGCCGACCGTGCACCGCCAGGCCCAGGGCGAGGTGGTGGAAGTGCTGGGCGACTATATGGCGCCGGGCATGGAGATCGAGGTTGCCCTGCGTAGCTACGACATCCCGCACGTTTGGCCGCAGGGTGTAGAGAAAGAGGCGGCCAAGCTCAAGCCGGAAGTGGCGGAGAAGGACAAAGAGAAGCGCGTCGACCTGCGCGCCCTGCCGTTCGTGACCATCGACGGCGAGGACGCCCGCGACTTCGACGACGCCGTCTATGCCGAGAAGCGCAAGGGCGGCGGCTGGAAGCTGTATGTCGCCATCGCCGACGTATCGCACTATGTGAAGGTCGGCTCGGCCCTGGACGAAGAGGCGGCCAAGCGCGGCAACTCGGTCTACTTCCCCGAGCGGGTCATCCCGATGCTGCCGGAGATTCTCTCCAACGGCCTGTGCTCGCTGAACCCGCTGGTCGATCGCCTGGCGATGGTCTGCGAGATGACCATCTCCAAGTCCGGCCGCATGACTGGCTTCCAGTTCTTCGAGGCGGTGATTCACTCCCATGCGCGGCTCACCTACACCAAGGTAAGCCAGTACCTGGAAACCCCGGACAGCGTGGAAGCGAAACGCCTGGCGGAACAGCTTCCCGGCGTGGTGCCGCACCTCGACACTCTATATGCGCTGTACAAGGTGCTGCTTGGGGCGCGCTATGTGCGGGGCGCCATCGACTTCGAGACCCAGGAAACGCGCATCGTCTTCGGCGCCGACCGCAAGATCTCGGAAATCCGCCCGACCCAGCGCAATGACGCGCACAAGCTGATCGAGGAATGCATGTTGGCGGCCAACGTGGCTACCGCGAAGTTCCTCGAGAAGCTGGAAATCCCCGCGCTGTACCGTGTCCACGACGGTCCGCCGCAGGAGAAGCTGAACAATCTGCGGCAGTTCCTTGGCGAACTGGGCCTGACGCTGTATCGCGGCAAGGGCGAGCCGACCCCGGGTGACTACCAGGCGCTGCTCGAGACGATCCAGGGACGCCCGGACTTCCGGCTGATCCAGACAGTGATGCTGCGTTCGCTCAGCCAGGCGGTGTACAGCCCGGAGAACCATGGTCACTTCGGTCTGAACTACGAGGCCTACACCCACTTCACTTCGCCGATCCGCCGTTATCCGGACCTGCTGGTGCACCGCGCCATTCGCAGCGTGATTCGCTCCAAGCGCGAAACCGAGCTGGTGCAACGTGCCGGTGGGGCCGCCATGACCAAGGCGCGCATCTACCCGTATGACGAGCTGCGCCTGGATCAGCTTGGCGAGCAGTGCTCGATGACCGAGCGGCGCGCCGACGAGGCGACGCGTGATGTCACCAACTGGCTGAAGTGCGAATACATGCGCGACCGCGTCGGCGATACCTTCGACGGCGTTATCACCGCGGTTACCGGCTTCGGCATTTTCGTCGAGCTGACCGACATCTACGTGGAAGGCCTGGTGCACGTCACTGCGCTGCCGGGCGACTACTACCACTTCGATGCCGTGCATCATCGCCTGGCTGGCGAGCGCACCGGGCGCAGCTTCCGTCTTGGCGACACTACTTCGGTGGTGGTTGCGCGGGTCGACCTGGACGAGCGGAAGATCGACTTCGAACTGGCCGACAACGTGCTCAGCGCGCCTATCGGTCGCAAGAAGCGCGGCGAGAAGGCCGAGGTCGAGGCGGCCAAGCCAGCCAAGTCCGCGAAACCAGCCAAGGCACGCAAGGGTGCGCCCCGCGAGCTTCCGCTGGACATCCCGGAGCCACCGCTGCCCAGCGCACCTCCGCGCAAGCGTAAGGTCGGTGTAGTCCAGGCGCTGCCTTCGGTGGCGCCGGAGATGCTCGCGCAAGCCGAGGAAATGCTCGGCAATACCGATGTGAACAAGAGTCGTGCGCTGAAGCAGGCGCTGCTCGCCGAAGCCAAGGTCGGTGGCAACCGTCCGCCAGCACAGGGCAAGGCGGCCGCCGGCAAGGCGACCAAGACTGGCGCGGAGAAACCGCGCAAGCCGTCGAAACAGAAAGCCAAGGCTGCCAAACCGACCAAGCACCGCAAGGGGCCGGCCAAGCCCAAGGCGACTGCGGGCGGGCCGGGAGCAAAGCGTAAGGCGAAGCCATGAGTCAGTGGGAAAAGGTCTACGGCGTGCATGCCGTGGAGGCGCTACTGCGCCACCATCCGAAGCGGGTCAAGCAGCTGTGGCTGGCCGAGGGCCGGCATGATCCGCGGGTCCAGGCGCTGGTCGAGCTGGCCGGGCAGATGCGCGTGCCGGTGGGCACGCGTGATCGCAAGGAGCTCGACGAGTGGGCCGAGGGCGTGCACCAGGGCGTGGTCGCCGAGGTCAGCCCTAGCCAGGTGTGGGGCGAGAACATGCTCGAGGAGTTGCTCGAGCGTACGCCGGGGCCGGCCTTGCTGCTGGCGCTGGATGGTGTCACCGACCCGCACAACCTTGGTGCCTGCCTGCGCACGGCCGACGCCGCCGGCGCTCTGGCGGTGATAGTGCCGAAAGACAAGTCGGCCACCCTCAACGCCACCGTGCGCAAGGTTGCCTGCGGTGCTGCGGAGGTGATCCCGCTGGTCGCCGTGACCAACCTTGCACGCACCCTGGAAAAGCTCCAGCAGCGCGGCTTGTGGGTGGTCGGCACGGCGGGCGAAGCAACGCAGATGCTGTATGAGCTGGACCTCACTGGCCCGACCGTCCTGGTCATGGGGGCCGAGGGCAAGGGCATGCGCCGCCTGACCCGCGAGCACTGCGACTACCTGGCCAAGCTGCCCATGGGCGGCAGCGTCAGTAGCCTGAATGTCTCCGTGGCCACCGGCGTGTGTCTGTTCGAGGTCGTCCGTCAGCGCCAGATCAAGGCTGCTGTCTGAGGTAACACGGGGCGGCGCAATGCCGCCCCGTTGTTGTACAAATATTCGTCAATTCGCCTTGCGCCCCTGATCCCCTTTCCCTAGAATGTTGCGCCTTGCCGTCCGGGCAGGTGCTCGCGCGCCTACCTTCGGCAAGTCAAAAAGACATTCACTCCTTGCCTGACCGCTTTGTCGGCAGGCTGCAACCCGTAAGGAGCATTTATGCGTCATTACGAAATCGTGTTCCTGGTTCACCCGGACCAGAGCGAACAAGTCGGTGGCATGGTCGAGCGTTACACCAAGGCCATCGAAGAAGACGGTGGCAAGGTTCACCGCCTGGAAGACTGGGGCCGTCGTCAGCTGGCTTACGCCATCAACAACGTGCACAAGGCTCACTACGTTCTGATGAACGTCGAGTGCACCGCCAAGGCCCTGGCTGAGCTGGAAGACAACTTCCGCTACAACGACGCCGTGATCCGTAACATGGTCATCCGTCGCGACGAAGCCGTTACCGGCCAGTCCGAAATGCTGAAAGCCGAAGAGAGCCGCAACGAGCGCCGTGAGCGCCGTGAGCGTCCTGACGCCAACGATAACGAGTCCGCTGACGGCGAAGATAGCCGCGACAGCGCCGACGAGTAATCCCGGAACAGTATTGAGGAGCCAAATCCATGGCACGTTTCTTCCGTCGTCGTAAGTTCTGCCGTTTCACCGCTGAAGGCGTGAAAGAGATCGATTACAAAGATCTGAACACCCTGAAAGCCTACGTTTCCGAAACCGGCAAGATCGTTCCGAGCCGTATCACCGGCACCAAGGCCAAATACCAGCGTCAGCTGGCGACCGCCATCAAGCGCGCTCGCTACCTGGCCCTGCTTCCCTACACCGACAGCCACGGCCGTTGATCGGGCAGTCGACGAAGGTTTGATGGATAGATCGCATGCGCGCATTGGCTGACTTCGTCATGCGAGGCCGCATGCAGGCGACCCTGGTGGTCGTCCTAGCCGCGGTGCTGCAGCCGTTCTTCTGGCTCGGTGCCGCCGCCGGCAGCCTTGTGCTGTTGCGCCGCGGAGCCGGTGATGCCCTTGGCATCCTGGTCTGGGCGCTGCTCCCGGCCCTGGCCTGGTGGTATCTGGGCGACCCCTCGGTCACCCTGGTCCTGCTGGGTTCTGCGGTTCTGGCGCAGGTGTTGCGCACCAGCATGTCCTGGAATCGGGTCATGCTGGCCAGCGTGGTGTTAGGCGTGTTCTACGTGCTGCTGTTGAGCACGGTGTCCGCCGGCCTGGTTACCGGTCTGGCGGAAGCGTTTCGCAGTGTACTGCCGCAGGTGCTGTCGGAAGCGAAGCTTTCGGCGGACCAGCAGGCCGAACTGCAGGCGGGGCTGGTTCCGGCCGTTACCGGTCTGCTGGCAGCCTCGCTGCAGGTGATCAGCCTGCTGTGCCTGATGCTTGCGCGCTACTGGCAAGCGGCGTTGCACAACCCGCAAGGGTTTGGCCGCGAGTTCCGCGCGCTGCGCCTGTCGGCGCCGGTGGCTGTATCGCTGCTGCTGGGTGTGCTGGTGGTGCCGTTGCTGGGCCCGCAAGCTGCTGTACTGGCGCCGCTTTGCGCCGTGCCGCTGCTGTTCGCTGGGCTCGCGCTCGGCCACGGGCTGGTTGCACTGAAACGCCTGCCGGGGTTCTGGCTGGTGCTGATGTACGGCCTGGCACTGATGCTAGGGAACGTGATCTGTCTGGTTGCTGTCGTCGATAGTCTGTTCGATTTTCGTGGTCGCCTGGTTCGTCGCCAGGGCACCACGAACGGTGAAGGTTAAAAGTTAAGAGGTAAGACTCAAATGGAAGTCATCCTGCTGGAAAAGATCGCCAAACTGGGCAACCTGGGCGACAAACTGAACGTAAAGGGCGGCTACGCCCGTAACTACCTGCTGCCGCAGGGCAAAGCTACCGCTGCCACCCCGGCCAACGTTGCTGCTTTCGAAGAGCGCCGTGCCGAGCTGGAAAAAGCGGCTGCTGCGAAGAAGGCTGACGCCGAAGCTCGCGCTGCCCAGCTGTCCGAACTGATCGTTACCATCGGCGCCCACGCTGGCGACGAAGGCAAGCTGTTCGGCTCGATCGGCACCCGCGACATCGCCGAAGCGGTCTCCGCTGCCGGCTACCCGCTGGAGAAGAGCGAAGTTCGCCTGCCCGACGGCGCCCTGCGCGCTGTAGGCGAATACAACATCGAAGTGCAGCTGCACACCGACGTTGATGCGACCCTGCACGTGGTCGTAGTCGCCGAGTAAGCGCTCCGTCGCTGCGACTTCGCGTGCACCTTGCGTGCACGCGGCAGTCCGCTAACATCGGGCACGGTATCGCAAGGTACCGTGCCCGTTGTCTTTTCAGCTGTCCCTCAATTTTCTGTACATCGAGCCCATGAACGACATCACCGTCCCCGAGCAGTACGACCTGCAAACGGCCTCCCTCAAGGTGCCGCCGCACTCGATTGAAGCCGAGCAGTCGGTTCTCGGCGGCCTGATGCTCGACAACAACGCCTGGGAGCGTGTGTCGGACGCGGTTTCCGATGGCGACTTCTACCGCCACGATCACCGCCTGATCTACCGCGCGGTGTACAAGCTCGCCGAGAGCAACCAGCCGATCGACGTGGTCACCCTGTCCGAGCAGCTGGAGCGTGAAGGTCAGCTGTCGCAGGTCGGCGGCCTGGCCTACCTGGCCGAGCTTGCGAAGAACACGCCGTCGGTAGCCAACATCAAGGCGTACGCGCAGATCATCCGCGAACGTGCGACCTTGCGGCAGCTGATCGGCATCAGCAACGAGATTGCCGACAGCGCCTTCAACCCACAGGGGCGCGGCGCCAACGAGGTGCTCGACGAGGCCGAGCGGAAGATCTTCGAGATCGCCGAAGCGCGACCGAAGACCGGCGGCCCGGTGGGTATCAGCGACATCCTGGCCAAGACCATCGACCGCATCGACCACCTGTTCAACACCGACGAGGCGCTGACCGGCATCTCCACCGGTTTCACCGATCTCGATGAGAAGACCAGCGGGCTGCAGCCGGCCGACCTGGTCATCGTCGCCGGCCGTCCGTCCATGGGTAAGACCACCTTCGCCATGAACCTGGTGGAAAACGCCCTGATGCGCAGCGACAAGGTGATCCTGGTGTATTCCCTGGAGATGCCCTCCGACTCCATCGTGATGCGTATGCTCGCGTCGCTGGGGCGCATCGACCAGACCAAGGTGCGTGCGGGCAAGCTGGAAGACGACGATTGGCCGCGCCTGACCTCGGCGGTCAACCTGCTCAACGACCGCAAGCTGTTCATCGACGACACCGCCGGCATCTCGCCGTCGGAGATGCGTGCGCGTACCCGCCGCCTGGCGCGCGAGCACGGCGAAATTGGCCTGATCATGGTCGACTACCTGCAGCTGATGCAGATTCCCGGCTCCTCCGGCGACAACCGGACCAACGAGATTTCCGAGATCTCCCGCTCGCTCAAGGCGCTGGCCAAGGAATTCAACTGCCCGGTGGTGGCGCTCTCCCAGCTCAACCGCTCGCTGGAACAGCGTCCCAACAAGCGTCCGGTGAACTCCGACCTTCGTGAATCCGGAGCGATCGAGCAGGACGCCGACGTGATCATGTTCGTCTACCGCGACGAGGTGTATCACCCGGAAACCGAGTTCAAGGGCGTCGCCGAGATCATCATCGGCAAGCAGCGTAACGGCCCCATCGGTACCGTGCGCGTGGCCTTCCTCGGCAAGTACAGCCGCTTCGAGAACCTCGCGCCGGGCATGTACAACTTCGAAGACGAGTAACGCGGCCTTGTAAGGGCGGGCTCATCCGCGGATGCCGGGCCCGGGCTTGGCTCTTCGCGGACGAAGCCCACTTCGACGCTCTCGTTTTTCCTGCCGCCGTGGCGGCAGGGCGGTTATGCTCCACGCTCTTCGCTTGCAGTCCCTAGCCTGGAGCCCCCATGCGTCCCCTCGTCGCCCACATCGATCTCTCCGCCATCCGCCACAACTACGACCTGGCCAAGCGCTGCGCGCCGGGGCGCGAGGCCTTTGCCGTGGTCAAGGCCAATGCTTACGGGCATGGCGTGCGCGAGGTGGTCACCAGCCTGCATGACGCTGCCGACGGCTTCGCCGTGGCCAGCCTGGAGGAGGCGGCGGAAGTACGCGCCCTGCACGGCACCGCGCGCGTCCTGCTGCTGGAGGGCTGCTTCGAGCCGAGCGAGTACCGGGTGGCTGCGCAATTGCGCCTGGACGTGGCCGTGCAAGGCGAGGAGCAGGCCGCGGCCCTGCTCGCCAGCGAACTGCCTGGGCCGCTGAACGTCTGGCTCAAGCTGGATTCGGGCATGCATCGCCTGGGCTTCGACGCGGTCGCGCTGCGTGCCGTCTTCGGCCGTTTGCGCGCCGCTCCGCAAGTCGCCGAGCTGAACCTGATGAGCCACTTCGCCTGCGCCGACGAGCGCGGCCACTCGCTCAACGAGGATCAGCTGGAATGCTTCCTCGGTCTGCTCGATCTCGATTTCGACCAGCGCTCGCTAGCCAACTCCGCGGCGGTGTTGACCATTCCCGCCGCGCACATGGACTGGATTCGCCCCGGCATCATGCTTTACGGCGCGTCGCCCTTCGCCGACATCGGCGCTGCGGAGCTTGGCCTTCGCCCGGCCATGAGCCTGCGCGCGCAGGTCATCGCCGTGCGCGAGGTGGCGGTGGGAGAGAGCGTCGGTTATGGCGCCAGCTGGGTGGCCGAGCGGCCCTCGCGCATCGGTACGGTCAGCTGCGGCTACGCCGATGGCTACCCGCGCCATGCACCCAGCGGCACGCCGGTGCTGGTGAACGGGCAGCGCGTGCCGCTGGCCGGGCGGGTGTCGATGGACATGCTGGCGGTGGACCTCACCGACCTGCCGGACGCGGCTGTCGGCGCTGCGGTTGAGCTGTGGGGCGCGGAGCTGCCGATCGACGAAGTCGCGGCGCACGCCGGCACCATCGGCTACGAGTTGCTGACCAAGGTCACTGCGCGGGTGCCGCGCCGCTATAGCGCCTGAGGCACCTCAGGACAGACCGTCCGGGGCAGGAAGCGTGTCCATCCAGAAGTCGCTGGTGCCGCTTTCCGCTTCGCCGGCCAGCGCGTAGCTGGCGCGGCCGCTCCCCTTAACCTCGTACAGCGCCTGGTCGGCAGCCTTGTAGAGCTTGCTGAACTGCAGTGCATGGCTGGGATAGATGGCCACGCCAATGCTCGGCGTGATGCGCAGTTCCAGCTTGTCGAATTGCACCGGGCGCGACAGTTCGCTGAGCAGCCGTTCGGCGATCTCGCGGGCATGGCCCTCGGCGTCGGGGCCGGCGATCAGCGCGGCGAATTCGTCTCCGCCCAGGCGCGCGACGCAGTCGCTGGAACGCACGCACTGCCGCAGCCGATAGCCGACGTTCTGCAGCATGAAGTCGCCGGCGTCGTGGCCGTGGCGGTCGTTGATCGGCTTGAAGTGGTCCAGGTCGATGAGCATCAGTGCCAGGGTTTCGCCGCGCTGCTGGGCCTGCGCCAGCGCAAGCTCGGCGTGCTCCACCAGGTAGCGGCGGTTGGGCAGGCCGGTCAGCGGATCGTTGTGTGCGGCGTGCTTGAGCTGGGCTTCTCGCTCAAGCAGCAACTGGTTGGCCTGGGTCAGTTCGGCCGTGCGGGCCGCCACTGCTTGCGCCAGATCGGTTTGCGCGCTCTGCAGCAGGGTCAGGCGCGCGTTCTTTTCCCGATGCGCCTGGTCCATCGCTTGTGCCCGTTCGCGCTTGAGCTCCTGGATGCGCGAGGTCAGGGCGAAGGAGAAGAGGATCGATTCCATGCCCACCGATACCGGGAACAGGTACGCGGTGGTCGGCGACGGCTGCACTACGCCGAGCGCACGCATCACCGAGACGCTGATGCTGGTGAGCACCAGGCCGAAGCCGATCAGGTACAGCCGCCCCGGCAGCGAGCCCTGGCGGGTACGGGTGATGGCGGCGCCAAGCGCTGCGGGGACTCCGACCAGGGTGGTGCTGGCGATCACCCAACCGGCCTCGGCCCGGCCGACGAAGGCGTTCATCAGGACCGAGGTGACGTACAGCAGGCAGTTCAGGGTCAGCATGTGGTGCGCCCAGCGTACGTGGACGCGGGTTTGCAGCAGCGTCTGGGTGAAGCGCGTGACGCACAGCCCCCACAGCGAGGGCAGGGTGATGCGGTTGAGCCACCAGGGCACGCCGTGCTCCGGCCACAGGTACTCGAAGGCGTGGCCGGTCATGCCCATGCTGAAAAGCAGGGCGAAGGCGGTGGTCAGCACGTACCAGAGGTAGGCGCGGTCGCGCAGGGTGATGAGGATGAACAGGTTGTACAGCAGCAGCGCGCCGATCAGCCCGTAGACCAGGCCGAGGAACAGGTTGGTTTGTGCGCGGTGGTCCTGCAGGTCGTCCTGGCTCCAGAGGCGCAGCGGGAAGGAGTTGCCGGCAGGATCGTAGCTGCGCATGTAGACGCGCAGCGGGCCTTGGCCTTCGGGCAGGTGGAACACCGGGCGGCGATAGGTGCGGTCGCGGCCCTCGGCAAAGGGCACGGCTTCGCCGGAGCGCAGCTCGCGGTATCCGCCCTGGCCGTCCGGCAGGTAGACGCGCAGGTCGAGCAGATTGACCGCGTCGACCTCCAGCCACCAGCCGCCGGGCGGTGTCATGCGCTGGTCGAGGTCCAGGCGCAGCCACCAGGCGCTGCTGCTCTGGCCGACGCTGGTGCGGCCGGCGGCGGGCACGAACTCGGCGTCACGCGCCTCGACCTGCTCCAGGTCGAGCTGCTTGCTGTGGTCTTCGAGCAGCGTCAGGGCGTCGTTCAGCCACCGTCCGCTGGATTGCGAATCGAGCGAAACGGGCTCGGCGGCGAGCGTCGCGAAGGGCCACAGGCATACGGCAAGGATGCACAACAACAGATGGCGCACGACGGACACTCCCTGTACCCGGCAGGATGGGGCGAACCGGTAGGTTCGGTCGGGCGAGTATAGCCACTGGCCACGTCACCCTGCAGTGACCTTTGCGGCCTTGGCCGATCACCGACAGTGCCATCGGTCGGGGAGGAAGCCCGAGCACGGGAGTCGGAATTGCTCACTTTTTGTGCTATATTCCGCGCCCGCGTTTTTCCGCGTCCCTTTTCGAGTATCCCGGTGTCCCCGATGCAAGCCGCCAAGCCACTGTTCGACTATCCCAAGTACTGGGCCGAGTGTTTCGGTCCGGCGCCTTTCCTGCCGATGAGCCGGGCGGAGATGGATCAGCTGGGCTGGGACTCGTGCGACATCATCATCGTCACCGGCGATGCCTACGTCGACCATCCGTCCTTCGGCATGGCGATCATCGGTCGCCTGCTGGAAGCCCAGGGCTTCCGCGTCGGCATCATCGCCCAGCCGGACTGGCAGTCGAAGGACGACTTCATGAAGCTGGGCCAGCCGAACCTGTTCTTCGGCGTGGCCGCCGGCAACATGGACTCGATGATCAACCGCTACACCGCGGACAAGAAGATCCGCAGCGACGACGCCTACACCCCCGGCGGCCTGGCCGGCGCGCGCCCGGATCGCGCCAGCCTGGTCTATAGCCAGCGCTGCAAGGAGGCCTACAGCGAAACGCCGGTGATCCTCGGCGGCATCGAGGCCTCGCTGCGCCGCATCGCCCACTACGACTACTGGCAGGACAAGGTCCGTCGCTCGATCCTGATCGACGCCACCGCGGACATCCTGCTGTACGGCAACGCCGAGCGCGCCGTGGTCGAGATCGCCCAGCGCCTGGCCTTCGGCGAACGGATCGAGAACATCACCGACGTGCGCGGCACCGCCTTCATCCGCCGCGATACCCCGCAAGGCTGGTTCGAGATTGACTCCACGCGCATCGACCGCCCGGGCAAGATCGACAAGATCATCAACCCCTACGTCAACACCCAGGACACCGCCGCCTGCGCCATCGAGCAGGAGAAGGGCCCGGTCGAGGACGCCAACGAGGCCAAGGTCGTCGAGCTGCTGCCCAGCCCGAAGATGACCCGCGAGAAGACGGTGATCCGCCTGCCGTCGTTCGAGAAGGTGCGCAACGACCCGGTGCTCTACGCCCACGCCAACCGCGTGTTGCACCTTGAGACCAACCCGGGCAACGCCCGCGCGCTGGTGCAGAAACACGGTGAAGTGGACGTGTGGTTCACCCCGCCGCCCATTCCGATGACCACCGAGGAAATGGACTACGTGTTCGGCATGCCCTATGCGCGCGTGCCGCACCCGGCGTACGGCAAGGCGCGGATTCCGGCCTACGAGATGATCCGTTTCTCGGTCAACATCATGCGGGGCTGCTTCGGTGGCTGCACCTTCTGCTCGATCACCGAGCACGAAGGCCGGATCATCCAGAACCGCTCGCACGAGTCGATCCTCAACGAGATCGAGGAAATGCGCGACAAGGTGCCGGGCTTCACCGGCGTGGTCTCCGACCTCGGCGGGCCGACCGCCAACATGTACCGCATCGCCTGCAAGAGCACGGAGATCGAGAAGCATTGCCGCAAGCCGTCCTGCGTGTTCCCCGGCATCTGCGAGAACCTGAACACCGACCACAGCTCGCTGATCGAGCTGTACCGCAAGGCCCGTGCCTTGCCGGGTGTGAAGAAGATCCTGATTGCTTCTGGCCTGCGCTACGACCTCGCCGTGGAGTCGCCGGAGTACGTCAAGGAGCTGGTCACCCACCACGTCGGCGGCTACCTGAAGATCGCTCCGGAACACACCGAGCGCGGCCCGCTGGACAAGATGATGAAGCCGGGGATCGGCAGCTACGACCGCTTCAAGCAGATGTTCGAGAAGTACTCGAAGGAAGCGGGCAAGGAGCAGTACCTGATCCCGTACTTCATCGCCGCGCACCCGGGCACCACCGACGAGGACATGATGAACCTCGCCCTGTGGCTCAAGCGCAACGGCTTCCGCGCCGACCAGGTGCAGGCCTTCTATCCCTCGCCCATGGCCAGCGCCACGGCGATGTACCACTCGGGCAAGAACCCGCTGCGTAAGGTCACCTACAAGAGCGACGGCGTGACCATCGTCAAGAGCGACCAGCAGCGCCGCCTGCACAAGGCCTTCCTGCGTTACCACGACCCGAAGGGCTGGCCGATGCTGCGTGAGGCGCTGGAGCGCATGGGCCGTGCCGACCTGATCGGCAACGGCAAGCATCACCTGATCCCGACCTACCAGCCGCAGACCGACGAGTACCAGAGCGCACGCCGCAAGAACTCGACCCCGTCCGGCAGCAAGAAGGTCGCCGGCAACGGTGGCGGACGCGTCCTGACCCAGCACACCGGCCTGCCGCCGCGCGCCAGCGACGGCTCCAAGCCGTGGAACAAGGCGGAAGAGGGCAAGGCCAGCGGCTACGCCAAGGGCAAGAAGCGCACGACCAAGCGCCAGCCGAACCTACCGCGCTGAGTGACATCGACAACGGGGCCGCAAGGCCCCGTTGTCGTTTCTGCGGTGGATTTTTCCCCGTGTGTAGGAGCGGATCTCATCCGCGAATCGCGCCGGGGGCCCGGTTATCGCGGATGAGATCCGCTCCTACAGGCGATTCTGTCGGTCCCGTGCTGTCGGGGGTTGTTTACAAAATGTTTTTGGCACTATAGTTCCAAAATCATAAGAACAACGCCGGAGACCCCGCCATGCGCCGCGCCGCTCTATCCCTCCTCAGCATCGCCGTACTCCTTGCCGCCTGCGGCGAGCAGGACAAACCTACCGCTGCTGTCAGTGCGGACTTTCAGAAAGATCTGCAGACCCGCCTGATCAAGGCCAAGGCCGGCGAAGTCATCGAGATTCCGGCGGGCACCTACCACCTGGACCGCAGCCTCAGCCTCAAGGTCGACGGCGTGACCATCCGCGGCGCTGGCATGGACAAGACCATCCTCAACTTCAAGGGCCAGAAGGCCGGGGCGGAGGGGCTGTTCGTCGATGCCTCGGACTTCACCATCGAGAACCTGGCCATCGAAGACACCAGCGGCGACGCGCTCAAGGTGGTTGGCGGCAAGAACATCGTGATCCGCAACATCCGCACCGAGTGGACCAATGGCGCGTCCACCGAGAACGGCGGCTACGGCATCTACCCGGTGCAGACCGAGAACACCCTGCTCGAAGGCAACGTCGCCATCGGCGCGTCGGACTCGGGCATCTACGTCGGCCAGTCGCGCAACGTGGTGGTGCGCAACAACCGCGCCGAGCGCAACGTCGCCGGCATCGAGATCGAGAACACCATCGGCGCCGACGTCTACAACAACGTCGCCACCGACAACACCGGTGGCATCCTCGTCTTCAACATGCCCAACCTGCAGCAGCCGGGGCGTGGCTCGCGCGTCTTCAACAACGACGTGCAGGGCAACAACCACGAGAACTTCGGCCACAAGGGCACGCCGGTGGCCAGCGTGCCGGCCGGTTCCGGCGTGGTGGTGAACTCCAACGACGACGTGGAGATCTTCGACAACAAGATCGGCAACCACAAAACCGCCAACGTCATCATCAGCAGCTACTACAGCACCAACTATTCGGACAAGGCGACCCAGCCGAACTTCGACCCCTACCCCGAAGGCATCTACATCCACGGCAACACCTTCGGGCCCGGCGGCGACAGCCCCGACCACCTCGAGCTGAAGGCGCTGAAGATCGCCAAGTTCGGCCTGAACGGCCACCTGCCGGACATCCTTTGGGACGGCTACTTCAACCAGAAGAAAGTGGTCGACGGCAAACTGCCGGACAACCTGTCGATCTGCGTCGACAACGGTGACGCCACCCTGGTCAATGTCGACGGCCCGAACGGCTACAAGAACATCAGTACCGACATGGGCAGCCACCGCTGCAAGCTCAACCCGCTGCCGAAGATCGAGCAGGCGGGCCTGGGCGACAAGGGAGGCAAGGCATGACGCGAGCGCCCCACGCCTGGTTGTCGCTCGCCCTGGCCGTTGCGCTGGCCGGGTGCGGGCAGGAGGCGAAGCCGCGCTACCAGCCCGAAGGCGACGACTACCCGCAGACCTTGAGCGGCTGGGGCATGCTGCAGCTGGCCGACGGTCATCTGAAGCCTGCCTCGCAGGTGTTGCCGTACGACCTCAACACCCCGCTGTTCACCGACTACGCGCACAAGCTGCGCACCGTCTGGATGCCCGACGGCCAGTCGGCGAAGTATGCCGACGACCACTTCGACTACCCGCTGGGTACGGTGCTGACCAAGACCTTCTATTACCCCACCGACGGAGCGGGGCAGTTGCTGGAGAACGCCCAGGACGACCGCGACCCGCAGCAGGGCCTGGACCTGAGCAAGGTGCGCCTGGTCGAGACCCGCGTGCTGGTGAAGCAGAAGGACGGCTGGACCGCCTTGCCCTACGTCTGGGACGCCGCGCAGAAGCAGGCGACCCTCGAGCTGGCCGGCGATAGCCTGCCGCTCGAATTGCAGGACGCTGCCGGGAAGAAGGTCTCCTTCACCTACATGGTGCCGGACGCCAACCAGTGCTCCGAATGCCACGCCGAGCACAAGGGCGGCGGCATCGCCCCGCTGGGCCCCAAGGCGCGTCACCTGAACAAGGACTTCGTCTACGCCGACGGCAGCGACAACCAACTGAGCCACTGGCAGGCGCGCGGCTTCCTGAGCGGCCTGCCGGCGCTGGCGCAGGTGCCGCAGAACGCCCTCTGGGGCCATCCGCGCGCCGGCGAGACCCTGGACAAGCAGGCGCGCAGCTACCTCGACGCCAACTGCGGGCACTGCCACAACCCCAAAGGCGCGGGCCGCACTTCCGGCCTCTACCTCGACGCCCGCGCCGAGTTCGGCGTGAACTACGGCCTGTGCAAGCAGCCGGTGGCAGCCGGCGGCGGTACCGGTGGACGCCTGGAGGACATCCATCCGGGGCATCCGGAGCTCTCGGTGATGACCTACCGCGTGGGCAGCGACAAGCCCGGCGACATGATGCCGGAGCTGGGCCGCAGCCTGGTGCACAAGGAAGGCTTGGAAATGCTGCAGCGCTGGATTGCTTCGCTGCCGGGCGGCTGCACCTGATACGGCTCTACCCCCTGTAGGAGCGGGCCATGCCCGCGATTCGCGCGCATGGCGCGCTCCTACAGGAAGGCCTACGCGTTCCCTCAATCGGCCAAACGCGCCGTCTCCTCTCTGTCATACCCAACGGGCTAGGCTGGTCGTAGCCGGCGCCGTGCCACGCCCCGTTTTCGTGCGCGCTCGCGGCCGGCGTGCACGCTTGGCCCCGCTCTGGTGCCTGGCGCCCCTGCGCAGCCCGCGCCAGGGCCTTGGCTGGCTGGCACGGGACTTGCGCGCAAGCGGTTATCGCCCAGGCCCGCAGGAGGCCCGCCGTGTCGATTCATGTCGCCTTGCAGCATGTCACCCACTATCGCTACGACCGTGCGGTCAACCTCGGCCCGCAACTGGTGCGCCTGCGCCCGGCGCCGCACAGCCGCACGCGCATCCTCGGCTATTCGCTGAAGGTCGTCCCGGGCAAGCACTTCATCAACTGGCAGCAGGACCCGCAGGGCAACTACCTGGCGCGCCTGGTCTTCCCGGAGAAGACCGAGGAGCTGCGCGTGGAGGTCGACCTGGTCGCCGAGATGGCGGTGTTCAACCCCTTCGACTTCTTCCTCGAGCCCTACGCCGAGCAGTTCCCCTTCAGCTACGGTGCCGACGAGCAGCGCGAGCTGGCGCCCTACCTGTCGCGCCAGCCGGCCAGCCCGCTGTTCGCCGAGTACCTCGCCGGCATCCCGCGCGAACCGCGCGCCACCGTGGACTACCTGGTCGACCTGAACCAGCGCCTGGCCCGCGACGTGCGCTACCTGATCCGCATGGAACCGGGTGTGCAGACCCCCGAGGAAACCCTCAAGCTGGCCTCCGGCTCCTGCCGCGACTCGGCCTGGCTGCTGGTGCAGCTGGCGCGCCACCTGGGCCTGGCCGCGCGCTTCGTTTCCGGCTACCTGATTCAGCTCACGGCCGACCAGAAATCCCTCGACGGCCCCAGCGGCACCGAGGTGGACTTCACCGACCTGCATGCCTGGGCCGAAGTCTACCTGCCCGGCGCCGGCTGGATCGGCCTCGACCCCACCTCCGGGCTGTTCGCCGGTGAAGGCCACATTCCCCTGGCCTGCAGCCCCGAACCCTCCTCGGCGGCGCCGATCAGCGGCGGGCTCGACGAGTGCGAAGTCAGTTTCCGTCACGAGATGCGCGTCGAGCGTGTCTGGGAAGCGCCGCGGGTGACCAAGCCCTACGGCGACGAGCAGTGGCAGGCGATCCTCGACCTGGGCGAGCGCATCGATGCTGACCTCGCCGAGCAGGACGTGCGCCTGACCATGGGCGGCGAGCCGACCTTCGTCGCCTTCGACTACCCGGACGACCCCGAGTGGAACACCGCCGCGCTGGGCCCGAACAAGCGCCGCGTGGCCGCCGAGCTGTTCCATCGCCTGCGCCGCCACTACGCGCCCAAGGGCCTGGTGCACTTCGGCCAGGGCAAGTGGTACCCCGGCGAGCAACTGCCGCGCTGGTCGCTGAACTGCTTCTGGCGTCGCGACGGCGAGCCGCTGTGGAACAACCCCATGCTCTATGCCGAGGAAGACCGCAGCTACGGCGCCGACGCGGCCCTCGCGTCGCGCTTCCTGCGTCGCCTGGCCGGGCGCCTGGGGTTGTCCGGCGATACCCAGTTCGCCGCCTACGAGGACTGGCTCTACTACCTCTGGCGCGAACGCCGGCTGCCCAGCAACGTCACCCCGGAAGACGCGCGCCTGGCCGACCCGCTGGAGCGCGAGCGCCTGCGCAAGGTCTTCGAGCGGGGCCTGGGCGAGGTGGTCGGCCACGTGCTGCCGCTGGCGCGCAGTGCGGCGGGCGATCAGTGGGAAAGTGGCCGCTGGTTCCTCCGCGAGGACACCTGCCGGCTGATTCCCGGCGACTCCGCACTGGGCTACCGCCTGCCGCTGGATTCGCAGCCCTGGGTCAGCGAAGCCGACTATCCCTACGTCAACCCGGCCGACCCAAGCCAGCCACGCCCACCGCTGCAACGCCTCGCGCAGATGCAGCAGGCGCGCGGACGCATGCCCGGCGGGCCGGACGCCACGCGCCAGCCGCTGATGCACCAGTCCGCCGGCTGGATCACCCGCACCGCGCTTTGCGCCGAGCCGCGCGAAGGCCGGCTGTACTTGTTCATGCCGCCGCTGGCGGAGCTGGAGGCGTACCTGGAGCTGGTCGCGGCCATCGAGGCCACCGCCGGCGAGCTGGGCTGCCCGGTGCTGCTGGAAGGCTACGAGCCGCCAGCCGACCCGCGCCTGGTCAACTTCCGCGTCACCCCCGACCCGGGCGTGATCGAGGTGAACATCCATCCCTCGGCGAACTGGGGCGAGCTGGTCGAGCGCACCGAATTCCTCTACGAGGCGGCGCGCCAGTCGCGGCTGTCGAGCGAAAAGTTCATGGTCGACGGCCGCCACGTCGGCACCGGCGGCGGCAACCACTTCGTCCTCGGCGGCGCCGCGCCGGGCGACTCGCCCTTCCTACGTCGGCCGGACCTGCTGCGCAGCCTCATCAGCTACTGGCACAACCATCCATCGCTGTCCTACCTGTTCTCCGGGCTGTTCATCGGCCCGACTTCGCAGGCACCGCGGGTGGACGAGGCGCGCAACGATGCCCTCTACGAGCTGGAAATCGCCTTCGCGCAGATGCCCGAGCCGGGCGCCGACTGCCCGCCATGGCTGGTCGACCGACTGCTACGCAACCTGCTGGTGGACGTCAGCGGCAACACCCACCGATCCGAGTTCTGCATCGACAAGCTGTACTCGCCCGACAGCGCCTCCGGGCGCCTGGGGCTGCTGGAACTGCGCGCCTTCGAGATGCCGCCCCATGCGCGCATGAGCCTCGCCCAGCAGTTGCTGCTGCGCGCGCTGGTGTCGCGCTTCTGGACCGAGCCCTACACGCCGCCGAAGCTGGTGCGCTGGGGCACCGAGCTGCACGACCGTTTCCTGCTGCCGCACTTCGTCGAGCAGGACTTCGCCGACGTGGTCCACGAGCTCAACGCCTTCGGCTATCCGCTGCGCAGCGACTGGTTCGCACCGCACTTCGAGTTCCGCTTCCCGAAATACGGCGACTACGCGGTGAAAGGCATCGACCTGGAACTGCGCCAGGCGCTGGAGCCCTGGCACGTGCTGGGCGAGGAGGGCGCCACCGGCGGCACCGTGCGCTACGTGGACTCGTCGCTGGAGCGCGTGCAGCTGAAGGTTTCCGGCATGGCGCCGGACCGCTACGTGGTGACCTGCAATGGCCGCCCGGTACCGTTGCGGCCGACCGGGCAGGTCGGTGAGTTCGTCGCTGCAGTGCGTTACCGCGCCTGGCAGCCGGCCTCCTGCCTGCAGCCGACCATCGGCGTTCAGGCGCCGCTGGTGTTCGATATCGTCGATACCTGGATGCAGCGCTCGCTCGGCGGCTGCCAGTACCACATCAGCCATCCGGGCGGACGCAGCTACGAGAGCTTCCCGGTGAACGCCTACGAGGCCGAGAGCCGGCGCCTGGCGCGCTTCTTCCGCCATGGGCACACGCCCGGGCGGATGGAGGTGGCGTTGCCGCACAGCTCGGCCGAGTTGCCGATGACCCTGGACCTGCGGCGGACATGACCCTGTCCGCCCGCTAAAGTGAGAAGGCCATCCTGCGCGTCGAGTCCCCGATGTCCGAGCTGCTCGCCCACTATCCGCTGACCGCCACGGCGTACCACGAACTGCTGGACGTCGAGGGCGCGGTGCGCCCGCACTGGCAGCGCCTGCTGCATCGCCTGGAGCGCTCCAGCGTGGCCCAGTTGCGCCAGCGCCAGGCCCTGCTGGCGCGGCAGATTCAGGAAAACGGCGTGACCTACAACGTCTACGCCGACCCCAAGGGCGCCGACCGCCCCTGGGAGCTGGACCTGCTGCCCAACCTGCTGTCCGCCGAGGAGTGGGAAGGCATCGCCAGCGGCGTGGCGCAGCGTGCGCGGCTGCTCAATGCGGTGCTGGCCGATCTCTACGGCGAACAACGCCTGCTCGCCGAAGGGCTGCTGCCCAGCGAGCTGGTCTACGGCCATCCGAATTTCCTCTGGCCGTGCAGCGGCCTGACCCCGCCCGGCGGCATCTACCTGCACTGCTATGCGGCTGATCTTGCGCGCGACGCTGACGGCCGGTGGCACGTGCTCGCCGACCGCACCCAGGCACCCTCCGGCGCAGGCTATGCGCTGGAGAACCGGCAGATCGTCTCGCGTGCCCTGCCGGAGCTCTACCGCGACCTGCGCGTGCAATACCTGGCCGGTTACTTCCGCACCCTGCAGGAGACCCTCTCGCAGTGCGCACCAAGCGACGGCGAGACGCCGCTGGTGGTGCTGCTGACGCCGGGGCGTTTCAACGAGACCTATTTCGAGCACCTCTACCTGGCGCGCCAGCTGGGCTTCCCGCTGGTGGAGGGGCATGACCTGACGGTGCGCGATGCCACCCTGTACCTGAAGACTCTCGGCGGCCTGCAGCGCGTCCATGCGGTATTGCGCCGCCTCGACGACGACTTCTGCGATCCGCTGGAGCTGCGTACCGATTCCGCGCTCGGCGTGCCCGGCCTGCTCGATGCCGTGCGCTGCGGCCGTGTGCTGGTGGCCAACGCGCTGGGCAGCGGGGTGCTGGAGTCGCCCGGTCTGCTGGGCTTCCTCCCGGCGGTGGCGCGGCGCCTGCTCGACGAAGAACTGCTGCTGCCGGCCGTGCAGACGCGCTGGTGCGGTGAGTCGGGGGCGGTGAGTACCGCGCTGGCGGAGCTGGACCATCTGGTGATCAAGCCGGCCTTCCCCTCGCAGAGCTTCGAGCCGCTGTTCGGCCATGCGCTGGATGCGGCGGCGCGCGTCGAGCTGGAGGCGCGCCTGGCCGCGCAGCCGCACGCCTATGTCGCACAACGCCAGGCGCAACTCTCCCAGGCACCGGTCTGGCACAGTCACGGCGCGCGCGGCGAGCTGCAGTCGCGGGCCATCGGCATGCGCGTGTTCGTGGTCGCCGGCAGCGACGGCAGCTACTGGGTGATGCCCGGCGGGCTGACGCGGGTGGCCTCGGCGGCGGACGCCGAAGTGGTCTCCATGCAGCGCGGCGGCGCGAGCAAGGACACCTGGGTGCTGGCCGACCTCCCGGTCCACGGCGAGCCCCTGCGGCCGCGCAGCATCGGCGCGCGCGACCTGATCCGCGAAGACCCGTACCTGCCCTCGCGGGTGGTGGAGAACCTGTTCTGGTTCGGCCGCTACGCCGAGCGTTGCGATGACAATGCGCGGCTGCTGCGCGTGGTGCTGTCGCGCTATGTCGATGCCGATGGCGACGAACAAGCCCTACGCAGCGCGCTCGCCCTGGCCGGCGCCCTCGGCGTGTTGCCGCAGGGCGAAGAGCCGCTGGAGCAACGCCTGCTGGCGGCCCTGCTTGAAGGCGATTGGGGCAGCAGCCTGAGCGCCAACTTGCGCCGTCTGCATTGGGCGGCGGCACAGGTGCGCGGACGCTTGTCGCGGGAAAACTGGCTGGCGCTGCTCGAATTGCAGCGCGAGCTGCAGGGGCTGGATCCGCGGCGTACCGAGCTGGGCGACGCCCTGGACTTCCTCAACCGCCTGCTGATGTCGCTGGCGGCGCTGTCCGGCTTCGCCCTCGACGACATGACCCGCGACGATGGCTGGCGCTTCCTGATGATTGGCCGGCGCATCGAACGCATCCAGTTCTTCGCCGACGCCATCGCCGGCTTCCTCGAAGGCGGCGCGGCCTGGGACCCGGGCGCCCTGGAGTGGTTGCTGGAGCTGGGCAACAGCACCATCACCTATCGTTCGCGCTACTTGGCCGGGCCGCAGCTGATCCCGGTCCTCGACCTGCTCCTGCTGCACGAGCAGAACCCGCACGCGCTGTTCTTCCAATTGCAGGCCCTGGATCGCTCGCTGGATCGCCTGCACCAGGAGTTCGGCGCGCCGCGCGAAATGGACCTGAAGCACCTCACCGAGCGCCTGCGCAGCTTCGACTTCGCCACTCTGGAAGAGGCGCTGTTCGGCAATGCCGGGCTGGACGAAGTGCTCGCCGGCCTGGCGCGCCTGCTGCGCGAGCTGGCGCGCGGTGCCGGGCAGGTTTCCGATCGACTCGGCCTGCGCTACTTCGCTCACGTCGATGACGTCAGCCAACGCACGGTGTCCACCTGATGGCCTTGCCCCTGGTCTCCAGCCCGCCGGGCGAAGTCGCCCGCTACCAGGTGTTCCACGACACCCGCTACCGCTATGCCGCGCCCGTATCGCTGTCGCAGCAGCTGCTGCACCTGTGGCCGCGCGATTGCCCGTGGCAGCGCTGCCTGGCCCGCGAGCTGCTGATCGAGCCGCTACCGACCCGGCGCAGCGACGGCGTCGACGTTTTCGGCAATCCCCTGACGCGCCTGGCCTTCGAGCGCCCGCATGACGAGTTGCGGGTCGATGCGCGCCTTCAGGTGGAAGTGCTACCGCGCTTGCCGCTGAGCCTGCGGGCCTCGCCGGCCTGGGAGCAGGTGGCTGCTGCGTTGGCTTTCAGCGGACGGCCGCTGGGCCGTGAGGAGCTGGACGCCTGCCGCTACCGGGTGGAATCGCCCTACGTACGGATCAAGCGACAGTTCGCCGAGTTCGGCGCCGACTGCTTCACGCCCGGCCTGCCGCTGCTCGAGGGCGCCGCGCGGCTGATGGGCAAGATCCACGGCGAATTCGCCTTCGATGCCGAGGCGACCCAGGTCGCCACGCCGCTGACCGAAGTGCTGGAGCGCCGCCGCGGCGTTTGCCAGGACTTCGCCCACCTGATGCTCGCCTGCCTGCGTTCGCGCGGGTTGGCCGCGCGCTACGTCAGCGGCTACCTGCTGACCCAGCCGCCGCCCGGCCAGCCGCGACTGATTGGCGCAGACGCCTCGCATGCCTGGGTGTCGTTGTATTGCCCGCAGAACGGCTGGGTGGACTTCGACCCGACCAACGACGTGCTGCCCTCGCTGGAGCACATCACCCTGGCCTGGGGCCGTGATTTCGCTGACGTCTCGCCGCTGCGCGGAGTGATCCTCGGCGGCGGCAGCCACGATCCGGAAGTGCGCGTGACGGTGATGCCGCACTGGGAACTGGCGGTCTGAACGCGCGCAAGCGGGAAAATTGCCCGGCGAGCAAGCTGCGGAGCGCGTGCTAGCTTTTCCGTGGTCGTTTCTCGATCAACGGATGAGGCAAGACCATGGGTGACACCAACATCGTCAATGTGAGTACGGAGAAATTCAACGAGATCTGGGCGCTGGTACAGCAATACGCCCTGGCCTTCGGCATCAAGATCCTCGCCGCCATTGCCTTCTGGATGATCGGCCGCTGGCTGATCGGCATGGCGGTGAACATGGTCGAGAAGGCCCTTGGCCGGCAGAAGGTCGACCCCACGCTGCTGCGCTATGTCGGCTCCTTCATCACCGTGACCCTGAACATCGTCCTGGTGATCGGCATCCTCGGTTACTTCGGCGTGCAGACCACCAGCCTGGCGGCCTTGATCGCCGCCGCCGGCGTGGCCATCGGCATGGCCTGGTCGGGACTGTTGGCCAACCTCGCCGCCGGCGGCTTCATCATCGTGCTGCGGCCGTTCAAGGTCGGTGATTTCGTCAGCGCCGGCGGTGTCACCGGCACGGTCAAGGAGATCGGCCTGTTCGTCACCGCGATCAACACTCCGGACAACGTGCTGACCCTCGTTGGCAACAACAAGATCTTCGGCGACACCATCCAGAACTTCACTCAGAACGCGTTCCGCCGTGTAGACCTCAAGGCACAGCTGTCCGGCGCCGCCGACTATGCCGCCGCCGCCGCCCTGCTCAAGGAGCGCATCGCGCAGGTCCCCAACGTGCTCGCCGAACCGGCGGTGGACGTGGAAATCCTCGAGTTCAACCTGGTCGGCCCGGTACTGGCGGTGCGTCCGTACTGCCACAACGACAACTACTGGCAGGTCTACTTCGACACCAACCGTACCATCAAGGAAGCGCTGGGCACTGGCTTCCCGGCGCCGACCCCGACGCAGAACGTGATCGTTCATCAGGCGCCCGGCAACTAGCGCAGCTGGAGGGTTTCCGGAAAGCACGCTTCGGCGTGCTTTTCGCGTTTCTGAGGGACGCTTCCTACTCCGTCCACGATGAGCGGTCGGCTGGCGCGGACAACCGGACGCCACGTAGGAAGCGTCGGTGCGCCGTCAAAACCCTCCTAGCATCCTGGGGGAAAACCCTTCGCCTAGTGATGGACGAAGCCTGCATCGCCGCCTGCACTCGCGCGGCAGCCTGTGCGCTCCCAATGGCCATGCCGAGGATCGCCCATGCAGGACTCCCGTGGATTCACCCTGATCGAAGTGCTGGTCGCGCTGCTGGTGCTGGGCATCGGCGTGCTCGGGTCGCTGGCCTTTCAGGCCAGGGCCCAGCAGCACCTACTGGACGCGCAATGGCGCGATAGCGCGACCTTGCTGGCCAGCGATCTGCTGGAGCTGATGCGCAGTAACCCAGCAGGCATCGACGGCTATTTCAAAGCGCACGGCGAAGCTTTCCCCGGTGCAACGGGAAATTGTGCCGAGCGCGATCGCCGCGCCGGCGGTGTTGCCGTCGCGCGCGCCGACCTCGGGTGCTGGCGGCAGAGCATCGAGCGGCTGCTGCCGGTAGACGCGGAGCTGCTCGGGCGCGTCGAGATCTGTCGAAGCGCCGCGCCCGGGCAATGTTCGGCGACCGGCAGCGCGGTGCTCGTGCGTCTGTTCTGGTCCGACCGTCGCTCTGGCCTGTGCGAGCAGGAGGTATGCAGCCATGCCCTGCGCGCGGAACTATGAAATGAGGCGGCAGCGCGCCCTGGCGCTGGTCGAGCTGCTGGTGGCCTTGGCGCTGGGCGGCTTCCTGGTGCTGGGCATCACCCAGCTGTTCCTCGACGGCAAGCGGCATTACGGGGTTCAGCAGGGGCAACTGGCCAACCAGGAGAACGCCCGGCTCGCCATCCAGCTCATCAGCCGGCTGGTGGCGCAGGCGGGTTATCGCACCAGGCCCGAGCAGGATTCGCCTGAAGCGGCCTTTGGGGCTATGCCCGCGAGTGGCGGCTGTCCCGCCTTCGCCAGCGGTCAGAGCATTGCCCTCGCACATGCTGGCGACGGTCGCCGCGCCGAGCTGTGTGTGCGCTATCAGCGCGGCTTCGAAGCGCAGGAGGCGGACTGCACGGGCAACCCGCTGGCCTTCTCCGCGCAGCCGCTCAACGTGGTGGCGCGCCTGAGTTTCGACAGCCTCGCCGGCGAGCTGGGTTGTGCTTCCCGCGTCGAGAGCGCTGTGGGTTTCGCCAGTAGCAGCGTGCTGGTCGATGGGCTGCTGGATTTTCAGTTCCAGCCACTTCCCCGGCCGCGGGACCCGCTCCAGTCCATCGGCCTCGCCCTGCTGTTCGCCAGTGAGCAGCGGGCGGCCGACGGCATTGCCAGCGAGCGCCTGGAGCACTGGCGCGCGCTCAGCGGCAGGCGACTCGAACGGCCCGCCGGGGACCACCGCCTGCTGCACCTCAGCCAGCTCAGCCTGGCGCTGCGGAGCATTGGCCCATGAAGCGCAGACAGGCGGGCGCTGTGCTCCTGGTGGCGCTGCTCATGCTGCTGATGCTGAGCCTGCTGGCGCTGACAGGCATGCGCGCGGCCCAGCTGGAATTCCGCCTGGTGGGCAATGGCGCCGAGCAACGGAGAGTCTTCAATGCCGCCGAGTCCGCGTTACGCGAGGGCGAGCGGCGTCTGGCGCGGATGACCGGGCCCGAGGACGGGCGGGGGGAAGACTGCCGCGCGGCACAGGCACTTTGCGTGCTACAGGTCGAGCAAGTGCGCGAGGTCCGCGACCAGCGCTGGCGCTGGCTGTGGCAGGGCGTTCCGCAGCGCTGGTGGGCGGCCCCGGGCAATGCGCGCGACTACCGCGGCTCTGATGGCGGCACGCGCTTCGAGCCGGCGCCGCGCCTGCATGCGGCGTACTTCGCCAGCGATGGCGAGGGGCTGAACCTGGGCAATCTCGGCGAGGCGATTCCGCGTACCGACTTCTACTACGTCGACGCCTATGCCAGCGGCGACGCCGGACGTGCGCCGGTGATCCTGCAAGCGGTGTACGCGCGGCGCTATTCCAACTGAGGACAACCCATGAAGCACCCATTCGCGGGCGCGTCAGCGCTCGCCTTTTGCCTGGTCTTCCAGGTGCAGGCGGAGGTCAGTCAATTGCCCTTGTGCCTTGCCTCCATAGCAGCGCCTGCGGTTGAGGCCGGCTCCCATGGCTACGTCGCGAGCTTCGACAGCGAAGACTGGAGTGGCGAGCTCATGCGCTACCGGCTCCAACCGAACGCTCCGCGCGAGGCGCTGTGGAGCGCCAGGGCGCGACTCGAAGCGCAGGGCATGGCGCGCCGCGTGCTGATGAACCGCGACGGCAGGCTGGTCGAATTCCGTTGGGACAATCTCGACCCCGCGCAGCAGGCTGCGCTCGATCATCCGCCGGGTGGCGAGCCGGATGGGCTGGGGCGCGAACGCCTGGCGTTCCTGCGCGGCGAGCGCGGAGAGGAAGGCCGGCTCTTTCGGCAGCGCAGCTCGGTGCTGGGCGACATCGTCAATTCCACTCCCTTGCTGATCGGTCCGCCCTCGCGCAACGCACGGGCGCTCGACCAACTCGAAGACGACCCGCAAGCTCATCGCTACAGCGCCTACAAGGCAGCACAGGCACAGCGTCCGAGCGTGATCTACGTTGGCGCCAACGACGGCATGCTCCACGCCTTTGCGGCCGACAGTGGCGACGAGCTCTTCGCCTTCGTGCCCAGCGCTGTCATCGGCGAGCTCAACCAGTTGGCCGATCCGGGATACGTCGGCGACCGGCATCGCTACTTCGTCGACGGGCCGCTGGTGGCCGAGGATGTCTACATCGACGGTGACTGGCACACCGTGCTGGTCGGCAGCCTTGGCGGCGGGGGGCGAGGGTTCTTTGCGCTGGACGTGAGCGATCCGCGGAGCCCGCGGTTGCTCTGGGAGATCGACGCCAGCGAACGCTTCGCCGAGCTCGGTTTCGGCTTGCCGCGTCCGAGCCTGGTACGGCTGAGCGATGGGCGCTGGGTAGTGCTGGCAGCGAACGGCTATGGCAGCCGGAACGACAGGGCGCTGCTCTATCTGATCGACATCGGCAGCGGCCGCCTGCTTCAGGTGTTGTCGGCGAATGATCACAGCGGTGCGCCCAGCGGCCTGTCCAGCCCGCGCGCGGTGGACCGAAATGGCGACGGCATTGCCGACTACGCCTATGCCGGCGATCTGCTCGGCAATCTCTGGCGCTTCGACCTCGCTGCGGGCGCGGAGGGGGCGCGCACAGCATTCGCTGGGCGCCCGTTGTTCGCTGCCCGCGATGCTGCCTCGCGTCCGCAGCCAATCAGCGCCGCGCCCCGGGTGATCCGCCATCCCACCGGTGAGGGCCTGCTGGTGCTGTTTGGCACCGGCAAGTTCTTCGAGGAAGCCGACGCTCGACCTGCGGTTGGCAGGCCAATGAGCCTCTACGGCATCTGGGATCGGCATACGGCGGGCGAGGCCGCACTCGGCACGCCGCGCATCACCCGCACCGATCTGCAGCGACAGGTGCTCGGGGCCGAGGACGCAGCGGGGCGCCGAAGCCTCAGCCGTCATCCGGTGGTCTGGCGAGTGGAGAAGGACCCCGAGGCGCGGGTGAAGCAATGGGGCTGGTATGTCGATTTGCCGGAGGCGGGCGAGCGGTCGATCGCCGACCCGGTCAGCAGCGGCCAACTGGCGCTGTTCACCACCCTGGCGCCGAATGCCGATCCCTGTAGCGGAGTGGTCAGCCGCCTGCTGGCCGTCGATCCGCGCACCGGTGGGGCGCCGCAGGTCGATGCGCTCGATGCAAACCATGACGGGAGCATCGACGAGGCCGACCGTCGCGAGGGCGAAGTCGTGGCCAGCTTGCGACTCGTCGTCGGCGACAGTGGCTTGTCGTACGCATTCGATCTGGCCAGTGGCCTGGGCATTGCCCTGGGCCGCAGCGAGACAGTGCGCTTCTTTGACGGCGTGCGGCCCGGCCGGCAGAGCTGGCGCGTACTGGAGGGCGGCCTGTGAAGCGCGTGCGCGGTTTCGGTTTGCTGGAGTTGCTGCTGGCCCTGGCGATCCTCGGCATCCTCGCGAGCATTGCCATCCCCAATTACCAGGCGCACGTGCTGCGGGCGAACCGCGTGGAGGGGCGGGCGCTGCTCATGGACGCGGCGGCGCGCCAGGAGCGCTACTTCGCGCAGAACCACCGCTTCGTGCGAGTCAGCGGGCAGATCGACCTGCTGGGCCTGGATGCGCTTTCACGCAGTGGCCTCTACCGCCTGGAGGTGAGTGCCGGCGACGGGGCCGACGGCGGCTTCCGGCTGGTCGCCGTGGCCCTGCGCCGGGACCCGGAATGCCCGGCGCTGACGCTCAATGCGCTGGGCGACCGGGGCCCGGACGTACGCTGCTGGCGTTAGGTCGGCGTGCGGTCGACCCACTTGGGTGCGGCCAGCGGTTGCCAGGCTTCGAGGGCGTCCAGCAGTTCGGCTGGGGTGGCGCCGCGCTGCAGCATGCCGCGGTGTTGCGGGCGCACGAAGCGCTCGTCCACCAGGTGGTCGAGGAAGGTCAGCAGCGGTTCGTAGAAACCGTTCACTTCGAGCAGGCCCAGGGGCTTGGCGTGGTAGCCGAGCTGGCCCCAGGTCCAGACCTCGAAGAGTTCTTCCAGGGTGCCCAGGCCGCCGGGCAGGGCGACGAAGGCGTCGGCCAGCTCCGCCATGCGCGCCTTGCGGGCGTGCATGCCATCCACCACTTCCAGGCGGGTCAGGCTTTTGTGACCGATCTCGGCGTCCTGCAGGCTCTGCGGAATGATGCCGATCACTTCACCGCCGGCAGCCAGGGCAGCGTCGGCGACCATGCCCATCAGGCCCACTGCACCGCCGCCATAGACCAGGCGCAAGCCGCGCTCGGCGAGATGTCGACCGAGGTTTTCCGCGGCTTCGCGGTAGATGGGACTGGCACCGGGGCTGGCGCCGCAGAACACGCAGACGGAACGCAGGGTCATCGCTTGGAACTCCGTGACGGACAACGAACCGCCAAGGTTACCGGCTGACGCGGGACGGACCAAGCCTGCGGCCGATCAGCCGCCACAGGCACCGAGCGCGTAGCTGGCGAACAGCTGTTGAAATATTGTATACATGGTTGTATCCGATTTTCTCGGCATGGTTTTGCTCCTGGTCGTTGGCGTGGGGCTATGCTGGACGGGGCGCGCTGTTTTGCCTCGTTGATCCTTCGGATCGGTCTGATAGAAATCAGCCATGGCACAACACTGGCACTCGTTGCCGCCGTTTTGACCTGGATCAGCAGCCGGCCTTTGCGTTTCGGGCAGCCTGCTGCTCCGGTTTCCCGCCCAACCTGCCTAGGAGGCTCCCATGTTCCGCCAACTCGCCGCCGTTTCCCTGCTCGCCCTGTTCAGCGCTCCGCTGCTGGCCGCCGAATGCTCCGTCGACATCCAGGGCACCGACCAGATGCAGTTCAGCACCAACGCCATCAGCGTGGACAAGAGCTGCAAGACCTTCACCGTCAACCTGTCCCACCCCGGCGCCCTGGCCAAGAACGTCATGGGCCACAACTGGGTGCTGACCACCGCCGCCGACATGCAGGGCGTGGTAGGCGACGGCATGGCCGCCGGCCTGGACAAGAACTACCTGAAGGACGGCGATACCCGCGTGATCGCCCACACCAAGATCATCGGTGCCGGCGAGAAGGATTCGGTCACCTTCGACGTCTCCAAGCTCAAGGCAGACGAGCAGTACACGTTCTTCTGCAGCTTCCCCGGCCATTCCGCGATGATGAAGGGCACCCTGACCCTGAAGTGATTTCGTCGCCCAACTGAAAAGCCCGGCCTTGTGCCGGGCTTTTTCGTTCTACCTTTTCCCTTGAGCGCGTCCGCCCCGCCTGGGCGGGTGCCGGGGGGAATCATGTATCACGGTGAACGCTTCAACGCCTGGACCCACCTTGTCGGCGCCCTGCTGGCGCTGGCCGGCGGCACTTGGCTGGTGGTGAGCAGCAGTCTGCTGGGCGACGCCCTGAAGATCGTCGGGGTGTCGGTCTATAGCGGCACGTTGCTAATGCTCTACAGCATCTCCACCGCGTACCACAGCGTGCGCGGGCGGGCTAAAGCTGTGCTGCGCAAGCTCGACCACCTGTCGATCTACCTGCTGATCGCCGGCAGCTACACGCCGTTCTGCCTGGTCAGCCTGAAGGGTGCCTGGGGCTGGACGCTGTTCGGCATCGTCTGGGGATTGGCGATCTTCGGCATGCTGCAGGAAATCAAGCCGCGCTCCGAGGCGCGGGTGCTGTCCATCGTCATCTACGCGGTGATGGGCTGGATAGTGCTGATCGCCCTGGGGCCCTTGCACCGTGCCCTGGGTGATGCCGGAGTGGCTTGGCTGGTGGCCGGCGGGGCGAGCTACACCATCGGCATCCTGTTCTTCGCCTACGACGAGCGCTTCCGCCACTGGCATGGCATCTGGCACTTGTTCGTCATCGCCGGCAGCCTGCTGCACTTCGTGGCGGTGTGGCTGTACGTGCTGCCTGCGCGCGTTGCCTGACGGCAGAGCTTCAACCCTGTAGGAGCGGATCTCATCCGCGAATCGTGCCGCTGCTTTCGGCTATCGCGGACAAGGTCCGCTCCTACAAGGTCAGGAGCGGAGCGGTCGACCTTACGGCGCCTTCGGCAACTGGCGCTTGTGGTGGGTCTTCTCGTAGGTGCGCTTGATGATCTCGAACGCCTCCGGGCTGACCGGCTTGCCGTGCAGGAAGGCGTCGATCTCCTTGTAGGTCACGCCGTGGGCGTGCTCGTCCGGCTTGCCGGGAGCGAGGTCCTCGAGGTCGGCGGTCGGCACTTTCTCCACCAGGAATTCCGGCGCGCCCAGGGTGCGGGCGATGGTGCGCACCTGGTGCTTCACCAGGCCGGTCAGCGGGGCGATGTCGCAGGCGCCGTCGCCGAACTTGGTGAAGAAGCCCATCACCGCTTCGGCACCATGGTCGGTGCCGACCACCAGGCCCTGGCGGGCGTTGGCGATGGTGTACTGGGCGACCATGCGGATGCGCGCCTTGGTGTTGCCCAGGGCGAAGTCGGCGGTGGCCGGCGCCAGGCCGTCGAGGGCGCGGATCTCCGCGGCCAGGGCCTTCACCGACGGGCCGATGTTCACGGTATGGCGCTCGTCCGGGTTGATGCAGTCCACCGAGGCCTGGGCGTCGGCTTCGTCGCCCTGCACGTTGTACGGCAGGCGCACGGCGATGAAGCGGTAGCTTTCGTCGCCAGTCTCGGCACGCAGGCCCTCAACGGCGCGCTGGCAGAGCATGCCGGCGGTGAGCGAGTCGACGCCGCCGCTGATGCCCAGCACCAGGGTCTTGGTGCCCGATTCGCGCAGGCTGTCCTGGATGAAGCGGATGCGGCGCTGGATTTCCGCCTGCACGGCCTGTTCGCCCTCGAAGGGCGGCTGCACGTTGAGGTCTTTGGCGATGGCGTCTTGGATGGCTTTCATGGGATTCCTCGATCCGGCTGTGGACAGGTCGGCGCCTGTCGGATGCGGAAAAAATACCAGCCTCGGGCGCGCCGGGCGATGCCCGGGGCTGGTGTCATTCGGTTTTGCCGAGGCGTTCGCCGATCCATTCGACGAATGCGCGCACCTTGGGCACCGCGGCGGCATGCTCGGGGTAGGCCAGGTAGTAGGCGCTGCGGCTTTCCAGGGCATGCGGCCAGGCGATGGCCAGCTTGCCTTCCTGCAATTCTTCTTCCACCAGGAAGCGCGGCAGCAGGGCCACGCCACAGCCGGCCTGCGCTGCACGGATGCACATGTAGAAGGTATCGAAGCGCGGCCCGTGGAAGCTGTGTTCGCTGCGTCGGTCGAGGCTGGCGAACCACTCGTGCCAGGCCTCCGGACGGGTGGCGTTCTGCAGCAGCACCAGGCCGTCGAGTTGCAGCGGGTCGGTCAGCGGCTGCGGCGGCAGCAGCGAGGGGGCGCACACCGGCACCACTTCCTCGCCGAACAGGCGCACGCACTCGGCGCCGGGCAGGGTGCCGGGGCCGAAGAAGAACGCCAGGTCGCAGCGCGATTGCAGCAGATCGACCGGCTCCAGCTCCTGGCGCAGGTCCAGGTGGATGTTCGGATGGCGGTGGCGCCAGCCGTTGAGCTGCGGCACCAGCCAGCGCGCACCGAAAGTGGGCGGGGTGGAGACGCGCAGCACCTCGGTCTCGCCGCCGTAGGACAACAGGTACTGGGTGGACAGCTCGACCTGGCTGAGGATCTTGCGCACCTCCTGCAGGTACAGCTCGCCCGCCGGCGTCAGCTGCAGGCGCCGGCGCACGCGGCGGAACAGCAGGTGCTGGAGCATCTCTTCGAGCTGCGCCACCTGTTTGCTCACCGCGCTCTGCGTCAGCGCCAGCTCCTCCGAGGCGCGGGTGAAGCTCAGGTGCCGCGCCACGGCTTCGAAGCACTGCAGGGCGGTCATGGAGGGCAAGTGGCGTTTGTTCAGCATGGTGGCGAGTCGATCCGGACGGTGCTGTGCGAAGGGCCCGACCAATCCTCGGGCCGTGGCATGAATTTACGGAATGATGTGCAGAGGAAACGTCGTTTGTTGGCCGTTGGCAAGCCAGTTATTACTGCTTTCATTCCAATGGCTTATCCGCAAGGACCAGGAGAGATGATGATTTCCGCACTGCTCGCGAAACTGGGAGTCGATTCCCAGGCCTACACCAACGGCGACCACGTGATCCACAGCCCCATCGACGGCAGCCGTCTGGGCGCAGTGCGCCTGGAGAGCGCCGCCGAGGTCGAGCAGAAGATCGGCCGCGCTGCCCAGGCCTTCGTCGCCTGGCGTGCCGTGCCGGCGCCGCGTCGCGGCGAGCTGGTGCGTCTGTTCGGCGAAGAGCTGCGCGCGCACAAGGCCGAGCTCGGCGAACTGGTGTCCTGGGAAGCCGGCAAGATCACCCAGGAAGGCCTGGGCGAAGTGCAGGAAATGATCGACATCTGCGACTTCGCCGTCGGCCTGTCGCGCCAGCTCTACGGCCTGACCATCGCCTCCGAGCGCCCGGGCCACCACATGCGCGAAACCTGGCAGCCGCTGGGCGTGGTCGGCGTGATCAGCGCCTTCAACTTCCCGGTCGCCGTGTGGGCGTGGAACACCACGCTGGCGCTGGTCTGCGGCGACACCGTGGTGTGGAAACCCTCCGAGAAGACTCCGCTCACCGCGCTGGCCTGCCAGGCGCTTTTCGAAAAGGCCATCGCCCGCTTCGGCGATGCCCCGGCGCACCTGAGCCAGGTGGTGATCGGTGATCGCGCCGCCGGCGAAGCCCTGGTGGACGATCCTCGCGTCGCCCTGGTCAGCGCCACCGGCAGCACCCGCATGGGCCGCGAAGTGGGCCCGCGCGTCGCCGCGCGCTTCGCTCGCAGCATCCTCGAACTGGGCGGCAACAACGCCATGATCCTGGCCCCGAGCGCCGACCTCGACATGGCCGTGCGCGCCATCCTGTTCAGCGCCGTCGGCACCGCCGGCCAGCGTTGCACCACCCTGCGCCGGCTGATTGCCCACGAGTCGGTGAAGGACGAGATCGTCGCCCGCCTGAAGGCTGCCTACTCGAAAGTCCGCATCGGCCATCCTCTACAGGGCAACCTGGTCGGTCCGCTGATCGACGAGCACAGCTTCCTCGCCATGCAGGGTGCGCTTGAGCAGGCCCGCGGCGAAGGCGGCGTGGTCTTTGGTGGCGAGCGCCAGCTGCAGAACGAATTCCCCAACGCCTTCTACGTCTCCCCGGCCATCGTCGAGATGCCCGAGCAGAGCGACGTGGTGCGTCACGAGACCTTCGCGCCGATCCTCTACGTGATCCCCTACAAGGACTTCGACGAGGCGGTGGCGCTGAACAATGCCGTGCCCCAGGGCCTGTCTTCCTGTGTGTTCACCACTGACGTGCGCGAGGCGGAAGGCTTCATGTCGGCGATCGGCAGCGACTGCGGCATCGCCAACGTCAACATCGGCCCGAGCGGCGCGGAAATCGGCGGCGCTTTCGGCGGCGAGAAGGAAACCGGCGGTGGCCGCGAATCCGGCTCCGACGCCTGGAAGGCCTACATGCGCCGGCAGACCAACACCGTGAACTGGTCGCGGGAGTTGCCGCTGGCCCAGGGCATAGTGTTCGATTGAGGCTGTCTGCTGGGTTCCCGCGTTCGCGGGATTGGCGGTGGAGGGCTCCGGCCCTCCCGTGTCATCCCCGCGAACGCGGGGACCCAATGGCAACACCGCAGTACCGAGTCATTCACAAGATTCACGAATAAGGATCGCTGGATGTCGCTTCGCCAAGAGTGTCTGTGGGAATACCTGACCCCCGAGCGGCCGGATGCACCGGCGCTTCAAGGGGAACGCAAGGCCGATGTCTGTGTGATCGGTGCCGGCTTCACCGGCCTTTCGGCGGCGCTGCATCTGTTGGAAGAGGGCCAGCGCGTGTGCGTGCTGGAGGCTCATCGCACCGGCAATGGCGGCGCCGGGCGCAACGTCGGGCTGGTCAACGCCGGCCTGTGGATTCCGCCGGACGAGATCGAGGCCGGTCTGGGCGCGGACGTCGGCGGGCGCCTCAACCGCATGCTGGGCGCGGCTCCTTCGCTGGTCTTCTCGCTGATCGACAAGTACGGCATCCAGTGCCAGGCGCGCAACGAAGGCACCCTGCACATGGCGCACAACCAGCGCGGCCTGAACGACCTGCGCAGCCGCTGCGAACAGTGGCAGCGGCGCGGCGCCCCGGTCGAACTGCTGACCGGCGCGGCCTGTGCCGAAGCCTGTGGCACCGAGAAAATCGCCGGCGCATTGCTCGACCGCCGTGCCGGCACCGTCAACCCGATGGCCTACGTCAGCGGCCTGGCCCGCGCCGTGGTCGGCATGGGTGGCGAGCTCTATCACCATTCGGCGGTCACCGCCCTGCACAAGGAAGGCGACGCCTGGCGCGTGCGCACCGACGCCGGCAGCGTGCTGGCGCAGAAGGTGGTGATCGCCTCCAGCGCCTACACCGAAGGCGAGTGGACGCAGCTGCGCCGCACTTTCTTCCCCGGTTACTACTACCAGGTCGCCTCGCGTCCGCTGGAAGGCGCCGAGGCTGATCGAATCCTGCCCGGCGGCCAGGGTTCCTGGGACACCCGACAAGTGCTCAGCAGCATCCGTCGCGACGCCGATGGCCGCCTGCTGCTCGGCAGCCTGGGCAAGGGCACCGGCAAGCCGGCCTGGTTCCTCAAGAGCTGGGCCGACCGTGTCCAGCAGCATTACTTCCCCCGGCTGGGCAAGGTGGACTGGGAGTTCACCTGGACCGGCTGCATCGACTTCACCCCCGACCACCTGATGCGCCTGTTCGAGCCGGCGCCGGGGCTGCTCGCCATGAGCGGCTACAACGGTCGCGGCGTGACCACGGGCACCGTGGTAGGCAAGGCCTTCGCCGATTTCCTGTTGCGCGGCGACAGCAATGCCCTGCCCATGCCGCTGCGTCCCCTCGAGGAAATATCCGCGGTGGGCCTACGCAGTTGTCTGTACGAAGCGGGCTTCTCGCTTTATCACGCCGGCCAGTGCCTGCGCGTGGTGATCTGAGGAAGCGGCTCCAGGGACGGAGCTCGCCCGGCTCCGTCCGCCATCCATCTGACCCGTTCTGCACTATGGTCTAGCCTTTTTGGTGCGTTACCGTCCCAGGCGCGCACCGCGAATGTGCAGTTCGGTTACAGCGATGGTTACTTCTCGGGTTGCGCCTGTCGCTGCCGATTTTCGTCGGCGTGCAGGGTGGCTGGTTGCGCCTCGCAAATGGATGGGTTGCACCTTTCTATCTGTGGGGTTGCACGCGGTAGAGGCCGTTATCTATCAGCTCTGTTTGGTTTTGCTGTAGGACTTTGCCAATAACAAAAACGAATGGCACGCGGCTTGCTGTTGGCTAATCGCCAACATCTGGTGTTTCGCGCGTCATCACAAAAACCTCAGGAGCAAAACTCCATGTCGCAGAAGATTTTCAGAAAAGGCTTTCTGGCTCTGGCGGTAACCGCCGCAATGGGCATGACTTCTCTCGCCGAAGCCGACGTCGTGATCGGCGTTGCCGGCCCGCACACCGGGGCCAACGCTTCCTTCGGCGAGCAGTACTGGCGCGGGGCGTCCCAGGCCGCCGAGGACATCAACGCAGCCGGCGGCATCAACGGTGAGAAGATCAAGCTGGTCAAGGCCGACGACGCCTGCGAACCCAAGCAGGCCGTAGCCGTGGCCAACCGCCTGGTAGACGAGGACAAGGCAGTCGCCGTGGTCGGCCACTTCTGCTCCTCCTCGACCATTCCCGCCTCCGAGGTCTATGACGAGGCCGGCATCATCGCCATGACCCCCGGCTCGACCAACCCGGCCGTGACCGAGCGCGGACTGGCCAACATGTTCCGTATGTGCGGCCGTGACGACCAGCAGGGCATCGTCGCCGGCGACTACATCGTCGACGTGCTGAAGGCCAAGAAAGTCGCGGTCATCCACGACAAGGACACCTACGGCCAGGGCCTGGCCGACGCCACCAAGGCGCAGCTGAACAAGCGCGGCGTGAAGGAAGTCCTCTATGAAGGCCTGACCCGTGGCGAGAAGGACTTCAACGCCCTGGTCACCAAGATCCGCGCCTCGGGCGCCGAGGTCGTCTACTTCGGCGGCCTGCACCCGGAAGCAGGTCCCCTGGTTCGCCAAATGCGTGAGCAGGGCCTGACCGCCAAGTTCATGTCCGACGACGGCATCGTCACCGACGAACTGGTCACCACCGCCGGCGGCCCGCAATACGTCAAGGGCGTGCTGATGACCTTCGGCGCCGACCCGCGCCTGATCCCGGACGGCAAGAGCGTGGTGGAGAAATTCCGCGCCAACGGCTTCGAGCCCGAAGGCTACACCCTCTACGCCTATGCCACGCTGCAAGCCCTGGCCGCCGGCTTCAACGGCGCGGGCAAGACCGATCCGGCCGCCGCTTCCAAGTGGCTGAAATCGCATCCGGTGCAAACCGTGATGGGCAAGAAAGAGTGGGACATGAAGGGCGACCTGAAGGTCTCCGACTATGTCGTCTACGAGTGGGACGACAAGGGCAAGTACCACCAGCTGGACGCCTTCAAGAAGTGATCGCGGCCTGACGCACCGCCTGCCGGCGCCGCCACGAGCGGCGCCGGCATCTCCGCAGGTCGACCTCGCGAGGTGACGGTCACGAGCCGTGTCGCCGGCGTCCGGTCAGCCTTTTCCTGCCCCGCTTGCGTGAGTACCCAATAGTGGACGGTATCTTCCTTCAGCAAATGATCAACGGGCTGACCCTCGGGTCGGTCTACGGCCTGATCGCCATCGGCTACACCATGGTTTACGGGATCATCGGCATGATCAACTTCGCACACGGCGAGGTGTACATGGTCTCGGCCTACCTTTCCGCGATCGGCCTGGCCGTGCTGGCCTTCTTCGGCGTGCAGTCCTTCCCGCTGCTGATCCTCGGCACCCTGGCCTTCACCATCTTCGTCACCGGCGTGTATGGCTGGGCGATCGAACGCATCGCCTACAAGCCGCTGCGCAACTCCACCCGCCTGGCCCCGCTGATCTCGGCCATCGGCATGTCGCTGATCCTGCAGAACTACGTGCAGCTGTCCCAGGGCCCGCGCCAGCAGGGCGTGCCGACGCTGCTCGAGGGCGCAATCAAGTTCCATGTCGGTGAAGGCTGGGTCCAGCTGACCTACACCAAGCTGTTCATCCTGATCGCGTCCTTCGTCGGCATGGCCGTGCTGACCTACGTGATCCAGCACACCAAGCTCGGCCGCATGTGCCGCGCCACCCAGCAGGATCGCAAGATGGCCTCGATCCTCGGCATCAACACCGACCGGGTGATCTCCTACGTGTTCGTGATCGGTGCGTCCATGGCCGCCCTGGCCGGTGTGCTGATCACCATGAACTACGGCACCTTCGACTTCTATGCCGGCTTCGTCATCGGCATCAAGGCGTTCACCGCCGCGGTGCTCGGCGGCATCGGCTCGCTACCCGGCGCCATGCTCGGCGGCCTCATCCTCGGCGTCGCCGAAGCGCAGTTCTCCGGCATGGTGAACACCGACTACAAGGACGTGTTCGCCTTCGGCCTGCTGGTGACCATCCTGATCTTCCGACCGCAAGGACTCCTGGGCCGTCCCCAGGTGACGAAGGTGTGAGCATGACTTCCGCAACTGCCTCCGCTCCGCGCCTCGACCTGAAAAAGAGCCTGCTGGACGCCGTCCTCGCCGGCCTGGTCGCGCTCATCGTCTTCGGCCCCATCGTCGGCATCGTCCTCGACGGCTACAGCTTCAACCTGCAACCCCAGCGCCTGGCCCTGATGGTCGGCGCCGTGATGCTTGGCCGCCTGCTGCTCAGCCTGTACCTGCAGACCCCAGCCGGCCAACGCGGGCTGGAGCGCTTCGAGGGTTCGGACTCCGGCATCAGCGTGCTGCCGCCCGGCTACAAGACCCGCCTGCGCTGGATCGTCCCGCTGCTGGTGGTGGCCGCGGTGATCATGCCGTTCTTCGCCACCAAGTACCTGCTCACCGTGGTCATCCTCGGCCTGATCTACGTGCTGCTCGGCCTGGGCCTGAACATCGTGGTGGGCCTCGCCGGTCTGCTCGACCTCGGCTACGTGGCCTTCTACGCCATCGGCGCCTACGGCCTGGCGCTGGGCTACCAGTACCTGGGCCTGGGCTTCTGGACCATGTTGCCGCTGGCCGCCGTGATGGCTGCCGTCGCCGGCGCGCTGCTGGGCTTCCCGGTGCTGCGCATGCACGGTGACTACCTGGCCATCGTGACCCTCGGCTTCGGCGAGATCATCCGCCTGATCCTCAACAACTGGCTGTCCTTCACCGGCGGCCCGAACGGCATGCCGGTGCCCTCGCCGACCTTCTTCGGCCTGGAATTCGGTCGCCGGGCGAAGGAGGGCGGCACGCCGATCCACGAGTTCCTCGGCATCGATTACAACCAGAACCTCAAGTTCATCTTCATCTACGCCGTGCTCTTCCTGGTCGTGCTGCTGGTGCTCTACATCAAGCACCGCCTGGTGCGCATGCCGGTCGGCCGCGCCTGGGAAGCGCTGCGCGAGGACGAGATCGCCTGCCGCTCGCTGGGCTTGAACCACGTGCTGGTGAAGCTCTCGGCGTTCATGCTCGGCGCTTCCACCGCGGGCCTGGCCGGGGTGTTCTTCGCCAGCTACCAGGGCTTCGTCAACCCGTCCTCGTTCACCTTCTTCGAGTCGGCGCTGATCCTCGCCATCGTGGTGCTGGGCGGCATGGGTTCGACGGTCGGCGTGGTGCTCGCGGCCTTCGTGCTGACCGTGACGCCTGAGCTGCTGCGCAGCTTCGCCGACTACCGCGTGCTGCTGTTCGGCATCCTCATGGTGCTGATGATGATCTGGCGTCCGCGCGGGCTGATCCGCATCAACCGCCGCGGCTTCGCCGTACGCAAGGGGGTGGCGCCATGAGCGACAAGATCCTCAGTGTCGAGCACCTGATGATGCACTTCGGCGGCATCAAGGCGCTGAACGACGTCAACCTGGATGTGGAGCGCGGTTCGATCACCGCGCTGATCGGCCCCAACGGCGCCGGCAAGACCACCGTGTTCAACTGCCTGACCGGCTTCTACAAGGCCACCGGCGGCAAGATCCTGCTCAACACCCAGGGCTCGCCGACCGACGTGATCAAGGTGCTCGGCCAGCCGTTCGAGGGCGGCGACTTCGTAAATCCGGCGAAATTCGCCAACCGCCTGTACTACAAGATGTTCGGCGGCACCCACCTGGTGAACCGCGCAGGCCTGGCGCGGACCTTCCAGAACATCCGCCTGTTCCGTGACATGTCGGTGGTGGAGAACTTGCTGGTCGCGCAGCACATGTACGCCAACCGCAACCTCATCTCCGGCATCCTCAACACCCCCGGCTACCGCCGCGCGGAAAGCGAGGCGCTGGACCACGCCTTCTACTGGCTGGAAGTGGTCGACCTGGTGGACTGCGCCAACCGCCTGGCCGGCGAGATGTCCTACGGCCAGCAGCGCCGCCTGGAGATCGCCCGCGCCATGTGCACGCGCCCCGAGCTGATCTGCCTGGACGAACCGGCCGCCGGCCTCAACCCGGCCGAGACCCAGGCGCTGAGCCGCATCGTTCGTTACCTGCGCGATCACCACGGGATCACCGTGCTGCTCATCGAGCACGACATGGGCATGGTCATGAACATTTCCGACCACATCATCGTGCTCGACCACGGCGACGTAATCGCCCGTGGCCTGCCGGCAGAAATTCGCAGCAACGAGAAGGTTATCGCCGCCTACCTGGGCGCAGATGAAGAGGAGCTCGCATGACGGCGCCCATTCTGGAATTCCGTGATGTGGATGTGTTCTACGGGCCGATCCAGGCGCTGAAGAAGGTTTCCCTGACCGTCAACGAAGGCGAGACGGTGGCGCTGATCGGCGCCAACGGTGCCGGCAAGTCCACCCTGCTGATGTCGATCTTCGGCCAGCCGCGCGCGGCGGCCGGGCAGATCCTCTACCGCGGCGAGGACATCGCCAAGCGCTCTGCGCACTACGTGGCCTCCAACGGCATCGCGCAGTCGCCGGAAGGGCGCCGGGTGTTCCCCGACATGTCGGTGGAGGAAAACCTGCTGATGGGCACCATCCCCATCGGCATCGACCACGTGCAGGAAGACATGGATCGCATGTTCGACCTCTTCCCGCGCCTGAAGGAGCGGCGCAACCAGCGCGCCATGACCATGTCCGGCGGCGAGCAGCAGATGCTCGCCATCGCCCGCGCGCTGATGAGCCGGCCCAAGGTGCTGCTGCTCGACGAACCCTCGCTGGGCCTCGCGCCCATCGTGGTCAAGCAGATCTTCCAGATCCTCCGCGAACTGGCGCAGAGCGGCATGACCCTGTTCCTCGTCGAGCAGAACGCCAACCACGCGCTCAAGCTGTCCGACCGCGGCTACGTGATGGTCAACGGCGAGATTCGCCTGACTGGCACCGGCGCCGAACTGCTTGGCAACCAGGACGTGCGCAACGCCTACCTGGGCGGGCACTGACGCGATAGTCGCTGGGTTCCCGCGTTCGCGGGAATGACGGGTTGGGGGGGCTCGGCATCCCTGGACCGTCTTCCCCGCGCACGCGGGGACCCAGTGAACCAGCCTTCACCGGAGTCCCCATGCAAGACGTTCGTTTCCTCACCAACGCCGACGTCGCCCCACGCCTGGCTTATCCACAACTGATCGAAGCGCTGCGCGCGGGCCTCGCCGGCCCCTGCGAGGCGCCAGTGCGCGGCTGCCACAACCTGCCGGACAACGCCTCGCTGCTGACCATGCCGGTGTGGCGGCCGAGACAGGACATCGGCGTGAAGCTGGTCACCGTGTTCCCCGGCAACGGCGCGCGCAACTTGCCGGCGGTAGCCGCGCTGTTCTGCCTGTTCGACGGCGAGAACGGCCGTCCGCTGGCGCTGCTCGAAGCCTCCGAACTGACCGCGCGGCGCACCGCCAGCACCTCGGCGCTGGCCGCCGACTACCTGGCGCGGCGCGATGCCCAGCGCCTGCTGATCGTTGGTAGCGGCACCCTGGCGGCGCATATGGTCCGCGCCCACAGCGTGGTGCGCAGTTACACCGATATCGCCATCTGGGGCCGGCAAGCGGAGAAGGTCGCCGCGCTGGTCGAACGCCTGAACGCCGAAGGCTACCCGGTGCGTGCCTGCACCGACCTCGCCGGAGGCGTGGCCCAGGCCGACACCGTCAGCTGCGTGACCACCTCGCGCGAGCCGATAGTGCGCGGCGAATGGCTGCGCCCCGGCACGCACCTCGACCTGGTCGGCGCCTTCCTGCCGAGCATGCGCGAGACCGACAGCGAAGCGGTGCGCCGTGCGCGCATCGTCGTCGACACCCGCGAAGGTGCGCTGGAGGAGGCGGGTGACCTGCTGATTCCGCTGGCCGAAGGGGTGATCGCCGCGTCGGCTATCCACACCCAGCTCAGCGACCTGTTGCAGGGCCAGGGCGGGCGCCGCGACGGCGAGGAGATCACCCTGTTCAAATCGGTCGGCTACGCCCTGGAAGACCTGATCGCCGCACGCCTGCTGGTGGAGCAGAACGGCTGAGGCGGTTGTCCAGAGAAACGCTGGACAAGATTGTGGATAACGCTGGGGCAGCTCGCCGCAAGGCCCGCCCCAGCAGCCTCCCAGCACCCTGCCGGTTTTTTCGCCAACGCCATAAATCCCCTGGATATACAAACAGTTAGCTTGCACCGGTGGGGTTGCGGACAGGTCCCCGGCTTGTCCACGGAAGCTGTTGGAATAGCTGTGGACAAGCTCGGGACAGACTGCCCCGCGCCAGGCCCCACGCGACTTGTGGCGGGTTGAGCGGTTTCTGTCCGATACGTGCCCTTGCTTGGCTACGTATCGGTTTATCCCCGGTGGCTGTTGAGCAGCCTGTGGAAAACGTGGGGGAAGACCGCTCCGGCCCCCGCCCTGCGGGGCCTCGCCGGGACTGGCTGATTTCTGCTCAGGTGGGGCTGCAGGCCGCACAATGCCTGATCCGGCATCGTGGATGCCGAGCACCGATCAATTTGCAGCAAAGGGTGAAGAAGCTGTGGAAAACCCTGTGCAGAAACTGGGGGAGAACGCTGCCAGCTCCCGCCCTTGAGGGCAGCGGCAACTGTGCGGGTGGTGTATCGCTTTTCTGTAGCGCACCCCGCGCAAGGCGGGCTGTTATCCTCGGGGGCCGACAGACCACCCGCGAGCCAGGCCGCACCTGGCCCAGAAGAGGAATTGCCCATGACCTCCAGCGTATTCATCACCGGCGCCACGTCCGGTTTCGGCGAAGCCTGCGCCCGCCGCTTCGCCCGCGAAGGCTGGTCGCTGATCATCAGCGGCCGTCGCGAGGATCGCCTGCAGGCGCTGGCCAAGGAGCTTTCGAGCCAGACCGAGGTGCTGCCGATCGTCCTCGACGTGCGCGACCGCGCTGCCGTGACCCGCGCCGTCGACAACCTGCCCGCCAAATTCGACAAGCTGACCGCGCTGATCAACAACGCCGGCCTCGCCCTGGGCGCGGACCCGGCGCAGAACTGCGACCTGGACGACTGGGACACCATGGTCGACACCAATATCAAGGGCCTGATGTATTGCACCCGCCTGCTGCTGCCGCGCCTGATCGCCCAGGGCCGCGGGGCGAGCATCCTCAACCTCGGCTCGGTGGCCGGCCAGTGGCCCTATCCGGGTAGCCACGTCTATGGCGCGACCAAGGCCTTCGTCGAGCAGTTCTCGCTGAGCCTGCGCTGCGACCTGCAGGGATCCGGCGTGCGCGTCAGCAACATCGAGCCGGGCCTGTGCGAGAGCGAGTTCTCCCTGGTGCGCTTCGGCGGCGACCAGGCGCGCTACGACAAGACCTACGCCGGCGCGGAAGCGCTGCAGCCGGAAGACATCGCCGAAACCATCTGGTGGATGATCAACCAGCCCGCGCACATCAACATCAACAGCCTGGAGATCATGCCGGTGAGCCAGGCCTGGGCCGGGTTCTCGGTGCATCGGAAGGAGTGATGCGGGGAAGCGGCGGTGCATAACCCCCACGGGGTTATGCACCCTACATGGGAGTCGATGTGCTCCCGTGGAATGCCGTTTTTTCGTAGGGCGAATAACCGCGAAGCGGTTATCCGCCGTTGCCAATCATCAACCCGCCAGCAACCACACTCCGGCACCCGCCGAAGCCAGCCCGGCGATGCGCACCAGCGGCGCGGCCGCCTGGGGCAGTGCACGAACCAGCGCATAACCCGCCGCATGCAGCGCGGCAGTCGCGCCGACGAATCCAGCGGCATAGGTCCAGGGGCTCGACAGCTCCGGCAGCTCCAGGCCGTGGGCGATGCCGTGGGCCAGGGCGAACACTGCGGTCACGCCCATCGCCAGCGGCAGCGGTGGGCGCACCGCCAGCGCCACGCACAGGCCCAGGGCGAGGACCGAAGCAGCGATGCCGGTTTCGATGAAGGGCAGTTGCACGCCGTCGAAGCCGAGCAGCCCTCCCAGCAACATCGTGCCGACGAAAGTGCAGGGCAGCGCCAGGCGCGCCGCGCCTTTCTGCTGTGCAGCCCAGAGCCCGACGGCGAACATCGCCAGCAGGTGGTCGAGGCCGGTCAGCGGGTGCAGCACGCCGGCGGCCAGGCCGTTGTCGCCATGCCCGGGGTGGGCGAAGGCGATGGCCGGGGTGAGGAACAGCGCCAGGGCGTAGAGGCTTTTGCGCAGGGACATGTGGGACTCCTTGGTGATCTTGTTCGTTGGACCCCCCGCGTTCGCGGGGGAGACGCATGGGGCCCGCTCCTTTCGTCATCCCCGCGAACGCGGGGACCTAGCAAACAACCTCAGGCCGCCGTCAGCAGCCCCTGCCGTTCTATGAAGGCGATGATCTCGTCCAACCCCAGGCCGGTCTTCTGGTTGCTGAACACGAAGGGGCGCTCGCCGCGCATCTTCCTGGCGTCGTGCTCCATCACTTCGAGGGACGCGCCCACCAGCGGCGCCAGGTCGATCTTGTTGATCACCAGCAGGTCGGACTTGCAGATGCCCGGCCCGCCCTTGCGCGGGATCTTGTCGCCGGCGGAAACGTCGATCACGTACAGCGTCAGGTCCGACAGCTCCGGGCTGAAGGTGGCCGAAAGGTTGTCGCCGCCGGACTCCACCAGGATCAGCTCCAGGCCCGGGAAGCGGCGGTTGAGCTGGTCGACCGCTTCCAGGTTGATCGAGGCGTCTTCGCGGATCGCCGTGTGCGGGCAGCCGCCGGTTTCCACGCCGATGATCCGCTCCGGGTCGAGGGCCTCGTTGCGCACCAGGAACTGCGCGTCTTCCTGGGTGTAGATGTCGTTGGTCACCACCGCGAGGTTGTAGCGATTGCGCAGGGCGCGGCACAGGGCGAGGGTCAGGGCAGTCTTGCCGGAGCCCACCGGGCCGCCGATGCCGACGCGCAGGGGTTGGGAGTTCATGGGCATTTCTCCTAGGAACGGAACAGACGGCTGTATTGCGATTCATGGGCCATGCTCGCCAGCGCCAGGCCGAAGGGCGCACTGCCGGGCGCCTCCTCGGCCAGCGCGGACGAGCAGGCCCGGTCTAGTTCAGGGAGCAGGCACGAGGTGAGCTTCTGCGCCGCCAGTTGGCCCAGCGGCAGGGCCTTCATCAGCACCGCGAGCTGGTTTTCCAGCCAGCTCCACAGCCAGGCACCGAGGGCTTGCTCCACGCTCAGCCCCCATGCCCGAGCAGCTAGGGCCCAGGTGGCGGCCAGCGAAGGTTCGGATTGGGCGGCGAGCCAGGTGCGCGCGGCGTCATCCAACTCCGGCAGGGCGTCCAGCAGTTGCGCCAGGGAGAAGCCCATCTGCCGGCTCTCCTGGGCCAGCTCGCGGGTTTCGCGGCTTGCGCGATGGCGCTCGGCGGCGTCGGAAAGGGCGCTCCAGTCAGCCGCCAGCGCGGCGCGCAGCAGCTCCGCCAGCAGCGGGCCTTCGAAGCGGGCGAGGTTCAGTTGCAACTGGTCGGCGAGCCAGGCGAAGGCGCTGTCGGCGTCCTTCACCAGGCCATGCTCCAGCGCCGCTTCCAGGCCTTGCGAATAGCTGTAGCCGCCGATGGGCAGCTGCGGGCTGGCCAGGCGCAGCAGGCTCCAGAAGCCGGCTGCGATCACTTGCGTACTCCGAACTGGTGCAGCTTCGGCGCGTAGTTGAACTCCGCTTCGCCGTGGTGCGAATGGTGGTGGCCGCCGCCATAGGCGCCGTGCTCGGGCTGGAAGGGCGCCTCGATGCTTTCCACGCTGGCGCCGAGCTGGTCGAGCATGGCCTTGAGCACGTAGTCGTCGAGCAACCGCAACCAGCCTTCGCCGACCTGCAGGGCGACGTGGCGGTTGCCCAGGTGATAGGCCGCGCGGTTCAGCTCGCGCGGGCTGGCGCAGGTCACGTGCATCAGTTGTTCGGGCGCGGCGTACACGCGCACCACGCGGCCGTCGTTGGCCAGCAGGAAGTCGCCATCGGCCAGCGGTGGTTGGCCGCGTTCGAGGAACAGGCCGACGTCTTCGCCGTCGCGGCTGAAGCAGCGCAGTCGGCTTTTGCTGCGGGCTTCGTAGTTCAGGTGCAGTTCGGCGTCCCAGCGCTCGCGGGGTTCGGTGCGTTGGTGGATGACCAGCATGGCGGTGTCCGTAGGCAGGCAATGGCGGAGCTACAGCAAGGGCCTTGCCAGCCTGCTCGCAGCCAGCAACCACGGGCTGTCCGAACGATCAGGAATGGTGCGGGTGCGCGCTCGTGGTGCGCACGCAAATGGTGCGCACCGTTCGGGGGCGTGAAGGGGTTCGGATTCGATTTCTCCTGCGTCATCCCCGCGAACGCGGGGACCCAGAGCACTGGGTAGGAGCGGATCTCATCCGCGAAAATCCCTGCGCCGATATCCCGTGTAGGAGCGCGCCATGCGCGCGATTCGCGGACAAGGTCCGCTCCTACAGGGCAGCGCGGCTTACCCGCGCGGGTCGATGCCCAGCCAGTGCTTCGCGCCGATCATGATGAAGCGCAGCTGCTGGGTGACCTTGGCTTCCGGAGTCAGGTGTGCCGGCAGCGTGTCGTGCGGCGGGTCGATCAGCTCGGGGAGGGTGGCGAACACCGTCTTCACCACCAGGTCGGCGATCACGTCGAGGTCCGCCGTCTTCAGGTGCGGCAGCTTGTTGAGCAGCGCGAGGTCGGCGGCGAGGTCGTCGGTGATGCGCTGGCGCAGGGTGCCGATGGCCTGGCGGATCACCAGCGAGCCGCCGTACTGCTCGCGGGCGAGGAACAGGAACTGGGTGCGGTTGGCGGTGACTGCGTCGAGGAAGATGCGCACCGAGGCCTCGATCACCCCGCCCATCTCGAACTCGTTGTGGCGTACCACGCGCAGGGTCTGGCGGAAGGTCTCGTCGACGTCGGCGACCAGCGCCAGGCCCAGCGCGTCCATGTCGGCGAAGTGCCGGTAGAAGCCTGCCGGAACGATGCCGGCGGCGCGCGCCACCTCGCGCAGGCTGAGGGCGCTGAAACCGCGGCCGCTGTCCATCAGGCCGCGCGCGGCGTCCATCAGGGCCTGGCGGGTCTGCTGTTTCTGTTCGGCGCGGGGAGAGGACATGGAGGCTTCCGTGGCGAGGGCTGCGGCACTCTAGCAAATGACCAGGCAAAACGGTGAGCCGCCCCCGTCTTTTCAGTGAACGAGTGTTGACTGAAAGGTGGCGGCATGCCAGTTTAGTGAACAAGTGTTTACTCTTCTGGTATTTGCATGTCCCTGCTTCCCCTGACCTGGCTGCGGCCCTTGCGCCCGCTGCTCGCCCCCTTGCGCGTGCTGGCGCGTGACGGCTGGCTGCGCGAAGCCGACGTCGACGCCGTGCTCGCCGCGCTCAATCCCGCCTGGGCTCTGAACCGTGTCTTCGCCCGCGTCGAGGCGCGGCAATGGGTCGCTGACGACATGCTCGCCCTGCGCCTGCGACCCAACGCCAACTGGCGCGGCGCGCGGCCCGGGCAGCACCTGCAGCTTTTCATCGAGCACGACGGCGTGCGTCTCGGCCGCAGCTACAGCCTGATCGGTGAGAAGGACGGTTGCCTGGAGATCGCCGTGAAGCGGCAGCCGGACGGACGTGTCTCGCCATTGCTGGTCGGTCAATTGTGCGTGGGCGATGTGCTCGAACTGGGCGCGCCGGGCGGCGACCTGCACTGGCCGCAGGACGAGCGCGGCGTGCTGCTGCTCGCTGCCGGCAGCGGCGTGACGCCCTTGCTCGGCCTGCTGCGCCAGGCGCTTGCCGATGGCTATCGCGGACCGATCACGCTGCTGCATTACGTCCGCGAGCGCGGCCAGCGTGCCTTCCACGACCATCTGCAGGCGCTCGCCGAACAGTTCCCAAACTTCACCCCGCGCTGGGCCATCAGCGGCGCCGAAGCCGACGCCGGCGATCTGCACGGGCGCTTCCGCCACGAGCATCTGCAAGACCTGGCAGGTGAGCATGTGCTGGCCTGCGGCCCGGCCGGCTTCGTCGAGGCCGTGCGCGAATCGCTGGCCGAACGCGCGGCCAGTCTGCAATGGGAAGCCTTCAGCGCTCCCGCCTGGAGTGGCTATGAAACTCGGCACGAAGTGCGCCTGCACTTCGCCCGCAGCGGCCAGCAATCCCTCGGCGACAACCAACGCAGCCTGCTCGAACAGGCCGAAACCGCCGGCCTGCGCCCGGCCCACGGTTGCCGCCAGGGCATCTGCGCCAGCTGCACCTGCACCCTGCTTTCCGGCAGCGTGCGCGACCTGCGCAGCGGCGAGCTGCACAGCGAGCCGCAACAGCCGATCCGCCTGTGCGTCAGCGCCCCGCAGGGCGACGTCAGCCTCGACCTCTAATTTCTTTCGGAACCTCTGCAATGCGCGAAGACCGCGACCTTTCCCCGGCCGAACTGGCCGCCTTCGGCGCCGAACTTGATGCCCTGCGCCTGCGCACCCTGAACGACCTCGGCGAGACCGATGCACGCTACATCCGCCGCGTTCGCGCCGCGGTGCGCGCCTGCTGCTGGAGCGGCCGCGCGCTGCTGATGTTCGGCTGGTTCCCGCCGACCTGGCTGCTCGGCAGCCTGCTCCTGGGCCTGGGCAAGATCCTCGAGAACATGGAGCTCGGCCACAACGTCATGCACGGCCAGTACGACTGGATGAACGACCCGGAGCTCGCCGGCCGCCAGTACGAGTGGGATATCGTCGGCCCGGCCGATTTCTGGCGGCACACGCACAACCACATCCACCACACCTACACCAACGTGCTGGGCAAGGACGACGACGTTGGCTACGGCGTGGTGCGCCTCTTCCCCGAGCAGAAGTGGAAGCCCTTCTACCGCTGGCAGCCGCTGTGGGTAACGCTCCAGGCGGCGCTTTTCCAGTACGCCGTGGCGGTCCAGCACCTGCGCCTGGACAAGTACTTCAAGGGCCGCATGAGCAAGGACGAACTGCGCCCGCTGCTGCGCCAGTTCAACGCCAAGGTGGGGCGCCAGTGGGTCAAGGATTACCTGTTCTTCCCGCTGCTCGGCCTGTTCGGTGGCGGCTTCGGCGCAGTGCTAGCCGGCAACCTGCTGGCCAACCTGCTGCGCAACCTGTGGACCTTCACGGTGATCTTCTGCGGCCACTTCACCGAGAAGGCCGCGGTGTTCCCAGCGAGCGTGCTGGAGGGCGAAACCCGCGGGCATTGGTACCTGCGCCAGCTGCGTGGCTCCAGCAACCTGGAAGGCGGCAAGCTGCTGCACATCCTCACCGGCAACCTCAGCCACCAGATCGAGCATCACCTGTACCCCGACCTACCAGCCCGCCGCTACGCGGAACTTGCGCGCGAAGTACGCGAGATCGCCGCGCGCTACGGACAGACCTACAACAGCGGCAGCTTCGCGCGGCAGTTCAGCACCGTGCTCAAGCGCATCTGGATCTACCGCCTGCCGTCGGAGCCCGTAACCCTGCCCTGACGAAACCGGGCGAGGGCGCGCAGGCCGAATCCGAATTGCCGCCGCCTTCGCTGCCGCCCGGTCTGCCAGCGGCCACGCCTTGTTGTAATCCCGCGCCCAGTCTTCGCCATTCGAGGGTTCGCCGGGATGAAAGCATCGTCATGCCATTGGGCGCTGGCCGCCGCCTGCTTCGCCAATCTGGACACCCAGGCCGCGTCGCTCCCCGCGACACCGGGGGAGCGCGATTACCAGCACGAACGCCAGGAGCAACTGCTGCGCGAGCAGGAAAGGCGGCTGCTGGAGCTGCAGCAGCTACCCGGCGAGGCCGCGCCACAATCGCCGGAAGAAAGCGCAGGCGATAGCCGCTGTGTGGTTGTCCGCAGCATCAATCTGCAAGGCGCCGAGCATCTCGACCTGTCCACCCGTGAGCGATTGCTGGCCGCCCATCGCGGCCGGTGTTTGAGCGCCCATCAGCTCGACGGGCTGCTCAAGGCGATCACCGATCACTACCTGGCGCGCGGCCTGGTCACCACGCGCGTCTACCTGCCGCAGCAGGACCTCTCCACAGGCGCGCTGCAGATCCGAGTGGTCGAAGGTCACCTGGAGGGCTTCGATAACTCCAGCCTCGCCAGCGACCGCGAACTGGGCATGGCCTTTCCCGGCCGCCCCGGCGAACTGCTCGACCTGCGCGAGCTGGAGCAATTGGTCGAGCACCTCAACCGCCTGCCTTCGCGCCAGGCGCAGCTGGAGCTGGTGCCCGGCCAGGAAGTCGGCGGCAGCCGCGTGCGGGTGGCGGGCGAGCGCGACAAGCCTTGGCGTGTGTCCGCCTTCCGCGACAACAGCGGTGAACGCAGCAGCGGTGAGCAGCAGGCCGGCGTCGGTCTGGATTGGGACAGCCCGCTGGGCCTCGCCGACCAGCTTGCCCTGCGCGCCGGCCAGGATGTCGTGAGTGATCGCTGGAAAGCTTCCGATCACCAGGGGCTGTTCTACAGCTTGCCCTACGGCTGGTGGACCTTCAGCTACGGCTACCAGCGCAGCGCCTACCGCACCCGCAGCCAGGGCTATGGCTACGCCTTCACGCTGGATGGCGACAGCCAGGTGCAGCGCCTGGGCGGCGAGCGTGTGCTGCATCGCGATGCGGTGAGCAGGACATCGCTCAACCTTGGCCTGGCCCGGATGTCCTCGCGCACCTACATCGATGGCGAGGAGATAGGCATAGCCAGCAGCGAGATCACCGAGGCGCAGCTCGGGTTCGGCCACGGCCGGCGCATCGGTGGGGCTTTCATCAATCTCGATGCCGGCTGGCAGCAAGGCATTGGGGCGCTCGGCGCCCAGGGCGAGCACGATCCGCAGCCCGGCGAGCCGCACGCGCTCTACGACAAGTACACGCTGACCCTGAGCTACCTGCAGCCATTCCAGCTGTGGGGCGAGCGCTTCAACTTCGACGCGCTGGCCACCGCGCAGCGTAGCGAAGACGTCCTGAACGGCCCGCAACGCATCAGCCTCGGCGGGCTCAACTCGGTACGCGGCTTCAAGGAGCAGAGCCTTGCCGGCGACTCCGGCTACTACTGGCGCAACCAGCTGCGCTGGCGCCGCCCTCTGGCGTGGGGGCCATGGCTGCAGGAGTACGGCGTGGGCTACGGCTACGACTTCGGTGCCATCGCCCACGGCCGCTACAACCCCGACCTGCATGGCCGCCTGAGCGGCCACGCGCTGGAGTTTCGCGTTCGCGGTCGCCACCTGGCGGCTGCGCTGAGTTTCGCCCGCTCGTTGGAGCGACCCGCCGTCATCGAGCGGCGCGAGCGCCCGGTGTACTTCCGCGCCGAGCTGTTTTTCTGAGCCAGCAACCAGTTGTCGGTCGCCGGCGGCAAGGCGGCTGCACAATCCCCAAAAGTGGAGTAGTGTATGTACACATGTAATTACGGTGAGTCCCATGTTCTTTGAATGGGACGAAGCCAAGAACCGGGCGAACATCCGCAAGCACGGCATCGACTTCAGCGACGTGCCGGACATGTTCCAGCATCCGATGCTGGTGCTGCGCGATGACCGGATCGACTACGGCGAGGAGCGCTGGATCGGCCTGGGCAGGCTGATGGCGCTGTTCGCGGTGGTCGTGTACTGCGAACGAAGCGGCGAGACGATTCGCATCATCTCCGCCCGCAAAGCCACTCGAGAAGAGGCCAGACGCTATGCCAAACGCATCGAAAACTGATTGGGACCGCCTGGCCAGACAGGCCGACAAGGACATCGACACCAGCGAAATCCCCGAGCTGGGCGACGCCTTTTTCGAGCAGGCCGAGCTGCACGTGCCGGCGAAACAATCGGTGACCATCCGCCTGGACGCCGACGTGCTCGCCTGGTTCAAGGAGCAGGGCGCCGGCTACCAGACCCGCATCAACCAGCTGCTGCGCCAGTACATGCAGGCCCAGCTGAGCCGCAAGGGCCGCTGACGGCAAAAGGGGACGGAAGCATTCTTCCGTCCCCTTTCGTTTTGCCGGAGCAGCTGCCCCGGCGATTCATCACTCCGCCATCTGCAGTTCCGGCAGCGGTTCGCGGAACAGGCGGGTGGCGCTGAGCAGGCAGATGAGGCCTAGGGCCATCCAGCCGAAGCCGATCATGAAGGTCATGCCCGACAGGCTCGACCACAGCCAGATGGTGCTGAGGAAGCCCGCCGCCGGCAGCGCGCCGTAGCTCAGGTAATCACGCAGGCCGGTGCGCTTCTCGTCGATCAGGTAGTGCTTGATGACGGCCAGGTTCACCGCCGAGAACGCGAAGAGCGCGCCGAAGCTGATCATGTTGGCAACCGTATCCAGGGTGACGAACAGCGCGATCAGCGAGAGCAGGCTGATGAGCATGATCGCCGTGGCCGGTACGCGCTTCTTCGACACCAGCTTGCCGAACACCCGGGGAATCGCCCCATCACGCCCCATGGCGAACAGCACGCGCGACACGCTGGCCTGGGACACCATCGCCGAAGCGAAGCAGCCGGCCACATAGGTCGCGGTGAAGAATGTCACCAGGCCTTCGCCGCCGATGCGGCGCATCACGTCCAGCGCGGCGGAATCGGCGTCGGTGAGGGCGCTCCATTCCGGGAAGACCAGCTGGCCGAAATAGGCCGGGACGATGAACAGCAGGCCGCCGATCAGCGTCACCAGCATGATGGCTCGGGGAATCTGGCGCTTCGGGTTCGGCGTTTCCTCGGCCATGGTCGACACGGCATCGAAGCCGAGGAACGACAGGCAGAGCATGGCCGCGCCGGACATCACCAGCGAGAAGTCGAAGTGCTCGCCATAGATTGGCTTGAGCAGCGAAATCGGTTCGGCCTGGCCGTTCAAGTGGCTCACCGAAAGGGCGATGAACACCACGATGAATACGGCCTGGGCGACGATCAGAATCCAGTTCACGCGGGTGATGGACTCGATGCCGACGAGGTTGAGGAAAGTCACCAGCGCGATCGAACCCAGGATCCAGGTCGCGGCGGGCACCGCCGGGAAGTACTCGGCCATGTAGATGCCGATCAGCAGGTAGCTGAGCAGCGGCAGGAAGATGTAGTCGAGCAGCAGCGTCCAGCCGGCCATGAAGCCGAAATAGGCGCCGAAGGTCTTGCGCGTGTAGGTGTAGACCGAGCCGGAGAACGGATGCGCCTGGACCATGCGCCCGTAGCTGTAGGCGGTGAGCAGCATCGCCGCCAGGGTGATCACATAGGCGGTGGATAAATGACCCATGGTCAGCCGGGTAACCAGGCCGTAGGTCGTGAAGACCGCCAGCGGCACCATGTACGCCAGCCCGAAGAGAACGAGCGCGGTGATGCCTAGGGATTTGCGAAACGCTCGGGGCGCGCTCGCATCGGAATGCGGTTGATGGGCAGGGATGGAGGTATCGGAAGCGTTTGTTGTTTTTTTCATTGCTGACTCGTGGAAGCTGAACGCAAGACCTTTCGGGGCGGGCGATGGTGCTTCAGCTTCCGGCCGAGGAAAATTATTAAAAATATGCTCGGGGCCTATAAAAAAGATCGCCGCGGCGGTCAGGCAACGGGTTGATTTTCAAAGGCTAAACGGCCGGCACGGGCAGGAGTAGAGGGCGCAAAAGGGGCCGTATTCCGCTCTGCAATGGGGCTTCGCGATCGTCTTGCAGCATGGGTTTCGCAGGTCAACCCATCCTGCGAACTCCCTTCAGCGGGCCTGCATCAGCCTCGGCACTTTCTCCAGCGGCACCCACAATTCGCCCTGCCATTCGAGCAGCGTCATGCGTTGCTGCTGCAGGCTCATCACCACGCGGCGCGGCAGGTAGTCGTCGTCGCTGTGCAGGTCGCGCAGGGTGGGGATGACCTCGTGGCTGAGCCAGTGTTCGAGGCTGCTCACTTCCGGGTGGCCGAAGCGGACCAGGGCCTTGTAGAGCGCCGGTTCGCTGAGCATGTCGACCGGCTCTTCGCGGCCGCTTTCGTATTGCAGGTGGACGCGGCGGGTTTCGTGGGGCTGGAAGCGCTGGTGGAAGCTGTGCGGGTACCTCACCGCGAGCAGGCGGGCGAGGTCGACGGCGGCGAACCAGGGTTGGTTGTCGATCATGGTCGCGCGCAGGGTGCGCAGGTGACGGGGGAAGAAAGTGGGGAGGTAGACGTCTTGCACTTCGGGGCTCCTTTTCCGATCAGGAACCGCCCCCATCCGGGTGTGGATGGAGGCGGACCGTGCAAGGGTGGAATCGCCGGAGTACACCAATCCGGTCGGGCTCGCGCCCGCCTTGCACGGTCCGCCATAGACTGCCAGGGCTCGGTCTGCGTAAGGCCGGCCGCGCTCTGCTACAGCGAACTGCAAGGTGTACTACCCAGGATTCCACTCCTGGCCACGGCAAATTCGTGGCGGGCGGAACCCTACGCAGAGGGCTTGTAGGACGGCAATGCAGTCGCAGTGTAGGACGATTCCCAAATGCGCCGGCGGTTGTCGGGGCCGAGAAAATTTCTCCTGCAGGCATCCGCGCCCTGCGCGCCGATTGGCGCTCGCAGACGATCACTCAGCGCGGCTCATGCGCCGGTTATCCACAGCGCCAGCAGCGGCACCAGGACGAACAGCAGCACGCCGATCTTGTAGATCGCCATGCCGGCGTAGTGCAGGGCGTCGAAGGTCTCCGGCGAAAGTCGGAACCATTGGCTGTGCAGGCGATAGAGCCAGTCGTGGGCGAAGCAGAACACGGCGAACCAGAGCAGCAGCACGGCGTAGTTGAGCAGCAGGTACCAGAGCAGGATTTCGCGATGGTCATGGAAGGGCATGGTCGTCTCCTTCAGCATTTTCCTACCTGTTGATTGAAGCATCCCGCGGCGGCCGGGTGTCGCGGCCAATGGCGGCACGCGGAGCGGGAGTGGATAATGCGCGCCTCTCGGCCTGCGCCTTCCGGCCCCGTCCGTTCCGCGGTCATCGCGTTTTCTTCTTAGTCACTCTCGCTCGCCGCGCCTGCTCGCGCGGCCAGGAACCACCATGTTCAGCCCGCTCGTCACCTTCCCGGCGCTCTATACCGCCACCTTGCTCATGCTCGCCGGCTCCGGCCTGTTCACCACCTACATGGGCCTGCGCCTGACCGCCGAAGGCGCGGGCGACCTCTGGGTCGGCGGGCTGATGGCGGCCTACTACTTCGGCCTGGTCTGCGGCGGCAAGTTCGGCCACAAGCTGATCGCCAGCTTCGGCCACATCCGCTCCTACGTGGCCTGCGCCGGAATCGCCACCGTGGTGGTGCTGCTGCATGCGTTGGTCGACAGCCTGGCCATCTGGATCGTGCTGCGCTTCGTCCTGGGCGCGGTGATGATGAACCAGTACATGGTGATCGAGAGCTGGCTCAACGAGCAGGCCGAGAGCCACCAGCGCGGCAAGGTGTTCGCAGGCTACATGGTGGCGGTGGACCTGGGCCTGGTGGTCGGCCAGGGCCTGCTCGCCGCAAGCCCGGCGCTGGATTACAAGCCGTTGCTGCTGGTGGCGATCTGCTTCGCCTCCTGCCTGATCCCGCTGGCCATGACCCGCCGCGTGCACCCGGCCAAGCTGGTGGCGGCGCCGCTGGAGATCGGCTTCTTCTGGAAGCGCGTGCCGCAATCGCTGGGCACCATTTTCGTCGCCGGCCTGATGGTCGGCGCCTTCTACGGCCTGGCGCCGGTGTACGCCAACCGCAACGGCCTGGACACCGCGCAGTCGAGCCTGTTCGTCGGCATGTGCATCGTCGCTGGCTTCTGCGCGCAGTGGCCGCTGGGCTGGTTGTCGGACCGGGTCAACCGGGCCTGGCTGATTCGCGGCAACGCGCTGCTGCTGTGCGCCGCCGCCGTGCCGATGTGGGGGCTGATCCAGCTGCCGTACTGGGCGCTGCTAGCCAACGGTTTCGTCACCGGCATGCTGCTGTTCACCCTCTACCCGCTGGCGGTCGCGCTGGCCAACGACCACGTCGAGCAGCCGCGCCGCGTAGCGCTCTCGGCCATGCTGCTGACCACCTACGGCGTGGGCGCGTGCATCGGCCCGCTGTTCGCCGGTGCGCTGATGCATCGCTTCGGGCCGGGCATGTTCTACATGCTGGTGTCGGCCTACGCCGTGCTGCTGATCTTCTGGGTGCAGCCCAAGCGCGTGGCCGGCCTGCACCGGGTCGACGAGGCGCCGCTGCATCACGTTGCCATGCCCGATACGGTCAGCCCGATGTCGGCGACTCTCGACCCGCGCGTGGAAGAAGTGCCGGAAGAGCTTGTGGTGGAGGCGCCGCCGAACATCGGTCGCTCCGACGGTGCGCCGGACAAGACGAGCTGATCCACCCGCAGAAATGAGAAAGCCCGGCAGATGCCGGGCTTTTCTTTCACCTTGCGGTGTACTGCGTGAGGCTTACGCCTTGAGGTGGGCGTTGAAGACGATGTCGCCACCGGCTTCGGCTACGTTCATTTCGCCGTGCAGTTTGTCGATGGTTTGGCTGGAGCCGTTTTCAGCGACGCCCAGTTGGCTGTGCAGTTTGTCGACGGTCTGGCTGGAGCCGTTTTCAGCGACGCGCAGTTGGCTGTGCAGTTTGTCGACGGTCTGGCTGGAGCCGTTTTCGGCTACGCCCAGTTGGCTGTGCAGACGGTCGACGGTCTGGCTGGAGCCGTTTTCGGCAACGCCGAGTTGGCTGTGCAGTTTGTCGACGGTTTGGCTGGAACCGTTTTCGGCTACGCCCAGTTGGCTGTGCAGGCGGTCAACGGTTTGGTTGGAGCCGTTTTCAGCGACGCCCAGTTCGCGGTGCAGGCGGTCAACGGTCTGGCTGGAACCGTTTTCGGCTACACGGGCTGCGGCGGCATGGATGTGATCAGAGCCGTCCTGGGCGAAGGCGATGTTGGCGGCCAGGAGGGAGAGGGCAAGGCTGAGGGCGATTCGAGTTTTCATTTTGGTTAGCTCCGCAAGGGGGAAGAGGTTTTGATCCGGTACAGGTTCATTTTCCCTTCGGAGAAATCGATTTAAAAACGATGCTCCTCAATACAGAGGATCGACGAGCTCGATTATTTACCGGTCCGATTGCAACTATCGCTGTCGATGATTGCGGTCGTCGAAGGGCTCTGGATCGGGCGTTTGCGCGGGGTGTGGGGCGGGAAAGGTTGGTCGTGAGCATTCCCGGGTAAATCATTCGAGCGACGGAAATAAGAAAGCCCGGCAGATCAGCCGGGCTTTTCATTCACCTTGCGGTGTACTGCGTGGCGTTTAGGCCTTCAGGTGGGCGTTGAAGACGATGTCACCACCGGCTTCGGCAACGCTCATGTCGCTGTGCAGGCGGTCGATGGTTTTGCTGGAACCGTTCTCGGCAACGCTCATGTCGCTGTGCAGGCGGTCAATGGTTTTGCTGGAACCGTTTTCAGCAACACCCATTTGCTGGTGCAGTTTGTCGACGGTCTGGCTGGTGCCGTTTTCGGCAACGCCCATTTGTTGGTGCAGCTTGTCGACGGTCTGGCTGGTGCCGTTCTCGGCGACGCCCATTTGCTCGTGCAGTTTGTCGACGGTGCGGCTGGAACCGTTTTCGGCGACGCGGGCTTCGCTACCCATTTCTTTGTGCAGACGGTCGATGCTGTGTTTGCTGCCGTTCTCGGCAACGCGGGCGTCGGCGGCCTGGCGTTGATGCAGTTTGTCGATGGTGCGATCCGAACCGTCCTGGGCGATTTGCGGCTGGGCGATGGCGGAAGCGCTGGTCGGCGCGGGGGCGGCGAAGGCCATGTTGGCAGCCAGCAGGGAGAGGGCAAGGCTGAGGGCGATTCGGGTTTTCATTTTGAGTAGCTCCGCAAGGGGGAAGAGGTTTTGATCCGGTACAGGCTTATTTTCCCTTCGGATAAATCGATTTAAAAACGATGCCCATCAATGCTGTAGATCAACGATGTCGATTATTTAGCCGGCTAATTTCTACTATCGCTGCAAATGATGGAATACGCCGAGGCGCTCTGGAGCGGGCGTTTCAGAGGGGATTTGGGGCAGGATGGGGCGGGCCGGGGCGACCCTGGATTATTCGATGTGGAATGAAGCGGGGCGGAACTAAGAAAGCCCGGCACTAACCGGGCTTTTCTTTCACCTTGCGGTGTACTGCTTGGCGTTTAGGCCTTCAGGTGGGTGTTGAAGACGATGTCGCCACCGGCTTCGGCCACGTTCATGTCGCTATGCAGTTTGTCGATGGTTTGGCTGGAACCGTTTTCGGCTACGCCCAGTTGGCTGTGCAGACGGTCGACGGTCTGGCTCGAACCGTTTTCGGCTACGCCCAGTTGGCTGTGCAGGCGGTCAACAGTCTGGCTGGAGCCGTTTTCGGCTACGCCCAGTTGGCTGTGCAGGCGGTCAACAGTCTGGCTGGAGCCGTTTTCGGCTACGCCCAGCTGGCTGTGCAGGCGGTCAACAGTCTGGCTGGAGCCGTTTTCGGCTACGCCCAGCTGGCTGTGCAGGCGGTCAACAGTCTGGCTGGAACCGTTTTCAGCGACACCCAGTTGGCTGTGCAGGCGGTCAACAGTCTGGCTGGAGCCATTTTCCGCTACGCCCATTTGCTGATGCAGTTGCTCGATGGTCTTGCTCGAACCGTTTTCAGCGAAGCGGGCTTTGGCGGCTTCCAGTTGCTTGTGCTGTTGGTCGAGGGTGCGTTCGCCGCCGTCCTGGGCCAGAACCTGGATCTGGGTAGCGTTCAGGACCGAAGTCTCTTGCTGCGAGCCAGCGAAAGCGGCATTGGCTGCAAGTACGGAGAGGGCAAAGCCAAGTACGAGAGTGCGTTTCATGATGTGGCTCCAGAAGAGAGTGGGGAGTTCGTTGGACACGGGGCTAGTATCTGTTCTGGAATATCGATTGAAAAACGAACCCGCTGCATAGTCGATATCGACAGCGTTGATTATGAATTTGTGCTAATAAAAACAATAACTTGAGTTTAAAAAATGACTTCTATCAATGGCCTTGATGGGTGTTATTGGTCTAATTACTATTATCTAAATAGTTGATTTATTTTGAGCGAAACCGTGGGAATGGCTCTAGCCTGGGCTTTTCCGTCGATATCGATGTTTGCGAGGCGGTTGATCGATTGCTGCGCGAGCCGCGCGCCTTGGCCGATTGCCGGCGCAAGCGGGAGCATCCGCTCGCTCGGCGTGTCCAAGGCCACAATGGCCGGTGTCTGGCTTCGACCGGCGTGATTGCCCAAACTGTCGGGCGGATGTGCCGGGGGCTGCCTTCCCGGCGCGGCGACAAGGAGTTCCGCATGACCCGCGGTCACAAGATCTGTCTGTTCGGCCTTGCCGGCCTGCTCGCCCTGGGAGGGGCGGCGCTGGTGTTCATCGCTACCTTCGACTGGAACGGCGTGCGGCCTTTGATCAACGAGAAGGTTTCCGCCGCGCTCGGCCGCCCCTTCGCCATCAATGGTGACTTGCAGGTGCTCTGGCAGCGCGAGCCGGAGCAGGGCGGCTGGCGCGCGCTGGTGCCCTGGCCGCATTTCAGCGCCAGCGACCTCACGTTGGGCAACCCCGACTGGACGCAGGGCAAGACCCGCGCCGCGCAGTTCGCCAGCCTGGAGCGCGTGGAGTTCCGCCTCTCGCCGCTGCCGCTGCTGTGGCATGAAGTGGTGATCCCGCAGGTCCGCCTGAGCAAACCGAGCGCCGATCTCCTGCGCCTGGCCGATGGCCGCGCCAACTGGGTCTTCACCCTGCCGGCGAAGGACGGCAGCGAACAGCCTTCGCCCTGGACGCTGTCCATTGGCGAGATCGGCTTCGACCAGGGCCGGATCAACCTCGACGACCAGAGCCTGAAGACCCGCCTGGACCTGCAGGTGAACACCCTCGGCAAGCCGGTGCCCTTCGCCGAACTGGCCGGCAAGGGCGTGGGCGGCGAGCTGGCGCAGGCGACCCAGGACTATGTGTTCGGCTGGAAAGCTCAAGGCAGCTACAAGGGCCTGCCGCTGGAGGGCGCCGGCAAGGTCGGCGGCGTGCTGGCGCTGGAAGATGCCAGCCGGCCATTCCCGTTGCAGGCCGAGGTGAAGATCGGCGACACCCGCGCAAGCGTGGTCGGCACCCTCACCGATCCGTTGAACCTGGGCGCGCTCGACCTGCGCCTGAAGCTGGCCGGCAACAGCATGGCCAACCTCTATCCGCTGACCGGCGTGACCCTGCCGGATACTCCGGCCTACGCCACCGACGGTCGCCTGCAAGCGCAGCTGAAAGACCCGGCGGGCGCGCGTTTCGAGTACCAGAACTTCAACGGCAAGGTGGGCGAGAGCGACTTGCACGGCAGCCTGACCTTCATCAATGCCCAGCCGCGGCCCAAGCTCAGCGGCAAGCTCACTTCCGAGCAGCTGCGCATGGCCGACCTCGGCCCGCTGATCGGCGCCGACTCCAACTCGGCCAAGCAGGCGCGCGGGCAGACGACTCGCCAGCCGACGGACAAGCTGCTGCCGGTGGAGGCGTTCCGCACCGAGCGCTGGCGCGCGATGGACGCCGACGTGCAGTTCAGCGGCAAGCGCATCATCCACAGCGACAAGTTGCCGATCAGCGACCTGCAGACCCACCTGTTGCTCGAAGACGGCCTGTTGCGCCTGGACCCGCTACGCTTCGGCGTCGCCGGCGGCAGCCTGAGCGCGCAGGCACAGCTGGACGGCGGCAAGACGCCGATGCAGAGCAAGCTGCAGCTGCAGATGCGCGCCCTCAAACTCAAGCAGCTGTTCCCGAACGTCCAGCAGATGCAGACCAGCTACGGCGAGCTCAATGGCGACGCCAACCTGAACGGCACCGGCAACTCGGTGGCGACCATCCTGGGCGGCGCCAATGGGGACATGAGGCTGGTGATCAATGACGGGCGGATCAGCAAGGGGCTGATGGAGATCGCCGGGCTGAACGTCGGCAACTATGTCGTGGCCAAGCTGTTCGGCGACGACGACGTGAAGATCAATTGCGCGGTGGCCGACGTCGGCGTCACCAAGGGCCTGGCCGCGCCACGGCTGTTCGCCTTCGATACCGAGAACGCGATCATCAACGTCGAGGGCACCGCCAACTTCGCCAACGAGAAGCTGGACCTCGATGTGATTCCACACAGCAAGGGCGTGCGGCTGTTCTCGTTGCGCTCGCCTCTATACGTGCACGGCACCTTCAAGAACCCGCAGGCCGGCGTGCATACCGGGCCGCTGCTGGCGCGCGGCGCCGGCATGGTCGCGCTGGGCGTGGTGGCCGGGCCGGCGGCCGGGTTGCTGGCGCTGATCGCGCCGAGCAAGAGCGACGACAACGAGTGCGCGCCGCTGCTGGCGCAACTGAAGGCGCCAGCCAAGCACTGAGTCTCAGTAGACGGGGATGTACAGCTCGACCTCGGAGGCGGGGTCGTCCGGGCCTTTGAAGTGCTCGTCGTAGCGCTCGAAGGCCGGCGCCTGGCGCGGTTCGAGGCCGCGCAGGGCGAGCAGTTCGGAGTAGATGCGCTGGAAGCTGTCGGGCATCTCGTCGACGGTGCCGCGATGGACGAACACCGCGTACTTCTGCGCCGGCACGCGGATCTGCAACATGCCCGGCGGCACCTCGGCAGGCGACACCTGGGCGCCGGCGATATAGCGGAACTCGCCGCGTTCGTCGTGGGTGCACAGGCCATAGAGCACCTGGGCGTCGGTGCGGTTGGCGAGCTGCGGCGCCTGCGGCAGGAAGCGTTGCCACAGCGCGCGAATACTGCCGTCGCTGGCGGGCTTGAACTCCATGCCGACGAGATCGAAGGCGGGCAGCTCGAGGATCCGGTGTTTCATGGCGTCAGGCCTCCTTGGCCGATGGGTGGGCTTACTGCGCGGCTTTCTCGGCCTCGTCCCGGCGCTGCTGCTCCTGGGCGTTGGCCTGGTCGATCTGCTGTGTGACTTGCTGCATCTGCTGCTGCGCCTGGGCAGCCTGCTTGGCCTGCAGTTCGGCGGTGGCGGCGGTTTCGCCGAGGCCACAGCCGGCGAGCGGCAGGGCGAGGGTGAAGAGGAAGGCAATACGGAGTTGAGGCATCACGGGGCTCCTGGCGAGTGAGACAAGCCTAGCCAAGCCCGCGCTGGGTGCCTAGAACGTAGGGCGAATAACCGTTCGCGGTTATCCGCCGATTGGGGCTGCGGCGCATAACCCCCTTGGGGTTATGCACCCTACGTATAGGGTTGGGGTGAGTGGTGGCCTTGCTTTGTGTAGGGCGAATAACCGCGAAGCGGTTATCCGCCGCCGGGCATCAGCCGTAACGCTTGAACGCTTCGATGGCCAGGCCGTTGCCGATGCCGCCGAAGCGGTCGCCGTCGACGTGGCGGGCGTTGGGCAGCATGGCCGCCACGCTCTGGCGCAGTGCCGGCACGCCACTGGAGCCTCCGGTGAAGAACACGGTGTCGACCTTGGCCGGGTCCACATCGGCATCGCCCAGCAGACGCATCACGCCGCCGCGCACACGCTCCAGCAGGGGCTCGATGGCACCCTCGAACAGCTCACGGGTCAGCTCGGCGACCAGCGCCGGCTCGATGCGCGAGAGGTCGATGTCGCGGCGCTGGCTGTCGCTCAGCTCGATCTTGCTGGCCTCAACCTGCATCGCCAGCCAGTGCCCGGCGCGCTGTTCGATCAGGCGGAACAGGCGGTCGATGCCGGTGGCATCGACGATGTCGTAGCGCATGTTCTTCAGCGCCAGCTGCGACTTCTGCGCGTAGACCGCGTTGATGGTGTGCCAGGTCGCCAGGTTCAGGTGGTAGCTGGTCGGCATCAGCGCGTCGCTCTTCATCTTGCTGCCGTAGCCGAACAGCGGCATCACGCCCTGCAGGCTGAGCTGCTTGTCGAAGTCGGTGCCGCCGATGTGCACGCCGCCGGTGGCGAGGATGTCGGCCTGGCGGTCGGCCACTTCGCGGCGTTCCGGCGCCAGGCGCACCAGCGAGAAGTCCGAGGTACCGCCGCCGATGTCGACGATCAGCACCAGCTCTTCGCGCGTGATGCTGCGTTCGTAGTCGAAGGCTGCGGCGAGAGGCTCGTACTGGAAGGAGATGTCCTTGAAGCCGAGCTTCTGCGCCACCGCCACCAGGGTGTCCTGAGCTTCGCGGTCGGCCTTCTCGTCGTCGTCGACGAAGAACACCGGGCGGCCCAGCACCACCGACTCGAACTCGTGGCCGGAGACGGCTTCGGCGCGCTTCTTCAGCTCGCCAAGGAACAGCCCGAGCAGGTCCTTGAACGGCAGCGCGCTGCCCAGCACCGTGGTCTCGCTCTTGAGCAGGGCCGAACCCAGCAGGCTCTTGAGCGAGCGCATCAGGCGGCCTTCGTAGCCTTCGAGGTATTCGTGCAGGGCCAGGCGGCCATACACCGGGCGGCGTTCTTCGGCGTTGAAGAAGATCACCGAGGGCAGGGTGATCTTGCCGTCTTCCAGCTCGATCAGCGGTTCCACCCCGTCGCGCCACCAGCCGACGGTGGAGTTGGAGGTGCCGAAGTCGATGCCCAGGGCGCGGGCGGCTTGGGAGTGAGGCATGGCGCAGGTCCGGAGAAAAAACGGCCGGGCACTATACGCGAGTGCGCGACTGGACGCTCGGTTATCGGCTCGTGCGCCGCTGGACGGTGGACGCGTTAGAGTGCTTGGGAAGGTCTTGTAGTTTTGCTACATTTGGCGTCCCTGTAGTTTTGCTACATGAGTTTTCCGATTCCGTCGAAGTCCTTTTCCCACCCCCAGATCGCAGTTGGATCCCGCCATGCACAGAGCCTCCCACCACGAGCTACGCCAGAGTTTCCGGGCGTTGCTGAACTCCTCCTCCTGCTATCACACCGCCTCGGTGTTCGATCCGATGTCCGCGCGCATCGCCGGGGACCTGGGCTTTGAAGTCGGCATCCTGGGTGGTTCTGTAGCTTCGCTACAAGTTCTGGCTGCCCCCGACTTCGCACTCATCACCCTCAGCGAGTTCGTCGAGCAGGCCACCCGCATCGGTCGCGTTGCGCGCCTGCCGGTGATTGCCGACGCCGACCACGGCTACGGCAACGCGCTCAACGTGATGCGCACCATCGTCGAGCTGGAACGTGCCGGCGTCGCCGCGCTGACCATCGAGGACACGCTGTTGCCGGCGCAGTTCGGCCGCAAGTCCACCGACCTGATCAGCGTCGAAGAGGGCGTCGGCAAGATTCGTGCGGCGCTGGAGGCGCGGGTGGATCAGGAGATGGCGATCATCGCGCGGACCAACGCCGAGGTGCTGGAAGTGGATGACGTGATCCGCCGCACCCTGGCCTACCAGGCCGCCGGCGCCGACGGCATCTGCATGGTCGGCATTCGCGACTTCGAGCACCTGGAGCAGATCGCCCGCCACCTGAGCGTGCCGCTGATGCTGGTGTCCTACGGCAACCCGGCGCTGCGCGACGACCAGCGCCTGGCCAAGCTCGGCGTGCGCATCGTGGTGGACGGCCATGCCGCCTACTTCGCCGCGATCAAGGCCACCTACGACTGCCTGCGCGAGCAGCGCGGCGTAGACGCTTCCGACCTGACCGCTTCGGAGCTGGCGAAGAAGTACACCCTGCCGGAGGAGTACCAGATCTTCGCCAGGGAATACATGGAAGTGAAGGAGTAAGCGCTCAGTCGTTCAGGCGCGCGAGCAGGTATTCCAGCTGCGCGTTGAACGGGTAGAGCAGGGTCGCAGACTCGTGCTCGCTCAGCCGCAGGTAACGCCAGTGGCTGCGCAGGGCCTCGTTCTCGGGGCTCGCAGGGAGCGCGGTCAATTGTTCCTCGATGCGCCCTTGCAGGCCGGCAATCGCTTCGCGCCGCGCCTGCTCGTCGCCGCCCAGCAGCTTCTGGTTGGCGCCCTGGGCCTCCAGTAGCGCCAGTTGCCGCAAGTTCTCCGTCAGCGTTGGCGGTGTTTCGTCCTGCACCACCGGCAGGAATCTTGGCAACAGATCGACGGCCTTGCCGGCTTGGCGCACCGCGTCCAGCAGTTGCTGGCTGCCCGGCGCGTAATGCGCCCTGGCGTCTGCGACTGACTTCTGATGTAACAGCCAGACATTCCACAGCGACATGGCGGTGGCGCCCGGTTGGTCGGCGAGCTGCTTCTCGTAGCGTTCGGCCAGGCTCGGCAGCGAGCGGAGGAAGTGTTCGTCGCCGGTGGCGGCGAACAGCAGCAGGCAGCGCTGAGCATCCTGCAGGATGTAGGCGGTTTCATTGCCGGCGGCCAGGCTCAGGCCGGGTAGCGTCAGTGCAGCCAACAGCAAGTTGCGGAAGAGGGAGGACAGTCGGGTAGGCATGGTGGCAGGTCCGCTTGGGGGGGCTCGTCAGTCGTCTGCCGGGAGGCAGGCGAGTGGAGCGAGCCCGCACTGCGGTCCCGGCGTACTTTCAGTGCGCCCGAGGGAGCGGCCGGTCCGGATTCCGCAAGCGGAAAAAGACGGCTCGCCCAGTGGGCGAGCACCAAAAGGAGTACATGCGCGAACCGGTGCCGGAGGGGCGGTCCCGGCTCGCGGGGGGCTGTCATTCTGCTCTCCGTTGGCTGTCGGAGATATCGGAAAAGTCTGATTCTCTCCGTACGAATCGAGTCAGCGCGCGTCGAGCTTTCCGAGCATGGCGTCGATCTGCGCGTTGAACGGATAGGGCAGCAGCTGGCCGTTCTTCTGGCTGACCTGCAGGTAGTGCCAGCGGTTGCTCAGGTCGGTGTGCAGGGTCGGGTCGGCCTTCGCCAGCGCGTCGATTTGCTGCTGGATGCCGGCGTCCAGCGCCTTGATCTGCTCGGCCTCGGCATCGGCCTGCTTCGGATCGGCGCTGCGCAGGTTGGCCTCGCGGGCGGCGAACAGGGCGCGCAGGCGCAGGTTGTCGGCCAGGGTCGGCGTGGCCTGCGGATGCGCCTTGAGGTAGGCGGTGACGGGTTCTTCCAGCGCCAGGCTCTGGCTCATCTTCTGTTGGGCCGTGAGCTTCTGCGTGGCGAAGCTGCCGACCAGCTTGCGGCTGCCTTGCTGGAAGTTGCTCCACAGCTCGCGCAGCGCGGGGTCCTGGTTGGCGGCCAGGCTCGCGTCGAGGCGCTTGCCGGTGTTTTCCATGTAGGTCTGGAAGCGCTCGTCGCCGGTGGCGCTGAGCAGCAGCAGGTAGCGGTTGGCGTCGATCAGGCTGGCTTGGCTGCTGACGGGCGCGGCGGCCTGTGCCTGGGCGCCGAGCAGGGTGAGAAGAGCCAGCGGCAGCCAGCGGCGGAGATGGGTAGAGGGGATTCGCATCGAGAACGTCCAGAACGGCAAAGCGGGCTATTGTTCTCGTTGCGCGGCGCGCGGGGAAGCCCTATTCCAGAGCGCCGTGCGGCACTGCGCGAAAAAGCGCCGCAACTGTTACCCCTTGCAATGCCGGCGCGCGAGCGCCATATCTGCAGTCTGTACAAATTTTGATCGGAGGTTGCCATGGCCAGCGGTTGGGCGAATGACGGCGCCGTGCAGGAACAGATCGACAGCACCATCGAAGACGCCATCGCGCGCGCCCGCAGCCAGATGCCCACAGGCGAAAGCCTGACGCATTGCGAGGAGTGCGATGCAGTCATTCCCGAGGCACGGCGCAAGGCCGTGCCCGGCGTGCACCTGTGCGTGAACTGCCAGGCTGCGCACGACAAGGAGCAGGCGGCCTACGCCGGCTATAACCGGCGTGGAAGCAAGGACAGCCAGCTGCGTTAGCTCGCTCTTGTAGGGATTGGTTGGCGGATAACCCCTTCGGGGTTATTCGCCCTACGGCCTGTCGTAGGAGCGGATCTCATCCGCGAAATCCTCGCAGCAATGCCCCTTGTAGGAGCGCGCCATGCGCGCGATTCGCGGCCATGGGCCGCTCCTACAGGTGTCCCGCGCACTCCCTCAGAACAGGAAATACCGCTGCGCCATTGGCAGCGCGTCGGCCGGCTCGCACCAGAGCAACTGGCCGTCGGCGCGTACCTGGTAGTTCTGCGGATCGACCTCGATGTGCGGCAGGTAGGCGTTGTGGATCAGGTCGGTCTTCTGCACCGTGCGGCAGCCCTGGACCACGCCGATGCGCTTCTGCAGGCCGAGTTGCTGCGGCAGGCCGGCCTCGAACGCGGCCTGGCTTATGAAGGTCAGGCTGGTGGCGTGGCGGCTGCCGGCGTAGCTGGCGAACATCGGTCGGTAGTGCACCGGCTGTGGCGTCGGGATGGAGGCGTTGGCGTCGCCCATCAGGCTCGCGGCGATGGCGCCACCTTTCAGGATCAGGCTCGGCTTCACGCCGAAGAAGGCCGGGCGCCAGAGCACCAGGTCGGCCAGCTTGCCCACTTCGATGCTGCCCACTTCATGGCTCACGCCGTGGGTGATCGCCGGGTTGATCGTGTATTTGGCGATGTAGCGCTTGGCGCGGAAGTTGTCGTTGCGCGCGCCGTCGCCGTCCAGGGCGCCGCGCTGCTTCTTCATCTTGTCGGCGGTCTGCCAGGTGCGCGTGATGACTTCGCCGACGCGGCCCATGGCCTGGCTGTCGGAGCTGATCATGCTGAAGGCGCCGAGGTCGTGGAGGATGTCCTCGGCGGCGATGGTCTCGCGGCGGATGCGCGACTCGGCGAAGGCCACGTCCTCGGCGATGCTCGGGTCGAGGTGGTGGCAGACCATGAGCATGTCCAGGTGTTCGTCGATGGTGTTGCGGGTGAACGGCCGGGTCGGGTTGGTCGAGCTGGGCAGCACGTTGGCGAAGCCGCAGGCCTTGATGATGTCCGGCGCGTGGCCGCCGCCGGCGCCCTCGGTGTGGTAGGTGTGGATGGTGCGGCCCTTGAAGGCGGCGAGGGTGGTTTCGACGAAACCGGACTCGTTGAGGGTGTCGGTGTGGATCGCCACCTGCACGTCGAAGCGATCGGCCACGCCCAGGCAGTTGTCGATCGCCGCCGGTGTGGTGCCCCAGTCTTCGTGCAGCTTCAGGCCGATGGCACCGGCGCGCACCTGTTCCTCCAGTGGCAGCGGCAGGCTGGCGTTGCCCTTGCCGGTGAAGCCGAGGTTCATCGGGAAGGCGTCGGCGGCCTGGAGCATGCGCGCCATGTGCCAGGGCCCGGAAGTACAAGTGGTGGCGTTGGTGCCGGTGGCCGGGCCGGTGCCGCCGCCGATCATGGTGGTCACCCCGCTCATCAGCGCCTCTTCGATCTGCTGCGGGCAGATGAAGTGGATGTGCGTGTCGATGCCGCCGGCGGTAAGGATCATGCCTTCGCCGGCGATGACTTCGGTGCTGGCGCCCAGGGCGATGGTCACGCCGGGCTGGATGTCCGGGTTGCCGGCCTTGCCGATGGCGGCGATGCGGCCGTGCTTAAGGCCCACGTCGGCCTTCACGATGCCCCAGTGGTCGAGGATCAGCGCGTTGGTGATGACGGTGTCGACCACCTCGGCGGCCGGCAGCTGGCCTTGGCCCATGCCGTCGCGGATGACCTTGCCGCCGCCGAACTTCACCTCTTCGCCGTAGACGGTGAAGTCCTTCTCCACCTCGATCCACAGCTCGGTGTCGGCCAGGCGCACGCGGTCGCCGACGGTGGGGCCGAACATGTCGGCGTAGGCTTGTCTGCTGATCTTCATCCAGCGCTCCTTGATGATTGTCTGGGCGGGGCGTTCAGAGGTCGCCCATCACTCGTCCGGCAAATCCGTACACCCGCCGCGCGCCAGCCAGCTCCACCAGCTCGACCTCGCGGCTCTGCCCCGGCTCGAAGCGCACCGCGGTGCCGGCCGGGATGTTCAGGCGCATGCCGCGCGCCGCGGCGCGGTCGAATTGCAGGGCGTCGTTGGTTTCGAAGAAGTGGTAGTGCGAGCCGACCTGGATCGGCCGGTCGCCGCTGTTGGCCACCGTCAGCGCGAGGGTGCGGCGGCTGGCGTTGAGTTCGATCTCGCCGGGCTGGATGTCGTATTCGCCAGGGATCATGGGGCGCTCCTTGGGTCGAGGATCAGTTGCATGAAGGTCAGGTCGAGCCAGCGGCCGAACTTCTGGCCGACTTGCGGCATCTGCCCGGTGGTGACGAAACCGAGGCGCTCGTGCAGGCGGATCGAGGCGGCGTTGCCGCTCTCGATGGCGGCCACCATCACGTGCAGGCCCTGGGCGCGGGCGCGCTCGACCAGCGCTTGCAGGAGCACCACGCCGAGGCCTTTTCCGCGCTGGTCGGCGCGCACGTAGACCGAGTGCTCGACCGTCTCGCGGAAGCCGTCGAAGGCGCGCCAGGGGCCGTAGCTCGAATAGCCGACCACTTCGCCGGCGTCTTCCGCGACCAGCACCGGAAAGCCCTGCTGGGCGCGCAGTTCCAGCCAGGCGCGGCGGTTCTCCACGTCGATGGCGATCTCGTTCCAGACCGCGGTGGTGTTGAGCACGGCGTCGTTGTAGATGTCGCGCAGGGCTTCGAGGTCGGCGGGGGTGGCTTCGCGGATGAGCACTAGGATTCGTCCTTCAGGCAGGTTCAGTCGTGGATTCGCCGGTCTGCGCCGGCTGTCAGGCGATGGGCTGGTGCACGGTGACCAGCTTGGTGCCGTCGGGGAAGGTGGCTTCCACCTGGATCTCCGGGATCATCTCCGGCACGCCTTCCATCACCTGTTCGCGGGTCAGCAGGGTGGTGCCGTAGTGCATCAGCTCGGCGACGGTGCGGCCGTCGCGGGCGCCTTCGAGCAGCGCGGCGGAGATCAGCGCCATGGCTTCCGGGTAGTTCAGCTTCAGGCCGCGGGCCAGGCGCCGCTCGGCGACCAGGCCGGCGGTGAAGATCAGCAGCTTGTCTTTCTCGCGGGGCGTGAGATCCATGGCGAGTCCTTCAGTCGTTCAGGTCAGTGTGTTGTGGTCTGGCGGCTTGTCAGGCAAAGCGCGTGCCGACGGGAAGGGTTGTTCCCTTTCCTAGGCGCGCAACGCAGCATGGCGAGTCGCCAGGCCGCAACCCGAAGGGCCGGTATTCAAGATCGTTCATGCTGTTCTCCAAATGAATTACAGGCGCGCTGATCGGAACGGCTGATGGCCTCGCCTACGTGCTCCAGATTCTCGGGGGTACGGCCTCGCGGCCGAGCAGCGCCGGCCGCAGCAGGCGCCAGAGTTCGATCAGCCAGGCGCGGGCGTGCAGCGCCTCGGCTGCCAGGCAACGGGCGACGACCAGGCCGGGCAATTGGCTCAGGTTGCCGCGCCCCTGGCAAGGCAGGGCGCGGCCGGCTTCGAGCAGCTCGGCGTCGATCTGCCCACTGGCGATCAGGGTGGCCATGACCGGCTGCCCGGCGAGGCCGATGGGCGAGTCGAGCAAGCGGTCGCCGCCTTCGATGCGCTGGCGTTCGTGCCACAGGCGGCGGCCGTCGCGGCGGATGTCGAGGGATGCGGCGAAGCGGCCCTGGTCGAAGCGCTCGCCGCTGGCCGGGCGGCCGAGGGCGACCACCTCCCAGTAGAACAGGCGGGCGTCGCCGGTGAGGTCGATTTCGGTGTGCAGTTCGGTCTGGGCACCGGAGAAGACGATGGTTTCCTGCGGCAGCCATTCCAGGGTTGCGCCGGATTCGACGCGGATGCGCAGCGATTGCCGGGCCGGGCAGGCGGCGCGGTACCACTTGGCGGCGCCGGGGCTGGTGAGCTGCGCCCAGGCGTTCGCGCCGGCATGGATATCGAGGTCGAGGGTGTCGCCGCCAGCGATCCCGCCGGGCGGGTGCACGACTATGTGCTGGCAGACCTCCGGGCCTTCGGCGTAGAGGTGCTTCTGCACCCGCAGCGGGCCGAGGTGGCGCCGCTTCACCGGCCGCGTGCCGTCGCCGACGCGGGCATAGGCGAGCTCCAGCTCGGCGTGCCAGGCGGGGTGGAAGAGGGCGGCGGGTGCGTTCATGGGCATGGGCCGTGCGGGAGATAGCCATGGTCAGAGCAATTGGCGTGCCTTCTGCGCCAGGATAGTGCGCGATGCCCGGAAGGCCTGGTTCTGCGCGGGGCGGCTGTTGTCCGATCGGTCAGCTATGGGCGCGGTTGCGGTGCGTGGTGCAATTGCCATGCACTACTCTGGTGCGGATGTGTTTCTGGGTCCCCGCGTTCGCGGGGAAGACGGGGGCAAGATCGTATTTCCCCAACGTCATTCCCGCGAACGCGGGAACCCAGAAGACAGTGCTCTGCAGCATCAGATGGCCACGAGCCCGCGCACGCCCTCGTTTTCCATATCCGCCCCGCGCCCTTGCTGGACGATCTCGCCGCGCGCCATCACCAGGTACTGGTCGGCCAGTTCGGCGGCGAAGTCGTAGAACTGCTCCACCAGCAGGATGGCCATGTCGCCGCGCTGGGCGAGCTTCTTGATCACCGCGCCGATCTCCTTGATCACCGAGGGCTGGATGCCTTCGGTGGGTTCGTCGAGGATCAGCAGGCGCGGGCGGCTGGCCAAGGCGCGGCCGATGGCCAGTTGTTGCTGCTGGCCGCCGGAGAGGTCGCCGCCGCGGCGCTGCTTCATCTCGCGCAGCACCGGGAAGAGTTCGTAGATGAACTCCGGCACCGCCTTGGCTTCCTTGGCGCTGAAGCGTGAGAGGCCCATCAGCAGGTTTTCCTCCACCGACAGGCGCGGGAAGATCTCGCGGCCCTGGGGCACATAGGCGATGCCGGCGTGCACACGCTGGTGCGGCTTGAAGCCGGTGATGGCCTTGCCTTCCCAGCTGACGCTGCCCTCGCGCGCCGGCACCAGGCCCATCAGGCAGCGCAGCAGGGTGGTCTTGCCGACGCCGTTGCGGCCGAGCAGGCAGGTGACTTCGCCGATCTTGGCGTCGAACGACAGGCCACGGAGGATGTGGCTGCCGCCGTAGTACTGGTGGAGCTTGTCGACTTGCAGCATGGGTTCTTCCCTGCGTTTGGCGGCGGATAAGGCGTAGCCTCATTCGCCCTACGGTTCCGGTTCTCGGGTGGGCGCCTCAACGCCCGAGGTAAACCTCGATGACCTGCTCGTTGGCCTGCACCTCGTCCAGCGAACCCTCGGCCAGCACGTGGCCCTGGTGCAGCACGCTGACGTGGTCGGCGATGCTGCCGACGAAGCCCATGTCGTGCTCCACCACCATCAGCGAGTGCTTGCCGGCGAGGGACTTGAACAGCTCGGCGGTGAACTCGGTCTCGGCGTCGGTCATGCCCGCCACCGGCTCGTCGAGCAGCAGCAGTTGCGGCTCCTGCACCAGCAGCATGCCGATCTCGAGGAACTGCTTCTGGCCATGGGAGAGCAGCCCGGCCGGGCGGTTGCGCGACTCGCGCAGGCGGATGGTGGTGAGCACTTCTTCAATGCGGTCCTTCTGCTCGCCGGTGAGCTTCGCGCGCAGGCTGGCCCATACGGACTTGTCGGCCTTCTGCGCCAGCTCCAGGTTCTCGAACACGCTGAGCGCCTCGAACACCGTGGGTTTCTGGAACTTGCGGCCGATACCGGCCTGGGCGATCTCCACCTCGCTCATGCGGGTGAGGTCGAGGGTTTCGCCGAAGTAGGCCTTGCCGCTGTCGGGGCGGGTCTTGCCGGTGATCACGTCCATCAGCGTGGTCTTGCCGGCGCCGTTGGGGCCGATGATGCAGCGCAGCTCGCCGAGGCCGATGTACAACGTCAGGTCGCGCAGGGCCTTGAAGCCGTCGAAGCTGACGTTGATGTCTTCCAGGGTCAGTACGGTGCCGTGGCGTACGTCGAGGCTGCCGTCGGCACTGGAGCCAAGGCCGACAGCGTCGCGGCTGGCGGCGGAGGGGTCGAAGGCCGGTTCGAGCATCAGGTGGGGCACGGCTCTCATTGCGCTTTCTCCCGCTTGATCAGCCCGAGGATGCCCCGGGGCAGGTACAGGGTGACGACGATGAACAGGGCGCCGAGGAAGAACAGCCAGTATTCCGGGAAGGCCACGGTGAACCAGCTCTTCGCGCCGTTCACCACGCCGGCGCCGAGCAGCGGGCCGATCAGGCTGCCGCGCCCGCCGAGGGCGACCCAGACGGCGGCCTCGATGGAGTTGGTCGGCGACATCTCGCTGGGATTGATGATTCCTACTAGAGGCACGAATAGCGCGCCGGCCAGGCCGCAGATCACTGCGGACAGGGTCCAGACGAAGAGCTTGTAGCCGCGCGGGTCGTAGCCACAGAACATCAGGCGGTTCTCGGCATCGCGCAGGGCGGTGAGCACCCGGCCGAACTTGCTGCGCGCCAGGGCGAAGCCCAGCGCCAGATTCGCCGCCAGCAGCAGGACGATGGCCAGGAACAGCGCAGCGCGGGTGCCCGGCGCGGTGATCGGGAAACCGAGGATGCTGCGGAAGTCGGTGAAGCCGTTGTTGCCGCCGAAACCGGTCTCGTTGCGGAAGAACAGCAGCATGCCGGCGTAGGTCAGGGCCTGGGTCATGATCGAGAAGTACACGCCCTTGATCCGCGAGCGGAAGGCGAAGAAGCCGAACACCAGGGCCAGCAGGCCGGGCGCCAGGACCACCAGGCACAGCGCCCAGAGGAAGTGCTGGGTGCCTTGCCAGTACCAGGGCAGCTGCGTCCAGGAGAGGAAGGTCATGAACGCCGGCAGGCTGTCGCCGGACGCTTCGCGCATCAGGTACATGCCCATGGCGTAGCCGCCCAGGGCGAAGAACAGGCCGTGGCCGAGGGACAGCAGGCCGGCGTAGCCCCAGACCAGATCCAGGGCCAGCGCGACAATGGCGTAGCAGAGGATCTTGCCGGTCAGCGTCAGGCCGTAGGCGGACAGGTGCAGCGCGCTGTCTTCCGGCAGCAGGTGCAGCAGCGGCAGCGCCAGGAGCACGGCGAAGGCCAGCCCGGCGAGGCCGAGGGTCAGCTTCGGCCCGGCCTTCTGCGCGGCGCTGACGGTCAGTGGCTGGTTCATTCGACGAACCTCCCCTTGAGGGCGAAGAGGCCTTGTGGGCGCTTCTGGATGAACAGGATGATCAGCGCGAGGATCAGGATTTTCCCCAGCACGGCGCCGATCTGCGGTTCGAGGATCTTGTTCGCCACACCGAGGCCGAAGGCGGCGCAGACGCTGCCGGCGAGCTGGCCTACGCCGCCGAGCACCACTACGAGGAAGGAGTCGATGATGTAGCTCTGGCCGAGGTCCGGGCCGACGTTGCCGACCTGCGACAGCGCCACGCCGCCGAGCCCGGCGATGCCCGAGCCGAGGCCGAAGGCGAGCATGTCCACGCGCCCGGTGGGCACGCCGCAGCAGGCTGCCATGTTGCGGTTCTGCGTGACCGCGCGGACGTTCAGGCCGAGCCGTGTGCGGTTGAGCAGCAGCCAGGTGAGTGCCAGCACGAACAGGGCGAAGCCGATGATGACGATGCGGTTCCACGGCAGCACCAGGTTCGGCAGCACCTGGATGCCACCGGACAGCCAGGCCGGGTTGGCGACCTCGACGTTCTGCGCGCCGAACAGTGCGCGCACCAGTTGGATCAGCACCAGGCTGATGCCCCAGGTGGCGAGCAGGGTTTCCAGCGGGCGGCCGTAGAGGTGGCGGATGACCGTGCGTTCCAGGGCCATGCCGATGGCGGCGGTGACCAGGAAGGCCACCGGCAGCGCGAGCAGCGGGTAGAACTCCAGCAGGCCGGGGGCGAAGCGTTGCAGCAACGACTGCACCACGTAGGTGGAGTAGGCGCCGAGCATCAGCATCTCGCCGTGGGCCATGTTGATGACGCCGAGCAGGCCGTAGGTGATCGCCAGGCCGAGGGCGGCGAGCAGCAGGATCGAGCCCAGCGACAGGCCGCTGAAGGCCTGGCCGAGCAGGTCGCCGACCATCAGTCGGCGTTTTACCTGGGCCAGGCTGGTGGCGGCTGCGGTGCGGACTTGCTCGTCGGCTTCGACGCTCGGGTCGAGCAGGTTCTGCAGGCGGGTGAGGGCCAGCGGATCGCCTGATTCGCCGAGCAGGCGCACGGCGGAGAGGCGTACCTGCGGATCGGCGTCGGCCAGCTGCAGGTTGGCCAGGGCGAGCTGCAGGGCGGCCTTCACCTGGTCGTCCGGCTCCAGGCCGACACGGTAGGCGAGCAGATTGCGCTGCGCGGGCTTGGCGGTCTTCTGCAACTGGCGGGCGGCTTCCAGGCGTACGGCCGAGTCCTTCGCCACCAGCTGGTGGCTGGCCAGGGCGGTGTTGAGCAGGCCGCGCAGGCGGTTGTTCAGGCGCAGCTTGTCGGGCTCGCCGGCGGGCGCGGCATCGCCTTCGGCGGCGTGGTACTGCTTGTCGTCGCCGAGCAGGAAGGCGTGGCTCTGGCTGTCGACGGCGAACTTGCCGGCCAGCAGCGCTTCGAGCAGCGGCAGGCGGTCGGCTTCGGGGGCGGCGGCCCATTGTTCGAGCAGCTTGCCGCGTGCCTCGTTATCGGCAGTTGCGAAGTCCTGCGCAGGCCCTGCGAGGGCCGACAGGGGCAGCAGCGCGGCGAGGATCAGCGCGCAGCTGTGGATAAGGCGAGTGAGGGCAGTGGGCATGCGGTCATCCCGGTGCGGCGGAGGCGGAGGCCCAGGCCGCGCCTGCAGGGCAAGCGCGGCCTGGGGGCTGCGGCGTTACTTGCTGCGCACCGCGTAGTCCGGCTTCTTGTCGTTGCCCGGAATGAACGGGCTCCACGGCTGGGCGCGGATCGGCTCGGCGGTCTTCCAGACCACGTTGAACTGACCGTCGTCCTGGATCTCGCCGATCATCACCGGCTTGTGCAGGTGGTGGTTGGTCTTGTCCATGGTCAGGGTGAAGCCCGAAGGCGCCTTGAAGCTCTGCCCGGCCATGGCCTCGCGGACCTTGTCGACGTCGGTGCTGCCGGCCTTCTCGACGGCCTGCGCCCACATGTGGATGCCGACGTAGGTGGCTTCCATCGGGTCGTTGGTCACGGCGGTGCTGTAGTTCGGCAGGTTCTTCGCCTTGGCGTAGGCCTTCCAGGCGGCGACGAACTTCTCGTTCTCCGGGTTCTTCACCGACTCGAAGTAGTTCCAGGCCGCGAGGTTGCCCACCAGCGGCTTGGTGTCGATGCCGCGCAGTTCTTCCTCGCCGACCGAGAAGGCCACCACCGGCACTTCGGTGGCTTCCACGCCCTGGTTGGCCAGCTCCTTGTAGAAGGGCACGTTGGAGTCGCCGTTGACCGTGGAGATCACCGCGGTCTTGCCGCCGGCGGAGAACTTCTTGATGTCCGCGACGATGGTTTGGTAGTCGCTGTGGCCGAACGGCGTGTAGACCTCCTGGATGTCCTTGTCGGCCACGCCCTTGCTGTGCAGGAAGGCGCGCAGGATCTTGTTGGTGGTGCGCGGGTAGACGTAGTCGGTGCCGAGCAGGAAGAAGCGCTTGGCGCCGCCGCCGTCCTCGCTCATCAGGTATTCCACCGCCGGAATCGCCTGCTGGTTCGGCGCGGCGCCGGTGTAGAAGACGTTCGGCGAGAGCTCTTCACCCTCGTATTGCACCGGGTAGAAGAGCAGGCCGTTGAGTTCCTCGAACACCGGCAGCACGGATTTGCGCGACACGCTGGTCCAGCAGCCGAAGACCACCGCGACCTTGTCCTGGGTCAGCAGTTGGCGAGCCTTCTCGGCGAACAACGGCCAGTTGGAGGCCGGGTCGACCACCACCGGCTCCAGCTTCTTGCCGTTCACGCCGCCCTTGGCGTTGATCTCGTCGATGGTCATCAGCGCCATGTCTTTCAGCGAGGTCTCGGAGATCGCCATGGTGCCGGAGAGCGAATGCAGGATGCCGACCTTGATGGTGTCGGCGGCATGGGAGCTGAAGGGGAACAGACCGGTGAGCATGAGTGCGCTCACTGCCAGAGCGCTTTTCAACAGGGGACGACGTTTCATCGCGGCAGCCTCCTTGGCTTCCTGACACGAGGAGGACGCCGGGCGGCGTGTACGCCGCCATCCGAGCAGCCTCCCGAAGTGGGTAGGGGACCCCTGCGGGTCGGGAGGGCTATCGCAGCATCCGTGCCAAGCAGCGCAAAGTCTTGTCGTAGAAGGCCTCGGCGGGAATTTCTGCCGGAATGGTCAGGGTTTTTGGTGCGCCGCTTTGGTGCGAACGGCGGCCATCGTCGCCGTTCTCACCCCATTCGGGCGCATCAGGTGGGCGGCAGGAAGTAGCCCCGCACGCCGGTCATGATGATCTGCGCGGCCAGTGCGCAGACGAACAGGCCCATCAGCCGGCTGACGATCTGCAGGCCCTGTTCGCCGAGGATCTTCTCGATCTTGTCGGAGAGGTAGAGGGTGATGCCGAGGGTGAGGCAGGCCACGAGGATGGCCGCGATGGCCAGCAGCTTGTCCTCCCACGGCTGGCCGACGCCCATCACCAGCAGTGCACCGATGGTGCCGGGGCCGACGGTGATGGGGATGGTCAGCGGGACGATGGTGACGTCTTGCTGCACGTTGTCGCTCTGCACCGCCGAGCGCCCTTGCGCCATGCCCAGCGCGGAGATGAACAGCACCGAGCCCGCGCCGATGCGGAAGGCGTCGGCGGTGATGCCGAAGAGGGTGAAGATGTAGCGGCCGAACAGGTACAGCAGCACGCTGGCGATCAGCGCGGCCAGGGCCACGCGCCAGGCCATGCGCTTGCGGTCGCGCGGGGCGAAGCCGCGGCTGAGGCTGATGAAGCAGGAAAGCACGAAGAAGGGGCTGTAGAGCACCAGCATCTTCAGGTACACGCTGAACAGCACATGCATGGGGGGCAACTCGTCCAGATGAGATGTCTCACGCGCGGCGGCGTGGCTGGGGCGCAAGCATAGCGGGCTCGGCGGGCGGGGTCATGGCCTGGTGCTAAATAGACAGCCTGTAGGAGCGGCCCATGGCCGCGAATCGCGCGCATGGCGCGCTCCTACAAGGGAATGGCGGCGCTAGGACGGCAGCGCCTCGTCCTTCTGCTGGCGCTGGCGCTTGTCGCGCTCGCCGACCCAGTAGGTCACCAGGTCGCGCAGTTGGGAGAGCTCCACCGGCTTGGCCATGTGGCCGTCCATGCCGACCAGGCGGGCGCGTTCCTTGTGTTCGCTGAGGATGTGCGCGGTGAGGGCCACCACCGGGGTGTGCGGGCGGTGTTCGCTGGCTTCCCAGGCGCGCAGGCGTTCGGTGGCGGAGAAGCCGTCGAGCACCGGCATTTCGCAGTCCATCAGCACCAGGTCGTACTGCGTGGCCTTCATCGCGGCCAGGGCTTCCTCGCCGTTGCTGGCGGTGTCCGGCTGCAGGTTGAGCTTGCCGAGCATGCCGCGGATGACCTTGGTGGAGATGCTGTTGTCCTCGGCGACCAGCACGCGGAAGTCGCCGGGAGGGGGTAGCGGCGTCGGTTCCGGCTCGCTCGGCGGCAGGTAGTTGCTGACGCCGCTCGGGCCGCGCTGGGCGAGTTCGTCGGCGAGGGTCGCCTTGAGCGTGTAGCCGGCCACCGGCTTGGCCAGGATGCGCTTGATCCCGGCGTTGCGCGCGATGATCTTGCTCGGCGCGTTGCTGATGCCGGTGAGCATGATCAGCAGGATGTCGTGGTTGAGGTTGGGGTCTTCCTGGATCTTGGTCGCCAGCTGCATGCCGGTCATGCCCGGCATGTCCTGGTCGAGCAGGACCACGTCGAAGTACTCGCGCAGGTGCGCCTTGGTGCGCAGCTGCGCCAGCGCTTCCTTGCCGGAGGCGGCGGCGCTGACGTTCATGCCCCAGGCGCTGCACTGCTGCACCACGACCTTGCGGCAGGTCTGGTTGTCGTCCACCACCAGCAGGCGCGCGCCTTGCAGCGGGCTGTCGAGGTCGGCGGTGGGGTGGTCGAGCATCTGCCGGTCCAGCGGCAGGCTGAACCACAGGGTATTGCCGGCTTCGCTGCCGCTGTCGGTGCCGCTCTCGATACCGAGCTTGCCGGCCATCAGGCTGATCAGCTGGCGCGCGATGATCAGGCCGAGGCGCCCGCTCAGGCGGGTGGCCGAGAGGAAGTCGCGGCTGTGCAGTTCGGTGGTCAGCAGCGCCTGGCGCTCGTTGGCATCCAGCGGCCGGCCGCTGTCCTGCACGGCGATGCGCAGGCGCGGCTCTGCCGGTGCGCCTTCGAGGGCGACGACCAGCAGGATCTCGCCTTCCTCGGTCTGCTTGAAGGCGTTGTCGAGCAGGCTCAGCAGCACCTGGCGCAGGCGCGTGGGGTCGCCGCTGATGACGCGCGGCACCTGCGGCTGGGTGAAGCTGATGAGCTCGATCTGCTGCTGTTCGGCGCGGCTGCGGAAGGTCGCCAGGCAATCCTCGAGCAGCGCGCCGAGGTCGAACTGCACTTCGTCCAGCTCGATCTGCCCGGACTCCAGCTTGGAGATGTCGAGGATTTCGTTGATCAGCGCCAGCAATTCGTTGCCGGCGCTGTGGATGGTTTGCACGTAGTCACGCTGCTTGGCCGAAAGCGGCGTGCCGAGGAGCAGTTCAGTCATGCCCTGCACGCCGTTCATGGGTGTGCGGATCTCGTGGCTGATCTTCGCCAGGAATTCGCCCTTGGCCTTGAGCTCGGCCAGGGTCGCGGCGCGGCGGCGGCTGGCGTCGAAGCTTTCTTCCTGGCGCAGGCGCTGGCGTTCGGCGAGCGCCAGGCTGAGCAGGAAACCGACCGCGGCGGTCAGCCCAAGCAGGCCGGTGCCGAGCCAGTCGCTGCGGGTCGCCACGTAGCCGAGCAGGGCCGGCAGGCAGATCAGCCAGACCGCAAGGAACAGGCCGAAGGCCAAGGTCACCAGACGCGCCGGGCGGTAGCCCTGGCGCAGGTGGTAGGCGGCGACCAGGAACAGGCCGATGGCGATCACTGCGACCAGGCCGTAGAGCACGTCGCTGGGCGCGAGCTCGAAGGTCCAGCGCAGCAGCAGGCCGAACAGCAGCAAGCCGGCGCTACCGCCGAACAGCAGGCGCTTGAGCGGCAGGTGCGGTGGCTGGCCACGGAAGAAGGCCGCGGTGAAGCCGAGCGCGCAGGCCAGCACCAGCAGCAGGGCCAGCTGTGCGGTCAGCGGTTGCCAGAGCTGGTGGGTGCCGTACCAGGGGCTGAGCAGGCCGAACAGGGTCAGGCAGGCGACCAGCAGGCCGAGGTGCATGCCGGCCAGCCAGAGGCCGCTGCGCACGCGGGAGTAGGCGAAGCGCACCAGGTTGTAGAGCAGCAGCATGCCCAGGCAGCCGAGCAGCACGCCGAATTGCAGCTGGCGCTGTTGGCCGCCGGGATACTCGACGCTTTCCAGGGCGATGTTCGGTCGCAGGCTCTGCGAAGTGCTCAGGCGCACGTAAAGGTCCAGCGGCTGCGCGCTGTTGCGCAGGGGGAGCAGGATGTCGCTGTTGAGCAGCGGGCGCTGGCCGGGGAAGAGGTTGCCGGCCTGGCGCTCTTCGAGCAGTTGCGTGTCGTGCAGCAGGTAGAGCTGCAGGCTGTCCAGGCTCGGGGCGAAGAGGCGCAGCTGGCGCGGGGTGTCGCTGGGTTGCAGGCGATAGTGCAGCCAGGTGGCGCCGGGGCCGGCTGGGGCGTGCAGGTCTTCGATCGCGAGGGGACTGAACAGGGGGCGCAGGCGAGGGGAGATGACGTCCTGGAGTTGCAGCTGACCGTCGCGGTCCTGCAGTTGCGACCAGCCGCCAGCCTCCTGTGCCCAAGCCGGACTCGGGCCGGCGACCAGGGCGGTCAGCAGCAGGCAAACGAGGAGTCCTGTGGCAATCCAGAGCCGGCGCACGGCGAGGTCCCTTCGATGGTGAGTGGCCGGATTATAGCCAAGTGCTAGCTACGCCGTAATCCGTCCGTGCCCGCCGCCAATCGCGCTCCGACTGCAGGTCGGCGGGGAGTGGGGGAGGCGGCCTTGCAACCGCCTCCCCACGCTCGGCTATCAGCCTTCGCCGCGTTCGCGGGCGATGGCGCGGTAGCCGATGTCCTTGCGGTAGAAGCAGCCGTTCCAGCGGATCTGTTCCGCCAGGCGGTAGGCCTGCTGCTGGGCCGAAGAGACGGTCGGGCCGATGGCGGTGGCGCAGAGCACGCGGCCGCCGCTGGTGACGACCTGGCCGTCCTTCAGCGCGGTACCGGCGTGGAACACCTTGCCGTCGAGCTTGGCGGCTGCGTCCAGGCCTTCGATGACGTCACCCTTGGCGTAGTCGCCCGGGTAGCCGCCGGCAGCCAGCACGACGCCCACGGTCGGACGCGGGTCCCAGGTCGCCTCGACCTTGTCCAGCGCCTTGGCCAGGGCGGCCTCGACCAGCAGGACCAGGGAGCTTTCCAGGCGAACCATGATCGGCTGGGTTTCCGGGTCGCCGAAGCGGCAGTTGAACTCGATGACCTTGGGTGCGCCGCTCTTGTCGATCATCAGGCCGGCATAGAGGAAGCCGGTGTAGACGTTGCCTTCCTCGGCCATGCCGCGCACGGTCGGGTAGATGACTTCGTCCATCACGCGCTGGTGCACGTCCGGGGTCACGACCGGAGCGGGCGAGTAGGCACCCATGCCGCCGGTGTTCGGGCCGGTATCGGCGTCGCCGACGCGCTTGTGGTCCTGGCTGGTGGCCATGGGCAGCACGTTCTTGCCGTCGACCATGACGATGAAGCTGGCTTCCTCGCCGTCGAGGAACTCTTCGATCACCACGCGGGAACCGGCGTCACCGAAGGCGTTGCCGGCGAGCATGTCGCGCACGGCTTCCTCGGCTTCGGCCAGGGTCATGGCGACGATCACGCCCTTGCCCGCGGCCAGGCCGTCGGCCTTGATCACGATGGGCGCGCCCTTCTCGCGCAGGTAGGCCAGCGCCGGCTCGACTTCGGTGAAGTTCTGGTAGTCGGCGGTGGGGATCTTGTGGCGCGCGAGGAAGTCCTTGGTGAAGGCCTTGGAGCCTTCCAGCTGGGCGGCGCCGGCGGTCGGTCCGAAGATGTCCAGGCCACGGCTGCGGAACAGGTCGACCACGCCTTTCACCAGCGGCGCTTCGGGGCCGACAATGGTCAGCTGGACGTTCTGGGCGGCGAAGTCGGCCAGTTGCTCCAGGGCCAGCACGTCGATGGCGACGTTCTCGCACTTGGCTTCGGTGGCGGTGCCGGCATTGCCCGGGGCGACGAAGACCTTCTCGACGCGCGGGTCCTGGGCGACTTTCCAGGCCAGGGCGTGTTCACGGCCGCCGCTGCCGATGATGAGTACGTTCATTGGAATTCTCCTGAACAGTTCCGGACCAGCCGGATCGTTGGGTATCGCTTCGCTCCACCCAACCTACGAATTCTCACGATCAGTCCGCTCTTCACGAACCGATCTCAAGGGGCGCGATGAAGCTGGTAGATGCAAGGCGCCCGAGCGTTCACCAAGCGGAGTTGCCTTCTGGCAATGAGCATTGGGGAACGTTCGGGCAACGCCGCAGATGCCTGCTTCAGCGCGTCCGATCCACCTTAGTGGCGGAAGTGACGCATACCGGTGAACACCATCGCGATGCCGGCTTCGTCGGCTGCCGCGATCACCTCGTTGTCACGCATCGAACCGCCCGGCTGGATCACCGCGGTGATGCCGGCCTTGGCCGCATTGTCGATGCCGTCGCGGAACGGGAAGAAGGCGTCCGAGGCCATGACCGCGCCTTTGACTTCCAGGCCAGCGTGCTCGGCCTTGATGGCGGCGATGCGCGCGGAGTTGACGCGGCTCATCTGGCCGGCGCCGACACCGACGGTCTGGCGGTTCTTGGCGTAGACGATGGCGTTGGACTTGACGAACTTGGCCACTTTCCAGGCGAAGATCAGGTCGTGGATTTCCTGCTCGCTCGGCGCGCGCTGGGTGACGATCTTCAGGTCGGCCTCGGTGATCATGCCGATGTCGCGGCTCTGTACCAGCAGGCCGCCGTTGACGCGCTTGAAGTCCCAGCCAGCGGCGCGTTCGGCCGGCCATTCACCGCACTCGAGCAGGCGCACGTTGGCCTTCGCAGCGACCACTTCACGGGCAGCGGCGGAGACTTTCGGGGCGATGATGACTTCGACGAACTGGCGGTCGACGATGGCCTTGGCGGTCTCGCCGTCCAGCTCGCGGTTGAAGGCGATGATGCCGCCGAAGGCCGACTCGGTGTCGGTGGCGTAGGCCAGGTCGTAGGCCTTGCGGATGCCGCCTTCGTTCTCCGGAACCACGGCCACGCCGCACGGGTTGGCGTGCTTGACGATGACGCAGGCCGGCTTGACGAAGCTCTTCACGCACTCCAGCGCGGCGTCGGTGTCGGCCACGTTGTTAAACGACAGTTCCTTGCCCTGCAGCTGGATCGCGGTGGAGACGCTGGCTTCGCCCTTCTTCGCCTCGACGTAGAAGGCCGCGCTCTGGTGCGGGTTCTCGCCGTAGCGCATTTCCTGCGCCTTGATGAACTGGCTGTTGAAGGTGCGCGGGAAGGCGCCGCGGCCTTCGGTGGACAGGGTGTCGCGCGCCTGGTCGATGGTGCCCAGGTAGTTGGCGATCATGCCGTCGTAGGCCGAGGTGTGCTCGAAGGCCTTCAGGGCCAGGTCGAAGCGCTGGGCGTAGGTCAGGCCGCCGGCCTTCAGGGCCGCGACGACGCCGGCGTAGTCAGCGGCATTGACCACGATGGCAACGTCCTTGTGGTTCTTCGCCGCGCTGCGGACCATGGTCGGGCCGCCGATGTCGATGTTCTCGATGGCGGTCGGCAGGTCGCAATCCGGCTTGGCCACGGTGGCCTCGAACGGGTACAGGTTGACCGCCACCAGGTCGATCGGCTTGATGCCGTGCTCTTCCATCACCGCGCCGTCGATGTCGCGACGACCGAGGATGCCGCCGTGCACTTTCGGGTGCAGGGTCTTCACGCGGCCGTCCATCATTTCCGGGAAGCCGGTGTAGTCGGCCACTTCCACGGCGGCGATGGCGTTGTCCTTGAGCAGCTTGTAGGTGCCGCCGGTGGAGAGGATTTCCACGCCGAGGGCGGCCAGTTCGCGGGCGAAGTCGACGACGCCGGTCTTGTCGGAAACGCTGATCAGCGCGCGGCGGATGGGCAGGCGGGTGGTTTGGTCGGTCATCTGAGAGCCATCGTCCAGAGAGAAAGATCAGGGAGGAGTCGCGTGCCCGGGGCCAGAAGCTCGAAGCCGGGTTCGACCCCGGCTTCGGATGACCACGGGCGAGTGCGGCTCGTTAGAGCAGATCGTATTGCTTGAGTTTCTTGCGCAGCGTGCCGCGGTTCAGCCCGAGCAGCTCGGAGGCCTTGGTCTGGTTACCCTTCACGTAATTCATGACGGTTTCCAGCAGCGGTGCTTCCACTTCGCAGAGCACCATGTTGTATACGTCCGTGACCGGCTGCCCTTCGAGATGGGCAAAATAGTTGTGCAGTGCCTTTTCCACACTGTCGCGGAGGGTCTGGCCTTCCTGCGTCGGTGTAGTCAGGTGCTGTTTGAGGTTCGCGTTGTCGCTCACGGGTGTCATTCCACTCACTAATGTCTCGGTCATCGTTGTCATGCGGCCACCCCTTCTCCGTTATTGTGGCGCTCGGCGAAGAACTGCCTGACGCTGGCGCTCTGTGCATCCGTGTTCTGCAAACGATTGAACTGGGCGCGGAACTCCGCCGCCCCCGGTAACGTCGCCAGGTACCAGCCCACATGCTTGCGGGCAATACGAACACCCAGCTCTTCCCCATAGAACGCGTGCAATGCGGCGAGGTGCTCAAGCAAGATGCTTTCCACTTCGCCCAAGGATGGCGCCGGCAATCTCTCGCCGGTGCTCAGGTAATGATCGATCTCGCGGAAGATCCAAGGCCGTCCCTGGGCGGCGCGGCCGATCAGCAGGGCGTCGACCCCGGTCAGCGCGAGCACGCGTTCGGCCTTTTCCGGCGAGTCGATGTCGCCATTGGCGAAGACCGGAATGGAAACCGCCTGCTTGATCGCAGCGATGGTTTCGTATTCGGCTTCGCCGGTGTAGAGGTCGGCGCGGGTGCGGCCATGCACGGCCAGCGCCTGGATACCGGACTGCTCGGCAATGCGCGCGATGGTCACGCCATTGCGGTTGTCGCGGTCCCAGCCGGTGCGAATCTTCAGGGTCACCGGCACCTCGACGGCGGCCACCACGGCTTCGAGGATCTCGGCCACCAGGACCTCATCCTTGAGCAGGGCGGAACCCGCCGCTTTGTTGCACACCTTCTTCGCCGGGCAGCCCATGTTGATGTCGATGATCTGCGCGCCCAACTCGACGTTGGCGCGCGCGGCATCGGCGAGCATCTGCGGGTCGCCCCCGGCTATCTGCACCGAGCGCGGCTGATCCTCGCCGTCGTGCACCAGGCGCAGGCGCGACTTGCGGGTGTTCCACAGGCGCACGTCGCTGGTGACCATCTCCGATACCACCATGCCGGCGCCGAGACGACGGCACAGCTGGCGGAACGGGCGATCGGTCACGCCAGCCATGGGCGCCAGGATCAGTCTGTTGGGCAGTGTGTAAGAGCCGATGCGAACCACCGACATCGCTTCCCTGTTATGGGGCGCAATCGCCAGCCGCTCCCGCGGGTCAACTACTCGGGGAGGCGACGGTGAAGAGCCACCGGTGCATGCAAAAAAGGGAGGGCATGATACCCGCTCTCGATGACCGGATAAAGGCGAATTTGGATAAATTCTGAACAGCAGATTGCTTATTGCCGACGGTTGGAAGACGAGCGGAACTGGCGCCGCATCGCCTTCTGCGCTAGGTGCGCGCTTACTCCGGGGAGTGGAAGCTGAGGCTGTAATTGACCGCCTTGGGACCGGGGTCGAGGATGTCGAGCGAGATGTGAATCGGCGTCTGCGGCGGCATCTCGGTCTGACCGGCCAGTTCTCCGCCCAGGTACTCGCTGGGTTTGAAGCTGCGGCTGGCGAGCAGTTGGCCATTGATGTCGGCGAAACGCAGCTCCAGCAGCGGGAAAGGCTGCGAGAAGCTGGCACGGTTGTAGATGATCGCGTCCACCACCAGCGCGCCGCTGAAGTCCGGATGGCTGCGCACCACCAGGTTGCTGCTGCGGATCTGCTCGACGTCGACCTTCGACGGCAGGCTGCAGCCGATCTGCGGGCAGAATTCGGCGAACCAGGGACGATAGGCGTCCTCGCGGGCCAGTTCGTCGAAGTGATAGACCACGTACTGCGCGCCCAGGCCGCCGGCGGCCAGCAGGATCAGCAGCGTCCAGAGCAGGCGACGGCCCCAGCGACCCTTGGGCTTTTGCCAGTCCAGCTGCAGCGGCTCGTCGCTCAGCTCGCGCAGGCTCTCGTCGCGCAGGGCCGGTTCGTTGCGTATCGATTGCACAACGTGCGGCTTTTCGTCTTCGTCAGGCTCGTCGTTGGCCTCGATCGTCGGTTCGCGCCCTTCGTCGTCTTCGTCCAGCGGCTCGGCGATTTCGTCGTCGTCGCGTCGGGCGCTCAACGCAGGCAGGGGCTCGTCGTCCTCTTCGGGCTCGCTTTCGCTGGTGACGACAGGCTCGGGTTCGATCGGCTGTGGGGCTTCTGGCAGCTCCTCGGGTTCCGCTTCGGGGGTGCCCAGGCTCGGCTCCTGGCGCGCGCCGGGGGCGTGACGTTCGTCTTCCAGCAGGGCTTCGGCCCAGCGCTCGTCGTGCGGATCGCGCGGCTTGTGCTGCGCGCCGAGCAGGGCGTCGGCGGGCTTGGGCGCGGCCTTCAGCTCGCGGAATTCCTGGGAGAGCTCGAATTCGTCGAGCTTGGCCAGTTCCTCGTCGAGGTTGAGGCTGTCCAGGTCGAGGTCGTCGTGGATCCACAGCGTCTCGTCGACGAGCTTGGTCGGGATGCTGGTAGTTGCGTCAGGTGCAGGTGCAGGTGCAGGCTCGGCGGTATTGCTGTCGGCTGCCGGGCGCGCGCTGTGCGGTGCCAGCGGCCAACCCAGGGTGGCGCCGACGGGCGGGCTGACTGGCGTAGCCGGAGCAACGGGGCGCGGAGCTGGCGGCTGCGGTGCAGGCTGTGGCGGGGCGCTGACAGCCGGCTGCGCGACGCGTTCGGGGGCAGGTACGGGAACCGGCGCCGGAATGGGCGCGGGCGCCTGGCCGGCGGGGCGCTGCATGTGCTGCAGCGCGTTGAACACCTTGAGGCAGGAGCCGCAGCGCACAGCGCCATTGGCCGCACCCAACTGCGCCTGATTGACGCGGAAGCTGGTGTGGCAATGCGGGCACTGTGTGATGAAACTATCGCTCATGCGGCGGTCCGGCTCGAAATCAGTCGCTTAGTCTACCTCAAGGCCTGCAGGGCAGGCAGATGGCCAGTTCGCGAACTCAGCGGCGACGGCCGCTGATGCGAATCCAGCCATCGCGCTCGGCAGTCGGGTCGAGGTCGAAGGCGTCCGCGTAGGCAGCGCGCACTTCCTCGGCCTGCTCGGCGAGGATGCCGGACAGTGCCAGGCGGCCGCCGGGCTTGACCAGCGAGGTCAGCTGGCCTGCCAGTGAGACCAGCGGGCCGGCCAGAATGTTCGCCACCACCACGTCGGCCGGCTGCTGCGGCAGGTCGGCGGGCAGGTAGACGGGGAATTTTGCCGGGTCGATGCCGTTGCGCGTGGCGTTGTCGCGCGATGCTTCCAGGGCCTGCGGGTCGATATCGGTGCCCAGCGCCTGCTCGGCGCCGAGCAGCAGTGCGGCGATGGCGAGAATGCCGGAGCCGCAGCCGAAGTCGAGCACGGTATCGCCGGCCAGCTCCTGGCCGTCCAGCCATTCCAGGCACAGTGCGGTGGTCGGATGGGTGCCAGTGCCGAAGGCCAGGCCCGGGTCGAGCAGCAGGTTCACCGCGTCCGGCTCTGGCGCCTCATGCCAACTCGGCACGATCCACAGGCGGCGGCCGAAACGCATCGGCTGGAAGTTGTCCATCCAGCTGCGCTCCCAGTCCTGGTCCTCGACGCGCTCGATCTCGTGCTGTGGCAGGTCACCGCCGGTCAGCAGCTGCAGATGGGCGACCAGCGCGGCTTCGTCGGTGCCGTCTTCGAACAGCGCGAGCAGGTGGGTGTGGCTCCACAGCGGGGTGGTGCCCAGGTCGGGTTCGAAGATCGGCTGGTCCTCGGCATCCATGAAGGTCACCGATACGGCGCCGACTTCGAGCAGGGCGTCTTCGTAGGTTTCTGCCTGATCCGGGGTGATGGCGAGGCGGACTTGAACCCAGGGCATGTGTGGTCTCCGGAATTTTCAGGCGGTAGAAATGCGAAGGAGCGGCCAGGCCGCTCCTTCGGGGGTGCACATGATAGCGCCGTCCGGGCCTCAGTGCTTATCCATACCCAGCTTCTTCTCCAGGTAATGGATGTTCACGCCGCCCTTGCAGAACTCCTTGTCGCGGACCAGCTCCTTGTGCAGCTCGGTGTTGGTCTTGATGCCATCGACGATCAGCTCGTCCAGGGCATTGCGCATCCGCGCCAGGGCTTCGTCACGATCCTTGCCGTAGGCAATGATCTTGCCCACCAGCGAATCGTAGTTCGGCGGTACGGCATAGCCGCTGTACAGGTGCGAATCGACGCGAACGCCGTTGCCGCCCGGGGCGTGGAAGTGCTTGACCTTGCCGGGGCTGGGCAGGAAGGTCTTCGGGTCCTCGGCGTTGATCCGGCATTCCAGCGCATGGCCACGGATGACCACGTCTTCCTGCTTGAACGACAGCTTGTTGCCCGAGGCGATGCTGAGCATCTCCTTGACGATGTCGATACCGGTGACCATCTCCGACACCGGGTGCTCCACCTGTACGCGGGTGTTCATCTCGATGAAGTAGAAGCGGCCGTTCTCGTAGAGGAACTCGAAGGTGCCGGCGCCGCGATAGCCGATCTCGATGCACGCGCGGACGCAGCGCTCGAGGACTTCCTGGCGGGCCTTCTCGTCGATGCCCGGAGCAGGCGCTTCTTCGAGAACCTTCTGGTGACGACGCTGCAGCGAGCAGTCGCGGTCGCCCAGGTGGATGGCATTGCCTTGGCCGTCGGAGAGGACCTGAACTTCCACGTGACGCGGGTTGGTCAGGAACTTCTCCAGATAGACCATGGAGTTGCCGAAGGCAGCGCCCGCTTCGGTGCGGGTCAGCTTGGCCGACTTGATCAGGTCTTCCTCGCTGTGCACCACGCGCATGCCGCGACCACCACCGCCACCGGCGGCCTTGATGATCACCGGGTAGCCGACCTCGCGGGCGATCGCCAGGGCGGTCTCCTCGTCTTCGGGCAGCGGGCCGTCGGAGCCCGGTACGGTCGGGACGCCGGCTTTCTTCATTGCGTCCTTGGCCGAGACCTTGTCGCCCATCAGGCGGATCACGTCGGCGTTCGGGCCGATGAAGGTGAAGCCGGAACGTTCCACTTGCTCGGCGAAGTCGGCGTTCTCGGCGAGGAAGCCGTAGCCCGGGTGAATGCCGTTGGCGCCGGTGACTTCGGCGGCGGCGATGATTGCCGGGATGTGCAGGTACGACTGGCCGGCCGGGGCCGGGCCGATGCAGACGGCTTCGTCGGCCAGCGACAGGTGCATCAGCTCACGGTCGGCGGTGGAGTGCACCGCGACCGTCTTGATGCCCAGTTCCTTGCAGGCGCGTAGGATCCGCAGGGCGATTTCGCCGCGGTTGGCGATCAGTACTTTTTCCAACATCGCAGGGCTCCCCGCGGCTTAGACGATGGTGAACAGCGGCTGGTCGTACTCGACCGGCTGGCCGCTTTCGACCAGGACCTCGCCGATGGTGCCGCTGGTTTCCGCCTCGATGTGGTTCATCATCTTCATGGCTTCGACGATGCACAGGATGTCGCCTTTCTTCACGCTCTGGCCGACTTCCACGAAGGGAGCAGCGGTCGGCGACGGCGAGCGGTAGAAGGTGCCGACCATTGGCGAGCGAACCACGTTGCCGTTCAGCTTGGCGGCGGCCGGAGCGGCTTCAGCGGCCGGGGCAGCGGCAGCGGCTACCGGGGCCGGAGCAGCGGCCGGAGCGGCGTAGGCCGGGGCGGCGGCGTAGATCGGCTGAGCGGCGGTCTTGCTGTGGCGGCTGATGCGTACCGACTCTTCGCCTTCTTTGATTTCCAGCTCGTCGATACCGGATTCTTCGAGCAGTTCGATCAGTTTTTTGACTTTACGGATGTCCATTAGCGTTCGCACTCCCAGGTCATGGTCACGGGCGTTCAAGTTGTTCGAGGGCGGATTCCAGGGCCAGGCGGTAGCCTGTGGCTCCCAGGCCGCAGATCACCCCTACCGCTACGTCGGAGAAGTAGGAGTGATGCCGGAAAGGTTCGCGTTTGTGCACGTTGGACAGGTGCACTTCGATGAATGGGATGCTCACTGCGAGCAACGCGTCACGTAGCGCGACACTTGTATGCGTAAAAGCCGCCGGATTGATGATGATGAAGTCCACACCCTCGCTGCGCGCGGCATGGATGCGGTCGATCAGTTCGTACTCGGCATTGCTTTGCAGGTACATCAGGTGATGGCCGGCTTCGCGGGCGCGGCGCTCCAGGTCCAGGTTGATCTGCTCGAGGGTGACCGAGCCGTAGACCCCGGGTTCGCGGGTGCCCAGCAGGTTGAGATTGGGCCCGTGCAATACCAGTAAGGTGGCCATCTGGATCTTGTTCTCTCGTTCGGACGGGGTAGGAATAGGCCGGGACTATGCCGGAAAGCCGGCGTGACTGTCCAGTCATGCCGGTTTTGCTGTAGATGTCGGCATGTTGCCTGATGATTGCTGCAGAAATATGAGGCGCGGACTAGCGCGAAGCGGCCTCGCGCAGTCGCGCGGAGAGGGTGGCGGCATCGGTTTCGCCGATGATCCGCAGGTCGCTGTGCTCCCGTCCGTCGGCGGCGAACAACAGGATCGCCGGCGGGCCGAAGAGGTTGTAGCGGTCCAGCAGCGCACGCTGCTCCTCGGTGCTGGCGGTCATGTCGAAGCGCAGCAGCTGGTACTTGCCCAGCTGGCTCTGGACTTCCTCGGCGGGCAGCACCTGGCGCTCAATGATCTTGCAGCTGATGCACCAGTCGGCGTACCAGTCGAGCAGCACCGGCCGACCGGCGGCGCGCGCTTCGTCCAGCGCCGCGGCGAGTTGCGCGGGGGTGGTGAGGTTCTGCCACTGGCCGGGCACCGAGCTGGGCGGACCGGCATGTGCGGAGGGTTCGAAGCGGCCCAGCGGGTGCGTCGGATCCGACTCGCCGCGCAGGGCGCCGGCCCAGGCGGCCAGGGCGTAGACCAGGAACATCAGGCCGACGAGCTGTGCGGCGCGCTGCATCGGCGTTTTCTTGACCAGCTCCAGGGTGCCCATGGCCAGGGCGATGCCGCCGGCCAGCGCACCCCACAGGGCCAGGCTCACCGGGCCGGAGAGCACGCGTTCTAGCAGCCAGATGGCCACTGCCAGCAGCAGTACGCCGAAGAAGTTGCGCACGTGGGTCATCCAGGCGCCGCTTTTCGGCAGGACGGCGCCGCCGCCGGCGCCGAAGATCACCAGCGGCGTGCCCATGCCCAGGCCCAGGGCGAACAGCAGCAGGCCGCCGCCAAGGGCATCACCGGTGCTACCGATATAAAGGAGAAGACCCGCCAGCGGCGCCGAGACGCAAGGCGAGACCAGCAGGCTGGAAAGCACGCCCAGGGTTGCCGCACCGGCGATGGATCCGCCACGGGTGTCTGCCGCCATGCGGTCCAGGCGTTCGCGCAGGAAGCCTGGCAGGCGCAGTTCGAAGACCCCGAACATGGCCACGGCGAACAGCGCGAAGAAGGCCGCGAAGGGCACCAGCACCCAGGGCGACTGCAGCATCGCCTGCAGGTTGAGCTTGGCGCCGAACAGCCCCATCAGCGCGCCGAGCACGGCGTAGCAGACGGCCATCGGCAGCACGTAGGCCAGCGACAGGGTGAAACCGCGCATGCCGCCGGGGCGGCCGCGCAGGACCACGCCGGAAAGAATCGGCAGCATCGGCAGCACGCAGGGCGTGAAGGTCAGGGTGAGGCCGGCGAGGAAGGCGATCAGCAGGCCACGGCCGAGCTTGTGGACCTTGCCGTTGCCTTCGCCCTTGAGCATCGCCAGCAGGTCGTCGACCACGCCGGGCTCGCCCGAAGGCGCGGCCGCGCTGGCTTGCGGGGCGGGGGCGGTCTTGCCGGCGAGGCTCGCCTGGCCGTCGGCGGAGACATCCACGTGAGCGGTTTCCGGCGCGTAGCACAGTCCTTTGTCGGCGCAGCCCTGGTAGCTCACGGTCAGGCGGAACGGCAGTTTCTGCGGGTTGTTCACCGGCACCTTGACGTCGGTGATCGCGTAATAGACCTGGGAATCGCCGAAGTACTCGTCGTGGTGCGCCTTGCCCGCGGGCAGTTGCACGTCGCCTAGCGTCACCGAGGCCGGTTCGACCTGGAACTTCATGCGGTGGCGGTAGAGGTAGTAGCCCTCGGCGTTGATGAAGCGCAGTTGCACCTGCTGGCTGTCGCTGTCCTCGACGCTCAGGCGGAAGGCCTCTGCCACCGGCAGGAACTTGCCTTCGACCGGCGCCGACACGCTGAAGCCGCCGCTGCTCGGGGCGGGCTTGTCGAACAGGCCGGCGCTGGCGGGCAGGGCGAGGAGGAGCAGGAGAAGGGGCAACAGGCGGCGCATGGACGTCTCGCGGTCTTTCCGGGTGGCGGCATGATAGCCGAATGCGCCCGGGCCCTGGCCAGCCCGGCGAAGCGCGGGTGTGTCAGGGAGTGGGCGGCGGCAGTGCGACAGGCGTTGGCGCCTCGGGGTTCCCCAGCCGCGTCATTCCGCCGCGCCGGGCTCGACGTCGAAGGTTGCGCAGAGGTCTTCGACGAACGCGCGCTCGGCCGCATCGGCTTGTCGTCCGCGGTGCCGGGTGAGGCTGAAGGACACGCGGAAATCCAGCTCGCCCGGACGCAGCGCGCGCAACAGTCTGCGTTCGACCCAGGGCGCGGCGACGTGCACCGGTAGGTAGCCGATGTGCTGGCCCGAGAGGATGAAGGCCAGGCAGCCGTCCACCTGTTCGCTGCGCGCGCTGCTCAGGCGGGCCTGCAGCGGCTCGGCGGCGGCGACGAAGCGGTAGGGGTGGCGGACCATGTCGGCTTCGGCGATCAACTCGGGCGCCGGCTCATCCTGCTCGAACAGCGGATGGCCTTTGCCGCAGTACAGAGACTGCTGTTCGACGAATAGCGGCTGGTGCTGCAGCGCGCCCTGGTAGCCGGAGAAATAGCCGATGGCCAGGTGCAGGCGCCCCTGCAGCAGCAGGCGTTCGAGCTCGGCCGGCATGCCGCTAAGAAGCTCCAGGGTTACCGCCTGGTCGCGCTGGCGGAATACGCGGATGGCCTCGGAGACCTTCAGCAGCACGCTGGCGTCCAGCCCTTCGGAAATGCCGATGCGCACCTCGCCCAGGAGCTTCTCGGCGACGCCCTGGGCCTCGCTGCGGAAGCCTTCGATGGCGACGAACAGCCGTCGCGTGGCCTGCAGCAGGCTTTCGCCCTTGGTGGTCAGGCGGAAGCCGCCCTTGCCGCGCTCGCACAGGCGGTAGCCCAGGCGTGTCTCCAGCTTGGCCATCTGGATGCTGATGCTCGGCTGGCTCAGCCCAAGCTCGCCCTGGGCGGCGCTGAAGCCGCCGCATTCGACGACGGTGACGAAGAGGCGCAGCAGCTGCAGGTCGAGGTCGCGCACTTGGCTGAGCATGGCGGGGTTCCAATCATTGGCTTGGCGAAATGCCAAATTTATTAACTTTGTATTTTTGCAAAGTAAAGCGCCGGGCATCTTGTCCCCAAGGCCCGCTTCGACGGAAGCCCCTATTCGAAATGACTGCCTAGCTGAGGAATCCCATGGACCAGGCCCACGAAAACGACCAGGCGATCACCCGCGACAGCCTCTACGGCACCGCTGCGGAATCCACCTATGCCGGCATCACCAGCTTCATGCGCCGGCGCTACAGCCGCGACCTGCGCGGCGTCGACCTGGTGGTCAGCGGCGTGCCCTTCGACACCGCCACCACCAACCGTCCGGGCAGCCGTTTCGGACCGCGGGCGATTCGTGCGGCTTCGGTGCAGATGGCCTGGGCCCGGCACTATCCCTGGGAGTTCGATCCATTCGATCACCTTGCAGTGATCGACTACGGTGACTGCGCCTTCGACCACGGCACCCCGCAGGACACCCCGGCGACGATCCAGGCCCACGCAGCGCACATCCTCGACGCCGGCTGCGGCCTGCTGACCCTGGGTGGCGACCACTTCATCAGCTATCCGCTGCTCAAGGCGCATGCCGCCAAGCACGGCCCGCTGTCGCTGATCCACTTCGATGCGCACAGCGATACCTGGCCGGACGAGGAAGTGCAGCGCATCGACCACGGCACCATGTTCTATCACGCGGCCCGCGAGGGATTGGTCGACCCGTCCCGCTCGGTGCAGGTGGGGCTGCGCACCACCAACGATGACGTGATGGGCTTCCAGGTGCTGGATGCGCGCCAGGTGCATCGCCAGGGCCCCGAGCAGATCGCCGAGCTGATCCGCGCGCGGGTCGGTGACAACCCGGTGTACCTGACCTTCGACATCGACTGCCTGGACCCGGCCTTCGCCCCCGGCACCGGCACGCCGGTATGCGGCGGCCTGACTTCGAGCCAGGCGCTGGAGATCCTCCGCGGCCTGCGCGGCATCAACGTGGTGGGCATGGATGTGGTCGAAGTGGCGCCGCCTTACGACAACGCCGAGATCACCGCGCTGGCCGGTGCGACCCTGGCGATGGAGATGGTTTGCCTGTACGCGGCGCGGCACAAGCTGGGCGAGCGCACCTGATAGACGACGGTGTAAAGCCGCAAATGGCGGGCTCTTCGTAGGAGCGAGCTGGCTCGCGAACCGATTCCGCAGCGAGGCCCGTTCGCGAGCAAGCTCGCTCCTACGGGTGTTCGAACAGCTCCACCCGGTTGCGCCCGCCGTGCTTGGCGCGGTACAGCGCCTCGTCGGCGCGCTTGGCCAGGGTGGTGACGTCCATCGGGTCGATCAGTTGGGCGATGCCGCAGCTGAAGGTGCAGGTCAGGTCGTTGGGGTGTGCCGGGTAGCGGATCTCGGCGAAGCGCTGGCGGATTTCCTCCAGCACCCGTACCGCGGACTCTGCGTCCGTATCCGGCAGCACCACGGCGAATTCTTCGCCACCATAGCGGCCGATGTGATCGGTCTTGCGCAGCCGTTGCTTGAGGAACAGCGCCAGGCTCTTGATCACGCGGTCGCCCATGGGGTGGCCGTAGGTGTCGTTGACCTTCTTGAAGTGGTCGATATCGAGCATGGCGAAGGTCAGCGGCTGGCCTTCGCGGCGTGAGCGGTAGCAGGCGTCGTCGAGCAGCTGCAGGGTGTGGGTGTGGTTGAACAGCCCGGTGAGGCTGTCGCGCACCATCCTTGCCTTGAGGCTGCGCGCCCGCGCCGCGCGGTTGCGCACGGTGGCGATCAGGTGACGCGGCTTGATCGGCTTGGTGAGGAAGTCGTCGCCGCCTTCACTCATGGCGTCCAGCTGCTTGTCGAGGTCGTCCTCGGCCGACAGGTAGATGATCGGCACGCTGACGTAGCGCTCGTGCTGGCGGATCACCTTGGCCAGCTCGGTGCCCAGGCATTCGGGCATGTACATGTCGAGGATGATCAGGTCGGGCTGGAACTCGGCCAGCTCGGCCATCACCGACAATGGCGCGGTGAGCGCGCGGGTGACGATGCCGGCGCCGTTGAGGACCATTTCTGTGTGCGTGGCCTGCGCCCGCGAGTCGTCGACGATGAGCACGCGGAAGGGGTCGTAGTGGGCGACGCGGGTCAGGGTCTCGATCTTCTCCAGGACGCCGGAGGCATCCAGGGTGCCGCTGAAGAAGTCCTGGCCGCCGGCGCGCGCGGCTGCCAGGCGGGTCGGCGTGTCGGTCTCGGTGTGGCTGAAGAACAGCACCGGCAGTTTATGCGCCAGGCCTGCCTGGACTTCCTCGGCCAGGCCCAGGCCGTTGCCGGCGCCGGCGAAGTCGATGTCCATCACCAGCGCGGCAGGGTGCCGTTCGGCCATGGCCGAGCGGAAGGCGTTGGCGCTGTCGCAGGGCTGCGCGTGCAGGCCGAAGAACTCCAGCTGCTGGCTCAGGCGCTCAGCGCGTTCGACGTCCTGCAGCGCCAGGTAGACCGGCTTGCGCAGGGGCGGCAGCTGGGTCTGCTCGAGCTGGTCGCCATGCCGCAGCCCGGTGCGCGAGAGGCGCTGCATCAGGCGGTTGAATTCGCTGATCAGCTCGCTGGTCAGGCGGCCGCGGTTGTCCTGCACCGCATCCAGGCAAGCGCATACCGATGCGGCCAGCTGCGCGTGCTCGGCCTGCTCGAAGCGCTCGGCGTGGCGCTGCAGGCGCAGGGCGGCCTCGCGCAGGTCGGCCATGCCGGCGCTGTTCCATTCCGAGCGCGAGAGGTTCTGCCAGATCTCCAGCAGGTGTCGGGCCTGGTGAATCACGCGTTGGGCGAAATGGTGCTTCAAACGGTCGCGGCTGGGATCGTCGTGCTCGGTCATGGCGCGCTTCTTATAAAATGGCGCGGCCGTCGGGCAAACGGCCGCTATGATGGCATCATGCTACCAGTTGGCGCGGGCAATGCCAGTGATGTCGGTCAAGGATCGTCACACAGGCCATGCAGAGGGTAGGCTGCCCTTCGGGGGCCGAGTGCGGCATCCTAGTGGCCCCTGGATCGCCGGGCGTCGTGGGCAACCGCTGGCGCGATGCGTGGTCCAACCCTTTCCGTTATTCGATACGCAAGGACTTTGCCATGTGGAACTGGAAGAATCGCCGCAGCTCGGTGCGCGAACAGGTCGACGACAGGGTTGACGATGTGCGCGCCTATTTCGGCGGCCCCTGGCTGACCCGAGTGCTCGGCGGCCTGCTGGGCGCCTACCTGGTCGCCGCCGGCCTGGTCGGCTGGTACTGGAGCCGCGAGCCGGATCTCTTCCCCGTGCAGCAGCATGCGCAGCAGGCGGCCGAGCGTGCCGGCCGGCAGATGGTGGTGGGCTACACCACCGTGGAAACCCTCAAGGAAGTGGTCACGGTCCTGCTGAACAAGCCGGGCGGCTACCTCTCCAACGACATCTTCCCGCCGGGCCTGTGGCTGGACAACATGCCCAGCTGGGAATACGGCGTGCTGGTCCAGGTGCGCGACTTCTCCCGCGCCCTGCGCAAGGACTTCGCCCGCTCGCAGTCGCAGTCCACCGAGGACGCTGACCTCGCGCGCGCCGAACCGCGCTTCAACTTCGACAACAAGAGTTGGGCGCTGCCGTCGTCCGAGTCGGAGTACGGCGAGGGCATCAAGTCGCTCGACCGTTACCTGGCGCGCCTTTCCGCACCGGAACCCAAGGCGCAGTTCTATGCCCGCGCCGACAGCCTGAACAACTGGCTGGGTGACGTCTCCACCCGCCTGGGTTCGATGTCGCAGCGGCTCTCGGCCAGCGTCGGCCGGGTCAAGCTGAACACCAACATCAAGCCCACCACGCCGCTGGCTCCCGGCCAGGCGCCGCAGGTCGACGAAGAGCTGCAGGAAACCCCTTGGCTGCAGATCGACAACGTCTTCTACGAAGCGCGCGGCCAGGCCTGGGCGCTGTCGCACCTGCTGCGCGCCATCGAGGTCGACTTCGCCGACGTGCTGGCGAAGAAGAACGCCACCGTCAGCGTGCGCCAGATCATCCGCGAGCTGGAGGCGACCCAGGAGCCGCTGTGGAGCCCGATGGTGCTCAATGGCAGTGGCTTCGGCGTGCTGGCCAACCACTCGCTGGTGATGGCGAACTACATCTCCCGCGCCAACGCCGCGATCATCGATCTGCGGCAACTGCTGGCGCAGGGCTGATGGACCTCATCAGCGCTGCCGAGGCCGCCCACCGCGCGGCCTCGGATCGCGAGCAGATCGCCTGGGTCGACGAGCGTGACCAATTGCTCGGTTCGCTGCCGCGCGCCGAGCTGCGCCAACGCGGGCTGATCGGCCGCGGCACCTTCATCCTGCTGCTCAACGGTGCCGGCGAGCTCTGCGTGCACCGCCGCAGCCTGAGCAAGGCGGTGTACCCGGGCTACTGGGACGCCGCCGCCGGCGGAATGGTGCAGGCCGAGGAAAGCTACGCGCTGTCGGCCAGCCGTGAGCTGGAAGAGGAACTGGGCGTGGCCGGCGTCGAGCTGCGCGAACATGGCAGCTTCTTCTTCGACGAGCCGGGCAACCGCCTGTGGTGCGCGGTGTTCTCCGCGGTCTGGGACGGTCCGCTGCGGCTGCAGCCGGAAGAAGTGCTGGAGGCGAGGTTCATCGAACCGCGGCTGGCCCTCGCCGAAGCCGAGGCCGGTGCGCTCTACTGCCCGGACTCGCTGCAATCGCTGCGGCTTTATCTGTCTCAGGTCTGAATTCTCTAGAGCGCCTCTCCCGCTCGCGGGAGAGGGCGTTTTCGGACATGTCGCCAAATCACCGATCAATGACGCATTTCTGCCCTTAGCAATCGGCCGCAATGCTGGTACATTGCGCGACCTTTCCGCCCGGGTCCTCCGGCGGGAATAGCGCAGCCCCTGCCTGAGTGGGGCGTCGCGGTCGGCGCCAGCCGATCATTCGTTGACCTGGCCCTTAGAGGCCAATCCTGGGGAAACGCCCGGTGGTCAAGAAAGCTTCCTCCCTGTCCGCCCTTGGCGGGCTCGTCTACTCCACTGATTCCGGCCGGCATTGCCCGGACTGCAATCAGCCCATTGCTGCGTGCATCTGCAAGCAGGCCGTGATCCCGGCCGGCGACGGCATTGCCCGCGTGCGCCGTGAAACCAAGGGCCGCGGTGGCAAGACCGTGACCACGGTGAGCGGCGTGCCGCTGGCCGAAGACGCCCTGAAGGACCTGGCGACCGCGCTCAAGAAGCGCTGTGGCACCGGTGGCGCGTTGAAGGACGGCATCATCGAGATCCAGGGCGACCACGTCGAACTGCTCCTCGAAGAGCTGACCAAGCGCGGGCTCAAGGCGAAGAAATCCGGCGGCTGATCCGCCTCTCCCCTGCAGGGAACGGGTTTGGTGTCGTGGCCTTCGCCGCGCACACCCGACAGCCCGTTCCCTAGATGGGAGATGCGTCGCGCTCGCGAGTTCGTCGCGCTTTCCTAAACTACCGCCAGTGGTGGTGGTCAACACGGCAACGTCATACCCGACGTTTAGGCTTATCGGTGCCCGCGCACATCCCGCCGGGCGCCCGACCTTTTTTTGAGGAGACACGCGCGCATGGCCGCTAGACGGACCCGCAAAGACGACGGCAGCAACTGGACTGTGGCGGACAGCCGCAGCATGTATGGAATTCGCCATTGGGGCGCTGGCTACTTCGCGATCAACGAAGCCGGCAATGTCGAGGTGCGCCCGCAGGGCTCCGACTCCCAGCCGATCGATCTTCACGCGCTGGTCGGCCAGTTGCGTGAGGCGGGCCTGTCGCTGCCGCTGCTGGTGCGCTTCCCCGACATCCTGCAGGACCGCGTGCGCAAGCTGACCGGCGCCTTCGACGCCAACATCGCGCGCCTGGAGTACAGCAGCCGCTACACCGCGCTGTACCCGATCAAGGTCAACCAGCAGGAAGCGGTGGTGGAAAGCATCATCGCCACGCAGAACGTCTCCATCGGCCTGGAAGCCGGCTCCAAGCCGGAACTCATGGCGGTGCTGGCGCTGGCGCCCAAGGGCGGCACCATCGTTTGCAACGGCTACAAGGACCGCGAGTTCATCAAGCTGGCGCTGATGGGGCAGAAGCTCGGGCACAACGTATTCATCGTCATCGAGAAGGAGTCCGAGGTCCAGCTGGTGATCGAGGAAGCCGAGCACATCGGCGTGCTGCCGCAGGTTGGTCTGCGCGTGCGGCTGTCCTCGCTGGCGTCCTCGAAATGGGCCGACACCGGTGGCGAGAAGGCCAAGTTCGGTCTTTCCGCCGCGCAGCTGCTGTCGGTTGTCGAGCGCTTCCGCGCGGCCGGCCTGGACCAGGGCGTGCGCCTGCTGCACTTCCACATGGGGTCGCAGATCGCCAACCTGGCCGACTACCAGCACGGCTTCAAGGAAGCCATCCGCTACTACGGCGAACTGCGTGCCCTCGGCCTGCCGGTGGACCACGTGGACGTCGGCGGCGGCCTGGGCGTGGACTACGACGGTACCCACTCGCGCAATGCCAGCTCGATCAACTACGACATCGACGACTACGCCGGTGTGGTGGTCGGCATGCTCAAGGAGTTCTGCGACGCGCAGGGCCTGCCGCATCCGCACATCTTCTCCGAAAGCGGCCGCGCGCTGACCGCGCACCACGCGGTGCTGATCACCCAGGTCACCGACGTCGAGCGGCACAACGACGAGCAACCCAAGATCAGCGATCTCGCCGAACAGCCGGAAATCGTCCAGTGGCTGGCTGACCTGCTCGGCCCGACCGACGCCGAGATGGTCACCGAGACCTACTGGCGCGCCACCCACTATATGAGCGATGCCGCCGCGCAGTACGCCGAGGGCAAGATCAACCTGGCGCAGAAGGCCCTGGCCGAGCAGTGCTACTTCGCCATCTGCCGGCGCCTGCACAACCAGCTCAAGGCCCGCCAGCGCTCGCACCGCCAGGTGATCGACGAGCTCAACGACAAGCTCGCCGACAAGTACATCTGCAACTTCTCGGTGTTCCAGAGCCTGCCGGACACCTGGGCGATCGGGCAGGTGCTGCCGATCCTGCCGATCCATCGCCTGGACGAGGAGCCGCTGCGCCGCGCGGTGCTGCAGGACCTGACCTGTGACTCCGACGGCAAGATCACCCAGTACGTCGACGAGCAGAGCATCGAGACCAGCCTGCCGGTGCACGACGTGAAGGAAGGCGAGGACTACATGATCGGCGTGTTCCTGGTCGGCGCCTACCAGGAGATCCTCGGCGACATGCACAACCTGTTCGGCGACACCGACTCGGTGAACGTCTACCAGAACGCCGACGGCAGCTTCTCCCACGCCGGCATCGAGACCCACGACACCATCGAGGACATGCTGCGCTACGTGCACCTGTCGCCCGAGGAGCTGATGACCCACTACCGCGACAAGGTAGCCGGGGCCAAGCTCACCGCGCGCGAACGCACGCAGTTCCTCGACGCGCTGCGCCTGGGCCTGACCCGTTCGGCGTACCTGTCGTCCTGATGAAAAAGCCCCGTTTCGGCGGGGCTTCTTCTTTGCGGAGGGCGTAAAACCGTTCGCGGTTATACGCCGCTACGTTTCCATCACCTCCGCCACGCGCTTGGACAGTTCGGCCGCTTCCGGCGCGCTTTTCACGTTCGTGAAACTCATCACCAACGCCGGCTCGCGGCGGGCCTCCACGCACCAGCTGTTCAGCGCCTGCAGGCCGAGGCCGGCGGCGTGGGCGCGTTGGGCGATGGCGCGGTCGTCGCCTCCGATTCGGCCGATCAGGTGCAGGCCGCCTGGGAGATCGTCGAAGTGCATGGCTTCGCCCAGGCGCTGTTCCAGGGCGCTGCGCAGCATCTGCCGGCGTTCGGCGTAGAGTGTCCGGGTGCGTTTCAGATGGCGGGAGAAGTGGCCCTCGACGAAGAAGTCGCAGAGTGTCGCCTGCAGCAGCTCCGAGCAGCCCGAGGCGAACACCTGCTGGCTGCGCACGAAGTCTGGCAGCAGGTCCTTCGGCACCACCAGGTAGCCCAGGCGCAGGGCCGGGAACAGCACCTTGCTGAAGGTGCCGGTGTAGAGCACGCGGCCCTGGCGGTCGAGGCTCTTCAGGGCTGGCAGGGGGAAGCTGGCATAGCGGTACTCGCTGTCGTAGTCGTCCTCGACGATCCAGGCGCCGCTGCGCTCGGCCCAGTCCAGCAGTGCCAGGCGGCGTGGCAGGCTCAGAGCTACACCGGTGGGGCTCTGCTGTGACGGCGTGACCAGCGCGAAGCGCGCCTGCGGGGCGCGACGTTCGCCTTCCGATACGCACAGCCCATCGTTATCCACAGGCACTGGCACCAGCGTTGCGCCCGCCGCCGTCATCAATTGGCGGCCCCGTGGATAGCCGGGGTCTTCGTGCCAGACGGCGTCGCCCGGTTGCAGAAGGGTGCGAGTGATCAGGTCCAGCGCGCCCTGGTAGCCGGCGCAGATCAGCACCTGCGCCGGTTCGCAGGCGATCCCGCGGGAGACGCTGAGATAGCCGGCCAGCGCCTCGCGCAGCGGGCCGAAGCCGCAGGGGTCGGGATATGCCAGCTCGCCCGGCTGGGTGTGGCGCAAGCGCCGGCCGGCGAGGCGCGACCAGAGGGCGCGGGGGAAGGCATCCAGTGCCGGCAGGCCGAGCTGGAAGGGGCGGATGCCGGGGCCATGGGCGATCAGGCCGGGCAACGCCGGTGCGGTCGGCGGTGCCTTGTGCGGCGAGGGCGTGGTGTCGCGCCCGCTCAGTTGCGGGGAGACCACCGTGCCGGCCGGCCCGCGCGCCAGCAGGTAGCCCTCGCTGGTCAGCAGCTGGTAGGCCAGTTCCACGGTGCCGCGCGCCACGCCCAGCTCGCCGGCCAGGCCGCGCACCGGGGGCACGCGCTCGCCCGGACGCAGCGTGCCGCGGGCGATGGCTTCCTTGAAGCGCTCGTAGATCTGCCGGTAGATCGGTTGCGCCAGGCTCGGGTCGAGGCGCAGGGCGAGGGGCTCGGACATGGCCTTGCTCGAAGGTCGGTAAATGGGAAAACGACTATGCCATGACCCGCGTCAGTCGTCCTGTCCGCCGGCCTGTGCGCCGAGCGGCTAGGCTTGCAGTTCCAGACCCGGGAGCGATGGCGATGGAGTTCAAGGACTACTATGCGGCGCTGGGCGTGGCCGCGGATGCCGACGAGAAGACGATCAAGAGCGCGTACCGCAAGCTGGCGCGCAAATACCACCCGGACGTCAGCAAGGAAGCCAACGCGGAAGAGCGCTTCAAGGAAGTCGCCGAGGCCTATGAAGTCCTGAAGAGCCCGGAGAAGCGCGCCGAATACGACCAACTGCGCCAATACGGCAACCGCGAGAAGTTCGAGGCACCGCCAGGCTGGCAGCCGTCCGGCGGGTTCGAGGGCGCCGAGCATTTCCAGGAACGCGATTTCTCCGATTTCTTCGAGTCGATCTTCGGCGCGCGGGCCGGCGCCCAGGGGCAACAGCGCCCCCGCGAGCGGCGCGGCCGCGACATCGAGCTGGAGGTGCCACTGTTCCTCGAGGAACTGCAGTCCGGCGAGCCGCACCCGGTCAGCTTCGGCTTGCCGGCCTATGACGAATACGGCCGGCGCCAGCCGGACGTGGAGAAGCACCTGAAGGTGCGCATCCCGCCGGGTGCGGTGGATGGCGAGCGCATCCGCCTGAAGGGGCAGGGCGGCGCAGGCGCGAACGGCGGTCCGGCGGGCGACCTCTACCTGATCATTCGCCTGGCGCCACACCCGCTGTTCGACGTCGACGGCCGCGACCTGTTGGTCAGCGTGCCGCTGGCGCCCTGGGAAGCGGCGCTGGGGGCGAAGGTCGAAGTGCCGACCCTGGCCGGCCGCATCGCCCTCAGCGTGCCGCCGGGCAGCCAGGCCGGGCAGCGCTTGCGCATCCGCGGCAAGGGCTTGGCGGGCAAGGGCGGCGATGCCGCGGGCGATCTCTACGCGGTGCTGAAGATCGTCATGCCCAAGGGTGCCGCTGAAGGCGATACGCGCAAACTGTGGGAGGAACTGGCCGCCAAGGCGGCCTTCGACCCGCGTCGCGAATGGAGTAAACGGCCATGACCGAAGTCCTGTTCACCCTGGAGTTCGATGAGCTCTGCGAATGCGCCAGGCTGCCGCGCGAGACGCTGCTGGAAATCATCGAGGTCGGCATCGTCGAGCCGCAGGAAAGACGCGGCGAAACCTGGTTGTTCGCCGCCGAGTCGGTGCTCGTTTTGCGTCGTGCGGCACGCCTGCAGCGCGAACTCGAGCTGGACTGGCCGGCCATTGCCCTGGCCCTGCATCTGCTCGACGAGGTGGAGGCGCTGCGCGCGGAGAACGAACGGCTGCGCCGGCGGCTGTCGCGGTATGAGGAAGAGTGAGGGTCTTGTGTAGGAGCGAGCTTGCTCGCGAACAGGCGCTGCTGCGGGACTGTTCGCGAGCAATGACTGGGCGTCCCCCTCGCTCCTACGAAGAGCAACGCCTTACGCCCCGGCGATCTTCTCCACCCAGGCGGCATAGCTGTTGATGATGGTCTGCAGGAACGGCTTGACCTGGTCGTTCGGCTGCCCGGCGTCGTCGAAGAAGCTGCCGGCGCCGCCCAGGTAGGTTTCCGGCTGCTGCATGCAGGGCACGTCGAGGAACACCAGCGACTGGCGCAGGTGGTGGTTGGCGCCAAAGCCGCCGATGGCCCCCGGCGAGGCGCTGACCACCGCACCCGGCTTGCCGCCCCAGGCGCTCTTTCCGTAGGGCCGCGAGCCGACGTCGATGGCGTTCTTCATCGGTGCCGGCACCGAGCGGTTGTATTCCGGGGTGACGAAGAGCAGCGCGTCGGCGCGGCGGATGCGCTCGCGGAACGCGGTGTAGGCCGCCGGCGGGTTGCCGCCGTCGATATCTTCGCTGTACAGCGGCAGGTCGCCGATCTCGACGATCTCCAGCTTCAGGCTCGGCGGCGCGAGGGCGGCCAGGGCCAGCGCCACTTTGCGATTGAGGGATTGCTTGCGCAGGCTGCCGACCACTACGGCGACGTCGAAGACTTTGCTCATGGGGCGTTTCCTCGTTGCGGGACGAATCGGAACTCTTGGTTATAGACGACAAAGTTCGGCCTAGAGCGGCTGCATGTCGACGAGGGCCCTATGTCCTAGTCATCCGTACGATTCTTGGCTCTGTGGACTGAGTCATGGCTGACCTAGAGTGGCGACCATCCACCACTTTCCAGTCGAGGTCGAACATGTGCGCGAAAGTCTTCTTTGCCGGTGCCAGTGGCGCCGTTGGCCGGCGTCTGCTGCCGCTGTTGCTGGCGCGCGGCTATCGGGTACTGGCGATCAGTCGTGACGAGCAACGGGCCGCCGCGCTGCGCGCAGCCGGCGCCGAGGCGCAGGTGCTGGACGTCTTCGACGGTGAAGCGCTGACCCGCGCCATGCTCGATTTCCAGCCGCAGTGGGTGATGCACCAGCTCACCGACCTGCCGCCCGGCCTGGACCCGACAGAAATGGCCGAGGCCACGGTGCGCAATGCTCGGATACGCCGCGAAGGCACCGCCAATCTGGTCGCCGCTGCGCGCGCTGCGGGCGCGCAGCGCCTGGTGGCGCAGAGCATCGCCTGGGCCTACGCGCCGGGTGAGTTGCCGCACCGCGAAGAGCAGCCGCTCGACCTCTCTGCCGAGGGCGCCCGTGCCATCACCGTGGGGGGCGTCGCCGCGCTTGAGAACACCGTGCTCCGCGCCGACCCTGTGCAAGGCGTGGTGCTGCGTTATGGCCGGCTTTATGGCCCGGGCACAGGCTTCGATATCCCCGATCCGCGCCTGGCACTGCACGTCGATGATGCCGCGCGCGCGGCCCTGCTGGCCCTGGAATGGGGCACGCCGGGGGCCTACAACCTGGTCGAGCAGGACCTCGACGCCAGCGCCGCGCTGGCCCGCTACCGGCTCGGCTGGCAGCCGGGCTTCCGCCTGCAGGAGGCCTGAGCCATGAACACTGCCGCTTTGCAGCGCTCGGCGAGCCTCTGGCCGCTGGCGCTGCTTGCTGTGCTGGCGCTGGGCGCGGCCTGGCTGCCGCCGCTGCAGCAGGCCAAGAGTTCGGCGGAGGAAGCCGGAGCGCGGCCGCAGACTAAGGTGACCGTGCTGTCCTGCGAGCCGCTGGCAGAAGTGCCTGGCAAGGTGATGACCAGCGTGCTCGTCGACTTCCCGCCCGGCGCCTACACCCCAGCGCATCGTCATCCCGGCGCGCTGACTGCCTACGTGCTGCGCGGCCAGGTGCGCTCGCGCATGGAAGGCGAGCCGCCGCACACCTATGGCGTCGGCCAGACCTGGTTCGAGCCGAGCGGCGCGCTGCATCTGTTCGCCGAGAACGCGAGCCGCGAGGAGCCGGCGCAGCTATTGGCGACCTTCGTCACCGACGAAGGCTGCGGCCCGCTGACGATTCCCGAAGACCACCCCCATTCCCCATGAGCAGGGAGAGCCCCATGACCCCCGTCGATCCTTTTACGCCCGAGCAATTGCAGGCCTGCCTTCTGCGCCTCGGCTTGCCACTCCAGGCGTTTCCCGCAACGCGCGAAAGTCTCGACCGCCTGATAGACGCATCGCTGCACCAATTGCCGTTCGAGAACCTCAGCGTGCTGCTGGAGCGGCCGGTGCAGATCGACCCCGACGCGGTGTTCGCCAAGGTCATCGAGGGTTGGCGTGGCGGTTACTGCTTCGAGCTGAACAGCCTGTTCGCGCGCCTGCTGGTCAGCCTCGGCTTCGACGTGCGCCTGCTGGTCGCGCGGGTGCGCTGGGGGCTGCCGGCGGATGCCGAACGCACCCAGCAGAGCCACCTGTTGCTGCGTGTCGAACTGGAGGAGGGGCCTTGCCTGGTGGATGTCGGCTTTGGCGGGGCCAACCCGCCGCGGGCCCTGCCGCTGCGCATCGGCGAGGAGCAGCCCGGTGGCTGGCGCGTCGCCGTGCACGAGGGCGACGAGCTGGAGTTGGCCCTGCGCACGTCCATCGGCTGGGCGGGGCTCTACCGCTTCACCCTGCAGGAACAGCACTGGCTCGATTACCAGCCGCGCAACTGGTTCACCTCGACCCATCCGCAGAGCGTATTTCGCCGTTCGCTGAAGGTCGCGATCAGCGAGGAGGACCGCCGCCTGACGCTGCTCGACGGCGTATTCGGGGTGCGCAGCGCCGACGGTCGCACGACGCAGCGGGTGATTACCGATGTCGACGAACTGATCGAATTGTTGCGCTCGCGCTTCCGCCTCGGCCTGCCGCCGGCCGATGCCGAACTGCTGCGCGAGCGCCTGCTGCCGTTGCTGCGGGGCTAGTTGCCGATGACGCCGATGCCGTGGGCCATCAGGCTGGCCAGCAGGGCGAGGACCAGCATGGCCAGCAGTTCCACGCGGATCACCATGGTCACGCGCTTGCCCTGCGCGGCGCTGACTTCCGGCACCTGGCCGGCCTGCAGCGCGTGGCGCCAGTTGAGGAAGGTCAGGGTCGGGTAGATCGACAGCAGCGCCACCACCACGAAGAGCCCGACCAGGGCGTGGAAGGCGGCGTTGTGCAGGTAATAGTCCAGAGCCTTGGCGAACCACACCGCGCGGGCGATGCCGCTGAGCAACACGACGCCGGCGCTGGCGCCGTAGGCCAGGTCGATGATCACCAGGCTGCGCGCGCGCTGGGTATCCAGCGGCAGCTTGAACAGACGGTGCTCCAGCACCAGTAGGGCGAACATCACGAACAGCGAGAGAAAGTGCAGGTAGGCAACCAGGGCTGCGGCCATGTCGGGCGTTCCTTGTCGTGGGGGATGACGCAGGTTAGTCGATGGCGGTGAATTCCACGCGGTCGCGGCCGCCGTGCTTGGCCCGGTAGAGCGCGCCGTCGGCACGCTTGAGGCCGGCATCGAGCGTCTCCTGCGGTCGGGCCAGCGTACAACCCAGGCTGAGGGTCACCGGCAACGGGCCGCTGTCCAGTGCGAAAGGCTTGCCGCCGATGGCCACGCGCATGCGCTCGGCAATGCGCTGCAGCTCGGCGGCGTCCTGCACGCGCAGCAGGGCGACGAATTCCTCGCCGCCCTGGCGCACCAGCAGGTCGTCCGGGCGCAGCGCGGCACGCAGCCGGCGCGCGGATTCGCAGAGCACGGCATCGCCGGTGTCGTGGCCGAAACGGTCGTTGATGGACTTGAAGTGGTCGAGGTCGGCATAGATGACACCCAGCCGCTGCTGCCGTTCCTGCGCCATGGCGGCCTCGCGCGGGTGCAGCAGGGCCAGGGCGCTGCGGTTCCACAGCTGGGTCAGCGAGTCGAGCAGGGCGCGGCGCTGTTCGCGATCCACCGCCTGGCGCAGGGCCTGGTTGCGCTGCAGCAGGGCGCGCAGCTGCAGGTAGCCTTCGGCGAGAGTGGCGAGCTGCTGGAAGTGGGCCATCTCGCTCTCGCGCAACGTGCGCGGCTGTGGGTCGAGCATGCACAGGGTACCGATGGGCTGGCCGTTGGCGGCGTGCAGCGGCTGGCCGGCATAGAAGCGGATGAACGGCGGGCCGAGCACCAGCGGGTTGTCGGCGAAGCGCTCGTCCTGGCGGGCGTCGGGCACCACCAGCGGGTCCGTGCTGAGGATGGCGTGGCCGCAAAAGGAGATGTCGCGGCGCGTCTCGCTGGCGTCCAGGCCGACGCGAGCCTTGAACCACTGGCGGTCCTGGTCGATCAGGCTGATCAGCACGGTCTGTGCTCGGGACAGGTCCTGGGTCAGTTGCACCAGGGTATCCAGGTAGTGCTCGGCCGGCGTATCGAGCACGGCCATCTCTTCCAGCGCCTGCAGGCGGCAGCTTTCATCGGCGGGCATGGGGCAAGCGAGCATCGTTCCTCCGGGTCAGGTGGATGGCAGGCCGATCCAGGCATCCCGGCGCGTCAGGCGCCAGGCGTAGCCGGCGAGGATCAGGCCGCGCAGCAACATGAAGCATAGAAAAGCCAGCCAGAGACCGTGGTTGCCCAGCGGTTGCAGCACCCAGCCCAGCGGCAGGCTGACGACGCAGGCCAGGAGCATGGCATTGCGCATTTCGCGGGCGCGGGTCGCGCCGATGAACAGGCCGTCGAGCAGGTAGCTCCACATGCCGATCAGCGGCAGCACGGCGAGGTAGGGCAGGTACTGGTCGGCCACCGCGCGGACTTCCGGAATGTCGCTCTGCAGGGCGACGAACAGGTGCCCGGCGGCACCGAAGAAGGCCACGAAGCCGAGGCTCGCGAGTAGTGACCAGCCGCAGGCGACTATCAGCGAGCGGCGCAGGGACTGCCGATCGCCGCCGCCGATGGCGTGGCCGCACAGGGCCTCCACCGCATGGGCCAGGCCGTCGAGGGCGTAGGAGGTGATCATCAGGCCGTTGAGCAGCAGGGCGTTGGCCGCCACCGTGGCATCGCCCAGGCGCGCGCCCTGCACGGTTACCAGGAAGAACACGCCCTGCAGCGCCAGGCTACGGATGAAGATGTCGCGGTTGACCATCAGCAGCGGCGCCCAGCTCAGCCACTGGCGCAGGCGGCTCCATTGCGGCACGCCGGGGAAGCGCCGCAGCGCATCGCGGGCCAGCCACAGGCCGAGCAGCGCGCCGCTCCATTCGGCGATCACCGAAGCCTTGGCGGCACCCGCCACGCCCCAGCCGAGGCCGAGGACGAAGAGCAGCTCGAGGGCGACGTTCACCAGGTTGGTGGTCAGCAGGATGGCCAGCGGCCCGCGGGCGTTCTGCGTACCCAGCAGCCAGCCGATCAGCGCGTAGCTCGCCAGCGCCGCGGGCAGTCCGAACAGGCGGATGTGGAAGAACTGCCGGGCAAGGCTGTCGAGCTCCGGCGAGGTGTTCATCAGGTCCATCGCCAGTGGCGTCAGCGGAATCGCCAGCAGGCCCAGCAGCAACGCCAGGCCCATCGCCAGCAGCAGGCCCTGGCCGAGGATCAGGCGCAACGCGCCGCCGTCGTCGCGTCCGGCGGCCTGGGCGGCGAAGCCGGTGGTGCCCATGCGCAGGAAACCGAGGATGCCCACCAGCAGCGTGTAGAGGCTGCCGCCCACCGCCACCGCGCCCAGTTGATGCGCATGCGGCAGGTGGCCGATGACCGCGCTGTCGACCAGCGTGACCAGCGGGACCGAGACGTTGGAGAGGATCATCGGCGCGGCCAGGGCCCAGACCCGGCTGTGGGTCGGTCGGTCGCGCCAGGCGTCGCTCAGTGGGTTCATGCGGGGCTCCTGGACAGCGCCGCAGTATAGCGAGGCGGGATGTGCCGGTGCCGGAACAGTCGCACGGCAAATGCACCATGCAGAAACGCGAAGGCCCGCGTTGGCGGGCCGTCGGTGGGCGTCAGGGGCGCTTCTTGCGGTACGCGCAGTAGCCCGGACGCGGGCCGACCTGCGGGTGGTTGCGGCAGGTGTCCGGGCGCTTGGCGTAGACGGTGCACAGGCGCGTTTTCGGGTCCAGGTACACGCAGTCACCGCGGCTGGAGCGCGCCAGGGTGAAGATGCCGCTCTTCTGGTTGAAGCGGTCGATGAGGCCTTCCTTGGTCAGGCGCTTGGCGATGTTCTTGGCCGGCTCGTCGCGCTCGAATTCGTCCACCACGCCCAGGCGGATCAGGTCGCCGATGCGCACTTCCGCCGGCATGGTGCAGCAGGTGGCGTTGCAGTCGCTGCACAGGCCCGAGGTGTACTTGGCCCAGGTTTCCAGGCGGTCGAGCTCGGCATCGGCGACCAGCGGCGGTTTTCTCATGGTGGTTCGGCACGGTAGGTGGAAAGGCGCGCAATCATAGTGACCTTGCCGGCGGATTGCGCGCCCTTTCGACGAACTGAGCGCTTCAGGCGTGCTCGATCACCAGCTTGCCGAATGGCCGGCCCGTGGCCATGCGCTCGTAGGCCGCCGGCGCCTGGTCGAAGGTATAACGGCTGTCGATCAGCGGTTTCAGATGGTGCTGGACGATGGCCCGGTTCATCGCCAGGAAGCTTTCCCGGTGGCCCACCGAAAGCGCCTGCACCCGCGCGTGCTTGGCCAGCATCGGCAGTACCAGTTCGGTGCTGGCGCCGAAACCGCCGAGGAAGCCGATCACCGCCACGCCGCCCTGCGGACGGATGGCCTGCAGCGATTGCAGCAGGCTGCTCGAACCGCCCAGCTCAAGCACCATGTCGACACCGCCACCGCTGGCCTGGAACACCTGCGCGCCCCAATCGGCGCGGCCGTCGAACACGCGGCTGGCGCCCAGTTCGCGCAGGCGTTCGGTCTTCTCCGGCGAGCCGGTGGTCATCCACACCTCGGCGCCGCGCAGACGGGCGAACTGCAGGGCGAACAGGGCAACGCCGCCGCTGCCTTGCAGCAGGACGATTTCGCCGGGGCGCGGGGCGAAGGTCTCCAGCACGTTCCAGGCGGTCAGCGCGGCGATGGGCAGAGTCGCAGCCTCCGCGTCGCTAAGGTGCGCTGGGGTGGCTACGACGGCGTGCTGGTCGAACACCGCGTACTCGCGCAACAAGCCGTCGCGCGGGCCACCTGGGCGGCTGTCGACGTAATGGGCGAGGAAGCGTCCGGACTGCCAGGCGGGGGTGTAGTGGCTGGTGACGCGGTCGCCGACGTGCCACTGGTCGACCCCATCGCCGAGCGCCACCACTTCGCCGGCGGCGTCGGACAGCGGTACCAGCGGGCGCGGCAGTTGCGGCAGGTACTGGCGGCGGGCGATGGCCAGGTCGCGGTAGTTCAGGCTGCTGGCGCCCAGGCGCACGAGCACCTGGCCGGGGCCCGGTTCGGGCATCGCGAGTTCGACGGGTTGCAGGCTGGCGAGGTCGTCGCCGGTGAGCTGGAAGGCGCGCATGGCTGGCTCCTGGATCGTGGGAGCGGCCAGTATGGAAGTGCGCGGAATCGGGATAAATTACGCGCTAATCATTTTATTGCTGCGTTTAGGACATCAATGCGAAGCCATGACCGCTACAGCGAAATCCTCGCCTTCGTTGCCGTAGCCCGGCGCGGCAGCTTCATCCAGGCCGCCGAGGACCTCGGCATGACCGCCTCGGCGCTGTCGCGCAAGCTGCAGGCGCTGGAGCAGCGCGTCGGTGTGCGCCTGCTTCAGCGCACCACACGGCGGGTCAGCCTGACCGAGGCCGGCGCTCTCTACCTGGAGCGCGGCCGTCGCTGGCTGGAGGATCTCGAGGATGCAGACCAGGCCCTGGCCGATCTGGCCGGCAACGTGCGCGGCCGCCTGCGGGTCAGCCTGCCGATGCATTTCGGCCGCCTGCACGTGGTGCCGGCGCTGCCGGAACTGTTGGCGCGGCATCCGCAACTGGACCTCGACCTGGACCTGAGCGACCGCCAGCACGACCTGGTCGCCGACGGCTTCGACTGCGCCATGCGCATCGGCCAACTGGTCGATTCCAGCCTGGTGGCGCGGCGCCTGGCGGAGAACCGGCGGGTGCTGGTGGCTAGCCCTGAGTACCTGGCGCGGGCCGGGATGCCGCAGCGTCCCGAGGAGCTGGCGCAGCACAGTTGCCTGCATTTCTCGCTGTTCCGCGAGGGCGATTTCTGGCACTTGCAGCGCGGCGACGAGCGCTGCGAAGTGCCGGTGCACGGACGCATCCGCGCCAACTACGGCGGCGCTTTGGTGGAGGCGGCGCTTGCCGGCCTGGGCATCACCCTGACGGCGACCTTCATCGCCGGGCCGGCTTTGCGCCGGGGGGAACTGGTGCAGGTGCTGCCGGAGTGGCAACTGCCGCCGATGCACATCTGGATGCTCTATCCGAGCGGGCGCTTCCTCGCACCCAAGGTGCGCGCCTTCAGCGACTTCTTCTCCGAGCGCTTCGCCGGTGTGCCCTACTGGGAGCCGGAAGCGCTGGGCGACTGAAGGGCTCAGCCCTTGCGGATCATCCAGATGCCGAAGGCGATGGCGGCCAGGCCCGCAACCTTCATGGCGCTGACCGGGTTCTCCTTGAAACCGGCCCAGCCGAAGTGGTCGAGGGTCATCGCCATGCCCAACTGGCCAGCCAGCACCAGCACCATGAACATCAGGGCGCCGACGCGGGGCGCGGCGAAGGCGGCGATGAAGATGAAGAACGCGCCGAGGAAGCCACCGCACCAGTGCCACCATTGCAGCCCGCGCAGGGCTTGCAGGGTCGGCATCTCGCGGTTGGCCAGGGTCAGCGCGAGCAGGCCGAGCATGCCGACGCAGAAGGAAATCAGCGCGGCGGCCAGCACGCTGGTCACCTGCTTGGCCAACTGACCATTGATGCCCGCCTGCAGCGGCAGGCAGGCGCCGGCGATCAGCGGCAGAACGAACAGCCACCAGGGGGGCGTGGGCATGGGGAACTCCTTGGCAAGCGAAGCGGGAAAAAGCAGCCGGCAAGTATGCACCAAGTCGGAGCGTGCAGGCCGACACTGGGGTGCGGCTTACAACCGCTTGCCGTCGAACCGGGCTTGCCGGCAACGCCGAAGTCGAGCCCGTGCGCGGTTGTACGCCGTTCGACCGAGGCATCCGCCGACCGCGGATTCGAACCGAGGGCCTTCTGTATTCCCTACGCCACCGCCTGCAGCCGTGGGATCGGCGGGTGCGGTTGCTGGCTGACCTGCCAGAGGTCGTAGGCCGCCTGCATGGCCAGCCAATGGCGGGCACTGGACAGCCCGGCCTGTTCGAGGCGCCAGGCCAGGTCGGCGCTGATGGGCGCGCGGCCATTGAGCACCTTGGACAGGTGGGGGCGGCTGAAGCCCAGGTGATTGGCCAGGGCGGTCACCGACAGGCGCAGCTCCGGCAGCACGTCCTCGCGCAGGATGTCGCCCGGATGGGGAGGGTTATGCATGGCCATGGTGCGGCTCTCCGGTCAGTGGTAATCGAGGTAGTCCAGCAGCTCGGCGTCGATGCCTTCGAAGCGGAAGATCACCCGCCAGTTGCCCGAGACACTGACCGCCCAAAATCCCTGCAGCGAACCTTTCAGCGCATGCAGGCGGTAGCCGGGCAGGTCCATCTCCTTCGGGTTTCGGGCGGTCTCCAGGGCGGCGAGGATACGTTGCAACCTGGGCACGTGATCGGCTCGCACGCCGCGATGATCCCCATGTTGGTAGAGGGCTCGCAGGCCCTTGTGGCGGATGCTCTTGATCATCGCCGGACTGTAATCTAACAGATTACAGTGATGCGGCCGAGATGCGAGTAGGAAATGGCTGGGACGATGCTGCTTTTCGCAGGAGCGCGCTTGCTTGCGAACAGCCCTGGCGCAAGAGCTTTCGCGAGCAAGCTCGCTCCTACGGGAAATGCGGATTCACAGGCGCGCCGCCAACTCTGCGCCTTCGCGGATCGCACGCTTGGCATCCAGCTCGCGGGCCAGGCGGGCGCCGCCGATCACGTGGTGGCGCAGGTTCTCTGCCGCCTGCGTCGGTTGCAGTTCCAGCAGCGGCTCCTGGCCGGCGCAGATCACCACGTTGTCCACCGCCAGGCACAGTTCGTGGCCGTCCAGGCGGATGTGCAGGCCGGCGTCGTCGATGCGCAGGTATTCCACGCCGCCGTGCATGCGTACCTGGTGACGTTTCAGGTGCGCGCGGTGCACCCAGCCGCTGGTCTTGCCCAGGCCGGCGCCGGGCGTGCCGTTCTTGCGCTGCAGCAGCCAGAGCTGGCGTCGGGGAGTGACCGGTCGGGCTTCGCGCAGGCCGCCGGGCGTGGCGTTGTCGAGGTCGATGCCCCATTCGCCAAGCCAGTCGCCCAGCGCTTGCGCGCCATCGCGGTCGGCGAGCAGGAAGCTGGCGACGTCGAAGCCGATGCCGCCGGCGCCGATCAGTGCCACCCTCTCGCCCACCGGAGCACCGCGCAGCACGTCGAGATAGCTGAGCACCTTGGGATGCTCGATGCCCGGCAATTGCAGGCGGCGCGGGCGGATGCCGGTGGCGACTATCACCTCGTCGAACTGCCCCAGCAGCTCGCCGCGTTCGATGCGCCGGTCCAGCTGCAGGTCGACGCCCAGCTCGGCCAGGCGCACGGCGAAGTAGCGCAGCGTTTCATGGAATTCCTCCTTGCCCGGGACGCGCTTGGCCAGGTTGAACTGCCCGCCGATCTCGTCGCTGGCCTCGAATAGGCTGACCCGGTGGCCGCGCTCCGCTGCCACGCAAGCAGCCGAAAGCCCGGCCGGGCCCGCACCTATCACGGCGATGCGCTTGGGCTGGCGGGTCTTGCGGTAGCGCAGTTCGGTTTCGTAGGCGGCGCGCGGGTTGACCAGGCAGCTGGCGCGGCGGTTGGCGAAGGCGTGGTCGAGGCAGGCCTGGTTGCAGGCGATGCAGGTGTTGATGCGCTCGGGCTGGCCGGCAGCGGCCTTCTGCACGAACTGCGGATCGGCCAGCAGCGGGCGGGCCATGGACACCAGGTCGGCCTGGCCCTCGGCGAGCAGGCGTTCGGCGACTTCCGGCGTGTTGATGCGGTTGCTGGCGATCAGCGGGATGCGCAGCTCGCGGCGCAGGCGCGCGCAGACCTCGGCGAAGGCCGCACGCGGCACCGAGGTGACGATGGTCGGCACCCTCGACTCGTGCCAGCCGATGCCGCTGTCGAGCAGGTCGATGCCGGCGTCCTGCAGGGCCAGCGCCACCTGGCGTATCTCGTCCCAGGTGTTGCCACCTTCCACCAGGTCGAGCAGCGACAGGCGGTAGCTGATGACGAACTGCTCGCCCACCGTGCGCCGCACCCGGCGGACGATCTCCAGCGGCAGGCGCATGCGGTTTTCCAGATTGCCGCCCCAGCGGTCGTGGCGCTGGTTGGTGCGCGGGCTGAGGAACTGGTTCAGCAGGTAGCCCTCGCTGCCCATGATCTCCACGCCGTCGTAGCCGGCGGCCTTGGCCAGGCGCGCGCAGCGGCTGAAGGCGGCGATGGTGCGGGCGATGCCGCGCTCGGACAGCTCGCGCGGGGCGAACCAGCTGATCGGCGACTTCAGCGGCGAGGCCGAGACCACCAGCGGGTGATAGCCATAGCGCCCGGCGTGGAGGATCTGCAGCAGGATGCGCCCGCCCTCGCGCTGCACCACCTGGGTCAGGCGGCGGTGCGCCGGCACCTGCAGGGCGCTGGTCAGGTCGCTGCCCAGCGGCAGCAGCCAGCCCTCGCGGTTGGGTGCGAAGCCGCCGGTGATGATCAGGCCGACGCCGCCGCGCGCGCGTTCGCGGTAGTAGGCGGCGAGCTTGCCGAAGTCCCACAGGCGGTCTTCCAGGCCGGTGTGCATGGAGCCCATGACCACCCGGTTGCGCAGGCGGATCGGCCCCAGGTCGAGCGGGGCCAGCAGGTGAGGGTAGGGGGTGGTGTCTGGGCTGCGCATGGTCGCTTCATCGGTAGGGCGATGGCTGCACCATAGGCATTCGCAGGAAGCCGGTGAACGGCCCGGCTGACGCGCCCTGCGGGCATTTGGGCCAAGCCGCGCGGTGCTTGACAGCGGGTGTGGCGGGCACACACTAAAAAATAAGGGGCGGCTGCTTTCGCCGTCCCGGTGCCTTGACGCGCTTTCCGCTGGAGGGAGTCATGAACATCAGGCGAAGAAAGCATCTGCACCATTACCGCCACTATCTTCTGGCTCTGGTCATCGGGCTGTTGCTGCTCGGCCTGCACGAGACAATCACCCAGGACCTCTCGCCCACCTGCCTGGGCGACGATGGCGACCCCGCCTGCTTCTTCCCGGACACCGCCAACCTGAGTGTGCTGCCGACCTTCCGCTGATTTCCCGTGAGCTGACCGAGGTCAGGGAATCTTCTCCTGCATTCAGGGCACATTCCGTCCGATGAACGGGATGTGCCTGGCACGTGATGGCAAGTTGGCTATCTTTCATACAGAGACGTCCGGCCACGTCCCGGTCGTCCTTTGCCTGATCAGGAGACGCACGATGGACATGAACCGTCGGCAATTCTTCAAGGTCTGCGCCGTCGGCCTTGGAGGATCGAGCCTGGCGGCTCTCGGCATGGCGCCACCGGAAGCCTTCGCCGAGCAGATCCGCCACTTCAAGCTGGAACGCACGACCGAGACCCGCAACACCTGCCCGTATTGCTCGGTGGGTTGCGGCATCCTCATGTACAGCCAGGGCGACGGCGCGAAGAACGTCGCGCAGAACGTCATCCACATCGAAGGCGACCCGGACCACCCGGTGAACCGCGGCACGCTCTGCCCGAAAGGCGCCGGCCTGCTGGACTTCGTGCACAGCCCGAACCGCCTCAAGTACCCCGAGATCCGCGAGGCCGGTTCCAGCGAGTGGAAGCGCATCGGCTGGGATGACGCGCTCGACCGCATCGCCAAGCTGATGAAGGAAGACCGCGACGCCAACTTCATCGAGAAGAACGCCCAGGGGCAGACGGTGAACCGCTGGTTGACCACCGGTTTCCTCGCCGCCTCGGCATCCTCCAACGAAGCGGGCTACATCACCCACAAGGTGGTGCGCTCCCTCGGCATCCTGGGATTCGATAACCAAGCGCGTGTCTGACACGGCCCGACGGTGGCAAGTCTTGCCCCGACGTTTGGCCGTGGAGCCATGACCAACCACTGGACCGACATCAAGAATGCGGACCTGATCCTCATCATGGGCGGCAACGCCGCCGAAGCTCACCCGTGCGGCTTCAAGTGGGTGACCGAAGCCAAGGCACACAACAAGGCGCGGCTGCTGGTGGTCGACCCGCGCTTCACCCGTTCGGCTTCCGTGGCCGACTACTACGCGCCGATCCGCACCGGGACCGACATCGCCTTCCTGGGCGGGCTGATCAGCTATCTGATCGAGAACGGCAAGTACCAGAAGGAATACGTCGAGCACTACACCGACGCGGCCTTCATCGTGAAGGAAGGCTTCGGCTTCGAGGACGGCCTGTTCAATGGCTACGACGCCGAGAAGCGCACCTACCCGGACAAGTCCTCCTGGGGCTACGAACTGGGCGAGGACGGCTTCGCCAAGGTCGACCCGACGCTGCAGCACCCGCGCTGCGTGTTCAACCTGATGAAGCAGCACTACAGCCGCTACACGCCGGACGTGGTGAGCAACATCTGCGGCACGCCCAAGGACATGATGCTCAAGGTCTGGGCCGAGATCGCCGAGACTTCGGCGCCCGGCAAGGTCATGACGATCATGTACGCCCTGGGCTGGACCCAGCACTCGGTGGGCGCGCAGATGATCCGCACCGGCGCCATGGTGCAGCTGCTGCTGGGCAACATCGGCATGCCCGGCGGCGGCATGAACGCCCTGCGCGGCCACTCCAACATCCAGGGCCTGACCGACCTCGGGTTGCTGTCCAACTCGCTGCCCGGCTACCTGACCCTGGCCATGGACGCCGAGCAGGACTACCCCGCCTACATCGCCAAGCGCGCCAGCAAGCCGCTGCGCCCGGGGCAGCTGTCGTACTGGCAGAACTACGGCAAGTTCCACGTCAGCCTGATGAAGGCCTGGTTCGGCAAGGCGGCCACGGCGGAGAACAACTGGTGCTACGACTGGCTGCCCAAGCTCGACGTGCCCGGCTATGACGTACTGCGCTACTTCGACCTGATGTACCAGGGCAAGGTCAACGGCTACTTCTGCCAGGGCTTCAACCCCATCGCCTCCTTCCCCAACAAGGCCAAGGTCGGCGGCGCGCTGGCCAAGCTAAAGTGGCTGGTGGTGATGGATCCGCTGGCGACGGAAACCTCGGAGTTCTGGCGCAACGCCGGCGACTTCAACAACGTCGACACCAAGGCCATCCAGACCACGGTGTTCCGCCTGCCGGTGACCTGCTTCGCCGAGGAAGACGGCTCCATCGTCAACTCCGGGCGCTGGCTGCAATGGCACTGGAAGGGCGCGCAGCCGCCGGGCGAGGCGCGCACCGACATCGCCATCATGTCCGGGCTGTACCACCGCCTGCGGGCGATGTACGCGAAGGACGGCGGCAAGTTCCCCGACCCGATCCTCGGCCTGGACTGGAGCTACAAGGTGCCCGACGAGCCCAGCCCCGAGGAGCTGGCCATGGAGTACAACGGCAAGGCGCTGGCCGACCTGGTCGATCCGAAGACCAACCTGCTGCTGGCCAAGGCTGGCGAGCAACTACCTGGCTTCGCCCTGCTGCGCGACGACGGCAGCACCGCCAGCGGTTGCTGGATCTTCTCCGGCTCCTGGACCCAGCTCGGCAACCAGATGGCCCGTCGCGACAACAGCGACCCCTACGCCATGGGCCAGACCCTTGGCTGGGCCTGGGCCTGGCCGGCCAACCGGCGGATCCTCTACAACCGCGCTTCGGCCGATGTCAGCGGCAAGCCGTGGGACCCGGAGAAGAAACGCCTGGTGTGGTGGAACGGCAAGGCCTGGGGCGGCACCGACGTGCCCGACTACAAGCCCGACGTGCCGCCGGAAGCGGGGATGAACCCGTTCATCATGAACCCCGAGGGTGTGGCGCGTTTCTTCGCCGTCGACAAGATGGCCGAGGGCCCGTTCCCCGAGCACTACGAGCCGTTCGAGACGCCCATCGGCATCAACCCGCTGCACAAGGACAACCCCAAGGCCACCAGCAACCCGGCGGCGCGGGTGTTCAAGAACGACATGGAACTGTTCGGCACGGCCAAGGAGTTCCCCTACGCGGCAACCACCTACCGGCTCACCGAGCACTTCCACTTCTGGACCAAGCATTGCCGCCTCAACGCGATCACCCAGCCGGAACAGTTCGTCGAGATCGGCGAGGTCCTGGCCAAGGAACTGGGCATCGTTGCCGGCGACCGCGTGAAGGTCTCCTCCAACCGCGGCTACATCAAGGCGGTGGCGGTGGTGACCAAGCGCATCCGCCCGCTGCAGGTGAACGGCCAGACCGTGCACCACGTCGGCATCCCGCTGCACTGGGGCTTCTCCGGCGTCGCGCGCAACGGCTACCTGACCAACACGCTGACGCCCTTCGTCGGCGATGGAAATACGCAGACGCCGGAGTTCAAGTCGTTCCTGGTCAACGTCGAGAAAATCGCGGGAGGTGAGGCATGAGCAGCCAGGATATCCATGCCCGATCGGCCACCACCACGCCGATGCCTTCGGTGCGGCAGCAGGAGGAAGTGGCCAAGCTCATCGACGTCTCCAAGTGCATCGGCTGCAAGGCCTGCCAGGTGGCGTGCTCGGAATGGAACGAGCTGCGCGACGAGGTCGGCCACAACCACGGCGTGTACGACAACCCCATCGACCTGACGGCCGAATCCTGGACGGTGATGCGCTTCACCGAACACGAGAACGCCGCCGGCAACCTCGAATGGCTGATCCGCAAGGACGGCTGCATGCACTGCGACGAGCCGGGCTGCCTGAAGGCCTGCCCGAGCCCGGGGGCGATCGTGAAGTACGCCAACGGCATCGTCGACTTCAACCAGGACCACTGCATCGGCTGTGGCTACTGCATTACCGGCTGCCCGTTCAACATCCCGCGCATCTCGCAGAAGGACCACAAGGCCTACAAGTGCACGCTGTGCTCCGACCGCGTCAGCGCCGGGATGGAGCCCGCCTGCGTGAAGACCTGCCCGACCGGCGCCATCGTCTTCGGCACCAAGGAAGCGATGAAGGAACACGCCGCCGAACGCATCGAGGACCTTAAGTCGCGCGGTTTCGAGCACGCCGGGCTGTATGACCCCGAAGGCGTCGGCGGCACCCACGTGATGTACGTGCTGCACCACAACGACAAGCCCTCGCTGTACGCCGGCCTGCCCGATGCGCCGGCGATCAGCCCGCTGGTCAGCCTGTGGAAGGGCCTCACCAAACCGTTCGGCCTGCTGGCCATGGGCGCGGTGGTGCTGGCCGGGTTCTTCCACTACACGCGCACCGGGCCGAACCGCACCGAAGAGGACGAAGAGCCCGGACCGGGCCCGGAATCGCCGGTGCACAAGGTCGACCCGTCGGTCCACGGCTATGACCCGCGCGAGCGGAAATGACGCCGGGAGAGCGAGATGAAAAGAGACATCCAACGCTATACCGCCAACGAACGCAGCAACCACTGGATGGTGGCGCTGTTCTTCATCCTCGCCGGGCTGTCGGGGCTGGCGCTGTTCCACCCGGCGCTGTTCTGGCTCAGCTACCTGTTCGGCGGCGGCCCCTGGACGCGGATCCTGCACCCCTTCCTGGGGGTGGCGATGTTCGTGTTCTTCCTCGGTCTGGTCATCCGCTTCGCCAGCCACAACCTGCTCGAGAAAAGCGACGTGCAGTGGCTGAAGCAGTGGCGCGACGTGGTCGCCAACCGCGAGGAGAAGCTGCCCGAAGTCGGGCGCTACAACGCCGGGCAGAAGCTGCTGTTCTGGACCCTGCTGCTGTGCATGCTGGTGCTGCTGGTGACCGGCTTCGTGATCTGGCGGCAATACTTCAGCGCCTGGTTCGGCATCGGCGTGATCCGCCTTTCGGTGCTGCTGCACGCCTTCGCCGCCTTCGTGCTGATCTGCAGCATCCTCGTGCACATCTACGCTGGCATCTGGGTCAAGGGCTCGATGGGCGCGATGCTCTATGGTTGGGTAAGCCGCGCCTGGGCGCGCAAGCACCACGGCGCCTGGCTGAAGAGCGTGGACAAGGGGAAGGGCCACTGAAAGCGGAGCTGAACCTGTAGGAGCGAGCTTGCTCGCGAACCAACCCCGCGGCGGGGCCATTCGCGAGCAAGCTCGCTCCTACGAAAAGCCATTCTTCGCCGGGGCCATGCCCCGAATCGAATCCTCAACACAAGGAGTCCTGCGTGCCAGGCCAAATCCTCGAACCCGGCCAGATCGAAGCCGCCGCCAACATCCCGCCCTTCCTCAAGCTGCCGTCGCACGACCTCTTCACCCGTCGCGCCGCACGCTTGCGCCAGCTCGCCGAAGGCAACCCGTTGGGCGGCTACCTCAACCTTGTGGCCGAACTCTGCGATACCCAGCAACGCCTTCTCGACACCCAGCCCGCGCTGCCCATGCCCGACGAAGCCGCCCTGCGTCGCAGCATCGAGCACGGCATGCCGCCGCTGGCCTTCGAGACGCTGGTGCGCGAAGGCGCCTGGCTGGCGCTGCTCGACCCGTTGCTCGATGCCTTCGAAGTCGCCCCAAGCCCCATAGCCGATGCTCTGCAGCGGTTGCGCACAGCCGATGCCGGCCAGCGCAAGGCCTGGGCGCTGGGGCTGCTCAACGGCCAGTACGAGCTACTGCCGGCGGCGCTGGTGCCCTTCCTCGGCGCGACTCTGCAGGTCGCCTTCAGTCACTGGCTGCTGCGACTGCCCGAGGGCCTGCTGCAGGAGAGCGAGGAGCAGACGTTGTGCCCGGCCTGCGGCTCACCGCCGGTGGCAGGGGTCATCCACCATCGCGGCAAATACAGCACCCTGCGCTACCTAGCTTGCTCGCTGTGCTCCTGCGAATGGCACTACGTGCGGGTCAAGTGCAGCCACTGCCGCGAGAGCAAGGGGCTGACCTACCTGTCGCTGCACAGCGACGCCCACGAGGCCGCCCGCGCGCCCATCCGCGCCGAAGTCTGCCCCGGCTGCCAGGGCTATCTGAAACAGTTCTACATGGAGCGCGACGAAGCCGCCGAACCGCAGGCCGACGACCTCGCCAGCCTGGCCCTGGACATTCGCCTGGCCGAGGAAGGCTACCTGCGCCGCGCGCCGAACCTGCTGCTGGCGCCGGGCGAATCGGACTGACCTAAACTCCATCCGGACCCTCGAACCGCGCGTTCAACCGGCGCGCTGGTGCGCCCGTGGCACCCGTCTTCCGAACCCTGCAAAGGACCGCCGATGACCTCCGCCCGCCTGCCCTCCATCGACCGCCTGCTGCGCAGCCCGGCCTGCGCGCCGCTGCAGCAGCGCTACGGTCGTGAAGCTTTGCTCGCCACCCTGCGCGACCTGCTCGATGAACTGCGCGAACCGGCACGCCACGGCCAGCTCGGCGCCGTGGAGCTCAGCGAAGCCGTGCTCGCGGGCCGCGCCGGAGAACGCCTCGCCGCACATCACGCCAGCCGGGTGCGCCGGGTGTTCAACCTGACCGGCACGGTGCTGCACACCAACCTCGGCCGCGCGCTGCTGCCGGAAGAAGCCATCGAGGCGATCACCACGGCCGCGCGCTATCCGCTCAACCTCGAATTCGACCTGGCCAGCGGCAAGCGCGGCGACCGCGACGACCTCATCACCGGGCTGATCCGCGAGATGACCGGCGGCGAGGCGGTCACAGTGGTCAACAACAACGCCGCCGCCGTGCTGCTGGCGCTCAACAGCCTGGGCGCGCGCAAGGAAGGCATCATCTCGCGCGGCGAACTGATCGAGATCGGAGGCGCCTTCCGCATCCCCGACATCATGGCCCGCGCCGGCGTGAAGCTGGTCGAGGTCGGCACCACCAACCGTACCCATGCGAAGGACTACGAAGCCGCCATCGGCCCGCGCTCGGGCCTGCTGATGCGCGTGCACACCAGCAACTACAGCGTGCAGGGCTTCACCGCCAGCGTCGCCACCCGCGACCTTGCCGGCATCGCCCACGCCCACGGCCTGCCGCTGCTGGAGGACCTCGGCAGCGGCACCCTGGTCGACCTCACGCGCTGGGGCCTGCCCAAGGAGCCAACGGTGCAGGAAGCGCTGAAAGACGGCGCCGACATCGTCACCTTCAGCGGCGACAAACTCCTCGGCGGCCCCCAGGCCGGCCTGATCCTCGGCAGCAAGGAACTGATCGGGCGGATCAAGAAGAACCCGCTCAAGCGCGCCCTGCGCGTGGACAAGTTGACCCTCGCGGCGCTGGAAGCGGTGCTCAACCTCTACCGCGACCCAGATCGCCTCGCCGAACGCCTGACCACGCTGCGCCTGCTGAGCCGCCCGCAGGCCGATATCCAGTCCCAGGCCGAGCGCCTCGCGCCTCTGCTAGCCGCGCATTTAGGCGAAGGCTGGACCGTCAGCACCGAAGCGGCCCTCGGCATGATCGGCAGCGGCGCCCAGCCGGTAGCTCGATTGCCCAGCGCTGCGCTGTGCCTGCGACCACAAAGCAACAAGCGCCTTCGCGGTCGCGTCCTGCGTGAGCTGGAAGAGCGCTTGCGCAGCCTGCCGATTCCGGTGCTCGGCCGCATCGACGACGACGCCCTGTGGCTCGACCTGCGCCAGCTCGACGACGAGCCCGCCTTCCTCGCGCAACTGCCGCACCTCGCCGAGGGCGCCGCGTGATCGTCGGAACCGCCGGCCACATCGACCACGGCAAGACTGCCCTGCTGCGCGCCCTCACCGGCGTGGAAGGCGACCGCCGCCCTGCCGAGCGCGAACGCGGCATCACCATCGACCTCGGCTACGTGTACGCCGACCTGGGCGACGGCGAGCTCACCGGCTTCATCGACGTGCCGGGCCACGAGCGCTTCGTCCACAACATGCTGGCCGGCGCCAGCGGCATCGACCTGGTGCTGCTGGTAGTAGCCGCCGACGACGGCGTGATGCCGCAGACCCGCGAACACCTCGCCATCGTCCAACTGCTCGGCATCCCCCGTGCCCTGGTGGCGCTGACCAAGATCGATCGCGCCAGTCCGCAACGCGTCGCCGAAGCCCGCGCTGAAATCGAGTCGCTGCTGGCGTCCGGACCCTATGCAGGCGCGCCCATCTACGCCGTTTCCAGCGTGACAGGGGAGGGTGTGGATACGTTGCGCGGCGCACTCGCCGAGGCGGCACAAGACGTTCATGCTCGCTCGACGCAAGGCGGCTTTCGCCTTGCCGTGGACCGCGCATTCAGCGTCAGCGGCGCCGGCCTGGTGGTCACCGGCACGGCCTTCTCCGGCAGCGTGCAGGTGGGCGACGAACTGCTGCTCGGCAGCGCCGGCCGCAAGGTCCGCGTACGCGGCCTGCACGCGCAGAACCGAGCCGCCGAACAAGCCCACGCCGGCCAGCGCGTGGCACTGAACATCGTCGGTGAACGCCTCACCGCAGAGCAGGTGAAGCGCGGCGACTGGCTGCTCGCGCCGGAGCTGCACGCGCCGACCACGCGCATCGACATCGACCTGCAATTGTTGCCCAGCGAAACCCGCGCCCTCGCACACTGGACGCCGCTGCACATCCACCTCGGCGCCCAGGACGTCACCGGTCGTGTCGCCTTGCTCGAAGACGAACGCCTTGCACCCGGCGAACGCGCGTTCGCCCAGCTCGTACTGAACGCGCCGGTGCAAGCCGTGCACGGCGACCGCCTGGTGCTGCGCGACCAATCCGCCCAGCGCACGCTGGGCGGCGGCCGCGCCCTCGACCCCTTCGCCCCGGCCCGCAACCGCCGCGGCGAAGCCCGCCTCGCACAACTGCAAGCCCTGCGCGGCGACAGCCTGGAGCAGGCCCTGCCGGTGCTGCTGCAGCACGCCGACAACGGCCTCGACCCCACCCTGCTGGCGCGCCAGTTCAACCGCCCGCGCAGCAGCTGGAAGCTCGACGGAGAGGTGCTGGAAATCACAACAAGGGGAGGTCCGCGCCTGTTCACCGCAAAGCGCTGGGCCGACCTGGACGAGGCGCTGCGACAAGCCCTGGCCCGCTTCCACGAAGAGCAACCCGACGAGCTCGGTCCCGACCGCGACCGCCTGCGCCGCTACGCGCTGCCGCAGCTGGAACGCCCGATCTTCATCGCCCTGCTGGAACAGGCCCTAGCCAGCAAAGCCGTGGAAAGCAGCGGCCCCTGGCTGCATCTGCCAGACCACCGCGTGCAACTGGGCGAAGCAGACGAAGGCCTGCGCGAGCAAATCTGGCCCCTGCTGCTGGCCGGCGCCTTCGACCCACCCTGGACTCGCGACCTTGCCCGCGAACTGCAAGTCGACGAAGCCGCCATGCGCCTGCTTCTGCGCAAACTCGCCCGCCTCGGCCAACTCCACCAGGTGGTGAAAGACCTGTTCTACCCCGACGAAACCATCCGCCAGCTTGCGCAAATCACCCTGCAACTGCGCGAAGAACAAGGCCTGATCCGCGCCGCCGCCTTCCGCGACCGCATCGCCATCGGCCGCAAGCGCAGCATCCAATTGCTGGAGTACTTCGACCGCATAGGCTTCACCCGCCGCTTCGGCAACGAGCGGCGGATTCGCGAGGATTCGGCGTTGGCGTTACAGGCGCTGGCCTGATTGCCACCGGAAGAGGAGGGTACGAGCGGCAGAAAGCCTACCACTTTCGACACGATGGCTGTCGTGGGCGAAAGCTCACCCTGGTTGAATCCACCTGCGTGGGTTCGCGACTAGAGTTTCCAAGGGCCGACGCTGTTGAAACCCGGTCGGCGTCCTTCGGACATCAGGAAGACGGCAATGCCAGATCCGCACGCTAGAACCGATTCCGACGATGACTTGGCCCATCTGGTCATAGGTCATGGGCCCTGCACCTATCTGTTGCTGCTCCTGCTTGGCCTGATCCTTCTGTTTCCTTTCCTTGAAGAGGGGATACATGCGCGTACGCTGCTCGGCATCCTGTTTTCAAGCGTGCTGCTGGTGGGCGCCTTCGCCACCCGACAGTCCCGCCCGGGGTTCATCCTCAAGCTGGGCCTGGCATTGCTTGGGGTGGGCGTTCAATGGGTGGCATTGTGGGTGGAGAGCGTCGCGATGCTGGAGCTTGCCGGGAGCATCTTCACGTTGTCGCTTCTCGTCTCGATCAGCGGGGTCCTTCGCTATGTCCTCGAGCGAGGGCCCATCACTGCCGACAAGCTGCATGGTGCTCTTGCGGGCTACATCCTGCTGGCCTTCGCCTGGGCTTTCCTCTATGCGCTGATCGAGATATCCAGCGCAGGCTCATACGGCCCCGGTCGCCTTGACTTCGCACAGCCCGGCACCTTTTTCAAACTGATCTACTTCAGCTTCACGACGCTTACCACCACCGGTTTCGGCGATGTTCTGCCATTGACCAACCACGCCCGTTCACTGGTAATGATCGAAGAGTTCTCAGGGGTCTTTTACGTCGGTGTCCTGATTGCGCGTCTCGCCGGCGTCTATCCGCCGACTGCGGCCCGGTGACTCGTGAATAAACGCCTAGGCTTGTCTGCGTGTCCGGCCTCTCGCTTGCTGCGACATAGCTTCGCTAGTCTCGTGATGGCGGACGGTGGCAACATCCCGTCGCTGCAACTGACGTTCGAACAGTCGACACTCTTCGACATTCCGCCAGGGGCGGTGCTGAAAGCTGGCGAAAAAGCCCTGCAGGTCAATACGGAAGGCAATCACGCCCGGTGGCGTGGCCGGGCTTCAAACCCGGTGGGGGACGGCAGCCGTTCCTGGGTGAGTTCGACTCTCACTGCCTTCCGCCACTTCTCTTCCGTTCACTCCTATCCGTTACCGGCCGCATCCTCCAAGACGCTGAGCGATTGGATGTCATTCCAGAACAACTCGTCGGGGAATCGCTGCGGCTCGGCGGGATCGCGGGTCAGGAAGTACGGTTGCTCGTCCTCCAGCGTGAGTGCTACGCCGACGATGCGGACGCGGTAGATGAGGGGGCGAGGGTCTTCGGACCAATGCAGTTCTACCTGCACGTTTTTGCCGAGAAGGGATAGAGCGTTCGCTGTGTCAAATGAGGGCATGGTCATTCCATCCTTGATATCGGTGCCGTAGGCACCGGCCAGAAATCCGGGCGAGCAAAGGCAGCGCACTTCCAGTTGGATGCCCGTTCCGTCAGTATTCCTCGCACTGAGGTTGCGAGAGATATGGAATATTTCCATGTCTTCGCTTTTATGGCAATACTCCATAACGGATTTTTCAATGGCCCAAGGTATGGCCGCCAGAGCCCTCCGCCTGCTGGAGCAAACCAGCCTGAAGGACCTGGCCGAGGTAAACAGCAAGGATTACGTCCGCTGGCAGAGCATCAAGCGCGGACGCGCCCGCATGGGGGTAGAGGAGCTGGAGCGGCTTGCGGAGCTTTATCCCCAGTACCGTTGGTGGCTGCTGACGGGGGAAGGCTTGCCTTCTGCTGATCAGAAGAGCCTCGACGAAGAGACGTAGGATGGCGTTGAGCGAAGCGAAACCCATCTCGTTGGCAGCATGGGTTTCGCCTGGGCTCAACCCATCCTACGGGCTTGGTTTAGTCGCCTTCTGTCATCCAGGCCGGGATGTCCTGCATGGCGTGGAGCACCCGCCAGACGTCGATGTGGTCTGCGCGCACGACGTAGAAGATCAGGTACGGGTAGCGCTTCAGCGGCCAGCTGCGCAGGCCGGGCAGGTCGAGTTCGTGGGCGTAGCGGCTTGAGCCGCTCTCCGGGTGCCTGGCGAGTAGGCCGAAGACTTTTTCCAGTTCATCGATCAGGCCGAGCGCCGCTTTCTCGGCGTCCTCGTTCAGGTAGTGCTCGACCGCCGACTCGATGTCTTGCCGGGCAACGGCGCGGGGGATGACGGGGCGGCCCTTCACCGGCGGTTATCCGTTACCCGTTTGCGCAGTGATTCGAAGTAGCCCTCATCGGCAGGCTGTGTCGGCGCGGATTCGGCGCCGGCCAGCAACAGGTTGCGCAGGCGCTGGCGGTCCTGGTCCTTGCGGATCAACTCGCGGACGTACTCGCTGCTGGTGCCGAAACCCCGTTGGTTGACCTGTTCGTCGACAAAAACCTTCAAGGTCTCCGGCAGGGAAATGTTCATGGTGCTCATGGGCGGCGAACTCCAGAATGGCAAAATTTGCCATCGGATGGTACGCCGAAGCAGCAGCGATGTCGTTGGATTCCGACAGGTGCGAAGCTGGCGTCAGTGCATCACGCCCTGCAGCACCTGGTAGATGATCCCCGTCGCAATGGTCACCAGGACCAGGTCGGTGCCGACCTGCTGCCATTCGTAGCCGTCGTAGTGCGGCAGCTGGCCGACCAGGCGGCCGTCGAGTTTCTTGGCGATGCCGGGCGGGAGCGGTTTGCCGCGGGCGAGGTTCTTCTGGATGCCCGGCGGCAGGTTGCTGGCGGGGCTCCAGTAGTCGCGGTTGTCGTTGAGGATTACGCGCACGCCGCCGACGTCGATGCTCGGGCCGCTGCCGTTCCATGAGTTGCCGCTGTAGCCCTGTTCGTTCTGCTTGCCGTGTTCCTTGTGCGGGTTGCCCTTGCCATTGCCGTTTCCATTGCCATTTCCGGCGAACGCTGCGGCGGAGCCGGTCAGCAGGATGAGGCTGGTGAGCAGAGCAATTGCCTTGCGGGTGGTTTTCATCTTTATGGGCACTCCATGGCGGTTTTCCGATAGCCCCGAGCATAGCCCCGCTTTTTGCGGAAGCGGTCGCAATCGCACGGCGAACATACTGCAGCTCGTCGGCAGCTCGCGAACCACAGAGCCTGCAGGGGGTCATTATGGGCGAGTCAGTACATGCCTTTCAGGAGGCCCCATGTTCAAACAAAAGAAGACTTTCATCGCCGCCATAGCCACGTGCGCGTTCATGCTCGGCTCGGCGGTCCTGCTCCCCAGTGACCTGTCCCCCATGGGTTCTGCCTATGCCCGCGGCAATGGCGGCGGTGGCGGTGGCGGTGGTGGCGGCGGTAACGGGGGCGGTGGTGGTCACGGCGGCGGCAATGGCGGTGGTAACGGTGGCGGGCACGGTAGCAGCCACGGCGACAGCGGCGGTGGCCACTCGTCCAACGGCAAGGGTGCTGGCCTGAGCAGCGACCATGAGGGCAAGGCGACCCGCGACCGCGGCGAAAGCGGCAATCATTATGGCCGGGACTCCAGCAAATCGACCGACGGCCATGCGTCCAAAGGCAAGGCGACCCGCGACCACGGTATCAACGGCAAGCACTCCGGGCAGGCCAAGAACGACAGCCAGGGCCACGGCAGCACCACTTCCGCAGTGGCTCACTCCAAGGACACCACCGGGTTGGGCAAGGCCTCCGCCATCTCCGGCACCACGCCGGGCACCCACAATGACAAGGGCCTGGGCAACGCGGCCACTTCGTCGAGCAAGCACGACAGCGATAGCGACAGCAGTAGCGGCGACGACGGCGCCGACGACTGATACCCCCCTTTCCAGCAGCCGTGCTTGATGGCGCGGCTGCCGGAACCTCTCTTCGCAGCGGCATCGCAGGATGGCGTTGCATGCAACGAAACCCTCCCTCCTGCTCAGGTTCGCGAGCAAGCTTGCTCCTACGAAGAGCCTTTCACTTCACCGGAAAATCGAAGTACGTCTGCGGATACGGTTCCTGCTTCAACGTGTAGTGCCACCACTCGTTGGCGTAAGGCTCGAAGCCGTGGCGCTGCATGGCGCTGCGCAGGGTTTCGCGGTTGCGGGTCTGTTGCACGCTGATCAGGCTGCTGCCGTGGTGGGAGATGGGGCCGAAGAAGTCGAAGCGGCTGCCCATGTCCAGCTCCTTGCCGGTCTTGCTGTCGATCAGCGTCAAATCCACCGTGCTGCCGCGCGAGTGCCCCGAGTGCTGGGCGATGTAGCCGTCCTTGAACAGCTCGGTCTTCTTCATCTGCGGGTAGTAGCTGGCCTGGGTGCGGGTGTCGTTGAGGTCGGCCGCCCAGCGTTTGAAGTGTTCAACCGCGCGTTGCGGGCGGTAGCCGTCGAAGATCTTCAGTTCCTGGCCGCTCAGCGACAGGTCGCTTTCCACTTCGGCGAGGGCCTTGGCGGCGGGCTGGCTGAGGATGATCCGGGCGCTTTCATAGCCGTCGATGCGGGTGCCGACGAAGTTGTCGCCGCTGTAGTAGCGCGCGTCGTACTGCGCGTGCTTGAGCACCTGGTCGAGGTAGACGAAGCCGGGTTGCGCGGGTTGGTCCGCGCGCAGCGAAGCGGCCTGCAAGAACAGCAGGCCGCTCAGCAGCAGGGAAATCCAGTGGCGCATCGCGCCTCCGCATCGGTTGGGCCGGGGGTGTTCTAACCCTAGCAGCCCGCGCGTGCGGCGGCGCGCGGGGTCACGGTTGCATCAGCATCTGTTGTTGCTGGGCGGAGAAATCGCTCTGGCCCTGGAACTGCGAGCTATGGCTCGGCTGGCGCTCGAGGTTGTCGATGCCGAAGGATTCCTTCACCGGCGACTCGATGCCGTTGAAGCTGGAGCCGAGGTTGTAGCTCGATTGCGCGGCGCAACCACCGAGGGCGGACAGCGCAGCGACGGACAGGACGAACGCACAGGTCTTGAGCATGGGAGGAACTCCTTCTTCGTGGGGAGTTTGGCGATTGCAGCAGACTGGCAGCGGAACATTAGCGCTGCATTAAGCTCAGTCGCGGCGTAGCGCCTGGACCTGCTCGCCGTCGGGGTCGAAGGCGTCGAGGCGCATGCGCTCGGCGAAGGCGTCCAGCGCGGCCTGGCCACTGACGAAGCGACCGCGTGCGGCGGCCCAGTCGTCCGGGCGCAGGCGCACCATCCAGCCTGCGCCGTAGCAGTCGCGATTGATCAGGCCGGGTTGGCGCACGACCGCGTCGTTGCTCACCAGCAGGGTGCCGGCCAGCGGGCTGCGCGCCGAGGAGGCCGCCTTGGCGAACTCCACCACGCCGAAACTGCGTTCTTCCTCGATGTGCCAGCCGTCGCGCTTGGGGGTGAAGGCGAAGATCTCGCCGTAGAGCGCGCAGCCGTAGGCGGTCAGGCCCAGGGTCACGGCGCCGTCGGCTTCTTCGCGCAGCCAGAGGTTGTGCTCCGGCGCGTAGAGGCGGTCGTCGGGGAACTCCAGGCCGTGCAGCCTCACAGGGTCAGCACCCGGTCGTATTCGAGAATCATCCGTGCAAGCTCGCCGCCGCTGGCGATTTCGTCGATCTCGGCAATCAGCGCGCTCTCGTCGATCGGCACGCCCGGTGCGCGGCACATCAGCAGGCGCGCGCCGGCTTCCTTGGCCTGCTGGATGAAATGGCTGACCGGCTCGCCGCCCGGCGCGGCGTAGAGGCTGTCGACCACATCCTGGCGCGCCAGCTGTACGCCTTCGCCGCTGAGGAAGAGGGTCACCTCGGCGTCCATGCAGGCCAGCAGGGTTGCGGTGTAGAAGGGCGCCGCGCAGCGCGCCGGGGTGCTCGGGCCGCTGTGGACGATGATCAGCACGCGCTGGATGTCAGCTTGGCTCAAGGGCCTTCTCCATTTGCACCAGGGCCACACGCTGGCCGTCCGGGGCTTGCCGTTCGACGATGGCGGTCGGGCGATAGCCCAGGCCGCTGTAGAGCAGCAGGCCGCCGGCGTTGCCGTTGAAGCAGGAAATCTTCATGACCCGGGCAGCGTAGTCGTCGCGTGCCAGGGCTTCCATGACGCCGATCAGGTAGCGCGCCACGCCGCGGCCGCGCGCCCAGGGCGCGACCATCATGTTGCCCAGCGCGCAGTAGTGGCCCGGCTCGCACTGGTAGAAGTTGGCGAAGGCCGCGGGGCGCTCGTCGAGCAGCGCCAGGGTGCTGGCGCGGCGTTCGGCGAAGGCGGCGGCCAGCTGTTCGACGTCGAACGGCCAACGCGCCTTCGGGTAGGCGTAGAAGAGCTCGTCGCGGTCCTGCACGAAGCCGATCACGGCAGGCAGGTCGTCGAGGCGGGCGGGGCGGTGCTGCATGAGGCTTACCTGAGTCAGTGCGGCGGGTATTGCGCCATGAGCTTGCGCACCGCGTCGTTGATGGTCGCCGAGCGCTCGGCGGGGGACTGCATGCTGCTGTTCATGGTCTGTTCGCCACTGCCGCGCCAGACCAGCTTGCCGTCCTTGCCGTCGAGCAGGTCGACCTGGATGGTGGCGGTCTTGTAGTCGTAGGTGCGCGACTCGGCGACCATCGGCCCGCCCCAGCCATTGCCCCAGTAACCACCCCAGAATCCGCCGGTGTAGGTGGTGACCTGGTCCTGGTGGGCGTCGACGATCAGGTAGGCGCGCACCAGCAGGTCGCCGTGGCCGCCCGCAGGCGCCGGGCGCAGGCCGCGCTGGTCGAGCTGGTCGGCTACCGCTTCGAGGATGCGTTGCTGGGTGAGGTCGCTCTTGATCCGCGGATCGTCCGGGCGGTACTCGAACGACGGCTGCGCCCAGCTCCAGCTGGTGTAGCGGGAGAAGTCGCGGCTGGTGTCGTAGTCGCGGTTGAGCTTGACGGTTTCACAGGCGGCCAGGCTGAAAAGCAGGCCCAGCAAGAGCAGGCGGCGGACCATGATGCAGCGCTCCAGACAGAGTTCTCATCCAAGCGCAGAGTGCCGGTGAAGGCAAGCGCGCCGAGGGTCCGCGCAGGCCCTGGCGCGAGGTTCGCCGGCAGGAAAATCGGACAGTCGCTCGCCTCAGTGCGGCGGGTAGCCCGAGAGCGCCTGGCGCACCGCCGCGCGCAGGGACTTGGCCTGCTCGCTCTGGTTGCCGCTGGGCTCGTACTCGGCGGAGCCGGCCCAGACCGTCTGCTGGTCGCGGGCGTCGGCCAGTTCGACGCGCACCACGTTGACCTGCACCACGTAGGTCCGCACCACCGGGATGGAGGCGCCGTACCACGGATCGTTCCAGCCGCCGTAGTAGCCGCCGCCGTAGTAGTCGGTCACCTGGCGGGTGCGTTGTTCGCTGGAGAGGTGAGCGGTGACGCGCAGATCGGGCGCTACGCCGGGGCGCGCCGGGCGCAGGCCGACCTGGTCGAGCCCTTCGCTGACCGCCTCTTCCAGCGGGCTCGCGGCAGCAGCGCTGCCGGGCGTGCCGGTCCAGTTCCACGAGCGGTAGCGCCCGTAGTCCGGTGGTGCCGCCGGGTAGGCGCTGGGGTCGAACGCGGGATGCGTCGCCGCAGCCGGCACCGGGGGCGGCGGCAGCGACTGCGACTTGTAAGGGTTGGGCGACTGGCAGGCGGCCAGGGCGAGCAACGCGGGTATCAACAGCGAACGCGACGACATGCAAGGCTCCCGCGCGCCGGCTGGGCGCGCGCGATCGAAGGGAATTCGGGGATTCTGCACCTATTCCTGCGGGCGGCACAGCCAGTGCAGGTAGCGGCCGAGGCCGGCGAAGGCCGGGTGGCGGCGGTAGGCCAGTTCCATCTCGACCAGGTCGAGGGCTTCGGCCTTCTGCTGGAATTCCTGCGGCATGTAGTCGTGGAACACCCGCACGCCGCTGCGCGCCTCGATCCGCCAGTGCTCGGCCATGGCCGCTTCCAGCTCGCGCGGGTCGAGCGGCTGCTGCGGAGTCAGGCTCTGGCCTTCACCGGCGAAGCGTTGCTTGCGCAGCTTGCGGAAGTGGCCCTTGAGCAGGTTGCGGTAGATGAGCGCGTCGCGGTTGTAGAAGGCCAGCGACAGCCAGCCGTCCTGGCGGGTCAGCTGGTGCAGCACGGGGAGGATGCTGTGCGGCTCGGCCAGCCATTCGAGCACCGCGTGGCAGATCACCAGGTCGTAGGGCTCGTCGAGCTGGCCGAGCAGGTCCTGCCAGGGCGCTTCGATGAAGGTGGCTGCGCGACCGGCTTCGGCGAAGCGCTGGCGCGCGCTTTCGAGCATGGGCGCGGCCGGTTCGGCGAGGGTGACGTTGTGGCCGCGTTCTGCCAGCCAGAGCGACATGTGGCCCAGCCCCGCGCCTATGTCGAGCACGCGCAGCGGGCGGTCGGGCAGGGCTTCGGCGAGGTCCGCCTGCAGCACGGCGAGGCGGATGGCGCCCTTGGCGCCGCCATAGATTTTCTCGGCGAAGCGCGCGGCCAGTTCGTCGAAATGCCGGTCAGCCATTGGCGAAGCGCCTCTCGCTGTCGGCCAGCTTGGCGCGCACCACCTGGTCCATGTCCAGGCCCAGTTCGGCGCACAGCAGCAGGAGGTAGAGGACGATGTCGCCGACTTCCTGCCCGGCGTGGGCGAGCTTGTCGGCCGGCAGCTGGCGCGATTCGTCTTCCGTCAGCCACTGGAAGATTTCCACCAGCTCGGCCATTTCCACGCTGGCGGCCATGGCCAGGTTCTTCGGCGCGTGGAAGCGCTTCCAGTCGTTGCGGTCGCGGATCGCGTGCAGGCGCGCGGTCAGTTCTTCGAGGTTCATCAGGGGCTCCTTGGGAGCCCCATAGCTTCCGGCTTAGCGCCCGCCGCTTCAAGCGTCGAGCGGTTTCCAGGCGCCGGCCATGTGCGGCAGGTCGTCCTTGCCGCGCAGGCTGAACTGCCCGGCTGGCGCGGCCTCGCTGGCCAGTAGGGTGACTTCCGAGGGCAGCAGTACCGGCTTCTGGAAGCGCACCTCGACCTGATAGCCGGCATTGGGCAGGCGCTCGCCGAGGGCCGCCAGGCTGCGCGCCTTGTTCCACAGGCCGTGGGCGATGGCGCGGGGGAAGCCGAACAGCTTGGCGCTGGCGGCGGACAGGTGGATGGGGTTGTAGTCGCCGGCCACGCGGGCGTAGCGCCGGCCGATGTCCGCCGGGCATTGCCACTGGTCGATGCGTTGCAGCGGCAGCTCGGATTGCTCCTCGCGCACGGGCGGCGTGCCGTCCAGGCGCATGCCGCGGAACAGGATGCGGCTGTCGCCTTCCCAGAGCAGGCCGAGCTGGTCATGCAGCTGGGTGATGAGGCTGAAGGTCACCCCCTTGTCGTGCGGCTGCAGGTCGGCGACCCGCACGCTGGCCTGGAACGGGCCGAGGCCGCCGAGCGGGCGCAGCACGCTGATGCGGTTCTCCAGGTGCACCAGGCCGAGCAGCGGGAAGGGGAAGCTGGCCTCGGTGAGCAGTCCCATCTGCAGGCCGAAGGCGAGGATGTGCGGGTAGGTCGGCGGCAGCAGGTGGTCGTTGCGGAAGCCGCAGACCTGGCGATAGCGCTCCAGATGCTTGGCGTCGACCATCACCGGTGCGCGCAGGCCGCGGGTCGGCAGCGTGCGTCCACGCAGGCCACGGCGCACCGCGGCACGCATGAACAGGCCGGGCAGGGCGGGTGGGGCGGACAGGTCCAGCCAGTCTTTGGGCATCGCAAACCTCCTGAGCGGAAATGCGCTCCAGCTTAGCGGCCGGGGCAAGCCGGGCATTGGCCGCCCGGCCGTGGCGCGCGGCAGGGCGGTCAATCGGACGCTCTGCGGCGGGCTCTGTGGATAATTCCATGAAGCACGTAGGCTGTCTCTTGAGAGGCGGTAGGAAAGCTGCCTAAGATGGGCCCGCCCCATGGATAACTAGAAAAAAACACCATGCGTGATCTGACCGACGATGTGGCGCTGATGCGCCCGGTGATCGACGCCCTGCGCGCCAGCGGCAGCGATCCCGACCGGGTGCTCGCACGGGTTGGCCTGCCGCCGGGTGGCCTGCCGACCGGACGCTTCCCCCACAGTGCACAGAACCTGTTCTGGAAGGCGGCAGCCGAAGAGTGCGGCGAGGAGCACGTCGGCCTGTACCTGGCCGGGCACCTGCCGGCCTTCCACGGCCTGCTTCTGGAATACCTGTTCCTCTCCAGCGCCACCTTCGGCGAAGGGCTGCGCCACGCCCTGCGCTACGTGCGCCTGCTCTCCGACACCCTGAACGCCCGCCTCGAAGTCGATGGCTCGCGCGCCGTGCTGCTGCTCGGGCACAACGCCGGGACCAACCGGCACTTCCCGGAAATGCTCGCCGGCGCAGTGATCCGCCTGTTCCACGCGCTCACCGAGGGCGACTTCAAGCCCAGCGAAGTGCAGCTGATGCACGAGCAGGGCGCGCCGGCCGAGCGCTATCGGCAGGTCTACGGCTGCCCGGTGCGCTTGGGCGCCGAGCGCTACGCGCTGGAATTCGACGCCGCCGTACTGGAAAAACCCTCGCGCCACGCCGCGCCGGAACTGCTGCGCATGCACGAGTCCCTGGCGCGCCGGCAACTGGCCGAGGTCGAGCGGCTGGACCTGGTGCGCAAGGTCCGCGAACTGATCGGCGAACTGCTGGTGGATGGCGGCGCGACCCTGGAACAAGTCGCCGCGCGTCTCGATATGCCGGCCCGCCGGCTGCGTGAGCGCCTGGCCATGGCCGGGGTGCGTTTCAACGACCTGGTCACCGACTACCGCTGCCGACTGGCCAAGGAGCTGCTGCTCAAGACCGACGAGCGCATCGAGGTGATCGTCGAGCGCACCGGCTTCTCCGAACCGAGCACCTTCTATCGCGCCTTCAAGCGCTGGGTCGGCGAGACGCCGGTGGAGTTCCGCAAGCGCGGGAAGGCCTGATCCTGTGCACGGCGCATCCCTGCAGGAGCAACTGTCTTTTGGGCTATTCCCCTTCGGGCCAGCGCAAGCGCTGTTCGCAATAGAGCCGCGTCCCGCGTCCCGCGTTCGCGGGAGTGACGGGATTGAAATTCGTACTCTCCTGCGTCATCCCCGCGAACGCGGGGACCCAGAAAATACGTAGGAGCGGCCCATGGCCGCGATTCGCGCGCATGGCGCGCTCCTACTGGAGGGCGCCATGCCGGCGCTTTCGCGGATGAATCCGCTCCTACAAGGGGGCAGACCCGACCTGGGATCGTACGAATTCGAGTGGCGCCGCGGTTAGCCTGCGCGGGTTCGACCACAGAGAGAGTGCCCCACCATGTCTTGCCGACTCCGCGTCCTGGCGCTCAGCGCCATCCTGCTCGCCGCCGCCGCGCCGAGCTTCGCCGAGAACTATGGCGATCGCGCCTTCGCCCACCTGGACCGCGACCGCGATGGCTTCATCGACAGCCAGGACATGACGCCGATGCGCGAGCGCATGTTCAAGCGCCTGGACCGTGACGGCGATGGCTACCTGAGTGGCGAGGAGACGGCTGCGCCCCAGCAGGGGACGCAGCGTTCGCCGAACGCCTTGCCCTGGCGCGACCTGGATGGCGACGGGCGCATCAGTCGTGCCGAGCTGATGGAAGAGGAACCGGCGCTGATCGTCCGCGGCGACAGCGACGGCGACAAGCGCCTGAGTCGTGCGGAGTTCGACCAACTGATCAACCGCCGCGTCAGCAAGTCCTGAGAAACTCCGTATCGGGCAGTGGGGTAGGGCGAATAACCGCGTAGCGGTTATCCGCCGATGGCCTCAGGCGCCCAGCAGACTCTGCCCGCAGACCCGCAGCACCTGGCCGCTCACCGCGCCGGAACCGGGCTGGGCGAACCAGGCCACGGCTTCGGCGACGTCCTGCGGCAAGCCGCCCTGGCCCATGGAGTTCATGCGTCGGCCGGCTTCGCGGATGGTCAGCGGGATGGCGGCGGTCATCTGGGTTTCGATGAAGCCCGGCGCCACCGCGTTGATGCTGATGCCTTTCTTGCCCAGCGCCGGCGCCCATGCTTGCGCCAGGCCGATCAGGCCGGCCTTGCTCACCGCGTAGTTGGTCTGCCCGAGGTTGCCGGCGATGCCGCTGATCGAGGCAAGCAGCACCACGCGGCCGTGGTCGTGCAGTTTGCCGGCGTCTAGCAGGGCCTGGGTCAGCACCTGCGGGGCCTTGAGGTTGACGTCGATCACCGAGCTCCAGAACGCCTCGCTCATCTTCGCCACGGTCTTGTCGCGGGTGATGCCAGCGTTGTGCACCACGATGTCGATGCCTTCGGGCAGGGCTTCCACCAGCTGCGCCCCGGCGTCCGGCGCGCAGATGTCCAGGGCCAGGCCGCGTCCGCCCAGGCGCGCGGCGAGGGCATCGAGGGCGTCCTTGGCCGGCGGTACGTCGAGCAGCACCACTTCGGCGCCGTCACGCGCGAGGGTTTCCGCGATGGCCGCGCCGATGCCGCGCGCGGCGCCAGTCACGAGGGCGCGCTTGCCCACCAGCGGGCGGCTCCAGTCCTGCACCTGCCCGGCGTAGGCGGAGAGGCGAATCACCTGGCCGGAGACGTAGGCGCTTTTCGGCGAGAGGAAGAAGCGCAGCGCGCCTTCGAGCTGGTCTTCCGCACCCTTGCCGACGTAGAGCAGCTGTACGTTGCCGCCACGGCGGATTTCCTTGCCGAGGGAGCGGCTGAAACCCTCCAGGCTGCGCTGCACGCTGGCGGCGATGGGGTCCTTCACGGACTCGGGGGCGCGTCCGAGGATGACCACGTGGGGGCACAGGCCCAGGCCCTTGATGGTCGCCTGGAAGAAGGTGCGCAGTTCGATCAGTTGCTCGAAGCCGGTCAGGCCGCTGGCATCGAAGACGATCGCCTTGAGTTTCGGCCCGTGCTCGGCGGTCCAGCGCGGCAGGCCGTACTGGTGGTCCACGGCGGCGAAGACGCTGTCGGTCAGGCGCTTGGAAAAGCCCAGCACGATCTCGCCAAGCCCACCCGTACCGCCCAGCAGCAGGGCGCCATCCACCGGCCGGGTGCGCCCGGCGCTCCAGCGCTCCAGGCGTACCGGCGCGGGTAGGCCGAGGGCGCCGACCAGGCGGCGGCCGACATTGGAGTTGGCGAAGGCGATGTAGCGATCGGACATGGAAGCGGGCTCCTGCACGGATTCTCGAAGTGCTGACCACTGTACGCAGGCACGGCCGCCACGCAATTGACCGCGCTGACCTGCGCGGTGGCGAGGCGGCCAATGCGACGCCAGCGGCTAAGGTTAGCCTGTGCGACAACCCCCGCTCAGCCCGCAAGGAGCCTTGCATGACCCAACTGCGTCGGGTCGCCATCGTCGGCGGCAACCGAATCCCCTTCGCCCGCTCCAACACCGTCTACTCGACGGCGAGCAACCAGGAGATGCTGACCAGCGCCCTCGACGGCCTGGTCGAGCGCTACAAGCTGCACGGCGAGCGCCTTGGCGAAGTGGTCGCCGGCGCGGTGCTCAAGCATTCGCGCGACTTCAACCTGACCCGCGAATGCGTGCTGAGCACTCGCCTGGCGCCGGAAACCCCGGCTTACGACGTCCAGCAGGCCTGCGGCACGGGCCTGGAGGCGGCGATCCTGGTGGCCAACAAGATCGCCCTCGGGCAGATCGAATGCGGCATCGCCGGTGGCGTTGACACCACATCCGACGCTCCCATTGGTGTCAACGAAGGGCTGCGCAAGATCCTGCTGGAGGCCAACCGCGGCAAGTCCAACGGCGACAAGCTCAAGAGCCTGCTGAAGATCCGTCCGCGCCACCTGATGCCACACATCCCGAAGAACGGCGAGCCGCGCACCGGGCTGTCGATGGGCGAACACTGCGAGCTGATGGCGCAGACCTGGCAGATCCCTCGCGATGAGCAGGACAAGCTCGCCTACGAGAGCCACATCAAGCTGGCCAAGGCCTACGACGAAGGCTGGCAGAACGACCTGATGACCCCGTTCCGCGGCCTGGTGCGCGACCAGAACCTGCGTGGGGACATCAACCTGGAGAAGCTCGGCACCCTCAAACCGGTGTTCGAGCGCGGCCCGCGCGGCACCCTGACGGCGGCCAACTCCACACCGCTGACCGACGGCGCCTCGGTAGTGCTGCTGGCCAGCGAAGAGTGGGCGAAGGCGCGTGGCCTGCCAATCCTGGCGTACTTCAAGGATGGCGAGGCGGCTGCGGTGAACTTCGTCGGCGAAGGCGCCGAGGGGTTGCTGATGGCGCCGGTCTATGCGGTGCCGCGACTGCTGGCGCGCAATGGCCTGACGCTGCAGGACTTCGATTTCTACGAAATCCATGAGGCCTTCGCCGCCCAGGTGCTGTGCACGCTCAAGGCCTGGGAAGACGCCGAGTACTGCAAGACCCGCCTCGGCCTGGACGCGCCGCTGGGCTCTATCGACCGCAGCAAGCTCAACATCAAGGGCAGCTCCCTGGCCGCCGGCCACCCCTTCGCGGCGACCGGCGGGCGTATAGTCGCGAACCTGGCCAAGCTGCTCGACGCTGCCGGAAAGGGGCGCGGGCTGATCTCGATTTGCGCGGCGGGCGGCCAAGGTGTGACCGCGATCGTCGAAAGGTAATCCAATACATCGGGACGGCACCCCTTGCCGGCCCACGATGTAACAGCAACTCCGTGACTTCAGGCGGTGCCGCGCAAGCGGCGCCGCCTTTTTTTCGCCTGCGCTTTCCCGCTCATCCGCGAAATCCCGTGCACCGATGCCTCCTGTAGGAGCGAGCTTGCTCGCGAATCGAGGCAATCGGCTGGCTGCAGGGCTCTTCGTTCTGCAGAACAGTCCCTCTCCCGCTTGCGGGGGGGACTAGGGAGGGGGCGGAGCCAGGCTTGGCGACGGCGTCCGGGGCGAGGTCCGCAACCCTCTCCCCAGCCCTCTCCCTGAAGGGAGAGGGGGCCGTCCGCCGCGAACGGGGATGTCGGCGTCATCCTGTAGGAGCGGATCTTATCCGCGAAAATCCCCGCGTCGATTCCAATCGTAGGGCGCATAACCGTTCGCGGTTATGCGCCGCCGCCCCGCGAAGAACACCTTGCCGTGAAGTTCGCGAGCAAGCTCGCTCCTACAGGGAGGCACCGTGCGCAGCCTTTCGCGGATGAAATCCGCTCCTACAAGAGCGGAAGAGCGGTGCTCGCGCTCAGCCGCTCTGCAGCATCGCCGGATGAACCCGCCCATCGAGCGTGGTCGAGAGCATCAGCGAGGTCTTGCTGGCGCCGTACTGCGCCAACTGGTCGATCAGCTCTTCCAGTTCGGCGGTGCAGGTCACCGCGACCTTGAGCATCACGCAGGATTCGCCGGTGATGCGGTGGCAATCGATGATCTGTGGGATCTCCGCCAGGCGCCCAAGCAGGCTGGCACCGCGGTGGTCGTTCAGGCGCAGTTCGATCAGGCACTGGATGGGGCGGCCGAGCTTCGCCAGGTCGACGCTGGCGTGGTAGCCGGTGATCACCCCGTCGGCCTCCAGGCGTGCCACGCGGTCGGCGACTGCCGGGGGCGAGAGGTTGATGCGGCGGGCCAGTTCGGCGAACGGCAGGCGGCCGTTTTCCAGAAGGGCGGCAAGCAGGGCGCGATCGTATTTGTCCATGGAAATGCCTCGCAGTGGATTCGATGGCGGTGGCGACGAATTTCCATCGAAAGAAAAGTGTTACGCCCGATAAAGCGTTCTCTGTGCCTTATCTCGGAAATTTCCGCTTCATAAAATGAGTCGCTCCCTCCCACTTGTCGAGCCCCCGCCATGTCCGTCATGCCCCTGCCCAAGCCGCGCGTCTCGCTGACGCTGGTGGCCGCGTTCTTCGCCCTCTATTTCATCTGGGGCTCGACCTACCTGGTGATCCGCATTGGCGTCGAATCCTGGCCGCCGATGCTGATGGCCGGCTGCCGCTTCGTCATCGCCGGCGGGCTGCTGTTCGCCTGGTCGCTGTGGCGCGGCGCGCCGCTGCCCAGCGCCAAGCAATGGCTGAGCGCGGGGGCCATCGGCATCCTCCTGCTCAGCGGCGGCAACGGCGGGGTGACGGTGGCCGAGCACTGGGGCGTGGCTTCGGGCGTGGCCGCGCTGGCGGTGGCCACGGTGCCGCTGTTCACGTTGGTCTTCGGCCGCATGTTCGGCCATCGCAACAGCCTGCTGGAATGGTCCGGGATCGGCCTGGGGCTGTGCGGCATCGTCCTGCTCAACCTTGGTTCGAACCTGCAGGGCAGCCCGGCTGGCGCTGCGCTTATCGTCTTCGCGGCGGCTTCCTGGGCCTTCGGTTCGGTTTGGAGCAAGCGCCTGCCGCTGCCCGCCGGGCCCATGGCCAGCGCCGTGGAAATGCTGGTGGGGGGCGTCGCCCTGCTACTCGGCAGCCAAGTCTCCGGCGAGCACCTACAGCAGATGCCGGACCTGCGCGGCTGGGTGGCGCTGGGGTACTTGGTGGTGTTCGGTTCGATCATCGCCTTCAGCGCCTACATCTACCTGCTGAACAATGTGCGCCCGGCGGCGGCGACCAGCTATGCCTTCGTCAATCCGGCGGTGGCGGTGCTGCTCGGGGTGCTGTTCGCCGGCGAAAGCATCGGCTGGCCGGAGGCCCTGGCGATGGCGGTGATCATTGGCGCGGTGGTGCTGATCGGTCTGCCGCAGTGGCGCGGCAGAGCCGAGGGCTGAGCGCGGCGCTCAGTCGATTGGCACGATACGCACGCGGCTGACGCCGGCGCGGTCGGCGCTGCTCTTCAGGCTGGGAATCAGGTTGGGTTCCCAGGAGCCGTCGGTCAGGCCGGTGGGGTCCTCGCCTGTTTCCTGGGCGAGGTGCAGCAGAACCTGCAGCAGCGCGAGGAACTCGTTGGGTGCTTCCTGCGACTCATGGATCAGCCGGCGCGGCTGTTCGCGAAGTCGATAGTGGATGGCGTAGCGATGCGTGGCGTTCATGGTCGTACCTCCGCCTAGCCCTGCTATGACAACGTAAAAGAGCAAAGGTCCCCAGGAATCGTCAAGAAAGCGACGTATGGTCATTTTCTCGCCAGCCGTCCGTCGCGAACGGTCCGCGCGGCTGCGACATTTCCCCGTCGTGTGCGCCCCAACCGCTCTGGCCTAAGCTTGCCAGGTCATTTGCGCGAGACTGCTTCCATGCTCGAACGGATTCCGGATGAATCGAACCTGGCCGAACTGACCCTGCGCGGGCTCATCCTCGGCGCCCTGATCACCGTGGTGTTCACCGCCTCCAACGTCTACCTGGGGTTGAAGGTCGGGCTGACGTTCGCCTCTTCGATCCCCGCCGCGGTGATCTCCATGGCGGTGCTGCGTTACTTCCCCGGCTCTAACATCCTCGAGAACAACATGGTGCAGACCCAGGCTTCGGCCGCCGGCACCCTGTCCTCGATCATCTTCATCCTCCCGGGGCTGCTGATGATCGGCTACTGGGCCGGCTTCCCGTTCTGGCAAACCGCGGCGATCTGCGCCATCGGCGGCATCCTCGGGGTGCTCTACACCATCCCGCTGCGCCGGGTGATGGTGGTGCAGAGCAGCCTGCCGTATCCGGAAGGCGTGGCGGCGGCGGAGATTCTCCGCGTCGGCAGCCAGGAAGAGGAGCATCCGACGGCGGATGACGCCGGCAAGCCGGGCCTGCGCGACATCCTCGCCGGCGGCCTAGTCGCGGCGCTGTTCAGCCTGTTCAGCAGCGGCTTCAAGCTGCTCGCCGAGGGTTTCAGTTTCTGGCTGACGGCCGGGCAGGCGGCTTTCCGCCTGTCCACCGGCTTCTCGCTCGCGTTGGTCGGCGCCGGCTACCTGATGGGGATCACGGCCGGTATCGCCATCCTTATAGGCGTGCTGATTTCCTGGGGCGTGGCGGTGCCGCTGCTGACAGTGAACGCCACCCTGGCCGCGGGGCAGAGCTTGCCGGAGCTGGCCAGCAAGCTGTGGAGCAGCCAGGTGCGCTTCCTTGGCGCCGGCACCATCGGGGTGGCCGCGCTCTGGACCCTGGCAACCCTGTTCAAGCCCATGGTGCAGGGCGTCTGGGCGTCCCTCGGCGCGGTGACCGGGCGCGCCGAAAGCAGCGACCTGCGCACCGAGCGCGACATGCCGGCGGGCTGGATCCTGGCCATTGCCTTTTTCCTGCTGGTAGCGCTGTTCGTGGTCTTCGCCTACTTCCTCGGCCAGGCTGCGCCGGACCTGCACGGTGCCGGCTTCTGGGGCCTCGTGGGCGTCTGCGTGGTGTTCGCCTTCTTCTTCGGCTTCCTGATCGCCGCGGCCTGCGGCTACATGGCCGGCCTGGTCGGTTCCTCCAGCAGCCCGATCTCCGGCATCGGCATCATCGCGGTGATCCTGGTGTCGCTGCTGATCCTTGGCGCCGGCTCGCTGGATGGCGATTTCCTCGCGCGTGACGGCGGGAAGCTGGCGATCGCCCTGGCGCTGTTCACCACTTCGGTGGTGCTGGCCATCGCCGCGATCTCCAACGACAACCTGCAGGACCTCAAGACCGGCTACCTGGTCGGCGCCACGCCCTGGCGGCAGCAGGTGGCACTGATCGTCGGCTGCCTGGTCGGCGCGCTGGTAATCCCGCCGGTGCTGGAGTTGTTGTTCAAGGCTTATGGCTTCACCGGCGCCTTGCCGCGTGAAGGCATGGACCCGGCGCAGGCCCTGGCGGCTCCGCAGGCGACCCTGATGACGGCGATCGCCAGCGGGATTTTCCACAACGCGCTGAACTGGAACATGATCCTGATCGGCGTGGCCCTGGGCATCGCGTTGATCCTCGTCGACGTGCTGCTGCGCCGGACTGGCAAGGCCAGCCTGCCAGTGCTCGCGGTGGGGCTGGGCATTTACTTGCCGCCCACTATCGGCATGACCCTTGTGGTCGGCGCGGTGCTCGCCTGGCTGCTGGAAAGCGCGCTCAAGCGTCGCGCACAGGCGGCCGGAGTAGACGAGGAGAAGTTCGCCGATGTGTCGCGCCGGCGTGGCGTGCTGCTGGCGTCAGGGTTGATCGTCGGCGAGAGCCTGATGGGCATCCTGCTGGCTGCGCTGATCGGCACCAGTGGCAAGGACGCGCCTTTGGCGCTGGTCGGTGGGGGATTCGAGGAGACGGCGCAGTGGCTGGGACTGCTGGTGTTTCTGGTGATCTGTGCGCTGTTCTACCGAAAGGTGCTCGGCAAGCGCTAAGAGGGGAGCCTGCTCGGCCAGCCGCAGGTGCGGCTGGCCGGCGACGGCTTACTTGCGGCGGGCTTTCTTGACGCGGCGGTCTGCATGACGATCCGGATCGGCCTGTTGCGGCACGTTCAGGAAGGCAGTAGCGGCGAAGAAGCTGGCAAGGGCGGCGAAGCTAGACACGATGATCTCCAAATGGCGTCGGGGAAATGGGTCCCGACTGCCTGGAAGCCATTTTCCCTGATGTTTATGACAAAAAGAAGCTAATGCTCTTGATGGTTAGTATTGAAGTGGTCGATGGGGCTGAATACTTCTGACTTTTCCAGATAAAACCCTGAAATAGTTAGTTTGCTCAGGAATCTATGTCGTCGTAATTGGGGCCCGCGAAGGCTTTCACTGCTACCGTTTGTCGCACTTTTTCGCGATGTGCGCTTTGTGTGTGGCGTGAGGTAACACTTTGAGATTGCGTAGGGTGGGTTTAGCGGAGGCTCAACCCATCCTACGAGCGTGCTTCCTTCTCTACCTCTGCGAGCAGTGCGCGCACTTGCGCGACGGCGCCCGGTAGCTGCAACAGGCGGCGAAGGTCGTCGAGCGACGCCAGCGGTGCGCCGGCGGAAAAGTTCAGGTGCTGCACTCCGATGCTCGTGCCGGGGCTGACCAGCAGGGCGAAGTGGATGACGTTCTCCAGTTCGCGGATGTTGCCTGGCCAGGGGTAGCTCTCCAGCGCCTGCTGGGCGGAGACGTCGATCTCCGGTACGTCCAGGTCCAGGCGCTGGGCGTGCACGCCGAGGAAGTACTGGGCCAACGGCAGGATGTCACCGGGGCGTTCGCGCAGCGGCGGCAGTTCGAGGTTGCCCCCTTCCAGGTACTGCTGCAGGCCTTCGAGGAACTTGCCGGCGGCCACCGACTGGCCCAGGTCGATGCTGGTGGCGGCCACCAGGCGAACGTCCACCGGGATCGGCTCGCGGGCGCCGAAGCGCAGCACTTCGTGTTCCTGCAGCACGCGCAGCAGTTTTTCCTGCAGGGCCAGCGGCAGGTCGGCGATCTCGTCCAGATAAAGAGTGCCGCCCTGGGCCGAACCGAACCAGCCGGCGCGGCTGCCTACCGGGCCGTTGTGCGCGCCGGGGGCGTAACCGAACAGTTCGGCCTCGGCGAAGTTGCGGCTGAGCGCGCTGCAGCTGACCGCGACGAACAGCCCGGAGCGCTCGCTGGCGCGGTGGATGTGGCGCGCCAGCAGCTCCTTGCCGGTGCCGGTCTCGCCGCGGATCAGGACCGGCTGCACACCTGGCGCCAGCTGCTCGACGGCATCGCGCACGGCGTGCGAGCGCGGGTCGAAGAACACCAGCGCCTTGGCGCGTATGCTCAGCGGACTCTTGTCGGCGTCGGGGAAGGTGAGCAGCGGCTGGGGAGCCTTCATGGCGAATACCTCGTCGTCCGTCTCCGCCAGGCGGAGGTCGAAAAAGAAACGCCGGTGAACTGTTCTCACCGGCGTAAAAGGCGACCTTATGGCCGCGCCCTGCGTGGGAGTCGTTTGGCGCGGCCAGGGCGGGCGACGCGCCAGGGTCAGGTCAGAAGGCCGGGACTACCGCGCCGTCGTATTTCTTCTCGATGAAGGTTTTCACTTCCGGGCTGTTCAGGGCGGCGGCGAGCTTCTTCAGCGCGTCGCTGTCCTTGTTGTCCGGGCGCGCCACGAGGTAGTTCACGTAGGGCGAGTTGCGGTCCTCCAGGACCAGGGCGTCCTTCACCGGGTTGAGCTTGGCTTCCAGCGCGTAGTTGGTGTTGATCAGGTCTAGGTCGACTTGGTCCAACACGCGCGGCAGCAGGGCCGATTCGAGCTCCTTGAACTTCAGGTGCTTGGGGTTCTCGGCGATGTCTTTCGGTGTGGCCAGGGCGTTGCTCGGGTCCTTCAGCTTGATCAGTCCTGCCTTCTGCAGAAGGATCAGCGCGCGACCGCTGTTGCTGCCCTCGTTGGGCAGGGCGACGGTGGCGCCGTCAGGCAGTTCTGCGAGCGACTTGTACTTCTTCGAGTAGCCGCCGAAGGGCTCGACGTGCACGCCGGTCACGGTGACCAGGTGGGTGCCCTTGCCCTTGTTGAAGTTGTCCAGGTACGGCTTGGTCTGGAAGTAGTTGGCGTCCAGGTGCTTCTCGGCAACCTGTACGTTGGGCTGCACGTAGTCGGTGAAGACCTTCACTTCGAGGTCCACACCCTCCTTGGCCAGGGTCGGCTTGATTAGCTCGAGGATCTCGGCGTGCGGGATCGGGGTGGCGGCGACCACCAGCTTTTCGTTGGCGAAGGCAGAAGCGCTGAAGGCAGCGGCGATGGCAGTCAGGAGCAGCAGCTTTTTCATTTTCGAGGTCCTTGTGGGGCGGCATTCCGGGGAGCCTGGTGCGACTCGTGGTCGTCAACCGCTCCCGGCGGCAGTGTTGGGTTACGGCTCTCATCGGGGCCGTTGGTACACAAGCTAGCCGGACTTAATATTCCATAAAAATATTATTTATTCATTCAAATATTCTTTTTGGATATATGTTGGCTGAGACAACCAGCCGCGCGACAAGCTGCCGCGCGGCAACCGGCCACGGCGGCAGCACCCGGCGTGCGGCGTACCATTCCAGGCACTACATTGCCTTGTATCAATGCAATCGACGGGCATTGGTGCTTAGCGCAGAGCGGCCTCGAGGCCGCCTTCCCACAACAACAACCTTTCCGTGAAGAACCCGAGGGCCGGCACCGTTGCCGGCAAGCTGCCCGCTGCGTGCGACGACGGGCGTCAACCCGATGAGGTAACGTCATGTTGGGTCTAGAGGCGTTGGAACTGGCGCGTATCCAGTTCGCCTTTACCGTCTCCTTCCACATCATCTTCCCCGCCATCACCATCGGCCTGGCCAGTTATCTGGCCGTGCTCGAAGGCCTGTGGCTGAAGACCGGCGAAGAGGTCTACCGCGACCTCTATCACTTCTGGTCGAAGATATTCGCCGTCAACTTCGGCATGGGCGTGGTCTCCGGCCTGGTCATGGCCTACCAGTTCGGCACCAACTGGAGCCATTTCTCCGCGTACGCGGGGAGCGTCACCGGCCCGCTGCTGACCTACGAGGTGCTGACCGCCTTCTTCCTCGAGGCCGGCTTCCTCGGTGTCATGCTCTTCGGCTGGCACCGCGTGGGGCGCGGGCTGCACTTCTTCGCCACGGTGATGGTGGCGATCGGCACGCTGATCTCGACCTTCTGGATCCTCGCTTCCAACAGCTGGATGCAGACCCCGCAGGGCTTCGAGATCATCGACGGTCGGGTGATCCCCACCGACTGGTTCGCGGTGATCTTCAACCCGTCCTTCCCCTACCGCCTGATGCACATGGCGATCGCTTCCTTCCTCGCCACAGCCTTCTTCGTCGGCGCCTCGGCGGCCTGGCATCTGCTGCGCGGGCGCGACAACCCGGCGATCCGCAAGATGTTCTCCATGGCCATGTGGATGGCCCTGATCGTGGCGCCGATCCAGGCCATGGTCGGCGACGCCCACGGCCTCAACACCCTCGAACACCAGCCGGCGAAGATCGCCGCCATCGAAGGGCACTGGGACAACGGCGAGGGCGGCCCGACGCCGCTGATCCTCTTCGGCCTGCCGGACATGCAGCGCGAGGAAACGCGCTTCAAGGTCGAGATCCCGGTGCTCGGCAGCCTGATCCTGCGCCATAGCCTCACCGAGCCGATCCCGGCGCTGAAGGACTTCCCGCGCGAGGACCGGCCCAACTCCACCATCGTCTTCTGGTCGTTCCGCATCATGGCCGGGCTAGGCATGCTGATGATCCTGGTCGGCCTCTGGAGCCTGTGGCTGCGCTGGCGCGGCGGGCTGTTCCGGCAGCGCGCCTTCCTGCGCCTGGCGCTGTGGATGGGGCCCTCGGGACTGCTGGCGATCCTTGCCGGCTGGTTCACCACCGAGGTCGGTCGCCAGCCGTGGGTGGTCTACGGACTGATGCGAACCAGCGAAGGGGTTTCCAACCACAGCACCCTGCAGATGAGCATCACCCTGCTGATGTTCGTGGTCGTGTACTTCTCGCTGTTCGGAGTCGGCATCGGCTACATGATGCGCCTGGTGCGCAAGGGCCCGGTCACCCACGAAGGTCGCGAAACCAGCGAGGGCGGTGCCGGTCGCCAGCGCACCCCGGCACGGCCGCTGTCGGCCACCGTCGAGGGTCTCGACGACGATGACAACGCACCGGAAGGGAGGAACTGAACATGGGCATCGACCTTCCGCTGATCTGGGCGATCATCATCGTCTTCGGCGTGATGATGTACGTCGTGATGGACGGCTTCGACCTGGGCATCGGCATGCTCTACCCGTTCTTCAAGGACGACGGCGACCGCGACGTGATGATGAACACCGTGGCGCCGGTCTGGGATGGCAACGAGACCTGGCTGGTGCTCGGCGGCGCGGCGCTGTTCGGCGCCTTCCCGCTGGCCTACTCGGTGGTGCTGGAGGCGCTCTACCTGCCGCTGGTGCTGATGCTGGTGGGGCTGATCTTCCGTGGCGTGGCCTTCGAGTTCCGCTTCAAGGCCAAGGCGCACAAGCGGCACATCTGGGACAAGGCGTTCATCGGCGGCTCGCTGGCGGCGACCTTCTTCCAGGGCGTGGCGCTGGGCGCCTACATAGAGGGTATCCCGGTGGCAAACGGGCAGTTCGCCGGCGGCTCGCTCGACTGGCTGGCGCCATTCCCGCTGTTCTGCGGCCTGGGCCTGATCGTCGCCTACAGCCTGCTCGGCTGCACCTGGCTGATCATGAAGACCGAAGGCACCTTGCAGGAGCGCATGCACGACCTGGCGCGGCCGCTGGCGCTGGTGCTGCTGGCGGTGATCGGCATCGTCAGCCTGTGGACCCCGCTGGCGCACACGGAAATCGCCCAACGCTGGTTCAGCCTGCCGAACCTGTTCCTGTTCGCCCCGGTGCCGTTGCTGGTGCTGGTGACCTTCTGGGCGCTGCTGCGGTCGGTCGCCAACTACGACCACGTGAAGCCCTTCGTGCTCACCCTGGTGCTGATCTTCCTCGGCTACAGCGGCCTGGGCATCAGCCTGTGGCCGAACATCATCCCGCCGTCGGTGAGCATCCAGGCCGCCTCGGCGCCGCCGCAGAGCCAGGGCTTCGCGCTGGTTGGCGCGCTGTTCATCCTGCCGTTCATCCTCGGCTACACCGCCTGGAGCTACTACGTGTTCCGCGGCAAGGTGAAGCACGGCGATGGCTACCACTGAGGGCACTGTCATGAAAGAGACGAACGCCGACAAGGCGCCGCTGCGCAAGCGCCTCGGCTGGCTGGTGCTGATCTGGGTGGCCAGTGTGCTGGCCCTGGGTGTAGCGGCCTGGCTGCTGCGTCTGCTGATGAGCGCGGCAGGGCTGCAGGCGCCACACTGAGCTCCTATCCGGGCGCCCCGTGCGCCCGCTTCCAGGCCCCCGCATTTGCGGGGGCTTTTTTATGGGAAGGGGAAAAAGACCTGTAGGAGCGGCCCATGGCCGCGATTCGCGCGCATGGCGCGCTCCTACCGGGTGCATCGGTGCGGGGATTTTCGCGGATGAGATCCGCTCCTACGGGGTGACGCCGGGCGGTCCTGTCAGTGCAACTTGTCGCGCTTGGCCAGCGCCGGGAACAGCTTCATCCAGGCGCCGGTGACGATCAGCGTGCCGACCCCGCCGAGCACCACCGCCGGCACCGTGCCGAACCAGTGCGCGGTCAGGCCCGACTCGAACTCGCCGAGCTGGTTGCTGGCGCCGATGAACAGGCCGTTCACCGCGCTGACTCGGCCACGCATCTCGTCCGGGGTTTCCAGCTGCACGAAGGCGCCGCGGATCACCATGCTGACCATGTCCGCCGCGCCGAGCACCACCAGCACGCCGAGGGAGAACCAGAATGACGTCGACAGGCCAAATGCGATGGTGGTGACGCCGAAGATGCCGACCGACAGGAACATGATGCGGCCGACGTTGCGTTCGATCGGGAAGCGCGCCAGCCAGAACGACATCAGCAACGCACCCACCGCCGGCGCCGAGCGCAGCAGGCCCAGGCCCCAGGGGCCGGTGAGCAGGATGTCCTTGGCGAACACCGGCAGTAGCGCAGTGGCGCCGCCGAGCAGCACGGCGAAGAGGTCGAGGGAGATGGCGCCGAAGATGTCGGGGCGGCTGCGGATGAAGCGGATGCCGGCGAGCAGCGATTCCAGCGTGGCCTTTCCCTGGGTCAAGGGCTGCTGCCGCGAGGGCAGGGTCAGTACCAGGCTGCAGGCGATGGCATAGAGCACTGCCGTCGGTACGTAGACCCAGAAGGCGCCGAAGGCGTAGAGCAGGCCGCCAAGTGCCGGCGCGGCGATGGTCGCGGCTTGCATGGCCGAGGCAGAGGCCGCCACCGCGCGGGGGAAGAGGGCGGTGGGCACTATGTTCGGTAGCAAGGCCTGGGTAGTCGGCATCTCGAACGAGCGGGCGCTGCCGAGCAGGAAGGCGAGCACGAAGATCATCTCGCGGGTGACGTTGCCGCTGCTGGCGCCGAGTACCAGGGCAACGGCGATCAGGCACTGCGCGCTCTGGCAGAGCGCGGCGACCTTGCGTCGGTCGTAGCGGTCGGCGACGTGCCCGGTGTGCAGCATGAACAGCACCCGCGGGAGGAACTCCACCAGGCCGACGAAGCCAAGGTCGAGCACGTTGTGGGTCAGCTCGTACATGTGCCAGCCGATGGCCACGGTGAGCATCTGGAAGCCGCTGGCGGTGCACACGCGGGCGAGCCAGAAGGCGAGGAAGGGGCGATGGCGGAGCAGCGAATTGGCGTCGGCGGACATGGCTGTCAGGCTATTTGTTAGGACGCTAATGAAAGGCCGCCGAGCGTAGCACGTCCGAGGATTACTGTCGGGTATTTCCTACAGACGAACGGTCGGCTCCACGCAATCCGGTGCGCTGATCGCCCTGCTTAACTTTTGCCTGAAGCGCTTTGATTGGGTAAAGTTGACAATTCGGTCAGGATTTTCCGTAGGACGCTTCCTTCGCAACCGCCGTTGCCCGGCGTCCCACGCCCCACCTCTGCCGCTTCCAGTACCCCATTACGACATGGGCGGGTTCGTTCACCGCCCAGAGGATGATCCATGTCCAACCGTGATATCTCCCGGCGCGCCTTCCTCCAGGGCGGATTGATCGCCGGCGTGAGCGTCACCCTGGCGCCGCTCGGCAGCCAGGCTTTCGCTGCCCTGATGGAGAAAAGTGTCGCCGCGCCGCCCGAGCGCTGGCTGGCCAACGACGGCCGCGTGCGCATGCGCAACGATGCGCTGTCCAAGGTGTGCGGCGAGAAGGTCTTCGCCCGCGACATCCGCGCCAAGGACATGCCCGGCTGGCCGCAGCAGCAGGGCCACGCCATGCTGCTGAAGACCATCAAGGCCGACCGCGTCTACGAAGGCTACGACCTCTCCTGGCTGGGCGCCGAGCTGCAGCCGGACCGCATCGTCACTGCCGACGACCTGGTCAAGGACGGCATCGCCTTCCCCGAGGCCCACAAGCCGGACCCGCTGCTGCCGCCGGGCAAGGTGCCGATGTTCATCGGCCAGCCGGTGGCCATCCTGATCTGGCACGACTTCGAGCGCTTCCGCCAGGCCAAGCTCAAGCTCAAGTTCAACGACAAGGCGATCCGCTACGGCGCGCAGGCGCCGCTGTACGAAGGCGATCCCTACGGCAGCTTCCGCTTCGTGCGCGTGGGCGGTGCCACCTCGGCCGATCCGGACGAGTTCTCCAGCCTCAAGGATTCGATGCTCTTCCCGCTGATCCGCAACCGCAAACCGGTGTGGGACCAGCAGCCGCGCGAGCATGGCAACCTGTCCGAGCAGGGCATGTTCTACGCGCAGAAGATCCAGCAGCAGATCGACAGCCCGCCGGCCGACTGGCTGGTCTTCGACGAACGCTACAAGACGCCGTCCATCGAGCCGGCGGCCATGGAGCCGGACAACGGCAACGGCTGGTACGACCCGGCCAGCAAGACCCTGCACTTCGTGGTCGCCACCCAGTGCCCGTTCGAAGCGGCGTCCGAAACCGCGCAGATGATTGCGCCCTCGCGCTTCGGCCTGGCCAAGCTGAACATGCACCCCGGCTACACCGTCGGCTACGGCTCCAAGGACCACAACATCTTCGTCTTCTACGCGGCCCTGGCTGCGCTGTACGGCGAAGGCGTGCCGGTGCGCCTGGCCAATGACCGCTACGAGCAGTTCCAGAGCGGCATCAAGCGGCATGCTTTCGACATCCACTACCAACTGGCTGTGGATAAGAAGGACCTGAGCTTCAAGATCTTCCGCGCCGAGATGAGCCTCGACGGCGGCGGTCGCGCCAACTACAGCGCCTCGGTTGCGGCCGTGGGGGCCACGGCCGCGCAGTCGATCTACTACATGCCGCAGAGCGACCTGCAGGCCACCGCCTACCATTCGCGCGGCGTCGAGGCCGGCTCCATGCGCGGCTACGGCACCCTGCAGAGCATGGCTTCCACCGAGATGATGGTGGACGAGGTCGCCGACCGCCTGGGCGTCGATGCCATCGAACTGCGCCGCCGCAATGCCATGGTCTCGGGGATGAAGAACACCCAGGGCGCGGTGCCCGCCGGCGCGCTGCGCCTGCACGAGATCCTCGACAAGGCCTCCGCCCACGAAGTCTGGAAGAACCGCGCCGAGCGCAAGAAGAAGTTCGACGCGCAGGACCCGGACAACTGGTACGGCGTCGGCTTCGCCATCTGCCAGAAAGACTTCGGCACCGGCGCCGAGGCCCCCATGGCGAGCCTGGAGTTTGACGCCGACGGCCACATCCGCATGCGCCACATCGGCATCGAGATCGGCACCGGCATGTCCACTTCCCAGGCGTTGGTGGTGGCCGACTTCCTCGGTCGCCCGGCCGACGAGGTGAAGACCGCCGAGACCGACTGGTCCGAGCTGCAGCTCGCCAGCGGCGAAGACCCGTACATCATGAGCCAGGCCACCCAGGACGAAAAACTGCGCAACCCGCGCTGGGTCGGCAAGTATGCCTCGGCGTCCTCGGCGACCAACTCGGCCTACTACTTCAGCCACGCCAGCCGCGAGGCGGCGCGCGTGCTGTTCAACCACGGCCTGTGGCCGGCGGCGCTGGAAATCTGGGGCCGAGGCCCGTTCGGCGGCCAGGCCAACCCCTACGTGGTGCGCCGTGAGGACGCCCGCTGGGTAGACGGCAAGCTCACCGCCAACGGCCTGGAGCCGCTGCCTTTCGCCCTGCTGGCCAAGCACGCCCACGAGCGCGGCCTGGTCACCGGTGCGACCGTGCACGCCTTCAACCGCTGGAGCTGGGCGGATAGCGAGTTCACCGTGGACGGTGTCAGCGAGCGTCTGCCGCTGGACGGCCTGGCGGTGAAGTACGGCGACGGCGCCCCCCAGGTGAAGAAGGCGCAGATGACCAGCGCCGGCTTCCACCTGCTCGACCGCAAGAACGTGAACTACCCGCCGGTGCAGCTGAACAACGCCATGGTCACCTACTACAGCCCGGTGGCCACGCTGGTGGAACTGAAGGTCAACAAGGGCTCCCACGAGGTGCAGGTGCTCAGCCACCACTCCTGGATCGAGTGTGGCCGGGTGCTGGTGCCCGAGCTGGTGAAAGGCCAGATCGAGGGCGGCACGGCCATGGGCCTGGGCCACGCGCTGCTGGAGGAAATGCCGCTGCACGAGGGCGGTCCGGCCGAAGGCGACTGGAACTTCAACCGCTACCGCCTGCCGCGCGCCAAGGACGTCGCAGTGTGGACCCAGAGTTCGGAAATCCTCCCGCCGCTGTCGGACAGCGATCCGGCCAAGGGCATCGCCGAAGTGGTGATGATCCCTATCGCCGGTGCCATCGGCAACGCCGTCGCCCATGCCATCGGCAAGCGCGTCCGCGACCTGCCCGCAACCCCCGCCCGTATCAAGGAGGCCCTCAATGGCTAAGCTCCAGCTGACCCTCAACGGTCAAGCCGTCGGCCCGGTGGAGGTCCCCGCGGACCTGCCGATGATCGACTACCTGCACGAATACCAGAACCTCACCGGCTCGCGCCTGGGCTGCGGCCAGGGCATCTGCCACGCCTGCGTGGTGATCGTCGACAACCCCGACGGCACCAGCGAGGAAGTCCGCACCTGCATCACCGGCGCCAACTGGTTCGACGGCAAGAAGGTGCGCACCATCGAAGGCCACGCCAAGCGCGATGCCGACGGCAAGGTGAACGAGTTGAACCCGATCCAGCAGAAGTTCGTCGAGCGCTTCGCCTTCCAGTGCAGCTACTGCGCGCCGGGCTTCGTCAACGCCGCCACCGTGCTGGTGGAGAAGGCCCAGCGCCAGCCGCTGAAGAAGAGCGAACTGGAGTCGGAGATCGAGGCGAGCCTCGGTCACCACATCTGCCGCTGCACCGGCTATGTGCGTTACTACGAAGCCACCCGCGAGGTCCTCGGCGACCTCGGCCTGGTCAAGGAGGGCTGAGCATGGCGCGACTGCTATCCGGCCTGCTGCTGGCAGCCGGCATCGGCCTGGCCGCCAGTGCCCAGGCTGCCGATGCCGATCTGGTCAAGCGCGGTGAATACCTGGCCCGCGCCGCCGACTGCATGGCCTGCCACACCGCCGAGGGCGGCGCGCCCTATGCGGGCGGCCTGCCGATCGCCTCGCCGTTCGGCACCATCTACGGCAGTAACATCACCCCGGACAAGGACCACGGCATCGGCGCCTATAGCGCCGACGAGTTCTTCGCGGCCCTCACCCAGGGCAAGCGCAAGGACGGCGCCAACCTCTATCCGGCGATGCCCTACACCTCGTACCACCTCATCAAGCGCGAGGATGCCGATGCCATCTACGCCTACCTGATGAGCGTCGAGCCGGTGCACCGCCCGGCGCCGCAGACCGCGCTGAGCTTCCCGTTCAACGTGCGCGTCGGCCTCTCCGGCTGGAACATGCTCTATGGCAAGGGCGTGCAACTGCCCGGCGCCGAGGGCAAGAGCGAGACCTGGCGGCGCGGCCAGTACCTGGTGGAAGTGCTCGGCCACTGCGGCGAGTGCCATACCCCGCGCAACGCCATCGGTGCGCTGCAGCAGGACAAGCGCCTGTCCGGCGGCCTGCTCAACGGCTACCTGGCGCCCAGCCTGCTGCCCGACGATCTCGCCGCGCGCGGATGGAACCAGGCCGACCTCGCGGCCTTCCTGGAGCACGGCATGAGCGGCCAGGGCAGCATGTTCAACGAGATGTTCCCGGTGCATCACCACAGCACCCAGCACCTGGAAAGCCAGGACCTCGCGGCCATGGCCACCTACCTGCTGGGCGACACCCCGCCGGCGGCCAAGGCGGTGCAGCACGTGCCTTATCCACAGCTGTCCGAGAGCTCCAAGCGCGGCCGCCAGCAGTACCTCAACGTCTGCGCCGGTTGCCACGGCATGGAAGGCGAGGGCAAGCCACACATCGCCGTGGCCATGCAGGGCAACACCACCCTGCGCCTGAGCGACACGCGCAACCTGCTGCGGGTGGTGGTCGACGGCATCGGCGAACAGCAGTTCGGCGGCTTCGAACGCATGCAGCCGATGCCCGGTTTCGCCGAGAAACTGGATGACGCGCAACTGACCGATCTGCTCAACTACCTGCGTCAATCCTGGGGCGGCCTGCCTGGCGATCTCGATGTCCAGGCGGTCTCGCAGCTGAAGTCCGATGGTGTGCCGGCCCATGCCGGCAAGGCGATGTAAGACGTGCAACATCTCGATCTGCAAGTGGTTCGCCAGGCGCTGAAGTGGTCCGTCGAGGGCCAGCGTGTCTGGCTCTGCACCGTGCTCTTCACCTACGGCTCGGCGCCTCGCGCGCCGGGTTCGCTGCTGGCGGTGAACGGGCAGGGGCAGTGGGTCGGTTCGCTGTCCGGCGGCTGCGTCGAGGATGATTTCCTCGAACGCGTCGCCGTCGGCGAATTCGCCGATCCGGTGCGAGTCGTGCGCTACGGCGAAGGCGACGAGCGCAGCAACATCCGCCTGCCCTGCGGCGGCATCCTCGACGTGCTGGTGGAGAACCTGGCCGCGGATTGTGACGTCCAGGCCCACCTGCGCGAACTCGAATCGGCGCTGCTCGGCCAGCGCCGCCTGCTCCGCGAAGTGAACCTGGAAACCGGCGCGCGCCGCCTGAGCGACGACCATGACCATGGCCCGCGCGTGGAGCGCGACCAGGCTCATGTGCAATTGCGCGTGGGTGCGGCGCAGCGCCTGTTGCTGGCCGGCTACTCCAGCGTGGCGCATTTCTGCGCGGAATTCGGCAAAGGGCTGGGCTTCGAGGTGATCCTCTGCGATCCCCGCGAGGAAGCACTGGAGGGCGTGGTGCTGGACGGCATCGAGATCCGCCGCGAACTGCCGTCGATCTTCATCGCCAACGGCGGCTGCCATGCCGACACTGCGGTGGTGGCGCTGACCCACGATCCGAAGATCGACGACCTGGCGATGCTCGAAGCGGTGCGCACCGAGGCGTTTTATATCGGTGTGATGGGCTCGCGTACGACCTCGGCGAAACGCATGGAACGCCTCCAGCGCATTGGCGGTTTGGGGGAGGCGGAGCTGGCGCGTATCCACGCACCCATCGGTCTCAACCTGGGCAGCAAGACCCCGGCGGAAATCGCTTTGGCGGTGCTCGCCGACATCCTTCGCGTACGCAGCGGCATTGCCCGCGAGAGCCTGTGACGTCAGTCGCCCTGTTGCTCGCTGCCGGCTTCGGCCGGCGCTTCGGTGCCGACAAGCGCCGCGCACGCCTGGCCGATGGCCGCACGCTGTTGGCTGCGAGCCTGGCCAACGCCCGCGCGGTGTTCGACGAAGTGCGCGTGGTGTTGCGCGCCGAGGACGATCCAATCGAACTCGGCCTGCCTGTGGATATCCCGCTGGTGCGCTGCGCCGATGCCCAGTCCGGTATGGGGCATAGCCTGGCGGCCGGCGTGAATTCTTTGAAGAGTTGCACGGCCGACAGCGTGGCCATCCTGCTCGGCGACATGCCCTGGCTCGCTGAATCGACCCTGCGGTTGTTGCTGGAGCAGGCCACTGCTCAACGCATTGTCTTCCCCCAGCACGACGGCCAGCGCGGCCACCCGGTGCTGTTCGGCCGCGCCTTCTGGCCGGAGCTGCTGCAGTTGCAGGGCGACGAGGGCGCCCGCCAGGTGCTGCAGGCGCACCGCGATGCCTGGCATCCCGTGGTGGTGGACGATTCGGGCGTGCTGCGCGACGTGGATACGCCGGCCGCGCTCGACTAGCGCTGTGCCATCCAGTCGGCGATCAGCGGCCACAGCTCCAGGCTCGCGTTGCGCGACAGCACCAGGCGGTTGTGGCTGTAGTCCTCGCGGAAACCTGTCGCGTTACCGCAGAGCCGGAAGCTTGCATCGCCGGCATCGAAAGCCCGCACCAGCGTCTGGCAGCCGCTCGCCGGAGCGATGAATCGGTCGCCGCTGCCGGCCAGACCAAGCACCGGCAGGCGTAGGCCGGCCAATCCGTGCAGATAGTCGAAACCATCTTCTCCCTGGAAGCGTGCGCGCAGGTTCCACTGACACCACTGGCGCATCAGCCGCGCGCTCTCGGTTTCCGGGCCGATGCGCTTGCGTTGTTGCGGGGCGGTCCGGCGTCCGCGCAGTAGCCAGTCGTAGGCGTGGATCGCCCAGCGGTGCAGCGGCCGCTCGGCCGCGGCTGTCGCCTGCGAACCCAGCAGCACCAGGCCGCGCATGCGCTCGCGGGCCTGCGCCGGGTTGCGCGCGGCCCACATGGAGGCGATCAGGCCGCCGCCGGAATGGCCGATCCAGAACTGCGCCGGCTGGCCGCTGCGCTGGTGCACGGCGTCGAGCACCGCCGGTACGTCGTGGGCGGCGACTTCGTCGAAGCTGTGGCGGAAGTCGCCGTTGTCGCTGGCGCCGTGGCCGCGCCAGTCGAAGATCCAGCAGGCGAAGCCGCGCGCGGCGAGGAAATTAGCCAGGCCCAGGCAGCTGCGGTAGTTGGAGAAGGTGCCGTGGGTGAGGATCACCGGCAGGCCGTCGGCCGCGCCTATGCGGTACAGCGCCAGGTGCAGGCCGTCGCCGGTGCGGATGCGTTCGACGGGGATCTCGGCGCTGGCGAAGGCGCTAATCGACTCGGACATGGCGGGGCTTCCTGGCTCGCGTTGGGGTTCGCGCATCCTGCTCCCGGCGCGGCCGCCAGGCAACCGGTCACTTGCTGGCCTTGAGCACCACGAATTTCGGGTTTGCCGCCACCTGCTCCACGCCGCGGAACAGGCGCTTGAGCTTGGCGTGGTAGCCCAGGTGGCGGTTGCCGACTATCCACAGCTGGCCGCCGGTCACCAGCGCGTGGCGGGCCTGCTGGAACATGCGCCAGGCGAGGAAGTCGCCGACCACCTGCTGCTGGTGGAAGGGCGGGTTGCACAGCACCAGGTCCAGCGAATTTTCCGGCTGCCCGGCCAGGCCATCGGCGGCACGGAATTCCGCTTCGCGCCCGCCCAGGGCGGCACGCCAGTTCTCCTGCGCCGATTGCACGGCCATGAAGGATTCGTCGACCAGCGTGTAGTGCGCGTCCGGGTTGGCCAGGGCGCTGGCGATGGCGAGCACGCCGTTGCCGCAGCCGAGGTCGGCGACCCGCGCGCGGCCCAGGCCTTGTGGCAGGTGCGGGAGGAAGGCGCGGGTGCCAATGTCCAGGCCTTCGCGGCAGAACACGTTGGCGTGGTTGATGAGCTCCAGCGCGGGTTTGTCTAGCCGGTAGCGGGTGGGGTAGGGCGATACCACCGCCGCTTTATCCACAGGCGTGGCGAACAGCAGGCGCGCTTTCTTCTCCGCCAGCGAGGCCTGCACCGGGCCGATGTACTTCTCCAGCAGGTCGCCGGCGGCGCGCGGCAGGTGCTTGATCATCGCCCCGGCGATCACCCGCGCGCCGGGCGCGAGCTGGCCGTGCAGGCGGATCAGCTGTTCCTCCAGCAGGGCGAGGGTCTTGGGCACGCGCAGCAGCACCAGGTCGAACGGGCCGGTCGGGGTCGCGCTGGCTGGCACGAAGGTCACCGCGTCTTCCGCCAGGCCGTTGCGGGCGAGGTTTTTCTGCAGGGCCAGGGCGGCGAGGAAGGAATCGCCGCTGCTGGTCACCCGCGCATGCCCGGCGAGGCCGGCGGCCAGCGCGCCGAAGGCGTCGTTGAGCACCAGCACGCGGCTGCCTTCGGCAAGGCCGTCGGCGACCACCTGGCGCAGCAGGTATTCGTCGGCGGCGTCGAACGCCTGCAGCGGGTCGTTGTGTTGCTCCGGCTGGCGGATCAGGTCGAGTTCGGCGAAGGGCGTGAGGAAGGTCGGCATGGGCATCGCTTTTCGTTGCGCCAGGTCAGGGCGGCTGCCGATTGCGGCAAAGGCCCTGTTTTCTGGCGGTGTTTCTCGCACCTGCGATGGGAGAAACTGTAGGCAGAGATTGGATCGGGAGCGGAGTATGACCGCCAGCGAAGAGAAGTTCACCCGTCAGACGCTGACAGACGTGCAGACCCTGACGCCCAGCCTGTTCACCCTGCGCACCACGCGCGACGCGGGCTTCCGTTTCCGCGCCGGGCAGTTCGCCCGCCTGGGTGTGCGCAAGGAAAGCGGCAGTATCGTCTGGCGCGCCTATTCGATGGTGTCCTCGCCGTTCGACGAGTACCTGGAGTTCTTCTCCATCGTGGTGCCCGGCGGCGAATTCACCAGCGAGCTGAGCCGCTTGCGCGAGGGCGACCAGCTGCTGGTCGATCGCCAGGCCTTCGGCTTCCTCACCCTCGACCGCTTCCCCGACGGCCGCGACCTCTGGCTGCTGGCCACCGGCACGGGGCTCGCGCCCTTCCTGTCGATCCTCCAGGACTTCGAGGTGTGGGAGCGCTTCGAGACCATCAAGCTGGTCTACAGCGCGCGCGAGGAAAAGGAACTGGCCTACCGCGAGCTGATCGCAGGCCTGGCGCAGCGTGAGTACCTGGCCGAGTACGCGCACAAGCTGCAGTTCATCCCGGTGGTGACCCGCGAGCAGGTGCCCGGCTGCCTGAACGGGCGCATCACCACGCTGATCGAGAACGGCGAACTGGAGCGCGCGGCCGGCCTGGAACTGTCGCCGGAGCATTCGCGGGTGATGATCTGCGGCAACCCGCAGATGATCGAGGACACCCGCGCGGTGCTGAAGACCCGCGGCATGAGCCTGGCGCTGACGCGCAAGCCGGGGCAGATCGCGGTGGAGAACTACTGGTAGCGCAACGCCAACGAAAAGGGCCCCGATGGGGCCCTTTTGCATTTCTGCCTGCGCGTCAGGAGCGGTTCTGGTTCTTCAGCAGGTCGCGGATCTCGGTGAGCAGTTCCTGATCCTTGGTCGGCGCCGCCGGCGCGGCTTCTTCCTCGCGTTTGAAGCGGTTGATCGCCTTCACGCCCATGAAGATGGCGAAAGCGACGATCAGGAAGTCCAGGCAGGTCTGGATGAACTTGCCGTAACCCAGTACCACGGCCGGCGCGTTGCCTTCGGCGGCCTTGAGGGTGATGGCCAGGCTGGAGAAGTCGACCCCGCCGATCAACAGGCCGATCGGCGGCATGATCACGTCGCCGACGAAGGACGAGACGATCTTGCCGAAGGCCGCGCCGATGATGATACCGACGGCCATGTCGACCACGTTGCCCTTGACCGCGAAGGCCTTGAACTCGCTAAGCAGACTCATGCACAGACTCCTTTCATAAACAGAGGGGGACAGGCGCCAGTGTAGCGGCCTGGCTGCGGCGCAGCAGCCCCGGCGCGGCGCTGCGGGGAATATTTCCCGGGCGTGGCGGCATGACCGGCGGTTATGGGCGAATTTCGGCGCTGGACTAGGCTGTAGGGAAATCCACCCCGCAGAGGAGGTCTGCCATGCCACTCGAGCACCACCCGCTGGCCCGCGAGTTTCCCGAGCAACGCGCCAAGATGGCCCGCCTGATCGAGGAAAACGCCCAATTCACCCGCCTGGCCGGCACCTACGAGGAGCTGGACCGCAAGATCTACGACGTCGAGGACGGCCGCGAAGCGATGGATGACCTCGCGCTCAACAGCCTCAAACTGCAACGCGTCACCCTGAAGGACGAGATTGCCGAACTGCTGCAGCGATCGACCTGACCTTGACGAGCGTCAAGGGTACTCACCAGGGGCGGGAGTAGGCTCCGGTTATCCATTTTCCAGCTGGTGTCTAGTCATGCTCAAAGCATCTCGCCCCTTCAACCAGTTCACCCGCAAATCCGCTACCACCGACGCAGGTGCCCGCCAGGCGCAGGAGCGCCTGGTGCGACTGAAACTGCAGTACGAGCTGCTGGACCAGCGCATCAGCCGTGTCGAGGAGGGCATCGAGCGCCCCGACGGCTCGCTGGCCGCGCTGCTGATGCGCCGCGAAGGTCTTCGCCACGATATGGAAAGCCAGTACCGGCGCCTGGGCATTGCCTGCTGAGGCGCATCGCGCTCCCGGCTTTCTCGCTGGGCGACGAGGCTAAAGGCTTCTCGACGAACGCAAGGGTTTCAATGACAGGCTCACCGGGCACTAGCGTCCGGTGGGCCTGCGTTCGTTATAGCGGCGTTGAACTTTCAGGAGATGGAATTGCGTCTGGCTGGATGGCGCTATTCATGGGGCGCAAGTGTGGCGCGCACTGGTGCTCGGTATTGCCGCTTGAGTGAATAGTTCGACGGAAAAGTCATTGTTTTACAGACTTTTCTGACAAGCCAGCCCATATCGAAAAATACATAATGGTAATGCAGAGCTATCGGCTAGTGGCGGGCACTCTTGTTAACGCGTTTGTCCGCCGCCCGGCCTCTTTCAATGGAGCAATTGCAGGAAGCCTTTATAAGGCGGCTCGTATTGAGTCTCGGGGTAATTGGCTTGCCGGGCTGTTTGGGCAAAGTCGGGCTGCGAGATGTTCGCTCTATATCAGGTTGATGACCTGTCGATGTATGGCGTCCGAGCTGAACGCCCCATCACCATAAAGTCACTCATCGAATTCACAACGGCGAAATGGCCAGGCGATTGGGCGGGATTTGGGCAATGAAACGCTTTCCGCCTCAAGGCGCCCAGCTCACGGAATTGACTGACGCAGATGAGTCATAGAGAAGAGACGCATGCATAAACTTTCTATCGCGGGATTGAGCTTTGTCTTGTTGGCCGGATGCGCGCAGAAGACGCCGGAGACTGTTGTCGTAGCTGCGCCGGAGCCAGCACCCGTCCGCGCGCCAGCGCCGATCATTATCCAGCAGACTGCCGTTGAGCCTAAGGCCGAAGACGCTCAAGCGAAAAGCCTCAAGGAATGCCGTCAGCAACTGGAAACCATGCAGGTTTACAGCAAGGCGTCCTATAACAGGTACCAAGCTGAGCTCAAGAAGTTGGATGCGGCTCAGGCGAAGTACCAGCGGGTGAAAGACGCCGTTGGCGAAGACATCAATAGCGTCCTGATGCCGAAGTCCGAGTTCCAGACTCGCGAGCTTTGCTTCCGAATCAAGGGCCATCTGATGCAGTTGATGGTCAGGCGGACTTGATCGCGTATTGCGGTTCCTGAAAGGGAGCTCGATGACCTCCTTTTTGCTTTTTGAGGGAGTGCATGACGGCCTGTGCGACCGGGATATGCCTGCTCTGCGAGCTGGCGATCCGGGGTGCTAAGATCGCCCGCTTCAATTGCCGGCTCCTTCTGGCCGGCACTACGACGGAGTCCGCCCCCATGGCCAAGGCCAAGCGTATGTATGGCTGCACCGAGTGCGGCGCCACCTTCCCCAAATGGGCCGGCCAGTGCGCCGACTGTGGCGCCTGGAACACCCTGGTCGAAACCGTCATCGACAACACGCCCACCGGCGGCACCGGGAGTTCAGGGCGCGGCGGCTGGGCCGGGCAGCAGGCCAACATCAAGACCCTGGCCGAAGTCAGCATCGAAGAGATGCCGCGCTTCTCCACGGCCTCCAACGAACTCGACCGCGTGCTCGGCGGCGGCCTGGTGGATGGCTCGGTGGTGCTGATCGGCGGCGACCCGGGCATTGGCAAGTCGACCATCCTCCTACAGACCCTGTGCAACATCGCCACGCGTCTGCCGGCGCTCTACGTCACCGGCGAAGAGTCGCAGCAGCAGGTCGCCATGCGCGCGCGTCGCCTGGGCCTGCCGGAAGACAAGCTCAAGGTCATGACCGAGACCTGCATCGAAAGCATCATCTCCACGGCTCGCCAGGAGCAGCCGAAGGTGATGGTGATCGACTCGATCCAGACCATCTTCACCGAGCAGCTGCAGTCCGCCCCCGGCGGCGTCGCCCAGGTGCGCGAGAGCGCGGCGCTGCTGGTGCGCTTCGCCAAACAGAGCGGCACGGCGATCTTCCTGGTCGGCCACGTCACCAAGGAAGGCGCGCTGGCCGGCCCGCGCGTGCTCGAACACATGGTCGACACCGTGCTGTATTTCGAGGGCGAGTCCGACGGCCGCCTGCGCCTGCTGCGCGCGGTGAAGAACCGCTTCGGCGCGGTCAATGAATTGGGCGTGTTCGCAATGACCGACCGCGGCCTGAAGGAAGTCTCCAACCCTTCGGCGATCTTCCTCACCCGCGCCCAGGAGTCGGTGCCCGGCAGCGTGGTCATGGCTACCTGGGAGGGCTCGCGGCCGATGCTGGTGGAGGTGCAGGCGCTGGTCGACACCAGCCACATGGCCAACCCGCGCCGCGTGACCCTGGGCCTGGACCAGAACCGCCTGGCCATGCTGCTAGCGGTGCTGCACCGCCACGGCGGCATCCCGACCTACGACCAGGACGTGTTCCTCAACGTGGTGGGCGGGGTGAAGGTGCTGGAGACGGCCTCCGACCTCGCGCTGATGGCAGCAGTGATGTCGAGCCTGCGCAACCGTCCACTGGATCACCAGTTGCTGGTGTTCGGCGAGGTCGGCCTGTCCGGCGAGGTGCGCCCGGTGCCCAGCGGCCAGGAGCGCCTGAAAGAGGCGGCCAAGCATGGCTTCAAGCGCGCCATCGTGCCGCAAGGCAATGCGCCCAAGGAGGCGCCGGCCGGCCTGCAGGTGATCCCGGTGACGCGCCTGGAGCAGGCGCTGGATGCGTTGTTCGAGTAGCGTTCTTCGCGGTTGATCTCGGCGCAGTCGGCGGCGGCTGTGTATCGGCGTACAACCGCGAGCGGTTGTACGCCCTACGCCTCCGGCTCACCCAGCAAAGTCAGCTCGCGTTCGAGCAGCGACTCATCCCCCAGGTTGAGCTCCACCAGGCGGCGCAGGTGGCTGATGGAGTCCAGGTCGATGTGCCGGCAGTTGAAGCCGAGCAGGCCTTCGCGTTCCCAGGCCAGCTCCGCGTCCATGTAGACGTTGGCGTCGAAGCCCAGGTAGATCCTCACCTGGAAGGCTTGCCCGGTGCTGCCCTCGAAGTGCTCCGGGCGCTCCACCAGCACCCCCTGTAACGAAAGGTCGAGCAACTCGGCTTTCCAGCGGTGCTCGCCCTGGCTGATTTCGGTGCTGGCGTCGAAGGCGATACGGCTGAAACGCCGCCGTTCGGCATGGTCATCGCTCATCTGCGGGCTCTCCGGCCGATCTGGTTGCATCACTATAGCCAAGCTGCCCGCAGACCGCCGTGGCGAGCGGCTTTCGGCGCACTCCGCTGCGCCGGGATGCCCGGAATAGACGGATGCGGCGTCCTACAATCGCTGTAGGAAGACCGGCAATATCGCTGTAAGGCCTATAGACTAAGGTCGTATAAATGGTTTGTAGGAAAGGACTAGAATTTTCCTGCGAATTCTCGCCCTTCAAACAGTCGGAAGCCTCGCCATGAACAATAACAACAGCCTCCTGCGTCACGTCGCCTGGGCGATAGTGGCGATAGTTGGTGCCTGTGCCTTGGGAGTCGTGGCATTGCGCCGCGGCGAAGCCATCAACGCTCTGTGGATCGTCGTCGCAGCAGTCGCCATCTATCTAGTCGCCTACCGCTACTACAGCCAGTTCATCGCCAGCAAGGTGATGCAGCTGGACCCTAACCGCGCAACGCCGGCGGTGCTCAACAACGATGGTCTGGACTACGTTCCGACCAACAAGCACATCCTCTTCGGTCACCACTTCGCCGCCATCGCCGGCGCCGGACCCCTGGTCGGTCCGGTACTCGCCGCGCAGATGGGCTACCTGCCCGGCACGCTCTGGCTGATCGCCGGCGTGGTGCTGGCCGGCGCAGTGCAGGACTTCATGATCCTGTTCATCTCCACGCGGCGTAACGGCCGCTCGCTGGGTGAACTGGTGCGCGAGGAAATGGGCCAGGTGGCGGGGACCATCGCCCTGTTCGGCACCTTCCTGATCATGATCATCATCCTCGCGGTGCTCGCCCTGATCGTGGTGAAGGCCCTGGCCAACAGCCCCTGGGGGACCTTCACCGTGCTGGCGACCATCCCGATCGCCATCCTCATGGGCCTGTACATGCGCTACCTGCGCCCAGGCGCGGTGGGTGAGATCTCGGTGATCGGCGTGGCCCTGCTGCTGGGCTCGATCTGGCTGGGCGGGCAGGTCGCCGCCAGCCCCGAATGGGCGCCGGTGTTCACCTTCAACGGCGTGCAGATCACCTGGATGCTGATCGTCTACGGCGCCGTCGCCTCGGTGTTGCCGGTATGGCTGCTGCTGGCGCCGCGCGACTACCTGTCGACCTTCCTGAAGATCGGCACCATCGTTGCCCTGGCCATCGGCATCCTGATCGTCATGCCGGAGCTGAAGATGCCGGCCCTGACCCAGTTCACCGACGGCACCGGCCCGGTGTGGAAGGGCGCCCTGTTCCCCTTCCTGTTCATCACCATCGCCTGCGGCGCCGTTTCCGGCTTCCACGCGCTGATCTCCTCGGGCACCACGCCCAAGCTGCTCAACCGCGAGCCCGACGCCCGATACATCGGCTACGGCGGCATGCTGATGGAGTCCTTCGTGGCGATCATGGCCATGGTTGCCGCCTCGGTGATCGAGCCGGGCGTGTACTTCGCCATGAACAGCCCGCCGGCTGTCGTCGGCGCCGACGTCAACGCTGTCGCCGCGACCGTCAGCAGCTGGGGCTTCGTGATCACCCCGGAAGTGCTTACCCAGACCGCCAAGGACATCGGTGAAACCACCATCCTCGCCCGTGCCGGTGGCGCGCCGACCCTCGCGGTGGGCATCGCGCACATCCTGCACAATGTGATGCCGGGCGAGAACACCATGGCGTTCTGGTACCACTTCGCGATCCTCTTCGAGGCGCTGTTCATCCTCACCGCGGTGGACGCCGGCACCCGCGCCGGACGCTTCATGCTGCAGGACCTGCTGGGCAACTTCGTCCCGGCGCTGAAGAAGACCGACTCCTGGGGCGCCAACATCGTCGGCACCCTGGGCTGCGTGGCGCTGTGGGGCTGGCTGCTGTACCAGGGCGTAGTCGATCCGCTGGGCGGCATCAACACCCTGTGGCCGCTGTTCGGCATCTCCAACCAGATGCTCGCCGGTATCGCGCTGATGCTCGCCACCGTCGTGCTGATCAAGATGAAGCGCCAGCAGTACGTCTGGGTCACCGCCTTCCCGGCGGCCTGGCTGCTGATCTGCACCACCACGGCGGGGCTGATCAAGATCTTCGACAGCAACCCGGCAGTGGGCTTCGTCTCCCTGGCGAAGAAATACGGCGCCGCGCTCGACGCCGGCCAGGTTCTGGCCCCGGCCAAGGACATGGCGCAGGTGCAGGCCGTGATGGTCAACGCCTACATCAACGCCGGCCTCACCGTGCTGTTCCTGCTGGTGGTGCTCAGCGTGCTGGTGTACTCGATCAAGGTCGGCTCCAGCGCCTGGACCAAGAAGGAGCGCACCGACAAGGAAGCGCCCTTCCAGCCCATCCCCGAGTCCTGAGGGAGGAGGTGACACGTGTTCAATGACCTCAGCCGCATGGGCAAGTACCTCGGGCAGGCCGCCAGGATGCTGGTCGGCATGCCCGACTACGACACCTATGTCGAGCACATGAAAAGCAAGCACCCGGACAAGCCGGTGATGAGCTACAAGGAGTTCTTCCGCGAACGCCAGGAGGCGCGCTACGGCGGTGGCGGCAAGGGTCGTCCGATCCGTTGCTGCTGATGAAGCGGAAGGGTGTATAACGGGACGGGCCGCCTGCGGGCGGCCCGTCCTTTTTCCTGCCTGGAAGTTGCCCCATGAGTGAATCGACACAGCCCGCGCAGATTCCGGTGACCGTGCTCACCGGTTTCCTCGGCGCCGGCAAGACCACCCTGCTGCGCCACATCCTGGAGGCCGAGCACGGCCTGAAGATCGCAGTGATCGAGAACGAGTTCAGCGACACCCCGATCGACGGCCAACTGCTCGGCGATGCCCCGGCGCAGGTGATGACGCTGTCCAACGGCTGCGTCTGCTGCACCATCAACAATGACCTCGAGCGCGCGCTCTATGTGCTGCTGGAGCAGCGCGACAACGGCGAAATCGAGTTCGATCGCCTGGTGATCGAATGCACCGGCCTGGCCGACCCGGCGCCGGTGGCGCAGACCTTCTTCGTCGACGAGACCCTGCGCGAGCGCTACCTGCTCGACGGCATCCTCACCCTGGTCGACGCCGCCAACGCCGACCGCCACCTGCAGGAAGCCATCGCCCAGGCCCAGGTCGGCTTCGGCGACCGTGTACTGGTGAGCAAGCGCGACCTGGTGTCGGCCGAGCAGCACGAAGCGTTGGTCGAGCGCCTGCAGCGGATCAATCGGCGCGCTGAGATTCATCCGGTGGACCATGGCCGTATCGACCTGGAACGCCTGCTCGATGTGCGTGGTTTCAACCTGAATGCCGACGTCGGCCTGCGTCCGCTGCAACCGCTGCGCCCGGCGACGAAAGCCAACGACCGCATTTCCACCATGGTGCTGCGCAGCGACAAGCCGCTGGATATCGAGCGCCTGAGCACCTTCATGGACGACCTGCTGCAGTGGCACGGAAATTCGCTGCTGCGCTACAAGGGCGTGCTGAGCATCGCCGGCGAGGACCGCCGCCTGGTATTCCAGGGCGTGCTGCGGTTGTACGGATTCGACTGGGATACGCCCTGGGGCGAGGACGAGCAGCGCGAGAGCGTGATTGTCTTCATCGGCGACAACCTGCCCGAAGAGCAGATTCGCCAGGGCTTCGAAGCCATCCTCGGCTAAGCCCGTTGCCGCAATAAAAACGCCCGGCAGATGCCGGGCGTTTTTGTTTCACCGGACCTGTAGGAGCGGATCTCATCCGCGAACAGCCGTGCACGGCGTAACCCTGTAGGAGCGCGCCATGCGCGCGATTTCGCGGACAAGGTCCGCTCCTGCGGGTTACGACGAAATCAGGTGCTTCAGCGGGTGATAGTCCGCCTTGAAGCCTTCAGCCGCCTTGAGGATCGCCTGTTCGATACCGTTCAGGTGCTGGCAGGTCATTTCGATGGCCGCCGCCTGGTTGCCCGCCTCGATGTACTCGACCAGGCGCAGGTGCTCGTTCTCCCGGCAGGTGCCGTGGCTGTCGTCGTCCAGCGCCGCGGCGAACAGCGAGGCGCGCTCCACCAGCTTGCGGAACCAGCCGAACAGCACCGGGTTGTTCAGCGCCTGGGCGAGCTTCAGGTGGAACTCGCCGAGCAGGTGCACGAAGTGCGCGTGGTCGCCGCCATGGGCCGCTTCTTCTTCCAGCGCCAGGTGGTCGCGCAGGTCGCGGAATACCGCGCTGTCGGCGCGTCGGCAGAGCTCGCTGACGATACCGATCTCCAGCAGACGGCGGGTTTCGAACAGCGAACGAATCTCCTCGTCGCTGGGCAGCGACACCCACGCCCCTTTATTGAGCGCGCTCGACACCAGGCCGTCGGCCTCCAATTGCTTGAGCGCGGCGCGCACCGAGGTGCGGCTGACCTTGAACAGCTCCGCCAGCGACGCCTCGCCGAGCTTCATGCCCGGGCGCAGGCTGCGCTTGATGATCGCTTCGTAAACCCCCTGGTAGACGCGTTCCACCGTGGATTCGGGGTGTTTTTCCGTCATTGCCGACTCCGTCATGGCTGTCTCCCGCGCAAGCATGCCGCGCAAATGGGGCTCGACAAAACCCCTTGCGGATTAAAAATAAACCGGCTATTTGTATTTTGCATCCAGTTATTGCATACAAAAACAAGAGGAATGCACCAATATGGATCACTCTTCCTCCGTCGAGGTGCGCAGCGTCAGCAAGCGCTACACCGACGATCCCAAGGTCGCCCCAGCCCTGAACAACGTGTCGGTGAACATCGCCCACAACGAGTTCTTCACGCTCCTGGGCCCCTCCGGCTGCGGCAAGACCACGCTGCTGCGCAGCATCGCCGGCTTCGAGAACGTCACCAGCGGCGACATACTCATCGGCGGCCAGCGGGTCAACGACCTGCCGCCCTACCGCCGGCGCATCAACACCGTGTTCCAGAGCTACGCGCTCTTCCCGCACATGACCGTGGCCGAGAACATCGCCTTTGGCCTGGAGATGCAGGGCCTGGAGCGCAAGGCGATTCCGGCGCGGGTGAGTGAGATGCTGGCGCTGGTGCAGATGGAACACCTGGCGCGGCGCAAGCCGGCCGAGCTGTCGGGCGGGCAGCAGCAGCGCGTGGCCCTGGCCCGCGCGTTGGCGCCCAAGCCGGCGGTGCTGCTGCTCGACGAACCGCTGTCGGCACTCGACCTCAAGCTGCGCAAGGAGATGCAGGTCGAGCTCAAGCGCGTGCAGGAAGAGGCGGGCATCACCTTCATCTTCGTGACCCACGACCAGGAAGAGGCGCTGACCCTGTCCGACCGCATCGCCGTGATGTCCTCCGGCAACATCATGCAGGTCGGCACGCCCAACGAGATCTACGAACGCCCGCGGCACCAGTTCGTCGCGCAGTTCATCGGCGACATCAACTTCCTCCCCGGCCAGCTGCGCCGCGACGGCGAACAACCGCTGTTCCGCCCCAGCGCCATGCCGGTGGACATCCCCTGCAACCTGCCCGGCGGCCTCGATCCGAACCGCGTGCAGCTCGCCTTCCGCCCGGAGCGCTCGAAGCTGGTGGAGCCCTCGCAGCCGCACCACCTGCGTGCGGTGATCGAGACCGTGATGTACGTCGGCACCGCCACCCTGTACCGCTGCCGCCTGCCCGACGCCTCGCCGATCACCCTGCGCGAGAGCAACGAAGGCGGTCGTGCGCGCGATGTCGGCGAGGCGCTGGCGGTGCACCTGCCGCCGCAGGCCTGCCTGCTGATGGAGGCCTGAGATGAGCGTCACCGCTAGGTCCCCGGCGACCAGCCGCCTGCTGCTGCTCAGCCCCGTGGCGCTGACGCTGCTGGCGCTGATCGCCATTCCGCTGGGCATCATGGGCTACATCAGCCTGCTGCCGCGCAACCTCTACGGCGGCGTCGACTGGCACGCCGACTGGCAGATCCAGAGCTACGTGCAGCTGTTCTTCCAGGAAGACTTCGACGGCAACCTGGAGCTCAACTGGGTCTATGCCCAGGCGCTGCTGCGCTCGCTGCTGCAGGCCGGCGGCACCACGCTGCTGTGCTTCCTGGTCGGCTTCCCGGTGGCACTTTGGATGAGCAGCCTGAACGAGCGCGCGCGCAACCTGATGGTGCTGCTGATCACCATCCCGTTCTGGACCAACCTGCTGATCCGCAACTACGCCTGGCTGATCATCCTCCGCGAGCACGGCTGGATCGCCCAGACGGTAAACGCGCTCTTCCCGCAGGCCGGTGGCATCACCTTGCTGTACAACGACTTCGCGGTCTGCGTCGGCCTGGTCTACAGCTTCCTGCCGTTCATGATCCTGCCGATCTACTCGACCCTGGAGAAGCTCGACTGGCGCCTGGTGGAAGCCGCCTATGACCTCGGTGCCACGCGCTGGAAGGCGCTGCGCCGGGTGATCCTGCCGCTGTCCATGCCCGGTGTGATCGCCGGCTCGCTGCTGGTGTTCGTGCCCAGCCTGGGCGCCTTCATCACCCCGGCGATCCTCGGCGGCGGCAAGACGCTGATGATCGGCAACCTGATCCAGCAGCAGTTCGGCACCGCGCGCAACTGGCCGCTGGGCGGCTCGCTGTCGTTCCTCCTGCTCGGGATCATGCTGCTCGCGCTGGTCCTCTTCGCCCTCTACAGCCGCAAGGCCGCCCGCTCCGTGCACATGGGAGGCGCCGCATGATCGCCCAGCACCTGAAGAAACTCCCCGGCACCCGCGAAACCAGCCTGCTGGTGCTGGCCTACCTATACCTGCCGATCCTCGTGCTGATCGGCTACAGCTTCAACGCCAACCGCTCGGCCACGGTGTGGACGGAGTTCTCCTTCGCCTGGTACGGGCGCATCGTCGCCAACCCGTCGATCCAGGTCGCCGCCTTCAACTCGCTGGTGGTGGCGGGCTTCGCCACCGTGCTGTCCACCGCCATCGCGCTGCTGGCGGCGCTGGCCACCTCGCGGCCGTTCTATGGCCGGCGCCTGGTGGAAGGCGGCATCAACCTGCCGCTGATCCTCCCGGAGATCGTCATCGCCGTGGCCACGCTGCTGCTGTTCATGTCGCTGGGGATCAAGCTCGGTCTATTGACGGTAATCGTCGCCCACGTCGGTTTTTGCATCCCCTTCGCCTACCTGCCGATCCGCGCACGGTTGAACGACCTGGACAAGAGCCTGCTGGAAGCCGCCGGCGACCTCTACGCCAACCCCTACCAGGTGTTCCGCCGGGTGACCCTGCCGCTGCTGTGGCCGGCGGTGCTGTCCGGCGCGGTGCTGGCGTTCGTGGTGAGCCTCGACGATTTCATCATGACCTTCTTCGTCGCCGGGCCCGGCTCGACGACCCTGCCGGTGTACATCTTCTCGGCCATCAAGGCCGGCGTAACCCCCGAGATCAACGCGATCTCGACCCTGATGCTGGTGATTTCCATCGTCCTCGTGGTGCTGTCGTACTGGCTCGGCCAGCGCGGCAAACCCGAGGCCTGAACTGCTGACCTTTCGCGGAGAACGACCATGAAGTTGCAAGCCCTGCGTCACGGCCTCGCCGGTTTCACCCTCGCTGTGCTGGCCGGCGGCATCGCCCATGCCGACGAGCCCAAACAGCTGTTCTTCTACAACTGGACCGACTACTACCCGGTGGAGCTGCTCGGCAAGTTCGAGAAGGAAACCGGCATCAAGGTCACCATGGATGGCTACGACAGCAACGAGACGCTGCTCGCCAAACTGCAGGCTGGCGGCGCCGCCTACGACGTGATCGTGCCCTCGCACTCGATCATGCAGACGCTGATCAAGCAGGACCTGCTGCTGGAGATCGACTCGCCGAAGCTGGCCAACTTCCAGTTCGTCAAACCGGCCTTCCGCGACCCGGCCTTCGACCCCGGCCGCAAGTTCTCCGCGCCCTACCTGTGGGGCACCACCGGCTTCTCCTACGACAGCGCGCGGGTGCCCGGCGGCAAGCTCGACGACTCCTGGAAGGAGTTCTTCGAGCCACGCCCGGAGCTCAACGGCGAAGTCGCCGCGCTCGATACCCCGAGCAGCCTGATCAACGCCGCCGCGCACTACCTGAACGTCGACGAGTGCACCGAGAACCCGCAGGACGCCAAGAAGATCCTCGACCTGCTGCAGAAGCAGAAGCCGCACCTGAAGATGTACAGCTCGGACAACACCGTGGACCGCATGGCCTCCGGCGAAGTGGTGATGATGCAGAACTGGAACGGCTCCACCGCCCGCGCCACGGCGCAGAAGAGCACCATCAAGTACGTCTACCCGCGTGAAGGCGTGGCCTCCTTCCAGGACAACTTCGCCGTGCCCAAGAGCGCGCCGCACCCGGAGAACGCCAAGATCTTCATCAACTGGATGATGAAGCCGGAGAACGCCGCCGCGGTGACCAACGCCATCGCCTATTCCAACGGTATCGAGAGCGACAAGCTGCTCGACGCCAAATGGAAGGTGATGGACGCGATCAACATGCCGCCCGAATACGCCTCGCGCCTGCGCCTGGAAAAGGAATGCAGCAACAAGGCGCGCGAGCTGCAGGACCGCATCTGGTCCAAGCTCAAGGGCTGAAGCACGACGGCATCGGCGGATGACCGCGAACGGCTATCTGCCTGATGCCTGACCCTGTAGGAGCGAGCAAGCTCGCTCCTACAGGGTGCCTCCCTGATCCAATTCTTTGTTCGAGGTCCCCATGACCCACCGCTACTGGCTGCGCAACGTCCGCCCCTTCGGCAACGCGGCCGAAGACTTCCTCATCCACGACGGCCGCATCGCCGAGCGCCGTCCGGCTAGCGCCGAAGCGCTGCAACCCGGTGATATCGACGGCGCCGGCCAGCTGCTTTTGCCGCCGCTGGTGGAAAGTCACTGCCACCTGGACAAGACCCTCTGGGGCCAGCCCTGGCGGCCGAACAGCGCCGGACCGACGCTGAAGGACTACATCGCCAACGAGCGCCGCGTGCTGCGTGAGATCGAGGCGCCCATCGCCGCGCGCGCCGCTGCGTTGTTGGAGCAATGCATCGCCCGTGGCTCGCTGACCTTCCGCTGCCACGTCGATATTGACCCCGACCTGGGCCTGCGCCACGTCGAGGCGATGATGGCGCTGCGCGAGTCCTATGCCGATCTGATCGACATGCAGTTCGTGATCTTCCCGCAGACCGGCCTGGTCAAGCGCCCGGGCACCGCCGAGCTGATGCGCGAAGCGCTGCAGAAGGGCGTGGAGCATGTTGGCGGCCTCGATCCGTGCGGCATCGACGACGATCCCATCGCCCAGCTCGAGATCGTCTTCGGCCTGGCCGCCGAGTTTGGCCGTGGCGTCGATATCCACCTGCACGACAAGGGCGAGCTGGGCCTTTGGCAGATCGCCCGGATCGCCGACTACACCGAGCGCTTCGGCTTGCAGGGCCGGGTAATGATCAGCCACGCCTACTGCCTGGGCATGGCGCCCTGGGCGCAGGTTGAACCGCTGGCAGCGCGCCTCGCCGCGCTGAATATTTCGCTGATGAGCTCGGCTCCCGCCGATACGCCGGTGCCGCCGTTCCTCGCCCTGCGCGAAGCGGGCGTCAACCTGTGCCTGGGCTCGGACGGCATCCGCGATGCCTGGTCGCCGATGGGCAACGGCGACATGCTCGAACGCGCCATGCTCCTGGCCTTCCGCTTCGACCTGTGCAAGGACGACGAACTCGCCGCCGCCTTCGAGGCCGCTACCGCCAATGGCGCGCGCGCACTGGAACGCGAACCGGCGCGGATCGAAGTCGGTGCGCCGGCGGACTTCCTGCTGCTGCCGGCGCAGACCCTCGGCGAAGCCGTGGTCGCCCGTCCGCTGCAGCGCCAGGTGTTCAAGGCAGGCCGGCTGATCGCAGAGGGCGGCCGTCTTCAGGAGTCGCGTCAGTGACCACGCGCATCGGTCTCAAGGCCAGCTTCGTGGTCGGCTTCGATGGCCGCCAGCATGTGCTCTGGCGGCATGGCGAAGTGGTGTTCGAGGGCGGGCGCATCGTCTTCGTCGGGCGCGGTTTTCCCGGTGAGGTGAGCCAGTGGATCGACTACGGCCACGCGCTGATCGGCCCCGGCTTCATCGACCTCGACGCGCTCGGCGACCTCGACTCCACGGTGCTCACCCTGGACAACGGCGCCGAGTGGAAGATGGGCCGCACCTGGTCGGCCGACTACCTGCGTGCTGGTCCGCAGGAGTGCTACAGCGCCGAGGAGGAGCTGTTCAAGTACCGCTACGCCTTCACCCAGCTGATCCGCAACGGCATCACCACGGCCATGCCGATCACCTCCATGTACTACCGGCGCTGGGCCGAGCACTACGACGAATTCGCCGGGGTCGCCGCGTTGTCCGCCGAGCTCGGCCTGCGTACCTACCTCGGCCCCTGCTACATGAGCGGCATGACCTACGCCCGTGAAGATGGCAGCGCAGCGCAGCACTGGGACGAAGCCGCTGGTATGGCCGGGCTGGATGCGGCGGTGCGCTTCTTCGCCGATTTCGACGGCGCGCATGGCGGCCTGGTACGCGGCGCGTTGCTGCCGGATCGCATCGAGACTTGCACGCCGGCCCTGCTCGAGCGCAGCGCGGCGATGCAGCGTGAACTGAACGCTCCGCTGCGCCTGCATTGCTGCCAGTCGCACTACGAAGTCGACCTCGTGCAGCGGCTGTACGGCCTGTCGTCGCTGCAGTGGCTGGATCGCCTCGGCCTGCTCAATCCGCGCAGTGTGCTGCCGCACGGCATCCACACTAATGGCGAAGACGATCTGCAGCGCCTGCGCGACGGCGGCGCGAGCCTGGTGCATTGCCCGGTGGTGTTCGCCCGTGACGGCGACGCGCTGGATTCCTTCGGCAGCTACCGCGAGCGCGGCATCAACATCGCCATGGGCACCGACACCTTCCCGGCCGACATGCTCGACCAGCTGCGTCAGGGCCTGAACATCGCGCGGGTGAAGGAGGGCAACGCCGAGCGCACGCGCATCCTCGATCTCTATAACGCCGCGACCCTGGGTGGTGCGCAGGCGCTGGGCCGCGACGACCTCGGTCGCCTCGCCGCGGGCGCGCGCGCCGACATCACGGTGTTCCGCCTCGGCGCCTTCCACCAGGGGCCGTTCTTCGACCCGCTGAAGAACCTCGTCACCGCCGGGCGCGGCGACGACTGCATCGCCAGCTACATCGACGGGCGCTGCGTGATGCAGGACGGCCAGGTCGTCGGCGTCGATTACGCCGCGCTGCAACGCCAGGCCGACGTGCTGTTCGAGAAGCAGATGCGGCATCACTCGGACCGCGCCTTCGGCAATCCACCGTGGCGCACGCTGTTCCACTCCGCCATCCCGTTCGCCGACGCCTACAGCGCCGAAGCGCCCCTGCAGGACGCCCGCGCCCCCATACGCCACTGAAGGACCGCCCCATGCTCAGCTTCGATTTCCAGCAGCTGTCCGCCCGCGAGAAATACAAGATCCTCATCGGCAGCGTGGTGCCACGCCCGATAGCGCTGGTCACCACCATCGACCCGCAGGGGCGCGCGAATGCCGCGCCCTTCAGTTTCTTCAACGCGCTCTCGGCGGACCCGCCGATCCTCGCCCTGGGCGTGGAGAACTACAGCGACCTGAGCCCCAAGGACACCACGCGGAACATCCGCGAGAACCAGGAGTTCACGGTGAACATCGTCTCCGACGCCCTGGTGGAAGCGATGAACGTCTGCGCGGTGCCCTTTGAGCCGGGCTTTGACGAGCTGGTGGCGGCGGGCCTTACAGCGATCCCCGGTACCCGCGTGGCCTGCCCGCGAATTGGCGAAGCGCCGGTAGCCCTGGAGTGTCGGCGGATGATGGCGCTGTCGATTGGCCAATCCCGCGAGATCATCCTCGGCGAGGTCCTGATGGCCCACGTGCGCGACGACCTCATAGACCCGGCGACCCTCTACATCGACCAACTCGGCCTCGACGCCATAGGCCGCATGGGCGGCCACGGCTACGCCCGCACCCGCGACTACTTCGACCTGCCGACCCGCTCATTGCAGCAATGGACCGAAGCGCCCGGCGGTGGCGAGCGGCGCTGGGTGCGGACGGAAGAGCTGGCCTGACCTGCATCCCTCATCTGCGAAATACCTCGCGCCGATCCACCCGTAGGGCGCATAACCGCGTTCGCGGTTATGCGCCGCCATCCGGTACGAAAACGGCGGATAACCCCTTCGGGGTTATTCGCCCTACGGGGTCGGCATTCGTGCCATGCGGTTTGCGAGCAAGCTCGCTCCTACGAAAAACATTTCCAGAGAAACATCCGCGCACGCCGAACGCCCCTTTCAGAAGGCCGAGCGCCCCCCCGTAGAGGAGGTCGGGCGACATGGATGTCGCACAAGCCCCGACTTGTACAGGGACGTATTTTCGGTGGGGGGACGCCTAGTTCGGGCCTCCGATGCGGGGGAATTCGTGAGGGAAGCCCGGCTTCATCGGGCCCGTATGACGGGGCACAGACCTTTGGTTACTTTGGGGCTTGCCAAAGTGACTCGCCCGAGGGGGCGAAACAAGAAACATCCGAGCATGCCGAAGCGGCGCGCCACACCGAACAAGACGTCTCTGGGTCCCCGCATTCGCGGGGATGACGAGGGTGTGTGGGAGCGTGCCATGCAAACAAAAACGCCCGGCATCTGCCGGGCGTTTTCATTGGGCGGATGACCGCCGCTCACCTCACTGGTGATGCAGCTTCCAGGCATCGCCATGCGGCGCATTGCCCTTGTCGTACGGGCGGAACAGGGTCATGTAGACCAGGCCCACGACGATGACGATGGCGCCAACCAGGACGATCCCGTAGTTGACGTACCAGGGCGCATCCGGGGTGCGCGGCCAGGACATGTTGACGATCGCCAACGCGCCATAGACCTGCGCGGCGATGTTCACCGGCCAGCCCCACTTGCCGAGCTTGAAGGCGCCGCTGGGCTGCCAGCCGCGCGCACGGGCGAAGAGGGCGCCGGCGACGATCATCTGGAACGACAGGTAGATGCCGATGGCGGCGAAGCTCACTACCAGGGCGATGGCGTTCTGCAGGTAGAAGCCGGCGCAGACGATGGCGGCGGGAACGACGCCGCAGGTGATCAGGGCCGGCACCGGCACGTGGGTGTTGGGCGACAGGCGCTTGAGCAGGCCGCTGCCCATGACCATCTCGTCGCGGGCGTAGGAGTACAGCAGGCGGCTGGCGGCCGCTTGCAGGCTGAGCACGCAGGAGACGAAGGAGACGATGATCACGGCCATCACCATGCGCGCGCCGGTTACGCCGAAGGCGCTGTCGAGGATGGTGGTCATCGGGTCCTTGTCGGTGCCGTTGATCACGGCGGCCATGTCCGGCACCGCGAGGATCAGCGCCAGGGCGGCGAACATCGAGGCGGCGCCGCCGATCCAGATGGTCATGCGCATGGCCTTGGGAATGCGCCGGCTGGGGTTCGGGGTTTCCTCGGCGACGTCACCGCAGGCCTCGAAGCCGTAGTAGAGGAACATGCCGGCCAGGGACGCGGTCAGGAACGCCGGCCAGTAGGAGCCGTCGATGCGGATGTCGAAGGTGTTGAACAGTACCGAGAACGGCTGGTGACGTTCGAACATCAGCAGGTAGCAGCCGATCACGATGGCGCCGATCAGCTCGCAGAGGAAGCCGAACATGGCCACGCGGGCAAGCAGCTTGGTGCCGCTGAGGTTGAGCACGGTGGCGATCAGGGTCAGCGCCAGGGCCACCAGGGTGTTGGTCACGGGGGTCGACTCGAAACCGAGCAGGGTGGCGATGTACGGGCCGGCGCCGAGGGCCACGGCGGCGATGGTCACGCAGAGCGAGATGGAGTAGATCCAGCCGACCATCCACGCCCAGCGCTTGCCCACCAGGCGCCGCGCCCAGGGGTACACGCCCCCGGAAATCGGGAACTGCGAGACCACTTCGCAGAAGATCAGGCACACCAGCATCTGGCCGATGCCCACCAGCAGGTAGGACCAGAACATCGGCGGCCCGCCGGCGGCCAGGCACAGGGCGAACAGGGTGTACACGCCCACCACGGGCGAGAGGTAGGTGAAGCCCAGGGCGAAGTTTTCCCAGAGGCTCATGGTGCGGTTGAAGTTGGAGGTGTAGCCCAGCTTGCGGAGCTGTTCCGCGTCGCTGTCCAGGAGCGCTCCCGGCTGCAAGGGGTTGTTCATTGTGATTGTCCTGTGGAGGTTTTGGCGTTGGCAGCTAAAGGGGGCTGCGAATGTTGTTGTCATGGCCGGGACGCGGGGCGTCCCGGCTGAACCTCGGGTGCGCGGCGCTTAGAGCTTGATCCAGGTGGCTTTCAGCTCGGTGTACTTGTCGAAGGCGTGCAGCGACTTGTCGCGGCCGTTGCCCGACTGCTTGAAGCCGCCGAAGGGCGCGGTCATGTCGCCGCCGTCGTACATGTTCACCCACACGCTGCCGGCACGCAGGGCGCGGGCGGTGAGGTGGGCCTTGGAGATGTCGCGGGTCCACACCGCAGCGGCCAGGCCGTACGGGGTGTCGTTGGCGATGCGCACGGCTTCTTCGGCGTCCTCGAACTCGATCACCGAGAGCACCGGCCCGAAGATTTCCTCGCGGGCGATCTTCATGGCGTTGCTCACGCCGTCGAACAGGGTCGGCTCGACATAGGTGCCGCCGGTTTCCTCCAGCACGCGCTGGCCGCCGGTGAGGATCTTGGCGCCTTCGGCCTTGCCGGCCTCGATGTAGCCCAGCACCTGTTCCAGCTGACGGCTGTCCACCAGGGCACCGACGTTGGTTTCCGGGTCCAGCGGATGGCCGGCTTTCCAGCCTTTCATGGCCTCGACCACCAGCGGCAGGAACTCGGCCTTGATGGATTTCTCGACCAGCAGGCGGGAGCCCGCAGTGCAGACTTCACCCTGGTTGAAGGCGATGGCGGCAGCGGCGGATTCGGCGGCGGCCTGCAGGTCCGGGGCGTCGGCGAAGACGATGTTCGGGCTCTTGCCGCCGGCTTCCAGCCAGACGCGCTTCATGTTCGATTCACCCGCGTAGACCATCAGCTGCTTGGCGATCTTGGTCGAGCCGGTGAACACCACGGTGTCCACGTCCATGTGCAGCGCCAGGGCCGAACCCACGGTGTGGCCGTAGCCCGGCAGCACGTTGAGCACGCCTTTCGGCAGGCCGGCTTCGATGGCCAGCTGGGCGATGCGGATGGCGGTCAGCGGCGAGCGCTCGGAGGGCTTGAGGATCACCGAGTTGCCGGTGGCCAGGGCCGGGCCGAGTTTCCAGCTCGCCATCATCAGCGGGAAGTTCCACGGCACGATGGCGGCGACCACGCCCACCGCTTCGCGGGTGACCAGGCCGAGCTGGTCGTGGGAGGTGGCGGCGACCTCGTCATAGACCTTGTCGATGGCCTCGCCGCTCCAGCGGATGCTGTCCACCGAGCCGGGCAGGTCGACGTTCAGCGAGTCGCCGATCGGCTTGCCCATGTCCAGGGTTTCCAGCAGCGCCAGTTCCTCGGCGTGCTGCTCCAGCAGTTCGGAGAAGCGAATCATCACGGCCTTGCGCGCGGCCGGTGCCTGGCGCGACCAGACGCCCGACTCGAAGGCGGCGCGGGCGCTGCGCACGGCCAGTTCGGCATCGGCGGCATCGCAGCTGGCGACCTTGGCCAGGAAGCGGCCGTCCACCGGGCTGATGCAGTCGAAGGTCTGGCCGGCGCTGGCGTTGACGTACTGGCCGTCGATGAAGGCGCGGCCTTCGATCTGCAGTTTGCTGGCGCGGGCTTCCCAGTCTTGGCGGGTCGGTTGGCTCATGGGTGGGGCTCCTGGATCGGCAAAAGGGGACGGGCAGGGCCGTCGGTTCGAATAAAACATTTAAAACCATATCTTAAGAGTTTTTGCTTGCCAATATCCCCATTCGTTTGATTGATAAATACACAGCTTTACCCGCTTTGATGGGTTTCATGGGTGACTTTTCGTGGGATGAAATCTGTGTTCATATGTTTGCGTCCGGTCGCCAACCCAGCGGCACCGGGTAGACTTCCGTATTCCCACGCCACGGCGTGCCCAGGAGCTTCCGCCGGCGTATCGCGCGGCACTGCTTGACCTTGCCTATGAACGATTTCAGGAACATCCGACCGGCCAGCTTCATGCACCTGCGCCAGGAAGGCCGCACCGAGGCAGTGGCGCGTCGCCTGGTGGAACTGGTTGACCTCGGCCTGTTCGCCGAGGGCGAGCAGCTGCCCAGCGAAAGCGAGCTGGCGACGCAGTTCGGCGTGGCCACCGTGACCCTGCGCGAGGCGCTGGCAGAACTGCGCGAGCGCGGGGTGATCGAGACCCGTCGCGGACGCAACGGCGGCAGCTTCGTCTGCGCGCCGCCGCACAGCCCGGACGAGGCATTGCTCGGGCAATTGCGCAAGAAGAGCGCGCTCGAATTGCGCGACCTCTGCGACGAGCACCTGGCCATTTCCGGCACCGCCGCGCGCCTGGCTGCGCAGCGCGGGGCGCCTGATCAGCACGCACGCCTGGCGCAGTGCATCGACGCCTTGCAGGTCGCCGGCACACGCCAGGAGCGGCGTCGTGCGGATGCGCGTTTCCACATCGAAGTGGCGGTGGCGGCTCAGTCGGTGCGCCTGACCCAGGCCGAAGTGCGCCTGCAGGCAGAACTGGGTGAACTGCTCTGGCTGCCGCAGGCGGGGGGCGACGAGCTCGACGCGCGGGTCCAGGAGCATCGTGCGATCCACGGCGCCATCGCGGCCGGCGACGCCAACCTCGCCAGCGCGCTGGCCGAGGCCCACGTGACCCAGGGCATCAAGCGCCTGATCGGCCTGCGCCTGAGTCTGGTGGCGGGCGACGGCTGAACGGCAAGCGCTTGCTGAATCTGCGGCGGGCTGGTTGGCTGCCGCGGTCGATTGCGAAGGCGCCCAGGGGGCGCAGTGAAAACAAGAGCCACGAGAGAGGCCTACGAAATGTCCAACTCCCTTCCCGCGGATGAGCTGCAGCAGTGCGCCACGCGCATCGACGCTTCCATCCGTAACGTTTTCCAGTGTCTCGAGGCGATGGCCGGCGAGGTGGTGGCGATCTGGGAGCGCCTGCAGGCGACGGACGCCCGGCCGACCTCGAAGGATCTTCGCGCGCTGCAACCGTGCATCCAGGACAACCTGGGCGAGGGCGCACCCTGCCGCATGCACGGCACCGGCGTGGTGCTGGAGCCGGGCGAGCTGGCGGACCAGGAGATGTACCTGGAGTGGTGGTACCACGGCCGCGGCGGCAAGGTGGTGCCGCTTTCGCTGAACCTCAACAGCCGCAGCGAGCGCTTCTACAACTACCTGAACATGCCCTGGTTCTCGCGCCCGCGGGACACCGGGATGCCGTCGGTGGAAGGGCCGTTCGTGGACCTCTACGGCACCGACCTGTACATCCTCGCCTTCTCCGTGCCCATCGTGGTCAACGGCCGCTTCATCGGCGTCGCCGCGGCCGACATCGCCTTGCAGGAGTTCGAGCCAGTGTTGCTGCGCAGCCTGATGCGCCTGGGTAACGAAGCGCTGGTGGTGAACGGCGAGGGTCGCGTGGTGGCGGCCAACACCGCCAACTGGTTCGTCGGCGACATGGCGCGCCAGGCGCTCGGGCGCGGCGACGGCCAGGCGCGGGTGCTGGAGCTGCTGGGTTCGTCGTCGCACTGGGCGGTGATCGAGCGGCCGGTCAGCCGCCTGCAGCGCTTCCACTGAGTGCCAAACGCGGCGTTCGCGGCTAGGCTAGTGCGCTCTACGCGAAACCTGGAACGGCCATGAACGACGAGTCCTCGAGCGCTCCCGAGCGGGAGCCCCTCACCGCGGTGGAAGTCCGCATCCTCGGCAGCCTGATCGAAAAGCAGCTGACCACCCCGGAAACCTATCCGCTGACCCTCAATTCGCTTGTCACCGCCTGCAATCAGAAGACCAGCCGCGAGCCGGTCATGGACCTCACCCCCGGCCAGGTCGGCCAGGCCCTGCGCCGCCTGGAGGGCGAGCAGATGGTGCGCCTGCAGATGGGCAGCCGCGCCGACCGCTGGGAACAACGCCTGGACAAGGCGCTGGAGCTAGTCAAGCCGCAGTGGGTGCTGCTCGGCCTGCTGTTCCTGCGCGGCCCGCAGACGCTCAACGAGCTGCTCACGCGCAGCCAGCGCATGCACGACTTCGACGACACCGAAGAAGTCCGTCACCAGCTCGAACGCCTCGCTGCGCGCCACTTCGTCATGCAGGTGGAGCGCCAGCCAGGGCAGCGCGAAGACCGCTACATGCACCTGCTGGGCAGCGCCGCCGACCTCGAAGCGGCCATCGCCAGCAGCGGTCGCCAGGCCTCGGGCGGGCGCAGCGAGCACAGCGCCCAGGACGAATCGCGGATCGCCGAGCTGGAAGCCAAGGTCGCTGCGCTCGAAGAGCGCCTGGCGCGTCTGGAGCAGGATCGCGACAACGGCCTGGACTGAGCCTCGCCCGCCAGGGACGGCGGATAAGCATTCTTTAAGATTTCATCCGCATAGTCGGCAGGCTCGTCTCATTGGCTGCGCAAGGGGAGCCTGCATGAGCCCGAAACTGTCGCCGGCATTGTTGATGTCGGTGTTGTGCCAGTTATCCGAAAACCAGCCGCGTTCGCTCGAGGAACTCAGCGGTCGGCGCGAGAACAACCTGCTGGCGATCCGCGAACTGTTCCGCCAGGGGCGCATCAGCGGTGTGCTGCGTGACGATCCGTTGGGCGCCGAGGATGCCGCCGGCCCGTTGCTCTGCCATGCCGAGCGCCTGCGCCTGCGCCGCTCCTACGCCTGCCAGGTTGAAGAGCTGAACGAACGGGTGCCGGCCCCGGAGTGGGGGCTGATCCGCGTCTGAGGCGGCACCCGTACCGACATCAGAAGATGTAGTCGGTGGTCAGGAAGTTCGACTCGCGGCCCTGGATGATCTCGCTGATCAGCGCCTTGTTGGCGGCATTGAAGCGCGTCGCCACCAGGGTGCGGATGGAGAAGGTGCGCAATGCGTCGTGTACCGACAGGGTGCCTTCCGCCGAGTTCTTGCGGCCGTTGAACGGATAGCTGTCCGGGCCGCGCTGGCACTGCGCGTTGACGTTGATGCGGCCTACCTGGTTGGCAAAGGCGTCGACCAGCCGGCCGACCTGCTCGGGGTCGCTGCCGAACAGGCTGAGTTGTTGGCCATAGTCGGACTGCAGCACGTAGTCGATGACTTCCTCCACTTCGCGGTAGGGCACCACCGGCACCAGCGGGCCGAACTGCTCCTCGTGGTACAGGCGCATCTGCGCGTTCACCGGGCTGAGCAGCGCCGGGTAGAAGAAGCTCTCGCGCGCCGCGCCGCCGCCCTCGTTGATCACCTTCGCGCCCTTGGCCAGGGCGTCCTCCAGCAGCGTTTTCAGGTAGTCCACCTTGCCCGGCTCCGGCAGCGGCGTCAGCGCCACGCCCGGCTCCCAGGGCATGCCCGGCTTGAGCTGGGCGAGGCGGCTGGCGAACTTGTCGAGGAAGGCCGGCAGCACGCTGTCGTGGACGAAGAGGATCTTCAGCGCGGTGCAGCGCTGGCCGTTGAAGGACAGGGCGCCGGTGATCGCTTCCTCGACGGCGTTGTCCAGGTCGACCTGCGGCAGGACGATGCCGGGGTTCTTCGCGTCCAGGCCGAGCGCTGCGCGCAGGCGGTGCGGGCGCGGGTGCAGGCGCTTGAGGTCGGCGGCGCCCTTGTGCGTGCCGATGAACGCGAAGACATCGATCTTGCCGCTGGCCATCAGTGCCGAGACGGTCTCGCGGCCACGCCCGTAGATGATGTTGATGACGCCCGGCGGGAAGCTGTCGCGGAACGCCTCCAGCAGCGGACGGATCAGCAGCACGCCGAACTTGGCCGGCTTGAACACCACGGTGTTGCCCATGATCAGCGCCGGGATCAGCGTGGTGAAGGTCTCGTTCAGCGGGTAGTTGTACGGGCCCATGCACAGCGCCACGCCCAGCGGCACGCGGCGGATCTGGCCAAGGGTGCCCTGTTCCAGCTCGAAGCGGCTGGAGCGGCGGTCGAGTTCCTTGAGCGCCTCGATGGTGTCGACGATGTAGTCGCAGGTGCGGTCGAACTCCTTCTCCGAGTCCTTGAGGTTCTTGCCGATCTCCCACATCAGCAGCTTGACCACGGCCGCGCGCTGTTCGCGCATGCGCGCCAGGAAGGTCTCGACGTGCTGGATGCGCTCGGCCACCCGCAGGTTCGGCCACAGGCCCTGGCCGTTGTCGTAGGCGGCCACGGCGGCGTCGAGGGCGGTGAGAGCGGCGTCGGCGTCCAACAGCGGCGTGCTGCCCAGTACCACCTGCCGCTCGCCCTCGGCGGTCTTCAGGAAGATCGGGCTGCGCACCGGCGCCAGCGGGCCGTCCCAGCGGCGCAGTTCGCCGTTCACCAGGTATTCGCGTTGTTCGACCGGGGCGTCCGGGCGGAAGGCTTCGGGAATGTCGGCAACGTCGGGGAACAGATTTTCGAGCTTGTTGTGCATGGTTCCTCCCTCGGGGACCGGGCGACAGTAATGGCGAAAGCGGCAGCGCCCGGTGAATGTTTTAGCCTGAAAAATGCTTTAGGTGAATCGTTTCAGCATTCATTCGTCGGAAAGCCCCGGAGGGGGCTTTCAGCGGGCGTTGCGGTCGTTGACGGGCTTGGGCTGACGCTCGCCGAGCAATTCCTGCTGCTCGGCGTAGCGGGCGCGGACATCGAAGTCGCGCGGCCAATCGCGCGGATCGGCGGGCTGGGCGGGGGCTTGCGGGGTGGTGGCGGACATCTGCGGTACTCCTTCCTTCAGGGGTGGAGCCGGTGGTCCTCAGACCACCAGCGAAAGCAGCAGGATGAACACCAGGCCGACGACGGAGAGGATGGTCTCCATGGCCGTCCAGGTCTTGAAGGTCTCGACGACGCTCATGTTGAAGTACTGCTTCACCAGCCAGAAACCGGCGTCGTTGACGTGCGAGAGGATCAGCGAACCGGCGCCGGTGGCGAGCACCAGCAGCTCGCGGTTGACCCCGGGGATCAGCCCGACCACCGGCGCAACGATGCCGGCGCCGGTGATGGTGGCGACCGTGGCCGAGCCGGTGGCGATGCGGATAAGCGCGGCGACCAGCCAGGCCAGCAGGATCGGCGAGATCTGCGCCTGTACGGCCATGTGGCCGATCACGTCGCCCACGCCGCTGGCCACCAGCATCTGCTTGAAGCCGCCGCCGGCGCCGATGATCACCACGATGGCGGCGGTGGGCGCGAGGCTCTGGTCGAGCAGCTTGAGGATCTTCTTCGAGTCGAAACCGCGGGCGTGGCCGAAGGTATAGAGCGCCAGCAGCAGCGCGAGGAGCAGGGCGCTGATCGGGTGGCCGATCATGTCCATCCAGGCGCGGAAGATGTGGCCGTCGGGCAGCAGCACGTCGGCGAAAGTCTTCAGCAGCATCAGGAACACCGGCAGCAGCACGGTGAGCAGGGTTACGCCGAAGCTCGGCAGGTTATCGGTCTCCGGCTCGCGGGCGATCTGCGCCACCAGCTCCGGCGAAGGGTTGCCCGGGATGCGCTTGGCGATGAAGGCGCCGAACAGCGGGCCGGCGATGGCGGCGGTGGGCAGGGCGACGATCAGGCCGTAGAGGATGGTCTTGCCGATGTCAGCGTTGAACACGCCGATCGCCAGCAGCGGGCCCGGGTGCGGCGGCACCAGGCCGTGCACGGCGGAGAGGCCGGCGAGCAGCGGGATGCCGATCTTGATCAGCGATACGCCGCTGCGCCGCGCGACGATGAACACCAGCGGGATCAGCAGGATGAAGCCGATCTCGAAGAACAGCGGGATGCCCACCAGGAAGGCGGAAATCATCATCGCCCAGTGCACCCGGCGCTCGCCGAAGGCGTCGATCAGGGTGCGGGCGATCTGGTCGGCGCCGCCGGAATCGGCCATCAGCTTGCCGAGCATGGTGCCCAGGGCAAGGATCACGCCGACGAAGCCGAGCACCCCGCCGAAACCGTCCTGGAAGGATTTGACGATCTGCGCCACCGGCATGCCCGAGGTCAGGCCGAGGAAGCCGGAGGCGATGATCAGGGCGAGGAAGGGGTGCAGCTTGAAGCGGGTGATCAGCAGGATCAGACCGATGATGGTGACTACCGCGTCGAGCAGCAGGTAGGTGTCGTGAGACAGACCGAACATGGCAGGGGCTCCCTTGTCTTTGTTGTGTCAGGAGTATGAGACAGCGCTATCTTTTGCGCGTGTGGCAAATCGGCTCAGAGCGAATCGTGCGCTCGCCACCAGGCCAGGGCCTGTTCGGCGATGCGTTCGACCGGCAGGGTCGCATCGACCGCCAGGGTCAGCGGCTCGTCGTGGGGGGCTTCGAGGGTGGCGAACTGGCTGTCCACCAGGGTCGCCGGCATGAAGTGGCCGGGGCGCTCGGCGACGCGCTGGGCGGCGACACCTCGGGGCAATTCGAGGAACACCACGCCCAGGCCGGGTACGGCCTGGCGCAGGCGTTCGCGATAGGCGAGCTTGAGCGCCGAACAGGTCAGCACCGGGCGTTGGCCGGCGGCCAGGGACTGGCGCAACTGCTCGGCGAGGATTTCCAGCCAGCCGGCGCGGTCGTCGTCGGTGAGGGGCATGCCGGCGCGCATCTTCTCGATGTTCGCAGCCGGGTGGAAGGCGTCGCCTTCGATGCCGTGGGCGCCGCTGAGGCCGCAGATGGCCTGGCTGACGCTGGACTTGCCGCAGCCGGAGACGCCCATGATCAGCAGGGCCTGGATGGTGGGGAGCATGTCGCACCTCGGTGCGGAGACAGCGCTATCTTTAAAAGTCGAAGCCAAAAGCATGGGGCTGCCTCCGCTTTCTTGTCATTTTAGGTGGTTGCGATCTGTCGGCGGCTGTATGGCCGCTGCGAGGGGCGGGGCCGCCAGAGGCGGTTGCAGGCAATTGCCCGGCTCGCGAGACAGCGCTACCTTAGTGCCTCGATTTTTGTTTGGCAAGCCAGCCGATGACCGTCCAGAAGAACGACAAGAACTCCCGCGCCAGCGGTCGCCCGACCCTCAACGAAGTTGCCCAGCGTGCCGGCGTCAGCCCGATCACCGCCTCGCGCGCCTTGCGCGGGGTCAGCAGCGTGGCCGAGGCGCTGGTGCTCAAGGTCCAGGAGGCGGCCCGCGAGTTGGGCTATGTGGCCAATCCGGCGGCACGGGCGCTGGCCTCGGCGCAGAGCCACAGCGTGGTGGTGCTGGTGCCGTCGCTGTCTAACCAGCTGTTCGTCGATACCCTCGAAGCCATCCACGGCGTGCTGCGTCCGCAGGGCCTGGAAGTGCTGATCGGCAACTTCCACTACTCGCGCGACGAAGAGGAGACGCTGATCCGCAACTACCTGGCCTACCAGCCGCGCGGCATGCTGCTGACCGGATTCGAGCGCACCGAAAGCGCCCGACGGATGGTCGAGTCCAGCGGCATTCCCTGCGTCTACATGATGGACCTGGACAACAGCCCGGGCCTGCACTGCGTCGGCTTCTCCCAGTTGCGCGCCGGTGCTGCCGCCGCCGAGCACCTGCTGGCGCGCGGGCGCCGCCGGCTGGCCTATGTCGGCGCGCAACTCGACCAGCGCACCCTGTTGCGCGGCGAGGGTTTCCGCCGCGCCCTGCAGCAGGCCGGCTGCTACGACCCGGCGCTGGAGCTGCTCACCCCGCGGCCTTCCTCGGTCGGCCTTGGCGGTGAGCTGTTCCGCCAGTTGCTGGCCAGCCAGCCGGATGTCGACGGCATCTTCTTCGGCAACGACGACCTGGCCCAGGGTGCCTTGCTCGAAGCGCTGCGCAGTGGCATCCCGGTGCCCGAGCGGGTCGCTGTGGTGGGCTTCAACGACCTGCCGAGCTCCGAGTTCATGGTCCCGCGCCTGTCGAGCATCCGCACGCCGCGCCAGGCCATCGGCCAGCGGGCGGCCGAGCAGTTGCTGGCGCTGATCGGCGGACGGGCGGTAGCCGAGCCGGTGGTCGACCTCGGTTTCGAGCTGATGGTGCGCGAGAGCAGCTGAGGCTTTCGCGCGGTTGGGACGTCTGTGCTATTTCCGCCAAAGTGCATGACTACAAGGTCATGCCCGACGACGCGACCGCTCTAGCTCCATGAGACGAACCGCTGAACCCCGCCGCTCGGCGGATGGCGCCTGGATTTTCCCGTCTGCCGGCCGATAAGCCTGACTAATGTAATAGTCGTATCGGGTTGATGGCTCTATGCCATACCCTTGTCGCGGCATTCTCGCTGCAGTCGTAGACGGAACCCATGACCAGCAATCTCGATTTCTTCGCCCATGCCCGAGGAGCCACCCGCCGCCAACGCATCGGCGTGACCTTCTATTCTGGCGTCTTGCTGGTTCTGGTTCTGCTCATCGGCATCAGCGGCTGGAGCAGCTACCGCGACTACAGCAGCAGCTCCGCCTTGGTGCGGCAGAACATCTCCGCGCTCGCGCGCTCCCTGGAGGGCTACATCAGCTCCCTCCTGCTGCAGAGCTACGCGAGCATGTACGTCGTCGCCGACGACCTCAATGCAACGGGCGTGACGAGTGACCAGGACACCCTGGAGGTCCTGGCCAAGGCCATGCGCTACGACCCGATCTCGGCCTACCTCTTCGTGGTGCGCGATGACCGGGCCCTGGCCGTGGACAACCGCGGGCATCCGGCTAGCGAAGAGTTCAAGGCGCTGGCCGGGCAGTTCCCTCTGGAAGTCGGCGAGCGCCCGATCTTCGGGCGCGTGCAGCGTCTGCCCAGCAGCAACAACCTGTACCTGCCGATGCTGATCGGCCAGCGCGATGCCAAGGGCCGGATCCAGCGGGTCGGCGCGCTGATCGATGCCGACCGTATCGGCGAGCTGCTGCGCCGCCTGGGGCTCGCCGCCGAGATGAACGCCGGCATGATCGACAACGACGGCATGATCCTCTACCGCATGCCTGAACCGAGCGGCTATGTCGGCCTGCCGTTGCCGGCGGACTCGCCACTGCGCAAGCGCCTGGAGATACCGCGCTTCGCGGTGGTCGAGGGGCCGAGTATCGACGGCAGCAATACCCTGTTCGCTGACGCGCCTTCGGCCAGCTTCCCGATCCACGCCGTGGTCGGACAGACCACCGCCAGCTTCCTGATTCCCTGGCTCAAGCGCACCGCATTCAGCGCCGCCCTGTTGCTCATCAGTGCGCTGGCGATCGGCTTGGCGGCCTGGCAACTGCGCCTGCTGATCGGCGAGATCAGCCAGAACGGGCGCTTCTACCGGCAGCTGTTCACCGACATCAACGACGGCGTCCTGCTTATCGGCGTCGATGGCCGCGTCCAGGCCGCCAACCAGCAAGCCGGGCAGATGTTCGGCGTGGCGGCGCCGGAAGCGCTGATCGGAATGCTGCCCTCGGAGCTGTCGCCCAAGTTCCAGCCCGATGGCCGGCTGTCGCTGATCGCCAGTCGCGCCAACCTGGGCAACCTGCTCAGCGGCGCACAGCGCCAGGTGGACTGCGAATGGCAGTTCCTGCGTCGCGACAACCAGCAGCCGCTGGATTGCGAGGCCCACGCCACGCTGTTCCGCTGGCAGAACAACACCCTGCTGATGCTGGTGCTGCACGACATCACCGAGCGCAAGCGCTACCTCGCAGAACAGGAGTACCTGGCCAGCCACGACTCGCTGACCGGCTTGCCGAACCGCTACTGGCTGGTGCGCGACATCGAGCAGCGCATCGCCAACCGGCCGGAACAGCGCTTCGCCGTGCTGCTGCTGGACATGAACCGCTTCAAGGAAGTCAACGACACCCTCGGTCACCAGCACGGCGACGCCGTGCTGCAGGAAGTCGGCAAGCGCCTGGGTGGCTGGCTGCGCACCCAGGACGCGGACATCGCCCGCCTGGGGGGCGACGAAATGGCCATCGTGACCAGCCACCTGCTGGACGAGGTGGCGATCACCGGGCTCTGCCAGGGGGTCGGCCAGGTGCTCGGCCAGCCGCTGCTGGCCGGCGGCATCCAGATCGAACTGGCGGCCAGCATCGGCGTGGCCAGCTACCCGGAGCACGGCGACAACCCGGGCGACCTGCTGCGCTGCGCGGACATCGCCATGTACCAGGCGAAGAACAGCCGCCGCGACTTCGTGCTCTACCAGCGCAGCGACGACAACTACACCCCCGAACGCCTGGCCATGCACACCGGGCTGGGCCGGGCGATCCGCGAGGGCGGCCTGCATCTGCACTTCCAGCCCAAGGTGCGTCTGAGCGACCGTCAGGTAGTCGGCTTCGAGGCGCTGCTGCGCTGGGACCACCCCGAGCGCGGCATGGTGCCGCCCAGCGAGTTCATCCCCCTGGCCGAGTCCACCGAGCTCATCCACCCGCTCACCCACTGGGTGCTCAACGAGGCCCTGCGTCAACTGCGCCAGTGGAGCGAGCGCGGCCTGGGCACCTGCATGGCGATCAACATCAGCGCCAACAACCTGCGCAACCCGCACTTCGTCAGCGAGTTGCAGTCGCTGCTGAACGAGCACCAGGTGGCGGCCGAGCTGATCGAGCTGGAGGTGACCGAGGGCACCCTGCTCGAGGATCCGGAAATGGCCCTGCGCAGCCTGCAGGCCATCCGCGACCTGGGCGTGACGCTGTCGATCGACGACTTCGGCACCGGCTACTCCTCGCTGGCCTATCTCAAGCGCCTGCCGGTGCAGGTGCTGAAAATCGACCGCACCTTCGTCTCGGCCATGACCAGCAACTTCTCCGACGCGATGATCGTGCAGTCCACCGTGGCCCTCGGGCACAACTTCGGCATGCAGGTGGTCGCCGAGGGCGTGGAGGATGCCGCCACCGCCGAGGCGCTCGAACGCCTGGGCTGCGACATCGCCCAGGGCTACTACTTCAGCCGCCCGATGAGCGCCGATCAGGTCACCACGTGGCGCCTGCAACGCCAGTTGGAAGCGCTCGACATCGGCTGACCCGCCCCACCGTCCATCGGTAGCGGCTGGGCTACGCTGCGAAGCGACGTTTCGAATTTTTATGGACGAATTCGTAGCAATGGGGTGGTCGGATCTATGCGCATCAGGGCGTATCTGTGGTCGTTGATGGTTTTGCTGCTGTGCTGCGTCTGCACCGCGAAGGCGGCGGATACGGCCGATGCGACGAGCGCCGCGCCGGCGACGGCGGAACTGAAGGTCGCAAACCGCAGCATCATGGTGTTTCGCGGCAATCTGCTCGGCGAGAGCCCGGAAATCCGCGTCGCCCGGGCCAAGGCTGCGATCGACGAGGCGCTGGAAGGTCACGCGGAACTGACGGTGACCGTGGATAGCGTGCAGAACAGCTACATGGTCCTGCTCGCCGACCGCCGCGCCTTCTTCGTCACCCCCAACGACCTCGGTCCGGACGACAGCAGCGTGCATGAAGCAGCCCAGCAGGCGGCCGAGCGCCTGCGCCAGGTAGTCGTCGAAAGCCAGGAGGCGCGCAGCCTGCGCTTCCTGCTGGTCGCGGCGGCGGCCGCGAGCATCGCCACGCTGATCTACCTGGCGCTGCTGCGCGCGCTGCACTGGATGCGCGGCAAGCTGCTCGCAGTGCTGGTACGGGTCATGAATCGCCACGCCGAGAGCCTGAAGATCGGCCACACGCCGCTGATCGACACCGGCTTCCTCTTCCCGCTGATCCGCCGGGTGGCCTCGCTGCTGTACTGGATCCTCGTGCTGCTGGCCAGCTACGAATGGCTGAGCTTCGTGCTCGCGCGCTTCCCCTATACCCGGCCCTGGGGCGAGAGCCTCAACAGCTACCTGCTGGAGCTGGCGACCTACCTGCTGACCGGCATGGTCAACGCGATTCCCGGCCTGGCCGTGGTCATGGCGATCTTCTTCATCGCCCGTGGCATCAGCGCCTTCAGCCGGCGTCTGCTGCAGCGCCTGTCGCGGCCGGGCGCCATCCCCTGGCTGACCCAGGAAACCCTGATCCCCACGGAGCGCCTGACCTCGCTGGCGATCTGGTTGTTTGCCATCGCCATGGCCTACCCGTACTTCCCCGGTTCCGGCACCGATGCCTTCAAGGGCCTGTCGGTGCTGATCGGCCTGATGATCTCGCTGGGCGCCTCCAGCGTGGTCGGCCAGGCCGCGTCGGGGCTGATCCTCACCTACACGCGCACGCTGCGGCCCGGCGAGTTCGTCCGCATCGGCGAGCACGAGGGCACGGTCAGCGTGGTCGGCATGTTCACCACCACCATCGTCACCGGCCTGGGCGAGGTGCTGACCATCCCCAACTCGACCATCACCGGCGCAGTGACCAAGAACTACTCGCGCACCGTGCAGGGCGCGGGCTACGTGGTCGATACCACCGTGACCATCGGCTACGACACGCCCTGGCGGCAGGTCGAGGCGATGCTGCTGGAGGCGGCGCGGCGCACCGAAGGCATCCTGCAGCGGCCAAAGCCGCACGTGTTCCAGACCGCGCTGTCGGACTTCTACCCGGAGTACCGCCTGGTCGCCCAGGCCGTCCCCAGCGGACCGCAACCGCGCGCCGAGTTGCTGAGCATGCTGCACGCGAACATCCAGGACGTGTTCAACGAATACGGCGTGCAGATCATGTCGCCGCATTACCTGGGCGATCCGCGCGAACCGAAATGGGTACCGCGCGAGCAGTGGTATCAGGCCCCGGCACAGCTGCCGAAGGACCCGGAGTGATCGCCTGACCGCACCGCGACCTTGCGGCCGGCAGCTATGCCGGCCGCTTGCTTTCCGGTCTCGGCTGATACCTCGGAGAAGGCTCTGGCACGGGGATTCATTACATTTTTGTTAAGAGTCCTTTGCCTGATTGCGGGTTCAAATCGCCCGCGCAATCGGCATCATGTGTCCCCACTCCGCAGGGGAAAACAAGCGGGGACCGCGTATTACCTCTCGATCGTTCGGCTGCTCCTCGCGAGCCTGGCCGCGCACTCGTTCTGCCTTAAAAAACGTGCCGTCACGCTTACATCGGCTCGCATTCCAAGACACAAGGGGCACCACCATGAAGCACGTCAAACTCAGCCTGCTGATGCTCGCTGTATCCGCCGCCAGCCAGATGGCCCACGCCGACGCTTTCGTCAGCGACCAGGCCGACGCCAAGGGCTTCCTCGAGGACAGCCACCTCGACCTGCTGCTGCGCAACATGTACTACGACCACGACGGCAAGAACGGCGCCGGCGACCAGCGTGACTGGACCCAGGGCTTCTTCGCCAACTACAGCTCCGGCTACACCCAGGGCACGGTCGGTTTCGGCGTCGACGCCTTCGGCTACCTGGGCCTGAAGCTGGACGCTGGCGGCGGTAACGCCGGCACCGGCAACCTGCCGGTGGACAGCCATGGCGACCCGCAGGACAGCTACGGCAAGGCCGGCGGCGCGCTCAAAATTCGTGTTTCCAAGACCGAGCTGAAATTCGGCGACATGCAGCCGACCGCTCCGGTATTCGCTGCCGGCGGCACGCGCCTGATGCCGCAGACCGCCAGCGGCTTCGCGCTGAAGAGCAGCGAAGTGAAGGACCTGGACCTGGAAGCCGGCCACTACACCGCCGCTACCAGCCCGGTGACCACCAGCCACACCGGCGGCATCTTCGCCACCTACGCCAACGTCGAGGCCGACAGCGCCAGCTTCCTGGGTGGCCGCTATGCCGTCACCCCGGACCTGAGCGTCTCGCTGTATGGTGCCGAACTCGAAGACATCTGGCGCCAGTACTACGGCAACGCCAACTACACCCTGGGCCTGGGCGGCGATCAGTCGCTGAACTTCGACTTCAACCTCTACAAGACCACCGACTATGGCCAGGCCAAGGCCGGTCGCATCGACAACACCACCTGGTCGTTCGCCACCGCCTACTCCTTCCTCCACGCGCACACCCTGACCCTGGCTTTCCAGAAGGTGCAGGGCGATACCCCGTTCGACTACGTGGGCTTCGGCGACAACGGTGCAGGCGCGGCCGGCGATTCGATCTTCCTCGCCAACTCGGTGCAGTACTCCGACTTCAACGGTCCGGGCGAGCGCTCCTGGCAGGCCCGCTACGACCTGGCGATGGACACCTACGGCGTACCGGGCCTGAGCTTCATGACCCGCTACATCAACGGCACCAACATCGACGGCGAGCACATGGCCGCCGACAGCCCGTACCGTGCCTACAACTACGGCGCCGATGGCAGCCACCACGAAACCGACGTGGAAGCCAAGTACGTGGTGCAGTCCGGCCCGGCGAAGGACCTGTCCTTCCGCCTGCGCCAGGCGTTCCATCGCGGCAATGCCGACCAGGCCGAGGCGGACAACAACGAGATGCGCCTGATCATCGACTACCCGCTGTCGATCCTCTGACGGCCGCAAGGCCCGCCGGCATCGCGCCGGCGGGCGTTCAAGGATTGTTACGTTTTCCCGAAGAGTTCATGGCTGTCTGCGGAATTTATTCGCAGGCTAACGGTCTTTAACCTGTCTCATCCATTCCGCCGCATCGCACAGGCGATGCGGCGGAAACCGGCTCCTGACGTTGAAAAATCGTGATTGCTCTATCAACGTCCTTTCAGCCGCTCCCCTGGGAGCGGTTTTTTTTATGCCCTGTTTTTTCCTCAGCTGTCGCCTGAGCCCCCGTGCAACAGGCTGATTCCGTCTCGGGAAAATGCCGTATTACCGACCAGCGCCCCGGCGGGGAAACTCAACCCATCGCCGATCGCGCCGGCGTCCCGGGAAGCGGCGCGGTCCGGCGATGCCTACACGGCGGGGACGTGATTCGGAGGGGCAGGCGAGAGCGCTACCGGCGGGAGGCTTGAGGAAATCGCCGATCAGAGCATGACCTGGGCGAACCAGAACGGATGAGCCGGTTGATGCAGTGGCGCCGGGGCTGGCATGCGGAAAGCGTGTTCGACGCGGACCGGTTTGCTCAGCGGCGGCGACCAGACGATCACCGTCCAACTCAGGGCGCCAACGAATACGCTGGCCAGCAATACGTTGGCCAGCAGGAGGAGTTTGAACATCCAGATTCCTCTTCTTGTTATTCGTGGAGGTTCGGGGTGCTCTTAAGTACCACAACTGGGCAGGACGGAAAATGATCTGTGGAGCCAAAGGCGAGCCATTCAGAGCCACCTTCCACCTGCGAGCATCGCCCCCAGAAAACCCGGCTAGAGCATTCCGGTGACGTTCAGCAGTTGCAGCCAGTGGATCTCCCGCGGCCCACGGAAGAGCAGCAGGGAAAGGACGATCAGCAGCAAAGGCAGCAACTGCAATCAGAGAAAGACCGCGACATGCGCATCCCTATGCCAGCCACTAAAACCGGCCAGCAAAGCGCCAATGAGCAATAGCGCCGCGACCAGGCCATGGGCTGAGACAAGGAGTCGCAAGGGGAGGGATGTACCGGCCGAGGCGCTCTGGAAGTACCAGTAGCTGGTCAGCAGCATCAACGGCAGCCAGAGCAGTTCCATGGCAGCTCCAGGCATTCGTCCTGCGAAGAGACTAGCGCCCGCCAGCCCCAATGAAAAAGCCCCCGAACTTCGCCTGGAAGGTCGGGGGCTTCTCGTCTTGCATTTGGTGGGCCGGGGGGATTTGAACCCGTTCCCTGCCGGTCTCGTTGCTGGTCTTCCTTGGTCAACATCAGCTTTCTAGAGAGCTCATCAGTTACTCCATGGCTAATGTTGGCAATTGTCCGTGAGTGGGTTCGACACTTTTTCGACTCATGGCTTTGTTGCCTTGGTATTAGTTCGCTGACCAGTAGCTTATCCCTTACGCCCTGATCTTTTCGATTTGTGCGGAGGGATTTAATTATCGGGCTCCTTCCAAGAGTTTAGGCGTCTTTTTTTAAGAGATTCTCTTGTTTTTTCGAATATCTTCTCCCGGAATAGCTCTCCTATATTTCTTTTTCTGGGGATTTGCGAATCTAAGTAGCGAGTGAGTCCATAATTTTTTATTTCAATTTTTGACTCTTGGTCGCTTAAAAAATCTGGCGCTGTTGTTCTGTAAGGGTCGTATATGGTTAATTTGTTTTTAGGATTAATTAGCCAGTTTTTTATGGTGTTATTTATGTGCGGGTCGCCAAATCCATATCCGATGACATCGATTTCGCAAGAGTGGTTTATCCTATTTTTGAATTCTTCAAATAGGGCTCGCGGGGCAATTTGATCAAAAGTTTTGCTGAATTTATGAGAGCCAGAGAGTAGGGAGCGTCTTAGGAATTGTAGCTCTCCATTTTTGTCATAAACGCAAAGCTCCATCGTTGCGCGGACTTTGGATTCTTGGCAGATTTCTCTGTTGTGCTGTTCTATTTTTCTTATTTCATTTATATGTCCCCCTATAGGCTCATTTTCATCGGGGGTGCACTTTAGGTATAGGTTTTTATCTTCGGCGGCAAATATGTCAAGTGAGCCATGTAGCTTTATTATGTTTATCCCTTCCTCGTCTTTGGTGAGGAAGTTAAGGTTTCCTGAATCTAGCTGCTCTTTTGTTGCGACTTTGAATCTTGCAATGTGAGAGTAGTTGTTTTCTTCGCTTTCATAGAAGCCGTCTTTGTATTTTATTCCATGGTGCTTGCATATTTCTTCGAGGTTTATGTCGTGATTTAGGCTGAATATGTCAACTTTTCCATGCTTTGATATCAGACTCTTTATTCCGTCGTAATCTTTGCATTTTAATTTGAAGTATTCGGTGGTATTTTGCTGGTCCTCTAGAAGTAGAATCTGTACGCACTCTGTTAGCTGGAGGGCTGTTGATGTGGCTACGCTTGACTGTTCTGGATTGTCTATTCTTATTCTTTCAAGCTCACCAATCATTTCCTCATAGTGTAGCTTTGGGTTGGAGATTATTTTTTCAAAAATATATCTAAAATCAGGGCTTTCTCTGAAATCAAATAGCTTTGTGTCAAGCCTTTTTAAGACGTTGCTTCTTAATATATTTGTGAACTCCCAGACGAGTGGCATTCCGCATTCGTAGGAGGCGCCCGCGCCAATCAAGAGTGCTTTCATGGTATGTTCTTCTTGATTTGTTTTTGATAATAATCAATAGGGGGGATTTTGCGGTTTAGTCCATCTCTCGGGGAGCCTTTAGTCTCCACAGCTTTCGGCTTTCTTTTGTGCCGTTCGCTCTGTTGGGTTCTGCTGGTGTTGCTGCCACCAAAACTGGCATTGCGCGGACTCGAAGCGTTTTTCCTGACTGATGCGCGCCTGTTCTGCCTGGCGCTGGGCAAGTTGTTCGGCTTGTCGCTGTTCTCTGGCTTCTTCTTCTAGCGCCATTCGCTGCTGCAGTTCGGCCTGCGCTTGCCTTGAGTTTTCTTCGGCTTGTCTCATTGCTTGTTGCATATAGTGGCCGGCCTCATTGAGTGCGGCCTTCATACGCTGCTCTTGGATATAGTCGTAGAACAGCTTACCGCCCCAAAGGCCGCCGACGATGATGATGGCGGCCAGGATGATGGCGTGACTTGGGTCCATCGGACGATAGACGTGGCTGGGAGCTGAGGAGCGATGGCCAAGACGTTCGTTGCGATCGTCTATTTCGTCGTCCATGTCGAAGCTGAGGTTTTTCAGCTGCTCGTCGATTTCGCGCTTATCCATGCCTGACGTGCTCCTGTTATTCCTTCTTGACTCCACGTGCTCGGGCGTACCAGCGCCTAGCCACTTCCGTTGTGATCGCTATCCCGCGCTTTGATTGGTCAAGTTTCGGTGTGCTTCGTCGTATTCGGGGCTTGTTTGCCCGCATTCAGGGGCGATGTTGCCGCTGACCAGCCATAGAGCGTATTCGGGTGCGAGCTCAACGATGACCTTTATGTCGTCCTCGTTTACCCGCCGACCGCCTTTTCTGAGCGCGTACCACTTTTCACGGTCGACGCCGCTTAGCTCCTCCAGCTTCTTCGCGGTGAGCTTCTTATAGTCAAGTATCGCGACGATGCGGTCTTTCATATTCCTAAATCATCTAAATAGCCGGCAATATTTGCTAGTCAAAAATGCCCGCCTGCCTATAATCGTCAATATGAAACCGGCAAATATTGCCGGATCATAATTGACCAACAAATACCAACATAGTGCAGCAAAGGCCATGGATGTGGAAGAAATCAAGCTCACTCTGAAAGACCTACTCGCGCCCCCGCCGGTGATGCCCTGGAGGGAATTCGCCGACTGGATCCGGATGGGAGACAACCACGACGTCGTTTGGGGTTGGATTCGCAACGGCTACATCCCGTCACACAAGGTCGGGAAGCACGTCATGGTGAACGTGACGCTGCTGACTCGGGAGTTGTTGGAGAAGGAGTGGACCGCATGAGCCGCATGGATTCGCAATTCAAGCTCCGCCTGCCTTCTGCGCTCCGTTCCCGCGTTGAGCGCTCTGCCAAAGCCGCTAACCGCTCCTTAAATGCCGAGCTGGTCTTCCGTCTCCGAGAGAGCTTTGACTGGGAGGTGTTTGCCGATGCACGTCAGTCGATATCTGCACCTACCCCATCCCGCCCACTGCGACTGCTCTGTGTGCTTTGTCGCAAGGATGGGGCCGCAATCGTGCAACCCGTCTCCGTGTCTGGACTGCCAGCCCCCTGGGCGCCCTTACAAGGAAAATGGCCGGTGGCTCTGCCGCCCCCGTTCTTTCTGCGCGAAACACGATCCCGCCCGGCGTCCGCCGCAGTACTGGCACGTTGTGTACGACAGCGGCAGACCGACGCCCTTCGTGCCGATCCGCGAGCCCTTCGAACTGGAGGCCTGAGCCATGCCCACTGACGCCACCTTCTGCGTAAGTTTGCTGTTCGCCCTCCTGACCTGCGTTGGCTTTCCGCTGATGTGCGTAGCCCATGAAATCTCGAAGTGGGCCGACCGCAACAAGCGCACCCAGGCCAACCCGGTCCAGGGCCGCCGCCCCGGCTTGTCCGAACCCGCTTTCCCGTTCGGACAAACGGAGCGCCGGGCGAAGCGCACCCTTGACCGCCCCCCGCCCTGAATAGCCTCCGCTCTGGAGTGTGGGGCAGCTCCACCGCCCCGCGCTCCTGAGCCCTCGGCGGCAAGAGCGGGATGACAAGGGCAGCGCCCTTGGTGTTCACCCGACTTACCGCCCGCACCACCGCAAAACCAAGCACCACCCCACCCGCTGAATGACGGCCACCAAAGCGAGCCCATTGCAGCAGCGGGCCAACTCATGCCCGAAAAAGGCCAATAAGGAGCTTCACCATGTTCGATACCGCCAAAAGCATCACCGAGATTTGGGTCACCAAGACCGACACCTACACCTCCAAGAGCACGGGCGAAATTTACGCCAACGTCCAAGCCATTTCGGCGATCCCGCCGGGCTCGCGGGGCAATGCCAAAGGCTACGAAATCACCGAGTACCCGGTAGAGCCGACCCTGCTGGACGAAATCGTTTTCGTCGATGGCCCGGTTCTCTGCAAGTTCGCCTCGGTGGTGCGCCCGACTCAAGACCGCTTCGGCCGAGTAACCAACACCCAAGTCCTCGTCGAACTGCTCGCCGTCAACGGCAAGCCCCTCGGCGATGCGCCTGCCGCCCGCCCGGCTGCGCCCCAGCAACCGGCCCGCTCCGGCCAGCAGCCCACCTCGGACAAAGCGTCCGAGCCGGCCAAGTCCTAAGCCGAGGGGCGCCTAGATGAAAGCTCCGCTGCGTTTCGCCTTCGGCTGGGTTCTCTACGTCGCACTCTTCTGCGCCGTCGCTCCGGTAGTGCGTGCGGTGCTGGCGTTCCTCGATGGCGCTCCGCTCGATCTGGCTATCTCCCTGGCTGCCGCCCTGGTGGCCTTCATCGCCCTTTGGTGGTTCGTCCTCCGCGCCTTCTGGCGCTGGTGTGACGCCCCCCGGCGGCGGGTCGGAGCGGCCAAGTGAATTTCCTCGCTTGTGACGGCAGCTGGACCGTGAACGCAGATGGCGCCGCCGCCTGCACCGGCACCCTGCACACCTACACGAGCGAGGAAATGCGGAGCCTGTTGGGCTCCGATCTGACCTGGGATCAGGTCGCCGAATTGCGCGGCGAAGTGCTCGGACTCTTCTGCATCGCGTTCGGCTTCCTGGCCCTGAAACGACTCATCAAATAGCGAGGTAACACCCATGAACCAACTGAAAACCCAGCTGCAAAACGGCGCTTCGGCCTTCGGTCGTAAGGCCGCTGCGGTAGCCGCTCTGTCCGTCGGCGCTGTCGGCGTCGCCATGGCCGAAGTCCCGGCTTCCGCCACCACTGCCCTGAGCACCGCAGGCGAAGACACCAGCACCATCGGCTGGGCCGTGTTCGCCGTGCTGGTCGCCGCCGCGGCCTTCAAGTACATGCGCCGCGCCCTGTAACCCCACCCGGCCTAGACAGCCGAAGCACCGAACCCCGCTCCGGCGGGGTTCTTTCTTCTGGAGACACTGCAATGACCGTCCAATGGTATGTCCTCATCGTCACCACCTTGGCGTTTGCCGTGGTGCTGTTCGGGCGGGTGTGAGCATGGGACGGCGCATCCTTCTGGCTCTGGTCCTTTGCCTGGGTACGGTCTCGGCTCATGCGGCCGACTACTACTGGGAAATTGGCTCGGTTCAGGCCGCGACCCCTGAGGCGCTTTGCACGCTCGCTGCGGCGAACTACCCCAATGTGGTATCGCATAGCGCCTCCGCCCCCTTCGTTTCGGGAAGCGAGATAAGTGCCTATTGCTATGTGAATCAATCCACCGGCAATCAGTACCGTCTCCAGATGTACCGTCGTGGCACCAGTTGCCCGGCAGGCACGACGTACAACACTCAGACCGGCGCCTGCGATGCACCGCAGCCTGATAAGTGCGAGTCAACCAAGGGCCAGGTGATCTACCACGGGCAAAAGATTGCCGACATTCAAGACGGCCATCTGAGCAACTACGCCGAGCCGCCTGCGTCGATGTGCTCGGGCTCCTGCACCTACAACTCCCCCGCTGAGTTCGCCGATGCCTACCGCTTCAAGAACGGCGACCCCGCCGGGGTGTGGCAGAACTACTCCTACTTGGGGACCGGCGAAAGCTGCACCGCCTCCACCTCGTCCCCCGAGCCGAGCACGCCCTCGGAGCGCAATCCGACCGGCGAGAAGACCACTACCTGTACGAACAAAGTCCCGCTTTACGGTGAAAGCATCGACGGGGGCTACAAGTACGACTGCCGTGCGTTCGAGTCGAAGACTGAGCCGGGCAACCTCAAGTGCGCTAGCGGTGAAAACGGGAAAACGGTCTGTGTCACCGGCAAACCGAGCCCCAGCAAAAAAGACACCGAAATTAAGACCGAGGTGAAGGAAGAGCCTGCCTCCGATGGTTCGTCCACTACTACAACGACGACCACCACCACGGTGACCAGCTGCACGGGGGTGGATGCCTGCACGACCACCACCACGGTGAACAACAGCACCAGCGGCACCAAGGCCGATGGCACGCCCGGCGACACCTCGTCCAGTTGCTCCGGCCCCGGCTGCCAGGAAGGCGAGTCGGACGACGGCGAGGACGAAGAGGACCAACCCGAGCGCACCGCCTCCGGCGATACCGACTGTGACGCGCCCTTGGCCTGCGACGGCGACGCCATCGACTGCGCGGTCCTGCGGCAACAGAAGCAATTGCGCTGCGAAGTGAAGGACCAAGGCGACTTCCCCAAGCACAAGGACGAAGTGAAAGGCCTGCTCGGCAACGGCCAGTTCGCCCAGGAAGAAGACGGCCAAGTCGAAGCGCCGTCCTTCCTCAACCAAGGCAGCCGCTTCCTGCCCGCCACCTGCCCAACCGCCAAATCCTTCTCGCTCAAGACCAATGGCGGGCGGACCTTCCAGCTCAGCTACGAGCCGCTGTGCGCCGCCGCCAGCGACCTCGGAATCCTCTTCGTGATCGGAACCAGTGTCTTTTGTGCGCTCTACGTCGGGCGCGCCTTCGGAGGTGAATGATGCAATTCGTCTACTTGGCTCAACTCGTCTTCATGATCATCGGGCCGCTGGTGCGGCTGGTGTTCAAGGTGATCGGCATCGGCTTTATCACCTACACCGGATCGAACCTGCTGCTCGATCAGGTGCGCAGCTACATCCTTGGGAAGTTCGGTGCGGGCTCCATCGTGATTCAGCAGATCCTCGGCCTCGCCAATGTCGATGTGTGCATCAACATGTTCCTGGCCGCCGTCACCACGCGAATGGTGCTCAGTGGCTTGGACAAGATTCAGGATCGCCGCCGCAAACAGGTCTGGAATCCCCCGGGCCGCGACTACATCGACGCGTAAGGGGGACCAGCCATGCTCTATATCCGCACCGGCAAACCTGGCCACGGCAAGACCCTCAACACCATCCGCGAAGTGGACGCCAAGGCGAAGGCCGAAGGTCGCGTCGTGTACTTCCACAACGTCGCCGGCCTCAAGCCGGAGAAGCTCGACGCGGCCTGGTTCGAGTTCGACGACCCGCTTAAGTGGTACGAGCTGCCGCACGACGCGATCATCGTGGTGGACGAATCGCAGGGCTGGTTCGGCGTGCGTGATCCGCGCAATCGCCCGCCCGAGCACATCACCCGCTTCGAGACCATGCGTCACCAAGGCCACGAAGTGCACCTCGTGACCCAAGACCCGCGCTACATCGACGTCCACCTGAGGCGCCTGTGCAACGGCCACATCCACTACTGGCGGGTCTTCAAGAGCCAGCAGCTGCTCCGCTTTGAATCGGAAGTGGTGATCGAAAGCGTCGAGAAGAAGACCAGCTTCAAGGATGCCGACAAGACCGTCCTCAAGCTCGATAAGAAGTACTTCGGCGTCTACAGCAGCACCCAGGCCAAGCACCATTTTTCGTTCAAGCCGCCGAAGAAAATGATCCTCGCGCTCGCGGTGATCATCGGCGCGGGCTTCCTCGTCTATCGCGCGTATGAGCGCTACCAGCAGGGCAGCAAGCCTGCCGAGGCGGAGGCGAGCAGCACCAAACCCGGCGAGGACAAGGGCGTAGTCGATCAGGTGAAGTCCTCGGTCGGCGCGCTCATTACGCCCAGCGGCGGCAATGAGGCCAAGCCCCTCACCGCTGCGCAGTACCTCGAACGCCGCACCCCGAGGGTGCCGGACGTGCCGTCGTCGGCCCCGGTGTATGACCAGCTCACGCAGCCGGTGAGCCATCCCCGCGTGTACTGCCTGTCCACCACCGACCCACGCCTCGTCGCCCGGCGTCCGCAAGCCACGGTGAAGGATGGCAAGTCCTGCCAGTGCTACACGCAGCAGGGCAGCAAGTTCGCGACGTCCTTCGATTTCTGCATGAGCGTGGCGCAGGACGGCTACTTCGACCCGAGCATCCCCGACCGAGGCACAGGCCCTGATGGCGCCCTCGCGCAACGACAGCCGCAGCCGGGCCAGCCCCTACCCGACAACACCGCGAACCCTACCGGCAGCGGCGAGGACTTCGGCGGACCGAGGGTGACGGTGATCCCGCACCAGAAAGGGGAATTCCTGTGGTAGCCGGCTGGCTCCGTTTTGCGGCTGGAGGCGACGGAGGAGCCCCACCGCAAACCGGCCAGCCGGCGCGGTCGACGCCCCTGTAACACGTCGGATAACCCGGAACTGAAGTAGCCATTAATGGACATTGAAGGACTGTAGAAAATGAGCAAACCGACCCACCAAATCCGCGCAATGCTTCAACCTGATGGGCAGTTTTTCGAGTCGCCCGAAGGGCGCCTGTTTTTCAGTCGTGGCTCTGCCAAATTCACTGACCTGTCCGGCGTGCGTTTCCTGCGCTGTGGCGTGGACACCGTTCGCCAGCTCTACAACGGTCTTATTCGTCCCGAGGTGTTCGCTCTGTTCGAGGAGCGGGAAGAGGTTGTTGAGTTCGCGGGCTATGAGTGGGTCAAGGGTCGCATCGGTCGCGATTCGGGCTATCAGTTCCGGCTGCAGAACGCCGACCTCGGCTTCATCCTGCTCATCAAAAACCACAACGTGAAGGCCGAGAACATCGGTCCGCACCTCAAGATTGAAGTGTCGCCGCACGCCCTAGATGGCGCCGATCCGCACATCCTGCAAGGCATGCTTGATGACCTCGCCGCTGGTGTTCTCGCCGCCTGCGAAACCAACCAATGCGCCGTGCATATCGCGCTTGACGTGCAGGGCTGGGCACCTCCCGCCGATCTGGTGGACCGCATGCATTGTCGCTCGCGCCGCGTGCGCCAAATCAGCGGTATTGAGCGCATCGAATTCGACGGCAACGCCTCGGTTTATGGTCGTGGTGAAACCTTCATGTTCGGCACTGCTGCCGGCATGCAAATGTGCATCTACAACAAGACGCTTCAGGCTCGGGCCACCGACAAGCTCGATTACTGGCAGGCCGTATGGGCTACCCTGAACGGCGATCCCTTCGGCGATGACGAGCCCGCGTATAACCCGCTGGAAACGGTATGGCGTATCGAGTTCCGCTTTCACCATTCGGTGATTCAGCAGTTCTCGGAGGGCTCTACGCTGGCCTCTGGTGATGTGATCGGATTCCGCACCTACGACGGGCTCTGCCCGCATCTGCAAGGGCTCTGGCAGTACGCCTGCGAGAGCTTCCGCTTGCTGGAGTCGCGTTTCACCTTCGATCCGTTCTGGTCCCTCATCACCCAGGACGTGAAGGTCCAGGTCGAGGCCGATCCGCTCATCGAACGCACGGAGTACCGGCGTTACTACAAGACGGCCCAGGGCTTCTCCGGCAAGAACTGCGAAATGTTCCTCGGCCAGTTCGCCAGCCTGATTGCACGGGAGCGGTATGCGCCAAAAAAGGCCCTTGAGGTCGGGAGAACGCTGCCGTTCTGGCATGTGATCGAAGATCACTACACGGCGAAGGGGTACAGCACTCGCGACTTCGAAAGGCACATCATCGGGCTCATCAATGATCGCTACCTAAAACGGGGGTATGCGATCTAATGAGCATCACTAAGCTCCCGGATGGCCGTTGGTTTGTCGATGTCGAACCGATCAAAGGGAAACGCTTCCGTAAGCGGTTCAAGACCAAGGGGGAGGCCCAGCGCTTTGAAACGACAGTCCGTCAGAAGTGCGCCGAAAATCCTGCGTGGAGTATCAAGCCAAAGGATCGTCGCCGCCTCTCTCAGCTGGTTCAACTCTGGTACGACCTGCATGGCCATTCGCTGCGTGACGCTCCGCGCCGCCTGTCGAAGCTCCAGCAATTAGCTGTTCGCCTGGGTGATCCGGTGGGCACCGCATTCGATGCGGCGTCTTATGCGCAGCTGCGCCGCAAGCGTCTGGATGAGGGGATTTCGGGGAAGACGCTCAATAACGAGCTGGGCTACGCGCGTGCAGTCTTCAACGAGCTTAGGGCTCTAGGCGAGATCGACTACGCCAACCCGCTGGCCGGGGTGAAGCTGCTCAAGCTTCAAGAGCGCGAACTGTCCTGGCTTACTTTGGAGCAGATAGCCGAACTGCTCGAGGCGATCCGGACTGGCTGCGACAATCCGCATACGGAGCCGGTTACATTGCTTTGTCTCGCCACCGGAGCCCGCTGGTCGGAGGCCGAGAAGCTGACCCCGCATCGTCTACAAGGCAACGTCGTCACCTATTCCGGCACTAAGTCGGGCAGGGTTCGTCATGTGCCTATTCAGTCCGAGCTTGCTGATCGGCTCCGAGCCCATTGGAAAGCCAGCGGGCCCTTCACGTCGTGCATCACTTCGTTCCGTCGCGCCCTGGAGCGCACCACGATTCATTTGCCGCAAGGGCAGGCCAGTCACGCTCTCCGGCACACCTTCGCCAGTCACTTCATGATGAACGGCGGCAACATCCTCACGCTCCAGAAGATCCTGGGTCATTCGACGCTGACGATGACAATGCGCTATGCACATTTGTCCCCAGACCATCTGCAGGATGCTATTCGATATGGGCCTTTGGCTAGGTTTCCGGCTTCATAGACGGTATAACAACAAGGCAAATGGCCATCGAAAAGGAGATGCACATGGCGAAGGGAAATGAGTTCAAGGTTGGTGACATTGTTAAATTGAAGTCTGGCGGCCCTGATATGGCAGTTCAGGCAGTGGTCAATCAGGAGAGCGGCATTTACGCCTGTCAGTGGTTTGCCGGTAAGAAGCTTGAGTCTGGAAGATTCCCGGCGGACTCCTTGCAACTGGTGAAGCCGGAGTAGGCCCCGTGGAAGCCAAGGACGTTGCGCAGTGGATGCTCGAGCAGTTAGAGCGTGAAGGGTGCATTTACCAAGATGATGTTGTTGACCACTTGGTGAAGGGCAACGCAGAGGGCTTGCTCCGTGAGAACGCTGACGGGAACCTCGTCGTTGGTCGCAAGGTTCTTGATGCCTTCAAGGCTGTTTCTGAGCAAACCGTAGTTTGGGTTAAACCCGACATGTACTGGCGCTGGCGTGTTGCAGAGGACGAGCCTGGTCGAGAGGCAAGGGGATAGTTTGCGACAGTTCCTCGACACTTACGTCCAGCAAAGAAAAAGCCCCTGAAATTCACTAGGAAAATCAGGGGCTTCTCGTCTTGCATTTGGTGGAGCCGGGGGGATTTGAACCCCCGTCCGCCAGCACTCGGCTATCGGTTCTACATGCTTAGCCATCTCTATTAGGTTAACTCCTCGCGGCCCGAGTGGCAGGGCGCTTGGAGCGAGCTGTATGAGTTTTAGCCGTTACGTCTACAGCGAACTTGGCGGCGATCCTGTTCTATCTGACAGACCTAATCTTCGGGTTTACAGGCATCCCCTAGGGTCTGCTGGCGCCCTTAGGCGGCCAGAGCGTAGTTGTCGTCGTTGGCAACTATGAAAGTGTGGCAGCGGATTTACGAGAACTGTCACCTACTCGGCATGCCCCTCAAGTTTCGTCACCGGCGTCGAATCCTAATCGGCCCCACGAACCTTGGAAGGTCGGCGGCCATTCTACGCGAAGGCCGCCGCAATAGCCACTCGAAGCGGCCGGCTCAGCCGAGCAACTTGAGCAGGGCGTTGGCGACGGCTTCGGAGGAGGCCGGGTTCTGCCCGGTGATCAGCAGGCGGTCGACTTCGACGTGGCTCTGCCAGTTGTCTGCCTTGCTGTAGCGACCGCCGTTGGCCTTGAGCACGTCCTGGACCAGGAAGGGCACCACCTGGGTCAGGCCGACCGCGTCTTCCTCGCTGTTGGAGAAGCCGGTGACGTGGCGCCCCTCGACCAGCGGCTTGCCGTCGCCGTTCTTCACGTGGCGCAGCACGCCCGGTGCGTGGCAGACCGCGGCCACTGGCTTGCCGGCGTTGGCGAAGGCTTCGATCAGGGCGATGGAGTGCCGGTCCTCGGCCAGGTCCCAGAGCGGGCCGTGGCCGCCGGGGTAGAAGATGGCGTCGTAGTCGTCCTCGCTGACCTCGGCCAGCACGCGCGTGCTGGCCAGTTCGGCCTGGGCCGCGGCGTCCTGGCGGAAGCGCTCGGTGGCCGGAGTCTGGGCGTCGGGTTCGTCGCTCTTGGGGTCGAGCGGCGGGTGCCCGCCCTTGGGCGACGCCAGGGTCAGTTCGGCGCCTGCGTCCTTGAACACGTAGTAGGGCGCGGCGAATTCCTCCAGCCAGAATCCGGTCTTCTTGCCGGTGTCGCCCAACTGATCGTGGGAAGTGAGCACTACCAGGATCTTCATGGCCTCTCCTTACTTGCAGCGTATGACGGCAGCCAGCGCCGTGGCGCTGGCTGGAACCCGTCAGTTTAGGCGCTGCGGACGGCCTTGCACGGCGCGCCGGTCAGTGCGACAGGGTGATCGCCAGGTAGGTGACGTAGAGTGCGCCGTTGCCCAGCAGGACCCACGCGGCGATGCCGTCCCGATGCGCATTGATGCGCAGCCAGACCGCGGCGAGCAGGGTGATCAGCACGCCGGTCAGTACTTCGATGCGCGGCTGCCAGGGTGTCAGCAGGATGCCGATGGCCGGCAGCAGGGTGCCCTGGAAGACCATGGCGCCGGTGATGTTGCCGAAGGCCAGGGTGTCCTTGCCGCGACGTACCCAGAGGATGCTGTTGACCTTTTCCGGCAGCTCGGTGGCGATCGGGATGATCAGCAACGAGATCAGCAGGGCGGATACTCCGAGCAGGTTCGACAGGCCTTCCACGCCGTGGATGAAGCCTTTGGCGCCGGCCACCAGCATGGCCAGGCCAAGTACCAGCTGCAGGGCGATGGTGAAGGCGTTGGTCGGCAGGCCGATGCGCGACAGCAGCATGGGGCCGTCGGCCTCGGTGCCATGGCCATCGTCCACGAGATCACGCGAAGCTCGGATGGTCAGCGTGATGTAGCCGATATAGGTGAGCACCAGCAGCACGCTCAGGCCGATGCGGTAGGTGTGCAGCTGCGAGGGTACGAACATTGCCAGCGTCGCCAGGGTGAACGCCAGGAGGAAGAAGTTCAGGTCGCGCAGCAGGCCGCTGCGCTCTGGTTTCAGGCGCCCGCGCAGGCCGCGCTTGCCGATGACGAAGCAGGCCATCAGGCAGGCGGAGAGGGTGGACAGCATCAGCGGTGCGCCGAGGATGGCGCCGACGCCGACTTCCTCGTTCACCGTCACGTTGCTGGTGCCGGCGAGCAGGGCCAGCAGCGGGACAAGGGTTTCCGGCAGGGCGGTGCCGATGGCGGCGAACAGCGAGCCGGTGACGCCTTCGGAGATGCCGAGGCGTTCGCCGAAGTGTTCCAGGGCGTTGGTGAAGACTTCTGCAGCAACCAGGATCAGCAAAAGCATGCCGAGCAGTTCGAGGACGAAAGTCAGCATGCGGCGCGCTCCTCGTGGAGAGAAGGCGAAGCGGGGTGCGAAAGGTGCATCACGGTGGAACTCCCGGCCGGTGTGATACCCATGACCATGCGCCTCCCCGGCCGTTGCGGAGGTTGCATGGTCAAAGGTCTTGCCAGGCGCTGCGCTGATCACACCATGGCCTGCGGGCCAAGGATGTTGGCGTGATCCCCGCCGGACGGACCGGGCGGGCGGCTACTCCCCAATGACGCCGGGCATTCTAGCGGAACGCACGGCGTGCTCAAGGGGTTGTTTCACCATGTGTCGATGAGTGGGCGCTTCTTGCCCTCGCGTTTTGCCGGCTTCGGCGCCGAGGCCAGGCCGCGCAGCAGCCAGCGGCGCGTCTCGGCCGGGTCGATGACGTCGTCGATCTCCAGGAAGCTCGCCATGTTCAGGCCTTTGCCGTTGCGGTAGGCGGCGGCGACCATCTTGTCGAACAGCTTCTGCCGCTCCTGCGGATCCTCCACGGCGGCCAGTTCCTTGGCGTAGCCCAGGCGTACCGCGCCTTCCAGGCCCATGGCGCCGAACTCGCCGCTGGGCCAGGCGATGGTGAACAGCGAGGCGTGGAAGCTGCCGGCAGCCATGGCCATGGCGCCCAGGCCGTAGCCCTTGCGCAGGACCACGGTGAAGAAGGGCACGCTCAGGCTCGCGGCGGTGACGAACATGCGCGAGACGTGCCGCACCGTGCCCTGCTTCTCCGCTTCGGGGCCGACCATGAAGCCGGGGGTGTCGCACAGCGAAAGCAGCGGCAAGTCGAAGGCGTCGCACAGCTGCATGAAGCGCGCGGCCTTGTCGCCGGCCACGGCGTCAATGGCGCCGCCCAGGTGCGCGGGGTTGTTGGCGATCAGGCCGAAGGGCTTGCCCTCGATGCGCACCAGGGCGGTGATCATGCCGGGTGCGAATTGGCGGCGCAGTTCCAGCACCGAGCCTTCGTCGGCAAGGGTGGCGATGACCTGGCGGATGTCGTAGGCGCGCAGGCGGTTCTCCGGCACGGCGTGGCGCAGCAGGCGCTGGTCGGCGCACTGCCAGTCGCGCAGTTCGCCCTGGAAGTACGACAGGTACTGGCGGGCGATGCGGGTGGCTTCGGCCTCGTCTTCCACCAGCACGTCGATCACGCCGTTCGGGCCCTGCACGTGGCTTGGCCCGACCTCTTCGGCGGCATAGCGGCCCAGGCCGCCGCCTTCGATCATCGCCGGGCCCGCCATGCCGATGCTGCTGTCACGGGTGGCGATGATCACGTCGCAGCAGCCGAGCAAAGCGGCGTTGCCGGCGAAGCAGCGACCGGACGCCACGCCCACCAGCGGCACCAGCCCGGAGAGTTTCGCCATGCCCATGAAGGTGGCGCAGTCGAGCCCGGCGACGCCCAGGTAATCGCTGTCACCGGGGCGCCCGCCGCCGCCTTCGGCGAAGAGCACCAGCGGGATGCGCCACTGCTCGGCGAGTTGCAGCATGCGGTCGCTCTTCTTGTGGTTCATCACGCCCTGGGTGCCGGCGAATACCGTGTAGTCGTAGGCGATGGCCAGGCAGCGCGCGGCCTCTTCGTCGAACAGCGCTGCGTTGACGCTACCCAGGCCTGTGACCAGGCCGTCCGCCGGGCTGATCGCCTGCAACTCCTCCAGGCTGCGCCGGCGGCGTTGCGCGGCTATGGCGAGGGCGCCGTATTCGATGAAGCTGTCGGGGTCGAGCAGGTCGGCGAGGTTTTCCCGCGCGCTGCGTTTGCCTTGTGCGTGGCGTTTGGCGATGGCTTCCGCACGGCGCTCGTCGAGGCCGATGGCGTGGCGCTCGATGACTTCGGCGAGGTCGGCGCGGATGTGGTCCAGGTCCAGTTCGTTGCTCTGTTCAGCACTGTGCGCGGCCACTTCGGCGGGTTCGATGAACAGCAGCGGCGCGCCTTCGTCGAGGCTGTCGCCGGGCGTGGCCGCCAGGCTGTGGACGATGCCGCTGGCGCTGGCCTTGATCTCGAATTCCATCTTCATCGCTTCGACCACCGCGATCACCTGGCCCTGGGCCACGGCGTCGCCGGGCGCAGCGAGCAGGCTGACCAGCACACCGGCACTCGGCGCGTTCAGCGCTTCGCAACCCGGCGGAACGTCCGCCGCTTGGCGGCTCTGCACTTTGGCCTCCTGGGCGATCCAGCGGTGCGGGTGGGCTTCGCCTTGAGCCGCCAGCAGCTCCGGCAGGTGCTGTTCGATGAAGCGGGTATGTACCTGGTTGTCGGTCAGCTCCGGCTGGCGCAGCAGGTTGAGCAGCAGGGGGATGTTGTTCGCCACGCCGTCGAGGTGGAACTCGCAGAGTGCGCGGTAAGCGCGGCGCAGCGCCTGTGGATAATCAATCGCGTGGACGATCAGCTTGGCCAGCAGCGAGTCGTAGCCGGCGCTGGTGCGATAGCCGGGGTAGCCGTAGCCGTCCACGCGCAGGCCCGGGCCGCTGGGCGGCTGGTAGCTGTGCAGCACGCCGCTGGCCGGTTGCGGGGTGCCGTCGGCGGTGAGGTTTTCGAGGTTGATCCGCAATTGGATGGCGAAGCCCTTGGGCGCAGGGATATCCGCTTGCAGCAAGCCCAGTTCGGCGAGGCTGGCGCCGCCGGCGATGCGCAGTTGTGCCTGGACCAGGTCGATGCCGGTGACGGCCTCGGTGACCGTATGTTCCACCTGCAGGCGCGGGTTCGCTTCCATGAACAGGAAGTCGCCGCTGTCTTCGTCGAGGAGGAATTCGACGGTGCCAAGTCCGCGATAGTGAACCACTTCGGCGAGGCGCACGGCGGCCGCGACTATCGCCCCGCGTAGACGCGGATGCAGGCCGGGGCTGGGGGCGATCTCCAGCAGTTTCTGGTTGCGCCGCTGCAGGCTGCAGTCGCGTTCCCACAGGTGACTCACGTGGCCACTGCCATCGCCAATTACCTGCACTTCGATGTGCCGTGCGCGCTCGATCAGGCGCTCGACATAGAGTGCGTCGTTGCCGAAGGCTGCGCGGGCCTCGGATTGGCAGCGGGCATAGGCTTCGGCGATTTCCTCGCGCATGCGTACCGCGCGCATACCGCGTCCGCCGCCACCGGCGAGGGCCTTGATCATCATGCCGGCGCCGCTGGGCAGTTGGGCGAAGAAGCGTTCGGCCTCTTCCAGCGAGGTGGCGCTGTTGGTTCCGGCAGCCAGTGCGATGCCGTGTTCGCTGGCCAGCGCGCGGGCGCGGGCCTTGTCGCCAAGCTGATCGAGCACATCCGCGTCGGGGCCGACGAAGCGCAACCCGGCGGCCTCGCAGCGGCGGGCGAACTCGGCGTTCTCGGAGAGGAATCCGTAGCCGGGGTGCACCGCATCGCAGCCGGCGGATAGGGCTGCTTCGATCAGCTGCTGCATGTCCAGGTAGGCCGAGGCGCCACGACCGCGCAGGGCGACGGCCTGGTCGGCCTGGCGGGTGTGCAGCGAGGTGGCGTCGTCCTCGGCGAACACGGCGACGCTGCGCATGCCGAGCTCGGCGGCGGCGCGGGCGATGCGGATGGCGATCTCGCCACGGTTGGCGATCAGCAGGGAGGCGATGGGCATGGGCGATTCCGCTTGGGCTACGGGGAAATCGCTCCATCTTAGGGAGGGCAAGGGGCGCCGGAATGAAACGGGGTTTCGCGAATGACGCCCGCTCAGCGGCGCTTATGGATGGGCCGCGCCCGCGGTCGGGCGCGGCTGCTGGATCAGCTGTTGGATGCAGAGGATTTGAGCAGGCGCAGGGCTTTCTCGGTCATGGCGACGCAGGCTTTGTCGTTGCCGGCCTGTTGGGCCTGGGCGGCTTTTTCCTGCAGGCGCATGGCCTGCTCCTGGACGGTTTCGCTGCGGTTCGTGGTCTGCATGCTCTGGTCGATCTTCTGCAGGTTCTCGCTGCACAGGTCGGCCGCGAACACCGGCGACGCCAACAGCGCAAGGCTGAGGATCATGGCGATTCGTTTCATGGCGGTTCTCCTGTCGGGCTGAACGTGTCCCAGGCCGCGGTGCATAGTGCGACGTGGCCTTGAAGGGTGGACCGCTATCAGTTCGCCAGGGTTCCGTGCTAGGGCGCGGACGGTAGTTCGACGCGCACGCCGAGGCCGGCGCCGCCCAGGCCGGGATGCAGGCTGATGCGGCCCTGGTGGATCTCCACCACGCGCTTGACGATGGGCAGGCCCAGGCCGCTGCCGCTGCTGCCGCTCACTCCTGGGCTGCGGTAGAAGCGGGTGAAGATCGCCGCCTGTTCGCTTGCCGCCACGCCGGGGCCGCTGTCGCGTACCCACAGCTCGACCCATTGGCCGTGGCGCTCCAGGGTGATCTCCACCTGGCCGCCTTCGGGGGTGTAGCGCAGGGCGTTGCCGACCAGGTTGCCGAGCATGATGCCCAGCCACACCGGCACGCCGAGCACCGTCCCACCCTGGTTCTCCAGGGTCAGTTCGATGTTCTTGGCGATGGCCTGCGGCGCCAGTTCGGCGATGGTTTCCTCGCTCAGCTGGCCGAGGTCGACGCGGATGAAGGTCTCGTGCAGCTCCTCGTTGTCCAGGCGCGCGAGCAGGAGGATCTGCTCCATCAGCGCGGTGATGCGCTCGACGCTCTGGCTGACCTGACGCAGGCCGTGGGCGAGTACGGTCGGGTCCGATGAGCGCAGTGCCACCTGCGCATGCGTGCGCAGGCTGGCCAGCGGCGTGCGGATCTCGTGGGCCGCGTCGCTGGTCAGGCGGCGCTCGGCCTCCATGGCGCTGCCCAGGCGTTCCAGCAGCAGGTTCAGCGCATTGACCAGGCTGTGCACTTCCACCGGTGCACGGCTCAGCGCAAGTGGCTGCAGGCTGCGCGCGCCGCGCTGGTGGAGCTGCGTGGCCAGCCCGCGCAAGGGTGCCAGGCCGCTGCTGACGCCGAGCCAGACCAGCAGGGCGAGCAGCGGCAAGGCCAGCAGCAGCGGGAAGAGCGAGCTGAGCAGCAGCAGGTGCAGGGTGTGGCTGCGGTGGTGGAGGTTCTCGACTATCCAGATGCGTGTGCTCTGGTCGCGGGTGCTCAGTTGCAACACGCGCCAGTGGACGCCGTCCTGGTCGAGGTCGGAGTAACCGCTGCCCAGAGACTCGACCCCACGCGGCAGGCCGCTGGTGGCGAAGAGCTGCTGGCCGTTGTACCAGATGGCATAGCCCAGCGCCGATTCGCGGCGCACCAGCGGCAGGTCCTCGATGGCCTTGCGGCTGCGCGCGATCAGGTCGTTGCGGCCCTGGCCGGTGAGGTGGTCGTCGGCGACGTCGACCAGGCGCAGCGCCGCCTCGCCGAAGTCGATCATGTCCTCGTCGTAGAGACGGTCCACCTGGCGCGAGGCCAGGTGGTAGGTGAGGGCGCCGGCGAGCAGCCAGCACAGCGAGACGCCGCCGATCAGCAACAGCAGCAGGCGCCGGCTGAGCGAGCCGGCGCGGGGTGGGCGTACGTTCAAGCAGGGTCCTTGTTCGGGCGGTCGATGCCGTAGCCGATGCCGCGCACGGTGCGGATCAGCTCGTTGCCGAGCTTGCGCCGCAGGTGGTGCACGTGGACTTCGATGGCGTTGCTTTCCAGCTCGCCGTCCCAGCCATACAGCGCTTCGACCAGGCGCGAGCGCGACAGCACCTTGCCGCGTTGTTCCAGCAGCAGGCGAAGCAGGGCGTATTCGCGCGGCGCCAGTTCCACCGGCTGGCCGGCGAGGCTGACCTGGTGGGTGGCCGGGTCCAGGCGCAGGTCGCCGTGTTCCAGATGCGGCACGGCGCGGCCGGTGTGGCGGCGGGTAAGCGCGCGCACGCGGGCCAGCAGTTCGTCGAGGTCGAAGGGCTTGCTCAGGTAGTCGTCGGCGCCGGCGTCGAGGCCGGCCACGCGGTCGGCGACCTTGTCGCGTGCGGTGAGGATCAGCACCGGGGTCATGTCGCCGCGTTTGCGCAGGCCGCGCAGCACTTCCATGCCGTCGCGGCGCGGCAGGCCCAGGTCGAGCACCAGCAGGTCGAATTCGTCAGTGGTCAGGGCCTGGTCCGCCGCCACGCCATCGGTGACCCAGTCGACGGTGTCGCCTTCCAGGCCCAGGCCGGCGCGAATGCCGTCGCCCAGCAGTGGATCGTCTTCAGCCAGCAGGATTCGCATCTTCTGTCCTCTCTCGCGGCGTCGCCGCGGCAATCCCGAGCAGGATAGCCGCAGCGGTGGATTCGCGGCAGAGGCTGGCAGCGGTCGGTTAACAGGCGGTTAAGGCGGTTCGCGAAGCGGCGGATAACCGCTTCGCGGTTATTCGCCCTGCAGCCTTGGGCGGGTGACGCGATCCACCAGGTAGACCACCCCGCGGTAGTCGATTCCGCCGTGGGCGCTCAGGCCGATCTCGCAGGTTCGGCTGGTCGATACGCCTTCCTCGCAGTACTGCACCGCGTCCTTCAGGCTGCGCAGCGAGTGGGCGTTGAGCTCCGGCGTGGTGAAGCCCTTGTCGCCGGCGAAGCCGCAGCAGTGGATGCCTTCGGGAATCACCACCTGTGAGGTGCAGCGGCCGACCAGGTCGATCAGCGCCTGGCTTTCGCCCAGGTGCTGGGTGCTGCAGGTGACGTGCACCGCCACCGGCTTGTCCTGCGGCTCGAACGCCAGGCGCTCGACCAGGAAGGTGCGGATGAACTTCACCGGGTCGTAGATATCCAGCCGGGTATCGGCGAGGTCCTGGACCAGACGCAAGGTACAGGGACTGGTGTCGCAGTAGATCGGATCGAGCCCGCCGCGACTGGCCTGCAGCAGCGCGGCAAGCAGTTCGTCGCGTTTGTCGTCGGCCTGCTGCTTGTAGCCCTTGGAGGCGAACGGCTGGCCGCAGCAGAGGTTGTCGGCGTTGTCCGGGAAGACCACCTGGTAGCCGGCCTTCTCCAGCAGTTGGCGGGTCTTGTCGATCAGCGGTACCTGCTCCTCGTCGCCGGCCGCCGGGCCCATGGCGCGGGACACGCAGGCGGTCAGGTAGACGACGCGCGGGCGGCTGTCGTCGATAGCGCGCGGCGGCTGCGGCAGGCGCACCGGCTGAGGCATGGCGGGCGTCCACTGTGGAACACGTCCCTTGCTCGCGTGGCTGATGGTCGCGCTGAGGCTTGCCAGGCGGGGTGCGCCGAGGACCATTCGCGCACCGTTGGCGACATGCAGCATGAAACGCGTGCCCTGCATGGCAGTAGCGAAGTTGCGGGCCAGCCAGGTGGCGGTGCCAGGGTGGCGGGTTTCTTCGCCGCGCAGTTTCTTCACCAACTCGCCGGTGTTGATGTTCACCGGGCAGCGCTGGGCGCACAGGCCGGTGGCGGCGCAGGTGTCGATGCCCTGGTACTGGTAGTCGCGCTCCAGTTGCGTGGTGTCGATGCCGGCGCGGCGTTTGGCCTGGATGTCGCGCCACATGACGATGCGCTGGCGCGGGCTGAGGGTCAGCCCCTTGGACGGACAGACCGGCTCGCAGAAGCCGCACTCGATGCACTTGTCGACGATCTCGTCGGCGGCCGGCAGCGGCTTGAGGTTCTTCAGGTGCAGCTGCGGGTCGTCGGTGAGGATCACGCCCGGGTTGAGGATGCCCTGCGGGTCGAGAAGGCGCTTGAGCTGCCACATCAGCTGGTAGGCGTCGTGGCCCCATTCCAGCTCGACGAAGGGCGCCATGTTGCGCCCGGTGCCGTGCTCGGCCTTCAGCGAGCCGCCGTATTCGACGGCGACCAGGTGCGCGACGTCGTCCATGAAGGCCGAATAGCGCGCCACCTGCTCGGGCGAGTCGAAGCCCTGGGTGAAGACGAAGTGCAGGTTCCCCTCCAGCGCATGGCCGAACAGGATCGCCTCGTCGTAGCCGTGCTTGTCGAACAGCTCGATCAGGCGGTTCACGCCCTCGGCCAGCTTTTCGACGGGGAAGGTGACGTCTTCGATGATGACCGTGGTGCCTGTTTCGCGCACCGCGCCGACCGCCGGGAAGGTGTCCTTGCGGATGCGCCAGAGCTGGTTGTAGACCACCGGGTCTTCGCTGAAGTCGACCTGCTTCTCCACCGGGAACTCGGCGATGGAAGCCATGATCTGCGCGAGCTGTTCATGCAGCAGCGTCTGGGTTGCCGCGCGGGATTCGATGAGCAGGGCGCAGGCGTTGGCGGACAGGCTTTTCACCCACTCCGGCATTCCCTGCATGTTCTCCACCGAGCGCAGGCTGCGGCGGTCGAGCAGCTCGACGGCGGACACCGGCTGCAGCTTGAGCACCGGCACGGCCTTGCAGCAGGTTTCCACGTCGGGGAAGACGATCAGCGCGCTGGCCTTGTGCGGGTGGTCGGGCACCGTGTCGTAGGTCACCGCGCTGATGAAGCCGAGGGTGCCCTCGGAGCCGACCATCAGGTGGGTGAGGATATCCAGCGGCGCGTCGTAATCGACCAGTGCATTCAGCGACAGCCCGGTGGTGTTCTTCAGCCGGTACTTGTGGCGGATCTTCGCGGCCAGCTCGGTGTTGGCGCGGGTCTGCCGGCCGAGTTCGGCGAGTTGCTCCAGCAGTTCGCCGTGGCTGGCGCTGAACGCCTCGACGCTCTCGGCATCCTCGCTATCCAGCAGGGTGCCGTCGGCCAGCAGCAGGCGCATGCCAGCGAGCGTGTGGTAGCTGTTCTGCGCGGTGCCGCAGCACATGCCGCTGGCGTTGTTGGCGACGATGCCACCGATCTTGCAGGCGTTGATCGACGCCGGGTCGGGGCCGATCTTGCGGCCGAAGGGGGCCAGCCACGCGTTGGCCTGGGCGCCGATCACGCCGGGCTGCAGGCGGATCTGTTCGCCTTGTCCACGGATGTCGCGACCGTTCCAGTTATCGCCCAGCACCAGCAGCACCGAGTCGCTCACGGCCTGGCCGGAGAGGCTGGTGCCGGCGGCGCGGAAGGTCACGGCGACCTGTTGCGCGTGGGCGGCGCGCAGCAGTGTGCGCACCTCGTCTTCGCTCTCGACGCGGATCACCAGTTTCGGGATCAGCCGGTAGAAGCTGGCGTCGGTTCCGAAGGCCAGGGTCGACAGCGGGTCGTCGAAGCGGCGTTCGCGGGGAATCAGGTGTTCGACGGTATCGATGAATGCGGCGGGCAGGCTCATCACGGCTCCAGTCATCATCGGTGCGGGCCGCTGGACGGCCCGTCGGTGTTCTTTTGGTTGAGCGCGCCAGGGGCACGTTCTCTTCGTAGGAGCGAGCTTGCTCGCGAACCCTCGGAGTCACCGGCGTTCGCGAGCGAGCTCGTTCCTACAGGGCTTTCAGTTCGCGCACCAGCGAATCGCGGGTGATCTCGCCGATGGACTTGGCGCCGGTCAGCACCATGGCCACACGCATTTCCTTCTCGAACAGCTCCAGCAGGTTCTTCACGCCCGCTTCGCCGTGGGTGGCCAGGGCGTAGAGGAAGGCGCGTCCGATGAGCACGGTGTCGGCGCCCAGGGCGATCATGCGCACCACGTCCAGACCATTGCGGATGCCCGAGTCGGCGAGGATCTTCAGATCGCCCTTCACCGCATCGGCAATGGCCGGCAGCGCGCGGGCGCTGGACAGCACGCCGTCGAGCTGGCGGCCGCCGTGGTTGGAGACGACTATGCCGTCGGCGCCGAATTTCACCGCGTCCTTCGCATCCTCCGGATCGAGGATGCCCTTGATCACCATCGGGCCTTCCCAGAAGTCGCGGATCCACTCCAGGTCCTTCCAGGAAATCGACGGGTCGAAGTTGGCGCCCAGCCAGCCGATGTAGTCGGCCAGGCCCGTGGGATTGCCGCGGTACTTGGAGATGTTGCCGAGATCGTGCGGCTTGCCGAGCAGGCCGACGTCCAGCGCCCACTGCGGGTGGGTCATGGCCTGCCAGACGCGGCGCAGCGGCGCGTTCGGGCCGCTCATGCCGGAGTGCGCGTCGCGGTAGCGGGCGCCGGGCACCGGCATGTCCACGGTGAACACCAGGGTGCTGACGCCAGCGGCCTTGGCTCGCTCCAGGGCGTTGCGCATGAAGCCGCGGTCCTTGAGCACGTAGAGCTGGAACCACATCGGCCGGTCGATGGCCGGCGCCACTTCCTCGATCGGGCACACCGAGACGGTCGACAGGGTGAAGGGGATGCCCTTCGCCGCCGCCGCGCGCGCTGCCTGCACTTCCCCGCGGCGTGCGTACATGCCGGTCAGGCCGACCGGCGCCAGCGCCACGGGCATGCTCAGCGTCTCGTCGAACAGCCGGGTTTCCAGGCTCAGCTCGGCCATGTTCTTCAGCACGCGCTGGCGCAGGGCGATGTCGGACAGGTCGGCGACGTTGCGGCGCAGGGTGTGCTCGGCATAGGCGCCGCCGTCGGCGTAGTGGAACAGGAACGGCGGCAGCTTGCGTTGGGCGGCGGCGCGGTAGTCGGTGGAGGCGGAAATGATCATCTGGCGGGGCACCGGTGATGGAAGGCGGTGGGGACGAAAAACCTGCCGGGCCGTGCGGCCCGGCAGCAGACAGCTTAGTGAACCAGCATGCCGGTGAAGACATAGGCCTGGAGCAGGGTGATCACGCCGATCACCGTGGCGAACAGCAGGCTGTGCTTCAGGGTGAAGCGGAACAGGTCCGACTCCTTGCCGACCATGCCGGTCGCCGCGCAGGCCACGGCGATGGACTGCGGCGAGATCATCTTGCCGGTCACGCCGCCGGTGGTGTTGGCGGCCACCAGCAGGGTGTCGTGCACGCCGATCTGGTGCGCGGTGGTGCCTTGCAGGGCGCCGAACAGGGCGTTGGACGAGGTGTCCGAACCGGTCAGGAACACGCCCAGCCAGCCGAGGAACGGCGAGAAGAACGGGAAGGCCGCGCCGGTGCCGGCGAGGACCAGCGCGAGGGTGGTGGACATGCCCGAGAAGTTGGTGACGAAGGCGAAGGCCAGCACCATGCCGATCGACAGGATCGGCCACTTCAGCTCGACCAGGGTCTCCTTGAATGTGGTCAGACCAATTTTCACGCCGATGCGCAGGATGAACATCGAAACGATCCCCGAGAGCAGGATCGCGGTGCCGGTTGCGGCCAGCGGGTCGAACTTGAACACAGCCGGCATGGCGGTGGCGGTCGCGACTATGGGCGCGCCCTTGATCACCAGTTGGTCGAGGCCCGGGATCGGGAAGTTGAACACCAGGCTGTAGAGCGCGCCGCCGGGCAGGAACATTGCCTTGAACGGCTTCAGCGTCCAGATGGTCACCAGGACGGTGAGTACCAGGAACGGCGACCAGGCCTTGAGGATTTCACCGGCGCTGTAGGGCGAGGGCTCCGGACGCGGATTGCCGCTACCACCGGCAACTGCCGCGCCGCCGGACATGCCGAGCACTGCCACGGCGTTGGCTGGTTGCCAGACCTTGAGGAACAGGGTCAGCGACACCAGGCTGACCAGCGCGGAGGTGATGTCCGGCAGCTCCGGGCCGATGAAGTTGGAGGTGAAGTACTGGCTGACGGCGAAGCTGCCGCCGGCGACCAGTGCGGCCGGCCAGGTTTCCTTCACGCCTCTCACGCCATCCATCATGAACACCAGCCAGAACGGGACCGCCAGCGACAGCAGCGGCAGTTGGCGACCAGCCATGGCGCCGATCTTGAACGCTTCGATGCCCGACACCTGGCCGGCCACGATGATCGGGATGCCCAGGGCGCCGAAGGCTACCGGCGCGGTGTTGGCGATCAGACACAGGCCGGCGGCGTAGAGCGGGTTCAGGCCGAGACCGACGAGCAGGGCGGCGGTGATCGCCACTGGCGCGCCGAAGCCGGCTGCGCCTTCGAGGAAGGCGCCGAACGAGAAGCCGATCAGCAGCACCTGCAGGCGCTGGTCCGAGGTGATCGACAGCACCGAGCTGCGGATGACGTCGAACTGGCCGCTCTTGACCGTGAGTTTGTAGAGGAACACGGCGGCCACGATGATCCAGGCGATCGGCCAAAGGCCGTAGAGGAAGCCATAGAAGGCCGCGCCCAGTGCCTTGTCGACGGGCATCCCGTAGGCGGCGATGGCGACGACGAGCGAGAGGATCAGGGTGATGGTGCCGGCGATGTGCCCCTTGAGGCGGAACACGGCCAGCGCGAGGAAGAAGAAGACGATGGGTACCACGGCGACCAGTGCGGACAGCCCGAGGCTGCCGAGCGGCGTGTAGATCTGCTGCCAGGTTTGCATGCTGATGCGGCTCCTAATTGTTTTTGGTGTGGAGTCTGTTGCCGTGTCGTGTGATTGCCACCCGGCGCTGTGGCGAGGCGGAAAAGGCGGACGACCGGGTTCGGCAATGCTTTCTAAAATTGGTAATACCAATTTACAAAAGCAGGTGCTCAGGGTAAAAGCATGTCCTGCGGGCTGTCAATTTGCCGCGCTACTACTTTTGTCGGGAGCCCGCTGGCGGCCTTGTTGTCGCGTCGGTGGCTGGGTAGGCTGCCGGCCTGCGTATTCACGGGCGGCGAGTGACGCCGGCCGAAGAGGTGGAAGATGAGTTTCAACCAGGTGCGGCAGCGCCGCTTGTCGGACGACATCGTCGAGCGGCTGGAGTCGATGATCCTCGAGGGCACCCTCAAGGCGGGCGAGCGCCTGCCCGCGGAGCGCGTGCTGGCCGAGCAGTTCGGCGTATCGCGGCCGTCACTGCGCGAGGCGATCCAGAAACTGGTGGCCAAGGGGCTTCTAGTTAGTCGTCAGGGTGGTGGCAACTATGTCGCCGAAGCCCTGGGCTCGACCTTCAGCGATCCGTTGCTGCATCTGCTGGAAGCGAACCCCGAAGCCCAGCGCGACCTGCTCGAATTCCGCCATACCCTGGAGGGCTCCTGCGCCTACTACGCCGCGATGCGAGCCACCGAAGTGGACCAGCAGCGCCTGACCACTGCCTTCGAGCGCTTGCAGAGCTGTTATCAGCAGACCGACAAGGTCAGCAGCGAAGAGGGGGCGGCTGACGCCAGCTTCCACCTCGCGATCGCCGAGGCGAGCCACAATGCGGTGCTGCTACACACGATCCGCGGCTTGTTCGACCTGCTCAAGCGCAACGTCGTGATCAACATTGGCGGCATGTATGCGCAGCGCACGGAAACCCGCGAGCAGCTGATGCGCCAGCACCGCGAGCTGTACGACGCGATCATGCAGGGGCGTGCGGAGGAGGCGCGGGAGATTTCCCACCGGCACATTTCCTATGTGCAGGAAGTGCTCGATGAGGCGCAGGACGAAGCGCGGCGGCTGCAAAGGGCGCAGCGCAGGCTGGGTGTCTGAGGCGGAAGCTGCAGGAGCGAGCTTGCTCGCGAACGGCCCCGCTTCGGAGCCTGTTCGCGAGTAAGAAAGGCAGGACCTTAGTCGCCCTTGCCGTGGCGCATGGCGCGCTGGATCTCGCGATCGGAGTCGCGCACCTTCTCGGTGTCGCGCTTGTCGTACTCCTTCTTGCCCTTGGCCAGTGCGATCTCGCACTTGATCAGGTGCTTCTTCCAGTAGATGGACAGGGCGACGCAGGCATAGCCTTTCTGCTGCACGGCACCGAACAGCTTGCCCAACTCGCGCTTGTGCAGCAGCAGCTTGCGCGTGCGCACGGGGTCGGCGATCACATGGGTGCTGGCGGCGGTCAGCGGCGTGATGTGGCTGCCCAGCAGCCAGGCTTCGCCGTCCTTGAGCAGGACGTAGCTGTCCACCAACTGGGCCTTGCCTGCGCGCAGGCTCTTGACCTCCCAGCCGGACAGGGCGATGCCCGCTTCGAAGCGTTGCTCGATGAAGTAGTCGTGCAGAGCCTTCTTGTTCTGCGCGATGGTCCCCGCGGGGTGTTTCTTCTGTTTAGCCATAGGCCGCGCATTATAGGGAGTCGTCGGCCGCGCCGCTATCGGTGCCGTGGATTTCGCCGCGTCGCGGGATGCGCGCTTGAGGGGGCGTGGCTAATCTCGGAGAATGCGCGCTGTTTTTTTGCCGATGGAAGCCGCGTCGCCCGGCGTTCGCGGGCTTCCCTTCATTGAATGAGCGAGAACCTTATGAGCACGCATATCCAGCGTTCGGCCCTCCTGCCATTTCCCGCGCGGGCGCTGTACGACCTGGTGAACGATGTGGCGCGCTACCCGGAGTTCCTGCCCTGGTGTTCCGCGAGCACCGTGCTCGAGGTGAGCGAGACGGCCATGCGCGCCGAGCTTTGCGTCGCCAAGGGCAGCCTGTCGCAGCGCTTCACCACGCGTAACGCGCTGGTCCCCGGCGAGAGCATAGAGATGAAGCTGGAAGAGGGACCATTCAGTGAGCTGCACGGTGTCTGGACCTTCAAGGCGCTTGGCGACAAGGCCTGCAAGATCAGTCTCGAGCTGACGTTCGATTACGCCGGCGCGCTGGTGAAGGCCACTCTGGGTCCGCTGTTCACCCAGGCCGCCAACACCATGGTCGATGCCTTCTGCCAGCGCGCCAAGCAGCTGTATGGCTGAAATCCGCAGCATCGCCATCGAAGTGGTCTGTGCGCTGCCAGAGCGGCAGCGCCTGCTACGTCTGGGCGTGCCCTATGGCACGAAGATGCGCGAAGCGGTGGAGCTGTCGGGCATCGCTGCACACTTTCCCGAGCTGGACCTGCGGCAGAGTCCGCTGGGTATCTTCGGCAAGGCTGTGGCCAATCCCGAGGAGCGCGTATTGGAAGAGGGGGAGCGGGTGGAGGTGTACCGGCCGCTGATCGCTGATCCCAAGGAAGTGCGCAAGCAGCGCGCGGCGCGGGCCCGCGCTAGCAAGTCCTGAGTTTTGCGCAGGCATGAAAAAGCCCGGCATTGGCCGGGCTTTTTCGTCGCAGGCGAATTACTGCGGATTCTTGTCCAGCGGCTGCGGCGTCGGTACGGCGACCGGTTTGGCCTCGTCGACTTCGCGTTGCAGTTGCTCTTCCACGGAGCCGGGCTTGGCCGGTTCTTCCTTGGGCTGCTCGGGTTTCTGCTGCGTCGGTTGCTGCGGATTGCCGGGAGCCGCTTCCTTGCCGAGAATGGCCTCGTCGCGGCTGACGCCCGGGCGGAAGTCGCCGTTCAGGCCGATCAACTGGTCGCTGTCGTTGAACATCAGGCTGACACGTTCCTGGGAGCGTTGACCGCCACCGGGCTGCAGGCTGTACAGGTAGTCCCAGCGGTTGGCATGGAAGGTGTCGACAATCAGCGGATTGCCCATGATAAACCGCACTTGGCGCCGGGTCATTCCGGGCTTCAACTGGTCTATCATGTCCTGAGTCACGACGTTGCCCTGCTGGATGTCGATCTTGTAGACCCCTGGGAACGAACAGCCGGCGAGTGCGGCAAGTCCCATCGCGAATGCGAGACTGGTCAGCGTGAGCTTGGCTTTTTGCATCGGGGGGTGACTTCCACTATCTTGGCTGGGCAACGAAACCCCGATCATACCTGCATTGAAGGATGCTGCGAAGCATTCCGCGCCGAGAAAGCAAACATGGTTGAAAACAACGAACTGCGCAAAGCCGGACTGAAAGTCACGCTGCCGCGCGTCAAGATCCTGCAGATGCTCGATTCCGCCGAGCAGCGCCACATGAGCGCCGAGGATGTCTACAAGGCGTTGATGGAGGCGGGTGAGGACGTCGGCCTGGCGACCGTGTACCGCGTGCTGACCCAGTTCGAGGCCGCGGGCCTGGTGGTTCGCCACAACTTCGACGGCGGCCACGCAGTGTTCGAGCTGGCCGACAGCGGCCACCACGACCACATGGTCTGCGTCGATACCGGCGAGGTGATCGAGTTCATGGACGCCGAAATCGAGAAGCGTCAGCGCGAGATCGTCAAGGAGCGCGGCTTCGAGCTGGTGGACCACAATCTGGTCCTGTACATCCGCAAGAAGAAATAAGCCGCGTTTGATGCGTGAAACGGCGACCCAAGGGTCGCCGTTTTCGTTTGTGCGTCGAGTGAATGATGGCGGGGCGTTTAGCCTTGCAGCGCCCGATCGACCATCTTGCGAGCGTGCGCCAGCGACTCCTTGGTGAGGTCGACACCGCCGAGCATTCGGGCGATTTCTTCGATGCGTTCGGCCTTCTTCAAGTTGGCGACCGCGGTGCGGGTTTCGCTGCTGCTGCGATCCTTGTGCACGAACAAATGCTGGTGACCCTGGGCGGCGACCTGCGGTAGGTGGGTGACGGTCAGTACCTGGCCGCGCTCGCCCAGGCGACGCAGAAGCTGGCCAACGACTTCCGCCGTTGGCCCGCCAATGCCGACGTCGACTTCGTCGAACACAAGCGTGGGAATGCGCGAGGTCTGCGCGGTTATGACCTGGATCGCCAGGCTGATGCGCGACAGCTCGCCACCGGAAGCGACCTTGGCGATGCCCTTGAGCGGCTGCCCGGGGTTGGCGCTGACCAGGAATTCCAGTTGCTCCAGTCCGTTGGCCTGGGGTTCGGCATGGGGAGTTTCGCTCAGTTCGATGGCAAAGCGGCCGCCGGGCATGCCGAGGCGCTGCATTTCCGTCTCTACTGCCGTGGCCAGTTGCGGTGCGGCCTGGCGGCGCAGGGCGCCCAGTTCGGCGGCCTTCTCCTGATAGTGGCGTTCGTAGGCGGCCAGCTCCTCGCCCAGGCGCTCCACGGCTTCGTCGTCGGCGTTGAGCGCTTCCAGTTCGTCAAGCAGGCGCTGCTGCAGGTCGAGCAGTTCGCTGGGCTGCACGCGGTGCTTGCGTGCCAGCCCGTAAATGCTGTCCATCCGTTCTTCGAGTTGCTGCAGACGATTGGGGTCGGCATCGAAGTTATCGACGAAGCGGTTCAGCTCGCCGACCGCTTCCTCGACCTGGATCTGTGCGCTGGACAGCAGGTTGACGGCTTCGGCCAGCGCCTGCGGCTGGCTCTGGAAGGCGGTCAGCCGGTGGAGGCTCGCGGTCAGGACCGAAAGCACGTTTCCGGCATCGCTTTCGCTGCACATGTCCACGACTTGGCGGCAGGCGCCAAGAAGCGCGCCGGCATTGCTCAGGGTCTTGTGTTCGGCCTCCAGCGACTCCAGTTCGTTCTCGCCCAGAGCCAGGTTTTCCAGTTCGTCGAGCTGGTAGCTGAGCAACTGGTGGCGGGCGCGCTGCTCATCGCCGCTGCGCGACAGGCGGTCGAGCTCCTGGCGCGTCTGCTTCCAGCGCTGCGCGGCCAGTTGCACCTGGCGCGCCAGGTCCTGGCTGCCGGCGTATTCGTCGAGCAGGCGGCGATGGGTGTCGGCCTTGAGCAGCGACTGGTGTTCATGCTGGCTGTGGATATCGATGAGCAGCTCGCCCAGTGCCTTGAGGTCGCCGAGCGGGCAGGGACTGCCGTTTATATAGCCGCGAGAACGGCCTTCCGCGGTGATGACCCGGCGCAGGATGCACGGGCCGTCCTGCTCCAGGTCGCGCTCGGCGAGCCAGTCGCGGGCCTCGGCGATGGCGCTGACGTCGAAGCTGGCGAGGATGTCCGCCTTGTCCGCACCAGGGCGCACCACGCCGCTGTCGGCGCGGTCGCCAAGGGCCAGGCCGAGGGCGTCGAGCATGATCGACTTGCCCGCACCGGTCTCGCCGGTGATCACGCTCATGCCGGCGGCGAGCTCGAGATCGAGGTGTTCGACGATGGCGTAGTTGTGTACGGACAGGTGAACCAGCATGGGAATGGCTCCGTGGAATGTTCTGGATATTTATACAGTATTTTCGCTGACTGGCAATTATCCGTCCGACCCTTGAAGCGGCAGATTTGGCCCCCATATAGCCGGCAGAGCCGCGAACCCGTCGGTTCGCTTTGTTTTCTAAGGCTTATTTCTTTTGGTAGGAGAGTGGCATGTCTGACGAACAACAGACCCAGGATTCGCGCATGAACGAGCAGCCGGAACAGGGTGCCGGCGAAGACCTGAACGTCCGCGTGCAGAACCTGGAAGAGCAGCTGGCCGCGGCCAAGGACCAGAGCCTGCGTGCGGTTGCCGAATTGCAGAACGTCCGCCGGCGTGCCGAGCAGGACGTGGAAAAAGCGCACAAGTTCGCCCTGGAGAAGTTCTCCGGCGACCTGCTGCCGGTGGTCGACACCCTGGAGCGCGCGCTGGAAATGTCGAACCCGGACGACGAGGCGATCAAGCCGATGCGCGAAGGCATCGAGCTGACCCTCAAGATGTTCCACGACACCCTCAAGCGCTACAACCTGGAGCCGGTCGACCCGCACGGCGAGCCGTTCAACCCCGAGCACCATCAGGCCATGGCGATGCAGGAAAGCGCGCACATGGAGCCGGGTAGCGTGGTCAAGGTGTTCCAGAAGGGTTACCTGCTGCACGGCCGCCTGCTGCGTCCGGCGATGGTCGTGGTCAGCAAGGCACCCGAACAGACTCCGCCTTCGATCGACGAAAAGGCTTGAAATCCACCACCCGGTCCCCATCTGGGTATTCAACCGAGCAATAGGCCCGCAGCGGGGCCCGCACGGAATCTAATTTCTGGAGAGTGAAATATGGGCAAAATCATTGGTATCGACCTGGGGACCACCAACTCCTGTGTGTCCATCCTGGAGAACGGTAACGTCAAGGTCATCGAGAACGCCGAGGGCGCTCGTACCACCCCGTCGATCATCGGCTACGCCAACGACGGCGAAATCCTGGTAGGTCAGCCGGCCAAGCGCCAGGCTGTGACCAACCCGAAGAACACCCTGTACGCAGTGAAGCGTCTGATCGGCCGTCGCTTCGAAGAAGAAGTCGTGCAGAAAGACATCAAGATGGTGCCGTACAACATCGTCAAGGCTGACAACGGCGACGCCTGGGTTGAAGCGAAAGGCCAGAAGATGGCTCCGCCGCAGGTTTCGGCTGAAGTCCTGAAGAAGATGAAGAAGACCGCCGAGGATTACCTGGGCGAGCCGGTCACCGAAGCGGTCATCACCGTTCCGGCCTACTTCAACGACAGCCAGCGTCAAGCCACCAAGGACGCCGGCCGCATCGCCGGTCTGGACGTCAAACGCATCATCAACGAACCGACCGCAGCTGCGCTGGCCTATGGCCTGGACAAGGCCAAGGGCGACCACACCATCATCGTCTACGACCTGGGCGGCGGTACCTTCGACGTATCGGTGATCGAGATCGCTGAAGTCGACGGTGAGCACCAGTTCGAAGTGCTGGCCACCAACGGTGACACCTTCCTGGGTGGTGAAGACTTCGACCTGCGCCTGATCGACTACCTCGTCGACGAGTTCAAGAAAGAAACCGGCATGGACCTGAAGGGCGACCCGCTGGCCATGCAGCGCCTGAAAGAAGCTGCCGAGAAAGCCAAGATCGAGCTGTCCTCGACCCAGCAGACCGACGTCAACCTGCCGTACATCACCGCTGACGCCAGCGGCCCGAAACACCTGAACGTGAAGGTGTCCCGCGCCAAGCTGGAATCCCTGGTGGAAGACCTGGTCGCCCGTACCGTCGAGCCGTGCCGCGTCGCGCTGAAAGATGCTGGTCTGGACGTATCGAAGATCGACGAAGTGATCCTGGTCGGCGGCCAGACCCGTATGCCGCTGGTGCAGAAGACCGTTGCCGAGTTCTTTGGTAAAGAAGCGCGCAAGGACGTCAACCCGGACGAAGCCGTGGCCATGGGGGCTGCCATCCAGGGCGCCGTGCTGGCTGGCGACGTCAAGGATGTGCTGCTGCTCGACGTCACCCCGCTGACCCTGGGTATCGAAACCCTGGGCGGCGTGATGACCGCGCTGATCGACAAGAACACCACCATCCCGACCAAGAAGTCGCAGGTGTTCTCCACTGCCGACGACAACCAGGGCGCCGTGACCATTCACGTGCTGCAGGGCGAGCGTAAGCAGGCTGGCCAGAACAAGTCGCTCGGCAAGTTCGACCTGGCCGACATTCCGCCGGCTCCGCGCGGCGTGCCGCAGATCGAAGTGACCTTCGACATCGACGCCAACGGCATCCTGCACGTGAGCGCGAAGGACAAGGCCACCGGCAAGCAGCAGTCCATCGTGATCAAGGCTTCCTCCGGTCTGTCCGAGGACGAGATCCAGCAGATGGTTCGCGACGCCGAGGCCAACGCCGAGGAAGACCGCAAGTTCGAGGAACTGGCCGCTGCCCGCAACCAGGGTGATGCGCTGGTCCACGCGACTCGCAAGATGGTCACCGAGGCTGGCGACAAGGCCACCGCTGATGAGAAGGCTGCCATCGAGAAAGCTCTCGGCGAGCTGGAAGTTGCCGTGAAAGGCGACGACAAGGCCGAGATCGAGGCGAAGATGAACGCGCTGTCCCAGGCGTCCACTCCGCTGGCTCAGAAGATGTACGCTGAGCAACCGCAGCCTGGTGCTGCCGCTCAAGGCGATGGCGCTGACGACAAGGCTGGCGACGATGTCGTCGACGCCGAGTTCGAAGAGGTCAAGGAGAACAAGTAAGCCGCGTGCTTGCTTCCGCTCCGGCGCACCGACCAGCGTGTCGGTGCGCATGAACCGTCGCGCGGGGGCTTGCTCCCGCGTCGGCGTGTCTGGGGGAGAGGTTTTCAAGGTGCAAAGAATTTATGGCCAAACGTGATTTTTACGAGGTACTGGGTGTCGAGCGTGGCGCCAGCGAAGCGGACCTGAAGAAGGCCTATCGCCGGCTGGCCATGAAGCACCACCCGGACCGCAATCCCGGCGACAAGGAAGCCGAGGATAAATTCAAGGAGGCCAACGAGGCGTACGAGATCCTGTCTGACGCCAGCAAGCGTGCAGCCTACGATCAGTACGGTCACGCCGGTGTCGACCCGCAGATGGGTGGTGGCGCCGGAGCCGGCTTCGGCGGCGCGAGTTTCTCGGACATCTTCGGCGACGTCTTCAGCGATTTCTTCGGTGGCGGCGGCGGTGGTCGTGGCGGTCGCGGCGGCCCGCAGCGCGGCGCCGATCTGCGCTACACGCTGGATCTGGATCTTGAAGATGCCGTGCGCGGCACCACCGTGACCATCCGCGTGCCGACCCTGGTTGGTTGCAAGACTTGCAGCGGCAGCGGCGCCAAGCCCGGCACCTCGCCGGTCACCTGCACCACCTGCGGCGGCATCGGCCAGGTGCGCATGCAGCAGGGCTTCTTCTCGGTGCAGCAGACCTGCCCGCGTTGCCATGGCAACGGCAAGATGATCAGCGATCCATGCGGCACCTGCCACGGCCAGGGGCGAGTGGAAGAGCAGAAGACCCTGTCGGTCAAGGTGCCGGCGGGTGTCGATACCGGCGACCGTATTCGTCTGTCCGGCGAAGGCGAGGCCGGTGCCCATGGCGGCCCTGCGGGCGATCTCTACGTGGTGGTGAACGTGCGCGAGCACGACATCTTCCAGCGCGATGGCAAGCATCTGTACTGCGAAGTGCCGATCAGCTTCGCCGACGCAGCCCTGGGCGGTGAGCTGGAGGTGCCGACCCTGGATGGTCGCGTGAAGCTGAAGATCCCCGAGGGCACTCAGACCGGCAAGCTGTTCCGCCTGCGCGGCAAGGGCGTGGCCCCGGTGCGCGGCGGCGGTGCCGGCGACCTGATGTGCAGGGTGGTGGTGGAAACGCCGGTCAACCTGGACAAGCGCCAGCGCGAACTGCTCGAAGAGTTCCGCGGCAGCCTGCAGGGCGACACTTCCCACTCGCCCCGTGCCAGTGGCTGGTTCGAAGGCATGAAGCGCTTCTTCGACGACCTATGACTTGAAGCTGCAGGTTGCAGGCGGAGGTCCTCGAGATGGGCGCCGCTTGCAGCTTGGGGCTTGCAGCTTGGAGCTGACTAAATGCGACGTATAGCTGTAATGGGCGCCGCCGGGCGCATGGGCAAGATCCTTATCGAGGCGGTGCAGCAGACCAATGGTGGCGCCGGCCTGACCGCCGCCATCGATCGTCCGGACAGCACGCTGGTCGGTGCCGATGCTGGAGAGCTGGCAGGTCTGGGTCGCATCGGCGTGCCGCTGTCGGGCGACCTGCTCAAGGTGGCTGACGAGTTCGATGTGCTGATCGATTTCACCCACCCGACCGTCACCCTGAAGAACCTGGACATCTGCCGCAAGGCGGGCAAGGCCATGGTCATCGGCACCACCGGTTTCTCTGCTGAGGAGAAGGTGCTGATCGCCGAGGCGGCCAAGGAGATCCCGATTGTCTTCGCCGCCAACTACAGCGTTGGCGTGAACCTCTGCCTTAAGCTGCTGGACACTGCTGCTCGTGTGCTGGGTGATGATGTCGACATCGAGATCCTCGAGGCGCACCACCGCCACAAGGTCGATGCGCCGTCCGGTACTGCGCTGCGCATGGGCGAAGTCGTTGCCAATGCGTTGGGGCGTGATCTGGAGAAGGTTGCCGTCTACGGCCGTGAAGGCCAGACCGGTGCTCGTGCTCGTGAAACCATTGGCTTCGCCACTGTGCGCGCGGGCGATGTGGTCGGTGATCACACTGTGCTGTTCGCCGCCGATGGCGAGCGCGTGGAAATCACGCACAAGGCTTCGAGCCGCATGACCTTCGCCCGTGGCGCGGTGCGTGCCGCGCTCTGGCTGGACGGGCAGGGCAGTGGTCTTTACGACATGCAGGATGTGCTCAGCTTGCGTTGAGTCGGTCAGGCGGTAGCACCGTATGTCGTGCCTTGGGTGGACCTGGATGTCGCTTTTCTGTAAACTACAGATTTAGTGTGTCCACTAAAAGCAGCGCAGCATGAACCATAAAAAAGCGGGATGACCTCTTCTGACGTCATCCCGCTTTTTTACAATCTGCGCACGCCCAGCCAGGCTTGATTTACGGGAGGTCTTCTTGACTAAGCCAGCCATACTTGCACTTGCCGACGGCAGCATTTTTCGCGGTGAAGCCATCGGTGCCGACGGTCATACCGTTGGTGAGGTGGTGTTCAACACTGCCATGACCGGCTACCAGGAAATCCTTACCGATCCTTCCTATGCCCAACAGATCGTCACCCTGACCTACCCGCACATCGGCAATACCGGGACCACCCCGGAAGACGCCGAGTCGAACAAGGTCTGGGCCGCCGGCCTGATCATCCGCGACCTGCCGCTGCTGGCCAGCAGCTGGCGCGACAAGCAGTCGCTGCCGGATTACCTGAAAGAAAACGGCACCGTCGCCATCGCCGGTATCGACACCCGCCGCCTGACTCGCATCCTGCGCGAGAAGGGTTCGCAGAACGGCTGCATCCTCGCCGGCGACGACGCCACCGAAGAGAAGGCCCTCGAGCTGGCCCGCTCCTTCCCGGGCCTGAAAGGCATGGACCTGGCCAAGGTCGTTTCCTCCACCGAGCGCTACGAATGGCGCTCCAGCGTGTGGAACCTGGAAACCGACAGCCACCCGGAAATTGCCGCCGCCGAGCTGCCGTACCACGTGGTTGCCTACGACTTCGGCGTCAAGCTGAACATCCTGCGCATGCTGGTTGCTCGTGGCTGCCGCCTGACCGTCGTTCCGGCCCAGACCCCGGCCAGCGAAGTCCTGGCGCTGAACCCGGACGGTATCTTCCTCTCCAACGGCCCTGGCGACCCCGAGCCTTGCGACTACGCCATCCAGGCGATCCGCGAGTTCCTCGATACCGACATCCCGGTCTTCGGCATCTGTCTCGGTCACCAGCTGCTGGCCCTGGCCTCCGGCGCCAAGACCGTGAAGATGGGTCACGGCCACCATGGTGCGAACCACCCGGTGCAGGACCTCGACAGCGGCGTGGTGATGATCACCAGCCAGAACCATGGCTTCGCCGTGGACGAGTCGACCCTGCCGGCCAACCTGCGCGCCACCCACAAGTCGCTGTTCGATGGCACCCTGCAGGGCATCGAGCGCACTGACAAGGTGGCCTTCAGCTTCCAGGGTCACCCGGAAGCCAGTCCTGGCCCGCACGACGTCGCCCCGCTGTTCGACCGCTTCATCGCGGCGATGGCCGAGCGCCGCTGAAGGCTGCGAAGAGGTAGACGAAGATGATGCCGACCCTGGGAATCACCGACCTCTGGACTTACGTCCTGGGTACGCTGTTCATCGTCCTGCTGCCGGGCCCGAACTCGCTGTTCGTGCTTGCCACCGCCGCCCAGCGCGGCGTCGGCGCCGGCTACCGGGCGGCCAGCGCGGTGTTCCTCGGTGACGCCGTGCTCATGGCGCTGTCGGCGTTGGGTATCGCCTCGCTGCTCAAGGCAGAGCCAGTGCTGTTCCTCGGGCTGAAGTACGTTGGCGCGGCCTACCTGTTCTATCTCGGCATCGGCATGCTCCGCGGCGGTCTGCAGAAGCTGCGCCAGCCGGTCGAGCGGGCTGCTGCGCCGGCGAAACAGGTCGACGTCAACCAGCCGTTCCGCAAGGCGCTGCTGCTGAGCCTGTCCAACCCGAAGGCGATCCTCTTCTTCGTTTCCTTCTTCATCCAGTTCGTCGACCCCGGTTACGCCTATCCCGGAGTGTCGTTCCTGGTGCTGGGCACGATCCTCGAGATCATCAGCGCCCTGTATCTGAGTTTCCTGATTTTCTCCGGTGTGCGTCTGGCGGCATGGTTCCGCCGGCGGCAACGGTTGGCTGCCGGCGCCTCGAGTGGCGTCGGCGCCCTGTTCGTCGGCTTTGGCGTGAAGCTGGCCAGCGCAACCCTTTCCTGAATATTGCAACGAGAGTCCCATGCCCAAGCGTACAGACATCAAGAGCATCCTGATCCTCGGCGCCGGCCCGATCGTCATCGGCCAGGCCTGCGAGTTCGACTACTCCGGCGCACAGGCCTGCAAGGCCCTGAAGGAAGAAGGCTTCCGCGTCATCCTGGTGAACTCCAACCCGGCCACCATCATGACCGACCCGGCCATGGCCGACGCCACCTATATCGAGCCGATCAAGTGGCAGACCGTCGCGAAGATCATCGAGAAAGAGCGTCCTGACGCGCTGCTGCCGACCATGGGCGGCCAGACCGCGCTGAACTGTGCCCTCGACCTCGAGCGCCACGGCGTGCTGGAGAAGTTCGGCGTGGAAATGATCGGCGCCAACGCCGACACCATCGACAAGGCAGAAGACCGTTCGCGCTTCGACAAGGCCATGAAATCCATCGGCCTGGCCTGCCCGCGCTCGGGCATCGCCCACACCATGGAAGAAGCCTACGGCGTACTGGATCAGGTCGGCTTCCCCTGCATCATCCGTCCGTCCTTCACCATGGGCGGCACCGGTGGCGGCATCGCCTACAACCGCGAGGAGTTCGAAGAGATCTGCGCCCGCGGCCTGGACCTGTCGCCGACCAACGAACTGCTGATCGACGAATCGCTGATCGGCTGGAAGGAATACGAGATGGAGGTTGTCCGCGACAAGAAGGACAACTGCATCATTGTCTGCTCCATCGAGAACTTCGATCCGATGGGCGTGCACACCGGTGACTCCATCACCGTTGCGCCGGCACAGACCCTGACCGACAAGGAATACCAGATCATGCGCAACGCCTCCCTGGCGGTGCTGCGTGAGATCGGCGTGGAAACCGGCGGTTCCAACGTGCAGTTCGGCATCTGCCCGAACACTGGCCGCATGGTCGTGATCGAGATGAACCCGCGCGTGTCCCGCTCCTCGGCCCTGGCCTCCAAGGCCACTGGCTTCCCGATCGCCAAGATCGCCGCCAAGCTGGCTGTCGGCTACACCCTCGACGAGCTGCAGAACGACATCACCGGCGGCCGCACCCCGGCGTCCTTCGAGCCGGCTATCGACTACGTCGTCACCAAGGTGCCGCGCTTCGCCTTCGAGAAATTCCCGAAAGCCGACGCCCGCCTGACCACCCAGATGAAATCCGTGGGCGAAGTCATGGCCATCGGCCGTACCTTCCAGGAGTCGGTGCAGAAAGCCCTGCGGGGCCTGGAAGTCGGCGTTGCCGGCTTCGATCCGAAACTCGACCTGGCCGACCCGGAAGCCGAAGGCATCCTCAAGCGCGAGCTGACCGTGCCGGGCGCCGAGCGTATCTGGTACGTGGCTGACGCTTTCCGTGCCGGCAAGTCCATCGAGGAAGTCTTCAACCTGACCAAGATCGACGAGTGGTTCCTGGTGCAGATCGAAGACCTCATCAAGGACGAAGAGAAGGTCAAGACCCTCGGCCTGTCCGGCATCGACGCCGACCTGATGCGCAAGCTCAAGCGCAAGGGCTTCTCCGACTCGCGCCTGGCCAAGCTCCTCGGCGTCACCGAGAAGAACCTGCGTGCCCACCGTCACAAGCTGAAAGTGCTGCCGGTGTACAAGCGCGTGGACACCTGCGCCGCCGAATTCGCCACCGACACCGCTTACATGTACTCGACCTACGAGGAAGAGTGCGAAGCCAATCCGTCCGGCCGCGACAAGATCATGATCCTGGGCGGCGGTCCGAACCGTATCGGCCAGGGCATCGAGTTCGACTACTGCTGCGTACACGCTGCACTGGCGATGCGTGAAGACGGCTACGAGACCATCATGGTCAACTGCAACCCGGAGACCGTCTCCACCGACTACGACACTTCCGACCGCCTGTACTTCGAGCCGGTGACCCTGGAAGACGTGCTGGAGATCGTCCGTGTCGAGCAGCCCAAGGGCGTCATCGTGCAGTACGGCGGCCAGACTCCGCTGAAACTCTGCCGTGCCCTGGAAGAAGCTGGCGTGCCGATCATCGGCACCAGCCCGGACGCCATTGACCGCGCCGAAGACCGCGAGCGCTTCCAGCAGATGGTCCAGCGCCTGAACCTGCGTCAGCCGGCCAACGCCACCGCGCGCAGCGAAGAAGAGGCCCTGGCCCTGTCGAAGAACATCGGCTACCCGATGGTCGTGCGCCCGTCCTACGTACTGGGCGGCCGCGCGATGGAAATCGTCTACCAGGAAGAAGAGCTCAAGCGCTACATGCGCGAGGCTGTGAAGGTCTCCAACGACAGCCCGGTGCTGCTCGACCGCTTCCTGAACTGCGCCATCGAAGTCGACATCGACGCCGTCTGTGACGGCGACACCGTGGTGATCGGTGCGATCATGCAGCACATCGAACAGGCCGGCGTGCACTCCGGTGACTCCGCCTGCTCGCTGCCGCCGTACTCGCTGCCGAAGCACATCCAGGACGAGATCCGCGAGCAGGTCAAGAAGATGGCCCTGGAGTTGGGCGTCGTAGGCCTGATGAACGTGCAGATGGCCGTTCAGGGCGAAGACATCTACGTCATCGAAGTGAACCCGCGCGCCTCGCGTACCGTGCCGTTCGTTTCCAAGTGCATCGGCGAATCTCTGGCCAAGGTCGCGGCCCGCGTGATGGCCGGCAAGACCCTGGCCGAAGTCGGCTTCACCGAAGAAGTGATCCCGCCGTTCTACAGCGTCAAGGAAGCGGTGTTCCCGTTCGCCAAGTTCCCGGGCGTCGACCCGATCCTTGGCCCGGAAATGAAGTCCACCGGTGAAGTCATGGGTGTCGGCGACAGCTTCGGCGAAGCCTTCGCCAAGGCCCAGCTGGGTGCCAGCGAAATCCTGCCGAACGCCGGCTGCGCCTTCATCAGCGTCCGCGAAGACGACAAGCCGCAAGCCGTGCAGGTCGCCCGCGACCTGATCGCCCTGGGCTTCGAAGTGGTCGCCACCGCCGGTACAGCCAAGGTTATCGAGGCCGCCGGTCTGCCGGTTCGCCGCGTGAACAAGGTGACCGAAGGTCGTCCTCACGTAGTCGACATGATCAAGAATGACGAAGTCACCCTGATCATCAACACCACCGAGGGTCGCCAGTCGATCGCCGACTCCTACTCCATCCGTCGTAACGCCCTGCAGCACAAGATCTACTGCACCACCACCATCGCGGCTGGTCAGGCGATCTGCGAAGCGCTCAAGTTCGGTCCCGAGAAGACCGTACGCCGCCTGCAGGATCTGCATGCAGGAATCAACGCATGAGCAAGTTCCCCATGACCGTCCAGGGCGCTCGCGCCCTGGAAGATGAACTGAAGTATCTGAAGACCGTTCTGCGCCCGCAGATCACCCAGGCCATCGCCGAAGCGCGTGAGCTGGGCGACCTCAAGGAGAACGCCGAGTACCATGCCGCGCGCGAGCAGCAGGGCATGTCCGAGGCGCGTATCCGCGATATCGAGGCCAAGCTGTCCAACGCACAGATCATCGACGTCACTACCATCCCGCACACCGGCAAGGTGATCTTCGGTACCACCGTGGATATCGCCAATGTCGAAACTGACGAGACCGTGACCTACCAGATCGTTGGCGACGACGAGGCCGACATCAAGGCCAGCAAGATCTCGGTCAACTCGCCGATCGCCCGCGCGCTGATCGGCAAGACCGAAGGGGATGCCGTGCTGGTGCGCACCCCGGGTGGCGATGTCGAGTACGAGATCGTTGAAGTCCGTCACGCCTGATCCGCGTCCCTACAAAGCTGCAGCAGCCAGCTGGCTACTGGCCCAGACATTCTGGGTCGGCGGTCTCTGGCTACTGCGCTTTGTGGTTTTGCCTGCGCTGGAGAAGGTAGGCCTGGCACCGCTGCTCGTGCAGTCGGTCGCCGACGCCCTCACTCCATTGCTGGTCGGATTCGCCGGTTTCTGCGCTTTGCTGCAGGTCGTGCTGCTGGTAGCTGCGCACGGCTTCGCCAGCCTCTGGCGCGAAATGCGAGGGCAGTTGCTGCTGACGGTATTGGTGATGGTGGTCAGCTACCTGGTGGTCGATCGCATCGCGCCGGATGCCCAGCGTTGGCTGCTCTTTAACTACCTGGTGCTGGCTCTGTGCGGCGTGCTGCTGGTGCTGCAGCCGGTACCTGGGCGAGATGCCGTGCGCTAAGCGCAGGCAGGCTGGAATGAATCTCCGGGCGCCGTGGCGCCCGGCCCGATCCCGAGTCTTACAGGCCGCTGAAGCGGCTGATGTTCGACAGATTGCGGTTCGGCTTGGAGTTGCGGCGATAGACCAGTGCCATCTTGCCGATGACCTGGACCAGTTCGCAGCTGCCGTTCTGGCACAGTTCATCGATCAGCGCGCGGCGATCGTCGCGCTCTGTGATGCGGAACTGTACCTTGATCAGTTCGTGATCATTGAGCGCACGCTCGAGCTCGGCCATCACGCCTTCGGTAAGACCGTTTTCGGCTACGGTCAATACAGGCTTCAGATGGTGGCCGATAGATTTGAACTGTTTCTTCTGCTCCTGAGTGAGCGCCATAATCAGACCCCTGGGAAAAAAGGCGGATATCTTACCCGAATTCACATTTATCCGGGTGCCGCTCAGACGAGGTAATACGTGGCCCGTTCCAAGACTAGCCATCGCTGGCTAAAAGAACATTTCGACGATCCTTACGTGAAGATGGCGCAACGCGACGGCTACCGCTCGCGCGCCAGCTACAAGCTGCTGGAAATCCAGGAGAAGGATCGCATCCTGCGCCCGGGAATGACCGTGGTCGACCTCGGCGCGGCGCCAGGCGGCTGGTCGCAGGTCACCAGTCGGGTCATCGGCGACAAGGGCATCCTGATCGCTTCCGATATCCTGCCTATGGACAGCATTCCGGACGTCACCTTCATCCAGGGCGACTTCACCGAAGACGAGGTCTTCGCCCAGTTGCTCGAGGCCATCGGAGAAAATCCGGTAGACCTTGTGATTTCCGATATGGCCCCCAATATGAGTGGGCTGCCCGCTGTGGACATGCCCCGTGCGATGTTCCTCTGCGAGCTGGCACTGGACCTCTGCACCCGGGTGTTGCGCCCGGGCGGCGATTTTCTGATCAAGATCTTCCAGGGTGAAGGGTTCGACACTTACCTGAAGATGGTTCGCGAGAATTTCGAGAAGGTACAGATGCGCAAGCCCCTGTCCTCCCGCGACCGCTCCCGTGAGCAATATCTGCTCGCACGCGGATTCCGCGGAGCCTAGACTGCGACGAATGGGCTTCCAGCCTGTCCAGTGTGCGTAAGTAAGGCTTGTGTCGGCTCGAGCCGGGGTTCATAAAGGGTTACAGACGCCTTCCGCCTGGGCGGGAGTTGTGTAGTAAGTTGGCCGGAAGGAGTCCGGCCGTCGTGCGAAGCGGTTTCCAGGGCGGAGCCGGCTTCAGAGGGTAGTCAATTGAACGACATGGCAAAGAACCTGATCCTGTGGTTGATCATCGCGGCGGTCCTCGTCACCGTGATGAACAACTTCTCCAGTCCGAACGAGCCGCAAACGCTCAACTATTCGGATTTCATCCAGCAGGTGAAGGAAGGCAAGGTCGAGCGGGTTACCGTCGACGGTTACGTCATCACTGGCAAGCGCCAGGATGGGGACACCTTCAAGACCATTCGTCCGGCGATCCAGGACAATGGCCTGATCGGCGATCTGGTCAACAACAACGTGGTCATCGAAGGCAAGCAGCCTGAGCAGCAGAGCATCTGGACTCAGCTGCTGGTCGCCAGCTTCCCGATCCTCGTGATCATCGCCGTGTTCATGTTCTTCATGCGCCAGATGCAGGGCGGCGGCGGCGGCCGTGGTGGCCCGATGAGCTTCGGCAAGAGCAAGGCACGCCTGCTTTCCGAAGATCAGGTGAAGACCACCTTCGCTGACGTCGCCGGTTGCGACGAGGCAAAGGAAGAGGTCAGCGAGCTGGTCGAATTCCTCCGCGATCCGGGCAAGTTCCAGCGCCTCGGTGGCCGCATTCCGCGCGGCGTGCTGATGGTCGGCCCGCCCGGTACCGGTAAGACCCTGCTGGCCAAGGCGATCGCTGGCGAGGCGAAAGTCCCGTTCTTCACCATCTCCGGCTCCGACTTCGTCGAAATGTTCGTCGGCGTGGGTGCGTCCCGTGTTCGCGACATGTTCGACCAAGCCAAGAAACACGCGCCGTGCATCATCTTCATCGACGAGATCGACGCCGTTGGTCGCCATCGTGGCGCCGGCCTGGGCGGTGGTCACGACGAGCGTGAGCAGACCCTCAACCAGTTGCTGGTCGAGATGGATGGCTTCGAGATGAACGACGGCATCATCGTGATCGCCGCGACCAACCGCCCGGACGTCCTCGACCCGGCGCTGCTGCGCCCGGGCCGCTTCGACCGCCAGGTAGTGGTTGGCCTGCCGGACATTCGTGGCCGCGAGCAGATTCTCAAGGTGCACATGCGCAAGGTTCCGCTGGGCGATCATGTCGACGCAGCCGTGATCGCGCGCGGTACTCCGGGCTTCTCCGGTGCCGATCTGGCCAACCTGGTCAACGAGGCCTCGTTGTTCGCCGCCCGCGCCAACAAGCGCATCGTCGACATGCGTGAATTCGAGCTGGCCAAGGACAAGATCATGATGGGTGCCGAGCGCAAGACCATGGTCATGTCCGAGAAAGAAAAGCGGAATACCGCTTACCACGAGGCCGGTCACGCTATCGTCGGCCGCCTCGTGCCCGAGCACGACCCGGTCTACAAAGTTTCCATCATCCCGCGCGGTCGCGCGCTGGGCGTGACGATGTTCCTCCCCGAGGAAGATCGCTACAGCCTCTCCAAACGCGCCCTGGAAAGCCAGATATGCTCGCTGTTCGGCGGCCGTATCGCCGAGGAGATGACGCTCGGTTTCGAAGGTGTTACCACTGGCGCTTCCAATGACATCATGCGTGCCACCCAGCTCTCGCGGAACATGGTTACCAAGTGGGGCCTCTCCGAGAAGCTCGGTCCGTTGATGTACGCGGAAGAAGAGGGCGAGGTGTTCCTGGGGCGCAGTGCCGGTTCCCAGCACTCCAATGTTTCCGGTGAGACCGCCAAGCTGATCGACCAGGAAGTCCGTCGCATCATCGACGACTGCTACGGCACCGCCAAGCGTCTGCTGGACGAGAATCGCGACAAGCTCGACATGATGGCCGATGCGTTGATGAAGTACGAAACCATCGACTCGGACCAGATCGACGACATCATGGCTGGACGGGAACCGCGCGAGCCTCGTGATTGGCAGGGTGGTTCTGGCTCCACTGGGTCGACCACTACCAGTCGCGACGATGCTGGTCGCAAGGAAAAGCCCATCGGCGGTCCTGCTGGCGAACACTGAGAACGATTGATGAGCTCCAAGCTGTACCCAACCCGGTTGCCTTGCGGCAACCGGGTTCTTGATTTAACGCGCCCCCATGTCATGGGAATCCTCAACGTCACGCCGGACTCGTTTTCCGATGGTGGTCGTTTCAATCAGCTGGACCGAGCGCTGCAGCGCGCAGCAGAGATGGTCGAGGCTGGTGCGACCCTTATCGATGTTGGCGGAGAGTCGACTCGCCCGGGCGCGCGCCTGGTCACTCCGACAGAAGAGCTGGAGCGCGTAGCGCCAGTCGTCGAGGCTATCGCTCGCGAATTGGATGTGGTGATTTCCGTCGATACATCGACGCCCGCGGTGATGCGCGAGTCCGGTCGCCTGGGGGCTGGTCTGATCAACGACGTTCGTTCCCTTCAGCGCGATGGTGCCGTCGATGCGGCTGCGGATACCGGAATGGCGATCTGTCTCATGCACATGCGCGGCGAGCCGAGCAACATGCAGAACGATCCGCGCTATCCGGACATCCTCGCCGAGGTGCGGGATTTCCTTGTGGAGCGCATGGCTGTGTGCGAAGCGGCTGGCATTCCCCGTGAGCGCATCGTGCTCGATCCTGGTTTCGGATTTGCCAAGACGCAGGCGCATAACCTTGTGCTGTTCCAGCGTATGGAACGCCTGCTGGAACTGGGCTGTCCGCTGCTGGTCGGAGTGTCGCGCAAGAGCATGATCGGGCGTGCGCTCGGTCGCGAGGTTGGTGATCGTCTCTATGGCAGCCTTGCCCTTGCTGCTCTGGCGGTTAGCAAGGGGGCGCGCATTATTCGAGTACATGACGTCGCCGAGACGGTCGACGTGGTCCGCATGATCGATGCGGTAGAGCAAGCTAAGGAAGAAGGTCTGACGCTATGAGCAGGAAATACTTCGGTACCGATGGCATCCGTGGCCGTGTCGGCACGCCGCCGATCACTCCGGATTTTGTGCTCAAGCTGGGTTGGGCTGTGGGTACGGCTTTCCGGCAGCAGGGCAAGTGCCGTGTGCTGGTGGGTAAGGACACGCGAATTTCCGGGTACATGTTCGAGTCGGCGCTAGAGGCAGGTCTCTCCGCTGCTGGCGCTGACGTGATGCTGCTGGGGCCAATGCCGACTCCGGGCATCGCCTACCTGACCCGCACTTTCCACGCCGAGGCGGGAATCGTCATCAGTGCTTCGCACAATCCGCATGACGACAACGGGATCAAGTTCTTTTCCGGCCAGGGCACCAAGCTGCCCGATGAAGTCGAGATGGTCATCGAGCAACTGCTCGATACGCCTATGACAGTGGTCGAGTCGGCCCGCCTGGGTAAGGTTTCGCGCATCAACGATGCAGCTGGCCGCTACATCGAGTTCTGCAAGAGCAGCGTGCCGAGCAGTACCGATTTCTCTGGGCTCAAGCTAGTAATCGATTGCGCCCATGGTGCGACCTACAAGGTGGCGCCTAGTGTGTTCCGCGAGCTGGGTGCGCAGGTTTCCGTACATGGCGTTCAGCCTAACGGCCTGAACATCAATGAGAATTGCGGCTCCACGCATATCGCCCCGCTTCAGGCGGCGGTTATCGCCGAGCAGGCGGACATGGGCATCGCCTTTGATGGCGATGGCGATCGCGTGCTGATGGTCGACCATACAGGCGCGGTGGTGGATGGTGACGAGATTCTCTTCCTGATCGCTCGTGACATGCAGGAGCGCGGCCGCCTGGATGGTGGCGTCGTCGGGACGCTCATGAGCAACCTCGGCCTGGAGCTGGCTCTGAAAGATCTGCAGATTCCATTCACTCGTGCCAAGGTCGGCGACCGCTATGTCATGGCGGAATTGATGGCGCGCAACTGGCACCTGGGCGGTGAAAACTCAGGCCATGTCGTTTGTGGTCAGCACACCACCACTGGCGATGCGATCATCGCTGCGCTGCAGGTTCTGATGGCACTCAAGGCGCGCGGTCAGACGCTTGCCGAGGCGCGCCAAGGCATTCGGATGTTCCCGCAGGTGCTGATCAACGTCCGCTTCCAGCGTCGCGATGTCGACCCGATCGAGCATCCTGCGGTCAAGGAGGCGTGCGAACGTGTGACCGAAAGCATGGCGGGCCGTGGCCGAGTGCTTCTGCGCAAATCCGGTACCGAGCCGCTGGTGCGGGTGATGGTCGAAGGCGACGAAGAAGCTCGCGTACGTGCTTACGCCGAGCAGCTGGCGAAAGTCGTTACTGAGGTATGTGCTTGATTTCGCTTGTCAGTTCGATTTTTGTCGATTAACATCTGCGCCCACTTTGCTCAGCGAGGTACAGCATGCGTCGACCCTTAGTGGCCGGGAACTGGAAAATGCACGGTACCCGCACCAGTGTTGCGGAGCTGATCAAAGGCTTGCGACAGCTGGCTCTGCCTACAGGTGTCGACGTGGCGGTTCTGCCGCCCTGTCTGTACATCAATCAGGTGATTCAAGGCCTGGACGGCAAGGCCTTGGCGGTGGGTGCGCAGAACTGCGCAGTCGAGCCGATGCAGGGCGCCCTGACGGGTGAGATTGCTGCAAGTCAACTGAGCGATGCCGGTTGCACGCTGGTTCTGGTTGGGCACTCTGAGCGCCGCCAGATTCTGGATGAAAGCGACGGTGTCATCAGTCGTAAGTTTGCCGCAGCGCAGTCCTGCGGTTTGGTTCCGGTGTTGTGCGTGGGGGAGACCCGCGAGCAGCGCGAAGCTGGAAAGACCCTGGAAGTCGTCGGGCGTCAGCTGGGGACCGTGATAGAGGATTTGGGTGTCGGGGCTTTCTCCCGCGCCGTTGTGGCTTACGAGCCAGTGTGGGCAATCGGGACGGGGCTGACCGCCTCTCCTGAGCAGGCTCAAGAAGTACATGCGGCCATCCGCGCGCAATTGGCGGCAGAAAATGCCGAAGTCGCCTGCGGTGTTCGCCTGCTGTATGGCGGTAGCGTCAAGGCGGCGAATGCGGTCGAACTGTTCGGCATGCCGGACATCGATGGGGGGCTGATTGGTGGTGCCTCCCTCAATGCGGATGAGTTTGGTGCGATTTGTCGCGCCGCAGGAAACTGACAGATGCTGGAAACAGTTGTAATCGTGATTCACCTGCTGATGGCGCTGGGTCTGGTTGTACTGGTCCTGCTGCAGCATGGTAAGGGCGCGGATGCTGGTGCCTCGTTTGGTTCGGGCGCTTCGGGTACCGTTTTCGGTAGCCAAGGCTCTGCTACCTTCCTGAGTCGTTTTACTGGTGTGCTCGCTGCAATTTTTTTCATTACTAGCTTGGGTTTAGCGTATTTCGCTAAAGAAAAAGCTGATATGCTACGTCACGTTGGTCTTCCTGATCCGGCAGTGATGGAGCAGAAGCAGGAGAAGGTTCCGGCGGCATCCGATGTGCCGGCAACCCAGGGGCAGCAACAGGCTCCGGCAGCTGGCAACTCTGACGTTCCGGCGGCTCCTGAGAAGAAGTAAGGCAAGTTTTTGCCGAGGTGGTGGAATTGGTAGACACGCTACCTTGAGGTGGTAGTGGCCATAGGCTGTAGGGGTTCGAGTCCCCTCCTCGGTACCATATGACGAAGGCCCGCTATGCGGGCCTTTCGTTTCAGGTGTTTCGGTTGACCTGATTAGGGTGTAACCGTATAATTTTGCACCAGCTTTGACGCGGGATGGAGCAGTCTGGTAGCTCGTCGGGCTCATAACCCGAAGGTCGTTGGTTCAAATCCAGCTCCCGCAACCAGTTTTGGCAGAGCCCCTTTTCAGGGGCTTTTTGCTAGCTGGACAGTCCGCGCCACCAGTCTAGGGTGGCTCCTTTAGGGATGGGCGTTTCGCCCATTTTTTGTTTCTACGGCATACGCGAGGCGATCAGGTGTCGAGCAAGCTAGAACAGTTGCAGGCCTTGTTGGCCCCTGTGGTAGAGGCGCTCGGCTATGAGTGCTGGGGCCTGGAGTTCATTTCCCAAGGTCGTCACTCCCTGCTCAGGGTGTATATCGATCGTCCTGAAGGGATCCTGATCGAAGACTGCGAAACAGTCAGTCGGCAGGTCAGCGGGGTGCTCGATGTCGAGGACCCGATCAGTGGCGAATACACCCTCGAGGTTTCCTCTCCGGGGATGGATCGACCGCTGTTCACGCTGGAGCAGTTCGCTCGGTATGTCGGCGAGCAAGTGAAGATCAGGCTGCGCATCCCCTTCGAGCGGCGGCGCAATTTCCAGGGCGTTCTCCGTGGTGTGGAGGAGCAGGACGTAGTGGTCCTCGTGGATGACCATGAATACCTGCTGCCGATCGATTCGATCGATAAGGCCAACATCATTCCCCGATTTGAGTGAGCCGCGTGTTGCGCGGATTCCAATGGATTGAAAGGCGAGGCGTACGATGAGCAAAGAAGTACTGCTGGTTGTTGAGTCGGTATCCAACGAGAAGGGTGTACCGCCCGGCGTGATTTTCGAAGCGCTGGAACTGGCTCTGGCAACCGCCACCAAGAAGCGTTTCGAGGACGAGGTCGACCTGCGGGTGCAGATCAACCGCGCCAACGGCAACTACGACACTTTCCGCCGTTGGACCGTGGTCGAGGACGAGGATTACTCCAATCCTGCCTCCGAGCTAACCGTCGATGACGTTCGCGAGAGCCATCCGGACCTCAAGGCCGGTGACGTCATCGAAGAGAAGATCGAATCCATCGAGTTCGGCCGCATCGCCGCACAGACCGCCAAGCAGGTCATCGTGCAGAAGGTGCGTGAAGCCGAGCGCGCTCAGGTGGTCGACGCCTACCGCGAGAAGGTTGGTGAAATCATCTCCGGCACCGTGAAGAAGGTCACCCGCGACAACGTCATCGTCGACCTCGGCAACAATGCCGAAGCGCTGCTGGCCCGTGACCAGATCATTCCGCGCGAGACCTTCCGCGTCGGCACTCGTGTGCGTGCCCTGCTGAAGGAAATTCGCAGCGAGAACCGCGGTCCGCAACTGGTTCTCTCGCGTACCGCGCCGGAGATGCTGATCGAGCTGTTCCGCATCGAAGTGCCGGAAATCGCCGAGCAACTGATCGACGTGATGGCAGCTGCCCGTGATCCGGGTTCGCGCGCCAAGATCGCCGTGCGCTCCAAGGACAAACGTATCGACCCGCAGGGCGCCTGCATCGGCATGCGCGGTTCGCGCGTACAGGCCGTTTCCGGCGAACTCGGTGGCGAGCGCGTGGACATCGTGCTGTGGGACGATAACCCTGCCCAGTTCGTGATCAACGCGATGGCGCCTGCCGAAGTGGCCGCGATCATCGTCGACGAAGATACCCACACCATGGATATCGCCGTCGCCGAGGACAACCTGGCGCAGGCCATCGGCCGCAGCGGCCAGAACGTCCGTCTGGCCAGCCAACTGACCGGCTGGACCCTGAACGTGATGACCGAGGCCGACATCCAGGCCAAGCAGCAGGCCGAGACCGGCGACATCCTGCAGCGTTTCATCGACGAGCTGGATGTGGACGAAGAACTGGCTCAGGTGCTGGTCGAGGAAGGCTTTACCACCCTGGAAGAAATCGCCTACGTACCGATGGAAGAGATGCTCAGCATCGACGGCTTCGACGAGGACATCGTCAACGAGCTGCGCTCGCGCGCCAAGGACCGTCTGCTGACCAAAGCCATCGCAACTGAAGAAAAACTTGCTGACGCTCAACCGGCCGAAGACCTGCTCAGCCTCGATGGCATGACCAAAGAGCTGGCCCTGGACCTGGTGCTGCGTGGCGTAACCACCCGTGAAGATCTTGCCGAGCAGTCGATTGACGACTTGCTCGACATCGACGGCATGGACGAAGAGCGTGCCGGCAAGTTGATCATGGCCGCCCGGGCCCATTGGTTCGAGTAAGCATTCGCGGCCTGAGGAGAGAAATGCATGACGCAAGTCACGGTGAAAGAACTGGCCAAGACGGTCGATACCCCGGTTGAGCGCCTGCTGCAGCAGATGCGCGAAGCGGGCCTCCCGCACAGCGATGCCGAGCAGGTTGTGACCGATACTGAAAAGCAGGCTCTGCTGGCGCACCTTAAAGGTAGCCACGGCGATCGCCTGGAAGAACCGCGCAAGATCACCCTGCAGCGCAAGACCACCTCGACCCTGAGAGTGGCTGGCAGCAAGACGGTGAGCGTTGAGGTCCGCAAGAAGAAGACCTACGTCAAGCGCAGCCCCGACGAAATCGAGGCCGAGCGTCAACGCGAGCTGGAAGAGCAGCGCGCCGTTGAAGAGGCTGCCCGCCTGAAGGCTGAGGAAGAGGCCCGTCAGAAGGCCGAAGTCGAAGCCCGTCGCGCTGCCGAAGACGCAGCCCGCCGTCAGGCCGAAGTGCCTGCCCAGGCAAGTGCTCCGGCTGCTGCTCCGGCGCCTGTCGTCGCTCCGGTCGCCGTCCCTGTCGCACCCGTCGCCGCTCCGGCTGCCGGCGACGAGCGCCGGAAGGAAGGCGAAGTCCGCCGTCCGCCGAAGCGCGATGACGAAGACGATCGCCGCGATCGCAAGCATGCCCAGCATCGCCCGTCGATCAAGGAAAAGGAAAAGACTTCCGCTCCGCGCGTTGTGCGCTCCGGTTCGGATGACGACGACAGTTTCGGTCGTCGTGGCGGTGGTCGCGGCAAGGCGAAGCTGAAGAAGCGTAACCAGCACGGGTTCCAGAGCCCGACAGGACCCATTGTGCGCGAAGTGAGTATCGGCGAGACCATCACTGTTGCTGAGCTCGCTCAGCAGATGTCGGTGAAGGGCGCCGAAGTCGTCAAGTTCATGTTCAAGATGGGCACTCCGGTGACCATCAACCAGGTCCTCGACCAGGAAACCGCCCAACTGATCGCCGAAGAACTCGGCCACAAGGTCAAGCTGGTCAGCGAGAACGCCCTGGAAGAGCAACTGGCCGAGTCGCTGAAGTTCGAAGGCGAGGCCGTATCGCGTGCGCCGGTAGTGACCGTTATGGGTCACGTCGACCACGGCAAGACCTCCCTGCTCGACTACATCCGTCGTGCCAAGGTTGCAGCGGGTGAAGCCGGCGGCATCACCCAGCACATCGGCGCCTACCACGTGGAAACCGACCGCGGCATGGTCACCTTCCTCGACACCCCCGGCCACGCCGCGTTCACCGCGATGCGTGCCCGTGGTGCCCAGGCGACCGACATCGTCATCCTCGTGGTGGCGGCGGACGACGGCGTGATGCCGCAGACCCAGGAAGCCGTGCAGCATGCGAAAGCCGCTGGCGTGCCGATCGTGGTCGCGGTGAACAAGATCGACAAGCCCGATGCCAACCCGGACAACATCAAGAACGGCCTGGCCGCGCTGGATGTGATCCCGGAAGAGTGGGGCGGCGACGCTCCCTTCGTCCACGTATCCGCCAAGATGGGTACCGGCGTCGACGAACTGCTCGAAGCCGTGCTGCTGCAGGCCGAAGTACTCGAGCTCAAAGCCACTCCGTCGGCCCCGGGCCGTGGCGTGGTGGTCGAGTCCCGTCTGGACAAGGGCCGTGGTCCGGTGGCTACCGTGCTGGTTCAGGACGGTACCCTGCGTCAGGGCGACATGATCCTCTGCGGTGTCAACTACGGCCGCGTGCGGGCCATGCTCGACGAGAACGGTAAGCCGATCAAGGAAGCCGGTCCGTCGATTCCGGTCGAGATTCTCGGCCTGGACGGCACGCCGGACGCCGGTGACGAAGTGACCGTGGTCGCCGACGAGAAGAAGGCCCGCGAAGTCGCTCTGTTCCGTCAGGGCAAGTTCCGCGAGGTCAAGCTCGCTCGTCAGCAGTCCGCGAAGCTCGAAAATATCTTCGAGAACATGGGCCAGGACGAGAAGAAAACCCTCAACATCGTCCTCAAGGCCGACGTGCGCGGTTCGCTCGAGGCGCTGCAAGGCTCGCTCAGCGGTCTGGGCAACGATGAAGTGCAGGTTCGCGTGGTCGGTGGCGGCGTCGGTGGTATCACCGAGTCCGATGCCAACCTGGCGCTGGCCTCCAACGCGGTGCTGTTCGGCTTCAACGTCCGTGCTGACGCTGGTGCGCGCAAGATCGTCGAGGCCGAAGGCCTGGACATGCGTTACTACAACGTGATCTACGACATCATCGAAGACGTCAAGAAAGCCCTGACCGGTATGCTCGGCAGCGATGTTCGCGAGAACATCCTGGGTATCGCCGAAGTGCGTGACGTGTTCCGTTCGCCGAAGTTCGGCGCCGTCGCCGGCTGCATGGTCACCGAGGGTCTGGTGCACCGCAACCGTCCGATCCGCGTACTTCGCGACGACGTGGTGATCTTCGAAGGCGAACTGGAATCGCTGCGTCGCTTCAAGGATGACGTTGCCGAAGTTCGTAACGGCATGGAATGCGGTATCGCCGTGAAGAGCTACAACGACGTTCGCGTCGGCGACAAGATCGAAGTGTTCGAGAAGGTCGAAGTCGCTCGTACCCTCTAAGAGGCAACGAGCGTAATCGCAGCGCCCGGGACGGCTTTCCAGCTTTCCCGGGCGTTTGCCGCTTAAACGGATTCGCCTTCAACCGTATAACGTCGTTGGGCAGCCTTGCCGTGCTGGAGCACTGCCATCGGCTCCCCGCCTAGTTATCCGGCTGAATTCAAACCCGTATTTTTTGCCGGTGCCTGCAAGGCGCCGGAAGCAGGTTAGGAAAATGGCCAAAGAGTACAGCCGTACACAGCGTATCGGCGATCAGATGCAGCGCGAACTGGCGCTGCTGATCCAGCGCGAGATCAAGGATCCGCGCCTGGGCCTGGTGACCATCACCGGCGTCGACGTGGCGCGCGATCTGTCCCATGCCAAGGTGTTCATCACCGTGATGGGCCAGGACGACAACGCCGAGGTGATCAAGCAGAACACCTCCATCCTCAATGACGCCGCTGGCTTCCTGCGCATGCAGTTGGGCAAGGCGATGAAGCTGCGCACTGTGCCGCAACTGCACTTCACCTACGACGCGAGCATTCGTCGTGGTGCCGAGCTGTCGGCCCTGATCGAGCGGGCGGTGGCGGAAGATCGTCGCCACGGCGGCGGTTCCGAGGAGTAAGGCGTGGCCCAGGTAAAACGTATCCGCCGTGCGGTCAACGGCGTGTTGGTGCTCGACAAGCCGCGCGGCATGAGCTCCAACCAGGCCCTGCAGAAGGTGCGTTGGCTGCTTAATGCCGAGAAGGCCGGGCACACCGGCAGCCTCGATCCTCTGGCGACCGGCGTGCTGCCGTTGTGCTTCGGTGAGGCCACCAAGTTCTCTCAGTACCTGCTGGATGCCGACAAGGCCTACGAAACCGTTGCCCGCCTGGGTATCACCACCACCACCGGCGACGCCGAGGGCGAAATCGTCGAGGAATCCGCGGTGACCGTCGGTCGGGAAGCGCTGGAGGCCGTGCTGCCGCGCTTCCGCGGCGAGATAGAGCAGGTTCCGCCGATGTACTCGGCACTCAAGAAGGACGGCCAGCCGCTGTACAAGTTGGCCCGGGCCGGTGAAGTAGTGGAGCGCGAGGCGCGTTCTGTTACTATTGCGCGCTTGGATTTGCTGGCCTTCGAGTCGCCTGACGCGACCCTGTCGGTTGCCTGCAGCAAGGGCACCTATATCCGTACCTTGGTCGAGGACATTGGCCAGGTGTTGGGATGCGGTGCACACGTAGCAGCATTGCGCCGTACCCAGGCCGGTCCCTTCGCTCTGCCCCAGGCGATCACGCTGGAAGAGCTGGAAAAAGCCCATGCCGAGGGTGGCAACGAAGCCCTCGACCGCTTCCTGTTGCCGGTAGACGCCGGCCTGGAGCACTGGCCGCTGCTGCAGCTTTCCGAGCACAGCGCCTACTATTGGCTGCACGGGCAGCCGGTACGCGCACCCGAGGCGCCGAAGTTCGGCCTCTTGCGTGTGCAGGATCATGAAGGTCGTTTCATCGGTATCGGTGAAGTGACAGACGACGGGCGAATCGCACCGCGTCGACTGATTCGGTCATAAGACCGGAACCGAGGGTGGCTGTCAGCAGGCACGGTCACTCCTCTTATATGAACACAGGGAGAAGTCCCTGGCCTGTTACCTCAGAGGAAAGCCCATCATGGCACTGAGCGTCCAAGAGAAAGCCCAGATCGTTAACGAGTACAAGCAAGCTGAAGGCGACACCGGTTCTCCGGAAGTGCAGGTTGCACTGCTGTCCGCCAACATCAACAAGCTGCAGGATCACTTCAAGGCCAACGGCAAAGACCACCACTCCCGTCGTGGCCTGATCCGCATGGTTAACCAGCGTCGTAAGCTGCTGGACTACCTGAAGAGCAAGGACACCTCTCGTTACAGCGCCCTGATCGGTCGCCTGGGCCTGCGTCGCTAAGACGGCAAGCCTGAAGTGAGAAGCTGGGAGTCTGGGGTTCTGCGTCGGTATTTGCCGATGCAGGGCTTCGGGCTCCCGGCTTCTCGCTTTTTTGGGAATGGCATCGGGTCCGACTCCCGGCATTTCCACGATTTCCCCCAAGGCAACAAAGAGAAGGTAGAAAAACCGTGAACCCGGTAATCAAGAAATTCCAGTTCGGTCAGTCGACCGTAACCCTCGAGACTGGCCGCATCGCCCGCCAGGCCACCGGTGCCGTCCTGGTCACCATGGACGACGTCACCGTGCTGGTCACCGTCGTCGGTGCCAAGCAGGCAGACCCGAGCAAAAGCTTCTTCCCGCTCTCCGTGCACTACCAGGAGAAAACCTACGCCGCCGGCCGCATCCCGGGTGGCTTCTTCAAGCGTGAAGGCCGTCCTTCCGAGAAGGAAACCCTGACCTCGCGCCTGATCGACCGTCCGATCCGCCCGCTGTTCCCCGAAGGTTTCATGAACGAAGTGCAGGTCGTCTGCACCGTCGTTTCGACCAACAAGAAGTCCGATCCGGACATCGCTGCCATGATCGGCACCTCCGCCGCTCTGGCGATCTCCGGCATTCCGTTCGCAGGCCCGATCGGTGCCGCTCGCGTCGGCTTCCACCCGGAAATCGGCTACATCCTGAACCCGACCTACGAGCAACTGCAGAGCTCCAGCCTCGACATGGTCGTGGCCGGTACCTCCGACGCCGTGCTGATGGTTGAATCCGAAGCCGACGAGCTGACCGAAGACCAGATGCTGGGCGCCGTGCTGTACGCCCACGAAGAGTTCCAGGCTGTCATCCGCGCCGTCGCCGAACTGGCCACCGAAGCCGGCAAGCCGACCTGGAACTGGAGCGCTCCGGCAGAGAACACCGCCCTGATCAACGCCATCCGGGAAGAGTTCGGCGCTGCGATCTCCGAGGCCTACACCGTCACTGTCAAGCAGGAACGCTACGCGGCCCTGGACGCCCTGCGCGAGGAAGTCCTCGCCAAGTTCGCCGGCGAAGGCGAAGGCCAGTACCCGGCCGCTGAAGTCAAAGACGTCTTCGGCCTGCTGGAATACCGCATCGTTCGCGAGAACATCGTTACCGGCAAACCGCGTATCGATGGCCGCGACACCCGCACCGTTCGCCCGCTGAAGATCGAAGTTGGCGTACTGGGCAAGACCCACGGTTCGGCGCTGTTCACCCGTGGCGAAACCCAGGCCCTGGTCGTTGCCACCCTCGGCACCGCCCGTGACGCTCAGCTGCTGGACACCCTGGAAGGCGAGCGCAAGGACGCCTTCATGCTGCACTACAACTTCCCGCCTTTCTCGGTGGGCGAGTGCGGCCGCATGGGCAGCCCGGGCCGTCGCGAGATCGGTCACGGCCGTCTGGCCCGTCGTGGCGTTGCCGCCATGCTGCCGTCGCAGGACGAGTTCCCCTACACCATCCGCGTGGTTTCGGAGATCACCGAATCCAACGGTTCCAGCTCCATGGCTTCCGTGTGCGGTGCTTCCCTGGCGCTGATGGACGCTGGTGTGCCGGTCAAGGCGCCGGTTGCCGGTATCGCCATGGGCCTGGTGAAGGAAGGTGACAAGTTCGCCGTCCTGACCGACATCCTGGGTGACGAAGACCACCTGGGCGACATGGACTTCAAGGTCGCCGGTACCGACAAGGGCGTTACCGCCCTGCAGATGGACATCAAGATCAACGGCATCACCGAAGAGATCATGGAGATCGCCCTGGGCCAGGCCCTGGAAGCTCGCCTGAACATCCTCGGCCAGATGAACCAGGTCATCGCTCAGCCGCGCGCCGAGCTGTCGGAAAACGCCCCGACCATGCTCATGATGAAGATCGATCCGGACAAGATCCGCGACGTCATCGGCAAGGGCGGCGCCACCATCCGTGGTATCTGCGAAGAGACCAAGGCCTCGATCGACATCGAGGACGATGGCAGCGTGAAGATCTACGGCGAAACCAAGGAAGCCGCTGAAGCTGCCAAGCAGCGCGTCCTCGGCATCACCGCCGAAGCCGAGATCGGCAAGATCTACGTCGGCAAGGTCGAGCGCATCGTCGACTTCGGCGCCTTCGTCAACATCCTGCCGGGCAAAGACGGTCTGGTGCACATCTCGCAGATCAGCGACAAGCGCATCGACAAGGTCACCGACGTCCTGAAGGAAGGCGAGGAAGTCAAAGTCCTGGTGCTGGACGTGGACAACCGCGGCCGCATCAAGCTGTCCATCAAGGACGTGGCCGCTGCAGAAGCCTCCGGCGTCTAAGGAACCTGCCACGATCTGCTGCGCGTCGGCATAACGGCGTTGAAAACAGGCGAGTGATGCTCATTTAGCTGTCTAAACTGCGCTCCCTCACCTGTTTTCGCCTTGTTCTGCTCTAGCTCGCGAGATCGTGATCAGATTCCAAGCAGTAGCGAAATAAAAAGAGGGCCCCTTGCGGGCCCTCTTTTTTTGCCTGGACAATGGCGCCTCGCCAGCACGGAAGGAACCCGCGGCCGATGGACAAGCAACACTGCCACTACCACCAGGCGCAACCCGCTACCTGGCATTGCGCGCCCTGCGAGCGCCACTTCGGCGACTGCTGTGTGCCGCTCAATGCCGATGTGCCGGAGTACGCGCCGTCCTGCCCGCTGTGTCGTGGCCAGCTGCGCTACCTGGGCGCGGCCAACAGTGCCGAACCTTTCTGGGAGCGCCTGCCGAAATTCTTCGCCTATGCGCTGCAACCCGGCCCGCTGATGTTCGCCGGCGCGCTGGCCCTGGCCAGCCTGTTCATGCCGAGCGTTCTCGTGTTCTGGCTGGCATTGCTGAGCATCGCCACCAAATACCTGCACAGCGTGATCGAGCAAGCCAGCCTCGGCAGCAACGACGCACCGAGCCTGGCCGAGGCTTTCGATGGATCCAGCTTCGGCGCCTTCCTGCGTCAGCTCGGCGTGTTCGGCGTGGCCATGGTGCTGCTCTGGCTGGCGGCCGACTTCGAGAGCCCGCCGTTGTTCTGGAGCGTCAACGTCGCGCTGGTCCTGGTGCTGCCGGCCAGCATCATCCGCCTGGCGCTGGACAAGTCGCTGGGCGCCGCGCTGAGCCCGGCGGAAGTAGGCCAGGTGATCGCCGCCATGGGTTGGCGTTACCTGATCCTTTGCCTGTTCCTCTTCATCCTCTGGCAGTCGCCGAGCTACCTGGCCTGGCTGCTGGGTTTCGGCCTGCCACGGGTGGTGTTGCTGCCGGTTCTGGCCTTGCTGTTCGGGTATTTCGGCGTGGTGATGTGCGCCATGATGGGATACGCGGTGTTCCAGTATCAGGGCGCTCTGGGCTACGTGGTCGCCGGCGACGACGCGGCCCAGGGCTTCCCCGAGGCCGAATGGCGCCGTCGCAAGGCGCTCGCGGAAGCCGAGGTCCGGGTCAAGGAAGGGCAGGGCGGCGCTGCTGTGGAAATCCTCAGCTCGGCCTTGCGCCAGGACCCGGAAGACTTGCGGCTCAATGAGCGCTATCACCAACTGCTGTACGTGCTCAACGAGCGCGGTGATTGTCTGGCACACCTGCCGGGCTACCTGGCGCTGGCCTGCCGGAGCAACCCGCAGTTGGCGGCCAACGCCTTCCTCAATGCGCGCCAACTTCAAGCCGACTTCCTGCCGGACGACCCCCTGATCTGCGAGCGCATCGCCGGCGTCCTCCTGGACCGGCACAAGACCCGCGAAGGCCTCAGCCTGCTGCGCAACCTGCACCAGCGTTTCCCGCAGTACCCGCATGTTGCCCGCGCGTATCTGCTGGCGGCCCGTGGTTTTGCAGAAGGGCTCGGCCAAGCGGATGCGGCAGGCAAACTGCTCGCCTTCATCCGCCAGCGCTACCCCGAAAGCCCGCTGCTCGGTGAGGTCGAAGCACTGGAGCGGGTGCTCGCGCGCATGGCTGCGCAAGGCAGCTAGGGATACTGCAAATTGCACGGTGAGCTGCGGCTCATTGTGCAATTTGCCCAGCCATTGGTTTCTGAATTTCAAGTTAAGTATTTGATACTTAATGGTTTATTTTGATGGCAAAAGTTGGCCCGAGGCTTGCGATATCACTCCTGTCACTGCCGCCAGGCATGGCTGCAGTTCTTCGCAAGCAATAGGAGAGATCGCCATGAAACCCCGTTTCCGCAAACTGGCCCTTGCCGCTGCTACTGCCTCCGCCATCAGTTTCTCGTTCGCCGGTTCGGTGTTCGCGCAACCGACGACCCTCGCCGCGAATGAAACCGTGCAGAAAACCGAAGAGATGGCTTCCGATACCTGGATCACCAGCAAGGTGAAATCCAGCCTGATCGCCAACAAGGACATCAGCGGCACCAGCATCAAGGTGGAAACCAACCAGGGTGTGGTTTCCCTGTCCGGTACGGTGAAGACGGACGCCGAGCGTCAGCTGGCGATCCAGACCACCAAGGGAATCAAGGGAGTGAAAGCGGTATCGGCCGATGGCCTGAAGGCCGTGGAGTGAGCTCGCCTTGCAGTACAGGAGCCCCGTCATGAATAGCGATGTGATCAAAGGTAAATGGAAGCAGTTGTCCGGCACGCTCAAGGAGCAGTGGGGCAAGTTGACCGACGATGATCTGCGGGCGGCGGACGGACACGCCGAGTATCTGGTCGGCAAACTGCAGGAGCGCTACGGCTGGACGCGCGAGCGCGCGGAAAGGGAAGTGCGCGAGTTCAGTGATCGTCTGTAGCCGTTCTCAAGGCCCCTCCGGTATCCGTCGGAGGGGCCTTTCTTTTTGTCAGCGCGCCTGCTGTTGGTAGAGGGCGAGCTGGCGAGTCTGCTCGGCGTCCGGATAGGCCTTGCGCAGGAACTGATCCAGTTCGGCGAGGACGCGGCTATCGCGCTGCGGCCCAAGCTGCTTGGCCAGTTGCAGGGTGAGCTGCGGCAGTTGCGCCGGCTGCTGGCCGCTCCGGGCCACCCGCCGCCAGGCGGCGAGGGCGCGCTGGGAGTCGATCATTTGCAGGAGCTTCTGCAGCAGGTGCAGTTGCACCTGCGGATGGCGAAGCAGGCGCTGATCTTCCCCCGCACTGTCGTCAGCCAGACGGCGCAGTAGGGCTGCGCCCTCCGCTGCCGGCAGGGCGAACAGTTGCTTGAGCAGTGCGCTGTAGAGAGCGCCGTCCTGACGAGAGCGGGCGACACCGTAGAGGCGCTCGATCAGCAGCAGGCGACCGGGATAGCGCGCCAGCAGGTCCAGCCCACGGGTAGAGGCCTGGTCCAGGGCGAAGCGGCCGATCAGCGCGTCCAGCGCGGCGAGCTCACGCTTGAACGGGGCATCCGGGTCTTCCTTGGCCAGATAGGCTTCGTCGACCTTGATTCGACCGAACTGGCGGGGCAGCCACACCAGCAGAAAACCCGAGGCGAGCCCGCCAAGGTGCGCGTAGTAGTTGACGTGGTCGGCGGCGCGCAGCAGGCCGAACAGTTCCTTGCCCATCCACAGCGGCAGGATCCACAGCGCCGGCGCGCGGAAATAGCCCAGCATCGGGCCCAGCCAGTAGAAGAAACGGATGCGCTTCAGACCGTAGACGCCGATGTACATGCCCATCAGCCCGGAGACCGCGCCGGAGGCGCCAATCCCCGTGACCCACACCGGGTCCAGCGCCCACCACAGCAGGCCCGAGCACAGGCCGCTGAGCAGATACAGCGCCAGGTACATTGCGCGGCCAAGCGCCACTTCCAGGGCGAAGCCGAAGACGAAGAGGAACACCATGTTGCCGAACAGGTGCCAGAAGTCGCCGTGCAGAAACATCGAGCCGACCAGCCCCTGCAGGGTGAAGTGCGCCGGGATGAAGCCAAAGCGCAGCGAGCTGAGCTGGTTGCGCGCGGCCTCGGCCTGTTCGCGCGCCGCTTGCCAGGCTGGATCCTGCTGGTAGGCCGGGAGGCTGCGCAGTTCGTGGCCGAACTCCAGGTCGCGGAGGATCACCCAGGCCAGGTCCTGGCGACGCATGCGCTCGATCTGCTGCTGCTGGGTGATGTCGAGCTTCTCGCGGCGGGCGAAGGATTCGGCGAACAGCGGGCGCTCGTGGCCGAGCAGGTCCTGCTGCAGGTAGACGTCGACCGCATGCTGCTGCCGGGCGTCATCGCCGCCCTGGTAGAAAAAGAAGATCAGGCAGTTGAGCAGGATCAGCAGCAGCGTGATCTGCGGTGGCTTCTTCCAGTCCAGCGGGTGTTCGGCGGGAACGATGAGCATGGGCGTCCTATCCCTGGCAGGCGCAATGATGGCGCGAGACTATCACCGCGCCCCGAGGCTGTCAGTCGCTGCGCTTGCTCTGGATGGAGTCGACGCGGTTGCCCTTGAAGATCACGAAATACAGCATTCCGTTCCACGGGCCGTAGATCCATTCCTCGACCCGCACTTCCTCGCGCTGGCCCCAGTCGCCAACCACGATGCGGGTGCCGAGGTAGGAGCGGTCGGTCGGTTCGCCGCAGCGGGAGTAGGCGTCGCTGGTGGTGTCGCCGCTGCTGATCAGGGTGCTGCCGCAGCGCATGCTGTCGGCACTGGCCTGAGCGGCGGCGAAGAGGAACAGAACAGGGAGAAGGGCGGCAAGGCGCATGGGGGCTCCGCGAGGTCAGTCGCGCTTGAATTCGATGCGGGTCAGGCGATTGGCTTCGAAGGTCAGGATGTAGGTTGCGCCGTTGTTCGGGCCGTAGACCCATTCCTCGATGCGGTATTCGCGGCGGTCGTACTCGCCGACGGTGTAGCCGACTTCGTCCCGGTGCACCGGCGGGCCGCACTTCTGCTCGACCTCCCAGGCGCGGTCGCCAACGTCCACCAGCGAGCTGCCGCAGCGCATGCTGTCGGCGTGAGCGAAGCCAGCGCCCAGGAGCAGGGCGCCGGCCAAAAGGGGAAGGGGTTTCATCGCGGACTGCCTCAATCGCTGTCCAGGTGGAGTTGGGTGGCGACTTCGCCGTTCTTGTCGGCCTCGCCCTGGCTGACGTCGATCAGATAGATACGATCATCCCCCAGTCCGCCCTTGGACACCAAGTAGTCCTTGATCTGCGCGCCACGCTGCTGCGCGAGCTTGCGCAGCAGCAGCGCGCTGCCGCTCCAGGAGTCGACCACGGCCTTGCGCATCTTGGCCGTGCGCTCGTCCTTGCTCAGCTGCTGCCATTCCGCCGGCGGCTGTTGCTTCAGGCGCGTGCGGTAGATGCCTTCGAGTAGGGCGGGCTGTACGTCTTCCGGTACTTCGAGCTTGCTCGAATCGCTGGGCACCTTGTCGCCGCGGCGTTGCAGCATCTTGTAGTAGTTGTCGCGGAAGTCCTGCTGCAGGCGCTGCTCGGCGAGCAGCGGGCCGTCGCTGGCGGCGGCGCTGACGCCTTCCACTTCGAGCTTCAGGGACGGGCGCTGTTTGAGCGCGCCGACCAGCTTGTCCAGGTTGCTCTGGGCGGCCGGGGTCAGGTCGGCGGAGCCTGCAGTGAAGGAGACCGCGCCAAGATCCTCGTCGCCGCCACCGCCAGCCAGCCCGGCGATGAACTTGAAGGGCGCCTGCACGGCCCGCAGCACCAGGTTGCGCAGGGTCTGCCAGACGATCGGCATGACGCTGAACTGCGGGTTGTTCAGGTCGCCTTCCACCGGTAGCTCTATGTCGATGTTGCCGTTGGTGTCCTTTAGCAGGGCTACCGCGAGCTTCACTGGCAGGTCCACGGCGTCCGGGCTGTCGACCTTCTCGCCCAGTTGCAGGTGTTCCACCAGTACCTTGTTCTCCGCCTTCATCTGGCCCTTGGTGATCTGGTAGTGCAGGTCCAGGTTGAGCCGTCCCTTGCGGATGCGGTAGCCGGCGAACTTGCCCGAGTAGGGCGTCAGTGTGGTCAGCTCGACGCGTTTGAAGCTGGTGGCGATGTCCAGTTTCTCCAGCGGCGAGAAGGGGTTGAGGCTGCCCTTGATGCTGACCGGGGCGTACTTGTCGACCTTGCCGGTGATATTCACCGCGGCGGGCTGCGGATTGCGGTTGTCGATGGTGCCGATCTCGCCGCCCAAGCTCTGGATAGCCGTGGCGAAGTCCGGGCGCAGCGTCAGGTCGGCGAAGTTCGCCGAGCCGTCGTTGATGCGGATGCCGCCGATGCGGATGCCCAGCGGCTTCTCGCCGCTGGCGGCGGGCTTCGCGGAGGCGCTGGCGGGTGCGCTACCCGACTGCGGCTGCGGGATCAGCAGGTCGTTGATGTTGGTGGTGCGGTCCTCGTTGATGATGAAGCGCGCATAGGGCTGCTCGAAGCTGACGCTCTGGATCACCAGGCTGTCGCCATGGTTGTAGGCCACGCCGGCGAGGGTGAGTTTCTGCCATTTGACGAAGTCGCGGCTTTTAAGGGTGTCCAGCGTGTGCAGCTGGGTTACCTGGGCACTGCCGTTGACGCTGAAGGCCAGGGGAGCGATGTTCTTCAGGTCGACGTCGAGGTCGCTGGCGAGGAAGCCGCTGCGCAGCTCCAGGCGGATGAAGGGTTCGAGGTAGGACTGCGCCAGGCGCAGGTCGATGTCGCGCGTGGCGACCTTGAGCTTGGCGCTGATGGGGTTGGGGATAACCTGGCCGCTGGCCTCGATCTGCCCCTTGTTGCCGATACCGGTCTTCAGCTTGAGCTGCAGCGGGCTGGTCAGCGAGCTGTCGAGGTTCTGCAGGTCGAGGTCGAGCGGGCCGATGTCCAGCGCCACCGGTTTGGCCGGTACGCGATCGGCGAGATGCACCTTGTAGCCGCGCAGTTGGGTGTCGCGCAGCACGACGTGCCAGGGCTTCTGCGGCTCGGCCGGCTTGGCTGGTTCCGGCGGCGGGGTTGTCGGCTTGTTCGCGGCGGCCTCGGCCTGGTCGGCCTGTGCCTGGGCTTTGATCTGGGCCTTTGCCTCAGCTTTTGCCTGGGCATGGGCATCCGGCTCGACCGTGGGCTTTGCCGCTGCCGGAGCGGCTTCGCCTTTGTTCGGCGCTGCCGCAGAGTCCTTGACCTGCTCGCTGGCAGGAGCTTGCGCCGTTGCCGGCTTCTGCTCGCCGTCGAGGGTATGCGCGGGAGCCTGTCCATCCGTGCTCGGGGCTTTCTGTTCGGCGGCTGGCGCGGCCTTGCGCACCGGTTTCTGGAAGTTGGCGAAGAGCTTCTGCCAGTCCAGTTGGCCGTCCTTTTCGCGCGCCGCCGAGGTTTCCAGGCCCTGGCTGCGAATCTGCCCGACTACCACTTCGCGCTTCGCCAGGTCGATGCTGGTGTCGCTCACATCGAGGCTGGTCATCTTCACCAGCGGCTTTCCGGCCGGGTCCTTGAGGTCAAGGTCTTTCAGATTCGCGCTGGTCTTCTCCAGCAGCAACTGGGTGTCGTGGCTCAGGTCCAGCTTGTAGTCGGTGGCGACGCTGAGGATGCCCTGCTGCAGTTCCAGCGGGACGTTGTCGCGCACATACGGCCACCAGGCCTTGAGGGGGATGCCCTCGACCGTCAGGTTGCCCTGCGAAGTCAGCGGGATGAGGCTGAAGTCGCCCTTCCAGTCGATCTTGCCGCCGTGCGGCCCGAGGCCGCTGAGGGTCATCTGCGCGCCGCTATCGGGCAGCGTGCTGAGGTGGTGCAGTTCGAAGCTCAGCGGGTCGAGGACGAAGTCGACCTGCTCGCTCAGGCGGTTGTCCTGGAAGTGAACGCTGCCCTGGCTCAGGGAGATGCTTTCGATTTGGATCGGGAAGGGTTTGCTCTCCGGCTGCTGCGCGGCCGGTTGGCTGGGCGGCAGCTTGAACAGGCGGGTAAGGTTCAGCGTGCCGTCCTCGGCGAACACCACCTCGCTGTGCGGCCCCACCAGGCGGAGATCGACCAGATGCAGCTGGCGGGTCCACAGGCTGTCCCATTGCACGTCGGCGTACAGATGCTTGAGTGCCAGTTGTTCCTGCTCGCCCTGGCCGATGTGCAGCCCCCAGACGTTCAGCTCCAGGCTGAACGGGTTCAGCTCGATGCGCTCGATGTGGGCCGGCACCGTGGCGTACTTCGCCAGTTGCTGGTTGGCCTCGCGCAGGGCGATGCCTGGAAGGATCAGGAAGCCGAGCAGGCAATAGAGGAGGAAAAGCAGCACCAGGGTGCCGCATACGCGAATCAATCCTTTGGTCATGGCGGGGGTCGCTTTCCGTCGTGGCGTGCCTAGGAGTATGGCATGGCTGGGAAGTTCAGCCGGATGCGGCACAAGGCGCCAGTTCAAAATTCGAGAAAGTGCCTAGACGTTGTGCTCGCGGGCGAATTCCACCAGGTCGACCAGGCTGCTCAACTGCAGTTTTTCCAGGATGCGGGTCTTGTAGGTGCTGATGGTTTTCTGGCTGAGGAACAGCTCGTCGGCGATCTGCTTGTTGCTCATGCCCGATACCAGGCGCCGCAGGACCACGAGCTCACGTGAGGTCAACACGGCGACTTGGCTGTCGCCCGACGAGGTATTGGCGGCACGATTCGGAAAGCAGTTGTAGCCGGCAACCAGCAGGCGCGCGGCATCGAGGATGGAGGCGGTGTCGCGGGTCTTGCTGACGAAACCGTGGCCGCCGGCAGCCTCCACCCGGTTGGCGTAGAGCCGTTCGTCCTGCGAGCTGAGTACCAGCAGGCGGATGTTGGGGTCGACACCCTGTACCCGGGGGAGCAGGTCCAGGCCGTCCATGCCGGGGATGCCGAGATCGATGATCACCAGGTCCGGGCGCTCCTGGCGCACCAGGTTGAGCCCGCTGTTGCCGTCCGAGGCTTCACCGACGATCTCGAATTGCGGGTCGCGCGACAGCAGTGTGCGGACTGCCAGGCGCACGGCTGGGTGATCTTCCACCAGGACGACTCGTATGTTCATGGGCGCTCCCCAATGTTTGCGAGATCGCCCACCATAGTGCGGCAGAGCGGTCGTGGCGACCGCTCCGAGAAAAAGACTCAGCGCTCGATGGCCAGGGCGACACCCTGGCCGCCGCCGATGCACAGGGTCGCCAGGCCCTTCTTTGCATCGCGACGGAGCATTTCATGGAGCAGCGTTACCAGCACCCGGCAGCCGGAGGCCCCGATCGGGTGGCCGAGGGCGATGGCACCGCCGTTGACGTTGACCTTGGCCGCGTCCCAGCCGAGCTCCTTGCCCACTGCCAGGGCCTGGGCGGCGAAGGCTTCGTTGGCTTCGATCAGGTCGAGGTCGGCCAGCGCCCAGCCGGCCTTCTCCAGGCAGCGACGGGTGGCGCTCACAGGGCCGATGCCCATGATCGCCGGGTCGACACCAGCATTGGCGTAGGCGGCGATTCGCGCCAGCACCGGCAGACCCAGGGCCTTTGCTTTGGCCGCACTCATCAGCAGCACGGCGGCGGCGCCGTCGTTGAGGGTCGAGGCATTGCCGGCGGTGACACTGCCGTCCTTCTTGAAGGCCGGCTTGAGCTTGCCCAGGGCGTCGGCGGTGGTGCCGGCGCGAACCTGCTCGTCAACGACGAAGCGCAGCGGCTCGCCCTTGCGCTGGGGAATCTCGATGGGGGTGATTTCCGCCTCGAAGCGACCGGCAGCGACAGCCTCGGCGGCCTTGCGCTGCGACTCGGCGGCGAAGGCGTCCTGCTCTTCGCGGCTGATCTCGTACTTCGCCACCAGGTTCTCGGCGGTGATGCCCATGTGGTAGTCGTTGAAGGCATCCCACAGGCCGTCCTGGATCATGCTGTCGACCAGCTTGGCGTGGCCCATGCGCAGGCCGGTGCGGGCGCCGGGCATGACATAGGGGGCGAGGCTCATGCTTTCCTGACCGCCGGCGATCATCACTTCGGCGTCGCCGCAGCGAATCGCCTGGGCGGCCAGGTGCAGCGCCTTGAGGCCGGAGCCGCAGACCTTGTTGATGGTCATGGCCGGCACGCTGTTGGGCAGGCCGGCGGCGATGGCGGCCTGGCGCGCGGGGTTCTGCCCGGCGCCGGCGGTGAGGGTCTGGCCGAGGATGACTTCATCGACCTGATCCGCGGCCACGCCGCTCTGTGCGAGCAGTTGGCGGATCACCGCGGCGCCCAGTTCGTGGGCGGGCAGGGACGAAAGGGAGCCCTGGAAGCTGCCGATGGCGGTACGGGTGGCAGCGACGATGACGACATCTTGCATAGCGCGATTCCTCAGCTGATGGCGGCAGAGCGCCGCCGCGAACGAACGGCCATGGTTGCACAGGGGGCTGTGGCGGGCCACTCCCCGAACCGAGTGGTCACGCTTGGCGAGAGCTCAGCGCAGCGGTGGCAGGCCCATGCGCCGGCGTGCGCGATGCAGCGAGCCGTTGCGCACCGCCCAGCGCAGCAGCGGCACGCTGCGCTTGACGCTGGCGCGGATCAGCTGGCGCTGGATCGGACGCAGGGACAGGCCGAGCATGTCGGCCGACCATTCGGGCAGCAGGTCGATACCGGCGCGCATCATCAACACACCGAAGGGCTTGGCGAAGGAGCTCGGCGCCGGCGCATTGAGCAGCACATCGACCACTTCACGGGTGCGCTCGTCGTAGCGCAGGTGCGGGCGCATGCGCTCCAGATACTCCTCCACCGCCTGCCGCGAGCGCGGCACGTTGCGCGCGCCCAGGCGTTCGGCGACCAGGGCGATCTCGTCGTAGTAGCGATCCTGCTCGCTGCCGGGCAGGTCCGGGTTGAGGTAGCGCAGGTGCGACTTGAGGAAGCAGCTGACTTCGGCGACGTGGACCCAGGTCAGCAGTTCCGGATCGCTGGCCGCGTAGGGCGTGCCGTCGGGCAGGGTGCCGGTGACGCTCTCGTGGATGCGGATGACCCGCGCGATGAGCTTCTCGGCGTCGGCTTGCGAGCCGTAGGTGGTGGTGGAGATGAACTGGCCGGTGCGGCGCAGGCGGCCGAGCATGTCGGCGCGGAAGTTGGAGTGATCCCACACTCCACCGAGGGCGCTCGGATGCAGCATCTGCAGGAGCAGGGCGCTGATGCCGCCGATGAGCATGGAGCTGAAATCGCCATGGACCTTCCAGCAGGCGGAATCGGGGCCGAACAGGCCCGGGTCGCCCTTGGGGGATTCGAAGTCGACTCCTCCGAGGGCGAGACCGGTCAGGCTCAGGACCTGGCTTTCGATATGACGGCGAACGCTTTCCATGAACGACTTCAGGCCTCGGGCTGCAACACGGCGGTGATCGCTTTCAGCTTAATCTGCCGCCGCCTTGCTTGCAGCCCGTGACCGGATGTCGCATCAGCGGTTCAGGCGATTGTCGATCAATCCCTGGACCACGCTGGGATCGGCGAGGGTGGAGGTGTCACCGAGGTTATCCAGCTCGTCGCAGGCGATCTTGCGCAGGATGCGCCGCATGATCTTGCCCGAGCGGGTCTTCGGCAGGCCTGGCGCCCACTGCAGCAGTTCGGGCTTGGCGAAGCTGCCGATTTCCTTGCTGACCAGCGCGACCAGTTCCTGCTTCAGTGCGTCGCTGGGCTCAACTCCCTTCATCGGCGTGACGAAGGCATAGATGCCCTGGCCCTTGAGGTCGTGCGGATAGCCGACCACCGCGGCTTCGGCCACGGCGTCGTGCAGCACCAGGGCGCTTTCCACCTCGGCGGTGCCGATGCGGTGGCCGGAGACGTTGATCACGTCGTCGACCCGCCCGGTGATCCAGTAGTAGCCGTCTTCGTCGCGGCGTGCGCCGTCGCCGGTGAAGTAGTAGCCGGGGTAGGGCTTGAAGTAGGTGTCGATCATCCGCTGGTGGTCGCCGTAGACGCTGCGGATCTGGCTCGGCCAACTGGCCTTGATCGCCAGCACGCCGGAGCCTGGCCCCTTGATCTCGTGGCCCTTCTCGTCGAGCAGTACTGGCTGCACGCCGAAGAACGGGCGCGTGGCCGAACCGGGTTTGAGCGCGGTAGCGCCGGGCAGCGGGGTGATGAGGATGCTGCCGGTCTCGGTCTGCCACCAGGTATCGACGATCGGGCAGCGGGTCTCGCCGACCACGTGGTAGTACCACTCCCAGGCTTCCGGGTTGATCGGTTCGCCCACCGAGCCGAGCAGGCGCAGGCTGCTGCGCGAGGTCTTCTTCACCGGGCCTTCGCCTTCACGCATCAGCGCGCGGATGGCGGTGGGGGCGGTGTAGAAGATGTTCACCTGGTGCTTGTCGATCACCTGCCAGAAGCGCGAGGCGTCCGGATAGTTCGGCACGCCCTCGAACACCAGCGTGGTGGCGCCGTTGGCCAGCGGGCCGTAGACGATGTAGCTGTGCCCGGTGACCCAGCCGACGTCCGCGGTGCACCAGTAGATGTCGCCGTCGTGGTAGTCGAACACGTACTTGTGGGTCATGGCCGCGCCCAGCAGGTAGCCGCCGGTGGTGTGCAGCACGCCCTTGGGTTTGCCGGTGGAGCCGGAGGTGTAGAGGATGAACAGCGGGTCCTCGGCATCCATCGGTTCCGGCGGGCAGTCTTCGCTCACGCCGTGCAGGGCCTCGTGGTACCAGAGGTCGCGGCCCTCGACCCAGGGCACTTCACCCTGGGTGCGCTGCACGACGACCACGGTGGAAACGTTCGGGCAGTCGCCCAGGGCCTTTTCAACGTTCTGCTTGAGCGGGACGTACTTGCCGCCGCGCACGCCCTCGTCGGCGGTGATCACGACGTGGCAGTCGGAGTCGAGGATGCGGTCGCGCAGGGAGTCCGGCGAGAAGCCACCGAAGACAACCGAGTGGATGGCGCCGATGCGCGCGCAGGCCAGCATGGCGTAGGTCGCTTCGGGAATCATCGGCATGTAGATGCAGACCCGGTCGCCCTTCTCCACGCCACGGCTCTTGAGCACGTTGGCCAGGCGGCAGACATGGCTGTGCAGCTTGCGGTAGGTGATGTGCGCGGATTCGCTGGGATTGTCGCCTTCCCAGATGATGGCGACCTGGTCGCCGCGCTTCTCCAGATGGCGATCGATGCAGTTGTAGGCGACGTTGAGCTGGCCGCCCTTGAACCAACTGGCCTGGCCACGGGCGAGGTCGCCGTGGTGCACCGAGTGCCAGGGTTTGAACCAGTCGAGGAAGACCTTGGCCTGCTCGCCCCAGAATTCATCGGGTTTCTCTACCGACTGCTGGTACATCCGCAGGTAGGCATCATTGTCGAGAAGGGCGCGCTGGCGCGTCGCTTCCGGCACGGGGTGAAGGCTGATCTCGTACATGGCGAATCCTTGTTGTTGTCGAGCCGAGATGACTCCTAAGGGTGCATCCAGGCCGTGGCGGGTTCAAGGGTAGTCCATGGTCTTTCGACTGTCCGTGGCGGCGCGGCGTTCGGGGCGCGGATATTCGAGCTGGGCGGCGACCAGCTTCGCGGTCTCCTGGTTGTAGCGCGTGGTGAGCAAATCCAGCGCCTCGTCGAGGGTTTCGCCTGCGGGCAGGGCACGGCCGGGCAGCGGGCTCAGGTCGGTTGCGGCGGAGTCCGGAAGCAGTTCCAGGCCGGCGCGGCTGATGACCGGTGCCGCACCCGTTGCCAGGACTTCGGTGCGATAGCTGCGCGCCCAGGCGTCGATGCGAAGGGCCAGGGCAACTTCGTCGATTCCCGCGTGTAACGGCACGCCGAAGGTTTCGTGGCGCCAGAACGCCAGGGTGTTCGTCGCCGCCGCGAGGTAACCGTCGAAGCCAAGGCTGGAGGCTTGGCCGTCGAGGCGTGGCGACCAGTCGTCAATGCCCAGTTCGCTGCCGAGAGCCTCCGCTCGGGCCCTCCCACCGATGGCTTCGACGAGCGCCAGTGACACCGGCAGCGCAGCGCTGACGCCCGAGCTGGTGACCCGCTTGCCGTCCACCACGTAACGGCGTCCGTTCTGCCAGCGCACGGCGGGGAAGTCGTGCTCACGCTGCCTCCGCGAATACCAGTGGGCGGTCGCCTGGCGCCCGTCCAGCAGGCCAGCCTGGGCGAGCACCTTGGCGCCATCGCAGATGCCGACGATGACCGCGCCTTTGGCTGCCTGGGTGGCGACGAATTGGACGAGCCCGGAATCGCCGCTGTCATGCACGGCGGGGACGATCAGGTAGTCCGCGCCTTGTGGATAACGCCGGGCGAATTCGGCGGTGGTCATCTGTGCGCGGACCCGAAGCGCCGGCATCAGGTTCAGCGGTCCTTCGTCGGTCGACAGCGCCATCACTTCGGCGACGCCCGCGCGATTCAGTACGCCGTAGGGCACTAGGAAGTCGACCAGTTCGGTCATGCGGTTCTCGCCGACCACCGCTACCAGCGGTCGCCCGCCTTCGACACGAGGGTGGAAGCTCGGCATTCGTTCGTCTTCGGCGCGGGCGACTATGGCTTGAAAAAGCAGCAGTGCGGTCAGCAGCAGGATGCGCATGGTCGTTCTCCTGGAAGTGGGCCTCCAGTCTGTTTGTTCCAGGGATGTCGCAAATGACACTGATAGGTGAATATCTGCCAATCCTCGTGTGAGTGCTGCCGCCATGACCGCTCCCCATTCGGTGATCCTGCTGATCTTTCCCGACTTCCAGTTGCTCGACGCAAGCGGGCCGGCGGATGTATTCGCCTCGGTCGCCGAGCATGAGCCTGGCGCAGCCTATGCGTTGCGCGCGGTATCTCCGGAAGGCGGGTTGGTGCGTTCCAGTACGGGGCTGGAGTTGATGAGCGAAGCGCTGCCGGAGCCGGCGAGCCTGGTGGGTTGCACGCTGCTGGTGGCCGGCGGCTATGGAGTACAGAAGGTGCTGGCGCAAGGGCGGCTGGCAGCCTGGCTGCGTGATGCTGCGCCGCACGTTCGCCGCTGCGGCGCCATTTGCACCGGCGCCTTCCTGCTGGCGCAGGCCGGTCTGCTGGATGGACGTCCCGTCGTTACGCACTGGCGTTACGCCGCGCTACTGCAGCGCCTGTTTCCGCGTTTGCGGGTGCTGGAAGACGCGCTCTTCGTACGAGACGAACGCTTCTATAGCTCGGCGGGTGTTACCGCTGGCATGGACCTGTGCCTGAGCCTGGTCGAAGAAGATTACGGCCGCGAGCTTTCCCTGCGGGTAGCCAAGGGCCTTGTGATGTACCTGCGCCGCCCGGGCGGACAGCGCCAGTTCAGCGCCGAGTTGCTGGCCCAGCAGGCGCCATCAGGCGGCTTGGCGGAGCGCTTGGTCGCCTGTTTGCGGGAACATCTGCACGAAGCGCTGGACGTGGAGGAAATGGCCGCGTTGATGGCGGTGTCCTCGCGGACGCTGCACCGGCATTGCCAGGCGGCGCTGGGACTGAGTCCGGCGAAGCTGTTGCTGCAGCTGCGTCTGGAGGCGGCGTGTCGCCTGCTGGAGAGTGATTCCACCTCACTCAAACGGACGGCGGAGCGGACCGGCTTCGGCAACGAGTACAACCTGCGCCGGGCCTTCGTCGAAACGCTGGGCGTGACGCCGAGCGAATACCGCCAGCGTTTCTGCCGCTAGAAACGACAGTGCCCACGACCTGTCGCCAGGGCGTGGGCACTCGGGTGTCGCTAGGCGCCGATCAGCCGCGGTGACGGCCGCGGAAGTAGTTGATCAGGCCCTGGGTGGAGCCGTCTTCTGCCGCCGATTCCTCGCTGCCGACCAGACGACCGTAGACCGCCTTGCCGAGCTCCTTGCCCAGCTCCACGCCCCACTGGTCGAAGGCGTTGATGCCCCAGAGGATGCTCTGCACGTACACCTTGTGCTCGTACATGGCGATCAGCGCGCCCAGGCGGCGGGCGCTGATGCGCTCGAGCACCAGGGTGTTGCTCGGGCGGTTGCCCGGAATCACCTTGTGCGGCGCCAGGCGCTGCACTTCGGCTTCGTCCACGCCCTTGGCGCGCAGTTCGGCCTCGGCCTCTTCGCGGCTCTTGCCGACCATCATGGCCTGGCTCTGCGACAGGCAGTTGGCGTACAGCCACTGGTGGTGGTCGGCGACCGGGTTGTAGCTGGACACCGGGACGATGAAGTCCGCCGGGATCAGGTGAGTGCCCTGGTGCAGCAGCTGGTGGTAGGCGTGCTGGCCGTTGCAGCCGACGCCGCCCCAGATCACCGGGCCGGTGCCCGCCGAGACCGGGGTGCCGTCCTGGCGCACGCTCTTGCCGTTGGACTCCATGTCCAGCTGCTGCAGGTGGTCGGTGATGTTCCGCAGGTAGTAGTCGTAGGGCAGGATCGCGTGGCTGCGCGCGCCCCAGAAGTCGCCGTACCAGACACCGAGCAGGCCCAGCAGAACCGGGATGTTGCGGGCGAAGGGCGCGGTCTGGAAGTGCTGGTCCATGCTGTAGGCGCCGGACAGCAGCTCCTTGAAGTTGTTGATGCCGACCGACATGGCGATCGGCAGGCCGATGGCCGACCACAGCGAGTAACGGCCGCCGACCCAGTCCCACATCGGGAAGATGTTCTCGGCGCGGATGCCGAAGGCGGTCGCCGCTTCCTTGTTGCTGGATACGGCGATGAAGTGGCGATACAGCTCCGCCTCGGTGCCGCCCTGGGCCAGGTACCAGGCGCGTGCGGCCTGGGCGTTCTTCAGGGTTTCCAAGGTGCCGAAGGACTTCGACGAGACGATGAACAGGGTCGTCTCGGCGTTGAGCTTGGCGGTCATCTCGCGGAATTCGCTGCCGTCGATGTTCGCCAGGTAGTGGCAGCGCACGCCTTTCTGGGCGAACGGCAGCAGGGCTTCGGAAACCAGCTGCGGGCCGAGGAAGGAGCCGCCGATGCCGATGTTCACCACGTCGGTGATCGGCTTCTCGGTGTAGCCGCGCCACAGGCCGTTGTGCACAGCGGCGACCAGTTCGGTCATCTGGTGCAGCACGCGGTGCACTTCCGGCATCACGTCGACGCCGTCCACCAGCACCTTGTCGCCGATCGGCCGGCGCAGCGCGGTGTGCAGTACCGGACGACGCTCGGAGGCGTTGATCACCTCGCCGCGGAACATCGACTGGATGGCCTCACCCAGCTGCGCCTCTTCCGCCAGTTTGACCAGCAGGTCGAGGGTGTCTTCGCGGATCAGGTTCTTCGAGAAGTCGAGGAACAGGCCGCAGGCGCTCAGCGAGAAGCGTTCGAAGCGCTTCGGATCGCTGGCGAACGCCTGGCGCATGCTGAAATGCTGCAGGTCCTTGCGGTGTTCGACGAGAGCCTGCCAGCTGCCAAGGCGAGTGGCGTCCAGCGGGGTGAGGTGGTGTTCCATGGCGTACCTTCGGCGAATGAGACGTGCGTTTGAGCGTGAAAAAGCCCGGGTGTTCCGGGCTTTCGCGATCAGGCCAGCTGGACCGGAATGGCGTTGCTGGTGTGGCTGAGCTGGTTGCCCGGAGCCATGTAGAGCATACGCGGCTTGTAGTCGACCAGTTCGGCGTCGCTGTACTGGGCGTAGGCGCAGATGATCACCCGGTCGCCGACCTTGGCCTTGTGCGCCGCGGCGCCGTTGACCGAGATCATCCGCGAACCTTCCTCGCCGCGGATAGCGTAGGTGGTGAAGCGCTCGCCGTTGTCGACGTTGTAGATCTGGATCTGTTCGTACTCGCGGATGCCGGCGAGGTCGAGCCATTCGCCGTCGATGGCGCAGGAGCCCTCGTAGTCGAGGACGGCGTGGGTGACTTCGGCACGGTGCAGCTTGGCCTTGAGCATGATGCTGTGCATGGCGGGCGCTCCTGTTGTTGTGGGGGCTTGGCGCGAACGGCGGCAGAGTATGCCCAACCGGCGATCCGCCCTCAAGCCGCGCGTGGCGCGGCCTGGGCGGGTGTTCCGGAGGGGGCTTCAGTCGAGCTGCAGGGGCAGGTTGTCGATCAGGCGGGTGGTGCCGAGGAAGGCGGCGGCGAGGATCACCAGGTGCTTGTCCTCGACGGCAGCCGGACGCAGGCTGAGGGCTTCGCGGATTTCCAGGTAATCCATGCGAAGGCCGGCGCCTTCGATCTGCTGGCGACCTGCTTCGAGCAGCGCGGCGAAATCGCGCGAACCGCCGCGCAGTTGCTCGGCGAGCTGCTTCAGGGTGCGCTGGATCACCGGCGCGATGGCGCGTTGCTCAGCGCTCAGGTAGCCGTTGCGCGAGGACAGCGCCAGGCCGTCTTCGGCACGCACGGTGGGCTCGCCGAAGATCTGCACGGGGATGTTCAGGTCGCGGACCATCTTGCGGATCACCGCGAGTTGCTGGAAATCCTTCTCGCCGAACAGCGCCATGTCCGGTTGCACCATGTTCAGCAGCTTGCAGACCACGGTGGATACGCCGTCGAAGTGCCCCGGGCGGCTGCCGCCGCAAAGGCCTTCGGAGACGCCGGGGACGCTGACTTTGGTCTGGCCGTCCATGCCGTCCGGGTACATCTCCTCGACGCCGGGGGCGAACAGCAGATGGCAGCCCGCCTCGAGCAGCTTGGCCTGGTCGGCGGCGAGGGTACGCGGGTACTTGTCCAGGTCCTCGGTCGGGCCGAACTGCAGCGGGTTGACGAAGATGCTGGCGACCACGAAGTCGGCGCGCTGCCCGGCCTTGGCCACCAGTGCGGCATGGCCGGCGTGCAGGTTGCCCATGGTCGGAACCAGGGCGATGCGCTTGCCTTCGCTGCGCGCACGGGCGATGGCCGCGCGCAGTTCGCGGACGGTCTTGACGGTGTTCATGCGGAAAATCCGTGTTCGGGACCGGGGAAGGAGGTGTCTTTTACGGCTTCGACGTAGGCGGCAAGGGCGGCCGGGATGTCCGGCTGGCCTTCCATGAAGTTGCGCACGAACTTCGGCGAGCGGCCGGTCAGCGACAGGCCGAGCATGTCGTGCAGCACCAGGACCTGGCCGTCGGTGCCGTTGCCGGCGCCGATGCCGATCACCGGGATCTTCACGGCTTCGCTGATTTCCTTGCCAAGGGCGCTGGGTACGCATTCCAGCAGCAGCATGGCGGCGCCGGCCTGCTCCAGAGCGATGGCGTCGGCGCGCAGCTGGCGTGCCTGGGCCTCCTGGCGGCCCTGAACCTTGAAACCGCCGAACAGGTTGACCGATTGCGGGGTCAGGCCCAGGTGCGCGCACACCGGCACGCCCATCTGCGCCAGGCGCACGATCGGCTCGGCGAGCCAGGCGCCGCCTTCCAGCTTGACCATGTGGGCGCCGGCCTGCATGACCTTGACCGCGTCATCCAGCAGGCGCTGCAGCGAGGTTCCGGAGGCGAAGGGCAGGTCGGTGACGATCATCGCGCCACGGTTGCCGCGTTTCACGCAGGCAGTGTGGTAGGCCATTTCCTCGACCGTGACCGGCAGCGTGCTGTCGTGTCCTTGCAGCACCATGCCGAGGGAGTCGCCGACAAGCAGCATCTCCACCCCGGCCGTACAGGCGGCGTGGGCGAAGGTGGCATCGTAGGCTGTCAGCATTGCGATCTTCTCGCCGCTCTGCTTCAGACCTTGCAGGGTGGTCAGGGTGACATCAGGCATGGAAAGGGTCCTCGTTGGGCCGGCTGGGCCGGCGCGGGGCACCTATAGTCCGGATGGGGGGAAGCGAAGTCAATCGCAGGTGTTACCGGACTGTTACGGCGTTACCGCCAACTGGAGTGACGATCAGGATAGCCGTTCGAGGCCCTGGAATGGGCAATCGGCCAGCAGTTCCGACAGGCTGCGGCCATCGGGCAGGCGCAGCTCTGGCGCGAGGTCGGCCAGCGGATAGAGCACGAAGGCGCGGGCGTGCATGTGGTAGTGCGGCACGGTAAGGCGCGGCTCGTCGAGTTGGCGCTCGCCGAACAGCAGGATGTCCAGGTCCAGGGTGCGCGGCCCCCAGCGTTCATCCTTGCGCACGCGGCCCTGTTCCAGCTCGATGGCTTGCAGGGCGTCGAGCAGCGCGAGGGGCGCAAGCTCGGTGTCCAGCGCGGCTACAGCGTTCACATAGCGCGGCTGGTCGGCCGGGCCGAGCGGGTCGCTGATGTAGAACGGCGAAACCGCCGCTACCTGGGTGGCAGGGATCTCTCGAATGGCTTCGATGGCGCTCTGCAGCTGGCGCAGGGGCTCGGACAGGTTGCTGCCCAGTCCGATGTAGACGCGCTCGCTCACTCGTTGCCAGCGCCTTCGCCGGTGCGCGGACGGCGCTTGCGGCTACCGCCACGACGGCGCTTGCGCGGGGCTGCGCCATCTTCCTGGCTGCTGGCCAGGCCGCGAATCATGCCGCGGCGCTCGCCGTCGCTGGCGTCCTGGTAATCGGTCCACCAGTCGCCCAGGCCACCGGTTTCCTCGCCGGCGCTCTCGCGCAGCAGGAGGAAGTCGTAGCCGGCGCGGAAGCGAGGGTTTTCCAGCAGCAGGTCGGCACGCTTGCCCTGACGGCGCGGCAGGCGCTCCTGCATGTCCCAGATTTCGCGGATCGGGATGGTGAAACGCTTGGGCACGGCAGTGCGCTGGCACTGCTCGCTGATCAGCTCGTGGGCGGCTTCCTGCATCGCCGGAATCGGCGGCACACCGCGATCCTGATGATGGGCCACGCGCGCCGGCAGTGCCGGCCAGAGCAGCGCGGCGAAGAGGAACGCCGGCGTTACCGGTTTGCCCTGGCGGATGCGCTCGTCGGTGTTCGCCAGTGCCTGGCGGATCAGCTTGCCGGCGTATTCCGGATCGCGGGCCAGGGCCTTCGCACTGGCCGGGAACAGCGGGGCGAACAGCTCGTACTCGACCAGCAGCTCGAAGGTGCGCTCGCCACGGCCGCTCAGGAACAGCTTGAGCACTTCGTCGAACAGTCGCGCGGAAGGAATCTCGCGCAGCATGGGCGCCAGCTTGCGGATCGGCGCGGCGCTGTGTTTCTCGATCTCGAAGTCCAGCTTGGCGGCGAAACGCGCGGCGCGGAGCATACGCACCGGGTCTTCGAGGTAACGCTGTTCGGGATCGCCGATCAGGCGGACCAAGCGATTGCGGATGTCGTGCACGCCGTGGGCGTAATCGAGGATGCGCTCGTCGCTGACGTCGAAATACAGGGCATTGATGGTGAAGTCGCGGCGCTGGGCATCGTCTTCCAGGGTGCCGTAGACGTTGTCGCGGAGGATGCGACCCGCCTCGTTGCGCGACGCCTGGTTGCTGTCACCGTCGCCTTCTTCCTGCGGATGATTGGCGCGGAAGGTGGCGACCTCGATGATCTCGCGGCCGAAATGTACGTGGACCAGTTTGAAGCGGCGGCCGATCACCCGCGCGTTGCGGAATTCCGCGCGTACCTGCTCGGGGGTGGCGCTGGTGGCGACGTCGAAGTCTTTCGGGGCGATGCCGAGCAGCTGGTCGCGCACCCCGCCGCCGACGATATAGGCCTGGTATCCCGCCCGCTGCAGGCGCTCGACCACGTTGACCGCGTTCCGGCTGAACTGTTCGCGGCGCAGCGAATGCTGGTTGCTGCCGACGATTTCCGGCGTGGTGCGGACGGTGCGCTTGAGGCGCAGGGGTGAGCGGATGGACTGGATCAGCTTTTTCAGCATGTAGGCACTATAGGGAACAGGATGATTGGATCGCGTTTCGCAACGCAGGGCGCCGCGCCGTCAGTCGGATTCGACAGGCAGCATCATGCTTGAAAAGCATGGCTGGCGGAAACAATAGGCAGCAATTCTGATGCCTTGTGCAGCCGAACGGGCACGAATTCTAGCATCGGGGGCGCGGATGGTGAACGAAAGGGGAGAGAAGAGATCGAGGAAGCAGGGGAGAGGGAGAAGCTACTGGGGGAGCCTGAGCTCCCCCCCAAAGTAGGTGCTTTCTTTGTTCTTGTTATGGTATCGGGCTTGTTGTTTTTGTTTGTTGACCCGTCCCTCAAGGTCAATCGCCTTGGGGCGTATCCTATTCAGGACTCATAAGAGCAAACGGATTGCTTTGGTCGCTGAGTGAGCAGTGATCTTGCGATCCAACCAGTTTCGTCGCTGCCTCGGGGCAGTTTTATTGTTCTTCGACCGGTTGCGGGATCTCTCCCGACAGCTACTCTCCTCCAAAAGAATCAGTTAGCTGCGCCTCCGCGATTTTGTTTTTGTTGTGCTGGAGTCGTTACGTGTTGTTTTTGTTCTGTGTTTTCGTGCTTGTTATTGTTGTTGTACCAATAACAAAGCAGATGCCGTGCCAACTTTTGCAAATCCTTATTTTTCAAGGGTTTGCGGGATTCACCCCCTTCCGGTAAGGCACAAAAAAGCCGGGTTCCCGTTACCGATGAACCCGGCTTTTGTTACGCGCCATGTCGGCGGTAACAGCTGTGCGCGCCTCAGGAGTCCGCGGAAGCACCCGATTTGCGGCGGGGAATGCCCAGGCGCTGGCGACGTTCCCACAGGCATTTGCGGCTGATCCCCAGCTTGCGGGCCAGCTCGGTCTCGGTCATGTGGTCCTGGTGCTCGAGCACGAAGTGCTGGAAGTAGTCTTCCAGCGACAGGTCTTCGGTGGGCTCGTGGGTGTTGCTCGCCACGCTGCTGGAGCGGTTGTCCAGCTCGTCGGCCAGATCGTCTTCCAGGTCGTCCAGTTCGATGTCGATGCCCAGCAGGTCAGCCGGGATCTCCTGGCCTTCGCTGAGGATGACCGCGCGCTCGATAGCATTCTCCAGTTCACGCACGTTGCCCGGCCACGGGTAGTGGCGGATCGCCTGTTCGGCCTCGTGGGAGAAGCTCAGCGGCGCGCGCCCCATCTGGGAGCACTGACGCGCCAGGAAGGCGCGGGCGATTTCCATGACGTCCGCCCCGCGCTCGCGCAGCGGCGGCAGGCGCAGCGAGATGACGTGCAGGCGGTAATAGAGGTCTTCGCGGAACTGCCCGGTCTTGGCCAGGGTCTTGAGGTCGCGGTGGGTAGCGGCGATCAGGCGCACGTCGACCTTCTGCGATTGCACCGAGCCGACCCGGCGAATCTCGCCTTCCTGCAGCACACGCAGCAGGCGGGCCTGGGCTTCCAGCGGCAGTTCGCCGATCTCATCGAGGAACAGGGTGCCGCCGTCCGCAGCTTCCACCAGGCCGGCGCGGCCGGCGCTGGCGCCAGTGAATGCGCCTTTCTCGTGGCCGAAGAGTTCGGATTCGATCAGGGTTTCCGGAATCGCTGCGCAGTTCACCGAGATCAGCGGCGCCTTGGTGCGCTTGGATAGATTGTGCAGTGCGCGCGCCACCAGCTCTTTACCGGTACCGGACTCGCCTTGGATGAGCACGTTGGAGTCGGTGGGGGCGACCTTGCGAATCTTGGTGTAGAGCTCCTGCATGGGCGGGCAGGAGCCGATGATGCCGATTTCGCCTTCAGCCGGTGCGGCGTTACCGTTACCGCGCTCGGGTGCGGCCTTGCCGTTACCGCGGGTTTCGCCTGCGGTGCTGCGGCCTTCCTGGCGATCCTTGAGGATGCGTGCCACGGCCTGGAGCATCTCGTCGTGGTCGAAGGGTTTGGCGATGTAGTCAACCGCGCCCATCTTCATCGAGTCGACTGCCGAGCGCAGGCTGGCGTAGCTGGTCATGATCAGCACCGGGATGCCCTGGGCCAGCTTGATCAGCTCGGTGCCGGGCGCGCCGGGCAGGCGCAGGTCGCTGACGATCATGTCGAAGGAAGGAATGCTGTAGCGCTCTTGCGCTTCCTGTACCGAGCCAGCTTCGCTGACCTGGTACTGGTTCCGTTCGAGCAGCCGTCGCAGGGCCGAACGGATGATGGTTTCGTCTTCGACGATGAGGATATGTGCCATGTATTCAGCTCTCTCGACGTGCTCGTCTACTGCTCGGCCGTCGGGCCAGGATGCCGCGGCAAGGTGACGCGAATGCGCGTACCGCATTCACGTTCGGGGTCAGCCGGGCTGTCTATGGTGATCTGCCCATAATGCTCTTCCACGATCGAATAGACCAGTGCGAGCCCCAGGCCGGTCCCTTTGCCGGGGTCCTTGGTGGTGAAGAAGGGCTCGAACAGACGCTCGATGATGGATTTCGGAATGCCGCTGCCTTCGTCCTCGACGATCAGGTCGACGGTGTTCTCCGAGGCCTCAGTGCGGACCCGGATGGCGCCGGCCGGCGGTGAAGCGTCGCGGGCATTGGACAGCAGGTTTATCAGGACTTGAGCGAGGCGTTGGGCATCGCCTTCGACCCAGTGTTCGGGATCGCAGAGGTTGAAGAACTGCACTTCGACGCTGCGGCGGTTCAACGATAGCAAACTGATGGCTTCCTGGGCGACGTCGGCCAGGCAGACAGGTTCGACTTCGACCTGCTTGCCGCCGGCATGGGCGAAGCTCATCAGTGACTGGACGATGCGCGAGACACGCTTGGTCTGTTCGAGGATCTGCCCGCTGATCTCGGTCAGCTCGCCGTCGCCTTCGCGTTCCTCGCGCAGGTTCTGGGCGAGGCAAGCGATGCCGGTGATCGGGTTGCCGATCTCGTGCGCCACGCCGGCTGCCAGGCGGCCGATGGAGGCCAGGCGCTCGGAGTGGATCAGCTTGTCTTCCAGCAGCTGGGTCTCGGTGAGGTCCTCGACCAGCAGCACTAGGCCGCTGTTACCGGGAGCAAGTGGCTCTTCGATGGCCGCCTTGTGCAGGTTCAACCAGCGGGTCTGGCCGTCGATAGCCAGGCGCTGTTTGTGCAAGTGCTGGTCTGGCGCTTCGATGAAACCTTCCAGCAAGCCTTTCCAGGGCTCGGGCAAGGCCGACAGGCGCGAGCCCACCACGCGCTGCGCATCGACGCCGGTGAAGTCCTCGATGGCGCGGTTCCACATGAGGATTTCCTGGTCCTTGGCCAGCGAGCAGACGCCCATCGGCAAGTCCTGCAGGGTCTGCCGGTGATAGCGGCGCAGGGCGTCGAGTTCGGCGGCCAGGCCTGTGAGCCGCGAGTGGTAGTCCTCCAGGCGGCTCTCGATGAAGTGGATGTCCTCGGTGACGTAGCTTTCTCCGCCTGCCTTGTACGGCAGGAAGGTTTCCACCATGTCCTGGGCGACGCTGGGGCCCATCAGGCCGGACAGGTTGGCCTCGATGCGGTCGCGCAGGCGGCGCAGGGCATAGGGGCGGCGCTCGTCGAAGGGGAGGTGCAGGTCGCGCAGGGCCTGCTCCACTTCCTTCTGCGCGGCCTTGGCGCCCAGCGGCTTGGCGAGTTGCCCGGCGAACTCCTGCGGCGAGCTGGCGATCAGCTCGCGACGTTGCGGACGGCGCACGTTGTCGACGGCGCAGGCTTCGGCCGCGCCTTTTTCTTCATCGCTGGCTTCGCTGAACAGCGAGACCAGGGTGAACACCAGCACGTTGGCGGCCAGCGAGGCCAGGGCCGCGAGGTGCCAGCTGGCTTCGTCGAGCACGTACAGCGAGTCGAAGATCGGCAGGTAGATGCTCTGCAGGTTGCCGATCAGTGGCACCAGCATGGTCACGCCCCAGACCAGCATGCCGGCGACGAGACCTGCGATGAAGCCACGGCGATTGGCCGCCGGCCAATAAAGCACGGAGAGCGCGCCGGGAAGGAACTGCAGGGTGGCGACGAAGGAGACGATGCCGAGGTTCGACAGCTCCTGCTCCGAGCCGAGCAGCAGGTAGAAGAAGTAGCCGAGCAGGATGATGGTGGCGATCAGGCCGCGGCGGGTCCATTTCAGCCAGCGGTAGATGTTGCCCTCGGCGGGTGGCTGGTACAGCGGCAGCACCAGGTGGTTGAGCACCATGCCGGAGAGCGCCAGGGTCATCACGATGATCAGCCCGCTGGCCGCGGAAATACCGCCGATGAAGGCGGCTAGGGCGAGCGCCGGACTGTTCACCACCATGCCCAGGCCGAGGGTGAAGTATTCCGGGTTGGTCGCCGCGCCCAGGTGCAGGCCGGCCCAGAGGATCGGCGGCACCGCCAGGCTCATCGGCAGCAGGAACAGCGGCAGGCCCCAACTCGCGGTGAGCAGTGCGCGCGGGTTGAGGTTCTCGGTGAAGGTCATGTGATACATGTGCGGCATCACGATGGCGGCAGCGAAGAACACCAGCAGCAGCGTGCGCCAGGGGCCTTCCGCCAGCGGCGTATGCAATGTGCTCAGTGCCTCCTGGTTCTGCAGCAGCCAGACCTCCAGGCCGTCGGGGCCGCCGAACACGCCGTAGAGGGCGAACAATCCAACCGCCCCCATGGTGATCAGCTTGACCAGCGACTCGAAGGCGATGGCCATCACCAGCCCTTCGTGGCGCTCGCGTGTGGCGATATGGCGAGCGCCGAAGAGGATTGCGAAGAGGGTGATCAGCGCGCAGAAGGCCAGGGCGGTGCTGTTGGTGTCGTTGGTGCGGGTCAGCAGGCGCACCGAGTTGGTCACCGCTTCGATCTGCAGTGCCAGCATCGGCAGCACGCCTATCACCATGAACAGCGTGGTCAGCGCACCGGCCCAGGTGCTGCGGAAGCGGAAGGCGAAGAGGTCTGCCAGCGAAGACAGCTGGTAGGCGCGGGTGATTCGCAGGATCGGATAGAGCAATACCGGCGCTAACAGGAATGCACCGGACACGCCCAGGTAGATCGCCAGGAAGCCGTAGCCATATTGATAGGCCAGCCCGACGGTGCCGTAGAAGGCCCAGGCGCTGGCATAGACGCCCAGCGACAGGGTGTAGACCAGCGGGTGACGCACCAGCCGTCGCGGGATGTAACCGCGTTCGGTGATCCAGGCCACGCCGAAGAGAATCAGAAGGTAGACGAAGCTGATCAGGATCAGCTGGGCAAGGCTAAAGCTCATCGGCATCGCGCTGGCTCTGCAGGATAAAGGTCACGACGATGAGGATCAGCCACAGCAGGTAAGGGCGGTACCAGGCGCCGTGGGGGTCGATCCACCAATCCATGATGGCGGGCGAAAACAGGTAGATGCCCACGACCAGAAGCAGCACCAGTCGGTAGATGTACATGACAGGCCTCTCAATGTGCGGTCGGCAGGCTACAGGCTGCCGGTAGGCGCCTGCAAGCCAGGGCACGGTGCCCCAGCTTCCATCTTAGAGCCGAGCGTCTTCCAGCGTCAGGCTGCGGGGAATTCGCCCTGCATCCCAGTGCGCGATGCCCCAGTCGAGGACCTCGTGCGGCGTGCCGTGGACCAGCGCTTGCGGCGCCGCCTGGCCCAACGCGCGCAAGGCGCGAACCAGAAGGGGCGCGGCCTGTTCGGCGGGGAGCGGCGGCGAGCGGTATGACTTGCCCAGCTTGTGGCCATCCGGCTGGATGATCAGCGGGACGTGCAGGTAACGCGGATGGGCGATGCCGAGCAGCTCTTGCAGGTACAGCTGGCGCGGGGTGTTGTCGAGGAGGTCGGCGCCGCGAACGATGTCGGTCACGCCCTGCCAGGCATCGTCCAACACCACGGCCAATTGGTAGGCGAAGAGGCCGTCGCGGCGACGGATGATGAAGTCGCCGACTTCACGGCCCAGGTGCTGGCGGAACTCGCCCTGCACGCGGTCGATGAAGGCGTATTCAAGCTCTGGTACGCGGATGCGGATGGCGACGTCGCCATGCCAGTCATGCTGTGCGTTTCGGCAGGTGCCGGGATAGATGCCGCCGGTACCTTCGAGCTGTTTGCGCGAGCAGGTGCACGCATAGGCCAGGCCGCTAAGCAGCCATTGCTGGATCACCGCCTCGTAGGCTTCGCCGCGGGAGCTCTGGCGCTCCACCGGGCCGTCCCACTCGAAGCCGTAGCGCTCCAGGGTCTGCAGGATGGCGTCCTGTGCGCCGGGCATTTCCCGCGGCGGGTCGAGGTCTTCCATGCGCACCAGCCAGCGGCCGCCGACCGCGCGGGCATCCAGGTAGGAGGCGACGGCGGCGACCAGCGAGCCGAAGTGCAGGTAGCCACTGGGCGTGGGGGCGAAGCGGCCTATGTAGCGGGATTCAGGCATGGCGCGGCGCGTGTGTGGGGTGTGTTACAGCGGCCGGGTGGGCCGCACAAATGCAAAGGGGCGCCTAGGCGCCCCATTCGCGAAAAGCCGTCGACTCAGGAGCCGAGTTGCTTTTCCTTGATTTCCGCGAGGGTCTTGCAGTCGATGCACAGGGTCGCGGTCGGGCGGGCTTCCAGGCGGCGGATACCGATTTCCACGCCGCAGGAGTCGCACCAGCCGTAATCGTTGTCTTCGATCAGCTGCAGGGTTTCGTCGATCTTCTTGATCAGCTTGCGCTCGCGATCGCGGGCACGCAGTTCGAGGCTGAATTCCTCTTCCTGGCTGGCGCGGTCGGCCGGATCGGGGAAGTTGGCCGCTTCGTCCTGCATGTGGTGCACGGTGCGGTCGACTTCTTCCATCAGCTCAACTTTCCATTTGTTGAGGATGGAGGTGAAGTGGGCGCGCATGCGCTCGCTCATGTACTCCTCGCCCTTGGTTTCCTGGTAGGGCTCGAAGCCACGAATCAGTTGGCTGCTCTGCTGTTTTGCTTTGGTGGGCATGGATGACCGCCTCTCACTCTCGCTAGTCCTGTCGCGGATGGTCCCTCGCCGATCGTCGCCGGCCCCGCGCTCGCAAGCGGGCGAACTTACCAGATCGATAACCGCGATGCTACTCCCGGTTGTCTTGCCTGCTGCCACCCGCGATGGGCTTGGTTAGAATCGCCTCTTCGTCGCAAAGTTCGGTATTTCGTATGGCCTTTTCTTTCAGTGCGCGCAGCCGCGCCATCGAGCCTTTCCACGTCATGGCGCTGCTGGCGCGAGCCAACGAGCTCCAGGCCGCCGGCCACGACGTCATCCACCTGGAAATCGGCGAGCCGGACTTCAGCACCGCCGCGCCCATAGTCGCCGCCGGTCAGGCTGCGCTGGGTGCCGGCCACACGCGCTACACCGCTGCGCGTGGGCTGCCGCAGCTGCGTGAAGCCATCGCCGGCTTCTACGCCTCGCGTTACCGCCTGAACGTCGACCCCGAACGCATCCTGATCACGCCCGGCGGTTCCGGCGCCCTGCTGCTGGCCAGCAGCCTGCTGGTCGACCCGGGCAAGCACTGGCTGCTGGCCGACCCCGGTTATCCGTGCAACCGCCATTTCCTGCGCCTGGTCGAGGGCGCCGCGCAGCTGGTTCCGGTCGGTCCGCAGAGCCGCTATCAGCTGACTCCCGAACACATCCAGCAGCACTGGAATCAAGACAGTGTAGGCGCTTTGCTGGCTTCGCCCGCGAATCCTACCGGCACCTTGCTACACAAGGATGAACTGGCGGCGCTATCGGCCGTGCTGAAGGCGCGCGGCGGGCACCTCGTGGTGGACGAGATCTACCATGGCCTGACCTACGGAGTGGACGCCAGCAGCGTGCTGGAAGTGGACGACGAGGCCTTCGTCCTCAACAGTTTCTCGAAGTACTTCGGCATGACCGGTTGGCGCCTCGGCTGGCTGGTGGCGCCGCCAGAAGCGGTGGGAGAGCTGGAGAAGCTCGCGCAGAACCTCTACATCAGTGCACCGAGCGTGGCCCAGTACGCCGCGCTGGCGTGCTTCGAGGCGGACACCCTGGCGATCCTCGAGGAACGTCGTGCCGAGTTCGCCCGCCGTCGTGATTTCCTGCTGCCGGCTCTGCGCGACCTTGGCTTCGGGATTGCCGTGGAGCCCGAGGGAGCCTTCTATCTGTATGCCGACATCAGCGCCTTCGGCGGTGATGCCTATCGCTTCTGCCAGCACTTCATCGAGACCGAGCACGTGGCCTTCACTCCCGGCGTGGACTTCGGTCGCTACCAAGCCGACCACCATGTGCGTTTCGCCTACACGCAGAACCTGGAGCGCCTGCAGCAAGCGGTCGACCGTATCGCTCGCGGACTGAAGAGCTGGCGTCCCTGATGCGCTTCGTCCCGGCGTTGGAGGAGGCGCGCCTGCTGCGCCGCTACAAGCGCTTCCTTGCCGACATCGAAACCGCCAGTGGTGAGCAACTGACCATCCACTGCCCGAACACCGGCTCGATGCTCAATTGCATGAGCGAAGGTTGCCGAGTGTGGTTCAGCCGCTCCAGCGACCCCAAGCGCAAGCTGCCGGGCACCTGGGAGCTTGCCGAGACGCCACAGGGGCGGCTGGCCTGCGTGAACACCGGGCGTGCCAATCGTCTGGTGGAGGAAGCCCTGCTGGCGGGTGACATCGCAGAACTGGCCGGATTCGCCGAACTACGCCGCGAAGTCGCTTATGGCGTGGAGAACAGCCGCGCCGACTTCCGTCTGGACTTCGCCGAGGGGCCAGTTTTTGTCGAAGTGAAGAGCGTTACCCTGGGCTTCGACGACACCGCCGTGGCTGCTTTCCCGGACGCAGTTACTACGCGCGGCGCCAAACATCTGCGTGAGCTCGCCGCTCTGGCCCGGGAAGGGACGCGTGCGGTGTTGCTGTATTGCGTGAACCTGTCCGGCATCGAGGCGGTTCGGCCGGCGGTCGAGATCGATCCGGCCTACGCCGCTGCCCTGGCGGAAGCCCGCGAAGCGGGTGTCGAGGTGCTGGCTTATGGTGCTGATCTCGATCCGCAAGAGTTACTCCTGGTCCGGCGGTTGGACGTGCGCGTCTAGAGCGCTTCCAGCTCCACCCACAGGCCCTGCGGGTCTTCACGGCAGGGCAGGGCGTCGAGCGTGTGGCCCAGGCACGGGCCCTGGATGCATTCGCCTGACTCGATCAGGAACAGCGCCCCATGGTGGGCGCATTGCAGCAGGCTGCCACTGGAGTCGAGGAAGCGGTCGGCTTCCCACTCCAGCCGCGTGCCGCGGTGCGGGCAACGGTTGCGGTAGACATGCGCTCGGCCATTGCGACGCACGGCGACGAGGTGCTGCCCGGCGAGCGAGAAGCCTCGGCTGCAGCCTTCGCTCAGTTCGTCGGTGGGGCAAAGCAGTTGCATGGGAGTCCCGCTATTTAGGGAGCACATCCGTGTGCTGAAGAAGTAGAGCGCGCAGACTCGCCGTTCCGCCCATACAAGACAAGTGACAGGCGATCGGCGGAAAAGTGACGCTCGAAAAGTGGCGCGACCTTATAAGGTTTGTTTTGTAAATGCAAATCATTATCCGTGTTGCGAGTCGTTGCGGGCATTTGCCGCGATCCCGCTCTGCCGCGTCGGGCTGGCGGGCCTATCGGCGGGCTCTTATCCTTCCGCGCAACTTCTTCGTGCGGATGACCGCCCTTTGACCCGACCGGTTCCAACTCGTCCCCTGTTCCTCGGCCTTTGCGCCGCGCTGCTGCTGGTGTTCTGGCTGGCGCTGGCGCTGGGTTCGGTCAGCCTGCCGCTGGGCGATACGCTGCGTGCGTTGCTGCATCTGTCTGGCGTGCCGGTGAAGGTTGAAGGGTTGGAGCAGGCCCAGTTGATCGTGGGGCAGCTGCGTCTGCCCCGTGCATTGATGGGATTGCTGGTAGGCGCTTTGCTGGCGTTGTGCGGCGTGGCCATGCAGGGACTGTTTCGCAATCCCCTGGCCGACCCGGGGTTGATCGGCGTATCCAGCGGCGCCGCACTGGGGGCAGCCCTGGCTATCGTCTTTGGCGCGGCGATTGGTGGATTGCCGGCGCTCCTGAGTCCTTATCTGCTTTCCCTCTGCGCTTTTCTCGGCGGCCTGGCGGTGACATGGCTGGTCTATCGCCTGGGACGCCGCGACGGCCAGACCAGCGTCGCCACCATGCTTCTCGCCGGTATTGCCCTGACCGCACTGGCCAGTGCGCTGATCGGCCTGTTCAGCTATCTCGCTGACGACGCCACCCTGCGCAGCCTGACGTTCTGGAATCTCGGCAGCCTGAACGGAGCCAGCTATCCGCGCCTCTGGCCGCTGCTGGTTGTGGGCGTGCTGGTGGCGGCCTGGTTGCCGCGTCGGGTGGACGCGCTCAACGCGCTACTGCTGGGTGAGTCGGAGGCGCGCCACCTGGGCTTCGATGTCGAGCGGCTCAAGACCGAACTGATTTTCTGCATGGCGTTGGGCGTTGGCGCGGCGGTCGCGGCGGCAGGGATGATCGGCTTCATCGGCCTCGTGGTGCCGCATCTGCTGCGCCTGCTCGTCGGTCCGGACCATCGCCGCCTGTTGCCGGCGTCGATGCTTGGGGGCGCAATCCTGCTGCTGCTCGCCGATCTGCTGGCGCGGTTGGCCTTGGCGCCTGCCGAGTTGCCCATCGGGATCGTCATGGCGCTGATTGGTGCGCCATTCTTCCTTTATTTGCTGCTGCGGAGTCGCCTCTGATGTTGCGCGCGGAAAACCTGACGGTAGTGCGCGGCGGCAAGCCGGTGCTGCACGGCCTGTCGCTGGTCCTGCAGGCAGGTGAAGTGCTAGGAGTGTTGGGTCCCAATGGCGCCGGAAAGAGCACGCTGCTTGGCGCGCTGAGCGGCGAGCTGAAGCCGAGCATTGGCCAGGTGAGCCTGGACGGGCGCGACCTGCAGTCCTGGGCGGGCACAGCTCGTGCGCGCCGACTGGCAGTGTTGCCGCAGACGTCCTCGCTCAACTTCGCCTTCGATGTGGAAACCGTGGTCGGCTTCGGCCGTTTGCCCCATTCCAGTGGCCGCCAGGTCGACGCGCAGATAGTTGCCGAAGCCTTGCGCGTGGCGGATGCCGGGCATCTCACCGGGCGCAGTTATCTCGCCCTATCTGGAGGTGAACGTCAGCGCGTGCACCTGGCGCGGGTGCTGGCGCAGCTGTGGCCGGGCAATGCCGAGCAGGTCCTGTTGCTGGACGAGCCGACTTCCGCGCTCGATCCACTACATCAGCACAGCCTGCTGCAGGCTGTGCGAGAAATCGCCGAGCGCGGAGTGGCAGTGCTGGTGGTGCTGCATGACCTGAACCTCGCGGCGCGCTATTGCGATCGGTTGCTGCTGCTGCGCGACGGCCTGGAGCGAGCGGCCGGAACACCCGAAGCGGTGCTGCAAGCCGAGCCCCTGCGCGACGTGTTTGGCCTGGATGTGCTGGTCCAGCGCCATCCGGAGCGTGGTCATCCGCTCGTAGTGGTGCGCTGAGCGGGCTTTTTCGCGGGCAAAAAAAGACCCGGCGATGTGCCGGGTCGAAACCGTGATTAGCCTGATGAGGAGATAATCTGAAGAGTCCGACTGCGGGGGCTCTTGAGCTTATCGCCTGGCCTCGCGACCAGGTGAGGCAATAATAATCATTATCATTTAAGAGTCAACCTCTTCTCTCGCTATTTTCATCATCGCTCGAAGTCGCTCCCAAAAAAGCAGAAGCCCGGCGCGGGGCCGGGCTTCTGTGGCGGTGGAGAGCTCAGCTTGCGCTCTGTTGCTGGCGCAACTGGGTGACTTCGCGGTTCAGCAGGTCGATGCGGCGGGCCATGCTCTCGATCAGGCTGTGGGCAATTCGCGGATTGCTTTGCATCAGGCTGAGGAACTGGTCCTTGGGAATCACCATCACCGTGCAGGGTTCGCTGGCGACGACGCTGGCGCTGCGTTTCTCGCCGGTGAACACGGCCATCGCGCCGAAGATCTCGTCCTTCTGTACGTCGCCAACCTTCTGCCCATCGACGAAGGCCTCGGCGTGGCCCTCGATGATGATGAACACGTGTTCGGCTTCGTCGCCCTGCTGGATCAGCTGGTCGCCGGCGGCGAAATGGCGGAAGCCGGTGGACGGGCGGATATCCGGCTGCTTGAGATGTGCGAGAGCGTCGGAGAGCAGCGCCGTATGGCCGATCAGGTATTGGAGGAAGAGCTCCTGGCGCTCCGGGCTCTCATGAATATGTGCGAACACTTCGTTGCGCGAGTAGGGGATCAGGCACAGAGGCTCTTCGCTGCTGTAGCGGCAGGGTGGCAGGTCGATGCCCTGGCGCAGGCCCACGATGTCGCCTTCCTGCAGGTAGAACAGGGGGCGCTCGTCGACTACCGCGTGCAGCAGGCCATTTTCGATCAGGAACAGCTGGTTACCCGGTACTGCGGCGATCAGATCGTCGGTGCGCTCCAGGCGAATGGGTTCGCCACAGGGTTGCAGGCCTGAAAGAAGCTGGGCAGGAATGCTCTGCAGGCGGGTGATCAATTGATCGGCATAGGCCGGTTGTTCGCCGAGTAAATACATGAGCCGTGGTTCCTTGGGCTGGCGGTGGCAATCGAGGGCACACGAAAGTCCCTGAAACGATAGGGGCAGTCACCGTGTTCCGTAAATCCTTTCGTCAGCGGCTTGTGAGCTGGCTCCGGTTCTGTATCGGAAAAGTTTCCAGCTCGCCCAGCAAAGCTGCCTTGTGGGCGGGGGGCAGATCGTTCCAGTGCACATCCAGCAGGGCGCCTTCGATGGCATACAACAGCACCTTTGAGGCGCGGAATCCCCGCGCCCGCACCGCTCGATAGGCACCCACCGCGCCCAGCCGGCGCAGATCCGAGACATTGTGGATACCCACTGCATGCAGCCACTGGGTGGAGGTTTTGCCGAGATTCTTCAGGTGCAGCAGTTCATCGTTCATCGTCGGTCCTTGCGATGCGGCACGCGGTGGTGAGTCATGCATGGCGGCGAGGGCCTGAACTGCAGGGACGGCCCGCTTGATGTTCAGAAAAAGTGTAGCGGGCTGTAAGAAAATTGTGGCTTTGTGATATCGCTCGCCGCCGAGCTGCTGGATGCGCGACGAACGGCCGGGGTCGACGCATCGACCCCGGCTGCGGGTCAGATCCCCGGCAGGCGCTGGCGGATGTTGGCGACCAGCGCGTCAAGGCTGGCGCTGTCCTGGGTGTCGACGCGCTTGCTGTGGGCCAGCTCGTCGTTGTCCAGGGCTTCGCGTCCGGCTTGCTGGGCCTGCACGACCTCCAGGGTGGCATCGGACGGGTCGACACCTTGCGCTTGGCGCTGAGCCAGCCAGCCGGCGATGACGCTATCGGGCGCCTGACAGTCGAGGATCAGGTAGGGCACGCCGGTGGCGTCGGCGACTTCGCGAGCGGCCTGGCGCTGGACGTGCTTGAGGAAGGTGGCATCGAGCACTACCGGATAGCCGGTGCGGAGGATGTCGGCAGCGAGCTGGTTCAGGCGCTGGTAGGTGGCCTGGCTGGCGTCGTCGCTATAGATGCCGCCTTTCAGGGTGCCTTCCTGGCCGGACTGCTGCTCACCGAACAGGCGCTTGCGCTCGACGTCCGAACGCAGGCGTACGGCGCCCAGCGCTTCGACCAGGCGCATGGCTACGGAGCTCTTACCCACCGCGGACACGCCTACCGTTACTGCCAGGAAGCGCGACGGGATGGCGCTGTAGCTTTCCGCCAGGTTGGCGTAGTTGCGGTATTGGCGCAGGGTCGCGGCCTTCTGCACGGCATCGTTCTGGAACGCCAGGCTGAACAGCGCGATCTTGGCGCGGACCAGTGCGCGATAGGCCTTGTAGAAGTTGAGGATTTCCAGGGACTGGTAGTCGCCGGTGCGCTCCAGGTACTGGTTGACGAAGCGCCGCGCGTGGCATTTCAGGCCGCGGTCCTCGAGGTCCATGGCGAGGAAGGCGTAATCGGCGCAGACGTCGGTGAAGCGGAACGGCTCGTTGAATTCGATGCAGTCGAAGAGCACCACGTTGCCGTCGATCAGGGCCGCGTTGCCGAGGTGGATGTCACCGTGGCATTCGCGGATCGAGCCGTTCACCTTGCGTGACTGGAGCACGGGCAGCAGGCGTTCGAAGGAGCTTTCCGCCCAGCTTTCGAGCGCGTCGAGCTGCTGCAGGTCGGCCTTGTCGCTGAGCAGCGGGCGGATCTGCTCGAAATTCTGCCGCACCGGAGCCATAACCGCTTCCGCGGTGCCCAGCGGGTTTTCCTGAGGAACGTGCGGCGTGCGCTGGTGGAACTCGGCGATCTGCCGGGCGAGGGCGTCGATATGGTCGGTCGTCAGTTCGCCGCGCGCCTGGACTTCGCTGAGCAGTCCGCTCTGGGGGAACTCGCGGCACTTGAGGGCGTATTCGATGGCCGGGCCGCCGCCACCCAGGCGCGGTTCGCTCTCGCTGCCGGTGATCGGCAGAACATCCAGGTAAAGGCCGTCGGTCAGGCGCTGGTTCAGGCGCAGTTCTTCCTCGCAGAAATGCTTGCGCGCCGCGAGGTCAGTGAAGTCCAGGAAGCCGAAGTTGACCGGCTTCTTGATCTTGTAGACATAGGTGCCGGTGAGCAGGACCCAGGAAATGTGGGTTTCGATAACCCGGACCTGCTCTACCGGATGCGGGTAGAGGGCTGGGTTCTGCAGGGCAGCGATCAGAGTCTGGCTCACGGTATTTTCCTTGGCTGTCCGGTTCGTAAGGCCAGGCATTATGGCGGCATGAGCCGTGGGTGCAAACTTGTGATGGCCGGCCGGCAACCAATCGCCTTTGTGCTGGTCGAAGGCAGCGTCGCTGCGGCCGCCTTATCGGCGGCCCTCGACCCAAGAGCCCGGATGCCGCCTGCGGTGGCGTCTGTCCCCTGTGGATAAATTACGTATAATGCGCCGCCATGACGCGTCCTAGATCTTCCCGCTCCCGCACTCCCAAACGTAACGACTCGCCGCGCCTGCGCAAATGGCTTGGCTGGGCCCTGAAACTCGGCCTGGTCGGTCTTGTCGTGCTCGCCGGCTTCGCCGTCTATCTGGACGCGGTCGTCCAGGAGAAGTTCTCCGGCAAGCGCTGGACCATCCCGGCCAAGGTGTATGCCCGACCGCTCGAACTCTTCGTCGGCCTCAAGCTGAACGAAACCGACTTCCTGCAGGAGCTCGGTGCGCTCGGCTATCGCCGCGAGGGCAGTGTCAGTGGGCCTGGCGCCGTGGCTGTATCCGGCAATACCGTCGACCTGAACACCCGCGGCTTCCAGTTCTATGAAGGCGCCGAGCCGGCCCAGCGCATCCGTGTGCGCTTCTCCGGCGACTCCGTCGCGGGCCTGAGCCGCGCCGATGGTTCCGACCTGGCCGTGGCGCGCATGGAGCCGCTGCTGATCGGCGGCATGTACCCGGCGCACAACGAAGACCGCATCCTGATCAAGCTGGATGAAGTGCCGCCCTATCTGATCGATACCCTGGTGGCCGTCGAGGACCGCGACTTCTGGACCCACCACGGTGTGTCGGTGAAGTCGATCGCCCGTGCCGTCTGGGTCAACGCCAGTGCCGGGCAACTGCGCCAGGGCGGCAGCACGCTGACCCAGCAGTTGGTGAAGAACTTCTTCCTGACCAATGAGCGCAGCCTGAGCCGCAAGCTGAACGAAGCCATGATGGCCGTGCTGCTCGAGTTGCACTACGACAAGAAGGACATCCTCCAGGCCTACCTCAACGAGGTGTTCCTCGGCCAGGATGGCCAGCGCTCGGTGAATGGCTTCGGGCTGGCCAGCCAGTACTTCTTCAGCCAGCCGCTGTCGGAGTTGAAGCTGCCGCAGGTGGCCCTGCTGGTGGGCATGGTCAAGGGCCCGTCCTACTACAACCCGCGGCGCAATCCGGAGCGTGCGCTGGAGCGACGGAACGTCGTCCTCGACGTGCTCGCCGAGCAAGGCGTGATCACCCAGGACCAGGCCGCCATCGCCAAGAAGGCCCCGCTGGGCGTGACCAGCCAGGGCAGCATGGCGAACAGTTCCTACCCGGCCTTCCTCGACCTGGTGAAGCGCCAGTTGCGTCAGGACTACCGCGAGGAAGACCTGACCGAGGAAGGGCTGCGCATCTTCACCAGTTTCGATCCGATCCTGCAGTTCAAGGCGGAAAGCGCGGTCACCGAGACCTTCAAGCGCTTCACCGGCCGCAAGGGCATCGACGAAACCGAGACCGCGATGGTCGTGACCAACCCGGAAACCGGCGAGGTGCAGGCGCTGGTCGGCAGCCGCGACGCGCGCTTCGCTGGCTTCAACCGGGCCATCGATGCCGTGCGGCCAATCGGCTCTCTGGTCAAACCGGCGGTCTATTTGACTGCGCTCGAGCGTCCCAGCCAGTACACCCTGACCACCTGGATCCAGGATCAGCCGTTCTCCATCAAGGGCAAGGACGGGCAGGTGTGGACGCCGAAGAACTACGAAGGCGACTCCAACGGCACCATCTTCCTTTACCAGGGGCTGGCGCGTTCGCTGAACCTGTCGACCGCCAAGCTGGGCCTCGATCTAGGCGTGCCGAACGTGCTCAAGACCCTCGAGCGCCTGGGCGTTCAGGTCGACTGGCCAGCCTATCCGTCGATGTTGCTGGGCGCCGGGGCATTGAGCCCGATGCAGGTGGCGACCATGTACCAGACCATCGCCAGTGGCGGCTTCAATACGCCGCTGCGCAGTATCCGCAGTGTGCTTGCCGCTGACGGCCAGCCGCTCAAGCGTTACCCGTTCCAGGTACAACAGCGCTTCGATCCGGGCGCCATTTACCTGCTGCAGAACGCAATGCAGCGGGTGTTGCGCGAAGGTACGGCGCGTTCGGTCTACAGCCAGCTGCCGTCAAGCCTGACCCTGGCCGGCAAGACCGGCACCACCAACGACTCCCGCGACAGCTGGTTCTCCGGATTCGGCCAGGACCTCCTGGCGGTGGTCTGGCTGGGTCGCGACGATAACGGCAAGACACCTTTCACCGGTGCCACCGGTGCGCTGCAGATCTGGACTTCGTTCATGCGCAAGGCCGAGCCCCTGCCATTGGATACGCCGAAGCCGGATAATGTGGTCATGGCCTGGGTTGATCCGCGTACCGGCCAGGGGAGCGACGCCAGTTGCCCGGGCGCCGTGCAGATGCCCTATATTCGCGGTAGTGAGCCGGCAGCGGGCGCCGGTTGTGGCACCAATCCGGAGAACCCGGCCGGTCAGGTGATGGACTGGGTTCGCGGCTGGTTGAACTGAGGCGAGAGGATTCGAAGTGAGAAATGCGTGGTTTGCCGTGGCTGCCGCCGCGGCGGTGCTGTCCGGTTGTGCGACTCCGCAGCAGGGGGCCATTCCTGTCGCGGACCAGGGCACCTCGGTGTCCAACCAGGAGCGCGTCGGCTATTCCGGTACCAGCCAGCCTGCCTACAACAATGCGCCGCGCGCGGCGCAGCCGTCGGGGGGCTCTGGCGTGACCGTGATGGTGCCGCAGGATGCTGGCGCTGCACCGATCCAGACTTTCCCCGCGCAAAGCGGCGCGGCACCGCTGACTACTTCGCCGATTACTCCTGGTCCGCAGTACGGCGCGCCGGCCACTCCGACGACGTCGAGCACGCCGAGCAGTATCAGCAGCACCGGTGGCTTCAGCCAGCAGGTCTACCAACAGCCCGTCTATCAGCAGCAGTCTGCCCAGCCGCCGGCGTATCAACCGCCGGCTTACCAGTCGGCGCCTGCGCAGCAGATGCCGAGCGGCATTCCATCGAGCAACACCCCGCTGGCGGCTGACGAACAACTCGACGGCCCCGTCCTGGCGCTATTGACCACTGCCCAGCAGCAGCAGGGCAGCGGCGATCTCAATGGTGCATCCGCCAGCCTGGAGCGTGCCCAGCGCATTGCCCCGCGCGAGCCGCAGGTGCTCTACAAACTCGCGCAAGTGCGCCTGGCTCAGGGTGACAGTGCCCAGGCCGAGCAGGTTGCACGGCGCGGGTTGGCGCTGGCCGGTGGACGGCCGACGCTGCAGGCCAGCCTCTGGGATGTGATCGCTAAGGCCCGCGAGGCGCAAGGCGATGCTTCTGGCGCAGCCGCTGCGCGACAAAGCGCGAAGGCGACCTTGTAATGGACCGGCGACTACCGGCATTGGCCGATCAGCTGCTGCTCATCGAGCGCGAGCTGCGTGCGCTCGATCTGTGGGCCGCGCAGCCGCCGTCGGTGGAGGCGCTGGCCAGCGTTGAGCCGTTCTGCGTGGATACGCTGGCGCTCGAAGAATGGCTGCAGTGGATCTTCCTGCCGCGCATGAAGCAGATTATCGAGGCGGGTGCGGATCTGCCGCATGCTTCGGGCATCCGCGAGATGGCAGAAGTCACCTATGCCGGCGAGGGGGCGCGGTTCCTGCCGCTGCTGCTCGCCCTCGGAGAGTTCGATCGGCTGATCGCTCGCGAGGGCTGATGCCAGCCTAGTTAGTCGCAGTTCTGCTGCAGGTCGTGCTCGGTTTCTGTGATGCGCGCCTGCCGCTCCTCCTCCGGAATCCGGCGCATGTCGCCGTTATCGTCGGAAACTCGCACGCGCGGGTTGTTCTTCAGCTGAGCCAGATTGGTCCGCAGTCCGTCGCAATACTTGGCGCGCTCGGCCTCTTGTTGGGCAACTTCCTGCCTCACCTTTTCGTCGGCGGCCTTCTGCTTGTCATCTGCCGAGGGCGGCAACGTAGGTGCAGCCTTGGCCGGTAGCGGAAAACCGGGCGTGGGCTGGGCGATCTTGGTGTCGACCGCTGCTGCCTTGGCGTCGGTCGGCGGCTGGGCGCCGAAATGCGTGACGCCCTGGGCGTCGACCCACTTGTATACCTGGGCGGCCATCACCGGAGCACTCAGGGCCAGCATCAGGCTGCCCAGCAGAATCGTGCGTCGCATGCTGTTTCGGTCCTTGGGGTTCGGAGTCTGGCGGTAACTATAACCAAAAGTGCCGATGGTTCCGCAGAGGAAGATCACAACGCGCGTTAGTAACAGATCCATATATAGCTTGACTTGCTGCGAACGAATCAGAAGAATCCAAGGTTCGCTGCAGTGGGCCGGCCGCAAGCTGGTTTTACTCGGCAGACAAGAGGTGCTACCCGCGCCGCAAAGTTTCACCCTGTTTCGCGTTACCTCGCGCTGGGTGGAGGTTCTCCGTAACACAAACAGGAGCGTCTCCAGGTTCTGCTCAATCGGCAGTCGACGTAGCCGGCGATTACATTCGCCCATGTCTGCCGGGCAGCCATCCAAGTCGGTCCCCCACGTCGGGGGTTTCCGTATATAGCGTTCTAGAGGTGACAACGTGGAGCTTTTATCCGGCGCTGAAATGGTCGTCCGCTCGCTGCGTGACGAAGGCGTTAAGTACATCTACGGGTACCCGGGCGGTGCCCTCCTGCATATCTACGACGCTCTCTTCAAAGAGAACGACGTGACCCACATCCTGGTTCGCCACGAGCAGGCCGCCACTCACATGGCCGACGGCTATGCGCGCGCCACCGGCAAACCTGGCGTGGTCCTGGTGACTTCCGGTCCGGGCGCGACCAATGCCATCACCGGCATCGCTACCGCGTACATGGACTCGATCCCCATGGTGGTGATCTCTGGCCAGGTGTCCAGCAACATGGTCGGCACCGACGCGTTCCAGGAAACCGACATGGTCGGTATCTCGCGTCCGATCGTGAAGCACAGCTTCATCATCAAGCACCCGGCGGAAATCCCCGAGGTGATCAAGAAGGCCTTCTACATTGCCCAGTCCGGCCGTCCCGGTCCGGTCGTGATCGATATTCCGAAGGACATGGGCGACCCGACTCAAAAGTTCGAGTACGCCTATCCGAAGAAGGTCAAGCTGCGTTCCTACAGCCCTGCCGTCCGTGGCCACTCCGGTCAGATCCGCAAGGCCGCCGAGATGCTGCTGGCCGCCAAGCGTCCGATCATCTACTCCGGTGGCGGCGTGATCATGGGTAATGCCGCCGAGCCTCTGACCGAGGTCGCGCGCATCCTCAACGTTCCGGTGACCAACACCCTGATGGGCCTGGGTGGCTACCCGGGCAGCGATCGCCAGTTCGTCGGCATGCTCGGCATGCACGGCAGCTACACCGCCAACCTGGCGATGCACCACGCGGACGTGATCTTCGCCGTCGGCGCGCGCTTCGATGACCGGGTGATCAACGGTGAAACCGCAGCCAAGTTCTGCCCGAACGCCAAGATCATCCACGTCGACATCGACCCGGCCTCGATCTCCAAGACCGTCAAGGCCGACATCCCGATCGTTGGCCCGGTAGACAGCGTCCTGACCGAAATGGTCGCCATCCTCAAGGAAATCGGCGAGACCCCGAACAAGGAAGCGCTGGCCGCCTGGTGGAAGCAGATCGACGAATGGCGCGGCAGCCGCGGCCTGTTCCCCTACAACATGGGTGACGGCAGCATCATCAAGCCGCAGACCGTGATCGAGACCCTCTGGGAAGTCACCGGCGGTGACGCCTTCGTCGCCTCCGACGTAGGCCAGCACCAGATGTTCGCGGCGCAGTACTACCGCTTCAACAAGCCCAATCGCTGGATCAACTCCGGTGGCCTGGGCACCATGGGCTTCGGCTTCCCGGCCGCCATGGGTGTGAAGCTGAACTTCCCGGATGCCGACGTCGCCTGCGTAACCGGCGAGGGCAGCATCCAGATGAATATTCAGGAGCTGTCGACCTGCCTGCAGTACGACCTGCCGGTGAAGATCGTCAACCTGAACAACGGTGCTCTGGGCATGGTCCGCCAATGGCAGGACATGCAGTACAACAGCCGCTACTCGCACTCCTACATGGAATCCCTGCCGGACTTCGTCAAGCTGGCTGAGGCCTATGGTCATGTGGGCATGCGCATCACCGAGCTGAAGGACCTGAAGCCGATGATGGAAGAAGCCTTCGCCCTGAAGAATCGCCTGGTGTTCATGGACATCCAGGTCGACACCAGCGAGCACGTCTACCCGATGCAGATCCGTGGCGGTGCGATGCGCGACATGTGGCTGAGCAAGACGGAGCGTACCTGATCATGCGACACATCATTTCCCTGCTGCTGGAAAACGAACCCGGCGCGCTGTCCCGCGTTGTCGGCCTGTTCTCCCAGCGCAACTACAACATCGAAACCCTCACCGTCGCCCCGACCGAGGATCCGACGCTGTCGCGTCTGACCCTGACCACTGCCGGCCAGGACGAGGTCATCGAGCAGATCACCAAGAACCTCAACAAGTTGATCGAGGTGGTGAAGCTGGTGAACCTGTCGGAAAGCGCGCACATCGAACGCGAGCTGATGCTCGTCAAGATCAAGGCTACCGGCGCCCAGCGCGCCGAGGTCAAGCGCACTACCGACATCTTCCGCGGACAGATCGTCGACGTGACCAGCAGCGTGTACACCGTGCAACTGGCAGGCACCAGTGACAAACTGGACAGCTTCATCCAGGCCATCGGGACCGCCTCGATCATCGAAACGGTGCGTACCGGTGTGACCGGCATCGCCCGTGGCGACAAGACTCTCAGCATCTGAATTTGAAAGACGGCCCACGAGGCCAATAGACAGGGGATTACCCAAATGCGCGTTTTCTACGATAAAGACTGTGACCTCTCCATCATCCAGGGCAAGAAAGTTGCCATCATCGGTTACGGTTCCCAGGGCCACGCCCATGCCTGCAACCTGAAGGATTCCGGCGTCGACGTTACCGTCGGCCTGCGTGCGAACTCTTCCTCCGTTGCCAAGGCTCAGAACCACGGCCTGAAAGTCGCCGAAGTCGCTGAAGCCGTTGCTGCTGCCGACCTGGTCATGATCCTGACCCCGGACGAGTTCCAGGGCCGCCTGTACAAGGACGAGATCGAGCCGAACCTGAAGAAAGGCGCCACCCTGGCCTTCGCTCACGGCTTCTCCATCCACTACAACCAAGTCGTACCGCGCGCTGACCTCGACGTGATCATGATCGCGCCGAAGGCTCCGGGCCACACCGTACGTTCCGAGTTCGTAAAAGGCGGCGGCATCCCTGACCTGATCGCCATCTACCAGGACGCTTCCGGCAATGCCAAGAACGTCGCCCTGTCGTATGCCTGCGGCGTCGGCGGCGGCCGTACCGGCATCATCGAAACCACCTTCAAGGACGAGACCGAAACCGACCTGTTCGGCGAGCAGGCCGTTCTGTGCGGCGGTTGCGTCGAGCTGGTGAAAGCCGGTTTCGAAACCCTGGTCGAAGCTGGCTACGCGCCGGAAATGGCCTACTTCGAGTGCCTGCACGAACTGAAGCTGATCGTTGACCTCATGTTCGAAGGCGGCATCGCCAACATGAACTACTCGATCTCGAACAACGCCGAATACGGCGAGTACGTGACCGGTCCGGAAGTGATCAACGCCGAGTCCCGTGCTGCCATGCGCAACGCTCTGAAGCGCATCCAGGACGGCGAATACGCCAAGATGTTCATCACCGAAGGCGCTGCCAACTACCCATCGATGACCGCCTACCGCCGCAACAACGCTGCCCATGGCATCGAAGTCGTTGGCGAGAAGCTGCGCGCCATGATGCCGTGGATCGCTGCCAACAAGATCGTCGACAAGTCCAAGAACTAAGGGCTTTCGCGACACTCGAAGAAACGCGGCCTCGGCCGCGTTTTTTCGTTCTTGCCCACGCTTCTGGTATAAAGCCTGGGCGCGCGGGTCCCTGTCCGGTCCGTGCATTCATCTCCCGTAGAGTTCCCAAGGAAGTTTTCATGACTGAAGGTCCCGAGGAGCCGAACAAGGTCTCCGAAGAAACCGAAAGCCTGCTCCCCATCGATGAGCACATCGAAGAAGGGCACGACGATCAGGGGCGCAAGGTGCGTCATCGTGGCATCTACCTGCTGCCCAACCTGTTCACCACGGCGGCCCTGTTCACTGGCCTGTACGCCATCATCAATGCCATGAGCGGCGACTTCTCCAATGCGGCCATCGCCATTTTCGTCGCCATGGTCCTGGATGGCCTGGACGGTCGCGTTGCACGCCTGACCAATACCCAAAGTGCCTTCGGTGCCGAGTACGACTCGCTGTCCGACATGGTCGCCTTTGGCGTAGCGCCGGCGCTGGTTGCCTTTGAGTGGGCGCTGAGCAGCCTGGGCAAGGTCGGCTGGATGGTTGCCTTCATCTATGTTGCGGGTGCTGCGCTGCGCCTGGCGCGCTTCAACACGCAGGTGGGCAAAGCCGATAAGCGCTACTTCATCGGCCTGGCCAGCCCGGCTGCCGCGGCTCTGGTCGCTGGTACCGTTTGGGCGTTTGCTGACTTCCAGGTGCAGGGCGCCAAGGTCTCGCTGCTGGTTGCGCTGATGGTCGCGGCTGCCGGCATGCTGATGGTCAGCAACATCAAGTACTACAGCTTCAAGGATCTCGACCTGCGCGGTCGCGTGCCGTTTATGGCAATCCTCGTGGTGGTGCTGGCATTTGCCGTAGTCTTCACCGACCCGCCGCGCATCCTGCTGCTGTTGTTCCTCGCTTATGCTGCGTCCGGCCCGGTGCAATACTTGTTGCAATTGCGCCGTCGCAAGCAGCCCCCTGCGGTGTAATTCCGCACGGGCTCCGCAGTCTATTGGCGCATTCAGCCAGTAGTTGCGGAGCCCGCCATGTTGATCAAGATTGCCCGCCCGTCCGACTGCCACGAGTCGGAAGTCACTCCCGAAGCTCTCTACCTGTCACGTCGCCGCTTTCTCGGCGGAAGCCTCTCTGGTATCGCGCTGGCGTCCTTGCCGGGATTCGCGAGTGCCGATCCTTCTCGCTACGACGGTGTCGATCCGGTTGCGCAAACTCCTGCCTGGTTCGATGAAAAGCTAGGCGCGCTCAAATGGGATGCCGTAACCGTCAAAGGGGAAAGCATCACCCCCTTTGCCGACGCGACCCACTACAACAACTTCTACGAGTTCGGACCCGAGAAGACAGATCCGGCAGCAAACGCCGGTGCTCTGCAGACCGAGCCGTGGTCGGTGGTAATCGACGGAGAAGTGGCCAAGCCCGGCAAGTACGCCCTGGAAGACTTCATCAAGCCCTATCAGCTGGAGGAGCGCATCTACCGGCTGCGCTGCGTGGAAGCCTGGTCGATGGTGATTCCCTGGATAGGCTTCCCGATCGCGGAGCTGATCAAGCGCGTCGAGCCGACCGGCAATGCCAAATACCTGCGCTTCGAAACGCTGGTCGATAGGGCGCACATGCCCGGTGTGCAATCCAATTTCGCGTTGATCGAATGGCCATATGTGGAAGGTCTGCGCATGGACGAGGCCATGAATCCGCTGGCAATACTGGCTGTCGGAATGTACGGCCGGGTGCTGGCTAACCAGAACGGTGCGCCACTGCGCCTGATCGCTCCCTGGAAATATGGATTCAAAGGTGCCAAGTCGATCATCCGTATCAGCTTTGTCGCCGAACAGCCGAAGACTACTTGGCAAAGCTTGGCGCCGGACGAGTACGGCTTCTATGCCAACGTCAATCCGACTGTGGACCACCCGCGCTGGACTCAGGCTCATGAAAGACGCCTACCTAGTGGATTATTCAGCCCGAATATTCGTCCCACCCTCATGTTCAACGGCTATGCCGAAGAGGTCGCTTCGCTGTATGCGGGCATGGATTTGAGGGTGAACTACTGATGCGTAATCCCATCTGGCGAATCACCGTTTTCATTCTGGCTTTGTTACCGCCGCTGTACTGGCTGTATCAGGCCTGGATATTTGCGCTGGGACCTGATCCAGGTAAGGCGCTGGTTGATCGGTTGGGGCAGGGCGGCCTGATTCTCCTGCTGCTCACACTGGCGATGACTCCGCTGCAGAAGCTGACGCGCTGGGGAGGCTGGATTCAGGTTCGCCGGCAGCTGGGGTTGTGGTGCTTTGCCTATATATGCCTGCATCTGTGCGCCTATGGTGTGTTCATCCTTGGGCTGGATTGGGCGCAGCTGGGCGTCGAGTTGCGCAAGCGCCCCTACATCATCGTTGGCGCCTTGGGTTTCCTCTGTTTGCTTCCGCTGGCGTTGACCTCGAACAAATACAGCATGCGTAGGCTGGGGGCGAACTGGAAGAAATTGCACCGGCTGATCTATGTCATCCTCGGTTTCGGGCTTCTACATATGCTGTGGGTCGTTCGCTCCGACTTCGAGCGCTGGGCGCTGTACGCGTCTCTGGGGCTGTTGCTACTGATAGTGCGGGTACCTCCGATAGCGAAGCAGCTGCCGGTCCTTCGGACTCGACTCGCCTCGCGCTGAAAATTCTTTCAGAAAGTCGTTGACGGGCATTTTTAAGTCCCTATAATGCGCACCACTCCCAGCGACGAAGCGCTGAAAGAGCTTGAAAATCAAGCACTTACAGGTTCTCGAGGCTGAGAGTGGTGGTCCGGCAGGCGACTCGCTTGCCGCTTTCTCTTGTTCGCCTCTGCGGGCTCGATGAAAGAAGATCGCCGAGGTGCTTGACAGCGAAATTCAACGCTGTAATATGCGCCTCCCGCTGACGAGAAGCGTTGCTGCTCGAAAGCGCAAGCGGTTGAGTAGAAAAGAGATTTTCGAAAAACAGCTTGACAGCAAGAAGGGCTGCTGTAGAATGCGCGGCCTCGGTTGAGACGAAAGGCTTAATCGAAACGCTCTTTAACAAGTTGAATCAAGCAATTCGTGTGGGTGCTTGTGAGTTAAGACTGGTGATCGCAAGATTATCAGCATCACAAGTAACACTCGTGAATTCGAGAGTTTTTTGCGATTGCTGAGCCAAGTTTAGGGTTTTCTCAAAACCCAATCAGTATTGAACTGAAGAGTTTGATCATGGCTCAGATTGAACGCTGGCGGCAGGCCTAACACATGCAAGTCGAGCGGATGAAGGGAGCTTGCTCTCTGATTCAGCGGCGGACGGGTGAGTAATGCCTAGGAATCTGCCTGGTAGTGGGGGACAACGTTTCGAAAGGAACGCTAATACCGCATACGTCCTACGGGAGAAAGTGGGGGATCTTCGGACCTCACGCTATCAGATGAGCCTAGGTCGGATTAGCTAGTAGGTGAGGTAACGGCTCACCTAGGCGACGATCCGTAACTGGTCTGAGAGGATGATCAGTCACACTGGAACTGAGACACGGTCCAGACTCCTACGGGAGGCAGCAGTGGGGAATATTGGACAATGGGCGAAAGCCTGATCCAGCCATGCCGCGTGTGTGAAGAAGGTCTTCGGATTGTAAAGCACTTTAAGTTGGGAGGAAGGGCAGTAAGTTAATACCTTGCTGTTTTGACGTTACCAACAGAATAAGCACCGGCTAACTTCGTGCCAGCAGCCGCGGTAATACGAAGGGTGCAAGCGTTAATCGGAATTACTGGGCGTAAAGCGCGCGTAGGTGGTTTGGTAAGATGGATGTGAAATCCCCGGGCTCAACCTGGGAACTGCATCCATAACTGCCTGACTAGAGTACGGTAGAGGGTGGTGGAATTTCCTGTGTAGCGGTGAAATGCGT
>NZ_CP166971.1:3585000-6022238 GCF_041409665.1 Pseudomonas sp. QL9
GGAGCGTTCTGTAAGCCTGTGAAGGTGAGTTGAGAAGCTTGCTGGAGGTATCAGAAGTGCGAATGCTGACATGAGTAACGACAATGGGAGTGAAAAACTCCCACGCCGAAAGACCAAGGGTTCCTGCGCAACGTTAATCGACGCAGGGTTAGTCGGTCCCTAAGGCGAGGCTGAAGAGCGTAGTCGATGGGAAACAGGTTAATATTCCTGTACTTCTAGTTACTGCGATGGAGGGACGGAGAAGGCTAGGCCAGCTTGGCGTTGGTTGTCCAAGTTTAAGGTGGTAGGCAGAGATCTTAGGTAAATCCGGGATCTTAATGCCGAGAGCTGATGACGAGCGTTCTTTTAGAACGTGAAGTGGTTGATGCCATGCTTCCAGGAAAAGCTTCTAAGCTTCAGGTAACTAGGAACCGTACCCCAAACCGACACAGGTGGTTGGGTAGAGAATACCAAGGCGCTTGAGAGAACTCGGGTGAAGGAACTAGGCAAAATGGCACCGTAACTTCGGGAGAAGGTGCGCCGGTGAGGGTGAAGTATTTACTACGTAAGCCCATGCCGGTCGAAGATACCAGGCCGCTGCGACTGTTTATTAAAAACACAGCACTCTGCAAACACGAAAGTGGACGTATAGGGTGTGACGCCTGCCCGGTGCCGGAAGGTTAATTGATGGGGTTAGCGAAAGCGAAGCTCTTGATCGAAGCCCCGGTAAACGGCGGCCGTAACTATAACGGTCCTAAGGTAGCGAAATTCCTTGTCGGGTAAGTTCCGACCTGCACGAATGGCGTAACGATGGCGGCGCTGTCTCCACCCGAGACTCAGTGAAATTGAAATCGCTGTGAAGATGCAGTGTATCCGCGGCTAGACGGAAAGACCCCGTGAACCTTTACTGTAGCTTTGCACTGGACTTTGAGCCTGCTTGTGTAGGATAGGTGGGAGGCTTTGAAGCGTGGACGCCAGTTCGCGTGGAGCCATCCTTGAAATACCACCCTGGCATGCTTGAGGTTCTAACTCTGGTCCGTTATCCGGATCGAGGACAGTGTATGGTGGGCAGTTTGACTGGGGCGGTCTCCTCCTAAAGAGTAACGGAGGAGTACGAAGGTGCGCTCAGACCGGTCGGAAATCGGTCGTAGAGTATAAAGGCAAAAGCGCGCTTGACTGCGAGACAGACACGTCGAGCAGGTACGAAAGTAGGTCTTAGTGATCCGGTGGTTCTGTATGGAAGGGCCATCGCTCAACGGATAAAAGGTACTCCGGGGATAACAGGCTGATACCGCCCAAGAGTTCATATCGACGGCGGTGTTTGGCACCTCGATGTCGGCTCATCACATCCTGGGGCTGAAGCCGGTCCCAAGGGTATGGCTGTTCGCCATTTAAAGTGGTACGCGAGCTGGGTTTAGAACGTCGTGAGACAGTTCGGTCCCTATCTGCCGTGGACGTTTGAGATTTGAGAGGGGCTGCTCCTAGTACGAGAGGACCGGAGTGGACGAACCTCTGGTGTTCCGGTTGTCACGCCAGTGGCATTGCCGGGTAGCTATGTTCGGAATAGATAACCGCTGAAAGCATCTAAGCGGGAAACTAGCCTCAAGATGAGATCTCACTGGGAACTTGATTCCCCTAAAGGGCCGTCGAAGACTACGACGTTGATAGGTTGGGTGTGTAAGCGCTGTGAGGCGTTGAGCTAACCAATACTAATTGCCCGTGAGGCTTGACCATATAACACCCAAACAATTTGTGTGTTAGACGGTGAAGTCGACGAACCGAAAGTTCGTGAGAACCGCAAATACCTGTCACATACCCGAATCGGGATGAGCGTGTGCGCAAGCCACGAGCGTCCGAAAGAATTGCTTGACGACCATAGAGCGTTGGAACCACCTGATCCCATCCCGAACTCAGAAGTGAAACGATGCATCGCCGATGGTAGTGTGGAGTTTCTCCATGTGAGAGTAGGTCATCGTCAAGCACCTATCCCAAAGCCCCGGTCAGCTTCGCTGTCCGGGGCTTTGCCTATTAGCGTAAGCACATAGATTGTGCTTCCCGCTGACGAGAAGCGCTGCTGCTCGAAAGCGCAAGCGGTTGAGTAGAAAAGAGATTTTCGAAAAACAGCTTGACAGTAAGAAAGGCTGCTGTAGAATGTGCGGCCTCGGTTGAGACGAAAGACTTCGCCGAAACGCTCTTTAACAAGTTGAATCAAGCAATTCGTGTGGGTGCTTGTGAGTTAAGACTGGTGATCGCAAGATTATCAGCATCACAAGTAACACTCGTGAATTCGAGAGTTTTTTGCGATTGCTGAGCCAAGTTTAGGGTTTTCTCAAAACCCAATCAGTATTGAACTGAAGAGTTTGATCATGGCTCAGATTGAACGCTGGCGGCAGGCCTAACACATGCAAGTCGAGCGGATGAAGGGAGCTTGCTCTCTGATTCAGCGGCGGACGGGTGAGTAATGCCTAGGAATCTGCCTGGTAGTGGGGGACAACGTTTCGAAAGGAACGCTAATACCGCATACGTCCTACGGGAGAAAGTGGGGGATCTTCGGACCTCACGCTATCAGATGAGCCTAGGTCGGATTAGCTAGTAGGTGAGGTAACGGCTCACCTAGGCGACGATCCGTAACTGGTCTGAGAGGATGATCAGTCACACTGGAACTGAGACACGGTCCAGACTCCTACGGGAGGCAGCAGTGGGGAATATTGGACAATGGGCGAAAGCCTGATCCAGCCATGCCGCGTGTGTGAAGAAGGTCTTCGGATTGTAAAGCACTTTAAGTTGGGAGGAAGGGCAGTAAGTTAATACCTTGCTGTTTTGACGTTACCAACAGAATAAGCACCGGCTAACTTCGTGCCAGCAGCCGCGGTAATACGAAGGGTGCAAGCGTTAATCGGAATTACTGGGCGTAAAGCGCGCGTAGGTGGTTTGGTAAGATGGATGTGAAATCCCCGGGCTCAACCTGGGAACTGCATCCATAACTGCCTGACTAGAGTACGGTAGAGGGTGGTGGAATTTCCTGTGTAGCGGTGAAATGCGTAGATATAGGAAGGAACACCAGTGGCGAAGGCGACCACCTGGACTGATACTGACACTGAGGTGCGAAAGCGTGGGGAGCAAACAGGATTAGATACCCTGGTAGTCCACGCCGTAAACGATGTCGACTAGCCGTTGGAATCCTTGAGATTTTAGTGGCGCAGCTAACGCGATAAGTCGACCGCCTGGGGAGTACGGCCGCAAGGTTAAAACTCAAATGAATTGACGGGGGCCCGCACAAGCGGTGGAGCATGTGGTTTAATTCGAAGCAACGCGAAGAACCTTACCTGGCCTTGACATGTCCGGAATCTTGCAGAGATGCGAGAGTGCCTTCGGGAATCGGAACACAGGTGCTGCATGGCTGTCGTCAGCTCGTGTCGTGAGATGTTGGGTTAAGTCCCGTAACGAGCGCAACCCTTGTCCTTAGTTACCAGCACGTTATGGTGGGCACTCTAAGGAGACTGCCGGTGACAAACCGGAGGAAGGTGGGGATGACGTCAAGTCATCATGGCCCTTACGGCCAGGGCTACACACGTGCTACAATGGTCGGTACAGAGGGTTGCCAAGCCGCGAGGTGGAGCTAATCCCATAAAACCGATCGTAGTCCGGATCGCAGTCTGCAACTCGACTGCGTGAAGTCGGAATCGCTAGTAATCGTGAATCAGAATGTCACGGTGAATACGTTCCCGGGCCTTGTACACACCGCCCGTCACACCATGGGAGTGGGTTGCTCCAGAAGTAGCTAGTCTAACCGCAAGGGGGACGGTTACCACGGAGTGATTCATGACTGGGGTGAAGTCGTAACAAGGTAGCCGTAGGGGAACCTGCGGCTGGATCACCTCCTTAATCGAAGATCCCGGCTTTCTCATAAGCTCCCACACGAATTGCTTGATTCACTGGTAAAGCGACGGTTAGGCAACCCTATATGGGTCTGTAGCTCAGTCGGTTAGAGCGCACCCCTGATAAGGGTGAGGTCGGCAGTTCGAATCTGCCCAGACCCACCAATCGTTGGAAAAGAGGGGGCCATAGCTCAGCTGGGAGAGCGCCTGCTTTGCACGCAGGAGGTCAGGAGTTCGATCCTCCTTGGCTCCACCATCCACGTCGCGAAAGTTCAGACATGAATGTTCAGGGTAATGGAACATTGATGTCTGGTCTTTGTACCGGAACCGTTCTTTAAAAATTTGGGTATGTGATAGAAGTAGACTGAATAATCTCTTTCACTGGTGATTATTCAAGTCAAGGTAAAATTTGCGAGTTCAAGCGCGAATTTTCGGCGAATGTCGTCTTCACGTTCGAGACGTATAACCAGATTGCTTGGGGTTATATGGTCAAGTGAAGAAGCGCATACGGTGGATGCCTTGGCAGTCAGAGGCGATGAAAGACGTGGTAGCCTGCGATAAGCTTCGGGGAGTCGGCAAACAGACTTTGATCCGGAGATCTCTGAATGGGGGAACCCACCCAGCATAAGCTGGGTATCTTGCACTGAATACATAGGTGTAAGAGGCGAACCAGGGGAACTGAAACATCTAAGTACCCTGAGGAAAAGAAATCAACCGAGATTCCCTTAGTAGTGGCGAGCGAACGGGGACTAGCCCTTAAGCTTCTTTGAATCTAACAGAACGCTCTGGAAAGTGCGGCCATAGTGGGTGATAGCCCCGTATGTGAAAGGTTCTTGGAAGTGAAATCGAGTAGGACGGAGCACGAGAAACTTTGTCTGAATATGGGGGGACCATCCTCCAAGGCTAAATACTACTGACTGACCGATAGTGAACCAGTACCGTGAGGGAAAGGCGAAAAGAACCCCGGAGAGGGGAGTGAAATAGAACCTGAAACCGTATGCGTACAAGCAGTGGGAGCCTACTTTGTTAGGTGACTGCGTACCTTTTGTATAATGGGTCAGCGACTTATATTCAGTGGCGAGCTTAACCGAATAGGGAAGGCGTAGCGAAAGCGAGTCTTAATAGGGCGTTTAGTCGCTGGGTATAGACCCGAAACCGGGCGATCTATCCATGAGCAGGTTGAAGGTTAGGTAACACTGACTGGAGGACCGAACCCACTCCCGTTGAAAAGGTAGGGGATGACTTGTGGATCGGAGTGAAAGGCTAATCAAGCTCGGAGATAGCTGGTTCTCCTCGAAAGCTATTTAGGTAGCGCCTCACGTATCACTCCAGGGGGTAGAGCACTGTTTCGGCTAGGGGGTCATCCCGACTTACCAAACCGATGCAAACTCCGAATACCTGGAAGTGTCAGCGTGGGAGACACACGGCGGGTGCTAACGTCCGTCGTGAAAAGGGAAACAACCCAGACCGTCAGCTAAGGTCCCAAAGTTATGGTTAAGTGGTAAACGATGTGGGAAGGCTTAGACAGCTAGGAGGTTGGCTTAGAAGCAGCCACCCTTTAAAGAAAGCGTAATAGCTCACTAGTCGAGTCGGCCTGCGCGGAAGATGTAACGGGGCTCAAACCATACACCGAAGCTACGGGTGCATCGTAAGATGTGCGGTAGAGGAGCGTTCTGTAAGCCTGTGAAGGTGAGTTGAGAAGCTTGCTGGAGGTATCAGAAGTGCGAATGCTGACATGAGTAACGACAATGGGAGTGAAAAACTCCCACGCCGAAAGACCAAGGGTTCCTGCGCAACGTTAATCGACGCAGGGTTAGTCGGTCCCTAAGGCGAGGCTGAAGAGCGTAGTCGATGGGAAACAGGTTAATATTCCTGTACTTCTAGTTACTGCGATGGAGGGACGGAGAAGGCTAGGCCAGCTTGGCGTTGGTTGTCCAAGTTTAAGGTGGTAGGCAGAGATCTTAGGTAAATCCGGGATCTTAATGCCGAGAGCTGATGACGAGCGTTCTTTTAGAACGTGAAGTGGTTGATGCCATGCTTCCAGGAAAAGCTTCTAAGCTTCAGGTAACTAGGAACCGTACCCCAAACCGACACAGGTGGTTGGGTAGAGAATACCAAGGCGCTTGAGAGAACTCGGGTGAAGGAACTAGGCAAAATGGCACCGTAACTTCGGGAGAAGGTGCGCCGGTGAGGGTGAAGTATTTACTACGTAAGCCCATGCCGGTCGAAGATACCAGGCCGCTGCGACTGTTTATTAAAAACACAGCACTCTGCAAACACGAAAGTGGACGTATAGGGTGTGACGCCTGCCCGGTGCCGGAAGGTTAATTGATGGGGTTAGCGAAAGCGAAGCTCTTGATCGAAGCCCCGGTAAACGGCGGCCGTAACTATAACGGTCCTAAGGTAGCGAAATTCCTTGTCGGGTAAGTTCCGACCTGCACGAATGGCGTAACGATGGCGGCGCTGTCTCCACCCGAGACTCAGTGAAATTGAAATCGCTGTGAAGATGCAGTGTATCCGCGGCTAGACGGAAAGACCCCGTGAACCTTTACTGTAGCTTTGCACTGGACTTTGAGCCTGCTTGTGTAGGATAGGTGGGAGGCTTTGAAGCGTGGACGCCAGTTCGCGTGGAGCCATCCTTGAAATACCACCCTGGCATGCTTGAGGTTCTAACTCTGGTCCGTTATCCGGATCGAGGACAGTGTATGGTGGGCAGTTTGACTGGGGCGGTCTCCTCCTAAAGAGTAACGGAGGAGTACGAAGGTGCGCTCAGACCGGTCGGAAATCGGTCGTAGAGTATAAAGGCAAAAGCGCGCTTGACTGCGAGACAGACACGTCGAGCAGGTACGAAAGTAGGTCTTAGTGATCCGGTGGTTCTGTATGGAAGGGCCATCGCTCAACGGATAAAAGGTACTCCGGGGATAACAGGCTGATACCGCCCAAGAGTTCATATCGACGGCGGTGTTTGGCACCTCGATGTCGGCTCATCACATCCTGGGGCTGAAGCCGGTCCCAAGGGTATGGCTGTTCGCCATTTAAAGTGGTACGCGAGCTGGGTTTAGAACGTCGTGAGACAGTTCGGTCCCTATCTGCCGTGGACGTTTGAGATTTGAGAGGGGCTGCTCCTAGTACGAGAGGACCGGAGTGGACGAACCTCTGGTGTTCCGGTTGTCACGCCAGTGGCATTGCCGGGTAGCTATGTTCGGAATAGATAACCGCTGAAAGCATCTAAGCGGGAAACTAGCCTCAAGATGAGATCTCACTGGGAACTTGATTCCCCTAAAGGGCCGTCGAAGACTACGACGTTGATAGGTTGGGTGTGTAAGCGCTGTGAGGCGTTGAGCTAACCAATACTAATTGCCCGTGAGGCTTGACCATATAACACCCAAACAATTTGTGTGTTAGACGGTGAAGTCGACGAACCGAAAGTTCGTGAGAACCGCAAATTACCTGTCACATACCCGAATCTGGATGAGCGTGTGCGTAAGCCACGAGCATCCGAAAGAATTGCTTGACGACCATAGAGCGTTGGAACCACCTGATCCCATCCCGAACTCAGAAGTGAAACGATGCATCGCCGATGGTAGTGTGGAGTTTCTCCATGTGAGAGTAGGTCATCGTCAAGCACCTATCCCAAAGCCCCTGATCAGCGAAAGCTGGTCGGGGGTTTTGCTTTTGCGCGCGGAAAAATATCCGGGCGGCGAAATGCGGCGAAGAGCCTGCTACGGCGCCAGCCCTGGGTCCTCAGGCGCGCGGCCGGCATGAGTGCCGCGAGCTCGGGATCCTCGATTTACCTTCCTTTCGTCTTGCTCGTCACGAATTACACATGCGCGCTGTGGCAGCTCTTATGCGAGACGCTTCTTTCAGATACTCGCTATGCCATTTCTGCCTTTTTCGAGGTGTCTGGAGCGGCGCCTTGCACTAGGCCAGTCGTCTACAATAGCGACAAATCGACGCCGAGCTTTTTCATGTCCGAGACTGATAGCCGCTCTCTACAGAACCTTCCCCTGGACCAACTTATCGCCTGCCATGAGTGTGATCTGCTGATGCGGCGTGAGCCCGTCCCCCTAGGGCAGCGTTCGGTATGCCCACGCTGTGGATATGAACTGGAGATTCATCGCCCGTACATGGTCAGACGAGCGCTGGCATTGGTTGTGACGGCATTGCTGCTCTACGTTCCCGCCAACTTCCTGCCGATCATGAACATCACAATCCTTGGGCAGACTGGGGTCGATACGGTCTGGAGTGGAGTAAAAGGGCTGTACAGCTCCAACATGGAAGGGGTGGGAGTCCTCGTTTTCCTGTGCAGCATGGTAATTCCGCTCGCCAAGCTGCTGTTCCAGCTCTTCGTACTGATCACCCTGCGCTTCGATGTCGCTCGGGAGCAAGGCATGACGCTGTTCCGTTGGTATCAGCACCTGCGTGAGTGGGGAATGCTCGAGGTCTACCTGATGGGCATCCTGGTTTCCATCGTGAAGCTGGCTGGCATGGCCGAGTTGCATGTTGGTATTGGTCTTGCGTGCTTCGTGGCGCTGCTTTTCTCGCAGATATGGCTGGAGGTGACCATGTCGCGGCACCAGGTATGGGAAGCGCTGGCAGGGGAGTTCGACGATGCGAGCCATTGATGCCGGCATTCTGATTTGTGGCGAGTGCCATCAGCTCAATCGGCAACAGGATGAAGACGACGGCCACCAGCATTGCACGCGTTGCGGTTCGGTCCTGCACGCCCGGCGCCCCAACAGCCTCACGCGGACCTGGGCCCTGCTGCTCACCGCCGCGGTTCTCTACATCCCGGCCAACCTGCTGCCGATCATGACGGTGAACTTCCTCGGCAGCGGCATGCCGGCCACCATCATGGAAGGCGTCGTAGAGCTGATCAACGCGGACATGCTGCCGGTTGCCGCAGTGGTCTTCGTCGCGAGCATCCTCGTACCGACCTTCAAGCTCGTCGGCATCACTCTACTGCTTTACTCGATCCAGCGGCGGCAGCCGCTTTCAGCACGCCAGCGGATTGTGATGTACCGCTTCATCGAATGGATCGGTCGCTGGTCGATGCTCGACATCTTCGTCATCGCGATCCTGGTGACCATGGTGAACTTCGGCAATCTGGCCAGTATCGAGGCCAACCTCGGTGCGGCTGCTTTCGGCAGTGTGGTGGTGCTGACCATGCTGGCGGCGGTGACTTTCGATCCCCGACTGATCTGGGATAACACGGACGCGGAAAACGACGATGACTGATGAGCTCCCCAAGCCAAAGCTGCGCAAGACGACGAACTGGTCGGCAATCTGGATATTGCCCCTGATCGCCCTGGCGATTGGCGCCTGGCTCGGTTGGCGCGCCTACGATCAGGCCGGTGTGATGATCAACATCCAGTTCGAGAGCGGCGAAGGCCTCCAGCCGAACAAGACCGAGGTCATCTTCAAGGGCATCGCAGTCGGCAAGGTCGTCGACATGCACGTCAACAAGCCTGCGCTGGGCATCACCGCGACCGTGGAAATGCGCAAGGAGGCTTCCGAATACTTGAGCAAGCAGACCCGTTTCTGGCTGGTCAAGCCGCGGGTCTCCCTGGCTGGCGTCACAGGTCTGGAGACCCTGGTATCCGGCAACTACATCGCCATTGACCCGGTGAAGGGTGAGATGAGCCACGATTTCGTCGCGCTCAAGGAGCCGCCCCCGTTGTCCGACAGCCTGCCGGGCCTTCATCTGACGCTGAAAGCGGAGCGCCTTGGCTCGCTGGAGCAGGGAAGCCCCATCTACTACCGGCAGATCCAGGTTGGCCAGGTGAAGAGCTACCAGTTGGCCGCGGACCAGAAGACCATCGAGGTGAAGATCCACATCGAACCGGCCTACGCCAACCTGGTGCGCAAGCACACGCGCTTCTGGAACGCCAGTGGCATCACCCTTTCCGGGAGTCTCAGTGGCCTGAAGCTGCGTACCGAGTCGCTGGCCAGCATCGCCGCCGGTGGTATCGCCTTTTCCACGCCTGAAATCTATGCGGACAGTCCGCCGACCGATCCGAGCAAGCCGTTCCGCCTCTATGAGGACTACGATGCGGCCCAGACCGGCATTCCGGTGCACCTGAAAGTCACCGACATCAGCGGTCTGACCGCCGGTGACACGCCGGTTATGTACAACGGTGTGCAGGTGGGTACGGTCAAGACCGTCGACATGGACTCCGATTTCAACGGCGCCACTGCAACCCTGTCGATGGACCCGCGCACGGAAGATTTCCTCAACAGCAAGACCGAGTTCTGGATGGTCAAGCCGAGTATCTCGCTGGCGGGCATCACCGGGCTCGAGGCGCTGGTGAAGGGCAACTACATCGCGGTGCGCTTCGGCAAGGATGGCGAGCCGACCCGCGACTTCGCGATCCGTCCGAAGGCTCCGCCGCTCAATCTCGATGCGCCCGGCCTGCACCTGGTGCTGACCAGCGATCACCTGGGGTCGCTGGACGTGGGCACGCCCATCCTCTACCGGCAGATGAAGGTCGGTACCGTGCAGAGCTACCAGCTCTCCCGTGATCGCCAGCGGGTGGTGGTTGGCGTGCACATCGAGCCGGAGTTTGCTGACCTGGTGAACACCTCGTCGCGCTTCTGGAACGTCAGCGGGGTGACCCTCAGCGGCGACCTCAACGGCATCAAGTTCAAGAGCGAGTCGCTGCAGACGCTGATCAGCGGCGGCATCTCCTTCGACACTCCCGATCCCAAGGCCGCGCCGCTCACCAAGGTACGGCGTTTCTACCTGTTCGACAGCGAGGACGACGCCAAGGCCAAGGGACAGTTCATCGAGTTGCGTACCGACAGCGCCGACGGACTGCGCGAAGGCACGGTGCTTCGCTACCGGGGCCTGGATGTTGGCCGTGTCGAGCAGGTCGACCTCAACCGCGACCTTTCCGGCGTGGTGCTCAAGGCTCGCATAACGCGCGCTCAAGACAGCATCGCTCGCGAAGGCAGCCGCTTCTGGGTGGTGAAGGCGCAATTGGGCCTGTCTGGAGCGGAGAACCTGGGCACCCTGGTCAGCGGCCCGTACATCGAGGTGATGCCGCGCGAGAAGGCCGGTGCGGTGCAGACCCGTTTCCCGCTGCTGGACCAGGAGCCCAACCGCCTGCTCGAAGCCGACGGCCTGCGCCTGACCCTGAGCGCCGCGCGCCGGGGTTCGCTGAAGCCTGGCGTGCCCGTGACCTACCGGGAAGTGCAGGTGGGCAAGGTGACTTCCTTCGAGCTGGGCGAGACCGCTGACCGCGTACTTATCCACATCCTCATCGAGCCGCGCTATGCGCCGCTGGTGCGCACCGGCAGCCGCTTCTGGAACACCAGTGGGGTTGGCGTCGATGCCGGGTTGTTCAAGGGCGTGAAGGTGCGTACCGAGTCGTTCGAGACCATCCTCGCTGGCGGCGTTGCGTTCGCCACTCCGGACAACGCGCAGATGGGCACCGCGGCGAAGCCGGGGCAGACCTTTGCGCTGTTCGATGAGTATCAGGACGAGTGGCTGCAGTGGGCGCCGAAGATCCCGCTGGGCAAGGCGGTCGGGCAATAACGCTCGTCCCCGAGCCTAAAACGAAAACGCCCCGCCGGGAGACCGGCGGGGCGTTTTCTTTTGCAGCCTGTTTGTAGGAGCGAGCTTGATCGCGAATATTCCAGAGCGGTTCGCGAGCCAGCTCGCTCCTACGACGAAGCTCCGCTTCGCGCTGCGCGGGTGGTCAGCAGGTAGACCGGCACGCCGGAGATGAGGATCAGCAAGGCTGCATAGGGCGCAGCCGCTGCGTATTCCAGTGTGGAGGTATGTACCCAGACCGCGGTCGCCAGGGTGCTCAGTCCGGTAGGGCCGAGCACCAGCGTCGCGGTCAGCTCCTTCATGCTGTCGAGGAACACCAGGACGAACCCCGCGCCTATGGCCGGCGAGATGATCGGCAGGGTGATGCGCAGGAAGGCGCGCAACGGCGTTTGCCCGAGGGTGCGGGCGGCCTCTTCGAGTTGCGGCGAAGCCTTCTCCAGCGCCACGCGGATCGGCGCCTGGGCCAGCGGCAGGAACAGCAGGGCATAGGCGATCAGCAGCAGCGCATTGGTCTGGTAGATGGCCGGTACGTAGTGCAGGGCGAAATACACCAGCGACAGGGCGATCACCAGGCCCGGCAGTGCCTGCAGCAAGTAGGGTAGACGTTGCGCCCAGCGCGCCAGCGGACCGGGATAGCGCACCACCAAGAAGCTCACCGGCAGGGCCAGCAGGCAGCCGAGCAGTGCTCCACCGAACGACAGCGAGAGCGACGAGAACAGCGCCTGGCCGACCTCCAGCAGAGGGAAGGCCGCCGAGGTGCCGGTGAGCAGCCAATAGCCGAGCATCGCCATGGGAATGCCGGTGCCGACAACCACGAGCGCTGTGAGCAGCAACTGTACCGGCCATTTCCCAGCACCGAGGCGGATGCGCTCGGCCTGCCGGGCGCTGCCCTGGCCGGTACGCACGAGTCGGCCGCGACCACGCATGCGAAGCTCCAGCCATAGCAGCAGGAAGCACAGCGCGAGCAGCACTGAGGAGAGCATCGCCGCGGTGGCGTTGCTGAACTGCAGCTCGAACTCCTGGTAGATGGCCGTGGTGAAGGTCTGGAAGCGCAGGATCGACAGCGCGCCGAACTCCACCAGCATGTGCAGCGCTACCAGCAGGCTGGTGGCGGCCAGGGTGGGACGTAGCAGCGGCAGGGTGACCCGCCAGAACACCTGGCGACGCGATACGCCGAGCATGCGTGCACTCTCTTCCAGCGCTGGATCGAGGTTGCGCAAGGTGGCGGCCAACGGCAGGTAGACCAGCGGATACTTGGACATCGCCATGACCAGCACGGCGCCGCCCAGGCCTTCGTAGAGCGGGCTCAGCGAAACCCAGGTGAAGCTGCTGACGAAGGACGGGATGGCGAACGGCAGGCAGAGCAGCACGTTCCAGTAACGCCGGCCGGGCAGGTCGCTGCGTTCTACCAGCCAGGCGCAGGCGAGGCCCAGAAGGGCGCTGGCGAGCGTGACCAGCACCATCAGCTTCAGGGTGTTGCCGAACAGGCGGAACACGTAGGGCCGCCAGAGCAGGTGCCAGGCCGCCTGCCAGCCGGTGTCCCAGGCCTTGGCGGCGACGTAGCACAGCGGCAGGGCCGCCAGCAGGGCGAGCAGAAGGACCGGCGGCAGCAGCCAGAGCGGAGCCTTGCGCGCCTGGCTGCCGCGAGCCTGAAGCGGTGGTGAGGCCGGGAGCATCAGTTCAGGCCGACGTCGCGTTCGAGGTCGAGGGCGTCGTTGGCTTCACCCATGTCGGCCGGGGTCAGCTTGGGCGCCTGCAGTTCGGCGAACGGCTTGAGCGCCGGGTCCGGTTGCATGCCCTTGCGCAGCGGGTATTCGGCCGACTGGCTGAGGATGGCCTTCTGGCCCTCTTCGCTGAGCATGAAGGCAACGAACTGCTGGGCTTCCTTGGGATGCTGGCTGGACTTGAGGACGGCGGCGCCGGAAACGGTGACAAGGGCGCCCGGGTCCTGGTTGCCGAAGAAGTACAGGCGCGACTTCAGCTCGCCCTTCTCTTTCTTCAGGGTGTACCAGTAGTAGTTGTTGATCAGCGCCATATCGACCTCACCGTTCTCCACGGCTTTCATGGCGGTTACGTTGTTGGTGTAGATCGAGCCGAAGGCCTTCAGGCCGGTGAGCCACTCTTCGGCGGCGTCCTGGCCCTTGAGCTTGATTACCGCGGAAACCTGTTCGAGGAATGCGCCACTGGTGGGGACGAAGCCGAAGCGCCCGGACCATTGGCCGTCGGCCAGGTCCATCAGGCTCTTGGGCAGGTCCTTCTCGGCGATCTTCGCCGGGTTGTAGGCGAGCACGCGAGCACGGGCGGTGATACCGACCCAGTCACTGCGGGCGCCAGCGTTTTCAGCTTCCACCTGGGCCAGGGTCTGCGGATCGAGCGGGGCGAGCAGGCCGGCCCCGGACAGGCGCACCAGCGGCGGCGACTCCTCGGTGTAGATGACGTCGGCCGGCGAGCGCGCCCCTTCTTCGGTGATCTGGCTGGCCAGTTGGCCGTCGCCACCCTTGCGGATTTTTACCTGGATGCCGGTCTTCTCGGTGAAGGCCTTGGCGATGGCCACGCCGGTGGCGGCGTGCTGGCCGTTGTACAGGGTGAGGGTAACCGGATCGGCGATTGCATTCAGCGACAGACCGCCGAGCAAACCGGCCAGGACAGCGCGCTTGAAGCCCGCGAGCAGACGAACAGACATGGTAACTCCCGTGCTTTCGCTAATGAGAATGCAAGCCATTATATGTAAGCGAGTCTGTCAGGCCAAACTCAATAGCTTGCTTAGCATCCACAAATCATCGGGAGAGGGCATTCCGCCGCCGGTTTTACACCGGCGGCGGAGGGTGGATCAGGCCGGCTCGGCGGCCTCTTCGGCCTCGGCGGCGGGGGCTTCGGCGGGACGTTCGCGGCGACGGATGAATTTCCAGTCGGCTTCGTCGATGTAGATGCCGTTGGGACCGCTGCCGCCTTCCAGGTCGATGGCCACCTGCGCCGACACCTGCGGCTTCACGCTCGCGAGGATCGGTACGAAGCCCAGCTGCAGGCTGGTTTCCAGCAGTGCGGCCTGGTTGCGTTCGTCGATGTCGGCGGCTTCGTCGAGGTAGTAGGGCAGGCGGATGCGCCCGGCCTGCTCGCGGTCCATCAGGTGCAGCAACAGGTACATGTTGGTCAGCGCCTTGATGGTCATGGTGGTGCCGTTGGAGGCGGCGCCGTCGATGTCGGTGTGGACGATCGGCTGGCCGCCGACCTTGGTGATCTCGAACGCCAGCTCGAACAGGTCCTTCAGGCCCAGCTGGTTGTTGTTCGCGGCCACCAGGCGCGACAGGTAGTCCTTGGCTTCCTCGTTCTTCGCATCCTGCTCGGCGCCCTGGGTCAGGTCGAACACCGAGAGGTTCTCGCCTTCCTCGTACTGGCCGGCGCTGTGGATGATCTGGTCGATGTGCTTGAGCGCTTCCTTGTTCGGCGCGAGGACGATGCGGAAGCTCTGCAGGTTCGACACCTGGCGGCGGTTGATCTCGCGGTTGAACAGCGCGAGCTGGTGCTCGAGGTTGTCGTAGTCGCTGCGGATGTTGCGCAGGGTCCGGGCGATGTCGGTGACCGCGGCACGGCGTGCCTTGGCCAGGGTCAGGGCCTCGTCGGTGCGGTGCGCGTAGGCGTTGATCAGCAGTTGCAGGCGACGCTCCGGATCGTCCTCGCTGTCGAACTTGGCCACGCCTTTGAGGCGCACCTGGGCGTACAGCGCCTCGATCTGGCCGTCGATGCGCTGCAGCGATTGCCAGGTGTCCTGATAGTCGTTGAGCAGCGGCAGCAGGTTGTCCAGCGAGTCGTCCACCGGCTCCATGAACGGCGTGCCGAAGGGCAGGTCGGCGGGCAGCAGCTGGCGGCGGCGCAGGGCGTCGTCGAGGGTGCGCTGCTTGGCTTCCAGGTCGGCCAGTTGGCGGCCCACCAGTTGCAGCTTGGCGGACAGCTGCTGGACGCGTTCGGTGAAGGCGTCGGCCGAGCGCTTGAGTTCGTCCTGGGTGGCTTCCAGCTGCGCAAGCTGTTCCAGCTTGACCGGTTCCTCAGCGCTCAGGGTTTCGCTGCGGCGGAAGTCTTCCAGGGCTTTCTGCGCGTCGAGCACGTCCTGGTAGAGCTTGTCTGCCTGTGCCTTGCTGGCGTTGCGGTCGGCGGCAACGCTCTGCTGGGTCTTGAGCTGCTTGAGCTCCTTCTCCAGGCGCTCCTTCTGGTCGCGCAGCGCGGCGCGGTCGGCCAGTGCCTGCAGGGCCGGCGGCTCGATGTGCGAGAGGTCGATGGACAGGCCGGGCACTTCGAAGCGCTCGCCCTTGAAGGCGTCGAGGATCTTCTCGACGCTGCCGACCCACTTGCCTTCTTCGTCGAGGTCGACGCCTTTCTCGCCCAGCGGCAGGCTGAACAGCGCACCGTTGAACAGGCGCATCAGGCGCTCGACGTCCTGCTGCGAGAACTCCTCGCGCAGGCGGGCGTAGCTGTTGTTATCGGCGTGTTCGAGCTGCTGGCGCACGCCTTTGACGCGCTTCTCCAGGTCACGCACGCGCTCGTCGAGGTCTTCGCTGGAGAACTGCCGGGAGTGCGCCAGGGCGCCGGCCAGTTCGTCGTGGGCGTCCTTGGCGGCGAGCAGTTGCTGCTCCAGCACCTTGGCGTCCTCGACCAGCGCAAAGCGGTTTTTCAGCACTGCCAGCTCGCCCATCCAGCGCTGCAGCTCGCTGATCTCGCGCTCCAGGCGCATCAGCTCGGCGGTGCCGCCGCGCTGTTCGTTCTGCAGGCCGTCCTGTTCGCGGCGGTAGTGCTCGGCCTGGATCACCAGCTCTTCCTTGCGCGCCCCGGCGTACTCCTCCCAGGTGCCCAGCAAGCTGTCGAGCAGCGGGGAGAGGCGATGCATCTTGCCGCGCAGCAGTTCGCGCTGTTGCACGCCGTTGGCGAGGGCCTCGACCAGCGGGCCGGCTGCCACCAGGGCCTGGTAGTCGCCCTCCATGCGGCGTACGTCGCGGAAGGCCTCTTCGCAGGCGGCGATGTAGTCGACGCTGCCCGAACGCAGGCTGTGCTCGAAGGCGTCGAGGAACAGCTGCTTGAGCTTGGCCGCGGTGATCTCGCGCATGTGCAGCAGGTTGATGAACAGTGCGCGGAAGGTCTTCAGGCTCTGCTCGCTGGTGGAGCGCAGCGGGATCAGCGTGAGGTCCAGCGGAATCGAGGTGTGGCCGCCGACGAGCAGGCGACGCAGCTCGTCGGGCTTGAGTTCGTAGGCCTTCAGGCCCGCGCGTTCGAGGCTGGCGTAGAGCTCGCGCAGGCGCAGGCAGGTGCCGTTCTTCTGGTAGTGGTCCAGGTCCAGCTCGCCCTGGTAGGCGAAGAACTGGTGGCCGAAGCCACCGCCCGGGCCGCGTCCGCCGACGCCGATGACGTGGCGGCCGTGAGGAAGTTCGAGCTCGATGAGGATGTAGCTGGTGTCGGTGGCGAAGTAGAACTTGCGCGAGGCTTCCAGGCTGTACTTGCCGAAGCTCATGTCCGACATGCGTGCCAGGATCGGGAACTGCAGGGCGTTGATCGACGCCGACTTGCCGAGGTTGTTGGCGCCGTACACCGACAGCGGCTGTTCCAGCGGGAAGATGCCGAGGCTGTAGCCGGCGGTGTTGAGCAGGGCGAAGCGGCGGATGCCGTAACGTTCTTCGGTCATGCCTGGGCCTCCATGTCGGCTTGTTCTTCGGCTATGGCGCGGGCGAGGGCGTCTGCCTCGCTTTCCTCTTCTTCAACGACCGGTGCGACGGCTGCCGGGGCTGGAGCCTCGTAAGGCTCGTCGAGGCTGACGATGGGCTCTTCCTCTTCCTCGGCCAGTGCCGGGGCGACGAAGGCCAGGTCGGCGGCGTGCATGCTGGCGGCCAGGTCGCGGTCCTGCTGCACCGACAGACAGACGTCGAGGAAGCGGTGGATCGGCGGCAGGAAGCGGTACACGCCGTTGTCCTCGGCGGCGAAGCCGAGCTGGGTCAGGCGGCGCATGACCTTCTCTTCGAGTTCTTCCTGGGTGGTCACCTCGGCCTGCAGGAACAGGTCGCGGTACTTCTCCAGCAGCGGCGGCAGCTCGTCGCGGCCGATGCTGCCGCCATCGAGCACGGCGAGCGGATCGCGGCCCTGGTCGGCGAGGTGCTCGACGAGGATGAAGGTGAACAGCGCCAGGCGCTGGGCGGTCTTGTTGACCTGGGCGCCGATCTGCTCGGGGACGAAGTAGTAGAAGCCGCGCGTGTCGCAGACAAGTTCGAAGCCGAGCGAGCGGAACAGCGTGCGGTACTGGTCCTGCTGGTTGGACAGCTGGCTGTACAGCTCGGGGTCGCGGCGGCTGATGTGGAAGCCCTTGAACAGCTCGCGGAAGATCGGCCCGAGCTGGGTCAGTTCGGTGAGATTAATTTGCATGGGGTTCGCTCGCTTGGTCGCCCTTGCCGGTCGGTGCGGCAAGCAGGGCGAAGGAGCACAGGCTGACGCTGTGCTGGGCGGTTTCGTAATCGCGGCGCTCCAGGCGCTCGCGCTGGAAGCGGCCATCGCGCGACAGGCGCGAGAACCAGTAGAGCAGCTCGTCGGTGGCGCCACCGGGCTCCTGGTCCAGCAGCCAGACCATCAGGTCCGGCAGCGGCAGGGCCGCCTGGCAGCGGTCGAGCATCTCGCGGGCGGTACGCGGCGCGCTGCGCGGGCCGTCGCCCTTGCGGTTGCCGCTGGCTTTCGGGAAGTGCGCCGGCTTGGGCTCGAAGCGCGCCAGGGCGAAGACGTAGCTCTCGACCTGCGAGGCGCTGCCGAGGAAGGTGCTCTGCGGCCGGGTGAACAGCGGCAGCGCGGCCTGCGGAACGGCTTCGATGCCCTTGCGGCGGATCACCGAGAGCGCCAGCGCGGCGCCGCGGGTGATCGCGTTGTGCCGGCGTGCTTCTTCGCGCAGCGGCAGCAGCAGTTCGCGGGCGCGGCGCAGGGTGAGCTGGGCGGTGGTCTGCATTTCCAGGATGCGCGCGTGGGTGCGCAGCAGTTGGTCGTCGTCAACCAACTGACCGAGACGGTGCTGTTCGCCCAGCAGGCGCAGCAGCACTTGCTCGACGCGGCGCACGCCCTGTTCGAAGGCGCCGTCGGCGGAGACCAGCTGGATCATCGGCTCGACGTATTCGTCCCAGGTCGCCAGGACTTCGGCGTAGCGCTGGCGCAGCGGAATCTGCCGGTCGCTGGTCTTGGCCCGCTCGGCCACGGCGATCAGCGCCTGTTCGTCGTTGGCGAGCTTCTTCAGTACGTCGCGCACGCGCATGTCGAGCAGGCGCAGCTGGCGCGCCAGGTCGTTGCCGTCGCGCACTTCGAAGGCGTCGCGGATATAGCCGGCCAGGCGTTCCAGGTGGCGCAGATAGGCCTCGATCTCCAGGCACAGGCCCAGGCGGTGCTCGTGGCGCAGGTAGGCGAGGAAGTCGTGGATCTGCGCGTTGAGCTCGAAGCGGTTGGGGCTCTTGGCCACCGGCACCAGGATGTCCAGGCGGATCCACTGGTCGAGTAGGGCGGTGATGTCCGCCGGGCTGCCTTCGGCGAGCTGCGCGGTGAGTTGCAGGCGCAGTTCCGCCAGGCTCAGGGTGCCGCTGTCGAAGCGCTCGCACAGCGGTTCGAGCAGGGCCCAGTGTTCGGCGAGGGCGCGCAATACGCGTCGGGGATCGATCATCGGGAAGCCGCAGGTAACGGATAAAGGGGGCGATTGTACTGCAAAGGTTTGCCCACGGCGGAAGGGGTGACGAAAAGCGGCAGTTTGCGACCGGAGGCAGGCGGAACGGGGCCGGAATGGCCCCGCATTTGTGATCCAAGTCACTGAATTTCCTGGCATGTTTTCTGCGATGGGAAGAGCAGTCACTCGCCAATTGCCGCCATGACCTACGACGCCGCCCTCGCCAAGGCCCGCTGGGCCGAACTGGAACGCCAGAACGATCTGGACTGGGATCTCGATGCCATCACCGACCGCAGCGAGGCCATCGCCTTCCTGCGCCGTTTCGAGAACCGCCTGTGCATCTACTCGTCGTACGTCGAGAAGCTCTACAGCAACTACAGCTTCGTGATTCCCGAGAGCCAGGAAGGCGGCATCACCATCCTTCCCGACGAGCAGGCCTGGTTCGACACCTTCCACGACATCCCCGCCGAGGCGGTCGAGCCCACCGGGATTCACATCCTGCCGGGTGAAACCATGGGCCATAGCGGCCTGTACATGAAGATTCCCGGCGAACACCGCCTGGCCGGCTCCGCCGAGATGCGCTTCCAGGACGGCCTGAAGCTGCTGATCCGCCGCTACCGCATGCGCGACGAGCCCTTCCTGCCGCTGCTGGTGAAGGGCGACCTGCGCGAATACGAGGCGCGCATGCCGTCGCTGCACCTGCACCGGCTGAACGTCGCCAAGCTGCAGTCGCAATCGCGGCTGAACATCGAAGGCGTCAAGGGCGCCATCGCCGAGCACCTGATCGGCCTGTTCCGCCACGCCTGACGGCGCGTTCCCGTCTTCGCCGTTACGCGGGTGTGACAATGGGTAACACCCGCTTTCGCCCCATCGGGCCGTTCTCGACTATGGGTTGGGCTGTGCTAGCCGGGGAATCCTGCATAGTGGGATCACGGCTCCGAGTCCCCGTGCGGATCGGATCGGCCCACAAAACAAGAACGGGAAAACGCCATGCCTTCGTCCACTCGTCTGCCCGCGCGCGTCTTTGCCGTCCTCTGCGGCAGCCTGCTGGCCGTGTCCGCCCAGGCCCACATGCAGGCGATGGACGATGGCGAGTTGTCGAACGTGACCGGCCAGGCCGCCTTCCTCACGGTGGATGCGTCGACCTACCAGAACTACCAGTACACCCGCCTGAACTTCGGCGCCGACATCAGCCTGCTGACCAACATGGACCAGCTGAGCCTGGGCAACTACACCCGCACCGGCTCCAATACCGTGTCCTCGCAGCCATCGGACATCCTGATCAACAACTTCGCCCTGGGCCGGGTGGACAACGCCAACTCGGCCCAGGCCAGCGTGGTGCCGTTCCAGATCCAGGACCCGTACGTCGAGTTCGCCTTCCAGACCAACGCCCAGGGCGTGCGCCAGCTGGTCGGTGCACGGATCGGCTTCGGCCGCGCGCTGGGTGACCTGTCCGGCGACATCCAGTCGTTGACCGGCAACCTGCAGGGCAAGATCTACGGGCCGGCGTCCATCGCCCAGCAGTACTACATGCAGCAGCACAACCTGAACGGCTTCACCTGCCTGTTCGATACCAACTGCCTGGCGCTATCGCTGGCGGGCAACACCCAGGTCTATGCCGACGTCAATTTGCTCAAGGCCGGCACCGGGGAAACCACCATCAACGGCCAGCCGATCAACCGCGCCACGCAGATCGGTATCGCAAAGGGCGACTCGCTGCACAGCGACGAGAGCGGCCTGATCGCCTCGCTGATCCCGACCCTGTCGACCACCAGCAACTGCCAGGCGTTGGGCCTGACCACCTGCTTCGACCTGACCAACTACAAGAGCATCTACATCGGCAAACCGGGCGGCACCAACGTCGCCACCGATGGCGCCCAGGGCATCTTCTTCTCGCTGCAGAACCAGAACGTGCCCTGGAAGGACCTCGCCAACGCCGGCAATTTCGTCAGCACCCAGTCCGGCGCCTTCGCCAACTTCCCCAAGGTGGGTACCGGCGCCGATGCGGTCTATCCGATCCTGATCAACCTCTACGACGCCCTGCGTGGCCTGCCGCGGGTCTCCACCTGCATGGGCGCCCAGGCCTCGGGGTGCTGACATGAGCCGCCGTCTGCTTTCCCTGTTGTGCCTGTGCGGCGTGTTGCTGAGTTTGCCGGCCATGGCGATGAAGGCGTTGGATGACGAGCAGCTGGAAGGCGTCAGTGGTGCCGGCCTGGGCTTCTTCATCGACGGTTTCAGCTACGACCAGGCCACCGCCACGGCGAAGATCACCGGGGTGAAGAACAGCTCCGGCGCGGACGTTGCCGTGGACATCACCGGTGCCTACATCAAGGGCGCCGGCAGCCAGCGTGGCACCCAGGACGTGAAGGCCTACCTCGGCACGCCCATGCATCCCTTCACCCTCGGGCCGATCAAGTACGCCAGCGGGCAGAACATCCCGGTCGGCTCCCAGGCGCTGCAGCTGAAGACGCCGACCTGGACCGACCCGATCAACGACACCCACCAGTTCGGCCTCTGGTCCTACTACCAGGGCTGCCTGTACGGCGAAGCCGGGTGCACCGATCCGACCAAGGCCACTACCAAGATCAACGGCGAGCTCAGCGGCCTGACCAGCCAGCGCGATGCGATCTACACCACCTATGGCACCAACCTCACCACGCTGAAGAGCGGCATAGACACCGACATGGCGGCGGTGAACACCCAGCAGGCCCAGGTCGCCACCGCGCAGGCTGACGTCAACGCCAAGTACGCCAGCATGTCCAGCCTCTATAACCAGTTGCCCTCGCAGATTTGCGGCATCACCTGCCAGAGCAAGCCGGCGCTGGGGCAGACCTACAGTTGCCCGCTGTTCGCCAACTGCTCGGCAGCCACGAACTACAACAACTCGGTGTCGGCCTACGGTACGTCCTCGGACAACCTCGAATCCGCCCAGCAGAATCTCAGCGCAGCCTGGAACGTGCAGCGTAACGGTCGCACCTTGAGCCAGCGCGCCAGCGACTACGACAGGTTCGTCCAACTGTGCGGAGCCCAGAGCGGTAGTGCCACCACGTGCGTCGGTGGCTCGATCAAGCGCACGCAAGGCAATGTCGCCACCGTGCAACTGGTCGCCAGCACCCTGCAGACTTCCGGCAACACGCGCATCCAGGGCCTGGATATCGGCCTGAAGACCACCTTCACGCTGCCGAGCGTCGCCTACAACAGCGATGGCAGCCAGGGCGCCACTACGACCCGCCAGGACTACTTCGCCATCGACATCCAGAACTTCACGCTCAACGGCTCCTACCTCAACATCTGGGGCGCCGCCGCTGGCATGAAGCTTTCCATGAGCCTGCAGATGTATGCCGACAAGATGATCATCAGCGGTTGCCAGACCTGCACCGACAACGACCGCGCGGTGCTGAAGAACATCTACTTCGACCTCAACCTGGGCGACGCTAACTACCAGCCGGCTACCCTTACCGTGGCCAGCACCGGCGACCTGGTGCTGAACGCGCCGGGCGTCACCTGGGCCAACCACGACGCCTTCTACCAGAACGTGCAGAAGAGCAATATCAGCATCGGTGACCTGAGCATCAGCGGCACCGACCTCGGTTCGCAGGCCATCCGCGGCATGCGCATCGACTACCTGAACGTGCAGACGCACGCCCTGCCGCGCTGAGGAGAACCGCGATGAACATGCCTTCCCGCCGCCTCCTGCTCGCCGTCCTGTTCGCTGCCGCGCCGCTGGCCCATGCCGAGATGCAGGGCCTCGACGACAGCGAGATGTCCAGCGTCAACGGCCAGAACGGCGTCAGCCTGGCGGTGAACTTCAACCTCGCGGCCAATACCGCCGACACCCGTTGCAGCGGCGGTTGCGGCGCGCGCCTGGCGATCCAGCCGCTGAACAGCACCGGCTACATCGTGCTGGACAACTTCAAGGGCACCTTCAGCTTCGATGGCATGACCATCGATGTGGTGAACATCAACAGCGGCTTCAACGGCGACGGCGCGCTGTTCAACCAACAGGCGCTCAAGGTCGGCCTGACCAACGCCAGCGCCACCAACCTGCAGTTCTCCCTTGGCGGCGCCAACCAGGCCAAGGCGGGCGCCGGGCTGCAGCAATCGACCCTGCTCACCTACCAGGCTTCCGGCGCGGTCAAGCTGACCGGCAACATCTACGTCTTCGGCACCCACTGACGGCGCTTCCGCCGGCCGGACTTTCCGCGCGCGGCGTTTCACGCGACAATCCCGGCCCGTTGTGATTTCCCTGCAGCCGCAGGATGCCCACAGGTACTGGACTCTTGATCGAAGAAGCCCGCCGTCGCGCCTACCTTGGCGCCATGCAGGTCGCCTCCTGGCTGCCGCGCGTGGCCTTGCCCTTCGCTGCGCCTTCGCGCCCCGAACTGCTGGAGCCGCTGGCGCCCGCCGAAGAGGTGGCGCCGGCCGCCGTACCCGAAGCCCGTACTGAAGCAGCGGCTCCTGCGGTAGCGCCGACTCGCCCGGCGATCCCGGTGGTGATGCCCAAGCGTGCCGAGAAGGCAGCCGAAGCACCGGCCCAGGCCGAGCCCGAGGCGGCTGCCCCGCGCGCGCCCGTCGAGCCGCCGCCGCGCTTTGCCCTGCAATTGCTGCGTGCCGGCAGCTGCGCCCTGCTGGTGGAACTGCCCACCGGCGAGCCACTGGCCAGCCGCGACCCGGCCTACCTGCTGCTCAAGGACCTGCTGCGCGCCGCCGGCCTGCCGGACAGCCCGCAGATCATCGGCGAGCCGGTGCGCTGGCCGTTGCTCTCCCGCGGCAACCTGGACCAGGGCCCGCAGGCTGCACGAGAGTTCGTCCAGGGCTTCGTCGCCGCGCGCCTGGAAGAGAGCGGTGCCTGCAAGTGCCTGTGGCTGGTCGGCCGCCCCGCCGTGCGCTTCGCTGGCGAGGCCGAAGACGATGCCCTTTACCGCGAACTGCAGGTCGAGGAGCTCGGCGTCGCCTGGGCCATCCCCGGCCTGGAGCGCCTGATCGAAGAACCTCCGCTCAAGGCCGAGCTCTGGCGCGCCATGCGCCGGGTGCGGCAGCGCTGGACGAGCCAGAACGACGCATGACCGACGCGATTTCCTTCCGCCCCATGACCGAGGCGGATCTCGATGCCGTACTGAAGATCGAATACGCCGCCTTCAGCCACCCCTGGACCCGCGGCATCTTCACCGATGGCCTGAAGAGCTACGACTGCTGGCTGATGTTCGAAGGCTCCCAGCAGGTCGGCCACGGGGTCATCCAGATCATCCTCGACGAGGCGCACCTGCTGAACATCACGGTGAAGCCGGAAAGCCAGGGCCGCGGCCTCGGCCTGCGCCTGCTCGAGCACCTGATGGCCCGCGCCAACGAGCTGGGCGCGCGCGAGTGCTTCCTCGAAGTGCGCGAGTCCAACCAGGGCGCCTACCGCCTCTACGAGCGCTTCGGCTTCAACGAGATCGGGCGCCGGCGCGGCTACTACCCGGCCGTGGGCGGTCGCGAAGACGCATTGGTCATGGCCTGTACGCTTTTGGACTGATCCGTCACTCCGGCCATATCCCGCAGTTACCGGCTGGTCTAGGCTTTCGACCAATAACAAGAACAAGGTCGTGCCATGAAGCCAACCGCTGCAACGGCGGTGCCGTCCACCCGGGGCGCCACCCGCTGTGCCCGGCATAGCGCCGGGTATTCTCCTGCCGTTTCCCACCCTGCACGACGTGCGTCGGAGTCTGGCGCCGTCGCTGTGAACTAGGGAGGCGCCGGCATGTGCGACACCCTCGTCCTGCGCAGTGAAAATCGCACCTGGTTCGCCAAGAACAGCGACCGCGAGCCGGCCGAGCCGCAACGCCTGCTGCGTCTGCCGGCCGTGCGTGGCGACAGCGCCGCGCACGTGCGCACCACCTACCTGGAAATCCCCCAGAGCGCCGAACGGCATGCCGTGATCCTCAGCCAGCCGAGCTGGATCTGGGGCGCGGAAATGGGCGTCAACGAACACGGCGTGGCCATCGGCAACGAAGCGGTTTTCACCCGCCTGACCAGCCAGCAGGGCGAGGCGCTGCTCGGCATGGACCTGCTGCGCCTGGGTCTGGAACGTGGCGCCAGCGCGCGCGAGGCGCTGGAAGTCATCACCGAGCTGCTGGAGCGCCACGGCCAGGGCGGTCCCGCCGGCTTCCGCAACAAGCGCATGCGCTACGACAACAGTTTCCTGATCGCCGACGCCGAAGAAGCCTGGGTGCTGGAGACCGCCGGGCGGCTGTGGGCGGCCAAGCGCGTTGAGCGCTGGGCGATCTCCAATGCCCTGACGCTAGGCCACGAATACGACCTCGCCAGTGAAGACCTGCCCGGCCAGGCGCGCCGCCTGGGCTGCTGGAACGGCCGGGGCGACTTCCACTTCGCCCGCGCCTTCGACGGCCGCGTGCTGCCGTGGATCGCCGGCGCGCACCAGCGTCGTCGGCTGAACATGGACTTCCTCGCCAACTGCCCGAGCCAGCCCGATTGGCAGGCCCTGGTCGTCGCCCTGCGCAATCATGGGCAGCGCGAGCATGACTTCCATCGCCACGACAACCGCCAGGTGTGCATGCACGCCGGCAGTTTCTGGCGACCCTCGCAAACGACGGCCAGCCTGATCGCGCGCCTCGGCGGCGGTGAACCGCGGCTGGCTGCCACCGGGACCTCGGCGCCGTGCCTGTCGCTGTTCCAGCCGCTGGCGTTCGACCCGGCTGCCGGTGCCAGCCTGCTCAGCAATGCCGATGACCCGGTGGAGCGCTCGCTCTGGTGGCGCTTCGAGAGTGTCCATCGGCGCGCCCTGGTCGATGCGGAATTCGCCGCCGCGCTGCGCGCCGGGCATTCCTGGCTGGAGAGCGAGCAGCTCGCCGCGCTGGACCGGCGCATGCCGGAGTGGGCCCGCCTGGCGGCCGAGGCCGAGGCCTGGCATGGCGCCTGGCAGCAGTTGGCCAGGCATCTGCAACCACGGCTGCCGCGCTGGTGGCGGCAGCATGCCGCGCCCTAGGGGATGGCGCTTGTCAAAGGTGCCGGTGCTGACTAAGGTGCGGCACCGGACTGGAGGAGCCAACCATGAGCGACCTGCAACAGCTGTTCGACAACAACGCCCGCTGGGCCGAAGCGATGAACCGCGAGCACCCGGAGTTCTTCGCCAAGCTGGCCCAGCAGCAGACGCCGGAATACCTGTGGATCGGTTGCTCCGACGCCCGCGTGCCGGCCAACGAGATCGTCGGCATGCTGCCCGGCGATCTGTTCGTCCACCGCAACGTCGCCAACGTCGTGCTGCACACCGACCTCAACTGCCTGTCGGTGATCCAGTACGCCGTGGACGTGCTCAAGGTGAAGCACATCCTGGTCACCGGCCACTACGGCTGCGGCGGCGTGCGCGCCTCCATGCAGGACCGCCAGTTCGGCCTGATCGACGGCTGGCTGCGTAGTATCCGCGACCTGGCCTACGAGCACCGCGAGCACCTCGCCCAGTTCGCCACCGAAGAGGAGCGGGTCGACCGCCTCTGTGAGCTGAACGTCATCCAGCAGGTGGCCAACGTCAGCCACACCACCATCGTGCAGAACGCCTGGCATCGTGGCCAGGAGCTGTCGGTGCATGGCTGCATCTACGGCATCAAGGACGGCCGCTGGAAAAACCTCAACGTCACCGTCAGCGGCCTGGAGCAACTGCCGTCGCAATACCGCCTGCGCCCAGTCGGCCAGCCCTGAGTGCCGCCGACCGGTCATCCGGCGCGCTCGCCGGGTGCGCCGGGCGGTTCGATCATGAATGGGTAGATGGACGTGGAAGGCGAGGCGGGCATGCGTGAACTTTGTGTAATCGCCGGTGACGGCATCGGCCGCGAGGTGCTTCCGCCGGCTGTCGCCGTGTTGCAGAAAGTGCTGCCGGAGCTGCGTTTGCGCGAAGCCGAGGCTGGCTGGGACTGCTTCCAGCGCCACGGTACCTCGGTGCCCGAGGCTACCTTCGAGGCACTGCGGCAGTGCGGTGCAGGGCTGTTCGGCGCGGTTTCCTCGCCCAGCCACAAGGTCGAGGGCTATCGCAGTGCCATCCTCCAGCTGCGCCAGAGGCTGGGGCTCTACCTCAACCTGCGCCCGGTACGCAGCCTCCCGGTGGTGTCGCACCATCCCGGCGTCGACCTGCTGATCCTGCGCGAGAACAGCGAGGGGATGTACAGCGGCCGCGAGCACTGGGAAAGCGACGGCGTGGCGATCGCCGAGCGGGTCATCAGCCGCGCCGCCTGCGAGCGCCTGGCGCTGGCCGCCGCGCGTATCGCCCATGGCCGCAAGGCGCGGCGAATCACCCTGGTGCACAAGGCCAACGTGCTGTCGCTGACCTGTGGGCTGTTCCGCGACACCTGCCGCGACACCCTGACCACCGAAGGCTGGAGCAACGTGCTGGACGAGCGTCTGGTCGACGTCGCCGCGCTGCAACTGGTGGAGTGCCCGGAAGGCTTCGACATGATCGTCACCAGCAACCTGTTCGGCGACATCCTTTCCGATCTTGCCTGCCACTGGGGCGGCGGCCTGGGGCTGGCGCCTTCGCTCAACCTGGGCGACGGCCTGGCTCTCGCCGAGCCGGTGCACGGCAGCGCCCCCGACATCGTCGGCAGTGGCCGCGCCAACCCGTTGGCAGCCATCCTCAGTGCGGCGCTGTTGCTGCGCAATCACTGGCAGGACGAAGCCAACGCGCGGCGTATCGAGCGGGCAGTGGAGGCCTTCCTGCGCGAGGAGGGCCATATCGATCACGGCGTGGAAACCACTCGCGTGGTGGGCGAGGGCGTGCTGCAGCGGCTCTAGCGGCTCAACCCAGTTCGGGGTGCGCGGCCAGGTAGCGGCCGATGACGGTACCCAGGACGATCAGCGGCAACGCCGCCAGCGCCAGGCGCCAGCCGGTGTCGAGAGGCAGCCAGTGGAGGAAACTGGTGTATTGCGTGGCGAGCAGTCCCAGCCCGAGCGACACGGCGGTCGCCTCGAAAGTCCTGAAATCGCGAGGCATACGGGGAAACCTGTGGCAGAAAAATACGCCATTGCCCAAGGGGCAGCGTGTGGGCAATGGCGCCATTGGAGAGCAGGTAAATGGAGAAACCTGCGGCGCCAAAGATACCGATGCGAGCGGACCATTAGCCAGCTAAGCAAAGGCGAATCTGTGTTGCCGAGATCGAAACAATCCAGTCTTCGAGGCCCCTGTCTGGCTTCATCGGACCGGCATTCTGTCGCCCGAGGATCGGGCTTTGCCGCGCGCCGCTGGATAGGCTGTAAGCCTGCCATGCATCGGATCGCGAGGACGCGAAATGGACAAACCACTGCAAGGGCGGGTGATCGCCATCACCGGCGCCTTCGGCAATCTGGGGCTGGCGCTGGCCGTTGAAGCTGCGCGCCGAGGCGCACGGCTGGCGCTGCTCGGGCGTGCGTCGGTCGAGGGCGTGAACCTGCCGGTCGAACTGCACGAGGCGCTGCTGCTGGGTGGCGTCGACCTGACCAGCGAGGACTCGGTGGCGCAGGCCCTGGCGCACATCGAAGATCACTTCGGCCAGCTGGACGGCCTGGTCAACGCCGCCGGCGGCTTCCGCTGGCAGACCCTGGACGGCGGCCAGCTGGACGCCTGGGACGACCTGTACCGGACCAACCTGCGAACCGCCGCTACTGCGAGCAAGGCAGCGCTGCCGCTGCTGCAACGCTCCAGGGCCGGGCGCATCGTCAACATCGGTGCTGCCGGCGCGGTAAAGGCGGGAGCCGGGATGGGCGCCTATGCCGCCTCGAAGGCCGGTGTCGCGCGTTTGACCGAGAGCCTGGCGGAAGAGCTGAAGGACAGCGACGTGACGGTCAACGCCGTGCTGCCCGGCATCATCGACACTCCGCAGAACCGCGCCGACATGCCGGGCGCCGACGTCTCCCGCTGGGTCACGCCGGCCGCGCTGGCGGCGGTAATCCTGTTCCTCCTCTCGGACGATGCAGCTGCCATCACCGGCGCGCTGCTGCCTGTCACCGGACGGCTCTGACGTGCTGGCCGTATTCTGCGAACTGGTGCTGTTCGGCGCGTGTGCGTGGGCAGCCTGGGGCTGCGCCCGCCGAGGCCAGGGCTGGGCAGTGCTCGGTTTCGCTCTGCTGGGTTTCGCCGCCTTGCTGGGGGCTCTGACCTATGCCGGTGTGGCAGCCGTCAGCGAACCGCACCATTGGTTATCCACAGCCGCTGGCCGCGTTGCGCTGGTGCTGATCGCCTTTGCCGGCGGAATCGGTCGCTGGCGAGTGTTCGGCGTGCTGGCAGCGGTGGCAGCCATGTCTCTGCTACCGGACAACCTGGCGCTGGCCGGCAACCTGGCCGCCCTGCTGGCGATCGCCTGGAAAGGCCGCTCCGCTCGATGGCCGTTCGCAGTCGCAGGCGTGGTGCTATTCGCCTCGGCCGGCCTGCTGATCGGCACGCACGGCGAATGGCTGGGCATGGCGCGGCTGGACCTGTTCCACCTGTGCCTGGCGGCGGCGGTGCTGACCTGGGGCGCGGCGGGAATTGGCGAGGGGCGGTTGGCGGGGCGGAGCGCGCGTCCGGAGCTGGCGCGCGGGCATTAAAAAAGCCGGCTTGTGGCCGGCTTTCAGGGGGTGGTCCGTTCTCACTTCTGGTAAGCAGCGACCGCCTTGATAATTCTGTGGACGGGGCGCTGGCGCCGGCGTCGTGGGCGCGCACTTTAGCAAATTCGTCCGGGCTTGCCTAATGGCATTTGCGCCAAGCGGCGGCTAATGCGGCTGCTACGCTCTGCGCTGGCAGTTTGCGGGAGATGGCCGATGCACAAGGCTTGGATTGGAATTCTGCTGCTGGGGCTGGCGGGCTGCCAGTCGCCGGGAGCGCTGAAGGAGGAGGTATCGGTGTCGAGCGTGCAGACGCTGAAGTCGCCGCCGGTGTATCGCGATTGCCTGTTGCCGAAGTGGCGCGCCTATCGCTCCGGCACCGAGCAGGTGGAAGTCCGTTACGGCTATCGCCTGGTTCTGCCGGATAGCGCCGGCCAGCCCGGTGCGTTGCTGGAGGTCGGTGCCAATGAGCGCGGCAGTCTGGTGTCGCTCTATCAGCGACCCGGTGTGGACAGCGTGCTCGCCGAGCGCAGCCTGCGTGAGTGCCTTTAGCACCCATGAAAAAGCCCCGCGCTTGGCGGGGCTTTTTAGCAAGGCAGCGGGCGAGGCCCGCGTCCGTCACTTGGCCTGGAAGGCGGCGACGGCCTTGGTGATGTATTCGCGAGCTTGTTCGGCGTTGCCCCAGCCCTCGACTTTCACCCACTTGCCCTTCTCGAGATCCTTGTAGTTCTCGAAGAAGTGCTTGATCTGCTCCAGCAGCAGGGCCGGCAGGTCGGTGTATTCCTGCACGTCCTTGTAGAGGACGGTCAGCTTGTCGTGCGGTACGGCAACCAGCTTGGCGTCGCCGCCGGCTTCGTCGCTCATGTTCAGCACGCCGACCGGACGGCAGCGGATGACCGAGCCCGGCGCGACCGGGTAGGGGGTCACGACCAGCACGTCGAGGGGGTCACCGTCGTCGGCCAGGGTGTTCGGGATGAAGCCGTAGTTGGCCGGGTAGAACATCGGGGTGGCCATGAAACGGTCGACGAACAGGCAGTCGGTGTCCTTGTCGATCTCGTACTTGATCGGCGCGTGGTTGGCCGGGATCTCGATGGCGACGTAAATGTCGTTCGGCAGGTCTTTGCCAGCCGGGATGCTGCTGTAGCTCATGGACGACTCCAGGTGTCTGTCGGACCGAAAAAAGTGCGGCGGATTATAGGCAGATTGCCCCGCGCAAGCCACAGCCGGCGCTCAGTGCGGGGGATGTTCCTGATATTCGGGGTGTTCGCGCTGCAGGCTGCGCAGGCGCGCCAGCGGATCTTGCCGGTAGAACAGGGCGAGCTGCTGGTAGACCTTCGGATAGGCCGCCTCGAGCAGGTCGGGGCCGGTGAAGAAGTATTCGCTGGTCACGGCGAAGAATTCCGCCGGGTTTTCCGCCGCGTACGGGTCGATGGCCGTATGCGCGTGCGGGTTGTGGTCGAGCTGGCGGTTGAGGTCGTCGTAGGCCGACTGCATGGCGCTGGCCCAGTCGGCGATGCGCATGTCGCGGTGCAGCGGCGGCAGGCCGTTGGCGTCGCCGTCGAGCATGTCCAGCTTATGCGCCAGCTCGTGTATCACCAGGTTGTAGGCATCCCAGCCGCCGCCGCTTTCCACGCCGGGCCAGGCGAGGATCACCGGGCCTTGGAAGGAGGTTTCGCCGCTGCGTTCGTCGTCGAATTCGTGGACCACGCCGGCCGGGTCGCGGTGTTTCTGCGGGCTGAGGAAGTCGTCCGGGTACAGCAGCAGTTCGTGGAAGCCCTGGTACCAGTTCAGTTCCGGCAGGTGCAGCAACGGCAGCTGCGCTTGGGTGGCGAGCAGCAGGCGGCGGAAGTCGTCGAGCTCGACGCCGGGCAGGGCGTTGAGGCGCTTGTCGCGCAGGAACAGCAGCGCCCGCTCGGCGAGCAGGCTCAGTTCGTCGGCGCTCAGGCCGTCGAGGATCGGCAGTTGCCGGCGGACCTCGGCCCATAGCGCCGGGTCCAGCGGATGTCGGGCGAGGAAGCGGCGCCTGCGCCAGGCGCCGAACGACCACATGGGCTCAGCGCTCCGAGGTCTGGGCCTTGGCGTTGCGCGACAGCTTGTGGCGGATCACGCCGATCGCCATGGGGACCAGCGAGAAGGCGATGATGCCGATGATCATCAACGAGAGGTTCTGCTTGATGAAGGGCACGTTGCCGAAGAAGAAGCCGAGGGTCACCAGGCCGCCGACCCAGGCGATGCTGCCGACGACGCTGAAGGCGAGGAAGCGCAGGTAGGGCATGTAGGCCATGCCGGCGACGAAGGGCGCGAAGGTCCGCACGATGGGCAGGAAGCGCGCCAGGGTCACGGTCTTGCCGCCGTGGCGTTCGTAGAAGGCGTGGGTCTGGTCCAGGTAGTCGCGGCGGAACAGCTTGGAGTTGGGGTTGCTGAACAGGCGTTTGCCGAGGGTCCGGCCGATCACGTAGTTGGTGCTGTCGCCGCTGACCGCCGCGAGCAGCAGCAGGCCGCCGAGCAGCCAGGGGTCCATGCCGCCGCTGGCGCAGATGGCGCCGGCGATGAACAGCAGCGAATCGCCCGGCAGGAAGGGAGTCACCACCAGGCCGGTTTCGCAGAAGATCACCAGGAACAGGATGGCGTAGATCCAGGCACCGTAGTTGCTGACCAGCAGCGTGAGGTAGGTGTCTAGGTGCAGGACGAGGTCGATCGGGTTGAAGTCCATGAAGTGCCTTGAGAACGACGGGGTGAACTGGCCAAGCGGGGCATTATAGGCGGCGCAGGGATGCCACGGGGCGCGCATTGTCGCGCGGCCGCGGAAACTCAGATTGCAGGATATTACAGCCTCCGGGTGAAAAAGCTGTCGGCATGAAGCCTGCAGTTTCCCCCTTCGATAGCCATCGTCGGGGGACGCTCCATGCGCCACAGCTCCATCGCCCGCCTGGCGCCCGGCCTTGCGCTGTGCGTCGGCACCGATCTGCCCGAGCAGGCGGCGCGGTTGCGCACGCACTGGCTGGACGGACGGCAGGGGCGGCCACCGCTGTTCATGCTCGCGCTGCTCTGGGGGCGCGGGCGCACCGATATGGTGCAAACCCTGGAGGCGCTGCTGGATGGCCTGTTCGCCGATTTCGCCGGAACGCCCGAGGGGTGGTCGGAGACCCAGGCGGTGCGCCAGGTGCTCGCCTCGCTGAACATGCAGCGCTTCCGCCTGGCCCGTGGCGGGCAGGCGCTGCCTGAGCTGGCGGTGGGCATCCTACTGATCCAGGGCGAGGACGTGCATTTCCTGCGTTGTGGCAACGTCGGTCTGCTGCGCGTTCGGCAGGGCGAGCTGCAATCCCTGGCCGGGCGCGAGGACGGCTTCCTCGGAAGTCAGGCGGAGCTGGCGCTGACCCAGCACAACCTGGCGAGTCGCCCGGACGAGGCGTTGCTGCTGGCACCGCAACCCTTGCTCGAGGTGATGGACCGACGGCCGCTGCAGGCGCTTGGTGCATTGAGTCCCGAAGTTGATCCCGGCGAACTGCTCGCGCCTTTGCTGCAGGCCCCTGGTGCGGCAGCGCTTTTGTTGCCGGCTCGCGCGCTCGGTCAGCCCGGCATACCCCAGCCGAACACCTGGCCAGCACCGCCTGCCTTGCATCCTGGCGACGAACTGGACGGCTGGCGGGTGCTCGAACGTTGCGGATACGGGCCAGAGGCGCGCTTGTATCGCGTGCGCCATGACGATGGTCGCGAAGCCTGGCTGCTGGCGGCGGAACACGCGGCGGACCAGGCCTACTGGCTCCGCGAATGGGCCCTGCGCTGCTGCAAGGTCGCGAGCCTGCCGGATGTGCTTTCGCCGCGCGAGGCGCGCCGGCATGCCTTCCAGTTGCTCGGCCTTCCGCCTGGAACATGGCGAAGCCTGGCGGACTGGCGCGGGGCCCGTCGGCAACCCTCGGCGAGCGAGCTGCTGGGGTTGCTGCGGCAACTCGTCGAGGCGCTGCGGGCATTGCAGCGGCGCGGTGTGCTCGGGCTTTGGGTTTCGCCGCGGCAGGTGCTGGTGAACGAAAAGGGCATGCTGGTGCTGGTGCCTGAGGTTGCGGCGGTGGTTCCCGGAGTCCCCCGCCAGGCTCTGCCGGGAAATGTCTTGCCGCTGGCGCCGGAGCTGCGTAACGGCGGTGCGCTGGACAGTCGGGCCGATCAGTTCATGGTCGCGGCCTACGCCTATTGGCTGGCCAGCGGACGTTGGCCGGCGTTGGCGCTACCGGATGCCGAGGAGGGGGCGCGCTATGTGCCGCTGGCGGAGCGGGGCGTGCGGGTTCCCGCTGGCTGGGACGGCTGCCTGGCGCGGGCGTTGGCGCCTGAGCCCGGGCAGCGCTTCGAGGCCATGTCGGAGTTCATGCAGGCGCTGGAGCGCCCGCTACTGCATGCCGACCCAGTTCAGGGTTGGCGGCGTCGGGCGATATTCGCTGCGCTGTTCGGCGTGACCCTGGCCGGGGCCGTGCTCTATCTGTTCGGCTAGCGGGTGCTCGGCCACCGCGCGCATGGCCTGTGCCGTTTCGAGGTGGGCGTCGGCGATCAGCTGCTGCAGTCGCCCGCTCTGACGCAGGGTACGCAGGCTGCGGTCGAGGTTGGCGGCCAGTGCTTCGCCGCCGCTGCGGGCCTTGGGAATCAGCACATAGAGCGGCTTGACTTCCAGGGGAGGCTGGATGAACTCCAGCTGCTCGCGCAGCGCCGGGGCGTTGCGGGCCAGCAGCTGGTAGCCGGTGTAGCGATCCACCACGGCCAGGTCGAGGCGCCCGCGCAGGAGCTTCTCGAGGTTCTGCCAGTCGCTGTTGACCACTTCCTTGTTCAGGTAGTCGGCGGCGTCGAAGTCCGCCTGGTTCACGTAGCCGCGCACCACGCCGATGCGGTACGGGCGCAGGCTGTTCAGGTCCCCGGGGTTGTAGGCGATGGCGCGGTCGCGGCGGTGAAAGAAGCCGAGCTGCGAATCCAGCAGCGGCATCGAGGTGTAGAAGTCGCGGCTGCGATCGACCGACAGGTAGGCCGGCATCAGCGCGTCGTAGTGGCCCTCGCGGGATTCGTTGAGGGCGCGTTGCCAGGGAAGGAAGATGACCTCGGCCTTGTCGCCGTTGAGGGCAAGGGCTTCGTCGAGAATGCGGGTGGCCAATCCTTTGCCCGGCAGGTCGGGCCCCACGTAGGGTTCCCATTCCAGGGTCGCCACGCGCAGGGTTTCGGCGTGGGCGCTGCCCAGGGCGAGCAGCAGGGCGAATGCCAGGCGACGCAGAGATCGTTGGGGAGAATGCATGTAACCCCTTATCCGTCGGACTACGGATGCTGCACCTACGGTGCCATGACTCTAGCGCTGCGGCCCCGCTGCGACCAGCGGGGCGGGATAAATGCTCAGACGAGGTCGTCGCTGATCGGCAGGATGTAGTTCTTGAACTCGGTGTCCTCGCGGAAACCGATCGATTCGTAGACCTTCTGCGCCACTTCGTTGCCGATGCTGGTCGACACGCGCATGCGCACGGCGTTGGTGTCGCGCGCCATCTGCCGGGCGTGCTGCAGCAGGTGGTCGGCGACCAGCTGGCGGCGCGCGTCCTCGGCGACGTAGATGTCGTTGAGGATCCACACGCGCTTGAGCGACAGCGAGGAGAAGCTCGGGTACAGCTGGCAGAAGCCCAGGATGCGGTCGTCAGCGTCGTCGGGCAGGGCCAGATAGATCACCGACTCCTTGCGGCTCAGGCGCTTCTCGAGGAATTTCCGCGACGACTCGGGGTAGGGGAGCATGCCGTAGAACTCGCGGTACTTGACGAACAGCGGAGTCAGCATGTCGAGGTGATCGAGGGTGGCTTGCACGATGCGCATATCGATTCTCTGCGGTCGGTGAATGGGCTGCTATCACGATGCAGTTGCTATGCCAGCGAAATGGCATGGGGCTGGATGCTGCACCAGAAATCGTGGAAAGCGCAATCCAAGCAAGCGTTTGATCGAAGGCGGTGTGGCAGCTGTTTCGTAGGCGCGAGCTTGCTCGCGAATGCCCCGCTGCGAAGCCGGTTCGCGAGCAAGCTCGCTCCTACAGGGAAATTTTCTGCGTCAGTTGCCGGCAAGCAGGAAGTTGGCGCCCGGCCCCTCGCCACCCAGGCTCGGCAGTTCCGCCTCGTCCTTCAGGTTGACCCCGGAGAGCTGGCGCCGGCAGGCCTCGCGCATCAGGTAGAGCAGGCGGTGCGCGGCCATGCCGTAGCTCAGGCCTTCCAGGCGCACGTTGGAGATGCAGTTGCGGTAGGCGTCGTTGAGGCCGACCTTCGGCGCCCAGGTGAAGTACAGGCCGAGGCTGTCCGGCGAGCTGAGGCCGGGGCGTTCGCCGATCAGGATGACCACCATCCTCGCCCGCAGCAGTTCGCCCACTTCGTCGGCCACCGCGACCCGGCCCTGTTGCACCAGGGCTACCGGCGACAGGCTCCAGTTTTCAGCCTGCGCCTGTTCTTCGAGACGTTCCAGGAAGGGCAGGGCATGGCGCTGCACGGCCAGGGCGGAAAGCCCGTCGGCGATCACCACGGTAAGGTCGTAGCCCTGCGGGTTGGCCTCGGCGTGCTGGCGCAGGAGTTGAGCAGAATCAGCGTGCAGGCGCCGGCCGAGATCGGGGCGTTGCAGGTAGACATGGCGGTCGGCGGCGGCGCTGTGCAGCAGCAGCGTGTCGCGGCCGCGTTCGGCCAGGGCGGCGCTGATGCCGGCATGGTCGAAGGGCAGGTGCACGGCGTCGCGGGCCTGCGCGTGGGCGAACTGGAAGTCCAGTTGCGCCTGGGTCGGCAGGCTGGTGCCGGCGCGGCCGAGGGCGATGCGCGCTGGGGTCAGGCGGCGCAGTTCCTGCCAGGGATTGGGCGTGGCGGTGGGCTTGTCGTCGTGCATCGCGCTTCCTCAGCTCAGTTGCGCCAGGGCCGGGCGGAACGCCGGCGGCAGTTGCTCGGCCAGGCGCACGCGGCCTTCCTGTTGCTGGAGAATCTGCATGCGTTCCAGCCACGCCTCGAACTCCGGTGCGGCGCGCAGGCCGAGGCTCTGCCGCGCGTAGAGCGCGTCGTGGAAGGAGGTGGTCTGGTAGTTGAGCATCACGTCGTCGGAGCCGGGGATGCCCATGATGAAGTTGATCCCGGCCACGCCGAGCAGGGTCAGCAGCATGTCCATGTCGTCCTGGTCGGCTTCGGCATGGTTGGTGTAGCAGATGTCGCAGCCCATCGGCACGCCGAGCAGCTTGCCGCAGAAATGGTCTTCCAGGCCGGCGCGGATGATCTGTTTGCCGTTGTACAGGTACTCCGGGCCGATGAAGCCGACCACGGTGTTCACCAGGAACGGCTTGAAGTGCCGGGCCACCGCATAGGCGCGGGTCTCGCAGGTCTGCTGGTCGACGCCGTGGTGGGCGTTGGCCGAGAGCGCGCTGCCCTGGCCGGTCTCGAAGTACATGAGGTTGTCGCCGAGCGTGCCGCGCTTGAGCGACAGGCCGGCCTCGTAGCCTTCCTTGAGGACTGCCAGGCTGACGCCGAAGCTGGCGTTGGCCGCCTCGGTACCGGCGATGGACTGGAAGACCAGGTCCAGCGGCGCGCCACGATTGATCGCTTCGATCGAACTGGTGACGTGGGTCAGCACGCAGGACTGGGTGGGAATCTCGTACCGCTGGATGATGGCGTCGAGCATCTCCAGCAGGGTGCAGATCGACTGCAGGCTGTCGGTGGCCGGGTTGATGCCGAGCATGGCGTCGCCGTTGCCGTAGAGCAGGCCGTCGAGGACGCTGGCGGCGATGCCTGCCGGGTCGTCGGTCGGGTGGTTGGGCTGCAGGCGGGTCGACAGTCGCCCGCGCAGGCCCTGGGTGTTGCGGAAGCGGGTGACCACGCGGATCTTCTGCGCGGCCAGTACCAGGTCCTGCACACGCATGATCTTCGATACCGCCGCTGCCATCTCCGGCGTCAGGCCCGGCGCCAGGGCGCGCAGGCTGTCCTCGTTGGCGGCGTCGCCGAGCAGCCAGTTGCGGAAGTCGCCGACTGTCAGGTGGCTGACCGGCGCGAAGGCGGCGCGGTCGTGACTGTCGATGATGAGGCGGGTGACCTCGTCGTCCTCGTAGGGGATCAGCGCCTCGTCGAGGAAGCGCTTGAGCGGCACCTCGGCCAGCGCCATCTGCGCGGCGACGCGCTCGGCATCGCTGCTCGCCGCGACGCCGGCCAGGCAGTCGCCGGAGCGCTCCGGGCTGGCCTTCGCCATGAGGTCCTTGAGACTGTCGAAGCGCCAGGTCTGGCCGCCGACGCTATGGGCGTATCCGGGCATGGGATCTCCTTGGGGCGACGAAGGCGCCAGGCCCTGCGGCCCGGCGCCGGTGGATCAACCTTCGCTGGCGAAGCTGGCCGGCACGCCACGGCGCGCGGCGATCACCAGGTTGCAGCAGATGATGCCGGCGAGCATCAGGACCACGAACACCACGGCGATGACTTCGTTGTACCAGAGCATCGCCACCAGGCACAGCAGCGCCAGGCCGAGCGCGATACCCGGCACGATCGGGTAGCCGGGGGCGCGGAAGGTGCGCTCCAGGTTCGGCTCGCTGCGGCGCAGCTTGAACAGGCTGAGCATGCTCATGATGTACATGACGATGGCGCCGAACACGCTCATGGTGATCATCGCCGCGGTCAGGGTCATGCCCTGCAGGCTGATCAGGTTGTCGCTGAAGATCGCCGCGATGCCGATCACGCCGCCGGCGAGGATCGCCCGGTGCGGGGTCTGGAAGCGCGACAGCTTGGCCAGCGCCGGCGGCAGGAAGCCGGCACGGGCGAGGGCGAAGAACTGCCGCGAGTAGCCGAGGATGATGCCGTGGAAGCTGGCGACCAGGCCGAACAGGCCGATCCATACCAGCATGTGCATCCAGGTCGAGTTGTTGCCGACCACCGCTTTCATCGCCTGCGGCAGCGGGTCGTTGATGTTCGACAGGGTGCGCCAGTCGCCCACGCCGCCGGCGAAGATCATCACGCCGATGGCCAGCACCACCAGGGTCAGGATGCCGCCGATGTAGGCGCGCGGGATGGTGCGTTTCGGGTCCTTGGCTTCCTCGGCGGCCATGGCTGCACCCTCGATGGCGAGGAAGAACCAGATGGCGAAGGGGATCGCCGCGAAGATGCCGCCGATGGCCGAGACGCTGAATTCGCTGGAACCGGCCCAGCCATTCAGGACGAAGTTGCTGAAGCTGAAGCCCGGGGCGACCACGCCCATGAACACCAGCAGCTCGATCACCGCGAGCACCGTGACCACCAGCTCGAAGGTCGCGGCGATGCTCACGCCGATGATGTTCAGGGACATGAAGATCACGTACGCGCCGGCCGCCGCCCACTTCGGATCGAGGGCCGGGAACTGCACGTTGAGGTAGGCGCCGATGGCCATGGCGATGGCCGGCGGGGCGAAGACGAATTCGATCAGGGTGGCGATCCCGGCAATGCTCGCGCCGGTCTTGCCGAACGCCCGCAGGCTGTAGGCGAAGGGGCCGCCTGCGTGGGGGATCGCAGTGGTCAGCTCGGTGTAGCTGAAGATGAAGCAGGTGTACATCAGGGCCACCATCAGGGTGGTGACCAGGAAGCCGAGGGTGCCGGCGGTGCCCCAGCCGTAGCTCCAGCCGAAGTATTCGCCGGAAATCACCAGGCCCACGGCGAGGCCCCAGAGGTGCAAGGTTCCCAGCGTCGGTTTTAGTTGTGATGCGCTCATCGAGGACTCCTCTGCCCCTAGGGGCGTGGTCGGGTTGCCAGGCCTCGATGGTAGCGAGCGAGGCGGGCGAGGACTTGACCCTGGGGCACCGCGTGCGAGCCCTGCGGTCAAGTTGCAACAGGGTGTTACCCATCGCCCCAGAATGAGGCGTGGCGCGCCCTCCAAGGTGGCGCGATGGTTTGCCGATAGCCCCGTTTGACGCGCTTTGGAGGTGTCGGCAAACGAGGCATGGGAATTGCAAATCCGTTTTCTTGGATAAGTGATCAATAAAACGAGCGTGCGCCCATGACCCCGTCTCTGTTCTCCGCCGCCGGCCTTGCGCCCACGGCCAGCAACATCGGTGTGCTGTCCGCCGCCGCCAGCGGACTGGATGGTTTCATCCGCGCCCAGGGCGGCGACCTCGACCGGGTCTTCGGCCGCGCCGGCATCGATCCCGAACAACTGCGCCACCCGACGCTCAGCCTGGCGCTGACCAACTATTGCCAGGTGCTGGAAGAAGCGGCGCGGCAATCGGGCTGCGACAACTTCGGCCTGCGCTACGGCCAGCAATTCCAGCCACGCGCCCTCGGCCTGCTGGGCTATGTCGGGCTGTGCTCGGAAACCCTGGAAGACGCCCTGCGCAACTTCGCCGCGGCATTCCCCTATCACCAGCACAGCACGCTGATCCGCCTGGTCGATTGCGGCGAGTGCTACCGCTTCGACTACCAGGTGCAGCACGGCGCCATCCTCGACCGTCGACAGGACGCCGAGCTGACCATGGGCATGGCGCTGAACCTGTTGCGCCACGCCCTCGGCGCAGATTGGACGCCGCGCGCAGTGGGCTTCGAGCACGCGCGGCCGGATGGCTGGCAGGAACATGGCAAGGTGTTTGGCGCGCCGGTGCATTTCCAGCGCGGCTGCAATTCGCTGCTGGTGCCCAAGGCCGACATCCGCGGCCGGCTGATGCCCGAGCGCGACGCCAACCTGCTGTTCCTGGTCCAGGACGTGATCCGCCGCCTCGGTGAACAGGGCAATCGCCCGGACCTGCTGGAAGATGCGGGCACCCAGATTCGCCTGGCACTGGGCGAGGGTGAGCCGGTGCTGGAGCTGATTGCAGAACGCCTGGAGCTGACCGCGGCCGGCCTGCAGCGGCGCTTGCGCGAGGCGGGCCTGAGCTTCAGCCAACTGGTGGAAAACACCCGCCGCGACCTGGCGCTGCACTACCTGCGCCAGCGCCAGCGGCCGATTTCCGAGCTGGCGCCGCTGCTTGGCTATTCCGAGACCAGCGCCTTCTCCCGCGCCTTCCGCCGCTGGTTCGGGGTGAGCCCGCGGCAGTGGCGTAGCCATGAGGGCTGAGCGCCCCAACTAGACCTGAGCCATCCCCGCTGCAGAAAGCACTGTAGGAGCGGACCTTGTCCGCGATCGCGGGCATGGCCCGCTCCTACAGGATGCGCGGGTGCCAGGGTTTTCGCGGATAAGATCCGCTCCTACGCGGTGCCGCTTTCCGCAAGGCAAAAAAACGCGGCCCGCAGGCCGCGCAAAGAAGAGAGTCGGGAGCCGCCCGCCGCAGCGGGCGGGTGGATCAGAAGAAGCCCAGCGGGTTGATGTCGTAGCTGACCAGCAGGTTCTTGGTCTGCTGGTAGTGGTCGAGCATCATCTTGTGGGTCTCGCGGCCCACGCCGGATTTCTTGTAGCCGCCGAACGCGGCGTGCGCCGGGTACAGGTGGTAGCAGTTGGTCCACACGCGGCCGGCCTTGATGCCACGGCCCATGCGGTAGGCGCGGTTGATGTCGCGGGTCCAGACGCCGGCGCCCAGGCCGTACTCGGTGTCGTTGGCGATGGCCAGGGCCTCGGCTTCATCCTTGAAGGTGGTGACGCCGACCACCGGGCCGAAGATTTCTTCCTGGAAGACGCGCATCTTGTTGCTGCCCTTGAGCAGGGTCGGCTGGATGTAATAGCCGGTGGCGAGGCTGCCTTCGAGCTTCTCGACCTGGCCGCCGACCAGCACTTCGGCGCCTTCCTGCTGGGCGATGTCGAGGTACGAGAGGATCTTGTCGAATTGCTGCTGCGAGGCCTGGGCGCCGACCATGGTGTCGGTGTCCAGCGGGTCGCCGCGCTTGATCGCCTTGACCTTCTTCATCACCACTTCCATGAACTGCGGGTAGATGGATTCCTGCACCAGCGCACGGGACGGGCAGGTGCAGACTTCACCTTGGTTGAAGAAGGCCAGCACCAGGCCCTCGGCGGCCTTCTCGATGAAGGTCGGCTCGGCTTGCATGATGTCTTCGAAGTAGATGTTCGGGCTCTTGCCGCCCAGCTCTACCGTGGAGGGGATGATGTTCTCTGCGGCGCACTTGAGGATGTGCGAGCCCACCGGGGTCGAGCCGGTGAAGGCGATCTTGGCGATGCGCTTGCTGGTGGCCAGCGCTTCACCGGCCTCGCGGCCGAAGCCCTGAACGACGTTGAGCACGCCCTTGGGCAGCAAGTCGCCAATGATCTCCATCAGCACGCAGATGCCCAGCGGGGTCTGCTCGGCCGGCTTGAGCACGATGCAGTTGCCGGCGGCCAGCGCCGGGGCGAGTTTCCAGGCGGCCATCAGCAGCGGGAAGTTCCACGGGATGATCTGCCCGACCACGCCCAGCGGCTCGTGGATGTGGTAGGCCACGGTGCTGTCGTTGATCTCGGCGGCCGAACCTTCCTGGGCGCGGATGCAGCCGGCGAAGTAGCGGAAGTGGTCGGCGGCCAGCGGGATGTCGGCGTTGAGGGTCTCGCGCACCGGCTTGCCGTTGTCCCAGGTTTCGGTGACGGCGAGCACTTCGAGGTTCTGTTCGATGCGGTCGGCGATCTTCAGCAGGATGTTCGAGCGCTCTTGCACCGAAGTGCGGCCCCAGGCGTCGGCGGCAGCGTGGGCGGCGTCCAGCGCCTTGTCGATGTCGGCGGCGTCGGAGCGGGGGAATTCGGCAATCGCCTGGCCATTCACCGGCGAGGTGTTGATGAAGTACTGGCCGTTCACCGGCGGCACGAACTCGCCGTTGATGTAGTTGCCGTAGCGCGACTTGAAGGACACGACGGCACCGGCAGTTCCAGGTTGGGCGTAACGCATGGTTGATCTCCTGACTCTTGTCTTTGTTGGGGAGGACGCGTTTGCGGTTTAACAAGACTAGAGCAAGGGCCGGGCCATGCCAGTGGAAGGCCCGTCATTGCTGGGCCAACGGTCGGATTGTGGAACCTGCCTGGAAGGCGCTGTGGCAGCTGCGGGACAGTCGCGGGTGACAGTTTGTCCCGCTTTCGGTACAGCCCATGACCTGCGGGTCACACGGCCATTGCATTGCTCCGCGCGCTGGACGATGCTGCGGAAACGGTCGCCCCGGGACTGCCTGCCGTCCCTTCCGTGGAGAACCAGAACAATGAGTGCGAACGCCATGAGTCGCCACGCCCGCCAGGTCATGACAGTGGCCAGCGGCAAGCTGCAGCAGAGCGGACCCGGAGCCGATCCGTCGATCGCCCGTTCCTGGTTGCGTTGCCTGGAGCAATACCACCTCGATCCGTCGCGGATGCTGCCGCCGACGGTGCTCGAACATACGCGCATGCTCGAACGCCGCGAGGGCCTGCAGCAGGTGCTGGAGATCGCCAACGGCGAGATGGCCAGCCTGCACCAGCAGCTCGCCGGCTCCGGCCACGCGGTGCTGCTCACCGATTCGCGCGGGGTGATCCTCAACCGCGTTTGCGCCGACGCCGACCGCGATGCCTTCGAGCACGCCGGGCTGTGGCTCGGCGCCGACTGGAGCGAGGCCAGCGAGGGCACCAATGGCATCGGCACCTGCCTGGTCGAGCGCCAGGCACTGACCATCTTCCGCGACGAGCACTTCCGCAGCCTGCACACCGGGTTGACCTGCTCGGCGAGCCCGGTGTTCGACCCGCAAGGCGAGCTGCTGGCAGTGCTCGACGTGTCCTCGGCGCGCCCCGATCTGTCGCGGCAGAGCCAGTTCCACACCATGGCCCTGGCCAACCTCTCGGCGAAGATGATCGAGAGCTGCTACTTCCGGCGCCGCTTCGAAGGGCAATGGCTGCTGCGTTTCCACCTGCAGGCGGATTACGTCGGCCTGTTCAGCGAAGGGCTGCTGGCCTTCGACGGCGGCGGGCGCATCCTCGCCGTGAACCAGAGTGCGCTCAACCTGCTCGATCACCCGCGCGACGCGCTGCTCGGGCGTTCGGTGGAAGACTGCTTCGACCTGCACCTGGACGACCTGCTCGGCCGCGCCAGCGCGCAACCGTCCGCCAGCTGGCCGCTGCGCAGCCACGCCGGGCGGCTGTTCCATGCCTTGTTGCGCGGCGAACCGCGTCCGCTTCGCGTGGCCTTGCCGCGAGAGTCGAAGGTGCCGGCAGCGCCGGGGCTGTGCCTCGGCGACGAGCGCCTGGCTGCCGATTTCCGCCGCGCGCTGAAGGTCTACGCGCATGACGTGCCGCTTTTGCTGCACGGCGAAACCGGGTCGGGCAAGGAGGCTTTCGCCAAGGCCGTGCACCTGTCCGGCGAGCGTGCCGGCAAGGCCTTCGTCGCGCTGAACTGCGCGGCCATTCCGGAGAGCCTGATCGAGAGCGAGCTGTTCGGTTATCGCGGCGGCAGCTTCACCGGTGCACGCAAGGAAGGCATGCGCGGCAAGCTGCGGCAAGCCGACGGCGGCACGCTGTTCCTCGACGAGATCGGCGACATGCCGCTGACCCTGCAGACCCGCCTGCTGCGCGTGCTCGAAGAACGCCAGGTGGTGCCGCTGGGCGATGCCGTGGGGCAGCCGGTCGACCTGCGCCTGATCAGCGCCACGCACCGCGACCTGGAGGCGCTGGTGGCCGCCGGCAGCTTCCGCGAAGACCTCTACTACCGCCTCAACGGCCTGGTGCTGCAATTGCCGGCGCTGCGTGAGCGCGAGGACAAGGCGCAGTTGCTGGCGCAGCTGCTGACCGAGGAATCCAAGGGCCGGCACGTCCTGCTCGACGAAGACGTGCGCCAGGCACTGCTCGACTATCCCTGGCCGGGCAACGTACGCCAGCTGCGCAATGTGCTGCGTACTTTGGTCGCGCTCAGTGAAGGCGGGCGGGTGCGCCTGGCCGATCTGCCTGTGGATATCCGGCGGGGTCCGCCGGCGCAGGTGGTGGCACGTACGGAACCGGTCGCCGACAGCCTGCAGGATGCCGAGCGCGCGGCCCTGATCGCCGTGCTGGAAGCGCAGCGCTGGCACATGAGCCGCACCGCGCAGCAGCTGGGCATCAGCCGCAATACCCTCTACCGCAAGTTGCACCGTCACGGCCTGAGCCGGTCGGCGCCTTAATCGGCGGTTCGCGAGCAAGCTCGCTCCTACATGTTGTGGCACCACGCTGCTCCTCGTAGGAGCGAGCTTGCTCGCGAACATCGCCCCCACGGAACCCCCGCCAAACGGCGTCGTCTGATGCTCCCGGCCGCGCCGCGAGAGGGTGGCGCTGTGCTAATCTGCCGGCCATTCGAAGCGCCTCACCAGGCTTGATTGCAGGAGTCTGCATGCATATCCACATCCTCGGCATCTGCGGCACCTTCATGGGTTCGCTGGCCGTGCTGGCCAAGGAGCTGGGCCACCGCGTCACCGGCTCCGACGCCAATGTCTACCCGCCCATGAGCACCCAGCTGCAAGCCCAGGGCATCGAACTCATGCAGGGCTACGAGCCCGCGCATATGGAGCCGGCACCGGACCTGGTGGTGATCGGCAACGCCCTGTCGCGCGGCAACCCCGCGGTCGAGTACGTGCTGAACAAGGGCCTGCCCTACGTCTCCGGTCCGCAGTGGCTGGCCGACCACGTGCTGCAGGGCCGCTGGGTTCTGGCCGCTGCCGGCACCCACGGCAAGACCACCACCAGCAGCATGCTGGCCTGGGTGCTGGAGCATGCCGGCATGAGCCCGGGCTTCCTGATCGGCGGCGTGCCGCAGAACTTCGGTGTTTCCGCGCGCCTGGGCAGTACGCCGTTCTTCGTGGTCGAGGCCGACGAGTACGACAGCGCCTTCTTCGACAAGCGCTCCAAGTTCGTCCACTACCGCCCGCGCACCGCGATCCTGAACAACCTGGAATTCGACCACGCGGACATCTTCCCCGACCTAGCGGCCATCGAGCGGCAGTTCCACCACCTGGTGCGGACCATTCCCGGCGAAGGCCTGGTCATCCATCCCGAAAGCGAGACCGCGCTCAAGCGCGTGATCGGCATGGGTTGCTGGACCCCGGTGCAGACCACTGGTGAAGGCGGCCAATGGCAGGCGCGCCTGCTCAGCGAGGACGGTTCGCGCTTCGAGGTGCTGTTCGACGGCGCCGCGCAGGGCGTGGTCGAGTGGGAATTGACCGGCCAGCACAACGTCGCCAACGCCCTGGCCTGCTTGGCCGCGGCGCGTCACGTCGGCGTGGTGCCGGAGCTCGGCATCGCCGCGCTGGCTGCCTTCAAGAGCGTCAAGCGGCGCATGGAGAAGGTCGCGGAAGTGAAGGGCGTGACTATCTACGACGACTTCGCGCATCACCCGACTGCCATTGCCACCACGCTCGACGGCCTGCGCAAGCGCGTCGGCGACGCCCCGGTGATCGCGGTGATCGAACCGCGCTCCAATTCCATGAAGCTTGGCGCGCACCGCGACGGCCTGCCGGACAGCGTCACCCAGGCCGACCACGTCTTCTGGTACGCGCCGCCGAACCTCGGCTGGGACCTCGCCGCCACCGTCGCCAGCTCGACCGTGCCGACCCAGGTGTGCGACTCGCTGGAGTCGATCATCGAAGGCGTGAAGGCCATCGCCACGCCGGGAACCCAGGTAGTGATCATGAGCAACGGCGGTTTCGGCGGCTTGCACGGCAAGCTGGCCAAGGCCCTGGAGGACTGAGATGGCGGGAGCCGAACGCGTCACCCTGGCGATGACCGGCGCCTCCGGCGCGCAGTACGGTTTGCGCCTGCTCGATTGCCTGGTGCAGGAGGACCGCGAGGTGCACTTCCTGATTTCCAAGGCCGCGCAGCTGGTGGTGGCCACGGAAACCGACGTGACCCTGCCGAGCAAGCCGCAGGCTATGCAGGCTTTCCTCAGCGAATACACGGGCGCAGCGCCGGGGCAGATCCGCGTCTACGGCAAGGAAGACTGGATGGCCCCGGTGGCGTCCGGCTCGGGGGCGCCGAGCGCCATGGTCGTGGTGCCCTGTTCCACCGGCACGCTCTCGGCCATCGCCACGGGCGCGTGCAACAACCTGATCGAGCGCGCCGCCGACGTTGCCCTCAAGGAGCGCCGGCAGCTGATCCTGGTGCCGCGCGAGGCGCCGTTCTCCAGCATCCACCTGGAGAACATGCTCAAGCTGTCCAACCTGGGCGCGGTCATCCTGCCGGCCGCACCGGGCTTCTACCATCAGCCGCAGACCATCGACGACCTGGTCGACTTCGTGGTCGCGCGCATCCTCAACCAACTGGGCATTCCCCAGGACATGCTGCCGCGCTGGGGCGAACACCATCTTGTCAGTGACGAATAAATTCCTTGCCGCCCTGCTGTTGCTGCAACTGGGTGGCTGCGCCACGGTGAAGACCCTCGATGCGAACAAGCCCGGCGCCCCGCTGATCTACGCGGGCACGCGCCTGGACTGGTATTCGCTCAACGGCGGTTGCTGCCCTGAGGACCACTTCGGGACCCAGGCACCGACCTACCCGGGCGTCGACCTGCCGGGCAGTGCGTTGCTGGATACGCTGCTGCTGCCGTTCTCGATCGCCGCTGAACTGGGCATCGGATTGCAGGTGTGGGGCGGGAACTGAATCGTCGCTTGGGCGGATAACCGTTCGCGGTTATCCGCCGCCATGCGCAGGGGAGGTTATTTGCCGAGCCGGCGCAATTCGTCCGACTCGACGAAGCGCACGCCCTTGCCGGTTTCCAGCGCCAGGCGCCAGAGCGCGCGGGCCAGGGCGCAGGCGTAGATGCCGTGCAGCTTGCCCGGCAGGATACGTGCGAAGGGCGCGGCCAGCAGTTCTGCCAGGCGCACTTCCTCGCGTTGGCCAAGCAGCAGGGACGGGCGGGCGATGGTCAGCTGCGGCCAGCCCTGCTTCTGCAGTGCTTCCTCCAGCTCACCCTTGACGCGGTTGTAGAACAGCGACGACTTGCTGTCGGCGCCCAATGCGCTGACCACCACGTAGTGCCGTGCGCCCAGTTCGAGCGCGCGCTTGCCCAGGGCCAGCGGCAGGTCGTAGTCGACCGCGCGGAAGGCCGCTTCCGAACCCGCTTCCTTGATCGTCGTGCCCAGGCAGCAGAACACCGTGTCGATCGGTCCCTGCAGTTGCGGGATGAGTTCGGCCAGCGGGCCGATGGGGTTTTCCAGGCGCGGGTGGGCGGCGAGTTGTCGACGCGCAGGCGCCAGCACGCGCTTGACCGTGCGCTCGCTGAGCATGCGGTCGAGCAGGTGTTCGCCGGTAAGGCCCGTGGCGCCGGCAAGTAGGATATGCGTCGGTGTTGAATACATCCGTTTATCTCCGCTGACACACTGACAAGCATAGTTGCCAGGCTAAGGTTTTTCCCGCTGGTCGGGCGTGTTCGCGCTCAACGCCTGGCCTGCCTGCGCCGCGCGCAGGCTCTTCCAGTGCGCCAGCACGCCTGGCGGTGCCCAGATCTGTGGCTCCGATGCTTCGAAGGATTGCTCCTTCTCCCGCCGCGCCACTTCTGCACTGGCTAATTGGAAGGCCTGTTGCAGGTCGTCGGTCACATGCAGGGCATCGGCGAACAAGGCCTGGCCGAAATAGGTGAAGTCCGCCTCCTCGGAACAGCCGAAGGACACCCGGTCGCTTCGAGCTGCCGTAATGATAAGAGTCCTCTCGTCCTTCAAGGGTTCGATGAATCCGCCGCTGTAGCAGGCGGAGATGACCAGGATCTTGTCGCGCTGCTTGAGTGGCGCGAGCAGTTCGGCCATGGCGTCGGCGGGCAGGTTGTCGATGCGTATCCCCGGCATGTCGAGGACCAGTTGGTGGTCGCGGCTGCCGTGGCTGGTCAGGTAGACGAACACCAGGTCTTCCGGGCCGCTGCGCTGGGCCAGGGCGCGGACCGCGCGGGCGATGCTCTCGCGGGTGGCCATGGGGCGGTCGGCGGCGTGGCCGCGGTTGTTTACCAGGGTGATCACGCCGCGTGCGGCGAAGCGTTCGCCTAGCATTCTGGCGACGTAATCGGCCTCGCGCAGGAACACGCTCTGCTTGCCGTCGCCGCCGATGCTCAGGACGTAGAGCTCGGGACGCGGGGTCGATTGCGGCACTGCGGCGACGGCCTGGTCGAGCAGCCGTCCCTGTTCCAGCAGACCCAGTTCCAGTGGGTTGGGGACCAGCTGGCCGTGCTCGTCGCGACGGCGCAGTCCGTTGCTCCAGATGCCGGAGAGGACCTTGCCGTCAGTGCCGCGCAGGGTGCCAATGCCTGCATACTTGCCGTCGGCGAATTCGCCCCGGTAGACCTGGCCGTCGGTCTGCATCAGCTCGCCGCTGCCGGAGAAGCGCCAGTCGACGAAGCCGCCCTTGTAGCGCGTGCCATCGTTGCCCTGGTACTGCCCCCGGCCGTTCAGCGCACCCTGGCGGAATTCGCCACTCCAGACATCGCCGTCCGCATTCTTGAAGTGTCCCTGCCCCTCGAACTGGGTGTCGCGGAAACCGCCGCTGTAGCGGTCGCCATCGCGGTCGGTGAATAGGCCTTCGCCTTGTAGCTGGCCATTGAGGAATTCGCCGCTGTACTCGTTGCCCTGGCCGTCGTCGAGCAGCCCCTGGCCGTTGGCCATGCCCTTGGCGAAGTGGCCCTGGTGGACGCTGCCGTCGGGCAATTCGAGCAGGCCTTCACCTTCGTACAGGCCACGGCGGAACTGGCCGCGGTAATGGGTCATGCCCTGGCTCAGCAAGCCCTCGCCGTCGTAGAGCCCGGCGCGGAATTCGCCGTTGTAGACGCTGCCGTCGGCGCCGTGCCATTCGCCCTTGCCGGCGAACAGGCCCTTGTCGAAGTGGCCCTGATACCAGGCGCCATTGGGGTAGTCGAGGCGGCCTTCGCCTTGCAGTCGACCGTCCACCAGGCTGCCCTTGTAGCGCGATCCGTCGGGCAGCGTGGCACTTCCCGAGGGCACGCTGTCGCCTTGGCCGCAAGCGGTCAGCAACAGGAGCAGGGCGAGTGACGGGAGGGCGGCACGCATCGGCAATTCTTCGGGTGGACTGCTTTCAGTGTGACGCAAAAAAGCCCGCGGGCGCGGGCTTTTTTCGGAACCGGTTGGCGATCAGACGAAGGCCAGACTCAGCACTTCGGCGATGTAACCCGGCTTGGGCAGGCCTTCGATCTCCAGGGTGCAGCGTGCCTTGATCAGCCACTGGCCGGGGTTCTTCTCGGTGACGTCGACGATGCTCGCCGCCAGGCGCACGCGGGAGTCGACCGGTACGGGCTGGATGAAGCGCACGCTGTCGAGGCCGTAGTTCACCACCATCTTGGCGTTTTCCGGCAGGACCAGCAGGCCCTCGAAGAGCTTGGGAATCAGTGAAAGGGACAGGAAACCGTGGGCGATGGTGCCGCCGAACGGGGTCTTCTTCGCCTTTTCCGGATCAACATGAATGAACTGATGATCCTCTGTGCATTCGGCGAATTGATTGATGCGGTTCTGGTCGACGGTGAGCCAGTCGGAATGGCCCAGGTCCTTGCCTACATAGTCCTTGAGCGAGCTGACGGGAACGAACGGCATAAATCTCCTCCATGGAAGACGTGTTGTTGTAATTGCTCTGCGATCCAGCATGGCACAGGAGCGTGGTGACTGTGCACCTATCCTTGAAGCGAATGCCGTGCCATAGCCATGCCGTACTTCGGCATAATGTCGGGCTCATGTATTGGAGGCTCCCATGCTGCTCCGTGGCCTGACCTGGCTGGTGCTGTTCCAACTGCTCGGAACCGGCCTGAATGTTCTCATCCTGCCGATGATCCCCGGCCCCATCATTGGGCTGGTCCTGCTGCTGGCGTTCCTTCTGGTGCGTGGCGAGGTGGGCGAGCCGATCAGCGTCGCGGCGACTTCGCTGCTGCGCTACCTGCCGCTGCTGCTGGTGCCGCCGGCGGTTGGGGTGATGGTCTACAGCCGCCAACTGCTGGCCGACTTCTGGCCGCTTGCCGGGGCCCTGATGCTGTCGCTGCTGGGCTCGTTCCTATTCGCCGGCTGGTTGATGCAGAAGCTGATCGACCGCCAGCGCGGTCGCAAGGAGGCCAGCGATGCTTGACTGGCATGGCGCCTGGCAGGCGGTGATCCACCACCCGCTGTTCTGCATTGGCATCACCCTGGCCGCCTACCAACTGGCGCTGGCCGCCTATGAGCGCACGCGCTGGGTGTTCCTGCAGCCAGTGCTGGTCTCTATGGCGATGGTGATCGGCGTGCTGCTGCTCACCGGCATCGACTACCCGGCCTATATGAGCGGCGTAAGTGTGCTCACCGTGCTGCTTGGTCCGGCGACGGTGGCGCTGGCTGTGCCGCTGTTCCTCAACCTTCGGCGCATCCGCCAGCTGTTCTGGCCGACCCTGATCACCCTGCTGGTCGGCGGCCCGATCGCGACGGCGGCGGGCGTTGGCCTGGCCTGGCTGTTCGGCGTGCGTGGCGAGCTGCTGATGAGCCTGGCGCCGAAGTCGGTGACTTCGCCCATCGCCATGCTGGTGGCGCACCAGATCGGCGGGGTGGCGGCGCTGGCCGCGGTCTTCGTGCTGATCACCGGTGTGATCGGGGCGATGCTCGGTCCGGAGTTGCTGCGCCGTATTGGCGTGCACCATCCGGCCGCGCAGGGCATGGCGCTGGGCATGACGGCCCATGCGGTGGGTACTTCCCGCGCCCTGCAGGAGGGCGAGGAATGCGGTGCCTTCGCCGCCCTGGCGATGAGCCTGATGGGCGTCGCCACCGCAGTGCTGCTACCGTTGGCGGTAGCCCTGGTTGCCTGATACAGGAAGTTCGTCGATGAAGTTGCCGCTGTTTCCCCTCAATACCGTGCTGTTCCCTGGTTGCCGCCTCGACCTGCAGATCTTCGAGGCGCGCTACCTGGACATGATCGGCCGCTGCATGAAGCAGGGCGTCGGGTTCGGCGTGGTGTCGATCATTGCTGGGCGCGAGGTGGGCGAGACACCGCAGGCGTTCAGCCTGGTCGGTTGCGAGGCGCAGATCCGCGACTGGCAACAGTTGCCCAACGGCTTGCTGGGCATCCGCGTCGAGGGGGGCCGGCGTTTCCGCATCGACCGCTCGGAAGTGCAGGACGACCTGCTGCTCGAAGCCGACGTGACCTGGCTGGAAGAGATGCCCGACCAGCCGCTGACCGGGGAGCACGACGACCTTGCCGCGCTGCTTGGCGCGCTGTCGCTGCACCCGATGGTCGCCACCCTGGAGATGGGCGGCGAAGTGAAAGGCCAGCAGGAACTCGCCTGCCAGCTCGCCTATCTGCTGCCTTTCGAGCGTGATCAGAAGCAGGTGCTGCTGGAGATGGACGACCCGAGCGTGCGCCTCGCGCGCATCCAGGTGCTGCTGGAGCAATTGCAGGGCGAAATGCTGGCCTGACTCTCTGTAGGAGCGGGCCATGCCCGCGCATCGCGCCCATGGGGCGCTCCTACAAGGTGTTACCGCCTCAGACCACGAACAACTCCATGAACCTGTCCACCGGCGTCGCTTCCAGCTGCGCCGGGTCGCTGCACAGCGCGAGGATCTGTGCGCAGCGCTGCGCGGCGAAGCGCGTGCCCAGGGCGTGGCGGAACTTCGCCTCGAGCAGCGGCATGCCTTCGGCGCGGCGCCGCCGGTGGCCCATCGGGTACTCCACTTCGATCATCGGCGTGCTGCTGCCATCGCTGAAGAACACCTCGATGGCATTGGCGATGCTGCGTTTGTCCGGCTCCAGGTATTCGCGGGTGTAGCGCGGCTCCTCGACCACCTCCATCTTCTCGCGCAGGCGATCGATCGAAGGATGCGCCGCGTGGAAGGCGTCCTCGTAGTGCTCGGCTTCCAGGCGGCCATAGATCAGCGCCACTGCGACCATGTACTGCATGCAGTGGTCGCGGTCGGCGGCGTTGGCCAGCGGGCCTTCCTTGGAAATGATGCGGATCGCCGACTCCTGGGTGCGGATGGCGATGCGGGTGATCTGGCTGATGCGGTTGCGCACCAGCGGGTGCAACTGCACGGCGGCCTCCACGGCGGTCTGCGCGTGGAACTCGGCGGGGTAGCTGAGCTTGAACAGCACGTTCTCCATCACGTAGCTGCCAAAGGGTTGCGGCAGGCGGAACTGGCGCTGGTCGGCGGGCTTGAGCGCGAGGTCCTTGTTGGTGTGGCTGAACAGCACGTCGTAGAACCCCCATTGCGGAGCGGTCAGCACACCGGGGACGCCCATCTCGCCGCGCAGGGCGATATCCGCCAGGCGCAGGCCGCGGCTGCTGGCGTCGCCGGCGGCCCAGGACTTGCGCGAGCCGGCGTTCGGCGCCTGGCGGTAGGCGCGCAGGGCCTGGCCATCGACGCAGGCGTGGGACAGCGCCGAAAGCAGTTGTTCGCGGTTGGCGCCGAGCAGGCGCGCGCTGACGGCGGTGGAGGCCAGCTTGACCAGGAGCACGTGGTCCAGGCCTACGCGGTTGAAGGCGTTCTCCAGGGCGAACACGCCCTGGATTTCGTGGGCCATGACCATCGCCTCGAGCACCGTGCGCAGGGTCGGCGGCGCCTCGCCTCGGGCTACGCGGCGCTGCGCCAGGTGGTCGGTGATCGCCAGGATTGCGCCGAGGTTGTCCGAGGGGTGTGCCCATTCGGCGGCTAGCCAGGTGTCGTTGTAGTCCAGCCAGCGCACCAGCGTGCCTATGTCCCAGGCGGCCTTGACCGGGTCGAGGCTGAAGCGGGTACCGGGCACGCGCGAGCCGTGCGGCACGACAGTGCCTTCGACCTGCGGGCCGAGCAGCTTGGTGCATTCGGGAAAGCGCAGGGCGAGCAGGGCGCAGGCCAGGCTGTCGAGCAGGCACAGGCGGGCGGTGGCCAGGGCCTCGGCGGAGTCGACGTGGTAGTTGAGGACGTAGTCGGCCACCTGCTGCAGGACGGCGTCGTAGTCGGGGCGGGTGTTCGGATCGGCGTTGGCGCTCATGGCGAGGCTCCTGCGCGGTGATCCGGGAGAGTCTAGACGGTGGAAGACCGAGGTCCCCTGTAGGAGTGGGCCATGCCCGCGAATCGCGCGCATGGCGCGCTCCTACAGTCGAACCTCGGTGCGAGGATCAGAACGAATCCCCCGGCACCCGTACCCAGCCTTCCATCAGGATGCGCGAGCTGCGGCTCATGATGGCCTTGGTCACGGTCCACTCGCCGTCCACCTGCCTGGCTTCGGCGCCAACGCGCAGGGTTCCCGACGGATGGCCGAAGCGCACTGCGGTGCGCTCACCGCCACCGGCGGCGATGTTGACCAGGGTGCCCGGCACGGCCGCGGCAGTGCCGATGGCGACGGCGGCGGTGCCCATCATGGCGTGGTGCAGCTTGCCCATGGACAGCGCGCGGACCAGCAGGTCGACGTCGCCGGCCTTCACTTCCTTGCCGCTGGAGGTGAGGTAGTCCTTGGGCGGGGAGACGAAGGCGATCTTCGGCGTGTGCTGGCGGGTGGCCGCTTCTTCCGGGGTCTTGATCAGGCCCATGCGCAGCGCGCCGGCCACGCGGATCTTCTCGAAGCGCGCCAGTTGCTCGGGGTCGCCGTTGATGGCTTCGCGCAGCTCGGTGCCCTGGTAGCCGATGTCCTCGGCATTGACGAAGACGGTGGGGATGCCGGCGCTGATCATGGTCGCCTTGAAGGTGCCGACGCCGGGCACTTCCAGATCGTCGACCAGGTTGCCGGTGGGGAACATCGAGCCGCCTTCCTCGCCGTCGTCGGACGGATCGAGGAACTCCAGCACGATCTCGGCCGCCGGGAAGGTCACGCCGTCCAGCTCGAAGTCGCCGGTTTCCTGGACCTGGCCGTTGGTCACCGGGACGTGGGCGATGATGGTTTTCTGGATGTTGGCCTGCCAGATGCGCACCACGCAGGTGCCGTTATCCGGGATGCGCGACGGATCGACCAGGCCGGCGTGGATGGCGAAGGAGCCGGCGGCGGTGGAGAGGTTGCCGCAGTTGCCGCTCCAGTCGACGAAGGCCTTGTCGATGGAAATCTGCCCGTAGAGGTAGTCGACGTCGTGGTCCGGCTGGCTGCTCTTGGACAGGATCACGCACTTGCTGGTGCTGGAGGTGGCGCCGCCCATGCCGTCGATGTGCGCCGAGTACGGGTCGGGGCTGCCGATCACGCGCATGAACAGCTTGTCGCGCGCCGCGCCCGGCACCTGGCAGCGCTCGGGCAGGTCCTGCAGGCGGAAGAACACGCCCTTGCTGGTGCCGCCGCGGATGTAGGTGGCGGGGATTTTCACTTGGGGTACGTGGGGCATGGATCAGGTCCTGTTGGCTCTTACGCAAAGAAGCCGGGCCCTAAGGCCCGGCGTTTGACATCAAGCTACCGCGCCTTGCAGGAAGTCCTTGGCGAAGCGCTGCAGCACGCCGCCGGCCTTGTACACGCTGACATCGGCAGCGGTGTCCAGGCGGCAGGTCACCGGAACCTTGACCACTTCACCGTTGCGGCGATTGACCACCAGGGTCAGGTCGCAGCGGGGCGAGACTTCGCCTTCGATGTCGTAGGTCTCGGTGCCGTCCAGGCCCAGGGTCAGGCGGGTGGTGCCCGGCTTGAACTCCACCGGCAGCACGCCCATGCCGACCAGGTTGGTGCGGTGGATGCGCTCGAAGCCTTCGGCCACGATCACCTCGACGCCTGCCAGGCGCACGCCCTTGGCCGCCCAGTCGCGGGACGAGCCCTGGCCGTAGTCGGCGCCGGCGACGATGATCAGGTTCTGCTTGCGGTTCATGTAGGTTTCGATGGCTTCCCACATGCGCATGACCTTGCCTTCCGGCTCCACGCGGGCCAGCGAACCTTTCTTCACCTGACCATCGACCACGACCATCTCGTTGACCAGCTGCGGGTTGGCGAAGGTGGCGCGTTGTGCGGTGAGGTGGTCGCCGCGGTGGGTCGCGTAGGAGTTGAAGTCCTCTTCCGGCAAGCCCATTTTCGCCAGGTATTCGCCAGCGGCGCTGTCCAGCAGGATGGCGTTGGACGGCGACAGGTGGTCGGTGGTGATGTTGTCCGGGAGGATCGCCAGCGGACGCATGCCCTTGAGGGTGCGTTCACCGGCCAGCGCGCCTTCCCAGTACGGCGGACGGCGGATGTAGGTGGACATCGGGCGCCAGTCGTACAGCGGGCTCTCCGCTTCCTTCACGCTGCCCAGGTCGAACATCGGGATGTAGATCTGGCGGAATTGCTCCGGCTTCACACTCGAAGCGACTATGGCGTCGATTTCTTCATCGGACGGCCACAGGTCCTTCAGGGTGATCGGGTTGCCGTTCTTGTCGGTGCCCAGCGCGTCCTGCTCGATGTCGAAGCGCACGGTGCCGGCGATGGCGTAGGCGACCACCAGCGGCGGCGAGGCCAGGAAGGCCTGCTTGGCGTACGGGTGGATGCGGCCGTCGAAGTTGCGGTTGCCCGAGAGCACGGCGGTGGCGTACAGGTCGCGGTCGATGATTTCCTGCTGGATCTTCGGTTCCAGCGCACCGGACATGCCGTTACAGGTGGTGCAGGCGTAGGCGACGATACCGAAGCCCAGCTTCTCCAGTTCCGGCAGCAGGCCGGCTTCTTCCAGGTACAGCTTGGCGACTTTCGAGCCCGGCGCGAAGGAGGTCTTCACCCAGGGCTTGCGCACCAGGCCCAGCGCGTTGGCCTTCTTCGCCAGCAGGCCGGCGGCGACCACGTTGCGCGGGTTGGAGGTGTTGGTGCAACTGGTGATGGCGGCGATGATCACCGCGCCGTCCGGCATCAGGCCTTCGGCTTCCTCTGCCTTGCCGGCTTGCAGCTTGGCCTCGTCGGCGATGCCGCGCTCGGTCAGCGCCGAGGTCGGCAGGCGGCGGTGCGGGTTGGACGGACCGGCCATGTTGCGCACCACGCTGCCCAGGTCGAAGCTCAGCACGCGCTCGTACTCGGCGGTCTTCAGCGCATCGCCCCACAGGCCCAGGGTCTTGGCGTAGTTCTCCACCAGCGCCACCTGCTCCGGCTCGCGGCCGGTGAGCTTGAGGTAGTCGATGGTCTGGCCGTCGATGTAGAACATCGCGGCGGTCGCGCCGTATTCCGGGCACATGTTGGAGATGGTCGCGCGGTCGCCGATGGACAGGCTGTCGGCACCCTCGCCGAAGAACTCGACGTAGGCACCCACGACGCGCTCCTTGCGCAGGAACTCGGTCAGCGCCAGGACGATGTCGGTGGCGGTGATGCCGGGCTGGCGCTTGCCGGTCAGCTCGACGCCGACGATGTCGGGCAGGCGCATCATCGACGGATGGCCGAGCATCACGGTTTCCGCTTCCAGGCCGCCGACGCCGATGGCGATCACGCCCAGGGCGTCCACGTGCGGGGTGTGCGAGTCGGTGCCAACGCAGGTGTCGGGGAAGGCCACGCCGCCGCGCGCCTGGATCACCGGGCTCATTTTCTCCAGGTTGATCTGGTGCATGATGCCGTTGCCGGCGGGGATCACGTCGACGTTCTTGAACGCGGTCTTGGTCCACTCGATGAAGTGGAAGCGATCCTCGTTGCGGCGGTCTTCGATGGCGCGGTTCTTCTCGAAGGCTTCCGGGTCGAAACCGGCGGCTTCGACGGCCAGCGAGTGGTCGACGATCAACTGGGTCGGCACCACCGGGTTGACCTTGGACGGGTCGCCGCCCTGGTCGGCGATGGCGTCACGCAGGCCGGCGAGGTCGACCAGCGCGGTCTGGCCGAGGATGTCGTGGCAGACCACGCGCGCCGGGTACCAGGGGAAGTCGAGGTCGCGCTTGCGCTGGATCAGCTGCTCCAGCGAGGCATTCAGGCTTTCCGGTTCGCAGCGGCGCACCAGCTGTTCGGCCAGCACGCGCGAGGTGTAGGGCAGTTTGGCCCAGGCGCCGGCCTGGAGCGCTTCGACCGCCTCGCGGGCGTCGAAGTAGTCCAGCGCGGTGCCCGGCAGGCGTTTGCGGAATTGAGTGTTCATCTTATTTACGGTCCTTGAGCGGAACGAACTTCAGGTCTTCGGGACCGACGTAGTTGGCGCTCGGGCGGATGATCTTGCCGTCGATGCGCTGCTCGATGACGTGGGCCGACCAGCCGGCGGTGCGGGCGATCACGAACAGCGGGGTGAACATGGCGGTGGGCACGCCCATCATGTGGTAGCTGACCGCGCTGAACCAATCGAGGTTGGGGAACATCTTCTTGATTTCCCACATCACGCTTTCCAGGCGCTCGGCGATGTCGAACATCTTGCTGTTGCCCTGCTCGACGGAGAGCTCACGGGCGACTTCCTTGATCACCTTGTTGCGCGGGTCGGACACGGTGTAGACCGGGTGGCCGAAGCCGATCACCACTTCCTTGCGCTCGACGCGGGCACGGATGTCGGCTTCCGCTTCGTCCGGGTTGTCGTAGCGCTTCTGGATCTCGAAGGCGACTTCGTTGGCGCCGCCGTGTTTCGGGCCGCGCAGGGCACCGATGGCGCCGGCGATGCAGGAGAACATGTCGGAGCCGGTGCCGGCGATCACGCGGGAGGTGAAGGTCGAGGCGTTGAATTCGTGCTCGGCGTACAGGTTCAGCGAGGTGTGCATGGCGCGCACCCAGGACTCGCGCGGCTTCTCGCCGTGCAGCAGGTGCAGGAAGTGGCCGCCGATGGAGTCGTCGTCGGTCTCGACGTCGATGCGCTTGCCGTTGTGGCTGTAGTGGTACCAGTAGAGCAGGGCGGAGCCGAGGGAGGCCATCAGCTTGTCGGCGATGTCGCGGGCGCCCGGATGGTTGTGGTCTTCCTTCTCCGGCGCCAGGCAGCCGAGCACGGAAACCGCGGTGCGCATCACGTCCATCGGGTGGGCCGAGGGCGGCAGTTGCTCGAGGGCGGCTTTGACGCCGGCCGGCAGGCCGCGCAGGGCTTTCAGCTTGGCCTTGTAGCCGGCCAGTTCGGCGACGTTCGGCAGCTTGCCGTGGACCAGCAGGTGGGCGATCTCTTCGAATTCGCAGCGGTTGGCGAAGTCGAGGACGTCATAGCCGCGGTAGTGCAGGTCGTTGCCGGTGCGGCCGACGGTGCACAGCGCGGTGTTGCCGGCGGCGGTGCCACTCAGGGCCACGGACTTCTTCGGCTTGAAGCCGGTGGTGGTTTCTGCGGTAGCGCTCATCGCTCTCTCCTCATCGAATCCGGTTGTTTGTTCTTGTCAGCGGGCTCGCGGCCCGGTGTATCTGTTCGATTGCAGCAGGCGGACGAAGCGCATCGCTCCATCCGCCCTCAGGCTTATTTCTTGTTCGCGGCGAACAGCGCGTCGAGCTTCTGCTCGAAGGCGTGGTAGCCGATGCGGTCGTACAGCTCCGCGCGGGTTTGCATGATGTCGATCACGTCTTTCTGGTGGCCGTTCTGGCGGATCGAGGTGTAGACCGCCTCGGCTGCCTTGTTGGCGGCGCGGAAGGCCGACAGCGGGTACAGCTGGATGGCCACGCCGACCGAGGCCAGCTCGTCGCGGGTGAACAGCGGGGTGGCGCCGAACTCGGTGATGTTGGCCAGGATCGGCACGTTCAGCGCGTCGACGAAGCGCTTGTAGGTCGGCAGGTCGTAGGCGGCCTCGGCGAAGATGGCGTCGGCGCCGGCTTCGACGTAGCGCTGGCAGCGCTCGATGGCGGCGTCCACGCCTTCGGCCTGGATGGCGTCGGTGCGGGCGATCAGGAAGAAGTTCGGGTCGGTCTTGGCGTCGGCGGCGGCCTTCACGCGGTCGGCCATCTCCTCGGTGGAGACGATTTCCTTGCCCGGACGGTGGCCGCAGCGCTTGGCGCCGACCTGGTCTTCGATGTGCGCGGCGGCGGCGCCGGCCTTGATCAGGTTCTTGACGGTGCGCTCGATGTTGAAGGCGCTCGGACCGAAGCCGGTGTCGATGTCGACCAGCAGCGGCAGGTCGCAGACGTCGGTGATGCGGCGCACGTCGGTGAGCACGTCGTCCAGGGTGTTGATGCCCAGGTCCGGCAGCCCCAGGGAGCCCGCCGCCACGCCGCCACCGGAGAGGTAGATGGCCTTGAAGCCGGCGCGCTTGGCGAGCAGGGCATGGTTGGCGTTGATCGCGCCGATCACCTGCAGCGGCTTCTCTTCAGCGATGGCAGTGCGGAAACGCTGGCCAGGGGAAAGCAGACTCATGACTCACCTCGTTTGTTGGCTGTCTTCTGAGCGTCCAGGTAGTGACGCTCGATGTTGCGCTTGGAAGCGCCGATGTGACGGCGCATCAGCAGTTCGGCCAGTTCGCCGTCACGGTCGGCGATGGCATCGAGAATCCGGTGGTGTTCGGCGAAGGCCTGGCGCGGGCGGTTGGGCGTCGCCGAGAACTGCAGGCGATACATGCGCACCAGTTGGTAGAGCTCGCCGCAGAGCATGCGGGTGAGGGTGCTGTTGCCGCTGCCCTGGATGATCCGGTAGTGGAAGTCGTAGTCGCCTTCCTGCAGGTAGTAGCCGCGCCCGGCCTGGAAGGCCTCGTCGCGCTCGTGGGTGTCGAGCACCCGGCGCAGTTCGTCGATCTCGGCCTGGCTCATGCGCTCGGCGGCGAGACGGCAGGCCATGCCTTCGAGGGACTCGCGGATTTCGTAGAGCTCGATCAGCTCGGCATGGCTCAGCGACACCACCCGCGCGCCGACGTGCGGTACGCGCACCAGCAGCTTCTGGCCTTCCAGGCGGTGGATCGCCTCGCGCAGCGGGCCACGGCTGATGCCGTAGGTGCGCGCCAGCTCCGGCTCGGAAATCTTGCTGCCGGGGGCGATCTCGCCTTTGACGATGGCCGACTGGATCTTGCGGAACACGTGTTCCGACAGGGTCTCGCTGTCGCCTTCGAGGTCGCTGGGCAGGGTTTGGGTTTCGCTCATGGTGTCGACAATCCGCATCAAGTGCGGCGAAAACTATCCCTTGCTGTGCATGGGGTCAAGGGGATTGTCGACAATCGTCTAACAGTCCGTCGGGTTATGCGCAAAGGTTCCTGGCCGGCCGGCGAATGGCCGAAACACCCCGCGCCGGCCCGGCGGGACTGGGCTAGGCTGCTCGAAACCGCCGGAGGGACCGCCATGGGACTGTATGACCGCTACGTGCTGCCGCACCTGATCGACTGTGTCTGCGGCATGGGCGACGTGATGAAGCAACGCTCGCTGCTGGTGCCGCGCGCCCACGGCCGGGTGCTGGAGATCGGCATCGGCAGCGGGTTGAACCTGGGTTTCTACGACCCGGACAAAGTGTCGACAATCGTCGGCGTCGACCCCTCGGCGCAGATGCAGAGCCTGGCGCGCAAGCGGGTCGAACAGATTCGAATTCCGGTGGAGATGGTCGCGCTGGAGCTGGGGCAGATCCAGGCGGATGCGGCGAGCTTCGATTGCATCGTCTGCACCTTCACCCTCTGCACCATCCCCGACGTGGCAGCGGCGCTGCTGGAAATGCGCCGGGTGCTCAAGCCGGGTGGCGAGTTCCTCTTCTGCGAACACGGGAAGGCGCCGGACGCTGGCGTGCGCGCCTGGCAGGACCGCCTGACGCCGATCTGGAAGCCGCTGGCCGGCGGCTGCCACCTGAACCGCGACATTCCGGCCCTGATCGGCGCCGGCGGCTTCCAGGTGCGCGAGATGACCCACGACTACCTGCCCGGCCCCAAGCCGATGACCTACGTCTATCGCGGCATGGCCGCCTGAGCGGGACTCAGGCTGGCAGCGGCCCCAGGGCCATTACCCGCAGGATGTGCACGCTGCGGATGAACAGGTCGGCCACCGGGCCGCGACGACCGCGCCGGCAGTCATCCAGGCGCACCAGTAGTGGGGCGCAGCCAGAGATCAGGTCGAGGTAGTCGCGCAATTGCATGCGTCCGCGCAGGCGCTGCGGGCGATGCTCGTTGTCGAGGGTTTCGAGTTCCACCCAGAGGGTGTCTTGTTCCTGTTGCATGTGGGATCTCGCACGGCGTGAGTGCCGATGTCTGCGTAGGAACCGGCTGAAGGACGCGCCGGATTCCCATCCGACTGGCGGCAATGCGCCCGGTTCCCCGGGCGCTGCGCAAAATCCGTCCTGTTCAGCTTCGATTCAGCTGGCGAGACCCGAGGGACTCAGAGGTCGACGTCGGCGCGCACCAGCACGCAGTGGCAGCCGTCTTCCTCGTCGCTCCAGTCGTGCAGGAAGTACATCTCGACCTTGTCCGGGGTCGGCATCACTGCGACGAAATCGCCGATCTCCGGCAGGAAGAACGCCTTGGAGCCGGGCTCCGCCTCGCACTCGATCAGCGCATTGAAGAACGCCGACGGATCGCTCTCGCCGAAGAACTCCTTGCGCTCGGCGGCATCCCATTCGACCGGTGCCTCGAACGGGCCGAGGAACAGCACCTTGGCGTCGCCCAGGTCGAGTTCCTCGCCTTCCGGGTCGTTGTCGTCGGCGCGGTAGAAGCAGCTGTCGAGCGCCTTGGCGTCGGCCAGCACGGCCTGGCGCGCGGCGAGGCGGCGCTGCGGATCGACGCCGGCATCGGCGCAGAGCTGGTTCCAGAAGGCTTCGGATTTGGCGGACATGATGGCTCCAGCGGTGCGGCAGTTACGGAAAAGGGTGAATAGTGTCCCGGAGGTCAGGAGGTAGCGCAATGCGCGGCTGTTCGCGAGCAAGGGGCGTTACGCCAACCCGTACTTCTTCACCTTGTCGAACAGCGTGGTCTTGGCCATGCCCAGGGCGCCGGCGGCCTGGCTGAGGTTGCCGGCGTGGCGTTCCAGGGCGCCTTGCAGGAGACCGCGCTCGAAGGCTTCCACAGCTTCGGCGAAGCGCGGTTCGCTGGCGTCCGGGCCCTGGCCGCCGCCGAGCACCGGCAGGCCCAGGGCGAAGCGTTCGGCGACGTTGCGCAGCTCGCGCACGTTGCCCGGCCAGTCGTGGGCCATGAGGCTGGCGGCGGTGGCGTTGTCGATGGCCGGCGCCGGGCGGTCGAAACGCAGCGAGGATTGCTGCAGGAAATGCTCGAAGAGCATCAGGATGTCTTCGCGGCGTTCGCGCAGCGGCGGCAATTGCAGGCTGACCACGTTGAGGCGGTAGTAGAGGTCGCTGCGGAAGCTGCCCTCGCGGCCCATGGCGGCGAGGTCCGACTTGGTCGCCGCGATCACCCGGCAATCCACCGAGATGAGTTGGTTCGAACCCAGGCGTTCCAGCTGCTGCTCCTGCAGCACGCGCAGCAGTTTGATCTGCAGGTTCAGCGGCATGCTCTCGATCTCGTCGAGGAACAGGCTGCCGCCGTCGGCGTGCTCGATCTTGCCGATGCGCCGCTTGCCCGCGCCGGTGAAGGCGTGTGCCTCGTGGCCGAAGATCTCGCTGTCGATCAGGCTCTCCGGCAGGCCGCCGCAGTTGAGCGCGACGAAGGCCTTGGCCTGGCGCCGGCTGTAGTCGTGCAGGCAGCGGGCGACCAGTTCCTTGCCGGTGCCGGTCTCGCCTTCGATGAGCACATTGGCCGAGGTGTCGGCGATGTTGGCGATCAGCTCGCGCAGTGCCTGCATCGCCGGCGAGCGGCCGATCAGGCGGGTCTCCAGCGCCTGGCGTCCTGCCAGTTGGCGCCGCAGTTGGCCAACCTCGCGGGACAGGGCGCGCTGGGCGAGGGCGCGGCGGACGACCTCGACCAGGCGTTCCGGGGCGAAGGGTTTTTCCATGAAGTCGTAGGCGCCGTCGCGCATGGCCTGCACCGCCATGGCGATGTCGCCGTGGCCGGTGATCAGCACCACCGGCAGTTGGGCGTCGCGTTCGCGCAGGCGGGCGAGCAGTTGCAGGCCGTCCATGCCGGGCAGGCGGATATCGCTGACGACAATGCCGGGGAAGTCCGCGCCGATCTTCTGCAGCGCTTCCTCGGCGCTGCCCACGCCGATGCTCGGGATGTCTTCCAGGGCCAGCGCCTGCTGGCAGCCGAGCAGGACGTGCGGGTCGTCCTCGACGACCAGGACGCTTAGGGGGTCGTCGATCATGCGCTGGACTCCTGGGGGCGAACCATCGGCAGGCTCAGTTCGAAGGCGGTGCCGCCGCCTTCCGGATGGGCCGCGACCAGGCTGCCGCCGGCGGCGGTGGCGAGGCTGGCGGAAAGGGTCAGGCCCAGGCCCAGGCCGTGCTCGCCGGGCTTGGTGGTGAAGAAGGGTTCGAACAGGTGCTGGCGCGCGTGCGGCGGAATGCCCGGGCCGTTGTCGCGCACGCTCAGCTGGTAGAAGGCGCCCTCGACGCGGCCGACCAGCCAGAGCTGGCGGTCGTCCTGGGCGCTCATGGCGTCCACGGCATTGGCGATCAGGTTGACCAGGATCTGCTCCAGGCGGGTCTGGTCGATGCCCAGGCAGGCGTCCTCGAATTCGCGGTGCAGGGTCAGCGGACAGGCTTTCAGGCGCACCTGCAGGACCAGCAGGGCGGCGTCCACCGCCTTGTCCAGGCGCGCCTGGCCGTGGTCGTCGGCGCGCCGGGCGAAGGCGCGCAGACTGCCGGTGATGCGGCCCATGCGGTCGACCATTTCGTTGATCGCTTCGAGGTTGCTGCTGGCGGTGTCGAGGGCGCCGCGCTGGAGGAAGCGCACGGTGTTGCCGGAGAGGGTACGCAGTGCCGCCAGCGGCTGGTTGAGCTCGTGGGCGATGCTGGTGGACATCTGCCCGATCACCGCCAGCTTGCCGGCTTGCACCAGCCGGTCCTGGGCCTTGCGCAGGGTTTCCTCGGCCTGGCGGCGCTCGCGGATCTGTTCACGCAGGTGCTGGTTGCTGGCGCGCAGGTCGCCGGTGCGCTCGGCGATGCGCCGCTCCAGTTCGTCGTTGGCCTGCTGCAACGCTTCGCGCGCCGCCAGGCGGGTGGCAATAACCTTGCGCCGTTCGTTCCAGGCGATCAGCAGGAAGGCCAGCAGGGCGAAGCCGACGGCGGCCAGCACGCCGTGGATCATGGCTTCGCGGCGCACGTCGCGCAGCGGGCTGAGCAGGGTGAAGTGCCAGGGCGTGTCGCCCAGGCGGCGGCTCTGCGCCAGGTACAGGCGCTCAGCGTGTTCGACACCCTTGGCGTCCTTGTCGCGGAAGCCGATCTCCTCGACGCCGTCGCCCAGGACCTTGCGCGAGCTGGGCTGCCATTCGTTGAGTGCCCACCAGTAGTACTGCAGGCTGCGGGCCAGGCGTTCCTTGTCGTCGGCGCTCAGCGGGCGCACCGCCTTCAGGCGCAGCTGCGGGTCGCTGGAGAGGATGATGATGCCGTTCTCGTCGCTGACGAAGGCCTGCAGCTGGGCCTTCTCCCAGCGCTCTTCGAGGGCATCCATGCGCACCTTGACCACCGCCACGCCGATGATGCGCCCGCCATGCACCAGGCCGTGGGCCAGGTAGTAGCCGGGCTCGCCGGTGGTGCTGCCGATGCCGTAGAAGCGCCCCGGCTGGCCGGTGACGGCCTGCTGGAAATAGGCGCGGAACGACAGGTCCTCGCCCAGGTAGCTGTCGGCGTCCTGCCAGTTGCTGGTGGCCAGCACCCGGCCGCTGGTGTCGAGCAGGTAGATGGCGCGGCTGCCGGCGCGGCGGTTGAGGCCTTCGAGGTAGGCGTTGACCAGGTCGCGACGGTACGGCGTGGGCTCCAGCAGCAGGCGGCTGACGTTGCCTTCCAGCTCCAGCAGGCTGGGCAGGTAGGTGTAGCGGCTGATCTCACGTTCCACGCCGCTGGCGTGCAGTTCGAGCTGGCGCTCGCCGCTGTCGATGAGCGCGCGGGTGCCGGCGCCGCTGCTGACCAGGTAGCCGCCATAGCCGAAGCCGAGCATCAGCAGGAGCAGGGGAATCGGCAGCAGCAGGTTGCGAATCAGGCTCGGCTTCACGATCTGCAGGGACACGGCGGGGAGCGGGGCGGGCATTGCAGCACAGTCGTCGGGGGTGGGCCAGCCCGTCGCCGGGGTAGGCGACGGAGGGAGGGAGCGCCGAAGTGCTCTTTGTAGGAGTGAACAAGCTCGCTCCTACAGAGAGCACAGGTCAGTGGCTGAGGATCTTGGCGAGGAACTGCCTGGCACGCTCGGAGCGGCCGTCGAGGTTGCCGAAGAACTCGTCCTTGGCGCAGTCCTCCACGACCTGCCCGCGGTCCATGAAGATCACCCGGTCGGCGACCTTGCGGGCGAAGCCCATCTCGTGGGTCACGCACATCATGGTCATGCCTTCCTGGGCCAGTTGGACCATGACGTCGAGCACCTCGTTGACCATCTCCGGGTCGAGCGCCGAGGTCGGTTCGTCGAACAGCATCACGATCGGGTCCATGGCCAGCGCGCGGGCGATGGCCACGCGTTGCTGCTGGCCGCCGGAGAGCTGGCCGGGGTGCTTGTGCGCGTGGGCCTTGAGGCCGACGCGGTCGAGTAGCGCCAGGCCCTTCTCGGTGGCCTCTTCCTTGCCGCGGCCGAGCACCTTCACTTGGGCGATGGTCAGGTTCTCGGTGATGGTCAGGTGCGGGAACAGCTCGAAGTGCTGGAACACCATGCCGACCCGCGAGCGCAGCTTGGGCAGGTTGGTCTTCGGATCGGCGATGGACGTGCCGTCGACCACGATGTCGCCCTTCTGGAACGGCTCCAGGGCGTTGACGCACTTGATCAGGGTCGACTTGCCCGAGCCGGACGGCCCGCAGACCACCACCACTTCACCCTTGGCGACCGAGGTGTTGCAGTCGGTGAGGACCTGGAAATCGCCGTACCACTTGTTGACGTTCTGGATGGAGATCATAGGGCGAACCTTTTCTGCAGGCGCTTGACCGCAAGGGACGCGGAGAAGCTGACGAGGAAGTAGACGAGACCGGCGAAGATCAGGAACTCGTGGGGCTGGCCGGTGATGTCGCCGCGCGAGCGCGCCGCGTTGAGGAAGTCCATCAGGCCGACGGTGTAGACCAGCGAGGTGTCCTGGAACAGGATGATGCTCTGCTGCAGCAGCAGCGGAGTCATCTTGCGGAAGGCCTGCGGCAGGATGATCAGGCGCATGCACTGGCCGTAGGTCATGCCCAGGGCCTGGGCCGCGCCCATCTGGCCCTTGGGGATGGCCTGGATGCCGGCGCGGACGATCTCGCAGAAGTACGCCGCCTCGAACATCACGAAGGCCACCAGGCAACTGGCGAAGGCGCCCACCGGGGTGTCGCTGCCGGTGATCCAGCGCAGGATGAAGGGCACCGCCAGGTAGAACCAGGTGATCACCAGCAACAGCGGGATGGAGCGGAAGTAGCTGACGTAAAGGCCGGCGATCTTGCTCAGCAGCGGGTTGTGCGACAGCCGCATGAGGGCGAGCAGGGTGCCCAGCACCACGCCGCCGAGCACGCCCAGGCCGGTCAGCTGCAGGGTCAGCAGCAGGCCGTCCTGCAGGCCCGGCAGCGCCGGGAGGATCGAACTGAAGTCCATCACTTGCCTCCCACGGCGATCAGCCCGGGCAGCGCGACCTTGCGCTCCACCTGGCGCATGAACAGCATCAGGCTCATGTTCAGGGTGAAGTAGATCAGCGTGGCCAGGGTGAAGGCCTCGAACAGGTTGGCGCTGAATTCGGCGGTCTGCTTGGTCTGCGCCAGCAGCTCCATGAGGCCGATCAGCGAAGCGACCGAAGAGTTCTTGAAGATGTTGAGGAACTCCGAGGTCAGCGGCGGGATGACGATGCGCAGCGCCTGGGGCAGCAGCACGTAGCGATAAACCTGCGGCAGGCGGAAGCCAAGCGCGCGGCCGGCGGCCACCTGGCCCTTGGGCAGCGCCTGGATGCCGGTGCGCACCTGCTCGCAGACGCGCGCCGCGGTGAACAGGCCCAGGCACACGACCACGCTGATGTAGGCCGAGGTTTCCGGCGCGAGGCCGAGCTTGAACCAGTCCTGCAGCGGTTGCGGCAGCAGGTCGGGGACCAGGAAGTACCAGAGGAACAGCTGCACCAGCAGCGGCACGTTGCGGAACAGCTCGACGTAGGCGGTGGCGAAACCGGACAGCCAGCGGTTGGGCACGGTGCGCAGCACGCCGAGCACGGAGCCCAGCAGCAGCGCCACCAGCCAGGCGGCGAGGGCGACGGCGATGGTCCAGCCCAGGCCGGTGACGTACCAGTCCAGGTAGACCTCGTCGCCGATGCCGGTGGACTTGAGGAACACGCCCCAGTCCCAGGTGTAATTCATGTTGGGTTCCCCCGGTGATGCGTGGGTTCGAGGCCGGAACGCGGCGCGCAGGCGCCCGCGTCCGTGGGTAACGGACGTGTCCGGCTTCGTCAGGAATGAAGAGAGGAAGTCAGGAGCGCCGGCGGCGCTCCCGCTCCCCATCCGCCCGCGCCTCGTGAGCGCGGGCGGATGCCACCGTCAGAACTGCTCGGCAGACTTGTCGGTGGGATTGGCGACCAGCTTCTTGAGCGTGTCGCTCATCGGGAAATTGAGGTTCAGCGCCTTGGGTGGCACGGGCTGGGTGAACCACTTGGCGTAGATGGAATTGATCTCGCCCGAGGCGAAGGTATCGGCGATGGCCTTGTCGACCACCTTCTTGAAGCCCTCGTCGCCCTTGCGAACCATGCAGCCGTAGATCTCATAGGACTGCGGCTTGCCGACCACGACCCAGTCGGCCGGGTTCTTGGCCTTGGCCATTTCGCCGTAGAGCAGCGCGTCGTCCATCATGAAGGCCACCGCGCGGCCGGACTCGAGCATCAGGAAGGACTCGCCGTGGTCCTTGGCCGAGATGATGTTCATGCCCATCTTCTGCTCGGCGTTCATCGCCTTGAGCAGGCGCTCGGAAGTGGTGCCGGCGGTGGTCACCACGTTCTTGCCCTTGAGGTCGGCGAAGTCGGCGATGCCGCTGGTCTTCTTGGTCAGCAGGCGGGTGCCGACCTCGAAGATGCCGACGGAGAAGTCGACCTGCTTCTGGCGCTCGAGGTTGTTGGTGGTGGAGCCGCACTCGATGTCCACGGTGCCGTTCTGCACCAGCGGGATGCGGGTCTGCGAGGTCACCAGGTTGTAGCGCACCTTGAGGTCCGGCATGCCCAGCTCCTGCTTGACCGCGTCGACCACCTTCATCTGCAGGTCATGGGAGTAGCCCACCGGCTGGTTCGGGCTGTCGGCGAAGTAGGAGAAGGGGATGGAGGCGTCGCGGTGGCCGAGCACGATGGTGCCGGACTCCTTGATCTTCTTCAGGGTGCCGGTGAGTTCCGCGGAAAGGGCCGGAGTGGCGAACAGGGCGGCGACGATGGCCGCGCCCAGCACACGGGGTGCGATACGCATGGTGTTGCTTCCTCGACTTTTTGTGGTTGTTGTCGATCCTGCGGCAGGCGTACCCGGCGCTCGGCCATCCTGGCGCCTGGCGGGCAATCGCAGCTGCCGCATGCTCACGTCTTCCTTAGAGCAGGGAGCGTGCCATGCCGTCGAAGAGCACTTAATGTTGCGTAAGATATTGAAATTTAAGAATTAAATTTCATGGAGTGCGTGCTGCGGAGAGGGGTTGCGTTCGGCTTCCCGAATAATGGGAATTGCGTCGTTCGGTTTTCCGAACGACGAGCCTCAGGCGGCGGGCGCCTTGCGCTGCGCTTCGATCGCGGGCGCCCACTGGCCGCGCTTGTAGGGTTTGTCGCGATTGGCCATGTAGCTGGCGATGCGTTCCAGCATCTGGTGGGTCGGCGCGCGTACGCCGGTGACGCCCTGCAGCGAGCCGAACAGCAGGACGACGACCAGCAGCAGCGGCGACAGCGACGGCAGGCGGCGCAGGGTCAGGCCGAGGAAGACCGCGCTGGCGCAGAGGCCGACGCTGAGCCCGGCATAGACCTCCGCCGGCGAGTGCACGTTGATTTCCAGGCGCGAGACGCCCACCAGCACAGCCAGCACGGCCCCCGCGGCGGCGGCCGCCAGGCGCCACGCCGGGCGCCCGCGTACCAGCAGGCTGCAGAGCACCGGCAGCACGCTGGCGGCCATCATGCTGTGCCCGGAAATCCCGGTGAAATTCCATGCCGGGATGCCGATGCCCCAGCCCATGAAGGCCAGCTTGGAGGCGACGGTGACAGCGGCGACCAGGCCGAACGGCAGCAGCCAGCAGTGGGCGCTGCGGTAGTCCCGGCGATACAGCAGCCAGGCATAGATGAGCAGGGCGCAGGGCAGGAGGAGCGAGCTGTCGCCGAAGCGGGTGATCAGGGGCCAGACATTCATGTGCGGTGGGGCGGCAATCCTTCGAGCGCGCACCTTAGCACAGCGACCGCTCTGCCATCGGCCTTGCCGATGGTTGGGGGCTCAGGATGCTCCGGCCTCGTCCTCGCGGCGCAGCAGTTCCAGCTTGCGCGACAGGCCCCAGCGATAGCCGCCGCTGGCGCCCTGGGCGCCGACCACGCGGTGGCAGGGCACCAACAGCCCGACCGGGTTGCTCGCGCAGGCGCGGGCGATGGCGCGCGGGTGGGTGCCCAACTGCTCGGCCAGCTCGCCATAGCGTCGCGTCTCGCCGCTGGGGATCTGCGTGAGGGCGCGCCAGACGCGCAGCTGGAAGGCGCTGCCGTGCAAGTCCAGCGGCAGGCTGGCGGCGCGTTCGGGCTGTTCCAGCTGACGCAGCACTTCGCCTAGCCAGGCGCCGAGCGATTCGTCGTCACGGGCCAGTTCGGCGGCGGCGAAGCGTTGCTGCAAATCAGCCTCAAGTTGCTTTGCATCGTCGCCGAACAGCAGCGCGCAGACGCCCTGTGGCGTGGCGGCCAGCAGCACCAGGCCGAGCGGGCAGGGCGCGATGGCGTAGCGCAGCTGCTCGCCGGCGCCTTTCTGCCGGCGCCGCGCGGGGCTCAGCGCGGCGGGGGCTTCATAGAGGGCGCGGGTGCCGGAGTAGCCGGCCTCCAGCGCCGCATCCAGCACCGAGCGTGCCTGCGGCAGCGCGGCAGCCAGGCGTTGCTGGCGGCGGGCCTCGGCCCAGGCACGCGGGGTCAGCCCGGTGCGTTCCTTGAAGGCGCGTGCCAGGTGCGAGGCGGAGAGACCGATGCGTGCGGCCAACTGGTCCATGGTCGGCGGCCGCTCGGCCTGCTCCAGCAGCTCGCAGGCGGCGGCGACCAGGGCGTCCAGGCGCTGCGCCGGGCTGTCGCCGTCGGGCGTGCAGCGCTTGCAGGGGCGGAAGCCGGCGGCCTCGGCGGCGGCCGGGTCGGCGTGGAAACGCACGTTGTCCCGCGTCGGCCGACGGGCCGGGCAGCTGGGTCGGCAATAGATGCCGGTGGAGCGGACGGAGAACACGAAACGGTCGTCGAAGCCGGCGTCGCGCTCGCACACGGCCTGCCAGAAGCGTTCGCTATCGATTGCCGGTTGCATGCTGTACTCCGCGAATTCTGTGGGGTTCGAGGGAAATTCTCGGCCTGTGCGGCGCACCGGGCAATCCGCAATCGCTTTTCAAACTGCCGGCTACGCTTGCAGGAAGTCCGTCGAGAGCCCGCCATGCCCTGCCGCCGAGTCCTTGTCGCGTGCCTGATATCGCTCGCCTTGCTGTGCTCCATGGCACAAGCGTCCATGGTGGCGCTCAGTGCCGACGAACGCGCCTGGCTGGATGCGCACCAGACCCTGCGCGTCGGGCTCTACCGGGGCGGTTGGCCGCCGTTCGAGATGCTCGACAACGAAGGGCACTTCGAAGGCTTGAGTGCCGACTACCTGAACCTGGTAGCGCAACGCCTCGGACTGCACCTGCAACCGGTGCTCATGGACGACTGGCAAGCGGTGCTGGAAGCTGCGCGCAAAGGTGAGATCGACCTGCTGCCGACGGTGGCGCGCACCGAGGAGCGTGAGCGCTTCCTCGCCTTCTCGCGGCCCTATTTGAGCACCAGCAGCCTGATCTTCGCCCGCCGCGACAGCAACGTGCGGGTGCTCGACGACCTGTCCGGCAAGCGCGTCGCGGTGGAGCGCGACTTCGCCGTGCACGATCTGCTGCGCGCAGCTGTGCCCGGGGTCTCCTTCGTCTTCACCGACGACAGCGCCGCCGCGCTCAAGGCGGTTTCGGCAGGGCAGGCCGACGCCTACATCGGCAACCTGATCAGCACCACCTACCTGCTCAGCCAGCTCAACCTGAGCAACCTCGAGGTGCGCGGCGACAGCGGCCTGGACAACAGCCAGGTGCGCTTCGCGGTGCGCAAGGAACTGCAACCCCTGGTGCCGCTGATCGACCGCGCCTTGAGCGGCATCGACGACGAAGAGCGGCAGCACATCCATGACAGGTGGCTGCCCTCGACCAACCCCTTCGATTGGCAACAATTGCTTCAGGCGGCCTGGCCCTACGTGGCCGGCTTCTTCGCCTTGCTGACCTTCGTCCTGATCTGGAACCGCCGGCTGCAGATCCAGGTCGCCGAGCGCGCCCGCGCCGAGGCCGAGGAGCATCGCCAGCGCAAGACGTTGATGGCGCTGATCGACTCGATTCCCGATCCGATCTGGTTCAAGGACATCCAGGGCCGCTACCTGGGGGTCAACCAGGCGTTCGCCGAGTGCCTGGGGCTGCGCGCCGAAGACGTGGTCGGCCGCAGCGACGAGCAGCTGTTCAGCGATCAGTCCCGTGCCGGCCGCCGCGATCGCGATCGCCAGGCGCTGTCGGCGCGCGAGCCGTTCGCCAGCGAGGGCTGGGTGGTCTATCCGGACGGCCGGCGGGTGCTCTTCGATACCCTGCGCAGCGCCTTCCACGACGACCACGGCGAGCTGCTCGGGCTGGTCGGCGTGAGCCGCGACATCACCGCGCGCAAGGCCACCGAGGACGCCCTTGGCCAGGCCCGCGACCTCGCCGAGCAGGCGGCGCGGCTGAAGAGCGAATTCCTCGCCAACATGAGCCACGAGATCCGCACGCCGCTGAACATCATCATCGGCCTTTCGCACCTGCTCGAAGCGACCGCGCTGGACCCGCAGCAGCGCGATTACCTGGGCAAGATCCAGGGCTCCGGGCAGTACCTGCTGGAGCTCATCAGCGACATCCTCGACCTGTCGAAAGTGGAGGCCGGCCGCCTGGAGTTCGAGCGCATCGAGTTCGATTTCGAGCGCCTGCTCGGCGAGCTGGTCGACCTGTTCGCCATTCGCGCTGCCGGCAAGGGCCTGACCCTGCACTGCGAGCTCGACCCGAAGCTGCCGGCGCGGCTGATCGGCGACCCGCTGCGCCTGCGGCAAATCCTGATGAACTACGGCAATAACGCGCTCAAGTTCACCGAGCGTGGCGAACTTGGCCTGGACGTGCGCGTGGACATGGAGGCCGGCGACGAGGTGTGGATCTACTTCGGCGTCAGCGACACCGGCATTGGCCTCGAGCCTGCGCAGCAGGAGCGGCTGTTCGAGTCGTTCAGCCAGGCAGACAACTCCATCACCCGGCGCTACGGCGGTTCCGGCCTGGGCCTGGCGATCTGCAAGCGCCTGGCCGAGGCCATGGGCGGGGAGGTCGGGGTGAGCAGCGAGGCGGGCAAGGGCAGCCTGTTCTGGTGCCGCCTGCCGCTGGGCCGGGTGGACGACGCGCCGCGCCTGGACCCGCAGCAGGTCCAGCGCGAGCGGCCGGTCGCGCCGCCACCGCTGGCGGTCGAGACGAGCGCTCCGGCGGCACCTGTGGACGATCAGGAGGTCGAACAGGTGGTCCGTCGCCTGGCGCACCTGCTGGCGGCCGACGATCCGCGCGCCGGAAGGTTGCTCGGCGAACGGGCAAGCCTGCTGCGCAGCGTCTTCAATGAGGGATACGACAGCCTGGCGGCGAGTGTTCGCCGCTTCGAATTCGAACGGGCACTGGAAAACCTGCTGATGCTGGCGCGGGAACGCCACATCCGCATCTGAGAGCGCAACGAGGTAGGAGCATGGACAGCATGTTGGATAGGCCGGAACAGGAAGTGATCCTGGTCGTGGACGACCAGCCGGACAATTTGATGCTGATGAGCGAACTGCTCATGGGCCATTACCAGGTCCGCGTCGCCGCCTCAGGCGCCAAGGCGCTGCGGGTGGCGCAGAGCAGCCCGGCGCCGGACCTGGTGCTGCTCGACATCATGATGCCGGAGATGGACGGCTACGAAGTGTGCCGCCGGCTCAAGGCCGACCCGCGGACCCGCGACATCCCGGTGATCTTCCTCACGGGCGTGGTCAGCAGCGCGGACGAGCAGCGTGGCCTCGACCTGGGCGCGGTGGACTACATCACCAAGCCGATCAGCCCGCCGGTGACTCTGGCGCGCATCCGCGCGCACCTGAAGCTGAAGGCCAATGCCGACTTCCTGCGCGACAAGAGCGAGTTCCTCGAACTCGAGGTGCGCCGGCGTACCCGCGAACTGCAGGCGGTGCAAGGCGCCACCCTGGAAGCCATGGCCACGCTCTGCGACCTGCGCGACAACCCGCACAGCCGCCATCTGCTGCGCATCGAGCAGTACATGCGGTTGCTCGCCGATTCGCTGGCGCGCCGCGACGGCGAGGCCAGCGAGCTGGACCTGGAACAGATCGAACTGCTGGCGCGCTCGGCGCAACTGCACGACATCGGCAAGGTAGTCGTCCCCGACCGCGTGCTGCTCAACCCGGGGCAGCTCAGCCCGGAGGACATGGCGCTGATGCAGAGCCATACCACTGCCGGGCGCGATGCCCTGGAGGCCGCCGAAAGCCGGCTGGGCATGTCGGCCGAGTTCCTGCGCTTCGCCAAGGAGATCACCTACAGCCACCACGAGCGCTGGGACGGCAGCGGTTATCCCCAGGGCCTGCTGGGCGAGCAGATCCCCCTGTCGGCGCGCCTGCTGGCGCTGATCGACTGCTACGACGAGCTGACCAGCCGGCATCCGTACCAGGCGCCGCTGAGTCCGGAGGAGGCGCAGCAACGCATAATCGCCGCCAGCGGCAGCCACCTCGATCCGCAAGTGGTCGAGGCTTTCGTCGAGGTTGCCGACGGTTTCGCCGCCATCGCCCTGCGCTACGCCGACGACGACCAGGCGCTGGGCAACGAGCTGCAGCGCATGGCCGATGCGCTGGGCGAGTCCATCGACATGACCTCCACACCCAACTAGAAAATGCACGGGCTGGGCGGCGCCCCGCGGATGCCGTATAACGGGCCGCCGCTCCCGGCCGTACCGAGGAACCACGACGGAATTCGATGAAGACCCCAAAACGCTTGCTGCCGTTGATCGAGGACGGCCTGATCGACGAAGTGCTGCGGCCGCTGATGAGCGGCAAGGAAGCGGCGGTTTACGTAGTGCGCTGCGGCGACGAGCTGCGCTGCGCCAAGGTCTACAAGGAGGCGAACAAGCGCAGCTTCCGCCAGGCCGCCGAGTACCAGGAGGGCCGCAAGGTGCGCAACAGCCGGCAGGCGCGCGCCATGGCCAAGGGCTCCAAGTACGGCCGCAAGGAGCAGGAGGACGCCTGGCAGAACGCCGAGGTCGCCGCGCTGTTCCGCCTGGCCAACGCCGGGGTGCGCGTGCCCAAGCCGTACGACTTCCTCGACGGCGTGCTGCTGATGGAAATGATCGCCGATGAAGACGGCGACGCCGCGCCGCGCCTCAACGACGTGGAAATGGAGGCGGACGTTGCACGGGATTTCCACGCCTTCCTGATCCGCCAGATCGCCATGATGCTCTGCGCCGGCCTGGTGCATGGCGACCTCTCCGAGTTCAACGTGCTGGTCGGCCCGGACGGCCCGGTGATCATCGACCTGCCGCAGGCGGTGGATGCCGCCGGCAACAACCATGCCTTCCGCATGCTCGAACGGGACGTGGGCAACATGGCCGCGTACTTCGGGCGATTCGCTCCGGAGCTGAAGTTCACCCACTACGCCAAGGAAATGTGGGCGCTCTACGAGGCCGGCGAACTGCAGCCGGACTCGGAGCTGACCGGGCATTTCGACGATCCGGAAGACGAGGCCGATGTCGATTCGGTTCTGCGCGAGATCGCCGAAGCGCTGCGCGAGCAGGAGCGCCGCGAAGCCGGCCGGGTCGCCCAGGACGCCGCGCCGAGCGACGAGCCGCCGCCACCGCCGTGGCTGCAGTGATGACCGCTCCGCCGCGCAACGCGGCGGAGATCATCGACCTGCTGGCCCGCGACCCCGAACGCATGCACCTGCTGCGCACCGTGCTTGAGCATGGGCCAGCGGGCGCATGGATTGGCGCAGGCTTCGTCCGCAACGCGGTGTGGGATGCCCTGCATGGCTACGCGACCGCGACGCCCTTGGCAGACGTCGATGTGCTGTATTTCGATCCACAGCAGCTGGATGCGGCGCCTGACCTGGCCTGGGAAGAGCGACTGACCCGGGTCTGCCCGCACGTGCCCTGGTCGGTGCGCAACCAGGCGCGCATGCATCTGCGTAACGGCGATGCCGCCTACGCCGACGTTGCCGCTGCGCTTTGCCACTGGCCGGAAGTCTGCACGGCGGTCGCGGTGCGCTTGTCCGGCGGGCAACTGGAGTTGTTGGCGCCGCTGGGCGTCGAGGATCTGCTGCAACTGCGCGTGCGGCCCACCGGGCATTTCCTTGGCAAGCTGGAGCTCTACCGGCAACGCGTGCGCGAGAAAGACTGGCTGCGGCGCTGGCCGCTGCTGTGCATCGAATCCGCCAGCTAGTCTGTATCCCCGATTTCCACGGCAACTGTGTGCAGACGCTCCAGCGCGACCTTGCTAGCGTGGAGAACCCACTTCAGAGCCGCTACCATGCCCTTGCCGCATATCCTTCTCGCCCTGCTGGTCACGCTGATCTGGGGCGTCAATTTCGTCATCATCAAGGTCGGCTTGCACGACTTCCCGCCGCTGCTGTTTTGCGCCCTGCGCTTCGCCCTGGCGGCGCTGCCGCTGATCTTCCTGCGCGGGCCGCTGCCGGCGCCGTTCTGGCGCATCGTGCAGATCGGCGTGCTGCTGGGCGTCGTCAAGTTCGGCCTGCTGTTCGTTGGCATGCACCTGGGCATGCCGGCCGGCCTGTCGTCGCTGGTGCTGCAGAGCCAGGTGTTCTTCACGGTGCTGATCGCCGCGGTGTTCCTCGGCGAACGCCCTTCGCCGCGTGCGCTGTTTGGCTTGCTGCTGGCTGCCGCCGGCTTGTTGCTGATCGGCCTGGAGCGCCCGCTGGGCGACAGCCTGCTGGCCTTCGGCCTGGTGATCGCGGCAGCGCTGGCCTGGGCTTTCTCCAACATCGCCACCAAGCGTTCCGGCGCGAACGACATGCTCCGCCTGATCAGCTGGGTAAGCCTGATTCCGCCGCTGCCGCTGCTGGTCCTGTCGTGGATCTTCGAAGGCCCGCAAACGATGGCCGCCGCCGTGCGCGGCATCAGTTGGGAAGGCGTGGGTGCGCTGCTCTACATCGCCTTCCTGGCCACCACCGTGGGTTTCGGCCTGTGGAGCTTCCTGCTGCGCCGCTACCCGGCCAGCCAGGTGACTCCCTTCGCCCTGGCGGTGCCGGTATCCGGTCTGCTGTCCGGCTGGCTGATGCTTGGCGAGCAGCTCACCGCTCAGGACTGGCTGGCCTGCGTACTGGTCTTCCTCGGCCTGGCGGTAACCGTGCTGCCGGCGTCGCTGTGGCAGCGCCGTAGCGCTGTGGCGCCTTCGTAGGAGTGGACCTTGTCCGCGAAATCGCGGGCATGGCCCGCTCCTACAGGGGACTGCGGCGCGGGTTCTTCGCGGATGAGATCCGCTCCTACGAGAATGGGACCTGCGTTCAGAGCGCCTCGCTGAGGCGCTCCACCACCCACTGATTGATGCTCTTGTTGCTCAGTTCGGCCTTCAGGGCTACGCGTGCGTGGAGGGCGGGGTCCAGGCGCAGGCTGAGTTTTCCTGAGTAGGGCTTCTGCGGTTCACGACCGAGTCGAGCGCAGGTCTCCAGGTAGTCGTCGACCGCTTCCTGAAACAGTTGGCGCAGCTCGCCTACCGACTCGCCATGGAAACCGATCACGTCGTGGATGCCGGCGATGCGGCCAACGAACAGTTCATCGTCGTCGCTGTATTCGATGTGGGCGACGTAGCCTTTGTATTTCATCGGGCTCATGGTGCGTATCCCGCTCGTTCGAGGAAGGTCCGCGCATCGCGAACCTGATAGGGTTTGGCTTCCTTGCCCGGATGTGGCCGGTGGAAGCTGGCGATGACGCCGTTCAGCTCGAAGCGCACGCGCGAACCGTTGCCCTCGAGCTTGCGCGCGCCCAGGTACAGCAGCAGTGCCTCGATACGGAACCATTCCAGGTGGTTGGGCGTTGGCGTCGCGTACAACAGCTCCCAGGTGGAGCGTTGGCGGCTGTTCATCCATTCTGGCCTCATTGTGGTATCAAATAATGATACCGTCCAGGCCTTTAGGTCAGCGCCGTCTTACTTCCGCTATGCCTGTGCGATTTGGTGCATGGCTCTTGTAGGAGTGGACCTTGTCCGCGAAATCGCGGGCATGGCCCGCTCCTACAAGGGACTGCGGCGCGGATTCTTCGCGGATGAGATCCGCTCCTACCGGGTGGCGGTTTGGCCTGTACGAGCGAAGCTCAGTGACAGCAATTGCCCGACTCCAGGTCCTTGAGGATCGGGCAGTCCGGGCGGTGGTCGCCGTGGCAGTGATCGCTCAGGTCCTGCAGGGTGTCGCGCAGGCTGGAGAGCTCGGCGATCTTGCGGTTGAGTTCGTCGATGTGGCGGGTGGCGAGGGCCTTGACGTCGGCGCTGGCGCGCTTGCGGTCCTGCCACAGCGCTAGCAACTGACCTACTTCTTCCAGCGAGAAGCCGAAGTCCCGCGAGCGGCGGATGAAGGCCAGGCGGTGCAGGTCCTGCTCGCTGTAGTGGCGGTAACCGCTGGCGCTGCGGCCGGCCGGTTGCAGCAGGCCGATGGATTCGTAGTAGCGGATCATCTTCGCCGACAGGCCGCTCTTCTTCGCGGCTTCACCGATGTTCATCGCGAGCTCCGGGTTTCGTTGTCGCTGGTTTGCAGGTCCGGCTTCCAGCGCTTGAGCAGCAGGGCGTTGCTCACCACGCTGACGCTGGACAGGGCCATGGCGGCGCCAGCGACCATCGGGTTGAGCAGGCCGAGGGCGGCCAGGGGCACGCCGATCAGGTTGTAGACGAAGGCCCAGAAGAGGTTCTGGCGAATCTTCGCGTAGGTGCGTCGGGCGATGTCCAGCGCTGCCGGGACCAGGCGCGGATCGCCGCGCATCAGGGTGATGCCGGCCGCGTGCATGGCCACGTCGGTACCGCCGCCCATGGCGATACCGACATCTGCCGCGGCCAGCGCCGGGGCGTCGTTGATGCCGTCGCCGACCATGGCCACCACCGCGCCGCCCTGTTTCATCTGCGCGACCACCGCGGCTTTGTCCGCCGGCAGCACTTCGGCATGCACTTCGTCCAGGCCCAGGGCCTCGGCGACCAGTCGCGCGCTGCCGCGGTTGTCGCCGGTGATCAGGCAGTTGGCGATACCGCGTTCGCGCAGCGCGTGGATGGCTTCGCCGGCGCCGGGTTTGAGGCTGTCGCCGAAGGCGAACAGGGCGATCAGCCGCGCTTGCGGTTGCAGTTCGATCAGCCAGGAAAGGGTGCGGCCGTGGCTTTCCCATTCGCTCGCTTTTACCTGCAGATCGCCGGCGGCCAGCCCCTGTTCGTCGAGCAGGCGGCGGTTACCCAGGGCCAGCAGGCGCTCGCCGACTCGCCCTTGAATGCCGCGCCCGGCCAGGGCCTGGCTTTCGCTCGCGGCGTGGGCGTGCAGGCCGCGTTCGACGCAGGCGCCGAGCACCGCCTTGGCCAGCGGGTGTTCGCTGCCGCGTTGCAAGGCACCGGCCAGCGCGAGGGCTTCGTCGGCTTCGCCTTCGGCGACCGCGAAGTCCACCAGGCTGGGCTTGCCGGCGGTCAGGGTGCCGGTCTTGTCGAAGGCCACCGCGCTGACCGCGTGGGCGACTTCCAGGGCTTCGGCGTCCTTGATCAGGATGCCGTGGCGCGCGGCGACGCCGGTGCCGGCCATGATCGCCGTCGGCGTGGCCAGGCCGAGCGCGCAGGGGCAGGCGATGACCAGCACGGCGACGGCGTTGATCAACGCCGTTTCCAGGCCCGCGCCGGCCAGCAGCCAGCCGAGCAGGGTGAGCAGGGCGATGCCGACCACCACCGGGACGAAGACGTTGCTGACCTTGTCCACCAGCTTCTGGATCGGCGCCTTGGCCGCCTGGGCGTCTTCCACCAGGCGGATGATGCGGGCCAGCACGGTTTCCCCGCCCAGGGCGGTGGCGCGGATGGTCAGCAGCGCTTCGCCGTTGATGGCGCCGCCGGTGACCTTGTCGCCGGGGCCCTTGGCCACCGGCAGGCTTTCCCCGGTTATCAGCGCCTCGTCGGCATGGCTGCGGCCATCGAGGACGAGCCCGTCCGCCGGGAAACGCTCGCCGGGGCGCACGAGCAGTTCATCGCCCAGGCGCAGCTCGGCGATGGCCACGTCTTCCTCATGGCCGTCGCGGATGCGTGTGGCGCGTTCGGGGCGCAGGGCTTCCAGGGCGCGGATGGCCGAGGCGGTCTGGCGCTTGGCGCGGCTTTCCAGGTACTTGCCGAGCAGGATCAGGGCGATCAGCACGGCGCTCGCCTCGAAGTACAGGTGCGGCATGCTGCCGGGCGGCGCGCTCAGCCAGAGGTACAGGCTCAAGCCGTAGCCGGCGCTGGTGCCCAGGGCGACCAGCAGGTCCATGTTGCCGCTGCGCGCGCGCAGCGCTTTCCAGGCCGAGACATAGAAGCGCGCGCCTATGACGAACTGCACCGGCGTGGCCAGGGCGAACTGCACCCAGGCCGGCAGCATCCAGTGCATTCCGGCCCATTCGGCGAACATCGGTAGCACCAGCGGGAGGGCCAGCGCGAGAGCGATTATCAGCAGGATGCGCTCGCGGGCCAGGCGGGCCAGCGCCGCGTCTTGCGCCGGCTTCTCAGCTTCGAGCAGGCGGGCGTGGTAGCCGGCCTTGTCCACGGCGGCGATGAGGATGGCAGGATCGACTGCGCCGAGCAGGTCCAGGTGCGCGCGTTCGCTGGCGAGGTTGACGCTCGCGTCGCGCACGCCGGGGACCTTCTTCAGCGCGCGTTCGACGCGGCCAACGCAGCTGGCGCAGGTCATGCCCTCGATGCCCAGTTCCAGCGTGTGGCTGGGCACCTGGTAGCCGGCCTTCTCAACGGCCTCGACCAGTTCCGGTAGCTGTCCGGCGTCGTTCAGGCTCACTCGCGCCTGCTCGCTGGCCAGGTTGACGCTGGCGCCGAGCACGCCGGGGACTTTCTGCAGCGCACGCTCGACGCGGCCGGCGCAGGAGGCGCAGGTCATGCCGTGTACCGGCAGGTCGAGCTCGATGGGGGCGGGGCTGTTCACGGGGCTTCTCCTGATTTCCGGCGACCGCGCGGTAGGCGCGCAATCGTCTGGATCCGACGATGCCCCGAGGATGAACCTTGCCACAAGGGCAAGGTCAAGCGTCGTTTCAGGGCGTGTTGACCGGGGTCAGGAAAAGCCCGCCTTCGCGGTAGCCGATGCGGTAGTTGCGGATTTCCCCGGCGCGCAGGCGCAGGCTCTGGTTCTGCAGTTGCTGCATGCCCTGGCGGCAGGCGCCGGTGCTGGAGGTGGCCAGGCGGATCGGGACTTCGCCGGGGGCGAGGTTGAGCGACACGCTGCCTTCGGGCTGCAGGCGCGCCAGCAATTCGCCGCGCACATAGAGGTCGACATCGCAGGCGCTGCCGCTCTGCAGGCCCATGCGGGTGATGTTGAGAATCGCGTAGCCGGGCGGTGGCGGATCCTGTTGCGGCCAGGCCTGCACCGTTGGCGGGTCGGCGGCCAGGGCCAGGGCGGGCCAGAGCAGGCAGGGCAGGGCGCGGAGCAGTAGCCGGCGCATCGGAGGACTCCCAGGTGAAGGCGACAGCGCTGAGCTTGGCCGAGGCGGTCGCTGGCGGCAAGCGGAGCGCAAGGGCTTGACCTTGCCACGGTGGCAAGGTCGACACTGCGCCACGAATTCATCGATCCCCAAGGAGTTCGACATGCATGTGTTCAATGTGAAAGGCATGTCCTGCGGCCACTGCGTACGCGCCGTGACCCAGGCGATCCAGGCTCGCGATGCGGCCGCCCAGGTCCAGGTGGACCTGGCGGACGGCGAAGTGCGGGTGGACAGCCGGCTACCCGACGAGGCGCTGCTGGAGGCGATCCGCGAGGAAGGCTACGAGGCCGCGCCGGCCTGAGCCCAATCGCGGATCAGCCCGCGGAACAGCGGCTCGAAGAGCTGTTCGGTGTCCTGCAATGGGTCGAACAGCTCCGGGTCGCGCAGCCAGTCGTTGATCAGGCCGTAGATCATGCCGTGCACCGAGCGCGCGGCGATCCGCGGGGTGATGCCGGGCATCAGGCGCTGTTGATTGGCCTCGCGGGCGAACAGCTGCTCGCAGAGGTCGATGAACTGGCGGATCACGGCGTTGTGGCGCAGCACCGCATCGCGCAGCTCTTCGGTGAACTCGCAGCGCTGCATGAGGATGGTCAGGACGCGCCGGCGCTGTTCGTTGCTGGCCAGGTTGCGGACCACCTCGATGCACAGCTCGTAGAGCGATTGCAGGGCATCCACGCCGTTGCAGCCGGACAGCCGGGCAATCAACTGCTCGGGCGGCAGGCGCACCTGGTTGATCATTTCGTGGAACAGATGCGACTTGTTCTCGAAGTGCCAGTAGACCGCTCCCCTCGTCACACCGGCGTTACGCGCAATTTCTTCGAGACTGGTATTGGAAACCCCGTTTTCCAGGAACAGCGCTTCGGCCGAATCCAGGATGGTTTGGCGGGTCTTCTCCGAGTCTTCTTTAGTTCTTCTCATGGTATCGGTGACCGCTCTTTTGGCTGGCCTTGCATTTGGTCCGCCAGTCTACTGAATTTTCGTGAAATAACCGTCACTTGCCCTGCCGTGGCTACGCCAAGCCCTCTGCCTATTTCGAATGAATCGTGCTGTGGGAGTTTTCCGAATCTTCTCTAGGCCTCTTCGTGGCGGCAATTGCTATACAGGCTAGTCTCATCTGAAGTCCGCCCGGCGTTGCTGAACCGTTCAGCGTGACCTGTTAGCCACCGAATTTGGGGCGGGGCTCGGGATGTATTCCTGCCAATTCGAATAGAAATTGCCTTCCATGGAGAGGTTCTATGCCGTTTGCCCTTCGTCCGTCATCGTTGATGGCCTGCTGCGTCCTGCTTGTGGCGCAGCTTCCCTTGCCTGGGCTGGCAGCTGAAGAGAAGGCGGCCCCTCCTGCGCCGCCGGTCACGGTCGAAATCGCGAAGAGCGGCCCGATGCCACTGAACCTCGAATACTCCGGGCGTGCCGCCGGCTACCGGGAGGTGCAAGTTCGCGCCCAGGTCAGCGGCATCCTGCAGAAGCGCACCTATGAGGAAGGCCGGCCGGTCAAGCAGGGCCAGGTGATGTTCCAGATCGACCCGCGTCCCTACCAGGCGGCGCTGGGCCAGGCCAAGGGCGCGCTGGCCCAGGCGCAGGCGCGGTACCGGCAGACCGACCGCGACCTCAAGCGTATCCGCGAGCTGCAGGTCAAGGGCTTCGCCAGCGCCATGGAACTGGACCGCTACATTTCCAACTTCGAACAGGCCAAGGCCGACGTCGAGGCCTCCAAGGCAAACGTGCAGGCCAAGCAGATCGACCTCGACTACACCACGGTGAAGGCGCCGATCTCCGGCATGGCCAGCAAGCAGACGGTATCCGAGGGCAGCCTGGTGGCCGCCAACGACCCGAACTCCAGCCTGCTCACCGAGCTGACCCAGCTCGACCCCATCTACATCAACTTCGCCTACACCGACACCGAGGCGGCCCGGCTGCGCGACGGCGTGGAAAGTGGGCGGATGACCCTGCCGGAGAAGGGCAAACTGAAGGCTGAGCTGTACTTCGGCGACGGAACGCGCTACCCGATCGATGGCGTGGTCGACTTCACCGACAGTTTCGTCAACACCGGCACCGGCACCATCAATGCCCGGGCGACGGTGGACAACCCGGAAAGCCGCCTGATTCCCGGCCAGTTCGTGCGTGTGGTGGTCTCGGGCATCATGCGCAAGTCGGTGGTGACCGTGCCTGAGCGCGCGTTGTCCCAGAGCCCCGCGGGTACCTTCGTCTACGTAGTCGACGACAAGGGCATCGCACACATGCGCCCAGTGAACGTCGCGCAGATGGTCAACGGCCGCTGGGTGCTCGATTCGGGCGTCAATGCCGGCGAACGGGTGATCGTCGACGGGCTGTCCAAGGTGCGCCCGGATCAGCCGGTCAAGGCACAGGAAGCTTCCGCCGAGGCTGCGCAACCAGCCCAGGCCAAACAATAAGGAGCGCCCATCGTGATCTCGCGCTTCTTCATCGACCGGCCGATCTTCGCCATGGTGATTTCCATCGTCATCCTGCTGGGCGGGATGGCGGCCATTCATGCGCTGCCCGTCGCGCAATACCCGCAGATCCTGCCGCCGCAGGTGTCGGTGACCACCAACTATCCCGGCGCCAGCTCGCAGGTGATCGCGGAAACCGTCGCCGCGCCCCTGGAGCAGGAAATCAACGGCGTCGAAGGGATGATCTACCAGCTGTCCACCTCGGACAGCAGCGGCGCCATGACGCTGACTGTCTACTTCAAGGTCGGCACCAATCCCGACCAGGCCACCATCAACGTCAACAACAAGGTTCAGGCCGCGCTGGCCAAGCTGCCGGAGGAAGTGCGCCGGCAGGGCGTGAAGGTGCAGAAGAAGTCCTCGGACATCTTGCAGATGGTTACCCTGTTCTCGCCGGACAACTCGGTCGACCCGGTGCAGATCAGTAACTACGCGCTGATCAACGTCATTGACGAGCTCAAGCGCCTGCCCGGCGTCGGCGACGTCACCCAGTTCGGCGCCAAGGACTACTCGATGCGCATCTGGCTGCGCCCGGACAAGCTGGCGCAGTACAGCCTGACGCCGAGCGACGTGGTCGACGCCATCCGCGAGCAGAACTCGCAGTTCGCCGCCGGCAACTTCGGCAAGGAGCCGCTGAACAGTCCGCAGGCATTCACCTACACGGTGAGCACGCAGGGGCGCTTCACCGATCCGAAGGAGTTCGAGAACGTCATCCTGCGCACCGACAGCACTGGCGCCAGCCTGCTGCTCAGGGACGTCGCGCGGGTCGAACTGGGTGCCCAGGACTACTCGATGATGACTTCCCTCAATGGCCAGCAGAACGCGGCCTTCGGGGTCTACCTGCAGCCCGGCGCCAATGCCCTGGACACCGCCGAGGCGATAAGGTCCACCATGGAGCGCCTGTCCAAGCGCTTCCCGCCCGGCATCGTCTACAAGATCCCCTACGACACCACGGTGTTCGTGCAGGTATCCATCGAAGAGGTGATACACACGTTCTTCGAGGCCCTCGTGCTGGTGATGCTGGTGGTCTACATCTTCCTGCAGAACCTGCGCGCTACCCTGATCCCGGTGCTGGCGATCCCGGTGTCGCTGGTCGGCACTTTCGCCGGCATGTACCTGCTGGGCTTCTCCATCAACCTGCTGACCCTGTTCGGCCTGGTACTGGCGATCGGCATCGTGGTGGACGACGCCATCGTGGTGCTGGAAAACGTCGAGCGGGTGATGCGCACCGAAAAACTCGCGCCGCGGGAGGCGGCGATCAAGGCCATGGAAGAGGTGACCGGGCCGATCATCGCCATCGTCCTGGTGCTCTGCGCGGTGTTCATCCCGGTTGGTTTCCTCGGCGGTCTCGCCGGGCAGATGTACCAGCAGTTCGCGATCACCATCGCGGTGTCCGTGGTGATCTCGGGGATTGTCGCGCTGACGCTCTCGCCGGCGCTCTGCGCGCTGCTCCTCAAGTCCGAGCACAAGGAGCCGGCGGCACCGTTCCGCTGGTTCAACCGCATGTTCGACAAGGCCACCGAAGGGTATGGCGCGGGTGTGCAGTTCTTCCTCAAGCGCGTTTCCATCGGCCTGCTGCTGGTCGGCGGGATGATTGCGCTGATGGTGGTGCTGTTTGGCCGCGTGCCCGGCTCGCTGGTGCCCGACGAAGACCAGGGCTACGTGATCAACGCCTACATCCTGCCGCCAGCTGCCTCGCTCAAACGCTCCGAGGAGCTGACCAGCGCGGTGACCGAGCAGTTGCTCAAGCACCCGGCGGTCAAGGACGTGGTGACCTTCGCCGGCCTGAATATCCTGACCAACACCAACGTCACCAGCGCCGGTGTGTCCTTCATCACCCTGAAGGACTGGAAGGAGCGCAAGGACCCTTCGCTGGACGCGCGCAACCTGACGCGCACCTTCATGGGTATGGGCATGAAGCAGCAGGACGGCGTGACCCTGACCTTCAACCCGCCGCCGATCACCGGCATGTCCACCACCGGTGGCTTCGAGGCCTATATCCAGGACCGCAGTGGCGGCACTCCCGAGCAGCTGCAGGCGATGGTGCAGAAGTTCATGGCCGCCGCCGCCAAGCGTCCCGAGCTGGCGGGCGTGACCACCACGTTCAACGCCAACGTGCCGCAGTACTTCATCGACCTGGACCGGACCAAGGCGCGCGCCCTCGGGGTAGCGATCGACGACGTGTTCACGGCCATGCAGGCGACTTTCGGCGCCTACTACGTCAACGACTTCAGCCTGTACGGGCGGACCTGGAAGGTGAACCTGCAGTCCGAGTCGGACTTCCGCCGCAAGCCCGAGGATCTCAAGCAGGTCTACGTGCGCGCGTCCACCGGTGACCTGGTACCGCTCTCGGCGCTGGTGCAAGTGCGGCGCATCCTCGGTCCGGATACCTTCTCGCGCTTCAACGTGTTCCCAGCGGCCAAGCTCCTCGGCGGCCCGGCGCCGGGCTACAGCTCCGGCCAGGCGCTGGCGGCGATGCAGCAAGTGGCTGACCAGACCCTCGGCCAGGACTACATGCTGACCTGGATCGGTTCGGCCTATCAGGAACTCGAAGCCCAGGGCTCGGGCGGGCAGGCGTTCATCTTCGGCCTGATCCTGGTATTCCTCATCCTCGCCGCACAGTACGAACGCTGGTCGCTGCCGCTGGCGGTGGTCACCGCCGTGCCCTTCGCGGTGTTCGGCGCCATCCTCGCCATCTGGCTGCGCGGCATCGACAACGACGTGTACTTCCAGGTCGGCCTGGTGACCCTGATTGGCCTCGCGGCGAAGAACGCCATCCTGATCATCGAGTTCGCCGTGCTCTGTCGCGAGGAGCAGGGCATGGGGCCGATGCAGGCGGCGCTGGAGGCGGCCAAGCTGCGCTTCCGCCCGATCGTCATGACCTCACTGGCCTTCATCCTCGGTTGCGTGCCGTTGGCGATCAGCAGCGGCGCCGGTTCCGCCAGCCGTCACTCGATCGGTACCGGGGTGATCGGCGGGATGCTAGCCGCAACCCTGCTGGCGACCTTCCTGATCCCGATGTTCTACATGCTGGTGGAGTCGTTCTCCGACCGTCTCGGCAAGCGCAAGGAGAAGGTCAGTCCCCAACCCGCGCCCGAAGCGCACCCCGCGCACGGCGAAGGTCCCGCGGCCTGAGTGCCGGCCAGGGTGCGAGCCGCGCTCGCACCCTGGCCATCCGGTTATCCCCATGGCGGAAATCTGTGTACGCCGGCCTGCCCGCTGAGCGCCAAATTGCTATGCTTGGCGGCGTTTCGTTAGCCAGCTTTCTTTTCGCCCCGCGACTTGCCCGTAGCCTCGGCCGGACACCGCGGCGGCGGTCCCCGAACCGGTGAGCCATGACCTTCCCGATCCTGCTGATCCTCGGCGCGCTGAGCGCCTTCGGCCCCATGGCCATCGATTTCTATCTGCCGAGTTTCCCGGCGCTGGCCCAGGCCTTCGGTACCGATGTCGAGCACGTGCAGCTGAGCCTGTCGGCGTACTTCGCCGGCCTTGCCATCGGCCAACTGCTGTACGGTCCGCTGGCCGACCGTTATGGCCGGCGCAAGCCGCTGCTGCTGGGCGTGAGCATCTTCACCCTGGCGTCGCTGGCCTGTGCCGTCGCACCGAGCCTCGAATGGCTGATCGGCGCGCGCTTCGTCCAGGCCCTGGGTGGCTGCGCCGGCATGGTGATCTCCCGCGCGGTGGTGCGCGACCTGTGCGATCCGATCGCCGCGGCGAAGGCGTTCTCGCAGCTGATGCTGGTCATGGGGCTGGCGCCGATCCTCGCGCCCTTGGCCGGCGGCGCACTGCTCGGCACCTTTGGCTGGCAGTCGATCTTCTACTGCCTGACTGGCTTCAGCGCGCTCGCCGGGCTGGCAATCGGCCTGCGCCTGCCAGAGACCATCCCGGCCGGCCCGCGACCGCCACTGGGCGGAGCCCTGGGCGAGTACCGCCGGCTGTTCGGCGATCGCGCCTTCCTGACCTATGCGCTGACCGGCGGGGTTGCCATCGCGGGGATGTTCTCCTACATCGCCGGCTCGCCATTCGTGTTCATCCAGCTCTACGGCGTGGCGCCCGAGCACTATGGCTGGGTATTCGGCAGCAACGCCGCGGGCTTCATCCTGATGGCGCAGGTGAACGCCTACCTGCTGCGTTTTCGCGGACCGGGGTTCTGGCTGCGGCGTGCGGTCTGGGTGTACTTCGGTTGCGGGCTGATCCTGCTGGCGGTGACGTTGTTTCGTCCTGAGCACCTGTGGCCGCTGCTGGTGCCACTGTTCGGCTGTATCGCCAGCCTGGGATTCCTGATGCCCAACTCCTCGGCATGCGCCATGGCGGGGCAGGGAAGTCACGCCGGCAGCGCATCGGCGCTGATGGGCAGCCTGCAGTTCAGCGTGGCGGCCGGCGCCTCGGCGCTGGTCGGCGCGCTGCACGACGGCAGCGCCCTGCCCATGGCAGTGGTGATCTGTCTGTGCGGGGGATGCGCGGCGCTGCTTGGCTGGTCGAGCGGCCAGATCAGCGAGCGCAGCGTCTGAGCGAAGGCTCAGCTGGCCAACGGCGGTATCTGTCTGGGTAGGACGTGGGGCGCTTGCAGGCGGGTTTCCAGGGTGCTGACGAAGAGCCTGGCTTCCTGTTCATTGCGGAAGTCCACGGCCAGTTGATCCAGACACACCTGCCAGCACTTGCCCTTGCTGCTGGAGGACGGGCGAACGAGGATTTTCATGCTGTGACACCCCGGGGTAAGGGAGGGGAGTCGAGAGTTTAGTCCCGCACCGATGCCGCGCCGGGGGCTGGCGACGACCGGCAGCGAACCCCCTCAGGCGCCCCCGCGCCCCTCGCCCAGACGCGCGCGATAGGCACTGGGCGACAGGCCCATGACCTTGCTGAAAAGCCTTGAAAAGTAATAGCTGTCGTCATACCCGAGGGCTTCGCTGACCTGGGCGACGCTGTGCCCGCTGCTGTCCAGCAACTGGCAGGCGTACTCGATCTTCAGGTGCAGGAAGTGCTGCACCGGCGTGCGTCCGGTCAGCACCCGGTAGCGATTGACGAAGTGGAACTTCGACAAGTTGCAGAAGGCCGCCAGCTGCGCCAGTTCCAGGCGTCGGTGCAGGTTCTCGCGCATGTACGCGTGCAGGCCGTCGAGGTCCAGTCCGCCCTCGCGTAGCGGGCGCAACAACGGTAGCTGGCAGAGCAGCGCGCGTAGCCGGCTGGCGGCCAGCAGGTAGGGCTGGAAGCGGTAGCCGCTGTGACCGGCCTCGAGCAGTTGGGTGAAACCGCCCAGCAGCGCGTGCTGCACGCCCCAATGGCGCAGCGGCGAGGCGTCGTAGCCGGCAGCCTGGCGCAGCCAGGGTGCGCCGTCGCCGCGCAGGTGGACCCAGGAGATGCTCCAGGGTTGTTCATGGTCGGCGCGGTATTCGTGCGCCATACCCGGCGGCAGCCAGATCAGGTCGCCGCTGCCGACGCGCAGCGCCTGCGGGCCTTCCGTGGTGTCGGCGAGAAGATGGCCAACACCCTCGCTGCAATAGATCAGCAGGTGGTCGTCGTGGCGGTCGCGGCTCATCTGGTGGTCGCGGGCACGCCGGTAGTGGCCCAGCGAGGTGGGGTAGAGGTCGCGGCTCAGCGGATGCGCGGCGAGCTTGGCGAGCAGCACGGGCGGCAGCAGCAGGCGCAGGCTGTCCGGCGGCAGCGGCCAGTCGGAGGTTCTCGACATCTGGATAGGCGGCTCAGCAATTTAATCCATCAAGAACACAACTTAGTCGATCTGGAAGGCTTTGCGCGGGTGCTAGCTTAGGTCCGAGTTGGCAGCCTTGCTTGGCTGTCAGCAATTAAAGCCGGTTGTCCATTTCGAGAACCGGCCAATGCCGAGGGGCGCAGTCTCGCAGGAAGGCTCCGCCGGCGTTCGACAAAAGGCTGATGGCGGCCCCCCGAGGCCTGTCCATACTCGTTACTCGACCTCGATAACAACAATTCAGAGGGCTCGATGATGAACTACCGGCAATCCTACGACCGCTCCCTGGCGGATCCTGTCTCCTTCTGGGCCGAGCAGGCCGAGGCCGTGGCCTGGTACCAGCGCCCGCGCAATATCCTCGAACACCTGGCCGACGGCAGCCATCGCTGGTTCGCCGACGGCCGCCTGAACAGCAGCTACCTCGCTCTCGACCAGCAGATCGCCCTCGGCCGCGGCGAGCAGGCTGCGCTGATCTACGACTCGCCGGTGACCGGCGTGCAGCAACGCTTCAGCTACCGCGAACTGCGCGACGAGGTGGCGCGCCTGGCGGGTGCCCTGCGCGCGCTCGGCGTGGGCAAGGGCGACGGGGTGATCATCTACATGCCTATGGTGCCGCAGGCGGCGATGGCCATGCTGGCCTGTGCGCGCCTTGGGGCAGTGCACTCGGTGGTGTTCGGCGGCTTCGCGCCCTACGAGCTGGCGCTGCGCATCGACGACGCCAAGCCCAAGCTGATCCTCACCGCGTCCTGCGGCCTGGAGTTCGAGCGCGTCATCGAATACAAGCCGCTGGTGGACAAGGCACTGGAGCTGGCGCTGCACCAACCGGCGCACGTGATGGTCTGGCAGCGTCCGCAGGCGATGGCCGAGTTGCACGCCGGGCGTGACCTCGACTGGCGCGAGACGGTGGCCCATGCCGAGCCTGCCGACCCGGTGGAGCTTGCGAGCGGCGACCCTCTGTACATCATGTACACCTCCGGCACCACCGGAAAACCCAAGGGCATCGTGCGCGACAACGGCGGCCATGCGGTGGCCATGCAGTACGCGCTGCCGAACATCTTCGGCATGCAACCGGGGGACGTCTGGTGGGGCATCTCCGACGTCGGCTGGGTGGTCGGCCATTCTCTGATCGTCTACGGCCCGCTCATGAATGGCTGCACCACTGTCTTCTATGAAGGCAAGCCGGTGCGCACGCCAGATGCCGGCGCCTACTGGCGGGTGATCCAGGAGCACAAGGTCAATGCGCTGTTCTGTGCACCCACGGCGATCCGCGCGATCCGCAAGGAAGACCCGCACGGCGAACTGCTCAAGCACTACGACCTAAGCTCGCTGCGGCGCCTGTTCCTCGCCGGCGAGAAGCTCGACAGCAGCACCCAGCACTGGCTGGAAGAACTCACCGGCAAACCGGTGCACGACCACTGGTGGCAGACCGAGACCGGCTGGCCGGTGACCGCGCCCTGCACCGGCCTGGGGAGCGCGGATCAGCGTCCCGGCTCGAGCAGCCTGCCGGTGCCTGGCTACAACGTCCAGGTGGTGGACGAGGAAGGCCATCTGCTGGGCCCGAACCAGACCGGCTCGATCGTCATCGGCCTGCCGCTGCCGCCCGGTTGCGCGCAGACGCTGTGGGGCGACCACCCGCGCTATTTGAATGCCTACCTGCGGACTTATCCCGGCTACTACCACACCGGCGACGGCGGCTACGTCGACGAGGACGGCTTCGTCTACATCATGGGCCGTACCGACGACGTGATTAACGTCGCCGGGCACCGCCTTTCCACTGGCGAGATGGAGGAGTTGCTGGCGCTGCACGGCGCGGTGGCCGAGTGCGCGGTGATCGCCGTGCAGGACCCGATCAAGGGCCACGTACCGTTGGGCCTGGTGGTGCTCAAGGACGATGCGCGGCTCGGCGAGGAACAGGTGCAGCGCGAACTGGTGGCGCTGGTTCGCGAGCGCATCGGCGCGTTGGCCTGCTTCCAGCGCGTGGTGGTGGTCAAGCGGCTGCCGAAGACGCGCTCGGGCAAGATCCTGCGCGCTGTTTTGCGCAAGATCGCCGACGGCGAGGAATATGCCCCTCCCTCGACCATCGACGATCCGGCGATACTCGGTGAAATCGCCGAGCGCCTGGGCGCCGCCGGTCTCGCCCGCGCCTGCTGAACCCCGGCGCCGGCTGGATGCCGGCGTATTCCCAGGGCCGCTTTGCGGCCCTTCTTTTTGGCGGCTTGCGCTTTCGGAGTGGCCGCTATAATGGATGGCAAATGGCCTTCACGGACGTCCGCAGCCCATGTCGCAGAACAACTTCCTCAGCGAAGAGGAACTCGAGGCGCTCAGGGAAATTACCGAGACGCCGGTGCGCCGCCCGGTCATCCTGCTGGTGGACGACGATGAGGACGTGCTTGCGGAAATGCGCGAGCTGATCGAGGGCGCCGACGTCGACTGCCTCACCGCCAGCAGCGCCGCCGAAGCGCTGCGGCGCATCACCCGAGACGAGTCGTCGATCGACCTGCTGGTGACCGACCTGAACATGGAGGAGGAGGGTTCCGGGCTGCACCTGGTCCGCGAGCTCAACCTCATCGGCACCTTCCTGCCGATCATCGTGCTGTCCGGCCAGGCGGCCACCCGCGACGTGATCGAAGCCATGCGCCTCAACGTGCTCGACTTCATGCTCAAGCCGGTCGAGCCGGCCTACTTCCTGCGCGTTCTCAGCCGAAGTCTGTGACCCCCGCGATTGTTTCTCCCCGTAGGAGCGGACCTTGTCCGCGAATCGCGCGCATGGTGCGCTCCTGCGTTCGATGAAGATCGCGGATGAGATCCGCTCCTACCGACCAGCGCCGGACGGATCAGCTCGCGCTACAGTGCCTGCGCCTTGAAGGTGTCGCACTTGCCCGGCGATCCGCCGTCGAAGCCGAGCTTGAACCAGCGCATGCGCTGCGCCGAGGTGCCGTGGGTGAAGGAGTCGGGTACCACGCTGCCGCGCGACTGGCTCTGCAGGCGGTCGTCGCCGATGGCGTTGGCGGCGTTCAGGGCGCTTTCCATATCGCCCGGTTCCAGCCAGTTCAGGCGTTGCTGGGCGTGGTTGGCCCAGACCCCGGCGAAGCAGTCGGCCTGCAGCTCCTGGCGCACCGAGAGACCGTCCGCCCCCTCCATGCGCGCACCGCGCTGGCGCGCCGCCTGGATCTTGGCCGAGATGCCCAGCAGGTTCTGCACATGGTGGCCGACTTCGTGGGCGATCACGTAGGCGCGGGCGAAGTCGCCGGAGGCGTGGAAGCGCTGCTCCATCTCGCGGAAGAAGTCGAGGTCGAGGTAGACGCGGTGATCGCCCGGGCAATAGAAGGGGCCGACCGCCGAGGAGGCGAAGCCGCAAGCCGAGTTCACCCCGCCGTTGAACAGGATCAGCTTGGGCTGCTCGTACTGCATGTTGCTGTGGGCGAAGATCTGCCCCCAGGTGTCCTCGGTGTCGCCGAGGATAGCGCGGACGAAGTCCACCTGCGGGTCGTTGGGGTTCGCCGTATGGCCCTGCGTCGGTCGCGTGGCCGGGGCCTGGGTCGCACCCATCTGGCCGAGCAGGTTGCCGAGGATCTGCATCGGGTCCTGGCCCATCAGCAGGCCGACCACCACCACGATGGCCACCCCGCCCAGGCTCAGGCCGCGGCCGCCGATGCGCGGACCGCCGCCACCCATGCCGCCGCCGTCGCTGCCGGCGTCCTCCACGTTGTCGCTGCGTCGTCCCTTGCCCCATTGCATGGCGTCTTCTCCTGCGAACTCGTCGAATCAGTGTCGTCGGCGCAGTGGCGCCTCGCCAGGCCGGCCGTCAGCCGAGCGTGCAGAGAAGTTCTGCATGCGCCAGCAACTGCACCTTGCCGCCGACCTGCACCTGGCCGTCGAGGCCGACCTTGACCTCCAGCCGGCTGGGGCGGCCGAGGAAGCGGCCCTGGGCCAGCGCGAAGGCCTCGCCGCGGCGCGCCTTGCCCAGCTCCACCAGGTAGGCGGCGACGGGACCGGCGGCGCTGCCGGTGGCGATGTCCTCGACCAGCCCGGCGCTGTCCCAGGTGCGGCCTTCACGGTTATCCACATCGACCAGGAAGACGAAGGCCGCTCCGATGCCGGCCAGCCCGGCGGAGAGGTCGGCGCGCTGGCGGATGCGCCCGAGGGCTTCCCCGCGCACCGGCAGCAGCAGGTAGGGCAGGCCGGTGCTGACCACTTGCGCCGGGTAATCGGCGAGATCGCTGACCTGCAGCGAGAAGGCCTCGGCGAACCAGCGCCGACCATTCTCGTCGAGGGTGGCGCCGAACTGCGCCTGGCCCTGGTTCATCTGAGCGACGAAGCCATGGCCGTGGCGGCGGGTATCGAGTTCGACCTGCTTGGCCGGCAGTTGGATGGTCCAGTGCTCCTGCTCGCCGCGCTGGTGGATGTGGTGCAGCAGCGCCGCGGCGCCGAGCAGCGGATGACCGGCGAAGGGCAGTTCCTCCTCCATGGTGAAGATGCGCGCGGCGTAGGTGTCTAGCTGCGCGGTGGGGTAGAGGAAGATCGTCTCGAACTGGCGCAGCTCCTGGGTCAGGGCTTGCAGCGTGGTGTCGGACAAACCGCGGGCGTCGGCGAACACCGCCAGGCCGTTGCCGCTGAGCGGGCGATCGGCGAAGACGTCCAGTTGCCAGTAATGCAGAGGTGACATGGATTCGAAGCCTGAAAGGAAAACTCGACAGCGAGCCTAGCGGCGGATATGTTCGCCGACAAGAAAGGCCCCGCGCCTTTCCAGGCCACCGCAGTGGCCGACGTCGCTCGGACGGTTCCGGGCGCTTACGTTCACCGAGGAAATCATGACTGAACCCCGTTCAGCTCGCCGCTTTGCGCGCATCGACCGTCTCCCGCCCTACGTCTTCAACATCACCGCCGAACTGAAGATGGCCGCGCGCCGCCGCGGCGAGGACATCATCGACCTGTCCATGGGCAACCCCGACGGCCCGACCCCGCCGCACATCGTCGAGAAGCTGGTGCAGGTCGCCCAGCGCGAAGACACCCACGGCTACTCCACCTCTCGTGGCATCCCGCGCCTGCGCCGCGCCATCTCGCACTGGTACAAGGATCGCTACGCCGTGGACATCGACCCGGACAGCGAAGCCATCGTCACCATCGGCTCGAAGGAAGGCCTGGCGCACCTGATGCTGGCGACCCTCGACCACGGCGACAACATCCTGGTGCCGAACCCCAGCTACCCGATCCACATCTACGGCGCGGTGATCGCCGGCGCCCAGGTGCGCTCGGTGCCGCTGGTGCCGGGCATCGACTTCTTCAACGAGCTGGAACGGGCGATCCGCGAATCCATTCCCAAGCCGAAGATGATGATCCTCGGCTTCCCCTCCAACCCGACCGCGCAGTGCGTCGAGCTGGACTTCTTCGAGCGCGTGGTGGCCCTGGCCAAGCAGTACGACGTGCTGGTGGTGCACGACCTGGCCTACGCCGACATCGTCTTCGACGGCTGGAAGGCGCCCTCGATCATGCAGGTGCCGGGCGCGAAGGACATTGCGGTGGAGTTCTTCACCCTGTCCAAGAGCTACAACATGGCCGGCTGGCGGATCGGCTTCATGGTCGGCAACCCCGAGCTGGTCAGCGCCCTGGCGCGGATCAAGAGCTACCACGACTACGGCACCTTCACCCCGCTGCAGGTGGCGGCCATCGCCGCGCTGGAAGGCGACCAGCAGTGCGTGCGCGACATCGCCGAGCAGTACCAGGTGCGCCGCGACGTGCTGGTGAAAGGCCTGCACGAGGCGGGCTGGATGGTCGAGAACCCCAAGGCCTCGATGTACGTCTGGGCGAAGATCCCCGAGCCCTACGCGCACCTGGGCTCGCTGGAGTTCGCCAAGAAGCTGCTGCAGGACGCCAAGGTCTCGGTATCGCCGGGCATCGGCTTCGGCGACTACGGCGACGACCACGTGCGCTTCGCCCTGATCGAGAACCGCGACCGCCTGCGCCAGGCTGTGCGTGGGATCAAGGCGATGTTCCGCGCCGACGGGCTATTGCCCAAGGCCTCAGGCAAAGGCGCCGAGTGAATGAAAAGGGGCGGCCAGTTGGCCGCCCCTTTTCATTCACTGTAGGAGCGGACCTTGTCCGCGATTCGCGCGCATGGCGCGCTCCTACAGAAAAGCCATCAGCGCTGTGGATAATCCGCCAGCACCACGGCCTTGCCGTCCTTGGTCAGCCCCAGCACCTGGTAGGCATCGTGGCGATCGCCCATCTCCATGCCCGGCGAGCCGATCGGCATGCCCGGCGTTGCTGCGCCGACCAGGTCGCTGCGCTCGCGCAGCTTGAGCACGTCGGACGCCGGCACATGGCCCTCGACGAACTTGCCGTCGATTACCCCGGTATGGCACGAGCCCATGGAGTGCGGTACGCCAAGGCGTGTCTTGACCGCGGACATGTCGTTTTCCACATGATCATTGACCTGGAAGCCATTGGCCTGAAGGTGCTTGATCCAGTCCTTGCAGCAACTGCAGTTGGCGTCACGGTAGACGTCGATGGTCAGCGGTTCGGCGGCCTGGGCGCTGCCGGCGAGGAGGGCAGCGAGAAGGAGGAAACGGCGCATCGGAATCTCCTGTCAGAATGAAACCGCCGGAGCATACGCCCGAGGTTCCCGGCGCCCGCGGTGGTACTGTTTCAGCATGTGACGACCGGCGCCGAACTCGCCTCGCCGCCGAGGGTCTGTGTCCTTTAGCCACCCTTCATCACACGGGCCTCGGGCCCCGGGAGAATCTGGATGCTCTTCGCCCGTATCGTCCTGCTGGTTCAAGCCCTGGTCTGGTGTGGCCTGGGGATTCTGTACTGGGTCCGCCCGTACGAGATGGCCAACCTCAGTGGCATGCTGCTGATGGAGCCGTCCTCGGTAAGCGACGCCCAGGTATTCTACGGCGGCCACCAGTTCGCCCTGGCGCTGTTCCTGTTCTTCGCCGTTCGCCGCGTGGAGCTGCTGCGCCCCGGCTTGATCCTGGTTGTGCTGATCCAGCTCACCCTGACCCTGTCGCGGCTGTTCATCGCCTGGTCCTCCGGCAGTGGCCTGGAGGGCGACGCGACCCTCTACGGCTTGCTCTATCGCGGCGGGATTTCCGTGCTGGCGCTGCTTGCCCTGTACTGGCTGGAGCGTCGCAAGGAGGCGCCGGTGGAGCCCGAGCCGGTCGAGGAGACGCCGCCGCAGAAGATTCGCGAAGCGGACTTCGAGGGACTCTAAGGCCCGTCGTTCCTGCGCTGGCGCAGTGTTCCGTGGTAACATCGCGCCTTTCCGGAAAGGCATTGCGGGCGTCGTCATGAAATTCATCCACCAGCGCGAACATCTCAACGAGGGCGACCTCGTGATCATTGAATGCTCGCGCATGTGCAATATCCGTCTGATGAGCGATGCCAACTTCCGCAGCTTCAAGAACGGTGGCCGCCACTCCTACCACGGCGGCGCCTTCAAGCAGTTCCCGGCGCGCATCCGCGTCCCCAGCACCGGCTTCTGGAACGTTACCCTGGACACCGTGACCAGCCGTCCGATCAGCGTCACGCGCAAGCCGGACTTCAGCTACTCCATCAAGTTCGTCCGCAAGACCCCGTCCAACCACCAGTGACCGGCCATCTGGCCGCGCCCGCGCTTCAGCGCGCGCCCTGGTGCGCCGGAAAGTCCTTCAGCAGCTTGGCGATGGCGGCGTCGAACGCGGCCTGACTCAGGTTCGGGTCCTGCACCTGGCGGCTGAGCTGCGCTTCGTAGAGCACTTCCTGACTGCGTTCATCGAGGATGCGCATGGCCAGCCGTGCGCGGTCGGAATCGGCGATCTGCGTCTGGTTGATCACACCCGCCTGGGTCGCGACCGGACGCTGGATGACGTCGGTCTGGCGGTCCAGGCCCAGCGCATAGAGCACCTGCAGATCGCCGCCGTCCGCCTGGTAGCGATAGCCCTTGGCCTCCAGCGCGTGGCGCACGGCCGTATCGAAACGCTCCTCCAGATCCAGGCGATGGCCCTGGGTGCGCACGGCGTGGATGAAGAATGTGCTCTGGGTGCCGTCGGCGTGCGGCGAGACGCTGACCTGTTGCGGGTCGCTGCCGGCGCAGGCACTGAGCAGCAGGGACAGCAGCGCAGCAAGGAGAGGTTTCATGGCGAGGCTCTGGGTGTTGTGGTTATCCACAGCAGCCTAGCGGGCGGCGCGCCATACGCCGCCCAACCCAGGTTGGGTTCGCCTTAGCGACGTTCCAGCAGAACGCCCGCTTCCATGTGGTGGGTGTAGGGGAACTGGTCGAACAGCGCGCTGCGGGTGACCTTGTGGGTGTCGTGCAGCTGGGCGATGTTCTGCGCCAGGGTCTCCGGGTTGCAGGAGATATAGAGGATGCGCTCGAAGCGGCGGGTCAGCTCGCAGGTGTCCGAGTCCATGCCGGCGCGCGGCGGGTCGACGAAGACGCTGCCGAAGTCGTAGGACTTCAGGTCGACGTCGGCCAGGCGGCGGAACGGGCGCACCTCGTTGAGCGCCTGGGTCAGCTCCTCGGCGGAGAGGCGCACCAGGGTGACGTTATCCACAGCGTTGTCGGCCAGGTTGGCGAGGGCGGCGTTCACCGAGGTCTTGCTGATCTCGGTGGCCAGCACCTTGCGCACGCGGGTGGCCAGCGGCAGGGTGAAGTTGCCGTTGCCGCAGTACAGCTCCAGCAGGTCGTCCTGGCGCTCGCCCAGGGCGTCGAAGGCCCAGTTCAGCATCTTCTGGCAGACCTGACCGTTGGGCTGGGTGAAAGCGCCCTCCGGCTGGCGGTAGCGGAAGGTGCGGCCGGCGACGGTCAGCTCTTCGTTCACGTAATCGCGCCCTACCACCACGCGCTTGCCGCGGGAGCGGCCGACGAGGCTCACGCCCAGGTCGGCGGCGAGCTTCTGCGCGGCAGCTTCCCAGGCGGCATCCACCGGACGGTGGTAGCAGAGGGTGATGAGCGCATCGCCCGCCAGGGTGGTGAGAAACTCCACCTGGAACAGCTTGTGGCCCAGCGCCGGCTCCGCCCAGGCCGCCTTCAGGCGCGGCATCAGTTCATTGATGCGCAGGCTGGCGATGGGGAAGTCGTCGATCAGGATCGGCGTGTGCTTGTCGCCCTGCTCGAACATCGCGTAATGGCGCTGCTCGGCCTCGCGCCACAGACGGAACTCGGCGCGCAGGCGGTAGTGCTCGCGCGGCGAATCGAACACCTGCGGCTCGGGTGCGGCGAAGGGCGCCAGCAGCTCGCGCAGGCGCGCGGCCTTGTCGGCCAGTTGGGTGTCGTAGGCGGCAGGGTTGAAGCGGGGGCTGCTCATGGGGCGAGGAACTCTTGCGGATCGGCGGTTGCAATGGCGCGTGGTATCGCTGGGCTCCCGCGTTCGCGGGAGTGACGGAACCGAGCCGTCATCCCCGCGAATGCGGGGACCCAGAAATTAGGCGGTCGCTGATTAGGCGTTGTACCAGCCCAGCTTGATGACGAACAGCACCGACAGGATCACCAGCGCCCAGTTCAGTTCGCGCCAGCGGCCGGACAGCAGCTTGCAGGCGGTCCAGGTGATGAAGCCGAAGGCGATGCCGTTGGCGATGGAGAAGGTCAGCGGCATGGCCAGCGCGGTGACAACTACCGGTGCGGCGACGGTCAGGTCGTCCCAGTCGATCTCGGCCAGGCCCGAGGCCATCAGCACGGCGACGAAGAACAGCGCAGGCGCAGTGGCGAAGGCCGGCACGTTGCCTGCCAGCGGGGCGAAGAACAGCGCCAGGAGGAACAGCACGGCGACCACGATGGCGGTCAGGCCGGTCCGGCCACCGGCGGAAACGCCCGCCGCCGACTCGATGTAGCTGGTGGTGGTGGAGGTGCCCAGCAGCGAGCCGAACATGGCGGCGGTGCTGTCGGCGATCAGCGCACGGCCCATCTTCGGCATGTGCCCGTCCTTGCCCATCAGGCCGGCGCGCTTGGCCACGCCGATCAGGGTGCCGGAGTTGTCGAACAGGTCGACGAAGAGGAAGGCGAAGATCACGCTGGTCAGGCCGATGTCCAGGGCGCCCTTGATGTCCAGCTGCAGGAAGGTGGGCGCCAGCGACGGCGGCATCGACACCACGCCGCCGAACTTGGAGACGCCCAGGGCGATGGCGACGAAGGTCACGGCGAGGATGCCGATCATCACCGCGCCGGTCACGCGGCGGGCTTCCAGGGCGACGATCAGGATGAAACCGAGGATTGCCAGCAGCGGCTCGGGCTTGGCCAGGTCGCCCATGCCGACGAGGGTGGCCGGGTTAGCGACGACGATGCCGGCTTCCTTCAGCGAGATCAGCGCGAGGAACAGGCCGATGCCGGCGGCGATCGCCGAGCGCAGTGCCAGCGGGATGCTGTTGATGATCCATTCGCGGATGCGGAAGATCGAAATGACGAAGAACATGCACGCCGAGAGGAACACCGCGCCAAGCGCCACCTGCCAGGTGTGGCCCATGTGCAGCACCACGGTGTAGGTGAAGAAGGCGTTCAGGCCCATGCCCGGCGCCAGGGCGATCGGATAGTTGGCGATCATCCCCATGATCGCCGAGCCGATGGCCGCGGCCAGGCAGGTGGCGACGAACACCGCGCCCTTGTCCATGCCGGTCTCGCCGAGGATGCTCGGGTTGACGAAGAGGATGTAGGCCATGGTCAGGAAGGTGGTGATCCCGGCCAGGATCTCGGTGCGTACGTTGGTGTTGTGCGCCTTGAGTTGGAACAGCTTTTCGAGCATGTCGTGCTCCCTAGGTTGGGCGTCTTTTTCAGTCGACCGGTCAGTCAGGAATAGCCGTCTTGCGCGGCCTGGGCAAAAAAGGCGGGCATCATACCAGCTCCCCGCGGCCTGGGGTATTGAGCCCGGTCGGTGGTTCCTGCACGAGCCTAGTTGGCCGGCGTCGAGGCTGCCAGCGAGGCCTGCGGGCGGGGGGGGGGGGCGGAAAAGAAGAAGCCCGGCGGATGCCGGGCTTCTTCGTGTTCGTGGTAGGGCTTAGTTGCCGTATACCGGGAACTTGGCGCAGAGGGCCTTGACCTGCTCGCGCACGCGGCCTTCGACGGCCTCGTCGCCCAGGTTGGCGAGGATCTCGCAGATCCAGGCGGCCAGCTGGCGGCACTCGCCTTCCTTGAAGCCGCGGGTGGTTACGGCCGGGGTGCCGATGCGCAGGCCCGAGGTAACGAACGGGGAACGCGGGTCGTTCGGCACGCTGTTCTTGTTCACGGTGATGAAGGCGCGACCCAGGGCGGCGTCGGCGTCCTTACCGGTGATGTCCTGCTTGATCAGGGACAGCAGGAACAGGTGGTTCTGGGTACCGCCGGAAACCACGTCGTAGCCGTTCTCGATGAACACCTGGGCCATGGTCTGGGCGTTCTTGATGACCTGCGCCTGGTATTCCTTGAACTCGGGCTGCAGGGCTTCCTTGAAGCACACGGCCTTGGCGGCGATCACGTGCTCCAGCGGGCCACCCTGGCCACCCGGGAAGACAGCGGAGTTCAGCTTCTTCTCCAGCTCTTCGTTCTTGCGGGCGATGATCAGGCCGCCGCGCGGGCCGCGCAGGGTCTTGTGGGTGGTGGTGGTGACGACGTCGGCGAACGGAACCGGGTTCGGGTACAGGCCGGCAGCAACCAGGCCGGCCACGTGGGCCATGTCGACGAACAGGTAGGCGCCTACCTTGTCGGCGATGGCGCGGAAGCGCGGGAAGTCGAGGACCTGCGAGTAGGCGGAGAAGCCGGCGATGATCATCTTCGGCTTGTGCTCGACGGCCAGGCGCTCGACTTCGTCGTAGTCGATCAGGCCGTTGCTGTCGATGCCGTACTGCACGGCGTTGTAGATCTTGCCGGAGAAGCTGACGCTGGCGCCGTGGGTCAGGTGGCCGCCGTGGGCCAGGCTCATGCCCAGCACGGTGTCGCCGGCGTTCAGCAGGGCCATGTAGACGGCGCTGTTGGCCTGGGAGCCGGAGTGCGGCTGGACGTTGGCGTAGTCGGCGCCGAACAGTTGCTTGGCGCGGTCGATGGCCAGTTGCTCGACGACGTCGACGTATTCGCAACCACCGTAGTAGCGCTTGCCCGGATAGCCTTCGGCGTACTTGTTGGTCAGCACCGAACCCTGGGCTTCCATCACCGCCGGGCTGGTGTAGTTCTCGGAGGCGATGAGCTCGATGTGCTCTTCCTGGCGCTGGGCTTCTTGCTCCATCGCGGCGAAGAGTTCGGCATCGTAGCGGGCGAGGGTCAAATCACGGCTGAACATGGCGGTCCTCTTAAGGATCGGTGCTAGGGAAAGGGGCGCATTCTACCCCATGCCGCCAGTGCTGGCATATGAAAGGCAGTCATGCGGCGGATAAGCGGGCCTCACGCGGGGCGGGAAATCAGCGGGGCGATGTTCGCGAATGCCGGCGTCAGCCGAGCAGGAACAGCGTATTGCTGGAGAAGAGCGCGGCGAACTGCTCGGCGGTCATCGGCCGGCCGAACAGGAAGCCCTGTACCTCGTCGCAGCCGTGCTCGCGCAGGAAGTCGAGCTGTGCCTGGGTTTCCACGCCCTCGGCGATCACCATCAGGTTCAGGCTGTGGGCCATGGCGATGATGGCGCGGGCGATCATCGCGTCCTGCTCGCCGTGGGGCAGGCCGTCGACGAAGCTGCGGTCGATCTTCAGCACGTCGATGGGGAACTGCTTGAGGTAGTTCAGCGACGAGTAGCCGGTACCGAAGTCGTCCACCGCGATGGCCAGGCCCAGGCGCTTGAGGCCGAAGAGGATATGCATGGCCTCGGACACGTCGCTCATCAGGATGCTTTCGGTCAGCTCCAGCTCCAGACAGGCCGGCGGGATGCCGGTCTCCATCAGGATGCCGGCGATGCGCGTGCCGAGCTGGCCGTCGGCGAACTGCCGGGCCGACAGGTTCACCGAGACCTTGGGCACCCGCACCTTGTCGCGATGCCAGCGCTTGAGCTGGCGGCAGGCTTCGGCGAGCAGCCAGTCGCCGACCTGGGCGATCAGGCCAAGCTCTTCCAGCACCGGGACGAACTCGGCTGGCGGAATCAGCCCGCGGCGCGGGTGCTGCCAGCGCAGCAGGGCCTCGGCGCCGGTCAGGCGGCGGCCGTCGCCGGTGAACTGCGGCTGGTAGTGCAGGACGAACTCGTTCAGCTCGATGGCGCGGCGCAGGTCGCTTTCCAGCTCCAGGCGCTCGAGGGCGCGGGCGTTCATTTCCGCCTGGTAGAACTGGAAGTTGTTCTTGCCCATTTCCTTGGCGTGGTACATCGCCGTGTCGGCGTTCTTCATCAGCTGGCTCAGCTCGGCGCCGTCCTGCGGCGAGAGCGCCACGCCGATGCTGGCGGTGACGAAGAACTCGCGGCCTTCAAGGGTGAAGGGGCGGGCGAGGCTGGCGAGGATCTGCTCGGCGACCTGGATGGCGCGCTTGAGCGCGATCTCGCGGTTGCCGAGCGCCGGCAGCAGCAGGGTGAACTCGTCGCCGCCCATGCGCGCCACGGTATCGGAATCGCTGACGCACTGGTTCAGGCGTTCGGCGACTTCCTTGAGCATGCGGTCGCCGGCGGCGTGGCCCAGGGAGTCGTTGATCGGCTTGAAGCGGTCGAGGTCGAGGAACATCAGCACGACCCACTGCTGGTGCCGTTCGGCCTGCATCAGCGCGGTGTGCAGGCGGTCCTGGAACAGCGTGCGGTTGGGCAGGTGGGTGAGGGCGTCGTAGTAGGCCAGGCGGTGGATGCGCCTTTCGCTCGCCTTGCGCTCGCTGATGTCGCTGAAGAAGCAGACGAAGCTGACCAGGTCGCCTTCCTCGTCCTGCACCGCGGTGATGCCGACCCAGGAGGGATAGAGCTCGCCGCTCTTGCGCTTCTGCAGGATCTCGCCTTCCCAGCTGCCGCTCAGTTGCAGGCTGTCGAGCACGTGCTTGAGCTGGTTGGCTTCCTGCTGGTCGGCAGTGAGCATGCGTGGCTGCTGGTCCAGCACTTCGGCGGCGGAGTAGCCGGTCAGGCGCGAGAAGGAGTCGTTGACCTGGACGATGTAGCCGGCCGGGTCGGTAACCATGATCGCCGCCGTGGAGTGCTCGAATACCGTGGCGGCCATGCGCATCTCGCGCTCGGCGCGGCGCTGCTGGCTGATGTCGCGGGCCACGCCGAGCAGGCCGACGAAGCGCCCGCCTTCGTCCCACATCAGGGCGATGCGCAGCTCAACCGGGATCTTGCGGCCGTCGGCGCGCAGGCAGTCGAGGGTGAACAGGTGCACCGAGCTGGACTCACGCAGGGCGGCGAGGCGCTCGGGCTTGCCGGTCGCGTCCTCGACGCGCTCCAGCAGGTCGTTGATCCGGGCCATCTGCGCCGGGTTGGTGGCTATCTGCTGGAAACCGCTGCCGAGCAGCGCTTCGGGGCTGTAGCCGAAGGTCTGCTGGATCGACGGGCTGATGTAGTCGACGCGCAGAAGAGCGTCGGTGGTGAGGATCACGTCGCTGATGCTTTCCGCGAGCATCTGGTAGCGGCGACTGCTTTCGAGCAACGAGTTGTTCGCCTCGACCGAGGCGGTGATGTCCTTGGCCACGCCGATCAGGCGCGCCACGCGGCCGGACTCGTCGCGGCTGAAGGCTTGCTCGCGGATGTCGAACCAGTGCCAGGTGCCGTCGCGGTGCCGCCAGCGCAACTGGCTGTCGAGCAGCAGGCTGTCGCCGATCACCTGCTGCAGGTTGCGTACGCGCCAGTAGTACTCGACGTCGTCCGGGTGCAACAGGCATTCCCAGAACCGTTCGCCCATCTGGGCGAGCTCGGCTTCGTTGTAACCGAGCTGGCTGCCCAGGTGGTGGTTGCTGAAGATCACGCGGCGCGCGGTGATGTCGTGGATGTACAGGGTGTCGGGCACGGCGCGCACCGCGTCGGACCAGAACTTCTCGCGCTCCACCAGCGACATCTCGATCTGCTTGAGGCTGCCGATGTCGGACAGGCTGAGGGTGATGGCGCCGAAGTCTTCCTGGCGCTCGGGCATGCGCACCTGCAGCCAGAAGTACCGGGGCTCGCCGCCGCGGCTGCGCAGGCTGACTTCCTGTTCGACCAGGGCGCCGCCGGTGAGCGTCGCGTTGATCAGCTTGGCGCGCACGCTGTCCGCTCGCCGCGCACTGGAGCCGATCATCTGCTGCCAGGCCTGCTTGGTGTCCTGCACGCCGAGCAGGCGCTTGGCGATGTCGTTGATCTCGGTGATGCGGATCTGCCGCAACAGCTGCGGCCATCGCTCTTCGCTCTGGGCCAGCCAGGCGTCGAGTTCTTCCGGAGTCCGCAGCGCGCGTTCGTCCAGGTAACGCCGCAGCCCGGACAGGTCGAGCACGCAGAGGGCCACGCCGACATCCTGGAAGATGTCCTGGTAGCGCCGCCGGGTTTCTTCCAGCACCTGCAGCGAGCGCTGCTCCTCGGTGACGTCGCGCAGAACCCAGACCTGCCCGCCCTGGGACAGGTTGCCGCGCAGCACCCAGGCCAGCTCGCCCGGCAACTGGGTGTCGTCCAGGGCGTGGCGGCTGACGGCGAACAGGCGGCGCTGGCCGTCGTGTTCGAGTTCGATATGTTCGGGCTGCTGCGCCTGCTTGAGCTGTGGCAACAGCGTCATCAGGTGATGGCGTCCGGCGTCGGCGACGCGGACGCCGAGCAGTTGTTCGGCTTGCGGGTTGAGGTAGGCCAGGCGGCCATCGGGGCGCTCCACCAACACCCTTTCCTCGATCGCGGCCAGGGCCTGGGCGGCTTGACGCAGGCGCGACTGGGAGTCGGCCGTGAGCGCGCGCAGGCTCTGCTGTTCGCGCTGCAGGCGGAACAGGGCGTAGCCGGCGATGCCGGCCAGCAGCAGGAGCAGGGCCAGTTCGCCAGCCAGGCGCGGCAGCAGCGAGCGCCCGGCGTGCAGGTCCTCGAACAGCGGGCGTATCCGCCAGTCGCTGTTGGCTACCAACAGTCCGTCCAGGGCGACTTCGCTTGGGCCAGTGTCGGCGCCCGGTGCTTGCGGCGTGGCGGGCGAACGGGCCAGCAGGCGGTGGCTCTCCTGATCTTCCAGGGCCCACGGCTGCGAGCCTGGCGGCATCTTGTCGACCCACTGCTGGCGAGCCACGGAGGCGTCCATGCGCAGTATCGCGAGCGGGCCGTCGGTGTCGCTCCAGGGGCGTAGAAGCACGTAGAAGCGGTCGCCGGCTTCGTTATAGGCGTAGTGATAGGCCTGGCCGGTGCTGCGCTGCAGCAGGCCGGCGATGAAGTCGGCGTCAGCGGAGGTTGGAGCGGTGTCGCGCTCGATCCGCCCTTCGGCGTTCAGCCAGGCCAGGCTGCGCAGCGCGGGGAAGATGTGCTGCAGGTCGTCGAGCAGCAGCACCGGCTCTTCGCCCTGGCGCAACCGCTGGCTGGCGAGGGTACGCGCGGCCAGGGCCTTGAGCTCGAGGGTCAGCGAGAGTTGGCGGGCCAGTTCCTGGCTGTAGACCGTGGCGCGTTCGCGCTCATAGCGTTGCTGCCCGAGGTACTCCTGGCGCAGCTGCCAGATCAGCAGGCCGAGCATCATGGGCACGAGCAGCAGCAGCGCACTCTTGGTGGCCAGCCGTCCTGGTCGGGCCAGGCTGGCCGAGGAACGGGTGGGTTTGGGCAAGAAGCGGCTACCTGACGAGGAAACGACTGGACTCGGCGCGCGTAAGCATGCCCGGAAGCAAGGCCAAGTGCCAGCACCGCCGACGAGCGTGGTTTGCCCTTCACGGTCGCTTCCGGTAGCTTTGCCGCACGCGCGTGGTGATCAGCGCGCCCATTTTCCGCGAAACCGGCCATGCCGTCCTGCGTTTCGCCCGTCGCCCGCGACGAATGGTCGCTTCAGGCCTTCCGGATGCTCCCGGATCGAAACCGTCGAAGCGACACTGCCCCGATCACCCTTATCCCAGAAGCTAGGTATCCATGGCTCAATACGTCTATACCATGCACCGGGTCGGCAAGGTCGTGCCGCCCAAGCGTGAAATCCTCAAGAACATTTCCCTGTCGTTCTTCCCCGGCGCCAAGATCGGCGTGCTCGGCCTGAACGGCGCGGGTAAATCCACCCTGCTGCGCATCATGGCGGGCGTCGACACCGAGATCGAAGGCGAAGCCCGTCCGATGCCGGGCATCAACGTCGGTTACCTGCCGCAGGAGCCGAAGCTCGACCCGCAGGCCACCGTGCGCGACATCGTCGAAGAGGCCGTTGGCCAGATCAAGCAGGCCCAGGCCCGCCTGGACGAGGTCTACGCCGCCTACGCCGAGCCGGATGCCGACTTCGACGCCCTGGCCGCCGAGCAGGCCAAGCTGGAAGCCATCCTCCAGGCTTCCGATGGCCACAACCTGGAGCGTCAGCTGGAAGTCGCCGCCGACGCCCTGCGTCTGCCGCCGTGGGACGCCAAGATCGAGCACCTCTCCGGTGGCGAGAAGCGCCGCGTGGCGCTGTGCCGCCTGCTGCTGTCCGCCCCGGACATGCTGCTGCTGGACGAGCCGACCAACCACCTGGACGCCGACTCGGTAGCCTGGCTGGAGCACTTCCTGCACGACTTCCCGGGCACCGTGGTGGCGATCACCCACGACCGCTACTTCCTCGACAACGTCGCCGGCTGGATCCTCGAGCTGGACCGTGGCCAGGGCATCCCGTTCGAAGGCAACTACTCCGGCTGGCTGGAATCCAAGGCCAACCGCCTGGCCCAGGAAGCCAAGCAGGAAGCCTCCCACGCCAAGGCCATGAAGGCCGAACTGGAGTGGGTACGCCAGGGCGCCAAGGCTCGCCAGTCCAAGTCCAAGGCCCGTCTGCAACGCTTCGAGGAAATGCAGTCGCAGGAATTCCAGAAGCGCAGCGAGACCAACGAGATCTACATCCCGGCCGGTCCGCGCCTGGGCGACAAGGTCATCGAGCTGAACAACGTCAGCAAGGGTTATGGCGATCGCGTGCTGATCGACAACCTGTCCCTGAGCATTCCGAAGGGCGCCATCGTCGGCGTGATCGGCGGCAACGGCGCGGGTAAATCGACCCTGTTCCGCATGCTGACCGGCAAGGAACAACCGGACTCGGGCACCATCGAGATCGGCGAAACCGTGCAGATCGCCAGCGTCGACCAGAGCCGCGAAATCCTCGACGGCAGCAAGACCGTCTGGGAACAGGTCTCCGATGGCTTCGAGCAGATCAAGATCGGCAACTACGAAGTTCCGTCGCGCAGCTACGTCGGCCGCTTCAACTTCAAGGGCGGCGACCAGCAGAAGTTCGTCAAGGACCTCTCCGGTGGTGAGCGTGGCCGTCTGCACCTGGCCCTGACCCTGAAGCAGGGCGGCAACGTCCTGCTGCTCGACGAACCGTCCAACGACCTCGACGTGGAAACCCTGCGTGCGCTGGAAGAAGCGCTGCTGGACTTCCCCGGCGCCGCCATCGTGATCTCCCACGATCGCTGGTTCCTGGACCGTATCGCCACCCACATCCTCTCCTACGAGGACGACGGCAAGGTGGTCTTCTTCGAAGGCAACTACACCGAGTTCGAAGCCGATCGCAAGAAGCGCCTGGGCGACGCTGCCTCGCAGCCGCACCGCGTGCGCTACAAGAAGCTGGCGTAAGCCACTTCGATACGAAAACGGGGCCTGCGGGCCCCGTTTTCGTTTGTGCCGTCAGCGGCTGCGCTTGAGATCGTCGACGGCGCGCTGCTGATCGGACAGCTGTCTCTCCAGGCGTTCGATGGTGCGCGATTGCTCGTCGAGCGCGCGTTGCTGGGTTTCGAGGCGCTCGGCCATGCGCTTGAGGTCGTCGCTGCTGAAGTCCGACTTGTGGATAACCTGGTTGTCGAAAGTGTCGGCCACCAGCAGGGGGCCGGAGGCGCTGAAGGTGCCGAGCTTCATTTCCGCGTGGGCCGATGCGGCGCCGAGTAGCAGGAGAAGGAGGAGCGAACGGGGCATGGCGGGTTCCTTGGCTATCGGGCAACTGGCCCAATGCTATGACTCCAACCCCCGCTTGCGGTTCAGCCCTTGACACAGACCACCTGGCGCAGCGTGTGGACGACTTCGACCAGGTCGCGCTGGGCCGCCATCACCGCATCGATGTCCTTGTAGGCCATCGGGATCTCGTCGATCACGTCCTTGTCCTTGCGGCATTCGACGTGCGCAGTGGCGCGCACCTGATCCTCGACGCTGAAGCGCTTCTTGGCCTGGGTGCGGCTCATGCTGCGACCCGCGCCGTGGCTGCAGGAGCAGAAGGCTTCCTCGTTGCCCAGGCCCCGAACGATGAAACTCTTCGCCCCCATCGAGCCGGGGATGATGCCGAGCTGGCCTTTCTGCGCGGAAACCGCGCCCTTGCGCGTGACCAGCACTTCGCGGCCGAAATGCTGCTCGCGTTGCACGTAGTTGTGGTGGCAGTTCACCGCTTCCAGGCTGGCCTCGAAGGGTTTGCGAATCACCTTGCGAGCCGCGGCGATCACCGCCTGCATCATCAGCTCGCGGTTCTGCCGGGCGAAGTCCTGGGCCCAGCCGACGGCCTCGACGTAATCGTCGAAATGCCGGCTGCCTTCCTCGAAATAGGCCAGGTCCTTGTCCGGCAGGTTGGCCAGGTGCTGGCGCATGTCGGCCTGGGCCAACTCGATGAACAGGCTACCGATGGCGTTGCCGACCCCGCGCGAGCCGCTGTGCAGCATGAACCAGACGCAGTCGGCCTCGTCCAGGCACACCTCGATGAAGTGATTGCCGGTGCCCAGGGTGCCGAGGTGGTGGCGGTTGTTGGTCTTTTCCAGGCGTGGGTACTTGTCGGTGATCGCCTTGAAGCGCTTCGCCAGGCTCTTCCAGGCCTGGTCGGCATGGGCGGGCACGTCATCCCAGGCGCCCTGGTCGTGGCGGCCGAAGGTCTTGCCGTGGGGGACGGCCTTCTCGATAGCGCTGCGCAGGCCGTGCAGGTTGTCCGGCAGGTCCGCGGCCATCAGCGAGGTGCGCGCGGCGATCATGCCGCAGCCGATATCGACGCCGACCGCAGCAGGAATGATGGCGCCGACCGTGGGGATCACGCTGCCGATGGTCGAGCCCTTGCCCAGGTGCACGTCGGGCATCACCGCCAGGTGCTTGAAGATGAACGGCAGGCGCGCGGTGTTCATCAGTTGCTTGCGGGCGTCGTCCTCGACCGGCACGCCCTGGGTCCAGAGCTTGATCGGCTTGCCGCCGGCGACTTCGAGCAGGGTGGGGGCGTTGGCTTTCATGCTGCGTTACCTGCCCGCCGTTGCGGCGGGCATCGAATCCCGTGGATTCAGTAATGGTACCAGCGCAGCTGCAGCATGACCTCGTTGACCGGCCCGGCCTGGTGGCTGAACTCGCGCTCCGCGGACAGCCGCAGGCCGAGGTCGCGGGTCAGCTCGAACTGCTGGCCGAAGCTCAGGTTGCGGCGCACCTCGCCGTTGTGGAAGTAGTCGCCGCTGCCCTCAAGGGACAGATTGCCCAGCGAGTTGCGCCACAACAGCCCGCTGTCGAAGCCCATCGCCGGGGCGATGGTTGCGGCGAAGTCCGGATTGGTCTCGATGCGCGCAGTGCCTAGGGCATACGCTTGCAGGCCATCGGTGAGCTTCCAGCTGCCGCCGGCGCCACCGTTGATATGCCCGACCAGGGTGTCGTCGTGGTTGTCGCTGTTCTTGCCCAGGACCCGTTCCCAGCCGCCGGTGACCTGCCAGGAGAGCGGCTTGAGCATGGTGCTGCGCGGAGTCATCGAGCGGATGCTGACCAGGTCGAGGTTCTGCAGTTGCCAGCGGTTGCCCTCGTACTGGCGCACACGCAGGTCGCCCAGCTCCAGTTGCGCGCCCTGGGGGAAGCCGTAGCTGTTGTCTTCCAGGTCGTGATAGGCCATGCGCAGGCCGTAGTCGCCGAAGGCCTGACCGTCGCGGCTGCCGGCGCCGAGCTGCCAGGTCAACGACTGGTGGCCTTCTTCCGGCTGACCCGGGCGTTCCACCTGCAGCGCCGGCGGCGGGTTGACGTTGATCGCACGCAGCAATTGATAACTGCGCGCGGCATCGGCTTCGTCGCGTTCCTTGCCGGTGGCGCGGTAGCGCAGCAGGCGGAAGGCTGCGTCCTGCACCAGGGCCTGGCGGTCGGGTGGCAGGGCCTTGAACTCGGCGCTGTCGAGCAACTTGTCGTCGTCGGCCAGGCGCACCGCGAGGTGCTTCTCGGCGCTGTCCAGCGGCTCGGCGCGGGCGAGCAGTTCCTTTTCCCGCGAGGGGCGGTAGTCGATCTTGTCGATCATCCCGGCGTCCTTCACCGCGCGCACCGTGTCGGTGGGGATGGCGTACAGCGGGAAGTGGTCGGTGAGCTCGGCGCCGGGGCGGGCGATCTCCAGCAGTTCGAGCAGACGGAACGAGCAGTTCTCGTCGAAGAAGAAGTACTTGAAGCGGACCTGCTTGAGCTCCCAGACGTGCTCGACCATGCGCCCGGTTTCCTCGGGCGTCAGGTTCAGCCGGTACTCCCAGAGGTCGCGGTTCTCCAGGCGGCTGTATTCGGAGAGCTTCTCGCGGTACGGGACCAGCGCGAACAGCCCCGGATAGCCACCCATCAGGCCCTTCCAGGCATAGAGGATGCTGTTGTCCATGCCTTCGATGAAGGCGCCGAAGTTCAGCGCGTAGCTGAGCAGCGCGGTGTTGTTGCTGTCGACATCGGCCTGGTCGATGCGTAGCAGGGTATGGCCGAACATCGAGGACGGGCTGTTCAGGTAGGCCGCCGGGAACACCAGCACCGCGCTGTGCGGGTTGATGTCGTGATACCAGGTGGCGAATTCCTTGCACTCGACTTGCGGCAGGTCGGTCAGCTGCAGCTGCTGCTTCAGCCAGCGGGTGCGCGCCGGGTAGACGCACTGGGCATGCTTGTCGCCCAGGCTGGGCGAGGCGTAGAGCGCCTTCAGCGTGGCGGCCAGCTCGTGCTCCGGGGAGCGCTCACCGTCGTCGGCGAGAAAGAACTTCGGATCGTCCACATAGCTGCGCCAGCCGCCGAGCTTGGCCGGGGTGTAGTGCCCGATCGCCAGCCAGTAGGGTTGCGCGGCCAGGGCCTGAATACGGGATTGGGCAAGCTCGGGAGCGGCTTGCAGGGACATGCAGGCGCACAGCGCCAACCATGGCAACAGGCGTTTGGGCATGGGGACCTTGCTGGTCAGGGAATGGGGGCCCGCCCGTTGGGGCGGGCCTTCAGGCTCAGGCCTGGTCGGCGTACTTGGCCAGACGGGCGTCCTGCTTCAGGACAGCCTGGGTGTTGGCGAGAACGTCTTCGGCAGTCACGTCGGACTTGGTGAAGATCTGCGCGAAGTGCTCGTGGGTCACTTCGGCGAAGTGGGCGCGGTCTTCCGGCTTCACGCCGAGTACCACGGCATAGGTGGTCAGGGCTTCGCCGTTGCCTTTGGCCATGTCTTCGGACAGCTCGTCCATCATGCCGCTGACGACGATCATCGGCTTGCCGCCATAGGTCAGCGCGCCGTTGGTGTGGCAGCCGTTGGTGCCGGTGGTCATGCCGAAGGTGTTGTTGCCGGAGCTGCCGTTGGTGGTTGCTGCCAGCACGTGGGTGGCGGTGCCGCGCTGCCCTTTGAAGAGCATCTGGCCCCAGCCGCAGCCATCGCTGCCAGGGGCATCTGCGAGGGCGCCGAGGGAAACGGTGGCGAGGAGGGTACCGAGGAGAATCCTTTTCATGGTGGTGTCTCTCTTTCGTTATTCGAATGCTTAGCCGTAGGAATCCGCTGACAGCAAACAGCGCCCGCAGAGCTTTTCGGAATGCCCCGAAGGTGTCAAGGCGAACGCCGGTGCCGCAGCAGGTCTGGCTCTTTGGCGTGACGCCGGTCGCAACCGGCTGTTGATCGGCATCAGCGGCGAAACGCTTGGAACCGGCCACACTGTAATGAGTTCCTTGTTATTAGGAGGGGGCCATGGGCGTACCCGATTTCGACCCGCGCGCGGCGCTGGACGCGCTTGCGGCTGAATACTCACAGCGTGCCGAGGCGATTCGTCGCGACCTGGGGCAAATCCATTCGCCCGACTTCGCCGAACAGGCGCAACAGCGGCAGAACGACGATGTGCTGCGCGCCCTGCTGGCCGAGGCCGAGGCCGGCATGCGCCAGGTCGGCCTGGCTCGGTTGCGCCTGGCCGATGGCACCTACGGTGAGTGCGCGCGCTGTGGCGAGCCCATCGAAAGCCGGCGCCTGCGCGCCCTGCCTGCCGCCGAGCACTGCCTGCGCTGCGCCGATCTGCAGCACTGACCCGAAGGCGCTGCCAATCGCCTTGCCAGTCGCGCGCGGCGAGCGCGAGAATGCCGTCAATCTTTCGCGGCTACCCGCCGCTCGACGCAAGGACCTCCGATGCCCCATTCGATTGCCGCCGGCCTGCGCCTGGCGCCCGAAGAACTGACCCGTCCCTTCTCGCCCGAGCAGTTTCCCTTCGCTACCACCGACGATCTGGAACCCTTCCTCGGCGTGCTTGGCCAGGAACGGGCGGTGGAGGCGCTACAGTTCGGCGTGGCCATGCCGCGCCCGGGCTACAACGTGTTCGTCATGGGCGAGCCGGGCACCGGGCGCTTCTCGTTCGTACAGCGTTACCTGAAGGCCGAGGCCAAGCGCCTGCCGACGCCGGCCGACTGGGTCTACGTCAATAACTTCGACGAGAGCCGCGAGCCGCGCTCCATCGAGCTGCCGCCGGGCAGCGCCGCCGAGTTCGGCGAAGACCTTGAGCAACTGATCGACAACCTGCTGTCCACTTTCCCCTCGGTCTTCGAAAACCCGGCCTACCAGCAGAAGAAGAGCGCCATCGACCGTGCCTTCAACCAGCGCTACGACAAGGCCCTGGATACCGTCGAGCGCTTGGCCCTGGAGAAGGACGTAGCGCTCTACCGCGACAGCGCGAACATCGCCTTCACCCCGATGAAGGACGGCAAGGCCCTCGACGAGGCCGAGTTCGCCCAGCTGCCGGAAGCCGAGCGCGAGCGCTTCCACGAAGACATCTCCGACCTCGAGGAGCATCTCAACGAGGAACTGGCCAGCCTGCCGCAATGGAAGCGCGAATCGAGCAACCAGCTGCGTCAGCTCAACGAGGAAACCATCACCCTGGCACTGCAGCCGCTGCTGGCGCCGCTGGTGGAGAAGTACAACAACAACTCCGGGGTCTGCGCCTACCTGCAGGCGCTGCAGCTCAACCTGCTGAAGACCGTGGTCGATCAACTGGTCGACGAGAACCGCAGCGACGCCCAGCGCAAGCAAATGCTGCAGGAGCAATACGCACCCAACCAGGTGATCGGCCACCACGCCACTGGCGGTGCGCCGGTGGTGTTCGAGTCGCACCCGACCTACGACAACCTGTTCGGTCGTATCGAATACGCCTCCGACCAGGGCGCGCTCTACACCAGCTACCGCCAACTGCGCCCGGGCGCGCTGCATCGCGCCAACGGCGGTTTCCTGGTGCTGGAGGCGGAGAAGCTGCTTGGCGAACCCTTCGTCTGGGATGCGCTCAAGCGTGCCCTGCAGTCGCGCCAGCTGAAGATGGAATCGCCGCTGGCCGAACTCGGCCGCCTGGCCGCCATGAGCCTGACGCCGCAGGTGATCCCGCTGCACATCAAGGTCATCATCATCGGCTCGCGGCAGATCTACTACACGCTGCAAGACCTGGATCCGGACTTCCAGGAGATGTTCCGCGTGCTGGTCGACTTCGACGAGGACATCCCACTGGGCGACGACAGTCTCGAGCAGTTCGCCCAACTGCTGAAGACGCGCACCTCGGAAGAGGGCCTGGCGCCGCTGACCCGCGAGGCAGTTGCCCGCCTGGCCACCTACAGTGCGCGCCTGGCCGAGCACCAGGGGCGGCTATCGGCGCGGATCGGCGACCTGTTCCAGCTGGTCAGCGAGGCGGACTTCATCCGTCAGCTGGCGAATGAAGAGGTCACATCGCTGGGGCACATCGAGCGCGCCCTCAAGGCCAAGGAGACCCGAACCGGCCGCGTTTCGGCGCGCATCCTCGACGACATCCTAGCCGGCATCGTGCTGATCGATACCGAGGGTGCTTCCATCGGCAGGTGCAATGGCCTGACCGTGCTGGAAGTGGGCGATTCGGTGTTCGGTGTGCCGGCGCGCATCTCCGCCACCGTGTACCCGGGCGGCAGCGGCATCGTAGACATCGAGCGCGAGGTCAGCCTGGGCCAGCCGATCCACTCCAAGGGCGTGATGATCCTCACCGGCTACCTGGGCAGCCGCTATGCGCAGGAGTATCCGCTGGAGATTTCCGCGAGCATCGCCCTGGAGCAGTCCTACGGTTACGTCGACGGCGACAGCGCCTCGCTGGGCGAGGTCTGCACCCTGATTTCCGCGTTGTCGCGCACGCCGCTGCGGCAGTGCTTCGCCATCACCGGTTCGATCAACCAGTTTGGCGAGGTGCAGGCGGTCGGCGGGGTCAACGAGAAGATCGAAGGCTTCTTCCGCCTTTGCGAAGCGCGCGGCCTGACCGGCGAGCAGGGGGTGATCATTCCGCGCTCCAACGTCACCACGCTGATGCTCGACGAGCGCGTGCTGCAGGCTGTGCGCAATGGCCTGTTCAACGTCTACGCGGTGCGCCACGTGGATGAAGCGCTGAGTCTGCTGGTCGGCCAGCCGGCAGGGGCCCCCAACGAGAAGGGCGAGTTTCCGGCCGGTAGCGTCAATGCGCGTGTAGTCGAGCGCCTCAAGGAAATCGATGCCATGGGCATGGAAGAGGACGACAAGGAGAAAGAAAAAGCTGCCAAGGAAGCTCCGGCACCGGCCAAGGTGGCCAAACAGCCGGCGGTGGAGAAGGAGCGCGCTCGCAAGAAGAAGGACGGCGAGTGAGGCGCTCGCGCCTGTACATAGCTTGAGCATCCCCGCGGCGCCCAGGCGCCGCGGTGGACTGCCGACCTTGCCCCCGCGGTATTCACAGCGTTATCCACAGCAGGCGTGGATAATTCCAACCTTTCGCGGTTCCGGACCTGGGTGTAGGCTCAAAAGCAGGATCACCGCGAGGGTGCCGCCATGCCGCGTAACCTCTGCCTTATCCGCCCTTGTCTGGGGCTGACCACGCGCATCGAGTGCGAGATCAGGCCGCTGGCCGGAGAGAATGGACTCTGGACCTTGCTTTGCGCCGCCGGAATGGCCGGCGCCCAGCCGACCGCCATCAAGGCGCAAGGCCCGTTCTACGGGCCTTTCGTCGCGGAAGGCGTGCTCGAAGCGATCGCCGATTGCCTGGCCCAGCAGGGCTACGTGGTCGCCGACGATCCGCCCATCTGGCAACTGCATCTGCAGGCCGAACTGCGCCGCATCAATGGCGAACGCACGCGCAACCTCGGGGACTTCCAGTTCCATCCGGAGCCCTGAAGCGACATTGCGCAGTCCCTGATCACAGCGCGCGAAGGTTGGCGCCACGCGGTCCGGAGCCGTTCATCCCAGGTTCTTGCACATATTTATCCACAGAATAACTGGATAACTCCGAAGACGGCTTCGCTATAATTCGCGGCCATTTCCAACTCTGTCGCGAATGCTATGGAACGCTTCATCGAAAACACCATGTACGGTGCCCGCTGGTTGCTGGCGCCGGTCTACGTCGGTCTGTCGCTGGCTCTGCTGGCGCTGACCATCAAGTTCTTCCAGGAAATCTTCCACATCCTGCCGGACATCATCTCCATCGCCGAAGCAGACCTGGTTCTTGTGCTGCTGTCGTTGATCGACATGGCGCTGGTCGGCGGCCTGCTGGTGATGGTGATGTTCTCCGGCTACGAGAACTTCGTGTCGCAGCTGGACATCGCCGAGGGCAAGGAAAAGCTCAGCTGGCTGGGCAAGATGGACGCCAGCTCGCTGAAGAACAAGGTGGCGGCCTCCATCGTGGCGATCTCGTCGATCCACCTGCTGCGCATCTTCATGGACCTGAAGAACATCCCCGACAACAAGCTGATGTGGTACGTGATCATCCACCTGACTTTCGTGCTCTCGGCATTCGTCATGGGTTACCTGGACAAGCTGACCCGCCACGACCACTGATCGCTTTTCCCGCCTGCCGCACACCGCCCGTCCGCCGAACCGGACGGGCGGTGTCGTTTACGCTGGGCGCACCGCCCGCGCTGTACGAGACTGGTCAGCGTGGAACCCTGCCTGGAGGTGCGCAATGAACCTGCAAGAGCTGACCAACCGTTCACTCGCCGGGGATGTCGACGAGTTGCATCTGGTGTCCATGGAGGGCGGTATCTATGTGCTCGAAGCGCGCATCGGGCAGCGTTACTTCCCAATCCAGGACGCCAAGGGGCATGTGCTCGGCGTGCGTTCGGTGGAACATGCCCGCGAGTTGCTGGCGCCCTTGCCGGCGATCCCCTTCCAACTGGTGCATGCGGTGGTCCAGGACGAAATGTGCGGCTCTCACAGCGGCAGCGCGGTCAACGATGACGGTGTGCCTATCCCACTGCATTGACGCCGCTCCGGCGGTGGGGCAGGGCGGGCAACTGTGCTAGGCTGGCCGCCCTTTTTACCCTGCGGAGCCCCGCCATGAGCGACCTCAACCTTTCCACCGACGAAGCCCGCGTCAGCTACGGCATTGGCCGCCAGCTGGGCGACCAGCTGCGCGACAACCCGGTTCCGGGCATGAGCCTGGACGCGGTGCTCGCCGGCCTGTCCGATGCTTTCGGCGGTGTCGATAGCCGGGTGCCCGTCGAGCAGCTGTCGGCAAGCTTCCAGGTCATTCGTGAGCGCATGCAGGCTGAGGCTCAGGCCAAGGCTGAAGCTGCCGCCGCCGATGGCAAGGCCTACCTGGTCGAGAACGCCAAGCGCGAAGGCGTGACCGTTCTGCCGTCGGGTCTGCAGTACGAAGTGCTGGTTGCCGGCGAAGGCGCCAAACCGTCCCGCGAAGACACCGTGCGCACCCACTACCACGGCACCCTGATCGATGGCAGCGTGTTCGACAGCTCCTACCAGCGCGGCCAGCCGGCCGAGTTCCCGGTCGGTGGTGTGATCGCCGGTTGGGTCGAGGCCCTGCAGCTGATGAACACCGGCAGCAAGTGGCGCCTGCACGTGCCGGCCGAGCTGGCCTACGGTGGCCAGGCCGTCGGCAGCATCCCGCCGCACAGCACCCTGGTGTTCGACGTCGAACTGCTCGACATCCTCTAAGTGCACTCCGAGGCGGCCGTCCCTGGTCGCCACGGTCTGCCGCGGGGCTCCACGTTGCCCCGTCCGCAACCGCTGCCCGGGCGGCGGTTGCGCGGATGGCGCGTCCTGCGCCATCTCAGAATCCCAATATGTCGATCTTGCTCGCGAACCGTTAGCGCGCGCTCAGCCATGAGCAGGTTCGCTCCCCCGCTGCAGTCCGCCATCAGCGCAGCGCGCGGGCGTAGCAGAACAGGAACAGGTTGCGCACCAGCTCCTTGATCACTTGTGGTTCGCTGGTGCCAAGCTCATGCAGGTCCAGGCCGCCCTGGTCGCGCAGTTCGTCGAGGGCGTCATCCTCCAGCAGTGCACAGACTTCACCGGTGTCGCGGTTGAGGATGCGCAGGTAGGGATGGGGGCGGTCCAGCCAGGCATCGATCATGTAGGTCATGTCGGTATCTCCTTGGTTGTCGAGTTAGTGATAATAATTCTCATTAGCGTGATAGCAAGCCCCTATGCGAAATTTTCTCGGTGCCGAAATGCAAAACGCCCGCGCGGCGAGCCGGGCGGGCGTTCTGGTGAAACGCTTGGATCAGTGTGTGCGGGCGACGGCAAACTCGCTGAGCTCGATGAGCGCGGCGCGGTATTCGCTGTCCGGCAGCACCTTCAGGCAATCGATGGCGCGTGCGGCGTATTCACGGGCCAGTTTCGCCGTGTAATCCAGCGCACCGGCCGCTTCTACCGCGGCGCGGATGCCTTCCAGGTCTTGGCTGCCGCCCTGCTGGATGGCCTTGCGCACCAGTGCGGCCTGCTCCGGAGTGCCGTCGCGCATGGTGGCGATCAGCGGCAGGGTAGGCTTGCCTTCGGCGAGGTCGTCGCCGACGTTCTTGCCCAGGGTGGCAGCATCGCCGCGGTAGTCGAGCAGGTCGTCCACCAGTTGGAAGGCGATGCCCAAGGCGTCGCCGAACTGGCGCAGCGCCTCGGCCTGTTCCTCGGTAGCCCCGCAGAGCACGGCGGCGCTATGGGTGGAGGCCTCGAAGAGCATCGCGGTCTTGCCGCGGATGACTTCCATGTAGGTCGCTTCGGTGGTGCTGGCGTCGCGGATCTTGGTCAGCTGCAGCACTTCACCTTCGGCGATGACTCGGGTGGCCTGGGAAATGATGCGCATCACCGGCATGGAGCCGAGTTCGACCATCATTTCGAACGAGCGGGCGTAGAGGAAGTCGCCGACCAGAACGCTGGGCGCGTTGCCCCACTGTGCATTGGCGGTGGCGCGGCCGCGGCGCAGGCCGGAGGCGTCGACCACATCGTCGTGCAGCAGGGTGGATGTGTGCAGGAACTCGATGGTGGCGGCCAGCAGGCGCAGGTCATCGCCGGAGCATCCCAGGGCCTTGCCGCTCAGCAGCACCAGCAGCGGACGCAGGCGTTTACCACCGGCAGAGATGATATAGTCGCCGATCTTTTCCACCAGGGGCACTCGCGAACTGAGCTGGCGGCGGATGATCCCGTCGACGGCGGTGAAGTCGTCCGCCACCACCCGATAGAAAGCCTGGGGTTGCATCTTGAAAAGGCGCTCCTCGTAGAATGCGCGGCATGCTAGGTGTCGGGTCAGGGGCTGTCAAGGAACGTCCCGGAAGGCTTGTATCGCTCCGGCGCTTTGCGTACAATCGCGGCCCCGAACTTCCATGGCATATCCTGCCTTACGCAATTGCACGGGCTTCTTTCCAGCCCCATGCAGCCATGCCGACCGATTCCTCTTTCTATAAAGCGTCGGGTGAGCAGGTCTAACGGAGACATCCAGATGTACGCAGTTATTGTTACTGGTGGCAAGCAATACAAAGTCACCGAAGGCGAATTCCTCAAGGTCGAGAAACTCGACGTAGCGACCGGCGAAGTGTTCAATCTCGACCGCGTTCTGCTCGTTGCCAACGGCGACGACGTCAAGATCGGCCTGCCGGTGGTTGAAGGTGCGAAAGTGACCGCGGAAGTGGTATCCCACGGCCGTCACGACAAAGTGCGCATCATCAAGTTCCGCCGTCGTAAGCACCACATGAAGCGTCAGGGCCACCGCCAGTGGTTCACTGAAATCAAAATCACCGGCATCCAGGCCTAATTCCTTTTTAGGAGATTTGACTCATGGCACACAAAAAAGCTGGCGGTAGTACCCGCAACGGCCGCGATTCCGAAAGTAAACGCCTTGGCGTGAAGCTGTTCGGTAGCCAGGCTGTGAAAGCAGGCAACATCATCGTGCGTCAGCGCGGCACCCAGTTCCACGCTGGCTACGGCGTTGGCATGGGCAAGGATCACACCCTGTTCGCTAAAGTCGACGGCGTGATCAAGTTCGAAGTGAAAGGCGCCTTTGGCCGTCGCTATGTAAGCGTCGTCGCTGCCTAAGCGAGCCTTCACTGAAAAAGCCCTGTCTCGCGACGGGGCTTTTTTGTTTCTGGCGTTTCCTGCGTAGGGCGGCTCGCGCGCTTGTGCGGACTTGGCTGTATCCTATGCTCCTTTTCTTATTCAACCCGCCCTGTCGGCGGGAGGCGTTCCCATGAAATTCGTCGACGAAGTATCCATCCACGTGAAGGCCGGTGACGGCGGCAATGGCCTCATGAGTTTTCGCCGCGAGAAGTTCATCGAGAAAGGCGGTCCCAACGGCGGTGACGGTGGCGACGGCGGCTCGGTGTATCTCGAGGCCGACGAAAGCCTGAATACCCTGGTGGACTACCGCTACACCCGTCGTTTCGATGCCCAGCGCGGGCAGAACGGCGGCAGCAAGGACTGCACGGGTGCCAAGGGCGAGGACCTGATCCTGCCGGTGCCGGTCGGAACCACTGTCATCGACGCGACCACTCAGGAAGTCATGGGTGACCTGACGGCTCCGGGTCAGCGCCTGATGGTCGCTCAGGGTGGCTGGCACGGCCTGGGCAATACCCGCTTCAAGTCCAGCACCAACCGTGCGCCGCGACAAACCACGCCGGGCAAGCCGGGCGAGGCGCGTGACCTCAAGCTGGAGCTGAAGGTGCTGGCGGACGTCGGCCTGCTCGGTCTGCCGAACGCAGGTAAGAGCACCTTCATCCGTGCCGTTTCCGCGGCCAAGCCGAAGGTCGCCGATTACCCCTTCACCACGCTGGTGCCGAACCTTGGCGTGGTCAGCGTCGGTCGCTTCAAGAGCTTCGTGGTTGCCGATATTCCCGGTCTGATCGAAGGGGCTGCCGAGGGCGCTGGTCTGGGTATCCGCTTCCTCAAGCACCTGGCTCGCACCCGTCTGCTGCTGCACATCGTCGATATGGCGCCGCTGGACGAAAGCGATCCGGCCGATGCTGCCGAGACCATCGTCAACGAGTTGGCCAAGTTCAGTCCGGCGCTCACCGAGCGTGATCGCTGGCTGGTGCTGAACAAGATGGACCAGATCCTCGAGCCCGAGGAGCAGGAGCGTCGCAAGCAGGACGTGGTTGCGCGCTTGGGTTGGGAGGGGCCGGTCTACGTGATCTCCGCCCTGGAGCGCGAAGGTACCGAGGCGCTCAGCCAGGACATCATGAAGTACCTCGACGAGCGCAATTTGCGCATCGAGGAAGAGCCGGCCTACGGCGAGGCCCTGGCCGAGCTGGATCAGCGTATCGAGGACGAGGCGCGTGCCCGTCTGCAGGCTATGGACGACGCACGTGCGCTGCGCCGTGCCGGCCTGAAGAATGCTGATGACCTCGACGACGACGATGATTTCGACGACGAGGACGATGGCGACGGCCCGGAGATCTTCTACGTGCCCTGATCGGCGCAACCGTGCCGGTCCCGAAGTAACGTGTTCTGACTTCTAAGGTTGATGTATGCGTGAGAAAGTGACCGGCGCGCGGCGCTGGGTGGTGAAGATCGGCAGTGCCCTGCTCACGGCCGACGGTCGCGGGCTCGATCGCGACGCCATGGCGGTCTGGGTCGAGCAGATGGTCGCCCTGCGCAATGCTGGTGTCGAGCTGGTGCTGGTGTCGTCTGGTGCGGTGGCGGCAGGCATGAGCCGCCTGGGTTGGGTGTCCCGTCCGAGCGACATGAACGAGCTGCAGGCGGCCGCCGCTGTTGGTCAGATGGGGCTGGTGCAAGCTTGGGAGTCGAGCTTCGGCCAGCATGGCCTGCAGACCGCCCAGGTGTTGCTGACCCATGACGACCTTTCTGATCGCAAGCGCTATCTGAATGCGCGTAGCACCCTGCGCACCCTGGTCGATCTCGGCGTGATCCCGGTGATCAACGAGAACGATACCGTGGTCACCGACGAAATCCGTTTCGGCGACAACGACACCTTGGCGGCGCTGGTGGCCAACCTGGTCGAGGCCGACCTGCTGGTGATCCTCACTGATCGCGACGGCATGTTCGACGCCGATCCGCGCAACAATCCCGATGCCCAGCTAATCTTCGAGGCGCGTGCAGACGATCCGCAGCTCGACCAGGTTGCCGGCGGCAGCGCTGGCGCCCTCGGTCGCGGCGGCATGCAGACCAAGCTGCGCGCAGCTCGCCTGGCGGCGCGCTCCGGTGCGCATACGGTGATCATCGGTGGGCGCATCGAGCGCGTTCTGGATCGCCTTCGTGGCGGTGAGCGTCTTGGCACGCTGCTGACGCCGGAGCGGAGTCGCAAGGCGGCGCGCAAACAGTGGTTGGCTGGTCACCTGCAGATGCGCGGTACCCTGGTGCTTGATGCGGGTGCGGTGAAGGCCGTGGCGCATGACCACAAGAGTCTGCTGCCGGTGGGCGTGAAGCTGGTTCAGGGCAGCTTCCGTCGCGGCGAGATGGTGGTCTGCGTGGATCAGGAGGGGCGCGAAATCGCTCGTGGCCTGGCCAACTACAGCGCCCTGGAGGCGCAGAAGATCATCGGTCAGCCGACGGATGCCATCGAGAGCCTGCTGGGCTATGTCGACGGTCCGGAACTGGTGCATCGCGACAACCTTGTGCTGGTCTGAAGAGGCGCTTGAGCATGAAGCTATGGAAGGGCGTGTGCGCGGGGCTGCTGTTGCTGCCGGCGCTGGTACGGGCCGAGGAGATCGGTGAGGTTTCCACGGTATTCAAGTGGGTGGGGCCGAACGACAAGATCGTCGTCGAGGCCTTCGATGATCCCAAGGTCGAGGGTGTGACCTGCTACCTGTCGCGGGCCAAGACGGGCGGTGTGAAAGGTGGTCTGGGGTTGGCTGAAGATCGTGCTGAGGCATCTATCGCCTGCCGGCAGGTCGGCCCGATCCGCTTCACCGAGGAGCTCAAGGATGGCGAGGAGGTGTTCAAGCAGCGCACCTCGTTGGTGTTCAAGTCCATGCAGGTGGTGCGTTTCTTCGACAAGAAGCGCAACGCGCTGGTCTATCTCGTCTATAGCGATCGCGTGATCGAGGGCAGTCCGCAGAATGCGGTGACGGCCATTCCGATCATGCCCTGGTCGGCGAAGCAGTAAGCGAGAAGGGCGGGTGACCGCCCTTTTTCATGCTCGCGCTCTTGTTCGTGGGAAAGCGCAGGCAATAAAAAACCGGCCACTGGGGCCGGTTTTTCAAGAACGGAACGCTTACGCGGTGGCCAGGGCCTTCACGTGGGCGTTCAGGCGGCTCTTGTGACGAGCGGCCTTGTTCTTGTGGATGATGCCTTTGTCGGCCATGCGGTCGATTACCGGAACAGCGGCAACCAGGGCAGCCTGGGCTTTCGGCAGGTCTTTGGCATCGACAGCCTTGACTACGTTCTTGATGTAGGTGCGAACCATGGAACGCAGGCTGGCGTTGTGGCTGCGACGCTTCTCAGCCTGTTTGGCGCGTTTTTTGGCGGAAGGTGTGTTGGCCACCGTCGAGCTCCTCGAGAAAATCTTGGGATGTTGCGAATAAATTAAGGCCGCGAATGATGCCGTCGAGTCCGTGCCTTGTCAAGGGTATGTGCGGCTGCCGGTGATCGGATTGGCGGGCGCTCCGCCCGGAAGTCGTACTCGTTGAAGGGTGATTTATTCGACCGGCGGCCATACACTCGACGCCTTTTGGTGGCGGCCGGTGTCTAGGGCGCCGTGCGGGCGGGGACGACCCTGCGCTGACAAGTTCCGGATGCAATGAATCTACTCAAATCGCTGGCCGCGGTCAGCTCCATGACCATGATCTCGCGGGTGCTCGGCTTCGTCCGCGACACTATTGTCGCGCGCATGTTCGGCGCCGGCATGGCCACCGATGCCTTCTTCGTCGCCTTCAAGCTGCCCAACCTGCTGCGCCGCATCTTCGCCGAGGGTGCTTTCTCCCAGGCCTTCGTGCCCATTCTCGCCGAGTACAAGACGCAGCAGGGCGAGGAGGCCACGCGCACTTTCATTGCGTATATCTCTGGCATGCTGACCCTCGCTCTGGCGGTCGTCACGCTGCTCGGCATCCTCGCAGCGCCCTGGGTGATCTGGGTGACGGCGCCGGGCTTCGTCGACTCGCAGGAGAAGTTCGAGCTGACCAGCTCGCTGCTGCGCGTGACCTTCCCGTACATCCTGCTGATCTCGCTCGCGTCGCTGGCCGGGGCGATCCTCAATACCTGGAACCGCTTCTCGGTGCCGGCCTTCGTGCCGACCCTGCTGAACGTCAGCATGATCATCTTCTCGCTGTTCCTGACGCCGTACTTCCATCCGCCGGTGATGGCGCTGGGTTGGGCAGTGCTCGCCGGCGGCCTGGCGCAATTGCTCTACCAACTTCCGCACCTGAAGAAGATCGGCATGCTCGTGCTGCCGCGCCTGAACTTCAAGGATGCCGGCGTCTGGCGCGTGCTCAAGCAGATGGGGCCGGCGATTCTGGGCGTCTCGGTGAGCCAGATCTCGCTGATCATCAACACTATCTTCGCGTCCTTCCTGGCTGCCGGCTCTGTGTCCTGGATGTATTACGCCGACCGCCTGATGGAGCTGCCTTCCGGCGTGCTCGGCGTGGCGCTGGGCACCATCCTGCTGCCGTCGCTGGCCAAGACTTATGCAAGCGATGACCGCCATGAATATTCGCGCCTGATGGATTGGGGGCTGCGCCTTTGCTTCCTGCTGGTGCTGCCTTGCGCGCTGGCGCTGGCGCTGATCGCCGAGCCGCTGACCGTCTCGCTGTTCCAGTACGGCAAGTTCAGCGCCAATGACGCGCTCATGACCCAGCGCGCGCTGATCGGTTATGCGGTGGGGCTGCTCGGCATCATCCTGGTGAAGGTGCTGGCGCCGGGCTTCTATGCGCGGCAAAACATCCGCACGCCGGTGAAGATCGCCCTGTTCACGCTGGCTTCCACCCAGCTCATGAACCTCGCCTTCATCGGTCCGCTCAAACATGCCGGCCTGGCCCTGGCTATCAGTCTGGCTGCCTGCCTGAACGCCGGACTGCTTTACTGGCAGCTGCGCAAGAACAACCTGTTCGAGCCGCAGCCGGGCTGGGCGAAGTTCCTCGGCAAGCTGGTGCTGGCGGTGCTGGCGATGTCCGCAGTCTTGTTGCTGATGATGCACTTCATGCCGGCCTGGGACCTTGGCGGCATGCCTGTGCGCCTGGCGCGCCTGGGTGTGCTGGTGGCGGCTGGCATCGTTGTCTACTTCGGTATGCTGGCGCTGCTGGGCTTCCGCCTGCGGGACTTTTCCCGACGCTCGGTCAGCTGATCCGGCGTCGCTGTTGGGCGCATCCGTGACGCACGGCGGCATTGTGCCTGTCGCGCGGCGGCGGGTGCGGGTATAATCGACCACTTTCTGAGCAATACGCGCGCTATGCAGCTTCTTCGAGGCCTCCACAACCTGCGGCCCCTGTCCGGGGGCTGTGTCGCCACCATCGGCAATTTCGACGGCGTCCATCTCGGCCACCAGGCGATCCTGGCGCGTCTGCGCGAGCGCTCGCTTGAGTTGGGCGTGCCCAGTTGCGTGGTGATTTTCGAGCCGCAGCCGCGCGAGTACTTCGCTCCGGATGCGGCGCCGGTGCGCCTGGCGCGCCTGCGCGAGAAGCTCGAGCTGCTGCGCGGGCAGGGCGTCGATTTCGTCCTTTGCCTGGCGTTCAACCGCCGCCTGCGCGAACTGTCGGCCGCCGAGTTCGTCCGCCAGGTTCTGGTCGACGGCCTGGCCGTGCGCCATCTGGAAGTCGGTGACGATTTCCGCTTCGGCTGCGACCGTTCCGGCGACTTCGCCTTCCTGGTCAAGGCCAGCGCAGAGCAGGGTTTTACCGTCGAGGCCGCCACTACTGTGGAAGTGGACGGAATGCGGGTGAGCAGTTCGCGCATCCGCAAGGTGCTCGCCGAGGGCGATCTGCATTTGGCCGAGCGCCTGCTTGGCCGGCCTTTCCGCCTGAGCGGGCGCGTGCTGCACGGGCAAAAACTCGGCCGCACGCTGGGTTCGCCGACCGCGAACATCCAGCTCAAGCGCCGCAAGGCACCGCTCAATGGCGTCTATCTGGTCAGCACCCTCGTGGATGGCCAGCGTTTCAACGGGGTAGCCAACATAGGCACGCGTCCGTCGGTCAAAGGCGACGGTCGACCCCACCTGGAAGTGCATCTGCTGGACTTCGCTGGCGACCTCTACGGCCGGCACCTGGATGTGACCTTCCACCAAAAGCTGCGTGATGAGCAGCGTTTCGCCTCCCTCGAGGCACTGAAGGCGGCGATTCTCGCCGACATCGCCGCCGCCCGGGCCTACTGGCTGGGCCAACCGCTTGATTGAAGAGCTCCTGAGAACAGGCCCTGAGATGACCGATTACAAAGCCACCCTGAACCTTCCCGAAACCGACTTCCCGATGAAAGCCGGCCTGCCGCAGCGCGAGCCGGAAACCCTGAAGTTCTGGAACGACATCGGCCTGTACCAGAAACTGCGGAAAGCCGGCGAAGGTCGTCCGAAATTCGTCCTGCACGATGGCCCGCCCTACGCCAACGGCAGCATCCACATCGGTCACGCGGTCAACAAGATCCTCAAGGACATCATCGTTCGCTCCAAGACCCTGGCCGGCTACGACGCCCCCTACGTGCCGGGCTGGGACTGCCACGGCCTGCCGATCGAGCACAAGGTCGAGACCACCTACGGCAAGAACCTGCCGGCGGACAAGACCCGCGAGCTGTGCCGCGAGTACGCCGCGCAGCAGATCGAAGGGCAGAAGGCCGACTTCATCCGCCTGGGCGTGCTCGGCGAATGGGACAATCCCTACAAGACCATGAACTTCAGCAACGAGGCCGGCGAGATCCGCGCCCTCGCCGAGATGGTCAAGCAAGGCTTCGTGTTCAAGGGCCTGAAGCCGGTGAACTGGTGCTTCGACTGCGGTTCGGCGCTGGCCGAGGCTGAGGTCGAGTACGCCGACAAGAAGTCCGACGCCATCGACGTCGCCTTCCCGGTCGAGGACGCCGACAAGCTGGCCGCCGCTTTCGGCCTGGCCAGCCTGGCCAAGCCCGCTGCCATCGTCATCTGGACCACCACCCCCTGGACCATCCCGGCCAACCAGGCGCTGAACGTCCACCCCGAATTCACCTATGCCCTGGTCGACATCGGCGCGCGCCTGCTGGTGCTGGCCGAGGAATTGGTCGAGTCCTGCCTGCAGCGCTACGGCCTGGAAGGGCAGGTCATCGCCACCGCCAAGGGTGATGCGCTGGAGCAAATCCGCTTCCGCCACCCGTTCTACGAGCGTTTCTCGCCGGTCTACCTGGCCGAGTACGTAGAGCTCGGCGCCGGCACCGGCGTGGTTCACTCCGCCCCGGCCTACGGCGAGGACGACTTCCGTACCTGCAAGCACTACGGCATGAGCAACGACGACATCCTCAGCCCGGTGCAGAGCAACGGCGTATACGTTCAGGACCTGCCGTTCTTCGGCGGCCAGTTCATCTGGAAGGCCAACCCGGCCATCGTCGCCAAGCTGGACGAAGTGGGCGCCCTGCTCAAGCACGCCTCCATCAGCCACAGCTACATGCACTGCTGGCGCCACAAGACCCCGCTGATCTACCGCGCCACCGCGCAGTGGTTCGTCGGCATGGACAAGCAGCCGCAAAGCGGTGCCACCCTGCGCGAGCGCTCGCTGCAAGCCATCTCCGAAACCGAGTTCGTGCCCGGCTGGGGCCAGGCGCGCCTGCACGGCATGATCGCCGGCCGTCCCGACTGGTGCATCTCGCGCCAGCGCAACTGGGGCGTGCCGATCCCGTTCTTCCTGCACAAGGCCACTGGCGAGTTGCACCCGCGCACCATCGAGCTGATGGAAGCCGTGGCCCAGCGCGTGGAGAAGGAAGGCATCGAGGCCTGGTTCAAGCTCGACGCCGCCGAACTGCTGGGTGACGAAGCCGCACAGTACGACAAGATCAGCGACACCCTGGACGTCTGGTTCGACTCCGGCACCACCCACTGGCACGTGCTGCGCGGCTCGCACGCCGAACTCGGCCACGCCAGCGGTCCGTCCGCCGATCTGTACCTGGAAGGTTCCGACCAGCACCGCGGCTGGTTCCACTCCTCGCTGCTGACCGGCTGCGCCATCGACGGCCACGCACCGTACCGCCAGCTGCTGACCCACGGCTTCACCGTGGACGAGTCCGGCCGCAAGATGTCCAAGTCGCTGGGCAATGTCATCGCCCCGCAGCAGGTCACCGACACGCTGGGTGCCGACATCCTGCGCCTGTGGGTCGCGGCCACCGACTACTCCGGCGAGATGGCCGTTTCGCAGACTATCCTGCAGCGCAGCGCCGATGCCTACCGCCGCATCCGCAACACCGCGCGCTTCCTGCTTTCCAACCTGTCCGGCTTCGACCCGGCCAAGGACCTGCTGCCCAATGACCAGATGCTGGCCCTGGACCGCTGGGCCGTAGACCGCGCCCTGCTGCTGCAACGCGAGCTGGAAGAGGCCTACCGCGACTACCGCTTCTGGAACGTCTACTCGAAGGTGCACAACTTCTGCGTGCAGGAGCTGGGCGGCTTCTACCTGGACATCATCAAGGATCGCCAGTACACCACCCAGGCCAACAGCGTCGCGCGCCGTTCGTGCCAGACCGCGCTGTTCCACATCGCCGAGGCGCTGGTGCGTTGGATCGCGCCGATCCTGGCGTTCACCGCCGAGGAAATCTGGAAGTTCCTGCCCGGCGAGCGCGCCGAGTCGGTGATGCTCAGCACCTCCTACGAGGGCCTGTCCGAGCTGCCGGCCGGCACCGAGCTGGGTCGCGAGTACTGGGACAAGGTCATGGCGGTCAAGGCCGCGGTCAACAAGGAACTGGAGAACCAGCGCGCGGCCAAGGCCGTCGGTGGCAACCTGCAGGCCGAAGTAACCCTGTTCGCCGAAGACGCCCTGGTAGCCGACCTGAACAAGCTGGGCGACGAGCTGCGCTTCGTGCTGATCACCTCCACCGCGACCGTTGCACCGCTGGCCACCGCGCCGGCTGACGCCGTCGAGAGCGACGTGCCGGGCCTGAAGCTGAAGGTGGTCAAGTCCGCCCACGCCAAGTGCGGTCGTTGCTGGCACCACCGCGCCGATGTAGGCACCCACGCGGCGCATCCGGAACTGTGCAACCGCTGCGTAGACAACATCGAAGGCGCAGGCGAGGTTCGTCACTATGCCTGATGCACTGTCGAACGGGCGCTTCGGCCGTCTCGGCTGGCTGTGGATCACCGTGCTGGTCCTGGTCCTCGACCAGGCCAGCAAGGCCTACTTCGAAGGCACCTTGAGTCTGTACCAGCAGATCGTGGTCATTCCCGACCTGTTCAGCTGGACCCTGGCCTACAACACCGGTGCGGCCTTCAGCTTCCTCGCCGACAGCTCCGGTTGGCAGCGCTGGCTGTTCGCCCTGATCGCCGTGGTGGTCAGCGCCGTGCTGCTCGTCTGGCTCAAGCGCCTGAAACCGAGCGACACCTGGCTGGCCATCGCTTTGGCGCTGGTACTGGGTGGCGCGCTGGGCAACCTGTACGACCGCATCGTGCTCGGTCACGTGATCGACTTCATCCTCGTTCACTGGCAGAACCGCTGGTACTTCCCGGCGTTCAACCTGGCCGACAGCGCCATCACCGTCGGCGCCGCCATGTTGGCGCTGGACATGTTCAAAACCAAGAAATCCGGAGAAGCCGCCCATGGCTGATGTTCGCATCGGAGCGGAAACGGAAGTCACTCTGCACTTCGCTCTCAAGCTGGAAGACGGCAACGTCGTCGACAGCACCTTCGACAAGCAGCCGGCCACCTTCAAGGTCGGCGACGGCAACCTGCTCCCCGGCTTCGAGCTGGCGCTCTACGGACTGAAGGCCGGCGACAAGCGCACGCTGAGCATCGATCCGGAGCAGGGCTTCGGCCAGCCGAACCCGGCCAACGTGCAGGTCATGCCGCGCGACCAGTTCGAAGGCATGGAGCTGTCCCACGGCCTGCTGGTGATCTTCAACGACGCTGCCAAGACCGAGCTGCCAGGCGTCGTCAAAGAGTTCGACGAACAGCGCGTGACCATTGACTTCAACCATCCGCTGGCCGGTAAAACCTTGGCCTTCGACGTTGAAATCATCGAGGTCAAACTGGCCTGATCCGGCGCCCGACCTGGTGTCCCCAGGCCGGCCCACTCAGGCAGAGACATTCTTCCGGCCCCTCGTGGGCCGGCTTGCGTAGCGCCCAGCGCCGACGAGGCCACCATGCAAATCAAACTCGCCAACCCCCGCGGCTTCTGCGCCGGCGTCGACCGCGCGATCGAGATCGTCAATCGCGCGCTGGACGTGTTCGGCCCGCCGATCTACGTGCGTCACGAAGTGGTGCACAACAAGTTCGTGGTGGAGAACCTGCGCAACCGCGGCGCGGTGTTCGTCGAGGAACTCGACCAGGTGCCGGACGACACCATCGTCATCTTCAGTGCCCACGGCGTGTCCCAGGCGGTACGCAAGGAAGCCGAGAACCGCGGCTTGAAAGTCTTCGACGCGACCTGCCCGCTGGTGACCAAGGTGCACATGGAAGTGGTGCGCTACAGCCGAGATGGCGACGAGTGCATCCTCATCGGCCACGAAGGCCACCCCGAGGTGGAAGGCACCATGGGCCAGTACGACAACGCCAACGGCGGCGACATCTATCTGGTCGAAGACGAGGAAGATGTTGCCGCGCTGGAAGTGCGCAACCCCGAAGCGCTGCACTTCGTGACCCAGACCACCCTGTCGATGGACGACACTTCCAAGGTGATCGACGCGCTGCGAGCCAAGTTCCCGCACATCAAGGGCCCGCGCAAGAACGACATCTGCTACGCCACCCAGAACCGCCAGGACGCGGTCAAGGACCTGGCCGACCAGTGCGACCTGGTGCTGGTAGTCGGCAGCCCGAACAGCTCCAACTCCAACCGCCTGCGCGAGCTGGCCGAGCGCATGGGCACCCCGGGTTACCTGATCGATGGCGCTGAAGACCTCAAGCGAGAGTGGTTCGAAGGCAAGAACCGCATCGGCATCACCGCTGGCGCCTCCGCCCCGGAAGTGCTGGTGCGCGGCGTGATCGAGCAGCTCCGCGAATGGGGCGCCGAGCCGGAAGTGGAACTCGATGGCCGGGAAGAGAACATTACCTTCTCGATGCCGAAGGAACTGCGGGTGAAGGCGCTGTAAGCCCTTCCCGAAGCCAATAAAAAACCCGCCAGTGGCGGGTTTTTTATTGGGGCGAAAGGTCAGATACCGCGGCAGCTGCTCCAGGCATTGGCCATAGCTGTACCTGCTTCCCCTGACCTGACGCCATTTGAACTCAAGTACAGTTCACCTTTGCCTGCCATCACTCCGCCAGCGACGGGCGAGGCTTTCAGGTCATAACTGGTAGATGTCAGATTCTCTAGTGAAATGGTGAAGATCGCTGTCGAATCGACAGGACTCTGTGCATAGGCACCAAGATCGGCACCAGCATAGGAGTTGTTCTGCGCCCTGTAGCGCTCCATCAATCCTGCCGCTCCAGTAAGTGTGCCTTTGACGTCCTCGCAGGCGGTGCGGCGCACGTATGCCGTGTAGTTAGGTAGGGCGATGGCGGCGAGAATCGCCACCACCACTACCGCAATCATCAGTTCCAGCAGGGTGAAACCCCTTTGCTTATTCATTGCCGGCGTTCTCAAAATTTGTCCTCGTCGATCCAGTAGAACTCGCTGGTATTCAGCTGCGGTGGCTTGCGGATGTCGGTGCCGTTGATCACGAAGCTGGTGCCGCCAATGGTTACCAACGTCGGGTCGGGCAGCAGGCCGGTGGTGTTCACCACGTTATAGCGTGCTGATGGAGAAGTGTTGGTGTTGCCGCTGGTGTCTGTGGAGTACGGCGTGGCATCGGCCAGATTGACGACGTAGGAGCGGTTGACGCCCACCGCGGCCTGGCATGAGTTAGCGTTGGCGGTCGGTTCGTAGGTGTTGAAGAAGACGAAGCCGTTAACGGTGAGTGCTCGGGTCAAGACTTTCTCACCGCCAGAGCTGTTCAGCTTGATCATCCAGCCGCCGGCAGTGGTGGTGCTGAAGGCGTTACTGGCGTCTGCCTTCTGGGCATCCGTGCCGGCCTGCACCAGGTTGCTGGTGGCGTCGTACAGGCTGCTTTCGGTCAGGGTGCCTTCACTGGTCGAGGGCTTGGTCAGCACTGGGGTGCGGAACGAGTAGAAGCGGTCCTCGGTCAGCTTGCTCAGCGGGTGGCCGCGGTAGCCCGAGCCGATGTTGACGGTGAGCATGAGGGTTCCGTTGACGTTGAGGATTGCCACGTCAGGCTCGTTGTAGAAGCGCCGCAGTTTGAGCTTGCGATCGGCATCGGTGGTGCTGCCGGTGTCGGCCGGGATGACGCTGGCGAAGACGCCGTTGTTGCTGGTGCCACCCGGAGTGACCAGGGTATTGCCGGCATTGGCGCCGTTGTTGATGTAGAAGCGCCAGACCTGTCCGCCCATGTCGCCGACGAAGAACTCATCGGCGAGTTGCTGGTCGTCATTGATCAGCGTGCCGTTGCTGTTCTGCTGCAGATCAATGACTCGTACCGGTGCAGGCATGCTGTAGCTCATTCTGCTAAGCGACACGCTACCGCTCGACTTGCTGGCGGACCAGAGCAGCGCACCGGTCTTGGCGTTGACGATGTAGACCGCGTTGCCCATGGTGTCGGCGGTCGGGATGCTGACGTTGTCCTGGTTGGGGTCGTAGCCGCCGGCGAAGATCAGCACATCGGTGATGGTGCCGCCGACGTTGATCTTCGTCTTGACCGGCGCAGACCAGGTCTGCCCCAGTTGCTCGAAGCCAGTGGTCACGCCGCCCTTGATCAGCCACAGGAGCTTCGGCGCGGAGCGGTCGGTGACATCCAATGCATAGATATTGCGACCGCCACGCCCCATGGTGCCGTAGGCGTAGACGAACTCGCCGGTGTTCAAGCCGGTGAGCAGGGTCGGGGTGGTCTTGGTGGGATCCAGGCCGCCGTAGATGACGCCGTTCTTGTTGGCGTCGTTGACCCACAGGGTGACGGTGTTATCCATCCCATAAGGGCGCGGCTTGGCGGTCGTCGACTTGGCGTTCGCCGCCAACTGTGTGATGTTCGACAGCAGAGGCTCGGGCATGAAGGCGAACTGCTCCTGGCCGTTACTGGTGTCGAACATGTGCAGATAGCCTTCATTGGTCGCCATTACCGCGCTCTGGTCCTCGGTGTCGCACGCGGTATAGGTGGTATCGGTGTAGCTGTTGCAGGCGTAGGTGACCAGGCGCGGCGAGGAGTGCAGCGGATCGCCCAGGGCCTTGCGCTGCGAACCGGTGGTGGTCAGGCCGCGGATGTAGTTGATGGCTGCGGTGCGCGACGCGGTGTCGTTGGGATCGGTGATCCCCAGCAGGCTATTGGTGATGGCGGTGTTCGAGGTGTCGAGCGCGCTCAGGGCTGTAGCCGCGGCTGGCGAGTTACCGATAAAGGTATACAGGTGGCGCGATGCGGCGGCTGGCAGGTTTGCTGCTGCTCCGCCGGCGGTGGTGTCGTTGCCGTCGGCTGTCGCGCTCCAGAAGCTGCGCGCGCTGTCCTTGAAGAACCCGGTCAGCGGGTTGACTGCGGCCACGTTGTCGGCGTCGACGATTGTTGCCGAGGCAGTGTCCAGGCGATAGCGCTTCAGGTTGCCCGGCCAGGTATCGGTTTCCTTCGGACGGAATACCGAGAAGTACAGCTGGTCCTTGTTGTCCTGGCGGTTGAAGGTGTTCACCGGCGCGCTGGCGGCCACGAAGGAGCTGTCGGTGGAAATCACGTGCTGGATGATGTCGTTGAAAGCGCTCGACAGGTCACCTGCGGTGGTGGCGTTGTAGCTGCCTCCGCCGCCATTGGTGGCCAGGTCGTTGAGGAACTTCTTGATATTGGCACTAGCTGTAGCGCCGCTTGCATCCAGGGCGAAGCCGACGGTGTGGGTCGTGATGGTGCTGCCGTCGATATTCGAGATCTGGTTGTTCTTGGCCATCCAGGTAGCCAGGCTGCGGGCGCATTTTTCGCCGTCGTCGGTGGCGTCACCCGTACAGCTGGCACCGGTCAGCGAGGCGATGTCATTTTTCGCTGCATCGGTGTTCAGGTTGGCCTGGCCATCGGTCAGCAATACCAGGTGCGTTGTCTGGCAAGCGCTATTGATCGGGCTGGGGTTCCCGTTAGCGCCATTGCGCAGGTAATTCACGGCATCGTCGAGCGTCGGGACGATAGGTGTACTGCCAGTCGGGGTAAGGTTCTGCACCAGCGCGTTCAACGCATTACGTACGGTATAGGGCGTAGTGCTCAGGCCGCCGCTGGCAAGTTTGATGCGCAGACGCAGGGACTGTGCCGGGTTGCTCTCGTAGGCGCGGGCATTGAGGGTGCTGTCCGCGCTCTGGTTCATGAACACCGACAGGGCGTTACCCGGTGCCCAGCCGCTGCGGTTGAACACCGTCTGTAATGAAGAGGCGAGGCCGGGGCAGCTGAACGGCGTGCCGGAAGTCCAACCACCATTGCTGTTATTGATAGTGCAAGCAACTGACGAAGTCTGGGAGCGCAGGGCAAAGTTGCCTGAGTCGGACTGGTAGGCGGCCGAGTTGTCCGCATCCTCGAAGCTGATATTGGTGCTGACGCTGGGCGATGTGACGGTGGCGCTCGGCGTAATGAACAGCTTGGCATCCAGTACGGTCGCATTCTTGTTGATCAGCAGGTTGGTATAGCGCGCCGCAATGATGCCGGCATCTAGCGGCAGTGTGGTGGCGCCCAGGGTTGGCGAGTTGTAGCGACGCCCCGGAGCGGTCTCGAAGCCGTCGTTCTTCGCATCGGTGACGCGGGCCTCCACGATCGGGTTCAGGCAGCCGCTGCTGCCTCCGGTGTAGGTGACTGTCAAAGTGGGCTGCAGGCCTACCCCGCCTTCGTAGCTGTAAGCCGTACGGGAACCGCTACCACCGTTGGGCGTGAAGAAGAACGCGGCCGAGTTGTTACCGCACCAGCCGCTCTGGCTGACGATTTCCTGCATGACGCTGGTGACATCGGGGCCTTGTACGGGAACCGGCGGGCTGGCGCTGGCCCAGGCGTCAGGGATCCAGTTGGTAACTGCGTTGGTCTTCGCGCGTGCAGCCAGGTTCTCCGTAGCGCTGAAGGTGGCTGCGTCGCTGGCCAGTTGTCCCTTCACTTGGAAAGTCACTGGATCGCTGTTGCTAGTCGCAGGGGCAAAGGAAATTCGTGCGGAGGTTATTGTTGCACCCTGAGGAATGGCCACGTTCTGGAAGCGTACGGCGCCCATGCGGGTCAAGGTGACGTTGGAGGTGGTGGTGTAGTTCACCACCAGGGTCGGGAAGGTGCCGGTGGCGCAACCGCGCACGCAGAAGGTGTAGTCGTTTGCCTGGGTGGCGCGGAAGCTCAGCAGGATATCGCTAACGGCGCTGTCCGTGGGGTTCAAGCCCTGCATCGTCTGCAGCAGGCTCTGGATGTCAACCTGAATCGTACGGCCGCTTCGCCAGCTGGGGGCGGTGAGGTTGGCGCTGGCGAAGGTTCTCGTGCCAATGGTCGTACTGTCGTTCAATGCGGCCGGGGTTTTCGATTGCTCGATTCTCAGGGCAAGCGTCGGAGGCGTGGTATTTCTGCCGCCATTGGTGGGAGTCAGCTGCAGGTAAGCGCTGTTGATGGTGGCGTTTGCCGGCAGGCCTAGCGAGCGGAAATAGAACAGTGCGGTGCGGTTGTTCGTGTTGGAGGTCGAGTTGATGTTTAGCTCGGTGAGGTCACTGTTATTACAGATCGACGTATTGCGGTTCGATACCCCGGTCGCACGCATTCGGCAGGCGTAGTTGGCATTGGCCGTGCTGACGAAGAATGCATCGGTATCGCCGAGAATCGAGGTGCCATCATTGGTGGCGGTGGTGGTGCTGCCGATATAGCCCATCGGCAGGCTCGTCTCGCTGATGCTGGCGGTGGACGAGATATCGGTGCGCTGGGTGGCGTCGTCGCTGCCCTGGGCGATTTCGGGGGCGCCGGCGTACTGGGTTGCGCCACTGGGTACGGCGTTGTCGATATTGGTGACCGGGTAGAGCAGACGCTGGTCGTCATCGGGGTTGAGGATCATCAGGCCGGCATTGATGCCGTTGGTGCTCGTGATGATGTCGGAAAAGGATTGCTTGAGCACCGTCATCCGCGATTGCTCGTTGCCCCAAGGATTGTTGTTGCTGTCGGTACGCCAGGCCATGGAACCGGAGTTGTCCAGGACGAAGAGCACATTGGGGCGGACGCTGCTGTCGATCGACTGGCCACCGAAGAAAATCTCGGTGTCGTCGGCATAACTCGCGGTGGCGAATCCGATGCCTGCAGTCAGCAGGGCTCCGCTCAGCAGGCTACGGATGAAGGACAGATGGGGGCTCATGCTGTGCACCTGGGCGGTCGGTTAATAGGTGGCCTGGATGAAACTACGGCGATGCAGGGCGCGCGCCTGACCGGTCGAAGTGGTCGGGTCGCAACCGGAAAGACTCTTGCAGGCCTTGGCCTGGCTGCTGACCTGGTAGCAGTTGTAGACGAGACCTCCGACGCTGAGACTCTGCGGCGGGATGACTCGCGAGCATTCCAGGCTGGACGAGGTCACGCTCGCGCGCGCGTTGCCGGAGTCACCGGAGGAAAAATCCACGGTAGCGGGCTCGGTAGGTTTGTTGCCGTGGTCCTTGTACCACTGGACCCAATATTTGAGCCCGCTCTCCGAAGCCTGGAAGGCCAGGTTCTGCTGCTGGGCGTTGCCGGAAATGCGTTGCTGCAGGGTAGAGGTGCTGGCCATGGAGATCGCCAGCACCGTGAGAATCAGCAATAGCAGCAGGCTGACGATCAGGGCCATCCCGCGTTGTGGCTTCAGGGAGGTCATGGCCGGTTCCTCAGTTCGATGGTGTTGACGAAGCTGCGCGATACGTTCTGCGTGCTTTCCGTCGCGGTGAGGCTGACCTGCAGGCGATCGGCACTCTGGAGCTGCGCGCTGGTGATGGTGCCGGCGGACTTCCATACGGTGTTGGCACCGGACTCGTAACCGAGGTTGAACCCTGTGATCTGCGCGCCATCGACAATGGTCTGGGTGCCGCCACTGGTGGTGGAGCTCATGCAGATGGAGGTGCCGTTAGCGCAGTTGCTGTAGGTGACCGAGTAGAGATAGAGCGTCGGGGTTGTGCCGTTGACGCAGCCCTTGTTGGTGCCGGGCATGGCGATGCCGGTATTGGTGGTCACGGCATAGTTGAAAGTGATGGTGGTGTTGTTGTTCGCGACCGTGGTGACGGCATCGCGCGGAAACTTGGTGCCGTTGCTCACGGGGGTAGGGGTGCTCGGCATGACACAACCCTGGTAACCGGCGCGACGGGCATCGCTGGCGATCATGTCGAGCACCACGCGGCCGCTGTCCTGCACCTGGATCAGCGCGGTGCTGACCTTGTTGGAATGCGAGCTGTTGCTGAACATCTGCAGAACGCCAAGCAGCAGCAGCGAGCTGAGCAGCAGGGCGACCATCAGTTCGATCATCGACAGACCGCGCTGGTTCGCTCGGCTGCTGTGACGGCGGACAGTCATAGATTGACCCTCAGGGTGAAGCTACTGGTCTGGGTGCTCGTCGAGCGTTGCTGCGAGTCCGATTCGGTCCAGCTGATGACGATCTGGTACTCGTTGGCGTTGTTTTTCGTGATGGTGGCGGAAGCGCCGGGAAGGGCACCCTGCAGGTTCGCCCACCATTCGTACATGTCCTGCGCCGCCTGTTGGGATGGCGTGCAGCCGGCGGTCTTGGTCTTGCAGTCCGGGTTGTTAAGGGTGCTATCGGTGTCGAGTGTCGCGGCGTAAGGCGATTGGCCTAGCGTCGCCTGATCGCTATTGCTGCGCATGCGCTCGACGAGGTCGAAGGCCAGTTGGCTGGCTTGGCCGCGTTGGTAGGCGCTCTGGTTATTCTGCAGGCTGGTCATGGTCAGGGAGGCCATGCCTAGCAGGCCGATGGCCAGGACCAGCAGTGCGATCAGAACTTCGATCAGGGTGAAGCCGTTTTGACGGCCGCGAATCAGGGACATGTGCTGTTCGCTCCACTGGTGGCGACGCCGGCGATGTTGACCGTCACGGCGCGCGAGCTATCAGTGCCACGGGAGTCGCAGACGCGCAGGGTCACGGAATTGTTCAGGGTGCCGTTGGGGTTGATGGTGATGGTGCCGCTGCTGCTGAGGGTCAGGCCGCTGTCGTTGGGGGGCAGGACCTTGATCAGCGATGCCTTGGCAACCGTGGTTGTGGTCGTATCCGGGCTACGGAAGACGATGGCTCCGTCTTCCCAGTTGCTGCTGTTGCAGCTGTAGTTGCTCTGATTGGCAGAAGCGTCGCTGCTGCCGCAAACACGCACGAATGTGTGTTGGGTAATGGCCTCGCTGCGCGCAGCCTGCACCAGGCCAATGACCATGTTGGTCTGGCTGGTGATCTGGTTGTCCATCATCAGGGTACGGAAGCTGGGAATGGCGATGCTCGCCAGGATGGCGGCGACGGCCACCACCACCATCAGCTCGATCAGCGTGAACCCCGCCATCTCCTTGCTGCGCGACATGGGCGCATTCCTCGATCTTTTGACTAGAGGTAATGCTGCCTATTCCGGCAGGAAAAATCCTATTTGTCTGGATGATCGTTGCCGATCGCACGATATCCGGTCGTCGGGTGCGAGCTTCTGTGATGCCGGTCGCGCTGAGGCTGTGCGCTGGTTAGCGTGGGCAGAGCGTGGCGGGCTCGGCGCTTTCCTGGCGGATTCGGCCGCTGCGGTTGATGAGCAGCTTGTAGGCTTTGGAACCCTTGCCGCATACCGCCAGGTGGCCGGCGTGGAAGGCGCCGTTGGGTTGAATGCTGACGCCGTCGGCGCGGAAGTGGATGTAGCTTTTGCTGGTTCGGTCGGCTTGGATTGAGACGCCCTCGATGGCTGCCTGATTGGCCAGCGGGTGCTCGTCGTCCTGGCGCATGCCGTCGTTGTTGCGGTCATGGAAGACTCGCCAGCCCGCGCTCCAGTCGCCATCGATCGCGGCGATGCTGACTACCTGGCCGGTCATTACTGCTGTCTCTCGCGCCAGGTTGAGTGCGCTTCGCAGGCTGTGTGCCGCGGTCTCTGTGCGTTGTCGGGCGAGCAGGTCGCTGAAGGATGGAGCGGCCGTCGACAGCAGGATTGCGAGCAGGGCTAGGCAAACGAGCAGTTCCACCAGGCTGACTCCACGGCATCTGGGCATGTTCGCGTCCTCCTTTTGTTCTGGAGGAGGGAGTATTGGCGGGGCTGCAGCGGGTGATGGCTGTTGCGTCAGGGGCGTCTTCCTAACGGGGCGTAGGGGCCTTCCGGCAAGTCGGCTTGGTATAGTGCGCGCCGGGTCGTCGGGCCCGCCGTTTTCTTTGCTTCGAGGTATCGCGCGATGTCGGATGTGCTGGTTGTCGGTGGCGGAGTCGTCGGTCTGTTGAGTGCCTGGTCGCTGGCGCGGGAAGGCTGCCGGGTGACTCTGGTCGAGCGCGGTGCCACGGGCCGGGAATCATCCTGGGCCGGTGGAGGAATCGTCTCGCCGCTGTACCCCTGGCGCTACAGCAGTGCAGTGGCGAACCTGGCGCATTGGTCGCAGGATTTCTACCCCGGGCTCGGGCAGCAGTTGCTCGAGGCAACCGGCATCGATCCGGAGGTGCATGTCACCGGCCTCTACTGGCTGGATCTCGAAGATCAGGCTGAAGCGCTGGCCTGGGCGCGCGCCAATGGTCGTCCGCTGGATGAAGTGGACATCTCTGTCGTGCACGACGCCGTGCCGGCGCTGGGGCCCGGTTTCCAGCGTGCGATCCACATGCCCGGCGTGGCCAATGTGCGCAATCCGCGCTTGGCGCGTTCGCTCCGAGAGGCGCTGCTGCGCATGCCGGCGGTCGAGCTTCGCGAGGATTGCGAGGTGCTGGGGTTCATCCAGGAGCAGGGGGCGGTTCGCGGCGTGCGCACCGCTCAGGGCGAACTGCGGGCGGAGACTACGGTGCTGGCCGCCGGCGCCTGGAGTGGAGAGCTGCTGGCCAGCCTGGGGCTGACCCTCCCGGTGGTGCCGGTGAAGGGGCAGATGATCCTCTACAAGTGTGCGGAAGACTTCCTCACCAGCATGGTGCTGGCCAAGGGGCGCTACGCGATACCCCGGCGTGACGGCCACATCCTGATCGGCAGCACGCTTGAGCATGCCGGGTTCGACAAGACGCCGACCGAAGATGCCCTCGCGAGCCTGCGCGCGTCGGCGGAGGAGCTGTTGCCGGCATTGGCTGGACAAGCGCCCGTGCTGCATTGGGCCGGGCTGCGGCCGGGTTCTCCGCAGGGGATTCCCTTCATCGGGCCTGTGCCGGAATACCCCGGCCTGTGGCTGAACACCGGGCACTACCGCAATGGATTGGTGCTGGCGCCGGCTTCGTGCCGGCTGCTGGTGGATCTGCTGCAGCGGCGCGAGCCGATCATCGAGGCGCAGCCCTATGCGCCGGAAGGGCGGCTGGTGGATACGCCGTTAGTTTGAGGCTGGGGCAATTCTTGTCGTAGGAGCCAGCTTGCTGGCGAACCGGCTCGATGGCGCAGCAGCCGGAAGAAGCGTTCGCGAGCAAGCGCGCTCCTGCAGAAGGGCGGCGATCAATCGATACCGAGCTTCTTCAGCCGGTAGCGCATGGAGCGGAAGGTCAGGCCCAGACGCTGGGCGGCCGCAGTGCGGTTCCAGCGGGTTTCCTCGAGTGCCTGCATGATCAGCTTGCGTTCGATCTCTTCCAGGTAGTCTTCGAGGTTGTCGATCTGCGCCAGGCTGGCTTCGCCGCTTTCGCCGCCACTCGCGGTTTCCGCGAAGCGCAGGTCGTGCGGCTGGATGAGGTCGTCCTCGCACAGCGTGTAGGCGCGCTCGAGCATGTTCTCCAGTTCGCGTACGTTGCCGGGGAAACGGTAGCTCTTCAGCTTTTCCAGCGCATCGGCGCTGACCTTCGCCGGCGCCAGGCCGCTATCGCTGGCCAGGCGCTGCAGCACGCGATCGGTGAGCAGCGGAATATCCTCGCGGCGCTCGCGCAGCGGCGGCACGCGCAGCTCGATGACGTTCAGGCGGTAGTAGAGGTCCTGGCGGAAGCGCCCGGCGGCGACTTCTGCAGCGAGGTCCTTGTGTGTCGCGCTGAGCACGCGCACGTCGACCGACACTTCCTGCTGGCCACCGACCGCGCGTACGGCCTTCTCCTGGATGGCGCGCAGCAGCTTGACTTGCATCGGCAGCGGCAGGTCGGCGACTTCGTCGAGGAACAGGGTGCCGCCGTTGGCCGCCTGGAACAGGCCCTGCTTGTCTTCCACGGCGCCGGTGAAGCTGCCTTTCTTGTGGCCGAAGAACTCGCTTTCCATCAGCTCTGACGGGATGGCGCCGCAGTTGACCGGGACGAAGGCCACTTCGCTGCGTGGGCCTTGTTCGTGGATCAGCCGTGCCACCAACTCCTTGCCGCTACCCGATTCGCCGCTGATGTACACCGGCGCCTGGCTGCGCGCGAGCTTGGCGATCTGGTTGCGCATCTGCTTCATCGGCGGCGACTCGCCGAGCAGGCGGTTGTCCACCGGTGCTTCTTCGGCGCTCGGCGAACGCAGGCGCAACGCGGTGGCGACCAGTTCGCGCAGGCGGCCGAGGTCGACCGGCTTGGTGACGAAGTCGAAGGCGCCGGCCTTGAGCGCGTTGACCGCGGTATCCAGGCTGCCAAAGGCGGTAATCATGGCCACCGGTACCTGTGGGTGGCGCTGCTGGATGTGCTGCACCAGGTCCATGCCGGTGCCGTCGGGCAGGCGCATGTCGGTCAGGCACAGGTCGAAGGGTTCGCGGGCCAGGTACTCGCGCGCTTCCTTGATGTTGCGGGCGCTGCGGGTATCGAGCTTCATGCGGCCGAGGGTGATCTCCAGCAGCTCGCGGATATCCGGTTCATCGTCGACGATCAGGGCTTTTTGCCGGCTCATGGTCTTTATCGTTCTTTCAGCTTTGCTTGAGCGGGTGGGCGAAGGTGATGCGGAAGCAGCCACCGCCCTCGTCGCGGTTCTTGAAGTCGATGCGGGCCTGGTTGCTTTCGCACAGTTCCCTGGAAATGTACAGGCCGAGGCCGGTCCCCTTGCTCTCGGTAGTGAAGAAGGGCTCGAACAGCTTGCCCAACTGCTCCTCCGCTATGCCGGGACCGTCGTCGAGCACCTCGAGGACGGGCAGGTCGCTGTCGCTGTCGCGGAACAGATTCAGCCACACCTGGCCCTTGCCGTGCTGCTTGGCGCTGTAGCGCAGGCCATTCTGCACCAGATTGCCGAGCACCTGCGTGAGCTGGTTCGGGTCCATGCGCGTCTGGATGCTGCCTTCGCCCATTTGCACGTGGATCTGCTGGTCCGGTCGCAGGCTTTCGCGCAACTCGTCGCTGAAACGCTGCAGCCAGTACTTGAGGTCGAGCAGTTGCGGCTCCGCCTGGCGCCGCCGCGACAGTTGCAGGACGTTCTCGATTACCAGGTTCATGCGCCGCGACTGGTCCTGGATGATTTGCGTCAGCCTGCGGTCGGGAGCGTCCAGCGCTTCGGACTCGAGCAGCAGTTGTGCGGCATGGCTGATTGCGCCCAGCGGATTGCGGATTTCGTGGGCGATCCCGGCAGTTAGCCGGCCGAGCGCCGCAAGCTTGAGTTGTTGTGCCTGCTGGGCGATCTGCGAGATGTCTTCGAGGAAGACCAGGGTGTGCTGCTCTTCGCCATGGCGCAGCGGAATGAAGCTCGGCTGCAGCGTGGGGCCGCTGTCCGGGGCCTGGATGCTGGGTGGGCGCAGCGAGGGGTTCTGCGACCATTGCTGCAGGCTGTCGAGCAGGTCCTGGCTGTAGGTAGCGAGGCGTCGCGCGGCGAGTTCCGACTCCGCCAGCAGGCTGTGCGCACTCTGGTTGGCCAGCAGGATGCGCTGCTGGCTGTCGAGTACCAGGATGCCGGTACGCATGCGCTGGAGGATCTGTGCGTTGAGCTCCTGCAGGTTGGCCACGGTGGTGGCGCGCTCCTCGGCGAGCGAGTCGCTGAGTTGTTGGCGGCGGGTCAGGCCCTGTAGCAACAGGGCAGCGGCGAAGCACAAGGCGCCCAGGCCGCCGACCTGCAGGTAATGGTTGACCGCCGACGGTTGGCTGAGGCTCAGGTAGAAGGTCAGGTAGATCATGCCGATCGCGGCGACCGCGGCGATAAGCAGGCCGATGCGCCCGCGCAGCAGGATATTGGCGATAGCTACGGCCACCACCAGCAGGTTGCCGACCCCGCTAGGCACCCCGCCGGCGGCGAAGAACAGGCCGCAGAGCAGGAGAATGTCGAGCAGCGCTATGCAGAAGATCGGCAGCAGCTGGCGCGGCGACGGCATCAGCACGGCGATCAGGATATTGATGATCAGGTAGCCCCAGCAGCCGATGTGGAATAGCTCGATGTCGCGGGGCGCCAGGATGTGGTTGTCGAGGTTGCTGGAAATCAGCAGCACCAACGCCAGGCCGATGCTCAGGCGGTACAGGTGGTACAGGCGAAGGATGCGCTGCCCCTGCTGGCCGCTGAGCGGGATGGCCTTAGCCATGTCGGGTCTGATCCTGTTGCAGGTGGGCCTGGCTGCAGTACCAGCGCTGTTCGTTCTGCAGCGCCTGGGCACGCGGCACGTGCACGCCGCACTGGGCGCAGCGCACCATGGGCTCGGCTTGCTCGTCCCGGGGCTTCGCCGCAGGCCGCTGCGGGCGTGTCGCCTTGCGCCAGAACCACCAGGCCAGGGCGAACAGGATGAGCCAGAACAGCAGTCGGGTCATGGTGGTCCCTTTCTTTTCGGAAGAGCCGCAGTGTAACCAAGCCAGCACGCCGGGCAAGCACCCGCGTGCCAGGTTTCCCGTATCGTGCTCCCGGCAACGAAAAAGGGAGGCTTGCGCCTCCCTTTCGGTGTCCTCGGATGGGTCAGTCGACCAGGCCGAAGGTCACATAGTGCATCCAGGAGTGCTTCTTCCGGCCGCTGGTGTCTGGCGCCTCGGTGGACTTGCCCTGGTTCTCCGGCTGCAGTTCCGGCGGAATCTGCTGCAGGGCGTCCTGGTACTGCTTGGCAACGTCCTTGCTCGCCTGGGTTTCCACGGCAGAGGAGGGCGCGGTATGCGAGTCGATCAGGCCCAGGGTGGCCCTGGCCAGCCAGCTGCGGTCGTCGTCGCCGCGCTCGCGGGGCACGAACTGGCCGTCCTTCAGGCTGGGGTTGTCCGGGTAGTTGAGCTTCAGGGTCTGCAGGCTGCTGTCGGCCAGGTCGTTCAGGCCCAGGCGCTGGTAGGCCTCGGTCATGATTGCCAGGCCATCGCCGACGGCCGGGGTTTCCTGGAAGTTCTCGACGATGTAGCGGCCACGGTTGGCGGCGGCTACGTAGGCCTTGCGCTTCAGGTAGTAGTGGCCGACGTGCACTTCGTAGGCGGCCAGCAGGTTGCGCAGGTAGACCATGCGCGCCTTGGCGTCCGGGGCATAGCGGCTGTTGGGGTAGCGGCTGGTGAGCTGGGCGAACTCGTTGAAGGAGTCACGCGCCGCGCCCGGGTCACGCTTGGTCATGTCCAGCGGCAGGAAGCGCGCCAGCAGGCCACGGTCCTGGTCGAAGGACGCCAGACCCTTCAGGTAGTAGGCGTAATCGACGTTGGGGTGCTGCGGGTGCAGGCGGATGAAGCGCTCTGCGGCCGAACGTGCGGCTTCCGGCTCGTTGTTCTTGTAGTTGGCGTAGATCAGCTCCAACTGAGCCTGTTCGGCGTAGCGGCCGAACGGATAGCGGGACTCAAGCGCCTTCAACTTGTTGGTGGCGTTGGTGTAGCTATTGTTGTTCAGGTCTTCCTGCGCCTGCTGGTACAGCTGGGTTTCGCTCAGGTTCTCGTCGACCTTGTCGCCTTTCGACGAGCACGCGCCGACGAAGGCGAGGGTGGCGATCAGCAGCAGGTGTTTCACTTGCATGGCGGCTTGCGTCCCTGGACGGTCGGCTGTCGCGGCCGCATCCGTCTGTTATGATTGGCGCCCCAGGGGTACCCCCTGGGACAAAGGCCCCGTATTTAACCACAGCGTGCCGCCTATCAAAAGGTGGCGCGCCCAGCGCGTCCCAACATGTCTGATCTCATCCAACTGGCGGCCGAAGTGCCGTTCGATCTGGGCGGCCAACGGCTCGACCAGATCGCCGCACAACTTTTCCCCGAACACTCCCGCTCGCGCCTTTCCGGCTGGATCAAGGACGGCCGGCTGACGGTCGACGGCGCCGTGCTGCGACCCAAGGACATCGTCCACGCGGGCTCGCGCCTGGCGCTGGAAGTCGAGCTGGAGGCCCAGGGTGAGTGGAAGGCCCAGGACATCGAGCTCGACATCATCTACGAGGACGAGCACATCCTGGTGATCGACAAGCCGGCCGGCCTGGTCGTGCACCCGGCTGCCGGGCACCAGGACGGCACCCTGCTGAACGCGCTGCTGCACCACGTGCCGGGGCTGGCCAACGTGCCGCGCGCCGGCATCGTCCACCGTCTGGACAAGGACACCACCGGCCTGATGGTGGTCGCCAAGACCCTGGAAGCCCACACCAACCTGGTTTCCCAGCTGCAGGCGCGCAGCGTCAGCCGCGTGTACGAGGCCATCGTGGTCGGCGTGATCGTCGCTGGCGGCAAGATCGACGCGCCCATCAGCCGCCACGGGGTGATGCGCCAGAAGATGGCAGTCGTCCCGACCGGCAAGCAGGCGATCAGTCATTACCGCGTGCTGGAGCGCTTCCGTTCGCACACGCACACCCGCGTCAAGCTGGAGACCGGTCGCACCCACCAGATCCGCGTGCACATGTCGCACATCGGCTTCCCGCTGGTGGGCGACCCCGTCTATGGCGGGCGCTTCCGCATTCCGCCGGGCGCGAGCCCGACCCTGGTCGAGTCGCTGCGTGATTTCCCACGTCAGGCCCTGCACGCGCGCTTCCTGGAGCTCGATCACCCGGCCAGCGGCGTACGCATGAAGTGGGAGTCGCCGCTGCCGGACGACTTCACCTGGCTGCTCAGCCTATTGCGCCAGGACGCCGAATCCTTCGTATGAACGCTGCCTGGATCACCCCGGACTGGCCCGCGCCGGCCAACGTGCGCGCCACCGTCAGCACCCGCGCCGGTGGAGTGAGCCAGGCGCCGTTCGACAGCCTCAACCTTGGCGACCATGTCAGCGATGATCCGGCCGCTGTGGCGGAGAACCGTCGGCGTCTGGTCGCCGCGCACGGTTGCCAGCCCGCCTGGTTGAGCCAGGTGCATGGCATCGAGGTGGTCGAGGCCGATCCTTCCCAGGTCATGACGGCCGATGCCAGCTGGAGCGCGACTCCAGGCATCGCTTGCGCTGTGCTGACCGCAGACTGCCTCCCCGCGCTGTTCTGCGATCGCGCCGGAACCCGCGTGGCCGCAGCCCATGCCGGCTGGCGCGGGCTGGTCGGTGGCGTGCTGGAGGCAACGCTCGACAAGCTGGCAGTTGCGCCCGAGGAAGTGCTCGTATGGCTCGGCCCGGCCATTGGCCCTCAAGCCTTCGAGGTCGGGGCGGAAGTGCGCGATGCCTTCCTTGCCGAACACGCTGAAACCGACGTCGCCTTCGTGCCCAGTCGCAATGACGGCCGCTTCATGGCCGACATCTACCAGCTGGCGCGTATTCGCCTGGCCGCGCGCGGCGTAACGGCTGTGTATGGCGGCGGCTTCTGCACCTTCAGCGACACCGAGCGCTTCTATTCCTACAGGCGCAATTCGCGCACCGGTCGCCTGGCCAGTCTGGTCTGGCTGGATTGATCCCAAGGCCACGTTTGCTCCTACAAGTAGGAACTACCTGTAGGACGAACTGACCGGCGTCATGGCCGAATGCCTTGAAGCGGCCAAAATTGTCCTTATCTATCTGGCATCCCGGCGGGTTTCTCTTCACCAGGGGCAGCGATCGCTCCGACCCGCTATTCAGAAGGAAGGACATACCCCATGCGAATCGACCGCTTGACCAGCAAGCTGCAACTGGCGCTCTCCGATGCCCAGTCCCTGGCCGTTGGCCACGATCACCCGGCCATCGAGCCGGTGCACCTGCTTTCCGCCCTGCTCGAGCAGCAGGGCGGCTCCATCAAGCCCCTGCTGATGCAGGTCGGCTTCGATATCCCGGCCCTGCGCAGCGCGATGAATAAAGAGCTGGATACGCTGCCGAAGATCCAGAACCCCACTGGCGACGTGAACCTCTCGCAGGACCTGGCGCGCCTGCTCAACCAGGCCGACCGCCTGGCGCAGCAGAAGGGCGACCAGTTCATCTCCAGCGAACTGGTGCTGCTCGCCGCCCTGGACGACAACTCCAAGCTCGGCAAGCTGCTGCTCGGCCAGGGGGTGTCGAAGAAGGCTCTGGAAAACGCCGTGAACAACCTGCGCGGCGGCGAGGCGGTCAACGACCCCAATGCCGAGGAATCGCGCCAGGCGTTGGACAAGTACACCGTCGACATGACCAAGCGCGCCGAAGAGGGCAAGCTCGACCCGGTGATCGGCCGTGACGACGAGATCCGCCGGACCATCCAGGTCCTGCAACGGCGCACCAAGAACAACCCTGTGTTGATCGGCGAGCCCGGCGTCGGCAAGACCGCTATTGTCGAAGGCCTGGCCCAGCGCATCATCAACGGCGAAGTGCCCGACGGCCTGAAGGACAAGCGCCTGCTGGCGCTGGACATGGGCGCGCTGATCGCCGGCGCCAAGTTCCGCGGCGAGTTCGAGGAGCGCCTGAAGGCTGTGCTCAACGAGCTGTCCAAGCAGGAAGGCCGGATCATCCTGTTCATCGACGAACTGCACACCATGGTTGGCGCCGGCAAGGCCGAAGGCGCCATGGACGCCGGCAACATGCTCAAGCCGGCCCTGGCTCGCGGCGAGCTGCACTGCGTTGGCGCCACGACCCTGGATGAGTATCGCCAGTACATCGAGAAGGACGCGGCGTTGGAGCGGCGCTTCCAGAAAGTGCTGGTCGACGAGCCGAGCGAGGAAGACACCATCGCCATCCTCCGTGGCCTGAAAGAGCGCTATGAAGTGCACCACGGTGTGACCATCACCGACGGCGCCATCATCGCCGCGGCCAAGCTGTCGCACCGCTACATCACCGACCGCCAGCTGCCGGACAAGGCCATCGACCTGATCGACGAGGCGGCCAGCCGCATCCGCATGGAGATCGACTCCAAGCCGGAAGAGCTCGATCGCCTGGATCGCCGCCTGATCCAGCTGAAGATCGAGCGCGAAGCACTGAAGAAAGAGGACGACGAGGCCACCAAGAAGCGCCTCGCCAAGCTCGAAGAAGAGATCACCAAGCTCGAGCGCGAATACGCCGACCTGGAAGAAATCTGGAAGTCGGAGAAGGCCGAGGTGCAAGGCTCGGCGCAGATCCAGCAGAAGATCGAGCAGGCTCGAACCGAACTCGAGGCGGCCCGTCGCAAGGGCGACCTCAACCGCATGGCCGAGCTGCAGTACGGGGTGATCCCGGACCTGGAGCGCAGCCTGCAGATGGTCGACCAGCACGGCAAGCCGGAGAACCAGCTGCTGCGCAACAAGGTGACCGACGAGGAGATCGCCGAGGTCGTGTCCAAGTGGACCGGCATCCCGGTGTCGAAGATGCTCGAAGGCGAGCGCGAGAAGCTGCTGCGCATGGAAGACGAGCTGCACAAGCGCGTCATCGGCCAGCACGAGGCTGTAGTCGCCGTGGCGAACGCCGTGCGCCGTTCCCGTGCTGGCCTGGCCGACCCGAACCGGCCGAGCGGTTCCTTCCTCTTCCTCGGCCCGACCGGGGTGGGCAAGACCGAGCTGTGCAAGGCGCTGGCCGAGTTCCTCTTCGACACCGAAGAGGCGCTGGTGCGCATCGATATGTCGGAGTTCATGGAGAAGCACTCGGTGGCTCGCCTGATCGGTGCCCCGCCGGGATACGTCGGCTATGAAGAGGGCGGCTACCTGACCGAGGCTGTGCGTCGCAAGCCGTACTCGGTGGTGCTGCTGGACGAGGTTGAGAAAGCCCATCCGGACGTTTTCAACATTCTCCTGCAGGTGCTGGAAGATGGCCGTCTGACCGACAGCCACGGCCGTACCGTGGACTTCCGCAACACCGTGGTGGTGATGACCTCCAACCTCGGTTCGGCGCAGATCCAGGAGCTGGTCGGCGACCGCGAGGCGCAGCACGCGGCGGTGATGGATGCAGTGAACTCGCACTTCCGCCCGGAGTTCATCAACCGGATCGACGAGGTGGTGGTGTTCGAGCCGCTGGCCCGCGAGCAGATCGCCGGTATCGCCGAAATCCAGATGGGCCGCCTGCGCAAGCGCCTGGCCGAGCGCGAGCTGAGCCTGGAACTAAGCAGCGAGGCGATGGACAAGCTGATCGCCGTCGGCTTCGACCCGGTGTATGGCGCCCGTCCGCTCAAGCGCGCAATCCAGCGCTGGATCGAGAACCCGCTGGCGCAACTGATCCTCGCCGGCAAGTTCCTCCCCGGCGCGAAGATCCACGCCAAGGTGGAAAACGACGAGATCGTCTTCGCCTGATCCCGGCCCATGAAAAAGCCCCGCTGATCAGGCTGTGTGAAAACACGCTGTGAGCAAGGCTAATCAAACGCCCCGACTGGTTCGGGGCGTTTGCTTTTCTGAGGGCTCAGCCCATCAGCTCGATCAGGCGCCGAGCGCCGAGTACCTGGATCGCGCGCTCGAGGTTGTAGGTCTGCACGGCCAGGGCCATATCTGTCCTGGCACCCGCTAACTGCCGTAGCAGGAAGCGGCCGTTGCCGAATACCCACTGTTTCAAGTTGCCGAAAGGGTGCTCGACGATGGATCGGCGCCTGGCCATCATCTCCGGCCGGGCCTTCAGGCGTTGCTGCATGCGCTCGAAAGCTGACTCATGGGCATGACGGCTGAGATGGCGACGCTGGCTATTCGTGCAGCGCGCCTTCAAAGGGCAAGCGCTGCAGTCGCCGACGATCGCATAAATCCTCTCTGTGCTGCGTACCTGCTTGAGCGGGAGCCACTGGCCTGCCGGGCACTGATAGCGGTCGTGCTCCGCGTCGTAGGTGAAGGCGCTGCGGTCGAACAGTGCCGTGCCATTGCCGTGATTGTTAACGCCACGGTTCGGCGGTACATACGCCGTGATGCCCGCATCCTCGCACGCCTGGAATTGCTCGCCATTGGAGTAACCGGCGTCCGCCGTGACCGTCAGTTGCGCCTGCTCCAGAACCGCTTGGGCGGCTTCGGCCATCGGCTGCAGTTGGCGCGTGTCATTGCCGTCCTGGGTCACCTCGTGGTGCAGGACCAGGCAGTGCTTGTCATCGACCGCGCTCTGCACGTTGTAGGCGACCCGCGCGCCCTGGTGAGTTCGCATCAACTGGGCATCGGGCTCGCCGATCACGAGTTGTTCAAGCCCTTGGGCCTGCATCAGTACCTGACAAGTCAGGTTGTCCGCGTGTTGAGCCTGCAACTGCTCCAGCGCAGTCTTCACGGCACTCCGGTCGACCCCATCGCCCGCTTCGGCGCGGTCGGTTTCATCCAGGTCGCTCAGATAGCGGGCTATTTCGGCCTCCAGCTTGGCTTGCTGACGCTTGAGCCGCGCCAGGCTCAGGTGCTTGCGCCGCGAAGCCCAGTCGCTGCAGATCCAGCCGCGCCACGTAGGCCTTGATCACGCGGACCAGATGTTCATCGGGAACCCACTCATCCAGCGACACTGGAAACAAGCTGCCCTGATCACGCCCTTCACCGCGGATATAGCCCATGAACGACAATGCCCGTATTGATCGATACGGGCATTGTCTTTGGCTTGTGCTCAGACGGCTAGGTTTTCACACGGTCTGATCTGCCGGGCTTTTTCGTTGGCGGGGTTCAGCGGGTGCCGAAGACCACCATGGTCTTGCCCTTCACGTGCACCAGCCCTTGTTCCTCCAGGCTCTTGAGCACACGGCCGACCATTTCCCGCGAGCAGCCGACGATGCGGCCGATCTCCTGGCGGGTGATCTTGATCTGCATGCCGTCGGGGTGGGTCATGGCGTCCGGCTGCTGGCAGAGGTCCAGCAGGGTGCGGGCGACCCGCCCGGTGACGTCGAGGAAAGCCAGGTCGCCGACCTTGCGGGTCGTCTTGCGCAGGCGCTCGGCCATCTGGCTGCCGAGAGTGATGAGAATCTCCGGGTCCTGCAGGCAGATCTCGCGGAACTTGGCGTAGCTGATCTCCGCGACTTCACACTCACCCTTCGCGCGCACCCAGGCGCTGCGCTCCTGGGCGGTGCTGCCTTCCTTCTCGAACAGGCCCATCTCGCCGAAGAAGTCGCCGCTGTTCAGGTAGCCGATGATCATCTCGCGGCCGTCGTCGTCCTCGATGAGCACGGTGACCGAACCCTTGATGATGAAGAACAGGCTTTCACAGCGGTCGCCCGCGTAGATGATGGTGCTCTTGGGTGTGTAGCGGCGGCGGTGACAGTGCGCGAGCAGCTTGTCGAGGTTCTTTGGTTTGGGTGAAAGGGTAATAGCTACCATGCCCGGGTCCCGAATTATAAGAATGGTCCTGTGCGCGACAGGTGATTTTTCGATTTCTTATGAAGCATCCCTGGCAACCCAGCGTACTGGCTCGACGACTCCCCTGTTCGTCGTATCCGATGCGTTGCCGTTTTCTACCGCAGAGCTCCTACGCCAAAGGGCTAGAGCTTAATCAGGTGTTTGAATGCCGACAATCCGAAGCTGGCCAGGATGTCAGAAAGGTCTGACGAGTGTGCCAGTTAACTGGCGCCAGCATAATAGATAAATGCTGTACTGACGTTTCAATTTGAGAAGTGGGTAACACGGTCATGGGCTACCGGGCCCTGTGTTAATCTGTGCGCCCTTTTTTCCGGCGGAATTCTTTCGATGAAAGCGCGCATTCAATGGGCTGGCGAGGCCATGTTCCTCGGTGAATCCGGTAGCGGCCACGTGGTGGTGATGGACGGTCCGCCGGACGCCGGCGGTCGCAACCTGGGCGTGCGCCCGATGGAGATGCTGCTGCTCGGCCTGGGCGGCTGCACCAACTTCGACGTGGTCAGCATCCTCAAGAAGGGCCGCCAGCCGGTTGAAAGCTGCGAGGCCTTCCTCGAAGCCGAGCGTGCCGACGAGGACCCCAAGGTCTTCACCAAGATCCACGTGCATTTCGTAGTGAAGGGCCGCGGCCTCAAGGAGGCGCAGGTCAAGCGCGCCGTCGAGCTCTCGGCGGAGAAGTACTGCTCGGCCTCGATCATGCTCGGCCGCGCGGGCGTCGAGATCACCCACGACTACGAGATCGTCGAACTGGGCTGATGCCCGGTCATCCGATCATCACGCCGGTGGCGCAAACTCTGGCGGAGGGCAGTCGTCCTCTGCATAATGCGCCACCTTTTTCGGGGCCAAGCCCCAAATCAGACAACCACAATCGCCAACGCGAAGAGGTGTAAACCGTCCTACGCAGGTGCGCCTTATGCGCCTGACGGGCATGCTCAACCACGCGGCGGAGCCGCATTGAAGAGAGTTTCCACGGTGAAAAGCAAACTCAAGCTCCACGGGTTCAACAACCTGACGAAGACCTTGAGCTTCAACATCTACGACATCTGCTACGCCGAGACGCCGGAGGACCAACAGGCCTACGTGCAGTACATCGACGAAGAGTACGATGCGGAGCGTCTGACCCAGATCCTCACTGATGTTGTCGACATCATCGGCGCCAATATCCTGAACATCGCCCGTCAGGACTACGACCCGCAAGGCGCCAGCGTGACCATCCTGATCTCCGAGCAACCGGTCACCCCGACCGAAAGCCAGATCGAGGAGTCGCCCGGGCCGCTGCCTGAGACCATCCTGGCGCACCTGGACAAGAGCCACATCACCGTGCACACCTACCCGGAGATCCATCCGGTGGAAGGTATCGCGACCTTCCGCGTGGACATCGATGTTTCCACCTGCGGGGTGATCTCGCCGCTGAAAGCGCTGAACTACCTGATCCACCAGTTCGACTCGGACATCGTCACCGTGGACTACCGCGTGCGCGGCTTCACCCGTGACGTGGAAGGCAAGAAGCACTTCATCGACCACGAGATCAACTCGATCCAGAACTACCTCTCCGACGACACGTACGAGTCCTACCAGATGACCGACGTGAACGTTTACCAGGAGAACATGTTCCACACCAAGATGCTGCTCAAGCAGTTCGACCTGGACAACTACCTGTTCGGTGACGCCACGAGCAGCCTCTCTCCCGAGCAGCGCAAGCAGGTCGAGGAGCGGGTCCGTCACGAGATGCTGGAAATCTTCTACGGCCGCAACATGCCGCGTTGATCGCCGATCCTCGGACATGAAAAGGGCGCCTTCGGGCGCCCTTTTTCGTTGTCGGATCAGATCCGGTAGGTGGTCTTGGTCATGACCTTGGACAGCAGCGTCATGCCGAACTTGATCGGCGCCGGGAAGCGCACGCCACCGGCATCCAGGGCGCTGCTGGCATGCTGCTCTTCATCGACGCGCATCTGTTCGAGGATGGCGCGGCTCTTCTGGTCCTCGGCAGGCAGTTCGGCCAGGTGCTGGTCCAGGTGCTTGCACACCTGGTCTTCGGTGGCGGCGACGAAGCCCAGGCTGATGCGATCGCTGATCAGGCCGGCAGCGGCGCCGACGCCGAACGACAGACCATAGAACAGCGGGTTGAGCAGGCTCGGGCGGCTGCCCAGCTCGCGGATGCGTTGCTCGCACCAGGCGAGGTGGTCGACCTCCTCGTCGGCGGCGGCTTCCATGGACTTGCGCACCTGCGGCAGCTTGGCGGTCAGCGCCTGGCCCTGGTACAGCGCCTGGGCGCAGACCTCGCCGGTGTGATTGATACGCATCAGCCCGGCAACGTGGCGGCTGTCGTCTTCGTTGAGCTCGACATCGGGCTGCACGATGGCCGGCGAGGGCCGTGCAGGGTGACCGCTGAACGGCAGCAGGGTGCGTAGCGCGGCATCGGCCTGCAGCAGGATACGGTCGGCGGGAGAGTAGTGACGGTCGGCGGACATGGCGCACCTCCGGAAGAACATTCGGCGGCCATTCTAGCGGAATGTGGATGACAGGTCTTGCGACGGGATGGCGCCGGGCCACCCCGTCGTGGCGCAAGCGCTTAGCCCGGCGGCCAGTGCATCTGGCGCTGACCGAGGACGTGCATGTGGATGTGGTGCACGGTCTGCCCGCCGAGGTCGTTGCAGTTCATCACCACGCGGAAGCCTTCCTCGCAGCCCTGTTCGGCAGCCAGGCGCTGGGCGGTGAAGAGAATGTGCCCGGCCAGCGGCTTGTCGGCCTCGGTCAGGTCGTTGAGCGTGGCGATGTGCTTCTTCGGCACCACCAGGAAGTGCACTGGCGCTTGCGGGCCAATGTCGTGGAAGGCGATCAGTTGGTCATCTTCGTAGAGTTTGCGCGCGGGGATTTGCCCCGCGACAATCTTGCAGAACAGGCAGTCCACAGTACTTCCTCCTGTCAGGGACATGGCGGGCTGAGTTTAGCGGCTGGCAGAGTGCGTGTTAGCCCGGCAACACCGAGCGGTTCAGGCGACCGGCAATCAGGCGCACCAGCCAGCGCGGAGCCAGGCGCGGGCTCAAGGTCATCAGGCGATTGCGCCAGCCGGGCACGATGATCGCCTTGTTCTTGCGCAGCGCCCTGACCGCCAGTTGCGCCAGTTCCTCGGGGCTCATCATCAGCTTGCTGCCTTCAAGGCGGCCGAGGCGGACATTGGCGGTGCGGAAAAAGGCGGTGCGGGTCGGCCCGGGGCAGAGCACCGACACCTTCACGCCCCGCGGCTTGAGTTCATTGCGCAGCGCTTCGGAGAAATGCAGTACATAGGCCTTGGTCGCGTAGTAGTTGCTCATCCAGGGGCCCGGCATGAAGCCGACGACTGACGCGACGTTGAGTATCTGCCCGCCGCCATTGCGCGCCATCTGCCCGCCGATGGCGTGGCACAGGCGCGCCAGGGCCAGCACGTTGAGCTCGATCATCTCCTGCTCCTGCGTCCAGGGCTGGTCGATGAAGGCGCCGCTGCTGCCGAAGCCGGCATTGTTCACCAGTAGCTCGATCTGCCGGCCGCTCTGCTCCAGTTCGTGCAGAAGGCCTGATAGCTGCAGCGGTTCGGCGAGGTTGCAGATGCGGAACAGCACGTCCACGCCGAAGCGCTGGGACAGTTCGCAAGCGATGCTTTCCAGGGCGTCACGCTGGCGCGCCACCAGGATCAGTGCCTGGCCGTTACGCGCCAGGGCCTCGGCGAGGGCGAGGCCGATGCCGCTGGAGGCGCCGGTGATCAAGGCATAGCGTGGCATGAACGGGTCTCCGGAATGGGGCGCGGATTCTAGCGCGCCCCATGCGTGCGAGCTATCGCGGAGGTTACTCGCTGTCCGACTCCGAGGCGTCGCCGGAGTCTTGTTCGTCACCGGCAGTGGCTGCTGGATCGGCGCTCTGGTTCTGACTATAGGAAGCTGCGTCGTGGGCGCGCTTCACATAGTCCTGGTAGGCCGGAATGGAGACGGCAGCGCCAATGCCGATAAGGAACGGCAGCAGCACACTGCCCCAGGCCAGCAGCAATACGCCACGGCTGTTCGGCGGTGGCGGCGGGCCATAGCGGTTGGCGCCGGCGGTGCCGGGAAGCAGCAGCATCAGCAGGGCGAACACGCTACCTACCAGCGGCACGAAGTTGACCAGCCAGAGCCAGCCGGACCAGCCGATATCGTGCAGGCGCTGCACACCGAAGAAAACGCTCGCCACCACCATGCCAACGCAGACGGCAACGCCAAGCAGCATTCCCACCGGAGCGGCAATCGAGGCGAGACCGGCGATCACGGCGAAAAGCGGAATCAGCGCGAGGATCAGCCCCATGCTCCAGCCCAGGTAGCGCACCCGGCCGATGCGCCCTTGCGCTGTGAAGTACTTGAGCTCGCCGAACTCCGGCAGGCTCTCGCCAACTTGGGCTTGCGGTGGCGTGTACGGCGACTGCGCCGGAGCAGAGCTGGCTGCCGGGGTGGCGGGCTGGATTGCCGCGAGTTCTGCCTGACGCGCGAGGTATTTGTCGATGATGATGCCGCAGGCGCTGCACTCGCTGGACTTGGCCTGCTCGTGGCCACACTTCGGGCAAACCATGCTGTCGTTGCTCGCGGCCTGGCCTGTGGCACGTGCGGCCAGAGTCTCATCGCTGGGGTGATCGTCCGTTTCCACCAGCGTCAGTCCGCTCAGCCCGTCCGCTTCCTTGCGTGCGTTGGCGCCTGCGCCATGCAGCGCGCTCAGGTACTTGTCCGCTTCGTCCGCGGACAGGCCGCGCTTGAGCACCACCAACTGTCCACTGAACAGGGCTTCTATGCGCGAGACATCGCTCTTGAACAGGCGAGCGAGGTTTTCCTTGACGGTCTCCAGGGGCGTGGAGGGCATTACCGCACCGTCGAACACAATCTTGAAACGCGGGTCGTCCATCGAGGGGCATCCTTGTCGGTTGGCCGGTTACTGACGCTGGATGAAGCCTAATCGGCGGCGATGGCGGCAACAAGCCAGCTACCGCCGATTTGCGACGCGTCTCAGGGGCGCAGTGTGCCGATCAGGGCGTTGCTGCGCTGCAGGGCGTCGCGGTACTCGCGATCCAGGCGCGCCACCAGTTCGTCGACGGACGGCAGGTCCTTGATGTTGCCGACGCCCTGGCCGGCGGACCACACGGTCTTCCAGGCCTTGGCCTCGTCGTTCACCGGTTTGAGCTTCTCGCCGTAGTTGAGCTCGCCCTTGTCGTTCAGGCGCGCCATGTCGAAGCCGGCGGCCTCCAGGCTCTGGCGCATGAAGCTGGCCGGTACGCCGGAAACGGCCGGGGTGTGGATGATGTCGGCGGCGCGCGCTTCCAGCAGCATCTGCTTGTAGGGCGTGGAGGCATTGCTCTCGCGCGTGGCGATGAAGCGCGTGCCGAGGTAGGCGAGATCGGCGCCGAGCGTCTGCGCGGCGAGAATCTCGTGGCCATGGTTTATGCAGCCGGCCAGCAGCAGGGTCTTGTCGAAGAACTGGCGGATCTCCGCGATCAGCGCGAAGGGGCTCCAGGTGCCGGCATGCCCACCGGCGCCTGCGGCCACAGCGATCAGCCCGTCGACGCCGGCCTCGGCGGCCTTCTCGGCGTGGCGGCGGGTGGTCACGTCATGGAATACCAGGCCGCCGTAGCTGTGCACGGCATCCACCACTTCACGCACCGCGCCCAGACTAGTGATGACGATGGGTACGCGATGTTCGACGCACAGGGCGAGGTCAGCCTGCAGCCGCGGGTTGCTGTGGTGGACAATGAGGTTGACCGCATAGGGTGCGGCCTGCGCATCGCCGGCCAGGCCAGCCTCGATCTCCTCCAGCCAGGCCTTGAAGCCGCTGCTCTCGCGCTGGTTCAGCGCCGGAAAGCTGCCGACGATGCCGCTGCGGCAGCAGGCCAGCACCAGTTGCGGGTTGGACACCAGGAACATGGGCGCCGCCACCAGGGGAAGGCGCAGACGACGGTCGAGCAGGGCAGGCAGGGACATGACGGGCTCCTGGACGGGGCTTCAGAAAGGTTTGATCACCACGAGAATGACGATCGCCAGCAGGAAGATCACAGGGACTTCGTTGAACCAGCGGTAGAACACGTGGCTGCGCTTGTTCTCGCCGCGGGCGAAGCGCTTGAGCATGGCGCCGCAGGCGTGGTGATAGCCGATCAGCAGGACCACCAGGGTCAGCTTGGCATGCAGCCAGCCCTGGCTCAGCCACGCCGGGTTCAGGTAGAGCATCCAGGCGCCGAACAGGATGGTGAGAATCATCGAGGGCCCCATGATGCCGCGATAGAGCTTGCGCTCCATCACACTGAAGCGCTCGCGGCTGGCCTGGTCCTCGCTCATGGCGTGGTAGACGAACAGGCGCGGCAGGTAGAACAGGCCGGCGAACCAACAGATCACCGCGATGAGATGGAAGGCCTTTATCCACAGGTACAGCATTGACGACTCCTTGGGCCGGGGAAGCAGTGATAGTAGTGGCCCCACCGGGGCAGCGTCATCCCCGGAAACCCGCCTGCCTATGTGTGAAGGGCGGTTACACTGCTGACCATCCATTCCCCGCCATGTCCGTTCTGCACACGGGCGTGCCGTTGGGCATCCGGCAGATGCCCGGACTGGCCTCATGTCCGACCCTACACCCGCTTCCGACCCTACACCGGCTCATCCCGAAGCATCCGGTGAGAACGCCGCTTCACCCGTCCGCCGGCGCAGCCTTTTCCGCCGTTGGCGCCGACATCCCGTGGTACGCCCCTGGCGCCAGAACGTCGCGTTCTGGATCGGTGCCGTGCTGGTTGGCTTGGTGGCGTTGGCCTTTGCCTTCCTTGCCGATCTTGCCAGCGCGACGTTCCGTGGCGTGGTTGCGCATAGCCAGTGGTGGCCCTGGCTGCTATGCCCCGCGGGGTTCGCCGCTTTGGCCTGGATAACCCAGGGCGCGCTGAAGGACACCCGAGGCTCGGGGATTCCTCAGACCATTGTTGCTCTCACTGTACGCAGCAGTCGTACACGCAACAGGCTGCTGTCGCTGCGCATCGCCCTTGGCAAGCTGGTGTTGACGCTTGGCGCGCTGCTGGTAGGTGCTTCGGCCGGTCGCGAAGGCCCGACCGTGCATATCGGCGCCGCGCTGATGTACTCCTTCGGGCGCCGTCTCGGTCTGTACGACAAGCGCACCGTGTCCGGACTGATCCTCGCTGGTGGCGCGGCGGGGATCGCGGCAGCGTTCAATACCCCGTTGGGCGGCGTGGTGTTCGCCATCGAGGAGCTGAGCAAGACGTTCGAGCAGCGTTTCAGCGGCCTGCTGCTCACCGCGGTGCTGCTCGGCGGCGTGGTTACCCTCGGTCTGATGGGGAGCTACAGCTACTTCGGTGCGCTTTCCGAGACCATGCCATTCGGCCCGGCGTGGATCGCGGTGGTCGCCTGCGGCGTGCTCGGCGGCATTCTGGGCGGCGCCTACTGTCGGCTGATCCTGCCGGCCAAGAGCGGCCCGCTGAGCTTCGTCGCGCGCTGGCGCGGACGCTGGCCCGTGCGCTTTGCCGCCGCTTGCGGTCTGCTGCTCGCAGCGTTGGGTCTGCTTTCAGGGCAGCACATCTTCGGTACTGGCTATGCCGAGACCCGCTCGATCCTCGAAGGGCATCCTACGGTCGGGTACGACTTCCTGCTGTGGAAGTTCCTGGCCAACGTGGTGTCCTTCGTCGCCGGCATTCCCGGCGGGCTGTTCTCGCCCTCGCTGACCGTCGGCGCGAGCCTGGCGCCCTGGTTGACATCGCTGATCCCCGGCGCAAGCTTGCCGGCAGTGGGATTGCTAGGCATGTCCGCCTATCTCGCCGGTGTCACGCGCACGCCGCTGACCGCAAGCGTGATCACCATCGAGCTCTCGCACAGCCCGGACATGCTCATGCCCATTCTCGCCGCCACGTTGCTGGCCAGCGCAATATCCCGGCAGATCAGCCCCGTTCCGATCTACCACGCCCTGGCACGTCAGCTCCTCGAGAGCCTGCCCTCCGCCAAACGGCCCGCCGCATCGGCCTGAACAGCCTGTTCAGGCGTGGCCCACGCTCTTATCATTGGCCGCTCTGAGTGGTCCCCATAAGGTGGAGTGACGGATAGATGATCAAGGTCGGTATCGTAGGTGGTACGGGTTATACGGGCGTGGAACTGCTGCGTCTGCTGGCACAGCATCCAGAGGCTCGCGTCGAGGTGATTACCTCGCGCTCCGAAGAGGGCGTGAAAGTCGCCGACATGTACCCGAACCTGCGAGGCCACTACGACGGTCTGGCCTTCAGCGTGCCGGACGCCAAGCGCCTGGGTGCTTGCGACGTGGTCTTCTTCGCCACCCCGCACGGCGTTGCCCATGCCCTGGCCGGTGAGTTGCTGGCCACCGGCACCCGGGTCATCGACCTGTCTGCCGATTTCCGCCTGCAGGACGCCGACGAGTGGGCCAAGTGGTACGGCCAGCCACACGGCGCGCCTGAACTGCTGCCCGAGGCGGTCTACGGCCTGCCGGAAGTGAACCGCGAGGGCATCAAGTCGGCCCGCCTGATCGCTGTTCCGGGCTGCTATCCGACCGCTACCCAACTGGGTCTGATCCCGCTGCTGGAGGCAGGCCTGGCCGATACCTCGCGCCTGATCGCCGACTGCAAGTCCGGGGTGAGCGGTGCTGGTCGTGGTGCCAAGGTCGGCTCGCTGTTCTGCGAGGCCGGCGAAAGCATGATGGCCTACTCGGTGAAGGGGCACCGCCACCTGCCGGAGATCAGCCAAGGGCTGCGCCGCGCCGCCAAGGGCGATGTCGGCCTGACCTTCGTGCCGCACCTGACCCCGATGATCCGCGGTATTCACGCGACCCTGTACGCGCACGTCGCCGATCGCAGCGTGGATCTGCAGAAACTCTTCGAAGAGCGCTACGCCAACGAGCCCTTCGTCGACGTGATGCCGGCCGGCAGCCATCCGGAAACCCGTAGCGTGCGTGGCGCCAACGTCTGCCGCATCGCAGTGCACCGTCCGCAGGGCGGCGATCTGGTGGTGGTTCTTTCGGTGATCGACAACCTGGTCAAGGGCGCGTCCGGCCAGGCGATCCAGAACATGAACATCCTGTTCGGCCTGGACGAGCGCATGGGGCTGTCCAACGTCGCGCTGCTGCCCTGAGTGGCGCTTCCGGGCTCCCTGCGCGGGAGCCCGATTCATCCCCAGGCTCGCCATTAGGCTGAAGGATGATCCGGCTAAGTTGACCATTTTTCTCGGGTAAGCGGATAATAGCCGGCAATGTTGTAACGTACGGCTTCGGCCGGGAGACATCTGACATGACCATCGAGACCTTCACCCCCACTCCCCTGATCTTCTCCAACGGGGCCGCAAACAAGGTGAAGACGCTGATTGACGAAGAAGGCAACCCGCGCCTGAAACTGCGCGTATTCGTCACCGGCGGCGGTTGCTCGGGCTTCCAGTACGGCTTCACCTTCGACGAAGACACCGCGGACGATGACACCGTGGTCGAGCGCGATGGTGTCAGCCTGGTGGTCGACCCGATGAGCTTCCAGTACCTGGCCGGTTCCGAAGTGGACTACCAGGAAGGTCTGGAAGGCTCGCGCTTCGTGATCAAGAACCCGAACGCCGCCACCACCTGCGGGTGTGGCCAGTCGTTCTCGATCTGATTGCACCTGATACGAAAACGCCGCGCATCTCAGGCTGTGTGAAAACACGCTGTGAGCAAGGCTAAGCAAGCGCCCCGACTGGTTCGGGGCGTTTGCTTTTCTGAGGGTTCATCCCATCAGCTCAATCAGGCGACGCGCGCCGAGCACCTGAATCGCGCGTTTGAGGTTGTAGGCCTGCGCGGCCAGGGCCATCTCTGTCCTGGCGCCTGCCAACTGCCGCAGCAGGAAGCGGCCGTTGCCGAATATCCACTGTTTCAAGTTGCCGAAAGGGTGCTCGACGATGGATCGGCGCCTGGCCATCATCTCCGGCCGGGCCTTCAGGCGTTGCTGCATGCGCTTGAACGCTGACTCATGGGCATGACGGCTGAGATGGCGACGCTGACTATTCGTGCACCGCGTCTTCAGAGGGCAAGCGCGGCAGTCGCCGGCGATCGCATAAATCTTCTCTGTGCTGCGTACCTGTTTGAGCGGGAGCCACTGGCCTGCCGGGCACTGATAGCGGTCGTGCTCCACGTCGTAGGTAAAGGCGCTGCGATCGAACAGCGCCGTGCCATTGCCTTGGTTGTTGACGCCACGGTTCGGCGGTACATACGCCGTGATGCCCGCATCCTCGCACGCCTGGAATTGCTCGCCATTGGAGTAACCGGCGTCCGCCGTGACCGTCAGTTGCGCCTGCTCCAGAACCGCTTGGGCGGCTTCGGCCATCGGCTGCAGTTGGCGAGTGTCATTGCCATCCTGGGTCACCTCGTGGTGCAGCACCAAGCAATGCTTGTCATCGACGGCACTTTGCACGTTGTAGGCGACCCGTGCGCCCTGGTGGGTACGCATCAACTGGGCATCGGGCTCGCCGATCACGAGTTGTTCAAGCCCTTGGGCCTGCATCAGTACCGGGCAGGTCAGGTTGTCCGCGTGTTGAGCCTGCAACTGCTCCAGCGCAGTCTTCACGGCACTCCGGTCGACCCCATCGCCCGCTTCGGCGCGGTCGGCTTCATCCAGGTCGCTCAGATAGCGGGCTATCTCGGCCTCCAGTCGGGCTTGCTGACGCTTGAGTCGCGCCAGGCTCAGGTGCTTGCGCCGCGAAGCCACCGCCTGGAATTTGCTGCCATCGATGGCGACCAACTGACCACCGAGCAACCCGACCTGGCGGCAGAGCTGCACGACAGCTCGCCTGAAACGCCGCGCCATTGTCCTTGCGGAAATCGGCAATGGTCTTGAAGTCCGGCGCCAGTCGGCCCAGCAGCCACATCACTTCGACATTGCGCTGACATTCGGCTTCCAGTCGGCGCGAGGAGCGAATTCGCTGGAAGTAGCCATACAGGTACAGCATGAGCAGGTCGGCCGGATCATAGGCCGGGCGCCCCGTCCGGCTCGCCTGTGCCTTGCTGAAGCCCAGTCGCTGCAGATCCAACCGCGCCACGTAGGCCTCGATCACGCGGACCAGATGTTCTTCGGGAACCAACTCATCCAGCGACACTGGAAACAAGCTGCCCTGATCACGCCCTTCACCGCGGATATAGCCCATAAAAGACGGCTAGGTTTTCACACAGTCTGTGATGCGGGGCTTTTTCATTTCTGGAGGCCTGTAGGAACAGTCAGAGGTGCGAGATCAGCTCCTCCAGCGCAGCGGCCTGGTCCTCGGCAATGTCGATGATGTGGAACCCAGCCCAGCCCAGTTGCCCTTCCTGGCCGCCACGGCTCCACAGGCAGTCGGCGCCGAGATGGATTTCCCCGGTTTCGTGCAGCGGCGGTAAAGGCACGAGCCTGAACTCGAGCACCGAGTCGGCGGCTGGAACCTGCGCGCCGCAGAGCATGAAGCCATCGCTGGAAAGATCGGCCAGGCGGCCGAGGCAACGCCCGCTGTTGCGGTCGTAGACTTCCACGGTCAGATCGGTGCGGCGCCGTTGATGCTGGCGACGTTCTTCCATCGCTTACTCCTTGGATTGGTTGCGCCCGGCAAAGCGCTGCAACATGCGATAGATGGCGTTGAGGGCCCGGTCCACCAGCGGTGCGTCCTGGCTGTCGGGACCGAGCAGGCGGACCTTGCCCTGCTCCATTTCCAGGGCCAACTGGCCGATGGATTTGACCGCGACCCGTTGGCCGAGATGGTCGACGAACATGTAGTTGCGGGTCGTGGGGCTGAACCACGAGAGTTTCAGGCGACGTGCCGGCTGGCTGTCGCTGAATTCGAACCAGGTACCGAACTCGACCTTGCGCAGCTCTTCGAGCAACGTCTTGCCGCGCTCGGAAAGCAGCTGCTCGGCATGCCGTTCGATCTCGCCTTCGCCGTCGAGCATGGCGCCCAGCGGGCTTTCCGGCAGGTCTGGGCAGAGACTGTTGGCGATTTGCGGTTGCTGTGCCTGTACGGCGTGCTGGCAGGCGACTATGTCCTGCAGCAGGCGGCGGATGCCGTCCTCGTGATAGCCACCGAGTACCTCCAGGCCTTTGCGCAGGTCTTCCAGCAGCGGTACGCGCAGGGTTTGCAGGCGCTCGCGGCCGGCGTTGTCCAGCGGTGTGGCGCTCCAGGCCAACTGTTCGGCAACTTCGCCGGCACGCCGCCACTCATCGCTGTCCTCGCCGTTGCGCAGGAGGATGAAGGTCAGGGCGTCGCTCCAGCTCAGCTCCAGGAAGTTGCGGATCAGCTGCGGCAGCTCGCGCCCCTGTACGGCCTTGGCCACCACTTCCAGCGCCTGCTCGCGTGCGCCCAGCAGGCGGTCGCGTCCGCGGGCCGCCTCCATGGCGCGTCTTTCGCGCAGTTCGGCTTTTTGGCGGATGTTGGCGACGAATTCGTTGAAGTCGGTCAGCAGCTCGTCGAACAGGCGCAGGTCGCCGACGAAGTCCTGGATAACGCGTTCGACTACCCAATGCATCTTGGCGAGCAACCCGCGTTCCTCGCCTTCGCCGCTGTACAGCGAACCGGCCTGGGCCATGGCGTTGAGCAGGCGCCGCGCCGGGTGGTGGTGCTGGGTAAACAGCGCCTTGTCCTGCAGCGCGACCTTCAGATAAGGCGTGTGCAGGTGGGAGAGGGTGGTCTTGCAGCTGTCGGGCAGGCTTTCGTCGTCGAGGATGAAGTCGAAGACCATGCCCACCAGGTCGATGACATCGGCTTCCTGGTCGGTCAGCCGATTCTGTCCGGGGCGCGCGCTGGCGGCCTCCAGCTGTTGGTGCAGGTCGGTCTTCACCTGCTGCACCGCCTGTGGCTGTCGCAGGCGCTGGGCGAGGTCCTGGGCGGAAATGCGCTGCAGGCGGTTCAGGGCTTCCAGCAGTTCGTCGGCGCTGTAGGTTCGGGTTGCCGAGCGCGGGTTGAAGCTGGCAATGCTCTGGCTGCTGCCGAGGGTCTGCACGCCTTGCCGGCGATGTTCGGCGAGTAGGGCGGCGAGGCCGCCGTATAGGGTTTGCGGGTTGCCGGGTGGACGGGGCGAGGTGTCGTGCGGGTCGGACACCGTATCGGTGAGTGTCGGGATTCCGGCTGGCGCGGCTGTACTTGAACCTGTGCCAGCGCTTCCGGCAGGCGCGGTGGCGGACGCTGCCGCCGGCGCTGCGCCGCTTTCGCTGGGCTGGGCGGCCGGCCGAGGCGTTGCGCGCGGACTCTGCTGCGCACGGAATTTCAGGTTGGGCAGGATGCCGGCCTCGGTGAGGCGATGGTTCAGGCGTTCGTAGAGCGGCGCCAGGTTACGCATGACCTGCTGATCGAAGAGCATATAGAGCACGGTCTTGATGCGTAGCGAGAATGGGCTCTCGGCCAGGGTGTCGCGAAATGCCTGGGCAATGGCCAGGGGGCCGAAGGGGTTGCTGTCTTCGGCCAGCTTGCTGCCGTTGTTCACCAGGGCGAGGCGCTGCTCCAGGGCGAACAGCGACTGCGCGCACTGTGCCTTGACCTGGTTGACCATGTTGGTGATCAGCAGCGCCTCTTCATATTCCTCGTTGCCGACCAGGGTCAGCTGGTCGACATCCAGTTCCTCCAGCGGCCGCTTGGGTGGCAGGGTGCCCTGCATGAAGTCGCTGAGGCCCTTGGCGAATCGCTGGTGGTACTGGCGTTCGAGTGCCGGCCGCTGACGGCGGATTTCGCGCATGCTTTCGAAGAACAGGCTCTGGACCTGATTGTTCTCGGCTTTCTCGGCGCACTCGAAGAGGGTGTCGTCTACCTGTGCGAAGACCGCACCCAGCAGTTCTGCCAGGTGGTTCATCGTCAGTTGCCGGCATGCCTGGATCAGCTCGCCGAAGCGAGGCTGTATGGCGCGGCTGGCGACAGTGGAGGTAGGCGGGTTGTCCTTGACGCTCATGGGCGATCCTGTCCGTGAACCTTCCTTCGCGGGGAGGCGGAGGTCACTTTAGTTTTAAGCACATATAGCAATCGGCGCGGGCGCCTGCAAAAGAAGAAAAACTTTTTTGGATCAGAGGGTTGACAGTCCTCTCGATAACCGTAAAATGGCGCGCCTCTGATACGGGAAACGGCGCAGCCGGAACTGTAGAAGAGATTGAAAGGCTTGTCGTTCCGCGATAGCTCAGTCGGTAGAGCAAATGACTGTTAATCATTGGGTCCCTGGTTCGAGTCCAGGTCGCGGAGCCAACTTTCAAACGGGGTATAGCGCAGTCCGGTAGCGCGCTTGCTTTGGGAGCAAGATGTCGGGAGTTCGAATCCCCCTACCCCGACCATATTCCGGGTCGTTAGCTCAGTCGGTAGAGCAGTTGGCTTTTAACCAATTGGTCGTAGGTTCGAATCCTACACGACCCACCATCTTCAAGTCGCTTGCTTCGGTAGGCGATATGGAAAAAGCCCGCAGTCTTCGTTGAAGCTGCGGGCTTTTTTTCATTCCCCTTCCTTTATGTCCCGCAGCGTGTCACTGGGTGCTGGCCAGGTAGGCGTCGGCCAGTTCGCGCAGGCGTTCGCGGCCGAAGCTGGCTTCGTGACCGGCATGTACCTGGGTTACCGGCAATTCGCGCAGGCGTTGCATGGTGCGGCGGTACGTCGGCACGTCAGCTCCCGGTATCTGGTCGAGCAGTCCGGCGTCATACACGGCGTCGCCGGAGAACAGCGTTCCGCTTGCTCGCTCCAGCAGGCCGATGCTGCCCGGCGAGTGGCCGGGCAGGTGAAGCACCTCAAAGCTGCGATCGCCCAGGTCGATGACCCCGCCTTCTTCCAGCAGGCCGGTGGCTGGCGCCGATCGCAGGCGCCAGCCGGCCGGGTCGAAGCCTGCGTGGGGTAGGGCGTCTATCACCAGGCGCGAGTCGTCCAGGTCGTCCATGTATTCGGCAAGCCAATGTTCGCGGGCAAGAGCCAATCCCACGTCCTGGTCCGGCTGCTGGAACTCGCCTGCTTCCGCTGCATGGCAGAGGCGGCAGTCGAACTCGTGCAGGCCGCCCATGTGGTCGAGGTGGCTATGGGTGGCAACAGCCACCAAGGGCCGCTGGAAAAGGTCCCGGGACGACTCGCGCAGGCTGGCGATGCCCATGCCGGTATCCACCAGCAGGTCGCGGCCGCGGCCGCGCACGTGCCAGATGTTGCAGCGCAGCATGGGGTGCACGTGGGGCTCCCAAAGCAGGGTGATGCCGTCGTCCAGCGTGCGACGTTCAAACCAGCGGTCGGCGATTTTCAGGCCCATGGTTCCTCTCAGTGCTGAGTGCGGAAGCTTGCCCACAGGCGGGTGCGCTCGCGCAGCAGCCGGCTGGGAATGAGTTGCTCGCCGAACAGAGTGTCACGCACCTGCTGCGGCGGATAGACCGCCGGGTTGCCGGTGATCGAGCCGTCGACCATGGGCGTGGCCGCCTGGTTGGCGTTGGCGAAGAACATGGCGTTGGTCAGCTCGGCCATTGATTGCGGGCGCATCATGTATTCGATGAAGGCGCGCGCGGCGTCCGGGTGCGGCGCGTCGACCGGCACGGCCAGGGTATCCACCCACATCAAGGTGCCTTCCTTGGGAATGCTGTACGTGATGTCGAACGGCTTTTTCGCCGCCTGTGCCTGGGTCTGCGCGATGACGGCGTCGCCGTTGTAGGTCAGCGCCAGGCAGAGATTGCCGTTGGCCAGGTCGCTGCTCTGGGTGCCGAAGCCGATGTAGCGCAGGTTGGGATGCAGGTCGCCGAGCAACTTGCCGGCGGCGCGCAGGTCCTCCGGGTCCTTGCTGTAGGGCGGTTTGCCCAGGTAGTGGAGGGCGACGCTGAGGACTTCCTGCGGCGAGTCGATCACCGAGATTCCGCAGTCCTTCAGCTTGCTGGCGTATTCGGGCTTGAACAGCAGGTCGTAGCTGTCCAGCGGCGGGTTGGGGATACGCTTCTCCACTTCCTGCCGGTTGATCGCCAGCCCCGTGGTGCCCCAGGTGTAGGGCAGGGCGTACTGGTTGCCCGGATCGGCGCCCTGCAGGCTGGCGAGCACCTGTTTGTCGAGGTTCTCGTAGCCGGACATCTTGCTCAACTCGATGGGCTGCAGGGCCTTGGCCTGGATGGCGCGGCCAAGCATGGCGCTGCCCGGCACCACGATGTCGTAGCCACTATGGCCGGTGAGCAGCTTGCTCTCCAGAACGTCGGCGTTATCGAAAGTGTCGTAGTGCACGCGGATGCCGGTTTCCGCCTCGAAGGCCTTGAGCGCCTTGGGGCCGACATAGTCGGACCAGCTATAGATGTTGAGGACCTTCTCCTCGGCGTGGGCCGGTAGCGTGAGGGCGGCGAGGAGGGGCAAGAGGATGGCTTTCATGGCAAGGCTCCCAGGGGTAGGTGAGGGGGAGCATGGAGGGGCTGAAACATTGGTGAAATACAAATTCATTCAAGCTGACATTCGCGCGGTTTAATGTTTCTCGCCCGATTCGTCAGCCTTCCTGACGGCCATTTCGGGTCGCGTTTCGACCGTCCGGTGCCTACCGTTTGAAACGGTTTTTCCCCCTGCGACAGCGCGATGCGGCGTTGTGTCGCAGCTGCTGCGACAGCTTCCTGAGACTGTCGAATTCAACCTTGATCGAGATCATTGGCGGTGGCGATTTTGAGGGGTAAAGGGCGCTTCGCTGAAGCGTGACAATCCGGCGCCATGCCGCGCCGATTGGGGCTTCTGACAGAATTGGATGACATTCGGAATTGGCCTTCAGAGCGCTCCGCAGACCCTTTCGTAATCCGTCAGGATTGGTCATTTCTTCGCCGCTTTTTCCGGCGACTTTTAACCCTGCGGCGATAATGTCTTGTTAAAAATGAGACGGCAGGGCCTTGCCAGTCCTTTCTGAAATGTCTTGTAATACCGCCCGCTCACTCAAGACCCCATAGCGCCCCGGTTCCAGCGTCGCGGATCCGTGGCAGGCACTCGCCGCAGGGTGGTGCCGAATAACAACGAGGGGCTGACTGTAGTGGGTTTCTGCTCAACAACGAGTAGGGCAATCCGCTCGTGAATCAGGTACCGGCAGTGCTCGGTTTTTCGGAGCCGGCAGGGCAGGTGCCACCACGCTGAATAACACGGAACGAATCAGCACACGGATCGGTTTCGCTTCGCGAGAGCCGGGCTGGGTTCCTTTTGCCTTGTCTTCTTGCAGCGCCGATTCGCTACCCCATGGATCTACTAACGTCGCGCCTTGGATGTCGCGGCGGGCAGTTCGTCGAGCATGAACCCTGCGTGGGTAAATCTCATGGGCGGTGTAGCTATGTTCATCCATTAAGGCCGCAAGATGAAAATAGACCAGTACTCTGGATACCTGAAGAGATTGTCCTTGCTGCTCCCCCTGCTCTCGCTGGGCGGTTGCAACATGGTCCTGTTCGACCCGAAAGGGCAGATCGGCGCCGACGAGAAGTCGCTGATCATCACCTGCACCCTGCTGATGCTGCTCGTGGTAGTGCCGGTCATCTTCATGACCCTGGCATTCGCCTGGAAATACCGCGCATCCAACACCAAAGCCACCTACATGCCCGACTGGTCGCACTCGACCCGTATCGAGGTCGTGGTCTGGCTGATCCCGTGCATCATCATCGCCATCCTCGGCTGGATCACCTGGGAATCCACCCACAAGCTGGACCCGTACCGTCCGCTGGATTCCGACGTCAAGCCGGTTACCATCCAGGCCGTCTCGCTGGACTGGAAGTGGCTGTTCATCTACCCGGACCTGGGGATCGCCACCGTCAACGAGATCGCGTTCCCGAAAGACACTCCGGTGAACTTCCAGATCACTGCTGACACCGTGATGAACTCCTTCTTCATCCCGCAGCTCGGCAGCCAGATCTACTCCATGACCGGCATGCTGACCAAGCTGCACCTGATCGCCAACGAAGAAGGCGTGTTCGACGGTATCTCCGCGAACTACAGCGGCGCAGGCTTCTCCGGCATGAAGTTCAAGGCCATCGCCACTTCCGAGCAGGGCTTCCAGGACTGGGTCGCCAAGGTCAAGACCGCTCAAGCCGGCCTGACCGAGGAAGGCTTCCCCGAGCTGGCCAAGCCGAGCGAAAACGTTCCGGCTACCTACTTCTCCTCGGTCACCCCCGACCTGTTCATGCACATCCTGACCAAGCACGAGCGTGCCGGTCTGGCCATGGGCAAAGGCAAGGGTGAGCACGCCGAAGGCGAAGCTGCCACGCAATCCAATCCGAGTATCCAGGAGTAACCGCGCAGATGTTCGGGAAACTGACTCTGTCGGCCGTGCCCTATCACGAGCCGATCATCATGATCACGCTGGCCGTCGTCGCCCTGGTGGGCCTCGGCGTCTTCGGCGCGATCACCTACTACCGCAAGTGGACCTACCTGTGGACCGAATGGCTGACCTCCATCGACCACAAGAAAATCGGCGTGATGTACATCATCGTCGCCCTGATCATGCTGCTGCGCGGCTTTGCCGACGCCATCATGATGCGCGGCCAGCTGGCCCTGGCCGAAGGCGCCAACAAAGGCTTCCTGCCGCCTGAACACTACGACCAGATCTTCACCGCTCACGGCATGATCATGATCATCTTCATGGCCATGCCCTTCATGACCGGTCTGATGAACCTGGCCGTGCCGCTGCAGATCGGTGCCCGTGACGTTGCCTTCCCGTTCCTGAACTCCCTCAGCTTCTGGCTGCTGGTGGTCAGTGCGATGCTGGTCAACGTATCCCTGGGCCTGGGCGAATTCGCCCGTACCGGCTGGGTCGCCTACCCGCCGCTGTCCGAGCTGGCCTACAGCCCGGGCGTGGGTGTGGACTACTACATCTGGGCACTGCAGATATCCGGTATGGGTACGCTGCTGACCGGCATCAACTTCCTGGTGACCGTGTTCAAGATGCGTACTCCGGGCATGAAGCTGATGCAGATGCCGATCTTCACCTGGACCTGCACCTTCGCCAACGTCCTGATCGTTGCGTCGTTCCCGATCCTGACCGCTGCCCTGGGCCTGCTGTCGCTGGATCGTTACTTCGACATGCACTTCTTTACCAACGAGCTGGGCGGCAACGCCATGATGTACATCAACCTCTTCTGGGCCTGGGGCCATCCTGAGGTGTACATCCTGATCCTGCCGGCTTTCGGTATCTTCTCCGAAGTCACCTCGACCTTCGCCGGCAAGCGCATGTTCGGCTACACCTCGATGGTGTGGGCGAGCGCCGCGATCACCTTCCTCGGCTTCACCGTGTGGCTGCACCACTTCTTCACCATGGGTTCGGGCGGCGACGTCAACGGCTTCTTCGGCGTTGCGACCATGCTGATCTCCATCCCGACCGGCGTGAAGCTGTTCAACTGGCTGTTCACCATCTATCGCGGTCGTCTGCGTTTCGACACCCCGATCCTGTGGACCCTGGGCTTCATCATCACCTTCAGCATCGGTGGCATGACCGGCGTTCTGCTGGCCATTCCGGGCGCTGACTACCTGCTGCACAACAGCCTGTTCCTGATCGCCCACTTCCACAACACCATCATCGGTGGTGCGGTGTTCGGCTACCTGGCCGGCTTCGTCTTCTGGTTCCCGAAAGCCTTCGGCTTCAAGCTGGACGAGAAGTGGGGCAAGCGCTCCTTCTGGTGCTGGCTGGTCGGCTTCTACGTGGCCTTCATGCCGCTGTACATCCTCGGCTTCATGGGCATGACCCGTCGCCTGAACCACTACGACAACCCGATGTGGAAGCCGTACCTGGTCGTGGCCTTCTTCGGCGCCGTGCTGATCTTCTGCGGCATCGCCTGCCAGCTGATCCAGCTGTTCGTCTCGATCAAGAACCGCAAGGCTCTGGCCGACGTGACCGGCGACCCGTGGGGCGGCCGTACCCTGGAATGGTCCACTTCCTCGCCGCCGCCGTACTACAACTTCGCCGAACTGCCGGTCGTGCGTGACATCGACGCCTTCCACGAGATGAAGCAGAACGGTCGCGCCTACCAGGCTCCGGCCTCGTACAAGCCGATCCACATGCCGAAAAACACCGCAGCGGGCTTCTCCATCGCCCTGGGTGCCTTCATCTTCGGCTTCGCAGCGATCTGGCACATCTGGTGGCTCGTGGGCGTCGGCTTCGTCGGCATGATCGCCTCCGTCATCGTGCGCAGCTACGTCACCGACCTGGACTACTACGTCCAGCCGGACGAGATCGAGCGCATCGAGAACCGCCACTTCCAGCAACTCGCCAAACAGGTCTAATCCATGTCTTCGGCAGTATTGAGCCAACACTCGGTCGCCCACGAAACGGGGCATGACCACGATCACGACCACGAACACCACGATACGGGTGGCATGACGGTATTCGGCTTCTGGCTGTACCTGATGACCGACTGCATCCTGTTCGCCAGTGTCTTCGCTACTTACGCTGTGCTCGTCGGCCATACGGCCGGCGGCCCCAGCGGCAAGGACATCTTCGAACTGCCCTACGTGGCCGTCGAAACCGCGATCCTGCTGATCTCCTCCTGCACCTACGGCCTGGCCATGCTGGCCGCGAACAAGGGTGCCAAGGGCAAGGCCATCGCCTGGCTGGGCCTGACGTTCCTGTGCGGTGCCGCGTTCATCGGCATGGAGCTCAACGAGTTCCACCACCTGATCGCCGAAGGCTTCGGCCCGCAGCGTAGCGCCTTCCTGTCGTCCTTCTTCACCCTGGTCGGCATGCACGGTCTGCACGTGACCGCCGGCCTGCTGTGGATGCTGGTGCTGATGGCGCAGATCGCTACCCGCGGCCTGACCCCGCAGACCAACACCCGGATGATGTGCCTGAGCCTGTTCTGGCACTTCCTGGACATCGTCTGGATCTGCGTATTCACCGTCGTCTACCTGATGGGGGCCCTGTAATGAGCGCTGCTGCACACGATTCCCATGGCGCCGGCCACGGCAGCCTGGGTTCCTACGCGATCGGCTTCGTGCTGTCGGTGATCCTGACCGCGATTCCGTTCTACATGGTCATGGACGGTGGCTTCTCGCGTCACGCGACCATCCTCACCATGGTCATCCTCGGCCTGGTTCAGGTAGTGGTGCACCTCGTGTGCTTCCTGCACATGAACATGTCCTCGGAAGGCCGCTGGAACGTCATGGCGTTCATCTTCACGCTGATCGTCATCCTGCTGGTCGTGGGTCTGTCGCTGTGGATCATCTTCAGCGCCGACATCCTCATGATGGCGCCGATGCACTGAGGCCGATGACGTGAAACTCAAGCGTTACCTTCTGATCGCCAAACCGGGGATCATCTTCGGCAACCTGATCGCCGTGGCGGGGGGGTTCTTCCTCGCCGCCCGCGGCAGCGTCGATCCGATGCTGCTGCTGGCGACGGTGATCGGTCTGTCCCTCGTGGTGGCCAGCGGGTGCGTGCTGAACAACTGCATCGACCGTGACATCGACCGCCACATGGAACGCACCCGCGGGCGCGTCCTGGTGACCGGGCAGATCTCGCTGAAGGCCGCCCTGGCCCACGGCGTGGTGCTCGGCATGGCAGGCTTCGGCCTGCTGTGGTGGAAGACCAACGTGCAGGCGACCCTGCTCGCGGCGTTCGGCTTCATCGTCTACGTCGGCTTCTACAGCCTGTGGCTCAAGCGCAGCTCGGTGTACGGCACCCTGGTCGGCAGTCTCTCCGGAGCCATGCCGCCCGTGGTCGGCTACTGCGCCGCCAGCGGCCAGTTCGACATGGGCGCGGCGGTGCTGCTGCTGATCTTCTGCCTCTGGCAGATGCCGCACTCCTACGCGATCGCCATCTTCCGCCTGGCCGACTACCAGGCCGCGGGCATCCCGGTCTGGCCGGTTGCCCGTGGCATCGAAGCGACCAAGCGGCAGATCCTCTACTACGTGCTGGCCTTCGGTGCCGCCACCCTGCTGCTGACCCTGACCGGCTTCGCCGGCTACGGTTACCTGGTGGTAGCCCTGGCGGTCAGCGCCTGGTGGGCGTTCATCGCCGTCTCCGGCTTCAAGGCCCAGGACGACCGCCTGTGGGCGCGCAAGCTGTTCGCGTTCTCGATCATCGTCATCAGCGCGCTGAGCGTGATGATGTCGATCGACTTCCGCGTAATGCCCGGCCATGCGCTGATGGGCCTGCTGTAACAGGCGCACCGGCAACGAAAAAGCCGCCCCTCGGGGCGGCTTTTTTGTGCCTGCGATTCGCAACGCCGTAGGAGCGGATCTCATCCGCGAATATCCCTGAGCCGATGCCTCCCAGTAGGAGCGGGCCATGCCCGCGAAATCGCGGAAAAGGTCCGCTCCTACATATCCAGGGAGATGGCGGACCTTAGCGTCAGTGCAGCTTCAGCCGCGGCTCGGTGCTCCGCCCAATGCGGTCACCGATCATCATCAGCGTCGTGCGGGTGAGGCCGTACAGCGCCACCTGGTGCATGCGGTACAACGACACGTAGAACATCCGTGCGAGCCAGCCTTCCAGCTTCACGCTGCCCATCAGGTTGCCCATGAGGTTGCCCACCGCGCTGAAGCGCGACAGCGAGATCAGCGAGCCGTAGTCGGTGTAGCGGTACTCCGGCAGCGGCTTGCCTTCCAGGCGCGCCACTATGGCTTTGGCCAGCAGCGATGCCTGCTGGTGCGCAGCCTGGGCGCGCGGCGGAACAGTGCGCTCGCTGCCATCGCCAAGCGGACAGGCGGCGCAGTCGCCAAAGGCGAAGATGTCGTTGTCGCGGGTGGTCTGCAGCGTCGAGCGCACCACCAGCTGATTGATGCGGTTGCTCTCCAGGCCATCCAGGTCCTTCAGCAGGCTGGAGGCGCGGATGCCGGCGGCCCAGACCTTGAGGCTGGCCGGGATGAACTCGCCAGTCGCTGTCTTCAGGCCTTCGGCGGTGACTTCCTTGACCGGCGCGCCGATCATCACGCGCACGCCGAGCTTCTCCAGGGTGCGGTGCACCGGCTGGCTGATGCGCTCGGGCAGCGCCGGCAGAACGCGCGGGCCCGCCTCGATCAGGGTGATGCGCATGTTTTCCGGCTGGATGCCGTTCAGACCATACGCAGCCAGTTCGCGGGCGGCGTGGTGCAGTTCTGCCGACAGCTCAACACCGGTGGCACCGGCGCCGACGATGGCGACGCTGATCTGGTCGTCCTTGTCGCGGTTGGCGTGGGCACGCAGGTAGTGGGTGAGCAGTTGCTTGTGGAAGCGCTCGGCCTGCTCGCGGGTGTCTAGGAAGATGCAGTGCTGAGCGGCTCCGGCCGTGCCGAAGTCGTTGGTAGTGCTGCCGATCGCCAGGACCAGGGTGTCGTAGCTCAGGGTGCGTGCAGGCAGCAGCTCACGGCCGTCCTCGTCGAGGGTGGCTGCCAGTTGGATGCGTTTGGTCGCGCGCTCCAGGCCGCTGAGGCGGCCGAGCTGGAACTCGAAGTGGTTCCATTTCGCCTGGGCGACGTAGTTCAGCTCATCCTCCGAGGAGTTGAGCGAGCCAGCGGCGACTTCGTGCAGCAGGGGTTTCCAGATGTGGGTAAGGTTGGCGTCGACCAGGGTGACCTGTGCCTTGCCTTTTTTACCCAGGGTGCGGCCAAGACGGGTCGCGAGCTCCAGCCCGCCGGCGCCGCCGCCGACGATCACGATACGATGGGACATGGGACATTCTCATAGCTTGGGGAATCCTGTGCGGGCCGGGCGGTGAGTCAGTTCACCAGATAGGCCAGGAGGCGGCTGAGCAGTCCCAGGGCGATGACCACGAGGGTGAGCCCGGCCATCATCAGCCAGGGCTTGAAAGGTGCACGCTCGACTTGGTGAACAGGCGAGCTCAGGTACTGCTCGACCTTCTTCTGGTCTTCGGGGCTCAAGCGACTGGGCATGGGCGGCCTCCGTTTCTAATGCCGAGCATTCTAGTCGGACGCCCGGCGCCGCTCAATCCGACTCGCTGGTCAAATTCCGACGCCGTTATCCAGCACGACCACGCGACCTAGGTTGTCGCGAAGGAATTCCGGCGCGCTCCGGTTGGCGAAGATCACCCGGGCGAAGTTCGGCCCGACCAGCGACAGTGAGCGCCAGCCCTGGCGCAGGTACTCGGTGGGCGGCGGAAAAGGGGTGTTGAAGTCCGGCGTGTCGCGCTTGAGGCTGACGAAGGCGAGCAGGTCGAGTTCGCCCGGATCGATCCCGCGTTCGCCATAGTTCTGCGCCTTCTTGCGCAGGGTCGGGGCCAGGCGTCGTTGCAGTTCGCTGCAATTGATCCGTTGCGGTTTCTGCTCGCGGCGGATCAGCTGGCGCAGGCTTTGTGCCAGGCGCCGGCGCTGCAGTTCATCGCGCCATTCCTCGTTCAGCCGGCGGCCTTCGTCGAGGACGAGGAACACCTCGAAGCAGGCGTCGCGGAACAGCACGTCCGGCGGCTGCTGCTCCGGCTCGACGAACTCCTCCTGGTGATAGCTCACCTGGAGCGTCTGCAGCAGCCGCTGGCAGATCCAGCACTCCCGCTCCCACTTGCGCGCATTGGAGAGGAAATCGTTGGCGAGTTCCGCCTGGCGCCGCAGCAGGTACAGATAGTCGGTCTCGTTCATGCCCCAAGCTTAGCCTGCGTCGACGCGGACCTGCGTGGCGCCGGTCCGAATGCGAGGCGCTGTGTAAACTATGGCGATTTAGCCGAGGAGTTCCGCCATGCGCCTGCGCAGCGTTACCGCCACCGATCATGCCGCGCTAGTTTCGCTCTGGAAGCGCACGCCAGGCATCCAGTTGCGCCGCGACGACGAGTACGAACCCTTCGTCGCCTATCTGGCGCGCAACCCCGAACTCAGTCTGTTGCTGGAAGAGGACGGAGAGGTGATCGGCAGCCTGCTGGTTGGTCACGACGGCCGCCGCGGCTATTTGCAGCACCTTGTAGTGGACCTGCCGCATCGCGGGAGCGGTTACGCTCGCCTGCTGCTCGACGAAGCGCTGGCGCGGCTTGCCGCCCAGGGTATCGGCAAATCCCACGTATTCGTCCTGCGCGACGCCCCCGAGGCGCTGGAATTCTGGGAAGCGCAACGCAGCTGGGGGCGGCGTGAAGACATCCTGGTTTACTCGGTTGGAGCCTGAAGCATGAAAAAGATCTGCATGGCATTGCTGTTGTCGCTGGTCCCGCTGCTGGGGATGGCCGCGGAGGAGGGCGCCCCGGCGGGCTGGACGCTGCTCGACCAATACGACAAGCCCTACACCCAGGACAACGACCTGCGCATCCTCCTGGTCGCACGCGACATGGCGGGCGGCAAGCTGGTCAAGGCGGCGCTCGAAGGGCTGCCGAAGGACTACCTGGAGCGGCGCCACGCGATGTTCGTCGCGGACATCAGCAAGATGCCGGCGCTGATCTCGAAGATGTTCGCCGTGCCGGCCATGCGTGATTACAACTACCGCGTGCTGCTCGACCGCGAGTCGCGCGTAGTCAGTCATTACCAGGTTCCCGAAGACGGCGTGCTGTGGATAACCCTGCAGCAGGGCAAGGCGGTTTCGAGCCAGGCCTTTGCTGCCGCTCCACAACTGCGTGATGCCCTGGAGCGCACGCCGCAGTGATCGCTGCCCAGCTGCTCTCTGCGCAAAGCCTGGAGCTTGGCTGGGCGGTCTATTTGCCGGCGCTGGCATTCGCTGCCTGGCGCGCACCCTGGGTCGAGTTGGTCAGCGACTTCCGCCGCCAGCACCTGGTGTTCGGCACCATGCTGGCGCTGTTCCTGCTCTGGCTGGTGCGGCGGGATTTCGCTTCCGGGGTGTCGTTCCACTTCATCGGCATGACAGCGGTGACCTTGCTGCTCGACTGGCCTCTGGCGGTCCTTGTTGGCCTGGTCGCACAGGCCGGCCTGTGCTTGCTCGGCCGCCAGGATTGGGCGGCCATGGGCGTCAACGGCGTGCTCCTGGTGTTGGTGCCGGTGACCATCACCGAGCTGGCGGCGATCTACGTGGAACGTCGCCAGCCGCGCAACCTGTTCGTCTACATCTTCTGTTCCGGCTTCTTCCCGGCGGCGCTGGTCGCGTTATGCAGCATCCTGCTGGGGCTGGGCCTGCTTTGGTGGGATGGCATCTTCCCCATGCCGCTCTCGCTGGAGGACTTCATCGGCTACCTGTGGCTGGTGATGTTCCCCGAAGCCTTCATCAACGGAATGGTCGTCACCGCCCTGGTGGTCTTCTACCCGGACTGGCTGGAAACCTTCAACCGTACCCGCTACCTGCAGGCGCCGTGGAAGGACGAGAGCAAGGACGACGGTCCGGATGATCCCTCGTGATGGCTACCGATTCGCTGCGCGCATCCGCTCTTGAGGTTTGATCCAGGTCAGTTCGCTGCCAGCGCTGCGCCGGGAAACTCGGCGGCCCCACAGCAATGGAGACCGCCATGAGCATTCACAGTTGGGCCGAACAACGCCTTCACGACCTGCTACTGGAAGCGGAAGCCGCAGGAATGGACACGCAGCTGGTGCTGCGCGCCCTGCTGAGTGCGGTGGTGCAGGGCAACGCCCAGGTGCGTAGCGAAGAGGACCTTGCGCACGAACTGCACTTCCTCGCCGACAACCTCGACGAAGAGCGGGACTACGCCTTTATGCGGCCGTGATGGAGAGGTAAGGCTGAGCGAGCTTGCTCGCGAACGCTTCGTCGCGGGGCCGATCAATGCCCGCGCAGCGGCGGTGCATCCAGCTCGGCGGAGAACACATCGTCCTCCAGTTCGTTGCCGGGAATGGCGTGCTCCTCGGCGGCCCAGGCGCCAAGGTCGATCAGTTTGCAACGCTCGGAGCAGAAGGGGCGGTTGGCGCTCTTCGCGCTCCACTCCACCGGGGCGCCGCAGGTGGGGCATTCGACGGTCAGGGGCTGGCTCATGGGCGTCCTCCGCGCAGGTTCAGATAGAAATCGTGCAGGCGCTCCACTTCGCGCTGCAGGTGGCCGAGGTCGCTGTCGTTGAGCAGTACTTCGTCGGCGTGCTTCAGGCGCTCTTCACGCTGCGCCTGCGCCTTGAGGATGGCGCGGACCTGCTCCTCGGGAACGCTGTCCCGACGCATGGTGCGCTCCAGTTGCAGGTGTTCCGGGGTGTCCACCACGAGAATGCGCTTGGTCATCTGCCGCTGCCCGGACTCGACCAGCAGCGGCGAAACGAGGATGGCGTAAGAGGATTGCGCCTGCTCGAGGTTGGCGGCGATCTCCTGGCCAATGAGCGGGTGCAGCAGCAGCTCCAGCCAGCGGCGCTCCTCCGGTGACTGGAAGATGCGCTCGCGCAGGGCGGCGCGGTTCAGTGTGCCGTCGGCTTGCAGCATGCTCTCGCCGAAACGCTCGACGATGCTCGCCAACGCGGGCCGGCCGGGTTCGACCACCCACCGCGCGGCATGATCGGCGTCCACCGTATGCACGCCCAGGCTGGCGAAATGCGCGGCGGCGGCGCTCTTGCCGCTGCCAATGCCGCCGGTGAGGCCAAGGATCCAGGGTTTCATCGTACTCCTCGTGCCGGCCCGCGAGCCCCGAACCCGCGGTCATCCCCGCAAATGCGGGGACCCAGCAAAAGGCAGCGAGGAAAAATCAGCGGAAACCGGCGAACTGCAGATAGGAAGTGGTTATTTGATCACCCCAGAGCAGCGCAATCCAGCCGGCAATGGCCAGGTAGGGCCCGAAGGGGATGGGCGTGCCGCTTTCGGCATTGCGAAGGCGCAGCATGATGACACCCAGCACCGCCCCAACCAGCGAGGAAAGCAGGATGGTCAGCGGCAGCACTTGCCAGCCACCCCAGGCGCCAAGCATGGCCAGCAGCTTGAAGTCGCCATAGCCCATGCCTTCCTTGCCGGTGACCAGCTTGAACACCCAGAACACCGTCCACAGGCTGAGGTAGCCGAAAACGGCGCCCCAGAGCGCATCGCTCAGCGAGGTGAAGAGGCCGAAGGCATTGACGATAAGCCCGAGCCAGAGCAGCGGAAGCACCAGGGCATCGGGCAGCAACTGGTGATCGACGTCGATCATGCTCATCGCCAGAAGCCCCCAGCTCAGCAGCAACATCGCGCCCGCCTGCCAGGTGAAGCCAAAGTGCCAGGCAACGAAAGCGGAGAGGAGGGCGGTAGCCACTTCAATCAGCGGATAACGCGCACTGATCGGCGCCTTGCACGACGAACACTTGCCCCGCAGAGCGAGGTAGCTCACCACCGGGATGTTCTCCCAGGGGCGAATCTCATGGTCGCAATGCGGGCAATGCGAGTTGGGCAGGATGAGGTTGTAGGTTTCGCGCTTTTCGGGTTGCGGAAGAGCCAGCGTATCCCTGGCCTGCTGCTCCCAGTCGAGCTGCAGCATCTTCGGCAGGCGGTGGATGACTACGTTGAGGAAGCTGCCAACCAAAAGGCCAAGTAGGGCAGCACACAAAACAAAGGCCAGCGCGTGGCTGGCCAGAAAGTTAAATATTGTCATTGTCAGCGAACTGCATTGCCCAATTGGAATATGGGGAGATACATCGCAATAATAAGTCCGCCTACAAGCACCCCTAATACTGCCATAATCATTGGTTCCATCAGTGTAGTTAAATTGTCAACGGCATTGTCGACTTCTTCCTCGTAAAAAGATGCAACTTTGTCTAGCATGGCATCGAGAGAGCCGGACTCCTCACCGATGGCTGTCATTTGAATAGCCATGTTAGGAAACACTCCAGTTGTACGCATTGAGAAGTTCAACTGCGTGCCGCTGGAAACGTCTTGTTTTACCTTTTCAACTGCATTTCTGAATACTACGTTTCCAGTCGCTCCGGAAACAGAGTCGAGAGCTTCTACTAGCGGGACGCCTGCTGCAAACGTCGTAGAAAGCGTGCGGGCATATCTCGCAATGGCCGATTTGTAAAGTATTCCTCCGATGACTGGAATTTTTAAGGAGGCCTTGTCGAGAGCGTCTCTAAATTTCTCAGATCGTGTGTGAAATTGTTTTAGAGAAAATGCGGCTGCGAATAGTGCAACCAAGACTATCAGCCACCATTTTTGAAGGATCTCTGATAAATGGATCACCATCAAGGTAAATGCGGGTAATTCAGCGCCAAAATTGGCAAATACTTCTTGGAACTGAGGTACTACCTTGATTAGCAAAATGGCAGAAACGATGACTGCAACTACTACCACTGCGATGGGATAGGTCATTGCTTTTTTGATTTTTGCTTTAAGGGACTCTGTTTTTTCTTTATAGGTGGCAACTCGGTCAAGTAGTGTTTCTAGTGCGCCAGACTGCTCTCCGGCGTCTACGAGATTGCAATAAAGATCATCGAAATATTGCGGTTTCTTTCGGAGAGAGTTGGCAAGACTATTGCCCGAAGCAACCTCTTGCTTTATGTCGTCCACCAGTTTGCGCATGTTAGGGTTGTCAAAGCCATCTGCAATTATATCGAAGGCTTGAAGCAAAGGGACACCTGCACCCATCATGGTGGCCATTTGCCTGGTGAAGAGCGCAATGTCCATAGGTTGGATTTTTTTGCCCTTACCGAGCAAAGATATGCCCTTCTTGCGCACTTTGGTTGGATTTATGCCTTGCTTTCTAAGTTGCGCTTTGACTAGCGCAGCATTTGTTCCCGAAAGCTCCCCTTTTATTTTGCCGCCCTTGCGATCCGTGCCTTCGAATATGAAAACACTGGTTTTCAACGCTTTTTCCGCCATGGATTAATCCTTGGTCACGCGGTTGACTTCCTCGAGGCTCGTAATGCCTTGCATAGCTTTCAGGAGGCCCGAGGTACGCAAATCATTGAAGCCTTCCTTGCGGGCTTGCTCCGCGATCTGAATGGAGTTGCCTTCTTCCATGATAATCCGCTGCAGCGCCGGCGTGATTTTAACCACTTCATAAATACCCACACGGCCCTTGTACCCACCGTTGCAATTTTCACACCCCACCGGCGAGTAGAGCTTGAAGGTACCGATCCTGTCTTCCGGGAAGCCTTCGTGGAGCAGGGCTTCGCGCGGAACCTCGTGTTCCTTCTTGCAAGCCGAACACAACTTGCGTGCCAGACGCTGGGCAATGATCAGGTTGACCGAGGTAGCCAGGTTGAACGAGGCCACGCCCATGTTCAGCAGGCGGGTCAGGGTTTCCGCGGCGCTGTTGGTGTGCAGGGTGGACATCACCATGTGCCCGGTCTGCGCGGCCTTGATCGCAATCTCGGCGGTTTCCAGGTCGCGGATCTCGCCGACCATGATCACATCTGGGTCCTGACGCAGAAACGCGCGCAAGGCTGTGGAGAAATCCATGCCCTGCTTGGGATTCACATTGACCTGGTTGATGCCTTCCAGGTTGATCTCCACCGGGTCTTCGGCGGTGGAAATGTTGATGTCCGGGGTATTGAGGATATTCAGGCCGGTATAGAGGGATACTGTCTTGCCCGAACCGGTGGGGCCGGTTACCAGGATCATGCCTTGCGGTTGCTTCAGCGCCTCCAGATAGAGTTGCTTCTGGTTGTCTTCGTAACCTAGAGCATCGATACCCATCTGTGCGCTGGCCGAGTCGAGGATCCGCATCACGATCTTCTCGCCCCAGAGGGTCGGGAGAGTGTTGACGCGGAAGTCAATGGATTTGGTTTTCGAGACGCGCATCTTGATGCGGCCGTCCTGCGGCTTGCGGCGCTCGGAAATGTCCAGCCCGGCCATGACCTTCAAGCGTGCGGAGAGACGGCTGGCCAACTGGATCGGCGGCTTGGCTACTTCGTGCAGCATGCCGTCAGTACGAAAACGCACGCGGTAGATTTTCTCGTAGGGTTCGAAGTGCAGATCTGATGAACCGCCCTTAATAGCATCCAGCAGCATCTTGTTGACGAATCGCACCACCGGCGCATCGTCGGCATCGCCACCGATTGCCTCTTCTTTGCGTTCAACATTCCCACTTTCGATATCAAGTCCTTCGAGGTCGACCTCGCCAAGGTCATCCAGTCCCCCAGTCGGGCTCTCGAAAAGCTTCTCGATGGCGTCCCCGAGTTTGTCATCCTCGACCAGGATTGCCTCAGTAGTAAGGCCCGTACTGAATTGTACGTCGGTGATGGCTTGGTGATTGGTAGGATCGGAAAGCCCTACAAACAGCTTGTTGCCTCGCCGCCACAAAGGGAGGACTCGATGCTGGCGGACCAGTCTCTCGCTTATCAAGTCCCTTGGAATGCTTTCTCGATCAAGGCTGCCAAGGTCGAAGTAGGCGATGCCGAATTGCTCTGCTGCAAGCTCAATCAGAGGTCGGCTTTTCACCAGCTTGTTTTGCACCAGGTAGGTTACCAGCGGAAGCTTGTTACGTTGCGCTTGTTGCTGAGCCTGCTGTGCGCTCTTTTCGTCGAGCAGCTCAGCTATCACCAGTTGGCGTGCGAGGCCGGTAAGTACGGCTTGGTCGTTCATGGGAAGGGGCCGAGGAGGAATGTGCAGATTTTATAACCTTACAGTGGATGTGGTGCCAAATTGCATTGCTTGAGGTGTCATTTTTTGTCAGTTATTGCCTAGTCGCGTTTGTATCCAAGAGAGGAGAGCTGCTTTCATCCGATAATCTCGTGGCTGCAGGCTTGGCACAGCTTGTGCATTGTCAAGCTTAGGTCAACAGACCGTATCTCACCTAAGGAGAGTCATATGAAAGCTCAAAAAGGTTTCACCCTTATCGAATTGATGATCGTAGTAGCGATTATCGGCATTCTGGCCGCTGTGGCCATTCCCGCCTACCAGGATTACACCGTACGAGCTCGTGTTTCCGAGCTTATTCTTGCGGCGAGCAGCGCTCGTACCTGTGTAACAGAGGCATCGCAGCTGGCCAGTGCTGTATCTGCAGGCAACTGCCAGGCTCCGGCTGTGGTTGGTATGGTCGCGAGCTCCAGTATTACCGGCGGAACAATTTCGGTCACCGGTACTACCGGTAGCAATAGCCCGCAAGGCACTAATATCACTCTGACTCCCACCTGGAACAGTACTGCCAATACTGTTACCTGGGCTTGCACTGGCTCGCCGGCCAAGTATCTGCCCGGTTCTTGCGCCGCTGCTGCGGCTCCTGCTCCGTAAGTAAACAGCGAGAAATATAGAGTGCGCCGCATCGCGGCGCATTTTTTATGGGTGACTCTATGCTGGCTCGCAGAAAAGTTTTTTTCTCCCCTCTCCTAGATTTTTTTTTGATAGGTGGCGGTGCTCTTGTTGCATATTTTATTGTCTTGGCGTGTCAGCTCGACAGGGCAAGCTTCGATATAGTTTGGCTAGCATGGATATTGGCATTTTTTGTCAACGGACCACATTTTTTGATCAGCTATGAAATCTTATATCTTGGGCATAGGCATCGCCTGATAAGTGATCCGAAATTCTTTTGGGCTGGTGTTCTGGCTCCTTCGCTGTTAATCGCTTGTGTCGGATATGCTCTTTGGGAGGGTAATGTAAGTCTGTTTAAGGCTGCACTATATACAATGTTTTTCACGGTGGGTTGGCATTATATTAAGCAAGCCTATGGTTGTTTTGTTGTTTATTCTGCGGGGCAGGGAGTCTTCTTCAGTGCTTTAGAGCAGAAGATTATAAAATACGCGCTATTTCCATTGTGGTGGTCGTCATTTCTTCGGTTGTTCACTGTGGATGCGGTAGGTGAATATTGGGGGTTAAAGTATTCTCTTCCTCCGGTTCTCATACAATGGGCGGGTTGTGTTTATTGGTTGTCGCTAATCGGCGTCCTTCCGCTTGCGTGGGTTTTTCTACGGCGCTGGAAAAATGGTAAAGAATGGCCCGGATTGACAGCCGTAACCCCGTTGGTAGTGGTCTATATCTGGCTCTCTCCATTGCTGCGCCATGATTTATTCTTCTACATAATTCCATTATTTCATTCTCTGCAATATCTATTGTTCAGTGGGGCATATACCCGTGGTAAAGTTCGTAGAGCGGGCTCTGGCTACCGTGGTTATATTATGTGGTGGGGGATGGCCTTCGCCCTGGCGGCCTTGCTTTTCTACCTTGTTCCTACTCGACTGGATGCTCTTAAAATTCTCCCTGGTGGGCTTCCGTACAATTCATTTTTGATAGTATTCATAGTCTTTATAAATATTCACCACTATATTATAGATAGTGTAATTTGGCAGGGTGGTAATAAAGAGGTTCGAGATAATCTGCAGATGCGTCCGTTGAAACCTTCCGAAGGCCTTGGGCAATTGAAAATGGATTGAGCTTCGTTTGGAAGCTAGGTATCATGCGGCAGCTTAAATGCAGTTCCATCCCGCCGGTGTAGCTCAGTCGGTAGAGCAGCTCATTCGTAATGAGAAGGTCGGGGGTTCGATTCCTCTTACCGGCACCAGATGTACCGCTCCGAATGATCCTGAATCATCTCGGAGCTCAGGAAAACCGGCCTCTTGGCCGGTTTTTTTGTGCCCGTATAAATCTGTATGCTGATACACAATCCAGGTTTTTAGGGGTACAAATAGGGGTACGACCCAGTTCGATATTGCTCGTACCCCTAAAAGTGACGCTATGGCCCGTCCCATCACGCCTCTGAGCGATTCCAAGTGCGAAGCTGCCAAGCCGCGCGAGAAAGCCTACAAACTCGCTGACGGCCAAGGCCTGTACCTGTTTGTCCGCCCTAACGGCAGCAAGGTCTGGCGGATGAAGTACACCCGCCCCAATGGCAGCGAAAACACGCTTACCTTCGGCGAGTACGGCCGGCAGGGTATTTCCCTTGCCAAGGCACGTGAGAAGCGCAGGAAGGCCCGCGATCTGCTGGCGCAGGGTATCGATCCGGCCGAGCAGGCAAAGCGCGAGGAAGCCCAGGCGAAAAACGCCACTACCTTCGAAGCCGTCACCCGTGAGTGGCACGCCGCCCAGGTGAAGCGAGGGAAGTGGTCAGCGGGCCACGCGGAGCGAATTCTTCGCGAGATGGAAGGGGATCTGTTCCCCGCCCTGGGCAAACGGCCGGTGGAGCAGTTGAAGACCCGCGATCTGCTGGCGCCGCTCCTGGAAGTGGAAGCGCGCGATGCACTCGACATGGCGGCCAGGCTCAGACAACGGCTTTGTGCCGTCATGCGCTACGCGACCCAGACTGGAATCATCGACTACAACCCCGCCCAGGACCTCTCTGGTGCGATTTCCACGCGTAAGACGGTCCATCGGCCGGCTTTGCCTCTGGAGCGCCTTGGCGAGCTCCTGGAGCGCATTGACGGCTATAGCGGTCGCACGCTTACCAAGTACGCGCTGCAACTCACCCTGCAGGTGTTCGTGCGGTCGAGCGAACTGCGCATGGCCCGGTGGCCTGAATTCGATTTCGATCGGGCCCTGTGGATCATTCCGCCGGAGCGCGAAGCTTTGCCGGGAGTGAGGCACTCCACCCGTGGCAGCAAGATGCGAGACGAGCACCTGGTGCCTCTGTCACCTCAGGTCCTGGCGATCTTGCGTCAGGTGCACGAACTCACGGGGAAAGGGCTGCTGGTGTTTCCGCATGACGCCTACGCCTCCAAGCCCATGAGCGAGAACACCATTAACGGCGCTCTCCGTCGGCTCGGCTACGACACGAAAACTGAAGTCTGTGGCCATGGCTTCCGGACCATGGCGTGCTCCGCATTGGTTGAGTCGGGACTGTGGTCGAAAGACGCGGTAGAGCGGCAGATGAGCCACAAGGAGCGCAACGGCGTGCGCGCGGCGTATATCCATCGCGCTGAACACATCGAGGAACGCCGGCTGATGGTGAACTGGTGGAGCAACTACCTGGACGAAAGCCGTCACCGGGCGATCACGCCTTTTGAGTACGCCAGGCCGAGCGGGAGCAACGTCACGGAGCTAAGGAGAGTCGCCGAGTGAGCAAGTTTTTCAAATTCAAAAAGCTCCTCAGTGCGGAGGAGGCAATCGTTTTGCTGACCGACCTAACGGAAGAGCAGGTAGTCCATGAGACAGTCAACGAGCTTATTCTTGAGGATTTCCTGCATCCGATAATCGGCGCCAACAAGGTTCTGGTTGGATTCACTGGAGGGGAGACCGACAAGATCATGGACGGAGAGAAGGGCGCTATGTCCCTTATCTGCGACATCGGAATTCCATGCACCAGTTGGCTAGAGTACGACTACCCTGGCGGCTTCACCTTTAGCAGCGCTGAAGACGAGGCAGGGGAGACTTTTTACTTCGCTATCGCTGCCAGCACTGCTCCCGTCAAAAAGCATTATGAGCTGGCGGACCTTGAGAGCCTTAATCCGTTAAATCCTGAGAATCAGAGCTTCCCGCCGCAAGACCTCTACAAGATTGCAGACGCAGCGAATAGCCCATCGGCAGAGGCTGCAGCGCGCAGCGCAACGAGCAGACGAATTTCTCATCACGAGTTCTACGTTCGAGAAATTCAAGGCATGCCCTTCCCTTACTACTCGCACTCCGAACACCAGGTTCGCCCCGCTGATTTGGACGATGGCTCTGCCAACGAACGCCCCTCCAGCAAACTCTTGGTCGCTGCGCTCGTGGCTATGTTGGTAGAGCAGGGCGGCAGACGGATCACCCAAGACCTAATTGCTGCAACCATCGACGAAAAGTACAAAGGCATTAGGGGGCTGGGGCCGACCACCACCAAGACTTACTTCGCCGAGGCCAAGAAAGCTCTTAAAGCGGCAATGGCCAATCGGCTGAAGTGAAATCCCAATTGGAAATCTATTTTTTCCGATTGGAATGACTGTTTATTTATACAGTTGAAAGATGGCGCCGTAGCCATACGGAGCCATCTACATGCACACCCAATCGAAGCAATCGCCTGCAAAGGCGCTGATTCGCAAAACCTCTCTCTGCAACTGGCTGGACATCACCCCAGGCGGTCTCGACAAGCTCAAGGCGAAGGACCCCAGCTTCCCCAAGCCGATCAAAGACAGCCCCACCCGCCAAGCGGCCGCCTACTACGTTGTTGCCGAGGTTGAAGCCTGGCTGCAACACAAGATCGCCAAGCGCGATGGTTCAGCGGTATGAGCGCCCGCGATACCTCCTCCGAGGCGCAGCGTGCACGCCTGCTCGCTCGGGTTCAAGAAGGCCCTGTAGATACCCTCACTGCTCGGGCCGAACTCAACATCCTTCATCCGGCCGCGCGCATCCAGGAGCTCCGCGACCGTGGTTATCCGATTAAGACCCACCTGATCTCCAAGACCGACGAGCACGGCCGCAAGCATCAGCGCGTGGCGCTCTACTTCATCGGCGCGCTGCCTAGCGATGTGGCGGCCGTAGCCGAATGCGGGAATATCCCGCAATTAGATTCCTCGCAGTGTTGCCGGAAGGATCGGCTTAGGGCGCTGCTGCACATCGGCACGGTAAGCAAAGTGGACCAAGAGCACTTTGCCGTAGTGCGAGCCACCCGGGGCGCTCGCCTCGAGGGCGGTGTGTAATGGACACGCTTGCACTCACTTCCTGCCAGCGCTATGGTTTGCGCGTCACGGTAAATCCCGTGGCCGACCTTGGCCGGTCGAGAATCGTTAGGCGCACAAGCGCCCACCATCCCATTGCTGGCGCTTTTTTTGTGCCCGCAGTGTCGTGTTATGGCGGCTGTGCGTGGGACACCTTCGGGTGTGCCGGGGTCCTAACGTCCCGGTCGGCCAACCCGCGTACAGCTGCCACCCTCCTTTCGCTTGGCCGCGAACGGTGGCAGCTCCTCAACGTTAGGAGTTACACCATGCGCACCCGCAATCCGTTTGCACACGTCGCAGCTCTCCGAGCTATTGCCCTAGCGGCACTCCGTGCTGATTCATCCCTCGCTGTTCGTCTCGCTCGCTACAACGCCGCCATGGCCAAAGTCCGCGCGCTCGAAGCGCAGGGGGTGGACCATGCAGCAAGCTAACCGCCTCGGTTTCATCGAACTGCTCGGCGATGCTCGCCTCTCTGACTCGGACATGGCCTACATGAACGCCGCCCGCACGGAGTTCGAACACTTGGCCAACCTGATCCGCCAGGTCGTCATCCCCGCGGTGGGTGGCTGGCAATCCCCGATCAGCAAAGAGCTCGGCGCTCACCTGGAAAACGTCCAGGTGCTGTCCTCCAACTTCTGCTGGCGCCATCGCCATGTGGGTGCTGCTCACGATGCGCGTGAGGTGCTCACCTCTGGCCCATCCAAGGTGCTGGCGCAGGGAGGTGCAGCATGAAGGCATTCGCCCATAAGCGCGGCCAGTCCGTAGGTTACTTCTTCATCCTTGATGAGCGCCGCCCCGTCCTGCCCTTCGGGGTCTGTGGTCCCTTCGCCAAGCGCCGTGAAGCGAAGAAGGCTGCGAGCAAGTTGCGGGGCGTTCGCCCTGAGAGCGTGCTGAACGTGTACGGCGGAACGGTGTTCGGCGTCGCGCAAACCTGCGAAGCGATGACTCAGGCCCGACTGCGAGCGCGCGATGAACTGAGCGCCATGCTGCAGGCGCCCACTCCCACTGCCCAGGCATTCAACAGCCTGACCAAGGAGTAAACCCATGACGACTTTTCAACAGCGCCGCGTAGCGCTGACGGGATCGGCTTGCCTGCAGAAAGTGGAGCACGCTTTCCGCGAAGCGCTGCAGGGCATCTTCGGGCAGTTGGATTGGCTGCCTAAAGGCGACGGGAGCATTCACCGCTTCCACGTGCCGGGTGATCGTGTCGGCAGCCGCAATGGCTGGTACGTGCTGTTCCTGGACGGGGTAGCGGCTGGCGCCTTCGGTACGTGGAAGAGCGCCCAGGTGCATCACTGGAGCAGCGCCGGCGAATTGTCCGCTACTGAGCTTGAGGAAAGCCGGCAGCGGATCGAGCAGGCTCGCTCACAGCGGCAAGCCGAACAGCAGCAACGCCAGCAGGCCACGGCAGAGCTTTCCCACCGCTGGTGGGAAAGTGCCCGCCGCGCCGATCCCGCTCACCCCTACCTCACCAGCAAGCACATTCGCTCCTACGCCTTGCGACAACGAGCCGGCGAACTGCTCGTGCCGCTCTACCACTCCGGCGAGCTGGTCAACCTGCAGCGAATCAGCGCCACTGGCCGTAAGCGCTTCCTCTACGGCGGACGAGTCACCGGTTGCTACTCGCCGCTCGGCCAGATCAGCCCCGGCAAGCCGCTGTACATCTGCGAAGGCTGGGCGACCGGCGCGACAATCCATGAGAGCTCCGGCATGGCCGTGGCCTGCGCGATGAACGCCGGCAACCTGATGCCCGTGGCGCTGGCGCTCAAGGCCCGCTACGGCGACCAGGTGCAGTTAGTGATTGCCGGCGACGACGATCGAAATACGTCTGGAAACCCAGGGCGCACTGCGGCCACCGCTGCTGCACTCGCCGCCGGCGCACTGGTGACCTTCCCCGAGTGGCCGGACGACGCGCCGCCATCGCTCACCGACTTCAACGACCTGCACGTGTGGAGGGCTGGCGCATGAGCAGCCCCATCGCCTTGAAGGCCAAGAGCCCGATCCAAGAGGCCATCCACAACCTGTCTGAAGACGCTGGCGCCTTGTACGCGCCGGCCGTGCTCGAGGAGCTGCGTTCGATGCGCAGCAAAGACCCAGCAGCCTTCGCCCGCCTGCGCATCCAGGTGAAGGAAACCAAGATGCTGAGCATGGCGGAGTTCGATCGCCTGACCGTCTCTGCCGAGTCGGAAGCGGGAGCAGCTGCAGGGCAAAGCATCTTCGCCGACGTGGAGCCCTGGTCGCAGCCGGTAGATGGCGCCGAGCTGCTGGATGACGTCACCCAGGCGCTCGCTCGCCATGTCATCGCGGAGAAGGAGACGCTTCGCGCCGCAGCGCTCTGGGCAACGTTCACTTGGTTGGTCGACGTGGTCCAGATTGCACCGATCGCCAACATTACGGCTCCAGAGAAACGCTGCGGTAAGTCGGTCCTGCTCACCGCCTTGGGCAAGCTGGTCAACCGCCCGCTGCAGGTCTCGAACATCGGACCGGCCGCGCTGTTCCGCTCCATCGAACTGTGGTCCCCGACGCTGCTGATCGATGAAGTGGATGCTTTCCTCGCCGCTCATGAAGACGCGCGCGGCATCCTCAATGCCGGCTTCACCCGGGATAGCGCAGTGGTCATCCGCTGCGTGGGGGACGACCACATTCCCACCCCATTCAACGTGTGGGGGGCGAAGGCTCTTTGTGGCATAGGACGCATCGCCGACACGCTGGCCGATCGGAGTGTGCCCCTGCGCCTCCGCCGTCGCACACCCGGCGAAAGCGTGGAAAACTTGCGCCACTCCGACCCCGCCCTCTGGGAGCAACTGCGTTCCCGGCTGGCGCGCTTCGCCCTGGACAACTCTGAGGCGATCGGCAAAGCACGCCCGAAGCCCATCGAAGGGCTAAACGATCGCGCCAACGATGCCTGGGAGCCGCTGCTGGCGATCGCCGATCAAGCTGGCGACCACTGGCCGAAGTCCGCACGTACCGCCGCAATCGCATTGCATGGCCTGGAGGGCGAAGCGCCTAGTGTGGGTGTGGAGTTGCTGGGTGACGTGAAGGCTGCATTCGACGCCAAGAAAGCCACGAAGCTGTTCAGCGCCGAGTTGCTGGAATACCTCATCGCGGATGAGGAAGCACCCTGGTCGACATGGAACAGAGGCAAGCCAATGTCGCCCCGTCAGCTGTCCGCAAAGCTGGCTGATTTCGGCGTGAAGTCGGGCACCGTTCGCGTCGGTGTCATGACTAAAAAGGGCTACTCCCTCGACCAGTTCCGTGACGCCTTTGGTCGATACCTTTCCCCTAGTACCCCTGTCACAAGCGTCACATCGGCACAAACCAGTAACGGCGCGGCCTCCAGCCAATCTGGAAGCGTCACACAGCCCCCATCCGTGACGGATAAAAAATCGCTGAAAGCCACGGCTGGTGCGGGTTGTGACGATGTTACGGATAAAACACCCCCTCCAAGGAAAGGGACAGGCAAGGCAAAGGCAACTTCCCACGATGAAACCGATCGGGAGGAGTTCTGATGTCTGCCCTCGACTTCCTCACCGAACGCGGTTTCGCCGCCCGCATCAGCGGCAGCAAGGTCAGCATTTCACCCGGTAGCCGGCTCACCGAAGAGGTCCGCCAATACGTGCGCCGGCACCGCCTCGAACTGCTCGCAGAGCTGGGCTCGATGGATGGCAAAACGCGCCGCATGCACTGGGCAATTACGCAGGCCGGTAAGCCGCTCTGCACGATGATCACACCGCCCCTTACATTCGAAGAAGCACTGATCGAAGCGCGCTGGCGCTGGCCTGGTGCCGAGATCACTGAGTAACACCAACCCTGCGCTGGCCGCAGGGCTGGCGCTTACTTTGACCGATGGAGGTCACATGAAAGCTGCAACCCGCAAACACCCGCTGCCCAATCGCACCGAGCAACTGCGCCAACAGCGGGACGATTATCTGGGAGAGATCGACCAACTGGAGGCGCGAGTGCCCGGCCTGGAAGCCAAGCTGGCGGATCTGCGAAAGAAGGTCGTGCGAACCAACTTGCACCAGATCGACAACGGCAGCCACGAGGTCATGGTAGAGCTGTCGAACACCAGGGCGCGTATAAACTCCCTGCGCGGCCATGTGGAAGAGGCCGACCGCAGCCTGGAGTTGGTCGAGAAAGCCGAGTCGGCATCTGCCGCCATTGCCCAGGCCATGGAGCAGATCAACACGGAGCAGCGCCTGCAAGCCACGCTGCAGGTTCGTATCGAGCAGGCTGCAACAAGAAGCCAGGGAATCGACGAGGAAATCGCTACCGCGCAATCCGCAGCGGAGTCGGCTGAACAGGCTGCCGGCCAGGCACTCGCCCAGGCGGAGGACGCCAAGGCCGAGAAAGCCGCACGCACGCAACTGGAGAAAGCTGTGGAGCTGGCGCTGGCGACCGAGGCCACCATCCGAGTGAAGCGCCGCACCATCGAGACCATGGAGAGCGAGGCGGCCAATATGAAGCAGCAGGCCGCCGACTCTCGGCAACGTGAACAGGAAGCTAAGGCGGCGCTGTCAGAAGCGCTGTGGACCAAATACGCCGAGGAATGGAACGCTGCAGCCAAGACCTTGGCCAACATCGGCGCTCACCTGGTAGCGGCGGATCGGATCAGCGGCGGCTGGGGCGCGCACCTGACGAAGCTACATATCCCTCTGTTCGGCACGCAGGACCGCGAGACCCTCACCCGCACGGAGGTGGTCGATGCCTCCGACGAGGTTTCCCTGGAGGACCTGGTGAAAGCGACGGGCTGATACCATCCGACAATAGAAGGCGCCTTACGGCGCCTTTTTTTGTGCCCCTAGTAGCAGGGCAAGCTCAGGAGCATCAGCGGAAGAACGCGTAGCAGCGCCATGCAAACAGGCAACGGAACATGGTTCTTCTTCGTTGAACAAACAACGAAGTAACTGAGTTCTAGCTAGTCGACATTAAAGTCTTCAGAAGGTTACTCCCAGCAACAAGAGCACCGGAAACTTCGGCTGTCATCGACAGAGTAGAGAGCTCAATTATTAGCTACCCCACTCCTTCGCAAGCTTCCAGTTAATTGACTAGAGCCACTGCCCGACGCCATGTCGCTGGATCAAGTCCACAACTTGCTGCCCAAGTACGGCACCGCCCGCGGCGGAGCCCGCAATATCAATCAATGAAGTCAGAACAACACTAAAAGGGAAGTCCTGAACTGCGACCTTGATCTCCTCCGCCTTCGCTGGATTAGTATTTATCTCGGAGTCGTAATCCTTCAATAGTGCCACCAAGCTAACCAACGCATCCTTCCTACCCTTAGGCAAACGCCGTGGAAAGGAGGTATCATTCAACCCAAACACACGAATAGATGCATCCCCTTTCGGGCTCAATGCCATAAAATTCCCGTTTGCAGGAAGCAGAAGCAAATGAATCCGGGGATCTTCCACAGTGGGATCTATTAATAATGCCCCACCATTAGCGTCGAGCGGAAACTGCGTGCGCTTTAAATTACTATTGCAGTAACTGCAGGCAAGAAGGTAGTTCTCCCAATTAAAGGCTTCATGAGGATAATCCGCCTTCGGCTTGAAGTGATCTATATCAGTTCCTAGGCTATCTTCGCAATACATACAACGGCTTCGCCCTGAAGCCATCTCTTCCAACGAAGAACGGACCTCTTTGAAGGCAACCTTTGGCTTCCTGCCCCATCTCGTTTCCGCATCCTGCTTCGGATCATGGGCCTGCGCTACCTTGGCGGTGGACCTGGCAAGCGTCCTAACAGTTTTTTTACTCAATGCAGGCCTATTCAGACGGCGCATTATTCCTGAGCTCCAAGAACCGCCCGTAGCTTTCTGTCGGCGAGTTCGCCGAGATCCGCGCTGAGCAATTCTTTTATTTCGCCGTATCGATCAATTTCCGACTTATCAGCCGTCCCGCGCATAAGCTTACTTTCTAGGAATGCAATTTCTTGACGAAGGCGTTCAGCTTCCAATGAGTGCGCATGCTCTAAGCCGAAGAGTTCTGTCATGACAGCATCGTCAGCACCTCCGTTTACTACTGCATTCCAAGTAACTTCATCTATATGCTCAATTGTTCTTTGCTCGCCTGGCCCTGGCAGTCTGACAATGCCGTTACTGCTGGCCGCCTGACATATAAATGGGCTATGAGTAGTGACCAAGAACTGAATAGCGGGAAAAGTCTCAGTCAACCAGAAGCCGATCTTCTGTTGCCATGCAACATGTAGATGAGCATCTACTTCATCAATCAATACAACTCCCGGCTGGCTGCAAACCAACCTGCCGAATTCATTTCTTGAAACCTCTAACCCGCCATAGGTCTCATAGATACGCCTGATAATATCCACAACTAAGGCCGCGACAGTTCTATATCCGTCACTAACCTGCTCCAAGGGCATAGTGACGCCATCACGCTCAATCCAAAGCCCTTCCGAATCAACTTTCCTTACTAGGCTTCCGTCGGGAAGAAGTCCGTCCCCCAAAATTTCAAGAACAGTACTCTTCAGTGACTCAGCCCCGGAACGATTCTCCAATGCACGCAAATGAACCTGTTTTAGCCAATCTACGGCATCTGACAGAGTTGCTGTTTCATTAAAAAGATTGACTAGGCGAGCCACTACAGGATCACCACTTAGCTTGATGACGTCAGCTGGTGGTGGGCCAAGGTGCCGATAAGGCCCATACCCGGCTATAAACCAGCCTGACGGGCCATCAGCCCAAGGGCCGCGATCAGGGATTCGTTGTCTGTTCTGTGTTTCTTTATCCATCCATCGCTCAAGAACATCATGCCCGTGACTCGATGGACTCCACTTTAACCCCGCCCAAAAAGGCGTTTTCGTCACTCGCCCGCCAGCCCGGAAAGTGTCCTTTTGCTCTGTGAATGCAATCCTCGACGCGACCATTCCCGATTCGGCACCTTTCCGAACCCAATCGGTAAAGACACCCGCAAGCGATCTCGAGGCAAGGGGACCGATAACGGAGAGCGCAATAGCTTTGAGGAGAGTGCTTTTGCCGGCCCCATTTCGCCCCGCAAAGACGGTCCAGCCAGGGTAGGTACCATCCGAATGAGCGAGCGAAACGGAGTGAGTTCCTCGAAAACTCCGCAAGTCGGTGATTTCAACTTCAGTGATGTACATACGTTAGGCCGCGATGAATGATGAGCGTGAAGGAATCATAAGGCTTTGTTAGCCTGACGCACTACGGGAACGCTTACTTGCCCGCAGCCTAATTAGCGGTGCTGGTCGCCATCGCGGTAATGGCTATGACCCTGCCGAAACGATGCGGGAGTTCGGGTGGCGATGACCTGCACCGTGGTCTCCAGCATTTGCGGTGGCGCCTTCCTTGCGCGCTGGCTGGATATCGGGAGCTGGGTTCAGGACGAATTCGGGATGCTTGCCCCGTGCGGCACCATTTTCGTCTGCGGCTTGCCGGCTTGGGTGAGCGTCCACGCCTGGTTTGCCTGGAGCGAGGCCCGCAAAGGCGTTGGCCTGCCGGAGCTTTCAAAGGAGTTCCGTGAGGGGTCCGGCCTTTGACGCACACCGTCCTGGCGCCCCCGGGGCCCCTGGCTTACCCCCGCCCCCACGGGGAAGGCGTCGAGCCTCGCGGTAAGGCAGAATTTTTCGATTTTTAGGATGCTCCACCACAAGCCCTCTCGCATTTCGCTGCAGGTCCCGTCATTCGTGGGCTGCAGCGATTCTCGACGAGTGGGCAGGGTGAGCATTTCGCCTCGCACCGATGTACAGGGTGAACGTCACACACGAATCGCTGTAAGCCCCGTCGCTGCTGGGCTCAATAGGAGTTTCATGGGTGTGCCCCTTGTACATCGGGGGCGCGCTTGTGGTCCATCAGCGCATTGGCGGAGGAGTTCGGCGTCGATCGTCGAACGGTGAAGCGCCGCGTGGAGGGCATCCCGCCCGCAGGCGAGACCAACGGCTACCCCGCCTGGCATCTTCGGGACGTCGCCCTCGCGGTGATGGGCACGCAGGTCGCCGACGATCCCGAGGGGTATGACCCCGACAAGCTTCACCCTACTGACCGTCTCAGCCAGTACCGCGCAGAGCGCGAGAAGATCAAGTGGGCGGCGGAGCAGCGCATTAGCATCCCGGCCCCAGAGGTCGAGCGCGTGGTGGCGAGCGCGTTTCAATCGCTCTCCCAGGGCTCGACACGATCCCCGACGTACTGGAGAACGATTGCGCTCTCGGCGCCGCGGAAGTCGACCGCACGATCGAGGTTATCGACGGAATCCGTGAGGGTCTCTATCAGCAGCTCACCGAGCTCTGCGACATGATGGAAGTGAACGACGATGCACGCGAGCCCGGCTAGCATCGTCCGCAGCATCGCCATAATGAAAAATATGATATGACTAGTACGGTACAGGAAGCGATTTCCTAACTAGCGTCTCCCTATCTAAAACTCAAAATAGATGATGATCATGGAAGAGTTTATAATTAATGAGTCAGGATATTTTTGGTGGAGTGAAGAGCCTCTAGAGGAAAGTGAACTTATCCCCAGAAACTCACTTGCAGGAAACTTCAAGCTGGATGCGAACGGCCTGGCAAAGCTAGAGCTACATGGAATGCTGAGCGGGGGCAGAAGTTTTTTTGATCGCCAAGACGGAAACCTCTCCGGCAAAAGCATTCGTGGAATATTAAAAGAATCAAAACGTCACGTGCTATTGATGGAGCTTTATCCCAACGGCTCAAGCTTCTCAAACATAGGGATTTCACACGAAGGGTACCAGGCCTTTAAGGCTTTAGTTTCCCAGAAAGCCTTTCCTGGCAGACTTCCCCTTAGATGCTATGAAGTAAGCTTTGATCTTTCCGGATATGATGACTGGGTTCTTAAGAACTCATTAACTACGAAAAGAAAGAAAAATCGCCTAACTGTATCTTATGCCGCGCCGAAGAATCGCTCCTATAGAGTAGGAGGAAGTGGCTTAATAAAAATATCTCATAATTTGTCCTCGCCTTTTGATGGTGACAAAAGACGGCATGTAGAGCTAACAGAGATCACGACTCTTTCCTACAGTCGTAGAAAGCCATTCCCTCTCAAGGAAGCAACCACAATATATAATCGATTCCAAGATTTGCTTTTCCTCCTGACGGGAGCCAGCAAAAACTTGGATTGGCCTCGATTGAAGCTTGGAAGCCCGCGCCATTTCTGCACGTATTACTTCTTTAGACAAGAATTTAAACAGTCGGAAGTCAAGTGGCATGAGTGCTGGCTGCGGCTTATTGACGTAGAAGATGATTTCGGAGAAATTTTTTCTACTTGGCAGGCTAGGCACGAGGAAATAGGTCCTGGATTCTATCTTTTTATCGGCACTGCTCGAGCTCAAAAGAACTACCTGGAGAATAAATACGTTAGCTTGATATGGGGGTTGGAATCCCTTCATCGTAAGACAAAAATCGAGGCTAGCGAGAATGAAGCACTAAAAGAAAAAATCAAAAGAATCTTGGATTCCATCCCAAAGGCCAAGGACAAGACTTGGCTTTCGAAGAAACTTGCCCATGCAAATGAGCCTTCGTTGCAGCAGCGGCTTACCGATATATTTAGTGTGTTGCCTTTTAACTTCCCTCAAAAGGAATTGGCAGACTTCTGCAAGTCATGTGCAGATCGCCGAAATGATATTTCGCACTTTGGCGGGCAAAGGCATAGCCAGAGTTATCAAGACTTCGTGGATGAGTTAAAAATTAAAAGCGATGCATTAATGATACTTTACCATGCCTGCATTCTTCTGGAGATAGGTATAGGTCGCGAAGTTCTAAGGTCAATATTCAAGAGCTCTCCTGGTTCCTTCTATAAAAATGAAATTCTTAAAAGGGCAGGCCTTACAGTTACATAGCTGGAGTTCCTGCGGCTGAATTAGATCAAAAACTAAAGCCTCAGCTTTAGATGCATGATGATCGTTTAACGTCTAAATGTAGAGGGCTTCTGATGCCTGCAAAAAAAGCAGTCGTGCAGGCTGGAGTGAAAGCCGCGGAGAAGCACGGGTGAGGGGGCTCCGCGGCAGCCGCCCGCAGAAACCGGCAGATAAAGGTCATGATAATCGCTCGCCACTCTCGTCTGCTGAAATGCCCCAAAAGCAGCAATGTCATCACAGTGCTGCTGCAGCACGCCCCACAATACCGACCCTTTGCTTAACGTTTCGCAGTACTGGCCGCCTATTGAGGAGACAGTCAGCAAGCATAACGACAAGGTGTGGAAGATATCGCCCTTGCGCTGAGGCGATAATCGGCAACATCCGGAGGGCCCTCGGTGCGACTTGGATCAGATTCAAGCCATCGATTTCCTCAGTTTGAGGGCATCGATGCTGGGGCCAGGTTGCCACAATTTGTGGGCCCCTCCCCGGCCACCCCCATGACGTAGTTCAAACCATCGGGGGCCCCTAGCGAATCTGGAGTCGCTGAGGGTAATTCGAGCCCCGCCCTCCAACTACATACGGCCAAATTTCGGCGGTTGGTTGTTGTGTTGTTGTCGGTGCCGTCGGGGCTGTTGACGTCCACCAATGCAAGGCAGCAAAGGCGGCGCGCACCGACCATGAAAGATCGCCCGAGCCCCTGAGCGGCGAGGCCTTCAGGAGCGATCAGACAACGGAGTGCACACCAAGCAAACTGCCAATTGAGCGTGTTGCGGTGGCTGTCCTAGCGAAGTGGAAACACCAACCAACGATGTCCTGACTCAGGACGCCAAGACTTCCTCAAAGCGAGGACGTCTCACGCTGATGAGCTTCCCTACGAGGGAGGAAACCTGGGTGAATCCTCAAGCTGAGGTTGGAGTCTCGCCAACCTCTAGGTGAAATCCAGCTCGAAATGGAAGCACCCTGCTCACCTCAGCCGCTGGCTGAGGTTTCCACAATCTATGGAGACCCTTGGCCAACCTGATGGCGCAGAACTGCGCCATGTACCGCCCTGGTGATTCTCTGGACCAGTCGCGTGGCGGCATCACCGCGGTGTTGGCGACAAGTCTTCCAAGTCAGTATCGTGCTGATTAATCATCGCCTTCCTTGATAGCTCGTTCCGCGGAACGTGGAGAAGCTTCGAGCAAGGACGTTCAACATCAGTTTTAAGGGAACCTGATGGAAGCTCTTGGGCACGAACTTCGGCCGATCGCCATGCGGATCAGCCAGTATTTCCGCGACTTTCTGGAGTCCGACTTCAAGCGTCAGCAAGCACCGCGCCGGCGAATCATATTGACAACCGACACAGGATTCCGGTCCGGGATGCGAACGTCCCCCTACCCCGAGCTGGATCGCGACCTCTGGAGTCTTCTTGGCCGGCCATCGAGTGAAGATCTGTCGCTGACGATCGAGCCGCGGCGATATACACGCCCAATCAGCGACGTGCTTCGCAAGGTGATCAAGGAACAAGTCAACGCGATCCCTGCGTCCTCCGTGGAGACCGTCCAGGACGAGGTAGAGCTCCTGGCCCTCGAGACTTACACCAAGGCTGTCGATGATCCGGAGTTGTGGGTTGAGTCGATTCAGGCTCACCTAGGAAGTAAGGCTGCCGAACACATCATCAAGCCCCTTCTCGCCCACCTGGATGGGCCATTGAGGAATCAGGCCTACTGGGTGATGGATTCGCTGTTTGCCGCGGAGAAGGACCTTGTAGAGCGAGTCTGCGGCGATTTGGCCAGAGTGCTACCAGAGCTTCTGGCCAAGCTGCTTGCCACCCAAGATTCGGTTCCACTGCGGGATGCAATCCCGCAGTTTCTAACGCTGGAGGGTACTCGCCAGGCACTGATGTCCTTCTTTGAAGGGTTCGTCGCGGCAGATGCCTACCATGAGTTCCGAGACCTCGAGACCTACGTTGCCACCAGTGACGGGTTGCAGCTGTACCTCTACATCGGTGCGCTAAAGTTCCGCGGCAACCAGTACCCACTGTTCTTCATCCCGGTTGAGGTGAACAGGTCCGAACGCGGTTCGGGTTACACGCTGAAGCTACACAATCAGCTCTATGCGAACCGGAAAGCGATCGACTTCGCCCTCCAGGAGCTGGCAGCTGGGATGGAGCGGGCCTGGATTGCCCCGATCCCTGAGCGGATCACCTACATCAAACCGGAGCAGTCCATCTACGAAGAGGCCCGGGTACTGTTCCAGCGGGTCGCCAATGCGATGGACCTGGGAGGTCGCATCGATCTCTCTTCCTCCGCCTCTGATGCCTCGACCGCGGCTGCCGGCCTATCCAGCGCCCTATTTCTTGCCGCCTATGAGCGCTCAGACGAAGCCCTGCTCAACGACTATGAGGAAATACTCGAATCGCTCAAACGCGGTGGGTCTGCAGTGGTGGATCTGTTCGAGGGCATCGTAGGCGGCGTGCTCCGAGAGAACCCGAAGTCCATTTCGCGGATGGTCGAGAGTGAGTGGGACTCTCTGCCGATGGTTGATCGCATGGTCTTTGACTCACCGATCCCACTGAACGAAGAGCAGCGAAAGGTACTGATCGCAGTACGTCGCCAGGAAGGCAAAATCGTGGTGGTCTCGGGGCCTCCTGGTACTGGCAAGAGCCACACCATCACAGCGATCGCAGCGGACTGTGCATTCAACCAACGCACATGCCTTGTGCTTTCTGACAAGACCGAGGCCCTGGACGTGGTCTACGACAAGCTTTCGGAAGCCATGTCCCGCGTGCGCCACAATCCGGATTTTCCGAACCCAATACTCAGATTGGGACAGCAAGCACACAACTTCCGCAAATTGACCTCTAACCAGGCCGTGACGCAGATAGGTGCTTATGCCAAAGCAATGAAGGCGAACCAGCCCAAGCTGGAGGCTGAGCGTTCGAGCCGTTCAGAACATCTAAAGGAGCAGATCCAGAAGACTGTGACGACCTTGGGGGCGGTCGAACTGGCCAGCATCCAGGCGTTGTATCAGGACGAGGCCCAATTGGCCGACAAGGCTCCTAGGCTGTTGGAAATGCTGAAACGAGCTCGTGGCTCCAACCTCATTGCTGAGCTGCAGAGTAGCTTTGAGCAATTGGAGGACGTGGGGCAGTACCTCACCGACCTATTTGCTGAGGATGATTTCACGCCCCTGAGCTTGTGGAACAGGACCAGGAGGGACGCGCTTCTGGTGAAGTTTGTCGAGGACAATCCAGGCCCTCAATGGAATGTTTTTGAGTCGCTGTCTCCAGGTCAGCTACGCGCGCTTGGAGACCTGCTGCTGAACTTCAAGCAGCTGAAGATGCCGCTGTTCGGCTATCTGTTCCGCGGCGCTCAGGTTCGGAACCTGCAAAGCCAACTCAATGCCCTTCCCGTCTCACGCCCCATGCAGCTCAAACAAGAGCACATGCGGCTTGACGAGGTTGCGGAAGCAGCCAGCAAGCTGCGCCAAAAGCTGCAGACCGAAGGCCTCGAGGAGGAGTTTGAGAGCTGCTACCGGATGCTGTCGCGCGGCACTGTGCCGAACCCCATTTCAGCGGTAACCATCAAGGTTGTGGCAATTCTCCGCCGCATCGATGCGGAGATAGTCGAAGCCCTGCTCGAGCAGCCCAAGGACGATGCTCAACTCTGGCCACTGGCTGTGCGGTTTGTTCTCGGCTGGCTTAAAACCCGAGAAGCCTTCGCGTCGGCGCCTCAGTTCGACTACGCGGGGACCAAGAACCAACTCGAGCGCCTCAACACCTCAGTGATGAATGCCCACGTGGACAGTCGCCTGCTGAGCTTCATGGAGAACTACCGGTCTGATGCCCGAGCCTTGGCCGGGGTGATAGCGAGCCGGCAGAAGTTCCCCGAGGACAAGTTTGATCACGTACGGGAGAGCTTCCCGGTCATCATTGCGAGCATCCGGGAGTTTGGGGAGTTCATGCCGTTGGCCCCAGACATGTTCGATGTCGTGGTCATCGACGAGGCATCTCAGGTTTCGGTGGCGCAGGCTCTGCCGGCACTGCTGCGTGCGAAGAAGGTCGTGGTGCTGGGGGACGACAAGCAATTCTCGAACGTTAAATCAGCGAACGCCAGCATCGAGCAGAACGAGAAGTATCGCAGTGAGCTGAAAAACTATTTCATGTCTCATGTCAGCGATGCAGCAGACGCCCTACAGCGCCTGTCCATGTTCGACGTCAAACGCTCCATCCTGGAATTCTGCAACCATGCAGCGTCGTACTCGATCATGCTGCTTAAGCATTTCCGGTCCTACCAGGAACTGATTGGGTATTCGTCGGGTGAGTTCTACCGACACCAGTTACAGGCGATCAAAATCCGCGGTGTACCGATAGATGAAGTCATCCGGTTCGACCAGGTGGACCCTTCAAGCTACACAGTTACTCGCGGAACCAACGAAGCAGAAGCTGCTTTCATTCTGGAGCGTCTCCTTGAGCTGATCGAAGAGGAAGACCCACCGACGGTGGGCGTCATTACACCTTTCCGTGAGCAGCAGACCCTCCTGTCCAAGAAGCTGTTCAATCACCCCCATGGGGCGGACTTCGAGCGTTTGCTTCGCTTGAAGGTCATGACGTTTGACAGTTGCCAGGGCGAAGAGCGACACATCATTTTCTACTCAATGGTGGCCACCGCTGAGGCTGACGCTTTGAACTATGTCTTCCCGGTTGCAATCAGTGACGCGGACCAGGAAGTCGAGCAGAAACTGAAGGTGCAACGGCTTAATGTCGGCTTCAGCCGAGCACAGGAAATGGTCTGGATTGTGCACTCCAAGCCCTTGGATCAGTTCCGCGGTGAGATTGGCAAAGCTCTGAATTACTACGCGAACGTACTGGCGAACTCGAACCGACTGCCGACTGCCGCGGACACTGATCAGTCCTCACCTATGGAAGCAAAGGTTCTGGACTGGTTCCAGAAGACCAGGTTCTATCAGTCCAACATGGACGTCATAGACGTATTTGCCCAGTTTGACCTCGGGGCATACCTCAAGCAGCTCGACCCGACCTACGCGCATCCGAATTGGAGAGTGGACTTCCTGGTCACTTACCAATCTGAGAAGGGCCCCATCCAGATTGTGATCGAGTACGACGGCTTCGAGTATCACTTCGTCAAAGGCAAGCACATCCATGTGGGCAACCACGAACGCTACCTGAGCGAGGCAGACGTGGAACGTCAGCTGACCTTGGAAAGCTACGGTTACCGCTTCCTCCGCATCAATCGCTTCAACCTGGGCGAAGATCCTGTTGAGACGCTATCGGAGCGCTTATACCAACTCGTCGAGCTGGCAGTTGGGGAGCCTATTTCTGACGCCGTGAATCACATACAGTCCCAGGCTCAAGGCTTGGCAAGCAAGGATCTCAAGACCTGCACGCGGTGTGGTGAAATCCGAGAGAAGGCCGACTACTTCGATCCAGCGCTGGCTGGTGGTGAAGGTGGGTATGGTCGGGTCTGTATGCCCTGCAAGTCGGGTCCGGTGAGAGTGAAAGCGAAGCGTACCGGCCGGCGGAGCTATAACAAGCGGCGCTGGCGCTGATCAGAGTGAGGCAGCCTTTGTGGCGACCTCTGCTCTGTCCACTAGCTCTGGGACAGACCAGGGAGTTTTATTGAACAGCACGGAACGGAGGGTTGATGCATGCGCCATGGAAAGGGAAATCGACGTATCAGCTTGCCGCTGAAGCGTGTCAATGGTCAGTGGGAGTTTCTGTACGGCGGTGATGTTCCATTGCGCGATGGTGCTATTGCTGATCTGGTGGTCGACATTGACTCTATCCAGGACCGCGACTTTCGGGAGCTTATCAGCCAAGAACTGTCCGTGAAGGTGCTGCCCTTGGGGGCACCATTACTAGTAGCGCTTAGCGACCGAGCGCATGCCTTGCAGCAAGCCGAGCTAGCAGAGATGCCTAATATTCCTTTGCAGTATTGGCCGCCAGGTTGCTCTCGTTTTGTCACCGTGCACATCGGACCTAAGAGCAAACGCCAGAGCGACTTGTTTGCTGAGGACGAAGGCGGACTTTGGCTCTATCAGGTGGGCCTTGACCGATGTGAGCTAGAGTGTAGCCCCATCCAGATGCCCGAGGGCTTTCCCCAAAAGGTGGCGCAGAGTCCAAACCACGCCGTCACCATGCTCTCCGAACAGTACGAGTCGCATCGTCTGTCTCACACGGGCAATGCTTACACTCAGTGTTTTTATCAAGAAATCGACGGCAAATGGCTGCCACTATCGGTCCTGCGCGATGGGGTTTTCAAACGCGCTGAGCGCTCCCTGATTGATCAAGCTTGGCGTCAGCTTGAAGAAAAGCTGGGCTGGTGCCATTTGCCACCAGTGCAAAAGAAATCTGTGCCAAAACAGGCCAATAGGGAGTCCGGCGATGAGTAGGGGCGATTCACGTAATTCAAGCCCCGGTTTCCCACTAGTATGAAACTTTCCGGGGATGGTTGTTGTTTTATTGTCCGTGCCATCGGCCCTGCTGGATTCCCGCAATGCGGGGCTCCATCGGCAGTGTGTGGAGTGCTTAATGAATGACCCTAGCCCTTGAGTGGCGGGGCCTTAAGCGGATAGCAGGCGAAGGAACTCACGCCAAACGGACCGCCTACTGAACACATCACGGCGGCCGTCCTGGCAAAGCGGAAACACCAACCAACGGCGCCCCAGGCCTGGGACGCCAGGATTTCCTCAAAGTGAGGAAATCCTACGCCGATCAGCTTTCCTCCGACGGAGGAAACCCACGCCCATCCTCAAACTGAGGCCGAAGCCTTGCCCAGCAATGGCGGACTGGATCAGCCATCGACAGGTGCGCCCGCAGGGGCCTCCACAGTTTGTGGAGACCCTTGGCCAACCTAGCCCCCCCTACGTGGGTCCTTCCCAGGGGTGGGCCCATCGAGGGTGATTCGAGCCCCGAGTTTGGACTACATACCAGCTTTTCCTGGGCAAGCCGCTTCCGGTTCCGGTTTATGGCGAAACCCGCGAGAGGACTGGCGGCGCGTTACTCATTGAACCGGAAGCGCCTGGGGCGCTACGAGTGATTTACTCACCACAGACGCTTCTACTAGTCCTCACCTAGATCATCACTCTCACGTTGGCGACGGCTTTCCAGTTCCAGCGCAAACAGCCTATGGTCAAGCAGATTCTCAAGATGGGGGTAGGCGGAAGGCTGATCCGGGAGGGAGATTTGCCGTCCAGCCAAAGACTCGTAGTCACTGCCAGCGAGTCGAGAAGAGATCGCCACAGTTCGCGATTCAGTTAGCCACAAAAGCCCTTTATCAAAGAGGGTATGGATGTCCGCCCGTAGCAGCAGACCATTATTTGTGTGATTTGAATCCGGACCGAGGTAGGGCTTGATGTGTGCGGCTTCCAAGATCTCGACGACAGGGCAATCGGTGATGGCGCAGCGAGACTTGTAAGCACGATGTAATGCGGAGCTAAAGGCTGACCTACCGTCGCGCTGCGCAATCAAGCGCAGCGCTTTCCTCCTGCTATCAACATCTGTTGCTTTTGGGGTGAGGACTTCGAGGCGTTGCTGTTCGGCGTCGACCTCCTGCAGAGCCTTGACGATTTCCGGCTCAACCAGACAGAAGGGGAGGTACTTCCCTGGGGAGACCTCGCGCCGATCCCACACACCATGCTGAACTGGGTCGTAGAGTTCGTAAGTCGTGTTCTGATGTGTTCCTCTGCGGTAAAGCCTGTCCTTTGGGTGACCCTGGTCTGAGCGATAGTCCTCGCGAATACCGCAACGATTTCCCTGAAAGCGATTCCTGTCATTCACCGTGTTAGCAGATGCAACGGCGTTTGGGTCGCCCATGGTTACGTTTCGTAGAGAGCACCAGTTGGAAAGCTCGGAAAGTGCTCTACGCCCGCCCAGGGCTTGCATCGCACTGACTAGCATTTCGCTTTGAGTTGCGGTCATCTTTTGGCTCTGAAATGGTCTTGTCGGAGAAGCAAGTATTACCGACCTCGTTTAGCAATATCTCTATTCCTGCCCTCTGCGGCGGCAGAGGTTCGGGTTTTATTGGAGAGATCTGAGTGCTGCGCCCTGTAATTTGCATATCTCCCGACCTCATTGCCAATGGAGATGCTGCAAATGCTTGTCATGGGGCCGACATGGCCGCAGAAGCCTGCCAGAAGTGTCCTTCGGGTGTTTTTTAGTTTAGGGGTACGAATAGGGGTACGTGGCAGACATGGATAGATTAATGGCTGAATAACAAAGGGTATTGTAGGTTTATTCGATTCCTCTTACCGCACCAGCTTCAACAGAAGGCTCCGCTTTGCAGACTGTGTGAAAACCTAGCCGTCTGAGCACAAGCCAAAGACAATGCCCGTATCGATCGATACGGGCATTGTCTTTTATGGGCTATATCCGCGGTGAAGGGCGTGATCAGGGCAGCTTGTTTCCAGTGTCGCTGGATGAGTTGGTTCCCGAAGAACATCTGGTCCGTGTGATCGAGGCCTATGTGGCGCGGTTAGATCTGCAGCGGCTGGGCTTCAGCAAGGCGCAAGCGAGCAAGGTCGGGCGCCCGGCCTATGATCCGGCCGACTTGCTCAAGCTGTACCTGTATGGCTACTTCCAGCGAATTCGCTCCTCGCGCCGACTGGAAGCCGAATGTCAGCGCAATGTCGAAGTGATTTGGCTGCTGGGCCGCCTGGCGCCGGACTTCAAGACCATTGCCGATTTCCGCAAAGACAATGGCGCGGCGTTTCAGGCGAGCTGTCGTGCAGTTTTGCCGCCAGGTCGGGTTGCTCGGTGGTCAGTTGGTGGTCATCGATGGCAGCAAATTCCAGTCCAGCACTCAGACAACCTGACCTGCCAGGTGCTGATGCAAGCCCAGGAGCTGGAGCAGTTCGTGATCGGCGAGGCCGATGCCCAGTTGATGCGAACCCCGCAGGGCGCGCGGGTCGCCTACAACGTGCAGAGCGCGGTCGATGACAAGCACTGACTGGTCCTGCACCACGAGGTGACCCGGGACGGCAATGACACTCGCCAGTTGTAGCCGATGGAAGCCGCTCAAGCCGTGCTGGAACAGGCGCAACTGACGGTCACGGCGGACGCCGGTTACTCCAATGGCGAGCAATTCCAGGCGCGCGAGGCTGTGGGCATCACCGCATATGTACCGCCGAACCGCGGCGTTAACAATCATGGCAATGGCACGGCGCTGTTCGACCGAAGCGCCTTTACCTACGACGCGGAGCATGACCGCTATCAGTGCCCGACAGGCCAGTGGCTCCCGCTCAAGCGGGTGCGCAGCACAGAGAAGATTTATGCGATCGCCGGCGACTGCCGCGCTTGCCCTTTGAAGGCGCGTTGCACGAATAGCCAGCGTCGCCATCTCAGCCGTCATGCCCATGAATCCGCTTTCGAGCGCATGCAGCAACGCCTGAAGGCCCGGCCGGAGATGATGGCCAAGCGCCGGGCGATCGTCGAACACCCCTTCGGTAACCTGAAACAGTGGGTATTCGGCAACGGCCGTTTCCTGCTCCGGCAGTTAGCGGGTGCCAGGACAGAGATGGCCCTGGCCGTGCAGGCCTACAACCTCAAGCGCGCGATCCAGGTGCTCGGCGCGCGTCGCCTGATTGAGCTGATGGGATGAACCCTCAGAAAAGCAAACGCCCCGAACCAGTCGGGGCGCTTGCTTAGCCTTGCTCACAGCGTGTTTTCACACAGTCTGTTTGGCGGGGCCTTCTGCTTTCTGGCTGCCCTGTTTTCACTGCTTCCCGCTGGTTGGCTGTCGAATTGCCATCAAGGCCCGGACTATACTGCCACAACCTTTGTGGGCTTTCGGTACGGGATGGAGCGGTCGGTGAAGCAGTCGAGCGAAAGCGCCAGGTTCAGTCGTTCCTTTGCCCGGCGCGTGCTTTTGCCGCGGGCCATCGGTTTGGCGGTCGGGTTCTTCTGCGTCGCGGCGGTGATCTGGGAGCAGGGACGGTCGGCCTGGGTCTGGGCGCTGCTGTTGTGGTTCTGCTTCCTGTGGCCGCAGGTGGCTTACCAGATCTCGTCACGTTCGGCTTCAGTGAAGGTGCTGGAGCGGCGGTTCGTGCTTTTCGACTCGCTGATGGGCGGCTTCTGGATCGGCACCATCCAGTTCAATGTGCTGCCTTCGGTCATGATGTTGTCCATGCTCGCGATGAACAACACGGCCAACGGCGGTGCGCGCCTGGTGGTCAATGGCTTCCTGCTGCAGGCGGTCGGCATGCTGGTTGCGGGGCTGCTGTTCGGGTTCGGCTTCTCTCCTAATACGTCCCAGGCCGTTCTCTACGCGTGCATTCCTATGTTGGTCATCCACCCGATGACCATTGGCCTCGTGCTCTACCAACTCGCCATCCAGTTGTCGAAGCACAAGAAGGCGCTGCGCGACCTGAGTCGTACGGATAGCCTCACCCAGCTGTTCAATCGCGGCTACTGGAAGGAGCGCCTGCAGCAGGAGTTCGAGCATTGCCGGCAGTCGCGGCAGGACGCCTCGCTGGCGGTGATAGATGTCGACCACTTCAAGGCTGCCAACGACCGGCACGGCCATGTGGTGGGCGACCTGGTGCTGCGCCGGTTGAGTGAGTTCATTCGGCAGCACCTGCGGGCCGAGGACCTTGCCGGGCGCTTCGGCGGCGACGAGTTCTGCATCCTGCTGCCGCGGGTGAAGCCGGAAGCCGCGCGCGATGTGCTGGAGCGGCTGCGTCGTGAGCTGATCGCGCAGCAGTGGGACAACGTGCCGGAGTTGCGCGTCAGCCTTAGCATCGGCATCGCCGGCTTCGATCCGGCGATGCAGGACTCGACCGAGTGGCTGCGCCGAGCGGACCAGGCGCTCTACGAGGCCAAGGGGCAGGGGCGCGACCGCATCGTGCTCGCCTCCGCGGCGGAGGCAAGTCGTCGGGCCTGATTACAGGCTCAACCGCATCGACAGGTCGAGCGCCTTGACGTCCTTGGTCAGCGTGCCGAGGGAGATGTAGTCCACGCCGGTTTCGGCGATGGTGCGCAGGGTGCTTTCGTCGATGCCGCCCGAGGCTTCGAGCTTGGCGCGGCCGGCGCTTTGGCGGACGGCGGTGCGCATGTCTTCGAGGCTCAGTTCGTCGAGCATGATGATGTCGGCGCCCGCCTGCAGTGCCTGGCTGAATTCCTGCAGGTCTTCCACTTCCACTTCCACCGGCTTGCCGGGGGCAATGCGGCGGGCTTCCTGGATGGCCGCTGCGATGCCGCCGCAGGCTGCGATGTGGTTTTCTTTGATGAGGAAGGCGTCGTAGAGGCCGATGCGGTGGTTGTGGCAGCCGCCGCAGGTTATTGCGTACTTCTGTGCCAGGCGCAGGCCGGGCAGGGTCTTGCGGGTGTCCAGCAGTTTCACGCCGGTGCCTTCCACCAGGTCGGCGTAGTGGCGTGCGCGGGTGGCGGTGCCGGAGAGCAGCTGGAGGAAGTTCAGCGCGCTGCGTTCGCCGGTGAGCAGGGCGCGGGCCGGGCCTTGCAGGGTGAACAGGGTCTGGTCGGCGCTGACTTGCTCGCCATCGCGGGCTTTCCATTCCACCCGCACGCTCGGGTCGAGTTGCCGGAACACTTCGTCCACCCAGGCGCAGCCGGCCAGGGTCGCGTCTTCGCGGGTGATGACCCGGGCGCTGGCGCTGCGCTCGGCGGGAATCAGCTGCGCGGTGATGTCGCCGCTGCCGACGTCCTCGGCCAGGGCGGCACGGACGTTGGCCTGGATTTCCCCGGTGAGGTCGGCAAGGGTGAGGTTCGGCATGACGGGCTCCTGTTTCGCGGTGGCGCGATTATACGGGCAGGCGCGGCGCTCGTGTGTTTCGTCGGGGAACGCTGTCGGTAAGAAGGAGTCTGACGGACGGTGACTGAACTTGTGTGAATTTCCTCAAGAATGCGTAAGAAGGGTCTTGGTTGTCATGGAGGCTTCTCTATAATGCGTCTGGGAATTTCTATTTTTGACGCCATACAATTGACGTTACGGACAACGCTTCACTGAACCGTTGTGCCACCGGCAGCCAGAGCCCGGTCGGTGGCAGGAGACTTGCGATGCAGAACGACGCGAACGTAGTGCCGCTGAACAAAGCGGCTCCGGGACAGTCGCCGACTTCTACTGCCGGCCGTCTGCCGGCTGCGCTGGTCACCGTGCGCGACAAGGTCGTCTTGCAGCTGCGCCAGGCCATGCAGGCGCTGTTCGACAACGCCGACGACACCCTCTTCGAGATGGCCGATCGGGCCACCACCAATACCGAGCAGAGCGCCTTCTTCGAGGCGATGCGTGACCTGCGCCTGAAGCGCAAGGGCATCGAGCGCGGCTTCCTGCACAAACTTGTAGAGAACTTCGCCAACCTCAACCAGTACGAGATCGGCAAGGCGCCGCAGCTGGATGCGGTGTCTTTCGACAACCTGTCGCTGGTGCAGAACGACGAGCTGGAAGAGTCGGTAGCCGTCGATGCCATGGTCAACAAGGTTCTCAGCCGCGACGGCGTGGCCCTGGCGCACCTGACCACGCGCCTGAACACCCTGGTCAGCCGCAAGGTGGAGGACAAGACCAACCCGATGGGCCCGCGCCCGCTGTGCGAGGCGTTCCTCGAGGCTTGTCGCGGCCTGGGCGTGGAGATCAAGGTCAAGCTGATCATCCTCAAGCTGTTCGAGAAGTACGTCCTCAGCGAGGCCGATCAGCTTTACGCCGAAGCCAACCATTCACTGGTGGCCCATGGCGTGTTGCCGGAGCTGAAATCCGCGCCGCAGCGTCGCTCGCCGCAACAGCAGCAACGCACCGCGCAATCGCGCAGTGCTTCCGAATACGTCGCTGAAGGCGCAGCGCTTGCCGATGGTGGCGACTACGTCGACGTCGAGCACCAGGAAGCCTTCGGCACCCTGCAGGCGTTGCTCGCCCAGGCGCGCGGCAGCTTGGCTCCGCGTCGTGCGATGCCCGCCGATGCCATGCCGATTTCCAGCGGCGACCTGATGCGCCTGCTGTCGCACCTGCAATCCCACCTGCCGGTGCAGAGCATCGAGGAAGTCGACGTTCGTCAGCAGCTCGATCACCTGCTCACTCGCGTCAGCAGCAAGAGCGGGCGCTCGCGCGTGGTCGGCCAGGTCGACGAGGACGTCATCAACCTGGTGTCCATGCTCTTCGAGTTCATCCTCGACGACCGCTCCCTGCCGGACTCGCTCAAGGCGCTGATCGGCCGCATGCAGATCCCGATGCTGAAGGTCGCGGTGCTGGACAAGACCTTCTTCAGCCGTGGCAGCCACCCTGCACGCCGCCTGCTCAACGAGATCGCTTCGGCGGCCCTGGGCTGGGCCGAGCAGACCGATCTGCAGCGCGACAGCCTGTACCAGAAGATCGAGCAGGTGGTGATGCGCCTGCTCAACGACTTCGTCGACGACCCGGCGATCTTCGCCGAGCTGCTCGAGGACTTCACCAGCTTCAGCGGTGACGAGCGTCGCCGCAGCGAACTGCTCGAGCAGCGCACCCGCGATGCCGAGGAAGGTCGCGCGCGGGCCGAGATGGCGCGCCAGGAAGTGGAGCAGGTGCTCAACCAGCGCCTGTTCGGCCGCACCCTGCCGGAAGTGGTGGTGCGCCTGCTGCAGGAAGCCTGGAGCAAGGTGCTGCTGCTGACTTGCCTCAAGCACGGCATCGAGTCCGAGCAGTGGCAATCCGCTCTGGCGACCATGGACGACCTGATCTGGAGCGTCGAGCCGCACGAGGACCCGGAGTCGCGCATGCGCCTGCTGGAGATGGTGCCGCAGTTGCTCAAGTCGCTGCGTGACGGCCTGGCCAGCGCGGCCTTCGATCCGTTCTCCACCGGCGAGTTCTTCAGCCGCCTGGAAAGCCTCCACGTGCAGGCTTTCCAGCGCTTCAAGCAGGTTGAGGAAGCGCAGGCTTCCGCCGAACCGGCAGCGCTGCTGGATGACGGTATCCCGCTGCTCGACGAAGAAGTCGAGGCGGTGCCGGCAGGTCCGGCGATGGTTGCCGTGGTGGAGGAGATCGTGCTCGTCGCACCGGGCGAAACCCGAGCGCCGGAGCCTGAGGAGCTGCTGGCGGAGGACGACGAGTCGCTGCGCAAGGTCGATGAGCTGCGCGTCGGCAGCTGGGTGGAAATCCAGGAAGACGAGGAGCACAAGCTGCGTTGCAAGCTGGCTGCAGTAATCAAGCCGAGCGGCCGCTACATCTTCGTCAACCGTACCGGCATGAAGGTGCTGGAGAAGACCCGCATGGGCTTGGCCGTGGAGTTCCGCCGCAACGCGGTGCGCCTGCTGGACGACGCCCTGCTGTTCGATCGCGCACTGGAATCGGTGATCGGCAACCTGCGCCGGCTGAAGAACGCCTGACAGGCAGCGACACCTCCCTTTGGGGGCGGCCATGCCCGCGCTTCGCGGACAAGGTCCGCTCCTACAGGGTTTTCTCGGTGTGGCTTTCTGCTGTAATTCTCTTCTGTCAGTAGCTGCTTTAGAGTGGGCCCAGCCAAGGAGCCCCTATGCAGTTCGATCCCCAGAGCGGCTGGTGCCAGGGCGTCAGCCACTGCCCCTCGCCGAATTTCAATGCGCGCCCGGAAGGGACGCTCGTGTCCCTGCTGGTCATCCACAACATCAGCCTGCCGCCCGGGCAGTTCGGTACCGGCAAGGTGCAGTGCTTCTTCCAGAATCGCCTGGACGCCAACGAGCATCCCTACTTCGAAAGCATCGCCGCGATGACGGTGTCGGCGCATTTCCTCATCGAGCGCGATGGCAGCGTCTTCCAGTTCGTTTCCTGCAATGAGCGCGCCTGGCACGCCGGGGTTTCCCTGTTCGACGGACGTGACAACTGCAACGACTTCTCCATCGGCATCGAGCTGGAAGGCACTGACGATGAGCCCTACAGCGACGCGCAATACGCCGCGCTGGGCGAATTGGCCAGGCAGTTGCTGAGCGCCTATCCGGGCATCACCGCCGACCGCATCCGCGGCCACAGCGACATCGCTCCGGGACGCAAGACCGACCCGGGGCCTGCGTTCGACTGGCCGCGCTTTCTCGCTTCGCTCGACTCGCCCAAGGAGTCCGCATGAGTTTCATCGTGTTGTTGCTGGTCCTGCTGGTAGAGAAATTTTCTGGCTGGCGCGTGCGCCTGCAGCGGGACGGTCTTTTTGTCGGCTGGCTGCGGCGGGTAGAAGGCATGCCTGCGCTAGCTTCGCGCCCTTGGCTCGGGCTGCTGGTCCTGCTGCTGGTGCCGCTGTTGCTGTTGGCGCTGCTGCTGACCGTGCTGCAGCCGGTGGCCTACGGGCTGCTGGCGCTGCCGGTGCACCTGCTGGTGGTGGTCTGGAGCCTGGGGCGTGGCGATGTGCACCGGGCCATCGGGCCGTTCCGCGACGCCTGGCGCCGTGAGGATGTGCAGGGCGCCTACCATGTTGCCGAGCGCGACCTGGGCGTGCAGGCGGACAACGACGGCGAGCTCTTCGCCCAGGTCCACGGCATGTTGGTCTGGCAGGCGTTCCAGAGCTTCTTCGCGGTGATCTTCTGGTATGCGCTGCTCGGTCCGCTGGCGGCGCTGGTCTACCGCCTGCTGGCGCTGAGCGTCGAGCATGCTTCGCACACGGAAATCCGTGAGCGCGCCGCGCAGGTGCGCCACGCCTTCGACTGGCTGCCGGCCCGCGCCCTGGTGCTGAGCTTCGCCTTGGTCGGCAACTTCGTCGCGGTGGGGCGCATCCTGCTGCACGACCTGCTCGCCTGGGACGTGCCGGCGGCGCGCCTGCTTGCGGCGGCCGGTTATGTCGCCGAAGACGTCAACGACAGCGACCTGGGCGCACGTGGTGTTGCCAGCCTCGATGCCCTTTGGCAACTGCTGGTTCGCGCGGCCTTGCTCTGGTACTCGATCTTCGCCCTCGAGGCACTGTTCTTCTGAGCAGTGCCGCACGTCGCCCGTGATGGCCCTTTAACCTTAAGTTACAGAACTGCCTGCCGATATCGGTTACACAGGGGCCTGCGCGCGTTCGGGGTGTGACCGGACACCGCTAGAAAATCCTGACAAGAACAATAAAGTGAACAGGAGTCGTCTTACGTGAAGACAGTGCTCGCCCCCGCCATCGCGCTGATGAACCGCCTGAGCTTCGGTATGAAGTTCAGCCTGATCAGCGTGTTGTTCTTCCTCCCGATGCTGGTTACCAACTTCTACCTGGTGCGTGATTCGTATCGGCAGTTCGTTTCGACGCGCGCCGAATTGCAGAGTCTCCAGCTGATTGCCTCCAGCCTGCAGATGCGCCGCGACGCCGAGGCCTTCAACGACCTGTTGCAGATCAACGTCAGCCTGGGTCAGTCCAAGCGCACCAATGACCTCGACAGCCGCATCACGCACTTGCAGCAGGGCCTGCAAGAGTCGCTGAGCGGGATGCAGCCGGTCGTGCAGGATGCCGATCAGGTGGACGCCTTCAATGCCAAGCGCGACGAGTTGCTCAATGCGCTCAAGGCGCTGGTCGCCGAAGGCGCGCTGCAGAGCAAGGCGGCCATGGCCGGGCATCTGCTCTCCAGCATCCAGGTGTTCAACAAGATGCTTGTCAGCCAGGCTGGATTGAGCCAGGACGACAGCGGCGAAGTGCGCCAGCTCGCCGAACTGATCACTGCTGTGACGCCCAAGGTCAGCGAAACCATCAGCCGCGGCCGCGTCATCGGTTCCGGTGCCCTGGGGCAGGGCTTCCTCAACTCTTCCTCTTCGAGCAAGTTCGATGACCTCCTGCAGGATCTCGAGAAGCTGCATGGCGATTACGGGCTCAAGGTCCAGGAAGTGCTCGACTCCAGCCCCGCCGCGCACGCCGCGCTGGGCGAGCAGGCCGTGGCCAGCCGCGAGACGCTGAAGAGCCTCGGCAAGTTCTTCGAGGAGAAGGTCGTGATGGCCGACACCCTCGACATGCCCTGGACGCAGTTCTACGACCAGGTCAGCCAGGCCATGGACCAGACCTACCATCTCAACGACAAGGTGCTCGGCTACCTCGACACCCAGCTGCAGCAGCGCCTGGCCAGCAAGAAGGCCCAGATGGTCCTGCTGGTGGTGGCCCTGCTGGTGGTGTTCCTCGCCATCGTCTACCTCTACGGCGGCTTCTACGTTTCCACCCGTTCGACCCTGAAGAGCCTGGGCAAGATGATGGAGCGCGTCGCCGCCGGCGACATGACCGTCAACTACCAGGCGCAGAGCCGAGACGAGCTGGGCGAGCTGGGCCAGGCGTTCAACGAGACGGTGCGCAAGATCCACGACCTCATCGAACAGGTTGGCCGCACCGTGTCGGAAGTGGAGCGGCAGACCGAGCGCGTGGAGTCGGTGTCGACCCAGAGCAACCAGGCGGTGGCCGGCCAGCGCAACCAGATCGAGCAGGTCGCCACGGCGATGAACCAGATGGCGGCGACCGCCCAGGAAGTGGCGCGCAGCGCCGCGGCCGCGGTGGGCAGCGCGCACAGCGTGAACGAGGAAACAGTCAGCGGACGCAACCTGGTGGATTCGCAGGTCAACAGCATCCAGCGCCTGGCCGCCGAGCTCGACCAGTCGGTGACGGTGATCAACCAGCTGGCGGCCGACAGCGCTTCCATCAGCCGCGTGCTCGACGTGATCAAGGGCGTTGCCGAACAGACCAACCTGCTGGCGCTCAACGCCGCCATCGAGGCGGCGCGCGCCGGTGAGCAGGGCCGCGGCTTCGCGGTGGTGGCCGATGAAGTACGCACCCTGGCCAAGCGCACCCAGCAGTCCACCGAAGAAATCGAGCAGATGATCGACAAGCTGCAGAGCGGTGTGAATGCGGCGGTAAAGGCGATGGGCAGCAGCCACCAGACCGCTGACGGTACCGTCAGCCAGTCCACCCAGGTGCAACAGGCGCTGGAGAACATCCTCGGTTCGGTCGGCATGATCGTCGACCAGAACCAGCAGATCGCCGCTGCCGCCGAGCAGCAGACCGCGGTGGCCCACGACATCGACCAGAACATCGTCGAGATCAACCAGGCCGGCGAGCGCACCGCCGAAGGCGCCAGCGAGACCGAGCGGGCCAGTCGCGAACTGGCCGGCCAGGTGGTCGAGCTGAAGCGCCTGATCGGTGCCTTCCGCGTCTGACCCAGGGTTTTCGCTTGCAGCCCGGCATCCGTGGTTCCGCACGGATGCACCCCATCCCACGGATGCCGGGTTGTTGGTGAAAGTAGCGATGTGCACGATTCATGTAGGAGCGAGCTTGCTCGCGAACCGCATGACACCGATGCCGCCGATGTAGCCCCTTCGCGAGCAAGCTCGCTCCTACGAAAAGCGGTTCTTCAGCTCCAGCCGAACACTTCCCGCGCGTTGCGCGTGCTGGCCGCAGCCAGCTCTTCCGCACTCACACCCCGCAGCTCCGCCAAGGCTTCGCAGATCGCTGGCAGGTGCTCCGGGCTGTTTCTTTGTCCGGGGTACATCGCTGGCGCCATGTCCGGTGCGTCCGTCTCCAGCACTATCGCTTCCAGCGGCAACTCCGCGACCACCTTGCGCAGGCGGTTGGCCTGCGGCCAGGTCGGCGCGCCGCCCAGCCCCAGGCGGAAGCCGAGCTTGAGGTATTCGCGGGCTTCTTCGCGGCTGCCGGCGAAGGCGTGGACGATGCCCCGGCGTGGCACGCGCAGACGCTTGAGCGTGGCGATCACCGCCGCGTGCGAACGGCGCACGTGCAGCAGCACCGGTAGCTCGACATCGATTGCGATGCGCAGCTGTTCTTCGAACAGCGCCTGCTGCGCTTCGCGGTCGAGTTCTTCGACGTAGTAGTCCAGGCCGATCTCGCCCACCGCGCATAGCTTCGGGTGCCCGGCCAGGCGTTGCAGCATGTCGCGCAGGTCCCGCAGGTGCTCGGGCTTGTGCTGCGCCAGGTAGATCGGATGCAGGCCGAGCGCGGCGTGCAGTTCGGTGTGTTGTTCGGCCAGCTCGATCACCCGCTCCCAGTTCTCGCGGAACACGCCCAGCAGCACCTGGCGCTCCACGCCCAGCGCGCGGCAGCGCTCGAGCAGGGCAGGGCGGTCGGCGTCGAAGTCGGGGAAGTCGATGTGGTTGTGGGTGTCGATCAGGCGCATGGCGCTTACTCGGCGCGCAGTTTCAGGGTGCGCGGAATCGGCTGCACGCCCGGTTGGTAGTGCGCGTCCTCGATGGCGCCCAGCGCCAGTTGCAGGACGCGCTCGGCGATCAGCCCGTGCTGCTGGGAAATCGCATTGACCTTCAGCGGCACGAAATCGAGCAGCTGGGTGTCGCCGAAAGTGGCCAGGCGCAGGTCCTTCGGCCAGCCACCGGGCAGCGCCTGGAATACGTCGAAGACGCCTTCGAGCAATACGTAGGACGTGGTGATGAGCGCATCGGGCAGGTAGCCCAGGCGCTGCAGCAGGTCATCCATCAACTGGCGCCCGCATTCACGGCTGAAGTTCGCCCCGTGCTCGATGAAGCGCTTGCCGGCGAAGCCCCGCGTGGCCAGTTCGAATCCGGCTGCGCGCTCCTGGCTGATGATCAGTTCGGGGCGGGCGCCGAGCAGGGCGATGTGACGCGGCGTCGGTTGCAGCAGGGTGCTGGTGAGGCGCCGGGCGGCGTCGCGGTCGTCGCTGACCACCGAGCAGAAGCGTTGCGGATCGAGCTGGCGGTCCACGGCGATCACCGGCACGCCCTTGGCCAGCAACTGCTGGTGGGCCTCGTCGTCGGCCGGCAGGCAGCTGGCGACTATCAGTGCGTCGCAACGCCGTGCGCGGAACAGGTTCAGCGCCTGGCGCTCGCTTTCCGGTTCGTCGTCGGAGCAGGCGATCAGCAACTGGTAACCGCGCGCCCGGGCGCCCTGTTCGAGCAGCTTGGCCAGGCGCGCGTAGCTGGGGTTTTCCAGGTCCGGGAGGATGAAACCGAGGGTGCGCGTCTGCCCCCGGCGCAGGCTCGCGGCCTGCTGGTCGGGGTGGTAGCCGTGCTCGTCGATCACCGCGCGCACGCGCTCCACCGTGGCCGCGCTGATGCGCCGTTGCACGGCCTTGCCGTTGATCACGTAACTGGCGGTGGTCACCGAGACCCCGGCCAGGCGAGCGATATCACTGAGTTTCAACGGGTACCCCTGACACTTGCCGACAACTGGAGGCTTCCAAGGATCACGCATTATCGAGTAACGTGCCAGTCTCAATAGGTGAAACGATTCAGCAAAGCGCTTCCCCTCGCCTGGACCGGCCTATGCTGGTCAATCGGGGACAGCGCGAAGGCTGTTCACCACACAAGCGGATGACCGCCCCGTTACGGCCGCCCCGGCTCCTGCCCGGCGTGCCGCTGAGGAGAACGATGTGCTCGAACTGACCGCGCAGCAGGTCCGCATGCAACAGCGGGCCGCGGACAAGCCGACCGCCCTTGAACTGCTCTGCCGGGCCCTGGAAGCCGACGGCCTGGTCGAACCGGGCTACCTCGCCGGCCTGCAGGCGCGCGAGGCGCAGGGCTCCACTTACCTGGGCCAGGGCATCGCGATCCCCCACGGCACGCCGCAGACCCGCGACCTGGTGGTGCGTACCGGTGTGCGCCTGCTGCACTTCCCCGAAGGCGTCGACTGGGGCGATGGCCAGATCGTCTACTTGGCGATCGCTATAGCCGCGCGCTCCGACGAGCACCTGAACCTGTTGCAGCTGCTGACCCGCGCCCTGGGCGAAGGCGACACCGGCGCGCAGCTGCGCGGGGCGCAGACCGCCGATCAACTGCTCGCGGCCCTGAGCGGTGGCGCCCGAACGCTGGCGCTCGACTCCAGCCTGGTTGGCCTGCAGCAGAGCGCCGAAGACCTCGACGAACTCCTGCTGCTCGCCGCGCGCCGGCTGAAAGCCGCCGGTTGCGCGGAAAGCGGTTTTCTCGCGGCGCTGCAGCAGGGCGAGGCGCTGTACCTGGGCAATGCAATCTGGTGGCTGAGCGGTGGCGACAAGGTCAGCCGGCCGGGCCTCGCCTTCGTCACGGCCCAGCGCGAACTGCAGCATGCCGGCCAACCGCTGCTTGGCCTGTTCTGCCTGGCTGAGCATGGCGACGCGGCGCGTCCCGTGCTCGACCGCCTCTGCTCGTTGCTGGTGGAAGGGCGCGGCGCTGAACTGGCCAACAGCACTTCGCCGCGCGCCGTGCTCGAAGCACTCGGCGGCGAGTTGCCGGTGGACTGGCCGAGCCTGCGTGTGCCGCTGGCCAACCCGCACGGTCTGCACGCACGGCCGTCGCAGGTGCTGATGTCGATGGCTCGCGACTTCAGCGGCGAGGTGCGTGTGCGCGTCGCCGACAGCGATGCTGCGCCGGTGTCGATTCGCAGCCTCAGCAAGCTGCTCAGCCTGGGCGCTCGCCGTGGGCAGATCCTGGAGTTCTTTGCCGAACCCGAGATTGCCGAGGTCGCGCTTCCCGCGCTGCGCGAGGCGGTGGAGCAAGGCCTGGGCGAGGAGGTGATGCCCCTGCCCGCCGATGCGATGCCGGCAACCGTGGTTGCCGCTGCGCCGGAAGAGCCGCCGCAGGCTCTGGCCAGTGGCGAGTGGCTGGCGGCCATCGCCGCAGCACCGGGCATCGCTAGCGGGCCCGCGCACCTGCAAGTCACCCGGCGCTTCAGCTATGCGCCGCGCGGCGAATCCAGCGAACGCGAGGCGCTGCGGCTGAATGAGGCCAAGGCGGCCATCGCCGACGAGCTCGACACCCTGGTGCAGCGCAGCCAGTCCAAGGCGGTGCGCGACATCTTCGTCACCCACCAGGCCCTGCTCGACGATCCCGAGCTGGCCGCCGAAGTCAGCGAGCGCCTGGTCCACGGCGACAGCGCCGAGGCAGCCTGGGACTCGGTGATCGAACAAGCGGCCAAGCGTCAGGAAGCACTCGGCGATGCCTTGCTCGCCGAACGTGCCGCCGACCTGCGCGACCTCGGTCGCCGCGTGCTGGCGCGCCTGTGCGGCGTGGCGCTGGCGACCGAGCCGGAGCAGCCCTACATCCTGGTCATGGAAGAGGTGGGGCCATCGGATGTGGCGCGCCTAGATCCACAGCGTGTCGCGGGCATCCTCACCGTACGCGGCGGCGCCACCTCGCATAGCGCGATCATCGCGCGCGCCCTGGGCATTCCCGCGCTGGTCGGTGCCGGCGAAGGCCTGCTGCAGTTGCAACCGGGAAGCACCTTGCTGCTCGATGGCGAGCGCGGCCAGTTCATGCTCGCGCCGAGCGCCGAAACGCTTGAGCACGCCTTGCATCAACGCGACCAACAGCAGCGTCGCCGCGAAGTTGCCGAAGCGCGCCGCCATGAGCCAGCGCACACCCGTGACGGCCATGCCGTGGAGGTCTGCGCCAACCTCGGCGACAGCGCCGGCGCCGCCACGGCGGTGGCTTTGGGCGCGGAAGGTGTGGGCTTGCTGCGCAGTGAGTTCGTCTTCCTCGACAGCCCCTGCGCGCCCGACCTGGTCGCCCAGGAGGCCGAATACCGCCGCGTACTCGACGCCCTCGACGGTCGCCCGCTGGTGGTTCGCACCCTCGACGTGGGTGGCGACAAGCCGCTGCCGTACTGGCCGATCCCACACGAGGCGAATCCCTATCTCGGCGTGCGCGGCATTCGCCTGACGCTGCAGCGCCCGCAAATCTTCGAGACCCAGCTGCGCGCCCTGCTGCGTGCGGCCGACGGACGCCCGCTGCGGATCATGTTCCCGATGGTCGGGCTGGTCGAGGAGTGGCGCCAGGCCCGCGACCTGGCCCTGGCCCTGCGCGCCGAATACGACTGCGCCGACCTGCAGCTCGGCATCATGGTCGAGGTGCCGTCGGCGGCGCTGCTGGCGCCTGTCCTGGCGCGCGAAGTGGACTTCTTCAGCATCGGCACCAACGACCTGACCCAGTACGCGCTGGCCATCGACCGTGGCCACCCGAGCCTCTCGGGGCAAGCCGACGGCCTGCATCCGGCGGTGCTGCAACTGATCGACATGACCGTGCGCGCGGCCCATGCCCACGGCAAGTGGGTCGGCATCTGCGGCGAGCTGGCGGCCGATGCTCAAGCGTTGCCGTTGCTGCTCGGCCTTGGTGTCGATGAACTCAGTGTTTCGGCGCGCAGCATTCCGCTGGTCAAGCAGGGCGTGCGCGAACTCGACCAGGCTCGGGCCCGCGAACTGGCGCAGGCCGCGCTTGGCCTGGCGTCTGCCGGCGAGGTCCGTGCGCTGGTGTCCAATGCCTTGGGGGAGGATCGCTGATGGCCCGCATCCTGACCCTGACCTTGAACCCGGCGCTGGACCTGACCGTACGCCTGCCAAGGCTCGAGCCGGGCGAGGTGAATCGCAGCGAAGCGGTCATGGCCCAGGCCGCCGGCAAGGGGCTGAACGTCGCCCAGGTGCTTGCCGATCTTGGCCATCAGCTGACCGTGGCCGGCTTCCTCGGTGCCGACAATGCGGCTGCCTTCGATGCGCTTTTCCAGCGTCGGGGTTTTCGCGATGGCTTCGTCCGCGTGCCCGGTGAAACCCGCAGCAACATCAAGCTGGCCGAGCACGACGGCCGCGTCACCGATATCAATGGCCCGGGTCTCCTGGTCGACGCTGGCGCGCAGGAGCTCCTGCTGGATGAACTCGCGCGCCTCGCCGCCGGGCAGGACATTGCCGTGGTCTCCGGCAGCCTGCCGCGTGGCGTCGATCCGCAATGGCTTGCCGAGCTGATCCTGCGCCTCAAGCGGCTCGGTCTATGGGTGGCCTTCGATAGCAGCGGCGAGGCACTGCGGCATGGGCTCGCGGCCAAGCCTTGGCTGGTCAAGCCAAACGCCGAGGAGCTGGCCGCCGTGTGCGGTCCGGCGGATGCCGAGGGTGTCGATGCCCAGGTCCGGCAACTGCAGCACGGCGGCATCGAGCATGTGGTGCTTTCGCAAGGCGCCGAGGGTGTTCACTGGTTCGCGCCCGACGCATGCCTGAAGTCGAGCCCTCCGCGCGTGCAGGTTGCCAGCACCGTGGGCGCCGGCGACTCGCTGCTCGCGGCCATGCTCCACGGCCTGCTCGCCGGTTGGCCTGCCGAGCGTGTGCTGCGCCATGCAACGGCGGTCGCGGCGCTGGCTGTCACCCAGTTCGAGTTCGGTGTTGCCGACCCCGTGCGCCTGGCCGAGCTGGAAGGCCAGGTCGTGGTGTCCGCGCTGGATTGATTCGCCATCCGCCCGCTTGCGGGCCCGAGGTGGCGCCATAACAAGAGGTACGACGATGAAACTTGCCCTGATCACTGCCTGCCCCAACGGCCAGGTCACCAGCCTGCTCAGCGCGCGCCTGTTGCGCGCCGCCGCCGAACGCATGGGCTGGTCGGTGTGCGTCGAGAGCAACGAGCCGCAACGCCCGGAACTGCGCCTGAGCGCCGAGCAGATCGCCGCTGCCGAGCTGGTCATCGTGATCAGCCCGCAGGCACTGGAGCTGAGCCGCTTCGCCGGCAAGCGCCTGTGGCAGGCGCGGCCGGCCGAGGCGCTGAGTGATCCCGCTGCCTTCCTGCAACGCGCTGCTGCCCAAGCGCAACCCTGGCAGGGCAATGCCGAAACGCAGGCACCTGTGCCGGCCAAGGTGGCGCGAGTGGTGGCGATCACCGCCTGTCCGACCGGAGTGGCGCACACCTTCATGGCCGCCGAGGCGCTGCAGCAGGCGGCGCAGAAACTGGGCTGGGAGTTGAAGGTGGAAACCCAGGGCTCGGTCGGCGCGCGCAACCCGCTGGCCGCCGAGGACATCGCCGCCGCCGACGTGGTGCTGCTGGCCACCGATATCGAAGTGAACACCGAGCGTTTCGCCGGCAAGCGCATCTTCCGCTGCGGCACCGGCGTGGCGCTCAAGCAGCCCGAGGCGATGCTGCGCAAGGCGCTGGAGGCGGGCGTCGAGGAAAGCGCTGCGAGCACGGCGGGAGCCACGGCCAAACCGGCGAAAGGCGAGGCGCGCGGTCTGTACAAGCACCTGCTGACCGGCGTGTCCTTCATGCTGCCGATGGTGGTCGCCGGCGGCCTGCTGATCGCGCTGTCCTTCGTCTTCGGCATCACGGCATTCAAGGAACCGGGCACCCTGGCCGCCGCGCTGATGCAGATCGGCGGCGAGACCGCCTTCAAGCTGATGGTGCCGATGCTCGCCGGCTACATCGCCTGGTCCATCGCCGACCGCCCGGGGTTGGCGCCGGGCATGATCGGCGGCCTGCTGGCCAGCAGCCTGGGCGCGGGTTTCCTCGGCGGCATAGTCGCCGGCCTGCTCGCTGGCTATTCGGCGAAGGCGGTCAGCCAGTACCTCAAGCTGCCGCAGAGCCTGGAGGCACTCAAGCCGATCCTGCTGATCCCGCTGCTGTGCAGCCTGTTCACCGGGCTGGTGATGATCTACGTCGTGGGCAAGCCGGTGGCCGGGCTGATGACGGCGCTGACCGACTTCCTCGCCGGCATGGGTACCGCCAACGCCATCCTGCTCGGCCTGCTGCTTGGCGGGATGATGTGCGTCGACCTCGGCGGGCCGATCAACAAGGCGGCCTACGCCTTCTCCGTCGGCCTGCTCGCCTCGCAGAGCTACGCACCGATGGCCGCGACCATGGCGGCCGGCATGGTGCCGCCGATCGGCATGGGCATCGCCACCCTGCTGGCCCGGCGCAAGTTCGCCCAGAGCGAACGGGAGGCCGGCAAGGCGGCGCTGGTGCTGGGGCTGTGCTTCATCTCCGAAGGCGCGATTCCGTTCGCCGCCAGGGATCCGCTGCGTGTGATACCGGCCAGCATCGCCGGCGGTGCGCTGACCGGCGCACTGTCGATGTTCTTCGGCTGCAAGCTGCTGGCGCCGCACGGCGGACTGTTCGTGCTGCTGATCCCCAACGCGATGAACCACGCGCTGATGTACCTGCTGGCGATTGCGGCGGGGAGCGTGGTGACGGGTGTGCTTTATGCGGTGCTCAAGCGGGATGAGTCGGCGTTGCCGATGGCGGTGCCGGAGCGGGCGTGAGGTTCATGCGTGCCGCTCGCGGACAAGGTCCGCTTGTATGGCGTTAGGGTAGGAACCTGTCGGGGTGTGGAGGGACAAGATCCGCTTCTGCAAGCCAGACGGTAGGAGACTTCCCCCACCCACCCGCTCACGACAAGCGCCGATAAGGAATCCATCGGATTGAGTAGCCGCTCAAACCGACAATACCGGCAAGCCTGCGCCAATGTGAGCTCCCGACAGGTTGGACCATCTTCACTGTCGGAGAACCCCATGACAAGCCAATCCCCGGTTATCGGTATCGATGTCGCCAAGGAGTCGCTGAGCCTCTGCGATACACGCTCGGGCGAGGTATTCGAACTGGCCAATGACGTCCGCACCATCAAGGCCTGGCTGAAAACCCTTCCTCCCTGCTGCGCCATCGCGATCGAAGCGACCAGCACCTATCACATGGATGTTGCGACCCTGGCGCATGCGCGGGGACATCGGATCTACGTCATCAATGGCTTTCGCCTGAGCAACTACCGCAAGGGGATTGGTGGGCGAAACAAGGATGATCGCAGCGATGCCCTGCTGCTGGCCCGTTACCTGACCCACGAACAAGCGCAACTGGAACCTTGGCAGCCGCCAAGCAAGGCCTACTGCCGCCTGCAGACACTGCTGCATCGGCGTGCTGCACTGGTCCGTAGCGCCATCTCGTTGCGCCAGAGCTTTTCCCAGGATCGCTCCTTGGCCAAGGCGCTGAGGCCTGTTCTCAAGCAAATGGCCACACTGGAGTTACGCCTGGAGAAAGAGATTCAACAGGCGCTGCGAGAGGCCGGCCTAATGGAGCAAAGCAGGCGCTGTCAGGCCATCGAAGGGATCGGACCACTGACGGCAGCGGCCCTGAACCTGGCATTTCTGCGGGGGCATTTTCGCAATAGCGATGCCTTCATCGCCTTTATCGGATTGGATGTGCGGCTCAAGGAGTCCGGCCGCTATAGCGGCCGACGAAAGCTGACCAAGCAAGGGGATCCTGAAATCCGTCGGCTGCTCCACAACGCGGCCATGGCAGCAGCGCGCACGCAGCGCTGGCAAGTCCTTTACCAAAGCTACTTGGCGCGCGGCCTGAAGAAGATCGAGGCCCTGACTATCCTCGCCCGCAAATTGGCCCGAATTGCCTTTGCCCTGATGCAATCCCAGATCAGCTACCAGCCTCCAAAGCAGGAGCCGTCATTGACATAGAATCTCCTACACGTCTCCGACATCCCCGCGAACGCAGGGACCCCGAAAACGGGTTTCCATCCCGGCACGAAAATGGCGGATAACCCCTTCGGGGTTATTCGCCCTACGAAAAGCGCATACGCGCTTCGCTCTTGGGATTTCCAGCGAAATGTCCGCACGCGCCGAACGCCCCTTTCAGAAGGCCGAGCGAAACCCCCGTAGAGGAGGTCGGGCGACATGGATGTCGCACAAGCCCCGATTTGTACAGGGACGTACTTTCGGGGTGGGCCTCCGGTGCGGGGGAGTTCGTGAGGGGAGCCCGGCTTCATCGGGCCCGTATGACGGGGCGAAGCGTTCTTGGTTACTTCTTAGGCGTTTGTAAGAAGTGACTCGCCGAGAGGCGAAACAAGAAGCGTCCGAACACGCCGAAGCGGCGCGTTACACCCAAACAAGATTTTGGGTCCCCGCGTTCGCGGGGAAAACGTGGAGGGAAGGTGCGGCACGTGACCGTAGGAGCGACGGGGGCGCCCAGCCCTTGTCCGCGAAAATGTCGCGGATGAATCCGCTTCTACAGGGGGAGGATCGGCTCGCTCCTACGCAGGGCAGGAGCGAGCTGGGGCTGGGATCAGCTGCGGGGCGTCGGCACCGGCAGGCGATGGGAATCGCCGCGGCCCATCGGGAAGTACTCGAAGCCGTAGCGCGCCAGGCGCTCGGGATCGTAGAGGTTGCGGCCGTCGAAGATCACCGGGGCTTTCAGCTGACTGGCCAGCAGCTTGAAGTCCGGCGCCTTGAACTGCTGCCACTCGGTGCAGACGATCAGCGCGTCGGAGCCGCCCAGGACCGCTTCCGGGGTGCCCATCAGGGTCAGGCGCTCGTCGTGGCCATACAGGCGCTGGGCCTCGGACATGGCTTCCGGGTCGAAGGCGCGGACCTTGGCGCCGGCTTGCCACAGCGCTTCCATCAGGTCGCGGCTCGGCGCGTCGCGCATGTCGTCGGTGTTCGGCTTGAACGACAGGCCCCAGAGGGCGAAGGTGCGGCCGGCGAGGTCGCCCTTGTAGTAGGCCTTGATGCGTTCGAACAGCTTGTTCTTCTGCCGGCGGTTCACTTCTTCCACGGCGCGCAGCAGGTCGTTCGAGCAGTTCGCTTCCGCGGCGGTGTGGATCAGCGCCTGGACGTCCTTCGGGAAGCAGGAGCCGCCATAGCCGCAGCCGGGGTAGATGAAGTGGTAGCCGATGCGCACGTCCGCGCCCATGCCCAGGCGCACCGACTCGATGTCGGCACCCAGGTGCTCGGCCAGCTCGGCGATCTGGTTGATGAAGCTGATCTTGGTCGCCAGCATGCAGTTCGCCGCGTACTTGGTCAGCTCGGCGCTGCGCAGGTTCATGGCGATGGTGCGGTCGTGGTTGCGGTTGAAGGGCGCGTAGATCTCGCGCATCACGTCCAGCACTTCGTTGCTGTCGCAGCCGATGATGATGCGGTCGGGGCGGCGGCAGTCGGCCAGGGCCGAACCTTCCTTGAGGAATTCGGGGTTGGAGACGATATCGAATTTCAGCGTGCGGCCGCTGTCGGCCAGGATCTTCTCGATATGGGCCTTGATGCGGTCGCCGGTGCCCACCGGGACGGTGGATTTCTCGACGATCACCACCGGCTCGCTGCGGTGACGGGCGATGCCTTCGGCAACGGCGAACACCGCGCTGAGGTTGGCCGAACCGTCGTCGCTGGGCGGGGTGCCTACGGCGATGAACTGCACCAGGCCGTGGGCCGCGGCGGTGGCGACGTCGCTGGTGAAGTGCAGGCGGCCGGCTTCCAGGTTCTCTTTCACCAGTTCAGCCAGGCCCGGCTCGAAGATGCTGATCTGGCCGCGCTTGAGCTTGGCGATCTTGTCCTCGTCGATGTCCATGCAGACCACGTCGTGGCCCACTTCCGCCATCACCGCGGCCTGCACCAGGCCCACATAACCGATACCGAATACGCTGATTTTCATACGGGACATCCCAAAGCTTGCAAATGATGCGCTGGCGCCGGCATCGCCTCGCCGCGCGGGGCGGCAGCATGCGGGCAATTCATTACGGTTGATCCATCGTCGGGCGCGGGCTGTTGATCGCCAGCACGCCGGCGATCACCAGGCCTACGCCCAGCGTCTTGAACAGGCTCAGGCTTTCCCCGAATCCGGGCAGCAGGGCTGCGCCGAGGTAGACCAGAGCGTAGCTGATGCTCAGCAGCGAATAGGCGCGGCCGAGCGGTAGAAACTTGAGCGCGCCGAGCCAGCACAGCATCGACAGCGCGTAGGCCAGTACGGCGCAGAGCAGCACGCCGAGCATCGGCAGCAGGCTGGTATCCAGCGCTTGCAGGGCATTCAGCCATTCCTGTGGTGCCGGCAGGCGGCTCATGGCCCAGCGCATGCCGAGCTGCGCCGAGCTGACCAGGGCGACGCTGCCCAGGGCGAGAATGAAGCCGGTCGCGCGGCTCATGCCTGCACTCCCAGCAGCACCACGCCGCCGCCGATCAGCAGGATGCCGAGCCAATGGCGGGCATCGACCGGCTCGCGGAACAGGTAGCGCGCGGCGAGGGTGACCAATACGAAGTTGATGCTCAACATCGGGTAGGCGATGCCCACCGGCAGGCGTTGCAGCACCAGCAGCCAGGCCAGCAGGCCGAAGCCCAGGCAGGCGATGGCCAGCAGCAGCCATGGCGACAGAATTTTCTGCAGGGCGCTGTGCTCGCGTGCGCTCCAACTCTCCACGGCCAGTTTCTGGGCGATCTGGCCGAGGCAGGTGAGCAGGCAGGCGATGGCGAGCAGCAGGGCGGTCATGGTGCGGCCTGTGGAATCAGCAGGAACACCAGGTGGTTTTCCCGGTAGCTGATGGAGTCCTTGGGCATCAGCGCGAGCTCGGCTTCGTCGCCGGCGCTGTTGACCCGCATGATGACGCCTACCGAGCCCTGTTTGCGGGCCTCGGCGAGCCAGGCGGGGAATTCCTCGAGACTGAGCGTGCGGCCCTTGGCGTCCGGTTGGGACAGGCCGTACTTCAGCTCGCCCACGGTGTTGAGCAGCTGGATGTTGGCGCGACCGGTGCGCCAGGCCAGCGCCGAGGCGGTGCCCAGGTCGTTGCTCAGCAAGGTGTGCGCGGAGGCGAGCTGGTCCTGGTACTGGGCGATGAACTGGTCGGGCATCTTGCTGTTGACGATCTTCTCCGGCATGGCCGCCGGCACCACCGCCACCAGCAGCCAGGCCGCCACCGCCGGCGCGGCCCAGAGGGCGCGCGGGCGGGCCAGCTGCAGGCCGCCGCAGACGGCCCAGGCCAGGCACACCAGGCCGACCAGCAGAACGCTAGCGGTCTGGTGGTGGTAAACCGGCTTGTGCAGCTGGATGAACACCAGTCCGCCCAGGGCCAGCAGGCCGCCGACCAGGTTCAGCCAGCCGTTGAAGCGCAGCACGCGCAGGCGTCCGCTTTCCAGGGCTGCGAGCACTGCGTCGGCCATCAGCAGGGCGAGCGGGGCGAAGCAGGGCATGGTGTAGGTCGGCAGCTTGCCCTTGGCCAGGCTGAAGAACAGGAAGGGCATGGCGAACCACAGCAGCAGGAACACCGCATGCGGTTGGCGGCGCTGCGCCCAGCCGCGGGCGAATGCCGAGGGAATCAGCAGGGCCCAGGGCAGGGCGCTGGCGAACAGCAGCGGCACGAAGAACCAGAATGGCCGTGAATGCTGGGCGTCTTCACCGGCGAAGCGGCGGATGTGCTCGTGCCAGAAGAAGAAGTTCCAGAAGTCCGGCTCGCGGGCGTAGATCGCCAGGCCCCAGGGCAGGCTCAGCAGCACGGCGACCAGCACCGCCAGCGGGCCGTAGCCGAAGAGTTCGCGCCAGCGACCCAGCCAGAATACATAGGGCAGGGCGACCAGCACCGGCAGCAGGCCGGCGAGGAATCCCTTGGTCATGAAGCCCATGGCGCAGGCGGCGCCCAGCAGGCCCCAGGCGAGCAGCCGGCCGCGCCGGTCCTCGGCCTGGAAGGCCAGCCAGAGCGCGGCGATGCTGAGGTTGGTCCACAGGGTGAACTGCGGGTCCATGTTGCTGTAGCCGGCTTGCCCGGCGATCAGCGCGAAGCTGGCGTAGAGCAGCGCTGCGACTTCGCCGCGACGGCTGTCGGGCCACATGCGGCGGCCGACGAAGAGCACCAGCAGGGTGCTCGCCAGGGTCACCACGACCGAGGCGATGCGCGCGCCGAAGAGGTTCTCGCCGAACAGCATCTGGCCGAGCGCGACCAGCCAGTAGCCGGCGATGGGCTTCTCGAAGTAGCGCAGGCCGAGGAAGTGCGGCGACACCCAGTCGCCGCTGTGCAGGATGGCCTGGGAGATCTGCGCGTAGCGCGACTCGTCGGGGATCCACAGGCCATGCAGGCCCAGGGGAACGATGAAGAACAGCAGCAACACCGCGGCTGCCAGTGGCCAGAAGCGCTGGGTCATCGTTGGACCCCGAGCCAGCCCTCGCGGCCTTCCAGCGTGCCGCGCGTCAGTTGGCCCGCGGGGAGCGCCGCCGGATCGGTCGGCAGCAGCTGGCCCAGCGGCTGGAAATGAATGTCGCCCTGCCGGGCGCGGCCCAGCAACTGGCGGAACTGCTCTGCCATGAGGATTCCTTCCACTTCGGCATGAATGGTGTAGACGTTCAGTGCGTCAGCCCTGAAGCGCCGCAGGATGAAGTCGTTGAAGTCGGCGGCGGCCAGGTTCGGGCCCACCACTTCGTCGTAGGTCGGCATGTCCACCGGGACCTGCGCGGTGCCCAGGCTGCCGTCCGCCAGGCGCGGGCGGAACAGCGAGGTGCCGCGGCAATCGCTGTTGTAGCGGAAGCCGAAGGCTTCCTTGGCTTGCACGGTGCGCTCGTCGGCGCGCCAGCCGGCTACGGCCGAGCAGTCCACGCGCTGGCCGAGGATGTCGCTGAGGGTGTCCACCCCGAGCGCGATCTGCTTGTGCAGCTGATCGGCGCTCCAGGTGCCGGCGTTGGCCTGCCAGCCGTGGTGGTCCCAGGCGTGCAGGCCGACCTCGTGGCCGGCCTCCAGGGCTTTGCGCATCAGGTGGCCGAAATCGCGGCCGATCGGCTTGCCGGGCCAGGCGGTGCCGGCCAGCAGGATGTCCCAGCCGTAGAGGCTGGCAGCCTTGGAACGCAACATCTTCCACAGGAACTGCGGACGCACCAGGCGCCACAGGTGGCGGCCCATGTTGTCCGGGCCGACGCTGAAGAAGAAGGTTGCCTTGATTCCGGCTTCGTCGAGCAGTTCGAGCAACCGCGGCACGCCTTCACGGGTGCCGCGGTAGGTGTCGACGTCGATGCGCAGACCCGCCTGCATCAGGCGTTGTTCCCCGCCTTCGCCGCCTTGGCGGCTTCCTGCTCGGCGATGGCCTCGCGGAGGAAGAAGTCCAGGGTCTTGGCGATGGTTTCGCGCATGTGCACGGTCGGTTCCCAGTTCAGCAGGCGGCGAGCGTTCTCGATGCTCGGCTTGCGGTGCGACACGTCCTGGTAGCCGTCGCCGTAGAAGGTGCGGCTTTCCACTTCGCGGAAGCCGGCGAAGGGCGGGAAGTTGCTACGCAGCGGGTGGGCTTCGAACTGGCGCAGCAGCTCCTCGCCCAGCTCTCGGATGCTGGCTTCGTTGTCCGGGTTGCCGATGTTGACGATCTGCCCGTTGCAGCGGCCGCCTTCGTTGTCGACGATGCGCGCCAGCGCCTCGATGCCGTCCACCACGTCGGTGAAGCAGCGCTTCTGCGCGCCGCCGTCGACCAGGCGGATCGGGGTGCCTTCCACGAGGTGCAGGATCAGCTGGGTGATGGCGCGCGAGGAGCCGATGCGCGCGGAGTCCAGGCGGTCCAGGCGCGGGCCCATCCAGTTGAACGGACGGAACAGGGTGAAGCTCAGGCCCTTCTGGCCGTAGGCCCAGATGACGCGGTCGAGCAGTTGCTTGGAGACCGAGTAGATCCAGCGCTGCTTGTTGATCGGGCCGACCACCAGGTTCGACTTGTCTTCGTCGAAGTTCGGGTCGGTGCACATGCCGTACACCTCGGAGGTCGAGGGGAAGATCACGCGCTTGTTGTACTTCACGCAGTAGCGGACCAGCTTGAGGTTTTCCTCGAAGTCCAGTTCGAACACGCGCAGCGGGTTGCGGGTGTATTCGATTGGGGTGGCGATAGCCACCAGCGGCAGGACCACGTCGCACTTCTTGATGTGGTACTCGATCCACTCGGTGTGGATGCTGATGTCGCCTTCGACGAAGTGGAAGTCCGGGTTGGTCTTCAGGCGCTCGATGGCGTCCGAGCCGATGTCCAGGCCGTACACCTCGTAGTTGCCGTCGCGCAGCAGGCGCTCGGACAGGTGGTTGCCGATGAAGCCGTTGACGCCGAGGATCAGCACGCGGGTCTTGCGCTTGGGCTTGCTCACCGAATACAGCTTCGAGCCTTCCACCAGGCCCATTTCGCGGGCCAGTTGCGGGCCGGCGAGGAACAGGCCGGCGTCGCCTTGCTGGCCGGCGAGGACTTCAAGGCTGTCCTGGCCGCAGGCGATGCGCAGCGGATCGGCGCTCAGCACGCTGCCGGCCGGGCGGCCGTCGTTGCCGGCGACCACTTTCGAACTCCAGACGATCAGCTTGCGCTCGCCAACCGGGGCGAAGGCGCCCGGGTACGGCTGGGTGACTGCGCGCACCAGGTTGTGCAGTTCGCGGGCCGGGCGGTTCCAGTCGATCTGGCCGTCGGCCGGGGTGCGGCGGCCGAAGTAGCTGGCCTTGCTCTCGTCCTGGGCGGTTTCCTGGATGTCGCCCTTGAGCAGCGCCGGCAGGGTCTTGCCGAGCAGCTCGCGGGAGGCTTCGCGCAGCTTGCCGTGCAGGCTCAGCGCGGTGTCTTCGTCAGCGATGGCGACGCGTTGCTGGGCGACGATGGCGCCGGCGTCCGGGCGCTTGACCATGCGGTGCAGGGTCACGCCGGTCTCGGTCTCGCCGTTGACCAGCACCCAGTTCGCCGGGGCGCGGCCACGGTAGCGCGGCAGCAGCGAGCCGTGCAGGTTGAAGGCGCCTTGGCTGGCGCAGGCCAGCAGCTCTTCGCCGAGCAGGTTGCGGTAGTAGAAGGAGAAGATGTACTGCGGCTGCAGTTCGCGGATGCGCGAGATCCACAGCGGGTGGTTGACGTCTTCCGGCGCGTGCACCGGGATGCCGCGCAGGGCGCAGAGCTGGGCTACCGAGCCGAAGAAGCGGTTCTCGCGCGGGTCGTCCGCGTGGGTGAAGACAGCATCGATCTGGTAGCCAGCGGCCAACAGGGCCTCGATGCCGGCGCAGCCGATGTCGTGATAGGCGAAAACGATGGTCTTGGCGGTCATTTGGCGAGGGACTCAACTACAGGAGAAAGGGATGCGGGGGTGTTGCCAGGCAGGGCCTGGCCGCGCAGCACGCGCTCGACGAAGAAACGTGGGCGGGCCCGTACGTCGTTGTAGACGCGGCCCAGGTATTCGCCGAGCAGGCCCATGCCGACCAGCTGTACCCCGGTGAACATGAACAGCACGGCGAAGAGTACGAACACGCCGTCGCCGGCCCAGGCGGCGCCGAACAGCACGCGCAGCATGAGCAGCAGCAGGCCGAAGGCGAAACCGGCCAGTGCCATGCCGCCACCGACCAGGCTGAGCAGGCGCAGCGGGGTGGTGGTCATGCAGGTGACCAGGTCGAACATCAGGTTGATCAGGCGCAGGAAGTCGTATTTCGACTCGCCATGCTCGCGCTCGGCGTGGCCGACCATGATCTCGGTGGTGTGGCGGGCGAAGCTGTTGGCCAGGATCGGGATGAAGGTGCTGCGCTCGCGGCAGGCCAGCATGGCTTCGACGATGCCACGGCGGTAGGCGCGCAGCATGCAGCCGTAGTCGCTCATGGCGACGCCGGTGGAGCGCTGCACGGCCATGTTGATGAGGCGCGACGGCCAGCGGCGCAGGGCCGAGTCCTGGCGATTCTGGCGGACGGTGCCGACCACGTCGTAGCCCAGCGCGGCCTGCTCGACCAGGCGCGGGATTTCTTCCGGCGGGTTCTGCAGGTCGGCGTCGATGGTGATCACCACGTCGCCGCTGCAATGCTCGAAGCCGGCCATGATCGCCGCGTGCTGGCCGTAGTTGCGGTTGAGGATGACTGCCAGCACGTGGCTGCCAGGCGCCTCGGCGGCTTCCTGGAGGAGCTCGGCGGAGCGGTCGCGGCTACCGTCGTCGATCAGCACGATCTCGTAGTCGCGGCCGAGCTGGCGGCAGGCCGCGTCGGTGCGGCGCAGCAGCTCGGGCAGGCTGGCTTCTTCGTTGTAGACGGGGATGACCACGGAGACGCGGTCGATCGGATAGGGTTTCACGAGCTATTACCGAAGGATGGTTTCGAAGGCCCCGACCACACGGTCCAGATCGGCGTCGGTCATGTCGGGGAACAGCGGGATCGAGCACAGCCGCGCCGAGTTCCACTCGGTGTTGGGCAGGCTGACCCCGGGGAAGCGTTGGCGGTACCAGGTGTGCAGGTGGGTGGCGACGAAGTGGATGCCGGTACCGATCTGGTGTTGCTGCAGGGCCTGCATGAAGGCCTCGCGGTTCATGCCGCAGGCGTCTTCGTCGATACGCACGATGAACAGGTGCCAGGCATGCTGTTGCGGGTAATCCGGCAGGGCCAGCGGCTGCACCGGCAGGTGCGCCAGGCGCTCGCGGTAGGCCAGGGCCAGTTCGGTGCGGCGCGCGTTGATCTCGTCCAGGCGGTGCAGCTGCACCAGCGCTATGGCCGCGTTGATGTCGGTCAGGTTGTACTTGAAGCCCGGCTCCACCACCTGCGCCTGCGGCTTGCGGCCGTGGGTCAGGCGGTCATAGGCGTCCACGCCCAGGCCGTGGAACTTCAAGGTGCGCACGCGATTGGCCAGGGCCTCGTCGTCGGTGACGAACATGCCGCCTTCCGCGCAGGTCATGTTCTTGATCGCGTGGAAGGAGAAGATCGCCGAGCCGCGCGAGCCGACATGACGGCCTTTGTAACGGGTGCCGGCGGCGTGGGCGGCGTCCTCGATCACGGCGATGCCGTGCTTCTCGGCCAGGGCGTAGAGCGGGTCGAGGTCGAAAGAGGCGCCGGCGTAGTGCACCGGGATGATCGCCTTGGTGCGCGGGGTGATGGCCGCTTCGATGCGCGCGGCGTCGGTCATCAGGGTGTCGCGGTCGACATCGACGAACACCGGGGTAGCGCCGAGCAGGCAGATCATGTTGGCGGTGGACACCCAGGTCTGCGACGGGGTGATGACCTCGTCACCCGGACCGATGCCCAGCGCCAGCAGGGCGATGTGCATGCCGCCGGTGGCGGAAGCGACGGCTACCGCGTGCTTGCAGCCGACGTATTCGGCGAAGCGCTGCTCCAGGGCCTGGTTCTTCGGTCCGGTGGTGATCCAGCCGGAGCCCAGTACCTCGGTGACGGCTTGGATTTCCTCGGCACCGATGCTCGGGCGCGAGAAGGGGAGGAACGCGTTTTCCATGCAATGGCCTCGACTTTGACCGGCAAGCTAACAATTCGGGGTCGAATGCTAGCGAAGTGATCGTTAAGAACCCGTTATGTCCGAGTTCCGAATTTGTCGCTACTTCCTTGAATCCTGAGTGTACCGAGCTGTCGCTTAACTTCCACGGGGGATTTCAGTGCCCGCGAATGGGGCCTGCAGGGCCCGGCCGCTCTATCTCGGGGCGCATTGAACGGCCGCTCAAATTGGCCGGAAAATACTGTTGAACACTCGTTCATTCGGGTCTATGGTGGCTCGCACTGGCCGCCGGACGATGTGTCGCACCGACGGCTTCCGTCATTCCGGGTGAGGCACTTGCATGCGTTATTCGTCGCTTGTGGACAGGATGGTCGGGCCAGGCACTGCTGCCTGGGATATTCACTACGCCGCAACGGCCGCCCAGCGCACCGGCGAAGACGTGATAGTGCTGAGCGTCGGCGATCCGGACTTCGCCACGCCGGAGTTCATCACCGAAGCGGCGGTGACTTCGCTGCGCGCCGGCGATACGCATTACTGCGACGTGGCCGGCCGCCCGGAACTGCGCCAGGCCATCGCCGATCTCTACCGGCGGCGCTTCGACCTGCAGGTCGCGCCGGACAACGTGATCCTCCTGGCCGGCGCGCAGAACGCCCTGTTCGCCGCCGCGCTCTGCCTGCTGGAGGCGGGGGACGAGGTGATCGTCTTCGACCCGGTCTACGTCACCTACGAAGCTACCCTCAAGGCCACCGGCGCCAAGCTGGTAGCGGTGCCGACCCGTGCCGAGGACGGCTTCCGCCTCGACGCGCAGGCCCTGGCAGCGGCCATCACGCCGCGCACCAAGGCGATCTTCTTCGCCAACCCGAACAACCCCACCGGCGTGGTCATGACTCCGGACGAGCTGCGCGCCATCGCCGCGGTCGCCGAGCGCCACGACCTCTGGGTGGTGGTCGACGAGGTCTACGAGGCGCTGACCTTCGAGCAGCCGCACCAGAGCTTCGCCGCGCTGCCCGGCATGGCCGAACGCACCCTGAGCCTGGGCAGCCTGTCCAAGTCCCACGCCATGACCGGCTGGCGCGCCGGCTGGGTGGTCGCCGAACCCAAGCTGGTGGCGCACATCGAAAACCTCGCGCTGAACATGCTCTACGGCCTGCCGGGCTTCGTGCAGGAGGCCGCGCTGGCGGCGGTCCGCGCCCACGATGAAGTCGCCAGCTCGATGCGCGAGGTCTATCGCCGCCGCCGCGACCTGGTGCTGCAACGGTTGTCGCGCAGCTCGAAGCTCAAGCTGCTTTCGCCGCAGGCCGGGATGTTCGTCATGGTCGATGTGCGCGGCACCGGCCTCAGCTCGCTGGACTTTGCCTGGCAACTGTTCCGCGCCCGTGGCGTGTCGGTGCTCGACGCCGCCGCCTTCGGGCCGCAGGCCAATGGCTTCGTGCGGCTGTCCTTCACCCTCGCCGACGAGACCCTGGCCGAGGCCTGCGAGCGCATCCTCGCGTTCGTCGAAGAGCTGCCGCATGCGCCCGCAGGAGCGGATCTCATCCGCGAACCGAACCGCGCAGCGTCTGATCGCGGACAAGGTCCGCTCCTACAGGAGCCGGCCAAGCCCGCCAGCAACCCGGTAATCGAGGTGGTCGACCTGCACAAGCGCTTCGGCCAGTTCGAGGTGCTCAAGGGCGTTTCGCTCAAGGCCAGCGAAGGCGGTGTGATCTCGCTGATCGGCGCCAGCGGCTCGGGCAAGAGCACCCTGCTGCGCTGCATCAACATGCTGGAAGTGCCGAACGCCGGTACCGTCAGCGTCGACGGCGAGATCATCCGTCTCGACCAGGACCGCCACGGCGAGCCGCGCGTCGCCGATCAGAAGCAGCTGACGCGCATCCGCTCGCGGCTGGGCATGGTGTTCCAGAACTTCAACCTGTGGCCGCACCGCACCGTGCTGGAAAACCTCATGGAGGCGCCCACTTTTGTCCTCCACGAAAGCAAGGCGGAAGCCCGCGATCGTGCCGAGGCGCTGCTGGCGCGGGTCGGCCTGGCGGAGAAGCGCAACGAGTACCCGGCCTTCCTCTCCGGCGGCCAGCAGCAGCGCGTGGCGATCGCCCGCGCCCTGGCTGTGCGGCCGAAAGTCATGCTGTTCGACGAGCCGACCTCTGCGCTCGACCCGGAGCTGGTCGGCGAAGTGCTGCGGGTGATCCGCTCGCTGGCCGAGGAGGGGCGCACCATGATCCTGGTGACCCACGAGATGGCCTTCGCCCGCGACGTATCCAGCCACGTGGCCTTCCTGCACAAGGGGCTGATCGAGGAGGAGGGCACGCCCGAGGAGGTCTTCGGCCGGCCGCGCAGCGAACGCTGCGGGCAGTTCGTCAACGCACAGCAGAATCGCTGAACCAGCCGCCCCGCGCGGCTGCCATGAAAAGCTTCGAGCACAACAATCCACAAGAAAGCGGAAGGGGCATCATGAAAAAGAATGGTCTTTGCGGTTGGTTGGTGGGTACGGCATTGCTGGCATCGGGCATGGCCAGTGCGCAGGCGCAGACCCTGCACTTCGCCCTGGCGGCGGAACCCTATCCACCGTTCTCGGTGAAGCAGCCGGACGGCAAGTGGACCGGCTTCGAGCCGGACCTGATCCAGAAGGTCTGCGCCGAGCTCAAGGCGCAGTGCGAGATCGACGAGGTGGCCTGGGACGGCATCATCCCGGCCCTGCTGTCGAAGAAGATCGACGTGATCTTCAACTCCATGTCGATCACCGAGGAGCGCGAGAAGCAGATTGCCTTCAGCGTGCCCTACTACGACACCCCGGTGGCCGTGGCCGCGCCGGCCGCCAGCGAGATCAAGATCAGCCCCGAGGGCCTGAAGGGCAAGGTGATCGGCGTGCAGACCTCCACCGTCAGCTCCAGCTATCTGAAGAAGTACTACGAGAAGATCGCCGACGTTCGCTACTACGACACCCAGGACTCGGTGAACGCCGACCTGGTGGCCGGGCGCATCGACCTGATGATGGCCGACGGCGTCGCCGTGAAGGCCTTCCTCGATTCCCCGGATGCCAAGGCCGCGGGCATCGTTTCCAAGGGCGAGGTGCCCTACGACCCTGTGTTCGGCCGTGGCGTGGGCGCCGGCCTGCGCAAGGAAGACACCGCGCTCAAGGCGCAGATCGACGACGCCATCGGCAAGCTGCTGGCCAGCGACGACTACAAGCAGCTGTCGAACAAGTACTTCGGCCTGAGCGTAGCGCCCAAGCAGCAGTGATGATCCGGCGCCGCCCACGGGCGGCGCCGTCGTTTCGAGGACTTCGTCATGCAGTCTTATCTGGATCTGGTCGGCTTCGGCGCCCAGGGCTGGGGACCGGCCCTGCTGCGCGGGTTGCTGGTGACCCTGCAGATTTCCTTCGGTGCCTTCCTGCTCGGCCTGCTCATCGGCCTGGGTGTGGCCAGCGCCAAACTCAACGGACCCCGCCCGCTCGCCGCCCTGGCGCGCGGCTACATCACCCTCGGCCGGGCAGTGCCCGAGCTGCTGCTGATCCTGCTGCTCTATTACGCCGGCTCTTCGGGCCTGAACCAGCTGTTCGCCTGGCTCGGCTACGGCGAGGTGCGGCTCAACGGCATGATGGTCGCCATCGCCGTGCTCGGTCTGGTGCAGGGCGCGTATGCATCGGAGATCTTCCGTGGCGCCATCCAGGCCATCCCCTATGGCCAGATCGAGGCGGCGCGGGCCTACGGCATGCACGGCTGGCGCCTGTTCAGCCGGGTGACGCTGCCGATCATGGCGCCCAACGCGCTGGCTGGCATGGCCAACCTCTGGGTCAACCTGATCAAGGACAGCGCGCTGATCAGCGTGGTCGGCACCAGCGAGCTGCTCTATACCGCCCGCCAGGCGGCCGGCTCGACCCGCCACTACCTGACTTTCTACCTCACCGCCGCGGCGCTCTACTACGTGCTCACGGTGCTTTCCAACCTGTTCTCCGGCTGGCTCGAGCGACGATTCCGCCGCTGGATTCCGGCAGTCTGAGAGGCGCGCGATGAGCGATCACTGGATATTCACCTACGGCTCGCTGCTGCTGCGCGGGCTGGGCACCACCCTCTCGTTGTTGCTGGTTTCCGCAGTCCTGGGCTTCGCCCTGGCGCTGCTGGTGGCGCTGGCGCGGATGTCGCGCAACGTGGTACTGGCGAAGGGCAGTCTGGCGTTCACCAGCGTGATCCGCGGCACGCCGTTGCTGGTGCAGATCTACACCTGCTACTACGGCCTGGGCAGCCTCTTCGCCCAATACCCGCCGATCCGCAGCAGCTTTCTCTGGCCCTACCTGCGCGATGGCTACTGGTACATCGTGCTGGCGCTGGTGCTGTCGGTCGGCGCCTACGTCGGCGAGGTGGTGCGCGGCGGCATGAAGGCCGTGCCGCGTGGCGAACTGGAGGCCGCAGCGGCCTTCGGCATGCGCCGCAGCCTGGTGCTCTATCGCGTCTGGCTGCCACGGGCGATCCGCCTGCTGCTGCCGACCCTGGCCGGGGAAACGGTGCTGTTGCTGAAGTCCACCGCGTTGGCCTCGACTATCGCCGTGGTCGACCTGCTCGGCGCGGCCAACGTGGTGCGCGCGCAGACCTTCCAGGTCTACCAGCCGTTGCTGATGGTGGCGGCGATCTACGTGTGCCTGACGTTCATCATCCAGGGCGCCTTCAGCCTGCTGGAACGCAGCACGCCGGTGCGCGGCGCAGCGAACCTGCCGCGCTCGCGCGTCGGCTGGCTGTTCTGGCGGCGCAAGGTAAAGGCAGGCGGTCAGGCGTAGGCGCCGCGGCGCAGACCTTCGACCCAGCGACGGCTGAGTTCCAGGCCGTCCTCGGCGCTGAAGGTAGTCGGGTTGAGGCACCACTCCAGCCAGAGGCCGTCGAGCATGGCCGACAGGCCGATGGCGGCCAGGCGCGGATTGGCGATGCCGAAGTCCTCGCTTTGCGCCAGGTCGACGATCAGCGTTTCGAGCAGTTCCAGGTAGGCGTGATAGCCGCGCTCGTGGGCGTCGTTGACTGGCGCCGAGTGGCGGATGAGGCTCCAGAACACCACCCAGGGGCTGAGCAGGTCGGAGTCGAGCACACCCGGCGAGAAGGAGCCGACGAGGAAGGCATCGAGGCGCGCGGCGGGATCATTACCCGCATCGGCGACCGACTCGCGCAAGGAGTGGGTCACTTCGCTCGCGAGGGTTTCGTAGGCCTGGGCGACCAGCGCCTCGATGCTGCCGAAATGGTGGTTCACCAGGCCCACGGCGACGCCCGCTTCCTTGGCGATCTTGCGCACCGAGATGCCGGCGTGGCCATCGGCGACCAGGCACTTGAGACAGGCGCGGACCAGATCGTCACGGCGCTCCTCGGGTGTCGCACGGCGGGCTTTCGGGCGGGGGCTGTCCACGCGGGGAGTTCCTTGTGCGGGGCGCGGTAGGTGGGGATCGATACTAGGGGGCGCCAGGCGAATTTGCCATGCCCCGCGAGCAGACGAGGAGGCGTGATGATCGAGGAAATTTCGCTGCAGGTGACGGGGGATTCCGGTGCACTCCTGCGCGTGCCGGCATGGCGCATCGACGGCGGTCATAGAGGCCCGCGCGTGCACCTGCAGGCCGGTGTCCATGCCGATGAAATCGCCGGCATGCTGGTGCTCCACCAACTGCTGCCGCGCCTGCGCGAAGCGGCCGAGCACGGCCTGCTCAACGGCAGCGTGACGCTGGTCCCGCAAGCCAATCCGTTCGGCATCGGCCAGTTCCGCCAGGGGCGTATTCTCGGGCGCAACCACGAAGGCAGTGGACGCAATTTCAACCGTGGCTTTCCGGCCTCGGCAAAGGCCACGGGAACCCTGGACAACCTCACCGACTGGCAGCGCCAGCTCGCCGCCCTGGCGGCTCCGGCGGACATCGTCCTCGACCTGCACACCGACGACGAGGCGCTGCAGTACGTCTATCTCCACGAGCGCTTCTGGCCCGCCGGGCAGGACCTGGCGGCGGCGCTGCAAGCCGAACTGGCGATCATCTGGGAAGGCGACGGCGACGGTGCCTTCGAGGAAGTGGTGATCGAGCCCTGGCTCGCCGAAGGCCGCTTCGATGGGCGCCTGGTGGCTACGGTGGAACTGCGTGGGCAGGGCGACGTCAGCGATGCGCTGGCGCAACAGGATGCCGATGGCTTGTGGGCGTTTCTGTGTGGACGCGGCGTCATCGAACAACACGCAAAGCTGCCGCAGTGGAAGGGCGTCGCGGTGCCCATGGGCTTCATGGAAACGGTGTTCGCGCCGGTGGCCGGGGTGCTGGTGTTCGAGCGCGAGCTGGGCGAAGTGGTACAGGCGGGCGAACGCTTCGCCCGCATCATCGCCAGACCCGGCGACGCAGAAAGCGAAGTGGTGCTGACGGCGCCGCAAACCGGCATGCTCGCGACCCGCTACCGTGACCGCCTGATCCCGCGTGGCTCGATTGCGGCGAAGTTCACCGGTTCGGCGCCGTCTTCTACCTGGAGTTCCGGCGCGCTCGATCCGTGACGCGGACGGCTCTTCGTAGGAGCGAGCTTGCTCGCGAACCCTGGCGCCGAAAACAAAAACGCCCGCTGCATGCGGGCGTTTTCGTGAGCGGCGAACTCAGTGGTGTTCGCGGGTAGCGCGGAAGGTGATGTCCGGCCAGCGCTCTTCCATCAGGCTCAGGTTCACGCGGGTCGGGGCCAGGTAGGTGAGGTGGCCGCCGCCGTCCACGGACAGGTTCTCGAAGGCCTTGTCCTTGAACTCCTTGAGCTTCTTCTCGTCCTTGCACTCGATCCAGCGGGCCGACCAGACGTTGATCTGCTCGTAGGCGCACTCGACCTTGTATTCCTCCTTCAGGCGGCTGGCGACCACGTCGAACTGCAGCACGCCCACGGCGCCGAGGATGATGTCGTTGTTGCGCTCGGGGAAGAACACCTGGGTGGCGCCTTCCTCGGCCAGTTCCTGCAGGCCCTGGCGCAGCTGCTTGGACTTCAGTGGGTCCTTCAGGCGCACGCGGCGGAACAGTTCCGGGGCGAAGTGCGGGATGCCGGTGAAGCCCAGGGCTTCACCTTCGGTGAAGGTGTCGCCGATCTGGATGGTGCCGTGGTTGTGCAGGCCGATGATGTCGCCGGCGTAGGCCTCTTCCAGCTGCTCGCGCTCGCTGGAGAAGAAGGTCAGGGCGTCGGCGATCTTCACGTCCTTGCCCAGGCGCACGTGGCGCATCTTCATGCCCTTCTCGTACTTGCCCGAGCAGATGCGCATGAAGGCGATGCGGTCGCGGTGTTTCGGGTCCATGTTCGCCTGGATCTTGAACACGAAGCCGGAGAACTTCTCCTCGGTCGGTGCCACGGTGCGCTCGTGGGTGCCGCGCTCCAGCGGTTGCGGGGCCCAGTCGACGATGCAGTCGAGCACCTGGTCGACGCCGAAGTTGCCCAGCGCGGTACCGAAGAACACCGGGGTCATCTCGCCGTCGAGGAAGGCCTGCTTGTCGAACTCATGGCAGGCGCCCTGGACCAGCTCCAGCTCTTCCAGGAAGTTCTCGTAGAGGTCGCCGAGGTGGGCGCGGGCTTCGTCGCTGTCGAGCTTGTCGATGATCTTGGTCTCGATGCGCTCGTGGCCGTGGCCGGGGACGTAGACGATGATCTTGTCGTCGGCCAGGTGGTAGACGCCCTTGAAGTCCTTGTAGCAGCCGATCGGCCAGGTGATGGGCGCGGCCTTGATCTTCAGCACCGCCTCGATTTCGTCTAGCAGCTCGATGGGGTCGCGGATGTCGCGGTCGAGTTTGTTGATGAAGCTGACGATGGGCGTGTCGCGCAGGCGGCAGACTTCCATCAGGGCGATGGTCCGCGGCTCTACGCCCTTACCGCCGTCCAGAACCATCAGCGCCGAGTCCACCGCGGTCAGGGTGCGGTAGGTGTCTTCGGAGAAGTCTTCGTGGCCGGGGGTGTCGAGCAGGTTGATCATGTGCTCGCGGTAGGGGAACTGCATCACCGAGGTGGTGATGGAGATGCCGCGCTGCTTCTCCATTTCCATCCAGTCGGAGGTCGCGTGACGGTCGGATTTACGCGACTTCACGGTACCGGCGACGGCAATGGCCTTGCCCATCAGCAGCAGCTTCTCGGTGATGGTGGTCTTACCGGCGTCGGGGTGGGAGATGATCGCGAACGTACGGCGCTTGGCGACTTCGGCGGCCTGGTTGGTCATGGATGCGTGCCTGCTGGATAGGTGGCGACGGGCGAGGGTCAGCCCGGAAAAACGCGGGATTATAACGTGAAAAGCCTTCGCGATCAGGTCGCCGGTCCGGGCGGTCGGAACATAGTCCGTTGTCGCCGGTCTGTCAGAAAGGCAGGGGATGATGAAGTGTCGCGAAATGCCCTGGAACCCGCGTCTGTGCGTTATTCCAAGCGTTTTGTTGAGTATCTGAAACAGTCAATCGAGTAAGTGACAAAGGGTTGCTTCAAAGCGGCAATTTTCTATTGAACTCAGGGAGTTCAGGTCCTAAAGTTCGCGCCCGAACGTCCATGCTGGAAACGATCCATCCGGCTCAAGTACTGACGACGAGAGGTCGCTTCGGTGCCATGCGACTCCCGCAACCCTCTCCTGGCGTTGTTGCTCCGCCTTGCCGTAGGACCACTACTGTCTTCGGCGAAGCGCCTAGCCATGAGAGGGTTGCAGTAGCCGCTAAAGCATTGAAGGTCTGATCCTCGGCGACATGCCTTGGGAAGTAGGCGAACCAAAGTGGGGAAACGGATTAGACGTTCAGCTTCACCCCTACGTATCCATTTGTTTTGCCATTGGGAGTCCCAACCATGTCCATCAAGGTCGAGGATTACTTCGCCCCTGAAACCTTCCAGCGCATGAAGGCGTTCGCCGACACGCAGGAAACCCCCTTCGTCGTCATCGACAAGCAGACCATCGCCGATTCCTACGATCAGCTGACCGGCTGCTTCCCGTTCGCCAAGATCTACTACGCAGTCAAGGCCAACCCGGCCACCGAGATCACCGAACTGCTGCGCGACAAGGGCTCGAACTTCGACATCGCCTCGATCTACGAGCTGGACAAGGTGATGAAGACCGGTGTCGGCCCGGAGCGCATCAGCTACGGCAACACCATCAAGAAGTCCAAGGACATCCGCTACTTCTACGAGAAGGGCGTGCGCCTGTTCGCCACCGACTCCGAGGCCGACCTGCGCAACATCGCCAAGGCCGCGCCGGGCGCCAAGGTCTACGTGCGCATCCTCACCGAGGGCTCGACCTCGGCCGACTGGCCGCTGTCGCGCAAGTTCGGCTGCAACCCGGACATGGCCCTGGACCTGCTGATCCTCGCCAAGCAACTGGGCCTGGTGCCCTATGGCGTGTCCTTCCACGTCGGCTCGCAGCAGCGTGACATCGACGTCTGGGACGCGGCCATCGCCAAGGTCAAGGTGATCTTCGAGCGCCTGAAGGAAGAAGACGGCATCACCCTTCAGATGATCAACATGGGGGGCGGCTTCCCGGCCAACTACATCCAGCGCACCAACAGCCTGGAAACCTACGCCGAGGAAATCATCCGCTTCCTCAAGGAAGACTTCGGCGACGAGCTGCCGGAAATCATCCTCGAGCCGGGCCGTTCGCTGATCGCCAACGCCGGAATCCTGGTCTCGGAAGTCGTGCTGGTCGCGCGCAAGTCGCGCACCGCGGTCGAGCGCTGGGTCTACGCCGACGTGGGCAAGTTCTCCGGCCTGATCGAAACCATGGACGAGTCCATCAAGTTCCCGATCTGGACCGAGAAGAAAGGCGAGATGGAAGAGGTGGTGATCGCCGGTCCGACCTGCGACAGCGCCGACATCATGTACGAGAACTACAAGTACGGCCTGCCGCTGAACCTGGCTGCCGGCGACCGCCTGTACTGGCTGTCGACCGGTGCCTACACCACCAGCTACAGCGCGGTGGAATTCAACGGCTTCCCGCCGCTGAAGTCTTTCTACGTCTGAGGCATTGGTGTCATGAAAGAGCCCTGCGATTGCGGGGCTTTTTCTTTGTGGCGAGCAGAGCAGCCGTAGGGCGAATAACCGTTCGCATCGATGCGTCGCCGACCTGTAGGAGCGGGCCATGCCCGCGATCTTTCGCGGTCAAGCTCCGCTCCTGCACTCCTGCACTCCTGCACCGTGCTGCCCATTCACGTCTTCCCCGCGAACGCGGAGGAGGCGAGTCTGTGTAGGAGCGGATTCATCCGCGAACCGCATGGCACGGAGTTCCTCTGTAGGAGCGGCCCATGGCCGCGAATCGCGGGCATGGCCCGCTCCTACAGGGAAGGGCTATTGGTGCGTCTTCCAAAACGAAAACGCCCCGCATGTGCGGGGCGTTTCGGAGTGGCCGGATCAGCCTTCGGCAGGCTTCTTCGCCGGGGTCTTGGCGTCGTGGGCGATCTTTTGCTCGCCCACCGCGTTTTCCGCCGGCAGCTTGTCGAACTCGTGCAGGCCGTTCTTCGCGTAGGGGTCGCCGATCCAGCGCGGCGACTGAACGTAGTTCGGGCTGACCACGCTCTTGCCCGGCTCGAAGCGGTCGTAGCTCAGGCCGGCCAGGTCCGACAGGGTGTGGATCAGGTGTTGGCTGCTGTACGGCCGCGAGGTCATCGACTGGAGGTCGCGCGGATGTGCCAGCTGCCAGCTCGGCGAAGTCCAGACCATGAACGGAATGGTGTACATCGGCCGGGTCGGGGCGTTCTCGTTGCGGCCCAGGCGGTCGTGCTTGCCGGAGCTGAAGACTTCCTCGCCGTGATCGGAGAGATACAGCAGGAAGCCGTTCGGGTCGGTGCCGGCGTAGCGCTTGATCAGGTTGGAGACGACGAAGTCGTTATAGAGCACCGCGTTGTCATAGAAGTTGTAGGTCTGCGCCTGGTCGTCGCTCAGGCCGGAGGGCATGCCCTTGCGGTCGTTGAAGCGGGCGAACTCGTCCGGGTAGCGATAGCGGTAGTCCATGTGCGTGCCGAGCAAGTGCACGACGATGAACTTCTTCGGCGCCGGGTCCTTGAGGACTTTCTCGAAGGGGGCGAAGACCACGTCGTCGTACTGACGCGCGTTCTGGTTGCGCTGGTTGTTCAGGTAGAACTGCTCGTCCGTCTGCTGCGAGAAGGTGGTGAGCATGGTGTTGCGCTTGGTCATCGTCTGCTGGTTGGTGATCCAGAAGGTCTTGTAGCCTGCCTGTTTCATCAGATTGATCAGCGACGGATCGGTGAGGAAGCGGTCGGGGTGCTGCTCGTCACCGAAGGTCAGTGCCTGCTGCATGACCTCGATGGTGTAGGGGCGGGGCGAGACCACGTCCTTGAACACCGCCAGGTTGCGGTCGCTGGCGGCCAGCGCGTCAAGGTTGGGCGTGGTCTCGCGGTCGTAGCCATACAGGTGCATGTGCTCGCGGGTGGTCGACTCGCCCAGCACCAGCACCAGGGTGCGCGGTGCTTCGCCGCTGGCGTCCTTGAGGTTCTGCAGCGGCGGCAGCGAGGCGTTCTGCTCGAGCAGCTTCTGCATGTTGTCTAGCTGCTGGCGGTACTGCGCGTAGCCCACCACCAGTTGCCAGGGCACGGCCGGCTCCATGCGCTGCTGCACTTTCTCAAGTGCCTCGGCGAAGCTGCGCTCCTGGGTGACCATCTGTTTGTAGAAGGGGTACACCAGGTTCATCGCTACCAGCAGCACGGCCACCGGCACGCGGGCCAGCAGCGGCAGGCGCACCGGGCGCACGCGGCGCCACAGGAGCACGGCGACCGCTGTGTAGACCAGCAGCGCCAGGCACAGCCAGATGCTGAAGTACTGACTGAAGTACTCGCCGGCTTCGGCCGTGTTCGACTCGAACATGACGAAGATGACGCTCTGCGAGAACTCCTGGTGATAGATGCCGAAGTAGCTCAGGCCGACCAGCGAGGCCGCCCACAGCACCAGGCCGATGACGGCCGAGATGCCGCGGGTGAAGTGCGGCAGCAGGAGCACCGGGGCTAGCCACAGGCTGCTGAGGAAGAAGGCGTCGCGGAAACCGGAGAAACCGGTGGTGCCGCTGAGCAGGATCAGCAGCTGGGTGACGCCGGAGAAGTACCAGAAGAACAGCAGCAGCCAGCCCAGGCCGGCCCAGTCCACCTTGCGGCGGGAGGGGGTAGATATCGACACGCTCGCCTCGCGAGTTGATTGCGGGCCGCCGCCGGAAAGAAGGGCGGCCTTTAGGAAGCGGGCGAGGCTAGCAGTCCAATTGTGAAAAAGTCGTCAAATCTGTGAAATTTTCAGAAAATCACTCGATCGACGAAAATACCAGGCGTTTTAGGGCTTTGGCCAGGATTTCGATGTCGTTCGCGTCGCCTAGATCGGCTGCGCGGCGGTAATACTCAAGGGCCATTTGTCGCAGCGGCGCCTGCCTGGCCTGTTCCAGTTGCCCGCGGGCGACGCGCAGGAATTTCAGGTTGCCGCCTTCCAGCGCGCGGCGCAGCCAGTCCAGGGCCGCTTCCAGTTCGCCGGCCTCGGCCAGCATCGCCGCATGGCTGAACTGGCCGCGGAAGTCCCCGGCTTCTGCCGAGCGCCGGTACCACTCGCGGGCCTGGTCGAGGTCGCGGGACACGCACAGACCTTCCTCGAAATGCCGGCCGACCAGGTTCATCGACTTGGCGTGCCCCAGGTCGGCCGCGCGCATGTACAGCGCCAGTGCGTGCGCCGGGTCGCGCGGCACGCCGCGGCCGGTGGCGAGCAGGTTGGCCAGGTTGTACAGCGCCCAGTCGAGGTCGTCGGCTGCGGCGAGGGCGTATTGCTCGGCGGCTGCGGCCAGGTTCACCGGCACGCCCCAGCCATGCTCCAGGCAGCGCCCGAGCATGTTGCGCGCCATGCGGTGACCGCGCTGCGCGGCGATGCCGAACCAGGTTGCGGCCAGCGCCGGATCGCATTCGATGCCCTGGCCGTCTAGGAGGATCTGCCCAAGCAGCGCCTGGGCCTCCAACTCGCCTTGGCGGGCCGCCTCGACGATCAGCCGCGCAGCCTTGCGCGGGTCGTCGCCCAGCTCCTGGTGAAAGTCGTCGACATGGACGATGTCGTCGCGGCGTAGCACGAAGCCCATGTCAGACCTCGACCCAGCGGCGCAGCAGGTTGTGGTAGCTGCCGGTCAGCTCGATCAGCGCCGGGTGTTCCGGCACGTCGCGGTTGAGCTGCTGCAGTGCCTGGTCCATCTGGAACAGAAGGCTGCGCTGGCTGTCCTCGCGCACCAGGCTCTGGGTCCAGAAGAAGGAGGCGTAGCGCGCGCCGCGGGTCACCGGCTCGACCTTGTGCAGGCTGGTGCCCGGATAGAGCACCAGGTCGCCGGCGGGCAGTTTCACGCGCTGCTCGCCGTAGGTGTCCTGGATCACCAGTTCGCCGCCGTCGTAGTCCTCCGGATCGCTGAAGAACAGCGTCGACGACAGGTCGGTACGCACCCGCTCGCGGCCGCCCTGGGCGTCGCGCACGGCATTGTCGATGTGGAAGCCGAAGCTGCCGCCGCCGGTGTAGCAGTTGAACAGCGGCGGGAACACCTTGTGTGGCAGCGCGGCGGACATGAACAGCGGGTTCTTCCACAGGCGCTGCAGCATGGCCGTGGCGATCTCCTGCGCCAGCGGGTGCTCCTGCGGCAGCTGCAGGTTGTGCTTGGCGCGGGCCGACTGGTAGCCGGCGGTGGCCTTGCCGTCGCCCCATTCGGCCTGCTCGAGGGCGCCGCGTATGCGTGCCGCTTCTTCGCGGGTGAAGACGCCGGGAACGTGCAGGAGCATGGCGGGGCCTCGCTAAATGAAAGGGCGGAGATGATATTGATTTTCATTGGCGGCGTCCAACAGACAGCTTGCCGCAGGTCCGAATGTGTAAATTTTGTAAATAAAATGCTTCTGAGAATTAGTTCTAATTGATAGGTAATCGCATTTGGACTAGATTGCGCGGCCTTCAGCAAGTCCCTGGGGAGGGAACTTTCGATGTTGCGTCAATCCGCCGAAGCCGCCTTCACTCCGCGCCGCCTGGCCTCCGCCGTCGGCGTGGCCATCACCGCCATGTCCGGCAGCCCGTTCGTCCATGCCGCCGATGCCGTGGAGCACAAGACCGGCGGTGACGTCGTGTCCCTGGGCACCGATACCGTGGTCGACCAGGCTGTCGACGAAACCTCCTACAACGTCCAGCGCTCGGCGTCGGACAAGTACACCGCGCCGCTGCTGGACACGCCCAAGACCGTCACCGTGATCCCGCAGCAGGTAATAAAGGACACTGGCGCACTGACGCTGGTAGATGCCCTGCGCACTACCCCTGGCATCACCTTCGGCGCCGGCGAGGGTGGCAACCCTGCGGGCGACCGGCCGTTCATCCGTGGCTTCAATGCCGAGAGCGATACCTTCCTCGACGGCATGCGCGACGTCGGCTCGCAGACCCGCGAGATCTTCAACATCGAGCGCATCGAAGTGAGCAAGGGGCCGGGCTCGGCCTACACCGGCGCCGGCTCCACCGGTGGCAGCCTGAACCTGATCAGCAAGACCGCCAAGCTCGAGGATTTCAACGACGCCAGCTTCACCTACGGTTCGGACCAGACCCGCCGCACCACCCTGGACGTCAACCACGCGCTGACCGACAACGCGGCCTTCCGCCTGAACCTGATGAAGCACGATGCCAACGTCGCCGGCCGCGACGAGGTCAACGTCAGCCGCTGGGGCGTCGCGCCCACCGTCACCTTCGGCTTCGACACGCCGACCCGCGCCACCTTCTCCTACTACCACCTCAGCACCGACGACATGCCGGACTACGGCCTGCCGCTGACCAACGTCAACCGCAGCCAGCACAACCCGAGCAAACCGGCGTCGGTGGACCGCGACAACTTCTACGGCCTGAACGATCGCGACTACCGCAAGAGCACCACCGACAGCGGCACCTTCCGCATCGAGCACGACCTCAACGACGACCTCACGCTGTCCAACAGCTTCCGCATGGTGCGCACCACGCTGGACTACATCGTGACCAACCCCGACGACAGCAAGGGCAACGTGGTCAACGGCTATGTCTATCGCTCGGCCAAGAGCCGCAACTCGACCACCAAGGGCTGGGTCAACCAGACCGACCTGAAGGCCAGCTTCGACACCGCCGGCTACCAGCACAGCCTGGTGACTGGCGTGGAGTTCAGCTACGAGGACGTGCACAACCGTCCCTACGTGATCACCCCCGGCGCCCCGGGCAACCTCTGCAACGCGCGGCTGTTGGCCAGCGGCGACTGCACCAGCCTGGAGAACCCGACGCCTGGCGACACCTGGACCGGCAGCATCGCCGACAGCCCGGCCTACACCGATACTGACACCAAGACCGCCTCGGCCTACGTCTTCGACACCATCAAGCTCGCCGAGCAGTGGGACCTCAACCTGGGCCTGCGCTACGACGACTTCGACACCGAGTCCAGCGGCTACGCCACGGCCGGGCGCACCACCCCTGCCGGCTACTTCGACCGCGAGAGCAACACCCACTTCTGGAACTACCAGGCCGGCCTGGTCTACAAGCCGCTGCCCAACGGCAGCGTCTACGTGGCCTGGTCCACCTCCAGCAACCCCACCGGCGAGACCGGCGGCAATGGCTCGACCGACGTGAGCCTGGCCAACAGCAGCCTGGACCCGGAACGCAACCGCAACTACGAGATCGGCACCAAGTGGGACTTCTTCGAGGACGCGCTGTCGCTCAATGCCGCGCTGTTCCGTACCGACAAGACCAACGCCCGCGTCACCGACCCGGACAACAGCACCTACCAGGTGCTCGAGGGCGAGCAGCGCGTACAGGGCGTGGAACTGGGCTTCAGCGGCCAGCTGACGCCGAAGTGGAAGGTCTTCGGCGGCTACACCTACCTCGATAGCGAAATCCTCAAGTCGACCACCAAGTCCGACGAAGGCAACCGCATGCCACAGGTGGCGCCGAACAACTTCACCCTGTGGAGCACCTACGAGCTGATCCCGGACCTGACCATCGGCGGCGGCACCACCTACGTCGACAAGCAGTTCGGCAACACTGCGAACTCGACCTACATCCCGTCCTATTGGCGCTACGACGCCATGGCCGCCTACAAGCTGACCAAGAACGTCGACCTGCAACTCAACGTGCAGAACCTGACCGACAAGCGCTACTTCGACCAGGTCTACAGCACCCACATGGCCCACGTGGCTCCGGGGCGCACCGCGCTGCTGGGGGTGAACCTGCACTTCTGATCGCACGGGTTCCCGTGCAACCCGCCCGATGCTCCTTCGGGCGGGTTTTTTAATGTCGGCGCGCGGCGTCTCGAGGTGAAAGCAAGGTGTTGAAGAAAGTCTGGTTCCAGTTGCACTGGCTGTTCGGTATCAGCGCGGGCCTGGTGCTCGCCCTGATGGGCGTCACGGGCGCCACCCTGTCGTTCCAGGACGAGCTGTTGCGCGCCCTGAACCCCGACAGCCTGGTCGTGCAGCGGCAACCGACCGGCACCTTGGCGCTGGACGAACTGGTGCGACGCGTCGAAAGCGCCGTACCGGGCAAAACGGTTGCCAGCGTGTGGAACACCGTGGACGGCGACCAGGCGGCGCGCATCATGTTCAGCCCGCCGCCCGGCCAGCGCCGCGGCGAGATGCGCTATGTCGATCCCTACGATGGCGAGCTGCTGACGGCTCCGGTCGGCGAAGGCTTCTTCGGCTTCGTCATGCAGCTGCACCGCTTCCTCGCCATGGGCGAGGCGGGCGGGCAGGTGACCGGCGCCTGCACGCTGATCCTTCTCTACTTCTGCCTGTCCGGCCTGTACCTGCGCTGGCCGCGGCGCTGGCTGAGCTGGCGCACCTGGCTGACCCTCGACTGGCGCAAGAAGGGCCGTGCCTTCAACTGGGACCTGCACGCGGTGGCGGGGACCTGGTGCCTGGCCTTCTACCTGCTGGCGGCGCTGACCGGGCTGTTCTGGTCCTACGATTGGTATCGCGGCGCGCTGTTCAAGCTGCTCGACGACGCCCCGGCTGGCCAGCAGCGCCAGGGTGGCGGTCCGCGTGGCGGCAAGCGTGGTGAAGCGCCCAAGGGCCCGCCGCCGCAGGTCGACTACGCGGCGCTGTGGAACAGCCTGCAGCAGCACGCCGGCGCCGGCCTGACCGGCTACAACCTGCGTCTGCCACCGGTGGCCGGGCAGCCGGCGACTTTCTACTACCTGCTGGACGATGCGCCCCACGAGCGCGCGCTCAATGAACTGACCCTCGACCCGCTGAGCGGCAAGGTGCGCAGCGGCAAGCGCTTCAACGACAGCAGTTTCGGCAAGCAATTGCTGACCAGCGTGTATGCCCTCCATGTGGGCAGCTACTTCGGCTTGCCGGGGCGCATCCTGATGATGCTGGCGAGCCTGACCATGCCGCTGTTCTTCGTCACTGGCTGGCTGCTCTACCTCGACCGCCGGCGCAAGAAGCGCGCGGTCCAGGCCGCACGCGTCGAACCCGATGGCGATGCCGATGCCTGGCTGATCGGCTATGCCAGCCAGAGCGGTTTCGCCGAACAGCTCGCCTGGAAGAGCGCCGGCCAGCTGCAGGCGGCCGGTTTGCCGGTGCGCGTGGAACCGCTGGCGCGCTTGGGTCGCGAGCAACTGGAGAGCACCCGCAACGCCCTCTTCGTGGTCAGCACCTTCGGTGACGGCGAGGCACCGGACGGCGCCCGCGGTTTCGAGCGCCAGCTGCTCGGCCAGAGCCTGGGCCTCGGCCAGCTGCGCTACGCCATGCTCGCCCTCGGCGATCGCCAGTACGCAACCTTCTGCGGTTTCGCCCGGCGTGTGCAGGGCTGGCTGCAAGGGCAGGGCGCCCGGCCACTGTTCGACGGCGTGGAGGTGGACAACGGCGACGCCGCCGCCCTGCGCGACTGGCAGCAGCGCCTCGCGCAATTGACCGGTACGGCCGCGCCTGCGCCCATCGCTGCGCCGCAGTTCGAACTCTGGACCTTGTCCGGGCGCGAACACCTGAATCCGGGCAGCCAGGGGCAGTCTACCTGGCTGCTGCGTCTGCAAGCGCCGGCCAGCGGTGCCGATTGGCGCGCCGGAGACCTGGTGGAAATCCTCCCGCGGCACCCGCGCGAGCGCGTGTTGGCCTGGCTCGCGCGCCTGGGCGTGGACGGCATGGCCTGCGTCGAAATCGACGGGCGCCTCGCAGGGCTTTCCGATGCCCTGGCCGACCGTGAGTTGCCTGTCTCTCTTGAGCATCTGGTCGGCATGCATCCGCAGGCGCTGCTGGAAGCCCTGGTGCCGCTGGCGCCGCGCGAGTACTCCATCGCCTCGCTGCCCAGCGACGGCCAGCTGGAGCTGATCGTGCGCCAGGAGCGCCACCCCGACGGCAGTCTGGGCGTGGGCTCCGGCTGGCTCACCGAATTCCTGCAGCCCGGTGCCGGCGTGGCACTGCGTCTGCGCCGCAACGCCGGCTTCCACCTGCCGGAAGACGACCGCCCGCTGATCCTGATCGGTAACGGCAGCGGCCTGGCCGGCCTGCGCTCGCTGTTGCGCGCGAGCATCGCCGAAGGTCGCAAGCGGAACTGGCTGCTGTTCGGCGAACGCAACCGCGAGCACGACTTCTATTGCCGGGAAGAGCTGGAAGGCCACCTGGCGCGTGGCGAACTGGCGCGCCTTGACCTGGCGTTCTCCCGCGATCAGGAACGAAAGGTCTACGTGCAGGACCTGCTCTGCGAGCACGCCAGCGAGCTCAAAGACTGGTTGGAAGAAGGCGCAGCCATCTACGTCTGCGGCAGCCTGCAAGGCATGGCCGGCGGCGTGGATGCGGTGCTGCGCGAAATGCTGGGCGATGCCGGGGTGGATGCGCTGCTGGACAGCGGGCGCTATCGGCGGGACGTGTACTGAGGCCGATAGGTACGCCCCGTAGGAGCGGACCTTGTCCGCGATTCGCGGGCAGGGCCCGCTCCTACAGGTTGGGATCGGCGTGGGATTTTCGCGGACGAATCCGCTCCTACGTAGCTTCTGGATCCCCGCCTTCGCGGGGACGACGTGGGAGACGACGAGTCTAAATTCCGTCACTCCCGCGAACGCGGGAGCCCAAAAGACTGTTGCTCCTGCGCGATGAGGGGCTCTACGGTCAACGCGGTTCGCGAGCAAGAACTTGGCGTCCCCCTCGCTCCTACGAAGAGCCGCTGCGGACCAGCCTTCTGCGAGCTGCCACGGCAGAAAAACAAAACGCGCCCCGGGGCGCGTTTTGTTGTCTGTCAGCCTTGCCTCAGATCCACAGGATCAGGCCGAGGAGGGCGGCGAAGAACGACCACTTCTGCAGGTAGTACAGCTTGCGGTTGCGCTTCTTCAGCGCCTTGCCCCGCAGGCGGATCTTGTACAGCGAGCCGAAGGCGCGGTTGATCGCGCCGGTCTTGTCGCCGGCATCGTTGGGCGATGCGGCGGCGGCCATTACGTTGCGGCTGAACCAGCGGTTGAAGGCCTGGGCCCAGCGGTACTTCAGCGGTCTTTCGACGTCGCAGAAGAGGATCACGCGGTCGTGCCGGGTGGTGTTCTCGGCGTAGTGGATGTAGGTCTCGTCGAACACCACGGCCTCGCCGTCCTTCCACGAGTAGCGCTGGCCGTCGACTTCGATGAAGCAGCCCTCGTCGTTCGGGGTGACCAGGCCCAGGTGGTAGCGCAGCGAGCCGGCGTAGGGATCGCGGTGGCGCACCAGGCGCGAGCCCGGCGGCAGCTCGGCGAACATCGCCGCCTTCACCGAGGGAATCTCGCGCAGCAGCGCGGTGGTCTGCGGGCAGACCTCGTCGGCTGACGGGTGCGCCTCGTCGTACCACTTCAGGTAGAAGCGCTTCCAGCCGGTCTTGAAGAAGGAGTTGAAGCCGACGTCGTTGTACTGCTCGGAGCGCTTGATGCTGCCGGCCTCACGCAGGCGCAGGGCCTCGGCGCGGATGACTTCCCAGTTCTCGGTCAGCTTGCGCATCTCCGGGAAGTCGTCGGGTGACAGGTAGGGTTTGTTCGGCACCCGCGAGAACAGGTACATGAAGCAGTTCAGCGGGGCGAGGAAACTGGAGTGATCGCTCAACTGCCGGGAGAGCTTGTGGCGTACTTGGCCGCGCATGTGCACATAGGCGATGGAGGCCGCGTAGGCGCTCAGGATCAGGGCTTTCATCGAGAAATCATCGGATGTCGGCGGGCGGAAACCGGGAATGTTACTCCCCCAAGATGGCTAGTGGATATTACCTACGACCAATTGGGCAGTGTCTGGTTTAACCTAGGAACATTTCCGAAACCTTAAGGCGAATCCGAGGCAAACCATGACCGACCAGTCTCCGCGCATCCTGCTCAACTGCGACATGGGCGAGAGCTACGGCGCCTGGCGGATGGGTGACGATGTCCATGCCATGCCGCTGATCGACCAGGCCAACCTGGCTTGCGGCTTCCATGCCGGCGACCCGCTGACCATCCAGCGCACCGTGCGCCTGGCGGTCGAGCAGGGCGTGAGCATCGGGGCGCACCCGTCCTATCCGGACCTCGCCGGTTTCGGCCGCCGCCATCTGAGTTGCTCGCCGGAAGAGGTGCAGGCCCTGGTGCTCTACCAGCTCGGCGCGCTGGACGCGTTCTGCCGCGCCGCCGGTACCCGTGTCGATTACGTCAAGCCGCATGGCGCGCTGTACAACGACCTGGTGCGTGACGACGCCTTGCTGGTGGCAGTGCTCGACGCTTGCGCCGCCTACCGCAAGGGCCTGCCGCTGATGGTCCTGGCCCTGGCCGACAACACCCGCGAGCTGGCGCTGGCCGATGCCGCCGACGTGCCGCTGATGTTCGAAGCCTTCGCCGACCGCGCCTACCTGCCCGATGGCCAATTGGCGCCGCGGCGACTGGCCGGCGCGGTGCATCACGAGCCGCAGCGCATCCTCGACCAGGCCCTGGCCATCGCCCGTGGCGAGCCCTTCCCGGATATCGACGGCAACCCGCTGCGCCTGCGCGCTGACAGCCTCTGCGTGCATGGCGACAACCCCGAATCCCTGGCGGTGCTGCGCCGCCTGCGCGGCCTGCTGGACGCCGCATGATTCGCATCGAGCCCTTTGGTGCCCAATCGCTGTTGTTGACCCTGGCCGAGCAGCCCGACGCGCAATTGCCGCTGCGCATCGCCGCACTTGCCGAGCGCCTGCGCGCGCGACTGGGCGAATCGTTCATCGATCTGGTACCGGGCTGGACCACGCTGCTGCTGCACTACGACCTGCGCCGCACCGATCACCTGGAGCTGTCCCGCTTGCTGCAGCCGCTGCTGGCCGACTGGCAGGCGCACCCCGTCCATGAAGACGCGGGGCGCTTGCACGAGATTCCCATCTGGTACGCCGGTGAAGACCTCGCCGAAGTCGCGCGCCTGTGTGGGTTGAGCGCGGCGCAAGTGATCGAGCTGCACAGCGGGCGCGACTATCGTGTCGGCGCCATCGGCTTCGCGCCCGGTTTCGCCTACCTCGGCGAGCTCGACGAGCGCCTCGCCCTGCCGCGCCGGGCCACGCCGCGCACGCGAGTGCCGGCCGGCAGCCTGGCCATTGCCGAACGACAGACCGCGATTTATCCCCAGGCCTCGCCGGGCGGCTGGTACTTGCTAGGGCTGACGCCGGTGCGTCTGTTCGACCCGCAGCGCGAGCCGCCCTGTCCCTTCGCGCTGGGCGACCGCGTGCGCTTTCTGCCCATCGACGAAGCGGCCTTCCGCCGTGCCGGCGGCCAGCCATGAGCGGCTTATGCGTACTCAAGCCCGGTGCCCTGAGCCTGTTGCAGGACGCCGGCCGAAGCGGCTGGCAGCACCTTGGGGTATCGCCGGGCGGGCCTGTGGATATCCAGGCGGCGGCCTGGGCCAATCACTTGCTGGGCAATGCCTGGGGCACGCCCTTGCTGGAGATCGCCCTGGGCGGCGTGCGCTTGCAGGCCAAGACGGATTGCTGGCTGGCGCTCTGCGGCGCCGAGCTGCCGATCCGCGTCGATGGCGAGGCACGGGCGCCCTGGTCGCGCTTCCCGCTGCGTGCCGGCCAGACGCTGGAGCTGGGCTACGCCGCCAGCGGTCAACGCGCCTATCTGGCGGTGGTCGGCGGTTTCCAAGTCGCGCCTGTTCTCGGCAGCGTGGCCTGCCAGACACGCGAGGGGCTGGGCGGACTGCATGGCGACGGCCGCGCGCTGGCGGCGGGTGACCTGCTGCCGTGCGAATCGAGCATCGGTGCCTTCACCGGTTCTGCGCAGGTGCCCTGGCCCTATGTGCCGGACTATCGCAATCCGCCGCCATTGCGCGTGATGCTTGGCGGCGATGCCCAGGCTTTCGCGCCGGAGCAGCGCCAGGCGTTCTTCACCCAGCCCTGGCGTCTTAGTCCGCAGTCCGACCGCATGGGCGCGCGGCTGCGTGGCGACCCCCTGCAGGCGCCCAAACGGCAGTGGTCGCTCGGCATGCTGAACGGCGCCATCCAGGTGCCGCCGGATGGCCAGCCGATCGTGCTGCTGGCCGATCACCAGAGCATGGGCGGTTATCCACTGCTGGGCTTCGTGCACCCGTTGGACCTGCCGCGCCTGGCGCAATGCGCGGCGCACGGGCTGGTGCTATTCGTCGAGGCCGATCTGCAACAGGTGCAGGCGGAGCTGCGTGCCTTCTACCGCTTCTTCGGCGCCTGACGCGCCTTAGAGGGTGCCGGCGCGCTTCCAGCCCAGGTAGCGGCTGACCAGTTCGGGGCCGAGCTGGCTGGGGCGGGCGTCGAGTACCGGCACACCGTTGGCCAGCAGCTTTTCGTGCAGGCCGGCGCGGGCGTTGAGGTAGTCGAGGGCGCCGCAGTAGGTCAGGGCTTCTTCGTAACCTTGCACTGGCGCCTGGCGCAGCTGGTCGAGAACTTCCTCGCGCAGGCTGGCGACCAGCACGCGGTGCTGGCGGCCGAGGCGGCGCACGGAGGCGACCAGTTCGTCGTCTTCCTCATCGCGCAGGTTCGTAACCAGCACCACCAGCGCGCGGCGACGCTGGCGGCCGAGTACGGTCTGGATGGCGTTGGCGTAGTCGGCTGGGCGCTGGCTGCTTTCGAGGTCGTAGACCGCGTTGAGCAGGGCGCCGAGCTGGGCGTTGCCCTTGGCCGGCGGCAGGTGACGGGTGCGCTCGCCGGCGAAGGTCAGCAGGCCCACGGCATCGCCCTGGCGCAGCGCCACGTAGGCCAGCAGCAGGCTGGCGTTGAGCGCGTGGTCGAAGTGGGTGAGGTCGCCGTCCTTGCTGCGCATGTGCCGGCCGCAGTCGAGCAGGAAGAGGATCTGCTGGTCGCGCTCGTCCTGGTATTCGCGGGCGATGGGCGTGCGCTTGCGCGCGGAGGCCTTCCAGTCGATCTGGCGCAGGGTGTCGCCGTCGCGGAATTCGCGCAGCTGGTGGAACTCCAGCCCCAGCCCGCGGCGTTGCCCGGGGCGCACGCCGATGCGGCTGAGCCAGTGGTCGACGGCCATCAGCTCGGCGCCGTAGATGCGCGCAAAGTCGGGGTAGACGCGGGTTTCGTCGCGCTGTTCGAGGTAGCGCCGGCCGCGCCACAGGCGCAGAGGGCTGGGCAGTTCGATCTCGCAACGGGGGAAGACGAAGTGGCCGCGTTGCAGCGGTCGCACGCGGTAGCCGAGTTCCGTGAGTTCGCCGGGGTGCAGCTCGACTGCTTGCGGCAGGTACTCGAACTCCATGCCGGCGGGCAGGTGGTCGAAGAGCGTCACGCGCAGGGGCTGGCGGAAGCTGTGGTGCAGTTGCAGGCGCACGTCGCTCCAGCGCCCCAGCGGCAGGTTGCCGGCCAGTTGGCGTTGCAGGCGCGGCGAGGGCAGGCGGCGCAGCCTCAGGGCGTCGACCGCAGCCAGCGCCAATACGGCGAGCAGCGCACCCCACCAGAGGCTGCCGAAGATCGCCGGAGCCGGGCTGCCCAGGGCCGTGGCGCTGCCCAGCAGCAACCCAGCGATAGCGAGCGTGGCGAGCAGCGCGAGCAGCGCGCGCGAGGGCTTCATACGCGCGGCGCCGGCACCTGGTCGATGAGTTGTTGCAGCACCTGGTCCACCGAGAGGCCCTCGATATCCAGCTCCGGCGACAGCCGCACGCGGTGGCGTAGTACGGCCAGTGCGCAGCCCTTGATGTCGTCGGGGATCACGAAGTCACCACCGCGCAGCAGGGCGCGGGCGCGGGCGCAACGCACCAGGGCGATGGACGCGCGGGGACCTGCGCCCAGCGCCAGGCCCGGCCAGTTGCGCGTGGTGCGGGCGATGCGCACGGCGTAGTCGAGCACCTGGTCGTCGATCGCCAGGTCCGCGGCGATCTTCTGCAGGGCGATCACGTCCTTGTCCTTGAACAGCGCGCGCAGGGGCGCCACGTCAAGCATGTCGCTGCGCGCCGAACGGGTGACCTGGCGCACCAGGTTCTGCTCCTCGGCCTCCTGCGGGTAGTCGATGCGCAGCTTGAGCATGAAGCGGTCCAGCTCGGCCTCGGGCAGCGGGTAGGTGCCTTCCTGCTCGATCGGGTTCTGCGTGGCCAGCACCATGAACGGCTGCGGCACCGAGAGGGCGCGGCCCTCCAGGGTCACCTGGCGTTCCTGCATGACTTCCAGCAGGGCGGCCTGGGTCTTGGCCGGCGCGCGGTTGATCTCGTCGGCCAGCAGCAGGTTGGTGAACACCGGGCCCTTGCGCAGCTTGAACTGCTCGCTGGCCAGGTCGTACACGGCGTGGCCGGTGACGTCGCTGGGCATCAGGTCGGGGGTGAACTGGATGCGTGCGAAGGCGCCGTCGAAGCAGCGCGCCAGGGCCCGCACCAGCAGGGTCTTGCCCAGGCCCGGCACGCCTTCGACGAGGACGTGGCCGCCGGCGAGCAGGGCGGTCAGCACGTCGTCGATGACCCCGACCTGGCCTATCAGGGCCTTCTGCAGTTCATGGCGCAGCGCCTGGGCCAGCTGGCTGGCGCGCTGGCGCTGGAGCGTCGGGTTGGGTGGCGTGGTAGCGCTGGATTCGGGCGTCTGATCGGTCATAGGGCATTCCTGAGTGTTTGCAGGTGCGCGACCTGGCGGGTGAAGTCGGCGGCGCTCATGCGCTGTTTCGGGTGGGGCCGCATGGCCTGGCTGATGGCGCCGACCGGCAGGCGCGTCATGCGCCCCAGGTGCTGCCATTGCTCGGCGATGGGCAGGCGTTCGAAGCCGGGCTGGCGTTGCCGCGCGCGGCGCAGGATATCGCGTTGCAAGCCTTGCAGCAGGGCCGCGTGGCCGCGCTGGCGGAGCAGGAAGTCGGCGCTGGCGCGCAGGTGCTCGACCAGTTGCCGGCGTGCGCGGCTGGGCACCGGCTGCAGCGGCCCCTGGCGCAGGCTGACTCGCCACAACACAAGGGCCAGCAGCAGGGCGCCAGCGAGCAGGGCCTGGGGATAATTGCGCAGCAGCAGGCTGAGCAGGCTGTCGCTGTCGGCGCGGTAGACCAGGGTGACGGCGCTGTCCTGGGTCAGGTACCAGAGCAGCCAGGCGTTGTCGTATTCGTCGAGCTTGTCGTTCTGCCAGATCCAGTTGTCGGTAAGGACGGTGATCAGGCCTTCGCCTTGCTGCAGTTGCAGCAGGTGGGTGGTGTCGTGGCTGTTGGCCCAGGCGTAGGCCAGGTTCTTCGAGTCGAAGAGGTGGTATTCGGTATCGAAGCCGAAGTAGGCCGGGGCTTGCTCGTTGTCCAGGTAGAGCTTGGTCAGGTCCGGATAGGCGTCATCAGCACTGGCGCGGGTCGGGTCGTCCGTCTCGGCTGGCGGCGCGGCGTCGGTGTCCGCGCCCTCGGCGTCCTGCGTCTGTCCCTTGTCGCCGTCGGTGCCTATTCCTGGTGCCTTGTCCAGGTCCTTGCTGAGGTACTGGCGCACACCCAGCGGGTCGAGCAGCGGGTCGCCGCTCTTGCCGGTCTTGTCGTCCCACAGGTGTTCGGCGGTGACGATCAGGCTGCCGCCCTGTTCCACCCAGCTCATCAGCTGGCGATTCTGTCCGGGCGTGATGCTGTTGCGGCTGCCGAGCAGCACCAGGGTGTGCCCCTTGCTCGGCATCTGGTCGAGTCCTTCGAGGCTGCGGACGCTGTTGACCGAGAGCCCGCGGCCACGCAGGTAACGCTCGGCGGCGAGGTAGGGGTTGGCGCGGGCTTCTGGCGCCGGGCCGAGTTCCAGGGTGCGGGTCTGCGGGTGCAGGTTCTGCACCAGGTAGTAGCCCAGCCCGCCGAGCACGGCGAGCAGCAGCACGACCAGCAGCGCACGTGTCGTGCGGGTCATGGCGTCACCCTGGCATCGAACAGGCCGCGCCAGCCGTCGCAAAGTGCCTGCTTGTAGTTGGCGGCGGGCAGGCGATGGCCGTAGGCGAGGTCCTGCCAGCGGCCGGTGAGCAACTGCGCGTAGCTGTCCAGCTCGGGGCGCTGCAGGCTCGCCACGCTCTGCAGGACTTCACCCTCGGTGGTCGATTCGCGCAGCGGCAGGCGGAAGTCGTGCAGCAGGCGGCTGAGCAGGGCGCGGTAGAGCAGGCCGAGGGCGGCGCGCGGCTGTTCGTCCCACAGGCGTTCGGCTTCGCCGGCAATGTCGCCGGGCAGGCTTTCCGGGGTCAGCTCCAGACCGAAAAGCACGGGCGGCGCTTCGCGTTTGGCGCGCTGCGGCAGGCCCAGGCGCTCGGCAAACAGGCGCAGCCAGGCGCGGTAGCGCCACAGCAGGAGGAAGGCCAGGGCGAGCAGCGCGGCCCAGAGCAGGGCCTGCACGGATTGGGCGATGAACTCGAAGGGCTTCCAGTGGCGCAGGGCGTCGAAGAACGCCTTCATGTCTGCGTCGCTTTGCTTCGCCTTTTCTTCCTTCGCTTCGCCCAGTCGCCATTGGGTTTGCGTCTCGCGGTTGCGGAAGGGCGGGGCGTCGAGCAGAGAGTGGGCGGCCTGGCGCGACTGTTCGCTGCTCAGGCGCTGATGCTGCAGGCGCGGCGCGTCGGGGCCGTTGGGATCGGTCTGCGGCAACGGGCAACTGCTGGCGCCGGCCTCTTCGGCAGCCCAGGCGGAGGGCGTGGGTAGCAGCACCAGCGCACTGGCGCAGAGCAGCAGGAGTGCGTAGGCACTGCCGATGAGGCGCTGGCGCAGGCGGCGGAAGGTCAGCTCGATGTCCCAGGCTTCCAGCTCGGTGCGGCGGTTCAGATAGAGACTGAAACCGCAGGCCACGTAGACCGGCTCCCAGACCACCAAGGCCACGGCGTAGAGCAGGTTGGCCAGGTGCTCCAGCCATTGCAGGTCGCCCTGCAGCACGTTGAGCAGCGCCTGCCATTTCCAGTCCGACAACCATTGCTGCGGCAGCAGCAGGTAGAGCAAGGCCATCAGCCCGAGGTAGAGCGCGGCCTCGAAGTGCATGCCGATCACCGTCAGCCAGGTCGCGCCGGCGGCGTTGCGCTGGCCGAGGACGATCAGCCGCTGGCTGCGCTCGCGGCCCTTGAGGCCTTCGAGTTGCTGCACCGGCAGGTCGAAGCTGCGCGTCGGGCTGAAGCGCCGCCACAGCAGGCTGGGCAGCAACTGGCGTCGCAGCAGGCCGGGGAAGGCGCGCAGGGATTCGCGTAGGGTCGGGGTGTCGCCGAACAGCGCGCGGGAAAGGATGTACAGCGGCAGGCGCTCGAAGGCTGGCTTCAGCCACCAGAAAAGCAGGATCGCCAGGCCCGGATAGTTCCACAGCGCCAGGCTGAGCACGACGAACACCGGCAGCGTCACGGCCGCCCAGCTCGCCGTCAGCAGGCCGGCGTGGCGGCGCGCCATGAGCACGCCGAGGTCCAGCGCTTCCCATGCGCTGCGCGGGCGAATTGCCACGCTGGCGTCAGTCAGGCGCATGGGCGCGGCGTCCGGCGAAGAGGAAGTAGCTGCCGACCAGCAGCCAGAGCGCGGCGCCGACGCCGTACTTGACCATCGGTGCAAAGCGCGTAAGCGAAGACCAGTAGCCCTCGACGAAGGCGGCGATGAGTAGCAGCAGGATGACCCCGGCGATCAGCCGGATGGCTCGCGCCGCCGCTTCGCGCAACGCTTCGCCGCGGCTCAGGCGGCCGGGGGCGAGCAGCGCCCAGCCGAGCTTGAGCCCGGCGGCGCCAGCGAAGGTGATGGCGGTCAGCTCGAAGGCGCCGTGGCCGATGACGAAGGACCAGAAGGTCTGCACGTAACCGATCTGCGTCAGGTGCCCGGCGACCGCGCCGATCATCAAGCCGTTGAAGAACAGGAAGAACAGGCTGCCGAGGCAGAACAGCAGGCCACTGGCGAAGGTCTGGAAGGCGATGCCGATGTTGTTCATCACGTAGAAGGCGAACATTTGCCAGTTGTCCCCGGCGCCGCGCTCGGCGAGCGGGCCTAGGCGGCTGGCGTCGGGGGAGTACATGGCTTCCATGTCGGCGACCCGGTCCGGGCTGACCAGGCTGTAGACCAGGTCGGGGAAGTAGAACACCAGCAGGCCCATGAGCAGCAGGCTGCCATAGAACAGCAGGCTGGCCACGGCGATGGCGCGCCACTCCTCGCGCACCAGGCGGGGGAAGCCGGCGAGGAGGAAGCCGATCAGGCGCGCACCGAGATGGCTGCGATGGCGGTAGAACTGTTGGTGGCCGCGCATGGCCAGTTGTTGCAGCTGGTCGATCAGATGGCTGCTGTAGCCGCGGTCCTGGGCCAGCGCCAATTGCTGGCAGATGCTGCGGTACTCGCTGGCGAATTCTTCGGCGCGTCCGGCGTCTTCGCGCTTGCCGGTTTCCAGCTGCTCCAGGCGCTTGCCGAAGCGTTTCCATTCGCCGCGGTGGCGCTGTTCGAACAGGCTCTGCTTCATGGCGTGGCCAGGCCTCCGCCGAGCAGCCCGCTGGCGATGCCCTGGATGCGTGCTTCGGCCTGTGCGGCGGGTACGTTGAGCGGCTCGGCAAGGATACCGGCCAACTCCTCGCGGCGTGCGGCCGAGAGGCCGGCGCTGCGTTCGGCGAAGCCAGTGAAGGCGCGTTGTTCGGCCAGGCTCAGCGGGCACGGCGGCAATTGCGCCGGCACTTGCGGCAGCGCCGGTTTGCCGGGCAGCGGATCACGGTAGATCACCAGGGTGCCGGCGGCGAGATCGCCCAGGCGCTTGAATGCCGGGTTGGACAGGCAGGCGAGCAGGCCGAGCGTGTAGCCGAAGGGCAGGATGTCGGCGAAGCGCAGCAGGTTGCGCAGCAGCGAAGCGGACCAGCCGACCGGCGTGCCGTCGTCGTGCACCACGCGCAGCCCCATCACCTGTTTGCCCGGCGAGCGGCCCTGGTTCAGCACCTCGAAGAGCACCATGTACCACCAGGTCACGAGGAAGGTGAGCAACAGCCCGAGGCCAGTACCGAGCTGGCCGAGGAAGGCCAGCAGGATGAACATCGCCAGCATCATCAGCACGCGGATGCCCAGGTCGATGAGGTAGGCCAGGCCGCGAGCCACCGGGCCGGCCGGGCGCAGCAGCAGGTCGATGCCTTCCGGGGTCTCCACCTGGTAGCGGGTGTCCAGCGGCACAACGGCTGGCGAAGGGGCGGGGCGGGGCGGCGCGGCGGCGATCAAGGCAGGTGGCTGTGACATGAGGGAAAGCCAGATGCTAGCCAGCACCGTCCGCGCAGGCAACCAGCGCGGAGGTCAAATCCGTGGCGCATCTCAATTCGCCGGCGGCAGTACGCCGAAGATGGTGCGATAGAGCACACCGATGGCGATGATGGCCATCGGCAGCGTCCACACCAGGCCGATGCCCAGCGGGATTGCGCTCAGCAGCAGGATGCCGCCGATGGCCAGGAACAACCCGAAGACCTTGAACCAGTGCTTGCTGATCGCCTTGCGCGAAGCCTCCATGGCCTGCCAGGGCGAGAGGTTGCGCTCGACCAGCAGCGGCACGGCCAGCGAGTAGGCTACGCCCAGGTAGATGCCCGGCAGCAGCAACAGGAACATGCCCAGGTAGATGAGTGCGGTTATCCCCAGGCCGGTGATGAACAGCGGCATGAACAGGCCGAAGTGGCTGAACATTTCGTTGATCTCCGCCGGCTGGTCGGCCGCGCGGCGGATGCCGATCAGGTTGAGCCCGGCCAGCAGCGGGTAGCAGAGCGCGCCGGCGAAGACGTTCACCACGATCTCCAGGACCTGGGTGCCGGCGTGCGACACCTGGAACAGGCCCAGCAGGCCGAGGACGAGGGCGATCACGAAGCTGATGACGTTGATCGCCACACCGTAGATGAGCACGGCGCCAATCAACGTGCCCTTTATGCCTTTCAACTTGTGCCAGGCTTCGCCGAGCACTTCGCCGATGCGGAAGTCATAGTCGCGGGCGAGGGCTTCTTCGACGCTGAGGGCGCCGGAGTTCACGCGAGGTTCGTGGAGGCTGCTGCCGGGCGTGGCGTAGGGATTGTCGCTGCTGTTCGTCGTCATTTACCTATTCCTTGGTAGTAATCACGTCGCTAACGATAGCCCATCGCCAGCGCTCGCGGGGCGGCAGGGCGCGGGTGATAAACTCCCGCCGCCAGGCCAAGGGAGAGCGCCATGAACGCCAGCATTTTCTGGTACGACTACGAAACCACCGGTATCGATCCGCGCCGCGACCGCCCGCTGCAGGTTGCCGGCATCCGCACCGACGAGGCGCTCAACGAGATCGAGGCGCCGCTGAACTTCTACTGCCGTCCCAGCGACGACATCCTGCCGCATCCGGCGGCCTGCCTGATCACCGGCATCACCCCGCAGCGCCTGGAGGCCGACGGCCTGGGCGAGGCGGAGTTCATGACCCGGCTGCATGCCGAGCTGGCCCGTCCGGGTACCTGCGTGGCGGGTTACAACACCCTGCGCTTCGACGACGAGGTGACGCGCTACAGCCTCTATCGCAATTTCTTCGATCCCTATGCCCGCGAATGGCAGGGCGGCAACAGCCGCTGGGACCTCATCGACCTGGTGCGCACCACCTTCGCGCTGCGCCCGGAAGGTATCGAGTGGCCGCGCAACGAAGAAGGCGTGGTAACCCTCAAGCTGGAGCGTCTGACCGAGGCCAATGGCATCGAGCATGGCCAGGCCCACGACGCGCTGTCCGACGTGCGCGCGACCATCGCCCTGGCTCGCCTGGTTCGTGAGCGCCAGCCCAAACTGTACGACTACCTGTATCGCCTGCGCAGCAAGACGGCGGTGCTCGATCAGGTGCGCCTGTTGCAGCCGCTGGTGCATGTCTCCGGGCGCTTCTCCGCGGCGCGTAATTTCCTTTCGGTGGTGTTGCCGCTGGCCTGGCATCCGCGCAATCGCAATGCGCTGATCGTCTGCGACCTCGGGCTCGATCCGGCGCCCCTGCTCGACCTGGATGGCGACGCCCTGCGCAGCCGCCTCTACACCCGTCGCGAGGAGCTGGCCGAAGGCGAGCTGCCGGTACCGCTGAAGCTGGTGCACGTCAATCGCTGCCCGGTGCTGGCGCCGATGGGCGTGCTGCGCGAGGCGGACCGGGAACGCCTGCAGATCGATCTGGACGGCCAACTGCAGCGTGCGGAGTTGCTGCGCGAGAACAAGTCCGTCTGGCAGGCCAAGCTGGCGTCGATATATGCGGAGGAAAACTTTGCGGCCAGCCAGGATCCCGAACAACAGCTATATGACGGATTTATTGGCGACCGCGACCGTCGACTCTGCGAAGAGGTGCGTCGGGCGGAGCCTGCGCGGCTCGGCAAAGAGCAATGGCCGTTCGATGATCCGCGCCTGGGTGAGTTGCTGTTCCGCTATCGCGCGCGAAATTTCCCGGAAACTTTGTCGGGACTCGAACAGGAACAATGGCGAGAGTTCTGCCGTTGCCGGCTGAGTCTCGAGGAGTACGGTGCGCCGAACACCCTCGGGAGTTTCGAAGTGGCCCTGGCTGGACAGCTTGAAAATACTGGCGTGCAGGGACAGGCGCTGCTGCAAGAGTGGCAAGCCTATGCGGCGAACTTGCGCCAGCGTTATGGCTTGTAGGGCGCGGGAATATTTATCGCGGCAATAAAAAACGCCAGCCGAGGCTGGCGTTCTTGCTGGAGCAGGCGGCTTAGCCGAGCAGGGTGGCCCAGCTCTCGACGGTCTCGGCGCCCCACTTGGCTTTCCATTCCTTGAGCGTCTTGTGGTTGCCGCCCTTGGTTTCGATCACTTCGCCGTTGTGCGGGTTCTTGTATTGCTTGACCTTGCGAGCGCGTTTGGTGCCAGTGCTCTTGGCGGCGCGCGGGGACTTGGTCAGCTTGGCGTCCGGATCGAGCAGCGCAATGATGTCGCGCAGGGACTTGCCATAAGTGCCCATCAAAGCCCGGAGTTTCCCTTCGAACTCCAGTTCCTTCTTCAGTTTGTCATCCTGTTCGAGGGATTTCAGACGGTCTTGAAGTTCCTTGATGGCTTCTTCGGTGGCGCGGTACTCATTGATCAGCGACATTTGGGGTACCTTGTCTTGAGGTTCGGCGTTGGAGGGAAGTTTTACTCTCAATAATAGTCAGTTGATTACTTGGAGTAAACCGGGAATTAATGAATCGTCAGCGTCATTCGTTGTAATTAAGTTAAACATCCGAATGTATTGGCTTGGCTATTCAACAGTTCCGTGGCGCGCTCGGCGGCAGCGGTCGCGGATTTCCCGGGCAGCCGTTAGAATGGCCGCCTTCGCGATGTATCTGGAGTCACACCCTCATGCGCACTTTTCGACTGGTGATCGCTTGCCCCGATGGGGTTGGCATTGTCGCCAAGGTGAGTAATTTCCTGGCCACCTATAACGGCTGGATCACCGAGGCCAGTCACCACTCCGACAACGACAGCGGCTGGTTCTTCATGCGCCACGAGATCCGTGCCGACTCGCTGCCGTTCGACCTCGCCGGCTTCCGCCAGGCCTTCGCGCCCATCGCGCGCGAGTTCTCCATGGAATGGCGCATTACCGATTCGGCAGTGAAGAAGCGCGTGGTGCTGATGGCCAGTCGCGAGTCGCATTGCCTGGCCGACCTGCTGCACCGCTGGCACAGCGGCGAGCTGGATTGCGAGATTCCCTGCGTGATCGCCAACCACGACGACCTGCGCAGCATGGTCGAGTGGCACGGTATTCCTTACTTCCATGTACCGGTCGATCCGAAGAACAAGCAGCCCGCCTTCGAGCGCGTGTCGCAACTGATCGACGAACACCAGGCCGACAACGTGGTGCTGGCGCGCTACATGCAGATCCTGCCGCCAGACCTGTGCCAGAAGTACCGCCACCAGGTGATCAACATCCACCACAGCTTCCTGCCCTCGTTCGTCGGCGCCAAGCCTTACCACCAGGCTTCGCTGCGCGGCGTGAAGCTGATCGGCGCGACCTGCCACTACGTCACCGAGGAACTGGACGCCGGCCCGATCATCGAGCAGGACGTGGTGCGCATCAGCCACCGCGACAACATCGAAGACCTGGTGCGCCTGGGCAAGGACGTGGAAAAGCTGGTGCTGGCCCGCGGCCTGCGCTATCACCTGGAAGACCGTGTGCTGGTGCACGACAACAAGACCGTAGTGTTCGACTGACCGTCGAGGCCGGGCGAACCCCAATCACAGGAGAGCCCGGCCATGTCCGACGAGAAAACCCCCGGAACCGCCACCCCGCCGCCCACCCTGGGCGAAGGCTGTACCAGCCGTTACGACGTCGATGCCCTGAGCGAAGAAGACGGCACCGAGTTTCCCGGTGCCGCCGACCTCTGGCGTGAGTTGCACGAAGAAGGCGACGACAAGCCGCCGAAGAAGCCCGCCGACTAGGAGCGCTCCGCGCGCAGGCCGATCAGCCGACGCAGCAGCGGGCGCCCGGCCATGAGCGCGAACACCGGCCCGCCCGCCACCAGGTAGAAGTAGTAGGTCACCACCCGCCAGACCAGGATGGCCGCCGCCGCGGTCGACTTGCCCACCAGCGGGCCGAGCAGTGCCATCGAGGTCAGCTCGGTGCCGCCGGCACCGCCAGGTAGCAGCGTGGCCAGGCCCGCCGCCAGCGACAGCAGCTGGACCAGGAAGGTCCAGGCCCAGTGCAGCTCAACGCCCATCGCCCGCAGCACCAGATAGAGCACCGAGAAGCGCAGCGTCCAGTGGCAGCTGGTCAGCAGGAACACCAGCAGCAGCCGGCGCGGCGGTTGCTTCAGGCTGATGACGATGTTGTCGCGGAAGTGCAGCAGCTTGCGCGCCCAGTGCAGGCGCCGCCGCGGGCCGACGCGCAGGCGCGCCAGCAGGCGGCCGTTGGCGCGGATCACCCGGCGCTGGAAGCGCGCCAGCAGGATCACTGCGCAGAGCAGGCCGCCCAGCAGCAGGGCGCCCAGCAGCAGCGAGGATTCCAGGTTCGGGCTCAGGCTGTGCGACAGCGTGTAGCCCAGCACCACCAGCAAGGCGCTGAGGAAGAACAGCAAGTCGCTCAACTGGTCGACGGCGAAGATCGCGCTGCTCTGCGCCGGGCGCATGCCGCGTCGCGCCAGCAGCGCCATCAGTGTCAGGGGCGCGCCGCTGCCGCCGGGCGTCGCGTAGAAGGCGAACTCCGAGGCCATGACGATGCCGACGGTCTGCCGCTGGCTCAGCGGGCCGGCGCGGCCGGCCAGCAGCACGCGCAGTTTCTGCGCGTTGATCAGCCAGCACAGCAGGATCATGCCGAACATCAGCAACAAGCTGTCGAGCGGGAAGCGCGCGAGTTGATCGAGCATCGACCGGCCGCCGAGCAGCAGTGGCAACAGCGAAGCGCCGATCAGGGCGATCAGCAGCCACCAGGCGCGGCTCATGGGCGGTTACCGGTGGCAGGCAGGGTAGGGGGCAAAGCGGAAATGACGGTTTCCTCCAGGACGGTGCGCTTCCATCGCTGTGGACTGCCGCGTGCGGCAGGCGTTCGCAGTCGCTCAGGGGATTCTGGCGGGGAACGCGATCGAAGCGGCCCGAACCTTTGCCCGGTTCGGGCCGCTTCGGGTCAGTCGGCGTCTTGTTCGCCGCTGCCTTCGTTCAGGGTCTTGTTCTCCCAGCCTTCTTCGCCAGGGAGGATCATGTTGAGCACGATGGCGACGATAGCGCACAGGGCGATGCCCTTCAGGCCGAAGTCATCCGGGCCGGTGCCCGAGCCGATTAGTACGCCACCGATGCCGAACACCAGGGTCACCGATACGATCACCAGGTTGCGCGCCTGCGACAGGTCGACCTTGTGGCGGATCAGGGTGTTCATGCCCACCGAGGCGATGGTGCCGAACAGCAGGCAGAGGATGCCGCCCATCACCGGTACCGGGATGCTCTGCAGGATGGCGCCGAACTTGCCGATGAAGGCCAGGCCGATGGCGAAGCAGGCCGCCCAAGTCATGATCTTCGGGTTGTAGTTCTTGGTCAGCATCACCGCGCCGGTCACTTCGGCGTAGGTGGTGTTCGGCGGACCGCCGAACAGGCCGGCGGCCGAGGTGGCCAGGCCATCGCCGAGCAGGGTGCGGTGCAGGCCCGGCTTCTTCAGGTAGTTGCGGCCGGTGACGCCGCCCACGGCGATGACGCCGCCGATGTGCTCGATGGCCGGCGCCAGGGCGACCGGGACGATGAACAGGATGGCCTGCCAGTTGAACTCCGGGGCGGTGAACTTGGGCAGCTCCAGCCAGGGCGCTGCGGCGATCTTGGCCACGTCGACCACGCCGAAGACGAACGACAGCGCGTAGCCCACCAGCACGCCGGAGATGATCGGCACCAGGCGCAGCATGCCCTTGCCGAACACGGCCACGATCAGGGTGGTGACCAGCGCCGGCATGGAGATCAGCATCGCGGTCTTGTAGGGGATCAGCTCGGTGCCGTCACCGGCCTTGCCCATGGCCATGTTGGCGGCGATCGGCGCCATGGCCAGGCCAATGGAGATGATCACCGGGCCGATGACCACCGGCGGCAGCAGGCGGTCGATGAAGCCGGTGCCTTTTATCTTCACGGCCAGGCCGAGGAAGGTGTAGACGAAGCCCGCGGCGAACACCCCGCCCATGGTCGCGGCCAGGCCGAACTGGCCCTTGGCGAGGATGATCGGGGTGATGAAGGCGAAGCTCGAAGCCAGGAACACGGGCACTTGGCGGCCGGTCACCAGCTGGAACAGCAGGGTGCCCAGGCCCGCGGTGAACAGCGCCACGTTCGGGTCCAGGCCGGTGATCAGCGGCATCAGCACCAGGGCGCCGAACGCCACGAAGAGCATCTGCGCGCCGGAGATGATCTGGCGCCACAGCGGGTCGTTGAATTCGTCGGCCATGGATCAGGTGTCCTTCTGCTTGGTGCCGAAGATCTTGTCGCCGGCGTCGCCCAGGCCGGGAATGATGTAGCCGTGTTCGTTGAGGCCCTGGTCGATGGACGCGGTGAAGATCTTCACGTCCGGGTGGGCGGTGTTGACCGCCCTGATGCCCTCGGGCGCGGCGACCAGCACCATGGCGCGGATTTCCTTGCAGCCGGCCTTCTTCAGCAGGTCGATGGTGGCGACCATGGAGCCGCCGGTGGCGAGCATCGGGTCGATGATCATCGCCAGGCGCTCGTCGATCTCCGGCACCAGCTTCTCCAGGTAGGTGTGTGCTTCGAGGGTTTCTTCATTGCGCGCGACGCCCACGGCGCTGACCTTGGCCCCGGGGATCAGGCTGAGCACGCCGTCGAGCATGCCGATGCCGGCGCGCAGGATCGGCACCACGGTGATCTTCTTGCCGGAGATCTTCTCCACCTGCACGGCGCCGGCCCAGCCTTCGATCTCGTAGTTCTCCAGCGGCAGGTCCTTGGTCGCTTCGTAAGTCAGCAGGGCGCCGACTTCCTGGGCCAGCTCGCGGAAGTTCTTGGTGCTGATGTCGTGGCGGCGCATCAGTCCGATCTTGTGGCGGATCAGGGGATGGCGAATCTCGAACACAGGCATGGGCGGGGTCTCCGGGAGGGGCGGGCAAAAAAACGCGTTAGCGTAATGCATCTTAGGGGCAGTTGGCAGTTGCCGCGCGAAAAACGCCGGGGCGCGATTATCCACAAGTGCTCTGCACAATTGGTCTGCTCTGGGTCAAGATTGTGCTCGACTTTCGTCCGCCGGCACTTGCCCCCGGCATGGCGGATGAGTACCTTTGCGCACTTTTTCCGGGAGACCCCGCCAATGTCCGCCGATCTCGCGCACATCCGCCAAGTCATGGCCGAAGCCGACTGCCTCTACACCAACGCCGAGGTAGAAGCCGCCATCACCCGCGTCGCCAGCGCCATCAATGCCGAACTGGCCGAGCGCAACCCGGTGGTGTTCTGCGTCATGAACGGCGGGCTGATCTTCTCCGGCAAGCTGCTGCCGCAGCTCAACTTCCCGCTGGAAGCCTCCTACCTGCACGCGACCCGCTACCGCAACGAAACCACCGGCGGCGAGCTGTTCTGGAAGGCCAAGCCGGAAGTCTCCTTCATCGACCGCGACGTGCTGATCATCGATGACATCCTCGACGAGGGTCACACCCTCTCGGCGATCATCGACTTCTGCCGCCATGCCGGCGCCCGCGAAGTGCACACCGCCGTGCTGATCGACAAGGACCACGACCGCAAGGCGCGTCCGGACCTGAAGGCCAACTACGTCGGCCTATCCTGCATCGACCGCTACATCTTCGGTTACGGCATGGACTACAAGGGCTACTGGCGCAACGCCCCCGGCATCTTCGCCGTCAAGGGCCTCTGAGCCATGGCCGGGCCGCGCTTCCTCGACCAGACACTGTTCGACGAGCTGAACGGGAAGGCGGCCGCCAGCCCGCGCCAGCGCCAGCACCACAACCTGCACGAGATGGCCGAGCCCTGCCATCGCCTGCTCAACGCGTTGCAGCCGGACACCTACATCCAGCCGCACTGCCACCGCGACCCGAACAAGGCCGAAGCCCTGATCGTGCTGCGCGGCAGCCTCGGCCTGCTGCTGTTCTCGGATGCTGGCGAGCTGCTGGAAACCCGCGTGCTGTCGCCGCAAGGCGAATGCGCCGGCGTCGACCTGCCGCCTGGCACCTTCCACGCGATGGTCGCCCTGGAGCCGGACAGCCTGATGTTCGAAGCCAAGTCCGGTCCCTACGAGGCGCTGGCCGACGACGAGCGCGGCAGTTGGGCGCCGCGTGAAGGCGAGGCGGGCGTGGCCGAGTACCTGGCCTGGATGCGCGCGCAGTTCCCCGCCTGAGGGAATTCATTGGGCCCCCGCGTTCGCGGGGGTGACGGTGTGTTTGTCTTTCCCTCGTCTTCCCCGCGAACGCGGGACGCGGCTTCATCGCGAACAGCGCTTGCGCTGGCCCGAAGGGGAATCATCCAGAGATCACCATGCATCGACGATGATCGATGCGTACATGCGCTTATAGGCATTTTTGCCGATCCATCCCCTGCCTATGCTCCCGGCCTCGCTCAATCCGCTTCCGAGGTCAGCATGCCTACCCAGCTCTATATCGACGGCCAATGGCGCGACGCCGCCAACGGCGCCACCCTGCAACCGATCAACCCGTCCACCCGCGAGCCGCTGGAAAGCGTCGCTGCCGCAGGTCCGGCCGACGTCGATCTGGCCGTCGCCGCTGCCCGTCGCGCCTTCGCCAGCTGGCGCGAAACCACTGGCGCCGAGCGCGCCCGCTACCTGCGCGGTTTCGCCGAGCAGCTGGAAGCTCGTCGCGAAGCGCTGATCGCCCTGCAGATGCGCGCCAGCGGCAAGCCGCAACTGGAAGCGGAAATCGACATCGGCGACGGCATCGCCACCTTCGCCTACTACGCCGAGTTGGCCGAGGGCCTGGACGCCCGGCAGAACGCCGAAGTCGCGCTGCCCGACGCCGGCTTCCGTTCGCAGACCCGCTTCGAGCCCGTAGGCGTGGCCGGCCTGATCGTGCCCTGGAACTTCCCGCTGGTGACCAGCGCCTGGAAGGTCGCGCCGGCCCTGGCCGCCGGCTGCACCGTGGTGCTCAAGCCCTCGGAAATCACCCCGCTGATCGAGCTGGTGCTCGGTGAAGTCGCCGACGCCATCGGCCTGCCCGCTGGCGTGCTGAACCTGGTCCCCGGCCTGGCCGATGCCGGTTCCGCCATCACCGGTCACAAGGGCATCGACAAGCTGTCCTTCACCGGCAGCAACGCGGTCGGCCGCAAGGTCATGCAGGCTGCCGCCGCGCGCACCCTGCCGGTGGGCCTGGAACTGGGCGGCAAGTCGCCGATCCTGGTATTCGCCGACACGAATCTGGACGACGCCGTGCAGTGGATCATCGCTGGCGTGTACTGGAACGCTGGCCAGATGTGCTCGGCCACCTCGCGCCTGCTGGTCGAGGAGAGCATCGCCGACGACCTGCTGGCACGCCTGAAGGTAGCGGTGGAAGCGCTGCGCGTCGGCAACCCGCTGGCCGGCGAGACCGACATGGGCCCGATGACCAGCGAAGCCCAGTTCCGCAAGGTCCAGGACTACTTCGCCGTCGCCCGCGACGAAGGCCTTTCCCGCCTGACCGGCGGCGAAGTGGGCGAGGGCTGGTGCATCCAGCCGACCGTCTACGTCGACGTGCCGGAAGACAGCCGCCTGTGGCGCGAGGAAATCTTCGGCCCGGTACTCTGCGTACGTCGCTTCGCCGACGAGGCCGACGCCCTGCGCCAGGCCAACGACTGCGACTTCGCCCTGGCAGCCACCGTGGTCAGCGCCGACCTCGAGCGCGCCCAGCGCGTCGCCGAGCGCCTGGAGGCCGGCCATGTCTGGCTGAACTCGCCGCAAGTGGTGTTCCCGCAGACCTCCTGGGGCGGCGGCAAGGCCAGCGGCATCGGCCGTGAGCTCGGCCCGTGGGGTCTGTCGGCGTTCCTCGATATCAAGCACATCACCGCACCGCGCTAAGGCCATCGCAGGAGCGAGCTTGCTCGTGGACGGCCCCGGTGCCGACCGCCCATCCGTCGTCCCCGCGAAAGCGGGACGCGGCTCTATCGCGAACAGCGCTTGCGCTGGCCCGAAGGGGAATCATCCAGAGTCACTGGGTTCCCGCGTTCGCGGGAATGACGGGGAAAGGGCGGGGTGAAGCAGATTCGCGAGCAAGCTCGCTCCTACAAGAGCCGTTTAGGGCATCTCTGCGCCATGCACGGCGCAGAGATCCTCAGCCAACGCCTGTAAAGCCTGGTTATGGCCCATGTCGTCACGCACCACCAGGCTGTGGCTGATGCCGTAGCCAAGCTGGTCGGCCAGCAGCGTGCGCATTGCGCCTTGCTCGACCCAGCGTTGCGCGTAGTGCGTCGGCAGATAGCCCAGATGGGTGCCGGCGCGCACCGCATGAATCACCGCTTCCATGTTGCTGGCCAGCGCCGTGCTGCGCCTTGGGTCGGCCGGCAATTGCACGTCCGCCTGGGCGTAGCCGTACTGCACCCAGGCGCAGGCTTCCAGGTCGGCTTGGGTTAGCTCTTCGCGGTCGAACAGCGGATGGCTCTGGCCGCAGAACACCGCCACGCGTTCGCTGTAGAGCGGCTGGTAGCGCAGGTTCGGCAACTGCCGGCTGAAGCAGGCGACGGCCAGGTTCAGCTCGCCGCCGAGCATCTGCCGCTCCAATTCCGTGGATGAACCTATCGACAGGTGCAGGCGCACGTCCTGATCGCGTGCGCAGAAGCGCGCCAGCGCCTCGTGGATGCGCGCCTCGGGCAGGGTGGCGATGTTGTCGGCCAGGCCGATGCTCAGCTCGCCGACCAGGCGTCCGGCCAGTGATTGCACCTGGTCGCGGAAATCTCCCAGCGCACTGAACAGCACCTGGCTGTGGTCCAGCACCCGGCGGCCCTTTTCGGTCAGGCGGAAGCCGCTCTTGCCGCGTTCGCACAGGCGGTAACCCAAGCGTGTTTCGAGGCTGGCGATATGCGTGCTGATGGTCGACTGGCCCATGCCCAGCTCGCTTTGCGCGGCGGAGAAGCCGCCGCAGCGCACCACGGTGGCGAAGATGCGCAGCAGGCGCAGGTCGAGGTCGGAGACGTTGTGCAGCATGGGGCTCCCGTATCCGTCCGTTGGAATGCGTGTGGTGTGATACATCGAATCCTATCAATGCGTCCGCCTGCGACCAAGGCCCATGGGAGCGTGCCGGAACGCATGCTAGAGTGCCGGACGATTTTTTCCCGGGGGTCGAGATGGTCCTGCGTAACCTGCTTTTCGCTTTCGGCCTGGCTCTGTCCGGGCCGCTGTTCGCCGCCGATGCGGCTGTGGCTCATGCGCAATTCCTGCCGCCGGACGACAGCGGCGTGCGCGTCGGCAAGCCGGACCAGCAACAACTGCTGCAGGTCACCGAGTACAGCGTGGTCCTGGGCAGCCAGCGGCAGTCGAACCAGCAGCCGATTCCGATCACCACCCCGGCGTTGCTGCGTCTGAAGGGCAAGGCGATGAACAAGGGCGGCGACGTCACCCAGGTACTGATCAGCTTCGACAGCGAGGGCAAGAGTCTGAAGAAGCCCAGCTACGACGCCGACAGCCGTACCCTCAGCCTGTCTTACCCGGCCGCAGCCTATCCGCAGCTGCTCGACCTGCTGCGCCACGGTCCGGTGTACTGCCAGTTCCTCAGCTACCCCAATGGCCACATCTGGGCCGACCTGCACAGCGGCGCCGTGCGCGTGCGTTGAGCCGGCGCCCGCCGCGGGGTTACACTGCCCGCCTTTCGTGACGGCCGCGCCGTCGACAGATGCCGTAGAGAGAACGAGCGATGCGTAAAGACAAGAAGCAGGTGATTGGCGAAGAGATCGGCGACGAGTCGATCAAGCTGTTCCTCGAGGTCGAGCCGGCCGATGACACCCCGCCGTCGCTGCACAAGCTGATCAAGGCTTATCGCGGTCTGCGCATCGACGACTTCGAGCGTTTCGTGAAGTTCTTCGTCGAGGCGGGTTACGACCTCGGCGCCAAGGATGCCCAGGGCCAGGACTTCGTCGCCCTGATCCAGGACCAGCGCCTGGCCGAACAGTACATCGAGGTGATCAAGGCTGCCCGCGGCTGATCGCTTGCGCTGTGAAGAAGCCCGCCTAGTGCGGGCTTTTTCGTTTCTGCTGTCCTGTAGGAGCGCCCAATGGGCGCGAATCGCGGGCATGGCCCGCTCCTACAGAACCCTCGACCCCGCCTAGACTTCAGGGAAGAACAACGACAAGGCGAGGACGCAGCCCATGCATGTACAACCCTATCTGTTCTTCCACGGCCAGTGCGACGAAGCCATCGCCTTCTACCAGCAGGCGCTGGGCGCGCAGCTCAACGCGCTGATGCGTTATGAAGAAGCGCCCGGGCCGACGCAGGTGCCCGATGGTTGGTGCGAGAAGGTCATGCACGCCAGCCTGCAGATCGGCCAGAGCGAGGTGTTGATGTCCGATGGGCGTGGCGAGCATGAGGCACGGTTGGCCGGCTTCTCCCTGCACCTGGCCCTGCACAGCGTGCTCGCCGCGGAAAAGGCCTTCGCCGCGCTGGCCGAGGAAGGGCGCATCGACATGCCGCTGGAGAAGACTTTCTGGGCGCAGCGTTTCGGCATGCTGCACGACCGCTTCGGCGTCGGTTGGATGATCAGTTGCCGCTGAAATGAAAAGGCCCGCCGGAAGGCGGGCCTTTTGCACTGCGGTGGACTTATTGGTCCAGCTGCAGCTTCTGCCAGGTGTAGGCGTTGATCTCGCGGTACGCCGAGGCATCGGTTTCCAGCTGCTTCTCGCGTGCCGGGAAGATCTCCTTGAGCTTGGCGCTCCAGGTGGCCGACTTGTACTGCTCCGGGAAGCAGCGCTCGAGCAGGCCGAGCATGATCGACACGGTCACCGAGGCGCCCGGCGAAGCGCCCAGCAGGGCGGCGATGCTGCCGTCCTCGGAGGCGACCAGTTCGGTACCGAACTGCAGGATGCCGCCTTTCTTCGGGTCCTTCTTGATGATCTGCACGCGCTGGCCAGCGGTTTCCAGGCGCCAGTCGGCCGGATTCGCCAGCGGGTAGAACTTGCGCAGGCTTTCCAGGCGCTGGTCCATGGACTGCATGACTTCGCGTACCAGGTAGCGGGTCAGGTCCATGTTGTCGCGGGCTACGGCGAGCATCGGCAGCAGGTTGCTACCACGCACCGAGAGCGGCAGGTCGAGGAAGGAGCCGTGACGCAGGAACTTGGTGGAGAAGCCGGCGTAGGGGCCGAACAGCAGGGACTTCTTGCCGTCGACCACGCGGGTGTCCAGGTGTGGCACGGACATCGGCGGGGCGCCCACTTCGGCCTGGCTGTAGACCTTGGCCTGGTGCTGCTTGACCACTTCGGGGTTGTCGCAACGCAGCCACTGGCCGCTCACCGGGAAGCCGCCGAAGCCCTTGCTCTCGGGGATGCCGGACATCTGCAGCAGCGGCAGTGCGCCGCCACCGGCGCCGAGGAAGACGAACTTCGCGCGGATCTTGCGCGATTGGCCGTTCTGGGTGTTCTTCACGTCGACCAGCCAGTCGTCGCCGGAACGCTCCAGGCCGACCACTTTCTGGAAGTAGCTGACCTTGGTGTCTGACTGCTTGGCCAGGCGGGCCAGCAGCTGGTTGGTCAGGGCGCCGAAATTGACGTCGGTGCCGTGCTCGACGCGGGTCGCGGCGATCTGCTCGTCAGCCTGGCGGCCGGGGATGGTCAGCGGCGCCCATTCGGCGAGCTGCGCGCGATCCTCGGTGTAGACCATCTTCTCGAAGGCGTGATGCTGGCTCAGCTTCTCGAAGCGCTTCTTCAGGAAGTCAACGTCCTTGCCGCGCACGAAGCTCAGGTGCGGGACCGGGTTGATGAAGTTGCGCGGATTGCCGAAGCCGTCGGTGCTCGCCAGGTAGGCCCAGAACTGCTTGGACACCTCGAACTGGGCGTTGATCTGCACCGCCTTCTTGATGTCGATGGAACCATCGGCGGCTTGCGGGGTGTAGTTCAGCTCGCAGAGGCCGGCGTGGCCGGTACCTGCGTTGTTCCAGGGGTTGGAGCTTTCGATGGCTCCGGATTCCTGCAGTTCGACGATCTCGAGTCGGGCCGAGGGATCGACTTCCTTCAGCAGGGTCGCCAGGGTCGCGCTCATGATGCCGGCGCCAACCAGCAGCACATCCAGAGCTTCGTGTTCGTTCGCCATTCTTGCTCGCCACACTCTCGTGAAGTAGTGAAAAACCTTCAAATCACGCTCTTATGGAGACGTGAAGCTCAAAGGGGAGGGCGTCGCTGCGGGCGGGTCCGGTCTCGGTCGGGAGGGGACTCGCGGCAATCCTTGCCGGAAACTTCAACGCAACGAACGGTACAAGGCGCCCGGCCTGTGGCCGTGGCGCGAGTGGCGTCTCTCTAGGAGGGTGTGGCAGCGTTGGGCGCGAGGCGCCGCGTGCTGCGCGGACCCGATCAGGAGGCGTCCTTATAATCGGGGGGCGATTATAACGACGAAATGGAAAAAATGCCTTCGCAGTTAGACTTTTTTCCTAGTTCTGGTCACTTGATTTCGTCGCCCGGCGGGGCCTTGCGAGGTGCCGAGGAACCCTGGGCAAGTTGCCAGCGTCCAAGTACCTGAGCGCTATCAGCGCGCTTCTCCGGCCGCTATACTCCCGGCCTTTCGTGTCCAACCCATGGAGACCAGAGCATGTTCCAGCGTGTGTTGCTCAGCCTGTTTGCCGCCGGCACCCTCGCCTTGTCCGGTTGCGCCCTCAGCCCGCAGCAACTGAACCCGGACCCGCAGTTCAAGGGTCAGCCCGTGGCTGTCGGTCAGGGCCAGCCGGTGGTGGTTAAAGTCGTCGATGGTCGTCAGAGCACCGAACTGGGGACCCGCGGCGGTCTCTACTCGGAAACCAGCTCGATCACCGTGCGCAGCCAGGACGTGATTCCCAAGCTGCAATCCCAGGCCGAAGCCGCCGTGCGCCTGCTCGGCTTCACCCCGTCGCCCAACGCCTACAACGCCCCGACCCTGACGCTGACCCTGGCCGAGCTGAAGTACCAGTCGCCCAAGGATGGCCTGTACGTGACCGAGGCCACCATCGGTGCGACCTTCCGCGTCGACGTGCAGAACAGCTCCAACCGCTATACCGGCCGCTATGGCGCGTCCCTCGACCAGCGCTTCGGCATGGCGCCGAACCAGCAGACCAACACCAAGCTGGTCAGCGACGTGCTGAGCGACGCCCTCGACCGCGTGTTCAAGGACCCGACCATCGGCCAGACCCTGAACCAGCGCTGAGTCTTTGGCGCAAACGAAAAAGCCCGGCAGACGCCGGGCTTTTTCATGGGCGCGAATTCGTCAGGCGGCAGCCTGGTGGAACGGGTCGGTCTCGTAGGCCGGCTGGCGTTCGTCGGCCTCCGGCAGGTCCAGGTGTTCATGGCCGCAGGCCTGGGTGTAGACCAGCCAGTGGTCGTCCTGGACGTTGAAGGAAAGCTCGGTGACGACGGCTTCGATTTCATCCAGGTGTTCGATCAGGTAGGCGCTTTCGTGGGCAACGATCTCGAGCATGACGGAATCTCCGTGGAATGGATCGGGGTGGCGAAAGGGGTTTTGCCAGTCACGTGCCAGGTCGAGAGAAACCCTTAGAACCCTTCTCGATAAAGCACACGTTCGTCGTGAATAAGACGACCGAGCTGGCTGCTGCCAATGGCGTGCAGATACAATCGCCGCCTAATTTTTCAGTCCCGTGACGGACCCCTGCGGTTCGTCGCCTTACGTGCAGAACTCGGCCTCGGCGTTTCAGCTTCAGGCGTGCAGTCCTGAAGTCTTGGAGGTTGTAATGTCGCTGCAGGCGCTCTGGAATCTGCTCCAGGCTCATCCCGGTCGTGTGGTCAACGACCTGGCCCTGTTCTTCTGCCTGGCCGGTGCCTGGCTGCTTTTCGCCACTCGTCGCCGCGAGCGCCATGCAGTTTCGCGCCTGGTCACCGAAGGTGAGGCCGAGACGTCGGCGCCTGCCGAGCTCGATCCAGCGACCGCGCGGATCAACCGTTTCTTCTATCACTTCGGCTTCGCCTGCCTGGCCGGGGCGGTCGTGCTGAGCAGCTACAGCACCCACCTGCGCGGCTGAGTGCACCGAAGCGATGCAAAAGGGCGCCCGAGGGCGCCCTTTTTGTTCGTTTTGTCCCGTCCTGAATAAGGTTTACACCTTCGCCCTTATTTCAGGAGAGCCCCCGATGGCAGAAGGTGTTCGTCGCAGCCAGCGTGATTACACGCTGGCTTTTAAACTGGCGGTGGTCGACCAGGTCGAAAAAGGCGAAATGAACTACAAGGAGGCTCAGGCCCGCTATGGCATCCAGGGCCGCTCGACGGTGCTGGTGTGGTTACGCAAGCATGGCCGGCAGGACTGGAACCAGGGCGCCTCCCTTCGAAAGGCTCGGAGCCCGGATATGAATACCCCGAAATTGCCGTTGACCCCGGAACAACGCATCAAGGAACTCGAGCAGCAGCTTGAGGTGATGAGCCAGAAGGCGCAGTTCTTCGAGGCCGTGGTGAATGTGCTGGAGAATGACTACGGCGTTTCGATCGTAAAAAAGCGTCCCGGCAAGTCCTCACGCAAAGGCAAGTCCAAGCGCTGAGTGTTAGCAGGGCTTGCCAGTTCATGGGCATCAGCCGCCAGGCGTACTACCAGCGCAACCGGGCGGCGGATCAGCGCAGCCAGCAGGATCGACAGATCGCCCAGTTCGTGCGGCAGGTGCGGATGCGTCAGCCGCGCCTGGGAGCACGCAAGCTGCATTATCTGTTGCAGCAGCAAGCGGAAGCCGCGTTGCGAGTTGGGCGCGATCGCCTGTTCCGGGTGCTGGCCGAGCACCGCCTGCTGGTTCGACCCAAGCGGGCGTACCACAAGACCACCCACAGTTTTCACCGGTTCCATCGCCATCCCAATCTGCTCAAGCCAGGGCCGCAACAGGTCTTGCCCGATGCGCCGGAGCGCGTCTGGGTTGCCGACATCACCTATCTGCCCAGCCAGAGCGGCCCGCTGTACCTGAGCCTGGTCACCGACGCCTATTCGCGCAAGATCGTCGGCCATCACGTCCACGACAGCCTGCACGCCGAGTCGGTGGCCCATGCCTACAGCCAGGCCCTGCGGCGCCGCACGACGCAGGAACCCCTGGTGCATCACTCCGACCGAGGAATTCAGTACTGCTCGGGGCTTTACCAACGCCTGCACGCGCAGCACGGAGCAATCTGCTCGATGACCGACGGCTACGACTGTTACCAGAATGCGCTGGCTGAGCGCGTCAACGGCATCCTGAAGAACGAGTTGCTGGAGCATCCTCCCGCCGACCTCGCGCAGGCGCGCCGCATGGTGCGTGAAGCCGTCGACATCTATAACCGCGAGCGCCCTCACCTGGCCCTGAAATACAAAACGCCCGATGCGGTGCATCGGGCGTTTTGAGGTCTGGAGCATGGCCTGAGAGGTGTAAACCTATTTCAGGACTAGACATTTCGCGAAGCTGACCCGATCAGCGCAGGCGGTACTGGTTCAGCACCGGAGTTGCGTACTGCAGGACCAGGTAGGGACGATGCTCTTCCGGGCAGGCGGCCAGGCGCCGTTGCCACTCTGCACGGGCGGCCTGCAGTTCGGCGGCGCCGAACAGGCTTTCGGCGCTTGGCACGGCCAGCGCCGGATCGCGCTGCTCGGACATCTCGTAGGCCAGGTAGTGCACCGGGAACAGCCGGTAGTTGCCGAGGATCTGCCGGTCGAGTTCGGCGGCCAGCAGCTTGGCGTCGGCGAAGTCGCCGGTCACCTCGTCGCCGAAGTTGATGTGCACCCGGCCTTTATAGCCGGTGATGCCCTGCGCGATGCTCGCGTCGTCCTCGCCCGGCGCCTTGCGGTATTCGCCGGTGGTGGCGCGGGTGAACAGCTCACGAGCCTTGGCCGCGTCGCAAGGGTCGTACTCGTAGCTGATCGACACCGGAATGATGTGCAGCTCGCGCACGACCTCGGCGAAGGGTTCGTCCTTGCGGCTCATGTGGAACATCTTGAGGATCGCCGAATCGGTACGGTCGTCACCGTCCTTGGCGCGTCCCTCGGCCTGGGCGATCCACACCGACTCGCCGTCGACGCGGATCGAGTGGTTGATGTACGCCGACAGGTTGTTGTACGCCGCCAGCTTCTCGCGCCGGCCGGTGATCGAGCGGTGCACGATGAAGCTCTTGTTCAGGCGCATCAGGTCGCTGACGAAGGGCCGCTGCAGCAGGTTGTCGCCGATGGCGATGCGCGGCGTCGGCAGCTTGGCGTGGTAGATGGCGTAGTTGCAGAACGCCGGGTCCATCACGATGTCGCGATGGTTGGCGAGGAACAGGTAGGCGCGGCCTGACTTGAGGTTCTCGACACCCGAGTAGGTGACGCCGTCGGTGGCGTGCTCGATGGTGCGATCGACGTAGGGCTCGAACTTGTGCTGCAGGTCGTCCACGCTGCGGATGCCGGTGACTTCGCGCGCCAGGCGGTGGGCGATCAGCGGTCGCAGCAGCCAGCCGAAGGGGCCGGACAGGCGGGGATAGCGATAACGCGCCAGAATGGTGAGGAAGGCGTCGTCGCTCAGCAGGCGTTGCAGCACAGCCGGGACTTCGGCGTCGTTATACGGTCGGATGGCTTCGAACTCGCCCATCATGCTCTCTTGTTCATGGGTGTAACTGGCGTGGCCCGCTCTAGCGCGGGCTCTTCCCCCGGAAAGACCGGCCCACGCATGAGCGGGGCCGGTAAAAAGACCGCGGGAGTATAACGGAAGTCACAGGGGAACCTGCGATGCTCGAAACCCAGGACTATGCGTGCCCTTACTGCGGGGAACCGGCCGAGGCCGTGCTAGACCTCTCCGGCGGCGACCAGCAGTACTACGAGGATTGCCCGGTGTGCTGCCGGCCGATCCTCTTCCAGTTGCAGACCGACGGCGTCCAGTGGTCGCTGGAGGTTCACCGGGAGGACGATTGATGCAGCGCGTCTACGAACCGGCCGACCTGGCCGAAGCCGAGTTGCTCTCCGGCGTGCTCGCCAGCGAGGGCATCACCTGCCACCTGGGCGGGCGCCATCTGCTCGGCGGCATCGGTGAATTGCCGATGCATGGGTTGCTGCACCTGTGGGTGGAAGACGCCGATGCGCAGCGCGCGCGTGGCTTGATCGAAGCGTACAATGCCGCGCAGCCCTTGCCGGGCCCGCCGGATGACGTCGAGCAGTCCGGTTTCCTGCTCTGCTGAGCCTGTGCTGGAGCCCGAATGACCGCCCGCTATGCCCTGTTCCGCTGGAATCGCGAGATCGCCGAATTGCCGGGCTTTCCCGCTGGCTTCACGGCCCGCTGGAACCTCGCCCCCGGCGCGCAGTTGCTGATGCTGCGCATGGAGGACGGCCAGCGTCGCGCCGACCTCGCGCGCTGGGGCCTGACCCCGCCCTGGCTCACCGATCTGTCGAAGACGCCGGCCCACGCCCGCGCCGAAACCCTGGCCGAACAACCGATGTTCCGCGACGCCTTCGCCAAGCGCCGCTGCCTGGTGCCGGCCAACGGCTTCTACGAATGGCGCGGCGTGCGCAAGCGCCCGTATTGGGTGGTCGGTGCCACCGGGCTGAGCTATTTCGCTGGAGTCTGGGAGGCCTATCCGGTGTCCGGCCACACCTATCTCAGCCTGGCGCTGGTGACCCAGGCCGCCGGCGAGATGCGCCGTCCGCTGCTGCTGGAAGAGGAGGGCGATCGCGCCCTCTGGCTGGACGCGGAAGCGCCGGTCAGCAAGCTGCTGAGCATCCTGGCGCGGCCGCAGGTGCGCCTGCGCGACCAGGCGCTGGCGAATATCGTGAACGATCCGAAGTGCGACGGGCCGGAGTGCCTGACCCCGGCTTGACCGCGCGGGTTTCATTTGCAGGAGCGCGCCGTACGCGCGATTCGCGGCCATGGGCCGCTCCTACGGGAACCCTGCGGGCGCAGGGCTCCCATCGGGACTTCAGACCCTGAACTGATTCACCAGCCGGCGCTGCTGCTCGGCCAGCTTGGTCAGCTCGGCGCTGGCCTGGGAAGCCTCGTCCGCGCCGCCGGCCACCTGGTTGGCGACCAGGCCGATGTTGGCGACGTTGCGGTTGATGTCCTCGGCCACCGCGCTCTGTTCTTCGGCGGCGCTGGCGATCTGGGTGTTCATGTCGTTGATCACCGACACCGCCTGGGTGATCGACTCCAGCGCCTGTGCCGCTTCCTGGGAATGGCGCACGCTGTCGTCGGTCTTCTCCTGGCTGTCCTGCATCACCTGCACCACTTCGCGGGTGCCGTTCTGCAGTTGCTGGATCATCGACTGGATTTCCTGGGTCGCCTGCTGGGTCTTCTGCGCCAGGTTGCGCACCTCGTCGGCCACCACGGCGAAGCCGCGACCCTGCTCGCCGGCGCGCGCCGCTTCGATGGCCGCGTTGAGGGCCAGCAGGTTGGTCTGTTCGGCAATGCCGCGGATCGCCACCAGGATCGCGTTGATGTTTTCGCTGTCGCGGGCCAGGGTCTGCACCACGCCGACGGCGCGGCCGATCTCGGTGGCCAGCGCCTGGATGGCGGTAGCGCTGCTCTCGACGATGCGCTTGCCGTGGTGTGCGGCCTCGTCGGCGTGATGCGCCGCTTCCGCCGCGTGGGTGGCGTTGCGCGCCACGTCCTGGGCGGTGGCGGTCATCTCGTGGACGGCGGTGGCCACCAGCTCGATTTCCGCCAGCTGCTTCTGCACGCCCTGGTTGGTGCGGATGGCGATGTCCGCGGTGTGCTCGGAGGAGTCGCTGACGTGCTGCACCGAGGTCACCACCTGGCCGATCATGCCCTGCAGCTTGCCGAGGAAGGTGTTGAAGCCCTTGGCGATGGAGCCGAGTTCGTCGGCGCGGTCGCTGGACAGGCGGCGGGTGAGGTCGCCTTCGCCCTGGGCGATGTCGTCGAGCATGCCGACCAGTTGGCGCAGCGGACGGGCGATGCCGTGCCCGACCAGCCAGATCACCAGCAGGCCGATGGCGGCGATGAGCAGGCCGACCAGGGTCATGCCCAGGGTGTCGGAATCGCTCTGCGCCTTGAGGTCGCCTTGCAGTTGCTTGAGTTCGCCGAGCACGGCCTGGCGCGGGATTTCCAGCATCAGGGTCCAGCGGGTGCCGGTGTCGCCGATGGAGAAGGGCAGGAACAGCACGATGGAGTCGTGGGCGCTGTCCTGCACGTGCAGGGGCTCTTCGCCCTGAACCTTGGCCAGGTTCTCGGCCTGGGTGCTGTCGAGCACCTTGTTGGCGGGTTCGCCGAGTTTCTTGGCGTCCTTGGTGTAGGCGACCAGGCGGCCATTGGCGGAGATCAGCGCCAGCTCGCCGGCGCCGTCATAGAGGCCGGCATCGGCGGTCTTCAGCAGATCCTGGATGAAGTCCAGCGACAGGTCGGCGCCCACCGAGCCGCGGAACTGCCCCTTGACCAGGATGGGCGCGTTGAACGAGGACATCATCACCATCTTGCCGCCCATCTCATAGGGCGCCGGGTCGATCACGCAGGGCTTCAGGCGCTCTTTCGGGCACAGGTAGTACTCGCCCTCGCGAATGCCGGTGGGCAGCATCTTCTGGCTTTCCAGGGTGTCGCCCATGGCCTCGACGGTGAGGCTGCCGTCCGCCTTGCGGTACCACCAGGGCATGAAGCGCCCGCTGGCGTCGTAGCCGGCGCCGGCCTGGCCGGCGTAAAGGCTGTCCTGGCCGGCGAAGGCATTGGGTTCCCAGCCGGCGAAGGCGTCGAGCAGCTTGGGGTTCTGCTGCACGGTCTGGCGCAGCAGGGTGGACATCTCGCCACGGCTGATGCCCAGCACCGGTTTGCCCTCGGCGTCCTTCTCGTCCATCAGCATGTTGGTCTGGGCCAGGCCCTTGACCACGGTCAGCGGGTACTCGAGCTCACGCTGGATCTGGCTGGCCTGGGCGCGAGCCAGGGCGACCAGGCGCTCGTTGATGACCTGCTCCAGCAGGGCCTGGGTCCGCTCCTGGACCAGGCTCTGGGTACGGCCACCGGCGAACAGCGCGTAAAGCACCAGCGCCGCCACCACTGCAAGGACGCTGGCTCCGGCCAGCGCCACCACGGAAAACTGGATCGACTTGAACTTCATGACGAATTACTCGCGTGCCAGGGACAGCCTGTCCTTCTATATCGACCGGGCTAGGGGATTTCCTTAGGCAGGCGTTGTAATGGGTTGTAACGCGGATGTGTCGAGGCGCTTGCGGAGCTGTTGCCCGCGTTCGGGGGGACGCCTACCATTGCGCGCTGTCCAAGGGACGAATGTGCTTCGTCAGGAGAACCACTATGTCCACCCGTTTCCGTTTCGCCGCCCTGGTCCCGGTCCTGCTGCTGACCGCTTGCCAGCCGGTGAACACCACCAGCGGCGGTGCCGTTGGCGTACAGCGTCAGCAGTACATGTTCAGCATGCTGTCCAGCCAGCAGGTCGACCAGATGTACTCGCAGTCCTATCAGAAGACCGTCGGCGAGGCGAAGACCGCCGGCAAGCTCGACAACGACAGTGCCGACGGCAAGCGCGTCAAGGCCATCGCCGCGCGCCTGATCCCGCAGACCGGCGCCTTCCGCCAGGACGCCCCGGGCTGGGACTGGCAGGTCAACCTGGTGAAGAGCGACGAGCTCAACGCCAACTGCGGCCCCGGCGGCAAGATCATCTTCTACAGCGGCCTGATCGATAAGCTGCACCTCTCCGACGACGAGATCGCCGCGGTGATGGGCCACGAGATCGCCCACGCCCTGCGCGAGCACGGCCGCGAGCAGATGTCCCGCGCCTACGCCGTGCAGATGGGCGAGAGCCTCGGCGGTGCGCTGCTCGGCCTGGGCCAGGGTGGCATGCAGATGGCCGACCAGGTGGTGCAGTACAGCCTGACCCTGCCCAACAGCCGGCAGAACGAGACCGAGGCCGACCTGATCGGCCTGGAGCTGGCCGCCCGCGCCGGCTACAACCCCAACGCCGCGCTGACCCTGTGGCAGAAGATGGGCCAGGCTGGCGGTGGCGAGGCGCCGCCGGAGATCCTCAGTACCCACCCGGCGGACAGCACGCGCATGGCCAATCTGCAGGCCGCCATTCCCAAGGTGATGCCGCTGTACGAACAGGCCAAGGGCCGCAATTGATACACGGGGGGATCGAGCGCCTCGATCCGTTGCTGCCGGCCGCACGCGCGGCCGGCCCGGGCATCAACAGGGAGCGCCTGTGAAAATCGCAGTACTGGGAGCCACCGGGCTTCTCGGCCACCATGCCGCCCGCGCCATCAAGGCTGCCGGGCACGAGTTGGTGCTGATCCATCGACCTTCCTCGCAGATCCAGCGCCTGGCCTATCTGCAGCCGGAGTGCCGCGTCGCCGAGCTGTACGACTACCGTGGTCTGGAGCGCGCCCTGAGCGGGCTCGACGCGGTGATCTTCAGCGCCGGCTACTACCCCAAGCGGCCGCGTCGCTGGCAGGAAGAAGTGGCCAGCGCGCTGGACCAGACCAACCATTTCTACGCCGCCTGCCAGCACAACAAGGTGCCGCGCATTCTTTATGTCGGCTCGGCCTTCGCCCTGCCCATGCACCCGCAGGGGCTGCCCGGGCACGAAGGGCTGTTCTACGAAGGGCTGCCCACCGGCAAGAGCGCCTACGTGATGTGCAAGTGGGCGCTCGACGAGCAGGCCCGTGAGCAGGCTCGCGGCGGTCTGCCGGTGGTCATCGGCATTCCCGGCATGGTGCTGGGCGAGTTGGACATCGGCCCGACCACGGGGCGCCTGATCACGGCCATCGGCCGTGGCGAGATGTCCCATTACGTGCCTGGGCGGCGCAACGTCATCGATGCCGGCGAGGCGGGGCGCGGGCTGCTGCAGACGCTGGAGCGCGGACGCATCGGCGAGCGCTACCTGCTGACTGGGCATAACGTCGAGATGGGCGAACTGACCGCGACCATCGCCCAGTTGCTGGGCAAGCCGGCACCGCTGCCGATGCCGCTGCATCGCGCCCGCGCGCTGGCGACCCTGGGCCGCTGGCGCTACCGGCTGACCGGCAAGCTGCCGTTGCTCGACGACACCGCCATCGAGGTCATGGCCGGCGGGCAGTTCCTCGACGGGCGCAAGGCCCGCGACGAGCTGGGCTTCCAGAGCAGCGTGCCGCTGGAAGATACGCTGCGCCGGGCGATCGCCTGGTTCCGCTCCAACGGCTACCTGTGAGGCTGGCTGGGTCCCCGCGTTCGCGGGGATGACCTGTGTAGGAGCGGCCCATGGCCGCGAATCGCGCGCATGGCGCGCTCCTACAGGGTTGGCTAGGGCAGCGTCTGCTCCGCCAACGGCCGGGGTTGCAGGCCCATCTGGCTGCGGAAGCTTTCCATGTCGATCAGCGTGCAGAGTTCCTGCAGCTGGCCCTGGCTGTTGAACAACCAGAAGGCCATGCCGGGGATGCTCACCACGCGGTCGCTGGCCGGATAGCCGAAGGCCGGGCGGCTGATGCTGCCGACCAGGGTGCTCCAGGTGAACACCTTGTTGCCTTCCTGGAGGCACTCCTCGATGACCACGTCCAGCTCGTCCATGGACGCGCGGATGCCTTCGATCAGGCGGCAGTAGCCGGCGCTGCCCAGGGGCTGGGCGGCGAAGCTGCTCTTGTAGAGGAAGTCGGGGCTGTGCATCTGGCTGGCCAGGGCCAGGCGGCCCTTGTTCCAGCTCAGGTCGATGTGATGGCGCGCCAGGCGCTTGAGGTCCTTGTCGGTCATGGCTGTTTCCTTCAGCAGGGGGCGACGGCCGACAGTCTAGGAGCTGGTGCGGCGGCCGGGCATTGGCCCGACCGCCGGTGGTTAGCGTCAGAAACCTCAGAACAACCCGGAGAGCTTCGCCGCGTGCCAGGCTGCAGCCAGGCCGAGCACGGCGAAGGCGCTGGCCGCCAGGCGGCGGATGAGCGCCAGCGGCAGGCGTTCGGCGGCGAAGTTGCCGGCCAGGACGACTGGCACGTTGGCCAGCAACATGCCGATGGTGGTGCCGGCCACGACCAGCCAGAAATGCGGGTACTGTGCGGCGAGCATCACGGTGGCGACCTGGGTCTTGTCGCCCATCTCGGCGAGGAAGAAGGCGATCAGGGTGGTGAGGAACGGGCCGAACTTCTTCAGGCCGCCGCCTTCGTCGTCGTCCAGCTTGTCCGGAATCAGCGTCCAGGCCGCTACGGCAAGGAAGGAGGCGGCCAGCAGCCAGCTCAGCGTGGCTTCGGAAAAGAAGGTCGAGACCCATTTGCCGACGGCGCCAGCGACGAAGTGGTTGGCCAGGGTGGCGGCGATGATGCCGGCGATGATCGGCCAGGGCTTGCGGAAGCGCGCGGCGAGGACGAGGGCGAGCAGTTGCGTCTTGTCGCCGATTTCGGCGAGGGCGACCACGAGGATCGGGACGAAGAGGGATTCCATCAGGCTTTTTCCTTGGGGGCGGGTCGACAGAGCACCATGACACGTGCCATCCGCCCGCCCCGGGCCGGATCGCTCGTGTCATAGGTCTTGTCAAACCCTCGGCCCGGGAGACGGGCCTGAGGTCGCACGCGCCATGGCCTGTGGGCCAAGTATGTTGACGCGCGCCGGGCGAGGGCCGCAGGCCGCTCGCGGGAGACTACTCCCCTAGGACGGCGCGCATTCTGCCCAACTCGGGCAGGGAGGGCAAGGCGCGCCGGTCAGTCGTCGTCGCCAGCGCGGACGTCCATTTCCTCGTAGCGCACGAAGCGGCTGCCGTGCTTGAGCCGGTAGCCCCACCAGATCGCCAGGAACAGCGGCAGGCTGATGTAGGTGGCGGCCAGGCCCGCCCAGTCGATGCGCTCGCCGATGAAGGCCTGGTAGTTCTGCCCGAGGGTGATCGCCAGGCACAGGCTGAAGGCGAACAGCGGGCCGAAGGGGAACCACTTGGCGCGGTAGGGCAGGTCCTCCAGGCGCCCGCCCTGTGCCAGGAAGCCCTTGCGGAAGCGGTAGTGCGAGGCGGCGATGCCCAGCCAGACGATGAAGCCGCACATGCCCGAGGTGTTCAGCAGCCAGGTGTAGACGGTCTTGTCGCCGATGAAGCTGGTGAGGAAGCACAGCGCGCCGACCAGGGTGGTGGCCAGCAGCGCCTGGCGCGGCACACCGCTCTTCGACAGTTGGGCAAACACGCGCGGGGCCTGGCCGTGCACGGCCATCATGTAGAGCATGCGGGTCGAGGCGTACATCCCGGAGTTGCCGGCGGAGAGGATCGCCGAAAGGATCACCGCGTTCATCACCCCGGCTGCGGCCGCGAGGCCGGCGCGCTGGAACAGCAGGGTGAACGGCGAGGTGCTGATGTCGCTGCTGTCGGTCTTCAGCAGGTTGGGATCGGTGTAGGGAATCAGCATGCCGATGACGAAGATCGCCAGGATGTAGAACATCAGGATTCGCCAGAACACCTGGCGGATCGCCTTGGGGATCGACTTGTGCGGGTGCTCCGACTCGCCGGCGGCGACCCCGATCAGTTCGGTGCCCTGGAACGAGAAGCCGGCGATCATCGCCACCCCGATCATCGCCTGCAGGCCACCAACGAAGGGCGCGTCGCCAGTGGTGAAGTTGCTGAATCCGGGCGCGTCGATGCCGTGCATGATGCCGACGATGCTGGCCAGGCCGATGCCGATGAAGATCACCACGGCGACCACCTTGATCAGCGCGAACCAGAACTCGGCCTCGCCGAAGCCCTTCACCGAGAAGACGTTGAGCAGGAACATGATGGCGAGGAAGCCGGCGCTCCAGTAGATGCCTGGAACGTCGGGGAACCAGAAGTTCATCACCAGCTGCGCCGCGACCAGTTCCGCGGCGATGGTCACCGCCCAGTTGTACCAGTAGTTCCAACCCATGGCGAAGCCGAAGCCGTCGTCGACGAAGCGGCTGCCGTAGGTCGAGAAGGACCCCGAATCGGGAATGTAGGCGGCCATCTCGCCGAGGCTGGTCATCAGGAAGAACACCATGACGCCGATCAGCGCATAGGCCAGCAGGGCGCCGCCCGGGCCGGCGGTGGCCACCGTGCTGCCGGAGGCGACAAACAGGCCGGTGCCGATGGAGCCGCCGATGGCGATCATGTTCAGGTGGCGCGGCTTGAGCGCGCGCTTGAGGTGGGGAGCGCTTTGCTGCGCCGACGCCGGAGCGTCATTCAGATTGCTGTTCACGGGAGTTCTCGGCTGGCGGGCGCTGGTGGCGCCCGGAATGAATCGGTGGCTCAGGCGCGCCGCGCGCTGTAGATGCGGAAGCCGTCGGCTTCGGCGAGGCTGCGGCAGGCTCCGAGGTGTTCCTCGATCAGCGGCGGATAGCGCAGGAAACTGTTGGCCACCAGGCGTAGTTCGCCGGTTGGGCGCAAGTGCTTCGCGGCTTCGCGCAGCAGGCGCTCGGTGGCCTCGTAGCTGGTGTGCACACCCTGGTGGAAGGGTGGGTTGCTGACGATTGCGGCCAGTTCGGTGGGCGCCGCATCGATGCCGTCGCCGGCGATCACGTCGCCCTCCAGGCCATTGGCGGCCAGGGTCAGGCGGCTGCTCTCGATGGCGAAGGCGTCGACATCGAGCAGGGTCAGGCGGCTCTGTGGATAACGTCGTTTTAGCGTCGCACCCAGCACGCCGGCACCGCAGCCGAAGTCCAGCACGTGGCCTGTCGGCAGGCCGTCGAGGTGCTCGAGCAGCAGGGCGCTGCCGCGGTCCAGGCGGCCATGGCTGAAGACGCCGGGCAGGGTCAGCACCTGCAGCTCGCCATCGGCCAGCGGCAGGCTGTAGCGCTGGGCCAGGGCGTGCAGGTCGGGGGCGGGCGGCGCTTCGCCGATGCGGGCGTGCCAGAGCTGGCAGTGGCGCGCGCTGTCGAGCTTGGCGGCTTTCGCCAGGGCGCCGAGTTGCTTGGCTGCGCGTTCGACGCCTGCGCGTTTCTCGCCGACCAGATAGAGGTGGCCGTTGGGCACCTGGCTGGCCAGCGCGGCCAGGAGATAGTCGGTCAGTTCGCGGGACTTGGGCAGGAACAGCACCGCGGCTTCGAACGGGCCGGGCGGCGGCGTCACGCCGAAATGGCAGCGGCCGGGGAAGCGTGCCTCGAGCAGACGTTGCTCGCCGGCGTGCCAGCTCCAGCCTTGCGCCTGGGGCAGCTCGCCGAGCAGGTCGTCGGCAGGCAGGCCGGCCAGCAGGACGTGGCCGCCGAGGCGTTCGATCTGGCGCAGCAGCACCTCGCTGGTGGGGGCGTTGGACATGCGGCCTCCTCGAAAAAAGGGCGCAAGCTTAGCAGGCCTGCGCCTTCACAGCCTAGGCGAGGCGCGCCTCCAGGTCGTCCCAGGGGCCGGTGCCACGGGTCTCGAGGCGGCCTTCGACGGCCAGTTGTCGCAGGCGCCAGAGGCTCAACAGGTCGGTGACGAAGAGGCCATCCACGCCAGCCATGACCGGTGCGATCAGGCGTCGCGCCGGGCGCCATTCGGCGGAGCATTCAGCCAGCAGGGCATTGTCGATGAGCGCGTAATCGGCGCCTTGCAGGCGGCCGTCCAGCCAGAGTCGCAGGGTGTCGTCGCGCTCGCGCCAGTGCTGCCATTGCGCGCCCAGTCGGTCACGCGAAGCCGAGTCGAGGTGCTCTGCCGGCAGTGCGGCCAATTTCGTGGGCGCTAGCATGGCGATGGCCCGGCGCGTGCCGCTGCGGCATTCGCCCGAACCGCCGGCAACGGCGTGCAATTCGACCCTGGCGGGCAACAAGGCGCAGACCCGGCGTAGTAGCAACTGCTCGCTGGCGCTGTCGCCGTGCCAGAGACACAGGCGCTCGACGTCGGGGGAGCGCAGCCACTGGGCGTCGGCGCTCAGTTCGGTGGCGATTGCTCGATCGGCCAGGACCTCGGCGCCAAGCTGGTGCCAGAAGCGTGCGCGTTCCAGGCAGGGTGGGGCATCGACGCCGTGAAGCGGCCCAACCGCCAGGTCGTCCGGCATCACGCGGACCGGTGCCGGCGGCAGGGCGCCGCTGGCCATGGCGGCGCGCAGGACCTCGGCCGCGTAGTCGCCGCAAACCAGGTGCAGCATCAGGCGTTGACCTGGCGCAGCGGCTGGCCGGCGAAGAAGGCTGCGGCGTTCTCCGCGACCTGGCCGACGATGCGCTGGCGGGCTTCGCGGCTGCCCCAGGCATTGTGCGGGGTGACGATCAGGCGCGGGATGTCGCCAGCCAGCAGCGGGTTGCCGTCCTTCGGCGGTTCGACGCTGAGCACGTCGGTGGCGGCGCCGCCGAGGTGGCCGCGGCGCAGGGTGTCGGCCAGGGCCTGCTCGTCGATCAGGCCGCCGCGCGCGGTGTTGATCAGGAAGGCACCGGGCTTCATCAGGTCCAGTTCGCGTTGGCCGAGCATGCCGCGGGTCTGCTCGGTGAGCGGGCAGTGCAGGCTGAGCGCATCGACCTGCGGGAGCAGTTCGTCGAGCGCGAGGCGGTCCGCGCGGGGCGGGCGGCCGGGCAGTTGGCCGAGCAGTACGCGCATGCCGAAGGCTTCGGCCAGGCGGCCTACCGCGCTGCCCAGTTCGCCATGGCCGAGCAGGCCGAGGGTCTTGCCCTCCAGTTCGACGATGGGGAAGTCCAGCAGGCAGAACTGCGTGGCCTGCTGCCAGCGGCCGGCGCGGATCGCGCTCTGGTAGTCGGGCAGGCGAGTGGCCAGGGCGAGCAGCAGCAGGAGGGCGTGCTGCGCCACCGAGGCGGTGCCGTAGCCCTGGCAGTTGCACACCGCGATGCTCCGCGCGCGGGCGGCGGCCAGGTCGATGTTGTTGGTGCCAGTGGCGGTGACCAGGATCAGCTTCAGATCAGGGCATTGGGCGAGTGTGTCCGCATTGATCGGCGCCTTGTTGCTGATTGCCACGCTGGCGCCCTGCAGGCGAGCGGCGACCTGGTCCGGGGTGCTGGCGGCGTGCGTGACCAGTTCACCGAAGGCCTGGCGGAGCGGCTGCAGGTCGAGGTCGCCGAGGTCGAGGGAAGCGGTGTCGAGGAAGACGGCGCGGGCACTGTTCATCTGTAGCTGTACCTTTTGCGGAAAGCGGGGCGGGCGTAAGGTGGCCAGCCTAAACGGTTTTCTTGCCGATGTGCGGAGGCAGCATGTACTGGACGGAATTTCTCACCGTGGCGTTGATCCACCTGCTGGCGGTGGCCAGCCCGGGGCCGGACTTCGCCGTGGTGGTGCGCGAAAGCGTGACCCACGGCCGCCGCGCCGGCACCTGGACGGCGCTGGGCGTGGGCTGCGGCATCTTCATCCATGTCACCTACTCGCTGCTGGGCATCGGCCTGATCGTTTCCCAGTCGATCATGCTGTTCAACGTGCTCAAGTGGGCCGCCGCGGCCTACCTGTTCTATATCGGCATCAAGGCCCTGCGCGCCCGCCCGGCGCCTGTCGGTGCCGAGCAGGCAGCGCTTGAACAGGTGGATCGCAGTTCACGCGGCGCTTTCGTCAGCGGCTTCGTGACCAACGGCCTGAACCCGAAGGCGACGCTGTTCTTCCTCTCGCTGTTCACCGTGGTGATCAACCCGCACACGCCGCTGGCGATCCAGGCCGGCTACGGCGTCTACCTGGCTTGCGCCACTGCGGTCTGGTTCAGCTTCGTCGCCCTGCTGTTCAGCCAGCAGCGCGTGCGCGCCGGCTTCGCCCGCATGGGCCACTGGTTCGATCGGCTGATGGGCGCGGTGCTGGTGGCGCTGGGCGTGAAGCTGGCATTCACTTCGTTGCGCTGAGCAGGCACGCCAATCTCCTGTAGGAGCGGCCCATGGCCGCGAATCGCGCGCATGGCGCGCTCCTACAGGCTGTTCATCTTCCGCAATCCCTGCACGTATTCCCTTGGGTTCTCCCCGACCAGGCGCTTGAACATGGCGCTGAAGGCGCGCGCGCTGCCGTATCCCAGTTCGGCGGCAATGCGCTGCACGCTTGCGCCGGCCAGCAGGCGCGGTAGCGCTTCGGTCAGGCGCAGCTGCTGGCGCCATTCCTGGAAACTCATGCCCAGCTCCTGGCGGAACAGCCGCGCCAGGGTGCGCGAGCTGGCGCCCACTTCCAGTCCCCAGTCCTCCAGCGTGTGCGGATGCTCCGGGCGCTTCAGCAGCGCCAGGCAGATGCCGCGCAGGCGGCGGTCGGCGGGGAAGGGCAGGGCCAGCGGCAGGTGCTGCAGGCTGGCGATCTCCAGCAGCAGTAGGCGCTCCACCAGTTCGGCCGCCTCACCTCGCGGGGCGTCGATGGCACGCAGGATCAGTTCGCGCAGCAGCGGTGTCACCGCCAGGACGCAGCAACCCTCCAGGCCTGCCGGTTCGAACTTGGGCGCGAGATAGAGCGTGCGCATGCGCACCGCGCCGGACATGAAGATCTCGTGCTCGACCTGCGGTGGAATCCACACCGCGCGGGTCGGCGGAATGACCCAGGCGCCCTGGCCGGTGACCAGACGCATCAGGCCGTCGGCGGCGTAGAGCAACTGTGCCTGGCTGTGCCGGTGCGGCTCCACGTGGGCGCCGTCTTGGTAGTCGCGGGCGATGGCGGTGAGCCGCTCGCCGAAGGGGTAGTCGATGAGCATGTCCGGTCCGATGACTTTTCTGTCAGATATGCGGATGGCGGCCAACCTAGCATGGCCGGACAACCGCCAGAAAGCGCGAGCCCATCATGAGCCTTCCCCGCACCATCATCCGCTACGTCAACGCCGCCCACGTGCTCGACCACATGTTCATGCTGATCTTCCCCGCCGCGGTGCTGGGTATGTCGCAGAGCTTCGGCAAGAGCTACGCCGAGCTGATCGGCCTTTCGCTGGGTGGCTTCATCGCCTTTGGCGCCTGTTCGCTGCCGGCCGGTTGGCTGGGCGACAAGTGGGATCGCCGGCACATGCTGCTGCTGTTCTTCCTCGGTATTGGCGCGGCGGCGATCTTCACCGGCCTGAGCCAGTCAACCGCGATGCTGGCGCTGGGGTTGACGCTGGTCGGCGTCTTCGCCGCCATCTACCACCCGGTGGGCACCGCGATGCTGGTGGCGCACGCGCAGAATCGCGGCCACGAAATCGGTATCAACGGCATGTGGGGTAACCTCGGCGTGGCCTTCGCTGCGCTGCTGACCGGCTTCCTCACCGCGCATTTCGGCTGGCGAGCGGCATTCATCCTGCCCGGCGCCTTGGCCATTCTGGTCGGGCTGGGTTTCGCCTGGCAGGTTCGCCAGGAGGCGCCAGTGCAGGTGAAGCACAGCGCGCCGCGCGGCAAGGGCGGGCAGGCGGTTTCGATGCGCCTGGTGTTCGGCGTGCTTGCGCTGGTGACGTTGACCGGCGGGGTAGTGTTCAACGCCAGCACCGTGACTTATCCACGGCTGTTCCAGGTGCGCCTGCACGATCTGCTCGCCTCGCCGGAAAGCCTTGGCCTGGTGGTCGCCCTGGCTTATGCCTTCGGCGCCATTGCGCAGCTGATCATGGGCCGCCTGCTCGACCGCTTCAGCCTCAAGGGGCCGTTCATGCTGATGACCCTGTGTCAGGCCCCGCTGCTGGTGGCGCTGGCCTACGCCCAGGGCTGGTCGGTGGCGCTGTGTGGCGCGCTGTTCATGTTCGTGGTGTTCGGCCAGGTAACGGTGAATGACGCGATGGTCGCCAACTTCGTTGCGCCGCAGTGGCAGGCGCGAGTGTTCGCCCTGCGCTACTTCGTGTCCTTCGGTGCCAGTGCGGCGGCCATTCCGCTGATTGCCTACGTCGAGCCGCGCCAAGGGCTGGGTGGGCTCTATTTGCTGCTGGCCGTGCTCGGCGTTGTTACCTTCCTCGCCGCCCTGGTGTTTCCGCGTACCGCGCCGCACGCGGCCAGTGCCACCCGCTGAAACGAAAAGGGCGCGGCCAGTTGGCCGCGCCCTTCGCGTTACCGGTAACAGCCTTACAGCAGTTCGATGGCTACCGCGGTGGCTTCGCCGCCGCCGATGCACAGCGAGGCCACGCCGCGCTTGCCGCCTTTCTTCTGCAGGGCGTTGATCAGGGTGATGATGATCCGCGAGCCGGTGGAGCCGACCGGGTGGCCCTGGGCGCAGGCGCCGCCGTAGACGTTGACCTTGGCGTGGTCCAGGCCGTGTTCGCGCATGGCCAGCATGGTGACCATGGCGAAGGCTTCGTTGATCTCGAACAGGTCGACGTCGTCCTTGTTCCAGCCGGTCTTCTTGAACAGGTTGGTCATCGCGCCGATCGGGGCCAGGGTGAACTCGCTCGGGTCCTGGCTCTGGGTGGCGTGGCCGACGATCTTGGCCAGCGGCTTGAGGCCACGGCGAGCGGCTTCCTCGGCGGTCATCAGGACCAGCGCGGAGGCGCCGTCGGAGATCGAGCTGGCGTTGGCGGCGGTGATGGTGCCGTCCTTCTTGAAGGCCGGCTTCAGGCCCGGGATCTTGTCCAGGTTGGCGGTCAGCGGCTGTTCGTCGTCCTTCACCACGACCTCGCCCTTGCGGGTGGTCACGGTCACCGGAACGATTTCGCTGGCCAGCGAGCCGTCCTTGATGGCGGCCTGGGCGCGCTTGAGCGACTCGATGGCGTAGGCGTCCATCTCTTCACGGGTCACGCCGTACTGGTCGGCGGTTTCCTGGGCGAAGGAGCCCATCAGGCGGCCGGTGCGAGCGTCTTCCAGGCCGTCGAGGAACATGTGGTCCTTGATCTCGCCGTGGCCCATGCGCAGGCCGGTGCGGGCTTTCTCCAGGACGTAGGGGGCGTTGGACATGCTCTCCATGCCGCCGGCGATCATCACCTGGTTGGTCCCGGCCTTGAGCAGGTCGTGGGCCAGCATCACGGCCTTCATGCCCGAGCCGCACAGCTTGTTGATGGTGGTGCAGCCGGCGGCGCTCGGCAGGCCGGCGTTCAGCGCGGCCTGGCGGGCCGGGCCCTGCTTGAGGCCGGCGGGCAGTACGCAGCCCATGATCACTTCCTCGACATCGCTGGCCTGGATGCCGGCGCGGGCGACCGCTTCGCGAATGGCGATGGCGCCCAGGTCGACGGCGGACACCGCGGCCAGGCTGCCCTGGAAACCGCCCATGGGAGTACGGGCGCCGCTGACGATGACGATTTCGGACATGGCAAAACTACCTCTTGGCTTTTGTTCTGGGGACGGTCGTGAACGACCGGGCGGGGGCGATTCTACCGCGTGACCGGATCGCGCCAAAGAGTCACCCGCAAATCACTCTTTGGATGGATGAACGGTCATGGTCTGGGCCCTAGAGTCGGCAGCATTCTTTCTCCCGTACAAGATCCGACAGGTAAGCCGACGATGCTCAAGACCCGACTCCTCCCCGCCGCGGGCAATGCCTACCAGTACCCCCTGCTGATCAAGAGCCTGCTGCTCTCCGGGGCGCGCTACGAGCGCAGCCGCGAGATCGTCTACCGGGATCTGGTGCGCTACGACTACGCCACCTTCAACGAGCGGGTCGCGCGCCTGGCCAACGTGCTCAGCGAAGCCGGCGTGAAGGCCGGCGATACCGTCGCCGTGATGGATTGGGACAGCCACCGCTACCTGGAGTGCATGTTCGCCATTCCGATGATCGGCGCGGTACTGCATACCATCAACATCCGCCTCTCGCCGGACCAGATCCTCTACACCATGAACCACGCCGAGGACCGCTTCGTGCTGGTCAACGCCGAGTTCGTGCCGCTCTACCAGGGCATCGCCAGCCAGCTGGCCACGGTGCAGAAGACCCTTCTGCTGACCGACGGCGCGGACAAGAGCAGCCCGCTGCCCGACTGCGTCGGCGAATACGAGGCGCTGCTCGCCGCGGCCAGCCCGCGCTACGCCTTCCCCGACTTCGACGAGAACTCGGTGGCGACCACCTTCTACACCACCGGCACCACCGGCAATCCCAAGGGCGTGTACTTCACCCATCGCCAGCTGGTGCTGCACACCCTGGCCATGGCCTCGACCATCGGCAGCCTGGACAGCATCCGCCTGATGGGTAACGCCGACGTCTACATGCCGATCACCCCGATGTTCCACGTGCATGCCTGGGGCGTGCCGTACGTGGCGACCATGCTCGGCGTGAAGCAGGTGTACCCGGGCCGTTACGAGCCGGACATGCTCTGCCGGCTGATCCGCGAGGAGCAGGTGACCTTCTCCCACTGCGTGCCGACCATCCTGCAGATGATGCTCAACGCGCCGAGCGCCAAGGGCCACGACTTCGGCGGGCTCAAGGTGATCATCGGTGGCAGCGCACTGAACCGTGCGCTTTACGAGGCGGCCAAGGCCCGTGGTGTGCAGCTGACCGCCGCCTACGGCATGTCGGAAACCTGCCCGCTGATTTCCTGCGCCTACCTCAACGACGAGCTGATGGCCGGCAGCGAGGACGAGCGCACCACCTACCGCATCAAGGCCGGCGTGCCGGTGCCGATGGTGGACGCCGCCATCATGGACGAGCACGGCGAGCTCAAGCCGCACGACGGCGAGACCCAGGGCGAGCTGGTACTGCGTGCGCCCTGGCTGACCCAGGGCTACTTCAACGAGCCGGAGAAGAGCGAAGAGCTGTGGGCCGGCGGCTGGATGCACACCGGCGACGTCGCGACGCTCGACGGCATGGGTTACATCGACATCCGCGACCGCATCAAGGATGTCATCAAGACCGGCGGCGAGTGGCTCTCCTCGCTGGAGCTGGAAGACCTCATCAGCCGCCATGCGGCGGTACGTGAAGTAGCGGTGGTTGGCGTACCCGACCCGCAATGGGGCGAGCGTCCGTTCGCCCTGCTGGTGCTCGTCGAGGGCCAGCAGCTGGACGCCAAGGGCCTGAAGGAACACCTCAAGCCTTTCGTCGAGCAGGGCCATATCAACAAGTGGGCAATTCCGTCGCAGATCGCCGTTGTTACTGAAGTTCCCAAGACCAGCGTCGGCAAGCTCGACAAGAAGCGCATTCGCGTCGATATCGCCCGTTGGCAGGAGTCCGGCAGCGAGTTCCTCTCTACCGTCTGAGCCCCGCCACAGCCCACGGGCCGCCCAAGCAAGCGCTTGGCGCGGCCCGTTTCATTTCTGTTGCAATCGCCGCCCCCTCTAGTCCGCGCCTCGCTGACCGGTTCGAGTGCGAAATCACACTTTCGAGGGATCAAGGGTATCGGGGGGCTGGCTATAGTCGGCGCCACTCATAACAAAAAACACATGGAGTAGCGTCGATGACAACAATGAGGAAAATCTGGCGCCTGGCGCGTTTGCCGCTGGCCGTCAGCCTGGCTTCTTCGCTCGCCGCCCCGGCTTCCGCGGTGACTTTCAACATTGGGGAAATCGAGGGCTCCTTCGACTCCTCGCTGTCCATCGGGGCCAGCTGGTCGACCCAGAACCCGAACAAGAACCTGATCGGGGTGAACAACGGCGGCAAGGGGCTGTCGCAGACCTCCGACGACGGCCACCTGAACTACAAGTCCGGTGACGCCTTCTCGAAGATCTTCAAGGGCATCCATGACCTCGAGCTGAAATACCAGGACACCGGCGTCTTCCTGCGCGGCAAGTACTGGTACGACATGGCCATCGAGGACGACGACACCAACTTCAAGCCGATCGAGGACAGCGGCCGCAAGACCGCCGCCAAAGGCAAGGGCGCCGAACTGCTGGACGCCTTCATCTACCACAAGTACACCATCGGCGAACTGCCGGGTAACGTGCGCCTGGGCAAGCAGGTGGTGAACTGGGGTGAGAGCACCTTCATCCAGAACGGCATCAGCGTGATCAACCCGGTGGACGTCTCCGCCTTCCGCCGCCCGGGCTCCGAGATCAAGGAAGCCCTGGTGCCGGTGAACATGTTCTATCTGTCGCAGAACCTCACCGACAACCTCTCCGCCGAAGGCTTCTACCAGCTGGAGTGGGACCAGACGGTGGTCGACAACTGCGGCACCTTCTTCTCCCAGCCTGACGTGGTTGCCGACGGTTGCTCCAACAACCTGGCGGTGCTGAGCAACAACCGCGCCTCGATCAACGCCCTGAACGGCCTGCTCGGCCCGAACCTGGCGGTGACCCAGTCGGCCTACGGCGAAGGTGTGATCGTGCCGCGCGGCCCGGATCGCGATGCCCGCGACAGCGGCCAGTACGGCCTGTCGCTGAAGTACTTCGCCGATGCCTTGAACACCGAGTTCGGCGGCTATTACATGAACTACCACAGCCGCCTGCCGATCTTCAGCGGCAGCGGTGCGTCGGTCGCCAAGGTCAACGCCATCAATAGCCGCATCACCAGCCTGGCGGCGATCAGCCCGACGCTGGCCGCGCAAGCTGGTGCAGTGGCCATGGCGGGTAACTCCAGCTACTTCATCGAGTATCCGGAAGATATTCACCTGTATGGCCTGAGCTTCTCCACCACGCTGCCCTCCGGCACCGCGTGGCAGGGCGAGATCAGCTACCGTCCGAACGCTCCGGTGCAGCTGAACACCACCGACATCCTCTATGCAGGTCTGGATCCGGTCTCCATCGGCGGCAACCATATCTACAGCAACGCCTCGGTGCTCAACGGCCAGGCTGGCCAGGACATCCACGGCTACGAGCGCAAGGAAATCACCCAGCTGCAGACCACCTTCACCCAGTTCATCGACCAGGTGATGGGCGCGGAACGTCTGACCCTGGTCGGCGAAGTGGGCTGGACCCACGTCGGCGGCCTGGAGAGCCAGTCCAAGGCTCGCTACGGTCGTGACCCGGTGTTCGGCCCCGGCCCTCTGGCCGGCACCCTCAACGGCGCGCCGACCTGCCAGGCGCTGAACGCCAGCACCCTGGGTACTACCAACGCCAACAACGTCAGCCGCAACTGCGAGAGCGAAGGCTTCACCACCGCTGATTCCTGGGGCTACCGCGCTCGCGCGATCTGGGACTACAACGACGTCTTCGCCGGCGTGAACCTGAAGCCCAACGTGGCCTGGTCGCACGATGTCGACGGCTACTCCCCCGGCCCGGGCGGCAACTTCGAGGAAGGCCGCAAGGCCATCAGCCTGGGTGTGGATGCCGACTACCTGAACACCTACACCGCCAGCCTCTCCTACACCAACTACTTCGACGGCAAGTACTCCACCGTCGAAGATCGCGACTACGTCGCGCTCAGCGTTGGCATGAACTTCTAAGCGAAACGCCCGCCGGCGCGAGCCGGCGGGCCCATAGCAGACCGGAGATCGCGAGCGTGGCGCCACGGAGGCCGCGCGAGCAGTAACGACCCACTCGAGGACGACGCGATAATGAGAACAAAAAGAATTCTGCTGCAGACCGGCGCACTGGCTCTGAGCCTGCTGGCCACCCAGGTATTCGCGGCGGTTTCCGCCGGCGAAGCCGCCAAGCTGGGCAGCACCCTGACCCCGGTGGGCGCCGAGAAGGCCGGCAACGCCGACGGCAGCATCCCGGCCTGGACTGGCGGCCTGTCCAAGACTGCCGGCACCGCCGACAGCAAGGGTTTCCTCTCCGACCCGTTCGCCAGTGAAAAACCGCTGTTCACCATCACTGCGCAGACCGCCGACAAGTACAAGGACAAGCTGACCCCCGGCCAGCTGGCCATGTTCCAGCGCTACCCCGACACCTACAAGATGCCGGTGTACCCGTCGCACCGCACCGCGACCATGCCCGACGCCGTGCTGGAAGCGACCAAGAAGAACGCCACCACTGCCACCCTGGTACAAGGCGGCAACGGCCTGCAGAACTTCCAGACCGCCAACCCCTTCCCGATTCCGCAAAGCGGCCTGGAAGTCATCTGGAACCACATCACCCGTTACCGTGGCGGCCACGTGCGTCGTCTGGTGACCCAGATGACCCCGCAGGTCAACGGCACCTTCTCGCCGGTGTACTTCCAGGACGAATTCGTCTTCCGCACCGACCTGAAAGACTACGACCCGAGCAAGCCGAGCAACGTGCTGTTCTACTTCAAGCAGCAAGTCACCGCGCCGGCACGCCTGGCCGGTAACGTTCTGCTGGTCCACGAGACCCTCGACCAGGTCAAGGAACCGCGCCTGGCCTGGCTCTACAACGCCGGCCAACGCCGCGTGCGTCGTGCCCCGCAGGTTTCCTACGACGGCCCTGGCACCGCCGCCGACGGTCTGCGTACGGCCGACAACCTGGACATGTACAACGGCGCGCCGGATCGCTACGACTGGAAACTGATCGGCAAGCAGGAGCTGTACATCCCGTACAACAACTACAAGCTCGACGATCCGAAGCTGAAGTACGCCGACATCGTCAAACCCGGCCACCTGAACCAGGACCTGACCCGCTACGAGCTGCACCGTGTATGGCACGTGACTGCGACCCTGAAGCCGGGCGAGCGCCACATCTACGCCAAGCGTGACTTCTACATCGACGAAGACACCTGGCAAGCCGTGGAAATCGACCACTACGACGGCCGCGGCACCCTGTGGCGCGTGGCCGAGGCCTTCTCGCAGTACTACTACGACCACCAGGTACCGTGGTACACCGCCGAGACCCTGTACGACCTGCTGTCCGGCCGTTACCTGGTGCTGGGCCTGAAGAACGAGGAGAAGTCGGCCTACGACTTCAACTACACCGCCTCGGAAAGCGACTTCACCCCGGCTGCGCTGCGTCAGGACGGCGTGCGCTAAGGGCGAGGTTCCTTGCTGAAAAAACCGGCCTTCGGGCCGGTTTTTTTTCGCCTGTCATTTGCCAGGATTCTGATTTCCGTAGACGATCCGGACCTACTGATAGGGCGCCATTTCCTTATCGAATGAGGGAATTTCTGCTTGTCATGTCGGCTTGGTTACTTGAAGGTGGCGTGCGTTTGTAGGCAAGTTCTGAAGAGATGAGTGGAAAAGCGCCGCGTCAGGTAACAAATTCGACTTCAAATGGACTGGGCAAGCGACTAGTCTCGGCGACTGATGTTCCATTAGAAGAGCTAGAGCAAGAGCCAGGCGCAATGACCGACTTCTCGACTCTGCCAATCCGCCAGGAGGCATCGGCACCGGCGATCGGCAGCCGTTTCTATCGCCCGCCGCTGCCGGCGGGGTACGTCTATCGCCCGCGCCTGTGCGAACGCATGAGCGCTGGGCTGGATGGACGGTTGCTGCTGGTTTCGGCGCCGGCCGGCTTCGGCAAGAGCTCCCTGGCCATCGAATTCTGCGAATCCCTCGACGACGGCTGGCGCAGCCTGTGGCTCGGCCTGAGCGCGCGCGACTGCGACCCGGGACGCTTCCTCGAGCGCCTGCTGGAAGGGCTGCGCCAGTACTTCCCGAACCTGGGCGACGACGCCCTGGCGGTATTGAAGATGCGTCAGCGTCACCAGCCGTTCGCCTTCGAAGCTTGGCTGGATGGCCTGCTCGACGAACTGGCGGAACAGCTCAGCGCCAAGACGCCACTGCTGCTGGTGCTCGACGACTATCACCTGGCACAGGGCGTGGTCCTCGACCGCTGCCTGCAGTTCCTGCTCAACCACATGCCCGCCGGCCTGGTGCTGCTGATAACCAGTCGCCAGCGGCCGGACTGGCACCTGGCGCGCCTGCGCCTGTCGCGTCAACTGCTCGAATTCAACGAACAGGACCTGCGCCTGACTGCCGAGGAAATGCTCGAACTGGTTACCGCCAGCGGCTCGCGAGTCAGTGGCGAAGTCATCGAGCGCCTGATCGAGCGCAGCGAAGGCTGGATTGCCGGATTGCGCCTCTGGCTGCTGGCGCATCCCGAAGGGGCGGCGCAGGGCTGCGAGGTGCCGCTGACCGGCGCCGAAGAGCTGATCCGCGACTACCTGCTGGAAGAAGTGATCGACAAGCAGTCCGCGGAGGTCCAGGCATTCCTGCTGCAGACCGCGCGCTTCGAGCGCTTCTGCGCCGAGCTGTGCGACGTCCTGCTCGACAGCCATGAAAGCGCGGAGATCCTGCGCCACCTGCAGCGTCACCAGGTCTTCCTCGTGCCGCTGGACGACCAGGGCGTCTGGTTCCGCTATCACCACCTGTTTTCCGACCTGCTGCTGACCCGCGATCTGCCGGCGGCCGGTCCTTCCGCGGCGGCGCTGCACCTGCGCGCGTGCCGCTGGTTCAGTTCCCGCGGGCTGCTCGACGAAGCGGTCGACCAGGCCCTGCGTGCCGGCCATCCGGAAGTTGCGGCCAGCCTGGTGCAGAGCCTTTCCGAAGAGCAGTTGCTCGCCGAACAGAACGTCGCCACCCTGCTGCGCTGGAAGATGGACCTCCCCGACAGCCTGCTGGCCAGCGCCCCGCGACTGGTGGTGCTGTACGGCTGGGCGCTGGCGCTGGCCTGCCAACTCGACGCTGCCGAAGAATTGGCCGCGCAGCTGGCGCGCTTCCTGCCGGCTCCCGACGCCGCCACACAGCGCGATTTGCTGGCCCAGTGGCAAGCGCTGGCGGGGATCATCGCCCGAGGACGGGGCGACATCGAGCTCGCCGAAAGGCACTGCGCAGAGGCTATCGAACATCTGCCTGCGGAGCGTTCCGGACCGCGCCTGATGTGCCTCTCCAGCCTGGCCAACCTGGCCATCGTCCGTGGCGATTCGTGGCGCGCGCGCGGCCTGAACCGCGAGGCGCTGGAGCTGGCGCAGCGCGTCGGCAATCCGTTGCTCGAGGCGCTGGTGCATTACGACCGCGCCCGCGTGCTGCAGGCGCGTGGCGAGGTGAGGCGGGCCGAGTCCGAACTCGAGCAGGGGCTGGCACGACTGAACGGTCTGCCCGCGCATCGGCGCTATGCGGTGCGCGGACGGTTGCTGGTCTACCAGGGCTATCTGCGTTGCCTGAGCCTGCAGGGCGAAGACGCGCGCAAGTGGCTGCGCGCTGGCATCGAAGAAGGGCGCGGCTGCCGCGACGTCAACCTGGTCATCGGTTACGCGGTGCTGGCCAGCCTCGAAGGGCGCCAGGGCAATTTCACCCAGGCCTTCGCCCAATTGGCGGAAGTCGAGCGGCTGATGCACGTCTGGGACGTGCCGCCGGTCTACTACCTCTCGGTCATCACCCTGGTGAAGTGCGAGCTGTGGCTCGCCCAGGGCCAGCTGGAACTGGCCGGCGCCTGGCTCGAGCGCCTGGGGGAAACCTATTCGGGCGAACAGCCCGCCACCCCGCCGGAATGCAATCCGCAGTTGCCTTACTGCATCGAGTTGCTGCGGGCACTGCTGGCCGGTCTGGAAGGGCGCACGGAAGAAGCCGAGCGCCGCCTGCGCACCCTGACGGCTTCTGCACAGCAGGCCGGCACCACGCTGCCAGCGAGTTATGCACAGGCGTTGCTGGTGCTCTTGCTGTTGCAGGGCGGACGCGAAAGCGAAGCGCGCGAGGCCTTGGGCAACTGCCTGCAAGCCGCGGTTGGCGGCGCTTTGCTGCCTTTGCACGTGCTGCTGACCCAGGAACCTGAGTGGCTACGCGAACAACTCGCCGGCCGCGCGAGTTGCCCGCTGCAACGCGCGCTGCAGGAGCGTCTGCCGGAGCAGAGCGAACGCGGAGTGGCCCAGGCCGACTGCCTGAGTGGCCGCGAACTGGCGGTGCTCGAACTGATCGCCCAGGGCTGCTCGAACCAGGAGATCAGCGAGCGCCTGTTCATCTCGCTGCACACCGTGAAGAGCCACGCCCGCCACATCAACGACAAGCTGGGCGTGGAGCGTCGCACCCAGGCGGTGGCGCGAGCCAAGAGCCTGGGCCTGCTGCGCTAGATCCCGCGCTTATTCCTTGGGTGCGCTCAGGTCCAGGGGCGGCGGTGCCGCCGCACCCTTGACCGGGGCCGCCAGCTGGCGCTGCACATCGGCCTGGATGTTCTGCAGCACCGGCAGCAGGTCATGCATGTTGCCGCGCACTTCGGGGTAGGGATGCTGTTCGGCGAACTGCTGCACGCGAGCCAGCATCTGGCCGCGCACCTCGCCGGGCAGGTGGACGAAGAGTTCGGGCATCTGCTTGGACAACTCGGCGCTGTAGAGCACCAGGTCCTGGCGCTCGAACTGCGCGGTCAGCCCCAGGTAGTCGAGGGCGCTGCTGGTCAGCATCGAAGCCGCCGCCTTGGCTTCCTGCATGCCCTTCAGGCGCACCGGGTTGCGCTGCTCGCTCTGCGCCAGGGTCATCCAGAATTCGACGGTCAGATTGAACAGGATCGCCTGTTCGCGCAGCGAGTAGCTCATCAGGCCGAGCGCCTCGGCGCCATAGGGCTGCTTCGCGGCGCGGAAATCGAAGTACAGGCGCATCAGCTCCTTGAGCTTGAACAGCACTTCGCGCGCCTCGTTCTGCCGCAGCTCCAGCGGCGCGTAGATGTTCATCTGCGAGCGGAAGTTGTCCTCGCTGACCATGCGCTGGTAGATCGGCCCGGTGAACTCGCCGCTGCGCCGGGGCAGGGCGTTGGCCTGGGTCTTGTCGAGCGCCTGCAGGGCATCGATCAGCTTCTGGTAGTCCTCGCTGGTCCAGGCGCGCTGGATATCCGGAATGGGTTGCCCGAGGTAGTACAGCTCGCCGCTAGCCAGGGCGCTGCGGCCGACAACCAGCAAAAGGATGGCCAGCGGCCAGAGCAGGCGGCGTGATAGGTTCGGCACGAACGGGCTTTCCTTGCGCGAAGGGCGGAAGGCTAGGTTAGCGACGGGCGCGGTCGCCGTCACCCCGCGCCTTGGTTGGGTGGAGGGGACATGACGCGACAGGAATCCGGAGCGGTGCTGGCGGTGTTCGAGGACTTGGGTGGCTACGGAGCATTGGCCCGCCAGGAAGGTAACGCCGAGGGGCCGCTGGTCAACCATCTGCAACGCGCCAACATCCAGCTGGCGAGCATCCCGGTGTTCGTCGCCAGGGGCCTGGCCGAGACCACGGTGAACGACCTGCTGGCGGCGGCCAAGGTGTCGCGGCGCACCTTCTACAAGTACTTCGACGGCAAGCTCGACGTGCTCGAAGGCATCTACCGCAGGGCGGTGCAGCTGCTGCTCATGCGCTTCCGCGAGATGCGTACCGTCGCCGGCAGCAGCGAGGCCTGGCTGCGCGCGATGATCGAGCGCTTCTTCGACTATCACCTGGCCGTGGGGCCGATCATCCGCCTGATGCACGAGGAAGCGCTGCGCGTAGGCTCGCCCCTGGCTGGCCACCGCCGCGAGGCGTTGCGCGAACTGCAGGCGCTGCTCGAAGAACGCTTCCTTGCCGAAGGCGTGCAGCATGCGCCGCTGACCTACCAGGCGCTGCTCTGGGCGATGGAGGCGGCCTCCCACGAATTGCTCGGCGATGCCGCGGGTCACGATATCGGCGAGGTCAAGCGGGTGCTCGGCGATCTGCTGGTGAACAGCCTCTGCGCATCGGCGCCCCAGCCCTAGGTTGGGCGCGTCGCGCGTCGCGCTGTGGTGTGATCGGGCCTCTAGAACAACAAGCACCGGAGTGCCCCATGTCCGCTACCTACGCCCTGGAACCGCCGCTGGCGGCCGGTTTCGCCCGCTTCGGCTTCGGCGCCTTGCCGCTGGACGCCTTGATCGCCCGCTATGCCTCGCCGGAGGCCGGTTCGCGCTTCATCGAGGTGGACGGCTTCCAGATCCACTACCGCGACGAAGGCAGCCACGACAAGCCCGTGCTGGTGATGGTGCACGGGGTGATGGCCTCGCTGCATACATGGGATGGTTGGGTGGCCGAGCTTGGCCGACACTTCCGCATCGTGCGCCTGGACGTGCCGGGCTTCGGCCTGACCGGTGCCGGCCGCGATCGCGAATACAGCGGTGAGCGCCTGGTCCGGGTGTTCGCCCAGTTCCTCGATCGTCTTGGCCTGGACAGGGTGTCCATCGCCGGCAACTCGCTGGGCGGCTATATCGCCTGGAACTACGCGGCGCAGCATCCGCAGCGGGTCGAGCGGCTGATCCTGGTCGACCCGGCCGGCTACTACATGCAGAAGGTGCCGCTGATGATCGCCAGCGCGGTGCTGCCCGGCGCCGGCTTGCTGATGCCGGCCTGGATGCCGCGCGCACTGGTGGCCCAGGGCATCAAGGAGGTCTACGGTGACGCCAGGCGCATCCAGCCGGGGGTGGTCGATCGCTACTACGACATCAGCCGCCGCCCGGGAAACCGGCGGGCGATGATCGATATCTTCCGTGTGCTCGTGAAGGCCAATCGCGAGGAGCTGCCGACCGCGCCGGAGCGAGTCGCGCTGATCAAGGCGCCGACCCTGCTGATGTGGGGCGAGCGCGACCGCTGGATCTCACCGCGCCACGTACCGCTGTGGCAGCGCGATTTGCCGGGCATCGAGGTGAAGACTTACGCGGGCGTCGGGCATGTGCCGATGGAGGAGATTCCCGAGGAATCCGCAGCGGATGCATTGCGCTTCCTGCATGCCTGACGCATTGAGTCGATGAGAAAAGCCCCGGGTTGCCGGGGCTTTTTCGTCGTAGCGAGGCGCCGATCCCAATGCAGAAACACCAACGCCCCGGCAGTCCGGGGCGTTGGTGGAGGAGGGGAATCAGCCCGCGTGGGCCAGCGGCTGCGGGTCATACTCCTTGCGAACCTGGTACAGCAGATCGAGGTTGTTGTGCTGCCAGGGGTGGAAGTCGTCCCTGAAGAAGTCCAGGTATTCGCGCACCAGCGGGCGGAACACGCCGTGCTTGCCCCAGCTCCATTTCAGACCGTCGCGCCAGACCCGCCAGTTCCACAGCAGGCCGTCCTTCTTCAGCATGTGCACCAGGCCACGGAAGGTATCGAGGACGAAGAAGAAGGTCGCCATGCGCATCGCCCGGCGCAGCAGTTTGCGGCTGCCGCAGACCTGGTTGTAGACGTCGAAGGCCACTGCCTTGTGCTCGGTTTCCTCCAGCGCGTGCCAGCGCCACAGGCGTTGCATCACGGGGTCGGCACCTTCCATGGTGCGCGGGTTGGTCAGTAGCCCGTTGGCCATGATCGCGGTGATGTGCTCCAGCGCGGCGGTCGCGGCCAGCTGGCGCTTGGCGGGGAATTTCTTCTGGGTGAAGCGGATGCGTGCCTGGGCGCGCTTCTCGATGGTGGTGATGTCGTAGCCGAGGTCGCGCAGGCGCTGGCTGTAGGTCAGGTGTTCGCGGCTGTGGTGACCTTCCTGGCCGATGAAGCCGCGGATCTGCTCCTTGAGCACCGGGTCGCTGATCTGTTCGCGGAAGTTGCGCACCGAGTCGATGAAGAAGCGCTCGCCGTCGGGGAAGAGCACCGACATGGCATCGAACAGGTGGGAGCGGAAGGCGTCGCCGCCGTGCCAGTGGCGGGGCAGCGGATCGGGCAGCTCGAAGTCCATGTGCCGGGGCTTGATTTCCAGTCCTGCGGGGGTCGTGCTGGCCATGACGGCTCCATTGTTGTGGTTATCCATGGCAGCTACTTTGGGCTTGCCGGACTAGTGTCACAAGGTTATCTTCTGCCAACATTCCGGTCATATCCGGCCAATGGCGATAACAAGAAAAAGCCATGAAGCAACCGCTCACCTTCACCGCCGAACTCGTTCCGGTGGCCTATGCCCAGGCCCTGCTGGACCTCGCCGCAGAACTCGGTGTGCCGCGCCCACGCCTGCTCGAGCTGGCTCGCGTGCGCCCCGAGGTGCTGCAAAGCCCGGCCGGGCGCCTGTCCTTCATCGACTTCAACCTGCTTGCCGGCGCCGCCCTGACGCACTGCGGCGAGCCCGCCTTCGGCCTGCTGCTGGGGCAGCGACTGAACGTCTCCACCCACGGCATCCTCGGTTACGCGGTGCTCTCCAGCGCCAACCTGGAGCGGGCCATCGACTTCGCCCTGAAGTACTACCGCGTGCTCGGCCTGGCCTTCGACCTGGAACGGGTCGAGGAACATGGCCGCGCGCAGTTGCGCGCCAGCGAGTCGATCCCGCTGGGGCCGATGCAGCGCTTCGCCAGTGAGGGCCTGATGACCAGCCTGCACACCATCGCGCGCTTCCTCGTCGGCGAGCCGTTGCAGGGTGTCGAAGTCGGCTTCGCATACGCCGCGCCGGACTATGCCGAGCGTTATGCGGAGGTGTTCGGCTGCGCGGTGGCCTTCGACCAGCCGTACCACTCCATCAGCCTGCCCAACGAATACCTGGACCGGCCCATGGCCCTGGCCAACCCGGCGACAGTGCAGATGTGCGAGCAGCAGTGCGAAGCCCTGCTCGCCAGCATCGATGTGCAGGAAGGCCTGCTGACCCGCATCCGCCGCCTGCTGCTGGCGCGGCCCGGCGAATTCCCCGATCTGGACAGCGTGGCGCGCGAGCTGCATACCAGCGGGCGCAGCCTGCGCCGGCACCTGTCGAGCCTGGGCACCACCTACCAGCAAGTGCTCGACGACGTGCGCAAGCGCCTGGCCGTGCAATACCTGACGACCACCCACCTGCCGCTCTACGAAATTGCCTTGCTGCTGGGGTTCAACGACCCGTCGAACTTCCGCCGGGCCTTCCGCAAGTGGACCGGCAAGCTGCCCACCGATTACCGCGGCGACTGAGTGCCTGCGCGAGTTGCAGTCGGGGTTTCGTCTTCACGCTTGTTTCCCGGGTGTCGTCCATGGACGACGCCCGTTCGCGCGAAGGAGCGAAACCGAGGCTGGGCTCAAAGGCTGCAAGAACCACTGACGATGCTGGCGGAAACGATGTCGGCGTTTTCGCTCTGGATGGCTGACCAGATGATGGCCCCGCTTTGTCCCGGAGAAACGCTTCCGCTGACTTCGACATTGCGGCTCAACCCCTGTGCGTTGGTCAGCGAAAGGACGTAATCGCACTGATAGTCGGAGTCATCCGACCCATCGGACTCATCGGCGCTACAAACCAGATTCCAAGTATTGCCGTCCTTTACCGGGCCTTGGCATTGGCCATCGGCAAGGGCCGCGGACACCCAGGCGCCCAGGATGAGCGTCGCAATAACGTATGGAATTCGCTTCATGGCTATCGTCTCTATGTGGTGAGTCGACTGTCGCTAGCGCTGGCGACTTGATGGCAAGGCATGATGCTCTGAGGCTAGTACATCCGTATCGGCGTGCAGGCCGCCAGTGACTGCCTGGATAGTTGCCATCGCGGGCTTGTATCTGCAGCGCCTCGGCGAAGTGCGTGGAGTCAGCTTTGTCTTGGCGAGCAAACCCACTGGCGTCTGCTTTCGACTCGATTGTCGTCGTCCAGGCCTTTGCCGCGGATTGGGTATTGAAAGTGCGTGTCCATTGGGGCCACCCTTTGCGGCCGATCTGGCGTGCCACTGGCAAGGGCTTTCTTTACGGATCGTCGCCGTCGTCAATCGTGTTGAGCCCAAATGAGTCATCAATCCAGCAGGAACACCCATGGAAGCCGCTAAACCCACCCTGATCCGCGAAACCTTCCCCGTCGGCCCGTTGCAGTGCAACTGCACCATCATCGGCGATCCGGTGACGAAGAAGGCCATCGTGGTCGACCCGGGCGGTGACCACGAGCTGATCCTGCAGCGCCTGGACGCCCTGGGCCTGAAGGTGGTCAGCATCATCCACACCCACGCGCACCTGGATCACTTCCTGGCCTCCGGGCAGATGAAGGAGAAGACCGGAGCGACCCTGCACCTGCACCAAGGCGACCAGTTCCTCTGGGACAACCTGGAAATGCAGTGCCGGATGTTCGGCGTGCCGTACAAGCCAGTGCCGTCGCCGGACCAGTGGCTGAAGGACGACGAGGAACTGGCATGTGGCTGCGGTGTGGCGCTGCACACGCCGGGGCATACGCCGGGTTCGATGAGTTTCTGGTTCCCCGGCGCCAAGTTGCTGATCGCCGGCGACACCCTGTTCCGCCGAGGTATCGGCCGTACCGACCTGTGGGGCGGCGACTACGCCACCATCGAGCGGTCCATCAAACAGCGCCTCTACAGCCTGGACGAGGGGGCCACCGTGGTCACCGGCCATGGCCCGGATACCCGCCTTGGCGACGAAATGCGGGAAAATCCCTTCATCCGCGCTTAATTTTGCAATGGAATCTTTTGCACGCCCTGTGCTCTAACCTGCCGCCCGAGAACGGGCGTTTCGCAATTCGAGGAGTCTTCCTTCATGTTCACCCCACGTAGTCTCTCGATGGTCGCTGCCGCCACCGTCCTCGCTCTCATGGCCGGTTGCGCCGCGCAGAACCCCTACGACCCGAACACCCAGGTGCCGCAGGAAGGCGGCGTCAGCAAGACCGCCAAATACGGTGGTCTGGGCGCGCTGGCCGGCGCCGTCGCCGGTGCAGCCATCAACCACGACAACCGTGGCAAGGGCGCGATGATCGGCGCCGCTGTCGCCGGTCTGGCCGGTGCCGGTTACGGTTACTACGCCGACAAGCAGGAAGCCCAACTGCGCCAGCAGATGCAGGGCACTGGCGTGCAGGTGCAGCGCCAGGGTGACGACATCAAGCTGATCATGCCGGGCAACATCACCTTCGCCACCGACTCGGCGAACATCGCCCCGTCCTTCTACACCCCGCTGAACAACCTGGCGAACTCCTTCAAGCAGTTCAACCAGAACAGCATCGAGATCGTCGGCTACACCGACAGCACCGGCAGCCGCCAGCACAACATGGACCTGTCGCAGCGCCGTGCGCAGAGCGTGGCCGCCTACCTGACCTCGCAAGGCGTCGACGGCACCCGTGTGAGCACCCGCGGCATGGGCCCGGACCAGCCGATCGCCAGCAACGCCGACGCCAACGGCCGTGCGCAGAACCGTCGCGTCGAAGTGAACCTGAAAGCCCTGCCGGGCGCCCAGGGCACCGCCGCGCCGCAGCAGCAGTACCAGTAACACCGCAGCATGAAAAAGCCCGCCGATTGGCGGGCTTTTTCGTTTGTGCTGTTTGCTGGGTCCCCGCGTTCGCGGGGATGACGATGGGGCGATGATCCCGCCTGCGTCCTTCCCGCGAACGCGGGAATCCAGAAAATCCTCAGGCGCTGGCTGGGTACTCGCGGTGCAACTGCGCCAGCAGTTGCTCCTTGCGCTCCCACAGCTGGTTGACCCACTGCTGGAACTCGTTGCGGTAGCTCTCGTCCTGGTCGTAGCTCTTGCCGATGAACTGGCGCGGGATTTCCAGCTCGTCGAAACGCACCACCACGCGCTTGAGGCGGCCGGAGAGCAGGCACCAGAAGGTCGGGCTGCCGTCGGGGTAGTGGATGGTGACGTTGACCAGCGTGCGCAGCTGCTCGCCCATGGCGTCGAGGACGAAGGCGATGCCGCCGGCCTTGGGCTTGAGCAGGTGCGGGAAGGGCGACTGTTGCGCGTCGTGCTTGGCGCGGGTGAAGCGGGTGCCTTCGAGGAAGTTGAACACCGACACCGGGATGCGCTTGAACTTGGCGCAGGCCTTGCGCGTGGTCGCCAGGTCCTGGCCCTTCTTCTCCGGGTGCTTGGCCAGGTAGGCCTTGCTGTAGCGCTTCATGAAGGGGAAATCGAGCGCCCACCAGCACAGGCCGATCACCGGGACCCAGATCAGCTGCTGCTTGAGGAAGAAGCGCAGCAGCGGGATGCGGCGATTCAGCTGGTACTGCAGAACGAGGATGTCGACCCAGCTCTGGTGGTTGCTGGTGACCAGGTAGGAGTGGTCGTAATGCAGGCCTTCCAGCCCCTGGACTTGCCAGTCGGTGCGTTGCACCAGGTTCATCCAGCCCTTGTTGCAACCGATCCAGCCTTCGGCGATCAGGCTCATCAGCTTGCTGAGGACGGACTGCGCGACAGCGAAGGGCAGCACCAGCTTGAGCAGGGACATGCTGAGCAGCAGCGTCGCCCAGCAGAGGGTGCTGACGAACAGCAGCAGGCTGGCCAGCACGCCGCGCAGGAAGTGGGGAAGGAAGTTAAGCATCGAAAAGTCCTTGTACGTGGGCACCCGCTCCATCACGGGTGCTTGGGCGGGGTCTGGCCCCGGCTGTGGAGTGGGCGGCATCCTGCGCCCGCGTTGGCCTGGGCCGCTCGGCGGAGCGGCCCTCCTGGGTTCATGGGTGTTGCGTGTCGGCCTGGATCGCGGTGAGCGCGATGGTGTAGACGATGTCTTCCACCAGGGCGCCGCGCGACAGATCGTTCACCGGTTTGCGCAAGCCTTGCAGCATCGGGCCGATGCTTATGCAGTTGGCGCTGCGCTGCACCGCCTTGTAGGTGGTGTTCCCGGTATTCAGGTCGGGGAACACATACACGGTCGCGCGGCCGGCCACCGGGCTGTCGGGAGACTTCAGCTGGCCGACGCTGGCGATGGCGGCGGCATCATACTGCAAGGGTCCGTCAATCAACAGATCGGGGCGTTTTTCCTGCGCGATGCGTGTTGCTTCCCGCACTTTGTCGACATCCGCGCCACTTCCCGACTCGCCCGTCGAGTAGCTGATCATCGCCACTCGCGGGGTGATGCCGAAGGCCTGCGCGGACTCGGCACTCTGCACGGCGATTTCCGCCAGGTCACTGGCCGAAGGGTCGGGATTCACCGCGCAATCGCCATACACCAGCACCTGGTCGGGCAGCAGCATGAAGAACACCGAGGACACCAGGTTGTAGCCGGGCGAGGTCTTGATCAGCTGCAGCGCCGGGCGAATGGTGTTGGCGGTGGTGTGGATGGCGCCGGAAACCAGGCCGTCCACTTCGTCGAGGGCGAGCATCATGGTGCCCAGCACGACGTTGTCTTCCAGCTGCTGCTCGGCCATGGGCGCGTTCAGGTTCTTGCCTTTGCGCTGCGCCACCATGGGCTCGACGTAGCGGCTGCGGACCTGGTCCGGATCGATGATCTCCAGGTCCTCCGGCAGGGCGATGCCGAGCATCTGCGCCACCGCGCGTACGTCGTCGGGCTTGGCCAGCAGCACGCAGCGGGCGATGCCGCGGGCATGGCAGATCACCGCCGCCTGCACCGTGCGCGGCTCGCTGCCCTCGGGCAGGACGATGCGCTTGTGGGCCTGGGCTGCGCGCTGGGTCAACTGGTAGCGGAATACCGGCGGCGACAGGCGTGGTTCGTGCGGCGCGCCGCAGCGCTGGCGCAACCAGTCGAAGTCGATGTGCCCGGCGACGTACTCGCTGACGCGCTCGGAGCGCTCGCGGTCGTCCACCGGGATTTCCTTGTTCATCCCGGTCAGGTCGCCGGCGGTGTCGAACGAGCCGGTGTTCACCGAGAGCACCGGCAGCCCGCCCTGCAGGGCGCTGCGGCACAGCTCCATGATGCGTGCGTCCGGTGCCAGGCCGCTGCACAGCAGCAGGCCGGCGAGCGGAACGCCGTTCATGGCGGCGAGGCAGGTGGCGAGGATCACGTCGTCGCGATCGCCGGGCACCACTACCAGCACGCCGGGCTTGAGCAGGTGGACGATGTTCGGCACCGAGGGCGCGCAGAGGATGATCTTCTGCACCCGCCGCTGTTCATATTCGCCGGCATTGATCACGCCGGCATTGAGCAACTCCGCGACGTCGCGGGTGCGCGGGGCGTTCAGGTCGTCCTGCCAGGGGATGCAGCCGAGCAGGCGGAAGTCGCCATTGCGCATCAGCGGCGAATGTTCGCGCAGGCGCTGGGCGTAGCGTTGCGCACCGGCTTCGCCTTCCAGCGGGCGGCCTTCTTCGTCGATATCGCGGACCTTGTTGAGGATCACCCCGAGCAGCTGCGGGTCGTGCGGGCCGCCGAACAGCTGGGCCTGGATATCGAGGCGGTCGGAGAGCTCGTTGAGCGTCTCGTTCTCCGGCGCGGAAACCAGGATCACCTCTGCGTCGATACTCTTCGAGAGGTGGAAGTTGACGCGCGCGGCGTAGCTGACGTGGCGGGTCGGAACCATGCCTTCGACGATCATCACGTCCTGGCCTTCGGCGGTCGCCTGGAACTCGCGGATGATGTTTTCCAGCAGCTCGTCGAGCAGGCCGTCGCCGAGCATGCGTTCGACCTTGCTCAGTGGCATCGGTGTCGGCGGTTTCAGACCGTGGGTGCGGGCGACCAGCTCGCTGGAGCGCTCCGGGCCGTCGTCGCCGGGTTGCGGCTGGGCGATGGGTTTGTAGAAGCCGACCTTCAGGCCGGCGCGCTGCAGGGCGCGGATCAGGCCGAGGCTGATCGAGGTGAGGCCGACGCCGAAGCCGGTCGGGGCGATGAAGAAGGTGTGCATCCGGGCTCCTTAAGCCGTTCGGGTTCGATCTGCCCTTGTGGGGCGAGGGCGCATCTTCAGCCGAGTACGGCCAGGGTGTCGAGGACGATCTGGCGTTCCTCGTTGGTCGGGATCACCAGCACCCGCGGATGCCCGGCGAGGTGGATCGGCCCTTCGACGCCGCGCACGCAGCGGGCGTTGGCTTCGCCGTCGAGCTCCAGGTTCAGCACGTGCAGGTGGCGCACGGTGAGATTGCGCACCAGCGGCGAGTTCTCGCCGATGCCGCCGGTGAAGATGATGCCGTCCAGCCGCGGCAGGGCGCAGGTCATGGCCGCCAGCGACTTGGCCAGGCGGTAGCAGAACACCTCGATGGCCAGGGCGGCGCCGGCGTGGCCCTGGTCGCGGGCGTGCTCCAGGGTGCGCATGTCGTTGGACAGGCCGGACAGCCCGAGCAGGCCGCTGTCGTGGTTGAGCATGTGGTCGATGCGCTCCAGGCTCCAGCCCAGGGTGCGCGCCAGGTGGCTGTGCAGGTTCGGATCGACGTCGCCGCTGCGGGTGCCCATCATCAGGCCCTCCAGCGGGGTCAGGCCCATGCTGGTGTCGCGGCTCTGGCCGTTGGCGATGGCGCAGGTCGAGCTGCCGTTGCCCAGGTGCGCGGACAGCCAGTTGCTGTCGCCCAGGGCCAGGCCGCTGATCTCGGCGGCGCGATGGCAGACGTAGCGGTGGCTGGTGCCGTGGAAGCCATAGCGGCGCACGTGCTGCTCGCTATATAGCGGCTCCGGCACGGCGTAGCGGTAAGCGCGCGGTGGCAGGCTCTGGTGGAAGGCGGTGTCGAACACGGCGATATGCGGCAGCTGTGGATAAAGCGCCATGGCGGCATCGATGCCGAGCAGGTTGGCCGGGTTGTGCAGCGGCGCCAGGGGCGCGGTGTCGCGGATCGCCCGAAGGACCTCGGCGTCGATGCGGCAAGCCTGGGTGAAGCGCTCGCCGCCATGCACGACGCGATGGCCGATGGCGTGCAGCGGGCCGTCCAGCGCTTTCTCCACCAGCGGCAGCAGGTGGGCGAGGGCGGCTTCGTGGCCGGCGCCCTGCAGGTCGATGCTGTCGCGCAAGTCACCCTGCTGCCAGGCGAGCACGGCGCCGGGTTCGCCCAAGCGTTCGGCCAGGCCGTGGAGAATGAAACCCTCACGAGCCTCGCAGGCGAGGGCGAACTTGATCGACGAGCTGCCGCAGTTGATCACCAGGATGTTGCGCGCCGTCATCTTCACCTCATTCCTTTGTCGTCGGGTCGGTTTCGCGTGCGCACCAACCGCAGGGGAAGGGCTGCCCGATCTGGGCGGCACGCTGCGTCGGATCGAGCACCCAGGGCCGCGACTGCCACGGTGGCTCGTGGCGCAGATGCTGGGTATGGCCGCAGGACAACACTGCCACCCAGTGGCCGTCCTCGTCCTGACGGAAGTCAAGCAGCCGCGGGGGCTCGCGGGCGGGCCATCCGTCTGCCCTCGGGTCGCTTTCGTCCCCGGGCCGGCGTAGACTTGCGCGCTCTACTTCTTTTTCGGAAAGGTTCTTCACCATGCAGATCGCAGCCAACAAGGCGGTTTCCATCGACTATACCCTGACCAACGATGCAGGTGAGGTCATCGACAGCTCCGCTGGCGGCGCTCCCCTGGTGTACCTGCAGGGCGCGGGCAACATCATCGTCGGCCTGGAGAAGGCCCTGGAAGGCAAGCAGGTCGGCGACGAACTGGAAGTTTCCATCGAGCCGGGCGACGCCTACGGCGAATACAGCGCCGAGCTGGTCGCGACCCTGAGCCGCGAAATGTTCGAAGGCGTCGACGAACTGGAAGTCGGCATGCAGTTCCACGCCTCCGCTCCGGACGGCGGCATGCAGATCGTCACCATCCGCGACATCGACGGCGACGACGTCACCGTCGACGGCAACCACCCGCTGGCCGGCCAGCGCCTGAACTTCAAGGTGAAGGTAGTGAACGTCCGCGAAGCTTCCGCCGAGGAAGTCGCCCACGGTCACATCCACGGCGAAGGTGGTCACCACCACTGATTGCCGGGACTGTATTTCGTCGGGTCGATTGATGGCCCGATGAAGCCCGGTCGAAGCTGCTAAGCTTCATCCACGAAAGGCGCCTGCGGGCGCCTTTCGCATGCACGGACGCAGGGTCTTTTTTCCCGAACCGACTGGGATGCGTCGCGCGGACCGATTGTCCGGCCGGACGCAGGGCACTTCGCTGTGCCGAATCATCTTCAAGGAGTACTCCATGAGCGCTTTTCACGATCTGACTCTGCATGGCCTCGACGGAAAGGATCTGCCGCTCGCCCCGCTCAAGGGCAAGGTAGTGCTGGTGGTGAACGTCGCCTCCAAGTGTGGTCTGACCCCGCAATACGCCGGGCTGGAAAAGCTCTATCAGCAATATCGCGATCGCGGCTTCGTGGTGCTCGGCCTGCCGTGCAACCAGTTCGCCGGCCAGGAGCCGGGCAGCGAGGCGGAGATCCAGTCGTTCTGCTCGCTTAACTACGGCGTCAGCTTCCCCATGTCGGGCAAGCTCGATGTGAACGGTTCGGAGCGGCATCCGCTGTATCGCCTGCTCGCCGGCGAGGGCGCCGAATTCCCCGGCGACATCACCTGGAACTTCGAGAAGTTCCTCCTCGCGCCGGACGGCCGCGTCCTGCACCGCTTCAGCCCGCGCACCACGCCGGAAGACCCGGCGCTGATCCAGGCCATCGAGAAAGCCCTGGGCTGACTCCCTGCCGGCGGGCGTGGCGCGCATGCCCTTCCCGCCGGAATTCCTCCTTTCCCGCGAATCGCCGCCTGCGTTCAGCCGTTCTCGGCCGGCTTGGCGAAGATGCCCATGCGTCCGCCGCCGAACGACCAATCCTCGCTGCTGCTGGTGGTGACCTGCACCATCACGTCCTCGCCGGCGATGCCGGGGCTCTCGCCGAGCAACTCCACCAGTCGCCGATAGAACGCCTGCTTGGTCGGCGTATCGCGCGGGCGTCCGGCGGTAATCGCGATCAGCACGAAATCGTCCGAGCGCGGCCCGCCCAGGTAGTTGCGGTCGTAGTGGAATTCCCAGGGATCGAGTTGGTGGATCATCACGAAGCGGTCGTTGGCCGGTACGTCGTAGGCTTCGTGCAGGGCGCGGTAGACGTTGTCGGCGAGGGCGCGCAGGTACTCGGGCGACTTGCCTTTGTGCAGGGCGATGCGGGCGAAGGGCATGGTGTCATTCCTCCTGGCTGTCGAGGCGGTTGAGGGCCGAGGCGGCGACGGGCCAGCCGCCGTAGAAGGCCAGGTGGGTGATCAGTTCGACCAGTTCCTCGCGGGACAGGCCGTTGCGTTGCGCCAAGTCGAAGTGGAACGGCAGCTGCTCGCCGCGACCCAGCACCACCAGCGCGGCGACCGTCGCCAGGCTGCGTTCGCGCGGCGAGAGTTCGTTGCGTTGCCAGACGTCGCCGAAAAGCACTTGTTCGGTGAGCTGCGCCAGCTTCGGTGCCTGCTGCTGCAGGCGGGAGGTTGCTTGGGGTGGAAGGGACATCGCTGGGTTCTCCTGCTTGGGTGACTTGACGAAGTCAGGCTAGCGCGTCAGTTTTGTCCCGAAAATCGGGAAATATTTAACTGATAGTTCGATAAAGCAGGATTGTTGAAATGGCCCGGGTGAACTTCGATCTCGACGTGCTCCGCACCTTCGTCACCGGCATAGAGCTGGGCAGCTTCGCCCGCGCAGCGGATCGCCTGGGGCGCTCGACCTCGGCCGTCAGTGCGCAGTTGAAGAAGCTGGAGGAGCAGGCCGGCACGCCGGTGCTGCGCCGCGAAGGGCGGGGCATGGCGCTCACCGAATCGGGCGAGACGCTGCTGGCATATGCCCGCCGCCTGCTGGAACTGAACGACGAGGCGGCCAGCGCGTTGCGTGGCGCAGCACTCGAAGGGCGAGTGCGCCTGGGCATGCAGGAAGACTTCGGCGAGACGCTGTTGCCGGCGTTGCTCGGCCGCTTCGCCCGGGCTCATCCAAAGGTGCGCATCGAGGTGCGCACCGCGCGCAACCAGGAGTTGCTGCGTGGCGTGCGCAACCAGGAGTTGCTGCGTGGCGTGCGCAACGGCGAACTCGATCTGGCCCTGGCCTGGGACACCGGCGAACGGACGGCGCACCTGGAGCACCTGGGTGCCGTGCCGCAGTGCTGGATCGGTGCTGTCGAAGGTCAGGCCTGGGCAGGCGAACGGCCGTTGCCGCTGGTGGTGCTGGAGGCCCCTTGTCTATTGCGCAGTGCAGCTACGGCTGCGCTCGACCGCGCGGGCATCGCCTGGCGCGTGGCCTTCACCAGTGCCGGGCTTTCCGGCATCTGGGCGGCAGTGGCTGCCGGCTTGGGTGTGGGCCTGCGCACGCCGCTCGGCCTGCCTTCCGGGGTCGTCGTGCTGGATGCCGAAAGCCTTGGCCTGCCGACCCTGCAGCCGCTCGGCCTGTGCCTGCACCGCGCCGAGTCCGAACCCGAGCCGGGCGTTGCACGTCTGCGCGATCTGCTCCGCGAGTGCGTGGCGGAATTGCTGCCCGAAGACACCACCGAGCGCTGAGCACGCTGTGGGGCTCAATCACCGATATCAATAGTGCTGGGCGGGGCGAGACGACCGGTCATATTCTTGCGCCCATGAACAGCATCCGACTCGACAAGCGTGACCTGATCCTCGCCAAGGGCTCCCTGGCGATGACCCGCTGCGGCTACCACGGCACCGGCGTGCAGGACATCGTCCAGGCCGCCGGCATCCCCAAGGGCTCCTTCTATCACTACTTCGAGAGCAAGGAAGACTTCGCCCTGCAGGCCCTGGAACACCTCTACGGCCCGCGCCTGCAGCGCTACGCCGAGGCCCTCGGCAATCCGGCACTGGGGCCGCGCGCGCGGATCCTGAGCTACTACGGCGAGCTGATGGCGCACTTCGCGCGCAAGGAAAAGCTCGAGTACCACTGCTTCATCGGCAGCCTCAGCTTCGAGCTGACCGAGCTGTCGCCGGCGCTCGCCGCCAAGGTCGACGACATCCTGCAGCGCGGCACGGACATCCTCCGCGCCTGCCTGCACGAGGCGCAACAGGCGGGCGAACTGCCGGCCGACGAACACTGCGACAACCTCGCCGACTTCGTCAGCAATGCCTGGCAGGGCGTGCTGTCGCGGCTGAAAGTGAGCGCGTCGCTGAAACCCATGGAAGCCTTCATTGCCCGCCTGGAGCGGGTGCTCAAGGCCTGAAATCCTTCACCCACAGTACGAGACGACCGGTCGCCTGGACGTCCTGGAGAACCTTCGTGAGCGCATCCGTAGAGAGCCTGTTCGAGCCCTTCCGCCTGGGCAACCTGGAGCTGCCGACCCGCGTGGTCATGGCCCCCATGACCCGCAACTTCAGCCCCAACGGCGTGCCCCACGCGCAGGTGGTCGAGTACTACCGCCGTCGCGCCGCCGCCGGTGTCGGCCTGATCGTCACCGAGGGCACTACCGTCGGCCACAAGGCCGCCAACGGCTACCCGAACGTGCCGCGCTTCTATGGCGAAGACGCCCTGGCCGGCTGGAAGGAAGTGGTCGACGCCGTGCATGCCGAGGGCGGCAAGATCGTCCCGCAACTCTGGCACGTCGGCTCGGTGCGCCGGCTGGGCGTGGAGCCGGACGCCAGCGTCCCCGGCTACGGCCCGAGCGGCAAGGTCAAGGACGGCCAGGTGCTGGTCCATGAAATGACCAAAGAGGACATCCATGAAGTCATCGCCGCCTTCGCCCAGGCCGCTCGCGACGCCAAGGCCATCGGCATGGACGGCGTGGAGATCCACGGCGCCCACGGCTACCTGATCGACCAGTTCTTCTGGGACGGCAGCAACAAGCGCACCGACGAGTACGGCGGCAGCCTGGCCAACCGTTCGCGCTTCGCCATCGAGCTGATCCGCGCGGTGCGCGAAGCCGTGGGCCCGGACTACCCGATCATCTTCCGCTTCTCGCAGTGGAAGCAGCAGGACTACAGCGCGCGGCTGGTGGAAACCCCCGAGGCGCTCGGCGAGTTCCTCAAGCCGCTGTCCGAAGCCGGCGTCGACATCTTCCACTGCTCGACCCGCCGCTTCTGGATTCCGGAGTTCGAAGGCTCCGACCTCAACCTGGCTGGCTGGACCCGCCAGCTCACCGGCAAGCCGACCATCACCGTCGGCAACGTCGGCCTGGACGGCAGCGAGTTCCTGGCCTTCTTCGGCAAGACCGACGAGGTCGCGCAACCCTCCGGTATCGAGGGTCTGCTGGAGCGTCTGCACAAGCAGGAGTTCGACCTGGTAGCCGTCGGCCGTGCGCTGCTGGTCGATCCGGACTGGGCTCTGAAAGTGCGTGACGGTCGCCTGGAAGACATCAAGCCGTTCAGCCGCGATGCGCTGATGTCGCTGGCCTGATCGACACGGAATGACAAAACCGCCCAGGGGTTTCCCCTGGGCGGTTTCTTTTGTCATAGGGTCGGGAATTTTACTGACGCGTTTACAAAACTTTTCCTACGCACGCCTTCCGATGTGCTGACTTAAAGGTCGGAAACGGGCATTGTTATGACGGCGATCACACAACAATAGGCCGGCCAGCGGCCAAAAGGAGTAAGCCATGCGGATTGGCCTGGTGGTCGATGCGACCTGCGACCTGCCCCCCGAATTCCTCGCTGCCAACAACATCCGCGTCCTGCCCATCGGCATCAAAGTGGGCGAGAAGCGGATCATCGATGACCGCGATCCCGACACCACCCTGCGCTTCTATTCCGAGGACCTGCCCAAGGTCGCGCCGGAAGACGGCAGCGTGCCGCTGACCCCCGCCGAAACCCAGGAGTGGTTCCTCGAACAGTTGGTCACCGACTTCGACTACGTCATCTGCCTGACTGTCAGCAGCGCCCGCAGCCCGATCTTCGATAACGCCACCCAGGCCTCCTTCGGCCTGCTGCAGAACTACCGCGAACGGCGCACCGCCGCCGGCGTCAACGGCCCCTTCGCCCTGCGCGTGGTGGACAGCCAGACAGTGTTCGCCGGCCTGGCCGTGCTGGTCGCGGAAGGCGTGCGCCTGCTCGGCGAAGACAGCCATCCGAACGCCATCCGCACGCGCCTGGAGCAGTTGAGCAACCAGATGAACACCTTCCTGGTCGCCAGCGACCTGGGCCACATCCGCCGCCGCGGCTTCCAGAAGGGCGACCGCAGCAGCATCGGCGATCGCCTGCGCGGCGCCTTCCTCGGCATAGGTTCGATGCTCGACATGAAGCCGGTGCTGAGCCTGGTACAGGGCGAGGACAAGCCGGTTTCGGTTTCGCCGAACTACGAGAAGTCCGCCGAGCGTCTGCTCAGCTTCGCCCGTGCGCGGGTCGAGGCGGGCGAGCTGCTGGCGCCGCACATGTGCCTGAGCTATGCCGGCGATCCGTCGGCACTGCGCGACCTGCCGGGTTTCGATGCGCTGGAGAGCGCTTGCCGTGAGCGCGGTATCGGCGTGCACCTGGCAATGCTCAGCCCCACCGGCGGCATCAACCTGGGCGCCGGAGCGATGAGCCTGTCGTTCGCCGCCGAGCCCAAGCCCTTCGCTTGATTCACTTGCGCGCGACGTCGGCGCCCGGTGCGGCCTGCGGTTCCACCGCAGCGCCCGGGAGCCGATGGCTGGCGTCGAGCAGGTAACCCTCGAAACGTTCGACGATACCCGCCCACTCCAGGCGGCCGGCGTGCTGGCGCGCATTCAGGCGCACCCGGCGCAGGCGTTCGCGGTCTTCCAGCAGCCAATTGGCGGCGTCGATGAACTCCGCTTCGTCACCCGGCGGGGCAAGCACCCCGTTGTGTCCGTGGCGGATGTGCTGGCCGGCGGCGGCCTGATCGTAGGCCACGACCGCGAGACCGGAGGCGAGCCCCTCCAGCACCACATTGCCGAAGGTTTCCGAAAGGCTGGGGAAGAGGAACAGGTCGCCGCTGGCGTAGTGGCGGGCCAGTTCCTCGCCGCGTTGCAACCCACAGAACAGTGCATCCGGCAGTTCCTGGGCGAGTTGCGCACGTTGCGGCCCATCGCCGACCACGATCAGGCGCATGTGCAGATTCGGGTGCGCCGCGCGCAACTGGCGGAAGGCGCGGCCGAGCAGGCCGAGGTTCTTCTCCGCGGCCAGGCGACCGACATGCAGCACGGCGATCTCCTGTTCGCCCAGGCCCCATTGGCGGCGCAACTCATCGTCGCGGCGACCGGGTTGGAACAGTCGGCCATCCACCCCGCGGGCGAGTTGCACGACATGGGCGAAACCACGCCGTTCCAGCTCCAGCGCCTGGCTGGCGCTGGGCACCAGGGTGCGCAGCGTGCGGTTGTGGAACCAGCGCAGGTAAGCGGTCACCAGGCGCGTCAGCGGGCCCAGTCCGTAGTGCGCGCTGTACTGCTGGAAGTTGGTGTGGAAGCCGCTCAGTGCGGGGATCCGCAGGCGCTTGGCGGCCCGCAACGCGGCCAGCCCGAGGGGGCCTTCGGTGGCGATGTAGAGGACGTCCGGGCGCAGCCGCCGCCAGTGCCGCAGCAGCTTGTGCAGGCACGATTGGCCCCACTGCAGGCCCGGGTAGCCGGGCAGCGGCCAGCCACGGGTCAGCAGCAGTTCGTCGTCGCTGTGGCGGCCGTCGTCGACGCTCTGCCGCGGGCGGACGACCTGCACCCGATGGCCGAGTTGCATCAGGCCACTGGCCAGGCGCCCGAGGGTGTTGGCCACGCCATTGATTTCCGGCGGGAAGGTTTCGCTGATCAGCGCGATGCGCAGGGGAGTCGTGCTCATTGAGGCAGTGTCCGTTGCCGTCATGTAGCCGATGTGAACTTCGGGTGACATCCATATGACAATGCTGGCCGGGCTCTTGAAACGCGCGGGTTAGCCGCGTCGTCACAAAGCGCTGCTAGAGTGCCGCCGATCAATGGCCTTGGGGGACTGCGCGATGAGCGACAAGCACGACAACGACAACGCTGCCAACGACAACCCGGACGCCTTGCCCGACGCCAGCCGCCGGCGCTTCCTCGGCGGCGCCGCCGCGCTCGGTGCGGGCGCCGCGCTGGTCGGGTTGGTCGGCGAAAGCCCGGCCCAGGCCGCCGAGGCCGCACGCGAGTTGAGCGGCGCCGAACTGGACAAGGCGCTGCGCGAGCAGGTCAAGACGGTGGTGGTGATCTACGCCGAGAACCGCAGCTTCAACAACCTGTTCGGTGACTTCCCCGGGGTGGAGAAGCCGCTGTCCTCGCTCAAGCCCGAGGACTACCAGCAGCGCGACCGCGACGGGAGCGTCCTGGAAAAACTGCCCAAGGTTTATGGCGGTGTGCTGCAACTCGGCCAGACCCTGGAAGGGGTGAGCTACGCCGAGGGCGTGCAGTACCAGGAGGACCTGCCGAATGCACCCTTCGCACTCAAGGGGCCGCAGGGCGAGGACCTGCCGCTGGGCCTGGTGACCCGCGACCTCTGGCACGTGTTCTACCAGAACCAGATGCAGATCAACGGCGGGCGCAACGACATGTTCGTCGCCTGGGCCGACTCCGGCGCGCTGCCCATGGGCTACTACGCGCAGACGCCCTACAGCCTGCGGCTGTGGGACCTGGCGCGGGAGTACGTGCTCTGCGACAACTTCTTCCAGGGTGCCTTCGGCGGCTCCTTCCTCAACCACCAGTACCTGATCGCGGCGACCCCGCCGGTGTATCCGGATGCGCGCAACTCGCCGGCGCATACGCAGATCGCCGAACTGATGAGCGACGACCCGGCCGACCCGCGGCTCAAGCCGCAGGAGGGCTCGCCAGCCAGCGTTACGGGTGGCGCACCCAAGTTTGGGCCGAGCGCACTGACGCCGGACGGCTTCGCCGTGAATACCATGATGCCGCCGTACTGGCCGACGGTGCAGCGCGATCCGCAGCGCCCGGACTACGCGCTACCGGATCAACCCAACGTGATGGTGCCGCAGAAGCATGAGCACATCGGCGACAAGCTGAGCCGCAAGGGCATCGACTGGGCCTGGTACGCCGGCGCCTGGGCGGCGACGCTGGAGCAGTACAAGAACTCCGGCGGCATCCCGAAGATCCCGAATTTCCAGTACCACCACCAGCCGTTCAACTACTTCGTCCAGCAGGGCCCGGAACATGCCGAGGAGCGTGCGCGGCGCCTGCGCGACGCTGGCCTGGGCGACGATCCGTCGAGCAACCGATTCTTCGCCGACGCCCGTGACGGCAAGCTGCCGGCGGTGACCTTCTACAAGCCGCAGGGCAACCTCAACATGCACGCGGGCTACGCCGACATCGCCAGCGGCGACCGGCACATCGTGCGCGCGGTGAAGCACCTGCAGGAAAGCCCGCAGTGGGCGAACATGGTCATCGTCATCACAGTCGACGAGAACGGCGGCTGGTGGGACCACGTGGCGCCGCCCAAGGGCGACCGCTGGGGCCCCGGTTCGCGGGTGCCGGCGCTGGTGGTATCCCCCTTCGCGCGCAAGGGCACGGTGGACCATACGGTCTACGACACTGCATCGATCCTGCGGCTGATCACCCGGGTGTTCGACCTGGAGAAGCTCGACGGCCTGAAGCTGCGCGACGACGCCATGATTTCCCGCGGCCAGCTGCCCATGGGCGACCTGACCGCCGCCCTGCGCTTCACCGCCTGAGCGGTCGTCGCCAGGCCCGGACTCCTTGGCTACGCTGGGGAGTCCAGGCAGCCAGGAGCGTTCCTGGCCGCAGCGCCTTCATCCAGCCCAGGGAAGCCCGGACCATGAAGAAGTCATTGTTCCTTTCGATGCTCATCGCCTTGTTCTCGCCCATCGCGCTGGGTGCCGACAAGGTCACGACGGTGCCGGTGCACTTCGCCAAGGGCGCCAGCAACGCGCAGCTCAAAGGGACTTTCGGCGGTTACGACAGCATCGAGTACACCCTGTCGGCCAAGGCGGGCCAGCGGATGACGGTGAAGATCAGCGGCAGCAGCAACGCCAACTTCAACGTGTTCGCCCCGGGCAGCAAGCCCGGCAAGGCGGAAGCATTGGGCAGCGGCAGCGTCGGCACGGACTGGAGCGGCGCGCTGCCGGCATCGGGGGAATACCGCGTGCAGGTCTTCCAGATGCGCGCCTCGGCGCGGCGCGGCGAAAAGGTGCCGCACACCATCAGCATCGCCATCGAATAGTCAGGATGTCGTGCGGGCGGCGCCGAAGCGCCGCCCGGAGGCGCGCTCATTTGACGAGCGCTTTATCGCCCTCTTCGCGCACCCAGAACAGCACCGCGCCGGCCACGGCGGCGGGCATGATCACCAGGTTCACCACCGGGATCAGCAGGCCCAGGTAGGTCACGCCGCCGAAACCCATGCAGCTCCAGCGCTTGCTGCGCAGCCAGGCGAGCATCTCGTGCCAGCCGAGCTTGTGGTTGTCTGCCGGGTAGTCGATGTACTGCACGGCCATCATCCACACTCCGAACACCAGCCACAGCGGAGTGGCGATCAGGTTCACGCCGGGGATCAGGCTGAGGATGAACAGGCCGATCGCGCGCGGCAGGAAGTAGCCCAGCTTGCGCATTTCGCGGGCGACGGTGCGCGGCACCATGGCGGCCAGTTCCCTCCAGCTGAATTCGGGGAACTCGTCCTTGCCGCGCACCACCACTTCGACCTTTTCCGCGAGGAAACCGTTGAACGGCGAGGCGATCAGGTTCGCCACCAGGCTGAAGCCGAAGAACAGGATCAGCAGCACCAGCAGGACGAACAGCGGCCAGAGGATGTACTCGAGGAAGTCCAGCCAATGCGGCAGGCTCGGCATGAACCAGTCCACCCAGTGGCGGAACTCGCTCACGGCGAAGCCGATCAGGCCGGCGAACAGCAGTACGTTCACCGTCAGGGGCAGCAGCACGAACAGGCGCAGGCCCGGACGCATCATCAGTTTCAGGCCTTCACCGAGGTATTGCGGGCCGCTCAGGGTCGACATGAAGCATCTCCTTGGAAATCCAGGCTGCGACCTTAGCAGGGAGCCCGCAGCGCCGCGAGCCGGCTGTATTGCCAGTCGTTAGACGCGCCTCAGGATGGTGTGCGCCGGGCGAAGCGATTGCGCTCGCGCTTGGCCTGGTACATGGCGCTGTCGGCGGCCTGGATGAGCGCTTCGGCTTCGCCCGCGTCGCCCGGATAGAGGGCGATGCCGATGCTGGCGGAGAGGAAGTCCAGGCACTGGCCGGCGGCATGGTAGTCGGCGTTGAGGCTTTCGAGCAGGCGCGCGGCCAGGCGCTCCGCGGTCGGCGCGTCGGTGCTCTCGACGAGCACGGCGAACTCGTCGCCGCCCAGGCGGAACGCCAGGTCGGGTTGGCGCAGGCTTTCCCGCAGGCGCTTGCCGACCTCCGCCAGCACGGCGTCCCCGGCCGCGTGCCCGAACTGGTCGTTGACCGGCTTGAAGTGGTCCAGGTCGATATACAGCAGCGCCACGTTGCTCTTTGGGGCGCAACGCTGCAGCGCCTGCGGCAATTGCTCGGAGAAGGCCTTGCGGTTGCCCAGGCCGGTGAGGGTGTCGCGGTAGGCGAGGTCGAGCAGGCGCTGCTGGTAGGCCACCTGCAGGCTGATGTCGCGCAGGATGCCGCGCATGCCGGCGAACTGGCCCTGGGCGTCGAGCACCGGCGAGACGCGGGTTTCGAAGCTGATGCGGCGGCCGTCGCGGTGTTTGATCGGGGTGATGAAGCCGGTCTCGGCTTCGCCTTGCAGGACCTGCTCGCGCAGGTCGCGGGCGCGCTCGATGTCCTGCGGGTCGAGCAGTTGGCGGTAGGAGCGGCCAACCACCTCCTCGACGCTGTAGCCGAGCATGCGGCAGAAGGCGGCGTTGACCTGCATGACGTTCCCTTGGCCGTCGGTCTCGAAATAGCCATCGCGGATGCTTTCGAGGATGAGCCGGTCGCGCGCCTCGCTGCGTTCCAGGCGCGCGAGCATCTGGTTCAGCTCGCCGGCTAACTGACCGATCTCGTCGTGGCCCATGTCGCTCAGGCGGGCCGGGGCTGACTCGCCACCGATGGCCGCCACTTCGCTGTTGACCCGCTGGACGCGGCGGATGATCCACAGTTCCAGGGCGATATAGGCCAGCAGCAGCGCCGCAAGGACGATGAGCAGCGCCATGCCGAGGAATAGCTGGATTGCCTCGCGACCCTGCTCGTAGGCCTGGCGCAGTTGGCTGATCTCGACGCGAAATTGCGGTTCGCCTCGGGAATCGAGGTAGAGCAGGGCGCCGCGCTGCCTGCCGTTGGCCAGCTCGCGCGGGCCGACCAGCGTGGTGCCGTTGGGGCCGATGGTGCCCAGGGCGCGCCAACCTTCCCCGGGCGGCGTGCCGGGCAGCAGTTGCAACTGGGCGTCGAGCTGTTCTTCCAGACGCTGCCGGCGCTCGTCGTCGAACACGACCCCGGCGACCAGGGCCCCGCGCGGCGGCGCCAGGCCGGTGTTGTCGCTGATGGGGACGCTCATCAGCATCAGCGGTACGCCGTCGATTTGCAGCCACTGGCTCAGGCTATGCCCCGGGCCTGCCGTCATTTCCAATGCGCCAAGGGTCATGACCTTGCGCATGATGTCATTCTGCAGCTGGGCCAGGGGCGGCGAAGAGCCGTCGAGCGCGCTGTGATTCTCGAGGCGCTGCTGATTCCATCGTTCGCCGGCGCGCTGGCCCTTGGTGTCGAGGAACACCACGAAGTCGAAGCCCAGGTGGCCGATCAGGTCCAGGTCGAGATTCTCCTCGACGAAGGCTTCGGTCGGTTGCCGCATGTAGCGGTAGCTGGCATCCCACCAGGCGTAGGTCCGCACGATGTCCAGGTAGCGCTTCTTCTCGAAGTCCAGGCGGGCGCTGAGGATGCGCACGTCGTCATACAGGCGCTGGCGGTCGTTGCGGTCGAAGCGGTCGAGCAGGATCCAGCCCGACAGCAGCCAGACCCCCGCCAGGCTGACGGCGAGTAGCGGAAGGAACAGCCAGAGGAGGCGGGCGCGTAGGGTCATTCCGAGAATGCAGGTCGGAGGGGGCCCCTAGAGTCTAGTCGGCCCTGTGTCTGGAATAGCGGAGCTCTATCGTCGGCATTGAATTTCGGCATTTCGCCGATCTGCGCCCAGGCAGTACGCTGCGCCACAGTTTCAGTCGCGACCGAGGCGACCGGCAATCCGGAAAGTCCCTGACATATCTCAAAGGGGTTGTAGGGAGATTCTGTCAGTCTTTGCTCGTGGGTGAGCCCACAGCAGCATCGCTCTCTCCTGTCGATGCGGTCCTCCTCGCGATTGTGCGTTTAGCGGGAGCTGCCACTGCTTCCTACCTTCCCCCAGGTACTCGGCAGCTCCCTTTTCTTTTCGACGAGGAGTCAGTCATGTCCGAAGTTCGCCATGCCCGCGTGATCATCCTGGGATCCGGCCCCGCCGGATATTCCGCTGCCGTCTACGCTGCCCGCGCCAACCTCAAGCCGCTGCTGATCACCGGTATCCAGGCCGGCGGCCAGCTGACCACCACCACCGAAGTCGACAACTGGCCGGGCGATCCCCATGGCCTGACCGGCCCGGCGCTGATGCAGCGCATGCAGGAGCACGCCGAGCGCTTCGAGACCGAGATCGTCTTCGACCACATCAACGCCGTGGACCTGGCCGGCAAGCCCTTCGTGCTGAAAGGCGACAGCGGCACCTACACTGCCGACGCGCTGATCATCGCCACCGGCGCGAGCGCCCGTTACCTGGGGCTGCCTTCGGAAGAGGCGTTCATGGGCAAGGGCGTTTCGGCCTGCGCGACCTGCGACGGCTTCTTCTATCGAAATCGCGAAGTGGCGGTAGTTGGCGGCGGCAACACCGCGGTCGAGGAAGCGCTGTACCTGGCCAACATCGCCAGCAAGGTCACCCTGGTGCACCGTCGCGACAGCTTCCGTGCCGAGAAGATCCTGCAGGACAAGCTGCGGGCGCGGGTGGCCGAGGGCAAGATCGTCCTGCAGGTCAACGCCCAGGTGGAAGAAGTGCTGGGCGACGACATGGGCGTCACCGGCGTGCGCCTGCGCCACAACGACGGCAGCAGCGACGAGCTGAAGGTCGACGGCCTGTTCGTCGCCATCGGCCATACGCCGAACACCTCGCTTTTCGAAGGTCAGTTGGCGCTCAAGGACGGTTACCTGGTGGTCAACGGCGGCCGTGATGGCAACGCCACCGCGACCAACATCGAAGGGGTGTTCGCAGCCGGCGACGTCGCCGACCACGTCTACCGCCAGGCCATCACCTCGGCCGGCGCGGGCTGCATGGCGGCGCTGGACGTGGAGCGCTACCTCGATTCCCTGTAACGGCCCCCAAGTGCCGGCGTGCAGGACGGAGCCCCGCTGGTCGGGGCTTTTTCCTGGGTGGGCGGCGGCGTCCTGTGGGAGCGGATTCATCCGCGAAAATCCCCGCACCGATTCCAACCTGTCGGCGAGCGCCATGCTCGCGATCGCGGCCATGGGCCGCTCCTACAGGGAGCATCGTGCCGTGCGGTTCGCGAGCAAGCTCGCTCCTACAGGGAGGGAGATCCCGGTATCCACCGCCCAAGAAAAAGCCCCGGATGTGCGGGGCTTCTTCATATCAACTCGACCTCAGCCGCGGCGCGACAGCGGCTGGCGCTCGAAGCGCACGCCGGCGAGACCGGTGGACTGCAGCGCGCGGATGTTGGCGTGGTCGGTGCCTTCCGGGGTCTCGCGGACCGCGCGGTAATGCTCGCCGAAGGCCAGCAGGGTTTCCTCCTGGCTCAGGCCTTCGAGGATGGCGAAGCCCAGGGTCTTGCAGGAGCCTTCGTTCTGCCCGGCGGGGTTATCCACCGCGCCGTTGCTGAAGGCGCTCGGGGTGTAGCTGTAGTGCTCGGCGATAAATGCCAGGGTATCGGTGAACAGGTGTTGCTCGCTGCGCAGGCGCGCGCGGAAATCGGTGAGGGTCATCAAGGCGAACTCGTCAATGCTTCTTGGCTGTGTCGAAGGCGGCCTGCTGCTCGGGCGAGGCTTCCTTCTGGTATTTGGCCTTCCATTCGGCGTACGGCATGCCGTAGATCTCTTCGCGGGCCTGTTCGGCGCTCAGTTCCAGGCCGATGTCGTCGGCGGCCGCCTTGTACCACTTGGACAGGCAGTTGCGGCAGAAGCCGGCCAGGTTCATCAGGTCGATGTTCTGCACGTCCTTGCGGTTGCGCAGGTGCTGCACCAGCGTGCGGAAGGCCGCGGCCTCCAGTTCGGTGCGTTGTTCCTGGCTGAGGTCGGTGATCGAATGTTCTGGCTTGCTCATGGCTCGGGCTCTTCTGCTAGCGCGTCGTCGCGGGAGGTCGGAAGGGGCGATTCGGGGCTGGGCAGATTCTAAGAGCCGGAACGGGCGCCAGCAACGCCCGCGCGGCCGATGCCGCCGGCCGGTTCAGCGGCGGGCGGCGAGGGCGATGGAGACCGACTCGGCGAAACGCAGGGCGTGCGGCTTGTCCACCTCGACCTCGGCGTAGTGCACCGCCGGGTGGGCCATGACCAGGTCGAGCAGCTCCTGGGTCAGGCGTTCGAGCAGCGCGAAGCGGTTCTCTTCGACGTGGGCGATGATCGCCTTGGTGATGGTGCGGTAGTTCAGCGCGTGCTCGATGTCGTTGACCTGCACCGCTTCCTGCGAGGGATAGAGGATGGTCAGGTTGATCAGCACGTCCTGCTTGTTGAGGATTTCCTCCTCCTTGATGCCGATGTAGGTGCGCACGCGCAAATCCTTGATGCGGATTCTCGCCATGCCCGGCTCCAGCTGCGTCATTTCAATGGCTCCGCTTGATCAGTTGCAGGAATTCCTGGCGGGTGTTGGCGGACTCGCGGAAGGCACCGAGCATCACCGAGGTGAACATCTGCGAGTTCTGCTTCTCCACGCCGCGCATCATCATGCACATGTGCTGGGCCTCGATCACCACCGCCACGCCGGCGGCGCCGGTGATGCGCTCGATCGCCTCGGCGATCTGCCGGGTGAGGTTCTCCTGGATCTGCAGGCGGCGCGCGAACATGTCGACAATGCGCGCCACCTTCGACAGGCCCAGCACTTTGCCGGTGGGAATGTACGCCACATGGGCCTTGCCGATGAAGGGCAGCAGGTGGTGTTCGCACAGCGAGTAGAGCTCGATGTCGCGGACGATGACCATTTCGTCGTTGTCCGAGGCGAAGAGCGCGCCGTTGACGATCTCCTCCAGGCTCAATTCGTAGCCGTGGCACAGGTAGCGCATGGCCTTGGCCGCGCGCTTGGGCGTGTCGAGCAGGCCTTCGCGGGCGGGGTCTTCGCCCAGGCCCAGGAGTATCTCGCGGTAGTGCGCGGACAGTGAGTCGCTCATGTTCTTCGTTTTCCTCGCGCCGGGAGGGCGCTCATTTGAGGTGGCGCCCGCCGTTGACGGTCAGGGTAGTACCGGTGACGTAAGGGTTGTCCAGCAGGTAGCGGACGCTCTGGTAGATCACTTCGGCGCCGGGCTCGATGCCCAGCGCCGACTTGGCCAGGGTGCGCTGGCGATAGGCGTCGTCGTCGCCTTCGTTGAACAGGATCAGCGCCGGGGAGATGCCGTTGACCTTGATCTTCGGCGCGAAGCGCGCGGCGAAGGACAGGGTGAGGTTGTCCAGGCCGGCCTTGCTGGCGCTGTAGGCGATGCGGTTGGCGCTGCCCTTGCGTGCCACGTCGTCGCTGACGTGGATGATGTCCGCCGGCTGCGAGCGCTCCAGCAAGGGCGCGCAGTGCAGGTTGATCAGGTAGGGCGCGAGCATGTGCACGCTGAACAGCTCGCGGAAGGCGTCGGCCTCGTGGCCGGGCGTCTCGCGGACCCAGTCCGAGGCGTTGTGGATGATCGCGCGCAGGCTGTCGGTGTGGGCCTCCACCTGTTCGATGAAGGCGAGGATGCCGGCTTCGTCGGCGAAATCGGCCTGCAGGCAGGTCGCGCCGTGCTCGCGCAGCTGCGCCACGCCGGGCTTCTCGCTGCGGTAGCTGGCGATCACCGGCTGGCCGGCTTCGAGCAGGCGCAGCGCGCAATGCAGGCCGATGCGCTGGCTGGCGCCGGTGATGAGTATCGGAGGGAGACTCGAGGCCATGCGATTTCCGTTATCGAAGGTGAAAGACCTAGCGGCTTACTGGGGATAAAACGTATACCAGCAAGAAGATTTGTACAAATCGTTTTGCGCCCAATGCCGCATCAAAAAGGGTGAAACTCCTTGAATGCTGGCGCATTTTGTCAGCGAATCGATAATCTTGGATAAATTTTCTTGTACGAAATTTGTGTTTTGTACAATTTTATTCCGGGCTCGTACAATTCTCTGCCGGGTCGCCGCGGCTCGATTGCGTCATAATGGCCGCCTTTGTACGCCATTGGAGTCCCCATGAAAGTCGCCATTCTGTCCGGGTCGGTCTACGGCACCGCCGAAGAGGTCGCGCGCCACGCCAAGCGCCTGCTGGAAGCCGCCGGCCTGGAAACCTGGTTCGAGCCGCGCGCCACGCTGGAAGCGCTGGTCGCCGCCGACCCGCAGGCCTTCCTGACCGTGACCTCGACCACCGGGTTGGGCGAGCTGCCGGACAACATTCAGCCGCTGTACTACGCCATCCGTGACCGCCTGCCGAACTGGCGCGGCCTGCCCGGCGGGGTGATCGGCCTGGGCGACTCCAGCTACGGCGACACCTTCTGTGGCGGCGGCGAGCAGGTGCGCGAGCTCTATGGCGAGCTTGGCGTGCGTGAAGTGCTGCCGATGCTGCGCCTGGACGCCAGCGAGACGGTCACCCCGGAAACCGACGCCGAGCCCTGGATCGCCGATTTCATTGCCGCGCTGAAAGGCTGATGCACCCGCGCGTCCGGCAGCTGATCGAGACCCTGCAGCTCGCCCCGCATCCGGAGGGCGGCTTCTATCGCCGCGTCTTCGAGTCGCGGCTGGCAGACACGTCGGGCCGGCCAAAATCCTCGGCGATCTTCTTTCTCCTGCCCGCCGGCGCGGTGAGCCGCTGGCACCGGGTCGATGCCGACGAGCTCTGGCATTGGCACGAAGGCGGCTCGCTCGAATTGCTGGTGGCAGAAGCGCCGGAAGCCGAAGTTCGTCGCGAAATCCTCGGACCGGTGGGCGCGGGCAGCCTGCCGCAACGCGCGGTGCCTGCCTACGCCTGGCAGGCGGCACGCTGCCTGGGCGATTACGTGCTGGTGGGCTGCACGGTTTCGCCGGCTTTCGAGTTCGCCGGGTTCGAACTGCTCGCGGGCGATGTCGAGGCGCAGCGCGAGTGGCCGCGGTTGATGGCGGAGTTTCCTGAGCTGGTCTAAGTCGCCGCGCAGTCTGTAGGAGCGGATCTCATCCGCGAACGGCCACGCACGGTGTTTCCCCGACGGAGCGCGCCATACGCGCGATTTCGCGGACAAGGTCCGCTCCTACGAAGGGCAGTACACCGCAGGCTTCACGGGCGGGGATGCAACGGAAACTCCTCCAGCAGCGCCAGCCACGCCTTCGCCGCGTGCGATAGATAGGCGCCGCGGCGCCACATGAAGCAGATGTCCCAGCGCAGGTCCGGCTCGCTCAGCAGCACCCGTTTCACCCCCGGCCTTTCCACTTCCTTCGCCACAGCCCTCGGCAGCAACACCACCCCTTGTCCGGCGGCGACCAGCGCGCCGAGGAAGTCCGCCTGGCCGCTGCGGCCGCCTTCGCGGGGCTCGAAGCCGGCCTCGTGGCAGGCGCGCAGCAGGCGGTCGTTGAGGGTGAAGCTCTGCTGGTAAAGCAGGAAGGGCGTGTCGGCCAACTCGCCGAGGACGATGCTGTCGCGCCCGGCGAGCGGGTGCTCCGCCGGCAGCAGCGCATCCAGCGGCTCGTTGCAGAAGGGCTGCCAGTCGAAACCCGGATCGTTCGGGGTGAGCGCTCCGGCCAATTCCAGTTCGCCGGCGTGCAGCGCCTGCTCCAGGCTCTTGCTGCCGCCTTCCACCAGGTGCACCTGGATGTGTGGATAACGCTTGCGGTACTCGGCGAAACGCCAGGCGAACAGGGCGTCGGCGCCGAGCAGCGGCAGGCCCAGGCGCAGTTCGCCACGCCTCATCTGGCTGAGGTCGTCGAGCTCGGTATGCAGCTCGCGTTGCAGGCGCAGCATCTCTTCGGCACGGCGCAACACCACTTCGCCGGCGGCGGTCAGGCGGACGTGCGGGCCGCTGCGTTCCAGCAGTTGCACGCGCAGGCTCTGCTCCAGCTGGGCGACCTGCTTGCTGATCGCCGACTGGCTGGCGTGCAGTTGCACCGCCGCCTGGGTGAAGCTGCCCTGGCGTACCACTTCGGCGAAGCTGCGTAGCTGGCGGAATTCCATTTTGGAATGGCCTCGATTCGAACAATTCGTTTTGGGGATGGTAGACCCGGACTTATCCTGAACGCCATCCCGAACCCATGCCAGGCAGGCCCCGAAATGATCCGTCGCATCGCTCGTCTGAGCCTCGAACTCGCTGCACTGGCCGCCATCTGGTGGTTCGGCGGCTGGCTGGCCAAGGCCGCCGGCCTGCCGCTGCCGGGCGGGGTGATCGGCCTGGGCCTGCTGCTCATGCTGTTCGCCAGCGGGGCGATCCGCCCGAGCCTGCTGCAGGGCGGCGCCGGCCTGCTGCTGGCGGAGATGCTGCTGTTCTTCATCCCCGCGCTGATGAGCCTGCTGGATTACGGCCCGCTACTGCGCAGCGAGGGCTGGAAGATTCTCCTGGTGATCATGTGCAGCACCCTGCTGGTGATGCTGGTCACCGCGCTGTCGGTCGAAGGGATGTACCGCTGGAGGTTGCGCCATGAGTCTCGATAAGCAAGCCCTGTTCTGGTTGGCGCTGACCCTGGGCGGCTACCTGTTCAGCCGCCAGCTTTACCAGCGCGTGCGCTGGTACGGATTCGCGCCCATCGTGTTCGTCCCCGCGCTGCTGTTCGCCGTTGCGATCCCGCTGCACGCGCAGTACGCCGACTATTCCCGCGACACCAACTGGCTGGTGGCGCTGCTCGGCCCGGCCACCGTGGCGTTCGCCGTGCCGATCTGGCAGCAGCGTGCGTTGCTCGCTCGCAACTGGCCGGCGCTGCTGGTCGGTATGTGTGCAGGCTCGGCGGTAGCCATCGGCAGTTCCTGGGCGCTGGCCAATGCGCTGGCGCTGGACAACCAGGTGGCGCTGTCGCTGGTGCCGCGCTCGATCACCACGCCGCTGGCGATGGAAATGTCCCACGACCTGGGCGGCGTGCCGGAGTTGACGGCCGCCTTCGTGATGATCACCGGGGTGTTCGGCGCCCTGGCCGGCGGCCTGCTGATGAAGCTGCTGCCGCTGCGTTCGACTCTCGCACGTGGCGCGCTGCTGGGGGTTGGCGCGCACGGTGCTGGCACTAGCCGGGCTTATGAGTTCGGTGGCGAGGAAGGTTCCACCGCGGGGCTGCTGATGGTCCTTACCGGGCTGTTCAACCTGCTGCTGGCGCCGGCCGTGGCGCTCTGCCTGTAGCTTCGTAGGATGGCGTTGAGCGGAGCGAAACCCATGCCGCATGGGTTTCGTACCTCAACCCATCCTACGCATCCTGGAATTCCTCATCATACATAGGATGGGACTGTCAGACCCCCGACAGTTCCGTCATCCACGTCTCACTAGACTGCCCCCATCGAACAACAACAACCGATGAGGACAGCCCCCATGAATGCCGCCACTCCCGCTCCTTCCGTCAAGGACCAGGTATCCGAGGCCGAATGGCAGACCCGCGTGAATCTCGCCGCCTGCTACCGGCTGATCGCCCTGCACGGCTGGGACGACCTGATCTTCACCCACATCTCCGCGCGAGTGCCGGGCACCCACGATTTCCTCATCAACCCGTACGGCATGATGTTCCACGAGATCACCGCTTCCAGCCTGGTGAAGGTCGATCTCTCCGGCAAGAAGCTGATGGACAGCCCTTACGACATCAACCCGGCCGGCTACACCATCCACAGCGCTGTGCATGAAGTGCGCGACGACGTCGATTGCGTGCTGCACATCCACACCGCCGCCGGCATCGCCGTTTCGGCGCAGAAGCAGGGCCTGCTGCCGCTGTCGCAGCAGTCGCTGTTCGTGCTCTCGAGCCTGGCCTACCACGGCTACGAAGGCGTGGCGCTGAACCATGACGAGAAAGGCCGCCTGCAGGCCGACCTGGGCGACAAGAATTTCATGATCCTGCCCAACCACGGCCTGCTCACCGCATTCCCGACCATCGCCGACGCCTTCCTCGGCATGTTCACCCTGCAGCGCGCCTGCGAGGCGCAGATCATGGCGCAGAGCGGCGGTGTCGAACTTATCCACATTCCGCAGCAGATCCTCGATGGCGCCAAGGCGATGGTCGCCGGTGTCACCCGCAGCAAGCAGGGCATGGGCGGGCAACTGGCCTGGCCGGCGCTGCTGCGCAAGCTCGACCAGCAGATGCCCGGGTACGCCGAGTGATGGGCCTGGCCGGCATTCCCCTGGGCGACTGGCGCGCCCAGGGGAGCACCTTCGATTTCAACGGCCACGCCATCCGTTACTGGTCGGCCGGCAGCGGCGAACCGCTGCTGCTGATCCATGGTTTTCCCACCGCCGCCTGGGACTGGCACTACCTGTGGCAGCCGCTGACCGCGCGCTACCGGGTGATGGTCTGCGACATGCTCGGTTTCGGCGACTCGGCGAAACCGCGCAAGCATGACTACCGCATCCTCGAACAGGCCGATCTGCAGGAAGCCCTGTTGCGGCACCTGGACGTGCACGAGCCGGTGCACCTGCTGGTCCACGACTACGGCAACAGCGTTGCGCAGGAGTTGTTGGCGCGGCACGAGAGCGGAAAATTCCGCCTCGCTTCCTGCGTGTTCCTCAATGGCGGTTTGTTCCCCGAGACGCATCGCGCGGTGCTCTCGCAGAAGCTGCTGCTCAGTCCGCTGGGCGGCTTCTTCGGACGCTTCTTCGACCGCGCCAAGCTGGCCGCCAACTTCGCCAAGGTGTTCGGTCCGCGCACCCAGCCCAGCAGCGATGAGCTGGACGCGTTCTGGAGCCTGATCGCCTTCAACGACGGGCCGAAGGTGATGCACCGCCTGATCCACTACATCCTCGACCGCCGCGAACACCGCGAGCGCTGGGTCGGCGCCATGCAGAAGACCCGCGTGCCGCTACGCCTGATCGACGGGCCGGTCGATCCGATCTCCGGCGCGCACATGGTCGAGCGTTACCGCGAGCTGATTCCCCAGCCGGACACGGTGATGCTCGAGGGCATCGGCCACTACCCGCAGACCGAGGCCCCGGAGCAGGTGCTGGCGCACTACCTGGCGTTCCGCGAACGCCTCGCCCCGCTCGCCAAGCGCGCCTGAAACCCGCGTGGGGCGGGTGCCGGTGCGCCGGCATCATCCCCTCGCGTTATCGAGCACCATTCAGGTCCGGCGTCTTGGTTGTGACCGAAATGCGCTTACCCGACACTCGATAAATACTTACCTGCCACGGAGTTCCAACCATGAGTGATGCCCTGCGTTTCGATGACAAGGTCGTGATCGTCACCGGCGCTGGCGGCGGCCTCGGTCGTGCCCACGCCCTGCTGTTCGCCAAGCATGGCGCCAAGGTGGTGGTGAACGACCTGGGCGGCAGCACCCATGGCGAAGGCGCCAACGCCTCGGCGGCCGACCGTGTGGTCGCGGAGATCCGCGCCGCCGGCGGCACCGCAATCGCCAACCATGACTCGGTCACCGACGGCGACAAGATCGTCCGCCAGGCCGTGGAAGAGTTCGGTCGCATCGACGTGGTGGTGAACAACGCCGGCATCCTGCGCGACAAGACCTTCCACAAGATGGAAGACGCCGACTGGGACCTGGTCTACAAGGTCCACGTCGAAGGCGCCTACAAGGTGACCCGCGCCGCCTGGCCGCTGATGCGCGAGCAGGGCTACGGCCGGGTGATCTTCACTGCGTCCACCTCGGGCATCTACGGCAACTTCGGCCAGTCCAACTACGGCATGGCCAAGCTCGGCCTCTACGGCCTGACCCGCAACCTGGCGCTGGAAGGCCGCAAGAACAATATCTTCGTCAACGCCATCGCCCCCACCGGTGGCACCCGCATGACCGAAGGCCTGATCCCGCCGCAGGTGTTCGAGCAGCTCAAGCCCGAACTGGTCAGCCCGCTGGTGGTGTACCTGGGCAGCGAGCAGTGCCAGGAAACCTCCGGCCTGTTCGAGGTCGGCGGCGGCTGGATGGGCAAGGTGCGCTGGGAGCGCAGCCTGGGCTTCGGCTTCGATCCGCGCGAAGGCTTCGATGCCGAGGATGTGGCTGCCCACTGGCAGCAGATCACCAGCTTCGAGGACGCCGTGCATCCGGCGGACAACGTCGAGGCGCTGCGCGAGATGATGGCCAACCTGCAGAAATACGTCGGCTGATCGGGACAAGCGGACGGGCGGAACGGCCAGAGTGCTGTCGCCCGCGCCGCGACGCAGTAAGGTGAAAGGCCGGCGCAAGCCGGCCTTCGCTTTTTCCGCCTGCCCTGGAGTCCGCCATGAGTGTGATCGTCGAGAAGAATGGCCCGGTTACCACCCTGATCATCGATCGCCCGGCGGCTCGCAATGCGGTCGACCGTCCCACCGCCGACGCCCTGAGCGAGGCTTTTCGCGAATTCGAGGCTGACCCGCAAGCGCGCGTCGCCGTGCTGACCGGCGCGGGCGGCACCTTCTGCGCCGGCGCCGACCTGACGGCGGTGGCCGAAGGCGGCGAGCGACGCAACCGCCTGGAAATGGAAGGCGATGCGCCCATGGGGCCGAGCCGCATGCACCTGACCAAGCCCTTGATCGCTGCCATCGAAGGCTATGCCGTGGCCGGCGGACTGGAGCTGGCGCTGCTTGCCGACCTGCGGGTGATGGCCGAGGACGCGGTGTGCGGGGTGTTCTGCCGGCGCTTCGGCGTGCCGCTGATCGACGGCGGCACCGTGCGCCTGCCGCGCATCGTCGGCCAGGGCCGGGCGCTCGACCTGATCCTCACCGGCCGCCCGGTGGCCGCGCAGGAGGCCTTGAACATGGGCCTGGCCAACCGTGTGGTTGCCAAGGGCGAGGCGCGTGCCGCGGCAGAGGACCTGGCACGGGAGATCGCCGAGTTTCCCCAGGGCTGCATGCTGGCCGACCGCGACAGCGTCTACACGCAGTGGAACCGCTCGCTAGACGTGGCGATGGCCAATGAGTTCCAGGGTGGCCTTATGGTCATCCGCAGCGGCGAGACCCAGGCCGGCGCGCAGCGTTTCGCCAACGGAGAGGGGCGCCACGGCAAGTTCTGAAAGACATGAAAAAGGGCGGCTGGCGCACGCGCGCCAGCCGCCCTTTTTCATTCATCAGCCGAGGAACTGTTCCGCGTGGTGGCAGGCCACCTGGCGCTCGTCGAGCAGTCGCAGCTCCGGCACTTCCGCCTTGCAACGCTCGGTTGCGTAGGGGCAGCGCTTGTGGAAGGCGCAGCCGCTCGGCGGGTTGAGCGGATTGGGCAGCTCGCCCTGGATGCGGATCTTCGGCTTGTTCGGGTCCGGGTGGATTGCCGGGGTGGCCGACAGCAGGGCGCGGGTGTAGGGGTGCAGCGGGCGCTCGTAGAGCTTGTGCGCCGGCCCCATTTCAGCGGGGCGGCCGAGGTACATCACCAGCACGCTGTCGGCGACGTGTTCGACCACCGCCAGGTTGTGCGAGATGAAGACGTAGGCGGTGCCGTACTCCTGCTGCAGGTCCATGAACAGGTTGAGCACCTGCGCCTGGATCGACACGTCGAGCGCCGAGGTCGGTTCGTCCGCCACCAGCACCTTGGGCCGCAGCATCATGGCGCGGGCCAGGGCGATACGCTGGCGCTGGCCGCCGGAGAACATGTGCGGGTAGCGCTGGTAGTGCTCGGGGCGCAGGCCGACCTGCTGCATCATCGCCTGCACCCGCTCGCGGCGTTCGGCGCGCGACAGGCTGGTGTTGATCAGCAGCGGCTCGCCGAGCTGGTCGCCGATCTTCTGCCGCGGGTTGAGCGAGGCGTAGGGGTTCTGGAAGACCATCTGCACGTCGCGGCGCAGTTGCTTGCGCTGCTCGGCACTGGCGCCTTTCACTTCCTGGCCGGCGATCTGCAGCGAGCCTGCGGTCGGCTCCTCGATCAGCGTCAGGGCGCGCGCCAGGGTCGACTTGCCGCAACCGGATTCGCCAACCACGGCGAGGGTCTTGCCGGCTTCCAGCTCGAAGGACACGCCATTGAGCGCGCGCACCAGGGCGGTCGGCTTGAACAGGCCCTGGGAGATCTCGTAGTGGCGGGTCAGGTCGCGGGCGGTCAGTACGGCGCTCATCGGGCCACCTCGGCTTTGGCAATCAGGTTCAGCGGGTAGAAGCAGCGCACCGCGCCACGTTCATGCGCCTGCAGGGCAGGGCGGGTGCTGCGGCAGTTGTCGTGCACGTACGGGCAGCGCGGCGACAGCAGGCAACCCTGTGGACGGTCGTAGCGGCCGGGGACGATGCCGGGCAGGGTGGCCAGGCGCTCGGCGCCCTGGCTGTGCTCCGGAATGGCCTTGAGCAGCGCCTCGGTGTATGGATGGGTCGGCAGGTCGAACAGTGTCGGCACTTCGCCGATCTCCACCGCCTGGCCGGCGTACATCACGCAAACGCGCTGGGCGGTTTCGGCGACCACGGCGAGGTCGTGGGTGATCAGGATCAGCGCCATGCCCTGGTCGCGCTGCAGGTTCAGCAGCAGCTCCATGATCTGCGCCTGGATGGTCACGTCCAGCGCGGTAGTCGGCTCGTCCGCGATCAGCAGCTTGGGTTCGCCGGCGATGGCCATGGCAATCGCGACGCGCTGGCTCATGCCGCCGGACAGCTGGTGCGGGTAGGCGTCCAGGCGCTGCGCGGCCCCGGGGATCTCGACCCGTTCGAGCAGCTCGATGGCGCGCTGGCGGGCAGCCTTGCCGCGCAGGCCGAGGTGCAGGCGCAGCACTTCCTCGATCTGGTAGCCGACCGTGTAGCTGGGGTTGAGCGCGGTCATCGGGTCCTGGAAGACCATGGCGATGTCCTTGCCGACGATGCGCCGACGCTCGCGGCCCTTGAGTTTGAGCATGTCGGTGCCGTCGAAGCGCATGCGCTCGGCGGTGACCTTGCCGGGGGCGTCGATCAGGCCCATCAGCGCCATCATGGTTACCGATTTGCCGGAGCCGGACTCGCCGACGATGGCCAGCACTTCGCCCTTGTCGACGCTCAGGTCGAGGCCATCGACCACGGGCACGGCATCGGCGCCGCCGAAGCGCACCGAGAGGTTCTTCAGTTCGAGGAGGCTCATACGGCGGTCTCCATCAGGTATTTCTTATTGGTGTGGGGAGCGTGCAGGTTCGCTCCTGCGCAGCGCGGGAAGGTCTTCATGGTCGTCGTCCTCACGCCGCGCTCTTCAGTTTCGGGTCCAGCGCATCGCGCAGGCCGTCGCCGACCAGGTTGATCGCCAGGACGCTGAGCAGGATGGTCAGGCCGGGCAGGCTCACCACCCACCAGGCGCGCTCGATGTAGTCGCGGGCGGAGGCCAGCATGGTGCCCCACTCGGGGGTCGGCGGTTGTACGCCGAGGCCGAGGAAGCCCAGGGCGGCGGCGTCGAGTATCGCCGAGGAGAAGCTCAGGGTGGCCTGCACGATCAGCGGCGCCATGCAGTTGGGCAGCACGGTGACGAACATCAGGCGCAGGGTGCCGGCGCCGGCGAGGCGCGAGGCGGTGACGTAGTCGCGGTTCAGTTCGCTCATCACCGCGGCGCGGGTCAGGCGCACGTAGGAGGGCAGCGAGACCACGGCGATGGCGATCACGGTATTCATCAGGCCTGGGCCGAGCACGGCGACGATGGCCACGGCCAGCAGCAGCGAGGGCAGCGCCAGCATGATGTCCATCAGGCGCATGATCACCGGGCCCAGGCGGTTCGGCGAGAAGCCGGCGAGCAGGCCCAGGACCAGGCCGGGCACCAGCGAGATCACCACCGAGCTCAGGGCGATCAGCAGCGACAGGCGCGCGCCATGCATCAGGCGCGAGAGCATGTCGCGGCCGACTTCGTCGGTGCCCAGCAGGAACTGCGCGTTGCCGCCCTGCATCCATACCGGCGGGGTCAGCAGGAAGTCGCGGAACTGCTCGCTCGGGTCGTGCGGGGCGACCCAGGGCGCGAAGAGCGCGCAGAAGATGATCAGGGCGATGAACAGCAGGCCGCCGACGGCGCCCTTGTTGTGCGCGAAGGCTTGCCAGAACTCCTTCAGCGGCGATGGGTAGACCAGACTCGGGTCGCTGGCGGGAGCGGTTTGCACGGTGCTCATGTCGGGCTCCTCAGCGCTGATGGCGGATACGCGGGTTGACCAGGCCGTAGAGGATGTCCACGACGAAGTTCACCAGGATGACCAGGGTGGCGACCAGCAGGATGCCGTTCTGCACCACCGGGTAGTCGCGGCGGCTGATGGCGTCGATCAGCCATTTGCCGATGCCCGGCCAGGAGAAGATGGTTTCGGTCAGCACGGCGCCGGCGAGCAACGCGCCGACCTGCAGGCCGAACACGGTCAGCACCGGGATCATGGCGTTGCGCAGGGCATGGATGAACACCACGCGAGCCGGCGACAGGCCCTTGGCGCGGGCGGTGCGCACGTAGTCCTCACGCAGCACTTCGAGCATCGCCGAGCGGGTCATGCGGGCGATCACCGCGAGCGGGATGGTACCCAGCACGATGGCCGGCAGGATCAGGTGGCGCAGGGCGTCGACGAAGGAGCCTTCCTGGTCGGAGAGCAAGGTGTCTATGAGCATGAAGCCGGTCTTCGGCTCGATGTCGTAGAGCAGGTCCAGGCGTCCGGAAACCGGCGTCCAGCCCAGGGTCACGGAGAACAGCATGATGAGGATCAGGCCCCACCAGAAGATCGGCATCGAGTAGCCGGCCAGGGAGATGGTCATCACCCCGTGGTCGAACAGCGAACCGCGCTTGAGCGCGGCGATCACCCCGGCCAGCAGGCCGAAGACACCGGCGAAGAGCATTGCCGCGATGGCCAGCTCCATGGTCGCCGGGAACAGGGTGAGGAATTCGTGCCAGACGCTGTCGCGGGTCACCAGCGATTCGCCGAGGTTGCCGTGGGCGAGGTTGCTGACGTAGTCGAAGTACTGCAGGTACAGTGGCTTGTCGAGGCCCAGGCGGTGCATGGCTTCGGCGTGCATCTGCGGGTCGACGCGGCGCTCGCCCATCATGACCTCGACCGGGTCGCCCGGGATCATGCGGATCAGCGCGAACGTCAGCAGGGTGACGCCGAAGAAGGTCGGGATGAGCAAGCCGAAGCGGCGTGCGATGAAACTCAGCATGGTGGTGGAGGACTCCTCATCGCGCGGCTCGCCGCCGGGATGCTGGCGGGGGCCGGTTTCTTGTTACTTCACCTGGATGGCGGCGAAGTTCTTCTGGTCAGGCGGGCCTTTGGTGTGGCTCGCGCCGCTGCGCTGGCGCGCATTCAACAGCTTAGGATGCGCCAAACGAACGCAAGGCGCTTGCGCGGGGAATTTCTTTGTCGCTTTTTCATAAACTTGTGCCAAAAATGACCGTTCATCGGGTGTTTGTTCGCGTCGAGTAAGAAGGTCGATTTTCCGGTCGCGCTAGTCGGCGCACGAAGACGTTCGTCGCACGCAGGCGTGCGGCGGGCGATTCAGGGGCGCTGGCTGGTGCCGTGCGGACGCCGGAGTACGGATGGGCAGAAGGAAGGGGCCGTGGGCGAGCCGTTGGCGGCTGGCATGGGCGGGGAGATTCGACGCTGCATAAGCGTGCCTAACCTCATTGTTGTTGTTCTGAGGGCCTGCCTGCGGCGTTGTGCACCGCGCGGGGCGAGAGCCGCCGGGATGGCCGGCGGCGGGCGAAGGCGGAAATTAAGTCATGCTGAAATCAAGATCAACCTGAAATTCAGTATGGCTTCAAAAAGGCGACCGACGCTCAGTTGCCGGGGTGCTCGCCGAACAGCGGCATGGTGGTGACGGTGAGCACTTCCGCGGCGCCCTCGCCGACATTGCGCAGGCAATGACTCTTGCCGGCATCGAAGTGCACCGAGTCGCCGGGGCCCAGCGGGTAGGCGTGGCCGTCGATGGTGTAGACGATGTGGCCGCTGAGCACGTAGGCGAATTCCGCTCCTTCGTGGGCGATCAGTTCCGACTGGTAGCCCGCCGGCATGTTCATCTTCACGGCGTTGAGCAGGTTGCCCGGGAAGCTGCTCGACAGCCGCTCGTAGGCCAGCGGCTGGCCCTCGATGGTGTAGCGCACGCGCTCGCCGTGGTGGGAGTCGGGCTGCGGCTGCTGCGGCTGGTCGAACAGCGAGTTGAGCGGCACGCCGAGGGATTTGGCGATGCTCGCCAGGGACGAAATGGATACGCCGGTAAGGTTGCGCTCGGCCTGGGACAGGAAGCTGGCGGTGAGGCCGGACTCGGCGGCCACCTGGTTCAAGGTCTTCTTCACCGCGCGCCGATAGCGGCGCAGGCGTTCTCCGATTCGATCGACGGTCATGTGCAAGGCTCAGCGTGGAATGCCGGCCAGTATACCGGCCGGTTCTGCCGCTTGGAGCGGCGCGCGGTAGCGGTGGCCATTCGGCAGAAATTTAAGTGGGACTGAATAATTGGCATTGACCGGATATTAAGCCCTACTTAAATTTCGTGCGATTCCACGTATTCGAGGTAAGGCGAAATGACTCTGGGCGTCGGGGGAAGCACTCCCCAGCAAGCACTGGCGCGGCTGCATGACATGACGGCGGGTGCCGAGGCCATCGGCCTGGCCGAGTACCGCACGCGGGTGGCCCGGCTGCAGGGGCAGATGCGCCAGCGCGGGCTGGCCGCGGTGTTCGTCGATGCCGGCGCCAACCTGCGCTATTTCTCGGGTGTGAAGTGGAGCCCCAGCGAGCGCATGGTCGGCCTGCTGGTGCCCGATATCGGCGAGCCGCAGTACATCGCCCCGGCCTTCGAGGAAGGCACGGTACGCGACTTCCAGATCCTCCCCGGGGCGATCCGCACCTGGCAGGAGCACGAAAGCCCCTATCGCCTGCTGTGCCAGGTCCTCGCCGAGTGGGGCGTGCCCGCCGACGGCCGCGTAGGCCTCTGCCCGAGCCTGCCGTTCGGCATGTTCGAGCGCCTGCGCCGGGTCGCCGGGGCGCCCGAGTTCGTCGACGCCAGCGCCGCCGTCGAGCATTGCCGCCAGCGCAAGTCGCCGGCCGAGCTGGCGCTGATGCAGCGCGCCAAGGACATGACCCTGGAGGTGCACAAGGCCGCCGCCAGCATCCTGCGCGAGGGCATTACGCCCGCCGAAGTGACCCGTTTCATCGAGGAGGCCCATCGCCAGGTCGGCGCCAGCGGCTCGACCTTCTGTATCGTGCTGTTCGGCGAAGACAGCGCCTTCCCCCACGGTGTGCGCCAGCCGCGCCCGCTGCGCAAAGGCGACATGGTGCTGATCGACACCGGCTGCCAGCTGCACGGCTACCAGTCGGATATCACCCGCAGCTACGTCTTCGGCACGCCCAGTGAGCGCCAGCGCGCGATGTGGAACCAGGAGAAGGCGGCCCAGCAAGCCGCCTTCGAGGCCGCCACGCTCGGCGCGCCCTGCCAGGTGGTGGACGCTGCCGCCCGCCGCAGCCTGGAGGCCGCCGGCCTGGGCCCGGACTACGCGCTGCCCGGCCTGCCGCACCGCACCGGCCATGGCATCGGCCTGGAGATCCACGAAAGCCCATACCTGGTACGAGGCGAGGAAACCCTGCTGGACATCGGCATGTGCTTCAGCAACGAACCGATGATCTGCGTGCCCGGCGAGTTCGGCATCCGTCTGGAAGACCACTTCTACATGAGCGCCGAAGGCCCGCGCTGGTTCACCCAGCCCAGCCATTCGATCGACGATCCGTTCGGCCTGCAGGCCTCGTAGGAGCGGATCTCATCCGCGAATTCTCCGCTCCGAGTTTCCCTGTAGGAGCGGGCCACGCCCGCGATTCGCGGACGAAGGCCGCCCCTACAATGGAGGCGCCAGGACTTTCGTCCGCGTGAATCCCACCCTGTAGGAGCGGATCTTATCCGCGAATTCTCCGCTCCGAGTTTCCCTGTAGGAGCGGGCCACGCCCGCGATTCGCGGACAAGGTCCGCTCCTACGAAGAGCGGTACGGCGCCTCAGGGCGCCAATTCGACCCGCGCGAAGTTGTTCGAGCCCAGCGGGCTCAGGGTGAAGCCCTTCACCTTCGGGCTGAGCACCACGAACTGCTTCGGATAGGCCAGGGCGATCCACGGCGCTTCGCGCTGGAAGATCGCCAGTGCCTGGCGATACAGGTCGGCGCGCGTCGCCTGGTCGGTGCTGGCGCGGGCCTGGCGCAGCAGTTCGTCGAACTGCGCGTTGCACCAGCCTGAAAGGTTCTCGCCATTGCGCGCCGCATCGCAGGACAGGTTGGGCGTGAGGAAGTTGTCCGGGTCGCCGTTGTCGCCGACCCAGCCCATGAACAGCAGGTCATGCTCGCCGCGCTTGCCGCGGCGGATCAGCTCGCCCCACTCGTAGACGCGGATGTCGGCGCGGATGCCTAGCTTGCCCAGGTCTTCCTGCAGCATTTGCGCGCCTATTCCAGGGTTGGGGTTGGTCGGCCCGCCGCCCGGGCGGGTCCAGATCGACAGTTTCAATCCGGGTTGGATACCCGCTTCGGCGAGCAGCTTGTGCGCACGCTCCAGGTCGCGCGGCCAGCCCTGCAGGCTCGGGTCGGAGCCCCACAGTGTCGGCGGATAGGGCGCCACCGCCGGGCTGGCGCCGCCCTCGCCGAACTGCGCCGTGCGGTAGGCGTCGCGGTCGAAGGCGAGGTTCAGCGCCTGGCGTACGCGTACGTCGTCCAGCGGCTTGTGCCGGGTGTTGAGGGCGACGTAGGCGACCAGCAGCGAATCCAGTTCGGCCACCTTCAGTTTCGGTTCCTGGCGCAGTGCCGGGATGTCGGTCGGGCGCGGGTAGAGCGCGACCTGGCAATCGCCGGCGCGGATCTTCTGCAGGCGCACGCCAGGGTCGGGAGTGATCGACAGCAGCAGGCGGTCGACCTTTGGCGTGCCGCCCCAGTAGGTCGGGTTGGCGGCGAAGCGCACCAGCGCGTCCTTCTGGTAGCGCTGGAAGACGAAGGGACCGGTACCCACCGGCAGGTTGTTCAATTGCTCGGCCTTGCCGGCCTTGAGCAGCAGGTCGGCGTACTCGGCCGAGTAGATGGAAGCGAAACCCATGGCCAGGTCGGCGAGGAAGGGCGCCTCGGGGTGGCGCAAGGTGAAGCGCACGCGGTTGTCGTCGAGCTTCTCGATGCGTTCGATCAAGCCCGGCAGCCCCATCGAGGTGGCGTAGGGGAAACCGCGTGGCGCCAGGCGGTGCCACGGATGCTTGGGATCGAGCTGGCGCTGGAAACTCCAGAGCACGTCGTCGGCATTGAACGGGCGGCTCGGGGTGAAGTAGTCGGTGCGCTGGAACTGTACGTTGCGGCGCAGGTTGAAGGTGTAGCTCAGGCCGTCGGGGCTGATCTCCCAGCTCTGCGCCAGCGCGGGCGCGACCTGGGTGGTGCCGGGGGCGAATTCCACCAGGCGCTCGTAGACCGTCTCGGCGGCGGCGTCGGCGGTGGTGGCGGCGGTGTACTGGGCGATGTCGAAGCCTTCGGGGCTGGCTTCGGTGCAGACCACCAGCGTCTGCGCGCTGGCCAAGGAACAACAGAAGAACAACGCCAGGGCCGCCCACATGCGGCGACCCTGGTGTCGTTGCTGGAAATGTCCTTGGTGCATGCCGGTAACGGAAAACGGCCGCCTTGCGGCGGCCGTCTGCCTTACTTGCCGACGCTCACGCCATAGAAGGAGTTGAGCGCGAAGGGACTGATCTTGAAGTCCTGCACGGTTTTACGCATCGGCTGGTACACGGTGGAGTGGGCGATCGGGGTGATCGGCACCTGCTCCTTGAGGATGTGCTGGGCCTGCACGTACAGCTCGGTGCGCTTGGCCTGGTCGGTGGTGCGCTTGGCCTCGGTCACGAGCTTGTCGTAGGACTTGTCGCACCATTTGGAGAAGTTGTTGCCGTTGATCGCGTCGCAGCTGTACAGGGTGCCCAGCCAGTTGTCCGGGTCACCGTTGTCGCCGCTCCAGCCGATCAGCATGGCGTCGTGCTCGCCGGCCTTGGCGCGCTTGATGTACTCGCCCCACTCGTAGGTGACGATCTTCGCCTTGATGCCGACCTTGGCCCAGTCGGCCTGCAGCATCTCGGCCATCAGCTTGGCGTTGGGGTTGTACGGGCGCTGCACCGGCATGGCCCAGAGGGTGATCTCGGTGCCTTCGGGCACGCCGGCCTTTTTCAGCAGCTCCTTGGCTTTTTCCGGGTTGTAGCCGGCGTCCTTGATGCTGTTGTCGTAGGACCACTGGGTCGGCGGCATGCCGTTCACGGCGAGCTGGCCGGCGCCCTGGTAGACGGCGTCGATGATCGCCTTCTTGTTCACCGCCATGTCCAGCGCTTCACGCACTTCCAGCTTGTCCAGCGGCTTGTGCAGCACGTTGTAGGCGATGTAGCCGAGGTTGAAGCCCGGCTGCGACGGCATGTTCAGGTTCGGGTCCTTCTTCAGCGACTCGAGATCGGCCGGACGCGGGAAGAGGGTGATCTGGCACTCGTTGGCCTTGAGCTTCTGCATGCGCACCGAGGCGTCGGTGTTGATCGCGAAGATCAGGTTGTCGACCTTGACCTCGCCGGGCACCCAGTAGTCCTTGTTGGCCTTGAAGCGGATCATCGCGTCCTTCTGGTAGCGACTGAACACGAAGGGACCGGTGCCGATCGGCTTCTGGTTGATGTCGCTGGCCTTGCCTTCCTTCATCAGCTTGTCGGCGTACTCGGCGGACTGGATGGAGGCGAAGCTCATGGCCATGTTCTGCACGAACGCGGCGTCGACATCGTTGAGGGTGAACTTGACGGTGTTGTCGTCGACCTTCTCCACCTTGGCGATGTTGGTGTCCATGCCCATGTCGGTGAAGTAGGGGAATTCGGTCGGGTACGCCTTACGGAAGGCGTTGTCCTTGTTCAGCATGCGGTCGAAGGTGAAGACCACGTCGTCCGCGTTGAACTCGCGGCTCGGCTTGAAGTACTCGGTGGTGTGGAACTTCACGCCCTTGCGCAGGTGGAAGGTGTAGGTCTTGCCGTCCGCCGAAACGTCCCAGCTCTCGGCCAGGCCCGGGATGACCTTGGTGCCGCCGCGCTCGAACTGAGTCAGACGGTTGAAGATGGTTTCCGCAGTGGCATCGAAATCGGTGCCGGTGGTGTATTGGCCCGGGTCGAAGCCCGCCGGGCTGCCCTCGGAACAGAACACCAGGTTGCCCGCGGCGTGGGCGAAGGGCGCACTGGCGATCAACCCAGCGGCGATCATGGAGCGGATGACGGCATTCTTGCGCATGCTGACCTCTGTTTATTCTGGTTGTCATCGAGGCACGACCTTGTGGGCCGTGGTGGGCCGAAACTATGCACGCCACATGCCGGGTGCAAGGGTCTCTTTGGCCACAGTGTAGAAGTTGTGACGAAGTCATAAGGGAATGTCGCAAAAACGCAAAACGACCGAATGGTCACCTTGTGGCGTCGTCCTCGCGGGGGCGGGCGGCAGCGCGGGAGAGGGCGCCCCGGAGCGGCTCCGGGACGCGTGGGGAACGAGTCAGGGCATCTGCACTTCGATGGTGCCGTCGGCGCTGACGGTGACCTGGCTGGTGCCCGCCTCGATCTGCGGCGCCGGGGCATAGCCGGCGGCATCGGCCTTCATCGTCGCCATGCGCATCACCGGCATCGGACGCGGCGCGCCGGCGCTGTTCAGGTTGAGGTTCACCAGGCGGTAGTCCTTGCCGCCGAGGGCGCTGGTCAGCAGTTGCGCGCGGGCCTTGAAGGCGGCCACGGCGTTCTTCATCAGGTTGTCTTCGTTCTGCTGGCGGGTGGCGTCGGCGATGCTGAAGCTCATGCCGCCCATCTTCAGCTTGCCCAGCAGGTCGGCGCTGAGCTGCGAGAGGGCGGCGAAGTCGGCACTTTCCAGGCGCACTTCGGCGCGCTCGCGCCAGGCGGTGATCTTCTGCCCCTTGTCGTCGTAGACCGGGTAGCTGTTGCGGCTGCCCAGGCTGACGGTGACGTTCTTGACCTTGCGTGCCTGGGTCACAGCTTCGTTGATCGCGGTGGTGGTCGTGGCGGCGAGCTTGGCCGGGTCGCTGGCCTGCTCCTCGCTGTACAGGGTTACCTGCATCAGGTCGTGGGCCACCTCCTGGCTGGCCTCTGCGTGCAGGCTGACCAGGTTGTAGCGCGGCTCGTCGGCCACGGCGGACAGGCTGGTGGAAACCAGCGCGATGGCGGCGGCGAGGCTGGCGAGGGATTTCTTCATGGTGGACATGCGTAGCTCCTTGGTCCTGTTCGAGTCCCGGATGCAGGGTAGCGGACCCTGCGCGCGGACAGTCAGACCCTTTGACGCAGGTCTGGGTTCGCACGGGTTGATTCGCGATAGGCTTTGTTGTCGTTATGCTGTGTCGCTTTGACGCAGAGAGAGGGGAAGGGGCTTGGCTATACTCGCGCAAATTCCGGAATTCACCATGCGCACACCGGTTTTCCAGTTATCAGCCAGCCGGCAGAACCTGCTGCACCTGACGCTTATCCGCGTCCTCGTGCTGGCCGCCCAGGCCGGTTCGGTGGGCATTGCCTACAAAGCCCAGCTGATCCAGCTGCCCTGGATGGCACTGGGCGTGACCCTGGCCATCTCTCTGGTGTTCTGCATCGCCACCGCCCTGCGCCTGCGTGGCCCCTGGCCGGTGACCGAGGTGGAGTATGCCGTCCAGCTGGCCTGCGACCTGCTGATCCACAGCGCCCTGCTGTATTTCTCCGGCGGCTCCAGCAACCCCTTCGTTTCCTATTACCTGGTGCCGCTGACCATTGCCGCGGCGACCTTACCCTGGGTCTACACCATCGTCCTCGCCGGGCTCGCGCTGGCCGCGTACACGGTGCTGCTGGTGTGGTTCCATCCGCTGAACATTTCCCCGGGCCAGCGCGATTACCTGCTGATCAACGGCATGTGGCTGAGCTTCGCCCTCGCCGCCGGGCTGATAACCTTCTTCGTCGCGCGCATGTCCCAGGCCCTGCGCCGGCAGGAGCAGATAGTCGCGCAGCGCCGCGAGGAGAGCATGCGCGACCAGCAGCTGCTCGCCGTGGCCACCCAGGCCGCCGGCGCCGCCCACGAGCTCGGCACGCCGCTGGCGACCATGAAGGTTTTGCTCAAGGAGCTGCGCCAGGCGCATCCCAATGATCCAATGCTGCAGGAAGACCTGGCCCTGCTGCAGGAGCAGGTCAGCCTGTGCAAGGAGACCCTGCAGCAACTGGTGCGCGCCGCCGAGGCCGACCGTCGCCAGGCGATCGAGGAACAAGGCGTCAACCAGTGGCTGGAGGCGACCCTGCAGCGCTGGCACCTGATGCGTCCAGAAGCCACCTACCGCTACCAGAACCTCGGTCGCGGCAGCGCGCCGCGCCTGACCCCGCCCACCGACCTCAGCCAGGCCCTGCTGAACCTGCTAAACAACGCCGCAGACGCCTGCCCGGACGACCTCGACATTCGTCTGGACTGGGATGCCACGGACATCTGCCTGAGTATCCGTGACCACGGCCCGGGGGTTCCCCTGGCCATCGCCGAGCAACTCGGCAAACCCTTCTTCACCACCAAGGGCAAAGGCTTCGGACTGGGCCTTTTTCTCAGCCAGGCCAGCGTTACCCGCGCCGGCGGCACGGTGAAGTTGTATAACCATGAAGACGGCGGCACGCTTACCGAGCTGCGCCTGCCGCGTAGTTACGGTGTGGTCTGATCCACGCGCGAGGAAGTACCCCAATGAGCGAAGAAATCCTGTTCGAAGGCGAAGAGCAACCCCACCTGCTGCTGGTGGATGACGACGCCACTTTCACCCGCGTGATGGCACGCGCCATGAGCCGTCGCGGCCTGCGCGTGTCGGTCGCCGGGTCCGCCGAGGAGGGGCTGGCGCTGGCCAAGGAAGACCTGCCCGACTACGCCGTGCTCGACCTGAAGATGGACGGCGACTCCGGCCTGGTGCTGCTGCCCAAGCTGCTGGAGCTGGATGCCGAGATGCGCGTGGTGATCCTCACCGGCTATTCGAGCATCGCCACCGCCGTGGAAGCCATCAAGCGCGGCGCCACCAACTACCTGTGCAAGCCGGCCGACGCCGACGACGTGCTCACCGCGCTGTTGTCGCAGCACGCCGACCTGGATTCGCTGGTGCCGGAAAACCCGATGTCGGTCGACCGCCTGCAGTGGGAACACATCCAGCGTGTGCTGGCCGAGCACGACGGCAACATCTCCGCGACCGCCCGCGCCCTGGGGATGCACAGACGAACTTTGCAGCGTAAGCTGCAGAAGCGCCCTGTAAGGCGTTAAGTAATTCATAAGACAGGGAGCGCCAACTGAGCGCTCCTTCTTTTTTGTGCCTGTGCCGAGCCCGACCCGATGACCGATAGCGCCGAGTACCGCGCCGCGAACGATGCCGTTCGCGGGCACTTCTTTTCCCAAGTCTGGAAGTTGACCGCGCCCTACTGGCGCAGCGAAGAGAAGGGCGCCGCCTGGCTGCTTCTGATCGTGGTGATCGCCCTGTCGCTGGTCGGCGTAGCCGTCTCGGTGTGGCTCAACAGCTGGTACCGCGACTTCTACAACGCCCTGCAGAACAAGGACCTCGACGCCTTCATCCGCCTGGTCCTGTACTTCTGCGGCATCGCCGCCGCGGCCATCCTGATCGCCGTGTATCGCCTGTACCTGACGCAGATGCTCACCATCAAGTGGCGGCGCTGGCTGACCGAGAAGCACTTCTCCACCTGGCTCGGCGACAAGAACTACTACCGCCTCGAACAGCGCGGCTTCACCGACAACCCCGACCAGCGCCTGTCCGAAGACCTCAACAACTTCACCGACACTACCCTGACCCTCGGCCTGGGGCTGATTCGCAACCTGGTCAGCCTGGTGTCGTTCTCGGTGATCCTCTGGGGCGTCTCCGGCAGCATCGAGCTGTTCGGCATCAGCATCCCCGGCTACATGTTCTGGGCCGCGCTGCTCTACGCCCTGGTCGGCAGCTGGCTGACCCACCTGATCGCCCGCCGCCTGATTCAGCTGAACAACCAGCAGCAGCGCTTCGAGGCGGACCTGCGTTTCGGCCTGGTGCGCATCCGCGAGAACGCCGAGAGCATCGCCCTGTACAACGGCGAGCAGAGCGAGAACGAGCGGCTGATGACGCGCTTCCGCAACGTCTGGGGCAACTTCTGGGAACTGATGAAGGTGCAGAAGCGCCTGACCTTCTTCAGCTCCGGCTACGCGCAGATCGCCATCATCTTCCCGCTGGTGGTCGCCGCGCCGCGCTACTTCGCCGGCAAGATCCAGCTCGGCGAGCTCATGCAGATCAACTCCGCCTTCGGCAACGTCCAGGACGGCCTGAGCTGGTTCATCGACGCGTACGCGAGTCTGGCCAACTGGCGCGCCACCTGCGACCGTCTACTGAGCTTCCGCAACGCCATGGCCGAGATCGCCCACGAGTCCGAGAACATCGAGGTGCACAGCGCCGGCGAGCGCCTGCAGCTCAAGCACCTGAGCCTGCGCCTGGGCGACGGCACCGTGCTGCTGGAGCCGACCAACCTGACCCTGGAAGCCGGCGAGCACGTGTTGATCAGCGGCGCGTCGGGCGCCGGCAAGAGCACCCTGCTGCGCGCCATGAGCGGGCTCTGGCGCTACGGCAACGGGCAGGTGGTGATGCCGGCCGAACGCAGCCTGTTCGTGCCGCAGAAGCCCTACCTGCCGATCGGCAGCCTGAACGCCGCGCTCTGCTACCCCGAAGAAGCCGGCCAGCACAGCCCCGAGCGTCTGCGCGAAGTGCTGCGCCTGTGCCGCCTGGAGCAACTCTGCGGTCGCCTCGACGAAGCCCAGCACTGGCAGCGCCTGCTCTCGCCGGGCGAGCAGCAGCGCCTGGCCATCGCCCGAGCGCTGCTCTTTGCACCGCGCTGGTTGTTCCTCGACGAGGCCACCTCGGCGCTGGACGAAAACGATGAGACCGCGCTCTACCAGGTCCTGCGCGAACAACTGCCCGGCGTGACCCTGGTGAGCATCGGCCACCGCGCCGACCTCAGACGCTTCCACCCGCGCCAGCTGCGCCTGGAAGACCGCCACCTGCGCGAAGTCGAGGTCGTGCTTCCGGCCTGATCGGCTCGATAACCCCGGCGCCGCCCTGGCGCCGGGTGCATTCGGCGACAGGGGCGGCGTATCATCGCCGCTCTTGTCCGCCCGGCGCGCCTCCCTCCCATGCTCGCACTGCTGCTCCAGACCTTCGGCATCACCGCGCCGGTGTTCTCCATGCTGTTCCTCGGCGTCCTTCTGCGCCGTATCGGCTCGATAGATCCGCCCTTCATCAACACCGCCTCGGCCCTGGTGTTCAATGCCACCATGCCGGTGATGCTGTTCCTCGGCATCTACCACTCCGACCTGCACCGCGCGGCGAGCCCGGCGGTGATGCTGTATTTCTGCCTGGCCACCCTCGGCGGCTTCCTGGTCGCCTGGGGCTGGGCGATCTGGCGGGTGCCGCGCGAGGACCGTGGTGTCTACGTGCAAGGCGCTTTCCGAGGCAACAACGGCATCGTCGGGCTGGCGCTCGCCACCAGCCTTTATGGCGAACATGGCCTGGCATTGGGCTCGGTCCTCGCCGCCCTGGTGATCCTTTGCTACAACACGCTCGCCACCGTGGTCCTGGCGATCTACAGCCCGGTGCTCAAGTCCGACCCGCTGAGCATCGCCCGCCAGGTGCTGGTCAACCCGCTGATCCTCGGCGTGCTGGCGGCGCTGCCGTTCGCCTGGTGGGGCATCCACTTGCCTGCGTGGCTGCTGACCTCCGGTGAATACTTCGCGCGCATGACCCTGCCGCTGGCGCTGATCTGCATCGGCGGCACCCTGTCGCTGCCGGTGCTGCGCAGCAGCGGGCCGCTGGCGCTGAGTGCGAGCCTGATGAAGATGGTCTGGCTGCCGGCGCTGTGCACCTCAATCGCCTGGTTGTGCGGGTTCCGCGGCGCCGAGCTGGGCGTGCTGTTCCTCTATTTCGCCAGCCCTACGGCGGCGGCCAGCTTCGTGATGGCGCGCGCCGCCCAGGCCAATGCCGAACTGGCGGCGGCCATCGTCGTGGTCACCACCCTGGCCGCCGCGCTTACCACCAACCTCGGCCTGTTCATCCTGCAGTGGGGCGGCTGGATCTGAAGACACCGGGCGCGGGATTGCCCACTGCGTCGCCGTGTCACGCAAATGTTGCTCCACGCCCGGTAACGGGCGGTTACACTTGTCCTTCCTACGCCGCGCGACAAAGGATTGCTCATGCGTCTCAAGGAATTCGCCCTTGGCCTGCCTCTTCTGCTGGCGTTCTGCTGGCAGGGATCGGTTTGCGCCGATCCTTCTGCCGAGCTCGACGGCCCGGCGGGCGGCTGGCGCTATTCCGGCCTGCTCGACGACCTCGACAGCCCACGCGTGGCCTATCCCACGCCGCCCATCGACCGCGGCGGCGTACGCGGCCGCAGCCTGATCGAAGGCCGCCTCAAGCAGCTGGCCGGCATCGACCGCGCCCAGCGCCTGGTGGTCAATGGCAACCCGCTGCCCCTCTATACCGACGCCGAAGGGCGCTTCGTCCGGCCCTACGCCTTCGGCAGCGGCTCCAACAGCGTCGAGGTGGCCAGCGCGGACGGCCAGTCGCTCAAGCGCGTGCAGTTCTACGAAGCCAACCCCGGGCGCCTGCCGCCGCGCATCCGCGTGGCACTTGGCTGGAACGACCCCAAGGCGGAGCTCGACCTGCACATCATCACCCCCGATGGCCAGCACGCCTTCTGGGCCGCGCCACGGCTGAACAACGGCGGCGGCCTCGACCCCGACGGCGTCGACGGCCCCGGCCCGGAGATGTTCACCATGGCCGCGCCGCTGCACGGCACCTATCTGGTGTACGTCAACTACTGGGGCAACCTGAACGACCAGGGCTATAACTTCCAGGCTGGCAGCAATCAGCAGGACGTCATCACCGCCCAGGTCAACCTGGTGTTCAACGAAAACAGCGTCGACGAGAAGCGCGAAACCTTCGAGGTGCCGCTGCGCACCATCGGCGACCTGGTTCTGGTCAAGTCCTTCACCTATTGAGAGCCGTCCCTGCCAGGGATGAAACGGGATCGAGCGAGCATGAGCGACAACACCCCCTCCAGCCCTACCACCCCCCAAGCCAACGCCGCGCCTGGTGTACCGCGCTGGCCGCTGATCCTCTTCGGCCTGGTGGTGGTCATGCTGATTCTCGGCGGCCTGCTGCTGCGCTACGTCATCCTGGCGCCGCAGCCGGGCGTGGTGCAGCCGCTGCAGCCGCCGCTGGCCAATGCCCGCGAGCGCGACCTGTTGCACCCGGACGCCCTGATCGAGAGCGTTTCCCTCAGCCGCCTGCCCGGGGAGCTGCTGCAGGTGCCGCTGCTGCGCGACACCCTGACCGAGGACTTCGTCTTCTACTACGAGAACAACGCCGACCGCCTGGGGCTGGCCGGCAGCCTGCGGCGCATCGTCTACGAACACGACCTGACGCTGCAGGACAGCCTGATCGAGGAATTGCTCGACCAGCCCGCCCAGGTAGCCCTGTGGCGCGGCGCCGATGGCCGCCTGAGCGACTTCCTGGTGGTGATGAAGCGCGGCGGCCTGGCCAAGCTGCTGGAGCCGCTGGCGCACATCGCCACCGACGACAGCCAGCTGCGCAAGGTCGGCGATATCAAGGTCGGCAGTAGCAGCACCGGGATCTATCGCCTGCGCTACAACGCGCAGAAATTCATGCTCTTCGCTTCCCGTGGCGACTACCTGGTGCTGTTGTCGAACCCGCACATGCTCTTCACCCAGGCCAAGGACGACGACCTCGGCGAGCCGGACAAGGCGTTCGCCAGCCAACTGGCCACCCTGCTCGCGGGCGACGACGTCCTGCCGGGCGCCTTCGGCCTCGGCCCGCGCGGCGAGCTGAGCCAGCGCGTCAGCCTGGGCGCCGGCGCCCTGGCCATGGGTTACCAGAAATTCATCCCGGCCTTTGGTGGCGTGCGCTTCGACAAGGACGCCAAGGGCTGGAGCAGCTACCTCGCGCTGAACCCCGTCGAAGGCCAGCCGGACCTCGACTTCAGCTCCGTGTGGAAGGCCATGCCGATGGGCGCCAGCGCCTGCGTGGCGCTGCCGGTCACGCCGGGCCTGTACGACAAGCTGCTGGTGCGCCTGGGCGCCGATCGGAAGATGGCCGAAGCCTTCTCCGGGCACCTCTCCGGCGCTGCCGGGCTGTGCTGGTACGCCGATTCGCGGCTGTACACGCCGCTGCTGGTGGCGACCTTCAGCGCACCGCCGAGCCCCGAGCTGGACGCCGACCTGGGCAAGCTGTTCGGCAATCTGGTCGGCGCCTACGAGGCCAATGCCGAGGGTGGCAGTTTCCCGGTCGAGGAAGAGAACAGCGGCGACACCCGCAAGTGGCTGCGCCAGGTCAGTTCGCGCTTCGGCCAGTACCCGGCCAACCAGGCGGAGAACCCGGACGCCGTCGGTGGCGGCGCCTTCTTCCGCGTCGGTATGGCGCGGCAGGGCAGCACGCTGTTGTTCTCCCTCGACGACCGCCTGCTCGACAAGGGCATGGGCGCCCTCGCCAAGCGCTTCCCGCCGCTGGCCGACGTGCTGCCCAAGGATGCGCTGGTGCCGGCCTACCTGGCGCCGCAGTCGTTGTCCGCGCTGCTGCAGCAGGAAACCCTGGACAGCCTGCCGCAGGACATGGAGCCGGTGTTCCGCAACGCCGCCGACAGCCTGCTCCTGCCGCGTCTGAAGACCTTCGCCGGTTTCGGCGGCTATGCCCTCGGCCTGCCGGCCGGCAGCCGCGCCGAACACCCCTGGCAATGGCTGCCGCTGCAGTGGCGCGCGCTGTGAAGCCACGCGCATTACTGCTCGCCTTGGGACTGTGGGCCGCGCAAGCAGCCCAGGCCTCCACGGCGACGCTCGATCCCGAACAATCGCAGGTGTTCCGCGCCTGGTTCGTGCGTATCGCCGAGGAGCAGCTGCGCCAGGGGCCGACGCCGCGCTGGCACCAGCAGGACTGCGCCGGCCTGGTGCGTTTCGCCGCCAACGAGGCGCTCAAGCCGCACGACGCCAAGTGGCTGCGCGCCAACGGCCTGGACAACCGCTACCTGCCCCCGGAACCGGCGCTGACCGACGAACAGCGCGCCCTGGCGCAGCGCTGGCAGCAAGGCGGCGGGCAGGTCGGCCCCTACGTCAACGCGATCAAGCTGATCCAGTTCAACAGCACCTTCGTCGGCCGCGACCTCAACCAGGCGCGGCCGGGCGACCTGATTTTCTTCGACCAGGGTGACGACCAGCACCTGATGATCTGGATGGGCCGCTACATCGCCTACCACACCGGCAGCAGCACCCCCACCGACAACGGCATGCGCTCGGTCAGCCTGCAACAACTCATGACTTGGAAGGACACCCGATGGATACCCGATCCCGCCAATCCCAACTTCGTCGGCGTGTACCGCTTGTCCTTCCTCGCCCGATGAAGCTGCTCGCGCTGGCTGCCGGCCTGGCCCTGGGTGGCCTGCTGCTGGGCGCGCCGCAGACGCTGCGGGCCGACGACGAGGTGCCGGCGAGCAACTACACGCCCATGAGCGGGGAGTCGTTCTTCCTGCTCGCCGACAGCAGCTTCGCCACCGACGAAGTGGCCAAGGTGCGCCTCGAAGCGCCGGGCCGCGACTACCGCCGCTACCGCATGGAGGGCTACGGCGGGGCGGACATCCGCGTCTACCGCATCGACCAGCCGCTGGACTTCCTCAAGCGCCAGAAGAACCTGCACCGCGTGCTGTCCGAAGGGCAGTTCAAGGGCGAGGGCCTGTCCAACACCCTGGCCTACCTGTGGGACAACTGGTACCGCAAGTCGCGGCGGGTGATGCAGCGCGCGTTCTCCTACGAGTCGCGCAAACAGGTCACCGACGTGGTGCCTGAGCTGAAGATGGGCAACGCCATGAAAGCGCCCACGCCCTATGATGCACAGCCGCAGTACGCGCCCATACCGGGGCTGCCGATGGTCGCGCAGTTCCGCTATCCGCTGTGGGACGCCAAGCCCATCGAGCCGCCGAAGGACGTCAAGCTGGCCGGCTCTTCCAGCGAGTTCATCAACGTCTCGCCAGGCAATGTCTACATCCCGCTGGGCAAGCTGAAACCGGGCCTGTACCTGGTCGAGGCGATGGTCGGCAAATACCGCGCGACCACCGTGGTGTTCGTCTCCAACACCGTTGCGGTGAGCAAGATCGCCGGCAACGAATTGTTGGTCTGGTCGGCGCGCAAGCATGAAGGCACGCCGGTGCCGGAAACCCAGGTGTTGTGGACCGACGGCCTGGGCGTGATGAGCAGCGGCAAGACCGATGGCGACGGCCTGATCCGCCTGCAGCACACCAGCCCCGAGCGCTCCTTCGTGATCGGCGAGGACAAGGAAGGTGGGGTCTTCGTCGCCGAAAACTTCTATTACGACAGCGAAATCTACGACACCAAGCTCTACGCCTTCACCGACCGCCCGCTGTACCGTCCCAGCGACTGGGTGTCGCTGAAGATCCTCGGCCGCGAGTTCAAGAGCGCCCGCGATTCCGCCGCGCCGCAAGCCGCGCCGGTGAAGCTGAGCGTGATCGACGCCGCCGGCACCACGCTGCAGACCCTCGACCTGCAGCTCGACCCGAAGGCCGGCACCCAGGGCCGCTTCCAGCTGCCGGACAACGCGGTGGCCGGCGGCTACGAGCTGCGCTTCGACTATCGCGGGCAGACCTACAGCAGCGCCTTCCGCGTCGCCGAATACATCAAGCCGCACTTCGAGATTTCCCTCGACCTCGCCAAGCCCGACTTCAAGACCGGCGAAGCTGTGAAGGGCAACCTCATCCTGATCTACCCGGACGGCAAGCCAGTGGCCAATGCGAAGCTGCAGCTGAGCCTGCGCGCGCAGCAGCTGTCGATGGTGGACAACGAACTGCAGTACCTCGGCCAGTTCCCGGTGGAGCTGAAGAGCGCCGAGCTGAGCACCGACGCCCAGGGCCGCGCGGCGGTAGAACTGCCGGCGGCGGACAAGCCCAGCCGCTACCTGCTGACGGTGTTCGCCAGCGACGGCGCGGCCTACCGGGTGAAGACCAGCAAGGAAATCCTCATCGAGCGCGGCGCTGCCCGCTACAGCCTGGCTGCACCGCAGCGCTTCAGCGCGGTGGGCGACAAGGTCGAGTTCAGCTACGCCGCCGAACAGCCCACCGAGCTGAAGCCCAAGAGCTTCCGCTGGGTGCGCCTGGAGGACCGCACCACGGGTGACGGCGATGCCGGCGATGGCAAGTTCAGTATCGCCTTCGACAAGCCCGGTACCTACAGCATCGAGCTGCGCGACGCCCAGGGCCAACTGCTCGGCGGCACTGGCCATTCGGTGAGCGGGGAGGGCGTGAAGGCAGTGCCGGGGACGGTCGAAATCATCCTCGACAAGCCGGAGTACCAGGCCGGCGAGGAAGCCCAGGCGCTGATCACCTTCCCCGAGCCGGTGGACGACGCGCTGCTCTCGCTGGAGCGCGACAAAGTCGAGGCCACTGCGCTGCTGTCCAAGGGCGGCGACTGGCTCAAGCTGGAAAAGCTCAACGCTACCCAGTTCCGCGCGCGCATCCCGGTGAAGCCGGACTTCTCGCCGAACCTGACCTTCTCGGTGCTCTACACCAAGGGCGGCGACTACAGCTTCCAGAACGCCGGGATCAAGGTGACGGTGCCGCAGGTGCAGATCGCCATCGCCACCGACAAGGAGCGCTACGAGCCGGGCGACACCGTCAACGTCGACCTGACCACCACCTACGCCGGCAAGCCGGTGTCCAGCCAGCTCGCGGTCGGCGTGGTCGACGAGATGATCTACGCCCTGCAGCCGGAAATCGCCCCGGGCATCGACCAGTTCTTCTACCACCCGCGCCGCAACAACGTGCGCACCAGCGCCAGCCTGGCGTTCATCAGCTATGACGTGGCCCTGCCGGGCAGCGCCAGCGCGCCGGGCCGCACTAATCGCAGCGAGCGTGGAGTGAAGGTGCTGGAGCGTCCGCGCCGCGAGGATGTCGACACCGCCGCCTGGGAACCGAAGCTCACCACCGACGCCCAGGGCAAGGCGCACTTCAGCTTCCGCATGCCCGACTCGCTGACCCGCTGGCGCATCACCGCGCGGGCCATGGATGGCAATGGCCAGGTCGGACAGAAGAAGCAGTTCATCCGCTCGGAGAAACCGCTGTACCTGAAATGGAGCGGCCCGACGCGCTTCCGCGCCGGCGACAAGCCGGACCTCGGCCTGTTCGTCTTCAACCAGGGCGAGCAGCCGGTGAAGGCCGACCTGCTGGTGCGTTACGCCGGTCAGGAGCAGACCCAGACACTCGACCTGGCCAAGGGCGTCAACTACGTGCGCCTGCCGGCCCAGGCCCTGAGCGATGGCGAGTGGAGCGCCGAGTTGCGCCAGGACGGCCAGGTCCGCGACAGCCTGGGCGTGCGCTTCGCCTTGAACGCCGATGGTTGGCAGGTGCTGCAGGCCAAGCCCCTGCAACTGGCCGGGCAGAACACCGCGCTGCAGTTGCCGGCCGACGCCCGCGATATCCGCCTGCGCCTCGATGACAGCGCCGCTGCGTTGTTCCGCGGCAGCCTCGACGACCTGCTGGCCTATCCCTACGGCTGCGTCGAGCAGACCGCCAGCCGCCTGTTGCCGCTGAGCGTGGCCTATCCGCTGCTGTCCGGCGGCGAGCCGCGCGTGCGCGACCGCCTGCGCCTGATCATGCAGAACAGCCGGCTGCGCCTGGTGCAGATGGCCGGCCCCAACGCCTACTTCACCTGGTGGGGCGATGGCGCGGACGGCGACGCCTTCCTCACCGCCTATGCCTACTACGCCGACTGGTACGCCAGCCGCGCGCTGGAAATCAGCCTGCCGCCGGAGCACTGGCAACGCGTGCTCGAGCTCTACGCCAAGCTCGCCGACCAAACCCCTCTGCTGCAGCGCGCGCTGATCCTGGGCTTCTCCCGCGACATGCAGCTGCCGGTGCAGACCCTGGTCGGTGGCCTGCTCGACGACCTGGCCAAGGCCGGCGAAGGCGAGGATGTGAAGTTGCCTACCGATGCCGAAGTCAGCCTGGTGATGGCCGCGCCGGATTCGCGCCTCGGCCTGGCCGTGGCGCGCGTGCTGGCGGCCGACCTGGCGAAGGGCGCCAAGGTGCCGCTGCCGGATGCCTTCGCCAAGCAGCTGGATGGCGCACGGCAAACCCTCGGCCAGAGCGATCAGCCCTTCGCCCAGGCGGTTCAGCTTTCGCTCGCCGCGCCCGATGCGAGCCGCGCCCGCGCGTTGCTGACGCGCCTTGGGCCGCAACAGTCCACCCTCGAACGCGCCCTGGCACTGACCTGGCTGCAACGGGCCCTGGTCCAGGCTCCGGCCGCTGCGCCACTCAAGCTGGGCAAGGACTGGGCCGAGCAGCAAGGCCCCAGCGGCGAGCGTTATTGGCTGTGGCAGGGCCAGGGCGTGCCTGCCGAGCTGGCCCTGGAGTCCGCGCCGGCGCGTAGTGTCGCCGCCTCGCTCAACTACCGCAGCGCCGAAGCGCCGGCCAGCCAGCTGCCGGTCAGCATCAGCCGTCGCCTGCTGCGCCTGGTGCCGGGCGACAAGGCGTTCAACTTCAAGGTCGAGGAACTGGGCGACAAGCCGATCTCCAGCGACGAGTTGTACCTCGACGAGGTGACGGTGAAGACCGAGCAGGCCAATGCGCTGCGCTACGGCATGCTGGAAGTGCCGCTACCGCCGGGCGCCGACGTCGAGCGCACCACCTGGGGCATCCAGATCAGTGGCCTGGGTGGCACCGAGGCGACCAGCCTGGAGCGCGCGCGCAACGAGCCGGGCGACCTGCACTACGGCATCCCGGTGGACAGCCTCGCCGGCGAACTGCGCTTCCGCCACCTGGTGCGCTTCTCGCAGAAGGGCGAGTTCGCCCTGCCGCCGGCCCGCTACGTGCGCCTCTACGCGCCGTCCGAACAGGCCCTGGAGCAGCAGCCGGCGCTGGCCAAGGTGAAGGTGCAGTAATGCGCCGACGCCTGGCGTGGCTGCTGCTACTGCTGCCGCTGTGTGCGGCAGCAGCGCAGCCGCCCGTGCAGTTGGCCCTGCGCACCGCCCAGGGCGATCAACTGCTGCGCCTCGACCGCCAGCAGGTGCTCGCCCGCGAGCCGCTGCCGGCCGATCTGCGCACGCCGCTGGGCAGCCTGTGGAAGCTGTTCGTCTTCGCCTGGCTGGTGGACACCGGTCAGCGCGAGCCGGACTACGCCTGCAAGGGCCAGTCGAAGGAAGAGGTTTACTGCTGCTCGGCCGGCCAGAGCATCGGTCGCGACCAGGCATTGGTGAAGTCCTGCGGCCTCTACTACCACCCGGCGCGCATTGGCCTCGATGCGACGAGTTGGCGCAAGTACTGGCAGGCGCGGCAGGCGCCGGACTGGCTGCTCGACCTGGGCAAGTTGCAGCCGCAGACCGAAGTGCCGGTGCATGAATTGCTCGATGCGCTGGCGCACCTGCCCGCCCAGGCCGAGGCGCGCCGCGTGCTGCTGGACGTGGTGGTCGGCGCCGATGAGGGCCGCGCCGTGGCAAGCCTTGGCGGACGCCTGCGGGTGAAGACCTGGAGCTGGCTCGACGACCACGACCCATTATCCCGCCGCGGCGGCTTCGCCGGCTGGCTGGTGGACGGCACGCCGATCTGGGCTGGCGGCCCGGGCACCAGCAAGACGCTGCTGGCGCAGTATTCCGAAGTGCTCGGCACGGCCTTGCCGACGCCCTGGCCGAGCGAGCCGGGGCGCTGTGTGGAAGTGGCGCTGTTCAGCCGCTATCCGCTGAGCGATGTGCTCGATGCGCAGAAGCGTCCGGCCCCGGCCGGGGCGCTGAATGGCGACTACCGGGTGAGCTTCGCCAACGGCAACGACCTGGATATCCACAGCGCCGGCGAACTCTTCCTGCAGCGCGATGGCTCGCCGCAGTTGGTGGCGCGCCTGGATCGCGAGGAGTACGTCGCCCGCGTGCTGCAGCGCGAGGCTTCGGCAACGCCCATCGAGGCATCGCGCGCCTTGGCCGTGACCATCCGCAGCTACCTGCTGCAGAACGCCGCGCAGCAGGGCGAATGCCTGAGCATCGACGACAGCAGCCAGCGTCAGCGCGTGGCGCCGCGCCCGGCCACCACTGAGATGCGCGCCGTAGCCGCCTTCACCGACGGCCTGGTGCTGGCTGGAAGCCCGGTCACCTATCACTCCGAACTGGCGGGTCCGTCGCGTCTCTCCTGGCAGGACGCGCAGGCCCAGGCGGCCAATGGCTTGCGCTTCGACGCCATCCTCGCCCGCGCCTTCCCGCGCGCCAGCCTGAGCGCCTGGGGCAACCCGCTGGCGGCCTGCCAACCGCTGCCGGCGGCAGAGGATTGGCTGCGCAAGCAGCGCCGCGAATGGCGTCCCCAGCTGGAAACGGAACCTGGTTACGAGGAATTGCAGCGCTTCGCCGTGTGCCAGCTGTCGTCCGGACGTCCGTACGTCGACCGCGAGCGCCAACGCATCTACGTGCGCGGCCTGTACTCGCTGCAGGACCGCCTCGACCTCACCCACGAATACCTGCACCTGGCCTTCCAGGCGCACCCCAGCGGCCAGGACGAAGGCTTCGTCGAAAGCCTCGCCCGCCGCCTGTTACTGGAATGATCGCCATGAAACCGCGTGCGTACCTGCTCCTTTCCCTGTTCGTGCTGCCCGGCCTGGCCCTGGCGGCCGACGCCGGCATCCGCCTGGACACCCCGGTCGGCGGCTGGCGCGCCGGAAACGGCGAGGGCGCCAGCTTCCGGCAGACGGTGAACTACCCAGCGTCCTCGGTGAACACCCCTGCCGACCAGTCGATGACCGCGCGGATCAAGGGCGAGATCGCCAACGCGCCCAAGGACAAGCCGGCGACTCTGGTGGTCAACGGCGTGGCCATGCCGCTGAAGATCGGCGAGGACGGTGGTTTCGATCGGCCCTATGCCTTCCCGGCGGGCAGCAACAGCCTCGAAGTCATCAGCCCGGACGGCCAGCAGCGCAAGCGCGTGCAGTTCTTCCACGGCGGCGGAGGCGGCGAGGTGCCGGCCAAGCTGCGCGTGCTGCTGTCCTGGGACAGCGACAACACCGACCTCGACCTGCACCTGGTGACGCCCGACGGCGGCCACGTCTGGTACGGCAATCGCAGCCTGCCCAACGGCGCCACCCAGGACGTCGACGTGACCACCGGCTACGGCCCGGAAATCATCGCCACGCCGACCCCGCTCAAGGGCCAGTACCTGGTCTACGTGAACTACTTCGGCGGCGGCTACAGCGCGGACAGCGAGAGTGGCGATGTGGAGGCGGCGCAACCGCTGACCACGGCGCGGGTGACGATAGTCACGGAGGAGGGCACACCGAACGAGAAGCAGGAGAGCTTCCTGGTGCCGATGCGCCAGCCGGGGGAGCTGACGCTGGTGAAGCGGTTCAGTTATCCCTGATAGCCCACCAGGGGCTCATCGTAGGAGCGGATCTTATCCGCGAACATCCCCGCACCGATTTCATCCTGTAGGAGCGGGCCATGCCCGCGAATCGCGGACAAGGTCCGCTCCTACAGGTGCATCGGGTCGAGGCTCAGGCCTTCTGATCCGCCTGCCACGCCTCGATCACTTCCTGCGCCGCGCGGAAGGCGTCGATGGCCGCCGGGACACCGGCATAGACCGCGCAGTGCAGCAGCGCCTCGCGAATCTCTTCCACCGTGCAGCCATTGTTCAGCGCGCCGCGCACGTGGCCTTTCAGCTCCTGCGGGCACTTCAGCGCGGTGAGCGCGGCCAGGGTGATCAGGCTGCGGGTCTTGCGCGGCAGGCCTTCGCGGTTCCAGACGCCGCCCCAGGCGTGTTCGTTGACGAACTCCTGCAGCGGCTGGGTGAAGTCGGTGGCGTTGTTCAGCGCGCGGTCGACGAAGGCGTCGCCCATCACTTCGCGGCGGACCTGCTCGCCGGGGATTCGGTTGTCGCTCATGAGTGCTCCTAGTCGAGTGCTTCCAGGCGTACCGGCGCGGTGCCGGCGCGCAACATGTCGAGACGTTCGGCGGCGCCGCGCGACAGGTCGATGATCCGCGAACGGCTGAACGGTCCACGGTCGTTGACCCGCACCACCACGCTGCGGCCGTTGTCGAGGTTGGTGACCTTCAGGCGGGTGCCGAAGGGCAGGGTGCGGTGCGCGGCGGTCAGCGCGTGCTGGTCGAAGCGCTCGCCGCTGGCGGTCTTCTTGCCGTGGTGCGCGCGGCCGTAATAGGACGCCGTGCCCTCGGCGTGGTAGCCGTGGGCCGACTCGCTGTCATAGGACGAGCTGGCGCAACCGGCCAGCAGGGCCAGGCAAGCGATGAGGGCGAGGGAGCGCAGCATCGGACCTCCGGACGAAAAAACGCCGGGCAAGCCCGGCGTCAGATTGAAGTGTGGGCTCAGCTTTCGAGCTTCTTCTTCAGCAGTTCGTTCACTTGGGCGGGGTTGGCCTTGCCCTTGGCGGCCTTCATGGCCTGGCCGACGAAGAAGCCGAACATCTTGCCGCGTTTGGCTTCGTCGCTGGCGCGGTATTGCTCGACCTGCTCCGCGTTGGCGGCCAGAACGTCGTCGAGAAGTTTCTCGACGGCGCCGCTGTCGGTGTTCTGTACCAGGTCCTTGGCCTTGATGATCTCGTCCGGCGAACCTTCACCTTCGGCCATGGCGGCGAAGACGGTCTTCGCGGCCTTGCCGTTGATGGTGCCGTCCTTCAGACGCAGGATCATCTCACCCAGGTGCTGGGCCGAAACCGGCGACTGCTCGATCTCCAGGCCGTCCTTGTTGAGCAGGCTGGAGAGCTCGCCCATCACCCAGTTGGCAGCCAGCTTGGCGTCGCCGCAGATGCCTTGCACCTGCTCGAAGTAGTCGGCCATCTCGCGGCTGGCGGAGAGCACGCTGGCGTCGTAGGCGGACAGCCCGTACTGGCTCTCGAAGCGCTCGCGCTTCTGGTCGGGCAGCTCCGGCAGCTTGGCGCGCAGGTCTTCCAGGAAGCTGCGCTCGATCACCACCGGCAGCAGGTCCGGGCAGGGGAAGTAGCGGTAGTCGTTCGCCTCTTCCTTGCTGCGCATGGAGCGCGTTTCGTCCTTGTTCGGGTCGTACAGGCGGGTTTCCTGCACGACCTTGCCGCCGTCCTCGATCAGCTCGATCTGGCGCTGCACTTCGTGGTTGATCGCCTTCTCGATGAAGCGGAAGGAGTTGACGTTCTTGATCTCGGCACGGGTGCCGAACTCGGCCTGGCCCTTCGGGCGCACGGAGACGTTGCAGTCGCAGCGCAGCGAGCCTTCGGCCATGTTGCCGTCGCAGATGCCCAAGTAGCGGACCAGCGCGTGGATGGCCTTCACGTAGGCCACCGCTTCCTTGGCGGAACGGATATCCGGCTCGGAAACGATTTCCAGCAGCGGGGTACCGGCGCGGTTCAGGTCGATGCCGCTCATGCCGTGGAAGTCTTCGTGCAGGCTCTTGCCGGCGTCCTCTTCCAGGTGTGCGCGGGTGATGCCGACGCGCTTGACGGTGCCGTCTTCCAGGGTGATGTCCAGGTGGCCCTTGCCGACGATGGGGTGGTCCATCTGGCTGGTCTGGTAGCCCTTGGGCAGGTCCGGGTAGAAGTAGTTCTTCCGGGCGAAGACGTTACGCTCGGCGATCTCGGCGTTGATCGCCAGGCCGAACTGGCAGGCCATGCGCACGGCCTCGGCGTTGAGCACCGGCAGGGTGCCGGGCATCGCCAGGTCGATCAGGCTGGCCTGGGTGTTCGGCTCGGCGCCGAAGGTGGTGGCGCTGCCGGAGAAGATCTTCGATTGGGTGGCGAGCTGTGCGTGGATTTCCAGCCCGATCACGGTTTCCCATTGCATGTCGTAATCCTTCCTCAGAATCCGGCCGGTGCCTGTTTGTGCCAGTCGCTGACCTGTTGGTACTGGTGCGCGACGTTGAGCAGGCGGCCTTCCTGGAAATACGGGGCGAGCAGCTGCACGCCGACCGGCAGGCCGTCGACGAAGCCCGCGGGCATCGACAGCCCCGGCAGGCCGGCGAGGTTGGCGGTGATGGTGTAGATGTCTTCCAGGTACTGGGCGACTGGGTCGTCGTTCTTGGTGCCGAGCTTCCAGGCCGGGTTCGGCGTGGTCGGGCCGAGGATGACGTCGACTTCGCCGAAGGCATTCATGAAGTCGTTCTTGATCAGCCGGCGAATACGCTGGGCCTTCAGGTAGTAGGCGTCGTAGTAGCCGGCGGACAGGGCGTAGGTGCCGACCATGATGCGGCGCTTCACTTCGGCGCCGAAGCCTTCGGCGCGCGAGCGCTTGTACAGGTCCTGCAGGTCTTTCGGGTCTTCGCAGCGGTAGCCGTAGCGCACGCCGTCGAAGCGCGACAGGTTGGAGCTGGCTTCGGCCGGGGCGATCACGTAGTACGCCGGAATCGCGTGCTGCATGTTCGGCAGGGAGATTTCCTTGACCACGGCGCCGAGCTGCTTGAGCTGCTCGACCACGGCCATTACAGCGGTGCCGATGCGCGCGTCCAGGCCGGCGCCGAAGTATTCCTTCGGCAGGCCGATGCGCAGGCCGGCCAGCGGCTGGTTCAGCGCAGCCAGGTAGTCATCGACCGGCTGGTCGACGCAGGTGGAGTCCTTCGGATCGAAGCCGGCCATGGCGCCGAGCATCAGCGCGCAGTCCTCGGCGGAGCGGGCCAGGGGGCCGGCCTGGTCGAGGCTGGAGGCGTAGGCGATCATGCCCCAGCGCGAGACGCGGCCGTAGGTCGGCTTGATCCCGGTGAGGTTGGTCAGCGCCGCCGGCTGGCGGATCGAGCCGCCGGTGTCGGTGCCGGTGGCAGCCGGAATCAGGCGCGCCGCGACAGCTGCGGCGGAGCCGCCGGAGGAGCCGCCCGGTACGCGGGTCAGGTCCCAGGGGTTCTTCACCGGGCCGTAGTGGCTGGATTCGTTGGCCGAGCCCATGGCGAACTCGTCCATGTTCAGCTTGCCGAGGGTGACGGCGCCGGCACTGGCCAGGCGTTCGACCACGGTGGCGTCGTAGGGCGAGACAAAATTATCGAGAATCTTCGAGCCGCAGCTGGTGCGCACGCCTTTCGTGCAGAACAGATCCTTGTGGGCGATGGGCGCGCCGAGCAGGGCGCCATTTTCACCAGCGGCGCGCCGCTGGTCGGCAGCCTGGGCCTGGGCGACGGCGGCGTCGGCGGTGACGCTGATGAAGCTGTTCAGCTGCGGATCGAGTTGCTCGATGCGGCTCAGCAGGGCACGGGTCAGCTCTTCGGCGGAGAACTGTTTGTCGGCGAGGCCGCGGGCGACTTCGGCGAGGGTCAGTTGGTGCAGCATGGGTCCGTGTCCTTCCTTATCACTCGATCACTTTCGGAACCAGGTAGAGACCGGCTTCGACGGCCGGAGCGATGGCCTGGTAGGCCTCGCGGTGGTTCTCTTCGGTCACCTGGTCGGCGCGCAGGCGCTGGGTGGCTTCCAGCGGGTGGGCCAGCGGCTCGACGCCGTCGGTGTTCACGGCCTGCATCTGGTCGACCAGGCCGAGAATGTCGTTCAGGGTCTCGGTGGTCCGTTGGATTTCGGCTTCTTCCAGGCCCAGGCGGGCCAGGTGGGCGATTTTCTCCACATCGGAGCGTTCAAGCGCCATCGGGGGTCTCCAGGCTAGAGCGGCCAGCGACCGATGGACGCGTGGCCGACGGAACGGGGCGCGGGAACGGAACCCGCAGCGGGCGGTCATAGGGCCGCAGGGACGGGGCCACCAGGGGCCGCGAAAGCCCAGCAATCTACCATATTGCCGCCTTGCCCAAAATCCCCGTCGTTGTTAGAGTTTGCCGCACTTTTTTCCTGCGTATTTTTCACCCACGCATCGCCCCAGGGTTTCCTTTCCATGTTCAAAAAACTGCGTGGCATGTTCTCCAGCGATCTGTCGATCGACCTGGGTACGGCCAATACCCTTATTTATGTGCGTGAGCGCGGCATCGTCCTCAATGAGCCGTCGGTCGTCGCGATCCGCAACCATGGCAATCAGAAGAGCGTCGTCGCCGTCGGTACCGAGGCCAAGCGCATGCTCGGTCGTACCCCCGGCAACATCTCCGCCATTCGTCCGATGAAAGACGGCGTGATCGCCGACTTCAGCGTCTGCGAGAAGATGCTGCAGTACTTCATCAACAAGGTGCACGAGAACAGCTTCCTGCAGCCCAGCCCGCGCGTGCTGATCTGCGTGCCGTGCAAGTCCACCCAGGTGGAACGCCGCGCCATCCGTGAATCGGCCCTCGGCGCCGGTGCCCGCGAGGTGTACCTGATCGAAGAGCCGATGGCCGCTGCCATCGGTGCCGGCCTGCCGGTCGAAGAAGCCCGTGGTTCCATGGTCGTCGACATCGGCGGCGGTACCACCGAGATCGCCCTGATCTCGCTGAACGGCGTGGTCTATGCCGAATCCGTACGCGTTGGCGGCGACCGCTTCGACGAAGCCATCGTCACCTACGTGCGCCGCAACTACGGCAGCCTGATCGGCGAATCCACCGCCGAGCGCATCAAGCAGGAAATCGGCACCGCCTTCGCCGGTGGCGAAGTCCGCGAAGTCGACGTCCGTGGCCGCAACCTGGCCGAAGGCGTACCGCGCAGCTTCACCCTGAACTCCAACGAAGTTCTGGAAGCCCTGCAGGAATCCCTGGCGACCATCGTCCAGGCGGTCAAGAGCGCCCTGGAGCAATCGCCGCCGGAACTGGCCTCGGACATCGCCGAGCGCGGTCTGGTGCTGACCGGTGGTGGCGCCCTGCTGCGCGACCTGGACAAACTGCTGGCCCAGGAAACCGGCCTGCCGGTGATCGTCGCCGAAGACCCGCTGACCTGCGTGGCCCGTGGCGGCGGCAAGGCGCTGGAAATGATGGATCGTCACTCCATGGACCTGCTCTCCACCGAGTGAGTGGAGAGTCATTAGTGGCGGTTGAGGTTTCGTCGCTCGCAACGAAGCTGCGACCGCCCCTAGACAGCTAGGAGCCGGTTATCAAACCGCTATTCTCCAAGGGCCCCTCGCTGGGCGTGCGCCTGCTGGTGCTCGCTGTCCTCTCGGTGAGCCTGATGGTGGTCGATGCGCGTTTCGACTACCTCAAGCCGCTGCGCAGCCAGATGGGCCTGGTGCTGACCCCCTTCTACGGTGTCGCGGACCTGCCGGTGCGTGCCTGGGAAGGCGTGCGCGACCAATTCACCAGCCGCAGCACGCTGCTGGCCGAGAACGAGCGGCTGAAGGCGGAATCCCTGCTGATGCAGCGCCGACTGCAGAAGCTGGCCGCCCTCACCGAACAGAACGTGCGCCTGCGCGAACTGCTGAACTCCGCCGCGCTGGTCGACGACAAGGTCCTGGTCAGTGAGCTGATCGGCGTCGATCCCAACCCCTTCACCCAGCGCATCCTCATCGACAAGGGTGCGAAGGACGGCGTGTTCCAGGGCCAACCGGTGCTCGACGCCAGCGGCCTGATGGGCCAGGTGGTCGAGGTCATGCCTTACACCGCTCGCGTCCTGCTGCTCACCGACACCACCCACAGCATTCCGGTACAGGTCAACCGTAACGGCCTGCGCGCCATCGCCGTCGGCACCGGCAACCCGGAGCGCCTGGAATTGCGCTACGTCGCCGATACCGCCGACATCAAGGAAGGCGACCTGCTGGTCAGCTCCGGCCTCGGCCAGCGCTTCCCGGCCGGCTATCCGGTGGCGGTGGTCAAGGAAGTGATCCACGACTCCGGCCAGCCGTTTGCAGTGATCCGCGCCGTGCCGACCGCGAAGATGAACCGCAGCCGTTACGTACTGCTGGTGTTCAGCGACAGCCGTACCCCGGAGCAGCGCGCCAACGACGCCGCCGAAGCCCAGGCCGAGGCTGATCGCAAGGCCGCCGAGGGTGGCCAGCCTGCAACGCCGGCCGCAGCCCCCGCTACCGGCACCCCGGCTGCACCGGCTGCACCGGCTGTACCGGCTGTACCGGCTGTACCGGTCGCGCCGAATGCTGCGCCGACCAGCCATGAGGCCGGCCATCCGCAAGGCGCCGCGGCCGGCAAACCGCCTGCAAGCACTACCGCCGGGCATGGCACGCCCGCGGGTCAAACCGAGCAAAGGAATCGTCACTGATGCCCGCCCTGGGACCGCGCAACAGCTGGTTCATCTGGTTCAGCCTGGCACTGGCGCTGCTGCTGTCGGTCGCGCCCATGCCCGGCTTCATGGAGATCGGCCGGCCGCTGTGGCTGGCGATGTTCCTGACCTTCTGGGTGCTGATGGTGCCGCAACGTGTCGGCCTGCTCACCGCCTGGGTCTGCGGGCTGGCCGAAGACGTGCTGTATGGCAGTCTGCTCGGACAGAACGCACTGATCCTCAGCCTGATCATCTTCCTGGTGCTGGCCCTGTACCAGCGTCTGCGCCTGTTCCCGGTTTGGCAGCAATGCCTGGTGCTGATGGTCGTCTACGGCCTGGCGCAGCTGGTCCAGTTGTGGCTCAACGCGCTGACCGGCAACCGCCCGCCGACCCTGGCCTTCCTCCTCCCGGCGCTGGTCAGCGGCCTGCTCTGGCCCTGGGTGGTGATGGTGCTCAAGGGCCTCGGCCAGCGCCTGAAAGTCTATTAATACCTGCTTCGCCGCCGCCCGCAGGGGCGCGCGACGAGGGTTTCTCCTTGGGAGTCGCTGATGCCTCAGCTTTACCTGGCCTCCAGTTCGCCGCGCCGGCGCGAGTTGCTGACGCAGATTGGCCTGTCCTTCAACCTGGTTTCCGGCAATGTCGACGAAACGCCGCTGCCCGACGAGGCCCCGGCGGTCTATGTCGAGCGTCTGGCGCGCTGCAAGGCGCAGGCCGGACTGACTATGCTTGCCCAGCGCCCCGACGTCTGTGTGCTGGGCGCCGACACCGCCGTAGTGCTCGATGGACGCATCCTCGGCAAGCCGAAGGATCGCGAAGACGCCCTGGCCATGCTGCAGGCGCTGTCCGGTCGCGAGCACCAGGTGCTGACCGCGGTGGCGGTGGTCGACCGCGACCGTTGCGAGGTCCGGGTGGTCAGCAGCGACGTATCCTTCCGTGCGATCAGCGAAGCCGAAGCGGAGGCCTACTGGGATACCGGCGAGCCCCACGACAAGGCGGGCGGCTACGCTATCCAGGGTTTGGCGGCTATCTTCGTCAAGCGCGTGGAAGGCAGCTACAGCGCGGTGGTGGGCCTGCCATTGTGTGAAACAGCGGAACTGTTGGCGGACTTCGCAATCCCTTGCTGGCAGTCTTGAACACGAAGTAGCGCTAGCGATCCGGGCGCGATAAGGAAGGGCGCATGAGCGAAGAGATCCTGATCAATATCACGCCGATGGAATCGCGCGTGGCGGTGGTGGAAAACGGTGTCCTTCAGGAAGTCCATGTCGAGCGAACCCTGCGCCGCGGGATCGTCGGCAACATCTACAAGGGCAAGGTGGTCCGCGTGTTGCCGGGCATGCAGGCGGCCTTCGTCGACATCGGCCTGGAGCGTGCGGCCTTCATCCACGCCGCGGAGATCTCCAACCGCGAAGGCAGCGCGGTAGAGAGCATCAGCGCCCTGGTCCACGAGGGCCAGAGCCTTGTCGTGCAGGTCACCAAGGACCCGATCGGCACCAAGGGCGCGCGCCTGACCACGCACCTGTCGATTCCGTCGCGCTACCTCGTATACATGCCGCGCACCAGCCACGTTGGCATTTCGCTGAAGATCGAGGACGAGCAGGAGCGCGAGCGTCTCAAGCAAGTGGTGGCCAAGTGCGTCGAGGCCGAAGGCATAGTCGAGCAGGGCGGTTTCATCCTGCGCACTGCCGCCGAGGGCGCCGGTGAGGACGAGATCCTTGCCGATATCCGCTATCTTCGCCGACTTTGGACTCAGATCGACGTACAGATGCAGACGGTCGGTGCGCCGACCATGATCTACGAAGACCTCTCCCTGGCCCTGCGCACCCTGCGCGACCTGGTCAATCCGCGCATCGAGAAGATTCGCGTCGATTCACGGGAGAACTTCCAGAAAATCACGCAGTTCGTCGACGAACTCATGCCGGAAATCGCCGATCGCCTGGAACACTACCCCGGCGAGCGGCCGATCTTCGACCTCTACGGGGTCGAGGACGAGGTGCAGAAGGCCCTGGAGCGCAAGGTCCTGCTCAAGTCCGGCGGCTACCTGATCATCGACCCGACCGAGGCGATGACCACCATCGACGTCAACACCGGCGCGTTCGTCGGCCACCGCAACCTCGAAGAGACCATCTTCAAGACCAATCTCGAGGCGGCTACCGCCATCGCTCGCCAGCTGCGCCTGCGCAACCTCGGCGGGATCATCATCATCGACTTCATCGACATGGAAGACGAGGAGCACCGCCGCCAGGTCCTGCGGACCCTGGAGAAGCAGCTCGAGCGCGACCATGCGAAGACCAACATCATCGGCATCACCGAGCTGGGCCTGGTGCAGATGACCCGCAAGCGCACCCGCGAAAGCCTGGTGCAGGTGCTCTGCGAGCCCTGCCCGAGCTGCCAGGGGCGCGGCATGCTGAAGACCGCCGAGACCATCTGCTACGAGATATTCCGCGAGATCCTCCGCGAGGCGCGTGCCTACCAGGCCGATTCCTACGTGGTGCTGGCCAACCAGAAGGTGGTCGACCGGCTGCTCGACGAAGAGTCGGGCAACGTCGCCGATCTCGAGATGTTCATCGGCCGCACCATCAAGTTCCAGGTCGAGCCCATGTACTCGCAGGAACAATATGATGTCGTCCTGCTCTGAAGCGCGCGCCTGAGATGGAGCGCTTCGGCCGCTACTTCGCGCGCCTGTTGCGTCTGCTGCTGGGGCTCTGCGCCCTGGTGCTGGTCCTGCTTGCCCTCTACGTCAGCCTCGGGCGCCAACTTGCGCCATTGCTCGGCGAATACCGCAATGACCTGGTCGAGCAGGTCAGCGCGCGGCTCGGCATGCCGGTCGAGATCGGTGCGCTGGAGGGCAGTTGGCAGGGCTTCGGTCCGGTCATCACGGTACACGACATCCAGGTCGGCGTTGGCAGTGACGCGCTGCGCCTGGAGCACGTGCGCCTGACCCCGGACCTCATCGCCAGTGTGCTGGCGCGCCAGCCACGAATCGACAGCCTGGAACTGCAGGGCCTGCAACTGAGCTTCCGCGAGGGCGACGATGGCCACTGGTCGGTCGAGGGGCTGCCGCAGCGTTCGGGCGGGACCGACCCGCGCCAGCTGATCGACCTGCTGCTGACCCCGCGCCGCCTCACGCTGCTGGACAGCCAACTGACCCTGCTGCCCCACGACGGCCCGTCGTTGAGCCTGACCTACCTGGGACTGACCCTGCACAGCGGCGTCTTCGGCCAGCGCCTGGACGGCCGCGTGACGCTGCCCGATGGCCAGCCAGTGGCCTGGCGCGTGGATGCACACGTCGATCGCGGCGACTGGCAGCGCAGCTCCGCCGACTTCTACCTGAGCCTGCCGCAGAGCGACTGGGCGAAATGGCTGCCGCCCAGCCTGACCCGGCAATGGCGTATCCACCAGCTCGAAGCTGGCGGCGAGTTCTGGACGCGGGTCGAGAAAGGCCGGGCGAACGCCGCCGTGGCCCGACTCAATGCGCCGCAGATACAGGCGTCGTTCGATGGGCGCGAGCCGGTGAAGGTCGCCGACCTGGGCGTCGGGCTGTATTTCCAGCGCGAGGGCGATGACCTGCGCCTGCGCGTCAGCGACCTGGCGGGCAACCTCGGCGGCCAGCGCTGGGGCGAGGTGGAAATGGACCTCGCACTGCAACGCAAGGGCGAAGAGCACTGGCAACTTCGCGCCGATCGTCTCGATCTCGGCCCGCTGCTGCCGGTGGTGGAAAGCCTGGCGCCGATGCCGGACAAGGCCGTGGAGTGGCTGCGTGGGCTGCAGCCCAAGGGCGTCCTGCACAACCTCAATTTCGATTACTGGCCGCAGCGCCAGGGCCCGGAGCGCCTGGGTTACGCCTTCAACCTCGAAAAAGTCGGCGTCGCCGCGTTCCACGAAGTGCCGGCGGTGGCCAACGTCGACGGCACCTTCAGCGGCAACCTCGGCGGCGGCCAGCTGGACGCCAATGCCCAGGACTTCACCCTGCACCTGGCGACCCTGTTCCCCGAGCCCTGGCGCTTCCGCACCGCCAACGCACGGCTGTTCTGGCGCTGGGACGACCAGGCATTCACCCTCGGCAGCCACCTGATGAAGGTGGAGAGCGACTACGGGCGCCTGGGCGGCGACATGCTGATCCGCCTGATGCATGACCACGAGCAGGAAAGCTACATGGACCTGCGCGTCGGCATGAGCGAGGGTGACGGTCGCTACACCCCGCTGTTCCTGCCCACCGTGCTGCCGGAGATGAGCAAGGATCTGGCGCACTGGCTGACCACCGCCATCAAGGGCGGCCGCGTCGAGCAGGGCTACTTCCAGTGGCAGGGTTCGCTGAAGAAGGGCGCGGCGCCGGAAGACCATGCCATGAGCCTGTACTTCAAGGTGCATGATGGCGAGCTGGACTATCAGCCCGGCTGGCCGGCCTTGAGCCAGGCCGAAGGCGAAGTGTTCGTCGAGGACAGCGGCGTGCGGATCCGCGCGCAATCCGGGCGCATCCTGCAGAGCCAGGTGCGCGATGTGGCTGTGGATATCCCCCATGTGCCGGCGGGCGAAGTCAGCCGCCTGTATGTCGATGGCGATGTCGACAGCAGCCTCGGCGACGGCCTGAAGATCCTCCAGGAATCGCCCATCGGCGTGCAGCAGACCTTCGCTGGCTGGGAAGGCGAGGGGCCGCTGCAGGGGCACCTCAAGCTCGACATTCCGCTGGCCAAGGCTCAGGCCACGAAGTCGCAGGTGGTGGTCGACTTCTCCACCGACAAGGCGCGGCTGAAGATCGCCAAGCCCGTCCTGGAGCTGAGCCAGCTCAAGGGCGACTTCCGCTACGACACCGCGAGCGGCCTGAGCGGGCAGAAGATCAGCGCCCAGGCCCTCGGTTCGCGGATCGCCACGAGCATTCGCGCCGAAGGCGCGCCCGGTGCGCCGCGTAGCCGTATCCTGGCCAACGGCCAGGTGCCGCTGAAGAACCTGCTCGACTGGGGCGGCGTGAAGCAGGCGCTGCCGCTCTCCGGACGCATTCCGTTCAAGCTCGACCTGCTGATCGCCGGCAAGGACAGCCAACTGCAGGTCGATTCCGACCTCAAGGGCCTGGCCATTGACCTCCCGGCGCCGCTGGGCAAGGCCGTCGACGAAGCACGCCAGAGCCAATGGCGCATGACCCTGGACGGCCCCGAGCGGCGCTACTGGGCGACTTACGGCAGCAATGCCAGCCTGGCATATGCGGCGGCGCCCGAGCAGCCGCTAGCGGGTCGCGGCATGCTCCTTCTGGGCGGCGATCCAGCTGTGCTGCCCAACACGCCCGGCCTGCAGGTGCGCGGCAAGCTGGACAGCCTGGACGCCGATGCCTGGATTGCCTTCGCCAAGCAGTACGCCAACACGCAGGCCCAGGGCGCTGCGGGCCTGGTGTCCGGCGCGAACCTGCAGATCGGCAGCCTCCACGGGTTCGGCGGCAGCATGGACAACCTTGGCGTAACCCTCGCGCGCAGCGACGGCGCCTGGAATCTCGGGCTCAAAAGCAGCGTGCTGGACGGCCAGGTGCAGATCCCGCAGGGCGGCAGCCAGCCGATCCAGATTCGCCTGCAGCGGCTGGACCTGCCGAAGAACCCCACCAGCGACCTGGCGGCCGCGCCGACGGTGGCCCAGGACCCGCTGGACAAGGTCGATCCGCGCAGCCTGCCGGCCATGGATGTGGCCATTGCCCAATTGTCCCAGGGCGGCAAGGCGATAGGTGCGTGGAACTTCAACGTGCGGCCGACGCCCAGCGGCACCACGTTCAACAATGTCGATCTCGACATGCGCGGCCTGAAGGTGCGCGGCACCCTGCGCTGGGAAGGCCTGCCCGGCAGTACGCGCAGCAGCTTCAAGGGTGGGCTGGACGGCAAGAACCTGGCCGACGTGCTCAAGGCCTGGGACTTCGCGCCCACCGCCACCAGCGAGCGCTTCCGCCTGGACATCGATGGCGGCTGGCCGGGCTCCCCGGCCTACATCAGCCTGCGTCGCTTCGGTGGGCGAATGGATGCGGACATGCGCAAGGGCCAGTTCGTCGATGTCGAGGGCGGGGCCAACGCGTTGCGGGTGTTCGGTCTGCTCAACTTCAATGCGATCAACCGCCGCTTGCGCCTGGACTTCTCCGACCTGTTCGGCAAGGGCCTGAGCTACGACCAGGTGAAGGGCGTGCTGAGCGCCACCGATGGCGTCTACCTGACCCGCGAGCCGATCAAGCTCAGCGGCCCGTCGAGCAACATCGAGATGAACGGCACCCTCGACATGGCCCACGACCAGATCGACGCCAAGCTGCTGGTGACCCTGCCGCTGACCAACAACCTGCCGCTGGCCGCGCTGATCGTCGGCGCCCCGGCGGTGGGCGGTGCGCTCTTCGTGGTCGACAAGCTGCTGGGCGACAAGGTCTCGCGTTTCGCCAGCGTGGAATACAGCGTCATGGGGCCGTGGCAGAACCCCAACATCAGTTTCCGCAAGCCGCTCAAGAAACCCTGACGAGCAGAGCCGGGGCCCATCGGTTAGGATGAACGCCATCCGTTGTCGGAGAACCGCATGTCCATCGCCGTGATCCAGATGGTCAGCCAGGACGATGTCCTGGCCAACCTCGCCGCCGCCCGTCGCTTGCTCGAACAGGCTGCCGAAGGGGGCGCCCGCCTCGCCGTGCTGCCGGAAAATTTCGCCGCCATGGGCCGCCGCGACCTGGCCGACCTCGGGCGTGCCGAGGCACTCGGCGAAGGCCCGATCCTGCCCTGGTTGAAAAGCACTGCCCGCGACCTCAGCTTGTGGATAGTCGGCGGGACCATACCGTTGCCGCCTGAAGATCGGCCGCAGGAGAAGGCCAACGCGTGCTCGTTGCTGTTCGACGAACGCGGCGAAAGGGTGGCGCGCTACGACAAGCTGCACCTGTTCGATGTGGACGTGGCCGATGCGCGTGGCCGCTATCGCGAGTCCGACGACTACGCCTTCGGCGACCGTGTGGTAGTTGCCGATACGCCAGTGGGGCGCCTCGGCCTGACGGTCTGCTACGACCTGCGCTTCCCCGAGCTCTATACGCGACTGCGTGAAGCGGGCGCCGAGCTCATCAGCACGCCTTCGGCGTTCACCGCGGTAACGGGCCAGGCACACTGGGAAATACTCATCCGCGCCCGCGCCATCGAAACCCAGTGCTACGTGCTGGCTGCGGGGCAGGGCGGTAGCCATCCACGCGGTCGCGAAACCTGGGGCCAGTCGGCCATCGTCGACCCCTGGGGACGCATCCTCGCCGAACAGGCCAAGGGCGAAGCGGTGCTGCTGGCCGAGCGCGACAGCGAAGAACAAGCGGCGGTCCGGCAGCGCATGCCGGTGGTCCGCCATCGCAGATTCTATCCGCCGGCCGAACCCGGTCCGGCGCCTACGGAGTGACTATGAGCGAGTTGTTGTCATCGGTGAGCCAGCAGCTGCTGGCCCCGGGCGGACTGGATATCGACGGCCTGCAACCGATCCTGCACGAGCTGAGCGGCCCGGGTATCGACGCCGCCGACCTGTACTTCCAGAGCCAGGTTTCCGAGTCCTGGATGCTCGAAGACGGCATCGTCAAGGAAGGCAGCTTCCATATGGACCAGGGCGTTGGCGTGCGCGCGCAGTCGGGCGAGAAGACCGGCTTCGCCTACAGCAATGCCATCAACGCCCAGGCCCTGAGTGAGGCGGCGCGCGCCGCGCGTTCGATTTCCCGCGCTGGGCAGAACGGCAAGGTGCAGGCGTTCCGCGCCACGGTGCCGCCGCGCCTGTATGCCGGCGACAACCCGCTGGACGTACTCAGCCGCGCCGAGAAGGTCGAGCTGCTGCAGAAGATCGATGCCGCCACCCGCGCGCTCGACCCGCGCATCCAGCAGGTCACCGTGAGCCTGGCCGGTGTCTGGGAGCAGATCCTCGTCGCCGCGGCTGATGGTTCGCTGGCAGCGGATATCCGCCCGCTGGTGCGCTTCAACGTCAGCGTCATCGTCGAGCAGAACGGCCGTCGCGAACGCGGTGGCCACGGCGGCGGCGGGCGTACCGACTACCGCTACTTCCTCCAGGAAGACCGCGCCATGTCCTACGCCCGCGAGGCGCTGCGCCAAGCCCTGGTCAACCTCGAGGCGGTACCTGCACCGGCCGGCACCTTGCCGGTGGTGATGGGCGCCGGCTGGTCAGGCGTGCTGCTGCACGAAGCGGTCGGCCACGGCCTGGAAGGCGACTTCAACCGCAAGGGCAGTTCGGCCTATAGCGGGCGCATCGGCGAGAAGGTTGCGTCGAGCCTGTGCACCATCGTCGACGATGGCACCCTGGCTGGACGTCGCGGCTCGCTGTCGGTGGATGACGAAGGCACTCCCACCCAGTACAACGTGCTGATCGAGAACGGCATCCTCAAGGGCTACATGCAGGACAAGCTCAATGCCCGCCTGATGGGTGTGGCGCGCACCGGCAACGGCCGCCGCGAGTCCTATGCGCACCTGCCGATGCCGCGCATGACCAACACCTACATGTTGGCCGGCCAGAGCGAGCCGGACGAAATCATTGCCAGCGTGGAGAGGGGCATCTACTGCGCCAACCTCGGCGGTGGCCAGGTGGATATCACCAGCGGCAAGTTCGTCTTCGCCACCAGCGAGGCCTACCTGATCGAGAACGGCAAGATCACCCGTCCGGTGAAGGGCGCGACCCTGATCGGCAACGGTCCGGAAGTGATGGGCCGGGTGTCCATGGTGGGCAACGACATGGCCCTGGACAGCGGTGTGGGTACCTGCGGCAAGGACGGCCAGTCGGTACCGGTGGGTGTCGGCCAGCCGACCCTGAAGATCGACGGCATTACCGTAGGCGGGACCGGCGCCTGAGGCGCCGGTGTGCTCAGGCTTATCGCAGGCCGCGTTTGAGCTCGTCGAGTTCGCGGATGTACTTGAAGATCTTCCGCGCTGCGGCTGGCGGTTTGTTATGAGCCGCTTCGTGCTGGGCGTGGCGGATCAGCTGCAGCAGGTGCTGGCGATCGCTGTCCGGATACTCGGCGAAGAATGTCGAGAGGGCTTCGTCGCCGCCGTCGATCAGGCGGTCGCGCCAGCGTTCGAGGGCGTGGAAGCGCTCGTTGTACTGGCGGGTCGAGCTGTCCAGCTGGTCGAGCAGCGCGACTATGGCTTCGAGGTCCTGGTCGCGCATCAGCTTGCCGATGAACTGCCGGTGGCGTTTGGCGGCGGCGTGGGCCTTGTGCTTGGGTGCCTCGTCGAGCGCGCGGCGCAGCGGTTCGGTGAGCGGCAGGCGGTCGAGCATGTCGGGCTTGAGCGCGGTCAGGCGCTCGCCGAGGTCCTGCAGGGCGTGCATCTCGCGTTTTACTTGCGTCTTGCTCTTCTCTCCGAACAGCGAGTCGTCGTCTTGATAATCAGCCATGGCGGTGGTCCAGTGGAAAACGCCGCCATGATAACCAGTCGAGGGCCGATTGTCCGGCCCGCCCGCGGTCTGCCGGCGCCGAAGCAGCCGGTCGCGGGACAGAACAGGAGTGTTGCGCAATGAGTGAACAGGCCAAGGCAGTCGGCCCGGAAGCGCTTCCGGAACTGCGCGAGCAGGTCGAGCGGATAGTCGCCGAAGCGAAGCGTCAGGGCGCCAGCGGCTGCGAAGTGGCGGTGTCGCTTGAGCAGGGGCTGTCCACCAGCGTGCGCCAGGGCGAGGTGGAGACCGTCGAATTCAACCGTGATCAGGGCTTTGGAATCACCCTGTACGTCGGGCAGCGCAAGGGCTCGGCGAGCACGTCGGCGACCGGCGAGGCAGCCATCCGGGAAACCGTGGCGGCGGCCCTTGCCATCGCCAAGCATGCATCCGAGGACGAATGCGCCGGGCTGGCCGATCCGGCGTTGATGGCCCGCGATCTGCCGGATTTGGACCTCTATCATCCCTGGGACCTGAACCCGGATCAGGCAGTCGAGCGCGCCCTGGCCTGCGAGGCGGCAGCATTCGCCACCGATGCGCGGGTCACCAAGGCCGACGGCACTACGCTGAATACCCACTATGGCTGCCGCGTTTACGGCAACAGCCACGGTTTCATAGGCGGCTACGCCAGTTCGCGGCATAGCCTGAGCTGCGTGATGATCGCCGAGGGTGAGGGGCAGATGCAGCGCGATTACTGGTACGACGTGAGTCGCCGTGGCGACCTGCTCGATAGCCCGGAGAACATTGGTCGTCGTGCTGCTCAGCGTGCTGCGCTGCGTCTGGGCGCGCGTCCGGTTCCAACCGCGGAAGTACCGGTGCTGTTCGCTCCGGAGGTCGCCGTGGGGCTGTTCGGCCACTTCCTCGGTGCCATCTCCGGCGGCAGCCTGTACCGCAAATCGTCCTTCCTCGAAGGATGCCTCGGCCAGAAATTGTTCCCGGAATGGCTGACCCTCGATGAGCGTCCGCTGTTGCGTGGCGCCCTGGGCAGTGCCTCCTTCGACAACGATGGCCTGGCGACCTACGCGAAGCCTTTCGTGGAGAACGGCGAACTGGTGTCCTACGTGCTTGGCACCTATTCCGGCCGCAAGCTGGGCATGCCGAGCACCGCGAACGCAGGCGGCGTGCATAACCTCTTCGTCAGCCACGGCGATGAAGACCAGAAGGCGCTGCTGCGCCGCATGGGGCGCGGCCTGCTGGTCACCGAGTTGATGGGGCAGGGCGTCAACCTGGTTACAGGCGACTACTCCCGCGGTGCGGGCGGTTACTGGGTGGAGAACGGAGAAATCCAGTTCCCGGTGCAGGAAGTCACCATCGCAGCCAACCTCAGGGACCTCTTCGCCAACATCCTCGCGGTGGGCAACGACGTCGAGAATCGCGGCAACCTGCATACCGGCTCGGTGCTGGTGGAGCGCATGATGGTCGCCGGCAACTGATACGTTGCCGGAGCAAAGAAAAAGCCCGCCAGATGGCGGGCTTTTCATGTCGAGGCGAACTTACTCGCCTTCGTCGAAATAGTTGTTGATCAGCTCGGTCAGTGCCTGCAGCGCTTCGTTCTCCTGTTCGCCTTCGGCGAGCAGGTGCAGATTGGTCCCCTTGCCGGCGGCGAGCATCATGACCGCCATGATGCTCTTGCCGTCCACGGTGTTTTCCGGGCTGCGGCCCACACGAATCTGGCAGGGGAAACGACCGGCCACGCCGACGAACTTGGCGGCAGCGCGGGCATGCAGACCGAGCTTGTTGATGATGGTGATTTCGAGGGCGGGCATCGCGAGGGGGCTGTCCTTTTTTCGGGTCGCTTGCTAGCTCAGGTCGCGGTGGCGAATCTGCACGTTCTTCAGGGTATCTCTCAGCGCCTTGCCGATCCGCTCGGCCAGAAACACCGAGCGATGATGGCCGCCCGTGCAGCCGATGGCAATGGTGACGTAGGCGCGGTTGCTCGCAGCAAAGCGCGGCAGCCATTTGTTCAGGTACGCCAGGGTGTCCTGGAACATCTCCTCCACGTCGGGCTGCTCGGCGAGATACTCCTGCACTTCCTTGTCGAGGCCGGAAAGCTCGCGCAATTCGGGCTTCCAGTACGGGTTGGGCAGGCAGCGCACGTCGAACACCAGATCGGCGTCCACCGGCATGCCGCGCTTGAAGCCGAAGGATTCGACGAGGAAAGCGGTGCCGAGCTCCGGCTTGTTCAGCAGGCGCAGTTTGATGACGTCGCGCAACTGGTAGAGGTTGAGGTTTGTCGTGTTCAGCTTGAGATCGGCGAGATCGGCGATCGGGCCTAGCAGGTTCGTCTCGTCGGCGATGGCTTCGGCCAGCGAGCGGGTATCGGTGGTCAGCGGGTGGCGCCGGCGGGTTTCCGAAAAGCGCTTGAGCAGCGTTTCGTCATCGGCGTCGAGGTACAGCACGTCGCACTGGATGTGCTTGTCGCGGGCTTCCTGCAGCAATTCGGGGAAGCGCTTGAGCTGGCTCGGCAGGTTGCGCGCGTCGATCGACACGGCAACTTGCGGGTGCATCAGTTCTGTGTGCAGCAGGGCGCGCTGTGCCAGATCGGGCAGCAGGCTGGCCGGCAGGTTGTCGATGCAATAGAAGCCGTTGTCTTCGAGGACGTTGAGGGCTGTACTTTTGCCCGAGCCGGAGCGGCCGCTGACGATGATCAGGCGCATGGTCAGTGGCCGTTCTGTACGTCCACGACGATTCGGTACAGCGCCTCGCCATCGGTGGCGTGACGCAGGCGATCGCGCACTTCGGATCGGTCGAGCATGGAGGCGATCTGCCGCAGCAGCTCCAGGTGCTCTTCGGTGGCGGCCTCCGGTACCAGCAGTACGAAGACCAGGTCGACAGGGGCGCCGTCGAGGGCGTCGAAATCGACAGGGGTGTCCAGGTGAAGGATGGCGCTGATTGGCGCCTTGCAGCCGGTCAGCCGGCAATGCGGAATGGCGATGCCATTGCCGAAGCCGGTGGAGCCCAGGCGTTCCCGGGCTACCAGGCTTTCGAAGATGGCTTGTGCGTCGAGCCCCGGCAGGTCGTGAACGACCAGGTTGGCGATCTGTTCGAGGACGCGTTTCTTGCTGCCTCCCGGCACGCTCACGAGGGAGCGGCCGGGGGTCAGGATTTGCTCAAGTCGGATCATAGAGGGGGGTTAGCGGACTCCAACGCCCTGTTGGCGTTCGAGGTACTTTTCCTTGTGTTTGATCAGTTGGCGATCGAGTTTGTCGGTCAGAAGGTCGATGGCTGCGTACATGTCTTCATGTTCGGCGCAGGCCACCACCTCACCCCCGGAGATATGCAGCGTGGCTTCGATTCGCTGTTTCAGCTTTTCGACCTCCATGATGACCTGAACATTGGTGATCTTGTCGAAGTGGCGCTCCAGTCGGCCGAGTTTTTCGACCACATAGTCGCGCAGGGCGTCGGTCACATCCAGTTGATGGCCACTGATGTTGACTTGCATACCGCTTTCTCCTTATTGCCCGTGTATAAGTGGCAGGTTAATGCAACCTGCCGCCGGAACACTTTGGCTTGGGTCAATCAGACCAGTCGCTTGCGCTCGCTGGATGGAGCTATACCGAGAGATTCGCGGTACTTGGCGACGGTCCGTCGTGCCACTTGAATGCCCTGTGCCTCCAGTAAACCAGCGATCTTGCTGTCGCTCAACGGCTTTTTCGGACTTTCTGCCGCGACCAGTTTCTTGATGATCGCGCGGATCGCGGTGGACGAGCACTCGCCCCCTTCGGAGGTGCTGACGTGGCTGGAGAAGAAGTACTTCAGCTCGAAGATGCCACGCGGCGTGTGCATGAATTTCTGCGTGGTGACGCGCGAGATGGTCGACTCGTGCATGCCCACCGCTTCGGCGATGTCGTGCAGCACCAGCGGTTTCATGGCCTCTTCGCCGTACTCGAGGAAGCCGCGCTGGTGCTCGACGATCTGGGTCGCGACCTTCATCAGCGTTTCGTTGCGGCTCTGCAGGCTCTTGATGAACCAGCGCGCCTCTTGCAGCTGGTTGCGCATGAAGGTGTTGTCGGCGCTCGAGTCGGCGCGGCGTACGAGGCCTGCATATTGCGAGTTCACGCGCAGGCGCGGTACCGCTTCCTGGTTGAGCTCTACCAGCCAGCGCTCGTTGTGCTTGCGTACGATGACGTCGGGCACCACGTACTCGGCTTCGCCCGACTCGATCTGCGAGCCGGGGCGTGGATGCAGTGACTGGATCAGCTCGATGGTTTCGCGCAGCTCGTCTTCCTTGAGCTTCATGCGGCGCATCAGCTGGCTGTAGTCGCGGCTGCCGAGCAGGTCGAGGTGATCGCTCACCAGGCGCTGCGCCTCGGTGAGCAGGTAGGTGTTCTCAGGCATCTGGCGCAGTTGCAGCAGCAGGCATTCGCGCAGGTTGCGCGCGCCGACACCCGCCGGCTCCATCTGCTGGATGCGGCGCAGGACTACTTCCACCTCGTCCATCTCGACGTCGAGTTCGGGGTCGATGGAGGAGAGAATGTCGTCGAGGGATTCTTCCAGGTAACCGTCGTTGTTGATGCCGTCGATGATGCTCAGCGCGATCAGGCGATCGGTATCGGACATCGGCGCCAGGTTGAGCTGCCAGAGCAGGTGGCTCTGCAGGCTTTCGCCGGCGGAGGTGCGGGCGGTGAAGTCCCACTCGTCGTCATCGCTGCTGGGCAGGCTGCTGGCACTGGTCTGGTAGATGTCTTCCCAAGCCGTATCCACCGGCAGCTCGCTCGGGATGCGTTCGGCCCACTGGTCGTCGTCCAGGCTGTCCACGCTGGGCGTGGTGCTTTCCTGGTAACTGTCGGTCTGGGTGGTGGTGCTGGAGGCAGCTTCGGCGCCTTCGCCCATCGGGTCGCTGCCGTCGTAGTCGTCACCGTCCTCCTGGCGCTCGAGCATCGGGTTGGACTCCAGGGCCTCCTGGATTTCCTGTTGCAGGTCCAGGGTGGAGAGCTGGAGCAGTCGGATGGCCTGTTGCAGCTGCGGCGTCATCGTCAGCTGCTGGCCCATCTTGAGGACTAGCGATGGTTTCATGGCTGGAACTTGGCACCTTGTTCGCCGGCGCGGAGTGCGCCTATCCACGACTACGGACGCTGCCTTGGTCGATTCGTTCAGAATCGTCGCGGCGCCGCTAGGAAGCAAGTTATATGCCTGAAATTTTGTTACTTGCCTAGCCTTGAAACATTTCTCCAGACGTGGGTGGAGGGCTTGGCAGAGAGGCGGGAGGAGGTGCCTGCCGGGCCTTTGTGGCCCGGCGGCGTAGGGCTTAGAGGCGGAACTCGTGGCCCAGGTAGACTTCCTTGACCAGTTCGTTGGCCAGGATGGTTTCCGAGTCGCCTTCGGCAATCAGTTGGCCGTCGTTGACGATGTAGGCGGTCTCGCAGATATCCAGGGTCTCGCGGACGTTGTGATCGGTGATCAGGATGCCGATGCCCTTGGTCTTGAGGTGATGGATGATCTGCTTGATGTCGCCCACCGAGATCGGGTCCACGCCGGCGAAGGGTTCATCGAGCAGGATGAACTTGGGCGAACTGGCCAGGGCGCGGGCGATTTCCACGCGGCGGCGTTCACCACCGGACAGGCTCATGCCAAGGTTGTCGCGGATGTGGTGGATGTGGAATTCCTCGAGGAGTCCGTCGAGGGCCTCCTTGCGACCGGCTCGATCGAGGTCCTTGCGGGTCTCGAGGATGGCGCTGATGTTGTCCGCCACCGACAGCTTGCGGAAGATCGAGGCTTCCTGCGGCAAATAGCCGATGCCGGCGCGGGCGCGGCCATGCATCGGCAGGTTGGTGACGTCCTGGTCGTCGATGCGGACCAGGCCCTGATCGGCGCGCACCAGGCCGACGATCATGTAGAAGCAGGTGGTCTTGCCGGCGCCGTTGGGGCCGAGCAGGCCGACGATCTGCCCGCTGTCGATGCTCATGCTGACGTCGCGGACGACCTGGCGACCCTTGTAGCTCTTGGCAAGGTGTTGCGCGGTTAGGGTAGCCATTACTGGGCCTGGTCCTGCTTCTTCTTGGGCTGGATGACCATGTCGATGCGCGGGCGCGGCGTGGTCACCGGGGTTCCGGTGGCGCGGCCGGCATTGACGATCTGCCGTTCGGTGTCATAGACGACCTTCTCGCCTTCGAAGGTGTTGCCCTCCTGGATCACCTTGGCCTGGTCGATCAGGATCACTCGGTTCTGCGCTACGAAGTACTGGATGGTCAGGCCGTAGGCCTTGGTGAGTTCCTTGTCCGGCGCCGGCTTCTGCTCGAAATACGCAGGCTTGCCGACCGAGGTGACTACCTCGATATCGCCGTTCTTGTTCTGCTTGAGGGTCACTGTGTTGCCAGTCAGCTTCATGCTGCCCTGGGTGACCACCACGTCGCCCTTGTAGACTGCGACGCCTTGCTTGTCGTCCAGCTCGGCGCTGTCGGCCTGGACGCGGATCGGTTGCTCGCGGTCCGTCGGGAGTGCCCAGGCGGCGGCGCTGCCGAGGCTGGCGGCGAGGCTGAGGAGTAGGGGGAGGGTATTAACGAACCTCATGCTGACCTCTTACGTTGGACAGCAGGAGCATCCGGCTGTCTTTCAGATACGCTTTCATTCCTATCGCCGTCGTCACGCCGTTGGGCTCGGTGATCTTAACGGGCTGTTCGGTTTGCGCATAATTCTGGTCCGGGAACACGGTCATGCGCGTAGTGGTTAGCAGCAGCGTGCGGTTCTCGGCATCAGTGCGCTTGACGCGGACATCGTCGATCAATTCGACCTGCTTGCCTTCCGGGCCGACCTCGGCGCGCACGCTCTGCACGTGCCAGGGCTGCGGTTGGCCTTCGCGGAAGAAGTACAGGTCGGGCGTGGTGACGTTGGTGACGTCGGTAGCCTTCATGTGTTCCAGGCGGTCGGCGGTCATCTCGTAGGCGAGCGTGCCGTCGATGCGGTACTGAACACTGTGGGCGTTCGCTGCGTAGAAATCGATCGCGTCATTGCTGGGCGGGATCTTGCGTTCGGTGAACAGGTCCAGGCGCACGTTCCAGTAATAGCCCATGGCGATCAGCAGGACCGCGATCAGGGCAAGGAGCAGCTTCTGGCGAAAAGTCTTCGGCATGTTCGGCTCTACAGATAAGCGCTTTGCGCCGCTTCCAGGTTGCCCTGGGCGCGCAGGATCAGTTCGCAGAATTCCCGGGCTGCACCTTCGCCGCCGCGCGCCTGGGTCACGCCGTGGGCGTGCTGGCGAACGAAGGCGTCGGCGTTGGCTACGGCCATGCCCAGGCCGACCCGGCGGATCACCGGCAGGTCTGGCAGGTCGTCGCCCAGGTAGGCGACCTGTTCATAGCCTAGCCCGAGTTCGGCTAGCAGTTGGTCGAGCACTACCAGCTTGTCCTCGCGGCCCTGGAACAGGTGCTGGATGCCCAGGTTCTGCGCGCGGCGCTCGACAACGGCGCTCTTGCGGCCACTGATGATCGCGGTGCGCACACCGGAGGCGATCAGCATCTTTATGCCGTGGCCGTCAAGGGTGTTGAAGGTCTTGAACTCGCCGCCGTCGGGGAGGAAGTAGAGCTTGCCGTCGGTGAGCACGCCGTCGACGTCGAACACCGCCAGGCGCACGCCGCTGGCGCGTTGCAGCAGATCTGCGGTCATTCAGATGACTCCGGCGCGGGTCAGGTCGTGTACGTGCAGTACGCCCACCGGGCGATCATTTCCGTCGACTACGACGAGAACGTTGATCTTGTGGTCGTCCATGATTTTCAGGGCTTCGGCGGCCAGCATGTCCGGGCGCACGGTCTTGCCGTGAACGGTCATGACCTGGTCGATGGTCACCTGGCGTACGTCCAGCCCCTTGTCGAGGGTGCGGCGCAGGTCGCCGTCGGTGAATACGCCAGCGAGTCGGCCGTCGTCGCCGAGGATGATGGTCATGCCAAGGCCCTTGCGGGTCATCTCGAGCAGAGCGCCGCTGAGCGAGGTGCCAGGGGAAACCTGCGGCAGTTCCTCGCCCACGTGCATGACGTTTTCCACTTTAAGCAGCAGTCGCCGGCCCAGGGCGCCGCCCGGGTGGGAGAATGCGAAGTCCTCGGCAGTGAAACCGCGGGCTTCCAGCAGGGCGATAGCCAGGGCGTCGCCGAGTACCAGGGAAACGGTGGTGGAGGAGGTCGGCGCGAGGTTCAGCGAGCAGGCTTCGTGCTCGACGCTGGCGTCCAGGTTGACCGCGGCGGCCTTGGCCAGCGGCGATTCCGGGTTGCCGGTCATGCTCACCAGGGTGATGCCCAGGCGCTTGATCAGCGGCAGCAGGGTGACGATCTCGGCGGTCGAGCCGGAGTTGGACAGCGCCAGGACCAGGTCGTCCTTGGTGATCATGCCCATGTCGCCATGGCTGGCTTCGGCCGGGTGTACGAAGAATGAAGGGGTGCCTGTACTGGCCAGGGTCGCGGCGATCTTGCGGCCGATGTGGCCCGACTTGCCCATGCCGACCACCACCACACGGCCCTTGCACTTCAGCAGGAGCTCACAGGCCAGGGTGAAATCCGCTCCGATTCGCGGCAGGAGGGCATCGACCGAGTCGCGCTCGAGGCTGATGGTGCGCTGTGCCGACTGGATGAAATCGTGATTCTGGCTCATGTTCCATTGGAATGGGGCGAGGGGAAGGGCGAGATTATAACGGTAAAGCGCGATGGGCATCATCCTGCTGCGTTCGATCTTGCGCACAGATTGCTGAACTCCTGCTGAACACGCGGTCTTCAGCGCTTGGGACGGGACCGACGGAGTGCTATAGTTCGCCGCCGTTCGGCCTGTCATGCGTCACCGTGCCTCAGCGGCTTGACGTGGCATTGCAGGGACAGGGCTGTCACGCAAGGAGTTCTATGAGCACCGATGAAAATTACGCTGTCGAATTGAAGGGAGTGACCTTCAAGCGCGGCAATCGCGCCATCTTCGACAACGTGGATATCCGTATTCCGCGCGGCAAGGTCACCGGCATCATGGGGCCGTCGGGCTGTGGCAAGACCACCCTGCTGCGCCTGATCGCCGCGCAACTGCGCCCCGCCAAGGGCGATGTGCTGGTCAACGGGCAGAACCTGCCCACGCTGGCTCGCGCCGACCTCTTCGACATGCGCAAACAGTTCGGCGTGCTGTTCCAGAGCGGCGCGCTCTTCACCGATCTGGATGTCTTCGAGAACGTCGCCTTCCCGCTGCGGGTGCATACCGAGCTGCCGGACGAGATGATCCGCGACATCGTCCTGATGAAGCTGCAGGCGGTGGGCCTGCGTGGTGCAATCGACCTGATGCCGGACGAGCTGTCCGGCGGCATGAAACGCCGCGTTGCGCTGGCCCGGGCAATCGCCCTGGACCCGCAGATACTCATGTACGACGAGCCGTTCGTGGGCCAGGACCCTATCGCCATGGGCGTTCTGGTGCGCCTGATTCGCCTGCTCAACGATGCCCTGGGCATCACCAGCATCGTGGTCTCCCACGATCTGGCAGAGACCGCGAGTATTGCCGACTACATCTATATCGTCGGCGACGGCAAGGTGCTCGGCCACGGTACGCCTGCCGACCTGCGCGATCTCGATGACCCGCGCGTGCGCCAATTCATGAAGGGGATTCCGGACGGCCCGGTGCCGTTCCATTACCCCGCGCGCGACTATCGCGCCGATCTGCTGGGAGAACGCTGATGCGCAAGACTTCACTGCTCGAGCGGATTCGCCTGCTCGGGCGGTCCGGCCTCGATGTGCTTGAAGCACTTGGGCGCTCCACGCTGTTCCTGGGCCACGCGCTGATCGGTCGGCGGGTTCCCGGAGGCATGGGCACGCTGCTGGTCAAGCAGCTCTATGCGGTGGGCGTGCTGTCGCTGGCGATCATCGTGGTGTCCGGCATCTTCATTGGCATGGTGCTAGCCCTGCAGGGCTACAACATCCTCAAGGACTACGGCTCGGAGCAGGCAGTAGGGCAGATGGTTGCCCTGACGCTGCTGCGCGAACTGGGCCCGGTGGTAACCGGCCTGCTGTTCGCCGGACGCGCCGGCTCGGCGCTGGCTGCGGAGATCGGCAACATGAAGTCGACCGAGCAGCTCTCCAGCCTCGAGATGATCGGTGTCGACCCGCTGCGCTACGTGATCGCGCCGCGCCTGTGGGCGGGTTTCATCTCCATGCCGCTGCTCGCTGCGATCTTCAGTGTCGTTGGCATCTGGGGTGGCGCCGCGGTGGCGGTGGATTGGCTGGGCGTTTATGAAGGTTCGTTCTGGGCGAACATGCAGAACAGCGTGCATTTCGGCGAGGATGTGCTCAATGGCGTCATCAAGAGCCTGGTGTTCGCCTTCGTGGTGACCTGGATCGCGGTGTTCCAGGGCTACGATTGCGACCCGACTTCCGAAGGTATCAGCCGCGCAACGACTCGTACCGTGGTCTATGGCTCCCTTGCCGTACTGGGGCTGGACTTCATTCTGACCGCTTTGATGTTTGGAGACTTCTGATGCAAACCCGCACCCTGGAAATCGGTGTAGGCCTGTTCCTTCTCGGCGGCCTGCTGGCCCTGCTGCTGCTGGCCCTGCGTGTCAGCGGACTGACCGTCGGGCATTCCAACGATACCTACCGGCTGTATGCCTACTTCGACAACGTGGCCGGCGTCACCGTGCGCGGCAAGGTGACCATGGCTGGCGTGACCATCGGCAAGGTGGTGGCAGTGGACCTGGATCACGACAGCTATCGCGGCCGCGTGACCATGGAGATCAACCGGGACGTCAACAACCTTCCCGATGATTCCACCGCGTCTATCCTGACTGCTGGTCTGCTCGGCGAGAAATACATCGGTATCAGCGTCGGCGGCGACGATCAGATGCTCAAGGACGGCGGTGTGATCCACGACACCCAGTCCGCGCTGGTGCTGGAGGACCTGATCGGCAAGTTCCTGCTGAACTCGGTCAATAAAGACGACACCAAGAAGTAATCGATGAGGATGAATGCCATGCTGACTCTCCTGCGTCGTGGCCTGCTGGTTCTGCTCGCCACGCTGCCCCTGTTCGCCAATGCCGCGCCTAGCCCGCAGCAAGTGGTGCAGCAGACCGTCGACAGCCTGCTGTCCGACCTCAAGGCCAACAAGCCGGCCTACCGTGCCGATCCCAAGCAGCTCTACGCCGCGCTGGATCGTATCCTCGGTCCGGTGGTGGACTCCGAGGGCATCGCCAAGGGCGTGATGACCGTCAAGTATTCCCGCCAGGCCACGCCCGAACAGGTCAAGCGCTTCGAGACCGTGTTCAAGAACAGCCTCATGCAGTTCTACGGCAACGCCCTGCTGGAATACGACAACCAGGACATCCGCGTGCTGCCGGCCACCGGCAAGCAGGACCCGGAGCGTGCTCCGGTGAACATGGAAATCCGCGACAGCAAGGGCACCGTCTATCCGGTGCAGTACACCATGATCAGCCAGAACGGCACCTGGCGCCTGCGTAACGTGATCATCAACGGCATCAACATCGGCAAGCTGTTCCGTGACCAGTTCGCAGATTCCATGCAGAAGAACGGCAACGACCTGGAGAAGACCATTGCCGGTTGGGACCAGGTAGTGGCCAATGCCAAGAACACCGCCAAGGGCCAGTCGCAAGACGGTGGTGATCAATGACCAGCCAGGCCGGCATCAGTGAAGTCGAGGCCGGCGTGCTGCATCTGAGCGGCGTCCTCGACTACCGCAGCGGTCCGCAACTGCGCGCCGAGGGTCGCAGTCTGATCGCGGCGACCCAGGCTCCGCGCCTGGTGCTCGACTGCTCGGCAGTGGAGAAGTCCAGCAGCGTCGGCCTGTCCTTGCTGCTGTCCTTCCTGCGCGACGCTGACCAGGCGAAGAAGCCGCTGGAAATCCGTGGCCTGCCCAAGGACATGCGTGACATCGCCAAGGTCAGCGATCTGCAGGAAATCCTGCCGCTCAAGGACTGACCGCCCGGGTGGGCGAAAGCCCTCCGTCCGCGAGCGCCATTGGCGGGGTTCGCAGGCGGGGGGCTTTTTTGTATCATTGCCGACCCGCGCGCGTTGAGCGCCGATCGAGGTCGAGCATGCAGGCGATTGAAGTCAAGAACCTCCTGGAAGAAAAACTCCCGGGAACCCAAGTCGAAGTGGAAGGCGAAGGCTGCAACTTCCAGTTGAACCTGATCAGCGATGAGCTGGCCGGCCTTGGTCCGGTCAAGCGTCAGCAGCAGATCTATGCCCACTTGAACGACTGGATCGCCAGTGGCGCCATCCACGCCGTAACCATGAAATTCTTCAGCCGCGCCGCCTGGGCCGAGCGCTCCTGAGTCGCCGGGGAAATACCTGCTATGGACAAACTGATCATTACCGGCGGCTCCCGCCTCGATGGCGAGATTCGCATCTCCGGTGCCAAGAACTCCGCTCTGCCGATTCTTGCCGCCACCCTGCTGGCCGACACTCCGGTCACCGTGTGCAACCTGCCGCACCTGCACGACATCACCACCATGATCGAACTGTTCGGTCGCATGGGCGTGCAGCCGGTGATCAACGAGAAGCTCAACGTCGAAGTCGACGCCAACAGCATCAAGACCCTGATCGCCCCCTACGAGCTGGTGAAGACCATGCGCGCCTCGATCCTGGTGCTCGGCCCGATGGTCGCGCGCTTCGGTGAGGCGGAAGTCGCCCTGCCCGGCGGCTGCGCCATCGGTTCGCGTCCGGTCGACCTGCACATCCGCGGTCTCGAGGCCATGGGCGCGCAGATCACCGTCGAAGGCGGCTACATCAAGGCCAAGGCTCCGGCCGGCGGCCTGCGTGGCGCGCACTTCTTCTTCGATACCGTCTCCGTGACCGGTACCGAGAACATCATGATGGCCGCGGCCCTGGCCAACGGCCGTACCGTGCTGGAAAACGCCGCTCGCGAACCGGAAGTGGTCGACCTGGCCAACTGCCTGATCGCCATGGGCGCGCAGATCCAGGGCGCCGGCACCGACACCATCACCATCGATGGCGTGAAGCGCCTGGGCGGCGCCAAGTACAGCGTCATGCCCGACCGCATCGAGACCGGTACCTACCTGGTCGCCGCTGCCGCCACCGGTGGTCGCGTCAAGCTCAAGGACACCGATCCGACCATCCTTGAAGCAGTGCTGCTGAAGCTCGAAGAGGCTGGTGCCCACATCAACACCGGCAACGACTGGATCGAGCTGGACATGAAGGGCAACCGGCCGAAGGCGGTGAACATCCGCACCGCGCCGTACCCGGCATTCCCCACCGACATGCAGGCTCAGTTCATCTCCCTGAACGCGGTCGCCGAAGGCACCGGCGCGGTTATCGAGACCGTGTTCGAGAACCGCTTCATGCACGTCTATGAAATGAACCGCATGGGCTCGCAGATCCTCGTCGAGGGCAACACTGCCATCGTCACCGGCGTTCCGCATCTGCGTGGCGCTCCGGTCATGGCGACTGACCTGCGTGCATCCGCCAGCCTGGTGATCGCCGGCCTGGTGGCCGAAGGCGACACCCTCATCGACCGCATCTACCACATCGACCGTGGTTACGAGTGCATCGAAGAGAAACTGCAACTGCTCGGCGCGAAAATCCGCCGTGTGCCGGGCTAAGGCTGAGCTGACATGCTGACCATCGCCCTGTCCAAGGGCCGCATCCTCGACGACACCCTGCCGCTGCTCGCAGCGGCAGGCATCGTGCCGACCGAGAATCCGGACAAGAGCCGCAAGCTGATCATCCCCACCACGCTCGATGACGTGCGCCTGCTGATCGTCCGTGCCACCGACGTGCCGACTTATGTCGAGCACGGCGCCGCCGACCTCGGCGTGGCCGGCAAGGACGTGCTCATGGAGTATGGTGGCCAGGGCCTGTACGAGCCGCTGGACCTGAAGATCGCCAACTGCAAGCTGATGACCGCCGGTGCGGTCGGCGCGCCGGAGCCCAAGGGCCGCCTGCGCGTGGCCACCAAGTTCGTCAACGTCGCCAAGCGCTACTACGCCGAACAGGGCCGTCAGGTCGACGTGATCAAGTTGTACGGCTCCATGGAGCTGGCACCGCTGGTCGGCCTGGCCGACAAGATCATCGACGTGGTCGATACCGGCAACACCCTGCGCGCGAACGGCCTGGAACCCCAGGAACTGATCGCCACCATCAGCTCGCGGCTTGTCGTCAACAAGGCCTCGATGAAGATGCAGCACGCCCGCATCCAGGCGCTGATCGATACCCTGCGCGACGCCGTCGAGGCGCGACACCGTCACTGATACTCACCGCGGTCCCATGACCGCGGCCGCCTATCCGTGTCATAGCCAAATTATCTCGGGTGCCCGCACGGTGGGCTTGCTAGTCTAGCGGCGCCCGAGATCACGCCAAATTTAAGAGGCCAGCTATGACCGCACCCTTCGCCATCCGTCGACTCAACGCCGCCGATCCGGACTTCGCGCGTCATCTGGACCATCTGCTGTCCTGGGAAAGCGTTTCCGACGACGCCGTGAACCAGCGCGTGCTGGACATCATCGCCGCCGTGCGCAGCCGTGGCGACGCCGCCGTGGTGGAGTTCACCCAGCGTTTCGACGGCCTCGAAGCGAAGTCCATGGCCGACCTGATCCTGCCGCGCGAGCGTCTGGAACTGGCCCTGACCCGCATCACCCCGGCCCAGCGCGAAGCCCTGGAAACCGCCGCCGCCCGTGTGCGCAGCTACCACGAGAAGCAGAAGCAGGACTCCTGGCGCTACACCGAGGCTGACGGCACCGTGCTTGGCCAGCAGGTCACCCCGCTGGATCGCGCCGGCCTGTACGTACCCGGCGGCAAGGCTTCCTATCCGTCGTCCGTGCTGATGAACGCTATTCCGGCGAAAGTCGCCGGCGTAGCCGAAGTCGTGATGGTGGTGCCGACGCCGCGTGGCGAGATCAACGAGATCGTCCTCGCTGCCGCCTGCATCGCCGGCGTCGACCGCGTCTTCACCATCGGCGGCGCGCAGGCCGTGGCCGCGCTGGCCTATGGCACCGAGAGCGTGCCGCAGGTGGACAAGATCGTCGGCCCGGGCAACATCTACGTCGCCACCGCCAAGCGCCACGTCTTTGGCCAGGTCGGCATCGACATGATCGCCGGTCCGTCCGAGATCCTCGTGGTCTGCGACGGCGGCACCGATCCGGACTGGATCGCCATGGACCTGTTCTCCCAGGCTGAGCACGACGAAGACGCCCAGGCCATCCTGGTCAGCCCGGACGCCGAGTTCCTCGACAAGGTCGCCGCCAGCATCGATAAGCTGCTGCCGACCATGGAGCGCGCCGAAATCATCCGCACCTCGCTGAGCAACCGCGGCGCGCTGATCCACGTCGCCGACCAGGCCCAGGCCTGCCAGGTAGCCAATCGCATCGCGCCGGAACACCTGGAGCTGTCGGTGGCCGACCCCGAAAGCTGGCTGCCGAACATCCGCCACGCCGGCGCCATCTTCATGGGTCGCTATACCGCCGAGGCCCTGGGCGACTACTGCGCCGGCCCGAACCACGTGCTGCCGACCTCCGGCACCGCGCGCTTCTCGTCGCCGCTGGGCGTATACGACTTCCAGAAGCGCTCGTCGATCATCTTCTGCTCGGCTGACGGCGCCTCTGTGCTGGGTGGCACTGCTTCGGTGCTGGCCCGCGGCGAGTCGCTGACCGCCCACGCGCGCAGTGCCGAATACCGCATCAAGAACTGAACCCCGTTTCGCCGCCCCGCGTGGGGCGGCCCTACAACGCATTCGAGGAGAGAAGGGCGATGAGCAAGTTCTGGAGCCCCTTCGTCAATGAGCTGGTGCCCTACATCCCGGGCGAGCAGCCGAAGCTGGCCAAGCTGGTCAAGCTGAACACCAACGAGAACCCCTATGGCCCGTCGCCCAAGGCACTGGCCGCCATGCAGGGTGAGCTTAACGACAACCTGCGCCTGTACCCGGACCCCAACGCCGACCGCCTGAAGCAAACCATTGCCGACTACCACGGCGTGCGCCCGAGCCAGGTGTTCGTCGGCAACGGTTCCGACGAGGTCCTGGCCCATGCCTTCCACGCGCTGTTCCAGCACGAAGGCCGGCCGCTGCTGTTCCCCGACGTGACCTACAGCTTCTATCCGGTCTACTGCGGCCTCTACCGTGTGGCCTTCGAGGCGGTGCCGCTGGACGAGCAGTTCCAGATCCGCATCGAGGACTACGCCAAGCCCAACGCCGGGATCATCTTCCCCAACCCCAACGCACCCACCGGCTGCCTGTTGCCGCTGGAAGCCATCGAGCGCCTGCTCAAGGCGAACCCGGACAGCGTGGTGCTCGTGGATGAAGCCTACGTCGACTTCGGCGGCGAGACCGCCATCAGCCTGGTGAATCGCTACCCGAACCTGCTGGTCGCGCAGACCCTGTCCAAGTCGCGCTCACTGGCCGGGCTGCGGGTCGGCTTTGCGGTGGGGCACGAGGACCTGATCGAGGCCCTGGAGCGGGTGAAGAACAGCTTCAACTCCTACCCGCTGGATCGCGTGGCGCAGGCCGGTGCGATTGCGGCGTTCGAGGACGAGGCCTACTTCCAGCAGACTTGCCAGGCGGTGATCGCCAGCCGCGAGAAGCTGGTCGGCGAGCTGCGCGGCATGGGCTTCGAGGTGCTGCCTTCGGCGGCGAACTTCATCTTCGCTCGTCACCCTCGGCATGATGCTGCCGAGCTGGCCGCCGGCCTGCGCGAGGAGGGCGTGATCGTGCGCCACTTCAAGCAGGCGCGAATCGCCCAGTTCCTGCGCATCAGCATCGGTACCGAGGAGCAGAATCAGGCTCTGCTGGACGCCCTGCGTCCGCGCATCTGAGTCGCTCCCGGCAATGAAGAACGGCGCCCTTGGGCGCCGTTTTTCGTTACTGCTGTTGTTGCTGCGGATTCGGCGCCGGCGGCGGACGCAGGCCGACTTCCGCCTGCAGGGTGAGGTGCTTGCCGTTGCGCAGGATCTCGATGGAAATGTGCTGGTTGGGCTTTGTGCGCGCCACCTGGTTCATCGCCTTGCGCCCGTCGCTGGCCGGCTCGCCATCGATGCTCAGGATGATGTCGCCAGGTAGCATGCCGGCCCGCGAGGCCGGGCCGTCGCGATACACGCCGGCGACCACGATGCCGGCCTTGTCCTGCAGGCCGAAGGACTCGGCCAGTTCCGGCGTCAGCGGCTGTACTTCGACGCCCAGCCAGCCACGGATCACCTGGCCGTGCTCGATGATCGACTGCATCACGTCGATTGCCAGCTTCACCGGGATGGCGAAGCCGATGCCCTGGGAGCCGCCGGACTTGGAGAAGATCGCGGTGTTGATGCCGATCAGGTTGCCGTTGGCATCCACCAGCGCGCCGCCGGAGTTGCCCGGGTTGATCGCGGCGTCGGTCTGGATGAAGTCCTCGTAGGTGTTCAGGCCGAGCTGGTTGCGCCCGGTGGCGCTGATGATGCCCATGGTCACGGTCTGGCCGACGCCGAAGGGGTTGCCGATGGCCAGGCAGACATCGCCGGTGCGGATGCCGTCGGAACGGCCGAGGGTCATGACCGGCAGGTCCTTGAGATCGATCTTGAGCACCGCAAGGTCGGTTTCCGGGTCGCTGCCGACCAGGCTGGCGGTGGTTTCGCGACCGTCGCGCAGGGCCACCACTATCTGATCGGCGCCGGCGGTAACGTGGTTGTTGGTCAGCAGGTAGCCCTCGGGGCTCATGATCACCGCCGAACCGAGGCTGGACTCCATGCGCTTCTGTTGCGGCAGGTTGTCGCCGAAGAAGCGGCGGAACAGCGGGTCGTCGAGCATCGAGTTGGTCGGCTTGCTGACCATCTTGGTGGTGTACAGGTTGGCCACCGCCGGCGCCGCGCGGGTGACGGCGTCGGCGTAGCTGACCGGGCCCTGCTGGATGCGGCTGAGCAGCGGCGCTTGTTGCAGATGCACTTCCTGCTGCGGCAGGCCGACCCACTCGGGGTTACGCTGGATGATCAGTAGCGCCAACAGGACGCCAACAAGCGCGGGCCAGCCGAGAAAACGCAGGGCCTTCAGCATCGGAGGGAATTCCTTGGGGTTGTCCGGCCTGGGGAAGGCCGTTAGGGTGGCCGCCATTATACGAGCGGCGTGCCAAGAAAGTAGCCGTCCGCACTGCAGTCTGGAGGAAAATCAATGACGATCGAGCTAAGTGTTCTGGTCGAAGAAGCCGACCGTTTCCTGGATGCCGCGCGCATCCAGGACTACTGCCCGAACGGCCTGCAGGTGCAGGGGCGTCCGCAGGTGCGGCGCATCGTCAGTGGCGTCACTGCCAGCCAGGCATTGCTCGATGCGGCCGTGGCCACCGAGGCCGATGCGGTGCTGGTGCACCACGGCTATTTCTGGAAGGGCGAGAATCCCTGTGTAGTTGGCATGAAGCAGCGCCGGCTGAAGACCCTGCTCGGCCACGACATCAGCCTGCTGGCCTATCACCTGCCGCTCGACCTGCATCCGGAAGTGGGCAACAACGTGCAGCTGGGCCGCCAGCTCGGCCTGACCATCGAGGGGCCGCTGGAGCCGGGCAACCCGCGCTCCATCGTGCTGGTTGGCGCGCCAGCGGAACCCATGGCGCCGGCCGACTTCGCCCGCCACGTTGGTGCTGTGCTCGGGCGCGAGCCACTGCTGGTCGAGGGCGACCGGCCGATCCGGCGCATCGCCTGGTGCACCGGTGGTGCCCAGGGCTACATCGACCAGGCGATTGCCGCGGGTGTCGATGCGTACCTCACGGGCGAAGTGTCCGAGCAGACCGTGCACAGCGCGCGGGAAAACGGCATCACCTTCATCGCCGCTGGCCACCACGCCACCGAGCGCTACGGCGTGCAGGCGCTGGGGCGTTACCTGGCCGAGCGCTTCGGCATCGAGCATCAGTTCATCGACTGCCCGAATCCGGCTTGACCGCGCGCTAGTTCCCCTTGGCCGCGTAACCGTGGCGCGCCTGGTCCACGGCTTCACCCAGCTTCCACACCGCCATGGCGTAGTGGGTGCTGTGGTTGTAGCGGGTGATCACATAGAAGTTCGGCAGGCCGTACCAGTACTGGTAGTTGCGGCCCATGTCGAGGCGCAGCAGGCTAGCGCTGGCATGGTTGCCGAGGGAGCCCTGCGGGCGCAGGCCCGCCGCACTCAAGGCGGTGACCGAATACTGCGTCTCGAAACCGACGTCCAGCGAGGGCGCCTGGCCGTATGCCGGGACGGCCACTATGTCGCCGGTCCGCCAGCCCTGCTGCTTGAAGTAGTTGGCGACGCTGCCGATGGCGTCGCGCGGGTTCCACAGGTCGATGTGGCCGTCGCCGTCGAAGTCCACCGCGTACTTGGCGAACGAGGACGGCATGAACTGGCCGTAGCCCATGGCGCCGGCAAAGGACCCGCGCAGGGCGAGCGGGTTGTCGTTTTCCTTGCGGCTGAGCAGGAGGAACTGCTCCAGCTCGTCGGCGAAGTAGTCGGCGCGGCGCGGATAGTCGAACGCCAGGGTGGCGAGCGCGTCGATGATGCGGGTCTTGCCCATCACGCGGCCCCAGCGGGTCTCCACGCCGATGATGCCGACGATGATTTCTTCCGGCACGCCATAGGTGCGCGAGGCGCGCTGCAGGTCGGCAGCGTACTGGTTCCAGAAGGCGACGCCGTTCTGCACGTTGTCCGGGGTTATGAACTTTTTCCGGTAGCGCAGCCAGGCACCGTTCGGGCCGTAGCTGCCGGGGTAGCTCACAGCCTGCTGGTCCATCAGGCGGATCACCCAGTCCAGCCGTTCGGTCTGCGCGAACAGCCCCTGCAGCTGCCGGCGGTCGAAGCCGTGCTCGCTGGCCATGCGCTCGATGAAGCGCTGCGCATTCGGGTTATTTGCGAAGTCGCCGGTCAGCGCGCCGCTCGTCTGCGCGCCCTGCCAGGGCACGTAGGTCTTCTGCGGAAGACTGCTGGCGGTGCTCTGTGGGGCGGGCGGCAGCGGAGGTGAAACGGGCTTGCTGCTGCATGCCGAGAGCAGGCACAGCGCGGGCAGGAAGGAAGCGATGCGACGCATGGGAAATCTGCAGGGTAGTGAGGCGGAGGAGGGCTATGGTAGCTCGGCGCGCGGGGCAGGCAAGTGCGGACATGACGCACTTCGCGGACGGTAGGCGAGGGATGTGCTATCCGATGGCCGGCCAGGACGTGTCGACCTGTCCGCTGTAGCCTCCTGGTTCCGGGCTGGAGCCCGCGCCGGGAGTCGCCTGCACGCCTTTGCGGGACTGAATGCGTATGGCTATATCGGTATATTTTTTTGGTATAAACCGCTCCCCGGTTAGAGCCTACGCGCTGTGGTAGAGTGCGCGCTCGTCTACGGCCCGAAGGCCGTCCATAAGCAATTCCGTGAGTAGCCATGGTCGACAAACTGACGCATCTGAAACAGCTGGAAGCGGAAAGCATCCACATCATCCGCGAGGTCGCCGCCGAGTTCGACAACCCGGTGATGTTGTACTCCATCGGCAAAGACTCCGCGGTGATGCTGCACCTCGCCCGCAAGGCGTTCTTCCCCGGCAAGTTGCCGTTCCCGGTGCTGCACGTCGATACCCGCTGGAAGTTCCAGGAAATGTATCGCTTCCGCGAGAAGATGGTCAGCGAATACGGCCTGGACCTGCTCACCCACATCAACCCCGATGGTGTGGCGCAGGACATGAATCCCTTCACCTACGGCAGTGCCAAGCACACTGACGTGATGAAAACCGAGGGCCTCAAGCAGGCGCTCGACAAGTACGGCTTCGATGCCGCCTTCGGTGGTGCGCGCCGCGACGAAGAGAAATCCCGCGCCAAGGAGCGCGTGTACTCGTTCCGTGACAGCAAGCACCGCTGGGACCCGAAGAACCAGCGCCCGGAACTGTGGAACGTCTACAACGGCAAGGTGAAGAAGGGCGAGTCGATTCGCGTCTTCCCGCTGTCCAACTGGACCGAGCTGGACATCTGGCAATACATCTACCTCGAGCAGATCCCGATCGTGCCGCTGTACTTCGCCGAAGAGCGCGAAGTCATCGAGATGAACGGCGCGCTGATCATGATCGACGACGAGCGCATCCTCGAGCACCTCACGCCTGAACAGAAGGCCAGCATCCAGAAGAAGATGGTGCGTTTCCGCACCCTCGGCTGCTACCCGCTGACCGGTGCGGTGGAATCCACCGCCACCACGCTGCCGGAAATCATCCAGGAAATGCTCCTGACCCGTACTTCCGAACGCCAGGGCCGCGTCATCGATCACGATGCCGCCGGTTCGATGGAAGAAAAGAAACGTCAGGGCTACTTCTAAGGTTCTCGCACCATGTCGCATCAATCCGATCTGATCAGCGAGGACATCCTCGCCTACCTGGCCCAGCACGAGCGCAAGGAACTGCTGCGCTTCCTCACCTGTGGCAACGTCGACGACGGCAAGAGCACCCTGATCGGGCGCCTGCTGCACGACTCCAAGATGATCTACGAGGACCACCTCGAGGCCATCACCAAGGACTCCAAGAAAGTCGGCACCACCGGTGACGAAGTCGACCTGGCGCTGCTGGTCGATGGTCTGCAGGCCGAGCGCGAGCAAGGCATCACCATCGACGTGGCGTACCGCTACTTCAGCACCTCCAAGCGCAAGTTCATCATCGCCGACACCCCCGGCCATGAGCAGTACACCCGCAACATGGCCACCGGCGCGTCCACCTGCGACCTGGCCATCATCCTGATCGACGCCCGCTACGGCGTGCAGACCCAGACCCGCCGGCACAGCTATATCGCCTCGCTGCTGGGCATCAAGCACATTGTCGTCGCGATCAACAAGATGGACCTGAAGGGCTTCGACCAGGGCGTCTTCGAGCAGATCAAGGCCGACTACCTGCAGTTCGCCGAGAAGATCCACCTGAAGACCAACTCGCTGCACTTCGTGCCCATGTCGGCGCTGAAGGGCGACAACGTGGTCAACAAGTCCGAGCGCTCGCCGTGGTACACCGGCCAGTCGCTGATGGAGATCCTCGAGACCGTCGAGATCGCCGGTGACCGCAATCTCGACGACATGCGCTTCCCGGTGCAGTACGTCAACCGTCCGAACCTGAACTTCCGCGGCTTCGCCGGTACCCTGGCCAGCGGTGTCGTGCGCAAGGGCGACGAGATCATCGCCCTGCCGTCGGGCAAGGGCAGCAAGATCAAGTCCATCGTCACCTTCGAGGGCGAGCTGGAGCAGGCCGGCCCCGGCCAGGCTGTCACCCTGACCCTGGAAGACGAGATCGACGTATCGCGCGGCGACATGCTGGTGCATGCCGACAACCGTCCGCAGGTCACCGACGCCTTCGACGCCATGCTCGTGTGGATGGCCGAGGAGCCGATGCTCCCGGGCAAGAAGTACGACATCAAGCGCGCCACCAGCTACGTGCCGGGCTCGATCCCGAGCATCACCCACAAGGTGGACGTGAACACCCTGGAAGAGACCGCCGCCAGCGAACTCAAGCTCAACGAGATCGCCCGCGTTAAGGTCAGCCTGGATGCGCCCATCGCCCTCGACGGCTACGCGCAGAACCGCACCACCGGTGCGTTCATCGTCATCGACCGCCTGACCAATGGCACCGTCGGCGCCGGCATGATCGTCGCCGCACCGCAGGCCGGTCAGAGCCACGCCAGCCACCACGGCCAAGGCGCTCACGTGAGCCGTGACGAGCGTTCCGCGCGCTTCGGCCAGCAGCCCGCCACCGTGCTGTTCAGCGGCCTCTCCGGCGCCGGCAAGAGCACCCTGGCCTATGCCGTGGAACGCAAGCTGTTCGACATGGGCCGCGCGGTCTATGTGCTGGACGGCCAGAACCTGCGTCACGACCTGAACAAGGGCCTGCCGCAGGATCGCGCTGGTCGCAACGAGAATTGGCTGCGCACAGCGCACGTTGCTCGCCAGTTCAACGAAGCCGGCCTGATCAGCCTGTGCGCCTTCGTTGCACCGAGCGCAGAAGGTCGCGAGCAAGCCAGGGCGCTGATCGGCGCCGAGCGCCTGGTCACCGTCTACGTGCAGGCTTCTCCGCAGGCCTGCCGCGAGCGTGATCCGCAGGGCTTGTACGCTGCCGGCCAGGACAACATCCCGGGTGAGTCCTTCCCCTACGATGTGCCGCTGGACGCCGATCTGGTGATCGACACCCAGAGCCAGTCGGTGGAAGAAGGCGTCAAGGCGGTCCTCGACCTGCTGCGTCAGCGCGGTGCGATCTGATCGCCGTCGCCTGACGTGAAAAAGCCCCGCTTCGGCGGGGCTTTTTCTTGGGGGCTTTTCGTAGCAGCGAGCTTGCTCGCGAACCGTCTTGCGCGATGCTGTTCGCGGGCAAGCTCGCTCCTGCAGGTTACATTCCTCCAGGCATGAAAAAGCCCCGCCTAGGCGGGGCTTTTGGTCACTGCGGCGCTTACAGCTTGCGCTTCAGGCCATAGGTTTCGTCCAGCGTGCCCGGGCCTTCGCCGGACTTCGGCGCGTAGTCCTTCGGCGCTTCGCCGGCGGCTGGCGGCGTCAGGCGCTCGCGGCGTTCGGGGTAGGCGTTTTCGGCGTGCAGAGCAGCCAGCAGGCGCTGCTTGGTCTGCTCGTCGAGAGCCAGGCGCTCGGCGCTTTCGGAGAGGTGCTCCTGCACGTCCTGGTAGCTCTGGGTGAGCTTCTTCACCAGGCTGGCAGTGGTGTTGAAATGGGTCACCACTTCGCGCTGGTAGCTGTCGAAGCGGTCCTGCAGATCGTCCACTTGGCGCTGCATCTTGTTGGGGGCGGCATTGGGCAGCACGCGAGCGATCAGGAAGCCGATGGCGGCTCCGACGAACAGGGCGATGACCGGCAGCAACCAGGTGGTGAGGGACTGTTCCACGCGAATCCTTCCTCTATAGACGGCTTTGCTTTACGTTAGCGGCTTGCACCTGCGCTGTACACCACGAGGCGAGGCCTCCGCATCGGCGCGGTATCGAGCTAGACGAGACGACCCGCTTCGGGGTCACGGAGTTGTTGTTTGTCCACCCGCGAAATTCCCCTGTTCATCGATGGGCCCGACGGTCCGCTGGAAGCCTTGCACCTGGATACGCCGGATGCCGTCGGGGTGGCGCTGATCTGCCATCCGCACCCGCTCTTCGCCGGCACCATGCAGAACAAGGTGGTCGCCACCCTGCAGCGCATCGCCCGTGACAGCGGCTACGCGACCCTGCGTTTCAACTTCCGTGGCGTGGGCCAGAGCTCGGGGACCTACGCCGATGGCCGTGGCGAGATCGACGATGCCCTGGCTATCGCACGCTGGCTGGGCGACAAGCATCCCGGCCTGCCACTGACCCTGATGGGCTTCTCCTTCGGCTCCTGCGTCGCCGGCAACGCCGCCGCTCGCCTGGAAGGGCAGGGCATCGCCCTGCGTCATCTGTTCATGCTGGCGCCGCCGGTAGAGCGTTTCGAGGTCGATTTGCCGCGTCAGTGCCCGATTACCGTGGTACAGCCCGAAGATGATGAGGTGGTGACGCCGGCGCGCGTCTACGCCTGGAGCGAATCGCTGGCATTGCCCCACGAACTGTTGCGCGTGCCCGAATGCAGTCACTTCTTCCACGGCAAGCTGATCGAGCTCAAGGACCTGCTGCAGCCCCGGCTCGCGCCGGCCGGCGTCGCGGGTTAACATCCGGACCGCTCATTTCCCCGCGTTGATTTCTGGTATCCCATGACGACCCGCATCCTCACCGGCATTACCACCACCGGCACCCCGCACCTGGGCAATTACGCCGGCGCCATCCGCCCGGCAATCGTCGCCAGCCGCGACCCGCAGGCAGATTCGTTCTACTTCCTGGCCGACTACCACGCGCTGATCAAGTGCGACGACCCGCAGCGCATCCAGCGTTCGCGCCTGGAGATCGCCGCCACCTGGCTGGCCTGCGGCCTGGATGCCGACAAGGCGACTTTCTATCGCCAGTCCGACATTCCCGAAATCCCCGAGCTGACCTGGCTGCTGACCTGCGTCTCGGCCAAGGGCCTGCTCAACCGCGCCCACGCGTACAAGGCCTCGGTGGACAAGAACGTCGAGGCCGGCGAAGACCCGGACGCCGGCGTCACCATGGGCCTGTACAGCTACCCGGTGCTGATGGCCGCGGACATCCTGATGTTCAACGCGCACAAGGTGCCGGTCGGCCGCGACCAGATCCAGCACGTGGAGATGGCCCGCGACATCGGTCAGCGCTTCAACCACCTGTTCGGCAACGGCAAGGAACTCTTCACCCTGCCTGAGGCGGTGATCGAGGAAGACGTGGCGACCCTGCCGGGCCTGGACGGTCGCAAGATGTCCAAGAGCTACGACAACACCATCCCGCTGTTTGGCACCAGCAAGCAGCTCAAGGACGCCATCGCCCGCATCGTCACCGACTCGCGCGCGCCGGGAGAGCCGAAGGATCCGGACAACTCCCACCTGTTCACCCTCTACCAGGCCTTCGCCACTGCCGCTCAGCTCGCCGAGTTCCGTGCTGCACTGCTCGACGGACTGGCCTGGGGCGAAGCCAAGCATCGCCTGTACGAGCTGCTGGAAAGCGAGCTGGGCGAAGCCCGCGAGCGCTACCACACGCTGATCGCCCGACCGGGTGACCTGGAGGACATCCTCCTCGCCGGCGCCGCCAAGGCACGCCGCATTGCTACTCCGTTCCTCGGTGAGCTGCGCGAGTCGGTGGGCCTGCGCTCGTTCCGCGAGCAGGCGCAAGTCGCCGGCGAAGGCAAGAAGAAAGCGGCCAAGAGCGCACGCATCGTCAGCTTCCGCGACGACGACGGCAGCTTCCGTTTCCGCTTGCTGGATGCCGCCGGTGAGCAGCTGTTGTTGTCGTCCTCCTTCGCTGACGGCAAGTCCGCTGGCGCGGTGAGCAAGCGCCTGCAAAGTGGCGAAGCCCTGGACCTGCGCGCTGAAGGCAACGCTTTCGCGCTCTGGCTGGACGGCGCGGCCGTGGCGCAGAGCCCCGAGTTCGCCGATGCCGCGGCGCGCGATGCCGCGATCGAACGCGTACGCGAGGCGCTGGTGCCGCAGGAGTAAACCGCAGGCTGCCATCCTCGACGGATGGCCGATTGCCAAGAAGCGGGGCCGTCGCTAAAGTGTCGGCCCCGTTTTCGTTGCCTTGCTACCGATCATGACGCCCCTTCAGCGCTACCAGGAAGACCTCAAACGTCCCGATTTCTTCCACGATGCTGCACAGGCCAATGCCGTAAGGCATCTGCAACGCCTGTACGACGAGCTGCTGGCAGCCGACCAGGCCAAGCCAGGGCTGTTCGGCAAGTTGCTCGGCAAGAAGCCCAGCGGTCCAGTCAAGGGCCTGTATTTCTGGGGTGGCGTCGGTCGCGGCAAGACCTATCTGGTGGACACCTTCTTCGACGCACTGCCGTTCAAGCAGAAGATGCGTACGCACTTCCACCGCTTCATGAAGCGCGTCCACGAGGAAATGAAGACCCTCAAGGGCGAGAAGAACCCGCTGACCATCATCGGCAAGCGCTTCGCCGAAGAAGCCCGGGTGATCTGCTTCGACGAATTCTTCGTCTCCGACATCACCGACGCGATGATCCTCGCAACCCTGCTGGAAGAGCTGTTCAAGAACGGCGTCAGCCTGGTGGCGACCTCCAACATCGTGCCGGACGGTCTGTACAAGGACGGCCTGCAGCGCGCCCGCTTCCTGCCGGCCATCGCGCTGGTCAAGCAGTACACCGAAGTGGTCAACGTCGACAGCGGCGTGGACTACCGTCTGCGCGCCCTCGAGCAGGCCGAGCTGTACCACTGGCCGCTGACCGAGCAGGCCGAGCAGGCCATGTCCCGTGACTTCAACAAGCTCACCCCGGACTGCGCCGCGGCGATCCGCGACGACGTGCTGATCATCGAGAACCGTCCGATCCGCGCACGCCTGACCTGCGACGACGTGGCCTGGTTCGAGTTCCGTGAGCTGTGCGACGGTCCGCGCAGTCAGAACGATTACATCGAGCTGGCGAAGATCTATCACGCGGTGCTGATCTCCAACGTCGAGCAGATGAACCCGGCCAGGGATGACCTGGCGCGCCGTTTCATCAACCTGGTGGACGAGTTCTACGATCGCAACGTCAAGCTGATCATCTCCGCCGAGGTCGAGCTGAAAGACCTGTACGTTGGCGGCCGCCTGGAGTTCGAGTTCCAGCGCACCCTCAGCCGCCTGCTGGAAATGCAGTCCCACGAGTTCCTCAGCCGCCCGCACCGTCCCTGACGGCAGCAGTGCTGCAAGTAAAAAGGGCTGCCCAATGGCAGCCCTTTTTCGTTCTTGCTGGGTGGATTCGCGGACGAGATCCGCTCGTGCATCCTGCCGCGGACTCAGCGCTGCGCGGTCTGTTCCTCGGCCGTCTTCAACAGCTGCTTGGCGCGCGCCACTTCCAGCGCTTCCATGGCATTGATCGGCTTGATCGCCACGGCTTTCTTAAGTTGCTCCAGCGCCTTTTCGTGCTGGTCGTCGCCATACACGTAGCCCAGGGCATTGGCGTATTCGTAGTGGCCGATCGGCAGGTCGTCGCTGGCGCGGAAGGAGCGGGCGAAGTACTGCTCCATCTGGTCGGCGCTGACGCCGTAGGTCATGCGACCGACCAGCTTGCCGACCTTGCGGATCACGCCGGCCTGGTACCCGCCGTAGAGGGCGAGGGCGAACGGCTGGTTGGGGCGCTCGGCGAGGATGGTATCCAGTTCCTTGGGGATATCGCCGGTGTAGCCGCGCTTGAGCACCACCGGTACCGGCAGTTCTTCGGCCAGGCGCGCTTTGGCGTAGGCGCGACCGAACTGGGCGATCGGGTCGGCATTGAGCAACGGGCCGGCCTGGTCGGTGTAGCTGATCACTTCCTCAAGTAGCTGCTGCTTGTCCGAAGCCGGGGCGAGGAACATGGCATAGAGCACCTGGGCGAACATGGCGGGCACCTGGCCGCCGACGCCGAGGGCTAGGCCGTCTTGCTTGGCCTGGGCGAAGTCGCCGCGGAACACCTTGCGCCACACATCCTGCAGCTTCTCGGCGTAGGCCTGGGCTTCTTCCGGCTTGCCGCTGAAGCCGCTGCCACTGGCTACGGTCTTGGTGACCGCGTCGGGATGAGCGGCGGCCATCTTCGTCACCCAGGTGGCGTCGGGGAATGGGTAGCCGCCGAAACCTCGGGTCAGGCGCGGCCAGGCGGCGCGCAGCTTGTCGCCGGAGTAGTCGAAGGCGCTCTGGTCGTAGGGGAAGGGTTTCCAGTTGTCCGCGCCCAGGGCGGGCAGGCACAGGCAGGTGAGCAGGACGAGCAGTAGGCGGCGCATGGCGAGATCCCGTGGTTTTTTGTTCTGCGTGGGGCGGCTCCGATCATAGGCAGCCGCCCCCGCTACGGGACCCATCCTACGGATGGCGTGTTTCAGGCTTCCTTCCGCCGGTACTGGTTGCGGAAATGGTTGGGCGAAAGCTTCGTGTGCTGGCGGAACAGACGGGCGAAGAAGCTCGCGTCGTCGTAGCCGACCTCGTAGCTGATGGTCTTGATGCTCTTGCGCGTCGTCGACAGCAGGCCGCGTGCGGTTTCGATGCGCAGGCGCTGCAGGTAGTGCAGCGGCTTGTCCCCGGTGGCGGCCTGGAAGCGCCGCATGAAGTTGCGGATGCTCATGCCGTGGTCGCGGGCCACATCCTCGAAGCGGAATTTCTCCGCGTAGTGCTCCTCCAGCCACTGCTGGACCTGCAGGATCGCCGGGTCGTGGTGCAGCTTTTGCCCGCCGAAGCCGAGGCGGCCAGGGGTGTAGCTGCGCTGCACTTCGAAGAGGATGTCGCGCGATACGCCCTGCGCCACGCTGGAGCCGCAGAAGCGCTCGATCAGGTAGAGGTAGAGGTCGCGCGAGGAGGTCACGCCACTGGCGCTATAGAGGTTGTCGGCGTCGGTAATGTGCTTCTCGCGGTTGAGCAGCACGGCCGGATAGCGAGCGGCGAAGGCGTCGAAGAAGCGCCAGTAGGTGGTCGCTTCCTTGCCGTCGAGCAGCCCGGCTTCGGCCAGCCAGTAGACGCCGGTGGCCTCGCTGCTGATCGCGCTGCCGGCGGCGTGTCGCTGGCGCAGCCAGGGCACCACTTGTGGATAACGTTCGAGCAGCTGGTCGAAGTCGCCCCAGAAGGCCGGCACTATGACCAGTTCGGAATCATCGAGGGCGCCATCCACGGAGAGCAGGTCGCCGCTGAAGGCTTTTACCGGCTGGCCATCGGGGCTGACGATGCGGGTTTGCAGGAGCGGGGTCAGGCCCAGGCCTTCCTGTCTGCCGAAGCGCAGGCTGGCCATGTGGAGGAAGTCCCTGGCCTGCATGAGGGTGGAGGCGAAGACGCCATCGGTCGCAAGGATACTGACCCGGTTGAGCGGGGATACGGAGAGTTCAGGCATCTTTCTTGTCATTGTTGTTGATCGCAGCGTTTGACGCTTATCTGGTCAAATCGCGGCTGGATCGTCTTATTTTTTGTCGCATGTGTCCAGTGCGCGATGTCGGGGCGCGCCCTACATTCGGCCCTTCGATGGCATCAGCACGGCACCAGGAGGTGACCATGATCCCCAGAACCCTGTTCAGTTCCGATCACGAGTTGTTCCGCGACAGCGTGCGCAAGTTCCTCGAACAGGAGGCCGTGCCCTTCCATCACCAATGGGAAAAGGACGGCCATATCGACCGCGGCCTGTGGAACAAGGCAGGCGAGGCGGGGATGCTTTGCTCGCATATTCCCGAAGCCTACGGCGGCATGGCTGCGGACTTTCTCTACAGCACCGTGGTCATCGAAGAGATCGGTCGCCTGGGTCTGACCGGCATCGGTTTCTCCCTGCATTCGGACATCGTTGCGCCCTACATCCTGCATTACGGCAGCGAGGCGCAGAAACAGCACTACCTGCCGAAGTTGATCTCCGGCGAGATGGTCGGCGCCATCGCCATGACCGAGCCGGGCGCCGGCTCCGACCTGCAGGGCGTAAAGACCACGGCGGTGCTCGACGGCGACGAGTACGTCATCAACGGCTCCAAGACCTTCATCACCAACGGCTATCTCGCCGACCTGGTGATCGTGGTCGCGAAGACCGATCCGAAGGGCGGCGCCAAAGGCACCAGCCTGTTCCTGGTCGAGGCAGGAACCCCGGGCTTCGCCAAGGGGCAGCGCCTGGAGAAGGTCGGCATGAAGGCCCAGGACACCTCGGAGCTGTTCTTCCAGGACGTGCGCGTGCCCAAGGAGTCGCTCCTCGGCCAGCCGGGGCAGGGCTTCATCTACCTGATGCAGGAGCTGCCGCAGGAGCGCCTGACCGTTGCGCTGGGCGCACTGGCCTCGGCCGAGGCGGCGCTGAAGTGGACCCTCGACTACACCCGCGAGCGCAAGGCGTTCGGCAAGGCAGTGGCGGACTTCCAGAACACCCGCTTCAAGCTGGCCGAGATGGCTACCGAGATCCAGGTAGGCCGCACCTTCGTCGACCGCTGCCTGGAACTGCACCTGCAGGGCAAGCTCGACGTGCCGACCGCGGCGATGGCCAAGTACTGGACGACCGATCTGCAGTGCAAGGTGCTCGACGAGTGCGTGCAACTGCATGGCGGCTACGGCTTCATGTGGGAGTACCCGGTGGCGCGCGCCTGGGCCGATGCCCGCGTGCAACGCATCTACGCCGGCACCAACGAGATCATGAAAGAGATCATTGCCCGCTCGCTGTAATGGTGCAGGCATGAAAAAGCCCGGCACTGGCCGGGTTTTTTCGTTGCGGGCGGATCAGGGCGCCGGGTTGGGCTGGTCCTTGTGGATCGCCTCGATGCCGGCCAGTACCTCGTCGGACAGCTTGAGCTCGAAGCTGCCTAGGTTGCTTTCCAGCTGCTCCAGCGAAGTCGCGCCGATGATGTTGCTGGTCACGAACGGCTGGCGGGTGACGAAGGCCAGGGCCATCTGCGCGGGGTCCAGGCCGTGCTGGCGGGCGAGGGTCACGTAGTGCGCGCAGGCGCGTTCGCTCTGCGGATTGGTGTAGCGGGTGAAGCGGCTGAACAGCGTGATGCGCGCGTTGGCCGGGCGTGCGCCGTTCTCGTACTTGCCGGACAGCATTCCGAAGGCCAGAGGCGAATAGGCCAGCAGGCCGCATTGTTCGCGGATGGCGATTTCCGCCAGGCCCACCTCGAAGGTGCGGTTGAGCAGGTTGTAAGGGTTCTGGATCGATGCCGCGCGCGGCCAGCCGCGCTGCTCGGCGAGCTGCAGGAAGCGCATGGTGCCCCAGGGCGTCTCGTTGGACAGGCCGATGTGGCGGATCTTGCCGGCGCGCACCTGTTCGTCGAGCACCTCGAGGGTTTCCTCCAGTGGAGTGAAGTCCTGCTCCTTGTGCTGATAGCCAAGCTGTCCGAAGAAGTTGGTGCTGCGCTCCGGCCAGTGCAGCTGGTACAGGTCGATCCAGTCGGTCTGCAGGCGTTTCAGGCTGGCGTCCAGGGCGGCAACGATGTTCTTGCGGTCGTGCTTGAGCTGGCCGTCGCGAATATGCGCGATACCGTTGCCCGGGCCGGCCACCTTGCTGGCGAGGATCCAGTCTGCGCGGTCGCCGCGCTGGCGGAACCAGTTGCCGATGATCTGCTCGGTACGCGAGTAGGTTTCGGCGCGCGGCGGCACCGGATACATCTCGGCGGTGTCGATAAAGTTGATCCCGGCGGCCTTCGCCCGCTCGATCTGCGCGAAGGCTTCTGCTTCGGTGTTCTGCTCACCCCAGGTCATGGTCCCCAGGCACAGGGCGCTGACTTTCAGATCGGTGCGGCCAAGCGGGCGGTACTGCATGGACTTCTCCTTGTGAAAACAAGTGCATGACGTAGTTGTAAATTCTGCCGAAATCTGCATAATTCCGCAGCCTTTCATCGGTGGGGGATGCCAAGCCTGCCGATCGATACATCTAGTCGTTACGGACGCACACTGACCCGAGCCCCAAATCGTGTCTGTTTCCGGCTGTCCTTGACTTGTCAAGGCAACCACTGTCCAGTAAGATTCGCCGTCTTATTTTCAGGCGGCCCCTGAGGCTATAACGAATGAAAACTTTCACCGCGAAACCAGAAACTGTTAAGCGCGACTGGTTCGTCGTCGACGCTGCCGGCCTGACCCTGGGTCGTCTGGCTACCGAAATTGCTCGTCGCCTGCGCGGCAAGCACAAGCCGGAATACACCCCGCACGTTGATACCGGCGACTACATCGTCGTGATCAACGCCGAGCAGGTTCGTGTCACTGGTGCCAAGACCACCGACAAGATGTACTACCATCACTCGGGCTTCCCGGGCGGTATCAAGTCGATCAGCTTCGAGAAACTGATCGCCAAGGCCCCTGAGCGCGTCATCGAGACTGCCGTAAAAGGCATGCTGCCGAAGAACCCGCTGGGCCGCGACATGTACCGCAAGCTGAAGGTGTACAAGGGTGCCAACCACCCGCACACCGCTCAGCAGCCTCAAGAACTGAAGATTTAACGGGATAGCTCATCATGTCGGCTAATCAAAACTACGGCACCGGCCGTCGTAAGACCGCTACCGCTCGCGTCTTCCTGCGTCCGGGTACCGGCAACATCTCCATCAACAACCGCAGCCTGGACCAGTTCTTCGGTCGCGAAACTGCTCGCATGGTCGTACGTCAGCCGCTGGAGCTGACCGAAAACACCGAGAAGTTCGACATCTACGTCACCGTCGTTGGCGGTGGTGTTAGCGGTCAAGCCGGCGCTATCCGCCACGGCATCACCCGCGCTCTGATCGAGTACGACGAGACCCTGCGCAGCCCGCTGCGTAAGGCTGGCTACGTGACTCGCGACGCCCGTGAAGTCGAGCGTAAGAAAGTCGGTCTGCGTAAAGCGCGTAAGCGTCCGCAGTACTCCAAGCGTTAATTTCGACGCTTCGAAAAAAACGCCCAGATCCAAGAGGACTGGGCGTTTTTTTATGCCTAGGATAAAGGTGGCTGGAAATTTATGCGGCAAGGTGTCGCACGGCTGGAGCGCCCGTGGTGCAAGGGCTGCAGCTTCTTGGTTGCCGGTAATTACCTTGTCAGCTACAGGGCTTTTCTTTACCATTTGGCGAATTTTTTCTGCGGCACACCTTTTACTCAAAGGCCCGAGAAGATAACGGGCTAAAGCTGATGGGAGACGACTGAATGAGTAATGACGGCGTGAATGCAGGCCGGCGTCGCTTCCTCGTCGCGGCCACTTCGGTGGTTGGCGCCGCGGGAGCTGTTGGTGCTGCGGTCCCGTTCGTGGGGTCATGGTTCCCCAGTGCCAAGGCAAAGGCAGCGGGGGCGCCGGTGAAGGTGAACGTCGGCAAGATCGAGCCAGGGCAGCAGGTCATCGCTGAGTGGCGCGGCAAGCCGGTGTTCCTGGTTCACCGGACCAAGGAAATGCTGGATGCCCTGCCAACCCTGAACGGCCAGCTGGCCGACCCCGAGTCAAAGTCCTCGGAACAGCCGCACTACGTCGATCCCCAGCTTCGCTCCATCAAGCCGGAACTCGCCGTCATCGTCGGCATCTGCACCCACCTGGGCTGCTCGCCGACCTTCCGCCCGGAAGTGGCGCCGGCTGACCTCGGTCCGGATTGGAAGGGTGGCTACTTCTGCCCCTGCCACGGTTCCCACTACGACCTCGCCGGCCGCGTCTACAAGGGGCAGCCTGCGCCCCTGAACCTGCCGATTCCGCCTTATGCGCTCGATGGAGATGTGCTGACCATCGGTGTGGACCAGGAGAAAGCCTGATGAACAAGTTCATGGCTTGGGTCGATGCCCGCTTCCCCGCGACCAAGATGTGGGAAGACCATCTGAGCAAGTATTACGCCCCGAAGAACTTCAACTTCTGGTACTTCTTCGGTTCGCTGGCGCTGCTGGTGCTGGTCAATCAGATCCTCACCGGTATCTGGCTGACGATGAGCTTCACCCCGTCCGCGGAAGAGGCTTTCGCCTCCGTCGAATACATCATGCGAGATGTGGACTACGGCTGGATCATTCGCTACATGCACTCCACCGGTGCATCGGCGTTCTTCATCGTCGTCTACCTGCACATGTTCCGCGGCCTGCTCTACGGCTCCTATCAGAAGCCGCGCGAACTGGTCTGGCTGTTCGGCATGCTGATCTACCTGGCGCTGATGGCGGAAGCCTTCATGGGCTACCTGCTGCCCTGGGGCCAGATGTCCTACTGGGGTGCCCAGGTGATCATTTCGCTGTTCGGTGCCATCCCGGTGATCGGCAACGACCTGGCGCAGTGGATCCGTGGTGACTTCCTGATCTCCGGCATCACCCTGAACCGCTTCTTCGCCCTGCACGTGATCGCCCTGCCGATCGTCCTGCTCGGCCTGGTCGTGCTGCACATCCTGGCGCTGCACGAAGTCGGCTCGAACAACCCGGACGGCGTGGACATCAAGAAGAAGAAGGACGAGAACGGCATCCCGCTCGACGGCATCCCGTTCCACCCGTACTACACCGTCAAGGACATCGTCGGCGTAGTGGTCTTCCTGTTCGTCTTCTGCACCGTGATCTTCTTCTTCCCGGAAATGGGCGGATTCTTCCTCGAGAAGCCCAACTTCGAGATGGCGAACCAGTTCAAGACCCCGCCGCACATTGCTCCCGTGTGGTACTTCACCCCGTTCTACGCCATCCTGCGCGCCGTTCCGGACAAGCTGATGGGCGTGGTCGCCATGGGCGCCGCCATCGCCATCCTGTTCGTGCTGCCGTGGCTGGATCGTAGCCCGGTTCGCTCCATCCGCTACAAGGGCTGGCTGAGCAAGATCTGGCTGGTGATCTTCGCGGTGTCCTTCGTGATCCTCGGCTACTACGGTGCGCAGGCTCCGTCCCCGCTGGGCACCACCCTGTCGCGTATCTGCACCATCCTGTACTTCGCCTTCTTCGTCCTGATGCCGTTCTATACACGGATGGAAAAGACCAAACCGGTTCCGGAAAGGGTGACTGGCTGATGAAAAAACAATTCGCCGCATTGATCCTGGCGCTGCTGCCGGTATTCGCTTTCGCCAACGAAGCTGGTCCCGAACTCGATCACGTCGACATCGACCTGACCGACAAGGCCGCGATGCAGGATGGCGCCCGTACCTTCGCCAACTATTGCATGGGCTGCCACAGCGCCAAGTTCCAGCGCTACGAGCGTGTCGGCAAGGACCTGGGGATTCCCGAGGAGTTGATGCTGAGCAAGCTGGTGTTCACCGGTGCGAAGATCGGTGACCACATGGAAATCGGCATGCGTCCGGCGGATGCCAAGGTGTGGTTCGGCGCTGCCCCGCCGGATCTGACCCTGGTGGCTCGTGTACGCGGCACCGACTGGCTCTACACCTACCTCCGCTCGTTCTACGAAGATCCCAAGCGTCCGTGGGGTGTGAACAACAAGGTCTTCCCGAACGTCGGTATGCCCAACGTGCTGGGTAGCGTGCAGGGTCGCCAGGTGATCGGTTGCAAGCAGGTTCAGGTCGAAGAGCATGGCAAGAAGCAATTCGATCCGCTTACCGGCACACCCTTGACCCACGAAGCATGCGATCAGCTCACCGTCCTGCCGAAGACTGGCATGGTCAACGAGGAGCAGTTCGACGAGAAGGTGAAGAACCTGGTGACCTTCCTGGCTTATTCGGCTGACCCGAACAAGCTGGAATCGCACCGCATCGGCACCTACGTTCTGTTGTTCCTGGCCTTCTTCTTCGTGTTTGCCTTCCTGCTCAAACGTGAGTACTGGAAGGACGTGCACTAAGCACGGCCGCAGAAAGCGTCACAAGCGCGCGCCCCCATGGGGCGCGCGCGTTTTTTTTACCGCCTTGAAAAGCGTGTGTGAGGAAGCCCGGCATGGCCGCAGTCAATAAGCTCACCTGTTACTCCGACCCTGCCGATCACTATTGCCATCGAGTCCGTCTGGTGCTGGCGGAAAAGAACGTGGTAGTCGATATCCAGGACATCGAGGCCGGGCGCTGCCCGCCCAAGTTGGCCGAGGTGAACCCGTACGGTAGCGTGCCGACCCTGGTTGATCGTGACCTGGCGCTGTACGAGTCGACGGTGATCATGGAGTACCTTGATGAGCGCTACCCGCATCCGCCGCTGATGCCGGTCTATCCGGTCGCCCGGGCCAATACCCGCCTGCTGATGCATCGCATCCAGCGCGACTGGTGCTCGCTGGTCGATCGCGTTCTCGACGATCGTCAGAAGGATGCCGATCGCGCCTTGGCGCGCAAGGAGTTGCGTGAGAGTCTTACCGGTGTATCCCCGCTGTTTGCCGAGAAACCTTTCTTCCTCAGCGAGGAGATGAGTCTGGTCGATTGCTGCCTGCTACCGGTACTCTGGCGGCTCCCAGTGCTCGGGATCGAGCTGCCGCGCCCAGCCAAGCCGCTGCTTGACTACATGGAGCGGTCGTTCGCCCGGGAGGCCTTCCAGGCCAGTCTGTCCCCCGTAGAACGTGATATGCGCTAAGGAATACCATGATGAACTCCAGTCGCCCCTACCTCGTACGAGCCCTCTATGAGTGGATCGTCGACAACGGTTGTACGCCGCATATCCTGGTGAACGCCGAGTATCCCGGGGTGCGTGTGCCGCCGGGTTACGCCAGCGACGGGCAGATCGTGCTCAATGTCTCGCCGACTGCGGTGCGCCATCTGCAGATGGATAACGAGGCGGTCAGTTTCGAGGGGCGTTTCGGTGGGGTGGCGCAGAGCCTGTACATTCCTTCGCAGGCGGTGATGGCGATCTATGCGCGGGAGAACGGCCAGGGCATGGTCTTCGATCTCGAGCCGCCGGTACCGACCGACGACGAAGACCTGCAGGATGACGAAGGGCCGAGCGACGAGCCGCCGCGGCCGAGTGGGCGCCCCAGCCTGAAAGTGGTCAAGTAAATAAAAAAGGCGATCCGAGGATCGCCTTTTTCATGCATGCGATTGTCAGTCGATGTACTCGAACAGGCGGACGATCCGCTGCACGCCGTCTACGTTTTGCACGACCTGAGTCGCCAGGTCACCTTCGCGCTTGGTAACCAGGCCCAGCATGTAGACGATACCGTTCTCGGTCACCACCTTGATGCGCGAGGAGGGTACGTTGGCGTCGCCGAGCATCTGGGTCTTGATCTTGGTGGTCAGCCAGGTGTCGTTGTTGCGGGCCAGCAGCGAGGAGGGCTGCAGCACCTGCAGCTCATTGTGCACGGTCTTGACCTTCTGCACGCTGCGAGCGGCCTGTTCGGCCTTGGTTTTCAGATCCGCGCGCGGGGTCTGGCCGGCGAGCAGGACCACGCCGTTGTAGCTGACTACGACCACGTGCGAGTTGCGGTCCAGGTCCGGATCGGCCTTGGAGACGTTGACCGCGACCTTGGTTTCGATCAGCGAGTCGTCGATGGTGCTACCGATGGTACGGGTGCCGCGGTTGTCGTCGATCGGCGATTCGCGGGTGGCGCTCAGGAAGCTGCTGCAGCCGCCCAGCGTCAGGCTGAGCAGGAGAGCTGCAACGATCTGCGGGGTACGGCTCATTCTTCGCTCCCGAAGAGTTGACGGTCGATCAGGTCGCACAGGCAGTGGATTACCAGCAGGTGCACTTCCTGGATGCGCGCGGTGACTTTTGCCGGAACGCGAATCTCGACGTCCTCGGGCAGCAGCAGCGAAGCCATGCCACCGCCGTCGCGGCCGGTCAGTGCCACAACCAGCATCTCGCGGTCATGGGCGGCCTGGATGGCCTGGATGACGTTCGCCGAGTTGCCGCTGGTGGAGATCGCCAGCAGTACATCGCCTGGCTGGCCGAGGGCGCGGATCTGCTTGGAGAAGACTTCGTTGTAGCTGTAGTCGTTGGCGATCGAGGTGATAGTCGAGCTGTCGGTGGTCAGGGCTACAGCCGGCAGGCTAGGGCGTTCGCGCTCGAAGCGGTTGAGCAGTTCGGAGGAGAAGTGCTGGGCGTCGCCGGCGGAGCCGCCGTTGCCGCAGCTGAGGATCTTCCCTTCGTTGAGCAGGGCGTTGACCATCACCATGCTGGCCTGCTCGATATGCGGAATCAGCACCTCGGTGGCCTGCTGCTTGGTCTCGATGCTGGCATGGAAGAGCTGGCGGATACGGGATTGCATGTCCATCAGGTGTGACCTTTCGTCGGGCGTCTGATCAGGTGTCAAAGGCGTTGGAGATCCAGTTCAGTTGAGCGGGCGAGTCGCCCGCGGAGTGCTGCACCGCGATGACGTCGAACCGGCATGGGTGCCGGGACCAGCGGGCTTCCTGTTGCAGAAAATGTTCGGCGGCGGCGGTAAGGCGTTGTCGCTTGCGTGCGTCGACGCTTTCCAGGGCGCCGCCCCAGGCCTCATGCCGGCGGCAGCGAACTTCGACGAATACTACTGTATCGCCGTCCAGCATGACCAGATCGAGCTCGCCGCGGCGGCAGCGCCAGTTGCGCGCCAACAGACGCATTCCCTGACCCTGCAAGTGCTCGCAAGCCAGGGACTCGGCCTGGCGGCCGAGCTCCTGGGCATTGCCCCGGCGGAATATCAAGGCGTGCTGTTCTCCAGCGGCTGTACCTGGCCGTTGCGGAACTCGGCCCAGGACAGGTGGCGCATCACGCGTTGGTTGGGTTCGAGGCTGAGGTTGCCCGTCAGGCCATCGATTTCCATGCCGGGTAGGGCTTTGAGCTCCGGCAGGCGCGGGGCCAGGCGGTAGGCGTCAGCCCCCATGGCGTACAGGCGGCCGAGGCTGGTGGCGGCCTGCGGCCACTGGGAGACGACCTGCTGGCGCAGCGGATTGCTGGTCTGCAGCAACCACGGCGTTTCGCAGAAGCGAATGCCGTTGAGGTCCTGGTCCTGCGCCGGATTGCTCGAGCCGGTGTACAGGTTGGAAGTGGCGTAGACCGGCAGGTCGCCGGCGTACTGGAAGGCCAGGGTCGGCTTGATCTGGCGGGCCTGCTGCGGAGTCGCTGCGAGGAAGATGAAGTCGATGTCCTGGCGACGCGACGGCTGGGTGTCGACGCTGCTATCCAGCACGCCCTGCAGTTTCTTGGCGCGACCTTCGCTCTGGCGCAGTTGCAGCAGATCGGCGATCTGTTGGGCGAGCTCGACTGGCTGGTCGACATGCTCGGCGGCGATCAGGGTGCCGCCGGCGGCCTGCCAATCGCGGCTGAAGGCTGCCAGTACTCGATCGCCCCAGTCGCCGCGCGGAACCAGCGCCACGGCACGACGCATGCCATCGCTCCAGGCGCGACGCGAGACTTCGCGGGCTTCATCCTCGGCCGACAGGCCGAACTGGAAGAGTTGCGCCGGGCCGGCCTGAGCGCTGTCGGTGTAGTTCAGGGCCAGGGTGGTGATCGGCAGTTGCGGACGCTCACCCAGTTGCTTGACCAGCGGCTTCTCCAGCGGACCTACGACCAGCTGTACGCCATCGGCTTGGGCTTGGCGATAGAAGTCATCCAGCGAGCGGATCTGGGAGCTGTCGTACATCTGGATCGCCGGCTGCTGTCCGCCGCCTTGCTGGGCTTGGTAGTAGGCCGCCATGAAGCCGTCTTGCAGGGCGCGGGCGACTCCGGCCAGTTGGCCTTGCTGGGGCAGAAGCAGGGCGATCTTGTTCAGCGGTTGCGCGGCCAGCGACTTGAGCTTCTCCAGCGCTTCCGGCATCTGCTTGGCGGCCGGGTGCTGCGGGTTCTGCTGGCGCCAGGCGTCGATGTTGGCCTGCTGCTCCTTGAGTGTGGACGCGCTCTTGACCACGCGCGCCAGCTCCAGCCAGCCGTTCAGGTCGCCTTCGTTGGCGTTGGTTTGCAGTTGTTCGGGCGGCAGACTGGAGACCAGTGCCCAGAGGGCTTCGTGGTTGGCCTTGCTGGCGTCGGCGTTGAGCAGCGGGTCGACGAAGACCCGCTCGCGGGCGGCGGCCAGCGTCTGGCCATCGGCTGCGAGGGCGAGGGCCTTGACCTGGCCGCTGCGGGCCTGCTGCTCGACCGGCAGTTCGCCCAGGTGGCTGAAGCTCGGATGGTCGAACGCCTTGAGCGCGGCCTTCGGTTTGTTGCGGGCCAGGGAGATCTGCGCGTCGAGGGTGCTGGCGAAGATCTGCTGCGCAGGCTTCAGGCTGTCCATCGGAACCTGCTCGAGGATCTGGCTGGCGCGGGCGATGTCCTTCTGCTGGAAGGCCAGGTCGGCGGCCGAGAGTTTCAGCAGGGCGGCTTCGTCAGGCTTGGCGCTGGCGGCCTGTTGCAGCAGTTGCTCGATGCTGGCGTTCGGAGTGCGCGGAAGTTCGCCGAGGTTGGAGGAGGGCGAGCTGGCGCAGGCGGCGAGCAGGGTGGCTAGGCACAGGGCGGAAAGCGGACGCAGTCGAGCGATCATCATCAGGCTTCTCGTGACGCATTCAAAGAGTCGGCAATTGTACCCAAGGCGGCAGGTAGAGGCGATGGCAGGCGCTGGAATCGGGATACAATGCGTGCTTTCCGACCCCGGAATTAAGGAGTGGTTCGTGTCCCTCGGTACCTTGTATGTAGTAGCGACTCCCATCGGCAACCTCGACGACATCAGCGTCAGGGCGCAGCGCACCTTGCGCGAGGTGGCGCTGATCGCTGCCGAGGACACCCGTCACTCGCTGCGTCTATTGCAGCACTTCGGCATAGAGACTCCGCTGGCGGCCTGCCATGAACACAATGAGCGCGAGCAGGGTGGGCGATTCCTGGCGCGCCTGCTGGCGGGCGACAACGTTGCTTTGGTCTCCGATGCCGGTACTCCGCTGATTTCTGATCCGGGCTACCACCTGGTGCGCCAGGCGCGCGCTGCAGGAATTGCCGTAGTGCCGGTGCCGGGGCCTTGCGCTTTGATCGCGGGGCTGTCGGCTGCGGGGTTGCCGTCCGATCGATTCATCTTCGAGGGCTTTCTGCCTGCCAAGACAGTTGGGCGGCGATCGCGGCTCGAGGCGCTGCGCGAGGAGCCGAGGACGCTGATCTTCTACGAGGCCCCGCATCGGCTGCTCGAGTGTCTTCAGGACATGGCCGAGGTGTTTGGCGAAGAGCGCCAGGCGGTTCTCGCACGGGAGCTGACCAAGACCTTCGAGACCATCAAGGGGATTCCGCTCGGCGAGCTGCGGGATTGGGTCGCGGCGGACTCCAACCAGCAGCGCGGCGAATGCGTGCTGTTGCTCGCGGGTTGGGAGGCGCCAGAAGCGGAAGGTGTTGATTCCGAGTCGCTGCGCGTGCTCGATCTGCTGCTTGCTGAGCTGCCGGTGAAGCGAGCGGCGGCGCTGGCTGCGGAGATCACGGGCTTGCGTAAGAACCTGCTTTATCAGGCCGCGCTGGAGCGCAAGGCGGAATAAGACCTTGGTGTCGGCCCAAACGTTCACGCTTGCAGGTGTCGGTTGCTGCCGTTAACCTTGTCGGCGGAGAGTCGATTGGACAGTCGCTGCTGCATGGTTTCCATGTGGGGGAGGAAAGTCCGGGCTCCATAGGGCAGAGTGCCAGGTAACGCCTGGGAGGCGCGAGCCTACGGAAAGTGCCACAGAAAATAACCGCCTAAGCGCATCAGCGCCGGTAAGGGTGAAAAGGTGCGGTAAGAGCGCACCGCACGGCTGGCAACAGTTCGTGGCTAGGTAAACCCCACTCGGAGCAAGACCAAATAGGAATCCAAGGCGTGGCCCGCGCTGGATTCGGGTAGGTCGCTTGAGGTACTCAGTGATGGGTATCCCAGAGGAATGGCTGTCCTCGACAGAACCCGGCTTACAGATCGACTCTCTCCCTATTCCCACTTCTTCCCACTCATGACCATTTGTCGCGCGACGGAAGAAGTTTCAATCTTAAGAAAGTCCTTTAAGTACGAAAGCCCAGTATTTTGAAAATACTGGGCTTTTTGCTGTTCTAAGGTCCGTCAAAACTCCTTCGATCCCCCCGAAAGTTGCGCTAAATCTCCGTCCCGTAAGGATTTTTCCCCGCGAGCCTGCCTTGACGGTGGGGAGCGTGCATTTCTATAGTGTGCGGAAGTGGTACGAAGTGGGTAAAAGTGGGATCAACTGGCACGGAAAGCCAACCACGGGGGAAACGCAGACGTGTTTCGCGGAGCTAACGCCATCAGTCTCGACGCCAAAGGGCGCCTCGCGATGCCGAGTCGGTATCGTGACGAGCTCGTTACGCGTTGCGGTGGCCAGCTCATCGTCACCATCGACGCTGTCGACCCTTGCCTCACCGTCTACCCCCTGCCCGAATGGGAAATCATTGAATCCAAGTTGCGCGAGTTGCCTTCGCTGCGTGAAGAAACGCGGCGCCTGCAGCGGCTGCTGATCGGCAATGCGGTTGATCTGGAGCTGGATGGTGCTGGGCGTTTCCTGGTGCCGCCGAGGCTGCGTGAGTACGCCAAGTTGGATAAGCGCGCGATGCTCGTCGGACAACTGAACAAGTTCCAGCTGTGGGACGAAGATGCATGGAATGCGGTGGCCGAGGCTGACCTCGCCGCCATCAAAGGACCCGGCGGTCTGCCGGATGAATTACGCGACCTTATATTGTGAGCCTGCCTGTGAACGCCACTTACCAACACATCACCGTTCTGCTCGAGGAGGCCGTAGAGGCCCTGAATCCTCGGGCGGGCGGTTGCTATGTGGATGGCACCTTCGGCAGGGGAGGGCACAGCCGAGCCTTGCTCGGCAAGCTGGACCCGGGCGGGCGGCTGCTCGGGTTCGACAAGGATCCCCAGGCGATAGCAACGGGGCAAGCACTGGCGGCCGAAGACGGCCGCTTCGTCGTTGTACAAAGGTCGTTCGCCGAGATGGGCGAAGAGCTGTCCGAGCGCGGCCTGCTGGGCAAGGTCGATGGCGTTCTGCTGGACCTCGGCGTCTCCTCGCCTCAGCTCGACGATCCCGAGCGCGGTTTCAGCTTCCTCAATGACGGCCCGCTGGACATGCGCATGAACCCCGGTCGGGGTGTTAGCGCAGCCGAGTGGATCGCCAGCGCCAGCGAAGAGGAAATCGCCCGCGTCTTCAAGGATTACGGCGAAGAGCGCTTCGCCAAGCGCATGGCGCGCGCCATCGTGCAGCGCCGTGCAGAGAAACCCTTCGAGCGCACCGCCGACCTCGCTGCGGTCATCACCGAGGCCAACCCCGCCTGGGAGAAAGGCAAGAACCCGGCAACCCGCGCCTTCCAGGGGCTGCGCATCCACGTCAACAACGAACTGGGCGATCTCGAGCAAGGTCTGGATTCCGCGCTCGAAGCGCTGTCCGTAGGCGGCCGTCTCGTAGTGATCAGCTTCCACTCCCTGGAAGACCGCATCGTCAAGCAGTTCATGCGCAAGCACGCCAAGGGCGAAGCAGACAACCTGCCGCGCGACTTGCCGATTCGCGCCAAGGTATTCGAGCCGCGCCTGAAGCTGCTCGGCAAGCCGCAGTACGCTTCGGAGGCCGAACTCAAGGCCAATCCGCGCTCGCGCAGCGCTGTCATGCGTGTGGCGGAGAAGCTGCGATGAGCCGCCTGTTCGCCAAGCGCCTGCCCACCGGCAGCTTCATCATGCTGCTGATGTTCATTGGCGTGCTGCTTTCGGCAATCTCGGTGGCCTATAGCGCCTATTGGAATCGCCAGCTGCTCAATACTCTCTATGGCGAGCTGAACGTGCGCGACAAGGCGCAGGCTGAGTATGGCCGGCTGGTTCTCGAGCAGAGCACCTGGACCGCTTACAGCCGCATCGAAATGTTGGCCACCGAACAGCTGAAGATGCGCGTTCCGGATCCGGCAGAAATCATCATGGTGGCGCCATGAAGAACCTTCAGGGCGCTCTCTATCCCTGGCGCTTCCGCGTCGCCATCGGCCTGTTGCTGCTGATGGTGGCCGCCATCGTCTGGCGGATCGTCGACCTGCACGTGATCGATCACGATTTCCTCCAGGAGCAGGGCGACGCGCGCAGTGTGCGTTACATCCCGATTCCGGCCCATCGCGGGCAGATCACCGATCGCAATGGCGAGCCGCTGGCCGTCAGTACGCCGGTCGCCACTCTCTGGGCGAACCCCAAGGAATTGGTGCTTGAGCGCGAGAAGTGGCCGACCCTGGCCCATGCGCTAGGCCAAACCAGCGAAGCCCTCAGCGCTCGCCTCGAGCAGATGGCGGACAAGGAGTTCATCTACCTGGTCCGCGGCTTGACTCCGGAACAGGGCGAGGCCGTGATGGCCGTGGTCAAGGCCAACAAGATTCCAGGCGTCTACTCCATCGAGGAGTTTCGCCGTTTCTATCCGGCAGGCGATGTGACCGCGCACGTGGTCGGCTTCACCGATGTCGACGATCACGGTCGCGAAGGTGTCGAGCTGTCTTATGACGGTTGGCTGGCTGGCGTGGCTGGCAAGCGCCAGGTCCTGAAGGACCGCCGCGGCCATCTGATCCGCGACCTGCAGGTCACCCGCAACGCCAAGGCCGGCAAGACCCTTACGTTGTCCATCGACCTGCGCCTGCAGTACCTGGCCAACCGCGAGCTGCGCAACGCAATCATAGAGAACGGTGCCAAGGCCGGCAGTCTGGTGATCCTCGACGTGCGCACCGGCGAGATTCTCGCCATGGTCAACCAGCCGACCTACAACCCGAACAACCGTCGCGACATGCTGCCGGAAATGATGCGTAACCGCGCCATGATCGACGTTTTCGAGCCCGGTTCGACCATGAAGCCGCTGTCCATGAGCGCGGCGCTGGAGACCGGACGCTGGAAGCCTACCGATACCGTAGAGGTCTATCCCGGTACCCTGCAGATCGGCCGTTACACCATTCGCGACGTATCCAAGACCGAAGGTCCGGTGCTGGACCTGACCGGCATCCTGATCCGCTCTTCCAACGTCGGCATGAGCAAGGTCGCCTTCGATATTGGCGGCCAGGCCATCTACAGCGTGATGCAGAAGGTAGGACTCGGCCAGGACACCGGCCTCGGCTTCCCCGGCGAGCGCGTCGGCAACCTGCCCAACTACCGCGACTGGCGCAAGGCTGAAACCGCGACCCTTTCTTACGGCTACGGCTTGTCGGTGACCGCGGTGCAACTCGCCCACGCCTACGCCGCGCTGGCCAACAACGGCCAGACCGTGCCGCTGACCATGATTCGCGCCGACAACCCGCCCAAGGGTAGCCAGGCCATTCCGGAGCAGGTCGCCAAGACCATCCAGGGCATGCTTCAGCAAGTGGTGGAGGCCCCGAACGGCGTATATCGCGCCCAGGTTCCGGGTTATCACGTCGCCGGCAAGTCCGGTACCGCACGTAAGGCGCAGGTCGGCACCAAGGGATACACCGAGAACGCCTATCGCTCGCTGTTCACCGGCTTCGGCCCCATGAGCAACCCGCGCTTCGTGGTGGCGGTCGTCATCGATGAGCCGAGCAAGGCCGGTTACTTCGGCGGCCTGGTTTCGGCCCCGGTATTCAGCAAGGTCATGTCCGGCACCCTGCGCCTGATGAACATTCCGCCAGACAACCTGCAAGCAACTCCGCAGCAAACCGCCAATGCTGCGCCCGATAAAGGAGGGCGTGGCTGATGCCGATGAGCCTGAACCAGCTGCTCCCGCAAGCGGAAGACAGCGTACTGATTCGTGAACTGACCCTGGACAGCCGTGCGGTCAAGCCGGGCGATCTGTTCCTGGCGATCCCTGGCGCTCAGCATGACGGCCGCGCGCACATTGCCGACGCTCTGGCACGCGGTGCCGCTGCCATTGCCTATGAATCTGAAGGCGCCAGCGGGCTGCCCTCCGGCGCCACGCCGATGGTTGCGATCAAGGGGCTGGCCGGCCAGCTGTCGGCTATCGCCGGACGTTTCTACGGCGAGCCAAGCCGCGGCATCGACCTGGTCGGAGTCACCGGCACCAACGGCAAGACCAGCGTCAGCCAGCTCGTGGCGCAAGCGCTGGATCTGCTCGGCCAGCGTTGCGGCATCGTCGGCACCCTGGGTAGCGGTTTCCACGGCGCGCTGGAAAGCGGCAAGCACACCACGCCTGACGCCCTGGCACTGCAGGCGACTCTGGCCCGTTTGAAGCAGGAGGGCGCTCGCGCAGTAGCCATGGAGGTATCCTCCCATGGTCTCGAGCAGGGGCGCGTGGCTGCGCTCGAGTTCGATGTTGCGGTGTTCACCAACCTGTCCCGCGATCATCTGGACTACCACGGCACCATGGAGGCCTATGGTGCCGCCAAGGCCAAGCTCTTTGCCTGGCCCGGCCTGCATAGCCGAGTCATCAGCCTGGATGACGAATTCGGCCGCCAACTGGCCGCCGAACAGCACGAATCACGGCTGCTGAGCTACAGCCTGGAAGACTCTGCTGCATTCCTCTATTGCCGCGAAGCGCGTTTCAGCGACGCCGGCGTCGAAGCGCAGTTGGTCACCCCGAAAGGCGAGGGCGTACTGCGTAGCCCGCTGCTCGGCCGCTTCAACCTGAGCAACCTGCTGGCAGTGGTCGGTGCCCTGATGGCCCTGGACTATCCGCTTGGCGAAATCCTGCCGGTCATTCCGCAGCTGCAAGGCCCTGTTGGTCGCGTGCAGCGCCTAGGCGGCGGCGAGAAGCCGCTGGTGGTGGTGGATTACGCGCACACTCCGGATGCTCTGGAGAAGGTGCTGCTGGCTTTGCGTCCGCACGTTCATGGCCAACTGCTGTGCCTGTTCGGTTGCGGTGGCGATCGTGATCGCGGCAAGCGTCCCCTGATGGCGCAGATCGCCGAGCGTCATGCCGACGCCGTGCTGGTGACCGACGACAACCCCCGCACCGAAGATAGCGCTCGCATCATCGAGGACATCCGCGTCGGTTTCGCCAATCCCGGCGTGGTGCGTTTCGTACCCGGCCGCGGTGAAGCCATTGCCCAGCTCATCGGCTCTGCTGGCGGCGATGACGTGGTGCTGCTGGCTGGTAAAGGCCATGAGGATTACCAGGAAATCAATGGCATCCGCCATCCGTTCTCCGATCTGGAAGAAGCCGCCAAGGCGCTGGCTGCCTGGGAGGTGAAGAATGCTTAAGTCGTTGCTGCTCAGCGAAGTTGCTGCGTCCCTGCAAGCTCGCGTGATTGGCGCTGATGTCGCGTTCGACGCGGTTAGCACCGATAGCCGTGCCATCGAGGCCGGCCAACTGTTCGTGGCCCTCAGTGGCCCGCGCTTCGATGGTCATGACTACCTGGCGGATGTCGCCGCCAAGGGCGCCGTGGCTGCCCTGGTTCAGCGTGAAGTGGCCGATTCGCCGCTGCCGCAATTGCTGGTCGCCGATACTCGCGTAGCGCTTGGCCAACTAGGTGCGCTGAACCGTGATGCCTTTGCTGGTCAGGTCGTAGCCATGACCGGATCCAGCGGCAAGACCACGGTCAAGGAGATGCTCGCCAGCATCCTCCGCACCCAGGGCGAAGTCCTGGCCACCCGCGGCAACCTGAACAACGACCTGGGGGCGCCGCTGACGCTTCTGCAGATCGGCCCGCAGCATCGTAGTGCGGTGATCGAACTCGGCGCTTCGCGCATTGGCGAGATCGCCTACACCGTCGGCCTGACCCGCCCGCAAGTCGCCATCATTACCAACGCCGGGACCGCCCACGTCGGCGAGTTCGGCGGTCAGGACAAGATCGTCCTGGCCAAGGGTGAAATCCTCGAAGGTCTGCCGGCTGACGGCACCGCCGTGCTGAACCTCGACGACCGCGCCTTCGAAACCTGGAAGGTCCGTGCTGCGGGGCGCCGCGTGCTGAGTTTCGCGCTGAAGAACAGCACTGCCGACTTCCGCGCCAGCGATCTGCAGCGAGATGCCCGTGGTTGCGTGGGCTTCACCCTGCAAGGCCAGGCCGGCGAGGCACGCATCCAGCTGAACCTGCTCGGCGAGCACAATGTGGCCAATGCTTTGGCCGCCGTCGCCGCCGCTTATGCCCTTGGCGTGCCACTGGTCGGGATCGTCAACGGCCTGCAGGCACTGCAGCCGGTCAAAGGGCGCGCGGTAGCTCAGCTCGCGACGAGCGGTATGAGAGTAATTGACGACAGTTACAACGCTAACCCGGCGTCAATCTGTGCGGCCATTGATATACTCGCCGGCTTTTCCGGCCGGACCGTTCTGGTCCTCGGGGACATGGGCGAACTGGGCGCATGGGCTGAGGCTGCACACCGCGAGGTGGGCGCCTACGCCGTGGGCAAAGTCAGCGCGCTCTACGCGGTAGGCCCGCTGATGTTGAACGCCGTCCAGGCGTTCGGTGACGGCGCCCGCCACTTCGCGGACCAGGCCAGCCTGATTCGCGCCCTGGCCGACGAACCCGCTACCACCACCATTTTGATCAAGGGATCGCGCAGCGCGGCTATGGACAAGGTCGTCGCGGCCCTGTGCGCTTCCCCCGAGGAGAATCATTGATGCTGCTGCTGCTCGCCGAGTACCTGCAACAGTTCTACAAGGGCTTCGGCGTCTTCCAGTACCTGACCCTGCGCGGCATTCTCAGCGTGCTGACCGCGCTCGCCCTGTCGCTGTGGCTGGGCCCCTGGATGATTCGCACCCTGCAGATTCGTCAGATCGGCCAGGCCGTGCGCAACGACGGTCCGCAGTCGCACCTGTCTAAGAAGGGTACCCCGACCATGGGTGGCGCCCTGATTCTCACCGCCATCGCCATCAGCACCCTGCTGTGGTCCGACTGGTCGAACCGCTATGTCTGGGTCGTGCTGGTGGTGACCCTGCTGTTCGGCGCCATTGGCTGGGTCGATGACTACCGCAAGGTGATCGAGAAGAACTCGCGCGGCCTGCCGAGCCGCTGGAAGTATTTCTGGCAGTCGGTGTTCGGTCTTGGCGCGGCGATCTTCCTCTACGTGACCGCCGAAACCCCGGTGGAAACCACCCTGATCGTGCCGCTGCTGAAGAACGTCGAGATTCCCCTGGGCATCGGCTTCGTGGTGCTGACCTATTTCGTGATCGTCGGCTCGAGCAACGCGGTCAACCTGACCGACGGCCTCGACGGCCTGGCAATCATGCCGACCGTGATGGTCGGCGGTGCCCTGGGCATCTTCTGCTACCTGTCGGGCAACGTGAAATTCGCCGAGTACCTGCTGATTCCGAGCGTGCCGGGCGCAGGCGAGCTGATCATCTTCTGCGCCGCCATCGTCGGCGCCGGGCTGGGCTTCCTGTGGTTCAACACCTACCCGGCTCAGGTTTTCATGGGCGATGTAGGCGCCCTGGCCCTTGGCGCGGCCCTGGGCACCCTGGCGGTGATCGTTCGCCAGGAGATCGTGCTGTTCATCATGGGCGGCGTGTTCGTCATGGAAACCCTGTCGGTGGTCATCCAGGTCGCCTCCTTCAAGTTGACCGGGAAACGGGTGTTCCGCATGGCGCCCATCCATCACCACTTCGAACTCAAAGGCTGGCCGGAGCCGCGCGTCATCGTGCGCTTCTGGATCATCACGGTGATTCTCGTGCTGATTGGCCTGGCTACGTTGAAACTGCGTTGAGGACTGATCGAGCATGAGCCTGATCGCTTCCGACCAATTCCGCATCGTTGTCGGCCTCGGCAAGAGCGGCATGTCCCTGGTGCGTTTCCTCGCGCGCCAGGGCACGCCTTTTGCCGTCGCCGATACTCGCGAGAATCCGCCGGAGCTGGTCACGCTGCGCAGCCAGTACCCGCAGGTCGAAGTGCGCTGCGGCGAACTGGACGCCGACTTCCTCTGCCGTGCGCAAGAGCTTTACGTCAGCCCCGGCTTGTCGCTTCGTACGCCCGCTCTGATCGAAGCGGCAGCTCGTGGTGTGCGGATGTCCGGCGATGTCGATCTGTTCGCCCGCCACGCCAAGGCGCCGATCGTCGCGATCACCGGTTCTAACGCGAAAAGCACCGTTACCACCCTGGTCGGCGAGATGGCCGCGGCAGCCGGCAAGCGCGTTGCGGTTGGCGGCAACCTCGGGACTCCGGCGCTGGATCTGCTGGCCGATGACGTCGAGCTGTACGTGCTCGAGCTCTCGAGCTTCCAGCTGGAAACTTGCGAGCCTCTGAACGCCGCGGTCGCTACCTGCCTGAACGTCAGCGAAGACCACATGGATCGCTACGACGGCATGGCCGACTACCACCTGGCCAAGCACCGCATCTTCCGTGGCGCCAAACAGGTCGTGGTGAACCGTGCCGACGCCCTGAGTCGTCCGCTGATCGCCGATTCGGTGCCGTGCTGGACCTTTGGCACCGACAAGCCCGACTTCAAGGCCTTCGGCCTGATCGAGGAGGGCGGTGAGAAGTCGCTGGCCTTCCAGTTCGAGACGCTGCTGCCGGTGCGCGAGTTGAAGATCCGCGGCGCGCACAACCAGTCCAACGCCCTGGCCGCTCTGGCTCTGGGCCATGCCGTCGGCCTTCCGTTCGAGCCGATGTTGCAGACTCTGCGTGAATTCGCTGGCTTGGCGCATCGCTGCCAGTGGGTTGGCGAACGCGAAGGCGTGAACTACTACGACGACTCCAAGGCCACCAACGTCGGTGCTGCCCTGGCAGCCATCGAAGGCCTGGGTGCCGATATCGACGGCAAGCTGGTGCTGCTGGCCGGCGGCGACGGTAAGGGCGCCGACTTCAGTGCCCTGCGCGAACCGGTCGCAAAGTTCTGCCGTGCCGTCGTGCTGCTCGGTCGTGATGCCGAGCTGGTGGGCGCGGCACTTGGCGACGACGTGAACAAAGTACGCGTACAGACCCTCGACGAAGCAGTCCGCAAGGCTGCCGAGCTTGCTCAGACGGGCGATGCCGTACTGCTCTCGCCGGCCTGCGCGAGCCTCGACATGTTCAAGAATTTCGAAGAGCGTGGTCGTCTGTTCGCCAAAGCCGTGGAGGAGCTCGCCTGATGTTCTCCTTCCTGCGCCCATACCCGTCCCCGCTGATCAGCCGCAACGGCATCGATCTGGACTTCCCGCTGCTCGCCGGATGCCTGGCGTTGCTCGGCCTGGGGCTGGTGATGGTGACTTCGGCATCCTCGGAAGTCGCGTCGGCGCAGTCGGGCAACCCGCTGTACTTCTCGGTGCGTCACCTGATCTACCTGGCCATCGGCTTCGTCGCCTGCGGCGTGACCATGATGACCCCGATGGAAACCTGGCAGCGCCTGAGCTGGAAGCTGCTCGGCGTGGCTTTCCTGTTGCTCATCGCGGTAATTACTCCCGGCGTCGGCCGAGAGGTAAACGGCTCGATGCGCTGGATCGGCTTCGGTCTGTTCAACATCCAGCCATCGGAGATCGCGAAGGTCTTCGTGGTGGTGTTCATGGCCGCTTACCTGGTCCGCCGCCAACATGAAGTCCGCGAGAGCTGGATCGGTTTCTTCAAGCCCTTCGCGGTCCTCCTGCCATTCGCCGGCCTGCTGCTGCGCGAGCCGGACTTCGGCGCCACCGTGGTGATGATGGGCGCTGCCGCGGCCATGCTGTTCCTCGGCGGTGTCGGCCTGTTCCGCTTCGGTCTGATGGTGGCTCTGGCAGTCGGTGCCGTTGCGCTGCTGATCTGGAGCCAGCCGTACCGGATGGCACGTCTGACCAACTTCAGCGACCCCTGGGCCGACCAGTTCGGCGCCGGCTACCAGCTGAGCCAGGCGCTGATCGCCTTTGGCCGCGGCGGCTGGCTGGGCATGGGGCTGGGCAACAGCATCCAGAAGCAGTTCTACCTGCCCGAAGCGCACACCGACTTCGTCTTCGCCGTGCTGGCCGAAGAGCTGGGCATCGTCGGCGCACTGGCTACGGTCGGGCTGTTCGTCTTCGTCAGTCTGCGCGCGCTCTATATCGGCATCTGGGCCGAGCAAGCCAAGCAGTACTTCTCCGCATATGTGGCCTATGGTCTGGCTTTCCTCTGGATCGGCCAGTTCCTCATCAACGTTGGTGTGAACGTCGGTCTGCTGCCGACCAAAGGCCTGACCCTGCCGTTCCTCAGCTATGGCGGCTCCTCTCTGGTGATCTGCTGTGGCTGCCTGGGCATGCTCCTGCGTATCGAGTGGGAACGCCGTACTGCCGTGGGCAGCGACGAATTTGAATTCAGCGAGGAGGACTTTGCCGATGAAAGGTAATGTCCTGATCATGGCGGGCGGTACCGGCGGACACGTGTTCCCGGCGCTGGCCTGCGCGCGTGAGTTCCAGGCCCGCGGCTATGCCGTGCACTGGCTGGGAACGCCGCGTGGCATCGAGAACGACCTGGTGCCGAAAGCGGGGTTGCCGCTGCACCTGATTAATGTCAGTGGCCTGCGTGGCAAAGGCCGCAAGGCTCTGCTGCGCGCGCCCTTCGATCTGCTCAAGTCGCTGCTCCAGGCGCTGGGCGTGATGCGCCAGCTGAAGCCGGTCTGTGTGCTCGGTCTGGGTGGCTATGTCACCGGTCCTGGCGGTTTGGCCGCGAAGCTGAGTGGCGCTCCGCTGGTGATCCACGAGCAGAACGCTGTAGCCGGCACCGCGAACCGCAGCCTGGCGCCGCTCGCCCGGCGTGTCTGCGAAGCCTTCCCGGATACCTTCCCGGCCAGTGCCAAGCGCCTGACCACGGGCAACCCGGTGCGCGCCGAGCTATTCCTCGACGAAGCCGCTCGCACCGAGCCGACTGGGCGCAAGGTGAACCTGCTTGTCCTGGGCGGCAGCCTGGGCGCCGAGCCCCTGAACAAGCTGCTGCCCGAGGCGCTGGCGCTGGTTCCCGCCGAGCAGCGTCCGGCTGTTCGCCATCAGGCCGGTCGTCAGCATGACGCTGTCACCGCGGAGCGTTATGCGCAGGCCGGTGTCGAAGCCGACGTCGCGCCCTTCATCAGCGACATGGCTGCGGCTTATGCCTGGGCCGACCTGGTGATTTGCCGCGCCGGTGCGCTGACCGTCAGCGAACTGACCGCGGCGGGCCTGCCGTCCTTCCTGGTGCCGCTGCCCCACGCGATCGACGATCACCAGACCCGCAATGCCGAATTCCTGGTACGGGAGGGCGCCGCCCGCCTGCTGCCGCAAAAGTCTACCGGCGCCGCCGACCTGGCCGCGCAGTTGTCCGAGGTACTGATGCATCCCCAATCCCTGAAGCAGATGGCCGCCAGCGCCCGGCGCCTGGCCATGCCCGAGGCTACCCGCACGGTGGTCGATGCCTGCCTGGAGGTGGCCCGTGGTTAAAGAGCCCAACGGCATCACCCGCACCATGCGGCGCATCCGCCGGATCCACTTCGTTGGCATTGGCGGCGTGGGCATGTGCGGTATCGCCGAAGTACTGCTGAACCTCGGTTACGAAGTATCCGGCTCCGACCTCAAGGCCTCCGCAGTGACCGAGCGCCTGGAGAAGTTCGGCGCGCAGATCTTTATCGGTCATCGCGCCGAGAACGCCGATGGCGCCGACGTGCTGGTCGTCTCCAGCGCGGTGAACAAGGCCAACCCGGAAGTCGCTGCTGCCCTGGAGCGCCGCGTGCCGGTGGTTCCGCGTGCGGAGATGCTGGCCGAGTTGATGCGCTATCGCCATGGCATCGCCGTAGCCGGCACCCACGGCAAGACCACCACTACCAGTCTGATCGCTTCGGTATTCGCCGCCGGTGGCCTGGACCCGACTTTCGTCATCGGCGGTCGTCTGAACGCTGCCGGCACCAATGCCCAGCTGGGCACCAGCCGTTACCTGGTGGCCGAGGCCGACGAGAGCGACGCCAGCTTCCTGCATCTGCAGCCAATGGTCGCGGTCGTTACCAACATCGACGCCGACCACATGGATACCTACGGCGGCGACTTCAACAAGCTGAAGAAGACCTTCGTCGACTTCCTGCACAACCTGCCGTTCTACGGACTGGCAGTGCTGTGCGTGGATGATCCGGTAGTCCGCGAAATTCTGCCCCAGGTGGCACGTCCGACTGTCACCTACGGCCTGAGCGAGGACGCCGACGTCCGCGCCATCAACATCCGCCAGGAAGGCATGCGCACCTTCTTCACCGTGCTGCGCCCGGAGCGCGAGCCGCTGGACGTCTCGGTGAACATGCCCGGCCTGCACAACGTACTGAACTCCCTGGCGACCATTGCGATCGCTACCGACGAAGGCATCTCCGACGAAGCCATCGTTCAGGGCCTGTCCGGCTTCCAGGGCGTCGGCCGACGCTTCCAGGTCTACGGCGAGCTTCAAGTCGAAGGCGGCAGCGTGATGCTAGTCGACGACTACGGCCACCACCCGCGCGAAGTCGCGGCGGTGATCAAGGCCGTGCGCGGTGGCTGGCCCGAGCGTCGCCTGGTGATGGTCTACCAGCCGCACCGTTACACCCGTACCCGCGACCTCTACGAAGACTTCGTGCAAGTGCTCGGTGACGCCAACGTGTTGCTGCTGATGGAGGTCTACCCGGCCGGCGAAGAGGCGATCCCTGGCGCCGACAGCCGCCAGCTGTGCCGCAGCATCCGTCAGCGTGGCCAGCTCGATCCCATTTATCTGGAGCGCGATGGCGACCTCGCTGCGCTGCTCAAGCCGCTGCTGCGTCCCGGCGACATCCTGCTTTGCCAGGGGGCTGGCGATATCGGCGGGCTGGCTCCGGCACTGATCAAGAACCCGATGTTCGGCGGCGACGCCACGAGGAAGGCGTGATGAGCGATGCACTCAAATCCACTCTCGATCCGCGTGCCTTCGGCCGCGTCGCCGTGCTCTACGGCGGCAAGAGTGCCGAGCGCGAGGTATCGCTGAAATCCGGCTCGATGGTCCTCAAGGCCCTTCAGGACGCCGGTGTGGATGCCTTCGGTATCGACGTGGGCGATGACCTGCTGCAGCGCCTGACCAGCGAGAAGATCGATCGCGCCTTCATCATCCTCCACGGCCGTGGCGGCGAAGACGGCAGCATGCAAGGTCTGCTCGAAGTCGCTGGCATTCCCTACACCGGTAGCGGTGTGCTGGCTTCGGCCCTGGCCATGGACAAGCTGCGCACCAAGCGCGTGTGGCTGAGCCTCGGTCTGCCGACCCCGGCCTATGCGGTGCTGGCCAGCGAAGACGATTGCCGTCGCGCGGCTGCGGAACTGGGCTTCCCGCTGATCGTCAAACCGGCCCATGAAGGTTCGAGCATCGGCATGGCCAAGGTGGACAGCGTGGAAGCGCTGATCGATGCCTGGCGCGGCGCCGCGCAATACGACTCGCAGGTTCTGGTCGAGCAGTGGATCAGCGGCCCCGAATTCACCGTCGCCATTCTGCGCGGCCAGGTGCTGCCGGCCATCGGCCTCGGCACCCCGCACAGCTTCTACGACTACGACGCCAAGTACCTGGCCAGTGATACCCAGTACCGCATTCCCTGTGGCCTGAGCGCGGAGAAGGAGCGCGAGCTGCAGCAACTGACCGCGCGTGCCTGCGAAGCGCTGGGCATCCAGGGCTGGGCGCGTACCGACGTGATGCAGGACGCCGAAGGGCGTTTCTGGCTCCTCGAAGTCAACACCGCACCGGGCATGACCGATCACAGCCTGGTGCCCATGGCCGCGCGCGCGGCCGGTCTGGACTTCCAGCAGCTGGTGCTGGCGATCCTGGCCGACAGCGTCGAGGCAAGGGGGTAAACCATGAACGGCGCCATGCTCCGTCACTCGCAACCTGGTATCGGCCGCGTGCCTGCACGCAAGCCGGTACCGCGCGGTGCCAGCCGCCTGGTGGCCAAGGAGCCTTTGAGCGCGCGCCTGCCGAAGCCGAACTTCAGCTTCGTGCGCTACCTGATGTGGCCGCTGCTGCTCGCAGTACTGGGTTTTGGCACCTATCAGGGGGCGCAGTACGCGCTGCCGTACCTTGACCGGCCGATCGCCAAGATCAACGTCGAAGGCGACCTCAGCTACATCAGCCAACAAGCTGTGCAGCAGCGCATTGCGCCGTTCGTTTCGTCGAGCTTCTTCACCATCGACCTGGCCGGCATGCGCCAGGAGCTGGAACAGATGCCCTGGATCGCCCATGCCGAAGTGCGTCGTGTGTGGCCGGACCAGGTGGTGATCCACCTCGAAGAGCAGCTGCCCGTAGCCCGCTGGGGCGACGAGGCGCTGCTGAATAACCAGGGCCAGGCTTTTGCGCCGCACGAGGTCTCGCACTACGAGCACCTGCCGCGCCTGTCCGGCCCGCAGTTCGCCCAGCAGAAGGTCATGCAGCAGTACCAGCTGCTCAGCCAGATGCTGCGTCCGCTGGGCTTCACCATCGCCAGCCTGGAGATGAGCTCGCGCGGCGCCTGGACACTGAGCACCGCGCAGGGCCTGGAGATCGTCCTCGGGCGCGACCATGCGGTCGAACAGATTCGCCGTCTTGTGACCATTTACGAGAAGGCATTGAAAGACCAGATATCGAAAATAGCGCGCATCGACATGCGCTACCCCAACGGCCTGGCCGTGGCGTGGCGCGATCCGCTGCCGCAAACGGACGTGGCCCAGGCCACGCCCGCGCAGTGATTTGAGGAGACAGCATTAACCATGGCAAGCGTGCAGAGCGGCAAGATGGTCGTCGGCCTGGACATCGGCACCTCCAAGGTGGTGGCGCTGGTGGGCGAGGTCGCGGCTGATGGCAAGCTGGAGATCGTCGGCATCGGCACCCACCCGTCGCGCGGCCTGAAGAAGGGCGTGGTGGTCAACATCGAGTCGACCGTGGCTTCGATCCAGCGGGCCATCGACGAGGCCCAGCAGATGGCCGGTTGCCGTATCCACTCGGCATTCGTCGGCATCGCCGGCAACCACATTCGCAGCCTGAACTCCCACGGCATAGTGGCGATCCGCGATCGCGAGGTCAGCCCGGCTGACATCGACCGCGTACTCGACGCCGCCCAGGCCGTGGCGATTCCGGCCGACCAGCGCGTCCTGCACACGCTGGCGCAGGACTACGTGATCGACAACCAGGAAGGCGTGCGTGAGCCGCTGGGTATGTCCGGCGTGCGTCTGGAAGCCAAGGTGCACGTGGTGACCTGCGCCGTGAACGCGGCGCAGAACATCGAGAAATGCGTCCGCCGTTGTGGCCTGGAAGTCGACGACATCATTCTCGAGCAACTGGCCTCGGCCTACTCGGTGATCACAGAGGACGAGAAAGAACTGGGCGTGTGCCTGGTGGACATCGGCGGCGGCACCACCGACATCGCCATCTTCACCGAAGGTGCCATCCGTCATACGGCAGTGATCCCGATTGCCGGTGATCAGGTCACCAACGACATCGCCATGGCGCTGCGTACGCCGACCCAGTATGCCGAAGAGATCAAGATTCGATATGCTTGCGCGCTAGCCAAACTGGCCGGTGCTGGAGAAACCATCAAGGTGCCCAGCGTCGGGGACCGGCCACCGCGGGAGTTGTCGCGTCAGGCCCTGGCCGAAGTCGTCGAGCCGCGTTACGACGAGCTCTTCACTTTGGTTCAGGCCGAATTGCGCCGCAGCGGCTACGAAGACCTGATCCCAGCAGGGATCGTCCTGACCGGGGGCACTTCCAAGATGGAAGGCGCCGTCGAGCTGGCCGAAGAGATCTTTCACATGCCGGTGCGCCTGGGCGTGCCGCACGGGGTCAAAGGACTGACTGATGTCGTGCGCAATCCTATCTATTCGACGGGCGTGGGCCTGCTCATGTACGGGCTGCAAAAGCAGAACGACGGGCCGTCCACGTCCGGCAGCAGCTATAGCGATGAACCCAAGACACCTGTGCTGGAACGGCTGAAACGCTGGGTCCAGGGCAACTTCTGATTTACCGGCGCGGTAAATGTAGGCGACACAACTAGAAAGGAAGGAGAGGGGAAAATGTTCGAACTCGTCGATAACGTCCCGCAAACAGCAGTCATCAAAGTCATCGGTGTCGGTGGTGGCGGTGGCAACGCCGTGAACCACATGGCCAAGAACAACGTCGATGGCGTGGAATTCATCTGCGCCAACACCGACGCTCAGGCGCTGAAGAACATCGCAGCTCGTACCGTGCTGCAGCTCGGCCCGGGCGTAACCAAGGGTCTGGGCGCTGGCGCCAACCCTGAAGTCGGCCGTCAGGCCGCGATCGAGGATCGCGACCGCATCGCCGAGGTGCTGGAAGGCGCCGACATGGTCTTCATCACCACCGGCATGGGTGGCGGCACCGGTACCGGCGCTGCTCCGATCATCGCCGAAGTGGCGAAAGAGATGGGCATCCTGACCGTTGCCGTGGTCACCCGTCCGTTCCCGTTCGAAGGCCGCAAGCGCATGCAGATCGCCGATGAAGGCATCCGCTCGCTGGCTGAAAGCGTCGACTCGCTGATCACCATCCCCAACGAGAAGCTGCTGACCATCCTGGGCAAAGACGCCAGCCTGCTGGCCGCCTTCGCCAAGGCCGACGATGTGCTCGCCGGTGCAGTGCGCGGCATCTCCGACATCATCAAGCGTCCGGGCATGATCAACGTCGACTTCGCCGACGTGAAGACCGTGATGAGCGAGATGGGCATGGCCATGATGGGCACCGGCGCCGCCAGCGGCCCGAATCGTGCTCGCGAGGCTACCGAAGCGGCGATCCGCAACCCGCTGCTGGAAGACGTCAACCTGCAGGGCGCCCGCGGCATCCTGGTGAACATCACCGCAGGTCCGGACCTCTCCCTGGGCGAGTACTCCGACGTAGGTAACATCATCGAGCAGTTCGCTTCCGAGCACGCGACCGTCAAGGTCGGCACCGTGATCGATCCGGACATGCGCGACGAACTGCACGTCACCGTCGTCGCCACTGGTCTGGGCGCGCGCCTGGAGAAGCCGGTCAAGGTCGTCGACAACACCGTGCAGACGCAGTCGGTCAGCGCCCAGGCGCCGGTTCAGCGTGAGCAGCAGTCGGTGAACTACCGCGACCTGGATCGTCCGACCGTGATGCGCAACCAGAACCACGGCGGCGCTGCCACCGCGGCCAAGCTCAATCCGCAGGACGATCTGGATTACCTGGATATCCCGGCATTCCTGCGTCGTCAGGCCGATTGAAGCGATTAATCAGGAGTATGGACGTGATTGGTGTTCAGCAAAGGGCGGTTCTGCTATCATCGCCGCCCATTGTTGAAAACAGTTCGCAACTTGCGCGAAAGCGGCCAAAGCCATGATCAGACAACGCACCTTGAAGAACATCATCCGGGCTACCGGTGTCGGCCTGCACTCTGGGGAGAAGGTTTACCTCACCCTGAAGCCGGCTCCGGTTGACTCTGGCATCGTGTTCGTCAGAACCGATCTGGACCCTGCGGTGGAAATCCCCGCCCGGGCCTCCAACGTTGGTGAAACCACCATGTCGACCACCCTGGTGAAGGGCGACGTCAAAGTGGACACGGTGGAGCATCTGCTCTCGGCCATGGCAGGCCTCGGGATCGACAACGCCTATGTCGAGCTGTCCGCGTCGGAAGTACCGATCATGGATGGTAGCGCAGGTCCCTTCGTATTCCTGATCCAGTCTGCCGGCCTGCAAGAGCAGGACGCAGCCAAGAAGTTCATCCGCATCAAGCGTGAAGTGACCGTGGAAGAGGGCGACAAGCGCGCCACTTTCGTTCCCTTCGACGGCTTCAAGGTGAGCTTCGAGATCGATTTCGATCACCCGGTCTTCCGTGGTCGTACCCAGAAAGCCGCGGTGGATTTCTCCAGCACTTCCTTCGTCAAGGAAGTCAGCCGTGCACGGACCTTCGGGTTCATGCGTGACATCGAGTACCTGCGTTCGCAGAACCTGGCACTCGGCGGCAGCGTGGAGAACGCCATCGTGGTCGACGAGTATCGCGTGCTCAACGAAGACGGCCTCCGCTACGAGGACGAGTTCGTCAAGCACAAGATCCTGGACGCCATCGGTGACCTGTATCTGCTGGGTAATAGCCTCATCGGCGAATTCCGCGGCTTCAAGTCCGGCCATGCCCTGAACAACCGCCTGCTCCGTGCATTGATTGCGGACAAGGAGGCCTGGGAAGTGGTCACCTTCGAGGACGCGAGCACTGCGCCGATTTCCTACATGCGACCCGCTGCGGCCGTGTGAGGAAACCCCTCCTTTCAGCTGTACTTTTAAAAGGTCACCTTCGGGTGGCCTTTTTTTATGGGTCTTTTTTGAGCGAAACGTTACTCAGTCTGACTTTTGGCCACGACTGGCCAGGCGCTCGAGAGCAGCTTTCAGACGCGGATTGCTGATGCCTTCGGCAGCCTCGTGAAGCGCCTCAGCGGCGGCGGGGGAGAGCTCTACGGTACGCGGCGGTTTGGCCGGCTCGATATGCGGCTGGACCTTGAAGAGAATGCGTGCCAGGCCGGCGAATTCATCGAATGCCTGCAACTGACGCAACAGGCGGCGTTGTTGGTAGCGCAGCCGCGTGGCCCAGTGGGCGTCGTTAATGACGAGTAGCAGGCTTCCGTCACGCCATGAGGCTACCCGGCAGTGGGGGCGCGCGGCCGGTTGCAACTGGCTGTCGAGCAACTGTTGCAGTTGTCCGAGGCGCTGGGCTTCGTTGAACAGCCCTTTCAACGGTTTGGCTTCGCGCAGCAGCTTGGTGGTGGCCTGGGCTGGGAGCGGGCGGAACGCCATGGCGATTGGTCCGGGACGGTGAGGTGCGATCTTAGCAGAATCGCTTTCGTTTCGGCCTTCGAGGTGACGCGGGTCTCAGTTCGGCCTTGAACTTTACTGGTCCGACACAATATAAAGCAGGCGGACTGCCTGTCCTTCCCTAGCAACTGCTCGGTCGGCGGATGGCTTGAAGTTACCTGTGCTGACATGGCACTTCAATCGTCCACGTTTCCGAGTAGAATGCCCCATTTGCCGTCGCTCCACTCCGCGGCCAGCCAGTCGGGCAGCCCTCCAATCCCCAAGTTCGGATGACCCAGTCGATATGTTTGCGCCTTTGTTGAAAAAACTCTTTGGAAGCAAGAACGAGCGTGAAGTGAAGCGCATGGCCAAGGCGGTCCAGGCCATCAATGCGCTCGAGCCCCAGATGGTGGCGCTTTCCGATGAGCAACTGAAGGCCAAGACCGCTGAGTTCAAGGAGCGCCTGGCCAAGGGCGAAACCCTCGACCAGCTTCTTCCCGAAGCCTTCGCCGTGGCCCGTGAGGCGGGCAAGCGCGTGATGGGCATGCGCCACTTCGACGTCCAGTTGATCGGCGGCATGACCCTGCACGAAGGCAAGATCGCCGAGATGCGTACCGGTGAGGGTAAGACCCTGGTAGGTACCCTGGCGGTCTACCTGAACGCGCTGTCCGGCAAGGGTGTGCACGTGGTCACCGTGAACGACTACCTGGCTCGCCGTGACGCCAACTGGATGCGTCCACTGTACGAATTCCTCGGTCTCACTGTCGGTATCGTCACCCCGTTCCAGCCGCCGGAAGAAAAGCGTGCCGCCTACGCCGCCGACATCACCTACGGCACCAACAACGAATTCGGTTTCGACTACCTCCGCGACAACATGGCCTTCAGCCTGGACGACAAGTTCCAGCGTGAGCTGAACTTCGCCGTGGTCGACGAGGTGGACTCCATCCTCATCGACGAAGCGCGTACGCCGCTGATCATCTCCGGCCAGGCCGAAGACAGCTCCGAGCTGTATATCAAGATCAACAAGCTGATCCCGCGCCTGAAGCAGCACATCGAGGAGGTCGAAGGCCAGGTGACCCAGCAGGGCCACTACAGCATCGACGAGAAGACCCGCCAGGTCGAACTCAACGAGCAGGGCCACCAGTACGTCGAGGAAATGCTCGGCGAGATCGGCCTGCTGGGCGAGGGCGAGAGCCTGTACTCGGCGCACAACCTCAGCCTGCTGACCCACGTCTACGCAGCACTGCGCGCCCACACCCTGTTCCACCGCAACGTCGAGTACATCGTCCAGGGCGACCAGGTCCTGCTGATCGACGAGCACACCGGCCGTACCATGCCCGGCCGCCGCCTCTCCGAGGGCCTGCACCAGGCCATCGAGGCGAAGGAAGGCCTGCCGATCCAGGCCGAGAGCCAGACCCTGGCCTCGACCACCTTCCAGAACTACTTCCGCCTTTACAACAAGCTGTCCGGCATGACCGGCACCGCCGATACCGAGGCCTTCGAGTTCCGCCAGATCTACGGCCTCGACGTGGTGGTGATCCCGACTCACCGCGCCATCGCCCGTAAGGACTTCAACGACCTGGTCTACCTGACCCAGGAAGAGAAGTACGCCGCCATCATCACCGATATCCAGCAGAGCAAGGCTCTGGGGCGTCCGATCCTGGTCGGTACTGCCTCCATCGAGACGTCCGAGTACGTTTCCCAGCTGCTGCAGAAAGCCGGTATCGAGCACCAGGTGCTCAACGCCAAGTACCACGAAAAGGAAGCCGAGATCATCGCCCAGGCCGGTGCGCCGGGTGCGATCACCATCGCCACCAACATGGCCGGCCGTGGTACCGACATCCTCCTGGGTGGCAATTGGGAAGCAGAGATCGCCCGCCTGGAGAACCCCAGCGACGAGCAGATCGCGCAGATCAAGGCCGAGTGGCAGAAGCGCCACCAGCAGGTGATCGAAGCCGGCGGCCTGCATGTGATCGCTTCCGAGCGCCACGAATCCCGCCGTATCGACAACCAGCTGCGTGGCCGTGCCGGTCGCCAGGGCGACCCGGGTTCCAGCCGCTTCTACCTGTCGCTGGAAGATAACCTGATGCGCATCTTCGCCTCCGACCGGGTGAAGAACTTCATGAAGGCCCTGGGCATGCAGTCCGGCGAGGCGATCGAGCACCGCATGGTGAGCAACGCCATCGAGAAGGCCCAGCGCAAGGTCGAAGGCCGCAACTTCGACATCCGCAAGCAATTGCTCGAGTTCGACGACGTCGCCAACGAGCAGCGCAAGGTGATCTACCACATGCGCAACAGCCTGCTGGCGGCAGAGAACATCGGCGAGACCATCACCGAATTCCGCGAGGAAGTGCTGAACAACACCATCAGCCAGCACATCCCGCCGCAGTCGCTGCCCGAGCAGTGGGACATCGCCGGCCTGGAAGCCTCGCTGTACAGCGATTTCGGCCTGAAGCTGCCGATCCAGCAATGGCTCGACGATGACGAGAAGCTCTACGAGGAGACCCTGCGCGAGAAGATCCTCGCCGAGCTGGTCGCCGCCTACAACGAGAAGGAAGACATGGCCGGCGCCGAGGCGCTGCGCACCTTCGAGAAGCAGATGCTGCTGCGCGTGCTCGACGATCTGTGGAAAGACCACCTGTCGACCATGGATCACCTGCGCCACGGCATCCACCTGCGCGGTTATGCGCAGAAGAACCCGAAGCAGGAATACAAGCGCGAATCCTTCGCCCTGTTCCAGGAACTGCTGGATTCGATCAAGCGCGACACCATCCGTGTCCTGTCCTTCGTGCAGGTTCGCCGCGAAGACCCTGCCGAGGAAGAAGCACGTCTGCGCCGCGAAGCCGAGGAAATGGCCAAGCGCATGCAGTTCCAGCACGCCGCCGCGCCCTCGATCGAGCAAGCGATCGCCAGTGCCGAGGAAGAGCATCCGGAAGGCCAGGAAAGCGCTCAGGTCGTGAACCTCGACCCGGTGCGCAACGAGCCGAAGATCGGCCGCAACGAGCCTTGCCCCTGCGGCTCCGGGAAGAAATACAAGCATTGCCACGGCCAGGTGAGCTGATTCTCCTGCCGTAACGACGACGCCGCGACCGGTCCTACCGCTCGCGGCGTTTTTCACATTCGATCCACCCTTTTTGTAAGGAGCACCTCCATGGCTGTCGGTCTCGGCCCGATCTCCACCCTGCACCCGGTCCCCGGCTTCGAACTCGGCATCGCGTCCGCCGGCATCAAGCGCCCAGGCCGCAAGGACGTCGTGGTGATGCGATGTGCCGAAGGCTCAACCGTAGCCGGTGTCTTCACTCTGAACGCCTTCTGTGCCGCGCCGGTGATCCTCTGCAAGCAGCGCTTCCTCGGCCCGGTGCGCTACCTGGTGACCAACACCGGCAACGCCAACGCGGGCACCGGTGAGGCGGGTCTGGCCAACGCTTCGGCGGTGTGCGCCAAGCTCGCCGAGCTGGTCGGTGTCGATCAGAACCAGGTGCTGCCTTACTCCACCGGCGTGATCGGTGAGCCGCTGCCGGTCGCCAAGATCGAAGCCGCCCTGCCGGCTGCCCTGGCCAACCTGGGCGCCGACAACTGGGCCGAAGCGGCCGCCGGCATCATGACCACCGACACCCTGCCCAAGGGCGCCAGCCGCCAGTTCCAGCATGACGGCGTGACCGTCACCGTGACCGGTATCAGCAAGGGCGCCGGCATGATCAAGCCGAACATGGCTACCATGCTCGGTTACATCGCCACCGACGCCAAGGTAGCCCAGGGCGTGCTGCAGGACCTGCTGCGCGATGCGGCGAACAAGTCCTTCAACCGCATCACCATCGATGGCGATACTTCGACCAATGACAGCTGCACGCTTGTCGCCACCGGCCAAGCCCCGCTGCCGGAAATCACCCAGGCCAGCGGTGCGCTGTTCAGCGCCCTGAAGCAAGCTGTGATCGAAGTCTCCATGGAGCTGGCCCAGGCCATCGTCCGTGACGGCGAAGGCGCAACCAAGTTTGTAACCGTGCAGGTCAACGGCGGTGCGAACCACCAGGAGTGCCTGGACGTCGGCTACGCGGTCGCGCATTCGCCACTGATCAAGACTGCGCTGTTCGCCTCCGATCCGAACTGGGGCCGTATCCTGGCAGCCGTTGGTTACGCCGGCGTGCCCAACCTCGACGTCAGCAAGATCGACGTATTCCTCGACGAAGTGTGCATTGCCAGCCGCGGTTGCCGCGCGGCGAGCTACACCGAGGACCAGGGTGCCCGAGTGATGGCCCAGGAAGAAATCACCATCCGCATCGAACTGGGCCGCGGCGATGCCAGCGAGACCATCTGGACCACCGACCTGTCCCACGAGTACGTGAAGATCAACGCGGAATACCGCACCTGATCCTCGGATTCCCGGTTTTCATCCCTGGATGAAAATCGGGAATTTGTCTTGGCGCGGCTCCGCTCGTATGGTCCTTGGATTAGACAAGGACCTATGAGGAGTGACGGAGATGTCCCTGACCCTGGTGATTGGCAGCAAGAACACTTCTTCCTGGTCGCTGCGTGCCTGGCTGGTCATGCAGCTGTCCGGCGCGGAGTTCGACGAGGTGCTGATTCCGCTTGGCGGAGCCGACACCGCCCGGCGCATTCGCGAGCATTCGCCTACGGGCAAGGTTCCGCTGCTCAAGTGCGAGGACGGCCCGATCTGGGATTCGCTGGCGATATCCGAATACATCGCCGAATGCTATCCCGAAGCCTACCTGTGGCCACGTGGCGAGGCTGCGCGGGCGCTGGCCCGTTCGGTCTGTGCGGAGATGCACAGCGGCTTTGTCGCCCTGCGTTCGAACATGCCCATGGACCTGCAGCGGCACCAGCCATTGGCCAAGGTGCCGGCCGAGGTCGAGGCGGACATCGCCCGCATCGTCGAGCTTTGGACGCTGTGTCGCCAGCGCTTCGGCCAGGACGGCCCCTTCCTGTTCGGCCACGCCAGCATCGCCGACGCTTTCTACGCCCCGGTGGCCACGCGCTTCCGTAGCTATGCCGTGGAGCTGCCGCCGCTGGCCAAGGCGTACGTGGACACCATCTACCAGTGGGCGGCCTTCCAGCCCTGGCTGAAGGCGGCCCTGGCCGAGCGGCATTGACCGCCGGCCGCTGAATCGAGGAGCAATGCAGTGAAACGAGTACATGTCGCCGCCGCCGTGATTCGCGGCGCCGATGGTCGGGTGCTGATCGCCCGGCGTCCGGACGACAAGCATCAGGGCGGCCTCTGGGAGTTCCCGGGCGGCAAGGTGGAGGAGGGCGAGCCGGTTCAAGCGGCCCTTGCCCGCGAGCTGGAAGAGGAGCTGGGGATTCGCGTCCAGCAGGCCCGCCCGTTGATCCGCGTGGCCCACGACTATCCGGACAAGCAGGTGCTCCTGGATGTCTGGGAGGTCTCGGCGTTCAACGGAGAGCCCCATGGCGCCGAAGGCCAGCCGCTGGTCTGGGTATCGCCACGCGAGCTGCCGGACTACGACTTTCCGGCAGCCAACCGGCCGATCGTGCAGGCCGCTCGTTTGCCCGAGCGCTACCTGATCACGCCCGATGGCCTGGAGCCGCAGGAGATCGTGCAGGGCATTCGCACCGCGGTGGCGAGCGGTGTTCGCCTGATCCAGCTGCGCGCGCCGAACATGTATTCCCCGGAGTACCGCGATCTGGCGGTGGACGCTGTCGGTTTGTGTGCCGGCAAGGCGCAGCTGATGCTCAAGGGGCCGCTGGAGTGGCTGGGCGACTTCCCGTCCGCCGGCTGGCACCTGACTGCCGAGCAACTGCGCAAGTACGCGCCCAACGGCCGGCCGTTCCCCGTCGATCGCCTGCTTGCCGCGTCTTGCCACAACGCGGAGGAGCTGGCGCTGGCCAGTGCGATGGGCGTGGACTTCATCACCTTGTCGCCGGTGCAGGCCACCGAGAGCCATCCGGGCGAGCCCGCGTTGGGTTGGGAAGCCGCACAGGCGCTGATCGAGGGCTTCAACCAGCCGGTGTTCCTGCTGGGGGGGCTCGGTCCGCAGGATGTCGAGCGTGCCTGGCAGATCGGTGCGCAGGGCGTGGCGGGTATCCGCGCGTTGTGGCCCAAGGCCGAGGGGTAGCGTTCCTTTGTAGGAGCGAGCTTGCTCGCGAATGGCCTCGCTGTGGGGCTGGTTCGCGAGCAAGCTCGCTCCTACGGGGATGTCTGGATCAAGTCGGTTTGTCTGCCGCCTTCCACAGCACTTCCGCGACGCCTTGACGCTTGGCGGCGATGCGCGCGGCGACGAACAGCAGGTCTGACAATCGGTTCAGGTAGCGCAGGCCTGCGCCTTCCAACGGTTCTTCCAGGTTCAGTTGCTGACAGCGGCGTTCGGCCTTTCGCGCCAGGCTGCGGCATACGTGGATCTGCGCCACCAGGCGCGAGCCACCGGGGAGGATGAAGTCCTTCAGCGGTTCGAGCTCTTCGTTCCAGGCGTCGATAGCCTGTTCCAGTCTTTCCACTTCCTGATCGCCCAGGGCGCGGTATTCGGGCATCGCCAGTTCGCCGCCGAGATCGAACAGGCGATGCTGGATGGGCGCCAGCACGCTGGTCAGCTGGTCCAGCGCAGCGCTTCGGGCTTCCTGGAGATCGGCTAGCAACAGGCCCAATTGACTGTTCAGTTCGTCCACGCAGCCGATCGCTTCGATGCGCGGATGATGCTTGGGTACCCGACGGCCATCGGCCAGGCCGGTTTCGCCGGCGTCGCCGGTACGGGTGTAGATCTTCGACAGGCGATAGCCCATGGTTCAGAGCTCCTTGCTGCGTACCGCCGGCAGCAGCGGCGCGGTGGGTGTTTCGTCGGCCAGCGGCAGGCGCAGGGTGAAGCAGGTGCCTTGGCCGAGCTCGGACTGCACCTCCATCTGCCCCTTGTGGTTGTTGGTGATGATGAAGTACGAGACCGACAGGCCCAGGCCGGTGCCCTGGCCGACTTCCTTGGTGGTGAAGAACGGCTCGAAGATGCGTTTGCGCACGTTTTCCGGCATGCCGACACCGTTGTCCTGGACCTGGATTTCGGCCCACGGCGGGTTGTACAGGGTGCGCAGGGTGATGCGGCCCAGCTCGCCTTCCTCTTCGTCGTCGCGCTGGTGGATGGCCTGGGCGGCGTTCTTCAGCAGGTTGAGCAGTACCTGCTCGAGTTCGTTGGCGATCGCCGGCACGGGGCCCAGGCGCGGGTCGAACTCCTGGACGATTTCCAGCGACTTGAAGTCGAAGCCGCCGGCGAGGTCGAAGTCGTTGCTGGCGATCTCCACGGCCTGCTCGATGAGCGCCGGCAGTTCGCAGGGCGACATCTGCCGGTGGCTGCGGCGGCTGAAGGCGAGCATGTGGGTGACGATCTTCGCCGCCCGCGAGCCGGCGTACTGGATGCCATCCATCAGCTTGGGAATCTCGCGTGCTTCGAGGTAGTGATTGAGGTCTTCCAGGTCGATGCCGATCTCCCCGGCCACTTCGAGGTTCTTCGGCAGGTCGTTCGACAGGCGCCGGCGGATGTTCTGCACGTTGTGCAGGATCGCCCCCAGCGGGTTGTTGATCTCGTGCGCCATGCCGGCGGCGAGACCGCCTACCGAGAGCATCTTCTCCGACTGCACCATCAGCTCTTCCATGCCCAGGCGTTCGGTGATGTCGTCGATGCGGATCACCGCGCCACGGCCGGTGCCGCCCATCAGCGGATAGAAGGTCAGGGCGTAGTGGCGCGGCGAGTCGGTCAGCGCCCAGGTCACCCGCTCGACGCGTTCGACCTTGTGTTGTTCGGCGGCGCGGGTGAGCTGCAGGAGGAAGGGCTTGAGCGAGGGGAATGCGAGGAAAACCGGCTGGTTCACCGCGTCGTCGAGGCTGGTGCCGGAGAGGCGGCTGGCCTCTTCGTTCCACTGGGTAACGTAGAGCTGCTCGTCCACCGCGATCAGCGCGGAAGGCATCGAGTCGATGATGCTGTTGAGGTAGTTCTGGAAGCCGGTGAGCTTCTTCTCGATCTTGCTGCGCACCTGGACTTCCAGTTCCAGCTTCCGGTTCGAGCGACGGGTTTCCTCGGCCAGGCCCTGGGCCTGTGCCACGGCTTCCTGGGCGTCGTCGCGGGCGCGCTTGAGCTGCTGCTCGCGGGCTTCGATGCGGGTCAGCATGGTGTTGAAGGCGTCGGCCAGGCGGCCGATTTCGTCGGCGTTGCCGGGCTCGGCGCGCAGCGAGTAGTTCTCCTCGTGGGTCACCTGCAGCGACAGCTCTTCCAGGCTGCGGATCGGCCGGGTGATCAGGCGGCGAATCTGCCGGGCGATGAGCATCCAGAGCAGCACGCTGACTGCGAGGATCGCCAGCGAGGCGCTGAGGGTGCCGGTGTAGAAGGCACCGGGCAGCTCGCTGCTGGCCACCAGCAGCAGGTAGCCGTTACGGCCGCCGGGCTGGGGGAGTTCGAAGAGGGCGTTGAGGCGGTATTCGTGTTCGCGCCAGCGTTCGAGGTGCTCAAGATGCTTGGGCAGCTCTACGGCGCCTTCGCGCGGTGATTGGGCGATGCGCTGGCCATCGGGATCATATAGCGCGGCGGCGCGTAGCGGCTGGTAGTCGTCGAGCTGCTCGAGCAAGGCGTTGGCCTGTTCCGGCGAGCTCAGCGCCGGATAGCTCAGGGCTGGGTTGGCGATCAGGCGGCCGATGGTCTGCAGCGCTTGTGGCGCCACGCTGTCCTGCGAGATCCAGTAGGCGGCGCTGATGAAGGCAAGGTTGGCCACCAGCATGACGGTGGCCAGCAGCACCAGCAGGGCGGCGAGGATCTTCTTGCCGACCGGCAGGTTTTCCAGGCGCTGGCGCAGGTTGACGAAGGAGGGCATGAAGGTTCGCTGTCCGGACGCGGGCGGGCAGGGTAGCCCGCCCGTCAGGCCTCCGGCAATCCGCGCTGGCGCAACAGTTCGCGCAGACGCAGATGCACTGCTTCCAGCCTTGGCTGGGCCAGGTTGCGGCGGCGTCCTTCGTTGCACGCGTGGGCCAGCAGATAGGCGATCTCGGTGCGGCGGCCGTTGGCGACGTCCTGGTACATGGACGAGAAGTTGCGTGCGGTGGCGTCGATTACCCGCTCCACTTCGCCTTGCAGTTCCCGCGCGGCCAGGGTGTAACCGCAGGCGTGCAGCAGATGACCGAGCTCGTCACAGAGCCCGGCGACTTCCTCTGCGTGGTTGGCCAGCTCGCCGTTGCGGCAATGGTGCAGCACGGTCAGCGGGTTGATCGCGCAGTTGAGCGCCAGCTTGCGCCATAGGCGCTCGAGGATGTCGGTGCTCCATTGCACGGGGATCTCGGCGCTGGCCAGGTCTTCCAGCCAGGCTGGCGCCGGGCCGCCGCGTTCGTCACCCAGCCAGGTTTGTCCGCGGCCGGCGAAGACCACGCGGAAGTCGCCGTCACGGAATGCGCCTTCGGTGCTCGATGCGTACAGGCAGCGTGCCCGTGGCAGGTGCGCGGCAACGGCCTGCTGACTGCCCAGGCCGTTCTGCAGAAGGATGATCTCGGCATCCGGGGCCAGGCGCGCGGCGACGCTGGCCGCCGCCTCTTCGGCATCGTAGGCCTTGCTTGCCAGGAGCAGGCGATGGATGGGGGCACCGCCGTGACCGGCGGTTTCCGCGGGAATCGGGTAGAGCGTTTCGCGGCCATCTTCACAGAGGGTGAGGCCGCCGCGTTCGCGATAGGCCGCCAGGCGTTGCCGGTCACGCAGCAGCAACTGCACCGGCTGGCCGGTGCGGGCCAGACGGGTGGCCCAGAGGCTGCCGAGGCTGCCGGCGCCGAGGATGTACCAGATCATGGCAGTGACTTCGCAGAGGTTGTGAATCCAACGCGAAGTCTAGCGCACCCCGGACAGCCGGCTGGCATTGATCCGCCCGCTGGCGAAGGCGTCTGGCAGCAGGGTGCGCCCCAGCTCCAGGAGCTCATCGACCTGCACCGGCAGCGACTTGGCGTCGAGGCCGACCAGGCCGATGCCGGCCTTGAGGGTGATGAAGCCTTCGCGGGTTTTGAATGCCTTGAGGTTGAGGCCTTCGTGCAGGCGGCGGAAGCTGCTCGGCGAGCACTCCTGGAGGTCTTCGAGCAGGGTGATAAGGCCGAAGTGGCACTCGTCGATGCGCGTCAGCACGTCGAGCGGACGCACCAGTTGCTGCAGGCGCCGGCCGATGCCGTGCAGCAGCTCCTGCTGGAAGCCCGGGCCGTGACGCTCGCTGAGCTCATGGAGCTCGGGCAAGCCGATCAGCATGTAGCAGACCGCGCCGCCGCGGGATTCGACCTGGCGGATGCTGTCGGCGAGCTTCTGCCGCAGGTAGCGCAGGTTGCCCAGTCCGGTGGCGCTGTCGACCAGGTTGCGCTCCTCCAGGCTGGTGATGTTCTGGGTCAGCAGGCGGTTCTCCACCAGCAGGCGCTGCAGGGTGTTGCACAGGCGGTCGGCCGCCAGCACGCGTGGTACCAGCTGCTCGCTCATCGCAGCCTTGCTGACGAAGTCGTCGACGCCGCGGTCGAAGGCCTCGGCCAGCACGTTGTCGCCCTCTTTGCCGGTGAGCAGGATGATGTAGGTGTAGTGGTCGCCGCTCTCGTCGAGCTGGCGTACCCGGGCGGTCAGTTCCAGGCCATCCATTTCCGGCATCAGCCAGTCGGCGAGGAGCACGCTGACCGGTTCCTGTTCAAGCAATTGCAGGGCTTCGCTGGCGCTGCTGGCGAAGCGCACGTTGAGGTAGCCGGCCTGGTTCAGGGCGCGGCCGATCATGGCGCTGGAGAACTTGGCGTCGTCGACCACCAGGATGCTCAGATGGTTGTTGGGCATTGGGCAGGGGGCTCGCAGGAGGGGAGGGGCGACCGGTTCTTGGGCAGGGCGCTGGCGTGTAGCTCAGTTATAATGAGCGCGCATTTTTACCGTCAAGCCAGGCGCGTTCCCGAGTGTGAACCTGATCGCGCCGTCCATCTGGAGAGATGACATGCCTTCGTTCGACGTGGTGTCCGAACTGGACAAACACGAATTGACCAACGCCCTGGACAACGCCGGCAAGGAGCTGGACCGCCGTTTCGACCTCAAGGGCAAATGCAGCTTCGAGCCTAAGGACAAGGCCGTGACCCTGACTGCCGAAGCCGACTTCATGCTCGAGCAGATGCTCGACATCCTCCGCGGCAGCCTGATCAAGCGCAAGATCGATATCCAGTGCATGGAGATCAAGGACGCCTTCCCTTCGGGCAAGGTGGTCAAGCAGGAAGTGAACTTCCGCGAGGGTATCGACAAGGAGCTGGCGAAGAAGATCGTCGGCCTGATCAAGGACAAGAAGATGAAGGTCCAGGCCGCTATCCAGGGCGAGCAGGTGCGCGTCACCGGCAAGAAGCGCGACGACCTGCAGGAAGCCATCGCCCTGCTGCGCGGCGAGTCGCTCGGCATGCCCTTGCAGTTCAACAACTTCCGCGACTGAGTTCCGCTACGGAACCTCGCGTGCCGGGCGGCGTCGCAATAGGGCGTCGCCAGGCGAACTCCGATCGCCATGGTCCGCCATGGCGATTGCTTTTTTAAGGACCGATAAACCCAGGGGGCCCGATTCCATGGATATGAATTACGACCAAGTGGTGCGCAGTGCGGAAGCCTGGATGCCAATAGTGCTGAGTTACCTGGGTAACGCCTTGCTGGCGCTACTGACCCTGCTGATCGGCTGGTGGGTCATCAATACCCTGACTCGCCGCATCAGCCGCCTTCTTTCCAGCCGTCACGTCGACGTGACCCTGCAGGGCTTCATTGGCAGCGTGGTGAACATTGCCCTGAAGATCCTCCTGGTCATCAGTGTGGCCTCGATGATCGGCATCCAGACCACCAGCTTCGTCGCCGCCATCGGTGCTGCCGGCCTGGCTGTCGGCCTGGCCTTGCAAGGCAGCCTGGCGAACTTCGCCGGTGGCGTGCTGATCCTGCTGATGCGCCCGTTCAAGGTCGGCGATTCGATCGAGGCGCAAGGCGTGTCCGGCACCGTGGACAGCATCCAGATCTTCCACACCATCGTGCGCACCGGGGACAACCGGACGGTCATCCTGCCCAATGGCGCGCTATCCAACGGCATCATCACCAACGCCTCGCGGCAGGCCAGTCGCCAGGTCATCTTCGACGTCAAATTGGCCTTCGACGCCGACCTGGACAGCGCCCGCGCCATCCTCCTGGAGCTGGCGGAGGACCCGCGCGTTCTGAAAACCCCGCAGCCGGCGGTGGTAGTCGCGGCGCTCGGCGAAAACTCGGTGACCCTGTCGCTGCGTGTTTGGACGGCCAACGGCGATTTCAGTGCGGTGACCTTCATGCTAAACGAGCAAGTGCGTCGCCGCCTGCTCGACCGCGATATCGGCCTGGCCCTGCCAAGCCGCGTGGTGCGTGTGCTGCGTGGCAGCGAGGAAACCAGCCTGGTCGACTGACCGAAGGCGAAATGCAAAGAGGCCGGCGCAATGCCGGCCTCTTTCATTTCTTCTGCGCAGTGAGCTTATCCATGCTCCGTGCGGCCGCTGCTCGGCGCTTGCTCCGGAGACTCTTCCTGCGGGGCGCCATTGGGCATGCCGTTCTTGCGCCGCAGCCAGAGCCAGCCGATCAGCAGCAGGGTCGGGATGCCGAGGAGCGCGGTGAGGAAGAAGAAACGCTCGTAACCCATGTGCTCGACCATGCTGCCTGAGTAGCCGCCGATGAAGCGCGGCAGCAGCAGCATGGTGGAGCTGAGCATGGCGTACTGGGTGGCGGAGAACTTCAGGTTGGTCAGGCTCGACAGGTAGGCGACGAAGGCCGAGGCCGCCAGGCCGCCGCTGAAGTTGTCGAGCATGATGGTCAGCACGAACATGCTGATGTGCGGCTCCATGGTCTTCAGCAGGGTGAAGACATCCTCCTGGATGATCAGCGGATCGCTGATCGGCCCCATGTGCGCGAGCATGGCGAACAGCAGGTTGGTGCCCGCCGAGGCGGCGCCGGCCAGGAACAGTATGGGCAGGATGTTGAAGCGGGCGATGAGGATACCGCCCGCGCCTGCGCCCAGCAGGGTCATGATCACGCCGAACAGCTTGCTGACGGTGGCGATGACTTCCTTGGAGAAGCCCATGTCGATGTAGAAGACCCCGGCCATAACGCCCATCACGGTATCGGACAGGCGATAGGTGGAGATCAGCCCTAGCAGCAGCAGCGCCTGCCAGCGATAGCGGCGGATGAACTCGGTGATGGGCGTCAGCACCGGCGCCATCAGCAGGCGGCCGGGCGCCGAGAAGCAGCTCAGGGCGATCAGTAGATACAGGCTGGCCAGCCACCATTTGCCCGTGCTCGCGCAATTGAACATGGCAGTACCGGTGACCAGCAGGATGATCAGCACGATCACCGAGACGGCCTGGTGCACGAAGTCGAATTGCGGGATGCCCTTGCCGTGCGCAGCGACGAGCAGCGGACGACGCACTCGCGAGAGCAGTTCGCGCACCGGACGGATCTGTCGGCGGCCGCCCGGGCTCAGGCACAGCACGATGAACAGGGCGTACAGCCCCGCTCGCGGCCAGGCCTGGTTGGTCAGCGCAGTGAGCATGGCGGGCAGCGAGATCAGCAGCACCAGCAGCTGCAGTACCGAGAACAGCTGGTGGTTGAAGGCGTAGGCAGAGTTGGCCACAGGTTGCGGCTGCACGTTCACCGGTGGTTCGCGCATTAGCAGGCTGCTGATCAGCCCGGGCAGGATGAGCAGCGAGAACAACCCGTAAGTCAGGCTCCAGGCGCTCTGGCTGTAGTGCAGGCTGCTCGAGCCGAACCACTCGGCGAGGAAGAGCGCGCCGGCACTGGCCAGCAGCACGGCGGCGCGATAGCCGGTCATGTAGCACGCAGCGAGCGCAGCCTGGCGGGTGTTTTCGGCGATCTCCAGGCGATAGGCGTCGATGGCGATGTCCTGGGTGGCCGAAGCGAAGGCCACTAGCAGCGCCAGGCCGATCAGCCAGGCCAGGTGGTACTGCGGGTTGCACAGCGCCATGCCGAGCAGGCCGATGGCGATCATCGCCTGCGAGGACACCAGCCAGGAACGACGCCGGCCGAGCTTGCCGATCCAAGGCAGGCGCCATTGGTCGAGCATCGGCGACCAGACCCACTTGAAGGCGTAAACCAGGCCCAGCCAGCTGGCGAAACCGATGGTTTCCCGCGCCACGCCGGCTTCGCGCAACCACACCGAGAGGGTGGTGAAAACCAGCATCGTAGGCAGTCCGGCGGCGAAGCCGAGCATCAAAAGCGCGAGGCTGGCGAGAGATTTATAGGCAACCAGCGCCTCTCGCCAGGAATGCTGTTTCATGAAGGGGGTTCCAGCACGCAAAAATTATCGCGGACTTTACTAGGACTGCCCGGCGCTAAGCCAGCCATGCCGACGTATGTCCACCCGATCGTTATGGATTCGGACCCCCTCGGCACGCAATCGTGCCCGCTGCTCTTCGCCACCTGGGGTGCCCTGCGGAAGGCTGATGCGGCCGCCAGCAGCGATCACCCGGTGCCAAGGCAACCGCGAGCCTTCCGGCAACTGGCTGAGGATGCGTCCGACCAGGCGCGCCGAGCGTCCCAGGCCGGCCAGGCGGGCCAGCTCGCCGTAGCTGATGACGAAGCCCTCTGGCACCTGGGCGAGCGTCAGGTAAATGGCCTCTCGACGAACCTGCAGGCTTTCCAGCCCGAGATCGGCGGTCGGTTGGGAAATGGAGGGCTGTTTGGGCGGGCTCATGGGACTGATACCGAGGCTGGCGAGGCTGCCGTACAGCATATCGGACGCCGCTGTGCGGGTAACGCCCGGGAGAACGCCCTTTGTCAATGCAGTTGAACTCAGCGCATGAGTGCCCGGTCAGTGTTTGCGACGGGGCTGGGTCCCTGGATAATGCCCGGCTTTTTTCTCACTCCCGCAAGTTGAATGCTGCTCATGTTGTCGCGATTACTGCTATGCCTCGCTGTTGCCTCAACCCCGCTCACCGTCCTGGCCGATACGGTCTGGTTGAAGAACGGAGACCGCCTCACCGGCAAGATCAAGCTGTATGACGGCGGACGCCTGGTGCTGGCGACCGACTATGCCGGGGAGGTCACGCTCACCGGCGACAAGATCGCCACGCTGCAGACCGATCGCAACCTGCTGGTCAAGCATGACCAGGACGCCACCGGCGAACACTCCAAGGGCCTCAAGGCAGCGGACTCGGGCAAGGTCACGCTGGTCAACGGCAGCGAGCAGACGGTGCCGATCGCCAGCATCGAGCAGATGGTGCCGCCGCGGCCGTTGCTGGAGGACTGGGTCTGGAAGGGCCAGGTGGACTTCTCCGTCGATCACACCATGGCGGAGAACGATGTCGAGGACTACGACATCAACTTCAAGACCAACGCTCGGCACGGCATGTGGCGGCACAACCTGCAGGGCGAATACAACCGCGAGAAGAAGGACGACTCGGTCAGCGTCGACAACTACTCGGCCGAGTACGCGCTGGATCGTTTCCTCGATGAGCATTGGTTCTGGCAGGGGCAGGCGCAGTACAAGCGCGATTGGGTCGAGGACCTGGAGAAGAAGCGCACTGTGGGTACTGGCCCCGGCTACCAGTTCTGGGACAACGAACTGGGCTCCTTCTCTTTGGCCGGACTGGTTAACCGCAACGACTACGAATTCAGCGACGACGAGAAGGACCACTTCTATTCGACGAGTGTGAAGTGGGACTACAACCGCTACTTGCTGGCCAAGCAGTTCGAGCTGTTCACCAACGGTGAGGTGAGCAAGCCGCTGACCTCGAAGGTCGAGTACGAAGTGGAGAGCGAGGCGGGCATTCGCTACAAGCTGACTTCCTGGGCCTCCTTGAGTCTGAAGGGTGAGTGGGATCGTCTGAGCGCCGAGGACGGCGGGGTGAATCAGCGCCGCTATACCCTTGGCCTGGGTGTGGGCTGGTAATTCACGCTGCAAGAAAAGAAAAAGCCCCGCACTGCAGGCCGTGTGAAACACGCTGTGAGCAAGGCAAAACAAACGCCCCGACTGGTTCGGGGCGTTTGTTTTTCGGAGGGATCAGCCCATCAACTCGATCAGGCGACGCGCGCCGAGCACCTGAATCGCGCGCTTGAGGTTGTAGGCCTGTACTGCCAGGGCCATTTCCGTACTGGCGCCCGCTAACTGTCGAAGCAGGAAGCGGCCGTTGCCGAATACCCACTGTTTCAGGTTACCGAAGGGGTGTTCGACGATCGCCCGGCGCTTAGCCATCATCTCCGGCCGGGCCTTCAGGCGTTGCTGCCTGCGCCTTGCTGAAGCCAAGTCGCTGCAGATCCAGTCGTGCCACATAGGCCTCGATCACGCGGACCAGATGTTCTTCAGGGACCAACTCATCCAGCGACACCGGAAACAAGCTGCCCTGAACACGCCCTTCACCGCGGATATAGCCCATGAACGACAATGCCCGTATCGATCAATACGGGCATTGTCTTTGGCTTGCACTCAGACCGCTAGGTTTTCACACAGTCTGCAAGGCGGGGCTTTTTCATGGAAGCGAGGGAGTTAGAGGCGCAGGCCGCCGTCCAGCTCGAGCACGCGACCGGTGTAGTAGTCGTTCTCGAGGATGTAGGCCACCGAGTGGGCGATCTCGTCCGGACGACCCAGGCGCTTGAGCGGAATTCCGCTGGTCATCTTCTCCAGCGCTTCGGGTTTCATGCTGGCGACCATGTCGGTCTCGATGAAGCCCGGAGCCACGCCGGCCACGCGGATGCCGTAGCGTGCCAGTTCCTTCGCCCAGACCACGGTGTCGGCAGCGACGCCGGCCTTGGCCGCGGAGTAGTTGGCCTGGCCCATGTTGCCAGCGCGGGAGATCGAGGAGATGTTGACGATCGCGCCCTGGTTGTTCAGCTCGATCATCTTCGCCGCTACTTCGCGGGTGCAGAGGAATACGCCGGTCAGGTTGACGTCGATTACCGCCTGCCACTGGGCCAGGCTCATCTTGCTCAGCTCGCCGTCCTTGACCTTGATGGTCAGGCCGTCGCGCAGGATGCCGGCGTTGTTGACCAGGCCGTTGATGGCGCCGAAGTCGCTGGCGACCTGAGCCACCATGTGGGTAACCTGTTCTTCATTTGCCACGTTGCACAGGTAGGCGCGGGCGTCGCCGCCGGCGGCCTTGCAGGCAGTGACCGCCTCGTCCAGCTTCTCCGCGTTGAGGTCGACCAGCGCCAGTTTCGCTCCCTTGGCTGCGAGGAACTCGCCCATGGCGCGGCCCAGGCCCTGGCCGCCGCCGGTGATGATGATGACCTTGTCTTGCAGTTGCATGGTTGAAACCCCACGGCAATATCGGTGAATGGCCTCGCCGGCAACGGTGAACGAATTTTCAGTGCCCGTCCGTTTGCGACGGATTCTTAGCGAGGAGTCATAAGGTGAGCGCGAAAGCTGCCAAGCATGCCCGAGAAATGCTGCTCAAGGAATACCGCGGGGTGCTCTCCACCCAGTCGAAGAAATGGCCGGGCTTCCCCTTCGGCTCCGTGGTTCCATACTGCCTCGATGCCCTGGGGTGGCCGCTGATCCTGATCAGCCGTATCGCCCAGCACACGCACAACTTGCAGGCGGACGACAAATGCTCGCTGCTGATCGGCGAGCGCAATGCAGATGACATCCAGGCTGCCGGTCGACTGACCTTGCTGGCCGAGGCGCGGCAACTGACCGATATCGGGGAAATCGAGGCCGCTGCCGTTCGCTACTACCGCTATTTCCCCACCTCGCGGGACTATCACAAGGCCCATGACTTCGATTTCTGGGTCCTGCAGCCGGTGCAGTGGCGCTACATCGGCGGATTTGGCGATATCCATTGGCTGGCGGCGGACAGCGTGCCGCAGCCCAACGTCTTCGCCGGGGCGCAGGAGGGTGGGATGATCGAGCATATGAATCGCGATCACGCCGATGCCATCCATCACTACTTGGCGCTGGCCGGGCTGCCTGCGGGCGAGGAACCGGAAATGGCGGGAATTGATTCAGAAGGTTTCCACTTGCGCGTCGGATCGACCCTACACTGGCTGCCTTTCCCCACGCCCTGCCTGGATCCTGGCGCGGTTCGCCAGGCGCTGGTGCAGTTGGCGCGAGCTGAGGCCTGGCCGGGTAGCGAGGTCATCCAGGCTTGAAATAGGCGGGCGGCGGCGCCAACTACGGAAAGTACCCGGGCTGCTGCCCCGCCAAGGACCCAGATAATGCGAGTTTCCCTGTTCTTCCTGCTGCTTTTCCCGCTGATCGAACTGGCTGTACTGATCAAGGTGGGCAGCATCATCGGTGTCGGCCTGACCCTGCTTCTGCTGATCGCGAGCGCCTTCCTCGGCGCAGCCGTGATGCGCGTGGCGGGTCTTGCGACCATCTGGCGCGCCCGCGAGCGCCTGGCCCGTGGCGAGCTGCCCGAGCAGGAAATGCTCGAAGGGTTGCTGATCGCTGTCGGTGGCGGCCTGCTGATGCTGCCGGGCTTCATCAGCGACGTCATCGGCCTGCTCTGCCTGCTGCCGATTACCCGCCGCCTGCTGCTGGGTGGGGTGAAGAAACGCATGCGTGAACAGGAAGAGCGCCGCCGTGCATTCGCCGGCGACCCCAACGCCCAGGCGCGCGGTCCGCAAGGTCCGAATGTCATCGAGGGCGAGTTCGAGCGCCGCGACAACGATCGCCTGCGCTGAAAATTTTTTTCGCGACGGCCTTGAAATGCCCTGCACCGACCTTATGTAGCAGGCACCGCAAGGTCCCTGTCGTTCAGACAGGCTGTCTCTCGCGACTCGCCAGGCGGGCCGCAAACCGGCCAAGCCGGCCTCAATAAAATTCGCCGGGCACAGCACCGGCAGTTAGAAACCACTGTTTGGGAGAGTTACGACTATGAAGCTTCGTCCTCTGCATGACCGCGTCGTCATCCGTCGCAGCGAGGAAGAAACCAAGACCGCAGGCGGCATCGTGCTGCCGGGTTCCGCCGCCGAGAAGCCGAACCGTGGCGAAGTGGTCGCCGTCGGTGGTGGCCGCGTGCTGGACAACGGCGAAGTTCGCGCTCTGGCAGTGAAAGTGGGTGACAAAGTGGTGTTCGGCCCCTACTCGGGCAGCAACGCCATCAAGGTCGACGGCGAAGAACTGCTGGTGATGGGCGAGTCCGAGATCCTCGCTGTCCTGGAAGACTGATCAGTCCGTCCAATCCCCCCCCCACTGAATTCGATTTTGAGGAAAGAGAACATGGCTGCCAAAGAAGTTAAGTTCGGCGATTCCGCTCGCAAGAAAATGCTGGTCGGCGTAAACGTCCTGGCCGACGCTGTTAAAGCCACCCTCGGCCCGAAAGGCCGTAACGTGGTACTGGACAAGTCCTTCGGCGCTCCGACCATCACCAAGGATGGCGTATCCGTTGCCAAGGAAATCGAACTGAAAGACAAGTTCGAGAACATGGGCGCCCAGCTGGTGAAAGACGTTGCCTCCAAGGCCAACGACGCTGCCGGTGACGGCACCACCACCGCTACCGTTCTGGCTCAAGCCATCGTCAACGAAGGCCTGAAGGCCGTTGCCGCCGGCATGAACCCGATGGACCTGAAGCGCGGCATCGACAAGGCCACCGTGGCCATCGTTGCCCAGCTGAAGGATCTGGCCAAGCCGTGCACCGACACCAAGGCGATCGCCCAGGTCGGCACCATCTCCGCCAACTCCGACGACTCCATCGGCAACATCATTGCCGAAGCCATGGACAAGGTCGGTAAAGAAGGCGTGATCACCGTTGAAGAAGGCTCGGGCCTGGAAAACGAACTGTCCGTCGTAGAAGGCATGCAGTTCGACCGTGGCTACCTGTCGCCTTACTTCATCAACAAGCCGGACACCATGGTTGCCGAGCTGGAAGGCCCGCTGCTGCTGCTGGTCGACAAGAAAATCTCCAACATCCGCGAAATGCTGCCGGTGCTGGAAGCTGTCGCCAAGGCCGGTCGCCCGCTGCTGATCGTTGCTGAGGACGTCGAAGGCGAAGCCCTGGCTACCCTCGTGGTCAACAACATGCGCGGCATCGTCAAAGTTGCTGCCGTCAAGGCTCCGGGCTTCGGCGACCGCCGCAAGGCCATGCTGCAGGACATCGCCATCCTGACCGGCGGCACCGTCATCTCCGAAGAAGTCGGCCTGAGCCTGGAAAGCGCCACCCTGGAGCACCTGGGCAACGCCAAGCGTGTTTCCATCAACAAGGAAAACACCACCATCATCGACGGCGCTGGCGCCCAGGCTGACATCGAAGCCCGCGTTGCGCAGATCCGCAAGCAGGTCGAAGAGACCTCTTCGGACTACGACCGTGAGAAGCTGCAAGAGCGTCTGGCCAAGCTGGCTGGCGGTGTTGCGGTGATCAAGGTCGGCGCTGCCACCGAAGTCGAGATGAAAGAGAAGAAGGCCCGCGTCGAAGACGCCCTGCACGCTACCCGCGCTGCGGTGGAAGAGGGCGTGGTTCCTGGCGGTGGCGTTGCCCTGGTGCGCGCTCTGCAGGCCATCGCTGATCTGAAAGGCGACAACGAAGACCAGAACGTCGGTATCGCTCTGCTGCGTCGCGCTGTCGAAGCTCCGCTGCGCCAGATCGTCGCCAACGCCGGCGACGAGCCGAGCGTAGTGGTCGACAAGGTCAAGCAAGGCTCCGGCAACTTCGGCTTCAACGCCGCTACCGGTGTCTACGGCGACATGATCGAGATGGGCATCCTGGACCCGGCCAAGGTCACCCGTTCGGCTCTGCAAGCTGCTGCTTCCATCGGCGGCCTGATGATCACCACCGAGGCCATGGTTGCCGAAGTGGCTGACGACAAGGCCGCTCCGGCCATGCCGGACATGGGCGGCATGGGCGGCATGGGCGGCATGATGTAAGCCACCCAGTCCCTGGCTGTGAAATAGCCCCGCTTCGGCGGGGCTTTTTCTTTATGGACTCCGGGGTTCTGCGGCTTGGGGCTTTATGCCAAGATTCGCGATTCAGGAGATGGCATTCCTCCTTTAACCGCCCCTGGGGCTGATGATGCCTACGCATTCACCTGGAAAGGCGCGTAGGCGTTTGCCTGCGGCCTGTCCAAAGCCCTTCGGAAGGACAGGATCATGTGGAAACCCATTCTCGCCATCGCCATAGGCTCGGCACTCGGCGCACTGCTGCGCTGGTTCCTGGGCCTCAAGCTGAATAGCCTTCTACCCTCGATTCCGCCCGGCACCCTGACTGCCAACCTGGTTGGCGGCTACGTCATCGGTGCGGCTGTCGCTTACTTCGCCGCGGTACCGGGATTGGCACCAGAATGGAGATTGTTGATCATCACCGGCTTCTGCGGTGGCCTGACCACTTTCTCCACCTTCTCCGTCGAAGTGGTCACCCTGCTGCAGGAAGGTCGCCTGGCGTGGGCGATGGGAGCGATCGCCGTGCACGTCACCGGCTCCCTGCTGATGACGCTGCTGGGCCTGGCTTCGATGAACTGGCTGATGGGGAGATAAGACCGAGGAGGGTGCGATGGACGGCTTTCAGCTGACTTTCTTCACCCAGCAGGACCGTCGTCATAACGGCCTGCCGCTCGCTCAGTGGCTGCTCGAGGAGGCGCGTCGGCAGAAGATACGCGGCGCGACCTTGCTCGCCGCCAGCGAAGGATTCGGCCACAGTGGTCGCATCCATGCCTCCCGCTTCTTCGAACTGGCCGATCAGCCGCAGGAGGTGACCATGGTCGTCACCGCGGAAGAGGCTGAGCGCTTCTTCACCTGCCTGCGCAACGCGCGTGTCCGTCTCTTTTATGTCAAGACGCCAATCGAGTTCGGAATGATTGGGGAAGACCCGGGCTAGAGCGCCGCGTCGCCCGATACCAGGTGCCGAGCGTGTCCAACCTCCTAAACAAACGTGAAAAAAATGTGAAAGACGCTTAAGTTCCGGTTAAGCGAGCTAGGCTAGTCTGCCCGGCAAGGAGAGGAACATGCGGATTTTGTTGGTTGAAGACAATCGGGACATCCTGGCCAATATGGCGGATTACCTGGGACTCAAGGGTTACACGGTGGACTGCGCCCAGGACGGATTGTCCGGGCTGCACCTGGCAGCGACCGCGCACTACGACCTGATCGTTCTGGACGTGATGCTGCCCGGTCTAGACGGATTCACCTTGTGCCGGCGCCTGCGCGAAGACGCGCGCCGCGATACTCCAGTGATCATGCTGACGGCGCGCGACCAGCTCGACGATCGCCTCCAGGGTTTCCGTTCCGGTGCTGATGATTATCTGCTCAAGCCCTTCGCGCTGTCCGAACTGGCCGCGCGCATCGAGGCCGTGCTGCGACGCACCCAAGGCGGTGGTCGCCGCGAACTACAAGTCGCCGACCTGAGCTACAACCTGGACACCCTGGAAGTGAACCGCTCGGGCAAGGCGCTGAAGCTCAATCCCATTGGCCTCAAGCTGCTGGCGGTGCTGATGCAGAAAAGTCCCCACGTGGTGCGTCGCGACGTGCTGGAAGAAGCCGTTTGGGGGGACGACTGCCCGGATAGCGACAGCCTGCGCAGCCATGTCCACCAGTTGCGCCAGGTGATCGACAAGCCATTCGCCATGCCGTTGCTGCACACCGTTCACGGTGTTGGCTATCGCCTGGCGGAGGAAACGAATGGAGTATAAGCAGAGCCTTTCCCGTCGGATTGTCTTTGCTTTCGTATTCATGACCGCCCTCGTCGGCGGGCTGTTTTCGGTGAGCATCGTCGGCGTGGTGCACGTGGTCGAGGAGCGCCTCATCTCCCGCGATCTGGGTGGCGAGCTGGATCGCATCATCAATGAAGACCTGCGCAACGGGCAGGGGCCGCGCCTGGACCCCGGCATGCGCTTCTTCATCAGCGACGGAGTTGGTGTCTATGCGATGCCGCCGGCGCTGCAGAACCTGGACGACGGTTTCCACGAGGTCTTCGACGGCGAGCTGTCGTTCCATGCCCTAGTTCACGACAGCGACGGGCGACGCTACGTCCTGCTGCAAGATCAGAGCGATTTCGAGGCGCGTGAGCAGGTACTGTACGCGGCGGTTGTGACCGGCTACGTGCTCAGCCTGGCGCTCGCCGGCCTGCTTGGCTGGCTGTTGTCGCGCAAGGTCATGGAGCCGGTGGCGCGCCTGGCACGCCAGGTTCGCCATCGCGATCAGTTGCTGGAGCTGGCTCCGCCGCTGGCGCCGGACTACGCCAACGACGAAGTGGGAGAACTGGCGGCGGCCTTCGACTATGCGATGGGCCAGCTGCATGACGTATTGAACCGGGAGAAGTTGTTCACCAGCGACGTCAGCCACGAGCTGCGTACGCCCCTGATGGTCATCGCTACCAGTTGTGAACTGCTGGCCGAGGACCCTGGGCTCGGGCCGCGCGCGCGAACCCAGTTGGCCAGGATCAGCTCGGCTAGCGAGGAGATGCGCGACCTGGTGCAAACCTTCCTGATGCTGGCGCGTTCGCGAGCCAAGAGCCTGGCCATCGCGCCGCAGGCGGGGTTGCGAAGCATCGCCGATGACCTGGCGGCGCAATGGCGCGAGCCGATCGAGGAGAAAGGACTGGAGCTGATCTACGAGCCTGGCGGCGCGCCGCAAGGGCAGTTCAATGCGGCCTTCCTGCGCTCGGTGATGAGCAACTTGCTGCGCAATGCCATGCACTACACGGATGCCGGACACATTCGCTTGCAATTGTCCGAGTCCGGTTTCGTGGTCGAGGACAGCGGCGAGGGGATTCCGGAAGAGCAGCGCGAGCGCGTCTTCCAACCCTTCGTGCGAGGCAGCTCGCAGCGCGGAGAAGGCCTGGGACTGGGGCTTTCGCTGGTGAAGCGGATTTGCGCCTCGGAAGGTTGGGAGGTCGGCCTGCAGCCGGCGAAGCCGCATGGTTGCCGCTTCGAAGTGCGGCTACTGAAGAGGGAATGACGTTTTCTTCACCGGTGCTTGACCACTGTATTACAGGGTTCGCCTTAGTTTTTCGTATAAAAAATGAACAGGTATCCAACCATGAGCGACAAGCCCGTCGACCTCGAGTTTTCCCAGAAGTACGACCGTGCGCACGCCGAGCGCTACCTGCGTAAGCACCGCAGCGGCCTGTCCCGCAAACTTTCCCACTGGCGCGATGTCCAGATCGCCCGTCAGGCGCTCAAACTAGCCGGCCAGCCGAATCTGGTGCTGGACCTGCCGTGCGGCGCCGGGCGCTTCTGGCCGATGCTGGCGGAGAAGGACAATCGCGTGATCATCGGCGCCGACAACTCGGCGGACATGATCGCGGTAGCCTGCGCCGGCCAGCCGGCCGAGGTTGTCAAACGGGTCAGACCTTTGCAGACTTCGGCATTCGCCATCGATCTGCCGGACAACGCCGTCGATAGCATCTTCTCCATGCGGCTTATGCACCACATCGGTGAGCCAAGCGATCGCATGACGATGCTGCGCGAGTTCCATCGGGTGACCCGCGACAGCGTGATCCTGTCGCTGTGGGTCGACGGCAACTTCAAGGCCTGGAAACGCCGGCGTGCCGAGGCTTCGCGCAAGAAGCACGAGTACCAGAACCGTTTCGTGATCCCCGCTCGTACCATCGAGGAGGAGTTCCGCCAAGCCGGATTCGTGGTGCAGAACCATATCGATTTCGTCCCGCTGGTCCACATGTGGCGGGTCTACATATTACGTAAGGAGTAATGATGGGCGCTGATTTGGCAACTCTGCAGCGAATTTCCGGCGAAAACGCTATCGAGCGTTGGTTGCAGATTCCCGGCAAATGGGTAGAGGAACCCAATCGGCGGCGTGGTGGCGAAAGCGGCGTGCAGCGGGTTCTCACCGATGACGGCCGCCTGCTCTACCGCAAGCAGCAAGTCGGTCATATTTACCGCGATTTGCTGCATCCCTTCGGTTATCCCACCGCCATTCGTGAGCGCGATGCACTGAAAGCCGCAGCTGCGCTGGGCGTGAAGGTACCGACTCTGATCTATGCCGGCTGCCGCAAGGTCAATGGCGAGTGGCAGGCCCTGCTGGTCACCGAGTCCCTGGATGGCTACAGCAGTCTGGAAGATTGCTATGCCAATGGCGACCGCGAGCGCTGGGGCGAGCCACTGCACCAGCGCATCCTCCAGCAGTACGGCGCGACTCTGGCCAAGCTCAATGGCGGCCGTTGGCAGCATGGTTGCCTGTATCTCAAGCACGTTTTCGTCAAGGTCGATGGCGAGCACATCGATATCGCCCTGATCGATCTGGAGAAGGCCCGCCAGCGTTTCAGCGCCAAGCGCGCTGCCCGCCACGACTTGCGCCAGGTTAAGCGCCGTTCGTCGTGGACCGACACGCAATGGCAGGCCTTTGTCTATGGTTACGAAGCGGCGTTTGGCAGCGCCATCAAAGGCTTGCAGACATGAAACTAGAAATCACGCGAAGTTTGCTTCTCGTCGGTGCCCTGGGGGTCGCGACCTTGGCCGCGGCTGCCTGGCACGAACCTGGGCCCGAAGTGATCGATACCGTCGGCCAGCAATCGCTCTGCCACGTTCCACCGAATGTGCGAGCCAAGCAGGCGGCGAGTCCCGATCATGATTTGCTGCTGTTCCTCTTCGGACTCTCCCAGGGCGGCGCTAGCGCTCCGCGCTGAGCAGGATGCTGCAATGAAAACCCCGCTTCGGCGGGGTTTTTTGTCGTTGATCCCTTAGACTGCCTGCAACTAGGGCATGAGAGGCGAGCATGGGCGACAGCGCGTTTTCCCCGCTTGGCGTACAGAACCTGCTGGACACCGATTTCTACAAGCTGAGCATGATGCAGGCGGTGCTGCACAACTACCCCAACGCGGAAGTGGAGTGGGAGTTCCGCTGCCGTAATGGTGAAGACCTGCGCCCGTACCTTGCGGCCATTCGCGAGCGCGTCGAAGCACTGGCCGGGCTGAGCCTCAGCCGCGAGGAACTGGGCTTCCTCGAGCGCATTCCGTTCTTCAAGGCGGACTTCATCCGCTTCCTCGGCCTGTTCCGCTTCAACATGCGCTACGTGGAAAGCGGCATCGAGAACGGCGAGTTCTTCCTGCGTCTCAAAGGCCCGTGGCTGCACGTGATCCTCTTCGAGGTGCCGGTGCTGGCGAGCATCAGCGAAGCGCGCAACCGCCAACGCTATCCGTCGATCACTTTGAGGGCCGTCCGCGAGCGCGTTAAAGAAAAATTCGCCTGGTTGCGCAAGGAAGCCTCGGTGGAGGAGCTGGCCGGCTTCAAGATGGCCGACTTCGGCACCCGCCGGCGTTTCTCCTATGCAGTGCATGAGTGCGTGGTGGACGAGCTCAAACATGGCTTCCCCGGGCACTTCGTCGGCACCAGCAACGTCCATCTGGCGCGCAAGCTTGACCTCAAGCCGCTGGGCACCATGGCCCACGAATGGCTGATGGCGCACCAGCAGCTCGGTCCGCGGCTGATCGACAGCCAGAGCGCAGCGCTGGACTGCTGGGTGCGCGAATACCGCGGCCAGTTGGGCATCGCCCTGACCGATTGCATCACCATGGATGCCTTTCTGCGCGACTTCGATCTCTACTTCGCCAAGCTCTTCGACGGCCTGCGCCACGACTCCGGCGATCCGCTGGTCTGGGCGGAGAAGGCGATCACCCACTACGAGAAGCTCGGCGTCGACCCGCGCAGCAAGACCCTGGTGTTCTCCGACGGCCTGGATCTGCCTCGCGCGCTGGAAATCTACCGAGCGCTGCGCGGGCGCATCGACGTCAGCTTCGGCATAGGCACGCACTTCACCTGCGACATTCCAGGCGTCGAGCCGATGAACATCGTGCTGAAGATGACCGCCTGCAACGGCCAGCCGGTGGCGAAGATCTCCGATACGCCGGGCAAGATGCAGTGCAGCGACGAGAATTTCGGGCGCTACCTCAAGCATGTGTTCCGCGTCGATGAGGCGCAGGCCTGAATCTGCCGTTTCGCGTTGCGCACTTGGCCGCGACGCGCCAGTCTTGCTGGGTGACTTGACCTTCGATCAGGGGAGCAAGGATGTCAGCAAGCAACGAACTCATCATCGGTGCCGGCACCGACGGCCAGCCCATCACCCAGCCGTGGAAACTGGCTAACCGCCACGGCCTGGTTGCCGGTGCGACGGGCACCGGCAAGACAGTCACCCTCCAGCACCTCGCCGAGAGCTTCAGCGATGCCGGTGTCGCGGTGTTCGCCGCCGACATCAAGGGTGACCTTTGCGGCATTGGCGCCGCCGGCAATCCGCAGGGGAAGGTGGCCGAGCGCATTGCCGGCATGCCGTGGCTGAACTACCAGGCGAAGGCCTATCCGGTCAGCCTCTGGGATGTCGCCGGGCAGAGCGGCCATCCGCTGCGCACCACCCTCAGCGAGATGGGGCCGCTGCTGCTAGGCAACTTGCTGGAGCTGACCGACAGCCAGCAGGCCGCGCTTTTCGCCGCTTTCAAGGTGGCCGACCAGCAGGGGTTGTTGCTGCTCGACCTGAAGGACCTCAAGGCGCTGCTGGGCTACCTAAAGGACCATCCTGAGGTGCTTGGCGAGGATCAGGCGCTCTTCACTGGTGCCTCATCGCAGGCCCTGTTACGCCGCCTGGCCACCCTGGAGCAGCAAGGCGCCGAGGCCTTCTTCGGCGAGCCGGCGCTGCAGCTGGAGGACATCCTGCGCCTGGAGCCGGACGGCCGCGGGCGTATCCATCTGCTCGACGCCAGCAAGCTGGTGCACGAGGCGCCCAAGGTCTACGCGACCTTCCTGCTGTGGCTGCTTTCCGAGTTGTTCGAGCAGTTGCCCGAGCGCGGCGACGCCGACAAGCCGGTGCTGGCGCTGTTCTTCGACGAGGCGCACCTGCTGTTCAACGGTACGCCCAAGGCGTTGCACGACCGCCTGGAGCAGGTGGTGCGGCTGATCCGCTCCAAGGGCGTGGGCGTGTACTTCGTCACACAGTCGCCGGGCGACCTGCCGGACGACGTGCTGGCCCAGCTCGGCCTGCGCATCCAGCACGGTCTGCGGGCATTCACCGCGAAGGAGCAGAAATCGCTGCGCGCGGTGGCCGACGGCTTCCGGCCGAACCCGGCGTTCGACACGCTGCAGGTGCTCACCGAGCTGGGCATCGGCGAGGCCCTGGTCGGCACCCTGGAAGAGAAGGGCACGCCGTCGATGGTTCAGCGCGTGGCGATCGCTCCGCCGCAGTCGCGCATCGGGCCGCTCAGCGAGACCGAGCGTGCCGCGTTGATCCGTTCCTCGCCGCTGGCCGGGCGCTACGACAAGCCGATCGACCGCGAGTCGGCCTACGAGCGCCTGACCGGGCGCACCGACGACAAGATGGCGCCGAGCCAGGCCCCGGCCGATTCCGGCAGCAACTTGGGCAACATGGCCGGCGAGCTGCTTGGCAGCCTGGCCAGCCAGGCGATGAAGACGGTGGTGCGGCAGGCGGCCAACCAGATCGGCCGTGAGCTGGTGCGTGGGCTGATGGGGTCGTTGCTGGGCGGGAAGCGGCGGTAGACGGTGGTTCGCGAGCAAGCTCGCTCCTACGAGCGAGCTTGCTCGCGAACGAAAAAGGCGCCCTGGGGCGCCTTTTTCGTTTACGCGATGGATCAGATGCGGAAGCTGTCCACCAGTTGGCGCAGGCGGCCGGCCTGGTTTTCCAGGTCGGCGCAGGCGCGCAGGGTGGCCTGGAGGTTCTCCACGCCTTCCTGGTTGAGGGTGTTGATCTCGGTGATGTCCATGTTCAGCGAGTCGACCACGGCGGTCTGCTCTTCGGTGGCGGTGGCTACCGACTGGTTCATCGCATCGATCTCGCTGATTCGCCCGGTGACGCTGGCCAGGCGCTGGCCGGCGCGGTTGGCGATCTCCACGCTTTCCTGGCTGAAGCGCTGGCTCTCGCTCATGGTGGTCACGGCTTCGCGGGCGCCGACCTGCAGCTCTTCGATCATGCCCTGAATCTGCTGTGCGGCCTCCTGGGCGCGGTGCGCCAGGTTGCGGACTTCGTCAGCCACCACGGCAAAGCCACGGCCTGCTTCACCCGCGCGAGCAGCCTCGATGGCGGCGTTGAGGGCCAGCAGGTTGGTCTGCTCGGAGATGCCTTTAATGACTTCGAGGATCTGCCCGATGTTCACCGTGCGGCTGTTCAGCGTCTCGATGTGGGTGCTGGCGTAGCTGATCTTCTCGGACAGGAGGTTCATCGCGCTGATGCTCTGTTCCACCACCTGGCGACCGTCGCCGGCCTGCTGGCTGGCGTCGCTGGCGTGGTGCGAGGCATCGGCGGCGTTGCGGGCGATTTCCTGGGCGGCTGCGCCCAGTTCGTTGATCGCAGCAGCGACGCTGTTGGTGCGGGTGGCCTGTTCGTCGGAGTTGGCCATGGAGGAGTTGGAGGCGTTGACCACCAGTTGCGAGACGTCATGTAGCTGGCGGGCGGTGCCGGCGACTTCGCGGATCGACTCGTGGATACGCTCGACGAAACGGTTGAAGGCGTTGGCCAGGGTGCCGAACTCGTCATTGCTGGCGACGCTCAGGCGTTTGGTCAGGTCGCCCTCGCCCTGGGCGATGTCCTGCATGGCGCGGCCCATGGCGGTCAGCGGCTGCATGAGCACGCGGATCAGCATGCCGAGCAGGAAGATGATCGCGACTATGGCCACCAGCGCTGCTACCACAGCGGTAGTGCGGAACTTGCTGAGCATGGCGTAGGCCTTGTCCTTGTCGATGGACAGGCCGATGTACCAGTTCACCGAAGGCAGGCCCTTGACCTGGGTGAAGCTGATCAGGCGGGTCGAGCCCTTGAGCTCGGTCTCGCTCAGGCCTGCGCCGATGCGCGGGGTGTCCTGCGGGTAGATCTCGCCCAGGTTCTTCATCACCTGATCCTTGTCCGGGGCGACGAGCACCTTGCCGTCGCCGCTGACCAGGAAGGCGTAGCCCATGCCGTTGAAGTCGAGCGAGTTGATGATCTGCACGATGGCTTGCAGGCTGAGGTCGCCGCCAACCACGCCGATGGTCTGCCCGGCCGATTGCGCAGGGGTGGCGACGGTGATGATCAGCTGGCTGGTCGCCGCGTCCACGTAGGGTTCGGTCAGGGTCGTGCCGCCGGCGTTGAGGGCGTCCTTGTACCAGGGGCGGGTACGCGGGTCGTAGCCGTCGGGCATCTTGTCGTTCGGGCGCATGGTGAAGCTGCCGTCGGCCTGCCCGAGATAGGTGAAGTTGAAGGTCGAGGTCAGCGCCTTCTGCTCGAGCAGGGCGCCGAGGCTTTCCGCCGAGTGGTCACGGCTGGCGGTCTGCGCGACCTGCTCGACCAGCAGCAGACGCCCGCTGAGCCAGTTCTGGATGTTGCTCGCGGTCACTTCACCCATTTCATGCAGGTAGTCCTCCAGGTCTGCGCGTATGGCGTTGCGCTGGAGTGCGTCGTTGTACAGGGTGAAGAGCGCGAAAGCGGTGAAAACCACCAGGGAAGCGGCCAGCAGAATCTTGTGGCTGAACTTCAGGTTTTTCATCATTTCGTAGTGCATCCAGGAGGAGTGGGGCCAGTGAATGGCGGGTCTCGGCGATGGGTCCGATTTCTTCTTGTAGTGGGCGCGCACACCGGGTCGGTGGCGTGCCCGGCAGGAGCGGGGATGACGCGCCTGCCGCAACGCAATGGCATTCCTGTGCCTGGATATCCGTGTTCGGGAGGCCAATGCCCGCGAGGAGGGCGTGAATTGGCTCACACTAGAAGTCGGCCAAATCTGCTCGAAGCTTTAACGAGGCGGACGAACGGTCGATTCCTGGCGCCGTAGGGCGTACAACCGTTCGCGGTTGTACGCCGATACACCTGTCCCCCTGAGCCGCTCCATGGCTGAGCTGAGCGAGCCCTCCGCCGGAACCGATCTCTAGCCATGGCCAGGCGGCGCATAACGCGGAGCGTTATGCGCCCTACGTTCGTGCATGAAAAAGGCGCCCGCAGGCGCCTTTTTCGTCCGCGCGACGGATCAGATGCGGAAGCTGTCCACCAGATGGCGCAGGCGGCCGGCCTGGTTCTCCAGGTCGGCGCAGGCGCGCAGGGTGGCCTGGAGGTTCTCCACGCCTTCCTGGTTGAGGGTGTTGATCTCGGTGATGTCCATGTTCAGCGAGTCCACCACGGCGGTCTGCTCCTCGGTGGCGGTGGCTACCGACTGGTTCATCGCATCGATCTCGCTGATCCGCCCGGTGACGCTGGCCAGGCGCTGGCCGGCACGGTTGGCGATCTCCACACTTTCCTGGCTGTAGCGCTGGCTTTCGCCCATGGTGGTCACGGCTTCGCGGGCGCCGACCTGCAGTTCCTCGATCATGCCCTGGATCTGCTGGGCCGATTCCTGCGCGCGGTGCGCCAGGTTACGGACCTCGTCAGCCACCACGGCAAAGCCGCGGCCCGCTTCACCGGCGCGGGCGGCCTCGATGGCGGCGTTGAGGGCGAGCAGGTTGGTCTGCTCGGAGATGCCTTTGATGACTTCGAGGATCTGCCCGATGTTCACCGTGCGGCTGTTCAGGGTCTCGATGTGCGAGCTGGCGTAGCTGATCTTCTCGGACAGCAGGTTCATTGCGCTGATGCTCTGCTCGACCACCTGGCGGCCGTCGCCGGCCTGGTGGCTGGCGTCGCTGGCGTGGTGCGAGGCGTCGGCGGCATTGCGGGCGATCTCCTGGGCGGCTGCGCCCAGCTCGTTGATCGCGGCGGCGACGCTGTTGGTGCGGGTCGCCTGCTCGTCGGAGTTGGCCATCGACGAGTTGGAGGCGTTGACCACCAGCTGCGAAACGTCATGCAGCTGGCGGGCGGTGCTGGCCACTTCGCGGATGGATTCGTGAATACGCTCGACGAAGCGGTTGAAGGCGTTGGCCAGGGCGCCGAACTCGTCGTTGCTGGCGACGCTCAGGCGCTTGGTCAGGTCGCCTTCGCCCTGGGCGATGTCCTGCATGGCGCGGCCCATGGCGGTCAGCGGCTGCATCAGCACGCGGATCAGCATGCCCAGCAGGAAGAGGATGGCGCCGATGGCGATCACCGTGGCGATCATCGCCGAGGTGCGGAAGTCGCTGAGCATGGCGTAGGCGGCGTTCTTGTCGAGCACCAGGGCGACATACCAGCTGACGCCCGGCAGGCCCTCGACGCGGGTCATGGAGACCAGCTGGGTCTTGCCGTTGAACTCGACTTCCTGCATGCCGGCGCGAACCTGGGGCGCTCCCTGCGGGTAGACCTCGGCGAGGTTCTTGAACACCTGGGCGCTGTCCGGGTGCAGGAGGATCTTGCCGGCGTCGCTGACCAGGAAGGCGTAGCCATGGCCCTCGAACTTCAGCGAGTTGATGATCGCGGTGATGGACCCCAGCTTCATGTCGCCGGCGGCCACGCCGAACAGTTGGCCATTGCGCATGATCGGCTTGGACATGGCGAGGATCGGCTGCTTGGTGCCGGCGTCGAGGAAGGGCTCGGTGACGATCAGCTGGCCGGCGGCCACGGCGTCCTTGTACCAGCCGCGCTGGCGCGGATCGTAGCCGGGCGGCATGGTCTCGTCGGGGATGGTCCGGAAGACACCGGTGGCGGCCTCGCCGATGAACATGTCGTCGAAGTTCTTCTGGAACACGTCCTGCGCCAGCACGCGGTGGATCTGTTCGGGGCTGCCATCGCTTTCCGCGAGCAGCGCGGTCTCCATTTCCACCAGGTGGATGCGGCCTTCCAGCCAGCTCTGGATGTTGCTGGCGGTGAGGCTGCCGAGCTGGTTCAGGGTCGATTCGGTATCGGCGTGGATCGCTTCGCGCTGTCGGAAGTCGTTGAAGAGGATGAAGCAGGCGAAGGCGAAGATGACCACGAGGGAGGCCGCCAGAAGGATCTTCTTGGCGAAGGACAGCGAGCGAAGCATGGGCAAAGCATCCTGCAGATGGAACGAGTGGGCAGGATGTATCGGCCGCTCTGGCGCGGGCTTTAGCGCAGATGGCGATTTAATGGCGTGAAAAAGCTGGCGCGACAACGCAGGCCACCGCGCGGGTGGTCTGCGTTATCAGGAAAAAGCAGGGAAATACTTGGTGAAAGTTGCGCTGCTAATTTTTTCCGGACTTACGGAAGTGCAGCGGAGATCTGTTCGAATATTCCGTTAAGTTGCGGGCCGAGCACCTGAAGTGTGCCGACGATTGCAACGACAATTAGCCCGGCGATGACTGCGTATTCGATGGCGGTGGCGCCTTCTTTGTCTTTGGCGAATGCTTTGACTTTGCAATAAACATTCAACGAGAAATCTTTAAAGTTCATGGCCGTAGCTCCTTGCCCGTCCCACACCCAGGGCGGATGCCCCGAATACGTGGTCAGGCTAGGCGCAGCGCGAACGAATGCAAGCGGTCAAATGTAATTAGCACGGACGGATTAATCCTTTGGATATAGTTCCAAATTCTCTAGGCAAATGGCCATCAAAGGGTTTGACGGTCATTGTCCACCAGCTAGATTCTGAGGCGTAACAAAGAATTTCCTGTTATCGGGAATAGTTATTAAACATGAGGCGGCAGCGGTCGATGAAAAGCTAAGTCGCCGATCGAAAGTTTGCTGACCGCGTACCGGTTGCTGCGTTTGTTCGAACTCCTGAATTCCCGACGCTGTGCAAGGAAGTAGCCATGAATAGCAAGGTGCTGATGGTTTTTGCCGGGTTGTTGTTGGTCGGGGCTGTCGTCGTCGGCTATGTCGGGGTTTCCCTGAGCAAGCCGGCCAAACCGGTCGCCAGCAGCGAAGCCCCCGCCGCCGTGATTCCCTCCGAAGTCGACAAGCTGCAGCGCACCCCCGTGGTGATCGTGACCCACGACCTGCCGGCGCTCGCCGTGCTTACCGCGAAAGACCTGCGCCTGGAGTACCTGCAGACCGCGCCCGCCGGCAGCTTCGCCAAGCTCGACGCGGTGGTCGGCCAGCGCGTCTGGGTGGCGGTGCCGGCCGGCAGCATCCTTTCCGCCGCGATCACCGAACCCGGTGGGCCGCTGGCGCGGACCATCCGCCCGGATGAGCGGGCCATGGCCATCGCCGTCGACGAGGTCATCGGTGGCGGCGGCTTCGTGCTGCCGGGCGACTACGTCGACGTAATGCTCTTTGTTGCGGACCAGAGTAACGGGACGCGCGACCTCAGTGCCCAGGTCGTGCTGCCTGGCGTGCGCGTACTGACATACGGCGAGCAGATCGCGGTGGCCAATGACGGCCAGGCGCACCAGACCGCCGACGGCAAGGATGACAAACAGAAAGAACGCAAGGTGCCGCGCACTGCGGTGCTGGCGGTTCCGGCCGAGTCGGTCGCGCGGTTGATGCTGGCCAGCCAGGCCGGCTCGCTGCGCCTGGCCGTGCGCAGCAAGGACGAGCAGCTCTACGAGAAGGATCAGGAAGGTCGCTATCTGCACGCCTCGCTGAACCCGGCGGGCAGCGAGCCGATCAGCCTCGATCAATTGCTCGGCCGGCGCGCGCCGGCGAAACCGCAGGCCACTCGACGTGAGATCGCGCCGTCGGCGGTGAGCGGCGTGGTGGTGTATCGCGGCAGCAAAGTGACGCATGAAGCGCCTTGAGAAGTCTCTCTGCAGGGAGTAGTGCCATGGTTCGGGGAGTGCAGGCCAAGCGGCGTATCGACCGGCTTGGCGTGTGTCTGGGGGGAATGCTGGCGCTGTCCACGCTGGTCTCGGCGCAAGCCGCGCCCAGTGCCTGCGCCGGTCTGATGTTGCAGAAGCTGGTTCTGGACGTGGAGCAGGGCGGCCAGCGCGACCAGCAGTTGCCGTTGCCGATCAAGCGCCTGGCCATCGGCGATCCGCAGGTCGCCGACGTGCAGTTACTCGACAAGCGCAGCTTCCTGCTCACCGGCAAGGCGCAAGGTGATACCAGCCTGCTGGTATGGAGCGGGTGCCCTGGCGACCCATTGCGCGCCCAGGTGCGTGTCGCGCCGCGCGCCTTGGCTGATGTCGCCGCGGCGGCGGACACGGCCGGCGCACCCCTGGCCAACCAGGTGCAGACCGACATCCGCTTCGTCGAGGTCAGCCGGACCAAGCTCAAGCAGGCGAGCACCTCGCTGGTGCGGCGCGGCTCCAACCTCTTCGTGTTCGGCTCGCCGGGCAGCCTCGATGGCATCGGCGTCGGCCAGGACGGTAGCGTGAGTGGCAACTTCGGTGGTAGCGGCAGCGGCTTCAACATCATCTGGGGCGGCGGCAGCAGCAAGGTGCTGGGCTTCCTCAATATGCTCGAGGGCAGCGGCTTCGCCTACACCCTGGCGCGCCCGAGCCTGGTCGCCACCAGCGGGCAGAGCGCGTCCTTCCTGGCCGGCGGCGAGTACCCGATTCCTGTGCCCAACGGCGATAACAACAACATCACCATCGAATACAAGGAATACGGCGTGCGCCTGACCCTGACGCCGACGGTGATGGGCAGCGGGCGCATTGCTTTGAAGGTAGCGCCGGAGGTCAGCGAGCTGGACTTCACCGCCGGCATCAAGACCGCCGGCATCTCGGTTCCGGCGCTGAACGTGCGGCGCACCGACACCAACGTGATCCTCGGCGACGGCGAGAGCTTCGTGATCAGCGGCCTGGTCAGCAGCAACACGCTCAGCAACGTCGACAAGTTCCCCGGCCTGGGCAACCTGCCGGTGATCGGCGCGTTCTTCCGCTCCTCGCAGCTGAGCAAGGACGACCGCGAACTGCTGATGGTGGTCACCCCGCACCTGGTACAGCCGCTGGCCGCCAATGCCAGCCTGCCGAAGCTGCCGGGCGAGGGCCTGCGCAAATACGATCCCGGTTTCGGCGAGTTCTACTTCCTCGAGAACGGCAAGTTCGACGGTCGCGGCAGCAGCAGCGGGATGTCCGAGTGATGGCCGGGGATCCGGTAAGTCGTCCCGCCGCCGGCTCGGCGTCGGGGCAGAGCAGGAGCACCAGCATGAGCCAGACCTTTGTCGCCCTGACCGAACACGCCGGAGAGCTGGAGTGGCTGCAGAGCAGCCTGGCCAGCAGCGGCCAGGTGATCGCCGCCGGCAGCGGCACCCTGGAGGAGCTGCTCGCGCTGCTCGATGTGACTGCTTCCAGCGTGCTCTTCATCAGCCTGAGCAAGGCCAACCTGGTGGTGCACAGCGCACTGGTCGAGGGGCTGGTGTCGGCCCGTCCGATGCTCTCGGTGGTGGCCGTCGGCGACGGCTTGGACAACCAGCTGGTGCTAGCAGCGATGCGCGCCGGCGCCCGCGATTTCGTCACCTACGGCGCCCGCGCCAGCGAGCTGAGCGGGCTGATCCGCCGTCTCGGCGGGCGCATGCCGAGCGTGCCGGTCAGCGCCGCGCGCCAGGGCGAGCTGTACAGCCTGGTGAGCGCTCGGCCCGATGCCGATGGCGCCTTCGTCGCCCTGCACCTGGCGCTGGCCCTGCAGGCGCAGCCGGAAAATCAGGTGCTGTTGGTGGACATCGGCCAGCCCTCCGGCGAGGCCCTGGCGATCCTCGGGATGGAGTCGGCATTCAACTTCTCCGATGCGATGCGCAACCTGCGTCGTCTCGACCAGACCCTGATCGACAGCGCCTTCACCCGCCACGAGTCCGGCCTGCGCGTGCTCAGCCTTTCCGACGAGCCGGGCGTGCTGGAGCGGGTCAGCACCGCCGAGCTGTATCTGCTGCTGGGCAGCCTGCGAAGCGCGTTCAGCCACGTCCTGATCAACCTCACCGGCGCTGCCGAAGGGGAGCTCAGCAGCCAATTGCTGCAGCAGGCCAGCCGGGTGCTCTGGCTGGTCGACCAGAGCGTGCCGTCGTGCAAGAAAGGCATGGAACGCCTGCGCCGTTTGCGTGAGCGCAACCAGGTGCTGCCGCGCATCGAGCTGCTGATAGAGCGTTACCTGCCGGCCGTACCGCCGGACCAGCAGGCGCTGTGCCGGATGTTCGGCCTGGAGCCCTTTGGCGTCCTGCCGGCCTCGGCCGAGGCGCGCCTGCGGGCGAAGAACCTCGGCCGCAGCCTGTTCGAGATCGCACCGCGCGATCCGCTGGCGGTGAAGCTGCGCGACATGGCCGATGCACTCGGCGTGGCCAACGGCGAGCGGCGCAAGCGCTTCGCCTGGCTCGGCTGGCCGCGGGCGGTGCGCTCATGAGCTACGCGACCGGCGCCGGCGGCTTCGCCAGCAAGCACGACCAGGAGATGCAGGCGCTGAAGATGCGCCTGCACCGCTACATCATCGACGAGATCGACGAAGACGGCATGAACCTGCTGGAGGGCGCGCGCCCGGCAGTGGCCCAGTACGTCTCCGAGAAGGTCTGCGAATACGCCGCGCGGCGCCAGTTGGCGATCTCCCGCTACGAGCTGGACCGCCTCGCCGAGGAGGTGGTCGACGAGCTCACCGGCTTCGGCCCGCTGGAGATCCTCCTGCGCGATCCGGGCATCAGCGAGATCCTGGTCAACGGCCCGGACCGGGTGTTCGTCGAGCACCAGGGCCGGCTGTACCAGAGCGACCTGCGCTTCATCGACGACCACCATGTGCAGCGCGTCATCCAGCGCATCCTCGCGCCGCTGGGCCGGCGCCTGGACGAGTCCAGCCCGATGGTCGACGCACGCCTGCCCGACGGCAGCCGGGTGAACGCGATCATTCCACCGGTGGCGCTGGACGGCCCGTGCATCTCCATCCGCAAATTCAGCAAGGAGCTGCTGCAGAGCGCCGACCTGCTGGCCTACCAGAGCGTCGACGAGGCGCTGCTGGGATTCCTCCGCCAGGCCGTGGAGAACCGCTGCAACATCCTCATCAGCGGCGGCACCGGCACCGGCAAGACCACGCTGCTGAACGTGCTGAGCAGTTTCATCGACGAGCGCGAGCGCATCGTCACCATCGAGGACACCGCCGAACTGCAACTCGGCCATGACCACGTGGTGCGCCTGGAAACTCGTCCGCCGAATGCCGAGGGCTATGGCGAGGTGACCGCCCGCGACCTGATCCGCAACGCCCTGCGCATGCGCCCGGACCGCATCATCCTCGGCGAGATCCGCGGCGTCGAAGTGCTCGACGTACTGCAGGCGATGAACACCGGCCACGACGGTTCGATGAGCACGGTGCACGCCAACTCGGCGATGGACTCGCTGCTGCGCATGGAAATGCTGGTTGGCCTGACCGGGCACAAGGTGCCGGAAAGCACGCTGCGGCAGATGATCTGCGCGGCGCTGGACATAGTCGTGCAGATCACCCGCCAGGCCAACGGCCGGCGCTGCATCAGCGAAGTGCTGGAAGTGCTGGAAGTGCGTGACGGCATCTATGTGACCAACTCGCTGTTCAGTCTGGATCGCCGCGGCACCGGCCAGTTCGTCCGCACCGGCGGGCCGTCCGGGTTGAAGTTTCGCCAGGTGTTGGCATGAGCGCCGGCGCCGCGGTGCTGCTGACGGTCAGCCTGGCGCTGGTTGGCCTGGCCTTCCTGCTCGCGGGCCTGGGCATGCGCGCGCGGCACAACGAACAGGTGGTCATGCGCCTGCAGTCGGGGCCGGCGACAGCCGAAAGCACCGCCGTCCGGCAACGCAGCCAGCACTGGTTGGCCAAGCGCATGCGTCGCGCCGGCATCGTCGATATGCGCAAGTGGCTGCTGGGTGTCGGAGTGGTCGCGGTATTGCTGGCTGCCGTGGCCTTTCGCCTGGGCAATGTGATTGGCGCGCTGCTGGCGCTGTTGCTGGTGCTGACACTGTTCAGCGGCCTGCTCAACCTGCTCTACCGCCGGCGCCTGCAGCGCATGATCCGGCAGATGCCGAGGTTTCTCGATCAGGTGGTGCGCAGCCTGCACGCCGGCCGCACCCTGGGCGACGCGCTGGAGCAGGCAGTGGCCGGCGCCGAGGTGCCGCTGCGGGAAATCTTCGCGCGGGTCAACAACCACGTGCAGCTGGGCATCAGCCTGCCAGAGGCGCTGCAGGAGATCGCCGACCTCTATGCGGTCGACGAACTGCACATCCTCGCCCTCGGCGTCTCGGTGAACTACCGCTACGGCGGCAACACCACCGAGCTGCTGGACAACATCATCAAGGTCATCCACGAGCGCGAGAAGATTTCCCGCCAGCTGCATGCCATGACCGGCGAAACGCGGCTGAGCGCTGTGGTCCTGGCGGTGCTGCCGGTGGGCCTGGGCGGCTACATCCTGGCGGCGAATCCGGGCTACCTGATGACCATGTGGACCGACCCTGTCGGCCGCTGGATGCTGCTGACCTCGCTGGGGCTGCAGCTGCTCGGCTGCTTCCTGCTGTGGCGCATGCTGAAGAGCGTATAGGAGAGGGACATGGACGCATCCTGGTACGTGGCGCTGGCCGTGCTTCTGCTCTTCGCCGCGCTGACCCTGGCGGTGTCGCAGAGCCGCGCGGCCAACCGCGAGCAGCGCCTGATCGAGCAGCGCCTGGGCGGCGGTATGCAGCCGGGGGCCGGTCGCTGGGGCAGCGAATTGCTCGAGCGCGTCAGCGGCAGCGGCCTGGGCCGCCGCCTGCGCCTGCGCGACCAGGAAGTGCGCGAACTGCTGGCGCGGGCCGGCTGGAACGGCACCCTGCCGCGCAGCCTCTACCAGACCCTGCAAGTGAGCCTGCCGCTGTTGTTCTGCGCGCTGGTGGGGCTGTTCGGGATCATCCAGGCAAGGCCGCCGCAGTCGCTGCTGCTGCCGCTCGCCTTCGCCGCCGGCATCGGCTTCCTGCTGCCCAAGCGGGTCCTCGCGCACCTGGCGGCCAAGCGCTGCCAGAAGCTGTCGGAGGAAGTGATCCTGTTCATCCAGCTGATCCGCATCCTGTTCGACGCCGGCCTCACCGTGGAGCAGACCTTGCGCGTGGTGCAGCTGGAGGGCCGAAGCATCGTCCCGGTGCTGACCGAGGAGCTGGCGACGGTGCTGCAGCATGCCGACAGCGGCCTGGACCTGGCCGAAGAGCTCGACCAGCTCTCGCGGCGACTGCAGGTGGCTGAGTTGTCCGACTGCTGCAACGTGTTGCGCCAGATGCTGCGTCAGGGCGGCAGTGCGCGAGCGTCGCTGCAGACGCTCAAGGAACTGTTCGAAGACCGGCGCCTGACCTCGCTGCAGGAAAAGATCAGCAAGCTCTCGGCGAAGATGAGCATGGTGATGATGGCGCTGCTGTTCCCGGCGCTGCTGATCATCCTCGCCGGGCCGGGGTTCATGGCGATCACCAAGGCACTGGGGGGAATCAAATGAAGAGGCTGAGTGTGCTGGGACTGTCCGTCCTGTTCCTGGGGGGCTGCGCCAACCTGCCGGGCGCGGGGCCGACGGTGGGGCAGAGTTGCGACGAACACTTGAGCCAAGCGCAACAGCTGCAGCTGGACATGGCCCGCGACATGCTCAAGGACGGCCGCCTGCATGCCGCATTGGCCAACCTGGAAACCATGCCGCCGCAGCTGCTCGATGTGCGCGAGAGCAAGGCTGTCGCCCTGCGCCGCATCGGCAGTCCCAAGGCCAAGGCGCTGTACCAGGGGCTGCTCGACAGCTGCAAGGCCGGCGAGGCGCACCACGGCCTGGGGCAGATCGCCCTGCGCGACGGGCACCTGGCCGAGGCCGAGCGCGAGATGCGTGAAGCCGCGCGGCTGCAGCCGACCGATGGCCTGATCCGCAACGACCTTGGCGTGGTCTTGCTGCGCAAGGGCGACCGCGAGGGGGCGCGTTTCGAATTCCTCACGGCGGTCGAGCTCAACGAGGGGGACAAGCTGCCGGCGACCAACCTGCTCAGCCTGTTGTTCCTCGAAGGCGAGGACAGCCAGGCGGCGGCGCTGATCGACAAGGCGCACTTGTCCGACGATCAGGTCCGCCAGGCGCATTCCCGCGCCGATGCCTTGCGGCCCGGCGCGCCGACACATCCGGTCGCCGCCGAAGGCGTGGTGCAGGTCGAGGCGCAACCGGCGCGGCCACTGCCGCCCGCATTGGTCAAGGACGCGGAAGCCGAGGCGCACGACGCCGGGCTGCTGGTCAAGGCGCACTGAGAGGGCCCGTGAGCGGGCCGGGAGAATGACGATGAAAGGGATGATCCTGAGCGGCCTGCTGCTGCTCTGCCCGCTGGCCCTGCAGGCGGCCGAGCCACGGCCGCAACCGGGGACCAGCGCCTACGACCAGGCGGAGATCGACCACTGGATGGAGCTGCAGCGCAGCGGCCAGGTGGCCTCGGCCAACAAGCAGAGTGCGACGCCGGCGGAGCGCGATCGTGCCTACCAGCGTTACCTGAAGGGCTACACCCACCCGATTCCCGAGTACCTGCAAAGCAACTATCAGGACTTCAGCACCGGCAGCAAGTGACGGCCCGACGTCGAGGAGTCCCCCATGTACCGTACCCGGCAGCGCGGTGCCATCGGCATCATGGCGGCGGCAACCCTGTTGCTGTCGCTGGTGTGCCTGGCGCTGGTGGTGGATACCGGTCGCCTTTACCTGGAGAAGCGCAAGCTGCAGCGGGTGGTCGACATGTCGGCCATGGAAACCGCCGCGCAAAGCGGGCTGTGCGGCGTGCAGAGCGCCGGCGGGGTGCAGGCCTTCGCCCAGGCCAGTGCGCAGAAGAACGGATTTCCCGCTGACGGCACGCTGGTCGCGACGCTTGGCGATGTGAACTTCGATGCCAGCAACACGCGCCGGCAGTTCAGCCCGGGCGGGCAGTGGAACGACTCGGTGCGCGTGGTGGCCGACCGCACAGTGGCTTCCAGCCTGATCCTCAACGTGGCCAAGGTGTTCGGCGCCAACGTCTCGACGACCACCACCCTGAGCGCCACGGCGGTGGCGCGGCGCGAGGCGTTGGGTGCGCTTTCCGCCGGAAGCGGGCTGCTGCGCCTGGACAGCTCCAACTCGCCGCTGCTCAACGCGCTACTCGGCGGCCTGCTGGGGACGAGCCTGTCGCTCGACGTGGTGACCTACCAGGGCATCGCCGGCGCCAACATCAGTCTGTTGTCCCTGGGGCAGCAGTTGCAGGCTGCCGGGGTGAGCCTGGACCTGGGTTCGGTGGACAGCCTGCTCGGTGCGAACGTCAGCGTCGCGCAGCTGCTGACCGCCATGGTCGATGCGGCCGATGCCTCGCAGGTGGCAGGGGTGAATACGGCGCTGCTGCGCAGCTCGCTGGCTTCGATCAGCGTTCCTACCGCCAACCTGACACTGGGCCAGATCCTCAGCGTGGTGGCGCCGGACAGCGCCCGCGACGCGGCGATGGGGGCGGACGTGAACCTCATGGATCTGCTGATGGCCACGGCGCTGGTGGCGAACAAGAACCATGCGCTGACGCTGGACGTCACCAGCCTGGCTGGGCTGAGTGGGGTGATCGGTTCGGTGACGCTGGGGCTGACGGTAATCAGCCCGCCGCAGATCGCCATCGGCTATCCGGGCAAGGATGCCGGGGGCAACTGGCGGACCAAGGCCACATCGGTACAGGTGGCGCTTAATGTGAAGGCGGACATCGATCTGCTGAACCTGCATCTGGTGGTAGCGCACATCAACCTGGGGGCGACGGTTGCCCAGGGCTACGCGGCGCTGGACAGCATCCAGTGCGGTGGGGTGGGGCGGCCGGTGACAGTCAACGTCAAGGCGCAGCCCGGAGTGGCGTCTTTGACCATCAGCAACCTCACGCTGGGCCTGCTCGGCAACGGCACCTCCTATCTGGCGACTGCCACCGTCAATACCAGCAATGCCACCGTTGCCGTCGCCGTTCCGGGTGAGCAGCCGCTGACTTTCCTGGTCGACTCGCCGGACGATCTGCCCAGTGCCGTGCAGACGGTTCAGAGCCCGTTGGGGAGCTCGCTGGGAGCGGGCCTTACCAGCTTGTCCAACAACTTGAAGATTTCGGTCACCCTGACGCCCAACGGACAAAAGTGCGAACTGCCGCTGATCGGTTGGCTGCTCTGTCCGCTGGGGCAATTGCTGAATGGCGTGGTGGGGGGAGTGGTCAATTCCGTGGCCGACCTGGGCGCGCTGCTTACCGATGCGCTGGGAAGCGTCATCACCGCGCTAGGCAATGCAATCATCGACCCGCTGCTCAAGCTGCTCGGCATCCAGACCGGCATCCTCGATGTGCGCCTGATCGACGTGCAGACCGCCGGCGCTCAACTGCTGATCTGAGCAATAGAAAAAGGCGCGACCAAGAAAATGGCCGCGCCTTCGAGGAAAAGCGTCAGTGGACCGCGCGGCTGCTCTGGCTGTTGCTGGGGGAGAGCGCCAGGGCCAGCTGGGTGCGGTTGTGCATGTGCATCAGGCGCAGCACCTGGGAGACGTAGAGCTTCACGGTGTTTTCGGTGATGCCCAGCTCGTAGGCGATCTGGTAGTTGGTCATGCCCTTGCTGACCAGGCGAGCCACCGCTTGCTGGCGTGGCGAGAGCTTGCTGAACAGCGGGTTGTTGATCGGCTCGGGAGCGATTTCGCCGGCGCTTTCCAGCGGCAGGCTGGCGGCGAGGTCGTCGGCCTCCGGACGCAGCGCGCCGGGCTGGTTGCCGTGCACTTCGTACTTGATCTTGTGGATGTCCCGCGAGATGGAGTTCAGCGACTCGGCCAGGTATTCCAGGCGCTGGTTCACGTGGCTGAGGCTGAGCTGGTTGCGGGTGCGTTCGTGCAGGCGCTGTTCCAGGCGCTCCAGGCCCTGCAGCAGCTCCTGGGGCGACACCGGTTTCTGGTAGTAGTCGGCGGCGCCTACGCGCATGGCGTCGATGACTTCCTGGCTGCCCTTCTGCCCGGTGAGGATCACCACCTCGAACAGGCGCCCGGCACCCGCGGCTTCCTTGAGTGCCTCGACGACACGAATGCCGTTGTCGGTGCCCAGGCCAAGGTCGCAGATGACCAGGCCGATGCCCTGGTCGGCGCGGAACTTCTCCAGCGCGCTGTCCCGGTCGTTGCTGCCGATGCAGCGGTATCCCTGATTCTCCAGCAACTCGCAGAGTTCGCTGGTGACCTGCGGCTCGTCGTCGATAACCAGCACCGCGAAACGACGATGCACGTTCTTGTCCATGGCTGCACGCTCCTTGCCATCTAGCCTTTGTATTTTCTTTTTTATGGTTACTGCCGGGGCGAATTACCGGTATGACGAAACTTTTGCCTTGGCTTGCTCACGGTATTAGCCCAAAGCATATAGTTCCTAAGTTAGGTAGTCGGCAAGTCAGTAAAGGAATTTACTGATGAACAACAGATCGAGCAGATATCCGACGAATAGCGCGAAGATGAAGGGGAAGGGTTTCGAGTTTCCGACGCTAATGCTTCTTAAATGCCGCGCGATGGGTTGGGAAATATTCGCATTGCGCAGTAGCGAGCGGCTGCCGAGCATCAGCAGCACCGTGACCAGGCAGGCCAGGGCGAAGGTGTTCATCAGCGTCTGCGGGCCGGTGGCCAGGCCCAGCGCCGGGAGCAGCTTGACGTCGGCTGCGCCGAGCTTGCCGAGCAGGTAGCCGGGCACTGTCAGCAGCAGCGCCAGGACCGCTGCCAGCAGGGCCGCGGGCACGCTGTGGCCGGTCAGGCTCCGGTGTTCGAGGATCAGCCAGAGGGCGGCGAGGGCGCCGCCGCCGAGGGTCAGCAGGTTGCTGACCCGGCGCCTGCGTACGTCCTGGTAGGCGGCCAGCATCAGCCACAGAATGATGCAGGGTTGAATGTATATAAGAGTGCTATTCATGAATCGCCAAAAGGAATTAATACTTTTTGCCGGGATGCCGACTCCCACAAGATAACTAGTATTAGTCAACAGCCGAGAAAGTTGGGCACGACTTTGTGCGGGAAGTACTTAAAGCTCGAAACTGTTCGAGCGTTCAATCAGGTATTTCCGTCTCTCACAGGAGTGGATGCAATGGGCGGATCTGGTCTGGGCAGGCGGCAGGGCGGTGCGATCGCCATCGAGTTCGCCGCGGTATTCATTCTCTTCTTCGCCATCCTCTACGGTTTGCTCGCCTACTGCGTTCCGCTGCTGATGTTGCAATCGTTCAACGATGCGGCGGCGGTCGGCGCGCGGGTGGCGGTGTCGGTGAACAGCTCGCTGAGCAGCGCGCAGTACCAGGCGGCGCTGCAGAGCACGGTGAGCCAGGCGGTGGCCGATCGGCTGAGCTGGATGCCGGCCAGTTGGTACACCGGCTGCAACGGCGGCAACTACATGGCTACGCCGGTCACTGAAGGCAACTTCACGCGGATCACCGTCTGCGTCCGCTATCCCTCAGGCAATTCCCCCGTGGTGCCGGTGCTGACCTTGCCGGGAATCGGCGCGGTGCCGCGCCTGCCATCTGTGTTGCAGGGCCAGGCGAGCCTGCTGCTGTGAGCGACGGCATGTTCGACTTCATCCGCAGCATCGCCGGTGGTAGCGCTTCGGGGAACGACGAGTCGGCGCAGGAGTCGCACTCGTCCGTACCCCTCTGGCGGCCCATAGACGCGCGTGAAGAACTCTGGGCACCGAAGGTCGCGCACTGGGATATCTGCCTCGAAGTGGACGGCGGCGACCGGGTGCTGCGCATCGGCGGGCGCGAGGCGCATCGCCTGCAGCGGCCGGCGGAAGGCGGGCCGCGGCCGCTGTGCGACTACCTGGAACGGCGCGCCGGCAACGAGCAGTCGTTCGGCGGGCTGCGCCGGGGCGAGCGAGTGGACCTGCTGCTGCGCAGCGTCGGCGACTTCCCGCTGGTCTGCCGCGTGCAGGGCATCGCCCAGGACAACGACCATTACCTGCTGGTCGGCACGGACATTTCCGATCTCAACTGGCAGACCGAAACCCAGGAACACAAGCTGCATTGCCTCAACCTGAGCAAGCTGCTGCTGTCGCGCCTGCGCCACGTCACGCCGGCGCGTCTGCCGGAGGCGGTGAGCGAGGTGCTGGAGTCGTTCGCCACGAGCTATGGCATGCGCGCCATGGCTTTGCTGCTGTCCGGGGAAACGGGACGCGCCAGGGTATTCGCCTGTTTCGTCCGTGCAGGCGCCGACAGCCTGCTGCGCCAAGGACTGGAGCTGCCCGACGGGGAACTGCGCGGTCTCTCCGTCAGCACGCTGCTGAACGTGGCCGATGGCCGTTCCGCGCTGCTCGACGCGCTCTGCAGCGAGCAGGTGCTGGCGGTGCCGGCGTTGACCCGCGGCGGACAACTGGCGTGCCTGCTGGGTGAGCCGCTGGTGTACGAGGCGCGGCTCTCGGGGCCGTCGCCGGGTGACTGGCAGCATCTGGCGGAACAGCTGGCCAACCAGGTCCTCGAACGCCTGAACCGCGACCTGCTGCGCGACGACAACCGCAAGCTGAGCCTGCTGCAGGATATGGTCGGCGGCGGCTGGTGGCGCTTTCGCCCGGACCGCGCGCAGTTCGAGCTGTCGTCGGCGGTGGCGGGCAGCCTGGGCCTGCCCGCCGGGCAGACCCAACTGGCGCTCGACGACCTGTTGCAGCGCCTGCATCCGGCGGATGCCGACGAGCTGGCGCTGCGCCTGCGCAAGCTGGCCCCTGGCGCCGTGCTGGAGCAGGTGCTGCGTCTGCGCCCTGAAAGCGGCGCCGGCGTGCGCCGCTGGATGCGCCTGCAAGGGCGGATGCAGGGCCGCGATGAAGACGCCGTGCTCAATGGCGTGCTGCTGGACATCAGCGAAGGCAAGGAGCAGGAACAGAAAGCCATGGCCGCCCACGCGCGGCTGCGCAGCCTGATCGACAGCGCGCCGGTGGTGATCTATGTGCAGCGCGTCGAGGAGGGGCACCTGATCCCCGAGTTCTACAGCGAGAGCGCCGGCAACCTGCTGGGCCTGGACCTGCAGGCGCAGAGCTGGCAGGCGTTGGCCGAGCGGGTCCATGCCGATGACCTGGACCTGTTCCTCGAGCGCGGCCGCGAGCTGCTGCGCGAAGGGCGCGTGCAGGCCGAATACCGGATGCGCGACGGCGCCGGGCAATGGCACTGGCTGTACGACGAGGCCAAGTTGTTGCGCGACGCCCAGGGCATGCCGCGCGAGGCGGTCGGCCTGTGGCTGGATGTCACCGAAAGGCACCAGGCGGCGGAGCTTATCGCCGCCAGTGAAGAGCGCTACCGCGTGTTGGTGGAGGACTCCCCCGCGCTGATCTGCCGTTACTCCACGGATCTGGAGCTGACCTTCGTCAACCGCACCCTCGCGGACTTTCTCGGCGAACCGGTGCAGGCGTTGCTGGGCCGGCGCCTCGATCACTGGCTGGCCGAGCACGACTGCAGCGCCCTGCGTGCGCGTCTGGTCGGTGCCTCGGTGGGGAGCGCCGAAGCCTCATGGGAACTGCGCTTTGAAATGCCCGGCCAGCAGTTCCGCTGGCTGGTGTGGAGTGACCGCCTGCTCTTCGATGACCAGGGCCGGGTGCGCGAAGTGCAGGTGGTGGCCAGCGACAACACCGCCGTGCGGCGTGCGCAGCAGCAACTGGCGCAGGGCGCCAAGATGGCCAGCCTGGGCGAGATGGTCAGCGGCATGGCCCATGAGATGAAGCAGCCGCTGCACGTCATGCGCATGGCGCTGTTCAATGCGCGGCAGCGCCCGGACGACGCGCAGTACCTGAACGAGAAGCTGACCCGCGCGGACGCTCAGATCGACCGCTTGAACCGGGTGATCAGCCACATGGGCGTGTTCAGTCGCCGCTCGGAGCTGGACATGGCGCCCTTCGATCCCTTCCACGCCTGCGAGGAAGCCCAGCAGCTGCTGGGCGAGAACCTGGCGCAGCAGGGCATCACCCTGGAGCTGCAGCCGCCGGGGCAGCGCTTCCAGGTCAACGGTTTCGCCGACCAGCTCGAACAGGTGCTGATCAACCTGCTGGCCAACGCCCGCGATGCGTTGCTCGGGCGAGAAGAGCAGGGCGCCCGCTGGATCGGCGTGAGCCAGGTCGCCTGCGCTGAACCCGGCTGGCTGGAGCTGCACGTGCGCGACAACGCCGGCGGCATCGACCCGGCCTTGCAGGAGCGCATCTTCGAGGCGTTCTTCACCACCAAGCCGGCGGGCAAGGGCACCGGGCTCGGGCTGTCGGTGAGCTTTGACCTGATCCGCAACATGGGCGGCAATCTGTCGGTGGATAACTTCGCCGGCGGCGCCCGCTTCGTCATCCGCCTGCCGCTGCTTTCCTCATCCTGAAAAGCACAACGCCTGCACGAGGCAGGCGTTGTGGGGGAGGCGAAGCGCGCTATCAGAGGAAGCGCGAGGCCAGCCAGAACAGCCCGGCCGCCAGGGCCATGGACACCGGCAGGGTGAGCACCCAGGCCAGCACGATGTTGCGGATGGTGCCGCCCTGCAGGCCGCTGCGGTTCGCGACCATGGTGCCGGCGACGCCGGAGGACAGCACGTGCGTGGTGGATACCGGCAGGCTGTAGAGGTTGGCCATGCCGATCATCGCCGTGGCGGTGATCTGGGCGCTGATGCCCTGGGCGTAGGTCATGCCTTGCTTGCCGATCTTCTCGCCGACGGTAAGTACCACGCGCTTCCAACCGACCATGGTGCCGATGCCTAGCGCCAGGGCCACCGCGATGATCACCCAGAAGGGGGCGTATTCGGTGGTGGTGGTCAGGTCCTTGCGCAGCTTCTCCAGGTCGGCCTTCTCGCGGTCCGGCAGGTTGCTGAGTTTGCCAACCTTCTTCGCAGTGTCATCCAGGCAAAGCAGGTAGCGACGCACTTGAACGCGGGCGTCGGAAGACAGCTCGGTGTAGCTGGAGATGCCCTGGATGTCGTTCAGCAGGCCCTTGAGGGTCGCGTCCGTCTGCTTCGGCTCGCAACGATACAGGTCGGGCATCTCGCTACCGTCGCCCTTACCCAGGGCCAGCATGTCGCCGAGCACGTCGGTGTGGCGCTGGTAGAACTGGCCCAGGTGGATGGCGGCGTCACGGGTGCGCTCGATCTGGTAGGTGGTGCTGTTCAGGTCGAGGACGAACTTGGCCGGGACGATGCCGATCAGCACCAGCATGATCAGGCCGATGCCTTTCTGGCCGTCGTTGGAGCCGTGCACGAAGCTCACGGTCATGGCCGAGAGCACCAGCACCAGGCGGTTCCAGAACGGCGGGTGCTTCTTCTCGTCGACTTCGCGGCGGGTTTCCGGCGTCTTGTGCATGTTCGACAGCGGATACAGCCACTTCAGGCCGATCAGCAGCAGCGCGGCGACCAGGAAGCCGGCCAGCGGCGAGAAGATCAGCGACAGGCCGATGTCGATCGCCTTCTGCCAGTTCACCCCGGCCCCGATGGGCACGTCGGTGATCAATGCGTTGGCCAGGCCGACGCCGAGGATCGAACCGATCAGGGTATGCGAGCTGGACGAGGGGATGCCGAAGTACCAGGTGCCGAGGTTCCAGGCGATGGCCGCTGCCAACAGTGAGAAGACCATGGCCAGGCCGTGGCCGCTGTTGACGTTGATCAGCAGCTCCACCGGCAGCAGGTGGACGATGGCGTAGGCCACGCCGACGCCGCCGAGCAGCACGCCGAGGAAGTTGAAGATCCCGGAGAGGATCACCGCGCGGTAGGGCGACATGGCCTTGGTGTAGATAACCGTGGCCACCGCGTTGGCGGTGTCGTGGAAGCCGTTGATGAACTCGAAGGCCAGGACGAATGCCAGCGCCAGAACAAGGCTGACGCCTACCCAGAAATCGATTCCGCTGAAGAGATCGAACATGAAGTTTATGTGACAGGTCGGGACGGGGCGGCGATTATGCCAGAAGCGATAGCGAATCGCCCAAAAGCTGAATGCATTCTCGAATAGTCGCGACGCCCGGTCGCAGTCCGAATCACCGGCGGGCTACCCCGCGAGGCGGCCGCCCCGCGGGCGCGGCGCTCAGTCAGCTTCTTTCTGCTGCGCCTTCTCTCGCTCCACGCGCATCTTGTCCAGCTCGCGGTCGAAGGCCTTGTCCTGCACATTGGGGCGCTTGCGCCAGGGCTTTTTCTCGGGGTCGGGTTGCGCGGCGTAGAGGGTGACTTCTCCGCCGTAGACATCCTTGTAGCGTTCTTCCTGGCGCTGCAGTTCCGCGCGCAGTTCGTCTTTGGTCACGGGTGATCCTGTTGCTGGTTCTGGAGATTCCTGCCGCCCGGCAGGCTGTGCATTGCAGTGTAGCGGCTGGCGGGGGAGGCGCGATTATAGCGGCCAGATGCTGCGGGGGAACCCGTTTTGGCCTGCGGCACATGGACGTAGCCAACGAAGGTTCGGGATGCTGGGGCGTGGCTCGCGCAAATGTAACAAGCGGCTACGCTCAGAAAGTGATCAATAGCCCGGGAGACCTCTCCATGTTCAAGATCCGCGTTCCGCTGCTCATGCTCGCATTGCTGTTTTCCGCCCAGGGCTTCGCGGCCAACACGGCGCAACAGGAAAAGATGAAGACCTGCAACGCCGACGCCACGGCCAAGTCGCTCAAGGGCGATGAGCGCAAGGCCTTCATGAGCACCTGCCTGAAGGCCGGTGGCGGCGCCGATGCGGCGAAGAAGATGACGCCGCAGCAGGAGAAAATGGCCCAGTGCAACAAGGACGCTGGCGCAAAGGCCCTGAAGGGCGACGAGCGCAAGGCGTTCATGAGCAACTGCCTGAAGAAGTAGCCGAGAGCGCGGTAAACAAAGGGCAGCCTCGGCTGCCCTTTTGCTTTTTCCTACCCGTAGGAGCGAGCTTGCTCGCGAACCGCACGGCACGAATGCCGAGCCTGCAGGGCCGCTCGGCTGTCGGGGTTCAGATACCCGAGCAGAGCAGCCAGGCGACAGCCAGCACGTAGAACAGCCAGGTGTTGTCGTCGAACAGGGTCGAGCGTTTCAGCCATTGCGTGTTCATGCGTGCACCACCGCCGACCAGTAGCCTTGCGCGTTGCGGAAGGGCTGGCGGGTCATTTGTTCGGGGCGGGTGACGCCGGCGGCGAGCAGGGCGTTGACCAGGGCCGAGAAGGATTTCGCGGTATAGCTCATGGCGGGCTCCTTGCGTTCCGTCAGTGGGGGACGGAGCTATGAAACCGCGCCGGGGGGTATCGGCGGAAATGGATGTTTCTGCTTTTGATTATTGATGGAATCGATGAAGCGCCGTTTCACCAGTCCAGCTGCAACTGGCTCTCGAACTCGCGGGGCTCGCCGCTGAGCGGGTCGTCGAAGGCCAGGTGGCGGGCGAGCAATTGCAGTGGGCGGGAGTAATCGTCGCTACGTCGCTGGTCTTCCGGCAGCAGCTGTGGATAAAGCGGGTCGTTGCGCAGGGCCGCGCCGAGGGCGGACATGTGCACGCGCAGCTGGTGGCGCTTGCCGCTCACCGGATAGAGCGCGTAGCGCCACCAGTGCTCGCGACGCTCCAGCACCTCGATGCGCGTCTCGCTATTGATCGCGCCCTCGGTCTCGCACATGACGATGAAGGGATCGCCCTCCACCAGCCGGCTGCGTCGCACGTGGGGGAATTCCAGCTGCGGCAACGGCGGGGCGATGGCCTCGTAGCGCTTGTGCATGCGCCGCTCGCGGAACAGCGCCTGGTACGCCGCGCGGCTCTCCGGGTTGGCGGAGAACAGCACCAGCCCGGCGGTCGGCCGGTCGATGCGGTGCAGCGGCACCAGCAGTGGATTGCCCAGGCGCCGCGCCAGGCGCGCCAGCAGGGTTTGCTCGACGTACTGCCCGGACGGCGTCACCGGCAGGAAGTGCGGCTTGTCGGCCACCACCAGGTGCTCGTCGACGTGCAGGATGCGCTCCTCGAAGGGGATCGGCGCTTCCGCTACCACTTCGCGGAAGTAGTGCACGCGCAGACCTTCGCGGTAGGCGCTGGTGGCGTCCAGCGCCTGGCCGTTGGAGTCCAGCACGCGGCCGCGTTCCATGCGTTGCAGCCAGGTCTCGCGGGAGATGGCCGGGAAGTGCGCGCACAGGCAGTCGAGCACCGTGGACCAGGGCCCGGCGGGCAGGTGCAGGGTGCTGGCGCGGTGCTGGGCGGCGGAAAACGGCTTCTCGGACATGGGGCGCGGGCGGCTATCGGGGCGTGCATTAGGCCGCAGCCGGCCGCCCGCGTCAAAGGCCGCCGGGCGGCTCAGGCCGGGTTGACCTCGACGGTCACGTGGACCAACTCCTCGTGCACGCCGAGCAGCACCTTGAAGTCGACCGGGCGCGCCTCGCTGCTCGTGCTCAGGCTGAGGATGCAGGCGTACTGGCGCTTGCCCACCCGCCACAGGTGCAGGTCGGTGATCCGCGCGGGGTAGGGGCCGGCGGCGATGGCCTCGTGTATCTCGACGATCACCGGGGCGTCCATCTCGGCGTCCAGCAGCACGCGACTGCTCTGGCGCAGCAGGCCGATCGCCCAGACCGCCACCAGCACCGCACCGACGATGCCCATCAGCGGGTCGAGCCAGGCGGCACCCCAGAGGCTGCCTCCGAGCAGGGCGAGAATCGCCAGCACCGAGGTGGCGGCGTCGGCCAGCACATGCAGGTAGGCGGCGCGCAGGTTCAGGTCATGGCCGTGGTGGTGGTCGTCATGCCCGTGGTGGTCGTGGCCATGGTGATCGTGGCCATGGCCGTGATGGTGGTGGTGATCGTCCTTGAGCAACCAGGCGCAGACCAGGTTGACCAGCAGGCCGAGCGCGGCGATGGCGATGGCCTGGGTGTAGTGGATTGGCGACGGGCTGATCAGCCGTTGCACCGATTCGAACAACATCAGTGCCGCCACGCCGATCAGCAGCAGGGCGCTGCTGTAGCTGGCCAGCACTTCGATCTTCCAGGTGCCGAAGGCGAAGCGCTTGTCACCCTTGAGCCGGCGCGCCGCCACGTAGGCGAAGAAGGCCAGGCCCAGGGCCAGCGCGTGAGAGCTCATGTGCCAGCCGTCGGCGAGCAGGGCCATGGAGTTGTAGTACCAGCCGCCGGCGATCTCCAGGACCATCATCACGGCGGTGAGAATCACGGCGCGCAGCGTGTTGCGCTCGGCGAGCGGGTTGCTTTCGTGGAAATCGTGGTGGTGCGTGTCGGGGCTGTGGGCGTGCATGAGACAATGTCCGGAAAGCCGATTTATATACTATACCCCAGTATACTTTCACGGAGGGAGCTCATGGCCCATACCGTTCGCGACAAGCGCAAATTGCTGACCCGCATTCGCCGCATCAAGGGACAGAGCGAGGCGCTGGAGCGCGCCCTGGAAAAGGAGGACGGCGACTGCGCCGCCGTGCTGCAGCAGATCGCCGCCATCCGTGGCGCGGTCAACGGGCTGATGGCCGAGGTGCTCGAAGGGCACCTGCGCGAGCATCTGCTGGAAGAGGGGCGCACCCCGCGCGAGCGCGAGGACGACCTGGATCAGGTGATGGGCGTCCTGCGCTCCTACCTCAAGTAGCCACTAGCGCGAGGCGCTCAGCGGCTCAGGCGGCAGGCCAGTTCGTCGACTTCCTCGGCCCAGTCGGAGTCTTCCTCCAGGGCCTCGCGCAGGAACTCGGCCTGGGCCGCGTTCCAGAAAGGCGCGTCGGCCAGCGCCTGGCCATCGGCAAGGCGGTGGGCGGCCAGGAAGGCGTCGATCTCCTGGTGACTGTTGGGCAGGCCGAGTTGCTTGAACAGGGCGGCGAAGTTGTGCGGGCTGGTGTCCATGGCGGGCCTCCTCGGGTTGGGCGTCCATCAACTATAGGCGCTGGTCGCGACCCGCTCGGCGGCAGATCGATAGGGAGCTTTCAATTTTCCCGGCGCCGGGCAATGATGACGGCTGTCATTTCACCGCCCTTGCGCCAGGCCCGTTCATGAGCTCGCCCGAGCAGCGTCCGATCGCCGTCACCCTGCAGATCGTCTCCATCGTCAGCTTCACTTTCCTGCTGTTCCTCTGCATCGGTTTCCTGTTGCCGGTGCTGCCCGGCTTCGTCCATCACGACCTCGGTTTCGACGCCACCACCGCCGGCCTGGTGATCGGCACCCAGTACCTCTCGACCCTGGCCTCGCGGCCGCTGGCCGGGCGCCTGACCGACACCCTCGGGGCCAAGCGAGCGGTGGTCTACGGCTTGCTGGCCCTGGCAGCCGGCGGCCTGTTGGTACTGCTGGCAACCAGCCTGCCGACGCTGGTCTGGGCCAGTTTGACTTTGCTGCTGGCGAGCCGCGTGCTGATCGGCTTCGCCCAGGGCCTGATGGGCATAGGCACGGCGAGCTGGGGTATCGCCCGGGTCGGCGCGCAGAACACAGCCAAGGTGATCTCCTGGAACGGCATCGTCTGCTACGGCGGGATCGCCCTGGGCGCGCCGCTGGGCGTGACCCTGGCAGGCCGCCTGGGGCTCTGGAGCCTGGGCGCGGGCATCCTTGCGCTTGCTGCCCTCGGCTTGTTGCTGGCGCGCGGCAAGCCGGCCGTGGCGGTCGTCGCCGGCCAGCGCATGGCCTTCCTGCAGGTGCTTGGCAAGGTGCTGCCCTATGGCCTGTGCGTGGGGCTGGGCTCGATCGGCTTCGGCAGCCTGGCAACTTTCATCACTCTCTATTACGGCAGCCGCGGCTGGGCCGATCCGGCCTGGTGCCTGAGCCTGTTCGGCGTCAGCTTCGTCGGCGCGCGCCTGCTGTTCTCCTGGACCGTCAACCGCTTCGGCGGCTTCAACGTCGCGGTGCTCTGCCTGCTGCTGGAAAGCCTCGGCCTGCTGCTGTTGTGGCAGGCGCCGAGCCCGGCCTTCGCCCTGCTCGGTACGGCGCTGACCGGTGCCGGGCTGTCGCTGGTCTACCCGGCGCTGGGCGTGGAAGCGGTGCTGCGCATACCGGCGGCCAGCCGCAGTTCGGCGCTGGGCGCCTATGCGCTGTTCTTCGACTTAGCCCTGGGCGTGGCCGGGCCGCTGATGGGGGCTATCGCCGCCCACAGCGACTACGCCAGCATCTTCCTCGTGGCGGCGCTACTCGCCGCCTGCGGGTTCGCCATCTGCCTGGTGCTGTTGCGCCGGACCCAGCAGAACCACGAGGAATTGCACTTCGACTAGACTGGCTCGCCCATGGACATCGATCTCGCGCGCACCTTCCTGGAAATCGCCCGCTACGGCAGCTTCGTCGCTGCCGCCGAGCGCCTGCACGTGACCCAGACAACGGTCACTGCGCGGGTGCGCAACCTGGAGACGCAGCTCGGCTGCCGGCTGTTCCAGCGCAGCCGTGCCGGCGCAAGGTTGACCGCCGAGGGCGAGCGCTTCCTCGGCTACGCCGACCAGCTGGTGCGTACCTGGGAGGCGGCGCGCCGCGACCTGCCGCTACCCGATGGCTTCCGCGAGGTGCTGAGCATCGGCGGCGAGCTGAGCCTGTGCAATCCGCTGATGCTCGGCTGGACGGTGCGCCTGCGCCGGCAGATGCCGACCCTGGCGCTGCACGTCGAGATCGGCAGCGGCGAGCAATTGCAGAAGCAACTGGGGCAGGGCCTGCTCGACGCCGCGCTGGTCTACCGCCCGGACTACTGGCCTGGCATGCAGGTGGAGCAGGTGCTGGAGGAGAAGCTGATCCTGGTGCGTTCGGCCCAGCAGCCCGAGCCCTATCTCTATATCGACTGGGGCCCGGAATTCCGCCGCCAGCACGATGCCGCGCTGCCGGAGCGGGCGCACGGCGCGAGCAGCTTCAGCCTGGGTCCGCTGGCCTTGCAGTACATGCTGCAGTGCGGCGGCAGCGGCTACTTCCGCACGCGGGTGGTGCACAGCTACCTGCAGGCCGGGGTGCTCGAACGTGTGCCACAGGCCCCGGAATTCATCTTCCCGACCTACCTCGTGTACTCGCGCGACAAGGACTCCCCAGCCTTGCAGCGAGCCTTCGCCGTGCTGCGCGAAGTTGTCGCGGAAGACATCGACTGGTCGCAGCGCTGGGACTACGAAACCTAGACTGCCATCCGTTGCGGCTCCGCCGCTGGCTGCAGCCAGAGGTGGCGGAAGGCGGCGATCAGGTCGCTCTGGCTGAGCATACCGGCCAGTTGTCCCTTCTCGTCGAGCACCGGCAGGCAATGCCAGCCCTGGTCGGACAGCCGCTCGATCAGCTCCGGCAGCGGCGCGTCAGCCCGCAGCGTCTGCACCTTGTGCGTCATCAGGTTGCCCACCCGCTGGCCGAACGGCGAGCTCAGGCGGCGCTGGCCGCGGAACAGGTCGCTGAGGGTGAGGATGCCCACCAGGCGACCGCGGTCGAGCACCGGCAGGGCCTTCAGGTGGTGGGAGTCCAGGAGCGTCCAGGCCTGCTCGATGCGCGCGTCCGGGCTGGTCGAGCGAATGTCGCGGGACATGATGTCCTTCGCGGTGATGCCGCCGAGCAGGCGTTCGCTGGCGTGCTTCTCGGCAACGTGGAGCAGGCGCTCCAGGTCGTCGCGGGTGACGTCGACGAAGCCGCCGACGCTGGCCAGGGCTTGCTCCAGATCATCGCTACGGAACCCCAGACGCTCGCCGGGCAGCGGGTCGCGGGTGTGGTGCGGATTGCTCGCTGGCGCCACCAACTGGCGAGGGTAGGGTGCGCGAGTGAGGTTGTTGTAGAGCAGCGCCAGGCCGATCAACGTCAGCGAGCCCACGGCCACTGGCAGCAGAAGATGCAGCAACTGCTGATCCACCAGCGGGCCGCCCAGGCACAGGCTGAAGGCCATGGCGGTGCTAGGCGGATGCAGGCAGCGCAGGCCGAGCATGAAGAACACGGCAAGGGCCATTGCCAGCGAAGCCTGCGGCCAGCTGTGGCCAAGCCAGTGGCCGACCAGCAAGCCGACCAGCGCCGCCACCAGGTTACCGCCCAGCAGTGACCAAGGCTGCGCCAGCGGGCTGGAAGGCACGGCGATGGCGAGCAGTGCGGAAGCGGCCAGCGGCGGGCCGACGCGCAGCACGGAGTCGACGCCGAACAGCCAGGCGCAGAAAGGCATGCTGAGACCCAGCGCCAGGCCACAGCCGAGCACGGCGCGCAGCCACTCACGGTTGGAAGAAGGCCCGGCACAGGGCGCCAGGCACCGAAGCCAGCTGGAGAAGGCAGCGGAAATCAACTCGGCACCTCGCCACCACGGGCGCGGCCGAAACTCAGGGCAGTCAAAGCTTGCATGGCACTCGGGCGCCACCTGGTAACGCCCTCAGAGGGGCGGAGTCCGGCGAGCGCTTCCTGGAAAGTCGATGGAACGGCATCCGCGCCAGGGCGGATGGCGCCCATGCTAGGCAGGTGCCAGCATTGCATCCAATGAATGTTGCTGCTGGTTAAGTGCAAAAATTTTGCACTGTGAGGGCGGATTGGCCCGTAGGAGCGGATCTCATCCGCGAAGACTCCTGCGCCGATGCCGCTGTAGGAGCGAGCTTGCTCGCGAACGGCGTGTCCCGGACACATCGGGGTTTGGATATGGCGCCGTTCCCTCTCCCCAACCCTCTCCCGCAAGCGGGAGAGGGGGCCGTTCGGCGTGGGCGGGGGTATCGGCGTCACCTTGTAGGAGCGGATTCATCCGCGAAAATCCCCGCACCGATTCCAACCTGTAGGAGCGCGCCATGCGCGCGAATCGCGGACAAGGTCCGCTCCTACGGGGGAGCGCCTTGCCGTGCGGTTCGCGAGCAAGCTCGCTCCTACAGAAAGCCATGCGCCAAGGCGCGCAACCTCACACCGGCGGAAACGCCTTGAACGCCTCCAGCGTCTCGGCATACGCCGACCACTTGGCCAGCCCCGGATAGTCGCCGGCGGCGATGCGCTCGGCGTGCACCAGCTGGATGAAGCGCCAGGCCACGGCGATGCTCAGGCCCGCCTGGTCGATGCGCCCGTCGCGCGGCAGCGGTTGCGTCAGCAGTTCCAGCTCCAGGCCGGCGCAGGCTGCACGCAGTTGTTGATCGACGCGGGCGAACCAGTCCGGGTCGCGACGGCCCTCGGCGCGCTGCAGTTCGTAGTACATCTGCACGGCCTTCTCGCAAGCCGCCAGGGCCAGGCCCAGCAAGCGCGTGGCGCGCACCCGCTCCGCCGGTTCGGCGGGCATCAGGCTGCGCCCGGCCTGGTGCTCCAGCAGCTCGATCATCAGGCTGGAATCCATCAGCACCTGGCCGTCGTCGAGCACCAGGGTCGGCGCCTTCACCACCGGGTTGATCGCGCGGAATTCCTCGTAGTGACGGAACACCGAGAGCGAGCGATGGCTGAAGTCGATATCCAGCAGGCGCAGGCTGATGGCCACGCGGCGAACGTAGGGCGAGTCGAGCATTCCGATCAGTTGCATGAGGGCTTCCTGTTATTGGAGATTACATGGTCCGTTTGCGGGGATTGGCCGGCTAACCCGCTGTTAGTGCCAAATCTAGCCGTTCCTCAGGGGCGGAAAAATCGATGATTAATAACTGCATTGGTTAGAAAAACTTACATGAGCGCCTATCCACCGCTTTCCGCGCTGCGCAGTTTCGAGGCCGTCGCCCGGCTGGGCAGCGTGACCCTGGCGGCTGCCGAACTGCATGTCACCCACTCGGCGGTGAGCCAGCAGGTGCGTCAGCTCGAAGAGCTGCTCGGCATCACCCTGCTACAGCGCGAGGGCCGTGGCTTGCGCCTGAGCGAGGAGGGCCGGCTGTATGCCCTGCAGGTGCGTCGCGCGCTGCGTGACATCGCCGAGGCGACCCGCCTGGCTCGCGCCCGGCCCAGCGAGGGCGAGCTGGTGATCGCCGTGCTGCCGTCGTTCGGCCAGCAATGGCTGCTGCCGCGCCTGCCGTCGTTCCGCGAGCGTTATCCACAGTTTCGCTTGCGCCTGCTGGCCAGCCTGGAGGTCATCGACCTGCGCCAGGGCCTGGCCGACGCAGCCGTGCGCATCGGCCAGGGGCACTGGGAGGGGCTGGCCCAGCAGCGCCTGTTCGACGACGAACTGGTGGCGGTCTGCGCGCCGCATTTCAACGGTGGGCGACTGCCGCGAACCCCGGCGGAAATCCTCGCCAGCCCATTGATCCACGGCTTCGAATCCTGGCTGCCGTGGTGCCAGGCGGCGGGCGTGCCACTGCCCAAGGGCGATGGCGTCTTCACCGCCAACGATTCCAACCTGGTGGTAGAAGCCCTGCGCCTCGGCCTGGGCGTGACCATCGAACGCCGCAGCCTGGTGGCGGGCGCCCTGAGTCGCGGCGAACTGGTGCAACTGAGCGAAGTGCGCGCGCCCTATGCCTATCCCTACTGGCTGGTCTGGCCGCAGCGCGAGGCGGCGCAGGCCAAGGTCGCGCTGTTCGCCGACTGGCTGGCGGAGCAGGTGGACCTCTACCTGAACCCCGAGCGCCAACCGCTGTAGCGGATCCCATCCGCGAAAGACCGTGCGCCGATGCCACCCTGTAGGAGCGGGCCATGCCCGCGATCGCGGACAAGGTCCGCTCCTACAGGACTGCTGCCCCCGCTAGAATGCCCACCCAGTGGAAAATCCCCACCCGCGCTCCAGAGATAGGAAGAAACGATGAGCGAAGCCCTGAGCCCCGGCCTGATGGTCATCCATGGCAACCACCCGGAGGCGCTGCGCGACCTGCTGGTGGCCTGGATGGCGCGTTACCCGCTGGCGCCGCTGGAAAGCGAGACCATCCTGGTGCAGAGCAACGGCATCGCCCAGTGGCTGAAGCTGGCGCTGGGCCGCGATGTTGCCGACGGTGGCTGTGGCATCACCGCCGCGCTCGACGTGCAATTGCCCGCGCAGTTCCTCTGGCAGGCCTATCGCGGCGCGCTGGGCAAGGAGGCGGTGCCCGAGGTCTCGGTGCTGGACAAGGCGCCGCTCACCTGGCGCCTCATGCGCCTGCTGCCGACCCTGCTGGAGCGCGAGGAATTCCACGCCCTGCGCCGCTTCCTCGCCGACGACGCCGACCTGCGCAAGCGCTATCAGCTGGCCGAGCGCCTGGCCGACCTGTTCGACCAGTACCAGGTCTACCGCGCCGACTGGCTGGAAGACTGGAGCGAAGGCCGCGACCAGCTGCGCACCGCCAGCGGCGGCCTGCGTGATCTGGATGCCGACGAGCGCTGGCAAGCCGCGCTATGGCGCGCGCTGCTCGAAGAAGTCGGTGAAGACGGCCTGGCCGGCAGCCGCGCCGGGGTGCATCGGCGCTTCCTCGAACGCCTGCGCGAAGGCGCGCCGCCCAAGGGGTTGCCGCGCCGCGTGGTGGTGTTCGGCATCTCCGCCATGCCGGCGCAGACCGTCGAGGCGCTGGCCGCCTTGTCGCAAGTCGCCCAGGTGCTGCTCTGCGTGCACAACCCCTGCCGCCACCACTGGGCCGACATCGTTGCCGACAAGGACCTGCTGCGCCACGAGTACCGCCGCCAGCAGCGCCGCCCCGGCGTGCCGCTACAACTCGACGACGACCTGCAGCACCAGTACGCCCAGCCGCTGCTGGCCGCCTGGGGCAAGCAGGGCCGCGACTACATCAACCTGCTCGACCAGTACGACGACCCGGCGAGCTACCGTAACCGCTTCGGCGAAGTCAGCGGCGGACGCATCGACCTGTTCAGCGAGGAGCAGCCCGCGCACCTGCTCGGCCAGTTGCAGGACGACATCCTCGAACTGCGCCCATTGGCCGAGAGCCGAGCACTCTGGCCGGCTGTCGATCCGGCGCAGGACAGTTCCGTGCGCTTCCACCTGGCGCACAGCGCGCAACGCGAAGTGGAGGTGCTGCACGACCAGCTGCTGGCGCGCTTCGATGCCGACCCGACGCTGCGCCCGCGCGACGTCATCGTCATGCTTCCCGATGTCGACGCCTACGCGCCGCACATCCAGGCGGTGTTCGGCCAGCTCGGCCGCGACGACCGCCGCTTCATTCCCTACACCTTGGCCGACCAGGGCCAGCGTGGCCGCGAGCCCTTGCTGGTGGCGCTCGAACACTTGCTGCAGCTGCCCGACAGCCGCTTCGCGGTGAGCGAGATCCTCGACCTGCTCGACGTCGGCGCCCTGCGTGCGCGCTTCGGCATTCACGAGGCTGACCAGCCGCTGTTGCGCCGCTGGATCGACGGCGCCGGCGTGCGCTGGGGCCTCGATGGCAAGCAGCGGGAAACCCTCGGCCTGCCCGCGGCCGCCGAAGCCAACACCTGGCGTTTCGGCCTGCGCCGCATGCTGCTCGGCTTTGCGGTGGGCGAGGGCGAGGCCTTCCAGGGCATCCAGCCGTATGCCGAGATCGGCGGCCTCGATGCGGCGGTGCTCGGCCCGCTGGCCAACCTGCTGCAACGCCTGGCCGACACCTGCGAAAGCCTCGCTGAACCGGCCACGCCGCAGGATTGGTCGAAGCGCCTGCAGCAGCTGCTGGGCGACTTCTTCCTGACCCGCGACGAGCATGACGAACTGCTCCGCCAGCAACTCCTGCAACTGCTCGAGCGCTGGCTGGAAACCTGCGGCCACGCCGCCTTCGCCGAACCGTTGCCGCTCTCGGTGGTGCGCGAGGCCTGGCTCGGCGGGCTCGATGCCGGCGGCCTGAACCAGCGCTTCCTGGCCGGCGCGGTGAGCTTCTGCACGCTGATGCCGATGCGTGCCATTCCCTTCCGCCTGGTCTGCCTGCTCGGCATGAACGACGGCGACTACCCGCGCCAGCAACCGCCGCTGGACTTCGACCTGATGCGCAACGACTACCGCCCCGGCGACCGTTCGCGGCGCGAGGACGACCGCTACCTGCTGCTCGAAGCCGTGCTCTCGGCGCGCGACCAGCTGTACGTCAGCTGGGTCGGCAAGAGCATCCGCGACAACAGCGAGCGCGCGCCCTCGGTGCTGATCGGCCAGCTACGCGACCACCTGGCCGCCGGCTGGTCGCTGCCTGGGCAAGCCGGCGACGGCCAGGCGCTGCTGCATGCGCTGACCACCGAACATCCGCTGCAACCCTTCAGCCGCCGCTATTTCGAACAGGCGGGCGCGGGCATCGACGGTCTCTACACCTACGTCCGCGAGTGGCGCGAAGTGCATCGCGACGAAGCGCTCGCCGAACAGGCCGAGGCGCCCTTGTCCGAATACCTGCCGGACACTTCCATCGGCCTGCGCGTGCTGGGCGACTTCCTCGCCAACCCGGTCAACGCCTTCTTCCTGCAGCGCCTCAAGGTGCGTTTCGCCGAAGAGGACCTGACCGGCCACGACGAGGAAGCCTTCGCCCTCGACGGCCTGCAGACCTGGCAACTGCAGTTCGAGCTCTGCGAGCGCCTGCGTCCTTGGGTCGAAGACCAATGGGATAGCGAAGCGTTGCCCGAACGCATCGACCAGCAACTCACCCGCCTGCGCGGCGAAGGGCGCCTGCCGTTGGCGGCCTTCGGCGCCTTCTCCGCCCGCGAGCTGAGCAAACCGTTGAGCGAATTGCTGGGCCGTTATCGCGAGGCGCTGGAGCACTGGAACGAAGCCGAGGAAGGCCAGCGCGAGCTCGCCCATGAACATGCCGGCGTGAAGCTGGAAGACTGGCTCGGCGGCCTGCGCCGCAACGCCGACGGCCAGTGGGCCAGCGTGCAACTGGTCAGCGGCAAGCTGCATGAAGGACGCGGCTACAAGTGGCATAGCCTGGTGCGTCCGTGGGTTAGGCACCTCGGTTTGCAGTTGTGCGGAACGCCGGTGCGCAGCCTGCTGGTCAGCCAGACCGGCACCCTGGAACTGCCGCCACTGGCCGCCGATATCGCCCGCGGCCATCTGAACACCTTGATCGGTGCATGGCTCGAAGGTCTCCGCAGACCACTGCCGGTGGCCGGCAAGGCAGCCTTCGGCTGGTTGAGCGGCGGCGACGACGAAGAGAAGGCCGCTCGCGAAGCGGCCAAGCGTTACGACGGCGGCTTCGGCATGAGTGGCGAAGCCGCGTCGTCGCCCGCCCTGGCGCGGGTCTACCCGGACTTCGCCAGTCTGGCCGAAAGCGGCGAGTTCGCCACCTGGGCCGAAGCCCTCTACGGCCCGCTGTACCAGCTGCTGCAACGCCGCGACGACGAGGAGCAAGGTCAATGAGCCGCGAACTGCGCGCCCTGGAATTCCCCCTGCACGGCAGCCGGCTGATCGAGGCCAGCGCCGGCACCGGCAAGACCTTCACCATTGCCCTGCTGTACCTGCGCCTGGTGCTCGACCACGGCGGCGAGCTGGCGTTCGGGCGGCCTTTGAGCCCGCCGGAAATCCTCGTGGTGACCTTCACCGACGCCGCGACTCAAGAGCTGCGCGAACGTATCCGCGCGCGCCTGGGCGAGGCTGCCAACTGCTTCGCAGAGCCGGCGTTGGCGCACGATCCGCTGCTGGTCGAACTGCGCAGTAGCTACCCCGAGGACCGCTGGCCCGGTTGCGCGCGCTTGCTGCGCCTGGCTGCGGAATGGATGGACGAGGCGGCCGTTTCGACCATCCACAGCTGGTGCTACCGCATGCTCCGCGAGCACGCCTTCGACAGCGGCAGCCTGTTCACCCAGGACTTGATCACCGACCAGAGCGAGTTGCTCGCGGAGGTGGTGCGCGATTACTGGCGGCGCAACTTCTACCCGCTGCCGGCGCCGGCAGCGAAGGTGGTCGGCGACATCTACAAGGGCGGCCCCGAGGCGCTGTGCCGCCTCCTGCAACCGCTACTGGCGCAGCAGGAAGCCGACTTCCGCTATGCCGACCAGCCGCTCAGTGCCCCGGGTTCGCTGCGTGAGCTGCTGGAGGAAACCGGCGCCTTTTTCGCGCGTCTCGACGAGCTGGAGCAACAGGCTCGAAATGCCTGGTCCACTGACAAGGACGGACTGCGCCAACTGCTGATCGACCTGCGCCCGCAACTCAACGGCAACAGCTATCGCAACAAGGATGACGACGAAGTCTTCAGCGGCTGGCTACAGGCTCTGGAGGCCTGGAGCGAAGGCGGCGACGCCCCGGAAAACCTGGCTCGCTTCGGCCAGACGCGGATCAAGGTGAAGGCCAAGACGGTCGTTCCCGAACACCCCGCATTGCTGGCCATCGACAGCCTGCTCGACGCCAGAGAGCAGCAACCGGACATCGCTCCGCAACTGCTGCTGCACGCCCTCGGCGAAGTCGGCCGCGCCCTCGAAGCGGAGAAACAAAAGCGCGCCGAACTGGGCTTCGACGACCTGCTGGTGCGCCTCGACCGCGCCCTGGCCGGCGCCGGCGGCGAGCACCTGGCCGAGCGCATCCGCCAGCAGTTCCCGGTGGCGCTGATCGACGAATTCCAGGACACCGACCCGCTGCAGTACCGCATCTTCGAGCGCATCTACCGGATCGCCGAGAATCCGCGCGACTGCGGCCTCTTCATGATCGGCGACCCCAAGCAGGCGATCTACGCGTTCCGCGGCGCGGATATCCACACCTACCTGCGCGCCCGCGCAGCAACCGAAGGCCGGCACTACACCCTGGGCACCAACTATCGCTCGACCGAGGCGGTGGTCGAGGCGGTGAACCACTGCTTCGCCTACGCCGAAGGCCACGAGCGCGCGGCTTTCCGCTTCGCCAGCGAGGCCGGCAACCCTGTGCCGTTCCAATCGGTGGCCGCCAAGGGCCGCGCCGAGCGCTTGCTGATCGATGGGGAAGAGGTCTCGGCGCTGACCTTCTGGAACCTGGGCAACGATGGCCAGGTGGTCGGCAGCCGGTTCTACCGCGAGCAGATGGCCGCGCGCACCGCGAGCGCCATCCGCGACTGGCTGAGCCTGGCCCAGCAAGGCCGCGCCGGGCTCTACAAGGCTGATGGCACCGGCCGCGCGTTGCGCCCGGCGGACATCGCCATCCTCGTGCGCGGCCGCAGCGAGGCCGAAGCCGTGCGTAACGAGCTGGCCGCGCGGCGGTTGGCCAGCGTCTACCTGTCCGACCGTGATTCGGTGTTCGACAGCATGGAGGCGGTGGACCTGCTGCACTGGCTGCGCGCCTGCGCCGAGCCGGGCAACGATGCTCTGCTGCGCGTCGCCCTGGCCACCCGCAGCCTCGGCCTGGGCTGGGAGAGCCTGGAGCGGCTGAACCAGGACGAACAGTTCTGGGAAGGCATGCTCATGCGCTTCCGCGACTACCGCCTGCTCTGGCAACAGCAGGGCGTGCTGCCGATGCTGCGCCGCCTGTTGGCCGAGTTCGAATTGCCGGCGCGCCTGCTGCAACAACCCGATGGCGAACGCAGCCTGACCAACCTGCTGCACCTGGCCGAGTGGCTGCAGCGCGAGGCCGCCGAACTGGATGGCGAGCACGCCCTGCTGCGGGTGCTGGCCGAGCAGCTGGCAAGCCCGTCGAGCGAGGAAATCCTCCGCCTGGAAAGCGACGCCGACCTGATCAAGGTGGTGACCATCCACAAGTCCAAGGGCCTGGAATACCCGCTGGTGCTGCTGCCCTTCATCTGCAGCTGGAAGGAGCTGGACGGCAAGGGCACGACGCCGCCGAGCTACCAGGGCGAGGACGGCAAGGTGATCGAACTGGCGCGCGGCAAGGACCTTGCCGACGCCGCCTACAAGCTGGCCAACGATGAGCGCCTGGGCGAGGACATGCGCCTGCTCTACGTGGCCCTGACCCGCGCGCGCCATGCCCTGTGGCTCGGCGTGGCGCCGCTGGTGAGCGGTAACGCGAAGAACCCGGAGCTGCACAAGGGCGCCTTCGGCTACCTGCTCGGCGGTGGCGCGGCCATTGCGCTGGATAACTTCGACGCAAGCCTTGCCGCAGTGGCAGCCGGTTGCGCCGGTATCCGCATCGAGGCGGCGCCGGAAATCGACCTTACGGCCTACGACGAAACCCGTGCCGGGCTGCTCGGCCAGGCTCGCGAGCCGTTGCGGCGGGTGGCTGAGAAGTGGTGGATCGCCAGCTATTCGGCGCTGGCCACCCTCGACCCCGAAGGCGATGTGCCTGAGCCCGCGAGCGAACCGATAAGCGCCGAGGAAGCCACTCTGCGCGAAGGCGATGCCGACACGGCCGCGGCGGAGCTCGCGCAAAGCGCGCCGGTGGCCGGCAGCCTGCACGCCTTCCCGCGCGGACCGAACCCCGGCAGCTTCCTCCACGGCCTGCTGGAGTGGGCCGCCGACGAAGGCTTCGATGCCGTCGCCAATGATCCCGAAGCGTTGCGTGATCTGATCGCCCGGCGCTGCCAGCTGCGCGGCTGGGAAGCCTGGATCGAGCCGCTGAGCCAGTGGCTGCCGGCCTGGCTGCAGCTCGAATTCCCGCAGCCGGAAGCATCGCCCGTGCGCCTCGCCGGGCTGGCCACCTACCAGAAGGAAATGGAGTTCTGGTTCGCCGTGAATGCCGCCGACAGCACTCGCCTGGATGCTGCCGTGCGTGCCCATGTCCTGCCTGGTGCGCCGCGTCCGGCGCTGCAGCCGACCCAGCTCAACGGCATGCTCAAGGGCTTCATCGACCTGGTCTTCGAACACGAGGGGCGCTACTACGTGGCCGACTACAAATCCAACTGGCTCGGCCCCGACGACAGCGCCTACACCGCTGACGCCGTGCGCGAAGCGGTGCTGGAGCATCGCTACGACCTGCAGTACGCGCTCTACCTGTTCGCCCTGCATCGCCTGCTCAAGGCGCGGCTGCCGGACTACGACTACGACCGCCACGTTGGCGGCGCGCTCTACCTGTTCCTGCGCGGCGGTGCGCGCGGGGTGTTCCATGAGCGGCCGCCGAAGGCGCTGATGGAGGCGCTGGAGGCGCTGTTCAGCCGTCGCGTCGAGGAGGTGTCGGCATGAGCCTCGAAGCCCTTCTCGCACTGCTCGGCCAATGGGCCGAACGCGGCTGGCTGCGCGAGTTGGACCGCGCCTTCGCGGCCTTCCTCGTCGAGCAGGCGCCCGACGCCGAGCCGCGGCTGATTCTCGCCGCGGCCCTGGCCAGCCACCAACTCGGTCGCGGCCATGTGTGCCTGGACCTGGAGGCGACCTTGGCCGACAGCCGCTTCGCCCTGTCTTTGCCACCAGATGGCGAGCTGGAAGGCACGCCGCTCACGCTGCCGGGCGAACTGCTCGACGGCCTCGACCTGGCCGGCTGGCAGGCCGCGCTGGCCGACCCGCGCCTGGTGGGCGAGGGCGCCGGCGCCACGCCGCTGGTGCTGGCCGGTCCACGCCTGTACCTGAGGCGCTACTGGCAGTACGAACGCGAAGTCCGCGCTGGCATCGACCAACGCCTGGCGCGCTCGGAAGAATTGCGTGCGGCCTTGCCGGTCGATGCGTCGCGTCAGGCGCTCGATGCGCTCTTCCCGAAGAAGGATGGCGCGCCGGCGGACTGGCAGAAGCTCGCCTGCGCGCTGGCCGCCGGTAACGCCTTCGGCATCGTCACGGGAGGCCCCGGCACCGGCAAGACCACCACCGTGGTGCGCCTGCTGGCGCTGCTGCAAAGCCTGGCGTCGGCGCGGCCGCTGCGCATCCGCCTGGCTGCGCCGACCGGCAAGGCAGCGGCGCGGCTGAACGAATCCATCGCCGGCGCCGTGCAGAAACTCAAGCTCGATGGCCTGCCCGGTGGCGAAGGGCTGCGCGACCACATCCCCACGGAAGTGACCACGCTGCACCGCCTGCTCGGCAGCCGGCCGGACAGCCGCCAGTTCCGCCACCACCCGGGCAATCCGCTGGCGCTGGACCTGCTGGTGGTGGACGAGGCGTCGATGGTCGACCTCGAAATGATGTCCGCGTTGCTTGGCGCGCTGCCGGCCAAGGCGCGGTTGATCCTGCTCGGCGACAAGGATCAGTTGGCCTCGGTGGAAGCCGGCGCGGTGCTCGGCGAGCTGTGCAGCCGGGCGCGCGAAGGGCACTACCAGGGCGCGACCCGCGACTGGCTGGAGCAGGTCAGCGGCGAACGCATCGACGCTGCGCTGCTCGACGCCCAGGGCCTCGCGCTCGACCAGGCGGTGGCGATGCTCCGGCAGAGCCATCGCTTCACTGCTGCCAGCGGCATCGGGCAACTCGCCGAGGCGGTCAACGCCGGGGACGTGGAAGCTACGCGCGCGGTCTGGGAACGCGGCTACGCCGATCTCGCGCGGCTGGCGCTCGACGCCAAGGACGCCCGCAGCCTGCGCGAGCTGGTGGTGGAAGGCGGCGGGCGCTTCTTCCTTAACGCCGCAAGCCGCGAAGGCGTGCCGCCGCCGCAGGGCTATCGGCACTACCTGCAGGTGCTGCGCGACGGCCAACCAACGCTGCACGCCGATCAGGAGGCGTTCGATAACTGGGCCAAGCGCGTGCTCGAAGCCCACGGCCAGTTCCAGGTGCTTTGCGCCCTGCGTCGCGGGCCCTGGGGCGTGGAAGGGCTGAACCTGCGCATCGCCGAACTGCTGCAGGGCGAAGGACTGATCCAGGCGACCGGCCCCTGGTACCTCGGCCGTCCGCTGCTGGTGACGCGCAATGACTACGGCCTCGGCCTGATGAACGGCGACATCGGCATCACCCTGGCCCTGCCGCGCGAACAGGACGGCGAGCTGAAGTGGGCGCTGCGCGTGGCTTTCGCCGACGGCAAGGGCGGCATCAAGTGGGTGTTGCCCAGCCGCCTGCAGGCGGTGGAAACCGTGTTCGCCATGACCGTGCACAAGTCCCAGGGCTCGGAGTTCACCCACGCCGCCCTGGTGCTGCCCGACGCGCTCAACCCCATCCTCACCCGCGAGCTGGTCTACACCGGCATCACCCGCGCACGCAGCTGGTTCAGCCTGGCCAGCGCCGGGCGCGGCCAGTGGGTGTTGGAGTCGGCGATCCAGCGCCGGGTGCAGCGGGCCAGCGGATTGTTGGAAGCGGGGGACTGAAACCCACGGTTTCGACCGTTCGTCTGCCGACCGGGTCGGTTTCCGACCCGCTGTCGATCCCGCTGCCTCGCCGACGACTATAGGTATCTGCCACCCAGTCGCCGCCGAGGAGCCTGAAGATGAAATACCTGTGCCTGATCTACGTCGACGAGAAAGTCGCCACCCGCATGCCGCTGCATGACTATCGCGCGGTGGTGGACGAGTGCCTGACCTACGAGCAGCAGCTGCGCGAGAGCGGCAAGTTCCTCGCAGCCGAGGCGCTGCAGTCGGTCGAGTGCGCCACCACCCTGCGCCATCGCGATGGCCAGCTGTCGATCACCGACGGGCCTTTCGCGGAGACCCGCGAGCAGCTCGGCGGCTTCTACATGATCGAGGCGCGCGACCTCAACGAGGCCATCCAGATCGCCGCGAAGATTCCGCCGGGGCGCCTGGGCGCCATCGAGGTGCGGCCGATCCGCGATTGGGAAGAGCACTTCGCCGCCCTGGGCTGAAGGCGTTCCGGGCCATCCAGCCGCTCGCGGTGATGGCCGAACCGGTGTCCGCGACGGCTGCGCGGGCGCTCGAAAGGGAGGTCACGCCATGTGCCCCTTGTGTCTGTCCGCCTTGGGCCTGGCATTAGCCGGCGCCCTGTCCGCCGGCGGTTACGCCGCCTTCGCCGGGCGTCGCCGGCCGCGCTCATCCACCGCCGAAGAGGAGAAGGTCGCATGAGAATCGACAATTTCAGCCTGCCGCCCGTGGTCTCCCGCGAGGAATGGCTGCTGGCGCGCAAGCGCCTGTGGGAAAAGGAGCGCGCGGCCACCCATGCGCGTGACGCCCTGGCCGCCGAGCGGCGCCAGCTGCCGCTGGTGCGGATCGACAAGGACTACCGCTTCGAAGGCGCCAACGGCCCATTGCGCCTGCTCGACCTGTTCGAGGGCCGGCCGCAGCTGGTGATCTACCACTTCATGTTCCACCGCGACCGCGCCGAGGGCTGCGAGGGCTGCTCGTTCCTCATCGACAACATCGGCCGCCTGGAGCACCTGCACGCCCGCGGCACCAGCTTCGCCATGGTCTCGCGTGCGCCGCTCGACGAGTTCGCCGCATTCAAGGCGCGCATGGGCTGGCGCTTCCCCTGGGTGTCGTCATTCGGCAGCGATTTCAACTACGACTTCCACGTCAGCAACGACGAGAGCATCGCGCCGGTGGAATACAACTATCGCGACAAGGCGGAGCTTGAGCGCCTGGGCCAGACCTATCACGTTCAGGGCGAGCAGCCGGGGCTGAGCGTGTTCCTGCGCGACGGCGACAGCGTCTACCACAGCTACTCCACCTACGGTCGCGGGCTGGAGTCGCTGATGTTCACCTACCACCTGCTCGACCTCACGCCGCTGGGGCGCGGCGAGGGCTGGGGCGGCATGGCCGACCTCGACGGCCTGGGCCTGCAGTGGACGCGCTACCATGATCGCTACGGGCAACAGGAGCCGCCGCACAGTTGCTGCGCGTCCTGAACCGAGCACGGAGGGAACCCCCATGCACAGTCCCATCGACCCGGCCGTCCAGCGCCTGCTGGACAGCTGGCTGGAGGCGGTGAAGGCCGCCGATCTCGAGCGTATCGTCAGCCACTACAGCAGCGACGTGCTGGCCTTCGATGCGGTGGCGAAGCTGCAGTTCGTCGGCATCGAGGCCTACGCGGAGCAATGGCGCGCTTCGCTGAACGCCTGCCAGCAGGGCGTGTTCGAGCGCCATCAATTGGCGGTCGAGCAGGGCGGCGACATCGCCTTCGGCCACTACCTCGCGTATTGCGGCGGCAAGGATGAACAGGGCGTGGAGAAGGCGTCCTGGGTGCGCGTCAGCTTCGGTCTGCGGCGGACGGCGGGGGAGTGGCGGATCGTCCACGAGCATTTCTCCATTCCCTTCGACATGCAGAGCGGACAACCGCTGTTCGACGCCAAGCCGTGAGTCGTTCGCATGCATGACTACGAGCCGCGCCCGCTGCGCGACCAGGTGGACGCTATCTACCGGCGCGATTCGCGGCGGGTGCTGGCCACGCTGATCCGCCTGCTCGGCGACTTCGACCGCGCCGAGGAAGCGCTGCACGATGCCTTCGCCGCCGCCGTGGAGCAGTGGCGGCGCGACGGCGTGCCGCACAATCCGCGCGCCTGGCTGGTGTCCGCCGGGCGCTTCAAGGCCATCGACCACCTGCGCCGGCGGGCGCGCTTCAACGCTTCGCTGGAACAGATCGCCCAGCAACTGGAGCTGGACGCCGAGGAAGAAACCGAGGAGTACGAAGGCCTGGAAGACGATCGCCTGCGCCTGGTGTTCACCTGCTGCCACCCGGCGCTGGCCGCCGATGCGCAGGTGGCGCTGACACTGCGTGAGGTCTGCGACCTGCGCACCGAGGAGATCGCCCGCGCCTTCCTCGCGCAGCCGGCGACCATCGCCCAGCGCATCGTCCGCGCCAAGCAGAAGATCCGCGACGCGCGCATTCCCTACCAGGTGCCGGAGCCGGCCGAGCTGCCGCAGCGCCTGGCCAGCGTATTGCGCGTGGTGTACCTGGTGTTCAACGAGGGCTATGCGGCCTCCAGCGGCGAATCGCTGACCCGTGGCGACCTGTCGGCCGAAGCCATCCGCCTGGGGCGGCAACTGCTCGAACTGCTGCCCGAGCCGGAAGTGATGGGGCTGCTGGCGCTGATGCTGCTGCAGGAATCACGGCGCGCCGCGCGCACCGATGCGCAGGGCGAACTGGTACTGCTGGAGCACCAGGACCGCTCGTTATGGGATCGCGCGCTGATCGCCGAAGGGCGCCTGCTGATCGGCCAGGCCATGGCCAGCCGGCGCTTCGGCCCCTACACGCTGCAGGCGGCACTGGCTGCTCTGCACGCCGAGGCCGTCGATCTGCCGAGCACCGACTGGGCGAGCATGGTGGAGTTGTACGACGCCCTCCTGCGGATGCAGCCATCGCCAGTGGTGGCGCTCAATCGTTCGGTGGCCCTGGCCATGCGCGACGGTCCCGAGGCGGGCCTGGCGGCGGTGGACGCGATCCTCGCCAGCGGCGAGCTGGCCGACTACCACCTGGCCCACGCCACCCGCGCCGACTTCTGCCGCCGGCTGGGGCGCAACGGCGAGGCGCGCGCGGCGTACGAGCGAGCCTTGGCGCTGACGCGCCTGGAGCCGGAGCAGCGCTTTCTCGAACAGCGTCTGCGCGAGCTGGACTGAGGCGGTTCGCGAGCAAGCTCGCTCCTACAGGTGAAGCCGGCTCTTCGTAGGAGCGAGCTTGCTCGCGAACCTTGGGGCGACCGGCAACGCCATCACTCCTGCGCCAACGCCCTCAGTTTCTCCAGCGAGAGGATGCGCAGCTGCCGGTAGCCCAGCTCCAGAGCGCCGGCGCCGACCAGTTCGCGAAGCTCCAGGGAAAGCGTCTGGCGGCTGATGCCGAGCATCATCGCCAGTTGGTCCTGGCTGATGCGCACGGTGTTGCGTTGCGCGCCGTCGAGGCTGCCGTCGCCGCGCGCGAGTTGCTCCAGGCGGCTGACGATGCGTGCACGAGTGGAGCGCAGCATGCTGTCTTCCAGCAGGCGGTAGACCAGCCGCGTGTGCTGCGCCTGCAGCACGCAGATGGCGCGGGCGAAGCCGTTGTCGAACATCAGCCGGTCGAAGGTCGCCTGGTCGATGCCGAGCACCTCGCTGTCGCGCGTGGCCATCACGTCGTGGCTGCGCGGCAGGCCGTCGAGCATGGAGGCCTCGCCGAACCAGTGGCCCGGTTCGAGCACGGCGAGGATCGCTTCCTTGCCGTCCTCGCGCAGGGTCGAGGCCTTCAGCGAACCGCGCAGCAGGGTGAGGAAATGCCCGCCGCGGTCGCCCTGGCGGAACACGTATTCGCCGGCGTGCAGGCGCTGCCGGTGGCCCTCGCTGGCCAGCGTCTGGCGCACGGCCGGGGACAGGCCGGCGAACCAGGAATTGGCGCAGAGTTGCTGCAGCAGCGGGTCGAGATCGCTCATGGGAGGGGCGGGATCGGGCAGGGAATCGCAGCACTTTGACCGCCTCGCCCGAGCGGCGCAAGGGCGACGCAATTGTCGGGTTTCAGGCAGTTTCGCGCGGCATGCCGGCCTAGCCTGCGTGACACCGCGGGCCGCCCGTGTGCCCGCCCGGCCTAGGAGAACAACAAGATGAGTCATGCCGCCAAGGTTGTCTGGATCACCGGGGCTTCGTCGGGTATCGGCGAGGCGTTGGCACTGGCGCTGCTGGAACAGGGGGCCGAGGTGATCCTCTCCGGTCGTCGCGTCGAGGCCCTGCAGGCCCTCGCCGAGCGTGCCCCGCAGCGCACTTTCGTGCTGCCCTTCGAGAGCACCGACTATGCGCGCCTGCCGGCGCTGGTCGAGCAGGCCTGGGCCTGGCGCGGGCGCATCGACCTGCTGGTGAACAACGCCGGCGTGAGCCAGCGCAGCCTGGCGCTGGACACCGATCTCGCGGTCTATCGCCAGCTGATGGAAGTCGATTACCTCGCGCCCGTGGCCCTGACCCAGGCGCTACTGCCGCGCCTGGTGGAGCAGGGCGGTGGCCAGCTCGCGGTGGTCAGCTCGGTGGCCGGCAAGGTCGGCGCGCCGCTACGCACCGGCTACTGCGGCGCCAAGCACGCGGTGGTCGGTTACTTCGAGGCGCTGCGCGCGGAAGTGGAGGCGGCCTACGGCATCGGCGTCAGCGTGATCCTGCCGGGCTCGGTGCGCACCGCCATTGCGCAGAACTCGCTGGAGGGCAACGGCTCGCAGCGCGGCCGCTCCGACACCAACATCGACAACGGCATCGACCCGGCGGTCGCCGCGCAGACCATCCTCGCCGGCCTCGCCGCGCGGCAGCACGACATCGTGGTCGCCGAAGGCATGGAGAAGCTGGCGCTGCAACTGCGCCAGGCCGACGCGGAGAAACTCTTCGCCCTGACCGCCCAGGAAGGCGCGCGGCTGGCGAAGCAGCGCGAGGAGCTGGGCGCCGGCGCTTCCATCGATCCGGGTGACGTTCAACGCCTGCAGGGCTGAAGGGCTGGGTCCCCGCGTTCGCGGGGATGACGGAGGGGAACGTAGGATGGGGGGAGCCTGCGAGCCCCATGCTGTGACGGGGGGGAACTGCAGAGCGCCCACCTTCGGTCCGCATGGGTTTCGCTTCGCTCAACGCCATCCTACGAATGCCCGGAGCGCACCTGGGCTGGTAAGCTCGCGGCCGACTTTTTCCTGCCGAGGCCCCGTCATGCGCAAATCCTCCCTGCTCGCCACCCTCAGCCTGCTCGCCGTGCTGAATGCTCCGGCAGTGTTCGCCCATGCCCACCTGAAGACGGAAGTCCCGGCGGCCGACAGCACCGCCAGCGCGCCCAAGGAGCTGCGCCTGACCTTCTCCGAAGGTGTCGAGGCGAAGTTCACCAAGGTCTTGGTCAAGGGCGCCGACGGCCAGCCGGTAAAGGTCGCCGGCATCGCCACCGAGGCGGGCAACGCCAAGGTGCTGGTGGTGACCTTCGACCAGCCGCTGCCGGCCGGCAGCTACTCGGTGGAGTGGCACGCGGTGTCCGTGGACACGCACAAGAGCGAGGGCCATTACGGCTTCAAGGTCGCACCTTGATTCGCGCTGTCATGACGGGGTGCAGCCGCCATGGATGACGCCCTGGTCTTCTGTCGCTTCCTGCACCTGTCGCTCTGCCTGACGCTGTTCGGCGTCTCGCTGTTCCGCGCCGTGCTGCGTCGCCAGGAGCCCGCCGTTCTGGCGGCGTTGGACGGACACCTGCTCGGCTGGCAACGCCCTGCTGCCTTGCTGGCGCTGTTCAGCGGGCTGGCCTGGCTGGGCCTGGTGGCAGCGAGCATGGCGGGCGGCTGGTCCGCCATGCTCGATCCGTCGACGCTTGGCCTGGTGCTGCGGGAAACCTTCTTCGGCCAGGTGTGGACCTGGCACCTGGCGGCCAACGCCGCGCTGCTCGTCGCGCTGTGCCTGCCGCTGTCGGCGGACAACCCACTGCGTCCGCTGCTTGGCGGCGCGCTGCTGGCGAGCCTTGCCCCGGTCGGCCACGGCGCCATGCTCGATGGTTGGGCCGGCATCGGCCTGATGTTCAACCAGGGATTGCACCTGCTCTGCGCCGGCGCCTGGCTCGGCGGCTTGCTGTTGCTCGCGGCACTGCTGTATCGCGCGCCGGACTCGACCCATGCCGAGGCACTGCGACGCTTCAGCGGTGTCGGTTATCTGCTGGTGGCGGGCGTAGCGGCGAGCGGGCTGGTCAACGTCTGGGCGCTGGTCGGGCAATGGCCGGACCCGCGCACCTCGACCTTCGGCCGAGTGCTGGCCTTCAAGCTGCTGCTGGTGGCGGGCATGCTTGCCCTGGCGCTGCTCAACCGCGTGGCGCTGGCCTTCCGTGAACGCCACCTGCTGGCGCTGCGGCGCAGCGTGTTGCTGGAGTGGGCGTGCGGGGTGGCCGCGGTGGCGGCGGTTTCGCTTTTGGGGACGCTGTCCCCGGCGGGGTAGAAATGCTCTTGTAGGAGCGAGCTTGCTCGCGAACCGACTCCGCAGCGGGGCTGTTCGCGAGCAAGCTCGCTCCTACGAAAAGCAATGCCGGGCAGAGCTTCAACGCGCCGGCAGGATGACTCCACGGCATTCGCCGAAGCCGATGCGCGGATAACCTTCGCGCTCGCACCAGGCGCGGAAGATCACTTCGTCGCCGTCCTGCAGGAAGGTGCGCTGTTCGCCGCCGGGCAGCTCGATCGGCTGCTTGCCGCCGAAGGTGCTCTCCAGCAGGCTGCCGAACGCATCCGGTTGCGGGCCGGAGAGGGTGCCGGAGCCGAACAGGTCGCCCGGTTGCAGCTTGCAGCCGCCGACGCTGTGGTGCGCGACCATCTGCGCCACCGTCCAGTACATGTTCTGCGTGTTGCTCAGCGCCAGGCGCACGGGCGCGCTGCCGTGCTTGCGCATGGCCGGGGTCAGCAGCAGCACTTCCAGCTGGATGTCGAAGGCGCCGTGGGCCTGGTCGTTGGCGTCCATCAGGTAGGGCAGCGGCTGGGGGTCGCCTTCCGGGCGTGCCGGCTGGGCCTTGCGGAAGGGTGCGAGGGCTTCGGCGGTGACCACCCAGGGCGATACGCTGGTGGCGAAGTTCTTCGCCAGGAAGGGGCCCAGCGGCTGGTATTCCCAGGCCTGCACATCGCGCGCCGACCAGTCGTTGAGCAGGCAGTAGCCGGCCACGTGCTGCTCGGCCGCGCCGATGGCGATGGCGTCGCCCATGGCGTTGCCCTGACCGATCCAGATGCCCAGCTCCAGTTCGTAGTCCAGGCGCTTGCTCGGGCCGAAGCTCGGTGCTTCGGCGCCCGGCGCCAGGGTCTGGCCATTGGGGCGGCGCACTTCGCAGCCGGAGGCGACCACGGTGGATGCCCGGCCGTGATAGCCGATGGGCACGTGCTTGTAGTTGGGCAGCAACGGGTTGTCCGGGCGGAACAGACGGCCGACGTTGTTGGCGTGGTGGATGCCGACGTAGAAGTCGGTGTAGTCGCCCACCTGCGCCGGCAGCTGCAGCTGGCAGTCGATCTGCAGCGGCAGCAGCGAATCGCCCATCGCTTCCAGCGCGATCTGGTGCTCGCTGCCTTCGGCGAGCATCGCCTGCAGCTGTTCGCGCAAGGCGCGGCGGGGGCCGGCGCCGAGGGCGAAGAAGGCATTGAGGCTGGCGCCGCTGGCGGCTACGGCGGCGTGCTTGGCTTCGCCGATGAACAGGCCGGCATCGGCTGCCACCTTGAGGTCGAAGATGTGCTCGCCGATGGCCACGCCGCCGCGCGGCGTGCCGCCGGCCGTGCTGAACACGCCCAGGGGCAGGTTCTGCAGGGGGAAGTCGGGGTGGCCGTTGGCGGAGGCGATCCAGCTCTTGCGGGTGTCTGCCTGGGTCATGTCGATCAGTTCCTCTGGAAGGTCTTGGCCATGCCGCTCCAGCAGGCGTCGTAGTCGCGCTGCAGCTGCGGGCTCTCGAGAGCGTAGCGGCTCGGGCGGAGCACGCGGCCGGTCTCGAACATGAAGGCCATGGTGTTTTCGATCTTGTGCGGCGCGAGCTCGACGGCGATGGCCTGCACGGTGCTGGCGTTGTCCGGGCCGTGGGCGCTCATGCAATTGTGCAGCGAGGCGCCGCCCGGGGCGAAGCCGTCGGCCTTGGCATCGTAGGCACCGAGCAGCAGGCCCATGAATTCGTTCATCAGGTTGCGGTGGAACCACGGCGGACGGAAGGTCTTCTCGGCCACCATCCAGCGCGGCGGGAAGATCACGAAGTCGACGTTGGCCATGCCGTGGGTGTCGCTGGGCGAGGTCAGCACGGTGAAGATCGACGGGTCCGGGTGGTCGTAGCTGACCGTGCCGATCGTGTTGAACAGGCGCAGGTCGTACTTGTAGGGCACGTGGTTGCCGTGCCAGGCCACTACGTCCAGCGGCGAGTGGTCCAGTTCGCAGGCCCAGAGCTCGCCGAGGAACTTCTGCACCAGCTGCACGGGGGCGTCGATGTCTTCGTAGTGCGCCACCGGGGCGAGGAAGTCGCGCGGGTTGGCCAGGCCGTTGCTGCCGATCGGGCCGAGGTCGGGGATGCGCAGCGCGGCGCCGTGGTTCTCGCAGATGTAGCCGCTGGCCGTGGCGTCGAGCAGTTCGACGCGGAACTTCATGCCGCGCGGGATCACCGCGATTTCCAGGGGCTCGATGTCGAGCAGCCCGAGTTCGGTGGCCAGGCGCAGGCGGCCTTGTTGCGGGACGATCAGCAGCTCGCCGTCGGCGTCGAAGAACACCCGGTCCATCGAGCGGTTGGCACGGTACAGGTGCACGCTCACGCCGCTGGCCTGCTCGGCATCGGCGGTGGCGGCGAGGGTCAGCAGTCCGTCGAGGAAGTCGGTGGGCTCGGCCGGCACTTCATGCGGGTTCCAGCGCAGGCGGTTGGGGTTCACCGGGCCGATCTCGCGGCCGGGGATCTGCCGCGCCAGGCGCTCGAAACGCGGGTGCGCGGCGGACGGGCGGATGCGGTACAGCCAGGTGCGCCGGGCCTCGCTGCGCGGCACGGTGAAGGCGGTGCCGGAGAGTTGCTCGGCATAGAGGCCGAAAGGCACCCGCTGCGGCGAGTTCTGCCCGTGGGGCAGGGCGCCGGGAATGGCCTCGCTGCTGAACTGGTTGTTGAAGCCGGGCAGGTAGGTGAGGGATTCGACGGGCATGGCGACCTCGTTGTTTTTGTAATCGAATTACGAATAACGTAATTTGAACCGGGAAAGGGGTCAAGCTATAACAGCGCCTCCATTGCCTACCGAGTGATTGCATGGCCATCTCCAGGGACACCGGCGACGCGCCGAAACGCCAGAAAGTTCAGGCCGCCGAAGTCGGCACGGACATCCTCAAGGGCCTCGCCGACCTGGCCCCGGCGACCTCGCTGTCGCGCCTGGCCGAGCACGTCGGCATGCCCGCGGCCAAGGTTCACCGCTACCTGCAGGCGCTGATCGCCAGCGGCTTCGCCGAGCAGGACGCGGCCACCAACCACTACGCGCTCGGCCCGGAGGCGCTGTTCGTCGGTCTCGCCGCCATCGGCCGCCTCGATGTGGTGCGCGCCGCCACGCCGCATCTGAGCGCGCTGCGCGACGAGCTCAACGAAACCTGCTTCCTCGCCGTGTGGGGCAACAAGGGCCCGACCGTGGTCCAGGTCGAACAGCCGCTGCGCGCCGTGACCCTCGTCACCCGCGTGGGCTCGGTGCTGCCGCTGCTCGGTTCGTCCACCGGCCTGGTGTTCAACGCCTACCTGCCCGACGGCGAAACCACGCCGTTGCGTGCGGAGGAGGCGGGCATGCCCGGCGCTCTCGATGACGACGAACTGCATAAGCAGACGGCAGAAATCCGCGCGACCGGCCTGCACCATGTGCATGGCCTGCTGATGCCGGGCGTGAACGCGCTGTCGGCGCCGGTATTCGCCGTGGGCGAACAGCTCGCAGGCGTGGTGACGGTCGTGGGCGCGGCCAGCGCCTTCCGCGCCGAGACCCAGGGCCGCGCGGCGGAACTGCTCAAGGAGGCTGCTGCAGCCATTACCGCGCGCATGGCCGGGACCCGACCGGCGTAAAACTGCGGTGCCTTGTAGGAGCGCGCCATGCGCGCGAATCGCGGCCATGGGCCGCTCCTACAGGTGGTGTGTTTCCCCGTAGGAGCGGATCGCATCCGCGAACCGGCCGGCAGGCCGGCCCGGCGTTACTTGGTTTCGAGAACGCCGCGGCGGATCTGGTCGCGCTCGATCGACTCGAACAGCGCCTTGAAGTTGCCCTCGCCGAAACCGTCGTCGCCCTTGCGCTGGATGAACTCGAAGAACACCGGGCCCATCAGGGTTTCCGAGAAAATCTGCAGCAGCAGGCGACGGCTGCCGCCCTCGGAGGTGCCGTCGAGGAGGATGCCGCGGCTGCGCAGCTCTTCCACCGGTTCGCCGTGGTTGGGCAGGCGTTCTTCGAGCATCTCGTAGTAGGTTTGCGGCGGCGCGGTCATGAAGCGCGTGCCCATGCCTTTCAGCGCGTCCCAGGTCTTGAGCAGGTCGTCGGTGAGGAAGGCCACGTGCTGGATGCCCTCGCCGTTGAACTGCATGAGGAACTCCTCGATCTGCCCGGCGCCCTTGGAGGACTCCTCGTTCAGCGGGATGCGGATCATGCCGTCCGGCGCGGTCATGGCCTTGGAGGTCAGGCCGGTGTACTCGCCCTTGATGTCGAAGTAGCGGATCTCGCGGAAGTTGAAGAGCTTCTCGTAGAAGTCCGCCCAGTAGGCCATGCGCCCGCGGTACACGTTGTGGGTCAGGTGGTCGATGATCTTCAGCCCGGCCCCCTTCGGATGGCGGTCGACACCCTCGATGAACTCGAAGTCGATGTCGTAGATCGACGAGCCTTCGCCGAAGCGGTCGATCAGGTACAGCGGCGCGCCGCCGATGCCCTTGATCGCCGGCAGGCGCAGTTCCATCGGGCCGGTGGGGATGTCCACCGGCTGCGCGCCCAGCTCCAGGGCGCGGGCGTAGGCCTGGTGCGCATTCTTCACGCGGAAGGCCATGCCGCACACCGAGGGGCCGTGTTCGGCGGCGAAGTACGCGGCCAGGCTCTTCGGCTCGTTGTTGAGGATCAGGTTGATCTCGCCCTGGCGATACAGGTGCACGTCCTTCGAGCGGTGGGTAGCTACCTTGGTGAAGCCGAGGCTGGCGAAGATCGGTTCCAGCACGCCGGGGACGGGGGATGCGAATTCGATGAACTCGAAGCCCATCAGGCCCATTGGGTTTTCAAAAAGGTCTGCCATGTTGTGTTCCTCGCGGTGGACGCGCGCTCGCGCGTCCGGGATTCGTAAAGTCGTGGGGTGTCTCAGCAACGTGGCTGGCGCGGTGGCGAGCAGGGTACGCCGCGTACGCTGCGGGCGAGGAAATCGCCGATGGTGACTTTGAATCCGAGGCTTTGCATGGTGCGCTCCTCAGGCCGGCTTGTCGGCCTGGGCGTCGGGGTGGGCCTGGCGGAACGCCGGATGCTCCAGCGCCAGACGCTCTACCCGAAGTATGCGCGGGAATGCCGCGAGGTCCACATTGAAGCGGCGGGCGGCGTACAGCTGCGGGAGCAGGTAGACGTCGGCCAGGCCGGGTTGGCCGAAACAGAACCCATCGTCGCCGATCAGCGCTTCCACGGCGGCGAGGCCCTCGCCGATCCAATGGGCGATCCACTGGTTGACGCCTGTTTCGTCGATGCCCAGGCCGCGCAGGCGGTTGAGCACGGCGACGTTGTGCAGCGGATGGATATCGCAGCCGATCAGCGCGGCCACGGCACGCTGGTGCGCGCGCTGCAGCGGATCGCGCGGCAGCAGGGCGGGCTCGGGGAAGCGTTCTTCCAGGTATTCGATGATCGCCGGCGACTGGATCAGCAACTCGCCGTCGACGCGCAGCGCCGGCACGCGGCCTTGCGGGTTGATGGCGCGGTAGGCGTCCTGGCGGTGCTCGCCCTGCAGCAGGTTCACCGGCAGGTGCCGGGCGTCCAGCCCCTTCAGCGCCAGGGCGATGCGCACCCGGTAGGAGGAGGTGGAGCGGTAGTAGGTGTAGAGATCCATGGACCTTGGCTCGCAGGCTGCGCATCCGTCGTTGCGGGTGCTGTTGTTTTCGTAATCTTTTTACACTCTGCGTAATTTTTCGCGAATCGGCAAGCTCTGCTTGACCGACTGGCGCCGTGAACAGGAGCGTAGCCGCGCCGGCTGCAGGTGGCGATTCGACCTGTGTCCGGCTAACGCTTAGGATGCCCGGGCCGTATCTAGAAGGAGTCCGCCGCCGATGTCCCCTGTCCTCGTTTCGCCTGGCTTGCCAAGCGCCAATCGCTTGCTGCGCGACACCCTGGCCCTGGGCGCCGTGCTGCTCGTGCTGGCAGGCTGCAGCTCGCAATCGACGCGCCAGGCCGCCGAGCCGACGCCCGCCGAAGTCCGCGCCAGCCTCGTGCGCCTGCTGCCGGCCACGGTCAAGGACCGGCAGGGCTGGGCGACCGATATCCAGGTGGCTTTCGCCGCCCAGAAGATCAAGCCGAGCACGCAGAACCTCTGCTCGGTGATCGCGGTGGCCGAGCAGGAGTCCAACCTGCAGGCCGACCCGCAGGTCCCCAACCTTGGCGGCATCGCCCGAAGTGAAATGCAGCGCCGCGCGTCGGCTGTGCACGTTCCGAACTTCATGCTCGATGCCGCGCTGGCGCTGAAGTCGCCGGACGGACGCAGCTACAGCCAGCGCCTGGACAAGGCGCGCAGCGAACGCGAGCTGAGCGCGATCTTCGACGATTTCATCGGCATGGTGCCGCTTGGTCAGCAGCTGTTCGGCCGCTTCAACCCGGTGCATACCGGCGGGCCCATGCAGGTGAGCGTGGCCTTCGCCGAGGAACACGCCGCGGGCTATCCCTATCCGCTCAAGGGCAGCATCCGCCAGGAGGTCTTCAGCCGGCGCGGCGGGCTCTACTTCGGCACCGCCCACCTGCTCGGCTATCCGGTGGACTACCCGCAACCGCTGTACCGCTTCGCCGACTACAACGCCGGCTGGTACGCCAGTCGTAACGCGGCCTTCCAACGTGCGGTGAGCCTCGCCAGCGGCATTGCGCTGACCCTGGACGGCGACCTGATCCGCTACGACAGCAGCGCCGCTGGCGCCACCGAACTGGCTGCGCGCAGCCTGGGCAAGCGCCTGGACATGAGCGACAGCGAGATTCGTCGCGCGCTGGAGCAGGGCGAACGCCCCGAGTTCAGCGAGTCGCGGCTGTATGCGAAGGTCTTCGCCTTGGCGGAGAAGGCCGAAGGCAAGCCGCTGCCACGGGCGATCCTGCCAGGCATCACGCTGCACAGCCCGAAGATCACCCGCAACCTGACCACCGCCTGGTTCGCCCAGCGCGTGGACGAGCGTTACCAGCGCTGCCTGGCGCGGGCGGGGAAGGGCTGACGGTTCGGCGAAAGTACGGCTAGAGCAAATGCTCTAAATTCTCTACAGTCACGGGGCTTCTCCTCCATCAAAACAACAAAAGGAGTTTCCCCATGTCTCTCAGCGCAAGCGCAGTCGCCTTGCTCGGCCTGGTCGCCTGGACCCTGCTGCTGGTCTTCCTGCTGGTCAATCTGCGCGGCCTGCTGGTTATGTCCGGGCGCATGGCGGTCAATGCCTTCGCTGCCGACGGCAGCAATACACCTGGCCTTGGCCAGCGCCTGGCGCGCGCCCATGCCAACTGCGTGGAGAATGTGCCGCTGTTCGCAGCCGCGCTGCTCTACGCGATGGTTACCGGGCAGACCCAGATCACCGATCCGCTGGCGCCGCTGCTGTTGGGCGCGCGAATCTTCCAGTCGCTGATGCACCTGATCAGCACTTCGCCGCTGTTCGTCTGGCTGCGTTTCGCCGGCTTCCTGGCACAACTGGTGATCCTCGCCTGGTGGCTGCTGCGACTCGCCGGATGGGTCTGACATCTCCGTAGGCGCAAGCCGCATTGCCCCACCCGGTGCGCGCCGCGAATAATGCCGGGCTCATTCCTCAGCCAAGGTGCCAGGCATGTCCGCGACCTTCCCCCACGTTCTTCTCGATGCCCTGCGTACGACTCGCCACCTGGTGGTGTTTACCGGAGCCGGCGTTTCCGCCGAAAGCGGCATCCCTACCTTCCGCGACGCCCTGAGCGGGCTCTGGGAGCGCTTCGATCCAGCGCAGCTGGCTACCCCCGAAGCCTTCGCAGAGGACCCGGCGCTGGTCTGGGGCTGGTATGAATGGCGGCGCATGAAGGTGCTGGCGGCGCAGCCCAACCTCGCGCACCACGCCATCGCCGAACTGGAGACCTGCGTGCCGCGCCTGACGCTGGTGACACAGAACGTCGACGACCTCCACGAGCGCGCCGGCAGCACTGAAGTCATCCATCTCCACGGCAGCCTGCACCAGCCGCGCTGTGTGGCCTGCAGCATGCCCCACGGCACTTTGTCGAGTGCTCCGGGCGAGCCCGAAGAAGGTCGCCGCCTGGAGCCGCCGCGTTGCCTGCACTGCGGGGAGCGCGTGCGGCCGGGCGTGGTCTGGTTCGGTGAAATGCTGCCGGAATCGGCACTGCAGACAGCCTTCGAAGCAGCGCAGGACTGCGACTGCCTGCTGTCCATCGGCACCTCCGGCGTGGTCCAGCCAGCGGCGATGGTCCCGCAACTGGCTGCCGAAAGCGGCGCCGTGGTTGCCCACGTCAATCCACAGCCGGTGAGCGTGCACGGGCCGCGCGAGTTCAGCCTGGAAGGGCCGGCCGGGGTGGTCCTGCCGGCGCTGCTCGACGCGGCCTTCCAGTAAGGGTCAGGCGCGTCCGGCTTCGGCTCAACCGCGCAGCTGGCCGCGCCGGTACTCGCCCTGGCGTTCGAGCATCCAGCCGGGGTATTCGGCCGGCAGCGCGCTGACTGCATCTAGTGTGGCCAGCTCCTCGGCGCTCAGTTGCACCTGGGTGGCAGCAAGGTTGTCCTGCAGTTGCTCCAGGCGCTTGGCGCCGATGATCACGCTGGTCACTACCTCCTGGTGCAACAGCCAGGCGAGGGCGACTTGCGCCACCGTCACGCCCTTGGCCTCGGCGATGCCACGCATGGCGTCGATGCAGTCATAGGCGCGCTCGCGATTCACCGGCGGGAAGTCGAACTGGCTGCGCCGGCTGTCGGCCCCGGCGTCCAGGCCGCGTCCGTACTTGCCGCTGAGCAGCCCGCCGGCCAGGGGGCTCCAGACCATCAGGCCGACCTTCTCGCTGCGCAGCAGCGGCACCAGCTCGCGCTCCAGGTCGCGCCCGGCGAGGCTGTAGTAGGCCTGCAGCGATTCGAAGCGAGCCAGGCCCAGGCGCTCGGCAGTGCCCAATGCCTTCATGATCTGCCATGCCGCCCAGTTGGAAACACCGACGTAGCGCACCAGGCCCTGGCGCACCAGGTCGTCGAGGGCGCGCAGGGTTTCCTCGATTGGCGTCGCCGGGTCGAAGCCGTGCACCTGGTAGAGGTCGATGTGGTCGAGTTGCAGACGCTCCAGGCTGGCCTGTACCCCACCTGCGATGTGGTAGCGCGACAGGCCGCGGGAGTTGGCGCCGCGGGTGCCGGTTTCGCCGAACACCTTGGTGGCGACCACCACGTCCTCGCGGGCCACGCCGAGGTTCTTCAGGGCCTGGCCGGTGATCTGCTCGGAGCGGCCTTCGGAGTAGACGTCGGCGGTGTCGATGAAGTTGATGCCGGCCGCCAGGGCGGTAGAGATCAACTGCTCGGCCTCGGCCTGCTGCAGCTTGCCGATCTGGCTCCAGAGCTGGCCTTCGCCGCCGAAGGTCATGGTGCCCAGGCACAGTTCCGAGACGAACAGGCCGGTGTTGCCGAACTTTCTATAGCGCATGGAGCGATCCTCGGGATGGGCAGTGGAAGGCGCCGCTCCGCCGGGGGCGGCGAACGTCGTCCAGTATGGTTGCAGCGGCCGAAAAGGACGGCGCTCGATGCTGCCGGATTCTTGCCCGATCCTGTCGCGGCGCTTCAGGTCATCGGTGGCAGGCGGCGCTTGACCGGGGTTTTCTTGACGATGGCGGTGTTGGTCTCGGCCTGGCCGTTGAGGCGGTCGAGCAGGGCGTCGAGCTGCTCCATGTCGCGCACGCAGAGACGGGCGACGAAGCAGTCGTCGCCGGTGATCTTGTCGCACTCGGTGAACTCGGGGATCGACTGGATCAGCCGCTCCACTTCATGCAGCCGGCCCGGCAGCGGGCGCACGCGGACGATGGCCTGGAGCAGATAGCCGAAGGCCTTCGGGTCGATTTCCAGGGTGTACCCGCGGATCACCCCGCGCTCCTCCAGCTTGCGCAGGCGCTCGCCGACGCTGGGGGCGGAGAGGCCGCTGACCTGCGCCAGGGCCTTGAGCGACAGGCGCGAGTCATCCATCAGGGCGGCGATCAGCAGTTGGTCGATTTCGTCGGTCATGGTGCGCTCGTAAGGTGAAGTGCGTGAGTTGCCTTGATAGTAAAGGTGAGTCTGCAGATACGCCTATGTAATGCGATAGAAGGCTGTCGCGCGCCTTGGCATCCTGTAGGCACATCCTGCTGGAGACCTTCCCATGGACAAGTCGATTCAACGCGGCACGCTGGAGATGACCGCGGCAATGCTGATCTGCGGCACCATCGGCTGGCTGGTGCTGATCTCCGGGCAACCGGTGCTGGACGTAGTGTTCTGGCGCTGCGTGTTCGGCGCCGTCACCCTGCTCGCCGCCTGCGCGCTGCTCGGGCTGCTGCGCCCGGGCGTGCTGAGCCTGGCGAGCTTCGGCCTGGCGCTGCTCAGCGGCGTGGCCATCGTCGGCAACTGGGTGCTGCTGTTCGCTTCCTATTCGCGCGCGTCCATTTCCATCGGCACCGCCGTGTACAACACCCAGCCCTTCATGCTGGTGCTGCTGGCGGCGTTGTTCCTCGGCGAGAAACTCAGCGCGCGCAAACTCGGCTGGCTGGCGCTGTCCTTCGTTGGCATGCTCGCCATCGTCAGCGCCCATGGCGGCGCGGGGCAGGGCAGCGACTACCTGGGCGGCATCCTCCTGGCCCTGGGCGCGGCCTTCCTCTATGCGCTGGCGGCCCTGATCATCAAGCGCCTGCAGGGCGTGCCGCCGCACCTGATCGCGCTGATCCAGGTGTGCACCGGCGTACTCCTGCTGGCGCCTTGGACCAACCTGAGCACGCTGCCGCAACAGCCATCGGCCTGGGCCAGCCTGGCGACACTGGGCATCATCCACACCGGGCTGATGTACATCCTGCTCTACGGAGCCATCCAGAAGCTGCCGACCACGCTGACCGGCGCGCTCTCCTTCATCTACCCGGTCTCGGCGATCCTGGTCGACTGGGTCGTGTTCGGCCATCGCCTGGGCCTGGTGCAGTGGCTCGGCGTGGCCGCCATCCTGCTGGCGGCGGCCGGGATGCAGCGCGGCTGGGGACTCCCGAAAGTGCGCTGGGCGTGGCGTTGAGGCGGGCGCCTCAAACCTGCTCGGCCAGTTGCTCGGCGTTGCCCCAGCAGGCGGCTTCCAGGCGGTTACGGCCGTTCTGCTTCGCCTTGTAGAGCAGGCGGTCGACCTGTTCGATGAAGTCCAGCGCTCGTTCGCCATGACGGGGCTGGATGGTGCCGACGCCGAGGCTGATGGTCAGCAGCGAGGCGATGGCGGACTTCTCGTGGGGAATGCAGCGTTCGCGCAGCAGGGCCCGGCAGTGTTCGGCGACCAGGATGGCCGACTCCCCGGAGGTCTCCGGCAGGATCAGCACGAACTCCTCGCCGCCGAAACGGCCGACGAAATCGCGCGGCCGGCTGACCGCCTGCTGCAGGACCTGGCCGACGCTACGCAGGCATTCATCGCCCTGGATGTGGCCGTAGTGGTCGTTGTATTGCTTGAAATAATCGATATCCAGCAGCACCAGGGACAACGGCTGGCCGCTGCGCTGCGCGCTGGCCCATTCGGTCTGCAGCACAGAGTCGAACATGCGCCGGTTGGCGATGCCGGTGAGGCCGTCCTTGAAGGAAAACTCCTCCAGCTGTTTCTGTAGCTGAAGCAGTTGCTGCTCGGTTCGCTTGCGTTCGCTGATATCGAACATGAAGCCGATCAGTGCCAGCACCTCGCCGTTGGCATCGCGTTGCACATGCACCACGTCGCGGATCCACACGTAGTCGCCGTCGGCGGTGAGCGCGCGATAGTCGGCCTCGTGGTCGGTGCCGGCCTGGGACTGCGAGACGCAGAAGGCCACCACAGCGTCGCGGTCCTCCGGATGCATGCGCTCCGCCCAGTCGTTCACGCCGACCCAGCTGGACTGGCTCCAACCCAGCAACTGCTCGATCTGCGGGCCGATGTAGGCGAAGGTCATGGTCTTCCAGTCGATCTTCCAGGGGATCGCCCGGGTGGATTCCAGCAGGGTCTTGTAGACGTCGTTATCGCTTGGGGCGTCTTGCATTGTCGTCTCCGATGGAGAGGGCGGGGCGCGTGCGTGCGATCCTTCAGGCGCAATAATCCGTGTACGGTTAACGGCAGCATGGATGATGGCTGAAGGCCATTTATCCGGAATCCTACTGGCAGCGGAGACTTTTCTATCGCATTCACCGGAATTTTTCCTACGCCAAGCACTCCAAACCGCACCAAAGACCGTCCCGAGGAAAAGATGAACTACAAGTTGCTGCCCCTGATCGCCGCCGCGGTGCTGCTCAGCGCCTGTGGCGCAAAGAAGGATGCTGAGGCTTGCGTCAGCAAGGACATGCGCGACCAGTTGGTGAAGGTGTTCACCGATGGCCCGTTGCAGGGGCGTGCTTCACTGCTCAAGGATGCCGAACTGAGCGAGGGCGCCGTGACCGAGAAGGACGGGGAGAGCGGCGTGCTCAACTGCGTGGCGACTTTCAAGGTACCGGTCGGCCAGCAGGTGGTGCAGGGACCGTTGGAGTTCCGCATCGCGCCGGCGGCCAAGTCCGATCACGACTACCTGCTGCTGTTCACCAAGAGCGACCGCGCCATGGCCTTGGCCGAGCGCATCCAGCGGGTGTTCCCCAACGCACCCGCCCAGTAAGGTTCTGCTGTAGTAGTCGCAACCGTCTTTAGGGCCAGTCCTATTCCGACCAGCGCAAACCCTGTTCGCGGGAGTGACAGCTGGGAGTGGCTTCTCCTGCGTCATCCCCGCGAACGCGGGGACCCAGAAGACAACGCAGGCGTTCCCCTCGCAGCTACACAAAAGACAGGCAAGAAAAAGCCCGACCAATGCCGGGCTTTTTCATTTCAGGCTCTCGCTCAGGCAGCGTTGCCGTAGCGGGCCTGCTTCTTCTTTACCTGCTGGCGGCAAGCGTCGCCAAAGGCCTCGAAGATCTTCACCGAATCGGGGTTCTTCGCCGCCTGCCATTCCGGGTGCCATTGCACCGCGAAGAGGAAGGGCGAAATGCTCGGTGCGTGGATCGCTTCGACCAGGCCGTCTTCGGCGTGGGCGATGGCTTCGATGCCCTTGCCGAGGGTCTTCAGGCCCTGGCCGTGCAGCGAGTTGACCTGGATGGTGTCGCTCTGCAGCAGCTTGTGCAGCCAGGTGTTGGCAGCTACTTGCACGCTGTGCGCCGGCGCGTACTGCACATCCACCGGATCTTCCGGGTTCTCCCGGTGATCGTTGAAGCCAGGCTCGGCGTAGAGCTTCTGGTACATGTCGCCGCCCAGCGCCACGTTGATTTCCTGCATGCCGCGGCAGATGCCGAAGATCGGCAGGCCACGGGCAATCGCGGCTTTGATCAGGGGCAGGTCGAACAGGTCGCGGTTCTTGTCCTGGCCCTTCTCGGGGGTGGCGTTTTCCTGACCGTAGAGGGTCGGGTCGATATTGCTGCCGGCACCGGTGAGGTACACGCCGTCAGCCATGTCGAGGTATTGCTCGAGATCTTCGGTACCGCAGCAGGTCGGTACCAGGACCGGCACGCACCCGGCGATTTCGGCGAGGGGAGTGATGTACTTGTGGGTCATCACTTGGTAGTCGTGACCCTTGCGTTCCTGGTAGCCCATGGACATCAGGACGACGGGTTTACGGAGTTTCTGATTCTTATTGCCAATGTTGCTGTTGGACATATGTCACCTTGAGACAGGCGCGGCCTGTCGTTTCTGTGCAGGCGCGACCGGCGGGACGCTACCTGGGGTTCCGAGCACTGCCGCAAACGGGACCTAGGAAGCCCGAATACGGTCGAAACCTGTCCACCAGCCTGCCAGAGCCGTAAAATATGTCAAACAATTTCGGTTTGGATCGTCAAAAATAATGGCCGAACCGAGCACGCGGTTATGTCGTAAAGTGCTGATTTTTAAGTTTAAAAATGTAATGCCGATAAAAATCGGTCCATTATTTTTGACGACTCACCCTGGTTCATGAAAATTATACTGAACATTTTCACGGAGTCGGCGGCAACCGCGTCCTTGAGCGGGCGGTGTGTTCGGGAATATCGAACAGGGTTCGCGAAGGGGAATGCAGAAATAAAACGCCCGCCCCGTTCGTTGTGCGAAAGCGGGGCGGGCGTTTTGGATTTGCACCTTCCTGGTGCGATTTGCGTCCTGCGTGGAGCGGATTACTTGCCGGTCTTGATGGTGGTCCAGGTACGGGTCATCAGACGCTGGGTGTTCGCCGGCAGGCCCGGGAAGGCGTACAGCTTCTTCATCACCGCTTCGCTCGGGTAGATGCCCGGGTCATTGCGGATTTCCTCGTTCACCAGCGGAGTGGCGGCGGAGTTGCCGTTGGGGTAGGAGATGGCGTTGCTGATCTCGGCGATCACCTTCGGATCAAGCAGGAAGTTCAGCCACTGCAGCGCGCCTTCCTTGTTCTCGGCATCCTTCGGAATGGCAACGGTATCGAAGAAGGCGCCAGCGCCTTCCTTCGGAATGTTGTACAGCACTTTCACGTTGTTCTTCGCTTCCACGGCGCGAGCCTTGGCCTGGTAGACGTCGCCGGAATAGCCGATGGCGACGCAGATGTTGCCGTTGGCGAGGTCGGAGATGTACTTCGAGGAGTGGAAATAGGTGATGTACGGACGGATCTTCAGGAACAGACCCTCAGCTTCCTTGATCTGCTTCGGATCGTTGGTGTCGGTCTTGTAGCCCAGGTAGTGCAGGGCCGCCGGCAGCATCTCGGTCGGCGAGTCGAGGAAGCTCACGCCGCACTGCTTCAGCTTCTCGATGTTCTCGGGCTTGAACACCAGGTCCCAGGAGTCGACTGGCGCATTGTCGCCCAGCACGGCCTTGACCTTGTCCGGGTTGTAGCCGATGCCGATGGTGCCCCACATGTACGGGATCGCATACTTGTTGCCCGGGTCGCTGACTTCCAGGGTCTTCATCAGATCCGGGTTGAGGTTCTTCCAGTTCGGCAGCTTGGACTTATCCAGCGGCATGTAGACGCCGGCCTTGATCTGCTTGGCGAGGAAGTTGTTCGACGGAACCACCACGTCGTAGCCCGACTTGCCGGCCAGCAGCTTGGCTTCCAGCACTTCGTTGCTGTCATAGACGTCGTAGACGACCTTGATTCCGGTGGCCTTGGAGAACTCATCGACCGTGTTCGGGGCGATGTAGTCCGACCAGTTGTACACGTGCAGCACTTTGTTGTCCGCCTGCGCCATACCAGCCACAGCGCCCGCCAGAGAAACAGCGAGCAGGGTCTTGCCGAAGGTCTTGAACATGCGTGTAGCTCCGTTTTTTTTAATGCTTGCGGAAGTGTCTGGACTGCCGCGCTGTGGAACAGCAAAAAGCATTCCGGATAATAGCCGTCCGCCATATGTCGGCAATCGGCCTTTACCATTTCTTGACCTAGAGCAGATCAGGTGCAGTGCGGCTACGGAGCGCCCGGCGGAATGCCGGCACGGCGTGTTACAAGGAGTACCGTCGTACCAGAGGCGTCAGTCGAGGCGGTAACGCGCCAGGTCCTGGGCGGAGAGCAGGCGCACCTGCCCTGGGGTAATGGACGACATGTCGTCCAGGAGGCTCTGCGCGACATTCATTTCGCGCAGATAAGCCGCCGGGCTGTAGCGACCGGCGCGCTCGTCCTGCCAGGAGTCGCCGCCAGGGAAGTAGGGGCGATGCAGGCCGACGTAACCGCGTACCCGCCGCGAATGCCCGGCAGCGAGCACGTAGACGCAGGTGCCCTGGCAAACGCCATGGCTAGGGACCCAGGTGTCGAACCCGGTCTCGCGCAGCAGCCGGCCGATCTTGATCGCCTCGTCCTGGTTGCCGCCGATGCAGTCGAGCAGGGCGATCTTGCGCGAGAACTTACCGGGGTTGTCCTTCAGCCCACGCATCAGCAATTCGTAGTCGCCCACGGCGATGTCTTCGGTGATGCGCACCGCCAGCGTCGGTCCGAGCGAAGGGTTCTGCACCGGCTTGACCTCGACCCGCGCCAAGGCCGCTGCCGAACACAGCAGACCCAACCCCAACGCGGCAGCACGCATGGCAGAACGGCTCATCACCTGTCTCACTCGAATCCGAAAATCGAAAGCGCTCGAAGATACCTGCCCAAGCCGTATTTGGCACGACCCATAAGGGGAGGGGAGAGGCAGTATGCGAAGCGGCAGCGGCCAAGGCTTCACTAAGCCCAAGCCTTCTGGTAAAAAGGCACCCCCAAGCGGGCGTCGTATAATGGCATTACCTGAGCTTCCCAAGCTCATGACGAGGGTTCGATTCCCTTCGCCCGCTCCAGAACACCCTGCCAAGCCCCTGAAATGCCTAGCGTTTCGGGGGCTTTGCTTTTGGGGGGATGGAAAGGTGTCGAAAAAGTGTCGAAGGATCAACGCAACGTTGGGTTCAAATCAGGCTTCGGGCTTTTTCTCAGGGGACTTCGTCCAAAGCGGCGGACGCTTGTAGCCAGTCTTACCAGCTGGAACCTTCTGAATTTCTCCCCCTTGGGATAAAAATAATTCAGTTTTCGCGTTTATCTCCGATCGTGCACTATCTAACAGTTCGTTGGACATGTTTTTACCCTTTCATGACGGGTGGCAAAATTAGCAGCCCTCTTGAATATACAGGTTTTGTCCATGTATCTGGTGGAAATGCGGACCATCTATCCGAATAATCAGTGATTGAGCGAAATATCTATCAATTCATCCGCGCGGCGGTATTCTACGAATCTGCCTGCTTGGTCTAGCGGCCCCGTCTTGATGTTCTCTAGTTGACTTTCATCTCCTCGGCACCTCTTCACTTCGCATTCAGTCAGTCTCAGTCCTGACGACTGGGTATTCCTGCTTTGGAGAAAAACATCATGGCTAGTCGCCAAACCGGTACCGTCAAATGGTTCAACACAGTGAAGGGCTTCGGCTTCATCACCCCTGAAAATGGTCCAGACGTCTTCGTGCACTATCATGAGATCGAGTCGAGTGGCTTTAAAAGCCTGGAGGAAGGCCAGCGAGTAAGCTTCCTGGTGGCTCCCGGGGCCAAAGGACTTCAGGCCGAGCAAGTACAAATTCTGTAATCGGTCTAAGTGGGGAAAACCCGTAATTCACACATTGCGGGTTTTTTTATACGAAAAGGTGAGGAGTAAATCAGTTGCTATAAATTTGAATAGAGAGGATGGTTGAGAAATTTCATGTCCGAGCCTTGGCGGAATTGCCCGCCACCGTTCGGTCGTCAACCGAGGTTGATATGAATGACGAACGATTCAATCGGGGGTTGAGCATCGCTTGTTGCTGCTTATCTCTGGCAATGGATGACCTTGAAATTGCAGAGAAAAAAACTGAACCCAACGACGCGCTGGAAAGAATTCAAGAAATAATTCGCCACGTCGAGAGCTGCTTGTTGATACTGGAATCTCTGCAAAAGTATCGAGCTTTGGCTGTAGTTAAAGTCGATACGTTGCACTAGAAGCAGGCGAAGTTTCCCCTGAAAGCGGATTGAGCCGCACAGCTTCAGACAAATGGTCTTTAGACAAATGTGCGTAGCGCATCGTCATCGACAGTGACGCATGCCCCAGGATGTGCTGCAAAGTCACGATGTGACCGCCGTTCATGATGAAGTGACTGGCGAAGGTGTGGCGTAGCACATGACTGGCTTGGCCCCTTGGTAGCTTGATCGAGGTGGACAACAACACCAGCCGGAACACGCCAAGGCAATTCGTGAAAGGGCCGTGAGTCTTCCAGTGCTGGCGAATATCTTTGGCCAATTGCTCCGAGATCGGCACCGACCGAACACGTTTTGACTTCGTGTTAGCAAACACCACCGTGTTGCCCTTGAGCCGTTCCGGTGTCAGGGCCTGAGCTTCACCCCAACGCGAACCAGTAGCTAGGCAGAGGCGGGCGACCATCTTCGGATGAGGCGACGTTTCGCGTGCGTCGAGCGCTGCGAGCAGCTCTGAAACCTGATGCTTGGTCAGGTAGGTGAGGGGCTTTTCCTGAAGCTTCAGCGGACGCATCCTGCCGATGGGGTTCTCGTAGTCGATGACACCCAGTTGCCGCAGTTCATTGAATATGGACTTGAGGTAGCCCAGCCGGTTGTTTGCTGACTTGCCCGACATGCCTTGGCTGATCTGCTTGGTTCGCAGGCGAGCCACTTTCGCCGGGTCCAGATTCGCCGCCACTGGGTTGCCGAGGTCTTGCGCTACCAGCCGCAGAATCGCGACACAGCGGTGGCCGTTAGCCAACGTCTGCCCATGCAACTCATACCAGAGTTCGACCAGCTCGGAGAGCTGTCGACGATCCTTTGGCTTGATGCTCCAGCCTGGATTTTCAGCGCATTTCTGGCGCGCCGTGGCCTCAAAATGTTGCGCCTCGGCCTTGGTCTTGAAGCGTTTGCGGAAACGCTTGCCCTTGATCGGTTCGACATCAACGAACCAGCGACCATCGGGGAGCTTGGTGATGCTCATTACACCGCGTATCCCTTCTTGAGGTATCGGTCGCACATGAGCCGGTGTATGTGCCGTTCGAATTCCTTCAGAGTCCAACCCTTGCTCAGGTAGTGGTCTTCGATCACGTGCCAGAACTCCAATTTACGGGCGGACTCGATGGCCTTTTTTGCCGGTATCCGCTCCCGGGCAATCAGGCTAATGAACTGGCCGAGGAACATCTCGCAGTTACGACCAGAGAAGCCTTGCGCGGTCTTGTAGTAGCGCCGGTATTCGGTGCGCTCGATGAGCGGATCGGCTTCGACCTGGACCCGCACGTCCTGGCTGATAAGGGACCAGAACGGATCGAAGGTGGTGCGCGATTCCAATAGCCGGAAATTCTCGCAGGCGTATTGCCAGAGCCCTTGCAGATGCGGACACAGCCCCTCGTAGGTTCTGCAGCCAATCACCTCACCAGAGGACAGCGTGGAGCCCTGCGCGAACTGCTCCACCACCGAATGGTGGAAACGAAATTCCAGGCGCCACACGGTTTCCAGCGGGTTATAGGCGGGTTCGCCATCGCCGAAGGGATCGCCGTTCAGTGTGGCCCACACGCTTTGCCAGTAATCGAGCTTGTCGGTAGCCCGTGCCTGCAAGGTCTTGTTGTAGATGCACAGTTGCACGCCGGTTGCCGAACCGAACATGTACGTTTCACCACGGCCATACACCGAGGCGTTGCCGTCAAACTCGATGCGTTGAATCCCGCTGATCTGGCGCACGCGGTGGGCGCGGCAATGCATGCGGTCCACCAGATCGGCGGGAGGCGTCCAGCCCTGCACGTCCAGGGCGATATGGACGGCGCACTGGTTGGCTTCACAGGCGGTCAGGACAGCGGCGGCGAGGTCGTCGAGCATACCTTGCAGGATGCGCGGGTCGGCGCCATCCAGGGCGTGCGGCGAGATTTCGAACTTGAGATGTGGCCCGATGTTTTCGAGCTTCACGTTGTGGTTCTTGATGAGCAGGATGATGCCGAGGTCTGCGTTCTGCAGCCGGAACTGATAGCCCGAATCCCGACCGATACGGCCCTTCATCCATTCATAGCCCGCGAACTCTACGAGGTCGTCTTTCTCGTCGAAGATGGCCATGACCTCGGGACGAATCAGCCCGTTGTAGAGCTGGCGAACGGTGTCCACGCCACAGCGCAGGAAGCGCACGCCGGACAAATCGGTCCACTTCACGGTTTTATCGTTGAAGAACAAACGCCCTTCGGGCGACTCGAAAACTTGGCCGTCCGGTTTCATCACGACGCGGACTTGATGGGTCGGTTTACTCATTTCTCAAACACTCCGAATAGCAACGAATCGAAACGGGACTAGGTGAGCTTTCTGACGTGTTACAGGGACGTCGACCGCTCCGGCTGGCCGGTTTGCGGTGGGGCTCCTCCGTCGCCTCCAACCGCAAAACGGAGCCAGCCGGCTACCACAGGAATTCCCCTTTCTCGTGCGGGATGATCGTCACCCTTGGCCCGTTGATTTCGCCGTTGCTGGCCTGCTGCTGGGCGGGGTCGGGGATTGGCTGGACCGGCACCGGTTGCTGCGCCACGCGCGACTCAGGCCCTGTGCCTCGGTCGGGGATGGTTGGATCGAAATAGCCGTTCCTGGCCACGCTCAGGCAGAAGTCGAATGAGGTGGCGAACTTGCTCGCCTGCTGCGTGTAGCACTGGCAGGACGTGCCGTCCCGTACCGTCTCCGGCGGGCGGCGTTCCACCAAGCGCGGATCACTGGTGGACAGGCAGTAGATGCGAGGTCGACTGACGGGTGTGCTCAGTTGGTCGTACAACGGCGCCGAGGCTGGAAAGTCAGGAATCCTTGGCTTGCGGTCGGCGATGTACTGCTCGGGTGTCGTGGCCTTCGGTGCGTCGGCGCCGCCGCTGGGATTGATGAGGGAGCCGACCATGGACTTGGCCTGATCAACCACGCCCTTGTCTTCGCCGGGCTTGCTCGGGGCAGTGGCTTCCGCCGGCTTGGTCCCCTGCTGGTAGCGCTCATAGGCGCGGTACACCATGAACGCCGCGCCCAGGATCACCGCCAGCGCCAAAATCATCTTCTTCGGCGGTTTGAAGGCGAAGTGGTGCTTGGCCTGGGTACTGGTGTAAACGCCGAAGTACTTCTTATCGAGCTTGAGGACGGTCTTGTCGGCGTCCTTGAAGCTGGTCTTTTTCTCGACGTTCTCGATCACCACCTCCGATTCAAAGCGGAGGAGCTGCTGCGACTTGAAGACCCGCCAGTAGTGGATGTGGCCGTTGCACAGGCGCCTCAGGTGGACGTCGATGTAGCGCGGGTCTTGGGTCACGAGATGCACTTCGTGACCCTGATGGCGCATGGTCTCGAAGCGGGTGATGTGTTCCGGCGGGCGGTTGCGCGGGTCGCGCACGCCGAACCAGCCTTGCGATTCATCGACGACGATGATGGCGTCGTGCGGCAGCTCGTACCACTTAAGCGGGTCATCAAACTCGAACCAGGCCGCGTCGAGCTTCTCCGGCTTGAGGCCTGCGACGTTGTGGAAGTACACGACGCGACCTTCCGCCTTCGCCTTGGCATCGACTTCGCGGATGGTGTTGAGGGTCTTGCCGTGGCCGGGTTTGCCGGTGCGGATATAGAGCATGGCCGGTCCCCCTTAGGCGTCGATGTAGTCGCGGCCCGGCGGATTCCACACCTGCCGACGGAGACGGTCCTGCGCCTTCAGCCATCCGGCCATCAGGGCGCGGGTGGTGACGGCGGCGAGGTACATATTGATCGCCACATCGATCTTCGCGAGGCCGAGGATTTGCTGCACCGGGACGGCGACGCTTCCCATCTCGGCCATCAGGTAGCTGCGCGCCTGATCGATGAGCAGGTTGAAGCCGACGTAGCTGACAACGGCGAAGCCAATGGCGCGCAGCACCATCTTCACGATGGGCACCGCGATGATTAGGAGCATCTGGACGATAAAGGCGTATTGCATCATTCACCTCCGAGGGAACGACCGACGTAGAGCACGCAGAAACACCCGACCGCGATGACAATCAGGTAGCCAAGGTCAGTGGCGAGGGAGCACAGCGGCCCATAGGTCAGCGTGAAGGTGCGACCGCCGCCGGTTTGCAGGGAGAAGGACTTGTCCGCCGGACAAGCCGCAGGCAGGAAGCGCGTGCCTTGGTTGATAAAGGACGGAATCTGGATTTCGCTGCTGTCGTCGATCTCGAATTTCTGGCCGGTGACAGCGGCTTTGATTTCGTCCTTGTGCTTGTCGTAGTCGTTCTGCTTTTCGTAGGCGCAGCGCAGGGCCTTGTCTTGGGTCAGGACCGCGCAATCGATGGCGTCGCCCGAGCAGGAGAGCGGTACGTCGCATTCGCTACCAGCGGCCTCGCGCTCGGGCTTCTCCTCTTCCGGCTTGTCTTCGTCCGGCTTCTGCTGCGGGTCGCCCTGGTCGGTAGTCGTTTCCTGGCCGGTCTGCACACCATCTTGCGTGGTGGTCTTGGTGGTGACGGTGTCGTAGTCGAAGTAGGTATCGCCGTAGCGAATGTTGTAGGTGGTCCCGGTGGTGGTGGCCGTGCTGCCCAGCGTGCCGTCCGGACGGTTGTAGGTGCCAGTGGTGGTTTGCTTCGGACCTTGGACCGAGGTGGGGCCACTGATGATGGCCTTCGACTGCTTCTGCAGATCGTCGTAGCAAGCCTGCGGATTCAGCGTGCCGTAGGAGCCGCCACAGGTGTCCATTAATAGCGTTTTCAGCCAATCAGCAGATTGTGCAGCCACCCACGGATCAAGCGCGGCCCAATCCGAATCAGTCAGGTCGAGCTTGGAGGTCTGAATATCCGCAATGGATATCGCTTTAGCCGCCGACTGCTGCCAACCATTGGTGGTCGGGTAATAGCCATTGGCTGTTTGCGTGCAGTTATTGGGTGCCTGCGTATAACCGCTTGGAATCCCGCCATACTGCGTAACGATCACGGCGTAGGTAACGCCTTCATAGACCGTGATGTTGATCTTGTTGAGTGTCTGGGCAATAGGCAGGTTGAAGCAGATCTGAGAGGGCGCAAAGGTGAAATGCCCGTTGACTGGCTTGGCGTCCACGTTCTCCTGTTTACGCTGCAACTTCGTGTTGTCGTCCGACATCACCCAACCAACGCCGGCGACTGCACCAGAGACAGCGGCACTGAGCATCAGCTGACCGGCGTTGGTTTTTAGACCGGACTTCAACTTCCCAACCAAACCGCCGACAGGGACTGTCACCTTAGGCTTGATCGTGACCGGAGTTTTAACCGACGCCGACCCGAGCCAACCTTTGCGCTCGGCCTCCATCAGGAGCTGTTGATTCGACTTCGATGGGACATAGCCAGTGATCGAGCCGGTGGCGGCGGTATAGCCGGGACCGGCCTTGATGTACGGATCGACTTGCACGCGCTCAGTGGCGAGCGCCGGGAGCGCGAGAGCAACGAGGGCAAGGGCGAGGTAACGGCGCATGGTCAGACCCGCCCGAACAGCACCACGGCAAACGCCAGGGTGGTGACGATGAGGACATACCATTGGACGGTCATTGCAGTGTCTCCAGAAGAAAGAACCCCGCCGGAGCGGGGTTCGGTGCTTCGGCTGCCTAGGCCGGGTGGGGGTTACAGGGCGCGGCGCATGTACTTGAAGGCCGCGGCGGCGACCAGCACGGCGAACACGGCCCAGCCGATGGTGTTGGTGTCGGTGCCGGCAGTGGTCAGCGCGGTGGTGGCCGAGGCCGGGACGTCAGCCATGGCGACGCCGACAGCACCGATGGACAGAGCGGCTACCGCAGCGGCCTTGCGACCGAAGGCGAAAGCGCCGTTTTGCAGGTGGGTTTTCAGTTGGTTCATAGGTGTTACCTCGCTATTTGATGAGTCGTTTCAGGGCCAGGAAGCCGAAGGCGATGCAGAAGAGGCCGAGCACTTCGCCGCGCAATTGGGCGACCTGATCCCAGGTCAGATCGGAGCCCAACAGGCTCCGCATTTCCTCGCTCGTGTAGGTGTGCAGGGTGCCGGTGCAGGTGGTCGCGCCCTCTGCGTTCACGGTCCAGCTCCCATCACAAGCGAGGAAATTCACTTGGCCTCCCCCACCTGCCGTCGGGGGGCGTCACACCAGCGCCAGAAGGCGCGGAGCACGAACCACCAAAGGGCGATGAAGGCCACCAGGGCGGTGGTCAGGGAGATGGCCAGATCGAGCGGAGCGCCCTCGAGGAACGCCAGCACCGCACGCACTACCGGAGCGACGGCGCTGAACAGCGCGACGTAGAGAACCCAGCCGAAGGCGAAACGGAGCGGAGCTTTCATCTAGGCGCCCCTCCGGTTAGGACTTGGCCGGTTCGGACGGCTTGTCCGAGGTGGGCTGCTGAGTCGGGCGCGGGGACTGCGGCTGGCGGGCGACCGGCGCTTGGGCGAGCGGCTTGCCGTCCACTTCCAGCAGTTCGACGAGGACTTGGGTGTTGGTCACCCGGCCGAAGCGGTCCTGAGTGGGGCGCACCACCGAGGCGAACTTGCAGCGCAGCGGCGCGCCGTTGAAGACGATCTCGTCCAGCAGGGTCGGCTCTACCGGGTATTCGGTGATCTCGAAGCCCTTGGCGTTGCCGCGAGCGCCTTCGGGTATCGCGGAAATCGCCTGGACGTTGGCGTAAATCTCGCCGGTCTTGGTCGAGGTGTAGGTATCGGTCTTGGTGACCCAAATCTCGGTGATGCTCTTAGCGGTATCGAACATGGTGAAACTCCTTATTGGCCTTTTTCGGGCATGAGTTGGCCCGCTGCTGCAATGGGCTCGGTTTGGTGGCCGTCATTCAGCGGGTGGGGTGGTGCTCGGTTTTTGCGGTGGTGCGCGGTAAGTCGGGTGAACACCAAGGGCTCTGCCCTTGTCATCCCGCTCTTGCCGCCGAGGGCTCAGGAGCGCGGGGCGGTGGAGCTGCCCCACACTCCCGAGGGGAGGCTATTCAGGGCGGGGGACGGTCAAGGGTGCGCTTCGCCCGGCGCTCCGTTTGTCCGAACGGGAAAGCGTGTTCGGACAAGCCGGTGCGGCGGCCCTGGACCGGGTTGGCCTGGGTGCGGTTGTTGCGGTCGGCCCACTTCGAAATTTCATGGGCTACGCACATCAGCGGAAAGCCAACGCAGGTCAGGAGAGCGAACAGCAAACTTACGCAGAAGGTGGCGTCAGCAGGCATGGCTCAGGCCTCCAGCTCGAAGCGCTCGCGGATCGGCACGAAGGGCGTCGGTTTGCCGCTGTCGTACACAACGTGCCAGTACGGCGGCGGACGCCGGGCGGGATCGTGTTTCGCGCAGAAAGAACGGGGGCGGCAGAGCCACCGGCCATTTTCCTTGTAGGGGCGCCCAGGGGGCTGGCAGTCCGGACACGGCGACGGGTTGCACGATTGCGGACCCATGTTGGCGACAAAGCACACAGAGCAGTCGCAGTGGGCGGGATGGGGTAGGTGTAGATATCGACTGACGTGCATCGGCAAATACCTCCCAGTCAAAGCTTTCTCGAAGGCGGAAGACCAGCTCGGCATTTAGGGAGCGGTTAGCGGCTTTGGCTGCGCGCTCAACGCGGGAGCGGAGCGCGGAAGGCAGACGGAGCTTAAATTGCGAATCCATACGGCTCATGCGGTCCACTCCTGTTCCAGCAGCCAAGAACGGAGCAACGCGCTATTCACCATGCGCAGCTTGCCGAGCTTCACTGAGGGGAGAACGCCCCGGTAGACCCAAGCGCGGGCAGTGCCGAAGGTGACGCCGTTACGCTCAGCCCACCGCTCGATGGGCTCCACATCCTGTTGCGGCCCAACCAGGGCTGCGGGGTTCAGCTCTTCCAGTTCCATGCTCGTTCCGTCACTATTCGTTGCATTGGCAAAAAGGCGAATATGCAATAAGTGCATATGCACAGAGTACACTCTCAATGGTGAATGTACAGAGTGCATTTATGGAAATTTTTTATGAGCGAAGAGATAAGCAATAGAGGAATGCTATTGCTGGAAGCGGCAAGCATCAAAGCCCTTGCCGAAGCAGGCAGCACCGAATACATGCGCTGGCAGAACATCAAGCGCGGTCGTGCTCGCCTTGGAGCCAACGAAATTGAAATCCTTGGAAGAGTTTTCCCAAAATATCGTTGGTGGCTGCTAACTGGTGAGGTACAGCCAGAGCTGGGCCAAACAAGCCCCGATTACGACGAAGCTAATTCAAACTTGACCGGTCAAAACGCGGGATAGCGATTACCAAGGAAGTAGCTAGGCGCTGGTTTGCCCGGCAAAAAGATCGGTAGGGCGGAGAGCCAAGGAGCTACAGATGGGATTGATGGATAGAGACTGGTTCAGGGATGAGGGCCGCAAACGTGACGGCTTACCGCCGAAGGACAGCAGCGGAAACAGATCGAATACCAGCCGCTCGAGCAACACTAACAGGTCTTCTACCCCGGAAGATTCAGCCAAAGCCAACAATGTGCCTCCAGCCCATGCTGTATTAGCTGCACGTTATGAGCTGGCGGTAAGGGCAAGGACAAAGAAAACCTTCGCACTTGGATTCATCTGTGGCGCGGTTGCATGTGGCATGGTGTTCGCCTTTTATTATCTTTAAAGCTGGTATCTGTAGATTGGGGGAGTGGAAAGAATTGGTGACTTCATCGCCCTCAGCAGAAAGGCGATGAAGTAGTGTTCCTCTATAATCTATTGCACGTACCCCGGACGCCTTCGAGTGCGGTCATCCATTACTGCCTGATTAGACTGTAATTTATTTACATCATTTCGAATCGCGCCAAGGTCGCTTTTTACGTCTCGAAGCTCTGTTTTATTTGTTTCGATATCTTTTGAAATCGAAACGTCCTTCATCTTCAAATCTACGATCTTCCCTTCGTGATCGGAAACTTTCCCCTTCAGTTCTGATATGTCTGATCCGGCAACCTCTAGATCTTTTTTAAAGACATAGTACGCGCCAACTCCACCGGCAATAGTTAGCAGGAGTGTAAGTATCACTCCCCAGGACTCCAAAGCCCCAACTATTTTTTGAAGTATATTCGACTCGGTTGGAACGTGACCAGGTACAGCAGCGCTAACTTCGGCGGATGGGTTAAATACACCCTCAGTATCTTGAGCGTTTCTGCCTCTCAAGGCGCCAGTGGTAGAGTCAGGTTTCAAGCCGCTTATTATTGCAACTCGCTTGCCGGCTGCACGTTTCTTGGCCATTAATCAAGCTCCAGCACTTTTAGCCTTTCCTTAAGCTGGCGCCGTTTCTCCAGAAATTCATCTTTAACTACTCGAACTTCGCGCGCTACGTTCGTCTTTGCGGGATTATAGTAGCGCTGAACATCTATGTTTGTATTAATCCTGCCGGGTAATTTAAAGACTTCGTCGCGTTCGGAGTTGTAAATGCTGTAAATGCAATTCCAGAATTCTGAAGTGTTATGATTGAATTCGCCCGGTGAGATAACGTTCATTTCGTCGAATATCGTCATGAACTGAGTGCTTTTTGAGTTGGAGTTCACAGGGAATTTTGAGAATTTCGAAATTAAGCTTGCGCTTGAATTGTCACCCTCATTCGAGAGTAAAAACTCACCAACTAGGCCTATCCTTCTTGCCCCAGGGAACTCAATCAAGCCATTAAGCAGCTTCCAGAGGTCAGAGAATTCCTCAATTACGCTATCAAGGTTTAGCGCGCTAGTTCCGGGCTGTGGCGACGATCTTGTATAAATTACCTGTCCGGTATCAATGTGCAGGGTGTTGTGATCATCCTCCGTAGCAAAACCGAGCTGATACACCTGCAGCTCGCTGACTCCGCCAACTTTTATAAATGGAGGTAAACCATCTCCTTTTTTGTCAGTTACTGCGGCTATGACTTTGTCGGTGATAACCCCTGCGAGCGAGGCAAGCCGGAAGATTTTTGCGTTAAAGGATACGCCGATAACAATCTTATTCAGTATCATGAATCCGTTCCCTAGAGTACTCCGAAGGAAGAGCCTCAAGATGTTAACGTGCCATCTATGGCGATTCCAAGCCCTGCCCCCACCTGTTTAGACGCTTCAAACGCCGCAGAGTCTCTACGTTGGCCCCACGGTCGTATAGACGTCGTTGCCACAGCTTCAAAGGCCAAATTAATCCACAATCTTGGACTAGTCGTTCTCCGGACAAACGAGCTCCACAGACACTGAAAGGGGCAAGGGAGCCGTCGACGTAATGGATGCATGCAAGGGCAGCATGTCGAAAAAGTGTCGAAATTAAAGACACATACTGTGCCGAAAGGAGACTGCGGAGCCTAGGTAATTACTGCGCTGAAACGCATTGGGTCGCTCTGAAACGCCGCCGTAGAGGGTTCGATTCCCTTCGCCCGCTCCATATCCTCTGTTGAAACCGCTCTAGCATGCGGGTTTCAGCGCGACTATGGTGGGGGTTCTGATTAGGTCGGTCACGAAATCAACCATTTCGAGGACTGCCCCATGTCACAGCGTACCATCAGAACCCCGCACATGATCTTCAGCCGCGAGCGCGGCTTCCTCTACGTCCGCAGCCTGCCCAAGGCCCTCCTCACGGACGATCGCCTGCCCAAACAAGTTCGCTGGCCGCTCGGTCAGAACCATGAAATCGCCCGCGATGTCGCGCGCCAACTCAACGATGCCTTCGACGATTTGCTGCAGCTGATCGCGGAGCGTCGCCTGGGTGCCGACTACCTGTTGCAGTCGCTGGGCCAGCTGTACCTGCAACACCAGCGGGTGATGCAGGACATGCGGCTGCCACTGGGCAGCTTGATCACCCCCAACGAACTGGCGAAAGGTGCCCTGGAACTCGGCTACGAGCGCCTGGCCGACCTGGAGGCGCTGTCCACGGTGCTGTATGCGGACGCGCAGGGTGACTACGTCTTCGTGCTCCTCGATCGGGGCTATGCGGAGCGCCTGGAGATGCTGCCGTTTGAGCGCTACGACGTGTCTCTGGGCACCCCCGATCTGGCTACGGCGCGCTGGAAGGCGGCGTATCTGCTCGATGCGCTGGAGCAGCTGAAGCGCTGGACGCGCGACGGCTACTTGCACGTGCTGCACCCGCTGCTCACCCGTACCCTGGCGTGGGAACAGTTCGTCCGCTTCGTCGCCAAGCCGCGCGAAGAGTCGCTGTTGGAGCAGCGCCTGCCGACCAGCCTGACTCAGCTGGAGGCGCTGCCGGGCTTGAAGTACCTGGCTTCGCCGCAGTCCGAACTGTTCCGCATTCACCAGGGCAGCGACGGGGGCTATTCGCTGCGCCTCGACTTCCACAGGATGGGAGTCGCACACTTGACGCCCGTGGGCGTCCTCGACCTGGAACTGCAGACGACAGACTGGATCCTCGCCAATCTGCTGTTTGCCGTTATTGCGCCGGACTTGCTCAGTTTCCTCACGGCCATCATCGCTCAGGAAGACATCGATCCGGCGGCGCTGCTGAAGCTGCTCGATCAGATTCATCAGCTCCTCGAGGACTACCTCAAAGGGCTCCCCAAGGCCAACGGCTTGCCGGAGCTGCCGCCGCCGAGCGCACCACAAGCTACGTTGCCGGCGCAGACGCAGTCCGTGCTGCAGGCCCTATCCGGGCTGTTGCCCGAGACCCAGGCCATCGCCTTGAATCGTGCGCTGGTGCAGTCGGGGGCCTTTGCGCCCCCAGCCAGCGGTGGTCTGCGCTATGCCGCGCTGGTGGAACGTTTCAAGCAGCACCATGAGGTGAGTCGGACGTGGACCAACGCGGATACCCGCATCCAGAACCTGGCGCGCCTCGATGCGCTGGTCGAGATCGTGGGCCCTGGCGTGGCGATCGAGCAGATCACCCGCGCGGACGTGGTCCGCGTGCGTGATGCGCTGCGCTTGTACCCCAAAGGACGCAACAAGACGCCCGGCCTGCGGCAAAAACCCTTGGCGCAGATCATGACCGAGGGCGGCTACGATCCCATCCATCCCCGCACGCTGAAACGCTATTTCGCGATGCTTAAAGGGACCCTCGATTTTGCTGTTGATCAGGGCCTGTTGGAGCAGAGCCCCGCGCAGTCGGTGCAGTACAAAGCTCAGGCGGCCGGGCGCAGCAATCGCAGCTACACCCGTGAGCAACTGCGACTGCTGCTCAGCGGGCCGGTGTACACCCTGGAGGCTCCGCCTCGCTGGCGTCTGCACGACTACAAATTTTGGTTGCCGTTGCTGGGCGCCTATCAAGGCGCACGCCTCAACGAGCTCTGCCAACTGCGCGTGGGCGATGTACGACAGGAGGCAGGAATCTGGTACCTGTCGTTGAACACCGAGCAAGCGGAAAAACGCCTGAAAAACTCCAGCAGTGAGCGGGACGTGCCGCTTCATCGGCAGGTGCTGGCCGCTGGCTTCCTGGAGTTCGTCGAGCAGCGTCGCCAAGCGGTGGGCGGCGATCGCCAGGCCATGCTGTTCGACGGACTGCCCCCTGTCCGCAATAAGTTGCCCGGCGCCACCGCGAGCAAGTGGTTTTTGGGCAACGGGACCAACTATGGCGGCTACGTGCAGGCGTGCGGATTAGGAGAGCAGGGCAGGACCTTCCATGGTTTGCGCCACAGTTTCATTGCGCAGTTCCGTGCACAGAAACTCGATATGCAGATCGCCAAAGCGCTCGTCGGCCATACCGATCATTCGGTGACCGGGCATTACGGTCGGGGTTATCCGCTGGAGGTACTCCAGGAGGAGTTGGATCGCCTGGATCACGGTGTGTCGCTCGAGCATATTCATTATCGCCACTACCTGGCATTGCAGGCGCACCAGGCGCCGACTCAAGGCGGCCCTACTTCTACGGTACGGCGTCCTGTGACGAAAACACAGAAACGCAACTGGCGGCGGTTTATTCCCCTGAGTGTTGCAGCTCGTTGATGTTAAGAGGCCCCGAAAGGGCCTCTTTTCTTTTGCGACTACTTACCGCACTTTGGTATCTAAGCTGATTTGTCGTGCTGCCAATTTTGATGGCAGAGAAAGCGAGCATTCGATACAGTTGTGGGGATGAATACTTCTTCTAGGGGGGAACCTTAAATGTCCAAAATCGCAGAATTCCGCGCGGCTGAAAAAGCACTTGCTGAACAGTTGGCGCACTTGGAGTCCCTGAAGAAAGACGCGGCGCTGCAGCAGGAAATTCAGTTCGAGGAAAAACTCCGGGAACTGATGGGCGCCTACGGCAAGTCTTTGCGTGATGTTGTAGCGATTCTCGATCCGGAATCGGCACGCGGCGCGGTTGCGCGGGCGACTGGTACGGGGCGTACCAAGCGCCGTCTGCGCGTGGTGAAGGTTTATAAAAACCCGCACACCGGCGAGGTAGTCGAGACCAAAGGCGGGAACCAAAAAACGCTGAAGGCCTGGAAGGCGCAATACGGCTCCGACGCAGTTGAGTCCTGGCTCCAAGGCTAAGGTAGCCTCTCGTTTGATCGCCTAGCGGTGTGGCTACCTCGGCCGCACTGCTGTTCCTTGTGCACTATCCCTACCTCGCTAAAGGGCAATTCGCCTGCATAGATAGGATGTTGCCCCTCCTTTGCGAGCAACTGCCTGGGGCGGGGCTAAGGCGCAGTAATATGTGTTGATTGCGCAGAATGATTAGACTGTTCTGTCATGAGCGCACGCTACTCGGCAACAGCGCGGCGCTCTTCTTCCTGTCTTGCAGCGTTCTCTTTCCACGAGTCGCTGCAACACGCCAACACCCTATCCGGGGCAGGTGTTGTTTGCGAGAAAGAACTGCGTCAATCGGCAGTGCTATGAGTAACTGTGGGCCACTTTAGGTTTGAGCGTATCGCGGGCTACCCAAAGGGGGCGCCAAGGCCTACACGTCTAGTCGAGCAGAAACTAACTGGGCCAGGAACAGCAGGCCAAGCATCACCTCTGCAAGCTACAGAGCTTCTTAGCGCTTGTCCGACCTGCTCAGCTGAGCTATTTGGATTTCGCTTCTATTCGCTTCTAGTTGGATGCCGCCGTCAGCTACAAGCGCACTGCGCACGCGACTGTAAGGTTTGTCCGAGGTGTGCAGCGATGGTGAGGAGGAGCATCCATGCTCAGAAAGGATGGGATAGTCTTAAATGACTAGTTAGCTATGAGCGAATGTTCTTCTGGCGAACATTGCAGTTGAACATCGCCGCAGTGCTCGGATAAGTTGTTAGTTCGCCTCGCTATGCCTAACCTGGAAGTCCTCCACCCTCAGGAACGATCAAGGCTTAGTATAGTTTTGGCGCCGGCATGTTCATGATTTAAGGTTCGCTCAGCGCATCCTTATAGAGAGTAAGGATATCTTCAGCTTTCGAAGCCTTGGCGACTTTTTCGAAGCAGGGCCAGAAGTTTTGCTCTTCTTCGTAGTTGAGCCCTAATGCGATATCCTTTTGCTCTGCATCAATGGCCGTCCAGACAATCTCAAACCGCTCTTCCCAATCATAAGTCTCCAACAAGGCACTGGCAGCCGCCTCACTGAGCCTGCCAACCGTCAGAAGTCCCTCACGCTCATAGTCTTTCTCATCAACTCTGATATCGAATCGGATGCAAAACCCATTGGTCTTGTCGAGGCACTCCAATATCCAACCAATACACTGGAATTGGGAGAGCTCAGTGGAATAATGCATTGCACTTGGTCCGGTAAATTTCCCGATACCCTGCGCATCGAACTCCCCGTAATCCACCATAAGCCAGTATGTCATTTTGCCGAGCTCCAAGATTAATTTATCTGGTCTCGCCTCCTTGGCTGGGGAATTCTAACCACACTTGGTTGGCGGTGTGCAAGAGGAAAAAACGATTGCGCGTGCAGCGGCGGAGGCGAGCAGCATGCCCTTGGAGAGTTATAAGCGCACTAGTTTAATCGCACTTCGAGTAAATCCGCCGCTTATAGTTTGACAGCTTGTCAATTTTGCCAAGGCGACGCCAGAAAGTTCTCACGCAGAAAACCTGTAGTGTCCCATTCGGTAACGTGTCGGCTGCCACCAGAGTGCCTCTTAGTGGTTAAGAAGAGCTGCAGCGTCACGCCTTTCTGCCTGCACTTGTAGCGCTTTGCAGGAGAGCAGTTGCGGAGTCGAGGTGCGCGTCAGCCGAGCAGTGCGGGCTGATGTGCGCGGGCTGTGCTTCGTCCAGCCTTATTGACGTAATGCTGAACCGGGGTGCCTTGATAGGCCATACCTGCTTGAGCCTGTTTTGACAAGGAAAATATTTTTTATCAGTTTTGAATAACTGAATGAACTATTTCGACGTATGAAGTCCGCTACTGGATCGGGTTTGGTTGGAGTTTTGCCACTTTCCGAAAGTCTCACGGTGAGGCTCTCGACGAAATTCGCCTCTTGTCGGGCATCGCCTTTGCTTTTAGCCTTCTCCTGCATTAACCATGAATGGAGAGGACTATGAGTGAGCTTCAGGAACTGCGCCTCAGCGTGATTCCAGGGGTCGAGGTTTGTTACAAAACGCCCGCCGGTTCTACTTATGCTTTCGAGTTGATTAGGATTCTGGAGGGACCTATTCGACAGTTCCAACGGATGCAGGCGGCCCCACTCCTGAGCGAGTTTGCGGCTGACTTCATTGAGTCTCACATTCGAGAGAGCTCGCCCAGCGTCAAACATTCGGCTCAATTGCGTAGTAGAGTTACCAGTCTGATTGAGTTGCTAACAGCGGTGGATCCCAATAGGAGCGTAAGCTCGTTGGGAAAAACCGATATAACGATGCTGCGCACGAAATTGCATCTGCATTTGGAGCGTTACTCTGACGGGCAAGGCTCAACGCTCGAGCGGTATTACGCGTTGTTTAATAGTCTGGTACGCGCGGCCAAGGCGGAGGGATACATCTCAGAAGACTTGGTGGTTGAGTCCTCCTACGAGCGACCGCCAGTGGATGTGACGCCGCCATTTAGTCTGCCGGATCTGCAGAAACTGTTTGATGGTTACGTCTATCAGGTGACTGGTGATATTGGTAGAAAGCCGTTATGGGAACCACTGCCGTTTAAGTTTTGGCTCGTTCCTCTCGGAGTATTGTGTGGGCTGAGACTCAATGAAATATGTCAACTGCAACTCAAGGACATTCAGTTTGAAGAGTCGATGTGGATCATCCACGTAAACGATGATGGTAAGCATCAGAGTGTCAAAACTCCGCATGCGCGCCGGAAAGTCCCGGCTTCACAGTTGCTGATCGATATGGGATTTCTAGAGTTTGTTGAGGAACGGCGGAGCGAGTGCGGAGGGAAAGGATCAAGCCAGTTGTTTCCGGAGCTTTCCTTTAGTGAGATGCACCTGTTCTCTCGTCAGGCCAGCCGTTTTTTCATGGGCTATGATCGTGTGGCCGGTTACCTGGATCGTAGTTGTGAGATTGCGACCAGCGAGGGGGGATGGGGCGCGCGCAGCCTTCGCCGAACGTTTGCTGAGCAGTTGCGGCAACGAGGTGTTTCGGCTGAGATTATTGCGGATCTGCTGGGGCATGCAGATCCTACAGGCCTGGAGGTCACGAGGCCCCACTATGCAGGTAAAACGTTGCTAGCTGCGAGAAAAGAAGTCCTCGAATTGCATCTGAACTACGGATTGGCACTGACGCATGTGCGCTGGTGTCACTATCGTGAATTTCGCCGGCAAGTAGGCAGACGAAAAGTGAGGGGCGTTAATCGCTCTCATTGATCTAACACCGCACGCGCAGGATGCGCGGCCCTTAGTCTCTCCCGCCACGCTCCATTCCTTTACTAAGAACTCCTTCTCTAAAGCGTGTCATCGCCGTCCTTGGCGATTCGACCTGATAGCTAGCCTTCGAGTGGAACTTTGCTTCGCGTTGATCGAGGCTTACGGCTGAACTCGCTTTCGCCGACTCTGTATGCCTCAGCCAATGTTTCAATAAGTTCGTCGTTGGTTGGCGTGAAGTTTGTAATCGTAAGTCCAGTCACCGCGCACGCCAGCCACAGCTTGATCAATGCTTGCCTGTCGGACGCGTGAATCTCGACGCTATTCCAGCCTTTATTCTTGGCAAGCTCGGCCATGGCCAGGTAGATGGTCTGATTCTGCCGACTGGTCGTTACGATTTTGTCGCCGCAATCTGAGAATGCTGGTCTTGTACAGCGCTTTTGGTTGCTCCAGTAATAATTTCTGGTGCCGTCACTAGAGCTCTCATATCTAAACCGTCGAAGCGCGTTGGTCCAGGTTTTGTTGGGTGCTCCTAGTGTGTGAATTTTTCTTTCCGTTTCGCCTGGGAAAACTTCATGGGTCTGTTTGAGTTCAAGTCTTGACTCTCTTGGTTTTAACCTCTCTAGTTCATAGGCGATGTCTCGATGTTGCGCTTCGTCAAAATTCAACCTACTGCTCAATTTGGTCCATGACCAGTCGCGGTTGAGTTGACTGCCTTTGAAAATGAAGCCGCTCGACCTTTGAAATGAGATGCCAGAAATTCGCCCGTTTTGTGCGCGTGTTAAAATTATTGTTAAGCCGCTTTTACGGCAGATATGAACGAATTCCCGAAACTCGATGTTTTCCGCACTCAGGATCTTGCTAAGCTGGAATTTTACTTTTCGTTTCTCGCTGTCGTCGCCGGTCCGCTTTTCCATTTGTATGGAGCCATGATCGAGTGCGATATCGGCTACCTTCTCGCCACGAGATATCCGATTGGGAGTACGGTAAAGTTTGTATTTGACTTCTAATTTCTCGGCCGCCCCTTCCCACAGACGATAGTCGTGGCGCGGGTTCCAGATTCTCCCTTCACTGCATACGGTGGAGAACATCACATGAACGTGTAGATGCCGAGTGTCACCATGCACCACGTAGAGTGCCAGTCGTTTACCTGGCGCAACATCACCAACCAACTCCTGCGCAATTTCTATAGCTCGTGATGGATCGACGGAGTCTTTAGGGAAAGCGTCGCAGCCAGGGTAAAAACTAATGGTCACGCTCTGCGCAATCGATTTGGGTGTCTTCTTATTTGCCCTGTGCTGTGCCGTCCATTTTTCAGCCAAGTCGCCAAATCTTTTGGCGTAATCAATTGTGCAGTTACTGGAATTTGGCGGGAGGGCATAGCTGGCCTCTGCCAGCAATACGCGCTCACCATTAAGAAGGGGGGCTACTTTATCGGAGAGTAAATACTTTACAAGCTTCTGTGCAGAGATGGCGTCAGAAACTTTGGAGGTTTCGATGATCATTGGAACGCCGCCCACAGCAACTCCAGGGAGTGCCAAATTCGTGCGAGGTCATTGGGTGTTATTGAGCTCCCGCTATTGGCGTGTCTAGCTAGTTGATTCAGATTATTGCCGATCCGTGATAGCTCGTTAATAAGTGCTGCTGGGGCGTGATTTTCTCTTCTGACGATAATTTCTTTGCCCAGCAAAACGCTACGTAAGTAGTCAGAAAGGCTCATCTCTTGTTCGGTCGCCAGGCGAACGAGTTCGATTTTTTCCTCTTCTGAAACGCGCACATCAATTCTGAGATTTCTCATGTGTTTGCCTGTTTTATTATTCTTGTTATACGGCTGAGAACGCAGTGATTGGCCGTCGAGCGTTTTGCCAGGGCAAATGTACACACGCGGGTGTGTGCGTTTTGTCCTGACGAAACCTTTGCTCGCCGGTCTAATAATTGTTAACAAAGAGAAAGAAGGAAGGCAACAGCTTTAAATTTGGCAGTTTGGCTGCTTGAGTTATATTTCGGTTGCAGGGTTGCCATAGACCCGTATACGGTCAGTCCTGATGGTTGGGGAGGCGTACGTGTCTGTAAACGCGGACGCGACGTTCAGTATTGATAAATGGTGCGCGCCTCGGCCACTGAATACGGCTCCAGTGTCGAGGAATACACTGTTTCCCAGTGCTGTTATAGCGGGCACTATGGTGTGGCCTGAGAATATATAATCGATGCCGCTTATCGTCGTGGCGTTTTGCGAGGTTAACCTTGATCGTCCCTCCAGAGCGCTTTGAATTGTTCTCTGGTCGCGTTTTTCTAGAAGGCTAAGGAATGTTTGCCAATAGGTAATACTCTTGGGGAGCTCTGCATGAACAATCCCCAACGTCATTTGCGGCGTGGAAATCTCGATAGATATAGGTAGGGGATTAAGAGAATTTAGAATTTTTACCTGCTGCTCCTCATCTATCAGTAGCCACCACCACGCGCCGTAGTCGCGGACCAGTCGACCGAGAAGATTCATATCAACGAATTCTTGCGCGTGTGCCAGAAGAAATAAATGTTCGTGATTCCCGCGCACTGCGAGGAAAAATGGTTGGGAAAGTAGATCTAAGACCTTGTCGGAGTTCTCACCCCTATCAATGAGGTCCCCAACTGATATGAGGAGGTCTTTGCTCTTGTTGAATTCAACAAGGTCGAGTGCTTCGTCAACTAAATCGTAGGCACCATGTATGTCACCCAGTACAAAGACTCTGCGCCCAGGCGGGATGCAAAGCTTTAACACTGGCTGTGGGATGATCTCACATATATTCATGGCAGTAGACTTTTACTCGAGATACTGCCGTCTCATCTTCTCTAATTGGATCATCAGTGAAGTCCCCATCAGCAGTTTCCACGACAAAAGATGTACCGCCCTGTGAGGGGAAGGTCGCTTCAAAGATGTTGAGGACTTTTTTACATTCCTGCTTCGGTTTTTCCTCCTCGTGTGAACAAAACAGGACGTAGAGTTCGTGAGCTTTCCAGATCGGGTCGGTCGCCAGGTTTACCGCATCGGGCAAAGATCGGATTAGGTAGGTTCGCCATATGCTGGAGTGCTCGTCTACAGCTCGTAGTAGAAAACTCCATTGCGATCCCTCAATTTCAACGATCCGGTAGCAGGCACGATTCAGTCCTCTGTTGAAAATTGCGCCTCTAAATTCTGCATCGGCATCACGAAAGGCCTCTAGAACACTAAGGCTCATCAGTCATTACCTCCCTCATTGGGGGCTTTACGGCGAGACGCCCGTTTGGGTAGCCGATCGTCCTGCAATTGACGTCCGTGGTCGTCATTCTGCGCCCACAGGTCGATGTCCCCCGCCAGTCCCAGTACCTCCAACACTCGTGCGTAGCTGCCCAGCGCAACCCCCGGATCGCCGCGCTCGATCTTGTTGAGGGTCTCCCTCGAGACCCCGGCCTCCTCGGCCACGGCCACCATAGATAGGTCCCGTCGCAGGCGGGCTAGACGGATGCGCTCGCCGAATCCGAGCAGCAGGCGCTCCAGCATTGGATACAGGTGAGGACGTTCGCGGCCCATTGCATACTCCGTTCAAAAGTGCTTTTAATGGCTATAGTATTTGGCATTAATCGACTCAAGGCAAGCCTGCCAGCTTGGGAGCTTGGGAGCTTGGGAGCGTAGAGGGGAGTTCGTCGTCATGACAGCAGTGCCATACCCGCCAGAGATCGTCCGAGCATTGCGCCTGTGGCCAGCACTAGACGAGAACCCTCCAACCGCCTACCTCGCCGACGTTGGCGAGGTTTTCGGCTATCTCGTCGGTCGAGTGTATGGCGACATTTATTGCCGATTCCTGGACGGGCGCCAGATAAGCACCTCGCCAGTCGTGAGCCTGAGTAGCCAATTTGGCTATTTAGTTGCACACACGCTTTCGGGAAATCACTACGTAATCGCTACCTACCGGCAGGAGCAGTGCGGGCTATTTGAGGGGTATTTACGGAGGCTGCACGAGGTGGAGCGATGAAAATATTGATCTTGTCGGATCTTCATAATGAGTTTGATATGTACCGGCATGCTGGTTGTGGTGAGGATGTGGTAATTCTTGCAGGTGATATCGATATCGAGACGCGGGGCATTCGTTGGGCTGCAGAAAACTTTAGTTGCCCTGTGATTTATATCTGCGGTAATCACGAATTTTATCATGGTCATCTCGATAAAACGGTCTTGAAAGTAAAAGGCGTGGCGCAGACTAGGGTGCACGCTCTTGATAACGAAGAGATAATTATAAACGGCGTCAGATTTCTGGGTGGGACGGCGTGGACTGACTATAAGGCGACCTCCAATTTGTATGAGGCGCAGGAATTGGCAAGGTGGCGCATGCGCGATTTTCAACTGATCCGGGCTGAGAATTACCGAAAGATACGTCCGCATGATCTGATGCGGCGAGCGGTTGACTTTAAGATTTGGCTAGAAAGTAAACTCAGTGAGCCGTTTCCGGGAAAAACAGTTGTGGTCAGCCACCATGCCCCTTTGCTCGCCTCGCTGAATGGTAGTCCGCACCGTGGAACTCACCTAGATGCGTCATTTGCAAATGATTGGAGCGAGTTGTTCGCGTCAAGAATTGACCTGTGGGTGCATGGGCACACACACCAGTTCTGCGATTACGTTCATGGTGCTACACGGGTTGTATGCAATCCGCGTGGATATCCCGGCGAGTTGACTGGTTTTAGGTCTGACTTCCTGGTGGATTTATAGCGTGTATATGGTGATGGCCTTAAAGATCGGCGACTTGCCTGTGGAGTGATATGGGGCTGTCTTGGCTCAACGAACCCTGTACATGAGCACTTGGGGAGGGCCAGTCGCAGGTGTTTTCACCGTCGTCATAGGAGGGAGAGTTAATGAGCGAAAAAGAGCATCCGCCAGCGGCCAATACAGGTGACATAGATCGGGTCGCCGCGCTTGTTGGGGTTGTATCTGGGGATACGCCCCAGTACGAATCTGTTGCAGGAAGCGGGCTTTCCGATGACGAGGCCGTTGCTCTTGCCAAGGAAGTATCTCCGCTAAAGCGCTACTGCCTGGTTAGGGACTGGGTTCTGGTGGACGTTACATTTTCGCGGGGGGAGAGGCTACCAGAAGGAGTTAAGTCGCGAGTCCTCTATTCCGGATGCATTGTTCGTGATCAGGCCGGCCGATTCCCAACGGGTGGTTGGGTACGAAGTACGTTCGAAGTCAGTTTTACTCGCGGCTGCCTTTTTGAGACGCGAAATACGATTTACGTTTTGTCTGGTGATGGTAGACGGGCTACTTGTGATTGGCAGCATCTTGCTGCGCTGTTCTAGTGGCTGTGGCCAATGCAATCTTTGCTCTGTATGGGAGATTGAAGATGAAAGTTGGTGATGAAGAAGAGCCTGCACAAGCGGTGAAAGCTTATTGTGACGCTTGCTGCAGGACAGCCGCCGCTGACGGGCATGAGCTGCAGCTGGCTGTCCTTCAAGCCACTTGGGGGTTAGGCTCAATCCATGATGGCGAGAGTTATCACATTCGTCTTTGTGAGGAGTGTTTTTTCCGAGTGCTTGGGGATCTTCGGTTTCAGCGAGCGATTCAGGAACCCTTTGATGAGCCGGCAGAAGTCCTAAGAACCTTTGGGCGGGTTATGGATAAAGAGGTGAGAGACAATTAGGAAAGGGCGAATAAAGTGAATAACGCAACTCTGCAACAGGCTATAGAGCATTGGAGTTTCGTCGAGCCGCTACTGGCGCCGCCGCAGTCTGAGTCTCAATACGACAAAGTCGTGGCTATGCTAGATCAGCTGCTGACGTTGATAGGCGATGAAGAAGGCCATCCTCTGTCCACCCTTGCTCAGGCTATAGGAAATTCGATAAGCATCTATGACGCCGAGCGCTTTCCGATCTCAGACGTATTCCCCCATGAGGTGCTGCGCTATCTAATGGAGGAGCACCGAGTCGCCCAAGATGAGCTTCCAGAAATCGGAGGTCGGTCGGTTATATCGGAAGTCCTAGCTGGGATGCGACCACTCAATATGCAGCAGATTCGTGATTTATCGAATCGCTTCAATGTGCCGGTCAAGGTGTTTTTCTAGAGAAATGGCAATAGACCTGCAACGATATCAGCGTGTGGAGCATGCTCTAACCTCCGCACGCCTTTCCAGCGCTCGACCTAGCGCAAAATTCCTAACGCTCGCTGATCAATATCGACGGGGAGAAATTTCCGCCGTTGAAATGGTTCTCAAGTTGAAGAGGCATTACGAACATCTGGTTGACTAGGTTTTGTAAAGAAACTCGAGGGTGAGCGATGGGCTGGAAGCTAACGTGCCGTGATGCTGGTGATGGCAGCGGCGACATGATTGTCGATCTACCCGACGACTTGCTCCAGGCCACGGGATGGGAGGAGGGCGATTCTCTGGAACTGAAGCAAGACCCAAGCGACAGCACGGTGCTTCGGCTGAGCAGGATCGTGATATGCGAAGTATGCGACGCAACTACGACAGAAGCAGGGCACGGTGTCCTGCAAGCAGAGTGGCGCGACGGCGCGACTGAGAGGAAGTGTTTGTGTAAACCTTGCTTTAACTACCTGATGGCCACGCTAAGGAGAGCGCATCAGGTGAACCATCTATTCGACGACGATGGACCGGAACCGTAACGAGAAAGTGCAAATTCTGCGCATGCGTGGCGAGTTCTGATCCTCCCACGTTCAGCTGACGCTACTTGAGGCAATCAGGAGTCTAGGAGCCTCGACCTCGGGTTGCGCTTCGTGATGCGCTGCTTGGTCCGCTTTCATGAGCATGGTTTAGCTAAGACGAACCTTGGTCATGGCCACTGCAAGGGCAGCTATTGGCGGGGAGTCGCCGGCCTTGACCGGCAGAGATCGGCCAGAAGCGGTCCTTCGCATAGCTGATTGGATCTCTTGTGTGCGACGACTTAGTGCCGCTGCCGCATCCATTAGTTCGTAAGCAGTCGCGGGATGGTCAGAGCTCCCCCGAATCTCCCCAAGAGGTAACCAGACTCGATTACCGCTTCACCACGTAGTGGCCTGATCGCGGCCTGATTTAGATCAAAGCCCCCGCTAGCAATAGGTAGAGGATTGCCAAGGAACGCACCGTAGTTTTCAGCCATTCAGGACACGGAGAGAGCTTTCCATGAGAGATCATTCGATTGCCTTGGCAACGGCCTTAGTGTTCAGCCTTGCCCTTGGGCCAGCCATGGCGGCAGACAAGCGCCCCGCCAAGGCCGAAGAGCAGGCTCAGGCGCAGGCGCCAAACCCGGCGGAGTTTGACAAGCAACTGGAACAAATTCAGAAGCAGCTAGCGACCATGCAGGAGCAAATGCAGAAGTTCCAAGGCACTCAAGACCCTAAAGAGCGCCAGAAGCTGCTGGACGAGCACTGGGTCAGCATGCAGAGCGCCATGGCTTCGATGCATTCGCTATGGGGGCCAGGAATGATGGGCTATGGCGGCATGGGACCAGGCATGATGGGCGGCGGAATGATGGGGCCGGGGATGATGGGGGGCGGCTGGGGCCATATGCGTGGCTACTACTCCAACCTTACCCCGGAGCAAATTCGCCAGCGGCAGTACATGATGGATCAGTACCTGAATATGCAGCAGATGATGATGAACAACATGATGTGGAACCAGCAGTATCGCGGTAGCGCGCCAACTCCAAATCCGTAGATGTGAAGCCCCGAGGCCCCGCCAACTGGAGGGGCCTCTTCGTCGCATCGGCCACGCTGCCTTACCCTGTCGTTCGGGTGCATTGAATTGATGGGCAGCACACCCGCACCCACAACCCTCGCCCGTCAGGCCCCGAATGCAGTGACAAGGTCGCGCCATGTTGCTCAGCGATTCTTGCGACGATGGAGAGCCCCAGGCCACTGCCCTGCGCTGACTTCTCGCCGACTCCCCGATAGAAACGTTCCAGCACTCGCGCCCGCTCAATTTCGGGGATGCCTGGACCGTTGTCGCGAACCTCTAGAATGACGGTCTCACCTTCGCGGCGAACCGACAGGTCGATGATGCCGCCCGGGGCATGACGAATAGCATTTTCGACCAGGTTATTGAGCAGAATTCGCAAGGCACTTGGATCGCCCGTGATTTCAACGTCGTCTGCATCGGTCAGGCCGAGGTCAATCCCGTTCGCCTTCGCCGCACGAATGCGGTCAAGGATTACGGATTTGCATAGGTCCAGCAGACGAACCGATTGCCAGGGAGCACTCTGCGCTTCGGGTTCCAGTCGAGCCAATGTCAGCAGTTGCTGCGCCAGATGTGCCAACCGCGTTGCACCTGTCTGCAACTGCCCCAGGGCCAGTGCCCGCTCTTCGTCATCCTCGGCGCGCTGGGCCAGTTCAGCCTGAAGGCTCAGGGCCATGATTGGTGTACGGAGCTCATGTGCTGCATCAGCAATGAAGTCCTTCTGCATCGTGAACGACTGCTGCAGACGCTTGAGCAGATCATTGAGCTCGGTAACCAGCGGCTTTACTTCGCTTGGAAGGCCGGCGTCCTGAATCGGCACCAGGCTATGGACATTGCGCTGGGCCAGCTCTTCGACGATCCGGTGCAAAGGCTTCAGCCCATAGCCAATACCAAACCAGAGGAAGAATGCCAAAAGCGGCAGTAGCGAAAGCACAGGCCAGAGCAGGTGTACAGCCAGGCCGGCCAGAGCCTCCCAGCGCGCATCCTGGGCCTGGGCCACGCGTATCAGACGATCACCGCGCTGCTCGACAAAGGTGTGCCATATCTGATCCCGGTACGGCACGTCCCCCACTCCGGTGTCAGTAGGTGCGGGCAGCCCCAGTGCAGAGTCCGAGCTGTAGTGCAGTTGCCCGCGCCGATCCCAGACCTGCAGCAACACTTCGTCAGCCTTTCCCACGTCCGAAAGACTGAGCTGGTGGTCCTGCACATCAAACGAAACCTGTTCACCTGACAGACTGAGATGCCTGGCAACGTAGCGCATCTGGTCGTTGAGCAGATCATTCAGCTGAAGCACCGCCCCCCAGTAGGTGCCGAGGCTGGCCAACGTCCCAGCCAGGAAGGTGGCCGGCAGCAACCAGAGCAGCAAGCGTCGGCGCAGCGAGCTCACAGGTCTTCCCCAATGTGATAGCCAACCCCACGCACCGAGCAGATGACATCAGCGCCCAATTTCTTGCGCAAGTTGAAGATACGTACCAGCACCGCGTTGCTATTCACTTCCTCACCCCATCCATACAAGCGATCCTCCAACTGCTCGCGAGACAAGACTTTCTCAGGACAGCGCATCAGCTCATGCAGCAAGGCAAACTCCTTGGGCGAAACCGTCACTGGCTCGTCGCGCAACCACAGCAGGTGGCGAGCGGGGTCCAAGCGCAAAGGCCCAACACGCAACTCGCCATGCACCTGCCCGGCTTGCCGGCGGCTAATGGCACGAATGCGGGCAAGCAATTCCTCCATGGCGAAAGGTTTCACCAAGTAGTCGTCAGCACCCGCATCCAGTCCAGCAACTCTTTCGGGCAAGGCGTCACGAGCAGTAATGATGATCACCGGTAGCACCTCACCATTGCGCCGGATGCGCCGCAGCACGTCCATGCCATCCTCCCGGGGCAACCCGAGGTCGAGCAGCAGCAAGGCGTACTCGGTCGTCTCGATGGCCAGCAGCGCGGACTTGCCATCCTGGACCCAATCTACGCTGTAGCCTTCATTGCGCAGCCCGCGCTGCAGTCCCGCGCCGATCATCGCATCGTCTTCCGCCAGTAACAGGCGCATAAGCCTCTCCGTACAATGCCAAGCAGTCTCAAACAATTCGTGCCCGATCAGGCGTGCCACCTCTCAGAAAAGAGGACCTGCCTACCGTGAATCATCCCTTCTCTCGCCTCGAATGCTGCTTGCCTCGAGAGGTGCCGAGCGGAGAGATGTGGGCGGAACCACCGCGTATAATGCGGCGCCATTCATCCGGTAGGCGTTCGGAGGCGATTGGCGGTATGCGTTGCAGAGTTGAATTGCGGAACAGCTCACTTCTTTCCATCGCGCTACTACTCGGCGGTTTGGCGGGTTGGTATGTCGGCCGATTGATTGGTTTAAATGGTGACGAATGGTTTTCAGAGCCTGAATCCAAGTTCGAGATTTTAGCCGCCGCCTGCGGAATTTTGTGCGGGGCATTGTTTTCCTATACGAGCAACAAAGAAATTCTGCCAAGGATGGTAGGTTTTTTTATTGGTGGCGCATTTGTCCTGACCATGATTGGCTACGCCCACTTCTCCACCGACATGCCTTCGTACAAATTTGAGACCGCTGTATACCTGCGCGACTTTGTTCTTCAGACTCTGGGAATCTGGCTTTCACCGATTATCGGTGGAGCAACGATTTCATTGCTTCGCGTAATATTACGCTAGGCTAACATTTCTTTAACGGTGGCTGGTGTAGGATTTCATCATCACCCCGACCGGTAGAGCAAGATGTACGCAAAAGTCAAGCAATGGGCCCGTTCAATCAAGCGACAAACAATGATTTTGTGGTTTTGCTGCAAAAATCCGGAAACACCACGGCTGATTAAATTACTTTGTCTCTTTGTCGTTTCCTACGCACTGAGTCCGATTGACTTGATACCAGACTTCATACCCGTGCTCGGGCTGCTCGATGATTTGATAATCCTGCCGGCATCCATCTGGTTGATCATCCGCCTCATGCCGTCGCATGTATATGCAGCGAGCAAGATTCAGGCGGAAGCCTTCGAGCTAGCCCACACCCAACGCCCCAGCAGCATCTTCGCAGCTGTCGTTATCTTCGGCATTTGGCTCGTGCTGGCCGTACTGTGCTACCGGTGGTTCTGGCACTAAGTCAGACCTTGCAATCGGGCTCCTGCGTGAACTTCCGCCGAACGTCAACGGGCCCGACATGCTCAAGCGTCTTTCGCCCAATCAAGACCGGATAGATCATTTTCTTACGATCCCTAAGAGAAAACTCCTCATCCAGCAACTGCTTGCCAATACAGACTTTCATCAAGACTACTGGTCGATGATCCACTCCCCCGGCGCCTCGAACTTTTACCTTCCTCAGCACGGGCCGCTCAAATTCATGGCTTGTCTCTTCATTTGTATCGCTATTCTTCGCGACGACCTTGAATCTCACCCACCTCTCTGAATCCTTTTCAAAGTATTCGATATCCTTGGCATCCATCGATGATGTCAAGGCGCCAGTGTCAAGTTTGGCTTTAACTGGAAAAGCTTCGGGGTAGATCTTTGCTTCCTCGATCCACCCCTTGATCGGCAGGTCTTCCGAATGGGCTTCCAATGGTGTTGCCAGTGCAAGCAAAAACATAGCAACCGAAAAGGCATTTATTTCCATGAGGGCATCCACTTTAGTTTTTTTAAAGGCATTCATAGCACGTCAAGCTTGTTTCAATTCTGGGTGAGACTCGGCAAATAGTGGACTTTGAATGCTGCCCACCTTGCCTTTCGAGAGAACAACAAAGCACTCCCGCTAAAAGCGGATAGGTACTTTTGATTCATTAGTTTTGTTTGATCACCGAAGTCGTCGACAAGTCTGTCTCCCTATCAATACCCAGAACGTAATAGGCACGCTTACCCACCACCTGTTTCTCAAGCACCTTCAGCGGCGGCGGCGGCGTGCTCAGGCTTTCCATGATCGCCACGTGGCCGGGCGACTGGCGGAGGAACTGCAGCAGCTCGTCCTGGTCGTTCAGCGCGGGCAGGCGACTGCGGCTATAGAAAACGGTCGCGCCGGCGAGCCGCTCGCTGGGTTGATAGAGCATCACGTCCTGCCCTTGCGCCTGGCGCGCCTGGATCTGCGTCACCAGGGACTGCAGCGACTCTTTCCGATCCGCGCGCGGCTGCACCCGGTAACCCACGCCCAGATACGCCAGCAACAGCACGGCAAACACGCCGACCTGCAGATTGCGCACCGGCAGCCCGCGCTCGCGCCAGCGGGCCAGCCAGATGCCGGCGTACTCGGCGGCGATCACCGCGGCCGGCGGGCTCAGCGACATCAGGTAGACCATGCGCTTGCTCGACGCGAGGGTGAGCAGGAGGAACTGCGCCGCCATCCAGACATAGAAGAACAGCAACTGACGGTCGTCGCGCACGCGCTTGCGCAGGTGCCAGAGGCCGAGATAGGTCAGCAGGTTCCAGGGCAGGAAGGCTTCCGGCAGCTTGCCCAGGTAGTAGTACCAGGCCTCGTAGTGCCCGGCCTCGGTGAAGGAGCCGCTGAAGCGGCCGACGCTGTTGGCCCAGAGAATCTCACGCAGCCCTTCCAGGCCTTGCTGGTTGTAGAGCGCGCCCAGCCAGAACAGCAGCGGCAGCACGCCGAGCAGCGTCCAGGCGAACGGGGTCAGCCAGGCCTCCAGGCGGAACCGGCGTTGCTGCCAGGTTTCGACCAGCAGGAAGGCGAAGACCACCACGCCGGGCAGCGCCAACCCCAACAGGCCCTTGCTCAGGCTGGCGATGGCGATGCCCAGGGCGAACAACGGCCAGCCCGGCGAATCGCCCCGCTCATGCAGGTGCGCGCGCAGGAACGACAGCAGCGCCAGGCTAACGCCCAGGCACAGCAGCGCATCCTCGCCGACCTGACGCACGTTGCCCCAGTAGCTGGCCATGGTCGCCAGCATCAATCCGGCCAGCAGCGCCATGGCGGCCGAGCGGCCGAGGTAGCGAAGCATGCCGTACAGCACCATCACGCAGCCCAGCCCGGCCAGCGCCGAAGCCAGGCGCACCGCGAGTTCGGTGGGGCCGAACAGGCGCATGGCGGTCACGTCCAGCCACAGGCTCAGCGGCGGTTTCTCCAGGAAGGGCTGACCATTCACCCGGGGCGTCACCCAGTCGTGATCCAGGTGCATCTCCATGGCGATGCCGGCCACCCGCGGCTCGGTGGAGCCCTGCAGCTGGTGATTGCCCAGGGCCAGGAAGAACAGCACGGCACAGAACAGCAGAAGGAAGAGGGTCGTCCGACTTTGACGCATGGGGTATCTCAAGAGTTGTCCGAGACTCCTGAGTCTTTCACCCTTCGAATTAATAGAGCGTTAGCGGACAGCGCATTGCTACGGTTCGACTTCCGACGATCGCAATTGCCTGCTGAATGGCCGCTACGGGTCGGCAGCTGCCTCCCGTCAGGGGCTGAAAGCGGCCAATAGCTTCCAGTGACCATGGTTGGTCTAGCTAGAGACGAACCATGGTCATGTCCACCGCAAGGCCAGCTATAGGCGGGAAGTCGCCGGCCGTGACCGGCAGAGAACGGCCGATTCTGTTGAAAAAGTAGCTGCCGCCCCATGCCGCCGGCAAAATCACGCGCTCAGTGAGCGTGGGGGCAAGCAGCATGATGGGGCAGTTACCGGGAGGACAGCAGCGGCTGTTCTACTCGTTCAATCTGGAAGACCACGTCCCGCCCCAACACCTCCTGCGCAGCATCGATCAGTGCCTGGATCTCAGCGACCTGCGCGCCCACCTGGCCGACTTCTACAGCCCTATCGGACGCCCCTCGATTGATCCGGAGTTGATGGTGCGCATGCTGGTGGTTGGCTACTGCTACGGCATCCGTTCCGAGCGGCGGCTATGCGAAGAGGTGCATCTGAACCTGGCCTACCGCTGGTTCTGCCGGCTGGGTCTGGAGGACGAAGTCCCCAATCACTCGACCTTCTCGAAGAATCGCCACGGCCGCTTCCGTGACAGCGGCCTGTTCCGCTGGCTGTTCAATGAGGTGCTCCGGCGCTGCATGGCGGCCGGCCTAGTAAAGGGTGCAGGCTTCGCCGTCGACGCCAGCATCATCAAGGCCGATGCCAGCCGGCAACGTGGCGTGGCGGGAGATGAGGTCGACTGGCGCGATCCGGCGCTCAGTACCCGTGCTGTGCGCGAGTACCTCGACGCGCTCGATGAGGAAGCGCTGGCCGAAGCTCTGCCCAAGAAGATTTCGCTTACCGATCCGCAGGCGCGGTGGACAGCAGCACCAGGTGGGCCGGCCTACTTTGCCTACTCCACCAACTACCTGATCGACACCGAGCACGGCGTGATCGTGGATGTGGAAGCGACCCCAGCGCACCGCGCCGCCGAAGTCGAGTCGACCAAAACGATGGTCGAGCGCGTCGAAGCGCAATTCGACCTCACACCTGCACGCCTCATCGGTGATACCGCCTATGGCACGGCCCCGATGCTGGCCTGGATGGTCGAGGAGAAGGACATCGAGCCGCATGTGCCGGTGTGGGACAAGACCGAGCGCAAGGACGACAGCCTCTCCAGCCACGACTTTCACTGGAGTCCGGAAGCGAATGAATACCGCTGACCGGCCGGTAAACCGCTGCGTAGTGAATGGCGTGCCTTCACTCAGAAACGATCGCGGGTAACCAAGGCCAACACCATCATCTACCGCGCCAGCCAAACCGACTGCGTCACCTGTCCGTTGAAAGCAAAGTGCTGCCCCAACACGCCGAACCGGAAAATCGTCCGTAGCATCCATGAGGCTGCCCGTGACGTGGCTCGACGCATCGCCAAGACATCGGAATACCTGGTCTCTCGTTGCGAACGGAAGAAGGTGGAGATGCTCTTCGCCCACCTCAAACGGATCATGAAACTCGACCGTTTACGACTGCGTGGAATGACAGGTGCGGCTGACGAATTCACCTTGGCCGCGACGGTGCAGAACCTGCGGCGCATGGCCAGGCTTTTGCCTCAAGGGCCACCGCTCACGTGATAGGTGCGCCTGCAGCGAGCAAAAACCCTCGAATTAACCCGCAAACCTGAGCCCGATTGCTCAGTGCCACGCCGAAAGGCAATTTGAAGTGGCTTGCAGCCACTTCAAAAGCTGGTGCACCTGGCCAACTGGCTGCCGCAGAACCGCCTTTTTCAACAGAATCGGCCAAAAGCAGCCATTGCAGGCTGCTTCCTACTGAGTTTGCTCAACTGCAGCTAGTGGAAGAAGCCGAGCAGAAGCGTTGCCAGAATTACAGTAGAAGCACCGCCGATACGGGTGTTCGTTCTGTTCACTATGGACGAAAAGCCCCAGGAGCGCGGGCGACTCCTTGAGGGGATGCTCAATGACCTGTTCCGTGCCTACGGCATCCACGTTCAGGATAACTTCGTGCGCAGGTCGCCAGACAGCTCGGCGGCACTGGAACAAATTGACGGGGTGATAGAGCTTAACGGCACGATCCACCTGGTGGAGATGAAATGGTTGAAAGATCCTGTCGGAGTGGGCGACTTCGCATCTCACCTGATAAGGGTAATGAGCCGAGCAGACGCATCAGGAATCTTCATCTCCAGCAGCAGGTACACCGAGGCAGTGATCGAGCAGTGCGCGGACTTCCTGAATCACAGGACAAATTTTCTGTGCACCCTGAAGGAGATTGTCTCCCTACTGAGTCGCCAAGCTGACCTCGCTGATTTTTTGAAAGCAAAATCCCAGGCGGCAATCGTCGGCAAGCAGCCATTCCTGGAGATTTTGAGCTGATCAATGCTCCCCCCGGGACAACCTCAGTTCTGGGCCAATATGGCTCAAAATCGTCGTCGTACGCTCCACATCGACATAGCCTGATCGCCTCTCTGCCGTAAGGCCCGCGCAACAGGATTAGGGACTTTTACAGCGGCCTGGTCAGGCCCGCAGTCAGACGGCAAGGTCATCGTCCATCAGTGAGAGGGCCTTCCGGCCCGCCCTGGTTCAAGGGTTAGGCACGTAGATGTTGATCCAATAATGTGGTCGCACAAATGTTGATGATGGTAGCTTTACGCCATCTAGTGATGCACCTCGCAGCCTGAGCAACACGGGAACGACCGGCATCAGTCATTTTCACAGGTACAAGGAAGTCATGGTTACTACTCCCCGCCCATCAAACAAAGGTGGGCCTGCGGCTCGGCAAGGGTTCAAATACCAGGATCACGTTGCCGTTAGCTTCATATTGAAAATGCTGGCCGACAGCAGCTACGTGCAGATCGAATGCGAGACAGCCGACGACATCGTCGCGGTGAAGCAGTCAGCAGGTAGCACTATCAATGAATACATCCAGGTCAAAACCACCGAAAAGGATGGGAAGTGGAACCTGAAGGAATGCACCCAACTGGAGAACAGGAAACCCGATAGCTCTCTGATCCAAAAGTCGCTCAAATGCGACGTAAGGCCGGGGCCAGCCTGTTTTCGGATCGTCTCCAAACGTGATGTCGCGAAGGTACTGGAGGACTTCACTCAGGAGCTGGACAAGCGTGTCACCCCGGACGGGGCAACGGCTCAGGGCATCAAGCTGGCCAAGCGTTTTCCAAAGTCGATTTCGGCCATGGGCCGGAACCTGTCGTACTGGGCCGACCACTTCGTTTGGCAGGTATGTGGCAAGGTCAACGCTCTGGAATCTATTAACCTGCGCCTGCTTTCCGAAGTGATTGAGTTTTATGGGGAGAACCCCTCCCACCGCCAGTTGAAAGAAATCTACGCGTATTTTCTCGGCTGGGCAGATGACGCAGCAACTGCCGATGTCAAAATAGCACCGCAGGACAAAATCATCCTGCGTGCCGATGCATTGGCCCGATTGAAAGCGCTTCTGGACTCGGCGTCCAAGCAAGCCAACACCTTCGCTAAACCTTACAAATCAAAACCTGATCCGTTTCTCGTGGAGTTTCATACAGCCACCGAGACGGGACTGCTTCGCTCCATTTCTGGCTTCGACGTGGAGTACGATTTTGAGGAGTGGCGCAGCGATCAGTTTGCGGAGCACCTGGTGCAATGGCTTCCCGAATTTTGCTTACGTGCCAGCGAGATTGCCAATTTCCAGATACACCAGCTCTCAAGTTCGCTCGCGAAATCCATCAGCATGCTGGATCAAACGCCTGGCTCTCGCGACCGCTTGATCGCCGAGCTGATTCTCCACGCCATCCTGCGTCACCGAGAAAACAGCGAGCCGATCGCATGCAAAGCGTTTTACACCGTCAACGGCAAACTTTCCGAGTTCGGCAACGCCCACGTAGTCCAATCCGAGGGTGAGGCAGACCAGCTTTGGCTGGGAATATCGCGAATGATCTATACCGGCACGATGGATCAGACGCTGAAAGATATTTGCAATGTGTTGGACGCGACGATTTCCAGAGCCGCTTTGACCGAAGAGCGCGAGATCATCGTGACCCTGCGCGAGCCTCAACATCATCGGCCCAACGCCGAGGCGTTCAACAAGGCGCTACACAAGAATGCACCGACCCAGGACATGCTGAAGGTGCTCTGCTTTCCAGTCCTGTTGGCATACGACAGTGAAGCGTTGGCCGGCGGCTTTCTCGCTGACTACGTGGCGAACCTGAAAACTGAAGTGACGCAGCATTACAAGACCTTGCTCAGCACCTTGCCTTCGAAGATCCAACAGGTTCGGGTGGTCGTGTTTCTGGTACCAATGGAAAGCATTCGGCAGCTTGTCCAGAAATTCAACTCCCTGTGCAGGGCTGCTAGCTAATGAAATACGAGATCATCAAACAGCAGCTGGAATCGCTCGGCGGCAAAGATAGCGACAAGACTGGACTTCTTGCAGGCGTGACCCAGATCGTGAACAGGGGGAAACCTGAGTGGGAGGGTCGCGACCTGGTGATCCGTCTCCTAGATAAATTCGCGTTCTTGGACGAAATAGAACAGTCGCTTTTACTCAGCCTGGTTCGCACTGTTGGTCTGTTCCCCTACATCACAGAGCACGTCGAGCAGGTGTCCGACGCAGACCGCCTGGCCTATGAAATCCACCGGGTCGAGGGCGTGGAGAAAGGCTTGGTCTTCCACCGGCTTCAGGCAAATGTGTTTCACCTACTTATGCAAGGGCGCAACGTCGTGCTCAGCGCGTCGACAAGTGTCGGCAAGAGCCTTGTCATTGATGCGGTGCTGGCGCAAGGCAAATTTCGCAAAGTGGTGGTGATCGTACCAACCATCGCGCTGATTGACGAAACGCGTCGCCGGCTGGTGAAGCGCTTCCGATCGGTTTGCAATGTCATCACTCACCCGAGCCAGGAGGCGAAGACTGGCCTCATCAACGTCTACCTCCTGACTCAGGAGCGGGTGCTGCAGCGCGATGATTTGGACGACATCGATTTCTTCGTCATCGACGAGTTCTACAAGCTTGATCTTGCTAGTGACTCTGAAGAAAAGAACCGCTCCGTTGACCTCAGCCTCGCCTTTCACAAACTAGCGAACCTAGGTGCCCAGTTTTATCTGCTGGGCCCGCACATCCATAACATCCAAGGTCTGGATGGGTATGAATACAATTTTATCCCCTCGAACTTCTCGACGGTGGCAGTGGACGTGACCTACTTTAACCTGCGCACCCGTGGTGAGGAGCGCAAGGAAAAGCTGTTGGAGCTGTGCGAGCAACTCACCTCCCCTACGCTAATCTACTGCCAGTCGCCTGCGAGCGCGAACCGGGTCGCACAGCTTTTGATTGATAGAGGTAATTTCCCTTCGCTTCCCGAGACCAAGGACGTGTCGGACTGGATTTCCAGCAACTACCATCCTGACTGGAACGTGGCCAAAGCCATTTCTCTGGGAATCGGCATTCACCACGGCGGCGTACCCCGAGCGATTCAACAGTACTTCGTGAAGCTGTTCAACGAGAGAACCATCCGCTACATCATCTGCACGTCCACGATGATCGAAGGCGTTAACACCTCGGCTGAGAACGTCATCATCTACGATCGGCGAATCAACAAGAACACCTTTGACTTCTTCACCTTCAAGAACATTTCCGGGCGTGCTGGTCGTATGAACCAGTATTTCATTGGCAAGGTGTTCATGCTGGAGGAGCCGCCCGAGGAGGAGAACCTCACCGTCGAGTACCCGATCGGTTTGCAGGACGGCACCTCCCCCATGGGACTGTTGATGAAGCTGGAACCAGAGTACTTGACCGACCAATCCAGGCAGCGTTTGGAAGTCGTCTATTCAACACCGCAACTGTCCTCCTCAACGCTGATCGAGAACCGGCATATCCCGGTAGACCGTCAAATTGAAGTGGCTGACAGGATTCGTCGCGAGCTCGCAATCAGCCACATATGTCTGACCTGGAAAGGAAATCCTGAGCAGAAGCAGCTCGAATACCTCTGCACCCTCATCTACGATCACCTCCCACACAAACTGCAGGAATTCAATATCCACTCCGGCCCGCAACTGGCGTGGCACATCAATGCGCTCAGGGCACAGAAGGATTTCCAGGCCTACCTCCAACAAGCCATTGATGAAGACCTCACAGATCGCACCCCAAGCGAGTCGATTGGCCAGCGCCTGAAGTTTATTCGGAACGTGATCTCGTACCGCCTTCCACGCGACATCATGGCATTGAGTAAAATTCAAGCTGACGTTTTCACCCGAATAGGTATTGAACCGGGTGATTTCGGCTTCTTGGCTGAGCAGCTTGAAAACCTGTTCAACGACCCTCTTCTCACTGCGCTGGACGAGTACGGGATTCCCACGCAGATTTCGACGAAGTTCAAAAGCGCCATACTGCCCGCCGAGGGCATGACCCAGCTAATGGAAAAGCTCAAGCAATGGGCACCACGACTGGAATACTCACACCTGAGTCGGTTTGAGAAAAGCATCGTCAAGTGGGCGATAGAGGATATGTGAGTCACCCATGGATTCGAACAGCATAAGGCCGGGGAGAAATTGAAATCGATGGCGTGCGGATTCCATCGTAAATGACCGCTCCTGGCCGATGGCTGCCTGTCGTGAGGGCCAGTCACTGATTGAAGGCGGGCTAGGGTTCGTTGTATGCCAACTTCACCTGATCATTGGGCTGTCAGGTCGCGCAGGTCGTCAGTACGGGGCTCGCGCATGTATACAGCCGACTGGTTAGCAGCGCGCGGATTGACGTAGATACCGCTCATGCATTTGGTCTCTAGGCTGTGGTGGAATGGGCCGGAAAACTGAGTTTTGTCGCCCCACTGCCGACAGCTTTTGGGCAGACATAGAATGCCTGGAAGCGGCTAATTACGCGGCTTATCGAGATCCTGTTAACCATTTTTCGACTGTAAACCAATCAACTTTACAGTCGAAAAATAGGTTAACAGGTAGGGGAGCCGAAGCAGAGGCTCACGTTTAGGTCCAATACGACACACAAAAAAAACCGCCCTGCTAATGGAGTAACTGGGCGGTTAAGCATGGATGTGTGCCGTTTCGGGCAGTCTTCAGATTAGCTCGTCGTCGAGAACATTGCAGAAAAGAAAAAGGCCGCATTGCGGGATGCGGCCTTACGCTTTCAGCCTCCGTTCTGAATGGCGCTCGCTAACATAGCAGCTAGATGCAAGGGAAAAAAGGTTCCCACTAGCGCGCAGCCAGCTTTTGGGCGAACTACAGAAGGGGAGTGGGCCAAAGACTGAAGCAAGGTAGGTTTAGGGTAGATATCAGGGGCCGTTGCAGGTCAACGGCCCCTAGTCTCGATTGCCGTAGTTAATTGATGGCGATGCCCTTAGTTGCTTCTGTAGTACTGCTCGTAAGCAACAGCGTCGTCCGCTTCACGCATCAAGTTGTCGAGTTCCTCCTGAGCTGCGCGGGCGCTTCTCGCCTTCAGTCGAATTCCGTGCCAGTCGTAGTTGCGGGGTTCGTAGCATAAGAGGTAGTAGCGCCGCATATGCGAGCTGTACCAAATCCCCCAATCCTCGGAGTGGACGTCGGCGTCATCGCCTACTGATCGCAGATCGGTAGGGAGGCGCAACCCGTATCCGGCATCGCGGTCGGGTCCAACCCAATACCCACGGATATGGCGGATTTGAGTGTTTTCGCCGGTCGGTCCTTGTATGAACTGCATTAGGTCTCCAGTAGGGTTTGCTCACTGAGCAGGCATCCAGATTCGCCATAGCATCCAGCGGTAGGCGAATCGTCACCACCGCGCCCTCTCTACGGGCGTGGCGAACCCCTAGATAAATATCCAGTGATTTCTTGGTCGTCAATAGGCTTGAATGGCCTGCGGCGCGGCCTCCAGGGGCGATTTGGGGACTTCGCGCGATGCCATAGGGGGCTGACTGCTTTTGCCTTAATTGTGACTGATCAGTCACTTGTCAGTCGATGAGGGATTTTCGACCACCTGCTCATCGCCTGGCTCACATGAGCACGGTTCGTTCATCTAGGGTGAACCCTGATCGACCCGACGCATCCGTCGGCGAAGGGCTGCATCCGACCCTAAGCGGACTCTCAGGCACTTCGCATTCGCCTCCGATCCGCTGCGGATAGTAGTCATTCAAACCTGATCTATACGTAATTCGATGAGCGTACGTATGGCAAACCTGAGCCTGCGCCTCGGCCCAAGTGCGGACGACGCTACGCGCGAGCGACTGGACACTCAGCGCAAGCTCAACCAAAAGAGAGCCGCAGCGGGCCAGGGCTCAATCTGCTGCGGTCGTCGATTAGGTCGGCATTTGTGTAGCTGCTCGTAGCTGTGCGCGATTTTCGGAGAATCTAAGACAGGCAAAGGCCAGTCCAAACAGGAGCAGCGAAATGAGCAGCAGCCCTTGGTAGCCGTATTTGGGGTAGACCCAACCCGCTATGGCCGAGCCGACACCGATGCCGCAGAACATGAACGAGGCGGTCAATGCCAGGGCGATGCCGCGTTGCTCGCTCATTAGTTCGACGATTCGTCGCTGCTGTGAGGGCCAGACAATATCGGTAGCCAGTGCCCAGATGACCAAGGCCAGCAACAGGGCGTTCAGATGCCGCGGTATCAAAGCCAGGAAGAAAATATCCAACGTCAGCAGGCCGATGCCCCACATGAGCAGGCGTTCGGCGCTCATCCGCAATGCTAGGCGGGTGACCAGCAGATTACCCAATACGCCGGCTACGCCCAGCACCCCGAGCGCCAGGGTGATGCCATTGGCGCTGCTGTGGAAATCGTTGCTGATGATCGGGGCAAGGAAGGCATAGGTGGTGAATACGCCGGAGGTGATGAGGAACACCACAAAAAAGGCGCTAAGCGACGTGGCTTGCGTGAGTAATACGATCACATCGGTGGGCGAGACGCGTTGTCCCGCTACACGATCCGGCACCCACAACAGGATCATCGCCGCGGTGAGCAGGCCACTGACACCTATGCCTAAAAACAAGTTGCGTGCACCGAACTCATGGGCGATCCAGGCGCTGATCGGCATACCAGCAAGGCCCGCGACACTCAGCCCGAGCAACACGATGGCAATGGCGCTGCCCTGTTGGTCGCGCGCCACAATGTTCGACCCCAGAGCGCCGAGCACAGGTCCGATGAAGCCTGCCCCCAGCCCCATAAGCACCCTCGACAGCACCAACGACTGGTAACTTGTCGCCATTGCAAACAGCAGCGCAGCCGCGCTGAAAATCGACAGTCCCAGCAACACTTGCGAACGACGTCGCAGATGACCCAGGGTCATCTGCAGCACCGGCGCGGCAATCGCGAAGGTCACGCCGAACACGGTTATCAACAGCGCGCTCTGAGCGCTGCTCAATCCCCAGGTGACGGCAATCCTCTCGAGGCTGCCAACCACCGACAAGGCACCGACCGCCTGGACGAAGTAGGCCAGGCTGAGCAGGCGCAAGGCGATACGATCAGGCAAGGAGATGGGGCTATGCATGGTGCTCTCCAGGAGTCCACGAACACGCCCGACGCTCTGGCGAGGTCGGGCTCGGGCTTAGGCAACCGGGATGGGATTGTCGATGATCGACTGGTTGAACTGGTTCACCAGCGCATGCTCGTTCGGTCCGACATTGGCACGCAGCGCGGCGATACCATCGACGATCACCTCGGTCGTTGCGCTCTCCAGCTTGGCCAGGGTCTCAGCGATGAAGGCATCCAGCGGCATGGCGCGCGGATCGCCACTTTTGTGGATCAGGTCGGTATCGACCCATGGCGGCGCGATCTCCAGCACCTTGACACTGGTATCACGCAGCATGAAACGCTGCGACAGGCTGTAGGAATGGATGGCCGCCTTGGTCGCCGAGTACAGCGCGGTGACGGCAATCGGAATGAACGCCAGCACCGAGCTGTTGTTGATGATCGTAGCGTCCGGTTGGCGCTTTAGGTGCTCGACGAAGGCCGCGCTGACGCGCACAGGGCCCAGCAGGTTGGTGGCCAGCAAGCCAACCGCCTGCTCGTCATCAAGATCACCCGAGGCAGCATTATCGAACGGCATGATGCCGGCGTTGTTGATCACCACATTGAGGTCGGGGTGACGCTCAATCACTTGCTCGGCCACCTGCTTTATCTGCTGAGCATCGTTGATGTCCAGCACCACAGTATCGATACCGGGGTTGGCGCGGGCGACCTCCTCCAGCAAGGCCTGACGGCGACCCGCGATGATCACCTTGTTACCGCGTTGATGGAAGGCTTCGGCCAGTCCGCGCCCGATGCCCGAGGTGCCGCCGGTGATGAAGATGGTATTGCCGCTGAGCTTCATGGTTGTGCTCCTGATTTGAGGGTCGATCAACGCTGGGCGCTGTAGCGCGGCGCGGGTTGGTTGTTGGAAAGCAGGTTGAACATGGCCTTGCGCGCCGACTCGTAGGCGTGCCACCGACTGGCGTCATGCAGCGAGGGGATGGAGATCAGTTCGCCGTGATCGAAGTCGATCAGCGCGGCGTCGACTAGGGCGCTGGCCGGCATCACTATCGTCGGGTCGAGGTGTTCCAGCGGCAGGCCGCCGTTGTCCCAGAACTCGGTGGCGGTCGCTCCTGGCAACACGGCCTGGATGCGCACGCCCTTGTCGGCCAGTTCGTGATGCAGCGACTGGCTGAATGCCGTGACGAAGGCCTTGCTGCCGCCGTAAACGCCGTTGAGCACTTCCGGGACGATGCTGACGATGGATGAGATATTGATAATGGCGCCGTTGCCCCGCTCGACGAAGCCGGGAATGGCGGCATAGCTCAGTCGCATCAGCGCGGTCACGTTGAGGTCGATCATGCGCGTCATCAGACCCACGTCGCTCTCGAGCAGAGGCGTATGGGTGCCGATACCGGCATTGTTGACCAGCAGGGTGATGCTCGCGTCTTCCTTGAGCTTGGCCTCGACAGTGGCCAGGCTCTGGGCATCGCCCAGATCGGCTTGCAGCACCTCTACCACGCGTTGGGTGTCGTCGGTTATGCGACGGGCCAGTTCATTCAGGCGCTCGCGATTGCGTGCGACCAGGATCAGATCGTAACCACGGCGGGCCAGCCGTTCGGCGTAGAGGGCACCGATACCCGACGAAGCGCCAGTGACAAGGGCGGTGCCTTTCGTTGCGTTGCTCATGCTGTGTATCCAAGTGGGGTGGGCTTGGGACACATCATGGCGAGGACTGGAGAAGACCTAAATGACGTATATAGTCATGTTTTAGGACATGCTTAGCGCGAGGTTTGATCATGCACAGGATAGGCTACCTGCTTTCCGACGACTTCCAGATGCTGTCGCTAGCCACCCAGACCGTCTTCGAGTACGCCAACGTAGTGGCCGAGGCGCCCTTCTATTCCATCGGGTTCTTCTCCATCGGCGGCGGCATCGTGCGCTCGTCGCTGGGCTTGGGCATCGAAACCCAAGCCCTGAACAATCCCGGTCTGGCCGACACCTGGATGATTGCCGGGGTCAACAAGCCCCTGGAAATGCCCGCGAGCGAAGCTGCCTTGGCGTTCGTGCGACAGGCCGGGCGACAGGCGCGCCGCGTCGCCGGTATCTGCACCGGGGGCTTCGTGCTAGCCCAGGCTGGCCTGCTCGATGGGCGCCGCGCGACCACCCACTGGGCCTACGGTGCCGCTTTGCAACACCTCTATCCGCAAATCAGTGTTGAGGATGACCGTATTTTCATCATCGATGGCAGCGTATGGACGTCCGCCGGCATGACCGCCGGCCTGGATCTGGCACTCGGCATGGTGGAGAAGGATCTGGGCCCGGAAGTGGCACGCTCGGTGGCGCACAAACTGGTCATGCACCAGCGCCGTTCGGGCGGGCAATCACAACACTCGGAGATGCTCACCCTCGCACCGAAATCCGACCGTATTCAGAACGCACTGAACCATGCCCGGCAGAACTTGCACAGGCCACTGAGCGTCGAGGAACTGGCCGAAGCCGTGCATCTCAGTCCGCGTCAGTTCACCCGCGTGTTCACCGCAGAAACCGGACAATCCCCGGCCAAGGCAATCGAGCGCCTCCGCCTGGAGGCCGCGCGGGTAATGATCGAGCAAAGCCGCCATTCAATGGACGTGATCGCCAAGGAAACCGGATTCCGAGATCGCCGCCATATGCGCGAGGTGTTCATTCGCGGCTTCGGCGTTCCTCCTCAGGCGATACGCCGAGAGGTTCGTGGCGTGAGCTGAGCTATTGCCCCAAAGCCAGGCTTCACGAGTCTTTCCGTTGTATCCACTCACTTGGACTGCTTTCCAACCTTGCGACGGAATGTAAACGCCAAAGCCGGAGAGGCTCGCGTAGCCAACCTTCGTGGCAATCAGGGCAGTGGGCCGATTAAATCGGCCCTGGTTTCGCAGGAGCCCCAAAACCTCAAAATCAAGCCTTGGTGAACGTCCGCTTCTGGCCGCTTTCAGCCCCTGACGGGAGGCAGCTGCCGACCCATTGCGGTCGCTCGTGAATGACCTAAGCCGGTCAAAGGCGGCCATCGAGCGTCTACAAACGCAAGGGCAATTCACTCGTGGGCTAGCAGCACGCGACCGTCCCAATCGGGGCTGGAATCTGCTGCACGGCCAATCCTGAGCGGTCCCTCTTCGAGTCCATTGCTCAGCCAATTCAGCGCGTCGTTCACGTTCGCCAGGCGCCACTCCAGCGTGTAGAGCGAGGAATAGTGCACGAGGCGCTCCTCGACGACCGAACCGACCCAGAGCGAGGGCGATTCCGGCTCTTGGAGCCGTGCGTCGGTGGCCCAGAGGCGCAGCACGAATCGCGAGTCCTTGGGGGCGTTCGGATTGGCCAGGGCCAGCGTCAGCTCTGGCAGGCGTCCACCGGCGAAGACGGTAATCAGCGGGCGCTCTGCCGGCGCGGCGCCAGGGGTCAGCCAGGCCAGGGCGCTGCTCGCGCTCCAGGCGGCCGGACGATACCAGCCGTGCCGCTGCAGGCGCTCCCGCAGGGCGTCCGGGTTGCCCGCCCATTGCAGCGCCAGGGGTTCCTCGATTTCCCCGGTGATTTCCACGCGCCGCGCCGGGAGCTGCTGCCAGCCGGTGCTCCACCAGGCCTGCGCGGACAGGCTCTGGGTATGCACGGGCGGGGCGTAGCGGGCGATATCGAACGCGTACTGGCGATGGATATGGAAACTTCCGGCCACGCCCAGCGTGATCAGGGCGACGATGAGCAGCCCAGCCGCGCCCACCGCTTCGGGCGGTTTGCGCCTGTACCAGAGGCCCAGGGCCGTCAGCCAGGCCGTGGCGAAGGCCAACCCGCCGGCCACATCGGAGAACCAGTGGGCACCCAGGTACAACCGCGAGACCGCGATGGCGAGTACGAGCGCGACTGTGCCGATGACCAGCGGCAGGCGCCAGAACGGTCGCAGCGCGGGAATCACCAATACGGCGATAAAGCCATAGAGCAGGGTGTTGACGGTGCTGTGGCCGCTGGGGAAGGAAAAGGCGCTCCAGCCCGCGTACAGCATCTCGCCCGGCCGGGCGCGGTGCAGGGTGAACTTGATGACGCTGTTGAGCGCCGATGCGCCAGCGATCGCGACCAGCCAGTACATCGAGGTGCGCCAAGCCCGCTTCCATACCAGCCACAGCAGCACGGCCAGCGTCACCGCCAGCACCACGGAGGTGTCGCCCAGCTCTGTAACCGCGATCATCCAGGCATCGCCAGGAGCCGTGCGAAGGTCCTGCAGTATCTGGTAGATGGCCGTATCGGCCCGTACCAGAGGGTCGCCCGTGACGACATCTTCGAGAATGCCGAAGAATAGCCAGGCGGAGCCGACCAGCAGCATGGCCAGGCACCCCAGGCCGCGCGCATCGGGGCGCGTCGGGTCCAGGAGGTTCTGCAGGAGCCTTGCCCAGCGGCCATCGCGCGCCAGCGCCCAGCCGTGAAGGCGCTCCAGGCTCGCCACCAGCAGCGGCAGGCCGCGTCCAAGCGCCAGGCGCACGAGATGGATAGCGCCCCAGGCCAGGACGACCAGCAGGACGAGGAGGGAAGCGAGGGGCTTGGCTGCGCTGCCGAGCAGGCCCAGCGAAGCGCCGATCAGCACACCGGGAACTATGTGCGCCGGAGCCCAGGCCAGTGCCGAGATTACGTTGGCGGTGTAGAAGCGGCCGGGCGGCATTTTCAGGATGCCGGCCATGAGGGGGATGAACGCGCGCACGCCTGGCGTGAAGCGCGCCAGGAAGACGCTCTTGCCGCCGTGCCGGTCGAAGAACCGCTCGCTGCGCTCCAGGAAGGCGGAGTAGCGCTTGAGCGGGCGGATCTCCAGGACCTCGCGGTGATAGCGGTGGCCCAGCCAGTACGACAGGCCATCCCCCAGGACCGCGCCGGCCACGGCGGAGGCGAGCAGGGGCCAGAGCGTCACCGCGCCACTGGGCACCAGCGCGGCGATGGCAATGATGATGGCCGTGCCGGGGACGACGGCGCCGATCACCGGAATGGATTCGGAGAGGGCCAACAGCAACACCGCGGCGTAGGTCAGCTGGGGGTGCTCGAAAATGAAGGTGGTGAAGGAAGAGAGCATCCGGCTGTCCTGGTGAATGCCGAAGGGCCCCGTGCCCGTGGGAGTAGGCACCGGCACGGGCAGGGCGGCTATCGTCGCAGCGATTCCGTTTACCGCGACTGAGTCCCTGTCGACGGATCGGCGTCCTGCTCTGAGAGTAGCTCCGTCGTCTTGGCGAACCGGCCGAAGTGCAACGCCAGGGTCGGCAGCACCAGCAGGTTGAGCGCCGTCGAGGTGATCAGGCCGCCGAGGATCACCAGCGCCATGGGGCCCTCGATCTCGTTGCCGGCGGCGCCACTGGCCAGCGCCAGGGGCAGCAGGCCGAGGGCTGTTACCACGGCAGTCATGAGGATCGGCAGCAACCGCTCGGCAGCACCGCGCCGCGCGGCCTCCGGCCCCCAGGGCATGCCTTCGGCGTCGACCAGGTGCTGGTAGTGCGAGACCAGCATGATGGAGTTGCGCAGGGTGATGCCGAACAGGGTGACGAACCCCACCAACGAGCCGAGCGACAGGTCGCCGCCGCTGGCCAGTACCGTGAGCACGCCGCCGACCAGGGCGAAGGGCAGGTTGATGAGCACCAGCAGCAACGCGCGGGTGTTCTTCAGCGCGAGGAACAGCAGGAGCACCACGCCCAGGGTGGCGAGCAGGCTGTACACGAGCAGGTCGTTTTCCGACTGACTGCGGGCCTGGTCTTCGCCGGCGAACAGCACGTAGACGCCGTCGGGCAGCTTGACCTGGCTGGCGATGCGCTGCCGCGCCTCGCTGACGAAGTCGCTCACCGCGCGGCCGCGCACGGCGGACGACACCGTCTGCATGCGCTGGCCGTCGCTGTGCATGATCTGGTAGCGGCTGCTGGTCTGGCCGATCTGCGCCAGTTGCCCCAGCGGCACCGTGATGCCGGCCGGGCTGCGCAACGGCAGGTCGGCGATTCGCGCCAGGTCCTGGCGCGCCACCGGGGCGAGGGACACGTTGACGTCGTAGGCCTGGTTGCCTTCGTACACCTGGGCGACGTTGACACCTTCATAGGCCGCCTGGATGGCCTCCAGCACGTCCAGCGGGGCGAAGCCGTAGCGCGTGAGTTGCTCCGGAATCAGCCGCAGGGTCAGCTGCGGGGCGTACTGCGCGGCCTCCACCCGCACGCCGATGGCGCCGGGGATGGCGCCGACCAGCATGGCGATTTCATTGGCCTTGTGTTCGATCACGTCGAGGTCGGGGCCGAAGACGTTGATCACTACCGGCGCGGTGACGCCGGAAATGCTCTCGTCGATGCGCTCGGCGAGGAAGGTGTTCACAGATGCGGTAATGCCGGGGAAGCTCGCCAGCATCTGCTGGATGCCGATCAGCGCCTGGCGTTGCTCGGTCGGTGAGCCAGGCTTGAGGTCCACTTCGAACTCGCTGATGTTCACCCCGGTGGGGTCGACCACCTCGCTGGCCCGCCCGGCGCGCTGGGCGACCAGGCGTACGCCGGGCACGGCGTCCAGCGCCTTGCTCAGTTGCTGGCCCACGCGCATGGATTCCTGCAGGGACGACCCCGGTGCCAGGGCCATGTGCACCAGGTAGTGCCCTTCGTTGAGCTGCGGGATGAAGTTGCCGTTCATGAACGGCAGGCTGGAGATGGCGCCGCCGCAGAGCAGGGCTACGGCGACGAGAATGGCCCGATGGTGCGACTCGATCCGCGCAAGCAGGGCCAGGTAGCGTGCCTTCATGCGGCTGAGCAGTGCTGGCTCGGATTCCCGCAGCGGGCGCCGGGTCAGCAGCAGGTAGGCGAGGGCCGGCGTCACCGTCAAGGCCACCAACAGGGAGGCCAGGATGGCCAGGATGTAGGCGATGCCTAGGGGCGCGAAGAGCTTGCCGGCGATGCCGCTCAGGCTCAGCACCGGGAGGAAGGCCACGGCCACGATCAGGGTCGCGTAGACCACCGCGCCGCGGACCTCCAGGGAGGCGCCGAGCACCACGCTGGCGGCCGAGCGCGGGGTGTCGAGCGCCTGGTTCTGGCGCAGGCGGCGGAAGATGTTCTCGACGTCGACCACGGCATCGTCCACCACTTCGCCCAAGGCGATAGCCAGGCCGCCGAGGGTCATGGTGTTCAGGCTGACGCCAAAGCGCTGCAGGAGGATCACCGCGGTCAGCAGCGACAGCGGGATGGCGGTGGCGGAGATGACCGCCGTGCGCGCGTCGAGCAGGAACAGGAAGAGCACCGCTATCACCAGCACGCCACCCAGCAGCAGGGCGTTGCGCAGGTGGCCCATGGCGCTTTCGATGAAACTGGCCGGGCGGAACACGTCAGCGTGCAGCTCGACCTGCTCCCGTTGCAGCTGCGGCTTCAGCGCCGCCAGGGCCTGCTCGACACCGTTGGACACACTCATCATGTCGACGCCGTACTGGCTCTCGATCATCAGCGACACCGCCGGCGCGCCATCCACCGCCGCCGCGCCCACCGCCGGTCCCGCGCCGATCTCGACGCTGGCGACATCGCCCAGGCGTAGCGGCTGGCCGTTCTGGTAGCGCAGCACCACCTGGGCCAGTTGCTCCGGACGCAGCGCCTGCCCCTCGCTGCTCAGCACGATGCGTTGGTTGGCACTCTCGATGAAGCCGCCGCCGCGCACGCCGGTCGCTCGCTGGGCGGCGCTCAGCACGTCCTGCAGGGACAGGCCGTATTGCACCAGGCGATCCGGAAGCACGTGGATCTGCAGCTGCCGTGCATCGCCGCCGAACACGATCACATCGGCCACCCCCGGGACGCGCAGCAGCTGCGGCCGCACCGTCCACTCGGCGAGGGTGTGCAGGTCCATCTGCGAGCGGTGCGCCGAGGTCAGGGCGGCGACCAGAGTGACGCTGGTAGACGAGGTCAGCGGCAGCAGCGCCGGTGCCCCGGCCTCGCGCGGCAGGTTGCCGGCGAGCGCGGCCAGGCGCTCGGCGGTGAGTTGCCGCGCCTGGTAGATATCTGTGCCGTCCTTGAAGGTGAGTGTCACCAGGGATAGCCCCTGCAGGGACTTCGAGCGCAGGCTGGCCACACCTAGGGTTCCGGCCATGGCGTTCTCCACGGGCTGGCTGACTAGCGCCTCCACCTGCTCTGAGGTGAGGCCGGGGGCTTCGGTCTGGATCACCGCCTGGGGCGGGGCGAACTCGGGGAACACGTCCTCGCGGGCTTGGGTCAGGCTGTAGAGGCCATAGCCGGCGAGCAGGCAGGCGAGGGCGATCACCACGCCGCGCAGGCGGATGGCGAAGCGAATGACGGAGTTCAGCATGGTTTATTCGCTACCGGCGGGTCAGTCGTCACATTCGGGGTCTTTGCAGGCGGAGGCGGCGATCTGCGGGCGCTGCTCTTCCGAGAGCAGTAGCTGCGCGCCACGCACGACCACCTGTTCGCCGGCCTTGAAGCCGTTGCCGACGAAGTAGCCCTCCGCCACGGAAACCGCGTCGCTCAGCGGCCGCCGCACGAAGCGCCCGGCCTCGACCTGCGCGTAGGCCCAGGGCATGCCGCCGAACCAGAGCACCGCGCTCTGCGGAATCAGCACCCCCTCGGTCGCCGGTTGCGCCGTCGGCAGGTGGGCCAGCAGGCGGGCGCCGAAGGGCAGGGACGCCGGGCTGCGGTACAGGTAGACGGTGCCGGCCAGGTTCGCATCGCCTTGGGGCGCGGCGGAGAGCAGTTCGGCCGTGGCGCGTTGCCGGGACTCGTCCTCGACGCTGATTCGGGGCGGCGGCGCATCCTTGTCCAGCGTCGGGATGGCGATGCGCAGCAGGCTGTCTTGGTGGTTCAGCAGGCGGCTCAGTTCGGCCGAGGGCTGTGCCGCGACCAGTTGCGCCAGGCGCTCGCCGAACTGCTGCGCGAGCCCAGCGCGCAGGGCTTGCAGGTTGGTTCGGGCGCTTTCCACCCGGGCCTGGTCGGCGGTGGCCGTCGCCTCCGCTGCCTGCAGGTTCTTCTGCGAAACGTTGCCGGCGTCGCGGGCCAGCGCGCGGCTGCGCTGCAACTCCTTGTTCGAAGCGCTGGCGGCGGCCTGGGCCGCCGCTACCTCGCCCTGGGCGGCGCGGTAGCGGTTGCTCAAGTCGGTGAGCGCCTGCAGGTCCGGCACGCTGCCGTAGGCGAGGCGTTCGTCCCGATGCTGGATCGGCGCCAGCGCGGCGGTTTGGATGCCGGTGCGGGCCAGGGTCGCGGGGTCGAGCGTGACCAGCGTGAGGCCGGCTTCGTTGGTCAGCCAGGTGGGCGTGACCGAGACCGGGGCCGGCGGCTGCGCAGGCTGGAAATAGATCCAGGCGGCCAGCGAGGCCGAGGCCACTGCGGCAGCCGTGATCAGCAGGGCCTCCAAGGTGGGGCGTCGTTTCATGGTTGGCGCTCTCCCAGGGTGATGGCGTCTGTGGTGTCGGTGCCCTGCAATGGTCGCTGCAGGGCGTTCTCCAGCTGCAGAAGGGCTTGCTGCACCTGAACCTGCGCATCCAGGTGCGCAAGGTTGTCGAGGCTGGCGGCCAGATCGGCCTGGCGCAGCGCCAGGCGATCCATTTCGCCGGCGGCGAAGGCGCGCTGGTTCGCCTCGTGCGCGGCGGCCTGGCTGTCCTGCAGGCGGTCGAGCAGGGCCAGTCGCTGCCGCGCCGCGTCGAAGTTGCGCAGGGTCGAGGCGCTGTCATTGATCGCCTGCTCCTGCAGCATCTCCACCTTGGCGGCGGCTTCCTTGCGATGGGCTTCGGCCTGGGCGATCGCGCCCTGGTTGTGGTTGAACAGCGGCAGGCTGATGACGCCGGGGGTGAGGCTGTATTTCTCGGCGCCCTGGTCGAATGAATAGCCGATACCGAGCGAGAGGTCGGGGTATTGTCGGGCCACTTCCAGTTGCAGGGCGGCCTGGCTTGCCTCGTACTCGTCCAGCGCCGCGAGCAGGTCGCCGCGATTGAGGATGGCCGCGCGCCGCGCGCTGCCGGGTGGAATTGTTGGCGGTGTGCGCTCGAAGGCGCTCAGATCGGGATCGACGGCTTGCAACGCGGAAAGCGGGACGCCGATGGCGGCGGCGGCCCGGCTAAGAGCGTCCTGGCCGGCCTGACGGGCGATGGCGAGGTCGCCTTCGGTTCGCTGCATGGCTATGCGTTGCTGGATGGCGTCTGCCGTGGCCATTTCGCCGAGCTGGACGCGCTGCTCGGACAATTGCAGCAGCTCCTGCTGCACGGCCGACTGACGCTGCAGGATGGCCTCGCGCTGGCGGCTGGCGAAGAGGTCGAGCAGGGCAGCCCGTAGCCGGCCGCGAATCTGCCAGGCGGTCTGCCCGATGGCCAGTTTCGCCGCGTCGGACAGCTGCTGCGCCTGGGCCACCCGGTAGCCGCGCTTGCCGGCAGTTTCGATGGGAATGTCCAGGGCCAGGCCGTACGTCCAGGGCTTGCTCGCCGCGGCGGTGTACTGCAGCGGCAGGGTCAAGGTCGGGTTTGGCCGCTCGCCGGCACTGTCGACGGCCGCCTGGCTGGCCGAGTAGTGGGCGCGCGCGGCATCCAGCTCGGCGCTGTAGTAGAAGGCGGCGAGGGTCAGCTTGTCGGGCGTCCAGGCGGCCAGGGGCGAGTCCGAGTGGGCCGCGACGTAGTGGAGCAGTTGCCGGTCGTTCAAGTCGCGCGTCTCGTAGACCGCAAGCATCTGCGCCGGTGCGATGGGCTCCGGTTGGTAGGTCGCGCAGCCGGCCAGTAAGGCCAGGCCGGTTAGTAGGGCTTTGTGCATGCTCGTGACGGTGGCTGAGGCTGTTGGGTGTTGCCCGGGACGGCGGAGGCCGTTCGACGGGGCATGCAGACGGTAGACAACGCTGACTTAAAACCATCTTAAAAATCGCCGTGCGAGCATGTGCCTACTGACCGCCGTCGCTGCCCGGCTGCGATACTTACCCGGTAGCCGGGTACACGCCGGTTCTGATGGATTGGGCCGTTCGGAGAGAGCTATGCGCCTGTTGCTGGCCGAAGACGATGCGATGATTGGCGAAGCCCTTCAGCAGGGGCTGCGCAAAGAGGGTTACAGCGTGGATTGGGTGCAGGACGGCAAGTCCGCCCTGCTGGCCCTGGAAACCACCGAATACGCCCTGCTCTTGCTCGACCTGGGCTTGCCGCGCAGCGATGGAATGGAAGTGCTGCGGCGCATCCGTCGCGGCGAAACGGCGCTGCCGGTAATCATCATCACGGCGCGCGACACCTTGCCCGACCGCGTGGCGGGGCTGGACTGCGGCGCCGACGACTACCTGGTGAAGCCGTTCGCCATGGAGGAGTTACTGGCGCGCATGCGGGCGGTCAGCCGGCGCCAGGTCGGGCGCGTGCAGGTCGAACTGAACGTCGGCCCATTGCGCATGGACCCGGCCGGCCATCTGCTATGGCTGCGAGGCGAGCCGGTTAGCGTATCGGCCAAGGAGTTCGCCTTGCTGCACGTGCTGATGCAGGGGCCCGAGCGCATCTTGTCCCGCGAGCAGCTGGAAGACCGCCTCTACGGCTGGGGCGAGGAAATCGGCAGCAATGCGGTGCAGGTGCATATCTTCAACCTGCGCAAGAAGCTCGGTGCGGACGTTATTCGCTCGGTGCGTGGCGTTGGCTATCACGTTGGAGAGGATCAATGAACTCGCTGCGCCGCCGCTTGCTCCTGTGGCTGTTGCCGGCGACCTTCGCCGCGGGCGCCCTGGCCAGTATCGGTACGTACTGGGGGGCGTTCCTCGAACTGGACGACCTGCTCAATGACCAGATGCGCTACATCGCCAGGCACGTGAGCCTGTCGGGAGAAGGGGTTTCTCTCAACGAGCGCGACAACCGGCTCAGCGCCGCCGATGAGGACAAGGCCGACGAGGTGCTGCTGCAGGTCTGGGACGGCAATGGGCAATTGCACTACAGCTCGGACCCGGCCCTGCAGCTGCCGGCGCCCTCGTCGGCGGGGCTCAGCGACTTGTCCTATGGCGAACAGACTTGGCATACCTTCGTCGAGAAGCGCGGAGACCGCCTGATTCGCGTGGCCCAGGCCCAGGATGCGCGCTGGGAGGCCCTGGCCGGGCTGGCGGTGCACCTGCTCTGGCCGGTGCTGTCGCTGCTGCCGCTGCTGGCGTTGTTCCTCTGGTTCGGCATCGGCTATGGGCTCAAGCCGCTGCACAGGATCGTCGCCGAGCTTGCGCAGCGTAACGCCAGCAGCATGGTGCCGATTCCGGACAGTGACCTGCCCATGGAAGTGCGGCCCCTGGTGACCGAGCTCAACTCCTTGCTCAAGCGGCTGGACCAGGCCTTCGTCCAGCAGAAGGATTTCATCGCCGATGCCGCCCATGAGCTGCGCACGCCGATCATGGCCCTGGGGTTGCAGGCCGACCTGGCCCAGCGTGCCGAAAGCGAAGGCGAGCGCAGCGCAACGCTCGTGCAGCTGCAGGCAGGGGTTGCTCGACTGGCGCACCTGTCGCAGCAGTTGCTCACGCTCGCCCGTCTCGAGCCGCAGGCGCAGGACGCGCCTTGGCAGCCGGTGTCGCTGCTGGGCCTGTGCAAAACCGTGATCGCCGATCAGATCCGCCAGGCGGAGGCGAAGGGCATCGACCTTGGCCTGGCAGGTCAGGACGACGTCGAGGTGCAGGGCGACCCGGAGGCCTTGCGCATCCTGCTCAACAACCTGGTCGACAACGCCATCCGCCACGCACCGGGAGGCACCATCGACCTGGCGGTGCGCCGCGATGGCGATGGGGCGATTCTCGAGGTCACCGACAACGGCCCGGGGATTCCGGATGAGGAACGCGCGCGGGTGGTGGAGCGCTTCTATCGCGGTGCCGGCGAGAAGGCTCCCCAGGGCAGTGGGCTAGGGCTGTCCATCGTGGCGAGGATCGCCGAGCGGCATGGCGCGAGGCTGGCGTTGGGGGCGGGGGCCGACGGTCATGGTTTGCAGGTGCGCGTGTACTTTCCTTTGAGCGCGAGTGATCGATTGGACGGCAGAGCCTGTATTTCGGAAGGATGAACCCGCCGCGCTCGACGGTTAGAGCGGGGACACGGGGGTCGTCTGCGAAAGGCTGCTATTGGCCGGTTGCTGCGTGTAGTGGAGGGTCAGATTCTGGCAGGAGGAAACCACTGACGCGGGTTCATGATCTAGCTACGAAGCCTTGTCAGCGTCGGCTCCGACCTCAGGCTGGCTTGTGCCCAGGAGGGTGTCTATTTAGAGGGCTGCGGGTGCTCTGCTTTGGCTACACACCGAGGTTTGCATAGACTGTGGGCATGATCACCTAGGAGGGAATGCAATGTTCTCCGTCTACGACCCTCATGCCTCCAAACGGACAGTCAACCTCAGCGTCAATGGCGACTTGCTTAACAAAGCTAGGGACTTGGATATCAACGTCTCTGAGGCACTGGAGCGGGCATTGATCGAAGCCCTGAAGGAAAGGCAGCGCGAAAGGTGGTTGGAAGAGAACCGCCAATCGATCAAAGCCTACAACGAGCATGTAGACGCTCGCGGGGTGTTCAGCGACGGCCTACGAAATTTCTGAGGCTTAAGCTCGTCGTTCCCAAGATAGAGACCGGTAGACCAGGGAGCGTCGTTATCCAACGCTTCCTGATCATCGGGGGAACTCAACACCAGCGACTCCACTCGCCAAAAAAGCAAAGGGGCCACGAGGGCCCCTTCAGCAGTTAGATTCGATTAGCGCAGAGCGCTCTGCTCGGCACTGGAGACCCGCTTGATCGGGAACTGATTCTGGCGTTTGCAGGACACAGCCTGGAGCGTATTGGCGTCGGCCATGTTGCCCTCGATAGGACCCATCATGAAGTCTTCTCGGCTACGCTGGATCAGCTGTTTCGGCTTGAGTACCACGTGACCGCCGATGTTCGAGCCAACCACGGTGTACTTTAGGTACTGCGGTTGGCCAGCGTAGATCAGATGGTTCTCAACGACACCATTCACGGCGCCCGGCAGATTGCCGTCCTGCAGAGTTATGGTTATCGACTGCTTGCTCATCTGCAGCTGCGGGCAGATGAAATCGCCTTTCCAAACGCCTGCCATGGGCTTCTGTCCCATATCGAGACCCAGCGGAGCGCCTGCGCAACCTGTTAGAAGCAGCGATGCGGCGCCGGTGATGAGAAGGCTCTTGAGTGCGTAAATTCTTTTCAGACTCACTTATTGCATCCTTGTTTTTGCAACCAATAACTGCCTGTGGTTGGATTTTTCTTAGTAAAAGCTCGGCTCTAGCTGTTCATCCAGTTATCGGGCGAATTTCGCTTTGGACTTGAAAATAGAGGCTCAACTTCTTGTGTGAAGTTGTCTATGCTTCCCTGCTGCCAGTTTTCGGGAGTGGAGATTTTGGCAAGGGCTTTTCCGCCTCGAAGCATAAAGAATACGGCGGTAATTATCCAAATCCAGAAAGATGCGGAGTCTTGGTTCCTATGTCCGACCAGAGCAGGCAAGAAAAAGTAAGTGGCGGCCCATGCAATTGAGGCGTTTAGGATGCTGCCGAGTAGAACGCCGAGGCCATCTTTCGCTTGAGACTTTGGTTTGTGAATCTCACCAGCCTCATTCTGTACGGAGATGATCATTATCGGATCTTTCTTCTTCGCCACTACAAACCAGACGCGATGCTCTTTTCCATTGCCCGCACCTTGGAAGTAGTTGTACATCTCTGAACTGAACATGACCTTTGAGGCAGATCTTCCGTTGATCTTCGCACTTGCTGTCACTGTATTTGTTTGAAATGGGGTCTGTGGTTTGCCAATGCCCGTTATGACGCAGTTGCTATAAAAGTATTTGGCCACGTTATCTTCCCTTTAGGTTTATTCGCCTACCAAGGCTGGGCTCATGCAGCTGGAAACGGCTGGTTTGAGTGGGTCCAAACGCCATTGGCAACATCGGCTTTCCCGTAAGCGCCGCAGGTAGAACGCCTGCATGGCGTGTGCTTGTGGCAAAGCGCTACCACGTAAAATATCCGAAAATCAGATATTTGAAAATCAGATATAGGTTGCTGGGCTGACCCTCAAAGGCCGGCCCTATGACGAAAGCGATTTACCGGGAGGAGTACGGCGTCTTCCTCGCTGTCCTGAAGCGACGCCGCCTAGAGGCGGGCCTTACGCAGGAGACTTGCTCGACTGCCTTGGGCCGACCTCAGTCTTTTATGAGCGATGTTGAGCGGGGTGTCCGTCGGCTGGACATCATCCAAATTCGGGATCTGTGCAAGGTAATGGGCTGCGATCTACCCGAGCTAATAGCCGAGTTTGAGTCCGAGCTGCGTAGGGGCTGAGATTACTCTGCGCCCCGGGTTGAGGTCGTCCTAGCGAGTTACGCAGTGCCTTGTCGCTCGAACACCGGCTGGGGCAAAGGACCATGGTTCGTCCTGGTTAAGACGAACCATGGTCACCGACAGCCATCGTCCCCAAACGGCCGGTTGCGACTGGCAACTCCAGCCAGGAGCGGACTCGCCAGCCATGAATTCTGTAGGGCCATCAAGGCGTCTATTTTTCTAGTATGCATTTTTATAGTTCATAGCGCAGGTCCTGAAGTACTAGCGAGAACGCCGGGGATAGTTGTCGTCGGCTGGGGAAATAGAAGTAGTCGGCACATAGGGGCACGCCAATCTTCCACGAGGCGGGGCAACCATCCTTCTTTCAAGTGTGACGCAAACTCTTCCTGGCAACCATGCGACTCCAGATATTTCTCACTTCACGCTCAAAGTCGCCTCGGAATGCATGATGCTATTCCTCATGGACCTCAAAGAATGACGCTGCGCTGATCAGGCGATAAGGACAGATTCAGTCTGACCCTGCCTGATTCAGACCGCGCTGCTTCATGCCATAGGGAAGTGGCTGGTACTCCCAAATGCGGGGACTTTCAAGCAGCTGCCGCGCACGTACAACCTGAATCGGATGCTTTCAAAGGCTGCATGGAATAACCTTGCGCCACGAATTAATCTTGAAACTGTGAATTGAACTATGAGTTTTGAATAACTTGCTATGGTCTGTCCCGGAGCCGGTGTAAAGGTGTCTAGAACTACTGCTCGTATTATGCCGCTTAAATGCGCCGCTTCTCTTCCGTCAGCACTTTGCTATGCGCAGGTGCGAATTGCATTCGACTTGACCAGTAGTTGCATCACACTTGACCACCCATGCCCGCATGCAGGGTGGTTCGGATCAGTCACTGGAACGATAAGTTGGCCTGCGGCGACTACAAGGCGAAATTCGAGCAAAGCATTAATGAAATTACCTGCACGGCCCACTCCCGACGCAAGTTCTTCGACCTGCACACAGCGGGTAAAAACCAATTAGCCGATATGGAACTGTGCTTGATCGCTGGTCTGTACAAAATTGAACGGCAAGCCCGCGACATAAGCAACGAAGATCGACGGCGAAAACGCCAGGAGCAGGCGGCACCAATTCTCGAAGCGCTGCCCACCTGGATGCTCGCCCAACGCCAGTCGTCGCCCTAAGGCTCCGCCATCGCCGGGGCGCTGGACGGTACTGCAAACGCGACTGCCGATGCAGCGGCCTAGTGAGATCGCCCATCTTCCGGCACATCAATGGATGCCTACCTGATTAACGCAAGGTGACTTGGCCCCCGCATACGGGGAGACGGCTTTTGAGCAAAGTCATTCGTAACAAACAGCCCTCTTGTGTTAGTTGCCCCCTCCAACTCTCTGGGCAAGCTCCGAATGAATAATTCACCGAAAGATAATAGCTATCTAGCCGGCGTCCTAGCACGCGCCGTCGAGCACCAAGAAGCTGCCGGGGTACAGGGCTGTGGGACCGCCTGACGCATCACCGCAGCCCAAGGCAAGGGCGAGTTCGTAGTCACGAAGAGGGGCCTGCAGTACTGCACGCAAAGGCAACTCGATGTCCTTCGCCCAGTAGAAGATTTCCAGGCGCTGCATGGAATTTACATCGGCAACAACAACGAACTCATTGATCGCTTCAAACCAAGCGAGTTCATTGAGAAGCTGTGCGTAAGAACCGAGATCAAATCCATCAAAGACCAGAAAGCGAAATCTCTTTCCTGCCTCTAAAAGTTCGGTCACTTCAGTCGCTGAACTACAAAGACTCAGCCGGTAATGACCCAGCGCATTAAGCCGAGTGGAGTAGCCGATCAAAGAGCAAGCATTTCGGCAGTAAACCATCACGCCCACATCTTCTTTAAACACAGTATGTCCCTCACGAAAAACTTGCAAACCTGTGAATCTCGAAGTTCGGCGAATATAGCATCTCTCAGCTCGTTACGTTCCCATGGCTCACACACCACATAGCTCATCCGCCCATGCCAGCTCCTCCACCACTAGCATTTCGCCAGGAGCGCGAATGACGAGCTTTACCGAGCTAGCTCGGACCTCGCCGATCTCGATTTCGATGCCTTGCGTCAGCAGAAGTCGCATTAAACGTTCCCCTGCATGACCGTTCAATATATTCAGCGTCAGCACATCACCAGCGCGCCCCTCACCCTCATGCACCTGCATGTCGATCTCCCAGTTATTCCCGACAAATACGGGCGATAGCCTCGCAACATTCCAAACGATGCGACATAGGACTTGTCTCATTAACCACATGTGACGTTCACGTTCGTGATTCGCCGCGACAGATTGCGACACCCTGCCTGGCCCGCGATGCATTTGAGACAACTCCTGTTCAAGGGGCGCTTCGCCACCAGCAGAATTTCTGCAAGTCAATCCGGACAGCCGACAAGGAGTTGTTCAACCGGACTCCAAGCCTGCCTTATCCGTCAAGGGAGGCCTCATACAGGAAACAGCCATGAAGACCGCAAGTGCACCATCTATTGCCACCGAAGCCTTCGCACTCGCCCGAGAACAGACAACCATCGACGACACGCTGCTTCAATGTGTGTCCTGGATCTGCAATCACTACAACTTGGGCAAGAGCGAGGAGGCCTTGGTCTCGGGACTGCCTCGCGCAGGCATCCTCACCCCGTCTCTCGCCATCGCAGCCTTGGATAATGCAGGTCTAGCAGGTGGCCTGATAAAGCGTAACGCACGCAGCCTACCCGGACAGGTCATGCCCATGATCCTTCTACGGCAAGGGCAGGGCGGCTGCATCCTTCTCCACCGTCGTGAAGAGACGGATGCCGAGGGTAAGCGCCAACTTCGCTACAGCGTGATCCTGCCGGAAGTCTCTGCAGAAGCCGTCGATCTCTCTCAGGAAGAAATCGAAGAGCAGTATGCCGGTTACGCAATTCTGGTGAAGCCTCGCGCCAAGGCTGACAATCGTGCTGGCGAAACCCTTCCCACACCCAAGGGGCACTGGTTGTTCAGCACCCTCTGGCGGTACCGACGCTACTATCGCAGCGCAGCTATAGCCGCTGTGTTGGCGAACGTTCTAGCCCTGTCTGGTATCTTCTTCACCATGAACGTCTACGACCGCGTGGTGCCCAACCAAGCATTCGTGACGCTCTGGTCGCTGGGTATCGGCGTTGTCGTAGCTATGATCTTTGAGGCGCTGATTCGTTACGTCCGCGCTCACTTGCTGGACGTTGCTGCCAAGAAAGCCGATCTGATTCTCGGCTCTATGCTATTCCGCCAGGCGCTATCGGTGCAGATGGAATATAAGCCGGCCTCATCTGGCAGCTTCGCCAACCAGCTGCGCGAATTCGAATCGGTACGGGATTTCGTCACCTCAGCTACACTGGCGACCATCTCCGATCTACCCTTCGTAATGCTGTTCATCGCAGTAATCTTCCTTATCGGCGGGCCGTTAGGCTGGATACCTCTGGCGGTGCTGCCGCTAATTTTAATCATATCTGTCTGCATTCAGTGGCCTCTCGCTCGCACCATGCAGGAGAACCTGCGCGAGTCCTCGCTCAAGCAAGGCGTACTGGTCGAGTCGATAGAAGGCTTGGAAACTCTCAAGGCCACCGGTGGCCAGGCGCATATGCAGCGCCGCTGGCAGCACTTCAGTGCCCTTCAAGCCAGCAGTTCGATGAAGTCGCGTCAACTGTCGAGCGCCGCAACCGGCACTGTGGCATTTCTACAACAGGTGCAGACCGTCGCTCTGGTGATAACCGGCGTCTACCTAATCGACGCGGGAGACCTGACCTTGGGCGCCCTAATCGGTAGCGTGATGCTCGCTGGACGCGCCACCGCTCCCCTGGGCCAAGTGATCGGCCTGGCTGTACGCTTCCAGCAGGCTAAAGCAGCACTGACCTCGCTAAACAAACTAATGGCCTTGCCGGTAGATCGCGATACCGAGCGCGACTATCTAGCCAACCCAACACTGAGCGGACAACTGACTTTGAAGGAGGTTGGCTTTGTCTATCCGGCACCGCCCACGCAACCCAATCCTCCGGTGCTCAGCAATATCAACCTGTCCATATCCCCCGGTGAGCGCGTAGCGATCCTGGGCCGAATCGGCAGCGGCAAGTCGAGCTTGCTGCGGGTCATGTCACGCCTCTACGCTCCGGTCGGAGGCCAGATGTTTAGCGACGGGCTTGATGTTAACCAGATCGATCCAGCTGACTGGCGTCGCATCGTCGGCTATGTGTCCCAAGACGCTCGCCTCTTCTATGGCACCTTGCGCGAGAACATTATGCTCGGGAAGCCCGACGCCAGCGCCGAAGAGCTCCTGCGAGTACTGCGCCTGACCGGCCTGGATCAGATCGCTGCAGCCCACCCACGAGGCATCAACCTGCCAATCGGCGAAATGGGTGATGGCGTTTCCGGCGGCCAGCGACAGCTGATATCGCTAGCCCGCACTCTATTGGCGCGCCCCAAACTTCTGCTGATGGATGAACCAACAAGCGCAATGGATAGCCAGACAGAAGCGCTCTTCCTCGAGCATTTGAAGCGCGCTACCGCAGATCAGACGCTGGTAGTGGTTACCCATCGTCCGGCACTACTAAGTTTGGTCGACCGGATCGTCGTGGTTGACGGCGGCAAAATCGTCGCCGACGGCCCTAAAGACGCCGTGCTGGCGGCACTATCAGGCTCCGGACAGGACTCAGTAGATAGAGCCAGGCAGGCGGTTATCGGGACGCTACAGAAGCAAGCAACGCAACGCCCATTGAAGGAGAACCAGTGATGTTTGGCTGGATGAGTAAACGCAAGTGTACCGAGCGAATTTCCGCTGTCGACGCCGCTTTTATGAATGACGTGCAGGAGTCCCTTCTCTCGCAAACTACGCCTGGCTCGCGTCTGGTGCTCTATATGATCCTGACGACTATTTGCGCCGGTCTAATATGGGCCCATTTCGCCCGCGTCGAGGAAATCACCCACGGCGAGGCAAAGATCATCTCAATGAGCCGGGAGCAGGTTATTCAGAGCCTGGAGGGCGGCATCCTCGAGGAAATGAATGTGCGCGAAGGGGACGTAGTGGACAGCGGCCAAGTGCTCCTTAGAATTGATCCGACTCGTGCCCAGGCCAGCTACAGAGAAACCCTCAGAAAGGTCATTGCCCTCAAGGCAACCATCTTCCGCTTGCGTGCCGAAGCCTTCGGTCTTCCTCTCGAGTTTGACGAGGAGGTTCGCCAGTTCCCCGCGGAGATCGAGCAAGAAACCAAGGCATTCCAAACGCGCAAGCGCGCACTGGATGAAAGTGTCGCAGCCCTACAACATAGCTATGCGCTGTCGACCAAGGAAATTGCATATTCCGAACCGCTGGCTGTCAAAGGCTTGCTCTCGGAAGTAGAGCTACTGCGAATGCGCCGTCAGGCCAACGATATCAAGTCGCAGATCGTTGAGCGCCAGAACAGATATAGGGCGGACGCAAACGCCGAACTCGTAAAGCTGGAGATGGAGCTGTCGCAAACCCAGGAAAATCTGGTTGGACGAGCCGATGTAATGAAGCGCACCACGATCACTGCACCGGTACGTGGGACCGTGAAGAATGTTCGGGTCAACACCATTGGCGGTGTAATTCAACCGGGCGAACACATTCTAGAAATCGTCCCCCTGGAAGACCAGCTGCTTGTAGAGACAAAAATTCGTCCCTCGGACGTAGCATTCCTGCGTCCTGATCTACCAGCCACGGTGAAGATCACTGCTTATGATTACGCAATTTATGGCGGCTTAGATGGTAAAGTGATGCATATCAGCCCAGACACTTTGAAAGACGAGCAGAAGGCGGCCGCTGGTCGTCCGGACGACACCTATTATCGGGTGCTGGTACTCACCGACAAGAATGCACTCACAGCCGGCGGCAAGGACCTGCCAATTATTCCAGGTATGATCGCCTCAGTGGATATTCGTACCGGCGAAAAGACCATCCTTGACTACCTTCTCAAGCCTGTCCTTAAAGCTCGCGAAGCCTTCCGCGAGCGCTAACAAGAAAGGCACGAGAACAAGCATATATCACGAACAGGTGCGTGCTCGCAGCTAGAGAAAGAGTACAAAAGATGCAGTACCTAATATCCGTGAGCGTTATCCGCCAAAAATGGTGCGCTGCCATATTCCTCGTCAGCAGCGCACTTCTGCTCTGTTCGCTGAGCCTCGAACTTCTCGTCGACAATCTGCTGGTTGGCCTGTCGTCTTGCGCATCTGCGCTAGCCAGCCTGGGAGAAGGCTTGCGCCACTCCATTTGCTTCAAGTATCGACCAGTCCCCTACTGGATTGGCGGCTTAGAACAGAGTTTGCCACCACACGAAAACTCCAGATGCTCTGTGATTCTGTTCTGGGTATCGGGCGCTTTCATGCTGACTGCCGGCCTTCGTCTTTTGTGGCTGGCAAATCCATGGGCGATCATTACGCTCATGGCCTGCTGAAAATGAAGACTGGCTTCGCCCACTGCTCCGGCAGTGATCACTGCTTGCTCTTGTAGCAACCTTGCTCAGATATCCGGGAATTTATTAATGAGCGGGAGCTCTCGTTAGCGCTTCGCCCCGATGCGTTGTTCTCACAGTTGGATCAGCCAAGTTAGGTTCAGAGAAGAGCGTGTCAATCGGATTGAACCGCTCCAGTGCTTTGATTGCATGCGGTAGATGTGTGACCAGCCGAATTACGCGGCGTTACGCTGCGTCAGATTCGGCTTCCCTTAGGTATTCCTGCGGCGCCAGCGAAATTGAGGCGACATGACAGTGGATAAAATGCTTAAGGATTGATGCTTATCTCGATTGACGCGTTGAGCTGGCTCACGGATGGGATGCGGGATAGATAGAGGGTGCTCGCATCTTTGAGACGATTCTTGTATTTCGCCGGGTCATTTTAGCGTTCAATAGCGCCACCTTACACGTTGTGTCGAGTTTGGGGAGGCTCTGCCGGGGTGGCCAGGATCGGCTGTTGTAAGGAGGCATCCTCCCACCTATTCGTCTGCCTCGGTACCTTAACTGATGCGAGGAGGCTTTTATCGTCCTCATGCGCCGCAGATACACGCCGACCGCCCGGCTTGATTGCTGAAAGCCATTTTGTGCGTTGATCAAAGGAGTGCTCATCATGCTCAGCTTGACCAGAAACGTTGGTCAGTCCATTCGGGTTGGTGATGATATCCAGGTGAAGATTCTGAGGGTGAAAGGGAGATCAGTCGTGCTCGGCATCCAGGCGGGCGACGACGTTGCAGTGCACCACCTGGAGATTTGTCGTAGCCAAAAGGACTTGGCGCCAGATGCGCCGACCGAACCAGTAGGAAAGCCCTCTCTTCGCTCATTGCTGGCGAAGTTTCTCCGCCGCCGAAAAAACAGGCCGCAATAGGCGCGTTTATGGGGGCTAAGTTGCGCTTGCTATCGATCCCTTCAGGTATACTCAAATACCTGGTTATACGGAGTCGCTTCAATTTCTTCGCCCTCACCTATCAAGGACGTTCAGCTCGATTGCAGCCCATCTGTATCCTGTTAATGGTTATGGACAGCTATACAACCCCGTCAATTCGACACTGGGTAGTCGCGAGATGCAGCGTGATCGCCGGGAGCAAATTCTGCGTGAGCAGTAGTGTTACCTAGAAGAACTGCAGCCACTTCCCGGCAAAGCCCCTGCTGAAAACGTCCAGCCGGCGGTACCGGCTAAGCTCTGCTTCACCATTCGCATTATTGCTCTAGGGAATGATGTGCTCCCTATGGAGGCGGTGCGCAATCGACTTCTTCAGCCGTACCTGAAGGAAGTCCGCCAGGGCTTGGCAAGCACCATTTGCCAGGAACGGCGAAGGCGAAGCCACCGACAGTCCGGTGACCAAGCAATACCGGGTGCACGGGTAGCAATGTTGATGCGCAGTATCGCCTCATCCGCGCCCAGAAGAGATTGAGGGATAGGCTGGACGGCGTAGCGTGGCTTTCTTCTGATCAGCTATATGAAATCCTCGGTGAAAAAGCCTATATCGTATATAGGTGCTAAGTATGGTCTGAAATAGCCCCATATTTCTGACTAGCCTCAGTGTCCGCTAATTTTTGAAAGCGGCCAAACGATCCGAGATATTCAGATCAACCGCTTTTTCCCATGTTTTTGCCATCGCGAGCACCGCGCGGCGGCCATTTCCCTTATTACAGGCGCACCTCGCCTGCGCTGGCCAGCAAATGCCGGCGTGCCATCCACAGGTTCGACAGGGCGAACAACGTGATCATTTGCGCCGTATTCTTGGCCAGTCCACGAAAGCGCACCTTGGTATAGCCGAACTGCCGCTTGATCACCCGAAACGTGTGCTAAACCTTGGCCCGTACCTGCGCCTTGGCCTTCTCGATCCTGCGGATCGCCTTGTACAAGACACTGCGCTTGCCATGCTTCTTGTAGGTGCTGCGCCGAGCCGCGATCTGCCAGATGACTTGACGGCCTTCATGTTCCGGGCGCTTCTCGACCCCGGTATAGCCGGCGTCGGCGCACACTACGTTTTCCTCGCCGTGCAGCAGCTTGTCGATCTGAGTGATGTCTGCAACATTTGCCGCAGTAACCACCACGCTATGGACCAGGCCGGAATCCGCGTCGGCACCAATGTGTGCTTACGCGCCAAAGTAGTATTGGTTGCCCTTCTTGGTCTGGTGCATTTCCGGGTCACGCTTGCCGTCGTTGTTCTTGGTCGAACTGGGCGCATGGATCAACGTCGCATCGACGATAGTGCTTTGGCGCAGCGACAGACCGCGGTCACCCAGGTAGCCATTGATCACCGCCAGAATCCCAGCCGCCAGCTCGTGTTTCTCCAGCAGACGCCGGAAGTTGAGGAGGGTGGTTTCGTCGGGGATGCGCTCCAGACCCAGGCCGGCGAACTGGTGCAAAAAGGTCGTCTCATAGAGCGCTTACTCCATGGCCGGATCGCTGTAGCCGAACCCGTTCTGCATCAGATGCATGCGCAACATCGCCATCAGCGGGTACGCCGGACGGCCCCCTTCACCCTTGGGGTAGTGTGGCTCGATCAGGGCGATCAAACCCTGCCACGGCACCACCTGATCCATCTCGATCAGGAGCAACTCCTTGCGGGTCTGCTTGCGCTTGCCGGCGTACTCGGCGTCGACAAAGGTCATCTGTTTCATCGGATAACTCGGGCAACGGGATCGACGTATTTCAACAAATTCAGGAAGTCTTCTTCAGAGTTTTCCTAAAAGGCGTAGAGTGCTGCACTTGGAAGCGTGGCGAAGAAGCTAAAAACTTGTGTGGATCAATAAGTTTTCCGAACAAAATTAAACCAGCGAGCTAGGGTTTGTGTTGTCTGGCGGGCTGCTAGTGCTTCCACTTCTGCTCATGATCGACCCGACTGGCTAAGCCGCGAGCGGCGCACTCGCGCAGGCGGTACCAGGCGACTGCCTCGCTGCAGGTGTTAACTCCTACTTTAGGGGTGGACTCCCCTGATTATCAATTTCAACGGCGCTTCGAGCGATATCAATAGCTTCGTTTCCGTTTATGTGCGGGAATTGTAAAAGCTCATTTAGTGCAAGTTTGAATCTGAGAGTGCGATCTTCCATATTTGTCTGATGCCAGAAATTCATACGACTATCTCGTCATGTGGGTATGATTGAAGACAATCGTACTTGACTCGGGCTTCACTGAAGATAAGAATTGTCTTGTACTTACACTGTACGGGCTACCCTTGCGAGGCTGGAAGTGGGGGCTATGGCAATGGACGGTATGCCTGTGGGACTGATCAAGAAAAAACAGGCAGGGCATTTGAGATAGCTTTCATGTTGGCTACTTTCTTGACATGAGCACAAGGAACGGTATCACGCCGGGTTTTAATGAAATTTTTATGCAAAAATTAAAGATCTAAATATCTTTAGAGTCATTCCCTTGCGCCTCTCGCAGGGCTTTGGGGGTGGCAGATTCGCTCTTGTGGGATTGTACCGAGCGTTTGGCTCCGCCGCCCATGGCCTGAGCAGGCTGCAAGCTTCCTCGCAACTTTGGTACTGGTTATGGTGGGTTTGCTTATTTTTAGTAATCACTGATTTGGCGTGGCGTGTCGACTAAGCTCTGTGAGTTTGCCAGCCTACTGCCGCTACCTTAGAAATCAACCAACAGAGCACTTGGTATGAGTCCAGCGACTAGGTAGTGCTTGCTGAACATGATTCACTCCTCACCGATATGGATTTTTACAGCGTCGTAGAGTTTGGAGATGTTTTGGATTGCTCGATAACCAAACATTGTGGCGGACATGATCGGCTGTATTGGCGGCAGTGCTCGGTCCATAGCTTTTAGGAAGCCGATGATTTGGTTTGAATGAGCCTGGACAATCTCGACTGCCCTACAGTCGTAATGGTCGGCGGCTCTATAAACTGCGGTCGGAATGATGCAGGATGCATGTGGGAGATTTTCAGTATTGCCAATCCCAGCCTTGTGAGTAGGTCTGCTGCCTCAATGCTCACCGCCTCTTCTAGCTCCTTGAGACTGATCTTTCCAGTGGTGTAGTTACCTACCGAGGCTAAAGCCTCGTCAAGATCTGCAATTGTGATAGCTGAAGTTTTTTTCATGGCGCTCCTTAATTTGTGCGCGATATTGAGTAGTGCAATCTACCGTAGATACTTTCTCAGATAAAATCATTGAGAATCCTCTTGAAGATACTGAGTGGCATTCAGAGGCGGTATTGAGTTCCGTTGCGATGATGTTGCATCACATGACGAGTCGGCGTACCGGCTACACCTAGTCTACTGCTTCGCGTTTGAATAATTCGGGAAAGTGTCGCCTGGCTCGGGAAATGGACACTCTTGGAAGTGGACACAATCCACCTTTAGTAAGTTTCCACTCAGCCCGTGACAGACCATCTGCCAACTCTCGCATGGATCTGTACGTGCGAAATCACAGCATACAGATTTTTCCTTGGGTGCGTGACGCGAATTGTTCCTCAGTGGCTCTGCCAACTTCAGCATAATAAGGGATGACGGGCTACACCTCCTTCATCAAAATATCTGTCGCGACGATGGTGATGGCGATACGCTAAAAAGTTCACCCTTGCCGGTTCTCGCACTTTGCGTGAAGCGCAGACCATTCATTTCGAATCGGCCGCCTTCGGTGGGTAGCGTAAGCAGCCCGAGCAAAAGATCACTTCTGTCCTGCTTAGCCACCGCTGCGGCTAGTCCCGCAGCACCGGCGATCGAAACGGCTTCAGCCGAACGCTCGCTTCTGTCATGAATCCCACTCACGACTAGACTGACCACCTTCTCCGAATGACTTGAGGTGACGATTAACAAGTAGGCGTACCGCCCCATAGGCGCGGAATAGATACAATAATCGCTGAATTTATTCAATGCACGGAACTTTCGAATCTGATACCCTGCTTTTATCTCTGTCAGAATTATATCCAGGCGAGCGCGGTACTCACTAATGGTAAATCCAAGATCAACAATTCGGTCGATTCTTGATTTTTTTAGATATTGATCTGCCTTGCATGGAAGTATTGCAAGAACAAAAGCTAAGGCGCCGATTAAGAGCTTCATCTATTTTTCTATTTAAGGTGCACAGTCTTTGGGTGGGCTGCTTGGCGGAGGATTAAATATTCTTTTGTCAAAGCAACTATGCGCGAGTATTCTGATAGGTCGAATTGAGTATTTCTAGCCAAGAGAAGATTCCTGCAGTATAGCTTCGCATCCTATTAAACTGCGCTGCGCTATATATTCAGCCTGGATGATCTTCGGGCTATAAGGGCTCTGCCGGTGAGCGATGCGTCTGGCTTTGATACTCCCGGACTAGATAATCCAACTGCTCACGAAGGAGGTCTTTGGGGGCATCGTGCCTCAACTCGCCAATGATCATTGGTCTCATAGTCTTCGGCAGCTGATTAGGCGCATCTTGAAACGAAATTACGCCCCCGTCACAAATGGCTTCTCTGTTCGACTCCAATATCCTTAGTACGCGGCGTACTGCCTGCCAGACATTCTGAGGAGTTGTTTGGTGAGCTCTGGCTACCTTCGTCTTACTTTCACCCTCGATGATGACCATGTAGGTCATCCTGATCGTTCGGTCGGAGAGTTTGTTCAGATTAGGCTGCAATGCGTTCCATTGTTCGCGTGTGTACTGCGGCGACTTCATATAGGTAACCTTGCTACTAGGCGAGAGATTCGGGCGCAAACTGCGCCCGAGTGTTTACGACATCTGCTTGGATGATAATGCGGGCAAGTTGCAGATCGAGCGGAATGCCAGGCCGCCGAATATGCCGCCGACGATAGGTGCGAGCCAGAAAACCCATATCTGCTTCAAGAACAGCGAATCGGCAAACAGAGCGACACCAAGGCTGCGGGCTGGATTCACTGAAGTATTGTCGATCGGAATGCTGATCAAGTGGATAAGGGTCAGACAAAGACCGATGGCTAGTGGAGCAAAGCCTGGTGTCGACAACTTCTCGGTGGCCCCCATGATGACAAACAAGAAAACTGCACTGAGAAGCACTTCGGTAATTACCACCGCCTCCAGGCTGTAGCCGTTGGGCGAGCCCTGCTCTCCGAAGCCATTAGCAGCGAAGCCAGCCAGGGCATCGAATCCGGGCTTGCCGCCGGCGATTAGCAGCAGCGTGGCGCCGGCGAGCACAGCCCCTGTCACTTGAGCGCAGATGTAGGGCAGCAATTGACGTGCCTCGAAACGCCCGCCGGCCCAGAGGCCGAGGCTCACGGCCGGGTTTAAGTGACAGCCTGAAATTGGGCCAATTGCGTAGGCCATGGTCACTATGGACAGCCCGAAAGCCAAGGACACGCCAAGCGGGCCGACACCCTGGGCGGCGAATATGGCGCTGCCGCAGCCTGCGAAGACCAGCCAGAAAGTGCCGATCGACTCGGCCGTCAGTTTGCGAAACATGCTTGCTCCTATTGGTTATGAGTATGCTGCCCTCAATCAGGCAGCGCGCATGCTAGGAAGGGCCTGACGCCGAGGACATGGGACTCGTCCCAAAGTAGAGGCATATAGAGCGAGCTCAGCAGAAGCTGAGGTGGTATATCGTCTTGGCTCGGGTTCTGCCCCGTTAGCAAAGACACTTTCGAGTAAGCTCACACTGAACTACGCGAATCGCTGCGCGTGATGGCCCGTATGCAGCTCTTCGGTACGTTGGTGCACGGCGTCTGAATCTCTCCGACTATCGGAGTATCATTTCGGCGCACCGGATTACCTTGAAGTCCTTGGGGCGCCGCTATCTGGAGTTGGACGATGAGATCGCCGATCTCGACGAAATGTTCGCGGCCCAGATCGATGGGCTTGCCCTCGACCTCCTTTCGCGTAACTGCATTGGCTGGGAGTCTGCGTCACAGCTGCTACTGACTGCCGGCGACAACAGCAATTGACTCCGATTCGAAGCCAGCTTCGCTGCCTTGTCTGGTGGTCTGTCCCGGGCTGAGTGGACACTGACTTAAGGTGGATAATGCCCACCGCAAGGAGTGTTCATGACCCAGACCAGACGACGTTTTCCCGAATCCTTCAAACGCGAGGCGGTAGACCAGGTACTTGCCGGTACGCCGCTTCGTCATGTCGCCGAGTCGCTGGGCATCGCTGAAAGCCTGTTGGGCAAATGGAAGCGCCAGTACGAGCAGCAAGGTGACGGTGCCTTTCCGGGCAATGGCAAGCAGCGGGGCGAGAGCGCGGAGCTGCGTCGCTTACGCCAGCAACTGGCTCAGGTCACCATGGAGCGCGATGTTTTAAAAAAGGCGCTCGCCATCTTCTCGCAGCTCACGAAGTGAAGTTCCGCGCCATCGAGGCGTTGGCCGGTCGCTATCCCGTAGCGCCGATGCGCCGGCTGCTGCGGGTATCCCGCAGCGGCTTCTATGCCTGGCAGCAGCGGCCACCTTCGGCGAGAGTGATGGCGAATCGGCGTCTGAGCAAGGAGATCCGCACCATCCACCATGAGGTGAGTGGGATCTATGGCCATCGCCGAATCAAGGCCGAGTTGGCGGCCATGGGGCATGCCTGTGGTCGACACCGGGTTGCTCGACTGATGCGCGAAGCCGGATTGCGAGTTCGCTCGCGCAAGCGCTGGCGGCTGGTTTCCAGCAGTCGTCACGCTCTGCCGATTGCCCCAAATCATCTGGATCGCCAGTTCGCCTCGGATCGCGCCAACCGGCATTGGGTCTCGGACATGACCTACGTGCGGACGGCCCAGGGCTGGTTGTACTTGGCCGTCGTGCTCGATCTCTATTCACGCGCCGTCGTCGGTTGGGCGATGCACCACCGCATCCAGCAGGCCCTGGTACACGCCGCACTGGAGATGGCCGTGGCACGCCGACAGCCGCAGGAAGAGGTACTGCTGCACTCGGATCGCGGCAGCCAATACTGCGCGTACGACTACCAAGCCTTGCTACGGCGGCATCGCATCGTGCCCAGCCACTCGCGGCGGGGAAACTGTTGGGACAATGCGGCGATGGAGAGCTTCTTCCGTTCGCTGAAAGCCGAACGGGTATACCTGACGCGCTATGCCAGCTACCAAGAGGCGAAAGCCGACCTGTTCGACTACATCCGCTTCTACAATCACCGCCGTCGCCACTCGACGCTGGGCTATCTCAGTCCGATGGAGTTTGAGCGGCGAAATACGAGCAGTAGCTCTTAACTACCTGTCCACCAGTTCCGGGACAGACCAGTGGCAGTGTCTATGACGTATTGACGCCGCGCTTACTCGGCTTGGCCAAAATGGTGCCGGCACCAGGAGTCGAACCCGGGACCTACTGATTACAAGTCAGTTGCTCTACCTGCTGAGCTATACCGGCAAAAAGAGTGAGACATGCTGGCAGGCGTGCCCCACTAAAGTGCGTGGGTGTCCGTTAAGTGGACTGCTCTATTAAAACCGCTGAATGGCGCGAATTGCGATGGGATTCGTCTGGAAATGGCTTTCTTGTTCTCCAGAGCCTTGCCTCTGGTCTACCGCCAGGCCGACATCTGATCGCCAGTAGTCCTGACTATAGTATTGAACTCGGGCCTGGCGGTAGCTGCCGATCTGAGACAGTGAATGTTCAACATTGTTGTCTGGAGGGTTCGGCAGAAGAGTTGGAAGCCTTGGCTTTCCAAACGTTCAAAGAGTCCTGGCTGTGGCCTGTGGTGGAGACTTTGCGCACTGGTGTGCCATCGGAGGCCAGAACACTCTCGAGTTGCCTCTCTCGCTCATCTGTCTCGCAAGGAGGGCCTCTGCGTTTTACAGGCGTACCTTCCTCGCAGCAGCCAGCAACTGTCGACGCGCCATCCATAGAGTCGACAGGGTGAACAAGGTGATCAGTTGCGCAGTGTTCTTGGCGAGACCTCCGGAAGCGCACCTTCACGTAACCTAGCTGGCGCTTGATCACTCGGAACGTGTGTTCGACCCTGGTCCGCACCTGCGCTTTTGACTTCTCGATCTTGCGCCTCACCTTGTACAGGGCACTGCGTTCGCTCAACTGTTTGTAGGTGCTGTGCCGGGCGGCGCTCTGCCAGATGATCTCACGCCCTGCATGCATGGAACGTTTCGACGAGCCGGACTGTTGACCTCTGCGAATTTGCAAAGCTTTCAAGGCCCGTGCCGCCTGGAACTTGCTCGGCAAGTTGAAACGGTTCAGGTCAGCCTTGGCTGCGTGTTTTCAGTATGCAAGCGAGTGTGCGATGTTTTGGGACAAGTCTTGTATTTCCCGGGGCCGAAAAGGCTTTTCATGGCCGCCACTTTGCTTGTGCCAAGTTTAGGGGGCTCTGCCAGGGTGACTAGGATCGGTCGCTGTGAGTATGGGATGGCATCCCCCACCTCTTCCGACCAGCAGGTTTTCCGGGCTGGAGGTGCCGCCATTGCTCTCTCTCTGATCCATGGCGGGTTGGCTGGTTGTGCCGTTCGCGGCAGGGTTTGTCCCTGCGTCACTCAAAGGAACTTTCATCATGCTCAGTCTGACCAGATGCGCGGGCCAGTCTATTCAAATCGGTGACAACACTCGTGTGAAGGTTCTGAGGATTGAGGGAGGCACGGTAGTACTGGGGATTCAAGCAAGCGACGATGTAGCCGTGCATCGACTGGAACTCTACCGTCGTCTAAAAGAGCCGGTGCCCAGCGTCACAGTTGTCGATCCTACAGGCAAGCCATCTCTTCGATCATCATTGGCTCGATTTTTCCGCCCGCGAAAAACGGCATCGCAGTAGCCAGGGGTATGGCCTCTGGTCGGCAGGCTTCTTCAAGACAAATCCTAAAGACCCAAACGAGCTAAGCCGCTTAAATCTCGTCGCTATTGCCGATCAAGGACGAAGGAATGCGCGCTTTAGCCCGGTTATTTTCCGCCTGCATCGTGTTGCTGGCTGCGGGCAGTCACGCAGCCCCTGTTATTTCAACACTGGCTGATCGCGAGATGCAGCGTGAGCGGCAGGAGCAACTCCTGCGCGAGCAGCGCCAGCGTCTGGAAGAACTCCAGCAACTCCCCGGCAAGGCCCCCACCGAGGCGCCGCCCCCTCCCGCGCCGGATACCCGCTGTTTCACCATCCGCACCATCACTCTCGAAGGTGCCGAGCACCTCGTCGAGCACGCCCGCGAAGCCCTGCTGGCGCCGTACCGCAACCACTGCCTGGGGGTGAATCAGCTCAACGAGCTGCTCAAGAGCATCACCGACCTCTACCTGCGCCATGGCTTTGTCACCACCCGCGCCTACTTGCCACAGCAGGACCTCTCCGGCGGCGAGCTGAAGATCATCGTGGTCGAGGGCCGCCTCGAAGGCTTCGACGAATCCGCGCTGGCCAGCTCCCGCGAAGTGGCCATGGGGTTCCCCGGCCAAACCGGCGAGATCCTCAATCTGCGTGAGCTGGAGCAACTGATCGATCAGCTCAACCGCTTGCCCTCGCGCCAGGCGCAAATGGAGCTGGTGCCCGGAACCGAGGTGGGGGGCAGCCGCGTGCAGCTCAAGGGCGAGCGCAGCAAGCCGTGGCGTGTTTCTGCCAGCCGCGACAACAACGGCGACGCCAGTTCCGGCGAGCAGCAGGCCGGTGTCGGGCTGGATTGGGACAGCCCGCTGGGGTTGGGCGATCAGGTGGGGCTGCGCTATGGCGAGGACGTGGTCAGCGACCACTGGAAGCACTCCGACAGCCAGAGCCTGTGGTACAGCCTGCCGTACGGGTGGTGGACCTTCACCTACAGCTACAGCCAGAGCTACTACCGCACCCGTAACGAGGGCACGGGCTTCGCCTTCGTCTTCGATGGTGAAAGCCGTAGCCATCAACTGCGCGCCGAGCGTGTTCTGCACCGCGACGACGTCAGCAAGACCGCGCTCAATGCCGGCCTCTCGCACCAGCGCTCGCAAAATTTCATCGACGACACCCTGATCGATGTTTCCAGCACGCACCTGAGCGAAGCCCAACTGGGGATCAACCACGGTCGCCGGGTCGGCTCGGCCTTCGTCAACCTCGATGCCGGTTGGCAACGCGGTGTCGGCGCCTTTGGCGCGCAGGACGACGACGATCCGCAGCCGGGCGACCCACGTGCGCGCTACGACAAATACAGCCTGACCCTCAGCTACCTGCAGCCATTCCGGCTCGGGGACGAGGCCTTCAGTTTCGAAAGCCTCGCCACCGGCCAGCACAGTGAAGACGTGCTCTATAGCCCGCAGCGAATCAGCCTCGGCGGCCTCGGTTCGATCCGCGGCTTCAAGGAGCAGAGCCTGTCCGGCGACTCCGGCTACTACTGGCGCAACCAACTGCGCTGGCGCCGACCGGTGACCTGGGCCGCGCTGCAGCCTTGGGTGCAGGAGTACGGCGTGGCTTACGCCTACGACTTCGGCGCCATCCGGCACGGCAGCTACAACCCCGACCTGCATGGCCGCTTGAGTGGTCATGGCATCGAGCTCAATGCCCGCGGCCAATACGCTTCGGCGTCGGTGACCTGGGCGCGCTCTCTGGAACGCCCGGACGTTCTCGATAAGCGCGAGCACCCGCTGTATTTCCGCGTTGACCTGTACTACTGACCCGTCGCTCTTTACACCGCTCGAGATTTCCCATGGACCTTCGCCACCCCCTGCACCAAGCCATCGCCAGCGCCCTGGCGGGCATTCTTTTCCTCAATCCTCTCGTGGCGGCGGCAGCGCAGTTGACGGTGGACGCAGCGGCGGGGGGCAACACCCAGATCGGTGCGGCGGGCAATGGCGTGCCGGTGGTGAACATCGCCACGCCCAACGGTGCGGGGCTCTCGCACAACAAGTTCAGCGACTACAACGTCGGCCAGCAGGGGGTGATCCTCAACAACGCCACCGGCAAGACGCAGGACACCCAGCTGGGCGGCATCGTCGTCGGCAACCCCAACCTCAAGGGGCAGGCGGCGCAGAAGATCCTCAACGAAGTCACCGGCGGCAGCCGCTCGCAGCTGCAGGGCTACACCGAGGTGGCGGGGCAGGGCGCGCATGTCATCGTCGCCAACCCCAACGGCGTGACCTGCAACGGCTGCGGCTTCATCAACACCCCGCGCGCCACCCTCAGCACCGGCACGCCGATCGTCAACGGCGGGCGGCTGCAGGGCTATGACGTCAACGGCGGCGACATCGCCATCGAAGGCGCCGGGCTGAACGCGAGCAACATCGATCAATTCGAGCTGATCACACGCAGCGCCAAGCTCAATGCCGACCTGCATGCCAAGCAGCTGACCGTGGTGACCGGGCGCAACCAGGTGGATGCGCAAACCCTGAACGCCACCGCCAAGCCCGACGACGGCAGCGGCAAGCCGCAGCTGGCCATCGACAGCTCGGCGCTGGGCGGCATGTACGCCGGCGCGATCCGCCTGGTGGGCACCGAACAGGGCGTGGGGGTGAAGCTGGCCGGCAACCTGGCGGCCAACGCCGGCGATATCCAGATCGACGCCAACGGCCAACTGAGCCTGGCGCAAACCGCCAGCGCCGGCAGCCTGCGCGCCAACGCCCAGGACATCGCCCTGCAGGGGCCGGCTTATGCCGCCGGCAGCGTGGCGCTGAACGCCGCCGGGCAACTGAGCAACAGCCACAGCCTGGCCGCCGGCCAGCGCATCGACCTGCGTGCCGCGCAGCTGAACAACAGCGGCATCGTCGAGGCCGGGGTCAATCCGGACAACAGCCGCAACGTCCAGGGCGACGTGGCCATCGCCAGCCAGACCCTGCGCAACAGCGGCAGCGTGGTCGCCAGCCGCAACCTCGATGTCACCGCCAGCGCCACCCTGGACAACCAGGGCGGCGCGCTCAAGGGCAACGCCGCCCGCGTGGCCGCCGGCACCCTCGACAACCGCCAGGGGCGGGTCATCGCCGACACCCAGCTGAGCCTGTCGGCGGCCCGCCTGGACAACCGCAGCGGCCAGGTCGTCGCCCGCGATCTGCAAGTGGGCGGCGGTCATCTGGATAACCGCCTGGGTCTGTTCTCCGCCGAGCAGGCGCTGAGCCTGGACCTCGACAGCCTCGACAACAGCGGCAAAGGCACGCTGGTCAGCAATGGCACGCTCCAGGCGCGGGTGAAGCAGACGCTCGACAACCGTGGCGAGGGCGTGCTCTCGGCCAAGGGCGACCTGGCCGTGCAGGCCGGCAGCCTGGACAACCGCGGCGGCGCGCTGGTCAGCGACGGCGCCGTGGGCCTGTCCGGTGGCCGCGTCGACAACAGCGCGGGTGGCACCGTCAGCGGTAAGCAGGGCCTGAGCCTGGCGGTAAACGAACTCGCCAATGGCGTGGGCGGCACCCTGGCCACCCAAGGTGAGCTGCGCGCTCGCGTGCAGGGCGCGCTGGACAACCACGGCGACGGCGCCCTGGTTGCCGGCAGCAAACTGGACGTCAGCGCCGGCAGCCTGAATAACCAAGGCGGCCTGCTCTCCAGCAACGGCCAACTGGTGCTCGCCAGCGGTGCGAGCGACAACCGCAACGGCAAGGTCCTCGCCCAGGGCCGCCTCGATGCCAGCACCGGCCACCTCGACAACCGCGGCGGCGTGCTCAGCGGCCAGCAGGGCCTGGTTCTGCGCGCCGGCGATATCCGCAACGGCCGCAACGGCGCCGGGCAAGCCGGCGGGTTGATCACCAGCCAGGGCGCGCTCGATTTGCGCGTCGGGCAGTTCGAAGCCCTCGGCGGCGGCGAAGTCTCCGCCAAGGGCGACCTGCAACTGACGGTCGCCACGCTGATCCAGCAGCAGGCGCTGCTGATCGGCGAAGGCAACGTCCGTATCGACCTGGGCCAGGCCGGCCAGCGCGGCGACTTCGACAACCGTGGCGGCCTGCTCAGCGCCGGCGGCCTGCTGCAGATCAACGGCCTCGGCCACCTCGACAACCGCGGCGGGGAAATCTCCAGCGCGCAGAGCTTCGCGCTGAAGGCCGGCGGCACCCTCGACAACGGCGACCAGGGGCGCCTCATCAGCGGCGGCCAACTGAGCCTGGACGCTGCCGCCCTGCGCAACGCCAACCAGGGCCTGCTCTCGGGCTGGCAAGGCCTGAGCGTCAACGCCGCGAGCCTCGACAACAGCGCCGGCGGCACCCTCTCCAGCCGCAACGGCGCCCTCGATGTGACACTCAGTGGCGCGCTGGACAACCGCGACCAGGGCGCGCTGGTCAGCCAGGGCAAACTGACCCTCGCGGCCGGCAGCCTGAACAACGCCGGCGGCATCGTCTCCACCCAGGGCGACCTCGGCCTGAGCCTGGCCGGCAACCTCGACAACCGCACCGGCGGTCTGCTCAGCGCCCAGGGCGCGCTGACCGGCAGCGGCGCCGCGCTGGACAACCGAGGCGGGCAGATCAACGGCCACGCCGTACAACTGACCGGCAGCAGCCTGGACAACAGCGGCGGCAGCCTCTCCAGCCAGGGCGCCTTGCGCCTGAGCCTGCTCGGCGCGCTGCTCAACGTCGGGCCGAATGCCAAGCTGGCCAGTGCCGGCCCGCTGCACATCAGCGCCGGCAGCGTCGACAACCGCGGTGGGCAACTGGTCAGCCAGAGCCTGCTGCAGGTGCTCGCCGGGCGTTTCGACAACAGCGCCGGCGGCACCCTCGCCAGCCAGGACGCCCTCGTCCTCAGCCTGAGCGGCGCGCTGCTCAACCGCCAGGACGGCCTGATCTTCAGCAAGGCCGGCACGCTCGACATCGGCGCGGTCAGCCTGGACAACGCCGCCGGCACCCTGCAGGGCCAGCTCGACAGCACCCTGCGCATCCAGGGCGCGGCCGGCAACCAGGGCGGGCACATCGTCAGCCAGGCCGGCAACCTCGACCTGCACAGCGCGAGCCTCGACAACGGCAGCGGCGGCATCCTCAACAGCGCCGCCGGCTGGCTGAAACTGGTCACCGGCTGGTTCGGCAACCACGGCGGCACCACCCAGGCGCAGGCGCTGGACGTGCAGGCCAGCGGCGGCATCGACAACCGCAACGGCCACCTCTCGGCGGTCAGCGGCGACAACCGCATCGTCACCAGCGACCTGAATAACCAGGGCGGCGGCCTGTATGCCGGCGGCCGGCTCAGCGTCAGCGGCAACCAGCTGTTCAACCAGGGCGGCAAGGTCGGCGCCGGCAGCCTCGACTTCAGCCTGGCCGGCGCGTTGAACAACCAGGCGGGCCTGATCGAAAGCAGCGGCTCGCTGAACATCCGCGCGGCCAGCCTCGACAACCGCGGCGGCGCCATTCGTGCCCTCGGCCAGGCGCCGACGCGCAGCCCGAGCCTGATGCAGATCGCCACCAGCGGCCTGCTGGACAACAGCCAGGGGCGCATCGAAGGCGCCACCCAGGACTTCGGCCTGTACAGCGCCGCGCTGCAGAACGCCGGCGGCAGCGTACTGCACGTTGGCAGCGGTGCCTTCGCCCTGGACCTGGCCCAGGCGGGCCTGGCCGGCGGCAGCTTCACCACCAACGGCGGCCTGAGCTACCAGGCGGCCAGCTGGACCAACCACGCGGTGATCCAGGCACGCGATTTCACCCTCAACGTCGGCACCCTGGTCCAGGGCAGCGGCGGCCAGTTGCTCGCCGTGCAGAACTTCAGCGGCAGCGGCGGCAACTGGAACAACGACGGCCTGATCGCCAGCGACGGCAGCCTCGGCCTGACCCTGGGCGGCAGCTACACCGGCAACGGTCGCCTGAGCAGCCTGGGCAACCTCGCCCTGGGCGCCGGCTACATCGGCCTGGGGGCGAACACCAGCATCGCCGGCGGCGCGACGACGACGGTCAACAGCAGCGGCAGCCTGGACAACCACGGCCGCCTCACCTCGGCAGGCGACCTGCAGGTGGGCGCCGGCACCCTGAACAACTACGGCACCCTCGGCAGCGCCGACCGCCTGCGCGTGGTGGCGGGCAACCTGCTCAACCAGGGCGGGTTGCTGTTCAGCGGTGGCGACATGGCGCTGCGCGTGGGCAGCTTCACCAACCGTTATGCCGACGTGTACAGCCTCGGGTCGCTGGATGTGGCGGCGGACGATGCAGGTAATTGGGCGGCGCGCCTGGACAACCTCTCCGGCACCCTGACCAGCGAAGGCGACATGCGCCTGAATGTCGGCACGCTGAACAACCAGCGCGTGGTGCTGGTGGTCGACAACGCCGGCAAGTACACCGCGCAGATCATCGAGGTGGACTGCTACAAGTACCTCAACGACTCCATCGCCGACTGCTCCGGCAAGCGCAACCACGTCTGGGAAATCACCGAGCGTGACAAGCTCGAAGTGCTGCAGGCCAGCGCCGCGTCGTCGATCAACGCCGGCGGCAACCTCAGCATCAGCAGCGACTCGCTGAACAACGCCAGCAGCGTGATCAGCGCCGGGCAGAACATCTACGCCAGCGTCGGCACCCTGACCAACCAGGGCGTGGTCACCGGCGAGACCGAAACCTTCCGGGTGTTCAAATCCGAGCGGACGCGCGACGCCTCCAGTTGGGTCAACGAAGCCAACGCCTTCACCGACCAGTACTGGATCGAGAGCCCCAACTACGTCAACGATCCCCAGGGCCTGGCCAATGCCCTGAGCCACTTCATCTCGACCACCGAAACCGACCTGCCGCAGTACGGCACCGTGACCCAGCTGGGCAGCGATGACCAGACCTACGCCGGCATCATCCAGGCCGGTGGCAACGTCAGCATCACCGCGCGCAACGAGATCAACAACAGCGTCATCCGCAACAACTACAGCTACGTCAACCCGGGCCAGCAGACCGCCAACACCGGCGTCGGTGCCAGCGGGGTGCAGACGGTGGTGCCGATCAACGCGCAACTGCCGCCGGAGCTCGCCCAGCAGCACGTCAACCCGCTCACCCTGCCGGGCTTCAGCCTGCCGCAGGGGCAGAACGGCTTGTTCCGCCTGAGCGGCCAAGGCGGCAGTGGCGGCAGCGCGGAAAGCGTGAATGGCGCGGGCAATGGCGCCCTGGCGGGCACCGGCAACGCGCTGTCGGTGGGCGGCCTGAGCGCCCAGCGCGTGCAGGGTTTGCCCAGCAGCGCGGCGCCGAGCAACAGCCACAAGTACCTGATCGAGACCAACCCGGAACTGACGAGCCTGAAGAGCTTCCTCAGCTCCGACTACCTGCTCGGGCTGCTGGGCTACGACCCGGACAAGTCGCAGAAGCGCCTGGGCGATGGGCTGTACGAACAGCGCCTGCTCCAGCAGGCGGTGGTGGCGCGCACCGGCCAGCGCTTCATCGACGGCATGGCCAGCGACGAGGCGTTGTTCAAGCACCTGATGGACAACGCCATCGCCTACAAGGACAAGCTGCAGCTGAGCCTGGGCGTTGGCCTTTCGGCCGAGCAGGTGGCGGCACTGACGCACGACATCGTGTGGATGGAAGAGGCGGTGGTGAACGGCGAGAAGGTGCTGGTGCCGGTGCTCTACCTGGCGCAGAGCAACAACCGCCTGGCGCCCAACGGCGCGCTCATCCAGGGCCAGGACGTGAGCCTGATCAGCGGCGGCGAACTGAACAACGCCGGCACCCTGCGCGCGAGCAACAACCTCAGCGCCACGGCGAGCAACCTCAGCAACAGCGGCCTGGTCGAAGCGGGCAACCGCCTGGACCTGCTGGCCCTGGACAGCATCCGCAACAGCGCCGGCGGCATCATCAGCGGCCGCGACGTGAGCCTCACGGCGCTGACCGGCGATGTGCTCAACGAACGCAGCGTCACCCGCATCGACAGCGCCCAGGGCAACCGCAGCTGGACGGCGAGCTTCGCCGACAGCGCGGCGCGCATCGAAGCAGCAGGGCACCTGGACATCAGCGCGGGGCGCGACATCAGCAACCTCGGCGGCGTGCTGCAAAGCCGCGGCGACCTGGCGATGAGCGCCGGTCGCGACGTCAACATCGCCTCGGTACAGGTGGTCCAGGGGCAGGTCAACGGCAGCCGCTCCGCGAGCCAGAGCGTCCAGCAACTGGGCGCGCAAGTCAGCGCCGGGCGCGACCTCGACATCAACGCCGGCCGCGACCTCACGGCCGTGGCCAGCCAACTGAACGCCGGCCGCGACGCGCTACTGAGCGCGGGCCGCGACGTGACCCTGGCCTCGGCGGCGAACGAGAGCCATCGCTACGGCCATACGAAGAAGGTGACGGCGCAGGAAGACCATGTGCAGCAGCAGGGCACGTCGCTGAATGCCGGTGGCAATGCGTATGTGGCGGCCGGGCAGGACCTGACGCTGCAGGCGAGCACGCTCAGCGCCTCGGGCGAGGCCTACCTGTATGGCGCGCGCGACGTGAACCTGGTCTCCGCGCAGGACAGCGACTACAGCTACTACCGCAAGACCAAGACCAGCAGCTCCGGGCTGTCCAGTTCCTCGAAAACGACCATCGACAGCAGCAGTAGCACGACCCAGGTCGGCTCGCTGGTGAGTGCCGACAGTGTGGCCATTCGCGCCGGCCAGGACATCGGCGTGCGTGCGAGCGACGTGGTGTCCACCCACGGCACCAGCCTGCTGGCCGGGCGCAACGTGGTGATCGACGGCGCCACCGATACCTTCGAGAGCAGCCACGCGCAGTCGAAGAAGAAATCTGGCGTGATGAGCAGCGGCGGACTGGGTTTCAGCGTCGGGACGGCCAGCACCAAGGCGACCCAGACCGAACACACCGAGCAGACCCGCGGCAGCACCCTCGGCAGCGTGCTGGGCAACGTCGATATCCAGGCCGGCAAGGACCTGACCATCCGCGGTTCGGATGTGGTGGCCGGTCGGGATATCAACCTCATCGGTCAGAACGTCAGCATCCTCGCCGCGCAGAACGAGAACCGCAGCGAGCAGACCCACAAGAGCAAGAGCAGCGGCCTGACCCTGGCGTTGTCCGGCAGCGTCGGCAGCGCGATGGATGCGGGCTACCAGACCGCCAAGCAGGCGCGGGAGGAAGACGATAACCGACTCGCCGCGCTGCAGGGCATCAAGGCCGGGTTGACCGGCGTGCAGGCCTTGCAGGCGGCGCAGCAGGGTGGCATGACCGCGGCCAACGCCGAGCAGTTCTTCGGCGTCAGCGCCTCGCTCGGTTCGCAGAAGTCCAGCTCGAAGCAGACCCAGGAGCAGAGTGTCAGCCAGGGCAGCAGCCTGACGGCGGGCAACAGCCTGAACATCCTCGCCACCGGCGCGGGCAAGGTGGGCGAAGACGGCGACATTCGTATCCAGGGCAGCCAGCTCAAGGCCGGCAACGACATGCTGCTGGCGGCCAACCGCGATATCACGCTGGAGGCGGCGGCCAACACCCAGAAGCTCGATGGCAAGAACAGCAGCAGCGGTGGATCGATAGGCGCCAGCGTCGGTGCGGGGCCGCAAGGCGCCGGGCTCAGCATCTTCGCCAGCGCCAACCAGGGCTCGGGCAAGGAGAAGGGCAACGGCACCACCTGGAGCGAAACCACGCTCGATGCGGGCGACAGGGTCAGCTTGATCAGTGGCCGCGACACGACGCTCAAGGGGGCGCAAGTCAGCGGCGAGCAGATCATCGCCAACGTGGGCCGCGACCTGACGCTGCAAAGCCTGCAGGACAGCGACTACTACGAGTCCAAGCAGAAGAACGTCAGCGCCGGCGGCAGCGTGAACGTGGTGGGCGCCGGCGGTGGCGGTGCGAACCTGAGCGCGAGCCAGAGCCAGATCGACTCCCACTACAAGAGCGTGCAGGAGCAGACCGGCCTGTACGCCGGCAAGGGCGGCTTCCAGATTGAGGTGGGCAACCAGACACAACTGGACGGCAGCGTGATCGCCAGCACCGCCGACGCCGACAAGAACCGCCTGAGCACCGGCACGCTGGGCTGGAGCAGCCTCGACAACAAGGCCGACTACACCAGCCAGCAGCAGAGCGTCAGCCTCAGCAGCGGCAACACCGGCAGCGGCGAATTCGTCGGCAACCTGCCCAGCGGCATGCTGGTGCCATACAACCACGGCGACAGCGCGAGCGGCACGACGAACTCGGCCATCTCCAACGGCACCCTCGAGATCCGCGACAAGGCCAACCAGCAACAAGACGTGGCCAGCCTGAGCCGCGACGTGGAACACGCCAACGGCAGCATCAACCCGATCTTCGACAAGGAGAAAGAGCAACAGCGTCTGCAGCAGGTGCAACTGATCAGCGAGATCGGCACCCAGGCGATGGATATCGTGCGGACGCAGGGGGAGATCAAGGCAGAGGAAGCGGCGCGCAAGGAACTGGCTAACGCCGGGAACCGCAATCCAACGGCGGACGAAATCCGTAACAGTGCGATCTACCAGCTAGAGATGTCGCGCTATGGAACTGGCAGTGACTATCAAAAAGCCGCCCAGGCGGTAACGGCTGCCCTCCAAGGGCTTGTGGGCGGCGATATCGGTTCGGCCTTGGCGGGCGCGTCCGCCCCCTACTTGGCTGGCGTCATCAAGGCGCAGGCGGGCGATAACGATACCGCGCGGTTGATGGCGCATGCGGTGCTCGGTGCCTTGGTCGCGCAAGCGCAGGGCAATGCTGCAACGGCCGGAGCGGCAGGGGCGTTTACCGGCGAAGCGTTGGCTCCGCTGATTGCACAGCAGCTCTACGGCAAGAGCAGCGGTGAGCTCAGCGAATCGGAGAAACAAGCCGTCGTAGCGCTTTCGTCTCTTGCGGGCGGCTTGGCCGGTGGCTTGCTTGAAGGCGATTTCGCAGGAGCCGTCGCGGCCGGAAAGGCCGGGCAAAACACGGTCGAGAACAACGAATTCGGGGGCAGGGTTTATGCCGATCGGATGTTCGAGGCCTATGTGCAAGGCGGCGGCTGTGGCGGCGCAGCACGCCAACAGTGCCGCCAGGAATACGAAAACAAGGAACTCGCCAATGGCGGACTTGAAGTCGCCCTCGCCTTTTCACTCTTGCCGGTAGCCATCGTAGGTGCAGCAAGCACGCCAGCAGTACTCGCTGCAGCCAGAGTGGCGGTAGAGGCATGCAAGCGGGACCCGATTCTGTGCGTTAACGAAACCAGCAATGCCGTCGGCAGCCTGGCCGTCGGTGAAGCCTTGCCCGCAGGGCTTGTTGGTACGGCGGGGGTAAAACTCACCCTCGAGCAGGCGCAGAAGGTCCGTATTGCGCAGGAAGTGGAAAAGCAGATGGGGCAGAAGCTCTCAGCGGATGCTTATGAGGCTATGCTGGGGGGCGTTCCAAAAGGGGCTGCGCCTGTTGTAACTGCCGAAGGAAAAATCGGTAGCTCTGTATTTACCGATGTCAACCAGACTGCCAGACCAGCGGCTCAAGCGAATCCTAATCAGCCGACATTGATTTCGGATCGAATAGATGCAAAGACAGCTACTAGCGGGAAAATCTATCCGAACGGAAATATGGCAGATGCCCACGCGGAAATTGGTGTTATTCAGAAGGCATTCAGTGAGGGGAAAACAGCAGGCTCGGATATGTCTATGACCGTAGTGGGTAAGGACGTTTGTGGATATTGCAGGGGTGACATTGCTGCGGCAGCTGATAAGGCCGGGCTGAAGTCTTTAACTGTTCAAGCCAAAGATGACATTACTGGGCTTCCAAAAACTTACTATTGGGAGCCTGGAATGAAATCTATTAGGGAGAAGCAGTGATGGTTGTACTTGGCGGGTACCTGACTGCTTGTGAACATGGAAGAGCTCAGTTTCCTGTGATATACGACCCAAGTGAGCACGAAGTTCTGTCGGCTCTTTCTGATCTACGTTATAGCTCTGGGGTTTTAAGTTTGCAGATTAGGCCGGCGCCTGAAGTTGGAGCATATGAAGTGGTGCTTCACTCAGAGGGTGGGCGTTTTCTTGTGATGCTTAGTCAATATTTGGAAGATGGAGAGCATGGAGTCTCTACAATAAGAGGAGGCGGGATAGGAAGTGGGTTGGTTAGTTTTTCTGGCGAAATGTATCCTGCACAAGCAATCACAGATGATTTTGATTTGGTGTGCAAAGCCTTTAAGAGCTTCTTGCAGTTAGAGACCCCCTCTCCTGATATCTGGGTTTGATTAATAAACGAAAAGGGGACAGATTTATTTTTCGTGCTCTAAGGATGATCTGAAATAGCGGTATGATTTACGCGGCCAACCCGACTGACTGTACCGCGCGTACCCGTTTCTTCATGCATGGCTACGACCGTGTCGTGCCGGCGCCCATCAGGCTCCAGAGTTACAGCGCTCAAATAGATCTGCCCCCAATCCCCAGTTACTACATCCACCCACTCACTCAGCCATTTCCATCATCCGCACTGCATCGCCCAGCCGCCCCCACAGCGAGCCCTGCCAATCCAGCAGCCCCATCTCGCGGCCCAGCGCCTGGCTGATGCGTCGGCGGGGCAGGTAGGGGTTTTGCTCTTGCGCGTCGCGTAGCAGTGGCACCACTTCGTTGCTCAGCCATTGGCGCAGGCTGCGGTTTTCCGGGGGGTAGAAGTTGACCGCCAGCAGGGCGTAGACGCCGCTTTCGCTGATCAGCAGTTCTTCCTCGGTTTGGCCGTGGTAGGTGCGCAGGAGAGCCTTGCGGTGTTGGTCCGGGTCGAGCCTGTGGATGACCCGTTCGGTGACATGGCTGTTGGTGAGGCGTGCCAGGTCGCGGGCGACGAACCAGGCTTGGCGCTCGATCAACAGGGCGCGCAACTGGCGGTGGTGACGAAGGAAAAGGGACGGGGTGAGGACGGAATCGGAAGGGCTCATGCTGTCGCTCCTTGCTGCATCCAATAAGCCGCCACCGGGATTGCCGAGAGTAGGGAGGCGGACCGTGCAAGGGTGGAAAACCGGGTGTGTATAGGCACCGGTCGGACCGAAGTCCGCCTTGCACGGTTTGCCATAGACAGCCAGAGCCGATCCGGCTTGTTACAGCCGGACCTTCTCTGCTACCGCGCTTTCTTAACTGCAGGTTTCCACACCTGACCGCGAAAATCGCGGCGGGCGAAAACTACGCAAGAGGCGTGTAGGACCGCAACGCCGACGCAGTGTAGGAAACTTCCGGGCGCGTAAGCGCAAGTGGGCAGCGAGTTTATTTCTCGGCTGCTCCGATTGGCCTTCCTGCGCCTCGCACCGGCCAGCGCTTCATCGACGGCATGGCCAGCGACGAGGCGTTGTTCAAGCACCTGATGGACAACGCCATCGCCTACAAGGACAAGCTGCAGCTGAGCCTGGGCGTTGGCCTTTCGGCCGAGCAGGTGGCGGCGCTGACGCACGACATCGTGTGGATGGAAGAGGCGGTGGTGAACGGCGAGAAGGTGCTGGTGCCGGTGCTCTACCTGGCGCAGAGCAACAACCGCCTGGCGCCCAACGGCGCGCTCATCCAGGGCCAGGACGTGAGCCTGATCAGCGGCGGCGAACTGAACAACGCCGGCACCCTGCGCGCGAGCAACAACCTCAGCGCCACGGCGAGCAACCTCAGCAACAGCGGCCTGGTCGAAGCGGGCAACCGCCTGGACCTGCTGGCCCTGGACAGCATCCGCAACAGCGCCGGCGGCATCATCAGCGGCCGCGACGTGAGCCTCACGGCGCTGACCGGCGATGTGCTCAACGAACGCAGCGTCACCCGCATCGACAGCGCCCAGGGCAACCGCAGCTGGACGGCGAGCTTCGCCGACAGCGCGGCGCGCATCGAAGCGGCAGGGCACCTGGACATCAGCGCCGGCCGCGACATCAGCAACCTCGGCGGCGTGCTGCAAAGCCGCGGCGACCTGGCGATGAGCGCCGGTCGCGACGTCAACATCGCCTCGGTGCAGGTGGTCCAGGGGCAGGTCAACGGCAGCCGCTCTGCGAGCCAGAGCGTCCAGCAACTGGGCGCGCAAGTCAGCGCCGGGCGCGACCTCGACATCAACGCCGGCCGCGACCTCACGGCCGTGGCCAGCCAACTGAACGCCGGCCGCGACGCGCTACTGAGCGCGGGCCGCGACGTGACCCTGGCCTCGGCGGCGAACGAGAAGCGCCACTCTGGATCATCTGAGTCCCAAGGCTCGTCACCGAGGCCCCATATCCAGGATCCACCGGGAACCATCCCATGTCATTGTTTTCAGAAGCGTTCTTACCTGCCTGAGCCCCTGCGACCAGACCGCTGGAATCTCCCCCTGCCAAGCCGCCGGCTATGCCACTGGCCAATGCAGCAAGCGCAGATACAGTCTGCTTCTGGCTCTCGTTCAACTCATCTGGATTGGCCGTGTGATACAAGGCCTGCATGATGTAAGAGGTGCCTACCGCAGCGATCGAACCACCAACAGCACCTGCAGCCGACGAATTCCCCTGCGCAGAAGCAACCAACGCTCCTATTACGGCGTGCGCCATCACACGGGCCGACTCATCTTTACCGGCATATTCATGGATGGCACTAGCTAGGTAGGGAGCCTTGCCAATCCAGCAGCCCCAACTCGCGGCCCAGTGCCTGGCTGAAGCGTCGGCGGGGCAGATAGGGGGGTTGCTCTTGCGCGTCGCGTAGCAGTGGCACCACTTCGTTGCTCAGCCATTGGCGCAGGCTGCGGTTTTCCGGGTGGTAGACGTTGGCCGCCAGCAGACCGCCAACACCGGCGTCGGTGCCAGCGGGGTGCAGACGGTGGTGCCGATCAACGCGCAACTGCCGCCGGAGCTTGCCCAGCAGTACGTCAGGTGTTCCAGAACCATGCGCACAGCACGTTCGCGGACTTCGGGAGAGTAGGTCGTAGTCTTTTTCATGGCCTCATCTTCTCAAGAGTTGAGACCTCCACGAAACCCGGTGCGATTCAGCTTTTTGACGGGGACGGAGCCTCCCAAAAGCCGACGACCGCTGTCCAGCGGGGGCAGTGTAGTGGGCGTGTTTCTAACCCAATGGGTCGCGGAGTGCCGGGGAGGCGGTTTATTAAAACGTGAGCCAATTGCTGGCGTAGCCGACGCAGCTCCGCACTCTCGCCACGCTGCTTGCCGTTACCCGGAAAAGCATCGTCACCTTGCTGCTCGTATTGGCGCTTCCATTTGCCCAGCAGACTTTCGGCGATGCCCAGTGTCTGTGCCACATAACGAAGCGGTATACCAGCAAGCACCTGGACTACCGCCTCGCGTTTGAAGGATTCGGGAAAACTCGTTTGGTCTAGGTCATGAACATCCCTTGCGATGGACATTATCCACCATAAGTCGGTGTCCACTCAGTCCGGGACATACCACAGCATCCAATTCCTTAAGTCTTCGATGCCGCGTGAGACAAGCTTGTACGTTTCCCTGAGCTTGGGGCGTGCGGCTCGGCTTTTGGGACAAGTCTTGTTCATGGTGTCCTGCCTGCTCAGCAAAATTGTTTGTGTGCCAAGACCGAGGAGGTCAGGGCGCGATCAAGGTCGTCCGGCAGTGTCGAGGGGGACTTAAAGTCTGGCAGGCCCTGGGGCTTGCGCTGCGTTGTGAAATGTTATGCCTCCCTTCCTGTGCGTGGGGTGGTTTTGTTGAGGTGAGTATGAGCAATCTTCGGCGAAGAAATACGCTCGATGAAGGAGTCGCGATAGGGAAGTCGTTCTATGCCATTTCAGCCATCGCATTGGCTTTCATTGGGCTATTTAGCTCCAATAGTGTTGCTGGGGAGGCATTGCAAAAAGTCGAGAAGAGGTCTTCGGCCAGTGTCGGCAAGCCTGCATCTCAGGCTGTTGGTGCGCAGTTGGAGATTGGCGCCAATGCCGCTCAGTCTCCTTCCGCGCGAATCGTGCAAGACGTACGCAGCAGTGTGCCTCCGTTACCGGTTCAGAAGACTGCTGCCCCCGAGTTGGTACTTGAAAGGGCTTCTGTGGATGGCGCTGTATCTGGTGGGGTGCCGGCGGTTTCCGCACTGGCCTACGGCCGGGCGCGCGGCACAATCGTCACTGGTGAGCCGCTCTCGCACTCTGAGGTGGAGTTGCGGGAGATCTTTCTTCGGGTAGTACAGAAGGCGGCCGAGCGCAGTCCTGCTGTGAGGCGTGCGCTGGCTGAGCAATCAGCGTCACAAGCGGATATCGATGAGGCAAAAGGGCAGCGGCTACCCCAGATCGATATTTCCACGCAGAGCAAATCGATGGAGTTCGGTTCCGGGCATCGTAGTGAGGCCAATGGGCAAGCGCTTAGCGTCGGTATTAATACGCCAATATTCGACTGGGGGCGTATCCGAAAGACCATCGAGAGCCGTTCGTTCCTGGCCTCGGCGGCTGGCTCGGCTCTCGAGGCGGAACTTGAGGCGTCAGCCTTCGATGTGACGTCCAACCTCATCGAACTGGGTAAGCAGCGCATTATCGTCGATATTAGCCAAAAGTACGTAGATCGTATGGCGGAGTTGGTGAAGATGCTTCAGGGGATCGTTGTGGTCGATACCGGTCGGGTTAGTGAGTTGACCCAGGCGCGTGCTCGTTTACTTAATGCAGAGGCTTCGCGCAGCGCGGCGGAGTCCAAAGTTCGCGATATCGAGATCAGCTTGCGCAAGATGGTTGGCGACAGCCCCTTGCCGGCGTTACCTCGTTCGACCTATTGGCAATTGCGACTGCCAGAATTGGATTTGCTGCTGGCAGAATCAGTCGTACATCCGGTGGTTCGGCAGGCACAGGCGCAGGCAAGGTCCGCTGATCTGGAGGCTGAGGTGGTGCGCTCGGCGTCACTGCCTCAGTTGAATTGGACAATCAGCAAAAGCACGGGGGAGGATCTTTACGGGCGTGAGTCCCCCTGGCAGACGAGTTTGAACATATCCTGGAGCGCCTTCCGAGGTGGTTCCAGTCGTGCTGCGGAAAGGGCTGCTCGGGAACGCGCCGAAGCTGGCCGGCAAAATACCGAGCAGCAGGTGCAGGATCTTGAGTACCGTGTTCGGGCAGCGAGCCAGGATGCGCAGGCGTTTATCGATCGTGCCGAACTCTATCGTGGACTTTCGTTGGAGACGGACAAGGTTCGTAGCGCATTCTACGAACAGTGGTATCACCTGGGGCGTCGTACGCTGCTGGATGTTCTTATCGCGGAGGCGGATCACTACAACAACCAGGTGAGCGAGATCGTTAACCGCTTCGACGGTTATGGGGCTGTTATGCGGCAGTATGCCAGCTCTGGCACGCTATTGCGCTGGCTCGGTGTGGGGCGGCAGTAGGGCGAATTGCAGTTGGCTGACATGCCAGCGGGCGCCTTGGCTTTGGCGTGAGGGGGTCGCAAATGACTGAGCTGCGTTTTCTGGTGCTAGAGGATCATGCCTTTCAGCGAGTGGTGACGGTGCGGGCGCTGCAGCAGATCGGATATTGGGATGTTCTGCAAGCATCCGATGGTGTCGAGGCGCTGGCGCAGCTCCGCGCTGGTGGCGCGGTGGACGTTGCCCTCTGTGATCTACGTATGATTGGAATGGATGGCCTGATGTTCCTGCGCAAGGCGGGTGAAGAGGGTTTGGTTCGTGCTGTTGTCATCGTAAGCGAACTGGCGCCAGATTTACTTGAGGTGGTGGAGCGCATTCTGCTTCTGCAGGGATTTCAATTGCTGGGAAGTATCGAGAAGCCCCTTCGGCTGGCGCGCCTCAGGGCTGTGCTGGAGGGCTATCAGTCCTGTGCGAAGTCTGTAGATGAGATGGTTCTTGATCGTCTGAGGCGGCCTTCGCTGGAAGAGATTCTGGTGGGGCTTAGGCGTCAGGAGTTCCGGGCCTACTTTCAGCCAAAGGTGCATTTGGAGAGCGGCGAGAGCAACGGTGCTGAGGTGCTGGTGCGTTGGGTTCGTGATGATGGGAGTGTGCTTTCGCCCGGTGCGTTCTTGCCTCTTATCGCGCGCAATGGCTTGCTCGATGTGATGTTTGCCGGGTTGTTGGACCAGGGATTGGCTATGCTGCGGTTGATCCGGTCAAATGGGCGGTGTTTCCGCATGGCATTCAATCTTGATGCGTCCCAGATGGCCGATCACGGTCTAGTGAGCTGCATTCGTGCTGCTCTGGAGCGACATGGGCTTTCAGCATCCGGGCTCATGTTTGAGTTGACCGAGGCGGCATTGATTGAGGTGCCTGCAGCTAGTCTGGAAAACATGGTGCGCTTGCGCATGATGGGCTGCGGATTATCTATCGATGACTTCGGTATTGGGTATTCGTCACTTGAGCGCTTATGTCGGATGCCGTTCACTGAAATCAAGCTGGATGCAGGATTTATTCGCAATATGGTGCAGCACGATCGCTGCCGGGTAGTGGTCAGCAGCGCCTTGAAATTGGCTCACGATCTCAACATGGCGGTCGTCGCCGAAGGGATCGAGTCCGAAGAGCAGCTGAATTGCCTGAAGGCGATGGGGTGTGATGTAGGTCAGGGCTACTACTACGCCCGGCCAATGTCCTGCGTCGACCTTATGGCCTGGCTATTCAAGGGCGCGCGCGCGGCGTGCTGGCAGGTTTGAATCCTATCTGCCGAGCGTCCTGCTACGCCTTTGTTCTGGCTCGCAGAGCTCTCTGAGCCAGCGATCCTTCCACTGCATTTTTAGGCCTCTTTGGCCTCGCCCCCCCCCGGCAGGTGGTGGGCCTTACGGTCCTGTGCCTCCAAATATTGCGTCGCTCAGATCGCGCAGTCCTTTTGGGACAGTTCCTATGTCTCGTCTATCGATCGGAAAAGCATACTTTCCGAGTTTAGGGGTCCGTGTTTGATCGGCTTGGGCTCCTATCTCCATGCGCCGGCGACGAGAGGTCGGTGAGTCCAACATGTAACTTCAGGTGCTAGAGCAATGCGCGTAAGCGTTTCCGTCGTTGACGGTAATAAAGTCATATTGAGCTTGGATCTACCAAATGCCAAGCCACGTGACCCAGTTCGTGTCAAGGCCATTAAAGGTGGCAAATACATCCTTGCCGAGGCGGGTAAGGACTTTGCGCCCGAGAATATTACTGTCAAGCGCGTCGGTAAAGACCTTCATGTGGCGCTTGAGGGCTTCGACCCGGATCAGCCGCAGCTGATTATCGAAGATTTCTACGAGTACGAAGGCCAGTTGATCGGTATGGCTGAAGACTCTTCCTACCATGAGTACGTTGCAGTTGATGGCGATGACGACAGTGCCGTCGCCTTCTTGATGGATGGTCGATCCTCGCCGCTGGCCTTGGGAGGTGCAGAGTTGGCCGGCTTGGCTAGTTTGGCTATGTTGGCTGGTGGTGTTCTGCCCACTGCATTGCTGGGGCTGGGGGCGTTGGGGCTTGCCGGCAGCGCCTGGGCGTTGGGGCATGACAAGGGTGGTAAGGACCATAGTGGTAAGGGGGCGGTCGACCGAACTCCACCGGGGAACAATGGGATCGGTAGCGTCTTTGATGGACAAGGCACCATTCAAGGTGAACTCAGTAGTGGTGATGTTACCGACGACGGCCGCCCGGTCCTCAGCGGTGGCGGTCAGGAGCCTGGCGATAAGATCATCATTATCGACAACGGTAATGTGATTGGTGAGGTGGTCGTCGACGATGATGGAAATTGGACTTTCACTCCCGAGGTCGAGCTGGAAGACGGTGAGCATGAGCTAGTGGTGGTGGTTGAGGATCCGGACGGTAACTTCAGCGAGCCGTCACCTCCCACTGTCATCACCGTTGACACCACCGCCCCGGCTAAGCCGTCGATCGACTCGATCAGTGACGACGTGGGCAGCGTTCAGGGCGTACTGAGCAATGGCCAGTCTACCGATGACACCACTCCGACTCTGGCGGGTAAAGCAGAGGCTGGAAGCACCATTAGCATCTACGACAACGGCAGCCTGCTGGGTGAGGTTGTGGCCGATGCCAACGGTAACTGGAGCTTCACCCCGACCACTCCGCTGAACAACGGCGAGCACAGTTTCACCGTGATCAGCGAAGACAAGGCCGGCAATGTGTCCGAGCCGTCGGAAGAGTACGTGGTCATTGTTGACACCGTTGCTCCGGAGAAGCCGAGCATCGGCGATGTCGAAGACAACGTGGGTGAGATCACTGGTCCGGTAGACAGCGGCGAAAGCACCGACGACAACCAGCCGACTCTGTTCGGTGAGGGTGAGCCGGGTGACACCGTTACCATCATCGACAATGGCAATGTCATTGGCGAAGCGGTTGTGGGTGAAGATGGCACCTGGTCGTTCACGCCTGAAGAGGCGCTGGAAGATGGCGAGCACGTGTTCGAGGTCGTGGTCACCGATCCGGCTGGCAATGTGTCCGAGCCGTCGGAAGAGTACGTGGTCATTGTTGACACCGTTGCTCCGGAGAAGCCGAGCATCGGCGGTGTCGAAGACAACGTGGGTGAGATCACCGGCCCGGTGGGCAATGGTGAAGTCACCGACGACAACCAGCCGACCCTGTCGGGTGAGGGCGAGCCGGGTGGAAGCGTCACCATCATCGACAATGGCAATGTCATTGGCGAAGTAGTGGTGGGCGAAGATGGCACCTGGGTCTTCACGCCTGAAGAGGCGCTGGAAGATGGCGAGCACGTGTTCGAGGTCGTGGTCACCGATCCGGCTGGCAATGTGTCCGAGCCGTCGGAAGAGTACGTGGTCATTGTTGACACCGTTGCTCCGGAGAAGCCGAGCATCGGCGGTGTCGAAGACAACGTGGGTGAGATCACTGGTCCGGTAGACAGCGGCGAAAGCACCGACGACAACCAGCCGACTCTGTCCGGTGAGGGTGAGCCGGGTGACACCGTTACCATCATCGACAATGGCAATGTCATTGGCGAAGCGGTTGTGGGTGAAGATGGCACCTGGTCGTTCACGCCTGAAGAGGCGCTGGAAGATGGCGAGCACGTGTTCGAGGTCGTGGTCACCGATCCGGCTGGCAATGTGTCCGAGCCGTCGGAAGAGTACGTGGTCATTGTTGACACCGTTGCTCCGGAGAAGCCGAGCATCGGCGGTGTCGAAGACAACGTGGGTGAGATCACTGGTCCGGTAGACAGCGGCGAAAGCACCGACGACAACCAGCCGACCCTGTCGGGTGAGGGCGAGCCGGGTGGAAGCGTCACCATCATCGACAATGGCAATGTCATTGGCGAAGTAGTGGTGGGCGAAGATGGCACCTGGGTCTTCACGCCTGAAGAGGCGCTGGAAGATGGCGAGCACGTGTTCGAGGTCGTGGTCACCGATCCGGCCGGCAACGAGTCCGAGCCGTCGGAAGAGTACGTGGTCATTGTTGACACCGCGATGCCGTCGATCCCGACTATCGACAGCGTGTTCGATGATCAGGGCAACCTGACCGGTAATCTGACCTCCGGTGACGAAACCGATGATGCCAAGCCGACCATCAGCGGTACTGCCGAAGCCGGCAGCATCGTGGTGATCAAGGACAAGGGCGTCGAGATTGGTCGTGTGCAAGCGGACGAGAACGGCCAGTGGAGCTTCGAGCCGACCCTGCCGCTGAGCAGCGGTGACCATCAGCTGACTGTCGAGGCTATCGATGCTGCTGGCAATGTCAGCGCACCGTCCAACCAGTTCGACCTGGTCGTCGTGAGCGACGCACGGCCGACTGCGCCGGCGATCACCGCGGTCATGGACGATGTGGGCTCGATTCAGGGCAACGTGCAGAAGAACAGCGTCACCGATGACGCGCGTCCGACCATTGTGGGTACCGCGCAGCCGGGTGTGACCGTCTCCGTGTACATCGATGGCGCGCTTGCGGGCACCGTTCTGGCTGATGCCAAAGGTGACTGGAACTTCACGCCGTCTGCCGATCTGAGCGATGGTCTGCACAACATCACCGCCACCGCGACCAACTCGGTAGGCAACGTGAGCCCGGAAACCGGTGCGTACCCGATCGTGGTCGACACCGTTGCCCCGGTGACCCCGGGTGATACAGCTGCTGATCTGCTCGACGATGTGGGACAGATCCAGGGCGAGATCGTTGATGGTACCGTCACCGACGACAACACCCCGACCTTCGAAGGTACGGCTGAGCCGGGCGCCGTCGTTGTCATCTATGACAACGGCCAGGAAGTTGGCCGCGTGCCGACCGACAGCGAAGGCAACTGGAGCTTCACTCCGTCCACTCCGCTGGTCGATGGCGAGCACAGCCTGAACTACGAAGTGATTGACCCGGCTGGCAACGTCAGCGAGAAGTCCGATCCGATCGACTTCACCGTTGATACTGCGGCAGTGGAAGTCACTATCGAAGGCGTCAGCGACAACGTTGGTGAAGTCCAAGGTGTAGTTGCCAAGGGCGGCGTGACCGATGACGCGACCCCGACCCTTTACGGCAAGGCCACAGTGGGCGGCACCGTCAAGATCTATGACGGCGCAACCCTGCTGGGCGAGACCGTGGTTGGCGCTGATGGCAAGTGGAGCTTCACCCCGCCTGTTGAGCTGAGCGAAGGTCTGCACAGCTTTACTGCAAGTGTGACCACCGAAGCTAAGGGCGAGAGCGAGAAGACCGCGATCTTCGACCTCACCGTAGACCTGAGCGCCCCGGTCAAGCCGTCGATCGACTCGATCAGCGACGACGTGGGTAGTGTTCAGGGCGTACTGAGCAATGGCCAGTCGACTGACGACACCACTCCGACTCTGGCAGGTAAAGCAGAGGCTGGAAGCACCATTAGCATCTATGACAACGGCAGCCTGCTGGGCGAAGTTGTGGCCGATGCCAACGGTAACTGGAGCTTCACCCCGACCACTCCGCTGAACAACGGCGAGCACAGCTTCACCGTGGTCAGCGAAGACAAGGCCGGCAATGTGTCCGAGCCTTCGGATGCATACGTGGTCGTTATCGACACCATTGCTCCGCAGCAGCCGGGCATCGGTGGTGTCGAAGACAACGTGGGTGAGATCACCGGCCCGGTGGGCAATGGTGAAGTCACCGACGACAACCAGCCGACCCTGTCGGGTGAGGGCGAGCCGGGTGGAAGCGTCACCATCATCGACAATGGCAATGTCATTGGCGAAGTAGTGGTGGGCGAAGATGGCACCTGGGTCTTCACGCCTGAAGAGGCGCTGGAAGATGGCGAGCACGTGTTCGAGGTCGTGGTCACCGATCCGGCTGGCAATGTGTCCGAGCCGTCGGAAGAGTACGTGGTCATTGTTGACACCGCGATGCCGTCGATCCCGACTATCGACAGCGTGTTCGATGATCAGGGCAACCTGACCGGTAATCTGACCTCCGGTGACGAAACCGATGATGCCAAGCCGACCATCAGCGGTACTGCCGAAGCCGGCAGCATCGTGGTGATCAAGGACAAGGGCGTCGAGATTGGTCGTGTGCAAGCGGACGAGAACGGCCAGTGGAGCTTCGAGCCGACCCTGCCGCTGAGCAGCGGTGACCATCAGCTGACTGTCGAGGCTATCGATGCTGCTGGCAATGTCAGCGCACCGTCCAACCAGTTCGACCTGGTCGTCGTGAGCGACGCACGGCCGACTGCGCCGGCGATCACCGCGGTCATGGACGATGTGGGCTCGATTCAGGGCAACGTGCAGAAGAACAGCGTCACCGATGACGCGCGTCCGACCATTGTGGGTACCGCGCAGCCGGGTGTGACCGTCTCCGTGTACATCGATGGCGCGCTTGCGGGCACCGTTCTGGCTGATGCCAAAGGTGACTGGAACTTCACGCCGTCTGCCGATCTGAGCGATGGTCTGCACAACATCACCGCCACCGCGACCAACTCGGTAGGCAACGTGAGCCCGGAAACCGGTGCGTACCCGATCGTGGTCGACACCGTTGCCCCGGTGACCCCGGGTGATACAGCTGCTGATCTGCTCGACGATGTGGGACAGATCCAGGGCGAGATCGTTGATGGTACCGTCACCGACGACAACACCCCGACCTTCGAAGGTACGGCTGAGCCGGGCGCCGTCGTTGTCATCTATGACAACGGCCAGGAAGTTGGCCGCGTGCCGACCGACAGCGAAGGCAACTGGAGCTTCACTCCGTCCACTCCGCTGGTCGATGGCGAGCACAGCCTGAACTACGAAGTGATTGACCCGGCTGGCAACGTCAGCGAGAAGTCCGATCCGATCGACTTCACCGTTGATACTGCGGCAGTGGAAGTCACTATCGAAGGCGTCAGCGACAACGTTGGTGAAGTCCAAGGTGTAGTTGCCAAGGGCGGCGTGACCGATGACGCGACCCCGACCCTTTACGGCAAGGCCACAGTGGGCGGCACCGTCAAGATCTATGACGGCGCAACCCTGCTGGGCGAGACCGTGGTTGGCGCTGATGGCAAGTGGAGCTTCACCCCGCCTGTTGAGCTGAGCGAAGGTCTGCACAGCTTTACTGCAAGTGTGACCACCGAAGCTAAGGGCGAGAGCGAGAAGACCGCGATCTTCGACCTCACCGTAGACCTGAGCGCCCCGGTCAAGCCGTCGATCGACTCGATCAGCGACGACGTGGGTAGTGTTCAGGGCGTACTGAGCAATGGCCAGTCGACTGACGACACCACTCCGACTCTGGCAGGTAAAGCAGAGGCTGGAAGCACCATTAGCATCTATGACAACGGCAGCCTGCTGGGCGAAGTTGTGGCCGATGCCAACGGTAACTGGAGCTTCACCCCGACCACTCCGCTGAACAACGGCGAGCACAGCTTCACCGTGGTCAGCGAAGACAAGGCCGGCAATGTGTCCGAGCCTTCGGATGCATACGTGGTCGTTATCGACACCATTGCTCCGCAGCAGCCGGGCATCGGTGGTGTCGAAGACAACGTGGGTGAGATCACCGGCCCGGTGGGCAATGGTGAAGTCACCGACGACAACCAGCCGACCCTGTCGGGTGAGGGCGAGCCGGGTGGAAGCGTCACCATCATCGACAATGGCAATGTCATTGGCGAAGTAGTGGTGGGCGAAGATGGCACCTGGGTCTTCACGCCTGAAGAGGCGCTGGAAGATGGCGAGCACGTGTTCGAGGTCGTGGTCACCGATCCGGCTGGCAATGTGTCCGAGCCGTCGGAAGAGTACGTGGTCATTGTTGACACCGCGATGCCGTCGATCCCGACTATCGACAGCGTGTTCGATGATCAGGGCAACCTGACCGGTAATCTGACCTCCGGTGACGAAACCGATGATGCCAAGCCGACCATCAGCGGTACTGCCGAAGCCGGCAGCATCGTGGTGATCAAGGACAAGGGCGTCGAGATTGGTCGTGTGCAAGCGGACGAGAACGGCCAGTGGAGCTTCGAGCCGACCCTGCCGCTGAGCAGCGGTGACCATCAGCTGACTGTCGAGGCTATCGATGCTGCTGGCAATGTCAGCGCACCGTCCAACCAGTTCGACCTGGTCGTCGTGAGCGACGCACGGCCGACTGCGCCGGCGATCACCGCGGTCATGGACGATGTGGGCTCGATTCAGGGCAACGTGCAGAAGAACAGCGTCACCGATGACGCGCGTCCGACCATTGTGGGTACCGCGCAGCCGGGTGTGACCGTCTCCGTGTACATCGATGGCGCGCTTGCGGGCACCGTTCTGGCTGATGCCAAAGGTGACTGGAACTTCACGCCGTCTGCCGATCTGAGCGATGGTCTGCACAACATCACCGCCACCGCGACCAACTCGGTAGGCAACGTGAGCCCGGAAACCGGTGCGTACCCGATCGTGGTCGACACCGTTGCCCCGGTGACCCCGGGTGATACAGCTGCTGATCTGCTCGACGATGTGGGACAGATCCAGGGCGAGATCGTTGATGGTACCGTCACCGACGACAACACCCCGACCTTCGAAGGTACGGCTGAGCCGGGCGCCGTCGTTGTCATCTATGACAACGGCCAGGAAGTTGGCCGCGTGCCGACCGACAGCGAAGGCAACTGGAGCTTCACTCCGTCCACTCCGCTGGTCGATGGCGAGCACAGCCTGAACTACGAAGTGATTGACCCGGCTGGCAACGTCAGCGAGAAGTCCGATCCGATCGACTTCACCGTTGATACTGCGGCAGTGGAAGTCACTATCGAAGGCGTCAGCGACAACGTTGGTGAAGTCCAAGGTGTAGTTGCCAAGGGCGGCGTGACCGATGACGCGACCCCGACCCTTTACGGCAAGGCCACAGTGGGCGGCACCGTCAAGATCTATGACGGCGCAACCCTGCTGGGCGAGACCGTGGTTGGCGCTGATGGCAAGTGGAGCTTCACCCCGCCTGTTGAGCTGAGCGAAGGTCTGCACAGCTTTACTGCAAGTGTGACCACCGAAGCTAAGGGCGAGAGCGAGAAGACCGCGATCTTCGACCTCACCGTAGACCTGAGCGCCCCGGTCAAGCCGTCGATCGACTCGATCAGCGACGACGTGGGTAGTGTTCAGGGCGTACTGAGCAATGGCCAGTCGACTGACGACACCACTCCGACTCTGGCAGGTAAAGCAGAGGCTGGAAGCACCATTAGCATCTATGACAACGGCAGCCTGCTGGGCGAAGTTGTGGCCGATGCCAACGGTAACTGGAGCTTCACCCCGACCACTCCGCTGAACAACGGCGAGCACAGCTTCACCGTGGTCAGCGAAGACAAGGCCGGCAATGTGTCCGAGCCTTCGGATGCATACGTGGTCGTTATCGACACCATTGCTCCGCAGCAGCCGGGCATCGGTGGTGTCGAAGACAACGTGGGTGAGATCACCGGCCCGGTGGGCAATGGTGAAGTCACCGACGACAACCAGCCGACCCTGTCGGGTGAGGGCGAGCCGGGTGGAAGCGTCACCATCATCGACAATGGCAATGTCATTGGCGAAGTAGTGGTGGGCGAAGATGGCACCTGGGTCTTCACGCCTGAAGAGGCGCTGGAAGATGGCGAGCACGTGTTCGAGGTCGTGGTCACCGATCCGGCTGGCAATGTGTCCGAGCCGTCGGAAGAGTACGTGGTCATTGTTGACACCGCGATGCCGTCGATCCCGACTATCGACAGCGTGTTCGATGATCAGGGCAACCTGACCGGTAATCTGACCTCCGGTGACGAAACCGATGATGCCAAGCCGACCATCAGCGGTACTGCCGAAGCCGGCAGCATCGTGGTGATCAAGGACAAGGGCGTCGAGATTGGTCGTGTGCAAGCGGACGAGAACGGCCAGTGGAGCTTCGAGCCGACCCTGCCGCTGAGCAGCGGTGACCATCAGCTGACTGTCGAGGCTATCGATGCTGCTGGCAATGTCAGCGCACCGTCCAACCAGTTCGACCTGGTCGTCGTGAGCGACGCACGGCCGACTGCGCCGGCGATCACCGCGGTCATGGACGATGTGGGCTCGATTCAGGGCAACGTGCAGAAGAACAGCGTCACCGATGACGCGCGTCCGACCATTGTGGGTACCGCGCAGCCGGGTGTGACCGTCTCCGTGTACATCGATGGCGCGCTTGCGGGCACCGTTCTGGCTGATGCCAAAGGTGACTGGAACTTCACGCCGTCTGCCGATCTGAGCGATGGTCTGCACAACATCACCGCCACCGCGACCAACTCGGTAGGCAACGTGAGCCCGGAAACCGGTGCGTACCCGATCGTGGTCGACACCGTTGCCCCGGTGACCCCGGGTGATACAGCTGCTGATCTGCTCGACGATGTGGGACAGATCCAGGGCGAGATCGTTGATGGTACCGTCACCGACGACAACACCCCGACCTTCGAAGGTACGGCTGAGCCGGGCGCCGTCGTTGTCATCTATGACAACGGCCAGGAAGTTGGCCGCGTGCCGACCGACAGCGAAGGCAACTGGAGCTTCACTCCGTCCACTCCGCTGGTCGATGGCGAGCACAGCCTGAACTACGAAGTGATTGACCCGGCTGGCAACGTCAGCGAGAAGTCCGATCCGATCGACTTCACCGTTGATACTGCGGCAGTGGAAGTCACTATCGAAGGCGTCAGCGACAACGTTGGTGAAGTCCAAGGTGTAGTTGCCAAGGGCGGCGTGACCGATGACGCGACCCCGACCCTTTACGGCAAGGCCACAGTGGGCGGCACCGTCAAGATCTATGACGGCGCAACCCTGCTGGGCGAGACCGTGGTTGGCGCTGATGGCAAGTGGAGCTTCACCCCGCCTGTTGAGCTGAGCGAAGGTCTGCACAGCTTTACTGCAAGTGTGACCACCGAAGCTAAGGGCGAGAGCGAGAAGACCGCGATCTTCGACCTCACCGTAGACCTGAGCGCCCCGGTCAAGCCGTCGATCGACTCGATCAGCGACGACGTGGGTAGTGTTCAGGGCGTACTGAGCAATGGCCAGTCGACTGACGACACCACTCCGACTCTGGCAGGTAAAGCAGAGGCTGGAAGCACCATTAGCATCTATGACAACGGCAGCCTGCTGGGCGAAGTTGTGGCCGATGCCAACGGTAACTGGAGCTTCACCCCGACCACTCCGCTGAACAACGGCGAGCACAGCTTCACCGTGGTCAGCGAAGACAAGGCCGGCAATGTGTCCGAGCCTTCGGATGCATACGTGGTCGTTATCGACACCATTGCTCCGCAGCAGCCGGGCATCGGTGGTGTCGAAGACAACGTGGGTGAGATCACCGGCCCGGTGGGCAATGGTGAAGTCACCGACGACAACCAGCCGACCCTGTCGGGTGAGGGCGAGCCGGGTGGAAGCGTCACCATCATCGACAATGGCAATGTCATTGGCGAAGTAGTGGTGGGCGAAGATGGCACCTGGGTCTTCACGCCTGAAGAGGCGCTGGAAGATGGCGAGCACGTGTTCGAGGTCGTGGTCACCGATCCGGCCGGCAACGAGTCCGAGCCGTCGGAAGAGTACATCATCACCATTGACAGCATGGCGCCGGCCAAACCGTTGATTATTCAGGTGATTGACGATGCGAACCTCGTAACCGGTGACGTAGGCCATAACGGCGTGACCGATGATGTGCGTCCGCAGTTGAGGGGTACGGCGGAGGCTAATAGCACTGTGACTATTTACCTCAACGGTGCTAGGAACGGCGAAACCCAAGCCGATGCTGCTGGCAACTGGAGCTATACGCTTCCGTGGGACCTGTCGACTGGGTGGCACAATTTCACGGTCGATGCGACCGACGCGATGGGACACACCAGTGAGCTCTCCGATCCTTACCGCATCGAAGTGGACTCTGTGCAGCCCAGCCCTCCTGTCATCACGCAAGTCACCGATAGCGTGGGCAGCGTCACTGGTGCGCTGGAAAACGGCGAGACGACCGACGACAACCGGCCGACGTTCGCAGGAACCGCTGAAGCACATGCGACGGTGGAAATCTGGGGCGATATGGGCGAAACGCTGATCGGCAGCACCAAGGCCGATGCCGATGGCAACTGGTCCTTCACGCCGGCGAGTGCGATGCCTGAAGGTTGGGATCTGTTGTACGCGGTGGCGATCGATCCGGTCGGCAATCGAAGCGAGTTGTCCATGCCGTGGGAGATCGTCATTGAGTCGGCGCCGGTCGTTCGCAGCATGATGCATAGTGAAAAGATCCAAACGTCGGAGCTGAGCGAAACGGAGTCCGTGGTCGACCTGATCACGAACGCTGAGACGCATTCAGATTTCGAGATTGCCGATAGCGAAACGGGCGGCAGCAACCTCACGCTCACCGTGGACGACGTTCTGGCTCATGGTGGCAAGGACTTGTTCCATGACAGCGGGTATATCCAACTGTTGGTAAAGGGAGATGCCTCAGACACCGTCACCCTGGAAGACTTGATAGGCGACGGTTCGGACTCGACGGATTGGGCGAAGGCCACTGACGTGACGGTGCACGGCGTGACTTATGCCATCTACCAGCACTCCCTTGCGGATGCCGAATTGCTAGTCCAGCAGGGTGTTTCCATCAACCTCGTCTGATTGAGTCGATAACTTCAACAGCGCAGGCTGGAGATCCAGCCCCGCGCGGAGCCTTACCCCCGGCATGAGATGGGTCGGTGCACTCCAGAACTTTCTTGCCGGTTAAGACATGGGCCGAACTTGTGGGTGCACGTACCCGCCCGGCTCGTGTCTTCTTTTTCCCATTGAGACATAAAGATGACTTCTGAAACTTCCTCCTCCCGTTCCAACACCCGTAACGATGTGTATCTATCACAGATTCAGACGAGCGATGCGATTACCCCAGCGGCTGAGATGACTCGGCCTCAGGTCGGATCGGTTTATGACGACAAGGGTTCGATTACCGGCGACATTGCGCATGAAGGTCATACAGATGACACAATGCCGCTCATCCGCGGGGCTGGTGTGCCTGCCGGAGCGCTGGTTATCGTCTATGACAATGGCGCGGAAATCGGCCGTGTCTACGCTGAAGAGAGCGGAGAGTGGGCGTTCGCGGTGCAATCGCCGTTGGCCCAGGGGCGTCACGCTATTACCATCGAGTATGAGGAAAATGGTCAGCTGTCCGGTCGTTCGGAGGAGCATGTTTTCTACCTCGATGACCAAGCGCCGAATAAGCCGATCATTACGGCTGTGATAGACGATGAGGGTGTGCTGACCGGTAACGTTACACACAATGGGCGAACAGACGACTCGCGTCCGCAAATTGAAGGCACGGCGGAAGCCGGCGCGACTGTGCGCGTGTATGACGGCGCCAAGCTATTGGGTGAGACTGTCGCCAACGCGTCCGGCAACTGGAGTTTTACTCCATCTACCGACCTAGCTGACGGCAAGCATTATCTGCTTGTTGAAGCCCTTGATGAGGTGGGCAACAGCAGCGGCAAGACCACGCCGTACATCATCACGGTAGACACCGCAGCGCCGAACGTACCTGCCATCACCGCGGTACTGGATAACGTGGGCGAGATTACCGGCAATCTCGCCAACAACGGCACCACCGATGATGCGCGTCCGGAACTAAAGGGTACGGCTGAAGCCGGCAGCACCGTTAGTATTTACGACGGTGGCACGCTGCTGGGCCAGACCACGGCTGACGCCTCGGGTAGCTGGAGCTTCACCCCGGCGTCTGACCTGGACAACGGTGCGCATAGCTTCACCGCCGATGCACGCGATGAGGCGGGCAACACCAGCGGCAAGAGCGCTGCGTGGACCGTCACCATCAACACGACCGCTCCGACCGTGAGCATCACCCACGGTTACGACGATGTGGGTGGCACGCAGGGTACGTTCGTCAGCGGCACCACAGTGGATGACGCCACCCCGACGCTGCACGGCAAGGCCACGGCCGGCGGTACAGTGAAGATTTACGAAGGCACCACGCTGAAGGGCAGTGTCACCGCCGATGCCTCGGGCAACTGGAGCTTCACGCTGCCGGCGCTGAGCAATGGCCATCATGGCTTCACTGCGACGGTGACTACGGCGGCTGCTGGCGAGAGCGCCAAGACCACGGTGTTCAACGTCACCGTGGATACCGTCGCTCCGACCACGCCGTCCATCACGTACACCACTGAGAATGCGGGGCCGGTAACGGGCAAGTTTGCTCCCGGCGCCACTATCGATGATGACACTCCGTACTTCCAGGGCCGCGCGGAAGCCGGCGCTACGGTGAACGTCTATGACCACATGCAGACGCTGCTGGGTTCGGTTGTGACTGACGCCGATGGCATCTGGCGTCTCACGCTGCCTTCGTTAAGCGATGGCCTGCATAATGTGTCCGTCCGCGCGGTAGATGCGGCGGGCAATGTCAGCAGCTGGAGCAACAACGTGCAGTTCACGGTGAACACCTCGGTGCCAACCGTGAGCATCACCCACGGTTACGACGATGTGGGTGGCGCGCAGGGTACGTTCGTCAGCGGCACCACAGTGGATGACGCAACCCCGACGCTGCACGGCAAGGCTACCGCTGGTGGCACGGTGAAGATCTATGAAGGCACCACACTGAAAGGCAGTGTCACGGCCGACGCCTCGGGCAACTGGAGCTACACGCTGCCGACGCTGAGCAATGGCCTGCATAGTTTCACTGCGACGGTAACCACCCCGGCTGCGGGTGAGAGCGCGAAGACGGCGGTGTTCAACGTCAACGTCCAGGTCGACATCACCGCCCCGAACGTCCCGGTCATCACCTCTGTGCTGGACGACGTGGGCGCGGTGACCGGCAATGTCGCCAACAACGGCACCACCGATGATGCGCGTCCGGAACTAAAGGGTACGGCTGAAGCCGGCAGCACCGTTAGTATTTACGACGGTGGCACGCTGCTGGGCCAGACCACGGCTGACGCCTCGGGTAGCTGGAGCTTCACCCCGGCGTCTGACCTGGACAACGGTGCGCATAGCTTCACCGCCGATGCACGCGATGAGGCGGGCAACACCAGCGGCAAGAGCGCTGCGTGGACCGTCACCATCAACACGACGGCTCCGACCGTGAGCATCACCCACGGTTACGACGATGTGGGTGGCGCGCAGGGTACGTTCGTCAGCGGCACCACAGTGGATGACGCAACCCCGACGCTGCACGGCAAGGCTACCGCTGGTGGCACGGTGAAGATCTATGAAGGCACCACACTGAAAGGCAGTGTCACGGCCGACGCCTCGGGCAACTGGAGCTACACGCTGCCGACGCTGAGCAATGGCCTGCATAGTTTCACTGCGACGGTAACCACCCCGGCTGCGGGTGAGAGCGCGAAGACGGCGGTGTTCAACGTCAACGTCCAGGTCGACATCACCGCCCCGAACGTCCCGGTCATCACCTCTGTGCTGGACGACGTGGGCGCGATTACCGGCAATGTCGCCAACAACGGCACCACCGATGATGCGCGTCCGCAGCTGAAGGGTACGGCTGAAGCCGGCAGCACCGTCCGTATTTACGACGGCGCCACGCTGCTGGGCCAGACTACGGCTGATGGCTCGGGCAACTGGAGCTTCACCCCGTCGTCCGATCTGGGCAATGGTGCGCATAGCTTCACCGCCGATGCACGCGATGAGGCGGGCAACACCAGCGGCAAGAGCGCTGCGTGGACCGTCACCATCAACACGACCGCTCCGACCGTGAGCATCACCCACGGTTACGACGATGTGGGTGGCACGCAGGGTACGTTCGTCAGCGGCACCACAGTGGATGACGCCACCCCGACGCTGCACGGCAAGGCCACGGCCGGCGGTACAGTGAAGATTTACGAAGGCACCACGCTGAAGGGCAGTGTCACCGCCGATGCCTCGGGCAACTGGAGCTTCACGCTGCCGGCGCTGAGCAATGGCCATCATGGCTTCACTGCGACGGTGACTACGGCGGCTGCTGGCGAGAGCGCCAAGACCACGGTGTTCAACGTCACCGTGGATACCGTCGCTCCGACCACGCCGTCCATCACGTACACCACTGAGAATGCGGGGCCGGTAACGGGCAAGTTTGCTCCCGGCGCCACTATCGATGATGACACTCCGTACTTCCAGGGCCGCGCGGAAGCCGGCGCTACGGTGAACGTCTATGACCACATGCAGACGCTGCTGGGTTCGGTTGTGACTGACGCCGATGGCATCTGGCGTCTCACGCTGCCTTCGTTAAGCGATGGCCTGCATAATGTGTCCGTCCGCGCGGTAGATGCGGCGGGCAATGTCAGCAGCTGGAGCAACAACGTGCAGTTCACGGTGAACACCTCGGTGCCAACCGTGAGCATCACCCACGGTTACGACGATGTGGGTGGCGCGCAGGGTACGTTCGTCAGCGGCACCACAGTGGATGACGCAACCCCGACGCTGCACGGCAAGGCTACCGCTGGTGGCACGGTGAAGATCTATGAAGGCACCACACTGAAAGGCAGTGTCACGGCCGACGCCTCGGGCAACTGGAGCTACACGCTGCCGACGCTGAGCAATGGCCTGCATAGTTTCACTGCGACGGTAACCACCCCGGCTGCGGGTGAGAGCGCGAAGACGGCGGTGTTCAACGTCAACGTCCAGGTCGACATCACCGCCCCGAACGTCCCGGTCATCACCTCTGTGCTGGACGACGTGGGCGCGATTACCGGCAATGTCGCCAACAACGGCACCACCGATGATGCGCGTCCGCAGCTGAAGGGTACGGCTGAAGCCGGCAGCACCGTCCGTATTTACGACGGCGCCACGCTGCTGGGCCAGACTACGGCTGATGGCTCGGGCAACTGGAGCTTCACCCCGTCGTCCGATCTGGGCAATGGTGCGCATAGCTTCACCGCCGATGCACGCGATGAGGCGGGCAACACCAGCGGCAAGAGCGCTGCGTGGACCGTCACCATCAACACGACGGCTCCGACCGTGAGCATCACCCACGGTTACGACGATGTGGGTGGCGCGCAGGGTACGTTCGTCAGCGGCACCACAGTGGATGACGCAACCCCGACGCTGCACGGCAAGGCTACCGCTGGTGGCACGGTGAAGATCTATGAAGGCACCACACTGAAAGGCAGTGTCATGGCCGACGCCTCGGGCAACTGGAGCTACACGCTGCCGGCGCTGAGCAATGGCCTGCATAGTTTCACTGCGACGGTGACCACCCCGGCTGCGGGTGAGAGCGCGAAGACGGCGGTGTTCAACGTCAACGTCCAAGTGGACACTACAGCCCCGAACGCTCCGACCATCATCTCGGTGCTGGACAACGTGGGTGCGGTGACCGGCAACGTGGCCAACAACGGCACCACCGATGATGCGCGTCCGGAACTAAAGGGTACGGCTGAAGCTGGCAGCACCGTCCGTATTTACGACGGCGCCTCGCTGCTGGGCCAGACTACGGCTGATGGCTCGGGCAACTGGAGCTTCACGCCATCGTCCGACCTGGGCAACGGTGCGCACAGCTTTACCGCTGAAGCCCGTGACGCTGCGGGCAACACCAGCGGCAAGAGCGCTGCGTGGACCGTCACCATCAACACGACCGCTCCGACTGTGAGCATCACCCACGGTTACGACGATGTGGGTGGCGCGCAGGGTACGTTCGTCAGCGGCACCACAGTGGATGACGCAACCCCGACGCTGCACGGCAAGGCTACCGCTGGTGGCACGGTGAAGATCTATGAAGGCACCACACTGAAAGGCAGTGTCATGGCCGACGCCTCGGGCAACTGGAGCTACACGCTGCCGGCGCTGAGCAATGGCCTGCATAGTTTCACTGCGACGGTGACCACCCCGGCTGCGGGTGAGAGCGCGAAGACGGCGGTGTTCAACGTCAACGTCCAGGTCGACATCACCGCCCCGAACGTCCCGGTCATCACCTCTGTGCTGGACGACGTGGGCGCGATTACCGGCAATGTCGCCAACAACGGCACCACCGATGATGCGCGTCCGCAGCTGAAGGGTACGGCTGAAGCCGGCAGCACCGTCCGTATTTACGACGGCGCCACGCTGCTGGGCCAGACTACGGCTGATGGCTCGGGCAACTGGAGCTTCACCCCGTCGTCCGATCTGGGCAATGGTGCGCATAGCTTCACCGCCGATGCACGCGATGAGGCGGGCAACACCAGCGGCAAGAGCGCTGCGTGGACCGTCACCATCAACACGACCGCTCCGACCGTGAGCATCACCCACGGTTACGACGATGTATTGGCGACTACAGCCATCGGCAACTTCCTCAGCGGCGATACGGTGGATGACGCCACCCCAACGCTGCACGGTAAGGCCACGGCCGGCGGTACGGTGAAGATCTATGAAGGCACCACACTGAAAGGCAGTGTCACGGCCGACGCCTCGGGCAACTGGAGCTACACGCTGCCGGCGCTGAGCAATGGCCTGCATAGTTTCACTGCGACGGTGACCACCCCGGCTGCGGGTGAGAGCGCGAAGACGGCGGTGTTCAACGTCAACGTCCAAGTGGACACTACAGCCCCGAACGCTCCGACCATCATCTCGGTGCTGGACAACGTGGGTGCGGTGACCGGCAACGTGGCCAACAACGGCACCACCGATGATGCGCGTCCGGAACTAAAGGGTACGGCTGAAGCTGGCAGCACCGTCCGTATTTACGACGGCGCCTCGCTGCTGGGCCAGACTACGGCTGATGGCTCGGGCAACTGGAGCTTCACGCCATCGTCCGACCTGGGCAACGGTGCGCACAGCTTTACCGCTGAAGCCCGTGACGCTGCGGGCAACACCAGCGGCAAGAGCGCTGCGTGGACCGTCACCATCAACACGACCGCTCCGACTGTGAGCATCACCCATGGTTACGACGATGTGGGTGGCGCGCAGGGTACGTTCGTCAGCGGCACCACAGTGGATGACGCCACCCCGACGCTGCACGGCAAGGCTACCGCTGGTGGCACGGTGAAGATCTATGAAGGCACCACACTGAAAGGCAGTGTCATGGCCGACGCCTCGGGCAACTGGAGCTACACGCTGCCGGCGCTGAGCAATGGCCTGCATAGTTTCACTGCGACGGTGACCACCCCGGCTGCGGGTGAGAGCGCGAAGACGGCGGCGTTCAATATAAACATCGCGGCATTTTCGAAAATGATAGTGGACTTTGAAGAGATCGGCTCATATGACGCCCACTATTTGTCCACCGGGGAATCCTACTCGCTGGGCGGGTTGACGTTCACCTCAGTCGCAGACAATGGCGGTTGGGGGGGGCGTCCATATGCATATCCGTCCGGGGTGCTTGGTCGCGACGTTTGGACTGCAGAAGATGTGCCCGCGAACAGCGATGCCTTGCACATCGCTGGCAAGATGAAGATCTCATTGCCGGCCGGTAAGGTCGCCAACTCGGTCAAGTTCAATGCGGGCGACGTGAATAACGGTTTCACCCTGCTTCTGCTTGATCAGGCAGGAAACGTTGTTCATAAAGAGGTTTATGGCGCCTTTCCGGGAACAAAGGGGGTGGTCGACATCGATCTTTCTTCGACTGGGAAAACGTTCAGTAGCTTCCAGATACACACGGAGTACAACTATGGTCAAAACGGTAGTGATGTCATCTGGGTCGATAACATTGAACTCAATGTGTCGGCTGTGACTTCGACTTCGTTGTTGTTCAGTGCTCCAAGCTTGGATTGCAATGACACGTTCAATGTGCTGGATGCTTCTGACATCACGGGCATGCTCACCGGCGGTGAAGGAACCGATACCCTCAAGCTTGTTGGTTCAGGCGCGATGCTGGACTTGACCGCTCTTGGCGATAAGCTCAGTTCAATCGAAGTTATCGACCTCACCGGTACGGGCAACAACGCGTTGAAGTTGTCGGTAAGCGATGTGCTGGAACAGGGGGGCAAGGACTTGTTCCGCGTCAGTGGTGAAGTCCAGATGATGGTCAATGGCAATGCCGGCGATACTGTCAATTTGGACGACTTGCTCGGCAACGGCATGGATGTCGGTGATTGGGCCAAGGGCAGCAGCGTGACAGTGGACGGTGTGACCTACGTCAGCTATCAGCACTCAGGTTTGGATGCTGAGCTGTTGGTGCAGAGCGGCGTGACCGTCAACCTCGTCTAACCCCATCTCACAAAAACCGAAGAGGAAAGCGGGCTGGAGTTCCAGCCCGCTTCGAGGCTTATCATGAAAAATAAACTGATCGGCGCTTTGTGCGCAGTGCTTGTCCTGCCATCGGCCGCGATGGCGGCACGTATCCAACAGACGGATTTGTTCGGCGAGCCTTATCGCGCGGCTCTCCAGGTCGGCAGCGACCAAGCTCAGGTCGTCTACTACCGCCTGGGCGTGCCGGGAGAGAAGTTCGGAGCGGCGAACATCTATATCGACGAAGAGTTTCATACTGGGTTGTTGCCCGGAGGTTACACAGTGTTCTGCCTGGCGCCAGGTAGTCACGGGATGAGCGCCGTCCTGCGGGACGCTCCAGCGTACGCGGGCAAACATGACCAGCCGAAGCTGCAGTTCGAGGCGGGTAAAACCCAGTTCTTGCGGGTCGGCGAGAATGGTGAGAACCAACCGCTTGCCGTTCCACGCGAGCAAGCAGAGCAGGAGCTTGCCAACAATCTCCGTCAGGTTCATGTGCTTTCGCGCGCATCCGCCGTGCAGAGCTGCAAGTATGTCCATCAGCCTCAGGAGCGCTCCTACTCGCTGTCCAGTGACGTGCTCTTTGGTTTCGGCAAGGCTAGCTACGAAGACATTCGTGAAGATGGGCGCCGGGATGTCGGGAGCCTAGTACGTCGTCTGCACAAGGAAAATGTGCGTATCGACAAGATCGAGGTAGTCGGCCACACGGACCGTATCGGCAGAGGTGCCGCTAATGAGGCCTTAGGGTTGCGTCGTGCGCAGACCGTGCGTCAATTGCTGATCGATAACGGTTTGGCGCCGGAGAGTATTTCCGCCCGTTCGGCAGGTAGCCGCATGCCGGTCACGCAGGGTTGCCGAGGCGATCGGAAAGCGCTGATCGCATGCTATGCGCCGGATCGCCGTGTGGTCATTCATCTGAAAGGCTTGAGCGAGCAGTGATTGGTACCCGGAGTGACGGCAGCTATGCCGTCACTCCAGGCGGGGCGCAGGAACCGAACTAGCGCCCAAGGATAGTCGGTATGCGCAACTGGTCTGGGGCGACGGATCGATTGGTCGTTTTTAAAATTGGCAGGCGCTGAGGTCAGCCAAAATGCATGTGTACTTCAGACAGTTTTTAAGACGGCTTGGCTGCGCAACTAGGGGGGCGGGATGGCGGCTTGCGATGGGGGGCGTTATTTTTGATCGGACGTAAAGAATCAGGCAAAGATACAACCTCCTCCTATACTTGTGCTTTCCAAGGGGCTGAGACTGCGTAGGTATTACTAGCTCAGCTTTTTAGTGGCAGCAGTTACATGTCGCCGGATCTCTACTCCGGTGGGATTTGCGATGTGTTTGATTTGCTTGGCTAGGTAGACTCATTTTAGACATGGAGGAGCAGCGTTGAAGTGGTCAGTCGTGTCGCCATTGCGAATCGCTGTGTTGGATGATCACTCGCTCATCCAACTGGCGCTGAAGCTACGTTTGTCCCGCGAAGCGGATTTCAAGGTCGTTGGAGTCTACTCCAACAGTCGCGACCTGCTTACTGCGCTAGAAAACATCGAAGTCGACCTGCTCATACTTGATTACGTCCTAGGGGATAGCGAGCTGGATGGTCTGAGTCTTGTGCGCATGATTCGGCGGCGATTCCCCGATCTCTACATTCTGATTGCATCCTCGGCGGAGAAGCCGTCGGTGGTAAACCTGACTCTGAACGCGGGCGCCAATGGCTTTTTTGGTAAGTCCGAGCATGTTGAGTTGCTGCTGGAAGCGGTGCGCAAGGTTGCTGCAGGCGAGCCTTATGTTTCGCCCATGTTGGCCTACGAATTGGACCGTGGTCCGAGCGTTAACCGCGAAATAATCGATAGCGCAGAGGCTCAGGGGGTAGAGATTCTGCTAAAGGACCCCTTGCTTTCGCCGAAGGAGCAGGAAGTCTTGCGTTGTTGCCTTGAGGGAATGTCGGTGTCACAGATCGCCCGGAAGTTTTCCAGAAGTATGAAGACAATCAGCGGGCAGAAACAGTCCGCATTCCGAAAGCTCGGTGTCCGTACCGATGCCGAATTGTTCAAGCTTAAGCAGAACCTGAAGGATTTTTGATGAGGTTCGCCCCTGGGTTTGTCAAGATGTTGTGTTGCTCTCGTCAATGCTGTGTTGCTCTTTTGTTCCATTTTTTTTTATTTCTGTTGTCCGGCGCTCAGCCTGTACTGGCTTCCCCCGAGTTGGAAAATACCAGTACTTTGAAGCTGATTGGCCGTTCCGAGCTCGAAGATTTGCCCCTGGAATTATCCGCCGATGACTGGAAATGGGTACGAAGCAAGCGAGTGATTGTGCTGGGGACGGCTACGCCGAGCTTCGTTCCGCTTGAGATCATCTCCAATGGTATGTACTACGAGGGCGTAACCGCTGATGTAATTGATGTTGTTGGGAAGTTGCTTCACGTCGATATACGGGTAGTTCAGTTTCCTAATCGGGCCGCTGCGCTTAACGCCTTAGCGCAGGGCCTAGTTGACATCGTAGGGAGCGCCAACAACTACGAACCGATCTCATATCGAGTGCAACTCACGCAGAGCTATGTCAGCGACCAGCCAGTGCTCTACGTCCGTAAGTCGGAGGGGCGCTCGATATCGCCCCGTTTAAATGGCATGCGTGTCGCCGTCGCCGATGACTATCTTCCGCTCGAGCAGTTGAAGGCTGCGTATCCCGCAGCCGAGTTCTTAGCGTATAGTTCTCGCGAACAGGCCGTAGCAGCGCTGGCTTTCGGTAAAGCTGATCTCTATCTCGGCGACGCGTTATCTAGTAATTACTTTGTCAACCTCAACTACTTCAATGACGTGCGTGTGCTGTCGCGGTTGGACATCTCAACTGGGGGGTTTGCCTTCGCCGTGCGTAAGGACGCTGGCCGTTTGGGCTCAGTGCTCAACAGTGCACTGAAGGTCGTACGCAGCGAATACTCAGCTGGAATTCTGAAGCGTTGGTCCGGGGGAGGCGGTTCTATCGGTTTTTCCATGATAGACCTTTCGCCAGCGGAGCAACGTTGGATCACGAAGAATCCCATTGTTCGCTTTGTGGTTACGAGCGATACCGCACCACTTTCATACTTCGATACTTCGGGGCAGTTCAGCGGAGTTGGTGCCGATGTACTCAAGGCTATTTCTTTGCGCACCGGGTTAGAGTTTGAGCCAGTGGTGGCGGATGATTTGGTCGATCATCTCGATTACGTACAAAACGGCAAAGTGAACCTCAGTACACTGGTTCCCACTATTGGGCGTGAGGAATTCTTGCGCTTCACCCGGCCGATTCTGTCTACCTCTTACGCCATCATTACCCGAAACGAGCTCGGCCAGCCTGCCAGTTTGGAAGAACTGAAGCACAAACGCATCGCGTTGCCCCGCGGCCATGCTTTGCGGGAGTTGCTGCAGCCGTCCGCGGACTACAGCTATGTCGACGCCGCGACCCTGATCGATGCAATGGAGATGGTCAGGAGTGGACGGGCCGATGCTACCGCGACATTTCTTCCTGTGGCGCAGTACTACACCATGACCTTCCACAGCAGTGAGCTGAAGATTTCCAACATCATTGAGAATATTGTGGCCCCGCTGGCATTTGCTGTTCGCAAGGAGGATACCGAGCTCGCCACGATTCTCGACAAGGCTCTGTTGCGAATTCCGCCCGACGAGATTGATGTGTTTCAGAATCGTTGGCGACCCAGGGCTGAAGTTTCGCAGGGGTCGTGGGTGGACTATCGAGGTCTGATTTTCAAGATTGGCGGGGTAGCCTTTATCTTCATCTTGTTATCCCTCGCCTGGAATTTCTACATTCGCTCGCAGTTCAAGCGTCGGCAGCAAGCCGAGGCCGCCTTGAGTGAACAGGTGGACTTCATGAGTTCACTGATCAATGGTATTCCGCATCCGATATACGTCAGGGACCATGAGGGGCGCATGGTTACCTGCAATGCTAGTTATCTAAAGGTGTTCGGCAAAACGTTCGACGAGGTCATTGGCAAGACGTCGCTGGAAGGCACCAAGGTCAACCGCCAAGAGGCCCTCCAATTCTACGATGACTATATGCGGGTCATGCAGACTGGCGAACCTCTGGAGGTCGATCGAATTCTGCACCTGACTGGAGGCGAGCATAGTATCTATCACTGGATCTACCCTTACTACGGCTTTCAGGGACGGGTCAAAGGTGTGATATGCGGCTGGATCGATATCAGTGATCGTCGCCAGTTGACGGAGGACCTGCGGGCCGCTCTCGAAGCGGCGGATGAGTCGAGTCGCGCCAAGACCACCTTCCTCGCAACCATGAGTCATGAAATCCGCACGCCGATGAGTGCGGTAATCGGCATGCTTGAGCTGGCAATGAAGCACGCCGACCAGGGGCGATTCGATAGGCCGGCGATCGAGGTCGCCTACGACTCAGCCAGGGGCTTGCTGGAGCTGATCGGCGATATTCTCGATGTGGTACGTATAGAGTCTGGTCATATCAGCCTCAGTCCGAAGCGAGCGAACATCCGGGAGCTGGTTGAGTCAGTCGCGCGCGTGTTCGATGGCCTGGCCCGGCAGAAGGCTCTCATCCTAACCTTGCAAATAGATGCCAATGTCAATCGCGACGTTCTCGTCGATCCCATGCGTTTCAAGCAGGTGCTGTCCAATCTGGTTGGCAACGCCATTAAGTTTACCGACACTGGTGAGATAAAAGTGGTCATCAATGGTGAACTCGTCGAAGATGATCGGCTACGCGTGCGACTAAGTGTCGAGGACACCGGCATCGGTATTTCTGCTGAGGAGCTGACCAAGCTATTCCAGCCCTTTGTTCAGGCCAACCATGGGCGCACCTTCCGGGGCGGGACGGGGCTGGGCCTGGCGATTTGCAAGTCGCTTTGCGAGCTCATGGGGGGGGAGTTGAAGGTACGTAGTGATGTGGGCAAAGGCACCTGTGTGACATTGGATATCCCTTTCAATGTCCTAGCCGTTGTACCCGGAGTAATCCAGTCCGAGGGGGATGAAGGGGAGAAGAATTATCCTGCGCTCAATGTCTTGGTAGTCGACGATCAGCAGGCGAATCGAGTGCTGCTGACGCAGCAGTTGTCCTTCTTCGGTCAGTCGGTTAAAAGTGCAGAAAATGGCGAGCGTGGACTGGAGTTGTGGCGGTCGAATGCTATCGACCTCATTATTACCGATTGCAATATGCCGGTGATGAGTGGTTACGAGATGGCACGTGTCATTCGCGAAGAGGAGGAACAGCGTTCGTTATCTCGATGTGTCATCATCGGCTTCACAGCGAACGCCCAGCCGGAAGAGAAAACTAAGTGCCTCGAGGCTGGGATGGATGATTGTTTATTCAAACCTGTGAGTCTGAGGGGGTTGTCCAGTGTGTTGTCATCGCTCGTTGTTCAGCGGCCGGTGAGCGAGCGGGCTGTGGTCGAGTCAGTCGGGGGCGATAATGAAATAATTGCCGCGATACTGCGCGACTTGACTGGGGGGGACCCGGTGATGATGCAGACGCTGATCACCGAGGCGTGTGGTAGTTATACTCGCGATCTCGCTGAGCTGAAATCTCAGCTGCTCAGCTTCGTGCCAGAGTCTCTGGGTGATTTGATGCATCGTATAAAGGGAGGGGGGCGCATATTGCAGGCAGAGAGAATCATCGAGGCTTGCGAGCGAGTTGAGAATCTTTGCCAGAAGATGCCCATTGATCGAGATGCAATCATGGCGCATGCCGCTATAGTCCAGTCCGAGCTGGAGCGGCTAATTGTACAAGTGAGCGCTGTCAGATGTATCTGAATGAGGGCGCTGAAGCTAATGTGCCGCAGCGCTTCAATGATATCTGAAGTGGCCTAATGATTCTGGACACCCCGATCGGGCATTAAGCTTCGCCCACAGCATAGGTGTTCATGAGCAGAAGATCATTCAGTCCGGATTTCAAACTGGAAGCCGCCCGCCTTGTGGTGGATCAAGGCTATACGGTGCCGGCCGCCTGCAAGGCGATGGGAGTGGGGCCCACGGCAATGCGTCGTTGGGTGGCGCAGTTGCAACTGGAGCGTGGCGGTCAAACACCGGCGCATAGCAAGGCGCTGACAGAGGAGCAGCAGCGCATTCAGGAGCTGGAGGCGCAAGTCCGTCGTTTGGAGCGGGAGAAAGAGATTCTAAAAAACCGCCTCCCTGGCACTCCGTGGTGCATGGGGTTAGAAACACGCCTACTACACTGCCCCCCCCCTGGACAGTGGTCGTCGGCTTTTTGGAGGCTCCGTCCCCGTCCCAAAAGCCTGACCCAGGGGAAGCGGCGGACCCGTTAGTGGTGGCGCGTTTCGTGACCCCGTTTAGGAGTGTGATTTGATCCGAGTCCCCGTCCAGCACTTCCGGTGAATGGAGGGAACTCATGAAAACGTCCAAAGCGCAGCGTCATGACCGGCAGGCCGGCATCGATATCGGCTCACGCTTCCATGTGGTGGCGGTGCCTGCGACATCACAGAAGAGGTGGTGCAAACCTTTAACGCGTTAACTGCCGACCTGGAACGCATGGCCGCTTGGCTGGTTGATCTCGGGATCACTACCGTCGCATTGGAGTCGACTGGGGTGTACCGGATCCCGGTCTACGAGATTCCGGAGTCCCCTGGTCGGTAGGTTGTGTTGGCCAATGTCAGGGGGGGGCGCCGTGCCCGGGCGTTAAAGCGCCATCGTTGCCAATGAGCTGGAGCGTCGGTTAAATGTGAGCAGCCCTAACCAGGTGTGGTGCGGCGATGTGATGCACATCTGGGCCGGTGGCCGTTGGATCTATCTGGCTGCGGTGATGGGCCTGTATGCGCGCCGGATCGTCGGCTGGGCCATGTCCACCGGCCCGACTCACAACTGACCGGACGGGCTCTGCGGGTGGCCTACGAAGCTAGGGGCGTGCCTCAGCAACTGATGTTTCACTCCGACCAGGGCTGTCATTACACCAGCCTCGAATTCCGCCAATCGATCTGGAGCTACCGCATCCGGCAAAGCATGAGCGGTCGATGAAACTGTTGGGACAATGTGCCGATGGAGCGCTTCTTCAGAAGCCTCAAGTCGGAGTGGGTGCCAGCCTCTGGCTATGTCGATCAGGCCCAGGCGAAAGCTGACGTGCTGCGTTACGTGACCGACTACTACAACCATCAACGGCCACATAGCCACAACGATTATCAAACACCAGCGCGGCGCGAAGAGCAGGCTGGATAGACCTAAACCGGTGTCCAGTTGTACTTGACCACTACAATCCCGGTCCCTTTGCGACGAGAGTAGAATCGATAGGGTGTTTTCTCTTTTTATCGTACTCAGGTTCTCTCTTCTTCCGTTTTGCCTCGGTATTTTCGCTGAGCTTCGGCCTGGCGCTCCGAGAACAACCGCCATTCCCGTTGAATGATGTCATACGGCACATAGACACTGAGACTTCGGCTGCTTTGCAAGGAAGGTGGTAGTGGCGAATGCGGGAGAAAGATGCCGATCGTCATGCCTATTACCGCACCATCGGCAGCGTACACCGGCCCCCCCGACATACCTATCACCACGGGGGCATCGTTGAGCCCATAGGCGGTGTTGTCGCCGCTTCGGTCAAGATTGACCCGCAACGCCTTGTTTGTACCAGCCCCTTTGACCGTGATCAGCAGAGGGCTCAGTCCGACTGTCTTCAGCTCTTCGTCCGGAATTGGGGCGCGCCAGTCTGGTACTGGCCCTTCAGCGTCATGCCGAATAAATACTAGGTCGCAGCCTGTGCTGCAGCGATAGACGACGTTCTTCAGCAGAGGGATGTGTGCGGCGCTGACCGCGTACTGCTGGTTCCATTGCACTGCGCTGCCCTGAAACAGGTAGAAGGCCGGAGCACCGGAGCTGACCTTGAAGTAGCCAGGGAGCAGTTCGTTTGATGAGACCGGTCGCAGGGTTCCGTTGCAGCCGACGAGTAGGGAGCACATGATTCCCATTGTGATTGCTCTGAAAAGTCGCATGGCTCGTCCCTCATGATTATTTACGGTAGAAGAATAGGACGTATCTCATGGTAATTTCTGTCAACTAGTTCCGGGTTGGTGAAACTATTGATGGCTAATTACAAGGTGTTCCGGGAGGGGGGAGGTGCCCGATTTGATAGAGGAAAGTCCACCAAAGAGTGGTGGCCCGTAAGACCGGGGGCGGTCGTGCGTCGCATGTTTTTTGCGCAGTTGCGGACCGGGGGCATGCAGCTCATTGGGGCATGACGGCACCGCCGATTTTAGGTGAGTGCCGGGAGGGATGAGTCTGGCGCTTTGAAGTGGCCTAATGATTCGGGACACCCCGATAGGGCGTTAAGCTTCGCCCACAGCTGAGGTGTTCATGAGCAGAAGATCATTCAGTCCAGATTTCAAACTGGAAGCCGCCCGCTTGGTGGTGGATCAAGGCTATACGGTGCCGGCCGCCTGCAAGGCGATGGGGGTGGGGCCCACGGCGATGCGTCGCTGGGTGGCGCAGTTGCAACTGGAGCGTGGCGGCCAGACGCCTGCGCATAGCAAGGCGCTGACAGAGGATCAGCGGCGCATTCAGGAGTTGGAGGCGCAAGTCCGCCGCTTGGAGCGGGAGAAAGAGATTCTAAAAAAGGCTACCGCTCTCTTGATGTCGGACGCCCTCGACTAGTCAGGCTGGTCGAGGCATTGGGCGAGCAGTATTCGCGTACGGAACTGTGCCGGTTATTCCAGGTAAATCGCAGCAGTGTTTATGCGGCCCGAAAGCGGCAGGCACGCGTCTGCAGTCGACGAGAAGCGTTACGCCAGCGCGTGGTGGAACTGCATGCCCAGAGCCGCAGCGCGGCCGGTGCCCGAACGCTATCGGCCGCCTTGCGCAACGAGGGCTTTCCTGCAGGCCGTTACCTTGCCGCCCGGTTGATGAAAGAGGCCGGGCTCGTCAGTACACAACGCCGTAAACATCGCTACCGGGTTGCCAAGGAGCACAGTGCCATCGCGGCCAATGAGCTGGCGCGCCGGTTCAATGTGAGCCGCCCCAACCAGGTGTGGTGCGGGGATGTGACGTACATCTGGGCCGGTGGCCGCTGGATCTACCTGGCCGCCGTGATGGATCTGTATGCACGTCGGATCGTCGGCTGGGCCATGTCCAACCGGCCCGACTCACAACTCACCGGGCGCGCTCTGCGGGTGGCCTACGAAGCCAGGGGCATGCCACAGCAACTGATGTTTCACTCCGACCAGGGCTGTCATTACACCAGCCTCGAATTTCGCCAAATGCTCTGGCGCTACGGCATTCGGCAAAGCATGAGCGGTCGAGGAAACTGCTGGGATAACGCGCCGATGGAGCGATTCTTCAGAAGCCTCAAGTCGGAATGGATACCGCCCTCCGGCTACGTCGATCAGCCCCAGGCGGAAGCCGACGTGCTGCGTTACGTCACCGACTACTACAACCACCAACGGCCACACAGTCACAACGATTACCAGACACCGGCACGGCGTGAAGAGCTGGCTGGATAGACCTAAACCAGTGTCCAGTTTTACTTGACCACTTCACTTCTATCCTTGCTGAGTTCGGATAGAGCGGTCTTTGCGACTCGCAGTTCGTCCGAGCCCTATCTCATCTGCCCGTAAAGGGGGGGGCAGTCAGAACGTCGGAGCGGTTGAGCTCGGGGGGGGGGGCGCCTTTGTCGGTGATGCTGCCGGCCGCGCTCCCGGACGTCCCGCCATTGCCGATGTGCGGCTGACCGTTGTTTTCAATGGTTGTGTCGCCGTTCTGGCTATCGAGCAGGCCGGTACCAGCTTCTTTTGCTCAACGTGACTGCTTTGCCTCTGGTCTCGCAAGTGTCCTCCTGAGCGTCTCTTTGGGACTATTCCCATACCGCTATCCTGTGCGGAGCAGTAAGTTCCATTCATCCTCAGGGCTTCCAATGCATGCTGATGCAGCGCTGTGTGGCTGTTATCTGGCCTTAACTTTTAGTAATTACTGAGTGAGCGCAATAGCAATGATCACAGTATCTGTTTTGGACGAGAAGACCGTAACCACGACCAAGTCCTTGGGTAAGGCGGCAAATGCGTCTGTTCGTGTTCAAGCGATCTCGGGAGGCGGGTACATTATGGCCGACAGCCATGCTGGTTTTGCGCCTAAAGAAAATCACCGTCAAACGAGTCGGTAAGGACCTGCCCGTATCCCAAGATGGCGAGTGTCCAGATCGACCCGTCCTTATCATTGAGGAGCCTTGAGTGCGAAGGTCAATTGATTGGCAGGGCGGAGGATTCCAATTATTACGAATATATCTCTGTAATTTAGAATGATCGTGATCTGGAATTTTTGATTGATGGAGAAGCGACATCTGGAGTGCTGCAAGCGGACTCAGTCAATGCTTTTTGCAAAGGCCAAGTGCAAGGTCTTGAGCAATGGACTGTGTGCCTGCGGGAGTGGCTGGTAGGAGTATTTTTATATTGGTTAATTCCTTGATGTGCGTAGATGGAGCGGTTTTGCGCCAGTTCTCGATGCCGGTTTCTTGTGCTTAAGATTTTGATTAGATATGTTTAGATCAATTCTCTCGAACTTCTTGCCGTACTTTTGGGTTGGCAGCGTTGCTCTTGTGGGGTTCTATCAGCTGTTTAGCTCTGCCGGTATTAAATCTGAGCAGATTGCGGGCTTCCTCGCTATCTTAGTGGCGGTTATGGTGGTTTTCTTTTCTGGTGACCACTGATATGGAGTGGTGTGCGGACTAGGCTCTGTGAGTTCAGCAGCCTACTGTCTCTTAAATTAGGTTGTTCACGGAATACCGGGGTATCCCCAAAAAAGAACGGCGATCTGGTTAAAGATGTTTGTGCGACCAAACCTCTAAACCAGCACCGCCGTTCTGATGCCAAATGCTACTGCTTTCCCTCCGTTTTGGGAGGGGTTTTCTGCTGTCTCGATCGATTCCGATACCGACACCCTGCGGATCGAATTAGAGCCCGCCCCGTGGCATCGTAAGCGCTCCACGAACCCCATCTTCAACTGAGTTGTCCGCATCCTGATGCTGTGCTTCCGTTTTCCCAGTGGAGCCCCGTCATGATGCGTCCGGACGCCAAGGTCAAAGCCGTCTACCTCTATCCGAAGCCCGTGGACTTCCGTAAGTCCGTTGATGGCCTGGCGGCGCTGGTGGAATTGGATATCAAGGTGGCCGTGTTCGACCCCGTGTTGTTCGTCTTCCTCAACAGAACCCGCAACCGAGTGAAGATCCTCTACTGGGAACGCAATGGCTTCTGCCTGTGGTTCAAGCGCCTGCAGGCCGAGCGCTTCAAGACCAAGCCCGATGCTGAAGAGCCCATCGTGTTGACGGTGCGGGAGCTGAATCAATTGCTGGCAGGTTTCGACCTCTGGGGGAACCGGCCACACAAGGTGCTGACCCCGCGTTTCGTGAGCTGAGCCGGTATAATCCGGCGCCATGAAAATTGGCGCTGATTCTCTTCCCGACGATCCCGTCCTGCTCAAGGCCTTGGTTCTGCAATTGCAGGAACAGATCGCGCTGCTGCGCCACAAACTGTTTTCGCCAAAGTCCGAGCGCAGCCCCGAGGATGCCGAGTCCCCTCAACTGGCCATGTTCAACGAAGCTGAGGAGTTGCTCGAAGAGGCTGCTGGCGGATCGGGTGAGGCTGAAGTCGAAGAAGTCGTCGCCCCCGTGAAGCGTCGGGGCAAGCGCAAGCTTCTTCTAGCCGAGCTGCCGCGCGTTGAAATCGTCCACGAACTGCCCGAGCCCGAGCGCACTTGTGCCTGCGGCGCTTGCAAACAGGCCATCGGCGAGGAAGTCAGCGAGCAGCTCGACATTATTCCGATGCAGGTGCGGGTGATCCGGCATATCCGCAAGACCTACGCCTGCAAGGCCTGCGAAAGCGCACCGGTGACCGCCGACAAGCCAGCCCAACTGATCGAGAAAAGCCTGGCCAGCCCCAGCGTGCTGGCCATGCTGCTGACCACCAAGTACGCCGATGGCATCCCGCTGTATCGTTTCGAGAAGATGCTCAACCTCCTGCGCGACCAACTACTGGGCTACCCGGTGTTGCACTGCGACGAAACTCGGCTGCAGGTATTGCATGAGCCTGGGCGAGATCCCGCCGCGCAGTCCTGGATGTGGGTGCAAAGCGGCGGCCCACCGGGGAACCCCGTCGTCCTTTTCGACTACAGCACCAGCCGTGCGCAGGACGTGCCGTTGCACCTGCTTGCAGACTATCGCGGCTACCTAATGACCGACGACTATGCCGGCTACAACGCCGTGGCCGCGCAAGACGGCATCGAGCGCCTGGCTTGCTGTGCCCACGCCCGCCGCAAATTCATCGAGGCGCAGAAAGTGCAGCCAAGGGGCAAGATCGGCCGCGCCGACATGGCCTTGAACCTGATCAACAAGCTCTATGAAATCGAGCGCGATCACAAGGGCAGCGGCGACCTGGAACGCCATGCCGTACGACAGCAGCGCAGCCTGCCGATCCTGGAGCAGCTCAAGGCCTGGCTGGACAAGACCCAGCCGCAGGTCACCGCCCAGAACGCCCTGGGTAAGGCGGTGAACTACCTGGCCAGCAACTGGAGCCGGCTCGTGCGCTATGTCGAAGGCGGGCATCTGCCCATCGACAACAACCGCGCCGAGAACGCCATCCGCCCCTTCGTGATCGGCCGCAAGAATTGGCTATTCAGCGACACCCCCAAGGGCGCCACGGCCAGCGCGCGGATTTACAGCCTGATCGAAACCCCCAAGGCCAATGGGCGAGAGCCCTATGCCTGGCTGCGCCACGTGCTGGAGCGCCTGCCGGCTGCCAACAGCATCGAGGATTACGAAGCGCTGTTGCCGTGGAACTGCCCGCCGATAAGCGCATCCTGATTGCAAGGTCTCGTCAAAGGAAGACGGGGTTTATGGAGCGGATACGTGGCATCTGCCCCGCTGCGGCACTTGCCAGCAACCTTGTTCGTCAGTCCATGAGTACTGCACACGGCGGATCCGCGACCTGCCGATACTGGGGCGTCCGGTTGTGCTGCAGGTCCGTTTGCGGCGGCTGGTCTGCTCCCGTTGCGGTCAGCGCATGGAGTGGGTCAGTTGGCTGCAGCGGCATGCCCGTTTGACGCGACGCCTGGCCGACGCCGTGGCGCTGTGGTGTGCACGTTTATTCGTCTTGATGCTTTAGGACTAAGCGAGCCGTCCGCTATAGTTTTTTGATGATTATGAGTTAATGCCTTCGTCGCTCAATTCTCTCGGTTGGCACCTTTGGAGTAATTCCATCGCTGAAATTGGTGTTCTCTGTAAAAGACATGTACGATCTTGAATATATGAACTATCACTAAAATTTTTTCTCCAAGACGACAGTCGCACCATGCTCGTTCGCAGAGTTCGATAGCTGTCCTTGATAGGAAATATTCAGTGTCATCAGCGATGTTGGTTGCATCTCCAGCCCCAATTCGATCAGAGCGGCATTCTGTGCAATGGGAGCTCCGGACACGGTAAAGTCATCACCGCCGGTAAAGGCGTGGGTGGAGTGCGGCTTGATGTCGCCAAACGCATGGCGCCAACCCAGCATGCCGCGCACTTTATAGGTCGACTCATTGTGCTTGAAGCTCGAAGACTCACGCATACCGATGGTCGAGAACGTGACCTGGGTGTCTTGCGCGCTCGAGTGAATCGATGCCGGCGAGTCACCCTCGTCGAAGCTGTCATTGCGCATCCATATATTGGCTACGTTCGCAAAAGGCTCCAACTCATGCGAACCCTGTTCCCAGCGATAGGCTGATTCCACGAATAGCTGTAGGGAATCTGAGTCGTATTGACTTTTAAGTTGCGAGTGCAGGTCCGAGACGACAATGTTCCTGGTGGTGTTTGTTTTGTGGTGGCCATAAATCGCGGCAGACCGCAGATAGAGTTGATCCCAATGCGATCCCGCATAGAGACCGGCATAGTAGCTGTCGATGTCCGCGTCCGAGTCGCGCTGATTGAGATCCAGATTCGAGTTGCTGTATCCGGTCATCACCCCTACGCGCCAGTCACCAACCGGAGCATCGCCCCCGAGCATCACACCGCTGGTATTTCGTTTGAGTCGTGCGGAGTTGTTCGTTCCATCCAGTTCGCCCTTCGCTCCAAACCCTTTTACCCATATAACTGCGTCACGGGTCGAAGGATCATCGAGCTGCAGCACGCCCGCACTTTTATAGCTAATGACATTGGCTGCAACTGTAGAGTTGTTGCCCGATGAAGCCAGCAGACGATCACCGATTGCATCGCGAGCGAAATGACTGTCTTCGATCACGGCAGACTTTAGCGACGCATGCATCTCGCCGGAAATCTGATCGAGTGCATTGCGAATGCGTACCGGGTCGTTGGGCAAGCTGGCAATGGCATCGTATAGCGGATTGCCTTGTCCCAGACTTTCTGCTCCTCCAGCACTGGCAATCTGGTTATCGGTCAAGCCGAACTGTCCGAAACTCACGGTGTTTCTTGCCAGTGTTAGATAGGCGTGCGTGGGATCGTAAGACAGGCCGAGATCTATGAATGCATAGTCTGCTATGAGGCTGCCGAACTGACCGTTTACCCCGCCGTCGCTCGAAAGGATCGTGTACGAACTCAGATGCGAATAATCGCCAGGTAGTGCGGAAACTTTGACGCTCCCCCCCTGTAGGCTGGTGGTCCCCTTGACCACGAGTTGATCGGCCTGTCCGTTCGGCAGGATCTCAGCTGAGTACTGAGATGAGCCGGACAGAAGCAAGTCCCCTCCAATGGTCAAGTTACCCACTGACTCGCCGCCGGGTGCGATGGAGCCATCCTGAACGTTGACACGTCCCCCTAGTACGCCATTACCTCCAAGAGTGCCGCCGTTGAGTACATTCAGGGCGCTGGCAGCGTTGCCCAATGTGCCATTGACCAAGAGCGTGCCGAGCGTGGTGTTGGTGGTGCCGGAAAATGTGCCGCTGTTGCCCGTCAGCATTGTGGTGCCAGCGCCTTGCTGCAACAGCGTGCCGCTACCGGAAATGGCGCCCGCGAAGCTGTAGGCATCGGAACGATTGAAGGCCAGCGTAGCGTTGTTGGTAACATTGCCCTGGATGGAGCCGCTGCTGCCGCCGTTACCCAGTTGCAAGGTGCCGGCGCTGACGGTGGTGCCGCCGCTGTAGGTGTTGTTGCCCGCCAGGACGAGCGTGCCCAGATCGGTCTTGTCGATACCGCCAGCGCCGATCATGTCTGCCGCTATGGTCGCCACGTACCCCGCCCCTGGTGTGGTTCCATCCCCCACGCGCAACACATTGCTGCCAGCGGCCAAGGTGAGCGGCTGCCCGCCCAGCACGTAGCCATTGGCGGCGAACTGCATGCCCGCCGACACCACGTTGCCCAGGCTGTTGTCGATGGTCACCGTACCCGGGGTCGCGGCAAAAATCGCAAAGGTCCCATCGGCATACGAGGTGTTGAGAATACCCGAGGTATCCGTCCAGTTCTTATTGCCCGCCGAGGCCTGCCAGACACCGCTGCCGCCGTCCACCACGCCATTGTTGAGCACCGAACCACCGCCGTCCCAGAACTCCATGGTCAGGCCGGCGGTATTGAGCAGGTTGACCTGGCCGGCGATCGACGTCTGGATGGTATTCACACTGCCTGCCGGCTGGCTGCCCAGAAGCAGCCCGTTGTCCGTCAGGGTGCCCGAATAGTTGATGACCCGATAAAGCCCTGGCGCAAAGTTACCGCCTGCCGATTGCATTACGTTCAAGGTGCCATCGAGTGTCAGGTTGCCGCCTACGGTGAGCCAGTCGTTGAGTGGTCCGCCGACGACGCCAGCCTGCCCGAACTCGAAATTCAGTGCCGAGGCACTGGCCAGCGAGAAATCTCCCCCGATGGTCAGGGTGCCAACCGAGGCATTGCCGGGCGCGACCAGGCCATCGCTAACCACTACGCTCCCGCCAATGCTGCCGCTGCCCCCTAATGTGGCGCCGCTGGCGACATTCAGCGTGCTGGCCGCATTACCCAACGTACCGTTGACCAAGAGCGTGCCGAGCGTGGCATTGGTGGTACCGGAAAATGTGCTGCTGTTGCCCGTCAGCAGCGCGGTGCCAGTCCCCTGTTGCAACAGCGTGCCGCTACCGGAAATGGCACCGGCGAAGGTATAGGCATCGGAGCGATTGAAAGCCAGCGTAGCGTTGTTGGTGACATTGCCCTGGATGGAGCCGCTGCTGCCGCCGTTACCCAGCTGCAAGGTGCCGGCGCTGACGGTGGTGCCGCCACTGTAGGTGTTGGTGCCAGTCAATATCGTTGTACCGGCGCCCTGCTGCAGCAGAGCGCCGGTGCCGGAAATGGCGCCCGCGAAGCTGTAGGCATCGGAACGATTGAAGGCCAGCGTAGCGTTGTTGGTAACATTGCCCTGGATGGAGCCGCTGCTGCCGCCGTTACCCAACTGCAAGGTGCCGGCGCTGACGGTGGTGCCGCCGCTGTAGGTGTTGTTGCCCGCCAGGACGAGCGTGCCCAGATCGGTCTTGTCGATACCGCCAGCGCCGATCATGTCTGCCGCTATGGTCGCCACGTACCCCGCCCCTGGTGTGGTTCCATCCCCCACGCGCAACACATTGCTGCCAGCGGCCAAGGTGAGCGGCTGCCCGCCCAGCACGTAGCCATTGGCGGCGAATTGCATGCCCGCCGACACCACGTTGCCCAGGCTGTTGTCGATGGTCACCGTACCCGGGGTCGCGGCAAAAATCGCAAAGGTCCCATCGGCATACGAGGTGTTGAGAGTACCCGCGGTATCCGTCCAGTTCTCATTGCCCGCCGAGGCCTGCCAGACACCGCTGCCGCCGTCCACCACGCCATTGTTGAGCACAGAACCACCGCCGTCCCAGAACTCCATGGTCAGGCCGGCGGTATTGAGCAGGTTGACCTGGCCGGCGATCGACGTCTGGATGGTATTCACACTGCCTGCCGGCTGGCTGCCCAGAAGCAGCCCGTTGTCCGTCAGGGTGCCCGAATAGTTGATGACCCGATAAAGCCCTGGCGCAAAGTTACCGCCTGCCGATTGCATTACGTTCAAGGTGCCATCGAGTGTCAGGTTGCCGCCTACGGTGAGCCAGTCGTTGAGTGGTCCGCCGACGACGCCAGCCTGCCCGAACTCGAAATTCAGTGCCGAGGCACTGGCCAGCGAGAAATCTCCCCCGATGGTCAGGGTGCCAACCGAGGAATTGCCGGGCGCGACCAGGCCATCGCTAACCACTACGCTCCCGCCAATGCTGCCGCTGCCCCCTAATGTGGCGCCGCTGGCGACATTCAGCGTGCTGGCCGCATTGCCCAACGTACCGTTGACCAAGAGCGTGCCGAGCGTGGCATTGGTGGTACCGGAAAATGTGCTGCTGTTGCCCGTCAGCAGCGTGGTGCCAGTCCCCTGTTGCAACAGCGTGCCGCTACCGGAAATGGCACCGGCGAAGGTATAGGCATCGGAGCGATTGAAGGCCAGCGTGCCGTTGTTGGTGACGTCGCCCTGAATGGAACCGCTAGTGCCGCCGTTGCCCAACTGCAAGGTGCCAGCGCTGATGGTAGTGCCACCGCTGTAGGTGTTGGTGCCGGTCAATGCTAAAGTTGCTGCTCCCTGCTTTGTTAGCGCGAGCATGTCCATGGTGCCGGCATACTCGGAATTACTAGTGGAATTAAGAATGAGCGATTGCCCAGAAGTTGTACCGGTTATCGTGGCGCCTGCTACACCACTAAGGTTTCCAATACTTGCCGTACGACCGGCCCCTAGCAGTGATACTAGACTGCTGGAAGAGCTCATTGATAGGGTGGCGTTTGGGTTATTCCAATTTCCATTCAGGTTGATTAGTGAGTTAACTCCAACATTGACTCCTCGCAGAGAGTCAATACCTCCGTTCACCGAGTTTCCTAGTAATGACGATGTCAAGCTGACTGTTCCAGTGCCCAAAGCGTTCACTGCTCCAGCGTATAGAGCGCCCAGCCTGCTTCCGGGAGATATATTGGTAGAGGATACGTTCCAGTTGCCAGCAAAGGCATTGTTCGCACTATCGATTCTCAGGTATTTTCTATTTAGGCCGTTCTGGCCTAGGGCGTTTATGGATAAATCTATATTTGCCCCGCCCGTCAATGAAGCCGATGGGGACAGTGTCAGCGAGTTTGTATAGCTAGCCGATACTGATCCAATGTCAATTGAAATATTTCCCGAGTTGGAGACCGTCACGGGTGAGGTCAGAGTGCGAACTATGTTTCCCATGCCGCTTATCGGTAAAGAAAGCTTGGAGTTATTGTCGAAATTTAGGCCGGATATATTGTAGCTAGCTGTAGCATTGCCCCCGGCGCTACTACTCGGAAAGCTAAGGGTGCCACCACTGGCAACGAATAGCGAGTTTCCACCAAATGAGTAGGTGTAATTTCCATTCAGTGAGATGGTAGGGGCTCTTATTGTAAATAAATTACCTATTATATAGTCGTTTGTATTGCTAGGGGGAGTGCCGTTGCTCCAGGAGCTACCTATATCCCATTGCCCGCTAGTAATGGCGTTGACAATGGCTGCATTGGCGGCAGAGCTCAGAGCGACTGATGCGATGGAGATTGCCAATGTGGAAGGTTTGAAATATTTAAGTCCAGGAGTAAAGGGGCGAGAGTGCATGGCGGTTTCCACTTCTTACGATGCGGGGTTCGGAAAATCGAAGAATTATTAATTTATAACTTAATGGTGGATTTTGTCCACTCGCTCCGGTTTCGTAATCATTAGGGGTGGTGTTAATTGTTTGTGATTAATATTTTATAATTAATCCTTTGGTGCTGAAGCCAGTCGCCTGCGAAATGGTTGGCCAGAAACTCACGTGGTTGTTGAATCTCGTTTTTTGACGGGGGCCTTTTCAGATCATTCTTGGGGAGCCCCCGAAAATGACTTCGCGAATCTGGTGAGATATGATTCGCCCAGGCTTTCCTAGGGATGGTCTGAAATAGCCCCATGTTTTGGCCATCGCGAGCACCGCGCGGTGGCTATATCCCGTATTACAGGCGCACCTCGCCTGCGCTGGCCAGCAAATGCCGGCGTGCCATCCACAGGTTCGACAGGGCAAATAGCGTCACCATTTGCGCGGCATTCTTGGCCAGTCCACGAAAGCGCACCTTGGTGTAGCCGAACTGCCGCTTGATCACCCGAAACGGATGCTCAACCTTGGTCCGTACCTGCGCCTTGGCCTTCTCGATCTTGCGGATCGCCTTGTACAAGACGCTGCGCTTTCCATGCTTTTGTAGGTGCTGCGCCGGGCGGCGATCTGCCAGATGACCTGGCGCCCTGCATGCTCTTCGCGCTTCTCAACCCCGGTATAGCCGGCATCGGCGCACACCACGTTTTCCTCGCCGTGCAGCAGTTTGTCGACCTGGGTGATATCCGCGACATTGGCAGCGGTCACCACCACGCTATGCACCAGACCCGATTCTTCGTCAGTACCAATGTGCGCTTTCGCGCCGAAGTAATACTGGTTCCCCTTCTTAGTTTGGTGCATCTCCGGTTCGCGCTTGCCGTCCTGGTTCTTGGTCGAACTGGGCGCATGGATCAACGTGGCATCGACGATGGTTCCCTGGCGCAGGGACAAGCCCCGGTCACCCAGATAGCCGTTGATCACCGCCAGAATCCCTACTGCCAACTCGTGCTTCTCCAGCAGGCGCCGGAAATTGAGGATGGTGGTTTCGTCGGGGGATGCGCTCCAGGCTCAGACCGGCGAACTGGCGCAGGATGGTCGTCTCATAAAGCGCTTCCTCCATCGTCGGATCGCTGTAACCGAACCAGTTCTGCAGCAGATGCACGCGCAGCATCGCCATCAACGGATAGGCCGGACGACCGCCTTCGCCCTTCGGGTAATGTGGCTCGATCAGGGCAGTCAAACCCTGCCACGGCACAGGAACAACTCCTTGCGGGTCTGCTTGCGCTTGCCGGCGTACTCGGCGTCGGCGAAAGTCATCTGCTTCATCGGGAAACTCGGGCAACGGGATCTGCGTATTTCAACAGATTCAGGAAGTCTTATTCAGAGTTTCCCAAAAGGAAGAATTGCCGCCACACTCTGCGGCAGTCCATGCTGCGCGTACGCCTACCAAGCCTTACTTTGGCGCCATCAAATCGTGCCCAGCGATCTCGTCCGGTGAACTGCAGGGCGCCGGGCTTGAAGGCTTCTTCCGCTCGCCCAAGACCGAGCGGGTGTACCTGACTTAGTATGCCAGCTACCAGGGGACGAATACCGAACTGTTCGACTACATCCGCGTTTACCCCCACCTTCGTCGCCACTCGACGATGGGCAATTTCAGTCCGATGTAGTTTGAGCGGTGCTGTGCGGCCAGTAACTCTAAACTATATGCCCAACAGTTCCGGCAATGCTCCTAACAAATCTCCTGGTCAGTCGCCAAAATTGCGAGCTGTGAGATAGCTGCGTCGCCAATAGGACTCCACAAGCGAGCTGATACGGATGTGTTTTCCAGCTCTTGGCGCATGGATAAAATAATTGTTACCAATATATAGGCCGACATGACCGACCTGGTCGGTGCCGTTACGGCTAAAGAACACAACATCGCCTGGCTGGAGTTCATTCCGAGAGACAGTGGTATCATGCTTCGCAAGCATGCCTTTAGTAGTGCGTGGTAGCTTTAGGCCCGCGACACTTTTGTAGAGATATACCAATAAGCCGCTGCAATCGAAACCTGTTTCTTCCGACATGCCACCTTTTTTATAGGGACGACCAATAAGCTCATAGGCTCGATCCACGATACGCTGCCGAAGGATAGACGCTGGTAGCGGCTGCGTATTTATAGCTGTAGGTTGGTAACGACGCCAATCTGGCGTGCCAAACTCATCCGCTAGCAGGCAAGGAACGAATATCAGGCTAAAAAGGGCTATTGCGAGTGGTTGAAATGGGGCGCGCACGGGACTACCACAGAAAGAAATGTCAGAGATATGGTTAGCCTAATGGGGCGAGACGCCACTTTATTTAGGAGTTGTCTGTATTCTGCTGGCAGTAACTGAGCGATTGACGAATGGATTGGCCTGGGCGAGCTTTATATCTCGCACCACAGGCTTCAACAGCACTCGCCCCTAGCGGCTTGGCTGTAAGCTACAGATCGGCCTCCAGGACAATACTTCGAATGGTGAAACAGCGGTTGTCTGCTTATGCGGCCTGAGTAGCTCTCAGACCAGCACTTCCGGCGAGTAAGGAAAATTGATGAATACATCCAGGCCACAGCGTCATGGCTTCCCGGCCACTCACGGCCGGGCAGCCAGCATTCATAACGGATCGACCTTGCATGTAGCGGCAGTGCCCGCCGGCATCATAAGAGATTCTGTAGAAACCTTCAGCGAGTTTATTGAGGACCTGCAGCGCATGGGCGCTTGGTTGGCTGATCTCAGGAATACCACCGTGGCGATGGAGTCGACCGGTGCGTACTGGACTTCGGTCTACGAGATTCTGCCTACCAGGGGCTGCAGGCCTTGCAGGCCAACACCAGGCATGCCCGCGCCTGGGCGCAAGACCGACTCAATGAAGCGCAACGAATCCAGCACGTGAATGCCTGTGATTTGCTGCGAGCCAGCTTCCATAAAGATCGCGAGATCGCGGTGTTATGGAGCTACCTGAGCTTACGAGAGCGCCACCTCGATCACGCCCCCGTACATTACCAGCACATGCAAAAGGCACTCAGGCGGCGCGTCATACGGGCACGACGCTGTAACCAACTGACCCACTCCTGGCGCTGACCGCAACGGGAGCAGGCCATCCGCCGCAAACGGACCTGCAGCACAACCGGACGCCCCAGTATTGGCAGGTCGCGAATGCATCGTGTGCAGTATTCATGGGTTGATGAGCGGGGCTGTTGGCAACTACCGCAACGGGGCAGATGCCACCGATCAGGCTCCAACTCAATCCGCAACGTGTCGGCTTCGGAGTCCATCGAGACAACAGAATAACCCTCCCCAAACGGAGGGAGAACAGTAGCATTTGGCATCAGAACGGCGGTGGTGGTGGTTTAGAGGTTTGGTCGCACAAACATCTTCAACCAGATCGGCGCTCTTTTTTGGTTCTTCGCGGACTCTGGGGGAAGAGCGGGTTGACAGTCAGGGAAGCGGGTAGATTGGCAGTCGCCAAACGAACCAACCCCCACCCCTGCTGTCGCCGTGCATCCTATTGATCTTGCTTCCTTCTGGTCAGGCTATGAGGTCGTCGCCTGCCGCCCATCTGCTGACAACACTCTGCTGATCGAACTCAAGCCTCAAGCGGGCTCTGTCCTCAAATGCGGGCGCTGTAGCCAGGCCTGTCCGCTGATCCACGCGCGGCGGGTTCGCCGGGTGCGTGATCGAGATCTGTTCGACCAGCGCGGTCCTGCTCCAACTGCCGGTGCGCCGCGTCGACTGCCTGCACTGTGGTCGGGTGACCGAGCGGATCGACTGGCTGGAGCCAGCGTCGCGCTTGACCCAGCGCTTGCGCATCTGGCTCGAGGCTTTGCTGCAATTACTGCCCATCAGCCACGTCAGTCGCCTCGTCGGCCTGCATTGGCACATGCTCAAACAGCTCGACAAACGTCGCCTGGAGGCCGCAGTCGGTTCTTTCGAGCCGGGCGATGCTCGCTGCCTGGTGATGGATGAGTTTGCCCATCACAAAGGACATCGTTACGCCACCGTGATCATGGATGCGGAGCGGACACTCGTGCTGTGGGGTGGGCATGGCAACAGCCGCGAGGCGATTCGCCCGTTCTTCGAACTGCTCGGTGAGCGCTGTCAGCAGATCGAGGTCGTGGCGATGGACATGAGCACAGCCTCCGATCTGGAAGTAAAACAGCATTGCCCCGACGCCAAGGTGGTCTATGACCTGTTCCATGTGGTGGCCCGCTATGGCCGGGAGGTGATCGATCGCATCCGTGTCGATCAGGCCAACGCGCTACGGCAGGACAAAGCGGCACGCAAGGTGATCAAGCAGAGTCGTTGGTTGCTGCTGCGCAATCGCGAAAACCTCAAGGATGAGCAAGCAGTGCAGTTGCAGGAAATCCTCGAGGCCAACCAGCCACTGGCCACGGTCTATGTACTCAAGGATGCGCTCAAGGAAATCTGGTACGCCCCTAGCCTGCGAGAGGGCTGGCGGCGCTGGCGGGACTGGTTGCGCCACGCCAGGGACAGTGGCTTGGCCCCGCTACAACGCTTCGCTCGCAATCTGTGCAAATACGCCCGAGGCATTCTGGCCAGCGCTCGCTTCCCCATGCACACCAGCCTGCTGGAAGAAGCAAAACAACCGCATCAAGGTGATCAAGCGCGTGGCCTATGGCTTCAGGAGCTCAGCTTACTTCTTCCTGAAGATCAAGGCCGCCTTCCCCGGGAAAGCGCGATGAACCTCTTTTTTGGGTACCCCGGTATGCGTGAAGAACCAAAAAAAGGCGGGGCACGAGGGCGCCCCGCCGAACTTTGCAGAAGAAAGGAATTACTGCGGAAGTTATTAGACGCTGGATGTAGCCTGCTGAATATAAGAATTGTCTCGAATTGAGATATGTAGCTTTCGAGTTGACGCAGAGCAGCTGATGGCGAGCTGGCGCAGCGATAGACCGCGGTCACCCAGGTAGCCATTGATCACCGCCAGAACCCCAGCCGCCAGCTCGTGTTTCTCCAGCAGACGCCGGAAGTTGAGGAAGGTGGTTTCGTCGGGGATGCGCTCCAGACCCAGGCCGGCGAACTGGCGCAAAATGGTCGTCTCATAGAGCGCTTCCTCCATCGCCGGATCGCTGTAGCCGAACCCGTTTTGCATCAGATGCACGCGCAACATCGCCATCAGCGGGTACGCCGGACGGCCCCTTTTCCCTTGGGGTAGTGCGGCTCGATCAGGGCGACCAAGCCCTGCCACGGCACCACCTGATCCATCTCGATTAGGAACAAATCCTTGCGGGTCTGCTTGCGCTTGCCGGCGTACTCGGCGTCGGCAAAGGTCATCTGTTTCATCGGACGGCTCGGGCAACGGGATCGACGTATTTCAACAGATTCAGGAAGTCTTCTTCAAAGTTTCCTTAGGATGTCTCGCACATCGACTGTTCATACAGAGCCCAGCGGCCGCATTGACACTGCTCTCGTGAGCGTCCCTTTTGAGAGCATTCCCATACTGCCGACCTAAACGGAGCTGTACGTTCTCTACACCCCGAGACTCGCTAATGATTGTTTATGTGGTTTCGTACACTGCTTTCAGCGGGCCTTGATATTTTGTACTTACTGAGAGAACGCAGCAGAAATGATCACAGTCTCTGTCCTGAACGGAAACACCGTTTCCACGAGCCACTCCTTGGGTAAGACGGGAGCTGCACCAGTCCGCATTCAAGCGATCAAGGGAGGCAAATACATTCTCGCCGACAGTCGCACTGGCTTCGCTCCTGAAAAAATCACCGTCAAGCGCATGGGTAAGGATCTGCATGTATCCCACGACGGCGAAGACCCCGATCAACCCGTACTCATCATTGAAGAGTTCTTCGAGCACGAAGGCCAATTAATCGGTATGGCGGAGGACTCCAATTATTACGAGTATATCGCTGTAAGTGAGAATGATCGTGATCTGGCATTTTTGATTGATGGAGAAGCGACATCTGGAGTGCTGCAAGCGGACTCAGTCAATGCTCTTGCATTTGACTCGGGGCTCAGTCCACTTTCCGGCAAAGTGCTCCCCACCGCTGCTATTGGTCTTGGGGCGTTGGGGCTTCTTGGTATCGGAGCTTTCGGTGGTAGTGGTAGTGGTAGTGGTAGTGGTGGCGGCAGTGTAAATCCAGCGCCCGCGGACAAAACACCTCCCGCCGCGCCATCGATCTCGGTGAACACCGAAACGGAGCTGGCCGGCACGGCCGAGCCGGGTTCGACGGTGACCATCACTGATCCGAGCGATGGCTCGACAATCACCGTGGTGGTCGATGCAAGTGGCAATTGGAGCGTGCCGAACCCGCTGGAGCCGGGTGATACCGGCGCGACCGTTACTGTGACCGACCCGGCGGGCAACGAGTCGTTGCCGACCGTGATTGACGGTCCGGTCGACGTTACGGCGCCGAACGCGCCGAGCGCGGTCATCACCGACAACGGCGACGGTACCATCACCGTCAGCGGCAGCAGCGAGCCGGGTGCCACCGTGAACGTGACCTTCCCGGACGGCAGCACGGGCTCCGTGGTGGTCGACGAGTCGGGCAACTACACCATCGACAGCCCGGCCGGCGTGGTTCAGCCGGAAGGCGAGCTGGTGGTCAACGCCACCGATAGCAACGGCAACGGCCCCAGCGACAACACCGTCGTGGCCTACGACGACAGCGTGGCGCCGAACGCGCCGAGCGCGGTCATCACCGACAACGGCGACGGTACCATCACCGTCAGCGGCAGCAGCGAGCCGGGTGCCACCGTGAACGTGACCTTCCCGGACGGCAGCACGGGCTCCGTGGTGGTCGACGAGTCGGGCAACTACACCATCGACAGCCCGGCCGGCGTGGTTCAGCCGGAAGGCGAGCTGGTGGTCAACGCCACCGATAGCAACGGCAACGGCCCCAGCGACAACACCGTCGTGGCCTACGACGACAGCGTGGCGCCGAACGCGCCGAGCGCGGTCATCACCGACAACGGCGACGGTACCATCACCGTCAGCGGCAGCAGCGAGCCGGGTGCCACCGTGAACGTGACCTTCCCGGACGGCAGCACGGGCTCCGTGGTGGTCGACGAGTCGGGCAACTACACCATCGACAGCCCGGCCGGCGTGGTTCAGCCGGAAGGCGAGCTGGTGGTCAACGCCACCGATAGCAACGGCAACGGCCCCAGCGACAACACCGTCGTGGCCTACGACGACAGCGTGGCGCCGAACGCGCCGAGCGCGGTCATCACCGACAACGGCGACGGTACCATCACCGTCAGCGGCAGCAGCGAGCCGGGTGCCACCGTGAACGTGACCTTCCCGGACGGCAGCACGGGCTCCGTGGTGGTCGACGAGTCGGGCAACTACACCATCGACAGCCCGGCCGGCGTGGTTCAGCCGGAAGGCGAGCTGGTGGTCAACGCCACCGATAGCAACGGCAACGGCCCCAGCGACAACACCGTCGTGGCCTACGACGACAGCGTGGCGCCGAACGCGCCGAGCGCGGTCATCACCGACAACGGCGACGGTACCATCACCGTCAGCGGCAGCAGCGAGCCGGGTGCCACCGTGAACGTGACCTTCCCGGACGGCAGCACGGGCTCCGTGGTGGTCGACGAGTCGGGCAACTACACCATCGACAGCCCGGCCGGCGTGGTTCAGCCGGAAGGCGAGCTGGTGGTCAACGCCACCGATAGCAACGGCAACGGCCCCAGCGACAACACCGTCGTGGCCTACGACGACAGCGTGGCGCCGAACGCGCCGAGCGCGGTCATCACCGACAACGGCGACGGTACCATCACCGTCAGCGGCAGCAGCGAGCCGGGTGCCACCGTGAACGTGACCTTCCCGGACGGCAGCACGGGCTCCGTGGTGGTCGACGAGTCGGGCAACTACACCATCGACAGCCCGGCCGGCGTGGTTCAGCCGGAAGGCGAGCTGGTGGTCAACGCCACCGATAGCAACGGCAACGGCCCCAGCGACAACACCGTCGTGGCCTACGACGACAGCGTGGCGCCGAACGCGCCGAGCGCGGTCATCACCGACAACGGCGACGGTACCATCACCGTCAGCGGCAGCAGCGAGCCGGGTGCCACCGTGAACGTGACCTTCCCGGACGGCAGCACGGGCTCCGTGGTGGTCGACGAGTCGGGCAACTACACCATCGACAGCCCGGCCGGCGTGGTTCAGCCGGAAGGCGAGCTGGTGGTCAACGCCACCGATAGCAACGGCAACGGCCCCAGCGACAACACCGTCGTGGCCTACGACGACAGCGTGGCGCCGAACGCGCCGAGCGCGGTCATCACCGACAACGGCGACGGTACCATCACCGTCAGCGGCAGCAGCGAGCCGGGTGCCACCGTGAACGTGACCTTCCCGGACGGCAGCACGGGCTCCGTGGTGGTCGACGAGTCGGGCAACTACACCATCGACAGCCCGGCCGGCGTGGTTCAGCCGGAAGGCGAGCTGGTGGTCAACGCCACCGATAGCAACGGCAACGGCCCCAGCGACAACACCGTCGTGGCCTACGACGACAGCGTGGCGCCGAACGCGCCGAGCGCGGTCATCACCGACAACGGCGACGGTACCATCACCGTCAGCGGCAGCAGCGAGCCGGGTGCCACCGTGAACGTGACCTTCCCGGACGGCAGCACGGGCTCCGTGGTGGTCGACGAGTCGGGCAACTACACCATCGACAGCCCGGCCGGCGTGGTTCAGCCGGAAGGCGAGCTGGTGGTCAACGCCACCGATAGCAACGGCAACGGCCCCAGCGACAACACCGTCGTGGCCTACGACGACAGCGTGGCGCCGAACGCGCCGAGCGCGGTCATCACCGACAACGGCGACGGTACCATCACCGTCAGCGGCAGCAGCGAGCCGGGTGCCACCGTGAACGTGACCTTCCCGGACGGCAGCACGGGCTCCGTGGTGGTCGACGAGTCGGGCAACTACACCATCGACAGCCCGGCCGGCGTGGTTCAGCCGGAAGGCGAGCTGGTGGTCAACGCCACCGATAGCAACGGCAACGGCCCCAGCGACAACACCGTCGTGGCCTACGACGACAGCGTGGCGCCGAACGCGCCGAGCGCGGTCATCACCGACAACGGCGACGGTACCATCACCGTCAGCGGCAGCAGCGAGCCGGGTGCCACCGTGAACGTGACCTTCCCGGACGGCAGCACGGGCTCCGTGGTGGTCGACGAGTCGGGCAACTACACCATCGACAGCCCGGCCGGCGTGGTTCAGCCGGAAGGCGAGCTGGTGGTCAACGCCACCGATAGCAACGGCAACGGCCCCAGCGACAACACCGTCGTGGCCTACGACGACAGCGTGGCGCCGAACGCGCCGAGCGCGGTCATCACCGACAACGGCGACGGTACCATCACCGTCAGCGGCAGCAGCGAGCCGGGTGCCACCGTGAACGTGACCTTCCCGGACGGCAGCACGGGCTCCGTGGTGGTCGACGAGTCGGGCAACTACACCATCGACAGCCCGGCCGGCGTGGTTCAGCCGGAAGGCGAGCTGGTGGTCAACGCCACCGATAGCAACGGCAACGGCCCCAGCGACAACACCGTCGTGGCCTACGACGACAGCGTGGCGCCGAACGCGCCGAGCGCGGTCATCACCGACAACGGCGACGGTACCATCACCGTCAGCGGCAGCAGCGAGCCGGGTGCCACCGTGAACGTGACCTTCCCGGACGGCAGCACGGGCTCCGTGGTGGTCGACGAGTCGGGCAACTACACCATCGACAGCCCGGCCGGCGTGGTTCAGCCGGAAGGCGAGCTGGTGGTCAACGCCACCGATAGCAACGGCAACGGCCCCAGCGACAACACCGTCGTGGCCTACGACGACAGCGTGGCGCCGAACGCGCCGAGCGCGGTCATCACCGACAACGGCGACGGTACCATCACCGTCAGCGGCAGCAGCGAGCCGGGTGCCACCGTGAACGTGACCTTCCCGGACGGCAGCACGGGCTCCGTGGTGGTCGACGAGTCGGGCAACTACACCATCGACAGCCCGGCCGGCGTGGTTCAGCCGGAAGGCGAGCTGGTGGTCAACGCCACCGATAGCAACGGCAACGGCCCCAGCGACAACACCGTCGTGGCCTACGACGACAGCGTGGCGCCGAACGCGCCGAGCGCGGTCATCACCGACAACGGCGACGGTACCATCACCGTCAGCGGCAGCAGCGAGCCGGGTGCCACCGTGAACGTGACCTTCCCGGACGGCAGCACGGGCTCCGTGGTGGTCGACGAGTCGGGCAACTACACCATCGACAGCCCGGCCGGCGTGGTTCAGCCGGAAGGCGAGCTGGTGGTCAACGCCACCGATAGCAACGGCAACGGCCCCAGCGACAACACCGTCGTGGCCTACGACGACAGCGTGGCGCCGAACGCGCCGAGCGCGGTCATCACCGACAACGGCGACGGTACCATCACCGTCAGCGGCAGCAGCGAGCCGGGTGCCACCGTGAACGTGACCTTCCCGGACGGCAGCACGGGCTCCGTGGTGGTCGACGAGTCGGGCAACTACACCATCGACAGCCCGGCCGGCGTGGTTCAGCCGGAAGGCGAGCTGGTGGTCAACGCCACCGATAGCAACGGCAACGGCCCCAGCGACAACACCGTCGTGGCCTACGACGACAGCGTGGCGCCGAACGCGCCGAGCGCGGTCATCACCGACAACGGCGACGGTACCATCACCGTCAGCGGCAGCAGCGAGCCGGGTGCCACCGTGAACGTGACCTTCCCGGACGGCAGCACGGGCTCCGTGGTGGTCGACGAGTCGGGCAACTACACCATCGACAGCCCGGCCGGCGTGGTTCAGCCGGAAGGCGAGCTGGTGGTCAACGCCACCGATAGCAACGGCAACGGCCCCAGCGACAACACCGTCGTGGCCTACGACGACAGCGTGGCGCCGAACGCGCCGAGCGCGGTCATCACCGACAACGGCGACGGTACCATCACCGTCAGCGGCAGCAGCGAGCCGGGTGCCACCGTGAACGTGACCTTCCCGGACGGCAGCACGGGCTCCGTGGTGGTCGACGAGTCGGGCAACTACACCATCGACAGCCCGGCCGGCGTGGTTCAGCCGGAAGGCGAGCTGGTGGTCAACGCCACCGATAGCAACGGCAACGGCCCCAGCGACAACACCGTCGTGGCCTACGACGACAGCGTGGCGCCGAACGCGCCGAGCGCGGTCATCACCGACAACGGCGACGGTACCATCACCGTCAGCGGCAGCAGCGAGCCGGGTGCCACCGTGAACGTGACCTTCCCGGACGGCAGCACGGGCTCCGTGGTGGTCGACGAGTCGGGCAACTACACCATCGACAGCCCGGCCGGCGTGGTTCAGCCGGAAGGCGAGCTGGTGGTCAACGCCACCGATAGCAACGGCAACGGCCCCAGCGACAACACCGTCGTGGCCTACGACGACAGCGTGGCGCCGAACGCGCCGAGCGCGGTCATCACCGACAACGGCGACGGTACCATCACCGTCAGCGGCAGCAGCGAGCCGGGTGCCACCGTGAACGTGACCTTCCCGGACGGCAGCACGGGCTCCGTGGTGGTCGACGAGTCGGGCAACTACACCATCGACAGCCCGGCCGGCGTGGTTCAGCCGGAAGGCGAGCTGGTGGTCAACGCCACCGATAGCAACGGCAACGGCCCCAGCGACAACACCGTCGTGGCCTACGACGACAGCGTGGCGCCGAACGCGCCGAGCGCGGTCATCACCGACAACGGCGACGGTACCATCACCGTCAGCGGCAGCAGCGAGCCGGGTGCCACCGTGAACGTGACCTTCCCGGACGGCAGCACGGGCTCCGTGGTGGTCGACGAGTCGGGCAACTACACCATCGACAGCCCGGCCGGCGTGGTTCAGCCGGAAGGCGAGCTGGTGGTCAACGCCACCGATAGCAACGGCAACGGCCCCAGCGACAACACCGTCGTGGCCTACGACGACAGCGTGGCGCCGAACGCGCCGAGCGCGGTCATCACCGACAACGGCGACGGTACCATCACCGTCAGCGGCAGCAGCGAGCCGGGTGCCACCGTGAACGTGACCTTCCCGGACGGCAGCACGGGCTCCGTGGTGGTCGACGAGTCGGGCAACTACACCATCGACAGCCCGGCCGGCGTGGTTCAGCCGGAAGGCGAGCTGGTGGTCAACGCCACCGATAGCAACGGCAACGGCCCCAGCGACAACACCGTCGTGGCCTACGATGACAACGTGGCGCCGAATGCGCCGGTGATCACGGTGAACACCGAAGCCGAGCTGGCCGGTACGGCCGAGCCGGGCTCGACCGTGATCATCACCGATCCGAGTGATAGCTCTACGATCACCGTGGTGGCGGACGCCAGCGGCAACTGGAGCGTGCCGAACCCGCTGGAGCCGGGTGACACCGGCGCGACAGTGACGGCGACCGATCCGGCTGGCAACGAGTCACTGCCTGTCCTGATCGACGGCCCGATAGACATCACCGCGCCGACAGCAGTTGCCACCCTTACTTACATCGGCAAGGACAGCGGCTTTAGCGATACCGACCTGCTCACCAACGACGGTAGCGCAGGACGCCTGATGTCCGGCACGCTCAGCTCAGTTTTGGGCGCAGGAGAAAAGGTGCAGGTGTCCATCGACGGTGGCTCGACATGGGTGGATGCCGAGACGAATGGTGCCGACTGGTTTGTCATGGACAACAACACGCACTCCGAAGATTGGACGATCCTCTCGCGCGTGGTGGATGCCGCTGGCAACATCGGGGTCGAAAGTTCAGTGACGGTCACGTTGCTGGAGGCGGCAGCCCGCCCTGCGATGCCGCAATCGCTCAAGCAAACCGTTGATAGCAAGGTCGCGGTCACGTTCGACCCGCAGAAGGTGGTAGCGGGCGATCGGGTTGTCGTCACGCACTATGGTGTGCGCTATGAGCACGTGCTCACCGAAGCGGAAGCTGCCGCAGGCACCGCCGCAGTCAAGACTGCGCATGCGCCTGAGCTGATCAGCTTCACGGATTTTACCTACAGTAGTACTGAGGCCTCCAGCAGCGTCGACTTTCATGGCATGACGATGCATTTCGAGGGTCAGGTCTCTGCGGGCCCCGTGCTCAAGGGAGCTACGGGGGGCGGTCACAGAAAGACGACCATCGACATCGACGGCGGTACGAAGTCGGTATCCCTCAAGTTGGGCGGTATCGACAATGGCGCGCAGACGACGATATACAAATTCTATGACCTTGAAGGCCAACTCATCGGCACGGTGGACAAGACGGGCAGTACCTGGGGTGTAGCTTCGGGCTCTTTAGGCACTACCTACGGGCATACTATGGACTTCGTTGCGCCAGAGGGGGGCACAATTGGCAGCTTCACGATTGAGACACCAGAGGACTACGGTGGTGGTATTTACCTCAACTCCATAACACTGGGCATGGGCGCCGGGTCTGATGTCATGTCTGCGTCCATTGTTGACCAAGCGGGCAACTCATCGGATTTGCTGTGGCAGCAACAGCTCACGATTGCGGAAGACTTTGAGTGGCTCTCCGCGCAAAGTCTTGCTATCGGCCAAAGCAGGGATATCGGCTCTATGACGATTACCGCGCTGAAGAAGGCGTTCGATCCGATCTATAAAACTGCTGCTGGGGCCCGCTATTGGGGAACCGAGGGCGACTCATATTTGCTGCAGGCGACCGCGGGTGCCGCTGTCGGTGTTGACTTTAAAGGACACGCCGCTTTCCGTTTTACAGCGGACTTCTTTGATATCAATACGGCGCAGTCCGGGCAGGCCCTTCGTTTCTACGATGCCTATGACAATCTGATCCTGAGCGTGGATCTGAAAACAATTGGCGCTAATGCGGATTGGAAGGCAAACGGCACCCATACATGGGAGATGCCCGAGGGGACATCCTTTACTCGCTTCGAGTTTGATGCCGGCACGGACTGGATCCTGATGGATAACATCCGCATCGACTGGGCTGGCGAGCCGTTTATTACACCGGTGGAGATCTATCATGAAGTGCACAACGGAGCGAGCTATCAGGGTGGCGGGGAAGACAACATCTTCAACATGGCGGATGTCTCGTACTTCCTGAGCAGCGCCCCCAATCTTGATGGCGGTGCGGGCATCGATACGTTGGTGCTGAGCGGTGCCGACCAGTTGCTCGACTTCTCCGCGTTGAACGGCAAGATCAACTCGGTAGAGGTGATTGACATGACCTCCCCGGGCAACAATGCGCTCAAGCTCTCGTTGGGCGACGTGCTGGATCAAGGCGGCAAGGACCTGTTCCATCTCAATGGCGACGTCCAGATGATGGTTCGTGGCAATTCCGGCGATACAGTTACGCTTGATGATCTGCTGCCCAACGGTATGGATCCGGGCGACTGGGCCAACACCGGTACCATCAGCGTGGACGGCGTTACCTACGTCAGCTACCAGCACTCCGCGCTGGATGCCCAATTGTTGGTCGAACAGGGCGTCACCGTTACCCTCGTCTAACCCTTACCCCCCCAAAAAACGCGGGCTGGCTTACCAGCCCGCACGGAGCCCATATCGTGAGCTACAAGCTCAAAAGCGCGCTGTGTGCGCTCATCATCATTCCGCTAACCACCCTGGCTGAACAGCTACGGCAGATGGAACGTATTCGCTCAATAAACCCCGTCTTTCATTGACGAGACCTTGTGATCAGGATGCGCTTGTCGGTGAGCAGTTCCACGGCAACTGCGCTTCGATATCCTCGACGCGGTTGGCGGCCGGCAGGCGCTCCAGCACATGCCTGCAGCCAGGCATAGGGCTCTTACCCGTTAGCTTTCGCGGTTTCGATCAGGCTGTAAATCTGCGTGCTGGCCGTGGCGCCTTTGGGTGTGCCGCTGAATAGCCAATTCTTGCGTCCGATCACAAAGGAGCGAATGGCGTCCTCGGTACGGTTGTTGTCGATGGGAAGATGCCCCCTAGACATAGCGCACGTGCTTGCTCCAGTCGCTGGCGAGGTAGTTCACCGCTTTGCCCAGGGCGTTCTGGACCGTGACCCGCGGCTGAGCCTCCTCCAGCCAGATCTGGTGCTGAGGATCGACAGGCTGCGCCGTTTTTTTACAGCTTGGCATTCCACGTCGCCGCTGTCCTTATGATCGCGCTCGATGCCATAGAGCTGGTTGAGCAGGTTCAAGGCCATATCGGCGCGTTCGATCTTGCCCTTGGGCTGCACTTTCAGCTCCTCGAGGAATTTGCGGCGAGCGTGGGCCCAGGAGGTCAAGCGTTCGATGCTGTCTTGTGCTGTCACCGCGTTGTAGCCGGCATAGTCATCGGTCATCAGGTAGCCGCGATAGCCTGCAAGCAGGCGCAGCAGTACCTCCTGCGCACGGCTCGTGCTGTAGTCGAAAAGGACGACAGGGTGCCCCGGTGGGCTGCCGCTTTGCACCCACATCCAGGACTGCGCCGTGGGACCTTGCTCGGGGCCATGCAATACCTGCGGCCGGGGTTCGTCGCAGTGCAACACCGGATAGCCCAGCAACTGGTCACGCATGAGGTTGAGCAGGGGCTGCACCTGTTCGCCGGCCTGGATCACTCAGTGCGCCAGGGGCTGGCGGGGGATGTCGATGCCATGCCGGCTGAGCATTTTCTCGAAGCGATACAGCAGGATGCCATCGGCGTACTTGGTGGTCAGCAGCATGGCCAGCACTCTGGGGCTGGCCAGGCTTTTCTCGATCAGTTGGGCTGGCTTGTCGGCGGTCACCGGGGCGGTTTTGCAGGCCTTGCAGGCGAAGGTTTTGTTGATATGGCGGATCGCCCGTACCTGCATCCGGATGATCTCCAATTGCTCGCTGGTCTCTTCGCCGATCACCTGCTTGCAAGCGCCGTAGGCACAGGTACGCTCGTGCTCAGGCAGTTCGTGGACGATTTCAACGCGCGGCAGCTCGACTGAAAGAGGCTTGCGCTTGCCACGTCGTCTCACTGGGGCGACGACTTCTTCGACCTCGGTCTCAATCGATTCGCCAGCAGTCTCGTCGAGCAACTCCTCAGCCTCGTTGAACATGGCAAGTTGAGGGGACGGCATCCTCGGGGCTGCGCTCGGACTTTGGCGAGAACAGTTTTTGGCGCAGCAGAGCGACTTGGTCCAGCAATTGCCGGACCAGGTCGTATAGCAGGACTGGACCGTTGGGAAGGTAGTCTGCGCCAGATTTCATGGAGCCGGATTATACCGGCTCAGCTCACAAAACACAGGGGCAGCTCCTGGTGTGGCTGGATCCCCCGGAGGTCGAAACCTGCCAGCAGCTGATTCGGTTCCTACACTGTCAACACGATGGGCTCTTCAGCATTAGGCTTGGTCTTGTGCAGGCGCTTGAGACTGAGACAGAGGCCGTTGCGATCCCAGCAGACAATCTTCACACGGTTGCGTGTTTTGTTGAGGAAGACAAATCAACACTGGATCGAACACGGACACTTTGATATCCAACTCCACCAGGGCCGCCAGACCATCGATGGACTTAGAGAAGTAGAGGTAGACGACATTGACATTGGTGTCCGGACGCATCATGACAGGAGTTCACTGGCAAAATGGGAGCCCAGCATCGAAAGCGGATCGTATAGTTGAAGGGGGGGCTGTGGAGCGCTTACAAAGATAAAATCTGCAATTTTCGAAGGTTTGAGATAAGTCTTGTTTGCCCGCAACGCCTCACGCTCTAATCTGCACTCCATGGTTCGAAATCAGGGGCTCATCAGTACCGCATAACCGGGCCAGGACTGCAGAGCGATCTTGCTGACCTTCGCAGCTTGCGTTCCAACTTTTTGCGAGAGTGAGCAATCCGCTGTCTTTGATCTCGGGCGCTGTGGCTGGCGACGACTCTGTCCATATTGACAAGTGCTGGCCCCGCCCAATCTTGCCGTTCTTCCGAGATCCGGGTTTCCAATAGTATAGGATAGGAAGAGTCATTGGCTTTGGCCCAGGTAATAAAGCTGCTTAACGAGAATGTGCCGTCGGCGGCTGAATTACGCTTTGGTTGGCCACGGGGAATTGCAATCGTTTAGATACGATTGTTGACCAATGAGCGCTGCTATGCCGGTCAGAAATGTTGACCCAAAATGAGGAAATCTCCTTGCAGTTTGGATTGCATGCGGCGCCTGCATATTCAGGCGCTCCCCCCGCCAGGCATTGCTTACCTTTTTCAGAAGGCCACGGTGGCCCTAGGTATTGAGAAGTTTCACGCAGGAGCAGCAGCTCTTTTAAATTGTTCTAAGAGAAAATTATCTATGAATCGTCCGACCTTCTGTCGAAGCACCGGCAAGCCCATTCCCTGCGGCTGCATTCGGTGCTTGCCGACTTCTAAGAACACGACTTCGCTCGGCCGCAATGCTTCTACTTGCCTAATCAGTGTAAGGCGTGACCGGTTGCATCCACCGTTGGTAGTGGGGAATTAGGTCTCAATGATATATAGAAATATCCTCGGTTTGTATCCATCGCAGAGAGCTTCCTTTCCAGCTTTCGGTATTGCTTCAGCGCAGCTCAAGGATCGCAATTTATACTTATTAGTCTGTCTGGTCTGTCCCGGGCTGAGTGGACACTGACTTAAGGTGGATAATGCCCACCGCAAGGAGTGTTCATGACCCAGACCAGACGACGTTTTCCCGAATCCTTCAAACGCGAGGCGGTAGACCAGGTACTTGCCGGTACGCCGCTTCGTCATGTCGCCGAGTCGCTGGGCATCGCTGAAAGCCTGTTGGGCAAATGGAAGCGCCAGTACGAGCAGCAAGGTGACGGTGCCTTTCCGGGCAATGGCAAGCAGCGGGGCGAGAGCGCGGAGCTGCGTCGCTTACGCCAGCAACTGGCTCAGGTCACCATGGAGCGCGATGTTTTAAAAAAGGCGCTCGCCATCTTCTCGCAGCTCACGAAGTGAAGTTCCGCGCCATCGAGGCGTTGGCCGGTCGCTATCCCGTAGCGCCGATGCGCCGGCTGCTGCGGGTATCCCGCAGCGGCTTCTATGCCTGGCAGCAGCGGCCACCTTCGGCGAGAGTGATGGCGAATCGGCGTCTGAGCAAGGAGATCCGCACCATCCACCATGAGGTGAGTGGGATCTATGGCCATCGCCGAATCAAGGCCGAGTTGGCGGCCATGGGGCATGCCTGTGGTCGACACCGGGTTGCTCGACTGATGCGCGAAGCCGGATTGCGAGTTCGCTCGCGCAAGCGCTGGCGGCTGGTTTCCAGCAGTCGTCACGCACTGCCGATTGCCCCAAATCATCTGGATCGCCAGTTCGCCTCGGATCGCGCCAACCGGCATTGGGTCTCGGACATGACCTACGTGCGGACGGCCCAGGGCTGGTTGTACTTGGCCGTCGTGCTCGATCTCTATTCACGCGCCGTCGTCGGTTGGGCGATGCACCACCGCATGCAGCAGGCCCTGGTACACGCCGCACTGGAGATGGCCGTGGCACGCCGACAGCCGCAGGAAGAGGTACTGCTGCACTCGGATCGCGGCAGCCAATACTGCGCGTACGACTACCAAGCCTTGCTACGGCGGCATCGCATCGTGCCCAGCCACTCGCGGCGGGGAAACTGTTGGGACAATGCGGCGATGGAGAGCTTCTTCCGTTCGCTGAAGGCTGAGCGGGTGTACCTGACTCGCTACGCCAGCTACCAGGAGGCGAAAACCGACCTGTTCGACTACATCCGCTTTTACAATCACCGCCGTCGCCACTCGACGTTGGGCTATCTCAGTCCGATGGAGTTTGAGCGGCGAAATGCGAGCAGTAGCTCTTAACTACCTGTCCACCAGTTCCGGGACAGACCAGCCACATGCCCAAGTCCGATCGAGCGACGGCCCTGCGCAACCTGGCCATCGCCTTCGAGCATTACAACGAGGAACATCCGCACAGCGCACTGAACTACCGTTCGCCTCGGGAGTTCAGGCGCCTGGCTGAGGCATCAACCTAACGGGAGGCCGGTTTCCGGTTTGATAGCGGCAAGTCAACCCTATTGCTCTTACTCCGCAAAGATAGGCTTAATCGATAAGTCCCCAAGTTTATAGTCGCTCTGTGTCGGGTAGACCGCTCCGCGGTATGGCACAGCATTCTTTATTCCCTCCTTCAACTTTACGCCGATATAGCTACAGCAGGTAGATCAATTGACTTGTAATCAGTAGGCCCCGGGTTCGATTCCTGGTGCCGGCGCCATCTCCTTCAGCCTCCAAATGTTAGCGGTCAGCGTGATAGTGCCTCTACGCCAATATTGGCTCAGCGTCCCGCGCAAATTGGTGTCGACGATGAGATGAATTCGACATGCAGCATGGTTAGCACAGCAGAAAATGTCGCCAATGTCGCCAATGTCGCCAATGTCGCCAATGTCGTCCAGGGGCACAAACTGCTGCGAGGCCTACCCTCGTGGCGCTCTTGTGCCTGCTGCAGCTCTCCATGCCGCTTCGTAATGGCGATGGCTGTTGCCCTCCACTCGGTCTCGCCAAACATCGCTCGACGCGAGCGCTTTCTGTCAGAGATAGCAGGTAGTGTCATGGGTAATGCTGGTGGTACTGATCGAGCTGTTCTATCCCAAGGAGGGCAATGGTCGTCCGCCATAACTGCTTGAGCATTCAACTACAGCAAAACTGGTTCGCCCTCAGCCGCCCGGCGATGGCGGAAGCATTGCATGAGATCGCCTCGCAGCGTCAGTTCGGCTGCACGAAGGTATGCTTTCGTTGCTTGTCCAAGAACACCGTCCAGCTGGTCAAGATGTTAGCTTTCTCGAACCTGTGGATGGCCCGCCTACATTTTCTGGCGAATGTGGGACAGGTGCGCCTGTAAAAGGCAGAAGCCCGAGAAAAGCCCGGGTTTCTGGATATTTGCCATTGGCGGTTGGGTTGATGGCGCATTGAACAGGCTATGGCTAGGTTGGCGGTGAATTGTTCGGATATTTTTAGAAGTTGTAACTTATACCAAATGCCCCGCTAGTCTCACTGTAATGGTCATCACCAGCCCTACCGCTTATACTTCCCCATATGCTAAGTTGCTCAGTAAGCATCCCATTCACACCTATTTTCATCTCGCTAGTATTCTTTGCCCCACCCATGTACTGAGTGGTGTGGTCCATCCTCACTCCATAGTTTTGGGTGTTGTGAAGCCAGTTCGCTGAGATATACGGTGCCCACAGGATATCCGCATTCTGGGGCCTGATTTTCACGAAAAGCTTCGCACCAAGTCTGCTGTTGAGGTTCTCTTCATTCGGGGGGGAAATGACGGTGCCGTTGGTTTCTCGGAGCTTGGAAGTGTCTATATTGTCCCATACTAACTGGGCTTGAGGTTGTATGTAAAGATTGCTGTCCGCGCCACCGAGTGGGAAGGTGTAACCTGACTCCACTGACGCTTGGTAACCATCGGAATCGTAGTTTTCCTTGGGGAGCCCCTGGCCCTGGACAGTGTTGTCAAACCAGGCATATTGAAGCCAAGTGTCTATATAAGCTCCGGTCTTAGATTGGCCGTCGTCGAACCAAGTTCCGTATATGCCGATGCTATAGCCGTCGACGTTGCCACTTGACTCATAGTGGGTTTGCAAAGAGTGGCTGCTACTATCGCTATTTCCATAACCAGCCATGAGTCCGAGGTGCCATTCGTCCCTTTGGAAGAAGCTACCCCGCGCCACATCGCCACCTAATTGAACTACGTAGCGATCCTCCTGGGTTTTCAACTGCTCATCCTGATCGCGGTTGTGAACGTCACGAGCGTCCGCACGTAGCCACATGCTGGTGACTTTCTTTTCGCCGCTAGTAGGGTCAATATAAGACCTGTCCTCTCCCCTATCTTCAAGGCGTAGCGTAAACATTTCGTGAGTGGCAGCCTGATTGGTCATGTAGCTGCCAGCCTCTGGACGGTTGATATTCACTTCTGGAGCGGGCGGCGGAGGCGGAGGCGCCGGAGTCTCGGGATCAATTGGGTTTATTGGATTCACCGGGTCTGGAGGATTTATCGGTTGGGCCGTACTCGTCAGATACCAACTTTTCGCGTCGCCACCATTCCCTCCTCGCACCAAACGATAATCGTAGGCTCCGGCAACGATCCGGTTGATCTGGCGGAACTCTGTTCCACTGGCGATGTTACCGCCGACGGAAATGAGCTTAATCCCCTCTACGGTTTCAGCGCCTTGCCCGCCCATGTTCTTGACGCTTACGTTCGTTCCACCATCTGCATTGCCAGTAATATGCAATCTGTCAGTGATAGAGTTGTCTCCTGCCAGTATGCCATTAAACGTCAGCGTGCCTCCCGAGCCGTGATAGTCACCAATGACAGTGAGCGTTGTGCCGGCGCGGGTTGCTTGCTTGTCAAAGTAGACCGTCCCGGTATTATGCAGTGTGCCCGTGCTTTGATCGATGCCATTAAGGTCCAGGGCACCGGATGAAGTTACGTAGTATACAGAGTCCGGGCTGAATACGTTTGCTGAGCCGGCGCGAAGAAGGCCAGAGCGGACGACAGTATATCCGCTGTAGGTATTAGGCATGTTCAGTTGAGTTGTTCCGCTGAGAGAGTAGAGGCTACCGATACCTGTCGTGCTCCAGTTTGCATTATAGTTGGTACTTAGGTGATTTAGTACGAGAAAGGAATTTGCTGAGTTTAGCTCTATCTTCGGTACGATAATCTCGCCGGGTTGAGTTGGCTGATTAGCTGATCCAATAATTAACCAGCCGTAGTTTTTGTCGGATACGGAAATCAGATTGGCTTTCACGGTGGCGGAATTTGATACATTGAGTACCGCCTTGCCGTTCTCCCCGCCAAAGCCGAGAGAAATTTTGTTGGCAGTCCATTCGCTGCCGGCACCAGATACCGAAACAATTCCTGTACCTCCTGCGATTGCCATCAGATCACCAATGGGCGAGACGGCTGTATTCGCATGTGCGCCCTCAGAAATATCGACAACTCCTTCTCCAGGCTCATAGGCGCCGATATTAAGGCCGATCGCTGAAATAAGATTCGTCCCGGTGCCTTTCAATTGAACGATGCCTGTGTTATCTGGCTCATCGCTGCCGCCAACCAATATTAGTCCACCCGCGAGAGTTCCGCCGTTGATAACGGTGACGACGCCCGGTGCCTCATGGCTTCCTTTGATTTCCAGGCCTGTGGTTCCTAAATTCGCCCCACTTATAATGAGCCGCCCTCCATCCACCAGTACTGTGTCGTATTGCACATTTTCAGTTATTGAGATCGAATTTCCCGAAATGCTTAAGGAAGCAGCTCTTGCAGTGCATATAAGGCTGAAAGGTAATGATAATAGGATAAATATTTTCGCGGACTGCTCTTTGATTTTTTTCATATTACCACCTCCTGTATTGTTTGAATTTTCAAAGCGCCATGAATAGGCGGAAAGTAAAAATCCATCACATCTGCCCCGTGCGGGGCATGCGATACACTGACACTTCAATGGTGGGGGTGGTCCAAAATATCTCCTTTTGTGCTGGTTCAGATTTAATAGGGCATTAAAGCCTTGTTTTTACGCACGGTTGATGTTGAGAGCATGAAATCCAAAGGCTTGTTTCAGCCTAGCAGGAGAATTAAATTTCTGTCCAATTACAGATCAGGATAGTTCTCAAATGGATGGTCGCGCTCCCGCTTGTGCTGCAGCCTGAACCGCTGCTAGCCTCACCGCGGAAGAGTTCGCCTCCCCACGACTAGACCTGGTAGGGGAGCTCAAGTCCCGACCGATCTGCTGAAATAGCGTCCCGCTATACCTGAGCCCAGATTAGCTTTTCCAACGCCGAGTACGTCGGTAGACGCAATCAGACCAGGCACGAGCGCTTTATGTCAGAGATTGTAGGTAGTGTCATGGACAGTACTGCTGGCGCTGATCGAACCGTTCTATCTCAAGGAGGGTAATGGTCGTCCGACATACGCGAAGCACCAGATGGACAATTCTCGCTCACCGATCCGGATGCACGCTCCATGACCACCAGCGGCAAAGGCAGCCGCTCGTAATATCGATGACTTCAAGTTGCCAGGGCTTTTGGCTCTTGAGGTGACGAGTTATCCAATGCCCGAGAAGTATCGCTCGATCTTGGAGGGGAGGAATAAGGACTAGTCGCGTGTCGGACGGCAGCCTGCCTACGTGCAGTCTTCTGATGCAAAGTCGCTGATGGCTGACGATGAAGGTCATTCTCTCCAAAATGCTTTGGTTATCGGAAAACGTGGGTCAAGTCATCAAAGCCTTCGATTAGCTCGCTTCGCCAGGCTTTTCTCGACGGTAAGTCGCGACTTTGCCTACAACAAGAGGCACGCCTCTCGGACGAGCAAACACATCCGAGAATCGTTTTCCTGAAATGCAGTGGTTTTAAATTTCTCGCTGACCAGGAGATTTATGTTTCTCCGAATCTCAATACGTTGATTGGCGGGGAGCTAAGAACTCGCGCTCAGTCCATGGTGGTAGGTATCCACGTCGATCTTGACTCACCTTTGGCCGATGGCGATGAGTGAACCGATTGCAGTCGCTTGCTGCACAACTACAGCAGACTTCGCAAATTGCTCCGTTGGCTCATTTGCGCTAAGACAATGGCCGGGTGGTTGCTTACGGAGGTTGGGAGTCCGATTTGGCTTAGCAGGTCAGGTAGTGCGATCAAGCGCTGTGCCTCGCGTCTTAACCTCTCAAATAGCTGCTCTGGATGTGCCCACCGAGACACCGCCGCACATGCCTGTCGCCAGTCGACAACTCCACCTTGCTCAATCGCTTTAGGCCAGCGCATTGCTCGACTGATGCCTTCCTCGTCCATGACCATAGGGGCTAGGTCGTAAATCGGGGCTAGGCGTAGTACTGGCGCACGGATTATCGATGTGTTGCGGCCGTGGTTATCACTGTTTCCCAAAACCAGGTTAATCAAGTCGCGTCGTACGTACTCGGCGACGAGCTCCGGAATTTGCGCCGATTGCCCTGCAGCAAGCCACAGCTCCGCTAGAGAATCGAGCACTGAGACATGATCCAGACGGGTGCCCGGGGTGGTCACGCCCATGACGGAATAGACCGACTCGACTGGGTGCCTGAGAACTTGCCCCGCTGTCGCATTTCGATCAAAGCGCCTCATCCACAGGCAGGGCTCAGGGCCTTCCTCTAGGCGCATGTCGTCTGAGTATACCGTTTCTATTCCGAGCTGATGCAGGGCTTTGTAGTAGCAGTACTCCGCTCGAAGGATGTCCCGATCCGTTGCCGTTTTACGGTTACGAGCGAATTTGATGAGCCAGTGGTTTTTCGCCTCTGCATCGTTAACCAGCCCATCTGTACTGAATTGATCGTCGGAGACCTCCGTCAGTAGCAGCTTAGGCGCTTCACCATTTGCTCCTAGACCGTATGCGAGGACGCTTTCTGGCAGCGGCCACGGGGTACCCCATTGGATGATCTCTTCACGCCGATACGTCGGCTGTGGCAACCCTGGGTTTGGCTCAGAAGGTTTCGCTCGAAGGTGGCCTATCGAGTGCGCTGTAAAATGCTGCAGTAGGAATACGTTTGTTGATTGTGTCTGCCTCGTTACCTGGTGCGACAGGTTGAGCAACGATCTGCGGGCCGCTCCAGATGGAGCCAGATCGTGGAGGAACGCAGGGGCGCTACTTTCAACATGGACATTCCAGTCCAAGGGGAGGTTTGCGCTGACAGCCGCAGCAGGGGGACTCGCATCGCTCGCGAACTCTATGAGGTATTCGGGCAGGTAGTGAAAGCTGCACAGCCCCATTAATCCTCGCTGCGAGTCCAGTGTGATTTTCATGGCGTCATGCCAATCGCCGTTCAGAAAGGTCTGCAATGTCAGATGGCTCACCAGCACTCCTTAGCGATCTGCTGAGTGGTGGGACGGCAGTTCATCGGTCGGATATGGCGCCAACGCAGGCTAGTTGGGAGTTGCTGCATATGCTCCTCGGCCCCGGCTGAAAATTTTCGCTGTCGTGGGGCTAGACTATATCTGAATTTCAGATATTCTGATTCGGTGGCTGAGCTAGTCAGCTCCTGATAACCTCCGCATCCATATTTCGTGGGAAAGGCGGTTGTTACGGGGGAAGCGAGAAATGGCTCCATTTCCCTTCGCCCGCTCCAGAACACCCTGCCAAGCCCCTGAAATGCCTAGCGTTTCGGGGGCTTTGCTTTTCTGGGGGCGGAAAGGTGTTGGTGCAGGCCGGCCTTCCAAACGCTGGCCAAGATTCTCGCTCGCTTTGGTTTCCGAGGGGCTCCCGTGCAATGCGCGAGCTTGAGCGACTTCGCCTCTGGCATGCCTGCTGTATTCGGTCGCTGGCAGCAGTTCCCTGCTAGGGAAATGTCCTGATTGACCGTCAGCCAAAGCGCTGGTGAAGCTAGCGCGCAAGCTTCGCGTTGATGATGATTGGCAGGCACGCCCACCCCAGAGAGTTCTTCATGGATCAACTGCTTTCGTTCCTTTCCACGACCGTTCCGCAGGCCAAGAGCCTGGAGCAGCTGACCCGGCCGCTGCTGGCCTTGCTGGGTCAGGTGACCGGGATGGAATCGACCTACCTGACGACCATCGACCTGGAGCAGGGCGTGCAGCGCGTGGAGTTCGCCCGCAATGACGGCGACATGGAAATCCCCGAAGGGCTGCAGGTGCCGTGGGAGGACACTTTGTGCAAGCGTGCGCTCGACGAGGGGCGTGCCTACACCGACGATGTTTCCGGATGCTGGGGCGATTCGGATGCGGCCCGCGCGCTGGGCATCCGCACCTATGTCAGCGCGCCGATTCGGGCGCAGGACGGTCGCGTCCTGGGCACCGTGTGCGCTGCGAGCGCGATGAAGGTGGCGCGCAATGAGCAGATGGAGCCGATGCTCTCGCTGCTGTCCGGGCTGCTGGGTTATTCGCTGGAGCGCGAGGTCCTGGTCGATCGCCTGCAGGTGCTCAACTCCGAGCTCGCCCAATTGGCCCTGACAGATGCACTGACCGGGCTGTACAATCGCCGCGCGATCCTCGGCGAAATCCCGCGCCTGCTGGCGATGGCCCGGCGAGAGCGGCGCTTCATCCTGGTCGCTGTCATCGACCTCGATGGCTTCAAGCAGATCAACGACAACCATGGCCACCAATCCGGCGACCAGTTCCTCAGCCAGATTGCCGAGCGCCTGAAGGATTGCCTGCGCGGTAGCGACGTCCTTGGGCGCACCGGCGGCGACGAATTCGTCGTCTGTGCGCTAGGCAACCTTGCCGGGCAAGGCACGCTGGCGGAGGACATGGAGCTGGCTGCCAGGCTGTTGCAGGGCCGGCTGGCGAAGGCCACGGTGGGGCGCTATGCACTGGCCAGCGGCACGGACATCCAGTACGGCGGCGCCAGTGTCGGGGTCGTGGCTTTGCTGGCGGATGGCATCGATGCAGACGAGGCGATCAAACTCGCCGACCGCGAGATGTACCGGGTCAAGCAACAGCGCAAGCGCGGGGCTTCGGTGGCCTGATTGCGGCGCGGGCATCCGGTGTATCAAGTGCCCTGAGGCCAGCCATTGAGGCTGGCCGTGCAGCGCAAGGAACTCCCGTAGCGACGACAGCTACAACAGGATGAAGCCGAGCGCTCCATTGATGATGTCCTTGATCGCGTCCAGCGCTGCATTAAGGGCCGCCTCAACCAGAATCGCGGACATGCCCTTCACTGCGAGCATTACCGCTCGCGCCGTGTTCCTTTGCATCTCAAGCAGAACGCTGGCTTCGCCTTCGCTGATTTGCCCGGCCGCCCGCAAGGTTTCGATCTGCGCCAGGGTTTGCGCAAGTTTGCGCAGTTCGGCTTCGGCATAGCTCTTGATCGCCGGCCATTTCTGGCTGAATTCCGCTTTCGCAGCCGCGGTCATGCTGGGAAGGATGTTGTCGACTTCGATCTTGGCCATGACGGCTACTCCTTACTTGGCTGACGCCGTGCCGTCGCCGCGCTTCTTGGCGAGTTCAAGCGCCATGATTGCGCCGAGGTGCTGGTTGAAGAGGGCTTGAACGGGCGGGATGACGAAGCGATTGAGTTGATGCTCGCCCTTGGCGTTGGCATTGCTGGTCGCACCATTTTCAACGTGGCAATCCATCGACAGGTCGATGCCGTTCGCCTCCACCTTGGCTATCTGCGCGCTGGAGAGTGGTGCTTCGACGCAGCCCTTGTTCAGGAGTACCAGGTAGGCGAGGTTGGTCTTTGCCAGCTCGATCTGCTTGAGGGTCGGTTGGTTCTGGTAAATCGCGCTCGCGCGCACGCTCATGGCATTCAGGTCGGTGAGCGCATCTCTGTAGAAGTCCTGGTTCGCTTGGTATTTGAGTTGGTAGTCCGCGGCGAAACGCAGGGAAGTCAGTTTGCTATCTATCTTCTTCTGCAATTGAAGTGCCTGGCTGTCGATCACTTCGTCGTAGTCGGAAATCAGTTTTACCGAAGTGCAGGCAGCCAGGGAGAGTAGTGCTGCAAATAGCAGAATTCCTCGATACGTACTTTCAGTCCTCTCCATGTTCAATCTCCCGGTTAATTTCTCGATGAATCTACTGCAAGTTGCGTGGTAGCGCCTTGCAATTGGATTAATTCTGCTCAAGAAACGGTTTGGGAAGTTCCCTCCCTCGCTCTGGAGAATGCCCCTGTAACTGGCTCCACGCGCCAAGCAAATTTCTCGGCGAGACGTGCGACAACCTGGGGCTACCGTAGGGGTGACATCACAGCAGTACGAATCCGTCGGTGGCCGTGCGCTTACAGCGTCAGCGGCCATCTCTCTGGCGTAACTGTGGCGTGTCCGATTTCCAGTCCGGACGGGCTGAGCATGCCGCAGCGCTGCCGCAGAGCTTGCCGACGTTCATGCGCGGCGCCTTGCACGCCGCGTGCACAGCAGGCCCGTGCCTGCGGGACCGATCGGAAAAAGGGCTGCCGCCATGCCAGACATCACACTCACCTCAACTGCCCTGGGCCAGGGCGTCGCGACCGCACTCTCGGTCGACGGCGCCGCCCTGTTCGGCGCCATCCTCGGGGCCTGGCTGGTAGCCAGCGTCAAGCGCGACCTCAAACCCTGGCAGCGCATCGGCTCGATGACGCTCTCCACGGGCATGGGCTACCTGTTCGCCGAGGTGATGCAGAAGGCCTTTCCCATCCTGGGCAGCGGCCCGGCGGCGGCATTGGGCGCCGTGGTGATCGTCCCCATCGGCATCAAGCTCATGGTCTGGGTCGAGAAATCCAGCCTATTCGACATCCTCGGCCGTGTGCGTGGAGGGCAATAGCATGGACATCTTCGATCCGTTCGTTCAGCTGCTCGCCGCCTGCGCCTACCTGGCCGGCGCCACCCGCATGATCTTCTACCGCCGCGGCGACTCGCAGTACCGCCGGGGCATCTCGCTGCTTGCCAGCCTGCTGGGCGCCAGCATGGCCATCAGTGGCCTGGAGATCATTCTCTATCAGCAGCCGGTAAGCGTTTGGCGGGCAATCGGCGCGTGTGCGCTTTGCGTGCTGATCTTCCGGTCGCGGGGGAATATTGCTGCTTTGCTGAGGCCGTCGCCGTGACTCCTGCATATGTCTTTTGAGTCAGCCGGCCGTTCCTATCGAGCCTGGCACGTCTATATGAGGTTCAGATTTGTTCTTGGCTCCAAAGCTGCCTGAGTTACCAAAATTACGGTGGCTAATTAAATCTGCGCCTCTTTTTTTGATTTCTTTAGGTGCGGCATTAGGACCAATTGATCGCCAGTGGTTTGGAGTAGAAAAATAAGTACGTCCACTCTTTGGGTTGGTTGAATGGCTCTGCACGGAAAGCTGGTTCTAAGTGGTGCTGATTACGCTCCGTTTAATCTGTACGGCGTTGGTGTATTTGCGGCGTTCTCTGGTAATGGGGTTTACCGGAATAAAGGTGCATGCGCGGCCATACCCAACGATAGTCCATTACCGCCCGGTAAGTATTGGATCGTAGAGCGTGGGGCGGGTGGTATTGGCTCCTGGGTTAAAGCTCAATCTCAAGATTTATACAATAAACTCTTCCATGGGGCTGAGTTCGGGCGTGGCGAGTGGTTTGCCTTGTACAAGGATGATTGGAGTATTGATGATAGTGCCTGGATTAATGGTGTGAAGCGTGGGCTGTTCAGGCTTCACCCTGGCCGAGTCTCCGAAGGGTGCATAACCATTGCGCATAACTCGGATTATGCACTCATCAGAAATGCCTTGATGAGAACAACGCCCATGCAAGTCCCTTGCATGAAATCGCTAATGGCTCGTGGATGGGTTGAGGTGATAGCCAGTGGCGATAACAACACTTGTCCGTAGAGTTTCCAAGGTTGCACTCTATCTACTTCTGTCTCTGCTTGTCGGGCGCATATTGGGGAGTCCAGAAGTATGGCTTGACCATGATTTGGCGCTCTGGATAGGTCATGTGATTTATGGCGCTGGCGAGATAGGGGTGGATAATTTCTATGATCTGTATTTTTATACCTCGATAATTTCTGTTTTTTCTATTGCGACTGCAATTTACATTTTGCTGATATGGTTACTCGAAAAGGCAAGGAGCAAGTGAAATGCCAATTCCTCCGTATATGTGGCTAAAAGATGATGGTGGCGCGGATATTAAAGGGGCTGTGGATGTCCATGACTGAGAAGGCAGTATAGAGGTCATCGGATTAAACCACGGTGTTAACTTACCCGTGGACAGCGCCAACGGTAAGATTACTGGCACACGCCAGCACTCATCCATGATGATAGAAAAGGAAGTGGATTGCTCCACTCCCTATTTCTATAAGGCCGCTGCGACTGGTGAGAGGAAGAAAGGGGATAGATTTATTTTTCGACGCTAAATCTTTCTGCGTGATCAGGATTGGAAGGCTCAAATAAATCTGTCCCCTTTATCGTCCAAAAGTAGATTCGGTGGTTCTGGAAGCCAAAGCCGAGTCCGCCGAGCGCTATCGCGCCTTGCAAGCCTCTAGCGCCGCCTGCGTCTCAAGCTGCGTGTCGATCCCCAGCCGGTACTTGCAGTACGCACGAACCGTGGCCCGCTCCAAGGGGCTCAACTGCTCCAATGGCTTGTCATCCGCATCGCTGGCAAAGAGATTCACGAATTCGATTTGCAGGGTTGGATGCTTCTTGATGAAGAAGACCTTCTTGTTGTCCTCGGCCCAGCGGGTTTCGTAGAAGCCGATGTAGAGGTGTGCAACGCAAAGCAACGCCAGTAGAAGTGTGAGCTTCTTCATGGGGCAGGCGGGGGGAGAAGGGCTGTCTGGATGCGGATGTTTCTAACCAATTCCATACCGACATTTCCCGGGCAGATCTTTCCCTCGGATAGCTGGTTCGGATATTCCCGGTGGCCGCCGAAATGCTTGATCAAGAACACACTTTTCAGTGCAGATATAAGGGTTAGTACGGACTCAATTTGGAGGGCTGGAATGGTGTTCGTTGTGTTCACACCAACGAGCTCCAAACCTCGGCGGCCCAAGGCAACGATGTCGCCTCCTTCTTCGGCTGTACTTAGATTGTTCAAAAGCACAATGCCAATCACACCGGTGTTGTACTGTCGCACGTGCGAGCCTTTTAGCCGTATGTCTCTACCTTCGTAGATCACACCATCGCAACTAATTCCGAAGTGATACGAAAAATCCTCGAACTTATCGATTTGCTCGTCTTGCGTCTCGCGCATTTGCTCTTCTCCAACACCACACGAATAGCTGCGTCCGGCGTGATGAAGCGCGATCATCGTATAGTCCCAATCGAACGCAGTGGCCTTGCCTTTAACTGCTCCCCATTCGGAGCGCTCGACAAATAGGGCTCCAAGTTGGCGGACCTTCCCGATAAGTGCTTCCCGAGTGGCAGCGCGGTCGTTCACAGTTATGGAGACTGGTTGTGCCGGTTGCCCTGGCTTGATCTCCTGAGCCTTGGCAGTGGTTCGGAATTTCATTTACTGGTCTCCATCATCTCGTCCAGCGTACGTGCTGGAGCCTTGAATTTCACATGTATCGAAATCTCGGCGTTTTTCGAGGCTGCGTCGATATGGGCCAACCCTCTCGAGTCCGTAACGCCCACCTGCCGACTCCCATCTACCAAGGCAACAAACTCACGGTATGCAAGTGGCTTTCCGCTCTCACTGTCTGTGATGCTGAATGAGCTTGCATATCTCCTTTGGGGTTGGAGTAGAGCGGAATCAGTCAAGGATGCTGCTGCGGGCGACACGTCAGGGGGCGTGGATTTGGTGGACGACAAGGAGCCAAGCGGGGCGATTATTCGATTAGTACCGAGTGGACAACCACAAGCCACTATATTTCCGTCGACTGCAATAGGTGATCCCTCCCATGTCACTCTGTGATCGCCTTCAGCTACAACACCTGGCTTGGCGCACTTAGGACATGTTGTGGTGATATCGCCGAGACGAACCATTCCCCTACCATCGCAAGTCGCAAAATAGGCGATGCTGCTGATAAGTAGCGCGCCTGTGGTAGTTTCATCGCCATGCAATGCTTGGCCCTTACCATGGACGTTGGGGCGACGCATCATTCATCCGCACTGCCAGGCAAAAAGTCACCCTCTAAAAGGGTATGTTGTCGGATGGTTATCAGTGCGACATCTTGAGGTGTATTTACTATCTCATCGCCATTCTCCAAGCGGCTTCCGACCAAGGCGACATTGAAGTTTTCTCTCCCGGCACCAGTCGTAATTCGTGCAGTCTTTCCGTTTGGATATTTGACGCGGTCGCCAACGGTGGCGACGGTGACCTTTGTCCCATTTCTTAGTGTTATTGTGAGTCCTGAACTGCCTTTCAGAATTGTTCCGCCAAGTTTACTTTGACTGCCTTCCGCAGCCATTCGTCTAATAGCCACCACTGGGTTGGAGGCTAAATCAGTCTGGTTGCTTCTGACTGCTACTGCGATCTCCGGGGAGAATGTTGAAATCTCATTATCTGTAAATTGTGGTGTGTTAAGTTTCTGCAAGAGATCAATGCTGGCTTCGTTGTTGTATGGCGAGTCAAATGCTTCTGGCTTCATAATTAATGCTCAGAGTTAATGGAGGCTATTTATTGCGCCCAGATGTTGGGTAAAGCAGGCGGCGATGGCCGCCTGTTGAAACGAAGATGCACGCTAGACTGCGGGTTAAAAATACGTAGTGGGATTTTTCTGAATAATTGGCCGGGTGCGTCTGGCCTGGCGTTGAGGAGGGGCCATTACGAGGCTGTTCAGTACCTCGTGAATCAGCGTTTTTCGGTGCTTGTGCGCAAAAAGTCAGCCCAGTAATGGTGCTGACGCATGGTGATCGGGTGGTTGCTTCTGCCACTACGACTCATGAGTTACCCGCAACCCCCGAATCTGCGACCAAAACAACTCTTCCGGATAGCGCGACGGATCGTCGATATCCACGGTGAGGAAGTGCGGGTGTTCGTAGATGCCTTCCACTTTTATCGCCAGGCCGACGATGCGGGTTTGGCAGACCAGAGGTTGCGGGTCTTCTTCCCAGGTGAGTTCGACTTCTACGGTTTTGCCCAGCAGGGCGATGGCGGTGGGGAGTTCAAAGTGGGCCATGGATTTCCTCCTTGATGGGGTTGGCTATCCGTGCGGCAGGCATGACTGGGCCGCAGGTGAAAGGCTTTCGCCCTTCCCGTAACAGGTTCGTTCCGTCACTATTCGTCGCTTGGCCATGCGCGGCTAGGGGAATAATGTCTCTGGAGAAATTATTTCCCTTTTATCGAGTTGGGGCAACAATTTCCCTGGAATAGATTTCTATATGAGCACGGCAGCTGATAGGGCGAGGCTATTGATCAAGATGATTGGCCCAAAGAAGGCCAGTCTTCAGGGCGGCGACTACGAGCGCTGGAAGAGTGTCAGCAAGGGCGCCGTTCGGGTCAGCACGGAAGAGATCGATGTGCTCGTGCAGATTTATCCGCAGTACGCGCTGTGGCTCGCCAGCGGCAACATTGCGCCTGAGATCGGCCAGACCAGTCCTGACCATGACGCTGCCCAGCCGGTGGTTGAAGGGGAATAGTGGCCGACTGATGCCGGTTGCAATGATCGAGCACCGCCTAAGAACACTGGTTCGTTTCCTTGGCGCTACGAAGCTGGCCGGTGCTACCAACATCGAGCGTCAGCGCTGGCAGACCGTGGCCACGAACAAAAAGGTGAAAGCCCGCATCGAGGACCTGGAGGAACTGCTCAAGGCCTTCCCCGAATACGATCTCTGGTTGTGGAAAGGCGAGGTCGATCCCACGAACGGCCAGATCGCCCCGGACCTCGAAGACGCCGCCGGCAACTCCGCCAGTCCCGACGCGAAATAAAGAAAGCCGGCACGATCTCTCGTGCCGGCTTCATTCCTTGAGCGCAAACGCAGCGTTCATCCCGAACGACGAAACCCCCGCTTCAATAAGCCGCCGCCACCATAGCCTCGCAAGCCTCCCCCGGATCGCCATTGCGCGCATACGCCTCGACCCACTGCGGGTAGTTGTGCACCACCGGGATGTCGTCCGGGTGGAAGCCCGGTTTCAGGTACTGGATGATCTTGCCGGTGAAGGTGCTGTACACGCCCTTGCGGCCGTACATCCAGGGCAGGTGGGCGATGTACATGCGCTTTCTTTGCAGCCAGCTGAAGCCGTCCGCTTTCAGCAGGGCGTCTGTGGTGCGGTAGGTTTCGTGGGTCATGTCCCAGGTGGCGTGGAGCATCGCCGCGCAGCGTTTGAAGTAGCCGACTTTCGCCACCGTGGTCATCACGTTGAAGACCACCGCCTTGTGTTCCATCTCTTCGATCGCATGCCAGGCGAACAGGGCTTTCACGCGCTTGTCCGCGCCGGCCATCACCTCCTTGCGGGTGAAGAAGCCTTCGGCGAGCAGGGCGGTGAAGTGTTCGAAGGCGGCGGTCAGCGCCAGGTTGTACTCCTTCGAGAATTTGCTCAGGCGGCGCTGGTTGCGCGCCTCCTGGAATTCCAGCATGCGGTCGACCGGCAGGCCCTGCTTGCGCAGCAGTTCGTTGAACTGGGTGTGGGCGATGCCGTGCTGGCCTTCCTGGCGGGTGAAGTCCTTCACGTGCTTGGCCAGCACCGGGTCGGTGATCATGCCGCGATAGGGGCGCACGCAGGTGATGAAGTAGCGCTCGCCGTCGGGGAAGTACATCTGCATGCCGTCCATGAGCCGGGTCTTGTACGGGTCGTTCTCATACCAGTAGCGCGGAATGCTGGCGTCCAGGCGGAAGTCGATGTGCTCGCGTGGGGTGATGCGGTCCGGGTCGCTGATCTTGGCGTTCATCTGGGCTTCTCGTTCTTGTGGTCTGGACGTGGCGTGTTCTGTTTCAGGAGGCGCGGCGGCGCACGCGGTCGTACTGGCCGGGGTCGAGCATGCCCTTGAGCATCCGGTAGAGCAGGCGGTTGCGCCTTTCCAGCGACAGCGCCCAGGACAGCAGCCATACCTGGCCTGATTGGTGGCCCAGGACGATGCGCTGCTTGCCGCTGCGGATGCAGCGGATCACTTCGGTGGCGACGTAGGCCGGGTCGGTCTTGAGGAACTTGCGGGTGAACTCCTCGCCGTTGGGCGCGCCCTTGGCGATGTTGGTGCGGATGCCGCCGGGGTGGACCAGGTGCACGCTGATCGGGCTTTCCTCCAGCTCGACCATCAGCGATTCGGTAAAGCCGCGCACGGCGAACTTGGAGGCGCAGTAGTCCGAGGCGCCGGGCGTGCCGACCAGGCCGAAGACGCTGGAGATGTTGACGATCGCCCCTTCGCCGTTGGCCAGCAGCTGCGGCAGGAAGGCGCGCGTGCCGTGGACCACGCCGAAGAAGTTGATGCGCAGGGTGCGTTCGTAGTCGGCGTCGGTCATCGCCCAGACCGGCTGGCCGCCACCGCCGACGCCGGCGTTGTTGATGATCACGTGGGCGTTGCCCAGTGCCTGCTTCACGTCGGCGGCGAAGGCGTACATCGCGTCGCGGTCGCCCACGTCGCAGGTCTGGCTGAACACCGCTTCCGCAGCGGAGCCCTGCAGCAATTGCACGGTTTCCGCCAACCCATCCGGGTCGTAGTCGTTGAGCGCGAGGCGCGCGCCGTGGCGGGCGAATTCCAGCGCGTAGGCGCGGCCCATGCCCGACCCCGCGCCGGTGATGACGATGACCTTGTTGGCGAAGCTTTTCATTGTTGTTGTCCTGGCCGTTAAGGAGGTGCGTTGCGCCGGGGTCAGGCCGGGGCGGGCTGGAAGCTGGCGTTGTCGGCTGGGAAAACCGGAGTGCCGGCCACCGCGAAGCGCAGGTTGGGATCGAGCACCGGGCCGCGGCGCAGCACCTTGGCGTCTTCCAGGTAGTTCATCGACATCAGCCAGGGCGCGCCCATGCCTTGCCGCGGCAGCATCGGCAGCGCGCGCTGGACGTAGCCGGCGCCGAAGTCGAGCAGCGGGCGGGTGGGCATGTCGGGGCTGGGCAGCTGCGGGTAGCAGAAGGCGTAGCCGTGCTCGTCGAGATAGTCCACCAGGCGGCAGAAGTGCTCGCACAGCAGGCCGACCTTGAGCGTCCAGGAGGCGTTGGTATAGCCGACCGCGAAGGCGAAGTTGGGCAGGCCGTCGAGCATCATGCCCTTGAAGGCGACCTTGTTCGCGAAGTCCACCGGCTCGCCGTCGACCGCCATCTGCATGCCGCCGAACAGCTGCAGGTTGAGCCCGGTGGCGGTGATGACGATGTCCGCTTCCAGTTCCTTGCCGGATTCCAGGGCCACGCCGCGCGGGGTGAAGGTGCGGATGCGGTCGGTGACGATATCGGCCGAGCCCTCGCTGATGCACTTGAACAGGTCGCCGTCCGGCACCGCGCACAGGCGCTGGTCCCAGGGGTTGTAGGGCGGGTTGAAGTGTTCGTCCACCGGGTAGCCTTCGGGCAGTTCGCGCTTGTTGAGGAAGCGGATCAGCCGGCGGGCGAAGCGCGGGTATTTCTGGCACAGCAGCCAGATGCCGCGGGTAAGCAGCACGTTCTTGTAGCGGGTGAGCTGGTGCGCCTGCTTGGCCGGCAGCAGGCGGCGCAGGAGGAGGGCGATGGGGTCCTTCTGCGGGATGTTCATCACATAGGTGGGCGTGCGCTGCAGCATGGTCACGTGGGCGGCCTTGGGCGTCATCGCCGGCACCAGGGTCACGGCGGTGGCGCCGCTGCCGATCACCAGCACGCGCTTGCCGCTGTAGTCGAGGTCTTCCGGCCACTGCTGCGGGTGGATGACCTGCCCGGCGTATTGCTCGATTCCCTCGAAGCGCGGGGTGAAGCCTTCGTCGTAGCGGTAGTAGCCGGCCGCCGAGAACAGCCAGGTGCAGGTCAGGCACTGCTGCTCGCCGGTGTCCGTGCGCTCGACGGTGACCGTCCAGCGCGCGCTCTGGCTGCACCAGTCGGCGCTCTTCACCTTGTGCTGGTAGCGGATGTGCCGGTCGATGCCGTTTTCCTGGGCTGTCTCGCGCAGGTAGTCGAGGATCTGCGCGGCGTCGGCGATGGCCTCGTCGCTGCGCCAGGGTTTGAATTCGTAGCCGAAGGTGTACAGGTCGGAGTCGGAGCGGATGCCGGGGTAGCGGAACAGGTCCCAGGTGCCGCCGCTGGCGGCGCGCCCTTCGAGGATGGCGTAGCGCTTGCCCGGCAGGTCGCGCTGCAGGTAGTAGGCCGCGCCTATGCCGGAAAGTCCGGCACCGATGATCAGGACATCGAGATGCTCGATGGCTGGGGACTGCTGGACCGTCATGGGCTACTCCCGTAGCGGGTTCAGGATCACGAGAGTGTTTTTGACAATCCCCTTGTGCAGCAAGGTATAAAACGAACCAGAATTGATCGTTGATGGTGCTTTTTGCACCAGAATCCTGCGCTTTCCTACAGCGAGGTCTTGCGAATGCAGCTGACTTTTCCCAGCCCACAATCCGGCCAATGGCCGGCGCAGACGCCTCGGGTGCGTGAGTTGCTGCGCCGCGGCGCCGAGCATGTACTCACCGCGCCGGCCGAGTGGCTGGAGGAGATCGACCTGGCCGGCCTGTCGCCCAGGAGCATGAAATCCCTCACCGACGACCCGGTGCTGATGTCCGCTTCGCGGCGAGCGGCGCGCTTCAGTTTGATCCACTGGGCGCGGGCAAACATCGAGCGGCCCGGCGAGCCGGTGCCGCCGTACATTCCCGCCGACGAGTTCAACGTGGCCCGCGAGCTGTTGCAGCGTGGCCAGACCGAGCTGCTGTTCAACGCCTCGCGCGCGGCCCAGGCCACGGCCTGGCAGCAGTGGATGGGCGTCGCCTTCGAGCTGACTTCGGACCCTGCGGAATTACGCGGGTTGCTGGAGGTGTCTTCGCGCTCGATCAGCGACTTCATCGGCGCCAGCCTCGAACTGCTCGCGGAGTTCCTGAACAACGAGCGCGAGGCGCTGCTGCGTGACTCCCATGTCGAGCGGCGCGATCTGGTCACGGCGATCATCGAGGGCCGGCCGGTCAACGTCCCGCAGGCCGGCCGCCAGCTGGGCTACGGCCTGGAGCAGGCCCACCACGCGGCGGTGATCTGGAGCGAGGAGGCCGATACGGAGCTGGCGACCCTGGAAAGCGCGGCCGCCGCGTTGGTCCGCTGCGCCGGGGCTCGGCGTTCGCTGACCGTGTTCGCCAGCGCGGCCACGCTCTGGGTGTGGATTCCCGGGGCGCAGCCCATCGACCAGGCGATGCTGCAGGCGGCGATCCGCAAGCTGCCCGCCGTGCACCTGGCCATCGGCAGCGGCGGGGAGGGCATCGAGGGCTTCCGGCGGGCGCATCTGGACGCGTTGACCACCCAGCGCGTGCTTGGCCGCCTGCAGTCGCGCGCGAGGGTGGTCAGCTTCGACGACATCCGCCTGGTCTCGCTGATGACCCGCGATCCCAAGGCCAACCAGCGCTTCGTCGCCCATACCCTGGGCCAGCTGGCCACCGCCTCGCCCCAGTTGCGGCGCAGCCTGCTGACCTTCCTCGCCTGCGGCAGCAACGCGACGCTGGCCGCGCAACGCCTGCACACCCACCGCAACACGCTGCTGCGCCGCCTGGTGCGGGCGCAGGAGCTGCTGCCCCGTCCGCTGGACGACAACCTTGTGCACGTGGCTGCTGCGCTGGAAGCGCTGAACTGGGCGCAGGAGGCGGAGGGATAAGGGCGCACAGGGAGCACGGCGTTCATCTGGCATTAATGTGGCGGGTGACAGACTCGGGCTCTTGCGAACACGCTCCCGAGGCACGCCCCCATGCACCAACGTCGGACCGGACTGGTCCTGCTTCTGTTCTGCGCGGCCCTGTTCCTGATCGCCCTCGGCAACCACCAACTGCAGGGCTCCACCGAGCCGCGCGTGGCGGGCATCGCCATGGAGATGCAGCTTGACCACGACTGGGTGACGCCACGGGTGAACGGCCAGCCGTTCCTGGAGAAGCCGCCGCTGAGCCTGTGGCTGGACGTGACCGCCATGCGCCTGTTCGGCCCCAGCGAGCTGGCGGTGCGCTTGGCCTCGGCGCTGGCCGGGCTGGCGTGCGTGATGCTGTTCTACGGGATGTTGCGCTATCTCGGCCGTTCGACGGCCCTGGCGCTGCTGGCCGCGCTGATGCTGGCGACCATGGCGAGCTTCTGGGGCAACGTGCGGCAGGTGGGCGAGGACGCGCTGCTGTGCCTGGGCGTCAGCCTCGCACTGCTTTCGTTCCTGCGCGCGCACTTGGATCAGCGTGACGACTCTTCGGCCTGGCCGCTGTTTTCGCTCGGAATCGCCATCGCCAGTCTCAGCAAAGGCCTGCTGGGCCTGGCGCTGCCCGGCGTGGTGATCTTCGTCTACCTGCTCGTCGAGAGCGTGCAGCAGGGCCGGCTCCATCCGCGTGACTGGCTGCGGCCGTTGAGCTGGACCTTCCTCGGCGTGCTGCCGCTGCTGTTCTGGCTGGGCGCGCTCTATCGCCAGCAGGGGCTGGCGGGGCTGCACGAGATCCTCTGGGCCAACAGCGTCGGCCGCTTCAACGGTTCCTTCGTCGATGCCGGGCATTTCGAGCCCTGGTACTACTACCTGGGCAAGCTGCCGGAAGCCTTCCTGCCGTGGAACCTGCTCACCTACCTGGGCCTGTGGCATTTCCGCCGGCGCGTGCGCGGTGACCGCCAGCTGCTGTTCTTCTACGTCTGGCTGCTCGCGCAGTTCCTGTTGCTGACCCTGGCCTCCAGCAAGCGCATGGTCTACCTGATGTCGCTGAGCCCGGCCGCTGCGGTGATCGCCGCCGAGTACGGCAGCCTGTGGCTCGCCCGCTGGCGCGAGCGGCGCTACCTGAGGGCCGCGCAGGTCGGCGTCTTCGCCCTGGCGCTGCTCGTCTACCTGGGCGTGGCGGTGAAGGTGCAGCCGCGTGAGGATCGCGAGGAAGGCTTCGTGCCGCTGGTGACGCAAATCCAGCAACGCGAGGCGCAAGGACAGTCCGTGGTGCTCTACCAGCCCAGCGAACGCCTGGCCGGCGCGGCGGTGTTCTATATCCGCAGTCGCTTGCCGGCGCTGGACGATCCGTCGGCGCTGCTGAGCTTCCTGCGCCAGTCGCCCACGCATGTCGCGGTGATGGAGAGCCTGAGCCCGCCGGCGGCGCCGCTGAAGATTCTCGACAAGCAGGTGGTGGGCAAGCGCGCCTATTACATCCTGGGCGCGCAGGCCGCCGAAGCATTGCAGGCTGCCAGCGGCCATTCGTGAGCGGCGAGTTGCACTAGCTCGGGGTCGAGCGCTGCGTGGCGATCGACGGCAGCGCGGCCAGCATCAGCGCGACGCAGGCCAGAATCGCCAGGGTGTAGGAGTGGGTGACGTCGACCAGGTAGCCGACCGCTTCCGGGCCAAACGCCGCTACCAGGCCGGAGACCAGGTTGCCGATGCCCAGCAGGCTGCCGAAGTTGCGTTGCCCCATGGCCTCCACCAGCAGCAAGGGCGCGAGCTGGTTGACCAGGTTGAAGGTGCCGCCCCAGAGCAGGGCGAAGAGGGCGATGGCGCCGATGCCCAGCTTCGACAGGGGGGCGCCCAGCAGGCAGAGGAGGCCCGCCGCGCCGACGAGCGTGCCGAGCAGCAGGATGTTCCGGGCGTCGAAGCGTGCGCTGAGCAGGCCGAAGAAGAAGTTGCCGAGCATGGCCGCGCCGCTAGTGGCGGCGAGGATGGCAGCGGCACTGGTCGCCGAGTAGCCGGCGGACACCAGGTAGGGCACCAGGCCGATGAAGATCCCGATGCTGCTCAGGATCAGCAGGGTCTGCATGGCCACCCACCACCAGTAGCGCGACGTGCGCAGGGCTTCTGCGATGCCCAGCCCCTGTTCGGCGCTTCTCGCTTGATGATGCCCCGCAGCCGGCGCAGCGGGATTTCGCGCCAGCCAGAGCAGCAGCGGCAGGCAGACGACCAGCAGCAGAACCGCGATGGCCTGCATGGCGCCGCGCCAACCCTGGGCGGCGATGGCTTCGGTGAGCAGCATGGGAAACAGCACCGCCCCCACCGAGGCGCCCGCCAGCAGGACGCCGAAGGCCAATCCCTGGCGCTGGGGGGTTATCCAGCGGGTGGCCAGGGTGACGGCCGGTACGTAGGTCGAGGCGCCGATGCCGACGCCGCCCAGGGCCATGGCCAGGGTCAGTTGGCCGATGTCCGCACTGCGCGCGCCGAGCAGGTAGGCCAGCGCGGCTATCGTGGCGCCGCTGACCATCACCGCGCGTGGCGCCACGTGGTCGAGTAGCCAGCCGGCCACGGGGGTGGCCAGGGTCATGCTGAAGATGAAGGCGGTGGCGAGGAGCCCGGTCTGTGCATTGCTGCTGCCGAAGGTCGTGGCGATCGGCAGCATGAAGACGCTGAGCGAATTGAGCGTGGTGCCGAAGGCGACGCATAGCACCAGCGCCAGACCCAGGACCAGGCGCCAGGCTTGGCGCTGGTCGGGGGCCGTCGCCGAGCTGTCGTGGCCTGGGGGCTGGGCGGACGTCGCCAGCGCCATTTCCGCTTCCGCCGTGGTGTTCTGCGAGCGTTGCATGCGGCAAACCTCTTCGCTAAGGGGGGAGGCGCAGGCTAGCCGGCGGGAGGGGGCGTCGAATCGTCCGATGGGAGTAGTCCGCAGATGTCCGGGCGGCACGAAGCAGATCGGGGGGCGCGGGGCGGCAGACAGCGTGCAAAGGCTATCGCCGCCGCTTGCGGCCCAGCGTCACGGCAACAGGCGAGGGCTGCCGCCCGGAGCGCAGGGAACGCCGTAGGCCTGGCGCGCGTTGAGCATGGCCAGCTGTTCGGCCTGCTCGTGCACCAGCAGGGTCAGGTGGGCCCCGGCCAGGCTGGCGCCGAGGACGAACAGGATCAGCAACGGAGCGAATTTCGACATGACGGCGGACCTCGCCAGGCAGGCTTCGGTCCTCACGCTAACGCGGGTATCGCTGCGGTAAATCGTCCACATGGACTAGCCCTCAACCCAGGGTGGCGACGCTGCGCAGGATCAGCCGCACCAGCATGGTCTGGCGGGTCACGCCGGTCTTGGAGAAGGTCGAGCGCAGGTGCGCACGCGCCGTGTTGCGGCTGATGCCGAGCTCGTCCGAGGCCTCGTCGAGCGTCAGTCCGTTGGCCAGGAGCATGGCCAGCTGCGCCTCCGCCGGGGTCAGGTCGAAGAGCGCCTTGACGATCTCCTGGGGCGCGCGGGACTCCTGTTCCGGGTCGCTGACGAAAATCACCACCGAGGGGCAGGCCTTGCCTTCGTTCCATTCGCTCAGCGGCACCGAGCGCACGATGATGCCCAGGTCGGCGCGGCCGGACGGTCGCTGTACGCGCATCGCCTCGACCACCGAGGGCTGTCCGCCCTTCTGCGATTGCAGGGCCTGCTTCACCAGCCGGCGGAATTCCTGGCAGTCGCGCGGGGTGCCGACCTGCAGGCTGTCGGCGCTGATCTTCAGGCCGTCCTTCTCGCGCAGCAGCTGGTCGGCGACCTGGTTGGTCTGCAGGATCTTGCCGGCCTCGTCGAGGATGATGGTGCCGACGGCGAACTGGTCCACCGCGCCGGCGTAGAGATTGCGTTCGGTCTCGATGCGGTTGATCTGCGTATGCAGCGCCACCGAGCGTTCCAGGTGCGGCACGAAGTGCGCCAGCAGGGCCTTGTCGGCATCGACGAAGCCGGGCGACTCGACGCCGCGGCTGACGCGGATGCGGCAGAGGGCGCCGTCGCTGGTGCGGATATCCGCGCCGAGGATGTGGAACACGCCCACCGGTTCCATGAAGTTCCTGTAGAACTCGGAATTCAGCCATTCCTCGCGGGAGACGAACTCCTCCAGGGTCACCACCTGGCCGTTGGGCAGGTCGACGAAGGGGTCGAGGTTGAAATAGTACTGGTTGTAGGACGCCACCACCTCGGAGGAGCTGCCGTTGCTGTTGACCATCAGGCCGACATCTTCCTGGCTGGGCGGCCGAAGGATGAAGGTGACGTACTTGGCATCGAGGAACTGGTTGAGTTCGTTCAGGAAGGATTGCCACGGCGTGGGTTCGAGCGGGCCCTGGTAAAGGTTGCCGAGCATCCCACTGAATTTGTCGAGGGAAAGCGAATGTGCCATCGGTAAACCATTTCTTATTTTTGTAGTGGAAAGCGCCCCGGAGAGTAAGCGGCGCTTTTGGCAAAAGGCAATGTTCTCCACCCGCGCGGAGACGGATGGCTCAGGCCGGTTCGGCCTGTCTCTCGAGGACGATGAAGTCCTTGCGCTCGGCAAGGCCGGCCGGCAGTTCGGCGACGTCGGTGTAGAACTGCTCGTACCACTTGCGCAGCTGGTACACCGGGCCGTCGCCGTCGCACAGCAGGGGGTTGTCCACGCGGGTCTTGCTGTGCCAGATCTCGACGTCCTCGTAGAAGGCCTCGCGGGCCTGCTGGACGTAAGCCTGCGCCACCGCGCGGTTCTGTTCGGCGGACAGCCCCGGCACTTTTTTCACCAGCACGCCGTAGCGCAGGGTGAAGCTGTGCTGGTCGATGGGCACGTGGCAGTTGAGCAGGATCGAGTGGATCGGCTGGCCGTTCATGGCACCGGTCATTTCGGTGATCTGGTAGGCCGGGCCGTAGTAAGTGGCCACGGTTCGCAGCTCGCTGTCGCCGGACAGGCGCGCGCTGCGGCCGCGCATCACCTGGGTCGCCGTGTGTGCCTCGAAATGGTTGCTGAAGAAGTCCAGCGGGGCGCCGTGGACGCTGTCGAAGTGCGCCATGTCGGCCACGTTGTCCACCAGCTCGCGGCAGTTGGTATCGATCTTCAGCTCGGCCAGTTCCCACTCGGCCCACTCGCCGTCGTAGCAGGCTTCAAGGCGCGGAATGGCCTGCTCGGCGATCGGCGGGTTGCCTTCGGGGTCGTTCCAGACGAACAGCAGATGATTCTGTTCGATCACCGGCCAGGATTTGATCTTCGCCCGCGGCGGGATGCGCTTGGCGTAGGGAATATCGTCGCAGACGCCGTCGGCGCCCCAGCGCCATTCGTGGAAGGGGCAGCGCAGGCCGTTGCCCTCGACGCAGCCGCCGCTGAGGTCGGCGCCCATGTGCGGGCAGTAGCCGTCGAGAATCCGCAACTGGCCATCTTCGCCCTGGAAGGCCACCAGGCGGGTGCCGAAGACGTCCAGGCGGTGCGCCTTGCCGTCGCGGTACTGGCTGGCCAGGCCCAGGCAGTGCCAGCCGCGCGCGTAGCGGTCCTGTAGCGGGCGGACTTCGATTCGGTGCAGCGTGCTCATTGTTGTTCTCCCGTCGGTTCGCCGCAGGCAGAGGGTGGGTGGCGGCAGAGCCTGCGAGCGATTCTCCAAGCCAGGGCGGCGGCGGCATCGTCTGAATGGACGAGGTGCAGTAGGGCCATCTCCCGCTTCGTCGCGGCTTGCGACGAAGCGGGAGATGGCCCTAGTCCGGGTGGACGATGCCCGCAACCAGCCTGGCTGCGATAAGTGCCGGCAGCCGAACCGACAAGAACGACAAACGGAGTACAGATGAGCGAGCAGCAAGCCGGCCGCGTGGCGGTCATCACCGGCGCCGCCAGCGGCATTGGCCGTGGCCTGGCGGAACACGCGGCGGGCCTGGGCCTGCGCCTGGTCCTGGCCGACCGCGACCCGCAACGCCTCACGACCCTGGCCGGAGAACTGCGCGGCCGGGGTTGCGAAGTGCTGGCGCGTACCACCGACGTGGCCAACGCGGCTCAGATGGAGGGGTTGCGCGATGCGGCCCTGGAGCGTTTCGGCGGCGTCGACCTGCTGTTCAACAACGCCGGGGTGATGCAGACCGGCGCCAGCTGGGAGCTCAGCGAGGCGCAGTGGCGGCGCATGCTCGACATCAACCTGCTGGGCGTGATCAACGGCCTGCGCGCCTTCGTCCCGACCCTGCTCGAGCAGGGCCGCCCGGCCCATGTGATCAACACCGCGTCCATGGCCGGGCTGGTCGCCAGCCCCTTCCTCGCCGCCTATACGGTGACCAAGCAGGCGCTGGTGGCGCTCTCCGAAGTGCTGCACCACGAGCTGGCCGCGCTTGGTGCGCCGGTCAGCGTGTCGGTGCTCTGCCCGGGGCCGGTGGCCAGCCGCATTATGGCCTCCGACCAGGCCGGCGCGGGCGCCGCCGCGGCGCTTGGCGCGCAGCTGGAGCAGAGCATCCGCGAGGGCATGCCGGCCGCCGAGCTGGCCGCCCTGGTGTTCCAGGCGATCGCCGAGAAGCGCTTCTGGATCCTGCCGCACCCGCAGTTCAAGCCGGGCCTGCAGGCGCGCACGCAAAGCATCCTCGACGGGACCAATCCGGTCTTCCAGTTCGCCGACGTCTAAGGAGCGCCCATGGCCCTCGATCCGCACATGCAAGGTCTTCTCGATCAGTTCGCCGGCGCCTTCGCCCTGGACTTCGCCCAGCTCGACGCGCCCACCTATCGCAGCTTCGCCGATCAGGGCCTGGCCCAGGGCGAGCCGCTGGCGCTGGCCGAAGTCCGCGAGCTGTCCGTGGCCGGCGACCTGCCGGCGCGCCTGTATCGCCCGTCGGCGGCGGCCGATCTGCCGTTGCTGGTGTTCTTCCACGGCGGCGGTTTCGTCGCCGGCACCCTCGACACTCATGACGACCTTTGCCGGCGCCTGGCCCTGGGCAGCGGCGCTGCGGTGGTCTCGGTGGCTTACCGGTTGGCCCCGGAAGCGCCCTTCCCGTCGGCGCCCGAGGATTGCCATCGGGCCACCTGCGAACTGGTCGCGCGTGCCGCCGAACTGGGCGTGGACGCCAGCCGCCTGGGCCTGGCCGGCGACAGCGCCGGCGGCAACCTGGCCATCGCCGCCAGCCGGCTGCTCGCCCGCCGCGGTGGCCCGCAGGTTAGCGCGCTCTGCCTGTTCTATCCGGTGACCGACCAGGCGTGCGACAGCGCTTCCTACCGCGACTTCGCCAAAGGCCATTTCCTCGAGGCGCAGATGATGCACTGGTTCTGGCGCCAGTACTTGGGCCAGTGGCCGGCGCCGTTGGATGTGCTGGCGTCGCCGCTGCACGCAGACGACCTCGGCCGCCTGCCGCCGACCCTGTTGTTAAGCGCTGAATGCGACCCGCTGCGCGACGAGGGCGAGGCCTTCGCCGAGCGCGCCCGTGCGGCCGGCGCCGACGTCCGCCTGGTGCGCGGCGAAGGCATGCTGCACGGCTTCGCCAGCTTCGCGCCCTTCGTGCCGCGCGCCGCCGCCTACCTTGGCGAAGCCACGGCCTGGCTGCGCGCCGCGCTGGCCTGAGGAGAACCGCCCATGACCCTGGATAGTCCGCTGCACCTGATCGAAGCCTTGCGCCGCGGCCAGCCGGTGGTGCTGGTCGACGGCGAGGACGAGGGCGGCGACGGCATGCTCTTGCAGGCCGCCGAGTTCGTCGACGATGCCGCCGTCAACTTCTTCGCCCGCGAAGCCCGCGGGCTGATCTGCCTGGCCCTGACCAGCGAGCGCTGCGCGGAGCTGGGCCTGGAGCCCATGACCGCTGCCACGCGTGGCGAAGGGCAGGGCTTCATGGTCTCCATCGAGGCCACCCACGGCATCACCACCGGCATCTCCGCCGCCGACCGCGCGCGCACCGTGCAGGTGGCGGTGGACCCGGCGAGCCGCGCGGGCGACCTGGTCAGCCCCGGCCACGTGTTCCCCGTGCGCGCCCTGCCGGGCGGGGTGATGAGCCGCGCCGGCCACGCCGAGGCGGCCTGCGACCTGGCGCGCCTGGCCGGGCTGAAACCGGCGGCACTGCTCGCCGGCATCCTCGACGAGGACGGCGACAACGCCCGCGGCGAGACCCTGCGCGCCTTCGCCGCGCGCCACGACCTGCGCATGGGCGGCATTGCCGAGCTGATCCACCACCGCATCCTCCACGAGGGCACCATCAGCCGCAGCGCCGAGTACCGCATCGACACCCGCCACGGCCCGTTCCGCGTGTGCGCCTACCATGACGACTTCAAGGACGTGCTGCACCTGGCGCTGGTCCGTGGCGAGATCGACCCGGCGCGTCCGGCGCTGGTGCGCGTGCAGGCGGTGGAAACCCTGCGCGACCTGCTCGCCGGCGAGCCGCCGCGCGGTCCCCAGCAGTGGAACCTGGACCGCTCCCTGGCGCGCATCGCCAGCGAAGGAGAAGGCGTGCTGGTGCTGCTCGCCCAGCAGGAAAGCGCCGCCGCCATCCTCGACCAACTGGCCCAGGGCGCGAGCCTGCGGCATCCGCACTTCCCGCAGCGCACCCTCGGTGTCGGCGCGCAGATACTGCGCGACCTGGGCGTGCGTAGAATGCGCCTGATGAGCTTCCCTGGCCCCTACAAGGCGGTATCCGGCTTCGAGCTGGAGGTCGTCGAATTCGTCCCTTTCACCGATCCCCTGGAGACCTGAGATGACCCCGAGTGCTGCCCTGGACAAGGTCTTCGGCCCCGCCAGCCTGGCCGGACTGCAACTGCGCAACCGGGTGATCAAGACCGCCACCTTCGAGGGCATGTGCCCCGGCGGCATGCCCGGCGCCGACCTGGCCGAGCACCACGCGCGCATGGCGCGCGGCGGCGTCGGCCTGACCACCGTGGCCTATTGCGGGGTGTCGCCGGACGGCCTGACCTTCGCCGACCAGATGTGGATGCACGAGGGCGTCTTCGCCCAGTTGCGCCACCTGACCGCGGCGGTGCATCGGGAGGGTGGCGCGGTGTCGGCGCAGCTCGCGCATTGCGGTTTCTTCAGCCGCACCAAGCCGCTGAATATCCCGCGTCCGCGTGGGCCAAGCGCCTGCATCAACCAGTACGGGCTGTTCTCCGGAGTGCCGTTCTCCGGCGCCATGGGCGCCGCCGATATCCGCAAGACCCTCGACGAATACCGTGCCGCCGCTGCCTTCGTGAAACGCGCGGGCTTCGACGCCATCGAGATCCACATGGGCCATGGCTACCTGCTCAGCCAGTTCATCTCGCCGGCCACCAATAGGCGCAGCGATGCCTATGGTGGCTCGCTGGAGAAGCGCATGCGCCTGCCCCTGGAAGTGCTCGCGGCGGTGCGCGAGGCGGTGGGTGACGACTTCCCGATCCTTGCGAAGCTCAATCTCAGCGACGGCTTCAAGGGCGGCCTGGAGATCGAAGAATCCTGCCGCGCCGCGCAACTGCTGGCGGCCGGCGGCCTGAACGCGCTGGTGATGAGCGGCGGCTTCACCAGCCGCGCGCCCATGTACCTGTTCCGTGGCGAAAGCCCGCTGGCGCAGATGATTCCGCTGGAGCGCAACCCGCTGCAGCGCACCGCCATGAAGTGGTTCGGCGGCAGTATGTTCGCCAGCATGCCGTACGAGGAGCTGTACTTCCTCGAACAGGCCCGGCGCATGCGCCAGGCCACCGACATGCCGCTGGTGTACCTCGGTGGCGTGAGCAGCCGCGACAGCCTGGCGCAGGCCCTGCAGGAAGGCTTTGATTTCGTGGCGATGGGGCGTGCGCTTTTGCGCGATCCGGACCTGGTGCGAAACCTTCAGGCGCAGGGCGAGCACTACGAGAACGGCTGCACCCACTGCAACCAGTGCGTCGCCAGCATTGCGCGGCCGGGCGGTATTCGCTGTGCGTTGAATATCGCGGGGGCGTGACTGCCGGTGGTTGGCGCGGCGGTAGGAGCCCCTGTTTTTTGGGCTATTCCCCTTCGGGCCAGCGCAAGCGCTGTTCGCGATGAAGGTGCGTCCCGCGTTCGCGGGGAAGACGGGACTGCGTAGGAGCGAGGGGAACGCCTAGTTCTTGCTCGCGAACCGCACGGCACGAATGCCGGACCTGTAGGGCGAATAACCCCGAAGGGGTTATCCGCCGTTTTTGTGCCGGGTGGCGGCGCATAACCGCGAACGCGGTTATGCGCCCTACCGGAGAATTGGCGCGGGGATTTTACGCGGCGTTACGGCTTCACGCCCTCCACCAACGCTTTCGCCCTTTGCTCTCCGGCGCCTGCGCCATTCAGATTCGTCCCCACCACGCTTAGCACCGCATAGCCCTGGCTCAGTAGATAGGCGTCGCCGTGGCGCTGGCGCTCGTCCGGTGTTGCCGGCTGGGTCAGCTCGACCCTTGCCGAGCCTTCCTGCTCGCCACGCACGGCGAAGACGATGGGCGACCAGTCGCCCACCGGCGCGTAGACCAGGCCGCGTACTTCGGCGGGCTTGCGGGCCGGGTAGTTGAGGTTCAGGCCCTGGCCTGCCGGCAGGCCGAGCAGGTTGAGTTCGCAGGCGGATTTGTCCTTGCCTTTGGCGCAGCGCTCATGGGCCTGCTTGCCGGCAATCAGGGCGCGGTCCAGAACGCGCACCGCTAGTTTCGCGCTGTCGGCCTGTGCGGCGAGTGTGAGCTGGATGGCGGCCTTCTGATCGCGCTGCATCAGCGGCAGGTCGATGGCGGTGGACACGGCCAGCGCCGGCACGCCCCGGCGCATCGCCCAGAGCGCGGCGTTGAGCGTGCCGGACAGCTGGATCAGCGGGCCGGTGTTGTCGCCGAAGTTGCTGCCGGAGACCACCAGGTCCGGCGGGTTGTCCTTGAGCAGCAGGTCGAGGCCGACGTTCACTGCGTCCACCGGCGTGCCGATCGCCATGTTCTTTCCTGCAGCGAGCTTGTAGCCGGCGGGCGCGCCGACGCAGTACTGGCGGTCGGCCAGGCGGGTGACGGCCAGGGCCTGGCCGGGGGCGACCACGCTGGCCGCGCCTATGCCGCTGTTGTCGGTGTCCGGAGCGATGAGGGTGACCTGGTGGCCCGCGGCCGTGAGCGCCTGGTAGACGGCGGCGATGCCGGGCGCGCGGCAGCCGTCGTCGTTGGTCAGGAGGATGTTCAGGGCGCTGGCCTGGCTCGCCAGGCCCAGGCCGGCGAAAACGATGCCGGCGCGCAGCAGTGCTTGCATGGGGAAATTCCTTTGGCAAATGAAAAAGCCCGCGCGGTGTTCCCGCGCGGGCTTCGGTAGGGCCTTACTGGCCGAGCTTGCGCATGTTGGCGGCGCTGAAGTAGTCGGCGTCGTACTGGGCGGTGTTCAACTGCGCCGGCTTCTCCTCGTTGCTCATGCGGTCGGCCAGGTAGGAGCCGGCGATGAGGTCATGGAAGAGCGCGATGCGGGCCTGGTTGAGCTGGATGTCGTAGGCGTACAGCGAGGTCTGCATGTTGGTGCGCCAGAGTTGGCCACGGTTGTCGTAGTTGTCGGCGAGGGCGGCGGACCAGCTGTCTTCGTCGATGTACAGGGTGCGCTTGCCATAGATGTGTCGAGCCCCCGGCTTGAGGGTCGCCTCTACGATCCAGACGCGGTGTTTCTCGTAGCGCATGAAGTCGGGGTTGACGTGGTTCGGCGTGAGGATCTGTGCGTACTTCAGGCTGGGATCGTCCAGCTTGTAGTTGTTGTACGGGATGAAGACCTCGCGCTTGCCGATCAGCTTCCAGTCGTAGCGGTCGGGGGCGCCGTTGAACAGGCGGTCCTCGTCGATGGTGCGGAAGCCGCCGGCGCCGATCGGGGTGTCATAGCCGACGGTAGGCGCGCGACGCACCCGGCGCGTGCCGGGCAGGTACTGCCAGCTCTGCCGCGGGCTGGCCACCGGGTCGAAGAACTCGTTGCCGCCGATGATCTCGCCCTTGGCGCGCACGGGCTTCAGGGTGGTGATCATGAAGTGGCTCATGACCCCGCCGTCGTAGCTCTGCAGCGAACCCTTCGGGTCGCACCAGGGCGCGAGGATCTGGTAGTGCACGGTCTGCAGCGCCTGGTTGCCGTTGGAGTAGATCACGGCCTGGTCGTAGATCGCTTCCTCGCTGTTGGGGCGGGCCTGCAGGGCATGGTTCCACATCAGCTCGTAGCCGTTCTTCGGGATCGGGAAGGGCGAGGCGCCGAATGCGTTGCGCACGGCGTTGCCGCCTTCGACCAGTTCGGCGTTGAGCGCGTTGGCCTTGATGTTGGCCTCGGCCTTCTCGCTCATGCGGAAGTCGCGGTGCGAAGGGTAGATCGGCATGCGGAAGGTGGTCGGGTAGCGCTTGAGCAGGGCGCGTTCGCCGTCGGTCAGGAACGAGTCGTACTGACCCATGTTCTGCGCGGTGATGACGAACAGCGGCTTCTCGTCGGCGTAGGGATCGGGATAGGCGTTGCCTGGACCGGCGTACTTCACCTGCGGCGGCGCGCCGCGCCACTTGCCGCTCCAGGCAGGGATGCTGCCGTCGGCGTTGCCGGCCTTTTCGGCGCCCATGGGGGTGAGCTCCTGTCCAAGGCGCGCGGCTTCTTCCGGGCTGACCTTGGCCTGGGCTGCGCCGGCCAGGCAGGCCAGCCCGGCGCTCAGTAACAGGGGAAACAGATAGGGTTTGCGGTTCATGTGCGGGCTCCTTCGGGCGGGGTCAGAAGCTGTATTTCGCGCTGAGCGAAACGTTGTCGCGGTCCGCCAGCGCGGTTTCGCTCGGGGAGCCGAGGAACACGTTGTAGCGGGCTTCGATGGTGAAGTTGTTCAGGTAGCGCCAGGTGGTGCCGACGGCGAAGCGGTCGTCGCCTTCGCCCAGGCCGAAGCTGCCGGGCATGGACGAGCTGCCGTTGACCGCCTGGCTGTAGATCAGCGGAACCGACAGGTCCCAGCCGTTGAACACGTTGTTGTAGTCCAGCGTGGTCATGAGGGTGTAACCCCAGGCGGAACGGTCGAAGTAGAGCTTGTCGGTGTTCGCCGTCTGGATCTGCGCGAAGCCGCCGGCGCCGGTGGGCACGAAGACGTCGAAGCTCGGCGCCTTGTCGTTGTCCATCACGCGGTTGTAGCCGACCTCGCCGGTCAGGGTGGTGTTGTCGGCGATCGGCAGGTTGCCGAAGGAGTGGATGAAGGACACCAGCGCCTGGGCGGTCTTGGCGCGCACCGGCTGCGGGGTCAGGCCGGTATCGACCAGCACCGGCTGGCCGTCGCGGTAGCTCAGTTCGCCGCTGACGTTGGTGTCGCCGATCATGCTCGAGAAGCTGGCGCCGTACAGGTGGATGTCGTCGAAGTAGCGCGCGCGGTAGCCGCCCCGGTTCCAGTCGGTGAGGAAGTCGATCTGCGGGTTGTGCTCGTTGAAACGCAGGTAGTACAGGCCGAACTCGGTGTTGTTCAGTTGCTCGACGCTGTAGGTCAGGGCCACGCCGTACTGGCCGGTGCTGCCGGGGGTGTCGTCGCCCTCGCGGTGCTGCAGGCCGGTGGAGTCGTTGAAGCCGCCCTTGTCGATGAAGTCGGTGGTGGAGAAGTAGCTGCCCACCGGCGACAGCTCGGTGCGCTTCCACTGGTACTGGTAGTACAGCTGGATGCCCAGGGCATCGGTGAGGCTGTACTGGGTGAAGACCTGGCCGACCGGCAGGAACAGTTCCTTCACCTCGATACCGGGGGTGTTGGCCTTGGTGGCGTCCACCGGGCTCATCGCGCCGGAAATGCCGAAGCCGTTGAACAGGCTCTCACCCCAGGCCACCACCTGGTTGCCAACCCGCGCGTTGAGCGGCTTGCCGTTCAACTGCCAGGTGCCGTAGACGTAGGTGTCGAGCAGGCGCAGGTCGTCGCCGAGCTGGTCCTTGGTTTCGTCGGAGAAATGGTCGGGCTCGGAGCAGCGGCCACCGACGAAGCAGTTGGAGGTGCCGGTGTCGTTGTCGTTGCTGCGGTGGTAGACGTCGTCGTAGAAGCCGGTGGCGCGGACGAACAGGCCGTAGTCGTCGCGGAACTTGAAGTCGGCCTCGGTGAGGAAACTGGCGCGGTTGTTGATCAGGCTGCCGCGGTCGAAGGCGTTGTCGCCGTCGTCGCCGTTGGCGATCGCCGGGTTGCTGCCGCCGTTGGACAGCGCGTGGTCGCGCTTCTCGGTGCGCCAGGCCAGGCCGTAGGTGAGGGTGGTGTCCCAGTTGATCTTGAGATCGTCGCTCGGCTGGAACGACAACGCCTGGGACTGGCCAGCGAAGAGCAGGCCCAAGGCGGACAGCGGCAAGGCGAGGGTGATCCTCGGAACGGGGGTTTTTGTTCTTGTCATCTCATCCTCTGCGCGGGGCGGCAGGTCGCGCCCGCCCCGGAATCTTTGTTGGCGGGGGGTGTGGCGGCCTGACTATGTGGTCGCGGGCAAGCGCCAACATCGTCCAAAGGGACTACGCGCAAACCGGCGGCCCACGGGGCTTGCGCGCTAGTCCCTTCGGACGATGCCGGCCGCTCCGCACGCCGCGAACAATCGGTTCGGATGCGTGGGCGTGGCCTGCGCCGGGTGCTGGAGATGCGCACATGAACACAAGGGTGAGCGGCCCGCAGAGCCGCGAGTGGGACCACGAGTGCGACGTCCTGGTGGTGGGCAGCGGGGCCGGCGGCATGACCGCCGCGCTGCGTGCCCGCGACCTCGGCCTGGACGTATTGGTGGTGGAGAAGAGCGACCGTTACGGCGGCACCTCGGCGGTGTCCGGCGGCGGCATATGGATTCCCTGCAACCATCGCATCGCCGCGCTCGGCGGCAGCGACTCGCCCCAGGAGGCGATCCGCTACATCCGCACCGTGACCCAGGGCGTGGTGGACGACAGCCGCATCGAGGCCTACGTCGAGAACGGCCGACGCATGGTCGAATACCTCGAGCGCAACAGCCGGGTGCGCTTCGAGGCGCAGCCCGAATACGCCGACTACTACCCAGAGACGCCCGGCGGCAAGCCGGGCTATCGCTCCATGGACCCGATGCCGTTCGATGCCCGCCTGCTGGGCGAAGAGTTCGCCCGGATGCGCGCGCCTTCGCCGGGCACCCTGATGATGGGCCGCATCGGCATGACCATGAAGGAAGCCCGCGTGCTGCTCTGCCGTGGTCCCGGTTGGGTCGGCCTAACGATGCGCATCCTCTGGCGCTACTGGCGCGACCTGGGCGGCCGCCTGCGCTCGCCGCGCGACCGCTTCCTGACCCTGGGCAACGCCCTGGTCGGCGCGCTGCGCCTGTCGCTGCTCGACCGCAACGTGCCGCTGTGGCTGGAGGCACCCTTGCAGACGCTGGTCGAGGAGAACGGCCGGGTCGTCGGCGCCGAGCTGATCCACAAGGGCCGCGCCCTGCGCGTTCGCGCACGGCGCGGCGTGGTATTGGCCGCCGGCGGCTTCGAACGCAACCAGGAGATGCGCAGCCAGTACCATCGGCAGCCATCGCAGGCGAAGTGGAGCGCGACGCCACCCTACAACAGCGGCGACGGCATTCGCGCCGGCCAGGCGCTGGGCGCGGCCACCGCGCTGATGGATCACAGCTGGTGGGCGCCGACCACCCACGTGGAGGGCGAGGAAAAGGCGCGCGCGCTCTTCGTCGAGCGCACCCTGCCGGGGTGCGTCCTGGTGGACTCCGCCGGGCAGCGCTTCGTCAACGAAGCCGCGCCCTACACCGACATCGTCTACGCCATGTACGGCCATGACAGCGAAACCGCGCGCAGCGTGCCCTGCTGGATGATCTTCGACGCCGAGTTCCGTCGCAAATACCCCTGCGGCGCGCTGCTGCCCGGCTACGCGCAGCCCGACAGTCGCCTGCCGAAGAACCTGCGCAACTATTTCCAGAAAGCCGACAGCATCCAGGAACTGGCAGCGACCATCGGCGTCGACGGCGCCGGCCTGGCTCGCACGCTGGAGCGCTTCAACCGCTATGCCGCGCTGGGCCAGGACCCGGACTTCCACAAGGGCGAGTCGCTGTTCGACCGCTACTACGGCGACCCTACCGTGCAGCCCAACCCGTGCCTGGCGCCGCTGCTCAAGGCACCCTTCTACGCGGTGCGCATCGATGCCGGCGACATCGGCACCAAGGGCGGCCTGCTCACCAACCCGCACGCCCAGGTGCTGCGCGAGGACGGCAGTGCCATCGCCGGGCTCTACGCCATTGGCAACAGCTCGTCGTCAGTGATGGGCACCACCTACCCGGGTGCCGGCGCCACCATCGGCCCGGCAATGACCTTCGGCTTCCTTGCCGCCGAACATCTCCAGCAACACGCTGGCGTCGCACCCGCTCCGCACGAGGTTACCCAGAATGCCTGAACACGCTCCCCGTATCGCCCTGGTCACCGGCGCCAGCCGTGGCGTCGGCAAGGGTATCGCCGAGGCCCTCGGCGCGGCCGGCATGACCGTCTACGTCAGTGGCCGCTCGCTGCAATCCGGTGGCGCGCAGCTGCGTGGCCAGGTCATGCACGGCAGCATCCATGAAACCGCCGCGGCGATAGACGCCGCCGGCGGCAAGGGCATCGCGGTGCAGTGCGACCATTCCGACGACGCCCAGGTGCGCGCGCTGTTCGCACGCATCGAGGCCGAGCAGGGGCGCCTCGACCTGCTGGTGAACAACGTCACCTTCATCCATGACCAGCTGATCGATCCCGGTCCCTTCTGGGAGAAGCCGCTGGACCTGGTGAACATCCTCGACGTCGGCCTGCGCTCGGCCTACGTCGCCAGCTACTACGCCGCACCATTGCTGCTGCGCGCGCCGAATGCGCTGGTGGCGTTCGTGTCCTCGTTCGGCGCCGGCTGCTACATGCACGGCCCGGCCTATGGCGCGCAGAAGGCCGGCGTGGACAAGTTCGCGGCGGACATGGCGATCGACTTCGAGGACACCGCGGTGGCGGCGGTCTCGCTGTGGCTAGGCCCGCAACTGACCGAACGCACGGCCATCGCCGGCCAGGCCCGCGCCGAGCAGTACGAGGCTTTCCTGGCCATGGCCGAGACCCCGCAATTCAACGGCCGCATCCTCAAGGCGCTGCTGGAGGACCCGGAGCTGCCGAAGCTCTCCGGGCAGACCCTGGTCAGCGCGGAGCTGGCGCTGCGCTACGGCATCCAGGAAGCCGGCGGCCGCCAGCCGCCGTCCTGGCGCGAGCAACTGGGGGCGCCGCGGGTGCAGCATCCGGCGCGGGTGGTCTGAACGGGGGAGGCGGATAACCGCGTTGCGGTTATTCCCTACGGGTGGTCGGCAACGCCGCATCGTGTAGGAGCAACTGTCTTCTGGGCTCCCGCGTTCGCGGGAGTGACGGGATCAAATTTCGCTTTCTCCTGCGTCATCCACGCGAACGCGGGACAGCGCTCGCGCTGAACGCGCTTCAGCGCGGCCCGAAGGGCGAGCGAAGCGAGTCACCCAGCATCTTGTTTGGGTGTTTCTGCGCCGCTTCGGTGTGCTCGGAAAGTCTTTGTTTCGCCCCCTCGGGCGAGTCACTTTCTCAAACGCAAGAAAGTAACCAAAGTGCTTGCCCCGAAATACGGGTCCGGCAAGCCGGACTTCCCTCGCACATTCCCACGCACCCGGAGGCACGCCGTCGAGAGCACGTCCCTGTACTCACGACGGCTCTTGCGACATCCATGTCGCATGACCTCCTCTGCGTGGGCTTAGCTCGGCCTCCTGTAAGGGGCGTTCGGCGCGTGCGGATATTTCTCTGGAAGTCCCAAGAGCGAAGCGCGCTTACGCTTTTCGTAGGAGCGAGCTTGCTCGCGAACCCATTCGGTAAGCGGCTGTTCGCGAGCTTGCTCGCTTCTAAGTTTTTTTCCCGTCAGCCCCAATACGCCTGGCCACCGTCCAGCGGCAGGGTGGCGCCGGTCAGGTAGCCGGCCTCGTCGCTTACCAGCCAGGCCACGGTGCGGCCAATGTCGTTTTCGCAGTCGCCGACGCGGCGTAGCGGAATGCCCTGGACGAAGGCCCCGGCTTCCTCCGGGTTGGCCTGCATCCAGCCGGCCAGGCCAGGGGAGAGCGCATGGGGCGCGATGACGTTGACGCGGATGCCGTCGGGCCCCCATTCGCAGGCGGCGGCGCGGCTGAGGGAGCGGATCGCCTCCTTGGTCGCTGCGTAGGCGCCGTAGCCCGAGGCGTCCCAGCGTACCGCCGCGGACGATGCCAGGTTCACCACCACGCCGCCCCCCTTGAGGTGCGGGTGGCAGGCGCGCATCAGCCGCAGGGTCGCCAGCGGTCCGGAGTCCCAGCCTTGCTGGAAGGCGTCTTCGCTGACCTCGAGCAGGCGCCCGAGCGGGACGATGTGAGCGTTGTTGACCAGGATGTCGAGGCCGCCGAAGCCTTCCAGCACCTGGGCGACGCAACGCTCTATGTGCTCTGCGCGGGTCACGTCGCAGACCACCGCCTGCGCCTCGCCCCCGCGCCGGCGGATCTCGGCGCAGGTGCGTTCCAGGGATTCCAGGGTGCGGCCGGCGACGGCCACGCGGGCGCCTTCGGCGGCGAGGGCGTAGGCGATGCCCTGGCCGACGCCCTGGCCGCCGCCGGTGACCAGGGCGGTCTTGCCTGCAAGTCTGTTCATGCTCGTGCTTCCTCCGGGGGGCGGATCACAGGGGGTACTGGCTGGTGGGCAGCACGTCGATGCGGTCGAAGTCGATGAAGCGCCGGCAGCTGTCCATCATCTCGGCCAGGTTGCGCTGGAACTTCGCCTCGTCGCCCGGAGCGTCGAAGAACGCTTGTGGATCGCTCATGGCGGCGGGCGGGAAGCACTCCTCGACGATCGCCGAGAGCGGCGCGGCGCCGTGGGTGAGGACCTGCACCACGAGGTTCTGCACGTAGAGGAAGTTGTCCTGGGTATCGATGGCCACGCGGGTGTGGTGGTTCTGCCAGACATCCAGCCAGGCCTCGTGGGTCAGGCGCGGCGGGCGGGTGAGGAAGGCCATCTGCGAGAAGCCGTGGGTGCGTTCGCCGGCCCGCGCGGGGAAGCGCGTGTTGGGGATCGGCACCGATTCGCAGACCAGGTACGCAGCCATGCGTGCGCAGAACGCGGCCACGGCCTCGTCGATGGCCTGGCGGAACAGGCGGTTGGCGCTGTGCAGCCAGAACGACAGGGTGGCGTCGGGCAGCGGCCGGTTGTTCTCCTGGCGCAGGCCGGCTGCCGGCGCCACGGCGGCGTCGGCGAGGTTCAGCTGCAGTTGCTGCGCGCCGAGCGGGTTCAGTTGCGCAGCCAGCTCCGTGCGCAACCGGTGGAAGAAGTCCTCGGCGCTGCTGCGGTTGTCGCGCCAAAGTAGGTAGATGACCTTCTGCATGGCAAAGCTCCTCGTTCTCGGCATGACCCGTTTGGGTGAAGAGGTGCAACCATGCAGGGGGCGCCGGCGGGTGCCATCGTCTGTGTGGACTAGCCGGGAGCGGGGGCGCCTTCCTCCCCGCGCGGGGAGGAAGGGCGGGGCGTCACTTGGGCTGGGCGACTACGCGTAGGTACGGCTTGAGGGTCTTGAAGCCCTGCGGGTATTTCTTCTGCGCGTCTTCGTTGGACACCGAGGTGGGGATGATCACGTCGTCGCCCGGCTTCCAGTTCACCGGCGTTGCCACCGTGTGCATGGCGTTGAGCTGGATGGCGTCGAGCAGGCGCAGGATCTCGTCGAAGTTGCGCCCGGCGCTCATCGGGTAGGTCAGCGTGGCCTTGATCTTCTTGTCCGGGCCGATGAGGAACACCGAGCGCACGGTCGCGTTGTCCACCGCCGTGCGCGGGCCGCTGCTGGCGTTGGGGTGGATCATGTCGTAGAGCTTGGCCACCACCAGGTTCTCGTCGCCGATCAGCGGGAAGTTCACCGCGTGGCCCTGGGTTTCGGCGATGTCGCCGACCCATTTGTTGTGGTCGCTGACCGGGTCCACGCTCAGGCCCACCACCTTGGTGTTGCGCTTGTCGAATTCCGGTTTCAGGCGGGCCACGTAGCCCAGCTCGGTGGTGCACACCGGGGTGAAGTCCTTCGGGTGGGAGAACAGGATCGCCCAGCTGTCGCCGATCCATTCGTGGAAGTGCAGGGGGCCTTCGGTGCTGTCTACGGTGAAGTCGGGTGCTTCATCGCCAATTCGCAGGGACATATCTGTTCTCCGTGAGGTTGCCAGGGGGCGCCCGGGTCGCCGGGCCATTGGAAAGGGGCTGCGTGGGCGTGAAGTATAGGTGCGCGTTGGCGGGCTGCCGGGGCGGCAGCGGATCAGCGGTCGTGCAGGGCTTGCGGGGGCTGCTAAGCCTGTTCTGAGGAGGTCGTCGGATTCGTGATGGTCGACGCGGCTCGCGGTGTTTCGGGGCGCCGCGCGCATGCATGTCGGGAAGGGCGGCGGTCTTCTTCCGGTGCAGTGGCTTCCGCCCCATCGACCGTCGCCTCTCGATACGACAGGAGCTGAATCATGGCTACCTTCATTTCCCTGGTGAGCTTCACCGACCAGGGCATCCGCAACGTCAAGGACTCGCCCGACCGCTTCGTCGCCTTCAAGGCAATGGCCGAGCAGCTTGGCATCTCGGTCAAGGCCGCCTATTGGACGACGGGCAGCTACGACATGGTGCTGATCGTGGAAGGCGCGGAGGACGTGGGCACCGCGCTGCTGCTCAAGGTGGCATCGCTTGGCAACATCCGCACGCAAACCCTGCGCGGCTTCTCGGAACAGGAGTTCCGTGGGTTCATCGCCGCCATGCGCTGAGGTCCAGCGCAAAAGGGGCGGCCCGAAACCGGCGCCGCCCCGTGGAAGCCTTGCCCGACCCGTCACGAGCGGGTCGGGACGCCGGCTCAGGCCTTCTGCTTGTTGCGGAAGTACGGAATGACCTTCTCGCCGATGTTCTTCAGCGTTTCCAGCTGCGCCCACTGCGGAACCGTGCCCATCTGGCAGATGAACAGGATCTCGTCGGCGCCGGCGTCGATCAGGCGCTGCACGTAGCCGATGCAGTCGTTCACGGTGCCGTAGGCGTGGTTGGGGTTCATCATCGCCATGGTCGGGTCGGAGAAGTCCACGGTGACTTCCTCGGAGGCGAAGCGCGAGCGGATCACCGCCTGGCCGTTGCCGTCGACGAAGGTGTCGTCCTGCCACTTGGCCGGGTCCGGGCGCTCGCCGCCGGCGTACCAGTAGGCCAGGGATTCCATGAAGTAGCGCTGGCCGCGGATGCCGATGGCGCGGGCCTGCTCGTTGTCATCGAGGACGATGGCCGGGCACAGCGCGGCGATGTGGCGGTTGGGGCGGAAACCGACCTGCTTGCTCTCGTCGCGGTTGTCCCAGGCCTCGTGGTACACGGCGACCTTCTTGGCGATCTCTTCCGGGCCGCCGAAGCCCAGCACCAGCGCACCCATGCCGCGGCCGCCGGCGTTCTTCAGCGATTCGGTGTTGGTGCAGGCCAGGTACATCGGCGGGTGCGGGTCCTGGTAGGGCTTGGGATGGATCGGCCGCTTGGGGATCTTCACGAAGTCGCCGTTATGCTCGATCTCGTCCTGCACGAACATCTTCGGGATCAGGTACATGGCTTCGTCGATCTGCGGCTGCAGGGTCGCCAGGTCGTAGCCGAAGGTGCCGGCTTCCTGCTGGGTGCCGCCCTTGCCCACGCCGAAGTGCACGCGGCCCTTGGACAGCAGGTCGAGGGTGGCGATGCGCTCGGCGACCTTCACCGGGTGGTTCATCGCTGGCGGCAGGCAGACCACGCCGTGGCCGATGCCGATGCGCTCGGTCTTGCCGGCGACGAAGGCCAGCATGGTCTCCGGGGCGGACATGTGCGAGTAGTTGGTCAGCGCGGTGTGCTCGACGCACCAGAAGGTGTCGAAGCCCAGCTTGTCGGCCAGCACGGCCTGTTCGACGGTTTCGTCGAAGACGCGGCGGTCGCCTTCGCGGCTGCTGTCCAGCGTCTGCGCTTCATAGATCAGAGAGAATTTCATGGGGTTCGTCCCTTGTCAGGTATGGCGGGCCGACGGGCTCTGCCTCGTGGGCCATGTTCCGTGTTCGCCGGCGTCGCGGAATCGACCGAACGGACTACGCCGAAACGCCGGGGGAAATCGGAGAGCCGTAGGATGGGGGGAGCCTGCGAACCCCATGCGGTGGGCGTCGACCTCCGCGCGGGGGCTTCATGCAGCATGGGTTTCGCTCAACCCATCCTACGAATCCGGGTGATTCGTCAGAGGAAGAAGTCGGTCGAGTCCATCCCCATGCTCACGCCGCCGAGGTTCCAGGCGTATTTCGCCGGGCTGTTGGCGACGTGCGCGCGGCCGGTGTGGATATCGCGGAAGGCGCGGTTGATCGGGTGTTCGCGGAAGATGGTCGAGGCGCCGCTGTTGAACATCAGCGCGCCAGTGGCGCGGGCGCACTTGTCGCCGACCACCGCCGAGTCGTAACGCATCTTCACCCGCTCGGGGATGCTCAGCGGTTGCTCGTCGCGGGCGCGCTGCACCATCAGCTCGAAGTTGCGCAGCAGCAGCGTGCGGCATTCGTCGACGCAGAGCATCGCGTCGGCCAGCGCCTGCTGGGCGCCCGGGTCCTGGCCCATCTTGCGGCCGTCGTTGACGCCGACGCGGGCGCGGTTGTGCTCGATGAATGCATCGACGGCGCCCTGCAGCGCGCCAATGGCCGAGGACGACACTGCGCGGACGAAGATCTGCCCGAACGGCAGGCGGAACAGCGGGGCGGTGTTCACCGCGTTGCCCGGGCTGTTCTGCATGAAGCCGTCGATGGAGCGGTGGGTGCGGTACTCGGGGACGAAGGCGTCTTCCACCAGCACATCGTGGGAGCCGGTGGCTTCCAGGCCCATCACGTTCCAGTTGTCGAGTATCTGGTAGTCGCTGCGCGGCACCAGGAAGGTCCGGTAGTCCGGCGCGCCCCCCGGCTCGCTCGGCGGCACCATGGCGCCGAGGAAGGCCCACTCGCAGTGCTTGCTGCCGCTGGAGAAGCCCCAGCGCCCGGACAGGCGGAAGCCGCCCTCGACGCGGGTGACCTTGCCCACCGGCATATAGGAAGAGGAGATCAGCACGCTGGAGTCCTTGCCCCAGACGTCCTGCGCGGCGCGGTCGTCGAACAGCGCCAGCTGCCAGTTGTGGATGGCTACGACGCCGAGCACCCAGGCCGAGGACATGCAGCCTTCGGCGAGGGTCATCTGCACCTCGAAGAAGTCCTTGGGCTCCAGTTCGTAGCCTTCCCAGCGCGCCGGCTGGAGGATGCGGAAGAAGCCGGCGTCGTGGAAATCGCGAATGGTCTCTTCCGGCAGCCGGCCCGCGCGCGCAGCCTCGGCGGCGCGTTCGCGCAGCACCGGCACCAGTTCGCGGGCGCGCTGGCGCAGGCGCTGACGGATCAGGTCTTGGTCGAGCATCTTGTTGTTCTCCTGTGATAGCCCCGCAGGGCTGCGCTCGGGGCCGTGTCGGTCCCTTCGCGAGGCATTGGAGCAATGCCGGCACGGGGCGGCATCCTTCAAACGGACCATATCCCCGCGCGCCGCGGACGCCGGGCCGACTAGTCCCCTCGGACGATGTTGCGCAGGCGGGCCCGCCAGAGAATCCATCGCACAACAACGAACCCCAGCGAGGTCCCGTGCGATGAGCCAAGACAATCTGAAAGCCGACATGCTCCAGGCCATGCGCCGGCTGGCCAAGTCGGTGACCATCATCACCACCAGCGACGGCAAGGAACGCTTCGCCATGTCCGCCACCGCGGTCGATTCGCTGTCCACCGAGCCGCCGTCGCTGCTGATCTGCGTGAACAAGACCGCCTCCCTGCACCGCGTGCTGGAGGCCGGCGCCGACTTCTGCGTGAACATCCTCGGCCAGGAGCAGGAGCACCTGTCGCACCTGTGCAGCGGCCCGGTGAAAGGCGAGGGCCGCTTCGCCAGCGGCGACTGGCGCACCGCCGAAGGCGGCGTGCCCTACCTGGGCGATGCCCAGGCCAGCCTGATCTGCGAGCAGGACGGCCGCTTCGCCTACGGCACCCACACCATCTTCATCGGGCGCATCCGCGAGATCCGCCATACCCCGAGCATCACGCCGCTGATCTACGTGAACGGCACCTACACCACCGCCGTCGCCGCCCAGGCGCCGAGCATGGCGGCGGCGGGCTGACGCCATGGCCGCCACGCAACCGCTGCAGCCTCTGCGCCTGGGCGTCGGGGAAACACCGAACTGGGATGCCGAGACCGACCTGCTGGTGGTCGGCTTCGGCGGCGCCGGCGCCTGCGCCGCCCTCGAGGCGCGCGAGCGCGGGCTGGCAGTCGTGGCCCTGGACCGCTTCGCCGGCGGCGGCGCCACGGCGCGCAGCGGCGGCGTGGTCTATGCCGGCGGCGGCACGCCCTACCAGGCGCAGGCCGGCTATGCCGACGACCCGGAGACGATGTTCACCTATCTGCGCGAAGAGGTCGGCGACGCGGTGAAGCCCGAGACCCTGCGCGATTTCTGCCTGCGCAGCGTCGAGCAGCTGGCCTGGCTGGAACGCCAGGGCGCGCGCTTCGAAGCCAGCGTGCCGCCGCACAAGACCTCCTACCCCAGCGACCGCTACTACCTGTACTACTCCGGCAACGAGTCGGTGCCGGCCTACGCCAGCCTGGCCAAGCCGGCGCCGCGCGGGCATCGCACCAAGGGGCGCGGCATGTCCGGCGCCGCGCTTTTCGCCGCGTTGCGCAGCAGCGCAAAAGCCAAGGGCGTGCTGCTCTACAGCCAGTGCGAGGTCCGCCGCCTGGTGCTCGACAGCGAAGGCGCCGTGGTCGGCGTCGAAGCCTGGCGCCTGCCACCGGGCAGTGCTGCCGCGCGCCGACACGCACGCCTGGCACGCTGGGCCACGGCCATCCATCCCTATGCACCGCCGCTGGCCGAGCGCATGAGCGCCAACCTGCGGCGCATCGAAGAGGAGCATGCGCGGCCGCTGCTGCTGCGTGCTCGCAAGGGCGTGCTGCTCAGCGCCGGCGGCTTCGTCTTCAACCGCGAGATGCTCGGCGAGCACGCGCCGCGCTACCTGCCGGCGCTGCCGCTGGGCACGCCGGGCTGCGATGGCAGCGGCATCCGCCTGGGCGCCGGCGTCGGCGCGGTGCCGGCGCGCATGGACAAGGTCAGCGCCTGGCGCTTCATCAACCCGCCGCTGGCCTGGGCCCGCGGGGTCGTCGTCAACGCCGCCGGCGAGCGCTACTGCAACGAAGAGGTGTACGGCGCCAAGCTCGGCCACGCGATGGTCGAGGAGAACGGCGGCCGCGCCATCCTGATCCTCGACCGCACCCTGTTGCGCGAGTCGCTGCGCCAGGTCGGGCCGGGCAAGGTGTGGTCGTTCCAGCGCCTGCCGGTGCTGCTCAACCTGCTGTTCAACCGCCGCCGCGGCGACAGCGTGGAGGCCCTTGCCGAAGCCATCGGCGTCCCCGCCGGCAACCTGCGCCGCACCCTGGAGGAATACAGCCGGGCGGCGCGCGGCGAACACACCGACGCCTTCGGCAAGTCGCCGGCGATGCTCGCCGACCTCGACGACGGCCCCTGGTACGCCCTCGACCTGTCGGTGGACAGCCAGCTCTATCCGTGCCCGGCGATCACCCTCGGCGGCCTGCGCGTGTGCGAGCGCAGCGGACGCGTGCTGGACGACTCCGGTGAGCCGATACCGGGGCTGTACAGCGCCGGACGCAACGCCGTGGGGGTCGCTTCCAACCTCTACGTATCCGGTCTGTCGATCGCCGACTGCGTGTATTCCGGCCGCCGCGCCGCCGCCCATGTGGCGACGCAGGCTCATGCCGCCACTCCCGAAACCGCCTGAAGGAAAACAAGCATGAACCGTATGCAAGGCAAGGTCTGCATCGTCACCGGCGCCGCCAGCGGCATCGGCCGCGAGGACGCCAAACTGCTGGCCGCCGAGGGCGCCCGCGTGGTGCTCACCGACCTCAACGAAGAGGCCGGACGCGCCGCCGCAGCGGAAATCGGCGACAACGCCCTGTTCATCCGCCACGACATCGCCAGCGAAGACGACTGGAAGCAGGTGATCAAGCTCACCCTGGAGCGTTTCGGCCGCCTCGACGTGCTGGTCAACAACGCCGCCATCTTGGCCATGGCCAACATCGAGGACACCAGCCTGGAGCTGTGGCGCAAGGTGCAGACCATCAACGGCGACGGCTACTTCCTCGGCTGCAAGCACGCCATCGCGGCGATGAAGGACAGCGGCGGCGGCTCCATCGTCAACATGTCCTCGGTGGCCGCGCTCGGCGGCATGGCGGAGTTCTGCGCCTACTCGGCGTCCAAGGGCGCGGTGGCCGCGCTGACCCGCTCCATCGCCATCCACTGCAAGAACCACGGCTATCGCATCCGCTGCAACAGCGTGCACCCGGACGGCGTGAACACCCCCATGACCCAGGCCCTGGCCGGCGGCCAGGCGATTCCCCAGGACGTGCTCGATGCCGATCCGAAGAACCGCATGTGCGCCCCGCGCGATATCGCCAACGTGGTGCTGTTCCTGGCCTCGGACGAGTCGCGCTTCATCAACGGCGCCGAGATCCGCGTGGACAACGCGCAGCTGATCGGCGGCGTCTGAGCGAGGAATGGACATGGGCAGTGCGCAGACCCTGATCCCGATGCCGCCGGTCGAGGGGGGCGGCGCCTTCCGCCTGCGGGTCGCCGAGGTGATCGAGGAAACCGCCGACGCCCGCTCGCTGGTGCTGGAGGTCCCGGCGGAACTCGCCGGGCGCTTCCAGTACCGCGCCGGGCAGTTCCTTGGCTTCCGCGTGACGGTGGACGGCAAGCGCCTGACGCGCTGCTACTCGATGTCCAGCACGCCGGGGCTGGATGCCCGCCCAAGGGTCACCATCAAGCGCGTGGCCGGCGGGCGGGTGTCGAACTGGATGAATGACCGGGTGCGTCCCGGCGACGAACTGGAGGTCCTGCCACCGGCGGGGCACTTCCACCTCGGTGATGCCAAGCGCGACCTGCTGCTGTTCGGCGGCGGATCGGGGATCACCCCGGTGTTCTCCATCCTCCGCGCGGCGCTGGCCGATGGCGATTGCTACATCCGCCTGGTGTACGCCAACCGCGACGCCGACTCGGTGATCTTCCGCGAAGCCCTGCGCGAGCTGGTGCGCGAACACGGCCAGCGCCTGCAGGTGATCCACGTGCTGGACAGCCTGCAGGGCTTCCTCAGCGCCGCCGAAGTGCGCCACCTTCTGCGAGGCTGGGAAGAGGCCGAATGCTTCATCTGCGGGCCGGGTCCGTTCATGGACACGGTGGAGAACACGCTGCTGGACGTCGGCGTCGAACCCGCACGCATCCACGTCGAACGCTTCGTCTCGCCGGCCGACCCGGACGAACTCGCGGCCGCCGACGAGCAGGCGCGCAGTGCGGCTGCGGAAGTCACGGTGGAAAGCCTGCGGGTCCACCTGGACGGCGCCGAGCACGAAGTGCCCTGCAGCGCCGGAGACACGTTGCTGGAAAGCTTCCGCAAGGCGGGGCTGGCTGCGCCGGCCTCCTGCGAGGAAGGCTTCTGCGGCGCCTGCATGTGCAAGGTGGAGCAGGGTGAAGTGCTGTTGCCGCGCAACGACGTGCTGAGCGCCGCCGAACTGGCCGAAGGCTGGACCCTGGCCTGCCAGGGCCGCCCCGGCAGCCGCGAGGTGCGGGTGCGTTTCCCCGACTGAAGAGACGGATTGAAAGAGTTGCTCTCGAGTGTGGGGCTTGTGCCGCCCCCTTTTGGTACCCGGCTTCGGCCGGGTTTTTTTTGTCTCAGCGCCCGGCCAGGCGGAAGGCCGGTGCCATGGCTTGCTGTTCGCGCGTCGACACGCCCAGGTGATCGGCCAGGATGCGCCACTGGCCGACTACCTGGCGGAAGGCGTCGATGCGTTCGTCCGCTTCCGCGAGCGACACGCGGAAGTAGCCGGCCACCGAGCGTGCGAGGTCGAGGTCGAGTTGGTTGTCGGCTTCGCTGACGTTCAGTTTGAGGCCCTGGGCGAACGGCACGGGGTTCATGTCGTAGGCCGGCGACAGACGCCAGCCACGGCCCGGCTGCAACAGGAAACCGTGATTGCGCAGGTGATCGTCGCAGTTGCTCACGAGCATGTTGAACAGGATGCGTGACCACAGCTCGCGCAGGTCGGCATTGGGTTCGGCCCCCTGTTCGATCAGTACCCGCGCCAACTCCAGGTAGCTGGCACCGCTTTGCGCGTCGTCGCCGTCGATGTGCCCGGTCAGTGTCATGGCCGAGGCGAAATGCAATCGCCCTCCGCCCGCTGTGCGGTCGAAGCGCTTGACCATGAAGCAGTGGCGCGGGCTGGCATAGCGAGCGGCACGCCCCTCGGCCACGCGCAGGTCGCAATTGAGCGCCAGGGTGTTCACCAGCAGCTCCCAGGCACCGACGTCGAAGTCGTCGTACAGGCTGGGGAACTTGGCGATCCACAGGTGGCCTTCGGCATCCACGACGCTCGCCTTGGGCCGCGCACCGCCCAGCGAGCCGCCGGGGGCGATGAGCAGGCGCAGCCAGGCATCCGCGTCCGGGGCGTCGTTCTCGACGTCGCGCTCCAGGGCCAGGCTGGCCGCTTCCAGTTCGCGCAGGCGCACCATGGGCGGCGCGGCCCGGTCGTGTCGGTCGTCGAGGAACGGACCGCGGTCGCCTGCCCGAAACCGCAGTGCGCCGACGCGGTACTGGTCGTGTACGCCGAGCAGGTAATCCGATTCATACAGGCGGGTGTTGGCCGGCACCTTGCCGGCCCGCTTGTCCCGTTCGAGACGGCGTTGCATGAGCATGCGGCCCCAGCGGTCGGGGCTGGCGTCGGCGAACACGCCGAACCCCTGGCCGGCGAGCGGATACTGCGGGCCCGCGAAGAGTCCCAGGCGCGGGTCCAACGACAGGGCGCTGAGCTGCGGGTCGAGCAGTGCTTCGCCGTCGTATTCGAAGGCCAGCAGTTCACCGCCGGCGCTGCGGCGGGCGTGGAGATGACCCAGGCGCCTGGGCGCGCCCAGGCCCTGCCAATCGGCATAGACAGCAATAGGCGCGTTCATCGGGAGGGCTTCGCGGGTTTGCGCAGCAGGGCCGAGAGCTCGCTGGCGCTGATGGTCCGGGGCGCTTCAGCCTCGGCTGGGGTGGTCGGCGCAGTGGGCGGGGCCGGAGCGCGGGCTTTTTTCGCGGCCGGCGGCGCGACTGCATAGCGCGCCCTTGTCTGTCGGACGGCGGGCGTACCCAGCGCAGCATCCTGCAGTTGGCGCCCGACTTCGTCCTGCTGGGCCAGCAGCTCCAGGTCGCGCTCCAGGCCGAGTACCTGCATCACCGCCAGGTAAGCGCCGATGGTCACACCGGAGCTGCCGCGTTCCAGGGCGCGCAGGGTCATCTGCGACATGCCGGCGCGTTCGGCCACCTGCTTGGCCTGCAGCTTGCGGCGCAGGCGCGCCAGGCGCAGGCGTTCGCCCAGGCGCTCCAGCAACTGGCTCGTGGCAGGGAGCAGGGGCGCGGTCTTTCTAGCCATGATGCAAGTATTCCGTTCTTAACGACCTGATGAGGAAAGAATAATTTCATTCACTGGGTTTGCAAGGTAAGTCGTAATGTAATTATTACAGCATTAGTAGATTTATAGTGCAGGAATAATTGCATCGTTCTGTGGGACCTTTCCGCGGACTGCCTGCTCTTCAGCTAGTCCCAACGGACGATCTCCCCCCGCCAGGCCCTCGCTAGACTCCGGCGCAGAGCAAACCGACAACAACAAACAGAGGTGGGCGAATGAATCGACTGCAGGGCAAGGTCGCGGCGATCACGGGCGCGGCATCGGGTATCGGGCTGGCCTGCGCCCGCTTGTTCGCGGCCGAAGGTGCCGAGGTGGTGGGGATGGATGTCGGCGCCGCGCCGGCGGAGTTCCCCGGCCTGTTCATGACGCTGGATGTGCGCGACGAGAACAACCTGCAGCAGGTGATGGGCGAGGTGGTCTCGCGCCATGGCCGGCTCGACGTGCTGGTCAACGCCGCGGGGGTCGCCAGTTACGGCAGCGTCACCGAGACCTCGACCGGCGAGTGGCAGCGCGTGCTGGACATCAACCTCACCGGCAGCATGCTCACCAGCAAGCATGCCGTGCCGCAGATGGTCGCCCAGCGCAGCGGCTCGATCATCAACTTCGGCTCGATCTTCGGCCTGGAAGGGTGCTACGGCAACGTCGCCTACAACGTCGCCAAGGGCGCCATCAACCAGCTGACCCGCTCCATGGCCATCGACTACGGCCACGCCAACGTGCGGGTCAACGGGCTCTGTCCGGGGCTGATCGAGACGCCCATGTCGCAGATGGTCCGCGACAACGAGGAGTTCCATGCCTTCTTCGTCGCGCAGCACATGCTGTGCCGCGCCGGGCAGCCGGAGGAGGTCGCCAAGGTCGCGCTCTTCCTTGCCTCGGACGATGCCTCCTTCGTCAGCGGGCAGATGATCGCCGTGGATGGCGGGTTCTCCGCCGGCCGCCGCTTCGCCCCGCCGACCTGAGTCTGCCGCACCCGGGCCGGCGCCGCGCCGGCCCTGTCGTTCCCGTTCGCGAGTCTTCCTGCCATGACCTGCCCGCTTTCCGCCCCGACCATCCCTCACCTGCTGGCCGCCGCGGCGGCGAGCTTCGCCGACCTGCCGGCCATCGAGGACGGCACCCTGCGCCTGAGCTATCGCCAGCTCGACGCCGCACGCCGCCAGGCCGCGCGCGCCCTGCTGGCGCTGGGCCTGGAGCAGGGCGAGCGGGTCGCGCTCTGGGCGCCGAATGCCTGGGAGTGGATAGTCGCGGCCACCGCGCTGCAGAGCGTGGGCGCCGTGCTGGTGCCGCTGAACACCCGCATGAAGGGCGCCGAGGCGGGCCTGGTGCTGCGCGAGAGCGGCGCCAGCCTGCTGTTCGTGATTGGCCAATTCCTCGGCACCGATTACCCGGCGCTGCTCGATGGCGAGGCGCTGCCGGACCTGCGCCAGCGCATCATCCTGCGCGGCGAGCGCGACGGCTGCCTGGGCTGGGAAACCTTCCTAACCCTGGCCGAGGGCGTGCCCGAGTCGGAGCTGGCCGAGCGCGAGTCGGCGCTGAGCGAAGACGACCTCTGCGACCTGCTGTTCACTTCCGGCACCACCGGCAAGCCCAAGGGCGTGATGACCGCCCACGGGCAGAACCTGCGCCTGGTGCGCGACTGGAGCGAGATGGTCGGCCTGCGCGAAGGCGACCGCTACCTGATCGTCAACCCGTTCTTCCACAGCTTCGGCTACAAGGCCGGCTGGCTGGCGGCGCTGATGCGCGGCTGCTGCATCCTGCCGCAGCAGGTGTTCGACGTGCCGGTGCTGCTCGAACGCATCGCCCGCGAGCGGGTGACCGTGCTGCCCGGTCCGCCCACGCTCTACCAGTCGCTGCTCGCCCATCCGCAGCGCGACGCCCATGACCTGACCTCGCTGCGCGTGGCCGTCACCGGTGCCGCCGCGGTGCCGGTGGAGATGGTCCGGCGGATGCGCAGCGAGCTGGGCTTCCAGACCATAGTCACCGCCTACGGCCTCACCGAGACCTGCGGCTTCGTCACCATCTGCCGTCCCGGCGACGACGCGGAAACCGTCGCCACCACCAGCGGCCGCGCCTTCCCCGGCATCGAGGTGCGTTGCGCGGACGAGCAGGGGAGGGCCGTGCCGGCCGGGCAACCGGGCGAAGTGCAGGTGCGCGGCTACAACCTGATGCGCGGCTACTTCAACAACCCCGAGGCGACTGCCGAGGCCATCGACGCCGAGGGCTGGCTGCACACCGGCGATGTCGGCGTACTCGACGAGCGCGGCTACCTGCGCATCACCGACCGCCTCAAGGACATGTTCATCAACGGCGGCTTCAACGTGTACCCGGCGGAGATCGAGCAGGCCATCCTCGGCTACCCGGGCGTGGCCCAGGCGGCGGTGATCGGCATCCCCGACGAGCGCCTGGGCGAGGTGGCCATGGCCTTCCTGCTGCCGGCGCCGGGGCAGCGCATCGACCTCGACGCCTTCCTCGCCTGGTGCCGCGAGCGCATGGCCAACTACAAGGTCCCGCGCCGCGCCATGCTGCTCGATGTGCTGCCGCTGAACGCCGCCGGCAAGGTGACCAAGGACGCGCTGCGCGAAATGGCCCAAAGCCCCGCATAAAGGCCCGGCGCAAACGTAGGTACGTATAACCGTTCGCGGTTATACGCCGTCTGACCGTGGCCACCGGCCCGCTCGCGGTTGAGCTGAACGCTGCCGGCCAACCCGTCACTCGCCAGGCTTCTCCGCACAAAGGAAGGCCACGCTGCTGTGCAGGACGCAGGCCAGCTCGCTCTGCCGGTTGACCCCGGCCTTGCCGAAGATCGAGCGCAGGTGCGCCTTGGCCGTGTTGCGGCTGATGTTCAGGCGCAGGCTCGCATCCTCCAGTGACAGGCCGTTGGCCAGTTGCGCCGCCAGCGCCGCTTCGGCCGGGGTGAAGCCGAACAGCTGGCGCAGCGACTGCTGCGGCACGCTGGCGGTCTGCTCCGGATCGCGCAGGAAGACCGCTACCTGGGCCTGCTTGCCTTCGGCCGGATTGCGACCGGGCAGGCTCTGCACCACCACGCCCAGCGCGGCGCGGCCGGAAGGGCGGGCCAGGGTGATTGCCTCGGCGACCTGCGGGCCGCCGCCCTGGCGTTCCCGGCTGGCCTGCGCGATCAGCCGCTGCAGGGCCAGGTCGTCGCGCCGTACGCTGGCCTGCAGGCAACCGTCGAGCAGGAACAGGCCATCCCCGGCGGCCAGCAGTTCGCGGGCCGCCTGGTTGCTTTCGAGGACCTGCTGGCGGCTGTCCAGGATCAGGGTGCCGATGCGCATGCGTTCGACCGCCGAGGCGTACAGGCGGCGTTCCACTTCGCTGCGTTCCAGCCGGCCGTGCAGGCGCAGTGCCCGCTTGAAGTGCGGCAGCAGCCGCGCGCAGAAAGCCTTGTCGGCGGCGTCGAAGGCCGGCGCGCCATGCGGCCGGCAGATGCGCAGGCGGCAATCGCCGCCGGCATCGGCGAGGTCGGCGCCGAGGATATGGAAGATGTCGAGCGGCGCGTTGAACTGCTGGTAGAAGGCCGACTCGCGCCAGCCTGCCTCGCCGAGGATTTCCGCCACTGTGTGCACCTCGTCCACCGGCAGGTCGACGAAGGGATCGAGCGCGTAATAGGTGCTTTCGTAGGCGTCCAGGGCGCCGCTCGAGATCGCGCCGGCGTTGACCATGAAGCCCGGATCGCCCGGCGCCGCCGGGCGCAGGATCAGGGTCGCGTAGCTGGCCCGCAGCGCCCCGCGCAGGGACTCCAGGCTCTGTTGCCAGGGGACGGCCTCGGCGGCGCCTTCGTAGATCAGGTCGATCAGCCGGCTCAGGTCGTCGGGCGAGATGTCGGTGCCGTGCATGTTGCTCCTCCGCCGCGCGGGCGTCGCCGTGGGCTGTTTTTTCGCCCAAGGCTGGCGCGCCTCGCCAGCGCCGGCATCGTTCGAATGGAGGATGCGTGCATCCTCGCCGGGAACCGAAGCTGTTCTCACCCGTGTGGGCTAGTCCCCGGCGGGGATGTTGGCGGTTGGACCATGGCCAATAGTTCGGCTCGACATCCACCCCCTGGAGAACAGCATGCAATCGCCGATCATCGCCACGAACGCGACCTACCCGCAGCGCTTCGCCCGCGGCTGGCACTGCCTGGGGCTTGCCGCCGACTATGCCGACGGCAAGCCGCACCGCCTGGACATCTTCGGCACCCGCCTGGTCGCCTACCGCGGCGAGGATGGAGCCATTCGCATCCTCGACGGCTACTGCCCGCACATGGGCGCCGACCTCAGCGGCGGCCACGTGCAAGGCAACGACGTGGTCTGCCCGTTCCACCACTGGCAGTGGGGCGCCGACGGCAAGTGCACGTCCATTCCCTATTGCCAGCGCATTCCGCCGCGCGCCCGGGTCAAGGCCTGGCCGACCCTGGAAGAGAACCGCCTGCTGTTCGTCTGGCACGACGCCGAGGGCGGCGCGCCGGATCCGGAAGTGCGGATCCCGCGCATCGAGGCCTGCTTCTCGCCGGAGTGGACCGAGTGGCGCATGCGCAAGATGGTGATCAACACCAACTGCCGCGAGCTGGTGGACAACCTCGCCGACTTCGCGCACTTCGGCCCGGTGCACGGCTCGCCGGCCAGCTACTTCTGCAACACCTTCGACGGCCACATCGGCTACCAGATGTTCCAGGGCGAGGAGAGCGAGCTGCTGGGCAACGGCCTGCGCGCCGACAGCGCCTACTTCGGCCCGGCCTACCACGTCACCCGGATGAGCGCGCAAACCGCCGAGGGCAACATCGACACCCTGCTGCTCAACTGCCACGTACCCATCGACCAGAACAGCTTCGAGCTGCGCTATGCGGTCAAGGTTCGCAAGCAGCCCGGGCTGAGCGACGAGCAGAACGAGGCCATCGCCGAGGCCTATGCCAACCAGGCGCACAAGTCGTTCTTCCAGGACGTCGAGATCTGGCACGGCAAGTGCCGCGTCGAGAAGCCGCTGCTGTGCGAAGGCGACGGCCCGGTGTACCAGCTGCGCGAGTGGTACGAGCAGTTCTACACCGACGTCGCCAAGCTGCCGGCGCCGACCCTCAAGGTCTTCGAACGTCGCGACGGCGGCTGGCGCCAGCTCGACGAAGTGCCCGAGCAGGCGCGCAGCCAGCTGCACCTGATCTGAGCCGGGGGACAGCCAGATGAAGCTCAAGGGCAAGGTCGCGCTGGTCACCGGTGCAGGTTCGGGCATGGGGCGCGCCACCGCCGCCCTGTTCGCCGAGCAGGGCGCCAGCGTGGTGCTGGCGGACATCGACGGCGCCGCCGCGGAAAGCGCGCGGCAGGCGCTGCCGGGCAGCGAAGGGTGCATGGCGGCGTCTTGCGACATCGCCGATGCCGATTCCGTGGAGCGTCTGTTCGCCGCGGTGCAGGAGCGCTACGGCCGGCTCGATGTGCTGGTCAACAACGCCGGCCTCGGCCAGGTGCCCGGCGACGGCTTCGAGCACTACCAGCAGCGTCTGGGCGAACGCAACGCGCAGCTTGCCGCCGGCCAGCAGCCGGACGTGTTCACCGACATGATCGTCGACCTCACCGACGACGGCTGGCGGCGCATCCTGGCGATCAACCTCGACGGCGCCTTCTACTGCAGCCGCGCGGCGGTGCGCCTGATGATCGCCTGCGGCAGCCGTGGCTCCATCGTCAACGTCGCCAGCCTGTCGGCGCTGACCGGCGAGGGGCCGCTGGCCTACTGCGCCTCCAAGGCGGCGCTGCTCGGGCTGACCAAGTGCCTGGCGCGCGACCTCGGGCCGCGCGGCATCCGCGTCAACAGCGTATGCCCGGGGCCGACCCGCACGCCGATGATGCAATCCATTTCCCGCGAGTGGGCGCAGGCCCTGGAGCGGGCGATTCCCCTGGGACGCATGCTGGAACCCGAGGAGATCGCGCAGACCTGCCTGTTCCTCGCCAGCGACGATTCCAGCGCTTTCACCGGACAAACCCTCGCCGCCAGCGGCGGCATGTTGATGCATTGAAGAGGCAAACGCAGATGACTGGACGACTGCAAGACAAGGTGGCACTGATCAGCGGCGCCGGGACCGGCATCGGCGCGGCGGCGGCGCAGCTGTTCGCCGCCCAGGGCGCACGGGTGATGGTCTGCGGCCGCCGTCGCGAACCGCTGGAGGCGGTGGTGGCGCAAATCCGCGCGCAGGGCGGCGTGGCCGACTGGGTGCAGGCCGATGTCACCGACGAGGCCTCGGTGGACAACGCCGTGGCGGTGACCGTGGAGCGCTTCGGGCAGCTCGACGTGATGATCAACAACGCCGTGAACTACACCTGGGGCATGCTCTCCGCGTTGGAGACCTCCGAGTGGCACAAGTGCCTGCGCGGCAGCCTCGACGTGGCCTTCTTCGGCACCCGCGCGGCGTTCCGCGCCATGCAGGGCCGCGGCGGCTCCATCGTCAACCTCGGCTCGGTGGCCGGCCTGCTCGGCAGCCCGGGCCTCTCCGCCTATGGCGCGGCGAAGGCCGGGGTGCTCAATTTCAGTAGGGCGGTAGCCCTGGAAGGCGCGGCGCAGAAGATCCGCGTCAACGTGGTGATCCCCGGCATCGTCTGGAGCGAAGGCACGCGCGAGGCCATGCGCAGCCCGCAGATCGCCGAGGGCACCGCCCGCGCCGTGCCGCTGGGGCGCATCGGCGAGCCGGAGGAAGTGGCCAACGCCATCCTCTTCCTGGCCTCCGACGAAGCCTCCTACATCACCGGCCAGAGCCTGGTGGTGGACGGCGGCAAGACCTGTGAACTGAACGTGGGCGCCACCGACTACACCTCGGCGACCTCGACCGAAATCCGCGCAGCTGCCCAGGAGGCATGACCTTATGAACATTCAGCTGAACTCTCCCGCCAGCCCCGTCGTGGTCACCGGCGGCGCCTCCGGCATCGGCCTGGCCTGCGCCGAGGCGCTCGCCGCCGTCGGCCGTCCGGTGGCCATCTGGGACCTGCAGGCCGGCAAGGCCGAGGAAGTCGCCGCGCAACTGGCCCAGACCCACGGCGTGGCCTGCCTGGGCGTAGGCGTCGACCTCTGCGACGCCGCCGCCATCACGCCGGCCCTGGCCGCCACCCGCGCGGCCCTCGGTGCCCCCGGCGGCCTGGTGCACGCCGCCGGGATGGTCGACCAGAGCGGCATCGACCAGCTCACCGCCGAGCGCTGGGACCGCGTGCTCAACGTCAACCTGCGCGCCATGGCGCTGCTGGTGCAGGAGATGCTCCCGGACCTGCGCGCCAACCCCGGTTCCTCGGTGGTCGGCATCGCCTCCATCAACGCCACCCTGGGCAACGGCCTGATTCCCGCGTACAGCGCCTCCAAGGGCGGCCTGCTGTCGCTGGTGCGCTCGCTGGCCGACGCCCTGGGCGCCGACGGCATCCGCGTCAACTCGGTGTCGCCGGGGCAGATCCTCACCCCGATGGTCGCGCCGATCGCGGCGGCCAACCCTGGCGTCTTCGAGCGGCGCATCCTGCTCGGCCGCCTCGGCCAACCCGACGAGGTCGCCCGCGTGGTGCGCTTCCTGCTGTCCGACGAGGCCAGCTACATCAATGCCGCGGAGATAGTCGTCGATGGCGGCAACATCTCCTCGCAACGCTGAGACGGGCCGGGAAAACCTGCATGAATGAAATGACCGTAGAAGCGCGCCTGGATCGCCTGGAGTCGCTGGAACAGATCCGCATGCTCCCGGCCAAGTACGCCCTGGCCCTGGACATGCGCGACCTCGACGCCTGGGTCGGGCTGTTCCCGGAAGACGTGAAGGTGGGCAAGGACCAGACCGGCCGCGCCCACCTCAAGGCCTGGATGGACGACACCCTGCGCCTGCAGTTCAGCACCACCTCGCACCACATCGGCGGGCACATCATCGAGTTCCGCGACGCCGACAACGCCAGCGGCGTGGTCTATTCGAAGAACGAGCACGAGGCCGGCCCGGAGTGGGTGACCATGCAGATGCTCTACTGGGACGACTACCAGCGTATCGACGGGCGCTGGTACTTCCGCCGGCGCCTGCCCTGCTACCTCTATGCCAGCGACCAGAACCGCCCGCCGATCGGCGACAAGAAGATGCGCTGGCCGGGCCGCGAGCCCTACGACGGCTCCTGGCACGACCTCTGGCCGACCTGGAAGGCGTTCTGGAACGCCAAACCCGACGACGCCTTGCCGCAGGTCGCCGAGCCGGCGCCGCTGGGGCAGTTCCTCGACACGATGCGCCGCGGCTCCAGCGCGCCGCGGGTGAGGGTGCGCTGATGGCCGGCCCCCTGGACACGCTCTTCGAACCGCTGCAGCTCGGCGAGCTGCAGTTGGCCAACCGCATCGTCATGGCGCCGATGACGCGCAGCCGCGCCGATGCCGACGACGCCCCCGACGCCCTGCACGCGCGCTACTACGGCCAGCGCGCCGACGCCGGCCTGATCATCGCCGAAGGCACCTACCCGAGCGTGAACGGCAAGGGCTACTGCCGTACGCCGGGGATCGTCACGCCAAGGCAGGTCGCGGCCTGGGGCCGGGTCAATGCCGCCATCGCCGAGCAGGGCTCGGCCAGCCGCGTGCTGCAACTGATGCACGTCGGCCGCGCCGCCAGTTGCCACAACAAGCCGGAAGGCGCCGAGACGGTGGCGCCTTCGGCCATCGCCGCGCACGGCAGCCTGTACAGCGACAGCCACGGCATGGTGCCGATGGACGTGCCGCGCGCACTGGATACACACGAAGTCGCCGGCGTCATCGAGGAATACCGGCAGGCCGCGCTGAACGCTCGTGCCGCTGGCTTCGATGGCGTGGAGCTGCACTGCAGCAGCGGCTACCTGCCGATGCAGTTCCTGCTGGCCTGCAGCAACCAGCGCAGGGACGGCTACGGCGGCTCGCTCACGCGGCGCATCCGCTTCGTGGTGGAAACCCTCGAAGCCATGGCCGGTGCCATAGGCGCCGGGCGTGTCGGCCTGCGCATCTGCCCGGGCAATCCGTACAACGACATGCAGGACGACGACCCAGTCGCCACCTACGGGGCGCTGCTGGACGCCGTCGATCCGCTGGGCCTGGCCTACCTGCAGGTCAGCCGTTCGCCGCAACCGGACCTGGACGCCTTCGCCCTGGCGCGCCGGCACTTCCGTGGCGGGCTGATCCTCAACGACGGCTTCGACGGCGCTAGCGCTGCGCAGGCCATTGCGACAGGGCAGGGCGAGGCGGTGTCGTTCGCCCGTCACTACATTGCCAATCCCGATCTGGTGGCGCGGTTGCGCGCCGGCCTGCCCCTTGCCGGGTTCGACCGCGCCACCCTCTACTCCACCGGCGAGCGGGGCTTCACCGACTACCCCGTGTTCGCCGCTGACGCGGAGGTGCAGGCATGACGCCGGTCAGCGAGCGGGCGCGGAGCATCCCCGCCGCCCTGGCGCGCAGCGCGCGCCGGCACCCCGGGCACATCGCCGTCGACGAGGGCGACCTGCGCCTGAGCTATGCCGAGCTGGAGCACCAGTCCCGGCGGGTCGGCCGGGCGCTGCTGGCGCTCGGCCTGAAGCCGGGCGAACGGGTCGCCATCTGGGCGCCGAACGGCCACCGCTGGCTGCTCGCCGCCCTCGGCGGGCTGATGGCCGGCGCCGTGCTGGTGCCGCTGAGCACGCGGCTGAAGGCCGCCGAGGCGGCGGACATCCTGCGTCGCAGCGGCGCGCGGGTGCTGTTCAGCGTCGGCGAGTTCCTCGGCAGCTATTACCCCGAACTACTCGACGGACAGGTGCTGGTCGATCTGGCGCAAACCGTCGTCATCGAAGAGGCGCGTGACGGTGACGCCAGTTGGGAGAACCTCCTCGCCGGCGCCGAAGCGGTACCCGACGCCGCGCTCGATGCGCGCATCGATGCGCTGGACGAGAACAGCCTCAGCGACCTGATGTTCACCTCTGGCACCACCGGCTATCCCAAGGGTGTGCTCTGCGCCCACGGGCAGAACCTGCGGCTGTTCGACAACTGGAGCGAGATCGTCGGCCTCGGCGCGGACGACCGCTACCTGATCGTCAACCCGTTCTTCCATGCCTTCGGCTTCAAGGCCGGCTGGCTGGCGGCGCTGATCCGTGGCGCGACCATCCTGCCGCAACGCACCTTCGAAGCCGAAACCGTGTTGCGCCGCATCGAGCACGACCGCGTGACATTCCTGCCCGGTCCGCCGGCGCTCTACTCGGCCATGCTGGAACACCCGCGCCGCGCCGACTTCGACCTGTCGTCGCTGCGCGTGGCGGTCACCGGCGCGGCTTCTGTGCCGCCGGTGCTGGTACAGCGCATGGGCAGCGAACTGGGCTTCGCCAGCGTGCTCACCGCCTATGGCCTCACCGAGACCTGCGGCCTGGCGACCCTGTGCCGCCCGGGCGACGACGCGCAGACCGTGGCCAGCACCTGCGGCCGTCCCCTGGAGGGCATCGAGGTGCGCTGCGTGGACGCCGAGGGGCGGACAGTGCCCAGTGGCCAGGCGGGGGAAGTACTGATCCGTGGCTTCAACCTGATGCGTGGCTACTTCAACGATGCCGAGGCGACCGCCGAGGCCATCGATGCCGAGGGCTGGCTGCATACCGGTGACGTCGGCGTGCTCGACGAGCGCGGCTACCTGCGCATCACCGACCGCCTCAAGGACATGTTCATCGTCGGTGGCTTCAACTGCTACCCGGCGGAGGTGGAGCGCCTGCTGATGGAGCATCCCGGCGTGGCCCAGGCGGCGGTGATCGGCATTCCCGACGAGCGCCAGGGCGAGGTCGGCAAGGCCTTCGTGATCCCCCGTCCCGGCGCCAGTCTGGATGCCGAATCGCTGATCGCCTGGAGCCGCGAGCGCATGGCCAACTACAAGGTGCCGCGCTGCGTCGAACTGGTCGACAGCCTGCCGCTGAACGCTTCCGGCAAGGTGACCAAGGCGCTGTTGCGCGAGCGGGCGGCTGCGCCGGGCGTATAACCGTTCGCGGTTATGCGCCCTTGTGGCCTGGACCTGCAGGAGCAGGCCATGCCCGCCATTTCGCGGACAAGGTTCGCTCCTGCGCGGTGTTTTGCGCCGCTTCGCGACATAGGGGTTTGATGGCGCGGGCTACCCCAGCGCACTCCCGCTCGCCAGCGGAGCACAGTCGTGCAAGACGAAATCCCGGGCCGCTGCTGCACTGCGGGCATTTTCCTGCGAGTGCCGACCATGAACCGAAGCGACCTGCGACGCCTGGACATGAACCTGTTGGTGATGTTCGAGGCGCTGATGATCGAGCGCAACCTCACGCGGGCCGGTGAAAAGCTCTTCGTCACCCAGTCCACCGTCAGCGCCGCGCTGGGTCGGCTGCGCGATCTCTTCGACGACCCGTTGCTGGTGCGCACCGGGCGCGGCATGGAGCCGACGAGCCGGGCCTTGCAGATCTTCGACGAGCTGCGTCCGGCGATGGACGTGATCTCCGCGGCGGTCAGCCGGGCCAAGGCCTTCGAGCCGCAGAGCAGTTGCAACGTGTTCCGCCTGGGCCTGTCGGACGACGCCGAGTTCGGCCTGTTCCCGGCGCTGCTTGCCGCCTTGCAGGCCGAGGCGCCGAACATCGTCGTGGTGGTGCGCCGGGCGAACTACCTGCTGATGCCGTCGCTGCTGTCTTCCGGCGAGATCACCGTGGGCGTCAGCTACACCACCGACCTGCCGGCCAACGCCAAGCGCCGCAAGCTGCGCGACATCGGCGTGAAGGTGCTGCGTGGCGATTCGCGGCCGGGGCCGCTGAGCCTCGACGAATACTGCGCGCGGCCGCACGTGATGGTGTCCTTCTCCGGCGACCTGAGCGGCGCCATCGACCTCGACCTGGAGCGTATCGACCGCCGCCGCCGGGTGGTGCTCGCGGTGCCGCAGTTCGGCAGCCTGCGGGCGCTGCTGCGCAATACCGAGATGATCGCCACGGTGCCGGACTACGCCGCCTGCATCCTCGCCGACGACGGCAGCCTGCGCGCCGAGGACGCGCCTTTCGAGGTGCGCCCGGCGGAGCTGTCGATGGTCTGGGGCGCCGCCCAGGACAGCGACCCCGCCGAGCGCTGGCTGCGCGAGCGCATCGCGAAGTTCATGAGCACCGAGGCCTAACCGTCAGAACACGCCCTTGAGCGGGTACTCGACGATCATGTAGAGGCGGTCGATATCGCTGCCCGGCTGGTCGGCGTTGCCGCGATGGCTGACTTGCGAGAAGTGCAGCGAGAGGTCCTTGGCCGGGCCGGACTGCACCACGTAGCGCAGGTCGCTGTCGCGCTCCCAATGGCGCCCGTCGGCGCCGTATTGGCCGGCGTAGGCGCCGTCCGCCGGGGCGTGCGTGCCGTCGATTTCGCTGCCGCGCACATAGCGGGTCATGAAGCTCAGGCCGGGAACGCCGAAGGCGCCCAGGTCGAGGTCGTAGCGCAGTTGCCAGGACTGCTCGCCAGGGCCGTTGAAGTCGGCGTACTTGATCGAGTTGGCGAGGTAGATGGAGTCGCCGCCGACGAAGTCGAAGGGCTCGTCGCCGTCGATCTTCTGGTAGGCCAGGGTCAGTGCGTGGGCGCCGAAACGGTAGCACGAGGACAGGCTCCAGGCGGTGGTGTCGATTTCCCCGGCGCGTGCCTGGCCCTGGTCGCGGGTGCGATAGACATTGCCGTCGAGCAGCAGGCCGCCGTGCTCGTAGTGCAGGTTCAGGTAGGCCTGCCGCCAGGTGTCGTCGAGCTGGCCGGCGTAGAGCGAGCCGCCGAAGTCGCCGGGCGGGGCGAAGTCGGCGCCGGCGAAGCTCACCGCGCTGTGGGCGGTGGTGGCGCCGTAGCCTTCGAAGTCGCCGCGGCTGGAGCTGGAGTCCTGGTTCTTGAATGCGGTGAAGCGCCCGGCCTGGAAGTGCACGCCGTCGATCTCGTTCGAATCCAGCAGGGTGCCGGTGGCGTATTCCGGTTGCAGGCGCTTGTCGCCGGTGTCGAATACCGGGGTTTCCACGGTCATTTCGCCGAACTTCAGCGTGGTTTTCGACAGGTCGAGTTTGACCGCGCCACCGGCGTCGGAATAGTCGCTGTCGCTGGAGCCATCGGCGCTGCGCGGCAGCAGGCCGGTGCCGGCGTGGCCACGGCCGCCGTCGAGCTTCACGCCGAGGAAGGCGTGGGCGTCGAAGCCCAGCCCGAGCGTGCCCTGGGTGAAGCCCGAGCGGATGTCGGCGATGAAGCCCTGCGCCCACTCTTCGCGCAGGCTCTGGCCGCTGGGCGAGGGCTGGGTGCGGTAGTCGGTCTGCAGGAAGTAGTTGCGGCTGAGCAGCGACCAGTCGCCGCCTTCCAGCAGGCCGTCGTGCGGGGCCGCCAGGGCGCTCGCCGACACACAGGCCAGGGCGCAGGCCGTCAGTGGAGTGGGCTTCATGGCTGGATCTCCTTCGCTGGGGTCGTCGCCGGCCAGAGCCGCCGGTCGAGACGATAGGCGCCGGGCCCGGCCAGCGCCAGGCCGCCGAAGAGAATGAGCATCCACCAGGCGAACTGGCCTTCCTCGAGGGTCCACTGCGGGTGCACGAAGACCAGCGCGACCAGCAGCACGGCGAGGATCGGCAGGCAGGCCAGGCGGGCGAACACGCCGGCGATCAGCAGCAGCGGGCAGAGCACTTCGGCGAACACGGCAAGGCCCAGCGTCAGGGGCGCGCCGAGGCCGAACGGGTCTTCGATGTGCTGCAGCTCGCTCTGCCAATGCAGCAGCTTGGGCAGGCCGTGCACTTGCAGGAGCAGGAGCGCGCCGGAGACGCGCATGAACAGCAGGGCCCAGGCGATTCGCGCGGGCAGCGGGGATTCCGAACTCATCACGCGTATCTCCGGCAGGCGAAAAAAGGGAGCGGCATTGCCGCTCCCGGTTTCAGGCTCAGTGGCCTTCGCTGGCGTTGAACATGGTCTTGGCGTAGATCAGGCCCAGGCCGTAGGCGCCGCCATGCTCGATGGAGGTCTTCACGGTCTGGTCGTAGGTTTCGCCACGGGCCCAGTCGCGTTGCAGTTCGAGCAGGTATTGCAGGGAGGTCATCGGGCGCGCGCCGAGCTGGATCATGCGCTGCAGGGCCATCTCATGGGCTTCGGTGGAGACGTCGCCACAGGCGTCGGCGATCACGTAGACCTCGAAGCCCTGGTCGATGGCGGAGAGGGCCGGGCCAACGATGCACACGGAAGTCCAGAGGCCGGCGAGGACGATCTTCTGCTTGCCGAACTTGTTCACTTCCACCGCGATGCGCGGGTCTTCCCAGGTGTTCATGCTGGTGCGGTCGATCACGTTGTGATCCGGGAACACCGATTTGATCTCGGTGAAGATCGGGCCGGAGAAGCTCTTCTCGGCAACGGTGGTGAGGATGGTGGAAACTCCGAACTCCTTGGCCGCCTTGGATACCAGGGCAGCGTTGTTGCGCAGGGTGACGGCGTCGATCGACTTGGTGGCGAAGGACATCTGCGACTGGTGGTCGATCATGATCAGGGTGTGATCGGTCGGGTTCAGCAGGGTCTTGCCGGGAACAGCCTTGGCGATTGCGGTCATGGTGAGTTTCCTTTCGTCGTTGCGTGAGTGGGTTGGGTCTTGCATGTGCTTTCGTTCGGCTTCGTCGTTGTGTTGCCGAACCGTGGAGCCATCTTTGCCGACAACCGGACTGCGCGGAACAGACAGCTTTGCAGGGTCACCTTGCAGTTCTGCAAGGGCCCTGGCGGACTGCACCCGGCGCGCTCGATGAGTCGGCGAAGTGGCATGACTATCGCGCGGGCTGTACGGATAATTATTGGATTGCTGTGCTCGCTGCCGAGGCTTTCGGCGCGGGCGGATACAAGCGCGGGAGTTGCAAGTAATGAAGACCGTTGCCGTGGTGCTCTACCCGGATGTACTGATGCTCGATGTATCGGGCCCCATGGAGGTGTTCTCCGTGGCTAACCGCTATCTGCCGGCGGAACATCACTACCGCTTGCTGACCCTGGCCGAGAGCGACGCAGTGATGTGTTCGTCCTGCGGCTTGCGGGTGCAGGCGGACCTGCGCCTGGAGCAGATGCCCGATGCCGTCGACCTGCTGCTGGTGCCCGGCGGGCCGGGCGCCTACAACGACCGCCACGAGGGCCTGAGCGCCTGGCTGGGGCAGGCGGCGCGCCGCGTGCCGCGCTACGGCGCGATCTGCACCGGCACCTTCATCCTCGGCGAGGCCGGCCTGCTCGACGGCTATCGCTGCACCACCCACTGGAACTACCTCAAGCGCCTGGCCGATCGCTATCCACAGGCGCAGGTGGAGGCCGAGCGCATCTACGTGCTGGACCGTGACCTGATCACCTCCGGCGGGGTGACCGCCGGCATCGACATGGCCCTGGCGGTGGTTGCCGAGGATCACGGCCGGGACGTGGCGCTGGAGGTGGCGAAGGTGCTGCTGGTGGTCATCAAGCGGCCGGGCGGGCAGAACCCTTACTCGCCGCTGCTGGCCGCGGTATTGCGCGACGGCACGGCAATCGCCCGCGCCCAGGCGTACATCATCGACCACCTCGACGAGCCGCTGACCGTGGCGCGCCTCGCCGAACTGGTGTCCATGAGCCCGCGCAACTTCTCCCGGGCCTTCCTGCGCGAGACGAAGGTCACGCCCATGCAGTACGTGCAGAACGCGCGCATCGACCACGCGCGCAAGCTGCTGGAAAGCAGCGACCTGCCGCTCAAGCAGGTGGCTTGCCGCAGCGGCTTCGGCAGCCCGCGGCACATGCGCACGCTGTTCGGCGAGCGCATCGGCATGTCACCCAGCCAGTACCGCGAGCAGTTCGGCGGCATTTGACCGTCCTGCGCCCCCTGATTGGCCGAATCCTTCCCCCCGGATGAATTGCGCTGTCATCCAGGGCTGCCAGAATGTCCGCTACAACGATTTAAGCGGTACTGCCTGAGTGTCGAGGCTTCGCTTGGAAGCCTTGACCTAGAGCCTTTGCTCGCTCCGGAGGAAAACTGCAGATGCGCGCCGAGACGCCATTCGATACCGCGACCGTCCTGCAGTTCGGTCGCTTCCAGTTCCACCCCTACAGCCGGCAATTGCTGCAGGGCGAGCGTCCGGTGCAGGTCGGCAGCCGCGCCCTGGACATCCTCCGCGTGCTGATCGCGCGGCCCGGCGAAATCATCCCCAAGGAAACCATCATCGCCCAGGTCTGGGGCGGCACCGTGGTCGAAGAGATCAACCTGCGCGTGCACATCGCCGCGTTGCGTCGTGCCCTGGGCGAAGGGCGCACCGGCGAGCGCTACATCGCCAACGTGCCGCTGCGCGGTTATGGCTTCGTCGGCGTGGTCGAGACGCTGGGCGAGGCGCCGCCGGCGGCTGGGTCGAGCGTGGCGGGCAACCTGCCGGTGCTGCTGGTCGGCCTGGTCGGCCGCGAGCAGTGGCTGCGGCAACTGGTCGAGCGGGTGCCGCGCACGCGCATCCTGACCCTGGTCGGGCCCGGCGGCATGGGCAAGACGTCGCTGGCGATCCAGGTCGCCGAACACCTGCGCGAAGACTTCCCGCGCGTGTGCTTCGCCGACCTGTCGAACTATCCCGATGGCGTGGCGTTGTCCCACGGCCTGGCGCGCCTGCTCGGCGAGCCGGCGGGCGGCCCGCTGTTGTTGCTGCTGGACAACTGCGAGCACCTGGCGCGGGATTGCGCCGAGCAGGTCGAGCACCTGCTGCGCCTGCACCCCGCGCTGCACATCCTCGCCACCAGCCGCGAACCGCTGCGCGCCGCGGGCGAGCACGTGCTGCGCCTGTCGCCGCTGGAAGTGCCCGAGCCTGGCGTCAGCGATCCGCAGCGCATCCTCGGTTGCTCGGCCATCGAACTGTTCCTGGCCCGCGCCCGCGAGGCGTCCGAGCACTTCGCCCTGCGTCCCGCGCAGTTGCCGGTGCTGGCGAATATCTGCCGCAGCCTCGACGGCATTCCCCTGGCCATCGAGATGGCCGCGCGCCAGGTGGACGTGGTCGGACTGGAGGCGCTGGAGCAACTGCTCGGCAGCCGCATGCACCTGCTGATGCCCGGCCGCCGCACCGCCCCTGCGCGCCAGCAGAGCCTGCAGGCAACCTACGACTGGAGCTTCTGCCTGCTCGATGCCTGCCAGCAGAGCTGCCTGCGCCAGCTCGCCGAGTTCGCCGGTGCCTTCAGCCTGAACGCAGCGGCCGAGGCGCTCGACGGTGCCCTGCAGTGTCGCGACTGCATCTTCGGCGTGGTCGGGCAACTGGTGGAAAAGTCCCTGCTGCTGGCCGAGCACGGCGAGCGCGGCGTGCTCTACCGGATGCCCAACACGGTGCGCGCCTACGTGCGCCGCGATGCCGACGCCGGCTGGCCGCAACTGGCCCTGCCGGTGGCCTGACCTGTGCTGACGCCTCGCTGACGGCGGGGCAGCACATCCGTCCAATGCAAGCTTCCTGGCGGCGTCCATAGTCGTCGGCATCGACACGCGAGCCGACGGAACGCCCATGAGCAGCACAGCCATTGACCTGAACAGCGTGGTGACCCTGGTGATCTACCACAAGGTGCGCCGCGAGGCCCTGGCCCAGTACGAGGCCTGGCTGCGCCGGGCGGTGAAGGCGGCGCAGCACTGGCCGGGGCACCTGGGGGTCAACGTGATCCGTCCCGGCGGCGACGAGGCGCTTTTCACCACCCTGGTGCGCTTCGCCGAGGCAGCCCAGCTGCAGGCCTGGATCGAATCCGCCGAGCGCGCCGAACTGATCGCCGAGGCCTTGCCGATGCTCGAAGGCGGCGACCATCCGCTGGTCCACGACGACCCCGAATTCTGGTTCACCCCGCTACGCGGCGGCGCCCGCCAGCCGCCGAAGTGGAAGCAGGCGGTACTCACCTTCCTGGTGATCAGCCCGCTGAGCATGCTGGTCCCCCGGCTCTGGGCGCCGGTGTTCGAGCGCTTTCCGGCGCTGGGTGGCCTGGTCCCGAGCAATCTGCTCATCACCCTGTGCATCGTCGTACCGGTTGTCTTCCTGATCATGCCCTGGGTTACCCGCCTGTGCGCCGACTGGCTCAGGCCGGTCTAGGCTCCACGGCACTCGATTCACGTCCATTCCCCACTCTCGGAGATTCCCCATGAGCACATTCCTCACCCGTGACGGCAGCGAGATCTATTTCAAGGACTGGGGCAGCGGCAAGCCCGTGTTGTTCAGCCACGGCTGGCCGCTGGACGGCGACATGTGGGAGGTGCAGATGGAGTACCTGAGCAGCCGCGGCTACCGCACCATCGCCTTCGACCGCCGTGGCTTCGGCCGTTCCAGCCAGCCGTGGAACGGCTACGACTACGACACCTTCGCCGACGACATCGCCCAGCTGATCGAGCACCTGGACCTGCGCGAGGTGACCCTGGTCGGCTTCTCCATGGGCGGCGGCGACGTCAGCCGCTACATCGCCCGCCACGGCAGCTCGCGCGTGGCCGGCCTGGTGTTGCTCGGCGCGGTGACGCCGATCTTCGGCCGCACGGCGGACTACCCGCAGGGTGTCGACACGGCTGTGTTCGACGGCATCGTCGCCGGCCTGCGCCAGGACCGCGCGCAGTTCATCGCCGACTTCGCCAGCCCCTTCTACGGCATCAACCATGGCCAGAAGGTGTCCCAGGGCGTGCTCACCCAGACCCTGAACATCGCGCTGCTGGCTTCGATCAAGGGCACCATCGACTGCGTGACCGCCTTCGGCGGCACCGACTTCCGCGCCGACATGGCGAAGATCGACGTGCCGACCCTGGTGATCCATGGCGACGACGACCAGATCGTGCCCTTCGAAACCACCGGCAAGCTGGCCGCGCAAATGATCCCCGGTGCTCAGCTGAAGGTATACGCGGGCGCGCCGCACGGCTTCGCCGTGACCCACGCGCAACAGCTCAACGAAGACCTGCTGGCCTTCCTGGCCCGCTGATTGGGAGACGCGCCATGCACCAGGCAGACCTGATCCTGCACAACGGACGCATCCACACGGTGGATCGCGAGAACCCCAGCGCCACCGCCGTGGCGATCAAGGACGGCAAGTTCCTCGCCGTCGGCAGCGATGCCGAGGCCATGGCGCTGCGCGGCGCCGCCACCCAGGTCATCGACCTGCAGCGGCGCTGCGTGATCCCCGGCCTCAACGACTCGCACCTGCACCTGATCCGCGGCGGCCTCAACTACAACCTGGAGCTGCGCTGGGAGGGCGTGCCCTCGCTGGCCGACGCCCTCGACATGCTGCGCCTGCAGGCCCAGCGCACGCCCACGCCGCAGTGGGTGCGGGTGGTCGGCGGGTGGAACGAATTCCAGTTCGCCGAGCGGCGCATGCCGACCCTGGAGGAGCTGAACAAGGCGGCGCCGGACACCCCGGTGTTCGTCCTGCACCTGTACGACCGCGCCTTGCTCAACCGTGCTGCGCTGCGGGTCGTCGGCTACACCAAGGACACGCCAAACCCGCCCGGCGGCGAGATCGTCCGCGACAGCAACGGCGAACCCACCGGCATGCTCATCGCGCGGCCCAACGCGATGATCCTCTACGCCACCCTGGCCAAGGGGCCGAAGCTGCCGCTGGAGTACCAGGTCAACTCGACCCGGCAGTTCATGCGCGAGCTCAACCGCCTCGGCCTGACCAGCGTGATCGACGCCGGCGGCGGCTTCCAGAACTACCCCGATGACTACCAGGTGATCCAGCAACTGGCCGACGCCGACCAGCTGACCGTGCGCATCGCCTACAACCTGTTCACCCAGAAGCCCAAGGAAGAGCTCGCCGACTTCCAGAACTGGACCCGCACCGTCACCTACGGCCAGGGCACCGACTACTTCCGACACAACGGCGCTGGCGAGATGCTGGTGTTCTCCGCCGCCGACTTCGAGGACTTCCTCGAACCGCGCCCGGACCTGCCGGCGAGCATGGAAGACGAGCTGGAGCCGGTGGTCCGCCACCTGGTCGCCAATCGCTGGCCGTTCCGCCTGCACGCCACCTACAACGAATCCATCTCGCGCATGCTCGACGTGTTCGAGAAGGTCGACCGCGACATTCCGTTCAACGGCCTGCCGTGGTTCTTCGACCACGCCGAGACCATCACCCCGCACAACATCGAACGCGTGCGTGCGCTGGGCGGCGGCATCGCGATCCAGGACCGCATGGCCTTCCAGGGCGAATACTTCGTCGACCGCTACGGCGCCAAGGCCGCCGAAGCCACGCCGCCGATCAAGCGCATGCTCGCCGAGGGCGTGCCGGTAGGGGCGGGCAGCGACGCCACCCGCGTCTCCAGCTACAACCCCTGGACCTCGCTGTACTGGCTGGTCAGCGGCAAGACCGTGGGCGGCCTGAGCCTGTACCCCGAGGGCCTGTCCCGCGAGCTGGCGCTGCAGCTGTACACCCATGGAAGCGCCTGGTTCTCCAGCGAGCAGGGCAAGAAGGGGCAGATCAAGGTGGGCCAGCTGGCCGACCTCGCGGCGCTCTCGGAAGACTTCTTCAGCGTCGAGGAAGAGGCCATCAAGGGCATCGAGTCGGTGCTGACCGTGGTCGGCGGCAAGGTGGTCCACGGTGCCGGGCCATTCGACAAGCTGGCGCCGCCGGTGCTGCCGGTGGTGCCGGACTGGTCGCCGGTGGTCAAGGTGCCGGGGCACTGGCGCCCGCAGGCGCCGCTGCAGAAGGCGGTGCACCAGTGCGTCGGCTCCTGCACGGTGCATGGCCACTCCCATGAACGGGCGCGCACGAAGGACGTGCCGGTGAGCGACTTCGCCGGCTTCTGGGGCGCCTTCGGCTGCTCCTGCTTCGCCTTCTGAGCATGGCCGCGATGGACGAGGCGAAAGCGCCGGCCAGCTCGCCCTGGCAACCGCTGAAGGCGAAGGTGTTCCGCTGGCTGTGGCTGGCCAGCATCGCCTCGAACATCGGCACCTGGATGCATGAAGTGGGCGCCGGCTGGCTGATGACCAGCCTGTCGGCCAGCCCGCTGTCGGTGGCCCTGGTGCAGGTCGCCGGGGCCCTGCCGGTGTTCCTGCTGGCGCTGCCGGCGGGGGCGCTCGCCGACATCGTCGACAAGCGCCGCTACCTACTGGCGGTGCAGGTGTGGATGGCGGCGGTGGCCCTGGTGCTCGCGCTGCTGACCCTGGCCGGCTGGATGACGGTGCCGCTGTTGCTGGCGCTGACCTTCGCCATGGGCCTGGGCACCGCGCTGATGATGCCGGCCTGGACCGCCCTGGCCCCGGAGCTGGTCAGCCGCGACGAGCTGCCGGCGGCGGTGGCCTTGTCCAGCCTCGGCGTCAACGTGGCGCGGGCGCTCGGCCCGGCGCTGGCCGGGGTGCTGGTGAGCCTGAGCGGCCCCTGGCTGACCTTCGCCCTGAATGCCGTTTCCTTCCTCGCAGTGATAGGCGCGCTGTTCGCCTGGAAACGCACGCCGAGCGAGTCTGTGCTGCCCGCCGAGCGGCTGTTCGGCGCACTGCGCGCCGGCCTGCGCTATGCCCGCAGCGCGCACCCGCTGCAAGCGGTGCTGGTGCGTACAGCCGCCTTCTTCCTCGGTGCGGCGGCCGGCATGGCGCTGCTGCCGCTGCTGGTTCGTCGCGAGCTGGGCGGCACGCCGCTGGACTACGGCATCCTGCTCGGATGCGTCGGCGTGGGGGCGGTGCTCGGCGCCGTCGGCCTGCCGAAGCTACGCGCGCGCTGCAGCAACGACACCCTGGTGCTGTTGGCCAGCGTGGTTTACGCCGGGGTGCTGTTCGGCCTGGCTTATCTGCGTTCATTCCTGCTGCTGGCGCCACTGATGCTGCTCAGCGGCGCGGCCTGGATCGCCGTGCTGTCGAGCCTGCAGGTGGCGGCACAGACCTCGGTGCCGGCCTGGGTGCGGGCACGGGCGCTGTCGCTGTACATCCTGGTGTTCTTCGGTTGCTCGGCGGCGGGCGGCGTAGCCTGGGGCGCGGTGGCCAGCCACCTGTCGATGGCCGCTGCCTTCGCCGGTGGCGGCCTGGCCTTGTTGCTCGGCCTGCTGGCGCGCTGGCGCTTCCCGCTGCCGGCCAGCCGTGCCGACGACCTGGCACCTTCACTGCACTGGCCGGCGCCGCTTCTTGATGCCGCGCTGGACCGCGAGCGTGGCCCGGTGATGGTGACCCTGGAATACCGCATCGCCGCCGAGCAGCAGGACGCTTTCCGCGCCGCCATGCAGGACGTGCGCCGCATGCGCCAGCGCAACGGGGCATTCTCCTGGGGGCTGGTGCAGGACAGCGAGGACCCGACGCGCTGGCTGGAGTTCTTCTTCGACGAATCCTGGCTGGAGCACCTGCGCCACCACGGCCGCGTCACCCGCGCCGAGCAGGCCATAGAGGCCGCCGCGCGGCGCTTCCAGGAAGAGGGGGTGGCGGTGCAGATCCGCCATCTGCTTGCAGCGCCCGGGCGTTGATCTTTCAGCTGTTCGCACTCAGCGCCAGGCGCTGGGAGACAGGCCGGTCAGGCGGTTGAACACGCGGCAGAAATGCGCCTGGTCGTAGAAGCCGCATTCCAGCCCGATCTCTGCCAGCGGCAAGGTCGCCTCGGCCAGCAGGCGCTTGGCCTTTTCCACCCGCTGCAGGCGCATCCACTCCTGGGGCGAATGGCCGATACTGGCCTTGAACTTGCGCGTGAAGTCGCTGCGCGAAAGGGCGCAGGCCTCGGCCAGCAGGGTGACGCTGATGCCGCTTTCCAGGTGCGCGAGGATGAGCCTGCGGGCCCGTTCTTCCTGCCAGCAAGCGAGCTTGCGCGTGGGCGCGCTCCCGGCGCTGCGCTCGATACTCCGACTGAGCATGGCTGCTCTCACTGAAATGGACGTATCGCTATCTTTCGCGGGCCTCGGCAAGGCAGCCAGTTAATGCCGGTTAATGCTCATTAAGCGGCGGCACCGGCGAAGGCGGACGGCTTCATTTCGGTGCATGAAGGCGGGGTGTCATGCCGTGCCGGGAGGCTGGGGGCGGCCGTTCGGCGGATGATCATGGGGCTCAACGGCGCGGATTGCGCTCTAGCGTGGGTTTGAGCGAGCGGCCGTGTTAGTCGTTGTTAATTTTTATGCGGTTGCACTCGGCAGCGTCATCCTTTTTGCACTAGAACGGAATCGGCGGCTCCGCGGAGCTGCACCCGAGGCAGCCTGCCACCTTGAAGCCGGCGCCTTGCCCGCGTGCAAGAACCACCAGGAATCATGAGAAGAGAACAATCGATGCCGGCCGAACCCGCCCTGGGTTTCGGCCCTTATCTGGTCTATCCCGCGACCTGCTCCATCGTCGAGAACGGCCGGCCGCTGCGCCTCGGGCGACGCGCCTTCGCACTGCTGCTCGTGCTGCTGGAAAACGCCGGCCAGGTGGTCAGCAAGCGCGAACTGCTGGACCGCGTCTGGCCCTGCGGGAGTGGGGAAGAGGGCAACCTGCGGGTACACATGGCCGCCTTGCGCAAGGCCCTGGGCGATGGCCAGGAAGGCCGCCGCTACATAGTGACGGTGGCCCTGCGCGGCTACAGCTTCGTCGCGCCGACCCGCCGCGTCGGCGGCGCTCCGCCATTGCCGATCGCTGTATCGGGCCGGCACAACCTGCCGCCACGGCGCAGCCGCCTGCTGGGGCGGGAGGGCGAGGTGGCGCAGATCGTCGGCCTGCTGCAGAGCGGTCGCTGCATCTCGGTGGTGGGCTGCGGCGGCATCGGCAAGACCAGCGTTGCGTTGCAGGCGGCCGAACAGCTGATCGACCGCTACCGAGACGGCGTGCGCATGCTCGACCTCACGCTGCTTCAGGATGCCGGCCCGCTGTCCAGCATGCTGGCGGCGTTGCTCGGCGTTCCAGGCCAGGCCGGCAGCTCGCTGGAAGCCATCTGCGCGCAGCTCGGCGAGCGCGAAATGCTGCTGTTGATCGACAACTGCGAGCACCTGATCGAAGCGGCAGCGCACCTGGTCGAGTGCGTGCTGCGCGCCGCGCCCAAGGTTCGGGTGCTGAGCACCAGCCGCGAGGAACTGCGCGTCGCCCACGAGCAGGTCTATCGACTGTCGCCGCTGGCCAGCCCGCCCAGGCAGACCGCCGAGGTCGCCGCAGCGCTTGCCTATCCGGCGCTGGCCCTGCTGGTCGAGCGGGTACGCAACGTCGACGAGGCATTCGAGCCCCGCGCGGCGGACTTGCCGCGCCTGGTCGAGATCTGCCATCGCCTGGACGGCATGCCGCTGGCGATCGAGCTGGCCGCCGGGCAGATCGCCGCGGAGGAAAACCATGACCTGGCGCTGCTCGACGGCGACAGCTACCTCGACCGCCCCATCGAAGCCGAGCCGGCGCATCCCCGGCACCGGCATCTGCGCGCACTCTTCGATTGGAGCTACGCGCTGCTGCCGGCGGTCGAGCAGGCCAGCCTGCGCCGGTTGGGCGTGTTTCGCGGCAGCTTCACCCTGGAGTCCGCCGCGGTGATGCTCGGGCTTCCGGGCGACCCGGGGGCCGGTTGCATGCTGATTGCGCACCTGGCCAGCAAGTCGCTGATCAGCGTCGAGGCCAGCGACGACGAGTTCACCTACCGCCTGCTCGAACCCATCCGCCTCTATGCCCTGGAACAGCTCGAAGCAGCTGGCGAGCTTCACGAAACGCGGGTACGCCACCTGGGGCTGTGCCTGGCGCGCCTGGAATGCGCCCAGCGCGAGTGGGAGAGCCTGCCGACCGAGCGCTGGTTGGCGAGGCACTCCCGCTGGCTGGGCGACCTGCGTTCCGCGTTGAACTGGGGGCTGGATGACGAGGTGCGCCATCCCCTGGCGATTCGCCTGGCGGCCTGCTCGGCGCCGATCTGGCAGGAGATGTCGCTGCTGCATGAGTACGGCGCGTACGTGACGCGAGCGCTCGGGCTGCTGGGCGCAACGTCATACGCACAAACGGATGACGCCCTGCGCCTGGCGACCCAGCTGGAGCTGGCGCTGGGCAACTGCTCCTACCACGGGCAGGTGGTGTCTTCGCAGGCCATAGGCGCGTTCCAGAGTGCCCGGCTGCTCGCGCAGCGCACCGGTGACGCGGCGGCGGTGCTGCACGCCATTTCCGGGCAGGTCGCAGCCAGCCTGCGCTCCGGGCAGTACCTGCAGACGCTGGCACTGAGCGAGGAGTTCGACCAGTTGGCCCAGGGCCACGGCGACGAGCTGGCCGTCAGCTCGCAACGCCTCAGGGTCCTGGCCCTGCATTTCTCGGGGCGGCAGACGCAAGCGCAGAGCCTGGCCGAAGAAGTGCTGGCGACGCTCGAACGGGAGAACCGGGCCAACCGCTTCGCGCTGTGCATGGGCGTGCAGTACGAGCAGCGCGTGGCATCGCTCACGGTGCTGGCGCGCATTCTCTGGCTACGCGGCTATCCCGAGCAGGCCGAGCGGCGCGTGCAGCAGGCGCTGGACCTGGCCTTCCAGCTGGAACACACGCCGTCGATCTCTTACTCGCTGGCCACCGCCGGCTGCGTGATCGCCCACTACAACGGCGAATACGAAAAGGCCGCCAGCCGGCTGCGGCAGTTGTTCGAGGCTGCCTCGCGGCATTCCATCCCGCTGTTCGCCGACTGGGCGCAGCACTATGCCGGGGTGATGCGTTGCACGGGCCTGCCCTTGCCAACGACGCCGGCCAGCGGGCTGGTGAGGGACATCGTCATGACGCTCGGTGGCAGCCAGGAGCTGGCGTCGCAGCGGGCCGGCAGCAGTGCCACCGGCTGGTGTGCCCCGGAGTGGCTGCGCATCGAGGCGTGCCAGTTGCTCGAGCGAGGCAGCGAGGGTGGCGAGGCCGAGTCCCTGTTGTCGCGGGCGCTCGAGCTGGCCCGCCGAAGCGGCGCGCTCGCCTGGGAACTGCGCTGCGCGACCACCCTGGCCCGGCTCTGGCGCGACCAGGGCCTCGTTGCGCCGGCGCGGGAGATGCTGGCATCCGTCTACGCTCGCTTCGAGGAAGGCTTCGCGACGCCCGATCTCAAGGCCGCGCGCGAGTGCCTGGCGACGCTGGGCTGAGCCTGGAGAGAGGTCGGCCCGCCGTCACTTGGGCAGGAAGTCGCGAATCGCCTTGATGGTCGGCCCCGGCGCTTCTTCCATCAGCCAGTGTCCGGCGCCCGGCACCACCTCGGTGACATTGTCGGCGGCGAGCGGCGCCCACATGTCGCCGGTGTCGCCGAAGCCATGCAGCAGCACCATGGCCGGCCCCAAACGGAAAAGGGACAGAGGTGGCATGGGCCCTCTGTCCCTTTTTTCATGACGCCTGGGTGAATCAGGCCTCGCGGTAGGTGCCTTTCTGCTTGGCGGCGTGGGTCGCCAGCGCATCCATCAGCGGCGGCGACAGGCAGTCGTAGGGCTCCAGGTTCAGCTCGCGCAGGCGCTTGCGGATGGCTTCCATCTGCGACGGTGGCGTGCCGCTCTCGATCACCGAGGAAACGAAGGCGGCGAAGCCTGGCGCCGCCCAGCCTTGTTGCGGGGAGAGTTCGGTGTGGACGAAATCCAGGCCGTAGAAAGCGTGGTCCTTGTTCTCGATGCGCCCGAACAGGTGCGCCCCGCAGGCGCGGCAGGCGTGCCGCTGGATGACGGCGCTCTCGTCGACGATGTGCAGCTTCTCGCCGTGGGCCACCACGCTGACCTTGTCGCGCGGCACCACGGCGATCACCGCGAAGGTCGCCCCGGCGGGCTTCCAGCACTTGGTGCAGCCGCAGGCGTGGTTGTGCAGCGTCTGCGCCGCGACCGCGACTTCCACCTTGTCGGTCGCGCACAGGCACTGCAGGGTGCCGCCGCTGAAGCCGGGCTGTTCCGGGCGGATGCCGTTGTCCAGCGAGGGATGAAGGTGAACCGTGCTCATGGGGTTGATCCTCCTGGCGATCGATCCGGCAGGGCGGGCGCAGCGACATGCCGCGCCGGCAGGCCCTGTCCGGCGAAAGGGATGGCGGCCTTCGTGCAGCGGGACGAAGGCCGCGCTGACGCTCGACTGTTCTCATTCACGATAGGCGAGCTTGCGTCGGCCCGGCGCCCCGCCGACAGGGAGCGTGGGTGCCCCGGCGTCAGCCGCCCAGGGCGATGATGGCGAGTATCAGGGCCGTGGCCAGCAGGGCGAAGACCAGGCCGCCCAGCCAGGGCCGGCCGCCCGCATAGCGGGTCAGGGTCCAGCCGAAGAGGAAGAACATCACCAGCGCGACCATGTTCGAACTGCGCACGGCCAGGGGCACGTTGTCGGTCAGCAGGAACGGGATCACCACCGGGAAGGTGGCCAGCACCACCAGCAGGAAGGTGCCCAGCGCGCCCAGCAGGTCCTCCAGCCCCAGCCGCGCCCGCGGAGGCGGGCCGGAACGGGCCAGCAGGCCCTGGCGCAGTTGCTCCAGGCTGGCCGGTTGCGCCGCCTCGGCGAGCCGTGGCGGCAGGGCGTCGGCGATCAGCGCCTGGCCTTGCTCGGCGCCGATGCCGCTGTGCAGGCTCAGCAGCAGGGAGCGGTTGTGCGAGCGGTCCGTCCAGGTGCGCAGCAGGTACATGAACGCATCGGCCAGGCCCCACGCCAGGTTGCAGCCGAAGGCGGCGATCAGCATGGTGCGTGCCTCTTCCTGGCCCGCGGTGGCAATGCTCAGCGTCCCGGTGAAGGTCATCGCCATCAACAGGCCGAAGACCGCTTCGGTGACCCGGTCGACGGGGGCGAGTATCGGCCGGCGTTTCTCTTGTTCTTCCTGTGCCATCGAATGCCTCCAGTGGGGCGTCATGCCGAGGGGTCGGTTCTTCCTCCGTCGAGGATGCCCGGAGGCCAGCGAAACACAGTAAGCGTAGGTGCGATCGAAGCTGTTTAAAGCCACGGCCCGCTCGGCCTGGAGCTACATCGAAACTACGGCTGCGGCAGGCTGTGCAGGTTGCTGTCGATGATCCGCTGGACGATCTCCACGCCGCCGTTGATGGCGAACTGCACGCCCATGCAGACGAGCAGGAAGCCCATCAGCCGCGAGATGGCATCGATGCCCGACTGGCCCGTGGCCTTCATGATCAGGTCCGAGGCGCGCAGGCAGCCCCAGAGGATCAGCGCGGTCAGCAGGAAGATCAGCGGCGGCGCGGTCAGCAGGACCCACGGCGGAAAGTTCGTGTTGTGTTTGATGCTGGCCGAGGCGCTGATGATCATGGCAATGGTGCCGGGGCCTGCGGTGCTCGGCATGGCCAGCGGGATGAAGGCGAAGCTGGTGCGCTGTTCATCGTCTTCCCCCGAGCGGGAGGTCGGGCGCGGCTGGGGGAAAAGCATGCGCCCGCCGATAATGCAGAGGATGCCGCCGCCGGCGATGCGCAGGCCCGGGATGGAGATGCTGAACACGCCCATGACGAACTCACCGATGTAGTAGGTGAGCGTCATGATGAGAAACACGTAGAAGGCGGTCAGCCGCGCCTGGCGGTCCTTTTCTTCCCGGCTCAGCCCGCTGGACAGGGCGAGAAACAGCGCCACCGTCGTCGGCGGATTGATCAGCGGCAGCAGCGCCAGGATTCCGAGCATGAGCGCGTCGAACAAGCTACCCATGCCCGGTCTTCCTTGGTCTGTGCGCGCGGGTGGCGCGCCGAAGTGTCATGCGCCGGCTACCGGTTGAGCATGATGCTCAGGTCGCTGTTCACTTCCTTGATCGCCTGCTTGAAGTCGTCGGCGGTGATCTCCTCCTTGTTGTTTTCCAGGGTCTTGCCGAAGACCTTGCGCACCACGTAGGCCAAGGGCTTGCCCGTCGCGGCGTCATTGATGGCGGCTTCGATATAAAGCTCGGTGTTCTGATCGCGATACCCGGCGGCCGCCCCGGTGGCGCCGACCACCGCGGCGATGGGGACCACCTCGTACCATTTCATGCCTTCGTTGGAGGCGCTGACGCCGGTGATCGCCGCCCGCATTTGCATGGCGCGCTGCCCGGCGGGGATCGACTGCCGGTTGGGCACCACCTTGTAGCGCAGCGCGATGGTTTCCCTCGCGGAGTCGCTGGCGTATTGCTGCAGGTCTTGCAGGGTCTTGCGATTGACCCGCTCGTCCGGCTTGGGCGCGGGGTAGAACAGCAGCGAGTCGAACACGACAGTGCTGTAGGTACGCGGCTGGAAGCTCGGGTCGATCCAGCGCATCACCGGGTGGCCGCTGGGCGAGGTCGCCTCCTGGAGCTTCGAGTAGTCCGGCAGGAAGCCGGAATACTGTTCCTTCTCCGTCACTTGCGAGGTACAGGCGCCGAGCAGCAGGCTGCTGAAGATGACGCCGACGAGCGTTCCGTTGAATCTGCTCACGATGGGACTCCCTTTGGTCGGGGCGGGTGGCCGTTGCGCCGATGAGCACCGGCGCTTCAAGGAGTCTAGGAGCGTTTCGGCCCTCGGCCACTGGCGCTCATCTGCTGCCGAAGCGGGCCGGTCGGGCATCCACCACGCCGCCGGGGATGGGAGCGGGGAGCGGCGGCGTACCTGTAGGAGCGAGCTTGCTCGCGAACTGCCCGCCGCGAAATTGTTCGCGAGCAAGCTCGCTCCTACGAAGAGCCAAGGCGCGTCTCGGGGCCCGGCTGAGTTTCGGTCGGACTGTTGGCCACACGATCGGCGGCCGACGTTCGCACGCGTTGCCTACCGATCAGGCAACGCCGTTCTCCTGGGTGCCTTCCAACTGCTTGCCCAGCGGCGTCTGTGCCGAGCCATTCTCGGCCAGGCTCTGGTCCTGCTGCAGGCCCAGCGGGGTGCGGCTGGAGCCGTCCTCGGCCACCTTCTGTTGCTCCTGCAGTTGCTGGCCCAGCGGAGTCCGTGCCGAGCCGTTCTCGGCCAGGGATGGGTTCTGCTGCATGCCCAGCGGGGTGCGGCCGTAGCCGTCTTCGGCCAGCTGCGCAGCTCCGCTCTTGCCGGCCACAGGCGTCGACTGGAAGCAGGCATTGCCGTTCGAGCAGTTCGTCTGGGCAGCGTTGGCGTGTACGGCCACACCGGCCAGGGAGAAGGCGATGGCGGTCAGCAGGGTGTTCAGCTTGTTCATGGCGGTGATCCTCGAGCGTGGGAGTGGGCATTCATGCAAACCAATCGGACCAGGGTCGTACGCCGTCGAAGAGCACTGGGCCTTGCCGTGCGTCGATGTCCTGATGGGGCTCATTGAATGCCCGCAAGGTATCTGCGAGGTGTCGCGAAGGCGCGCGTTCAAATGCACAAGTGTTTAAGCGGGCCGAGGACACAGTGGGATACAAACGACCCGGCGTTCGCTGGCTCGCTGAACTGCAGGTTCGGACGGCGCGCCCGAGCGGTGCCGCTGGCGCAGGGCTTGAAGCTGTTCCCTCGGCAGGGCTGCGCGAGGGGCTTGGCTGCCCCGGAGGGAGGGCTGGGGGGACGGATCTTGCGGCGCCGACGGTGCCTTGGTCCTCAGGACGAGAGCGCCTGCTTGAATCCGTCCCCATTGCCGTTCGCTACGCTGGGTTTCACGCAGCTGCCACCGTGTTGCCGAAGAGCGCGCGAGTGTTCGGGTGCTCTGCCAGCGGGACGAAGGTACGGCTGCTGGTGTCGAGTGCGTCGATCGAGCCGGTCTCGATGTCGTACACCCAGCCATGCAGGTTCAGCAGGCCTTTCTCCAGGGCCAGGCGCACGCTCGGATGCGTCTGGATGTTCGCCAGTTGTGCGATCACGTTTTCACGGACCATCGAGGCGACTTTCGCCGACTCGCTGGCATGCGCGTGCGATTCGTTGATGACCTTCGCCGACTCGGCGTGCTGCAGCCAGCCGCCCACGGCGGGTAGGTGGTTCATGCATTTGCACTGGGCGACCGCCGTCATGGCGCCGCAGTCCGAGTGGCCGCAGATCACGATGTCGGTCACGCCCAGCACGGCGACGGCGTATTCGACGGTGGCCGAGACGCCACCCGGATGCGGGCTGTAGGAGGGCACGATGTTGCCCGCATTGCGGATCACGAACAGCTCGCCAGGCTCCTGCTGGGTCAGCAGTTCCGGCACTACGCGGCTGTCGGAGCAGGTGATGAACAGAGTGCCCGGGTTTTGCGTGGTGGCCAGGTGCTTGAACAGCTTGGTGCGTTGCGGGAAGGCTTCCTTGCGGAACTTCAGGAATCCATCGATGAGCGCTTTCATGGGGTTTTCCTCAGGGTGTTGAAAAGGGGCGTTCAACCGGCGCAGCCGGTGCCGAAGACCATGTAGTTCACGGTATGGGTGGTGCCTTCGGAGTCCAGGTAGGTCATCTGGGCGGGCACCACGCCGCACACGTCGGCGATAGGGGTGACGCTCACGAGATGGGCGATGTCCAGGTCCATGCCGTAGCGGTAGGGCACGGCTTCATCGGCGGCTTGGGCCTGGGCGGCGATGCCGGCGCACAAGGCGGCGGCGAACAGAATTTTTTTCATGGGGCGTCCTCCAGGGCGCATTGGTGAGGGGCAGCGGTTTCAGGGGGGTGGATAGGGCCCGCACGCGAGTGCGGGCCGGTTGTCGTCAGAAGGGACGCAGGGGCAGGAACTTGCCGTCCAGGGTGATCACGGCGCGGGAGCCGCCTTCCGGGTCCTCGACCTTCTGCAGGCCAAGCTTGAAGTTGATGGCGCTGATGATGCCGTCGCCGAACTGCTCGTGGACCAGCGCCTTCAGGGTGGTGCCGTAGATCTGGATCATCTCGTAGAAGCGGTAGATGGTCGGGTCGGTCGGCACGCCCGAGAGGCTGCCGCGCAGCGGGATGATCTGCAGGCGGGCCACGGCGTCGGCGTCCAGGTCGAGCTTGTCGCCGATGACTTCGGCGGCGCTCTGCGGCAGCGGGTGCTGGCCGAGCAGGGCGGCGGTGACATAGGCCAGGCCAAGGCCGGTGCCGTCGGCCAGGTCCTGCCAGGACAGGTTCTTGCGCGCTTTGGCATCGAGGATCTGGGTGGTCAGGGCCAGGCTTGCATCGTTGTAGGCGTGGGACTGTTGCATGGTGTTTTTCCTGTTGCTGTGGGTGTGTGTTTCGGTGTGAGGCCATCTTCCTCTCGGATGATCGATAGCGTCCAAGACCGATATACAATGCGCCGCATAAGCACTGCCTATAGATGGTGATCCCATGCTGCTGCGACATCTGCGTTACCTGCTGGCCGTTGCCGACAACGGCGGCTTTACCCGCGCCGCCGAAGCGCTGCACGTCTCCCAGCCGACGCTGTCGCAGCAGATCCGGCAGCTGGAAGAGACCCTCGGCGTCACCCTGTTCGACCGAACTTCGCGCACGGTCAAGCCGACCGATGCGGGCCAGGCGTACATCGAATGTGCGCGGCGGGTGCTGGTGGAGCTGGAGGCGGGCAGGCGCGCGCTGCATGACGTGAAGGACTTGTCCCGCGGCACCCTGCGCCTGGCCATGACCCCGACCTTCATGGCGTATCTGGTCGGGCCGCTGGTGCGCGACTACCTGGCGCGCTACCCGAACATCCACCTGGAGCTTTTCGAGCTGCCGATGTCCGAGATCGAAACCGGCCTGGCGGACGATTCGCTGGACCTGGCGATTGCCTTCGATGGGGTGAGGAGTGCCGACATCGAGTCGATCCCGGCATTCACCGAAACCCTGGGGCTGATGGTGGGCAAGGCCCACCCGCTATACGACAGCCAGGCTGTCCTGAGCGCCGAGCAGGTGGCGCAGCTGGAATTCGCGCTGCTGACGCCGGAATACATCACCCGCGCGCGCATCGACGAATACTTCGTCGAGTCGCGGATCGCGCCCAAGGTTGCGATAGAGGTGAACTCGGTGAGCACGCTGCTGGAAGTCGTCCGGCACACCGCCATGGCCACCCTGCTTCCGGAGGCCATCGCCACCGGCGAGCGGGCCCTGCGCAAGATTCCACTGGAAGTGGCGGCGCCGAAGCGCGGGGCGGCTGTGCTGCGGCGCAGGAACAACTATCACAGCGCGGCGTCGGTGGCCTTCATGGAGCTGCTGCTCGGCAGCGACCTCGCCTCATTGGCAGGGGCTTGAGTCAAGCGGCCTCCCGAGCCGATGGCGGTTTCCGCCAATCACCAAGAGAACGCCTGCGAGGCGTCGTCCAAAAGCGGGCGAGGCCCCTTGCTTGCGGCGCCGTTCCCTCAATCGGCGGGCTCGGGGCTCTGTTGTGGCGTGACCTTCGCCGGCGCGGACTTCGCCGACGACAACCGCGACACGCCGAACAGCACCAGCGCCAACCCCGCGATCTGGTACAGCGAAATCGCCTCGTTGAGCAGCGCCCAGGAGGCGAACACGGTCAGTACCGGCCCGAGGTTGCCGAACGCAGCTGCGTGGGTCGCGCCCATGCGCTGGATGGCCAGCGCCATCCAGTAGATCGGCAGCACGGTGGAGAACAGCGCCATCAGCGCGCCGTGCATCCACACCGCGTTCGGCAGCGTGGCCAACTGATGCACGTCGGCGCTCACGGCGTAGTGAATCAGCACCATCACCGCCGAGGCGGCGCCGGCCAGCCCCGACAGCCGCATCGAGCCGATGCGCCCCACCACCGCCGACGTGCCCACGTAATACAGCGCGTAGGTCACGGCGCTGGCGAATACCCAGAGGGCGCCCAGCAGGATCTGCCCGTCGCTGCTCTGCACCTTGATGTCGTGCACCAGGGCAACGCCCAGGCCGAGGTAGCACAGGCCCATGGCAGCCAGGGTGCGCAGGCTCGGCCGCTTGCGCGTCACGGCCATCTGCAGCAGCAGGACCAGCGTCGGGTAAGTGAAGAGGATCAGCCGCTCCAGGCCGGCGCTGATGTACTGCAGGCCAAAGAAGTCGAACAGGCTGGAGAGGTAATAGCCGACCAGCCCGAGCAGCAGGATGCGCAGGCCATCGGCCCCCGACAGCCGCGGCCCCTTGCTCAGCCAAACCAGCCAGAGGAACAGCGGCAGCGCCAGGCCCATGCGGATGGCCAGGACGGTAACGGCGTCCACCGGGGCGGCGGCATAGCACAGCTTCACGAACACCGCCTTGAGGCTGAAACCGGTGGCGGACAGCACGGCGAACAGCACGCCGTTCTGCAGGCTGCGTTGGTAGAGAGAAGTCAGTTTGTTCATCGCGGCGGGGAGGGGCGGCAGGAGAGGGCCTTTATTCTAGAAAGAAGGCCGGGCCGCTAGAATCTCAATTTCGCGAAGATGGCTTTCGTTTTTGGAGAACGCGCCATGCACTTCGACCTCGCCGACCTGCGGTTGATCGCGGCCATCGCCAACACCGGCAGCCTGAGCAAGGCGGCGGCCTCGGTTCCGGTGGCGATCTCGGCGGCGAGCAATCGACTGCGCCTGTTCGAAGAGCGCTGCGGCGTTGCACTGTTTGCGCGCCGGAGCGACGGCATGACCCTGACCCCGACCGGGCGCCTGGTGCTGGAGGCCAGCCAACGGGTCTTGCGCGAGGCGCAGCAACTCGACGACACCCTGCGCGACCAAGCACTAACGACCACCGGAAGTCCGCGCCGGCTGCTGGCAAAAGGCGAGGGCAAGCCGGTAGCGCTGCTGGATTGGCAAGGGCAACTGTGGATGGCGCTGATGCAGATGCCGCAGTTGATGCGGGAGGAAGGGCGGGGCAGGCGGAGGTGGTGGAAAGGAAGTAGTGGCTGATATCGAACCGAAGCTGCCGGTCGGAACCGGCAGAAGTCGCCAAGAGAAGACCGTTACTGCTTGGCTTGATCGGAGTGTCCATCGGCACCGGAACTTCTCAAGCCGATTGTCTGCGCCAAGTGCCGGGTGATGTGCCGAATTGGCGTTTGAATGCGCGACTGAACGCGGCTTCGGATTCGTAGCCCACCGCAAAGCCAATTTGCGCCACATTGCCACGGCCTTCGCGCAGGAGTTGAGCCGCCACGTGCATACGCCATAGCGTCAGGTATTGCATCGGTGGCTGTCCGACCACTGCCGTGAATCGCTCTGCGAATACCGAACGTGACATGCCCACTTCCAGAGCCAGGGCCTCTGCAGTCCAACTCTCGGTCGGACGAGCATGGAGCAGCGCCAGTGCGCGCCCGATATGCGGATCTCGCAACGCTGCCAGCCACCCGCGGCGTTCAGCGGGGAGGCTGGCGACATACTGGCCGACGGCTTCGACAAACAGCAGTTCGGATAGCTTGGCGATGACCGTTGTCGAGCCGACGCGTCCCGCCGCAATCTCACTGACGGCGAAACGGAACGAGCTCTCAATCCAGGCCCCGGAAGCCGTCGCGCGTACGTCCAGCTTCAATACCGACGGCAGTGACGAAAGCAATGGACTGAAGGGTGTTTCAGAAGCGAGGAATCCGCACAGTAGCTGTGTTGCCTCGCCGCCGCCGCCGTACTTGATTCGTGAGATATCGCCGACTTCCGGCGGCTGGATGACTTCGCTCGCCGGCATGGGCGCAATGTCCAGGTCGCTGCCGAAGGAGTGGGCGTCATTGCGGGGAAGCAGAACGAGTTCACCTGCCTGCACCTCGATGATGGCCCCCTCTCCGATTCGCAATTGCATGCGCCCCGCTGCGACGAAATGCGATGCGATGACATGGCGGGGCACCGCCAGGAACGGTTTGCAATCGTCCGCGGAGATGCGTCCGCTGATGCACCAGGGCGCAGTGAATTCCGCCTCGAGGAAGACCCCTCCAGACAGACGAATCACTCGCAAGACATCAGAAAGCGCATCCAACAATTGCCAGCCCCCCTTTCCGGAGTCTGGAGCAGGTAATCAGGCGCACCGGTCATTCAGCGCCTGAACCGCGAAGCCTAGATTAGCACCAGCGCGGACCCAGCGATCGCGGCTATCCCCAGCGGCTTCACCAGTGGTCATCGGTTCCGACGTCACCCGTAGCAGCCCCACTCCATCTCAATTCGGGAAGCAGGAGATCGACATGAACACCATCGCGACCATGCCACGCTCAGGTTCGGGCAACGCCGCCCGTTATGCTCAGATCGTCAGGTCATCGAAGAAAGCGGAATGGCAGATTGATCGCGATTTGCTGCAGGGCCGGAGTTTCGACTTCTCGCGCAAGTTCTTGCCCGACGGACTGTCGCAGATCGACCGCCTCACCTTTCTCGCCGCGGACGAGGCGCGCTTGCTCAGTCAGATTCAGGGCCGAACCTATGCGTATGTCTTTGGCCTGGTCGAGCGCTTCATCAGTGCCAAAATGCTTGATCAAGGTCGCGCCCATGTATTTGACGATCAATTCGCCCTTGAAGCGCTGGTGCGCTTTTCCAACGACGAGATCAAGCACCAGGAGCTGTTCCGGCGCATGGATACGATGATTGGTTCGCAATTGCCTGCGGGATATCGCCAAGTTGCCGATCCAAACGATGTAGCGCGCGCGGTACTGGCGGCCAGCACCTGGTCGGTGCTGGCGCTGACTTGTCATATAGAGCTGTTTGTTCAAGCGCACTACGTGCAAAGCATCGCCCCGCACGAGGAGTTGTGCCCGCTGTTCAAGGATGTTTTCAAGTTTCACTGGAAGGATGAAAGCCGGCACGTCGTACTCGATGAGCTGGAGTGGAAGGCAGAGCACGCGAAACTCTCGCCCGACGAGCACGACCAGGCAGTCAACGATCTGATCGCGCTGGTGGCGGCCGTCGACGGAATCCTGCAGGCACAATCGGCATCCGATGCCGACTACTTTCTTCGAAACGTCTCACGATCGCTCAGTGTCGACGAGTCAGCGCAAATCAAAGCCTCCGTGCTGAGCGCCTACCGCTGGCAATACATTGTCTCGGGCGTGCAGCATCCACACTTTGGCCGGCTGCTTGCGTCCATGACAACGCCAGCACAGTTGTCCAGGATTCAGGCCGCACTGGCACCCATCATGGGCAACTGATCGACAGCGCGCGGCCGATCACGCGTCGGCCGCGCGGCTGTGGGATGAAGGGCTGAGCTGATTTATCGAGTACGGCGACCATGACGGTACTGATGGGGATGTTGCTTGGCTTGGCTGCAAGCGGTCATTCGTTCAATGCGGGTTCTGCCCGGCATCGATCTCGAGCGTCAGGCAACTCCCGCTCCCGGAAGGCTTGAGTCCTATCAATTTGAAGGGCTCCCTTTGGGCGTAAGTGCCTCCCAAGGAGTCGGGGCTATTCGCTCTTTCCACAGACATCGAGAATGAGGCTTCGAAGCCATCGATGAGCCGGATCAGCGCTGAATCGCGGATGCCAAAGCAGTGAAACGGTGAACTCCGGAGTCCGAAAAGGAAGCGCAAAGCTATACATCCCCTCGCGCAAACTCGCGGTATGGCGCTCGGGAACGCTGGCGATCATGTCCGATCCCCGGGCCAGCCCCAGCGCGGTCGAGAAGCCACCGACGATCGTGGCTATTTTTCGCTCCAATCCAAGTGGCAGCAGCGCGTCATCTATGGGGCCTTTTTCTATCCCTTCACGCGACACGGAGATATGCGTGCCCGCAGCATACTTTTCCGGCGTGATTTGGCCGCGACTTAATGGATGCCCGGATCGTACGACGCCGACGTAATTATCCCTGAACAAAGACTGACCCCTCAGTTCTGGCGCCGAGGTCAGATCTATAACTCCGGTTTCGAGATCGACGACTCCATCGCGCAATGGCTTGCTGTCTTTGTCTGGCTTCTGCATGAAGAACAGCCGTACTCCAGGGGCCTGCTCCCCAATACGGGCTATAAGCGCGGGGCCAAAACTCTCGGCAAATCCCTCGCTGGTCCTGATCGCGAACGTCCTGTCGAGTTTTGACAGATCCAGAAACTCGGCTGGGCGCAAAACCTCCTGCGCGTCCCGAACCAGCTGACCAACGCGATCACGAAGTTCGATAGCCCTGGGAGTAGGAACGAGCCCCCGCCCCGCCCTGACCAAAAGCGGATCTCCCGTGGTTTCTCTGAGCCGAGCAAGCGCCCGGCTCATCGCCGAGGGACTGAGCCGCAAGCGCTTGGCCGCACGCGTAACACTTCCTTCGGCGAGCACCGCGTCGAGGGTAATGAGCAGATTCAGGTCCAGATTCGACATGACCTGATGCTAGCTCATCTCGTTGTCATATGGCGTCAGACGCAAGAATAAAGTGCGAACGGTGCGTCTTCCGCCATGTCGGCGCGCTACATACAGTTCTCTGCATCGGCACATTCGTACCGAAGTGGATGAGGAGATGATGTATGAACTCGTTGGACAGATTTGTTGAGCGTGTCCAATCAATCTGGGGGCCGCTCAGTTCTGAAGTGGTCGCAGGCTGCCAGCAGCAGTTGGATGCACTGCTGAAGACTCCTGTCACCGAGCCTTGGCTGGCCGACCTGCACCAGCAAGCATCGGCCCAGCAAGAGATGTACCGAGACCCGGTAAACGGATTTGTCCTGCTGGCGCATACCGAGCCTGAAGGGCTCTACCGACCACCTCATGATCACGGTCGGGGATGGGTCATTTACGCCGTGCAGCACGGTGAAATAGAAATGGGCACCTATGCCAGGGTTCAGGACCCGGATGGCAAGGTGAAACTCGTCAAGCGCGGGTCCTCAAGGGTTCGCGCCGGTCAGACGCAGGTCTACCTGCCGGGCGATATTCACGACACCCACTGCATTTCCGGGCCTGCTTTGCTCTTCCGCTTCACCGAGCGGGATTTGAAGAAGGAGGACAAAGAGGCCCGCAAGCTCACGCGATATGTGAAGCAGGACGGTGATTGGGTTCCCGCGAGCCAGTGCGCTCCGGAATGGTTGAAGTCATGAAGCCCCGCGCTGCCCCCAACGCCGTCCGCCTCGGCGTACAGCCTGAACGGGCGGCGTCTTCGGGGCTTGTCGTTGATGCGCCATCGGTTCGGACAAAACTGAGGCGCCTGACCGCCGTCAGCTCAGTGTTGGCCGCCATGGTGCTGGTGGTGCTCAACACGGCGATAGCCAACATGGCACTGCCAACGATCGCTCAGTCGCTGCAAGTGTCGCCTGCGCTGTCCATCTGGATAATCACGGCCAACCAGGCGGCGCTCCTGATGGCTTTGCTGCCTTGTGCGGCGCTGGGTGAAAGCCTTGGCTACCGTCGGGTATTCAGTTGGGGGGTGGCGCTCTTCTTGGTCGCCACTGCGATGTGCGCAATGGCCCCGACGCTGCCGTGGCTCATCGCCGCGCGATTGCTTCAGGGGCTGGGAGGCGCGGCAGTCATGGCGCTCGGAATCGCACTGCTTCGCCAAGTGGTGCCTAGCCAACAACTGGGCGCCGCGATCGGCTGGAATGCACTTGCGGTTGCACTGTCATCGGCAGCCGGACCCGCAATGGGGGCAGCGATTCTCGACGTGGCAGACTGGCCATGGCTCTTTGCTGTGCTGTTCCCCTTCGGCCTCTGGGCGATGCTGGCCGCCCTTGCGTTACCTGCTGTGGCCGGCACCGCGCGCAAAGTGGATCTGTCGAGCATTGCATTGAATGCAGGGACCTTTGCGCCGCTGGTCATCGCCGCTGGAATCATCACTGAGCACCCATTGCTGGCTGCAGCGCTGCTGGCCATCTCTGCCATTCAACTGACGCTGCTGGTCAAGCGGGAAAAGCAAAGGAAAGCGCCGCTGATTCCGCTTGACCTGCTCAGGTCCTACTCATTCCGCATTTCAGTTATTGCTTCGGTGCTCTGCTTTGCTGGGCAGACCGCAGGCTTGGTGGCGCTGCCTTTCTACCTCCAGCACAGCCTTGGCCAAGACGTGCTGGTGACAGGCCTCTACATGATTCCCTGGCCTTTAACCGTCGCGTTAGCAGCTCCGCTAGCTGGTCGTCTTTCAAACCGATGGTCTACTGCCCGGTTTTGTTTCGTAGGTGGCATTTGTCTTTCGATAGGGCTGGGCGGGGCCGCGCTTTGGCCTTTGCAGGAAAACCTCATGATGCTGGTGCCGCTCACCATGCTCTGCGGTTTCGGCTTCGGCCTTTTCAACGTCGCCAATAATCGCAATATGTTCCTCGCTGCGCCTGTAAGCCGGAGTGGCGCTGCAGGGGGTATGCAGGGCACCGCTCGCTTGCTCGGGCAAACTGCTGGCGCGGTCACCATGACGCTGCTCTTCAATCTGTTCCCCGCCGACTCTGTGCCTCAGATCGCCCTGGGTGCTGGAGCTCTTTTGAACTTGTTCGCTGCTCTGATGAGTAGGTTGCAAGGCACGCGGACCTAAGGCGCCAAATCGTAAGCCCGATAAGGTCATCCATTATCGATTCGCCCTCAACGCAAGATGACTCTTACACATACCTAATAAGAAAGAGCACGACAGAATGCAGCTGAAAGATTTCGCCAAGGACAAGTCCCCTATCGAAATGCTCTACCACTGGGAGGAGCAAAGCCCCGATGCCATCTATCTCCGTCAACCTGTAATGGGAAAGTGGCGTGAGTACAGTTGGGCCGAGACTGGTGATCATGTTCGGCGCATGGCGAATGCACTGAAAACGCTGGGACTGGAGCGCGGCGACAAGATCGCGATCCTGTCGAAGAACTGTGCTGAATGGGTGATAACCGACCTCGCGCTGCAGTTTGCCGGTCTGATAAGCGTGCCGTTGTATGTCGATCAATCGGCTGAATCGCTTGGCTATGTGTTGCAGCACTCGGAGGCGAAGGCGATCTTCGTCGGCAAGTTGGATGAACCCGTCTGGAAACGCCTGAAATCCAGCATCCCCCAATCGGTTTTGAAGATTGGTTTCTCTTTCCACGGCGCCGACTGCGACTTCCAGCGCGGCGGCGAGGTGGACTACCTGCTACCGGACTTGATAACCAATCATGAACCGCTGCCGGGTCGACCGGTGCCGCACGACGACGACATCTGGACCATCATCTACACCTCCGGCACAACAGGCCTCCCAAAGGGCGCGGTGCACTGTTACCGCGCACCACGGCATGTAGGCCACCATGCCCTCGCGGTATTTGGTTTCTCGGCCCGCGACCGAACCCTTTCCTTTCTGCCACTTGCGCATGTCGCAGAGCGTCTACTTGTGGCTAGCAACAGCCTGTATGCGGGTATGCAGATCAACTTCACCCAGTCCTTGAAGACATTTCAAGCCGACCTCTGCGCCGTGCGCCCGACCTTCTTCTTCTCAGTGCCTCGTTTATGGAAAAAATTCCAGGACAATATCCTTGAGCGCATGCCGCAATCCCGCCTGGACAAGATGCTGGCTGTACCGATACTCCGCACACTGGTCGCACGCCAGGTGCGCAAGGCGCTTGGGCTTGATTGTGCGCGGATCATCGTTTCCGGCGCCGCCTCGCTGTCACCCGCACTGCAGCAGTGGTATGGCCGTATTGGCCTTCATATCGCGGAGGGCTATGGCATGACTGAGAACTTTGCCTATGGCTTCATCGGACGCCCGGGAGAACATCGTCCCGGCACCGTCGGTAGGGCCATGCCGGAAAGTGGTGCCAAGCTTAGCGAAGAAGGCGAGATATTGTTCAAGTGCCCCACGTTGATGCAGTGCTATTACAAGGAACCAGAAAAGAGTCGTGAAGCCCTCGATGACGAGGGCTATTACCGCACCGGCGACCTCGGTCAACTCGATGAAGACGGCTACCTGCGAATCACTGGACGGATCAAGGAACTGTTCAAGACAGAGAAAGGCGAATATGTCGCCCCCGCGCCAATTGAGGCCAAACTTGCCTCCTTCAAGGGGTTTGAGCAGATATGTCTGATTGGTTCCGGGCTCAGCCAGCCGGTAGCAATAGTTACGCTGTCACAGCCTTTTCTACGCGCCAAGCGTTGCGAACTGAGCAGTGAAATAGGTGCCTTCGTTGAGCAGATCAACCTGCAGTTGCTCAACCACGAAAAAATCTCCGGGGTAGTAGTTTCGATTCGCGACTGGTCTCCAGATTCAGGGCTGGTAACACCGACACTCAAAGTCAAACGCAACATTATCGAAGCTCAGTACGCTGAATTGGCACAGCGATTTGCCGACTCGCACGAGCGTGTTCTTTGGGAAAGCATCTGAGGCACTTAAAAAAAGAGAAATGAAAGGCGGACACCCATTAGCCGGCCTCATATGAAAATCCAAAGCCCCACGTCGAGGTCGCCAGGCTAACCTCGGCGCCGGCGATAAGCGCCGCGAACGGTTATATGCCCTGCGACCGGTGCGGCATTTCGTGGCTTGACCCTAATCGCGCATCTCCATACCCTCGCGTCGCCCTTGTGAAAACGACAGGGGACGGGTTTGGCGACCCGACACTATTGCGCGACTGCGCCTGAACTCTGTTCCGTATTTTTTGCGGGGCAGAGTTTTTCTATGGCGGGCCGCGCAGGGAGACCTTCGGGTCTGCCGGTTAATAGTGCCGGTTCGCCAACCTTGCGCGGCTTGCCACCCTTCCGTCCTGCGACGAAGGCGTGGCCTCTGGATCAATGCTCAGAGGTTCACCATGGAAGAAGTCTTCGAACCCACCGTATTCCTGCGCTACAACCGCTCCCTGCGCGGCATCCTGATAGACAACCAACCCTGGCTGGTCGCCCGCGACCTGGGCTGCCTGATCCACCAACGCGTCGACCACTACGTCACCCACCGCCTCGACGACGACCTCCGCCGCCAGGTCCGCCTCCTCACCAGCACTGGCGAAGAAACGGTCTGGGTGATCAACGACTACGGCACCTTCCACGTCCTCCAACGCCACCGCTGCCCCGAGTTCCGCGAACTGCGCCAATGGCTCACCGGCGAAGTCCTCCCGGCGCTGCGCGATCAAGCGCTGATGGCGGCCGATAGCCCTCGCCGATTGCTAGCCAAGGGGGAGGGCAAGCCGGTAACGCTGCTGGATTGGCAAGGGCAACTGTGGATAGCGCTGACGCAGATGCCGCAGTTGATGCGGGAGGAGCGGCGTAGTGCTCGGGGGTGGTGGCGGGGGTAGGGCGCTTAACCGCGTGGCGGTTATGCGCCGTTTTGGTTTTTGGGCTAATTGCTTAGGGGCTGTTATCGACCGCCCGTATTCAGCGAGACATCAGCGACTGGTGTGCCGCGCAGCCCGTGCGTGCGCCGTCCCCCACGGCGATTGCGACATTGCCTGCGCCTATCGCTGCATCCCCGCAGGCAAAAACTCCGGACACGTTGGTTTCGCGCATCGCATCGACCTTGATGAATTCGCCCGTCGGCCCTGCTTCAAACTCACAACCCAGTTGCGCAGCCAATGGGCTGCCCATACGGGTCCGAGGCTGGGTGAACAATCCGGCAAGTTTGATCACTCGACCGCTGGCGAGGGTCACATCGGCTTGTTCTCCGCCGACCGACAAGACTGGCTCTGCCACTACCGTAACCCCGCGCCTGGTCAGATTGGCCAACTGATCGGCATCCGGCTCGAATACCTCGTTGAGGAATAATGTGGTTGGCCCCCAGTCCGGTAGCATCAGTGCATGGTGAATCGCCAGTGGCGATGCCGCCAATACACCAATTTGTCCGCCGTGAAGTTCATATCCGTGGCAATACGGACAATGAAACACTCGCTGCCCCCATCGTTCTGACAGCCCGGGAACCTCAGGCAGCTCATCCACCACCCCTGTGGCAAGGATCAAACGCCGCGTCGCGAATTGTTGCCCGTTCTCGATGGTTACCACAAAGCCACCGTCGCCCGTTTTCGCCTGGACGGCGGGTTGAGAAAGCCACTCCACCGTTGGGTAAGCCAGTAACTGGGCTCGTGCCTCACTGGCTATCGCACCGGGATCGCGGCCGTCCTGACCAAGAAATCCATATGAGTGGTTAGCAAACCGATTGCGGCGCTGACCTGCGTCGAGCACCAGTATTTTTCGGCGCGCCCGTGCCAGTTGCAAGCCTGCGGAAATTCCGGAATAGCTACCGCCGACGATGATCACATCATGAACCATGGATCAATTCCTCTGGATGTTTGACCGGTCGAAAGAAATCTAGATACAACGTAAGTTACATGACATTGGGGTGTCAACAGTCTCGTAACTTTTGGTGTATCGAGCGATACTCCCCGACAGTAATTCAGGAAACCGTCCTACATGAGAAATGACACGCGTCTGTCCCGCATGCTGCACGTATTGATCCATATGGCTCGCCATGATCAGCCCGCCACGTCCGATACCATCGCGCAGATGCTCGGTACCAACCCGGTGGTGGTCCGGCGGACCATGGCGCTGCTCAAGGACAAGGGTTATGTGCGCTCAGAAAAGGGGCACCGGGGAGGGTGGACGCTGGCGAAACCGCTGGCGGATATGACCCTGCTGGATATTCATCAGGCCTTGGGCTCGTCTTCGCTCTTCGCCATCGGTTTGTCGACCGACCATCCACAATGCCTGGTCGAACAAGCGGTGAACGCAGCGCTGACAGACGCGTTTGACGCGGCACAGGCGTTGCTTCTAAACCGCTTGGGAAGCATCACACTTGAACAGTTAGCCAGTGATTTCGAGCGGCGCTATCAGGGTCTTTGAACCAGTGTGATCTGCAAACCTGCGTTTCGATGGGACTGGCCGAAAGGCATGCGAATGTCTGCTCTTGGCCGGCTCCTAACGGTTGGCGCCGGCAATGACCAGCCAGACATGACGTTCGTAGAACGACTGAGCTCTTATCCTTTATCTTTCCAGGCCATGAACATGGCTGCCTCGAACAAGGAACTTGCCTTCATGGCCTCCTCAGACAAACAGAAGAAGCGCGCCCAGCGGGCGAAAGCCAAAGCCAAGCAAAACCGCATGGGCAAGTCGAAAGCCCATGTCGTCCATCCGCTCCTGGCCAACCCGCTGATCAACGATCCGTTCGCCGATTTCGCGCTTGACTTGAGCACCTTCGACTACAAGGACATCGAGGAGAACGGCTTCGACCCGGCGGATTTCGGCGATCTGTTCCAGGCCATGTACCTCAGCGAGGACATAAGTCTGCTCGCCCTTTGCCTGGTGTTCCTGCAGTACCCGGTGTTGCAGCTGGTGGTGGCCGAGGAATCGGACGAGGCCGCGGCCGACTTCATCATGAGCCTGCTGATTACCTATCGCGCGATCTTCTACGAAGAAGACGAGGACATGGCCATGATCTGGCTGGAAAGCGACGACTTCCAGATGGCCTATAACCAAGCCTCGCTGATCTTGCAGAAGAGGGACTCCCGCACCTGAGGTGCTGCGGTACTGGTCGGCAATTAGCTCAACAGCTTCGCGCCGCTGGTTGCATTGACGGCGGCGTCCGGCTCGGCGAGCTGTGCTCGGTGCTACCCGGCAACGGGCCGACCCGCCCCTCGTAACGCCTCGCTCCCCGCCGCCCTGGCGCTAGTCCCATTGGACGATGTTGCGCCCAGCCCGCGCTGTTTGAATCCCCATCACCAGCCAACCCCTCGCGGCTTGGCGACGATGATGAGGAGTTTCCCCGATGGATATCCGTGGACTGGGCTACGTGACCGTCCTGGCCAGCGACCTGGAACGCTGGCGTGCCTATGCCAGCGAAGTGCTGGGGCTGATGGTGGATGCGGCGGCTCCCGAGGGCGCGCTGTACCTGAAGATGGACGAGCGCCACTTCCGCCTGCTGGTTTTGCGCGATGCGCGCGACGGCTATGGCGCCAGTGGTTGGGAAGTGGCCGGCCAGGCTGCCTTCGAGCAGGCCATCGCCGAGCTGCGGCAGGCCGATGTCGAGGTGGTTCGCGGCGGCGCCGCCGACTGCGCGCTGCGCAAGGTCCAGGAAGTCGCCTTCTTCCATGACCCGGACGGCAACCGCCATGAGCTGTTCTGGGGCCCCTGCCAGGACTTCCGCCCCTTCGTTTCCCCGGCCGGCGTCAGCGGTTTCGTCACCGGTGCCATGGGCATGGGCCACGTCGTTCTGCCGGCGCCGAGCTTCGAGCGCTGCCGTGCCTTCTATGAAGAGGTGCTGGGCTTCGGCCTCTCCGACCTGATGAAGGTGCGCTTCACGCCCGACCCGCAAGAGCCGGAAAAGCGCATCCACTTCATGCATTGCGGCAACGCCCGCCACCACTCGCTGGCGATCTTCGAGTGCCCGATCCCCAGCGGTTGCGTGCACCTGATGCTGGAGACCGCCGCCCTCGACGACGTCGGCCGCGCGCTGGACCGCATGCACGCCCACGGCGTGAAGCTCTCGGCGACCCTCGGCAAGCACACCAACGACCACATGGTTTCGTTCTACATGCAGAGCCCCGGCGGCTTCGACATCGAGTACGGGCATGGCGGGCTGGAGGTGGACTGGGAGCGCCATTGCCCCTTCGAGAGCACCGTCGTCAGCCATTGGGGCCACGACTTCAGCGTCGGCCGGCAGTGAGGAACGCACCATGAACAAATGCATGACTGCGGCCGACGTGGTCGCCCAGCTGCGCGACGGCATGACCCTCGGCATCGGCGGCTGGGGCCCGCGCCGCAAGCCGATGGCGCTGATCCGCGAGATCCTCCGCTCCGACCTCAAGGACCTCACCCTGGTCGCCTATGGCGGCGCCGACGTCGGCATGCTCTGCGCCGCCGGAAAGGTGAAGAAGCTGGTGTTCGCCTTCGTCTCGCTGGATTTCATTCCGCTCGAACCCTACTTCCGCAAGGCGCGCCAGGCCGGCGAGCTGGAGGTCATGGAGATCGACGAGGGCATGATGCTGCTCGGCCTGCGCGCCGCCGCCATGAACGTGCCCTTCATCCCGACCGCCGTGGGCCTGGGCACCGACGTGCTGACCCACAGCCCGGACATCAAGCTGGTCGCCTCGCCCTACGCAGATGGCCGCGACTGGGTCGCCATGCCGGCGCTGAAGCTGGACGCCGCGCTGATCCACGTCGACCGCGCCGATGCCCGTGGCGTCTGCCAGATCGAGGGGCCGGACCACTACATGGACGACCTCTTCGTGCGCGCCGCCGAGCAGACCTTCGTCAGCTGCGACGAGCTGGTCGATTCCGCGCACTTCCACGCCAACCCGCAGGCCGCGCGCCAGGTGTTCTGGGAGCGCAACCTCACCAGCGGCGTGGTGCACATCCCCGGCGGGGCGCACCCGAGTTCCTGCGCGCCGCTGTACGGCTTCGACGTGCCGCACTTCCAGCGCTACAACGCCTCGGCCTCGGAAGAGGGCGGCTGGCAGCGCTACTACGACGAATTCATTCGCGACGGCGAAGCCGCCTACCTGGACAAGGTCGGCGGGCTCGACGCCCTGCGCAAACTGCCCCTGCCGGTGTTCTGACGAGGCCAAGCCATGACCGATACAACCTACAGCCTCGCCGAACTGCTGATCTGCGCCGCCAGCGAATGCTGGCGCGACGACGGCGAAGTGCTCGCCACCGGCATCGGCGTGATCCCGCGCCTGGCCGCTTCCCTGGCCATGCTCAGCAGTAACCGCGAGCTGCTGATGACCGACTCCGAGGCCTTCATGGTCGCCGAGCCGGTGCCGCTGGGCGCGCGCAACGGCTACGAGCCGAAGTGCGACAGCTGGATGGGCTTCTCGCGCATCTTCGACAACGTCTGGGGCGGGCGCCGCCACGCGCTGGTCGGTCCGACCCAGATCGACCGCTTCGGCCAGGCGAACATCTCCTGCGTCGGCGACTACGCCAAGCCCAAGGCGCAGATGCTCGGCGTGCGCGGCTTCCCCGGCAACTCCATCAGCCATGCCAACTCCTTCTTCGTGCCGGCGCACAACCGCCGCGTGTTCGTCGAAGGCGAGGTGGATATGGTCGCCTCGGTCGGCTACAACCCGGCGCGCCTGGCCCGTGGCTGGTCGCTGGACGACATCGACATCCGCCTGGTGGTCACCGACCTCTGCGTGCTCGACTTCCAGGGCCCGCAACGGCAGATGCGCGTGCGCTCGCTGCACCCCGGCGTGGAGCTGGCACAGGTGCTGGACAACACCGGTTTCGACCTGGCGCTGCCGGCCGACATTCCGACCACCGCCGCGCCGAGCGCCGAGCAGCTGGCGCTGATCGCCCGCCTCGACCCGCACAACCTGCGTGCCCGCCAGCTCAAGGACAACCCGCCGGGCGACCGCCGCACCGCAGGGGCGCGGCCATGAGCGAAGAGGTCGTCCTCTACGAGGTGCTGGGCCCAGTGGCCCTGGTCACCATGAATCGCCCCGAGTTCCACAACGCGCAGAACTCGCAGATGACCTACGCGCTGGACGCGGCCTTCCGCCGCGCCTGCGACGACGACGCGATCAAGGTCATCGTCCTGCGCGGCGCCGGCAAGCACTTCTCCGCCGGCCACGACATCGGCACGCCGGGCCGCGACGTGGACAAGAGCTTCGACCGCGCGAGCCTCTGGTACGACCACGTGAACAAGCCCGGCGGCGAGTTCCTCTATGCCCGCGAGCAGGAGGTCTACCTGGGCATGTGCCGGCGCTGGCGCGAGATGCCCAAGCCGACCGTGGCTATGGTCCAGGGCGCCTGCATCGCCGGTGGACTGATGCTGGCCTGGGTCTGCGACCTGATCGTCGCCAGCGACGATGCGTACTTCCGCGACCCGGTGGTGCGCATGGGCATCCCCGGCGTCGAGTACTTCGCCCACGCCCACGAACTCAACCCGCGCATCGCCAAGGAATTCCTCTTCCTCGGCGAGCGCATGCCGGCCGAGCGCGCCTGGCAAATGGGCATGGTCAACAAGGTGGTGCCGCGCGACGTGCTGCTCGACGTGACCCTCGACATGGCCCGGCGAATCGCCGAGATGCCGCGCCTGGGCCTGCAGCTGACCAAGCAGGCGTTGAACAACGCCGAGGACCTGATGGGCAAGCGCGCCACCATGGACATGGTGTTCGGCCTGCACCACTTCGCCCACGCCCACAACGAGCTGGTCAGCGGCGACCGCCTGGGCGGCTACGACGCCCGCAGCATGGCCAGCTCGCAGCGCGAAGCGGCGAAGGAGGGCCAATGAGCCTGGACCTGAGCACCCGCGTCACCGAGCTGCTCGGTTGCCGTTACCCGATCATCCAGACCGCCATGGGCTGGGTCGCCGACCCGCGCCTGGTGGCGGCCACCTGCAATGCCGGCGGCTTCGGCTTTCTCGCCGGGGCGACCATCGAGCCGCACCTGATGGAAGCGGCGATTCTCAAGACCAAGGCGCTGACCGACCGGCCGTTCGGGGTCAACTTCCACATGTACCAGCCCAACGCCGGCGAGATCGTCGAGTTGGTGCTGCGCCACGGCGTGAAGGCGGTGAGCTACAGCCGTTCGCCGGGCAAGCAGATGGTCGCCCGGCTGAAAGACGCCGGGGTGATCTGCATGCCCACCGTCGGTGCCTTGAAGCACGCGCAGAAGGCCGTGGAGATGGGCGCCGATATCGTCACGGTGCAAGGCGGGGAGGGCGGCGGCCATACCGGCTCGGTGCCGACCGCGCTGCTGCTGGCTCAGGTTCGCGAAGTGGTGAATGTGCCGGTCGTGGCGGCTGGCGGTTTCCACGACGGCGCCGGCCTGGTTGCCGCGCTGGCGCTGGGCGCCGAAGGCGTGGCCATGGGCACGCGCTTCCTGATGAGCCGCGAAAGCCCGGTGCCGGACGCCACGCTGAATCGCTACCTCGGTGTGAAGGACCCGGCGAAGGTGATCGTCAGCCGCGCCCTCGACGGCCTGCCGCAACGCATGATCCGCAACGAACTGCTCGACCAACTCGAAGCCGCCGGCCCGTTGCGCCGCCTGCGCTTGGCCGTGGGCTGCGCGCTGGCTTACCGACGCCTTTCCGGCATCGGCTTCGGGCAGATGCTCCAGGCCCTGCGCCATCGCGGCGAGCTGACGCTGGCCCAGGCGCTGCTGGCGGCCAACGCGCCCATGGTGATCCAGAAGGCCATGGTCGATGGCGAACCCGAGGCCGGCGTGCTGCCGGCCGGGCAGGTCGCCGCGCTGCTCGATGCCCGGCCGTCCTGCGCCGAACTCATCCAGACCATGGTCGCCCAGGCCGAGACGCGGCTCGCCGCACTGGCCTTGCGCGTCGCCGTGCAAACCCCTTCCGACAACGCCCAGGAGAGCCGCAATGCAGCCGTTTCGGGTTGAGATCAACGAGCACATCGCCGAGCTGGTGTTCGACCGCCCGCCGGTGAACGCCTTCGACTGCGCCGGCTGGGCGGCCATCGCCGCCGAGCTGGAAAGCCTGGGCCGCGATCCGCAGGTGCGGGTCATCGTCATCCGCGCCGAGGGCCGCGGCTTCTGCGCCGGCGTCGACATCAAGGAACTGGCCGCCAACGGCAACCTGATCGTTGCGGTGAACAAGGGCAACTACGACAGCTTCAAGGCGGTGCATCGCAATCCCAAGCCGGTGATCGCCGCCGTGCACGGCTTCGTCCTCGGCGGCGGCATCGGCCTGTGCGGCGCGGCGGACATCGTCGTCGCCAGCGAGTGCGCGACCTTCGGCGTGCCCGAGGTGGACCGTGGCGCCATGGGCGGCGGCGCCCATCTGCAGCGCCTGTTCCCGGTGCAGAAGGTGCGCCACATGTACTTCACCGGCGAGCCCATCGACGCCTACGAGGCCTTCCGCCTGGGCGCCGTGGAGCGCGTGGTGCCGCGCGCCAAGCTGCGCGACGCGGCCCTCGACATCGCCCGCAAGATCGCCGCCAAGAGCCCGGCCATGATCGCCCTGGCCAAGGAGGCGCTGACCGGCATCGAGGACGGCAACCTCGAAGACAAATACCGCTGGGAGCAGGGCTTCACCCTCGAAGCCTACCGCTCGCTCGATTCGCAGGAAGCGCGCGATTCCTTCGTGGAAAAACGCGACGCGCAATTCAACTGACCGCAGGCAACCGCCCATGGACCTGAACTACAACGACGAACAACGCGCCTTCCGCGAGGAAGTCCGCGCCTGGCTGGCGGCCAATGTGCCCAAGACTCCCTTGCCCTCCTTCGACACCGAGGAGGGCTTCCGCCTGCACCGTGACTGGGAAGCGCGCCTGCACGAAGGCCACTGGGGCATGGTGACCTGGCCCGAGGCCTACGGCGGTCGCGGCTGCGACCTGATCCAGTGGCTGATCTTCGAGGAGGAGTACTACCGCGCGGGGGCCCCGGCGCGGGTCAACCAGAACGGCATTTTCCTCCTCGGCCCGACCCTCATGGAGTTCGGCACCGAGGAGCAGAAGGCCCGCTTCCTGCCGTCCATGGCGCGCGGCGAAGAGGTGTGGGCGCAAGGCTGGTCCGAACCGGGCGCCGGTTCCGACATGGCGGCGATCCGCTCGCGCGCCGAGCGCGTCGGCGACCACTACGTGATCAACGGCCAGAAGACCTGGTCGACCCGCGCCGTGTGGGCCGACTGGCTGTTCGGCATGTTCCGCACCGACCCCCAGTCCAGCCGCCACCACGGCCTGACCTTCATCCTGGTGCCGCTCGACGCGCCGGGCATCACCATCCGCCCGATCGCCCAGCTCGACGGCCTGCCGGGCTTCGCCGAGATCTTCTTCGACGACGTGAAGGTGCCGGTGGAGAACGTCCTCGGCGGCGAGGGCCAGGGCTGGCACGTGGCGATGTCCACCGCCGGCTTCGAGCGCGGGCTGATGCTGCGCTCGCCGGCGCGCTTCCAGGAAACCGCGCGGCGCCTGCTGCAGCTGTACCTGGAGAACCGCGAGGCGGCGGACCGCGACCCGGCCATCGGCGAGGCGGTGATGCGCGCCTGGCTCGACGCCGAGGCCTACACCCTGAGCACCTACATGACTGCCTCGCGCCTGCAGCAGGGCGGGCGCATCGGCCCGGAATCCTCGACCAACAAGATCTTCTGGTCTGAGCTGGACCAGCGCATGCACGACACCGCGCTGAGCATCCTCGGCGCCCGCGCCGAACTGCTGCCCGGCGCGCCGCTGGCCGGCGACGTGGGGCGCTGGCTGGACGGTTTCCTGTTCTCCCTGGCCGGGCCGATCTACGCCGGCACCAACGAAATCCAGCGCAACATCATCGCCGAACGCATGCTCGGCATGCCGCGCGCCTGAGGAGATTGGCCATGGACTTCACCTTCAACGACGACCAGCTGAGCTTCCAGGACAGCGTGCGCGCCTTCCTCACCAACCAGGTGACCCCCGAGCGCCTGCGCGAGCTGTGGGACAGCGAAAGCGGCCGCTGCGACGCCCTCTGGGCGCAACTGGCCGAGCTCGGCTTGACCGTGCTCAATGTGCCCGAGGCCTATGGCGGCCTGGGCCTGGACGAGACCGACTGGGTCCTGCCGGCGCAGGAGTGCGGCTATGCCGCGCTGCCCGAACCGCTGCTCGACACCTTGCTGGTCGGCGTGCCGCTACTGGCAGCGCTAGGCGCCGAACACGAGGCGCTGAAGAGCGACTGGCTCGGGCGCATCGCCGAGGGCCGCGCGCGCCTGGCGGTGGGCCACCCGGACAACCTGCTGGTGGCCGACGCGCACGTCGCCGACCTGCTGATCCTCGGCAGCCGCGATGAAGTACACGCCGTACCGCGAGCTGCCGTCGAACTCACCCGCAGCCCGGCGCTGGACCCCGGCCGCCAGCTGTTCAGCGTGCAGTGGACGCCGAGCGCGCAAACCCTGGTCGCCAGCGGTGAGCAAGCTTGCACGCTGTGGGCCGCTGCTTTCGAGCGCGGCGCCCTGGCCTGCGCCGCGCAGCAGTTGGGCCTGGCCCGGCGCATGGTCGACCTGGCGGTGGACTACAGCTTCGAGCGCAAGCAGTTCGGCAAGCCGATCGGCAGCTTCCAGGCGGTCAAGCACCTGATGGCCGACGTCGCGGTGCTCATCGAGTTCGCCAAGGCGCCGCTGTACCGCGCCGCGCAGTCGATTGCCGAAGGCCACTCGCAGGCCGCGCTGCACGTCTCGCAAGCGCGCCTGGCGTGCGCCGAGGCTTCGCAGCTCGCCGCCAAGCACGCGATCCAGGTGCACGGCGCCATGGGTTACACCTGGGAAGTCGACCTGCAGATCTACATGAAGCGCGCCTGGGCCCTGGACAAGGTCTGGGGCGACCGCAGCCTGCACAAGGCGCGGCTGTGCCAGGCGCTGTTCGCCGGCGAACTGAACGCCGGCGCCGGCCACACCTTCGGCAGTTGAGGAAAGGACCATGGCAGAAGCCTACATAGTCGACGCCCTGCGCACGCCCACCGGCAAGCGCAAGGGCGGCCTGGCGCAGATCCACGCCGCCGACCTCGGTGCCCACGTGCTGCGCGAACTGGTGCAGCGCAACGGCATTCCGGACGCGGACTACGACGACGTCATCTTCGGTTGCGTCGACACCATCGGCCCGCTGGCCGGCGACATCGCCCGCACCTGCTGGCTGGCCGCCGGCCTCGACCAGGGCGTGCCCGGCACCACAGTCGACCGCCAGTGCGGCTCCTCGCAGCAGGCCGTGCATTTCGCCGCGCAAGCTGTGATGAGCGGCACCCAGGACGTGGTGATCGCCGGCGGCGTGCAGACCATGACGCAGATCCCGATCTCCTCGGCCATGACCGCCGCCGAGCCGCTGGGCTTCAGCGACCCCTTCAGCGGCTCCGAAGGCTGGGTGAAGCGTTACGGCGCGACGCCGCCGAGCCAATTCCGCTCGGCGCAGATGATCGCCGAGAAGTGGGGCATCAGCCGCGAGGCGCTGGAAGCCTATTCGCTGGAGTCGCACCGCCGCGCGCTGCGCGCCATCGAGGAAGGCCGCTTCAAGCGCGAAATAGCCCCGCTGGCCGGCATCGAGCACGACGAGACGCCCCGGCAGACCAGCCTGGCGAAGATGGCCGAGCTGGAAAGCCTGTTCGGCTGCGACCGCGTCACCGCCGGCGTATCGAGCCAGACCTGCGACGCGGCCAGCGCCCTGCTGATCGTTTCCGAGCAGGCGCTCAAGCGCTACGGCCTGACTCCGCGAGCCCGCATCCACCACCTCAGCGTGCGCGCCGACGACCCGGTGTGGATGCTCACCGCGCCCATCCCGGCCACCGAGTACGCGCTGAAGAAGGCCGGCATGCGCCTGGAAGACATCGACCGGGTGGAGATCAACGAAGCCTTCGCCTCGGTGGTCATGGCCTGGCTGCAGGAAACCGGCTACCCCCACGAACGCACCAACGTCAACGGCGGCGCCATCGCCCTCGGCCATCCGTTGGGCGCAACGGGCGCAAGGCTGATGACCACGCTGCTCCACGAGCTGGAACGCACGGGCGGCCGTTATGGCCTGCAGACCATGTGCGAAGGCGGTGGGCAGGCGAACGTGACGATTATCGAAAGGCTTTGAGGTTGTTCATTGGGTTCCCGCGTTCGCGGGAATGACGCAGAAAATTCCGCCGTTTCCTGTACCCGCAGATGCGGAGATGACGGGGAATGCGCGAGCCCTTTTTCGTCTTCCCCGCGAACGCGGGGACCCAGAAAACAGCCAGCAACCGAACAATTCCGGAGTACCCCATGCCCATTTGCAAAGACCGCGTCGTCATCATCACCGGCGCCGGAGGCGGCCTTGGCCGCGCCTATGCCCTGGCCCTGGCGGCCGAGGGCGCGAAAGTCGTGGTCAACGACATCAACCGGGAAGCCGTCGCTGGCGTGGTGGCGCTGATCCGCGACCAGGGCGGCAGCGCCATCGGCGACTGCCACGACATCACCGACTACGTCGAAGCTGGCGAGATCGTCGGCTCGGCCATCGCCGCCTTCGGCGACCTGCACGCGGTGGTCAACAACGCCGGCATCTGCCGCGACCGCATGTTCGCCAGCCTCACCGAAGCCGACTGGGACGCGGTGATGGCCGTGCACCTGAAGGGCCACTTCTGCATCGCCAGCCACGCCGTGAAGCACTGGCGCGAGCAGGCGAAGCAGGGCGCCAAGGTGCAGGCGCGCATCATCAACACCAGCTCCGGCGCCGGGCTGCAAGGCAGCATCGGCCAATCCAACTACGCAGCAGCCAAGGGCGGCATCGCCTCCCTGACCCTGGTGCAGGCGGCGGAACTGGCGCGCTACGGCATCACCGCCAACGCCCTGGCCCCGGCCGCGCGCACCGGCATGACCGAGCAGGTGTTCGCCGCGACGATGAAAAAGCCGGAAGAAGGCTTCGACCACTTCGCCCCGGAAAACGTCGCGCCACTGGTGGCCTGGCTGGTGTCCGAGGACTCGCAGCACGTCACCGGCAAGCTGTTCGAAGTCGAAGGCGGCAAGCTGTCCATTGCCGACGGTTGGCGCCTGGGTCCGCAACTCGACAAGGGCGCGCGCTGGCAGCCGGCGGAAGTCGGTGCGGCAGTGGATGCCCTGATCGAACAAGCGGTGCCGGCGCAGAAGGTCTACGGCACCTGAGACCCGCAAACCTCAACATACGGAGTTCCCCTGTAGGAGCGGCCCATGGCCGCGAATCGCGCGCATGGCGCGCTCCTACAGGGTTGTCTCGGTGCAGGGATAATCGCGGATGAATCCGTTCCTACAGGATGATGCCGAACGGCTCCCTCTCCCTTCAGGGCGGGCCGCGTAGGAGAGGGCTGGGGAGAGGGTAGCGGACTTCGCCCCAGCATCGGCGCCAAGCCTGACTCCGCTCCCCCTCCCTAACCCTCCCCCGCAAGCGGGAGAGGGGCTGTTCGGCAGAACGGGGGGGCTGCAGCCGGCCGGTTGCCTCGGTTCGTGAGCAAGCTCGCTCCTGCGAAAGGCCGGCTCCGGCAAGCCCCCACGTCCATTCGGACGATTCCCCCCACCCGCGCTGCGGCCAGACTGCCTCCATCCGACTCGACAGGGCTGCCTGCCATGAAGTTCGCCTTCACCGAGATGCAGGGAGCGGTCCGCGCCGTCGTGGGCCGTGAACAAGGGCTGGGGGTGCTGCTGTGTGGCGCCCAGGCTTCCTCGCCGCCTTGGCAGGTCGCCGAGGCTCTGACGGAGCTGATCGGCCTGGCCTACGAGGGGCTCAGCGAGGCGCGGCCCTGGTTCGGCCTGGCCGAGCGCCTGCGGCAGTTGCTCGGCGCCTTCAACGTGACCATCACCCTGCATCATTCCGAGGACCAGCCCCGGGATGTCCAGGTGATGGCCCTGGACGCCGATGATCGCACTGACTGGGACCTCGCCGAGCAGGTTTCCCGCGAGCGCTTCTGGCACATCGAGCTGGTGCGTCCGGAGTCGGTGGCGCCGGGCACGCTGATCGAGTTCGGGCCGGGCGACGTGGAGGGGGACTGTGCCGCCTTCATGGTTTCGCTGGGCATCGGGCGGTGCCTGCGCGGTTGCTTCGCAGAGCCCGGCGGCATGCGCTGCTGGATCGACGTGGTGCGTGGCCTGCGGCTGTCCGGGCAGGCCTTCGCCGCGGAGGAGCGCGCCTTGCTGGCGCAATTGCTGCCGCATCTTTCCCGGTCGCTGGGCCTGTACGCCCGGCTCAAGCGCGAGGAGGCCGAGAAGGCGGTGTACGAGGGCAGCCTCGACCACCTGGCGCTCGGTTGCCTGCTGCTGGATGGCCATGCGCGGGTGCTCTGCGCGAACCGTGCGGCCCGCGCGATCATCGCCCGGCAGGTCGGCATCGAGATTCGCCAGGGGCGCTTGCAGGTCGAGGAGCGCGGAGCGCAGCAGGCGTTGGAGGCGGCTGTCGCAAAGGTCCTGCAGGCGCGCGACGGTCCCGGCGAGCGGGTGCGCCTGCAGGCGCGCGACGGCACCTTGCTCGGCATCCTGGTCGCGCCGGTGCCGCCGGCGCCTTATTACCAGGGCGAGCAGGTGCCCAGCGTGATCGTCCACCTCTGCGAGCTTTCCCAGTGCGAGGCTGCATCGCAAGTCCCGCGCGCCCACTCGCCCGAGCTGCTCGGCCAGCTCTTCGGCCTGACCCGCCAGGAGGCGCGCCTGGCGGCCTGGCTGGCCACCGGGCGGACGATCAGCGAAGCGGCCGGGCAGATGAACATCGCCGTGACTGCCGCGCGCAATTATTCGAAGAACATCTACGCCAAGCTCGGCATCAAGGGCCAGACCGACCTGGTGCGCCTGATGTGCCGGAGCGTCGCCCTGCTGCGCTGACGCCGGAACCCGCGTTCTCAGTACCAGTTGGTACTGGAGCGGTGTTTCTCCCTCTCTCTAGGATCGATGCCACTGGAGCTGCCCCGGCCACAAGGCCGGCAGCGCATACCAAGGAGTCGCCAGTGAGCAGTGCGATCGATCGGCAAGCCGCGTGCGGACGGGTTCCGCAGTTCCCCATCGCCCAGGCCTACGAGGCCGGCGTGGTGCCGATCCGCTTCAGCGGCTGGCCGGCGGCGCAACCCGCGCCCGTGTACGCGGCGCTGGACGGCGACCTGGACGCCGATGTGGTGGTCGTCGGCGCCGGCCTGGCCGGGACTTCCCTGGCCCTGCACCTGGCAGAGCGCGGCGTACGCAGCGTGCTGCTGGAAGCCGACCAGCCGGCCAGCGGCGCCTCCGGGCGCAACGCCGGGCACGTGCAGCCCTACCTGAGCTCCTTCGAACCGCTGCGCGCCCATCGCGACCAGGGGCGGCGCTTCATCGAAACCTTCATCGAGCAGCGCAACATCGTCTTCGAGCTCTGCCGCAAGCATGGCCTGGACGCCGATGCGGCGGCCTGCGGGATGCTCGAAGCGGCGCGCCGACCGAGCGCCGCGCTGGCGAAACAGACGCAGCAGTGGAAGGGGTTCGGCTACGACGTCGAACTGGTCGGCCAGGCGCGCCTGCGGGAGATGCTCGGTACCGACATCTACACCCAGGGCATCCACTGGCGCGAAGGTGGGCGGATCAACCCCTACCTCTTCACCCAGGGCATGGCCGCCGCAGCCGTGCGCGCCGGGGCCTCGGTGTTCGGCAATTCCTGCGTGCTGGCCTGCGAGCGCGACGGCAACCGCTGGCGTGTGCGCACCGCCACCGGCAGCGTGCGCGCGGCGCGCGTGGTGCTGTGCACCAGCGGCCACACCGGCAACGCTTTCTTCCCGGAACTGGCGCGGACCCAGTTCCCCCTGGTCGCCTGCGGCATGGCCACGCGACCGCTGCCGGCGGCCGTGCTCGACGCCATCAACCCGGCCCGCGTGGCGCTCATGCAGTACCCCGCCGGTCTCTATCCGCTGGTCGTAGACGGGCGCGGCCGGCTGGTCACCGCGACCATCCCGCGGCACCGCCAGGCGCAGTGCGCGGACGTCCACTTCGCCAGCTTCGTGCGCTACCTGCGCCGCACCTTCCCGGGCGTGGGCAATGCGCCCATCGAGCTGGAGTCCTACTGGACCGGGATGACCGCCAACTCCTCGGTCGCCTACGAGGCCGCCTATCCGAAGCTTTACCGGGCGGCGGACGGCGTGCTGGCGCTGATGAACCTCGGCTCCTGGGGCAACCTCATGGGCCCGCTGCTGGGCATGGACCTGGCGCGCGCGCTCGCAGCCGACCGTCCGGACGATGCCCTGCTGCCGCTGGAGCAGCCGCAGGCGGTGTGTCTGCCGGGACGATTCGAAACCAAGATCCGCCGGGTGCTGATCCCGGCGGCCAGGCTGGCGGACCGCCTCGACCTGGTCTGAGCCCGGGCGCGCCCGCGTCCGGAGCGAGAACGCTTAACACGAAAACAAGAAGCAGAAAGAGAGGTAAGCATGAAGATCTTGCTGTTGGGGTGCGGGAATGTCGGGGCCAACGTGGCGCGCCAACTGGTGCCGCGTCATCCCTCGGTCGAATACGTGGTGGCCGACCTGAACCTCGAGGTCGCCGAGAAACTCGCCGCCGACCTGGGCTCGCAGGTGAAGGCGGCGCGGGCCGACGTGCTCGACCCGGCGTGCCTGGACGCGCTGCTCGATGGCGTCGACCTGGTGTTCAACGCGGTCGGTCCGTTCTATCGCAGCGCGGTGCCGGTGATCGAGGCGGCCCTGCGCGCCCGCGTCGACTACATCGACATCAACGACGACCATGATGTCGCCGAGGCTCTCTACCTCGATCCGAGCTATCAGCAGCGCGCCCTGGAAGCCGGGATTCGCCTGGTCGTCGGTTGCGGCTCGACGCCCGGCCTGAGCAACGTGATCGCGCGCATGCTGGTCGATCGCCTGGACAGCGCCACGGAAATCCACCTGGCCACCGCCGTGCCCTTCGTGCCGGACCTGCTGTCGCCGGCGGTGGTTGACCACATGATGCACATCACCTGCGGCGAAGTGGTGCAGTTCGTCGACGGCCAGTACCGCAAGATGCCCGGCTGGGGCGGTCGCCTGGAGGTGCCTTACTCGGCGCCGTTCAAGCACTACCCGGGGTTCTTCATCGGCCACGGCGAGACCGTCACCCTGCCGCATTGCATCCCCGGCCTGCAGCAGGTCACCAACCGCATCGGCTTCATTCCCGAGGCCGGTTCGAAGATCTGGCAATCGATGATCGACCTCGGCCTGGGCAGCCCGGAGAAGATCGAGTCGCTGGGCATCTCGCCGCTCAAGTTCCTCACCCAACACCTGTCCAGCGAGGCCGGGCGCAAGGCCCTGAGCGTCGACCTGTCCGACGAGCCCTGGGCGGTGGCCATGCGCGTTGAGGTCCGTGGCCTGCGCGACGGCGCCGAAGTGTGCAGCGTGGTCGAGCAGCACCTGCAATTGCCGGTGGAGGAGACCGAGGACAGCACCGCCGACCCGACCCCGACCTGCGCACGCCTGTTCATCGAGGCCTACCTGGACGACCGGATCCTCGGCCAGGGCCTGCTGGCGCCGGAAAGCTGCGTGGACGCCGAGGCCTATGTGCGCGCCTTCGCCGAGGAAACCGGCGCGACCTTCATCGCCAGCGAAACCCGGGTGCAGGGCGAGCTGTTCGCCTGATCCCGCGTACCCGTGGACGACCACAAGGCCGGCCCGCCCCGCGCGGCCGGACCTTCGCAGAGGAAGAAGACACCATGAAGCACACGATTCTTGGCGCGCTGCCGCTCGCGGCGACGCTGATGCTGGGCAGCGGGCTCGCCCTGGGCGCGGCCAGCCCCGCCGATGTGGAAAAGCTCGGCCGCGAACTCACCTGCCTGGGCGCGGAAAAGGCCGGCAACGCCGACGGCAGCATCCCGCCCTACAGCGGCAAGTGGCTGGGCACGCCGCCGGGCCTGAAGTTCGACGGGGTGGGCGCGCGCCATCCCGATCCCTATGCCGGGGAAAAACCGCTGTTCACCATCACCGCGCAGAACATGGCGCAGTACGAGGCGCGCCTGTCCGACGGGCAGAAGGCGCTGCTGCACAAGTACCCGGCGAGCTTCGCGATTCCCGTCTACCCCAGTCATCGGGACTTCCGCTACGACGACTATCGCTGCGAAATCGCCCGCAAGAACGCCGCCAGCGCGGAGCTCGAGGACGGCAACATGGGTGAGCGCGCACTGCGCGGCGGCACGCCTTTCCCGATTCCGAAGAACGGCGACGAAGTGCTGCGCAACATTCTCCTGCCGGCCTATGCCGCCGAGGAAGACGGCGAGTACGACCAGGCCGTGGTCTACCAGGACGGCAAGATCGCCTGGGGCCGGATGCGCTTCGAGATCCTCGACCTGACCGGCGACCAGTACGCCGGCCAGCCCACCGACGGGGTCTTCGCCCTGTCGCGGGTCACCACCCTCAAGCCGGACCGCGACAAGGGCCAGGTGTCGCTGACCTACACCTACTTCAACGAGGCGAAGAACCCGCAGACCAGCTGGCAATACAACCCCGGCACCCGCCGTGTGCGCCAGTCCCCCGGCTATGGCTTCGACATCCCGCTGGGGGTCGGCGGCTTCCGCACCATCGACGACGACCGGCTCTTCAACGGTTCGCCCGAACGCTACAGCTGGAAGCTGCTCGGCAAGCGCGAGATGTACATCCCCTACAACGGCTATCGACTCGAGGCCGAAGGGGTCAAGTACGCGGACCTGCTCAAGCCCGGCAGCATCGACCCCAGCGTGATGCGCTACGAGCTGCACCGGGTCTGGGTGCTGGAGGCGACCCTGAAGGAAGGTTATCGCCACCAGTACGCCAAGCGCGTCCTGTACATCGACGAGGACACCTGGAACGCCATCATGGCGGACAACTACGACGCCCATGGCGAGTTGTGGCGGACCAACTTCCTCAACGCCTACTACGCCTACGGCGCGAAGGTCTTCCAGGCGGGCGTCACGGTCTACCACGACCTGATCGCCGGCTCCTACCTGGCCGACCGGCTGACCAACGAGGGCGCTGCGCCCCGGGTCAACGGCGACCGGCTGAAGCCCTTCATGTTCACCACCGACATGCTCCGCCAGGCGGGCCGGTGAGCGCACCGGGCGCCGCGCTCGCGGCGCCCGGACACGGCTTTCTCCACTGAGAACAATTCCAAAAGACCCCATCCCCGGCGACGGCCAGTGCCTCGCCAGGGGGTGATGCTGCGCGGTCGTCGGACACCGGGGGACGGTGCCGCGGCGGCGCGGGCGAACAGGAGGCTGTAGATGATGCGTTTTGCAAGCGATGTGGCTGGGGGATCGGGTTGGCTGCGTGGCGGCCGCAAGTTGCAGTGGCTGCTGGGGCTGTCGGTGATGCCCTTGGCGGTTCCGGCGCATGCCGGGAGCTTCGGCATCGGCGAGGAGGTGAACGTCGACTACATCATCAACGTCAGTTACGCCGCGGCCTACCGCCTGCGCGATCCATCGGCGGCGCTGGTCGACGGACCGACCGACCCGGCCAGCGGCCTGCCGACCACCGTCAACTCGGATGACGGCGACCGCAACTTCAAGCGCGGCGCGCTGATCAACAATCGCCTGTCGGTGCTCGGCGATTTCGACATCAAGTACCGCAACTACGGGGCGTTCCTGCGCGCCAGCAGCTTCTACGACGATGTCTACCGGCACTACAACGACAACGATTCGCCCGAAACGGTGAACAAGGACGGCGACCACGACCAGTTCACCTCGCGGGCGCGCCGCCTCGAAGAGAACCGCACGCGCCTGCTCGATGCCTACCTGTATACCAGCCAGCAGACCGGCGAGGAGTCGATGCTCAACCTGCGCCTGGGGCAGCAGGTGGTGCAGTGGGGCGAAAGCCTGTTCTTCCCGAACATCGCCGGCGCCCAGTCGCCCGCCGATGCGACCAAGGCCAATGTGCCCGGCACCGAGGTGAAGGACATCCTGCTGCCGGTCGGCCAGCTCTCGGCGCAGTGGCAGCTGAACCCGGTGTTCGGCGTCGCGGCCTACTACCAGTACCAGTACAAGCCCACCGAGCTGGACCCGGTCGGCACCTACTTCTCCTACACCGACGTGGTCGGACCGGGAGCGGAATTCATTCGCGCGGCACCGGGCTTCAACATTCCGCGCGGCCCCGACCATCACCCGCGCGACAGCGGTCAGTGGGGTCTGAGCACGCACTTCGCCGTGACCAGCGAGACCGACCTGAGCCTCTTCTACCTGCGCTACCACGACAAGAACCCCAACGTGGAAGTGCACTACCAGGACCAGTTCCCGGTCGACTACAGCGTGGTGTATTTCGACGACATCTCGCTCTACGGCGCCAGCTTCTCGACCCGCCTGGGCGACGTGAACCTGGCCGGCGAGGTCAGCTACAAGGAAGGCGTGCCGGTGCTGGTCGACTCGCCGCTGGGCTCGGTGGCGACCCGCGCCGACGCCACCCAGGCGAACCTGTCGGCCATCTACCTGCTGGGCCCGCGCTGGTTCTCCGAACAGACCACCTTCCTCGCCGAGGTCAGCTCGCTGCACGTCAACTCGGTGGACGCCTTCGGCTTCGCCGGGGAGCGTTACGACGAGCTGACCAATGACCGCAACTCCTGGGCCTACCAGCTGATGGTGATCCCGTCCTGGAACAACGTCATCGAGAACTGGGACATGACCCTGCCGGTCTCCTTCGCCCAGCAGGTCAAGGGCGCGGCCGCCGTGGCGGGGGCCTTCGGCGGCCTGGTCGGCCAGGGCGACAAGCGCATGAGCGTCGGCATCACCGGCAAGTACCTGAACAACCTGGAACTGGACCTGACCTACAACGGCTTCCTCGGCTCGGCCGACCTGGAGAAGCGCCCGCTGGCCGACCGCGACTACCTGGCGTTCGCCGCCAAGTACAGCTTCTGAGCCGGGGAGGCCTTTCATGAGGACGATCCTCGGACTGGCTGCCTGCGTGCTGGTGGCGGGGGCCGGTGCGCTGGCCTTCGCCCCACGCGGCGCGCCCTCCCTGCGGCCGACGGAGATTCCCGTCGAGCGCATGCAGATCGACGGCATCAAGGCCACGGCCGCCGGGCTGGTGCTGGCCGGCGAACTCGGCCAGATCCGCCTGTCCCTCGACCAGGGGCGGACCTGGATCGCCGCCAAGGTTTCGCCGCAACGCCAGGCGCTGATCACGCGCCTGGTGTTCGCCGATTCCCACAACGGCCTGGCCCTCGGCCACGAGGGCTGGATCCTGCGCACCACCGACGGCGGGCGCAGCTGGCACGAGGCCGCCTTCGTCGAGAACGATGGCCAGCCGCTGATGGACGCCGCGCGGCTGCCTTCGGGCGACTGGCTCGCGGTCGGCGCCTTCGGCCGCGTGCTGCGCTCCACCGATGGCGGGCAGCACTGGAGCGGCGAGTCCATCGGCGCGCCGGGTGACTGGCACCTGAACGCCATCGTGGCCGCGCCCGACCGGCACCAGTGGCTGATCGTCGGCGAGGCCGGCAGCGTGCTGCGCTCCACCGACGGCGGCGCGCATTGGCAGGCCATCGAGCCTTTCTACAGCGGCTCGCTGTACGGGGCGCTCGGCCTGGGCGGCGGCAACTGGCTGGCCTACGGCATGCGCGGCCAGGTGTTCCGCAGTGGCGACGACGGCCTGCACTGGCGCCCGGTGCGGGTGCCGCTGCCGGTCTCGCTGTATGCCGGCGCGATTGATTCACAGGGCGCGGTGCTGCTCGCCGGACAGGGCGGCGTGGTGCTGGGCAGCCGCGACGGAGGCCTGTCCTTCCAGGTGCTGCGCGAGGGCGGCCAGGAAAACCTCACCGACCTGCTGCTCCCACCCGGCGGCCCGCTGCTGCTGGCCAGCGACGCCGGTTTGCGCCGCCTGGCGCTGCCGGGTTCCGCCCAGGTCCCGACCCCGCCACAGGAGATTCACTGATGTCCCCCGCTGCAACCCGTACCGAGCGCCTGGTGGCGGCCCTGGCCCGAGGGCTGATCGCCCGGCGCAAGGTCCTCGGCCTGCTCTTCGTGCTGATCACCCTCGGCCTGGGCGCCTCGGCGCTGCACACCCGCCTGGACCCGGGCTTCAACAAGCTGATCCCGCTCAGCCATCCGTTCATGGCCGCCTTCCGCGAGCACGGCAGCACCTTCTCCGGCGCCAACCGGGTGCTGGTGAGCGTGCACTGGAAGGGGCCGGGCGACATCTACAATCCGCAGTTCCTAGAAGTGCTGCGCAAGGTCACCGACGAGGTGTTCTTCACCCCCGGGGTGAACCGCAGCCGCGTGCGCTCGCTGTTCACCCCCAACGTGCGCTACATCGAGGTCACCGAGGACGGCTTCACCGGCGACGTGGTCGTGCCCTCGCACTTCGTCGCCGACGCCACGGGGCTGGCGCAGATCCGCACCAACGTCGCCAAGTCTGGCGAGATCGGCCAGCTGGTGGCCAACGACCTGCGCTCGGCCATGGTCCAGGCCGACCTGCTGGAGGTCGACCCGCAGACCGGCCGCAAGCTCGACTACGCGGCGGTCGCCAAGCGCCTGGAGAGCATCCGCGCGCGCTACGCCAGCGACCGGATCGACATCCAGATCGTTGGCTTCGCCAAGCTCATGGGCGAGGTGATGGACGGCCTCAACGGGGTGCTGGGCTTCTTCGCCATCGCCTTCGCGATCACCGCCGTCCTGCTGTGGCTCTATTGCCGCTCGCTGAAGCTGACGCTGCTGGCGATCTGCGTCGCGCTGCTGCCGGTGATCTGGCTGCTCGGCCTGCTGCCGCTGCTGGGCTATGGCATCGACCCGATGTCGGTGCTGGTGCCCTTCCTGATCTTCTCCATCGGCGTGTCCCACGCCGTGCAGATGACCAACGCCTGGAAGCAGGACGTGCTGGCCGGTGCCGCGCCGCGTGAGGCCGCCGAGGCGGCGTTCCGCAAGCTGGCGATTCCGGGTACGGTGGCGCTGCTGGCCAACGCGCTGGGCTTCATGGTGATCATGCTCATCGACATCCCCATCGTCCGCGAGCTGGGCCTCACCGCATGCCTGGGCGTCGGCCTGATGGTGGTCACCAACAAGATGTTCCTGCCGATCATCCTGTCCCACCTGCAGTTGGAGCGTGCCGCGCGCAGGGTGCCGGCGGGGCAACGCCAGCGCGCCTGGTGGGCGCTGGCGGCGCTGGCCGAACCGGGCCCGGCGCTGCTCAGCCTCGCCGCCATGCTCGTGCTGCTCGCCGCCGGCACCTATGGCTCGCGCTTCCTGCACATCGGCGACATCGGCGCCGGCGCCCCCGAGCTGCGCGCCGAGTCGCGCTACAACCGCGACAACGCGGCCATCGTCGGCAGCTACTCGATCAGCATGGACGTGCTCTCGGTCTACGCCGAGACCAGCGGCCAGGGGGAGGCCTGCCTGAACTGGCAGGTGATGAACGCGGTCGAGCGCCTGGACCTGTTCCTGCGCGGCGTCGCAGGCGTGCAGTCGGTGCGCAGCGTGGCCGGCGGGGTGAAGCTGTACGTCGCCGGGAACAACGAGGCCAACCCGCGCTGGGCGGCGCTGCAGCGCTCGGAGGCGGCCCTGCGCATCGGCGGCGGGGCGGCCAACCCGGAGCTGGGGCTGAACACCGAGGGCTGCCGGACCCTCAACATCCTGGTCTACCTCGACGATCACCAGGGCTCGACCCTCAAGCACGTCACCGAGGAAGTGCAGCGCTTCATCGCCGCCGAGCATGACCCGCTGATCCGCTTCCGCCTGGCCGGCGGCAACGCCGGGGTGGCGGCGGCCACCAACGAGGCGGTGGAACACGCCGAGGCGCAGATGCTGGCGTCGATCTTCGTCGCCATCACCCTGCTGTGCTGGATCACCTTCGGCTCCTGGCGCGGGGTGCTCTGCGTGATCGTGCCGCTGATGCTGGTGACCATCCTCTGCAACGCGCTCATGGCCCTGCTCGGCATCGGCCTGAAGGTCGCCACCCTGCCGGTGATCGCCCTCGGCGTCGGTGTCGGGGTGGACTACGGCGTGTACCTCTTCGAGCGGGTGCAGCATGAACTGGAAGACGGCAGGAGCCTGCGCGAAGCCTTCTACGAAGCGCTGCGCCAGCGCGGCACGGCTGCCGTGTTCACGGCCGTGACCATGTCCATCGGCGTCGGCACCTGGGCGTTCTCCGCGCTCAAGTTCCAGGCCGACATGGGCGTGCTGCTGGCCTTCATGTTCCTGGTCAACGTGCTGGGGGCGATCTTCCTCCTGCCGGCGCTGGCGGTGTGGCTCGGCGTCGGCCAGCGCTTGCGTGAGAAGCCGGCGCTGCCGGTCGGCGGCGAGCTGTTCGAGCGCTGAGTGTGTATCCCGGGGGCGCGCACGTTGAAGGCGCGCGGGGCGAGGGCAGGCGCGGGTGGCGGGCTCGACCGACCCGCGTCCCGCCGCCCGAGTGCACGTCCCCGGGGCCTTTGTCTTGCGTAGGGCGTACAACCGTTCGCGGTTGTACGCCGTTTGACCGATGCCTCCGCCAACCTCGCGCTCGAACCAGGCGATTCTTCCAAGCCCGACCCCGAGCGTGCCGCAACCAAGGTCAATCGGCGTATAACGCGGAGCGTTATACGCCCTACGCCCCCGTGAACCTTCGCGCGTTCCTCCCCACGTCCATTCGGACGATTCCCCCCGAACCTTCTCCCGCCAGACTTCGCCCATCCGAAACCGCAGGGCCGCATCCCATGGAATTCGCCTTCACCGACGAGCAGGAGATGATCCGCGACAGCGCGGAGAGCTTCCTCGCCGACGCTTCACCTTCCAGCGCCGTGCGCGCGGCCATGGCCGCCGGCGGTCATGACCGGGCGCTGTGGCAGCGCATCTGCAACGAACTCGGCTGGCAGGCCCTGCTGGTGCCCGAGGCCCATGGCGGCCTGGGTCTGGGCTTCGTCGAGCTGGCCATCGTCCAGGAACAGTTGGGTCGCCGTCTTTCGCCCTTGCCGTTCTTCGCCAGCGCTCTGGCCGTGTGCGCCTTGCGAGTGCTTGGCGATGAAACGCAGCAGGCGCGTTGGTTGCCCGGCCTGGCCGAGGGCAGCCTTACCGCCGCCTTGGCGCTGAGTACACCCTACGCCGATGCCGTGCAGGTACAGGCGCGTGCGGAGGGCCAGGGGTTCGTGCTCGACGGTCGCCTGCGTTCGGTCATCGACGGAGCCAGCGCCGATCTTCTGCTGATCCCCGCGCGCGTGGCGCAGGGCATCAGCCTGTTCGCCGTACCCGCCGAAAGCGCCGGCCTGCAGCGCCGTGTGCTGCCGACGCTGGATCAGACCCGCACGCTCGCGGAGATCGAACTGAATGGCTTGTACCTGCCCGCCGATGCCTTGCTGGGTGATCCGGGCGCGGCCTGGCCGTTGCTGGAGAAAGTCCTGCAACTGGGCGCCGTGGCCCTGGCCGCCGAGCAGGTCGGCGGCGCGCAACAGGCGCTGGACCTGACCGTCGCCTACACCCAGGAGCGCCGCCAGTTCGGCCGCCCGGTCGGTGGTTTCCAGGCGCTCAAGCACCGCATGGCGGACATGATGCTGCAGGTGGAATGCGCGCGTTCGGCGCTGTACTACGCCGCCTGCGTAGCCCAGGAAGCGCTGGACGGGCAGGGCGACGCCGCGCTGGCCGCCGAGCTGCCGCTGGCCGCCGCGCTGGCCAAGTCGCAGGCCTCGGAGACCTTCTTCCACTGCGCCGCCGAGTCGATCCAGCTGCACGGCGGCGTCGGCTTCACCTGGGAATACGACCCGCACCTTTATTTCAAGCGCGCCCGCGCCGGCGAGGGCCTGTTCGGCACCCCGGCCTGGCACCGCGAGCGCATCGCCGCGGCCATCCTGGAGGAACGTCCATGAAGATCGGATTCAGTGCCGCCGACGAGGCTTTCCGCGCCGAGGTGGCCGGCTGGCTGGCGGACAACCTGCGCGGCGAGTTCGAATCGCTGCGCTTCCGTGGCGGACCGGGCGACGAACACAGCTTCCCCGAGGAGCGCAAGGCCTGGGAGCGCAAGCTCGCCGAGGGCGGCTGGACCTGCGTCGGCTGGGCGCCGGAGCACGGCGGGCGCGGCCTGTCGATCAACCAGCAGGTAATCTTCCACGAGGAATACGCCCGCGCCGGCGGCCCCGGTCGCATGGGCCATATCGGCGAGGGCCTGGCCGGGCCGACCATCGCCGCCTTCGGCACTGAGGAGCAGAAAAGCCGCCTGCTGCCGGGCATCGTCAGCGGCCGCGAGTTCTGGTGCCAGGGCTATTCCGAGCCGGGCGCCGGTTCCGACCTGGCGGCGGTGAAGACCCGCGCGAGCTTCGATGCCGAGCGCAACGTCTGGAAGATCAACGGACAGAAGGTCTGGACCTCGTTGGCCCATGAGTCCGACTGGTGCTTCGTCATCGCCCGCTGCGAGCCGGGAAGCGTCGGTCACCACGGCCTGGCGTTCCTGCTGGTGCCGATGCGCCAGGCGGGCGTCACGGTGCGGCCGATCGAGCAGATCACCGGCACCTCGGAATTCAACGAGGTGTTCTTCGACGACGCCGAGACCGCCGCCGAGAACCTGCTCGGCGCGCCGGGCGAGGGCTGGAAGATCGCCATGGCGCTGCTGGGCTTCGAGCGCGGGGTGTCCACCCTCGGCCAGCAGATGCAGTTCCAGAACGAGCTCGACGAAGTCATCCGCATCGCCCGTGCCAACGGCGCCGCCCGCGATCCGCTGCTGCGCCAGCGCCTGGCCGAGGCCTGGGGCGGGCTGAAGGTGTTGCGCTACAACTCGCTGCGCATGCTCTCCGGCCCGCAGGACGGCCGCCTGCAACGCGAGGCGCTGATCTACAAGCTGTGCTGGGCCGACTGGCACGCGCGCCTGGGCAAGCTGGCGATGGACGTGCTCGGCCCCGAGGCGGAAATCCTCGACGGCGCGCCCTACGAGCTGAACCGGCTTCAGGGCCTGTTCCTGTTCAGCCGCTCCGACACCATCTACGGCGGCAGCAACGAGATCCAGCGCAACCTCATCGCCGAGCGCGCGCTCGGCCTGCCGAAAGAACCCAAGGCGCCTCGCTAGGAGACAGAATCCATGCTCAACCCCGAATACGTATCCGGCCGTGGCCTGCTGCGCGGCAAGTCGGTGCTGATCACCGCCGCGGCGGGCGCCGGCATCGGCTTTTCCGCCGCCCTGCGCGCCGCCGAGGAAGGCTGCCGCGCGCTGATGATCAGCGACATCCACGAAGGCCGCCTGAACGAGGCGGTGGAGCGCATCCGACAGGCCTGCGGGCTGCAGGCGGTGTACGGTCAGGTCTGCAACGTCACCAACGAGGAACAGGTGCGCGCCCTGGTGGCCGCCGCCGAAGAGCGCCTGGGCGGGGTCGACGTGCTGATCAACAACGCCGGGCTCGGCGGTTCGCGCACCCTGGTGGAGATGACCGACGAGGAGTGGAACCGCGTCCTCGACGTCACCCTCACCGGCACCATGCGCATGACCCGCGCGATGCTCCCGCACATGATGGAGCGCAAGGCCGGCGCCATCGTCAACAACGCCTCTGTGCTCGGCTGGCGCGCGCAGAAGGAACAGAGCCACTACGCCGCCGCCAAGGCCGGGGTGATGGCGCTGACCCGTTGCGCGGCGCTGGAAGCGGCCGAGTACGGCATCCGCATCAACGCGGTGAGCCCGAGCATCGCCCTGCACGATTTCCTGCGCAAATCCGCGCCCCAGGAGCTGCTGGAGAAACTGGCCTCCACCGAGGCCTTCGGCCGCGCGGCGGAGACCTGGGAAATCGCCAACGTGATGATGTTCCTGGCCAGCGACTACAGCTCCTACATGACCGGCGAAGTGCTCTCGGTCTCCAGCCAGAGGGCCTGACATGCCGCGCCTCTTCGAACATCCCGAACAACTGCTGGCCTGCGTCGGCGAAACCCTCGGCGAGAGCGAGTGGCTGACCGTCGAGCAATCGCGCATCGATCAGTTCGCCGAGGCGACCGGCGACCACCAGTGGATCCACGTCGACCCCGTGCGCGCCGCCGCCGGCCCCTATGGCGCGTGCATCGCCCACGGTTACCTGAGCCTGGCGCTGGTCAACCTGTTCCTGCCGCAGATCGTCGAGGTGCGCGGCATCTCGATGGGCGTGAACTACGGCTGCGACCGCGTGCGCTTCCCCAACGTGGTGAAGGCCGGCGCGCGCGTCCGTGGCCGCGCCGAGCTGGTTGCCGCCGAGGCGGTGAAGGGCGCGGTGCAGGCGACGGTACGCGTCAGCGTCGAGATCGACGGCGAAGACCGCCCCGGCTGCGTCGTGGACACCATCAGCCGCTATTACCCGGCCTGAGGCCGGGACGACCCATTTGCGAAGGAACCCATCATGAGAGAAGCCGTCATCGTCTCCACCGCCCGTACCGCCATCGGCAAGGCCTTCCGCGGCGCCTTCAACGACACCGAGGCGCCGGCCATGGGCGGCCACGTGGTGGCCGAGGCGGTGCGCCGCGCCGGCGTCGAGCCGGGCGAGGTGGACGACGTCATCATCGGCGCCGCGGCCCAGCAGGGCACCCAGGCCTACAACCTCGGGCGCCTCTGCGCCATCGCCGGCGGGCTGCCGACCAGCGTCGCCGGCATGGCCGTGGAGCGGCAGTGCTCGTCTGGCCTGATGAGCATCGCCATCGCCGCGAAAGGCATCATCTGCAACGAACTGGACATCGCCGTGGCCGGTGGCCTGGAGTCCATCTCGCTGGTGCAGAACAAGCACAAGAACGCCTACCGCAATCAGTCCGCCGCCGTGATTGAGCGCGACCCGGCGGCGTACATCCCGATGATCGAGACCGCCGAGATCGTCTCCGCGCGCTACGGCATCAGCCGCGAAGCGCAGGACGCCTATGCCCTGCGGAGCCAGCAGCGCACAGCCGCCGCGCAGCGCGACGGCCTGTTCGACGCCGAGATCGTGCCGTTCAATGCTCAGCGCCTGGTGGTGGACAAGGCCACTGGCGAGAGCCGCCACGAACCCGTGCTGCTGACCCGCGACGAGTGCAACCGCGCCGACACCAGCCTGGAAAGCCTGGCCGCGCTGGAGCCGGTGTGGCAGGGCGGACAGTGGAGCGGGGCGGGGCGTTTCATCACCGCCGGCAACGCTTCGCAACTCTCCGACGGCGCCTCGGTTTCGCTGCTGATGGAAGCCCGCGATGCCGAACGTCGTGGCCTGCAGCCGCTGGGCATCTATCGCGGCATGGCTGTGGCCGGCTGCAACTCCGACGAGATGGGTATCGGCCCGGTGTTCGCCGTGCCGAAGCTGCTCAAGCGCCACGGCCTGACGGTCAACGACATCGGCCTGTGGGAGATCAACGAAGCCTTCGCCTGCCAGGTGCTGTTCTGCCAGGACAAGCTGGGCATCCCCGACGAGCGCCTGAACGTCAACGGCGGCGCCATCGCGGTCGGCCACCCGTTCGGCATGTCCGGCGCGCGCATGGTCGGCCACGCGCTGATCGAAGGGCGCCGGCGTGGCGTGCGCTACGTGGTGGTGACCATGTGCATCGGTGGCGGCATGGGCGCTGCCGCGCTGTTCGAGGTGGCCTGATGGACGCGCAACTGATCCGCCGCCGTATGGCGCGCTACGTCGAACTGGTGGATGCCGGGGATATCGACGGCATCCTTTCCCTGTACGCCGATGACGCGGTGATCGAGGACCCGGTGGGCTCACCGCCGCTGGTCGGCATCGAGGCGATCGCCCGCTTCTACCGCGAGGGCCTTGGCCGCGCCGAAGCCAGCGCCCAGCTCACCGGCCCGGTGCGGGTGGCGAGCAACGGCAGCGGCGCCATGCCGTTCCGCGTCGACCTGGTGTGGAACGGCGAGCCGTGCAGCCTGCACGTGATCGACGTGATGGAATTCGACGGCAATGGCCGCATCCGCACGATGAAAGCCTACTGGGGCGAACTCAACATGGAGCGCCGGCCGGAATGAACCTTGAACAGCGCATCGCCCGGCTGGAGGCCCTGGAGGCCATCCGCCAACTCAAGCACCGCTACCTGAATGCCTGCGACCTGAAGGATGTGGGCGCGATCCGCGACTGCTTCGCCGAAGGCGAGGTGCTGATCGACTACGGCCCGCTTGGCGTGTTCCGCGAGCGCGAGCCGTTCCTGGCGCTGTACCAGGAGCTGGCCTGCGTGCCGAGGGTGATCGACCTGCACCATGCGGCCAACCCGGAGATCGAGCTGGAAGACGAAAACAACGCCCGCGCGCGTTGGGCGTTGCATTACCAGAATCGGGATGGCGAGACCGGCGCTACGCGGCAGCTCGGCGGTTTCTACCAGGACCGTTACCGCCGCGTGGATGGCCGATGGCGGATCGTCGAAACCGTCTTCCGCGGGCATTTCGAGGTATCCCATCCTACGGCGCGAACGGCAGGGCACGATGTTCACCTGTAGGAGCGGCCCATGGCCGCGAATCGCGCGCATGGCGCGCTCCTACAGGTTCCATTTCGTGCCGATCAGCCCTTGGCGAAATCCGCATTCTGCGTCTGGCCGGTTTCGTAGAACGCCTTCAGGTTCACCGCGATCTTCGCCACGGTCTTGCGCAATGCGCCGGCCAGCAGCCATTCGCCGAGTTTGCCGCCGCGCAGCTCGCCATCCAGGCTCAGGCTCAGGCGGGTGCGGCCGTTGCCTTCCGGTTGCAGCGCATAGCAGAAGCTGGCTTCACGGAAGGGGAAGGGCGGGCCTTGTTCGGCGCGGTGCAGGCGCAGGACGAAGCCTTCGCCTTCTTCCCAGTGCAGGACGCTTTCGTCGAGGAAGCCGCGTTTCATGAACACCCGGCGGCTGGCGCCCGGGCCTTCCTTCGGGCCGGGGTGGAAGGCGCAGGCGGTGAGGCCGGGCACGTAGTGCGGCGCCAGGGCCAGGTTGCGCAGGTGCGTCCAGGCGGCTTCCGGGGTCAGGTCGAGGATGAGTTCGTGGGAAGCGCTGAGCATGGCCTCACCCCTGCGCCGCGTCGAGGAACGCCGGGCGTTCGCCGCCGCCATGCAGGGTGATCTCGGCGCCGCTGACGTAGGCGGCCATCGGCGAGGCGAGGTACAGGCAGGCGTCGCCGATGTCGCCCGGCTCGGCCATGCGACCGAGCGGGATGCTCGCGGCAACCCGGGCCACGCCGGCTTCGTCGCCATAGTGCAGGTGGCTCTGCTCGGTGCGGATCAGTCCGCCGATCACCGCGTTGATCCGCACCTTGGGCGCCCATTCCACGGCCAGCGAACGGCCCAGGTTGACCAGGCCGGCCTTGGCCGCGCCATAGGCGGCGGTGCCCGGCGAGGGGCGGATGGCGCTGACGCTGCAGATGTTGATGATCGCGCCGCCTTGCGGCTGCTTCTGCATGCGCTGGTTGGCCAGCTGGCAGAGGTTGAGCGGCGCCAGCAGGTTGAGGCGCACGATGGCTTCGGAGAAGCGCGGCGAGGCTTCGGCGGCATTGGCATAAGGCGCCCCGCCGGCATTGTTGATGAGCACATCGAGGCGGCCGTAGCGCTCGTCGATGGCGGCCATCAGCTGTTCCAGCTGCGCGAAGTCGCGCACGTCGCAGGGCACGAACCAGGCTTCGCGGCCCTCATGCGCCGGCAACTGCGCGGGCGCCTCCCGGCCACAGATCACCACTTCGGCGCCCTGTTCCAGGAAGCGCTGGGTGATGCCTCTTCCAACGCCCTTGGCGCCGCCGGTGACCAGGACGACCTGGCCGCTGAAATCCATCGTTCGTGTCATCGCACGTCCTCTTCGGGAAAGGCTTCCAGCCTAGGTGGAGCTGGGGCTGGCGCCCACGTCCGAAGGGACTAGGCAGAGCCCTCTCCCCAACCCTCTCCCGCAAGCGGGAGAGGGGCTGGTCGGCGTGAACGGACGGTTCGGCAGCGGATTCATCCGCGAAATTCCCGGTACCAATTCACCCGTAGGGCGCATAACCGCGTTCGCGGTTATGCGCCGCCGCCCGGCACGAAAACGGCGGATAACCCCCACGGGGTTATTCGCCCAACGGGTCGGCATTCGTGCCAGGCGGTTCGCGAGCTCGCTCCTACGAAGAGAGGATTCATTGCCCAGCACCACGCTAGTCCTCTCGGACGATGCCGCCCGCGTCGGCGCGCCGAAATAATCGCTGCGATCCCACCACCCAGGAGCAGCGCCATGGCCGCCTTGCCGCAAGGGCACTTCGTCACCCTCAACGACGGACTCCGGTTGCACTACCTGGACAGCGGCAGCGGCGACGCCGTGCTGTTCATCCATGGCAGCGGCCCTGGCGCCAGCGGCCATAGCAACTTCAATCTGAACTACCCGGAATTCGCCGCCGCCGGCCATCGCGCGCTGGTGCCGGACCTGCCGGGCTACGGCCTGAGCGACAAGCCGGAAACCGACTACACCCTGGACTTCTTCGTCGAGGCGATGTTCGGCCTGCTCGATTCGCTGGATATCCAGCGCTGCACCCTCGTCGGCAACTCCCTGGGCGGCGCCATCGCCATCAAGATGGCCCTCGACCAGCCGCAGCGCATCGCGCGCCTGGTGCTGATGGCGCCCGGCGGGTTGATGGAGAAGGAGCAGTACTACCTGCAGATGGAAGGCATCCAGCGCATGGGCGCGGCCTTCGCCAATGGCGAGCTGAACGATGCCGAGGGCATGCGCCGCCTGCTCTCGCTGCAACTTTTCGATGCCTCGCAGATCAGCGACGAGACGGTGAACGAGCGCGTCGCCGTGGTGAAGGAGCAGCCGCGCTACGTGCTGACCCGCATGCAGGTGCCGAACCTGGCCGCGCGGCTTTCCGAGCTGAGCTGCCCGATCCTCGGGTTCTGGGGCATGAACGACAAGTTCTGCCCGGCCAGCGGCGCGCAGACGCTGATGCAGGCCTGCCGCAATATTCGTTTCATCCTGCTCAGCGAGTGCGGGCACTGGGTGATGGTCGAGCACCGCGAGGTGTTCAACCGCGACGTGCTGGCCTTCCTGGCGGAGGGCGCGAAATGAGCGAGGCGTTGCATCGCCAGTACGGCGAGGAGCTCTACCAGGCCCTGCTCGCCGGGCGCACTTTGGCGCCGCTGACCGAGCGCTGGCCGCAGATCACCATCGAGGATGCCTACCGCATCTCGCTGAACAGCATCGAGCGCCGTGTGGCTGCCGGTGACGCCATCGTCGGCAAGAAGATCGGCGTCACCTCCGAGGCCGTGCAGCGCATGCTGAACGTGCACCAGCCGGACTTTGGCTTCATCACCCGCGACATGTCCTTCGACTGCGGCGCCGATATCTCGCTTGCCGAGCACCGCCTGATCCAGCCGCGCGCCGAGGGCGAGATCGCCTTCAAGCTCAAGCATGACCTGCAGGGGCCGGGCGTCACCGAGCAGGACGTGCTGGATGCCACCGAGTGCGTGATGGCCTGCTTCGAGATCGTCGATTCGCGCATCCACGACTGGAAGATCCGCATCCAGGACACGGTCGCCGACAACGCCTCCTGCGGCGTCTTCGTCCTCGGCCGCGAGCAGGTCGACCCGCGCGGGCTGGACCTGCCGAACCTGCGCATGACCGTCTACAAGAACGGCGTGCCGATCAGCGAGGGGCTGGGCTCCGCCGTGCAGGGCAACCCGCTCACCGCGGTGGCCTGGCTGGCCAACACGCTGGGCGCCTTCGGCATTCCCTTCAAGGCCGGCGAGATCATCCTCTCCGGCTCGCTGGTGCCCCTGGAGCCGGCGCGCGCCGGCGACCGCTTCGAACTGAACATCGACGGCCTGGGCAGTGCCCGGGTGTCGTTCCGTCCCTGATTCCCCTTCCGCCACGGGAGCTTTCCATGAGCAAGAAACTCAAGGCCGCGATCATCGGGCCGGGCAACATCGGCACCGACCTGCTGATGAAGATGCGCCGTTCCGACTGGATCGAGCCGGTCTGGATGGTCGGCGTCGACCCCGAATCCGATGGCTTGAAGCGCGCCCGCGAATTCGGCCTGAAGACCACCGCCGAGGGCGTCGACGGCCTGCTGCCGCACGTGCTGGACGACGACATTCGCATCGCCTTCGACGCCACCTCGGCTTATGTGCATGCCGAGAACAGCCGCAAGCTGAACGCCCTGGGCGTGATCATGATCGACCTGACCCCGGCGGCCATCGGCCCGTTCTGCGTGCCGCCGGTGAACCTCGCCGAGCACGCCGGCAACCTGGCCATGAACGTCAACATGGTCACCTGCGGCGGCCAGGCGACCATTCCGATGGTGGCGGCCGTGTCGCGGGTGCAGCCGGTGGACTACGCCGAGATCGTGGCCACCGTTTCCTCGCGTTCGGTCGGTCCGGGCACGCGCAAGAACATCGACGAGTTCACCCGCACCACCGCCGGCGCCATCGAGAAGGTCGGCGGGGCGAAGGAGGGCAAGGCGATCATCGTCATCAACCCGGCCGAGCCGCCGCTGATGATGCGCGACACCATCCACTGCCTGACCGCCGGCGAGCCCGACCAGGCGGCGATCCGCGAGTCGGTGCACGCGATGATCCGCGAGGTGCAGCGCTACGTGCCGGGCTACAAGCTGATCAACGGCCCGGTGTTCGATGGCAAGCGCGTCTCGGTGTACCTGGAGGTGGAGGGCCTGGGCGACTACCTGCCCAAGTCCGCCGGCAACCTCGACATCATGACCGCCGCCGGCCTGCGCACTGCCGAGATGTTCGCCGAACGCGCCGCCGAAGGCGCCCTGCAACTGCCCGCTCGCTGAGGAATTCCCGATGAACCTGCAAGGTAAGAAAGTCCGCCTGCACGACATGAGCCTGCGCGACGGCATGCACGCCAAGCGCCACCAGATCAGCCTGGAGCAGATGGTCAGCGTCGCCACCGCCCTGGACGAGGCCGGCGTGCCGCTGATCGAGATCACCCACGGCGACGGCCTGGGTGGCGCCTCGGTGAACTACGGTTTCCCGGCGCACACCGACCGCGAGTACTTCGAGGCAGTGGTTCCCAAGCTCAAGCAGGCCAAGGTCTCGGCCCTGCTGCTGCCGGGCATCGGCACGGTCGAGCACCTGAAGATGGCCCACGGCTGCGGCGTCTCCACCATCCGCGTGGCCACCCATTGCACCGAGGCCGACGTCTCCGAGCAGCACATCGGCATGTCCCGCGAGATGGGCCTGGATACCGTCGGCTTCCTGATGATGGCGCACATGGTCAGCGCCGAGCAGTTGCTGGCCCAGGCGAAGCTGATGGAGAGCTTCGGCGCCAACTGCATCTATTGCACCGACTCGGCCGGCTACATGCTGCCCGACGAGGTGAGCGCCAAGATCGGCCTGCTGCGTGCCGAGCTGAAGGGCTCCACCGAAGTCGGCTTCCACGGCCACCACAACCTGGGCATGGCCATCGCCAACTCCCTGGCCGCCATCGAGGCCGGTGCTGCTCGCATCGACGGTTCGGTGGCGGGCCTGGGCGCCGGCGCCGGCAACACCCCGCTGGAAGTGTTCGTCGCGGTACTGCAGCGCATGGGCGTGGAAAGCGGCGTGGACCTGTATCGCATCATGGACGTCGCCGAGGACCGCGTGGTGCCGATGATGGACCAGCCGATCCGCCTCGACCGCGATGCGCTGACCCTGGGTTACGCGGGGGTCTACAGCTCGTTCCTGCTGTTCGCCAAACGCGCCGAGGCCCGCTACGGCATCTCCGCCCGCGAGCTGCTGGTGGAACTGGGCCGGCGCGGCACCGTCGGCGGCCAGGAAGACATGATCGAGGACCTGGCGCTGACCCTGGCCAACCAGCGCGGCGTGCTGCCGACGTAGGGCGTACAACCGTTCGCGGTTGTACGCCGTTTGACCGATCCCCCCGCCCGCGTCGTGTTCGAACCGGGCGCCCTGCTCCCAGCCCGCCCGCGGTTGTACGCCGATACACCCTGCCTGGCAGGTCACTCCGTGGCCGCCAGGGCGGTCTGTGCCACGGCGGCGCTTCGATCTGATCCTGATCAAGGTATTTCCGCGCCAACCGCGCAGGATCAGCGAAGTGATCGATCCGATCAGTGCCGGGAGAACCCTCATGAAAAAGCTCGCGATGGCCGTGGCGACGGCCCTGTTGGTAGGTACCCCGTTGGTGGCGGTGATGGGCGCCGAGAGCCAGCCCAAGGCCGATGACAAGCCTGCGGCACAGGCCGGCACGCCCAAGGCGCCGGACACCGCCGCGTTCGACAAGCAGCTGGAGCAGATCCAGCAGCAGATGAATGCGATGCACGAGCAGATGCAGAGGATCCAGGCCACCCAGGACCCGAAGGAGCGGCAGAAGCTGCTCGATGAGCACTGGAACAGCATGCACAGCACCATGTCGGCTATGCATGAGCTCTGGGGCCGGGGCATGGGGCCGGCGGGGATGGGGCCCGGAGGGATGGGCATGGGCGGCATGGGGCCCGGCATGATGGGCGGCGGTGGCGGCTGGATGCACATGCGCGGCTACTACTCGCACCTGACGCCCGAACAGATGCATCAGCACCAGTACATGATGGATCAGTACCTGAACATGCAGCAGATGATGATGAACCACATGATGTGGCAGCAGCAGTACGGCAACGGCGCGCCGCCGAAGAGCCCTTAGTCGGCTCGCGGCTGCCCCGCGTGGACCGCGGGGCTTTCGTTTGATGCCGATCAAGGCGCCGCCAGCATTCCGGGTCGAGGTTAGCGAGAGATCACCCGGAGGGCTGGGAAATGGCACATAGCAAACTCCTGTTCGGCAGCCAGGCGCGCGAGAAGGTGCTGCGCGGCGCGACGCAGCTGGCCGATGCGGTGCGGGTCACCCTGGGGCCGCGCTCCAAGTCCGTCCTGATCCGCCGTGGCTGGGGCACTCCGGTGGTGTGCAACGACGGGGTGACGATTGCCAAGCAGGTCGACCTCGAGGACCCGGAAGAGAACCTCGGCGCGCAGATGCTCTGCCAGGCCGCCGAGCGCACCGGCGAGGCGGTGGGCGACGGCACCAGCACGGCGACGGTGCTCGCCCATGCGATCCTCGCCGACGGCATCCGCAACGTGGTCGCCGGGGCCAGCGCCATCGACATCAAGCGCGGCCTCGACCGCGGCCTGCAGCGGGCGGTGGCGTCGCTGAAGGCGCAGTCGCGGCCGGTGAGCGGCCGCAGGGAAAAGGTCCAGATCGCGAGCATCTCGGCGCACAACGACAACGCCATCGGCGAGCTGGTGGCCGACGCCCTGGAGAAAGTCGGCAGCGAGGGCGTGATCAGCGTGGAAGAGTCCAAGACCACCGAGACGGTGGTGGAAGTGGTCGAGGGCATGCGCTTCGACCGGGGCTACGTGTCGCCGTACTTCATCACCGACACCGACAAGATGCAGGCCGTCATCGAGGACGCCTACCTGTTGCTGAGCGACCAGAAGATCGGCCTGCTCAAGGACCTGATCCCGCTGCTCGAGCAGGTCGCCAAGAGCGGCCGGCCGCTGCTGTTCATCGCCGAGGACATCGAGGGCGAGGCGCTGGCGACGCTGATCGTCAACCAGATCCGCGGCATCCTCCGCGCAGTGGCGGTCAAGGCGCCGGGGTTCGGCGAGCGGCGCAAGGAGCTGCTGCAGGACATCGCCGTGCTCACCGGCGCCCAGGTGATTTCCAGCGACCTCGGCATCCGCCTGGAGCAGGTCGAGCTGAGCCAGCTGGGGCGCGTGCAGCGGGTGGTGGTGGACCGCGAGAGCACCACGCTGATCGGTGGCGCCGGCGAGCGCCCGGCCATCGAGGCGCGCCTCCAGCAAATTCGCGCGCAGCTGGAGCGCAGCACCAGCGAATACGACCAGGAGAAGCTGCGCGAGCGTCTGGCCAAGCTGTCCGGCGGTGTCGCGGTGGTCCGCGTCGGCGCGCCCACCGAGGCGGAAATGAAGACCCGCAAGGACGCCCTCGACGATGCCATCGCGGCGACCAAGGCGGCCATCGCCGAGGGCCTGGTGCCTGGCGGCGGGCTGGCGCTGCTGCGCGCGGTCAAGGCCATCGCCGAGGAGGAAGCGAATTGCCAGGGCGACGAGCGGACCGGCCTGCAGATCCTGCGCCGCGCCCTGGAGGCGCCGGCACGGACCATCGCCGAGAACTCCGCGGTGGATGCCGGCGTGGTGGTCGCGCGGATGCTCGCCGAGGAGGGCGATCGCGGCTTCGATGCATCGAACAACCAGTACGTGGACATGTACGAGGCCGGCATCATCGACCCGACCAAGGTGGTGCGCGTCGCCCTGGAGAACGCCGTGTCGGTCGCCAGCGTGCTGCTGCTCACCGAGGCCACCCTGACCGAGCTGCCGGAGAAGGAGCCGCCGGAAGGCCCTCCGTCGCTGCAGGGCTGAAGCGCTGGCCGGTCAGTGCCAGTGCAGGTGCAACTCGCCGTCGTCGTCCCCGCGCAACCAGCAGCCAAAGGGCGTGCACAAGCGGTTGAGGGTATCGAGCAGCCAGGCGCGATCCGCCTCGGCGGCGGCCTGCAGGCTCAGCCGGCATTGCCGCGTGGGGTAGAGCGCCAGCGACAGCAGGCGGCCCTCGGCGTCCAGTTCGGGGAAGTAGAGCAGGCCGAGGTCGCTGCGGTAGCGCTCGTGCCCGCCGATGCCTTCGTAGTCGTCCAGCAGGTCGCCGCAGCCGTACAGGATCAGGCGCTCGCGGTAGACCTCCAGCGCCTTGACGTGGTGCGAGGAGTGGCCGTGGACCAGGTCCGCCCCGGCTTCGTCGATCAGCCCGTGGGCGAAACGGACCTGTTCCGAGGCGACGGGGAACTCCCAGTTTCCGCCCCAGTGCAGCGAGACCAGCACGCGGTCGCCCGGTTGGCGGAGCGCGTCGATGTGCCGGGCGATGCGCGCCACGGTCGACGACGACAGGTCGGCCAGGCGGGCGATACCGGCGCGCCCGTGGCCGGCGGCCCAGCCTGCCGGTACGCCGCAATCGCCGGTGGCGAAGGCAAACACCAGCAGGCGGCCGCCAGCCACGGGCAGGACCGCGGGCGCCTCGGCGCTGCCGCGGTCGATGCCGGCGCCGGCGTGGCGCACGCCCGCCTGGTCGAGCCCGGACAGGGTGTCCAGAAGGCCTTCCTCGCCCCAGTCGAGCACATGGTTGTTGGCCAGGCCGCAGCAGTCGATGCCGGCGCTGCGCAGCACCGGCAGGTTGTCCGGATGCATCCGGTAGTTGATGCCCTTGGGCTGCGGCCAGCCACGCCGGGTCACGGCGGTCTCCAGGTTGACCAGGCGGACGTCCGCGCGGTGCCGGGCGATGGCCTGCAACGCCACGCCCCATACGTAGGTGAAATCCACCGGGCGGGCGATGGGGCCGTTGCGCCGCTCGGCCAGTTCCACGTAACGGCGGGCATCCGTGACGTAGGCTTCGTAGAGCAGTGGGTCGCCCGGATGCGGCAGGATCTGGTCGATGCCGCGGGCGGTCATCAGGTCGCCGCCGAGGAACAGCCGCAAGGGCGGGGGCGAATCGGACATGGGGCACCTCCTGCTTCGGGCGTTTTCCGATGCTGGGCCGATCCGCCGCCGGCGACTTGATCTGCATCAGAGCCGGGCCCTGTGCGAGGGCGTCTGATGGAACTTCCGGATGCCTGTATCAGCGAGGAATTCCGCCATGCCCCAGCAACGGCCCCAGCTCGCCTTACCCGGCGCGCTGCTGACGGACCTCTACCAGCTGACCATGCTGCAGGCGTATTTCGACCGGGGCATGTTCGACACCGCGGTGTTCGAGTTTTTCGCGCGCAAGCTGCCGGCGTGCCGCAACTTCTACCTGGCCGCGGGGCTTGAGCAGGCGCTGGACTACCTCGAGCAGCTGCAGTTTTCCGAGGCCGAGCTGGAATGGCTGTCCGCCCAGCGGATGTTCAACGCGGCGTTCATCGACTACCTGGCCGGCCTGCGTTTCACCGGTGAGGTGCATGCCATGGCCGAGGGCACGCCCTTCTTCGCCAACGAGCCGATCCTGCGGGTGACCGCGCCGCTGCCGGAGGCGCAGCTGGCGGAGTCGCGGCTGGTCAACCTGCTGCACTTCCAGTCGCTGATCGCCGGCAAGGCCGCCCGGGTCGTGCTGCAGGCGCCGGGCAAGCGCCTGGTGGATTTCGGCCTGCGCCGGGCGCATGGCGCCGAGGCCGGACTGCTCGCCTCGCGGGCCTGTTACCTGGCGGGCTTCTCGGCCACGGCCACGGTGCTGGCCGGTGCGCAATTCGGCATCCCGCTCGCCGGGACCATGGCGCATTCGTTCATCCAGGCGCACGTCGACGAGGTCGCGGCCTTCGAGCATTTCGCCCACAGCCTGCCGGGCTCGGTGGTGCTGCTGATCGACACCTACGACACCGAGGCCGGCGCCGCGCGGGTAGTGGAGTTGGCGCCGCGCCTGGCGGCGGCCGGCATCCGCGTCCAGGGCGTGCGCATCGACAGTGGCGACCTCGGCGAGCATGCGCGCCGGGTGCGCGCCATCCTCGATGCCGGTGGTCTGACTGAAGCCACCATCTTCGCCAGCGGCAACGTCGACGAATACCTGCTGCGCGACCTGCAGGCAAAGGGTGCTCCTATCGACGGCTATGGCGTGGGGACGAAGCTGGATACGTCGGCCGACGTCCCGGCGCTGGATTGCGCCTACAAGCTGCAGGAATACGCCGGGCTGCCCCGGCGCAAGCGCTCCGAGGGCAAGGCCACCTGGCCGGGGCGCAAGCAGGTTTATCGCCAGTACGACGACGATGGCTGCTGTTGCGGCGACGTTCTCACCCTGGAAGGCGACACGGCACCGGGCGTGGCCTTGATCAAGCCGGTGATGCGTCACGGCCGGCGCCTGCACCCGTCACCGTCGCTGGATGAGGTTCGTGCCTATACCCGATTGCAGCTGGACAGCCTGCCCGCGGCCCTCTGCAGCCTCGACCCGGCCACCTATCCGGTGCACGAGTCCGAGGCGCTGCACCTGCTGGCGGCCGAGGCCGACCGGCTCGTCGGCAGGCCCTGAGCGGCGCGAGCCTCAGAGGCTGTCGCGAATCTCCACCCCGGCTTCGCGCATCGCCAGTACGGCTTTCGCCAGCGAGCCGTCCAGGTCCAGGCCGCGGCAGGCGTCGAGCAGCAGCACGGCCTCGAAGCCTTCCCGGCGGGCGTCCAGGGCGGAATACAGCACGCAGTAATCGGTGGCCAGGCCGACGAGGAACAGGCGCCGGATGCCGCGTTCGCGCAGGTAGCCGGCCAGGCCGGTGGGTGTGCGGCGGTCGTTCTCGTAGAAGGCCGAGTAGGAGTCGATGGCGCTGCGGTAGCCCTTGCGCAGGATCAGTTCGGCCTGGGGCAGCGCCAGTTGCGGATGGAAGGCCGCGCCGGCGGTGCCCTGCACGCAGTGCACGGGCCACAGGATCTGCTCGCCATAGGCCAGGCGCAGGCTGTCGAACGGCTGCCGGCCGGGGTGGTTGGCGGCGAAGCTCTGGTGGTCGGCCGGGTGCCAGTCCTGGGTCAGCACCACATGCGAGAAGCGCTCGGCGAGGCGGTTGATCACCGGCACCACGGCGTCCGCGTCGGGCACGGCCAGGGCGCCGCCGGCGCAGAAATCGTTCTGGACGTCGATCACCAGCAACAGGTCGTGGCTGTCGGGGGCGGATGGGCTCATGGCAGGGGCTCCGGGGCGGGAATCGGCAGGCGCCGCGCGAGGCGGGCGAATTGTCCGGATGCTAGCGCAAAGCCGGCCGGCGTCGAACCGCAAGGGGACCGCGATTGCTTGATCGGGATCAAACCGGCCATCCGGCACGGGGCTAGCCTGACTCGAAATCGGCCCTGGACTCTCCTGTGCCCGCGCGCCCGGAGGTGAACGATGCGTCCGGCTACCATCGACAAGCATCCCGAAACGATGCAGGTGAAGCCCAACTGGCCGGATGACGCCGAAGCCGCCGCCGGGTTTTCCTGGCCGATCGCTGCGCGCGAGTTGGCGCGGCTGCCCGGCGGGGGCCTGAACCTGGCCCATGAGGCGGTCGACCGCCACGCCCTGGGCGCGCGAAGCGGGCATACCGCCTTGTGCCTCCTGGCCCGTGACGGCGGGCGCCGCGAGGTCAGCTACGCCGAGCTGAGTCGCCTGAGCAACCGTTTCGCCAATGTCCTGCAGCGCCTCGGGCTTTCGCGGGGTGATCGGGTGTTCGTCCTCTGCGAGCGGGGCATCGAGCTGTACCTCGCCGTGCTGGGCGCGTTGAAGAACGGCTGCGTGGTCACGCCGCTGTTCGCCGCCTTCGGCCCCGAGCCCCTGGAAACCCGTCTGCGCCTGGGCGAGTGCCGCCTTCTGCTGACCAGCCGCAGCCTCTACCGGCGCAAGGTGGCGGGGCTGCGCGAACGCCTGCCGGCGCTCGAACGGGTGCTGGTCTACGGCGGCGAGGGCGAGGCTACGCCCCTGGACCGCACGCTCGACCTGCAGCCGCTGCTGGACGAGGCATCGGACGACTTCGCGGTCGTGTCCTGCGACGAGGACACCCCGTCGCTGCTGCACTTCACCAGCGGCACCACCGGTACGCCGAAGGGCGCGCTGCACGTGCACGGCGCGGCGCTGATGCACTACATCACCGGCAAGTACGCGCTGGACCTGCACCCGGACGACATCTACTGGTGCACCGCCGATCCGGGCTGGGTCACCGGCACCTCCTACGGCATCCTCGCCCCGCTGATGCTGGGCGTGACCAGCCTCGTCGACGCCGGCGACTTCGATGCGGCGCGCTGGTACGCGACCCTCGAACGCGAGCGGGTCAGCGTCTGGTACACGGCGCCCACGGCGATCCGCATGCTGATGCGGGCCGGGCCGGACCTGGCGCGACGCCACCGTTTTCCGCAGCTGCGCTTCGTCGCCAGCGTGGGCGAGCCGCTGAACCCGGAGGCGGTGTGGTGGGGCCAGGACGTGCTGGGCCTGCCCATCCACGACAACTGGTGGCAGACGGAAACCGGCGGGATCATGATCGCCAACACCCTGGCCATGCCGATCAAGCCCGGCTCCATGGGCAAGCCGCTGCCGGGCATCGAGGCGGCCATCGTGCGGCTGAAGGACGACGGCGGCCTGGAGCGCCTCGGCGACGACCAGCTCGGCGAACTGGCGCTGCGGCAGCCCTGGCCGGGCATGTTCCGCACCTACCTCGGCCAGGAGGAGCGCTACCGGCGCTGCTTCGTCGGCGACTGGTACCTCAGCGGCGACCTGGCCCGCCGCGACGTCGATGGCTACTACTGGTTCGTCGGCCGCAACGACGACGTCATCAAGTCCGCCGGCCACCTGATCGGTCCGTTCGAGGTTGAGAGCGCGCTGCTGGAGCATCCGGCGGTAGCCGACGCGGCGGTGATCGGCAAGCCCGACGAACTGCTCGGGGAACGGGTCAAGGCGTTCGTCGCCCTGAACCCCGGCTTCTCCCCCAGCGATGCGCTGCGTGACGAACTGCTCGGGCATGCGCGGGTCCGCCTGGGCGCCGCCGTGGCGCCCAAGGAGCTGGACTTCCTCCCCAGCCTGCCGCACACCCGCAGCGGCAAAACCCTGCGCCGCCTGCTCAAGGCGCGCGAGCTGGGGCTGCCGGAAGGCGACACCTCGACCCTGGAGAATCCGCTATGAACGGACAGCCATCGCCACCGTCGCCGGCGTTCGCCGTCGGCCTGCTGCGCGACATGCTGCGCATCCGCCGCCTGGAGGAGCGCGCCGCGGAACTCTACGGGCAGCAGAAGATTCGCGGCTTCCTGCACCTGTACATCGGCGAGGAGGCGGTGGCGGTCGGCGCCCTGCGCGCCCTGGCGGCGGACGATGCGCTGGTGGCCACCTACCGCGAGCACGGCCATGCGCTGCTCAAGGGCGTGCCGATGGACGCCATCATGGCGGAGATGTTCGGTCGCCAGGAGGGCTGCTCCCGCGGGCGCGGCGGGTCCATGCACCTGTTCGACGCGGCCACGCGCTTCTTCGGCGGCAACGCCATCGTCGGCGGCGGCCTGCCGCTGGCGGCGGGGCTGGCCCTGGCCGAGCGGCTGCAGGGCGGCAAGCGCCTGGTCGCCTGCTTCTTCGGCGAGGGGGCGATGGCCGAAGGGGCTTTCCACGAAACCATGAACCTGGCGGCGCTCTGGCAGTTGCCGATGCTGTTCTGCTGCGAAAACAACCTCTACGCGATGGGCACCGCGCTGGTTCGCTCGCAGTCGCAGACCGAGCTGTGCGCCAAGGCGTCGGCCTACAAAATGCAGGCGCAGGCGGTGGACGGCATGGATGTGCTTGCCGTGCACGAGGCCAGTCGGCGGGCGGTGGAGTGGGTGCGCTCCGGAGCGGGGCCGTATTTCCTGGAGTTCAGGACCTACCGCTTCCGTGCGCATTCGATGTTCGACCCGGAGCTCTACCGCGACAAGGCCGAGGTCGAGCGCTGGAAGCTGCGCGACCCGATTCCGGCCTACCGCGCGCAACTGCTCGCCGAAGGCATGCTGGACGAGGGCGCCGCCGGCGCGCTGCTCGCCGAGGTCGAGCGGGAGGTGGAGGCGGCGGTCGCCTACGCCGAGGCCGGCACCCTGGAACCGGTGGAGACGCTGGCGCGGGATGTCTACACCGGGGAGGGCGCGCCATGAGCCACACCACCTACCGCGAGTCCCTGCGCGAGGCGCTTCGCGAAGCGCTGCTGCGCGATGAGCGGGTGTTCCTGATGGGCGAGGACGTCGGCCGCTACGGCGGCAGCTATGCGGTGTCCAAGGGCCTGCTCGAGGAATTCGGCGAAGCGCGCATCCGTGACACCCCGCTCTCCGAGCTGACCTTCGTCGGCGCCGGCATAGGCGCGGCGCTGGGCGGCATGCGGCCGATCGTCGAAGTCATGACGGTGAATTTCAGCCTGCTGGCGCTGGACCCGCTGGTGAACACCGCCGCCACCCTGCGGCACATGTCCGGCGGCCAGTTCTCGGTGCCCCTGGTCCTGCGCATGGCCACGGGCGCGGGGCGGCAACTGGCGGCGCAGCACTCGCACAGCCTGGAGGGCTGGCTGGCGCATATTCCCGGGCTGAAGATTCTTGCCCCGGCCACCCTGGAGGACGCTCGCGGCATGCTCTGGCCGGCGCTGCAGGACCCCGATCCGGTGCTGATCTTCGAGCATGCCCAGCTCTACAACCTGGAGGGCGAGCTGGATGCCGACGCGCCGGTGGACATCCGTTCGGCGAAGGTTCGCCGCGAGGGCAGCGACCTGACCCTCATCGCCTACGGCGGCACGCTGCACAAGGCCCTGGCCGCCGCCGAGCAACTGGCGCAGGAGGGCATTTCCGCCGAGGTCATCGACCTGCGTGTACTGCGCCCGCTGGACGACGCCACGCTGCTGGCTTCGCTGCGCAAGACCCGGCGGGTGCTGGTGGTCGACGAGGGCTGGCGCAGTGGCGGGCTGTCCGCCGAGATCCTCGCGCGCCTCACCGAGCAGGGCTTCTATGAGCTGGATGCGCCGCCGGCGCGGCTTTGCAGCGCGGAGGTGCCGATCCCCTACGCCAAGCACCTCGAAGACGCGGCCTTGCCGCAGGTGCCCGGCATAGTCGCGGCGGCCAGGGGGTTGCTGGGATGATCGAATTCAACCTGCCATCGCTGGGCGCCGACATGGACGAGGGGACCTTGCTGGAGTGGAAGGTGCGCCCCGGCGACAAGGTCGAGCGGGGCCAGGTGGTGGCCGTGGTGGACACCGCCAAGGCGGCGGTGGACGTGGAGTGCTGGCATGCCGGCGAGGTCTTCGAGCTGCTGGTCGAGCCGGGGGACAAGGTGCCGGTCGGCACCCTGCTGGCGACCCTGCTGGAAGCCGGCGAGACGGCGGCCAACGCGCAGCGCCGGGCACGTCCGGCCGTGGCGGCGGAGGCGCCGTCACCCGGGGCGATTCCCGGCGCGCCGGCCAGCACCCGTCCGCGGATATCCCCGGCGGCGCGCCTGCGGGCCGCCGAGTTGGGCCTCGACGTCGCGAGCTTGCGCGGTACCGGACCGCAGGGCGCGGTGACTCTTAGTGACGTCGAGGCGGCCCGGCCGGTCGCGGCGGTCGATCGCAACGCCGCCATGCGCCAGGCCATCGCCAGCGCGATGAGCCGCTCCAAGCGCGAGATTCCGCACTATTACCTGATGGAAAGCCTGGACCTCGGGCCGCTGCTGGCTTGGCTGCAGGCGTACAACGCGCCGCTGCCCCCGGAACGTCGCCTGTTGCCGGCGGTGGCCCTGCTCAAGGCGGTGGCGCTGGCGCTGCGCGATTACCCGCAACTCAACGGCAGCTGGCGCGACGGCGCCTTCCACCCGGCCGACGGCATTCACCTGGGCGTCGCCATCGCGTTGCGCCAGGGCGGGCTGGTGGCGCCGACCCTGCATGCGGTCGCGGACAAGGACCTGCCGACCCTGATGGACGACTTCGTCGATCTCGTTCAAAGGGCTCGCGCCGGCTCGTTGCGAAGCTCCGAGCTCGAGGGAGCGGGACTGACCGTCACCCTGCTCGGCGACCAGGGGGCGGAGAGCGTGTTCGGCGTGATCTATCCGCCGCAGGTGGCGCTGGTTGGCTTCGGCCGCATCGCCGAAAGGCCCTGGGTCGATGGCGGCGAGCTCTGCGTGCGGCCGCAGGTCAACGCGAGCCTGGCGGCGGACCACCGGGTAAGCGACGGCCACTACGGCGGACGTTTCCTGGCCGGGATACACCGCCTGCTGAAGCATCCCGGCGACCTGTGAGGAGGTGAGAGATGGACGAGGCGGCGATCCGTGCCGAGGTGCTGCAGGCCCTGAAGACGGTCGCGCCGGAGATCGATCCGGCGACCTTGCGGGGCGACCGGGTCCTGCGCGAGGAAGTCGACCTGGACTCGATGGACTGGCTGCGCTTCCTGACACTGCTGCATCAGCGCCTGGGCGTCAGCATCCCCGAGGAGGACTACTGGCGTTTCGAACGGCTGGACGACCTGGTCGGCTACCTGCTCCCACGCCTGGCCTGATGCGGCTCGTCGGAGGGCGCCGGCCGGCCGTGGCTGGCCGCAGGGCTTGGACTTAACTCTAGGAGTGCTCGCCCCCGCGAAGGTCCCGCACCGAGGAGTTGCACCGTGCCGCCGCATCTCGAATTGACCGTCCCGCAGCTCTACCAGGCCTGCGACCTGGAGGCGCTGGGCTGCGCCAGCAGCGCCGATCTCGCCGACCTCGACGGCGGTCTTGGCCAGGAGCGCGCGCTCGGCGCCCTGCGCTTCGGCATCGGCATCCGCCACGAGGGCTACAACCTCTATGTGATGGGCTCGCCGGGGCTGGGCAAGCATGCCATCGTGCGCCAGCTGCTCGGCCGCCAGGCGCCCTTGCTGGAGGCACCGAACGACTGGTGCTACGTCAACAACTTCCGCACCCCGCACAAGCCGCGCGTGCTGCGCCTGCCGGCAGGCACCGGGTGCAACCTCGACGGCGACCTGCGGGCGCTGGTGCGGCGCTTGATCGTGGCACTGCCGGCGGCATTCGACAGCGCCGAGTACCGCAGCGCCGTGCAGGGCATCAAGGACAAGTTCAAGAACCGCGAGGATCAGCTGTTCGGCGATGTCGAGGCGGCGGCCAAGGAGGCGGGCATCGTGCTGCTGCGCACCCCGGCGGGCTTCACCCTGGCGCCGACCAAGGACGGCGAGGTGATGGACGCCGAAGCCTTCGGCAAGCTGCCCGAGAGCGAGCGGCGGCAGATCGACGAGTACACCGAGCAGATCAGCCAGCTGCTGCGCCAGACCGTGCAGCAGGTCGCCCAGGCCAGCCGCGACCACGACCTGCAGATCGAGCAGCTGAACCAGGCGGTGGCGCGTGCCACCGTGGACCGTCAGTTCAACCACCTGGCAGGCCAGTACGCTCACCTGGAGCAAGTGGCGCTGTACCTCGACGAGGTCAAGCGCGACATGATCGAGAAGGGCCTGGAGCTGTTCGGCTCGGCGCCGGCCGAGCGGATGCTCGATCACCAGCGGCTGACGCCGTTCAATCGTTACTTCGTCAACGTGCTGGTGGATAACGGCGCCAGCGATGACGCCCCGCTGGTCTACGAGGATTTCCCGAGCTACCAGAACCTCTTCGGGCGCATCGAGCACCAGGCGATGATGGGCACGCTGCACACTGACTTCACCCTGATCAAGGGGGGCGCGCTGCACCGTGCCAACGGCGGCTACCTGCTGCTCGATGCGCGCAAGCTGCTGCTTACCCCTTTCGCCTGGGATGCGCTCAAGCGCGCCCTGCAGGCCGGCGAGCTGCGCATCCAGTCACCGGAACAGTTGCTCAGCCTGGCCAGCACCATCTCACTGGAACCGGACCCGATCCCGCTGCGGGTCAAGGTGGTGCTGATCGGCGATCGCCTGCTGCATCACCTGCTGACCCAGCTGGACCCGGAGTTCCCGCTGCTGTTCAAGGTCCAGGCCGATTTCGCCGAGGACATGCCGCGCAGCGCCGACAGCGCGCGTCTCTATGCCCGCCTGCTGGCCACGCTGCAGCGCCGCGAGCGCCTGCGCGTGCTGGAAACCGCCGCCATCGGCCGACTGATCGAGGAAGCGGCTCGGACCGCCGACGACGGGGAGAAGATGACCCTGAACATGCAGGCGCTGCTCGACCTGCTGCACGAGGCCGACTACTGGGCCGGCGAAAGCCGCCAGGAGCTGATCCGCCGCGAGGACGTCGAGCGCGCCGTACAGGAACGCCGGCAACGCGCCGGGCAGATCCGCGAGCGCCAACTGGAGGCGACCCTGCGCGACCTGCGGCACATCGAGACCGACGGCAAGCGGGTGGCGCAGATCAACGGGCTGTCGGTGCTGCAACTGGGCGGGCAGACCTTCGGCCAACCGGCGCGGATCACGGCTACCGCGCGCCTGGGCGACGGCAAGCTGATCGACATCGAGCGCGAGGTGGAACTGGGCGGCGCGCTGCACTCCAAGGGCGTGCTGATCCTCTCCGCCTGCCTGGCCAGCCGCTTTGGCGGGCGCCAGCCGCTGTCCTTCGCCGCGACCCTGGTGTTCGAGCAGTCCTACGGCGGAGTGGACGGCGACAGCGCCTCGGCCGCCGAGCTCTGCGTGCTGCAGTCGGCGCTCGGCAAGTTGCCGCTGCGCCAGGACCTCGCGATCACCGGCTCGGTGGACCAGCACGGGCGGCTGCAGGTGATAGGTGGGGTCAACGAGAAGATCGAGGGTTTCTTCGACCTCTGCGCGGCGCGTGGCCTGACCGGCAGCCAGGGTGTGATCATTCCGCAGGGCAACGTCTGTCACCTGATGCTGCAGCGAAGCTTGCTGGATGCAGTGGCCGAGGGGCGCTTCCACATCTACGCCGTGGAACACGCCGAGCAGGCCATGGAGCTGCTCACCGGGCTGGAGGCCGGGGTCGCCGACGCCGACGGGCGCTTCCCCGCCGGCACCGTGCACGGGGCGTTGCAGGCGCGCCTGGAGGCCTTCGCCGAACTGCGCCGGCGCTTCGCCGAGACGGCCGCGCCAGCGGGGAGTCCCGAGCAGGGAAGCGCGCCATGACGTCCCGGCGTCGCCGGCGTGCTCGGGCCCTGCTGGCGCTCGTCGTAACGACTCGAAAGGCGCCGACCGCCTATCCGAATGCCCTTCAATTTACTGCAGAGGCTTACAAACCGCCGCCGACACTGTATCCTGCTCGCCTGCCTGCTCTGTTTAGCGGCCCGTCTTGATGCTCGATTTCGAATTCCATCTCCACGGTATCCCTTCACTTTGCATTCAGTCATCTACAGTCCATACGGCTGGGCAATTCCTACTTTGGAGAAACACATCATGGCAAATCGCCAAAACGGTACCGTCAAGTGGTTCAACGCCGAGAAAGGCTTCGGCTTCATCACCCCTGAGAGCGGTCCGGACGTATTCGTTCACTTCCGTCAGATCGAAACCAACGGCTACAAGACCCTGGACGAAGGCCAGCGCGTCAGCTTCATCGTGACCCAAGGCGCCAAGGGTCCGCAGGCCGAGCAGGTTCAGATCGTTTCGTAAGCGATCGCACCGTCGAAAAACCCGCAATGCATGCATTGCGGGTTTTTTTATGGGCGCGATTCGGGCTCGGGCCCTGGTGGCGTTTCCCCGCACCCTCCGGTTGCCAGCTCGAGCAAGAGGGAATGCGCCTTGTGCTTCACCGCCCGCCAGGGCGCGGCGCCAATGCGCGCTTGCACCTAGTCTGATGAGGCACGCCTGCCCATCGCTGGGGCGGGACATGAAGCATCGTCGGGAAAGGTGGGTTCCGTGAATCGGGGATCGCTCGACCACTGGCTGCGCTGGCGCGAGCCGGCACTGTTGCTGCTGACCGCGCTGGGCTTGTTGCTCGGCGGCTTGGCCTACGCCCTGGACCAACCGTCGCTGGCCGCCGGCTGCTGGACTTCGGGGGCGGTGATGATGGCGCTGCTGTTGGCCGTCGAGATCGTCCAGCGCCTGCTACGGGGCGAGACCGGAGTGGACCTGGTCGCCTTGCTCGCCATAGGTGCGGCCCTGGCCTTCGGGCAGTGGCTGGTGGCGGCGGTGGTGGCGCTGATGCTGGCCAGCGGGCGGACCCTGGAGTTCTACACCTCGCGGCGCGCCGAGCGTGAGCTGCGTGCGCTGGTCGACCGGGCGCCGCGCTTCGCCTGGCTGGAGGAGGGCGGCGACCTGCGTCGCGTGCCCATCGAGCAGGTGCGGCCCGGGCAGGTGTTGCTGGTGCGCCTGGGCGAAGTGGTGCCGGTCGATGGCCGCCTGCTCAGCCCCAGCGCCAGCCTCGACGAGTCGGCGCTGACCGGCGAGTCGTTGCCGGTGACGCGGCGTCAGGGCAGCCCGTTGCTCAGCGGGGTGGTCAACCTTGGCGAGCCGCTCCAGCTGCAGGCCACCCAGGGCGCGGCCGAAAGCACCTATGCCGGGGTGGTGCGCCTGGCCGAGGCGGCACGCAGCTCGCGTGCGCCCTTCGTGCGCCTGGCCGACCGTTACGCGCTGCTGTTCATCCCCGCGACCCTGCTGCTCTCCGGACTCGCCTGGCTGTTCAGTGGCGACCCTTTGCGCGCTTTAGCGGTGCTCGTAGTGGCTACGCCCTGTCCGCTGATTCTTGCGGTACCCATCGCCATCATCGGCGGCATCTCGCGGGCGGCCCGGCGCGGCATCCTGATCAAGGATGGCGCCACCCTGGAGGCGCTGGCCGAAGTGAGCCAGCTGTATCTCGACAAGACCGGCACCCTCACCAGCGGCCAAGTGCGCCTGCTGTCGGTGGAGGTCAACGGCAGCCGCGACGCGGGCCAGTTGCTGACCTGGGCCGCTTCGCTTGCGCAGGCCTCGGTGCACCCGATCTCCCAGGCCATCGTCCAGGCCGCGCAGCAGCAGCGGTTGGCGCTGCAAGCGCCGCAGGCGGTGGAGGAAAGCCCCGGCGCCGGGCTCGCCGGACAGGTCGACGGCCATCGCGTGCGCCTGGGGACGCTGTCCTTCGCCCGTGCCGGGGCGGAGTCCGGGCGCTGGGCGGCGAGCATCCTGCGGCGCATGGACTACGCCGCCTGTGGCGGCAGCTTCGTCGAGGTGGACGGCGAGCTGGCCGGCGCGCTGCTGTTCGCCGACCGCGTGCGCCGGGAAACGCCACGTGTGGTACGGCGCCTGCGCGCGGTGGGGGTCGAGCGGATCGTCATGCTAACCGGCGACCGCCTGGAGACCGCCGAGATGATTGCCCTGGCTGCCGGCATCGACGAGCTGCACGCCGGGCTGTCGCCGGCGGACAAGGTACGCGCGGTGAAGGAAGGAGGGGCAGCCGGTCGCACGCTGATGGTCGGCGACGGGATCAACGACGCGCCGGCCCTGGCGGCGGCCGATGTCGGTGTGGCCATGGGCGCCGCCGGCGCCAGCGCCTCCTCCGAAGCGGCCGGGGTGGTGCTGCTGGTCGATCGCCTGGATCGCCTGGTCGAGGCGCTGGATATCGCCCGCCATACCCGCGCCATCGCCCGCCACGGCGTACTGGCCGGCATGGGACTGTCGCTGCTGGCCATGCTGGTGGCGGCTTGCGGCTTCCTGCCGGCGCTGGCTGGCGCGGTAGTGCAGGAGCTGATTGACGTGGCGGTGATCGCCTACGCCCTGCGTGCCCTGGGAACGCGACGCGGGCAGGCGGAATTGCTGAGCGGTGAGCAACTCGACCGGTTGAGCGACGAGCACGCCCAGCTCGGACGCCTGCTGGCGCGCCTGCAGCAACTGGCCGGGGAGTTCGCGCGGTTGCCGGAGGACGCGGCCCGGGAGGCGCTCAACACGCTGGTCGACGACCTGCAGCGCCTGCTCGCCGAGCATGAGCGCGACGACGAACGAAAGCTCTATCCGCTGCTGTCGGCACGCCTGGCCGGCGAAGACCCGTTGTCGGCGCTCAGCTACGGCCATCGCGAGATCTTCCGCCTGATCCTGCTGCTGGCAAGGATGCGCGACGACCTGCAGCAGGACCCGGCCGCCGTGCCGCTGGACGAGGTGCAGATGCTGCTGGTCCGCCTGGACACCCTGGTGCGGCTGCATTTCGAGCAGGAGGAAGAGCTGTACCAGTATCTCGACAGGCGCTAGCTGGGGGCTGCGGGGATGGACCCTGTAGGAGCGAGCTTGCTCGCGAACCGATTCGGCAGGGAGCCGTTCGCGAGCAAGCTAGCTCCTACGAAAAGCCCGAGATCGAAAGCGGAAACGGCGGGGCGGGTAGCCCCGTCGCGGCGCCTGCCGGGTGGGCAGGCGCAGGCATGTAGATGCCAGAAGGGAAGGGCCGCGGTACCGGGCGGGTAGCCCCCGAATTCGGTGTACCGCGGTATGCGCCCAAGGGCGCGAGTGGAGCCGGCGGCGGCCCGGGTAGGGCCGCCGCCTTTTTCATCAGCCGATGGTCATCAGGCTGGCGTTGCCGCCCGCGGCGGCGGTGTTGACGCTGAGTGCGTGCTCGACCAGCAGGCGCTCCATGGGCACGTCGGTTTCGCCCTTGGCCAGGCCGTGCACGCCGACGATGGCGCCCTTGCGCTTGGCGGCCTGCTCGCAGACTGCGCGCAGCTGGTCGGAATCGCCGTGGTGGAGGATGGCGTCGAAGGCGGCGTCGGCGGCGGTCCAGTCGTTGACCAGCTCGATGCGCTTCTGCACGTCCTTCGGCAGGCTGTCGCGCAGCTCGCGCTGGGACGCCGGCCATACGGCCAGGCTGCCCACCGCGAGGGTCGCGGCCAGTTGCACCAGCAGGTCGGCGCGTTCTTCGGCAAGGTTCAGCACGCGTTCGCGCGGCAGCAGGGTGTAGGTATTGCGCTCGCCGGTCGGGCCGGTCAGCACGTGGCAGCTGTAGCTCTGCGCCAGTTCGGCGAACTCGGCGGCCAGCTTGGCCAGTTCCGGCTCCTGCTTGCCGGCCCAGTCACGCAGGGCTTGCAGGGCTTTCGCCTGCTCGGCCGGGCGCTCCAGGGCCTGCTTGGCGTCGCCGGCCAGTTGCTGGGCCACCGCATCGCGCGGGCGGGTCGACAGCAGGCGGTACAGGTACAGCGGGCCGCCGGCCTTCGGGCCGGTGCCGGACAGGCCTTCGCCGCCGAAGGGCTGCACGCCGACCACGGCGCCGACGATGTTGCGGTTGACGTAGAGGTTGCCGACGTGGGCGGCCTCGACGACCTGGTTGATGGTCTCGTCGATGCGGGTGTGCACGCCGAGGGTCAGGCCGTAGCCGGAGGCGTTGATCTGCGCCAGCAGCTGGTCGAGGTCGGAGCGCTCGTAGCGCACCAGGTGCAGCACCGGGCCGAAGATCTCGCGCTTGAGCTCGTCGAAGCTGTCCAGTTCGATCAGGGTCGGCATGACGAAGGTGCCGCGCTTGATCTCCTCGCCGTTCACGCGAGCGGCCTGGAACACCTTGCGGCCTTTGTCGCGCATGGCCTGGATGTGCTTGTCGATGTTGGCCTTGGCTTCGGCGTCGATCACCGGGCCGATGTCGACGTTCAGGCGCTCCGGCGAGCCCATGGCGTATTCGGCCATGGCGCCCTTGAGCATCTGCACCACGCGGTCGGCCACGTCGGCCTGCACGCACAGCACGCGCAGGGCCGAGCAGCGCTGGCCGGCGCTGTCGAAGGCGGAGTTGATCACGTCCACCACCACCTGCTCGGCCAGGGCCGAGGAGTCGACGATCATGGCGTTCATCCCGCCGGTCTCGGCGATCAGCGGAATGGCGCGGCCCTGGGCATCCAGGCGGCCGGCGATGTTGCGCTGGAGGATGCCGGCCACCTCGGTGGAGCCGGTGAACATCACGCCGCGCACGCGCTCGTCGCCCACCAGGCGGGCACCGACGGTTTCGCCGCGGCCCGGCAGCAGTTGCAGCACGCCGGACGGAAGGCCGGCTTCGATGAGGATGCGCACGGCTTGCGCGGCGATCAGCGGGGTCTGCTCGGCCGGCTTGGCCAGCACGGTGTTGCCGGCGGCCAGGGCGGCGGCCACCTGGCCGCTGAAGATCGCCAGCGGGAAGTTCCACGGGCTGATGCACACCACCGGGCCCAGCGGACGGTGGCTGTCGTTGGCGAAGCCGCGTGCCTGGGCTGCGTAGTAGCGCAGGAAGTCCACCGCCTCGCGCACTTCGGCGATGGCGTTGGCGAAGGTCTTGCCGGACTCGCGCACCAGCAAGCCCATCAGCTGCTGCATCTCGCCTTCCATCTGGTCGGCGGCGCGTTCCAGCACGGCGGCGCGTTCGGCTGGCAGGGTGGACTGCCAGATCGGACCGCTGGCCTGGGCGCAGAGCAGCGCGGCCTTGACGTCGGCTTCGCTGGCTTCGTGCACCTGGCCGACGAGGTCGCGGTGGTCGGCCGGGTTGCGCACGGCTTCGGCCGCCAGCGGCGTCGGGGTGTCGTTGCCGAGCACCGGCTGGGCGACGTAGGCGTGGTTGGTGCTGGAGAGCAGCGCCGAGCTCAGCGAGCCGAGGCGGTGTTCGTTGGCGAGGTCGAGGCCGGCGGAGTTGGCCCGGGCGTCGCCGTACAGGTCACGCGGCAGCGGGATGCGCGGGTGCGGCAGGCCGAGGGTGCCTTCCTGGGCGGCCATCTTCTCGACTTGCTGCACCGGGTCGGTGACCAGGTCCTGCAGGGAGATGCTGTGGTCGGCGATGCGGTTGACGAAGCTGGTGTTGGCGCCGTTTTCCAGCAGGCGGCGGACCAGGTAGGCCAGCAGCGTCTCGTGGCTGCCGACCGGGGCGTAGATGCGGCACGGACGGTTGAACTTGCCGTCGGCGACCTTACCCACCACTTGCTCGTACAGGGGCTCGCCCATGCCGTGCAGGCACTGGAACTCGTACTGGCCCGGGTAGTAGTTCTGCCCGGCGATCTGGTAGATGGCCGCCAGCGAGTGGGCGTTGTGGGTGGCGAACTGCGGGTAGATGGCTTCCGGCACCGCCAGCAGCTTGCGCGCGCAGGCGATGTAGGAGACGTCGGTGTACGGCTTGCGGGTGTAGACCGGGTAGCCTTCCAGGCCGTTGACCTGGGCGGCCTTGATCTCGCTGTCCCAGTAGGCGCCCTTGACCAGGCGGATCATCAGGCGGTGGCGGCTGCGCTTGGCCAGGTCGATGACGTAGTCGATCACGTACGGGCAGCGCTTCTGGTAGGCCTGGATGACGAAGCCGATGCCGTTCCAGCCGGCCAGGCTCGGCTCGAAGCACAGGCGCTCGAGCAGGTCGAGGGAGATTTCCAGGCGGTCGGCTTCCTCGGCGTCGATGTTCAGGCCGATGTCGTACTGCTTGGCCATCTGCGTGAGGTTCAGCAGGGTCGGGTACAGCTCTTCCATCACCCGGTCGTACTGCGCGCGGCTGTAGCGCGGGTGCAGCGCCGAGAGCTTGATGGAGATGCCCGGGCCTTCGTAGATGCCGCGGCCGTGGGAGGCCTTGCCGATGGCGTGGATGGCCTGCTCGTAGGAGGCCAGGTAGCGCTTGGCGTCTTCCTCGGTCAGCGCGGCTTCGCCGAGCATGTCGTAGGAGTAGCGGAAGCCCTTGCTCTCCATGGTGGTGGCATTGGCCAGGGCTTCACCGATGGTCTCGCCGGTGACGAACTGCTCGCCCATCAGGCGCATGGCCATGTCCACGCCCTTGCGGATCAGCGGCTCGCCGCTCTTGCCGATGATGCGGTTGAGCGAGGAGGTCATGCCCGCTTCGGTGTGGGTGGACACCAGCTTGCCGGTGATCAGCAGGCCCCAGGAGGCGGCGTTGACGAACATCGACGGGCTCTGGCCCAGGTGCTGGCTCCAGTTGCCGTTGGCGATCTTGTCGCGGATCAGGGCGTCGCGGGTGGCCTTGTCCGGGATGCGCAGCAGCGCCTCGGCCAGGCACATCAGCGCCACGCCTTCCTGGGACGACAGGGAGAACTCCTGCAGCAGGCCCTGCACCAGGCCCTGGCGGCCGCCGGCGCTCTTCTGGTTGCGCAGTTTCTCGGCGATGCCCAGGGCCATCTTGTTGGCCGCATCGGCCAGGGCCTGCGGCAGGCGCGCCTGCTCCAGCAGCATCGGCAGGGCTTCGGTTTCCGGGCGGCGGTAGGCCGAGGTGATGGCGGCGCGCAGCACGGATTGCGGGAGGATGCTCTCGGCGAATTCGAGGAACACCTGCAGGCCCTGCTCGTTCAGCGCTTCCAGCGATTCTTCGCCGGCCGCGGCGGCCAGGCCGGCGTGGGCGGCGGGGTTCAGGCCCCCTTCGATCTGTTCCAGGTAGTTGAAGATGGCCTGCTTGATCAGCCAGTGCGGGGTGCGCTCGATGGTCTGCGCGGCTTGCTTGAGGCGTTCACGGGTGGCGTCGTCAAGTTTCACGCCAAGGGTGGTGGTGGCCATGGTTCTACCTGTTCTTGGAAAGGGGCACGACAAAGTGGCGAGAATATAAACGTCGGCATTCTCGGGTGCAACCAGGTGCAACCGCGTCTTTCGCAGGTTTCAGAACGTCCGGGTGGTAGTCTGTTTCTCCCTGTCAGAGGCCGGTTTTGCTGGGCTCGCCATCGGTGATGGCAGGCTGTTGAGTGTTTTGGCCGGCTGCCCGGCCGAGCGCCTGGGCAGCCTTCGAGGCGACGAGGTGCAACCCTTTCGTCGGGGGGCTCCGAGGTGGTTCTCCTTGCAAGGAGGACACTGCAAGGACAGTGCCGGTTCACGACGAGTGGCGTCGCACCGCCAAGTTCGCGGGGCGTGCAGGTGCCTGGCGATGGGGTTGCCCTTGGAGTCGGCCGGGGGTGTTACTACGCGTAGCGCTGGAGGCCGGCAATGGGTGCAGCCCGCGGCGGGGCAAGGAGCAGTGGAAGGTGCGCGAAGCTAGGGCGCCGGTCGCGCTGGCAATGGGCCGGTCGGCGGATTCAGGCGTCGGCCGGCTCGCGGGTTTCCGTGCGGCCGGCGTAGATCATCGGTTCGATGGTAAAGAGCATGCCCGGCTCCAGCCGCAGCGCCTTGTCGAGTTCGGCCGGGGTGCGGCGGCGAATCGGCGGGCGTTTCACTGGCTGAGTTCCTCGTGGTGATCGGATTCGCCCTGGCGCCAGTAGGCGGCGATGCGCATGGTTTCCTTCGGCTGGCCCTTTTCCTGGGTCAGCAGGTTGCGCACGCGGACCATGCTGGCGGACTCGCCGGCGCCCCAGCAGAAGCCTTCGCCTTCCGGCAGTTGCAACGCCTCGACGGCGGCCAGCAGTTGTTCGCTGCTATCGAACCATTGCAGTTGAACATCGGCGGCCGTGTCGAACCGGCGACGATCGGCGGCCTCGACCTGCAGCAGGACGATGGCGCGGGTGCCGGCCGGCAGTTCCTCCAGGCAGCGATGCACGGCGGGAAGGCCGGTGGCGTCGGCGATCAGCAGGCGCCAGGCGAAATCGGTGGGGACGATCATCGAGCCGCGCGGCCCGCCGATCACTGCCGCATCGCCGACCTGCGCATTCTCGGCCCATTGGCAGACCTTGCCGTCGCCGTGCAGGGCAAATTCCACGGTCAGCTCGCGGGCCTGCCGGTCGAAGCGGCGCGGGGTGTAGTCGCGGCGCACGGTGTTGCCGTCGGCGTCGTCGAACATGAACTTGATGTGGTCGTCGAACCCGGCGGAGACGAAGTCCGCCAGGGCTTCTCCGGCGAAGGTGAGGCTGACGAAGTGCGGGCTGATGCGTTCGCGGCGGACGACTTCGACTTCGCGCATGCGCAGTTCGTGGCGGATGCGCTGGACGCGGCGTTGTACGGTGGCTTGGGTCATGGCTTGCCCTCGTGGGCTATGGTTGATAATGTCAACAAATCCTAAGAACTAGTAGTTGATATTGTCAACCATATAGCCGTGAAAACCGACGATCCGCTCGAACTCATCCACGCCGTCATGCACCTGTACCGCTCGCGGCAGTACCGCGAATTGCGCGACGGTCCCCACGAGCTCACGCACATGGAGTTCAAGGTGCTGGGCTTTTTCGCCCGCCATCCGGGCGCGACCCAGCGTGACCTGGTGCAGCACAGCGGGCGCGACAAGGCGCAGATCGCCCGGCTGATCCAGGGCCTGCGCCAGCGCCAGCTGCTCGATGCCAGCGCCGACGAACAGGACAAACGCAGCCTCTGCCTGCGCCTGAGCGAAGCGGGGGAGACGGTGTACGGCGTGGTTGCGCGCCAGGGCCGGCGCCTGTCCGAGGTGGCGGTGCAGGGCTTCAGCGCCGAAGAGAAGCAGACACTTGCGGCATTGCTGGAGCGGGTGCGCGAGAACCTCGAAGACGAAGGCTGATGCCCGACTCAGGCGTCCAGCTGACGAACGTCCAGGCGCTCCACGGTGCGGGCGCGCAGTTGTCCACAGCCCCCATCGACGTCTTGCCCGGCGCTGTTGCGTACCTTGGTCAGCACGCCGCGGCTGTGCAGGTAGCGGACGATCTCGACGATGCGTTCGCCGTCCGGGCGCTGGTAGGCGTCGCCTTCCAGGGCGTTGAAGGGGATCAGGTTGAGTACCGCGAACTTGCCCTTGAGCAGGCGCAGGATGCCGTCCAGCTCGTCCTGGCCATCGTTGACGCCCTTGAGCAGGGTCCACTGGTACTGGATCGGGTAGCTGACCTCGCGGGCGTAGGTTTCGCCCAGTTCGACCAGCTCATCCGGGGTGATCTTCGGTGCCTTGGGCAGCAGGTGCTCGCGCAGCTCGGCCTTGGTGGTGTGCAGCGAAAGCGCGAGGGCCGGCTTCACCTGTTGTCGTGGCAGGCGCTCGAACACGCGCGGATCGCCGACGGTGGAGAACACCAGGTTCTTGTGGCCGATGCCGGCGGCGCTGCCAAAGAGGTCGATGGCTTCGAGCACGTTGTCGAGGTTGTGCGCCGGCTCGCCCATGCCCATGAACACCACTTTCTTCACCGGGCGCAGGCGTCGAGCCAGTACCAGCTGGGCGACGATCTCGCTGCTGTGCACCTGGCGCAGCAGGCCGCTCTTGCCGGTCATGCAGAAACGGCAACCGACCGCACAGCCGACCTGGGTCGATACGCAGAGGCCGCCGCGCGGCAGCAGCACACTCTCGACCATCTGGCCGTCGGCCAGGCTCACCAGCAGGCGCTCGGAGCCGTCGCCGGCCGGGTGGCGGGAATGCAGGCGGGCCAGGCCGTCGAGCGCGGCGCTTAGCTCGGGCACGGCGTTTCTTACCGACAGCGGCAGGAAGTTCTCGCTAGCCTGGCGGCGCGTGCCGAGGTCCAGCGGCTGGCCCTGCAGCCAGGCACGCAGCATCCGCGCGCGGTGCTTGGGCAGCGCGCCGAGGTCGGCGAGGCGTTGGTCGAGTTCGGTCAGGCGCATGGGGCGCGCATGCTATCACCGGGCATGCGTGCCGCGTAGCGCTGGCCGTCCGTTGGGAAGGGAAGGGCGGGGCCGGACGAGCCGGCCCCGCTGTTTCAGGCGCCGCTGCCGACCACCCGGTAGCACGGCTTGTAGGCCGCGCCGCCGGGCAGCTTCATGCGGTGTTGCTTGACGAAGGCCTGCAGCAGGTCGTCCAGCGGCTTCATCACCTGGTGGTCGCCGTGGATCTCGTAGGGGCCGTGCTCCTCGATCAGGCGCACGCCGTTCTCCTTCACGTTGCCCGCGACTATGCCGGAGAAGGCCCGGCGCAGGTTGGCGGCCAGTTTGTGCGGCGGAATGTCTTTCGTGAGCTGCAGCGCGGCCATGTTCTCGTGGGTCGGGTCGAACGGACGCTGGAAGCGCTCGTCGATCTTCAGCAGCCAGTTGAAGTGGAAGGCGTCGTTGCGCTCGCGGCGGAACTGCTTGACCTCCTTGAGCCCCTTGGCCATTTCGCGGGCCACTTCCGCCGGATCGTCGATGAGGATGCGGTAGCGACGCTGCGCGGATTCGCCGAGGGTGGCGCCGACGAAGGCGTGCAGTTGCTCGAAGTAGGGCGCGGCGCTGCGCGGGCCAGTGAGCAGGAGGGGGAAGGGCAGCTCCTGGTTGTCCGGGTGCATGAGGATGCCCAGCAGGTAGAGGAATTCCTCGGCCGTGCCCACGCCGCCGGGGAAGATGATGATGCCGTGGCCGACGCGGACGAAGGCTTCCAGGCGCTTCTCGATGTCCGGCAGGATCACCAGTTCGTTGACGATCGGGTTCGGCGCCTCGGCGGCGATGATCCCCGGCTCGGTCAGGCCCAGGTAGCGGCCACCGTGGTGGCGCTGCTTGGCGTGGCCGATGGTGGCGCCCTTCATCGGGCCCTTCATCACACCGGGGCCGCAACCGGTGCAGACGTCGAGGTTGCGCAGGCCCAGCTCGTGGCCGACCTTCTTGGTGTACTTGTATTCCTCGGTGCTGATGGAGTGACCGCCCCAGCACACGACGATCTTCGGCTCGACGCCGGCGCGCAGGGTGCGGGCGTTGCGCAGCAGGTGGAAGACGTAGTCGGTGATGCCCGCCGAGCTGTTCAGGTCGACGCGCTGGTTCTCCAGCTCGCTGGCGGTGTAGACGATGTCGCGCAGCGCGCTGAAGAGCATTTCGCGGGTGCCGGCGATCATCTCGCCGTCGACGAAGGCGTCGGCCGGCGCGTTCAGCAGTTCCAGGCGCACGCCGCGGTCCTGCTGGTGGATGCGCACCTCGAAGTCGCGGTAGGCGTCGAGGATGGTCTTGGCGTTGTCGATACGAGCGCCGGTATTGAGGATCGCCAGCACGCACTGGCGGAAGAGCTGGTAAAGGTTGCCCGAGCCGGCTTCGCTGAGTTGCGCCACTTCGCGCTGGGACAGGGTTTCGAGGGTGCCCTTGGGGCTGACCGAGGCATTGATGGTGGGTCTGTGGGACATTACAGCTTCCATGTATTCGGATGCCGCTGGGGCATCTGGGTACTTCAACCGCGCGGCGGCGGTGTCCTGCCCCGGGGGCCGCAAGGGCGGCCGCTGAAGGGTGGGGCTTACCTGGATAGTAGTGCGAGTTTTATGACTGCTGCGAGTCCGTTTGGCTGCAGCGCACTCTCGGTTGGACCGCCGGATGGGGCGCTGTGTTCGCTGCTTCGCGGATGATCGCCGCGCGCTCGCCGGCGTGAGGCGCCGGATCGACTCAGATCACGCCAAGCGCGCCAAGGCTGCGATAGAGCATGTAGAGCGCGGTCGCGCCGATCATGGTGGCGGAAACCAGGTTAAGCAGCCCCTGGCTGCGCGACAGGCGCGTGGCCAACAGGGCGCCGAGCAGGCCGCCGCCGATGCCGCCTGCGATGAATACCAGCGCCAGCATCCAGTCGACCAGCCCGGAACGCGCGTAGTTGAGCGCGGTGGTCAGGCCGAACGCGGTGACCGCCACCAGCGAGCTGCCGACGGCGAAGAGGATTGGCATGCGCGTGGCGGCCATCAGTCCGGGGACGATGAGGAAGCCGCCGCCGATGCCGAAGAACCCCGAGAGCGCGCCGGCCAGTCCGCCGAAGGCCGCCAGGCGAGGGGCATTGCCCGGGCCGAGTGCGACACTGGCGTCGCCCTCGCTACCGCGTCCGCGCACCATGAGGGCGGCCACCACCAGCATCAGCAGCGAGAACAGCACCAGCAGCTTCTGTCCGTCGAAGGCCTTGCCCAGGCTGGAGCCGAAGAACGCGCCTATCACCCCGACCACCGCGAAGACCGATGCGCACGGCCATTTAACGTTGCCACGGCGGGCGTGATTGAGCAGGTTCGCCGCGGCGTTGGCGGCCACCGCCAGGGCGCTGGTGCCGATGGCGATGTGCGGGTTGTCAACCCCGACCAGGTAGACCATCAGCGGCACGGCGAGGATCGAGCCGCCGCCGCCGACCAGGCCGAGGGTGAAGCCGACCAGCGAACCGGCGGCGGCGCCGAGCAGGTACTGCAGCAAGCTCAGGGTCGGCATGGCGGCTCCTCAGGCGCTTGCAGCGGTGGTGTGGCGGGCCGGTGCGCAGAGCCATTCGCGGCCCTTGAGCATGGCGTTCCAGTACAGGCTCGGCAGCGCCTCGGACTTCAGGTGCCAGGCGAGGCTCGAGGGACGACGGCCGTCGATCAGCCAGCGCGGGAAGGTCGGCAGCAGCTTGCCGCCATAACCGAACTCGGCGAGCACGATCTTGCCGCGCTCCACGGTCAGCGGGCAGGAGCCATAGCCGTCGTACGCCGCCTGCAGCGGCCGGTCGTCGAGGCAGGCGAGGACGTTCTCCGCCACCACCGGCGCCTGCTTGCGCGCCGCCGCGGCCGTCTTGGCGTTGGGCGCGGCGCTGACGTCGCCGAGGGCGAAGACGTTGGCGAAGCGCTGGTGGCGAAGGGTGTTGTGATCGACATCGATCCAGCCGCTCTCGCTGGCCAGCGGACTGCGGCGGATGAAGTCCGGCGCTGTCTGTGGGGGGCAGACGTGGAGCATGTCGAACTCACGGGTTTCCTCGATGCGCTGGCCGTTGGCATCGGTGCGAGCGAAGGTCGCGGTGCGCGCGGGGCCATCGACGGCTACCAGGTTTGAGCCGAAATTGAGCTGCGCGCGGTAGCGCTCGACGTACTCCATCAGTGCCGGGACGTAGGCTTCGACGCCGAACAGCGCGGCGCCGGCGGTGTGGAACTGGATGTCGATGCCGTCCAGGCGGCCGCTGCGGCGCCAGTGGTCGGCCGACAGGTACATGGCCTTCTGTGGTGCGCCGGCGCACTTGATCGGCATCGGCGGCTGGGTGAAGAGCGCGCGGCCGCTGTGCAGGCCGCGTACCAGTTGCCAGGTGTAAGGGGCGAGGTCGAAGCGGTAGTTGGAGGTCACCCCGTTGCGCCCGAGCGTCTCGGCCAGGCCGGGGATCGATTGCCAGTCGAGCTTGATGCCGGGCGCGACCACCAGGGTGCGGTATCGCAGGCTATCGCCATTGGCCAGGATCACTCGGTCATGCTGCGGTTCGAAGGCGGCCGCGGCGGAGCGTTCCCAGGCCACGCAGTCGGGGATCAGCGAGGCCATGGGGCGCACGGTGCGCTCCTGGGTGAAGACGCCGGCGCCGACCATGGTCCAGCCTGGCTGGTAGAAGTGCTCGGAAGCCGGCTCGACCACGCAGATGCGCAGGTCCTGGCGACGCTTGAGCAGGCTGGCGCAGGTGGCCAGGCCGGCAGCGCCGGCGCCGATCAGGACCACGTCGTAGAGCGGCTCGCGAAGATTGGCCGGGCGGGCCGCGCGATGCAGGCGCCAGTGCAGGGTGGAGAGATCGAAGCCGGCGCGGGTGGTGGCGGCGAGGATCTGCTCCAGCGGCCGTCGGTCGGCCTGGCTCAGCGCCCATAGCGAGGCCGAGCGCATGCCGCTGCGGCAGTAGGCGAGCAGCGGGCCGGGTCGTTCGGCCAGGGCGGTGGCGAAGGCGGCGACCGCGGCCTCGTCGATGGCGCCGCTGACGACCGGAATGTGCACGAAGTCGATGCCGTGGGCTTGGGCGGCTCGTGCGATGGCATCGCTGCCGGGTTGATCGGCGGCTTCGCCGTCGGGGCGATTGCATATCAGGGTGCGGAAACCGGCGGCGGCCAGTTCCGGGATGTCTTCCGGGCGAATCTGCGCGGCGACGGCGAAGCCGTCGTCGAGGTCGAGACGATGCATGGGGTTACCTCGTGCGGCGGCGCTGCAAGGCAAGGGTGGGGCGAGGCGCCGGCCGCCGCGGCGCCTCGCTCGCGCTGCTCACAGGAGGTTCAGTGGCAGCTTCAGGTAGCTCACGCCGTTGTCTTCCGGCTCCGGCAGGCGGCCGCCGCGCATGTTCACCTGCACCGAGGGCAGGATCAGGCGCGGCATGGCGAGGGTGGCATCGCGCGCATCGCGCATGGCGACGAATTCGCCTTCGCCGATGCCCTCGTGGATGTGCACGTTGTGGCAGCGCTGTTCGCCGATGCTGGATTCCCAGACGTACTGGTCGCGGCCGGGCGCCTTGTAGTCGTGGCAGAGCAGCACGCGAGTGGCGTCCGGCAGCGCCAGCAGGCGTTGCACCGAGCGGTAGAGGGTGGCGCTGTCGCCGCCGGGGAAGTCGCAGCGGGCGGTGCCGTAGTCGGGCATGAACAGGGTGTCGCCGACGAACACCGCGTCGCCGATCACGTAGGCCATGCATGCGGGGGTGTGGCCGGGTACGTGCAGGGCGATGGCTTCGAGATTGCCGATACGGAAACTTTCGCCATCCGCGTAAAGATGATCGAACTGGCTGCCGTCGCGGGCGAAGGCGCTGCCCTCGTTGAAGATCTTGCCGAAGGCTTGCTGCACCACCGTGATCTTCTCGCCGATGGCGATGCGTCCGCCCAGTTCCTGCTGCAGCAGCGGCGCGGCGGACAGATGGTCGGCGTGGGCGTGGGTCTCCAGCAGCCATTCGACGTGCAGGTCGTGTTCGCGGACGAAGGCCATTACGGCGTCGGCAGAGGTACTGCTGGTGCGGCCGCTGGCAGCGTCGAAGTCGAGCACGCTGTCGATGATGGCGCAGGCCTGGCTGGACGGGTCGCGCACCACATGGCTGGCGGTGAAGGTGGCTTCGTCGAAGAAGGAGGTGATCTGCGGGCGCCTGGCCGGGGCGGCCTGGGCGGCTTCGACCAGCGCGATGGCGCGGGTCAGGGCCTGATCGGGGTTCGCGGACGTCATGCTGACATCTCCTGCGGCATTGACTTAAATCATGCTTACATTATTTAAGTAATTACGCAATTGTAATCTCGGGAATACCGTCATCGACGCTACCGAGCCCTGGCGTTAGCATGGCGGGCCTGTTCATTCGAGGATGCCGAGCACCGTGGAACCCATCGTCAGCCCCGCACCTGCCATGCCGCCCCTGCGGCAGAACGACCGTGCGCCGGAGTTTCGCGCACGCACCACCCGTGGCGATGTCGCCTTGAGTGATTATCGTGGGCGTTGGCTGTTGCTGTTCTCCCATCCGGCGGATTTCACGCCGGTGTGCACCAGCGAGTTCATCGCCTTCGCCCGTGCCAAGCCGCGCTTCGATGCGCTGGGATGCGAGCTGCTCGCGCTGTCGGTGGACGGCCTCTATTCGCACCTGGCGTGGATCCGGGACATCCACGAGCGCTTTGGCGTGGCCATCGACTTCCCGATCATCGAGGACCCGTCCATGGCCATCGCCCGTGGCTACGGCATGGTCGCCGCCGATGCCAGCGACAGCTCGACAGCTCGCGTCAGCTATGTGATCGACCCGGAAGGCATCATTCGCGCCATGAACTGGTACCCGATGAACGTCGGTCGCTCGGTCGATGAGCTGTTGCGCCTGGTGGCTGCGCTGCAGGCCAGCGATCGCTACGGCGCTTCCACCCCGGAAGGCTGGCAGCCGGAGCAACCGCTGCTCGAGCCGGTGGCCCTCGACGCACGCGAGGCCCTGGCGTTGAAGCCGGCCGACGACGAGGCCTGGTACTACCGCTGGAGACGCCCGTGACAGCGCTGGCCGCCGTCGAGCTGGAGGCGCTCAAGGCGCGCGCCAATGACGCCGCCGAGCTGCTGCGCCTGTTGGCCAACCCGACGCGCCTGCTGCTGCTCTGCCACATCGCCCGTGGCGAATGTTCGGTGGCCGAGCTGGAACGCGACCTGGGCCTGCGCCAGCCGGGCTTGTCGCAGCAGTTGGCCGAACTGCGCCAGAACCAGTTGGTGAAGACTCGCCGCGAGTCGCGCTCGATCTACTACAGCATCGCCGATGCGCGTGTGCAGGTGATGCTCGATGCGCTCCACGAGGCCTTGTGCGGCGATCCGCAGCTTCGCGAAGGCTCCGTGCAGGAGTCGGACGGCACTGCGCGGCACGGCGAAAGCGCGCGTTTCGCGCAGATCATTCGCTGAGCGCGGATTGCTGGCACGCGGGCCGGCCCTGCCGCGCCTGCGGCCTGGGTATCCGCTGGCGACAACGACGGGCCGTGATGCGGGAGGCGTCTCCCGCCTTCACGAGCCCGCTCAACTGGCCAGGGCGGCGACCGGGATACCCTGCAGGTTGGGGTGGTAGCCATTGCCCAGGGACAGGCTGACCGGCTGGCGTTGCGGACGCAGGAAAGCCAGCATGGCGTCCTGGGTTTCCTGCCAGGCCTGCTTGTGCTCGACGTCGATGAAGTGCCCGGCATTGCGGATGGTGCGGAACTCGCAGTCGCGGATCAGTTGCTGGAACTGCCGTGCGTCGCCCGGCGTGGTGTACAGGTCCATCTCGCCATTGAGGAACAGCAGCGGGATGTCGATGGCGGCGAAGTCTTCCATGTAGTTCTCGGTGCTGAGCTTGAACACCTGGCAGATGTGGTAGTGCATCTGCAGGTACTCGTGCTCGTCGAGACTGGAGACGTGGCGGAAGTTGAAGCGCTTGAACAGCTGTGGCAGGTAGCGGCCGATGGTCTCGTTGACCAGGTTGGCCACGTTCGCCCGGTCGCACGCCGCCAGGTAATCCATGCCGCGGTGCAGGTAGTCCAGCATGGCCGCATTGAAGACTGGCGAGAACGAACTGATCACCGCCTTGCGGATGCGGCTTGGGCGCTGTGCCAGGGCCAGCAGGGCAGCCACGCCGCCCCACGAGAAGGACATCACCACGTCGGCGCGGAAGTGCTCGATCAGGCCCAGCAGCAGCTGCGCTTCGTACTCCTTGGTGATGAATTCGCCCGGCGCGTTGAATGCCTTGGACCCGCCCGCATAGGGCTGGTCGTAGCAGACCACGTTGAAGTGCGGTTGCAGGTACTTCACCGTTTGCGCAAAGGAGGCGGTAGTCGACAGCGAGCCGTTGACCAGGATGATGGTCTGGCGTGCTTCCCTGTTCGCATAGAACTCCGTGTAAACCCGGTGTTGCAGAATCTCGACGACGGCGGTTTCCGGCCTCATGTCGCTTCCTCCATACGCAGCTCGAATGGACGCACCCGACTATCGGATGCAGAGGACTACCAGGCAGAGGAAAACGCTTTGAGGTGACAACTTCATTGCACCCAGCGAAACTTCATAAATTCTTTATTTTCAACAGCTTATGTTTCAAATAGAGCGAAGCGCAAAGCCCTTGTGGAGGCTGTGCGAGGGTACTGGGCAGGTATTTCGAAAGGGCCTGGCGGGGAGGTGCCGGGCGGATGGAGCTTCTTAGAAGTATTGCGTGACCGGTGAGTCACACATGGGGCAGAGTTAAGCAGGACGGTCCGAGCCACGCAACCCCGTCGGAACCGGCGAGTCACATTTTTTCGCTGCTTGGCCGGCGGATTCCGACGAACTGCGTTTGCCCGGCAAAAGGCCAGCGCCCTATTACACTTTCCCACTAGTCGTTTCCTCAGCATCGCCCTGCCGCGGAAGAGGTAGTTGCACTCCTCCCTGGCCGACACAACGGATGGGTCGGTTCCATGGTCTTGTTCCCTGTCTTGCGCATCGGGCTGCTGTGCGCCCTCATGAATTGCGCCTCCCTGTATGCGGCCGCGGAAGACCGCTACGGCTGCGCTACGCCGGTGCGCCTGGCGTTCTATCCACACCCGATCCTCTACGAGGACGGCAAGGGCATGGATGTCGATGTGGCCACCGAACTGGCGCGTCGCAGTGGCTGCCGCTTCGAGGTTTCGGTCCGGCCCCGTGCGCAGATCTGGCAGGACATCGAGAGCGGCGAGGTGGACCTGACCATGAGCGGCGTGGCGAGCCCCGACCGCCTGCGACTGGCGTACTTCATTCCCTACCTGTACCTGCGTGAGCGCCTGATCGTGCCGCTCGAACAGTCCATGGACCTGCACGACCTGAACGATTTCCGCGCGCGGCCCGGTGTGCGCCTGGGCGTGATCAGCGGCTACCGCCACGGCACCTACCTCGACGCCATATTGCGGATCATGGCCGCCGACGGGCAGTTGAGGGAGTACCCCGACGAGCGCGGCAGCTTCGCCGCCCTGCAAAAAGGCGAGGTGAACGGGCTGATCGGGCACGCGCTGGTGCTCTCCACCGTTCTGAGCGATCCGGCCATGCGCCATCGCTACCGCGTGATCGAGCTGAATGCACCGGGCGTTGCGCGAGGTCTGGTGCTCTCGCGCCTTCACTTCAATGCCGCGCAGAGCGCCGAGTGGTTGCGCCTGCTCGAGGACCTGCGCCTGGACGGTGGCCTCTCCAGAATCCTCCTTCGCAACGCGCCGCTGGATATCGCGGCATCGTTGCTCGACAACGGTTATCGCGCGCCTGCGGGCGACCTGGACAAGCAACCATGACCATGAAAGCGAAAAGACGCGGCATTCCACTGCAGGTCCTGCTAACCGGCGCCATCATCCTCAGCATGCTGGTCCTCGCGGCGTCGCTGCTGATCCAGGGCTATCGAGGCGTCGAGGCTGCGATGGTGTCGGCGGCCGGGGAGGCCGCCGGGCAGCTCGGCATCACGGTCAACGAGCGTATCCGGCGTCTGCTGGACCCGGCGCAGAACACCTTGCGTCTGCTCAGCTATGACCGTATCTCGCAGGCCGACAACCTTTCCGCGCGCCTGGAGCGCCTGCCGGTCCTGGTCGAGAACCTGCGCGCCAACCGCACGCTGAGCGCGGTGTACATCGGTTATCCGAATGGCGAGTTCCTGCTGGTGCGCGCGCTCAACGCCGCCTCGGTGCGGGAGAAACTCAAGGCGCCGCCGAAGGCGCTCTATCTGGTGCAGAGCCAGACGCTCGACGCGCAGAACGTGCCGCAGGGCGAGTGGCGCTTCTACGACGATCAGCTGCAGCTGCTTCAGCGCCTGGACATGCCCGACTACCATTTCGACGCTCGCCAGCGTGGCTGGTACCAGGAGGCATCCGCCAGTCGCACCACGGTTCTTACCCAGCCCTACGTGTTCTTCACCACCGGCGAGATCGGCTTGACCCTGGCGCAGCGCACCGTCGATGGCGCCGCGGTGATCGGCATGGACGCATCGGTCAATGACCTGGCCGAGGAGATGGGCGATCTGCGTCAGACCGTGCATACCGAGCTGGCAGTGATCGACGGGCACGATACCGTGATCGCCTATCCCGACCTGTCGCGTCTGCTCGTACGCGAGGGCCGCAAGGCACGCCTGGCCAAGCTTGGCGAGCTGGGCGTGCCGAGCCTGAGTCGGCTGGCCGAGATCGGTGGCCAGCCCCGCATGGCGCAGGCCTATCGAGTCGACGGCGAGAACTGGTATGGCATCTGGGTGCCGCTGGCGAGTTTCGCCAGCACCCAGGCGCGCGTGCTGATCAGCATTCCCGCCGCCGAACTGCTGGCCGGAGCGCGGGCGACCCTGCTGCAGCAAGCCCTGTGGGGCGGCGTGCTGCTGTTGGTGTTGCTGCTGCTCGGCTCGCTCATCGGCCGCCGCATCGCCCGCCCGCTGAACCTGCTGACCGAGCAGCTCGGCGCCCTGGCGGCCTTCGACTTCGCCCGCCCGGTGGGGGTGAACTCGCGGATCGCCGAAGTGCGCGAGCTCAGCCAGGTGCTGGGCGGCATGTCGAAGACCATCCGCAATTTCCAGGGCATCACTCTGAGCCTCAGCCGCGAGACGCGGCTGGACAGCATGCTCGCCGACGTGCTGTCGCGCCTGGTCGAGGCCACCGGCGTGCTCGGTGGCGCGGTCTACCTGCTGCACGAGGAGGAGAACCGCCTGGGCCTGGCCTGCGCGGTCAATGGCGAGCATTACCAGCAATCGCTGCCCATCCAGGGCTTCGACGAAAAGCAGTTGGCCTCATTGCTGGACCAGGCGCTGAGCGGCAGCGGCCGGCACATGGAAGTGGCCCTGCGCAATCGCAGCGAGGAACTGCTCGGCGTGCTGGTGCTGCAACTGCAGGAGGAGGGCGAGCGGCGGCGCAAACCGCGTCGGCCGTTCCGGCGCTTCGTCGAGGAGCTCTCCGGCGCCGCCGCCGTGGCCATCGAGACGCGCCAGTTGATCGAAGCGCAGCAACGCCTGCTGGACGCCATCATCAAGCTGCTGGCCGACGCCATCGATGCCAAGAGCCCCTACACCGGCGGGCACTGCGAGCGCGTGCCGCAACTGGCCGACATGCTCCTGCAGAAGGCCATCGACGACCGCGACCGCTACGCCGATTTCGCCATGAGCGACGCCGACCGCTACGAATTCCAGATCGCCGCCTGGCTGCACGACTGCGGCAAGATCACCAGCCCGGAATACGTGGTGGACAAGGCCACCAAACTGGAGACCCTGTACAACCGCCTGCACGAAGTGCGCATGCGCTTCGAGGTGCTCTGGCGCGACGCCGAGATCGACTACTGGCGCGGTCTCGCCGAGGGTGGCGACAGCGCAGCACTGGGCGCGCGCCGCGATGCCGAGCGGCAAGCGTTGCAGGAAGACTTCGCCTTCGTCGCCCAGGCCAACGTCGGCGGCGAGTTCATGAAGGACGAGGACATCGAGCGCCTGCAGCGGATCGGCGAACGCCGCTGGCTGCGCCACTTCGACGACCGCCTGGGCATTTCCCACGACGAAGCCGCACGGCTGGTCGGCGTGCCGGCAGCCTCCTTGCCGGCGGAGGAACGCCTGCTCGCCGACAAACCCGAACACTGCGTGCCCTGGGGCGAGCGCAAGCCACCGGTAGACAAGGACGACCCGCGCAACCGCTGGGGTTTCGACATGCGCCTGCCGCCCTGCGCGAGCAACTACGGCGAGCTCTACAACCTCGGCATCCGCCGCGGGACCCTCACCGACGAAGAGCGCTTCAAGATCAACGAGCACATCGTGCAGACCCTGATGATGCTCAGCGCCCTGCCGTTGCCCAAGCACCTCAAGCGCGTGCCGACCATCGCCGCCAACCACCACGAGAAGATGGACGGCACCGGCTATCCAAGACGCCTGGCGGGCGAGGACATGAGCATTCCGGAAAGGGTGATGGCGATTGCCGACATCTTCGAGGCCCTGACCGCCGCCGACCGCCCGTACAAGGCGCCCAAGACGCTCTCCGAATCGCTGAAGATCCTCGCCTTCATGGCCCGCGACCGCCACGTCGACAGCGAGCTGTTCCGCCTGTTCGTCGAAACCGGGGTATACCGCGAGTACGGCGAGAAATTCCTCCGCCCGGACCAGCTCGACGCGGTGGACGAAAAAGCGATGCTGGCGATCGTCGAGGCGCCGGCGAAGGCCTAACGCCTTCGTACGAGCGAGCCGGCTCGCAAACAGCGCTACCTGGATGCATGGGTATTTCGGCTTGCCCTGGTTCCCTCTCCCCAACCCTCTCCCGCAAGCGGGAGAGGGGCCGTTCTGAGAACGCGGGAAGATCGGCGCCGTCCTGTAGGAGCATATCTTCCGCGAAAATCCCCGCGCCCTTTCCAACCGTAGGGTGCATGACCTCGTTCGCGGTCATGCACCGCCACCCCGTAAGAGAATGGCGGATAACCCTTTCGGGGTTATTCGCCCTACAGGTTCGGCATTCGTGCCGTGCGGTTCGCGAGCAAGCTCGCTCCTACGAAAAGCGGCAGCGCCGCGCAGCTCTTGCTCTTGGACTTCCAGAGAAACGTCCGCGCACTCCGGACCGCCCCTTACAGGAGGCCGAGCTAAGCCCACGCAGAGGAGGTTGCGCGACATGGATGTCGCAAAAGCCCCGACCAGCACAGGGACGTGCTGTCGGGGCGGGCCTCCGGGTGCGTGGGGATGTGCGAGGGAAGTCCGGCTTGCCGGACCCGTATGTCGGGGCAAGCGCTTTGGTTACTTTCTGCGGGGGTGGCCTTCCACCGTTTGAGAAAGTGACTCGCCCGAGGGGGCGAAACAAGAAACATCCGAACACGCCAACGGGGCGCGCTACACCGAGCAAGACGCCTCTGGATCCCCGCGTTCGCGGGGAAGACGTGAAGGGGCGCGCGGTGCATGGGCGTAGGAACGGACCTTGTCCGCGAAAAGATCGCGGATGAATCCGCTCCTACAGGGAGGCACCGTGCCAGGAGTTCGCGGATGAGATCCGCCCTACAGTGGGGAACTGAAGTGCGTTGCGGGAGGGGATGGGGCGGCACTGCGCCGCCCCGGAATGGCATTTAGCGCTTGGCCAGCGTCGTCGCGCGGCCCAGGTTGGGCGCCTTGGCCACGGTGCAGCTGGCGCCGGCGAGGTACTGCGAATTGCTCAGCCAGTTCTGCTGCGGGTAGTAGGCGAACACGTAACTGCCTTGCGACAGCGTGTCGATCAGCCGCTTCGCCACTTGCGGACGTACCGCCGGGCAGCCCTGGCTGCGGCCGAGGCGACCGAGGCCGGGGACCACTTTCGGGTCGGCGTAGGCGGCTGCGTGCATCACGATGGCGCGCTCTTCACTGTTGTCGTTGAAGCCCGGCTCCAGGCCCAGCAGGCGCAGCGAGCGGCCGTGCTTGCCGCTGTAGGTGTTGCCGGTCTGGTAGAGGCCCAGCGACGACTGGTAGCTGTTCGGGCGGTTGGAGAAGGAAGTGGCGACGTCGTCGCCGCTGTTCTTGCCGTGGGCCACCCACTCCTCGAACAGCAGCTTGCGCTTGCTCAGGTCGAACACCCACAGGCGCTTGTCGCGCGAGGGCTTCGAGTAGTCGATGACGGTCAGCAGTTCGCCCTTGCCGCCCAACTGGCTGCTGGCGCACTGGTAGGCGCTGAGCGCCAGGCGCAGGGCTTGCAGGCTGGTGGCCGGGGCCAGGCGGTGGAGTTCCTCGGCGCTGGGCAGGGCAGCGGCGTGGACGGTGCCGCAGCCGAGCGCGAGAAGCGCGCCCACGGCAAGCAGCGGCCGGAGTTTCCCCCAGACGTTCGATATGGACGGCATGGCGCCGTTCCCCCCTTGGTGTTTTTCCTAAGGTCTAGTTTTGGTATAGCGCGCAAGTGCGCGAAATTGGGCCGGATTTTCGCTTATTTTTTGATCGATGCAGGTACCGCTTGTCGATCATTGGTGGTGATCACCGTGAAGTCCGAACTGCTTCGGGTATCGCGGCTGGAGGGCAGGTCGGTGATCACCAGGGTGCTGCCGACGTCCATCGCCAGCAGCAGCGAGCGCAGGAAATGCGGGTCCATGCTGAACTGGCCGAGCTGTTCGGAAGGCGTCAGGCCGGCCTGCGGGTTGCTCACCTGCACCGCGCTCCAGCGCAGGTTCGGCGTGGCGCTGGCGAGCTGTTCCGGTGTCGGTCGCTCGAGCAGCGAGAAGGCGGCGACGCCGGTGCGCGCGCCCGGATTGTCGATGGTCACCGGGGCGCTGCCGATCTGGGTGCCGCCGCGGTAGACGTAGGCACGCCGGTCGGCGCGGCTGATCAGCACCGAAATCGGACCGACGGCCGCGCCCGGATCGTTCAAATAGGGCTCCGCCTCCGGGCTGGCCGGTCCGCTGGCCTTGCCGTCGCTGACCTGGGGCGCCAGCAGGCCGGGGTGGTAGACCTCCACCGGCGAGCTCTTGGCGTCGGAGATGATCACCGTGGTGCTGGTGAAGCCGGTGACCTCATAGAGCTTCTTGGCGAAGGCCATCGGCATGCGGATGCAGCCGTGCGAGGCCGGGTAGCCGGGCAGGTTGCCGGCGTGCAGGGCGATGCCGTCCCAGGTCAGGCGCTGCATGTAGGGCATAGGCGCACTGTCGTAGAGGTCGGAGTAGTACTCGACCTTCTTCTGCAGGATGGTGAATACGCCGGTCGGGGTTTCCCGGCCGCGCTTGCCGGTGCTCACGGTGGCGACGCCGATGGCGATGCCGTTGCGGTAAACGTAGGCCCGTTGCTCGGTCAGGCTGACCACCACGGTGACCGGCCCCTGCGGGGAGATTTCCGGGTACCAGAGGAACTGCCCTGGCTTGAGCTTCTTCAGCGCTGCCTGCAGGTCATTGAGCGGCGATCCGTGGCTGCTCGTGGCGGCCACGGCGGGAAGGGCGAACAGGCTGAGCGCGAGCAGGGCGGCGTGCAGAGTCTTCATCGGAAACCTTCGAGGAGCGGGCGTCAGAGCAGCTTAGCCGCGGCTCCGGCGTCGCTGCAATCGGCGATGCCAGACGGTCCGATTCAGTCCGAAGCGGCTACTTCCGCGGCGCTCAGGGCCCGGTACTGGCCCGGTGCCAGGGCCGGATCGAGGCTGATGCCGGCCATGCTTTCGCGGTGCAGGCGGGTGACCTTGTTCTGGAAGTGGCCGAACATCCGCTTGACCTGGTGGTAGCGGCCTTCGTGCAGGGTCAGGCGCGCGGCGCGGGCGTCGAGGATTTCCAGTTGCGCGGGCAGCGTGGTGAGGTCCTCGAAGCGGAAGTACAGGCCTTTGGCGAAGGTTTCCGCGTAATGCGCTTCGATCGGCTGCTCGGTCTCGACGTAGTAGACCTTCGGCAGCTTGCGCCCCGGCAGGGTCATGCGCCGCGACCAGAGGCCGTCGTTGGTGATCAGCAGCAGGCCGGTGCTGTTGTAGTCGAGGCGGCCGCCGATGTGCAACTCGTGCTTGTCCGGCTCGTCGAGCAGGTCGAGCACGGTGCGGTGCTCGGCGTCGCGGGTCGCGCTGACGCAGCCTTCGGGCTTGTGCAGCATGAAGTAGCGCGCCGGCTTGCCGGCCTGCAGCACCTCGTCGTCCAGCTCCACGCGGCTGAACTCGCGCACCTCGAAGCGACCGTCGCGCACCACTTCGCCGTCGACGCGCAGGCGGCCGGAGACGAGCAAGAGGCGCGCATCCTGGCGGCTGAAGCGGGGCAGGTTGGAGAGCAGGCGGTCCAGGCGCATCAGGTCGGTTCGTCTTCGGGCGGCAGGTTCTGCGCGCAGCGCGGGCAGAGGCAGGCGCGGTCGACCGATTCCGGGGCAATGCGCTGCAGTGCGACGGGGTCGATGGCCGTTTCGAAGCACCAGCAGGACGCGCCGTCCGCGGCCGGATCGGCCTGGGCGCAGCGGTTGCGCTGGCCGCAGAGCGGGCAGCGGGTGGGGTCGATGTCGGTCATGTCGCGGGGTCGGGGTTTCGCCGGGCGCACAGGGTGCAGCGGGGGCGTGCGGGGCGCAAGGGGATTCGGATGCCTGGCCGGCATGGATGATGGGAATTCGTAGTATGGGTTGAGCGAAGTGTTCTGCCGGGAGACATGGGTGACAGGTGTCGGGAGACATAGGTAACGCATTTAGGATCACGGTGTAGCCGTTTCGGGAGATCGAGCGATGCCGTGGAAGGAGTGCACACCTGTGTCCAGTCGATATGAGTTCGTTCTTCTGGCGAGGCAGCCAGACACCAATGTGCGCGAGTTGTGTCGTCGCTACGGGATCAGTCCGAAGACGGGCTACAAGTGGATTGAGCGCTATCGAAAGCAGGGCGAGTCGGGGCTGCTGGATAAGTCTCGACGGCCCTTGAATAGCCCTCGCAGTTGCAGCGATGAACTGGAGAAAGCGGTCTTGGCACTGCATGACGAATACCCCGCCTGGGGCAGTCGCAAATTACGCAGCTTGTTGAGCAGCGACTTGCCGTTGCCGCACCACAGCACTATCGATGCGATCCTGCGGCGCAATGATCGGCATCTGCGCTATGGCGCCGATACTGGCCCGGCGGCTACGTCTCGTTTCGAGCATGACGCGCCCAATGACCTCTGGCAGATGGACTTCAAAGGCCATTTCGCCTTGTTCGGCCAGCGTCAACATTGTCATCCGCTGACCTTGCTCGACGATCACTCGCGCTTTGCGTTGTGCCTGGCAGCTTGTGCCAATGAACGGCGCGAGACGGTCCGCCAACAGTTGATCCGTGTGTTCAGGCGCTACGGCCTGCCGCGGCGCCTGACCAGCGACAACGGTCCACCCTGGGGGTCAACCCGACGTGGTGGAATCTCGGCTCTGGAGGTCTGGCTGATGCGCTTGGGCATCAAGGTCGGCCACAGCCGCCCCCACCACCCACAGACACAAGGCAAACTCGAACGCTTCCATCAGACGCTGAAGCGGGAGCTGCTGCACGACGCGCATTTCCGCACGCTGGAGCAGTGCCAGGCCGGTATGGACCGCTGGCTCGAACAGTACAATCAGCAACGCCCGCACCAGGCCTTGGGCCAGAAACCACCGCTGACGCGTTATCAGAGCAGCCCCAGGCCATACCCGGAACAACTGCCGGAAGTGGAATACGAGCCGGGAGAGTGGGTGCTGACAGTGCATACCAAGGGCCAGATCCGCCTCAATGGCCAAATGGTATTCGTCAGCGAAGGCTTGGCCGGCGAACGCGTCGCCATCCGCCCGGCCAAGGAGGATGGCGTGCTCGATATCATTTTCATCAACAGAACGGTCCGGCAGGTCGATCTCCGGCAGCCGGAGTGAACATGGGCAACCGTTACCCATGTGTCCCGACAGGCGTTACCTGTCTGTCCCGGCAGAACACGAAGCGAAACCCATGCCGCTCGAAACCCTACGCCCCTTCGATTTCCTCGCGAGGCTCAAGGACGACAGCATGGGTTTCGTACCTCAACCCATCCTACAGTCGTCAACGCGCCTGGATTTTCTCGATCCAGGGCTCCAGGCGCTGGCCGAAATCCACCTCGGCAACGAAGGGCTGCGCGGCTTCCTGGGCGGCGCGCTGTTCGGCGCGTGGGGCCAGGCCTTCAAGTTCCTCGTGCCAGCGCTTGGGTACGTTCAGTGCGCGCACGCCGTCGGTGCTGGCCATGCCACCGATGATCCAGGCACGGTTGCGGTACAGCGAGCTGGGCCGCACCTGGCCGTGGACGATGGCGTAGCGCTGGCGGTCCGGGTAGCGCGCGCGCAGGGCCTGCAGGTCGTTGCCGGCGTCGGCGAGGAGCAGGCGGCTGGCGCGCTGTTCCTCGTGCTCGAGGGCGTCGCGCTGGAAGTCGCGCTCGCTCTTGAGGTGGACGTTGCCGGGGTCGCCGGCCAGCGCCCGCTCGGCCTGTTCCAGGCGCTGCTGGGCCAGGCGCAGTTCGCGCTGGTACAGCGGGCCGTCCAGTTCCAGCACCAACAGGGCGTCGCGGGCCTGCTGGCGGTCGTAGGCCAGCGCGCTTTCGCGGTCGATCTGCTGCGGAACTGCGAAGCCCAGCTCGCGCATGCGCTCGGCCGGGATGCGCGGCGCCCAGGCAGCATTCGACTCCTCTCCGGGGATGCGCCAGAGCAGGCGCAGGCTGACGCCGCTGTTTTCGTTGTGCCAGTCGCTGTTGCGCACCAGCTCGCGCTCGCTCAGCGCCAGGCGGCTGTCCGGTTCGCCGCTGCGGTTCCAGGCGGCGGAGCCGAGGGCGGCGGCATTGGCCAGGACGATCAGGCCGAGCCCGGCGAGCAGGCCCTGGGTACGTGTCCAGTTCATCACAGGCGCCCTCCGAGCAGGCCGTGGACGTTGCGCAGGTAGCGCAGGAACAGCAGGATCGCCACCGCGCCCAGCCCGAGGACCAGGAAGAACAGGTACTTGGGCAGCACCTCCCACCACCAGTCGAAGAACTTGGTGTAGAGGAAGATGACGAAGAAGGTCAGCCCGGTGTTCACCACCTCCGGCCATTCCTGCCGCGCGCCCAGCCAGATGGCCAGGGCCGCGCAGACGAAGCCGAGCAGCTGGTAGAGGCTTTCCAGCTTGTGCGGCGCGAAGGGCAGGTAGCTGGAGCCGCCCCAGTTGGCCAGCACCAGCATTGGCAGCATTAGGGCGAGCAGGCCGAACACCCGGTAGATCGCGGCGAAGCCGTCGAAGCGGTGCTGCTCGAAGACCAGCGGCACCAGGAAGATCAGCACGGCGGCGGGGAAGAAGTTCTCCGGACGCTCGCCCACGTCCAGCCAGTAGACCCCGCCCCAGGTGCCGCAGCGCGCGGCGACGAAGCCGATCAGGCAGATCAGCCCGGCGCCCAGCAGCAGCCTGGACTGGCACAGGTAGGCCAGCAGCAGGGCGTAGGCGGCCCAGGGCAGGAACGCGAGGTCCGAGGGCGTGAGGTTGAAGATCTGCCCGAGCATGCTGATGTTCAGCACCAGTGCGGCGAAGGCCAGCATGGCGGCCAGCTTGGCGAAGTAGCCGGAAGCGTCGCGGCCTTGCAGCCAGAACGTGGCCAGCAGCGTGACCAGCGAGGCACCGACCAGGATGGCGACCTGCGCGCCTTCGCCGAACAGTCCCCAGAACTGGTAGAAGAGGAAGAACAGGCTGGCCGCCAGGGCCAGCGCACCGAGGAAGGACGCCACGCGCATGCCCAACGACAGGCGGCTGTCCTGGCTGTCGCGGTCGATGTCGAACTGCGCGCGGTAGTCGTCGAGCAGGCGCAGGTGATGGGTTTCCACACGGGCGCGCTGGTCCGCGTCCAGCTCCAGCGCACCTTCCTCGCCCAGGCGTCGCAGCTCCCGGTTGAAGGCGTGGATATCGTTGACCCGCTGCTGGGCGTCGTGGTGGCTGAGCATCGGCATGACACAACCTCGGCGATAGGCTTCCACTCACTCTAGCGACTCCCGCAGCACCCCTCCACTGCGTCCGGTCCGCGTACCGCGACCCTTAGCCGCGGCTGGCCAGCCAGGCTCTCCAGCCGCCGAAATGGCTGATGTCCTCGGCACCGGCGAGGCCCCAGCCGTCGCAGATGAAACCTGTCTCCCAGCGGCCGTCGGCCAGTTCCACCTTGCCCAGCCCCAGCGGCGCCGGGATGCCGGTGAGGAAGGAGCCGAGCTCGGCGCTGGGCAGTTCCCAGATCTCCACTTCGATGGCCGTGCCGCCTTGCGCCACCCGGACCATGCCCGGCCGCAGCGGCGGGCCGCCGGCCAGGGCGTAGAGCTTGTAGGCCGGCGCGCTTTGAGTGGCTTCGAGCAGGCGCGCGCCGCGCTGGCGCAGTTGCCAGTTCAGCGCCAGGCCGTCGAGGTGCGCGCCGCATACCACCAGGCGCGCGCGGTCGCTGCGTGCGGATACGGCGGGCGCAGGACTGTTCAGCGCATTGCCGCCGACCAGTGGTAGCGCGTTGTGGCGTTGCAGCGCGTCGCCCAGTCCGAGCAGGTACTGGTCGGTGAAGGCGCGGCCGAACAGCGTCAGGCCCCAGGGCAAGCCATTGGTCATGAAGGCGCTGGGCAGCGCCAGGGCTGCGTAGTCCAGCAGGTTCATGAAGTTGGTGTAGTAGCCCAGCTGCGAGTTGCGCAGCACGGGTTCGGCGTGCAGTTCGTCGAGGGTGACGGGGCGGCCGATGGTCGGGGTCAGCACGCAATCCAGCTCGGCGATGATCGCGTCGCATTGCGCCTTGAGTTCCTGCAGGCGGTACTGTGCGCGGAACAGCTCGACCGCGCCGGCGCCGGGCGCCTTTTCCAGCACCGCGCGAATCACCGGCAGCACGGCCTGCGGATCGCGCTCGATCAGCTCGCCGGCGACGCTGTAGCGCTCCGCCACCCAGGGGCCTTCGTAAAGCAGTCGAGCGGCTTCGAGGAAGGGCGCGAAGTCGATCTCCACCGGTGAGCCGCCGATGCCGCGCAGCTGTTCGATAGCTTGGGCGAACAGCGCCGGCCCCTCGTTGCAGCCGAAGAATTCGAGGTCCTGGGCGCGGGGAACGCCGAAGCGGAACGGGCGTGGCGTGCCGAAGGCGCTGCCGTCGTTCCAGGAAGGATTGGTGCGGCTGTAGCCATCTTGTGGATCGTGGCGCGCGCTCAGGGCCAGCAGCTCGCTGGCCTCGGCGGCCGTGGCGGTGAAGTAGGTGATGCAGTCGAGCGTGCGGCAGGCCGGCACCAGGCCGTGGTTGGACAGCAGGCCCTTGCTCGGTTTCAGGCCAACGAGATTGTTCAGCGCCGCCGGCACGCGGCCGGAACCGGCGGTGTCGGTGCCCAGCGCGAAGCTGGCCACGCCGAGGGCCACGGCCAGCGAGGAGCCGGCGCTGGAACCGCCGGACGGGAACTCCGGCAGCACGCTGTTCGGGCATTCGCCATAGGGCGAACGGGTGCCGTTGAGGCCGGTGGCGAACTGGTCGAGGTTGGTCTTGCCCAGCGGCACCGCGCCCAGCTCGACCAGTCGCTGCACCAGCGTTGCCGACGTAGGCGGCGTGTAGGCGAAGGCCGGGCAGGCGGCGGTGGTCGGGATGCCCGCAAGGTCGATGTTGTCCTTGATGGCGAAGGGGATGCCGTACAGCGGCAGCTGCTCGGGCGACTTGCCGTCGAGCGCCGCGAGGTAGGGCTCAAGCTCCGCCAGCGTCAGCAGGTGGATGAACAGGTGGTAGTCCGGGTTCAGCGCGGCGGCCTTGTCGCGCAGCTCGGCGATCAGCTGGCGCGGGGTGCTGCGGCCTTCGCGGTAGGCGGCGCGCAGGGTGGCGAGGCGGAGGTCGAAGGGTTGGCTCATCTGTTTTTCCTCAATAGGTTCCGGGCGATTCGCGGCGTTGCGCGGATCAAGCCTCTTCCAGCACCACCACCCGCTGCCCCGCCCGCACCGGCGAACCGGGCTGCACGCGAACCTCGCGGACCACGCCGTCGCGCGGGGCGGTGAGGGGGATTTCCATCTTCATCGACTCGAGGATCACCAGGGTGTCGCCGGCCTTCACGCTGGCGCCCTCGCTCACCTGCACCTGCCAGAGGTTGCCGGCGACGTGGCTCTCGATGGCGTGCTGGCCGGCTTCCAGGGGCGCGTCCTCGCCCAGCTCCGGTGCAACTTCCTCGCTCTCGAAATGCGCCTGGCCGGAGGCGATCCAGCGTTGCCGTTCGGCGTCGAAGGCGGCGCGCTGGTGCGTGCGGAAGGCCTCGATGCTCTCGGCCTCGCGGCCCAGGAAGGCCTGGTAGTCGGCCAGGCACAGCTCGCTTTCCTCGATGCGCAGCGGATAGCGGCCGAGCGGAAAGTCGCGGCGGATGCGCAGCAACTCCTCGGCGCTCACCGGGTAGAAGCGGATCTGGTCGAAGAAGCGCAGTAGCCAGGGCTTGCCGCCGAAGGCCTCGACGGCGCGGTAGCGGTTCCACATCTGCAGGGTGCGGCCGACGAACTGATAGCCGCCGGGGCCTTCCATGCCGTACACGCACATGTAGGCGCCGCCGATACCTACCGAGTTCTCCGCGGTCCAGGTGCGTGCCGGGTTGTACTTGGTGGTGACCAGCCGGTGGCGCGGGTCCAGCGGCGTGGCCACGGGCGCGCCGAGGTAGACGTCGCCCAGGCCCATCACCAGGTAGCTGGCCTCGAACACCGTGCGGTACACGGCCTCAAGGTCAGGCAGCTCGTTGATGCGGCGGATGAACTCCAGGTTGCTCGGGCACCAGGGTGCGTCCTTGCGCACCGTGGTCATGTATTTCTCGATGGCCAGCTGACAGGCCGGGTCGTCCCAGGACAGCGGCAGGTGGACGATGCGCGAAGGCACCTTGAGGTCGCGCGCGGCGCAGACGCCGTCCCACAGGCCGGCGACGGTTTCCAGCAGCTTCGCAAGCGGCAGCGCTTCGGGTTGGTAGTGCACCTGCAGCGAGCGGATGCCCGGGGTGAGGTCGATCACGCCTTCCAGCGCCAGGGCTTCCAGGGCCTGCATCAGCGCGTGGGCGCGGAAGCGCAGCACGAGGTCCAGCTCGGGCTGGCCGATCTCCAGCAGCAGGTGGGTGTCGCCGGAAAGGCGCGCGACCAGGCGGGTGTCGTCCTGGCCGAGGTCGAGGACGATGGGGGAGGTGAGGGCGGTGCCGGGGCTTCCCTCTCCCCCCGCCCGCTCCCGCAAGCGGGAGAGGGGGCTGTCCGTGCCGGCCCTGGTCAGTTCGCGCGCCGTGGCGATGTCCACCGGTTCGAAGCACACCTTGTCCCCGGCCTTGAGCTGGCCGAGCTGCCAGAGGTCGGCCTCGATCACCGTCACCGGGCAGACGAAGCCGCCCAGGCTCGGACCGTCCGGGCCGAGGATCACCGGCATGTCGCCGGTGAAGTCCACCGCGCCGATGGCGTAGGGGTTGTCGTGGATGTTCGACGGGTGCAGGCCGGCCTCGCCGCCGCTGTCGCGCACCCATTCGGGTTTCGGGCCGATCAGGCGCACGCCGGTGCGGCTGGAGTTGAAGTGGACTTCCCAGGCGGTGGCGAAGAAGGTCTCGATGTAGGCCGGGGTGAAGTATTCCGGCGCGCCGTGCGGGCCGTAGATGACGCGGATGCGCCGCAGCTCCGGCAGCTCGGTGCATTGCTCGGCGGGCAGGCGGGCGCCGTGGCTGGCGTCACTCAGTTCCGCTAGGTGCAGCACATCGCCGGCGCGCAGGGCGCGGCCGCCGTGGCCGCCGAACTGGCCGAGGGTGAAGGTGCTCTTGCTGCCCAGGTAGTCCGGCAGTTGCAGGCCGCCGCGCAGGCACAGGTAGCTGCGCGCCCCGGCGCCGGAAATGCTGCCCAGGGCGAGAGTCGAGCCGGCGGGCACGAAGAGCGCGGTGTCCATCGGTTGCTCGACACCGTCCAGGCTCAGGGCGATGCGCGCGCCAGTGACGGCGACCACGGCGTCGGCGTTGAAGCGCAGGGTCGGGCCGCTCATGGTGATTTCCAGGGCGGCGGCGCCTTCCGGGTTGCCCAGCAGGCGGTTGCCCAGGCGCAGCGCACGGTCATCCATCGGCCCAGACGGCGGCACGCCGACCGCCCAGTAGCCGAGGCGGCCGGGGTAGTCCTGCGCGCTGGTCTGGGTGCCGGCGCTCAGTACCTCGAAGGTCTGGGCACGGTAGCGCAGGCCTTCCAGGCAACGGGTCCAGGGCGAGCCGCTGGCGAAGGGCACGTCGGCGAGGATCTGCCGCAGGTAGTCGCGGTTGCATTCCACGCCGTACAGCAGGCTGTCGGCCAGCGCGCGGTCGAGGCCGGCGCGGGCCTGTTCGCGGTCCGGCGCCCAGGCGATCAGCTTGGCGATCATCGGGTCGAAGTAGGGCGGGATCTCGCAGCCGGCCTCGACCCAGGTGTCGATGCGCAGCGCCTTGCCATCCGCTGGCGGGAAGGCGACGGCGGTGAGCAGGCCGGGGCTGGGCTGGAAGTCGCGGCCCGGGTCCTCGGCATACAGGCGCGCCTGGATGGCGTGGCCTTGCGGTTTCAGCGCGGCGGTGAGCTCGGCCAGCGGCGGCAGGTCGCCGGCCGCCAGTTCGATCATCCAGCGCACCAGGTCGACGCCCCAGACCTGCTCGGTGACGCCGTGCTCCACCTGCAGGCGGGTGTTCACTTCGAGGAAGTAGAAGCGCTCGGCCAGGCTGTCGTAGACGAACTCGACGGTGCCGGCGCTGCGGTAGTTCGCCGCCTTGGCCAGCTTGATCGCCGCCGCGCAGAGCTTGTCGGCCATGCCGGCCGGCAGGTTAGGCGCCGGGGTTTCCTCCAGCACCTTCTGGTTGCGCCGCTGCACCGAGCAGTCGCGCACGCCGAGGGCGATGACTTCGCCCTGGCCGTCGCCGAACACCTGCACTTCAAGGTGGCGGGCGCGTTCGATGTACTTCTCGATGAACACGCCGGAGTCGCTGAAGTTGTTCTGCCCCAGGCGTTTCACCGCGTCGAAGGCGTCGGAGAGCTCCTGCGCCGAGCGGCACACGCGCATGCCGATGCCGCCGCCGCCGGCGGTGCTCTTGAGCATCACCGGGTAGCCGACGGTTTCACCGGCGGCCAGCGCGGCGTCGAGGTTTTCCAGCAGGTCGGTGCCTTCGAGCAGCGGCACGCCCTGTTCGCGCGCCAGGGCGCGGGCGGTGTGCTTGAGGCCGAAAAGACGCAGCTGCTGCGGCGTCGGGCCGACGAAGGCGATGCCGGCCGCTTCGCAGGCTTCGGCGAAGGCGGCGTTCTCGGAGAGGAAGCCGTAGCCGGGGTGGATGGCCTGGGCGCCGCTGGCGCGAGCGGCGGCGAGGATCTTGTCGACCACCAGGTAAGTGCTGGACGCCGGGCCGGCGCCCAGCTCGAAGGCTTCGTCGGCCTGCTGCACGTGGAGGCTGGCGGCGTCGGCTTCGGCGTAGACCGCCACGCCTTGCACGTCGAGGGCTCGAAGGGTGCGCAGGATGCGGCAGGCGATGGCGCCGCGGTTGGCGATCAGGAGCTTGTCGAACATGAGGAAGTCCCCATGGGGTGGCGGGCCGTCCCGCCGTCATTCGGTCTGCGCCACGGTCGTCCGTGGTCGGGTTGTAGGAGCGCGCCAAGCGCGCGATTCGCGGGCATGGCCCGCTCCTACGGCTTCAGGCATTGCCCGGAGCGGCTCTGGCAGAGCAGGAAGAGCAGGGCGCGCAGGCGCTGGCTCAGTCCCATACCAGCAGCTCCGCCGGGGTCGGGTTCCAGCCGTTGCACGGGTTGTTCAGCTGCGGGCAGTTGGAGATCAGGACGATCACGTCCATGTGCGCGAGCAACTCGACGTACTTGCCGGCGCCGGAGATGCCGTCCTCGAAGGTCAGGCCGCCTTCCGGGGTGACCGGCACGTTCATGAAGAAGTTGATGTTGTGGCTGATGTCGGCCTTGCTCAGGCGGCCGTCGTGCAGGCTGGCGCGCAGGAAGTTGTCGCGGCAGCTGTGCATGTAGCGCTTGTCCAGGGCGTAGCGCACGGTGTTGCTTTCCTGCGCGCAGGCGCCGCCGAGGGTGTCGTGGCGGCCGCAGGTGTCGGCGACGATGGTCAGCATCGGGTTGCCGAGGTTGGAATAGAGCACGCTGCCGGCGGAGAGGTAGACGCGCCCCTGTTTGCGCAGGGTGCGCTGCACGTCGTAGCGCTCGCGCGGGTTGCGCGCGCTGAAGAAGAGGGTGTCCACCGCCTGGTTGCCTTCCAGGTCGAGGATGCGCAGGGTCTGCCCGGCTTTCAGTTCGGTGAGGCTGGGCTCGCCGGCGGGGATCAGGGTGCGCGAGAAGGCGGCTTCGGGGTGTTTGTCGCTGGGGACGATGGGCATGCTCGCGTTCCTTCAGATGAACAGGCGTTCGGTGTTGTGGAAGCCGCGGCCGTTTTCCGGGCGCGAGGTGCGGCAGAGCACGCTGATGCCGTCGCTGGCGACCTGGTGCCAGGACAGGCCGATGGGCTTGGGCGCGTACTGCGGGTTCGGGTCCATGGGGTGCTGCAGGGCGGTGAGCACGACGAGCGTGTCCATCGGCGCGTAGAGCTCCACGTAGTCGCCGGCCTTGGAATTGCCGGGTACGAAGTGGAAGCAGCCGTCGGCATCCACATCCACGCGGCTGAACAGGTTCAGGCACATCAGCAGGTCTTGCAGGCGCATGTCCCACTTGCCCATTTCCACCAGCAGGTTGTCCGCGCCGTTGCGGAAGAAACCGTTGCGCAGTTCCTGGTAGCGGCCCTGGCCGTACTTCTCCAGCACCTCGGCGGCGTTGAGCACGCCGCCGAAGCTGTCGTGCCAGCCGCAGGTGTCGGCGCTGATGGCGGCGAGCACGCGGCCCATGTCGGAGTACAGGCAGTGCCCGGCGGTGAACTTGGCGGTGTGCTGGCACTTGAGGCTGTCCGGCAGGTTCAGCCGTTCGCTTTTCTCGTGGGCGTTGAACAGCAGTACGGCGAGGTTGCCACCGCCTTCGATATCGGTGATGCGCAGCAGCTGGCCGCGCTTGAGTACGAAAGAGGTGTGGCCGCCGCCGGGGACGGTTTCTTCGTAGAGGGTCGAGCGCAGGGCGAGGGATGCGGTCATGTCGGGTTCCTTAATAGGCCGGCGTGATGAGGGGCGCGGCGGGGGGCTCGCCGGACGCTTCCAGGCGCGCGGCAAGCGGGGCCGGCAGGGCCGCGCGGGCGGCGCGGCGATCGGCGTTGAGCGGGATGTCGTAGGTGATGCGCGCGCCGTAGGCGTTGGGCGCGTGCGGGTCGTGGCGGACCTTGTCGAAGACCAGCAGGCGGGTGCCCAGGCTGAAGCCTTCGGCGAGGTCGTGGGTAACCATGAACACGGTCAGCCGGGTTTCCTGCCAGAGGTCGAGCAGCAGCAGGTGCATGTCCTTGCGGATGCCCGGGTCGAGGGCGCCGAAGGGCTCGTCGAGGAGCAGCACGCGCGGCTTCATGATCAGCGCCTGGGCGATTGCCAGGCGTTGCTGCATGCCGCCGGAGAGGGCGCTGGGGTACTTGTCCAGGGCATGGCCGAGGCCGACTTTCTTCAGCAGTTCGGCGGCCTGTTCGCGGGCTTCGCGGCGGGCGGCGCCGAACAGCCGGCCGAGCAGCTTGGCGCGGGGCAGTTCGAGGCCGAGCACCACGTTGTCGAGCACGGTCAGGTGCGGGAACACCGAGTAGCGCTGGAACACCACGCCACGGCTCGGGTCGGGTTCGCCGGGCAGCGCCTTGCCGTCGAGCAGCAGTTCGCCGCGGCTGGGGCGCTCCTGGCCGAGCAGCAGGCGCAGGAAGGTCGACTTGCCGCAGCCGGAGGCGCCGACCAGGGTGCAGAACTCGCCCTCGTTCACCGTCAGGTTGAGGCGTTCGAGGATCACGTTGCCGGCGTATTCCTGCCAGACGTTGCGGACCTGGATGAAGCTCATGCCTTGCCTCCTTCGTACCAGGGGAAGGCGCGCCGGGTGAGCACGCGCAGGGCCCAGTCCATCAGCCAGGCGAGCAGGGTGATCCAGACCACGTAGGGCACGATCACGTCCATCGCGAGGTAGCGGCGCACGAGGAAGATGCGGTAGCCCAGGCCGTCGGTGGAGGCGATGGCCTCGGCGGCGATGAGGAACAGCCAGGCCGAGCCGAGCATCAGGCGCAGGGAGATCAGTAGGCGCGGCAGCAGCTGCGGCAGCACCACGCGCAGGATCAGGGTCCAGGTATTGGCGCCGAGGGTCTGCGCCTTGATCAGCAGCTCGCGGGGGATTTCCCGGGCGCGCTGCTCGATGTCACGGGCGATGCAGGGGGCGACGCCGATGACGATCAGCACCACCTTGGACAGCTCGCCGAGGCCGAAGACGATGAACAGGATCGGCAGCAAGGCCAGCGGCGGCACCATCGACAGCACGGTGAGCAGCGGCGAGAGCGGCGCGCCGAACAGCGGCACGCTGCCGGCGGCGATGCCCAGCGTGAGGCCGAGCAATGCGGCGATGCCAAGGCCCAGGCCGAGACGTTGCAAGCTGGCGCCGGTGTCGCCCCAGAACAGCACTTCGCCGGTGCGCTTGTCCTCGCTGAAGGCCAGGCGGTCGACGGCATCGACCATCTGCGCGGCGCTGGGCAGCAGCTTGTCGTTGGGGTTCTCCGCCAGCCGCGACGCCGACCCGGTGAAGTAGGCGAACAGCAGCAGGGCGAAGGGCAGCAGCACCAGGAGCAGGCGGCTGCCGCGGTCGGGTTGCAGGTTGATCAGGCGCATATCGTCTACCCGTAGAAGGTGGCTGTAGGAGCGGATCTCATCCGCGAATCGCGCTGGAGGAGCCGGTCATCGCGGACAAGGTCCGCTCCTACGGTCTGCGGCTCAGAGCTTCCCTTCCGCCGCCATCTGCACGTAGCTCGGGTCGAAGCGCAGCTTGAGGTTGCCGGCGTCGCCCAGGGCCACGCCGTTGGCGAAGCTCATGCCGACCGCGTCGGGGCTCTTGGCGCCTTCGCCGAGCAGACCGTGGGCGAAGGAGAATTTCGCCACCTTCTGCATGGTGTCCGGCAGGCCGGCGCTGGTGGCGAAGGCCAGCGCCTCGGCCGGGGTGGCGAACAGCTTGGTGGTGGCCAGCTGCGACTGGTAGCCGGCGAGGTCGGTGCCGGAGGCCTTGGCCATGTGTTCCAGGGCTTCCTTGCTCTGCGCGTTGTCGGCCTTCATCAGGGCCACGGTCTCGAACCAGGCGCCGGTCAGCGCCTTGCCCAGGGCGGGGTTGTCCTTCAGCGTCTGGCTGTTGACCACCATCATGTCCATGATCTCGCCGGGCACCTTGCTGGAGTCGAACACCTCGGTGGTGCCGGGCTTGGCGCGGGCTTCGGCGAGCATCGGGTTCCAGGTGGTCACCGCCTGCACCTCGTCGGTGTTGAAGGCGGCGGCGATGTCGGCGTCGGACGTGTTGACGGTCTTCACGTCCTTCTCGGCGAGCTTGGCGGTCTCCAGGGCGCGGGCGAGCAGGTAGTGGGAGACCGACAGCTCGACCAGGTTGACCTTCATGCCCTTGAGGTCGGCGAGGGTCTTGCCTTCGCCCTTGAGGACGATCCCGTCGTTGCCGTTGGAGAAGTCGCTGACGATCAGCGCGGTGGAGTCGACGCCGCCGGCGGCGGGGATGGTCAGGGCGTCCATGTTGGTCATGGTGCAGCCGTCGAACTGGCCGGCGGTGTACTGGTTGATCGACTCGATGTAGTCGTTGAGCTGGGTGATCTTGATGTCGATGCCGTACTTCTTCGCCCACTTGTCGACGATGCCGTGGCTGGCGGCGTATTCCCAGGGCATCCAGCCGGCGTAGATGGTCCAGCAGAGGTTGAAGCTGTTCTTGCTCGCGGCGGAGGCGGAGAGGCTGAGGGCGGCGAGGGCGGCGGCCAGCAGGGCGGTGAGGCGGGACTTGCGCATGGGAACCTCCAGGTCGGTTGTCGGGCAGGCGGGAGTCGGGCGGCGGTGGCGTCGCGCTCTTCTCCCGGGCTTTTGTCCCGCCGTGTAACCTCGCTGGAGGTCGATGGCTCTCGGACCAGACGCCCGCAACGCGAGCCGGAACCCTAGCCATCCATTTCGAATTGTGGTGCCGCGAACCCGCATGGCGGGTGACTCCTGCACGTCGATCCCTAAGCGATAGGCGTGCCAACTACGCGGCGCACCCGTGGCAGAGCGGTCGCGCCACTTCCGGCGGCGCGCGCGCGGGGTCGGCGTGCCCCGGCATGCAGCACGTCGCCACATCCTGGTGCGCGCCAGTCGAAAGTCGGTGTCGAGGCGCCCTGGCCTCACGGCAGACTGCGGCGACCAATCCCCATCGGAGTCGTCCCCATGTCGCACCTGCTGTCCTTCGCCAAGGGCGCGCTGGCCATGTTCTGGCTGGCCGCCGCGGTCAACCTGGTCTACCCGTTCGGCGAGCTGCATCGGCCGCTGTTGCTGCTGGCCGGCGTGCTGCTGGTGGTGCATGCCGGCGAGGTGCTGCTGTTCGGCAAACGCCTGAAACAGCGCCCGCAGCCCTGGCTGGAGCGCCTGCAGGTCTTGCTCTTCGGCGTCCTGCATCTGCCCGCAATGCGTCCGTAAATCGATGATTTACAAAAGCTTTACCTGAGGCTGTGGCACTCGCTGCAAGGCGCTCGGTCTGATCTATCAAGTCGCTGCTACGCGCTTTCGCGAAGCGGACTTGCCCAGATCAGGAGTTAGCCATGCGTCGCTTGTTCATTGCCTTGCTGTTGTTCCTGCCGTTGTCCGGCTGCGTGGTCTACGAACACGATCACGGCTGGCGCGGGCCGCGCTACTACGGCCCGCCGGCTCACTACTACGATCACGATCGATATGACCACGATCGCTACGACCGCGACTGGCGGCGTTGATCGCGCTGACTGACGGCACCTTCGGGTGCCGTCAGCTTTTTCGCTTGCCGTCTTCGACCGGATGGCCTTCGGTCTCCAGCAGCAATTCGACGAAGGCCGCAGCCGCCGGCGACAGGCTGCGGCTGGCATGGCGCACCAGGCCGTAGGCAGAGCGGCGCAGCGTGGCGTCGCCGGCCAGGCGCGGCCAATGCAGCGCAGCCAGGCGTCCGCTGGCAATGTCGGCGGCGACCACGTCGGCCACCGCCAGGCAGAGCATGTCGCTGCCGCGCACCAGTTCCTTGAGCATCAGTACGTCGTCGCACTGCACGTCCAGCGGCTGCTCGCGGCCGAGCGTCTGCACCAGACGGTGATGAGCGTCGCGCGGCAGGCGCGGGCCGGCCAGGGGGAAGTCGAGCAGGCGCTCGATGCCGGGCTCCGCCTCGCTCAACAGCGGATGGCCGGGGCGGCAGAACAGCAGGCTGTCGTGCTCGCGTAGCGGAAGGATGTCGAGGCGAGGATCGTCCATGAGTTCGCGGCAGTCGGCGACGAAGAGTTCCAGCTCATCATCGAGCAGCCGCTGGTGCAGCTCGCCCCAGTTCTCGATCGACAGCACCAGGCTGACCTTCGGGTGCGCCCGGCTGAAGGCGGCGAGCACCTGCGGCATCAGGCGCGCGGCGGGGAAGGGGCCGGAACCCAGGCGCAATTCGCCGGCGCCCATTTCGCCCAGCTGGCGCACCGCGTTGTCCAGTGCGCGGCTGCCGGCGAGGAGGCGGCGGGCATGTTCCAGCACCAGTCGGCCATGGGCGGTGAGGGTGATGCCGCGCGGATTGCGGTCGAGCAGACGGCAGTCGAGCTGGCTTTCCAGCGCCTGGATGCTACGCGAGAGCGCGGGCTGGCTGAGGTTCACCGCTTCGGCGGCGCGGGCGAAGTGACCGTATTCGGCGAGGGCGACGAAGTGGCGGAGCTGGCGAAGGTCGGTCATGCGCGTACTGCATTGAAGTAGATAAAGGAATGCATTGGAATTATTGATCCGCGCGGCGGCATAGTGCCAGGCATTCCCATAACAAAAACCGGAGTTCCTTCGCATGATGCGTCTGTCCGCCGCCGTCCTCGTGGCCGGCCTGTCTCCCGTGCTGCTCGCCGCCGACGATCCCGCCGATGCGCCCAAGGCGCCGAGCACCTTCACCATCGCCGCGCAGCAAAAAGTCCGCGAGTCGCTCCCGTTCAGCGAACGCGCCGACTTCGAGCGGGTCGAGAAGGGCCTGATCAAGCGCCCGCCGGCGCTGGAGATCAGGAACGAGGACGGCAGCGTGGCCTGGACCCTCGGCGGCTTCGACTTCCTCAATGCCGGCAAGGACTTCGACAGCATCAACCCGAGCCTGCAGCGCCAGGCCCTGCTCAACCTCAAGTACGGCCTGTACAAGGTCACCGACGGTGTCTACCAGGTACGTGGCTTCGACCTCGCCAACACCACCTTCATCGAAGGCAAGACCGGCTGGATCGTCATCGACACCCTGACCACCCCGGCCACCTCGAAGGCCGCCTATGCGCTCGTCAGCCAGGAGCTAGGGCAGAAGCCGATCAAGGCGATCATCTACAGCCACGCCCACGTCGACCATTTCGGCGGGGTGAAGGGGCTGGTCAGCCAGGAACAGGTGGACAAGGGCGAGGTGCAGATCATCGCGCCCAAGGGCTTCATGGAGGCGGCGATCAAGGAAAACGTGCTGGCCGGCAACGCCATGCTGCGCCGCGCCACCTATCAGTACGGCACCCTGCTGCCCAAAGGCCCCACCGGCTTGGTCGACATGGCCATCGGCAAAGGCGTCGCCCACGGCCCGATGACCCTGATCGCGCCGACCAGGGTGATCGAACGCGACGACGAGCAGTTGGACATCGACGGCGTGACCTTCGCCTTCCAGAACACCCCGGGTACCGAATCGCCGGCGGAGATGAACATCTGGATGCCGCAGCAGAAGGCCCTGATGATGGCCGAGAACGTCACCGCGACCCTGCACAACCTCTACACCCTGCGCGGCGCCGAGACCCGCGACGCGCTGGGCTGGAGCAAGTACATCAACGCCGCGCTGCACCGCTATGGCGACCAGGCCGAAGTGATGCTGGCCGTGCACAACTGGCCGCGCTGGGGGCACGACGACATCGTTCGTACCCTGGAGAAGGAGCGCGACCTGTACGGCTACCTCAACGACCAGAGCCTGCACCTGGCCAACCAGGGCGTGACCATCAACCAGATCCACGAGCGCTTCCAGTTGCCGCCGGAACTGGCCAACGAATGGTTCAACCGCGGCTACCACGGCTCGGTCAGCCACAACGTGCGCGCGGTGGTGAACAAGTACCTGGGCTACTACGACGGCAACCCGGCGACGCTCAACCCGTTGGCGCCGGAGGATTCGGCGAAGAAATACGTGGAGTTCATGGGCGGCGCGGAGCACCTGCTGCAGATGGCGCAGAAATCCTTCGACCAGGGCGAGTACCGCTGGGTGGTGGAAGTGGTCAACAAGCTGGTCTTCGCCGAGCCGGACAACCAGGCCGCCCGCCGCCTGCAGGCAGACGCCCTGGAGCAGCTCGGCTACCAGGCGGAGAACGCCGGCTGGCGCAACAGCTACCTGGCCGCCGCCGACGAGTTGCGCCACGGCGTGCCGCGCAACCTGCCATCGCTCAAGACCTCCAGTTCCGACGCCCTGGCGGCAATGGATACCGGCCTGCTGTTCGACTACCTGGGCGTGCGCCTGAACGCCGGCAAGGCCGAGGGCGAGGATTTCGCCATCAACCTGGTGCTGCCGGATCTCAAGCAGCAATACCTGCTGGAGCTGAAGAACTCGCACCTGAACAACATCCAGGGCGTTCAGAGCGACAAGGCCGGGCAGACGGTGACCATCGACCGCGTCGACCTCAACCGCTTGCTGCTCAAGCAGGTCAACCCGGTGGTGCTGATCGCCGAGGGCAAACTGAAGAGCTCGGGCAACCCGCTGCTGCTGCCCAAGCTGTTCGGCATGCTGGACGACTTCGACTTCTGGTTCGACATCGCCACGCCGGCGAAGCGGGAGGGGTAACGGAAACGGCGCTTTTCGTAGGAGCGAGCTTGCTCGCGAACGGCTGCGGCACAGGGCTTGTTCGCGAGCAAGCTCGCGCCTACAAGAGCAGGCTGCCGCAGGACGCAGGGCGCATAACCCCCGAGGGGGTTATGCGCCTTGTCGTTTCAATAGGCCACGGTGAACCGCTGCTGGTGATGCGCCGGTTTCTCCGCTTCGTCGAGCATGGCCACTGCGAGGTCGGGCAGCGAGATGCGGCTCTCGCCCTTGGCATCGAACAGCACCTGGTCGCCGCCGATGCGGAAGCTGCCGGTGCGGGTTTCGCCTTCGAGGAGCATGGCCGGACTGAGGAAGGCCCAGTCCAGGCCCTTCTCGCTACGCAGCTGGTCGAGGGCATCGGCGGCGCCGAGGGCGCCCTGTTTCCACTGCTCGGGGAATTCCGGACTGTCCACCAGGCGCTGGCCGGGCGCGATCTCCAGGCTGCCGGCGCCGCCGAGCACCAGCAAGCGCTTCACCCCGGCCGCCTTGGTGCCTTCGAGGATGGCGCGGCTGCCGTTGGCGTGGGCGTTGCGGATGTCCGGGTTGCCCCAGCCGGCGTTGAAGGCGCTGATCACCACGTCATGTCCGGCCACCGCCTTGGCCACCTGTGTGGCGTCGTAGACATCCGCCTGGACTGCGCTGACGCCATCGCGGCCGGCCAGCTTCGCCGGGTCGCGCACCAGTGCGGTCACCGCATGACCACGGCGCAGGGCTTCTTCCAGGAAATAATGGCCGACGTGGCCGGTGGCGCCGATCAGGGCGATTTTCATGGGGGATCTCCAGTGTCTGGGCCGCGATTGCGGCGGGAAAGGCGCCCATGATCGGCTGGTGCGGGGCGTGGAAAAACCACTGGAACAGCCATGCACTCATTAGCTGGGCTTCATAATCTGTCTGCGGGTTCGTTCATCAGCGACAGGCCGCGGGCCACTGCCACGGAGATGAACAGCACCCCCAGGACGGCTTCGCTGGTCGCCAGCAGGCGGGTGATCGGCAGCAGCGGCTGGATGTCGCCGTAGCCGACGGTGGTGAGGGTGATCAGGCTGAAATAGACGAAGCTGTCCAGGTGCAGTTCGCTGCCCGGTGGGCCGAACCCGCCGGGCAGGTAGCGCTGGATCAAGGCGTAGAGCAGGGCATAGGCCAGGGCCAGCTGCAGGTAGAGTGCGCTCAATCCGTAGAGCAGTTCGCCGGTCACCGGGCGTTCGCGGGCTACACGGCGGAACAGCGTGACGAGCAGGACGGCATAGAAGGCCAGCAACGGCAGCGTGCGGTCGAAGTACGGTGAATGCCCATTGAGCTCGGCGAGCAGTGAGAAAACGACGCACGCGCTACCGAACAGCGCCGCCAGGATAATCCAGCCGCGACGTTGCGGCAGGCTGTTGATACCGCTTAGCACCAGCGTCAGCAGCGCGATCTGGTCCAGCGCCAGCGGCGGTTGCGGGAAGCCGAGCACCAGCAACATGAAGACGCTGCTGAAGAACAGCAGGCGAAAGCGGAAACGGTGCAGGAAGCCGGGCATCTCCATGCTCTCCGATGTGTCTGTGTTCAGTGATCGAACAGCTTCTGCACCACCGAGAAGTCCTTGTCGCCGAAGCCCTGGCGCAGCAGCAGGCGATACAGGCTGGTGGCCAGGCTGCCCATGGGCGTGCTGTTGCCGCTGACCAGCGCGGCTTCCTGGGCCAGGCCCAGGTCCTTGACCATCAGCGCGGTGAGGAAACCGCCTTCGTAGCCGCGCGTGGCCGGGGCATTCTCCATCACTCCCGGCCAGGGGTTGTAGACCTCCAGGGCCCAGTTGCCGCCGGAGCTGCGGCGCATGATCTCGGACAGCACGCGCGGATCGAGACCGTTGGCGACACCCAGCGCGAGAGATTCGGCGGTGCCGATCATCAGCACGGCGAGCAGTTGGTTGTTGCACACCTTGGCGACCTGGCCGGCGCCGTCGGAACCGGCATGGAAGATGTTGCGGCCCATGGCGGAGAACACCGGTTTCGCTTGTTCGAGCACGTCGGCGTCACCGCCGACCATGAAGGTCAGGGTGCCGGCGATGGCACCACCGACGCCGCCGGACACCGGCGCGTCGAGCATCGGGATGCGCAGCTCGGCAGCGGCCTTGTGCACCTTGCGCGCCGAGGCCGGGGCGATGGTCGAGCATTCCAGTACCAGGGTGCCGGGGGCGATGTGCCGGAGCAGCCCTTCGTCGCCGAGGTAGAGCCCTTCGACGTGGTGGCTGGCCGGAAGCATGGTGATTACCACGTCAGCCCCGTCGACCGCGTCGTGGGCGCTGCGCGCGGCATTGGCGCCCAACGGCACCAGGCCGTCGATGGCGCTCTGCACCAGGTCGAAGACCCGCAGCAGGTAACCGGCCTTGAGCAGGTTGGCGGCCATGGGCGCGCCCATGTGGCCGAGGCCGATGAAGGCTATCTGTTTCATCCGCGTTCTCCTCTGGTTGCCAGGGTGAACGCGTCGATGTTGTCCACTGGGCTCCCGCGTTCGCGGGAGTGACGGGGACGGGCGCGGTGCTCATACCCGTCTTCCCCGCGAATGCGGGGACCCAGCAGATAGCCGATCGGGAAGGGCGGGGGGATCAGAGATCCGCCAGCGGGTGCGCGCCCTCCCAGGTCGCCTCGAAATGCGCGTCCACCACTGCCTCAGGTATGGCAGCGATATCCGGCCAGTGCCAGTGCGGCGCGTTGTCCTTGTCGATCAGGCGCGCGCGCACGCCTTCGGCGAACTCCGGATGGCGGCAGCAGTTCAGGCTCATCGCGTATTCCATGCGGAACACCTCGGCGAGCGACGAATGGCGGGCGCGGCGGATCTGCTCCCAGACCAGCCGGGCAGTCAGCGGGCAGCCACTGGCCATGGTCCGGGCGGCCTTCGCCAGCAGCAGGTCGGCGTCGTTCTGCTTGGCGGCGAGGGCCTGCCAGGCGTCGGCGGCGTTGGCCACGTCGAGCAGCGCGTCGAGCCGTTCGCGGCGCGGCAGCAGCTGGGCCTCGGGCAGTTCGCCTCGGGCTTCGTGCTCCAGGGCGCGCAGCAGGCTGTGCAGTTGCACTTCGGGCTGCTCGCGCCAGTTCAGTTGCACCAGCCCGGCGAGCAGGGCGTCCTGCTGATTGTCGAGGAGGAAGCGGTCGGCGAGGTCGAGGTCCAGCGCGTCGCGGGCGTTCAGCTGGGTCGCGCCCAGGCCGAGGAACAGACCCAAGCGACCCGGCAGGCGGGCGAGGAACCAGCTGGCGCCGACGTCCGGGTACAGGCCGATGCCGATTTCCGGCATGGCCAGGCGGCTGGAAGGGGTGACGATGCGCACGCCGGCGCCCTGCATCAGGCCCATGCCGCCGCCCATCACGTAGCCGTGGGCCCAGCAGATCAGCGGCTTGCCGTAGGTATGGATGAGGTGGTCGAGGCGGTATTCGTCGGCGAAGAAGCGACGTGCCAGTTCGGGCACCTCGCCGGGGTGTTCGCGGCAGGCATCGACCAGCTTGCGTACGTCGCCGCCGGCGCAGAATGCCTTGGCGCCGGTGCCGCGCAGCAGCACGCAGGCGATGTGCGGGTCCTCGCGCCACAGCTTCAGGCGCTGGGCCAGGGCCTCGATCATCGGCAGGCTGAGGGCGTTGAGGCTCTTTTCCGCGTCCAGGGTGGCGATGCCGATGCGGAAGCCGTGGAGCCCGGAGCGTTCCTCGAATAGTACGTTCATGGCCCTTTCCTTATTTGTTGCGCCAGTTCGGCTCGCGCTTCTCGAGGAAGGCATTGACGCCTTCGCGGGTGTCGTCGGCGTCGAACAGGTCGACGAAGCTCTCGCGCTCCTCGCTCAGCCAGGTGTTCGGCCCACGCTCGCGGGCGCCCTGGATCAGCGGCTTGATGGTGCGTACCGCCACCGGGCTCTGCCGCGCCACCTTGGCCGCCAGCAGCAGGGCGGTGCCGCGGGCTTCGCCGCTGTCCACCACCTGCTCGACCAGGCCGATGCGCTGCGCGGTATCGGCGTCGATGCGCTCGCCGCAGAGAATCATGCGCTTGGCCCAGCCTTCGCCCACCAGCCAAGCCAGCGCCTGGGTGCCGCCGGCACAGGGCAGCAGGCCCACCGCGGCTTCCGGCAGGGCCATCTGCGCGTGACGCTCGGCGATGCGGATGTCGCAGGCGAGGGCGCACTCCAGGCCGCCGCCCATGGCGTAGCCGTTGATCGCGGCGATGGACACGCCACGGAAGTCGCGCAGGGCCTCGAAGGCTTCGCCGAAGCGGCGGGCCATTTCGCGGGCGCGGGCCTTGTCGCCGTCGGCGAACATGTTCAGGTCGGCGCCGGCGGAGAAGAACTTCGGCCCCTGGCCAGTAATCACCAGAGCGTAGATGTCGTCGTCGCGGTTCAGGTGCTCGACCAACTGGCGCAGGCCGATCAGCGAGTCGCGGTCCCAGGTGTTGGCCGGCGGATGGTTGATGGTGATCAGCGCGGTGTGGCCGTGCTTCTCCACGGTGAGCTTGTGGGTCAGGTCGAAGAGGCCGGGCTTGTAGGGTTCGACGGCGGTGCTCATGGCGTTCTCCTTATCGATGGCCGCGCTCGGCGGGCGTATGTCGGTGGACTCTAGGCGGGCGCGGTTGCGCGCGTCCATGTCCGATCTGTTCGATTGCGCCCGCGAGGGCGGGCGGATTTTCCAGTAGGAGCGAGCAAGCTCGCCCCTACTGGGGAAACATCAGAGCAGCCTGTCCAGCATCCCGCCCTGGTCGAGCAGGCGACGGGCGACTATCACCCGCATGATCTCGTTGGTGCCTTCGAGGATCTGGTGCACGCGGCTGTCGCGCACCCAGCGCTCGAGTGGGTAGTCGTTCAGGTAGCCGTAGCCGCCGTGCAGCTGCAGCGCCTCGTTGCACAGGGCGAAGCAGCGATCGGTGGCAAAGCGCTTGGCCATGGCGCAGTAGAGCGTGGCCTCGCCGTCCTTGTGGTCCAGCTTGTGCGCGGCCAGGCGCACCATCTGCCGACTGGCGGTGAGGTCGGTGAGCATGTCGGCGAGTTTGAACTGCAGGGCCTGGAACTCGGCCAGGGCCTTGCCGAACTGCTTGCGCTCCTCGACGTAGCGCAGCGACTGCTCCAGCGCTGCCTGGGCCGCACCGAGGGAGCAACTGGCGATGTTCAAGCGGCCGCCATCCAGGCCCTTCATGGCATAGACGAAGCCCTGGCCTTCCGGGCCGATGCGGTTGCCTGCCGGGATGCGTACGCCCTCGAAGGTGATGGTGCGGGTCGGCTGGGCCTTCCAGCCCATCTTGTCTTCGTTGCGGCCGTAGCGGACGCCTTCGGCGTTGGCCGGCACCAGGAAGCAGGAAATGCCCTTGGCGCCGTCCTCGCCGGTGCGCGCCATGACGATCAGCACGTCGGTGGAGCCGGCGCCGGAGATGAAGGTCTTGGCGCCGTCCAGCACGTATTCGTCGCCGTCGCGGCGGGCGCGGGTGCGCAGATGTGCGGCGTCGGAACCGGCGTCCGGCTCGGTGAGGCAGTAGGAGGCGAGCAGTTCGCCGCCGATCAGGCCGGGCAGCCACTGTTCCTTGAGCGCGGCGTCCCCGAAGGAGGCGAGCATCCAGCTGGCCATGTTGTGGATGGTCATGTAGGCGGTGGTGGCGACGCAGCCAGCGGCCAGTTGCTCGAAGATCAGCGAGGCGGACAGCCGCGACAGGCCCAGGCCGCCGTCGTCCTCGGCGATGTACAGGCCCAGGTAGCCCTGCTCGGCGGCGCGGCGAATCACCTCGACCGGGAAGTGGTGCTCGCGGTCCCAGTCCGCCGCGTGCGGCGCCAGTTCGCGCGAGGCGAAGGCCCGGGCGCTTTCCACCAGCAGGCGCTGTTCTTCGCTGAGATCGAAATCCATGGGGGAGCTTCCTCGGTTTGTTCTTGTGAAGTGGGACAGCTTGCAGCGGTTATAGCGCGAGCCGGGGGGCGCTGTGGATTGACGATCTTGCTCGCGAGATGGACGATCTTGGCGTTGAACAATGCATTATCGAGGTCGTGATCGCGATGTCCGGCAGTCCGCTCCTGTCCACCTGGCCCCTGCCGCAGCAGGGCGTCCGTTTCATCACGCCGCCGCGCCTGCGCCGCGCGTTGGCCCGTCACCCGCTCGGTCAGGCCTGCTATCCGCTCGCCCTGGGCTACTACCCGGCGGCGTCCGGGCACCTCATGCAGCGCCAGGTTCCCGACGATCATCTGCTGATCTACTGCAGCGCGGGGGAGGGTTGGCTGGAGATCGGGGATGGACGATTCGATGTCATGGCTGGCGACCTGCTGGTGTTGCCGAAGGGCCAGGCGCACGCCTATGGCGCTTCCGCCGAGCGGCCCTGGTCGATCTTCTGGGTACACCTGGAAGGCGGGCTGGCCGAGGAGTTCCTGCGGCCGCTGGGCAAGTCGCCGCGCCTGCGCATCGGCGTGCAGCCGCGCCTGCGCGGGGAGTTCGACGCCTTGCTGGCGCTGCGTCGCCAGGGCTTGAGCCTGCCGCACTTCATCCACGCCGCGCATCTGTTGCAAAGCCTGCTCACGTCCCTGGCGCTGCGCCCGGTGCGGGCGCGACTGAAGTCAGGCGGGGTGCTGGATATCGAAGCGGTACAGGCGCTGATGCGCGAGCACCTGGATTCGACGCTCAACCTCGACGAACTGGCTGCGCAGTTCCACTTGTCGCGTTTCCATTTCGCCAAGACCTACCGGGCGCTGACCGGCCAGGCGCCGATCCAGGATTTCATCCGCTTGAAGATGACCCATGCCTGCCGCCTGCTCGACCAGGGGCATCTGGAAGTGCGCCAGGTCGCCGAGCAGCTCGGCTATGCCGATGCCTACTACTTTTCGCGGTTGTTCAAGCGCGTGGTGGGCATGGCGCCCAGTCACTACCGGGCGCTGCACCAGGGCTGATCAGCGGTTGCCGAGCAGTTGGCGCCAGCCCTGGAAGTCGCCGGCCAGCTCTTCGCGCAGGCGCTCCATCGAGGTCGGCAGCGCGGGGCAGAGGCTGCGCAGGCGGGCGAAGGCCGGCAATTTCGCCAGGGCGTCGTCGGCCAGCTGCGGGTTGCGCAGGTGGTGGGCGATCTGCACCAGGTCGGCCAGGTCGATCTCACCGGTCGTTTCGCGGCTCCAGCAGGTGCGCTGGCGGGCGCATTCGATCAGGTTGGTGGGCAGCTTCCAGACGGTCATGATGACCACGCCTATGTCGCCGGACAGCCACTCGCACAGCTGATTCAGCGAATCCTGCTCGCGCGACTGCTGCGGCCAGCGCTCCAGTTCGGCGAGCAGCGGCAGGCTGCCGACGTCCTGCAGCAGGCCGCCAAGCAGGGCTTCGTCGATCTCCACGCGCTCGCAGCGCTGGGCCAGCGCTGCGCTGTACGCAGCGCGTTCGAGGGCGGCTCGCCAGCGGGCGCGAAACACCTGCTGCAGGGCCGACTCCTTGCCGATGTAGAGGTTGCGTATGGCGAAGCCGGTTACGAGGCTGGCCAGGCGACGGATGCCCAGGCGCGCCAAAACGTCGCGCAGCGGCGCGCCGGGGCGGGTGCCGCGCAGCAGCGGGCTGTCGGCGAACTGCATGAGGTAGGCGGCCAGCGGCGGGTCGGCCTTGATCGTCTGCGCCAGTTGCTCCAGCGAGGCTTTCGGGTCAGCCAGCAGGCGGCGCACGCGAAGATAGGCCTCGGGCATCTGCGGGATCTTCGCCTCGCCTTTCAGGAAACGGTTGTACAGCGCGAAGCGCATGGCTTCGGCGCTCATCGGCTTAGGCGGGTTTTCCGCGTTTTCCATGTCGGCCTGCCGGATTGACAAGGGGGTCGGGCTTTTCTAGGGTGCGCCGGCCATGTTTCATCAGGTGTCCCATGACCGAGAGCGACGATCGTATCAAACTGGAAGCAAGCTGGAAGGAAGCCCTGCGCGACGAATTCGACAAGCCCTATATGCATGAGCTGAGCGAATTCCTACGCAGTGAGAAAGCCGCCGGCAAGGTGATCTACCCGCCGGGGCCGCTGATCTTCAACGCACTCAATTCGACGCCGCTGGACCGTATCAAGGTGGTGATCATCGGCCAGGATCCCTACCACGGGCCGGGCCAGGCCCATGGGCTGTGCTTCTCTGTGCAGCCGGGCGTGCCGACGCCGCCGTCGTTGCAGAACATCTATAAGGAGCTGCAGCGCGACCTGAACATCCCCATCCCCGCGCACGGCTACCTGCAGCACTGGGCCGAGCAGGGCGTGCTGCTGCTCAACACCTCGCTGACAGTCGAGCAGGCGCGCGCCGGCTCGCACGCCAATGCCGGCTGGCAGCAGTTCACCGATCGGGTGATCCAGGTGGTCAGCGAGCGGTGCGACGGACTGGTGTTCCTGCTCTGGGGCTCGCATGCGCAGGGCAAACAGAAGTTCATCGACGCGCAGAAGCACCTGATCCTCAAGTCGGCGCATCCGTCGCCGCTTTCGGCCTACCGCGGCTTCCTCGGTAACGGCCATTTCAGCCGCGCCAACAAGTTCCTCGAACAGCACGGCAAGACGCCTATCGACTGGGCATTGCCGGCGCTAGGTTGAAATCAATAAAAAAGGCGCTGCCGGATAACCCGGCAGCGCCTTTTTTATTGAGTTGCACTTAGCCGCGCATCATTTCCTTGAGGATCTTCTCCTGGTCGCGGAATTCCTGCTGGCGAGCATCCAGCTTGGCGGCCAGGGTGAAGTTGCCGCCGGCGCGGCGCTTGGCGAAGTCCAGTTGCTCGATGGCCGAAGGGTAGTCGCCGGTCAGCGCCAGGTACTCGGCGCGCGCCTGGTGCACGCCGATGGCGTTGCCGTCGATGGTGCGGGCGTCGGCCAGGCGGCTCCAGACGTCCGGGTCGAGCGGGCGGGCCTGGGTCAGCTTGATCAGGATCTTCTCGGCGTCGGCCGCGCGGTTGAGCTTCATCAGCACGTCGGTCTGGGCCTGGATCAGCGGGTAGCTGTCGGGGTACTGGCCCAGCAGGCGCTGCACGCGGGAGAGGGCGTCGTTCAGCTTGTTCGCGGTGATGTCCAGGTCGACCTGGGCGAGGTTGTAGGCCAGTTCATTGGGCGCCTTGGCCAGCAGCGGTTGCAGGGTGGCGCGAGCTTCGTTGAGCTGGCCGATGCGGGTCTGCGACAGCGCCAGGCCGTAGCGCGCGGCATCGAGCTTGGGATTGTCGTCGAGCATGGCGCGGAAGCGCTTGCCGGCCATGCCGGGCATTTCCTCGAAGATCAGCTGCACGCGGGCGCGCATCAACTGGTAGCGCAGGCTGTCTTCCTTGCCGCTCGACGGGTATTGCTCGGCACGATTTCGGGTGTCGGCGATACGCGAGTCGGTAACCGGGTGGGTGAGGAGGAATTCCGGCGGCTTGGCGTCGTAGCGGTACTGCCGCGCCAGGCGCTCGAACATGGTCGGCATGGAGCGCGGGTCGTAGCCGGCGCGAACCATGTTGACCACGCCGACGCGGTCGGCTTCCTGCTCGTTCTGCCGGGAGAAGCGCAACTGGTTCTGAATCGCCGCCGCCTGGGTCGAGGCGATAGTGGCGATGCCGGCATCACCGGCGCCGGCGGCGGCCGCGACGATACCGGCGAGCATCGCTGCCATTACCGGCAACTGCATCTGTTTCTGCGCTTCCAGGCCGCGGGCGAAGTGGCGCTGGATCAGGTGACCCAGTTCGTGCGCCAGTACCGCGGCGTACTCGCCTTCGGTTTGCGCATAGAGGAACAGGCCGCCGTTCACCCCGATGACTCCGCCGGGTGCGGCGAAGGCGTTGATCTGCGGGTCCTTGATGAGGATGAAAGCCAGGCGGTGGTCCTGCAGGTCGCTGGTTTCGGCCAGGCGATAGACGCTGGATTCGACGAAATCCTTGATCTGCGGGTCGTTGATCGAGTCGACCTGGTTGCGCAGCATGCTCAGCCAGGCGCGACCGAGCTGGAACTCCTGCTCCTGGGAGACGATGGACGAGCTGGAGTCGCCCAGGGACGGCAGGTCGTCCGCCACGGTGGGCATGGCCAGCAGGCAGGCAAGCGACAGCAGGGCAGGGCGCAGTACTTTCATGTACATGAGGCTCGTTCCGGGAAAGGCACTACTTTAGCCGCAGGCTGTCGCCACTGCCTAGGTTATGGCGGGGCGTCGCGGCGGGACAGGAAGCGATCCGACTACCTTTCTAGGCCGTGGGGCTGAAGGTTTGCTTAAGGTCACGCGGGTGCGCGCGAGCCGGGCAGTTTTCCAACGGATTCGGTATTCTTGGGCGCCTTGCCCGGAGACCACGACATGCCAGCCGATATTCATTGTGACGCCGAGCTGGATGCCAGCGGTCTGAATTGTCCCCTGCCGCTGCTCAAGGCCAAGCTGGAACTCAATCGCCTGGCCAGCGGTCAGGTGCTCAAGGTCATCGCCACCGACGCCGGTTCGCAGCGCGACTTCCGCGCCTTCGCCGAACTTGCCGGGCACCAGCTGCTGCGCGAAGAGGCCGACCAGGGCCAGTACCGCTACTGGCTGCGCAAGAAGTAACCCCGCCCGGGCCCGCGCCCGGGCGTTTCCATTTCGCAGGACTCCCGATGCTCAAAGTTCTACAAGGCTGGATGCAGCGCTACTTTTCCGACGAGGAAGCAGTGGTGCTGGCAGTCATCCTGGCGCTTGGTTTCACCGTCGTCCTGGCCTTCGGCAGCATGCTTGCGCCGGTGCTCGCGGCCATGGTCGTGGCCTTCCTGATCAAGGGCCTGCAGGGCCAGCTGGAACGCCTGCGGGTGCCCAGGCTGTTCGCCCTGTGGCTGGTCTACGCGCTCTTCCTGGGAATGCTCGGGTTGTTCCTGCTGGTGCTGGTGCCGCTGATCTGGAAGCAGCTGTTCACCCTCGTCAACGAGATGCCGCGCATGCTCGGCGAGTGGCAGTCGGTGCTGCTGATGCTGCCCGAGCGCTACCCGGAGATGGTCAACGAGGAGCAGGTGCTCAAGGTGATAGAAACGGCGCGCAGCGAGTTGGGCCAGCTCGGCCAGTGGGCGCTGACCTTCTCCCTCTCGGGCCTGCCGATCCTGGTCAACGCCATGATCTACCTGGTGCTGGTGCCGATCCTGGTGTTCTTCTTCCTCAAGGATCGCCGGCGCTTCCAGCTCTGGTTCCGTCGCTACCTGCCGCGCGAGCGCGGGCTGATGAAGCAGGTCTGGGTGGAGATGGACAAGCAGATCGCCAACTACATCCGCGGCAAGGTCATCGAGATCGTCATCACCGGCGCCGCCAGCTACGTCGCCTTCGTCGTGCTCGGCCTGAACTACGCCGCGCTGCTGGCCCTGCTGGTGGGCCTGTCGGTGGTGGTGCCTTATATAGGCGCGCTGGTGGTCACAGTGCCGGTGGCGCTGATCGGCCTGTTCCAGTGGGGCTGGGGCGACCAGTTCATCTACCTGATGGTGGCCCACGCGGTGATCCAGGCGCTGGACGGCAACGTGCTGGTGCCGCTGCTGTTCTCCGAGGCGGTGAACCTGCACCCGGTGGCGATCATTTGCGCGGTGCTGCTGTTCGGCGGCCTGTGGGGCTTCTGGGGCGTGTTCTTCGCCATCCCCCTGGCAACCCTGGTGAAGGCGGTGCTGGACGCTTGGCCGAAGCAGCCGGAGCTGCAGCCGCAGGTCAGCCCGCTGATGTAAACGAAAAAGGCCGCTGGAAAGCGGCCTTTTTCATGCTGCGACGCAAGGGTCAGGCCTTGGCCAGTTCCTGTGCGGCGGCAAGCACGGCATCGACATGGCCGGGCACCTTGACCCCGCGCCACTCGTGACGCAGCACGCCCTTGGCGTCGATCAGGAAGGTGCTGCGGTCGACGCCCATGTATTCCTTGCCGTAGAGCTTCTTCAGCTTGATCACGTCGAACAGCTGGCAGAGCGCCTCGTCCTTGTCGCTGATCAGCTCGAAGGGGAAGCACTGCTTGGCCTTGAAGTTCTCGTGGGACTTCAGGCCGTCGCGGGAGACGCCGAAGATCACCGTGTTGGCCTTGGCGAAGGCCTCGATCTGGTCGCGGAAGCCCTGGCCTTCGGTGGTGCAGCCGGGGGTGCTGTCCTTGGGGTAGAAGTACAGCACTACCTGCTGGCCCTTCAGTGCCGAGAGTTGCACCTGCTGGCCACTGGTGGCAGCGGCCTGGAAGTCGGTGACGGGTTTGTCGAGTTCAACGGCCATGCGGTTCTTCTCCTTACGGGTGCTGCGGGCGCCAGGGTTCGATCAGCGCGTCGAGGTTCAGTGCATCGGCGAAGTCGAGGAACTGGTCGCGCAGCCAGCTGATCTGGGTGCCGGCCGGCAGCGTCACGGTGATGGTGGCGTTGAGCATGCTGGTGTTGGTGTGCGGCGCCTGGTAGGTGTCGCAGGTCAGGTTCTCCAGCTCGATGTTGTGGTCGATGAAGAACTGGCACAGCTCGTTGAGGATGTCCGGGCGGTACACCGCGCTGACATAGGCCACGTAGGGCAGGGCCTGGGCGCGGGTCACGTGGGCGTTGCTGCGGGTCACGCTGAGGGTGAAACCATGGCGCTTGGCCAGCGCCGGCAGGCCGCCTTCCAGGCGGGCCAGGGCGTCCCAGCTGCCGGAGACCTGCAGAACAAGCGCGCTGAACTCGCCGTGGCGGGTCAGGCGGCTGCTGATGACCGAGCAGCGGTTGTCGATGCAGGTGCGGCAGAGCACGCTGGTCAGCTCCATGGGGTTGGGCCCCAGGGCACTGATCAGGAGGAATTGTTCACGGGGGTGGGAGGCGGACATGCAGCTTTCCTGGGATGGGCGACCGAAGGGGCCGCGTCGACAAAGGGGAAAGGGTAGCGAAAAGCGGCCGCAAGGGGAATGTCCGGTATGCGCCGGACGCCGCGCTCAGCTTGTGCAAGGCAGGTGGCCCCAGTACCATTACGGCTTTCTTTTTCCGGCAGGAGCGGTTGCATGATTGCGGGCAGTATGGTGGCGCTGGTCACCCCCTTCGATGCTCAGGGTCGACTGGATTGGGACAGCCTCGCCAAGCTGGTGGACTTCCACCTGCAGGAAGGCACCAACGCCATAGTTGCAGTCGGCACCACGGGTGAATCGGCGACCCTCGATGTGAACGAACACCTCGAGGTCATCCGCCGCGTCGTCGACCAGGTCAATGGCCGCATCCCGGTGATCGCCGGTACCGGCGCCAACTCCACCCGCGAGGCGGTCGAGCTGACCGAGGCGGCCAAGAGCGGCGGCGCCGATGCCTGCCTGCTGGTCACCCCGTACTACAACAAGCCGACCCAGGAAGGCCTGTACCAGCACTTCCGCCACATCGCCGAAGCCGTGGCCATCCCGCAGATCCTCTACAACGTGCCGGGCCGTACCGCCTGCGACATGCTGCCGGAGACCGTCGAGCGCCTGTCCAAGGTGCCGAACATCATCGGTATCAAGGAAGCCACCGGCGACCTGCAGCGCGGCAAGGAAGTCCTGGACCGCGTCGGCAAGGATTTCCTGGTCTACTCCGGCGATGACGCCACCGCCGTCGAGCTGATGCTGATGGGCGGCAAGGGCAACATCTCGGTGACCGCCAACGTCGCCCCGCGCGCCATGAGCGACCTGTGCGCCGCCGCCATGCGTGGCGACGCCGCTGCCGCCCGTGCGATCAACGACCGTCTGATGCCGCTGCACAAGGCGCTGTTCATCGAATCCAATCCGATTCCGGTGAAATTCGCCCTGCACGAGATGGGCCTGATCCCCGAGGGCATCCGTCTGCCGCTGACCTGGCTCAGCTCGCGTTGCCAGGAACCGCTGCGTCAGGCCATGCGCCAGACCGGCATTCTGGCCTGACGGAGAGCGATTGCATGAAGCGACTGGCAGGACTGACCGCGCTCGCCCTGATCATTGGCAACACCACTGGCTGCAGCTGGTTGTGGGGCAAGGACGGCTACTTCCGCGACCGCGGCACCGATTACCTGGATTCCCGCGAAACCGCACCGATGAAGGTGCCGGAAGGCTTGCATACCAAGCCTCTGGACCCGCTGCTGCCGATTCCAATGAACGTCGCCGACAGCCACGAGAAGGCCGGTGAGTTCGAGGTGCCGCGCCCGGTGGCTCTGGCCACTACCGGCGCCAGCTCCAGCGATTACAGCCTGCAGAAGAGCGGCGATTCGCGGTGGCTGATCGCCCAGCGCCCGCCGGCGGAAGTCTGGCCGGTCGCCCACCAGTTCTACCAGGACAACGGCTTCGCCTTCGCCGAGGAAAAACCGCAGACCGGCGAGTTCACCACCCGCTGGCAGCCGCTGACCTCGCTGTCCGCCTCGCTGTCCCGTCGCCTGAGCAGCCGCGTGGCTGGCATCGACCCGAGCAGCGAGGCGCGCGTTCGCGTGCGCATCGAGCCGGGCGTGCAGACCAACACCAGCGAAGTCTACGTGCTCAGTGAAACCCGTCCGGCCGGCAGCAATGCCAGCCAGGACTGGCCGAGCAAGCCGGTCGTCCCGGCACTCGATGCCGCTCTGCTCGACGAAATGCTGGCCAACATGGCCACCACCTCGGAGAAAGGCGGTTCGGTTTCCCTGCTGGCTGCGCACTCCACCTTCGACACCCCCGGCAGCGTAGTTCTGGACAAGGACGGCAACGGCAACCCGATGCTGACCATCGACTCCGACTTCGACCGCGCCTGGGTCAGCGTCGGCCGCGCTCTGGACAAGGCCGACGTTCGCGTAGACGACATCAACCGCAGCCTCGGCGTGTACTACGTGAACGTCGCCGAAGGTGCGAAGAAGCTCGACGAAGACAAGAAGCCGGGCTTCTTCAGCCGCCTGTTCGGCGCCAGCGAAGAGAAGGCCAAGGCCGAGGAAGAGAAGAAGGCCCAGCGCTACCAGGTTCGCCTGACCAGTGTGAACAACACCGTGCAGGTAACCCTCGACAAGGACATCAACACCTCCGCGCCGACCGATGTTGCGCAGAACGTGCTGGAAAAAATTCAAGAGAGCATGCGTGATGCACTTCGCGGTCCTGGGGAGCGGAAGCCGGGGCAATTCGGCCTTGGTGAGAAGTTCTGACGCCCGCGTCCTGATCGATTGCGGCTTTCCGCTGCGTGAAACCGTCAAGCGACTGGCTCGCCTGGGTATCGAACCCGGCGAGCTGGACGCGATCCTGGTCACGCACGAACACGCCGATCATGTGCATGGCGTCGAATTGCTCGCCCGGCACCACCGGATACCCGTCTACCTCAGCGCCGGAACCCTGCAGGGACTGCGCAAGCCATTGGAGCCCGCCGGGCTGTTGACGGCCGGTCAGCGTCTGCAGATCAAGGACATGGAAATCACCGCCGTCGGCGTCGCCCACGATGCCCGCGAGCCCTTGCAGTTCGTGCTTTCCGATGGTCGGCGGCGATTCGGTCAGTTGACCGATCTGGGGAGCGTCACCGCCGAAGTGCTGGAGTGCTATCGTGGCCTGGATGCGCTGGTGGTCGAGGCCAACCACGACAGCGAGATGCTCGCCCGTGGTCCCTATCCCTACCCGCTGAAGGCCCGCGTGGGCGGCCAGTGGGGACACTTGAACAACCAGCAGGCCGCCGACCTGGTCGCGGCGCTGGACTGGGAAGGGCTGCAGCACCTGGTGCTGGCCCACCTCAGCGAAAAGAACAACACGCCGCAGCTGGCCCGGCAATGTTTCGTCGACACCCTCGGGTGCGACCCGGACTGGCTGCAGGTAGCCGATCAGCATTCGGGGCTCGACTGGCGCGAGATCGCCTGACCCCATCAACCTAGCAAGCGGAGCCCATCATGGAAAAACGCGAAGAACTTTATCGCGGCAAGGCCAAATCGGTTTACACCACCGACGACGCCGACCGCCTCGTCCTGCTGTTCCGCAACGATACCTCGGCGTTCGACGGCAAGCGCATCGAGCAGCTGGATCGCAAGGGCATGGTGAACAACAAGTTCAACGCCTTCATCATGCAGAAGCTGGAAGAAGCCGGCATTCCCACCCAGTTCGACAAACTGCTGTCGGACAACGAGGTGCTGGTGAAGAAGCTGGCGATGATTCCGGTCGAGTGCGTAGTGCGCAACTACGCCGCCGGCAGCCTGGTGCGCCGCCTGGGTGTGGAAGAGGGCCTGCAGCTGACGCCGCCGACCTTCGAGCTGTTCCTGAAGAACGACGCCCTGGGCGACCCCTTCATCAACGAATCCCACGTCCAGGCCTTCGGCTGGGCGACCCTCGAGCAACTGGCGCAGATGAAGGCCTACTCCTTCAAGGTCAACGAAGTGCTGAACAGGCTCTTCGACGACGCCGGCCTGCTGCTGGTCGACTTCAAGCTGGAGTTCGGCGTGTTCCACGGCCAGATCGTCCTTGGCGACGAGTTCAGCCCGGACGGCTGCCGCCTGTGGGACAAGGAAACCCGCAAGAAGATGGACAAGGACCGCTTCCGCCAAGGCCTGGGCGACGTGATCGAAGCCTACGAGGAAGTCGCGCAACGCCTCGGCGTTCCGCTCTAACCTGTTCAAAGCGCGCAAGCGACTGAAAGAACGCGAAAATTTCCAAAAGAAAGCTTCGCGTTCTGCAATCAAGCTGGTATCATGCGCGCCGCACGGAGAGATGCCGGAGTGGTCGAACGGGACGGATTCGAAATCCGTTGAGTCAGCAATGGCTCCTAGGGTTCAAATCCCTATCTCTCCGCCATTACATATGGCCAGAACCCCTGAAATGCCTAGCGTTTCAGGGGTTTTGTCTTTTCTGGGGGGAGTCTCTAGGGAATGCCAGCAGGTAGGCGTGGTAATGGCGATCTGCTAGCGTTCCCGGTGTGAACTCCAGATCAAGGCCGGAAATGGGATCAGCAGTCGGAAAGGGATTGTCATTCGCTCGGCGCATCTACCCGCCGCGCACCGTTGGGCTGGGTATCGGCTTCTTCTGTGTGGCCGCTGCGCTACAGCCGCTGGGGATGCCCCTGTGGGGCTGGGGGCTGCTGGTTTTCAACGGATTTCTCTGGCCGCATCTGGCCTATCAGTTGGCGCGCCATTCTCGGCAACCGTACCAGGCCGAGCGCCGCAACCTCTTGCTGGACTCGCTGTTCGGCGGCTTCTGGGCCGGCGCCATGCAGCTCAATCCGCTGCCTAGCGTGACCATCCTGTCGATGATGGCGATGGACAACATCGCTGCCGGCGGACTGCGCTTCTTCCTGCTCGGCAGCCTGGCGCAACTGCTCGGCCTGTCGCTCGCCGTGGCGCTCTTCGGCTTCACCTTCATCTCCGTGGCGACTCCGCTGCAGGTGTACGCCTGCCTGCCAATGCTGGTGATCTATCCGCTGGCGGTCGGCGGGGTCAGTTTCAGCCTGGCCAAGCGTCTCTCCGATCACAAGAAGGCCTTGCGCGCGGTGAGTCGCACCGACAGCCTGACCGGGCTGCTCAACCACGGCAGCTGGATGGACCAGCTGGAAAGCGAGTTCCAGCGCTGCCGCCAGCAGCACACCCGCTCCAGCATCGCACTCATCGACATCGACCGCTTCAAGAACGTCAACGACACCTACGGGCACGTGCTGGGTGACATGGTTATCGCCGAGCTCAGCCGCGTCCTGACCCATACGCTGCGCGATACGGACACGCCCGGCCGCTACGGCGGCGACGAGTTCTGCGTAATCCTCCCTGGCACCACGCAGTCCCTGGCGGTGGAAGTGATGCAGCGCCTGCGGCAGAACTTCGCCAAGGTGCGTTTCGAACTGCATCCGGACCTGATGGTGAGCCTGAGTATCGGCGTCGCCTCCTACAGCCCCTACCAGGTGGATGCCTGCGCCTGGCTCAACGAGGCCGACCGCGCCTTGTACCAGGCGAAGAACCAGGGGCGCGATCAGGTGGTGCTCGGCAAGCCCATGGCTCAGCCGCAGTAGCCGTCCATCTTCAAGCGGTTCTTGTCGCTGGGGTCGGCCTGGTACTGCTGACGCCAGAACTGGCAGGGCGCGCTGTTGAAGCGTTTGTCCCGCTCGCTCTGCTCGACCTTCTGATTCTGCTCACCCTGCAGCTTGCGCTGGGTGTCCAGGTATTGCTGGAACATGGCCGCGTTGGCGTCTTCGGCGGTGGGGCGCGCGGGTGCTGGCGCTGGCAGCAGGCGCTTCGCAACTTCGGCCGGAGCCTGGGGCAGGTAGCGATAGAGCAGAGCGCAACTGAGGGCTACGGCAGCGAAGCCGAGCCAGATGCCGGCGGCAATGCCGAGGGCCAGTTTCCAGGTGCTGAATCCAGGTGTGGACATGGCGGCTCACGTCAGAGGGTAAGCCGCCACTGATAGCGCATTTCCGCCGACGGCATCAACCGGCGGAAGATTCGTACGCCTCCAGGGCGCGCAGCGAGTAGACATAGGCCGCGCCCGCGTTCATGGCGATGGCCGTGGCAAGTGCCTGCGCCACTTCCGCTTCGCTCGCGCCGGCCTTGCGTGCAGCCTCTGCATGCACCCCGATGCAACCGTCGCAGCGAGTGGTGATGGCCACGGCCAGGGAGATGAGTTCGCGGGTCTTGGCGTCCAGCGCATCGCCGTCCGCCGCGGCGGCATCCAGCGCCTGGTAGGCGGCGATCATTTTTGGATGCTTCTTGCCCAGGGCGCCGAAGGCTTTCTTCACCGCGGGAACGTATTCGGACCAGTTGAACAGCATGGCGGCAGCTCCTTTCTTCGGGATCGGAGCATGCAGCGTAGTCCGGCGTCGATGGGTGCGCCGGCCAGGTCAGCTGGCGTCGAGGATTTCGTAGACCTGCTTGCCCACCTGCAACTCGTCGCCCGGCTGGTGATTGAGCAGGGCGCCACCCAGTGGCGAGCGCGGGCTGATGACGAGGATCTCCTGGCCATCCAGCGCCACCTTCAGACCGGCGGCGTCCGGGCCGAGGAACAGCCACATATGGCGGTCGTCCTGATCTGCCAGCTGCACCAGCGCGCTGGTCTGCACGCCCTGGTCCGGGTCGAAGTCGCGCAGTACCAGGTTCTGGAAGCGCGCCAGGGCCTGGCGGATCTCCTCGACACGGCGCGATTGCCCGGCGGCCAGGTAGGCGGCCTCCAGGCCGAGCGTGTCGTACTTGTTTTCGGCGACGTTTTCCTCGTGAGTGGCGGCCTCGTGGGCCGTGCGGGCGGCGCCCACGGCGATGTCCAGGTCGGCTTCGAGGCGGTCGAGGATCAACTGGTAGACGCGTTTCTTGTCCATGGCGGCGGCGAGCGGGGCGGAAAGGGCGCCTATCGTAGTGGCTTTCGCCGGCGCGGGCGAATCCGCATCTCAAGATTTCCCCGTGCCGGTCGATAGCAGGCTGCATACCCGGAAAAGGAACCCGGACATGATTGTGTCTCCATCTAGCTCGAACTATGTGATCTCGGTCTCCACCAACGCCTCGTCAGGTAATGGCGCGGGAATGGCTGACACCGCCAAGGACGAGACTACGACGCGCCAGGCCGTGCCTACTGGCCGCTCTTCCGCCGCAAGCGGCAGTGCCTCGGCGGGCGGCTCGTCCACTACCGTGCAGCAACTGCAGAAGCGCCTCAAGGAACTGCAGAAGCAGCTCCAGCAGGAGCAGCAAGAACTGTCCGCCGCCCAGGCGCGACACTATTCGTCCGATGCCGAGCGCACCGCCGCGTTGATGGCGATTCAGAGCCGCATCGCCAGTACCAGCGCAGCGCTGCAGACGACCGCCGCAGCGCTCGTCCAGGCGCTTCAGAAAGGTGGCGGCGGCGCCGGCTCGCTGCTGAGCGCCACCGCCTGAGCCGAGCCGGCATCAATAGCCGGCGAGTACGCTGACCACCGCGCCGGTGGCGATCGCGATCAGCACGTAGTCGCCGTTGACGTACAGCCAGCGATGATCGCGCGGCGGTGCATACAGATGGCGCGCGTGCCAGTCGGTGACCCAGTAGCGGTCGCTACGGTAGACCGGCTGCACCACCCACCCCCTGCGCCACTCCCGATGCGGCACCGGCATGCCGGGGCGCGGCTGGTAATGCGGATCGCGGTAGTAGCGCGGGTCCGCATGGCCGGAGCGGCCGTGGTCATGGCCCGGCTTCGGCGGTTGACCGTAGCCCGGCGGGCGATGGTCGGGGCCTCGATCCGGGCCCGGTTGGGCGAAGCTGCTCAGCGGGCCGGCCAGGGCAAGGGCGGCACAGAGCAGGGCGAGAGTCTTTTTCATGTTGGGCTCCTGGAGCGCCGGTCCGGCGCGTTCATCGGGTCGCGTCCGCGTCGAGCGATTGCCGCGCGGTTGCAAACTCTGACTGCGCAGGCCCGTCAAGAAACGCCAAGCAGTGGTAAAGGTCGGGTAAAGACGCAGGCTTCGGCTCATTTCACGTTCTGTGGAAATATCACTTTGTGTGATATAAATGATGAAATTTCACCAAGGAGGCGCGCGCCATGAGTGCCCTGATCCAGGACAGTCCGTCGCCCGACATCGTTCTTGCCAAGGCCGTTCTGGCTGCCCGCGAGCAACTGGGCATGACCCAGCAGGAGCTGGCCGATATCGTCGGTGTGGACCGCAGCGCGGTGAGCCGCTGGAAGGGCGCTGGCCTGCGAGTCAACAGCAAGACCGGCGAGTTGGCGCTGCTGCTGGTGCGTATCTATCGCGCGCTGTTTGCCTTGTTCGGCGGCAACCTTGAGGACATGCGCCACTTCCTGCGCACCGACAACCATCACCTGGGCGGCGTGCCGCTGCAGCTCATGGAACAGGTGCAGGGCCTGGTACAGGTGGTGGAATACCTCGACGCCATTCGGGGCAAAGTCTGAATGGCTTCCGACGCGGGCGCCGAGCTCTGGCGGCGTTGCCAGGGCGAGCAGACGATCACGCCGCTGCGCGGCAAGCTGGTGCGCCTGGTGGAAAGCCAGGAGCAGGTCGCGACCCTGCAATTGGTGGATACCCTCGAGGAGCAGGCGCTGCTCGAGGAACTGATCGAAACCAGCAAGCCACGCCTACCGCAGACGGCCACCGATCTGCATTACCTGCTCAAGACACCGTTCCGCTATCCGCCGCTGCGCTGGGGTTCACGCTTCGGTCGGCGCCACGAGCCGAGCCTGTTCTACGCCGCCCTGCGCCTGGAAACCGCGATGGCCGAAGGCGCCTATTACCGCTTCGTGCTGTGGGAGGGCATGAGCAGCCCGCCGCCCAGCGGACGCATTCTTTCCGAACATGCGTCCTTCGAGGCGCGTTTCCAGGTGCAGCGGGGTGTGCGCCTGCAACAGGCGCCCTTCGCCGAACATGCTGCGAAGCTGGAAGATCGGCAGGACTACGGGCTGACCCAGGGCCTGGGCAGTGCGATGCGCGGTGCCGGGGTCGAGGCGTTCGAGTATCGTTCGGCGCGTTGTCCGCTGGGTGGACTCAATGCGGCGCTGTTCGCGCCGTCGGCCTTCGTCGATCGGCGCCCGCGCAACTTGCAGCCCTGGCTGTGCGAAACCACGGGCGACTATGTGGCCTATAAGCAGGCGCAGGTGCCGGATGCGCCGCGGTTGTTCCCGCGCGAGACATTCCTGGTGGATGGACGACTGCCGTACCCGGCCTGACCGTTTGTCGTCCTTTGCTGTCGGATCGGTCTGAAGGGTTTAGCTTATGGGGCTGGCCAGCAAGGAGCGCCGCCATGGATGTCCGCCTGGAAGCCCATCCCCATGACCGTCAGCAATGGCGCGTCTACCTGAATCAGCAGTTCTTCTTCCAGTACTCGAACAAGCTTGCCGCGCAGCGCATGTTCGAGCGCGTTCGCCTGTCGCTCTGCGATGTTGCACCACCCTGGCACAAACCGCCGTCGACGCCTGTCGTCGAGCGCCGCCGAGGCTCTCGCCAGTACGTCTGAAACGCCCCGGAAAAGCCCCTGGTATGCCGCTTTGCCGCCCTGAATTGAGGCGGTCTGCGGCCGTGTGCCGCAGACTTGTGCACATCGCGCGTGCGCCCTGTCAAGCCTTTGAGAAAATCTTCCGCAAGCCTTTGATTTTTCACTTTACATTCATAAGTTATTGAAAATATTATTGTTTTTCTGTTGGTGAAAAAATCGACAATCTAAGCCGCGGCCCCGCAGGGCAAGGCGTATAAGACGTTTTCATCATCTTATCCACGAAGTTATCCACAGCTTCTGTGGATTGTCCCAAGCGCTTGCTTCCGGCCACCTTTGTCAAGCCTTTCCAGGCCGTTGCCAGGGACTTTTTCGTCGCTCATCGCTGCTACCATGGCGCGCAACTTTCCTTCCCGCCGTCTGTTCCGGAGCCTGCGAATGCCCATTGACCTGCCCAACCTGCTGATCGGATTGCTCGCCGGGATGCTGCCGCTGGCCGGGCTCGCCTGGCGCCTGCGCGAGCGGCTGGCCGAGCGCGAGGGCGAGCTGGCCCTGATAGGCGAGCGCCTGGCTACCGCGCAATTGGCACAGGACGGCCTCGGTGCGCAGTTGGAAGCCGAGCGCGATGCCGTCCAGACCCTCAACGGCCGCAATGGCGAGCTGTTGGCGGAGGCGGCGGCGCTGCGTCGAGAAGTCGAGCTGCGCCGTACCGAACGCGAGCGCCAGGTGCAGGCGGAGCGCGCCTGGCAGAGCGAGCGCGAGGGCAAGGAAGAGGAGCTGCGCCGTCTGGCCGCCGAACGCGCGTCCCTGGCGGCCGAGTTGCGCGAGCAGCAGGAAGGCCATCAGCAGCGCCTGGGCGATCTGCAGTCGGCTCGTGATGAGTTGCGCGCGCAGTTCGCCGAGCTGGCCGGGAAGATCTTCGAGGAGCGCGAGCAGCGTTTCGCCGAGAACAGTCAGCAGCGCCTGGGGCAATTGCTCGATCCGCTGAAGGAGCGCATCCAGGCCTTCGAGAAGCGTGTCGAGGAAAGCTATCAACAGGAGGCGCGCGAGCGCTTCTCGCTGGGCAAGGAACTGGAGCGCCTGCAGCAGCTCAACCTGCGCCTGGGCGAAGAGGCGACCAACCTGACCCGTGCGCTCAAGGGCCAGAAGACCCAGGGCAACTGGGGCGAGCTGGTGCTGGAGCGGGTGCTGGAGCATGCCGGGCTGGAGAAGGGCCGCGAGTATGAGACCCAGGTCAGCCTGCGCGCCGCCGACGGCGAGCGCTTCCAGCCCGACGTGTTGATCCGCCTGCCTGGCGACAAGCAGGTGGTGGTGGATGCCAAGGTCAGCCTGACCGCCTACCAGCAGTTCGTCGCCAGTGACGACGAGGAAATCCGCCTGCAAGCGCTGAAGCAGCACGTGCAGTCGCTGCGCAACCATGTGAAGGGCCTTTCCGGCAAGGATTACCGGCGCCTGGAAGGCCTGCACAGCCTGGACTTCGTGCTGCTCTTCATGCCGGTGGAAGCTGCATTTTCCGCCGCCCTGCAAGCCGAACCGAACCTGTTCCAGGAGGCGTTCGAGCGCAACATCGTGATCGTCAGCCCGACCACCCTGCTAGCCACGCTGCGGGTGATCGACAGCCTGTGGCGCCAGGAGCGGCAGACGCAGAACGCCCGCGAGATTGCCGAGCGCGCCGGCGCGCTGTACGACAAGTTCGTGCTTTTCGTGCAGGACCTGGATGAAGTGGGCTCGCGCCTGCAGCAGCTGGACAAGGCCTACGCCTCGGCCCGCAACAAGCTCTGCGAAGGGCGTGGCAACCTGATCAGCCGTGCGGAGCAGGTCAAGCTGCTCGGCGCGCGGGCCAGCAAGAGCCTGCCGGGCGACTGGCTGGAGCGGGCGCTGGGCGACGAGCCGCAGGTGCTTGAAGGCGAGTAATCCGGCGTATACCGGTCGGTATGCGCGGTGCCTGCTCTTGGTAGGAGCGGACCTTGTCCGCGATTCGCGGCCATGGGCCGCTCCTACAGGTTTCGGCGCCATTCGCGGATGAGATCCGCTCCTACAGGATCGCTAGAACAGCGAATACGGCTTTCCGGCGGTGCCATCGGCGAAGCGCCGCAGGCGGAAGGCGTGCAGGTCCAGGCCTGGCTGGCCGTCGAGCAGCCACTGGCGCATCAGTTGGCCGACGATCGGCCCCATGGCGAATCCGTGGCCGCAGAAGCCGGTGGCCACCAGCAGGCCCGGCACTTCGCTCGGGGCGTCCAGCACCGGGATGCCGTCGGGCAGCACGTCGATCATCCCGGCCCAGCTCTCCACCACTTTCACATCACGCAGTGCTGGGAAGGCCTTCGCCAGGTTGCTCTGCGCATCCAGCACGCGACGCTGGTTGACCGCTACCTGCGGGTCGCGCTCGCCGATCACCGGGCCATTGCGCTGTCTCTCCGAGCCCGGCAGGCGTTGGCGCAGGTCCTGGAGCAGCTTGCCGTTGAGCTTGAAGGCGAAGCTTGCGCGGTTGTCCGGCAGGTGCGGCAGGTACCACTTTGCCGCACGCAGGTAGTCGAGGCTGAGGTCGATATCGGCCTGGGTTTCGTCGGCCAGGTTGAAGCTGCCGTCGGCGCGCTGGCGGATTCCGATACCGTGACCGATAAAGCTCTGCGCGCCGATATGCGGGCCGGGGCTGGTGCGCGATACCGTGCAGCGCACGGCTTGCTGCGGCAGTTCCAGGCCGATGCTCTGCAGCAGGCGCCAGCTGCTGGCGCCGGCGGCGACCAGCAGATGCTTCGTCTTCACGTAACCGCGTTCGGTCTGCACGCCGCAGATGCGTCCGGCGGCGAGATCGATGCCGCTCACGCCACAGCCTTCGACGAACACGGCGCCGCGCTCACGGGCGCGCAAGGCATATGCAGGTGCGACTCGGCGTGGTTCGGCCTGCCCGTCGTTGGCGGTGTACAGGGCGCCAAGGCCCGTGTCGGAAAGGCCCGGCATCAGCGCCTTCACTTCGGCGGGCGAGATCACGCGGGTGCCGAGTCCGAATTGTGCGGCGACCTTCAGCCACTCCTCATGGCGGGTGCGCTGCTCGGCGTTTTCGGCTAGGTACAGGCAACCGCCCTGGCGCCACTCCAGTGGCATTTGCAGTTCGCTTTCGAGGCGCTCCCAGAGCGGGATGGCCGCCATCATCAACGGCACTTCGGCGGGATCACGGGCCTGCTGGCGGACGAAGCCCCAGGCGCGGGTGGACTGCTGGCTGGCGAGGCCGGCCTTGTCGCAGACCAGCACGCGCAGGCCACGTTCGGCCAGTTCCCACGCGGTGGCGCAGCCCATGATGCCGCTGCCGGCAATGACCAGGTCGACTTCCTCGGGCAGGCGCGCGTCAGCGCTGGCGAGGGCGGGGTGCAGTGGATAGGTTCCGGTCGGCATCGGCGTTCCCTGTCGTACTCAATGGAGGGCCGAGTATGCCGGTGGCGAGCCGCGCCCATCCATGGGCGCGGGTCCGCGGGGACTCAGGCGCGCGCGGCGCGGCTGGCGGCCGGCGAGCGGGCGAGGTAGTCCAGCGCTTCCTGGGTGTTGGCCTCGTGGTCCGGGTGGTACCAGGGCTTGAAGTAGCGCAGGAAGCTGGTCGCCACCGAGGAGATCCTTGGCAGCAGGCCGCGCTTCGCGCTGTCGCGCCAGATGGCGAAGAAGCCGCGCGGCTTGGTCAGGCTCGGGTCCTGGCGAGCGATGGTGCGAGTGCCGAAGGCGAACAGCCAGACGATCAGCGGCCAGACCACGAACATCCACAGCTGGCGGCTGATGAAGCTGCCGCCCAGGTGCACGTGCAGGTCGTGGGCGACGTTGCGGTGCTCCACTTCCTCGGCGCCGTGCCAGCGGAACAGGTCGAGCAGCACCGGGTCGGCCTTGGCGCGGTCCAGCGCATCGGCCTCGAGAATCCACTTGCCGAGCACGCAGGTGAAGTGCTCGACGGCCGCGACTATCGCGCAGCGCTGGCCGATCCACCAGCGCTGCAGCCAGGGCCGGCGATTGAACAGCTGGTAGCCGAAGGGAGTGTCGCTAAGCATCTGTTCGAACAGGTAGTCCATCACCTTCAGGTACTTCGACGAGTCGATGTTATGCACCGACAGGTAGCGCTCCAGCGCACCGGAGTGCGCGCGCGAGTGCATCGCCTCCTGGCGGATGAAGCCCTGCACGTCGTCGCGCAGGCGGGCGTCCTTCACGAAGGGCAGGGCCTTGTTGTACAGGCGGCAGAACCACAGCTCGCCGGCCGGCAGCATCATGTGGATGACGTTGATCACGTGGGAGGCCTCGGCCTCGCCGGGGATCCAGTGCAGCGGCGAGTCGCTGTAGTCGAACTGGACCTTGCGCTGCACCAGGCGGTGATGATGGTCGATCATGGCGCGAACCTCAGGAAGTCAGGTTGAAACGGGCGAACAGACGCGACAGGCCGGGCAGCAGGCGCCATTGCCAGTGCGCCATGTGCACCTCGCTGCCGGCGGCGACCACCGGCTTGTTGCGTTGCACGGCCTGGACGATCTTCTCGCCCACCGTGTCGGGGCTCAGTCGGCGGCGGCGGTAGAAGCGCTGCACCTTGGCGCGGCGCTTGGCCTGCTGCTCGTCGGAGAGGCCGGCGAAGCGGGTGGCCTGGACGATGCCGGTGTCGACGAAACCGGGGCAGGCGGCGCTGACGCCGATGCCCTTGCCGGCCAGTTCGGCGCGCAGGCATTCGCTGAGCATCAGCACCGCGGCCTTGCTGGTGGCGTAGGCCGGGTAGTTGCGCGATGGGGCAAAGGCCACGCCGGAGGCGACGTTGACCAGGTGCCCGGGTTTGCCGGCCTCGACCATCTGCCGGCCGAACAGGCGGCAGCCGTCGATCACGCTCCACAGGTTAACCCGCAGCAGACGCTCCCAGTCCGCCGGGGTGGTGTCGAGCATGGCGCCGGCCATGCCGATGCCGGCGTTGCTGACCACCACGTCGGGCACGCCCAGGCTGCTCTTCACCCATTGGGCGAAGCGCTCCATGGCGGCGCTGTCGCCGACATCCACGCAATAGCTGAAGGCGCTCGTGCCCATAGCACGGGCCAGTTCGGCACTGCGTTCGGCGGCGGCCGGGTCGATGTCCGCGGCGAGCACGCTGGCGCCGCGCTCGGCGAAGCTGAGCAGGGTCGAGCGACCGATGCCGCCGCCGGCGCCGGTGACTACCACCAGCTTGCCGGCGAAGGGCCCAGAACCCGGCTTCAGTGCGGCGCGTTGCAGTGCCTGGCTGGCTTCGCCGCCCTCGATGTGGCTGGCGAATTCGTCGATCCAGCCGGCCAGGCGATCGGCTTCGGCAAGTAGCGTCCAGTGCCCGGCGGACACATCGCGCCGCCACAGCCGCGGCGCCCACAGCGAGAGTTGCTGGAACAGCTGCTGGCCGACGTAGCGGTCGCGGGTCGGCACTATCAGTTGTACGGGGACTTCGGTGTGGCGCTTGCGCGGCTTGAAGATCGAGGTGATGAAGTTGGCCCGGTACAGCTTCACCCCGTGCACGCCGTCGCTGGCCTGGTGCGGGTTGATCGCCGGATTGCGCACGCCTTCGACCTTGCGCAGGTATTGCGGCCACAGGCGCGCCGCGCCCAGGCGCCAGGACAGCGCCGGCAGCAGCGGCAGGTGGAAGTAGTAGATGTACCAGGAGTGCACGAGCTGGCTGACCAGTTGCAGCAGTGCGCGCGGGCTCTTCTGCCGCAGGCGGTCGCGCATCCAGAAGCCGACGTGGTCGAGGCAGGGTCCGGAGACACTGGTGTAGGAAGCGATGCGCTCGCGCAGCGCCGGGTCGGTGACGCTTTCCCAGGTCTGGATCGAGCCCCAGTCGTGGGCGACCAGGTGCACCGGGCGTTCGGGGCTTACCGCATCCAGCACGGCCTTGAGGTCCTGGCTGAGCAGTTCCAGGCGGTAGTCGCGGGTCTTGCCCGGCTTGTCCGATGCGCCGGCGCCGCGCACGTCGTAGGCCACGACTTGATAGCGACCAACCAGGCGTTCGATCAGTGGCAGCCAGACTTCATGGTTGTCCGGGTAGCCGTGGACGAACAGCAGCATCGGTTTGCTCGCGTCGCCCCAGCGGTAGACGGCCAGGCGCACGTCGCCGGACTGCACCGTCAGGCGTTCGGCCGGCGGCAGGCCGGGGCGCTGCTCCAGCATGGCGTTCATGCGGCCTCCTTGCGCGGGGCCAGCAGGCCGCGTTCGCGCCAGCGGCGTACGTGGGGCAGGTCGTCGTCCAGCCAGAAGGCATCGTCTTTGGTAATGACCAGCAGTTCTTCGTATTTCACTCCCACGCCGCGCAGGCCGAGGTGCGGCTCCACCGCCCACAGGCCGGGCGTGGGCGCGTGTCCCGAGCGGGCGTTGCTCGACCACAGTGGCGACCAGCCCTCGCGGCGCCCGGTGAGCAGCGCGTTGCGCGTCAGGGTGTAGAGGTTGCGCACGCCGAAGCGGGCGATGGACGGGCCGCTCTTGCGCTCGCCGAGCTTCTCCACGCGGTGCGCCAGGACTTCGAACGGGTAGGCCTTGTGTCGCGGCAGCGTGCCCTGGCGCTGGCACAGGCGGTCTACCGCGCGGCTGACCTCGGCCATCGGCTGGCGCTGGCGGATCAGGTCGAGGATGAGTTCGCGGTGCGGAAGCAGGTCGTCCATCAACCGGTCGACTAGCAGGTTGCTGCCCAACGCGCCGGAGTAGCCGACGTCGGCGGTGTAGGCGCCGAGGGTGGGCGCGCAGTCGAGGATGAACGGCATGCCTTCTTCCAGGCGCGTGCGTCCGGGGTAGAAGGCCAGGTTGAAGCCGCCCAGGTGGCGCAGGCCGTCGAAGCCCTTGAAGGCCGTGCGATTGCCGAACCAGGCGAAGGGTTGGTGGAACCACTCGCGCACGCCGTGATCCTGCAGCCAGGTCTTCATCAATGCGGCGGTTTCGCGCTCGCTGATGCCGGGGCGCAACTCGCCGGCGATGGTTTCGCAGCAACGGTAGGCGAGCTGCTGGACGTCGCGGAAGCGCGCCAGGTCTTCGGGGGTGGGCAGCCAAGCGCCGTGGGACATGACTCTCTCCAGGCCGGTTGTTGTTATGGGTCTGCGGAAGTGATCGTGACATTGGTCGATGTCATGGTTCGATGCTGACCCATCCGCCTCGCGCGCGCCATGCCCGGGGGCGGTGTTACCGTCCCGGTCATTCGTCTACAGGCCAGGAACCGCGCGGGTTGAGCGGAAGAGAGGGTTGGGGCGGCGGGGCCAAATCCCGCCTTTGGTTGGGCTCTGGACGGTTTTGTGATCCGCGCTTTGGGATTAACCCGTTCCGGTTGTAGCGCTCGCGATGCCGTCGCTATGATCGCGCCCATGAGCACACCCCTGAGCCTCCTGCAGCGCCTGCTCCAACGTCCCGACGACAGCCCGCGGGCGCTGGATGACGAGCGCGAATTCAGCGTCGACGAACTGGCCCGCGAAGCCGGCAGCACCGTGCGCAATGTCCGCGCCTACCAGGACCGCGGCCTGCTGCCGCCGCCGGAGAGACGTGGACGTAGCGGCGTCTACTTCGCCAGCCACCTGCGCCGCCTGCGCCTGATCGGCAGCTTGCTGGAGCGCGGTTACGGCCTGTCGAACATCAAGGAGCTGCTGGAAAGCTGGGAGCGCGGCCAGGACCTCGACCATGTGCTCGGCCTGGACGAGGCGATCCTCGGTGCCTGGAACCAGGAAGCGCCGGCGGTGATCGGTTTCGACGAGCTGCAGGCGATCTTCGGTGACGAGCTGAACGACGAAGTGATCGAACGCGCATTGGCCCAGGGCCTGCTGCAGTTCGATGGCGAGCGGATCAACGTGCCCAGCCCGCGCCTGTTCAATGCTGGCGTCGAGCTGTACCGCTCGGGTATCCCCCTGGCGGCGCTGCTGGAGCATCTGGCGGTGCTGCGCAGCGACACCGAGCACCTGGCCGCCGGCATCGTGCGCCTGGTGGTGACCCATTTGGTGGACAAGAAGGGCGCCGACCTGCTGCCCGGAGCGGCCGACCTCGGGCAACTGGCGGAGGTGTTCATGCGCTTGCGCCCGCTGGCCGAGCAGGTGGTGCTGGTGGAACTGGCGCGCGGCCTCAAGCTGTCGGCCAACGAGATGCTCGGCGAGCGCGTCGGCGAGATCCTGCGGCAGCTGGAGCAGCCACGCTAATCCTGCGCGGCCTGCTGCAGGCGTTGGCGCAGCCAGAGGCGCGCTGGATCGCGATCGGCGTCTTCGCGCCAGATCTGCACGAAATCGAAGCGCGGTAGCGCCAGGGGTGGTTCGAACACCGCCAGCGAGTCGGACAGTGCCAGGCGTTCCAGGCAGCGCTCGGCGATGGTCAGGACCAGGTCTGTTCCTTCGAGCAACGCGGGCGCCACAGTGAAGTGAGGCAGGGTCAGCGCCACTCGACGCTGCAGGCCGAGCTTGCCGAGGCAGCCGTCGACCTCCTCCAGCGTATCCTGCAAGGCCACGCGCAGATGCGCGGCGGCCAGGTAGGCGGGCAGCGACAGACTCAAGGGCCGGTCCAGCAGATCGCGCCGGCAAACGCAGACGAAGCGTTCCTCGAACAGCCGCCAGGCGCGCACGCCAGCAGGCAGCTCCGGAAAAACGCCCAGGGCGCCATCCAGTTCACCTTCAGCCACCTGACGGGCCATTTCCAGGCGTGATTCCTGGGTGACGCCCAGGCTCGAATGCGGCGCGCTTTGGCGCAGGTCGCGCAGCAGGCGTGGCAGAACCACCCAGGCGCCGTAGTCGGACATGCCCAGGCGAAAGTGCCGGTGGCTGGACTCCGCCGCGAACGCCGGTCCGCCTAGCAGCCCTCGTACGCCGTCCAGTGCCTGGACGAGTCGAGGCGCCAGCTCCAGCGCGAGGCTGGTCAGGCGCATCTCGTTCCTGACCCGCACCAGCAGTGGGTCGCCCATTAGCTCACGCAGGCGTGCGAGGGCATGACTCACCGCCGGCTGCGACATGGCAAGGCGATCGGCTGCGCGGGATACGTGGCGTTCGGCGAGGAGGGCATCGAGGATCACGAGAAGGTTGAGGTCGATGCGTCGCAGGTCATGAATCTCATGCATATGTGCCGTGCCGAATGTGCATTTCAATTCGCTGATTGGATAGCAAAGGATAGTCCCATCGACAAGTGACGGAGTTCTTCCCATGTCCAAACTTCTGCTCATTGCCCTGGCCGTATCGGTGGGTGGCCTGGTGGCCCTCCAGGCCGGCAGCAACGCCTTTCTCGGGCGTCAACTGGGGCATCCGCTGAGCGCCAGCCTGGCCTCGCTGAGCGTTAGCCTGGGCGTGGTCGTGCTCGCCCTGCTGGTGCTGCGCGTGCCGCTACCGGCCAGCGGCGGATTGGCCGCGACGCCTTGGTGGAGCTGGCTCGGCGGGCTGTTCGGCGCAGCCTACCTGACGGTAGCAGTCATGCTGGCGCCGCGCCTGGGCGGCGCGACTTTCCTGGCCTGCGTGGTCGCCGGTCAGGTGCTTGTCGCCTCGCTGTGCGACCAATACGGCTGGCTGGGCTTTCCAGTGCGCCGGCTCAGTGCGGAGGGTGTGATTGCGCTGCTACTGATTGTCTCCGGCGTGCTTCTGCTGCAGTGGCGCGGGCGACTGGCCTGAGCAGTGCCTGCTCATTGCAGGCTCAGGTGCCGGCTCAACAGCGCGCGCAGCGCCGCCGGCTTCACCGGCTTGGCGAGGAACTCCAGGCCCTGGGCATGCACCTGCGCCACCAGCTCGGGGCGGGCGTCGGCGCTGATCACCACGCCGGGCACCGGCTCGCCCATCCGCGCGCGTAGCCAGGCCATCAGCTCGGCGCCGGTCTCGCCGTTGTCCAGGTGGTAGTCGATCAAGGCCAGCTCGGGGCGCGCATCGCCGGCCAGCAGTTGCTCGCAGTCGGCCTTGCTGCGGGCGGTGAGCACGCGGCAGCCCCAGCGGCTGAGCAGGCTGCTCATGCCGACCAGGATGCTGTCTTCGTTGTCCACGCAGAGCACCTGGGCGCCGTTGAGTTCGGCCGGAGTCTCGACCTTGTGGCCATTCAACTCGGCCGGCGCCGGTTGCCGGGCCAGCGGTACGCTGACGCTGAATACGCTGCCCTTGCCCGGCCAGGAGCGCACTTCCAGGCGATGGCCGAGCACCTTGCACAGCCGGTCGGCGATTGCCAGGCCCAGGCCCAGGCCCTTCTCGGCGCGGGTCTGGTGGCTGTCCAGGCGCTTGAACTCCTCGAAGATCACGCTGAGCTTGTCCTCGGGAATCCCCGGTCCGCGATCCCAGACTTCCAGGCGCACATGCCCGGCCTCGCGGCGTACGCCCAGCAGCACGCGGCCCTTGGCGTAACGGAAGGCGTTGGTCAGGAAGTTCTGCAGCACCCGTCGCAGAAGCTTGATGTCGCTGTCCACGCGCAGCTTGCTGCCGCGCAGGCGGAAGTCGATGCCCTGTTCCTGGGCCAGTGCGCAGAACTCCGCGTCCAGCGGGTCGAGCAGCGCGCTCAGCGGGAAGGCCGTGCGTTCGGCGCTGACCCGGCCGCTCTCCAGGCGCGAGATGTCCAGCAGGTCGGTGATCAGGTCCTCGGCGGAGCGCAGCGAGGAATCCAGGTGGCGCACCAGTTCAGTAGCTTCGCTGGACAGTCCGTTCTGGTGCCCGAGTGCGGCTGAGAACAGCCGGGCGGCGTTCAGCGGCTGCATCAGGTCGTGGCTGACGGCGGCGAGGAAGCGCGTCTTCGACTGGTTGGCCGCCTCGGCGGTGCCCTTGGCCTCGGTCAGCGCCTGGTTCAGCTGCGACAACTCGTGGGTACGCTCCTGCACGCGTTGCTCCAGGCTTTCGTTGGCTTCCTTGAGTCCGTGCTCGGCGTCGCGGAACGCGGTGATGTCGGTGAAGCTCATGACGAAGCCGCCGCCGGGCATGGGGTTGCCGATCAGCTCGATGACGCGGCCGTTGGGGAACAGTCGTTCGGAGGTGTGCGGCGTGCCCTGGCGCATCCAGTACAGGCGCTTGGCCACATGCAGGTCCGGGTCTCCGGGACCGCAAAGACCGCGTTCGGCGTTGTAGCGGATGATGTCTGCGATGGGGCGGCCGACGTAGATCAGGCCTTCTGGGTAGTCGAACAGCTCGATGTAGCGGTGGTTCCAGGCCACCAGGCGCAGCGACTGGTCGACCACGCTGATGCCCTGGGTGATGTTCTCGATGGCGCCCTGCAGCAACGCGCGGTTGAACTGCAGCACTTCGGAGGCTTCGTCGGCGATCTTCACCACGTCCTCGACCTGCATCTCGCGGCCTTCGATGGCGGCTTTCACCACCGCGCGCGCGGAAGAGGCACCGAGCACGCCGGCAAGCAGGCGTTCGGTGTGGGCGATCCACTCCTCATTGGCGTTCTGGCTCGGCACGAAGCCCTTGCCCTGGCGGTAGGCGAAGCGGATGAAGCTCTGCCGCGCGCGCTCTTCGCCGACGAAGCGCGCGGCAAGCATCAGCAGGTCTTCCAGCTGTACAGCGAGCATCGAGCGCGAGCTGGGCTTCTGCGAGAGCTCCTGGCCGATGAAGCGGCTGGCCTGCCAGTGCTCGGAAACGCGGGTGCGGGAGAACACCGAAACCAGCCCGAACAAGGCGAAGTTGCCGATCAGCGAGAGCAGCACGCCAAGGGTCAGCGGCTCGATGTTCACGCCGAAGGGGCGGCCGGCGAGCCAGGCCAGGCCGGGGAAATTCTCCAGCGGCCAGCCCAGGCCGCGGGCGATCACCGGCAGCACCAGGGTGTAGGCCCAGAGCGCGGAACCGGCGGCCAGGCCGGCGAACACGCCGCGGCGGTTGGCCTGTTTCCAATACAGCGCGCCGATCATTGCCGGGCCGAGTTGGGCGATGGCGGCAAAGGCGATCTGGCCGATGGTGGCGAGGCTCGCGGTGGAGCCAAGCAGGCGGTAGCTGACGTAGGCCAGCAGCAGGATCAGCGCGATGCTGACCCGGCGCACGGTGAGCAGCCAGTGGCGGAACACCTCGAACGGCTGCTCGGCATTGCCGCCGCGACGGCGCAGCAGCCAGGGCAGCAGCATGTCGTTGGAGACCATGGTGGACAGCGCCACGCTGGCGACGATGACCATGCCGGTGGCCGCCGAGGCGCCGCCGATGAAGGCGAGCAAAGCCAGCGCCGGGTGCTGTTCGGCCAGCGGCAGGCTGATCACGAATGAATCGGGGATGACCCCGGCCGGCAGGTGCATCTGCCCGGCGAGGGCGATGGGGACCACGAACAATGCGGCCAGCACCAGGTACGCTGGGAACACCCAGCGCGCCAGGCCGAGGTCGCGCGGCTCGATGTTCTCTACCACCAGCACGTGGAACTGCCGGGGCAGGCACATGATCGCGGTCATGGCCACGCCGGTCTGCAGCAGCATGGCCGGCCAATGCACGGTTTCCTGCCAGTACTCGGTCAGTTGCGGCGCGACGCGCGCGGTTTTAAGCAGGTCGTCGAAGCCGTCGTAGAGGCCGTAGGTGACGAAGATGCCGACGGCGAGGAAGGCGGCGAGCTTGACCAGCGCCTCGAAGGCGATCGCCAGGACCATGCCGCGGTGGTGTTCGGTGACGTCCAGGCTGCGCGTGCCGAAGACGATGGTGAACAGCGCCAGTACCAGCGACACGATCAGCGCCGTGTCCTGCGCGCGGCTGCCGCCGGCATCAGCGCCGGCGCCGATCAGCAGGTTCACGCCGAGCACGATGCCCTTCAGCTGCAGGGCGATGTAGGGCAGCACGCAGACCACGCAGATCAGCGCAACCACCACCGCCAGCGCCTGCGACTTGCCGTAGCGCGCAGCGATGAAGTCGGCGATGGAGGTGATGTTCTCCTGCTTGCTGATCATGATCATCTTCTGCAGCACCCAGGGCGCGAAGAGCATGAGCAGCACAGGGCCGATGTAGATCGGCAGGAACGACCAGAGCTGGCCGGCGGCCTGGCCGACCGCGCCGAAGAAGGTCCAGCTGGTGCAGTAGACCGCCAGGGACAGGCTATAGACCCAGGCGCGCATGCGCGGCGACAGCGGCGCGCGGCGGCGGTCGCCATAGAAGGCGATGGCGAAGAGGATGGCCATGTAGAGAAGGGCGACCGTGGCGATCAGCCCGCTGGACAACGACATGCGAACTCCGGAATGACTCGCTCCCCCGCAGGAGCGCAATTGCTGCATGCAGTTTCGCACCAAAGCAGGGTGCTGTCAGAAAGCCTGCGACCAAGGTCGCAGCGGTCGCTTGCCGCGCTCCATGCTCGCTGGTAGCTTTGCGCGCCTTCCGCGCCGGGGGCGCCCGTCGCACCCTGGCGACGCTAGTGGCACTATTGCCTGGTGCCGGGCTCGAAGCGGAGCCGGCGGAAAGTCGATGCAAGAGGAGGGGCTATGTTCAGACCGTCACCGATAACCCTGCAGCGCGGTGCGCTGCGCCTGGAGCCCATGGTCGAGGCCGATGTCTCCGAGCTGGTGGCCCTGGCCGAAGCCAATCGCGAGGCGCTGCAATTCATGAGTGCGCCCCAGCGTCCGGACTGGTATCGCCAGAGCATCGCCGACCAGCGCGAAGGCCGCGCCCTGCCTTTGGTGGTGCGCCTGGGCAACCAGATCGTCGGCACCACCCGCTTCATGGACTTCCTGCCCGCGCTGCCGGCCTGTGAGATCGGCGGCACCTGGCTCGACTCTGCGCAACACGGCAGCGGGCTCAACGCCAGCATCAAGTACCTGATGCTGCGCCAGGCCTTCGACAACTGGAAAATGGTCCGCGTGCAACTGAAGACCGCCGCCAGCAACCTGCGCTCGCAGCGCGCCATCGAGAAGCTGGGTGCAGTCCGCGAGGGCGTGCTGCGCAACCACCGCCGACTGGCCGGCGGACGCCTCGACGACTCCGTGATCTACAGCATCACCGACCTGGAGTGGCCGCAGGTCAAGGCCGCGCTGGAAGCCGGTTTCAACGGCTGAGCCGGGGCATGGACACAGGCACGCTGCAGGACGACGCCCAGGGCGAACGTACGCGCTTCTGGCGCGCCCAGGAACTGGGCGGCTTGGAGCTGCTGCATGCGCGCTACATCGGGCAACGCTTCGCTCCGCACGTACATGAAGGCTTCTCCCTGGTGCTGATCGAGCAGGGCGCCCAGCGCTTCCGCCATCGCGGCGCCGAGCACCTGGCGCCGAGCGGCAGCCTGGTGCTGATCAATCCCGACGAAGTGCACACCGGCTCCAAGGCCCACGATGCGGGTTGGCAGTACCGCGGCTTCTACCCGGAGATCGACCAGGTCGGCAGCGTGCTCGATGAGCTGAGCCTTGGCGGTCGCGGCTTGCCGACCTTCGACGTCAGCGTGCTGCACGATCCGCAGCTGAGCCGGGCTTTCATCCATGTACACCGGCTGCTGGAGTCGCCGGCCAGCGACCTGGAGCGCCAGACCTGCTGGCGCGAGGCATTGCTGGCCCTGTTCCAGCGTCATGCGCGGGTGCCGGAGGCGCGTCGGTTCGGGCAGGAGCCGCTGGCCGTGGCACGCGCTCGCGAGCTGTTAGCCGCACGCCTGCTCGATCCGCCGTCGCTGGAAGAACTCGCAGCGGCGGTCAATCTTTCGCCCTTCCATCTGTCCCGCGTATTCCGCCAAGCCACCGGCTTGCCGCCGCACGCCTGGATCAAGCAGCGTCGCCTGGAGCAGGCGAGGGCGCTGCTCAAGCAGGGCGGCGCGCCGGCAATGGTGGCCGCGCAGCTGGGCTTCGCCGACCAGAGCCACCTTAGTCGCCAGTTCAAGCAGGCCTATGGCGTGGCGCCGGGCGAGTACCGGCTGGCGTGCGGGCGGTCCGTCGTGAGTTCATAACGACCAGGGTTGTCTGGATCCCCGCGTTCGCGGGGACGACGTATCTGGCTTGACCCCGCGAACAAAGCAACGCCGTCATTCCCGCGAACGCGGGAACCCAGAAACAACGGCACCCGCGCGATGTAAGCGGATTTTTCGCGTTTGGATGTGGCCTGCGGCCCGGCTGTTGCGGTCAAATCACCGACGGACGCCTCGCGTCCTCCCGGCCCGCTACAGGGTCGTCTGACCAGGTACACACGGACGATGAGCCAACATTCGCAATTCGCCTTGCTGGGCACCCGGCGTTTCCTGCCGTTTTTCATCACCCAGCTGCTCGGCGCCTTCAACGACAACATCTTCAAGCAGTCGCTGATCCTGGCGATCCTCTACCACCTGAGCGTCGGCGGTGACCGCAACCTGCTGGTGAACCTCTGCGCGCTGCTGTTCATCCTGCCGTTCTTCCTGTTCTCCGCCCTGGGCGGGCAGTTCGGCGAGAAGTTCAACAAGGACGCGCTGATGCGCGGGCTGAAGCTGGCCGAGATCGTCATCATGCTGGTCGGCGCGGCGGGCTTCCTGCTCGGCAGCCTGACGCTGCTGTTCGTCGCGCTCTTCGCCATGGGCACCCATTCGGCGCTGTTCGGTCCGGTGAAGTACTCGATCCTGCCGCAGAGCCTGCGCGAGGACGAACTGGTCGGCGGCAACGCCCTGGTGGAAATGGGCACCTTCCTCGCCATCCTCGCCGGCACCATCGGCGCCGGCGTGCTGATGTCGCGCAGCAGCTTTGCGCCGGGCGTGGCGGTGGCCGTGGTGCTGGTCGCCACCTGCGGCTACCTGGCCAGTCGCGGCATCCCGCGTGCCGCGGCGGCGCTGCCGAACCTGCAGCTGGACTGGAACATCTTCAAACAGTCCTGGAGCATCCTGCGCCTGGGCCTCGGGCAGCGCCCGGCGGTGTCGCGCTCGCTGGTCGGCAACTCCTGGTTCTGGTTCCTCGGCGCGGTCTACCTGACGCAGATCCCGACCTACGCCAAGGAATTGCTGCACGGCGACGAGAGCGTGGTGACCCTGATTCTCACGGTGTTTTCGGTGGGCATCGCACTGGGTTCGATGCTTTGCGAGAAGCTCTCCGGGAAAAAGGTGGAGATCGGCCTGGTGCCCTTCGGCTCCATCGGCCTGAGCCTGTTCGGCATCCTCCTGTGGTGGCACAGCGGCGGCTTCCCCGCGGCGGACGCGCCTTATACCTGGCTGGGCGTGCTGGAGCAGCCGCAGAGCTGGGCGGTGCTGCTCGACATCCTCGGCATCGGCATCTTCGGCGGCTTCTACATCGTGCCGCTCTATGCGCTGATCCAGGCGCGCACCGAGGAAGACAAGCGTGCCCGCGTGATCGCCGCAAACAACATCCTCAATGCGCTGTTCATGGTGGTCGCGGCCATCGTCTCGATCCTGCTGCTGTCGGTGGCCGGGCTGAGCATCCCGGAGCTGTTCCTGGTGCTCTCGCTGATGAACGTCGCGGTGAACGTGTACATCTTCAAGATCGTGCCCGAGTTCACCATGCGCTTCCTGGTCTGGCTGCTCAGCCACTCGATGTACCGCGTCGATCACCGCAACCTCGAGGCCATCCCCGACGAGGGCCCGGCGGTGCTGGTGTGCAACCACGTGTCCTTCGTCGATGCGCTGCTGATCGCCGGTTCGATTCGCCGGCCGGTGCGCTTCGTCATGTACTACAAGATCTTCCAGATCCCGGTGCTCAACTTCATTTTCCGCACCGCCGGCGCCGTACCCATCGCCGCGCGCCACGAGGACGAGCGGATCTACGAGGAGGCCTTCGCCAAGGTGGCCGAGTACCTGAAGGAAGGCGAGGTGGTGTGCATCTTCCCCGAAGGCAAGCTGACAGCCGATGGCGAGATGAACGAGTTCCGTGGCGGCGTGGAGCGGATCATCGAGGAAACCCCGGTGCCGGTGATCCCGATGGCGCTGCAGGGGCTGTGGGGCAGCTTCTTCAGTCGCGACCCGGGCAAGGGCTTGTTCCGTCGCTTCTGGTCGCGGGTCAGCCTGGTCGCCGGGCAGCCGCTGGCGCCCGAGGTGGCCGGCCGCGAGCGCTTGCAGGCGCTGGTGGCGGACCTGCGGGGCAATGCCCGCTGAAACGAAAAAGCCCCGGCAATGCCGGGGCTTTTTTCAAGCAGCCGAGGTTCAGATGACCTGAACTTCGTCAGCCTGCAGGCCTTTCTGGCCTTCAACGACTACGAAGGAGACCTTCTGGCCTTCCTGCAGCGATTTGAAGCCAGTGCCCTGGATGGAGCGGAAGTGCACGAACAGGTCGCCGCCGCTTTCCTGGGTGATGAAGCCGAAGCCTTTGGCATCGTTGAACCATTTGACGGTGCCGGTTTGACGAGTCGACATGGAATTACACCTTGAACGTTGTGGATTGCTGCGCGGCGAGCCGCGCCGGTTCTGAGTTGCAAGGTGTGGGGGCGGGCGCCGTGACTACCCTGGCAAGCACAGTGGCCGCAGCATACCGGGAGTTTTCCGGGAAAGCGACAGTACGCGCGCAGCGAAATTTCAATGGCTGAGCTTGAGGCCGACAAGGCCGCAAAGGATCAGCAGGATGCTGAGCAGGCGCAGCAGCGCAATGGACTCGCCGAAGAGCAGGATGCCGACGATCACCGTGCCGATGGCGCCTACGCCGGTCCAGATCGCATAGGCGGTGCCCAGCGGCAGATTCTTCATGGCCAGGCCAAGCAGGCCGATGCTGGTCAGCATGGCCAGCGCGGTAAACAGGCTGGGCCAAAGGCGGGTAAAGCCTTCGGTGTATTTGAGACCGACCGCCCAGGCGACTTCGAACAGGCCGGCGACGAACAGGATGAACCAGGACAAGGAAACCTCCGGGGCAGCATTGAAAGGCAGGGCCGTCCCCGTTGGTACACCGCTCAGGTGGTGAGGTCGTCCTCACGATGCGCAGTATTTTGCACTTTTCTTCTGCCGCGGCAACCGCGGCGGGAGATCGACCTCACTTGCGAGGCTCGTCGGAAAGGCGGCGGAACCAGCTCGACAAGGTTGCGCCTGAGACGTTGTGCCACACGCTGAACAGCGCGCTCGGCACTGCCGCCAGCGGCGAGAAGTGCGCACTCGCGAGGGCTGCGCCAAGCCCGGAGTTCTGCATGCCGACTTCCAGGGCCAGCGACTTGCGCTGTGCCAGCGGCAGCCCGAAGAGTTTCGCGGCGAGGTAGCCGAGGAGGAAGCCGAAGCCGTTGTGCAGGATCACCACGGCCATGATCAGCAGGCCGGATTCGGCGATCTTCGCCTGGCTGGCGGCAACCACGGCCGCAATGATCACCACGATGCAGATCACCGAAACCAATGGCAGCGCTTCCACCACCACGCGCACCCGCGCGCCGAACAGACCCTGGGCGACGAGGCCCAGGGCGATGGGCAGCAGCACCACTTGCAGGATCGACCAGAACAGCGCGCCGAAGGACACCGGCAGCCAGGCCGAAGCCAGCAGCCAGATCAGCGCAGGAGTCAGCAGCGGGGCGAGGAGGGTAGTCACCGCGGCGATGGAAACCGACAGCGCCAGGTCTCCGCGGGCCAGCCAGGTCATCACGTTCGAGGCTGTGCCGCTCGGGCAGCAGCCAACCAGGATCACGCCGACGGCGATTTCCGCCGGCAACTGCAGCGCTTGGCAAAGCAGCCAGGCCACGCCGGGCATGATGACGAAGTGCGCTACCACGCCCAGGCACACACGCCACGGGTGGCGCGCCACTTCGGCGAAGTCTTCCAGCTTGAGGGTCAGCCCCATGCCGAACATGACGATGCCGAGCATCGGCACTATCGCCGGGGCTAGCGGGCGGAACCACTGCGGGGCGAAGAAGGCGAGCACGGCGAACAGCAGAACCCAGAGGGCGAAGGTGTTGCCGACGAAGCGGCTCAGCAGGGCGAGGGCGCGCATGGGCGAATCCTGATTGTTCTTCTAATGAAACCGGCGCCTTGAGGCGCCGGTCGTCGTGGACATCCGCTGATTAGATGCCCTGGGGGATTTCCTCGCCGCCGAGGGCTTCGAATAGCGCGGGGAGGAATTCGCCGAAGGTCAGCATCATCAGGATGAAGCTGGCGTCCAGTTGGCCGAGGGCGTCGTCGCCACCGTCCTTCTCGGCCTGCTCCTGCAGCAGCTCCTCGAAGCGCAGGCGCTTGATCGCCAGCTTGTCGTCGAGAACGAAGCTCAGCTTGTCCGACCAGGCCAGGGACAGCTGGGTGACCAGCTTGCCAGAGGACAGGTGCAGCTGGATCTCGTCGCTGGTCAGGTCCTGGCGCTTGCAGCGCACTACGCCGCCGTCCTCGTGGGTATCACGCAGCTCGCACTCGTCGAGGACGAAGAAGTCGCCAGCGGCTTCCTGGGTCTTCACCCAGTCGGTGAGGGTGGCGCTGGGCGCGACTTTCACGCTGAGCGGGCGCACAGGCAGCGAGCCGAGGGCTTCGCGCAGCGTGGAGAGCAGGTCCTCGGCTTTCTTCGGGCTGGCCGAGTCGACCAGGATCAGGCCCAGCTCGGGGGCGATCGCGGCGAAGGTCGAGGAGCGACGGATGAAGGCGCGCGGCAGCAGGGTCTGGACGATCTCGTCCTTCAGCTGGTCGCGCTCCTTCTTGTAGACCTTGCGCATCTGCGCGGTCTCGATTTCGTCGACCTTCTCCTTGAGCGCGTCACGCACCACGCTGCCGGGGAGGATGCGCTCCTCTTTACGCGCGCTGATCAGGTAGAAGCCCTGGCTGACATGCGCCAGCGGCGCGTCGGGGCCCTTGCCGAAGGGCGCGGTGAAACCGTAGGTGGTCAGTTCCTGGCTGGCGCAGGGGCGCGCCGGTTTGCTGGCCAGGGCTTTCTCGAGGGCATCTGCATCGATCTGCAGATCCTGGGTGAGGCGGTAGACGAGCAGGTTACGGAACCACATGAGGGTCAAACTCCCGGACACAAAGGTCTGCATTATTCCCACAGCGGCGGTCCAGGCCAAGCCCATGGCTTTTCGCCTTGCATTGCTAAGCCTTTGGAACGGCAGAAAATTTTTTTTAATCAGGGGCTTGCCAGGGTGCGAATGCGTCCGTAGAATGCGCCCCACTTCGAGAGTGAAGGGTGATTAGCTCAGCTGGGAGAGCATCTGCCTTACAAGCAGAGGGTCGGCGGTTCGATCCCGTCATCACCCACCAATCTCGGGTCCGACGCAGCGGTAGTTCAGTCGGTTAGAATACCGGCCTGTCACGCCGGGGGTCGCGGGTTCGAGTCCCGTCCGCTGCGCCATATTCAAAGCCCTCAGGTAGAAATACCTGGGGGCTTTTTCGTTGCCGTCCGGCATGTTTTCCTGGCCCAGTCCTGGGCACCTATCCTCTTAATTTTTCTATAAGTTTGCCGTGGGAACTTATCCCCCGGCGACGGTTCCTATTGCCCATAGCCATTGGTCGCGACGCCCTGCTAAGCTCGCGGCTTCACCGAAATGCCAGCATGGCGAATAGACAAGGAATCAGCATGAAACAACATCGGTTGGCGGCGGCGATCGCACTGGTCGGCCTGGTTCTCAGCGGCTGCGATCAGAAAGCTGCCACTGTCGAGCTCAAGACTCCGGCGCAGAAGGCCTCTTATGGCATCGGCCTGAACATGGGCAAGAGCCTGGCCCAGGAAGGCATGAATGACCTGGATCCCAAGGCCGTTGCCCTGGGCATCGAAGACGCCATCGGCAAGCAGAAGCAGAAGCTGACCGATGAAGAGCTGACCGAAGCCTTCACCTTCCTGCAGAAGCGTTCCGAAGAGCAGGCGGTCAAGCTGAGCGAAGAAACCCTCAAGGCCGGCAAGAAGTTCCTCGAGGACAACGGCAAGCGCGAAGGCGTGGTCACCACCAAGTCCGGCCTGCAGTACGAAGTCGTGAAGAAGGCCGACGGCGCGCAGCCCAAAGCTACCGACGTGGTCACCGTGCACTACGAGGGCAAGCTGACCGACGGCACCGTGTTCGACAGCTCCATCCAGCGTGGCAGCCCGATCGACCTGCCGGTCAACGGCGTGATCCCGGGTTGGGTAGAAGCGCTGCAGCTGATGCACGTTGGCGAGAAGATCAAGCTCTACATCCCGAGCGAACTGGCTTACGGCGCACAGAGCCCGAGCCCGACCATTCCGGCCAACTCGGTGCTGGTGTTCGACCTGGAACTGCTGGCAATCAAGAATCCGAACCAGGCAGGCGACGAGCCGCAGGCCCCGGCGAAGAACTGAGTACCTTCGTACCACATCGAACGCCCCGCCCTTTGGCGGGGCGTTCGTTTTTCCGTCGTACGAGCGCAACGCCGGGGCTGACCGACGAGTCTGATTGGGCATGCTGCAGTGCGCGGGTGTTACCCTTATGCACATTTATGACGCAGTTGAAATGTTGCCTGGTGCTTGACAGCGATAGCCCTCATCGCATAGCCGCAACTGCATGATTTTTAACGGGTTTCCAGGCCTGGATAAAAAATCGCCGATCTGTCTGCAGGCCGCTGGTGGCGGGGCATTCGGCTCGGTTGGAAGATAATTTCAACAGAGTTATCCACAGGAAAGGTGGATAACCCACAGGAGGCCCGGCACAGCCCGCCGGGGCGAGGTGGAGCATGAAAAAGCCCGCTGGATTCGATCGTTACCTGAACCTCGCCGAGCGCTTCCTGGCGCGCGGGCGGGTCCCAGCCCTGTTGTTCGCCGTAGCGCGCAAGAGCTCACGGCTGAAGCTGGTGAAGTCCGATCTCAAGTTGCTGCAGGAACTTGCCCTGGCAACGGTGCGCGGGCAGTACCGCGAGCTCAACCCCAAGGCCCTGCTGGCGGTGGTTGCGGCGCTGCTGTATTTCCTGTCGCCGGTGGACGTGATTCCCGACTGGATCCCCGGCTTCGGCCTGCTCGACGATCTCGCCGTGCTGGCTTGGGTGGTGCGTCACTGGCAGTCCGAATTGGACGCCTTCAAGGCCTGGCGTGACCGCCAGAGCGTGGACGTGCGGCAGTCGCTGAATTTGCTGCCGGCCCCGGGGAAGTCGTCCGCGTCCTGAGCCGCCTTTGAGCGAAGCGCTGCGCTGCTGGGCTGATCGACCTTTCATGGGCGATACTTGTGAAGACAGGGTTTCCGGAATGGTTGCCCGAAATGCCGTCAACGCCTGTAGGACGGCAGACTGTAAGGAGTGCAGTAGATGAATGTGCAAGTGATCATGCGTGACGGCGAAGCGGAATATGCCGTGCTGCCCTGGGCGGACTACCAGGCGCTGTTGGCGTCGGCAGGCAAGGCGCCTGCGGTGGCCGAGGTCGCTAGCCCGGTAGTGGCGGCCCATGCCTCCTGGCGCGAGTTGCGCGAAGCTCGCGGGCTGTCGTTGGAGCACGTGGCCCGTGAGGTGGGCATCAGTCCGCCGTATCTGGCAATGATCGAAAGCGGCGAGCGCGAGGCCAGCGACGCGATCCAGCATGGTTTGCGCCGCGCGTTGGGAGTGAAGTCGGAGCCGGCATCTTGACCGTGCACATCAGCCGCAAGCACTGGCAAGGCTTGCTGGTGGAGCTCGAAGATGCCCGGCGCCAGCGTCATCTGCTTACCTACCGCGCGCTGATCGAGCGCCTGCAGTTGCCGACCCCGGCGATGACGACCCTGACCGCGGCGCTGGAGCATCTGGCGGCGCTGGATGCGCGTGCCGGACGGCCACTGCGTAGCTCGCTGGTGATCAGCCAGGGCGCCAGTCGCCTGCCGCGCACCGGGTTCTTCGAATGTGTCGAGCGACTCGGGCGTTTCTCCGGCGCTCCCGACGGCCCGGCAGCGGCTGGTTGGCATGCCGCCGAGGTGGTCAGGGTCTTCGAGTTCGACTATCCGGAAGAGCCGTGAGCCGCGAGCTCTTCTGGCGCCTCCGCGCGCGCCTTGCCTACGGACTGGCGCGGCGCTTGCTGGGCTGGCCATGGCTGGTCCGTCAGCCACGTGCCTGGCAATGGATGCAGGGGCAGTTCGCACGCATGGCCGCTCTTGGCCATGTTCCGGCACAGAATTTCTATGGTCACCTGTTGCTGTTCCGCGGCCAGGGTCAAGGCGCCCGCGATGAGGGCCTCCGGCTGCTCGCGCTCGCCGCTGCGGCGGGCGATGCCAAGGCGGCCTACCAGCTAGGGGTTCAGGCGCTGCAGGGCGACGCACGCAAGGCGCCGGATGGTGCGGCCGCAGCCCGTTATTGGGAGCAGGCTGCCGCTGCCGGGCACCCTTTGGCGGCGCGACGCCTGGCCGATCTCTATCGCCAGGGTGCGCCGGGGCTGGACGCCGATCCGGCCTTGGCGGCGCGCTACAGCGAGCGCGCCGCGCAGCTCGGCCTCTAATCCAGCGTCAGGATGTGCAGGCTGTAGCCGGGCATCTGCTTGGCATGGCGCTTGGCTTCCGATGCGGCGCTGGCCAGTTGGGCGGCATCCAGCTTCGAGCAGGCCGACGGCTTGAGATGGACCACGCCGACCGACAGTGAAAGCAGCGGGAATTCCTGACGCTCGCCCTGCCTGTTGTGCGACACGAAACAACCTGCCTGCAAGTGTTCCTGGCTGTAGAAGCGCCGGCACTGGCCCTGGAAGTCTTCGAGCAGATGGTTGATTCGGGCGCGCCAGTCTTCGGAGGCGAACACGAGCATGAAGTCGTCCCCGCCGATGTGCCCGACGAAATCGCTGCCTGGGTCGACCCGATCGTTCAGGCATTGCGCCAGGCACAGCAGCACCTCGTCGCCACGGGCGTAGCCATAGAGGTCGTTGAAGGGCTTGAAGCTGTCGATGTCGACGTAGCAGATGGCCGCTTCGCGGTTCTGCTGCAGCAGGCGGCCGAGGCACTGCTGGATGGGCACGTTGCCCGGCAGCAGGGTAAGCGGGTTGGCATAGCGCGCCTGGCGGATCTTCAGTTCGGTGATCAGCTTGAGCACGTCGATCACCCGGCCAAGGCCCAGGTAGCGGCCTCCCTGGGTGATGATGAAGTCTTCCTCGATACGCTGCCGTGCGCGACTGGTGAGCAGGCGGCTGACCTGTTGCAGCGACTGGCTCCGCTCCACGGCGAGGAAGTTCTCGCTCATCAGCCGACTGATCGGCTTGCGTGAGAATAGGTCGGTGGCAAAAGGCTTTAGCAGGGCGTCGGACAAGGCATGCCGATGGACGATGCCAACCGGCCGCAGATGCTCGTCGAGCACCGCCAGGGAATTCAAATTCGCCTGAGAGTGGAACGCCTCGAGGATCGCGCTGATGGGCGTATCGCTGGCTACCGCGGGTTGCTCCAGAAGCAGCGGACGCAGGTCGGCCTGTTCCTCAGTGGAGAGGCTGTCGATCCGGTCCAGCTCCGGCAGCATGTGCCGGGCCTCGCGTGGCGGATTTTCCTGCGGGCGGCCGATCAGGTAGCCCTGGACCAGGTCGACGCCCATTTCGGAGAGCACCGCCAGTTCCTCGGGCAGTTCGATGCCTTCGGCGATCACCTGCGCGCGGGAGGCGTGGGCCATCTTCAGGATGGAGCCGACGAACTCGCGCTTGACGCCATCCTGGTGGATTCCGTCGATGAAGTGGCGGTCGATCTTCACGTAGTCCGGGCGCAGCTCCGACCACAAGCGCAGGCTGGAATAGCCGGCGCCGAGGTCGTCGAGGGCGATGCAGAAGCCCATGGCGCGATAGTGGTGCAGGGCGGTATCGAGCAGCCCGAAATCCTCGATGGGTGCCTGTTCGGTCAGCTCGATCACGACGTCACTGGGTGAGATGCCCAGTGCCTGCAGCATCTGCAGGGTGCGGCCGGGCTGGTGGCTGGCCTCGAGCAGCGACTCGGGCGACACGTTGAGGAACAGCTTGCCGTCCAGCTTGAGGTCGCGAAAGCGTTGGCAGGCCTTGCGTCGGCACAGGACGTCCAGCTCGCTCAGGCGGCCGGCGTGGCGGGCGGTGCTGAACAGCGTGAGAGGCGAGTGGAGCGGGCTGTTGGACGGGCCGCGGGTGAGGGCTTCGTAGCCCACCAGGCGGCGTTCGGAGAGCGACAGGATGGGCTGGAACAGGCAATGCAGGTCGCCGTGAGCGAGGATCTGGCCCAAGGCGCTCAACTGCTCGGTGACGGTCATGACGGTTCTCGGCGAGTGAAAAGAAGAGGGCCGGTTTCCCGGCCCTCGCGCATTTCACTGCAAGATCATGACGCTTTCATGACCACTCGGAACGTCAGTGCTTGGCCACCGCTGAGCTGAGCGTCAGGTAGTCAAGCAGGATGTGCCCGGACTCGGTGAGGTAGGCGTCGTCCTGTGGCTTGGTCTTGCTATCGTCGTCAAGCAGGTTGTCGTCGTCTTCCTGCTTGAGCTTCTTCAGCGGCTCCTGGCCCTTGGCCTTGCGCAGCTCGTTCTCCATTGCCAGTTGGCGGTTCTCGATGCTGGTCTGCTGGGTACGGCGCTTGGCTTCGTTGAGGCTCAGGGTCTTCTCTTTCATCAGCTCCTGGGCCAGCGCCAGACGCTCGCGGGCGTAGACGAAGTCCGCGTTATGCTCGGTGCGCGCATCGTGCTGGGTCTTGAGCTGATCGAGGAACGGCTTGAAGGGATCGCTCTGCGCCTGCAGCACCGGGCGGATGGTGTCCCAGGGCATGGAGTCGGGCAGAGCGCTCTCGCCGATTTCCTTGTCGTCGACCACCGACGGGTAGCTGATGTCCGGGATCACGCCCTGGTGCTGGGTGCTCTGGCCGGAGACGCGGTAGAACTTGGCCAGGGTCAGCTTCAGCTCGCCATGGTTAAGCGGCTGGATGGTCTGCACGGTGCCCTTGCCGAAGGTCTGGCCGCCGACGATGAGCGCGCGGTGGTAGTCCTGCATGGCGCCGGCGAAGATCTCCGACGCCGAGGCCGAGAGGCGGTTGACCAGCACGGTCATCGGGCCGCTGTAGAAGGCCTTGCCTTCGTCATCGTTGAGCACGTCCACGCGGCCATCGCTGTTGCGCACCAGCACGGTCGGACCCTGGTCGATGAACAGGCCGGTCAGCTCGGTGGCTTCCTGCAGGGAGCCGCCGCCGTTGTTGCGCAGGTCGATGACGATGCCGTCGACCTTGTCCTGCTGCAGCTCGCCGATGAGCTTCTTCACGTCGCGCGTGGTGCTCTTGTAGTTCGGGTCGCCGGCGCGGTAGGCCTTGAAGTCCAGGTAGAAGGCCGGCACGTCGATCACGCCGACCTTGTAGTTGCGGCCGTCGTGGGAGAGGGTGATCTCCGACTTCTTCGCCGCCTGGTCTTCGAGCTTCACCGCTTCGCGGGTGATGGTTACTACCTTGCTGGTCTGGTCGTTCGGCGCGTTGGTCGACGGGATCACTTCCAGACGCACTTGCGAGCCTTTCGGACCGCGGATCAGCTTGACCACCTCGTCGAGGCGCCAGCCCACCACGTCGACCATCTCGCCCTTGCCCTGGGCGACGCCGATGATCTTGTCCGACGGCTTGATCTGCTTGCTCTTCTCCGCCGGGCCGGCCGGTACGAGACGGACCACCTTGACGAAGTCGTTGTCGCTTTGCAGCACGGCGCCGATCCCTTCGAGGGACAGGCTCATGTTGATGTCGAAGTTTTCCGCGCTATCCGGCGACAGGTACTGGGTGTGCGGGTCGTAGGTCTGCGCGAAGGCATTGATGTAGGCCTGGAAGATGTCTTCGCTGCGGGTCTGCTCCAGGCGCATCAGCTGGTTCTTGTAGCGCTTGGTCAGCTGGTCCTGGATGGCCTTGTTGTCCTTGCCGGCGATCTTCAGGCGCAGGATCTCGTCCTTGACGCGTTTGCGCCAGAGGTCGTCGAGCTCGGCGCTGTTCTTCGCCCAGGGCGCGTTCTCGCGGTCGATGGTCAGGCTCTCGTCGACGCTGAAGTTGATCTTGTCGACGCCCTTGTTGAGCATCGCCAGGGCGTAGTCCAGGCGCTCCTTCAGGCGGTCCAGGTGACGCTTGTAGATGGTGAAGCCGGGGTCCAGCTCACCGCTCTTGAGGAAGTCGTCGAACTGGGTACGCCAAGGCGTGAACTGCGCGATGTCGGAAGCGGTGAAGTACATCCGCGACGGATCGAGGGCCTTGAGGTAGGCGTCGTAGATCTTCGACGAGCGCTCGTCGTTCAGCGGCGGCTTGCTGTAGTGATGGCGCTTGAGCAACTCAACGATGTTGAGGCTGGCGATCACCTGGTCACGATCCGGCTGCAGGCCATCCCAGGAGTTAGGGCCTGCGGAGGTGCTAGCGAAGGACGGCAGGGCGCTGGCGCCGAGGACCAACATCAGGGTGGTACGGGACAGAAATCGCTTCATGCTTATTCGACTGGGTGCGGAGTTATGACGCATATTAGGCCGTATCTGGCGGTGCCGGGTTCCAAGCTTGTCGAGATTGGCGTCCGGTGCGACGAGCGAAGAATAGGCCCGACCGGAGGGCGCGGGCCTGTTGAAGCACTATGGAGGTAGCGTGAACGCATTGCAAGGCATCGAAGGGCGGGTGGAGTGGGGCGAGCGGCCGGCGCCGGCCTGTGCTCCGGGGCAGATTCGCATCCGTGTGGCAGCGGCCGGGCTCAACCGTGCCGATCTGCTGCAGAAAGCAGGGCTCTATCCGCCGCCGCCGGGCGCCAGCGACATCCTTGGTCTGGAGTGCGCCGGGGTGGTCAGCGAGACAGGTGCCGGTGTCACCTGGCAGGTTGGCGACCGCGTCTGCGCGCTGTTGGCTGGTGGCGGCATGGCCGAGGAGGTGGTGGTGGATGCGCGTCATGCGCTGCCAGTGCCGGCGGGCCTGTCGCTGGCCGAGGCGGCAGCGCTGCCGGAAGTCTACGCCACGGCTTGGCTGAACCTGTTCCAGCTCGGTGGCTTGAAGCCGGGCGAGAAGGTCCTGCTGCATGCTGGCGCCAGCGGCGTGGGGTCGGCGGGCATACAGCTGTGCAAGGCCTTTGGCAGCCCGTGCTGGGTCAGCGTCGGCTCGGCCGACCGCCTGGCCTACTGCGAGGCACTGGGCGCCGAGGGCGGCGTGCTGCGGGGTGACGATCTGCAGTCGCTGCGCGATTTCGCGCCTTTCGACCTGATCCTCGATCCGGTCGGCGCCAACTACGCAGAGCTGAACCTGCAGTTGCTGCGCCAGGATGGCCGCTGGGTGGTCATCGGCCTGATGGGCGGCCGCAAGGCCGAGTTGGACCTGGCGCTGCTGCTGGGCAAGCGCATCCAGCTGACGGGCTCGACGCTGCGCAGCCGCGATGCCGACTTCAAGGCACAGCTGATCGCCGAGCTGGGCGAGAAGGTCTGGCCGCTGTTCGCAAGCGGGCAGCTCAAGCCGCAGCTGGAACGGCAGTTCGCCGCCAAGGAGGCCGAACTGGCCTTCGAGACCCTGGCGAGCAACCAGGTGCAAGGCAAGGTGGTGCTGCTGGTCGACGAAAGCCTGGCCTGAGGGCCTGCTATCGAGGGCGTATGACCGCTAACGGTTATGCGCCCGACGCATCAAGCCAGCCTATTTCCAGGAAAGAACTTCCCAGCCCGAGCGCTCGGCTTCGGCGCGCAGCGCTGTGTCCGGGTTCACCACGTGCGGATTGCCGACGCGACGCAGCAGCGGCAGGTCGTTGCGCGAGTCGGAATAGAAGTGCGCTTCGGCCAGTGCCTTGTCTTCCCCGTCCAGCCAGTCCAGCAGGCGGATGATCTTGCCTTCGCGGTAGGTGAGCACGCCCTGGGTGCGGCCGGTGTAGTGGCCGTTGACGACTTCCAGGTCGATGGCCAGCACCTCGCTAATGCCGATGCGCTCGGCGATCGGCTGGACCAGGTGTACGCCGGAGGCCGAGATCACCAGCGGGTGGTCGCCGGCGGCGCGGTGGCGCGCCAGGGTAGAGCAGGCGTCGCTGTAGATCAGCGGTTCGATGACGTCTTCGACGTAGGCTTCGACTTCCCGCTCGACTTCATCGACGCTGCGCCCGGCCATCGGCTCCAGGCTGAATGCCATGTAGTCCTCCATGGACAGTTCGCCGATTGCGTAGCGCGCCATCAGCTCGGCGTCGCGTTTCACGAAGGACACGCCGTCGACCCAGCCGAGGTCGGCCATGCGCCGGCTCCACAGGCTGGCGCAGTCGCCGCCGATAAGGGTTTCGTCGAGGTCGAAGATCACCAGGGCCATCAGGCCACCTCCCGGATGCTGTCTTGGTCGATTGCCAGGCCCAGTTCGGTGCCGGCGGGGTAGAGGCGTTCGGCGCTGCGATTGAGCACGTCCACCGTGAGTTCAACGCCGTCGGCATCCACGCGGTAGCGGATGACGTTGCCGAGCAGGCTGTGGGAGAGCACGCGCACGGCAATTCCATCGCCCGGCTCCTGGCTCAGGCGCAGGGATTCCGGGCGGATCGCCACCTGCCCGGCGAAGCGGCGGCCGAGCAGCTTGCCGGCCTCGTCGGCGGCGAGCAAGTTGTAGTTGCCGATGAAGCCTGCAGCGAAGGCGTCGCGCGGCGCCGTGTAGAGGGTTTCCGCGTCGCCGCTCTGGACGATGCGCCCTGCGTTCATCAGGACGATGCGGTCCGACAGCGTCAGCGCCTCTTCCTGGTCGTGGGTGACGAACACGGTCGTCAGCTGCAGCTCTTGCTGGATGCGCCGGATCTGTTCGCGCAGGTGCTTGCGGATGCGCGCGTCCAGGGCCGACAGCGGCTCGTCGAGCAGCAGCAGGCGCGGGCGAGTGACCAGCGAACGGGCGAGGGCAACGCGCTGGCACTGGCCGCCGGAAAGCTGGTGAGGGTAGCGCTCGGCGAAGCTGCCGAGCTCGACCATGTCCAGCACCTCGGCAACCCGCTGGCTGGCCTCGACGGCCGGCACTTTCTGCATGCGCAGGCCGAAGGCCACGTTCTGCTGCACGGTCATGTTGGGGAACAGCGCGTAGCTCTGGAACACCATGGCGATGCCGCGCTTCTGCGGCGACAGCGGCACCAGGTCCTGGCCGTCGACCAGGATGCGCCCGCTGTCCACCGAGGTCAGCCCGGCGATGCAGCGCAGCAGGGTGGATTTGCCGCAGCCGCTGGGGCCGAGGAGGGTGACGAACTCGCCGCGCTCGGCGGCGAAGTCGATGTCCTGGAACACCTGGGTGTTCCCGTAGCTCTTGTTCAGGTGTTCGACGCTGAGGAAGCTCATGTGCGTTCCTTGTCCTTGTTCAATCGGTTGGCCGCCCAGGTGAGCAGCAGGACGAAGAAGAAATACGAGACCACCACCGCGCTGGTGTAGTGGCCGCTGCTGTTGCGCATGTTGTTGAGGAACACCTGCAGGGTTTCGTAGCGGGTGCCCACCAGCAGGTTGGCGAAGACGAATTCGCCGATGAGGAAGCTGAAGGAAAGGAAGAGTGCGGCCATCAGCCCCTTGCGCAGGTTCGGCAGCAGCACCAGCAGCGCCGCTTGCCAGGTGCTGGCGCCGAGCAGGTGGGCGGCGTCCATCAGGTCGTGCAGGTTGATCGCCTGCAGGTTGTTGCCGATGGCGCGGTACATGAAGGGCAGGGCGATGGTGAAGTAGCAGCCGATCAGCATCCAGGGCGTCCCCACCAGTGGAATCGGGCCGGCGGCATACAGCTGCAGCAGGCCGACGGAGGAGACCACCGGCGGCACCGCGAAGGGCAGCAGGATGAGCACGTTCATCAGCGCGTCCAGGCGCGGGAAGTAGTAGTGCACGACGAACATCAGCGGCAGTACCAGCACCACGCTCAACACCAGCGCACCGGCGCAGACCAGCAGCGACTTGCCGAAGGCGGCGAGGAAGCGCGGGTCGCTCCACAGCGTCAGGTACCACTTGATGGTCAGGCCGTCGGGCAGGATGCTCGCCGACCACTGGGTGGCCAGGGAGTAGAGCAGGGTCGCGGCCAGCGGCAGCAGAAGGATCAGGAACAGGCCGTAGACCACCACGCGGTGGTAGAGCCCGCCCCCGGCGTTACTAGCGTTTCTGGGCATGGTAGCTCCGGCGCAGCAGCCACTGGTGGACGAAGGTGATCAGGCTCATCAGGAAGACCAGCAGCATGGCGAGCGCGCTGGCCATGTCCGGGTCCAGGAAGATGTCGCCAGCGACCAGCCCCGCGATGCGGATTGGCAGTACGTTGAAGTTGCCGGTGGTCAGCGAGTAGACGGTGGCGTAAGCGCCTAGCGCGTTGGCTAGCAGGATCACGAATGTGCCGAGTAGCGCAGGGGTCAGCACAGGGACGCCGATCAGCCGCCAGAACTGCCAGTTGCTGGCGCCGAGCAGCGCCGCGGATTCGCGCCAGTCCTCGCGTACCGCATCGAACGCGGGGAAGAGCAGCATCACGCCCAGGGGAATCTGGAAGTAGGTGTAGAGGATGATCAGGCCGGTCTTGGAGTACAGGTTGAAGTCGCTGATCAGTCCGGTCTGCTTGAGCAGCAGGGTAATGGCGCCGTTGAAGCCGAGGATGATGATGAAGGCGAAGGCCAGCGGCACCCCGGCGAAGTTGCTGGTCATGTTGGCGAAGGCCATGACGAAGTCGCGCAGGCGGCTGTTCACCTGGCGCAGCGAGTGGCAGCCGAGCACCGCTATCAGCAGGCCGATCAGGCTCGACCAGAGCGAGATGTCGAGGCTGTTGCCGATCGCCTGGCGGTAGAACGGCGAGGCGAAGATCTCGCGGAAGTTGCCCAGGCCCCAGGCGCCGGCGGCCTGCACGCTGTGCAGGGCGATCCACACCAGAGGCGCCAGTTGGAAGGCGGCGAAGAACAGGGCGAACGGCAGCAGGCAGAGCAGCGCGATGAGTTTTCCGCGGGTCGATCTCATGGTCGCAGCAATCCTTCGCAGACCGGTTTGTCATGGGCGACGCCGAGGATTTCGCAGAGGCTGCCGCAGAGCTCGACCTGGCGTGGGCGCACCTGGTCGTCGAGGCTGAACGCGTTGCCGAAGACGAACAGCGGCACCTCGCGCTCCTCAGGCAGCACGCCGCCGTGGGTGCGGTCGTCGTTCATGCCGTGGTCGGCGGTGACCATCACCTGGTAGCCCGCAGCCAGCCACTGGTGAAGGTATTCGGAAAGGATGATGTCGGCGTGCCGCGCGCAGTTGCGGTACTGCGGGCTGTTCAGGCCGTGCTTGTGGCCGACGTCGTCGATGTTCATCGGATGCACCAGCAGCACGTCGGGCTGGTGGCGACGGCGCAGGCGCTCGGCGTCGGCGAACAGGTGCGAGTCCGGATAGTGGTCGGTCCAGTAGAAGTGGCCGTGCTGGATCGGCAGGGAAATGTCCTCGGTATGTCTGTCGCGGCTGTCGTCGAACGGCGAGCGGTTGTACAGCTCGCTGATCCAGTGATAGGCCGCGGCAGCGGTCTTCAGGCCGGCATCGCGGGCATAGTGGAACAGGCTGCGCTGGGTGGACAGGCGCGACACGCCGTTGTGCAGGATGCCGCTGTCGATGGGCGGCACGCCGGTGAGAATGCATTCATAGAGGGGGCGCGACAGGGACGGCAGCTCGCACTCCAGGCGGTAGAGCTGGCCGCGCCCGGCCTTGCAGAGCGCCTGCAGGTGGCCCATGCAGTCGTGGGCGACGCTGTAGTTGAGGCCATCGAGGATGACCAGGACGACGGGTTGGGACATCGGGACGGCCTGCGCTGACGAATTCGGAAGGAACCGCCCCCGCATGCGCGGGGGCGGCGATGCATCACTGCATGTTGATGATCACGCTTTCCTGCCAGAGGCGCGGGATGCGCTTGGAGGTCTCCTCCCAGGCCTTGGCGTCCTTGATCGGCTGGACCTTGGCGTACTGCTCGTTGGGCAGCAGCTTGGCCTTGACCTCGGCCGGCAGCGTCAGGTGCTCGGCGCGGATCGGCCGGGCGTTGCCCTTGGCCAGGTTGATCTGCCCGGCGTCGCTGAAGATGTACTCGCGGGCGAGCTTCGCGGCATTCGGGTGCTTGGCGAACTTGTTGATGATGGTGGTGTAGCCGGAGATCACCGAACCGTCGGAGGGGATCAGCACCTCGAAGCGGCTGGGGTCGATCTGATCGCGGTAGCTCAGGCCGTTGAAGTCCCAGACCACGCCGACTTCCACTTCACCCTTCTCGAGGGTGTTGATCACCGGGTTGGTCAGCGACAGGCGGCCCTGCTTGGCCAGCTGGGCAAAGAAGTCCAGGCCCGGCTGGATGTTCTTCTCGTCGCCGCCGTTGGCGATGGCCGCGGCGAGCACGCCGTTGACCGCCTGGGCGGCGGTGCCGACGTCACCGATGGTGACCTTGTACTTGCCCTTGAGCAGGTCGGCCCAGCTGTGCGGGACGTCCTTGACCAGTTGCTTGTTGACGATGAAGGCGATGCTGCCGGTATAGGCCAGCGCCCAGTGCCCGTCCTTGTCCTTGGCCCAGTCGGGGACCTGGTCCCAGGTGCTCGGCTTGTACGGCAGGGCCAGGCCCTGCTGCACGGCGATCGGCCCGAAGGCGGCGCCGACGTCGCCGATGTCGGCGCTGGCGTTCTCGCCCTCGGCCTTGAACTTGGCCAGTTCCTGGGCGGAGCTCATGTCGGTGTCGACATGCTTGAGCCCGTACTTGCTCTCCAGGTCCTTCCAGGTGTCTTTCCAATTCGCCCAGCTGTCCGGCATGCCGACGCTGTTGATCTGGCCTTCCTTGCGGGCGGCCTGTTCCAGCGCCTGCAGGTCGGCATCGGCGGCCATTGCCGCGGCGCCGCCGAGGGCGATTGCTGTTCCCAGCAGTGAAGCAAGCAAGCGTTTCATTCGGTGCTCCTTCGTTCATCGGGTTTGGGTGTGCGGTCCGCGTCGCAGTGTTCTGGCAGCGGAAAAACTCTGGTCTAGATCAGCAAGACCCAGGCCAATCTACGAGCCGGGTATGACAGTTTCGTGTCCGTGGGTCAGCTCGGCTCTGCGGCGGCTCCGGCCCAGTACAGCCTAGACCATGCGTAAGATGTTGATCCGCTTGAGCTATGCTGCGCAGATTGCTGGCATGGGAGGTGCTTGCCACCTGGCTGTCACAGGATATTCATCGCTGCTTTCTAGAGTGGAGCAGCCGCTAACGGCACCGAATTGCCCTGAAATGGGGCTGGACTAGTCCAGAAGAGGGATACCGCATGCGCGACGAGGCGCTACCGACAGTGACGGCGATCTGCCGAGCCCTGATCGAACAGATCGACAGCGGCCTGCTGCCGGCCGCCGGCAAGTTGCCGGCAGAACGCCGCCTCAGCGAGTTGTTCGATACCACGCGTATCACCCTGCGCGAGGCGCTGACCCAACTCGAAGCGCAGGGGCTGATCTATCGCGAGGAGCGCCGCGGCTGGTTCGTCTCGCCACCGCGGCTGCTTTACAACCCACTGGTACGCAGCCACTTCCACGAGATGGTCGCTGGGCAGAACCGGGTGCCGGCGACCGAAGTGATCTCGGCACGGCAGGTGCCGGCGAGTCCGGCGATCTGTGCGCACCTGGAGCTCCCGGCGCTCTCCAGCGTTTACCAGATCCGCCGCGCACGGCGGGTGGATGGTCGCCTGGTGCTGTATGTCGAGCATTACCTCAATCCGGCCTATTTCCCCGGAATCCTCGATTGCGACCTGCGCCAGTCGCTGACCGATCTCTACGCCAGCCGCTACGACATTCGCTACGGCCGCGTGCGGTTCGACATGGTCCCCACCGCGCTGCACGGCGAGGCCGCTGCGGCACTGCGCGTGGCTGAGGGTAGCCCGGCGCTGCGCATCACCCGGATCAACCGCGACCAGCATGGGCGGATCATCGACTGCGACCTGGAATTCTGGCGGCACGACGCCATCCACGTGAGCGTGGAAGTGCCGGATTGAAGACGTTTGTATAGGAGCGAGCTTGCTCGCGAACCCGAGTCTCTGCGGCCTGTCAGGCCTTGCGCTCTGGATTCCACTCCGGATAGGCGGGGATGTTCTCGCCGGAGAGCCACGGGCGGTCGTGTGACGTCCAGATGTGGCGGGCCGGGCGGGTGCCCGGGTCGTCGTCGAGCGTGGCCACCCGCACGATGACATGCGGCTGGCCGTCGCGTTCGGCGATCAGATGGCTGCCGCAGCGCGGGCAGAAGCGCCGCAGTTTCCCCGGCGAGGATTCGTAGGCCGCCACCAGCGCCTCGCCGCGGGTCCAGCGGAAATGCTCGCGCAGGACGCCGGCGGTCGTGGCGAAGGCAGCCGCATGAGCCTTCTGGCAGGTCTGGCAGTGACAATGGCTGATCGGCATGTCGAGCGAGTCGATCTCGTAGCCGATTGCACCGCACAGGCAGCTACCTTTCAGGCTCATGTTTTTCTCCTCAGGGCAGTTCGATGCTTTCGTAGAAGGCGCTCAGCACCTTGGCCAGGTAGCGCAGGTCCTGGCTGCCGGCCAGCTCGCGGATGCTGTGCATGGCGAAGGTCGGCAGGCCGATGTCGACGGTGCGCACGCCCAGCTGGCTGGCGGTAAGCGGGCCGATGGTCGAGCCGCAACCCATGTCGCTGCGGGTCACGAAGCTCTGCACCGGGACTTCATTCTCCAGGCACAGGTGGCGGAAGAAACCGGCGGTTTCGCTGCTGGTGGCGTAGCGCTGGTTGCTGTTGACCTTGATCACCGGGCCGCCGTTGAGCTGCGGGCCGTGATTGCCGTCGTGCTTGTCGGCGTAGTTGGGGTGCACGCCGTGGGCGTTGTCGGCGGAGACCAGCAGCGAGCGCTGGATCACGCGGACGAAGGCGTCGCCTTCGGGCAGCAGGCGGCGCAGGGTCTGTTCGAGGAACGGGCCATCGGCGCCGCAGGCCGAACAGGAGCCGACTTCCTCGTGGTCGGTGCAGACCAGCACCGCGCTCTGTTCGTCACCGCTGGTTAGTAGCGCTTCCAGGCCGGCGTAGCACGACAGCAGGTTGTCCAGGCGGGCGCCGGCGATGAACTCACCACCCAGGCCGACCACTGCCGCGCGTTGGGTGTCGTAGAAGCTCAGTTCGTAGTCGAGGATGGCGTCGGCAATGATGCCATGCTCGTTCTGCAGCTGTTCGCCGAGCAGGTCGCGGAAGTCGCGGGTTTCGCCGGCGGCCAGTTGGGCCAGGATCGGTGGCAGCTCGTTCTGCGCATTGATCGGCCAGCCCTGGTTGGCCTCGCGGTTGAGGTGGATGGCCAGGTTGGGAATCACTGCGATGGGCGCGCGGAAGTCGATCAGGCGGCTTTCCACCTTGCCCGCCAGGCGGAAGGTGACACGGCCGGCGAGCGACAGGTCGCGGTCGAACCAGGGCGCGAAGAGGGCGCCGCCGTAGACTTCGACGCCCAGCTGCCAGTAGCCCTGGCGTGCCAGTTCCGGGTTCGGCTTGACCCGCAGGCAGGGGCTGTCGGTGTGTGCGCCAACCAGGCGCAGGCCGTGCTCGAGCGGTGCGTTGCGGCCGAGCTTGAAGGCGATCAGCGAGGAGTCGTTACGGGTCACGTAGTAGCGCCCGCCTGCTTCGGTGCGCCAAGCGTCGCGTTCGTCGAGGCGCTGGTAGCCGGCCTCTTCGAGGCGCCGGGCGAGGCTTGCGGTGGCATGGAAAGGCGTCGGCGAGGCCGCGAGGAAATCGATCAGGCCCTGGTTGAGATCTGCACGCATGGGAAACTCCGGACAGCGAATGGCGGAAGTTTATCGCAAATGTGTGGCAGCGCGGCTGTGGGAAGCGGGCGGGATGGCTTGTACTGCCATGCCCGCGAATCGCGGGGTCAGAACGGTGCGGGCGACTCGAAGCGCATCCGCTCGCCGGTCTGCGGATGGGTCAGGCACAGCAGGCTGGCGTGCAGGCACAGGCGGTCGCGCAGGGTCAGGGCTTCGCCCTGGGCGTAGAGGCGGTCGCCGAGCAGCGGGTGGCCGATGGAGAGCATGTGCACGCGCAGCTGGTGCGAGCGGCCGGTGATCGGGGTCAGCTCGACGCGTGCGTAGTTTCCGCAGCGCTCGACCACTCGCCAGAAGGTCAGTGCATGACGGCCGTGCTCGTGGCAGACGATGTGCCGAGGCTTGTTTTCCGGGTCGTAGCGCAACGGCAGGTCGATGCGACCGCTGTCCAGCTCGGGTTCGCCCCAGCATAGCGCGGTGTAGGCCTTCTCGGTCTCACGGTCGTGGAATTGCCGGGACAGCTCGCGGTGGCTGTCCGCGTCGCGCGCCAGCACCATCAGGCCGGAGGTTTCCCAGTCCAGGCGGTGAACGATGCGTGCTTCCGGATAGCCGTTCTCCTGCAGTCGGGTTACCAGGCAGTCCTTGTTGTCGTCGGCGCGACCGGGGACGGAGAGCAGCAGGGTGGGCTTGTTCACCACCAGCAGGGCGGCGTCCTGGTGGACGATCTGGATGTTCGACAGCGGCATGGCAATTGACCGGAGAAAAAGAAACGACTGCGGCGGCCGAGGCCGCCGCAGGGTACCGTGCGGAACTCAGCGTTCCGGCAGGGTGATGTTGAGCTCCAGGATCGAGCAGCTACCCTGGTTGGCCAGTTCGACCTGGACTTGCTCCTGGTCGATCGGCACGTACTTGCGGATCACTTCCAGCAGGTCTTTCTGCAGCTGCGGCAGGTAGTCAGGCTGGGAGCGGTTGCCGCGCTCGTGGGCGACGATGATCTGGAGTCTTTCCTTCGCTATCGACGCACTGGATTGCGCCTTTCGGCTGCGAAAGAAGTCTAAAAGGCTCATTCACGTCCTCCGAACAGTCGTTGCAGGAATCCTTTCTTCTGCACATCGAGGAACCGATGCGGCATCTCTTTGCCCAGCAGGCGGTCGACGGCGTCGCTGTAGGCCTGGCCGGCGTCGCTCTGGTCGTCGAGGATGACCGGTACGCCCTGGTTCGAGGCCTTGAGCACGGCTTGCGACTCCGGGATCACGCCGAGCAGGCGGATCGCCAGGATTTCCTCGACGTCTTCCACGCCGAGCATCTCGCCCTTGGTGACGCGCTCGGGGTTGTAGCGGGTCAGCAGCAGGTGCTCCTTGATCGGCTCCTCGCCCTTCTCGGAGCGCTGCGACTTGCTGGCCAGCAGACCGAGCATGCGGTCGGAGTCGCGTACCGAGGAGACTTCCGGGTTGGTCACGACGATCGCCTCGTCGGCGAAGTACATGGCCAGGTGGGCACCTTTCTCGATGCCGGCCGGGGAGTCGCAGATGATGTATTCGAAGTTTTGCTTGAGCTCTTCCATGACCTTGCCGACGCCTTCCTGGGTCAGGGCGTCCTTGTCACGGGTCTGGCTGGCGGCCAGGACGAACAGGTTCTCGAGGCGCTTGTCCTTGATCAGGGCCTGGGTCAGTGTGGCTTCGCCGTTGATGACGTTGACGAAGTCGTAAACCACGCGGCGTTCGCAGCCCATGATCAGGTCGAGGTTACGCAGGCCCACGTCGAAGTCGACGATGACGGTCTTGTGGCCACGCAGGGCCAGGCCGGTGCCGATTGCTGCGCTGGTGGTAGTTTTACCGACGCCACCCTTACCGGAAGTGACTACGAGGATCTTGGCCAAGGTGATTCACCCCAAAGAAAAAACGAAGGATTCTGGTCCCTGAAAGTCGCGGCAGTATCCGTTAAAGGCGGGTGATGTTCAACACGTCACCCGACAGGCTGACGTGGACCGCCTGACCCCACTGCGGACTGCGCCTAAGGTCTTCTGCCACCTTGTAATTTCCGGCGATCGAGACCAGTTCGGCGCCCAGTTGCTGGCAGAAGATCCGGGCGCTGGTGTCGCCCTTGACGCCTGCCAGGGCACGGCCGCGCATCGGACCGTAAACGTGGATATTTCCGTCGGCGAGAAGTTCCGCGCCGGGGCTGACCGGCGCCAGCACGATGAGGTCGCCGCCGGCTGCGTATATCTGCATGCCGCCACGTACCGGGGCGGTGATCATCTTGGTCGGGCGGACCACCGGAAGAGCGGGCTCGACCGGCTCCTCGGCTTTCTCTTCGACCGGTTCGGCGGCCTTTTCCTCGACCTTCTCCTCGGCTTTGGCCGCCAGTTGCGCTTCGACGGCTTTCTCGACCACCTGTCCGGCCAGCTTCTCGCTGCGCGGGCGGCGGATCACCGGCTCGGCGGTCGGCGCGTCCTTGGGCTCCAGCGGGCGCTCGCGCGAGCCGGACTGCGGCAGCACGGGGATGTCCAGCATGGTCGCCAGGCGCAGGTCTTCCTCGCGGTTGGCGCGGATCGCCAGGGTGCGCAGGCCGTGGCGGCGGCAGATGTCCAGCACGCCTTGCAGGTCGAGCTGGCCTTCACCGTCGGGGAGTTTGTCCAGGGCGAGCACCAGCGGGGTGTCGCGGAAGAAATTCGGAGCCTGGGCGACCTTGTCGGCAAGCTGTCTGTCCAGGCGCGCCAAGTCGTTGTGTGCCAGTTCCAGCACGGTGACGGCGAGCATGCTGCCCTTGAGCTGGAATACGGGATCTTGGTCGAGGAGGTCGGCTTGGCTCATGGTCGGACTGCATCGCTAAATGGCCTCGACTTATAGCGGACCGTCCCAGCGCCCGCAAGCCTGGCGCGGCGCCACTTCCGCGGTAGCGGTGCAAAGCCCGTCGCTCGCGGTAGAATGCCGCTCTTTGCCTGTCTATCCGGAACCCTTCATGGATCGTCCCCAATTTCGCGCCGCCTTCCTCCATCCGCGCTACTGGCCGCTATGGCTGGGCCTCGGCGTGCTGTGGCTGGTGGTGCAACTGCCCTATCCGCTGCTGCTGTGCCTGGGCCGTGCCCTGGGTGCGGTGATGTATCGGGTGGTCGGCAGCCGCCGGGCGATTGCCGCGCGCAACCTGGAGCTGTGCTTCCCGGAGAAGTCCGCCGCCGAGCGCAAGCGGCTGCTTAAAGAGAACTTCGCTTCAACAGGCATCGCTTTCTTCGAGATGGCCATGAGCTGGTGGTGGCCGAAGGCGCGCCTGGCGAAGCTCGCCCATATCGAAGGCCTGGATATCCTGCGCAAGGCCCAGGCCGAGGGGCAGGGCGTGATCCTCATGGCCATGCACTTCACCACCCTGGAGATCGGCGCGGCGCTGCTTGGCCAGGTGCAGACCATCGACGGCATGTACCGCGAGCACGACAACCCGCTGTTCGACTTCGTGCAGCGCCGTGGCCGTGAGCGGCACAACGCCGACGCCAGCGCCATCGAGCGCGAGGACGTGCGCGCCATGCTCAAGGTGCTGCGCGCCGGCCGGGCCATCTGGTACGCACCGGACCAGGACTACGGCGCCAAGCAGAGCCTGTTCGTGCCGCTGTTCGGCATCCAGGCGGCCACCGTCACCGCTACCACCAAGTTCGCCCGCCTGGGCCGCGCGCTGGTCTGCCCGTTCACCCAGACGCGCCTGGCCGATGGCTCCGGCTACCGCCTGGTGATCCATCCGCCGCTGCAGGACTTCCCCGGCGAGACCGAGGAGGCCGACTGCCTGCGCGTCAACCAGTGGGTCGAGGCCGAGATCCGCCAGCAACCGGAGCAGTACCTGTGGGCGCATCGGCGCTTCAAGAGCCGCCCGGAAGGCGAGCCCAAGCTCTACGCGAAGCGCTGAGCGCCGGCTTTACCGAACCCGGCGCAGCGACATACTTGATTGCAGGACGCATCCAGGACTCCTGTCGTGACTGAATCCGCCGAGCAGCACCCGACTTCCCATTCTCCCCGCGCCGTTACCGGGCTGATCCTGTCCGGCGGCGGCGCCCGCGCGGCCTACCAGGTCGGGGTGCTCGCGGCCATCGCCGAGCTGCTGCCGGAAGGTGCGGCCAATCCGTTCCCTGTGATCGTCGGCACCTCGGCCGGCGCCATCAATGCAGTGGGGCTGGCTTGCGGTGCGCTCTCGTTCCGCGAGGCTATCCATAGCCTCACGCGGGTCTGGAAGGGTTTCCAGACCGGCCAGGTCTACCGCGGCGACTTCCTCGGCGTGTGCGGCCAGGCGTTGCGCTTCCTCAGCCACAGCCTGCTTGGCCTCGGCCGGAGGCAGCCGGTGGCGCTGCTCGACAGCACGCCGCTGCGCCATCTGCTGGCCCGCGAGCTGGACTTCTCGGGCATCTCCGCCGCCTTGCAGGCGCGGAAGCTGCGCGCGGTCGCGGTTACCGCGTTCGGCTACGAGTCCGGCCAGGCAGTGACCTTCTACCAAGGACGCGCCACCATCGAGCCCTGGCTGCGTCATCGGCGGGTCGGCACGCCAACGCGGCTGAATCTGGAGCACCTGCTGGCCAGTTCGGCGATTCCCCTGCTGTTCGCTCCGGTGTGCATCCAGCAGGAGTATTTCGGCGACGGCGCGGTACGCCAGCAGGCGCCGATCAGTCCGGCGCTGCATTTGGGGGCCAACCGCGTGCTGGTGATCGGCGTCAGCGGCAATCCGACCCGCAGCGATCCCAACGAAGGCGCCGACACCCCGCGCAGCGGCCGGCCACCAAGCCTCGCGCAGATGGGCATCCACCTGCTCAACGGCACCTTCATCGACAGCCTGGAAGGCGACATCGAGGTGCTGCAGCGCATCAACTACCTGGGCAAGCTGGTGCCCGTGGAACGCCGCCAGCAAGAGGCGGGTTTGCGTGAGGTGGAGGTACTGCTGGTGTCGCCGTCGGTGCCGCTGGACGAGATCGCCGCCAAGCACCGCAAGGAGCTGCCCTGGGCGCTGCGCCTGTTCCTGCGTGGCCCTGGCGCTACCCGGGCGAGCGGGGCGGGCGTGCTGAGCTACCTGCTGTTCGAGCGGGGCTATTGCCACGAGCTCATCCGCCTGGGCTACAAGGACGCGATGAACCAACGGGCGGAGTTGACGCGCTTCCTCGGGCTGGAAGAGCACAACCTGTAATCGCCCGCTCCGGCTTCAAATATGTTTAGGAGCGAGCTTGCTCGCGAACGGCTTCGGTACGTGACCCGTTCGCGAGCAAGCTCGCTCCTACGAAAGGCAGGACTTATCAGACCGCCAGCACGCCATCGCGGTAGTCGCGCAGGGCCTGCTCGATTTCCTCGCGGCTGTTCATCACGAAGGGCCCGTACTGCACGATCGGCTCCTGGAGCGGCTTGCCGGCCAGCAGCAGGACGCGCGCACCACCAGCACTGCTCAACTTCACGGCATCGCCATCGCCCAGGCGGGCCAGACGGTTGTGGCCGATTTCGCCGCCGCGCTCGGCCTCCACCTGCAGGCTGCCTTCGTAGACATAAAGCAGGGCCTGGTGACCACGCGGCAGGTGCGGGGTGACGCTACTACCGGCGGGCAGGCTGAGGTCGTAGTAGTGCGGCTCGGTGTCCGGACGCTGCACGGCGCCGTCGAGGGCGATTTCGCCATCGTCGAAGCGACCGGCGATGACCGTCACGCCCACACCTTGCGCGGTGGTCGTGCGCGGCACGTCTTCCGGTTCTATATCGCGGTAGCCGGCCGGGCCGAGCTTGCTCTTGGCCGGCAGGTTCAGCCAGAGCTGGAAGCCGCGCATGGCGCCTTCTTCCTGTTCCGGCATCTCGCTGTGGATGATGCCGTGGGCGGCGGTCATCCACTGCACGCCGCCGGGCTTGAGCAGGCCTTCGTTGCCCAGGTGGTCGCGGTGGCGCATGCGCCCTTCGAGCATGTAGGTGACGGTTTCGAAGCCGCGATGCGGGTGATCAGGGAAGCCGGCGATGTAGTCGTCGGGGTTCTGCGTATCGAACTGGTCGAGCATCAGGAACGGATCGAAGCGCTCGAGGCCGGGGCCGCCGATCACGCGGGTCAGGCGAACGCCGGCGCCGTCCGAGGCGGGGCGGCCGATGTGCAGGTCGAACAGATTGCGCAGCTGGGTCATGGTGACCTCCTCGATCAGGTATGGAGGCCATCCTAGTCCCGATTGGCGGATAGATGGTTGCGAGTTTTGCGAGGGAAATATCGATTAAGTCGATATTTCCCTCGCTCAGGCTTACTCATTGATCTGCAACTTGCGCGACTCGGTATAGAAGTAGCGCAGCTTCTCGTACTCGAACGGTGTGTTCATCTGCCCGTAGCGGAAGCTGTTCGTGTAGCGCTTGTCGATCACCATCAGCGTGGGGATTTCCCAGTAGTCGCTGCTGGCGCTGGCAACGCCCAGGTAGTCGACCTGCTCGGCGGCGATGTAGTCGGTGACCAGCCCGCCGGTGTCGCGCAGGTTGGACGGCCCGAGGATCGGCAGCATCAGGTAGGGCCCGGCGGGCACGCCGTAGAAGCCCAGGGTCTGGCCGAAGTCCTCGCTCTGCTTGGGTAGGCCCATGCGGGTTGCCGGGTCCCACAAGCCGAGGACGCCGAAGGTGGTGTTGAACAGCAGCCGCGCGGTGGTGTTCATGGCGCGTTTGCCTTTGAACTGCAGCAGGCTGTTGAGCAGGGTCGGCACATCGCCCAGGTTGCTGAAGAAGTTGCTCACACCGCTGCGCACGAAGCGTGGGGTGACGTATTCGTAGCCATGCACGACGGGCAGGAACACCCAGTTATCGAAGCGGTAGTTGAAGTGATAGACGCGGCGGTTCCACGACTCCCAGGGGTCGTAGATGTTCAGCGCGCTCAAGGTGGCGCGCTCGAATTCGCGCTGGTCCAGGCCGGGGTTGAACTTGAGGGCGTCGAGCGGGTGCTTGAAGCCGTCGGCGTCGGGCTCCAGGGCTATCGGCTTGGCCGCGGAGGGCGGCACGATCGGCTGCGGGCCGGCCTCGCTGGCGGCATCCGCGTGGGCCAGGCCGCAGCCCAGGGCGAGGGTGAGAAGCCAGGTGGATCGAAGCGTCATTCAGTGGCTCCCTGCTGCGCCACGCTCTGCGGCGCGGCGTCCTTGCCGTGGAAGAAGTCCAGCATGTCCTGGGCGTTGACCCGGTAGTTGAGGTTGCCGCAATGGCCTCCCAGCGGGTACAGCGTCAGCCGGTCGCCAAAGGTCCGCCGCAGGAAGCCGACGTCGCCGGGGCCGAGGATGAGGTCGTCGGCGTTGTGCATCACGGCGATCTTCGGGGTGTCGTGCAGGTACTGCTCCAGGGCGTACAGGCTGGTCTGCTGGATCAGCTGCGGCAGGCTGTTGCCCTTGTGATGCTTGCGCCAGGCAGGGATCAGCTGCTCGACCATGTAGCAGTCGAAATCGCATTGCAGCGAGCGCGAGAAGAAGGGTTCGAGGCTGGTGCCCTCGCGGATCGGGTAGCCCGGCGGGGTGATCAGCCCGCGGCGGTTGATCAGGTCCGAGGTGAAGGCGATGTCCGCCGAGGAGAAGCGGAAGGTCGCGCCAATCAGCATCGCCATCTCTTCGTTGGTCAGGTGCTGCTTGGAGTTCTGGAAGTCGTAGAGGAAGGCATCGTTCAGGTCGATGTAGCCCTTTTGCTGGAAGTAGCGGGTGAGCTTGCCCAGCACCAGTTGGTAGAAGGTCTTGGAGTCGGTGATGCCTTTGACCCGGGTCTGCACCAGCTTTTCCAGGTTGCTCACCGAGGTGTAGAGATTCACCGGCGGGTTGAGCAGCAGCACGCGCTTGAAGTTGAAGGTGCGCATGGACTCGTCGAGCTGGCTGACGAAAGCCGCGTGCAGCGCACCGAGGCTGTAGCCGGTGAGGTAGTACTCGGTAACTGGCAGGCTCGGATTCCCGGCGAGTACGGCCTGCATCACCCGGTACAGGTCGTCGGCGTCGTCGGGGCTGTAGCCGGGTGTGGCGTGCATCGAAGCGCCGGCCATGAAGTCCCAGCTGGTCGGCGAGGAAATCTGCACCACGTGGTAGCCGGCGCCGTAGAACAGGCGCTTGAGGTATTCCGGCGTGCGGCTGTCGTAACTGGCGCCGGTGCCGGCGATGATGAACACCAGCGGCGCCGGGTGATCCTGGCGGGCCAGGCGGTAGTGCAGCTTCTTCACGGGCCAGAAGTTGTCCGGCAGGGCGTACTCGCGCTCCGGGCGCAACTTCACTGCGTAGTCGCTCTGGCGGATGTCGCCATCGTCCGGCAGCACCGGGCGCAGCTCTGGCGGCGTGGTGGCGATGGTCGCTTCGAACGGGTTGCTCAGCGGAAAACCGTAGCTGGCCGGGTTGACGTCGCGGGCCAGGGCGGGGCCGACGAATCCCAGCACGAGGCTGCCGAGCAGGACGGCGGCGCGCGAAAGCACTGTCATGAAGGTTCCCTTGGCGAAAAGCACGCTTGGAGTGAAATAGAGCTTTATGACAAGCGCAAGGCGCTGGAGTGCCTTGGCGCACGAATCCGTGCGTCGCATCAGTCGCGCTGGCCGAGCATGCTGCGCTGGCTCGTGCCCTGGCAACGTCATTGGCTGTCGATATCGAGCCGCTCGACCCAGACCAGTTCGCAGGCCCCGGCGCCGGTGTCCTCGCGGCTCAGCGAGCTGGTCCAGCGCCAGCCGTCGGCGGCACTCACCTGTACCAGCTTCCCGCTCAGGTGGATGTGTTCGCCCGCGCTTACTGCGGCCAGGCTGTGCGCCACTGTGTCGCTGGCCGGGATCATGTGCATGTTGGCGCTGTGCGTCTCGATCTCGCGAGGCGGCAGTGGAGGTTGCTCGGCCTGCCAGTGGTACCAGCGGCCGCCCTGGCTGAAGTGGATCTTCGCGGCGATCGCCGCATCGCCCAGCGGGCCCCAGCCGAGCGCCAGGTCGGTGGGCGAGATCTGTGCCTCGCGGCCGAGCCGGTAGTCCTCGCGACTCAACACCAGGGCGTCGATCTGGAAGTCCTGCAGCGGCTGGACGCGGTAGCCGTCCAGGTGCAGGCTGCCGTCGGCGGCGGTCTGCGCGAGGTGATGTTGCTTGAATGGCAGCAGCCACCAGAAGCTGATGGCCAGGCAGACAAGGAAGAAGCGGGTGGCGCGCGACATGGACAACTCCTGCGCAGGACCGGCCCAGTGTAATGAGCGGCGCCTGGCCTTGCATCGCCCCCGGCGCTGGGTATGCTGGGCGCCGTTTCGCTCATGGAGTGGCCCGATGCCCCGTCGACTCTCGCTGATCCTCCTGCTTCTGCTCGCTGCGCTTTGGGTGGCGGCGTGCTATGGGGTGCGCTTCGGCTTGCTGGAGAACGGCAGCTGGGTCGACGTGTGCGCCGATAACGAGCAGCAACTGGCCTGCCAGGCTCGCTCCGGGCTGGGGCTGCTGATCCACTTCGGCGTGCTTGGCCAGGCGGCGCTGGTCGCGTCCATCCCGGCGTTCCTGATTCCCGGCCGCATCGGCTGGTGGCTGGCGGCCGTGGCGTTGTTCATCGGTTTGCCGGCACTGGTGTTCTACAGCGTCAGCATGGCGGTGTTCGCCGTGGTGCTGGCCGCCTTGCGCCTCGTGCGCCAGGCGCGTCCCGCCTGAGGCGGGCTCAGGCCAGGCGAGTCTCGGTGCGGGCAGAGCGGGTCTCGGCAGTGCCGGAGCGTTCCTGACGCAGGCCGCGCAGCAGTGCACCGGCCAATAGCGCGCAGATGCCGGCCCAGAGGACCGCCTGCAGATTGTCCAGCCCCTCCAGGGCCAATTGCGGCACGATGCCGGCGGCGATCAGCACGGCGAGCAGGGTCGCTTCGCGACGCGGCGTGGCTACCGGGCGATAGAGGTAGAAAAGCGCCGGGAACAGCAGCGCGGCGTTGGGGAAGTTGCGGTAGCGCGCATCGAATACCAGCGCCAGCATCCATACCGCGCCGGCGAAACCGCTGGCCAGCAACCACCAGCCGCCGCGCGCTTCCAGGCCTCGGAATAGCCGACCGCGCCAGCCTTCGTGGGCGCCCAATGCCAGTGCCAGGTGAGCCATGACCAGCAGGTTGAGGATGGCCAGGTAGGCCGCCCACAGCCATTCGTCGAGGAAGGTGCAGATCACCCAGGCCTGGGCGCACCAGAGGCCCAGGCAGGTCGCGCCCAGGGCCATGCCCAGCGGTTGCGCGAGGGCTGCGCGGGCGCTGGCCGGACGCCCGCCGAGCAGCAGCATTGCGGCGCCCAGCAGGGCGCTGAAGGCGAACCAGGCGGGCCAATCCGGCTGATTGGAAACCGGGCCGGCGAGCACGTCCTTCTCCTGGCGGTCGGCGTCGAACAGCCCCCAGTAACCGCCCACGGCGCCTTCCAGGCGGCGCTTCCACGGCTGGTCGAAGGCTTCGATCAGGTTGTAGCGCCAGCCGTTCTCCTCGGCCATCTGCACGAAACCGCGGATGTAGCGCGCTTCGTTGACCCGGCTGGGCAGGGCGGTGCGCCGCTGCCGGCCTTCGCTGGGCCAGCCGGTCTCGCCGATCAGGATGCTCTTGCCGGGGAAGGCGCGGTCGAACTGCTGGCGGATTTCCGCGACATGCTGCAGGGCGCCGTCGATGCCGCTGGGCTGGTTGTCCCAGTACGGCAGCAGATGCAGGGTGACGAAGTCGACGTGCTCGGCCAGCTGCGGGTGCTTCAGCCAGTACTCCCAGACCTCGGCATACGACACCGGCTGGCGAACCTGGCTCTTCACCTGGGCCAGCAAACCCTCCAGGTATTTGCTGGTGACCTCCTGGCGCAGCAGGGTCTCGTTGCCGACGATCACCGACTGCACCACGTCCGGATAGGTGTTGGCGGCGTCGATCAGCTTGCGCACTTCGCGCTCGCTATCTGCCGGGATGGCGTTGATCCAGGCACCGAGGATGAGTTTCAGGCGGTGCTTGCGGGCCAGCTCGGGAATGCCTTCCAGGCCGGTCATGGAATAGGTGCGTACGCAGCTGAAGTGCTTGGCCAGCAGCGCCAGGTCGGCGTCCATCTGCTGCGGGCGCAGCACGAAGGGCTGGTCGAAGGGCGACTGGTCCTTGCCGAACGGGCTGTAGGACGCGCATTGCAGGCGCTGCCCCGGTGCGGCGGCATCTGCCAGGTCGAGGCTGCGCCCCTGCAGGTACCAGGCGCCGAGCAGGCCCAGCAGGGCCACGAGCAGAGCGCAGCAGTAGGGCAGCAGCGGGAAGGGCGAGCGATTGGGCATGAAGGAGGGCCTGGGTGCGGACAGGCGATCTTAGCAATCGCCTCCATGCGCGTCAGCGTTCTCCCGAGCGTCGGCGCACTGTCGCAAACGGTTCGTGCAAGTCGCAAATGGCGAGGTCGTGTCGTGGAGGGGATCGTTCGGAGTCGCTCTCGGAGCAGCCCGCACGGCTCTCACGCCGATGATGGAGGTGCGGCCAAGACCGCCTCGGGGCATTGGCTCCGGTGTACCTAATTCGAAGGGGAGAAACACATGCGAATGATGCGACGTCTGCTGGGCCTGGGCGCGGGGCTGGCACTGACGGCGGCGGCGACCCTGGTGTCGGCTGCAGCCAAGCCGGAAATCACCATCGGCTACGTCGATGGCTGGTCGGACAGCGTGGCCACCACCCACGTGGCGGCCGAGGTGATCCGCAAGGAGCTCGGCTACCCGGTGAAACTGATGCCGGTGGCGGCCGGCATCATGTGGCAGGGCGTGGCCCGCGGCAAACTCGACGCCATGCTCTCGGCCTGGCTGCCGGTCACCCACGGCGCCTACTTCGAGAAGATGAAGGACAAGGTGGTCGACCTGGGCGTGAACTACCCGGGGGCGAAGATCGGCCTGATCGTGCCGGAGTACGTCAAGGCCAACAGCATCGAGGACCTCAAGGCGCAGAAGGCTGACTTCAACGGCCAGATCATCGGCATCGACGCCGGCGCCGGGGTGATGCTCAAGACCGACCAGGCGATCAAGGACTACGGCCTGGACTACAAGCTGGTGGCCAGTTCCGGCAGCGGCATGATCGCCGAGCTGACCCGCGCCGAGAACGACAAGAAGGCGGTGGCGGTGACCGGCTGGATTCCGCACTGGATGTTCGCCAAGTGGAAACTGAAGTTCCTCGAGGACCCGAAGAAGGTCTACGGCGACGAGGAACACGTCGACAGCGTCGCCAACCCGGCGCTGGAGAAGAAGGCGCCGGAAGTCTGGGCCCTGCTGAAGAAACTGAAGTGGAAGGACGGCCAGGAGATCGGCGAGGTCATGCTTGCCATCCAGGACGGCGCCAAGCCCGAGGAAGCCGCGAAGAAATGGGTGGACAGCCACCCGGACCGGGTCAAGGAGTGGACCCAGTAAGTCCTGTTCAAGCTCCGCAAAAAGCCCGCCGCATGGCGGGCTTTTTCATGCCGCGCGCTCTGTTCCGCAGCTTGGCGGGCAGCACGCTGAGCGCTACGACTAAAGTCGTCTGGAGGCCTTGCACCAGAGTCCTAAAGTGGGGATCGACGACATCCGCGTCATCCCCCGCTGTGAGGACAAAAACAAAATGAACGACAGCATCTACCAGCGGATTGATAGCAATCCGCGCTTCAAAGAACTGGTGGCCAAGCGCGAGCGATTCGCCTGGCTGCTCTCCGTGATCATGCTGGGCCTGTACGTGGGCTTCATCCTCCTGATCGCCTTCGCACCGCAGGTCCTGGGCACCAAGGTCAGCCCCGAATCGTCCGTGACCTGGGGCATTCCCCTGGGCGTCGGCCTGATCGTTTCGGCCTTCGTCCTCACCGGCATCTACGTGCGCCGCGCGAATGGCGAGTTCGACCGCCTGAACCAGGAAGTCCTCAAGGAGATCCAGCAATGATCGCCCGCCTGCTCGCGGCCCTCGGCCTGGCCGCCTTCGCTCCTGCCCTGTGGGCCGACGCCCTGACCGGCGACGTCCAGCGCCAACCCATGAACGTCTCCGCCATCGTGATGTTCGTGGCCTTCGTCGGCCTGACCCTGTGCATCACCTACTGGGCCTCCAAGCGCAGCAAGTCGGCCGCCGACTTCTACACCGCTGGCGGCAGCATCACCGGTTTCCAGAACGGCCTGGCGATCGCCGGCGACTACATGTCCGCAGCGTCCTTCCTGGGGATTTCCGCCCTGGTGTTCGCCTCCGGCTATGACGGCCTGATCTACTCCATCGGATTCCTGGTGGGCTGGCCGATCATCCTCTTCCTGATCGCCGAACGCCTGCGCAACCTCGGCAAGTACACCTTCGCCGACGTCGCGTCCTATCGCCTGAAACAGAAGAACATCCGCACCCTGTCCGCCTGCGGTTCGCTGGTGGTGGTGGCCTTCTACCTGATCGCGCAGATGGTCGGCGCCGGCAAGCTGATCCAGCTGCTGTTCGGCCTGAACTACCACGTCGCGGTGGTCATGGTCGGCATCCTGATGGTGCTCTACGTGCTGTTCGGCGGCATGCTCGCCACCACCTGGGTCCAGATCATCAAGGCCGTGCTGCTGCTCTCCGGCGCCACCTTCATGGCGATCATGGTGCTCAAGCACGTCAACTTCGACATCAGCACCCTGTTCTCCGAAGCCATCAAGGTCCACCCCAAAGGCGAAGCGATCATGAGCCCCGGCGGCCTGGTCAAGGACCCGATCTCGGCGTTCTCCCTGGGCTTCGCGCTGATGTTCGGCACCGCCGGCCTGCCGCACATCCTGATGCGCTTCTTCACCGTCAGCGACGCCAAGGAAGCGCGCAAAAGCGTGTTCTTCGCCACCGGCTTCATCGGCTACTTCTACATCCTGACCTTCATCATCGGCTTCGGCGCGATCCTGCTGGTCAGCACCAACCCGGCCTTCAAGGACGCCACCGGCGCGCTGATCGGCGGCAACAACATGGCCGCCGTGCACCTGGCCAACGCCGTGGGCGGCAGCCTGTTCCTCGGCTTCATCTCGGCGGTGGCCTTCGCCACCATCCTCGCGGTGGTCGCCGGGCTGACCCTGGCCGGCGCCTCGGCGGTGTCCCACGACCTGTACGCCAGCGTCTACAAGGGCGGCAAGGCCAACGAGAAAGATGAGCTGCGCGTGTCGAAGATGACCACCGTCGCCCTGGGCGTGGTTGCCATCATCCTCGGCATCCTGTTCGAGAAGCAGAACATCGCCTTCATGGTCGGCCTGGCCTTCTCCATCGCCGCCAGCTGCAACTTCCCGGTGCTGCTGCTCTCGATGTACTGGAAGAAGCTGACCACCCGCGGCGCCATGATCGGCGGCTGGCTGGGCCTGATCACTGCGGTGGTGCTGATGATCCTCGGCCCGACCATCTGGGTGCAGATCCTCGGCCACGAGAAACCGATCTATCCGTTCGAATACCCGGCACTGTTCTCCATGGCCGTGGCCTTCATCGGTATCTGGTTCTTCTCGATCACCGACAAGTCCGCCGCTGCCGACGAGGAGCGCGCACGCTTCTTCCCGCAGTTCATCCGTTCGCAGACCGGCCTTGGCGCCAGCGGTGCCGTAGCGCACTGATGGTTTTTGGCTGTTGAATGCAAAGCCGGAGGTTCGCCTCCGGCTTTGTCTTTGTTTCCCTGCCACGGGGGCCGAGATGGCCGAGCAGTTCAACTTTTCCTCGCCGCCGTTCGATCTGCTGCGCGCGGCCGAGCGCGAGCGGCTGAGCGAGGCGCTTAGCGTTGGCTACTACGCCGCCGGCGAAACCCTCATCGCCGCTGGATCCGCGGTACCTTGCCTGTTCGTCGTGCTCAAGGGCGTGATCGAGGAACGCGGCGAGGACGGCAAGCTGTTCGCGCAGTACACCAGCGACGACATCTTCGACATCCGCGGGCTTTTCTCCGGCAGCAGCAAGCACGTCTATTGCGCAGTGGAGGAGAGCATCACCTACGAATTGCCCGCCAGCGTCTTCCATCAGCTGTGCGGCGCCAATCCGGACTTCGGCCGCTTCTTCCAGGCCGACCTCGCGGCCAAGCGCCAGCTGGCGCGCCGCGACGGGCAGAACCTCGCCGAGTTCATCCTCACCCGCATCGCCCGCGAGCACCTGCTGCCGGCGATCGAAGTCTCCGCCGGCCTGGCCCTGGGCGATGCCGCGCGCCTGCAGCTGAGCCGTGGCGCCGATGCGCTGCTGGTTCGCCAGGACGGCGAGCTGGGCATAGTCACCCGCACCGACCTGATGACCGCGCACTTTCGCGACGGCCGCAGCGAGGCCGAGCCCATCGGGCCCTTGGCGCATGGTCCGCTGGCCTGCGTGGAGCTGGGCGACTTCCTCTTCGATGCCATGATCCTCATGACCCGCAAGCGCATCGAGCGGGTCGCCGTGCGCGAAGACGGCGAGGTCGTCGGCCTTCTGCACCTGACCCAGGTGCTCAGCCTCTTCTCGACCCACTCCCACGTGCTGGCGATGCGCATCGCACGGGCAGAGAGCGAGGAGGAGCTGCGCGGCGCCGCGGAAACCCTGCACACGCTGATTGCCACGTTGTGCGGCAACGGCATTCGCCTGCGCTTCATCATGCAGTTGGTCAGCGCGCTCAATGAGCAACTGCTGGAGCGACTGTTCGAACTGCTCGTGCCGCCAGCACTGCGCAGCCGCTGCTGCCTGCTGGTGATGGGCAGCGAAGGCCGCGGCGAACAGTTGCTCAAGACCGACCAGGACAACGCCTTGATCCTCGCCGAAGACCTGCCGGTCGAGCAGGGGCTGGCGCTGATGCAGCGCTTCAGCGAGGCCCTGCTGAGCTTCGGTTATCCACCTTGTCCGGGCGGCGTCATGGCCAGCCAGCCAGCGTGGTGCAAGCCGTTGGCGGCCTGGCAGCGTGAGCTGAACCAGACCCAGCTGGAGGGTCAGCCCGAGCAGCTGATGCGCATGTCGATCCTGGCCGATGCGAGCCCTGTCGCCGGAAATCGGCAGCTCTACGAAGGGCTGCGCCAGGGACTGCTGCGTTTCGCCCAGGAGGGCGAGCGCTGGTTGCCCGACATGGCAGCCGCTGCTCTGCAGTTCGACACGCCGCTCACCATCCTTGGCAACTTGAAAACCCGCGAGGAGCATCTGGACATCAAGCGCGGCGGCATCTTCCCGCTGGTCCACGGCTGCCGTGTGCTGGCCCTGCGCGAAGGTCTGGAGGAGCGCGGCACCCTGGCCCGCCTGGGAGCTCTCAAGGCGCGCGGCGTCCTCGACGAAGGCTTGGCCGACAACCTGGCGGAATCCTTCGAACTCTTCCTGCAACTGCGTCTGCAGCAACAGCTTGGCGGTGCGCGCGATGGCCGCGAGCACGGCCTGGACGTGGCGCGCCTGAGCCGCCACGAACGCGATCTGCTGCGCTTCGGCTTGCATGCGGTGAAGAAGTTCAAGCAGAGCCTGGCCTGGCAATTCCATCTGGAGAGTCGATGAACGCGCTGGTGAAGCTCCCCGATCACGCCTGGTCTGGCTGGCGCCGCCGCCTTTACTGGTGCCTGCATGCGGCCGAAGAGGCCGAGGAAATCGTCTCCATCGATCTCGAAACCACCAGCCTCGACCCACGCACGGCAGACATTCTGAGCATCGGCGCGGTGCTGATCCGCGGCGGCAAGTTGGTCCTCGGCGAGCGCCTGGACCTGCTGGTCGAGCCGCCGGCAAGCCTGACCGGCGACTCCATCCGCATCCACAAGCTGCGCCGCGCCGACCTCGAAGGGCAATTGCCGCTGGCCGAAGCGCTGCGCCGCCTGCTGGCGTTCATCGGCGAGCGACCGCTGCTCGGCTACTACCTGTCCTTCGATGCCGCTGTCCTCAGCCGCCATCTGCGCCTGCTGCTGGGCGAGCGGCTGGACAATCCGCGCATCGAGGTCTCGGCCCTGTATCAGCGCAAGATGGCGCGGCGCTACCCGGACCTGCACCTGGACCTGCGCTTCGACACGCTGGCGCGCACCCTCGATATCCCGGTGGAAGGGCGCCACACCGCCCTGGGCGACGCGCGCAGCGTGGCCCTGATGTTCCTGCGCCTGCGCAAGGGGTCGCTGCCCACGGAGCTGCGCTGACGTACGTATTTGTATCTGGCGCAAAGTGACCCAGCACACAGCCCGCAGCCGGGCAACTCTCTACCATGTCGGCTTTTTCGGGAGAGGGGAGCGCGCATGCTCGGGATGGTGCTGGTCGTGCTGGGAAGCCTCTGGCTGCTGAGCCAGTTGCTGCTGGGCGTGGTGATTCTGCCGCTGGCGAGCTGGCTGGCCCGCGAGAGCAATCCGCAGCTCTACTGGCAGTTCGTCTACCTGCTGCCGGCCTTGCTGCTGGCGATGGGCGCCTTCCTCTTGCGCTACCGCGTCCATTCCTTCGCCGGCCTGCGTCGCGAGCGCACCAACTGCGTGACCTTCCTGCTGGTCTCCGCCGGGCTTGCGCTGGTGCTCGGCAAGGCCACAGGGCTGCTCCTGCCGGCGCTCTGAAGGCCCCGCCACGCCTGGCTATGGCCGCGGTTTGCCAGGGCCATTCAGCAGCCTGATTTAAGCGCAGCCCGCCATGCGCCTTGGCTAAACTGCCGGTCAACTTCACCGGACAAGACAAGGCAACCTCCCTATGCAAAATCGCATGATGATCACCGGCGCCGGTTCCGGCCTGGGTCGTGAAATCGCCCTGCGCTGGGCCCGTGACGGCTGGAAACTGGCCCTGGCCGACGTCAACGAAGCGGGCCTGGCGGAAACCCTCAAACTCGTTCGCGAAGCCGGCGGCGACGGCTTCACCCAGCGCTGCGACGTGCGCGACTACAGCCAGCTCACTGCGCTGGCGCAGGCTTGCGATGAGAAGCTCGGCGGCATCGACGTCATCGTCAACAACGCCGGCGTGGCCTCCGGCGGTTTCTTCGGCGAGCTGTCGCTGGAGGACTGGGACTGGCAGATCTCGATCAACCTGATGGGCGTGGTCAAGGGCTGCAAGGCCTTCCTGCCGCTGCTCGAACGCAGCAAGGGGCGGATCATCAACATCGCCTCCATGGCTGCACTGATGCAGGGCCCGGCGATGAGCAACTACAACGTCGCCAAGGCCGGCGTGGTGGCGCTCTCGGAAAGCCTGCTGGCCGAGCTGACCCTGGTGGACGTGAAGGTCCACGTGGTCTGCCCGTCGTTCTTCCAGACCAACCTGCTCGATTCCTTCCGTGGCCCGAGCCCGGAGATGAAGAGCCAGGTCGGCAAGCTGCTGGAAGGCTCGCCCATCAGCGCCGCCGACATCGCCGACTACATCCACCAGGAAGTGGCCCGCGACAGCTTCATGATCCTGCCCCACGAACAGGGCCGCATGGCCTGGCAGATCAAGCAGCAGAACCCGCAGGCGATCTACGACGAGATGGCGAAAATGGCTGCGAAGATGCAGGCCAAGCGCGGCAACGCGGCCTGATTTCCGCACCGCTTTGGTGCTCGTGCAATCAGGGCTTGCCCAGGCCGGTGCAAAGCGCTAGCTTTACCCCACCGGCCTGCCTGCCGATGTATGTTGGACCCCAGTGAAAGCCCCGCCACGTTCGCGGGGCTTTTGCTTTTCTGCGTAACCCCGGCCGGTGTTTGCGCGGTTGCGCATCTTTGCCGCAGTTCGCTTTCGGTTCCTTTGCGCCTGTGCTAGAAGGCTGCGGTGTTTTTCCGTGGTAGGGAGTGTCCCGTCTTGCAGTCCGAATCCATCGTCTATGGTTGCATCCGCGACTGGCCCGGCGACTCCATGGAGCGGCGCATGCGCCGGGCGGCCAATCGCAAGGTGCTGGACAGCCTGCCGATGGGCGAGAACTGGCCGTTCATCGGCCGCGAGATGTTCAGCCGCTGCGAGCAGGAAGGCGCCGGGCTGTACCAGTCGCAAGTGATCCACTTCGGTGCCAGCTACCAGACCATCGAATACGAGTGGAGCCTCTGGGTCGAGCAGTTCGAGTCCCTGCTGCGGCGCCTGTACTGGGCCAGCGCGGTGGTCCACCTGGAGACCGAACTCAACGGCAGCCACACCTTCCGCTGGGAGTCCGAGCGCGGCTTCCACAGCCCCCACGAGGACGACCTGCGCGTGCGCTGCGCCTGGGAAAGGGAAGGCGGCCTGCGCGGCTGAAGCTCAAGGAAAGCCCATGCTCAATTACCTGTGGTTCCTGCTCGCCGCGTTCTGCGAGATCGCCGGTTGCTACACCTTTTTCCTCTGGCTGCGCCTGGATCGCACGCCCCTGTGGATAATTCCCGGGCTGTTCAGCCTGGTCTGCTTCGCCCTGCTGCTGACCCGCGTCGAAGCCGCCTACGCCGGGCGTGCCTACGCGGCCTACGGCGGGATCTACGTGGCGGCCTCGCTGTTCTGGCTGGCCTTCATCGAGAAGAGCCGCCCGCTGTGGAGCGACTGGCTGGGCGCGGCGCTGTGCATAGCCGGCGCGAGCGTAGTGCTGCTGGGGCCGAAGCTGGCGCCCTGACATGGACGGGCATCCCTGCCCGCCCGTTGCCGAACCTCAGCCGTGCGCGATGATGCCGGCGTAGCCGAATTGCGGTTGCGGCTGGGCGCCCTTGCGCCACTTCACCAGCAGCAGGGTCAGGGCAAAGCCGCCGATGATCAGCAGGGGATAGGCCGCGAGAATTTCTGCCAGGCTGTACTTCCACGACAGCGGGCGACCGACGCCGAGCATGGCCGCGTACAGCCAGGAAACCGCTGAGACGGTGCCGCTGAAAATCGCCAGGTCGCGTTCGCTGGCCGGCAGCTTCAGGATGCAGCCGGCGCGCTTGATGGTCGGCATGATGTAAGCGTGCAGGGCGAAGCCGTTGAGCGTCAGGAGTGTCACCACCAGTATCTTGGCCTGCAGCTTGGGATTGAGCAGGTACTGGGTGCCTTTGCCCAGCATATCCAGCCCAACGACCAGGGCCCCGCTGATCCACAGTGCGACCAGGGCATAGCTGATGATGCGTTTAAGCGTATCGAGGTGGTTTCCGTCTTCTTCGGTGCTGCGGCCCGTAACCAGTTTGTGCAGCAGGGTGAAGTCGCTGACCAGCACCATGCCGAGGGCAACGCAACAGGCAAGCAGGTGCGCATACACGACGCCCATTCGAATGAGCTCCATGGCGGCGTCGCGGTGCAGGAGATCGATGAAGTAGTGGGTGAGTTCCATAGGATGGGGTGCCTCTTGTTAACAACGATTTCAGGTTCTGAACTGCTTCCTGCGGTTGCCCATTTCCTATTTCCGGCATTGCGTCCCCCTCGCGGCGCATCGTAAGGGGGCTTCGAGTGTCCACTCCTTTTCTTCGGACAAAATGAGTCCCTGCACGGAATGTCTTCCGCGCATGAGGGACCTCCGTCCGGGAAAAGGGGGGGCGCCTGGGCAACGTGCCGGTTGCCATGCCCAGGCGAAAGTAGGAGTCCGATGCAGCCGTGGGGTTCAGCAACAATTGGAAGAAACTGGTCAAGTTCCGATCAACGGAAGGGAATGACCAATGCGACTGACAGAGCCGATTGGGTTGTGGAGGCGGGGGTAGAGCGTCGGGCTTCGGGTTATCTGATCAATGGGTCAGGAAAGTGCGCCATGTGCCTGATGCTGCTGGAAAAGCTCGGTTTGGCAAGATCGGGTGTCGTTTGGATTCCGACGTCGCTCACCGGGGAGGGCCGATGGGGTTCAGCTCTCCAGCCACTCCTTCGGCACTTCGCTTTTCAGCATCAGTTGGCACTGCTGGCTTTCCGGATCGAAGACGATCACCGCCTCGCCGCGTTTGAGCGCATGACGGGCGCGCTCGACGCGGACGTCGAGCGGGGTGTCGTCGCCGTTGTCGGTGCCTTCGCGGGTGACGAAGTCTTCCAGCAGGTTGTCCAGGGTCTCGGCTTCGAGCAGGTCGTGGGGGATCAGCATCATGGGTACTCGGCGGAACAGGCGGCGATTCTAGTCCCGCGCCGGTCCGCCGGCGAGTCCGGGGTGCTTCAGCGGCGCTCCTTGTCGTCGTCCGGGTGCTGGTCCAGCAGTTCGCCGACCGGCTGCACGTGGGTGGTGCTTTCCATATGCACCGGGTGTTCCAGCTGCTTGCTGAAGCGCGCGATGGCGCCTTCGCGCGGCTCCGCGTCGCTGGCGAACACCGGCGGGCTCAGCAGGTAGGCGCAGAGCAGGCGGGCGAGGTTGGCCAGGCTGTCGATGTGGGTGCGCTCGTAGCCGTGGGTCGCGTCGCAGCCGAAGGCCAGCAGCGCGGTGCGGATGTCGTGGCCGGCCTCGATCGCCGATTGCGCATCGCTGTGGTAGTAGCGGAACAGGTCGCGACGCACGTTCACTTCGTGCCGCTCGGCCAGGCGCAGCAGGTGCCGCGACAGGTGATAGTCGTACGGCCCGCCGGAATCCTGCAGGGCCACGCTCACCGCGTGTTCGCTGGAGTTCTGCCCGGCGGCCACTGGGGCGATGTCGATGCCGACGAACTCGCTGACGTCCCAGGGCAAGGCGCCGGCCGCGCCCGAGCCGATTTCCTCGGTGATGGTGAACAGCGGGTGGCAGTCGATCGGCGGCACCTGGCCGCTTTCCACCACGGCCTTGAGCGCCGCCAGCAGCGCCGCGACACCGGCCTTGTCGTCCAGGTGACGGGCGCTGATGTGGCCGCTCTCGGTGAATTCCGGCAGCGGGTCGAAGGCGACGAAGTCGCCGATGGATACCCCCAGCGCGGCGCTGTCGGCGTGGCTCACGGTGTAGGCGTCCAGGCGCAACTCGATGTTGTCCCAGCTGATCGGCAGGTTATCCACCGCCGTGTTGAAGGCATGCCCGGAGGCCAGCAACGGCAGCACGCTGCCGCGCAGTACGCCGTTGTCGCAGAACACGGTGACGCGGCTGCCCTCGGCGAAGCGGCTCGACCAGCAGCCTACCGGCGCCAGGGCCAGGCGGCCGTCGGCCTTGATCTCGCGGACGATGGCGCCAATGGTGTCCAGGTGCGCCGATACCGCGCGGTCCGGACTGTCGCGCTTGCCGGCGAGGGTTGCGCGGATGGTCCCGCGGCGGGTCATCTCGAAGGGCACGCCGAGCTCTTCGAGGCGTTCGGCGACGTAGCGCACGATGGTGTCGGTGAAGCCGGTAGGGCTGGGGATGGCGAGCATCTCCAGGAGCACGCGTTGCAGATAGGCCAGGTCTGGCTGCGGCAGGGCGGTCATGCGGACTCCTGGCGACCCAGCGGGTCGCGGCTGAGCGGGAAGAGCAGGTCGATGAAGCGTTCGGCGGTGGGCTGCGGCTCGTGGTTGGCCAGGCCCGGGCGTTCGTTGGCCTCGATGATCACGTAGTCCTCGCCGTCCACTGCCGGCACCAGCAGGTCGAGCCCGGTGACCGGCACTTCCAGCGCCCGCGCGGCGCGCACGGCGGCCTCGCGCAGGGTCGGATGCAGCTGCGCGGTGACGTCTTCCAGGGTGCCGCCGGTATGCAGGTTGGCGGTGCCGCGCACGGCCAGGCGGGTGCCCTCCGGCAGTACGTCGGCGTAGTCGTAGCCCGCGGCGCGCAGGGTGCGTTCGGTTTCGCCGTCCAGCGGGATGCGGCTCTCGCCGTCGGTCGCGGCCTGGCGTCGGCGGCTCTGGGCTTCGATCAGCTCGCGGATGCTGTGCCGGCCGTCGCCGATCACGCTGGCTGGGTGGCGCACGGCGGCGGCCACCACTTCGTAGCCGATCACCAGTACGCGCAGGTCGAGGCCGGAGTGGTAGCTCTCCAGCAGCACGCGGGTGTCGAAGCGTCGGGCGTGCTCGATGGCTGCCTCCAGTTCCTCGGCATCGTTCAGGTTGACCGCTACGCCCTGGCCTTGCTCACCGTCCACTGGCTTGACTACCAGCGCGCCATGCTCGGCGAGGAAGGCGGCGTTCTCTGCGGCGCTGCCGGCCAGGCGCTGGCTGGGCTGCTTGAGGCCGGCGCGGGACAGCGCGCGGTGGGTCAGCTGCTTGTCCTGGCAGAGGGTCATGGCCACTGCGCTGGTCAGGTCGCAAAGCGACTCTCGGCAGCGGATGCGCCGGCCGCCCTGGGTGAGGCTGAACAGCCCGGCGTCGGCGTCCAGCACGCGGACCTCGATACCGCGCCGGTGGGCCTCGTCGATGATGATCCGCGCATAGGGGTTGAGCGCGTGCTCCGGACCGGGACCGATGTACAGCGGCTGGTTGATGCTGTTCTTGCGCTTGATGGCGAAGGTCGGCAGTTCGCGGAAGCCGAGCTTGCGGTACAGCGCCTTGGCCTGCTGGTTGCCGTGCAGCACCGACAGGTCGAGGTAAGCCAGTTCGCGGCTCATGAAGTGCTCGATGAGGTGCCGCACCAGCGCTTCGCCCACGCCCGGGCGAGCGCACTGCGGATCGACCGCCAGGCACCAGAGGCTGGAGCCACGCTCCGGGTCGGCGAAGGCCTTGGCGTGGTTCAGGCCCATCACGCTGCCGACTGCCGCACCGGTTTCGCTGTCCTCAGCCAACCAGTAGGTGGGGCCGCCGTCGAAGTGTGGGGTGAGTCGCTGCGCATCGACCGGCTGCATGCCGCGCGTCAGGTACAGGCGATTGATCGCGGCCCAGTCCGCCTCGCTGTGCACGCGGCGGATACGGAAGCCGCGGAACGAGCGGCGCGCCGGGCGGTAGTCGGTGAACCACAGGCGCAGGGTGTCGGACGGGTCGAGGAACAGCTGCTGTGGCGCATGGGCCAGCACCTGCTGCGGCGCCGCTACGTAGAGGGCGATGTCGCGTTCGCCGGCGCGCTCCTTGAGCAGTTCACTGGCGAGGGCTTCGGCTTCGGCGAAGGTGTGCCCGACCAGCAGGCGACCCCAGCCGCAGTGCAGGATGTGCGGCTCGAAGGGCTCATTGTGGTCTTCGGCAAAACGCGCCTGCAGACGCTGGTAGGTCGGCGCCAGGCCGCGCAGCAGGCGCTGGTTGTGCGGACGGGGCGGGTGGATGGGGTTCTTCATGCTGAGCTCCCTGGGCAGGTCGCCGGCTCGTGGGCCGGGGCCTGCCGGCTGAGTGGCGTCAGAGTCCCTGCTCGTTGAGCCAGAGGTTGAGGGCGGCGAGCTGCCAGAGCTTCGAGCCGCGCAAGGGGGTGAGGTCGTCCTCCGGGCTGCCCAGCAGGCGGTCGATCTGCGCAGGCTCGAAGAGGCCGCGGTCCTGGCTCGGGTCGAGCAGCAGCTCGCTGATCCAGGCGCGCGTACGGCCCTGCAGGTGCTTGAGGCCAGGCACCGGGAAATAGCCCTTGGGGCGGTCGATCACCTCGGCCGGCAGCACGCGTCGCGCGGCGGCCTTGAGCACCTGCTTGCCGCCGTCGCCGAGCTTGAAGCGCGCAGGGATGCGCGCCGAGAGCTCGGCCAGGCGGTAGTCGAGGAACGGCACGCGGGCCTCCAGGCCCCAGGCCATGGTCATGTTGTCGACCCGCTTCACCGGGTCGTCGACCAGCATGACCGTGCTGTCCAGGCGCAGCGCCTTGTCCACCGGATCGGTCGCGCCGGATCCGGCGAAGTGCTCGGCGACGAAGGCCTGGGCGACATCCTCGACGCGCAGCGCCGGACGCACTGTCTCCAGGTACTCCGCGTGGGTGCGGTCGAAGAAGGCCGCGCGATAGCCGGCCAGCGGGTCGGCGGCTTCGGCGACGCGCGGATACCAGTGATAGCCGGCGAAGAGTTCGTCGGCGCCCTGGCCGCTCTGCACCACCTTGCAGTGCTTCGAGACTTCGCGAGCGAGCAGGTAGAAGGCGATGCAGTCGTGGCTGACCATCGGCTCGGTCATGGCGCGGAAGGCCGCAGGCAACTGGTCGATCACTTCGTGTTCGGCGATGCGCAGGCGATTGTGGCGCGTGCCATAACGGCGGGCGATGAGGTCGGAGTAGTGGAATTCGTCGCCGCGTTCGCCGCCGGCATCTTCGAAACCGATGGAGAAGGTCGGCAGTTCCTCCACACCGGCCTCGTGCAGCAGCGCGACGAGCAGGCTGGAGTCGACGCCACCCGAGAGCAGTACGCCGACCTCGCGGGCCGCGCGCTGGCGCAGGCGTACCGCGTCACGCAAGCCGTCGAGCACGCGTTCTTCCCAGTCATCCTGGGTCAGTTCGCGTTCTTCCTCGGTCGGGCCGTAATCGAGGCGCCACCAGCAGTGCTGCTCGACGCGTCCGACGCTGTCGATGCTCATCCAGGTCGCCGGCGGCAGCTTGCGCACGCCGGCCAGCAGCGTGCGCGGGGCCGGCACCACCGAATGGAAGTTCAGGTAGAGGTTCAGCGCCTCGGGGTCGAGCTGGGTATCGATACCGCCGCCCTGCAACAGCGCCGGCAGGCTGGAGGCGAAGCGCAGGCGCTTGGCGTCGCGGGTCAGGTAGAGAGGCTTGATGCCCAGGCGGTCGCGGGCGATGAACAGGCGCTGAGCGTCACGCTCCCAGATGGCGAACGCGAACATGCCATTGAGGCGCGGCAATAGATCCTTGCCCCAAGCGTGATAGCCTTTTAACAGTACTTCCGTGTCGCCGCTGGAAAAGAACCGATAGCCGAGGGCTTCCAGTTCGCGGCGCAACTCCGGGTAGTTATAGAGCGCGCCATTGAACACCAGGGACAGGCCCAGATCGGCGTCTACCATGGGCTGAGCGGAGCGCTCGGCAAGGTCCATGATCTTCAGCCGGCGGTGCCCGAAGGCGATCGGGCCCTGGCTGTGGAAGCCCCAGGCGTCGGGTCCGCGAGGGGAGAGGTGGTGGGTGATGCGCTCGACCGCTGCGAGGTCGGCGGGTTGTTTATCGAAACGAAGTTCTCCTGCTATTCCGCACATTGTCCTTACCGGTTCTCCGTTGGGGATGAATGGGGTCAGGCCGGGGCCTAATTGGTAGGTGGTAATTGACTGACACTTTCAGGTGGAAGTGGTTCTGAAGATTTTTAATGATCCTTTCTGGGCTCTGTGCGGGTGATTGCTTATGGCTGAAAGAGATTCGGCGAAGGATGACGCCTACAGGCTGTCCATGTTCCAGGCCTTGCGGCGGCTCCAGCAGGGCTGCGAGGTGCACGCCAAGCGCCTGAGCCGGCTGGGTGGGCTGACGCCATTGCAACTGCTGATCCTGCAGGTGTTGCAGATGGAGCAGGAGATCACCGCGAGCGGCCTGGCCAAGCAGGTGAGCCTCTCGCAGGCGGCCCTCTCCGGGGTACTCGACCGCCTGGAAAGCCGCGGATTACTGGCGCGGAGGCGCGATGAAAGAGATCGCCGCAAGCAATGGCTGCTGCTCGAAGATGCCGGCCGCGACGCGCTGCGCACGGCACCACCGCTGTTGCCCGAGTACGTGATGACGCGTTTCGCCGAACTGCCGGAATGGGAGCGCCATGCGGTGCTGGCCGGCTTGCTGCGTGCGGCCGAGTTGTTCGAGCTGCCGGAAGAGGAAGAGGAGTGATGTAGGAGCGGAGAGGTTCGCGCCTACGTCAGGCCAGCAGCTTCTGCGCCGCCAGGGAGAGGCTCACGACTACCAGCATTACAGCGAAGATGCGCTGCAGGGTGGCGCCACCCAGGCGCAATGCCAGGCGGTTGCCGAACAGCACGCCCAGCGCACCGCCGGCTGCGAGTGCGGCAAGCAGCGACATCGGCGGTTGCGCATGGCTGAGGTAGAGCAGGAAGCCGCCGCCCGAGACCAGGGCGATGCCGGCCATGGAGGTCGCGGTGGCCGCCAACATCGACAGCGGGGTGAACCACAGCAGCCCCGGCACTATCAGGAAGCCGCCGCCAACGCCCATCAGCCCCGAGAGCAGGCCCACCGCGAGACCAAGCGCTAGCAACGGCCCGTTGCGCGTCGCCGTGCCGGCCACCTTGGGCGTGCTCGAACCACGCCACATCCGCCACGCCGACCACAGCACCAGGGCGCAGAAGCCGAGGATCAGCAGCGCCTCGGGGATGAAGCGGCCCAGCCACTGGCCCAGGGCGTTGCCCGGCCAGCCGGCGAGGGTCAGCCACAGCAGGGGGCGCCAGGCCACCAGGCCCTGACGCGCACGGGGAATGGCGCCGATCAGCGCCGACAGCGCCACCGCGCCCAGGCTCACGCCGATGGCGTCGTGCAGCGGCATGTGCAGGCTGAGCAGCAGCGGCAGTGCCACCAGCGAGCCGCCGGCACCTGTGAGGCCGAGCAGCAATCCGAGGATCATGCCGATGGCAGCGGATTCGACGAGCAGGGCATCCATTCGCGTGGGAGGCTCCGGTGGTCCGGTTGCAGGTTGAGAGTCAGGCCTTCTGGCCGCGCACTACCTCACGCAGCAGGAAACGGTTCGGCAAGCAGGCCTCGGCGACCTTGCGCGGCAGCGGCAATGGCTCGCCTTCGATCCAGGCCGCGAGCAGTTCGCCGGAAAGCGGTGCGGTGATCAGTCCGCGCGAGCCGTGGGCGCTGTTCAGGTATAGCCCTTCGAGCCAGGGGCAGGGGACTTCCGGCACCTGGCGGGCATCCTTGCCCAGCACCGTATAGGCGGCGGCGAAGGCTTCGCGTTCGGCCAATGGGCCAATCAGCGGCAGGTAGTCCGGCGTGGTGCAACGGAAGGCCGCGCGGCCTTCCAGCGTGGCCGGGTCGAGCTTACCAGCGCCAAGGCGCGCGAGAAGGTCAGGGGAGATTTCTCGCAAAAGTTCGAGGTTGCCCTGGTGCTCTTCGACGGTCGGCTGCAGGTCGTCGTTGTGGAAATCGAAGCTGGCGCCGAGGGTGTGTTCGCCCAGGCGCGGCGGGGCGACGTAGCCTTCCGCGCAAACCACGGTGCGCAGGGCTGCGCTTTCGGCGTTGGCCGGCAGGCGGCTGATCTGCCCGCGGATGCGCTTGAGCGGCAGGCTCGCCGCAGCGGGGAAGGCACGCACTTCGGCGGCGGTGGCGAGCACCGCGACCGGCGCGATGGCCAGGCGTTGCTCGCCGCTCCAGGCGCTCCACTGCCCGTCCTCGCGCTGCAGGCGCACTTCATGGCAGGTCTGCACGCTGATGTTCGGATGGCTCGCCAGCGCCCGGCATAAGGCCGGTGGATGTACCCAGCCGGCTTCGGGGAAGTACAGCCCGCCGGCGGGCAGGGCGACGCCGGCGAAGGTTTCGGCTTGTTCCTGTGACAGGGCTTGCAGCAGGTTTTCCGGAAAGGCGTCGGCCAGTTGCGCCTGGCGCTTGCCCTCGGCTTCGTCGAAGGCCAGTTGCAGTACGCCGCAGGCATCCCAATCGCTGCCGCGTTGCAGGCGTTCGAGCAGCCGACGGGTGTGGCCGAAGCCGCTGACGATCAGGCGCGAGAGCGCGGTGCCGTGGGCCGAGAGCTTGAGGTAGAGCACGCCCTGGGGGTTGCCGGATGCTTCCATGGCCAGCTCGGCGTGACGTTCGATCAGGGTCACTCGCCAGCCGCGCCCGGCCAGGCTGGCGGCGCTGGCGCAACCGGCCAGGCCGCCGCCGATCACCAGGGCGTGGCGCTCGCCTGCTGCGCGCGGTGGGCGCGCATACCAGGGTACGGTCGCGCCTTCGGCGGGACCTTCGAAGGTGCCGACCAGCATCTCGCGTTTCTGCCCGAAGCCCTTGACCCGCTGCATGGCGAAGCCGGCTTCGATCAGGCCGCGGCGGACGAAACCGGCGCTGGTGAAGGTGGCCAGGGTCGCGCCGGGGGCGGACAGCCGCGCGAGTTGCTGGAACAGCGGCTGGGTCCACATCTCCGGGTTCTTCGCCGGCGAGAAACCGTCGAGGAACCAGGCATCGATGCTTGCGTCCAGCTCGGGCAGGCAGTCCAGCACGTCGCCCACCAGCAGGGTGAGGACCACGCGGCCGCCGGCGAACACCAGGCGCTGGAAGCCCGGATGGATGGCGTGGTACTGCGCCAGCAGCTGATCGCTCCAGGGCTGCAGGTCGTCCCAGAGGGCGAGGGCGCGGATCAGGTCGTCGTGGCGCAGGGGGAATTTTTCCACGCTGACGAAGTGCAGGCGGGCATCCGCCGGTGCCAGGGCTTCGAACAGGCGCCAGGCGCAGAGGAAGTTGAGCCCGGTGCCAAAACCGGTTTCGCCAATGCACAGGCAACCGCCGGCGGGGAGCGCGGCGAAGCGTCGCGGCAGCTGGTTGCCGTCGAGGAACACGTGGTGTGTCTCGTCCAGGCCCGACGCGCGGGAGAAGTACACGTCGCCGTAGACGCGCGAAAGCGGCTGGCCGTTGTCGTCCCAGTCGAGCTGGGCGCTGTGGAGGTCGGGCATGGGGGTTCCGGCAGTGAAGCGAAGGGCGCATTTTAGCCGATCCCCCGCACAGACAGCCTGCGTCACATCCGCTACTTTCAATGCATCCCGCAGTCAGGAGCGTATGCATGTTCGAGTCCGCCGAGATCGGCCATTCCATCGACAAGGAAACCTACGACAAGGAAGTTGCGGAGCTGCGCGAGGCGTTGCTCGAGGCGCAATACGAGTTGAAGCAGCAGGCGCGCTTCCCGGTGATCGTGCTGATCAACGGCATCGAAGGCGCCGGCAAGGGCGAGACGGTGAAGCTGCTCAACGAGTGGATGGACCCACGGCTGATCCAGGTCGAGAGCTTCCTGCGGCCCTCGGACGAAGAGCTCTCGCGGCCGCCGCAGTGGCGCTTCTGGCGGCGCCTGCCGCCCAAGGGGCGGATCGCCATCTTCTTCGGCAACTGGTACAGCCAGATGCTCCATGCGCGGGTCAACGGCGATATCAAGAGCGCTCGCCTGGATGCCGCCATCAGCGCAGCGGAGCGCTTCGAGCGCATGCTCTGCGACGAGGGCGCGCTGATCTTCAAGTTCTGGTTCCACCTGTCCAAGAAGCAGCTCAAGGAACGCCTGAAGGCGCTGGAGAACGACCCGCAGCGCTCCTGGCAACTGAGCCCGCTCGACTGGAAGCAGAGCGAGGTCTACGACAGGTTCGTGCGCTATGGCGAGCGCGTGCTGCGCCGCACCAGCCGCGACTACGCGCCCTGGTACATCGTCGAGGGCGCCGACGAGCGCTATCGCAGCCTCACTGTGGGGCGCACCATCCTCGAGGGCCTGCAGGCGGCGCTGAAGCACAAGGTGCGTCCGCAGCTGCAACCGCACACTGCGCCGCTGGTCGCCAGCCTGGACAATCGCGGGTTGATCGACAGCCTCGACCTGAGCCTGTCGCTGGACAAGGACCAATACAACCAGCAGATGGCCAAGGAGCAGGCACGCCTGGCCATGCTGATGCGCGACAAGCGCTTCCGCCAGCACTCGCTGGTGGCGGTGTTCGAGGGTAACGACGCTGCCGGCAAGGGCGGCGCCATCCGCCGCGTGACCGGCGCCCTCGACCCGAGGCAGTACCACATCGTGCCGATCGCCGCGCCGACCGAGGAGGAGCGCGCGCAACCCTATCTGTGGCGCTTCTGGCGGCACATGCCGGGGCGTCGGCAGTTCACCATCTTCGACCGCTCCTGGTACGGCCGCGTGCTCGTCGAGCGGGTCGAGGGCTTCTGCCCGCCTGCCGACTGGCTGCGCGCCTATGGCGAGATCAACGATTTCGAGGAGCAGCTCACCGAATTCGGCATCGTGGTGGTCAAGTTCTGGCTGGCGATCGACAAGGAAACCCAGTTCCACCGCTTCAAGACGCGCGAGGAAGTGCCGTTCAAGCGCTACAAGATCACCGATGAGGACTGGCGCAACCGCGACAAGTGGGACCAGTACGTCGATGCCGTGGGCGACATGGTCGACCGAACCAGCACCGAGATCGCACCCTGGACCCTGATCGAGGCCAACGACAAGCGCTTCGCGCGGGTGAAGGTGCTGCGCACCATCAACGATGCGCTGGAGGCGGCGTACAAGAAGGACAAGTGAGGAGGGACGAAGGATGGTCTATGTGCAGCGCAATGCGAACGGGCGCCTGGTGCGCGTGCAGCGCGAACCCTTCGAAGGTGCGCAGGGCCTGGCGGCCGACGATCCGGAAGTGCTTGCCTGGTTCAACGATGCGGCCCTGGATGCGCGCCTGCAGTCGCTGCAGCGTTCGGACCTGGAGCTGGTGCGGGTGCTGGAGGATCTGGTCACGGTGCTGGTCGATCGCGGTGTGATCCGCTACACAGACCTGCCGGAGGTGGCCCGGCGCAAGCTGGAGGCCCGCGCCAGCACACGGGCCAGCCTGGGCGGCCTGAGTTCGCTGGTCGATGAGGATGACGAGCGGCTGTTCTGACCCCGTTGTTGGCTTCAACGTAGATGACACGGTATCTACGGTTTCGGCGTGCTCTCTCCCCACGGCGCCGGTGGGCCGATCAGCCGGCCCATGGCGCCGTGGATGCCCATCTCGCGCAGCACGCGCAGTTCCCCTTCGCTTTCCACCATCTCGGCAATCAACGGCAGGTCGATGCTATTGGTTGCGCGGAACACCGCCTCGATGAACACGCGCTTGGAATCGTCCTGGTCGATGGAGCGGATGTAGCTGCCGTCCAGCTTCAGGTAGGCCAGGCCGAGGCGGGTGAGGTTGCCGATCAGGCTGAAGCGTCCGCCGAAGTGCTGCAGGCCGAGGTTTGCGCCGGTGTCGCGCACGGCTTGGCCGAGGCGTTCCAGTTCGGCCGGTGGCGGCAGGTAGCGCTCGTCCAGTTCCAGGGTCAGCAGGCCGGCCTGTTGCGGGTTGGCCTTGATGACGTCGAGCAGGCGTTGCAGGGCCTGGGGTTCGCGAATGCTCGCCGCCGACAGGCTCAGCGCCAGTGGCCGGGCATGCTGGGCCAGGTGGGCGAGGGCATGTTCGAGCATCGCCAGGTCGAAGCGCGCGGCCCAGCCGAAGCGCTCCACCCAGGGCAGGAACTGGCCGGCGGCCACGGCCTGGCCTTGCTCGTCGAGCAGGCGCGCCAGCACCTTGCTGTGCAATTCGCCACCGCCCTCGGCGCACGCGCGTACCGGCTGGAACCACAGCTGCAGCTGGCTCTTCTGCAGGGCCTGGTCGATCCAGCGGTGCCAGGCGTGGCTGTCCTGGGTGGTTTGCCCGCTGGATTGCTCCAGGCGGTGCCAGGGATGCTCCGCACTGCTTTGCGCCTGGGCCAGGGCCTGGTCGGCGCGACCGAGGATAGAGGCAGGTGCTTCGCCCGGCTGGAAGGCCGCGAGGCCCAGGTGCGCCACCGGATTGCAGTCGCTGGCGCCAGTGCGCTGCAGGCTTTCCAGTTGCGCGCTGAGGGTCTCCGCGAGGCGCTCGGCGCCCTGGCTGTCGAGGCCGGGAGCGAGCAGGGTGAATTCACCGCCGCGGCTGCGCGCCGCCAGCCAGTCCGGCGTGCCGTGCTGTTCGAGGCTGCGCTGCAGCAGCCCGGCCACTTCGCGGATCAGGGCGTCGGTGCGCTGGCCGCCCAGGCGCTGGTTGAGTCCGGCGAGGTCGTTGAGCCGCAGCAGCAGAAGGTAGCCGCCAGGGTGCTGCTCGCTGGGGGTCAGCTCAGCTTCCAGGCGAGCGTCGAACAGACGGCGGTTGGCCAGGCCGGAGAGGCTGTCCTGGTAGGCCTCCTCGCGCAGTTTCTCGCTGCGCGTGGCTTCCTCGGCGAACAGCGCCTTGAGCTTCTCGACCATCTGGTTCATCGCCTGCACCACCCGGCGCAGTTCCGGGGTGCGCGGCTCGCGCGGCAGGGTGAGGAACTCGCGGCGGGTGATCGCCTGGGCCTGCTGCACCATCTGGTCCAACGGCCGCAGCTGGGCGCGCAGCAGCCAGCCGCCGAGCAGGGCGCTGATCACTCCGCAGGCGAGCAGCCAGGCCAGGCTGCCGAGGGCGCTGTCCCACAGCCGCGACAGGGCGAACTGCGGATGGCTGACCACCTCGACCCGCGCGGCCTGGTCCCAGCCGCGCATGATCAGGGCATCGCCGCCTTCGGCCTTGAGGTTGACCAGGTGGGCGAACCAGCCCGGCACGCTGCCGGTGCCCGGGTCGGCCTTGCGCTCGACGATCACCTGGTTGTCGGGGATGCGCACCACGCGGATGCTGGCGAAGTAGCCGCTGTCGAAGATCGAGCTGACCATCAGCTCGATCATCGCCGGGTCGTCGACATGCGGGGTCAGCGACAGCCCCAGCGCGGTTGCAGCGTCCTGGGCATGGGAGCGCAACTGGCTGATGAGTTGCTCTCGGGAACTCTCCAGGCTGGTGGCGAAGCTACCGGCGAAGGCCACCACGAGGAACAGGCAGATGGCCAGGAAGAGTTGCTTGAGTAACGACATGCATGCCTCCTAGCGCGTCTCGTCGAGGATCAGGCCCTCGGCGCGCATCTTGGTCAACAGGTCCTGCCAGCGCGACAGCTGCTTGCTGCTGCCGGTGCGCTTGCCGCCGCCGGGGCCCGGCAGCCAGAGGCCTTCGGCATTGAAGGCGTAGACCGGGAGCAGGTCCGAGCGCTGGGAAGCGGGGCGGATCTGCGGGATCAGGTTGTCCAGCACCAGCGGCTCGCCGCCGGGCGTGGCGTAGTAGGTGAGCACCATGTGCGCCTGGTTCAGGCGCAGGGCCTTGACGTAGGTGATGCGCAGCTTGTCGCTGGGGATGCCGAGCTGGCGCAGGGTCACGTACTTGGCGATGGCATAGTCCTCGCAATCGCCGGCGCCCTTGTACAGCGCTTCTATCGGCGTGGCCCAGTAGTCGGTCTGGTGCCAGACGCTCATGTCGTCGCGGAAGGCGAGGCTGGCGTTGAAGAAGTCGTTGGCGGCCTTGAGCTTCGCGGACTCGTCGAGGTTCTGGCTGCGTTCGAGCAGCTCGCCCCAGTCGCGGATGCGCTGGCGTGCGGGGCCCAGGTCGCCCCATTGCTGTTCGGCGTTGCGGAGGATGGCGTCGAAGTCCCAGCCGGCCTGGCCGATGCTCAGCAGCAGGGCGCCGACGCACAGAACGACGAGGTTCCGGGCGGTGCTGTGCCATCTCCTGATGCCTGCGTACCGCGCCATCTGCCACGCCTCCGCGGTGGATGCGCAGAGTCTAGTGGCTCTCGGCCATTTCTGCCGATGCTCAGCCGAGGCGGCGGGTCTTCACGAGCAGGAGGATGTAGAGGCTGACCAGGACCGCGCTGGTCAGCATGAACACGCGGGCCCAGAGGTGCGGCAGCAGGTAGAAGGAAAGCCCGATGCTCGCCCACATCAGCGCCAGGGTATAGAGCTTGCCCTTGAGCGGGATGCCGTTGCCTTCGAGGTAGTCGGCGATCCACGGACCGAGCCGCGGGTGCAGCACCAGCCAGTCGTAGAAACGCTGCGAGCTGCGCATGAAGCAGGCGGCGGCGAGCAGTAGGAAGGGCGTGGTCGGGAGCAGGGGGAGGAAGATCCCGGCCACGCCCAGGGCAACGCTCAGCCAGCCAACGGCCAGCAACAGATAGCGCACCCAGGCGTGGCGATGACGGCGGATGGGCCGCGTCATCGACGGTGGATCAGTGCTGGCGGGGTTTGAGCAGCGCCGGCTTTTCTTCCGGAGCCTGGCAGAGCAGGAACAGGTTGGTCAGCAGTTCGGGGATCTGCGCGACCATGTCGTCCACCAGGTGGCGGTCGCGGGCGATCTCGTCGAATTCCGGCTGTTCGTCGAACAGGCCCGAACCGACCATGATCGGCAGCAGCAGCTCGCTGACTTCTTCCTCGGCCTGCTCGAACCACACCGCTTCACGCAGGAACACGCCTTCCATGAAGCCGATGCACCAGCCGCGGATATCGGAGTCGTCCGGCTCGTCGCCCAGGTAGGGTTCGCAGGGCAGCTCCAGCTCTTCGTCGCTGGCCAGCACACGGGTGATGTGCGCTTCGAGCTGTTGCAGGGTGCCCTCGATTTCCTCGCGCTCGGCGTCGCTGCGGTAGTGCGGCGGCTCGGCGAACAGGGCGTCGATCCACTCGCGCTCCGGGACCTGTTCCGGGCAGATCGCCAAGGCGGTCAGGTAACCGTGGGCCGCGATGTAGTCCAAGGCTTCCTCGTGCAGGTCATCGGCATCGAGAAAGGCTTGCAGGCGGGCCAGTTGGTCGGCGAAGGACATCGGTTACTACCTCGGCGGGAATTAGGAGCGGGATTGTAGTCCTTCCGCGCCCTGCGGGCCAGCAGCAGCGCGGGGTGGCGGCATTCGGCGAACGCTCCGCGACGGCTGACCGGGCAGCGCCTGGCCGCTTGCGTATAATGCGCGCCTCGATTCGGAGACCCCCATGCTCGACCAGGCACAGCGCATTCTCAAAGACGTATTCGGCTACGACGCCTTCCGCGGCAACCAGGCGCGCATCATCGAGCGCGTGGCCGGCGGTGGCGATGCGCTGGTGCTGATGCCCACCGGCGGCGGCAAGTCGCTGTGCTTCCAGGTCCCGGCGCTGCTGCGCGAGGGCCTGACGGTGGTGGTTTCGCCGCTGATCGCGCTGATGGAAGACCAGGTCGCCACCCTCGACGAGCTGGGCGTGCCGGTGGCGGCGCTGAACTCCTCGCTCAGCCCCGAGGCGCAGCGCGACATCGCCGCGCGCCTGGAACGTGGCGAGATCAAGCTGCTGTACCTTGCGCCCGAACGCCTGGTGCAGCCGCGCATGCTGGCCTTCCTGCAGCGCCTTAACATCGGCCTGTTCGCCATCGACGAGGCGCATTGCGTGTCGCAGTGGGGCCACGACTTCCGTCCCGAATACCTGCAACTGGGCCAGCTCGCCGAGCTGTTCCCGGACGTGCCGCGCATCGCCCTGACCGCCACCGCGGACATGCGCACCCGCGAGGAGATGATCCAGCGCCTGCACCTGCAGAACGCCGAACAGTTCCTCTCCAGCTTCGACCGGCCGAACATCTTCTACCGCATCGTGCCCAAGGAGCAGCCGCGCAAGCAGTTGCTGGGCTTCCTCAGCGAGCGTCGTGGCGACGCCGGCATCGTCTACTGCCTGTCGCGCAAGAAGGTCGAGGAGGTCGCCGAGTTCCTCTCCGGCCAGGGCTTCCCGGCGCTGCCGTACCACGCCGGGCTGTCCAACGAGCTGCGCGCGTTCCACCAGAAACGCTTCCTCAACGAAGAGGGGCTGATCATGGTGGCGACCATCGCCTTCGGCATGGGCATCGACAAGCCGAACGTTCGCTTCGTCGCCCACCTCGACCTGCCCAAGAGCCTGGAGGCGTACTACCAGGAAACCGGCCGCGCCGGCCGTGACGGCCTGCCGGCGGATGCCTGGATGGCCTACGGCCTGCAGGACGTGCTGTTGCTGCGGCAGATGATGCAGAACTCCGAGGGCGACGAACGCCACAAGCGCATCGAGCGGCACAAGCTCGAAGCCATGCTGGCGCTCTGCGAGGAAACGCGCTGCCGGCGCCAGGCGCTTCTGGCCTATTTCGACGAGCAGATGGCCAACCCCTGCGGGCACTGCGACAACTGCGTCGACGGCGTCGAGACCTGGGATGCCACCGAGCCTGCCCGCCAGGCGCTGTCGGCCATCTACCGCAGCGGCCAGCGCTACGGCGTCGGCCACCTGGTGGACATCCTGCTCGGCAAGGATACCGAGAAGGTGCGCAGCCTCGGCCACCAGCACCTGGCGGTGTTCGGCATCGGCAAGGCGCGCGCCGAAGACGAATGGCGGACCCTGTTCCGCCAGTTGGTCGCCCGTGGATTCGCCGACGTGGACCTGGAAGGCTTCGGCAGCCTGCGCCTGACCGAGGCTTGCCGCCCGCTGCTGCGCGGCGAGGAGACGCTGGCCCTGCGCCGCGATCCGAAGCCGCAACGGAGCAAGTCTTCGTCCTCCGGCGGCGCCAGCCCGGCCAGCCAGCTCGTGCGGGCCGAGGAACGCCAGATGTGGGAGGCCCTGCGCACCCTGCGACGCAAGCTCGCCGAGGAGCATGCGGTGCCGCCGTACGTCATCTTCCCCGATGCCACCCTGCTGGAAATGCTGCGCAGCCAGCCGCGCTCGTTGTCGGACATGGCCCAGGTCAGCGGCGTCGGCGCGCGCAAGCTGGAGCGCTACGGCCAGGCCTTCCTCGACGTGCTCACCGATTCCCCGGCGGCGCCCGCCACGCCGCCGGCGGACCTGCGTCACGAGCTGGTCAGCCTGGCCCGCGCCGGCATGACTCCGGCGCAGATCGCCCGCCAGCTGGATTGCACCGAGAAAAATGTCTACAGCCTGCTGGCCGAGGCCATCACCGCCCAGCAGCTGAGCCTGGAGGAAGCCCTGGACCTGCCCGAGGCGCTGCTGGCCGACGTGCAGGACGCTTTCCTCGAGGAAGACGGCGAGCTGCCGCCGGTGGCTGCGATCGCCGAGCGTTTCGCCGGTCGTGTGCCCCAGGGCGTGCTGTACTGCGTCCGCGCTGCGCTGCAGGCCGAGCTGGAAGCCTGACGGAAGCTGGCGAAGGTGCCGGCTAGAAAGGTCTTCAGAAATTACTGGCCATTTGATGGCTGCCAAGGAAGTGACGCCCTTTCGCGACAAACTTGTGACGTGTGTCGCCAACCGCTAAGGTGGCGCGAGAACCTCCGGAAGAAGAGGTATTCATGCAACTGCATGCCTGGCTCGACGACGTTCGCTCCAATCCTTATGCCGAACAGCTCTCCCGGGGCTTTCGCCGCCTGCGCTTCGCCTCCGCCCTGGAGAGCGAGTACCGCAGCTATTTGCTGGAAGACAATTTCGAACTCAAGTGCAGCGCACTGGGGTTCGCCATGTTCGCCTGGCTAGCGCTGGCCGCCGTCGACTTCCTGCTGATTCCCGGTGCCGAACACTGGACCATGCTGGCCGTGCGCGGCGTGGTGCTTGTGCTGCTGATCGTCTGCGGCGGGCTCATCCTGCACCGGCGTTTCGTCCGCCTGATGGTGCCGCTGAGCATCGCCTGCATCCTCGCGGTGGGGATAGGGGCGGCCGCGGTGGTCGGCATCGCCCATCGGGTCGACCCCGGCTATCCCTATGAGGGACTGCTGGTGGTCAGCATGGCCGCCTACTTCCTGGTCGGGCTGCGCTTCTCCGAGGCGCTGGGCTCGGCCACGCTGATCCTGCTCGCTTACCTGGGCTGCGAGCTGTACGCCGGCCTGCCACCGACCAAGCTGCTCAACAACCTGGTGTTCCTGCTGCTCGGTAACCTGGTCGGCGCGGTGGGCTGCTACCTGCTGGAGTACAAGTCGCGCGAGCATTTCCTGGTCAGCCGCCTGATGCGGGTGATGGCCGAGCACGACCCGCTCACCGGCCTGCGCAACCGGCGCAGCTTCGATCGCCAGCTTGAACGCCTGTGGCGCCAGTCGCAGCGCGACGAGACGCCGATGGCGCTGCTGCTGTGCGACGTCGACCACTTCAAGGCATACAACGACCGCTATGGCCACCAGGCCGGTGACCAGGCGCTGCAGCGCATCGCCGGGGCCCTGCAGGACAGCGCCCGGCGGCCGCTGGACATGGCCGTTCGCCTGGGGGGAGAGGAGTTCGCCGTGCTGCTCTATGGTGCCGACGGCGACGAGGCGCGGCAGCGCGCCGAGGTGCTGCGCCAGGCGGTGCAGGGCCTGGGCATTCCCCACGAGGGTTCGAGCACGGCGGCGGAGGTGACCCTGTCCATCGGCATCTCCTGCCTGGTGCCCGGTACTTCGGTGGGCCTGCAGGCGATCTACGCGCATGCCGACCGCGCGCTCTACGAGGCCAAGGCGTTCGGCCGCAACCAGGTGGTGGCCTGACGCCTTCGGTCCCTCCAGCTGGCGCCGGCGGTGACTGCGTGGGCCGCGGGGCCGGTGCTAGCATGCGCCGCACCCCGGCAGCGAGCGCGCGAGCATGCAGCAACTCATCCAGGCCAACGGCCAGCCGCACTACGGCATCCTTGAGCAGACCCCGCAGCACATCAATTACCGCGATTTCGACTACCGCTCGCCGATGGGCCGCAAGCTCGGTGCGCTGAGCAAGTGGCGCAACTTCCACCAGTTCCAGTACTTCGGCCTGATCAGCCCGACGCTGATCGGCGGCTGCGCGCTCGCCCAGCTGAGCCTGGTGGCCATCGGTTTCGTCTACCTCTACCACCCGCAGAGCGGGCGCATGATCGAGCGCCAGTTCAAGTGTCCGCTGGGGCTGGGGACGAACTTCTCGCAGACGCCGGACGAAGGCGTCTGCGAACTGCGCCAGGGGCGCAATCTGTTGCGGTTGGAGAATGTCGGCAACCCGCTGGAGAAACGCCTGCTGGTGGAGCTGGACGACGGCATGCGGATAGATGCGCGCTTCAACGAGCAGGACCCGGTATTCAACCCCATGAGCCTGTGCACGCCGACCGCGGTGAACGGCTGGGTCTATGCGCGCAAGGTTGCCGGGGTGCGCTGCAGCGGCGAGGTGCGCAGCGCGCTGGGCGACTTCGATCTGCGAGCCATCGACGCATTCGCCCACCACGACTGGTCGGCCGGCTACATGCGCCGCGAGACCTTCTGGAACTGGGCCTGCCTGTCCGGCGAGGCGCAGGGGAGGCGGGTGGGGCTGAACCTGTCATGCGGGGTGAACGAGACGAGCTTCACCGAGAACTGCTTCTGGCTCGACGGCGAACTGCTGAAGGTCGATAGCGTGCGCTTCGAATTCGACCGTGACCGCGACATGTCGCCCTGGGCCATCCGCTCCTTCGACGGCCAGGTCGACTTGCGTTTCGAGGCCCACGGCCTGCACCGTGAGCGCCTGAATCTTGGCATTCTTGCCAGCAATTTCCGGCAGATATTCGGACGCTTCAGCGGCGAGCTGCGACCGTTCGGACAGTCTGTGCTGCCGATCGACAATCTATGGGGGTTTGTCGAGGACCAGTACGCCAAATGGTGAGGCAAAGCGTCCCTGCGACAATATGTCATTGTACGGTCTTGATTAGCCGGCTAATAATTAGCCAAATCAATTAGCCCGAAAATGCGTTGCACAATGTCCGATAAAGATAAGCACTACTTCGGTACCCAGTTGGCTCAAGCGTCCCGTGCCTGGCGCGCCGAGCTCGACCGTCGCCTCAGTCACCTGGGCCTTTCCCAGGCGCGTTGGCTGGTGCTGCTGCACCTGGCCCGCAACTCCGGTATTCCCACCCAGCGCGAACTGGCGCAGTCGGTAGGCGTCGAAGGCCCGACCCTGGCGCGCCTACTCGATGGCCTCGAAGCCCAGGGCCTGGTGCGCCGCCAGGCGGTGGCGGAGGATCGCCGGGCCAAGCGCATCTGCCTGACGCCCAAGGCCGATGTGCTTATCGCCGATATCGAAAGCATCGCCGCCAGCGTGCGCAACGACGTGCTGGCCGGGATCGACGAAGAGGACATTGCGGTCTGTCAGAAGATCCTCTCGAAGATCCTCTGCAACCTGGAAAAGAATTGAGCACTCATTCACAGTATTTCGAGTAAGCTAGCCAAATATCTGACGGCCCTTTATGGGCCGTCTTTCATTTAGGCGCAGGCCCGGCCTACCTAATTGTCGGTTTTCCGACGAGTCGTCTTGACCGCACCCGGACCAGCACCTAAATCGTGATAGCAACGGGCCGGTATCGGCGCCGCGCGCGAATAGGTAATTCGTCGCGGCAAATGGATGCAAGGAACGCCAACCGACCGCGTGCAAGTGGCATGGAAGCCAAGGAACCTGGACTGAACTGGGGTGGCGACTATGGCTCGAATCAACCGCTTGCCGCTGGCAATGGCCGTGTTCTCGGCCGTCATGGCTTCACAGGCGCAGGCGCTGGGACTGGGTGACATCACCCTGCGTTCCGCGCTGAACCAGCCCCTGGATGCCGAAATCGCACTGCTTCAGGTCGGCGACCTGACCTCCGAGGAGCTCGTCGCCCACCTGGCGAATGCCGCGACCTTCGATCGGCTTGGCGTCGACCGCCCGACCTTCCTGCAGAACCTGCGCTTCACCCCGGTGATCCGTGGCGGTCGCAGCTACATCCATGTGGTTTCCACCCAGGCGGTGCGCGAGCCCTACCTGAACTTCCTCGTCGAGGTCGAGCGCCCCAACGGCAGCCTGATGCGCGAGTACACGCTGCTGCTCGATCCGCCGGGCTACAGCGAAACGCGCAGCTACGGCAGCTATGCGGACACCCGCCCCGAGCGCGCCGACAGCTACGCGTCCAACGCCCGTCCGATTTCGCACGACGCCGCTCCGCGCAAGGCCAGCAAGCCGGCGGTTGCGGCTACTCCCGGCGACGGCCGCTACACCACGGTCAGCGGCGACTCCCTGTGGAGCATCTCCGGCCGCCTGGCGGGGCAAGGCGTGTCCCGTCACACCTACATGGCGCAGTTGCAGCAGTTGAATCCGCAGGCCTTCGTCGGTGGCAATCCCCATCGCCTGCGGATCGGCCAGACACTGGTGCTGCCCGCCAGCACGACCGCGGGCGCTGCCGGTACGCCGCCAGTCGCCAGCGCAGCCCCGGTCGCACCGAATGCCCCTGCTGCGCCGGCCGTTGCTGCAGCGACTCAGCAACAGGTCGACCAGGCGCAGAGCCAGCTGGCCAACATGAATGCCGAGCGCGACAAGCTCAACCAGCGCATGGATGACTTGCAGAAGCAGCTCAATACCCTGCAGCAGACCCTGGAAAGCCGCGACCAGCAGGTGCAATCCCTGGAAGCGCAGCTGGCTCAACGTCAGGCGGCGGCAGCGTCGGCACAGCCCGCACCGGCACCGGTTGCCCCCAAGCCAGCACCGGCAGTAGCAGCGCCGGCGCCCAGCGCCCCGCAGGATGAAGGTCTGGTCCGCTACTGGCCCTGGGCAGCCGCTCTCGGCGCCGCATTGCTGCTCGGCGTCCTCTACGGTCGCCGGCGCAAGCCGGAAGCCACCGAGCCGCCGCGCGTGCAGGCGGCTGCTGCCAGCCTGCCGCCGCAGCCACCGGTGCGGCCAGCACCGGTGGCCAAGCCGGTCAGCGCACCGGTTGCCGCTCCCGTTGCTCCTGCCGCCAGCGACGCGTCGCTGGCCAAGCTGCCGACGGCCAGCAGCGACAGCCTGGAAGGCGCGAACATCTACATCGCCTACGGCCGCTTCGGCCAGGCCCGCGACATGCTGCTCAAGGCCATCGTCGCCGAACCCGAGCGCCGCGAGCTGCGCATGAAGCTGCTGCTGGTCCTGGCCGAACTCGGCGAGGTCGGCGCCTTCCATGAACAGGAGAAGGCCCTGGTGGCCATGGGCGGCGATCAGAAGCAGATCGATCAGCTGAAGACGCGCTACCCGGCCATGCTGGAGCGCGATGAGAGCGTGGCGATCAGCGACACCCTCGGCGAATGGGAAGGGCTGGAGCTGGACGAAATCGTCGCCGAGCCGGTCCAGGAAGAGCAGCCGATGCTCGGCGACAGCGAGCTGAACCTCGGTGACCTGCCGATGGACCTCGACTGGAGTGCCCTGGACCCCTTCGAGACGCCGAAAACCGCATCGACCAAAGCCAAGGCGGCAGCCGAGCCGGTGCTGGAAGACTTCCGCAGCAACCTGCGCGAGCTGCCGGAGGTCACCGAGTTCGATCTCGACGGCGAGCACGCCGGCGCCTTCGGCCTGCCGTCACGCCCGGTCGTCAGCGGCGAGCAGGACAAGCTGCTGGCCAGCCTCGACGAGGCGCGGGCCTGCATCGATCGCGGCGACCTGGAGCAGGCCTACCGCATCCTCAAGCGCGTGCTCGAGGACGGCGACTCTCACCAACGCGAAGAAGCGCGCGAGCTGTTGGCGCGCATCGCCTGAACGCATTCCCTTTGATGTTCCCCAGCCCGGCCTAGCGCCGGGCTTTTTTTGCCAGCGTATCGGCTTTGGCAAGACCGATCAGGATCGGTACCGCGGCATCAACCGGACCGCGTGCCTGGCTGTCTTGCTTGGGGCGGCAGCCGAACAGCATGCGGCGCATGTCGGGGGCCGGTCGATCATCCCGGGCCGCTATCATAGGTCCCCCCTCCCAGTGGAAGTCCTTGTCATGAGCCAGCCCAAAGCCGAAGTCGTCATCACCTATTGCACCCAGTGCCAGTGGCTGCTGCGTGCCGCCTGGCTGGCCCAGGAGCTGCTCAGCACCTTCGCCGACGACCTCGGCCGGGTATCCCTGGAGCCGGGCACCGGCGGGGTGTTCCGCATCACCTGCGACGGCGAGCAGATCTGGGAGCGCAAGGCCGACGGCGGTTTCCCCGAGGCCAAGGTGCTCAAGCAGCGGGTGCGCGACCGCATCGATCCGCAGCGCGATCTCGGCCATAACGACCGCTCATGAGGAAATAACGTTAGCTAGCTAACTTTTATTGCCTTGCGTCAAAGCCTGATGGCGATGCTCGGAATAGCCTGTGTGCACTCCATTCTCTACAAGGGAGTGTTCCCACATGAGCATCATCGTCACCGGCGCCGCCGGCTTCATTGGCAGCAACCTGGTCAAGGCGCTCAACCTGCGTGGTGAGACCGACATCATCGCGGTGGATGACCTGACCGAGGGCGACAAATTCCGCAACCTCGCGGACTGCGAGATCACCGATTACCTGGACAAGCGCGACTTCGTCACGCGCTACGCCAGGGGCGGTTTCGGCGTGGTCCGCGCGCTGTTCCACCAGGGCGCCTGCTCCAGCACCATGGAGAGCGACGGGCGCTACATGATGGACAACAACTACCGCTACAGCTGCGACCTGCTGCAGGCCAGCCTGACGCTGGGCATCCCGTTCCTATATGCCTCATCGGCTGCGGTCTATGGTGGTGGGCGTGACTTCCGCGAAATGCGCGATCACGAGAAGCCGCTGAACGTCTACGGCTACTCCAAGTTCCTCTTCGACCAGCGCGTACGCCGCGTGCTGCCGCAGGTGCGCACCCAGGTGGTCGGCCTGCGCTACTTCAACGTCTACGGCCCGCGCGAGCAGCACAAGGGGCGCATGGCCTCGGTGGCCTACCACTGCTTCCGGCAGTTCCGCGAGCGGGGCAAGGTGCAGCTGTTCGGCGAGTACGGCGACTATCCGGCCGGCGGCCATCTGCGCGACTTCGTGTCGGTGGAGGATGTCGCCCGGGTCAACCTGCACTTCCTCGACAACCCGCACCACAGCGGCATCTTCAACCTCGGCAGTGGCCGGGCTCAGCCGTTCAACGACGTGGCGCTGGCGGTCATCAACAGCCTGCGCGCACAGCAGGACCAACAGCCGCTGAGCCTCGAACAGGCCATCGGCCAGGGCCTGCTCGAGTACGTCGAGTTTCCCGACAGCCTGCGCGGCAAGTACCAGTGCTACACCTGCGCGGACATCTCCTTCCTGCGCGAAACGGGCTTCCGCGGACCGATGCTGAACGTGGAAGAGGGCGTCGATCGCTATTGCCGCTGGCTTCTTCAAGAGGAGGCCTGAACGCCTTGTATTGCGGTTTTTACCAAGTCTTTACCAAGCGCTGACAACCAAGGCAGGGCGAACGCGCGATCATTGTCCTCACGAATGGCGGGCGCGCTGGCGCCCGTGTCTTGAGGAGTCATCGAAGATGCCGTCGCGCGCTGCGCTGAAGTCGATCTGCTGTGTGCTGGCCCTGAGTGTCTCGGCTGCTGCCATGGCGGGTCCGCCGCCAGGGTACGGTCCGCCGCCGCATTACCACGGCTGGGGACCGGGCCACGGCCACGGTCTGCCGGACTATGCGCGGTCCCTGTGGATCGGCAGCGCCCTGTATTTCGTTGCCGCCGGCACCTACTACCTGTGGAACGCCGACCGTCGTCAGTACGTGGTGGTACAGCCGCCGCCTGCCGTACAGCAGGCACCGGTAGGGGTGAGCTACGACGTGATCGCTTATCCGGCACGCGGGCAGAACCCCGATCAGCAGAGCCGCGATCGCTACGAGTGCCACACCTGGGCCGTGGGCCAGAGCGGCTTCGATCCGGCGGCATCCACCCAGGCGCCACCGCCTGCGGTCGCTGATACATACCGCCGCGCGCTGGGCGCGTGCCTGAACGGGCGCGGTTATAGCGTCAACTGATTTCCCGGCTTCACGCCGGAACCGAACAGGCCGCTTCGCAGGCTGTCGTGCGGTGAGTCCTTGGCAATCCCTCCCCAGGGCAAGGATTCGGGTTACGCACGCTGCGAGGCGGCCTTCTTTTTTGCGCGCAGTTCGTTAGCGAGCAAGCGCGCTCCTGTGTGCTTGCTGGGTCCCCGCGTTCGCGGGGATGACGCAGGAGAAAACGAATCTTAATCCCGTCACTCCCGCGAACGCGGGACGCGGCTCCATCGCGAACAGCGCTTGCGCTGGCCCGAAGGGGAATAACCCAGAAGACAGTTGCTCCTGCGAGGAGCTAGGTCGCGCTGCGCGCGCTGAGGAAGGTGGCGAAGATGATCAGCGCGCCGCCCGCGAGCATGCGCAGGCTCGGCTGCTCGCCGAACAGCATGGCGGCGAAGGCGATGCCATAGACCGGCTCCAGGGCGAAGATCACTGCCGCCGTGCGCGCCTTGATCAGCCGCAGGCTGGCGACGAACAGGCTGTGCGCCACCCCCGTGCAGAGCACGCCGAGCAGGACCAGCCACAGCCAGTCGAGGGCGCGCACCTGCGGCAGTTGGCCGATCGCGAATGGCAGCAGGCAGAAGAGGATCGTCAGGTTCTGCGCGAAGGCCGCGAAGACCGGGTCGAGCCCACGCACGCTGACGCGGTTGGCCAGCGACAGCAGGGCGAACAGCAGACCCGAGACGATCCCCCAGAGCAACCCGGCGGTGGCGCCCTGGCTGAAGTCCAGGTTCGGCGTCACCAGCACCAGGCCCAGGCAAACCAGCGCGACCACCTGATACTCGCTGCGGCGGATGCGCTCGCGGAACAGCAGCCCTTCGAGCAGCACGGTGAAGGCGGGGAAGCTGGCAAAGCCGAGGGTCGCCACGGCGACGTTGCCGACCTTCACCGCGAGGAAGAAGGTCAGCCAGTGCGCGCACAGCAGCACGCCGCTGCCGACGAGCATGGCCGCCTGGCGCGCGCTTGGCCGCGGCTGCGCGGCCATGTGCCCGGCGAAGGCTGCGCCCAGGGCGAGTACGCCGAAGAGTGCGCGGCCGAAGACGATCACCAGCGGGCCGGCGAGGATGAGTTTGCCGAAGACGCCGGTCAGGCCGAACATCAGGGCGCCAATGTGCAGGCCGAACAGGGCCGAGCGGGGCGTCAGCTGGGGAACACGCATTGCTCGTCGTGCAACCTCAGGCCAGGCGGGCGCCGTTGGGCAGCGGCTTGTCGAAGCCGGCCAGCACCACCTTGTCGTCGCTGTCGTAGACACCGGTGACCAGCACCTCGGAGCGCACCCCGGCAATCAACTTGGGTGCGAAATTGCAGACGCACAGCACCTGCCGGCCGATCAGTGCCTCGATGGCGTAGTGCGCGGTGATCTGCGCGCTGGAGGTCTTCAGCCCGAGCGGGCCGAGGTCGACCTGCAGGACGTACGCCGGCTTGCGCGCCTTTGCATTGGGTTCGGCGTGGACGATGGTGCCCACGCGCAATTCGACGCGCTCGAAATCCTGCCACTCGATGGTGTCTGCCGACATCGCTGTTCTCCTTTTCGATGGAGCGGCAGTCTAGGGCCTGGCGCGGTGCTTGTCTGTCGAGGGACTAGCGGGAATTGTCGCGCGCCTCGCGGCGGATCTGTCGCGGCGTAAGGCCGAACTCGCGGGCCAGCGCGGCGGTGAAGGCGCTCTGCGAGGCATAGCCGACCTGCGCAGCGATCTCGCCCACGGCCAGCGGCGTGTTGCAAAGCAGTTCGCGGCCCAATTGCAGGCGGCGTTGGCGCACGTAGTCCATGGGCGTTTGCCCGGTCTCGGCGAGGAAGCGGGCGTGGAAGCGCGCGGCGGACAGCCCGGCGAGCCGCGCAAGGTCCGCCACCTGCAGCGGATGCCCGGCATGCCGGTCGATGTAGCTGTCCAGGCTGGCCAACGGCAGGCGTGTCGCTGATTCGCCGACGGCTTCGGCGCGGGCCAGGCTGGCGAGCAGCAGCAGGGCGCCCTGGCGCTCGATCACCGGGTCTTGCAGGGGGCTGTTGGCGAGCCAGTGGACCAACTGGCCCTGGGCCGGATCGAGTTGCAGCGCGGCCGGGCGTTCGAGTAGCCGGCGGATGCTGTCGGCGTGCTCGCCGAGGCCGCGCAGCAGCAGGTCTTCGTCTTCCAGGTCGAACACCAGGCAATGGCTGCCGGTGGGCGCGGCGCAGGCGTGGTGCGTGCCGCGCGGCACCACCGCGAAGCGCTGGCGGGTGACGCGACTGCCGTGGCCGCCGACCTCGAATTCCAGGTCGCCGGACAGCCCGAGCACCAGCTGCGCATGGTCATGGCTGTGGGCGAGGTATTCGTGGCTGTAGTGGCGCAGGGAGAGGATCTGGCTCATCGCGGACTCCGGGGGCAGGTGGCCAGTTTAGCGCCAAGCGCGCTGTCACGGGACTGTCGCAGCGTCGTCATGATCGGGTCACCGCAGCGGCCGACAATCGGTGAAACCCCGCCGGAGCCCGCCGATGACCAGCGCCCAACGCCTGACCCCGACCAAGAAACAACGGGTGCGCACCCTGTGGATTTCCGATGTCCACCTGGGCACGCGCGATTGCCAGGCCGAGCACCTGGCGGCATTCCTCAAGCGCTATCACGCCGAGCGCGTCTACCTGGTCGGCGACATCATCGACGGCTGGAAACTGCGTGGCGGCATCTATTGGCCGCAGGCGCACACCAACGTGATCCGCCGCCTGCTGACGATGAGCAAGCGCGGCACCGAGGTGATCTACGTCACCGGCAACCACGACGAATTCCTGCGCCGCTATTCCACGCTGCTGCTGGGCAACATCCGCCTGGTCGACGAGATCGAGCACACCACCGCCGACGGCCGCCGCCTGCTGGTGATCCACGGCGACCAGTTCGACGTCATCACCCGCTACCACAAGTGGCTGGCCTTCCTCGGCGACTCCGCCTACGAGTTCACCCTGACCCTCAACCGCTGGCTGAACCACTGGCGCAGCCGCTGGGGCTACGGCTACTGGTCGCTGTCGGCGTACCTCAAGCACAAGGTCAAGAGCGCGGTGAACTTCATCAGCGACTTCGAGGAAGCCATCGCCCACGAGGTGCACAAGCGTGGCCTGAACGGTGTGGTCTGCGGCCACATCCACCATGCCGAGATCCGCCGCATCGGCGAGGTCGAGTACCTCAACTGTGGCGACTGGGTAGAGTCCTGCTCGGCGCTGATCGAGCACTGGGACGGCAGCATCCAGCTGTACCGATTGGCTGAAGAGCAGGCCCAGCTCGCCGAAGCGCCGGTCGTAGCCGAGTCGGCAGCATGAGGTTGCTGATTGTCAGCGATGCCTGGTCACCGCAGGTCAATGGCGTGGTCACCAGCTTGCGAGCGCTAGTCGCAGAACTGGAGACCATGGGGCATACCGTGGCGGTGCTGTCGCCGCAGGAATTCCGCAGCCGGCCCTGTCCGACCTACCCGGAAATCCCCCTGGCCTGGGACCTCTGGCGGGTCGGCGAGAAGATCGAAGCCTTCGCCCCGGATTGCGTGCACCTCGCCACCGAAGGTCCGCTGGGCTGGTCCGCGCGGCGCTGGTTACGGCGTCGCGGGTTGGCCTTCACCTCGGCGATCCATACACGTTTCCCCGAATACCTGCACGGCCGCTGGCCCTGGCTGCCACTGGCGCTGGGCTATGCGGTGATCCGCCGCTTCCACGCGCCGAGCTCGGCGGTGATGGTCAGCAGCGAACGCATGCGCGGTGTCTTCGCCCAGTGGGGCGTGGGTGACCTGGCGCTGTGGCGCAAGGGTGTGGACAACGGCCTGTTCAGCCCGGCCGCAGCCCCCGAAGGCGAGGCGGTATTCCTCTACGTCGGTCGCGTGGCGCCGGAGAAGAACCTGGAAGCCTTCCTCGACCTGGACCTGCCGGGTCGCAAGCGGGTGGTCGGCGACGGTCCGCAGCGCGCTGAACTCCAGGCGCGCTATCCACAGGTCGAGTTTCTCGGCTATCGCCATGGCGAAGAACTCGCCGAAGCCTATCGCGCGGCCAGCGTGCTGGTGTTCCCTTCGCGGACCGACACACTCGGCCTGGTGATGTACGAAGCCCTGGCCTGCGGCACGCCGGTGGCTGCCTTCCCGGTGCCTGGGCCGCTGGATGTGCTGGTGGAAGGCCTGACCGGCGCGATGGACCCGGACCTGGGCGAAGCCTGCCGTCGCGCGCTGACGCTGGACCGCCACGCCTGCGCGGCCTGGGCGCAGGAGCAGTCCTGGCGCTACTCGGCGCAGCAGTTCCTGGCCCTGCAGCGGCCGCTGGTCGAGGCTCCGCTGGGGGGCGAAGCCTCGGTCCTTGCGGACTAGCCGAACAGTTCGCGTTCTCCGGACAAGCTCTGGTCGACCAGCCACTTGCCGTGGGCGATGGACGCGTGCTGCGCGGCATTCAGGTCGGCCATGTAGGCCATCTGCGTAGGTAGGGTCTGGCGGCGGCTGATGCGGCCGTCCGGGGCGATGATCTGGCAACCGCCGGCCCAGGGCGTGGGCAGCCCCGGATGCTCGAAGACGCGGGCGATGACGGTGTAGTCGCGATGGGTGCATTGCAGGCTTTGCATGGGGTGGACCTCGCATCGAAGCCGAAGCCGCACCGCCTGGCGCCGCTCCGGCAGGAGTGTCCCGCGGTTTGGCGGGGCCTGTGCTTTCGCGCCCCACCACCTTAGAACAGCGAGTCGCATGCACAAGGGAAGGGCGACGAAGGGTTCGCCGCTTTCCTTCCGCCAGCGCTCGCGCCAGACTGTCGCGCATGCCTATCCATCGCCTTTCCCGCCTCAGCGATCTCGACGCCGGCCAGTGGGACGCCCTGCTGCCCGACGCCCAGCCGTTCCTGCGCCACGCCTTCCTTTCCAGCCTGGAGGACAGCCGCAGCGTCGGCGCGCGCACCGGCTGGCGCCCGGCGCATCACCTGCTGCACGGCGATGACGGTCGCCTGCTCGCAGCGGTGCCGGCCTACGTGAAGGCGCACTCCTATGGCGAGTACGTATTCGATTGGGGCTGGGCCGAGGCCTGCGAGCGCGCCGGCATCCGCTACTACCCGAAACTGCTGGTGGGCATTCCGTTCTCGCCGGTAGGCGGTGCGCGCCTGCTCGGCGAGGAAGGTGCGCTGGCAGAGCTGCTCGGCGTGCTTGGCGAAGGTGTCGAAGAGGGCATCTGGTCGGGTATCCACGTGAACTTCACCGATTCCCGCGCCGATGCCCTGATCGCCGCGCAGGACGGCTGGCTGGAGCGCCTGGGCTGCCAGTACCACTGGTTCAATCGCGGCTACCGGGATTTCCAGGACTTCCTCGACGCCCTGGCTTCGCGCAAGCGCAAGCAACTGCGCAAGGAGCGCGAGCAGGTCGCGGGGCAGGGCATGGACTTCCGCTGGATGGAAGGCGCCGAGCTGAGCGAGGCGGACTGGGACTTCGTCTACGCCTGCTACGCCAGCACCTACGAAGTGCGCGGGCAGGCGCCTTACCTGACGCGGACGTTCTTCAGCCTGCTGGCCGAGCGCATGCCCGAAGCGATCCGCGTGGTGTTCGCGCGGCGCAACGGGCGGCCGGTGGCCATGGCATTCAGCCTGGTCGACGGCGAGACACTGTATGGACGCTACTGGGGCTGCCTGGCGGACTTCGACCGCCTGCATTTCGAGACGTGTTTCTACCAGGGCCTGGAATACGCCATGGCTGCCGGATTGCGGCGCTTCGATGCGGGCGCGCAGGGCGAGCACAAGCTGATCCGCGGCTTCGAACCGGTGATCACGCGATCCTGGCACCGCCTCGGCCACCCGGGCTTGCGCGTGGCGGTCAGTGACTTCCTCGCCCAAGAGCGGGCGGGGATTCGCGCCTACGCCGAAGAGGCGAGGGCGGCGTTGCCGTACAGGCAGGTTCCTTAGGCGGGTAGAAGGATCGGTCCCCGGCCGCTACAACTGGCTCGCGGGTGGCCAAACGGCCAGGGACCGATGCGCGGTCGGGGCTCAGGCGTGGCTCGCCTTGCCGCCCCATTCGAGGAAGCGCACGCGGTGCGGCGCGCCATCGTGATCCAGGTATACGAGGTAGGCGGGCACCATGCCGACCTTCTCGGAGTTGTCGGTGCGGTGCAGGACCTTGTCGATGTCTAGCTGCATGCCGTAGTGGTACTCCTCGGTCGGAATCTCCCGCCCCGGCTCCTTCACCACGTCCTGTGCGAAGGCCATGGGAGCGAGGCTGGTAATCAACGCCGATACGACAGATGCAATCTTCATTCTGGATGTCCTCATAGCGAAGTGGGGTAGCCCCGCCTGGAGCGCTGGCATCAATGTCTGTCGTCGGGTCCGGGGTCGGACAGGGGGCGATGCTTCAGGCTTCCACGGCTCAGCGGGGCGTGGGACAGATATGACCATCCTTTGCCCGGCGGCAGAAATTGATGTGCTTGCTAATGAAGATCGATGGGCGTGATGTGGCGGTTTGTCGCAGGTCGGCCACCTTTCCACCTGTAGGAGCAACTGTCTTTCACTCGGCACCTGTTCTCCAGCAGGTGCCGTCTCTGACCATGGCATTCAACCGTACGATGAGTACGCGCATGCAGGCCACCAGAGCGACCTTCGCGCAGCGCCCGTTCTCGCGCAGGCAGTGGTAACGCTGGGAGAAGTCGTTCTGGTAGCGAATGACCGACCAGGTCGCCATGTACAGGATGCGCCGCATCATGCCGCGCCCGCCGCGGATACGACGCTGGCCTGACTTCTGGCCGCTGTCGCTGTTGTAGGGCGCGAGTCCCACCAGAGCGGCGATCTGGCGCCGATTCAGTTGCCCCAGCTCCGGCAAATACGCCAGCAACCCAGCAACAGTGACAGGGCCGATGCCCTTGACCTGAGCAAGCTGCTGGGCCTGCTCGGAGTCCACGGCAGCCATGGCCTTGGCAATTTCCCGGTCATAGCGGCGAATCATGTCTTTCAAGGCCTTGATGGCATCCTCCAGGCATTTCCGCACAAATGCGTCCCTGGCCTGAGGCAAACGACGACGCTCGTCATCACGCTGGCTGACCAGCTGTTCCCGGCGCTGTACCAGCTCGCGTAGCCGATCGCGCTCTGGTGAAGGGACAGTGCTAGGGGCCTCCTCCAGCGTCTGGGCCAGGTGTGCCAGCACGGCCGCATCGATGGGGTCGGTCTTGGCCTGCTTGCCCATGGCGGTGGCAAACGCCCGCACCCGCACGGGGTTCAGCCGCGAGATGGCGTGGTTGGCCCGGGACAAGGCGAACATGACCGGAGTCTCATAGCCGCCAGTAGCCTCCAGTACGATCCGAGCAGGCTTGTCTTCGGCGAGCAGCGCTATGAGTTGCTGATGCCCCGCCTCATCATTGGAGACGCTGAAGCTCTTGCCCTGCGGCCGAAGCCATACGGCCAGCGAGTCCTTGGCCACATCGATACCTACCCAACACGTCATGATCAAACCCTCGTAAAATCCATGGCGAGAGCACTCTGACTGCCCACGCTTGTGGTTCGAGGTTTGACTCGTTCAACTGTTCGGGCTTGGTCAGAGGACGGCGGGAGGCAGCTTGGGCTCCTACCCGTGCTCGAACACCGCGGACCTGCAGCTTGCCTCCCGCCGCTCTCACCTTCGATCTTATCGATGTCTGCAGACACAAGCGGGCCATGCCCGCGATTCGCGCGCATGGCGCGCTCCTACAAGGGACGCCTACTGTTCAATCCACCCCGACGAACCCGCCCGTCTGGTGCCGCCACAGGCGGGCGTAGAGGCCGCCGTGTTCGAGCAGCTCGGCGTGGCTGCCACTCTCGACGATGCGGCCGTGCTCCAGCACTACCAGGCGGTCCATGCGGGCGATGGTAGAGAGGCGGTGGGCGATGGCGATTACCGTCTTGCCACGCATCAGGGTTTCCAGGCTTTCCTGGATTGCCGCTTCCACTTCCGAGTCGAGCGCCGAGGTGGCTTCGTCGAGGATCAGGAGGGGTGCGTCCTTGAGCAGCACGCGGGCGATGGCGATGCGCTGGCGCTGGCCGCCGGAGAGTTTCACGCCGCGTTCGCCGACGTGCGCGTCGAGGCCGGTGCGGCCCTGGGCGTCGTACAGCTGCGGGATGAATTCGTCGGCGCGGGCCTTGCGGATCGCTTCCTGCAGTTCCTCCGCGCTGGCGCCGGGGCGGCCGTAGAGCAGGTTGTCGCGGATCGAGCGGTGCAGCAGCGAGGTGTCCTGGGTGACCATGCCGATCTGCGCGCGCAGGCTTTCCTGGGTCACGCTGGCGATGTCCTGGCCGTCGATGCGGATGCAGCCGCCTTCGAGGTCGTAGAGGCGCAGCAGCAGGTTGACCAGGGTCGACTTGCCGGCGCCGGACGGGCCGACCAGGCCGATCTTCTCGCCCGGGCGCACTACCAGGTCGAGGCCCTGGATCAGGCCGTTGCCCTTGCCGTAGCTGAAGTCGACGTGCTCGAAATTCACTTCGCCGTGGGGCACCTGCAGCGGCTGCGCACCAGGCTTGTCCACCACCTGGCGAGGGATGGAGATGGTCTGCATGCCGTCCTGCACCTGGCCGACGTTCTCGAAGATGCCGCCGACCACCCACATGATCCAGCCGGACATGTTGTTGATGCGGATCACCAGGCTGGTGGCGAGGGCGATGGCGCCGACGCTGATCAGTCCCTGGCTCCACAGCCACAGCGCGAGGCCCGTGGTGCCCGCGATGAGCAGGCCGTTCATGAAGGTGATGCTGACGTCCATCGACGTCACCACGCGGCCGGCGCCCTGGGCCTTGCGGGTCTGGTCGTCGATCGCCTCGCGGGCGTAGTCCTCTTCCTGGCGTGTGTGGGCGAACAGCTTGAGGGTGGTGATGTTGGTGTAGCCGTCGACGATGCGCCCCATGAGCTTCGAGCGCGAGTCGGAGGCGGCCACCGAGCGGCGCTTCACCTGCGGCACGAAGTAGGCGAGGGCGCCGATGTAGCCGATCACCCAGATCGTCAGCGGAATCATCAGCCGCCAGTCGGCCTCGGCGAACAGCACCAGCGCGCTGATCGTGTAGATCGCCACGTGCCAGAGCGCGTCCACCACCTGCACCGCCGAGTCGCGCAGGGAGTTGCCGGTCTGCATGATGCGCTGGGCGATGCGCCCGGCGAAGTCGTTCTGGAAGAAGCCCAGGCTTTGCTTGAGCACGTAGCGGTGGTTCTGCCAGCGGATCAGGTTGGTCATGCTGGGGTTGATGCTCTGGTGCACCAGCATGTCGTGCAGGGCGTTGAACAGCGGGCGCAGGATCAGCGCCACCACGGCCATCCACAGCAGTTCCTTGCCGTGCAGGCTGAAGAACTCGGCGGGCTTGGTGTTCTGCGCCAGATCGACGATGCGCCCCAGGTAGCTGAACAGCGCCACTTCGATCAGCGCGACTATCAGGCCGACCACCAGCAGCACCGAGAAGATCGGCCAGACCTGGCGCAGGTAGAAGATGTAGAAGCGCACCACCTCGGCCGGCGGCATGTGTTCGGGGGCGCTGCGGAAGGGGTCGATGAGCTTTTCGAAACGGCGGTAAAGCATGATGTCTCTCGTGTGTCGCGGGTCCGTCCTGGACCCGCAGGTTCAGCCTCCGTCAGGCGGGCGTAGCGGTGAGGCTTACAGGCGCTTGGCGGAGAGGATGACCACCGGCTCGCTGGGTACGTTCTGGTACATGCCCTTGTTGGTGGTAGGGACCTTGGCGATCTGGTCGACCACGCCCATGCCGCGTACCACCTTGCCGAATACGGCGTAACCGAAGTCGCGCTGGCCGTGGTCGAGGAAGTCGTTGCCGGTCAGGTTGATGAAGAACTGGCTGGTGGCCGAGTCGACCTCGCTGGTGCGGGCCATGGCCAGGGTGCCGCGCTCGTTGACCAGGCCGTTGTCGGCCTCGTTCTTGATCGGCGCTGCAGTGTCCTTCTCCTGCATGTTCTCGGTGAAGCCGCCGCCCTGGACCATGAAGCCCGGGATTACGCGGTGGAAGATGGTGCCGTTGTAGAAGCCCTTGTCCACATAGGCGAGGAAGTTGTTCACGCTGATCGGCGCCTTGGCTGCGTCGAGCTCGACTTCGATTTCGCCCAGGGTGGTGGACAGCAGCACGTGCGGCTTCGTCGCGTCCGCGGCGAGCGCCGAGGTGGCCAGGACGAGGGAGCAGGCGGCAAGCAGCAAGCGTTTGAACAGGGTCATTTTGCGGAAGTTTCCTGAGGGTGTTGGAAGTGATCGACCTGCTCGAGGAAGTCGAGCAGGGTACGGTTGAACACTTGGGGCTGGTCCAGCGGCGTGGCGTGGCGAGAGTCCTCGATCACCACCAGGCGCGCGTCGGGCAGGCGTTGCACGTATTCCTGCTTGAGTGCCACCGGGGTGTAGTCGCGGTCGGCGCTGATCACCAGCGTTGGACAGGTTATGCGCCCGAGGCGTTCCTGCACACCCCAGCCGATGATGGCGTGCAGGCTGGAGAGGTACGCGCGCTTGTCGTTCTGCGGCCAGCGCTGTTCGATCTTGCGGCGCAGGTCGGCCTGTTCCGGCTTGGGGAAGAGCAGTTTGCCGAGGGCCTTGCCTACGGTGTTCAGCCCCAGCACATGGGCGAGGAACAGCCGGCGCGCGACTTCGAGGTATTCGCGCGGGGTGCGTGGCTTCACCTCCGGGGCGCTGTTGACGATGGTCAGGCTCTTCAGCAGCTCCGGATGACGGGTGGCCAGTTCGAAACCGATCATACCGCCCATGCTGATTCCCACCAGGTGCACCGGCGCCAGGCGCAGGTGCTCGATCATCGCCGCCACGTCGGCGGCGAAGCCGGCGATGCTGTAGCGCTCGCGCGGCTTGTCGGACTGGCCGTGGCCGCGTACGTCGACGGCGATCACCCGGTGCCGGGCCTCAAGCTCGGGGACCTGGAACTCCCAGTCGCGGCTGCTCGAGCCCAACCCGTGGACCAGCAGGACCGGGCTGCCCTGGCCGCTGACTTCGTAGTACAGGCGTTGGCCGTCATGGTGCAGGTAAGGCATGCGGGTTTCCTCCTCAACGGATCGACGAGTCGGCTGGCGCTTCCGGTGCGGCGAAGGGGGCGTCGAGGGGCACGCTGGCGAAGGTCTTCAGCAGCTCGACGAGGATCTGCGTGGCCGGCCCCAGCGGCTTCTCCTTGTTCGGGTAGAGGTAGAAGCGGCTCTCCCGGGTGCCGCCCTGGGCCAGCGGCAAGGCCTTGAGCTGGCCGTCGCGCAGTTCGCGCTCGATCATGTGCCGTGGCAGCCAGCCAAAGCCCAGGCCGTTGCTGACGAAGGTGGCGGCGGTGGCGAGGCTGCCCAGCGTCCAGCGCTGCTCGGCGCCGAGCCAGCCGACGTCGCGCGGCTGCAAGCGGCCGGAGTCGCGGATCACCACCTGCATGTGGGTTTCCAGGTCCTGGTGGGTCAGCTCGCGCTGCAGGCGGTGCAGGGGATGGTCCGGGTTGGCGACCGCGACGAAGTCCACCATGGACAGTTCGGCGCCCAGGTGGCCGGCAATGTGCAGGCCGCTGATGGCGAGGTCGGCGTGGCCCTGGATCAGCGCTTCTTCCACGCCGGAGAGCACCTCTTCGCGCAGCAGCACGCGGCAGCCGCGGCTCTGCGGCATGAAGGCGGAGAGGGCGCGGACCACCCGCAGGGTCGGGTAGGCGGCGTCCACCACCAGGCGCACCTCGGGCTCCCAGCCTTGCTCCATGTGATGGGCGAGGTCTTCCAGCTGACTGGCGGACTTCACCAGTTGCCGCGAGCGGCGCAGCAGCACCTCGCCGGCCTCGGTGAGCACCGCCTTGCGGCCGTCGATGCGCAGCAGCGGCACGCCGAGCTGCTCCTGCATGCGCGCGACCGTGTAGCTGATCGACGATTGCGAGCGGTGCAGGGCGTCTGCGGCCTGGGCGAAGCCGCCGTGATCGACCACCGCCTGCAGGGTCCGCCATTGATCCAGGGTAACGCGGGGCGCTTTCATCCTCGCCTCCTCTTGTCTAATCTGGCGGCCTGCCTGAATCCAGCGAGACCCCCTCATGAAACGTATTTGCTGTGCGCTGTTGCTGTGCTTGCCGCTGACCGCCCTGGCCTACCCGACCGAGGTGGAAAAGTCCCTGAACGGCATGGAAATCGACGTCCAGACCCAGGACATCGGCGACACCATGGGCGCGGTACTGTTGCAGAACTACGGCAAGCAGGACGTGGCCTGCTCCGCGACGTTCCAGAACGGCCCGGAGAATCCCAAGGTGCGCAAGGCTGTGATCCCCGCCGGCAAGACCAAGAACCTCACCGCCAGCTTCGGCCGCTCCATCATCAAGCTGCGCGTGAAGGTGACCTGCAACCCGGCCTGATGTGGCCGACACTGGCTTCAGCCTAGGACCGGACAGGAATTAAATCAACTTGTTCGATAGATTGAAGCAGAATTTTACGCTTTTTAATCGATAAATCTCTCCATAAGCTGACCTCCATCGACGCAACGACCGATGGAGGTCCAGCAAATGTCCCGTGTCCTGGTTATCGAAAGCAGCGCCCGCCAACAAGGTTCCGTATCCCGCCAACTGACCGCCGAGTTCATCGCCAACTGGCGCGCCGCCCATCCGGCGGACGAGATCAAGGTACGTGACCTGGCTGTCGAGCAAGTGCCGCACCTGGACGCCGACCTGCTGGGTGGCTGGATGAAGCCGGCCGCGGAGCAGAGCGAGACCGAACGCGCCGCGCTGCAACGCTCCAACCTGCTGACCGATGAGCTGCTGGCCGCCGACGTACTGGTCCTGGCCGCCCCCATGTACAACTTCGCCATCCCTAGCACCCTGAAGTCCTGGCTCGACCACGTGCTGCGCGCCGGCGTCACCTTCAAGTACACCGAGACCGGCCCGCAGGGCCTGCTCACCGGCAAGCGCGCCTACGTGCTGACCACCCGTGGCGGCGTCTACGCCGGCGGCCCGCTGGACCACCAGGAACCCTACCTGCGCCAGGCCATGGCGTTCATCGGCATCCATGACGTCACCTTCGTGCATGCCGAGGGCCTGAACATGGGCGGCGAGTTCGCCGACAAGGGTTTGGCCAAGGCTCGCGAGCAACTGGCCGCGGTGGCCTGACCGCCTTCTCCCCCGACTCTCTCCTTGCGCGCCCCCACGCTCCTGGGCGCAATGCCCGGTCGACGGCTTCCCCGCTAATGTCGACCGGGCTTTTTCTTTTCCGGTCTAGGCATGGTTACCACCAGCTTTCTGCTGGGTCCCCGCGTGCGCGGGGAAGACGCCGAGGCTCGATGGGTAATAGGGGGAGGGAACCTGAAGCCCGCGCGGGGAGAAGACGCTGTCCAGCGTCCCCCGTCGTCCCCGCGAACGCGGGGATCCAGTAAACGGATACGCGCAGTCATTGATCGCCAGGCCAGGGAAGGTTTCCAGCTCCGCTCGCCGCGGACCCGCTACGCTTCCTTCGCCGGGCCAAAACCGCTATTTTCCCCGCCCCTTTCTGGTGCTGCGGTCATGCCTTACCTGCTTTTCGTCACCGTCCTCTGGGCGTTTTCCTTCAGCCTGATCGGCGAATACCTCGCCGGCCAGGTGGACAGCTATTTCGCCGTGCTCACCCGTGTGCTGCTGGCCGGCGCGGTGTTCCTGCCGCTGACGCGCTGGCGCGGGGTGGTGCCGCGATTCATCGGCGGGGTGATGCTGGTTGGCGCGCTGCAGTTCGGCATCACCTATGTCTGCCTTTATCAGAGCTTCCGGGTGCTGACGGTGCCGGAGGTGCTGCTGTTCACCGTGCTCACCCCCCTGCACGTGGCGCTGATCGACGACGCGCTGAACCGTCGTTTCAATCCCTGGGCGCTGCTCGCGGCGGCGGTGGCCGTGCTGGGCGCGGCGATCATTCGCTACGACGGTGTCAGCGGCGCCTTCTTCGAAGGCTTCCTGCTGCTGCAGCTGGCGAATGCCACCTTCGCCGCAGGGCAGGTCCTTTATAAGCACCTGGTGACCCGCTATCCCTCGGACGTCCCGCAGTTCCGCCGTTTCGGCTACTTCTTTATCGGCGCGTTGCTGGTGGCGCTGCCGGGCTGGCTGCTGTGGGGCAACCCGCAGAAGCTGCCGAGCAGCGAGGTGCAGTGGTGGGTGCTGCTGTTCATGGGCTTCGGCGCGACTGCGCTCGGCCAGTTCTGGTGGAACAAGGGCGGCACCCTGGTCGATGGCGGCACGCTGGCCGTGATGAACAACCTGCACGTGCCGGTCGGCTTGCTGATCAACCTGCTGATCTGGAACCAGCACGCCGACCTCGGGCGCCTGGCGCTGGGCGGCGCGGTGATTGTGGCGTCGCTCTGGGTCAATCGCCTCGGGCTGCGCCGGAGCGTGCCGGCATGAACATTTCCGGACGGGGCGTGGCGCTGTCCCTGGCCGCCTCGGTGCTATTCGTCACCCTGCCGGGCTACCTGCGCTGGCTGGCGCCGCTGGACAGCGTGCAGGTGGTTGCGCACCGGGTGGTCTGGTCGATCCCCATGGTCCTGCTGCTGGTGTATTTCACCGGGCAGTCGGCCGTGCTGCGCGAAGCCGGCCGGCGCCTGCTGCGCGAGCGCTGGTTGCTGCTGTGCTTCCCGCTGAGCGCGGCGATGATGCTGGTGCAGTGGGGCGTGTTCATCTATGCGCCCATGATCGGCCGGACGCTGGAGTTGTCCCTGGGGTACTTCCTGTTGCCGCTGACCATGGTGCTTTGCGGTCGGCTTTTCTATGGCGAACGGCTGACCCCGCTGCAGAGCATTGCCGTGGGCTTCGCCCTGATCGGGGTGCTCCACGAGCTGTGGCTGACCCGCGCCTTCTCGGCGTTCAGCCTGATCACCGCGCTGGGTTATCCACCGTATTTCATGCTGCGCCGGCGCATGGGCGTGGACGCGCTTTCCGGCTTCGTCTTCGAGATGCTGGTGTTGCTGCCCTTCGCCGTGTGGACCATCTGGCACTTCGGCGATCGCCAGGTGTTCGTCGATACGCCGCGCCTGTGGGCATTGCTGCCGGTGCTCGGGCTGATCAGCGCGCTGGCCTTCGGCGCCATGATGGCCTCCAGCCGGCTGCTGCCGATGGGGCTATTCGGCATCCTCAGCTACGTCGAGCCGATGCTGCTGTTCGCCTTGGCCGTGCTGTTCCTCGGTGAGAGTTTCAGGGCCGAGCAGCTGTGGACCTACGGGCCGATCTGGCTGGCGATTCTGCTGACCGGCTGGGACAGTGTGCGCCTGTTGCGCAAGCAGGCACGGCGCGGAATGAATGGCTGAAAACGAAAAACCCCGGGCATGCCCGGGGTTTTTGCTGTGCGGCTCGGCTTACTCGTAACGGTGGCCGGGCAGGTCGGCCTTGGCCAGGGTTTCCGGCAGGACACGCTTGGCGGCCAGGTAATGGCGCTGCCAGTACTTGTCGTTGAGGTTGGCCACCTTGACCTTCTGCCCACGACGCGGTGCGTGGACGAAGCGGTCGTTGCCGACATAAATGCCGACATGGTCGACACTGCGGCTGCGGATGCGGAAGAACACCAGGTCGCCGGGCTGCAGGTCGCCGCGCGAGACCTTGGGGTTGCTGCTCTGGTAGATGGCCCGGGCCGTGCGCGGCAGTTCGACGTCGTCGACATCGCGGTACACGTACTTGACCAGGCCGCTGCAGTCGAAGCCCTTGGGCGAGGTGCCGCCCCAGCGGTAGGGCGTGCCGATCATGCTGAAGGCACGCTGGGTCACCTGGTGGGCGTCACTGGGGGCCTGCTTGGTCGGCGCGGGCACGCCCAGCAGGTCCTTGCCTTGCAGCGGGACGCGGAGTTCGAGTGGAGCGGGCGAGTAGGTTCGTACAGCCCGCGGAGAGGCTTCCACCCCGGTTACAAAGGCGGCCAAACTGGTCGCCAAGCCTATGGAAAGGCATGTCAAAAGGGTACTGCGCATTCGGCATGTCTTCTTTCTGGTTGTTGATGTAACCCAGACTCCGCTGGATCGCCGTTGCTCTTCGGCGGGCGATGGTGTCCTTTGGTCCGTGAGGAAAAGTGGCGGCATTCTGACCGACTTCAGGTGACAGTGTTTTTACCGTTCGTCGATTGAAAAATGAGCAATGTGACTCCGCGAGCGGCTGATGACATGTGCCAGCACCCGTGGGTCGGGGGCCGGCCTTATCGCCGGAAGCCCTATGCAATGGGGTTCTTCGCGGGGTGGCCAATGGCCGGGTCGCGCCCCGGGAAAGGGCGCGCGGAGGGGGATAACGCGATGTGGTGACCCGGGTAAAAACCCGACGAAGTGCAGGTTATTGACTGCTTTTCGTCATCACTCGTGGTGATTTTTCAGCGCAGGCAGGACTTTTTCGCGTAGCAGGGGCGCCAGATTGGCCATCGGTTCGGCATCGCGCTCCAGCCAGGCCAGCTCTTCCAGCTCCGCTGCGGCGGCCACCGGATGGGGCAGGGCGGCCAGGTAGATGTGGGCGTCGACCTGGGTGTCGGGCTCGTTGGCTGCTGCGGCCTGGAAACGGCCGAGCGGCGCCAGGGCCGCTTCCGGCAACGCCAGGCCGAGCTCTTCTTGCAGTTCGCGCTGCAGCGCCTGGAGCGGGTTCTCGCCGGGTTCGCGCTTGCCGCCGGGCAGCATGAAGGCGCGAGTGCCGCGCTTGCGCACGAGCAATAGGCGGCCGGCTTCGTCGAGCAGGCAGGCGGCGGCGATGGCGAGTACGGTCTGGGTCATGGTTCGGGGCGTTCCTTCAGCACCTGGTAGCGCATCTGCACGATGCCGCTGGGAAAACTGCGCTGCTCGAGCAACTGCAGGCGTCGCTCGAGGCCGATGCCGAACAGCGGGATGCCGGCGCCGAGCAGGTGCGGAATGATGCTGACGATCACCTCGTCGAGCAAGTCGGCCGCCAGGCAGTTGCCGGCCAGGCTGCCGCCGCCGACCAGCCAGATGCGCTCGCAACCCAGGCCGTGCAGATGCTCCAGGGCTTCGGCCGGCGAACAGTGGCGCAGTTCCAGCTGCGCAGAGGCCCGGGGCAGGTGATTGGCGCGGGTCAGCACCAGGACCGGTTTGTCCGGATAGGGCCAGGTGCCGAAATCCAGGCACTGCAGGTAGGTGGCGCGGCCCATGAGCAGGCCATCGATGCCAGCATAGAAAGCGGCGTAGCCGTGATCGTCGTCGCTGCCGGCCAGTGCGGGCAGCCAGTCGACGCTGCCGTCGGGGCGGGCGATGAAGCCGTCCAGGCTGGCGGCCACGTAATAGATGAGGGTCGGTGGCACGGTCGTTCTCCGGAATGGGCGCGCGTTGCGCACCTGCGCTGAGCATGGCATCGGCTGGGCGAGGCGGCCATGACGTCCGTCCGGCGGTGAAGACCCTTCGGCGGTCGGCCGTGACGAATAAAACCTGCGTTCGCCGGCGGCAACCGGTAGGCTATGCAGCTATTTGATCTTTCGTCACGCCGAGGTTTGCCTTGTTCGCCCAATTCGCCCTCCATGAACGCCTGCTCAAGGCGCTCGACAGCCTGTCCTTCACCGAGCCGACCGCCGTGCAGGCCGCCGCCATCCCGAAGGCGCTGGAGGGCCGCGACCTGCGAGTGACGGCGCAGACCGGCAGCGGCAAGACTGCCGCCTTCCTGCTGCCGCTTCTGCATCGCCTGCTCGCCGAGGAAAAGCCCAGGAGCGGCGCCCGCGCGCTGATCCTGCTGCCGACCCGCGAACTGGCCCAGCAGACCCTCAAGGAAGTCGAGCGCTTCGCCCAGTTCACCTTCATCAAGGCCTGCCTGATCACCGGGGGCGAGGACTTCAAAGTGCAGGGTGCGCGCCTGCGCAAGAACCCGGAAATCATCATTGGCACCCCTGGCCGCCTGAACGAGCAGTTCAACGCCGGCAACCTGCCGCTGAACGATGTCGAGGTGCTGGTGCTCGATGAAGCCGACCGCATGCTCGACATGGGCTTCTCCGAGGACGTGCTCAAGCTCGCCGCGCAATGCCCGGCGCAGCGCCAGACCCTGCTGTTCTCCGCCACCACCGGCAGCGGCCTGCGCGAGATGATCGAAACCGTGCTGCGCGAGCCGGAGCACCTGCTGCTGAACCAGGTCAGCGAGCTCAACGAAGAGGTGAGCCAGCAGGTCGTGCTGGTCGACGAGGGCGAGCACAAGGAAGCCGTGCTGTTCTGGCTGCTGCAGAACGAGACCTACGAGAAGGCCATCGTCTTCACCAACACCCGCGTCCAGGCCGACCGCCTGACCGGCCGGCTGATCGCCGCCGGGCACAAGGTCTTCGTCCTGCACGGCGAGAAGGACCAGAAGGACCGCAAGCTAGCCATCGAGCGCCTGAAGCAGGGCGCGGTGAAGATCCTCGTCGCCACCGACGTCGCCGCCCGTGGCCTGGATGTCGACGGCCTGGACCTGGTGATCAACTACGACATGCCACGCAAGGGCGACGAGTACGTGCACCGTATCGGCCGCACCGGTCGCGCGGGCGCTGCCGGTGTCGCCATTTCGCTGGTCGCGCACACCGACTGGAACCTGATGTCGAGCATCGAGCGCTACCTCAAGCTGCGCTTCGAGCAACGCGTCATCCCGGGCCTGAAGGCCAGCTACAAGGGGCCGAAGAAGGTCAAGGCCTCGGGCAAGGCTGCCGGGACCAAGAAGAAAAAGACCGACGCTGGCAAGAAGGCCGGCGCCAAGCCCGCCGCCAAGCGCAAGCCGGCAGCCAAGCCGAAGGCACCGCTGGCTAGCAGCGACGGCATGGCGCCGCTCAAGCGCAAGAAGCCGGCGGCGGAATAAGCCTCGGCCTGGGCGGGTGACCGGAACCGGACATCCGCCGCACACTTTTGATCTGTAGGAGCGGATCTCATCCGCGAATCGCGCCGGGACTTCCTGCTTTCGCGGACAAGGTCCGCTTGTGTCTGCAGACATCGATAAGATCGAAGGTGAGAGCGGCGGGAGGCAAGCTGCAGGTCCGCGGTGTTCGAGCACGGGTAGGAGCCCAAGCTGCCTCCCGCCGTCCTCTGACCAAGCCCGAACAGTTGAACGAGTCAAACCTCGAACCACAAGCGTGGGCAGTCAGAGTGCTCTCGCCATGGATTTTACGAGGGTTTGATCATGACGTGTTGGGTAGGTATCGATGTGGCCAAGGACTCGCTGGCCGTATGGCTTCGGCCGCAGGGCAAGAGCTTCAGCGTCTCCAATGATGAGGCGGGGCATCAGCAACTCATAGCGCTGCTCGCCGAAGACAAGCCTGCTCGGATCGTACTGGAGGCTACTGGCGGCTATGAGACTCCGGTCATGTTCGCCTTGTCCCGGGCCAACCACGCCATCTCGCGGCTGAACCCCGTGCGGGTGCGGGCGTTTGCCACCGCCATGGGCAAGCAGGCCAAGACCGACCCCATCGATGCGGCCGTGCTGGCACACCTGGCCCAGACGCTGGAGGAGGCCCCTAGCACTGTCCCTTCACCAGAGCGCGATCGGCTACGCGAGCTGGTACAGCGCCGGGAACAGCTGGTCAGCCAGCGTGATGACGAGCGTCGTCGTTTGCCTCAGGCCAGGGACGCATTTGTGCGGAAATGCCTGGAGGATGCCATCAAGGCCTTGAAAGACATGATTCGCCGCTATGACCGGGAAATTGCCAAGGCCATGGCTGCCGTGGACTCCGAGCAGGCCCAGCAGCTTGCTCAGGTCAAGGGCATCGGCCCTGTCACTGTTGCTGGGTTGCTGGCGTATTTGCCGGAGCTGGGGCAACTGAATCGGCGCCAGATCGCCGCTCTGGTGGGACTCGCGCCCTACAACAGCGACAGCGGCCAGAAGTCAGGCCAGCGTCGTATCCGCGGCGGGCGCGGCATGATGCGGCGCATCCTGTACATGGCGACCTGGTCGGTCATTCGCTACCAGAACGACTTCTCCCAGCGTTACCACTGCCTGCGCGAGAACGGGCGCTGCGCGAAGGTCGCTCTGGTGGCCTGCATGCGCGTACTCATCGTACGGTTGAATGCCATGGTCAGAGACGGCACCTGCTGGAGAACAGGTGCCGAGTGAAAGACAGTTGCTCCTACCTGGTTCTCGCATTACTCGAAGGCGAAATGCTCTGCCTTCAACCCCATCACCGATTCCACCGGCTTGCCCATCGCCGCCGCGTGGCCCTTGGCCCGTGGCAGCAGGCGGGCGAAGTAGAAGTCGCTGGTGGCGATCTTCGCCTTGTAGAAGTCGCTCGACTCGCCGCCGCCCTGGCGCAGGCGCTTGCGTGCCGCGGCTTCCTGCAGCGCCCAGGAGTAGGCCAGGGCGACGTAGCCGGAGAACATCAGGTAGTCGTGGCTGGCGGTGCCCACCAGGTCGCGTTCCTTGCGGGCGGTGAGGGCGATGCGCAGGGTCAGCAGGTTCCATTGCGCGCAGAGCTTGAGCAGGGTGAGGGCGCGGCCGCGCATGGCCGGTTCTTGCTTGAGCAGATCGACAGCAAACCTGCCGACCACCTTGGTGAAGTCGCGTACGGCCTTGCCCTGTGTCATCAGCAGGACCTTGCGGCCGAGCAGGTCCAGCGCCTGGATGCCGGTGGTGCCTTCATAAAGCGTGGCGATGCGCGCATCGCGGACGATCTGCTCCATGCCGTGCTCGCGGATGTAGCCGTGGCCGCCGAACACCTGCATGCCCAGGTTGGCGCTTTCCAGGCCCAGTTCGGTGAGGCAGCCCTTGAGGATCGGGGTAAGGAAGCCGAGCTTGTCGTCCCAGCGCTCGTACTCGGCGTTGTCGCCGGTCAGCAGGCCCTGGATCATCTTGTCGGCGTACTGCGTGGCCAGGTAGACCAGCGCGCGGCCGCCCTCGGCCACGGCCTTCTGGGTCAGCAGCATACGGCGCACGTCGCCGTGGTGCATGAGGCTGTCGGCGACCTGTTCCGGCTCCTTGGTCCCGGATAGCGCGCGCATCGAGCGGCGCTCACGGGCATAGGCTAGCGCGCCCTGGTAGGCCAGCTCGGCGGTAGCGACGCCCTGGATGGCGGTGCCGATGCGGGCGCTGTTCATGAAGGTGAACATGCATTCCAGGCCCTTGTTCGGTGGGCCGATGAGGTAGCCGGTGGCGCCGTCGAAGTTCATCACGCAGGTCGCCGAGGCCTTGATGCCCATCTTCTTCTCCAGCGCGCCGCAGCTCACGCCGTTGCGTTCGCCCACGCCGCCCTCGGTGTTCGGCAGGAACTTGGGCACGATGAACAGCGAGATGCCGCGAGTGCCCTTGGGCGCGTCAGGCAGGCGGGCGAGGACGATGTGCACGATGTTCTCGGTGAGATCGTGGTCGCCCGAGGAGATGAAGATCTTGGTGCCGCTGATGGCGTAGCTGCCGTCGGCGTTGGCTTCGGCGCGGGTCTTCACCTGGCCCAGGTCGGTGCCGCACTGCGGTTCGGTGAGGCACATGGTGCCGCCCCAGCGGCCTTCGGTGAGGGGTGTCAGGTAGGTGCGCTTCTGTTCCTCGGAGCCGTGCTGCATAACCGTGTTCATCGCGCCAAGCGACAGGCCCGGATACATGGAGAACGGCCAGTTGGCGGTGCCGAGCATCTCCTGCTTGAGCGCGCCCAGGCTCATCGGCAGGCCCTGGCCGCCGTATTCCACCGGGTGCGAGAGGCCCTGCCAGCCGCCGGCCACGTAGGCGTCGTAGGCTTCCTTGAAGCCCTTGGGCGTGCGTACCTCGCCGTTTTCCAGGTGGCAGCCTTCCTCGTCGCCGGAGTGGTAGAGCGGGGCGACGACTTCCTCGCAGAGTTTCGCGCACTCGCCGAGGATGGCGTCGACCATGTCCGGCGTGGCGTCGGCTCCGTTGATCAGGTTGCGGTAGTGCTCGGGGAAGTCGAAGACCTCTTTGAGCAGGAAGCGGGTGTCGCGCAGCGGGGCTTTGTAGAGGGGCATTGCAGTGATCTCGGAGGGACTGTCGGCGCAGTTATACGGCCGGCCGCCGCGCCTGCCCTTGGCAGCGGCAACAACCGCCATCTGGCAGAAAGGACAATCGGTCACCGCGCGATTGACGCCCCCAGGTATCGCGGGTATATACACGCAATGCTCAAGACCCAATGCCTTTGCACCCAATTGCGCCGCGCTGCGCGAGGCGTCACCCGCGTCTACGACGATGCCTTGCAGGGCATCGGGCTGACGGTCGCGCAATTTTCCCTGTTGCGCCATCTGGCACGCCTCGACGAGCCGAGCATTTCTGCGCTCGCGGATGCCATGGGCCTGGACCGCAGCACCCTCGGGCGCAACCTCAAGCCGCTGCAGGCCGAAGGTCTGGTGCAGTTGCAGGGCGACGCGGGCGACCAGCGCAACCGCCTGGTGCTGCTCACCGAGGCCGGTCGCGAGCGCCTGGAGCAGGGCGCCGCGCCTTGGGAGGCGGCGCAGCAGCGCATGCATGAGCAACTCGGCGAGGCCAATCGCGCGCAGTTGATGGCATTGCTTGGTGAATTGGAAAGCCTCGGCTGAACCGACGGGTTCGGGCGAACGAACGGATTGAAGCGGGTATATACCCCTACTGGAGATAAGAACAATGTCCAAGCTGTCGCGCACGGGATTCTGGATCCTCTTGTCCGGCGCCCTGATCCTGGCCTTGTCGCTGGGCACTCGCCACGGCTTCGGCCTGTTCCTCGCGCCGATGAGCGCCGAGTTCGGCTGGGGCCGTGAGGTGTTCGCCTTCGCAATTGCCCTGCAGAACCTGATCTGGGGCATCGCCCAGCCGTTCACTGGCGCCCTGGCTGACCGCTACGGCGCAGGGCGCGCCGTGTTGGTCGGCGGGCTGCTGTACGCCGTGGGCCTGGTGCTGATGGGGCATGCCGACTCGGCTGCCAGCCTGTCGCTGAGCGCCGGTCTGCTGATCGGCATCGGCCTTTCGGGCACTTCCTTCTCGGTGATTCTCGGCGCGGTCGGCCGCGCCGTTCCGCTGGAGAAGCGCAGCATGGCGATGGGCATTTCCGCCGCCGCCGGCTCCTTCGGCCAGTTCGCCATGCTGCCCGGCACCCTCGGGCTGATCGGCTGGCTCGGTTGGTCGACGGCGTTGCTTGCCCTCGGCCTGCTGGTGGCGCTGATCGTGCCGCTGGCCGGGTTGATGCGCGACAAGCCGCTGCCGGTGCTGGCCCATGAACAGTCCCTGGGCGAGGCGCTGCGCGAGGCCTGTGGGCATTCGGGCTTCTGGCTGCTTTCGCTGGGCTTCTTCGTCTGTGGCTTCCAGGTGGTGTTCATCGGCGTGCACCTGCCGGCCTATCTGGTGGACCGTCACCTGCCGGCCACGGTCGGCACCACGGTGCTGGCGCTGGTCGGGCTGTTCAACGTGTTCGGTACCTACCTCGCCGGCTGGCTCGGCGGTCGCTGGAGCAAGCCGAAGTTGCTGACTGCGCTCTACCTGGTGCGTGGCGTGGTGATCCTGGCCTTCCTCTGGGCGCCGTTGAGCATCTGGACGGCCTACGCCTTCGGCATTGCCATGGGCCTGCTGTGGCTGTCCACCGTGCCGCTCACCAACGGCACGGTGGCGACCCTGTTCGGCGTGCGCAACCTGTCGATGCTTGGCGGCATCACCTTCCTGTTCCACCAGATCGGCGCCTTCCTCGGCGGCTGGCTGGGCGGTTACGTTTATGACCACACCGGCAACTACGACCTGGTCTGGCAGATTTCCATCCTGCTCTCGCTGCTCGCCGGCCTGCTCAACTGGCCGGTGCGCGAGCGCCCGGTGGCGCGCCTGGCTGCCGCGGAGGTCGCGTGAGTCCGCGAGTCCTGCAACTCGGGCTAGGCCTGCTGGCAGCGCTGCTGCTGGGCCTGGCCTGGTGGGGCTGGGCGCATGGCGGCCTGGCGCTGCTGCAGGCCGGCCTGTGGCATTGCTTCTGAGGATTGCCGCGGGCGGGGCAGGAGAGTAGCGTCACTCGATTATTCGAGGATTCCGCACATGTCCCGCTACCTGCTCATCAGCCTGTTCTTCTTCGCACCCCTGGCCGCGCAGGCCGCCGACTGTCCGCCGCTGCTCGCACAGCAGGGGCACTTGCAGAAGCTGCGCTCCAAGGTGGACCTCGATCTTTGCGAACTCTACGCCGGCAAGCCGCTGCTGGTGGTCAACACAGCCAGCCACTGCGGCTTCACTCCGCAGTTCAAAGGCCTGGAGGCGATCTACCAGCGCTACAAGGGACAGGGCCTGGAAGTGCTTGGCGTGCCGTCCGATGACTTCAAGCAGGAGGATGCCGACACCGAGGTGACCGCCAAGGTCTGCTACGGCAACTACGGCGTGACCTTCAACATGACGCAGGTGCAGCCGGTACGCGGCGACGACGCCATCCCGCTGTTCAAGGAGCTGGCGCGCCAGGCCGACCAGGCGCCGCGCTGGAACTTCTACAAGTACGTGGTGGACCGCCAGGGCAAGGTGGTCGGCGAGTTCCCCAGCCTGACCAAGCCGGATGATCCGGCATTGCAGGCGGCCATCGAGAAGGCCATCGCCAGCCAGCCGTAACGAACGGCAGAAACGAAAAAGCCGGGCAGATGCCCGGTTTTTTCTTTCGCGCAGCGGCCTATCAGAAGCGATAGGTGACCTGGGCGGTCAGACCGTTGGCGCTGTTGTCGTACTTGGCGCTGTAGGCCGGCTGCAGCGCAGTGCCTTCCTGGTTGACGCCGGCGGTGTCTTCCCACAGGTAGGCGTAGGCCACGTCTACGGTCAGGTCGGCGTTCGGCGACCAGCCTGCACCGAAGGTGACGATCTGGCGATCGCCCACCGGGATGCGCACGTTGCGGTCGGCGTTGCTGGTCGGCGACGGGTCGTAGGCGTAACCGGTACGCAGCACCCACTCCTGGTTCAACTGATAGGAGGCGCCGATGGAGCCGGACCAGGTGTCCTTCCAGTTCAGGTTTTCGCCGATGGTGCCGAAGCCCAGGGCCTGGCCGAGGGCCGGAACGCCGCTGTTCTCCACCTCGATCTTGTCCAGGCGGCTCCAACGGGTCCAGACGGCGCCGATGTAGCCGGTCCACTTGTCGTCGAACTTGTGGGTGAAGGAGGTATCGACGTTTTCCGGCAGGGTGATGTCCAGCTTGGCGTCGTAGCTGCCGTTCAGGCCCAGGCCGTTAGGCGCGTTCTTGACCTTGGTGCGACCGTCCAGGTGGTAGTCGACCTTGGAGTGGTAGGTCAGACCCCAGGTGGTGTCGTCGGTCAGGTCGACCATCACGCCGATGTTGTAGCCCAGCGCGGTGTCGTCGCCCTTGATGTCGATGTGGGTGTCGCCCTTGCCGCCGTTCAGCGCATTGGTCGCCAGGTCGTTCTTCAGCTGGCCGTCGATGCGGTTGATGGTCGGACCGAAGCCAACGGAGACCTTGTCGTTGATCTTGTAGGCGATGGTCGGCTGCAGGGTGATGACTTGAACCTTGCTGTAGGAGCCGTGGTAGCTGCCCTGGAAGCCGTTCTCGTAGTCGTTGATGATGCCGTAGGGCACGTACATGCCGAAGCCGAAGGTGAAGTCGTCGTTGATCGGCGTGGAGACGTAGCCGAACGGAACGGCGGCCAGCGGTACGGAATCACCCTTGTTGGAACCCTTGTTCGGGCCCTGGGCGTCGCTGATGTCGTCCTTGGCGTCGACGATCGCCAGACCGCCGCTCACCTCGGTGCGCTTGAGCTTGCTCAGGCCGGCCGGGTTGCCGAAGACGGTGCTGGCGTCCAGTGCGGAGGAGGCGCGGCCGGCGTAGGCGGTGCCCGCGCCACTCGCGCTTTGTTCGTTAATCGCGATGCCGTTGGCCAGGGCCTGGGCAGAGGCGGCGCTGATGGTCAGTGCGAGAGTGGTTTTGAGCCATGTTGTTTTCATTGTTAAAGCAACTCCTGTGGTCAACGGCGCGCAAACTAGCAAGATTCCCCAGCAATGGGTAGCCCTTGTGGGCGCTCTATTCCGGGCTTCCGAGCGCGAGGCGGCGGGCTTATCGGCGCCGTTACATTTGTGTCTGTAGGTAAACGGAAAGTGACCAGTAGGTCACTTCTGATTTCGTTGTAGGCAAATTTGAATTGACCGATTGGTCAGTTCAACTTCAGGCCACTTGCACCAGGTTCCCAATGTGCCGTTGCCAGGCGTCGAGAAAGTCGTGCAGGTGCCCGTGGGGCTGAAAGACGCGGCGCCAGATGCGAGCGAGGGCGAGGTGATCGGCGGCATTGGGGAGGGGCAGGTGGGTCGCTTCGACCAGCATCCAGGCGATTGCGACGCTGTACCGCAGGTTGACGGTCAATTCGAGGTGCGGGGCGCTGAGGAAGGCGTGTTGGCTGGCCAGGCCTCGGACGCGGCTGGCCAGATCGGGATCGGTGGCCAGGTAGCGGTCCCAGACCTGCTGGTGCCTTCGCTCGTCGATGCGGAAGAGTCCGTGGCCGTGGCGGCAGTCGAGATTGCTGCCCAGGGCTGTTTGACATGCCGCCGCTCCCAGCAACAGCACCTCGGCCGCATCGCTGTGTCGATCCAGATACAGCAATGTGGGCCGGATGACGTGCTGTCGCAGGTCGCTGGCGGCTATTCCCATGGTCTTGTCCCTCATTAGCCGGCGGGGCTGGGCGCTTTGGCAGCTTCTGATGTTCTCCTGGGCCCCGCCGTAAGCGAACTTAGCCGCTCGATTTGAAGTGTAGTGCGACAAATCGGCTGTAAAGGACTGTTTTTAAATTGTTTTGACTTGCTGCTTCGCGGGCATATTCCGCGTCGTGATTAGCCGCTCGCTGCTAGTCGCGGCCAGTGACTGCGCAGGCGGCACGGGCGGCCGCCTGCGTTGGAGCGCTCAGGCGCCGGTGGCCACGGGGCGCGCGGGGTCGGTGATCCACTCGCTCCAGGAGCCTGCGTACAGGCGGCCCAGCGGGTAGCCGGCGAGGCTCAGGGCGAACAGGTTGTGGCAGGCGGTCACGCCAGATCCGCAGTAGGCGACCAGGGATTCCGCCGGGCGGCCGCGCAGCAGGTGGGCGAAGCGCTGGTGCAGCTGTGAGGGCGGAAGGAAGCGGCCGTCGCTGCCGAGGTTGTCGGTGAAGGCCGCGCACTGCGCGCCGGGAATGTGCCCGGCAACCGGATCGATGGGCTCGACCTCGCCACGGAAGCGCGGCTCCGCGCGGGCATCGATCAGCGGCGGCTGGGCGTCGGCGAGCAGGGTCGAGAGGCCGTTGGCGTCGATCAGCAGGCTGGCGTCTGGCCGGCCTTGGAAGGCGCCCGGCTGCACCGCGGGTTTGGCGGTGGTCAGCGGCAGGTTGGCGGCGCGCCAGGCGTTCAGGCCGCCGTCGAGCAGGTAGACGCCGTCACGCTTGCCCAGCCACAGCAGCAGCCACCAGGCGCGGGCGGCAAAGGCGCCGGGGCCGTCGTCGTACAGCACCACTTCGTCGCTTTTGTCCAGGCCCCAGTCGCGCAGGCGTTGCAGCAGGGCTTGCGCGTCGGGGAGCGGATGGCGCCCGGTTACACCTTTTATTGCCGGCGCAGACAGGTCGCGCTCGAGGTCGGCGTATTGCGCCCCGGGAATGTGGTTCTCGGCGAAGACGCGGGCTCCGTAGTCCGGGTCATCCAGCGCGAAGCGGCAATCGAGGATCAGCAGGCCGGGATCGTCCAGGCGGGCTGCCAGTTGTTGCGGGGTGAGCAGGCGGGCGAGCGACATGTGCGGGTTCCTGTGTCGTAGCGATGTCTCGGCGCATCATAAGGCTTGTGCAGCGAAAGCGCTGGGTTCGGCGGCTTTCCTCAATCGATTGGAGTTTCGTGCATGTTCAGCCTGCAGCCGAGGGTTCAGGGCGCGTCCCTTTTCCGCATTGTCTATGTCGCCATCGCCACTACGCTGGTGACCCTCCATTACAGCTTGCTGGTGCTTGGCCGGGCGGCTTGCGGGCGCCTGGGGCGCGAGCAGGTCGACCGCTACACCCGCGAATGGTCCGGGCTTTTGCTGCGCCTGGTGCGCATGCGCTTGAGCGTGCACGGGACTGTGCCGACCTTCAGTGACGGTCGGCGCTACATGATCCTCTGCAACCACTCCAGTCACTACGACATCCCCGCCAGCTTCGCCGCCCTGCCAGGCTCGATCCGCATGCTGGCGAAGAAGGAGCTGTACCGAATCCCGGTGCTTGGCCGGGCCATGCGCGCCGCCGAGTTCCCGTCCGTGGACCGGCACAACGGCCAGCGTGCCCGTGACGATCTGGAGCGCGCCCGCGCGATGATGGAAAGCGGCATCGTCCTGTGGGCGGCGCCGGAAGGCACGCGTTCCCCCGACGGGCGCCTGCTGCCGTTCAAGAAGGGCTGCTTCCGCCTGGCCCTGGACACCGACGCGGTGATCATCCCGGTGGCCATTCGCGGTATCCATCGCGTGCTGCCGGCGCGCACCTTCTACCTCAACCTGGGCCAGCCGGTGGATCTGCTGGTGGGCCAACCGATCGATGCCGCTGCGTTTCATGAGCGGGGGCTGGATGCCCTGATCGGCGAGGTGCGCGAGCGCATGCAGAATCTGCTCGAACCAGCCGCACCCGCCAAGGTTGAAGCGCCTGCGAAAGAGCCGCTGGCGCTCAGCTGAGGGCTGTCAGCGAATCTGCAGGCGACCGATGCGGTCGTTCTCCAGGCTGCCGAAGTAGAGGTAGTCGCCCACCGGCTTGGCCGAGGTGATCATGCGCAGGTGTTGGCCGCTGGTGTCGTGCAGGCTGCGCAGTACCTTGCCGTTCTCGTCCAGGCCGAGGACCAGGCCGTAGGGCGTCGGCTTGGGCAGCAGCGGGCGCGGCAGCTTGGCCAACTGCGCCTTGAGCCAGGGATGCGGGAGGATGAAGTCGGCATCGGCCTTGCGCGGCGAGGGCAGGGCAACCCAGAAGGTGCCGGCGCGATCGCCCTGCAGGTTGTCCGGCAGCCCCGGCAGGTTATCGACGAAGACCTCGTTCTGCCCGGCTTTGGGACCCGTCAGCCAATAGCGGGTGATCCGGTAGCGGTAGGTCTCGTTGACCAGCACGAAATCCTCGTGGGCGGACAGCGCCACGCCATTGGCGAAGTACAGGTCCTTGAGCAGCGTCTCGGTCTTGCCGCTTGCCGGGTCATAGCGCAGCAGGCGGCCGTGCGGACGGCTCTCCAGCAGGTCGAGGACGTAATCGGGCTGGTGGAAGCGACTGGAGGCGTCGGTGAAATAGATGCGCCCGTCGCTGGCGATGTCGAGGTCGTCGGTGAAGCCGAAGGGCTGCCCATCGGCCTGGGTGCTCAGCACCGTGATCTGGCCCTGCGGGTCGATCTTCAGCAAGCCCTTCCAGGCGTCGCAGACGATCAGGTTGCCCTGGGCGTCGAAGTCCATGCCCAGCGGGCGGCCGCCGGTGTCGGCGAAGGTCTGCACCTGGCCGCTGCCATCCAGGCGCACCACGCGGCCGTCGGCCAGGCCAGCGTAGACGCGACCGTCCTTGTCCACGGCGGTGTCTTCCGGGCCACGCACCCGGCCCTGGCCGAGCAGTTCGGCCTTCATCAGGGTGTCGTTGGGTTCCAGTACGCCGGTCAGCTTCGGCGCCGTTGGCGGGGTCCAGGCGACCGGGTCGATGGGGCTGGGGGTAACGACGAGATAGATCGCCAGGGCGGCGACGAGCAAAACCAGCAAGCTTGCGAGTTTCTTCATCATTGAAGGCTTCTTCTTGTTGGGGATCCTGGGGACGGAAAGATACGGATTTCGTCCGAACCCTGCAGCTTCGCCCGCAAAAGCCGAATGCCCGGACCTCGGCGCGCCGATATAATGCGCTCCACTGAAAGCAAGGAGATGTTCGTGAGCGCCCTCGATATCCGGTGGATCCGCGACGATGCCAGCCTGGCGCAGCAATGCCAGGACTGGAAACAACGGCCGTACCTGGCACTCGATACCGAGTTCATGCGCGTCGATACCTTCTACCCCGAGGCCGGCCTGATCCAGGTCGGCGACGGCGACTGCGCCTGGCTCATCGATCCGCTGCTGATCCGCGACTGGTCGGCATTTGCTGCCGTGCTCGAAGCGCCGTCGGTGGTCAAGGTCTTCCACGCCTGCGGCGAGGACCTGGAGGTCTTCCTGCGCCTGACCGGCAGCCTGCCGCAACCGCTGTTCGACACCCAGCTGGCCGCCGCCTACCTCGGCATGCCGCATTCCATGGGCTATTCGAAGCTGGTGCTGGAAATCCTCGGCATCGAGCTGCCCAAGGACGAGACCCGATCGGACTGGCTGCAGCGCCCGTTGACCGACATGCAGGTGCGCTACGCCGCCGAGGACGTGCAGCACCTCGCCGAGGTCTACGTGAAGCTGGCGCCGCGCCTGCCCGAGCACAAGCTGGCCTGGCTGCTGGCCGACGGCGCGGACCTTGTGGCGAACCAGACCCGCGTCAGCGACCCGCGCGAAGCCTGGCGCGAGGTCAAGCTGGCCTGGAAACTGGCGCCGCGGCAACTCGCCGTGCTGCGCGAGCTCTGCGCCTGGCGGGAGGAGCAGGCACGCCTGCGCAATCAGCCGCGCAACCGCGTGCTGCGCGAGCCGACGCTGTGGCCGCTGGCGCGCTTCCAGCCGACCGACAAGGTGGCACTGGCCCGCATCGAAGACATGCATCCGCGCACCGTGCGCCAGGATGGCGACACCCTCCTGCAATTGATGGCCCATGCCGCCGCGCTGCCCGAGTCCGAGTGGCCGCAGGCGCTGCCCGAGCCGCTGCCGCGCGAAGTCACGCCGCTGCTCAAGCAACTGCGCGAAGTCGGCCAGCGCGAAGCGGAGCGCCAGGGCATGGCGCCCGAGCTCATGCTGCGCAAGAAAATCCTTGAGGCGCTGCTCAAGACCGGCTACCCCGACGGCCCCTATCGCCTGCCCGATTCCCTGCAGGGCTGGCGCCGTGAATTGATGGGCCAGGCCCTGCTGGATTGCCTGAGCCCTGCGGAGAAACCATGAAACGCATCTGCTCCATTTACAAAAGCCCGCGCAAGAACGAGATGTACCTCTACGTCGACAAGCGCGAAGCCCTCAGCCGCGTGCCCGAGGCGCTGCTGGCCGCATTCGGCGCGCCGCAGCACGCCTTCGACCTGGTGCTGACCCCCGAGCGCAAGCTGGCGCGCGAGGATATCGAGAAGGTTTTGGAGAACATCGAGAAGCAGGGCTACCACCTGCAGATGCCGCCGGGGGAAGAGGAGTACATCGAGCACCTGCCCGAAGAACTGCTGCGGATGAACGACCCGCTGTAATTCAGCGGGTGACGGAAAACCGACGTAATCCCGCGCGCGCCGCTCTATCTATGGGCAAGTGTCGGAATCGGGCGCATTATTGCTGGAAATAGTAGTTACAGGGCGCGGAACGCCTGGCCTTCCAGCCTGTCTTACAGGCCTTCGTTCCAACAGCCCCGACAGCGCCGAACCGGCAGGGATGTTTCGACCATGACCAGCCAAATGCCCATGCCCTGCCAACCGGACGGTGCGACCTAGACCATGCGCGTGCTCATTCTCGATCGCGACCATAAGCTCTATGCCGCCCTGCTCATGGCGGCGGAACCCAATCTGAACGTCGTCGCCGGCGACAGCCCGGACAAGGTTCTGGACGCCGCCAGCGAATGCCCGGTGTGGCTGGGCCAGCCCGACCTGGTGGCGCAACTGCTGCGCAAGGGTGTGCATCCGGTCTGGGTGCAATCGACCTGGGCCGGGATTACTCCGCTGCTGGCCACCGATCTGCCCTGCGACTATGCGCTGACCCGCGCCGTGGGCATTTTCGGCCAGGTGATGAGTGAGTACCTGCTGACCTACATGCTCGCCCACGAGCGCCAGTTCCTCGGCCGCCTGGCCAGCCAGGTCGGCAGCCAGTGGGACGACCGCGCACCGGGCAGCCTGCGCGGGCGCCACGTGCTGTTGGTCGGTGCCGGCGAGATCGGTCAGGCGGTGGCGCACATGCTGGCCGCGTTCGGCGTCGAGCTGACCGGCGTGGCGCGTACGCCCCGGTCGTTGCAGCCGTTCCAGCGCATGGGCGCGCTGAGCGAGCTGCCGCGCCTGGTAGAAACCGCCGACTACGTGATCAACCTGCTGCCCGACACCCCGGACACCCACGATCTCTACGACCTGTCGCTGTTCCAGCGGATGAAGCCTTCGGCGTTGTTCATCAACGCCGGGCGCGGCAATGCCGTGGTCGATGCCGATCTGGTCGCCGCGCTGGAAAACAACCGCCTGGCCGGCGCGATCATCGACGTCTGCCGCGAGGAGCCATTACCCGCGCACCACCCGTTCTGGATGACGCCGCGCCTGCTGCTCACCGGCCATACTGCTGCGCCGACCCTGCCGGGGCCGATGGTCGAGCTGTTCCGCGATAACCTGTCGCGCTTCTGGGCCGGGCAGGCGATGCGCGGCGAAGTGGACTTCGCCCGCGGTTACTGAAAAAACGCCCCGCTTGCCGGGGCGTTTTCTTCCTACAGACTGAAGTCGCCCTCGGCGACCAGCTCCTGCAGCGGCCGCCGCGCATTCGGCACTTCGCGCGCCTGCAGGCTTTCCGACAGTTGAGCCTTGTCGCCCTGCTTGCCGATCGCCACCACGGCGTGGATCTCGTACTCGTCCGGCACCTTCAGCTCGACGCGGGTCGCTTCGCGGTCGAAGCCGGCCATGCCGTGGCTGTGCCAACCGGCCAGGTGCGTCTGCAGGGCGAGGAAGCCCCAGGCGGCGCCGGTGTCGAAGGTGTGCCAGAGCGCTGGCTTCTCTTCGCTGGAGCCGGGCGGCGCGAAGGTGGTCTTGGACAGCACCACGACCAGCGCCGCGGCGTTCTGCGCCCAGCCGCGGTTGAACTCGCCCAGCAGGTTCAGGTAGCGCTGCCAGTTCGGCGTGTCGCGGCGCGCGTAGAGGAAGCGCCAGGGCTGCGAGTTGAACGAGGAGGGCGCCCAGCGCGCGGCTTCGAGGAAGCCCAGCAGGGTTTCCTCCGGGATGCTTTCGCCGCTGAAAGCGCGCGGCGACCAGCGCTCGAGGAATTGCGGGTCGATGGGATAGTCGGCAACGCGGGGATTGGCGCTCATGGAGGCTCCTGGAAGAAAGGGAGATGGTGCCGTGGACGGCTGGGCATCGCGAGGCTGTGGATAACGCGGGGCGGCCCGTCGCGGGCCTGTCGGTGGGCGAAAGCTACCCAGCCGCGTTGGCCCTGGCAAGGGCCCGATGGTCACCTGCGCTTGGCCCCGGACGTCGCGGGGCATAGACTTGGCGCCCCGTGATCTACCCCTGCTAGAAATAAAGATGGCTGCCAAAGTCGAACCCTTCTGGAAACGCAAAACCCTCGACCAACTCGATCAGGAAGAATGGGAGTCGCTGTGCGACGGCTGCGGCCTGTGCTGCCTGCAGAAACTCGAGGACGAGGACGACGGCGCCGTCTACTACACGCGCATCGCCTGCAAGCTGCTGGACCTGAAAACCTGCCGCTGCACCGACTACGCCAATCGCCGCGCCAGCGTGCCGGACTGCATCCAGCTCACCCCGGCGCAAGCCGACGAATTCCGCTGGCTGCCGCCGACCTGCGCCTATCGCCTGGTATCCGAGGGCAAGGACCTGCCGCTGTGGCACCACCTGGTCTGCGGCGATCCGGAAGCGGTGCACCACGAGCGCATTTCGCAGTCCGGGCGCATGCTCAGCGAAGGTTCGGTGCCCGAGGATGACTGGGAAGAGCACCTGATCTTCCGCGCGGGTTGAGACTTTCCGTGGCAGCAAGCTTGCTCGCGAACTGCACGGCCCGGTATTTCCCTGTAGGAGCGGCCCATGGCCGCGAATCGCGCGCATGGCGCGCTCCTACAGGGGGCGTTGGCGCAGGGATTTCGCGGATAAGATCCGCTCCTACCGGATGATGCCGAACGCTCAGCGCCCACCCGGCGTCGGGCGCAGCCAGTAGCAGGCCTCTTCGCCAGCCACCAGCGGGCCGCCGTGGTCTTCCTCCAGGCTCGGGTAGTCGGCGCGGCGCTGCCAGAGGGCGAACCAGCGTTCGTCCTTTTCGTCCTCGATGGTCGGCGGCCTTACCTGGTCGCGGAAGCGCCTTTCGCAGGCGCCCCATTGCACGAAGTTCACCTGGGCCTCGATCAGGCTGACCGCGTTGGCCCCGCCGCGCGCGTCGGGGAAACACAGTTGCAGCAGATCGTCTTCCCAGAAGCAGATCGGGCAGATTTCGTAGGAGCCCGGCGCGTCGGCGAAGCTGAAGTGGCCGCAGCAGGGGCAGGTGTAGAGCATCAGGCCTGCTCCAGCCCCAGTACCTTCAGCAGGAAGCCGTATTCCAGCGCCACGTCCTTCAGCCCCTGGTAGCGGCCGCTCATGCCGCCGTGGCCGGCTCCCAGTTCTGTCTTGAGCAGCAGCAGCTTGTCGTCGGTCTTGCTGACGCGCAGCTTGGCCACCCACTTGGCCGCTTCCCAGTACTGCACGCGGCTGTCGTTGTAGCCGGCCACCACCAGCATCGCCGGGTAGTCCTGGGCACAGACGTTCTCGTAGGGCGCGTAGGCGCGGATGCGCTGGTACACCTCCGGCTCCTGCGGGTTGCCCCACTCGTCGTACTCGGTGACGGTCAGCGGCAGGTCGGGGTTGAGCATGCTGTTGAGTACGTCCACGAAAGGCACTTCGGCGATGGCTGCGGCGAACTGTTGCGGACGCTGGTTGAGCACCGCGCCCATCAGCAGGCCGCCGGCGCTGCCGCCGCTGATCGCGGTCTGCTGCGGGGTGCTGTAGCCCTCGGCGCAGAGGTGTTCGGCGCAGGCGATGAAGTCGCTGAAGCTGTTCTGCTTGTGCGCCAGCTTGCCGGCGCGGTACCAGGCCTCGCCCAGTTCGCCGCCGCCGCGGACGTGGGCGATGGCGAAGACGAAGCCGCGCTCCAGCAGGCTCAGGCGGGCGTGGGAGAACCAGGGATCGAGGCTCATGCCGTAGGCGCCGTAGCCGTAGAGGTAGAGCGGCGCAGGGCGGCCAGCGGCGATGCCGTCGAGCACCTCGCGGCGCGCTACCAGGCTGATCGGCACCTGCACGCCGTCCACGCTCGTTGCCCAGAGCCGGCGGCTCACGTAGGCGTCGGCGTCGAACGGGCCTTCCACCGGGGTTTCCTTGAGGACTTTCTGCTCGCCGTCGAGCAGGCCCAGCTGGCGGATCTGCGCGGGGCGGTTGAGCGCTTCGTAGCGCAGGCGGATCACCTGGCTGTGGAACTCCAGGCTGTCCTGCACGTACAGGTTGTAGGCCGCGTCCGGCAGCTCGACGCGGCGCGGCTCCTGTCCTTGCGCGCGCACTTCGATGATCGGCAGGCCGCCTTCGCGCAGGCTGAGGATGAAGGCGTCGCGGTTCAGGGTGATGTCTTCGAGCATCACGCTGTCGCGGTGGGCGATCAGCTCGCGCCAGTGCTCGCGGGTCGGCTGCGCTTCGCTGGCGGTGTAGAGGGCGAAGTTGATGCCGCTCTGGTTGCTGCGCACGAACCAGGTCCACTCGCCGTCGAGTAGGCCGTGGTCGACGTGGTACTCGTGCTCTTCCTGGCGCGGCGCCAGGCAGCGGAACTCACCGAGCGGGGTTTCCGCGTCGAGCACCCAGGCTTCGCTGGTGGTCTTGCTGCCGAGCAGCAGCACCAGCTGGCGCTCGGAACTGGCGCGGTAGCAGTGCAGGAAGAAGCGCCCGTCGGGCTCCTCGAAGACCAGCTCGGCGCCTTCCTCACCGAGGGTGTGGCGGTACAGCTTGTGCGGGCGATGGGTGTCGTCCAGCTCGCCGAAGAACAGCGTGCGGCTGTCGTTGGCCCAGGTCATGCTGCCGTCGCAGTCGTCGAAGGCCAGTTCCGTCACGGTGCCGCTGTCGAGGTCCTTCACATAGAGCTGGTAGATCTCGTCGCCGCTGGTGTCGAGGCTGTAGGCCAGGCGCGAATGGTCGGGGCTGATGCTGAAAGCGCCGAGGGAGATGAAGCCACCGGCGGCCAGTTCATTGGGGTCGAGCAGCAACTGCTCGGCGTTCTCGTCCACGACCAGGGAGCCATCGGCCGGGCGCGGGCAGCGGTAGTGACGCGGGTATTCGTCGCCGGCGGTGGTGCGCTGGTAGTACATCCAGGGGCCCCAGGGCGAGGGCAGCGAGAGGTCGGTCTCGCGGATGCGGCCCTTGATCTCCTGGAAGAGCTTTTCGCGCAGCGCTTGCTGGTCGGTCAGTTGCTCGTCGAGGTAGGCGTTCTCCGCCTTGAGGTAGTCGAGCACCTCCTCGGCATCGCGGTTCTCCAGCCAGGCGTAAGGGTCGGCGGCGGCTTCGCGGCGGGCGATGGGGGGCTGGCGGTCGGTCATGGCGGCTCCTTGGCGGGGCAGGGGTGACGCCCGGCTGCGCACCCGCAAGTAAAAAAGGGCTATCATAAGCCCCCCTCCGCCGCCATCGCACGCACGCGCATGAACCAACACGATTATGAACTCGCCTGGGCCGTCTACCTGGCTGCTGGCTTAGGTCTGCTGCTGGTCTGGTTCCTGATGACCGACTGGATGTGGCGTTGGCTGCGCGAGCCGCTGCGGGTGATTGTGCTGGTCCTGCTGTTCACCCCGACCCCGGTCGACCCGGCGAACAACGAGTACGCCCCGGCCATCGCCATCACCGCCCTGGACATCCTGTTCAAGGTTGGCAATAACGCCTGGCGCGCGGTCTCCGATCTGGCCCTGGTACTCTTGGCGGCCTTCGTCGTCTACCTGATTTTCGTCGCCGTGCGCTGGCCGATCGAACGTGCCGCGAAGAAGCGCCGCGAGCGCGCCGAGGCGGAAGCCGAGCCGACCATGCGGCAGATGATGCAGCCCTCGCTCATGCCCGACGTCGACAGCCGCACCGACGAGCGTGGCGACCGCCGCATGCGCATCGAGCCGCGCCTCTGATCCTGCCTGGGCGCCGCCCTTGCGCGGCGCCGGATCGGCGTTCAGCATGACGGCATCGTCCCTGCGGAACCTGCCCGATGCCGTTTCTGTACAGCGCGCGCTCCATGCGCGCCCCTGACAAATCCACCTGCTTGCCCGTGCCGGGCTGCCTGCCACGGGAGGTCTGAGCCATGTGCGAACTGCTCGGCATGAGCGCCAACGTGCCCACCGATATCGTCTTCAGCTTCACCGGCCTGATGCAGCGCGGTGGCGGCACCGGCCCGCATCGCGACGGCTGGGGCATCGCTTTCTACGAAGGGCGCGGCGTGCGCCTGTTCCAGGACCCGCAGGCGAGCATCGATTCGGAAGTGGCGCGCCTGGTGCAGCGCTACCCGATCAAGAGCGAAACCGTGATTGGCCACATCCGCCAGGCCAACGTCGGCAAGGTCTGCCTGTCCAATACCCACCCCTTCGTGCGCGAACTCGGCGGGCGCTACTGGACCTTCGCGCACAACGGCCAGCTGAGCGACTTCAACCCGCCGCCGGGGATGTACCGGCCGGTGGGCGACACCGACAGCGAAGCGGCCTTCTGCGACCTGCTAAACCGCGTGCGCCGGGCCTTCCCCGAGCCGGTGCCGGTGGAGGTGCTGCTGCCGACGCTGATCTCGGCCTGCGCCGAATACCGCCAGAAAGGCGTGTTCAACTGCCTGCTGAGCGACGGTGATTGGTTGTTCACCTTCTGCTCGAGCAAGCTGGCGTACATTACCCGCCGCGCGCCCTTCGGTCCGGCGCGCCTGAAGGATGCCGACCTGACCGTCGACTTCCAGGCGGAAACCACGCCCGACGACGTGGTGACGGTGGTCGCCACCGAACCGCTGACCGACAACGAGAGCTGGACCCTGCAACAGAGTGGCGAATGGATGCTCTGGTGGCGCGGTGAGATTCTCGACCAGGGCCGCGTCTGAGAGGGGGACTCCCATGCTGCGCAGTTACATTCGCCTGGTGCTGTTCGCCATCGGCCTGCTGGTCGGGGTGCAGGTGCCGGGCTTCATCAAGGATTACGCCCTGCGTGTGGATGCCCATCGGGCGGAAGCGGCGCAGGCCCTGGACGGCTTCCGCAGCACGGCGGGGCAGTACTTCAGCGGCGATCTCAATGCCCTGGTGGCGCATTACCGCGGCAGCCCCGACCCGGTGTTCCAGCGCGACGGCGACAACGTCGAGCGCGTGCTGCGCCGTTCCCAGCTGTTCGACCGCGAATGGCAGATTCTTCAAGGCCCCTGGTACACCCGCGCCTGGCACCTGTTCAGTGCGCCCAACCGCGAACTGTTGGAAGAAACCCTGAGCGGCTACAGCTACCAGGTGCTGCTGTCGCCGGAAGCCATCGGCTGGGCGATTGGCGGCGGCCTGCTGCTGTCCTGGATCGTCGAGCTGTTGATGGTCTCGATCGGCGCGCTGGTGGGGCTTGGCGACAACCGCCAGACGGCGGCGCGGCGGCACTGGAGCTGAGCGCCGTTCTTGCGTAGGAGCGAGCTTGCTCGCGAATGGATTCCCGGCCGCTACCGTGCCGGACCGGTTCGCGAGCAAGCTCGCTCCTACATGTGGTTTCTCCCTCAGCCGCGGGCGTTGATGGCCCGCTGGTTCGACAGATAGACGTTGTCGCGCTCCGGCGCTTCGCCACTCTTCACGGCTGCTACCCACTCGTCCGTGCTCAGCACCGCGGCGAACGACGAATGCAGCACCACGCTGAACACCCGGTGAATCTCCTCGGCGGTGGCCGCGCCAGCGCGGTTGGCGTAGGGCAGCGAGCCGCTGGCGTCGTGCAGGAACTCCACGTCCCAGCCCTCATGGGCCGCCTGCCGCGCGGTGGCGTCGTCGCAGTTGTGGGTCATGTAGCCGACGATGGCCAGGGTGTCGATATTCCGCTCGCGCAGCCAGTCGCCCAGGCCGGTGCCGAACAGGGCGCTGGCTTCGGACTTGGTCACTTCATGCTGGTAGGGCCGCGCCGCCACTTCGGGGTGCAGGGCGGCGCCGTGGCTGCCGACAGCGAAGATCGGCGCGCTCTCCGGTGCCAGGTGCAGCACCCGCACGACCGGGATGCCGGCAGCCTGGGCGGCGTCCATGGCGCGCAGGATGTTGGGCAGGGACTCCCGGACCGGCGGGTATTCGATGCGCAGGTTGCCGTCGAAGTATTCGTTCTGCACGTCGATGACGATCAGGGCGCGATTGGCTTTCTGGCTCATGGCGAGGCCTCGTTGGGTGGGAAGTGGAGCCATTGTGGGATGACGAGCGGCGCCACCGTGAGTGGCCCGAATGACAGCTTTCGCTAGAATTGGGCCAACTCCTTCGCTCGCCGGATTGCCCGCCATGGACCTGCACCGTGTCGCCGTGGTCGCCTTCGACCAGATCAGCCCGTTCCACCTGTCGGTCCCTTGCCTGGTCTTCGGCGAAGGCGACCCGGGCGGCGAGCGGGTGCGCTTCGAACTGCTCGTGTGCGCCGCCGAACCCGGGCCGCTGCGCACCAGCGCCGGCTTCAGCATTGTCACGGAGCACGGCCTGGAAGCGCTGGCCAGCGCCGACACGGTGATAGTTCCGAGCTGGCGCGATCCCGAGGAGCGCCCGCCGCAAGCGCTGCTCGACGCCCTGGTGGCCGCCGCCGAGCGCGGCGCGCAACTGGTCGGCCTGTGCCTGGGGGCCTTCGTCCTGGCCGAAACCGGGCTGCTCGACGGTCGCGTGGCGACCACCCACTGGCTGTGCGCGGAGCAGTTCACCCAGCGTTTTCCGGCGGTGCGCGTGGCGCCGGACGTGCTCTACGTCGACGACGGCCCGATCCTGACTTCCGCCGGCACCGTGGCGGGCATCGACTGCTGCCTGCACTTGCTGCGCGAGCGCTGCGGCGCGCAACTGAGCAACCAGCAGGCGCGTTACATGGTGGTGGCGCCGCACCGCCAGGGCGGCCAGGCGCAGTTCGTCGAACAGCCCTTGCCGGCGACTGCGCGGGACAACCGGCTATCCGGCCTGCTCGACTGGGTGCGCGAGCGCCTCGACCAGCCCCATGACCTGGACAGCCTGGCCGAGCGCGCGTTGATGAGCCGGCGCAGCTTCAGCCGGCATTTCCGCCAGTTGACCGGCAGCACCCTGGGCGACTGGCTGCGCAGCGAGCGTCTGGCCCTGGCGCAGCGGTTGCTGGAGTCCACCGAACAGCCGATCCCCGAGGTCGCCTGCCTGTCGGGCTTCGGTTCGGTCGCCTCGTTGCGCCAGCATTTCGCTGCGGCGCTGGGGGTGTCGCCGAGTGCGTATCGGCAGGCGTTCAGGGGTTAGCGCCGGGGAGCACTGCGTACACCTGTAGGAGCGCGCCATGCGCGCGATTCGCGGCCATGGGCCGCTCCTACAAGGGGACCGTACCCTGGGTTTCACGGGCTCGTAGGATACGGTTGAGCGCAGCGAAACCCATGCGGCATGGGTTTCGTGCCTCAACCCATCCTACGTAGGACGCTGTTCTTATTCCGCCAGCGCCTTCTCCGGCAATTCGTTGCGCCGATAGGGGAAGACATCGATCACCTTGCCCGCGCGGATCTGCGCCTGCAGGCCCTTCCAGTAGTCGGCGTCATAGAGGTCGCCGTGCAGCTTGGCGAACAGCCGGCGCTGCTTGAGGTCGGCGAACAGGAAGCGCGGGAACTCCTCGGGGAAGACGTCGTTCGGCCCCACCGAGTACCAGGGCTCGGAGGCCATCTCGTCCTCTTCGTAGCGCGGCGGCGGGATGTGCCGAAAGTTCACTTCGGTGAGGTAGAGGATCTCGTCATAGTCGTAGAACACCACGCGGCCGTGGCGGGTGACGCCGAAGTTCTTCAGCAGCATGTCGCCGGGAAAGATGTTGGCCGCCGCCAGTTGCTTGATGGCCAGGCCGTAGTCGTAGAGGGTTTCCTCCTGCTGCGCCTGGGTGGCGTGCTCCAGGTAGAGGTTCAGCGGGATCATGCGGCGCTCGGTCCAGCAGTGGCGGATCAGCACCACGTCGCCTTCGAGCACCACGGTGGACGGCGCCACTTCGAGCAGTTCGGCCAGGCACTCGGGGTCGAACTTGCTCAGCGGGAAGCGGAAGTCGGCGAATTGCTGGGTGTCGGCCAGGCGGCCGACGCGGTCGTGGTTCTTCACCAGCTGGTACTTCTGCACCACGGTGGCGTGGTCTACGGTCTTCGCCGGGTTGAAGTTGTCCTTGATGATCTTGAACACGGTGTTGAAGCCGGGGAGGGTGAACACGCTCATCACCATCCCGCGCACGCCGGGGGCCATGACGAAGCGGTCGTCGGTGGTCGCCAGGTGGTTGATCAGCGCGCGGTAGAACTCGCTCTTGCCCTGTTTGTAGAAGCCGATCGAGGTGTACAGCTCGGCGATGTGCTTGCCCGGCAGCAGGCGCTTGAGGAAGGCCACCAGCTCCGCCGGCACCGGCACGTCGACCATGAAGTAGGAGCGGGTGAAGGAGAAGATGATCGACACCTCCGCCTCGTCGGTGATCACGGTGTCGAAACGGATGCCCTGGCCTTCGCGGTGGATCAGCGGGAACACCAGCGGCCACTGCTCGTCCGGGGTGAACAGGCGACCGACCAGGTAGGCGCCCTTGTTGCGGTAGAACACCGAGCCGATCAGCTCCAGGGTCAGTTCCGGGTCCTTGCATACCCAGTCCGGCAGGTTGCTGTGCAGCAGCGTTTCCAGGCGCGCCAGGTCACCTTCGGCATCCTCGTAGGGCACATTGAAGCGGTAGTCGACGAGGATTTGTTCCAGCGTCTTGCGCAGGTGGCCTTGCGGACGATAGATGCGGGTGTGCGGATCGCGCGCGTGGGGGCGCAGCGACGGCCGCGTGGTGTGCACGAACATGGTGCCGTCGCTGATGTTGTCGTGGCTGAACAGGCCGCAGAAGATCGAGTTGAACCAGGTTTCCGCCAGCTCGTCGTCGTTGCGCGGGTCGATCAGGCCGATGTAGGCGCTCTTGATCAGCGGCCAGCGCTCGACGTCGTGCAGGTCGGCCGCCGCGAACTCGCGGGTCAGGCGCGCCACCGTCTCGCCGACCTTCTCCTCGTAGAGGTTGATGCGCGCCGCCGAGGCGTGCTGGATTTCCTGCCATTGCGCCTGCTCGAAGCGCGCCGGGGCGCCGTCGGTGATCTGCCGGAAGCCTTCGCGGTAGTCGTCGAATCCTTGCAGGATGGCCTGTGCGATCGGGGCGTGGGACATGGACGCGGCTCGCTTGAGGGGAGTGAAGCGAGCTTAGCCAGAGTCCCGGAGGGGCGAAAGCGCGCCGACCGACCGGGCGGTCGGAGTTTGAAAGTCACCTCCGTGTTGCCGTGCGCACCCAGGCGGTTAAGCTCGTCACCTTCTCCCTGCCTCGAACCACCGTCATGCGCCCAACCGATCTGCTCCGCCTCTTCAGCCTGGCTGCCATCTGGGGTGCCAGTTTCCTGTTCATGCGCCAGTTGGTGCCGGCCATCGGCGTGATGCCGACCGCGTTCCTGCGCGTGGTGCTCTCGGCCATCGGCCTGTTCGCCATCCTGGGCGCGATGCGCGTGCCCTGGGCGTTTCGCGGCAAGCTCAAGGCGATGCTGCTGATCGGCACCATCAGTTCGGGCATCCCGGTGCTGATGTTTAGCCTCGCCGCACGCTTCCTGCCGGCGGGCTACTCGGCGATCTTCAACGCCACCACGCCACTGATGGGCGTGCTGGTCGGCAGCCTGTTCTTCGGCGAGCGCCTGACCCCGGCGAAGGCCCTCGGCATCGGCATGGGGCTGGCGGGCGTGGCGGTGCTCAGCGGCGCCGGTCCCGCTCCCTTCGACAGCAAGCTGCTGCTGGGCGCAGGCGCCTGCCTGGTGGCGACCACCTGCTACGGTTTCGCCGGCTACCTGACCAAGCGCTGGGTCAACGACCAGGGCGGGCTGGACAGCCGCGTCACCGCCTTCGCCAACCAGCTGGGCGCGACCCTTTGCCTGCTGCCGGTGTTCGCCGCCACCAGCCTGGACATGCCGCTGGCGCCCCTGGCCCAGCCGTCGATATGGCTGGCCCTGGCCGGGCTCGGGCTGCTCTGCACGTCCTTCGCTTACATCGTGTACTTCCGCCTGCTCGCCGATATCGGCCCGCTGAAGACCATGACGGTGACCTTCCTGATCCCGCCGTTCGGGGTGTTCTGGGGCGTGCTGCTTCTGGGCGAACAGGTGTCCTGGGCGCACCTGCAGGGCGGCGTACTGATCGCCCTGGCGCTCTGGCTGGTGCTGCGTCCCGCACCGGTGGCACGGGACGCGCAAAGCGCCTGAGCGGCTCAGCTGGCTTCGGTTTGCGCCTCGCCTCCGCGCTCGCGCGGCTGGCGGAACACCAGCAGCAGGCCAGCCACGATCAGCGCCATTCCGAGCAGGCTGAGCGGGCCGAGGCGGTTGCCGAAGGCCAGGTAGTCGAGCAGTGCGGTCACCGCCGGCACCAGGTAGAACAGGCTGGTGACCTGCACCAGGTTGCCGCGGGCGATCAGCCGGTAGAGCAGCAGGGTCGCTCCCACCGACACCAGCAGGCCCATCCACAGGAGGCTAAGCAGCAACTCCGGGCTCCAGTCGAAATGCAGCGGCTGGGTCGGCAGTAGCGCCAGGCACAGCAGCAGGCCGGCGACGTACTGCAGCGGCAGGCTACCCAGCGGGCTCTCGGTCAGGCCCTTCTGCAGCAGGGTGCCGAAGGTGATGCCGAGCAGCGCCAGCAGAGCGCAGGCGAGCCCGCCGAGGGTGAGGCCGGCCATGCCGATGCCTTGCCAGACCACCAGCACCAGGCCGCCAAGGCCGAGCAGCAGGCCGACCAGGCGCGCCGCGGAGAAGCGCCGTTCAGTGAGCAGCCCGGTGAGGATCGGCTGCACGCCGAGCAAGGTGGCGATCAGCCCCGGCGTCACCTGCAGTTGCAGGGCCCAGACGTAGCAGATCGGGTAGAAGCCGAGCAGCACCAGCCCGGTGAGCAGGGCGCGGCGGCGCTCGCGTGGCTGTTTCGGCAGACGCAAGCCGAGCAGCGGGCCGAGGATCAGCAAGGCGCCCAGGGCGATGGCGAAGCGGCCGATCAGGAAGGCCACGGGCGAGGCGTGGGCGAGACCCCACTTGGAAACGATGGCGGCGCTGCTCCAGAGCAGCACGAAAAAGCTGGCGCTGGTCACGCCGACCAGGCTGGAAGCGTTGATTCGGGACATGGTGTCACCTGTCTTGCAAGCGATGGGGAACGACCGCGGCGCGAAGGCGCGGCGGCAATGCGTTCAGGGAAAGCGCTTGGGCGCTGTCAGTGGGCGCGAACGCCCGGCGGCGGGCAGGCCGCTACGCACGGGGGCGGAGGCGCTGCGACCGCAGCGAGGGGAGGCGACAGGAGGGCGACGGCATCGCGCAGACGAACACCCGCTTCGCCGTGGGCGGCGCTGGAAGCTGCGAACTGTGCGAGGGCAAGGGACATGGCCGGGATCTGCGTGGTGGATGCGTCGGAGGGGACTATAGCGAGCCCCGCCGAGGCTGGCGAGCCGGGCGAGAGTCGCGCGGCAATCGCGCGAGTCCGGCGGCAATTCGCCGGGTGGAGTGCGCTCCCGCCGGGGCGGGAGCGCGAGGGGCTTACTTGCCGGTCTTGATGGTGTTCCAGACGCGTGTGCGCAGGCGGTCGATCTTCTGCGGCATCGACTGCAGGGCGAACAGCTTGGCCATCTTCTCCTGCGGCGGGTAGATCGCCGGGTCCGCCTTGATCGCCGCGTCCACCAGCGGGTCGGCGGCCAGGTTGCCGTTGGCGTAGTGCACCGAGTTGCTGATGCCGGCCATCACGTCAGGACGCAGCAGGTAGTTCATGAAGGCGTAGCCGGCCTTCTCGTCGGGCGCGTCGGCCGGCATGGCGACCATGTCGAACCACAGCGGCGAGCCTTCCTTCGGCGTGGAGTACTGGATTTCCACGCCGTTCTTGGCTTCCTTGGCGCGGGTGGCGGCCTGCAGCACGTCGCCGGAGAAGCCGACCACCATGCAGATCTCGCCGTTGGCCAGGTCGCTGACGTACTTCGAGGAGTGGAAGTAGCGGATGTACGGACGCACCTTCACCAGCGCCGCCTCAGCCTTCTTGTAGTCCTCGGGGTTCTGGCTGTGGTGCGGCAGGCCCAGGTAGTTGAGGGTGATCGGCAGCAGCTCGGGGCCGTTGTCCAGCACCGCCACGCCGCACTTGGCGAGCTTCTCCATGTTCTCCGGCTTGAAGAACAGGTCCCAGGAATCGACCGGCGCGTTGTCGCCCAGCACGGCCTTGATCTTGGCCGGGTTGTAGCCGATGCCGGTGGTGCCCCACAGGTAGGGGAAGCCGTGTTCGTTGCCCGGGTCGTTGACCTCCAGGGCCTTCATCAGCACCGGGTTGAGGTTCTTCCAGTTGGGCAACTGGCTCTTGTCCAGCTTCTTCAGGGCGCCGGCCTGGATCTGCTTGGCCATGAAGTGGTTGGAGGGGAAGACCACGTCGTAGCCGGACTTGCCGGTCATCAGCTTGCCGTCGAGGGTCTCGTTGCTGTCGTAGACGTCGTAGGTGGCCTGGATGCCGGTTTCCTTGGTGAAGTTCGGCACGGTTTCCGGAGCGATGTACTCGGACCAGTTGTAGATCTTCACGGTGTCGGCGGCCTGGGCGGCGGCGACCATGGAGACGGAAAGCGCGAGGGCACTGAGCAGCGGTGCGGTTGTTTTCATTGTTGTTTCCTGACGGCGAACGGAGAGGGCCTGACCGGGTTGCGATTGGGCCTGGCGAAGAAATAACCGGATTGCCGACGGATTTGGAGACGCTGCGGTTGCCTGCGGACCCGCAGACAGGGGAGGAGAGGGCGCCGCCCCGTGATGGGGCGGCGCGGGGCCTTACTGCACCTTTTCCTGTTCGTCGAACATGCCTTCGAAGAGCATGCTCGACAGGTAGCGTTCGGCCGAGTCGGGGAGGATCACCACGATGGTCTTGCCCTGCATGGCCGGTTCCTCGGCCAGGCGCACGGCCACCGCCATGGCGGCGCCGCTGGAAATGCCGCAGAGGATGCCTTCTTCCTGCATCAGGCGGCGGGCCATGCTGCGGGCCTCGTCGTCGGTGACCGTCTCGACGCGGTCGACCATCGCAAGGTCAAGGTTCTTCGGCACGAAGCCGGCGCCGATGCCTTGGATCTTGTGCGGGCTGGGCTTCACTTCCTCGCCGGCGAGGGTCTGGCTGATGACCGGCGAGCTGACCGGCTCCACCGCCACCGAGAGGATCGGCTTGCCCTTGGTGTTCTTGATGAAGCGCGAGATGCCGCTGATGGTGCCGCCGGTGCCGACCCCGGCTACCAGCACGTCGACCGCGCCGTCGGTGTCGTTCCAGATCTCCGGGCCGGTGGTCTTCTCGTGGATCGCCGGGTTGGCAGGGTTCTCGAACTGCTGCGGCATGAAGTACTGGTCGGGGTGTTCGGCGACCAGCTCCTCGGCCTTGGCGATGGCGCCCTTCATGCCCTTGGCCGGCTCGGTGAGGATCAGCTCGGCACCCAGGGCCTTGAGCACCTGGCGGCGTTCCAGGCTCATCGACGCAGGCATGGTCAGCACCAGCTTGTAGCCGCGCGCGGCAGCGACGAAGGCCAGGCCGATGCCGGTGTTGCCGGAGGTCGGCTCGATGATCTTCATGCCCGGCTTGAGGCGGCCGCTGGATTCGGCATCCCAGATCATGCTGGCGCCGATGCGGCATTTCACCGAATAGCCGGGGTTGCGGCCCTCGGTCTTGGCCAGGATGGTGACGCCGCGCGGCGCGATGCTGTTGATCTGCACCAGCGGCGTGTTGCCGATGGACTGCGCGTTGTCTGCGAAGATGCGACTCATGTTGGGTTGTCCTTGTGGAGGCGATGCTGACCCACCAGCCTATTCCGCGGCGCAGTGGCCGTAAAGCCGCGAAACCGGCGGAAAGATCGGTCCCAGGGCCCCGCAGGCGGTGCCAGGGTGGAGGCCGAAAGGCGCGGTTCGACGAAGGGACGAGTGGTCGTGCATTCAATGACTGAATGCCTGCCCTGCGTTCACAGTTGGCGGACCCGCGCGGTATAGTCGCAGTCTGTTTCCCCTAATTCCTTCAGACCGGGCCTACGCCCGGCGACACCCGTTCGAGGATTTCCCGATGAAGTTCGAAGGCACCCAGTCCTACGTCGCCACCGACGACCTCAAGCTGGCGGTCAACGCCTCCATCACCCTGCAGCGTCCGCTGCTGGTGAAGGGCGAGCCGGGCACCGGCAAGACCATGCTCGCCGAGCAGCTCGCCGCGGCCTTCGGCGCCAAGCTGATCACCTGGCACATCAAGTCCACCACCAAGGCCCACCAGGGCCTCTACGAGTACGACGCGGTCAGCCGCCTGCGCGACTCGCAGCTGGGCGTGGACAAGGTCCACGACGTGCGCAACTACATCAAGAAGGGCAAGCTCTGGGAGGCCTTCGAGGCCGAAGAGCGCGTGATTCTGCTGATCGACGAGATCGACAAGGCCGACATCGAGTTCCCCAACGACCTGTTGCAGGAACTCGACAAGATGGAGTTCTACGTTTACGAGACCAACGAGACCATCAAGGCCAAGCAGCGCCCGATCATCATCATCACCTCGAACAACGAGAAGGAACTGCCGGACGCCTTCCTGCGCCGCTGCTTCTTCCACTACATCGCCTTCCCCGACCGCGACACCCTGCAGAAGATCGTCGACGTGCACTTCCCGGCCATCAAGCAATCGCTGGTCAGCGAAGCGCTGGACGTGTTCTTCGACGTGCGCAAGGTCCCGGGCCTGAAGAAGAAGCCGTCCACCAGCGAGCTGGTCGACTGGCTGAAGCTGCTGATGGCCGACGACATCGGCGAAGCCGTGCTGCGCGAGCGCGATCCGACCAAGGCCATCCCGCCGCTGGCTGGCGCCCTGGTGAAGAACGAGCAGGACGTGCAATTGCTCGAGCGCCTCGCCTTCATGAGCCGCCGCGCCAGTCGTTAAATTGGGCTGCTGCGCGTCGGCCATGCTGCGTTGGAATCAGACTCGGAAAGCCACTTGTGGCTAACGCACTTTAGTGCGGCCCCGTAGGGGCGAGCGGAGCGAGTAATGCTCATTTACAATCGTAGACTCCGCTTCCTCGTCTGATTCCGCCTTGCCTGGCTCTAGCTCGCGAGCCCTAGCACCGAGTGCAAAAGGAGCATTGCTCCTGAATCAATGAATTCATGAGGCATGCAGCCATGCTGCTCAACCTGTTCAATGAAATGCGCGCGGCCAAGGTGCCGGTGTCGGTGCGCGAGCTGCTCGACCTGATCGATGCGCTCAAGCACCGCGTCGTGTACGCCGACATGGACGAGTTCTACTACCTCGCCCGCACCATCATGGTGAAGGACGAGCGCCATTTCGATAAGTTCGACCGGGCTTTCGGCGCCTACTTCAAGGGCCTGGAAAAGCTCGATGACCACCTCAAGGCCCTGATCCCCGAGGAATGGCTGCGCAAGGAGTTCGAGCGCATGCTGACCGACGAGGAGAAGGCGCAGATCCAGTCCCTGGGCGGCCTGGACAAGCTCATCGAGGAGTTCAAGAAGCGCCTCGAGGAGCAGAAGGAACGCCACGCCGGCGGCAACAAGTGGATCGGTACCGGCGGCACCAGCCCGTTCGGTTCGGGCGGCTTCAACCCCGAGGGCATCCGCGTCGGCGACGCCGGCAAGCGCCAGGGCAAGGCCGCCAAGGTCTGGGACCAGCGCGAGTACAAGAACCTCGACGACCAGGTCGAGCTGGGCACGCGCAACATCAAGATCGCCCTGCGCCGCCTGCGCAAGTTCGCCCGCGAAGGCGCCGCGGAAGAGCTGGACATCGACGGCACCATCGACCACACGGCCAAGGACGCCGGGCTGCTCAACATCCAGATGCGCCCGGAGCGCCGCAACACCGTGAAGCTCCTGCTGCTGCTCGACATCGGCGGCTCCATGGACGCCCACGTGAAGGTCTGCGAGGAGCTGTTCTCGGCCTGCAAGACCGAGTTCAAGCACCTGGAGTACTTCTACTTCCACAACTTCATCTACGAGTCGGTGTGGAAGAACAACCTGCGCCGCACCAACGAACGCACCGCGACCTTCGACCTGCTGCACAAGTACGGGCCGGACTACAAGGTGGTGTTCGTCGGCGACGCAGCGATGGCGCCCTACGAGATCACCCAGGCCGGCGGCAGCGTCGAGCACTGGAACGAGGAAGCCGGCTACGTGTGGATGCAGCGCTTCATGGAGAAGTACAAGAAGCTCATCTGGATCAACCCGTATCCGAAGGAAACCTGGAACTACACCGCCTCCACCAACCTGGTGCGCGAGCTGGTGAAGGACCAGATGTTCCCGCTGACCCTGCGCGGGTTGGAAGAGGGCATGCGCTTCCTCTCACGGGGTTGACGCGAAAAGGGCCGGCAGCAAGCCGGCCCTTTTGTTTTGTAGGAGCGAGCTTGCTCGCGAACCCCACGGCACAGGGTACCCCTGTAGGAGCGGCCCATGGCCGCGAATCGCGGGCATGGCCCGCTCCTACACGATTGCATCGGCGCGGGGATTTTCGCGGATGAATCCGCTCCTGCAGGATCACGCCGAACAGCCCACTCTCCCGCTGCGGGAGAGGGTTGGGGAGAGGGAACAGAATCACCTCGAAACGCCGTCGCACCCGTGAGGCAACGTTCGCGAGCAAGCTCGCTCCTACCTCTCGATCGCGCTCCGGCACGCAACTTGCCTTGCCAATGACCTCGCTCCCGGCGGTAACATCGGGGGCGCGTCGTAGCGCACCGATGGGCAAGACATGACCGCTAACACGTTCTCCCGCAATACCTGGCTCAACTCCCTGCACATGTCCTCGCTGACCGTCTCCCTGCTGGAAGCCGAAGGGCATGGGCGTGACAGCATTCTCGAAGGCAGCGGTATCACCCAGGCGGACCTGCTCGATCTGCGCCGGCTGGTCAGCCCCTGGCAGGAGCAACAGGTGTTCGCCAACGCCGAGCGCCTGGCCGCCGAGCCGGCGCTGGGCTTGCGGCTGGGGCTGCGGACGCGTATCTCGGCCTATGGCCTGCTGGGCTATGCGCTGCTTTCCGCGCCGACCTTTGGCGAAGCGCTGCGGATCGGCCTGAGCTATCCGGTGCTGCTGGGCACCTACTTCCACCTGGAGTTGAGTGTCGAAGGCGAGGTGGCCTGGCTGGTCGCCACCCGCTATGGCGAAGACGAGGCGTTGCGGCCGTTCAATACCGAACTGTGCCTGGGGTCGCTGAAAGTGACCTGCGGCGACCTGCTCGGCGAGCCCCTGGAACTGCTCTACGCCGAGTTCGACTACGCCAGCTCCGCCGAGCGCGAGGCAGCCTATGCCGCCGGTTTCGGGTGCGAGTTGCGCTTCGGCGCCAAGCGTAGTGCCTTCGGTTTCCCCGCTGCCTGGCTGGAACGGCGCCTGCCGCTGGCCGACCCGGTGACCCACCGCGAGATGCTCGAACAGTGCCGCCGGCAGAACGTCGACCTGGCCGCGCGCCGCGCCTGGCTGGACAAGGTGCGCGCCATCCTCGGCGAGCGCCTGCAATCGCCGCCGGGGCTGGAAGAGCTGGCGCGGCGCCTGAACTGCTCCTCGCGCAGCCTGCGCCGGCACCTGCAGCAACAGCAGACCAGCTACCAGCAACTGCTCGACGAACTGCGCTTCGCCCGCGCCAAGGAGCTGCTGCAGGGCGGCGACATGCCGATCTACCGCATCGCCGAGGAGCTCGGCTTCAGCGAGACGGCCAGCCTGCGCCATGCCTTCCAGCGCTGGAGCGGCCAGCCGCCGAGCCATTTCCGCGCCTGACACATCCGCGCTGCGTTTACCGCCTTGCCTCCAGGATCAGATTGAACGGCGTTTCCGCCGCGCGGCGGAAACTGCCGAAGCCGGCTTCCTCGAACACCTTGCGCAGACGCGCCTCGCCGGCTTGCGCGCCGAGGCCGAGGCCGACTTCCTGGGACAGCGAGTTGGGCGTGCAGATAAAGGTGGAGGCGGCGTAGTACAGGCGCCCGACAGGTGTCTTGTTGTCGTCCAGGTGGTCGTGCGCATAGGGCTCGACCAGCAACACTGTGCCGTCCGGGGCCAGGCGCTGCAGGGCGTGGCGGGCGGCGCCCACCGGGTCGCCCATGTCGTGCAGGCAGTCGAAGAAGCAGATCAGGTCGAACTCGCCCGGATAGTCCTTGGCGCTGGCCTTGGCGAAGCTCACCCGCTCGGCGACGCCCGCGTCGGCGGCGCGGCGGGTCGCGGTGTCGATCGACGGGCCGTGGTAGTCGAAGCCCTGGAAGCGCGAGGCCGGGTAGGCCTTGGCCATGACGATGGTCGAGGCGCCGTGGCCGCAGCCGACGTCGGCGACCCGTGCGCCGGCCTGCAGCTTGGCGGTGACGCCTTCCAGCGCCGGAATCCATTCATCGACCAGGTGCGCGCGGTAGCCGGGGCGGAAGAACCGCTCGGTGCCATGGAACAGGCACGGGTGGTGGTCGCCCCAGGCCAGGGCGCCGTCACCGCGCATGGCGGCGATCAGCTTGTCCTTGTCCTGGTACATCGAGGCCAGCACGCTGGCGCCGCCGGCCACGTAGACTGGCGAATCCTCGTTGGCCAGGGCCATGGCCTGCTCTTCGGGCAGGCGGAACTTGCCGCCGTCGTGTTCGAGGTAGCCAGCCGCCGCCTGCGCGTTGAGCCATTCGCGCAGCAGGCGCGGGTGGCAGCCGGTGCGTTCGGCGAGGGCTTCGGGGGTGACCGGCTGGCTGTCGGCCATCGCCTTGTAGATGCCCAACTCGTCGCCGAGGATGACGCTGGCGAGCATCGCCGCGCCGCCCATGTCGGTGACCAGGCGTCCCATGAAGTCTTGCAGTTTGGCTTCGTCCACGGCGCTTCCTCCTCTGCGGGGGCCAGTCGTTCAGCCGTGGGCGGGCATGCGTGGGGCTGGCCTGGGGTGGGTTTGCGAAGCTGCCGGAGCGCGGCGCGAACGGCGGGGAGGGGCGGTGGACGGGACCGTCGGATCGGCACCAGCGTAGCGGCAGTCGGACGCGTGCCGGCAGCTGGAAATTCACGCGTCCACACCGGTCCGTTGCGCAGGTGTCCCCTCTGCGGGGCGTGCTTTGAGTTTAGTTCCGTGCTCTGAAAGCCGCATGTGGCGCGACGTCCGGCCGGACTGCTGTCGAAATGTATAACGCCAATTCGCTCTGCCGCGTTGGCTGGCCCTGTGCCATAACTCCACCAGCCAACCGCCACGGAGCGCCGCCATGAACCACGCCGAACAGCAGCTCAGCAAGACCCTGCGCAGCCTGGTCTACAACCTGGAACTGGCCTCGTACAACATGCGTACTTCGCAGGCGTTCGTCGAAGACGCGGTGCTGGCGGGGATGCTCGGCGCCGATGCGCAGCGCCTGGCACTGGCCGCCGAGGCCATGCAGGGATTGCTGGGGGAGGTGCAGGATGGCCGCATCTGCCGCCTGCAGCAGCAACAGGATGGGCGTCGCGCCGGTTGAGCGGCCTAGCTCAGCCCGCCGTTCTGCATGATCTGCGCGATGATCGGCACCGGCGTCATCAGGTGGCTGCGCATCATCTCGCTGGCTTTCGCCGCGTCGCGGGCCAGGATCGCCTCGACCAGCGCGGCGTGCTCCTGGCGCTTGAGCTCCAGCGCCTGCTCGGAAAACACCGTTTGCGTCAGCCACAGGTGGCGGTAGCGCTCGGCCTGGTCGAACAGGTAGGTGCGCGCCTGTAGCAGGTGCTTGGAGCCGCAGCCCTGGGCGATGGCGGTGTGGAAGGCCTTGTGGCGTTCGTCCCAGACATCCAGGCGCTGCTCGCGGGTCTTCACCTCGACGACCTTGGCCAGGGTGTGCGAATGCGCCAGCACCTGCGCTTCCCAGGCGTCGTCGCCGCGCTGGATGGCCAGGCCGACGATCATCGCTTCGAGGTTGGCGCGGGCGTCATAGATGTCGCGCATCTCTTCCAGCGACATGGGCGCGACGCGGTAGCCCTTCTGGCTGATGGCTACGACCAGGTGCTCCGCGACCAGCTGCGAAAGCGCCTCGCGCAGCGGACCCACGCCGAGGTCGTAGCGCTCCTTCAGGGTGCTCATCAGCAGCTTTTCGCCCGGTTTGAAGACACCGCGGATGATGTCCTTCTTGAGCTTTTCGTACCCGCTGAAGGCCGAGTTCTGACGGGGGGCGACGGCTTCCAAATCCAGCTCCTGCAAGGGTTTAGCTGGCGATCATACCCAAATGTCGTATGGACGAAAAACAATAGACAAGGCACTGTTTTGTCTGTGATTTAGAAAAATGTAGACATTTTGTATTTGTGGCGATATTTTGATCCTGCCCGCCTGATCCAGGTCATTGCCGGACGGCGCCAACCCATCTTTGCCAGGACATCGCCATGAACGCCTTCACCTCCATCCAGGACCTCGTCATGCCCCTGCCGCTGGAGACCCGCGGCTTCTCGGTAGCGCCGTCGGCGCAGTCGCCGCGCCTGCTCGAGCTGACCTTCGCCCGCGACACCGTGGAGGCCTTCGTCAAGGCCGTGGCCCAGTGGCCTGTACAGGCCCTGGAGTACAAGTCGTTCCTGCGCTTCCGCATCGCCCAGATCCTCGACGAGCTGTGCGAAGGCACCCTGCGTCCGGTGGTGCTGAACACCATCCTCGACCGTGGCACCGGCGGCATGCTGATCAAGCCCGAAGGGCTGGATGACGCGGCCCAGGCCGAAGACATGGTCAAGTTCTCCACCGCCGTTGCGCACCTGATCGGCCGTTCCAACTACGACGCCATGAGCGGCCAGTTCTACGCCCGCTTCGTGGTGCTCAACACCGACAACTCCGACAGCTACCTGCGCCAGCCGCACCGCGTCATGGAGCTGCACAACGACGGCACCTTCGTGAATCAGATCACCGACTACGTGCTGATGATGAAGATCGAAGAAAAGAACATGGAAGGCGGCAACTCGCTGATCCTGCACCTGGACGACTGGGCCGATCTGGACGAGTTCTACCGCCACCCGCTGGCCCGCCGCGAGATGCGCTGGACCGCGCCGCCGAGCAAGAAGGTCAGCGAGGACGTGTTCCACGCGGTGTTCGATACTGACGCCGAAGGTCGCCCGACCATGCGCTACATCGACCAGTTCGTGCAGCCGAAGGACTTCGAGGAAGGCATCTGGTTGAACGCCCTGTCCGAGTCCCTGGAAGGCAGCCCGGCCAAGCTTTCGGTGCCGGTGCCGCAGGGCTGCTTCCTGCTGATCAACAACCTGTTCTGGCTGCACGGCCGCGACCGCTTCACCCCGCACGAGGGCCTGCGCCGCGAACTGATGCGCCAGCGCGGCTACATCGCCTACCAGAAGCCGCTGTACCAGCGCGGCCAGTAATTTCGACAGCGTCACCCTTGCCGTAGGGGCGAGCTGGCTCGCGAATGTCCGCGCACGGTCTTCGCCAGTGGCTCGCTCCTGCGGTTCTTTTTCAGCTGAGCCAGTGCGCGAGGTAATGGCTGTGTACGATTTCATCATCATCGGCGGCGGCATCGTCGGCATGTCCACCGCGATGCAACTCACCCAGGTCTACCCGGACGCGAAGATCCTCCTGCTGGAGAAGGAATCCGGCCCGGCCCGCCACCAGACCGGGCACAATAGCGGCGTGATCCACGCCGGCGTCTACTACACCCCCGGCAGCCTCAAGGCGAAGTTCTGCCTGGCCGGCAACAAGGCCACCAAGGCCTTCTGCGACAAGCACGGCATCCGCTACGACGAGTGCGGCAAGCTGCTGGTGGCCACCAACGAACTGGAAATGCAGCGCATGGGCGCGCTCTGGGAACGCACCGCGGCCAACGGCCTGGAGCGCTACTGGCTGAGCGCCGGCGAACTGCGCGAGCGCGAGCCGAACATCGTCGGCATGGGCGGTATCTTCGTGCCCTCCAGCGGCATCGTCAGCTACGCCGAAGTCACCGCCGCCATGGGCCGCGAGTTCCAGGCCGCCGGTGGCGAGATCCGCTACAACGCCGAAGTCGTCGGCCTCGACGAGCGTGCCGACGAGGTGGTGGTGCACACCACCGACAACGCCTTCCGCGGCCGCTACCTGGTCACCTGCTCGGGCCTGATGGCCGACCGCATCGTGCGCATGCTGGGCCTGCAGCCGGAATTCATCATCTGCCCGTTCCGTGGCGAGTACTACCTGCTGCCCAAGCAGCACAACCAGATCGTCAACCACCTGATCTACCCGATCCCGGACCCGTCCATGCCGTTCCTCGGCGTGCACCTGACCCGCATGATCGACGGCACCGTCACCGTCGGCCCGAACGCCGTGCTGGCGATGAAGCGCGAGGGCTACCGCAAGCGCGACATCAGCCTCTCCGACATGTTCGAGACGCTGACCACGCCGGGCATCCTCAAGGTGCTGGCGAAGAACCTGCGCCCGGGCCTTATCGAGATGAAGAACTCGCTGTTCAAGGGCGGCTACCTGAAGGAAGTGCAGAAGTACTGCCCGAGCATCGTCAAGGCCGACCTCACCGACTATCCGGCCGGCGTCCGCGCCCAGGCGGTATCGCGCGACGGCAAGCTGATCGACGACTTCCTCTTCGTGAACACCAAGCGCAGCGTCAACGTCTGCAACGCCCCGTCGCCTGCGGCCACCTCGGCCATTCCAATCGGCGCCTACATCGTCGAGAAGGTCCGCGAGCAGGTCGCCGCCCAGGGCGGCAACTTCGTCAAGGCCGTGACCCCGAACAACCTGCGGGCGGCCGGTTAAGCCGCCCGACACCTATAACCTCGACACCTAAAACGAGGAAGAACGCGTGCAACTCAAAGACTCCAGCCTGTTCCGCCAACAGGCGTACATCGATGGTGCCTGGGTGGATGCCGACAACGGCCAGACCCTCGCGGTGACCAACCCCGCCACCGGCGAACTGCTCGGCAGCGTGCCGAAGATGGGCGCCGCCGAAACCCGCCGCGCCATCGAAGCCGCCGACAAGGCCCTGCCGGCCTGGCGCGCGCTGACCGCCAAGGAACGTGCCAACAAGCTGCGCCGCTGGTTCGAGCTGATGATGCAGAACCAGGACGACCTGGCTCGCCTGATGACCCTCGAGCAGGGTAAGCCGCTGGCCGAAGCCAAGGGCGAGATCGCCTACGCCGCTTCCTTCCTCGAGTGGTTCGGCGAGGAAGCCAAGCGCGTCTACGGCGACATGATCCCCGGCCACCAGCCGGACAAGCGCCTGATGGTGATCAAGCAGCCCATCGGCGTCACCGCGGCCATCACCCCGTGGAATTTCCCCTCGGCGATGATCACCCGCAAGGCCGGCCCGGCCCTGGCCGCCGGCTGCACCATGGTCCTCAAGCCCGCTTCGCAGACCCCGTATTCCGCCCTGGCCCTGGCCGAGCTGGCCGAGCGCGCCGGCATTCCGAAAGGTGTGTTCAGCGTCGTCACCGGCAGCGCTGGCGCAGTCGGCGGCGAGCTGACCGGCAACCCCATCGTGCGCAAGCTGACCTTCACCGGCTCGACGGAAATCGGCCGCCAGCTGATGGTCGAGTGCGCCAAGGACATCAAGAAGGTGTCCCTGGAACTGGGCGGCAACGCACCCTTCATCGTTTTCGATGACGCCGACCTGGACGCCGCCGTCGATGGCGCGCTGATCTCCAAGTTCCGCAACAACGGCCAGACCTGCGTGTGCGCCAACCGCCTGTATGTGCAGGACGGCGTATACGACGCCTTCGTCGACAAGCTGAAAGCCGCCGTCGCCCGCCTGAGCCTGGGCAATGGCCTGGAAGCGGGCGTGACCACCGGCCCGCTGATCGACGCCAAGGCCGTGGCCAAGGTCCAGGAGCACATCGAGGACGCCGTCGCCAAGGGCGCCAAAGTCGTCGCCGGCGGCAAGCCGCACGCCCTGGGCGGCACCTTCTTCGAGCCGACCATCCTGGTCGACGTGCCGAAGAACGCCCTGGTCTCCAAGGACGAGACCTTCGGCCCGCTGGCACCGGTGTTCCGCTTCAAGGACGAGGCCGAAGTGATCGAGCTTTCCAACGACACCGAGTACGGCCTGGCCGCCTACTTCTACGCCCGCGACCTGGGCCGCGTGTTCCGCGTCGGCGAGGCGCTGGAGTACGGCATCGTCGGCATCAACACCGGGATCATCTCCAACGAGGTCGCTCCCTTCGGCGGCATCAAGGCCTCGGGCCTGGGCCGCGAAGGCTCCAAGTACGGCATCGAGGACTACCTCGAAATCAAATACCTGTGCATCGGCGTGTAACCACGGCGGTCATTCATCAAGCGTCATCAGGAGCGAACATGAACACCAACCAGAGCCTGCAACAACGCCGCATGGCCGCCATCCCGCGCGGTGTCGGCCAGATCCACCAGATCTATGCCGAGCGCGCCGAGAACGCCACCGTGTGGGACGTCGAGGGCCGCGAGTACCTGGACTTCGCCGGCGGCATCGCCGTGCTGAACACCGGTCACCTGCACCCGAAGATCATGGCCGCCGTGCAGGAGCAGATGGCCAAGCTGACCCACACCTGCTTCCACGTCTTCGGCTACGAGCCCTACGTGGCCCTGGCCGAGAAGATCAACGGCCTGGTCCCGGGCAACTTCGAGAAGAAGACCCTGCTGGTGACCACCGGCGCCGAAGCGGTGGAAAACGCCATCAAGATCGCCCGCGCCGCCACCGGCCGCACCGGCGTGATCGCCTTCACCGGCGCCTACCACGGCCGCACCCACTACACCCTGAGCCTGACCGGCAAGGTGGTGCCGTACTCCGCCGGCATGGGCCTGATGCCGGGCGGCATCTTCCGCGCCCAGTACCCGAACGCGCTGCACGGCGTGTCGGTGGACGACGCCATCGCCAGCATCGAGCGCATCTTCAAGAACGATGCGCAGCCGCGCGACATCGCCGCGATCATCCTCGAGCCGGTGCAGGGCGAGGGCGGCTTCAACCCGGCGCCGAAGGACTTCATGCAGCGCCTGCGCGCCCTGTGCGACGAGCACGGCATCGTCCTGATCGCCGACGAAGTGCAGACCGGCGCCGGCCGTACCGGCACCTTCTTCGCCATGGAGCAGATGGGCGTCGCCGCCGACCTGACCACCTTCGCCAAGTCCATCGCCGGCGGCTTCCCGCTGGCCGGTGTGGCTGGCAAGGCCGAGCTGATGGATGCGGTGGCCCCGGGCGGCCTGGGCGGCACCTACGCCGGCAACCCGCTGTCCTGCGCCGCCGGCCTTGCCGTGATCGAGGCCTTCGAGCAGGAGAACCTGCTGGATCGCGCCAAGGCAGTTGGTGAAGTGCTGGGCGCCGGCCTGCGCCAGATTGGCGAGGAGCACGCCTGCGTCGGCGACGTACGCACCCTGGGCGCGATGGTCGCGGTGGAACTGTTCGAGGCCGACGGCAAGACCCCGGCCGCCGAGCTGACCGCCAAGATAGTCGCCAAGGCCCGCGACAAGGGCCTGATCCTGCTGTCCTGCGGCACCTACTACAACGTGCTGCGCATCCTGGTGCCGCTGACCGTCAGCGACGCCGACCTGCAGCGCGGCCTGTCCATCATCGGCGAGTGCTTCGACGAACTGGCCTGACGGTCCGTCGATTCCGCCCAGCAAGACCCCACGACAAATCCCTCCCTGCCCGTGAGCGCTCACGGGTGGGCGAGGGCGTTTTTGCTGCAAGGATGCTGCTCTACAAAGGTGAGACCATGAAACAGCTCAACAAGAACAACCTGAGCCATGGGTTGAAATCGCGGCATGTGACCATGCTGTCCATCGCCGGGGTGATCGGCGCCGGCCTCTTCGTCGGCTCCGGCCGCGCCATCGCCGAGGCCGGCCCGGCCGCGATCCTCGCGTACCTGCTGGCCGGCGCGCTGGTGGTGATCGTCATGCGCATGCTGGCCGAGATGGCCGTGGCGTCGCCCGACACCGGCTCCTTCTCCACCTACGCCGACCAGGCCATCGGCAAGTGGGCCGGCTACACCATCGGCTGGCTGTACTGGTGGTTCTGGGTCCTGGTGATCCCGATCGAGGCGAACATCGCCGCCACCATCATCAACACCTGGGTGCCGCAGCTGGACATCTGGGTGCTGTCGCTGGCGATCACCCTGCTGCTCACCGTGACCAACCTGTTCAGCGTGAAGAACTACGGCGAGTTCGAGTTCTGGCTGGCGCTGGTCAAGGTGATCGCGATCACCTGCTTCATCATCCTCGGCGCCTGCGCCATCCTCGGCCTGCTGCCGAACACCGGCGTGAGCGGCGTGTCGCGCCTATGGGACAACGGCGGCTTCATGCCCAACGGCTTCGGCGCGGTGCTCAGCGCCATGCTGATCACCATGTTCTCGTTCCTCGGGGCGGAAGTGGTGACCATCGCCGCGGCCGAGTCCGACGCCGCCGGCAAGCAGATCTCCAAGGCCACCAACTCGGTGATCTGGCGGATCAGCCTGTTCTACATCCTGTCGATCTTCATCGTCGTCGCCCTGGTGCCCTGGACCGACTCGCGCCTGGCCGCCGACGGCTCCTACGTGACAGTGCTGGAAGTGCTCGGCGTGCCGCACGCCAAGGCACTGATCGACGTGGTGGTGCTGACCTCGGTGACGAGCTGCCTGAACTCCTCGCTCTACACCGCCTCGCGCATGCTCTATTCGCTGAGCAGCCGTGGCGACGCGCCGGCCGCCGCGCGAATCACCAGCCGCGCCGGTACTCCGGTGGTGGCGGTGCTGCTGTCCACCGCCGCGGCGTTCGCCACCGTGGTCGCCAACTACCTGGTGCCGTCCCAGGTATTCGGCTTCCTGATGGCCAGCTCCGGCGCCATCGCCCTGCTGGTGTACCTGGTGATCGCCGTCTCCCAGCTGCGCATGCGCAAGCGCATGGTCGCCGAGGGCAAGGCCATCGAATACCGCATGTGGCTGTTCCCCTGGCTGACCTGGGGCGTGATCGCCTTCATCGCCGGCGTGCTGGTGCTGATGCTGCTGCGCCCGGACCACCGCGTCGAAGTGACCGCCACCGCGCTGCTCAGCGTGCTGATCGTCTGCTCCGGGTTGTTGGTGACGCGCCGGCGTGCGCGGAGTGAGCAGAGCGCAGCGGGTCTGAGCGTGGCTAAACATTAAGCCGCTGCCCCCGTGTAGGAGCGCGCCATGCGCGCGATCGCGGGCATGGCCCGCTCCTACAGGGTTGTGCAAATGAAACGGGGCGCCATTTGGCGCCCCGTTTCATTTCATTCATCAGGCCAGCTTCAGCAGCCCCATCCCCAGGATCAGCAGGGCCAGCCCCAACCAGCCGCGCCCCACCAGGCGCTGGCCGAACAGCGCCCAGCCCATGGCCACGGTGGCGAGGATGCCGAAGCCGCCCCAGATGGCGTAGGCCACCGACAGTTCGATGTCCTTCACCGCCTGCGCCAGCGCCGAGAAGGCGGCCAGCACGCAGAGGATCGAGACGATGCCGTAGCCGCGCTTGCGGAAGCCGTCGGAGTACTTCAGCAGCAGGTTGGCCACTACTTCCAGCACGATCGCCAGGCCCAGCCAGGCGAACGGAATCCAGTCGAAATTCAGCATGCCAGGGCCTCCTCTGCAGCCGGCTCGCGCTTGGCTTGGGTGCCGGACTTGATCAGCAGGATGCCGGCGATCATTACGGCCAGGCCGATGGCCTTCTCAACGGCCAGGTCTTCGCCCAGCCAGGCCACGCTGATCAGGGTGATCAGCACGATGCCGATGCCTTCCCAGAGGGCGTAGGCGACGCCGACCGGCACGCGCTGGATGGCCAGCGACAGGCAGTAGTACGACAGACCGATCATGGCAAACATCAGCAGGTGGCCGTACAGCGGGGCCAGATCGGCGGTGAATTTCATCGAGGTGGTGCCAGCGACTTCGAAGCCGATGGCGGCGAACAGATAAATCCAGGAACGCATGATCGAGCCCTCCCATGGGCAAGCGTGTGCCGCGCGAAACAGCTGCGTGGCGATGCGAAACGACGGTTCGGGAGGTGACGGCTCGAGCGGCGATACGCTCGGGCGCATCGTCACCAACGAAGATGACCGAAGGGGAGGGGCTAGAGGTCGCCGGTCCAGTAACGCTCGCGGGAGACCAGACGAGAAGTGGCGAGGGATTTAACTTTGCTGTTCAGCATAATGAACACTATCTTGCCTGAGACGCCGAAAATTGGCAAATCGATCCTGGCGTCGGAATGTTTAAATGGCGTTAATTCGCCGTTTCAGTTGGGTTTCTCACTATGGAACTCCATGGGGCGCTCAATGAGGGTGTGCAATATTTTGTTCGATCGCCTGGCCGCGTCGTTTTCCTGGCTGGGCAAAGAGGGGTGATAGGCGTAACCTTCATTTGAAGGTGTTGTCTGCGTCATTTGAGGAGGTCGCATGCTGGCCATGAAAACCAACGAGGGTCATCGCGGTGCTGCGCAGTTCCCCCGCTTCTGGGCGCTGGCGTACGACCATGCCCGACTCACCGAGAACGAGCGGCTGCAGCAGATCAGGCACGGCCTGAGCTGGACCTGGGTCGAATCCGCGCGCGACACCTTCCGCATCAACACGTCGGACTTCGTCGCGCTGTTCAACATTTCCCTGTCCACCTACGAGCGCAAGAAGAAGGCCGACCAGCCGCTGGACGTCGTGACTTCCGAGCGCCTGGACCGCCTGGCCGCTGTGGCCCTGCTGGCCGAGTCGGTGTTCGAGGACAAGGATGCCGCTACCCAATGGCTGGAACGGCCGAACGAAGCCCTCGGCGGGCAGACACCGCTGAGCCTGTGCGACACCGAGATAGGCGCAAACCAGGTACGCCGCGTGCTGCACGCACTGGAGTGGGGCGGAGTCGTCTGATGCGGGCCTGGCGAGTCGCCAAGGCCTCGCGCGCCACCGACCTGTCCGGCCAGGGCGCCGCGATCCAGGGCGGTCGCTGGAACGACAAGGACGTGCCGGTCGTCTACCTGGGCCTGTCGCCGGCCATCTGTTGCCTGGAAACCTTCGTCCACGCCAGCGGCCGGCCGCTGTTCCCGATGAAGATCACCGCATTCGAGCTGCCGGATGGCGACGAGCTCTACCTCAGGCCCGACCCGCAGGACCTGCCCGATGGCTGGAACAGCCTGCCGGCGGACCGCCCGAGCATGGACTTCGGCACCCGCTGGCTGAAGGCTGGCGAACAGCTCGGCCTGATCGTGCCCTCGGCGGTGCTGCCGCTGGAATGGAACATCCTGCTCAACCCGCGTCACCCCGCCATGGCTCAGGTGCGGGTCGAGGACAGCTTCGATTTCCTCTACGACGAGCGCATGTTCCAGCCGCGCTCGTAACGGAGATGGCCCTGCCATGGCGGGGCCGCACGGGGAGACTTTCGGGTCTGCCGGTTCTGTGTTGCCGGTTCGCCAACCCCGTGTGGTTCTGCCTCCATTCTGCCTGGGTGCCTTGACGCCCGAATCCACCCCTCATACCCTCTGCCCGCCTTCGCGAAAGCGGCGAAGGTCGGGTTTGGCGACTCGTTTTATATCTAGCTGCGGTACTGCCTACGGGCGCTGCGACGTATTGCTATGCGTGCAGTGTTCTTCTCTGGCGGGCCGCATAGGGAGACCTTCGGGTCTGCCGGTAGCTAGGTAGCCGGTTCGCCAACCCTGTGCGGTTCCGCCTCCAATTCGTTTGGCGACGAGGTGGTGGCGGCTCTTTTTCTACCTAGGAGCTTCCCCATGGACGATGTTCATTTTCCCGTTGTCTTCCAACGCTTTAACCGTTCCCTGCGCGGCGTATGCATCGACGGCCAGCCCTGGCTGGTCGCGCGCGACCTAGGCGTGCTGATCCGCGAGCGGGTCGAGCATTACGTGATCCATCGACTCGACGATGATCTGCGCCGCCAGGCCGTGCTGGTCAGCCGCTCCGGCGAGGAGTGCGTCTGGCTGGTCAATGATTTCGGCCTGTTCCATCTGCTCGCTCGTTATCGCCATCCGGAGCACCGCAACCTGCGTCAGTGGCTGACCGGCGAAGTGCTGCCGACATTGCGCGATCAGGCTGAAAGTCGTGCCGAACAGCCGCGGCGCATGCACTTGCAAGGTCCGACTGCGCCGCTAACGGTGCTGCTGTGGCAGGGCGAGTTATGGATGCGCTTTGGCGACATGCCGCGGCTGCTGGCCGAGCAAACACGCAACCGACGCTGGTCGCACTGGTTGCCGGGAAGACGCGATTCGTAGGATGGCGTTGAGCGCAGCGAAACCCATGCTGCATGGACGTCCCTGCGCTGAATCGAGCCCGTGATGGAGCGGGTGAGAATCCATCGATGACCGCATGGGTTTCGTGCCTCAACCCATCCTACGGTGCAGCCGCAAACATCGCGGCGAGACGACCGACCTCCGCCAGCACCTTGTCCCGCTGTTCCAGCGAGGCGGTGCTGCGGGTGAGGTAGGCGGTCACCAGCAGCGGCGCGCGGCCGGGCGGGTAGAGGATGGCGATGTCGTTGCTGGTGCCGGTGGCTTTCGGGCCGGTGCCGGTCTTGTCGCCGACCTTCCAGTCCTTCGGCACGCCGGCGCGCAGGCGTGCGTCGCCGGTCTGGTTGGCCAGCAGCCAGGCTTTCAACTGGTCGCGCGAGTTGGTTTTGAGCACGTCGCCCAGCAGCAGGCGCTGCAGCGTTTCCAGCATGTCTGTTGGCGTGGTGGTGTCGCGCGGGTCGCCGGGCGTGCCTTCGTTGAGGGCGGGCTCGTTGCGGTCCAGGCGCGTCACTGTGTCGCCCGTTTTGCGCAGCCAGGCGGTCAGGCCAGCGGGGCCGCCGAGGCTTTCGAGGAGCAGGTTGGCCGCGCCGTTGTCACTGAGGGTGACGGCGGCTTTGCAAAGCTCGGCGACGCTCAGGCCGGGTTCGCCGACGTGCTTTTCCGCAACCGGCGAGTAGTCCACCAGTGCTTCGGGGCCGTAGACGATGTGCCGTGCCAGGTCTTCCTTGCCGGCATCCACCCGCGCCAATACGGCAGCAGCGAGCAGCGCCTTGAAGGTGCTGCACATGGGGAAGCGTTCGTCCGCGCGGTGGCCGAAACCTTGGCCGGTGCCGGTATCCAGTACGGCCACGCCGAGGCGTCCGCCGCTGCCGCGTTCGAGCTTTGCGAGTTGCGCTTCCAGGGCCTTGCGGTCCGCCGCTCGGGCCGGGCCGGCGAGCAGGCCGGCCAGCGGGGCGAGCATCAGGATGTGGGTGAACTGTCGTCTGCCGAGCATCGTCGTCTCCTTGTCCAGGCGGCGACTATCGGCCAGTCGAACGAGGACGGCAACCTCGCTCAGCGGATGCGCAGCAGGCGGTCCAGCGACCAGGCGCCGGCGCCGCGGCCGATCAGCAGCAGGAGCAGGCCGGCCCAGGACAGGTGCGTCGGCCAGGCGTCGGGGTAGACGAACACTTCGATCACCGTGGTCATGCCCAGCAGCGCCAGGGCCGAGAGGCGGGTGAACAGGCCGAGCACCAGCAGGATCGGGAAGAAGGTTTCGGCGTAGGTCGCCAGGTGCGCGGCTATGTGCGGCGGCACCAGCGGCAGCATGTACTCGGTCTGGAACAGCTCGTAGGTGCTCGGGGTGATGGTCAGGATGCCCTCGACCTTGGTGCGCCCGGAGAGGAAGAAGATCGAGGCTATGCCGAAGCGCGCCACCAGGCACAGGAAGGAGTCGCCGAGCAGGCGTTGCAGGCAGTCCGCAACGTGGTTCCAGCGTTGGCGCAGGCCGGTGGTGGGAGTAGTGCTGTGGGTGATGTCCATGGCGGCGTCCTCAGGCGAGGTTCAGGGGGCGGAACACGGCGGCGCCGAGGAGGCGGCCGAGCAGTGCGGTGAAGTCGAGGTCGGGCTGTGCTTCGAGCGCGAGGGCCGAGGCGCGGTCGAGGTCGCGGCCGGCGGCGCAGGCGTCGAGGAAGGCGCAGCCGCCGGCCTCCAGGGCCTGCCAGGCGACGCCCTCGGCGTGGCCGACCAGCAGGGCGCCTTCACCCTGCCAGCGCAGTTCATCCGGCATCGGCAACGCTTCGCGGTTGTGCCGCCAGATGCTGTAGATCGGTTGTTCGGCGAACCAGCGCCAGCGCGCGCTGGCACGCGGTTCCAGGCAGCAGGCGGCAAGGTCCGAGGCGGTCATGCCGGCCAGGCTGGCGAGCTCCAGCGTTGCCTCTTGCGGCGCGGCGAAGGCTTCTATCCACAGGCGGTCGAGACGCGCCACGTCGCCCAGGTAAGGCAGCTCGCGGGCCGGCTCGAAGGCGTCGAGGAAGTCGGGAAAATGCTCGCCGTAGAACACCAGGCGGGCGTCGCTCGGCGGCGTCTCGCGGGCGTGGACGGCGCCCGCCGCTCGGAGCCATTCAGTGCTGACCAGGCGTTCGACGCTGGGGAAGTTGTCGCACAGGGCGTCGACGCAACCCTTGAGCACGGTGTTGCGGTAGACCTCGAAGCCGCTCTGTTCGACGACCGCTTGCAGTTCCGCTGGCGGGCGTTGGTAGAGCGCTGCGACGAAGGCGTCCTGGAAGGCGCCGAGCGAGGTCTTCATGGCGCTATCTCCGCGAGGTTGAGGATGGCTTGCGCGAGGCCGCGTTCGGCCAGCAGCTCGCCGAAGGCGGGGATGTGGTCGTCGCGCTCGATCAGCGTCGGACGCGGGCCGATGCGCTGGATCAGGTGCTCGTAGATTGCCCAGACCGCCTCGGCGATGGGCGCGTCGTGGGAGTCGATCAGCAGTTCGCCGCCCTCGTCGTGGCTGTGCCCGGCGAGGTGGATTTCGAGAATCGCCGCGGCAGGGAAGCGGTCCAGGTAGCGCGTTGCGTCAAAGCCCAGGTTGTGTGCGCTGACATGCACGTTGTTGACGTCGAGCAGCAGGCCGCAGCCGGTGCGCTTTGCCAGTTCGGCGAGGAATTCGATCTCGTCCCAGTCGTGGCCGTCGAGGCGCAGGTAATGGCTGGGGTTCTCGATGGCGATGCGCCGGCCCAGGGCTTCCTGGGTGCGCTGGATGTTCTCGACGATGCGTGCCAGGGCCGCGTGGCTGCGCGGGAAGGGCAGCAGGTCCGGCAGGTACTGGCCACGCCAGGTGGACCAGGCCAGGTGTTCGGAAACCAGTGTCGGCTGCACGCGCTCGACCAGCATGCGCAGACGTTGCAGGTGCGCCTCGTCGGGCGGGGCGTCGGCTGCCAGGGACAGCGAAACCCCGTGCAGCGACAGCGGATGCCGTTCGGCGATCCGCTCCAGCCAGGCAAGGCGTGGACCGCCGACCATGTAGTTCTCCGGGTGGACTTCGAACCAGAGCCCTTGGGCGGTGCAGGCGAGGGCGTCGGCGTAGTGTTCTGCCTTCAGCCCCAGCCCCGCGCCCAGTCGAGTCGATGCGTTCATGGTCGGCGGCCTGCGGTCAGGACTTCATCGGGGTCAGCGAGCCCATGCCGTGGGGCGTCTTGATCGAGGTGCAGGTGCCGGTGGGGACGTTCTTCCAGTGCATGCCGTCGTAGTCCTTCTTGGCGCTGCCCGCGCAGGTGGTGCCGGCGCCGGCCTTGCAGTCGTTCTTGCCGGCCAGGGCCACGCCGTAGCATTTCTCCATGGCCGCGCCATTGCTGGCCTTGGTGTTCATGTCGTCGGCCAGGGCGGCGCCGGTGATGGCGGCGAGGGCGAGGGCGGCGGTGGCGAGGGTCAGGGTTTTCATGGTGCGGTCTCCAGTTCGGTTGAGGGGCCGCGGAGTGCTTTCCGGCGGCTCGATGAGTAGTTCGCCGGGGGCCGCGATCCGGTTACAGCGCCGCGAAATATTTTTTGAGAATTCTTCGGCGCGGCCCTAACGTATTGAACGGCGGCCTGTTTTTTTCTGCGGGCCGGGAGCGCGCCAGCAGGCTGGGGGCGGGCTTGGGAAAATTTCCATCCGCGGTGTAACCAGGACGGCCGATGCAGCGAACTACCAGCCAGGAACTGTTGATCGCGCGCGAAGCGCAGTTGCAGACATTGCTGCTGCGCGGCATGGACGGCGACTCGGCGGCCTACCGCGAATTCCTCGCCGCGCTCGGCACGCACCTGCGCGCCTTCCTGCGCCGACGCCTCAACCAGCGCCCCGGCGAGGTCGAGGACCTGCTGCAGGAAGTCCTGCTGGCGGTGCACAACGCCCGCCACACCTACCGTGCCGAACAGCCGCTGACGGCCTGGGTGCAAGCCATCGCGCGCTACAAGCTGGCCGACCATTTCCGCGCCTTCGCCCGTCGCGAGGCGCTGCACGAACCGCTGGAAGACGACGACGGCGAGCTGTTCGCCGCTGAGGACGAGGAGCCGGCCCAGGCCAGCCGCGACCTCGGCAAACTGCTGCAGCAATTGCCCGACAAGCAGCGCCTGCCCATCGTCCACGTGAAGCTGGAGGGTCTGTCGGTGGAGGAAACCGCCAGCCTGACCGGGCTTTCCAGTTCCGCCGTGAAAGTCGGCATCCACCGTGGGCTGAAGGCCCTGGCGGGCATGATTCGAGGATTGCGAAGCGATGAAGACCAATGAACTGATCGACCTGCTGGCCGCCGGCGAGAGCCCGGTGGACCGGCACGCCCTCGGCAAGCGCTTCGCCCTGGCCCTGCTGGGCGGGGGCCTGGGCGCGCTGCTGCTGATGGCCGCGCTCTACGGCGTGCGCCCTGATCTCGCCGAGGTAGCGCGCACGCCGCTGTTCTGGGCCAAGGTCGCCCTGCCGGGCAGCCTGGCGCCGCTCGCCCTGTGGCTGTGTAGCCGCCTGGCGCGGCCGGGTGTGAAGGGCGGTGCGGCCTGGGTGCTGTTGGCGCTGCCAGTGCTGCTGGTGTGGCTCGGCGGTGCGCTGGAGCTGGCCGGGGTGCCCGCCGAGGCCCGCGCCGGGTTGATCCTGGGCCAGACCTGGCGCACCTGTCCGCTGAACATCGCGCTACTCTCGGTGCCGGCCTTCATCGCTGTGTTCTGGGCATTGCGCGGACTGGCCCCGACCCGCCTGCGCCTGGCCGGCGCCGCCGGCGGCCTGCTCGCCGGGGCCACCGCGACCCTGGCGTACTGCCTGCACTGCCCGGAGATGGGCATTCCCTTCTGGGGCGTCTGGTATCTGCTCGGCATGCTCCTGCCGACACTGCTGGGTGCCGCTCTCGGTCCGCGCCTGCTGCGCTGGTGAACCCCGCGCACCCGCAATGGGTGCGCAGCGACCACGCCCATCGGTTTTTTCCGCGTTCCGCGCCCAGGCCTCTACCCTGATTAGGGTCGCCGGTGCAGGAAATATCCTTCGCCGAGCGACGATGGCAGCAGGCGGAGAATAGCGATGAACCCTTCGGCCCACGAACATCCCATCGAGATCAAGCTCCACTCCGGGCGTGTCAGTGTGCACTTCGACGGCGAACTGATCGCCAGCAGCGACAACGCTCTGGTGCTGCAGGAGGCCAACTACCCGCCGGTGTTCTACATCCCCGAGCAGGACACCCGTCGTGGTTACTTCGTGCGCAGCCCGCACCACACCTTCTGCCCGTTCAAGGGCGAGGCCAGCTACTACAACCTGGTGCACGAGGGCCGGGTATCGGAGAACGCCGCCTGGACCTACCCCGATCCCAAGCCGGCGGTGGCCATGATCCGTGGCCATGTCGCCTTCTATCCCGAGCAGGTGCGCATCCACGCGGAAGACTGAAGCGACCTGCGCCTGCCGAACCAGAGGGGACCGCCCCATGCTCCGCAAGGCCACCCCGCTCGCCGAACGCTACCGCCAGGTGCGCGAGGCCAGCGAACTGTTGCTCGCCCCGCTGGGCGCCGAAGACGCCCAGGTGCAGTCGATGCCCGACGCCAGCCCGGCCAAGTGGCACGTCGGGCATGTCACCTGGTTCTTCGAGACCTTCCTGCTGCAGCCGAATCTGGCTGGCTACGAGCCCTTCGACGCGAGCTTCGCTTACCTCTTCAACTCCTATTACGAGGCGCTGGGCCCGCGCCAGCCCAGGCCCCAACGCGGGATGCTGACGCGCCCACCGTTGCAGCGCGTGCTCGACTACCGGCATCACGTCGACCGCCACATGCAGCAGTTGCTCGCCGAAGCGCCCGACGAGAGCCTGCGAGACCTGGTGCTGCTCGGCCTGGCCCATGAGGAGCAGCACCAGGAGTTGCTGTTGATGGACATCCTCCATCTGTTCAGCTGCTCGCCGCTGGCGCCGGCCTATGGCGATGGGTTCGCGCCCTCGCGCTGCGGTCCGCCGCGTTTCCATGTGATCCGGGGCGGGCTGCTGGGTATCGGCCATGCCGGCGAGGGCTTCGCCTTCGACAACGAGGAGCCGGCGCACCGCTGCTTCCTCGCGCCCTTCCAGATCGCCGAGTCGCTGGTGAGCAACCGCGAGTGGCTGGCCTTCATCGACGACGGCGGCTACCAGCGCGCCGAGCTGTGGCTGTCCGACGGTTGGGCGAAGGTGCGCGAGGAGGGCTGGGAGGCGCCGCTGTACTGGCGGCGGCAGGCGGGCGGCTGGCAGGAGTTCGGCCTGCAGGGCTTGCAACCGCTGGACCTCGACGCGCCCGTGCTGCACGTCAGCTACTACGAGGCTTCGGCCTACGCGGAATGGGCCGGCGCGCGCCTGCCGACAGAGGCGGAGTGGGAGGTCGCCGCGCTCGACGGGCGCCTGCGCCAGCTCTACGACGCCGCCTGGCAATGGACGCAGAGCGCCTATGCGCCTTACCCCGGCTTCCGCCCGAAGGCCGGCGCGGTGGGCGAGTACAACGGCAAGTTCATGGTCAGCCAGATGGTCCTGCGCGGCGGCGCCTGCATCACGCCGCCGGGGCATTCGCGGCCGAGCTATCGCAACTTCTTCTACCCGGACAAGCGCTGGATGTTCGCCGGCGTGCGCCTGGCGCGCGACCTGGCTGGACAAGCCGACCTCGAACCCCAGGCCCGCGAGATGCTGGAAGACCTGGAGGCGGGCTTTTCGCTGACACCCAAGCAGCTGTCGCCCAAGTATTTCTACGACGCGACGGGGTCCGAGCTGTTCGAGGCCATCTGCCGTACCCGCGAGTACTACCCCACGGGCAGCGAAACCGCCTTGCTGGCGCGGATCGCACCGAGCATCGCCGCGCACGTCGCCGCCGACACCACCCTGGTGGAATTCGGTAGCGGCGCCAGCGAGAAGACCTGCCTGCTGCTCGACGCGGCGCCGCAACTGACCCGCTACCTGCCCATCGACATCAGCCCGGCCGCCCTGGACAAGGCCGCCGCGCGCTTGCAGCGCGACTATCCGGCGCTGCGTATCGAGCCGCTGCACGCCGACTTCACCCGCCTGGAGGCGCTGCCCGAGGGCCTGCGCAACGGGGCTCGGATGGGCTTCTTCCCCGGTTCCACCATCGGCAATTTCGACCCTGACGAAGCCCTGGGATTTCTGCATGGGGCTCACGGGCTGCTGGGCGCGGACAGCACCTTCGTGATCGGCGTCGATCTGCGCAAGGATGTGGACGTGCTGGAGGCGGCCTACAACGATGCCGGCGGCGTCACCGCGCGCTTCAACCTCAACCTGCTGCAACGCATCAACCGCGAGCTGCAGGCGGACTTCCAGCTCGACCAGTTCGAGCACCTGGCGCTGTGGAACGCCGAACTCGGCCGCATCGAGATGCACCTGGTCAGCCGTTGCGAGCAGGTCGTGCGCATCGCCGGCGTCGACTACCGCTTCGGCGCCGGCGAACGCCTGCACACCGAGAACTCCTACAAGTACGCCCTCGACGACTTCGCACAGCTTGCCGAACGCGCCGGCTGGCTGGTGCGCGAGCACTGGGTCAGCGCCGAGCCGCAGTTCGCGGTGTTCCGCTTGCAGGCCTAGCGCTCCAGGTCCAGGCGCCGATGCCAGTCGGCGATGGACTCTTCCGGGTAGTGCTGGAAGTACTGGTCGCGCGGGTGCTTTTCCACTTCCACCCAGCTCGCCTTGGAGTCGAGCAGCAGGTGGGTGTGCTCCGGCGGCACCGGCAGCGGCGTGTCGATGGCCGAGGCGAAAGGGTGGATCAGTTCCGGCCACTCCGGGCTGAACAGCCAGAGTGCGCTGCCGCATTCGCCGCAGAAGCAGCGTTCGGCGCTGCTGGTCCAGGTGCGCTTGCCGGGCTCGCGCATCTTCGCGTGGTAGATGCGCAGGTGCTTGCGCCCGCGCACCTTCAGGCTGGCGGCAGCGCCGCCGAGGTTGATGGAGTAGCCACCGCCGCCCTGGGTCTTGCGGCAGATCGAGCAATAGCAGCGCTGGTAGGGGTAGGGGTGGGCGCTTTCGACGCTGAAGCCGATCGCGCCGCAGTGGCAGGAGCCTTCGAGTCGCATGGCGACGTTCCTCGGTGGATGGACTTCAGAGCAAGGCTGGCCGACCCCGGCCTGTCGGAGGGCGCTTGACGACGAGCGGGCCAGCTCCCCATCATGCACTTATATTTCGGTCGTCATATAAGTGCGACCGAACTCCTGCGACAGAAGAGGCGATCCGATGACGGCGCAACGCATAGTGGTAACAGGGACCGGGGTGGTCAGCCCCCTCGGATGTGGCACCGAGAAGGTGTGGCAGCGCCTGCTGCAAGGGCGCTCGGGGATCGACCGGCTGGCCGACGAATTCGTTCGCGACCTGCCCTGCGCGGTGGGCGGCCAGGTGCCGGACATCGCCGAGGACGCCGAGGCCGGCTTCGATGCCGAGCGTGCCGCGCCGGCCAAGGAGCAGAAGAAGATGCACCGCTTCATTCTCTTCGCCCTGGCCGCCGCCGAGGAAGCGCTGGCCCAGGCTGGCTGGGCGCCGCAGGACGAACGCGAGAAGACCCGCACGGCCACGGTGATCGCCTCCGGCATCGGCGGTTTCAGCGCCATTGCCGATGCCGTGCGCATCACTGACGAGCGCGGTCCGCGCCGCCTGTCGCCATTCACCATCCCGTCGTTCCTGGTCAACCTGGCGGCGGGGCACGTGTCCATTCGCCATGGCTTCAAGGGCCCGATCGGCGCGCCGGTGACGGCCTGTGCGGCGAGTGTCCAGGCGATAGGCGACGCCGCGCGGATGATCCGTGCCGGCGAAGCGGACATTGCCCTGTGCGGCGGCGCCGAAGCCTCCATCGACCGCGTCGCGCTGGGCGGTTTCGCTGCGGCGCGCGCGCTGTCCAGCGGCTTCAACGACAGGCCGCAGGAAGCCTCGCGGCCGTTCGACCGCGAGCGTGACGGCTTCGTCATGGGCGAGGGTGCAGGGATGCTGGTGATCGAGTCGCTGGAACACGCCTTGGCGCGTGGCGCGCAGCCGTTGGCCGAACTGGTCGGCTACGGCACCAGCGCCGACGCCTACCACCTGACCGCCGGCCCCGAGGACGGCAACGGCGCGCGGCGGGCCATGCAACAGGCCATCGCCCAGGCGGGTATCGACCCGGCGCTGATCGGCCACCTGAACGCCCACGCCACCTCCACGCCGGTCGGCGACAAGGGCGAGCTGGCGGCAATCCGCTCGGTGTTCGGCGACAAGGGCACGGTGGCCGTGAGTGCGACCAAGTCGGCCACCGGCCACTTGCTGGGCGCCGCCGGCGGGCTGGAAGCGATCTTCACCCTGCTGGCCCTGCGCGACCAACTGGCGCCGGCGACCCTGAACCTGCACGAGCCGGACGAAACCGCAGTCGGCATCGACCTGGTGCGCGGCGAGCCGCGTCCGCTGCAGACCGAATACGCGCTGTCCAACGGCTTCGGCTTCGGCGGCGTCAACGCCAGCGTACTCTTCCGCCGCTGGACTGGCGCCTGAGTCGAACGGCAGGTTCCGGCAACTGTCGGATGGTCACGGAAACCCCTTATCATTCCGCGACTTGTCCCCAGGGCCGGAGCCTGCCGATGCTGTCTGCCGTACGGCGCTACAAACTGCTGTTGTCCGAATCCCTGGCGCGCTATTTCCCGCGCACCAGCGCCTACCTGCGCGAGCAGGAAGAAGCCGCACGCGCCCAGGCCGCGCCGCCGAAGAAGACCCGCGCCAAGGCCAAGCCGAAGGATGCAGCCGCCGCCAAGCCACGCGCGCCGCGCAGCAAGGCCAAACCTGCCGAGCCCGAGCCTGCGCAACAAGCCGAAGCGCCGGGCAACGCCGGTATCTATGCCGCGCGCGCCCTGCCAGTGCAGCAAGGGCAGATCGACGCGATGCGCGAGCGCGTGCGCCAGGCCGTGAGCGCCGGGGTCATCAGCCCGCCATCCGATGAGCAGTGGGCGATGATCCTCTGCCGCCAGCCGCTGGCGCGGATCTTCGCCGGCGCCGGTTCCGGCAAGTCGACCACCCTGGTGCTGCGCCTGGTGTTCATGCTCTGCCACCTGGGCATCGATGCCGACAAGGTCACGGTTATCTCCTTCACCAACGCCTCCTGCGCGCAGCTGCGCGAACAGCTGGTGCGTGTCCTGGCGTTCTGGAACTACCCCTTCGACATGGCCCGCGCGCGCCAGTGCGTGCGCACCTTCCACTCGGCCATGGGCGTGCAGGCGCGCGAGATGCTCGGCCGCCTGCGCTGGTTCGAGCAGCTGGAGGAGAAGAACCCCGGCGAGCCGGACAACCCGCTCACCGGCGGCCGCCTGCGTCCGGCGCAGCAACGCCTGCTGCTGGAAGCCTACGAGGAGTGCTACGCGGTCAACGGCGCCTTCCGCGCCAAGGTGCATCGCCTGCTCGGCCTGGAGAAGCCCGAGGAAGTGCCGGGCCCGGCGCCGCTGCAGCCGTTCCGCCTGCCCGGCGAGTTCGTCGAGGCGCCGCTGGTGGAGGTGTTCCACACCCAGGCCGGCTTCATGGAAAGCCTCGGCCTGCGCCCGCAGGAGCTGAAGGTCGCCGAACTGGATTGCTCGACGCGGGAGAAGATCTTCCTCGAAGCCCTGGCGATCTACTGGAGCTTCTTCCTCACCCTGCTGCGCCGCCAGGGCCTGACCACCTTCAACGCCGCCTTCCAGCAGCTCACCCGCCGCCTCAACGAGTCAAAGGCGCTGGAGGAGGCGGCCACGCCCATGACCCATCTGCTGATCGACGAATTCCAGGACATCTCGCCGCAGATCGTCCTCTGGCTGCAGGCCCAGCACCGCCACCTGGCGCGCCACGCCCAGGCGCCGAGCCTGATGGCCATCGGCGACGACTGGCAGTCGATCTACGGCTGGCGCGGCAGCTCGCCGGAGCTGTTCATGGACTTCGACAAGCACTTCCCCAGCAAGGGCCGCAACCGCCAGAGCACGGTGCTGTTGCTGGAAACCAACTACCGCAGCATCGAGCCGGTGATCCGCGACGGCGAGGCGGTGCTGGCCGAGGTGAACTTCAAGCAGGCCAAGACCTGCCGCGCCTTCAAGGCCATCCAGCCGGGTGACCACGGCGTGCGAGTGGAAGCGCGCTTCGACCTGGCCCGCGACCTGCCGAAGCTGGTGGCGGAAGTCCGCGCGCAATGCGAGCACGTCGCCGAGCGCGCCAGCCGTGAAAGCACGGCGGTGCTGCTGCTGAGCCGCCGCAACGAGCCGCTGCAGCAGATCCAGGCCCAGCTCGACGCCAACCTGCCGGTGAAGGCCATGAGCATCCACCGTGCAAAAGGCCTGCAGGCGGAAGTGGCAATCATCATCGACGACGGCGCCCCGCCCGAACGCCACCCGCTGCGCAACGTGCTCTACGCGCACTGCGGCTTCTTCCGCAACAGCTACGACCAGGCGATGCAGGACGAAAGCCTGCGACTGGCCTACGTGGCCATCACCCGTGGCGTGAGCCGGGTGATCTGGTACACGCGCAAGGTGCAGGGCGCGACGGCGTTGTTGGCGCGCAGAGGGTAGGGGGAAAGCGGCACATAACCGCGAACGGTTATGCGCCTACGATGCGTCATCCGGCAAGGCGCTGTGCCCGTAGGAGCAAGCTTGCTCGCGAACCGCCCGAACTCTTATCTCCCATCGTCTTCCCCGCGAACGCGGGGATCCAGAAAAGCGGTTTAACGCGCCGCTTCGGCGTATTCGGATATTTCTTGTTCCGCCCCCTCGGGCGGGTCACTTTCTCAAACGCGAGAAAGTAACCAAAGCGCTTGCCCCGACATACGGGTCCGGCGGAGCCGGACTTCCCTCGCACATCCCCACGCACCCGGAGGCCCGCCACGACAGCACGTCCCTGTACTGATCGGGGCTTTTGCGACATCCATGTCGCGCAACCTCCTCTGCGTGGGCTTTGCTCGGCCTTCTGTAAGGGGCAGTCCGGAGTGCGCGGACGTTTCGCTGGAAGTCCGAAGAGCAGGTGCGAAGCGCGTATGCGCTCCTACGACGGCTCTGCGTCGGTGGATGAGCCGGCCGCGTCTTCCAACACCCGCTTGTCCTCCGCCACCAACCTCAGGCTCCTCGGCGTCGCCAGGCTGATGCCTTCCTCGTGCAGCTTGCCGAAGATGGCGAACAGCAGGTCGCTGCGCGTGCTGGAGACGCTGCGGGGGCTGCCGACGTTGCCGCTGGCCGAGAGGGTCAGGCCCTGGTCGTTGAGCTGGGTGAAGCTCACCGACGGCTTCGGCGTTTCCAGGATCGCCGGGTGTTCGGCGTAGGCGGCCAGCAGCAGCTCGCGGACCTTGTGCACGTCGGTGTCCAGCGGCAGGGTCAGGGCGATGCCGACGCTGCCCAGCGCGCCACCCATGGTCACGTTGCGCACGTTCTGCGTGATCAGCTGGGAGTTGGGCACTATCACCGTGGAGTTGTCGCTTTGCTTGATCTCGGTGGCGCGCACGTTGATGCGCTGGATGTCGCCTTCCACCGTGCCCAGGCTGACCCAGTCGCCGACTTTCACCGGGCGTTCGGTGAGCAGGATCAGCCCTGAGATGAAGTTCTGCACGATGGCCTGCAGGCCGAAGCCGATACCTACCGAGAGGGCGCTGACCACCCAGGTCAGGCTGGTCAGGTTGATGTGCAGCGCCGAGAGCACCAGCAGGCCGAGCAGGACGAAGCCGAGGTAGCCGACCAGCGTCACCAGCGAGGCGCGCATGCCGGCGTCCATGCTGGTTTCCGGTAGCAGGCTCTCCGCCAGCCAGCGCTTGAGCAGGCGCAGGACGTAGAGGCCGCCGAACAGCGTGACCAGGGCCAGGAGGATGTCCTGCGGGACTATGTTCAGGCTGCCCAGGGACTGGCCGCGCTGCAGCAGGCGCTCGACGCCGGCCGCCAGTTCGTCTGGGCTGCTGGCGGTGGGCGAGAGCACCACCATCAGGGTGAGCAGCACCAGCAGCGTGCGGCCCACGCCAGCCAGCAGGGTGGCCGCCTGGGCCTGGTGCTGGTGTGCCAGGCCCAAGGCGCGGGCGAGGGTCTTGCCGGCGCTCTGGCGGGGCGACAGCAGGGTGTCGCAGAGGTCGCCGAAGAAGGCGGTGAGCAGGTATCCGGTGAGCGATACCGCGGTGACCCAGAGCAGCTTGCTGGCGATGAAGGAGGCCAGGGACAGGTAGCCGCTGATCAGGGCGAGCACGATGGCCAGCACCACCAGCAGGGCGGCGAAACGGATCAGCCGGGCCAGGGCCGGACGCTCCTCGTCTTCGTCGAGTTCGACGCGGCTGCGGCGCAGGCGCAGCAGCGCGACGCCGAGGAGGATGGCTAGCAGCAGGGCGGTCAGGCCGTTGACCGCTACGGTCAGCGCAAGGCTGGCGCCGATGCTGCTGTTGATACGTGTCTGGATGCCCAGCAGCAGGACCAGGATGGCAAGCAGGCCGGGGAAGGGCGACAGGAGCTTGGCCATGTCGTCGGGGATCGGCAGCAGGCGCCAGGACGGCCTTTCGACCATCAGCAGGGCGCGCCCCAGGCCGCTGACGAAGCCGCTGAAGATCGCCACCGTGACCAACTGCCCGGTCAGGATGCCCAGGCCGCCGTCGAGATTCTCGTTCCAGTCCAGCCCCTGGTGCAGCAGCGCCGCGCTGCCGCCGATGGTCGCCACGCCGACCAGGGTGACCGCCAACGCCAGGGTGCTGCGGCGCAGGCGGCCCTCGGGGACTATGCGGCTCACCAGGTGGTTGATCAGGCCCTCCAGCAGGCGCCGCCCCGGCAGCAGGAGCAGCCCGGCGGCGATCAGGCAGGCCAGCAGCGGCAGTCGCGCGTGCGCCCAGTTCGTCGCCAGCCGTGCGGCGAGCGCCTCCCGGAGACCGTGCAGGCGCGCCAGGTCCTCCTCCGTCGGACGGGTCAGCGTGGACCAGAACTGCGGGCTGAAGGGCGGCGGCGAACGGGTGAGGATTTGCGAGGTGAACAGGCTGCGGCGCAGGTTGACGATCTGCACCGAGAGGTCGGCGGCCGAGCGCTGGACGCTCGCCGCTTCGTTGAGCTGGGCCTGCAGCGCGGTCTTCTGCCGGACCAGCTCGGCACGCTGCTGCGCCAGCGCGGCGGTCTCGCCGGGCGCGGGCGCACCGAGCACGTTGAGCTGGTCGGCCAGGCGATCGCTGCGTTCCTGCAGTTCGTCGTTGCGCTGGCCGGCGAGTTTCTGCACCTCCAGGGTCGCCAGGCGCAGGCGCGCCAGGACGTCGTCGCCGACCTGCTCGGTCACCCCCTGGCGTATCAGCTCCAGGCGTTCGCTCAGCTGCGCCGGACTGGCGTCCTGGGCCAGCGTGGGGAGCTCGCCCGGCGTCTTGTCCGGTCCCGGCTGCGCCATGCACACCGCGCCCCAGAGCAGGCCCAGCAACAATAGAGAGCGAATCAGCTTCTGGTAGTCCCCCGGCATGATCCCTTCCTTATTTCGCGTGGCTCGTGGCATTCGACGGGCCACGGCGGCAGTGATTCCCATGAGCATAGCGAGCCGAAGGCGAGGGGTAGGGTGCTGGGGTAAAGGGTCATAAATGTTGGCCATTCCAATCCCCTTTTGGCCGCTGCCGCTGTTCAGCACCAGGCCTGCGAATGGGCAGAATCCCTGCCACCTAGAACAACAAAGCCGAGAGGTTCTCACCATGTTGACCGTCTACAGCGACGATCACCGCCTGCACTTCGGCCAGTCCGAACTGGTCGATGGCAAACTCCAGCCCTGCTTCGAAATGCCCAGCCGCGCGGATACCGTGCTGGCCCGCGTGAAGTCGCAGAACCTGGGCGAGGTCATCGCGCCGAAGGACTTCGGCTTCGATCCGATCCACCGCATCCACGACCCGAAATACATCGCCTTCCTGAAAGGCGCCTGGGCCCGCTGGGCGGCCGAGGGCCACACCGGCGACCTGGTTTCCACCACCTTCCCGGCTCGCCGCCTGCGCCGTAACGGCCCCATCCCCACCGCGCTGATGGGCGAACTGGGTCACTACAGCTTCGACACCGAGGCGCCGATCACCGCCGGCACCTGGCAAGCCGTCTATAGCTCGGCACAGGTCGCGCTGACCGCCCAGGACCACATGCGCCAGGGCGCGCGTACCGCCTTCGGCCTCTGCCGTCCGCCGGGACACCACGCCGGTAGCGACTTCATGGGCGGCTACTGCTTCATCAACAACGCCTCCGTCGTCGCCCAGGCCTTCCTCCATCAGGGCGCCAAGCGCGTGGCCATCCTCGATGTCGACTACCACCACGGCAACGGCACCCAGGAGCTGTTCTACAACCGTGGCGACGTGCTCTTCGCCTCCATCCACGGCGACCCGCTGGTGGAATACCCGTACTTCCTCGGCCATGCCGACGAGCGCGGCGAAGGAGCCGGCGAAGGTTTCAACCACAACTACCCGCTGGCCCACGGCACCGGCTGGGACGGCTGGTCCGCCGCCCTGGAAGACGCCTGCCGCAAGATCGCGGCCTACGCGCCGGACGCGGTGGTGGTGTCCCTCGGCGTCGACACCTACAAGGAAGACCCGATCTCGCAGTTCAAGCTCGACTCCCCGGACTACCTGCGCATGGGCGAGCGCATCGCCGCCCTCGGCCTGCCGACCCTGTTCATCATGGAAGGCGGCTATGCGGTGGAAGCCATCGGCGTCAACGCCGTGAACGTGCTGCAAGGTTACGAAGGCGCCGCCCGCTAAGGGCGCGCCGATTCCAGGAGCGAGTCATGCTTAAGCACAACAAGAAGAACAAGACGATCCTCAGCGGCCTGCTCGGCGCCGCACTGCTGACGACTGCGGGCATCGCCTGCGCCGAACCGGTGGTGCGCATCTACAACTGGTTCGACTACATCGGCCCCGACACCCTCAAGGGCTTCCAGGCCGACAGCGGCATCGTGCCCAAGTACGACGTCTACGACAGCAACGAGGTCCTCGAGGCCAAGCTGCTCTCCGGGCATTCGGGCTATGACCTGGTGGTGCCCAGCGACAGCTTCCTGCCGAATTACCTCAAGGCGGGCGTGTTCCAGAAGCTCGACAAGAGCAAGCTGCCGAACTGGAAGAACCTCAACCCGGCGCTGCTCAAGGTGCTGGAGGCGAAGGACCCGGGCAACCAGTACGCGATGCCGTACATGTGGGGCACCAACGGCATTGCCTACAACGTCGACAAGGTGAAGGCGATCCTCGGCGAGAACGCGCCGGTGGACTCCTGGGACCTGGTGTTCAAGCCGGAAAACCTCTCCAAGCTCAAGCAGTGCGGCGTGGCCTTCCTCGACTCGCCGACCGAAGTGATCCCGGAAGTGCTCGGCTACCTCGGCCTGTCGCCGAACAGCAAGAACCCGGACGACTACGTCAAGGCCGAGCAACTGCTCACCAGCCTGCGCCCGTACGTCACCTACTTCAGCTCCTCGAAGTTCGTCACCGACCTCGCCAACGGCGATGTCTGCGTGGCCATCGCCTGGTCCGGCGGCGCCATGCAGGCGGCCAGCCGCGCCAGGGAAGCGAAGAACGGCATCAAGATCGAGTACCGCATTCCCAAGGAAGGCACCGCGGCCTGGTTCGACGTGCTGGCCATTCCCAAGGACGCGCAGAACGTCGAGCAGGCGCATGCCTACCTCAACTACCTGCTGCGCCCGGAAGTGGTGGCGCCGATCTCCGACTACGTGTCCTACGCCAACCCCAACCAGGCGGCGGACAAGCTGATCTCGGCGGACCTGCGCAACAACCCCAACGTCTACCCGCCGGCCGAGGTGCAGGCCAAGCTGTATTCGGTGGAGATGCTGCCGCCCAAGCTCGAGCGCATCCGTACGCGCACCTGGAGCAAGGTCAAGACCGGCCAGTGAATGACGCTCCGGTAGCCGGCGGCGTCGGATTTCCGTTGGCACCGGGCTGCACCCAGCTGGGATAATCGGCGGCACCCTTCGGGGGCCGCCGCTTGCATTTTTGGCCTCCGCCTTTTTCGACTGCCGAGCCCTGCCATGAAACTGCCGATGCACCCTTGCCTCTCCCGCTCGCCCGGAATGCGGGGGCGCGCATGACACCGACGCCGCCACGCAAGGGCGCCGACGCCTTCGCCTTGCAGATGATGCTGGTGCTGTGCCTGATCTGGGGCATCCAGCAGGTGATGGTCAAGCTGGCCGCCGGCGACATCGCGCCGATCATGCAAGCCTTCGGGCGCAACGTGATCGCCGCGCTGCTGGTCGGCGCGCTGATGTGCTGGCGCGGCGGCTGGGAAGGGCTGCGCCAGGGCACCCTGCCGGGCGGGGCGCTGGCCGGCGTGCTGTTCTGCGCGGAGTTCTTCTTCATCGCCCAGGGGCTGGTGTACACCACGGCTTCGCACATGGCGGTGTTCATCTATACGGCGCCGATCTTCTCCGCCCTCGGGCTGCATTTCCTGCTGCCCAGCGAACGCCTGCGGCCGTTGCAGTGGCTGGGGATCGCGGTGTGCTTCGGCGGTATCGCGTTGTGCTTTGGCGGTGGCTTCGATCTGCAGCACATGGACGGCCGCATGCTGCTGGGCGATGCCTTCGGCGTGCTCGCCGGCGCCTCCTGGGGCGCGACCACCGTGGTGGTGCGCGGCACCCGCCTGTCGGAAGCGCCGGCCAGCCTGACGCTGTTCTACCAGCTGTTCACCGCCGCGCTCTTGCTGCCGTTGCTGGCGCTGTGGTTGGGCGAGTTCGGCAACGTGCGGCTGACCGCCATGAGCGTGGGCAGCGTGCTGTTCCAGGGCGTGGTGGTGTCCTTCGCCAGCTACTTCAGCTGGTTCTGGCTGCTGCGCCGCTACCTGGCGTCGAACCTGGCGGTGTTCTCCTTCATGACCCCGGTGTTCGGCATCGCCTTTGGCGTGCTGTTGCTGCACGAGCCGTTGGCCTGGAACTTCGTCGGAGGCGCGGCGCTGGTGCTGCTCGGTATCACCCTGGTGAGCAGCGAGGCGTGGGTGCGCCGGCTGTTGCGTGGCGATGAGCGGCGCGCTTGAACTTGATCCAGATCAGACGCCGGGCCCAGGCAGGCGCGTAGTCTTGCAATCAAGGAGAAGGTAGCGAGGGCGGAGAGTGGGACGCCGAGCTACTCTACTCTGAGGGCGACCCGGAACATCGGGTCGCCCGACTTCTCCACCGCACAGGAGGCACTTCATGAAACTCTGGCTGGAAACCCTGGCATGGAAACTGGGAGTGATGCTTGGCCTCATCGAGCCTCCGCGCCTGCAGCCCATCCCGATCCGCAGCGACGAGCAAGCACGCTACCGCGAAAAGCGCTGAACGCTGCACCTTCCCACCCCACCGACTCTGCCCGCTGATGCGGGCAGATTGCATTTCGGGCCCGGCGTTCAGCCGTGGGCCGCCAGCCACTCGTCGATCATCTGCCGAAGGCGCTCGCCGGAGAAACTGGCGAAGTGCCCACCGTGCACGGTGCGCACCGGCAGCTGGCGCAGGCGTTCCAGGCTGCGCGCGTAGTCGTCGAGGTTCGAGTGATAGGCGTCTTCGATCAGCGGACCGTCATAGATGATGTCGCCGGAGAACAACGTCTGCGTGCGCGCTTCCCAGAGGCTGATACCGCCGGGCGAGTGGCCGGGGGTGTGCAGCACCTCCAGCGCGCGGTCGCCGAGGTCGAGCACGTCGCCTTCGTCGATGGTGCGGGTCGCCGGGGCGGCCTTCACCTGGTACTCGGCGTAGCACAGCGGGCAGTCCGGGTGCGCCTCGAACATGTCGTCGCCAACGAAGGCGGTTGCCAGGGTGCGCTCGCCGTCGGGGCTGGCGAGGATGTCGGCCTCGGCCGGGTGGCACAGGCGTTCGTCGAACTCGTGGTGGCCGGCGATGTGGTCGAAATGGGTGTGGCTGGCGACCGCCAGCAGCGGACGATCGGTCAGCCAGGGCAATTGTTCGCGCAGGCTTACCAGGCCGGAGCCGCTGTCCACCAGCAGGTCGCGGTCGCGCCCCTGGATGTGCCACATGTTGCAGCGGTAGAAGGGCCGCACGTAGGGCTCGTGGATCAGGCTGACGCCGTCGTAGCAGTGGCGGACTTCGAACCAGCGGTCGCGAGTGACGATTTTCATGGGTCGGGTTCCGATACGAATGTAGGAGGGCGCCATGCGCCCGATCGCGGGCATGGCCCGCTCCTACGAGGGTAGGCTTGCCAGTATGGCGCGGGGCTGGCCGCCGCTCCCTCTCCCCCCGCCCTCCCCCTGAAGGGGGAGGGCGGGGGGAGAGGGCAGTCGAGCCCCGCTCCGTTACCGCAAGATGGGGCTTACGGCGCGAACGGCGCCGCTTCCATCACTTCCACGATCAGCGGGCGGTCGCTCGGCGCGTTGCGCAGCAGCTCCTGCAGGTGCTCGTGGTCGCGGGCGCGCTCGGCCTCGCAGCCGAAGCCCTTGGCGATGGCGAGGAAGTCCGGGGTGTAGATGTCCACGCCCAGCGGGGTGATGTCGCGGCGTTCCATGTAGCGCTTGATCTCGCCGTAGCCGTAGTTGTTCCACAGCAGTACGACTATGCCCACCTTGGCTTCCACGGCGCTGGCCAGTTCGGTCAGGGTGAACTGCAGGCCGCCGTCGCCCATCAGGCTGATGACCGGGCGGCTCGGGTCGCCGAGCTTGGCGCCGATGGCCGCCGGCAGGCCGTAGCCGAGGGTGCCGTAGCCGGTGGAGGCGTTGAACCAGCGGCGGCCGCCGTCCAGCTCCACCAGGTGGTTGCCGCTGTACACGGTCTGGGTCGAGTCGCCGACGAAGCGGGCTTCGGGCAGCACTTCGAGGATCTTGTCGAACAGGGTGCGGTAGTGCGCCCAGCCGCCGAAGTCCTCGGCCAGTTGAGCGCGCACCTTGGCCGCGCGCTGCGCGCCGGGGCTCTGGGTGTCGGATTCGCGGGCCGGCAGCAGTTCCAGCAGGGCGCGCATGGCGGTGCGGGCGTCGGCCTGGATGGCGATGCTCGGCGCGTAGTTGCGCATCAGCTGCTGCGGGTCGATGTCGACGCGGATCAGCTCGCCGCCGATCCTGAAGTTGCCGTCGAAGACCACGTCGTAGTCGGTCTCGCCCAGCTCGGTGCCGATGGCCAGGACCACGTCGGCTTCCAGCGCCAGTTCACGCACCGGGATCAGCGACTGGTTGCTGCCGATCAGCAGCGGGTGGCTCGGCTGCAGCAGGCCCTTGGCGTTGATGGTCAGTGCGGTCGGGGCGTCCAGCGCGGTGGCCAGGGCGCGGGCTTCGGCCTGGGCCTCGACGCAGCCGCCGCCGAGCAGCAGCAGGGGCTTCTGTGCCTTGGCCAGCTTGGCCGCGGCTTCGTGCAGCGGCGAGCGGGCCGGCGCCGGGCGGGCCAGTTGCACGCGCGGGCGCACCTGCATGTGGTCGGCCGGGGCGGTGATGATGTCCAGCGGCAGCTCGATGTGCACCGGGCGCGGGCGCTCGCTGTCGAACACGGCGAAGGCGCGGGCCAGCACGGCCGGCAGTTCCTCGACGCTCATCAGGGTGTGGCTGAAGGCGGTGACGCCGGCGGTCATGGCGCGCTGGTTCGGCAGCTCGTGCAGGTAGCCATTGCCGTGGGCCAGGCGCGAGCGCTCGTTGACGCTGCTGATCACCAGCATGGGGATGGAGTCGGCGTAGGCCTGGCCCATGGCGGTGAGAATGTTGGTCATGCCCGGGCCGGTGATGATGAAGCACACGCCCGGCTTGCCGGTGACGCGCGCGTAGCCGTCGGCCATGAAGCCGGCGCCTTGCTCGTGGCGCGGGGTGATGTGACGGATGCTGCTGCCCGGCAGGCCGCGGTACAGCTCGACGGTATGCACGCCGGGGATGCCGAAGACGGTGTCGACGCCCCAGGCTTCGAGCTGCTTGACGAGGAATTCGCCGCAAGTGGTCATGGGTGCTTCCTTGTAATGAGTGAGGTCGTGAATGAAAACGGGGCGCGGTGACTCAGTCGCCGCGCCCCTTTTTTAACGCCTGGTCGAAATCAGGCGGCGCTGGCGGATACCGCCGGGCGCGGCGACAGCAGGCTGACGACGACGAAGCTCACCAGGCCGATGGCCAGGCTGTAGTAGATCGGGGTGTTGGCGTCGAAGCCATCCTTGAGCATGAACACCAGAGCGGTTACGAAGCCCAGGGCCATGCTGGTGATGGCGCCGGCGGTGGTGGCGCGCTTCCAGTAGATGGCACCGATCAGCGGAATCAGCATACCGCCGACCAGCAGGTTATAGGCCAGGGTCAGGGCGCTGATCACGTCGTTCACTACCAGGGCGATGACCAGAACCAGCAGGCCGGTGAGGGCGGTGAACAGGCGGCTCATGCCCAGGCTCGATTGCTTGCCGCCACGCAGTTTCGGCAGCAGGTCTTCGGTGATGGTGGTGGAAGCGGCGAGCAGGCCGGCGCTGGCGGTGGACATCATCGCGGCCAGGGCAGCGGCGATCACCAGGCCACGGATGCCGTCCGGCAGGGCGGACTGGACGATGGCGGCGAAGGCGTTGTTGACGTTGTCCAGGTTCGGCAGCAGGACGTGGGCGCACATGCCGATGGCGGCGCCGACCAGGCCGTAGATCACGCAGTAGACACCGGCGACGGTACCCGCGTACTGAGCGACTTTCTCGGTGCGCGCGGTGAACACGCGCTGCCAGATGTCCTGGCCGATCAGGATGCCGAAGAAGTAGATCAGGAAGTAGGTGATGATGGTGTCGTAGCCGATGGTGTGGAAGCTGAAGGCGCTGGCCGGCAGCTTGGCCACCAGCTCATCCCAGCCGCCCACGCGGTACAGGCAGATCGGCAGCAGGATGAACATCAGGCCGACGGTCTTGATGATGAACTGCACGATGTCGGTCAGGGTCAGCGACCACATGCCACCGATGGTCGAGTAGACCACCACGACGCCGCCGCCGAGCAGGACCGAGACCCAGAACGGCAGGCCGAACAGCACTTGCATGACGGTGCCGATGGCCAGGGTGGAAACCACGCCGATCATCAGCGCGTAGGCGAACATGATCGCCGCGCTGGCCTGGCGGGCCATCGGGTTGTAGCGACGCTCCAGGACCTGGGTGACGGTGAAGATGCGCAGCTTCAGCAGCGGCTTGGCCAGGAACAGGTTCAGGGCGATGATGCCGGCGCCCAGCGCGGCGCACAGCCAGAAACCGGAAATGCCGTGGACGTAGCCCAGGCGAACGGTACCGACGGTAGAGGCGCCACCCAGAACGGTGGCGGCCATGGTGCCCATGTAGAACGACGGGCCGAGATTGCGTCCTGCTACCAGGAAGTCCTCATGGGTCTTCGCGCGGCGCATGCCGTACCAGCCCAATAACAGCATGCCGGCGGCATAGATCAGAACGACGATTACATCCAAGGCCATGTTTGGCTCCTCTACACACGGATTGTCATTGTTGCCGTCCGCGGATGGCGGACGGTAAGCCATCGGACCGGCGGTGGCCGGTCCGATGGGGTCTCACGGGGATTACGGGATTCGCTTCAGGCAGTGAAGCGCGGTGGAACTCAGGCAGTCGGTTCGCTGATGCCGCGTACCGGACGGTCGTGGCTGCCGACCCAGCGCGGGCCTTGCGGGCCGTACACACCGGCCGATTCCGGGAAGGTGCGCAGCAGGGTCAGGTAGAGCAGGGCGGCGAGGCCCAGGGTCACCGGCAGGCTGATGTCGATGCCGCCGGCCAGGTTGCCCAGGGGGCCGACGAATTGACCCGGCAGGTTGACGAAGCACAGGCCGGCCAGCGCGCTGGGGATCCAGGCGCCCATGCCGCGCCAGTTCCAGCCATTGTGGAACCAGTAGGCACCGCCTTCCTGGCCACGGGTGAACACTTGCAGGTCGTCGGCGTGGTAGAAGCCGCGGCGGGTGACCAGGCCGAGGATCATGATCACCATCCAGGGGCTGGTGCAGGTGATGATCAGCACGGCGAAGGTGGACACGCTCTGCACCAGGTTGGCGGCGAAGCGACCGATGAAGATGAAGGCGATCGACAGCAGGCCGATGAACAGGGTCGCCTGGACGCGGTTCAGCAGACGCGGGAAGACGCTCGACATGTCCAGGCCGGTGCCGTACAGCGAGGTGGTGCCGGTGGACATGCCGCCGATGGTGGCGATCAGGCACACGGGCAGGAAGTACCAGCTCGGGGCGATGGCCAGCAGGCCGCCGACGTAGTTGTTCTGCGCGATGTAGTCAGGCGCTTTCACAGCGACGATGGTGGCGGTCACCAGGCCGAAGAAGAACGGGATCAGGGTGGCGATCTGCGAGAAGATCACCGCCGCCATGATGCGGCCCTTCGGCGTTTCACGCGGGATGTAGCGGGCCCAGTCGCCGAGGAAGGCGCCGAAGGACACCGGGTTGCTCATGGCCAGCAGGGTGGCGCCGATGAAGGCGGCCCAGAAGCCCGCCTGGCCGTGCTGAACGGTGCCGGCGTAGGCCGCGTCGAAGGGGCCTGCGAAGGCGAACACGCCGAGCAGGAACAGCAGGCTCGCGGCCCATACGGCGATCTTGTTGACCAGCAGCATGAAGCGGAAGCCATAGATGCACACCACCAGGACCAGCACGGCGAACAGACCGTAGGCCAGGCCCAGGGTCAGGTCGGTTTCCGGCAGGTCGAACAGGCGCTTGGCGCCGCCGATCAGGGCGTCACCGGAGCTCCAAACCGACAGCGAGAAGAACGCGATGGCGGTCAGTAGCGACAGGAACGAACCGACGATACGGCCGTGCACACCGAAGTGCGCGCCCGAGGAAACCGCGTTGTTGGTGCCATTGAGCGGACCGAACAGGCCCATCGGGGCGAGGATCAGGCCACCGACCAGCACGCCGAGGATGATCGACCAGGCACCGGCCTGGAACGACAGCCCGAAGAGCACCGGGAAGCTGCCCAGTACCGCGGTGGCGAAGGTGTTCGAGCCACCGAAGATCATGCGGAACAGGTCGGTGGGCGTGGCGTTGCGCTCGTTGTCCGGGATCTGCTCGACCCCGAACGTTTCGATTTCCGTGATTGCGTGATTCTTCTTGTTATCCATGACTTCCTCCCGGGAAAGGCCTGTCTTACGGCGCGGGCGCCGGTGACAGATGCTCGTGTACGGCCAGCCAACGGCCTTGTTGTGGTTCACGGCGGAAGACGATGGTCTCCCGTTCGTGGCTCAGGCTTTCCTCTCCCTGGATGCGCAGCCGAGTGGCGACGTCGTGGGTGAAAATCGCCACGTCCTCGCCCTGCAGGCTGACAAAGGTGTTGCTCGACTGGCATTCGAGAACCTCGAAGCCGTCGTCACGCAGCCAGCCTTCCCACACCTCGCGGTAAGCCGCGCGCGACAGCAGCGGCTGGGGCCAGGTGTGGAAGATGAAGCTGGCGTCTTCGCTGAAAGCCGCGAAGTAGGCCTCGGTATCGGTGCGCGCGAAGGCTGCCACGAGAACGCGGGCAGCCTCGAGCACCTGTGCTACGCAGGTGTCTTTTTGCATGTGTGGTTACTCAGCGGCGCTGTACGCCCGGGAGGATGCAGAGCATTTCGTACAGCAGGTTGGCGCCGAGCAACGAGGTGTTGCCGGTGGTGTCGTAGGGCGGGGAGACTTCCACCACGTCGCAGCCGATGATGTCCAGGCCCTGGCAGCCACGGATGATTTCCATCGCCTGGATGGTGGTCAGGCCGCCGATTTCAGGGGTGCCGGTGCCGGGCGCCCAGGCCGGGTCGATGCCGTCGATGTCGAAGGACAGGTAGACCGGGCCGCCGCCGACCTTCTCGCGCACTTCGGCCATCAGCGGGGCCAGCGACTTGTGCCAGCACTCTTCGGCCTGCACGACGCGGAAGCCCTGCTTGCGGCTCCAGTTGAAGTCTTCGGCGGTGTAGCCCTGGGCACGCAGGCCGATCTGCACGACGCGGTCGCAATCCAGCAGGCCCTCTTCCACGGCGCGGCGGAAGGTGGTGCCGTGGGCGATCTTCTCGCCGAACATGTGGTCGTTCACATCGGCGTGGGCGTCGATGTGCACCAGGCCGACCTTGCCGTGCTTCTTGTGGATGGCACGCAGGATCGGCAGGGTGATGGTGTGGTCGCCGCCGAGGGTCAGCGGGAGGATTCCGTGGTCGAGGATCTTGTCGTAGGCCTCCTCGATGATGCGCACGGCTTCGAGCAGGTTGAAGGTGTTGATCGCCACGTCGCCGATGTCGGCGATGTTCAGCGAATCGAACGGAGCGGCGCCGGTAGCCATGTTGTACGGGCGGATCATCACCGATTCGGCGCGGATCTCGCGGGGCCCGAAACGGGTGCCCGAGCGCAGGGAGGTGCCGATATCCAGGGGCACGCCGACGAAGGCAGCATCGAGCTGGTTCAGCTCTTCCTCACTCTGGATATGCGGCAGGCGCATCATGGTGGCGATGCCGCCGAAGCGCGGCATTTCGTTTCCGCCCAGGGGCTGGTGGAGTTTCTTGTCCATGGGGAAGGCCTCACGCGATTCGCTGTTTTAAGGGAACAGGCTTGTTGATACTGAAACGGGATTCTCGTCAGGGGCGGTAGTCGGAAGAATCGCTGGCTACAAAAAATCAGTTCAGAGTTTTCTAAACTAACTGCAGTCGCTAGACTGCGCTCCCCTGTCGCAGCCCCCGCCTTGCCAGGCCCGTGGCCTCTGACTTGCAGCTCGCCGGCGAAAAAGTTCCCCGACGTACGGCCAGTCAAGGGAGTGCTGAACTGGAGCCTTCAACCCCTGCCGTCCGGAGTCAAAATGAGCGCCAGCGCGTTGCCTGACATCAAGCTTTTGCGGATTTTCGCCTGCGTGGTGCGCAATCAGGGCTTCGCTTCCGCCCAGCAGGAACTGAACCTGTCGACCTCGGCGATCAGCACCTACATGAGCCAGCTGGAGAACCAACTGGGCATCGTGCTGTGCCACCGCGGCCGCGGCGGCTTCGGCCTGACCAGCAAGGGCGAGCTGTTCCATCAGGAAACCCTGCGCATCCTCGGCGAACTTGAGGGTTTCGAGCGCTATGCATCGACCCTCAAGGGCGAACTGCGCGGCACCCTCAACCTCGGCGTGCTCGACTCCACGGTGAGCGACCCGGCGCTGCCGCTGGCCGAGGTGATCGGCTCGTTCAGCGGCCTGCACCCGGCGGTGCACCTGCACCTGCAGGTACAAAGTCCCTACGAGCTGCAACTGGCGGTGCTCGACAACCGCCTGGACCTGGCCATCGGCTCCTTCTTCAGCCGGATGAACGGCCTGGTCTACCAGCCTCTCTATAGAGAGCAGCACTGGCTGTACTGCAGCGACCGCCACCCGCTGTTCGACGGCCGCCGGATTCCCGCTGAACTGATCACCCAGCAGCGCATGGTCGGCCGCGGCTACTGGAGCCAGGCGGAGCTGGCCCGGCACGGCTTCAAGCACAGCGCCGCGACCGTGGAAAGTATGGAAGCGCAGCTGATCCTGATCCTGTCCGGCGGCTATATCGGCTACCTGCCCGAGCACTACGCCCACCCCTGGGTCGACCAGGGCCGCTTGCGCGCGCTGCTGCCGGCGACCTTCGGCTACCAGGCGCCGTTCTCGCTGATCCTGCGCCGCGGCCGTTCCCGCGAGCCGCTGATCCAGAACTTCCGCGACCTGCTGCGCACGCAGCCCGACAAGCCATGAGCCGCGCCCGCTGCGAGCGCTGCCTGCGGCCGGAAGGGCATTGCCTGTGCGCCCTTGTCCCCAGCCTGGGCAGCCGCACCCGCGTCCTGTTGCTGCAGCATCCCAGCGAGACCGATCACGCGCTCAATACCGCGCGCCTGGCCGCCCTTGGCTTGCAGAACGCCGAATTGCGGGTGGGCGAGCGCTTCGCCCCGGAGAGCTGGCAGCGCGCGGACTACCAGAGCTGGCTGCTGTTTCCTGGCGAACAGGCCAAGGAGCTGGAGGAAGTGCGCGAGGCTTGCGCCGATCTGCCGTGCCAACTGATCGTCCCCGACGGCACCTGGCGCAAGGCGCGCAAGCTGCTGCACCTGAACCCCGAGCTGGCGGCGCTGCCGCGGGTGGTCCTGCCTGAGGGGCTGAGCTCGCGCTACCGCCTGCGCAAGGCGCCGGCCGAGGGTGCTCTGTCGACCATCGAAGCGGTGGTCCACGCCCTGAACGCGCTCGATGCGCCGCAGCACTTCGACGAACTGCTGCGTCCCTTCGATGCCCTGATCGAAGGGCAGATAGCCGCAATGGGCGAAGAGACCTTCCGCCGCAATCACCAGCGCCCGGCCTGACGCGCAGTGTGTCCCTGTAGGAGCGCGCCATGCGCGCGAATCGCGGCCATGGGCCGCTCCTACATGGGTACGTGCCAGCCGGCTGGCGTAGGAGCGAGCTTGCTCGCGAACCGTCCGAACTCCGATCCCTCGATCGTCTTCCCCGCGAACGTGGGACAGCGCTTGCGCTGAACGCGCTTCAGTGCGACCTGAAGCGAGTCACCCAGCGTCTTGTCTGGGTGTAGCGCGCCGCTTCGGCGTGTTCGGATGTTTCTTGTTTCGCCCCCTCGGGCGACTCACTTTGGCAAGCGGTGGGACGCCACCCCGGCCCAAAGTAAGCAAAGGTCTTGCCCTGACATACGGGTCCGGCGGAGCCGGACTTCCCTCGCACATTCCCACGCACCCGGAGGCCCGCCCCGACAGTACGTCCCTGTACTGATCGAGGCTTTTGCGACATCCATGTCGCGCAACCTCCTCTGCGTGGGCTTTGCTCGGCCTGCTGTAAGGGGCGGTCTGGCGCGTGCGGATGTTTCTCTGGAAATTCGTTTCCTAGATCCCCGCGTTCGCGGGGAAGACGCCCAAAAGCACGAGTCTCAACTCCGTCACTCCCGCGAACGCGGGAGCCTAGAAGACAGTTGCTCCTACGAAGAGCATCGCGGTCCGGCGCGCGTCTCACCGTTCGCGCAGGGCCTCCCACCGCGCCTTGAGCACCGGCTTGAGGATGTAGTCGAGCACGCTCTTCTCGCCGGTGATGATGTCCACCGTCGCCACCATGCCGGGGATGATCAGCAGCGGCTTGGCGTCGGTGCCCAGGTGGTTCTTGCTGGTGCGCACCTGGATCAGGTAGAAGGCGTTGCCCTTGTCGTCGGTGATGGTGTCGGCGCTGATCAGTTCCAGCTGCGCTTTCAGCCCGCCGTAGATGGTGTAGTCGTAGGCGGTGAACTTCACCGTGGCCGGCTGGCCGGGGCGCAGGAAGGCGACGTCCTGCGGGCGGATCTTCGCTTCCACCAGCAGGTTGTCCTCCAGCGGGACGATTTCCACCATGTCGCTGCCCGGCTGCACCACGCCGCCTATGGTGTTGACCTTGAGTTGCTTGACGATGCCGCGCACCGGCGACACCACGGTGGTGCGGCTGACCTTGTCGTCGATGGCGCGGCTGCTGGCGGTGAGCTTGTTCAGCTCGGTGCGCACTTCGTTGAGTTCCTTGAGCGCGTCGCTGCGAAAGCCCAGGCGCGATTCGTCGACCTTGCGCGCGATTTCCTGCACCGCCGCCTCGGCACGGGGAATGGCCAGCGTTGTAGCGCTCAGTTCGCCGTTGATCTCCACCGCGCTGCGGCGCAGGCGCAGCATTTCCACCGGCGAGATGGCGCCGCTCTTCACCAGCGGCTCGGACATGTTCAGCTCCTGCTGCACCAGGCCCAGGCTGGAGCGGTACTGCTGCTGCTTGGCGCGGAACTCGGCGAGCTCCTGGGTCTTCTGCCGCAGCTGTTCCTGGAGGATGTTGACCTCGCTGTCCTGGCGCGCCTGGCGGGTGTGGTAGAGGCGCATCTGGTCGTCGACCACCTGCGGCGCTTCCTTGTTCAGCTGCTCGGAGAAGCTCGGCGCGCGGCCGTCGGCCTCGGCGCTCAGGCGCTCGACGCGGGCTTCCAGCGAGTTGCGGTCGGCGTCGGTCTCGTCGCGGTTGGAGGCGAAGCGGGTGTCGTCCAGGCGCAGCAGGGTCTGGCCCTTTTCCACCACCTGGCCTTCGTGGACGAAGATCTCCGAGACGATGCCGCCCTCCAGGTTCTGGATGGTCTGCACCTTGCTCGAGGGGATGGCCTTGCCTTCGCCCTTGGTGACCTCTTCGAGCTTGGCGAAGTACGCCCAGATGACCGCCGCCACCAGCAGGGCGAGCACCGCCCAGAGGGTGATGCGTGCGGTCAGTGGAGAATCTTCCTCGACCGTGCCCTGCACCTCGGGCATGAACTCGATGTCGCGGCGGGCGCCGAAATAGCCCGGTGACGGCTGACTGCTGGCCATGGCGCTACCCCGCTGATGGGCCGACGTGGCCCTTGCGCAATGCATCGATCACCGCATCCTTGGGGCCGTCGGCGACGATGCGGCCGTTGTCCAGGACGATCAGCCGGTCGACCAGGCTGAGCATGGAGGTGCGGTGGGTCACCAGCAGCAGGGTCTTGCCGCGGCTGCAGTCCTGCAGGCGGCGGCGCAGGACTTCCTCGCTGCTGTTGTCCATGGCGCTGGTCGGCTCGTCGAGCACCAGCAGCGGCGGGTCGAGCAACAGCGCGCGGGCCATCAGCACCGCCTGCCGCTGGCCGCCGGAGAGCAGCTGGCCGCGCTCGCCCACCGGGCGGTCGAAGCCCAGCGGGTGCTGCCGGGCCAGTTCGCTGACGCCGGTCATCTCGGCCACTTCGAGCATGCGTGCGTCGCTGACGTAGCGCGCGCCCAGGGTCAGGTTGTCGCGCAGGCTGCCGGCCAGCAGCGGCAGGTCGTGGGCGACGTAGCCGGTCTGCTGGCGCAGGTCGGCGACGTCTATCTGCCGCAGGTCCAGGCCGTCGAGGAGGATCTGGCCTTCATCCGGCTGGTAGAAGCCCAGCAGCAGGCGCGCCAGGGTGCTCTTGCCCGAGCCGCTGCGGCCGATCAGGCCGACCTTTTCGCCCGGCGCCAGGCGCAGGCTGATCTGGCTGAGTGCCGGCACCGGCTGGTCCGGGTAGCGGAATTCCACCTGGCGCATTTCCAGCGCACCGTGCAGCTGGGTGCGCTCCAGCGGGCGCTGGCGCGCCTCGCGCTCCTGCGGCAGGGCCATGAGCGCGTCGGTGCTCTTCATGGTCAGGCGCGCCTGCTGGTGGCGGGTGATCAGCCCGGCGATCTGCCCGAGCGGCGCCAGGACGCGGCTGTTGAGCATGTAGCAGGCGACCAGCGCGCCGACGCTGAGCTGGCCGTCGAGGATCGCGTAGACCCCGCAGATGATCATGGCCATGCCGGCGAACTGCTGGATGAACAGGGTGCCGTTGGTGGCCAGGGTGGAGAGGAAGCGCGCGTGGTTGTCCAGGCGGCTGAGTGCGCCGTGGGTGGCTTCCCAGTGGTACTGGCGCTCGCTTTCCGCGCCGCAGGCCTTGAGCATCTCCAGGCCGCCGAGGGTTTCGATCAGCAGCGCCTGGCGTTCGGCGCCGAGGGTCAGGCTCTTCTGCACGGTGTCGCGCAGGCGCGCCTGGATCACGTAGGCGAACAGGATGGTGATCGGGAAGGCCAGCAGCGGCACGGCGACCAGCACGCCGCCCAGCAGGCCGATGACCACGATCATCAGCAGCGAGAAGGGCAGGTCGATCAGGCTGGTCAGGGTCAGCGCGGTGAGGAATTCGCGCAGGCCCTGGAAGTCGTGGATGCTCTGGGCGAAGCCGCCGACCGTGGCCGGGCGGAACTTCATGGCCATGCCGGTAATGCGTTCGAAGAGGGTCGCCGAGAGCACCACGTCGGTCTTCTTGCCGGCGAGGTCCAGCAGGTGCGAGCGCAGCACCCGCAGCAGCAGTTCGAAGAGGGTGCCCAGCAGCAGCCCGCTGGCCAGCACCCAGAGCGTCGAGGTGGCCTGGTTGGGCACCACGCGGTCGTAGGTCTGCATGACGAACAGCGGTACCAGCATGCTCAGCACATTAATAAGCAGGCTGGCGACCAGGGCGTCGGTGTACAGCCAGCGCGACAGCTTGAGGGTGTCGCGGAACCAGGCCTCTACCCGCGGCACCAGCGGTTGGCGCGCGGCCTCCAGTTCATGCCGCGGACGGGCGAAGAGTGCGTGGCCACTGTATTGCGCGGCCAGTTCTTCGACGCTCACCCACTGTTCGCCGCCCTCGGTCTCGCTGGGCAGGATCAGCGCCTTGCCGTCGTTGCCCCATTGGCGCAACACCGCGCTGCGGCCGCCGTCGAGCAGCAGCAGCACCGGCAGGTTGAGCGCGGGAATGGCCTTGAGGTCGCGGCGCAGCAAGCGCCCTTGCAGGCCGGCGCGGGCCGCCGCGCGGGGCAGCAGTTCGGCGCTGAGGCGTTGCTGGGGCAGGGGCAGGCCGGCGGTCAGGCCGGTGCGGCTGACCGCGCAGCCGTGCAGGCGGCAGAGGATGAGCAAGCCATCGAGCAGGGGATCGTCGTGGCTCAGGCGCGGATCGTCCGGCGTCGTGGCGCCGCGCTCCTGGATGATCATGGTCACGCTCCTTACTCCCGGGCCTCTCTGGGGCCCTCGGGGGCGCTTCGCAACGCACTTCGGCGGCCATCCCGGCCGCCGCGCGCGGCGAACGAAAGCGCCCTTTATTGCATGGTGGGCAGGCGTGCCTCGTTCTTCACATCGGAAAGCGCCACCCCTTCGTGGGGCGGTACTACGTTCTGCGAGCGGAGCAGGGCGCCCATCGCGGCCAGCACGCGGTAGCGAGAATATTCCTCGGTGTAGCGCACCTGGGTGTAGCGACGGTTGGCGGTGAACAGTTCGTTCTCGCTGTCCAGCAGGTCGAGCAGGGTGCGCTGGCCGAGGGTGAACTGCTGCTGGTAGGCCTCACGCACCTTGCGGGTGTAGTCGGCGTACTCGCGGGCCGGGCCGGTCTGCTTGGTCGCGTTCTCCATGGCGTCCCAGGCCAGCGAGAGGTTCTCGTTGAGCAGGCGCAAGGCGTTGTTGCGGATGTCCTTGGCTTCGTCGACCTGGTGCGAGGTGGCGCCCAGCTTGGCCTGGTCGCGCAGGCCGTTGAACAGGTTGTAGCGCATCACCACCTGGGCTTCCCAGTCGTTGAAGTGGCCCTCCTCGCCGTCCACGTTGTTGTTCGCCGCCTGCGACAGTTCGAGGTCGAAGCGCGGGTAATACGGTGCCTTGGCGGCCTCGTATTGTTTCTCCGCGGCGTTGACGTCGGCCTGGGCGGATTTCAGCAGCGGGTTGTTGGCCATGACTTCCTGGCGGGCGCCGTTCAGGTCTGCCGGCAACAGGGCCTTGACCGTGCTCGGGGTTTCCAGCTCGTCGGGCAGCTTGCCGACGGCGCTGAAGAAGTTGGCCTCGGCATCGCGCAGGTCGACTTCCTCCGTATAGAGGTTGTTCTGCGCCAGGGCGAGACGGGCAGTGGCCTGGTCGTTGTCGGCGGCGCTGCCGACGCCCTGCTTGCTGCGCAGGGCGATCTGGTCGCCGATGCGCTGGTGCGCCTGCAGGTTGTTGCGCGCCAGATCCACCTGTTCGCGATGCTGCAGCACGCTGAGGTAGACCTCGACGGTACGCAGCGCGGCGTTCTCCGAAGTGCCGAGCACACGGAATGCCTTGGAGTTGACGTTGGCCTCGTTGCGCGCCACTTCGTTGGGAGTGGCGAAACCGTCGAACAGCATCTGTTGCAGACGGAGTTCCGCGTCGCCGCGGTCCAGGGTCACGGTGCCGTGGTTGCCGTTCTGTCGGGTGGTCGGACTGTCGACGCCTTCGCGGCCGTAGCCCAGCAGCAGGTCGACGGTAGGAAGATAGCCTCCCCGGGCGATCTTCAGTTCCTGGTCGGCGGTCAGCCGGCTGTTCATGCTCTGGCTGATCTCGGGATGGTATTGCAGGGTGTTCTGAATGGCTTGCGTCAGGCTCATTGCGTGGCCATTGGCGCAGGTCGCCGCCAGAAATACACCGCTCCATAGTGCTGCGTTACTGCTACGCATGGCTCTCTCCTGGTGTTCGCTTACTTCGATGCTCTACATTTCGCCAATTTATTGGCTATTTTCTGATATCAAGCGTTTCACGCTTGTAACATCAGAGCTAAGAACAACTTTCAGCGAGCCTCAGAAGAATTTTTCACAAGCTCTATTCGGAAAAAGTCTTATGAGCCATGTGAAATCCAGCACATTGTAAATTCCGTAACCCCTGATTTTTCCTGGGTATGGGCAGGTAAAAGGGTTAATACGTTCGGCTATGTACGTTTCAGAGCGGCTAGGGCGGGGATTTCAGCGGCGAGCGATAAAAGGCGCTGCCAGATTCGACAAAAAATTGTCACTGGCATTTTGATACTTAAACGCCTGTACTCGTTGCCTTCCTTCTTCGCATGTATCCGGATGCTGTAGGCGTCGTGGCCAATTCGGAGTCTCAGGCAGCGGTGGAGCCGTTGCCGGGCAGTGCGCGGAGGAAGGGAGCATGGCCAAGCAACTGGGTATCGTCAGCAAGGTGGTCGGCGAGGTGTATGCCGTAGCCTCCGATGGTTCGCATCGGATCCTGCATCAGGGCGACAAGCTGTTCGTCGGCGAGCAACTGGTCACCGGGCACAACGGTGCCGTGGCCGTCGCCATAGCCGGCGGTGGCGAACTGACCCTCGGCCGTGACAGCTCGATGCCGATGAGCGACCAGCTGATGGCAGCGGCGCACCACCAGTACGACAACACCCCGGCGCAGGCCCCGACCACCCCGACCCAGCAGGACGTCACCGACGTCAAGGCGCTGCAGGCGGCCATCGCCGCAGGCGTCGACCCGTCCAAGGTCGCTGAAGCCACCGCGGCCGGGCCGAGCTTCTCGGCCGGCGGCAACGCCAAGGCCGGCGGCGGCCACTCCTTCGTGCTGCTGACCGAAATCGGCGGCCATATCGACCCGGAAATCGGCTTCCCCACAGGCCCTCAAGGCAGCGGTCCGCTGTTCCCTCGCCAATTCGACGCCGCGCCGCTTCCCGCGCAGCAGCAGCCGGTTGCCGTGGACAATTCGCCGAGCGCCCCCAGCGACAGTGCAGCGCTAAGCGAAGGTGGACTGCCGGGCGGCATTCCCGATGGCGGGGCCAGCGAGTCCACCACCACCACTGGCAGCCTCGGCTACAGCTTCGGCGCCGATGGCCCCGGCAGCTTCACCTGGGGCACCGCCGGCTTGCCGACGCTCACATCAGGCGGTCAGCCGGTGACCTATAGCGTCAGCCCCGACGGGCACACCCTGACCGGTTCGGCGAACGGCCAGCCGGTCTTCACCCTGACCCTGACCGATGTGAACACCGGCGCCTTCCAGCTGGTCCTGCAGCAGCCGCTGGACCACCCGGTGCATGGCGTCGAAGACAACCTCACGCTCAATGTTCCCTATACCGTGACCGACGGTAACGGCACGCCGGCCAGTGGCAATCTGAACGTCTCCATTAAGGACGACAGCCCGACCGCCAGCCTATCCATTGGCGGCGAGGCTCCAGACCTGCTGACCCACGATGCGGGAACCCTGAACGGCGGCCATGACAGCAGCACCGCGGACTTCTCCACGGTCTTCCACGGCAACCTGCAGTACGGCGCTGACGGCGCCGGCAGCACGGTCTGGCACTACAGCCTGAACCTGGCGGCGCAGGGCGAGGACTCCGGCCTGACCAGCGCCGGGCAGGCGATCCACCTGTACACGGTGAACGGCCAGGTGATCGGTTCGACCGCCGATAGCGCCAACGAAATTTCCAGCGCGAACACCGTGTTCTCGGTGAGCGTGAACGGCAACACCGGCAGCGTCACCCTGACCCAGTTCGCCGCCATCGACCACGCACTGCCCGGCGCGACCAGCGCCTTCGACAGCCAGCACGCGGTGCTCGGCACCGGGCTCGTGCAACTGCAGGCGCAGGTCACGGTCACCGACCGCGACGGCGACCCGACCAGTGCCACCCAGAACCTAGACCTGGGCGGCCACGTGAGCTTCGCCGACGCCGGCCCGAGCATCCAGTTGGCGACCGAGGCGAGCATCGCCCTGCAGGTCGACGAAACCCAGCTTGGCGTGGACGCGCACAGCGCCAATATCGCCAGCCTGTTCAGCAGCGACTACGGTGCGGATGGCGCCGGCTCCACGACCTACGCGGTGAGCACCAGCAACAACACCGATAGCGGCCTGGTCGATACCGCGACCGGGCAGAAGATTTACCTGTTCAACACCGCCAATGGCGTCGAAGGGCGGGTAGGGGACAGCAACGGGGCCGTGGCCTTCAGCGTCACAGTCAACGGCGGCGTGGTCACCCTCGACCAGCAGCGCGCCCTGGTGCACTCGGACACCAGCGACCCGAACGATCCGCTGAGCATCGGCAGCGGCAAGATCAGCCTGACCGCCACCATCACCGACCGCGATGGCGACCACAGCAGCGCGAGCGTCGACCTGGGCGGCAAACTCACCTTCCTCGATGACGGTCCGAGCATCAGCGTGGGTGAAGGCAGCTTCGCCAACCTGACGGTGGACGAGACCCACCTGAACGTCGATGCCAGCAGCGCCAGTGTTTCCGGGCTGTTCAGCGGCAGCTATGGCGCCGACGGCGCGGGCAGCACGACCTATAGCGTCAGCACTGCGGATAACACCGACAGCGGCCTGAAAGACACCGCGACCGGCCAGGAAATCTTCCTGTTCAACACCTCCAACGGTATCGAAGGGCGAGTAGGCGGCAGCGGCGGGGCAGTGGCCTTCAGCGTTACCGTCAGCAATGGCGTGGTGACCCTCGATCAGCAACGTGCCCTGTCGCACCCGATTACCACCGACCCGAACGACCCGCTGAGCATCGGCACCGGCAAAGTCAGCCTGGTGGCGACCATCACTGACGGCGATGGTGACCACAGCAGCGCGAGCATCGACCTCGGCGGCAAGCTCACCTTCCTCGACGATGGCCCGAGCATCAGCGTGGGCGAAGGCAGCTTCGCCAGCCTGACGGTGGACGAGACCCACCTCGGCGTGGATGCGAGCAGCGCCAGTGTTTCCGGGCTGTTCAGTGGCAGCTATGGCGCCGACGGCGCTGGCAGCACCACCTACAGCGTCAGTACCACCGACAACACCGACAGCGGTCTGAAAGACACCGCCACCGGCCAGGAAATCTTCCTGTTCAACACCGCCAACGGTATCGAAGGGCGAGTAGGCGGCAGCGGCGGGGCAGTGGCCTTCAGCGTTACCGTCAGCAATGGCGTGGTGACCCTCGATCAGCAACGCGCCTTGTCGCACCCGATCACCACCGACTCGAACGACCCGCTCAGCATCGGCCTTGGCAAGGTCAGCCTGGTGGCGACCATCACCGACAAGGACGGCGACCACAGCAGCGCGAGCATCGACCTGGGCGGCAGGCTGACCTTCCTCGACGACGGCCCGAGCATCAGCGTGGGCCAAGGCAGCTTCGCCAACCTGACGGTGGACGAGACCCACCTCAACGTCGACGCCAGCAGCGCCAACGTTTCCAGCCTGTTCAGCGGTGACTATGGCGCCGACGGCGCGGGCACCACGACCTACAGCGTGACCACCACGGACAACACCGACAGCGGCCTGAAAGACACCTCGACCGGGCAGGAAATCTATCTCTACAACACCGCCAACGGCATCGAAGGCCGCGTGGGCGGTAGCAATGGCGACGTGGCCTTTGCCGTCACCGTAAGCAATGGCGTGGTGACGCTCGACCAGCAACGGGCCCTGTCGCACCCGATCACCACTGACCCGAACGACTCGCTGAGCATCGGCTCCGGCAAGGTCAATCTGGTAGCGACCATCACCGACGGCGATGGCGATCACAGCAGCGCGAGCATCGACCTGGGCGGCAAGCTGACCTTCCTCGACGACGGCCCGAGCATCGATACCACCGGCGGCTTCACCGGCCTGACGGTGGACGAAACCCACCTGGGCGTGGATGCGAGCAGCGCCAGTGTCGGCGGTCTGTTCGGCGGCAGCTACGGCGCCGACGGCCCCGGCAGCGTCACCTACCTGGTGAGCACCACGGACAACACCGACAGCGGCCTGAAGGACACCGCGAGCGGCCAGGAGATCTACCTGTTCAACACCGCCAATGGCGTGGAAGGCCGGGTCGGCGGCAGCGGCGGGGCAGTGGCCTTTTCCGTGACTGTCAGCAATGGCGTGGTGACCCTCGACCAGCAACGCGCGATGGTTCACCCGGACACCTCCGACGCCAACGACCCGCTCAGCATCGGCGCCGGCAAGATCAGCCTGTTCGCCAGCATCACCGATGGTGACGGCGACAAGGCCAGCGCGAGCATCGACCTGGGTGGCAAGCTGACCTTCCTCGACGACGGCCCGAGCATCAGCCTCAGCGGCGGCACCTTCGCCGGGCTGACGGTCGATGAAACCAACCTCAGCATCAATGCCAGCAGCGCCAACGTTTCCAGCCTGTTCAGCGGCAGCTATGGCGCTGACGGCTCAGGCACCACGACCTACAGCGTCACCACCACTGACAATACCGACAGCGGCCTGAAAGACACCGCCACCGGCCAGGAAATCTTCCTGTTCAACACCGCCAATGGCGTGGAAGGGCGGGTAGGCGGAAGCGGTGGGGCTGTGGCCTTTGCCGTCACCGTGAGCAACGGCGTGGTGACCCTCGACCAGCAACGTGCGCTGGTGCACAGCAATGCCAATGACCCGAATGACCCTCTGAGCATCGGCACTGGCAAGATCGGCCTGGTGGCGACCATCACGGACAAGGACGGCGACCATGCCTCGACCAGCCTCGACCTGGGCAGCAAGCTGACCTTCCTCGATGACGGCCCGAGCATCAGCCTCAGTGGCGGCAGCTTCGCCGGCCTGACCGTCGATGAAACCAACCTGAGCATCAATGCCAGCAGCGCCAACGTCTCCAGCCTGTTCAGCGGCAACTATGGTGCCGACGGCGCGGGGACCACGACCTACAGCGTCAGCACCACCGACAACACTGACAGCGGCCTGAAGGACACCGCGACCGGCCAGGAAGTCTTCCTGTTCAACACCGCCAACGGCGTGGAAGGCCGCGTGGGTGGCAGCGGCGGTGCCGTTGCGTTCAGCGTTACCGTGAGTGGCGGCGTGGTCACGCTTGATCAGGTTCGTGCCTTGGTCCATCCGAACACCAGCGATGCCAATGACTCGCTGAGCATCGCTGGCGGCAAGATCAACCTGGTGGCGACCATCACCGACAAGGACGGCGACCATGCGTCGACCAGCGTCGACCTGGGCGGCAAGCTGACCTTCCTCGACGACGGCCCGAGCATCGGCGCGAGCGGCGGCAGCTTCGCCGGGCTGACGGTCGACGAAACCAACCTGAATATCGACGCGAACAGCGCCAATGTCTCCAGCCTGTTCAGCGGCAGCTACGGCGCGGACGGCGCGGGCACCACGGCCTATACGGTGACGACGACCAACAACACCGACAGCGGCCTGAAAGACACCGCGACTGGCCAGCAAATCTTCCTCTTCAACACCGCCAATGGCGTGGAAGGTCGCGTGGGCGGCAGCGGCGGGGCAGTGGCCTTCGCCGTGACCGTGAGCAACGGCGTGGTCACTCTCGACCAGCAACGCGCCTTGGTGCACAGCAACACCAATGATCCGAACGACCCGCTGAGCATCGGCTCCGGCAAGGTCAGCCTGGTGGCGACCATCACCGACAAGGACGGCGACCACACGTCGACCAGCCTCGACCTGGGCAGCAAGCTGACCTTCCTCGACGACGGCCCGAGCATCGGCGCGAGCGGTGGTAGCTTCGCCGGTCTGACGGTCGACGAAACCAACCTGAATATCGACGCGAGCAGCGCCAATGTCTCCACCCTGTTCAGCGGCAGCTACGGTGCCGACGGGGCGGGGACAACGACCTACAGCGTCAGCACCAGCGACAACACCGACAGCGGCCTGAAAGACACCGCCACCGGCCAGGAAATCTTCCTGTTTAACACCGCAAATGGTGTGGAAGGTCGCGTGGGCGGCAGCGGCGGGGCAGTGGCCTTCGCCGTCACCATCAGCAATGGCGTGGTGACGCTGGATCAGCAACGCGCGCTGGTGCACAGCAACACCAATGATCCGAACGACCCGCTGAGCATCGGCTCCGGCAAGATCGGCCTGGTGGCGACCATCACCGACAAGGACGGCGACCACGCTTCGACCAGCCTCGACCTGGGCAGCAAGCTGACCTTCCTCGACGATGGCCCGAGCATCGGCGCGAGCGGCGGCAGCTTCGCCGGGCTGACCGTCGATGAAACCAACCTCAGCATCAACGCCAGCAGCGCCAACGTCTCCAGCCTGTTCAGCGGCAGCTATGGCGCCGATGGTGCGGGCAGCACGACCTACAGCGTCAGCACCACCGACAACACCGACAGCAGCCTAAAAGACACCGCGACCGGCCAGGAGATCTTCCTGTTCAACACCGCCAACGGGGTGGAAGGCCGCGTGGGCGGCAGCGGTGGCGCCGTGGCCTTCGCCGTCACCATCAGCAGTGGCGTGGTGACGCTGGATCAGCAACGCGCGCTGGTGCACAGCAACACCAATGACCCGAACGATCCGCTGAGCATCGGCAGCGGCAAGATCGGCCTGGTGGCGACCATCACCGACAAGGACGGCGACCACGCCTCGACCAGTCTCGACCTAGGCAGCAAGCTGACCTTCCTCGACGACGGCCCGAGCATCAACCTGAGCGGCAGCAGCTTCGCCGCGCTGACGGTGGATGAGACGAACCTCAGCGTCGATGCCAGCAGCGCCAATGTCTCCAGCCTGTTCAGCGGCAGCTATGGGGCGGATGGTGCGGGTACCATGACCTACAGCGTCAGCACCACGGACAACACCGACAGCGGCCTGAAGGACACCGCGAGCGGCCAGGAAATCTTCCTGTTCAACACCGCCAACGGGGTGGAAGGCCGGGTGGGTGGCAGCGGCGGAGCGGTAGCCTTTGCCGTGACCGTCAGTGGCGGCATCGTCACTCTCGACCAGCAACGCGCCCTGGTGCACGGCAACCCCAATGATCCGAACGATCCGCTGAGCATCGGCAGCGGCAAGATCGGCCTGGTGGCGACCATCACCGACAAGGACGGCGACCACGCCTCGACCAGTCTCGACCTGGGCAGCAAGCTGACCTTCCTCGACGACGGCCCGAACATCAACCTGAGCGGCAGCAGCTTCGCCGCGCTGACGGTGGATGAGACGAACCTCAGCGTCGATGCCAGCAGCGCCAATGTCTCCAGCCTGTTCAGCGGCAGCTATGGGGCGGATGGTGTGGGTACCATGACCTACAGCGTCAGCACCACGGACAACACCGACAGCGGCCTGAAAGACACCGCGACCGGTCAGAAGATCTACCTGTTCAATACGGCCACCGGCGTGGAAGGCCGGGTCGGCGGCAGCGGCGGGGCGGTGGCCTTCGCGGTCACCATCAGCAATGGCGTGGTGACCCTCGACCAGCAACGCGCACTGGTGCACGGCAACACCACTGACCCGAACGACTCACTGAGCCTGGGCAGCGGCAAGATCAACCTCAGCGCGACCATCACCGACAAGGACGGCGATCACGCCTCGACCAGCATCGACCTGGGCGGCAAGCTCAGCTTCCTCGACGACGGCCCCAGCCTGCTGGCCGGCAGCGCCACCGGCCAGGTGCAGGAAGACGCGCTGCCCGGCGGCAACCCCGATGGCGGCAGCGAATCGCTGGTGGCCAGCGGCTCGCTCGCCAGCCTGGTCAACTTCGGCGCCGACGGTGCCGGCGGCTTCTCGCTGAGCAACGACTTCAGCTCGCTGCTCGCGCAGCACCTGACCTCCGGCGGCGTGGCCCTGAGCTACAGCCTGCTGGGCAACGTGCTGACGGCCAGCGCCGGCACCCACACCATTTTCACCCTGTCGCTGGATAACGCCGGCCACTACCAGTTCAACCTGGTCGGCCCGCTGGACCATCCGCTGCACAACGGCGACGACAACGAGCTGCTGTCGATCAACCTCGGCGGCGTGGTCACGGCGACCGATGGAGACGGCGACGCCGTGACCCTCGGCGGCCAGAGCCTGGTGGTCAGCGTCGAGGACGACCTGCCGGTGGTGCATAGCGAACCGCCGTGCCAGGACGTTTCCGATGCACAGGGCTTCGAGCTCACCGGCAACCTCGACGTCAGCTTCGGCGGCGACGGCATCGGCCACTTCGACCTCAGCGGCAATACTGCGCCGACCGGCCTGACCTACGTGGTCACCAGCCTCACCGGCGGCGGCTCGCAGCTGACTGCCTACGACGGCTCCAACCAGCCGTTCTTCGTCCTCACCATCAACGCCGACGGCTCCTACAGTTTCGACGTGGTCAACTCGCGGCCCACCACCTCGGTGGACTACGACCTGACCCAGGTTTCCGCCGGTGGCCCGCAGCCTTCCATCGTGCTGACAGCCTCTGGCCTGACCGCGACCTTCACCAGCCCCGGCAGCGTGGTGAACCCGTCCAACAACGGCATGGGCGTGGGCGGCAACAACCTGATCGACACCGGTGAAACCCTGCGCGTGGCCTTCAGCGCGAAGATCTACGACGCCAGTTTCGACGTGCAGAAACTCTCCAGCGGCGACACCCTGACCTTCAGCGTCTACGACGACCAGGGAACCCTGCTGGCGACCGGCACCTACTCGCCGCCGGCGGGCACCGGGGAGGGCGATTCCACCCACTTCGACCTGCTCAGCGACACCCACTTCACCAGCGGCTCGGCCTACCAGCTGTCGCAGTCCGGCTTCTCCACGGTGCAGTTGAGCAGCAGCGGCGGCGACTACCGAGTGGTCACGGTCGAGGCCAAGCAGTCGATCCTGCCGCCGGACGTGGACCTCAACTTCCATGTCGGCATCACCGACGGCGACGGCGACGCCACCAGCCTCAACCTGTGCCTGGACCTGAGCACGCCGAACCCGCTGCTCGTGGTGGGCAGCAACAGCGGCGACGTCGATGGCTCGACCACCCAGCACACCGTCCCCAACCCGGACGACGCCGACAAGAGCGGCACCATCGGCGGCGGCAACGGCAACGACGTGCTGATCGGCGACCCGGGCGGCGTATCGGTCTCCACGACCCCCGGGAAGAACTACAACATCGCCCTGGTGCTGGATACCTCGGGCAGCATGGACGATGCCTCGGGCACCGCCGGCCTGACCCGCCTGGCCCTGGCCAAGCAGGCGCTGATCAACCTGCTCAACCAGATCAAGGGGCATGACGGCACCATCAACGTGGCGCTGGTGTCCTTCTCCGACGGCTCGACCATCACGCAGCTCAACGGCCTGAACAGCGGCAACGTGCAGACTCTGATCAATGCGATCAACGCGCTCTCGGCCAACGGCAGCACCAACTACGACTCGGCGTTGCAGAAGGCTTCGGCCTGGTTCGCCACCGAGGTCAGTGGCGGCGCCAACGCCGCGCACAACTTCATCAACCTGGCGTTCTTCCTCACCGACGGCAACCCCACGACCTACGTGGGCGACAACAGCAACACCGGTTCGACCACCAACTACCACGACGTGCAGGACGCGCTGAACTCCGGCGCCAACATGCTCAATGGCGGCGGCAACCTCACCGGCGCGGATCACGTCTCGGTCAACGCCATCGGCATCGGCAACGGGATCAACAGCGACATCCTGCAGTTCTTCGACAACACCAACACCGTGGGCACCGGCACCCTGGACTTCGGCAAGACCGACGTCGCCGGCAATGTCGGCCAGCCGCAGATCATCAACACCGCCGACGAGCTGCAGGCGGCCCTGCAGGCGGGTGTCAGCAACGTCTCGCCGCAGCCGGTGGGCAACGACCACCTGGTCGGCGGCACCGGCAACGACATCATCTTCGGCGACGTGATCAACACCGATAACCTGAGCTGGGCCGGACACGCCGCCGGCACCCACAACGGCGCCGGCTACCAGGGGCTGGTGGACTACCTGACCGCCAGCAATGGCGGGACGGCGCCGACCCAGGGCCAACTGGTCAACTACATAGTCGCGCACGCCCAGGAGCTGAACGTCGCCGGCGATACCCGTGGTGGCAACGACATCCTCGAAGGCGGCAAGGGCGACGACCTGCTGTTCGGCCAGGGCGGCAACGACACCCTGCTGGGCGGCGACGGCAACGACATCCTCTTCGGCGGCATGGGCGACGACACCCTCACCGGCGGCGCGGGCGCCGACCAGTTCGTCTGGCAGAAGGGCGAAACCGGGCACGACGTGGTCAAGGACTTCAACATCGGCGAAGGCGATTCGCTGAACCTGGCCGACCTGCTGCAGGGCGAGACCTCCACGGCCGCATCGCTGTCGCACTACCTGACCTTCTCGGTGAACGCCGCCACCACGACCACCAGCATCTCGGTGAACCCCACCGGCGCGTCGGGCGGCGCGACGACCCAGACCATCGACCTGGCCAACGTCGACCTGGCGGCCAAGTACGCCGGGCACGCCGGCAACGGCATCCTCTCCGCCGGCGACACCCAGACCGTGCTCAACGGCCTGCTGCACGACCATGCGGTCAAGGTCGATACCGTCTGATCCTCCCTCCACCTCGTGCAGACCGCCGCCTCCGGGCGGCGGTCGCGTATCGGTCAAAGGATGGCTGCGCATACGCCTAATGAATGATCGTCGCGGCGCGAGATTGTTCGGCTCTATGCTCGGCGACCTTGATCCTCCTTCATCGAACAACAATCAGCGAGGTTTCCCATGCGCGAAGTGGTGATCGTCGATAGCGTCCGCACCGGTCTGGCCAAGTCCTTCCGCGGCAAGTTCAACATGACCCGCCCGGACGACATGGTCGCCCATTGCATCGACGCGCTGCTGGCGCGCAACGGCCTCGACCCGCTGCTGGTCGATGACTGCGTGGTCGGCGCCGGCTCCAACGAAGGCGCCCAGGGCCACAACATCGGCCGTAACGCGGCGGTGCTGTCCAAGCTCGGCATCCATGTCGCCGGCATGACCCTCAACCGCTACTGCTCCTCGGGCCTGCAGGCCATCGCCATCGCCGCCAACCAGGTGGCCTCCGGCTGCAGCGACATCCTGGTGGCCGGTGGCGTCGAGTCGATCACCCTGACCGCCGGCAAGATGAACCGCGACAACTTCGTCAACCCGCGCCTGGAGGCCGAATTCCCCGGCATCTACTACCCGATGGGGCAGACCGCCGAGATCGTCGCCCGCCGCTACAACGTGACCCGCGAGCAGCAGGACCTCTACGCCCTGCAGAGCCAGCAGCGCACCGCACGGGCCCAGGCCGAGGGCCTGTTCAACGACGAAATCGTGCCGATGAGCGTGAAGTACCTGGTGGAAGACAAGGCCACCGGCGAGAAGAAAGTGCTCGAAGGCGTGGTCGACCGCGACGACTGCAACCGCCCGGACACCACCCTGGAAGGCCTGAACTCGCTCAAGCCGGTGTTCGCCGAAGACGGCTCGGTCACCGCCGGCAACGCCTCGCAGCTCTCCGACGGCGCCTCCATGACCCTGGTGATGAGCCTGGAAAAAGCCCTGGAACTGGGCCTGAAACCCAAGGCCTTCTTCCGTGGCTTCACCGTCGCCGGTTGCGAGCCGGACGAAATGGGCATCGGCCCGGTGTTCTCGGTGCCCAAGCTGCTCAAGGCCCGCGGCCTGCAAGTGGCCGACATCGATCTCTGGGAACTCAACGAAGCCTTCGCCTCGCAGTGCCTCTACGCCCGCGACCGCCTGGGCATCGACAACGAGAAGTACAACGTCAACGGCGGCTCGATCTCCATCGGCCACCCCTTCGGCATGACCGGCTCGCGCCAGGTCGGCCACCTGGTCCGCGAACTGCAGCGCCGCAACCTGCGCTACGGCATCGTGACCATGTGCGTAGGCGGCGGCATGGGCGCCACCGGCCTGTTCGAAGCGGTCCGCTGAGTCACCCGGCCATCCCCACGCCGGATGGCCGGCCGACCGAAAAAGCCCCGGCAGCGATGCCGGGGCTTTTTCATGGGGCCAGCGTGGGAGCAGGTCTTATCCGAGACCGGCCACATGCGGTGCTTCCCTGCGTAGGAGCGGATCTCATCCGCGAAAATCCCCCACACCGAATCCCCCTGTAGGAGCGGGCCATGCCCGCGATTCGCGGATAAATCCGCTCCTACGATTCCCCGTCATCCCCGCGAATGCGGGACAGCGCTTGCGCTGAACACGCTTTAGCGCGGCCCGAAGGGCGAGCGGAGCGAGTCACCCAGAGAGCGGATTTGCAGCCCGGCACGCTGGCGGATAACCCCTTCGGGGTTATTCGCCCTACAAAAGCGCATACGCGCTTCGCTCTTGGGACTTCCAGAGAAACATCCGCACGCACCGGGCCGCCCCTTACAGAAGGCCGAGCTAAGCCCACGCAGAGGAGGTTGCGCGACATGGATGTCGCAAAAGCCCCGACCAGTACAGGGATGTGCTGTCGGGGCGGGCCTCCGGGTGCGTGGGAATGTGCGAGGGAAGTCCGGCTCTGCCGGACCCGTATGTCGGGGCAAGACATTTGCCCACTTTGTGTCGTTTGACAAAGTGGGTCGCCCGAGGGGGCGAAACAAGAAATACCCGAACACGCCGAAGCGGCGCGCCACACCGCACAAAACGCCTCTGGATCCCCGCGTTCGCGGGGAAGACGTGAAAGGGGGACGCGATGCTGGGGTGTAGAAGCGAACCTCGCCCGCGAATCCGCGAATCCGCTAACCCACCGCACACAACCCCCCGCAGTTATCCAACTGACAAAAGAAAACCCCGGCCATCGCCGGGGCTCTTCAACGCAAACGAAACGCGCCTACCGCGCCACCCGCGCAAACAGGCCGGCCGCCTGCTGCATGCGGCTGATGTATTGCATCACCTCGCGCTCGGCATCGAAGCGGGTGAAGAAGGGGCCTTCCAGCGTGCCTTCGCGGGTCGAGAAGAAGTACTGGCCGTTGACCGAGCTGATGCGGTCGCTGCGGTAGTGAGTACCCGGCGTACTGTCGCCGTGCCTTTGCCCGAACATAACGGTTTCTCCCACACGAACGGGTTAGTAACTTCAGTGTAGTCTCGGAAGCGTCTGACACAGGCCAGGCGATGAACGGCATGCCAAATGCATCCTGCGGCGCCGGAAGGTCAATATTTTGCTTTTTCAGTTATAAGTAAATCGAAATTTATTCTTTTTTAATCGGATTCGACCTTGGGCATAGTGGCGCCATCCCCAACAAGGAGTCGTTTCCATGAGTCTGCGTCTCGGCGATATCGCCCCCGATTTCGAACAGGATTCCAGCGAAGGCCGCATTCGTTTCCACGAATGGCTCGGCGACAGCTGGGGTGTGCTCTTCTCCCACCCGGCGGACTTCACCCCGGTGTGCACCACCGAACTGGGCCTGACCTCCCGGCTCAAGGACGAATTCGCTCGCCGCGGCGTCAAGGTGATCGCGCTCTCGGTCGACCCGGTGGAGTCCCACGTGCGCTGGATCGATGACATCAACGAGACCCAGGACACCGTGGTCAGCTTCCCGATCATCGCTGACGCCGATCGCAAGGTTTCCGAGCTCTACGACCTGATCCACCCGAACGCCAACGACACCCTGACCGTGCGCTCGCTGTTCATCATCGATCCGAAGAAGAAGGTGCGGCTGATCATCACCTACCCGGCGAGCACCGGCCGCAACTTCAACGAAATCCTGCGGGTGATCGATTCGCTGCAGCTGACCGACAACCACAAGGTCGCCACGCCGGGCAACTGGCAGGACGGCGACGAGGTGGTGATAGTGCCGTCGCTGCAGGACGAGGAAGAGATTCGCCAGCGCTTCCCGAAAGGCTACCGCGCCGTCAAACCCTATCTGCGCCTGACGCCGCAGCCCAACCGCTGAGGCGTCCGCGCCACCTTCCTTAGCCATGTGGAAACTTCGGGCCGGTTCGCCGGCCCTTCTTTTTTCGGATATCAGGCCCGCGCCAACTCCGCCGCATAGACCTCACGGTCGACATTGCCGCCGCTGAGCACCAGCCCGACCCGCTTGCCGCGCAAGGACTCGCGCTCCTGCAGTGCTGCCGCCAGCGAAGCCGCGCCGGCCCCTTCGGCGACGTTGTGGGTGGCGGTGAAGAGCAGGCGCATCGCCGCGCTGATTTCCTCGTCCGTGACCTGCACCACACGGTCGGCACCGGCACGGATCATCGCCAGCGCGGTCGGTTCGGGCGTGGTACAGGCCATGCCGTCGGCCAGCCGCGTGCTGGTGGCGTGGTAGACCGCTTCACCGGCGGTGAACGACAGCGCATAGGCCGGGGCATGGGCCGACACCACGCCGACGATGCGGGTCTTTAGGCCCAGGGCGTCGCGCGCCGCGATCATCGCGCAGAGGCCCGAACCCATGCCGATCGGCACGTAGACCACGTCGAGGTCGGGCAGGGCGCGGAACAGCTCCAGGCTGTAGCTCGCCACGCCCGCGACCAGCCACGGATGGAACGACGGAATCATGTGCAGGCCCTCGCTCGCAGCCAGTAAGCCTGCGTACTCACGGGCAGCCTGGAAGTCCTCGCCATGCTCGATGAGTTCGGCACCGAGGGCACGCATCGCAGCATTCTTCTCGCGGCTGTTGCCGTGCGGTACCACGATGGTCGCCGGCAGGCCCAGGCGCGCAGCGGCGAAGGCGATGGACTGGCCGTGGTTGCCACGGGTGGCGCTGATCACCCCGACCGGCCGTGGCGACTGCGCTGCCAGGTGATGGAAATAGACCAGCCCGCCGCGCAACTTGAAGGCGCCCACCGGCGAGTGGTTCTCGTGCTTGACCCAGGCCTCGCAGCCCAGGGCTTCGCAGAGCAGCGGCCAGCGGATCTGCGGGGTAGGTGGCAGGCTCTGGTGAACGATGGCGGCGGCCTGTTCCAGGGCGGGCAGGGAAAAGGGCATGGCGTTTCTCCGGTGGGTGGCCCCAACAGTCTAGGAAAGCGCCGGTTGCGCCCACCAGATACAGCTGTGCGGTGTTGCCAGGGGCAACTGTTGCCCGATTCCTTGTTGCAACGGAGCGCCCTGTAGGAGCGAGCTTGCTCGCGAACCGCTTTGGCGCCGGGCCATTCGCGAGCAAGCTCGCTCCCACAAAAACAGCTCGTGGCCGAGAAACGACCAGTACAGTTGCAGCGGCGAACTGTTCCTGTCGGGCCCAGCGGCCATGGCATAGCATGGCGGACCGCACACGCGCACCGAGGTTTCCATGCACGTTTCCACCGGCCGCTGGCAACTCGGCTTGTTCCTGTCCCTGGTCACCGCCGTGCTCTGGGGCATCCTGCCGATCAAGCTCAAGGAAGTGCTCAAGGTCATGGACCCGGTCACCGTCACCTGGTTTCGCCTGGTGGTCTCCGGCGGCATGCTGCTCGTCTGGCTGGCGGCCCGCCGCCAACTGCCGGCCTTCCGCCCGCTCGGCAAGCGCGGCATCGGGCTGGTGCTGGCCGCGGTGCTCGGGCTGGTCGGCAACTACGTGTTCTACCTGATCGGCCTGAAGATGCTGACGCCGGGCACCACCCAGCTGGTGATCCAGATCGCGCCGATCCTGCTGCTGCTCGGCAGCCTGTTCTTCTTCAAGGAGAGCTTCAGCATCGGCCAGGCGCTTGGCCTCGCGGTGCTGTTGTGCGGCTTCGGCCTGTTCTTCAACCAGCGCATCGAGGAGCTGTTCGGCTCGCTGGGCGTCTACACCCAGGGCATCCTCATCGTCGTCCTCGCGGCTTTCGTCTGGACCTCTTATGGCCTGGCGCAGAAGCAGCTGCTGACGCAGTGGACCTCGATCCAGGTGATGATGGTGATCTACCTCGGCTGCGCGCTGCTGCTGACGCCCTGGGCGCATCCGCTGGAAGCGCTGAACCTCTCGCCGCTCCAGGCCTGGCTGCTGTTCGCCTGCTGCCTGAACACCCTGGTCGCCTACGGCGCCTTCGCCGAGGCCCTGGCGCACTGGGAAGCCTCCCGGGTCAGCGCGACCCTGGCAATCACCCCGCTGGTGACCTTCGCCTCGGTGGCCCTGGCGGCCAGCCTCTGGCCGGATTACGTCCACCCGGAAAGCCTCAACGGCCTGGCCTACCTCGGCGCCTTCCTGGTGGTCACCGGCTCGGCGCTCACCGCCCTGGCGCCCTCGCTGCTGCGCAGTTATCGGGCGAGGCGGGCGTTGTCGTCCTGACATAAAAAAGCCAGTCGAACCCGACTGGCTTTTTACTTTGCGCGCGAATCAGGCCTGGCTGCCCAACTGCTCCGCGCGCTTCAGCCAGCCCTGGCGTTGCTCTTCGGTGGAGCCGCGCATGGGGCTGAACTCTTCCAGGTGGCGGGTCTGGATGCCGCACGGGCCGAGGATGCAGCGCACCATCTGGCGCAGGCCCGGGGCGCCCTGGCGCAGGCGGTAGCGCCAGTGGGTCTGGTCGTGGGTCACCAGCAGATCGGCGCTGCGGCCGCCCAGCAGGGGTTCCCATTCGCGATCCTGTGGCGTGCGGAAACGGAAGGCGAAGCCGGGCTGGAACACACGGTCGAAGAAGCCCTGCAGCAGCGCCGGCAGGCCGCCCCACCAGATCGGGTAGACCAGCACGATGTGCTGCGCCCAATGCACCTGGCGCTGCGCCTCGAGCAGGTCGGCTTCCAGGTCTTGGCCGCGCTCGTAGCCGCCGCGCAGCACCGGGTCGAAGGCCATCTCGCCGAGCTTCAAGACCCGCACCACATGGTCGCGGCTGCGCGCGCCCTGGATGTAGGCGTCGGCCAGGGCGTGGCAGAAGCCGTCGACCTTGGGTGAACCGAGGATCAGCAGGATGCGCTTGCCATCGCCCTCCAGGGGCGTGGCGCCGGATTTGGCCGCCTCAACCATTCTGCCCGGCCTCCAGCATGTCCTGCGGGCGCACCCATTCGTCGAACTGCTGGTCGGTCAGGTAGCCCAGCTCAAGCGCCGCCTCGCGCAGCGAAGTGCCTTCCTTGTAGGCCTTCTTGGCGATTTCGGCGGCCTTGTCGTAGCCGATGTGGGTATTCAGCGCGGTGACCAGCATCAGCCCGCGCTCCAGGTGTTCGGCCATGCGCGCGGCATCCGGCTGCATGCCCTCGATGCAGTGGGTGTTGAAGTTGCGGCAGCCGTCGGCGAGCAGGCGGATCGACTCCAGCAGGTTGTGGATGATCACCGGCTTGAAGACGTTGAGCTGCAGGTGTCCTTGGCTTGCGGCGAAGGCGATGGCCGCGTCGTTGCCGAGCACCTGGCAGGCGAGCATCGACAGCGCCTCGCATTGGGTCGGGTTGACCTTGCCGGGCATGATCGAGCTGCCCGGCTCGTTGGCCGGCAGGCGCACCTCGGCGAGGCCGGCGCGCGGGCCGGAGCCGAGCAGGCGCAGGTCGTTGGCGATCTTCATCAGCGCCACCGCCAGGGTCTTGAGTGCGCCGGCGAGGGTTACCAGCGGCTCGTGGCCGGATAGGGCGGCGAACTTGTTCGGTGCCGAGACGAAAGGCAGGCCGCTGAGGCTGGCCAGTTCGGCGGCGATGGCATCGGCGAAGCCCTTGGGCGCGTTCAAGCCGGTGCCCACGGCAGTGCCGCCTTGCGCCAGTTCGTATACGGCCGGCAGCGCCGCGCGGATGGCGCGTTCGGCGTAGTCGAGTTGCGCGACGAAGGCCGACAGTTCCTGGCCGAAGGTGATGGGCGTGGCGTCCATCAGGTGGGTGCGGCCGGTCTTCACCAGGTCGGCGTGGCGCGCCGACTGCTCGGCAATGCCGCCGGCGAGTTCGGCGATGGCGGGCAGCAGGTCGTCGTGCACGGCGCGCGCCGCGGCTATGTGCATGGCGGTGGGGAAGCTGTCGTTGGAGCTTTGCGCGCGGTTGACGTGGTCGTTGGGGTGCACCGGCGCCTTGCCGCCACGGCCCTTGCCGGCGACTTCGTTGGCGCGGCCGGCGATCACTTCGTTGACGTTCATGTTGCTCTGGGTGCCGCTACCGGTCTGCCAGACCACCAGCGGGAACTGGTCGTCGTGCTGGCCGGCGAGCACCTCGTCGGCGGCCTGCTCGATCAGCCCGGCGATGTCCGCCGGCAGCTCGCCCAGGCGCAGGTTGACCCGCGCGGCGGCCTTCTTGATCAGCGCCAGGGCGTGGACCACGGCCAGCGGCATGCGCTGGCCGCCGATGGCGAAGTTTTCCAGCGAGCGCTGCGTCTGCGCACCCCAATACGCCTGGGCATCGACCTCGATGGGGCCCAGGCTGTCGGTTTCGGTTCGTTTCATGACGGCTTTCTCTCGGAGGGGACTGAGGGAGTTTAGGCCGTGCCCGCTGTTCGGGGTTCCGCGCGTCGTCAATGGCCGCGATAGCTTGCCGGCGGGCCTACCAGCGTGCCTGGGTCGCGCCTATCCAGCCCAGTGCCTGGCGCACTGGCACCTGTTCGCCGTCGGCGGTGCGCAGGAAGCCGTCGTAGTGGCCGAACCACTGGCTGGTCTCCGAGTACAGCGGGCCCAGGCGCGGTGCTGCGCGGTGCAGCTTGCGCGGGGTGAAGCGCAGGTTGACGCGCTGGTCGGCGCTGACCAGCAGCCAGGGGCCCAGCGGGTCGTGGGGCGTCTGGCGGATTTCCACTTCTCCGGCCAGGCGCTGCAGCTCGCCGCCGAACCACAGGGCGTTTTCCTTTTCATCGCTGCGGTCGGTCCAGCCGGCGCCGAAGTTGCCGGCGATGCCGCCCGGCGCGGCGAACGCGGCGCGCGTCCAGGCGCTGCGGAAGGGCCAGACGCCACGGCCGAAGTCCAGCGCGGCGAAGCTCTGCCCCGGTTGCGTGCTGTAGGTTTTGCCGCCCAGCTGCAGGCTGCCGCTGAAGGGCAGGCCCATCTGCCGGCTGCAGGCATGGAAATGACGCCCGCCCATGGGCACCACCAGGTTGACCGACTCAAGGTGCGGCGGGCGCTGCACTTCCAGCGCCAGGGCCAGGGACTGGCCGTCGAGGTCGCAGGCGTCGGCGCTGATCAGCAGGCGGCCGCCCTGGTCGTCGAAGCTCAGGTTCAGCCGGTCGTGGCGAAAGGCGTGGCTCTGGTTCGGCCGGTCGGGCAGGCGGCAGCCTTGGCCCAGCGGGCTTATAAGGGTGCGCGAGACGGCGTTGCCGCTGTCCAGGTCGAGAAAGTAGAGGGCGCCGTAGCCGAGGTAGTCGAGGTCGGCGACGGTCAGCGAGAGCATCCAGCCGGGGGCGATCAGGCACCAGTGATTCCAGCGTTTGCGCCGGCCGCGCGGGCCGGGCAGGGCGCAGTTCAGCTGTGGGTGCACCGACCAGCCGATCGCCTCGGGGCGCAGACGTCCAAACGGGTCGCAGAGCGAGGAGGGGGGCAGGTGCGCCTGGGAGGTCATCGAACACGTCCATGTGACAATGCCGGCCAGCATGCCGCGTCGCCCGGAGCAGAACAAGTGACCGGTTAACATTCCGCGCCGAATGAGGCGGCGAACGGTCGCGCGGCACCGCTCGGCTGGTGCTTGAGGAGGCTCCGAACTTAGGCGCAGAATGACGGGTCCCTAGGGACACACCTTCAGACTCAAGGATCGCCCATGACCGCCCTTCGCTCCCTTTGCACTGCCGCGCTTCTCGTCGGCTTCAGCTCCATGGCTCTCGCCGACTCCTCCGCCGAGGCCGAGAAATTCCTCAAGCAGGTCCACGCCGACCGCCTGACGGTGCCGGTCTATGCCCAGGTGCAGCAGATGTTCGCCCAGCACTTCCAGCGCGCCAACGCGCCGGACAGCAAGAAGGCGGTGCTCGATCGCTACCAGGCCAAGGCCAATGCCGAGCTGGACCGTGCGGTGGGCTGGGACAAGATCAAGCCGGACCTGATCAAGCTCTACACCAGCAACTTCAGCGAGTCCGAGCTCAAGCAGCTCAACGACTTCTACGCCTCGCCCCTGGGCCAGAAAGTCCTGCAGAAGATGCCGCGCCTGACCGCCGAGTCCGCCCAACTGACCCAGGGCAAGCTGCAGACCGCCGTCGATCCGGTGAACAAGCTGCTGGCCGACATGGACAAGGAACTGGGCGTCAAGGCCCCGGCCGCTCCGGCGAAGAAACCCTGATCCGGACCTGTAAGACATGAGTATGCGTGAACGAATCCAGACCGCCCTGGGCGCCCTCGAGCCGCAGCACCTGGAAGTGCTCGACGAAAGCCACATGCACAGCCGCGGGCTGGAGACGCACTTCAAGGCCGTGGTGGTCAGCCCGCAGTTCGCCGGGTTGAACGCGGTCAAGCGGCACCAGAAGGTCTACGCCACGCTCGGCGAGCTGATGGGTCAGTTCCACGCCCTCGCCCTGCACACCTACACCCCCGAGGAGTGGGCGGAGCAGGGCGCGGCGCCGGATTCGCCGACCTGCCGGGGCGGCAGCAAGCACGACCACTGACGCTGCCCGATCGTTGCGGTAGAATGCGCCAACGCCGGCACCCAGTGCCGGCGTTGTCTTTTCTGAACCGGTCCGCCCTTTACGCGGGCGACCACTGGAGGATGTACCCCATGACCCGCTCTATCGTCGTGGCGGCGCTGTACAAGTTCGTTTCCCTGCCGGACTACGTTGCGCTGCGCGAACCCCTGCTGCAGACCCTGCTGGACAATGGTGTCAAAGGCACCTTGCTGCTCGCCGAGGAAGGCATCAACGGCACCGTGTCCGGCACCCGCGAGGGTATCGACGGGCTGCTCGCCTGGCTGCGCACCGATCCGCGCCTGGCTGATGTCGACCACAAGGAATCGTACTGCGACGAGCAGCCGTTCTACCGCACCAAGGTCAAGCTGAAGAAAGAGATCGTCACCCTGGGCGTGCCCGGCGTGGACCCCAACCAGCGGGTCGGCACCTACGTCGAGCCGCAGGACTGGAACGCGCTGATCTCCGATCCGGAGGTGCTGCTGATCGATACCCGCAACGACTACGAAGTGGCCATCGGTACCTTCGAAGGCGCCGTCGATCCCAAGACCAAGTCCTTCCGCGAATTCCCCGAATACGTCAAGGCGCACTACGACCCGGCCAAGCACAAGAAGGTCGCCATGTTCTGCACCGGTGGCATCCGTTGCGAGAAGGCGTCCAGCTACATGCTCGGCGAGGGCTTCGAGGAGGTCTTCCACCTCAAGGGCGGCATCCTCAAGTACCTGGAGGAAGTGCCCGAGGCCGACAGCCTGTGGCGCGGCGACTGCTTCGTGTTCGACAACCGCGTGACCGTGCGCCACGACCTCTCTGAGGGCGACTACGATCAGTGTCACGCCTGCCGTAACCCGATTTCCGCCGAGGACCGCGCCTCCGAGCATTACGCGCCGGGCATCAGTTGCCCGCATTGCTGGAACTCGCTGTCGGAGAAGACCCGCGCCAGCGCCCGCGAGCGGCAGAAGCAGATCGAGCTGGCCAAGCTGCGCAACCAGCCCCATCCCATCGGCCGCGACCCGCGGCAGGCTGTCCTGGAGGACTGATCCTTGGCCAACGCCCGCCTGCTCTACGTGATGGACCCGATGTGCTCCTGGTGCTGGGGCTTCGCTCCGGTAGCGCAGGCGCTGATCGAGCAGGCGGCCGCTGCTGGCGTGCCGACGGCGCTGGTGCTGGGTGGCCTGCGTACCGGCCACGGCGCGGCGTTGGACCCGGCGACCCGGCGCTACATCCTCGAACACTGGCAGGCGGTGCAGCTGGCCACCGGCCAGGCATTCCGCTTCGAAGGCGCGCTGCCTGACGGCTTCGTCTACGACACCGAGCCGGCCTGCCGGGCGGTGGTCGCCGCGCGAAGCCTGAACGAGCCCAGCGCACTGGCCCTGGCTGGAGCCATCCAGCAGGCGTTCTACGCCGAGGGGGGCGATGTCACCGAAGCGTCGGAACTGCTGCACCTTGCGGAAAGCGTTGGCCTGCCGCGCAGCGAGTTCGCCGAGCTGTTCGACAGCCAGGAAAACCACCTGGCCACCCAGGCCGACTTCTCCTGGGCGCGCGACCTGGGCATCGCCGGTTTCCCGACCCTGCTCGCCGAGCGCAACGGCCAGCTGGCGCTGCTGACCAACGGTTACCAGCCGCTGGAAGAGCTGGCGCCGATGCTCGAACGCTGGCTGGAGCGTGGCCGCCAAGGCTGAGTCGCGCGCCGCTCAACCGTAGCGGATCGCATCGAGAAAACCGATGCACTTGCCGTTGTCGTGGCTCACGCGGGCGCTGGCGATGCTGTTGTAGGGAACGCCCAGCAGCAGGTTCAGCAGCGCCTGGTCGTCGCGGTAGCGCGGTCGCCAGTCCAGCAAGGCCTCCAGATAGGCGATGTTCGGCACGCCGGGCTGGAAGTTCGCCAGCAGCAGGCGGCCGCCGACCGCCAGGTGGCGGAACAGCTGGCGAGTGAGCTGCTCGGCGCTGGAGTCGTCCAGTTGCTCGACCAGACCGGCGCTGTAGATCAGGTCGAACTCATCCAGTTCGGCGACACCGGCCAGCAACTGTCCTACCGACGCATAAAGCGTCTCGACGCCCAGCCAGGCGTAATTGCGCTCTACCTGCTGCAGATGCTCCGGGCTGCTGTCGAGGGCGACGAAACGCTGGAAGCGCTTGTGGCAGAGCGCGCTGGACAGCTCCGCTTCACGCAAGTGGGCGGAACCAATGCAGAGAATGCGTGCGCGGCCTTCGTGCCGCTCGCAGGCGTTGTCGATCGCCTGTGCCAGGCGCAGGCGCCGTGTGCGCAGCGCCCTGGGCGCCAGGCCCTCGCGGGCATAGCGCTGCAGTTCGCCCCGGTTGCCGCTGCCCAGCTGGTTGGCCGACCCATCGCCGATGCCATATAGATAATCGAGCAGGTAGGTGTTGCCGTGACGCGGCGTCGGTGCGGGGGTTGCTTGGCCGCGCGAGGGGAAGGGGATGACCCTCAATTGCCGGGTATAGCGGGTCAGCGCCTGGCGAGCCAGTTCGAGCAGCTCGGCGTCATCGCCCGGCCGTTCGCCGGCGTGCTGTTCCAGATGACCGATGAGGGTTTCCAGCGAAGGGCTGGATTCGCTCGACTTGTCCATGTGCAGCCTCTGTCGTTCCCATGGCGTTCCAGGTCTGAACCTAGCCGGCGCAGGGCCCGGTGCCATCATTCGAACGAATGAAGCCGCTACGGTGGCGGACGAGTGGCGCCTCAGGCCTTGCCCAGGCGCGCCAGCAGGTTGACCAGCTCGCTCTGGCGGCGGGTGTGGGTCTTGCGGAAGAGGGCTCGCAGCTGCGTGCGTATGGTGTTGATCGACACCTGCAGGTGCTGCGCGCATTCATCGACGGTCAGCCCCTGGACGAGCAGTTCGCTCAGTCGCCGCTCAGCCGGCGTCAGGCCGAACAGCTCCGCCAGCAGGGAGCCCGATGCGGCCTGCCGAGGCAAGGTCAACAACACCAGGGGACGCTGGAATGCTCGGTTGTAGGCCGCTTCGGCGGCGACCGGGGCGACCAGCAGCTCGCCCTCGACGGCGTCCAGGCGCAGCCAGCCGGCGCGGCGCTTGCCGTCTTGGCCGGCGGCCTGGCGGATCAGGGCCTGCAGGCCGGTGTTGCAGGCGCGCCCAAGCAAGCGGCCGAAGCGTTCCAGCAGCGGTGCCCTGGGTTGCGCCAGCAGCGCCTGGGCGGCCTGGTTGCAGAACAGCACGCGAGCGTCGCCGTCGAGCAGCCACAGCGGGGCGGGGTGCAGGTCGAGCAGCAGGTCGCGGGTGGCCAGTTCGCGGCGCAGGCCGTTGACCTGCTCGAACATGCGCGCCGCGCGCAGCAGGTGCGGGCTCAGGCGCTGCAGCAGGCGCTGCTCGTTCTGGCCGGGGTAGGGCGCATCGAGGCTGGTCAGCACCGAGAGGTAGATGCCCGACTCGGCCTGCTCGTGCAGCTTCAGGCAGGACACATTGAGCATGCCGTGGGGGCGGTGGAACTCCTGGTAGTAAGGATCGCGCGCGATCTGCGCCAGCCCGTAGTCGCGGGCGTCGTGATACCAGTCACCGACCGGGCGGTTGAGCATGAAGCCGCGCGAGGGGTCGATGGCATGGAACTCGCGGTTGTACCCGCTGATGACGGCGGGGTCGCAGAGGTTGAGCTCGCTGGCGCGCGGGCCATTCTCGCGCTGGTCCCAGAACAGCAGCGCGCCCATCTGCCGGCCGCAGTCGTCGACCAGCGCGCGCAGCAGCGGCAGCCAGGCATCCTGGTCCAGCACGCATTCGTAGCTCAGGCCGACCAGGCGCTCGTAGCGATTGGCGATGTCCTTTTCCTGCACGTGCACCTCCCGTCCGGGGCGGCTTTCCACCGTGCAGAGATATGGCACATGGCCTTAACTGTCGCAAGGAACTGAAAAGCAGGATGTCTGCTGCCGATCGGGCCGCTCGTCCTCCTTCGCGCATGTGCCCCGCGCGCAGGGCAGTCCGTCCTAACCGTTGGGAGGGAGCAGGGCCCAAGGCACTTGTGCTATCGGCCCCATCGACTATGAGTAAGGGAGAGCCGGAAGCCCTTTGGCATCGGTCTCGCGGCGTCGAAGGAACTCGCTCGGCCGAATCTGCAGCGCAACGAAAGGAATCCAACAAGATCCATGGGTGAATCAGGACTGAGTCGCAGTCGCCAGAACTCGCAACTGCTGAAACTGGTGTGGCCATTCATAGTCGTCGTCCTGCTGCAGGGACTGCTCGGCGTCGGCAGCCTTTACCTGCTCTCCGGGGTGCGCGCCTATGTGGGCGGCGAGAGCCTCTGGTCCAAGGGCCAGATGCGCGCCATCGAGTACCTGCGGCGCTATGGCGAAACCCGCGATCCGCTCGACTACCAGCGCTACCAGCAATCCATCGCGGTGCCGCTGGGCGACCGCCAACTGCGCATCGCCCTGGACCGCCCGCAGCCGGACCTCGACCTCGCACGCCGCGGCATTCTCGCCGGCGGCAACCACCCGGACGATGTCGAGGCGATCACCTGGCTGTACCGCTACTTCCACGACTTCAGCTACTTCAAGGATGCGGTGCACTACTGGGAGGTGGGCGACCGCTACCTCGACGAGCTGGATGCCATCGCCCGCGACATGCACGCACGCATCGAAGGCGGAAAGGTCAGCCCAGGCGACCTCGACTACTGGAACCAGGGCATCCTGCGCATCAGCGAAGCCATCGCGCCGGCCTCCAACGCCTTCTCCGCCGCACTGGGGCAGGGGTCGCGCTCGGTCGCCAAGCTGCTGCTGGTGGCCAACGTGCTCAGTGGCCTGTCCCTGATCCTCCTGGCGGTCTGGCGCACCCGCAAGCTGCTGGCCGAGCAGCGTGCGTTCCGCAGCGCCCTGGACCGCGAACGCGAGCAGGCCCAGACCACCCTGGCGGCGATCGGCGACGCGGTGGTGACCATCGACGAGTTCGCCTGCATCGCCTCCATGAACCCGGCCGCCGAGCGCATGATCGGCTGGGAGAGCGGCATGGCCATCGGCCTGCCGCTGAAGTCGCTGCTGCGCATGCTCGACGAGGGCTCCGAGGTGGAAGACTTCGCGCTGGTCGGGCAGATCCTGCGCGGCGAAGTCGAAGCCGGCAGCGAGTCGAGCAAGGTGCTGCAGCGCCTGGATGGCAGCAGCGTGGCCGTTACCGTGGTGGGGACGCCGATCCGCGTCGGCGGCCGCATCGTCGGTGCGGCCCTGGTGCTGCACGACATGACGCGCGAGCGGCAGTACATGGAAAGCCTGTCCTGGCAGGCGACCCACGACGCGCTCACCGGGCTGAGCAACCGCCGCGAGTTCGAGTTCCGCCTGCAGCAGGCGCTGGAGCGCAGCGCGCACATGGACGACCGGCACAGCCTGATGTACCTCGACCTCGACCAGTTCAAGCTGGTCAACGACACCTGCGGGCATGCCGCCGGCGACGAACTTCTGCGCCAGGTCTGCAGCTTGCTCCAGGGGTGCCTGCGCGACAGCGACACCCTGGCGCGGCTGGGCGGTGACGAATTCGGAGTCTTGCTGGAGAACTGCCCGCCGGACGTCTCGGAAAAGATCGCGGAAAACCTGCGCAATACCGTCGAAGCCCTGTACTTCGTTTGGGACCAGCGCCCCTTCAACATCACCGTCAGCATCGGCGTGGTGCACGTATCGGCCATGCTGGTTTCGGTGGAGGAGGCCCTGCGCTGCGCCGACATGGCCTGCTACCTGGCCAAGGAGAAGGGCCGCAACCGCGTCCAGGTGTTCAGCCCGGACGACACCGAGCTGTCCATGCGCTTCGGCGAGATGGCCTGGGTGCAGCGCATTCGCCAGGCCCTCGACGAGGATCGCTTCTGCCTCTACGCGCAACCGATCCGGGCGGTCGATCCGGGCCGGGAGGAGGGCGAGCACGTCGAGCTGCTGCTGCGCCTGAACGACGAGAACGGCCGGCTGGTGGCGCCGAGCAACTTCATTCCAGCGGCCGAGCGCTACGGGCTGATGCCGCAGATCGACCGCTGGGTGGTCAACCAGGCCTTCAGGACCCTGGCTGTGCGCCGCGAGGCAGGGTGCGAGCCGATCGCCACCTGTGCGATCAACCTGTCCGGCGCGACCATCGGCGATGCCGGCTTCATCGAGTACCTGCGCGAGCTGCAGCCGCTCTATGGCCTGGATCCGCAGAGCATCTGCTTCGAAGTCACCGAGACCAGCGCCATCGCCAACCTGGTCAGCGCCACCCAGTTCATCCACGACCTCAAGGCCCTGGGCTACCGCTTCTCGCTGGACGACTTCTGCGCCGGGATGTCGTCCTTCGTCTACCTCAAGCACCTGCCGGTGGACTACCTGAAGATCGACGGCAGCTTCATCAAGGACATGCTCGCCGACCCGATCGACCGCGCCATGGTCCAGGTCATCAACCAGATCGGCCATGTCATGGGCAAGCGCACGGTGGCCGAGTTCGTCGAATCGGCGGAGATCCTCGAGGTGCTGCGGGAAATCGGCATCGACTACGCCCAGGGCTATCACCTGGGAAGGCCGCAGCCTTTCGTCGGCCAACCTTCCGCACTTTTGACGCAATTCACGGAAAAGTCAGACACAACCTCCGGACGGTGACATCTTTCGGTCAGGCCTCTACTCTGTGCTCGTCATCGTCTATGCACAGGGATGAAAAGGCATGAACGAAAGTTTCGTACGCATCGGTCCGCTGAAGGACGTGGAAAGTTATCCGCAGTGGACCCAGGACCTGGTTCAGGCCTGTTCGAGCGCCCGCGAAGCGGTGCGTGGGCATGAGGTCTACCAGCGCATGCGCGATGCGCAACTCTCCGCAAGCACGTTGCGGACCTACCTCATCGGCGGCTGGCCGGTGGTCGAGCAGTTCCCCCAGTACATGGCGCACAACCTGCTGAAGACGCGCTTCGGCCGCTCGGCCGGGGAAGACATGGCGCGTCGCTGGCTGATGCGCAACATCCGCGTCGAACTCAATCACGCCGACCACTGGCTGCACTGGGCCAGCGCCTACGGCGTGACCCTGGAAGACCTGCAGGCCCAGGCCGTGCCACCTGAAATGCACGCCCTCGGCCACTGGTGCTGGCACACCTGCTCGGCGGACGACCTGGCGATATCGATGGCGGCTACCCACTACGCGGTGGAAGGTGTCACTGGCGACTGGTCGGGCGTGGTCTGCTCCAGCGACACCTACGAGCACTCGCTGCCGGCCGACCTGCGCAAGCCGGCCATGCGCTGGCTGCGCCTGCATGCGCGCTACGACGACGACCATCCCTGGGAGGCCCTGGAGATCATCTGCACCCTGATCGGTACGGAGATCACCCAGGCGCGCTGGACCCAGCTGCGCGACGCCATCTGCAAGAGCTACGGCTACATGCGGGTGTTCCTCGACAGCTGCCTCGCCATGGAGGAGGCCGCCGTCAGCCGCCGCCCGGAGCGGCGGCTGGTCGTCGGCTAGGGCGCGTCAGGGCAGCAGGATGTTCTTGTCCGTGCTGCCCTCGTTGACCTCGCGGTAACGCAGCAGGCCTTCGCTGAGCGGCGACTCGCGCAGGCCTTCGGGGCGCGGCAGCAGGCCGTCGTCGAACCACTGGCCGAACTGCTCCAGCATGCGTGCGCAGGCCTCGCTGCCATAGAGCAGCGAATTCACCCCGACCACCGAACCGCCACGGCGATACAGCGCCAGCGCGGGCAGCTGCACGTGCCCATCGACCGGCGCAGCGATGATCGCGATGCGGCCGAAGGTGGCCAGTGCGGCGACGGCGGCAGGCAGCCAGAAACCGGTGGTATCGAAGATCACCTCGGCGCCGCCGGGGAACACCGCGTTGACCTTTTCGCCGAGGGTTTCCTGCTTGTCCAGCAGCAGGCTGGGGATGCCGTGGGCGCTCAGCTCGGCGGCCTGCTCGGCACGTCGTACGCCGGCCAGCACCTCTGCGCCGCGGGCCTTGGCCAGGTCCAGCGCGGCGGAACCAACCGCACCAGCGCCGATCACCAGCAGACGAGTACCGGCTTTCACGCCGCTACGTTCCAGCGCATCCCACGCGGTGGTGTAGGGCACCCCGCAACTGGCCGCCTGGGCGAAGCTCAGGCTCTTGGGCATCAACGCCACGCCGCGGGCTGGCAGGGTCAAGAGGCTGGCGTGGCTGCCGTTGTGGTCGAAGCCCAGGTCCTTGCCGGTGCCCCATACGGACTGGCCGAGCAGCGCTTGCGGCCCCTTCACCACGACGCCGGCGAAGTCGCGGCCAGGCACCCGCGGCAGGGTGGTGTAGGGGAAGCGGCCAAGGACGTTCTTCACGTCGCTGGGGTTGAGGCCGGCGGCGCGAACCTCAACCAGCACTTCATCGGCGGCAGGGACCGGGTCGGGCAGCTCGACGTGTTGCAGGGAGGCGAGGTCGCCGGTCTTGGTGAATTGCAGGGCTTGCATGGCGTACTCCGTGAGCAGGGATTCAGTGGAACCAGTTGGGCAGCAGCGAGCGGCCCAGCGGCAGCAGGTTTTCGCCGAGCTGCATGCCCAGCAGGCCGACCAGCGCCACCAGCGGCGGCGCCGGCGAGCGGAAGTCGAGCAGGTGGTAAAGCAGGCCCACGGCAATGCCGATGGCCAGCGAGATCAGGTAGTTCATGGCGACTCCGGGGCGAGTGGCGGAATGCCGATGAGTCTAGGTCTGCCGACGAAGCGGCATCGGCCAAGGACTTCGGAGTTTCGGACAGATTGCGCCGACGCGGAGGGCAGGGTGCGTCCGTGGGCGTGTTGACTGGATTCCCGCGTTCGCGGGAACGGCGAGGGGGAGACTACGGCCCCCCAATTTCCGTCATGCCGCGCGAACGCGGGACGCGGCTCCATCGCGAGCAGCGCTTGCGCTGGCCTGAAGGGGAATCACCCGGTAATTGCCGGGGGAAGGGCGGTATCGGGAAGAGATCGCTGATCATTGGATTCACGTGTTCGCGGGAACGACGTGAAGGGAGCACGCGATGTTTCCTTTTCCGTCATCCCCGCGAACGCGGGGACCCAGAAACTACTGAATCCAGGTGATGTCATGTCTCGATCCGCTTCGCGCGGTGGGGCAGCTATCAACGGCAGATTAGGTTGCGGCTTCCATCCTCTGGAAACCGTGCCATGCCAATCCAACCCGTGGTCTACATCCTCACGAGCCAACGAAATGGAACCCTTTATATTGGCGTCACAGGCAATCTGCCGAGGCGCGCCTGGGAACATCGCAATCAGCTGTCACAAGGGTTCACGCAGCGCTACCAGGTGCATCGCCTGGTCTATTTCGAAGCGCACGACTCGATGCTGGACGCCATCACCCGCGAGAAGCGCCTGAAGAAATGGCGACGGGAGTGGAAGCTCGATCTGATCGAGTCGTTCAACCCGGATTGGCGGGATCTTTGGGATGAGATCGTCTGATGTGATGCCTGTTTATTGTGAAGTGGCCTAATGATTCTGGACACCCCGATAGGGCGTTAAGCTTCGCCCACAGCTGAGGTGTTCATGAGCAGAAGATCATTCAGTCCAGATTTCAAACTGGAAGCCGCCCGCTTGGTGGTGGATCAAGGCTATACGGTGCCGGCCGCCTGCAAGGCGATGGGGGTGGGGCCCACGGCGATGCGTCGCTGGGTGGCGCAGTTGCAACTGGAGCGTGGCGGCCAGACGCCTGCGCATAGCAAGGCGCTGACAGAGGATCAGCGGCGCATTCAGGAGTTGGAGGCGCAAGTCCGCCGCTTGGAGCGGGAGAAAGAGATTCTAAAAAAGGCTACCGCTCTCTTGATGTCGGACGCCCTCGACTAGTCAGGCTGGTCGAGGCATTGGGCGAGCAGTATTCGCGTACGGAACTGTGCCGGTTATTCCAGGTAAATCGCAGCAGTGTTTATGCGGCCCGAAAGCGGCAGGCACGCGTCTGCAGTCGACGAGAAGCGTTACGCCAGCGCGTGGTGGAACTGCATGCCCAGAGCCGCAGCGCGGCCGGTGCCCGAACGCTATCGGCCGCCTTGCGCAACGAGGGCTTTCCTGCAGGCCGTTACCTTGCCGCCCGGTTGATGAAAGAGGCCGGGCTCGTCAGTACACAACGCCGTAAACATCGCTACCGGGTTGCCAAGGAGCACAGTGCCATCGCGGCCAATGAGCTGGCGCGCCGGTTCAATGTGAGCCGCCCCAACCAGGTGTGGTGCGGGGATGTGACGTACATCTGGGCCGGTGGCCGCTGGATCTACCTGGCCGCCGTGATGGATCTGTATGCACGTCGGATCGTCGGCTGGGCCATGTCCAACCGGCCCGACTCACAACTCACCGGGCGCGCTCTGCGGGTGGCCTACGAAGCCAGGGGCATGCCACAGCAACTGATGTTTCACTCCGACCAGGGCTGTCATTACACCAGCCTCGAATTTCGCCAAATGCTCTGGCGCTACGGCATTCGGCAAAGCATGAGCGGTCGAGGAAACTGCTGGGATAACGCGCCGATGGAGCGATTCTTCAGAAGCCTCAAGTCGGAATGGATACCGCCCTCCGGCTACGTCGATCAGCCCCAGGCGGAAGCCGACGTGCTGCGTTACGTCACCGACTACTACAACCACCAACGGCCACACAGTCACAACGATTACCAGACACCGGCACGGCGTGAAGAGCTGGCTGGATAGACCTAAACCAGTGTCCAGTTTTACTTGACCACTTCATTGGATTCCCGCGTTCGCGGGAACGACGTGGAGAGAGGGACTGCCGGGGCCTCACCTTCGTCATTCCCGCGAGTGCGGGGACCCATAAAAGCGCGGGCATGGCATCCCAGGGGGCTGCGTGGCGGTTTCTGGATTCCCGCGTTCGCGGGAACGACGGTGGGGAAAAGCTGCGGTTTCCTACCACCGCCCTCCCCGCGAGCGCTTGGACGACGCGGAGGGAGGGCGCGGTGTTCCTCTTTCCGTCATCCCCGCGAACGCGGGGACCCAGCAACGCGAGCAGATCCTCAGACGACTGCACTCAATCCTGCAGCTCCGCCCCCGTTGCCCGGTATTCCGAAGGCGCCACACCCAGTTCGCGGCGGAACATCTCGCTGAAGGCGCCTGGGGTGTAGCCCAGGTCGTGGGCGATGCGGCTGATCGGCGTACCCGCGGATAGCGCAGCTACGGCCGTGGCCAACTGCACCTGGCGGCGCCAGGCGGCGAAGCCCATGCCCAGGCTGCGCCGGAACAGGCGGGCGAGGGTGCGCACGCTGGCGCCGGCGCCGGCAGCGTGTTGCTCGAAGGGGATTTCCGCGCTGGGGTTGGCCATCACCGCCTGGCACAGGGCGAGCAGGCGGCGGTCGTCGTCCTCGGGCAGCGCGATGCGCGGCAGGCTGCTGCGGGCGCGGCGCAGTTCGATCACGCAGAGATCGGAGAGGGCGCGGTAGTACTCCGGGTCGGGCTGCTTTTCCTGCTCGACCAGACGCAGGATCAGCTCGCGCAGCAGGGCGTCGACCTCGAACACCTGCACGCGCTCCTCCAGCACCCCGGACAGGCTGGGCCGCAGGTAGATGTTGCGCATCTGCAGCTCGCTGACCACGCGGATGCCGTGGGGCACGCCCGGCGGCAGCCAGACCGCCCGCTGCGGCGGCAGCAGCAGCGCTTCCTGCGGGGTTTCCAGCCACATCAGCCCGGACATGGCGTAGAGCACCTGCCCCCACTCGTGCTCGTGCGGCTCGATGTACAGCCCGCGCGGGTAGCTGCGGGCCAGGCCGCGCAGGGGTACCTGGGTATCGCTGAGGTCGGGCGGGGTGGCGCGGGCCATTGATCACCGGAGGCAGTCGGGAGATGCGGCGAATGGTAGCGGCGGCCGGGGCTGGATGCATCTGCCATGGAAAGCGAACGCACCGCTCTGTAACGAAGGTTTTACGCAACGGCCGGCGGAACCGGCGCGTGGCCGTGGCTGTAACGAAAAGCTGCCACCGGAGCGGCTCCAAAGGCCGGTAGGGCGCGGTTGGGCAGGCTTGTCCGGGCGCGGGCGAGCGGCTGATATGGCGCCTGCCCGAACGCCTGCAGTCGCCTGTCGCAGCGCTCCAGCCTTGCATGCCGAGCGGTCACGAGCCGCGCGGTCCGATCCGTCACAGATAAAAACAAAAGGTGACGCAATGTCGCGTGATACCCAGCACGCAGGCCAGCTACAGCGCGGCCTGAAGAATCGCCACATCCAGCTGATCGCGCTCGGCGGCGCCATCGGCACCGGCCTGTTCCTCGGCTCGGCCGGGGTGCTCAAGTCGGCCGGCCCGTCCATGCTGCTCGGCTATGCCATCGCCGGGCTGATCGCCTTCCTGATCATGCGCCAGCTCGGCGAGATGATCGTCGAGGAGCCGGTGGCCGGCTCCTTCAGCCACTTCGCGCACAAGTACTGGGGCGGCTTCGCCGGCTTCCTCTCCGGCTGGAACTGCTGGGTGCTGTACATCCTGGTCGGCATGTCGGAGCTCACCGCGGTCGGCAAGTACATCCACTACTGGTGGCCGGACGTGCCCACCTGGGTCAGCGCGGCGCTGTTCTTCGTGCTGGTCAATGCCATCAACCTGTTCAACGTGAAGGCCTTCGGCGAGGCGGAATTCTGGTTCGCCATCATCAAGGTCGTCGCCATCGTCGGCATGATCGCCCTCGGCAGCTGGCTGCTGGTCAGCGGCCACGGCGGCGAGCAGGCCACGGTGAGCAACCTGTGGAGCCACGGCGGCTTCTTCCCCAACGGCATTTCCGGCCTGGTGATGGCCATGGCGATCATCATGTTCTCCTTCGGCGGCCTGGAAATGCTCGGCTTCACCGCTGCCGAGGCCGACCAGCCGAAGACGGTGATCCCCAAGGCGATCAACCAGGTGATCTGGCGCATCCTGATCTTCTACGTCGGCGCCCTCGGCGTGCTGCTCTCGCTGACCCCGTGGGACACCCTGCTGCAGACCCTCAGCAGTGCCGGCGATCCCTACAGCAGCAGCCCCTTCGTGCAGATCTTCTCGCTGCTGGGCAGCGGCACCGCGGCGCACATCCTCAACTTCGTGGTGCTGACCGCGGCGCTGTCGGTCTACAACAGCGGCACCTACTGCAACGGCCGCATGCTGGTCGGCCTGGCCGAGCAGGGCGATGCGCCGCGCAGCCTGGCGCGGGTCGATGGACGTGGCGTGCCGGTGCGGGCGCTGCTGGTGTCGGCGGCGGTGACCTTCCTCGCCGTGCTGGTGAACTACCTGATGCCGGCACGCGCCCTGGAACTGCTGATGTCCCTGGTGGTGGCGGCGCTGGTGATCAACTGGGCGATGATCAGCCTGGCGCACCTGAAGTTCCGCGCGCACATGCAGCGCCGGGGCGTGCAGACCCTCTTCCGCGCCCTCTGGTATCCGTTCGGCAACTGGCTGTGCCTGGCCTTCGTCGCCTTCATCCTGGTGGTGATGCTGCTCACCCCGGGCATCCAGGTGTCGGTGTACGCGATTCCGGTCTGGCTGCTGGTGATGTTCGCCTGCTATCGCCTGAAGCGTTCGCCGGCTGCTCGCCCGAGCATGGCCCTGGCCGAGTGAATGCAAGCGCGCCCCGACTTTGCGCCGGGGCGCGCGGCGTTGCCGGGGAGCGGTCGGGTTGTCTAGAGTGTCCGAGCCATTTTTCGTCAGAGGGACATTCATGAAAAAAGCATTCTGGCTGCTGGCTGCTGCCGTTCCCGTACTGCTGGTCGCCTGTGGCGGCGGCGAAAAGGCGAGCGCGCCGCAGGCCGACGCCCTGGCCCTGCCCGGCGACGCCAAGCTCGACTCGCGCAGCGTCGACTACAAGTGCGACGACGGCCGGACCATCAGCGTTCGCTACCTGAACAAGGGTGATAACCACCTGGCAGTGGTGCCGGTGAGCGACAGCTCCAGCCTGGTCTTCGCCAACGTCATCTCCGGCTCCGGCGCCAAGTACGCCGCGGCCCAGTACGTGTGGTGGACCAAGGGCCAGGAAGCCACCTTGTACAAGGACTGGAAGGGCGGCGAGCCGGCCGACGGCGTGGCCTGTCGGGAGCGCTGATCCCGCACCTGCAAGAAGCCCGGCACCTGCCGGGCTTTTTCATGAGTGCGATATGCTGTCGGCCTTTTCCAGCGAAGCGACGCCATGCTGCAGATTTCCAATACCGTGCAGATCCCCGATGCCGAGATCGAGTTGAACGCCATCCGCGCCCAGGGCGCTGGCGGGCAGAACGTCAACAAGGTGTCCAGCGCCGTGCACCTGCGCTTTGACATCCGCGCCTCTTCGCTGCCGGAGTTCTACAAGGAGCGCTTGCTGGCGCTGAGCGACCAGCGCATCACCAGTGACGGTGTGGTGGTGATAAAGGCCCAGCAGTACCGCACCCAGGAGCAGAACCGCGAGGACGCCCTGAATCGCCTAGCCGAGCTGATCCGCTCGGTGGCCAAGGTCGAGAAGAAGCGCAAGGCGACCCGCCCGACCCTGGGCTCCAAGACCCGCCGCCTGGAGGGCAAGAGCAAGCGCGGGGCGATCAAGGCGGGGCGGGGGAAGGTGGATTACTGAAGGTAGAAATCCCTTGTAGGAGCGGCCCATGGCCGCGAATCGCGCGCATGGCGCGCTCCTACAAGGCGTGGGGCATCGCCGCAATGGCGAGCGGCGAAGGGTGAGGTATCACTCCAGCGCCGCACGCTCGCGGATGCCGGCCAGCAGCCGCTCGGCGTTGGCCTCGCAGCCCATGCCATCGGGCTTGTTCTCGATACCGTCGATGAAGGTCAGCAACTGCTCGCGGTTGCGCGCCAGGCGCTCCTGAAGCTGCTCGATTTCCGCCACCTTGCGCTTCAGCCCTTCGAGCAGGCGCGTGTGGTCGCCGTCGATGGCGCCGCCCGGCGGTTGCAGCTGGCGGATTTCCTCCAGGCTGAAGCCGGCCTGCTGCGCGCTGCGGATGAGGTCCAGCTGGCGCAGCGCCTGCGGCGGGTATTCGCGATAACCATTGGCCTGCCGCTGCACCGTTTCGAGCAGGCCGGCAGCTTCGTAGAAGCGGATGCGCGAGGCCGCGAGCCCGCTGCGCTTGGCCAGTTCGCCGATCTTCATGGAGGGGCTCCGGGGGATTGACATTAAAGTTAACTTTAATCTTAACCTCGCCGGCACCACAACCTCGGAGCCGCGCCATGTCCCCGTTCCAGCCGCTGCAACTGCCCAACGGCAGCGAAATCCCCAACCGCCTGGCCAAGGCCGCCATGGAGGAGAACCTCGCCGATGCCGACCAGGGGCCTTCCGCCGAACTGCTGCGCCTCTACCAGGCCTGGGCCGACGGCGGCGCCGGGCTGCTGCTCAGCGGCAACGTGATGGTCGACCGCCGCGCCATGACCGGGCCGGGCGGGGTGGTGCTGGAGGACGAGCGGCAGCTGGAGAAATTCCGTCGCTGGGCCGCGGTCGGGCGTTCGCGCGGCGCGCAGTTCTGGTTGCAGATCAACCACCCGGGCCGCCAGGTGCAGGTCAACCTCGGCCAGGGCGCCTGGGGACCCTCGGCGGTGCCGCTGGAGATGGGCCGCTTCTCGAAGATGTTTGCCGTACCGCGGGAGATGACCGAGGCGGACATCGCGGACGTCATCTCCCGCTTCGCCCGCACCGCCGTGCTCGCCGAGAAGGCCGGATTCAGCGGCGTGCAGGTGCACGCGGCGCACGGCTACCTGCTCAGCCAGTTCCTCTCGCCGATCAGCAACAAGCGCCAGGACCGCTGGGGCGGCTCCCTGGAGAACCGCGCCCGCCTGCTGCTTGAGGTGGTTCGCGCGGTGCGTGCGAAGGTGTCGCCGGGCTTCAGCGTGGCGGTCAAGATCAACTCGGCGGACTTCCAGCGTGGCGGGTTCGACGCCAGCGATGCGCGCCAGGTGATCAGCTGGCTGAACGATGAAGCGGTCGATCTGGTCGAGCTTTCCGGCGGCAGCTATGAGGCGCCGGCGATGCAGGGTGATGCCCGCGATGGCCGCACCTTGGCGCGTGAAGCCTACTTCCTTGAATTCGCCCGCGAGATGCTCGGCGCCGCGTGCATGCCGCTGATGGTCACCGGCGGCATCCGCCGCCTGGCGATCGCCGAGCAGGTGCTGGACAGCGGCCTGGCGATGGTCGGCATGGGCACCGCCCTGGCCATCGACCCGCGCCTGCCGGAGCACTGGCGCGGCGGCCGCGAGCGCAGCGCCGAGCTGCCGGCCATCCGTTGGCGCTCCAAGCCCCTGGCCGCGCTGGCCTACATGGCCCTGGTCAAGCTGCAGATCCGCCGTCTCGGCGCCGGCCGCCAACCACAGCCGGAAGCCTCGCCGCTGCGCGCGCTGATCGTCGAACAGCTGCGCAGCGCACGACGCACCCGCCAGTACAAGCGCTGGATGGACAAGCTGGCCGGTTAAGCCTGCTGGCGAGTGGCGGCGAGGACGATCTCGCGGATGCACACGCCCTGGGGCTGGTTGTAGGCGAAGCCAATGGCCCCGGCGACATCCTCGGCGCTGAGCACCTGGCCGCCCATGTCCTGCTTCCATTCCTGGTAGCCGGCCTTGATGGCTTCGTCGGTGGTGTGGCCGAGCAATTCGGTCTCCACCGCGCCGGGGGCGATGGTCACGACCCGCACGTTGTGGGGCGCCACTTCCTCGCGCAGGTTCTCGGAAATCGCGTGCACTGCGAACTTGGTGCCGACGTAGGCGACGTGGTTGGGGAAGGTCTTGCGCCCTGCCACCGAGCTGACGTTGATCACGGTGCCCTGGCGCCGCGCGATCATGCCCTGCAGCACCGCATGCACGCCGTTGAACAGGCCCTTCACGTTGACGTCGAGCATGCGCTCCCACTCGGCCGGGTCCTGCTCGGCCATGTTCCCCAGCAGCATCACGCCGGCGTTGTTCACCAGGGCGTCGGCCGGGCCGAAGCGCTCTTCAGCTTCCTTCACCGCCGCCAGCAGGGCGGCGCGGTCGGTGACGTCGACGGCGCGGCACAGCGCGTTCGGCAGCTTCAGGGCTTCGAGACGATCGATGCGCCGCGCGAGCAGCAGCAGTGGATGGCCCTGGGCGGCGAACAGGCGGGCGGTGGCTTCGCCGATACCGGAACTGGCGCCGGTGACGATGATCAGGGGCTTGCTCATGGGATTCTCCTGCTATCGAAAATATGGATACCTTGAGGATGTTGAGGAGTATATTTGCGGCAATTCAGCCTGAAAAATGGCTTATTCCTCTGTCTGGTATCGGTTGTGTCTATGGATATTCGTCAGCTCGCTGCCTTCGTCGCCGTCTTCGAAGAGCGCAACATCACCGCCGCGGCGCAGCGCCTTTTCGTCAGCCAGCCAACGCTTTCGGTGACCATACGGCAGCTGGAAGAAGCCCTCGGCGCCACGCTTTTCGTCCGCCAGGCGCGCGGCGTCGAGGTCAGCGAAGCGGCCCGCGCGCTCTATCCGCGAGCGCGCGCATTGCTGGCCGATGCCGAGGGATTGCGCGGCATGTTCCGCCATGCCGAAACCCGGCGTCCGCTGCACCTGGGCGTGGAAGGCGATATCAGCTCAGCGCAGATCGAGCGATTCGTCGCCATGGCCTACGCCGGCGTGCCCAACCTGCTGCTGCACTTGCAGGAAGGCTGCGTCGGCGATGCGCGGCTGGCGGTGGAGGAGTTCTGTTGCGAGGACGAACTGTTCCTGCCGGTGTGGGACGATCCCTACGTGCTCGCGTTGCCCGCCGATGTGCGCGAGACCAGCGACAAGGGGTGGATCACCTGCCCGGCGCACCCCTCGCACCAGCGGCTGATGAGCGCCTATGGCAACGAGCGGGTTGTGGCCCAGGCGGACTCGCTGAAGCTGGCGTTGCATCTGGTTCGTGCCGGCATAGGTGCGGCGCTGTTGCCGGCGTCTCTGCTGGACGGCGTTGCCGGCGTGCGCCAGGGCAAGCTGCAAGTGCCGCTGCCGGTGCGGCGCATTGGCCTCTGTTACGCCGCCCAGTCGCTGGAGAAGCCCGCGGTGCGTGAGCTGTACGACTACCTGCGGGCGACGCCGGCTGCTTGAGTGCGAGCTTCGCTCAGGCGGATCACCAGGCGGGCGATGGACACGCCGCTGAGCAGCACCACGATCAACCGCAGGGTCTGCATCGCCAGGACCAGACCGACGTCGGAGTGGGTGTCCACGGCGATGATCGCCATGGCGTCCAGGCCGCCGGGGCTGGTTGCCAGGTACATCGACAGGAAATCGATGCCGGTGAGGGCCGCCAGGCCCCAGGCGAAGCTCGCGCAACTGGCGATCAGCAGCAGCGCACTGAGCAGCATGGCCGGCAGGTGGCGGCCGACGTAGACCAGGCTGGCGCGATCGAAGCGCAGGCCGATGTAGCAGCCGATCACCCCGTAGGCCAGGGCCAGCAGCCAGTAGGGCAGGGTGATCTGCAGCAGCCCGCCCAGTTGCAGCGCGGCGCCGGCCACCAGCGGCACCAGCAGCGGCCCGGCCGGCAGGCGCCCGCCGATACTGACGCCGACGAAGATCAGCAGCAGGCAGTTGACGAGCGCGGGCAGGTCCTCGGGATTGCTGAGGGTTGAACTGTGCGCCGCCGTGCCACTGCCGTCGATGCCGAACAGGCGGCCGACCAGCGCCCCGGCGCCAACCACGCAGACGACCCGCACGTACTGCATGGTCGCCACCACCCGTGGGTCGCCGCCATGGGCTTCGGCCATCGCCACCATGGCCGAAGCGCCGCCCGGCGCGGTACCCCAGGCAGCCGTGCTGCCGGGAATGCCGCCGAAGCGCACCATCAGGTAGCTGACCAGGGCACTGAGCACGAGGGTCAGCAGGGTGCCGACGAGCATCAGCGGCCAGGATTCGGCCATCGCCTGCAGTACCGACCCGTTGATGGCGTGGGCCACGAGCAGGCCGATGCAGCCCTGGCTGAGGCGGAAGCTCAGGCGCGGCAATCGGATGGTCGCGCCTGAGATGCCGAAGGCGATGGCAACCAGCATCGGGCCGAGGAAGCGCGCGGCCGGCAGCCCCAGTTCGCTGAGCGCCTGCCCGCCGAGCCCCGCCGCGAGAATCAGAGCGAGCCACTGCAGGCTGGCGGGCAAACGGCTGAAGCGCTGGGCTGGAAGGCTGGACACGCGAAGCTCCCGACTACGGACGACGGGGAAAATTATCGATAGCGCAATCCATCAAGTCCATTTTCTAATAGTCATGGATTCATTCCTGAAATTTATCGGATGGCCGCCATGGACCTGCGCGATCTCGCCTACTTCGAAACCATCGCCGAACTCGGTCACCTCGGCCGCGCCGCCGACCGCCTGGGGCGCAGCCAGCCGGCGCTGACCAAGAGCATCCAGCGCCTGGAGCAATCGCTCGGCGCCAGCCTGTTCCAGCGCGACGGCCGGCGCATCCGCCTCACCCCGGCGGGCGAATTGATGCTGCAGCGCGCCCGCCAGCTGCGCCAGAGCGTCGAGGAAACCCGCCGCGAGGTGCGCGACTTCGCTAGCGGCGTGGTCGGCAACATCCGCCTGGGCTGCGCCGCGACCATGGCCGAATACCTGTTGCCGCGCCTGGTGGAAGAGTTGCTGGCGCGGGCGCCGGACGTGACCATCAGCCTGGTCCTCGGCCAGGACGACCTGCTGCGCGAGTCCCTGCGTGGCGGCCGCCTGGACATGGCGATCTGTTCGCGCATCCTCGACGACCCGCAGCTGCTGAGCGAACCGCTGCTGCAGGACCAGGTGGTGGTGGTCGCCAGCCGCGAGCACCCGCTGTTCGACGGCCCCTTCGGCATCGCCGACCTGTGCCGCTACCGCTGGGTGCTGCCCTCGACAGCGGTGTCCTCGCGGCGCTGGATCGATGCCACCTTCCAAGGGCACGGGCTGCCGTCGCCGCAGGTGCAGATCGAGACCAACGCCATTCCCATGCTGCCGCGGCTGATCGCGCGCACCCGCCTGCTCAGCTTCATGGCCCGGGAAACCCTGGGCGGCGGTCACGGTGTGGACCAGTTGCGCGAGGTGCCGCTGGCGGAAACCACCCTCGACCGCAGCATCGGCCTGGCCGTGCGCGACGGCGCCTACCTGTCGCCGGCCGCGCAGTTGCTGCGGGACATGCTGCGCGAGCACGCGGCGCGGTTCGTCCTGTAGGAGCGGGCCATGCCCGCGATTCGCGGACAAGGTCCGCTCCTACGAAAGCCATGCAATCGAGCCCGCGCACACCGCAGTAGGAGCGGATCTCATCCGCGAAAATCACCGCCCCATGCAGGGCGGCTGCTCAGCGACTCGGCACTTCCCCCACCACCGTGGTGCGGTACATCTCCCGGCGCATGCCGTGGTAGTCCGAGACCGGGTAATGCCAGGTACTGCGGTTGTCCCAGATCGCCAGGGTGCCCGCCGTCCAGCGCATGCGGCAGGTGAAGGCCGGCTGGGTCGCGATGCCGTAGAGGTAGTCGAGCAGCGGCTGCGCTTCGGCCGGGCGCATGCCCTTGATGCCGCTGGTGTAGGCCGGGTTGATGTAGAGGATCTTCTTGCCGGTTTCCGGGTGGTGGGTCACCAGCGGATGCGAGCGGGTCTCGCCGTCCGCATTGCCGTAGCGCACCGCCATGTTTTCCATCAGGTCGTTGTGCTTGGCCTCGGCACCATAGGCGCGTTCGGGGCTGTGGATGGCGTCCAAGGTCTCCAGCTGGGCGCGCAGCTTCGGCGACAGCCATTCGTAGGCCAGTGCCATGTTCGCGTAGAGGGTGTCGCCGCCGAACGGCGGGATGTCGTGGCCGTAGAGCAGGGTGAAGGCCGGCGGGCGCTCCTGGAACGACCAGTCGCTGTGCCAGGCGCCGCCGAACACCACCGGGGTCTTCTCGTTGGCTTCCTTGACCACCCGCACCACGTGGGGATGGTCCGGCAGGCCTTCGACGTAGGGTTCGCGGCCGAACTCGCCGAAGCGCAGGGTTACCGCCTCCAGGTCCTCGATGCCCAGCGACTGCCCGCGGATGAACAGCACCTTGTGCGCCAGCAGGGCCTGGCGCAGCTCGGCGTAGCCTTCCTCGCCGAGGGTCTTCAGGTCGATCTCGCTGACGTCGGCACCGATGGCCCCGGTGGCCGGGACGATCTGGAAGTGCCGGTAGCTGGCGGCGCGGTTCTGGCTGGGCAGGGCGTAGAAGAACTCGAACATGGGCGGGCCTCTTGTCGGTGTTGTTGGCGTGCTCAGCATGGTCGGCGGACAGGGGATGCGCCATGATGATCGGCGCCAGAAATTGATGATTTCCGCCACTGCCCGGGAGCCCCACATGGATTGGCGCCAACTTCGCGAGATCACTGGAGTTCGCTACCTGCTCGACTGCGCCCGCGCCGAAGGCCTGGGCGAGGAGGCCTGCCTGGTGGGTAGCGCCATAGATGCGCGCGAACTGGCCGGACGCAACGCGCAAATCCAGGCCTGGCAAGAGCTGGCGGTGATCCGCAACCTGCTGCAGCACCTGGGGCGCCCGGGCCTGGGCTTCAGCGCCGGACGGCGCTACCACCTCACTTCGCTGGGCCTGCTCGGCTTCACCATGCTCGCCTGCCGCAACCTGCTCGAAGCCTTCGAGACCTTCGGCCGCTACCAGAGCCTGGCGCTGACCCTCTGTCCGGTGAGCCGCGCCGAGGATGCACAGGGCATCTGGATGATCTTCGACGACAGCGTGCTGCCGCCCGACGCCCGCGCCTTCGTGGTCGAGCGCGGTGTGGCCGGCTGCGTGCAACTGGCCAGCGAGCTGCTGCAGCGACCGGTCGAGCCACTGGCGCTGGAATTGCGCAGCGCCGCGCCGGAAGACCCGATGCCATACGCCCGTGACTGGCCCGGCCCAGTGCGCTTCGGCGCCGCGCGCAATGCCGTGCTGTTCGCCCATGCCGACCTCGCGGCCAGCCTGCCGCAGGCCCACCTCGACGCCCGCGCCAGCGGCGAGGCGCTCTGCGAACGAGCCTGTGCGGAGCTGCAGCTCACCCTGGCCGGCACGCCCACGGCGCGGGCGGTGCAGCAACTGCTGATCCGCGAGTCGGCGAACCTCCCCGGCAGCCGCGAAGTCGCCCGCCGCCTGGGCCTCGCCGAACGCACCCTGCAACGCCGCCTGGCCGCCGAAGGCCATAGCTTCCAGACGCTCAGCGACGGCATCCGCCAACGCCTGGCCGAGCGCCTGCTGCGCGAATCCAGGCTCGACCTGAACGGCATCGCCCAGTGCCTGGGCTACGCCGAAGCGGCCAGCTTCTCGCGCGCCTTCCAGCGCTGGACCGGCACCACGCCCGGCCGCTGGAAACGCCAGGCGGGGCCGCCGCTGGCTCCTCTGTAGGAGCGGATTCATCCGCGAAAATCCCTGCGCCGATGCCAACGTGTAGGAGCGCGCCATGCGCGCGAATCGCGGCCATGGGCCGCTCCTACAGGGAGGCGCCGTGCATAGCCATTCGCGGATGAGATCCGCTCCTGCCGGGCTTCCCAAAGGCAAAAAAAAACCGGCCATTGGCCGGTCGAATCGAGGGAAGAACCGTTACTCGCAAACCGCCGCGATGGCGCGGGCCAGGTCGCCCAGGCGCGTTGCGTCGATGCCGGCGATGTTGGCGCGGCCGCTGCCGACCATGTACACGCTGTGCTCCTCGCGCAGGCGGCGGACCTGCTCCGGCGTCAGGCCGGTGTAGGAGAACATGCCGCGCTGGATGGCGATGTGCGCGAAGCGCTCGGCCAGCCCGTGCGGGCGCAGGGCCTCGACCAGGCCCAGGCGCAAGCTGGCGATGCGGGTGCGCATGGCGGTCACTTCGTCCAGCCAGAGTTGCTTGAGGTCGCGGTCGCCAAGGATGGTCGCCACGACTTCGGCGCCATGCGCCGGCGGGGTGGACCAGAGGTTGCGCGCGATGCTCGCCAGCTGGCTGCGTACGTTGCCCAGTTGCTCGGCGTTGGCGGCGCTGACGATGAGCGCGCCGACGCGGTCGCGGTAGAGGCCGAAGTTCTTCGAGCAGGAGCTGGTGATCAGCACTTCCGGCAGGCTTTCGGCGAACAGCCGCACGGCGCGGGCGTCCTCCTCCAGGCCGTCGCCGAAGCCCTGGTAGGCGAAGTCGATCAGCGGCAGCAGCTCGCGGCGACGCACTACTTCCAGGACCTTCTGCCAGTCGTTGTAGGCCAGGTCGAAGCCGCTCGGGTTGTGGCAGCAGGCGTGCAACAGCACCACGTCGCCATGAGGCACGTGGTTCAGCGCGGCGAGCATGCCGTCGACGTCGAGGTGATTGTCGGCACCCACGTAGGGGTAGTGATTGACCTTGAGGCCGGCGGCGGCGAACAGCGTCTCGTGGATCGGCCAGGTCGGGTCGCTGACCCAGATGCCGCGCCCCGGCAGGCAGCGCGCGATGAACTCGCCGGCCAGGCGCAGGGCGCCGGTGCCGCCGGGAGTCTGGGTGGCGTCGGCGCGCTGGCTGGCCAGCAGGCGCGAGTCGCTGCCAAGCACCAGCTCGCTCAGGCGGGCGGCGAAGAGCGCGTCGCCGTGGCCGCCGACGTAGCTCTTGGTGGTCTCATGTTCCACCAGGCGCTGCTCGGCCAGCTTCACGGCGCGCGGGATCGGCGTCAGGCCCTGGGCATCCTTGTAGACGCCCACGCCGAGGTCGAGCTTGGCCGGGTTCGGGTCGGCGCGGAAGGCGTCGATCAGGCCGAGGATCGGGTCGCCCGGCACGCGCGGGATGGGGGCGAAGTGGTTCATTTGCGGCCTTCGGCGACCTTGGCCAGCTCGTCGGTGCGCGCGGCCATGATGAAGTCGTTGCGGTGCAGGCCGTTCATCTCGTGGCTCCACCAGGTCACGGTGACCTTGCCCCACTGGGTCAGCAGGTCAGGGTGGTGGCCGACTTCCTCGGCGATGCCGCCGACAGCGTTGGTGAAGGCCAGGGCATGGCGGAAGTTCTTGAACAGGAAAACCCGCTCCAGCTCCATGTGGCCGTCGCGGACCTCGATGTTCCAGTCCGGAATCTGCTTGATCAGTGTGGCCAGTTCATCGTCGGAGACGTGCGGGGCGTCGGCGCGGCAGGCTTCGCATTGGGCTTGGCTGAGGGTGCTCATGGGGTTCTCCTTGTTGGTTTCGTTACGCAAGGTATTTGATTGTAGGAGCGAGAAGGACGCCTGGGCGTTGCTCGCGAACGCCCCCTCTGCGTCATCCCCGCGAACGCGGGGACCCAGAAGGCTTCGCGAGCAAGCTCACCCATACGGGGAGGGGGTCAGGCAGCCTGCTTCGGCGGGAACTTCGGTGCATGCAGGCCCAGCTGCATGGCCTGGCGGACCATCGCCATGATGTCCTGGTGGGCCAGCTCGAACAGGCGCTTGAGCTCCGGCAGGACGAAGTACAGCGGTTGCAGGATGTCGATGCGGTAGGGCGTGCGCATCGCCTCGACCGGGTCGAAGGCCTGGTGCTCGGGTACGTCCGACAGGCTGTAGACCGTTTCCTTCGGCGAGGAGAGGATGCCGCCGCCGTAGATGCGCCGGCCTTGCGGGGTGTCGAGCAGGCCGAACTCGATGGTCATCCAGTACAGCCGCGCCAGGTACACGCGCTCTTCCTTGCTCGCAGCCAGGCCGAGCTTGCCGTAGGTGTGGGTGAACTCGGCGAACCAGGGGTTGGTCAGCAGCGGGCAGTGGCCGAAGATCTCGTGGAAGATGTCCGGCTCCTGCAGGTAGTCCAGCTCTTCCGGGGTGCGGATGAAGGTGGCCACCGGGAACTGCTGGCTGGCCAGCAATTCGAAGAAGGTCTGGAACGGGATCAGTGCCGGGACGCGGGCGACGCGCCAGCCGGTGGTGGCCTGGAGCACCTGGTTGATCTCGCCCAGTTGCGGGATGCGGTCGTGGGGCAGGGCGAGCTGCTCGATGCCGTCCAGGTATTCCTGGCAGGCGCGGCCTTCGATCACCTTGAGCTGGCGGGTGATCAGGGTGTTCCACACCTGGTGCTCGGTTTCCGGGTAGTGGATGAAACCGTTCTCGTCAGGCTGGCGGGCCACGTACTGCGTTGTCTTCATGGGGCCTCCGGGTCAGGCCTTTGTTGTTGTGATAGCTCCACAGATAGCTGTGTTCGCGTGCCGATGCAGCCCCTCGCTTCCCGCTTCACGTGGCTGAGATCGCGGCTTTTCGTAAAGAAAACGTTACGACATGGGCGAGTTGCCGAGAATTCGGCTTGATGCGCTCGGAATCTGTCACATATTCTTGACGGAAAATTCCGGCCGACAGGCGAAAAATGCCTGCCTCGGGACCCCGGCAAGTACAAGAGAGCGGGCCTTTCCATGCGTATCAAAGTCCACTGCCAGAACCGCGTCGGCATCCTGCGCGACATCCTCAACCTGCTGGTCGACTACGGCATCAACGTCAACCGCGGCGAGGTCGGCGGCGAGCAGGGCAATGCCATCTACCTGCTCTGCCCGAACCTGATCAACCTGCAGTTCCAGTCGCTCAAGCCCAAGCTCGAGGCGATCCCCGGCGTCTTCGGGGTCAAGCGCGTCGGCCTGATGCCCAGCGAGCGCCGCCACTTGGAGCTCAACGCGCTGCTGGCAGCGCTGGACTTCCCGGTGCTGTCCATCGACATGGCCGGGCAGATAGTCGCTGGCAACCGCGCGGCCGCGCAGCTGCTCGGCGTGCGCGTCGACGAGGTGCCGGGGATTCCGCTGGCGCGTTACGTCGAAGAGCTCGACCTGCCCGAGCTGGTGCGCGCCAACAAGGCGCGGATCAACGGCCTGCGGGTGAAGGTGAAGGGCGACGTGTTCCTCGCCGACATCGCCCCGCTGAAATCCGAACACGACGACAGCGAGGCGCTGGCCGGCGCGGTCATCACCCTGCACCGCGCCGACCGCGTCGGCGAGCGCATCTATAACGTGCGCAAGGTCGAGCTGCGCGGTTTCGACAGCATCTTCCAGAGCTCGAAGGTGATGGCCGCGGTAGTTCGCGAAGCCCGGCGCATGGCGCCGCTGGACGCGCCGCTGCTGATCGAGGGCGAGACCGGCACCGGCAAGGAACTGCTGGCCCGCGCCTGCCACCTGGCCAGCCCGCGCGGCCAGGCGCCATTCATGGCGCTGAACTGCGCCGGCCTGCCCGAATCCATGGCCGAGACCGAGCTGTTCGGCTACGGCCCCGGCGCATTCGAGGGCGCGCGCCCGGAAGGCAAGCTCGGCCTGCTCGAGCTCACCGCCGGCGGCACCCTGTTCCTCGACGGTGTCGGCGAGATGAGCCCGCGTCTGCAGGTGAAGCTGCTGCGCTTCCTGCAGGACGGCTGTTTCCGCCGGGTCGGCAGCGACGAGGAGGTCTACCTCGACGTGCGGGTGATCTGCGCCACCCAGGTCGATCTGTCCGAACTGTGCGCCAAGGGTGAATTCCGCCAGGACCTCTACCACCGCCTCAACGTGTTGTCGCTGCACATCCCGCCGCTGCGCGAATGCCTCGACGGCCTGAACCCGCTGGTCGAGCACTTCCTCGATTCGGCCAGCCGGCAGATCGGCTGCCCGCTACCGGTGCTGGCGCCGCAGGCCATGGACCGCCTCAGTCGCTACCACTGGCCGGGCAACGTGCGGCAGCTGGAAAACGTGCTGTTCCAGGCGGTCTCGCTGTGCGAAGGCGGCACCATCAAGGCCGAGCACATCCGCCTGCCGGATTACGGCGCGCCGCACCCGCTGGGCGACTTCTCCCTGGAGGGCGGCCTCGACGCCATCGTCGGCCGCTTCGAGCGGGCGGTGCTGGAGCGCCTCTACCGCGAACACCCGAGCAGCCGCCTGCTCGGCAAGCGCCTGGGGGTGTCGCACACCACCATCGCCAACAAGCTGCGCCAGCACGGCCTGGGGCAGGGCGGCGAGTCGGACGGGACATGACGCGGAGCGTCATACGGTCCACGCCCAGTCGATCATCGGGCGTAGGGCGCGTCAGAGAATCGACGAGCCGTAGCGAAAGCCTGGGTTGGTTGAAATTTGTACAATTTTCTGGCGCTGGACTATGTTGACCTTGGAGGTTCCATCGACCGGACGGGGCTGCGGTCCGCAAGGGCCCGCGTAGGCGGTAACGCACAGCCCGGCGCTTCAGGTCGGCCGGCCAGCGGCGAGTCGTTCACCCGCACGCTTGTCCGGCAAGGGAGAGGAAATAACCTCCGGCCCCGCGCGGCGCTCCGGTCGCCGTAGGCGAGGCGAAGGACCGGGCCCGGCGGACCCAGCGACGCTCCCCTCCGGCGCCCCTAGGCAGCGTCAACGGTCGACCCGACGCCTCGGGAGGGACCATGGACAGCAAGGACTCAGGGAGCAGTCTCGCGCTCTGGATACCCGGCGGAGCGGTCATTCTCAGCCTGGTCGTCTCGACATTCGCACTGACCCGCGCACCCTTCCTCGAACCGCGCCCGCTGGGCGGCCAGTTCCGCGCCGAACAGCCCATCGAGGCGCGCCTCTGGCAAGACCCCTTCGATGCCCTGGAGCGCTACCGGCGCAAGCTCAAGGAAACGCCCGAGACCGCGAAGGAAGACCCCTGCCTCGACGTTCTCTCGATCGCCGGTGACAAGCCTGGCGCAGTGCACAAGGCCGACGTGATGCTGGCGGTGATTGAAGGCGGCCCTTACGCCGACGAGGTGGAACTGCGCAGGCGCACGCGTTACGCCATCCTCGCCGGTTTCAAGAACAGTCACATGGTGCCGGACGACGAGCAGCACATGCGCTGCTTCAAGACCCCGGTGTTGAGCACGCCCGCTAAGGACCAGCCCGAGTTGCCTTACGAAGAGCTGGTGGCCAACCCCCTCGATCCGCCACGCGACGCCGAGCACCAGGCACAACCGGAGGCCAGGACGCTGCTGTTCTGGGTCAAGGACGATTACCTGATGGACCACCCGCTGATGCGCTTGAGCGAACTGCGCAAGCAGCTGGCGCCGATGGTCGGTCGTAGCGAAACCGACGACACCTTCGTCCTGAAAGTCCTGGGCCCGTCCCGCTCGACCCTGTTGCGCGAGATGTATCGCGACGAACAGGCGGGCAACGCCACGTCCACCGTCGAGATCTATTCACCGATGGCGACGGCCGAGAAGAAGATGCTGACCTGCGGCATGCCCGGCGACCGGACCGCCACGCCGGGTTCCAACTGCTATGTGGCGGGTGAAAAGCCCGCCACTCCCCAGAAACCGATGAAACTCCTGCGCACCGTCGCCGACGACGGCTGGCTGGCCTCCATGCTGCTGGACGAACTGATGCTGCGCCGGGTCGACCCGGTCAAGGGCATGCAATGCATGCGCGGCATGGCGCAGCGGGTCGGCAATGACTGCGCCGCCACCGATGTCTGGCCGCGCTATGGGCGCATCGCGCTGATTTCCGAATGGGACAGCTTCTACTCGCGCGCCCTGGCCGAATCGTTCAAGGCCAAGGTCGCCGAGCGGGCGCGCCTGGAGCCGGGGAATCGCGACATGGTCGACGACTGGGTGCTGCGCTTCAGCTACCTGCGGGGCGTCGACGGGCGCCTGCCGGATCAGGCGGCGAAGAGCGACCCGTCCGCCGCCCCGAAAGACGCCAAGGACCCGCTGAGCGACCGCAGCCCGCTGGAGCGCTCCGACGGCGATTCGCAGCTGGACTACCTGCGCCGGCTTGCCGATCGCATCGCCGAGCTGGACGACGGCTACCGGCAGAACGGCGACAGTGGCATCGCCGCCATCGGTGTGCTGGGTACCGATGCCTACGACAAGCTGCTGGTGCTGCAGGCGCTCAAGGCTCGCCTGCCGAACAAGCTGTATTTCTCCACCGACCTCGATGCGCGCATGCTGCAGCGCGGGCAGGCGGAGACCACTCGCAACCTGGTGCTGGCCTCGCCCTTCGGCCTGTCGCTGACCCGCGCTTTGCAGCAGGACGTGCCGCCTTTCCGCGACAGCCTGCAGAGCGCCGTGTTCGTCGCCGTGCTTGCCGCCCAGTCGCCCCGCGATTTCGCCTTCAAGCAGGCGAAATTCGACCCTGATGGCGACAGCCTGCTGGCGCCGGGCATCTACGAGATCGGCATCAGCGGTTTCATTCCGCTGGCCAGCGAGCAGCGCGGCGATCGCGGCAAATTCTGCGTGACGCCCAGGACCCAGCGCTCCTGGGCGGCCGGGCGCCCGGCCATGACCCAGGACATCATGACCCTGAGCTGCCTGCAGGACCCGCCGCCACCGCCCTATCCGCAGATCACCGACGCTTTGCGCGGCAAACTCGATGGCGTGCTGGCCATGTGGCAGGGCGATTGGCTGATCCTGCTGGTCTCGGCCTTGTTGCTGTTCCTCGGCTGGTGGTGGGTCGACGAGCGCCAGGACTCGACGACGCAGCAAGGCCAGCTGCCGTTGTGGGTGCGCCGGCTGCCGCTGGCCTTCTACGTGGTCGCCGGCCTGTTCGCCTGGGCGTCGGCGCTGATGTGGCGCGTCCAGTTGATCTGGGGAACCTTCGTGCTGATCGTCCTCGGCGTGCTGGCGGCCCAGCTGATTCGCCGCAATCGTGAACTGATGCGCTGCCGGGAGCAGGAAGCAGGCTCGGCGCCGTTGAAGGAGACGTCCCTGCCACCCAGCCTGTTCGATTCCTCGGCCTACTACCTGGTCCTGCCGGGAGTGGTCTTCATCCTCGCGTTGCTCTGGGGCTACCAGTCACGGCGGATGCTGACCGAGGATGGGCTGGGCGAGCCGATGTTTCTCTTCGAAGGGATCAGTGCCTGGCCAACCATCGCGCTGCGTCTGCTGGCGCTGCTCATCTCGATCTCGGCGCTGGCCTGGGGTTGGCGTTGTCTGCGCCTGAACCGCCAGCAGATCGAAGAGGAGTACGGCCTGAACATCAAGCCGGTGACACTGCGTAGCCGCTTCCCCTGGCGGCGTGGCTCCACGTCGTCGGCAGAGGCCCCGGTGCCCGGCACGCCCGCAGAGGGCCAAGCGAAACAGCAGGCGGCCGGCACTCAGCGCTGGCTCCGGGAATTGGGCACCTATCTGACATTGGTGCTGTTCCCGTTATCCAAGGACAGGATCGGGCAAATGGCCAAGCAGTCGCACGCAGTGAAATACGCGGGCAGCGACGGACGTCCGACCCTCGTTATCGAGGAGTTCTGGCAGGAGCACTGTCTCGGCGGCGTGTTCGGTGCTCGCCTGCTGCGGGCCATCCTGGCGACCTGGACCTTCGCCCTGATCAGCGGTGTGCTGTACGTTCTCTGGCCGTTCGACGGCAGCCCGGTGCGAGGTAGTCTGCTCTGGAGCAAGACCGTCTGGATGCTGCCGACGCTCGCCTTCCAGCTCCTGGTGTTCTGGGTGGTCGACGCCAACTTCCTGCTGATCCGTTTCATTCGCCAGCTGATCGGCCACCACGGCATCTGGCCGGAGGCATTGCGCGAGAAACACCGAAAAATCTTCGGCATCGACCAGCACGCCTGTATCGACGACTGGGTTGACGTCGCATTGATCGCCCGGCGTACCGCAGCGGTGAGCCGGCTGATCTATGCGCCGACGGTGGTGCTGCTGATCCTGATCGTTTCGCGCAGCAGCCTGTTCGACAACTGGCCGACTCCGCCGGGGTTGGTGATTTCCTTCGTTGTCACTGGCCTGATCCTGTTCTTCTCCGCGTTGTCGCTGCGTCGCGCGGCGGAGAAGGCCCGTGCCCTGGCCTTGCAGCACATCGATGCGCAGTTGTTGGCCGAGCCCGCCGACGGCCCACCGGTTGCCAAGCTCCAGCTGATCCGCGAACGCATCGTCAACCTGAAGACCGGCGCCTTCTCGCGCTACACGGAAGAGCCGCTGGTGCGCGCCTTGCTGCTGTCGCTCACCGGCTTGGGCGGCACGGCGATCATCGACGTGCTCAACCTGGCCAAGTTCTAGGTCGATGAAGGGTTACCAGGTCTTCACCCGGTAGCCCTTCACGCAGGCGCGGACTTCGTCGTCGATCAGGTTGCCCGGCTTGATGCATTCGGCCATCGAGCGCGGGCTGTCGCCGTACTTGTCGGGGCGGGCCGGGCTGCCGGCCGCCTGTTGCTCGAGGCCCAGGCGGCCGAGCAGGGCGTGCCAGCGCGCTTCGCTCCACTGGCGGCCGGCCGGGTCGTGCCACAGCTGCCAGGCGCCCACGCCAATGGCGATCAACAGTGCCAGCTGCAGCACGTGCTTGATTGCGCGTCGCCAGTTGTGCTCGCGGGGCGGCGGCGGTTCGCCGTTCTTGCCGGGGTTGTTGATGTTCTGCCAGTACCAGTCGCGGTCTTTCAGGCTCATTCGGGCGGGTCCGCAGGAAGATTCGCGCAGGGTAGCGCTTGCATTGTCCGACGGCGAGGAGTGATCGGCGGTCCTTGAGCACTTTGTGCACCACCACCATATTTGCCTGCATGACTCGACTCGCCGCCGCTTCCGCACCCGCCGATGTGCTGCAGGGTTTCCACCCCGCGGTCGCGGCCTGGTTCGCCCGCCACTTCGCCGTACCGACCGCCGCCCAGGTCCAGGCTTGGCCTTCGATCCGCGCCGGGCGCTCGACCCTGGTCGCCGCACCCACCGGCTCGGGCAAGACGTTGACCGCCTTCCTTTCGGCCATCGACCAACTGGTGCGCGAGGGGTTGGCCAACGGCGGCGAGCTGCCGGACCGCACCTGCGTGGTCTACGTCTCGCCGCTCAAGGCGCTGTCCAACGACATCCGCATCAACCTCGAGGAGCCGCTGGCCGGCATCCGCGAGGAGCTGGAGCGCCGGGGTCTGCCGGCTGTGGATATCCGCACGGCGGTGCGCACCGGCGACACCAGCCAGGGCGAACGCGAGGCCATGCGTCGGCGCCCGCCGCACATCCTGGTGACCACGCCGGAATCGCTCTACGTGCTGCTCGGCTCGGAATCCGGCCGGCAGATGCTGGCCGGCGCGCGCTCGGTCATCGTCGACGAGATCCACGCCCTGGCCGGCAGCAAGCGCGGCAGCCACCTGGCGCTGTCGCTGGAGCGCCTGCAGGCGCTGTGCGCCGAACCGCTCGTGCGCATCGGGTTGTCGGCCACGCAAAAGCCCATCGAGGCGGTGGCGGAATTCCTCTGCGGCATGGCCGATTGCCGGATCGTCGACATCGGCTACAGCCGGACGCGCGACCTGGGCATCGAAGTGCCGCCGGCGCCGCTGGAGGCGGTGATGTCCCACGAGGTCTGGGACAGCGTCTACGACCGCCTCGCCGCGCTGGCCGAGGAGCACCGCACCACATTGGTGTTCGTGAATACCCGGCGGCTGGCCGAGCGCATCACCCGCCACTTGGGCGAACGCCTGGGCATCGACAAGGTCGCCGCACACCACGGCAGCCTGTCCAAGGAGCAGCGCCTGGGCGCCGAGCAGCGGCTCAAGGCGGGGCGCCTCAAGGTCCTTGTAGCCACCGCATCGCTGGAGCTGGGCATCGATATCGGCGACGTCGAGCTGGTCTGCCAGATCGCCTCGCCGCGCTCCATCGCTTCTTTCCTGCAGCGCGTCGGGCGTTCGGGACACAGCGTTGGCGGTACACCCAAGGGGCGGCTGTTCCCCACTTCACGGGATGAGCTGATCGAATGCGTGGCGCTGCTGGACAGCGTGCGTCGCGGTGAGCTGGATGCACTGTCGATTCCGCACGCGCCGCTCGATGTGCTGGCCCAGCAGATAGTCGCGGAAGTGGCCGGCCGCGAATGGCGCGAGGATGACCTGTTCCAACTGCTGACCCGCGCCCAGCCCTACGCCGATCTGCCGCGCGAGCGCTTCGACGCACTCGTGCGCATGCTGGTCGACGGCTACACCAGCCGCAACGGCCAGCGCGGCGCCTACCTGCATCGCGATGGCGTGCACGGTTTGCTGCGCGGCCGACGGGGCGCGCGGCTGACCGCCGTGACCTCCGGCGGCACCATTCCCGATACCGGCGACTACCAGGTGCTGCTGGAGCCGCAGGGCCTGACCGTCGGCACGGTGAACGAGGACTTCGCCGTGGAAAGCCTGGCCGGCGACGTTTTCCAGCTGGGCAACCAGTCCTACCGCATCCTGCGCATCGAGCCGGGCAAGGTGCGTGTCGAGGATGCCCAGGGCCAGCCGCCGAACATCCCGTTCTGGCTCGGCGAGGCGCCGGGGCGCAGCGACGAGCTGTCGGCCAGCGTGTCGCGCCTGCGCGAGCGGCTGGATGGGTTGCTCGCCGAAGGGCAGGGCAGCACCGAACCCCTGCTGCCGGCGCTGGCCTGGCTGGAAGAGGAACTCGACTTGAATGAAGCCGCCGCGCGCCAACTGGTGGAGTACCTGGCCCGCGCCCGTGCCGCCCTTGGCGTGCTGCCGAGCCAGTCGGCGCTGGTGCTGGAGCGTTTCTTCGACGAGTCCGGCGGCATGCAGCTGGTGATCCATTCGCCCTATGGCAGCCGGGTCAACCGCGCCTGGGGCCTGGCCCTGCGCAAGCGCTTCTGCCGCACCTTCAATTTCGAGCTGCAGGCGGCGGCAACCGAGGATGCGATCATCCTCTCGCTATCCACCAGCCACAGCTTTCCGTTGGATGAGGTGTGGCGCTACCTGAATGCCAATACCGCCGAGCAGGTGCTGGTCCAGGCGCTGCTCGACGCACCGCTGTTCGGCGTGCGCTGGCGCTGGAACGCCACCACTTCGCTGGCCCTGCCGCGCTACCGCGGCGGGCGCAAGGTGGCGCCGCAACTGCAACGTATGCGCAGCGAGGACCTGCTCGCCGCGGTCTTCCCCGATCAAGTCGCATGCCTGGAGAACATCGTCGGCGAGCGGCAGATTCCCGACCATCCGCTGGTGGCGCAAACCCTCGATGACTGCCTCCACGAGGCGATGGATTGCGACGCCTGGCTGGCCCTGCTGCGGCGCATGGAGCACGGCGAGGTGGCGCTGTATGCCCGCGACCTGCCGGCGCCCTCGCCGCTGGCGGCAGAAGTGCTCAGTGCCAGCCCCTATGCCTTCCTCGACGATGCGCCGTTGGAAGAGCGCCGCACCCAGGCGGTGCTCAGCCGGCGCTGGAGCGATCCAGAATCCTCCGACGATCTCGGCGCGCTCGATCCGGAAGCCATAGCCGCGGTGCGTGCCGAGGCCTGGCCGGAGGCGCGCGACCCCGACGAGATGCACGAGGCACTGAGTGGCCTGGGTTGCATTCGTGCCGATGAGGCGTGCGAGAACCAAGGCTGGGAACTGCTGCTTGGGCGCCTGGCCAAGGCCGGCCGGGCGACGCGCCTGCGCAGTGGCGAGGCTGATCTGTGGGTAGCCGCCGAACGCCTCTGCCAGGTGCTGGCTGTCTATCCACAGGCGCGGCTGACGCCCGAACTGCAATTGCCGATGGGGTTGCAGGAAGGCTGGTCGGCGGAGGATGCGTTGCTCGAACTGCTGCGTGCGCGATTGACCGGCTTCGGTCCGCGCACGCAACGCCAGATGGTGGAGGACCTCGCCTTGCCTGCCGCCGATATTGCCTTTGCCTTGGCGGGACTGGAGCGCGAGGGCTACGTACTGCGCGGCCGCTTCAGCCCGGATGCCGGCGAGGAGGAGTGGTGCGAGCGCCACCTGCTGGCGCGCATCCACCGCTACACGGTGCGCCGCCTGCGCCGCGAGATCGAGCCGGTGGAGCGGGCCGACTTCATGCGCTTCCTGTTCGACTGGCAGCGCGTTTCGAAGAGCTCGCAAGTGCGCGGCGCCGAGGCGCTGGCCGGTGTGCTCAGCCAGCTGGAGGGCTTCCAGGCCGCCGCCGGAGCCTGGGAAAGCGAGCTGCTGCCGGCGCGGGTGGCCGATTACGGGATCAACTGGCTGGACGACCTGTGCCGCGCGGGCCGGCTGGTCTGGGCGCGCCTGCCGAGCCGCGCCACGCTGCGCGGTCGCAGTGGCGGCGGACCGTTGCGTAGCACGCCCATCGTTCTGCTGCCGCGCCGCGAGCTGCCCTTGTGGGGCGCGCTCTGCGCCGATGCGCCGGAGGCGGAGCTGTCCTCGAAGGCGCAGAAGGTGCTGCAGGCGCTGCAGACACACGGTGCGCTGTTCTTCGACGAGCTTTCCAGCGAGGCGCACCTGCTGCGCAGTGAACTGGAGATGGCCTTGGGTGAGCTGGTGGCAGTCGGCCGAGTGAATGCCGACAGCTTCGCCGGTCTGCGCGCATTGCTGCTTCCTGCTGCCAAGCGCAGCCGCCAGGAGCGCCGGGCGCGTACGCCGCTGTTCGGCATGGCCGACGCCGGGCGCTGGGCCTTGTTGCGCAGGCCGTCGGTCGAGCTGGTCGAGGGCCAGCCGCCACGCCTGGCCGCAGAAGTACTGGAGCGTGTGGCGATGACGCTACTGCGTCGCTACGGCGTGGTCTGTTGGCGCCTGCTGGCGCGCGAGGCCGACTGGCTGCCGCCGTGGCGCGACCTGCTGCGCGTCTACCATCGCCTGGAAGCGCGCGGCGAGATTCGCGGCGGGCGCTTCGTCGCCGGCCTGACCGGCGAGCAGTTCGCCCTGCCGGAAGCGGTCGGCCTGCTGCGCGAAGTGCGCCGGCGCGAGAAGGATGGCGAGTACGTGGTGCTTTCGGCGGTCGATCCGCTGAACCTGGCTGGTACGCTGTTGCCCGGCAGCAAGGTGCCGGCGGTGCTGGGTAACCGGGTGATCTACAAGGATGGTGTGGCGCTGGGTGCGCTCATCGCCGGCAAGCCGGTGCTCTGGGTGGAGTTGCCGAGAGAAGAAGAGGCGCGGGTGCGGGAGTTGCTGATCCGCCGGATTTAATTGGGCCCCCGCGCTCGCGGGGACCCAACATCCAACCTCAGAACCGAATCCGCCCGGTAAAGGCATCCTTTAGCATCACCCAATCGCCCATGAACGACCACAGCGGGTACTGGAAGGTGGCGGGGCGGTTCTTCTCGAAGACGAAATGGCCAACCCAGGCGAAGCCGTAGCCGGCGAAGGGCAGGGCGAACAGCCAGGCCCAGTGGCCGCCGATCACGGCGTAGGCGAGGATCGTCAGCACCAGCAGGCTGCCGACGTAGTGCAGGCGGCGGCAGGTCGCGTTGCTGTGCTCCTGCAGGTAGTAGGGGTAGAACTCGGCGAAACTGCGGAAACGCTCGGCGGTGTCGGTGGCCATGGCGCACCTCCTGTTGTCGTGGTCGGCCCAGTGTAGGGACGGCGCCGCTACTTGCGGATGACCCATGCAGCCAGTTTAGTATCCAACCCCGCCATTCCCCTGGCCGCCCTGGCGCGGCCGAGTACAAGAAGAATCGAGATGCCTGAGCGTACGACACTGTCCAGCTGGGTGCGCGGCATGGTCCTCGCCATCGAGCTGGAAGGCCTGGACGGGCGCGCCCTGTTCGCCGAGCTGGGGCTGGACTACGCGGCGCTGGACGACCCCGACGCGCGTTTCCCGCAGGACGACATGACGCGTCTGTGGCAGCTCGCCGTGCAGCGCAGCGGCAACCCGGCCATCGCCCTCAACATCGCCCGCGTGCACACCCCGGCGTTCCCGGTGGTGGGTTATGCGCTGATGTCCAGCCGCAACCTCGCCGAGGGCTTCGAACGCCTGGAGCGCTACCAGCGGATCATCGCCGAAGGCGCCGACCTGAGCTTCCGCCGCCAGCCCGAGGGCTGCCTGTTCAGCGTGCAGGTCCACGGCGACCGCCTGCAGCCGGCGAGGCAGAGTGCCGAATGCTCGCTGGCCAGCCTGATCGGCCTGGTGCGCTGGATCACCGGCCGGCAGATCCGGCCGCTGGAAGTTCAATTGGCCGGCGAGCCGCCGCGGGACATCGCGCCCTATGCGGCGTTGTTCGAAGCGCCGCTGAAATTCGGCCAGACGCACTGCGCGATGCTCTTCTCCCACGCCGACATGGACGCCCCGCTGCCCACCGCCAACGCGGAGCTGGCGCGGCTGCACGACCGTTTCGCCGGCGAGTACCTGGCGCGCTTCGAAAGTAGCCGCTTCAGCCACCAGACCCGCCAGGTGCTGTGCCGCCTGCTGCCGCAGGGCGAGCCCAAGCGCGAGGCGGTGGCGGAGGCGCTGCACCTCTCCGAGCGCACCCTGCAGCGGCGCCTTCAGGAGGAGGGCAGCAGCTACCAGCAACTGCTCGACGACACCCGCCGCGAACTCGCCCAGCAATACCTGGCGACACCGCACATGACCCTGCTGGAAATCGCCTACCTGCTCGGCTTCTCCGAACCCAGCAACTTCTTCCGCGCCTTCCGCCGCTGGTTCGGCGTGACGCCAGGCGAATACCGCGAGCGAGGCGCGCGGTAGGAGATTCATCCGCGAAAATCCCCACGACAATGTCGCCTGTAGGAGCGGGCCATGCCCGCGATTCGCGGATAAATCCGCTCCTACGAAAAGCGCAAGCGCGCTTCGCTCTTGGGATTTCCAGCGAGACATCCACACGCGCCGAACGCCCCTTACAGAAGGCCGAGCTAAGCCCATGTAGAGGAGGTTGCGCGACATGGATGTCGCAAAAGCCCCGACCAGTACAGGGACGTACTGTCGGGGCGGGCCTCCGGGTGCGTGGGAATGTGTGAGGGAAGTCCGGCTTGCCGGACCCGTATGTCGGGGCAAGCGCTTTGGTTACTTTCTGGCGTTTGAGAAAGTGACTCGCCCGAGGGGGCGAAACAAGAAACATCCGAACGCGCCGAAGCGGCGCGCTAAACCAATCAATTGGATCCCCGCGTTCGCGAGGATGACGGAGGTATGCGGGCGCGGGATCACGAAAGGGCAGACTAAACCCTGACGCCAGCTTGTAACCGGCCCGGCGCACAATGGCAGCGGGCCACCCGGTAAGTTGCCGGGGCCCGGACAAGCTGCTAAATGTTCCCACTCACGACGCGTAGCCATTTCAGCAGGGAGATCACCATGGCCATCACTTCCGTTCCATCGGCCGACGGGCAGGAGCTGACCATCGTGGTACAGGGCCGATTCGATTTCGGCGCGCACCAGGAATTCCGCGATGCCTACGAGCGCATCGAAATCACGCCCAAGCGCTATGTGATCGATCTCAAGGGCGCAACCTACCTGGACAGCTCCGCCCTGGGCATGCTCCTGCTGCTGCGCGACCACGCCGGCGGCGAACACGCGCAGATCCGCCTGACCCAGTGCAGCCCGGATGTGCGCAAGATTCTTTCCATCTCCAACTTCGAGCAGCTGTTCCAGATCAGCTGAGCGACGCGGCGTGCCAGCCATGTCGAACTTCCTGACGATCCTCATCGCCGACGACAACGCCGCCGATCGCCTGCTGCTGTCGACCATCGTCAGCCGCCAGGGCCACCGCGTTCTCACCGCCGCCAACGGCCTGGAGGCGCTGGCGCTGTTCGACCAGGAGCGGCCGCAGCTGGTGCTGATGGACGCCCTGATGCCGGTGATGGACGGCTTCGAGGCGGCCAAGCGGATTCGCCAGCTGGCCGGCGAGGCGCTGGTGCCGATCATCTTCCTCACTTCGCTGAGCGAGACTGAAGCGCTGGTGCAAAGCCTGGAAGCCGGCGGCGACGACTTCCTCTCCAAGCCCTACAACCGCTTCATCCTCGAGGCGAAGATCCGCGCCATGGGGCGCCTGCACCACCTGCAGCGCGAGGTGCTCGAACAGCGCGACCTGATCGCCCGGCACAACGAGCACCTGCTCAACGAGCAGCGCGTGGCCAAGGCGGTGTTCGACAAGGTGGCGCACTCGGGCTGCCTCAATGCGCCGAACATCCGCTACCTGCAATCGCCCTTCGCGCTGTTCAACGGCGACCTGCTGCTGGCCGCCTTCAAGCCTTCCGGCGGCATGCACGTGCTGCTTGGCGACTTCACCGGCCACGGGCTGCCGGCGGCGATCGGCGCCATGCCGCTGGCCGAAGTCTTCTATGGCATGACCGCCAAGGGCTACCCGATCACCGACATCCTCCGCGAGATGAACGCCAAGCTGAAGCGCATCCTCCCGGTCGGGGTGTTCTGCTGCGCGACCATGCTCAACCTGAGCTTCCAGCGCGGCCTGGTGGAGGTGTGGAACGGCGGCCTGCCCGACGGTTACCTGGTGCGCCGGGGCAACGGCCTGGTACCGCTGGTATCGCGCCACCTGCCGCTAGGCATCCTCGACGTGGCCGCGTTCGACGAGAGCTGCGAGGTCTTTCCGATGGAGGACGGCGACCGCGTACTGCTGTTCTCCGACGGCGTGCTGGAGGCGCGCAATCCCCAGGGCGAGATGTTCGGTGAGCAGCGCCTGCTCGAAGTGTTCGCCTCCCAGCCTGACGTCACGCGGCTGTTCGATGGCGTGCAGGCGGCCCTGTCGCGCTTCCGTGGCGAGGCGCAGGACGACCTGAGCATGCTCGAGGTGGCCCTGGTCCCGGGGGCCAGCCTGCAGCGCCCGCCGCTGGCCTTCTCCGACAGCGGGCTGAACGGCTCGCAGGACTGGTCCGCCAGCTTCGAATTCCGCGCGCCGACCCTGCGCCACTTCAATCCGCTGCCGTTCCTGCTGCAGCTGCTGATGGAAGTGCAGGACCTGCGCCCGCGCGGCGGCGCGCTCTACACCGTGCTCGCCGAGCTCTACTCCAATGCCCTGGAGCACGGCGTGATGGGCCTTGACTCGCGCCTCAAGTGCGACGCCCGCGGCTTTGCCGGCTATTACGAGGAACGGCGCCGGCGCCTGGCCGCGCTGGAGCGCGGCTACGTGCGCTTCCATCTCGACCTGGCGCCGCTGGACCAGGGCGGGCGCCTGCTGGTGCGGGTCGAGGACAGCGGCGAGGGCTTCGACGTCAACGCCGTGCTGCAGGCCCAGACGCAATGCCAGCCCGGCGGTTTCAGCGGCCGCGGCCTGACCCTGGTGCGCCAGCTCGCCGACCGCTGCCAGTGGTCGGCGGATGGCAAATCGGTCTGCGTAGAGTTTTTCTGGCCCGCTCAGGCATAATCCGGCGTTCCCGCGCGCCAGCCCTGGCGCCGCCGGCCAGGGAGTGAGCGAATGTCCGAAGCGCATCTCGACGATGCCGTGCTCAGCGCATTGCAGGATGTGATGGCTGAAGAGTTTCCGCTGCTGCTGGAGACTTTCATCGGCGACTCCGAAGAGCGCCTGCGCGGCCTGCGCGAGGCGCTGCAGCACGCCGATGCCCACGCCCTGCGGCACACCGCGCACAGCTTCAAGGGCAGCTGCGGCAACATGGGGGCGCTGCGCCTCACCTCCCTGTGCAAACAGCTGGAAGACCTCGCCCGGCACGGCAACCTGAGCGCCGCTGTACCGCTGGTCGCCGAGGTGGAGAGCGAGTTCGCCAGCGTCCGCCGCTTGCTCGAAGCGCTTGGCCCTACGGCCTCCTGAGCGATACCTCGCGGATCGGCCAGAGACCTGGCCCGTCCCTTGCAATCTCCGTTTCACTCATTCAGCACGAACGGAGATTTCCGATGGCTGTCGCCCCGGATATTTTGCTCTCGCCACCTTCCGCGCCCAGCGCCCGGACCACCGCGTCCAGGGCCGCGCAGGACTCGACGGCGACCACCAACGACAAGGGTTCCAGCTTCGCCGACGTCTATGCCCAGGAGAACCGCGCGGCGCCGCCGGAGCGCCCGGCTGCGCATGCCAGGCCCAGCCGCGACAAGGCCAAGGCGGCGGACGATTCCTCTTCGGACGACAGCGCCAAGGCGGCCGACAGCGGCAGCGATCAGCCGAAGGTTGCCGATGACGGCAAGGCCTTGCCGGCCGACGCCCAGGACAAGACCGCGAGCAGCGACGACAAGCCCGACGAAGCCAGCCTCGACCCGTTGCTGGCGCTAGGCCTGGGAGCTCAGCTGCCAGCTCCGGCGACGCCCGACGCGACTCCGCTGACCGGTCAGGCACAGCTGAATGCGGCGAACAGCGACGGCGACCTGCAGAAACTCAACCAGGCGCAGGGCGTCAACCTGCTGCCGGGTGCCGACGCCACCGCTGCGACCGATTCGGCCAGCGTCGCCCAGAACCTGCAGGCGCAGTTGCAAGGCCAGGCCAAGGTCGATACCGACGTCAAGGGCGCAGGCACGGACAAGGCTGAAGACGGCAAGGGCAAGTTCGACATGCAGTCGCTGCTCGCCGGGCTGACCGGCCAGGCGGCCAAGGCCGAAGACGGCAAGGTGGCGGACGGCGACCTGCAGGTGCTGACCGCGCAACTGCCGGAAAACGCCCGCGAGACCAAGACCGAGACGAACAAGGACGCCTTCGCCGGCAAGCTGGAGGCGCTGACCCAGGCGCTCAACGGTACGCCCCAGGCGCTGACCAACCGCCCGGTCAACCCGCAGGTGCCCGGCCAGCCGGTGGCCATGCAGCAGAACGGCTGGACCGACCAGGTGGTCGACCGGGTGATGTGGATGTCCAGCCAGAACCTGAAGTCGGCGGATATTCAGATGGAACCGGCCGACCTCGGTCGCCTGGAAGTGCGCATCCACATGACCAGCGACCAGACCCAGGTCACCTTCGCCAGCGCCAACGCCGGCGTGCGCGAGGCGCTGGACAGCCAGCAGCACCGCCTGCGCGACCTGTTCAACCAGCAGGGCATGACCCAGGTGAACGTCAACGTCTCCGACCAGTCCCTGGCGCGCGGCTGGCAGGGCCAGCAGCAGGGCGGCGGCAACGGTCGCGGTGGTTCGTCGACGGCGAGCACCGAAGGCGACGACGAGCCGATGCTCAGCGGCGTCAGCGAGATCCGCGCCCGACCGCAGCTCGGCGGGTTGGGCATGGTCGACTACTACGCCTGATCCCGGCGGAGTTCGCGGCACCCTGTAGGAGCGAACCTTGTTCGCGAATCGCGGGCAAAGCCCGCGCCTACCGGGGTTCGGTGTGGAGCCTTCGCGGATGAGATCCGCTCCTACGGGAGATCAACGCGAAAGCCTCGCGCGGCCCCTCGCTCCCGCCACCGCCACCCTGTAATATCCGCCGCGGCAGCCAGGCATCGCGACCTGGCACAGCCCTTGCTCCTGTCCTTGGGAACAGGCAACGGAACGCGCAAGTGACGGATTTCTGGCATGGCTAAGAACGATCAGCAGACCCCTCCCGCCGAAGGCGGCGCCGGCAAGGGCCGGCTCAAGCTCATCATCATCATCGCCGTGGCCTTCCTGCTGGCGGTTGGCGCCTCCGTGGGCGGCACCTGGTTCTTCCTCAGCCGTGGCGCCAAGCCGGCCGAGCCTCCGCCTGCCGAAGCCAGCAGTGGCAAGAAACCGGCGCTCTATGAAGTGTTGGCGCCTTCCTTCGTGGTGAACTTCAACCAGAACGGGCGGCAGCGCTACCTGCAGGTGTCGGTGGCGCTGATGGGCCGCGACCAGGCCCAGCTCGATGCCCTGCAGGAACAGATGCCGCTGGTCCGTAACCAGCTGGTGATGCTGTTTTCCAGTCAGAATTTCGATTCCCTGACCACTCCGGTGGGCAAGGAGATGTTGCGCCAGCAGGCCACCGCCAGCATTCAGGAAGTGGCGAAGAAGGCCACCGGTCAACTGACCGTCGAGCAGGTGCTTTTCACCAATTTCGTACTCCAGTAGGTAGCCGCGATGGCCGTGCAAGATCTGCTTTCCCAGGACGAAATCGACGCGCTGTTGCACGGTGTCGACGACGGCCTGGTGGAAACCGAAGCCGAGTCGGACCCGACGGCGGTCAAGTCCTATGACCTCACCAGCCAGGACCGCATCGTCCGCGGACGCATGCCGACCCTGGAGATGATCAACGAGCGCTTCGCCCGCTATACCCGCATCAGCATGTTCAACCTGCTGCGCCGTTCGGCGGATGTCGCCGTCGGCGGCGTGCAGGTGATGAAGTTCGGCGAGTACGTGCACTCGCTGTACGTGCCGACCAGCCTCAACCTGGTGAAGATGAAGCCGCTGCGCGGCACCGGCCTGTTCATCCTCGACGCCAAGCTGGTGTTCAAGCTGGTGGACAACTTCTTCGGCGGCGACGGCCGTCACGCCAAGATCGAGGGCCGCGAGTTCACCCCCACCGAGCTGCGCGTGGTGCGCATGGTCATCGAGCAGGCCTTCGTCGACCTCGCCGAGGCCTGGAGCGCAGTGCTGCCGATCACCTTCGAGTACGTCAACTCGGAAGTGAACCCGGCGATGGCCAACATCGTCAGCCCCAGCGAAGTGGTGGTGGTATCGACCTTCCACATCGAGCTCGACGGTGGCGGCGGCGACCTCCATGTGACCCTGCCGTATTCGATGATCGAGCCGATCCGCGAGATGCTCGACGCCGGCTTCCAGTCCGACGTCGACGACCAGGACGAGCGCTGGATCAACGCCCTTCGCGAGGACATCCTCGACGTCAACGTGCCGATCGACGCGACCGTGGTGCGCCGCCAGCTGCGCCTGCGCGACATCCTGCACATGCAGCCGGGCGACGTGATCCCGGTGGAGCTGCCCGAACACATGATCATGCGCGCCAACGGCGTGCCTTCGTTCAAGGTCAAGCTGGGTTCGCACAAGGGCAACCTGGCCTTCCAGATTCTCGATCCGCTCGAGCGCCCGCGCTGAGCGAATCCCCTCCGAGGACCCGACAATGACAGATGAAGACAAAGTAAGCGCCGAGGAACAGGCCCTGGCGGATGAGTGGGCCGCGGCCCTGTCCGAAGCCGGTGACGCCAACCAGGATGACATCGACGCCCTGATGGCCCAGGGCACCCCGGCCGTTCCGACGGCGCCGCGCGCGCCGATGGAAGAGTTCGGCATGGCCCCGCGCCCGCCGGCCATCGCCGGCCTGGAAGGGCCGAACCTGGACGTGATCCTGGACATCCCGGTGACCATTTCCATGGAGGTCGGGCACACCGACATCACCATCCGCAACCTGCTGCAGCTGAACCAGGGCTCGGTGATCGAACTCGACCGCCTGGCCGGCGAGCCGCTGGACGTACTGGTCAACGGCACCCTGATCGCCCACGGCGAAGTGGTGGTGGTCAACGAGAAGTTCGGCATCCGCCTGACCGACGTGATCAGCCCCAGCGAACGCATCAAGAAGCTGCGCTGACCATGGGCCGCCTGTACGCGTTTCTCCTCACCCTGCCGCTGCTCGGCCTCGCTGGCCTGGCGTCGGCCGCCGAGGACGATGCGGCCGTCGCCCCGGCGCCGGCCATCGTCCATGCCAGCACCTCGCCGAGCCTGATCACCGGCAGCGCCGGCGCGCAGCTGCTGCAGCTGCTGGTCGGCCTGGTGCTGGTGGTCGGCCTGATCTTCCTGCTCGCCTGGCTGGTGCGGCGCATGCAGCACTTCGGCCCGCGCAGCAACCAGGCGATCAAGCTGGTGGCCAGCCAGGCGCTGAGCCCGCGCGACCGACTGTTGCTGGTGCAGGTCGGCGAGGAACAGATCCTCCTCGGCCTGACCCCGGGGCGCATCACCCCGCTGCACGTGCTCAAGGAGCCGGTGCGCAGCGTCGAGCCCGCCGAGCCGGCCACGCCGGAGTTCGCCCAGCGCCTGCTGGAACTGCTGAACAAGGACAAGGGCCGCCCGCAATGAGTCCCCGTGTCGTAGCAGCGGTGCTGCGCCGCTGCCTGCCGCTGCTCTTCGGCCTGCTGGCGCTGTTCGCGCCGCAGGCTTTCGCCGCCGCGCCGGACCCGCTGTCGGTCCCGGCGATCACCCTGAGCACCAACGCCCAGGGCCAGCAGGAGTATTCGGTCAGCCTGCAGATCCTGCTGATCATGACCGCGCTGAGCTTCATCCCGGCGTTCGTCATGCTGATGACCAGCTTCACGCGGATCATCATTGTCTTCTCCATCCTGCGCCAGGCGCTGGGCCTGCAGAGCACGCCGTCGAACCAGGTGATGATCGGCCTCGCCCTGTTCCTCACCCTGTTCGTCATGGCGCCGGTGTTCGACAAGATCAACGTCACCGCGCTGCAGCCCTACCTGAACCAGCAGATCCAGGCGCCGGAGGCGCTGAGCCGCGCCGAAGTGCCGCTGAAGGCCTTCATGCTGGCGCAGACCCGGCAATCGGACCTCGACCTGTTCGTCCGCCTGTCCAAGCGCAAGGACATCGCCAGCGCCGACGCCACGCCGCTGACCATCCTGGTCCCGGCCTTCGTCACCTCGGAGCTGAAGACCGCGTTCCAGATCGGCTTCATGATCTTCATCCCGTTCCTGATCATCGACCTGGTGGTGTCCAGCGTGCTCATGGCGATGGGCATGATGATGCTCTCGCCGTTGATCATCTCGCTGCCGTTCAAGCTGATGCTGTTCGTCCTGGTGGACGGCTGGGCGCTGATCATCGGCACCCTGGCCGGCAGCTTCGGCACCGTTTGACCCGATAGGAGGGCCGCCATGACTCCGGAAGTTGCCGTCGACCTGTTCCGCCAGGCGCTCTGGCTGACCGCCATGCTGGTCGCGGTGCTGGTGGTGCCGAGCCTGCTGGTCGGCCTGGTGGTGGCCATGTTCCAGGCCGCCACGCAGATCAACGAACAGACCCTGAGCTTCCTGCCGCGCCTGCTCGTCTCGCTGCTCACCCTGATCGTCCTGGGCCCCTGGCTGCTGCGGCAGCTCATGGAGTTCACCCAGAACCTGATCACCAGCATCCCGACGCTGATCGGCTGATGTTCGAGCTGAGCAACGCGCAGATCGGCAGTTGGGTGTCCAGCTTCATGCTGCCGCTGTTCCGCATCGGCGCGCTGCTGATGAGCATGCCGATCTTCAGCACGCACATGGTCCCGGCGCGCATCCGCATGTACCTGGCGCTGGCCATCTGCGTGGTGCTGGCGCCGAACCTGCCGCCGATGCCGCAGGTCGATGCGCTGAGCCTGAAGGCAATGGTGCTGGTGGCCGAACAGATCGTCATCGGCGTGATGCTCGGCTTCGTCCTGCAGCTGATGTTCCATGCCTTCGTGGTCGCCGGGCAGCTGCTGTCGATGCAGATGGGCCTGGGCTTCGCCTCGACCATGGACCCGGTCAACGGCATCTCGGTGCCGGTGATGGGGCAGTTCTTCAGCATGCTGGTGACCCTGCTGTTCCTCGCCATGAACGGCCACCTGGTGGTCTTCGAGGTGCTCGCCGAAAGTTTCGTCACCCTGCCGGTGGGCCAGGCTCTGAGCGCGGACCACCTGTACACGGTCGCCGGCAAGCTCGGCTGGGTGCTCGGCGCCGGCCTGCTGATCGCCCTGCCGGCGGTCACCGCGTTGCTGGTGATCAACCTCGCGTTCGGCGCCATGACCCGCGCCGCGCCGCAACTGAACATCTTCTCCATCGGATTCCCGCTGACCCTGGTGATGGGCTTCGTCATCGTCTGGATCGGCACGGCCGAGATCCTCTCGCAATACCAGGACCTCGCCCGCGAGGGCCTGCAATTGCTCCGTGAATTGGCGGGGGTGCGCTGATGGCGGAAAGCGAGAGCGGTCAGGACAAGACAGAAGAACCCACAGAGAAACGTCGACGAGAGGCCAGAGAGAAAGGCCAGCTGCCGCGCTCCAAGGAGCTCAATACGCTGGCCGTGCTGATCGCCGGTGCGGGCGCGCTTATGGTCTATGGCGCGGGCCTGGCCGGCGACCTGATGCGCATCATGCGCGGCAGCTTCGACCTGCCGCGCGAGACGGTGATGAACAGCGACAGCATGCTGCAGCTGGTCGGTGCGGCCGTGCGCACGGCCGGGGAGGGGCTCTGGCCGATCCTGGTCGTGTTGCTGCTGGCGTCGATCATCGGCCCCATCGCCCTCGGTGGCTGGCTGTTCTCCGGCGAGGCGCTGGCGCCCAAGTTCAGCCGCATGAACCCGCTGGAAGGGATCAAGCGGATGTTCTCCGCGAAGTCGGTGCTCGAGTTGTTCAAGGCGTTGGTGAAGTTCATCGTGGTGCTGACGGTGGCGGTCCTGGTGCTGCAGTCGGACAAGGACGCGTTGCTCGCCTTGCTCCACCAGCCGCTGGAAGTGGCCATCGTGCAGAGCGTCAAGGTGGTCGGCTGGAGCGCCTTCTGGATGGCCTGCAGCCTGCTGCTGATCGCCGCGGTGGACGTGCCCTACCAGCTCTGGGACAACCGCCAGAAGCTGCTGATGACCAAGCAGGAAATCCGCGACGAGTACAAGGACTCCGAGGGCAAGCCGGAGGTCAAGGCCAAGGTCCGCCGCCTGCAGCGCGAGATGGCGCAGCGACGGATGATGCAGGCGGTGCCGGATGCCGACGTGGTCATCACCAACCCGACGCACTTCGCCGTGGCGCTGAAATACGACGCCGCCGCCGGTGGTGCGCCGAAGCTGCTGGCCAAGGGCAACGACTTCATGGCGCTGAAGATCCGCGAGGTGGCCCAGGAGCACAAGGTCACGGTGCTGGAGTCGCCGGCGCTGGCGCGGGCGGTCTACTACTCCACCGAGCTGGACCAGGAAATCCCCGCCGGCCTCTACCTGGCGGTGGCCCAGGTGCTGGCCTACGTCTACCAGCTCAAGCAGTTCCGCGCCGGAAAGGGCAAGCGCCCGGGGCCGATGCCGGACGTACCGATCCCGCCGGACCTGCGCCGCGACTCCTGATCGCATCGGCGTCTGACAGCGACTTCCTCGAAATTCGCGTTCTCTTGTGGGAATGGGATTATTCGTGTGTGGGAAACATCCTGAATCCTCGGACCGCCCCTACGGGCGGCAGGGCGCGTGCTAAACATCGCGCCCCTTTTTTCGACCGCCTCAGGAGGTTTCCTTGGACGCCAAGCACTGCTGTTCGCTGCATGCCCAACCCGATCCGCAACGCCGTTCCCTGCTCAAGGCCGGCGCCGGCCTTGCCGCATTGGGCTTGGCGGGCACCTGGCTAGGTGTGCCGGCTCAGGTCCAGGCCGCGGCATTGGGCCGTGCCGAGCGCGATGCGTTGACGCCCGAGCAAGTCATCGAGCGGCTGAAAGCCGGCAACCAGCGTTTCCGCAGCGGGCGCATGCAGCAACACGACTACCTGGCGCAGAAGCGCGCGAGCCGCGACGGCCAATATCCGGCGGTGGCGATCCTCAGCTGCATCGATTCGCGGGCACCGGCGGAAATCCTCTTCGACGTCGGCATCGCCGACACCTTCAACGCACGCGTGGCCGGCAACGTCGCCAATGACGATCTGCTCGGCAGCCTCGAATTCGCCTGTGCGGTGGCCGGGGCCAAGCTGGTCCTGGTGATGGGGCATACCGCCTGCGGCGCCATCAAGGGCGCCATCGATGGCGCGCAGTTGGGACACCTGACCGGGCTGCTGGTGAAGATCCGCCCGGCGGTGGATGCGACCCGCTTCGAGGGGGAACGGAGCGCCAAGAACCCTGCGTTCGTCGATGCGGTGGCGCGTACCCACGTGCAGCTCACCGTCGAGCGCATCCGCCAGTCCAGCCCGGTGCTGGCCGGGCTGGAGCGGGAAGGGCGGATCAAGTTGGTCGGCTCGCTCTACCACCTCAACGGCGGAGAGGTGGAGTTCTTCCTCTGAGGCGCCTCAGGCCGGCGCGCGCGACAGTGCCAGGGCGTTGTCGAGCATGCGGTTGGAGAAGCCCCACTCGTTGTCATACCAGGCCATCACCTTGACCAGGCGGCCGGCGACCCGGGTGTGGTTGGCGTCGAAGATCGCCGAGCGCGGGTCGTGGTTGAAGTCCACCGAGACCAGCGGTTGGGTGTTGTAGCCGAGGATGGGCGAGCCCTGGCTGGCTATCCTGAACAGCTGGTTGATCTCCTCGACGCTGCAGTCGCGGCCGACCTGCACCGTGAGGTCGACCAGCGAGACGTTGATCAGCGGCACGCGCACGGCAAGGCCGGTCAGCTTGCCGGCCAGCTCCGGCAGCACCAGGCCCACCGCCTCGGCGGCGCCGGTGCGGGTGGGGATCATCGACTGGGTCGCCGAGCGCGCGCGGTAGATGTCCTCGTGGTAGACGTCGGAGAGGTTCTGGTCATTGGTGTAGGCGTGGATGGTGGTCATCAGGCCGTGTTCGATGCCCAGTTCGCGGTGCAGCACCTGGGCCACCGGCGCCAGGCAGTTGGTGGTGCAGGAAGCGTTGGAGATGATCTGGTGGGAGGCGCGCAGCAGCTCGTGATTGACCCCGTAGACCACGGTGGCATCGACACCCTTGCCGGGCGCCGAGACGATCACCTTGCGCGCGCCGGCCTGCAGATGCGCTGCGGCCTTGTCGCGGCTGGTGAAATGCCCGCTGCATTCGAGGACGATATCCACGTCGAGGCCTTTCCAGGGCAGTTGCGCCGGATCGCGCAGGGCGCTGACGGCGATGCGGTCGCCATTCACCGTGAGGCTGTTGTCGTCGTGCTCGACCTGGCCGGGAAAGCGTCTGTGGACGCTGTCGTACTGCAGCAGGTGGGCGTTGATGGCGGCGTCGCCGAGGTCGTTGATCGCCACCACTTCGAGGTGTTGCCGGTAGTCTGAGGTGTACAGGGCACGGAGGACGTTGCGGCCGATTCGGCCGAATCCGTTGATCGCCAGGCGGAGGGTCATGAGGTCGTCTCTATGTTGTTTTTGTGGTAAAAACCATTAAATTTTTTCTCGATTCAAAAGTAAACATCCTTTCAACGATGATTATGTTGTAAAAACAACAATCGTTAGTCTGCAGGAGAATGCTGCCATGCACCCCCGTGTGCTCGAAGTCACCCGCCGCATCCAGGAACGCAGCGCCGCCACCCGCCAGCGCTATCTCGCCATGGTCCAGGCCGCGGCCAGCAAGGGCCCGCACCGCGGCACGCTGCCTTGCGGCAATCTCGCCCACGGCGTTGCCGCCTGCGGCGAAAGTGACAAGCAGGCACTGCGCCTGATGAACCAGGCCAACGTCGGCATCGTCTCCGCCTACAACGACATGCTTTCCGCGCACCAGCCGCTGGAAGTCTTCCCGGCGCTGATCAAGGAGGCCCTGCGCGAGATCGGCTCGGTCGGCCAGTTCGCCGGCGGCGTGCCGGCCATGTGCGACGGCGTGACCCAGGGCGAGCCGGGCATGGAACTCTCCCTGGCCAGCCGCGACGTGATCGCCATGGGCACCGCCATCGCCCTGTCGCACAACATGTTCGACGCCGCGCTCTGCCTGGGCGTGTGCGACAAGATCGTCCCCGGCCTGCTGATCGGCGCGCTGCGCTTCGGCCACCTGCCGGTGGTGTTCGTCCCGGCCGGGCCGATGCCCACCGGTATCTCCAACAAGGAGAAGGCCGCGGTGCGCCAGCTGTACGCCGAGGGCAAGGCCACCCGCGAGGAGCTGCTGGCCTCGGAGATGGCCTCCTACCACGCGCCGGGCACCTGCACCTTCTATGGCACGGCCAACACCAACCAGCTGCTGGTCGAGGTGATGGGCCTGCACCTGCCGGGTGCCTCCTTCGTCAACCCGAATACCCCGCTGCGCGACGAGCTGACCCGCGAGGCCGCTCGCCAGGCCAGTCGCCTGACGCCGCAGAACGGCAGCTACGTGCCCATGGCCGAGATCATCGACGAGCGCGCCATCGTCAACTCGGTGGTGGCGTTGCTGGCCACCGGCGGCTCGACCAACCACACCCTGCACCTGCTGGCCATCGCCCAGGCCGCTGGCGTCCAGCTGACCTGGCAGGACATGGCCGAGCTCTCCGAAGTGGTGCCGCTGCTGGCGCGCATCTACCCCAACGGCCAGGCCGACATCAACCACTTCCAGGCGGCGGGCGGCATGTCCTTCCTGATCCGCCAGCTGCTCGATGGCGGACTGCTCCACGAAGACGTCCACACCGTCGCCGGCCATGGCCTGCGCCGTTATGTGCAGGAGCCCTTCCTCGACGGCGGCAAGCTGGTCTGGCGCGAAGGCCCGACCAAGAGCCTCGACGAAGACGTGCTGCGTCCGATCGACCGCCCCTTCTCCAAGGAAGGCGGCCTGCGCCTGATGGAAGGCAACCTCGGGCGTGGCGTGATGAAAGTTTCCGCGGTGGCCCGCGAACACCAGGTGGTCGAGGCGCCGGTGCGCATCTTCCACGACCAGGCCAGCCTGGCCGCTGCCTTCAAGGCCGGTGAGCTGGAGCGCGACCTGGTCGCCGTGGTGCGCTTCCAGGGCCCGCGCTTCAACGGTATGCCCGAGCTGCACAAGCTGACCCCGTTCCTCGGCGTGCTGCAGGACCGCGGCTTCAAGGTGGCGCTGGTCACCGACGGGCGCATGTCCGGCGCTTCCGGCAAGGTGCCGGCGGCCATCCACGTGTCGCCCGAAGCGAGTGCCGGCGGCCCGCTGGCGCGTCTGCGCGATGGCGATGTCGTGCGGGTAGACGGCACCACCGGCGAGCTGCGTGTGCTGGTCGATGAGGCTGAATGGCAGGCGCGTCCGCTGGCGCCTCTGCCGCAGGACGATGGCAGTGGCATGGGCCGCGAGCTGTTCGCCTTCATGCGGCAGTCCTTCAGCTCGGCAGAGGAGGGCGCCTGCGCCTTCACCGCCGAGCTGAATGCCTTGCGGTAGCAGGACGCTTGGCGGACGATTCGCCTGTTGTTCACCGCTCAAACCTTTCAGCTGCCCGAGCACGCAATGAATTCCAACAACATGCTCCAAGAGCCGACCAGCGTAACGCTGGTCGGCGACATCGGCGGGACCAACGCCCGCTTCGCCCTCTGGCGTGAAGCGCGCCTGGAGTCCGTCGAAGTCCTGGCCTGCGCCGACTACCCGCGTCCGGAAGACGCCGTGCGCGAATATTTGCACCGTGTCGGCCAGCCGCTCAGTGCCGTCGAGAACGTCTGCCTGGCCTGCGCCGGGCCGGTCGGCGATGGCGACTTCCGCTTCACCAACAACCATTGGGTGATCGACCGCGCGGCCTTCCGCGCCGAGCTCGGCCTGAGCCACCTGCTGCTGGTCAACGACTTCAGCACCATGGCCTGGGCCGCTTCGCGGCTCGCCGGCGAAGAGCTGGTGCAGGTACGTGAGGGCACTGCCCTCGAAGGCCGCGCCAAGCTGATCATCGGCCCCGGAACCGGCCTGGGTGTCGGCAGCCTGATGCCGTTGCCCGGCGGCGGGTGGGAAGTGCTGCCCTGCGAGGGTGGCCACGTCGACCTGCCAGTGACCGGCGAGCGCGACTTCGCCATCTGGCAGCTGCTGCGCGAGAAGTACGGCCACGTCTCGGCCGAGCGCGTGCTCTCCGGCAGCGGCCTGGAGAACCTCTACCGCCTGAGCTGCCAGGTCGACGGCATCGAGCCGCTGGCGCTGAGTGCGGCGCAGATCGGTGAGCGCGCGCTGGCCGGCGACGAATACTGCGATGCCGTGCTGGAGCACTTCTTCCTGTGGCTGGCGCGGGTCGCCGGCAACGCCGTGATGACCGTCGGCGCCCTGGGCGGCGTGTACATCACCGGCGGCATCGTTCCGCGCTTCCTCGAACGTTTCCAGCGCAGTGGTTTCGCCGAAGCCTTCTGCACGCGCGGCAAGACTAGCGGCCCGTACCTGAGCCAGGTGCCGGTCTGGGTGATGACCGCCAAGCATCCGGGCCTGTTCGGTGCCGGCGTAGCCCTGGAACAGGCGTTGCTGGCCGAGGCCTGAATGCCGCACGGCGAATAACAACAAGAAAGGACCGAACGTGAGCCAAGCCGCCAAGTCCATCCTGCTGGTGGACGACGACCAGGAAATCCGCGAACTGCTGGAAGCCTACCTGAGCCGCGCCGGCTTCCAGGTGCGCGCCGTCGCCGACGGCGCTGCCTTCCGCGCCGCGCTGCTGGCCGAGGAATCGGCCCTGGCGATCCTCGATGTGATGCTGCCCGACGAAGACGGCTTCAGCCTCTGCCGCTGGATTCGCTCGCACCAGCGCCTGGCCTGCATGCCGGTGATGATGCTGACCGCCAGCTCCGACGAGGCCGACCGGGTGATCGGCCTGGAACTGGGCGCCGACGACTACCTCGGCAAGCCGTTCAGCCCGCGCGAACTGCTGGCGCGGATCAAGGCCCTGCTGCGCCGCGCGCAATTCACCCAGGTGCGCGGCGGCGAGGTGCTGGCGTTCGACGATTGGCGCCTGGACACGGTGAGCCACCGGCTGTTCCACGAAGACGGCGAGGAATGCTTCCTCAGCGGCGCCGACTTCGCCCTGCTCAAGCTTTTCCTCGACCACCCGCGGCAGATTCTCGACCGCGACACCATCGCCAACGCCACCCGTGGCCGCGAGGTGATGCCGCTGGAGCGCATCGTCGACATGGCGGTCAGCCGCCTGCGCCAGCGTCTGCGCGACACCGGCAAGCCGGCGCGGCTGATCCAGACCGTGCGCGGCAGCGGCTACCTGCTGGCGGCGCATGTTCGCCCGCACCTCGTCAGCCATGGCTGAGCGGCGGCGCTGGTCGCCGATCCCGCGCTCGCTGCTCGGGCGCATGCTGCTGCTGACCCTGCTGGCGATTCTCGTCGCCCAGGGGCTGTCGAGCCTGTTCTGGATTTCCCACCTGCGCTCCAGCCAGCGCGACGGCCTGCTCACCAGCTCGCGCAGCCTGGCTTATTCGATGGCTGCGAGCGTCAGTTACTTCCGTTCGTTGCCGCTGGGTTACCGCCCGCTGGTGCTCGACCAGCTGCGCAGCATGGGCGGCACGCGCTTCTTCGTCTCGCTCAACGAACGCCCGCTGCAAATGCAGGCGCTGCCGGACACGCCGAACAAGCAGGCGGTGCTCGACATCGTTCGCGAGGTGTTCCGCCAGAAGCTGGGTAAAGACGTGGAGCAGGAGGTCGAGTTCGTCGCCCCGGATGACCTGCGCCTGTTCAACAGCGAGCTGAAGCTCGATGAGCTGCCGCGTTCCTGGGCGCACTACGCGCTGACCCTGGAGCCGGTGAAGCCACCGGTGCTGGTGACGCAGATCCGCATTGGCGAGAAGGAGTGGCTGTACATCGCCAGCCTGATGCCGGCTCCCTACGTCAGCCTCGAACCGGAGACGCTGCAACCGCAGCAGCTGCTTTCCATCGTCATCACCAGCCTGTTGCTGCTGCTGTTCGCCGGCCTGCTGGTGCACCAGCAGAGCCGCCCGCTCAAACGCCTGGCCCGCGCCGCCCGCGACCTTGCCCTGGGCAGTCCGGCGCAGCCGCTGGAAGAGGCCGGCGCGCGGGAACTGGTCGAGGTGAGCCGCGCCTTCAACACCATGCGCGAGAGCATCGACCGCTACCTGAGCGAGCGTGGCCAGCTGTTCAGCGCCATCTCCCACGACCTGCGCACGCCGATCACGCGCCTGCGCCTGCGCGTCGAGCTGCTGGACGACGACCAGCAGCGCGACAAGTTCAGCCAGGACCTCGACGAACTGGAGCTGCTGGTCAAGGGCGCGCTGCAATGCGTGAAGGACACCGACATCCACGAGAACATCGAGCCGGTGGACATCAACCAGCTGCTGCAGCACATCACCGGTCCGTACCTGGCGGACGGCCGCGTCGAACTGCTCGGCTCGGCGCGCGAGGCCTACCCCGGCAAACCGCTGGCGCTCAAGCGCTGCATAGGCAACCTGCTGGACAACGCGCTGAAGTACGGCGAACGCGCCTGCGTGCATGTAGACGACAGCGCCGAAGCCCTGGTCCTGCACGTCGACGACAACGGCCCGGGCGTGCCCGAACAGCGCCTGGAGCAGGTCTTCGAGCCGCGCGTGCGCCTGTCCCAGAAAGGGCAGGGTTATGGCTTGGGCCTGGGTATCGCACGCAACATCGCGCACACCCACGGCGGTGAGGTGAGCCTGCAGAACCGCCGCGAGGGCGGTTTGCGGGTAACCCTGCGACTGCCGCGGCTGGCGGTGGAGTAGGGTGAGCGCTCCGTTCGTCCGTTTTTTCCGGCCTGCCGGGTGATCGGGGGCACGGGCTGATCAAGATCAAAATGGCTGCCATCCGTCGCGCCCATCGTGCAAGGCGAGCGATCCCCGCTTTCCTGCACAGGAGACGAATCATGGCCATCGGCGAATACTGCAACCGCGACGTCGTCATCGCGGCACCCACCGAATCCATCCTCACCGCTGCCCAACTGATGAGGGACTACCACGTCGGCGACCTGGTGCTCGCCGAACAGGTCGAGCACGACCGTTATCGCCCGGTGGGCATAGTCACCGACCGCGACATTGTTCTGGAGATAGTCGCCAACGACGAGACCGAGCCGGAACGCATCCCGGTTGGCGACATCCAGCTGCGCAACCTGATCACTGCGAAGGACAGCGAAGACCTCTTCGACGTTATCGGCCGCATGCGCGAATTCGGCGTCCGCCGCATGCCGGTGGTTGACGCCCAGGGACTGCTGGTGGGGATCGTCTCGGCCGACGACCTGCTGGGTGTCCTTGCCGACAACCTGCGCGACCTCTCGCGGCTGGTCGGCTACCAGAACCTGCGCGAGGAACACGAGCGCGCCGAGGACGATCTGTAGGCCAGCCGCCATGCCTGGCTCTCCGCGCGCAAGCGCCGGCCTGCCGGCGGTGGATAACGAGCGCATCGCCCGAGTGTTCGAGGAAATCGCCGACCTGCTGGAGCTGGAGGTGGCCAACCCGTTCCGCATTCGCGCCTATCGAAATGCGGCGCGCAGCGTGCGCGGCGCGGAGTCCTCGCTCGCCGCACTCGTACTCGCCGGCGAGCCCTTGCCGAAGCTGCCCGGCATCGGCGAAGACCTGGCCGAGAAGATCCAGGTCATCAGCCGCACCGGCACCTGCCCGCTGCTCGAGCGCCTGCATGGCGAGGTGCCGGCCGGGCAGACCGAGCTGCTGCACCTGCCGTCCATCGGGCCGAAGCGGGTGCGCCTGCTGCATCAGGAGCTGGGCATCGATTCGTTGCAGGACCTCCAGGCTGCCCTGGGCAATGGCCGCCTGGCGCGCCTGCACGGTTTCGGGCCGCGCCTGCTGACGCAGCTCGCCACGGCCCTGAAGGCCAGGAGCGCCAGCGAGCGCCGGCACCTGCAACCGGACGCTCGCGCCCAGGCCGAGCCCTTGCTGCGGTTCGTCCGCGGGCTCGAGGGCGTGACGGATGCCCAGGTCGCCGGCAGCCTGCGCCGACGGCGGGATACCATCGGCGACCTGGATATCGTCCTGTGCGCCGAAGATGCCTCGCGTGTCATGGCGACGGTGCTGGACTACCCGCCGATCAGCGAAGTCATGGCATCCGGGGGAACACGCAGCAGCGTGCGCCTGGACAGCGGCCTGCAGGTGGATTTTCGCATCGTCGGGCGGCAAAGCTTCGGCGCGGCGCTGCAGTACTTCACCGGCAGCAAGGCCCACGGCATAGCCCTGCGCCGACGTGCCCGCGAGCGCGGCTGCAAGCTCAACGAGTACGGCCTGTTTCGCGGCGACGAGCGGCTCGCCGGGGAAACCGAGGAGGGCGTCTACCGCGCGCTCGGCCTGCCCTGGATCGTCCCCGAGCTGCGGGAGGACAGCGGCGAGATCGACGCCGCCGAACGCGGTGCACTGCCGCATCTGGTGGAACTGCGCGACCTGCGCGGCGACCTGCATTGCCACACACGCGACAGCGACGGCAGCAACAGCCTCCGTGACATGGCGCTGGCGGCGCAGCGCCTGGGCTGGGAGTACCTGGCCATCACCGATCACTCGCAGCATCTGAATATCGCCCATGGAATGGATGCGGAGCGGCTGGCGCGGCAGCTGGACGAGATCGACCGGGTCAACGAGGAACTGGACGGCCTGACCCTGCTCAAGGGGTGCGAGGTGGACATCCTCGCCGACGGCAGCCTGGACCTCCCCGACAGCCTGCTGGAGCGCCTCGATATCGTGGTGGGCGCCGTGCATGGCTATTTCCGGCTGTCCGCTGCGCAGCAGACCCGACGCATCCTGCGGGCGATGGACTCGCCCTCGTTCACCGTGCTGGCGCACCCGACCGGACGCCTGCTGCTGGAGCGCGACGCCTTTGCCGTGGACATGCGCGCGGTGATCCGCCATGCGCGGCAGCGCGGCTGCTTCCTGGAGCTGAACGCGCAACCCCAGCGCCTGGACCTGGATGAGCATTACTGCCGGCTCGCCAAGGAGGAGGGCGTGCTGGTCAGCATCGCCTCGGACGCGCATCGGGTGTCCGACTTCGCCCTGCTCGACTATGGCGTCGGCCAGGCCCGGCGCGGCTGGCTCGAGCGTGGCGACGTCCTCAACACGCGCAGCCTGGCGCAGTTGCGGTCATTGCTGCAAAGGAGTCGATGACGGCGACGGTGCTCATTCGTCGCTGGGGTCCGGCGTCTCCTGGCGGTCGGTCAGGTGCTCGGCCAGGCAAGGACGGACGATCTGGAATTCCGCTACACGCGAGCTCAAGTTGCCACGTGCCTGGCGCAGCGGCGAGCCAGGCGGTCCCGATCGTCATCAAGCGCCTGTGGCGGTGCTAGGGTTCTGCAGGGGATATCCCCGTACTGGTAGCCTTGCGCGTTCTTGTCTGCAGGAGATCGTGCATGTCACCACCTCGTGACAATCGAAGATCGCTTCGTTACCCGGAGAAGGAAATGCCTTGGATAGACTCGGAACACCGCAAGCGAAGACTTGCCCCGAATAACAAGAACAGGTCCCCCTCCATGAATGCGCTCCGTCGCCTTTCCGTTGCTGTCTGTCTGTCCTCGTTCTGCCTCTCCCTGCAGGCCCACGCCGGCGAAGTCGAAGTCCTGCACTGGTGGACCTCCCCCGGTGAAGCGCGCGCCGCCGAAACCCTGAAGAAGCTCGTTCAGGCCAAGGGCCACACCTGGAAGGACTTCGCTGTCGCCGGTGGCGGTGGCGAGGCCGCCATGACCGTGCTGAAGACCCGCGCCGTTTCCGGCAATCCGCCGGCCGCCGCGCAGATCAAGGGGCCGGACATCCAGGAATGGGGCCAGCTCGGCCTGCTCGCCGACCTCAACCAGGTCGCCGCCGAGGGCAAGTGGGACCAGCTGCTGCCCAAGCAGGTCGCCGAGGTCATGAAGTACAAGGGCGACTACGTCGCCGTGCCGGTCAACGTGCACCGCGTCAACTGGCTGTACATCAACCCGGAAGTGTTCAAGAAGGCCGGCGCTACCCCGCCGACCACCCTCGACGAGTTCTTCGCCGCCGCCGACAAGCTCAAGGCCGCCGGCTTCGTCGCCTTGGCCCACGGCAGCCAGCCGTGGCAGGACGGCACCCTGTTCGAGAACCTGGTGCTCAGCAAGATGGGCCCGGAAGGCTACCGCAAGGCCTTTGTCGAGCAGGACAAAGCGACCCTCACCGGTGCTCAGATGGTCGACGTGTTCGCGGCGCTGAAGAAGCTGCGCGGCTACGTCGACGCCGACGCCGCCGGCCGCGAGTGGAACGTCGCCACCAGCATGGTCATCAACGGCAAGGCCGGCATGCAGATCATGGGCGACTGGGCCAAGAGCGAGTTCACCGCGGCCAACAAGGTCGCCGGCAAGGACTACCAATGCCTGCCGTTCCCCGGCACGCAGAAGGACTTCGACTACAACATCGATTCCCTGGTGATGTTCAAGCTGAGCAACGCGGACAACCGCAAGGCCCAGGAAGACCTGGCGCGCGCGGTGCTCGACCCGGCGTTCCAGAAGGACTTCAACCTCGCCAAGGGCTCCATCCCGGTTCGCCTCGACGCCGACATGTCGCCCTTCGACGCCTGCGCCCAGCAGTCGATGAAGGACTTCAAGGCGGCTTCCGCGGCCGGCAACCTGGTGCCGAGCATGGCCCACAGCATGGCGGCCTCCAGCTACGTGCAGGGCGCCATCTTCGATGTGGTGACCAACTTCTTCAACGACCCCTCCGCGGACCCGCAGAAGGCTGCCCAGCAGCTCTACGCGGCGATCGAGGCAGCGGCGCAGTAAGCCGCGAGCGGCGCCCTCCGCGCGGCGCCGCCTGATTCCCCCGACGACCGTTCCGGGCCATCGCCATGGCCCGGCTGGCTTCCCTCGCACGTGAGAAACCCCATGGCGACCCAGACTCCGACCTATACCCCCGCGGCGCCGGCGCGCGCGTCGCTGCTCGACGGCCTGCAACGCTGGCTGCCGAAACTGGTGCTGGCCCCGAGCATGCTCGTGGTGCTGGTCTGCGTGTACGGCTACATCGGCTGGACGCTGCTGCTGTCGTTCACCAACTCGCGCTTCATGCCCAGCTATTCCTGGGCTGGCTTGAGCCAGTACCAGCGCCTGTGGGACAACGACCGCTGGTGGGTGGCGAGCAAGAACCTGCTGCTGTTCGGTGGCCTGTTCATCCTCGTCTGCCTGCTTATCGGTGTGTTCCTCGCCGTGCTGCTCGACCAGCGCATCCGCCGCGAAGGCTTCATCCGCACCGTCTACCTGTACCCGATGGCGCTGTCGATGATCGTCACCGGCACCGCCTGGAAATGGCTGCTCAACCCCGGCCTCGGGCTGGACAAGCTGCTGCGCGACTGGGGCTGGACCGGCTTTCGCTTCGACTGGCTGGTGAACCCCGACCGCGTCGTCTACTGCCTGGTGATCGCCGCCGTGTGGCAGGCCTCCGGCTTCGTCATGGCGCTGTTCCTCGCCGGCCTGCGCGGGGTCGATCCGTCCATCGTGCGTGCCGCCCAGGTGGATGGGGCGAGCCTGCCGACCATCTATCTGCGGATCATCCTGCCGAGCCTGCGCCCGGTGTTCTTCAGCGCGCTGATGATCCTCGCGCACATCGCCATCAAGGCCTTCGACCTGGTCGCCGCGATGACCGCCGGCGGCCCCGGCTACTCCTCGGACCTGCCGGCGATGTTCATGTACGCCCACACCTTCACCCGCGGCCAGATGGGCCTGGGCGCGGCCAGCGCGATGCTGATGCTCGGCGCCGTGCTCGCCATCGTCGTGCCGTACCTGTATTCCGAACTGCGAGGCAAGCGCCATGCGTGAAGCGACCCTCAAGCCTGCCTTCAGCCTCAGTCGCCTGGCCGTTCACGCCACCCTGTGGGGCGCGGTGGCGCTGTACGTGATCCCGCTGCTGGTCATGCTGCTGACCAGCTTCAAGACCCCCGAGGACATCCGCAACAGCAACCTGCTGGCGCTGCCGGACGTGTTCACCGTGATCGGCTGGGTCAAGGCCTGGGGTGCGGTGGGCGACTTCTTCTGGAACTCGGTGAAGATCACGGTACCCGGCGTGCTGATCTCCACCTTCATCGGCGCCATGAACGGCTACGTGCTGTCGATGTGGCGCTTCCGCGGCTCGCAGCTGTTCTTCGGCGCGCTGCTGTTCGGCTGCTTCCTGCCGTTCCAGGTGATCCTCCTGCCGATGTCCTTCACCCTCGGCAAGCTCGGCCTGGCCAACACCACCGCCGGCCTGGTGATCGTCCACTGCATCTACGGCCTGGCCTTCACCACGCTGTTCTTCCGCAACTACTTCGTGACCATCCCGGATGCCCTGGTGAAGGCCGCGCGCCTCGACGGCGCCGGCTTCTTCACCATCTTCACGCGCATCCTGATGCCGATGTCCACGCCCATCGTGATGGTCTGCCTGATCTGGCAATTCACCCAGATCTGGAACGACTTCCTGTTCGGCGTGGTGTTCGCCAGCGGCGACGCGCAGCCGATCACGGTGGCGCTGAACAACCTGGTGAACATCAGCACCGGGGTCAAGGAATACAACGTCGACATGGCCGCGGCGATGATCGCCGCGCTGCCCACGCTGGTGGTCTACGTACTGGCCGGCAAGTACTTCGTGCGCGGGCTGACTGCCGGCGCGGTAAAGGGGTAATCGAAGATGGCAACACTCGAACTGCGCAACCTGCACAAGTCCTACGGCAGTGGCCTGGCGGACACCCTGAAGTCGATCGACCTGGCGATCGACTCCGGCGAATTCCTGATCCTGGTCGGCCCCTCCGGCTGCGGCAAATCCACCCTAATGAACTGCATCGCGGGCCTGGAGAGCGTCACCGGCGGCGCCATCCTGGTCGATGGCCAGGACATCAGCGGCATGAGCCCGAAGGACCGCGACATCGCCATGGTGTTCCAGTCCTACGCGCTGTACCCGACCATGAGCGTGCGCGAGAACATCGCCTTCGGCCTGAAGATCCGCAAGATGCCGCAGGCGGCCATCGACGAGGAGGTGGCGCGGGTTTCCAAGCTGCTGCAGATCGAGCACCTGCTCGAGCGCAAGCCCTCGCAGCTTTCCGGCGGCCAGCAGCAGCGCGTGGCCATGGGCCGGGCGCTGGCGCGGCGGCCGAAGATCTACCTGTTCGACGAACCGCTGTCGAACCTCGACGCCAAGCTGCGCGTGGAGATGCGCACCGAGATCAAGCTGATGCACCAGCGCCTGAAGACCACCACGGTCTACGTCACCCACGACCAGATCGAGGCCATGACCCTGGGCGACAAGGTGGCGGTGATGAAGGACGGCATCGTCCAGCAGTTCGGCACGCCCCAGCAGATCTACAACGACCCGGCCAACCTGTTCGTCGCCAGCTTCATCGGTTCGCCGCCGATGAACTTCATCCCGCTGCGCGTGCAGCGCCAGGGCGGGCAATTGGTCGGCCTGCTGGACAGTGGCCAGGACCGCTGCGAGCTGCCGTTGCCGCTGGACGCGAGCCTGGTAGAGGGGCGCGAGCTGATTCTTGGCGTGCGTCCGGAGCAGATCGGTGTGGTCGAGCCGAGCGCCAATGGCCTGGCTGACCTGCGCGCGGAAGTCGAGGTGCTGGAACCGACCGGGCCGGACACCCTGGCCTTCGTCACCGTCAACGGCACCAAGGTCTGCTGCCGCCTGGCGCCGGACGCCGCGCCGGCCCTCGGCGCGACCCTGCAGCTGCGCCTGGACCCGGCCCGGGTGCTGCTGTTCGATGCGCAGAGCGGCGAGCGCCTGCGCAAGGCGCCGGCCGCCGGCGAGACCAAGGTCACGCCGTTGGCCCGGCACAAGCATTAACCGCCTGACTGGCACATCACCAACGAGGACGATTGCAATGCATAAGAACAACAAGATTCGCCCGGCACTGGGCTGCCTGCTCGCCCTGGGCGCGGCGGGCATGACCGGCCTGGCGCAGGCCGACGACGCCTTCTCTGCCGATTCGAAGTGGGGGCTGGGTGACTGGGGCGGCACCCGCACCGAGCTGCTGGAAAAGGGCTACGACTTCAAGCTCGACTACGTTGGCGAGGCGGCCGGCAACCTGCACGGCGGCTACGACGACGACAAGACCGCGCGCTACAGCGACCAGTGGGCACTGGGCACCCATCTCGATCTGCAGAAGATCCTCGGTTGGCAGGCCGCCGAGTTCCAGCTGACGGTGACCGAGCGTAGCGGCCGCAACCTGTCCAACGACCGCATCAGCGACCCGCGCGCCGGCCAGCTCAGCTCGGTGCAGGAAGTCTGGGGCCGTGGCCAGACCTGGCGCCTGACCCAGATGTGGTACAAGCAGCAGTTCTTCGATGGCGCGCTGGACGTGAAGGTCGGCCGCTTCGGCGAGGGCGAGGACTTCAACAGCTTCCCCTGCGACTTCCAGAACCTGGCCTTCTGCGGCTCGCAAGTGGGCAACTGGGTCGGCGGCATCTGGTACAACTGGCCGGTCAGCCAGTGGGCGATGCGCGTGAAGTACAACATCAACCCGGAATGGTTCGTCCAGGTCGGCGCCTACGAGCAGAACCCCTCGTACCTGGAGACCGGCAACGGCTTCAAGCTCAGCGGCAGCGGCACTCAGGGGGCGATCCTGCCGGTGGAAGTGGTGTGGTCGCCGAAGGTCGGTCCGCAGCAGCTGCCGGGCGAATACCGCCTGGGCTACTACTACAGCACCGCCAAGGCCGACGACGTCTACGAGGACGTGAACGGCCAGCCGCAAGCGCTGACCGGCGAGCCCTTCAAGTCCCACGACAGCAAGCACGGCTGGTGGGTGGTGGCGCAGCAGCAGGTCACTGCGCACAACGGCGACGCCTCGCGCGGCCTGAGCCTGTTCGCCAACTTCACCGTGCATGACGAAGCGACCAACACCGTGCAGGACTACCAGCAGGTCGGCCTGGTCTACAAAGGCCTGTTCGACGGTCGTCCGAAAGATGACATCGGCCTGGGCTTCGCGCGCATCCACATCAACGACGACGTGACCAAGCGGCAGGAGCAGCTGAACGCGGTCAACGGCGTCAGCGACTACGACAACCCGCTGTTCCAGCCCGTGCAGGACACCGAGTACGACGCCGAGCTGTACTACGGCGTGCATGTCACCAACTGGCTGACCGTGCGTCCGAACCTGCAGTACATCAAGCATCCGGGCGGCGTGGACGACGTGGACAACGCGCTGGTCGCCGGCCTGAAGATCCAGTCGACCTTCTGATGCTCTCCTGAGGTGCTGAAGTACTTGGCCCGCCCGCGGTTCACGGGGCGGGCCTTTCTTTTGGCCCTTCGTAGGAGCGAGCTTGCTCGCGAGCCCGGACTGCCCCCCCCCTGGGGTCTCGCGCTCGCGGGGATGACGGGAGGGAGTCTCTTGCCCTTTGTTCGTCCTCCCCGCGAACGCGGGGACCCAGAGCCGCGAACGCCGAAAAAGTCCGGGTCGCTCGCGGGGGCTCTATGCTTTCCAGGTTTCAGGGTAGAATCTGCGCCTTTTTTGCACCGTACGTAGTAAAACTACACAGACGTCATGCCCCGGAGTGTCGGGGGAAAGGGATTGGGTCAGGACCTCCGGACAATGCTCGAGCATCCGCTGCAGCGCTTCTTTCATTCCATGCGGGCCAAGCGACCGTTCGACTGGGTGCGCTTCCAGCGCCGCGACCTGCTGCTGATCGATCACCCGCTGTGCCAGGCGGTGTTCAGCCGCCAGGGTGCGCAACTGCTGCACTTCCGCCCGCAGGGCGAGCGTTCCATGTTGTGGTGTTCCAGCCAGTGGCCGGCGCTTAGCACGGCGCCCATCCGTGGCGGAATCCCGGTCTGCTGGCCGTGGTTCGGCAGCCACCCCAGCGAGCCCGAGTGGCCGCCGCACGGTTGGGCGCGCCAGCGCGAATGGCGCCTGCTCGACGCGCATGCCGACGAAAACCTGGTGCAGGTCAGCTGGCAGCTCGACATCGAGGATTGGCACGTGCGCCTCGATGCCCGCCTGGGCCGCGAGCTGGAGATGGAGCTTTCCAGCTACCACGAAGACGACAGCGACTGCCTGTTCAGCTTCGCCCTGCAGCCCTACTGGCGCCTCGGCTCGCTGCGCCGCGCCGTGGTCCACGGCATGGAGCTGGAGGGCGGCCAGCGCCCGGCTTCGCCGCTGCCCAATACCTGGACTCCACGCGGCGCGGTCAAGCAGGTGCTGTACAACACGGGTTCCCTGGTCATCGAGGACGCCGGCTGGCAGCGCCGCCTGCGCATCGACAAGAACGCCTCCGCCGGCAGTGTGATCTGGCACCCGGGCAGCCGCTCGGTGGAGCAGGTCGAGCCGGGCGAAGCGGACCGCTTCCTCTGCGTCGGTGCCGCCGGCTATCGCCCGGGAGGGTTGATCCTCGCCCAGGGCGAGCGCATGCGCCTGCGCCTGCACGCCGGGTTGGTCTGACCCGCAGGGGCTGTTGCTGTAGGAGCGAGCTTGCTCGCGAACGAAATCAGCCTGCACGCCGTCGCAACGGTGAAGCGCCATTCGCGAGCAAGCTCGCTCCTACGAATGGCGCGTCACGCGCATGCGTTTGTGGCTGTGCGCCGCCTCAGCCTTCCTCGTCCAGCTGGTAGCGGGTCGGCAGCAGGCTTTCCTTGATCTTGCGCAGATGCGGCTGGAAATCCACGCCGCGGCGCAGGGTCACGCCTGTGGCCAGCACGTCGAGCACGGTCAGCTGGATGATCCGCGAGGTCATTGGCATATAGATGTCGGTGTCTTCGGGGAGCGGGACGTCCAGGCTCAGCGTGCAGGCGCGCGCCAGTGGCGAATCGGCGGCGGTCAGCCCCAGCACCGAAGCGCCGTTGTCACGGGCCAGGCGGGCCACGTCCACCAGCTCGCGGGTGCGCCCGGTATAGGAAATCACCACGAACAGGTCGCCGGTGTGCGCCACCGAGGCGATCATCCGCTGCATCAGCACATCGCTCTGCGCCGACACCGCGAGGTTGAAGCGGAAGAACTTGTGCTGGGCGTCGAGCGCCACCGAGCTGGATGCGCCGAGGCCGAAGAAGTGAATCTGCCGGGCCTGGATCAGCAGGTCGACGGCACGGTCGATGACCTTCACGTCGAGCGCCTTGTAGGCGCTGTCCAGCGAAGCGATGGTGCTGCTGAATATCTTCCGCGTGTAGTCCTGCGGGCCGTCGGACTCGGTGACCGCCTGGGCGACGAAGGCCGCGCCGCTGGCCAGGCTCTGCGCCAGCTGAATCTTCAGCTCCGGATAGCCGCTCATGTCGAACGAGCGGCAGAAGCGGTTCACCGTCGGCTCGCTTACGCCGGCGGCCTGGGCCAGCGCGGCGATGCTGAAGCGCGTGGCCTGCTGCGGGCTGGCGAGGATCACTTCGGCGACTTTGCGTTCCGCCTTGTTCAGGTCTTCCAGGCGGGACTGGATCTGCTCCAGCAGGTTCTTCATCCGAGCTCCTTGGCTGCGTCAATTGGCGGGGCTCTGCCTCCGGCCAGCGGCGCTATCCTAACGTCAGCACGACAGGCGACCAACAGCGCCCCGTTCAAGGGAAAAATATGTTGTTTAATTACTACATTTTTGCCTTAATGGCGCCATTGGTAGCGCAATCTCACCTGAATATCTGGTTGGTAACAACAAATGCCCGATGTCCGTGTTCTGCCTTGTACCCTCGCGCTGTTCGGCGCGCTGGGCGATCTTGCCCTGCGCAAGCTGATTCCGGCGCTGTACCAACTCGACCGTGAGGGTCTGCTGCACGCGGACACCCGCATCCTCGGCCTGGCCCGTGAGGAGGGCGATACCGCCACCCACCTGCCGGCCATCGAGAAGCGCCTGCGCCTGGCCGTACCGGCGCGCGAATGGGACGACGCCGTGTGGGCGCGCTTCCGTGAGCGCCTGGGCTACCTGAGCATGGATTTCCTCGATCCGCAGTCCTACCCGACACTGCGCGACGCACTGCCCGGCGGCCTGCCGGTGGTTGCCTACTTCGCCACGCCGGCCTCGGTGTACGGCGGCATCTGCGAGAACCTCGCGGCCATCGGCGTGGCCGAGCGCACCCGCGTCGTGCTGGAGAAGCCGATCGGCCATGACCTGGCGTCCTCCCGCGAAGTCAACGACGCCGTGGCGCGCTTCTTCCCGGAAAACCGCATCTACCGGATCGACCACTACCTGGGCAAGGAGACGGTGCAGAACCTCATCGCGCTGCGCTTCGCCAACAGCCTGTTCGAAACCCAGTGGAACCAGAACCACATCTCCCACGTGGAGATCACCGTGGCCGAGAAGGTCGGCATCGAAGGCCGCTGGGGCTACTTCGACCAGGCCGGCCAGCTGCGCGACATGGTGCAGAACCACCTGCTGCAGCTGCTCTGCCTGATCGCCATGGACCCGCCGAGCGACCTCTCCGCCGACAGCATCCGCGACGAGAAGGTGAAGGTGCTGCGCGCGCTGGAGCCGATCCCGCCGGAGCAACTGGCCACCCGTGTGGTGCGCGGCCAGTACACCGCCGGCTTCATCGACGGCAAGGCGGTGCCCGGCTACCTCGAAGAGGAGCACGCCAACCGCCGCAGCGGCGCCGAGACCTTCGTCTCGCTGCGCGTGGACATCCGCAACTGGCGCTGGTCCGGCGTGCCTTTCTATCTGCGCACCGGCAAACGCATGCCGCAGAAGCTGTCGCAGATCGTCATCCACTTCAAGGAACCGCCGCACTACATCTTCGCCCCCGAGCAGCGTTCGCTGATCAGCAACCGCCTGATCATCCGCCTGCAGCCGGACGAGGGTATCTCCCTGCAGGTGATGACCAAGGACCAGGGGCTGGGCAAGGGCATGCAGCTGCGCACCGGCCCGCTGCAACTGAGCTTCTCCGAGACCTTCCAGGCCGCGCGCGTGCCGGACGCCTACGAGCGACTGCTGCTGGAAGTGATGCAAGGCAACCAGTACCTCTTCGTGCGCAAGGACGAAGTGGAGTTCGCCTGGAAGTGGTGCGACCACCTGATCGCCGGCTGGGAGCGTCTGGGCGAAGCGCCCAAGCCTTATCCGGCGGGCACCTGGGGGCCGCAGGCGGCTGTGGCATTGATCGCGAGAGACGGGAAGGACTGGTATGGCGACCATTGATCTGAATCTGCCGGCCAACGTGGGCTGGACGACCTGGGAAAACGCCGCGGCGCAGGCGAGCGGCCTGGCTGCCAAGGTGGCTGAAGCGCTGCGTGGCGCGATTGCCGCGCGCGGCCGCGCTGTACTGGCGGTGTCTGGCGGGCGCAGCCCGGTAGCCTTCCTCGAGGCGCTGAGCGCCGAGCAGCTGGACTGGTCGAAGGTCACCGTGACCCTGGCCGACGAACGCTGGGTGCCCGAATCACATCCGGACAGCAACGCCGGTCTGGTGCGTCGCCACCTGCTCAAGGGCGCGGCGGCCAAGGCGCTGTTCTGCGGCCTTTACCAGGCGGCTGCGAGCCTGGAAGAAGCTGCGCAAAACGCCGAGCGGCAGGTTGCCGAGCTGGCGCTGCCGATCGATGTGCTGGTGCTCGGCATGGGCGACGACGGCCACACGGCCTCGCTGTTCCCGGGTAGTCCGGGTCTGGTCGAGGCGCTCGACCCGGCGGGTGTGCGTCGCTGCCTGCCGGCCTGGGCGCCGAGCGTGCCGCACCAGCGCCTGACCCTCAGCCGCGCCGTGCTGGCCGGCGCCCGCGTGCAACTGCTGGCGATCCAGGGCCAGGCCAAGCTCGCCACCCTGCGCACGGCGCTGGCCGAGAACGATGAACAACGCATGCCGGTGAGCGCCTTCCTGCGCGCGCCGCTGTCGATCCACTGGTGCCCTTGAGGCGCGGAGCCTTGCAACATGAGCCTTGATCAACACATCCAGCGCATCGACGCCCTCGCCGAGCGCGCGCGCATCCTGCCGGTGATCACCATCGATCGCGAGCAGGACATCCTGCCGATGGCCGATGCCCTGGCCGCCGGCGGTATCACGGTGCTGGAAGTGACCCTGCGTACCAGTCTCGGCCTGACCGCCATCCGCACCCTGGCCGAAAAGCGCCCGGAGCTGTGCATCGGTGCCGGCACCGTGCTGGATGGCGAGACTTTCCGCCAGGCCGAGGAAGCCGGCGCGCAGTTCGTCGTCACCCCCGGTTGCACCGACGAACTGCTGCAGTACGCGGTGAGCCGCCCGGTGCCGCTGCTGCCGGGCGTGGCGACCGCGTCCGAGATCATGGCTGCCTATCGCTATGGCCTGCGCCGCTTCAAGCTGTTCCCGGCCAAGGTCTGCGGCGGCGTGGAAGCGCTCAAGGCGTTCGGCGGCCCGTTCCCCGAGGTGCGTTTCTGCCCCACCGGCGGTGTCGGCCCGGACAACCTGAACGACTACTACCGTCTGGAAAACGTCATGTGCGTGGGCGGCAGCTGGATGCTGCCCAAGGCCGCGGTGTCCAGCGGTGACTGGAAGGCCGTCGAGCGCCTCTCCCGCGAGGCGCTGGCGTTGCTCGATACACACTGAGCTGTCCCTGATTGGACATGCCCGGCCTGGTGCCGGGCTTTTTTATGGTGCCCGTGTAGGAGCGCGCCATGCGCGCGAATCGCGGCCATGGGCCGCTCCTACAGGTTCGTTTCTTCGAGGTAATGCCGCAGGCGCTCCTGCAGGTAAGGCACTGCTTCTTCGTGGGCCAGGTAATCGTCGACATCCATCAATTGCCAGTACTGGCCTTCGTCGCCGAAGCGGATGGCGGCGAATTCCGCCGCGTCGATCCGCGCGACCAGCAGCCAGGCCCAGGGTGCCGGGCCGTGGGTGGCGCGGTAGCGGCGCTGCCATTCGATGCGACCGGCATCCAGGCGCACGGCGAATTCCTCTTCCAGCTCGCGCAGCGCGCATTCGACCGGCGTTTCGTCGCCCTCGCGGCCGCCGCCGGGAAAGTCCCAGCAGTTGGGGTAGGGGATTTCGGGCTTGTCGTCGCGGCGGTAGACCACCAGGCGTCCGGCATGGAACAGCGCCAGCTTGGCGCCGGTGAAGGCGGATTCGTCGTGCACGGTGCGGTTCTCCTGGCAATCGGCGGCGGCGCGGGGAAAAACGGCTAGGCTTTCCCGATCACGGACGGTGCGCTGCCGTGTCCAAGCGCGTATGATGCGCGACCTTTTTCTTCGTTGCATGCCACACCGGGAGGTGCCCAGATGAACGACACGCACGAAAACCCAGAACTGACCCCAGCCCCTGCTGGCGAAAAGCTGCAGAAAGTCCTCGCACGCATGGGCGTCGGCTCGCGCCGCGACGTCGAAGCCTGGATCGAGGAAGGCCGGGTCAAGGTCAACGGCGCCGTAGCCAGCCTCGGCCAGCGCGTCGGCGACCATGACGCCATCGCCGTCGACGATCGCCTGCTCAAGCGCGAGAAGATCGAAGAGCACGTCCGCCGCGTCCTGATCTACAACAAGCCCGAAGGCGAAGTCTGCACCCGCGACGATCCGGAAGGCCGTCCGACCGTGTTCGACCGCCTGCCGCGCCTGCGCAGTGGCCGCTGGATCAACATCGGCCGCCTGGACATCAACACCACCGGCCTGCTGCTGTTCACCACCGACGGTGAGCTGGCGAACCGCCTGATGCACCCGTCCTACGAGATGGACCGCGAATACGCCGTGCGCGTACGTGGCGAAGTCGACGAAGAGATGATCGAACGCCTGAAGAGCGGCGTGATGCTGGAAGACGGCCCGGCCAAGTTCAGCGACATCCAGCAGGCGCCCGGCGGCGAAGGCTTCAACCACTGGTACCACGTGGTGGTGATGGAAGGCCGTAACCGCGAAGTGCGTCGCCTGTGGGAATCCCAGGGCGTGGTGGTCAGCCGCCTGAAGCGCGTGCGCTTCGGCCCGGTGTTCCTCACCTCCGAGCTGACCATGGGTCGCTATCGCGAGATGGAGCAGCGCGAGGTGGACATCCTTAGCGAAGAGGTCGGCCTCACGCCGGTCGCCCTGCCGGAGATCACCGTCAAGCAGCGCGAGAAGCTCGATCGCCAGCAGCGCAAGCTTTCCAAGCCGCTGTCGCGGAGCGAGCGTCCGGATGCCGGTCGCGGCTCCCGCAACCGCAAGGAAGCCGCCGAAGGCGAGCGTCCGCGTCGTGCGCCGCGCGGCGATGCTGGTGAAAGCCGCACTCCGCGTCGCGACGCAGGCGAAGGTCGTCCGGTCCGCGCGCCGCGTGGCGAGGCTGGTGAAGGTCGCGCTCCGCGTGCGCCGCGCCAGGATTCCGCCGGTGGTCGTCCGACCCGCGCTCCGCGTGGCGAAGGCGAAGGCCGTGCGCCGCGTCAGGACAGTGGCCGCCCGGCCCGTGGTCCGCGCGTCGAGGGCGAAGGTCGCGCCCCGCGCGCGCCGCGTCCGGATTCCGCCGGTGGTCGTCCGGCCCGCGCTCCGCGTGGCGAGGGCGAAGGCCGTGCGCCGCGTCAGGACGGTGGTCGTCCGGCTCGTGGTCCGCGTCAGGACGATCGCAGCAAGGGTGCCCCGCTGGCCGAGCGTCCGAGCGACGTGAACCGCAAGCGTCCGGCCAAGCCGAGCGGCGAGCACGCCGAGCGTCCGTCCAAGCCGGTCGTGCGCAAGCCGCTGAACAAGCGTCGTCCGCAACCGTCCGGCGACGGCATGCGCCCGGGCTTCAAGCGCTAAGCCTCACGGCAATGAAAAAGGGCTCCTCGGAGCCCTTTTTTATTGTCTGGGATTTGCTGTCAGCCGGCGCAGGCCAGGCGATTGCGGCCGTCGCGCTTGGCTGCATAGAGCGCCGCATCGGCGCGGCGCAGCAGATCGTCGACACCTTCGCCGGCGGCTAGCGAGGCGCAGCCCAGGCTGATCGACAGCGGCACCGGTTGGCCGTCGACGGTGAATTGCAGGTCTTCGACGGCATGGCGCAGCCGTTCGCCGACCTGGATAGCGCCGGCGCTGCTGGTGTTGGAGAGCAGCGCAAGGAACTCTTCGCCGCCGAAGCGGAACACCATGTCGACGTTGCGCAGGCTGCCCTTGATCGCCATGGCGACGGTGCGCAGGGCTTCGTCGCCGTGGCTATGGCCGTACTGGTCGTTGATGCGCTTGAAGTGGTCCAGGTCGAGCATGAGGATCGACAGCGGCATCAGGTTGCGTCGGGCCAGTTCGACTTCGCGGCCCAGCGCCTGGTCCATGGCGATGCGGTTGCCGGTACCGGTCAACGAGTCGCGCAGGGCCGTCTGGATCGCGGCGCGGTAGAGCAGGGCGTTGCGAAGCGGATAGAGCAGGCTGGCGATCAGGCTTTCCAGCTGACCCAGTTCGGTCTCGCTGAACGGCAGGCGGCGACGGAAGCACAGCTCGCCCAGGTACTCGCCGGCGTGGGTCAGGCGGTAGCTGGCGGCATGGCTGGCGGCGTCGCCAAACTCCAGGCGCAGATCGGCGCCGCTGTGCTGGTAGCTCAGGTAGTCCAGCGGCAGCAGTTGCTGGCTCTCGCGGAAGAAGATGTCGAGTACGCGATCTGCTTCCAGGCTGGTCTGCAGGTGCAGGGCGAGCTGCCGGCGCACGTCGGCCAGGCTGACCTGGCGCTTGCGCGAGCGCAATTCGCCAAGCGCCAGGCGCTGCATCTTGGCGGTGTCGAAATCGATGGTGTTGGACTGCTTGGGTGGGGCCATGACGCTTGGCAACCTCTGGCGCGGGAACGGCGACAGTATGGGCTCAGCGATTTTCGTGCCAACCCACGGAAAGTTGTGTCGGATCGGTCCTAAAGACCCATGGTTACTGGGTTTGTTCCGAAAGTGGGTGCCAGGCGACGGAAGGCAGGGATGTCAAAATGATGGCGAAGCGGCGGGGAGGTGCAGGGGCCAAACGGGGTGGCGGCAACGAATTGCCGGGATTTCGACGGGGCGGCAATGGCGCCGCCCCGGAGGATTTTCAGCCCTGGGCGTCGAAGGCCTGGCCGTTGACTGCATGGCTGTCCGGCCCCATCAGGTAGAGGTAGACCGGCATGATCTCCTCGGGCGTAGGGTTATTGGCCGGGTTTTCGCCGGGATAAGCCATGGCGCGCATGCTGGTGCGGGTGGCGCCGGGGTTGACGCTGTTGGCGCGGATCGGGTGGGTGCCGTCGCACTCGTCGGCCATCACCTGCATCAGGCCCTCGGTGGCGAACTTGGAGACCGCGTAGGCGCCCCAGTAGGCCCGGCCCTTACGACCGACGCTGCTGGAGGTGAAGATCACCGAGGCGTCGTCGGAGAGCTTGAGCAGCGGCAGCATCGCGTGGGTCAGCATGAACATCGCGTTGACGTTCACCTGCATGACGCGCATGAAGTTCTCCCCGGAGATCTGCTCGATGGGCGAACGCGGGCCGAGGATGGAGGCGTTGTGCAGCAGGCCGTCGAGGCGGCCGAACTCGCTCTCCACGGTTGCCGCCAGTTCGTCGAACTGATGCGGCAGGGCGGTTTCCAGGTTGAACGGGATCACCACCGGCTGCGGATGCCCGGCGGCCTCGATCAGGTCGTAGGTCTCGTTGAGGTTTTCTTCGCTCTTGCCCAGCAGCAGCACGGTGGCGCCATGGGCGGCGTAGCTGCGCGCAGCGGCGGCGCCGATGCCGCGACCGGCGCCGGTGACCAGGATCACCCGATCCTTGAGCAGGTCGGGGCGTGCGGAATATTCGAACATCGGAAGCTCCTTCGGAGCGCTGCGCGCGGTTGGCACAGCGAGGGGAGGGCGGACGTTGCCGGAAGGCGTGGCGGCCGCCTCAGCAGCCGCACATTGCCCGTTCGAGGACGGCCAGCAGTTCGCGCGGGTGGTCGACGATCACGTCGGCACCCCAGTGCGCGGGGTTGTCCTCGGGGTGGATGTAGCCGTAGCGCACGGCCGCGGTCTTGGTCCCGGCGGCGCGGCCGGACTCGATGTCACGCAGGTCGTCACCGATGAACAGCACATGCTGCGGGTCGACGCCGATGCGCTCGCAGGCCAGCAGCAGCATTTCCGGATCGGGCTTGCTGCGGGTCACGTGGTCGGGGCAGATCAGCACTGCCGAGCGCTCGGCCAGACCCAGTTGCTGCATCACCGGCTCGGCGAAGCGCACCGGCTTGTTGGTTACCACACCCCAGACCAGGCGGGCTCTCTCGATGCTTTCGAGCAGCTCGGGAATGCCGTCGTAGGGACGCGTGAGCACTGCGCAGTGGTCCTGGTAGCGATCGAGGAACTCCAGGCGCAGCGGTTCGAAGCCTTCGGCTTCCGGGTCCATATCGAAGGTCGCGGCGACCATGGCGCGGGCGCCGCCGGAAACCACGTCGGCGATGCGCTGGTCGGGCACCGGCGGCAGGCCGTGGTCGGCGAGCATGGCCTGGCAGACGGCGATGAAGTCCGGCGCGGTATCCAGCAGGGTGCCGTCCATGTCGAAGAGAACCGCTTTGATCGGCATCGGCCTCATTCCTCGCGCAGGGTCTGGATCATGTAGTTGACGTCGACGTCGTTGGCCAGCTTGTAGTGCTTGGTCAGCGGGTTGTAGGTCAGGCCGATGATGTCCTTGACCGCGAGGCCGGCGTCGCGCGACCAGGCGCCGAGTTCGGAGGGGCGGATGAACTTCTTGAAGTCGTGGGTGCCGCGCGGCAGCAGGCGCATGACGTACTCGGCGCCGACGATGGCGAACAGGTAGGCCTTGGGATTGCGGTTGATGGTCGAGAAGAACACCTGGCCGCCGGGCTTGACCATGCGGTAGCAGGCGCGGATGACCGAGGACGGATCGGGCACGTGCTCGAGCATTTCCAGGCAGGTCACCACGTCGAACTGCTCGGGCATTTCCTCGGCCAGCTGCTCGGCGGTGATGCGTCGGTATTCAACTGCCACGCCGGATTCCAGCTGGTGCAGCTGGGCGACCGCCAGCGGCGCCTCGCCCATGTCGATGCCGGTAACGGTGGCGCCGCGCTGGGCCATGGCTTCGCTGAGGATGCCGCCGCCGCAGCCGACGTCGAGCACCTTCTTGCCGGCCAGGCCGACGCGCTCGTCGATCCAGTTGACGCGCAGCGGGTTGATGTCGTGCAGCGGCTTGAACTCGCTTTCGCGGTCCCACCAGCGATGGGCAAGGGCCTCGAATTTGGCGATCTCGGCGTGGTCGACGTTGCTCATGGCTTACCTTCGTTCAGAAACTTTCGTGGGAATTCGGAGCGCGGAGGCTGACTATGATGCCAGCTTCCCGCCGGGGTTGGGCGCGGCATGACAGATTGTCGCAGCCGCGCCGGGGCGGGTCAGCCCTTGGCGATGCGTCGCCCCCAGTCGCCGGCGGCGGCGGCCAGGCGGCCTTCGTCCAGGCGCGTCAGGCGGCCACTGTCGAGCAGTTGCTTGCCGGCCACCCAAAGGTGGCGCACGCAGTCGCGGCCGGTGGCGTAGATCAGTTGCGAGACCGGCTCGTAGACCGGCTGTTGGGCCAGGCCGGAGAGGTCGAAGGCCACCAGGTCGGCGGACTTGCCCAGCTCCAGCGAGCCGATTTCCTGCTCCAGGCCCAGGGCGCGGGCGCCGTTGAGGGTCGCCATTCGCAGTGCGCGGTGGGCGTCCAGCGCGGTGGCCTGGCCTGCCACGGCCTTGGCCAGCAGGGCGGCAGTGCGGGTTTCGCCGAGCAGGTCGAGGTCGTTGTTGCTGGCCGCGCCGTCGGTGCCGATGGCCACGTTGACGCCGGCCTGCCAGAGGCGCTCCACCGGGCAGAAGCCGCTGGCCAGCTTGAGGTTGGATTCCGGGCAGTGGATCACCGAGCTGTTGGTTTCCACCAACAGCGCCAGGTCCTCGTCATGCACCTGGGTCATGTGCACGGCCTGGAAGCGCGGGCCGAGCAGGCCGAGACGGTGCAAGCGGGCCAGGGGGCGTTCGCCGGTCTTGTCCAGCGCCTGCTGGACCTCGAAGGCGGTCTCGTGGACGTGCATCTGGATGCCGGCGTCGAGCTCTTCGGCGAGCATCAGCACGTTCTCCAGCTTGTCGTCGCTCACCGTGTAGGGCGCGTGCGGGCCGAACGCCACGCGGATGCGCGGGTGATGCTTGAGGTCGTCATGCAGCGCCACGCCCTTGCGGATCGCTTCTTCGGCGTCGCGGGCGCCGGGGATCGGGAAGTCCAGCACCGGGACGCAGATCTGCGCGCGCACGCCGGTCTCGTGGACTACCTCGCAGGCGATCTTGGGGTGGAAGTACATGTCCGAGAGGCAGCTGATCCCGCCCTTGAGCTGTTCGGCGATGGCCAGCTCGGTGCCGGTGCGAACGAAGCCTTCGTCGACCCACTTGGCCTCGGCTGGCCAGATGTGTTCCTGCAGCCAGGTCATCAGCGGTAGGTCGTCGGCCAGGCCGCGGAACAGGCTCATGGCCGCGTGACCATGGGCGTTGACCAGGCCGGGGGCGAGCAGCATGCCCGGAAGTTCGCGGGTTTCCGCCGCCGGATGGCGCAGCGCCTCGGCGCGCGGGGCGAGCAGGGCGATACGGCCGTCGCGGATGCCCAGCGCATGGTCGCGAAGGACCACGCCGGCAGGTTCCACCGGGACTATCCAGGTCGGCAGCAGAAGCAGATCGAGAGGGGCTTTGGCGTCGGGCATGGGGCGCTTCCTGGGCGCGGGATCGGGAGCTCGGCAGTATACCCGAGCGCTGCTGGCTCCGGCTCGTTATACTCGCCGGTTTTCCCGGGGCGATCCCGGGACGGATTTGGGGAGTGCGCGCCGCCTCGGCGCGGTCCGAAACAGCATATGAAAGAAGAGGTGTTCCATGCGTGAGCGACTGTTGGCGGCCGAGCGGGTCACCGCCATTGATTGGCGCAAGGGCACCCTCCGCCTGCTCGACCAGCGCCGGCTGCCGCTGGAGGAAACCTGGCTGAGCTACGACAGTGCCGCCGAGGTCGCCGATGCGATCCGCGAAATGGTGGTGCGTGGCGCGCCAGCCATCGGCATCAGCGCCGCCTATGGCGTGGTCCTGGGCCTGCGTGCCCGGCTGGACATCGGTGGCGACTGGCGCGCGGCGCTGGAAGAAGACTTCCGCGTGCTGGCCGAATCGCGGCCCACCGCAGTCAACCTGTTCTGGGCGCTCAACCGCATGCGCGAGCGCCTCGATCGCCTCAAGCCGACCGACGACCCGCTGCAGGTCCTGGAGGCCGAGGCCATCGCCATCCACGAAAGCGACCGCGAAGCCAACCTGACCATGGCCCAGCTCGGTGTCGAGCTGATCCGCAAGCAGCACAGCGGTCCGCAGAAGATCCTCACCCACTGCAACACCGGTGCGCTGGCCACCGGCGGCTTCGGCACCGCGCTGGGCGTGATCCGCGCGGCGCACCTGGAAGGGTTGGTCGAACGCATCTACGCCGACGAAACCCGCCCGTGGCTGCAGGGCGCTCGCCTCACTGCTTGGGAGCTGGCCAACGAAGGCGTGCCGGTGACCCTGAACGCCGATGCCGCTGCCGCGCACCTGATGAAGACTGAAAGCATCACCTGGGTCATCGTCGGCGCCGACCGCATCACCGCCAATGGTGACGTGGCCAACAAGATCGGCACCTACCAGCTCGCGGTGAACGCCATGCACCACGGCGTGCGCTTCATGGTGGTGGCGCCCAGCTCGACCATCGACATGAGCCTGGAAAGCGGCGACGACATCCCGATCGAGGAGCGTGACGGTCGCGAGCTGCTGGAAATCGGCGGCAAGCGCGTGGCTGCGGAAGTGGAGGCCTTCAATCCGGTCTTCGACGTGACCCCGGCCGACCTGATCGACGCCATCGTGACCGAGCGGGGCGTGGTAGAGCGTCCGGATGCCGCGCGCATGGCCGAGTTGATGAGCCGCAAGCGGCTGCACTGAGGCGGTAGGTGTTCGACCTGGCTTGTGGTAAGCTCCGACGGTTCTTCGGGGGGCATATTTCGCACCCTCGCAGTAGCGCGGATCACTGACCTAAGTCGTTGATTTGTTGTGAGTCGGTGGCGTTCTGATAGCGCCGCCGCACTCCGCCGGGCTCGGGATGGGCGAGGCGGAGGTCCACCTGAAAAAGGAACCAGGCTTCTCATGGGCGAACTGGCCAAAGAAATCCTCCCGGTCAACATCGAAGACGAACTCCGACAGTCCTACCTCGATTACGCGATGAGCGTGATCGTCGGTCGTGCCCTGCCCGATGCGCGCGACGGCCTGAAACCGGTGCACCGCCGCGTCCTGTACGCCATGAGCGAACTGGGCAACGACTGGAACAAGCCCTACAAGAAATCCGCACGTGTGGTCGGTGACGTGATCGGTAAGTACCACCCGCACGGTGATACCGCGGTCTACGACACCATCGTGCGTATGGCCCAGCCCTTCTCGCTGCGCTACATGCTGGTCGACGGCCAGGGCAACTTCGGTTCGGTCGACGGCGACAACGCCGCGGCCATGCGATACACCGAAGTGCGCATGGCGAAGCTGGCCCACGAGCTGCTCGCCGACCTCGACAAGGAAACCGTCGACTGGGTGCCCAACTACGACGGCACCGAGCAGATCCCGGCGGTCATGCCGACCAAGATCCCCAACCTGCTGGTCAACGGTTCCAGCGGTATCGCCGTGGGCATGGCGACCAACATCCCGCCGCACAACCTGAGCGAAGTGGTCGACGGTTGCCTGGCGCTGATGGACAACCCCGAACTGTCCGTCGATGACCTGATGCAGTACATCCCCGGTCCCGACTTCCCGACCGCGGGCATCATCAACGGCCGTGCCGGCATCATCGAGGCCTACCGCACCGGTCGTGGCCGCATCTATATCCGTGCCCGCGCCGAAATCGAGGACATGGAGAAGGGCGGCAACCGCCAGCAGATCATCATCACCGAGCTGCCCTACCAGCTGAACAAGGCTCGCCTGATCGAGAAGATCGCCGAGCTGGTGAAAGAGAAGAAGATCGAAGGCATCACCGAACTGCGCGACGAGTCCGACAAGGACGGCATGCGCGTGGTCATCGAGCTGCGCCGCGGCGAAGTCGGCGAGGTCGTGCTGAACAACCTCTACGCCCAGACCCAGCTGCAGAGCGTCTTCGGCATCAACGTGGTAGCCCTGGTCGACGGCCAGCCGCGCACGCTGAACCTGAAGGACATGCTCGAAGTCTTCATCCGCCACCGCCGCGAAGTGGTGACCCGGCGGACCGTCTACGAGCTGCGCAAGGCTCGCGAGCGCGGCCACATCCTCGAAGGCCAGGCGGTCGCCTTGTCGAACATCGACCCGGTGATCGAGCTGATCAAGGCCTCGCCGACCCCGGCCGAAGCCAAGGAGCGCCTGGTCTCCACCGCCTGGGAATCCAGTGCCGTGGAAGCCATGGTCGAGCGCGCCGGCGCCGATGCCTGCCGTCCTGAAGACCTGGACCCGCAATACGGCCTGCGCGATGGCAAGTACTACCTGTCGCCGGAACAGGCCCAGGCCATCCTGGAACTGCGCCTGCACCGCCTGACCGGCCTGGAACACGAGAAGCTCCTGTCCGAATACCAGGAAATCCTTACCCTGATCGGCGAGCTGATCCGCATCCTGACCAACCCGCAGCGCCTGATGGAAGTCATCCGCGAGGAGCTGGAGAAGGTCAAGGCCGAGTTCGGCGACGCCCGCCGCACCGAGATCGTCGCGTCGCAGGTCGACCTGACCATCGCCGACCTGATCACCGAGGAAGAGCGTGTCGTCACCATCTCCCACGGCGGCTACGCCAAGTCGCAACCGCTGGCGGCCTACGAGGCCCAGCGCCGCGGCGGCAAGGGCAAGTCGGCGAGCGGCGTGAAGGACGAGGACTACATCGAGCACCTGCTGGTCGCCAACAGCCACGCCACCCTGCTGTTGTTCTCCAGCAAGGGCAAAGTCTACTGGCTGCGTACCTTCGAGATTCCGGAAGCCTCGCGCGCTGCGCGTGGCCGTCCGCTGGTGAACCTGCTGCCGCTGGACGAAGGCGAGCGCATTACCGCCATGCTGCAGATCGACCTGGAAGCCGTGCGGGCGCAGTTCGCCGGTGACGAGGGCGATGACGACGACGTGGTTGCCGAGCAGGTCGCCGAGGTGGTGGAAGCTGAAGAGGCCGAAGAAGGCGACGACGCCGACTTCAGCCAGGACGAGCCGACCGGCGCCTACATCTTCATGGCCACCATGAAAGGCACCGTGAAGAAGACCCCGCTGATCCAGTTCACCAAGCCGCGCTCCAACGGCCTGATCGCGCTGAAGCTGGAAGAGGGCGATTCGCTGATCGCCGCCGCCATCACCGACGGTTCGAAGGACGTGATGATGTTCTCCGACGCCGGCAAGGTGATCCGCTTCAAGGAAAGCAAGGTGCGCATCATGGGCCGTAACGCCCGTGGCGTGCGCGGCATGCGCCTGGCGGAAGGCCAGCGCATCATCTCCATGCTGATCCCCGAGTGCCGCGAAGCGCAGATCCTCTCGGCTTCCGCACGCGGTTACGGCAAGCGCACCCCGCTGGCCGACTACCCGCGCCGCGGTCGTGGTGGCCAGGGCGTGATCGCCATGGTGATCAACGAGCGCAACGGCAACCTGGTGGGCGCCGTTCAGGTGCTGGATGGCGAGGAGATCATGCTGATTTCCGACCAGGGCACCCTGGTCCGTACCCGCGTCGACGAAGTCCGTGGCGCAGGCCGTAACACCCAGGGCGTGATCCTCATCAAGCTGGCCGCCGACGAAACGCTGGTGGGCCTGGAGCGGGTGCAGGAACCGACCGTCGTCGAAGACGACGTCATTGACGGCGAGATCGTCGAGGGCGAAGTGGCGGACGAGAACCAAGAAGCAGGCGAAGTCGCGGCTGAAGAAGCCCCGCAGGCCAGCGAAGACTGATAGCGAGAGTGGATGTGAGCAAGCGAGCCTTTAACTTCTGCGCAGGTCCCGCTGCGCTTCCCACCGAGGTGCTGGAGCGCGCCCGCGCCGAACTGCTCGACTGGCAAGGCAAGGGCCTGTCGGTCATGGAGATGAGCCACCGTAGCGACGACTACGTGGCCATCGCCGAGAAGGCCGAGCAGGACCTGCGCGACCTGATGGGCGTGCCGTCGAACTACAAGGTGCTGTTCCTGCAGGGCGGTGCCAGCCAGCAGTTCGCCGAGATTCCGCTGAACCTGCTGCCCGAAGACGGCGTGGCGGACTACGTGGAAACCGGCATCTGGTCGAAGAAGGCCATCGAAGAGGCTCGCCGCTTCGGCAACGTCAACGTGGTCGCCAGCGCGTCCAAGTACGACTACTTCGCCATTCCGGGGCAGAACGAGTGGAACCTCACTCCGAACGCCGCCTACCTGCACTACGCGTCCAACGAGACCATCGGCGGCCTGGAGTTCGACTGGATTCCGGAAGTCGGCGACGTGCCGCTGGTTGTGGATATGTCCTCGGACATCCTCTCGCGTCCGATCGACGTGTCCAAGTTCGGCCTGATCTACGCCGGCGCGCAGAAGAACATCGGTCCGTCCGGCCTGGTGGTCGTCATCGTTCGCGAAGACCTGCTGGGCCGCGCCCGCAGCATCTGCCCGACCATGCTCAACTACAAGGTCGCTGCCGATAACGGCTCCATGTACAACACCCCGGCTACCTATTCCTGGTACCTCTCCGGCCTGGTCTTCCAGTGGCTGAAGGAGCAGGGCGGCGTCGAGGCCATGGAGAAGCGCAACCGCGCCAAGAAGGACATGCTGTACGGCTTCATCGACAACAGCGACTTCTACACCAACCCGATCCAGCCGAGCGCCCGCTCCTGGATGAACGTGCCGTTCCGCCTGGCCGACGAGAAGCTCGACAAGGCCTTCCTCGAAGGCGCCGACGCGCGCGGCCTGCTCAACCTGAAAGGCCACCGTTCGGTAGGCGGCATGCGTGCCTCCATCTACAACGCCCTGGGCCTGGACGCCATCGAGGCGCTGGTCGCCTACATGGCCGAGTTCGAGAAGGAGCACGGCTGATGAGCGACGCTGACCAGCTCAAGGCTTTGCGCGTACGCATCGACAGCCTCGACGAGAAGATCCTCGAGCTGATCAGCGAGCGCGCCCGCTGCGCCACCGACGTGGCGCGCGTGAAGATGGCATCCCTGGCCGAAGGCGAGAAGCCGGTGTTCTACCGGCCCGAGCGCGAGGCCTGGGTGCTCAAGCACATCATGGAGTTGAACAAGGGCCCGCTGGACAACGAGGAAGTCGCTCGTCTGTTCCGCGAGATCATGTCCTCCTGCCTGGCCCTGGAGCAGCCGCTCAAGGTCGCCTACCTCGGTCCGGAAGGCACCTTCACCCAGGCCGCGGCGCTCAAGCACTTCGGCCACGCGGTGATCAGCACGCCGATGGCGGCGATCGACGAGGTGTTCCGCGAAGTGGCCGCCGGCGCGGTGAACTTCGGCGTGGTGCCTGTGGAAAACTCCACCGAGGGCGCGGTCAACCACACCCTCGACAGCTTCCTCGAGCACGACATGGTGATCTGCGGTGAGGTCGAGCTGCGCATTCACCACCACCTGCTGGTGGGCGAGAACACCAAGACCGACAACATCACCCGCATCTATTCCCACGCCCAGTCCCTGGCCCAGTGCCGCAAGTGGCTGGACGCGCACTACCCGAACGTCGAGCGCGTGGCAGTGCCGAGCAACGCCGACGCCGCCAAGCGCGTGAAGAGCGAGTGGAACAGCGCCGCCATCGCCGGCGACATGGCCGCCAACCTGTACGGCCTGGACAAGCTGCACGAGAAGATCGAGGACCGCCCGGACAACTCCACGCGTTTCCTCATCATCGGCAACCAGGAAGTGCCGCCGACCGGCGACGACAAGACCTCGATCATCGTCTCCATGCGCAACAAGCCCGGCGCGCTGCATGAACTGCTGGTGCCGTTCCACACCAATGGCATCGACCTGACCCGCATCGAAACCCGCCCGTCGCGCAGCGGCAAGTGGACCTACGTGTTCTTCATCGACTTCGTCGGCCACCACAAGGACCCGCTGATCAAGGACGTGCTGGAAAAGATCAACAGCGAAGCCGTGGCGCTGAAGGTGCTGGGCTCCTACCCGAAAGCGGTTCTCTGAACCGTCTGTCGAAGCGGCAAGCCTCGGGCTGCCGGTGATCCGGCGCCCGGCTTGCGGCATACAGCTTGAGGCTTGTAGCTATGTCGTGTGACTTCCTCGCCCTGGCCCAGCCGGGCGTACAGAAACTTTCGCCCTACGTCCCGGGCAAACCGGTAGACGAACTGGCCCGCGAGCTGAATCTGGACCCGGCGAAGATCGTCAAGCTGGCCAGCAACGAGAACCCGCTGGGCCCCAGCGCCAAGGTGATCGAAGCGATCCGCGGCGAACTGGTGGAACTGACCCGCTACCCCGACGGCAACGGCTTCGAGCTGAAGAGCAAGCTGGCCGAGCGCTGCGGTGTCACCACTGCTCAAGTGACCCTGGGCAATGGCTCCAACGACATCCTCGACCTGGTTGCCCGCGCCTACCTGGCACCGGGCCTGAGCGCCGTGTTCAGCCAGTACGCCTTCGCCGTCTACCCGATCTCCACCCAGGCCGTCGGCGCCCAGGGCAGGGCGGTACCGGCCAAGGACTGGGGGCATGACCTGGAAGCCATGCTGGCGGCCATCGACGCGAACACTCGCGTGGTCTTCGTCGCCAACCCGAACAACCCGACCGGCACCTGGTTCGGTCCGGACGCCCTGGAGAGCTTCCTGTCTCGCGTCCCGGAAAATGTCCTGGTGGTGCTGGACGAGGCCTACATCGAATATGCCGAGGGCGACGAACTGCCCGACGGCCTGAAGTACTTGGCCCGCTACCCGAACCTGCTGGTTTCGCGCACCTTCTCCAAGGCCTATGGCTTGGCGTCGCTACGTGTCGGCTATGCGATCTCCTCGGCGCAGGTCGCCGATGTGCTGAACCGCGTGCGCCAGCCATTCAACGTCAACAGCCTGGCCCTGGCTGCCGCCTGCGCCGCGCTGGACGACGCCGAGTACCTGGCCGAAGGCAAGCGCGTCAACGACGCCGGCATGCAGCAGCTGCAGGACGGCCTGCGTGCGCTGGATCTGAACTGGATCCCGTCGAAAGGCAACTTCCTCGCCGTCGACATGCAGCGTGAAGCCGGCCCGATCTACCAGGCCCTGCTCGCCGAGGGCGTGATCGTCCGTCCGGTAGGCGGCTACGGCATGCCGCAGCACCTGCGCATCTCCATCGGCCTGCCGCAGGAGAACGCCCGCTTCCTCGAGGCGCTGGCCAAGGTGCTCGCCCGTGGTTGATGTCACTTCCCTGCAACAGCCTTCGGCCAAGCTTCGTCGCCTGGTGGTGGTGGGGCTCGGCCTGATCGGCGGGTCCTTTGCCAAGGGCCTGCGCGAGAAGGCGCTGTTCGAGGAAGTGGTCGGCGTGGACCGTGATCCGCAATCCCGTCGCCTGGCCGTGGAGCTGGGCGTGGTCGACCGTTGCGAGGAGTCCCTCGAGGTCGCCTGCCGCGACGCCGACGTCATCCAGCTCGCGGTACCGATCCTGGCTATGGAAAAGGTGCTTGCCGAGCTGGCGGGCTACGACCTGGGCAATGCAGTGCTGACCGACGTCGGCAGCGCCAAAGGCAACGTGGTACGCGCGGCAAAGGCCGTTTTCGGAGGCATGCCGGCGCGCTTCGTGCCGGGCCATCCGATCGCCGGTTCCGAGCAGAGCGGAGTGGAGGCGGCCAATCCGACGCTGTTCCGCCGTCACAAGGTGATCCTCACGCCGGTCGACAGCACCGACGACGAGGCCCTGATGCTGGTCGACCGCCTCTGGCGCGAGCTGGGTGCGGACGTCGAGCACATGGAAGTCGAGCACCACGATGAAGTGCTCGCCGCCACCAGTCATCTGCCGCACCTGCTGGCTTTCACGCTGGTCGACTCGCTGGCCAAGCGCAGCGAAAATCTGGAAATCTTCCGTTATGCCGCCGGCGGCTTCCGCGATTTCACGCGGATCGCCGGCAGCGATCCGGTGATGTGGCATGACATCTTCCTCGCCAACCGCGAGGCGGTGCTGCGCATCCTCGACGTCTTCCGCGACGACCTCGACGCCCTGCGCGACGCCGTCGACTCCAGGGACGGGCACCAGCTGCTGGGCGTGTTTACCCGCGCCCGCGTTGCCCGTGAACATTTCAGCAAAATCCTGGCCCGTCGGGCCTATGTGGACGCCATGCACAACAACGACCTGATTTACCTGGCCCAGCCGGGTGGCCGCCTGTCCGGGCGCGTACGCGTACCGGGCGACAAGTCCATCTCCCACCGCTCGATCATGCTCGGCTCGCTGGCCGAAGGCACCACCGAGGTGGAAGGCTTCCTCGAGGGCGAAGATGCCCTGGCCACCATTCAGGCATTCCGCGACATGGGTGTGGTCATCGAAGGCCCGCACCACGGCCGCGTGACCGTCCATGGTGTCGGCCTGCACGGCCTGAAGCCGGCTCCGGGCCCCATCTACCTGGGTAACTCCGGCACCTCCATGCGCCTGCTCAGTGGCCTGCTGGCGGCGCAACCGTTCGACAGCGTGCTGACGGGCGACGCCTCGCTCTCCAAGCGCCCGATGAATCGCGTGGCCAAGCCGCTTCGCGAGATGGGCGCAGTGATCGAGACCGGTCCGGAAGGCCGTCCGCCGCTGACCATCAAGGGTGGCCAGAAGCTGACCGGCATGCACTACGACATGCCGATGGCCAGCGCCCAGGTGAAATCCTGCCTGCTGCTCGCCGGCCTCTATGCCGCCGGCGAAACCTCGACCACCGAGCCGGCACCGACCCGCGACCACACCGAGCGCATGCTGCGCGGCTTCGGCTATCCGGTGGAGGTGCAGGGCGCCACTGCCAAGGTCGAGTCTGGCCACAAGCTGACCGCCACCCACATCGAAGTGCCGGCAGACATCTCGTCCGCCGCCTTCTTCCTGGTTGCAGCGAGCATCGCCGAAGGTTCGGACATCGTCCTCGAACACGTCGGCATCAACCCGACCCGTACCGGCGTGATCGACATCCTCAAACTGATGGGCGCCGACATCACCCTGGAGAACCAGCGTGAAGTGGGCGGCGAGCCGGTGGCCGACCTGCGCGTGCGTTCGGCCAAGCTGAAGGGCATCGACATCCCCGAGGACCTGGTGCCACTGGCCATCGACGAGTTCCCGGTGCTGTTCGTCGCCGCTGCCAACGCCGAAGGTCGTACCGTCCTGCGTGGCGCGGAAGAGCTGCGCGTGAAGGAATCCGACCGCATCCAGGTGATGGCCGACGGCCTGCTGACCCTGGGCGTGAAGTGCGAACCGACCCCGGACGGCATCATCATCGACGGCGGCGCCTACGGCGGCGGCGAAGTCTGGAGCCATGGCGACCACCGTATCGCCATGTCCTTCAGCGTGGCTTCGCTGCGCGCTTCGGGCCCGATCCGCATCCATGACTGCGCCAACGTCGCCACTTCCTTCCCGGACTTCCTCGGCCTGGCCGCAGGCGCCGGCATTCGCGTGGCTGCGGAGGGTAACTGATGTCCGCCTCGAACCTCACCGCCTGGCCGGTGCTTGCCATCGATGGGCCGAGCGGCTCGGGCAAGGGTACCGTGGCCGGCATCCTGGCCAAGCGCCTGGGCTGGAACCTGCTGGACTCGGGGGCGCTCTATCGCCTGCTGGCATTTGCTGCTGGCAACCACGGCATCGACCTGACCAACGAGGAAGCCCTCAAGGTCCTGGCCGCGCATCTCGACGTGCAGTTCACCCACGCCAAGGGTGGTGAAGGCCAGCACATCATCCTCGAAGGCGAAGACGTTACCGATACCATCCGTACCGAACAGGTCGGCGCCGGGGCCTCCCAGGTCGCCGCTCTGCCGGCGGTGCGCGATGCGCTGCTGCAGCGCCAGCGTGCCTTCCTCGAGGCGCCGGGCCTGGTGGCCGATGGTCGGGACATGGGCACTGTCGTGTTCCCCGATGCGCCGCTGAAGGTGTTTCTCACCGCATCCGCCGAGGAGCGCGCTCGTCGTCGTTACCTGCAGCTCAAGGCGAAGGGCATGGACTGCGACATGGTGGCGCTGACCGAGGAAATCAGGGCTCGCGACGAGCGGGACAGCCAGCGCAGCGTTGCTCCGCTCAAGCCGGCGGAGGGCGCGATAGTGCTCGACTCCACGCACATGAGCATCGAAGCAGTGGTCGACAGCATTCTCTCCGAGGCTGCCCGCCGAGATCTGACAGGGGAGTGAGTGCGTGCTGCCGTTTGACGCATGCGGCGGCGGTTGCTAACATTCCAGACCTTGTATTGGAAGGACTTTGCGCAAATCTGGCGAGTCATTCCGTAAAAACCGAAATGTGGAGCGTCCGTTTTCGAACGGGCGCGGCCGGGGGCCGGCAGGATACCAGTCTCGATCCTGCTGGCTTCTTTTTCATGACTTGACCGTGTCTGCTGGTGGCGCGGAACCGGGCCTACAGGCCTTTGACTACAGGTATAAACATGAGCGAAAGCTTCGCAGAACTCTTTGAAGAAAGTCTGAAATCCCTCGACATGCAGCCCGGTGCGATCATCACCGGCCTGGTGGTCGACATCGACGGTGACTGGGTTACCGTTCATGCCGGCCTGAAATCCGAGGGCGTCATCCCGGTCGAGCAGTTCTACAACGAACAAGGCGAACTGACCATCAAGGTGGGTGACGAAGTCCACGTTGCGCTGGACGCGGTTGAAGATGGCTTCGGTGAAACCAAGCTGTCCCGCGAGAAAGCCAAGCGTGCAGAATCCTGGCTGGTTCTGGAAGCTGCCTTCAACGCTGATGAAGTGGTCAAGGGCGTTATCAACGGCAAGGTCAAAGGCGGCTTCACCGTCGACGTCAGCGGCATCCGCGCGTTCCTGCCGGGCTCCCTGGTCGATGTACGTCCGGTGCGTGATACCACTCACCTGGAAGGCAAAGAGCTCGAGTTCAAGGTCATCAAGCTGGACCAGAAGCGCAACAACGTTGTCGTTTCCCGTCGTAGCGTCCTGGAAGCCGAGAACAGCGCCGAGCGCGAAGCCCTGCTGGAATCCCTGCAGGAAGGCCAGCAAGTCAAAGGTATCGTCAAGAACCTCACCGACTACGGCGCATTCGTGGACCTGGGCGGCGTAGACGGCCTGCTGCACATCACCGACATGGCTTGGAAGCGCATCAAGCACCCGTCGGAGATCGTCAACGTTGGCGACGAGATCGATGTCAAGGTTCTGAAGTTCGACCGCGAGCGCAACCGCGTATCCCTGGGCCTGAAGCAACTGGGCGAAGACCCATGGGTTGCCATCAAGGCTCGTTACCCGGAAGGCACCCGCGTCATGGCCCGTGTCACCAACCTCACCGACTACGGCTGCTTCGCCGAGCTGGAAGAGGGCGTGGAAGGCCTGGTACACGTCTCCGAAATGGACTGGACCAACAAGAACATCCACCCGTCGAAAGTCGTTCAGGTTGGCGACGAAGTGGAAGTTCAGGTTCTGGACATCGACGAAGAGCGTCGTCGTATTTCCCTGGGCATCAAGCAGTGCAAGTCCAACCCGTGGGAAGACTTCTCCAGCCGCTTCAACAAGGGCGACAAGATCTCCGGCACCATCAAGTCGATCACCGATTTCGGTATCTTCATCGGCCTGGAGGGTGGCATCGACGGTCTGGTTCACCTGTCCGACATCTCCTGGAACGAAGTCGGCGAAGAAGCCGTGCGTCGCTTCAAGAAGGGCGACGAGCTGGAAACCGTCATCCTCTCCGTTGATCCGGAGCGTGAGCGCATTTCCCTGGGCATCAAGCAGCTGGAAGACGATCCGTTCTCCAACTACGCCTCGATGCACGAGAAAGGCAGCATCGTTCGTGGCACCGTGAAAGAAGTCGACGCCAAAGGCGCCGTCATCAGCCTCGGTGGTGAGATCGAAGGCATCCTGAAAGCGTCCGAAATCAGCCGCGACCGCGTCGAAGACGCCCGCAACGTGCTGAAAGAAGGCGAAGAAGTCGAAGCCAAGATCATCAGCATCGACCGTAAGAGCCGCGTCATCAGCCTCTCCGTCAAGTCCAAGGACGTCGACGAAGAGAAAGATGCGATGAAAGAACTGCGTAACAAGCAAGACGTAGAAAGCACCGGTCCGACCACCATTGGTGATCTGATCCGCGCGCAAATGGAGAACCAGGGCTAAGTCCTGATTCCTCCAAGAAAAAGGGCGACTTCGGTCGCCCTTTTTTGTTTTCCCTTGCTCAGGCTGTTCAAAGCATGATCAGCATGCTAAAAGAACCTAGAGCTGATCTAGCCGCTTGAAAAAGAAGGGAAAACCATGACCAAGTCGGAGTTGATCGAGAGAATCGTCACCCATCAGGGGCAGCTTTCCGCAAAGGATGTGGAACTGGCGATCAAGACCATGCTCGAGCAGATGTCCCAGGCTTTGGCGACAGGGGATCGCATCGAGATTCGTGGGTTTGGCAGCTTCTCTCTTCATTACCGCGCCCCGCGCGTTGGCCGTAACCCCAAGACAGGCGAATCCGTACGCCTGGATGGCAAGTTCGTGCCGCATTTCAAGCCCGGCAAGGAGCTGCGTGATCGGGTCAACGAGCCCGAGTAACGGGCGCTGGATGAAGGTGTCGAGGAGATTTCATGCTTCGGGTTAAGCGCTTCATGGTTTTCCTGGCAGCCATTCTGCTGTTCGCCATCGTCATCGTGTTCGCCCTGGAGAACCTGCAGCCCATCCGCCTCACTTTCCTCGGTTGGCAAACCCCTGAGTGGCCGCTGGTGTTGGTCGTCAGCTTGGCGTTTGTCATCGGTGGTGCCATCGGCCTGTTGTTGAGCATTCCCTTCCGTGCGCGCACGCGCATGCACCTTTCCGGCCTGCGCTCCGAAGTGACCCGCTTCCGCAAGGAAAATGAAGCGCTTCGCGAGCAGTCGCCGAAGACACCGTGATCTTGGATGTCCAGCGTTGTCGCGGTTCTGCTGTTTGTACTGGCCATAGCGATCGGCTGGGTGCTGGGCCGTAGATCCTTGCGTTCAGGCGCGCCTGGTGCCCCTGCCGAGCAATCACTGCAAGAGCGGGTGCGCTCGATCCATAGTCTCCTGGACCGACACTCCGACGATGCTCTGGAGCATCTCTCCCAGGGTTTGGCATTGAATGTCGATACGCTGGAGAGCCACGTCCACGTCGGCAATCTGTTCCGTCGCCGTGGCGATATCGAGAAGGCTATCCAGATTCACCAAGAGCTGCTGTCCCGTGTTCCTGAAGGTGATGGCCTGGCGGCGCGGATCAGTCTGGAGCTGGCTCGCGACTTCATTGCCGGCGGCCTGCTGGGGCATGCAGAGCAATTGCTGGATGAATTGCTGCAGCGCGATGAGCCTGCCGCTTCTGTCGAGGCCTTGGATGAGCTGCGGCGTATCGCCGAGCGCGAAAAGAACTGGTCTCGAGCGATTGAGCTTGCTTCTCGGCTGCTACCGCAGCGTCCGCAGCTGAAGGCTGGCCTTGCGAACTACTTCTGTGAGCTTGCGCAGGAAAAGACGCGCCTCGGTGAACAGTCCGCGACGCACGAGTTGCTTCGCGAGGCGCTGAGAATTGACAGGGATTGCGTCCGCGCGCTGTTGATGCGGCTGGACTGCGAGCTCTGGCGGGGTGATCTTGCCGCTGCAATTTCGTCCATGCGGGAGCTGCTAGTGGAGCATCAGGGCTTCGCCGGTGAGTTGCTACCGATTCTGCGCCGCCACAACAGCTTCGCTACGCCTGAGGTTTTGGCGGGCTTGCGAGCGCTGGCAGACGAGCAGGAAGTCCCATCTTCCGTGTTGGCGATGCTCGCGGAAAACGATGCCGATACCATGCGCTGGCGAGAGCGAATGCAGGCTCGCTTGCAGCAGCAGCCCTCGTGGCAAGGGCTCATGGATTTCGTTGCGGCGCTTGGGGCGGACAAGGACGATGTCGAGTCGTTCTCGCGGACGCGGCCACTTCTGTTGGGGCTATATGGCGCGATGCCGCACTATCGCTGCGGCAATTGCGGTTTCGCTGGCCGGGAAATGCATTGGCAATGCCCTGGATGCCATGCCTGGAACAGCATAATGCCAATCCAGGCGCCGCTGCTTAGCTGATATCATCGCTGGTTTACGTTGATTGTTTATAACGATCTGAAATGGATGCCATCGCGTTGATCGCTGGTTGTATGGAGAGTGCTTGGTGAATGTCCTGGTAACGGGCGCCAGCGGATTTGTCGGTGGATATCTGGCGCCAGCGCTGGGCCTTCGCGGCCATGTCGCCACAGGCATTGCCAGGATGCCGCGCGCGCTGCCCGGATATGTCGAGGTGCTGCCTGGCGAGCTCGAACGATTGGATCAGTGGGCTGCTGCGCTGAACGACAAGCAGGTTGTGGTGCACATGGCGGCTCGCGCCCATGTACTTTCCGAATCGGAAAGCCCCGAACAGGTCCTGGAAACCTTCCGCCGCGTCAATCGAGACGCGACGCTCGCCCTTGCCGCCGAGTCGGCTCGACGGGGCGTAAAGCGCTTCGTTTTCATCAGCTCCATTGGTGTCTGCGGCAACCTTTCTGGCGCTCGTGCATTCGATGAGCAGAGGGCAGTCGAGCCGGTCACGCCTTATGCGATCTCCAAGTTCGAGGCTGAAGAGGGCTTGCGCGAGTTGGCCGCTCGTACCGGGATGGAGCTAGTGATCATTCGCCCATCGCTGGTGTACGCAGCGGATGCGCCGGGAAATTTCGCCCTGCTGCTGCGCCTGGTCAGGAGTCGCGTGCCGTTGCCTTTCGGTCGCGTCGACAACAAGCGCAGTCTGATCGCTGTCGAGAGCCTGGCCGAGTTCATTGCTGCTTGCGTTGAGCATCCCGCTGCGGCGGGCGAGTCTTTCGTCATTGCGGACGAAGAGTCCATTTCAACCCGCGACATGGTGAGGGAGCTGGCTCGGGGAATGGGCTTCAAGGCTCGTCTATTGCCAGTGCCTGTAGCGCTGTTGAGGCTCGCAGCGAGCCTGCTTGGACGTCGCAAGATGTATGAGCAGCTTTGCGAAGATCTTTGGATAGACACGCGCAAGGCTGCGCAAATGCTGGGTTGGCACCCTTCGCTGGGTATTCACGAGGGGCTGCGTCGAGCAGGCGCCTCATACGCGAAAATGGAAAATGCAAGATATTAGTATTCTGTTGCGGCCCTCGTCGCTTCTGCTGTTGTTGGCGGTGTTCTGCCTGTCTTACGTGTTGACCCGCATGGTTCGCGGCTATGCGCTGGCCGGAAATCTGATGGATGTGCCGAACGAGCGCAGCTCGCACACAGCGCCTACTCCGCGGGGTGGCGGTGTGGCCATTGTGCTGAGCTTCCTGCTCGGACTGCTTCTTTCATGGTGCCTCGGATTGCTTGGGGGCTGGCAGACGCTAGGGTTCCTGGTGGCTGGAGGATTGGTCGCCGTCGTCGGTTTCGTTGATGACCATCGGCATATTCCGGCGCGTTGGCGCTTGCTGGGGCATTTCGCCGCTGCTGCTGCGCTTCTCTGGGCCTTTAACGGCCTGCCTCCGCTGCCCTTTGCCGGCACTAGCTGGAATCTCGGTCTGCTGGGGCACCTGTTGGCGCTGTTTTATCTGGTCTGGCTGCTCAATCTGTACAACTTCATGGATGGCATCGATGGGATCGCCAGCCTGGAGGCGATTACTGTCTGCTTCGGCGCGGCGCTCTGCAGCTGGCTGGTGGGGCAGGTGGCAACGAGTTGGCTGCCGGTGCTGCTGAGCATGGCGACTCTGGGTTTCCTGCTTTGGAACTACCCGCCGGCGAAAATATTCATGGGCGATGCTGGTAGCGGCTTCCTAGGCCTGGTGCTGGGCGGTCTGTCACTGCAGGCGGCGTGGGCGATGCCGCAGCTGTTCTGGTGCTGGCTGATCCTGCTGGGAGTCTTCGTGGTCGATGCTACCTGGACGCTTTTCCAGCGCCTGCTGCGTGGCGAGCGCCTCTACGAGGCCCATCGAAGCCACGGTTATCAGCGGGCAGCCAGGCTGATTGGGGCGCATCGTGGTGTCAGTCTTTCGGTGGCCGCGATCAATCTCTTCTGGCTTCTGCCGATTGCAATTCTGGTCAGTCTTGAGCGAGTAGACGGGGTGATTGGACTGATTGTTGCCTATGCTCCACTGGTGCTGCTCGCTGTCTATCTGGGTGCCGGTCGGCCGGAAAACAGCACTGCGCGCTGAACTCCATTGGAAATGGTGGTCAATTGATGCGGAAACCTATTCCGCAGTTGGGTAAGGACGAAAGGACTATGTTGCGAGAGCGCCTGCTCAGGTTGCCGCGTCGTCAGAAGCGGATATTGCAAGTCATCACCGATGTCTTCCTGGTGTGGGCTGCCCTGTGGCTCGCCTTCGTGGTGCGCCTGGGCACCGATGACCTGACCTACGCCTTCAGGGAGCACAGCTGGCTTTTCTTCGCGGCGCCCCTCATTGCCATTCCGCTATTCATCCGCTTCGGCATGTATCGGGCGGTCATGCGTTATCTGGGGAATGATGCCCTCATCGCCATCGGAAAGGCGGTAACCATTGCGGCTCTGGTGCTTTCGCTGGTCGTTTACTGGAATCGTGCGGTGACCGTCATGGTGCCGCGCTCGCTGGTGTTCAACTACTGGTGGTTGAGCCTGCTGATGGTCGGCGGTCTTCGCCTGGCCATGCGTCAGTACTTCATGGGGGACTGGTACAGCGCCGTGCAGGCGGTGCCTTTCTTCAGCAAGCAAGATGATGGTCTGACCAAGGTTGCGATCTATGGTGCCGGCTCGGCTGGCAACCAGCTGGTGGCAGCGCTGCGGCTGGGGCGGGCCATGCGCCCTGTTGCCTTCATTGATGACGACGACGAAATCATCAATCGAGTAATCGCCGGCTTGCGCGTCTACAAGCCCAAGCACATCCAGCAACTGATCGAAGAAACCGGTGCGCAGGAGATTCTCCTCGCCATTCCCTCCGCCTCCCGTGCGCGGCGGCGGGAAATTCTCGGTCTGCTCGAGCCTTATCCATTGCATGTGCGTAGCGTTCCGGGGTTCATCGATCTCGCCAACGGACGTGTGAAGGTCGACGACATCCAGGAGGTGGACATTGCCGACTTGCTGGGCCGCGACCCGGTCGCGCCGCGCAAGGAGCTGCTGGAGCACTGCATTCGCGGTCAAGCGGTGATGGTGACCGGTGCGGGGGGCTCGATCGGTTCGGAGCTTTGCCGGCAGATCCTGTCCTGCAGCCCGACTGCATTGGTCCTCTTCGAGCACAGCGAATTCAACCTCTACGCCATTCACCAGGAGCTCGAGCTGCGCATCAAGCGCGAGTCACTGGCGACTCAACTAATCCCAATCCTCGGCTCCGTGCGCAACTCGGAGCGCCTGCTCGACGTCATGCGTAGCTGGAAGGTCAATACCGTCTACCACGCAGCCGCGTACAAGCATGTGCCTATCGTTGAGCACAACATCTCCGAGGGTGTGCTGAACAACGTCTTCGGTACCCTGCATGCTGCCCAGGCGTCGATTCAGGCTGGGGTGCAGAACTTCGTACTGATCTCTACGGACAAGGCGGTGCGTCCGACGAACGTCATGGGTGGCACCAAGCGCCTGGCGGAAATGATCCTGCAGGCCCTGAGTCAGGAGTCCGCTCCCGTGCTCTTTGGTGATCGAAGCGCCGTGCACCAGGTCAACAAGACTCGATTCACCATGGTGCGTTTCGGCAATGTCCTGGGCTCGTCGGGCTCTGTCATTCCGTTGTTCCGCGAGCAGATCCGTCGCGGCGGGCCGGTGACCGTCACGCATCCGTCGATTACCCGTTACTTCATGACCATCCCCGAGGCGGCGCAACTGGTGATTCAGGCCGGTTCCATGGGGCGCGGCGGCGATGTCTTCGTGCTCGACATGGGGCAGCCAGTGAAAATTCTCGAGCTGGCGCAGCGAATGATCCACCTGTCAGGGCTGAGCGTTCGCTCCGAGACGACCCCGCATGGCGACATCGCCATCGAGTTCAGCGGCTTGCGCCCTGGTGAGAAGCTCTATGAAGAGCTGCTGATCGGTGATGAGGTCAGTGCGACCGATCATCCGATGATCATGAAAGCCAACGAAGAGCTACTGACCTGGGATAGCTTCAGGATTGTTCTGGAAACTCTGCAAGGCGCGGTTGATCGTGGCGATTATCCGCAGGTACGCATGCTATTGCGCGAAACCGTTAACGGTTACAGCCCGGATGGCGAGATCGTCGACCTGCTGCATCAGCAGCGGCGGATGGAGCCGTAAGCCCATTGCAGGAGCGCTCGCCGATTTGTAGGCGCATTTCCGATCCGGCTACCGGAAACGGCTAAATACCCTCCAGGACCGCCTCGCACTCTTTTCCTGTGCACTCCCGGCGTCGAAGGTGCTGGGGCGAGCCCGATCAAGGCTCGCTCAACCCTTCGACTCCTAGGAGAGTGACCATGCGCAAGATTTCAGCACTGCTGTTCGTTCTGCTGTCCACTGTTTCCATCTCCGGTATCGCCGTCAGCTCCCCTAAAACGGAGGCGGCACAATCTGCTGCGGCGACTGCGGTGAAACCGACAGGAGAGACGGTCAAGCCGATTGGCGAAGTAGCGAAGGCGGTGAATATCAACACTGCGGACGCAGAGACCCTGCAGCGCGAGCTCAAGGGCATTGGCAAGGTGAAGGCCGAGGCGATAGTGGCCTACCGCGAACAGAACGGCCCGTTTACTTCGGTCGATCAGCTGCTGGAAGTAAAGGGCGTGGGCAAGGCGCTCATGGAACGTAACCGTGCGATGCTGAGCCTCGAATAACCCGAAGAATCATCCTGAAACGAAAAGCCCTCGGCCTGTGCCGGGGGCTTTGCTTTTGGCGGGCTCGGCGCGTGGGATCACCTTGGGGTTGGCGAGAGTTCAGGAGCCCTAAAAGAAAAAGCCCCCGGCATATGCCGAGGGCTTTTGAATTTGGCTCCGCGACCTGGACTCGAACCAGGGACCCAATGATTAACAGTCATTTGCTCTACCGACTGAGCTATCGCGGAACAACGGTGCGTATCTTACTGATTAAAAAGGGGAAGTCAATATTCTGAATGCGACTTCCCGTCAGTTTTTTACAGGACCTGGGCGATGGCGCGGGTGACGGTGTCCAGGTTGCCGTTGTTCAGCGCGGCAACGCAGATGCGACCGGTGCTGACGGCGTAGATGCCGAACTCGTTCTTCAGGCGCTCGACCTGCTCGGCGGTCAAGCCGGAGTAGGAGAACATGCCGCGCTGCTCGGCGACGAAGCCGAAATCGCGCTTGGCGCCCAGGTTGGTCAGCTGCTGGACCATGGCTTCACGCATGGCGCGGATGCGGCCGCGCATTTCACCCAGTTCCGCTTCCCAGTCGGCGCGCAGTTCCGGGCTGTTCAGCACGGCTGCAACGACGCTGGCGCCGTGGGTCGGCGGGTTGGAGTAGTTGGTGCGGATCACGCGCTTGACCTGGGACAGGACGCGCGCGGACTCCTCGCGGCTGTTGGTGACGACCGACAGCGCACCGACGCGCTCACCGTACAGCGAGAACGACTTGGAGAAGGAGCTGGACACGAAGAAGTTCAGCCCCGACTTGGCGAACAGGCGCACCGCAGCGGCGTCTTCGTCGATGCCGTCACCGAAGCCCTGGTACGCGATGTCTAGGAAGGGCACGTGGCCTTTGGCCTTGAGCACGTCCAGGACCTGTTTCCAGTCGTCCATGGTCAGGTCGACGCCAGTCGGGTTATGGCAGCAGGCGTGCAGGACCACGATCGACTGCGACGGCAGGGCGTTCAGGTCTTCCAGCAGGCCGGCACGGTTCACGCCGTGGGTGGCGGCGTCGTAGTAGCGGTAGTTCTTCACCGGGAAGCCGGCCGATTCGAACAGCGCGCGGTGGTTTTCCCAGCTCGGGTCGCTGATGGCGACGGTGGCGTTCGGGAGCAGGCGCTTGAGGAAGTCGGCACCGGTTTTCAGAGCGCCAGTGCCGCCGACGGCCTGGGTGGTGACCACGCGGCCTTCGGCCAGCAGTTCGGAGTCAGCACCGAACAGCAGCTTCTGCACGCCCTGGTCGTAGGCGGCGATGCCTTCGATCGGCAGGTAGCCGCGCGGGGCATGTGCCTCGATGCGGGCTTTCTCCGCGGCCTGCACGGCGCGCAGCAACGGGAGGCGACCCTCCTCGTTGTAGTACACACCAACGCCCAGGTTGATCTTGCCCGGACGGGTATCGGCGTTGAAAGCTTCGTTCAGGCCCAGGATGGGGTCGCGAGGGGCCATTTCGACAGCGGAGAACAGACTCATTTTGGCAGCAGCTCTAAGGCGGGAGTGAAGTGCAATTGCAACCCGCCCGCTCACGGCGCTGGGGGTTGCGTCGACGGGCCGGTATTATATAGGCCTCTATGGCAGGCGGCGAGTTGTCGCGCATGCTTTTCGACTGGTATGACGCTTTGGCGACCGAAGCGTCACACGCCAAAGCGAGGTTCCCCATGTCGTCATTCCAGCTGGATTCGCGCTTCAAGCCCGCCGGTGATCAGCCGGAAGCCATCCGACAGATGGTGGAAGGGCTGGAAGCGGGGCTGTCGCACCAGACCCTGCTGGGGGTGACCGGCTCCGGCAAGACCTTCAGCATCGCCAACGTCATTGCCCAGGTGCAGCGGCCGACCATGGTCCTGGCGCCGAACAAGACGCTGGCTGCGCAGCTCTACGGCGAATTCAAGACCTTCTTCCCGAACAATGCGGTCGAGTACTTCGTTTCCTACTACGACTATTACCAGCCAGAAGCCTACGTACCGTCCTCCGATACCTATATCGAGAAGGATTCGTCGATCAATGACCACATCGAGCAGATGCGTCTGTCGGCGACCAAGGCATTGCTGGAGCGCGAGGACGCGATCATCGTTTGCACCGTGTCGTCCATTTACGGTCTGGGCGACCCGGCGTCCTACCTGAAGATGGTCCTGCACCTGGATCGCGGTGATCGCATGGACCAGCGCGAACTGCTGCGCCGCCTGACCAGCCTGCAGTACACCCGCAACGACATGGACTTCGCCCGCGCCAGTTTCCGCGTGCGCGGCGACGTGATCGACGTCTTCCCGGCGGAATCCGACCTGGAGGCCATCCGCGTCGAGCTGTTCGACGACGAGGTGGAGAACATCTCCGCCTTCGATCCGCTGACCGGCGAAGTGATCCGCAAGCTGCCGCGCTTCACCTTCTATCCCAAGAGCCACTACGTGACCCCGCGCGAAACGCTGATGGAGGCGGTGGAGCAGATCAAGGAAGAGCTCAAGGTGCGCCTGGACTACCTGCGCAACAACAACAAGCTGGTCGAAGCGCAGCGCCTGGAGCAGCGCACCCGCTTCGACCTGGAGATGATTCTCGAGCTGGGCTACTGCAACGGCATCGAGAACTACTCGCGCTACCTCTCCGGGCGTGGTCCCGGCGAGCCGCCACCGACCCTCTATGACTACCTGCCGGCCAACTCGCTGCTGGTGATCGACGAATCCCACGTCAGCGTTCCGCAGGTCGGCGCCATGTACAAAGGCGACCGCTCACGCAAGGAAACCCTGGTCGAGTACGGCTTCCGCCTGCCCTCGGCGCTGGACAACCGGCCGCTGCGTTTCGAGGAGTGGGAGGCGATCAGCCCGCAGACCATCTTCGTCTCGGCGACACCCGGCCCTTATGAAGAGCAGCATGCCGGGCGGGTGATCGAGCAGGTGGTGCGTCCGACTGGTCTGGTCGACCCGCAGATCGAGGTGCGCCCCGCGTCCACTCAGGTCGACGACCTGCTTTCGGAGATCCGCCTGCGCGTGGCCCAGGAGGAGCGCGTGCTGGTCACCACCCTGACCAAGCGCATGGCCGAGGACCTCACCGATTACCTGGGCGACCACGACGTGCGCGTGCGTTACCTGCACTCGGACATCGACACCGTCGAGCGCATGGAGATCATCCGCGACCTGCGCACCGGCGCCTTCGACGTGCTGGTCGGCATCAACCTGCTGCGAGAGGGGCTGGATATGCCCGAGGTGTCGCTGGTGGCGATCCTCGACGCGGACAAGGAAGGGTTCCTGCGTTCGGAGCGCTCGCTGATCCAGACCATCGGCCGCGCGGCGCGCAACCTCAATGGCAAGGCGATCCTCTACGCCGACAACATCACGGGTTCGATGCAACGCGCCATGGGTGAAACCGAGCGGCGCCGCAACAAGCAGATCGCCTTCAACGAGAAGCACGGCATCGTGCCCAAGGGCGTGAAGAAGGACATCAAGGACATCCTCGAAGGCGCCACAGTCCCAGGTGCCAAGGGCAAGCGTCGCGGCGTGGCCAAGGTGGCGGAGGAGAGTGGTCGCTACGAGGGCGAACTGCGCTCGCCGAGCGAGATCACCAAGCGCATCCGCCAGTTGGAGGAGAAGATGTACCAGTTGGCTCGCGATCTGGAGTTCGAGTCCGCCGCGGCGGTGCGCGACGAAATCCACAAGCTGCGCGAGCGCCTGGTGGAGGTCGGCTGACCTCCACTCGCGCGATCAGTGCGCGCCGGCGCCCGCCTGGGCGCCGAAGCCGGCCGGTAGCGGGCGGGTCAGCAGCACCGCCAGCATGCTGATAGCGAGCACGATGCCAATGGCGTGGAAGGCATCGTTGTAGGCCATGATCGCCGCCTGGCGGTGGACGATCAGGCCGATTTCCCCGAGCGCCGCCTGTTGGCTGCCGAGCTGCTCGGCCAGTTGCGCAAGGCGCTCGTCCACCGCAGCGTTCACCGGCACCACGGCTTCGCGCAGGTAGTCGTAATAGACCTTGGCGCGGCTATCCAGCAGCGTGGCCAGCAGGGCGATGCCGATGGCGCCGCCGAGGTTGCGCAGGATGTTGAACAGGCTGGAGGCGGAGCCGGCGTCCTGCGGTTGCAGGTAAACGGTGGCGATCAGCGAGATGGTGACCATCACCATCGGCTGACCGAGTGCGCGCAGCAGCTGGATCTGGTTGAACTGCGGGCCGGCGAAGTCCGGGTTGAGCACGCCGGAGCAGAAGCTCGCCAGGCCGAACAGCCCGAAGCCCATGGCGCACAGCAGGCGCGGCTGGATGAACTTCATCAGCTTGGGGATCAACGGGATCAGGAACAGCTGCGGCACACCCATCCACATGATCACTTCGCCAATCTGCATGGCGTTGTAGCCCTGGATCTGCGCCAGGTACAGCGGCAGCACGTAGATCGAGCCGTAAAGCCCCATGCCCAGGCCGATGCTGGAAATGCTCGACAGGCCGAAGTTGCGATTGCGCAGGATGCCCAGGTTGATCAGCGGGTTGGGGCGTGACGTCTGCAGGATGACGAAGAGAATCAGGCTGACCAGGGCGATGCTGCCCAGCGCCACGATCATGTTCGACTCCAGCCAGTCCTTGCGGTGGCCCTCTTCGAGGAACACCTGCAGGCAGCCCAGGCCGATGGCCATGGTGACGATGCCGGCGTAGTCGGTGCTTTTCAGCAATTCCCAGTGCGGCGGCTTCTTTTCCAGGCCGTAGAGCAGGCCGGCGATCATCAGCAGGCCCGGCGGGACGTTGATGTAGAAGATGTATTCCCAGCCGAAGTTCTCGGTCAGCCAGCCGCCGAGGGTCGGGCCGATGGAGGGGGCGAAGGTGGCCGTGATGGCGAACAGCGCCATCCCCTTGGGGCGGTGGTGGTCCGGCAGCTTGATCAGGCTCAGGGTGAAGGCCAGGGGGATCAGCGCGCCGCCGGTGAAGCCCTGCATGGCGCGGAACACGATCATGCTCTCCAGGTTCCAGGCGAACGAGCAGAGCAGGGAGGAAAACAGGAAACCGATGGAGATGATCACCGCCAGGCGCCGCGCCGAGAGCAGCTGCACCAGCCAGGCGGTGAGCGGGATCATGATGATCTCGGCCACCAGGTAGGAGGTGGAGATCCAGGAACCTTCCTCCAGGGTCGCGGCCAGCGCGCCCTGGATGTCTTTCAGCGAAGAGTTGGTGATCTGGATGTCGAGCACCGCCATGAAGGCGCCGAGCATCGCCGAGAGCACGGCGATCCAGTCGCGCCGGGTCGGTTCGCCAACCGGACGGAGCAGTGGATCAGCGCTCACCGATCTGCACCTCGGCCTCGACCGACATGCCCGGGCGAATCAGGTTCTTGAGCGGGTTGTCGGCGGCGAAGGTGATCTTGACCGGAATGCGCTGCACCACCTTGGTGAAGTTGCCGGTGGCGTTGTCTGGCGGCAGCAGGCTGAACTGCGCGCCGGAGGCGGCGAACAGGCTGTCGACCTGGCCCTCGATGGGCTGGTCGGGGAAGCTGTCGAGGGTCAGGCGCGCCTTCTGCCCGGGGCGCATGCGGCCGACCTGGGTTTCCTTGAAGTTGGCCTGGACCCAGATACCCTCGTCCGGCACCAGCGCCAGCAGCTGGCTATTGGTCTGCACGTACTGGCCGACACGGGCACTGCGCTGGCCGACGAGGCCGGCGACGGGCGCGCGGATTTCGGTGCGCGCCAGGTTGATCTCGGCCTGGGCGATTTCCGCGTGGGACGCATCGATCAAGGCCTGGAGGCGCTTGATGTCGGCATTGATGGCTTCGACCTGGATGCGTTGCGCCTGCAAGTCGGCCTGGGCCTTGGCCACTTGGGAGCGGGCGACATGGGAGTCGGCGGTCAGGGTGGTGACGCGTTCTTCGGAAACGTAGCCAGGTTTGCGCAGGGTCTGTGCGCGGTTCAGGTCGATCTGCGCGCGGCCGAAGGTCGCCTGGCTGGCGTTCAGGTCGGCTTCGCTGGCTGCGATCATGCTGCCCTGGCCTTTCAGCTTGCTGCGCGTCTGCGCCAGTTCTGCCTCGTGGGTAGCGAGGGTGGCCTTGGCACGATCCAGCGCCAGGCGGAAGTCCTGGTCTTCGAGCTTGACCAGCAGTTGGCCCTTCTCGACGTGCTGGTTGTCATTTACCAGCACCTGGTCGATGCGCGCCGAGAGCTGGCTGGAAATGCGCGTGATCTCTCCCTGTACATAGGCGTTGTCGGTGTCTTCGACAAAACGGCCGATGAAATACCAGCGGGCGAGGAGGGCGAGGGCGACCAGGCTGAGAATGACGAGGAAGACGCTCAGACGTCTTTGTAATTGTGCGGGCATGAGAAACGAGCGTTTGCTAGGTAGGAATTTTCGGCAATTTACAGTGTTCCCGCGCGAGGCGCAGTCGCTACAATTCGGAAACTTTGTTGTGTATAGGGAACAATAATGGGGCTGGATGATGCGCTGATCTTTACCCGTGTCGTGGAGTTCCACAGTTTCACCCAGGCCGCCAGCAGCCTGGGCATGCAGAAGTCCACTGTAAGTCGGCGTATCGCGCTGCTCGAGGAGCGCCTCGGCGTGCGTCTGCTCAATCGCACGACGCGCAAATTGCGCCTTACCGAAGTGGGCCAGGCGTACTACGACCGTTGCCGGCAGATCATGCTCGACTTCGCCGAGGCCGAGCAGGCGGTCATGCAGTTGCAGCAGGAGCCGTCGGGCCTGCTGAAGATCACCGCGCCCATCGAGTTCGGCCAGATGTACCTGGCCAGCGTGCTGGGCGACTTCATGCGCCTCTATCCGCAGATCACCGCCGAGGTCGAGCTCAGCTCGCGCACGGTCGATCCGCTGGAGGAGGGTGTGGATATCGCCATTACCGTTGGCCAACCGGAGGACTCCACGCTGATCGCCCGGCGCCTGCTGGTGACCAACCGCTGCCTGTGCGCCAGCCCCGAATACCTGCGCCTGCACGGCCGGCCGCAGCGAGTCGAGGACCTGGCCCTGCATCGGGCAGTGCTCCTGATGCAGGATTCGCAGCGCTACTGGCCGCTGTCCAACGAAAGCGTGCCCTGCCAGCGCGTGCTGTCATGCAACAACATTTCCTTTGCCCGCGAGGCCGCGCTGGCCGGCGCCGGAATAGCCACGCTGCCGGAGCTGATAGTCGAGGAAGCCCTGGAAAGCGGGCGCCTGGAGCGCTTGCTGCCAGAGGTGCAACTGCCTATCGGCGAACTCTACGCGGTCTACCCGTCACGGCGTTTCCAGGCGATGAAGGTGAAGACCTTCCTCGACTACCTCATCCACCGGCTGCCCATCGATGAGCGCCATCGGCTGGAGCCGGGGGCGGCCCGCCTGATAACATCGCGTCCATGAGCGCGCGCCACGGCCCGCGCTGTCCTCACCGCTTCACATGAGAGCTTTCATGACCACTGTCCGCACCCGTATCGCGCCGTCTCCCACCGGCGACCCGCACGTCGGCACCGCCTACATCGCGCTGTTCAACCTCTGCTTCGCCCGTCAGCACGGCGGCCAGTTCATCCTGCGCATCGAGGACACCGACCAGGTGCGTTCCACCCGTGAGTCGGAACAGCAGATCTTCGACGCGCTGCGCTGGCTGGGCGTCGAGTGGGATGAAGGCCCGGATGTCGGCGGTCCGCACGGCCCGTACCGTCAGAGCGAGCGTGGCGCCATCTACAAGCAGTACAGCGACGAACTGGTAGAGAAAGGCCATGCCTTCCCCTGCTTCTGCTCCGCCGAGCGCCTGGACGCCATCCGCGCCGAGCAGCAGGCGCGCAAGGAAACCCCGCGCTACGACGGCCACTGCATGCACCTCTCCAAAGAAGAGTCGGCCAAGCGCATCGCGGCGGGCGAGTCCCATGTCGTGCGCATGAAGGTGCCGACCGAGGGTGTCTGCGTGGTCCCCGACATGCTCCGTGGCGACGTCGAGATCCCGTGGGATCGCATGGACATGCAGGTGCTGATGAAGGCCGACGGCCTGCCCACCTACTTCCTGGCCAACGTGGTCGACGACCACCTGATGGGCATCACCCACGTGCTGCGCGGCGAGGAATGGCTGCCGTCGGCGCCGAAGCTGATCAAGCTGTACGAGTACTTCGGCTGGGAGCAGCCGATCCTCTGCTACATGCCGCTGCTGCGTAACCCGGACAAGAGCAAGCTGTCCAAGCGCAAGAACCCGACTTCCATCACCTTCTACGAGCGCATGGGCTTCCTGCCACAGGCGCTGCTGAACTACCTCGGGCGGATGGGCTGGTCGATGCCCGACGAGCGCGAGAAGTTCAGCCTGCAGGAGATGATTGAGCACTTCGACCTGTCCCGCGTATCGCTCGGCGGGCCGATCTTCGACATGGAGAAGCTGTCCTGGCTGAACGGCCAATGGATTCGCGATCTCTCCGTCGAGGACTTCGCCAAGGAAGTGCAGAAGTGGGCGCTCAATCCTGAGTACCTGATGAAGATCGCCCCGCACGTCCAGGGGCGGGTGGAGAACTTCAGCCAGATCGCTCCGTTGGCCAGTTTCTTCTTCAGCGGCGGTGTCGAACTGGACGCCAAGCTGTTCGAGCACAAGAAGCTCGACGCCACCCAGGTGCGCCAGGTGCTGCAACTGGTGCTGTGGAAGCTGGAAGCGCTGCGCCAGTGGGAGAAGGACAAGATCACCGCGACCATCCAGGCCGTTGCAGAGCATCTGGGGCTGAAGCTGCGCGACGTCATGCCGCTCATGTTCCCAGCCATCACGGGCCATGCCAGCTCGGTGTCGGTGCTCGATGCGATGGAAATCCTGGGTGCCGACCTGTCCCGCTTCCGCCTGCGCCAGGCGCTGGAACTGCTGGGCGGCGCTTCGAAGAAAGAAGCCAAGGAGTGGGAGAAGATCCGCGACGCCATCGCCGGCTGACGGACGCTTCTTCGAAAGAGGCCAGCCACCTATGGGTGCCTGGCCTTTTTCATGCCTGCAAGACGCCGGCAAAGCCAGGCGGGCAGGGCGTGACGGCCGGTCGAGCATGCTCGCCAGGCCTGGGCTGTAATAGGGGTGGCGACCTAAGTGATTGTTCTTTGGGAGAAAAAAAATAAAAAACTGGAAAATTGTTGTTGACAGGGGTTCGCCTCGCCCCTAAGATGCGCCCCGTTCCAGCGACGAACTGAACGACAGGGCGAAGCGGAACGGTAGATGTAGCGGTACTTTGGGGCTATAGCTCAGCTGGGAGAGCGCTTGCATGGCATGCAAGAGGTCGACGGTTCGATCCCGTCTAGCTCCACCAAATTACCAGTAAGTTTCGTTGGTCCGAACGGAACTGAAATCGAAGGTTTTGCGTCCCCTTCGTCTAGTGGCCTAGGACACCGCCCTTTCACGGCGGTAACAGGGGTTCGAGTCCCCTAGGGGACGCCACTTATCCAGCGACGATGCGTTCGCGTCGTCAGCCAGAGTCATCTGGGGCTATAGCTCAGCTGGGAGAGCGCTTGCATGGCATGCAAGAGGTCGACGGTTCGATCCCGTCTAGCTCCACCAAATTGCCAGAATCCGCATCAGGCGGATTTCTTCGAAGGTTAAGTCCCCTTCGTCTAGTGGCCTAGGACACCGCCCTTTCACGGCGGTAACAGGGGTTCGAGTCCCCTAGGGGACGCCAATTTTCCCGCGTTTGCGGGGCCTATAGGGTCACTCAATTTTCGAGTGGCCCTTTTGTTTTTCCAGCTCCCGAAAATTCACCGCCCGACCAATGGTCGCGCTTGGCGCTTGCCGAAAATTATTATGAGAATAATATTCTCTCCATAATATTTTTGGAGAGCGCCATGAGCCGCAAGACAGCCGCTAGCCCGAAAGGGATTGGTGAGAAGAAGGCCCAGACCCGCGAGCGCATCCTCGGCGCCGCCGCCAATGCGCTGGTGCGTCGCGGGCCGGTCGAGCCCAGTGTCAGCGAGGTGATGGGCGCGGCCGGGCTGACCGTCGGTGGTTTCTACGCGCACTTCGAGAGCAAAGACGCGCTGATGCTCGAAGCCTTCCGCCATCTGTTGGAACGGCGCCGGGCGAAGCTCAAGCAATTCGAACCGCAGATGCCTTTCAGCGAGCGCCGGCAACTGGCCGCCGCTTTCTATCTGTCGCGCAAGCATCGTGACAGCGACGAGGAGCTGGGTTGTCCGATCCCAAGCACGTTGGCCGAGGCCGGGCACCTGCCGGAAGGCTTCCGCGAAGTGCTGGCCGAACATATCGAACTGATGGTCGCCGAGTTGGCCGAGCGTCCCGAGGACGCCGACACCGTACTCGCCGACCTTGCGTTGATGGTGGGTGGACTGGCGTTGGCCCGGACCCTGGGTTCGAGCGATCTGTCCGACCGTGTCCTGCGTGCCGCCAAAAAGGCGGTGAACTGAGCCTCGACGGAGGTACTGGCAATGAACAGCATGAACTGGATCCGTGGCGTTAACGCTACCCTCGGGCGCCTGGCGCCGGAATGGGCGGCAGGGCGCATGCGTGAAGTCTTCATGACCCCGCGGCCACTGCCGCCGCGCGACTGGGAGTTGCCGTTACTCGCCAGTTCCGAGCGCATCACCCTGCGCTTTGGTCTCTCCGCGCTGCGTTGGGGGGAAGGGCCGGCGGTGCTGCTGATGCATGGTTGGGAAGGGCGGCCTACGCAGTTCGCTCACCTGATTCGCGAGCTTGTCGGTGCCGGCTATGCCGTAGTGGCTCTGGATGGGCCGGCCCATGGTCGCTCGCCCGGTCGGGAAGCCAACCCGATGCTCTTCGCCCGGGCCTTGCTTGAAGCCGCCAGCGAACTGCCGCCGTTGCGCGCGGTCATTGGTCATTCGATGGGTGGCGCCAGTGCTCTGCTTGCGACTCAGTTGGGCCTGAAGACCGAGGCGTTGGTGACCATCTCTGCGCCGAGCCGAATTCTCTCGGTCCTGCGCCGCTTCGCCGGCTTCGTCGGCCTGCCGGCCGAGGCGCGTCATCGCTTCATCCGCCAGGTCGAGCGTTACACCGGTGTGCCAGCAGCGCAGCTCGACGTGAAACGCTACAACCTCACCATCCCTGGCTTGGTAGTCCATGCCGAGGACGATCCGCAGGTGCCGGTGGCCGATGCCGATGCCATTCACGCTGCCTGGCCTGGCAGTCGCCTGCTGCGCCTGAGTGGCGGCGGGCATCAGCGCGTGCTGGCCGACGCGGCGTTGAGCGATGCGGTACTCGCCCTGCTTGAAGGTCAGGAAGCGCCACGCGTGCTGCCGCTGGCACTGGCCTCCTGAGACGTAGGGCTGTCGAGCCTGTAAACTGCGCGCTCCGATCAAGCGGCCGGGTCCCAGGGGCCCGGCCTCAGCCTGGAGCAAGCACATGGCCTGGGACCTGCCCGAACCCTTCGTCATCGACATCGCGGTCAACGCCGAGGACATCGATGGCCTCGGTCACGCCAACAACGCCGTTTATGTCAGCTGGCTCGAGCGCTGCGCCTGGCGCCACTCGCAGCGCCTGGGGCTGGACCTCGCCGAGTACCGCCGCCTGGATCGCGCCATGGCGGTGGTGCGCCACGAGATCGACTACCTGGCTGCCGCCTACGAAGGCGAAGAACTGCAGATGGGCACCTGGATCGTCGAGTCCGACCAGAAGCTGCGCATGGACCGGCAATTCCAGCTGGTGCGGCCGGCCGATGGCGTCACCCTGCTGCGCGCCCGCACCACCTTCGTCTGCATCGAGCTGTCCAGCGGCAAGCCCAAGCGCATGCCGGCGGAGTTCATCGAGGGCTACGGTCGCGCGCTACTCGGCGCCGCGCCGGTCTGACGAGGCTTTGCCTGGGCCGCGCGAGTCCCTAGAATCCGCGGCCTTCGCCCGTAAAGGTTGTTCCCCGTGCAAATTGCCCTGGCCCCGATGGAGGGGTTGGTCGACGAGATCCTCCGCGATGTACTGACCCGTGTCGGCGGCATCGACTGGTGCGTCACCGAATTCATCCGCGTCACCGATCGCCTGCATCCGCTCGCTACTTACGAGAAGCTGGCGCCCGAACTGCTGCACGGCAGCCGGACCCGCGCCGGTACGCCGATGCGCGTGCAGTTCCTAGGCTCCGACCCGCAATGCCTGGCGGAAAACGCCGCCTATGCCTGCGAGCTGGGTGCTCCGGTGATCGACCTGAACTTCGGCTGCCCGGCGAAGACGGTGAACAAGTCCCGAGGTGGCGCGGTTCTGCTCAAGGAGCCGGAGTTGATGTTCTCCATCGTCGAGGCCGTGCGCCGCTCGGTGCCGGCGCACATCCCTGTTACCTCGAAGATGCGCCTGGGCTACGAGACGCCCGACGGTGCGCTGGATTGCGCGCGAGCGCTGGCGGATGGCGGCTCAGCGCATGTCGTAGTGCACGCGCGGACCAAGGTCGACGGCTACAAGCCGCCGGCGCACTGGGAGTGGGTTGCCCGCGTCGCCGATGCGGTCAAGGTGCCGGTTTTCGCCAATGGCGAGGTCTGGACCCTCGACGATTACCTGCGCTGCCGCTCCATCAGCGGCGTCGACGACATCATGCTCGGCCGTGGCCTGGTTTCCCGTCCCGACCTGGCCCGGCAGATCGCCGCCTGGCGCGACGGCGGTGAAGTGCGGCCGATGGCCTGGGACGAGGTGCGCGTGCTGCTCGACGACTTCTGGCGTCAGGCCCGGCGCAAGCTCGCGCCGCGCTATGCGCCGGGGCGCCTGAAACAGTGGCTGGGCATGCTGACCCGCAGTTATCCCGAGGCGGTGGAGCTGTTTGCGCAGATTCGCCGCGAGCACGATTGCGAGCTGATCGACCGGTTGCTGCAGGTTGAGATCGAAGAAGCCGCCTGAGGGGATTTCACCTGCGAAAAGCATGTTTCAGAAAGGGCTTGAAATGCTCCTTGGCGACCTTATCTGTATCCGTGCGGGAGGCCGAACGGGTCCCGCGCCGGAGTTCTGCTGACAGGCTCCATTCAGATAACTTGCTGATTATTCAGGAGATCCGCCATGAGCAACGTCCTTTCTCTCGCCCCGCTGTTCCGCCAGTCCATCGGTTTCGACCGCTTCAACGACCTGTTCGAGTCTGCCCTGCGCAGCGAGAACGGCAGTTCCTACCCGCCCTACAACGTCGAGAAACACGGCGATGACCAGTACCGCATCGTTGTCGCTGCGGCTGGCCTGCAGGAAGAGGATCTGGAGCTGCAAGTTGAGCGCGACGTGTTGACCGTTACCGGCGGCAAGCGCGAAAGGGCTTCCGAGGATGTCACCTACCTGCACCAGGGCATCGCCCAGCGCGCCTTCAAGCTGTCGTTCCGCCTTGCCGACCACATCGAGGTCCGCGGCGCGTCGCTGAAGAACGGCCTGCTGAGCATCGAGCTGGTGCGCATCATTCCGGAAGAGGCCAAGCCCAAGCGGATCGCCATCAACGGCCAGCGCCCGGCGCTGGAAGGCTGATAGCCCCGTGAACGAAAAAGGCGCCGCAAGGCGCCTTTTTCTTTGCTCGCGTTTTAGTCAGACCAGGCAGGCCATGGGCTTCACCGCCTGGGCGTCGAGCAAAGCCATGAAGGCTCGCGCGGCGTTCGACAAAGTGCGCTCGGTGTGCAGGATGTAGCCGAGCTGGCGGCTGAGCTGGATGTCCTGTAGCGGCAGGCGCACCACGGTTTCGTCGAGCATGGTGCGCGGCAGCACGCTCCAGGCGAGGCCGATGGAAACCATCATCTTGATGGTCTCCATGTAGTTGGTGCTCATGCCGATGTTCGGCGTCAGCCCCTCGGCCTCGAACATCCGTCGCACGATGTGGTGGGTGAATGTGTTGCCACCCGGGAATACCGCCGGGTGCCGCGCCACATCGGCGAGGAACACCGTGCCCTGCATGGCCAGCGGGTGCTCTGGCGCGGCCACGAAGTCCAGCGGATCGTCCCATACCGGCACGGCGCGCACGGGTTCCGCCGTTTCCGGTGCAAGGGTGATCACCGCCAGCTCGGCGCGGCCGTGGAGGATTTCTTCATAGGCCACTTCCGAATCGCAGAACTGGATATCGAGGGCTACCTGCGGGTGCGCCTTGGTGAAGGCGCGCAGCAGCGGCGGCAGGCGATGCAGGCCGATGTGGTGGCTGGTAGCCAGGACCAGGCGGCCGCTGACTTCGCCATTGAGGTTGGTCAGGGCGCGGCGGGTGTCGTCCAGCACATTGAGGATCTGGTAGGCGCGCGGCAGCAGGGCGCGGCCGGATTCGGTCAGCGTCACCTCGCGGCCAACGCGGTCGAACAGGCGCACGCCGAGCTGGTTTTCCAGGGCGGCGATGCGCTTGCTCACCGCCGGCTGGGTCAGGTGCAGGCGTTCACCGGCTTCGGAGAAGCTGCCGGACTCGGCGATGGCGAGGAAGGTATTGAGGCTCGTGAGATCCATGTCGTCGGTGACTCCGGGAGGGCCATGAGCGGCGCTGGAACCATAACCTACTCGTATTCCGCGTGGGAATCCTTTGAATAAAAAATATGAATTTGAGTTATTCGGCGGGGGCTAATAGCATCTCCCCCACAAGCCCTAGGGGCATAGAAAGACGCTGATGAGGATTCTCTGATGGCCGGCAAGACGCTCTACGACAAACTCTGGGAACTGCACGAGGTGAAGCGCCGCGATGATGGTTCGTCGCTGATCTACATCGATCGCCACATCCTCCACGAAGTGACCTCGCCGCAAGCCTTCGAAGGCCTGCGCCTGGCCGGCCGCAAGCCGTGGCGCATCGACGCCAACATCGCCACCCCGGACCACAACGTGCCGACCACCCAGGCCGAGCGCAAGGGCGGCCTCGAAGCCATCGCCGACGAAGTCTCGCGCATCCAGGTCCAGACCCTGGACGAGAACTGCGATGACTTCGGCATCCTCGAATTCAAGATGAACGACGTGCGCCAGGGCATCGTCCACGTGGTCGGCCCGGAGCAGGGCGCGACCCTGCCGGGCATGACCGTGGTCTGCGGCGACTCGCACACCTCCACCCACGGTGCCTTCGGCGCGCTGGCCCACGGCATCGGCACTTCCGAGGTCGAGCACGTGCTCGCCACCCAGTGCCTGGTCGCCAAGAAGATGAAGAACATGCAGGTTCGCGTGGAGGGCAAGCTGCCCTTCGGCGTGACCGCCAAGGACATCGTCCTCGCGGTGATCGGCAAGATCGGCACCGCTGGCGGCAACGGCCATGCCCTGGAGTTCGCCGGCAGCGCCATCCGCGATCTGTCCATGGAAGGCCGCATGACCATCTGCAACATGTCCATCGAAGCCGGTGCGCGCGTGGGCATGGTGGCTTGCGACGAGAAGACCATCGAGTACGTGAAGGGCCGTCCGTTCGCACCGCAGGGCAGCGACTGGGACAAGGCCGTCGAAGCCTGGTCCGACCTGGTTTCCGATGCCGACGCGCACTTCGACACCATCGTCGAGCTGCGTGCCGAGGACATCAAGCCGCAGGTCAGCTGGGGCACCTCGCCGGAAATGGTCCTGGCCGTCGACCAGAACGTGCCGGATCCGGCCGTCGAAGCCGACCCGGTCAAGCGCGACTCCATCGTCCGCGCGCTCAAGTACATGGGCTTGAACGCCAACCAGGCGATCACCGATATCCAGCTGGACCGCGTATTCATCGGCTCCTGCACCAACTCGCGCATCGAAGACCTGCGCGCCGCCGCTGCCGTGGCCAAGGGCCGCAAGGTCGCTGCCACCGTCAAGCAGGCGCTGGTGGTGCCGGGCTCGGGCCTGGTCAAGGCGCAGGCCGAGAAGGAAGGCCTGGACAAGATCTTCATCGAAGCCGGCTTCGAGTGGCGTGAACCGGGCTGCTCCATGTGCCTGGCGATGAACCCGGACCGCCTGGAGAGCGGCGAGCACTGCGCGTCGACCTCCAACCGCAACTTCGAAGGCCGCCAGGGCGCCGGTGGTCGTACCCACCTGGTGAGCCCGGCGATGGCCGCCGCCGCCGCGGTGACCGGTCGCTTCATCGACGTTCGTGAATTGATGCAGGCCTGAGGAGACCGAACATGAAAGCCTTTACCCAGCACACCGGTCTCGTCGCGCCGCTCGACCGCGCCAACGTCGACACCGACCAGATCATTCCCAAGCAATTCCTCAAGTCGATCAAGCGCACCGGCTTCGGTCCGAACCTGTTCGACGAGTGGCGCTACCTGGATGTCGGCCAGCCGAACCAGGACAACTCCAAGCGTCCGATCAACAAGGACTTCGTCCTGAACTTCCCGCGCTACCAGGGCGCCAGCGTGCTCCTGGCCCGCGAGAACTTCGGCTGCGGTTCTTCCCGCGAGCATGCTCCGTGGGCGCTGGACGAGTACGGTTTCCGCACCGTGATTGCGCCGAGCTTCGCCGACATCTTCTTCAACAACAGCTTCAAGAACGGCCTGCTGCCGATCATCCTGAAGGACGAGGAAGTCGACGAACTGTTCCAGCAGTGCGAGGCCAACGAGGGTTACCAGCTGACCGTCGATCTCGCTGCGCAGACCGTGACCCGTCCGGACGGCAAGCAGTACAGCTTCGAGGTCGACGCCTTCCGCAAGCACTGCCTGCTCAACGGCCTGGACGACATCGGCCTGACCCTGCAAGCCGCTGATGCCATCCGCGACTTCGAAGTCGGCCACAAACAGCGCCAACCCTGGTTGTTCCGCGACGCCTGATAAGCGTCGCGCCATCCCGCAAACGGAGAAAGCCATGACCCAGAGTCACCACGAAGCCGTGGTCGAGCGCCAGTTCGGCGCCCAGGCCAACGCTTACCTGAACAGCGCCGTACATGCCCAGGGCGAGGAATTTGCCCAGCTGCGCGAGCGACTGTCGGCGACCACTGGTGCACGCGTGCTGGACCTGGGTTGTGGGGCGGGGCATGTCAGCTTCCAGGTCGCCTCGCTGGCCGGTGAGGTCGTCGCATACGATCTTTCCCAGCAGATGCTCGACGTGGTGGCCTCGGCCGCCGCCGAGCGCGGCCTGGACAACATCCGCACCGAACAGGGCGTCGCCGAGAGCCTGCCTTTCGAGGACGGCGCATTCGATTTCGTCTTCAGCCGCTATTCCGCGCACCACTGGCGAGATGTCGGCCAGGCCCTGCGCGAAGTGCGCCGGGTGCTGAAGCCGTGCGGCGTGGTCTGCTTCATCGACGTGGCGGCGCCCGGTTTGCCGCTGCTCGATACGCACCTGCAAGCGGTGGAAGTGCTGCGCGATACCAGCCACGTGCGCGACTATTCACCGTCCGAGTGGACGCGCCTGGTCGGCGAAGCGGGCCTGGCAGTCACTGGATGCAGCCGCCAGCGTCTGCGCCTGGAGTTCACTTCATGGGTCGAGCGCATGCGCACCCCCGAGGTGATGCGCCAGGCCATTCGCACCCTGCAGCTTTCCGTGGGTGACGAGGTGCGGGAATATTTCGAGATCGACGCCGAGGGCTCCTTCAGCACAGACGTGCTGGTGCTCTGGGCTACCAAATAACCGCTACAAGCAAAGGGCTGCAGGCGATCCCAAGGCGCCTGCGGCCTTGACCAATTCCGAAGGAATGAAGTGATGAGCAAACAGATTCTGGTTCTCCCCGGCGATGGCATCGGCCCGGAAATCATGGCCGAAGCGGTCAAGGTGCTGGAGCTGGCCAACGACAAGTTCCAGCTCGGTTTCGAGCTGACTCACGACGTGATCGGCGGCGCCGCCATCGACAAGCACGGCGTGCCGCTGGCCGACGAGACCCTGGAGCGTGCGCGCAAGGCTGATGCCGTTCTGCTTGGCGCGGTCGGCGGTCCGAAGTGGGACAAGATCGAGCGCGACATCCGTCCGGAACGCGGCCTGCTGAAAATCCGTTCGCAGCTCGGCCTGTTCGGCAACCTGCGTCCGGCCATCCTCTATCCGCAACTGGCTGGTGCCTCCAGCCTGAAGCCGGAGATCGTCGCCGGCCTGGACATCCTCATCGTCCGCGAGCTGACCGGCGGCATCTATTTCGGTGCCCCGCGCGGCACCCGCGAGCTGGAAAACGGCGAGCGCCAGTCCTACGACACCCTGCCGTACAGCGAAAGTGAAATCCGCCGCATCGCCCGTGTCGGCTTCGACATGGCCCGCGTGCGCAACAAGAAGCTGTGCTCGGTGGACAAGGCCAACGTCCTGGCTTCCAGCCAGCTGTGGCGTGAGATCGTCGAGGAAGTGGCCAAGGATTACCCGGACGTCGAACTGAGCCACATGTACGTCGACAACGCCGCCATGCAGCTGGTCCGCGCGCCCAAGCAGTTCGACGTGATGGTCACCGACAACATGTTCGGCGACATCCTGTCGGATGAGGCTTCCATGCTCACCGGCTCCATCGGCATGCTGCCGTCCGCTTCGCTGGATGCGCACAACAAGGGCATGTACGAGCCGTGCCACGGTTCGGCGCCGGACATCGCCGGCCAGGGCATCGCCAACCCGCTGGCGACCATCCTCTCGGTGTCGATGATGCTGCGTTACAGCTTCAACCAGACCGCCGCCGCGGACGCCATCGAGAAGGCGGTCAGCCTGGTCCTCGACCAGGGCCTGCGCACCGGCGACATCTGGTCCGAAGGCTGCAAGAAAGTCGGTACCCGCGAAATGGGCGATGCGGTAGTCGCCGCGCTGCGGAATCTGTAATCTCCCGGTTCGCCCGCCCCAGGCCACACAAGACAAAGGCCGGGGCGGCGTTCCACTACTTATTCGAAGGTGTAGTTGCGATGAAGCGTGTAGGTCTGATCGGTTGGCGTGGCATGGTGGGTTCGGTGCTCATGCAGCGGATGCTGGAAGAGCGGGACTTCGACCTGATCGAGCCAGTGTTCTTCACCACCTCCAATGTCGGTGGCGAAGGTCCGTCCGTTGGCAAGGAAATCGCCCCGCTGAAGGACGCCTACAGCATCGAGGAACTGAAGAGCCTCGACGTCATCCTGACCTGCCAGGGCGGCGACTACACCAATGAAGTCTTCCCCAAGCTGCGCGAAGCCGGCTGGCAGGGTTACTGGATCGACGCCGCCTCCAGCCTGCGCATGCAGGATGACGCGGTGATCGTCCTCGACCCGGTGAACCGCAAGGTCATCGACCAGTCGCTGGATGCCGGTACCAAGAACTACATCGGCGGCAACTGCACCGTCAGCCTGATGCTGATGGCCCTGGGCGGCCTGTTCGAAGCCGGCCTCGTCGAGTGGATGAGCGCCATGACCTACCAGGCTGCCTCCGGCGCCGGCGCGCAGAACATGCGCGAGCTGATCAAGCAGATGGGCGCGATCAACGCTTCGGTCGCCGATGACCTGGCCAACCCGTCCAGCGCCATCCTCGACATCGACCGCAAGGTCGCCGAGATCATCCGCAGCGACGCCCTGCCGACCGAGCACTTCGGCGCGCCGCTGGCCGGCAGCCTGATCCCCTGGATCGACAAGGAACTGCCCAACGGCCAGAGCCGCGAAGAGTGGAAAGGCCAGGCCGAGACCAACAAGATCCTCGGCCGCTTCAAGAGCCCGATCCCGGTGGACGGCATCTGCGTGCGCATCGGCGCCATGCGTTGCCACAGCCAGGCGCTGACCATCAAGCTGAACAAGGACGTGCCGATGGCCGACATCGAAGGCCTGATCAGCCAGCACAACCCCTGGGTCAAGCTGATCCCCAACCAGCGCGAGATCAGCATGCGCGAACTGACCCCGGCTGCCGTCACCGGCACCCTGAGCGTGCCGGTCGGCCGTCTGCGCAAGCTGAACATGGGCTCGCAGTACCTCGGTGCCTTCACCGTCGGCGACCAACTGCTGTGGGGCGCGGCCGAGCCGCTGCGGCGCATGCTGCGCATCCTCCTGGAGCGCTGATAGCGACACCCTCGAAGACGCCGGCCCTGTGCCGGCGTCTTGCTTTGTGCAAGTCGAAAAGGTCGATCATTCGACAGAACGGAGAACTCGCCGTCGCCGCACGCGCTTTCTGTGACGGAGCGCGGCCTGGCCGATGCGGGCCTGTGGCTATCCTCGCAGCCCCGGCCCTGGTGGGCTGGGCCGGCGAGCTGGGGTCGCCGGAAGGAGTCATCGACAGCAGGGGATGGGGATGTTCCGCTTTTCGCACTTCGTTCTGGCCGGCGCCATCGCGGCGGCCTTCTTCCCGGCCAGTGCCGGCGCCCTCGAGCTGGGCGAGATTTCTTCGCGCACCGCGCTCGGTCAGTCGCTCGACGCGCAGATCGAACTGCGCAGCCTGGGCGACCTGTCCGCTGACGAGATCAAGGTGGCATTGGCGCCACAGCAGGCGTTCGATCGGCTTGGTCTGGATCGTAGCGTCGTCGCGACTGGCCTGAGCTTCAGTGCCGAGGTCGGTCGCAATGGTCGTGGGGTGATCCGCGTGAAATCCTCCAGGCCGATGCGCGAGCCGTATCTGGATTTCCTGGTGCAGGTGGCCTGGCCGCAGGGGCAGGTGCTGCGCGAGTACACCTTGCTGCTGGACCCGCCAAGCTACGTCGCGACGTCGGCTGCGCCGACGATGCCTATATCGACTGCCGTCAGCAGTGGCCCGGCTCTCGATGTTCCGCAGGGCAGCGCCTCCGCAGCCGTGATACGTCAGCCAACCGTGTCGCGCCAGGCCGGCAAAGCGCAGTCTCGCGCCGCGTCTCACCGCGAGCGGAAGCCGCAATTGAATGCGGCGCGCAAAAGCGTTCCCGCCGCCGCACCCGCCGTCGCTGCAAAAGGCGACAGCCTGCACCTGGTCTCCGGTCAGGCAAAGGCTTCGTCCAAGGCACCTGATGCAGCCACTGCCGAGCACCTGGCGTTGGCCCAGGAGGGTCTTGATAGCGCGCGGCGCCAGGGCGATGAGCTGAAAAGCCGTATCGCCGACCTGCAGGGGCAGGTGGACAAGCTGAACCAGCTGGTGACGCTCAAGGACGCGCAAATGGCGGAGCTGGTGGCGCGCCTGGCCGAGCGCAATCGGCAGGCCGCAAGCGCGCCGGCAGCGAAGGCCGGGCCGGTTGCCGTGAGCGCGGTTCCGACTGATCCCAAGCAAGTGACGCAGTAATAGCCACGGACGCGGCGATGTTAAGTCTCGCGTCCGATTGCCTGGACGGGGAAGGGCGCATTAAAGTGCTGCGCTTGTTGTCCATCTAGCGCATGGGATTTTCGATGTCCGTCGACATTGCTGTAGTAGGGGCCACCGGTCTGGTTGGCGAAGCCTTGGTCGAGTTGCTGGACGAGGGAGATTTTCCGGCAGCGGACATTCATCTGCTGGCCAGTGGCGAATCCGCCGGCAAGTCGATGCCGTTCCGCGGCCGCAACCTTCGGGTGCGCGACCTGGCCGCTTTCGATTTTGCCAAGGTCAAGCTGGCGTTTTTCGCAACCACCGCTGAAGTGGTCGCCGAATACGCGCCGCGCGCGCTGGCGTCGGGTTGCAGCGTCATCGACCTGAGCGGCAGCGGTGAAGGGTCGCTGGTGCTGCCGGTGTTGAACGCCGAGAGTACCGAGCTGGCGCAACTGCCGGTTCTGCTCCGCGCGCCCGCTGCTGCGGCGGCCGAGGTCGGCGAAGTGCTGGCCGCGCTGGCGTCGTGCGTTGAACTGCGCAGCCTTTCCCTGACGGCCTGCCTGTCGGCTTCCCAGCTGGGTCGCGAAGGCGTGCAGGAGCTGGCAAGGCAGACCGCCGAGCTGCTCAATGCGCGTCCGCTGGAGCCGCGTCTCGTCGATCGGCAATATGCCTTCAATATGCTGGGCCAGGTCGGCAGCGTGGATGCATCCGGTCACAGCGCCATTGAGCGGCGCATCCATGACGAGCTGGTCGAGCTGTTCCCCGGGTTGTCTGGACAGCTGCAGGTGAGCTGCCTGCTGGCGCCGGTGTTCTTCGGCGATGCGTTGAGCCTGAGCCTGCGTACGGCCGAACCGGTCGATCTGGCAGCGGTGCGACAGGCCCTTGACGCGGCTGATGGCATCGAGCTGATCGAGGACGATTATCCGACGGTGATCGGCGATGCGCTGGGTCAGGACGAGATCAAGGTTGGCCGCGTACGTAGCGGATTCCTCGATCCCTGCGAGCTTAATTTGTGGATTGCTTCTGATAATGTGCGAAAAGGTTTCGGGCTCAATGCTGTGAAGCTGGGCGCATTATTGATAAAACACTATCTGTAAAAGATACTTACCGAATATTTGAAGAAGTATTCTAGCTTGGCAAAACTGGCTTGATGGGTGGCTGAACGGGGGGATTTCCAGCGTTTTGGCGCTGGAAATAACGGGCAGCAGCTACCTGATTCAGATCGCGCGAATCCAGAAAAAGCTATTAAAACAAGGGATTAATATATGGTCCGGCTTCGTAAACTGGTGCAGGCAATCGCGGCTGCTTCGGCGTTGACCACGGGCATGGCACATGCGCTCGGGTTGGGGGAGATTCACCTTCACTCGGCGCTCAACCAGCCCCTGAACGCCGATATCGACCTGACGGACATTCGTGACCTGTCCTCGGGCGAGATCATTCCCAAGCTGGCTTCGCCGGAGGACTTCAACAAGTCCGGCGTCGACCGCAGTTACTTCCTCACCGGCCTCAAGTTCACCGCCGTAGTCCAGCCCAACGGCAAGAGCGTCATTCACGTGACCTCCGAAAAGGCGGTGCAGGAGCCCTACCTGAACTTCCTCGTCGAAGTGCTCTGGCCGAACGGCCGGGTGCTGCGCGAGTACACCGTGCTGCTCGATCCGCCGCTGTATTCCCCGCAAGTGGCGGCAGCCGCTGCGCCGCGCGCACCGATTGCGACCCCGGCGCCGATCGCTCGCCAGCCGGTGGCGCCCGCCGCGCCCCGCGCTGTCGAAGCCGCTCCGGTTGCCGCGCCGCAGCGCCGCCTGGAAGGCAACGAATACCGCACCGGCTCCCGTGACACGCTTTGGGAAATCGCTTCCCGCGCGCGCCCGGACGGCAGCGTCACGGTCAACCAGACCATGCTGGCAATCCAGGACATGAACCCGGATGCCTTCATTGGCGGCAACATCAACCGCCTGAAGAGCGGCCAGGTCCTGCGCCTGCCCGACGCTCAGCAGATTCGCAGCCGCACCGCGGCGCAAGCCGACGATCAGGTCCACCAGCAGCGTGCTGCCTGGCGTGAAGGGCGCAGCCTGCCTGCCGGCAACCGCCAGTTGGATGCCACCCAGCGCGCCAATGCTGGCGCAGCACCAGCGCAAGTCGAGGAAAAGGACAATCTGCGCCTGGTTTCCGGCCAGTCCGGCAAGGGCAAGGGCGGTGACAAGGGGGCGAAGGACGGCAAGGCGCTTTCCGAGAAGCTTGCGGTGACCCAGGAAAGCCTGGACAGCACCCGTCGCGAGAACGACGACCTGCAAGGCCGCATGACCGACCTGCAGGGCCAGTTGGACAAGCTGCAGAAACTGATCGAACTGAAGGACGCGCAGCTCGCACGCCTGCAAGGCGAACTGGCTGCGCCGGCCCCGGCTAATGGCCAAGCGCCGGCTGCTGCACCGGGCGCCGCCGCACCTGCCGCTCAACCGGCTGCACAGGCTTCCGCCGCCGCGCCGGCTCCTGCTGCGCAGCCTGAGGCTGCGAAACCCGCCGAAGCCAAGCCGGCCGAGGTCAAACCGGCAGCGCCCAAGCCCGCGGTCAAGCCAGCGCCGGTCGAAAGCGAACCGGGCCTGATCGAGCAACTGCTGGCGAACCCGACCCTGCTGGCCGCCGTCGGCGGCAGCTTGATCCTGGCGCTGCTGGTGGTTCTCCTGCTGATGCGCCGCCGCGCGGCACAGAAGGAGAGTGCCGCTGCCGAGCAGTTCGCTGCCGAATCGTCGTTCGACGAGCAGCCGCTGGACGTGTCTGCTGGCGAATTCGACAGCCTGAGCCTGGCCGACGAAGAAAGCGTCTCCGCGCCGACCGCTGCTGCCGCGCCGGAAAAAGTGGCTGCGCAGACCAGCGATCCGCTGGGCGAGGCCGATATCTATATCGCCTACGGTCGTTTCAACCAGGCAGCAGAGCTGCTGCAGGGTGCGATCTACGACGAGCCGCAGCGCAACGACCTGCGCCTGAAACTGATGGAGGTCTATGCCGAAATCGGTGATCGCGACGGCTTTGCTCGCCAAGAGAAAGAGCTGCGTGAAATCGGCGGCGCCGAGCCGCAAGTCGAGCAGCTGAAGTCCCGTTACCCGAGCATGGCGACCTTGGCCGCCGTCGCCGGTGGCCTGGGCCTGGCGGCTGCCGGTGCTGCAGCCATGTCGGACGAGCTGGACGACTTCAACCTCGACGATATCGGTCTCGACCATGAGCCGGTCGCCGCTGCCGAGCCTGCGCCGGCCGCTGCTTCCGACCTGGATGAAGCCTTCGACCTCGGTCTGGATGATCTGCATCTGGGTGACGAAATTCCTGCTGCTCCGGTGGCGGCCGCCGAAGCCAAGGCTGACGAACTGTCGCTGGAAGACTTCGACCTGGATGCCGACCTGAAGCTGGACGAAGCCGTGCAGCCGGCGAAGGCGAGCGATGATTTCGCCTTCGACCTGGATCTGGACGCCGACCTGGCCAAGGCCGAAAGCGCGCCTGCTGTCAGCAGCCTGGACGAGTTCGCCTTCGACCTGCCGGCTGCAGAAACGCCCGCGCTCGACAAGGACGAGGACTTCCTGCTCGACCTGAGCGAAGAGGGAGGCGAGCTGTCGGCCGCGTCGGCTGATGACTTCTCCTTCGATCTGTCCGAAGACGCTGCGCCCGCTGCGGAAACGCTGGCGGATGACTTCGACCTGTCCCTGCCGGACGAGGCGCCTGTCGCCGTGCCGTCCAGCGACAGCTTCGCCGCTCAGCTGGACGAAGTGAACGCCGAGTTGGATAAGCTCGCGGGCAATCTGCAAGAGCCGGAAAGCGCTGCCGCGCCGCTGTTCGCCGAAGCGGCGAGCGACGAGGCTTCGTCGCTGGACGAGGGTGAGGCGGACGACGAGTTCGACTTCCTCTCCGGCGCCGACGAGGCGGCGACCAAGCTCGATCTGGCGCGCGCCTACATCGACATGGGCGACACCGAAGGTGCCCGCGACATCCTCGACGAGGTGCTCAGCGAGGGCAGCGACCAGCAACAGCAGGAAGCTCGCCAACTGCTCGAAAGCCTCGTCTGAGGCGCGTGCGGCAAGCACAATGGCAGCCCTAGGGCTGCCATTGTCATTTCTGGCGCCGGCGCCGTTCGTCCCGACGCGGCACGCCTGCATTGGTCAGCGCCGAAGTTGTCGCTAGGGTGAGCGCCTGCGCATCCGAGGTGCGCAGCGTTGTCTGTTGCAAGCGGGGTTTCCCAGGGAGGGGCAGGGTGGAAGGGGTGGGAGTCGAACCTCTGGTTGCGGCGCCGAGGCGGCGTCTGCGTGGGTTCTGGTTGTTGCTGATCATCAAGGTCTATGTCGCCGGTGCCTTGTTCGTGCTGGCGCTGCTAGGCCTGAGCCTGGTCGAGCTACAGGCTTGTCTGGAAGATCAACTCGCCGTCGAGCGCCGCGGCCTGGCGTTGCTGGTCGGCCTGGGTTCGCTGGCGTTCTGCCTGAAGATCCTGCGCATGGCGGTGCCGCGCTGGCGCCAGCGCTGAGGATCGCGGCGGGCCTTCAATCCAGGCAAAATAGCCGGCTGATTTTTCCGCAAGGCGGATGGATGGTGGTCTTGAACGAATTCGAGAGCGCGGTGGGCGAAGTAGCTGCCGCGGATGTCAGCAGAATCGCCCTGGGCATCGAGTACAAAGGCGCGCGCTACCGTGGCTGGCAGCGCCAGGAGAGCGGCGTGCCTTCGGTCCAGGCTTCTCTGGAGAAGGCGCTGTCCGAGGTGGCGGCCGAGCCCGTCAGCGTGATGTGCGCAGGACGTACCGATGCTTCGGTGCATGGCAGTGGTCAGGTCGTGCATTTCGACACACGTGTAGAGCGGCCCCTGAAGGCCTGGGTGATGGGCGGCAACGCCAACCTGCCGGACGATATCAGCGTCACCTGGGCGAAGGTCATGCCGGCGCATTTCCACGCGCGCTTCTCTGCCATGGCCCGGCGTTATCGCTACGTCATCTACAACGACCCGATCCGCCCGGCGCACATGGCTGAGGAAGTCACCTGGAATCACCGCCCGCTGGATATCGAGCGCATGCGCGAGGCTGCAACGGCGCTGGTCGGCACCCACGACTTCACCTCCTTCCGCGCGGTGCAGTGCCAGGCCAAGTCACCGGTGAAGACTGTCCATCACCTGCAGGTCCTCGAGCACGGTCGCTTCATCGTGCTGGATGTTCGCGCCAACGCCTTCCTGCATCACATGGTGCGAAATTTCGCCGGCGTGCTGATGACGGTCGGGGCGGGTGAGCGCTCGCCGGAATGGGTGAGCGAGGTGTTGGAAGCGCGTGATCGGCGCGCCGGCGGCGTCACCGCGCACCCGTTCGGGCTCTATCTGGTGCGAGTGGAATACCCCGAGGAATTCGATTTGCCGGAGCGTTACCTGGGGCCGCATTTCCTTTCATCTTTGCCCGATACCCTCGGCTGACGAGGCTGGGGGCTTTTGCTACCATCGTTTGATTGATTTCTGCAAGGATCCTGCATCTTGACCGCTGTTCGCATCAAAATCTGTGGCATTACCCGGGTCGAAGACGCACTTGCGGCAGCCGAAGCGGGTGCCGACGCCATCGGTCTGGTGTTCTACCCGAAGAGCCCGCGCGCGGTCAGCGTGCAGCAGGCGCGGCAGATTCTTGCTGCGTTGCCGCCGTTCGTCAGCAGCGTAGGTCTGTTCGTCAACGCCAGCCGCTGCGAACTGGGCGAGATCCTCGATGCCGTGCCGCTGGACATGCTGCAGTTCCACGGCGACGAGAGCGCCGCCGATTGCTCGGGCTACCACAAGCCGTACCTGAAGGCGTTGCGGGTCAAGGCTGGCGACGACATCGCGGCGAAAGCGGCCGAGTATCCCGCTGCCTCCGGCATCCTCCTGGACACCTATGTCGAAGGCGTTCCCGGTGGAACCGGCGCGGCTTTCGACTGGTCCCTGATTCCCGAGCAGATGCCGCGACCGCTGGTATTGGCGGGGGGGCTGACCGCGGAGAACGTTGCCGCTGCAATTCGCCAAGTACGTCCCTATGCGGTGGATGTCAGCGGCGGGGTGGAGGCGAGCAAGGGCATCAAGGATGCCGCGAAGATTCGCGCGTTCATCCAGCAATGCCGCCTGGCCGACAGCGAACGCTGAGACATGTGACGACGGGCGGCCGGGCGCCGTCCACTAGCGAGCCGCTGCATGGCAGCGACGGCCCGAGGGCCGGTTTGGCGAGGCGCAGCCCAGGGCGCGCCGAGATTTCGAGGCACCGTGGCCTGGCCGCGGTTCCAAAAGTGATTTTTTCTGCTCACGGACAAGCGCGAGGCAACAGGCCGCTAAGCGCACTGTCCCCGTATTGGAGAACAGAGCATGAGCAACTGGTTGGTAGACAAGCTGATCCCCTCCATCATGCGTTCCGAGGCTAAGAAGAGCTCGGTTCCGGAAGGCCTGTGGCACAAGTGCCCGTCCTGCGACGCGGTGCTGTATCGCCCGGAGCTGGAGAAGACCCTGGACGTCTGCCCCAAGTGCGACCACCACATGCGTATCGGTGCGCGCACCCGACTGGACATCTTCCTCGATGCCGAAGGCCGCGAAGAGCTCGGCGCCGACCTCGAGCCGGTGGATCGCCTGAAGTTCCGTGACACCAAGAAGTACAAGGACCGCCTGGTCTCCGCGCAGAAGGACACCGGCGAGAAGGACGCGCTGATCTCCATGAGCGGCAAGCTGCAGGGCATGCCTGTCGTGGCGTGCGCCTTCGAGTTCTCCTTCATGGGGGGCTCCATGGGTTCCATCGTTGGCGAGCGCTTCGTACGTGCGGCCAACGTCGCCCTGGAAAAGCGTTGCCCGATGATCTGCTTCTCCGCCTCGGGCGGTGCGCGCATGCAGGAAGCGCTGATCTCGCTGATGCAGATGGCCAAGACTTCCGCGGCGCTGGCACGTCTGCGCGAGGAAGGCATTCCCTTCATTTCCGTGCTGACCGACCCGGTCTACGGTGGTGTTTCTGCCAGCCTGGCGATGCTGGGTGACGTCATCGTCGGCGAGCCCAAGGCGCTGGTCGGCTTCGCCGGTCCGCGCGTGATCGAGCAGACCGTGCGCGAGAAGCTGCCGGAAGGCTTCCAGCGCAGCGAGTTCCTGCTGGCCCACGGTGCCATCGACATGATCGTGCACCGCTCGGAAATGCGTGCGCGCCTGGCCAGCCTGCTGGCCAAGTTCACCAACACCCCCAGCACCGCCCTCGCAGGATGAGTCAGCGCTCCCTCGCCGACTGGCTCGGCTACCTCGAACAGCTCCATCCCAGCGCAATCGACATGGGGCTGGAGCGCTCCCGCGAGGTGGCCGTCCGCCTCGGCCTGGGACGCCCGGCGCCGCGTGTGATCACGGTCACCGGCACCAACGGTAAAGGCTCCACCTGCGCCTTCCTCGCCGAACTGCTCGGCGAGCAGGGGCTGAAGGTCGGCGTCTACAGCTCGCCGCACCTGCTGCGCTACAACGAGCGTGTCCAGATCGAAGGTCGCGAGGCTTCCGATGAGGCGCTCTGCGAAGCCTTCGCCGCCGTCGAGGCGGCGCGAGGCGAAATCTCCCTGACCTACTTCGAGATGGGCACCCTCGCGGCCTTCTGGCTGTTCGAGCGTGCCGGTCTGGACGCCGTGGTGCTGGAAGTGGGCCTCGGCGGCAGGCTGGATGCGGTCAACCTGATCGACGCCGACGTCGCCGTGGTTACCAGTATTGGCCTCGATCACGCCGATTGGCTGGGTGATACCCGCGAAAGCGTGGCCTTCGAGAAGGCCGGCATCTTCCGCGCCGGCAAGCCTGCCGTGTGCGGTGATCTTGAGCCGCCGCAACCCCTGCTGGATCAGGCTCGCGCCCTGGGTGCGCCGCTGCTGCTGCGCGGTCGCGATTTCGACCTGGCGATTGGCGAGCACGACTGGCATTGGCACGGCCGCGGCGCTGATCGCACGCCGCTACGCCTGCATCACCTGAGCCTGCTCGACCTGCCCATGGAAAACGCCGCGCTGGCCCTGCAGGTCTACGCCTTGCTGGACCTGCCGTGGCAACCCGAGCGGTTGCTGGCTGCGCTGCTGCGCACTCGCGTGACCGGGCGTCTGGATAGTCGTGTGGCGAGCTGGAAGGGCGAGCCGCGTCATCTTCTGCTGGATGTCGGCCACAACCCGCATGCTGCCGAATATCTTGCGCGCCGACTGGCCACGCGGCCGCTCAGCGGTCGGCGCCTGGCGGTTTTCGGCCTGCTGGCGGACAAGGATCTGGGAGGAGTGCTGGAACCCTTGCTCGGCTTGGTGCAGGATTGGGCGGTCGCGCCCTTGCCGACGCCGCGTTCGCGGCCGGCAGAGGAGCTGCAATCGGCATTGTCTGCGCGGGGGGCGCAGGTCAGTGTGCATGCCGACATCGCAGCCGCGCTCGAGGCGCAATGCGCCAAGGCAACGGCGGATGACGAAATCCTGGTATTCGGTTCCTTCTACAGCGTGGCGGATGCCCTGGGCTGGTTGGACGACCAGGCCTGATAAGTAGTCAAGAAAGGGGGAGTGGCAATGGCAATGCTGGATAAGGGGCTCAAGCAGCGGATCGTCGGTGCGCTGGTGTTGCTGGCGCTGGCGGTGATCTTCCTGCCGATGCTGTTCAGCCGCCAGGACGAGATGCGCCAGGTGGTGGTCGACGCCCCGAGCATGCCCAAGGCGCCGGAAATGCCGGCGGTGGCCGTCCAGCCGACCGCGGTTCCCGAACCCCAGGCCGTCGATGCCGAAGCGGCCCAGCCGCAGGCTCCGGCCACCGAACAGGCGCCGGCCCAGGCCGCTTTGCCAGTGCCCAGCGCGCCCGTCACTCAGCCCAGCGCGCCTATCGCCACCTTGCCGCAGGCGCCTGCGCCGCAGCCTGTCGCTCCGGCACCGCGCCCGGCGGCGCCGGTCCAGCAGCAGGCAGCTGCGCCGGCCCCGGCTCAGCACCTGGATGGCGACAACCTGCCGGTGAGCTGGTCGGTGCAACTGGCCAGCCTGTCCAATCGCGCGCGCGCCGAAGAATTGCAGAAAACCTTGCGCAGCCAGGGCTACAACGCCTACGTGCGCAGCGCCGACGGCATGAACCGGGTGTTCGTCGGTCCGTTGGTCGAGCGCGCCGAGGCGGATCGCCTGAAAGAGCAGTTGAGCAAGCAGCAGAAACTCAATGGATTCGTGGTGCGCTTCCAGCCGGAGCGCGGCTGATCACCGATAAATGGCTCCCGTTGCATCGGGGGCTCCGCTAAACCCTAGGGCTCTGCTAAAATGCGGGGCCTTTTTCGTTTCTGGGCCGCAACGTGGCATTTACCTGGGTCGATTGGACGATGATCGGCATCATCGTCGTTTCCAGCCTGATCAGTCTGAGCCGAGGCTTCGTCAAGGAAGCCCTGTCCCTGCTCACCTGGATTGTCGCGGGCGCGGTCGCGTGGATGTTCGGCGGTGCGCTCGCCGAACACCTGGCTCCCTACATCCAACTGCCGTCGGGCCGCGTGATCGCGGCGTGCGCGCTGCTGTTCCTCGCCACTCTGATGCTGGGGGCGCTGGTCAATTACCTCATCAGCGAACTGGTCCGGGTCACCGGCATGTCCGGCACCGATCGGGTGCTCGGCATGGCCTTCGGCGGCGCCCGTGGCGTGTTGCTGGTGGTGCTGCTGGTCGGTCTGCTGAGCCTCGCGCCTGTCCAGCAGGACCCATGGTGGCAGCAGTCGGTGTTGCTGCCGCATTTCCTGCTGGTGGCCGACTGGTCGAAGAACATCGTTCTCAAATTCGCCGGGCAATGGTTCGCCAGTGGTCATCTGGCCCCGCCCGTCGGCATGGGGAGCTTGATCCCCGGCCAGTGATGGCAGGGGTGGGCGGCGAGGTCGCCGCCCGGAGCCGGTCCCGCGGGTCCGGCAACAACGGAATTCTGTTTAGCCTGAAACACCAACTAGGGGTTGCGTCGCATGTGTGGCATCGTCGGTATCGTGGGCAAGTCGAACGTCAATCAGTCGTTGTACGACGCACTCACCGTTCTCCAGCATCGCGGCCAGGACGCTGCCGGCATCGTTACCTGTCAGGATGACCGGCTGTACCTGCGCAAGGACAACGGCCTGGTCCGTGACGTCTTCCAGCAGCGTCACATGCAGCGCCTGGTAGGCAAGGTCGGCATCGGCCATGTGCGCTACCCGACCGCTGGCAGCTCCAGCTCGGCCGAGGCCCAGCCGTTCTACGTCAACTCGCCCTACGGCATCACCCTGGCGCACAACGGCAACCTGACCAACGTCGAGCAGCTGTCGCGCGAGATCTACGAATCCGACCTGCGCCACGTCAACACCAACTCCGACTCGGAAGTGCTGCTGAACGTCTTCGCCCACGAGCTGGCGGTGCGTAACAAGCTGCAGCCCACCGAGGAAGACGTCTTCGCCGCCGTTGCCGGCGTGCACGCCCGCTGCGTCGGCGGCTACGCCGTGGTGGCGATGATCACCGGTTACGGCATCGTCGGTTTCCGCGATCCGAACGCGATCCGCCCGATCGTCTACGGCCAGCGCCACACCGAGAACGGCGTCGAGTACATGATCGCCTCGGAAAGCGTGGCCCTGGACGTCCTCGGCTTCACCCTGATCCGCGACCTGGCTCCGGGCGAAGCGGTGTACATCACCGAGGAAGGCAAGCTGTTCACCCGCCAGTGCGCGGCCAATCCGAAGTACGCGCCGTGCATCTTCGAGCACGTCTACCTGGCCCGTCCGGACTCGATCATGGACGGCATCTCGGTCTACAAGGCGCGCCTGCGCATGGGCGAGAAGCTGGCCGAGAAGATCCTTCGCGAGCGTCCGGACCACGACATCGACGTGGTCATCCCGATCCCGGACACCAGCCGCACCTCCGCGCTGGAGCTGGCCAACCGCCTGGGCGTGAAGTTCCGCGAAGGCTTCGTGAAGAACCGCTACATCGGCCGTACCTTCATCATGCCGGGCCAGGCTGCGCGCAAGAAATCCGTGCGCCAGAAGCTCAACGCCATCGAGCTGGAATTCCGCGGCAAGAACGTGATGCTGGTCGACGACTCCATCGTCCGCGGCACCACCAGCAAGCAGATCATCCAGATGGCCCGCGAGGCCGGCGCGAAGAAGGTCTACTTCTGCTCCGCCGCCCCGGCAGTGCGCTACCCCAACGTCTACGGCATCGACATGCCGAGCGCCCACGAACTGATCGCCCATGACCGCAGCACCGAGGAAGTCGCCGAGCTGCTCGGCACCGACTGGCTGGTCTACCAGGACCTGCCGGACCTGATCGACGCGGTCGGCGGCGGCAAGATCAAGATCGAGCACTTCGACTGCGCGGTGTTCGACGGCAACTACGTGACCGGTGACGTCAACGAGGCCTACCTGAACAAGATCGAGCAGGCGCGCAACGACGCCAGCAAGGTCAAGGCTCAGGCGGTCAGCGCCATCATCGACCTGTACAACGACTGAGGGAGGCCAGGGCATGGCAAGGGAATGGGAAGCCGGTCGCCTCGATAGCGACCTGGACGATGCAGCCTTCGACACCCTGGCGGTACGTGCCGGGCAGCAGCGCACTCCGGAAGGGGAACACGGCGAAGCCCTGTTCCCTACCTCCAGCTATGTGTTCCGCAGCGCCGCCGACGCCGCCGCGCGTTTCGCCGGCGAAGTGCCGGGCAACGTCTACTCGCGCTACACCAACCCGACCGTTCGCACCTTCGAGGAGCGCATCGCCGCCCTCGAAGGCGCCGAGCAGGCGGTCGCCACTTCCACCGGCATGTCGGCCATCCTCTCGCTGGTGATGACCCACTGCAGCGCCGGCGACCACGTGCTGGTCTCGCGCAGCGTGTTCGGCTCGACCATCAGCCTGTTCGAGAAGTACTTCAAGCGCTTCGGCGTGGAAGTCGATTACCCGCCGCTGAGCGACCTCAAGGCCTGGGAAGCGGCGATCAAGCCCAACACCAAGCTGCTCTTCGTCGAGTCGCCGTCCAACCCGCTGGCCGAGTTGGTGGACATCGCCGCGCTGGCCGAAATCGCCCACGCCAAAGGCGCTCTGCTGGCTGTGGACAACTGCTTCTGCACCCCGGCGCTGCAGCAGCCGCTGAAGCTCGGCGCGGACGTGGTGATCCACTCGGCGACCAAGTACATCGACGGCCAGGGGCGCACCATGGGCGGCGTGGTTGCTGGCAGCCGCAAGCTGATGGAAGGCGTTGTCGGCTTCCTCCGCACGGCCGGCCCGACCCTCAGCCCATTCAATGCCTGGATATTCCTCAAGGGCCTGGAAACCCTGCGCGTGCGCATACAGGCGCATTGCGCCAGCGCCCAGGCGGTGGCCGAGTGGCTGGAGCAGCAGGCGGGCATCGAGCACGTCTACTACTCGGGCCTCGCCAGCCACCCGCAGCACGAGCTGGCCAAGCGGCAGCAGAAGGGCTTCGGCGCGGTAGTCAGCTTCGAGGTGAAGGGCGACAAGGCCGCAGCCTGGCGCTTCATCGATGCCACCCGGATGATTTCCATCACCACCAACCTGGGTGACACCAAGACCACCATCGCCCACCCGGCGACCACCTCCCACGGCCGCCTGTCGCCGCAGGAGCGCGCCAACGCCGGCATCCGCGACAACCTGATCCGCGTCGCGGTCGGTCTGGAAGACCTGGAAGACATCAAGAAGGACCTGGCACGAGGCCTGGCGGCACTGTGAGCGATCTCGCAACCATCATTGGCAACGGCAAGGTCGCGCTGGTAACCGGCGCGGCGCGGGGCATCGGCCTGGGCATCTGCGCCTGGCTGATCGCCGAGGGCTGGCAGGTGGTGCTGGTCGACCAGGACCGCGAACGCGGCTCGAAGGTTGCCGAGGCCCTGAGCGACAAGGCCTGGTTCATTGGCCTCGACGTATCCCAGGAAAGCCAGGTGGCGCAGGCCGTGGCGGAAGTGCTCGGCCAGTTCGGCCGGCTCGACGCGGTGGTCTGCAATGCCGCCATCGCGCGCCCGGGCGTAACGCCGCTGGAAAGCCTCACGCTGAACGAGTGGAACCGCACCCTGGCGGTCAACCTCAGCGGGCCCATGTTGCTGGCCAAGCACTGTGCGCCGTATCTGCGCGCGCACCAGGGCAGCATCGTCAATATCGCCTCGACTCGTGCGCACCAGTCCGAACGCAGTTCGGAGGCCTACGCGGCGAGCAAGGGTGGTCTATTGGCACTGACCCACGCATTGGCCGTGAGCCTTGGTCCGGAGATTCGCGTCAATGCGGTCAGCCCGGGCTGGATCGATGCACGCGACCCGAGCGAGCGCGCAGCTGTGCCGCTCACCGAGCTGGATCACGACCAGCATCCGGTCGGGCGCGTTGGCACTGTGGAGGATGTAGCCTCGCTGGTGTCCTGGTTGTTGGGCGAGAACGCCGGCTTCGTCACCGGGCAGGAGTTCGTCGTCGACGGCGGCATGACACGCAAGATGATCTACCTCGACTGAGGTCGAGGTGATGGTGAAGGAGGGCGGCCCAAGGGTCGCCCTTTTTCTTTTCCGCTGCGCTGCTTTTGCTTTGGTGGAAAAATCGCCAATCGCAGTTTTTTCAAAAAAAATTCAATCAGGGCATTGACTTAGGATCTGCCGTCGGTAGAATGCGCCCCACTTCGAGACGAAGGGTGATTAGCTCAGCTGGGAGAGCATCTGCCTTACAAGCAGAGGGTCGGCGGTTCGATCCCGTCATCACCCACCAATCTCGCAAGTTACGCGCAGCGGTAGTTCAGTCGGTTAGAATACCGGCCTGTCACGCCGGGGGTCGCGGGTTCGAGTCCCGTCCGCTGCGCCATCTTCCCCTCCTGGAGTTCACTGCCCTGAACTCAAGCAACGTCGAGTGAAAGCTCCGTGGCAACAGGAAGTTGGAAGGCTGCAACACCCTTTGGACGTCATGTCCAGCCGACGCGCAGCGGTAGTTCAGTCGGTTAGAATACCGGCCTGTCACGCCGGGGGTCGCGGGTTCGAGTCCCGTCCGCTGCGCCATATTCGAAGCCCTCAGGTAGAAATACCTGGGGGCTTTTTCATTTGCCCCGGAAAAATCCTTTCGTCTTGCCAGCGGGAGAGTGCGTCTTCCTGTCACATGATCGTTACCGAAGCTGTCTAGGCTTTTAGCCGATGCTCTGCTAAAACCGGATCAAACGGTCAGGAGAATCGGAAATGGACGACTATCAGGAAGAACTGCTCGAAGAACACCGCGCCGAAGCGGATGCGCCGGAGCCGGCCGACGACGCCACCGAGATGTGATCAGGCGCCCTGGCGCTGGGAGCGCCGGTACTCGCCCGGCGGCAGTCCGCTCCAGCGCTTGAAGGCGCGCTGGAAAGCCTCGGCCGAAGCGAAGCCAAGCAGGTAGGCGATCTCGCCGAAGGCCAGGTCGGTGTCGCGGATGTAGATCATCGCCAGGTCGCGGCGAGTCTCGTTGAGCAGGGTGCGGAACTGCGTGCCCTCTTCGGCCAGCTTGCGACGCAACGTCCAGGTCGGCAGCTTGAGTCGCGCGGCGACCTCTTCCAGGTCTGGCTCGCGGCCATTCAGCAGCGGCCCCAGCAGTTGCACCACGCGCTCGCGCAGGGTGCGCGTGCGGGTCAGCTGGTCGAGCTCCTTCTCGCAGATTTCCAGCATTTGCCGCCAGGTGCTCGGGCAATGCTCGCGGTTGCCCGCGGCCAGCGTCGGCTGGTCGAGGCGCAGGCGATTGGCTCCGGCGGAAAACTCCACCGGGCAGCCGAAGAACTCCTCGTAGCGCGCAGCGTACTCGGGCGCGGGGTATTCGATTTCCACCTTCTGCGCACGTACGGACTGGCCGGCGACGTGGCTCAGGTAGCTGAGCCAGCCGGCTAGCACCGAATCCACCACGAAGCGGTTGTAGGCGTTGTAGGGGCTGATCGAGTAGAAGCTCAGCCAGGCGCCGCCGGAATCTTCGTGCAGGCTGGAGCGGCCGCGATAGTTCTGCGCATAGAGCGGCTCGAAGTGGATCAGGGCGCGGCTGGCGGCGCGCAGGTCGGGCGCCAGGGCGGCGGTGACGCCTGCCAGGCCGACTTGCTGGATGCGGCTGAACTGGCCCATGCGCAGCCCTAGCGCGGGGTCGCCGCTGAGCTGGATGGCGGCGTGGCCCAGGCGCATGTAGCGTGGAATCGACAGGCGTCCGCCGGGCTCGGCGAAGCGCGCGGCATCAAGGCCGTATTGTTCGAGCAGTGCCTGGGGTTGCAGGCCGCAGTCGCGCAAGGCGTCGGCCAGGCCATGGACGAAGCCCACGGACAGGTCGCCGAGGCGCATGCCGCTTGGCTTCATGCTCACAGCCACAGGTTGATCAGGCGCGCGCCCGGGCCGTCTTCGGCCAGTTGGTGCGAGCTACCGCCGACCACCATGCCGGGGCCGGAGCTGCCCAGGTCCCAGAGTTGGCCGCGGAGGAATACCGTGATGCCGGCATGGGCGCCGCTGGTGCCGAGGCGGCCGGGCAGGGACAGACGCTCCCAGGCCTCGCCTTCTCTGAGTTCGCCGGGCTTGAGCTGCACGTCGGCGGGTGTCGCCGCGCCATTGTAGCCGTGCCACGGCTGGCGCCACTGATCGTTGCCGGAAAGGAAGGCCGGCACCGCGATCAGCTCCACCTTGGAAGTGGCGAGCACCGCATAGTTGATCGGATACCAGCTGTCGGCGCAGATCAGCACGCCGAGGCGGCCGGCAGGGGTTTCCAGTACTTGCAGGTTGTCGCTGTGGCCGGCGCGGATGAAGCCTTTCTCGGAGTCGACGGGGTAGACCTTGCGCTGTGGCTCGCCGAGGGGCTGGCCATCGGCGCCGAACACCAGGCTGACGTTGTACAGGCGGCCGTTGCCGGTGCGCAGCACGCCGTCCTCGACCCAGGGGTTGGGCAGGACGATGGAGCCGGCCACCAGGGTCACGCCGAATTCCCGGGCGAGGCTGCCGAAGATGCTCTGGTAGTCGTGCGCCATGTCCACCGCCTTCATGCGGAACAGGGCGTCGGCGAGGCGGTCCTGGCCCTTGGCGGAGAGCCAGCCGCGCGCCACCTTCAGCGGGTTGCTGATGGCCATCCAGCGCATGGCGTCGTTCAGGTTCGTGGCGCTGTAGACCTCGGGCTTCTCGCCGGCGGCGACCAGCCAGGTGCCGATGTGCTCGGGAAACACCACCACGGTGCGCGGGCCGAGCAGGTTCGCTTCGCGGGCCTTCTGCAGATAGGCGGCGAGTTTCAGGCGCAGGCGCGCGGCGCTCTGGTAGTCGCCGTTGAAGAGTTCGGGCTGGATGCCCAGCAGGTTGCCGCGTTCGGAGGGGGCGCCGACGTTCAGCACCACCTGGCTGCGCAGGTCGGACAGGTAGTGGCCGACCGGACGCCGTTCGGCCCAGCCGGCGTAACCGGCGAAGAGGGTGATCAGGACGAGGAAGATCAGCTTGCGCATGCGTTGCTCCGGGACTGTCCGTCAGGGTAGGGGAGACGCCGGCACTTGCCAAGTCGGGGTGTCATCTAGGATCAGTAACTTGTCATTTTCGATCATTGAGTGGGGCTCGGGTGCTGCTTAGAGTCTGCCGCATACCGACCGTGGCCCGTCCGAGGCTCCGGCATCCGTGAATCGCCATGCCTGTTGTGGAGGATCTATGACCGCCCTTTACCCGCACCTGCTCGCCCCCCTGGACCTGGGTTTCACCACCCTGCGCAACCGCACCCTGATGGGCTCGATGCACACCGGCCTGGAAGAGCGCCCGAACGGCTTCGAGCGCATGGCGGCGTACTTCGCCGAGCGCGCCCGCGGCGGCGTTGGCCTGATGGTCACCGGCGGCATCGGTCCGAACGAGGAAGGTGGCGTCTACGCTGGCGCGGCCAAGCTGACCACCCGTGAAGAGGCCGAGAAGCACAAGGTCGTCACCCAGGCGGTGCATGAAGCGGGCGGCAAGATCTGCATGCAGATCCTCCACGCCGGTCGCTATGCCTACAGCCCGAAATCCGTCGCGCCTTCGGCCATCCAGGCGCCGATCAACCCGTTCAAGCCGCGCGAGCTGGACGAGGAGGGCATCGAGAAGCAGATCCAGGACTTCGTCACCTGCTCGTCCCTGGCCCAGGAGGCCTGCTACGACGGCGTCGAGATCATGGGTTCGGAAGGCTACTTCATCAACCAGTTCCTGGTCGCCCACACCAACCAGCGCACCGACCGCTGGGGTGGCAGTTACGAGAACCGCATGCGCCTGCCGGTGGAGATCGTCCGCCGCGTGCGTGAAGCGGTAGGCCCGAACTTCATCATCATCTATCGCCTGTCGATGCTCGACCTGGTCGAGGGCGGCAGCACCTGGGACGAGATCGTCCTGCTGGCCAAGGCCATCGAGAAGGCCGGCGCCACCCTCATCAACACCGGTATCGGCTGGCACGAAGCGCGCATCCCGACCATCGCCACCAAGGTGCCGCGCGCGGCCTTCACCAAGGTCACCGCCAAGTTGCGCGGCGAGGTGGGCATCCCGCTGATCACCACCAACCGCATCAACACCCCGGAAGTGGCCGAGCAGGTGCTGGCCGAGGGCGACGCCGACATGGTTTCCATGGCCCGTCCGTTCCTCGCCGATCCGGACTTCGTCAACAAGGCCGCCGAAGGCCGCGCCGACGAGATCAACACCTGCATCGGCTGCAACCAGGCGTGCCTGGACCACACCTTCGGCGGCAAGCTCACCAGCTGCCTGGTGAACCCGCGTGCCTGCCACGAGACCGAGCTGAACTACATCCCGACCACCCAGGTGAAGAAGATCGCCGTGGTCGGCGCCGGCCCGGCCGGCCTGGCCGCTGCCACCGTGGCTGCCGAGCGTGGCCATGCCGTGACCCTGTTCGACGCTGCCGGCGAGATCGGCGGGCAGTTCAACGTGGCCAAGCGTGTGCCGGGCAAGGAAGAGTTCTACGAGACCCTGCGCTACTTCAAGCGCAAGCTGGAAACCACCGGCGTCGACGTGCGCCTGAACACCCGCGTGTCGGCGGACGACCTGGCCAAGGGCGGCTTCGACGAGATCATCCTGGCCACCGGCATCGTCCCGCGTACCCCGGCGATCCCCGGCATCGATAACGCCAAGGTGATCAGCTACCTGGACGCCATCCTCGAACGCAAGCCGGTCGGGCAGAAGGTCGCGGTGATCGGCGCCGGCGGCATCGGTTTCGACGTCTCCGAGTTCATCACCCACGGCAGCGAATCCACCAGCCTGGATCGCCACGCCTTCTGGAAGGAGTGGGGCATCGACGAGGGCCTGGAAGCCCGCGGCGGCATCGCCGGCATCAAGCCGCAGCCGCACGCCGCGGCGCGCCAGGTATTCCTGCTGCAGCGCAAGAAGTCCAAGGTCGGCGACGGCCTGGGCAAGACCACCGGCTGGATCCACCGCACCGGCCTGAAGAACAAGCAGGTGCAGATGCTCAACAGCGTCGAATACCTGAAGGTCGACGATGCCGGCCTCCACATCAGCGTCGCCGGTGGCGAAGCGCAGGTGCTGCCGGTGGATACCGTGATCGTCTGCGCCGGCCAGGAGCCGCTGCGCGAGCTGCATGACGGCCTGGTCGCCGCCGGGCAGAGCGTGCACCTGATCGGTGGCGCCGACGTTGCTGCCGAGCTGGATGCCAAGCGCGCCATCAACCAGGGCTCGCGCCTGGCGGCCGAGCTCTGATTCCGGAGGGGCGAGGGCTGCGGCCCTCGTCCCGACGGTTGGCGGCCGCCGCATGAGCGAAGCGGCGACCGCTTCACACTTTTGGTCGTGTCGTACATCCCCTTCCTACTGCCGGCGGGTCGAGTGCCAACCCAGTCACATTGCCGGCCGCCGTATTTCCCCTAGACTTGCCTCCAGCCGGGCTCCAGCCCCCTGTCAGACGCCGCCGCAAGGCGTCCTCCACTGCGTTCTCCGTACTGGCCAGAGGTCCATGCATGAGCATTCAGAAGAAGCCGCAAATGGTAGAGGCCGTGGTCTTCTTCAATGATCACGGGGTCTGCAAGCAAATGCTCTACCCGGAGTTCGAGGCTCTGCTGGACAACGTGGTGCACATCCCCGAATACGCCGACCAGCAGATGCGCCTGGCCTACGTGTTGATCAACCCGCGCCTGCTGGTCAAGGCCACCGTGTTCTTCTACCTGGACTTCGACGAGAAGGGCGAGGCCGACCGGGGCTGGAACCTGCCGCTGCGCAAGCTCGCCGAGCGCGCCGGGCGCGGGCCGGACATGGGCGCAGGGCCGATCCGCCTGGCCTGCCGCAGCCAATGCCCGGTGTCCTGGCACCAGATGCACCTGTGGGACCCGAGCCTGGTAGCGGGCAGCAACCACCTGGTGATGATGCGCGACGCCATCAAGCGCAACCAGCTCGGCATCCTGGCCGAGGAGGAGCCGGCCGTGGTGGCGCCGGAGCGCCTGCAGATGGCCGCCGAGCACCAGTGGTACGCCCCGGCCGAAGCGGCTCGCGAGGAGGCCGAGAAGCTGGCCCAGGCGATGCTCGAGGAACACCAGCAGAAGACCGCCGAGTTGCTCAGCCAGCAGGAGTCGCGGCTGTCCAGCCTCAGCCAGCAGCACCAGGACGAGGTCCAGCGCCTGCGCCTGAGCGCCGAGGAGCAATTGCAGGTCCTGCAGGCCGAGCTTTCGGCGCTGCGCCTGGGACTTTCGCGTGAAGAAGAGATCAATGCGGAGCTGCGCAAGGAGCTCGACGAGCGCCTCAGCGGCTTCCAGCGTGGGCGCGAAGAGCTCACTGCGCAGCTACGCAGTATCGAGCAACAAGGTCGCGCCGAGCTGGACGAACTGCGTGCCCAGTTCGCGGCCGAAGCCGATGCCAAGGTCGCGTCGGTCACTGCGCACTACAAGGAGCAGTTGGCCATTCGCGATGCCGAGCTGAGCTATCGCAACGAGCTGGACAAACAGCTGCAGCGGGATAACGAGTCACTGCGCCAGGAGCTTGCCGCGCAGGCCGCCAAGGCAGATGACAACGCGGCGCTGGCGCGCCTCTCCGAGCTGGGCGTGATCTTCGTCGTCTACCATCCCGGCGCCGGGCACCTGACCATTGCGCTGCAGGACATCGCCCGCTACCAGGAAAATCCCATGGCCTACGCCGCGGCCAAGTGCTTCGTCTCGGAAAGCCAGTACTGCCAGTGGCTGGCCCACTACCAGCAACCGACCTGCGACGGTCGGCTGTCCAACGGCGAGCGCTGTGCATTGCCGATCGACCGCGTGGATACCCCCGGGCGCTTCGTCGAAGGCGAAAGCAACTGCTGCAGCCGGCACAAGAATGTCGGTCGTCTGCGCGGAGTGACTTCGCGGTAGATGGCTGGCCTGCTGTTCCCCGACTGGCGGCCGCGTCCGCCGCTGCACCCCGTTCATCTGGACTGGCTCGAAGGCGCGGGCGTCGAGCTGGCGCTTCTGCGTCTGGATCAAGTCGATGCGCTGGTTTCGGGCAACAAGTGGTTCAAGCTCGCGCCCTATCTGTGTCAGGCAGCCGAGCAGGGCCTGTCCGGATTGATGAGCCTGGGCGGCGCCCATTCCAATCATTTGCACGCGCTGGCAGCCGCCGGTGCGCGATTCGGCTTCGAAACGGTCGGCCTGCTGCGCGGTAACGAGCAGGACACCCCGACCGTGCGCGACCTGCGCGAGTTCGGCATCCAACTGCACTGGCTCGGTTACGCCGGCTATCGCGAACGTCATGCCGAGGGCTTCTGGCTGCCTTGGCGGGAGCGCTATCCGCAGCTGCTGCCAGTAGACGAAGGCGGGGGCGGGCTGCCCGGTGCGCTGGGATGTGCCGATCTGCTGACTGCGCTGCGCGAGCAGCTGTCGGAGCTGGGCTGGCCCGATTACGACCAGCTCTGGGCGGCGTGCGGCACTGGCACCACCCTGGCCGGGCTGGTGTTGGGCGAGGCGGGTGCGCATCCCGTCGTCGGTGCGCTCGCGGTGCCGCCTGGGCATGGCGTCGAGGCCATGCTGCCGCGGCTGCTGACGGAGTCCGGGCACGGCGATATCGGCTACCGGTTGCTGGATGCCAGTCGTGGTGGGTTCGGCAAGGTCGATGCGCCTCTGGCGCGCTTCATGGCTGACTTCGAGAAAGGCTGCGGCGTGCCGCTGGACCCTCTCTACACAGGCAAGCTGCTGCTTGCGCTGCATGACGAAGTCGTCGCCGGGCGGGTGCCGCGAGGCAGTCGCCTGATCGCCGTGCACAGCGGCGGCTTGCAGGGGCGGCGCGCCATGGAAGAACGTTTGCGACCACTGCTTTCGTAGGAGCGAGCTTGCTCGCGAACGATGTGCCTGCGGCGGCGCTTCGCGAGCAAACTCGCTCCTACAACGCACTGGCAGCGTTAGCGGTTGTAGCCGTTGTGCACCCTGGGCCACTCGTCGCCTACGAGGAACAACCGTTCCGCCTCGTGCCAGACACCCGCGCGTTCCTCCAGGCGCACCAGCAGCTGCGGGAAGGCGTCTTCCGCAAGCGCTTCCAGCCAGGCGTCGAAGGTCGAGTCCGGCCAGCAATCCGCCGCTTCCTTGCGCGCCGGCGCCAGCCATTCGGTGCGGGGCAGGGGTTGCCAGCGGCCGCTGCCCTGGGCGCGATACAGCGGCCAGTTTCGGCGATGCAGCCAGCTGCCGCGCAGGTGCTCCGGGTTGGCGCCGTCCGGCTCTTCGCATTCTCCGGGCCAGGGATAGAAAAGGTAGCCGCCGAGCCAGAGGGCGGACTGCGCCGGCTCCGGGCTCAAGGTGCGCACCACGGCCCGTCCCTGCTCGCTGGAAGACAACGGCAACTGGTGCTCGTAGAGGTGCCGCAGCTTGTTGGACAGGCGGTCTTCCGCGCCCGGGCCGAGCCATTCGTGCGGCCCTTGGCGTGCCGGTCCGAGGTAGAGCTTGATGGCCAGCTCCAGGTGGTGCAGGCCGTCGTCGTCCTGCAGCAGCAGGTCCAGCTCGCCCAGGGTGTGGCCGTCGTCGCGCACCGCCAGGTTGGCGCCGAGCAGGCGCAGGTCCGGCGCCCGCTCCAGGGCGAATTGCCAGAGCCGCTCGTAGTAACGGCCCAGGCGCTGTTGCGGAGCGGCCTGCAGCTGGTTGACCAATGCTTCGGGCGCGCGATCCTGCTGGCGCAGCCAGTCGGCCAGGTGTTGCGGCTGGGCCAGCCAGCGACTGGCCGCCAGCGGATGGCGCTGCGGGCGATCGGTCTGGCTCAGCAGGGGCGGGGAGAGGAGTGTCCAGGCAAGGTCGCGAACCTGCGGGTGGCGCAGTTCCGCGAGCAATTCGTCAAGCAGGTCGGTGGTCGAGGTCATCTGTGCAGCCTAGCCCCTGGGTGCAGCAACCGCGCGGGTTTGCCGCTGTTCGGGGGTTTCCCCCATAATTCCATGCATTCCCGCCTTGCACCGCCGTCAGGAAGTCTCATGGAACCCTTTCGCAATATCGGCATCATCGGCCGCCTTGGCAGCACCCAGGTGCTGGAAACCATCCGCCGCCTGAAGCGCTTCCTCACCGAGCGGCACCTGCATGTGATCCTCGAGGACACCATCGCCGAAGTGCTTCCCGGCCACGGCCTGCAGACCTGCTCGCGGAAGATCATGGGCGAGATCTGCGACCTGGTCATCGTGGTCGGCGGCGACGGTAGCATGCTTGGCGCGGCGCGCGCACTGGCCCGGCACAAGGTGCCGGTGCTGGGCATCAACCGCGGCAGCCTCGGCTTCCTCACCGACATCCGCCCGGACGAACTGGAAACCAAGGTAGCCGAGGTGCTCGGCGGCCAGTACATCGTCGAGAGCCGCTTCCTGCTCGATGCCCAGGTGCGCCGCCACGGCGAGTCCATCGGCCAGGGCGACGCGCTCAACGACGTGGTCCTGCACCCGGGCAAATCGACGCGGATGATCGAGTTCGAGCTGCACATCGACGGCCAGTTCGTCTGCAGCCAGAAGGCCGACGGCCTGATCGTCGCCACCCCGACGGGCTCCACCGCCTATTCGCTGTCCGCCGGCGGGCCGATCATGCATCCCAAGCTCGATGCCATCGTCATCGTCCCCATGTACCCGCACACCCTCTCCGGCCGCCCGATCGTGGTCGACGGCAACAGCGAGCTGAAGATCGTGGTGTCGCCGAACATGCAGATCTACCCGCAGGTGTCCTGCGACGGGCAGAACCACTTCACCTGCGCCCCGGGCGACATCGTCACGGTCAGCAAGAAGCCGCACAAGCTGCGCCTGATCCACCCGATCGACCACAACTACTACGAGGTCTGCCGGACCAAGCTGGGCTGGGGCAGCCGCCTCGGGAGCAACGAGTGAGCGAACTCGACCCGGGCCGTGGCTACGACCTGATCGGCGACGTCCACGGCTGTGCACATACCCTCGACCGCCTGCTGGAGCAGATGGGCTACCGCCTGCAGGGCGGCGTGTGGCGGCATCCGCGACGCCAGGCACTGTTCCTCGGTGACCTCGTCGACCGCGGTCCGCGCATCCGCGAGGCGCTGCACCGGGTGCACGATATGGTCACCGCCGGCGAAGCCCTGTGCATCATGGGCAACCACGAGTTCAACCTGCTCGGCTGGGCCACGCCGGCAGCGCCCGGCAGCGGTCGCCAGTACGTGCGCGAGCACACGCCGCGGCACGCCCGGCTGATCCAGGAAACCCTCGACCAGTTCGAGCAGCATCCCGGCGACTGGCGCGACTTTCTCGCCTGGTTCCAGGACCTGCCGCTGTTCCTCGACGCCGGGCGCTTCCGCATGGTCCACGCCTGCTGGGATGGCGAGTTGATCGAGGCGCTACGCGAGCAATTCCCCGACGGTCGCATCGACGAGGCGTTCCTGCAGGCCTCCGCCGAGCATGGCAGCTTCGCCTACCAGGCCTGCAACCGCCTGCTGCGCGGCACCGACATGCGCCTGCCCAAGGGTCTTACGCTGACCAGCAGCGACGGCTACACCCGTGCCTTCTTCCGCACCAAGTTCTGGGAAGAGGATCGCGAGCCCGAAACCTATGGCGACATCGTCTTCCAACCCGACGCGCTGCCCGACGAGGTGGCCAGCGAGCGCCTGAGCGCAGAGCAGAAGTCCTCGCTGCTGAGCTACGGCGCCGACCAGCCGCTGCTGTTCGTCGGCCACTACTGGCGACGCGGCACGCCGGCGCCGATCCGTCCGAACCTGGCCTGCCTGGACTACAGCGCGGTCATGTACGGCAAGCTGGTGGCCTATCGGTTGGACCAGGAAACGCGCCTGCAGCGCGACAAATTCGTCTGGGTGGATGTGAAACGTCCTGAGGAGGACCAGTGACCGCAGTGGTAGCCATGCGCCTGCCGTTGAGCGAGGACTTGGCCGGTTTCGTCGGCCTGCTGCAGCGTTTGAATGTGCCCTTCCGAGTTAGCGAGGAATCCGGCGAGCAGGTGCTCTGGGTACCCAATGAGGAGCTCGCCGAGCAGGTGCGCAGCCTCTACCAGCGCTATCCCCAGGGCGATCCCGAGTTGACGGCGCCGGCCTGGAAGCCGCAGCGCGGCCCCGGTTTCCTCGAACAGCTGCGCCTGAGCAAGATGACCGCGGCGGTGCTGCTGGTGACCTTCGTGGTTGCTGCCGTTACGCTGCTCGGCGCCAACCCGGCGACCCTGCGCTGGTTCACCTTCCAGGACTTCCAACTGGTCGGCAGCGACCACGTGATGTTCATTCCGCTGGTCGACGGCCTGGCCGCAGGGCAGTGGTGGCGCCTGCTGACGCCGATGCTGCTGCACTTCGGCTGGCTGCACCTGGCGATGAACGCCATGTGGTACTGGGAGCTGGGCCGGCGCATCGAGTACCGCCAGGGCGGCCTGATGCTGCTGGGCCTGAGCCTGGGTGTCGGCCTGGTGTCCAACGTCGTGCAGTACATGGTCTCCGGGCCGAGCCTGTTCGGCGGATTGTCCGGCGTGCTCTACGGCCTGCTCGGGCACTGCTGGATCTTCCAGCTGCTGGCGCCGACCCCGGCCTACCGCCTGCCCAAGGGCGTGGTGGGGATGATGCTGATCTGGTTGCTGGTGTGCCTGTCGGGCGTCATCGACCTGCTCGGCTTCGGCTCCATTGCCAATGGCGCGCACGTGGGCGGACTGGTGGTCGGCTGCGCGACCGGCGCACTGGGCGGGCTGCTGGCTCGCCGCAAGGGGATGTGACGGGGCGGCCTAGGATGGCGTTGAGCGAAGCGAAACCCATCCTACGAATATCCAAGAGCACCGTCTGACCTGCGCCCGTGCGCCGAAGCGCCCGGCCCGGTAGAATGCCGGCTTTGCCCTACAGCAGGAGTCGGCCCATGTCGTCCTTCGCCGAAATGATCCAGAACATCACCCCCGAGCTCTACGAGAGCCTCAAGCTCGCCGTGGAGATCGGCAAGTGGCCTGACGGCCGCAAGCTGACCCAGGAGCAGAAGGAGCTGTCGCTGCAGGCGGTGATCGCCTGGGAGCTGAAGAACCTCCCGGAAGACCAGCGCACCGGCTACATGGGCCCGCAGGAGTGCGCCTCGCACGCCGAGCCGATCCCGAACATCCTCTTCTCGACCAACACCCTGCACTGATGCAGGAGCTTGGACGCGGCGCCCTGAGCAAGATGTCGGCGCGCCTTGAAAGCCTCGTGCAGTACGCCTTCCGCCTCGGCGAGGCGGAAGTTCCGGTCAACCCCCTGCTCGGCAAGACGATTCGCCTGGAGTTCCTCGGCGAGATCAACTGCTGCCATTGCGGACGCAAGACCAAGAAGAGCTTCAGCCAGGGCTACTGCTACCCGTGCTTCACCAAGCTGGCGCAGTGCGACAGCTGCATCATGAGCCCGGAGAAGTGCCACTACGACGAAGGCACCTGCCGTGAGCCGGAGTGGGGCGAACGCTTCTGCATGACCGACCACGTGGTCTACCTGGCCAACTCCTCGGGCGTGAAGGTGGGCATCACCCGCGCCAGCCAGGTGCCGACCCGCTGGATCGACCAGGGCGCGCGCCAGGCCCTGCCGATCATGCGCGTGGCCACCCGGCAGCAGTCCGGCTTCGTCGAGGACGTGCTGCGCAGCCAGGTGACCGATCGCACCAACTGGCGCGCCCTGCTCAAGGGCGAAGCCGAGGCCCTGGACCTGGTGGCGATCCGCGAGCAGCTCTTCGACCAGTGCGCCGAAGGCATCATGGCGCTGCAGCAGCGCTTCGGGCTGCAGGCCATCCAGCCGGTGAGCGACATCGAACCCATCGAGATCGCCTACCCGGTGCAGGCCTATCCGGCGAAGATCGCCAGCCTCGATCTGGACAAGACGCCGGTGGTGGAGGGTACCCTGCAAGGCATCAAGGGCCAGTACCTGATCCTCGACACCGGCGTCATCAACATCCGCAAATACACGGCCTACCAGCTCGCCGTGAGTGCTTAACTTGTTCTCCCGGCCGGCGCGATCCGCCGGCCGCCTGCCAAGGGGCCACGAGCCATGCGTACCGAGCAACCGAAAGTCATCTACCTCAAGGATTATCAGGCGCCCGAGTACCTGATCGACGAGACCAACCTGACCTTCGAGCTGTACGAGGACCACACCCTGGTCCACGCCCAGCTGGTCATGCGCCGCAACCCGGAGCGCGGCGAGGGCCTGCCGCCGCTGGTGCTCGATGGCCAGCAGCTGGAGCTGCTGTCGCTGGCGCTGGACGACCGCGCCCTGCAGCCGGGCGACTACCAGCTGGACGACAGCCACCTGACCCTGCAGCCGACCGCCAAGCAGTTCACCGTCGACAGCACCGTGCGCATCCACCCGGAAAGCAACACCGCGCTGGAAGGCCTGTACAAGTCCGGCAAGATGTTCTGCACCCAGTGCGAGGCCGAAGGCTTCCGCAAGATCACCTACTACCTCGACCGCCCGGACGTGATGAGCAGCTTCACCACCACCGTCTCGGCCGAACAGCACAAGTACCCGGTGCTGCTCTCCAACGGCAATCCGGTGGCCAGCGGATCGGAAGAGGGCGGCCGCCACTGGGCGACCTGGCAGGACCCGTTCAAGAAGCCGGCCTACCTGTTCGCCCTGGTCGCGGGCGACCTCTGGGCGGTGGAAGACAGCTTCACCACCATGAGCGATCGCGAAGTCGCCCTGCGCATCTACGTCGAGCCGGAAAACATCGACAAGTGCCAGCACGCCATGGACAGCCTGAAGAAGTCCATGCGCTGGGACGAGAAGGTCTACGGCCGCGAATACGACCTGGACATCTTCATGATCGTTGCGGTCAACGACTTCAACATGGGCGCCATGGAGAACAAGGGGCTCAACATCTTCAACTCCAGCTGCGTGCTGGCCAAGGCCGAGACCGCCACCGACGCCGCGCACCAGCGCGTCGAAGGCGTGGTGGCCCACGAGTACTTCCACAACTGGTCGGGCAACCGCGTGACCTGCCGCGACTGGTTCCAGCTGTCGCTCAAGGAAGGCTTCACCGTCTACCGCGACGCCGAGTTCTCCGCCGACATGAACTCGCGCACCGTCAAGCGCGTCGAGGACGTGGCCTTCCTGCGCACCAACCAGTTCGCCGAGGACGCCGGCCCCATGGCGCACCCGGTGCGCCCGGATTCCTTCATCGAGATCTCCAACTTCTACACCCTGACCGTCTACGAGAAGGGCTCGGAAGTGGTGCGGATGATCCACACCCTGCTGGGCGCCGAAGGCTTCCGCAAGGGCAGCGACCTGTACTTCGAGCGCCATGACGGCCAGGCCGTGACCTGCGACGACTTCGTCAAGGCCATGGAAGACGCCAACGGCGTCGACCTGACCCAGTTCAAGCGCTGGTACAGCCAGTCCGGCACCCCGCGCCTGGCGGTGGAAGAGGCCTTCGACGCGGCCGCGCAGACCTACACCCTGACCTTCCGCCAGAGCTGCCCGCCGACCCCGGGGCAGAAGGACAAGCAACCCTTCGTCATCCCGGTGGAAATGGGCCTGCTGGACAAGCTGGGCAACCCGCTGCCGCTGCGCCTGCAGGGCGAGGAACACGCCCACGGCAGCAACCGTGTGCTGCAGGTGACCGAGGCCGAGCAGTCCTTCACCTTCGTCGGCCTCGCCGAAAAGCCGCTGCCGTCGCTGCTGCGTGGTTTCTCCGCGCCGGTGAAGCTGAGCTTCCCCTACGACCGCGACCAGCTGATGTTCCTCATGCAGCACGACGAGGACGGCTTCAACCGTTGGGAAGCCGGCCAGCAGCTCTCGGTGCAGGTGCTCCAGGAAATGATCGGCCAGCACCAGCGCGGTGAGCAGTTGGTCCTCGACGAGCGCCTCATCGCGGCCTTCCGCACCCTGCTGCAGGACAACGCGCTGGACCAGGCGATGGTCGCCGAGATGCTCTCGCTGCCCAGCGAGGCGTACCTCACCGAGCTGAGCGAGGAGGCCGACGTCGAGGCCATCCACGCCGCCCGCGAGTTCGCCCGCCAGCGCATCGCCGAGACCCTGCACGAGCCGCTGTGGCAGCGTTACCAGGCCAACCGCGAAGCCTCGCGCAAGACCCCGTACGTGGCCGAGGCCGAGCAGATCGCCCGCCGCAGCCTGCAGAACATCGCGCTGTCCTACCTGATGCTCAGCGGCAAGCAGGAAGTGCTGGCCGCGTGCCTGGAGCAGTACGAATCCTGCGACAACATGACCGAGCGTCTTACCGCCCTGGCGGTGCTGGTCAACTCGCAGTTCGAGTCGGAGAAGGCCAAGGGCCTGGAGATGTTCGCCGACTACTTCAAGGACGATCCGCTGGTCATGGACCAGTGGTTCAGCGTGCAGGCCGGTTGCACCCTGCCGTGCGGCCTGGAGCGCGTGCAGGCGCTGATGGCGCATCCGGCCTTCACCCTGAAGAACCCGAACAAGATCCGTGCACTGATCGGCGCCTTCGCCAACCAGAACCTGGTCAACTTCCACCGTGCCGACGGGGCGGGCTACCGCTTCCTGGCCGACCAGGTGATCACCCTCAACGCGCTCAACCCGCAGATCGCCTCGCGCCTGCTCGGCCCGCTGACCCGCTGGCGCAAGTACGCGCCGGCCCGGCAGGCGCAGATGCGCGGCGAGCTGGAACGCATCCTGGCGTCCGGCGAGCTGTCCAGCGACGTCTACGAGGTGGTCAGCAAGAGCCTCGCCTGACCCTCGGCGAGCCTTGCCAAAGGTGTTACCAGCCCAGCTGGTAACACCTTTTTTGTTACCTGTGGAAATTACAGGCCACTCTTTCCAGCACCTGATGGAATAACCCCAGCGCGAGAGCGTGCCTGGGGGAAAGTCCGCTCGCGCCATGCCGATGCACCGATCGGGCAAGAAAACCGGCAACTGGTCAATGGCTGATCAGTCACGCTCCGTGCTCCTCTCGAGAACTCCCCTGTAGCCCCGAACGCGCCGCTCTGGCATCGGGGTTGCAACGCGCCTGCCGGATCGCCGCGCGGGGGAAAAGGGCGCGGCTGATCGACGACAACAAGGCCGTGGAGCAAACGGTCGCCAGGCGTCCGCCGTGACGCCGCCGCCAACGATGATCAGTCATGGAGTGTGTTCGATGCGTGTTTCTTCCCGCCCTGCGTCGCTGCGTTTCGCCGCCGTGCGCGCCGGATTCGCCCTGGCCGGCCTGGTGCCGCTGCTGCTGGCCGGACAGGCCGCCGCCATGGAGTTCAAAGTGCTCGACAACCAGGTCAGCGGCTCCCTGGACACCACGCTGTCCTACGGCACGCTGTGGCGGGTGCAGGGGCAGGACAAGAACAACAACGACATCAACAGCAACGACGGCAACCGCAACTTCGACACCGGCCTGGTCTCGGAGGTGTACAAGATCACCTCCGACCTGCAGGCCAACTACAACAACTACGGCCTGTTCGTGCGCGGTCTGGCGTTCTACGACACGCAGATCATGGACAAGCGCAACGACTACTACGACAACAACCAGCCGCCGCAGCCGAGCCAGAGCTACCCCTACAACGACCGCTTCACCGGCGATACCCGCGACAACGCCGGCAACGGCATGGAAATCCTCGACGCCTATGTGTCCGGCAGCTGGGACCTGGGCGAGATGCCGCTCTCCGCGCGCCTGGGTCGCCAGGTGTTCAACTGGGGCGAGGGCCTGTTCTACCGGGGCGGCGTGAACACCACCAACCCGGTGAACGCCTCGGCCTTCCACCTGCCCGGCTCGGAGCTGAAGGAAGTGCTGATGCCGGTGGAGGCGGTGAGCTTCAACCTCGGCCTCACCGACAATCTGTCGATGGACACCTTCTATCAATGGAACTGGAAGGAAACCAAGCTCGACCCGGCCGGCACCTTCTTCTCCGAGACCGACCTCTTCGCCGACGGCGGCAACACCGCCTACACCACGGTTTCGGCGCTGTCGAACCCGCTGTTCCAGAGCCTCTATCCGCAACTCTCGGCGGCCCACGTCGGCGGCCTGCAGGGTACCTCCTACCTGGACTCCAACGGCATCTTCAAGGTTGCCAGCATCGGCAAGGACATCAACGCCAAGGACGACGGCCAGTTCGGCGTGGCCTTCCGCTACCTGGCCGAGCAACTCAACTCCACCGAATTCGGCTTCTATTTCGTCAACTACCACGCCAAGGAGCCGAGCATCTCGGCACACCTGAACCCGTCCTACGCGGGCCTGAACGTCGACCAGTTGGCCGGACTCGGCGGCTTCTCTTCCTATGACCAGCTGATGGCCGCAGCCAACGGCGGCAATGCCGGTGCGCAGCAGGTGCTGGGGCTGGTCAACGGCGCCGCTGCAGTCGACGTGGCCAACCAGGTCACCGCGCAGCGCGAGTACCTGGAAAACATCCGCATGTACGGCCTGAGCTTCAACACCACTGTGGGCAACGCCTCGCTGTTCGGTGAAGTCGCCTATCGGCCGAACCTGCCGATCGGCATCGCCACCACCAACGACCTGCTCGGCGACCTGCTCAACCAGGCCGCCGCCCTGGCCAGCGGCAAGACCGTCAACATCGGTGGCAAGCCGGTGGCGCTCAACAGCGAGATCCACAACTACGAGCGGGTCGAGGCGTTCAACAGCTCGCTGGGCACCATCTACAACTTCGGCCCGGGGCTGAGCTTCGACTCGCTGATGGGCGTTGCCGAGATCGCCGCCGAGCAGCTGCGCGGCAGCAGCCTGAAGTACACCGCCTACGACGGCTCGGTGCGCTACTACTCCAGTCGCGCCAACTCCGCCTACGTCTCCGGCTACGACCGCGCCGACCAGGTCGACCGCAATGCCTACGGCTACACCTTGCTCATGTCGGGCACCTGGAACGACGTGTACGCCGGCATCAACGTCTCGCCCTACGTGGTCTATCGCGACGACTTCCAGGGCAACTCCTACCAGACCGGCAACTTCATCGAAGGTCGCCAGGCCTACACCCTGGGCCTGAAGGCGACCTACCTGAACAGCCTGGAAGGGGAGATCCAGTACACCGACTTCTACGGTGCCGGACAGAACAACGCCACCCGCGACCGCGACAACGTCGGTGTCAGCGTCAAGTACTCCTTCTGATCCTCCGCCAGCGGTCCCGCACACGCGGGGCCGCTGCGCACTCCCGACGACCGTTGCCTGTCAAGCAACAATCCGACTGCCCGCATTTGTGTCTTCCCGCCCCGAGATGCTCCCCTAAAACACTTCGAGTGTTACCGTCAGTAGCTTTTTACGATCTGTTGTAACCCGCGTGGTACCTGGCCTGTAGCCATTTCTCATGCTTTGGGATGAGCGTGCCGATGCTTAACAAAAGATAACGCGCGGTTAATTGTCAGCCTCGGGAAAGGCTGGCTATATAGCGATCACTCCATATCCGCCTGTAATAAAAAGAAGAGGTATAGGCATATGCGTGAGCCCCTGTGGCACGCCATGAGCGAAGGGTCCGTCCGCGCGACCAAGCGTTCTCCTTCCTCGCTGCGCACGACCCTGTCGATGCTCGGCGCTCTCTCCCTGATGCTGATCGCCAACGTCCCGTTGCATGCCAACGCGGCGACGGAAAATTCTTCCGACGGCTACGCCATCGCTTCGGCCAAAGCCTCCAGCTCGCTGATCCTCAGCCTGGCGCATGCCGGCAAGCGGCTCGTTGCCGTCGGCGATCGCGGGCACATCCTCTATTCCGATGACAACGGTCAGAGCTGGACCCAGGCCAAGGTGCCGACCCAGCAGATGCTGACCGCGGTGTTCTTCATCGACGAGAAGAAGGGCTGGGCGGTCGGCCACGACTCGCAGATCCTCGCCACCGAAGACGGCGGCAGCACCTGGACCCGTCAGTTCGAAGACCTCAATCGTCAGGCTCCGCTGCTGGATGTCTGGTTCCAGGACGCGAGCCACGGCGTGGCCGTGGGCGCCTATGGCGCCATGCTGGAAACCCACGACGGCGGCAAGAGCTGGGAAGACATCAGCGAGCGCGTGAGCAACGAGGACCAACTGCACCTCAACGGCATCACCGCGGTGAAGGATTCCGGCCTGCTGGTAGTCGGCGAGTCCGGGGTGATCTTCCGTTCCAAGGACTGGGGCACCACCTGGGAGAAAGTCCAGGGCCCCTACGAGGGTTCGCTGTTCGGCGCCGTGGGCACCAACCAGGCCGGCACCGTGCTGGTCTACGGCCTGCGGGGCCACCTGTTCCGCTCCGCCGATTTCGGCGAGCACTGGCAACAGGTCGCGCTGCCGGTCTCCGGTGACGGCAACCTCGAATTCGGTCTTTCCGAAGGTTCGCTCCTGCCTGACGGCAGCATCGCCGTCGTCGGCAACGGCGGCAGCGTGCTGCTGAGCAAGGACGACGGCCAGACCTTCAGCATCTTCAACCGTCCTGACCGACTGGCGCTGTCCGGCGTCGTCGCTGCCGGCAACGGCAACCTGGTACTGGGCGGGCAGGGCGGTATCCACCTGGCTTCGGCGACCGGCGCCGAGCTGACAGAACAACAATAAGCCGGGGAGCGGAAATGAACGCTGTGAACTCACATCATCAAGACAAGGCGACTCTGCTCGAACGCCTGATCTTCAACAACCGCCCGATCGTAATCGCACTCTGCATGCTGGTGACCCTGTTCCTCGCCTTCCAGGCGACTCAGGTGCGTCCGTCCACCAGCTTCGAGAAGATGATCCCGCTCAAGCACCCGTTCATCCAGAACATGCTGGCGCACATCAACGACCTGTCGAACCTCGGCAACACCGTGCGCATCTCCGTCGAGGCGGTGAACGGCGACATCTTCACCAAGGAGTACATGGACACCCTGCGTCAGATCCACGACGAGGTGTTCTACATTCCTGGCGTCGACCGCTCCGGCCTGAAGTCGCTGTGGAGCCCGAGCGTGCGCTGGACCGAGGTGACCGAGGAAGGCTTCGCCGGTGGCGAGGTGATCCCGCAGACTTATGACGGTTCGGCCAAGGCCCTGGAAAAGCTGCGCGACAACGTGCTCAAGTCCGGGCAGATCGGCCGCCTGGTGGCGAACAACTTCAAGTCGAGCATCGTCGACGTGCCGCTGCTGGAGGTCTACCCGGATCCGAAGGACCAGTCCAAGCTGCTCAAGCTGGACTACCGCCAGTTCTCCCATGAACTGGAAGAGAAGATCCGCGACAAGTACCAGGTGCAGAACCCCAACGTGAAGATCCACATCACCGGCTTCGCCAAGAAGGTCGGTGACCTGATCGACGGCCTGGTCATGGTGGTGGGCTTCTTCGGCATCTGCTTCGTCATCACCCTGGTGCTGCTGCTGTGGTTCACCAAGTGCATGCGCTCGACCATCGCGGTGCTCTCGACCACGCTGGTGGCGGTGATCTGGCAGCTCGGCCTGCTGCACACCATCGGCTTCGGGCTGGACCCCTACTCGATGCTGGTGCCCTTCCTGATCTTCGCCATCGGCATCTCCCACGGGGTGCAGAAGATCAACGGCATCGCCCTGCAGTCCAGTGACGCGGAAACCCCGCTGCTGGCCGCGCGCCGCACCTTCCGCCAGCTGTTCCTGCCCGGCATGATCGCCATCCTGGCGGACGCCGTGGGCTTCATCACCCTGCTGGTGATCGACATCGGCGTGATCCGCGAGCTGGCCATCGGCGCGTCCATCGGCGTGGCGGTGATCGTCTTCACCAACCTGATCCTGCTGCCGGTCGCGATCTCCTACATCGGCATCAGCAAGCGCGCCGTCGACCGCAGCAAGCGCGACGCGGTCCGCGACCATCCGTTCTGGCGCCTGCTGTCGAACTTCGCCAACTCCAAGGTGGCCCCGGTCTCCATCCTCATCGCCCTGGCCATGTTCGCCGGCGGCATGTGGCAAGGCCATCACCTGAAGATCGGCGACCTCGACCAGGGGGCGCCGGAGCTGCGTCCGGACTCGCGCTACAACCTGGACAACGACTTCATCATCCGCAACTACTCGACCAGCTCCGACGTGCTGGTGGTGATGGTCGAGTCCGCGGCTGAAGGCTGCTCGTCGTACCAGACCCTGAATGCCATCGACGCCCTGTCGTGGAAGCTGGAAAACACCGAAGGCGTGCAGTCGGCGATTTCCCTGGTCACCGTCTCCAAGCAGGTGATCAAGGGCATGAACGAAGGCAACCTGAAGTGGGAAACCCTGTCCCGCAACAAGGACGTGCTGAACAACTCGATCAGCCGTGCCGACGGCCTGTACAACAGCAGCTGCTCCCTGGCGCCCCTGCTGGTGTTCCTCAACGACCACAAGGCCGAGACCCTCGACCGCGCGGTCAAGGCGGTGCAGGACTTCGCCAAGGACCACGAGAAGGACGACCTGAAGTTCAAGCTCGCTGCGGGTAACGCCGGTATCGAGGCGGCCACCAACGAGGTGATCAAGCAGTCCGAACTGACCATCCTGATCCTGGTGTACATCTGCGTGGCGGTGATGTGCCTGATCACCTTCCGCTCCTTCGCCGCGACCCTGTGCATCGTCCTGCCGCTGATCCTCACCTCGGTGCTGGGCAACGCGCTGATGGCGACCCTGGGCATCGGCGTGAAGGTCGCGACCCTGCCGGTGATCGCCCTCGGCGTGGGGATCGGCGTGGACTACGGGATCTACATCTACACCCGCCTGGAGTCCTTCCTGCGCATGGGCCTGAGCCTGCAGGAGGCCTACTACGAGACCCTGAAGTCCACCGGCAAGGCCGTGCTCTTCACCGGCCTGTGCCTGGCCATCGGCGTGGCCACCTGGATCTTCTCGGCGATCAAGTTCCAGGCCGACATGGGGCTGATGCTGACCTTCATGCTCCTGTGGAACATGTTTGGCGCGCTCTGGCTGCTGCCGGCCCTGGCCCGCTTCCTGATCAATCCGGAGAAGGTGCGGACCAAGAAGGCCTCGATCCTGGTGCACTGATCGAAAGGCGTTCCCCGCAAGAAGAAACCGCGGCCCTCGGGCCGCGGTTTTTTATGGGGAATCGGTAGTGCGCAGCCGTCCCCTGAAGGAGCGAGCTTGATCGCGAACCCCGCCAGCTTTCAGGTAGAAGCGACTGTCTTCTGGGCTATTCCCTTTCGGGCCAGCGCAAGCGCCATTCGCGATGGAGCCGCGTCCGCGTTCGCGGGAGTGACAGAATCAGGATTCGATTTTTCCCGCGTCATCCTCGCGAACGCGGGACAGCGCTTGCGCTGAACGCGCTTTAGCGCGGCCCGAAGGTCGAGCGGAGCGAGTCACCCAGTAAGCAACGTTGCAGTAGACCTTTTGCGCGACTCGCGCGCATGGCGCGCTCCTGCAGGGTGGGCGCGGCACGGGGCTTCGCGGATGAATCCGTTCCAACAGGATGGCGCTGAGCGGCTTTCTCTCCCATCGGGGAGAGGGGACGAAATGACCTGAGGAGGCCCGGCCATTGCCAGGCGCCGTTCCCGAGCAGGCCTGCACCTACGAGAGCGCTTGGGCTCTGGCGCGTTTGCGCAGGCGTACCTCGATCAGGTGCAGCAACCGGCGCTGGCTGGCTTCAGCGTGGATACAGCGGAGGCAGGCTGGCGCCTTCCTGCGGTGCGGTGCTGGCGCCTTCGAGCGGCGGCAAGGCGCGAATGGCTCGCCAGAGCTCTTCACCCTGCCAGTTGTTTCCGCCTTCGCTGTCGCTGTAGAGCGCGCCGTTGAGGCCGTCCAGTGCGTCGGACAGCGGCACGAAGCGCGCTGCCATGTCGGCGAGGGTTTCCGGCTGCTGCCGCGCCCAGGCATCCAGGGCCTGGCGGGTAGCGTGGGGATCGTTGGCCTGGCAGGTGCGGCGCAGTTCGTCCTGCAGGGTGCGGCTGCTCGGGCCGGTGCTCGCTGCGCGGGCCACTGCCGGTAGTTGGCGGGCGCGCCACCAGAGGCCGAAGCCGAGCAGGGTGGTCAGGCTCAGCAACAGGGTCGCCAACTGCCAGGGCCAAAGGAGCGAATAGCCGTCGACCGGGGTGCCGTCCGCCGCCGGGGCGACGGCATTCTGCGCGTCCAGCTCCGGATTGGCAGCGACCGTCAGGGTGCGACCGGGCAGGTTGGTGTGTTCCAGGCGATCTTCCTGGGTGTTCCACCAGACTACATCGATGGCCGGCAGCACCAGTTGCCCGGCCTGGTCCGGCACCAGTGCGTCGCGCTCCTCGCGGCTGCCGACTACGCCCTGGTCATCCGCCTGCTGAGCGAGTTGCGCCTGGTCGGGATAGTGCCGCAGGCCCGCCGGCAGGGTTTGCGGCAGGGGCGGCAACTGCGCGCTGGAAAGGCCCTCGGCGCGCAGCATAAGGTTGCGTGTCAGCGACTCGCCGGCCTTGGCCTGTTCCGGCTGCGGCGTCCAGCTTTCGCTCAAGCTGAGCGAGCGCGCCGGCAGCCAGGGCGCGTTGGCCGGGTAATCGGCGGGCTTGGCCTTGACCTGCAGCGGGATGTCCGGCGAGGTCACCTTGACCAGCTTGCCCGGGCGGCTGCCGAGGGTCTGCGGGTCGCTGCCGCCGCGCGCCACCTGGGTAGCGGTGAAGCTCTGGCCGGGGATCGTCAGCTCGCCGCTGCGCTGCGGAAAGATCGCGTAGCGAACCTCGATCACGCCGTGGCGCACGCCGTTGATTTCCTTCTCGTAGGTCCGCGGCTGGCCGAGTTGTTCGACGCGGGCGTCGGTGATCTGCAGCGGGCTCAGGTTGCTGTCGTCGTACAGCGAGACCGAGTGATAGATGCGCAGGGTAAGCACCGCCTGGGCCTGCACGTAGACCTGCTCGTGGTCGACGCTGGCGTCCATGAACACCGGCGAGAGCTGTTGTGCGGCTGCTTCGCCGTCGGCCTTGAGTACTTCCAGGCTGATCGGCTGGGTCTCGCCGTTGCCCAGGTGCAGGGCGGGAATGCTGACCGTGCCGCTCTGCCGTGGCTGCAGGGTGATGATCCAGCGCGTGGTGGCCTGCGACTTGCCATTGAAGGTGGTCAAGTGGTTCACCTGGCGCGTGGCGAGCACCTGGAACTGGGCGTCCAGCGGTGCCAGGTCCGGTTTTCCGAACAGGGTCGGGTCGTCGGACTCGAGGGTCAGATCGACGCTTTCTCCTTCGGAGAGACGCGTGCGGTCGACGCTGGCAGTGAAGCTCGCTTCGGCCTGCAGGGCCACGAGACTTAGGAGGATCAGGCAGATCAGCCTTTTCATCGAGGGTTTTCCTGGCGCTGCTGTTGCTGGTACCAGAACTTGCGGCGCAGCAGTTCGGAGGGTTCGTCGGGTATCTGCCGCAGCCATTGTTCCAAGGCCTGGCGGCGCTCGTCGCTGAGCCCATCTTCGGCCGCGGGCGTATCGCCAAGTTCCGTGGAGTCGTTCTGCGCCGTCGTCGATTGCGCTTGCGCGTCGGATGGCTGCTGGTCCCGCGGCTGGCGGTTCTGCAGCGTCGAATCGGGATTGCCGGGGCGCGAGCTGTCCACATGCCCATCATGCTCGGCATCGTGCTGCGGCGCAGCCTGCGCGTTCTCGCTGGTGCTCTGTGCGGGATTGTTTTGCGCAGACTCCTGGGTGTTGTTGGCGGCCGAGGACTCGGCTTCGCGCTGGCGCAGCAGGTTCTCCAGCAATTCCTTGTTGTGTTGCGCCGGCTTCAGGTCCGCTTGCAGTTCGAGGGCCTGGTCGTAAGCGTCGATGGCGGCCTCGTATTGGCCCAGCTGGGCCAGGGCGTTGCCGCGGTTGTAGTGATCGCTGGCCTGGCCGCCCTGGGCGAAGGCCTGGGCAGCGGCGGCGTACTCGCCAGCCTGGTACAGCGCCACTCCACGCCAGCGGAAGTCGGCGAAGCGTTGCGCGGCTTCGGCCGGACGCTGTTCTTCGAGCAGGCGCTGGCCCTGCTGGTCGGGGCGCAGCCAGAGGTCGCGGAATTCGAAGGCCATGGCCGGCCGTGGCGACGCGCAGAGCATCAGCAGCGGCAGGCAGAACAACCAGCCGCGGCGGCCGGCGCAGGCAGCCAGCAGCAACAGTGGCAGCAGCAGCCAGTAGCCCTGGTCCGCCCAGCGCTGCAGGCGCAGCATGGCGTCTTCATTGGTGATGTTCACGCCGTGGTTGGCATTCAGCAGGCCGAGCGCGCGCAGGTCGCGGTCGCTGTGGCCCATGCGTTGGTAGCGGCCATCCAGGCTATCGGCGAAGCGGCGCAGCGAGGCTTCGTCCAGGCGCGGCAGGAGAATGCTGCCCTGGGCGTCCTTCAGGTAGGTGCCGTCCTCCTGCAGGATGGGCGCGCCGCTGGCACTGCCGACCGCGAGCAGCGAGAAGCTCGAACCTTTGCCGTGTAGGGCCTTGCGGATGCCTTGCTGTTCTTCCGTGGTCAGGCCATCGGTGATCAGCAGCAGGCGCCCTGCGCCCTGGGCGCCATGGTCGAGCAGTTGCCGGCCGAGCAGCACGGCGAGGTCGGCGCGCTCCCCGGGCTCGGGCATGATCGACGGCTTGAGGGCGTCGAGCAGGTTGCGTGCGGTCAGCATGTCGTTGGAAAGCGGTACCAGGGTGTGCGCGCTGCCGGCGTAGACGACGATGGCGGTCTGCGCATCGCTGCGTGCGCGCAGCAGGTCGAGGATCTTGCGCCGCGCCTGTTCGAGTCGACTGGGGTTGAGGTCGGTGGCGAGCATCTGCGGCGTCAGTTCGAGCACCACCACCAGCGGGTCGATGCGCTGCGTGGCCGGCTGCTCGATGCGCTGCCAGCTCGGGCCGATCAGGGCCAGTACGCCCAGCAGCCAGGCCAGCCCGAGGTAGATCCACGGGCGGCGGTCGGCGCGGCCGCTGCCACCGGCCAGCAGCCAGGGATGGAAGGCGGCCGGCAGCAGCAGTTGCCAGCGCCCGGCGCGGCGCTGGCGATGCAGGATCTTCCACAGCAACCAGGCGAGCGGCGGCAGCAGCAACAGCCACCAGGGGTGCAGCAGGTGCGGCCACAGGCTCATGAACGCCTCCACGGCCAGCGCCAGTCTTCGCGCGGGAACAGCTCGGCGGCCACCAGCAGCATGCTGAACAGCATCGCCAGAGCCAGCGGCCAGTGATAAAGCGCCACGGCCGGACGTGCCTGGGTCGGCTTCTGGCTGACCGGTTCGAGGCTGTCGAGGGTCGAGGAGATGCGCTGCAGCTCCTCGCCGGTGCGGGCGCGGAAGTACTCGCCGCCGGTCGTTGCGGCAATGGACTTGAGTGTCGGCTCGTCCAGGTCCATGCCTGGCGCCAGGCCGAGCATGCCCAGCACGCCGCCGGGTTGCGGGTCGGCGCCGATGCCGATGGTGTAGATCTTCACGTGTTCCTCGGCGGCCAGCCGCGCAGCGGTCAGCGGCGGTACCTCGCCGGCGGTGTTGGCGCCGTCGGTGATCAGCACCAGCACGCGGCTTTCCGCCGGACGCTGGCGCAGGCGTTTCACCGCGAGGCCAATGGCATCGCCCAGGGCGGTGTCCTTGCCGGCGATGCCGATGCGCGCTTCGTCGAGCCAGATCCGCACGGTATGGCGGTCGAAGGTCAGCGGTGCCTGCAGGTAGGCGCGGCTGCCGAACAGGATCAGCCCGACGCGGTCGCCGCGGCGCTCCTCGATGAAGTTGCCGAAGAGCTTCTGGATCAGGCCGAGGCGGCTGATGTCCGCGTCCTGCCATTTGAGGTCGGTGGTGTCCATGGAACCCGAGACGTCCACTGCCAGCAGCAGGTCGCGGCCGCTGGCGGGAATCGGCAGCGGTTCGCCGACCCACTGCGGGCGCGCGGCGGCGAGCAGCAGCAGGATCCAGATCAGCACGAAGGGCGCCTGCAGCCGCCAGGACGGCAGGCGGGCGCGGGCACGGCGACCGGCCAGTCCTTCCAGCTCAGCGAGGAAGCTCACCTTCAGCGCAGCTTCGCCGCTGTCGGCCACCGGCAGCACCAGGCGCAGCAGCCAGGGCAGCGGGGCAAGCAGGAAGATCCACGGCCAGGCGAACTCAAACATGCTTGCGCACCCAGGTTTCCACCGACGCGGCGAGGCCTTCGATGGCCTTGTCGTCGAGCTTGCATTCGGAGCGGTAGCCACCCTCGACGAGGATCATCCAGCGTGTCAGGCCCGCGGCCGGGCAGCGATTGTCGAGGAATGCCAGCCAGGCCCGGCCGCTCAGGGTGTGGCTGTTGTCGTTCGGCCAGCGCGCCCGGCAAAGGCGCTTGAGCAGTGCGTTGATCGCCTGCAGCCAGGGGCCTGCGGGAGCGCCGTCGTAGGGGCGGGGCAGTTGCGCCAAGGCCTCCAGGGCCGCGAGGCGCAGCGGGTCGAGCTGGGTTTCCTGCGGCTCGACCACACGCCGGCGCGGCAGCCAACGATGCCGCCAGTGCCAGAGTGCCCAGGCCAGCAACGGCAGTAGCGCGGCGAGCAGCCACCAGCCCGGCGCCGGCGGCCAGCCGGGAACGGGCGGCGGATCGATCAGCGGTTGCAGGTCGGCGAGCGGGTTCATGCGCGGCGCCCCGACTGATGTTGTTCGAGCTGGTCACGCAACTGCTCGATCAGCTCGATCTGCGTGCTCAGCGGCAGCAAGGGCACGCCCAGGCGCTGGCTGAGCCGGCGCCAGCGTTCGCGGCGCGCTTCGCCGAGGGCGCGATAGGCCAGGCGCTGCTCGTCGACGAGGGTGTCCACTTCGAGCATTGCCCTGCCTTCGCTGAAGCGCATCAGGCCGGCCGCGGGCAGGGCGTGGTCGAGGGGGTCGGAAACCGGCAGCAACACCAGGTCGGTATGCCGGGCGAGCAGGCTCAGCTGCTGCTCCGCCAAGTCGCCCTGCGGGGTCGCGCCGAGGGCGCGCTCGTCGCAGACGATCATCACCAGACTGCCCGGCCGCAGCACCTCGCGGGCGCGGCGCAGGGCCAGGCCGAAACAGTCGCCGCTGTTCGCCGAGGGCTTGCCGGAAAGCAGGGCGTGATTGGCGCGGACGATCAGGTTGAGCAGACGCAGTTGGCTCTGCTTGCTGCGGCGCGGCTTGATTTCGTGGGTGTCCTGGTCGCTCAGCACCAGGCCGCCGATGCGGTCGTTGTGCGCCAGCGCCGCCCAGCCGAGGAGGGCGGCGGCGCGCGCGGCCAGTACCGACTTCAGGCACAGGCCGGAGCCGAAGAACAGCCGCTGGCTCTGCTCCACCAGGACGAACACCGGGCGCTCGCGCTCCTCGTGGAACAGCTTGGTGTGCGGCTCGCGGGTGCGTGCGGTGACGCGCCAGTCGATGGTGCGCACGTCGTCGCCGGCCTGGTACACGCGCACCTGGTCGAAGTCCACCCCGCGGCCGCGCAGGCGCGAGTGGTGCAGGCCGATCAGCGGGCTGCGGCGGGCGGGCGTGGAGAACAGCTGGACTTCGCGCAGGCGGTGACGGATATCGATCAGCTCCTGCAGATCGATGGCCACTCCTGCGTGTTCCGGCGTCCTGCGTTCGCCAGCGTCGGTGTGCATCAGGCGACTGCGACCACGTCGAGAATGCGCTGGACCACGCGGTCCTGGTCAATGCCCGCGGCCTCGGCCTCGAACGACAGGATCAGGCGGTGGCGCAGCACGTCGAACAGCACGGCCTGGATGTCTTCGGGGCTGACGAAATCCCGCCCGGCCAGCCAGGCATGGGCGCGCGCACAACGGTCGAGGGCGATGGAGCCGCGCGGGCTGGCACCGTAGGCGATCCACTCGGCCAGCTCGGGGTCGTACTTGGCGGCCTGGCGCGTGGCCATGATCAGCTGCACCAGGTATTCCTCCACGGCGTCGGCCATGTACAGGCCGAGAATCTCGTGGCGGGCGGCGAAGATGGACTCCTGGGTGACCTGGCGCTCCGGCTTGGTCTCGCCGTTGAGCGCCTCGCCGCGCGCCTGCTGGAGGATGCGGCGCTCCACCGAGGCTTCCGGGTAGCCGATCTTCACGTGCATCAGGAAGCGGTCGAGCTGGGCCTCGGGCAGTGGGTAGGTGCCTTCCTGCTCGATCGGGTTCTGCGTCGCCATCACCAGGAACAGCGGCGGCAGATCATAGGTGCTGCGCCCCACGCTGACCTGGCGTTCGGCCATGGCCTCGAGCAGCGCCGACTGCACTTTCGCCGGCGCGCGGTTGATTTCGTCGGCCAGCACCAGGTGGTGGAAGATCGGCCCCTGCTGGAACTCGAAGGTGCCGTTTTCCGGACGATAGATCTCGGTGCCGGTGATGTCCGCGGGCAGCAGGTCGGGGGTGAACTGGATACGGTGGAATTCGGCTTCCAGGCCTTCCGCGAGGTCCTTGATGGCCTTGGTCTTGGCCAGTCCGGGTGCGCCCTCCACCAACAGGTGGCCGTCGGCGAGCAGGGCGATGAGCAGGCGCTCGATAAGCTTTTCCTGGCCGAGGATCTGACTGGAAAGGTAAGTTCGCAGCGCGGCGAGCGCCTCACGATGTTCCATTGAAGGAGGGTTCCTGGACTGGCAAGGGCGGCGCGGGACCGGCCGCCTCGGGGCCCATACTTTACTGCATCGGTGGGCGGCCGTGCAGGGTATGCGGCAGTAAGGCGCCTACAGCGTCGTGAGCTGTTTCCTGGCGAAGGAACGAGATCGATCCGATGGGGCGAAGGCGCACTTCCGAGGAACCCCGGCACTAGCTTGGATAGCTCCTCAAACCCAAGGAGCCAACCCCATGCCTTGCTTCCGTCCCACTCATCCTGCCGTCGTCTGCAGCCTGCTGTTCCTGCTCCAATCCGCCGCCGACGCTGCGGCGCTCGGCCTCGATTCCGGCAGCAACACCGGGCTTGGCCAGGCGGCGAACGGCGTCCCTGTGGTCAACATCGCCACACCCGACGCCAATGGCCTTTCGCACAACAGGTTCAGCCAGTACAACGTCGGCCGCGAAGGCCTGATCCTCAATAACGCCGGTGGCGCGGTGCAAACCCAGCTCGGCGGCGTCATCGGCGGCAATCCCAACCTCGCTGGCGGGGCTGCGCGGCGGATTCTCAACGAAGTCACTGGCGGCAGCCGCTCGCAACTGCGCGGCTACACCGAAGTGGCCGGGCAGGGCGCCCAGGTGATCGTGGCCAACCCCAACGGCATCACTTGTAACGGCTGTGGCTTCATCAACACGCCGCGCGCGACCTTGACCAGCGGCAAGCCGCTGTTCGACGGCGAGCGTCTGCAGGGGTACGACGTCGACGCGGGCGACATCCTCGTCGAGGGCGCCGGGCTCGACGCACGCGGCGTCGAGCAGTTCGAGCTGATCACGCGCAGCGCGACCCTGAATGCCGCACTGCATGCCCGGCAGCTCGACGTGGTGGTCGGACGCAATCGCGTGGATGCCGACAGCCTGTCGACCCGCGCCAAGGAGTCCGATGGCAGCGCGCAGCCTCGGCTGGCCATCGACAGCTCGGCACTGGGCGGCATGTACGCCAACAGCATCCGCCTGGTCGGCACCGAACAGGGCGTCGGGGTAAAACTGGCCGGTGAACTGGCAGCCAGTGCCGGCGATATTCGTATCGACAGCAACGGCCGCCTGGAGCTGGCCCGCCTGCGTGCCGCGGGTGATACGGAGATGAACGTAGCGAGCGATCTGCGCAATGGCGGCAGCCTGGAGAGCGCCGGTCGCCTGTCGATGCGGGTAGGCGGAAACCTGGACAACCGCGGCGGGCAGATTCGCGTCCGTGGCCGCGAGGGCGTCAGCGAAATCCATGTTGGCGGGCTGCTGGACAACAGCTCCGGCTACATCGAAAGCGCGGCGCGCGACCTCGACCTGCGCAGCGGCCAACTGCTCAACGCTGGCGGCACGATCAGCCATGGTGGCACCGGCGCCTTCGGCATCGACCTGGTGCAACTGGGGCTGGCCGGCGGGCGTTTCGTCACTCGCTCCAGCCTGACGGTGAAGCGCGACCATTGGGTCAACCACAGCCAGTTACAGGCGCGTGATCTGTACCTGGATGTCGGTCGTCTGGAGCAGGGCAAGACCGGCAAGCTCATCGCCACAGGCAACCTGCAGGGGCGCGGCGGCGATTGGCGCAATGACGGACAGATCGTCAGCGAGGGCAGCTTCGAGTTGCGCCTGGATGGGCGCTACAGCGGCTTCGGCCGGCTGATGAGCCAGGAGCGTTTCGAGCTGAGCGCGGGCTCCCTGGCGCTGAACCAGGGCGCGATCCTCGACGGCGGTTCGACCACGCTCATCGACGTACGTGGCGAACTGAGCAACCAGGGCACGCTGACCGCCTGGGGCGAGCTGTGGCTCAGTGCAGGGAGCCTGGTCAATCGTGGCGTGCTGGGGAGCCACGAGTTGCTCCATTTGAATGTGGCGCAACTGGACAACGAGGGTGGGCAGATCTTCGGCCAGAACAAGCGTAGCGAGCGGGTCGAGCTCTAGTCCGGGCGCTAAAGAGCGACGGCGCCCACACGGCGCCGTCGTGCATTCACGGGATTGCCGTCAGGCAATGCAACTTGCTGTTGGGGTTATCCAGCCCACGGGTTTCCCTGGCGCCGCCATGCACCACGGCCAGGAAATACAGCCAGGCCAGCGGGCGCGGCATGCCCGATTCCAGCAGCATGCGCTGGAACAGGCGGTCCGCCTGCTCCTTGCGCACCGGCGCGACATTCAGGAATTGGTAGAGCGCGTCGTGCACCAGGCTCGCGTGGTGCGCCACCGGCCAGAACACCTCTTTCGACTCCACTTGGCCATTGCGGATGAACTGCACGTTTTCCCGGTGTTCCCACCAGTCCGGCGTGCCGATGATCGCCAGCCAATAGAAGGGAATCTTCGGCGAGCAGCCGTCCCAGGCGTAGGTGCGCGGACGGTCGAAGTGATAGCTGACCTCGCCGCGCTCCGGGGCAACGCTGGAGTGGCCCGGATTGACGATGATCCGCCCGTCGTGGATCACCAGCCATTCGCTATAGAAGAAGCGCTCGCGAAGCTCGGCGCATTCCACCGTCAGCGGATAGTCGATGTAGTTCACCCAGGGGCCAGGCCGGTCGCGACCGCAGAAGCCCCAGTGGTCGACCGACTTCTGGCGCGCATCGCGGATGCGCTGCAGGCGTTCGCAACGGCCGACCCAGTTCGGCAGCGCGACGCCCAGGTAAACCGGAATGGCGCCGGCCAGGAGCGGAGTGAACAGCTCGGGCAGGTACCGACAGGAAAGGATCAGCAGGACGATGCCGAGCAGGGTGACGAGCAGGTGAGGCAGGCGTGGCAGCAGCGGGCGCCGCAGCGGTGGAGCGACGTCCATGGAATCCATTCCGCGGGGAGGGCAGGCGATGATAGCGCCTGGCCATCTTGCACGGTAGTTCCACTCACCTGCATGGCGTTGAACGAATATGTCGCACCCCGATAAGCCCTTCCGCCATCGACCTCGTTAAGCTCGACGGGCCACGCTGACCGGCCGGTCGCGGTCGTCTGCTGGCGTCACACTGCCCAACTGTCCTGTGACCTCCCTAGTGCGAATAAGCGATCTACGCTGAAAGCCAATAAAACGAGCCAAGCGGAGTACAACCATGGCGTTCTTCACCGCGGCCAGCAAAGCCGATTTCCAGCAGCAACTGCAATCGGCCCTGGCTCAGCACGTCAGCGACAAGGTGCTGCCACAAGTAGCCCTGTTCGCTGAACAGTTCTTCGGTCTCATCTCCCTCGACGAATTGACCCAGCGCCGGTTGTCCGACCTGGTCGGTTGCACCCTGTCTTCCTGGCGCCTGCTGGAGCGCTTCGACGCCGCCGCGCCGGAAGTGCAGGTGTACAACCCCGATTACGAAAAGCATGGCTGGCAGTCCACCCACACCGCCGTGCAGGTGCTGCACCCGGACCAGCCGTTCCTGGTCGACTCGGTGCGCATGGAACTGAACCGCCGCGGCTACAGCATCCACAACCTGCAGACCACCGTGGTCAGCGTGCGCCGCAACGCCAAGGGCGAGCTGCAGGAGCTGCTGCCCAAGGGCACCTCCGGCAAGGACGTGCTCCACGAGTCGCTGATGTACCTGGAGATCGACCGTGCCTCCCACGTCGGCGAGCTGCGCACCTTGGAGAAGTCGCTGCTGGAAGTGCTCGGCGAAGTGCGCCTGGCGGTCGCCGACTTCCCCGCCATGCGCGGCAAGGCCCAGGAAGTCCTGACCTGGCTCGGCAAGTCGAAGTCCAAGGCGCGCGCCGAAGAAACCGCCGAAGTCCGCGCCTTCCTCGAATGGCTGCTGGACAACCATTTCACCTTCCTCGGCTATGAAGAATTCACCGTCGAGGACGACGAGGACGGCGGCTACGTCGTCTACGACGAGAAGTCCCTCCTCGGCGTGACCAAGCTGCAGCGTGCGGGCCTGAGCAAGGAAGAACTGCACATCGAGGACTACGCGGTGGCCTACCTCCGCGAGCCGCTGCTGCTGTCCTTCGCCAAGGCCTCGCACCCCAGTCGCGTGCATCGCCCGGCCTACCCGGACTACGTGTCGATCCGCGAGATCGACGCCAAGGGCAAGGTCCTGCGCGAGTTCCGCTTCATGGGCCTGTTCACCTCATCGGTGTACAACGAAAGCGTCAGCCAGATCCCGTCGATCCGTGGCAAGGTCGCCGAAGTCGAGCGTCGTTCCGGCTTCGACGCCAACGGCCACCTCGGCAAGGAACTGGCCCAGGTGCTCGAAGTGCTGCCGCGCGACGACCTGTTCCAGACACCGGTGGATGAGCTGTTCAGCACCGCCATGTCCATCGTGCAGATCCAGGAACGCAACAAGATTCGCTTGTTCCTGCGCAAGGACCCGTACGGCCGCTTCTGCTACTGCCTGGCTTACGTGCCGCGCGACATCTATTCCACCGAGACGCGGATCAAGATCGAGCAGGTCCTGCGCGACCGCCTGAAGGCCAGCGACGCCGAGTTCTGGACCTTCTTCTCCGAATCGACCCTGGCCCGCGTGCAGTTCATCCTGCGCGTCGATCCGAAGACCCGCATCGACCTCGATCCCAAGCGGCTCGAAGAGGAAGCCATCCAGGCCTGCCGTTCCTGGCAGGACGACTACGCCGCGCTGGTGGTGGAGAACTTCGGCGAAGGCCAGGGCACCAACATCCTCGAGGACTTCCCGAAAGGCTTCCCGGCCGGTTACCGCGAGCGCTTCGCCGCGCATTTCGCGGTGGTCGACCTGCAGCACCTGCTCAGCCTGTCGGATAGCCGCCCGCTGGTGATGAGCTTCTACCAGCCGCTGGCGCAGAGCGAACAGCAGCTGCACTGCAAGCTGTACCATGCCGACGCCCCGCTGGCGCTGTCCGACGTCCTGCCGATCCTGGAGAACCTCGGCCTGCGCGTGCTCGGCGAGTTCCCCTATCACCTGCGCCATGCCAATGGCCGCGAGTACTGGATCCACGACTTCGCCTTCACCTACGCCGAAGGCCTGGACGTGAACATCCAGGAACTCAACGAGACCCTGCAGGATGCCTTCGTCCACATCGTCAACGGCGACGCCGAGAACGATGCGTTCAACCGCCTGGTACTGACCGCCGGCCTGCCGTGGCGCGACGTTGCGCTGCTGCGCGCCTACGCCCGCTACCTCAAGCAGATCCGCCTGGGCTTCGACCTCGGCTACATCGCCAGCGCCCTGAACGCCCACGTGGACATCGCCCGCGAACTGGTGCGCCTGTTCAAGACCCGCTTCTACCTTGCGCGCAAGCTCACCACCGAGGACCTCGAAGACAAGCAGCAGAAGCTGGAACAAGCGATCCTCGCGGCGCTGGACAACGTCCAGGTGCTCAACGAAGACCGCATCCTGCGGCGCTACCTGGACCTGATCAAGGCGACCCTGCGTACCAACTTCTACCAGCCGGATGCAGCCGGGCAGAACAAGAGCTACTTCAGCTTCAAGTTCAATCCCAAGGCCATTCCGGAAATCCCCCGGCCGACGCCGAAGTTCGAAATCTTCGTCTACTGCCCGCGGGTGGAGGGCGTGCACCTGCGCTTCGGCGACGTGGCCCGCGGCGGCCTGCGCTGGTCCGACCGCGAGGAAGACTACCGCACCGAAGTGCTGGGCCTGGTGAAGGCGCAGCAGGTGAAGAACGCAGTGATCGTGCCCACGGGCGCCAAGGGTGGTTTCATTCCGCGCCGGCTGCCGCTGGGTGGCAGTCGCGATGAGATCCAGAACGAGGCGATCGCCTGCTACCGCATCTTCATTTCCGGCCTGCTGGACGTCACCGACAACATCAAGGAAGGCCAGATCGTCCCGCCGGCCAACGTGGTACGCCATGATCCGGACGATCCCTACCTGGTGGTGGCGGCGGACAAGGGCACCGCGACCTTCTCCGACATCGCCAACGGCATCTCCGCCGAATACAACTTCTGGCTGGGCGACGCCTTCGCCTCCGGTGGTTCGGCCGGCTACGACCACAAGGGCATGGGCATCACTGCCCGTGGCGGCTGGGTATCGGTGCAGCGGCACTTCCGCGAGCGCGGCATCGACGTGCAGAAAGACAGCATCACCGTCATCGGCATCGGCGACATGGCCGGTGACGTGTTCGGCAACGGCCTGCTGATGTCCGACAAGCTGCAACTGGTGGCAGCCTTCAACCACCTGCACATCTTCCTCGACCCGAACCCGGACCCGGCAGCCAGCTTCGCCGAGCGCCAGCGCCTGTTCAACCTGCCGCGCTCGGCCTGGTCGGACTACGACGCCAAGCTGATCTCCGCCGGCGGCGGCATCTTCCCGCGCAGCGCCAAGAGCATCACGCTGAGCCCGGAAGTGCGCGAGCGCTTCGACATCCAGGCCGAACGCCTGACCCCCACCGAGCTGATCAATGCGCTGCTCAAGGCGCCGGTCGACCTGCTGTGGAACGGCGGCATCGGCACCTATGTGAAGTCGAGCAAGGAAAGCCACGCCGACGTCGGCGACAAGGCCAACGACGCCCTGCGCGTGGACGGTCGCGAGCTGCGCGTGAAGGTAGTGGGCGAGGGCGGCAACCTGGGCATCACCCAGCTCGGCCGTGTCGAGTTCGGCTTGAACGGCGGCGCCTGCAACACCGACTTCATCGACAACGCCGGTGGTGTGGACTGCTCCGACCACGAGGTCAACATCAAGATCCTGCTCAACGAAGTGGTGGCCGCCGGCGACATGACCGGCAAGCAGCGCAACAGCCTGCTCGCCGAGATGACCGAGCAGGTCGGCGACCTTGTGCTGGGCAACAACTACAAGCAGACCCAGGCGCTGTCCCTGGCCGAGCGCCGCGCCCGCGAGCGCATCGCCGAGTACAAACGGCTGATGAACGACCTGGAAGGCCGCGGCAAGCTCGACCGCGCGCTGGAGTTCCTGCCTACCGACGAGGCCCTGGCCGAACGTATCGCCGCCGGACAGGGGCTGACCCGTGCGGAGCTTTCCGTGCTGATCTCCTGGAGCAAGATCGACCTGAAGGAACAGCTGCTGGGTTCGCTGGTACCGGACGACGATTACCTCACCCGCGACATGGAGACTGCCTTCCCGCAGACCTTGGTCGACAAGTTCGGCCAGGCCATGCGCAAGCACCGCCTGAAACGCGAGATCGTCAGCACCCAGATCGCCAACGACCTGATCAACCACATGGGCATCACCTTCGTGCAGCGCCTGAAGGAGTCCACCGGCATGACCCCGGCGAACGTCGCCGGCGCCTATGTGATCGTCCGCGACGTGTTCCACCTGCCGCACTGGTTCCGCCAGATCGAGCAGCTCGACTACCAGGTTCCGGCGGAAGTCCAGCTGACCCTGATGGATGAACTGATGCGCCTGGGCCGCCGTGCCACCCGCTGGTTCCTGCGCAGCCGCCGCAACGAGCAGGACGCCGCTCGTGACGTCGCTCACTTCGGTCCGCGGATCGCTGCCCTGGGGCTCAAGCTCGACGAGTTGCTCGAAGGGCCGACCCGCGAGCTGTGGCAGGCCCGCTATCAGGCCTATGTCGATGCCGGCGTGCCGGAGCTTCTGGCACGCATGGTCGCTGGCACCAGCCATCTCTACACCCTGCTGCCGATCATCGAGGCGGCGGACGTCACCGGCCGCGACCCGGCCGACGTGGCGCGCGCCTACTTCGCCATTGGCAGCGAGCTGGAGCTGACCTGGTACCTGCAGCAGATCAGCAACCTGCCGGTGGAGAACAACTGGCAGGCGCTGGCCCGCGAGGCTTTCCGCGACGATCTGGACTGGCAGCAGCGGGCGATCACCGTGTCGGTCCTGCAGATGCAGGACGGCCCGGCGGACATGGCTGAGCGGGTGGACCTGTGGATTGCGCAGCATCGACCGCTGGTCGAGCGCTGGCGCGCCATGCTGGTCGAACTTCGCGCCTCGACCGGTACCGACTACGCCATGTACGCGGTCGCCAATCGCGAGCTGCTCGATCTTGCCCAGAGCAGCCAGCACGGAGCAGGTAATTCCTGATGCCTGCAGGCTGAACCGAGCATGAACCACTGGCCCCGCTTGTAGCGGGGCCTTTTTTTAACGAGAGGGACAGGTCTGGCGGTACCGAGGAGGCTGGGGCGTTAAGGCCTCACGCAACGGCTCCGGCGCAAGACCAAGCCTGACGGGCTGGTCTGACGGCCTGGTGGTCAGGCCGGAAAGCGAGGTTCGTGCGTCAGCTGCCGGCGCCATCGCTGTGATGTTGCTCGGTCAGCGCGCGGCGATAGCGAGCATAGAGGTCGCTGTTCATGTCGCTGGCGCTGAGCGCCTTGAGCGCGAAGGCTTTGACTTCGGCTTCGCTGTAGACGTGCTGCGGTTCGCTGCTGGCGGGGCGTTCGGCACATCCCATGAGAAGTACGGGCACGGCCAGCAACAGGCTGTAAACGGATTTGCGCATGATGGGTTCACCCGGGGCTGTGGGAGCGGGGATGTGGAAAGGCTAAAGGCGGTGCCGCATCCTGAGAAATCATCCCGGTCGATAGTCGTTATCGTTCGAGCGATTCCGACAGTCATTTCCTACAGAAGTTTCTGAGCGGAAAAACGCCGCGAATCCGGCTATGCTCCGCGCCCTCGTCATCTGCAACAGGACCGCGTCCATGAAAGAGCAACTCGCCGAACTTCTCACCCTCATCAGCTCCGGTTGCATGGGCGAGGAGGAAATCGGGCAGATCGCCGACGAGGCAGCGCAGGCCTACGCCGATCCGCAGGCTTTCCTGGCAGCCAATCCGGACATCAACTACGACGACAGCTTCCCCATCCCGCTGGGCGAATGGGTGGTGGTCGGCAGCCTGCCGGACATCGTGCTGTTCCAGGCAGACAGCTATATGGAACTGTTCGAGAACATCCGCGCCTCGTTCGACAAGAGCGTCAACTTCGTGCTGCAGCCCAAGCAGCTGCAAAAGGCCGATGCGCTGACGGCGCTCAATCGTATCCAGGTACAACTGAGCGCGCTCTATCCGGAAAAGGGCGGCTACGTCCTGCTGGACTTCAGTGAGCCGCTGGACGACGAACTTCAGGCGGTGCTCGTCTACCGCAACGACCTGGAGCGGGTCATGCAACTGTGCGTGGAAATCGGCATTCCGGCCGAGCCTGCGTACGAAAGCCTGAAGAACGCCGAGCAGGAAGACTGATCGGCCGATCTGCCCGCTACCACATCCATCGCTGCTCACGGCCGGGCGGCTCATCCAGGCGGATGTAGTCCTTTTCCTCCTTAAGCTTGGGAAATCAGGAAGTTTCCCCCGGCCGGTAGCATCCTGCACCATGTCCGCCGCTTTCAGATCCGCGTCAAAACGTTGATTTGATTAGCAAAAACGCCCTAATCCATAGGGTTTTGGCGATATCGATTAGCCGGACATGGATGACAGATGATGAAAAACTTCCTCTTTACCCCCGCTCAGCGGCTGCGTGGCCTGCGTGAACTGATGGGGCTGAGTCGGCGGGAACTGGCCGAAGCCGTCGGGATGAAGGCGAAAAGCATCGAGAACATCGAACTCGGCCTGCAACGCATGCATGACGAGGACTTCCAGAAGATCTGCAGCGTCTATCCGCAGTTCGTCCGCTGGATCGCCTATGAGGGGCCGCTCGACACCCCAGTGGTGGACTGGAAGATTGCCGATTCGGCACAGCGCGCGGCCGTCTACCTCGTGCAGCAGAACCCCGAGCTGCTGCAGAACAGCGAAATAAGCCTGGAGGAATGGCGTGAGCGCCATCGCGACGTTCTGGCGCATCTGGACGAAGAGGGGCAGGCGTCCGAAGAAGACGAGGCCTAACCCGCAGCGTGCTGTCGCAGATAGGCGACCATGTCCGGTGCGCCTATTTCGCGCAATCCTTCACCGAAAATCCTGGCTTGCGGGTGATCCTTGGGTAGCAGCAGGCTTTCCGGAGTCTCGCTGTTGAACAGGCCGAAGCGGGCGTAGGGGAGACCGGTGTCGAGCAGCAGGCCCATGAAGCCGGCGTCGCTCCACGCCTGGGTGGGGATGGCGAGCATGTGGAAGCGCTCGTCGAGGTCGCGCAGCGCATCCGGCAGCAGGCTGAAATGTTCGATCTTCGCCGGCAGGGTGATCTCCAGCCCGCGTCGCCGCGCATAGACGATGGCGCTGGCCAGTTCACAGGCTTGGTTGTCGTCTTCCCAGAACAGCCGCGCGCCATGCCAGTCGGCCTGGCGCAGGCGAAGCGTTTCGCTCTTGCGCTCGTAGCCCGGCAACGCCAGGCCGAGCACCCGGCTGAAGTCGTTGTAGCTGATGATCCGTACGCGCTTGCAGGCATCGCTGGCCGCGAGCGCTTCGAAGTCCGGCAATTGGCTGTCGGCAAGCACACCGCGCACGCAGAGACCATCGATCAGTCGCAAGTCCAGGCTGGGCAGGCTCTCGCTGCGGCGGCCAACAAGTTTCTTCAGGACCGCATGGACTCGCGCCTTGTCCTCCTGCACCGGGCCGGAGAGTGCGCCGCGTGGAAGGTCGATCAGGCGATAGAGCGGTGCTCCCGACTGCCAGCCGATTCCGCCGGCGGAGCGTTGCGGAGCTTCGAAACAAAGCGCCAGGGCCCTGGTGCGTTCCGGCACCTTGTGCGCATCGGCGGCGCCCAGCCCCAGACGTTGGGCTATGGCGACGAGGCGCTGGCTCATACTGCGGCTCTGGCTCATGTTCGGCTTGAAATTCCTGGTGCCTGGCGAACAGCCCTAAGCATAGGTAAACCCGCGAGGGTTGCGCTGGCGGACCGCGACAATTTTGCTTCCTCCCTGATGGAACTGCTCCTTGGCCGGCCGTGTGGCGTGCTGGCTCCTCGCGCCGAACAAGGCTGGCCGGCTATACTACGGCCCCATTTTGCCGACCGATGCCCGACCATGTATAGCCTGGCCCGCGAACTGCTGTTCAAACTGTCCCCGGAAACCTCTCACGAGCTTTCCATCGACCTGATCGGCGCTGGCGGCCGCCTCGGCCTGAATAGCCTGCTGTGCAAGGCGCCGGCCAGCTTGCCGGTGGAGGTCATGGGGCTGCGCTTCCCCAATCCGGTCGGGCTGGCCGCCGGCCTGGACAAGAACGGCGACGCCATCGACGGATTCGGCCAACTGGGCTTCGGTTTCATCGAGATCGGCACTGTCACGCCACGTCCGCAGCCGGGCAATCCCAAACCGCGCCTGTTCCGCCTGCCGCAAGCCACGGCGATCATCAACCGCATGGGTTTCAACAACCACGGCGTTGATCATCTGATCGAGCGGGTGAAGGCGGCCAAGTACAGCGGCGTTCTGGGCATCAATATCGGCAAGAACTTCGATACGCCGGTCGAGCGCGCCGTGGACGACTACCTGATCTGCCTGGACAAGGTTTACGCCCATGCCAGCTACATCACCGTCAACGTCAGCTCGCCCAATACCCCGGGGCTGCGCAGCCTGCAGTTTGGCGATTCGCTGAAGCAGCTGCTCGATGCCCTGCGCCAGCGCCAGGAGGCCCTGACCGGCCAGCACGGTCGCCGCGTGCCGCTGGCAATCAAGATCGCGCCGGACATGACCGACGAGGAAACCGCGATGGTCGCCGCGGCGTTGCTGGAGGCGGGCATGGATGCGGTTATCGCGACCAACACCACCCTTGGCCGCGAAGGCGTCGAGTCGCTGCCGTTCGGCAACGAAGCGGGCGGACTTTCGGGCGCGCCGGTGCGCGAGAAGAGCACTCACGTGGTCAAGGTGCTGGCGGGTGAGCTGGGCGGGCGCCTGCCGATCATCGCTGCCGGCGGTATCACCGAAGGCGCTCACGCGGCAGAGAAGATCGCTGCGGGGGCGAGCCTGGTGCAGATCTATTCGGGGTTCATCTACAAGGGGCCGGCGCTGATCCGCGAGGCAGTGGACGCCATTGCCGAGGCGCGTCGCGCGGGCCAATAAATAAAAAGGGCTCCTTTCGGAGCCCTTGGGCTTTCGCCCTGCCGCCCGGATGGGACGGCCTTGAGGAAATCGGTGTGATCCTTGGTCAGCTGCCGGCGTGTTGAATTTGATTCAGACGTTGAAGACCGGCGGTGCCGGTGAGGCCATCCCAGTTGTCACCGCGCCCTTCTCGCCAGCCATTGAGCCAGGATTGACGGGTGGTCGGATGGGTAAACGGACAGAGGTCGCGGGATTTGCCGCTGATGCCGTACTGATAACCGCGTAAAAAGGCTCTTTCCAACGGATCACGCTTAAGTCTTCTCATAGGGTGTTGCCCTCACTTGTTGACTGTTATGTCCCGTTGGCCCCCCAGGGAGGCCAGGCGGAAGGTTTCCGCCTATGGGGTCTGTTGCCGGCGTGACTGACCCCGCCCGACACCTTTGCGGCGACGGGTTAAGCTGAGTTCTAAACCAAGGCGTCAGGCACTGTGAACAACCGTTTTGTCATAAGGACGTAACTCTTCTGGGGTTCAGGCCATAAGTTTTCCCGGCCTGAAAACCGTTCGCCGGACGGCAGGCCTGCCAGGCTGCGGGTTTGCTCGGAGTGGTAAATGAATATGTCGGTAGTTGAGAGAAGCTCTCATCCCGACGAATGGGCCTCGTGTTGCGGCCTTGGGTCGCAGCGTTGTGGAAGGCTTTGGTATTTAGGGTGTCCGTGGTGCGACTACGGAAACGAGGGGCCGCAGGCGGTCCCGCTGAAAAGGGCTTTGGCTCGGGAAATCTGATGGCGGAACAATACGAACTCTTCCTTACCTGTCCCAAGGGGCTCGACGGTCTGCTGCTCGACGAGGCACAGGCGCTGGGCCTGCAGGACGCACGTGCGCAGGTGTCCGCCGTGCGCGGCAACGGCGACCTGGAAACGGCCTACCGGCTGTGCCTCTGGTCGCGCCTGGCCAACCGGGTGCTGCTGGTGCTTTCGCGCTTCCCGGTGGCGAATGCCGAGGACCTCTACTTCGGCGTGCGCGCGGTCGACTGGAAGGAGCATCTGGATGCCGGCGGCAGCCTTGCCGTGGAGTTCAGCGGCAAGGGCTCGGGTATCGACAACACCCACTTCGGCGCGCTCAAGGTGAAAGATGCCATTGTCGACAACCTGCGCGCCGAGTTCGGCAAGCGGCCGACGGTAGACAAGGTCAACCCGGACATCCGCGTCCACCTGCACCTGGATCGCGGCCAGGCGGTGCTGTCCCTCGACCTCTCCGGGCACAGCCTGCACCAGCGCGGTTACCGTCTGCAGCAGGGCGCCGCGCCGCTGAAGGAAAACCTCGCCGCGGCTGTCCTGATCCGTGCCGGTTGGCCGAAGATCGCTGCAGAAGGCGGTGCATTGTCCGACCCTATGTGCGGTGTCGGCACCTTCCTGATCGAGGCCGGACTGATGGCGGCGGACATCGCGCCAAACCTCAAGCGCGAGCGCTGGGGTTTCGACCGTTGGCTGGGCCATGTCCCGGCGATCTGGCGCAAGCTGATGAGCGATGCCGAGGCGCGCGCCGCGGCCGGCCTGGCCCGCACGCCGTTGTGGATTCGCGGTTACGAGGCCGATCCCCGACTGATCCAGCCCGCACGCAACAACATCGAGCGCGCCGGACTGGGCGAGTGGGTGAAGATCTACCAGGGCGAACTGGCTACCTTCGAGCCGCGCCCGGACAAGGGCCAGAAGGGCCTGATCATCTGCAACCCGCCCTACGGTGAGCGCCTGGGCGACGAAGCCAGCCTGCTCTATCTCTATCAACACCTGGGCGAACGCCTGCGCCAGAGCTGCATGGGTTGGAGTGCCGGGGTGTTCACCGGCGCGCCGGAACTGGGCAAGCGCATGGGCATCCGCAGCCACAAGCAGTACGCGTTCTTCAACGGCGCCTTGCCCTGCAAGCTGATCATGCTGGACGTCGACCCGCGCCAGTTCGTGACCGGCGACCGGAGCGAACGCAGCGAGCCGGTGGCGCCCCAGGGCACCGCAGTGATCGAGCAGGCGCGCCTGAGCGAAGGCGGCCAGATGTTCGCCAATCGCCTGCAGAAGAACCTCAAGCAACTGGGCAAGTGGGCCAAGCGCGAGAAGATCGAGTGCTATCGCCTGTATGACGCCGACATGCCCGAGTACGCACTGGCCGTCGACCTCTACCGCGACTGGGCCCACGTGCAGGAATACGCGGCGCCCAAGTCCATCGACCCGGCCAAGGCCCAGTCTCGTTTGCTCGACGCGCTGGCGGCGCTGCCACAGGCGTTGGGGATTCCCACCGAGCGCATCGTCATCAAGCGCCGAGAGCGCCAGGCCGGCAAGAAGCAGTACGAGCGGCAGAATGCCGAAGGCCGCTTCATGGAAGTGGAAGAGGGTGGCGTCAAGTTGCTGGTCAACCTGACTGATTACCTCGATACCGGCCTGTTCCTCGATCACCGCCCGATGCGCCTGCGCATCCAGCGCGAGTCGGCGGGCAAGCGTTTCCTCAACCTGTTCTGCTACACCGCGACGGCTACAGTGCATGCGGCCAAGGGCGGTGCACGCAGCACCACCAGCGTCGATCTGTCGAAGACTTATCTGGACTGGGCGCGGCGCAACCTGTCGCTGAACGGTTTCTCCGACAAGCAGAAGCTGGTGCAGAGCGATGTGATGGAGTGGCTGCGTGAGGATCGGGGCGAGTACGAGCTGATCTTCATCGACCCGCCGACCTTCTCCAACTCCAAACGCATGGAGGGGGTGTTCGACGTGCAGCGCGATCATGTCGAGCTGATTGACCTGGCAATGACTCGCCTGGCCAAGGGCGGTGTGCTGTATTTCTCCAACAACTTCCGCAAGTTCGAGCTGGATGCCGGGCTGGTCGCCCGTTACCAGGTCGAGGACATCAGCGCGCAGACCCTGGACCAGGACTTCGCGCGCAATCAGAAGATCCACCGCGCCTGGCGCATCAGCGCCCGCTGATGCGCCCGAAACCCGCGGCCGTCATTGGTCGCGGGTAGAGGCGTAGAGGTCGAGCAGCACCTGGTCGAGGATCGACGAAGCGCCCCAGGGACGGTTGCTGTTGAGGATCGCCACCACCACCCAGTTATTGCCCTTGGCGTCGCGGCTGAAGCCAGCCAGGGCGCGCACCGTGTTGAGGGTGCCGGTCTTGACGTGGGCCTCGCCGGTCATGGGCGTGTGTTTCAGGCGCTTGTGCATGGTGCCGTCGACGCCAACGATCGGTAGCGAGGAGATGTATTCCGCCGCGTAGGGGCTATGCCAGGCCGCCTGCAGCATGGCGGCCATCTCGCGGGCACTGACCCGCTCGTCACGCGACAGGCCGGAGCCGTTCTCCATCACCAGGTGAGTGGCGGTGATGCCTTTACGCGCCAGCCATTGGCGGATTACGCGTTGCGCTGCCTTGCCATCGTCTCCGTCGGCGCTGGTGCGGTTCTGCGCGCCAATGCTCAGGAAGACCTGCCGCGCCATGGTGTTGTTGCTGTACTTGTTGATGTCGCGAATGATCTCGACGGTGTCCGGCGACATAGCTCGGGACAGAACGGTAGCGTTCTTCGGCACGCTGCCCTGGCGGTCGCGACCGGCAATGCTGCCGCCCAGCTCCTGCCAGATGCCTCGCACGGCGCCGGCGGTGAAGGCCGGGTGGTCGAGCAGCGACATGTAGGTCTGTGCGCTGCAACCGCGCGGAATCTCGCCGCCGGCGGCGAGTACGGTGCCGTCCGGGCGCGTTTCCGGGATGAAGCGCAGCTTCGGCCAGGCCGGGCAATTGGCCGGGGCGGTGATCTTGATTGTGTTCTCGATGCGAACGTTGGCCAGCGGTGGGTCCATCGTCACAGTCGCTTGGTTGCTTTCGCCACGGACCACCAGGCGCACGCTCTTCAGGTTGACCATGGCCGCGTCGGGGCCGACCAGGAACGGCTTGTTGTCGTCGTTGCCGTCGTCGTTGAACACCGGCAGCTGCGGCTGGACGAAGTAGCTGTTGTCGACGATCAGATCGCCGGTGACCTTGAGCACGCCGTTGGCGCGCAGGTCGCGCATCATCAGCCAGAGCTTCTCCAGGTTCAGTTTCGGATCGCCGCCGCCCTTGAGGTAGAGGTTGCCGTTGAGCACACCGTCGCTGAGTTTGCCGTCGGTGAGAAACTCGGTCTTCCACTGGTAGGTCGGGCCGAGTAGCTCAAGTGCCGCGTAGGTGGTGAAAAGCTTCATGGTCGAAGCCGGATTCACCGAGACGTCGGCATTGAAATAGGTGGGAACGCCCGGTCCGTCCAGCGGAATCTTCACCAGGGACAGGGAATTGTTATCGAGCTTGCTGGCCTTGAGGGCTTTTTCGACTCGCGGCGGCAGGCTGGTGTTGATCGGAGCGGCCAGGGTCGGCACGGCGAATGGTAGCAGAGCGGCGAGGGCAAGAACACGCACGGATTTGAACATGATCAAGGGTGAAATCCCGGGTCTGGGCATTGAACTGAATGGGTGAAGATAAAAAGAAACGCTGAAAATGCGATTCCGCGAAGAGGCGAGGGAAGCGCTGGCGCATTATGCCGTAAGCCGCTTCCGGATGCGCTGGGCTTTCTTTCCTGGATGTCATGGGAGCGGCGCTGGGTTGTTGCTAAAGTGCCTTCCTTATTCCCTGCAGCGCAAATGAGTGCGCGGGGCGGCATTCGATCCGAGGAGAACCGTCAGATGGCCAGCAATCGTTCGCGTCGCTTGCGCAAGAAACTTTGTGTCGATGAATTCCAGGAGCTTGGATTCGAGCTGAGCCTGCAGTATCGCGACGAGCTGGATGCACCGACGAAGCAGGCGTTCCTGGGGCAGTTCCTCCAACAGGCGATCACCGGCAATGGCCTGGCTTTCACTGGTGTGGAGGATTTCGGTTTTGTCTGCCTGGCGCGTCGTGGCTCGGTCAGCGAGGAGCAGCGCGGTGCGGTAGAGGGGTGGCTGGCGAAGAGTTCCGAATTGAGCGGATTCTCGGTCAGTCCGCTGCAGGATGCCTGGTACCCGGATCAGCCCATTCATTCGCCATCCTGATCTTGACTCGCCGGGCGCTTTCCATGGCCCGGCGTCTCTGGCGCGGGTTGCTGTCAGGCAATGAACCGCGCGCCCTGAAGAGCACTGTCCCCTCCCGGAACTCTTCTTATCGTCCGAATCTTCTCTACTGGGGAAATGCATAAGGTGTAGGACATTCCGCACGTAATCTCTCGAGAGACTGGTGCCCGATTGGAAGGTCTGCTGATTCGTCATCAATGAGTACCTTTTCAGCGCGGCTCGCAATGGGCAGCCTGGGTACCAATTGAAGTCATTGAGTGGGCTTTAGAGGCCTTCTGAGAGTGGATTCTGTATGTTGCGTAGGAATTTGATAGTGCATTTGTAGGAAACTACTTAATGCGCGGAAATGCGCCGTTCCTGATCTCGACAGCCCATCCTAGGGCGATATCTTACGCCAGCCCCACAATCGGAGCAGGAACGTAAGTATGAGCAAGGTGCTGATTGTCGATGATCATCCCGTTATCCGCATGGCGATGCGCGTACTGCTGGAGAAGGACGGACATACCATCCTCGGCGAGACCGACAATGGCGTCGATGCCTTGTCCGTTGCCAGGGAGTTGTTGCCGGAACTGGTAGTTCTGGATATCGGAATTCCCAAACTTGATGGTCTGGAGGTCATAAGTCGCCTGACTGCGCTTGGATTGTCGATGAAGATTCTCGTGCTGACCGGGCAGAACGCCTCTCTCTTCGCCATGCGCTGCATGCAGGCCGGAGCCTCCGGCTTCGTCTGCAAACAAGGTGGCCTGGGTGAACTGGTCAACGCGGTAAATGCGGTGGCGGCAGGGTACAGCTACTTCCCGAGCATCGCGGTGCGTCCCTCGCGGAAGAACATGGGGGCGGTGGATGACGCTGAACTCATACGCCGGCTGTCCGACCGCGAAATGTCTGTTCTGCAATATCTGGCCAATGGCTTCACGAACAAGGACATCGCGGAGCAGATGTTCATCAGCAACAAGACCGTCAGTACGTACAAGACACGTCTCTTGCTCAAGTTGAATGCGCACAGCTTGGTGGACCTGATCGACTTCGCCAAGCGCAACGCCCTGGTCTGATGCCTGGAATGAGCGCTTGGCTCAAGCACCTGCTGGCCGCCATTGCCTTAACAAGTGTGCCCTGGGCTTCGGGCTACGCTGACGATCTGGCAGTGGATCGGCCCGCGCAGGTGTTGAGCCTTTTGGCACGGGCTGGTACCGAAAGGGTCCAGGTCGACCTTCCCGAATCCAATTGGCAATGGTTGCGGCAAAAGCGGGTGCTGGTTGTAGGTGTCATCGCGCCAGACTATCCGCCGTTGGACATCACCCGCAGCGGTATCGATCTGGAGGGCGTGACGGCGGACGTGCTCGGGATGCTGAGCGATGCGCTGAACATCAGAGTCGAGGTTCGCCGGTTTGCATCTCGCACCCCAGCGATCGAGGCACTGCGTAGCCGAGAGATCGACCTGCTTGGCCGAGCCAGTAATTTCGAGATGGAAACGCCAGGCCTGCTGTTGTCGAACCCCTATCTCAGCAATCAGCCGATCATTGTCGGGCCGCAGCGACTGCGTCTGCAGGGTGATGACCCACTGGCCGGCAAGCGCGTGGCGGTCGCAGCCGATTACCTGTCGCCGGATGAGCTCGACCAGCACTACGCGCACGCTGAAGTCGTGCAGTTCGACTCCGCGCGGCGAGCCCTGGAGTCCGTCGCTCTGGGGCAGGCGGACGCTTATGTCGGCGATGCCTTGAGTGCCCAGTACCTGATCAGCCAGAACTATCTGGTAAACCTCAGGCTGCTCAACTTCGCGAACTTCGATAGAGCCGGGTTCAGCTTTGCGGCAAGGGATGAAGCGGGTCCGCTCCTCGAGATCATCAACAAGGCTCTGGACAGCATCAATCCCCGGCAGCAAGTGGCGCTGCAGAAACGCTGGAGTGCCGGCGGTGTCTTCGCGATGTCACAGCATCGTCTCGCACTCACCCCTCAAGAGCAGCGCTGGCTGGAAAGAAACCCGCGGCTGCGACTGGGAGTCGACCCATCCCTGGCGCCCTTGACCTTCCTCGATGAGCAGGGAAACTTCCGCGGGATTGCGGCCGACCTGCTTGAGCTGATCGAGGCCCGAACCGGGCTGCATTTCGAAGTGCGACCCAATCGTTCTCTGAGCGACCTGGAGACTGAGCTGCATCGAGGAGAGGTGGATGCCTTGGTGGCAATGCCGCTTTCCCGAGGGCGAGAAGCACAGATGGAATTCACTCGCCCATACCTGAGTACGTCGGTCGTTGTGGTATCGCACAAAGTCAGTGATTGGCTGCACACCACCGACGACCTGGAGGGCAAGCGTGTGGCCATCGTCAACGGTAGTGTCGTGGCACCCTACATGCGCGCCAAATACCCGCGGGCGCACCTGGTCCCACTCGACAGCATCGGTGAAACGTTGCCCATGCTTCAGGACGGCCGGGTGGATGTGGCGCTGCAACCCATGCTGACCGCCACCTATCAGGTCGGTCGCTACTATCGAGACCTGCGCCTTGCTGCCACGTTGGACCTGGAGCCCATCTCGTTTTCCTTCGCGGTAGCACGTGGACAACCCGAACTACTAAGCATCCTCAACAAGGCGATCCTGGCGATCTCACCCGAGGATATGGCGGCGATCATAAGCCGCTGGTCGGCGACTGGTGCCGCACCCGAGAGCATTTGGGGCGGCTACCGCGAGCAGTTCTACTGGCTGCTCTGGGGAGCGCTGACCTTGCTGCTGCTGTTCCTGTTATGGAACCGTTATCTAGTGGCCAAGGTGCGCTACCGCGAGCGCGCCAAGCTGGAGCTCGAGGATCGCCTCGAGTTCAAACGCGTTCTAATTGATGCGATCCCTCAGCCTGTTTCGGTTAGAGATGCCGATGGGCGCCTGCTGACGTGCAACCGGGCGTTCCTCCAAGCCATAGGCATTGCGCGCGAAGAAGTGCAGAACACGCGATTGACCGAGTGCGGCTGGATGCCGGCAGGGCAGTCGGAGCAACTGCATCAGGAATACCTCCAGGTCATGGCGGATGGACAACCCCATGCAGGCGACCGGGTGGTACAGATCAATGGCGAATTGCGGCGGATCTTTCACTGGGTCACGCCGTACAAGTTACGCACGGGCAAGGTAAAGGGTCTGGTTTGTGGCTGGGTCGACGTCACTGATCGCGAACGGCTCAACCAGCAGTTAGCAATTGCCAAGGAACAGGCCGAGGCCGCCAGCCGGGCGAAAAGTACGTTCCTGGCGACCATGAGCCATGAGATCCGTACGCCGATGAATGCGGTGATCGGCATGCTGGAGCTGGCGTTGGTCCGTTCGAATTGTGGCGACTGTGGTGAGCAGGACCCCATCCGCGTCGCGTACGATTCGGCCCGATCGTTGCTGCTGCTTATCGGCGACATCCTCGACGTGGCGAAGATCGAGTCTGGTCGGCTGAGTCTTTTGCCTGAGCGGGCCAGACTAGGTGAGCTGATCGAGTCGGTCGTGCGCGTCTTCGATGGCCTGGCGCGGCAGAAGGGGCTGCTGCTCAAGCTTGAGCTGGAAGAGGAGGCTGCCTGCGAGGTGCTGCTAGATCCGCTGCGCTTCAAGCAGATTCTCTCCAACCTGGTAAGCAATGCGATCAAGTTCACCGAGCGTGGTTACGTCCGCATTCATGTAACCGGCGAGCAACTGCCGGGGCGTCGGATGGACTTGAATCTGTGCGTGGAAGACAGCGGCATCGGAATTTCCGGTAGTGACCAGAAGCTATTGTTCGAGCCGTTCAGTCAGGTGCCTGGAAGCGCCGGGGCGAGCGCCGGCGGAACCGGTCTTGGCCTGAACATCTGTCTCAAGCTGACCGAGATGATGGGGGGAACGCTGCGGCTGGTCAGTACGCCTGGCGTTGGAACGCAGGTGTGGGTCAGATTGGCGGTGCAGGTGCTCGAGCCTATTGAGGTGCAGAAGGAACTGTTCGCACCGCCGGAGCGTCTTGCGCAAGTGCCGCTGCGCGTTCTGATCGTCGATGACCATGCGCCCAATCGCATGTTGCTGGTTCAGCAGTTGCAGCATCTCGGCCATCACGTAGCGATGGCGGCCGATGGCGAAGAGGCGCTGCGGCTTTGGCGTCCGAGCGGGTTCGACCTGATCGTCACGGACTGCAACATGCCGATGCTCAATGGTTACGACCTGTCCCGGCGAATTCGTGAGCTGGAGCACGAGGCCGGTGTGGAACGCATGGCGATCCTGGGTTTCACGGCCAACGCACAGCCAGATGAGGTTGCCCGCTGCAAAGCCGCCGGCATGGACGACTGCCTGTTCAAGCCGATCGGTCTCGATCAACTGCGTCAGCATCTGCAGCGGTTGCAGCTAGCCCTGCGGAGCCAGCTTGTGGATGAAGTGTCCGCAACAGCTTGGGAACCCGCGGAGATCCAGTGCCTGAGTAAATTGTCGGGGGACGACCCCGTGCTCATTCGCAAGCTGGTCGACGAGCTGATCGCCAGCAACGCTGCCGATGCGGAGCAGCTGGAACTCGCGTTGCTCGCTGGTGATCGCCTGCAGCTGGGCGAGTTGGCGCATCGCATCAAGGGCGCGGCGAGGATGGTCGAGGCGGATGACCTGCGGGAGTGTTGCGTCACGCTGGAGGAGTCCTGCTCCGGCTGCGCGGAGCAGGACCTGCTGAAGCACAACGTGCAGCGGGTGGTACAGGCGCTCGAGCTTCTGCAGGAGCGCCTGCTCGATCATCGCCAGCGGTTCACGGGTCGTACCGCGAGCACCATCGACGACGAAGCGTCCAAGGAGTGAGGTCGTCGTCAGACCGGGCTTGAACGCCCGGTCATCTCCCTTGCCATTTCAGTGGCGTAGCTGTCGGTCATTCCGGCGATGAAATCGATCACCCGCAGGAAGGACCTGTATAGCGGCCACTGCGGATCGGGTGCGTTGTGCCCGAGCAGGTCGAGGATGCGCTGATTCTTGAACGAAGGCGTGCGTCCGCCGTGTTGTTCCAGGGCAGCGCCGCAGAACGAATTGAGGAGGATTTCCAGGGTGGTGTACGCGCCTATCTCGTGCAGCGTCTTGCGCTTGTCCTGGAAGATCTTTTCCCGCGCCAAAGCCTTGGCCCTTTGCACACAACGCTTGGCCGGGCCGCTCATGTGCTCGACCAGGTCGCCTTCGAGGCTGCCGGCGAGCAAACGTTGCTTCTGCTCGACGAAGGCCCGCGCGGCGGCGTTGCTCAGGTGCTCGATGGCTTTGCCGCGAAGGATCGCCAGCTTGCGCCGGCGCGAGTCGCTGGGGCCGAGCTGGCGGTAGGTTTCCGGCAGGTCGTCGCCGACCAGGTCGAGCAGCAGTGCCTCCACCTCCGGGTAGTCGAGCAGCTCCATTTCCAGTCCGTCCTCCAGGTCGATCAGGCCGTAGCAGATGTCATCGGCGGCCTCCATCAGGTAGACCAGCGGATGCCGCGCCCAGCGCTCGTTTTCCAGCTTCGGCATGCCCAGTTTCGCGGTGATCTGCTCGAGCAGCGGCAGCTCGCTCTGGTAGCAACCGAATTTGTGCTTTTTGTAGCCGAGCGATTCTGCGTGGCGCGCCGTCCAGGGATATTTCAGGTAGCAGCCGAGGGTCGCGTAGGTCAGGCGCATGCCGCCGTCGAACTGGTGGTATTCCAGTTGGGTGAGTACGCGGAAGCCCTGGGCGTTACCTTCAAAGTGCAGGAAGTCGGCGCGCTCGTCGCTGTCCATGTCGTCCAGCCAGCCGCGCCCGGCGGCTTGCTGGAACCAGTGACGGATGGCGTCTTCGCCGGAGTGGCCGAAAGGCGGGTTGCCGATGTCGTGGGCCAGGCACGCCGACTGCACGATCACCCCTAGGTCGCTCGGGTCGCACCATTCCGGGAGCTCGTCGCGGAGCATCTCGCCCACGCGCATGCCGAGCGAGCGGCCGACGCAGCCTACCTCCAGGGAATGCGTCAGGCGCGTATGGATGTGATCGTTGCTGGATACGGGGTGGACCTGGGTCTTGCGTCCCAGGCGCCGGAAGGCGCCGGAGAAGATGATGCGGTCGTGGTCCTTGTGGAAGGCGCTGCGGCCAAGTTCCGCGCTGCTGTGCACGGGTTTGCCGAGGCGCTCGCGGGGAAGCAGGGTATGCCAGTCCATTCGCTCGTCCGGTTGCTCGAGGGATGCGGCCACGCTACCCCCTGCGCGCGGCAATCTCAATCGTTGCGTCAGAGGCCTTCGGCGTCTATGTCGATCAGCAGCAGGCGGTTGTGTTCGATGAACAGCCCGGCAGTCATGCAGTACTGGTTCGAGGTCGCATCGCGGTAGGTGTTCGACAGGGTCAGTCGGCGTTCTTCCCAGCCTTCGGCAAGCAGTTGGTAGAAGTACGGGCGCCATGACCAGTTGTGGCCGAGGTAGCGGCGGTCCTCTTTCCAGAACAAGCCGTTCCACTCCAGGTTTGGCGAGATCTGCGTGCCGTGGCGGTCGCACTGGTAGATGCGCAGCAGACGCGGGAAGCCTTCCGGAGCGGGAAGGCTGCTGAGCATCGCGCCACTTTCGGCCCAGGGGCGCAGGTTGCTGATCAGCTCGGCGAGTTGGCGGCGCAGCTGGATCAGCCCGGCGCGCTCCTGCAGTTTGCGCCGCACATAGCGGTCGCGCAGCTTGCCGAACGTCTCCAGGTAGGCATCGCTGGCCGGGAACTCCAGGGCGGGCTTGGCGAACAGGAATCCCTGCACGAAGCGCGCGCCGCACTCCAGGGCGAAGTCCATTTCGTCTTCGGTTTCGACGCCCTCGGCGATGATCCAGCAGCCGGTCTTTTCCGCCATCTGTGCCAGGGCCTTGACCACTTCGCCGCTGGGGCCGCCGCGTGCAGCCTGCTGGAACAGGCGCATGTCCAGCTTGAGGATGTCCGGTTGCAGGGTGAGCACGCGGTCGAGCTGCGAATAGCCGGCGCCGAAATCGTCGATGGCGACGCGCGCGCCGGCCTGGCGATAACGCGCGACCACTTCCGGCAGGCGCAGATAGCCGCCACTGAGTTCGGTGATCTCGAACACCACGCGGCGCGGATCGACACCGTGCTGCTGCAGTTGGCGCAGGCTCGGCAGCGGCTGATTGGGGCGCAGGCGGCCGACCCAGCGCGGCGAGATGTTCAGGCTGAGGAACCAGTCCTTCGGCGCCTGGTGCAGCCGCGCCAGGGCGTCGTCGCGGATCTGCCGGTCGAGGCGGCGCAGGGCGGCGGGGGAGACTTTCGGGTCGACGAACAGCGGTCCTACGGAAACCAGCCGGCCATCATCCAGGCGCAGCCTGCCGAGGGCCTCGACGCCGGCGATCAGGCCGGTCGCGGTGTCGATGAAGGGCTGGAAGTAGGCGATCGGTTGCCCGTCGATCAAGGGACACATCCTTAGTGGTAGGTGGCGGAGGAGGTGGCGCGCACCTCCTGTTTGCCCTCTTTTGAAGCAAGAATGTAGCCAGGGTGCCTCAAGGGGCTTTTTCGTCGCCGGATTCGGAGCGATTTCGCGATCGCGCTTCGAGCAGCAGCGGGATCAACAGAAGGCCCAGACGCAGCATTCGTCGCAGGCGTCGATTGCGCCCCAGCACCAGTGCGAGGAGCCCGGCGCCACCGGCTGCCCATAGCGGCGCGCTGGCCGGGAGCTGTCGGCGCAGACCCTCACCCATCTCGCGCACGTGTTGTAGCGGCTGCATCAGCTGGTGCATTTCCTGGCGTAGCTCCTGACGCTGCACCTCCAGGCGCAGGCGCACGATGGCCTTGCGCAACTCCTGGCGCGAAGGGCGCGCGGAGAGTCGTGGCTGTTCGCTCATCGCAGCAGATGCTCCTTATCCCGCGCCAGTTCTTCCAGGGTCGCGCTGAACGGCGAGCTGTCGTCTTCCATCAGGCTGCGCAGGCGCAGGGCGCAGAGTGCGCCGCCGGCGCAATAGAACAGGCAAAGCCCGAGCACGGCGGCCAGCCGGTGCTCGTCCCAGAACAGTACGAGCACCAGCAGCGACAGCCCCATCAGCAAGAGCAGGGCGAAGACCAGAGCCAGGCCGGCGAACAGCAGCAGGGCCAGGGTGCGGGCTTTCTGCTCTTGCAGCTCCAGGCCGAAGAGTTCGACGTGGCCCTGCAGCAGGCCGAGGAAGGCGGCGCCGGAGCGCCGCAGGGAAGGGCCGCGGTTGGCGTCCGTGGCGTGCGGTGCGTCACTCATGGATCAGCGCCGTCCCACCAGCAGACCGAGCAGGAAGCCGACGCCGGCTGCCAGGCCAACGGCCTGCCAGGGGTGTTCGCCCACATAGTCCTCGGTCGCGTCGACGGCGGCCTTGCCGTGCTCGCGGACGCTTTCTTGCGCGGCATCGATGCGTTCGCGTGCACGGTGGAGGCCGCTGCGCAGCTGGTCGCGCAGGCGATCGGCTTCTTCGCCGGCGAGCTCGGTGGAGGTCTGCAGCAGTTTCTCGGTGTCGGCTACCAGCGCCTGGAACTCGGCCAGCAGCGCGTCCGTGGTGGCATTCGCATTGGATTTGCGAGGCATGGGGTGTCTCCTTGTTTATTGGCCAGATGTCAGAAGTTTCGAGCCGGCGCGACCGTAGGAAGTTTCCTCGCACTGTACGGCAAAGCGGCGACGCATGTGCCTGCTCAGTGAAGACCAGTCTGCGCTCGGGCGCTTTCATTGTTGCGTGGTATGCCGCTTGCAATGTCGTGGTGCGCGAGTCGGGCGGAGTGCCCTATCGAGGGGCGTTCAGGGATGTCCTGCTGGCGCGAAAAAACCAATCAAATAGCTGAAAGACAAGAGAAAAATCAAAAAAACCAAACACTGTCACAAGTTCCCATGACGCCTTCTGGGGCAACCTGTGGAGCCATCTCGGTGCGCTGGCGCTGCAAGCTGGTGCATTGGGTTCGGGCGGTGAGCTTTTTTGGTGCTTTTTCAGTCGAAGCCGGGACTGCCGATACCCATGGAAAACCTCAATAGCGCCGTGGCAACCCTGATCCACGGTTCCAACACCCTGTTCATCCTGATGGGCGCCGTGATGGTGCTGGCCATGCACGCCGGGTTCGCCTTCCTCGAGGTGGGCACGGTGCGTCTGAAGAACCAGGTCAATGCGCTCTCGAAGATCCTTTCGGACTTCGCCATTTCCGCCCTGGCGTACTTCTTCGTCGGCTACTGGGTGGCCTATGGCGTGGACTTCTTCAAGCCGGCTGCCGAGCTGAGCGCGGAGAACGGCTATGCGCTGGTCAAGTTCTTCTTCCTGCTGACCTTCGCCGCGGCCATCCCGGCGATCATTTCCGGTGGCATCGCCGAGCGCGCCAAGTTTGTCCCGCAACTGTGCGCCACGGCGTTGATTGTCGGCCTGGTCTATCCGTTCTTCGAGGGTTTGGTGTGGAACGGCAACCACGGCCTGCAGGAGTGGCTGAAGCTGGAGTTCGGTGCGTCCTTCCATGACTTTGCCGGCTCGGTGGTGGTGCACGCCTTCGGTGGTTGGCTGGCGCTGGCCGCCGTGCTGTTGCTGGGGCCGCGCAACGGCCGCTATCGCGAGGGGCGGCTGGTGGCCTTCGCGCCTTCGAACATCCCGTTCCTGGCGCTGGGTTCGTGGATCCTCATCGTCGGCTGGTTCGGCTTCAACGTGATGAGCGCGCAGACCCTGGATCACGCCAGCGGCCTGGTGGCGGTCAACTCGCTACTGGCGATGGTCGGCGGCACCATGGCGGCCCTGCTGGTCGGTCGCAATGACCCGGGCTTCCTGCACAACGGCCCGCTGGCGGGGCTGGTGGCGGTGTGTGCCGGTTCCGACCTGATGCACCCGATTGGCGCGCTCGCCACCGGCTTGGTCGCTGGTGCCTTGTTCGTCTGGGCGTTCACTGCGGCGCAAACACGCTGGCAACTCGACGACGTACTGGGCGTGTGGCCGCTGCACGGCCTGTGCGGCGCCTGGGGCGGCATCGCCTGCGGGGTGTTTGCGCAGCCGGCGCTGGGCGGGTTGGGCGGCGTCAGCCTGGCCAGCCAGACGCTCGGCACCCTGCTCGGTGTGCTCATCGCCTTCGCGGGTGGCCTCCTGGTGTATGGCGCGATCAAGAGCGCCGTGGGCATTCGTCTGAGCCAGGAGGAGGAGTACTACGGCGCCGACCTGTCGATCCACAAGATCGGTGCGCTTAGCCACGACTGAGCCGTTGGCGCGTCGGTGCAAGGCCGGCGCGCAGCCTGTTCCCCCAGAGTCTGCGAAGAACCAGAAAAAAGCCCCGTCGTAACGGGGCTGAAACCAAGGGAGCGTAGTCACCGGGAGCCGCCAGGGCGGCCTCCCGGATGCCGATTACCACAGGGGCGTGGTGTAGCTCAGGATCAAGCGGTTCTCGTCCACGTTGTTACTCGCTGCGAGGTTGTTGGCGAAGTTGCTGCGGGTGGTCGCGTTACGCCATTTCACGCCGAAGCCTTTCAGATAGCCGTCCTGGAACACGTAGGCGATGTCGGTATCGCGCTCCCATTCCTTGCCTTCGTCGTTGCTGGTCAGCAGGTCGACGCTGTCGCCCTTGATATAGCGGGTCATGAAGGTCAGGCCGGGGATGCCGAGGCCGGCGAAGTTGTAGTCGTAGCGGGCTTGCCAGGACTTCTCGTCCTTGTTGGCGAAGTCGAGGATCTGGACGTAGTTCACCAGGTAGGGATCGGTGCCGTTGATGTAGGCGAAACCAGTGTCGCCGCTCATCTTCTGGTAACCCAGGCCGAAGGCGTTGTAGCCCAGGTTGTAGGTGAGCATGGCGTTGATCGCCTTGTTGTCGACGTTGCTGCTGCCGTCGTCGTTGGACTTGGCGAAGCGCAGGTCGGTCTTCAGCGACTGGCCGTCGGTGATCGGCAGGGTCCAGAGGGCGGTCAGGAAGTGCTGCTTGTAGAAGTCTTCCAGCTGGCCGTAGTGGTAGCCGGTGCTGAAGTTCTTGGTCCAGGCGTAGGTGCCGCCGGCGAAGTCGAACTCGTTGGTGGTAGTGCCCTTGGTGAAGCTGATGTTCTTCTTGCCGCCGCTGGTGATGCTCATCTCCTGGTAGTCGGAAGAGTCACGTAGGTTGGTCTGGTTGAGCCGGCCGGCGTCGAAGGTCAGGCCGTCGAGCTGGGTGGAGTTGAGCGAGCTGCCCAGGAACACCTGTGGCAGCAGGCGAGTGTCGTTGGCGACAATCACCGGCAGTTTGGGAATCAGGGTGCCGGCCTTCACCACGTTCTTCTCGTAGCGCAGTTTGGCGGTGGCGCCCAACTTGCTGTAGTCGTCCGGGGCCGAACCGTCCGCCTGCTTGGGTAGCAGGCCGGTGCCGGTGCGGTCCGGGCTGGAATCGAGCTTCAGGCCGAGCATGCCGATGGCGTCCACACCCACGCCAATGGTGCCCTCGGTGTAGCCTGATTCGTATTTCAGGATGAAGCCCTGCGCCCATTCCTCGGCCTTGTTCTGCTGGGCCGGGGTGGAGGTACGGAAGTCGCGGTTGAAGTAGAAGTTGCGCAGTTCGATGTTGGCCTTGCTGTCCGAGATGAAGTCGGCGTGGGCCAGGGCGGGGATGATGCAGCTGGAACCCAGCGTGGCCATGGCCACGGCGCGGGCGATCGGAGTCTTGCTCATTGTTATTGTCTCCTCGAGCGCTTTGGTCAGTTCGGTGATGCCGGAACCACGCCGGCACGTCGATCTGTTACAGCCTGCCTACTAAATCATTACAGGCTTTTTCCGACCCTTAGACCTTAGTCGCTGATTGCCGGGATATCCTCCTGATTTGCTGGGATATCCCGTGTTCCGTGGGTTTGCGAGGAGTTCAGGGTTTATTGCACCCACTGCGGGTAGTAGCCGAGGCGGTCCTGCGCGTCGGCGTCGTGGGCCGGAATCACGGTGATCTCCGGGTGGGCGATGAGCATCTCGTGGACCTTCGCCAATTGCGCCAGGGTCTGCTCGCGGTTCTGGTCGACCAGTCGGCTGCTGGCCCAGAACTTCTGTCGCGGGCCGCTGAAACCCTTGAGGCGCCAACTGGTATCGCCACTGAAGAAGTAGCGGCGACCGTTCTCCAGGGTGATGAACAATCCCACCGAGCCAGGCGTATGGCCGGGCATGGGCACCAGCACCAGGCTACCGTCGCCGAACAGGTCGAGGCTTTCGTCGAAGGCCAGGAAGGGCGTCGGGGAGAAGGCATAAGGGTGCCAGCGTGTGCTGGCGCTGAACTCGCTGGGGAAGACCGCCGGTGGCGTGGCAATGTGCGCGTAGTCGATTTCCGCGTAGGGCGCCCAGACCGGTACGTCGGGGAAGTCCGACAGGCCGGAAGCGTGGTCCCAGTGCGCATGGGACAGCAGGATTCTGTCGATGCGAATGCCGCTGCCGGCGAGCTGGTCGCGCACGGGCGAAACCTGGCCGAAGCGGAACAACGGCTTGTCCCACCAGGGCATGTCCTGGCGGAACTGGGCTTCGGCCTGGCTACCCAGCCCCGTATCGAACAGCAGGGTGGCGGCGTGATGCTGGATCAGCACCGCCATGTGGTTCATCCGGACCTTCTCGGTCCAGGAGCCATCGGCCACGGTCAAGGCATCGAGGGTGGTGACCCCGGACGTGCGCACCACGGCGAAGCGCAGGCCGTCGGCAAGGGCGGGCAGGCTGGACAGCCCAAGCGACAGGGCAAGCAGCAGGTGAGACAGGCGCATCCTTTCAATCTCCGTTTACAGGCAGGTAAGGCGAAGGGGCACGCGCCCCGATTCGCCGTCATATCAGGGGGCTTGGCCTAGAGCGCCGGCAACGGCAAGTAGCGGGGCAGGGCGCGTACGCGATCCAGCCAGGCCTGAACCCAGGGATAGGCCGAGGGATCCACGCCGCCTTCGCCGGCCAGGGCTACGTAGGGATAAACCGCCACGTCTGCGATGGTCGGCTCGTTGGTAGCCGCCAGCCAGGTCTGCTCGCGCAGCACGCCGTCGAGCAACTCAAGTGACTGGCGCCCCTTGGACTGTGCACTGGCGAGGTCGCCCGGCCCCTTGAACACCTGGATGATTCGTGCGCTTGCCACGCCGTGCTGGATCTCGTTGGCGGCGAAGCTCAGCCAATGGGCGATGCGGCCCTGGGTCTCGGCATCCAGCGGGTACCAGTAGGACGGGGCGTAGCGGCGTGCCAGGTAGACCAGGATGGCCTGGGAGTCGCCCAGGCGATAGTCGCCGTCCTCCAGCGCCGGGACCTGGCCGCGGGGGTTGATGGCGAGGAAGGCCGGGCGTTTCTGTTCGCCACTGCGCAGGTCGACGTTGATCTGTTCGGCTTGCAGGCCGAGCAGATTGAGGAATAGGCGGACCTTGTACGAATTGCCGGAAAGCGGGACGTCATGGAGTTTCATCGCGGTGTTCCCCTGTTTGCGGGTTGTTATCGGAACGCTTTTGCTGGATATTAGACAGACAGGTCTGTCTATTTCAAGCGAAAATTCCGCGGCAGTGCGGGAACGGTCCTCGTCCGGCGGTTCAAGCCTTGGCGAGGCTCGCGCATAATGGCGGGCCAGGAGGTGCCCATGTCGTCCAGCAACCCGTCATCCAGCAAGCGCGAGCAATTGCTCAATACCGCCCTCGTGCTTTTCTACCGGGAGGGCTATCACGCCACCGGTATCGATCGCATCCTCGCCGAGTCCGGGGTGGCGAAGATGACCCTGTACAAGCACTTCAAGTCCAAGGACGAGCTGATCCTGGCGGCGCTGGAGGCACGCCATGCGCGCAGCCTCGAATACTTCCGCGCAGGCGCGCGCCTGCCGCCGCGCGAGGCGATACTGGTGGTGTTCGACTCGTTGCATGGCTATCTGCAGCAGAGCGATTTCCGCGGTTGTGCGTTCATCCATGCGGCAGCGGAGTTTCATGATCGCGAGCATCCGATCCACCGGCAGGCCGCCGAGCACAAGGACTTCATCGAGCGCTTCTTCCATGAGCAACTGCAGCGGCTCGGGCTCGCCGAGCCAGGCAAGCTGGCGCGACAGCTGCAATATTTGATGGAAGGCGTGTTGGTCATGGCGCACATGCACGGTCCGGCCGACCAGGCCCTGGAGGCCCGCGAGGCGGCGGACATCCTGCTGCGGAGTGCAGGACTATGACGGAGGAGGGCGGGATGAGTCCTGAATGCCAGTTGCTGGGAACCCTAGGCTGCCATCTCTGCGAGGTGGCCGAGCAGGTGATGATGCCCTTCGTCGAGCACGGTCTGCTGGTCGAACTGGTGGACATCGCCGAGCGTGAGGAATGGGTCGAACGCTACGGCCTGCTCATTCCGGTGCTGCGCCGCTGCGACAATGGCGCCGAGTTGAACTGGCCGTTCGATGCTGAGCAGGTGGCCACTTTCCTGCGCAAATGACTTTTGCGCGCGGGCGCCCTACAAAGCCCGCTGCGCTGTGTCAGTCTTCCGCTGTCTTACCTTCCTCTCGGAGACAGCAGCATGAAAATCGGATTCCTCGGTCTGGGTGGCATGGGCGCCGGCATGGCGGCCAACCTGCTCAAGGCCGGCCATCAACTGTGCGTGTGGAACCGTTCGCCGGCGCTCGCCGAGCCGCTTCTCGCCCAGGGCGCGACGCTGGCGGCGGAACCGCAGCAAGCCTTCGATGCCGACGTGGTCGTCACCATGCTCGCCGATGACGCGGCGACTCGCAGCGTTGTGCTCGATAGCGGCGCACTGGCTTCGGCCAAGCCTGGTCTGATCCACCTCGGCATGGCGACCCTGTCCGCGGCCTTCGTGACGGAGCTGGTCGAGCGGCACCGTGAGTGTGGCGCTACCTACATTGCGGCTCCGGTGTTCGGTCGCGTCGAAGTCGCGGCGGCCGGCAAGCTGAATATCCTCGCTGCCGGTCCGCAGGCGGCCATCGACAAGGTCCAGCCGTTGCTCGATGCGATGGGGCAGAAGACCTGGCCGCTCGGCGAGGACCCGCTGAGTGCCGTCGCGGTGAAGATCGCCGGCAATTTCATGATCGCCAGTGCCATCGAGGCCATGGGCGAAGCGGCTGCCCTGACCCAGAGCTATGGCGTGGCGCCGGCGCAGTTTCTGGAGATCATGGGCAACACGCTGTTCAACGCGCCGGTGTATCGCAACTACGGCGCGCAGATTGCCGAGCGGCGCTACGAGCCGGCGGGCTTCCGCCTGGTGCTTGGGCTGAAGGATGTCGGCCTGGCGCTCGCGGCGGGGCAGAGCCGCCATGTGCCCTTGCCCTTCGCCAGCGTGCTGCGCGACAACTTGCTCGAGGCGATCGCCCAGGGAGATGGCGAGCGCGATTGGGCGGCGCTGGCGCAGGTGGCCATGCGGCGCTCGGGGCAGGACTGATTCACCGGGCATGAAAAAGCCCGCCGAAGGGGCGGGCTTTTTGCCGCCTGGAAAAATCGCAGGCAATAAAAAACCCGCCGGTTAAGGCGGGTTTTTTCGGGTTTGGTCGGAGCGACTGGATTCGAACCAGCGACCTTCTCGTCCCGAACGAGACGCGCTACCAAGCTGCGCTACGCTCCGTTTGATGGCGCGCATTCTACCGAAAAACTTTTGACGCACAAGGGGTTAGCGAAAAATTTCTGAAAATATTTTTTCCCCTTCACGAAAACGCAGACGCCCCGCGGGACTCGGGGTCCTGCGGGGCGTCTTTCGCGTTGGGCGCAAGCGGATCAGAGATCCTTCACGCTACGCACCTGGTCCTTGTTCACCTGCACGCGCTTGCCATCCAGTTGCTCGAATTCATAGAAGCCGGTGCTGCTGTCGTATTCCGGAGTGTCGACGGACTGGATTTCGCGACCGTCGTTCATGGTAATGACGCTCGGACTCGAGCAGCCGGCCAGTGCACCCATGCCGAGTGCCAGCAGGAAAGCGGGAAGGGTCCGTTTGATCATTGGTGTTTCTCCTGTACGAAGCCATTTGCAAAGGGATACAAGCGTTCGGACCGGGATGCTATCAGTAAGGTTCCCCGCGAAAGCTCGATCTATGGCGAGAAATTCTCTGCTTGAGAATCTTCCTGCAACAGGTCGGGCGTGTTCAGGTTGGCGAGTCGCGGGTCGTTCGGTGCGCAATGCACGGGCTGGGCTCCCAGCGGCAGCAGCACATGCCGCGGGCTGCGTTCGCCGCGTTGCCAGGCTTGCTCCACCGCCGCGGCAAGCGCGCGGGGAATGATGCAGAACAGCGGCTCCCAGTGCTCGCCGTCATGCAGCATATGCGGATGAGCAGGATCGGCTTGCGCCGCACGGCGCAGATCATCGATCAGTGCCCCGTCGATGCAGGGCGCATCACAAGGCAGCACCAGCAACCAGGGATGGCGGGCGACGGCCAACCCGGCGCGAATGCCGGCTAGGGGGCCGGGGTAATCCGGCGTGTCGTCCTGTACCAGGCGATCGGCGTAGGCGCCGTAGCGATCGGCGTTGCGATTGCAGGAGACGATCAGGTCGTCTGTCAGCGGCCGCACCAACTGGTGGAGGTGCTCGATCAGCGGGCGTCCGTGCCACTCCACCAACCCCTTGTCGCGACCGCCCAGGCGTTGGCCGCGACCACCAGCGAGCAGCAGCACGGAGCAGGGGAGCAAGGGGGGTTCGGGCATGGCGCGGTCTCCGGGGGGGGCCTGTGATATAACACCGGGCACCCCGTCTCACAAGCAAGGTTCCCCTCCCATGAGCCATCAGGCCGCGCCGGCGTTCGTGCCGCTCAATATCGCCGTTCTCACCGTCAGTGACACCCGAACCCTGGAAACCGACACCTCCGGGCAACTCTTCGTCGACCGCCTCACTGCTGCGGGTCATAACCTGGCTGCTCGCGTGCTGCTGAAGGATGACCTTTACCGCATCCGTGCGCAGGTCGCGCAGTGGATCGCCGAAGATGACGTGCAGGTGGTGCTGATTACTGGCGGCACCGGTTTCACCGGCCGCGACAGCACCCCCGAGGCGGTGACCTGCCTGCTGGATAAGGTGGTGGACGGTTTCGGCGAGCTGTTCCGGCAGATTTCGGTGGCCGATATCGGCACCTCTACCGTGCAATCGCGCGCCCTGGCGGGCCTGGCCAACGGCACCCTGGTGTGTTGCCTGCCGGGTTCGACCAACGCCTGCCGCACCGCCTGGGACGGCATCCTCGCCGAGCAGCTGGATGCGCGTCATCGGCCGTGCAATTTCGTCACCCACCTGAAGAAAGCCGCGCCCTGCGAGAGCCGCGGATGAGCGGCTGCGACAAGCCCGGCCTGCTGCCGGTCGAGGAGGCGCTGGAGCGTCTGCTCGACCTGGCGCGGCAGACGCCGATCAACGAAGTCGAACGCGTGTCGCTGGGCGAGGCCGATGGCCGCGTGCTGGCCGAGCCGCTGCTTTCCGGTCTCGATCTGCCGCCGTGGGACAACAGCGCCATGGACGGTTACGCGCTGCGCCTTGCCGACTGGCAGGGCGAGCCCATGGCCGTGAGCCAGAAAATCTTCGCCGGTGTGGCGCCTGAAGCTCTTCAACTCGGTACCTGCGCGCGCATTTTCACTGGCGCTCCGCTGCCGCAAGGCGCCGATTGCGTGGAGATGCAGGAGAACGTCGAGGTCCTGGCCGATGGCCGCGTGCGCTTCCTCCAGCCGTTGAAGTTCGGTCAGCATGTGCGCCCGCAAGGCCAGGAAACCCTCAAGGGCGAATGCGTGCTGCCCGCCGGTACGCGCCTGGGTGCCATCGAGCTGGGCCTGGCCGCCTCGCTCGGCCAGGCCGAACTGTCGGTGCGACGCAAACCGCGCGTGGCCTTGCTGTCCACCGGCGACGAACTGGTCGAGCCGGGCAAGCCGCTGGCGCTAGGGCAGATCTACAACAGCAACCGCGCGCTGCTGAAGGCCTGGTTGCTGCGCAGTGGTTGCGAAGTGGTGGACGCCGGCATCCTGCCCGACGACCTGGCGAAGACCCGCGAAGTGCTGGGCTCGCTGGCTGGCGTCGATCTCATTCTTTCGACCGGTGGCGTATCGGTGGGCGAGGCGGACTTCCTGGGCGCGGCGCTGCGCGAAGCCGGCGAGCTGTCGCTGTGGAAGCTGGCGATCAAGCCGGGCAAGCCGTTGACCGTCGGCCACTATCAGGGCGTGCCGGTGATCGGCCTGCCGGGCAACCCGGCTTCGACCCTGGTGACTTTCGCGCTGCTGGCGCGCCCCTACCTGCTGCGCCGTCTGGGTGTGGAGGAGGTAGCGCCGTTGCGCTTCGAAGTACCCGCCGGGTTCGCCTGGAAACACGCTGGAAACCGCCGCGAGTACCTGCGCGCGCGCCTGGAGAATGGCCGCGCGCTGCTCTACCCGAACCAGAGCTCCGGCGTGCTGCGCAGCGCGGCTTGGGCAGACGGTCTGGTGGAGGTGCGCGAAGGGCGGACGCTGGAAGAGGGCGAGATGCTGCCCTTCATTCCGCTGAGCGAAGTGCTGAACTGATGCTCTTGTAGGAGCGAGCTTGCTCGCGAACAGACTCCGCTGTGGAGCGGGTTCGCGAGCAAGCTCGTTCCTACGAAAAATCGCCTTTCAGCCCGCCGCTTGCCGATGCCGCAAGCGGTACTCGCCGGGCGTTTCGCCGGTCCAGCCCTTGAAGCTGCGGTGGAACGAGCGTGACTCGGTGAAGCCCAGGTACTGGGCGATGTCCTGGATTGGCAGGTCGCTGTGCAGCAGGTAGTGCTCGGCGAGTTCCTGGCGCAGGGCGTCGAGGATCTGCTGGTAGCTGGTGCCGGCCTGCTGCAGGTGGCGCTGCAGCGTGCGCACTGTCATCTCGAAGCGTTCGGCGACGCGTTCCTTGCGTGGCAGACCGTCCTTCATCAATAGGCGCAGGGCGTTCCGCACCCGAAGTGGCAGCGGCTCGTCGTCGTCCAGCTCGGCCATCATCGCCAATGCGTGTTCTTCCAGGGTGCGCAGCAGGTTGGCGTCGGCCTGGCGTAGGGGGAAGGCGAGCAATTGCAGCGGCACCAGCAGGGCGCTGCAGGGTTGGCCGAAGCGCACCGGCGCGCCGAACAGGCTTTCGTATTCCGCGAGGTCGGTGCCCGCCGGCTGTTCGTGCTCGAACCACACCTCCTGCGGCGAGCCCTCGAAGTCGGCGATCCAGCGCGCGTACAGCAGCCAGGAGGCGAGCACGTTTTCCACCATGTGCCGGCGGATTTCCGCGGTCTGGTGGCGGCAGTTCCAGATCAGCCGCACGTGGCCTTCGCCCGGTTCGAGGCGGCTGGTGCCCATGTCTCCGACGAGTTTCTCGTAGGGCATGATGCGGTTCATCGCCTCGCCGAGGTTGGCGCAGTTCATGGTGATGTAGCCCAGCACGCTCCAGGACCCGGGCTGCACGAAACGCGCCGAATGCAGGCCGAAAAGCGGGTCGTTGGCATGTTCGCAGAAGTACCCGAGCAGGCGTTCGTGCGCCTCGCTGGGCAGGCGTTGGCCGTTGTCGGCCAGTTGCGCGCGGGTGAGGCCGGCGGCTTGCAGCGCGGCATCGATGTCCAGGCCGAGGTGTTCGGCCTGGCGCAGGTATTTGAGCAGGGCGGGTACGGATGTGTAGCCGAGGGCGTGCATGGCGTCGCTCTTGTTCTGGTGGCTCTATCGGCGACTGGCGCTGTCCCGATCCGACAGTGACAGGGCCAGGCGGCCGACTAGTATAGGCAGCCATTGCGAGCGACCGGAATAGGAGCACGGCAGGCATGCGACGCTGGAACGGATGGGGTGAGGAAACGACGGCCATGGAGCTGCCCGCGGCGGGCCGCGAGTTCCTCGCCGAGGCGATCGGGCCGGGCATGACGCTCGCCGACGCCAGCCTCGAAGCGGTGCTGGCCAAGGTGCCCGCGTCGCGTCTGGCTGAGCATCCGCTGGTGATCCGCGAAGCGCACGACCGCCTCATGCACGCCCGCGGCCAGAGCCTGGCCGACTGGCTGGCGATGCGCGAAGGCGAGTTCGGCCTGTTCCCCGATGGCGTCGCCTATCCGCAGAGCGCCGAGCAGATCCGCGTGTTGATGCGCTACGCCGAAGCCCAGGACTGCCTGCTCATCCCATACGGCGGCGGCACCTCGGTGGCCGGCCACATCAATCCGCCGGCTTCGGACAAGCCTGTGCTGACCGTATCGCTGGCGCACATGAATCGCCTTCTCGAGCTGGATGAAGAGAGCCTGGTCGCCACCTTCGGCCCCGGCGCGAACGGCCCGCAGGTGGAGAGCCAACTGCGCGCCCGCGGCTACACGCTCGGGCACTTCCCGCAGTCCTGGGAGCTGTCCACCCTCGGCGGCTGGGTCGCCAGCCGTTCCAGCGGCCAGCAGTCGCTGCGTTATGGCCGGATCGAGCAACTGTTCGCCGGCGGCACCCTGGAAACCTTCGCTGGATCGCTGGAGATTCCGACCTTCCCGGCATCCTCCGCCGGTCCCGACCTGCGCGAGCTGGTGCTCGGTTCGGAAGGGCGCTTCGGGGTGATTTCCTCGGTCAAGGTGCGCATCTCGCGGCTAGCCGAGCAGGAGAGTTTCTACGTGGTCTTCCTGCCCTCCTGGGAGCGGGGCTTGGCGGCCATGCGCAGCCTGGCGCAGGCGCGCGTCCAGCTGTCCATGCTGCGCCTGTCTAATGCCGTGGAAACCCGCACCCAGCTGACCCTGGCCGGGCACCCCGGGCAGATCGCCTGGCTGGAGCGCTACCTGAATTGGCGCGGCGCGGGCGAGGACAAGTGCATGCTGACTTTCGGGGTCACCGGCTCGCGGGCGCAGAACGCTGCGTCGCTGAAGGCCGCGCGACGGATGCTCAAGAACTTCGGCGGGGTGTTCACCGGCACGCTGCTGGGGCGCAAGTGGGAAGCCAGCCGCTTCCGCTCGCCGTACCTGCGCGAAACCCTCTGGCAGGCCGGCTATGTGGTCGACACCCTGGAGACCGCCACCGACTGGAGCAACGTCGACAACCTGCTCAACCGCATCGAGTCCAACCTGCGCGGCGGCCTGGCGGCGGAGGGCGAGCGCGTCCACGTGTTCACCCACCTGTCGCACGTCTATGGCGAAGGTTCGAGCATCTACACCACCTATGTATTCCGCCCGGCATCCAGCTATGCGAAGACCCACGAACGCTGGCGCCGGCTGAAGGAAAGCACCAGCCGGGTGATCGTCGAGAACCGCGGCACCATCAGCCACCAGCACGGCGTGGGCAAGGACCACGCGCCCTACCTGCCGACCGAGAAGGGCGAGCTGGGCATGGCCACGCTGCGCACCCTGGCCGCGCATTTCGACCCGGCCGGGCGCCTCAACCCCGGCACCCTGTTGCAGGACTGACGGCATGCCGGCCTGGAACGCCGACTGGCGCCGCGAAGCGCTGGCCGAGCTGGCGGCACGCGACTGGGACCTGATCGTGGTCGGCGGCGGCATCACCGGCGCAGGCATCCTGCGCGAGGCCGCGCGGCGCGGCTGGCGTTGCCTGCTGGTCGAGCAGCGCGACTTCGCCTGGGGCACTTCCAGTCGCTCGTCGAAGATGGTCCACGGCGGCCTGCGCTACATCGCCAAGGGCCAACTCGGCCTGACCCGCGACTCGGTGCGCGAACGCCAGCGCCTGCTCGGCGAAGCGCCGGGTCTGGTCGAGCCGCTGAGCTTCGTGATGCCGCACTACCGCGGCGGCTTCCCCGGGCCGAAGGTGTTCGGCAGCCTGCTGGCGCTGTACGACGCCCTGGCCGGCCGGCGCAATCACCTCTATTACCCGCTGCAGCAACTGCGCTATCTGGCCCCCGGGCTGAAAGAGGACGGTCTGCTTGGCGGCACCCAGTTCAGCGATGCCGTGGTGGACGATGCGCGGCTGGTCATGCGCGTGCTCGACGAAGCGCGCGCCGACGCTGGCGAAGCGCTCAATGGGCTGCGCGTACGCGAACTGACGCGCCAGGGCGGCCGCGTGACCGGCCTGCTCGCCGAAGACAGTGAAGGCGCTGGCACGTTCCAGTTCCGCGCGCGTGCCGTGGCGTTGGCCACTGGTGCCTGGGCCGATCAGTTGCGGCGCATCCAGGGCAGTGAACATATCCGTCCGCTGCGCGGCAGCCACCTGCTGCTGCCGGCCTGGCGGCTGCCGGTCGCGCATGCCTTCAGCTTCATGCATGCGGCGGATAAGCGTCCGGTGTTCGTCTTCCCCTGGGAAGGCGCGACCGTCATCGGCACCACCGACCTCGACCATCGCGAGAGCCTCGACCGCGACGCGCGCATTAGCCCGGAGGAAGTGGACTACCTGCTGGCCGCCTGCGCCCAGCAATTTCCCTCGGCCCGCATCGAACGCGCCGACGTGCGCTCGACCTGGGCCGGCGTGCGCCCGGTGGTCGCCTCCGGCACCGGGCAGAAGAAACCTTCGGATGAGAAGCGCGAGCACGCGCTCTGGGTCGAGCCGGGCTGTGTGACCCTGGCTGGCGGCAAGCTCACCACCTTCCGCCTGCTGGCGCTGGAAGTGCTGCGCGCCTGCGCGCCCATGCTGGGGCGCGAGCTGCAGGAAGATCAGGGCACCGTTTTCGGCTTGCCGCCTGCGGTCGAACTGCCTGGCGTCAGCCCGCAGCAGAAGCGGCGCCTGGCCGGTCGACACGGCCGCAATCTGCCGCAACTGGCGCGGCTGATCGGCGAAATCGGCAGCGAGCGAATCGGCGGCAGCGATTGCCTGTGGGCCGAGCTGGCCTGGGCGGCGGAGGGCGAACTGGTGCTGCACCTCGACGACCTGCTGCTGCGCCGCACGCGCCTGGGCCTGCTGCTGGCCGACGGTGGTTCGGCCGAGTTGCCGGCGATCCGTGCGCTCTGCCAGCCTCGCCTGGGCTGGGACGACGAGCGATGGCAGCGCGAAGAAAGCGATTACCTGGATCTCTGGCGGCGTTGCTACAGCCTGCCCGAGTCGGTTCGATAACAAGAAGGACCACACCTTGAGCGAACAGAGCTACCTGCTGGCCATCGACAACGGTACCCAGAGCGTGCGCGTGCTGCTCTTCGACCTCGCCGGCAACCTGGTGGGCAAGGGCAAGGTCGAGCTGGAGGCGTATTACTCCACCCAGCCTGGTTGGGCCGAGCAGGACCCGGAGTACTACTGGGCCAAGCTCGGCGAGGCCTGCCAGCAGCTCTGGGCGCAGACGGGCATCGACCGCAGCCTGATCCGTGGCGTGTCGCTGACCACCCAGCGCGGCACCGTGATCCACGTTGACGCAGAAGGCCGCCCGCTGCGCCCGGCGATCCTCTGGCTGGACCAGCGCCGCGCGGAGGTCGAAGGGCACATCAAGGGGCCTTGGGGTTGGCTGTTCAAGCTGGCCGGCGCCGAGGGTGCAGTGGACTACTTCCGCAGCCAGGCCGAGGTCAATTGGGTCGCCCAGCAGCAACCGGAATTGCACGCTGCGACGCACAAGGTGCTGCTGCTTTCGGGCTTCCTGACCCATCGCCTGTGCGGGCGCTTCGTCGACTCGCTGGCCTGCAGCGTTGCCTATCTGCCGTTCGACTACAAACGCCTGAAGTGGGCCGCGCCGCGCGACTGGAAATGGCAGGCGGTGAGGGTGCAACAGGAGCAGCTGCCGGAGCTGTTCAAGCCCGGCGAGAAGCTCGGTGCGATCAGTGCCGAAGCCAGCCGCCATACCGGTATTCCCGAGGGCCTGCCACTCATAGCAGCGGGCGCGGACAAGGCCTGTGAGGTGCTCGGCGCCGGGGCCATCGAGCCAAGTGTGGCGTGCCTTTCCTATGGCACCACGGCGACCATCAACACCACCCGCTCGCGCTACCTGGAAACCATTCCGCTGATCCCGCCGTACCCGGCGGCGATTCCCGACCACTTCAACACCGAGGTGATGATCTACCGCGGCTTCTGGATGGTCAGCTGGTTCAAGCGCGAGTTCGGCCTGCGCGAGATGCAGCGCGCCAGCGAGTTGGGCGTGGAGCCGGAAGCGCTGTTCGACGAACTGGTGAACCAAGTGCCGCCCGGCTCCATGGGCCTGATGCTGCAGCCTTACTGGACACCGGGCATCCGCGAGCCGGGGCTGGAGGCCAAGGGCGCGGTGATCGGCTTCGGCGACGTACATACCCGCGCGCACTTGTACCGCGCCATCCTCGAAGGCCTCGCCTACGCACTGCGCCAAGGCAAGGAGCGCATCGAGAAACGCTCCGGCACGCGCATCGAACGCCTGCGCGTGGCCGGCGGCGGCTCGCAGAGCGATGCGGCCATGCAGCTGACTGCGGACATCTTCGGCCTGCCGACGGAGCGCCCGCACGTCTATGAAGCCTCCGGCCTGGGCGCGGCCATCGACTGCGCGGTGGGGCTGGGGCTGTTCCCGGACTTCGCTAGTGCCATCGCCGCCATGACCCGCGTCGGCGAGGTGTTCCAGCCGCGCGCGGAGGCGCAGCGCACCTACGAGCGGCTCTACCGCGAGGTCTACCAGCGCATGTACCGGCAGCTCAAGCCGCTGTACCAGAGCATCCGCGAGATCACCGGCTACCCGGCGTGAACCTTCCCCGCGCCTGGCATGGTCCATAGTGGAACGGACAGCCAGAGGGGGAAGGACCATGACGAAACCGCAGGCACTGCTGATCCTGCACGGCAAGCAGGCCACCAACGAGGGCGTGCGCGCCGCCGTGCTGGCCTGTCGCGAGGCGGGCTGGCAACTGGATGTGCGGGTGACCTGGGAGGAGGGCGATGCCGAGCGCCTGGTCGATGAGGCTCTTGCATACGGCTATCCGACGCTGATCGCCGGCGGCGGCGATGGCACCGCGCGCGCCGTGGCCGATGCCCTGGCGCGCGCCGAGGCCGACGCCAGCCTGGCCCTGCTGCCGCTCGGCACGGCCAACGACTTCGCCCGTGCCGCCGGCATTCCCCTGGAGCCCGATGCTGCCCTGGCCTTGCTGGAGCAGCCAGCGTGCCCAATCGACCTGGGCGAGGTAGAGGGCCAGCTGTTCCTCAACATGGCGACCGGCGGGTTTGGTTCCACCGTCACCGCCAACACCTCCGAGGACCTCAAGAAGATGCTCGGCGGCGCCGCCTACCTGCTGACCGGGCTCAGCCGCTTCAGCGAGGTGCATTCGGCGCAGGGGCATTTCCGTGGACCGGGATTCGAGTGGCGCGGCGAATTCCTCGCCCTGGGCATCGGCAACGGCCGCCAGGCGGGCGGTGGGCACCCCCTTTGCGCCGATGCGCTGGTCGACGACGGTCTGCTCGACCTGAGCATCCTGCCGAAGCCGGGCGACCTGCTCACGACCCTGGGCAGCCTGCTCGGCAGTGGTGGTGGCCTCCGCGAGTTGCTGGTCCGCGCACGCCTGCCGTGGGTTGAGCTGGATGCCGGCGAAGGCCTGGCGATCAACCTCGATGGCGAGCCATTGGAGGCCCGTCGGGCGCGCTTCGAGGTGCGTCCCGCGGCCATTCGTCTGCACCTGCCGGCGGACTCGCCCTTGCTGCGAACGAACGCGGCCAGCTGACGGCCGGCAGTGTGCGGGATTGGCCTGCTCGTCCAACTGAGGCATGATGGCGCGGCGCCAGTATGTTGCCGCCAGTATTCCGGCCGATAGCTTTCGCGCGATTCATTCCGATATCAGGAGCAGGCATGGCCGGCATTCTCGACAGCGTCGATCAACGCACCCAACTGGTGGGCCAGAACCGCCTGGAAATCCTGGTGTTCCGCCTGGCTGGTCGGCAGCAGTTCGCCATCAACGTGTTCAAGGTCCAGGAAGTGCTGCAGCTGCCGCGCCTGACCCTGATTCCGCAGCGCCACCCGATGATCTGCGGGGTGATCAACCTGCGCGGCCAGACGCTGCCGGTGATCGACCTGTCGCACGCCATCGGCATGCGCCCGCTGCGCCCGGAAGAGCGCAGCACCATCATCGTCACCGAGTACAACCGCTCGGTGCAGGCGTTCCTGGTCGGTGGCGTGGAGCGCATCCTCAATCTCAACTGGGAAGCGGTGCAGCCGCCGCCCGGTGGCGCCGGGCGCCAGCACTACCTGACCGCGATCACCCGCATCGACGATCGCCTGGTGGAGATCATCGACGTGGAGAAGGTGCTCGCCGAAATCGTGCCGATGAATACCCGCGTTTCCGCCGACCGCCTGGACAACGAGCTGCTGATGCAGACCAGCGACCGCGAGGTGCTGGTGGTGGACGATTCCAGCGTCGCCGTCGCCCAGCTGCGCGACACCTTCAGCCAGCTCGGCCTGAAGATGCACGTGGCCACCGACGGGCTGCGCGCGCTGCGCCAGCTCAAGGCCTGGGCCGACAGCGGCGTGGACGTCAACGAGAAGCTGCTGATGGTCTTCACCGATGCCGAGATGCCTGAGATGGACGGCTACCGGCTGACCACCGAGATCCGTAACGATCCGCGCCTGAGCGATCTCTACGTGGTGCTGCACACCTCGCTGTCCGGCAGCTTCAACGAGGCGATGGTGCGCAAGGTCGGCTGCGACGATTTCCTCTCCAAGTTCCAGCCCGACAAACTGGTTGAAGTGATCCGCCGGCGTCTGGAAAAAGTCCCCGCCTGACACAGCGATTGCGGGGCGCCCGGCGGCGCCGTATAAGGGCGTTTCGCCCGTACAAGGAAGCCGCCGCCATGCCAAGCCTCAGCGCCCTCTACCGTTATCCGCTCAAGTCCGGACAGGTCGAGCCCCTGGACAACATCCGCCTGGATGCCCTCGGCCTGGAGGGCGACCGCCGCTGGATGGTCGTCGAGGAGGCTAACGGCCGTTTCCTCACCCAGCGCCTGCTGCCGCAGATGGGCCGCATCGAGGCGCGCTGGGAAGAGGGCTTCGGCGCCCTGCGCCTGCGCGCGCCGGGCATGGAGGATCTCTCGGTGGTCGTGCCCGCAACCGACGACGCGCTGCGCGGTGTGACCATCTGGCGCGACATCCTGCAGGTGCCGGATGCCGGCGATGCCGCCGCGGATTGGCTCAGCCGCTTCCTCGGCCGCCCTTGCCGCCTGGTAATGATTCCCGAACAGCGCGCGCGCCAGGTCGACACCGCCTACGCCAATGCCGGCGAGAAGGTGCACTTCGGCGATGGCTTCCCGCTGCTGCTGATCGGCCAGGGATCGCTGGACGACCTTTCCGCGCGGGTCGGTCGTCCGCTGGACATGCTGCGCTTCCGCCCGAACCTGGTGGTGGAGGGCGCCGCGGCTTTCGCCGAGGACAGCTGGAAGCGCATCCGCATCGGCGAAGTGGAGTTCCGCGTGGCCAAGCCTTGCAGCCGCTGCATCCTCACCACCATCGACCCGCACACCGGCGAGCGCGACGCGCAACGCGAGCCGCTGGCCACGCTGATGCAGTACCGCAACGTCGACGGCGAGGCGATGTTCGGACAGAACCTGATCGCCGAAGGGCGCGGCGAACTGCGCCTCGGCATGCCGGTGGAAATCCTCGAGTAGGGCCGAACGGGGCGTACCTGCGTTCGCGGTCGTACGCCCCTTGCAAGGCAATTCCTGTATCAGTTCGAGGCAGTGTCGTCGTCCTTCACTTCGGTCCAGCTGCTGTCCGGGTCGAAGGTCTTCATCGCCAGTGCCAGCTTGGCGCTGTCCGGGCCCATGTCCTTCTCGAACACCTCGCCGTCGTGGCTGATCATGAACGACATCACGCCGCTGTCGCCGTAGCGAGCCGGCCAGGCGACCAGGGCGAAGCCGCGGGTCATGTGCTTGCCGATCCGGTAGTCGTAGGCGCCGCCGGGAGCGGACGGGCCCTGGGCGGTGAGGATGCGGTAGTGGTAGCCGTGCCATTCGCCTTCGGGCTTGGCATCGCCGAACAGCGGGCCCAGCGGACTCTCCTCGACGCCAGGCTGGTCGGCCCAGTAGAGACCGTCGAACTTGCCGTCGGCGCTCTCGAACTTCTGCGCGTATTCGAGCAGCCCGTCGCCGTTGCGATCCTTCGTGGCGTAGTCCAGTTGCGCGTCGTGATAGGCCTTCACTGCCTGGATGGTTGCCAGTTCGTTACGGCCGATGCGGCGGTCGCGAATCTCGTCGACGCTGTCCTTGGCGTCGAAGGCCCAGCCGTCCTTGCCCTGGCGCAGCAGGATCGGCAGGGTCCAACCGTCGTTGCCGGCCACCAGGTGAGCGCGACCTTTGCCGTCGTCACGGATTTCGTGATGTTGCTTGTACAGGTCCAGGAAGGCATCGACGTCCTTGCGCTCGATGTTCTTGACCGGGATGTAGTTATGCCAGTCGTCGCCGAGCAACTTGGCCAGGCGATCGGCGTCGGCGTGTTCGGTGCCGAGTGCGGCGACGAAGGCCGCGGCGGCTTCGTCCGGGCTCTTGAATACCTCCTGCGCCTGGGCCGGAGGAATGAGCAGCGGCAGCAGCGAGAACAGGGCTATGCGTGGGATCAGGGGCATGGCGAGTCTCCTCTCAACGTCTGCCACGGCCACCGCCGCGCGACAGCGACGGGGCGGAGCGTTGGACGGGGCGGCCGGCGCGTTCGGCCTGCGCCCGACCTGCACCGATGCTGTTCCGGGAGCTGGCCCGGCTGAGCTGGCCGCGGTCGCTGCTGGCGCGAGCCTGGCGTGGATTGCGCGCGTCGGCGAAGGCGTTGTTGCGCGGCCCCTGGCTGCCGGCGAAGCGCTCGCGTGCCTGGCGCTGGTTCTGCACATTGCTCGGCGCGCGTTCGCGTTGCCGCGTGCTGGCCTGCTCGCGTTGCCGCAACTTGTTGTCCTGGTTCAGCTTGCCGCCCTGGCCCAATTGGCCGTCCTGGCGGATCCTGCCGTTCTGATCGAGCTTGCCTTGCTGGCGCAGTTCTCTCGATGCGCTCTGGGCGCGTTCCTGTGCCTGGCGATTGGTAGTCGCCGGTGCAGCGATGCCCCGCTGGTTCAGGCTCTGCCGCGCCCGGGCGCGATCGGCGGCGCGCGGGTCCTGGCCGCGCAGGGCGGTGCGCTGATCGGCGCCGGCGAGGCGGCGGTCGAAGCGCTGCTGGGTGGCCTGGCCACGGTAGGGCACGCCCTGGCGATAGGTCGGGTTGTGCTGCCAGGTCCGCTGGCTGGCGTCGAGCTTCTGGCGATTGACGTTGATGTTGTTGTAGCGGTTGACGTCGACATCCACGTCGCCGTTGTCCCAATCGCAATCGCCCCACAACGAGGCGATGGCAGCGACGCCCACGCCGAACGCCAGCCCAGTGGCCAGGCCTGTGGCGATTGGATACGAGGGCGGTGGTGGGTAGTAAGTCGGCGGGTAGGACGGTGCGGGCCAGGTGCCGTAGACCACGTTCGGGTTGTAGCTGGGGACGTAGACCACCTGTGGGTCCGCCGGCTCGATGACGATGGTCTGCGCTGGCGCGGACTCGACCACCGTCGTGTTGCTCGGCGGGGCTTCCTTCACCGTGACCTTCTGCTGCTGGTTGGACTTCAGGGTGCCGGCTGCCTGGGCGCGCTGGCGCAGCTTCTGCACGCTTTGCATCACGGCGTCGGGCTGGGCAAGGAAGGCGTCGCCGACGCGCTGCACCCAGGTCGGGTCCTGCCCCATCAGGTACAGCACGTCGGGGAAGGCCACCAGCGATTGCACGCTCGGGTCCCAGGGCATTTCGGCCACCTGGCGTACCGCGTCGTCCCCCTTGGCGTCGGGGTGGGCCTTGGACCAGGCCACGGCATCGGAGACGTTGCCCGGATAGGTCGCGGCCATCAGCACCTGTGCGAGCAGCGAGTCCGGATACAGCGCGATGGGCGCGAGCATCTGGTCCAGCTGCTCAGCGGTGAAGACGGTCTCTGGCGGGGCGGGCGGCGGCGGAGCAGGCGGAGGCGCCACCGTTGGTGCCGCCGCTGGCGGTTCGGCTGCGGTTGGCTGCGCTGCGGCAGCGTCTGCCGGAGCTGCTGGCGCGGCAGCGGGAGCAGGGGCAGGCTCGTTGGCGGCGAGCGCCGATTGAGACGACAGGATGGCCAGGGCCAGCAGGGCGAGGATCAGGGCAGAGCAGCGATGGACTGGGCGCATGGCGCATCTCCCGCGAGGCAGCGGAAATCATTGGCCGGAGCGTGAAGCTTGGACGCCCATGCAAGCATAGGCGGCCCTGGCGAATGTGGGAGATGCGTGCGCGAGGGCGTGATTCAGAGCTCGTCGAAGAAGCGCTCGTGCCAGTCAACCAGTGGCTGCGGGGCGTTGAGTTTTTGCCCGTAGATCACCGCGTAAGACAGCACGTTCTGCACGTACTGGCGGGTTTCGTCGAAGGGAATGCTCTCCACCCAGACGTCGAACGACAGGTGGCGTGCATTCTTCAGCCACTGGCGCACGCGGCCGGGGCCGGCGTTGTAGGCGGCTGTCGCTAGTACGCGGTTGCCGTTGAACTGTCCCTCGACCTGGCTGAGATACGCGGCGCCGAGCTGGATGTTGACCTCGGGGACGATCAGCTGCTGCGGCGAGCCGAAGGGAATGCCGAACTTGCGCGCGGTTTCCTTGGCGGTGGCCGGCATCAGCTGCATCAGGCCGGTGGCGCCGACGCCGGAGCGGGCATCGGACATGAACGCACTCTCCTGGCGGGTGATGGCGAACACCCAGCTGGAGTGCAATCCACGGTTGCGCGCCTCGCGCAGCAGGCTGTCGCGGTGCGCAATGGGGAAGCGGATGTCGAGGTCGTCCCAGTACTGCGCCTGGCTGATGGCGCGAATCGCCGGGAAGTACCACTGCATGTCGTAGGCCATCTTCGCCTGCGCCAGCAGTTCGTCGCGGTTGAATACGCGGGCTGCGTAGTACCACTCGCGGCGGGCGCTGATGATGTCGCCACGGGCGTAGAACTCCAGGGCGCGCCGGGTGCTGGCGGCATTGCGCACACGCTGCATCACCTGCGGGCTGATCGGCGCCGGGCGGTTGTTCAACTGATAAGGGGCGTTGATCCGGTCGGCGGCGAGGAAACCGTAGAAATCACGCTCGCGTGCCAGCGGCTGGTAGAGGCTCATCGCTGCCGGGTTCTGCGGCTGCGCCAGCTGCAGGGTGCGCGCCTGCCAGTAGCGCCAGCGGTTGGTCTCGGCGAGGTCCTTGGGCAATTGGCGGGTCAGCTGGTAGGCGTCTTCCCAGCGGCCCAGGCGCATCAGCAGGCGCAGGCGCCATTCGCTGACGGTGTTGTCGCGCAGCTCCGGGTCGTACTTGGTCATCAGCGGCAGGGCGCGGGGATCGTAGCTGCGCGCCAGGCCCAGGCCGATCTGCCGGGCGATGTTGACCTTCTCCTCGGTGGAGAAGGGTAGGCTGTTCTCGTAATGGTCGAGCAGGTCGAGCGCGCGCTCGGGGTCCTGCTTGCCCAGGCGGCGCAGACCGAGGCCGACGACGTCGGCCATGGCGTGGGTGCGCTGGTCGAAGCGGGCGGTCTGGCTAAGCTGCGCCGGGCTCTGCGCGACCTTGATCATCAACTCGCCGAGGCTGCCCAGGCCCGCCAGGCGCTTCGACAAGGTACTGGCCAGGCCGTAGTTGCCTTTCTCGGCGGCGAGCTTCAGGCGCTTCCAGATCATGTCTTCGGTGAGCTGGCCGTCGGCTTCCCAGACGCTGAACAGGGCGTCGCAGGCGTCCGGCTGGGACTTGCCGACCAGCCACAGCTTGCGCGTGGTCTCGTTGCCGGCGGCTTTCTGGCCATGGGTGAGCTGGTACTGGCCGTAGAGGCAGTCCAGCTCGGTGAAGTTCATCTTCGGGTCGTAGTAGTCGAGGAAGGTCTTCCAGTCGCCGCTATCGGCCAGCTGGCGCAGCCAGCGCAGCTTCATCCAGTTGATCTGCGGAAGGTCGCCATGCTCGGTGAGGAAGGCTTCGATCTCGGTGTCGCTGGCGCTTTTCAGACGGTTGGTCAGGTCGTCGTAGCCCAGGTACGGCTCCAGCGGATAATCGGCCAGGGCCTGGCGGTAGCGCAGGTAGGGGCCGTTATCGTTGCGCGCGAGGGCGGCCTTGGCTTCGTCGTACATCTGCCGCTGTTGAGTCAGCGACGCGGCCTGTACCGAGCTGACGCTGGTCAAGGCAAGGAACAGGCAGGAAAAAACTAGGGAAAGGCGACCGCGCATGACTCTTCCGGGCTGATGATTCGTGGCGCAGTCTGGCTGGCGCCGATAAGCACAAGCTTAGCCTGTTGCGCGAGCGCGGCGGAAGCACCGCCGGGCTCTATCGACGACTTCCGATGGCGCCGGCGGATGCGCGCAAGGCTCTGACTTTTGCCGACTTTCCCTTACACTGCGCGCCCTGTTTCCGGAGATCGCCCATGACCCTGCTGAAGTTTACCGACGTGTCCCTCGCCTTTGGCACCACGCCATTGCTGGACAAGGTTTCCTGGCAGATCGCGCGGGGCGAACGGGTGTGCGTCATCGGCCGCAACGGCACCGGCAAGTCGAGCATGCTCAAGCTGGTCAAGGGCGAGCAGAAGCCCGATGACGGCGACATCTGGCGTGCACCGTCGCTGAAGATCGGTGAACTGCCGCAGGAATTGCCGCGCGCCGACGACCGGACCGTCTACGACGTGGTCGCCGAAGGCCTGGCCGAGGTGGGCGAACTGCTCGCGCGCTATCACCACCTGAGCATGCACATCGAAACCGAGGACGACCTGAACAAGCTGGCGCGCGTCCAGCAGGAGCTGGAAGCCCGTGACGGCTGGCGCCTGGGGCAACTGGTGGACACCACTCTGACCCGCCTGCAACTGCCGGCCGACAAGACCCTCGCCGAGCTGTCCGGCGGCTGGCGCCGTCGCGTGCTGCTGGCCCAGGCGCTGGTCGCCGAGCCCGACCTGCTGCTGCTCGACGAGCCGACCAACCACCTGGATATCGGCGCCATCGCCTGGCTGGAAAACGCCCTGGCCGACTTCCCCGGCGCGGTGCTGTTCATCACCCACGACCGCGCCTTCCTGCAGGCGGTGGCCAACCGCATCCTCGAACTGGACCGCGGTAACCTGATCGACTGGAACGGCGACTACGCTAGCTTCCTCGTGCATAAGGAGCAGGAACTGGCGGCGGAAGAAGCGGCCAACGCGCTGTTCGACAAGCGCCTGGCCCAGGAAGAGGTCTGGATCCGCCAGGGCATCAAGGCGCGCCGTACCCGTAACGAAGGCCGCGTGCGGGCGCTCAAGGCCATGCGTTTCGAGCGTGCCGAGCGCCGCGAGCGTACCGGCAAGGCCAGCTTCCAACTGGAGACGGCGGAGAAGTCCGGCAAGCAGGTGATAGTCGCCGAAAAGGTCGGCTTCGCCCATCCCGAAGGCCCGACCCTGATCCGTGATTTCTCCCTGGTGCTGCAGCGTGGCGACCGCATCGGCCTGCTCGGCGCCAACGGCACCGGCAAGACGACCCTGCTCAAGCTGCTGCTCGGCGACCTGCAGCCGACTTCCGGCAGCATCAAGGAAGGCACGCGCCTGGAAGTGGCCTATTTCGACCAACTGCGTCACCAGCTGGAGCCGGAAAAGACCGTCATCGACAACATTTCCGAAGGCCGCGAGTTCATCACCATCAATGGCCAGAACCGCCATGTGTTGAGCTACCTGGGCGACTTCCTGTTCACCCCGCAGCGCGCCCGCACGCCGGTCAAGGCGCTGTCCGGCGGCGAGCGGGCACGCCTGTTGCTGGCGAAGCTGTTCAGCAAGCCGGCCAACCTGCTGGTGCTGGACGAACCGACCAACGACCTCGACGTGGAAACCCTGGAGCTGCTGGAAGAAGTGCTGCTCGGTTTCGACGGCACCGTGCTGATGGTCAGCCACGACCGGGAGTTCCTCGACAACGTGGTGACCAGCACCCTGGTCTTCGAAGGCGAAGGGCGCGTGCGCGAATTCGTCGGCGGCTACCAGGACTGGCTGCGCCAGGGCGGCTCGCCGCGCCTGCTGGGTGTCGGTGAAGAAAAGGCCGGAAAGCCCGCTGTAGAGGAAACGGTCCCGGCCGAGCCGGCAGCGGTAGCTGCTGCGGTCGAGGCGCCGGCGGCGAAGAAGAAGCTCAGCTACAAACTGCAACGCGAGCTGGAGGCTATTCCCGGACAGATCGAAGCCCTGGAGTCGGACCTGGCCGCGATGCAGGCGGAAGTCGCTTCGCCCAGCTTCTATCAGCGCCCGGCGGAAGAAACCCGCGGGGTGCTGGAGCGCATGGAAAGCCTGCAGGCCGAGCTGGACCGCCTGATCGAGCGCTGGGCCGAGCTGGAAGAGTGAAGCGACCGGGTCGCGTGCCCGGCGCCGTAAGTGAGAGTCGCTGAAGAATGACGCGGGCCGCGTTCGTCCGGGTGGACGAGTGCGGCCCTTCTAAGGACGGCCAATGGCAATCGAGTACCGCATCAATCTGGATGACGAGCACGCGTTCAGTTATCGCATCGAAACCGATCGCAGCTTCGATGCTGCGTCGGCGGATGACGCGCCGAAGTGGACGCGCCTGGATTACAACCAGTGCAGCAACTGCCCGCTGTCGCGCGAGCAGTTCCGCCATTGCCCGGCGGCGGTCGACCTGCATCGGGTGATCGAGGATTTCCGCGGGCTGCCGGCGATCAAGCGGGCGGAAGTGCAGGTACGCACGCCAGAGCGCGAGTACCGCAAGAATGTCGGCCTGGAAGAGGGATTGCGCGCGCTGCTTGGGGTCATCATGGCGACCAGCGCCTGCCCGCTGCTGGGCAAGCTCAAGCCGATGGCCACGCAGCACCTGCCGTTCGCCAGCAACCAGGAGTTCATCACCCGCGCGGTATCGCTCTACCTCATGCGGCAGTACTTCAACTACCGCGAGGGGCGACACGCGGACTGGGAGCTCAAGGGGCTGGTGCGGCTCTACCAGCAGTTGCAGCTGGTCAACCAGGCGTTCTGGCAGCGCATCCACGAAACCTGCGTCGGCGATTCCAACCTGAAGGCTTTCCTCAGCTTCTTCTCGATGTCCTCGAGCATGAGCTATTCGCTGGAAGCGCAGCTGCAGAAGGTGCGGCCGGTGCTGATGAGCGGCGGCGATCTGGGTTGAACGAGCGGCGCCCGCGTTGAGCGGGCGCCGCGTGCCTCACTCGGTTTTCTGCAGGCGTACCGCCAGCACGTCGCAGGGCGCTCCGTGCAGCACATCGTTGGCGGTGGAACCGAGCAGAAGGGCCAGGCCATGTCGGCCATGGCTGCCGACGATGATCAGGTCGCAACCCTGCTCGTTGGCCAGGCGGTGGATCTCCTGGCGTGGCTGGCCGTAGACCAGATGGTTTTCCGAGACGGAAACCTGCGGATAGCTGAGGGTGAATTGGTGCATGCGCTCCTTGGCCTGGTCGAATTGCTGCTGTTGCAGCATCGACAGGTCCATCGGCACGTCACCGCCGAAGGCCATGGCCATGGGCTCGACCACGTGCACGGTGGACAGCTTCGCCTGGGTGCTGGCAGCCAGCGCCACGGCGCGCTTCATCACCGGATCGCATTCGTCGGTCAGATCCACGGCGACCAGGATGTGTTGGTAGGGCATGAACGTCTCCTCCGGGGGGCTCGTTGAATACAAGTATGGCCCTTCGGGCCGGGGTCTACCTGTTATGAACAACTGGTGGTTGATATTGCTGCTCGCGCTGGTGCTCAGCCCGCTGTCCTGGCTACTCCCGTCGCGGGGCCAGCGTGGGCAGATGGATATGCGCATGCAGGCGCGGCGCCTGGGCCTGGCCATGCAGATGGCGCGCCAGGAGTGGCCGCACTGGCTGGAGCGCCAGCCGCCGCAGAGCTGCGCGCAATACCACCGGGGCCGCAGCCGAGGCCGTGCGGACGCCTGGTGCTATTGGCAAAGCAGTCCCGGGCAGTGGTTGGACCGTTGGCGCGAGCCCTGTACCGATGCCGAGCTGGCCGCCGAACTGGCGACCTTGCCGGGAGATGTGTTCATGGTCGAGGCATCGGCCCAGTTCATCGCGCTGTACTGGGGCGAGCGGGGCGACAGCGCCGACCTGCAACGGGTCGCCGATTTCCTCACGCGTCGCGCCTGAGCCGCGCTCATTGCTGCGCGGCGGCGTATAGCCCGGAAACCTGCTCCAGATCGGCGATGATGCCGTCCGAGTACTTGTCGATGAGGATGGGCACGTTGCTTTGCGCCGCACTCTGCAGCGACTTCTCGATGAAGTGCCACTTGGTGGAGATCGCCCGTAGTTCGCGGCCGATCTCGGGCGATGTCTGCGGCGCCTGCTGCAGGCGGAGCAGGTTGATGGCGAAGCGGTTGCTCAGGTCGTCCAGCGACTGCTGGTCCTCGCTCTTCACCGGATTGGCGCCGACGGAGATGTTGCGCGCCACGTAGTTCCAGGTAATCGCCTGCATCAGCAGGCTCTGCTCGCGGCTCTGCTGGGTCAGTGGCGGCACCTGGACGCCGCTTTCCTCCTGGATCTTGCCGTACAGCTGCTCGGCGGTATCCAGCAACTGGCGATTCTGTTCCGCCAGGTCGCCGAGCGCCTTGAAGTCGTTGTAGCCGTTCTGCTTCTGGGCCTGGATCTGCTGGGTCAGGTTCTGCCGATAGGCCAGCCATTGCTGGTCGAGCTGGCTCTTGAGCTGGGTCGAGGCACCGCCAGGCATGGCGCCCAGGCGGTCGGCGGCATTGCTGGCATCGGCGGTCGAACTGTCGACCAGGCCGGCATAGCGCGCATCGCCTTCGGTGGAGGTGAGCAGGAAGAAGTCGCTGATGCTGCGCTGCGCGGCAAGGCGCATCTGGTGCAGGTTCAGCAGGTCGCTGGGGGCGTCGGCGCGGGCGAGAAGGGGCGTTGCGATAAATAACAGGGTGGACAGCAGCAGAGTCAGCGGTCGGCGCGACATGAATCCATCTCCTTGTGCCGTTCGGCTTCTTGTTGTACCGGCACGCGTTGCGCGACCGGTTCGGCGGACTCTACCCCGCGTCCGGGGCTTTGGCCAGCGACTGCTGGTACCACCGTTCCATTGGTCGGGCGCACGTCATGGATTTGCTGAATGTTCTGGAAGCAATCGGCCGAATGCTGCGCGCCAGAGGCTTTGTCTGACTTCTCTATAAGACTGCGCGATTGACAATTCTGCGCTTTTCCGAGAAGGTGGGCGCACCCGAATCAAACGGGCGTATGAATCGAGCGTTTGCCCTAAGTGATGTTTCGATTACATGGCCCCGGCTATCGCACCGGCGGGTGTGCCGCAGGCTTTGGGACTATGATCGGCGACTGCCGAGCAACCCCGATACACGGCGACCGGTGTGTGATTTCAAGCTTCCCTAGCGTGGAGATCAGTTGATGATTTACGAAGGTAAAGCCATCACGGTTAAGGCTCTTGAGAGCGGCATCGTCGAGCTGAAGTTCGACCTCAAGGGCGAGTCCGTCAACAAGTTCAACCGGCTCACCCTGAACGAACTGCGCCAAGCAGTCGACACCATCAAGGCCGATGCGTCCGTCAAGGGCGTGATCGTGACCAGCGGCAAGGCGGTGTTCATCGTCGGCGCCGACATCACCGAATTCGTCGACAACTTCAAGCTGCCGGACGAAGAACTGCTGGCCGGCAACCTCGAAGCCAACAAGATCTTCAGCGATTTCGAAGACCTGAACGTCCCCACCGTTGCCGCGATCAACGGCATCGCCCTGGGCGGCGGTCTGGAAATGTGCCTGGCCGCGGACTTCCGCGTGATGAGCGCTACCGCCAAGATCGGCCTGCCGGAAGTCAAGCTGGGCATCTACCCGGGCTTCGGCGGTACCGTTCGTCTGCCGCGCATCATCGGCTGCGACAATGCTGTCGAGTGGATCGCCTCGGGCAAGGAAAACAAGGCTGAAGACGCACTGAAAGTCGGCGCCGTCGACGCCGTGGTCGCTCCGGAGCAGCTGCAAGCCGCCGCGCTGGACCTGGTCAAGCGCGCCATCTCCGGCGAGCTGGATCACAAGGCCCGCCGCCAGCCGAAGCTCGAGAAGCTGAAGCTGAACGCCATCGAGCAGATGATGGCCTTCGAGACCGCCAAGGGCTTCGTCGCAGGCCAGGCCGGCCCGAACTACCCGGCTCCGGTCGAAGCCATCAAGTCGATCCAGAAAGCCGCCAACTTCGGTCGTGACAAGGCGCTGGAAATCGAAGCCCAGGGCTTCGTGAAACTGGCCAAGACCTCGGTCGCCGAGAGCCTGATCGGTCTGTTCCTGAACGACCAGGACCTGAAGAAGAAGGCCAAGCAGTACGACGAGATCGCCAAGGACGTGAAACTGGCCGCCGTACTGGGCGCCGGCATCATGGGCGGCGGTATCGCCTACCAGTCCGCCTCCAAGGGCACTCCGATCCTGATGAAGGATATCCGCGAAGAGGGTATCCAGATGGGTCTGAACGAGGCGTCCAAGCTGCTCGGCAAGCGCGTCGAGAAGGGCCGCATGACCCCGGCCAAGATGGCCGAGGCGCTGAACGCCATTCGCCCGACCATGTCCTACGGCGACTTCGGCAACGTCGACATCGTCGTCGAAGCCGTGGTCGAGAACCCGAAGGTCAAGCAGATCGTGCTGGCCGAAGTTGAAGGCGTGGTGAAGGAAGATGCGGTTCTCGCGTCGAACACTTCGACCATCTCCATCAACCTGCTGGCAAAAGCGCTGAAGCGTCCGGAAAACTTCGTCGGCATGCACTTCTTCAACCCGGTGCACATGATGCCGCTGGTGGAAGTGATCCGTGGCGAGAAGTCCAGCGACGTGGCCGTGGCCACCACCGTTGCCTACGCCAAGAAAATGGGCAAGAACCCGATCGTGGTCAACGACTGCCCCGGCTTCCTGGTCAACCGCGTGCTGTTCCCGTACTTCGGCGGCTTCTCCAAGCTGCTGGGCTTCGGCGTCGACTTCGTGCGCATCGACAAGATCATGGAGAAATTCGGCTGGCCCATGGGCCCGGCCTACCTCTCCGACGTCGTCGGCATCGACACCGGCCACCACGGCCGCGACGTGATGGCCGAAGGCTTCCCGGATCGCATGGCCGTTGAAGGCAAGACCGCTGTCGACGTCATGTACGACGCCAACCGTCTGGGCCAGAAGAACGGCAAGGGCTTCTACGCCTACGAGACCGACAAGCGCGGCAAGCCGAAGAAGGTTTCCGATCCGCAGGCCTACGAGCTGCTGAAGGCCATCGTCGTCGAGCAGCGCGAGCTGACCGACGAGGACATCATCAACTACATGATGATCCCGCTGTGCCTGGAAACCGTGCGCTGCCTGGAAGACGGCATCGTCGAAACCGCTGCCGAGGCCGACATGGGCCTGATCTACGGCATCGGCTTCCCGCCCTTCCGTGGGGGTGCCCTGCGTTACATCGATTCCATCGGTGTAGCCGAATTCGTCGCCCTGGCCGACAAGTACGCCGATCTGGGTCCGCTGTACCACCCGACCGCGAAGCTGCGTGAAATGGCCAAGAACGGCCAGAAGTTCTTCAGTTGAGTGCGCAACGAATAGAGCGAGAGTGAATTTATGAGCCTGAATCCGAGAGACGCCGTCATTGTCGACTTCGGCCGCACCCCGATGGGCCGTTCCAAGGGTGGCATGCACCGCAACACCCGCGCGGAGACCCTGTCCGCGAACCTGATCAGCGGCGTGCTTGCACGCAACCCGAAACTCGACCCGGCGGAAGTCGAGGACGTGATCTGGGGCTGCGTCAACCAGACCCTGGAGCAAGGCTGGAACATCGCGCGCATGGCGTCGCTGATGACCCAGATCCCGCACACCAGCGCCGGCCAGACCGTCAGCCGTCTGTGCGGTTCGTCCATGAGCGCCCTGCACACTGCCGTGCAGGCGATCCAGACCGGCAACGGTGACGTCTTCGTCGTCGGCGGCGTGGAGCACATGGGCCACGTTGGCATGATGCACGGCGTCGATCCGAACCCGCACCTGTCGCTGTACGCCGCCAAGGCGTCCGGCATGATGGGCCTGACCGCCGAGATGCTGGGCAAGATGCACGGCATCACCCGCGAGGCCCAGGACAAGTTCGGCCTGCGTTCGCACCAGCTGGCGTGGAAGGCCACCCAGGAAGGCAAGTTCAAGGACGAAATCATCCCGATGGAAGGGTATGACGAGAACGGCTTCCTGAAGGTCTTCGACTTCGACGAGACCATTCGTCCGGAAACCACCCTGGAAGGCCTGGCCTCGCTGAAGCCGGCGTTCAACCCCAAAGGCGGCACCGTGACTGCGGGTACTTCCTCGCAGATCACCGACGGCGCATCCTGCATGATCGTCATGAGCGCCCAGCGCGCCCAGGACCTGGGCATCCAGCCGATGGCCGTGGTTCGCGCCATGGCGGTGGCCGGTGTCGATCCGGCGATCATGGGCTACGGTCCAGTTCCGGCGACCAACAAGGCGCTCAAGCGCGCTGGTCTGACCATCAACGACATCGACTTCTTCGAGCTCAACGAAGCCTTCGCCGCCCAGGCCCTGCCGGTGCTGAAGGACCTCAAGGTGCTCGACAAGATGGACGAGAAGGTCAACCTGCACGGCGGTGCCATCGCCCTGGGGCACCCGTTCGGCTGCTCCGGTGCGCGTATCTCCGGCACCCTGCTGAACGTGATGAAGCAGAACGGCGGCACCCTGGGTGTCTCCACCATGTGCGTTGGCCTCGGCCAGGGCATCACCACCATCTTCGAGCGCGTCTAAGCTCTCGACGAGGGTGAAAGCCGGGGCCTAGTGCCCCGGCTTTCGTTTTTTCGGGGCGGGGATTGCCTTGGGCCACTGCGCCCCGGAGAATCGCCGCTTTTTTCGCCGAGGAGGGCAACGATGGAATTGCAGGCCGGTCTGTATCGCCACTACAAGGGGCAGAGCTATCGGGTGCTCGGTGTTGCCCGCCATTCGGAGACCGAGGAAGTGCTGGTGATCTACCAGGCGCTGTATGGCGAGTTCGGCCTCTGGGTGCGTCCGCTGAGCATGTTCACCGAAGCGGTGGAAGTGGACGGCGAGCGGGTTCCACGCTTTGCTCTGGTAACCCCGGAGAGCGATCCGCTGAAATTGACCCAGGCCAACTCGGGCGAATCCTGAGCTTGACCTTGGGCGGACCGCCACTATATATAGCGGTGCCGTTCCGGGCGCCTCCCTCCTTATATTCACCTTCTCGAAGCAGGAATCTTCCGATCCATGGGTAAATCGCTGGTCATCGTGGAATCACCGGCCAAGGCCAAGACCATCAACAAGTACCTGGGCAACCAGTACGTGGTGAAGTCGAGCATCGGCCACATTCGCGACCTGCCCACCAGCGGTTCGGCCAGTGCGAAGGATCCGGCTGCGGCCAAGACACGCAAGAGCGCTGCAGAAGCGCCAGCGCTGTCGCCGAAGGAAAAGGCCAAGCGCCAGCTGTTCACGCGCATGGGCGTCGACCCGGAGCACGGCTGGAAGGCCAAGTACGAAATCCTGCCCGGCAAGGAAAAGGTCATCGACGAACTGCGTCGCCTGGCCAAGGACGCCGACACCATCTATCTCGCAACCGACTTGGACCGCGAAGGGGAGGCTATCGCCTGGCACCTGCGCGAGGCCATCGGTGGCGATGACAGCCGCTACAAGCGCGTGGTGTTCAACGAAATCACCAAAAAGGCCATCCAGGAAGCGTTCTCGCATCCGGGCGAGCTGGATATCAACCGCGTGAATGCCCAGCAGGCGCGCCGTTTCCTCGACCGCGTGGTCGGCTACATGGTTTCGCCGCTGCTCTGGTCGAAGATCGCCCGTGGCCTGTCCGCCGGCCGCGTGCAGTCGGTGGCGGTGAAACTGGTGGTCGAGCGTGAGCGCGAGATCCGTGCCTTCGTCCCCGAGGAATACTGGGAAGTCCACGCCGACCTGAACAGCCCGCGCGGCGAGAAGGCCCGTTTCGAGGTGGTGCGCGAGAAAGGCGAAGCCTTCAAGCCGCTCAACGAGGCCCAGGCCATGGCTGCGCTGGAGAAGCTCAAGGCCTCCAGCTACAGCGTCGCCAAGCGCGAGGACAAGCCGACTTCGAGCAAGCCTTCGGCGCCCTTCATCACCTCGACCCTGCAGCAGGCCGCGAGCAACCGCCTGGGCTTCGGCGTGAAGAAGACCATGATGATGGCCCAGCGTCTCTACGAGGCCGGCTACATCACTTATATGCGTACCGACTCCACCAACCTGTCGGCCGACGCCATCGAAATGGTGCGCGGCTTCATCGACAGTGAGTTCGGTCAGAAATACCTGCCGGCCAAGCCGAACTTCTATTCGAGCAAGGAAGGCGCCCAGGAAGCGCACGAAGCGATCCGTCCGTCCGACGTCAACCTGCGTCCGACCCAGCTGTCGGGCATGGAGCGCGACGCCGAGCGCCTGTACGACCTGATCTGGCGCCAGTTCGTCGCCTGCCAGATGCCGCCGGCCGAATACCTGTCGACCACCGTCAGCGTTGCCGCCGGTGACTTCGAGCTGCGCGCCAAGGGCCGCATCCTCAAGTTCGACGGCTACACCAAGGTCCTGCCGCAGCAGAGCAAACCGGGCGAAGACGACGTGCTGCCGAACATGGCGCAGGGCGAAGCGATGAAGCTGCTCAAGCTCGACCCGAGCCAGCACTTCACCAAGCCGCCGGCGCGCTTCTCCGAAGCGAGCCTGGTCAAGGAGCTGGAGAAGCGCGGCATCGGCCGTCCGTCGACCTACGCGGCGATCATCTCGACCATCCAGGAGCGCGGCTACGTCGCGACCCATAACCGCCGCTTCTATGCGGAGAAAATGGGCGACATCGTCACCGACCGCCTCAACGAGAGCTTCTCCAACCTGATGGACTACGGCTTCACCGCCGGCATGGAAGAGCACCTCGATGACGTGGCCCAGGGCGAGCGCGACTGGAAGCACCTGCTCGACGAGTTCTATGGTGATTTCCGCAAGAAGCTGGATCTGGCTGAAGCCTCCAATGACGGCATGCGCGCCAACCAGCCGACGCTGACCAATATTGCCTGCCGCGAGTGCGGCCGTCCGATGATGATTCGTACCGCCTCCACCGGCGTGTTTCTCGGCTGCTCGGGCTACAGCCTGCCGCCGAAAGAGCGCTGCAAGGCGACCATCAACCTGATTCCGGGCGACGAAATCGCCGCGGATGACGAGGGCGAGTCCGAATCCCGCGTGCTGCGCAGCAAGCACCGTTGCCCGATCTGCAGCACGGCGATGGATGCGTACCTGCTGGACGAGAAGCGCAAGCTGCATATCTGCGGCAACAACCCGGACTGCGCTGGCTACGAGATCGAAGAAGGTCAGTACCGCATCAAGGGCTACGAAGGTCCGAGCCTGGAATGCGACAAGTGTGGCAGCGAAATGCAGCTCAAGACCGGCCGTTTCGGCAAATTCTTCGGCTGCACCAACGCAACCTGCAAGAACACCCGCAAGCTGCTGAAGAACGGTGAGCCTGCGCCGCCGAAGATGGATGCGATCCGCATGCCGGAGCTCAAGTGCGAGAAGGTGGACGACGTCTACGTTCTGCGCGACGGCGCTTCCGGCCTGTTCCTGGCCGCCAGCCAGTTCCCGAAGAACCGTGAGACCCGTGCCCCTCTGGTCAGCGAGTTGGTGCCGCACAAGGATGAGCTGGATCCGAAGTACCACTTCCTGCTCGCTGCGCCGCAGAAGGACCCGGATGGCCGCCCGGCGGTGATCCGCTTCAGCCGCAAGACCAAGGAGCAGTACGTGCAGTCCGAGGTCGAGGGCAAGCCCACCGGCTGGCGCGCCTTCTACGACGGCGGCAAGTGGAAGGTCGAAGACAAGCGCTGATGGGCGGCGCGCCCCGCGCAAGTGGGGCGCGCATATACTGCCGAATGACTGTTTGAGGGCGCGTCGATGGCTCAGGAACTCTACACCCGCACCAACCAGAAACTGTACTTCGCCGGCCTGGCCCTGGAAGCCTGGCGCAAGGCCGAAGAAGCGCGCCCGATGAACGCACAGGCGCTGGTTCAAGCGGAGCGCGAATCGGCGCTGTTCCATCTGTACGGCGCAGTTCTGGGTGTGGCTCACGAGATTGCGGGCTACTACCGCTTGCCCCAGGCGGGCGCCCCTCGCGTCGAAATGCTGCTCAATGCCGAAGTGCTCGCCGCTGCTCCGAGCCCTGAACTGGCCGAGCTCGTGGAGCTGGCACAGCAGCCTGAGACCTGGTTAGCTCAACTGCTGGCGGCCTATGCCGAACTGTTCCAGCCACCGCGCGAGCCGCGCAAGGCCAAGGTCGATCCGACCCAGCCGTTGATTCAGGCCATCAGCCTTGACGCAGAAGAGCCGCAGCCCTTGAGCAATGCGGATCTGGAAGCCTGGCGCAAGTCGATCAAGGAAATGGTGCTGCGTTTCCGTGGCGCGCTGACCGAACTCTAAGGGGCTGAATCGAGCCCCGTAAGTCCGATGGGCTAGGGTAGCCCGGTCATGGCTGGTACAATGGCCGGTCTGCTGTGAGAGAACCTAGCCATGCCAACCTCATTTCTGGAAATCGTAGAACTGCCTGACGGACGCATTGTGTTGCGTCGCGCGGATGATGAGGAGGCATTGGTGACGCTGGAGTTCTCCAGCGATGCCAAAGGGTTCCTGCAAGGCCAGCACATCGAGGTCGCCAAGGCGATGTTCAACATCGGTGTGCAGATGGCCGGTCGCCTCGCCGAAGGTGGCGATGTCGAACAGGACGGCCCGCGCGTCCTGCACTGAGACGCTCTAGCTTTAATTAACCCAGACGAATGTTCAGGCTCTGCGCCCGTCCGATGACAGCGGCGCGGGACAGCTGCGCGCGCGCCTGGGTGCCGAGCGCCGGTAGCCAGCTCACGACGGTATGGCTGTGGCCCAGGCGCAGGGCTTCGCAGGCGATGCTTTGTGCGGAGGCTTGATCTCGCGCAGGGAGCAGCAGAATGCGTTCGCGGTTGAGCCCGGCCTTGCGCAGCCAGTCGTGAGTCAGGCTGGCTGGCGGGGCAACCAGCGTCAGCCAGCGTGCATCCTGTTCTTCGCTGAGTTCGCGCAGGATGGGGGCGAGGAGGGTCAGGCAGTTACCCGGTAGTCCGCGCAGCGACAGCTCGCTGAAAGCCCCGTCTTCGGGCGCGTCAGGCTCCGCCATCTGCACCAGCAGCGGTTCGTTGGCGTTGGCCCAGAGGGCTTCCTGGAACAGCGGCAGTTGCGGAAGGTCCAGCGGTTGCGGGTACTGCATGGTGCCTCTCCTGTTAGCGGCGGATGACGCCGACGCTCAAGCCTTCGATGATCAGTTCCTGTTCCTGTAGATCGACCTCGATGGGGGCGAACTCGGGGTTCTCGGCGATCAGCCAGACCTTGCTGCCTTCACGCTTGAAACGTTTCACGGTGACTTCCTCGCCCAGGCGGGCGACGACGATCTGGCCGTTGCGCGCCTCGCGGGTGACATGCACGGCAAGGAGGTCGCCATCGAGGATGCCGACGTCCTTCATGCTCTGTCCGCGAACTCGCAGCAGGTAGTCGGCGCGCGGATTGAAGAAGGCCGGGTTGATACGGCAGGCGTCTTCGACGTTCTGCTCAGCGAGGATCGGGGCGCCAGCGGCGACGCGGCCGATGATCGGCAGTTCGTCTTCATTCGCTGCGGCGCTTGGCTCGAAGCCCGGGATGCGGATACCTCGCGATGCGCCCGGCGTCATCTCGATGGCGCCTTTGCGGGCCAGTGCCTTGAGGTGTTCTTCGGCGGCGTTGGGCGACTTGAAGCCCAGTTCCTGGGCGATCTCGGCGCGGGTCGGCGGGTAGCCGTTGTCCTCCAGGCAGCGCTTGATGAAGGCGAGGATCTCGGCTTGGCGCGGCGTCAGCTTCTGCATATCCCTACTCTGTCTTTTTGTACAGTTGCTGGGATTATATACAGTGGTTGGCGACTGGCAACGAATTATTTCAGGTTGCGTTCCTGTTACTCGTCGGCTACGGGAGGCGTCTTGCTGATATCGTTCGTCGCTATCCGTTGTTTTCTGCAACAATCCTCCGCGCCAAGCTTGACAATGGCTCGGGGTGAAACGTAAGTTTCAAACAAGTGTTTGTCAGGTGAGTTGATCCATGGCCCAGTCCGAAACCGTCGAACGTATCCTCGATGCTGCGGAGCAGCTGTTCGCGGAAAAAGGCTTCGCCGAAACCTCGTTGCGTCTGATCACCAGCAAGGCGGGTGTGAACCTGGCTGCGGTGAACTATCACTTCGGTTCGAAGAAGGCGCTCATTCAAGCGGTTTTCTCGCGCTTCCTCGGGCCGTTCTGCGCCAGCCTGGAAAAGGAACTCGATCGCCGCCAGGCCAAGACCGACGCGCCGCGCGCTTCCCTCGAGGAACTGCTGGAGCTGCTGGTGGTGCAAGCCATGGCGGTGAAACCGCGCAGTGGCAACGACCTGTCGATCTTCATGCGTCTGCTCGGGCTGGCCTTCAGCCAGAGCCAGGGGCACCTGCGCAAGTACCTCGAAGAGGTCTACGGCAAGGTGTTCCGTCGCTTCATGTTGTTGGTCAACGAAGCTGCGCCGCGTCTGCCTCCCATCGAGCTGTTCTGGCGTGTGCATTTCATGCTCGGCGCTGCGGCTTTCAGCATGTCCGGCATCAAGGCCCTGCGCGCCATGGCTGAGACCGACTTCGGCGTGAACACCTCGATCGAGCAGGTGATGCGCCTGATGGTGCCGTTCCTGGCTGCCGGCATGCGTGCCGACAGCGGAGTCAGCGACCCGTCGCTGGCCGGCGCACAGCTCAAGCCGCGCAGCAAGTCGGCCACACCGGCCAAGGCCTGAGTACGCTGGGCCTGACCGGGCCGATCGGCTAAGCTAGCGGACCATTCCGGTTGTCGCTGGCGGACAATGCCTGACCTCGATCTGCTGCATATTTCCCTTGCCGACCAGATGCTCTACGGCTTCGCTGCGGAGCGTCTGGCGTTGCGTTTGCCGGTTTCCACCGCGCGCAACGGCGCTGGCGAGCGGGAGGGTTCGGGCTGTACTCCGCGTGGCCTGCACCAGGTGCGGGCGAAGATTGGCGAAGGTCTTCCCGATGGCGCTGTATTGCGCGGGCGGCGCTGGACGGGCGAGGTCTGGAGTGCCGAATTGCATGAGCAGTTCCCCGGGCGCGACTGGATCCTCACCCGTATCCTCTGGCTGAGCGGCTGCGAGCCGGGCGTCAATCGTCTCGGGCCTGTCGACACCTTCCGTCGCTACATCTATCTGCACGGCACGCCGGATTGCGAACCCATGGGCATTCCGCTGTCCCATGGCTGCGTGCGCTTGCGCAATGCCGACTTGCTGCAACTTTTCCCGCGTGTGCCCCTGCACTGCTGCGTGCGCCTCGACGAAGCGCCGCAGCCGCAGTGGCGCACCGCTGAACTCTGCTAAGGAATTCCCAATGCAAGGCTCCCTGATGCTCGATATCGGCGGCACCTGGCTGACCGCCGAGGACCGCCAGATCCTGCGCCACCCTGAAGTGGGCGGGCTGATCATCTTCGCCCGCAATATCGAAAGTCCGCGCCAGGTGCGTGAGCTGAGCGCGGCCATTCGCGCCGTGCGTCCGGATCTGCTGCTGGCGGTGGACCAGGAGGGCGGCCGCGTGCAGCGCCTGCGTCAGGGCTTCCTGCGTTTGCCGGCGATGCGCGCCATTGCCGACAACGAAAATGCCGAGCGCCTGGCCGAGCAGTGCGGCTGGCTGATGGCGACCGAAGTGCTGGCGGTCGGCCTGGACCTCAGCTTCGCGCCGGTGCTGGATCTCGATCATCAACGCAGTGCCGTGGTCGGCAGTCGTGCTTTCGAAGGCGACCCCGAGCGCGCTGCACAATTGGCCGGCGCCTTCATTCGTGGCATGCACGCTGCGGGCATGGCGGCGACCGGTAAGCACTTCCCCGGCCACGGCTGGGCTGAGGCCGACTCCCACGTAGCCATTCCCGAGGACGAGCGCAGCCTGGACGAGCTCCGCCGCAGCGACCTGATTCCGTTCCAGCGCCTGGCCGGACAGATCGACGCTGTGATGCCAGCGCACGTGATCTATCCGAAGGTGGATGCCGGTCCCGCTGGTTTCTCGCGGCGCTGGCTGCAGGAAATTCTGCGCGGCGAACTGGGCTTCGACGGGGTGATCTTCAGTGACGACCTGTCGATGGCTGGCGCCCATGTGGTGGGCGATGCCGCCAGTCGAATCCAGGCCGCGCTCAACGCCGGCTGCGACATGGGCCTGGTGTGCAATGACCGTGGCTCCGCCGAGCTGGCCCTTGGGGCCCTGCAGCGCTTGAAAGTGCAGGCGCCCGAGCGCCTGGCGCGGATGCGCGCCAAGGCTTGGCCGGGCATCGAATACAAGCAGCTGCCGCGCTGGCAGCAGGCCGTGGGCGAACTGCGTGCCGCGCAACTGATCGACTGAGGATTCGCAATGACTGTCTACGCCATCATCGGCGGCACCGGGCTGACCCAGCTGGAAGGCCTGACCCTGAAGGATTCACTGAGCCTGGATACGCCTTACGGTGCGCCTTCGGCGCCGATCCAGCGCGGCGAGTTTGCCGGTCGTGAAGTGCTGTTCCTGGCTCGCCATGGCCATCCGCATCGCTTTCCGCCGCACCAGGTCAACTACCGCGCCAACCTCTGGGCGCTCAAGCAGGCCGGCGCCGAGGCGGTGCTGGCAGTGAACGCTGTCGGCGGCATTCACGCGGCCATGGGTAGCGGCCACCTGTGCGTGCCGCACCAGATCGTCGATTACACCTGGGGCCGCGAGCACACCTACTTTGCCGGTGACATCGACCACGTCACCCACATCGACTTCAGCCATCCGTATGACGAGGTGCTGCGCCAGAAACTGGTGGCGGCGCTGCAGGCGCTGGGGCATCCGCACAGCAGTCACGGCGTCTACGCCGCGACCCAGGGCCCGCGCCTGGAGACTGTGGCGGAGATCGCCAAGCTGGAGCGCGACGGCTGCGACATCGTTGGTATGACTGGTATGCCGGAAGCGGTGTTGGCACGCGAGCTGGAGCTGCCCTATGCCTGCCTGTCGCTGGTGGTCAATCCGGCCGCCGGCAAGTCTAGCGGCATCATCACCATGGCCGAGATCGAGCAGGCGCTGCACGACGGCATCGGCAAGGTGCGTGCGGTGCTGGCGCGCGTTCTGGTGAGCTGATCGGGGCGGCGCATAACCGCGAACGGTGATGCGCCCTACGAAGCGGGCAGCGGAGCGAAGAGGGCGTCCAAGTCGCTCTGCTGCAATAGCAGGCCGCTATCCTTGCCTTCTTCCAGCACGCCGGCGGCCAGCGCCGCCTTCCTGGCCTGGAGTTGCTGGATCTTCTCTTCCAGCGTGCCGCGGGCGATCAGTTTGTATACGAACACCGGCTTGTCCTGGCCTATGCGATAGGCGCGGTCGGTCGCCTGCTGCTCCACTGCCGGGTTCCACCAGGGATCGTAGTGGATCACCGTGTCCGCTGCGGTGAGGTTCAGGCCGGTGCCGCCAGCCTTGAGGCTGATCAGGAACAGCGGCACCCGTCCGCGCTGGAAGTCTTCCACCGGGCCGCGGCGGTCAAGGGTGCTGCCGGTGAGCAGGGCGTAGGGAGTGGCGCGGGCGTCCAGTTCGGCGCGAATCAGGTCGAGCATCGAGGTGAACTGCGAGAAGAGCAGGATGCGACGGCCTTCCGCGAGCAGTTCCTCGAGCATTTCCAGCAGGCTGGCCAACTTGCCCGACTGCGAAGTCGGCAGGTCGCTGCCCAGCAGGCGAGGATCGCAGCAGACCTGGCGGAGCTTCAGCAGCGCGTCGAGAACCACGATGTGGCTGCGTGCCAGGCCCTTCTGGCTGATTTCCTCGCGCACCTTGCGGTCCACGGCCAGGCGTACGGTTTCGTAGAGGTCGCGCTGTGCGTCGCTGAGCTCCACCCAGTGGGTGATCTCGCTCTTGGGCGGCAGTTCGCCGGCCACCTGGTCCTTGCGGCGGCGCAGCAGGAAGGGCTTTATCCGCGCATTGAGATGGGCCAGCCGCTTGCTGTCGCCGGCCTTTTCGATGGGGTTGCGGTACAGGCGGGTGAAGCTGCGCAGGTCGCCCAGCCAGCCGGGCATCACCAGGTTGAACAGCGACCAGAGTTCGCCCAGGTGGTTTTCCAGCGGCGTGCCGCTCAGGCACAGGCGCTGGCGGGCGTCGAGCTTCGCTGCAGCCTGGGCCGATTTGCTGCTGGCGTTCTTCAGGTACTGCGCTTCGTCGAAGATGGCGAGGTGCAGCGGCTGCTTGCTTAGTACGTCGATATCGCGCGGCAGCAGGGCGTAGGTGCTGAGCAGCAGGTCGTAATTTCCGAGTTCGTCGAAGCCTTTGTGGCGGTCGCCGCCGTGCAGGGTGAGTACGCGCAGCTCCGGGGCGAAGCGCGCGGCTTCGTCCTGCCAGTTGGCCACCAGGCTGGTGGGCATCAGCACCAGGGCTGGGCGATCCAGACGTCCGGCGTGCTTCTCGGCAAGGATGTGTGCCAGGACCTGCAGGGTCTTGCCCAGGCCCATGTCGTCGCCGAGGATGCCGCCGACTTCCAGCTCGCGTAGTGCCTGCATCCAGGCCAGCCCTTGCAGCTGATAGGGGCGTAACTCGGCCTGCAGGCCCGCGGGGGGCGGGCAGGGTTGCTGCCGGTGATCGCGCAGGCTTCGACCGAATTGCAGCAAGCGTTCGCCGCCTTGCCATTGCAGGGGCTGGTCGTCGAGCGGGGCGAGCAGGCCGGCGTCTGCGCTCGACAGGCGCAAGCTGTTGTCGTTGTGCTGCGGGCTGGCCAGCAGCAGTTCCTCCAGCAACTGGAGCATGGCCCGCACACGCTCCAGAGGGAGGCTCACGGTCAGTGGCTTGCCGTCCGCCTGGCGCCGCGCGTCGAGGCGAATCGGCAGTTCGCCTTTGGCGGAGCTGTCGCGCAGGGCCGAGGGGCGATGCCTAAGCAGCTCCAGCAGCGGCTGCAGCAGGCTGATCTGCTGGCCGTCCACCACGATGCCCAGCTCCAGGTCGAACCAGGCGTTGCCGGGTTCCTCTTCGAGTCGGGCATACCAGTCCTCGACTTCGCTGAAGTCGAAGGGGAAGTCCTCGTCGATCTCGACCACCCAGCCCTTGGCGCGCAGCTCCGGCAGGCGGCGGACGATTTCGGCCCAGTGCTCGTCGCCTGCGGGCCGGAAGCATTCGTAGCGCTCGCTCAATTCGTAGGGTGTGGAGTACTTGTGGAGTTTCTGCAGGCCTAGGCGTTGCAGAGCCTTGCGCGCGGCCTGCTCGGCCTTGGGTTGGCGTTCGATGACGACAAAGGCGCCGTCTTCCAGGCAGCGGATGGGCTGGTCGCCGCGCGCGGGGCCGTGGACCTGTTCTTTGCCGTAGGCGAATGCGAGGCATGCCTGGTGCTTGTCCTGGCGATGGAAGCTTTCGTGCACGGTGCTCAGTCGCAGGTGCGGCACCGGCTGCACATCATCCAGCCGACGCTCATCGGTGGAGACCGGCAAGGGCGCTTCGGGTGCCAGCTCCTTGAGCTGCAGACTGAACAGGATGGCCTCTTCCGGGGGCACCGGAGGGACGCTCAACAGGTGGTTGGCCAGGGCGTCGGGCAGGTCGTGGAGCAATGGTCCCGCGCGCAGGCTCTGGTGGTCGACGTACCAGGGCGGCGCCAATTGGGTCAGCAGTTGCGGGCAAGGATTGCTTTCGACTTGCCACCCGGCGGTGTAGCAGCCGTCCGGACGGGCCTGCCAGGCGAGTCTGGCAGGCAGCCCCGGTCCCGGCTGCAACTGGCTGGCGAGGTCCTGGGCATCCAGGAACAGTTGCCCGCTGCGCAGGATCAGTTCCAGCAGTTCCGCGCCATCGCTACCGAGTAGAAGCACCTCGTTGTGGTGTGGCTGGACGCCTTCGCAGCCGAGGGCGCGCAGCAGGATGCGCTGATCCGGTTCCGCAACGCCCTGGCTCAGCGCCACGGAAATGGATCCCAGGCGTGGGTAGCCCAGGAGTTGGCCGCTGTCGCTGTGCGCCGCCCTGTGGAGGAATATCCGGCCGTTCTTCGTCAGCCGGTAATGCAGCAGCTCGGTGCATGGCCCTGCTTTCTTCGGCGGAGGCTTGAGCGTGGCGGGCAGTTTTTTCAGCCAGCTTTGCAGATCGGTGGAAAGCCGATTGCTTGGGGCGGGCGCCGGGCGGGCAACTGGCACTGGCGTCGGGGTGGCCGGAGTAAGGGCGGCCTGCTCATCCAGCAAGTGCAGCAACGCAGCTGCGCAATGCTTGCAATCGAAGGAGACCGGGCAATCGCACTGGCAGTCGAGGGTGTCGCCGCTTTGGGACAGGCGGATGCGCTGGCGGTAGCGATTGTTGCCCGAGCCTATGCAAGTGCTCTCCAGAGAGCGTTCGGTGAGGCGAACGATCTGAATGCGGCGCTCGCGGGCATAGGCTTCGCCACGGACCAGGGTGATGGCGGGGAACAGGCGGCGCCAGGGGATGCGTTGCAGGTGTTCTGCGAACTGGGGCATGGCGCCGCCTTCGGTGCGGGGTTACTGCTGCGCGGGCTCGCTTGCCGGCGGGGCGTCGAAGCCGCCGTTGGCCGGCGCTTGCGGCGCCTGTTGCGGTGCTTGCTGCGGTTGGCCGGCCGGGGCGTCTTCCTCCATCTCCGCCGGCGGCGGGGTGGCCGGCTTGGCGTTGAGCGGGCTGACCTTGACCAGCATGCCGAGGCTCGGATGGTCGAGATAAGCCAGCACGCCATTCTTCAGGCTGACGTCCTGGACCATGTGCTGGCTGTGCGCGAGCAGGCCGTCGCCGCCGAACTGGTTGATCCAGAAGTCCACCTGGGTGTCGACGAAGCGCTGCTGGCGCAGGGTCAGGGTGCCTTCCACGGGGAAGTGACCGTCCTGCTCCTGGCCTTCGCTCAGCGAGATCTTCACCGGCTGGTCGGTGATCGCCTGCTTCCACGCCTTGTGCATCAGCACGTGGTAGCCCTGGGCCTGGGCCAGCTTGTTGGCCTGGGCGTCCATTGCGGTTGGACGGCGGCTGTCGGGTGCCGGCGGCTGGGCTCCCTTGGCCCAGTCGTCAGGCGCCGGTTGGCTGGAATAGACGACGTCGCCTTCCTGCTGGAACAGGATCAGTTCGACCTGGTAGAGGTCGTCGGCGAAGCTCGCGGGGGCGAGCAGGACAAGCAACAGCAGCAGGTAGCGGGACATACCGGTCCTTTAGGAGGCAGTGGGGGCTAGGCGCTCGAACAGCGCCTCCAGGGTGTTGAAGCGTTCTTCCGGGCGCTCCATCGGCACCTGGAACTTGAACAGGGTCGCGCCTTCGAACTTGTAGCGGTTCGGCTGGCTCTGGATCAGCTTGATCAGCACCAGCGGGTCGACGCAGGTATCGGCGGCGAATTCTACCCGTCCTCCCTGAGGGCCGGCATCCACTTTGACGATGCCGAGCTTTTCCGCCTGCAGTTTCAGCAGCGTCAGGCGTATGAGGCTCTTGGTCGGCTCGGGGAGCAGGCCGAAGCGGTCGATCATTTCCACCTGCAGCTCGCGCAGGCCGTCTTCGTCGGCGGCGTTGGCGATGCGCTTGTAGAGGATCAGCCGGCCGTGCACGTCGGGCAGGTAGTCCTCGGGGATCAGTGCCGGCACGCGCAGGTTGATGTCCGGGCCGCCGCCCAAAGGCTGCTCCAGGTTCGGTTGCTCGCCTTTGCGAATGGCCTTGACCGCGCGCTCGAGCATTTCCATGTAGAGGGTGAAGCCGACCGCCTGGATCTGCCCGCTCTGGCCTTCGCCGAGCAGCTCGCCGGCGCCGCGGATTTCCAGGTCGTGGGTCGCCAGGACGAAGCCGGCGCCGAGGTCCTGGGCGTTGGCGATGGCTTCCAGGCGCTTCTCGGCGTCCGGGGTCATCTGCTTGCGCGGCGGTGTCAGCAGGTAGGCATAGGCCTGGTGGTGGCTACGGCCGACGCGGCCGCGCAGCTGGTGCAGCTGGGCCAGGCCGAACTTGTCGGCGCGCTCGATGAGGATGGTGTTGGCGCTGGGCACGTCGATGCCGGTCTCGATGATGGTCGAGGCCACCAGCACGTTGAAGCGCTTGTGGTAGAAGTCGCTCATCACCCGTTCGAGATCGCGTTCGTGCATCTGCCCGTGGCCGATGCCGATGCGCGCTTCCGGGACCAGCTCGGCCAGGTCGCGGGCGCATTTCTCGATGGTCTTCACCTCGTTGTGCAGGTAGTAGACCTGGCCGCCGCGCAGCAGCTCGCGCAGCAGCGCCTCCTTGATCACGGACTTCTGCTCTTCCATGACGAAGGTGCGCACCGACAGGCGGCGCGCCGGTGGCGTGGCGATGATCGACAGGTCGCGCATGCCGGCAACCGCCATGTTCAGGGTGCGCGGGATCGGCGTGGCAGTGAGGGTGAGGATGTCCACCTCGCTGCGCAGCGCCTTGAGCTGTTCCTTCTGGCGCACGCCGAAGCGGTGTTCCTCGTCGATGATCACCAGGCCGAGGTTCTTGAAGCGCACGTCGTCCTGCAGCAGCTTGTGGGTGCCGATGACGATGTCGACCTTGCCCTCGGCCAGCTGTGCCGCCGCAGCCTCGACCTCTTTGGCGGTCTTGAAGCGGCTCATTACCTCGACCGTCACCGGCCAGTCGGCGAAGCGGTCGCGGAAGCTGTTGTAGTGCTGCTGGGCGAGCAGGGTGGTAGGCACCAGCACCGCCACCTGACGGCCGCTGTGCACGGCGACGAAAGCCGCGCGCATCGCCACTTCGGTCTTGCCGAAGCCGACGTCGCCGCAGACCAGGCGGTCCATCGGCTTATCCGCGAGCATGTCGGCGATCACCGAGTCGATCGCGGCCTGCTGGTCCGGGGTTTCCTCGAAGGGGAAGCCGGCGGAGAAGGTCGCGTAGTCAGCCTGCGGGTCCTTGAATGCGTAGCCCTTGCGCGCGGCGCGGCGGGCGTAGATGTCGAGCAGTTCGGCAGCGACGTCGCGAACCTGTTCTGCAGCCTTGCGCTTGGCCTTCTGCCAGGTTTCCGAGCCCAACTTGTGCAGCGGCGCCAGGGCGTCGTCGCTGCCGGTGTAGCGCGCGATCAGGTGCAGGTTGGCCACCGGCACGTAGAGCTTGGCTTCGTCGGCGTACTGCAGGGCGAGGAATTCCGCGGTCTGGCCATCGATATCCAGGGTGATCAGGCCGATGTAGCGGCCGACGCCGTGGTCGATGTGCACCACCGGCGCGCCTTCGCGCAGCTCGGTGAGGTTCTTGATGACGTTGTCGCCGCCGTCGCGGGTTTTCTCGCGGCGCCGGCGCTGCATGACGCGCTGGCCGAACAGCGGGCTCTCGGCGATCAGCGCCACGCCCTTGGCGCCGTCCTGCAGGAGCAGGCCGTCGTCCAGCGGCGCGATGGTGATGGCCAGGCGTTCCTTATGGGCGAGGAAGGCCGGCCAGCCGTCGACTTCGCTCGGGCGCAGTTTCAGCCGCGCGAGCAGCTCCAGCAGCACCTCGCGGCGACCGGCGGATTCGGCGCTGAAGAGGATGCGTCCGGGGAACTCCTCGATGAAGCGGCGCAGGCGTGCCAGCGGCTCTGTGGCCTTGGCCTCGATGGCCAGCTCCGGCAGCGCCTCGGCGGGGAAGTTGTCGCGGCCGACGCCGGGCTCCACCGCCTCGCTGCCGACCACCACGCGGGGCCATTGCTTGAGGCGGGCGAAGCAGTCTTCCACCGGCAGGAATACCTCGGCCGGCGGCAGCAGCGGTCGTTCCGGGTCGTAGCGGCGGTCTTCGTAGCGGCTGCGTACGTCGTTCCAGAACTGCTCGGCGGCCTGCTCGATGCCGGGCAGGGAGAACACCTGGGTGTCCTGCGGCAGGTAGTCGAAGAGGGTCGAGGTTTCGCCTTCCTCGAAGAACAGCGGCAGGTAGTACTCGATACCGGACGGGGTCAGGCCGCTGGCCAGGTCCTGGTAGATCGGGCAGCGCCGGTAGTCGACGTCGAAGCGTTCGCGGAAGCGGCCGCGGAAGCCGGTCACCGCTTCCTTGCGCAGCGGGAACTCGCGCGCCGGCAGCAGGCGGATGCTCTGCACCTTGTCGATGGAGCGCTGGTTCTCCGGGTCGAAGGTACGCAGCGTCTCGATCTCGTCGTCGAACAGGTCGATGCGGTAGGGCAACTCGCTGCCCATCGGATAGAGGTCGATAAGCGCGCCGCGCACGGCGAACTCGCCGTGCTCGTAGACGGTGTCCACGCAGCGGTAGCCGGCGGCCTCCAGGCGCAGGCGCATCTGCTCGACGTCGAGCTTCTGGCCGACGTCCAGCACCAGGCTGCTGCCGAGCAGGAACTTGGCCGGGGCCATGCGGTGTAGGGCGGTGCTGATCGGCACCACCAGCACGCCGCGCTTGAGTTCCGGGAGCTGATAGAGGGCAGCGACGCGCTGGGAAATGATGTCCTGGTGCGGCGAGAAGACGTCGTAGGGCAGCGTTTCCCAGTCCGGCAGCTGCAAAACGGGCAGGTCGGGGGCGAAGAATTGCAGCTCCTGCTCCAGGCGCTCGGCGCTCTGGCTGTCGGCGGTCAGCAATAAGGTGAATCGTTTTGCCGGGGCGGCGGCTTCGGCGATGGCGAGGCTCAGGGCCGCGCCGGGAAGGCTGCCCCAGGTTTGCTTGCCGGCTGCCGTGGGCAGGGCGGGTATGCGCAGGACGGACACGGGCGTAGCGGGCTCCGGTCGGAAAATTGACCGGCGGGATTGTAACTATCCGGATTGACGGCTGTCAGTCTTTGCAGTGTTGCAGATTGCCGCCGCCTGCCGGCGCCGTCATAATGTAGCCCCTTTTTTCTTCTCCTACATGTGGAAGGTATTGCCCGTGACTCAGAAGCCCGACCAGTGTCTCGGTGAGTGGATCGATCGTGAAGCCCTCGCGGAAGCCATGATTCCGCTGATCGGCCAGCTCTACCGCAACAACAACGTGGTGACTTCTATCTATGGCCGTGGCCTGATCAACCGCTCGGTGATCGATATCCTCAAGGCCCACCGTTTCGCCCGTCACCGCCTGGCCGGCGAGGCCGAGCTGTCGGTCCACGACACCTTCCCCATCCTCAAGGCCATGAGCGAGCTGAAACTCGGCGCCGCTTCGGTCGACCTCGGCAAGATGGTCGCCAAGTTCAAGGCCGAAGGTAACGGCCGCGCCATCGAGCAGTTCGTCAAGGACGAGCTGGCCGACGTGGTTGGCAAGCAGAACGGCGGCAGCCGCGAAGGTACCGACGTCGTCCTGTACGGCTTCGGCCGCATCGGCCGCCTGCTGGCGCGCATCCTGATCGAGAAAACCGGTGGCGGCGACGGCCTGCGCCTGCGCGCCATCGTCGTCCGCAAGGGCGCCGAGAACGACCTGGTCAAGCGCGCCAGCCTGCTGCGTCGCGACTCGGTGCATGGCAAGTTCAACGGCACCATCACCATCGATGAAGCCAACAACACCATCACCGCCAACGGCAACCTGATCCAGGTGATCTACTCCAACGATCCGTCCTCGGTGGATTACACCCAGTACGGCATCAAGAACGCCCTGCTGGTCGACAACACCGGCAAATGGCGTGACGCCGACGGCCTCGCCCAGCACCTGAAGTGCCCGGGCGTCGACCGCGTGATCCTGACCGCTCCGGGCAAAGGCGCGCTGAAGAACATCGTGCATGGCATCAACCATGGCGACATCACCGCTGACGACAAGATCGTTTCCGCCGCTTCCTGCACCACCAACGCCATCGTGCCGGTGCTGAAGGCTGTCAACGACCAGTACGGCATCGTCAACGGCCACGTCGAAACCGTTCACTCGTTCACCAACGACCAGAACCTGATCGACAACTTCCACAAGGGCAGCCGTCGTGGCCGCGCCGCGCCGCTGAACATGGTGATCACCGAGACTGGCGCCGCTACCGCTGCCGCCAAGGCTCTGCCGGTTCTGAAAGGCAAGCTGACCGGCAACGCGATCCGCGTTCCGACGCCGAACGTCTCCATGGCCATCCTCAACCTGAACCTCGAGAAGGCCACCAACCGCGAAGAGATCAACGAGTACCTGCGCCAGATGGCCATGCACTCGGACCTGCAGAAGCAGATCGACTTCGTGTCCTCGCAGGAAGTGGTGTCCACCGACTTCGTCGGCTCCCGTCACGCCGGCGTGGTCGATGCCGAAGCCACCATCTGCAACGACAACCGTGTCGTGCTGTACGTGTGGTACGACAACGAGTTCGGCTACAGCTGCCAGGTCGTTCGCGTGATGGAAGAGATGGCTGGGGTCAACCCGCCGGCCTTCCCGCGCTGATCCAGGTGTAAGGGAAAACGGGAGCTTTCGGGCTCCCGTTTTTCATTCGAAGGCCCTGACCCGGGCCGACAAGGCGTCCGCTGCGCACAACGCATAACGATAAAAAGCCAACCCCTCTACCGAGGAACCCCGCAATGGATGGACATCCCCATCTGCATGAAGGCTCGCTCAAGCGCGGCCTGAAGAATCGCCACATCCAGCTCATCGCCCTGGGTGGCGCCATCGGTACCGGCCTGTTCCTGGGCTCGGCCGGTGTCCTGCAATCCGCCGGCCCGTCGATGATCCTCGGCTACGCCATCGGCGGCTTCATCGCATTCCTGATCATGCGCCAGCTCGGCGAGATGATCGTCGAGGAGCCGGTCGCCGGTTCCTTCAGCCACTTCGCGCACAAATACTGGGGTGGCTTTGCCGGCTTCATGTCGGGCTGGAACTATTGGGTGCTGTACATCCTGGTGGGCATGTCGGAGCTGACGGCCGTCGGCAAGTACGTGCAGTTCTGGTGGCCGGACATCCCGACCTGGGTCACCGCGGCGGTGTTCTTCGTCCTGATCAACGCGCTCAACCTGTTCAACGTGAAGGCCTTCGGCGAGGCCGAGTTCTGGTTCGCGATCATCAAGGTCGCGGCGATCATCGGCATGATCGTCCTTGGTTGCTGGCTGCTGGCCACCGGCACCGGCGGCCCGCAGGCGGCGGTGAGCAACCTGTGGAGCCACGGCGGCTTCTTCCCCAATGGCCTGAAGGGCCTGGTGATGGTCCTGGCGATCATCATGTTCTCCTTCGGTGGCCTGGAGCTGGTCGGCATCACTGCCGCCGAGGCCGCGGAACCGAAGAAGGTGATCCCCAAGGCGATCAACCAGGTCATCTACCGGATCCTGATCTTCTACATCGGCGCCCTGGCCGTGCTGCTCTCGCTGTACCCGTGGGACGCCTTGGTGCAAAGCATCAACAGCGCCGGCGACCCCTACAGCGGCAGCCCGTTCGTGAAGGTCTTCTCGCTGATGGGCAGTGGTAACGCTGCCCACGTGCTGAACTTCGTGGTACTGACCGCGGCTCTGTCGGTCTACAACAGCTGCGTGTACTGCAACAGCCGCATGCTCTTCGGCCTGGCCGAGCAGGGCGACGCACCGCGCGCCTTCGCCAAGATCGACGACCGTGGCGTACCGTTGCTGGCCATCGGCGTTTCGGCGTTCATCACCCTGGCCTGCGTGGCGGTCAACTACCTGATCCCGGCGCGCGCCCTTGAGCTGCTGATGTCCCTGGTGGTGGCGGCCCTGGTGATCAACTGGGCGATGATCAGCCTGGCGCACCTGATGTTCCGCCGCGCCAAGGACCGCGAAGGCTCCAAGACCTCGTTCCGCGCGCTGATGTACCCCTTCGGCAACTGGCTTTGCCTGGCCTTCGTGGTGTTCATCCTCGGCATCATGCTGCAGATCCCGGGCATCGACGTGTCGGTCTACGCGATCCCGGTGTGGGTCGTGCTGATGGGCGTCTGCTACTTGTTCAAGCGCAAGAGCGGTACTCAGGCCGCTGCCTGATCCGCGTCGTGCTGAAATGATGAAGGCCGCATCCTCCGGGATGCGGCCTTTTTTGTTGGTCGATGGTTGAGTTGTAGGAGCGAGCTTGCTCGCGAAGGGGGGGCTTCATTGCGGCAGGTTCGCGAGCAAGCTCGCTCCTACGAAAAACAGGCCCGGTAGTCAGGAAAAGCCCGCGCTACAGGGCTTGCGCGTGGTAATCCCGTGCCACCGCTTCGAGCCCTGCTTGCGCGAACAGCTTGAGGTGGCGTGCGAGGTCTTCGGTGGGTTGCTCGAAGAGGTCGGTCAGCGGCGTGGGTATCTCGCGGCTGACCACCTGCAGCGTCAGGTAGGGCGCCATCACGCTGAACAGGCAGCGCAGCAGCGCTGGGGCCTGCAGCGGGATGCCAGTGACCTCGCTGAGCAATCCCATCACCAGGCGCACCTTGGGCATCGCCTCCTGGTCGATGAGTTCGGCGAGGAAGGCCGACGGCGCCAGCAGCTCGCGGGCCCACAGCCGCGCCTGCCAGCGCTGGCCGCTGGCGACGTTGAGGGTCAGGGCGTCGATCAGCAGGGCCAGCTTGTCGCGGCTGTCCTGTTCGCTGCGCGTGAGTTGTTCCAGCTGGTCGTAGCTGATCAGGTGCTTGTGCATCTCCTGCAGCAGGGCGCGGTAGAGGTTTTCGCGGCTGCCGAAGTGGTAGTTCACCGCGGCCATGTTGCATTGCGCCTGCTCGCAGATCGCCTTGCTGGTGGTATCGGCATAACCGCGCTCGGCGAACAGCTGGCCGGCCGCCAGGAGAATCCGCCCGCGAGTGGCCTCGCCGTCCTGGCGCGGCGCGCGCGGCGGGCTTTGGCGTGGGGATTCCGGCATGGCGACATCCTGCTCGATGGAGTGAATGCAGCCTAGAACCGAGCTAGATCAAATTCAAATTTGAATTTGTTGTCTATGCTTCCCGGATGTCGCCCCGATCCGCGAGTCACCACCATGCCCAAGAAGCTCGTCGTCATCCCTTCGTTGCTGCTCCTGATCGGCCTGGGCGCCTGGTACTACCACCGCTCGACGATGGACCAGGGCAGCGACCTGGTGCTGTATGGCAACGTCGATATTCGCCAGGTGTCGCTGGCATTCACCGGTAGCGAGCGGATCGCCGAGATGCGCGTGGAGGAGGGCGACAGCGTCAAGGCCGGGCAGATCCTGGCGACCCTCGACAGCCGCGCGCTGAAGCTGCAGATCGACCAGGCCAGGGCCCAGATCGGCGTGCAGGAACAGGCGCTGCTGCGCTTGCGTAACGGCAGCCGCCCGGAAGACATCGACCGCGCCAAGGCCCAGGTGGACGCGGCCAAGGCCCAGCTCGACCTGGCGAATATCCAGCTGCGCCGTCTGCAGGGTATCCGCGCCAACAGCCCCGGTGGCCGGGCGATCAGCCAGCAGGACCTGGACAACGCCAACGCCCAGCTGAAGGTCGACCAGGCGCAACTGGACGACCGCCAGAAGGCCCTGCGCCTGGCGAAGATCGGCCCACGCGCGGAAGACATCGCCCAGGCCGACGCACAGCTGCAAGTGGCTCGCGCGCAACTGGCGCTGCTGCAGCACAACCTCGATGAAACCGAATTGCGTGCGCCGCAGAACGCCGTGGTGCGCTCGCGCCTGCTCGAGCCGGGCGACATGGCCTCGCCGCAGCGCGCGGTCTATGCGCTGGCCATTACCGATCCGAAATGGGTGCGGGTCTACGTCAACGAGACCCAGCTCGGGCTGATCAAGCCCGGCCAGAACGCCAGCGTAGTCACCGATAGTCACCCGCAGCAGCCTGTCGAGGGGCATGTCGGCTACATCTCCGACGTCGCCGAGTTCACGCCCAAGGCGGTGCAGACCGAGGAGCTGCGCACCGCGCTGGTCTACGAAGTGCGCGTGCTGGTCGAGGACAAGGACAATCGCCTGCGCCTGGGCATGCCGGCCACGGTGCGCATCGCCCGGGACGGGCAGGCGCACTGATGGACAAGGGCCTGGTGATAGATGCCCAGAGCGTCGCAAGGCAGTTCCTGATCAAGGAGTCCGGGCAGACCGTGCGAGCGCTGCATGGCCTCGACCTGCGCGTGCGCGAAGGTGCGCTCACCGCGCTGGTCGGCCCGGATGGCGCCGGCAAGACCACCTTCCTGCGCCTGGTCGCCGGCCTGCTGAAGGCCGACGCCGGGCAGTTGCAGGTGCTCGGCGTGGACGTCGCCGCGCAGCCGCAGAAGGTGCAGGACCTCATCAGCTACATGCCGCAGCGCTTCGGTCTGTACGAAGACCTGAGCGTGCAGGAGAACCTCGACCTCTACGCCGACCTGCACGGTGTCGGCGCCGAGGAGCGCAGCCGGCGTTTCGCTCGACTGCTGGAAATGACCGACCTCGGCCGCTTCACCGCGCGGCCGGCGGGCAAGCTGTCCGGCGGGATGAAGCAGAAGCTCGGCCTGGCCTGCACCCTGGTGCGTTCGCCGCGCCTGCTGCTGCTCGACGAACCGACGGTGGGTGTCGATCCGCTGTCGCGCCGCGAGCTCTGGGAGATCGTCCAGCAGTTGGTGGAAGAAGAGCGCCTCAGCGTGCTGCTGACCACTTCCTACATGGACGAAGCCGAACGCTGCAGCGAGGTCTACCTGCTGCACCAGGGCCAGTTGCTCGCCCAGGGCGTGCCCGAGGAAATCCGCCGCCATGCCGAGGGCCTCTGCCGCATTGCCGTGCCGCCGGCGGGGCAGCCCGCGCGCACCCTGCAGGCGCGCTTGCTGGACGATCCGCAAAACATCGTCGATGCCGTGCCCCAGGGCGGCGAGGTGCGTTTCATCCGCCAGCGCGATGCCGATGACCAGCACCTGGAAACGCTCCTGGAAGGTGCACCGGTACGCGAAGTAGAGGCGCGCCTGGAAGACGGCTTCATGGTCCTGCTGCGGGCCAAGAGCGGCGCCGAGAAGGTGGACACCGAATCGCTCCGGGTCGCCGCGCCGGTCGGCGCTTCAGGTAATGGCGACGCGGTGATCGAGGTGAAGGATCTGGTGCGCAAGTTCGGCGACTTCACCGCAGTCGACCGCACCAGCTTCAGCGTGGCCCGTGGCGAAATCTTCGGCCTGCTCGGCCCCAATGGCGCCGGCAAGACCACTACCTTCCGCATGCTCTGCGGCCTGTTGCCGGCGTCCTCTGGAAGCCTTCAGGTGGCCGGGGTCAACCTGCGCCACGCCCGCGCCCAGGCACGCCGGCGCATCGGCTACGTTTCGCAGAAGTTCTCGCTGTACGGCAACCTCTCGGTGCGCGAGAACCTGCAGTTCTTCGGCGGCGCCTACGGGCTGTCCGGCAAGCAGCTGGGGCGACGCATGGAAGAGGTGTCGCGGCAGTTCGACCTGTCCGGCCACGAGGGCGAGCCCAGCGGCCAACTGCCCGGCGGCTACCGGCAGCGGCTGGCGATGGCGGTCGGCCTGCTCCACGAGCCGGAGATCCTCTTCCTCGACGAACCCACCAGCGGCGCCGATCCCCTCGCCAGGCGCGGTTTCTGGCAGCGCATCACGGCGCTGGCTGCCGGGGGCACCACCATCATCATCACCACCCACTTCATGGAAGAGGCCGAGTACTGCGACCGCATCGTCATCCAGGACGCCGGGCGCATCCTCGCCATGGGGACGCCGCAGCAGGTACGCGAGCAGGCCGGCGGCAAGGGCAGCGCGCTGAACATGGAGCAGGCATTCATCGCCATCGTCGAGCAGGCGCGGGAGGTTCAGGCATGAGCGGCAAGGGCTTCTGGCGACGGTTGCTGTCGCTCACGCGCAAGGAGTTCCGCCAGATGCTGCGCGACCGCAGCAACCTGCTGATCGGCATCGGCTTGCCGATCGTGCTGATCCTCATCTTCGGCTACGGCCTGTCGCTGGACGTGAAGCGCAGCCTGGTGGCTGTCGTACAGGATGATCCGGCGCCCATGGCTCGCGATCTGCTGGCCAGCATCAGCCGCTCCGAATACCTGCGCCCGCTGCGCGTAGGCTCCTTCGAGGAAGGGCGGCGCCTGATGCTCAGCCGCGAAGCCGATGCCCTGGTCTACCTGCCGTCCGACTTCAGCCGGCGCCTGCAGGACGGCGACGCGCAGATTCTCGTGTTGGTGCAGGGCGCTGACGCCACCCGCGCCTCGGGCGTGAGCAACTACCTCAACCAGGCCCTGGCGCTATGGGGCGAGAAGCAGGCCGCGCGCAATGCCGGGCAGGTCCAGGGCGGCGTGCGCATCGAACAACGCATGTGGTTCAACGCCGCCAACACCAGCACCTGGTACCTGGTGCCGGGGCTGATCGTGCTGATCATGACGCTGGTCGGTGCCTTCCTCACCGCGCTGGTGATGGCACGCGAATGGGAGCGCGGCACCCTGGAGGCGTTGTTCGTCACCCCGGTGCGGCCGGTGGAGATCCTGCTGGCGAAGATGATCCCCTGCTTCATGGTCGGCCTGCTGGGCCTCGCCATGTGCCTGCTGGCAGCACGCTTCCTGTTCCATGTGCCGATGTATGGCTCGCTGCTGGTGCTGCTGTTCAGCAGCATGCTGTACCTGTTCGTCGCCCTGGGCATCGGCCTGCTGATTTCCTCGGCGACCAAGAACCAGTTCATCGCCAGCCAGATCGCCCTGATCGCCAGCTTCCTGCCGGCACTGATGCTGTCCGGCTTCATCTTCGACCTGCGCAATGTGCCAGTGGCGATCCGCGTGGTCGGCCAACTGCTGCCGGCGACTTACTTCATGGAGCTGGTGAAGTCGCTGTTCCTCGCCGGCGATTTCTGGCCGCTGATCCTTCGCGATTGCGCCGTGCTCGCCGGCTACGCCGCGCTGTTGCTGGGCCTGGCGCGGCTGGCGACGCAGAAGAGGCTGGGCTGAACCATGGGCGTGCTGATCGAGTTCTTCCGGCGCCTGGCCAACCTCTGGCGCAAGGAACTGCTGGTGATCCTCAAGGACCCGGCCAACCGCATCGTGCTGGTCTCGCCGGTCTTGGTGCAGGGCCTGCTGTTTGGCTATGCAGTGACGTTCGACCTCAACGATGCCCCGTACGCATTGCTCGACCAGAGCCACAGCGAAATGTCCGTGCAACTGGCCTCGCGCCTCGACGGCAGTGGCATCTTCCACCGCGTGGCGACCTTGCGCGCACCGGGCGATATCTCCGGCGTCATCGACACGCAGAAGGCACTGCTGGTGGTGCAGATCCCCGCCGACTTCCAGACCCGCCTGACCCGCGGCGAACCGGCGCCGCTGCAGCTGATCCTCGATGGGCGCAACTCCACCACCGCAAGTGCCGCGGCCGCCCGGGTGGCCAATGTGGTCGCGGACTTCAACCGCGAGCGGGGGCTGGTCGCGGCGCCGCTGAGCGTGGTGACCCGTGCCTGGCACAACCCCAACCTGGAGACACGCTGGCCGCTGATCCCGGCGCTGATCGCCTCGCTGAGCATGCTGCAGACGCTGATGCTGTCGGCGCTTTCGGTAGCCCGGGAGCGCGAGCAGGGCACTTTCGACCAGCTCCTGGTGACGCCCTATGCGCCACTGGAAATCATGCTCGGCAAGGCCCTGCCGCCGATCCTCATCGGGCTGGTGCAGGCAACGCTGGTACTGCTGCTGGCGCTGTTCTGGTTCCGCATCCCGCTGGCCGGCTCGCTGCTCGACCTCTACGGCGGGCTGCTGGTGTTCATGGTGTCCTGCGTCGGGCTGGGCCTGTCGATCTCGGCGGTGTCGTTGAACATGCAGCAGGCCATGCTCTACACCTTCGTGCTGATCATGCCGATCATGCTGCTCTCGGGGCTCTCGACGCCGGTGCGCAACATGCCCGAGGCGCTGCAGATGGCGACCTACCTGAACCCGCTGCGCTTCGCCATCGACCTGATCCAGCGCATCTATCTCGAAGGCGTCGGCCTCTTCGACGTGGCCCACGATCTCTGGCCGATGCTGGCAATGGCGGTCGTGACGCTGCCGCTGTCGGCGTGGCTGTTTCGCAATCGACTCGCCTGAACGGAGAGGCCGCCATGTCATCGCCCCGTACTTCCCACCTGTTCTGGCCGCTGTTGCTGACGCTGGGCGCCTGCAGCGCAGTGGGCCCGGATTACCGGGCGCCGCAGCCACAGGTGCCGGCGAACTGGAGCGCCGCCCATGCCGGCGACCCCGCGCTGCTGCCGGCGGGCCAGGGTGGCCAGGCGATTCCGGCGCAGTGGTGGACGCAATTCGCCGACCCGACGCTCGATGCCCTGCAACAGCGCGCCAGCAAGGCCAGCCCGGATCTGCAGAGTGCCGCCCTGCGTTTCGCCCAGGCACGCATGCAGCGGCAGATGGTCGCCGCCCAGCGCGGGCCGAACGTCGATGCGCGCGGTGATATCCAGCGCCAACGCCAGAGCGAGCGCGGAGCTAGCGCGCGGATGATCTCCAGCATCGCCCCGGTGAACAGCGATGAATTGGTGAAGACCCTGGCCGAGCCTTTCACCCTCTACGAAGCCGGCTTCGACGCTTCCTGGGAGATCGACTTCTGGGGCCGTGTGCGGCGTTCGATCGAGGCCGCCGATGCGCAAGTCGAGCAGCAGCGTGCCTTGCTCGAGCAGGCTCGGTTGCTGGTCGCCAGCGAAGTGGCGCGTGGCTACTTCGAGCTGCGCCGCGTGCAACAGCAGATCGCCGTGACCCGCGACGACCTGCGCGCCACCGAGGAGTCGCTGGAACTGGTGCAGGCGCGTGCGGATGGCGGGTTGGTCGATGACTTCGACCTGGTGCGCCAGCGCAGTCAGCTGGAGGACTTGCGCTCGCGCTTGCCGTCGCTGCTGGCGGCGCAAACCCAGGCGATCAACCAGCTTGGCGTGCTGGTCGGCGCGCAGCCGGGTGAGTTGTCGGCACAGCTGGCTGCGCCTGCGGCCAAGCCTTCCGCCTTGCCCGATCTAAGTCCTGGGCTGCCTTCGGAAGTCGCGCGCCGGCGTCCGGACATTCGCGCCGCCGAGGCGCAGCTGCATGCCGCCACCGCGAGCGTCGGGGTAGCTGTTGCCGAGCTCTACCCGAGCATTCGCCTAGGTGCCAGCTTCGGTTATTCGTCCTTCGAGAGCGGCAAGTTTTCCGACTGGGGCAGCCGCCAGTGGGCCGTGGGGCCGAGCCTGAGCCTGCCGATCTTCGACAACGGGCGGCGGCGCTCCCAGGTCACCCTGCGCAAGCTGGAGCAGCAGGAAGCGGCGGTGAACTACCAGCAGACCGTGCTCAAGGCTTGGCAGGAGGTCGACGATGCCCTGAGCGGCTACGGCGCCGAACGCCAGCGCAATGCGCAACTGCAGGCGCGGCTGGGCAGCGCCGGGCAGGCCTACGAAATGGCCAAGGCGCGCTATGCCGGCGGTCTCACCGATTTCCTCGTCGAGCTGGATGCCCAGCGCAACTATCTGCAAGCGCGGCGCGAATGGGTGGATAGCGAAGGCCAACTGCGCCTCGATCTCGTCGCGCTCTACAAGGCGCTGGGCGGCGGCGCGCCGGTGAGCGCTGCCAGCGAGGTGCAATGAGCAACGAACCTTTACCGCCTGGGCAACAGTAAGACGGCTCGCTTCGGGTAGAATGTGCACCGCCCGAACCGGGGCAGGGGAGCGGAGGTGTGCGTTGCGGGGTATCTGGCTGTGCATGGCGCTGTTGGCTTTGGCCGGCTGCGGTGAGCGCGTCGAGCGTTTCGGCGGGCCGACCATGGGTAGCAGTTATTCGGTGCAGTACCTGCCCACCGCGAAAAGCCCCTCTCCGCAGCGCCTGCAGGCCGAAGTCGAGACCATCCTCGGCGAGCTTGACCGGCAGTTTTCCACCTACCGCGACGATTCCGAAGTCTCCCGCTTCAACGACTTGCCGGCCGGTGCCTGCCAGGCGATGCCGGCCGACCTGATCGCACTCCTGCAGTACGGCGATGAGCTTTCCGCCGCCAGCGATGGCGCCTTCGACCTGACCGTCGAGCCGCTGATGAACCTCTGGGGCTTCGGCCCGCAGTCGCGCGAGGAGCGGGTGCCGGCCGAGGCAGACCTGACCCGCGAACGTGCGCGCGTTGGCTACCGGCACGTGCGAGTGGATGGCAGCCTGGTGTGCAAGGACGTCGCGGCGCAGCTCGACTTCGACAGCATCGTCGCCGGCTATGCGGTGGATCGCGTCAGTCAGCGCCTGAGCGAGCTTGGCCTGAAGGACTATCTCGTGGAGATCACCGGCGAGCTCAAGGCAGTTGGGCACAAGGCCGACGGGGCGCCCTGGCGGGTCGCCCTCGAAGTGCCCAGCGGTGAGCGCGAACGCACCGTCGAACGCTCGCTGGATGTGGATGGCTACGGCGTCTCAACCTCGGGCGATTACCGCAACTATTTCGAGGAAGGTGGGCAGCGCTATTCGCACACCTTCGATGCCCGCACCGGCACGCCCGTGCGGCACAAACTGGCCGCGGTGACCGTGGTTGATCGTTCAACGTTGCATGCCGATGGCTTGTCGACCCTGCTGATGGTGCTCGGCCCCGAAGAGGGCTACCGCTTCGCCGAACAGCATGGGCTGGCCGCCTTCTTCGTCATGCATGAGGGGCAGGCCTTTGCGACGCGCGTGACACCGCGCTTCGCCGAGCTGTTCCCGGACTCGCAGCGGCGCTGAAAGCCGCACGAAATGTAGTGATGGCAAAATTCGCCTACCGCCCGACCAAGCGCTAATGTGCAGCAATTTGTCGCGCGGCTAAGCTGCCACCAACGATTCGCTAGTACCCGGCGCGAGACGCGCCGGGGCTTTGCCGGGAGCGCCACAGGGGCGCCCCGGCCTGTTCTGAAGGAGTACGCATGGCTGTCTACAACTACGACGTGGTGATTCTCGGCACGGGCCCGGCGGGCGAGGGGGCGGCGATGAACGCCTCCAAGTACGGGCGCAAGCTGGCGGTGGTGGACAGCCGTCGCGTGGTCGGTGGCAACTGCACGCACCTGGGCACCATCCCGTCCAAGGCACTGCGCCACTCGGTGAAGCAGATCATCGAGTTCAACACCAACCCGATGTTCCGTCTGATCGGCGAGCCACGCTGGTTCTCCTTCCCCGACGTGCTCAAGAGCGCCGAGAAGGTGATCTCCAAGCAGGTCTCCTCGCGCACCGGCTACTACGCGCGCAACCGCATCGACATGTTCAACGGCACCGCCAGCTTCGTCGATGAGCGCACCGTCGAGGTGGTCACCCCCAGCGGCGCTGTCGAGCGCCTGGTCGCCGACCAGTTCGTCATCGCCACCGGTTCGCGTCCGTATCGCCCCTCGGACATCAACTTCAATCACCCGCGCGTCTACGACAGCGACACCATCCTCTCGCTGAGCCACACCCCGCGTCGCCTGATCATCTACGGAGCCGGCGTGATCGGCTGCGAGTACGCCTCGATCTTCAGTGGCCTGGGCGTGCTGGTCGACCTGATCGACACCCGCGACCAACTGCTGAGCTTCCTCGACGACGAAATCTCCGACGCCCTGAGCTACCACCTGCGCAACAACAACGTGCTGGTGCGCCACAACGAGGAATACGAGCGCGTCGAGGGTCTGGACAACGGCGTGATCCTGCACCTGAAGTCGGGCAAGAAGATCAAGGCCGACGCCCTGCTGTGGTGCAACGGCCGTACCGGCAACACCGACCGCCTGGGCCTGGAGAACATCGGCATCAAGGTCAACAGCCGTGGCCAGATCGAGGTGGACGAGAACTACCGCACCTCGGTGTCGAACATCTACGCCGCCGGCGACGTGATCGGCTGGCCGAGCCTGGCCAGCGCCGCCTACGACCAGGGCCGTTCGGCTGCCGGCAACATCGTCGAACATGACAGCTGGCGCTTCGTCAACGACGTGCCGACCGGCATCTACACCATTCCGGAGATCAGCTCGATCGGCAAGAACGAGCACGAGCTCACTGCGGCGAAAATCCCCTACGAAGTGGGCAAGGCCTTCTTCAAGGGCATGGCTCGCGCGCAAATCTCCAACGAGCCGGTGGGGATGCTGAAGATCCTCTTCCATCGCGAGACGCTGGAAGTGCTCGGCGTGCACTGCTTCGGCGACCAGGCTTCGGAGATCGTGCATATCGGCCAGGCGATCATGAACCAGCCGGGCGAGCTGAACACCCTGAAGTATTTCGTCAACACCACCTTCAACTATCCGACCATGGCCGAAGCCTACCGCGTAGCGGCGTTCGACGGCCTGAACCGGCTTTTCTGAAGTACCCCGACCGGCGGCCTGAGCCGGCCGGGGGCGACCCGCTCAGCGATTCCCGAGCGTGGCAGTGGCCAAACCGGGAAAGTCTGTAATCAGGCTATCCACACCAAAGTCGGCGAGTCGGCGCATCAGCGCCGGCTCGTTGACCGTCCACACCGACACATGCAGCCCCTGCTTCTGCGCCTTCAGCAGGCGTTCGGGCGTGCACAGCATCCAGTTCAGCGCCAGCAACTCGCAGCCGTAGTTCGCCGCGACCTTCAGCGGGTCGAGCCAGGCGTATTCGGCGACCAGTCCGCGAGACAGGTCCGGGGCAAGCTCCTGCAGCGCGCGCAACACAGTGCGTGAGCTCGAAGTCACGGTGACGCGGTCGCGCAGGCCGAAGCGCTCCACCAGTTGGTCGATGGCCTGGACGGTGCGCGCGGCGCGATCACGCGAGGCGCTTTTCACCTCCAGCTGCCAGTGCTCGAACTCGCAATGCTCGAACAGCTCGGCCAGCCGCGGGATCGGGCAGGGCCGCAGCCAGCCGGGGCCGCCCTGGCGCGCGTCGTAGGTCACCAGGTCCTCCGCCAACTGCTCGGAAACCTTGCCGCCACGGCCGGTGGTGCGCTTGAGGGTCGGGTCGTGGATCACCATCAGCTCGCCGTCGCGCGAGAGATGCAGGTCCAGTTCGCAACGTTTGACGCCATGTTCGAGGCAGCGCTTGAAGCTGTTCAGGGTGTTTTCCGGCGCTTCGCCTTTGGCGCCGCGATGGCCATAAATGAGAGTCACTGGGGCTCCTTGGAAGAGGGCGTGATCGGATTCTGCGGATGGTGTGCGCGGACGGCGTCCACCACGTGGTCGTATTCGAAGTAGACGCTGAATTCGCGGTAGTCCCAGCGAGTGATAGGCGGCTGGCCGATGGCGGGATGTTCGACGTCGGGCAGGCCGAAGCGCTCCAGCACCGTGCGCCGGCTTTCGCCGCGGGTAGGCAGGCTGATGTGGCTGTCACCCTGGGCACCGACGGGGATTTCCAGGTTGTCGGCCAGCAGCGGCGGGGTCGCGAGCAGGGCAAGCAGGAAGAGCAGGGTACGCATGGGGTGATGATGTTCCTTGTTCATTCGGCGTCGCGGGCTTTCGCCAGGCGGCGCTCGGCGGCCTGCTTCTGCAGGATGTGACGTGCCAGAAGCTGGCGCTGCGGCTCTTCCAGGTCCTCGAAGAGCGTACCTATCTCGTACTCGCCCAGCCCCCGCGCGTGGCAGTGGTGGACCCTGGCGCGCAGTTGCAGGCCGAGGGCGCGGGGCAGCAGCACCAGGCGCAGTGCCAGCAGCTGGCCGACTTCCAGCGGCTCGGGCGTGCGGAAGGCGATGCCGCCCTCGGAGAGCACCACCGGCTGCGCCGGCCCGACCTCGCGGAGCAGGCTTTGGGAGAGGGCGTCGGCGATCAGGTCGATGCGTTTGTCGACCAGTTTCAGGTAGCCGGCCAGGGCGCGGTCGCGCTCGGCGATCTGGCGCAGCAGGTGCTGTCCTTCGAACTCCAGCAGGTGCAGGTCGCCGAGCAGATTGAACAGCGGGGAATCGTCGTGCAGCGCCTGTTCCGCCTGCGCCGGATCGCTCGGCAGCGGGCGAAATTCCAGTGCGAGGTGGTCTTCGATACGGTAGTATTCGCGGCGGTTATCCGCGTCTGGAGTGGACATGGCGAACCCACGGCGGCAGAGATGGTCTGAGTGTAAAGCCGCCCGCCGTACCTCGCCACAAAGGTCACCGGAAAGACCACCTGCAACGAGCAGACGCCCAATTCCCCAACCATCGGCCCCACATGTTCAGACCACTTTCCGTCTATATCGGGACGCGCTACACCCGCGCCAAACGCCGCAGCCATTTCGTCTCCTTCATCTCCCTCACTTCCATGATCGGCCTGGCCCTCGGGGTCATGGTGATGATCGTCGTGCTGTCGGTGATGAACGGCTTCGACCGCGAGATGCGCGAGCGGGTGCTGGGCATGGTGCCGCACGCCACGGTCGAGTCCTACCAGCCGATCGACGACTGGCGCGGCATGGCCGGGCAGATCAAGACGCAACACGCGAACGTCCTGCAGGTCGCGCCCTTCATCCAGATGCAGGGCCTGCTGAGCAGCAACGGCGTGGTGCAGAAGATCCTGATCGACGCCGTCGACCCGGCCGAGGAAGGCAAGGTCTCGATCATCGGCCAGTTCTTCCAGCAGGGCAGCCTGACCAGCCTGCAGCCGGGCGAGTTCGGCATCATCATCGGCGACAAGGCGGCCAAGAACCTCGGGGTCAAGGTCGGCGACAAGGTCACCTTCGTCGCGCCTGAGGTCTCGGTGACCCCGGCCGGCATCTTCCCGCGCATGAAGCGCTTCACCGTGGCTGGCATCTTCCATGTCGGCGCCGGCGAGCTCGACGGCTACGTCGCCCTGGCGCACATCGAGGATGCGGCGCGCATGCAGCGCTTCAAGGAAGGCCAGGTCCAGGGCCTGCGCCTGAAGCTCGACGACCTGTTCCAGGCGCCGCAGACCGCCTGGGAAATCGCGCAGACCTTCCGCGACCACGACCTCTACGCCCGCGACTGGACACGCACCCACGGCAACCTCTACCAGGCGATCCAGATGGAGAAATCCATGATCGGCCTGTTGCTGCTGCTGATAGTCGCGGTGGCCGCGTTCAACATCATTTCCACCCTGGTGATGGTGGTGACCGACAAGAAATCGGACATCGCCATCCTCCGCACTCTGGGCGCCACGCCCGGACAGATCCTGGGCATCTTCATGGTCCAGGGCTGCGTGATCGGCGTGATCGGTACCCTGGTCGGCGGCGTGCTGGGCGTGCTCGCGGCGCTCAAGGTGAGCGACGCCATCGCCCTGCTGGAGCGCCTGATCGGCCACAAATTCCTCAGCTCGGACGTTTACTTCATCGATTACCTGCCCTCGCAGCTGATGCGCGAGGACGTGATCCTGGTGTGCACCGCCGCGCTGATCCTGAGTTTCTTCGCCACCCTGTATCCGGCCTGGCGTGCCGCGCGCACCCAGCCCGCGGAGGCCCTGCGTTATGAGTGACAGAACCGTCCTGAGCTGCCGCAACCTGCGCAAGAGCTACGACGAGGGCCCGCAGTCGGTCGAGGTGCTGGTCGACGTGCAGCTGGAGCTGTTGCCCGGCGAGCGCGTGGCCATCGTCGGTAGTTCCGGCTCGGGCAAGAGCACCCTGCTGAACATGCTCGGTGGCCTCGACACGCCCAGCCAGGGCAGCGTCTGGCTGGCCGGCGAGGAGTTGTCCGCGCTCAACGAGAAGCAGCGCGGCCTGCTGCGCAACCGGGCGCTGGGCTTCGTCTACCAGTTCCACCACCTGCTGCCGGAGTTCACCGCGCTGGAGAACGTCTGCATGCCGCTGCTGATCGGCCGCACGCCGATCGCCGAGGCCCGCGAGCGTGCTGCTGCACTGCTCGAGCGCGTCGGCCTGAAGCACCGCCTGCAGCACAAGCCGGCTGAGCTCTCTGGCGGTGAGCGCCAGCGCGTAGCCATCGCCCGTGCCCTGGTCAACCGTCCGCAGCTGGTACTGCTCGACGAACCTACCGGTAACCTCGACCAGCACACCGCGCATTCCATCCAGGAGCTGATGCTCGAACTCTCGCAGTCGCTGCAGACGGCTTTCCTGGTGGTGACCCACGATCGCAACCTGGCACAGCAGATGGACCGCGTGCTGAGCCTCGAGGACGGCCGCCTGGTCGCCGCCTGACACCATGTTCAGACCCCTATCGATCTTCATCGGCACCCGCTACACCCGGGCCAAGAAGCGCAATCACTACATCTCCTTCATCTCCCTGACCTCGATGATCGGCCTGACCCTCGGGGTGCTGGCGATGATCGTGGTGCTCTCGGTGATGAACGGATTCCAGAAGGAAATGCGCTCGCGCATCCTCGGCATGGTGCCGCACGCGGTGCTGCAGAACGTCGACGGCAAGCCGCTGGAGAACTGGCAGGCGGTGGCGGCGGCTGCGCTGAAGCGCCGCGAGGTTGTAGGTGCGGTGCCCTATACCGAGCTGGACGGCATGCTCTCGTTCAAGGGGCAGATGCAGCCGATCGAGATCGATGGCGTCGACCCGCAGCAAGAGTCCAAGGTCTCGATCATCGGCTCGCACATGACCCAAGGCAGCCTGGAAGCGCTCAAGGCCGGTGAATCCGGGGTGGTGATCGGCGAGATCACCGCGCGGCGTTTCCGGGTCAACGTCGGTGACAGCCTGCTGTTGATCGTTCCCGAGTCGAGCTCCGCGCCGGGCGGCATCACCCCGCGTATGCAGCGCCTTAATGTGGTCGGCGTGTTCAAGGTCGGTGCCGAGCTGGATGGCACCCTGGCGCTGATCCACGTCGATGACGCGGCGCAGCTGCTGCGTTGGCAGCCGGGTCAGGTGCAGAGCGTGCGCATCGCCTTGAAGGACCTGTTCAAGGCCCCGGCCGTCGGCGCGAGCATCGCGAGTGACCTGGGCTCGGGATATCGCTCCGTGGACTGGACCCACACCCAGGGCAGCCTGTTCGGCGCGATGAAGATGGAAAAGACCATGATCGGCCTGCTGCTGCTGCTAATCGTTGCGGTGGCCGCCTTCAACATCATCGCCACGCTGATCATGGTGGTCGCCGACAAGCGCACCGATATCGCCATCCTGCGCACGCTCGGCATGACACCGCGCGAAATCATGACCATCTTCATGGTGCAGGGCACGGTGATCGGCGTGATCGGCACCGTTGTCGGCGGCACCCTTGGCGTCATCGCCGCGTTCAACGTCACGGCGATCGTCTCGGCGCTGGAGAAGGCGGCAGGGACCCACATCTTCAGTTCCGACGTCTACTTCATCAATTACCTGCCCACCGACGTGCAGGCGGCGGACGTGGTGCTGGTGTGTTGCGCGGCGCTGCTGATGAGCTTCCTCGCCACGCTCTATCCGGCCTGGCGAGCGGCCAACACCCAGCCGGCGGAAGCGCTGCGCTACGAATGAAAAAACCGCCCTTCGGGGCGGTTTTTCGTTATGCGGTCAGAGACCGGCGCGCAGATTGCGCAGCGCCTGGCGGCGGCGCCAGCTGCGGCCGATCCACCAGCGCCAGTAGCCTTCGGTGATCAGGTAGCCAAGCGCGCCGACAATCAGTCCGCAGAGTATCGAGCCGAGCAGGAAGGGCTGCCACAGCAGCGTCAGCTCACCGCTGATCCATTCCCAGGTGATGTGCTCGGGCAGGCTGCGCGCCGGAATGCCCATCATCCATGCGCCCATCTTGTAGGTGCAGTAGAACACCGGCGGCATGGTGATCGGGTTGGTCAGCCAGACCAGTCCCACCGAGATCGGCAGGTTGGCCCGCACCCAGATCGCCAGGGCAGCGGCGAGCACCATCTGCAACGGTATGGGCACGAAGGCGGCGAAAAGCCCCATGCCCATGGCGCGTGAAACGGAGCGGCGATTCAGGTGCCAGAGGTTCGGCGAGTGCAGTAGCGGCCCCAGGAAGCGCAGGCACTTCTGTCCCCTGATCAGCTCGGGGTCAGGCATGTAGCGCTGGAAAAGTCGGCGCGGCATGGGGAAATCTCTGGCAGACGGACAACGTCCCATTATGCCCAGCTAGATGACAGCCTTTGCGTCTCAAGTATGACCACGTGTAACCGCATTTTACGTGTGGTCGTCGCTGCTGCGGAGTCTGTCCATGCGTACAGGGATGTTCTCGCTTGCCGTCGGCATGTTGCTCCTGCGCCTGCTGCCCGAGTTGCCGCCGACCTGGCTGCTGTTATTGATGGCGCTGCTCGCCCTGCCACTTCTATATACGCGCTGTTATCCCATCGCCCTGGTACTGCTGGGCTTCGCCTGGGCCTGCTGCAACGCGCACTGGGCGCTGGATCAACGCCTGGCGCCAGAGCTGGATGGTCGTACCTTGTGGCTGGAAGGGCGGGTGGTCGGCTTGCCAGCTACCCGCGGCTCGACCCTGCGTTTCGACCTGGAAGAGGTCAGTGCGCGCTTGCCGCTTCCTTCGCGCCTGCGCCTTTCCTGGTACGAAGGCCAACCGGTGCAGGCGGGCGAGCGCTGGCGCTTCGCCGTTACCCTGAAGCGTCTCCATGGCCTGGCCAACGGGTTTGGCTTCGACTACGAAGCCTGGCTGACCGTCGATCGGATAGGCGCGACCGGCAGCATCAAGGCCGGCGAGCGCCTGCAGCCGGCAACTGGCCCCAACGCCTGGCGCGAGGCTTGGCGGACGCGCCTGTTGACGGCCGATGCCAGCGGCCGCAATGCGTACCTGGTGGCCTTGGTGCTAGGCGATGGGAGCGGGCTGGGCGCGGCGGACTGGAAGGTCCTGCAGAACACCGGAACCCTGCATCTGATGGTGATATCTGGCTCGCATATCTCACTGCTTGGCGGCTTGCTCTATGGCCTGATCGCTGGCCTGGCGCGAATCGGGTTCTGGCCTGCGCGACTGCCTTGGATGCCGTGCGCTTGCGCGGCAGCTTTGGCCGGAGCCTGGGGTTATGGTTGGGTCGCCGGACTCGAAGTCCCGGCCTTGCGCGCCTGCGTGATGCTCAGCCTGGTGTTGCTCTGGCGCCTGCGCTTTCGCCGTCAGGGCGTATGGCTGCCGGTGTTGGCGGCGCTGGTGCTGGTATTGCTGATCGATCCCCTGGCCAGCCTGAGCCCGGGCTTCTGGCTGTCGTTCGCCGCCGTGGCCTGGCTGATCTTCGGCTTCGCCGGCCGCCTGGGTCGTGGGCGCTGGTGGCTGACCTGGGTGCGGGCGCAATGGCTGATGAGCCTGGGACTGGCGCCGATGCTTATCGCGCTGGCGCTGCCGCTGAGTTTCACCGGCGCCCTGGCCAACCTTCTGGCGGTGCCTTGCGTGGAACTGCTAGTGGTGCCGCTGGCCTTGCTGGGCAGCCTGTTCCTGGTGCTGCCGCCGGTGGGCGATTGGCTGTTGTGGTGCGCCGGTGCCGTACTCGAAGGGTTGATGCGTGTGCTCGAACAGCTTTCCCTATGGTCTCCAGCCTGGAGTCCGATGCTTCCGCCGGCCTGGGCCATTGCAATAGCCGCTGCGGGCGCCGTGTTATGTCTGGCGCCAGCTGGGGTGCCGTCGAGAGTGCTGGGGCTGGCAATGTTGCTGCCGATGCTCTGGCCTCAGCCGAAGGCGCCAGAGCACGGGTACGCCGAGGTTCGGGTGCTCGACGTGGGGCAGGGGCTCTCGGTACTGATCCGCACGCAGAGTCAGGCCTGGCTCTATGACGCAGGACCGCGGCGGGGCGATTTCGACCTCGGGGAGGTCGCGGTATTGCCGACCCTGCGGGGACTGGGCATCGACAAGCTGGACGTCATGCTGCTCAGTCACGCCGACAACGATCATGCCGGCGGCGCTATTGCCGTCAGCAAGGGTGTTTCGGTGGCCAAGGTGATCAGCGGCGAGCCTGGGCGCTTGCCCGCGCGCTTGCGCGCAGTGCCCTGCGAAGAGAACGAATGGCTGATCGACGGCGTGCGCTTTTCCACCTGGCAGTGGCCGCGCGCCGATGAAAGCAACGCGCTGTCTTGTGTCCTGCGGGTCGAGGCCCTTGGCGAAAGCCTGCTGCTGACTGGCGACCTGCCTGTAGCCGGGGAGGCTGCTTGGCTAAAGGCTCAGCCGCGCCCTTATGCCGACTGGCTACTCGCTGGCCATCATGGCAGCCGCACTTCGTCCGGAGAGGCGTTCCTGCGTGCGCTCGAACCGAATTCGGCGCTGGTGTCCCGGGCTCGGCACAACTCCTATGGCCATCCCCATCCGCAGGTTCTGGCGCGTTTTGCGAGTCTCGGCACACGCGTTCATGACACGGCGGAGGAGGGTGCCATGCACATCTTGCTCGGGGCCCGCCAGCCGATGCGCGGAGTGCGCGCAAACGCACGCTTCTGGACGGAAAAATGAGAACGGCGGCGGTCGGCGAGCAACAACCCCTATGCTAGAGTGTGGCCACTTTTTTTCAGGGGATTCGCCACTGTGTGGGAACTGGTTCAAGCTGGCGGCTGGATGATGCTGCCGATCATTCTGAGTTCCATCGCCGCCACCGCCATCGTCGCCGAACGACTCTGGACCCTGCGCCGCAGTCGCGTCGCGCCGCCCCAACTGCTGGGCCAGGTGTGGAAGCAGATCAAGGACAAGAAGATGAACAGCCAGGCCTTGAAGGAGCTCAAGGCCAATTCGCCGCTGGGTGAGGTCCTCGCCGCCGGCCTGGTCAACTCCAAGCATGGTCGCGAGATCATGAAAGAGTGCATCGAGGAGTCCGCCGGGCGGGTGATCCACGAGCTGGAGCGCTACCTCAACGCCCTCGGTACCATCGCCGCCATGGCCCCGTTGCTTGGCCTGCTCGGTACCGTGTTCGGCATGATCCAGATCTTCAGCGCCTTCATGGGCGAGGGCATGGCCAACGCGCCGGTGCTCGCCGGCGGTATCTCCAAGGCCCTGGTCACCACCGCTTCCGGCCTGATCGTGGCCATCCCCGCAGTGTTCTTCCATCGCTACCTGCTGCGCCGCGTCGACGAATTGGTGGTGGCCATGGAGCAGGACGCCATCAAGCTGGTGGAGATGGTCCAGGGTGATCGCGAAGTCGATCTGTCCGAGGATGGCAAAGCGTGAAATTCCGGCGTAGAAACCGCAGCGCCGCCCGCGACGATGTGTTCATCAACCTGGCGTCGCTGATCGACGTGATCTTCGTCCTGCTGCTGTTCTTCGTGGTCACCACCACCTTCAGCCGGCCGACCCAGCTAAAGGTCGAGCTGCCCGAGGCGGTCAGCGGCACGCCGCCGGAAGCCACCGAGACCAAGCAGCTGGAACTGGCCATCGATGCCAGCGGGCACTACGCCTTGAACGGGCAGAACCTGGTCAAGAACGATCTCGAAACGCTGATGGCAGCCCTGCAGAAGGAAGCCGGCGGCGACGTCAACCTGCCACTGGTGATCACCGCCGATGGCAAGACCACCCACCAGTCGGTGGTTACCGCGATGGACGCCGCCGGCAAGCTGGGCCTCAGCCACCTGCGCATCACCACCGTCGAGGCGCAAGGCTCGGCCAAACCCTGATGGCGTTTTCCGATCGCCTGCTGCAGGCCTGGTACCAAGGGCACCCGGCGCTCGGCCTGCTGCGTCCACTCGAAGCTCTCTACCGGCGCGTCGCGCAGCGCAAGCGTGATGCCTATCTCGAAGGGCGCAGCGAGTCCTATCGTGCGCCTGTGCCGGTCATAGTGGTCGGCAACATCACCGTAGGCGGCACCGGCAAGACGCCGATGATCCTCTGGTTGATCGAGCACTGCCGTGCCCGTGGCTTGAAGGTCGGCGTGGTCAGTCGCGGCTATGGCGCCAAGCCGCCGAGCCTGCCCTGGCGCGTACGCGCCGAGCACTCCGCCAGCGAGGCGGGCGATGAGCCGCTGATGATCGTGCAGCGCTGCGGCGTACCGCTGATGATCGACCCTGATCGCCCGGCGGCAGTGCGCGCTCTGCTGGCGGAAGAACCGCTAGACCTGATCCTCTGCGACGATGGCATGCAGCACTACCGCCTGGCGCGCGATCTGGAACTGGTGCTGATCGACGCCGCGCGTGGCCTGGGCAATCGACGCTGCCTTCCCGCCGGGCCCCTGCGCGAACCGGCCGAGCGGCTGGAGTCGGTGGATGCGGTGCTCTACAACGGTGCCAGCAGTGATCCCGCCGGTGCCTTCTCGTTCGTCCTGCAGCCAAGCGCGCTGGTCAATCTGCGCAGCAACGAGGCCGTCGGACTCGAGCATTTTGCGCCGGATCAACAGGTCCACGCGCTGGCCGGCATCGGCAATCCGCAGCGTTTCTTCGCGACGCTCGAGGCGCTACACTTGCGGCCTGTTCCGCACGCCTTCCCGGATCACGCGGCCTTTAGCGCCGAGCAACTGAACTTCAGCCCGGCACTGCCGCTGCTGATGACCGAGAAGGACGCGGTGAAATGCCGGGCCTACGCCGCCGCCGACTGGTGGTACCTCGCGGTCGACGCGCAGCCTTCCCCGGCCTTCGTCGCCTGGTTCGACGCCCGCCTCGAGCGTCTGATCGCGCGCTGATGGGCAGCAGCGCTGCCCCCATTGCTTTCCCAAGGATTCCCGCCATGGACCCGAAACTCCTCGACATCCTCGCCTGCCCGCTGTGCAAGGGGCCGCTGAAGCTCACCGACGACAAGTCCGAACTGATCTGCAAGGCCGATGGCCTGGCCTATCCGGTGCGTGACGGCATTCCGGTGATGCTCGAGGGCGAGGCCCGCACCCTGAACGTCGACGAACGCCTCGACAAGTGACCGCGAGCCGAGATCATTCGATGAGCCATGCCTTCACTGTCGTCATTCCGGCCCGCTTCGCGTCCACCCGCCTGCCCGGCAAGCCGCTGCAGGACATCGCCGGCAAGCCCATGGTCCAGCACGTCTGGGAGCAAGCGAGCAAGAGCGCTGCGACACGCGTAGTTGTAGCCACCGATGACGCGCGCATCCTCGAAGCCTGCCAGGCTTTCGGCGCCGAGGCGCTGCTGACCCGCGCCGACCACGAATCGGGCACCGACCGCCTGGCTGAAGTCGCCGATGCCCTGGGGCTGGCGGACGACGCCATCGTGGTCAACGTGCAGGGCGATGAACCCCTGATTCCGCCGTCGATCATCGACCAGGTGGCAGCGAACCTCGCGGCGCACCCGGAGGCGGGGATCGCCACCCTCGCCGAGCCGATCCATGAGGTGGGCTCGCTGTTCAATCCCAACGTGGTCAAGGTTGTCAGTGACCTCGACGGCCTGGCGCTGACCTTCAGTCGTGCACCGCTGCCCTGGGCGCGCGATGCCTTCGCTATCGACCGCGAAACCCTGCCGGAAGGCGTTCCTTATCGCCGGCACATTGGCATCTACGCCTATCGTGCGCGTTTCCTCCGCGATTTCGTCGCCTGGGGCCCGTGCTGGCTGGAAAACACCGAGCGTCTGGAGCAGCTGCGTGCGCTCCACCACGGCGTGCGTATCCATGTCGCCGATGCTCTGGAAGCGCCGCAAGCCGGCGTGGATACCGCCGAGGACCTGGAGCGCGTAAGGCGCATCCTGGGGGCCTGATGCGCGTCCTGTTCGTCTGCCTGGGCAACATCTGCCGCTCGCCTACCGCCGAGGGCGTATTTCGCTACAAGTTGCGCGAGGCCGGGCTGGAATCGTTGGTTACCGTCGATTCCGCCGGCACCGGTGACTGGCACGTAGGCAAGGCGCCGGATGCACGTACCCGCGTCGCTGCGTTGCGTCGGGGCTACGATCTCTCTGCCCTGCGCGCCCGTCAGGTGTGCAAGGCGGACTTCGGCGAATTCGACCTGATCCTGGCGATGGACCTGGCCAATCTGGCCGAACTCAAGCGCCTGGGGCAGGGTGCGGGCGCAGCTGAGCTGGACCTGTTCCTGCGCCGCTATGCCGGCGAGCTGGATGAGGTGCCCGATCCCTATTACGGCGGCGCGGCCGGTTTCGAGCAGGTGCTGGACCTGATCGAGCGCGCTTGCGACGCCTTGCTGCTGGAAGTGAAGGGGCGTCTGTGAGCCTGGTTCTGCAAAACGAAGTTTCCCTCAAGCCCTTCAACACCTTCGGCGTCGAAGTGCGTGCCCGTCTGTTCGCCGAGGCGCGCAATGACGACGAGGTGCGCCAGGGCATCGCCTTGTCGGCCGAGCGTGGCCTGCCGCTGCTGGTGATCGGTGGCGGTAGCAACCTGCTGCTGACTGGCGACATCGAGGCTCTGGTGCTGCGCATGGCTAGTCGCGGCATTCGAGTTCTCGCCGATGACGGCGAGCGGGTGCGCATCGAGGCCGAAGCGGGGGAGGTCTGGGATGAACTGGTGCGCTGGAGCATGACCCAGGGGCTCGGTGGCCTGGAAAACCTTAGTCTGATCCCGGGCACCGTCGGTGCCGCGCCCATGCAGAACATCGGAGCCTATGGCGTCGAGCTGAAGGACGTGTTCGATAGCCTGGTAGCGCTGGATCGACAAAACGGTGAGGTGCGCGAGTTCGGCTTGGCCGACTGTGCCTTCGCCTACCGCGACAGCCTGTTCAAGCGCGAGCCGGGGCGTTGGGTGATCCTGCGCGTGCGGTTCAATCTGTCGCACAACGCTGCGCTGCACCTGGATTACGGCCCGGTGCGTCAGCGCTTGGCGGAAGAGGGCGTAGCTGAGCCGACTCCGGCGGACGTGGCGCGAGTGATCTGTGCTATCCGCCGCGAGAAGCTTCCGGATCCGGCCGTGCTTGGTAATGCCGGCAGTTTCTTCAAGAATCCGTTGGTGCCTGCTGCCTTGGCCGAGCGCCTGCGCAGTGAGCATTCCGATCTGGTTGCCTACCCACAGGCCGATGGTCAGGTGAAGCTGGCCGCCGGCTGGCTGATCGACAAGGCTGGCTGGAAAGGCTTCCGCTTAGGCGCAGCTGGTGTGCACGCGCAGCAGGCGCTGGTGCTGGTGAACTACGGCGGTGCTACCGGTAGTGAGATTCACGCTCTGGCCGAGCGGATCCGCGCGGATATCCGCCAGCGCTTCGGTGTCGAGCTGGAGATGGAGCCGAATCTCTACTGAGGGCTTCGATCCCGAGGAAAGGCGCTCGCCAATGGCAGCGCCTTTTTTGTTGTCCGCAGTTCTTTGGGGGCAAGCTTGCTCGCGAAGCGGAGTTGGTCTGGGGGTAAAAAAGTCCGGACATGAAAAAGGGGATGCCTAGGCATCCCCTTTTTCATCGCTCAGCCAATCAGCTGTGGTGCTTTTCCACGGCTTCATGATGGGCGTGCTGCTCGAGCGCTTGCTCGGCCTGCTCGCCTTCGCTGGCTTGTGCCGCTTCGGCGGCCGGGGCTTCAGTCGGAGCCTCAACGGCTTCGCTGACCACTTCCAGCACGCTTTCTTCGGCAGCGGCTTCTACCGCAACCGCGCTTTCCTCGGTTGCAGCAGGAGCTTCGACTACCGCAGGAGCGGCAGCAGCGGCCTCGGCGGCTTCGCGAGCCAGGCGCTCGGCTTCACGCTGCAGGCGACGACGCTCGCGCGGGTCGTTCAGCGCACGGCCCGTGGCGTTGGCGGCAACAGCGGCTTCGGCTTGTGCAGGCTCCGGAGTGGCGGGGGCCTCGACTTCGGCGGCGACGGCCGGAGCTTCGACAACCGTTGCTTCGGCGACCGGCTCGGTCACGGCAACTTCGTCGCTGATCGGTGCAGCTTCGCTCGGCTGGCTGGACTCGGCCACCTGCTCGACGGTGCTTTCCACGTGAGCTTCGCTGACGGCCGCGACTTCAGTGGTGGCTTCGCTGGTGGCGGTCTCGGTGGCGTGCGAGGTGGCTGCTTCAACAACCTGCTCGGCAACCACGGCAACGGCTGCGACACCGGCAGCGGTCAGGGCAGGAGCGGACGGGGCTTCGCCGCCTTCCTGCTGCTCACCGGCTTCCATGCCATCGGCACCGGCTTCACGCTGACGCTCGCGGCGGTTGCTGCGGCGGCGCTGGCCACGGGAACGACGGCGCGGACGCTCGTCATCGCCACCTTCCTGGTCATCCTGCTGGTCCAGCAGTTCCTCGTTCGGCAGCTCTTCGGCCTCCAGGCTGGCGGCATCGCGGGCCTGGCGGTCTTCACGTGGCGGACGCTCGCCACGCTCTTCGCGGGGTTGACGCTCTTCACGGGGCTGACGCTCGGCGCGCTCTTCACGCGGCTGGCGGTCTTCGCGCGGTTGACGCTCGGCACGCTCTTCACGCGGCTGGCGGTCTTCGCGCGGTTGACGCTCGGCACGCTCTTCACGCGGCTGGCGGTCTTCGCGCGGTTGACGCTCGGCACGCTCTTCGCGGGGCTGGCGGTCTTCGCGCGGTTGACGTTCGGCGCGCTCTTCGCGGGGCTGACGCTCTTCACGCGGTTGACGCTCGGCGCGTTCTTCGCGGGGCTGACGGTCTTCGCGCGGTTGACGTTCGGCGCGCTCTTCACGCGGCTGACGCTCTTCACGCGGTTGTCGCTCGGCGCGTTCTTCACGGGGCTGACGCTCTTCACGCGGTTGACGTTCGGCGCGCTCTTCGCGGCCCGGGCGCTCACCGCGCTCGTCACGACGGCGCTCGCCACGCTCTTCGCGCGGTTTGCGTTCTTCATCGCGGCGGCCACCGTCGCGACGACGGTTCTGCTGGCGACCGTTGCGACGTTCTTCCTGGTTGCTGCGCTCAGCAGCCGGCTTCTCCGGAGTGGCGGCAACCTTGGGCTCTTCCTGCTTGCCGGCGAACAGGCTGACCAGCGACTTCACCAGGCCCTGGAACAGGCTCGGCTCGGGCATCGGCTTGGCGGGTTCGGCAACCGGCTGCGCGGCTTCGACTTGCTGCGGGACCGGGGTCTGCGGAGCAACGGTCTTCACCGCGGCTTCCTGACGAACCAGGGTGCGGGTGGAGCTGACCGGTTGGACTTCCTCGTGCTCGACGTGGGCCATTTCGTAGCTGGAGTGGCCGGCGGCCAGCTCGGGGCTGTCGTCACGCAGACGCTGCACTTCGAAGTGCGGAGTTTCCAGATGGTCGTCCGGGAGGATGAAGATGCGCGCGCGGGTGCGCAGCTCGATCTTGGTGATGGCGTTGCGCTTCTCGTTGAGCAGGAAGGCGGCGACCTGGAACGGAACGCGAGCGCGGACTTCCGCGGTGCGGTCTTTCAGGGCTTCCTCTTCGATCAGGCGCAGGATGGCCAGCGACAGGGACTCGACGTCACGGATGATGCCTTGGCCGTTGCAGCGCGGGCAGACGATGCCGCTGGTCTCGCCGAGGGACGGACGCAGGCGCTGACGGGACATTTCCAGCAGGCCGAAGCGCGAGATGCGGCCGACCTGGACGCGCGCACGGTCGGCCTCGAGGGCTTCGCGAACGCGTTCTTCGACGGCGCGCTGGTTCTTCGCCGGGGTCATGTCGATGAAGTCGATGACGATCAGGCCGCCGATGTCACGCAGACGCAGCTGGCGGGCGATCTCTTCGGCCGCTTCCAGGTTGGTCTGCAGCGCGGTTTCTTCGATGTCGCCGCCTTTGGTGGCGCGCGCCGAGTTGATATCGATGGACACCAGGGCTTCGGTCGGGTCGATGACGATGGAGCCGCCCGACGGCAGCTTCACTTCGCGCTGGAAGGCAGTTTCGATCTGGCTTTCGATCTGGAAGCGATTGAACAGCGGAACGCTGTCCTGATAGAGCTTCACCTTGCTGGCGTACTGCGGCATCACCTGGCGGATGAAGTTCAGTGCTTCTTCCTGGGCGTCGATGCTGTCGATCAGCACTTCGCCGATGTCCTGGCGCAGGTAGTCGCGGATGGCGCGGATGATGACGTTGCTTTCCTGGTAGATCAGGAAGGGCGCGCCGCGCTCGCCGGAGGCTTCCTTGATGGCGCCCCATAGTTGCAGCAGGTAATCCAGGTCCCATTGCAGCTCTTCGGAGCTGCGGCCCAGGCCCGCGGTGCGGACGATCAGGCCCATGTCGCCCGGTGCGTTCAGGCCGTTCAGCGCTTCACGCAGTTCGTTGCGCTCTTCGCCCTCGATGCGACGGGAAATGCCGCCGGCACGGGGGTTGTTCGGCATCAGGACGAGGTAGCGGCCGGCCAGGCTGATGAAGGTGGTCAGGGCCGCGCCCTTGTTGCCGCGCTCTTCTTTCTCGACCTGGACGATGACTTCCTGGCCCTCGCTCAGCACATCCTTGATGTTGATGCGCCCTTCGGGGTTCTTCTTGAAGTACTCGCGGGAGATTTCCTTGAGCGGCAGGAAGCCGTGGCGCTCGGCGCCGAAGTCGACGAAGGCGGCCTCGAGGCTCGGTTCGACGCGGGTGATGCGGCCTTTATAGATGTTGGCCTTTTTCTGTTCGCGCGCGCCGGACTCGATGTCCAGGTCGAACAGGCGCTGGCCGTCTACCAGCGCTACACGCAACTCTTCGGGTTGAGTTGCGTTGATCAGCATTCTTTTCATGTAGTACCAATGGTTTCCGGGGCTGCCGGAAACGGCAATCGGCACCCACGACTCTCATGGTCGGTGCTCAGGCGCGTACTCAGGAACGGCAAGCCATTCCCGTGTCCAGCGACAATCGGCGTTAAGCGGGCCGAGTCGCGACTACGTCTCCTGCTTGTCATGTTCGAACAAGCAATCAACAGGAGGAGGAATCAACAGTCGGAGGCGGACGAGAACGTGCGTCTTTGGATCAGTGCTCTAAGCCACTACGCGATCCGACAGTTGTGCATCTCCACCCTGCACGTTTCCCTTAAGAAGCGGGTGCCGCTCGCAGAATCCGGGAGCGGGTTGGCTTTTTCACGGCTACCGAAGCAGCTGTGCGTCATTTCCGAAGGCTTGGGTTCCGAATCGTTGTGGAGGAAATCGCGGTTCCCTCATGGCAACGCTTCGCAGGACTGCCTCATGTCCGTTCAATGTGTTTGCAGGCGGTGGGGATAAGGCTTTCGTCAGCATCCGCAGGCCAGGCCACTTTTGGCGGCTTCCCGAATATAGCAGCAATGATTAAGTGCTTCAATTGAATGAAAAATTGCTATTATTGCCGCCATGACGACTCCTCCCTCTCCGACTTCCGGCGTTCAGCTTCTGGAAGTCGCGCCGGAATATGCCGGCCAACGCATCGATAATTTCCTACGCACCCAGCTCAAAGGCGTACCCAAGACCCTGATCTACCGCATTCTTCGCAAAGGCGAGGTGCGGGTTAACAAGGGGCGCATAAAGCCCGAGTACAAGCTGCAGGCTGGCGACATCGTGCGCGTTCCGCCGCTGCGCCTCGCTGAGCGCGATGAGCCTGCGCCGCTGGCTCAGGGTCTGCTCGAGCGCCTGGAAGCCGCCATCGTTTATGAAGACAAGGCGCTTATCGTTATTAACAAGCCGGCCGGTATTGCCGTGCATGGCGGCAGTGGCCTCAATTACGGCGTGATCGAAGCGTTCCGCCAGTTGCGCCCTGATGCCAAGGACCTTGAGTTGGTGCATCGCCTGGATCGCGATACTTCCGGGCTGCTGATGATCGCCAAGAAGCGCAGCATGCTGCGTCATCTGCACGAAGCGCTGCGCAACGAGCATGCGGTGGACAAGCGCTATCACGCGCTGGTCCGTGGCAGCTGGCCTGCAGCCAAGAAGCAGGTTCGCGCGCCATTGCTCAAGAGTAACTTGCGTTCCGGCGAGCGCATGGTCGAGGTCAATGTCGAGGGTAAGGATGCGCTCACCGAGTTCAAGGTGCTGCGCCGCTTCGGTGACTTCGCCACTCTGGTCGAGGCGCGGCCGATCACCGGGCGTACCCATCAGATTCGTGTGCACGCCAAGCACGCCGGTCATGCCATCGCTGGCGACCCGAAATACGGCGACGACGAGTTTTCCCGCGAGATCCGCGGGTTGGGTGGTAAGCGTCTGTTCCTGCATTCGGCGCAGTTGTTCGTGCCGATGCCTGATGGCTCTACCCTGGAGTTGGTGGCTGAGGTCGACGACATCTGGCGTGCCACGCTGGAGCGCCTGGATGCCTGATTACTCGCTGCTCATCTTCGATTGGGACGGCACGCTGGTCGATTCCGTCGATCGCATAGTCGAGTCCATGCGAGTGGCCGCCGAGCGTTCGGGGTTGTCCTGGCGCAGTGACGAGGCAATCAAAGGCATCATTGGGCTGGGGCTGCCTGAGGCGATTCAGACGCTCTATCCGGAAGTTGACGATGAGGCGGCACTGGCGATTTTTCGAAGTGACTACGCCGAGCATTATCTGTTGCTGGAGGTCGAGCCATCGCCTCTGTTCCCGGGCGTGGCCGAGGCTTTGGAGTATTTTCGTCAAGCGGGTTATCGCCTGGCGGTGGCGACCGGCAAGAGCCGTCGCGGTCTCGATCGCGTGCTGAAGGGGCGGGGTTGGGAAGGCTTCTTCGATATAACGCGGGCTGCCGACGAGTCGGCCAGCAAGCCAGATCCGCGCATGCTCAACGAGATCCTCGCGCACTGCCGGGTTCCTGCACAGGGGGCGCTCATGGTTGGTGATGCGCCTTTCGATCTCGAGATGGCGCGTCGCGCTGGCATGGATTCGGTGGCGGTCTCTTACGGTGCGCAGCCCATCTCGGTGCTGCGTCAATATGGTCCGCGCCTGGAGATCGGGCATTTCAACGAATTGCGCGCCTGGCTGGATGGCCGGGTGCAGAACCCACGGATCGAGGTGAGCAAGCATGTCGGATGAGTGGAAGGCCGAAGAGTCCGGTTCGGTAGATGCCAAGAGCTGGAAGCTGCTCGAGAAGGCGGTGCTGGCAGGGGTGCAGGAGCAACGTCGGGCCAGGCGCTGGGGTATTTTCTTCAAGTTGCTGACGCTCTTTTATCTGTTCGTTGCGCTGGCGCTGTTCACGCCCATTAGCGGTCTGTCCAAATCGGCCTCGCGCAGCGGTAGCCACACGGCGCTGGTTGAAGTGAAGGGCATGATCGCCGACGACGAGCCTGCAAGCGCCGACAATGTCGTCGGGGCGCTGAAGGCAGCCTTCGAAGACGCTGGCACCAAGGGCATTATCCTGCGCATCAATAGCCCGGGCGGGAGTCCGGTGCAGTCCGGCTATATATATGACGAGATTCACCGGCTGCGCGATAAGCACCCGGATATCAAGGTCTATGCGGTGATAAGCGATCTGGGTGCTTCCGGTGCCTACTACATCGCCAGCGCGGCTGATCAGATCTATGCGGACAAGGCCAGTCTCGTTGGCTCCATCGGCGTTACGGCTGCGTCCTTCGGTTTCGTCGGCACCATGGAGAAGCTGGGTGTGGATCGGCGTGTCTATACCTCCGGCGAGCACAAGGCTTTCCTCGATCCCTTCCAGCCGCCGAAGACGGATGAAACCCAGTTCTGGCAGGGTGTGCTGGATACCACTCACAAACAGTTCATCGACAGCGTGAAGAAGGGGCGTGGTGATCGTCTGAAGGACAAGGATCATCCCGAGCTGTTCTCCGGGCTCATCTGGTCCGGCGAGCAGGCGCTGCAGCTGGGACTGATCGATGGCCTGGGTAGCAGTAGCTACGTGGCTCGCGAAGTGATCAAGGAAAAAGACATCGTCGACTACACCATCCAGGACACGCCGTTCGACCGCTTCGCCAAGAAAATCGGCGCCAGCGTCGCCGAGCGCATGGCCATGTGGATGGGGTGGCAGGGGCCGGCTTTGCGCTGATCCCGTCCCATGCGAAAAGCCCGGCTTTGGCCGGGCTTTTTCGTTTCAGGGGATCTGCACGCCTTCGGCAAGAAGCATGTCGACCAGGCGGATCAGCGGCAGGCCGATCAGGCTGGTGTTGTCGCTGCCCTCGGTGCTGCGGAAAAGGCTGATGCCCAGGCCTTCGGCCTTGAAGCTGCCGGCGCAGTCGAAGGGTTGTTCTGCTTCCAGATAACGGCGAATGCGGGCTTCGTCGAGTTCACGGAAGTGCACCTTGAATGGAACGCAGTCGACCTGGCAGCGGCCGCTATTGCTGTCCAGTAGGGCTAGTCCTGTGAGGAAGGTGACGCTGGCGCCGCTTGAGGCTTTCAGTTGCTCGACGGCGCGCTCGAGTGTGTGGGGTTTGCCTAGAATTGCCGGGCCCTGGACGGCTGCCTGGTCCGAACCGATGATCAGGTGGTTCGGGAAGCGTTCGGCAAGGGCGCGCGCCTTGGCTTCTGCGAGTCGGCGTACCAGTTGTTCGGCGCTTTCGCCGGGCAGGGTGCTTTCATCTATATCCGGGCTCGCGCAGTCGAAGGGCAGGCGCAGGCGTTGCAGCAGTTCGCGGCGGTACGGCGAGCTGGAGGCGAGAACCAGTGTTCGCATCGGATGTCTCCTGGGTGAGGGCGCCGATTCTAGCGAAAAGGGCTGTCCATACAGCGGTTTATGGCTAATTTCCTTTGACAGGGGCGGGTGCATCCCTATAATGGCGCGCTTATGTTGAATGGGCCGATACCACCTCACGTCGATCCGCGCAAATTGGTAGAGCGCGAAGTCACCCTCGAAGGTGTGCTTCCACTCGCCAGTATGCCGCGGGTATGCGAGCAGCTGACCAGCAGCGAAGGCAACGTCCGGGCGAAGTTTTCCTTCTTCCGTGACGAGCAGAAGCTGTCGGTCATGCATGTCGAAGTCGACGCGCAGGTGAGCATGGTATGCCAACGTTGCCTTGAGCCGGCGACCTTCCGGGTTGTCGGTGAGTCTGACTTCGCCATCCTCTGGGAGGGCAAGTCTGCCGAGGGGCTGCCGAAGGGGTACGATGCGCTGGAAGTGGGGGAGGAACCCCTCGACCTGCCACCTCTGGTTGAGGATGAGCTGTTGCTCGCCTTGCCCATCGTTCCGGCCCATGACCCTGAGAAATGCCAGCATCCGGCGGGTTTTGCAGCAGCGCCCGAACCGAGCGAGAACGTGGAAGAGCGTCCCAACCCGTTCAGCGTACTGGCGCAGTTGAAGCGTGACCCAAACGTTTAGGAGTTAATCAATCATGGCTGTTCAGCAGAACAAAAAATCCCGTTCCGCTCGTGACATGCGTCGTTCCCACGATGCTCTCGAAGCGAACGCCCTGTCCGTAGAAAAGAGCACCGGTGAAGTTCACCTGCGTCACCACGTCTCCCCGGACGGTTTCTATCGCGGCCGTAAGGTCGTAGACAAAGGTTCCGACGAGTAATCTTTGTCCGCGCCAATCATCGCGATTGACGCAATGGGTGGGGACTACGGTCCCCACTGCATTGTTCCGGCCTGCATTTCCTTCCTGGCCGAGAATCCCGCTCTACAACTGGTCCTTGTCGGCCAGGCTCCCCTGATCGAACAGCTCTGCGCACGTGTGCCAGCGTCCGATCGTTCTCGTCTGCATATCCAGCACGCCAGTGTAGTCATTGGCATGGACGAGCGTCCATCCCAGGCCTTGCGCGGCAAACCTGATGCTTCCATGCGCGTAGCTCTCGAACTGGTTCGGGATGGTACGGCGCACGCCTGCGTCAGCGCTGGCAATACAGGGGCATTGATGGCGCTTTCGCGCTACCTGCTCAAGACGCTGCCTGGAATCGATCGGCCGGCGATGGTGACGGCTGTGCCGACGCAAGGCGGGTACTGCCATCTTCTCGATCTTGGGGCGAATGTCGACTGCAGCGCCGAGCACTTGTACCAATTTGCCGTCATGGGCGCAGTTGCCGCGGAGGCGTTGGGTAAGCCGCAGCCGAGGGTCGCATTGCTCAACGTCGGTACCGAGGACATCAAGGGCAACCAGCAGGTCAAACTGGCCTCCACGCTTCTGGAGCAGGCTCGCGGCATCAATTACATCGGTTATATAGAGGGCGACGGCCTGTATCGCGGTCTCGCCGATGTCGTGGTCTGCGATGGTTTCGTCGGCAACATCCTGCTCAAGTCCAGCGAAGGGCTGGCGGCCATGGTGGTCAGTCGGCTGGAGGAATTGTTCGCGTCCAGTCTGTCGGCCAAGGCCATCGGCCTGGTGGCCATGCCGCTGCTGCGCCGTCTGCGCAGCGAGCTGACGCCTTCCCGTTACAATGGTGCGAGTTTCCTTGGCCTGCAGGGCATAGTGGTGAAAAGTCATGGCAGTGCTGGCGAGGAGGGCATCAAGAGTGCCTTGCGCCGAGCTCTGATAGAGATTCGCGAGAACCTGCCGCAGCGGCTCCATGGGCGGCTTGAAGATCTTCTCTAAGTGACTGACGGTAAAGGAAATAGAGATTTTTCGCGGCGAAAGCGGTTATGCTTCGCCACCCGTTCGGAGCTGGCCTCGGCGGGCTGAAGAAGAATCGCAATTTGGATGTGACCGCGCCGGACAGGCCGTCATCCAACTGTCAGTTCCATGCGCCAGGCTGCTGCTGGCGTTTCCTCTTCGACGAAACAGACACAAGGGACCCGTTGCAATGTCCGCATCCCTCGCATTCGTTTTCCCCGGTCAGGGCTCGCAATCGCTCGGCATGCTCGGCGAACTGGGCGCGCAGCACGCGCTGGTGCGCGAGACCTTCGCCGAGGCGTCCGACGCTCTAGGTTACGACCTCTGGGCGCTGGTACAGGAAGGTCCGGAAGAGCGTCTGAATCAGACCGACAAGACCCAGCCTGGCATCCTCACCGCCTCCATCGCCCTCTGGCGTCTGTGGCAGAGTCAAGGTGGCGTGCTGCCGGCCTACGTTGCCGGCCATAGCCTGGGCGAGTACTCGGCACTTGTCGCTGCCGGAAGCCTGCCGTTCGCTTCGGCGGTGAAGCTGGTGGAGCGTCGTGGTCAGCTGATGCAGGAAGCCGTTCCGGCCGGTACCGGTGGTATGGCTGCAATTCTCGGCCTGGAAGATGCCGATGTGCTGGCAGCCTGCGCAGAAGCTGCGCAGGGTGAAGTGGTCAGTGCAGTCAATTTCAACGCTCCGGGGCAGGTGGTTGTTGCCGGTTCCGCTGCTGCGGTCGAGCGCGCCATCGAGGCTTGCAAGGCTCGTGGTGCCAAGCGCGCCGTCGCGCTGCCGGTCAGCGTGCCGTCGCACTGCGAGCTGATGCGCCCGGCTGCCGAACGCTTCGCCGGAGCGGTCGAGGCCATCGATTGGCAAATGCCGCAGATCGCCCTGGTGCAGAACGTCAGTGCACAGGTTCCTGCCGACCTGGCCGTCCTCAAGCGCGACCTGTTGGCGCAGCTCTATAGCCCGGTTCGCTGGGTAGAGACTGTGCAACTGCTGGCCGCCAAGGGCGTCACTGATCTGGTAGAGTGCGGCCCCGGCAAAGTCCTGGCGGGCCTGAACAAGCGCTGCGCCAAGGGTGTGAATACCCACAATCTGGACTCCGCGGACGCCTTTGCGGCGGCTCGTGCGACTCTGGCTTGAACAGGAGATAGAAGCATGAGTTTGCAAGGTAAGGTTGCCCTGGTCACCGGCGCTAGCCGTGGCATCGGCCAGGCCATCGCGCTGGAGCTGGGTCGTCTGGGTGCTGTCGTCATCGGTACCGCCACCACCGCTTCGGGCGCCGAGAAAATCGCCGAATACCTGAAGGCCAACGGTGTCGAAGGTGCCGGTCTAGTACTGGACGTCTCCAACGACGAGTCCGTTGCTTCGACTCTCGAGCACATCCAGCAGCACCTCGGTCAGCCGCTGATCGTGGTCAACAATGCCGGCATCACCCGCGATAATCTGCTGATGCGGATGAAAGACGACGAGTGGTTCGATGTGGTCAACACCAACCTCAACAGCCTCTACCGTCTGTCGAAAGCCGTACTGCGCGGTATGACCAAGGCTCGCTGGGGTCGCATCATCAACATCGGCTCGGTGGTCGGCGCCATGGGTAACGCCGGGCAGACCAACTACGCCGCGGCGAAGGCCGGCCTAGAGGGCTTTACTCGCGCCCTGGCGCGCGAAGTGGGTTCTCGTGCTATCACTGTCAATGCGGTCGCGCCGGGTTTCATCGACACCGACATGACTCGCGAACTGCCGGAAGTGCAGCGTGAGGCCCTGCTCGGTCAGATTCCCCTGGGTCGCCTGGGGCAGGCCGAAGAGATTGCCAAGGTGGTAGGATTCCTCGCCTCGGAAGGCGCGGCCTATGTCACTGGCGCGACCATTCCGGTCAACGGCGGAATGTATATGAGCTGAATGTGACGTAACCTTTCGCGGATATGTCATATGGGCTGTCTAAAATCCGTTATAAAGCTGCAACTGGGTTATAGACAGAACATTTGGGTAGCCGCGGAAGGGCGTGGGCATTCGGCTTGAAATGCTGAAAACCCTTTCTATACACTTACCCGCAGCCCAGCTGTACGGATTGTCCATAGGAGTGAAAACAAGGTATGAGCACCATCGAAGAACGCGTCAAGAAAATCGTTGCTGAGCAACTCGGCGTTAAGGAAGAAGAAGTCACCAACAGCGCTTCCTTCGTCGAAGACCTGGGCGCCGACTCCCTTGACACCGTTGAGCTGGTGATGGCTCTGGAAGAGGAATTCGAGACCGAAATCCCCGACGAGCAAGCCGAAAAGATCACCACCGTTCAGGAAGCTATCGACTACATCGTTGCTCACCAGCAATAAGTAGCCGTTTTCCGACGGAAGAAGCCGCACGCCTGCAAAGGCGTGCGGCTTTTCTTTACCGCCGACGCGAGCCGTCTGGCGCATATGCCGTGAAATACACAAGAGGAAGTCGCAGTGTCGCGCAGACGCGTCGTCATCACTGGCCTGGGTATGCTCTCGCCGCTGGGCGTGGACGTTCCGAGCACCTGGCAGGGAATTCTCGCCGGGCGTAGTGGTATCGCTCCGATCGAACACATGGACCTTTCCGCCTATACCACCCGTTTCGGTGGTTCGGTGAAGGGCTTCGACGTCGAGCAATACATGTCCGCCAAGGAAGCCCGCAAACTCGACCTGTTTATCCAGTACGGCCTGGCTGCCAGCTACCAGGCGGTGCGCGACTCCGGTCTGGAAGTCACCGACGCCAACCGCGAGCGCATTGGCGTGGCCATCGGCTCCGGCATCGGCGGCCTGACCAATATCGAGAACACCTGCCGCTCGCTGTTCGAGCAGGGGCCGCGGCGCATTTCGCCGTTCTTCGTGCCCGGCTCGGTCATCAACATGGTTTCCGGATTCCTGTCGATCAACCTTGGTCTACAGGGACCCAACTACGCCATCACCACGGCCTGCACCACAGGCACCCACAATATCGGCATGGCCGCACGCAACATCGCCTATGGCGAAGCTGACGTGATGGTTGCCGGCGGTTCCGAGATGGCCGCCTGCGGCCTGGGCATGGGCGGCTTCGGTGCGGCTCGTGCGCTCTCCACCCGCAACGACGATCCGGCCAGGGCCAGTCGTCCGTGGGACAAGGATCGCGACGGTTTCGTGCTGTCCGATGGCGCCGGTGCTGTCGTCCTGGAAGAGCTGGAGCACGCGAAAGCTCGCGGCGCGCGTATCTACGCCGAGCTGGTTGGCTTTGGCATGAGCGGCGACGCCTTCCACATGACTTCCCCGCCGGAAGACGGTGCCGGTGCTGCTCGCTGCATGAAGAATGCCCTGCGTGATGCCGGCCTGAATCCTGATCAGGTCGACTACATCAACGCCCACGGCACCTCCACCCCGGCCGGCGACATTGCCGAAGCATCGGCGGTGAAGTCGGTCTTCGGCGATCACGCCTATCGACTGTCGATGAGCTCGACCAAGTCGATGACCGGCCACCTGCTCGGCGCCGCCGGTGCCGTCGAGGCCATCTTCAGCGTGTTGGCCATTCGCGATAACGTCGCTCCGCCGACCATCAACCTGGACAACCCGGACGAAGGCTGCGACCTCGACCTGGTAGCGCACGTAGCCAAAGAGCGCAGCATCGACGTGGTGCTTTCGAACTCCTTCGGTTTCGGCGGTACCAACGGCTCCCTGGTGTTCCGCCGGTTCCGCGACTGATGCTCGCCTGGGTCGACGGTCGGCCCGCCGAGGCCCTGTCCGTGCGCGATCGCGGACTGGCCTACGGTGATGGTCTGTTCGAGACCATCGCCGTTTCCGCCGGTCGACCGCGACTTTTGGCGCGGCATCTGGCGCGCCTGGAAGAAGGATCGCGTCGTCTCCATCTGCCGCTTTCGCTCGATCAGGTCGAACAGGAGCTGCTGACGTTTTGCGCTCAACTGGGCGAGGGCGTGGCCAAGCTCATGCTCACCCGTGGCGATGCCCTGCGCGGATACGCAGCCCCGGCCGATGCCAAGGTCCGCCGTATTCTCCTTGGCTACCCAGCGCCGGCTTATCCGGTGGCCAACTTCGAGCAGGGTGTGAGTCTGTTCCCCTGCGCCACCCGCCTTGCGGAACAGCCCCTGCTGGCCGGCCTCAAACATCTCAACCGTCTGGAGCAGGTGCTTGCTCGCAGCGAGTGGAGCGATCCCGCCTGCGCGGAAGGGCTGATGCGTGACCAAAGTGGCCGTGTTGTCGAAGGCGTGTTCAGCAACCTTTTCCTGGTCCTCGACGGTCAGCTACTGACGCCGGCGCTGAGCCGCTGCGGTGTGGCCGGCGTGATGCGCGCCGAAATGCTCGAGTGGGCGGCAGGGCAGGGTATCGCGACTGTCGTTCGCGACGTCGAATATGCCGAACTGCTGCGTGCCGACGAGGTCTTTCTTTGCAACAGCCTTTACGGCATCTGGCCGGTGCGACAGCTGGAGGCGCATGCCTGGCCGGTCGGACCGATCACCCGTAAACTGCAAACCCATTTCCGCGAACTTCTGGATTCCTGACCTGTGATGCGCAAATTGCTGGTGCTGCTGGAAGGCGGCCTGCTGCTGGCCGGGCTATTGCTGGGCCTGGCAGGCTGGGAGCAGCACCGCGCCCTGCAGCAGCCGCTGCAGCTCACCGAGGAGCGCCTGCTCGACGTCCCTTCGGGTGCCACGCCGGGCGCCTTGCTGGCCCGCCTGCAGGATGAGGAGGTGCTGCACGGTGCCTTCTGGCTGCGTCTTTACTGGCGATTCAACCTCTCTGGCCAGGCCCTGCACAGTGGCGAGTATCGCCTCAAGCCGGGCATGGATGGAGCTGATCTGCTAGCCCTGTGGCGCGAAGGCGATGTCGTGCAATACAGCCTGACCCTGGTCGAGGGCTGGACCTTCCATCAATTCCGCGAGCTGCTCGCGCGCCAGCCCAAGCTGGAGGCGACCCTGGCCGGCCTCAGCGACGCCGAGGTGATGAAGCGCCTGGGCAAGGCCGACATCGCCCCCGAAGGACATTTCTTCCCGGACACCTACCGCTATGTGCGCGGTATGCGCGATATCGACCTGCTCAAGCAGGCGTACCAGCGCATGGACAAGATCCTCAAGGAAGAGTGGGACGGCCGCGCGCAGACCTTGCCCTATGCGAACGCCTATCAGGCGCTGATCATGGCCTCGCTGATCGAGAAGGAAACCGGTGTGCCGCAGGAGCGTGCGCAGATCGCCGGGGTCTTCGTGCGGCGCCTGGAAAAGAACATGCTGCTGCAGACCGACCCGACGGTGATCTACGGCATGGGCGAGCGCTACACCGGCAAGATCAGCCGGGCCGACCTGCGCGAGCCGACCCCTTACAACACCTACATAGTCGCCGGGCTGCCGCCGACACCGATCGCCATGCCCGGGCGCGACGCCATCCATGCGGCGCTCAATCCCGCTGACGGGCAAAGCCTGTACTTTGTCGCCCGCGGCGATGGCAGCCACGTGTTCTCCGACAACTTGGACGATCACAACAAGGCGGTGCAGGAGTTCCAGCTCAAGCGGCGTGCGGACTACAGGTCCAGCCCCGCGCCGGCTCCGGCGAACGCACCGGCGGAGGCCTCCGAGCAGGCCCCGGCACAGCAGCAGTAAGACAGAAGGAGAGCCGAGTGAGCGGCCTGTTCGTCACCCTGGAAGGCCCCGAAGGCGCGGGCAAGAGCACCAACCGCGAATACCTCGCCGAGCGTCTGCGCGAGCGCGGCATCGAAGTGCAACTGACTCGCGAGCCGGGCGGTACGCCGCTGGCCGAGCGCATTCGCGACCTGCTGCTGACCCCGAGCGACGAGCCCATGGCGGTGGATACCGAGCTGTTGCTGATGTTCGCCGCTCGCGCCCAGCACATCGCCCAGGTCATTCGCCCGGCGCTGGCACGTGGCGCGGTGGTTCTTTGCGATCGTTTTACCGACGCCACCTACGCCTACCAGGGCGGTGGTCGCGGGCTGCCAGAGGCACGCATCGCCGAGCTGGAGCGCTTCGTCCAGGGCGACCTGCGTCCGGATCTGACGCTTGTCTTCGATCTTCCGGTGGAAGTCGGCCTTTCTCGTGCGGCGGCGCGCGGTCGTCTGGATCGCTTCGAGCAGGAGGGGCGCGAGTTCTTCGAGGCCGTACGCCAGACCTATCTGCGCCGCGCAGCCGCCGAGCCGCAGCGCTATCACGTGCTGGATGCCGCGCAATCGCTGGCGCAGGTGCAGGCCGATCTGGATTCGCTGCTGCCCATGCTGCTGGAGCGCCTGAATGGCTGAGATCTTTCCCTGGCAGTCGGCGCTTTGGCAGCAACTGAGCGGTCGCCCCCGGCACGCTCATGCGTATTTGCTGCACGGGCCGGCGGGTATCGGCAAGCGCGCGCTGGCCGACAACCTGGTTGCTTTCCTGCTTTGCCAGCATCCGGCGGCGGGACATGCGTGCGGTCAGTGCAAGGCGTGCCAGTTATTGGCGGCTGGCACCCATCCGGATTATTTCCAGCTGGAGCCGGAGGAGCCTGAGAAACCCATCCGCGTCGACCAGGTCCGTGAGCTGGTGGGGTTCGTGGTGCAGACAGCGCAGCTGGGCGGGCGCAAGGTGGTGCTGCTCGAGCCGGCGGAGGCCATGAACCTGAACTCTGCCAACGCCCTGTTGAAAAGCCTCGAAGAACCTTCCGGCGACACCGTGCTGATCCTCATCAGCCACCAGCCCAGCCGCTTGCTGCCGACTATCAAGAGCCGCTGCGTACAGCAGGCATGTCCGCAGCCGAACGCCGAGCAGAGCCGTGCCTGGCTGGCTGCTGCCATTCCGGAGGAGCCGGTCGAGTCGCTGGATGAGTTGCTGGTCCTGGCCGGCGGTTCGCCGCTGACGGCGCAGCGCCTGCATGGCCAAGGTGTGCGCGAACAGCGCGCCCTGGTGGTCGAGGGCGTGAAGAAATTGCTCAAGCAACAGATCGCTCCCGGCCAGTTGGCGGAAAGCTGGAATACGCTGCCCTTGCCCCTGCTGTTCGACTGGTTCTGCGATTGGGCGCTGGGCATCCTGCGCTACCAACTGACCCGCGACGAAAGCGGGCTCGGGTTGGCGGACATGCGCAAGGTGGTGCAGTACCTTGCAGAGAAGTCAGCTCAGCCCAAGGTGCTGGCGATCCAGGACTGGCTGCTCGAGCATCGGCAGAAAGTGCTGAACAAGGCCAACCTCAACCGTGCCCTGCTTCTCGAAGCCTTGTTGGCACAGTGGGCAAGCCTGCCGGGGCCGGGCTAGAATCGGCGCAATCGGATCATCGCTAGGACAGCCGCATGAGCTTGCCACCGAACCTGGGACCGCGTAACGGTATCCTGTCCCTGACCATCAAGGACAAGTCCGTACTCTATGCCGCCTATATGCCGTTCATTCGCAACGGCGGGCTGTTCATCCCGACCAACAAGACCTACAAGCTGGGCGACGAAGTCTTCATGTTGCTCAACCTGATGGACGAGCCGGAGAAGATCCCGGTCGCCGGTAAGGTGGTCTGGATCACGCCGAAGGGTGCTCAGGGCAACCGCGCTGCGGGTATCGGCGTGCAGTTCAACGACGGCGACAACACCGCGCGCAACAAGATCGAGACATACCTGGCCGGGGCGCTGAAGTCGGACCGGCCGACCCACACCATGTAATTTGCTGCTGGCTGCAAGCAGGAAGCGCCCGAAGGGGCGCTTCGTCATTTTCGGAGTACCTTTTCCATGCTGGTCGATTCCCATTGCCACCTTGATCGTCTGGACCTGGCCGCCCACGGCGGTTCGCTCGATGCCGCGCTGGATGCCGCCCGCGCCCGGGGCGTCGGGCAGTTCCTCTGCATCGGCGTCAGCGCCGACAACGCCAAGGCGGTGAAGGATCTGGCCGAGCGTTACGACGATGTGCACTGCTCGGTGGGCGTCCATCCGCTCGACCTGGAGCCGGGGGCCGCGCCGGCGCTGGACTGGCTGTTGGCGGAGCTGAATCACCCTCGCGTGGTGGCCATAGGCGAGACCGGCCTGGACTACCACTACGAGCCGGAAGCCGCCGAACTGCAGCAGGAAGCCTTCCGCCTCCATCTCGAGGCCGCCAAGATCACCGGCAAGCCGGTGATCGTGCATACCCGCGAGGCGCGCGCCGATACGTTGGCGCTGCTGCGCGAAGCGGCGCTGCCGCAGGCGGGTGTGCTGCACTGCTTCACTGAAGACTGGGAGATGGCCAAGGCAGCCCTGGATATCGGCTTCTATATCTCGCTGTCGGGCATCGTCACTTTCCGCAATGCCGAAGCGTTGCGCGAAGTCGCACGCCAGGTGCCGGCTGATCGTCTGTTGGTGGAAACCGACTCGCCTTACCTTGCGCCGGTGCCGCATCGCGGCAAGCCGAACCTTCCGGAGTACGTGCGCGAGGTTGCCGAGTATCTGGCGGTGTTACGTGGTGTGAGCTTCGAAACATTGGCCGAGCAGACCACTGCCAACTTCAAACGCCTGTTCCCGCTGGCCGCTTGAGCGTAATGCTCGGCAAGGCTTTTTCGCGCGCATAAAAAAAACCCGGGTTCTGGGGGATGAATCCGGGTCAAGACCATTAGGAGTGTAACAATAAGGTACGCGATCCTCGGTACCTTCACTGGTGGGACACTTGGGGGGAGATGCCGCACACCAGTAATTTCAAGTATTGGCCAACTTTGCAGGGCTTCCACCGCCGCCCGGCGGTTTTTTAAACGGATTTGGAATACTGCAGATAGCTCCCCGGCTTTAGGTCCTCCGCCATGCCCGTCAAGTACCCATGCCCAGCATGCCGCCGGCTTATTCCCGACTCAGCGCGGCGATGATCGCCAATGTGTCGTCTATCACACTTTCCGGTGTGTAGAAGTGTGGAGACAGGCGTACACCGGCTCCACGCTGGATGCACACCACCTGTTCGGCTTTGAGGCGCTCGTGCAAGGCGGCATTGTCCCATCCGTCCAGGCTGAAGGTCAGGATACCTGCGCGGCGTTCGACCTGCAGCGGACTGTGGAGGGTCGCCCCGGCGATTCGTGACAGGCCGTCTTGCAGTTGCTGCACACGGGCTGCCACTGCTGCCCCGACTGCAGCCATGCCGGTTTCTTCCAGCAGGCTCAGGCTTGCCTCCAGGGCTACGGCGCCGAGCATGTTCGGACTGCCGCATTCGAATCGTTTTGCGCTACGAGCCGGTTGCCAGTCGGTCTGGTTGTAATTGCCGGCGCTCTCCAGCATGTGCCAGCCATATTCCTGCAGCGCCAGTTGCTCGCGCTCGGCGGCCCGACAATAGAAAACACCAAGGCCTTCGGGGCCGAGCATCCATTTGTGCCCGTCGGCCATGGCGAACGCGCAGTCATAGGCTTGCACGTCGAAGGGCAGGGCGCCGATCTGCTGGATGGCGTCGATGCAGAACAGCACGCCGCGCTGGCGACAGCCGACGCCGAGGCGCTCAAGGTCCATGCGCAGGCCACTGGCGTACTGCACGGCGCTGATCGACAGCAGGCGGGTACGCGGTCCGCAGGCGGCGAGCAGATCGGCCTCTGGATCGGTGCCGTCGAGGCTTACCTGGATGACTTCTACTCCACGCGGCTTCAGTGCTTCCCAGACCACGCGATTGGAGGGGAACTCCTGGTTGCTGATCACCACCTGGTCGCCGGGGCGCCAGTCCAGGCCGAAGGCGACGAAGGACAGTGCTTCGGAAGTGTTCTTTACCAACGCGATATCGCCGGTGGTAGCGGCATTGAGCAGACGCGCCAGGCGTTCGCGCAGGCGCTTTTCGATCTCCAGCCAGCGCGGATAATCGCGCGCGCCCAGGTGAATGTTCTCGCGAGCGAAGGCCGCTACCGCGTCGGCGCTGCGCCGCGGCCACGGCGCTACCGCCGCGTGGTTCAGGTAGCGCAGTCCGGGTTCCAGGGGAAACTCATGGGAAAGCAGATTCATGGAGGATGTTCCGTGCAATTTGGCGCTGAATAGGCATAATACGCGGCTCCGCAATTTGACTATTTTTGACCTGACAGTCTTTTTATGCAGAAAGAGCCGCGCAAGGTTCGCGAATTCCGACGTCGCGAACAGGAGATTCTCGATACCGCCCTCAAACTGTTCCTCGAACAGGGTGAAGACAGTGTCACGGTCGAGATGATCGCCGATGCCGTGGGCATCGGCAAAGGCACCATCTACAAGCATTTCAAGTCGAAGGCGGAGATCTACCTGCGCCTGATGCTCGACTACGAGCGCGACCTGGCTGCGCTGTTCCACTCCGAGGACGTCGCACGGGACAAGGAGCGCCTCTCGCGCGCCTACTTCGAGTTCCGCATGCGCGACCCGCAGCGCTACCGTCTGTTCGACCGCCTGGAAGAGAAGGTGGTGAAGAACAGCCAGGTGCCGGAGATGGTCGAGGAACTGCACAAGATCCGCGAATCCAACTTCGAGCGCCTGAGCCAGCTGATCAAGGAGCGCATCGCCGCCGGCAAGCTGGAAGACGTACCGCCGTACTTCCACTACTGCGCGGCCTGGGCGTTGGTGCATGGCGCCGTGGCGCTGTACCACTCGCCGTTCTGGCGTGACGTGCTGGAAGATCAGGAAGGCTTCTTCCAATTCCTCATGGACATCGGCGTGCGCATGGGCAACAAGCGCAAGCGCGACGGTGATTCGCCTTCCGCCTGAGTCGTCATTCGGCCCCTGGATAGGTCGTTCCAGGGTAAGTCCGCCGGCCCGGGCGGGGATATACTGAACAGACACTCTCCGCCGGAGCCGATGGATGATCGTCGACCGCCAGGGCAGACGCTTTCGTAACCTGCGCGTCAGCCTTACCGCTGCCTGCAACTACGCCTGCACCTACTGTGTGCCGGACGGCAAGCGGCTGGTCGCGGCGCAGGACGAACTTTCCGCCGAGAACCTGGCGCGCGGTGTGGCCTACCTGATCGAAGCGGCCGGCATCGAGCGTCTGCGCATCACCGGCGGCGAGCCGCTTGTCAGTCCCAAGCTTGATTCCTTCCTGCATGCGGTCAGCAAGCTGGACCTCAAGGACATCAGCCTCACCACCAACGGCCAGTTGCTCTCGCGCAAGCTCCCGCTGCTGCTGGAATGTGGCATTCGCCGGTTGAACGTTTCGCTCGATACCCTGGATGCCGAGTCCTTCCGCACCATCGCCCGCGGCGGTGACCTGGCCACGGTGCTCAAGGGGCTCGACGAGGCTCACGCTGCCGGTCTGAAAATCAAGATCAACATGGTGCCGCTGCGCGGGAAGAACCTCGACCAGGTGGTGCCGTTGTTGGATTACTGCCTGGAGCGCGGTTTCGAGTTGCGTTTCATCGAGCTGATGCGCATGGGCCACCTGGCCCGCGACGGCAATGCCTTCGCCAGCCAATTCGTTGGCCTGAACGAACTGCTGGAATTGATCGGCCAGAACCATGCCTATCTGCAGGCTGACGCGCCGGTAGATGCCACTGCACTGCGTTACGAAGTGCCGGGGCGGGGCCACTTCGGCATCATCGCCAACGAAAGCGTCCCCTTCTGCCGCACCTGCTCTCGCCTGCGCCTGTCTTCCACCGGCTGGCTGCATGGCTGCCTGTCGTCGAGCAATCGTCACTACGTCGGCGACCTCCTCGACAAGCCACGCCACCAGGCGCTGCCCGCGTTGCAGCGGTTGCTGGTCAAGGCCCTGGCGGACAAGCAGGAGCTGGCTTTCTCCGGCGGTGTCACGGTGATGAAGATCATCGGCGGCTGACCGCGCTTTCCGGATCATTCCCTTCATGCAAGATTTCCCGATTTCCTACATCGAACCGGTGTTCCGTCCGCCGAGCGAGGCGCATTCGCTGATCCTGCCGGTGACCAATGGTTGCTCCTGGAACCAGTGCGGGTTCTGCGAGATGTATACCCAGCCGCAGAAGAAGTTTCGTGCCCGTGACGAGGCGGAGGTGCTGGAAGAGATCCGCCGCTGCGGCGAGCAACTGATCGTCCAGCGCGTCTTCCTCGCCGATGGTGATGCCCTTGTGCTGCCGACGCGGCGCCTGTTGAACATCCTCCGGGCGATCCGCGAGCACATGCCGGAGGTCGAACGTGTCTCCAGCTATTGCCTGCCGCGCAATCTGCGCAAGAAGTCGGTGGACGAGCTCAAGGAACTGGCCGACGCGGGATTGCGCATGGCGTATGTGGGTGCCGAGTCCGGCGACGATGAGGTTCTGGTGCGGGTGAACAAGGGCGAAACCTATGCATCGACACTGGATGCGCTGGACAAGCTGGGCCAGGCCGGTATCAAGCGTTCGGTGATGATCCTCAACGGACTGGGTGGCCAGACCCTGAGCCAGCAGCATGCGGACAATTCGGCGCGCCTGATGAATGCGGCGCAGCCCGAGTTCCTCTCCACGCTGGTCGTCAGCTTCCCGACTGGCGAGCAACGCTACCGCGAAGGTTTCCCCGACTTCCAGCCATTGGAACAGGGCCAGCTGTTCGTCGAGATCGAGCGCCTGCTGCAGGGCCTGGAGCTGCGCGACACCGTATTCCGTAGCGACCATGCCTCCAACTACCTTGTGCTCAAGGGCGTGCTCGGTGCCGACAAGCAGCGCCTGCTGGCCCAGGTGCGCGAAGCCATCGAGCGTCCGCAGCAGGCCCGCCTGCGCCAGGAATGGCAGCGCGGACTATGATGGCGCGGAAGCTGCATCTACGCGGCCAGCGCCGGCTTTCTGTCGCCGGCGGTGGAGAAACTGCATGCGCTACCTGATTCTGACCCTGGCCCTTGTCGCACTGAGTGGCTGTATGAAACCCAGCGACATGGTCGACCGCACCGGTTACTACATGGGTGACGCCGGCTTCCTGGACCACAGCCAGACGCGCCGCATCGCCAACCGGCGAATCCAGTCGGACTCCTTCATCTATATCGCCCAGGGGCCGTTCGTCCCTGCCGGCCACCCCTATGCGCGCCCCAATGTGGTCGCCGAGGAGGCCTTCAACGGCTTCGTCGAATACTTCCCTCAGGTGCGCCGTGCCAAGATGCCGCTCGGCCTGGATGGCGCCATGCAGGAGGCGCGCGCAGCCGGCGCCGACTATCTCCTCTACACGCGCTTCGCTCGTGCCGAAGACAACGCGGGCAACTGGGAAGAGTACGAAGACACCGACAACGCTGTCGGTCGCGACCGCAGCGTGATTCAGGTAATGCTGATCGAAACCGGTAATCGCTATCTGGTGGATAGCGCCACCATTCGCAGCCGCGGCGGATTCCTGACGTTCTATGATGCAAAGCCCGAGGACCTGCTCGGCGCACCGCTGGAAGAGTATGCCCGCAGCCTGCTGGGGGTGAAGGCGACAGAGGAGTTCCAATGACCGATCCAGGCAAGGCCGGCGACCTGCTGGCGCAGATTCCCTCGACTCCGGGCAAGGGCCTGCCGCCGGTGCACCTGTGGAACCCGCCGTGCTGCGGCGATATCGACATGCGCATCGCCCGCGATGGCACCTGGTACTACCTGGGCACGCCGATCGGCCGCAAGCCGATGGTCAAGCTGTTCTCGACCATCATCCGCCGCGATGGCGATGACTATTTCCTGGTCACTCCGGTGGAGAAGTGCGGCATTCGTGTCGACGATGCGCCGTTCGTCGCTGTGACCCTGGCTGTCGAAGGGGAGGGCGAGCAGCAACTGCTGCGCTTTACCAGCAACGTCGAGGACGAGTTCGTTGCCGGCCCCGAGCATCCCATTCGCGTGCTCATCGATCCGCGGACCCAGGAGCCGGCGCCTTATGTACTGGTGCGCAGCAATCTGGAAGCGCTGATCCATCGCAACGTGTTCTATCAACTGGTGGAGCTGGCTGTGCCGAGGCTGATCGACGGCGAAGAGTGGCTGGGGGTATGGAGCTGCGGGGAGTTTTTCGCCATCGGCCCGCAGCCATGACCTGTGGGTCGAAAGGTGGCCGGTAGTTTTTTCGAAGTTTTACTACGGCGACTGGTACGGAAATGAAAAAGGCTCCCCGAGGGGAGCCTTTTTCGTTGGAGCGGGAATTACATGTTGGGGTAGTTCGGACCGCCGGTGCCTTCCGGGGCAACCCAGGTGATGTTCTGCGCCGGGTCCTTGATGTCGCAGGTCTTGCAGTGCACGCAGTTCTGCGCGTTGATCTGGAAGCGCTTGCTGCCGTCGTCGTTGCTGACCACTTCGTACACGCCGGCCGGGCAGTAGCGCTGCGCCGGCTCGTCGTACAGCGGCAGGTTCTTGCCAACCGGTACGCTCGGGTCGGTGAGCTTGAGGTGGATCGGCTGGTCTTCTTCGTGGTTGGTGTTGGAGAGGAACACCGAGGACAGCTTGTCGAAGCTGATCTTGCCGTCGGGTTTCGGGTAGTCGATCTTCGGCGCTTCGCTGGCCTTCTTCAGGGTTGCGTAGTCCGGAGTCGTATCGTGCAGGGTGAACGGAATCTTGCCGCCGAAGATGTTCTGGTCGATGAAGTTGAACGCACCGCCACCGATGGCGCCGAACTTGTGCATCGCGGCGCCGAAGTTGCGGCTGCGGAACAGTTCGTCGTACAGCCAGCTGGCCTTGAACGCGTCGACGTAGTTGGTCAGCTGGTCGCCGCCTTCGCGGCCGGCGGCCAGGGCTTCGGCAACGGCTTCGGCAGCCAGCATGCCGGACTTCATGGCGGTGTGGCTGCCCTTGATCTTGGCGAAGTTCAGGGTGCCCAGGTCGCAGCCGATGAGCGCGCCGCCCGGGAAGACCATCTTCGGCAGCGAGTTCAGGCCGCCCTTGCAGATGGCGCGGGCACCGTAGGCCACGCGCTTGCCGCCTTCCAGGTACTGCTTGATCACCGGGTGGTGCTTGTAGCGCTGGAACTCGTCGAACGGCGACAGGTGCGGGTTGCTGTAGGACAGGTCGATGATCAGGCCGACCACCACCTGGTTGTTCTCCAGGTGATAGAGGAAGGAACCGCCCGGGTTCTCGTCGTTCAGCGGCCAGCCGGCGGTGTGCACCACCAGGCCCTGCTCGTGCTTGGCCGGGTCGATGTCCCAGATTTCCTTGATGCCAATGCCGTAGTGCTGGGCGTCGGCTTCGCTGTCGAGCTTGTACTTCTTGATCAGCTGCTTGCCGATGTGGCCACGGCAGCCTTCGGCGAACAGCGTGTACTTGGCGCGCAGTTCCATGCCGGGGGTGTAGTAACCCTCTTTCGGGTTGCCTTCACGGTCGACACCCAGGTCACCGGTGACGATGCCGCGAACCACGCCGTTCTCGTCGATCAGCGCTTCCTGAGCGGCGAAGCCCGGGTAGATCTCCACGCCCAGGCCTTCGGCCTGCTGGGCCAGCCAGCGGCACAGGTTGCCCAGGGAGATGATGTAGTTGCCCTCGTTGTGCATGGTCTTGGGCACGAAGAAGTTCGGCACCTTGGCGGCGGCGGTGTCGTTCTTCAGGACATAGATGTCGTCGCGCTTGACCGGCGTGTTCAGCGGGGCTTCGAGCTCTTTCCAGTTGGGGAACAGCTCGTTCAGCGCGCGCGGTTCGAACACGGCACCGGAGAGGATGTGGGCGCCTACCTCGGAACCCTTCTCGACCACGCAGACGCTGATCTCCTGACCAGCCTCGGCGGCCTTCTGCTTCAGTCGGCAGGCGGCGGACAGACCGGCAGGGCCGGCGCCGACGATGACGACGTCGAATTCCATGTATTCGCGTTCCACTTCTCGATCTCTCCTAACTCAGGGCTCTACGGCTATTTGTTGGTATGGGCCGGGGGCACTACCCCGGACAGAGCGGGGCGCAATTATAGCGACAGGGCCCAGCATAGTTATACCCCCCATTTTGGGCAATACAAACGTTTGTTTGAAATGCATGGAGCCCTGATAGAATCGGGGTCCGGAGCTTATGGAGGGGTATTCTGGTGTATTGACCCGACAAGGCGATCCGGTCAAGATAGCCACGGTTTTGCGGTCGCGGTCTTGCTGCATGTAGTTGCAGATGGCGTGCACTACCGGCCAGGCCTGTCTGGCGACATTCCTATTCACCGGAGAAAAACGAGGAATCCATGAAGGTTCTTGTAGCTGTCAAACGAGTGGTTGACTATAACGTCAAGGTCCGCGTCAAGGCGGACAACTCCGGCGTCGATCTCGCCAACGTGAAAATGTCCATGAACCCCTTCTGCGAAATCGCCGTGGAAGAGGCCGTACGTCTGAAAGAGAAGGGCGTCGCCACTGAAATCATCGCCGTCTCCGTCGGCCCGAACGCTGCCCAGGAACAACTGCGCACCGCCCTGGCCCTGGGCGCCGACCGCGCCATCCTGGTCGAATCCAACGACGACCTGAGCTCCCTGGCCATCGCCAAGGCCCTGAAAGCCGTTGTCGACAAAGAGCAGCCGCAGCTGGTCATCCTCGGCAAGCAGGCCATCGACAGCGACAACAACCAGACCGGCCAGATGCTGGCTGCGCTGACTGGCTACGCCCAGGGCACTTTCGCCTCCAAGGTCGAAGTCGCTGGCGACAAGGTCAACGTCACCCGTGAAATCGACGGCGGTCTGCAGACCGTTGCGTTGAACCTGCCGGCCATCGTCACCACCGACCTGCGCCTGAACGAGCCGCGCTACGCCTCGCTGCCGAACATCATGAAAGCGAAGAAGAAGCCGCTGGACGTTGTTACCCCGGACGCTTTGGGCGTCTCCACCGCTTCCACCGTCAAGACCCTGAAAGTGGAAGCTCCGGCTGCCCGCAGCGCCGGCATCAAGGTCAAGTCTGTTGCTGAACTGGTCGAGAAACTGAAGAACGAGGCGAAAGTAATCTGATGGCTATCCTGGTAATCGCTGAGCACAACAACGGCGTCCTGGGCGCTGCCACCCTGAACACCGTCGCTGCCGCACAGAAGATCGGCGGTGACGTCGTCGTCCTGGTCGCCGGCCAGAACGTCGGTGGCGTGGCCGAAGCCGCTGCCAAGATCGCAGGTGTTGCCAAGGTGCTGGTCGCCGACAACGCCGCTTACGCCCACCAGCTGCCGGAGAACGTCGCTCCGCTGATCGCTGCTCTTGTTGGCGAGAGCGGGGGCAAGGGCTACAGCCACGTGCTGGCCCCGGCTACCACCAATGGCAAGAACTTCCTGCCGCGCGTAGCCGCCCTGCTGGACGTCGACCAGATCTCCGAGATCATCGACGTAGTCAGCGCCGATACCTTCAAGCGTCCGATCTATGCCGGCAACGCCATCGCCACCGTGCAGTCTTCGGCCACCGTGAAGGTGATCACCGTGCGTACCACCGGTTTCGACGCCGTTGCGGCCGAAGGCGGTTCCGCTGCCGTTGAAGCCGTTTCCGGCCCGGCCGATGCCGGCAAGTCCGCCTTCGTCGGCGAAGAGCTGGCCAAGTCCGACCGTCCGGAACTGACCGCTGCCAAGATCGTGGTCTCCGGTGGCCGCGGCATGGGCAATGGCGACAACTTCAAGATCCTCTACGCCCTGGCCGACAAGCTGGGCGCTGCCGTCGGCGCTTCCCGCGCTGCCGTCGACGCCGGCTTCGTGCCGAACGACATGCAGGTCGGCCAGACCGGCAAGATCGTCGCTCCGCAGCTTTACATCGCAGTGGGCATCTCCGGTGCCATCCAGCACCTGGCGGGCATGAAGGACTCCAAAGTCATCGTGGCCATCAACAAGGACGAAGAGGCGCCGATCTTCCAGGTTGCCGACTACGGCCTGGTTGGCGATCTGTTCGAACTGGTACCGGAGCTGGAAAAGGCCGTCTAAGCCCGATCCCGCCCCAAGTAAAAGCCCGCTGCGAAGCGGGCTTTTTCGTTTCAGTGGCGCGCGGCCTGCGCCTGGTCGAGGAACGTCAGGTAGCCCTTGGCGCTTTCTTCGGGGCGCTCGATCATCGGCACGTGGCCACAGTCGCGCAGGATGACCACGCTCGGCTGGCGCAGGAGCGGCTTCATGACGTCGATGCTGGAGACGTCCAGGATGCGGTCGCGGTCGCCCCAGAGCAGCAGGGTCGGTGCGGTGATCTTCGGCAGCTCCGGCTCCAGCGGAATGTAGCGATCACGCAGTTGGCTGAAGATCTGCGCGTTCATATCGCTGCGCGCCAGGCCGCGTTCGCCCAGGTAGTGCTGAAGGCGCGCCGGCATGGGCGGCGCCTGGTAGAAGACGAAATCGACAAGGGTAGGGAAGTCGTCAGCACGGGTCAGTACCAGCGGGTTGGCTTCGCCCTTGTCCAGGCGCTGGAAGAATTCGCTTTTGCGCGGAGCCTGCACGCCCGCGTTGTCGAACAGCGCCACGCTGAACACCTGCTGCGGATGACGCGCGGCATAGAGCGCAACTATCTGCCCGCCCATGGAGTTGCCGACCAGGTGCACGCGGCCGATTCCCAGGGCGGTGGTGAAGTTCAGCAGGCGCTCGGCCTGGGTGCCGACGTCGTAGCTGATGCCGGCCGGCTGGCTGCTTTCGCCGAAGCCGGGCAGGTCCGGGATGAGTACGTGGTAGCGCGAGGTCAGGTAGCGGGCGAATTTTGGCCAATTGTCCTTGTCGGCGCCGAAGCCATGCACCAGCAGGACGGTTTCCGCATCGCTCGGGCCGCCTTCGTAATAGCGGATGTCCAGTCCGTCGACGCGCAGGGTTTTCACGCTGAGCCCGGCGCGGGTTCTATCGACGAACTGTGCGCTCGCCAGTAGCGTTCCGGGAAACGCATAGAAGGTGCCGGCGCCGACGGCCAGCAACATGAGCAGGACCAGCAGGGCTTTCTTCATGGACGATCCTTGTGAGCGGTGTGGGTATAAGCGAAGTACGCTAGCATGCCTTGGCATTACGAATGCTTGTGTTTTTTGGGTCTGCGAGGTCGCTTCATGTCGCAACCGCTAGTCCGTTTCTGCCTGACTCTGGCCATCGTTTGCCTGGTGTCGCCATTCGCCGCGCAGGCCGCGAGCAGCCAGTGTTCGGTGCTGGTAGCCAGCGGAAATCCGGAGTACCCGCCGTTCCTCTGGCGCGACCCGCAATATCCGGAACGCCTCATTGGCGCCAACGCCGATCTGATGGAACAACTGGGCAAGGCGCTAGGCGTCACCATCCATGTGCGCTACGCCGGCTCCTGGGCGCGGGCTCAGGAAGAGGCGCGCCTGGGGCGGATCGACCTGCTCGCCGGTGCCTTCCTCACGCCCGAGCGGCAGAAGCTGATGGACTACATCCAGCCGGCGTTCCTGACCACCGACAACGTGGTCTGGGTACGCAAGGGCGAAGCCTTTTCCTATGCCCGCTGGGCAGACCTGCAGGGCCACACCGGCGGCACGCTGGTGAACAACAGCTTCGGCGCCGCTTTCGACACCTTCGCCGAGCAGCGCCTGAACCTGGAGGAAGTGCCGAGCGTGGCGCAAGCCTTCCAGAAGCTGGTGCTGGGGCGCACCGACTACGCCTTGTACGAGCGCTTCCCGGGGCTGGCCACGGCGGCGCGCCTGGGGCTGACGGACAACCTGCAGCCCTTGGAACCGCCGGTTTCCAGCGAGGGGCTGTTCCTCACCCTCGCGCACGCGTCGCCCTGCTATGGGCCGGAGCTGCGCGGACAACTGCAGGAAAAAATGACAGAATTGACCGCTTCCGGGATTCCCCAGCGCCTGCTGCAGCGCAACCTGCAGCGTTGGCAGGCGCAACAGACGAAGACCACCGCTACCCCCTCGCCGTAGAGAAGATTTCGTGATCAATCGAAGGACGACCCTGGCGGGCCTGGCGCTCACTGCGCTGACCGCCCTGGCCGGATGCGCCAGCGACCCAGTACCTACCGAACAGATGCGCCTCACCGAACAGGCCCTGGAACAAGCCAAGGCCGTGGGCGCCAATGCCGACGTCGCCGAATACAAGTTGGCCGAGGACAAATACCAGGCCGCGCAGGGCGCGCTGAAAGGCGCCAGCAACAAGCAGGCCCGGCAACTGGCCGAGCAGGCAGAACTGGATGCACGCCTGGCCGAAGCGCGGGTGCTGACTCGCAAGAGCAGCGAGCAACTGGCCGAACAGGGCAAGAGCATAGATCGGCTGCGCCGTCAGTTGGGGGAGGCGAAATGACCCGTTTCCTTCTGTCGACCGCCGTACTTCTCGCCATGGCAGGCCTGGCCGGCTGCAGTCATTCGCCGGCTTCCGACCAGGCCCTGGATCGCGCGCGCAGCGAGTTCCAGGCCGTCAAAGGCGATACGGTCGTGCTGCACAGCGCGCCGCGCGACGTGATCCGCGCCGGCGAGTCCCTGGCGCGCGCCGAACGCCTGTCCGGCTACTGGGGCAGCAATGACGACGTCCAGCAATACGCTTATCTGAGCCAGCGCTACAGCGAAATCGCCCGTGAGCGCGCCAACCTGGACGCGAACCAGGAGCGCCTGGCGCGCCAGCAGCTCGACCGCGAGCGTCTGCAGCTGGCCCTGCGCGAGGCCAAGCTGGCGAGCGTGCAGGCGCAAAGCCAATGGTTGGAAGAGCAGATGGTCAGCCTGGCCACCGACCAGACCGAGCGCGGCCTGGTGCTGACCCTCGGCGACGTGCTGTTCGACAGCGGGGAGGCGGAGCTCAAGCCCGCGGCCAACCGCACGGTGCTCAAGCTGGTGCAGTTCCTCCAGCTCAACCCGCGGCGGGTGATCCGCATCGAGGGCTACACCGACAACCAGGGCGACCAGCAGGAAAACGTCGAGCTGTCGCGGAACCGCGCCCAATCGGTCGCCGACGTGCTGACCGACCTCGGGATCAGCGACAAGCGCATCCAGGTCCAGGGCTTCGGCGAGGCCTATCCGGTGGCGGACAACGCCTCGTCCCTCGGCCGCGCGCAGAACCGCCGGGTGGAAATCGTCTTCTCCGACGAAAAGGGCAAGCTCGGCGGCCAGCGCTAAGCCTTGCTGCAGCGGCCGGCGCGAGACCGGCCCGCTGCTAGCCTGTAGGTGGGGAGTAACTCGAAAAATTTCGAGGCATCCCTTGGTGACAATACGCGCCACGCGGCAGCTGTATCTGTCGCGCCCACCAACAGGAACACCCGATGTCGTCGAAACAGGAAATACTCAAGGCCATAGTCGCGGATGCCCAGCCCATGATCGGCTGGGGGTTGCAGCGCTACCTAGATGAAAACTGCCGTACCCAGGTGCTGGACTGGGTCACCGATACCGACTCGCTGCTGGAAAAGCTGGAAACCCTCGAGGGGCTCGACCTGGTCATCATCGAGATGGCCCTGCCAGGCTCGCGCGGCCGGGATGGCGTCCACCTGATCGAGTGGCTGCAGCGCCACTATCCGAACCTGAAGATCCTGGTCTACTCGATCATGGGCGCACCACTGATGGCGCGGGCAGCCCTGCGCTGCGGCGCGAGCGCCTACATCTGCAAGCGCAGCGCGTTGAACCTGCTGGACGAAGCCATCGCAAGGCTGCGTAAAGGGCAGACCTACATCGACACCAGCTTGCGCCCGCCGCGCCATACCGGGCGTCCGTTGAGCCCAACCGAAATCGATATCCTGCGCCGCCTGTCCCACGGCGCCACCGTCGGTGAAATCGCCGAGCGTACCAATCGCAGCGTTTCCACGATCAGTACGCACAAGCGCAATGCCATGCAGAAACTGGGTGTGAGCAACGATGCGCAACTGGTGGTCGCCGGCATGCTGGACTGGCTCGGGGAGTTCTGAGGCCCTCTAGCCCGCGGCCTGCGCCGGCCATCGGCGAGCAGCTGTATCGGCATGTTTCCCTGCTACTGTTCTGGAACAGTTTCGAGTTTTTGGATACTGTTTCGGTCCAATGTTCGAGGGATCGCCGTCATGAGCAATCTGCTTCTGTACCAACGCATCGCCCAGCAACTGGCCGACGACATCCGTCGCGGTGTCTACCAGCCGGGCGAGCGCGTGCCCTCGGTGCGCAAGCTGAGTACCCAGCTCAACGTCAGCCATGCAACTGTGCTGCAGGCCTACGCGACCCTCGAGGATCAGGGACTGATCCGCGCTCGCCCGCAGTCCGGCTACTACGTACACCACACCCCGGCGCTGACGGCCTCGACGCCTGATATCGCGCGGGTCGAGCGGCCCGGCCTGGTGACCCGCAGCAGCATCATCAACCAGGTGCTCGCCGAGGCCCGCCGCGAAGGCGTGTTCCCGCTGGGCGCCGCGGTGCCGCACGTCGATTACCTCCCGGTACGTGCGTTGCACCAGCAGCTGGCCAAGGTCACGCGCTTCTCCAGCCCGCGCGCCTTCAGCTACATGTTCAGCCCCGGCTACGAGCCGCTGCGCCGCCAGGTGGCGATTCGCATGCGCGATGCCGGCGTGGTGGTAGATCCCAGCCAGGTGACCATCACTCACGGCTGCGTCGACGCCATCCATATGGCGCTGCGCGTGATGACCCGCCCGGGCGACCTGATCGCCACTGAATCGCCGAGCTATTACGGCCTGCTGCAACTGGCCGACATCCTCGGCCTGAAGGTCATCGAGATCCCCAGCGACCCGCTTACCGGCATTAGCCTGGAGGCGTTGCAGCTGGCCGCCAACCAGTGGTCGATCAAGGCCCTGGTACTGACCGCACGGCTGTCGAACCCGCTGGGCGGGACCATTCCCGAGGAGCGCCAGAAGCAGCTGCTCAAACTCACCTCCGAGCACAACATCGGGGTGATCGAGGACGATATCTACGGCGAGCTGATGTTCGACGAGGGGCAGACCAAGGCACTCAAGGCCCATGACCGCGAGGGCAGGGTGGTGTACTGCTCGAGCTTCTCCAAGACCATCTCGCCCGGCGTGCGCATCGGCTGGATCATCGCCGAGCGTTACCAGGAAGAGATTCGCCGCTTGCAGACCTTCACCACGCATTCGGCGTGCACGGTGACGCAGATGGGCGTGGCCGCGTACCTGGAGAATGGCGGCTACGACCGGCACCTGCGTTACATCCGCCAGGAGTACCGGAAGAACATGACCGCCTACCAGCTGGCGGTGCAGCAGTACTTCCCGGAAGGCACGCAGATGACCCGGCCCAAGGGCGGCTTCATCCTCTGGGTCAGCCTGCCGGCCAAGGTCAACACCAAGGAGCTGCACGTGCGGGCGCTGGAGCAGGGCATCAGCATCGCGCCGGGGCTGATCTTCAGTAATACCGAGCAGTTCAACAACTGCCTGCGCCTGACGTGCGGCATCCCCTGGGACCGCGAGGCCGAGCGGGCGATCATGACCCTCGGCATGCTGGCCTGCCAGCTTTGCCACGAGGAGCAGATCGCTGCCTGATCGGAGCCTCCTGTGTAGGAGCGGACCTTGTCCGCGATAGCCGGACGTATCGGCGCGACTCGCGGATGAGATCCGCTCCTGCAGCGAAATTTCAGCATTTAACCCGTTTGGTCTGACGGCCTCGTCTGAAGGGAGGAATCCTTCTCGAGGCCGCCACCATGTCGCTTCCCGCCATTCCCCTTCGTCCCGTCGCCATCGGCCTGCTGCTGGCCATCGGTGGTTGCGGCCAGTCCAGCCCGGAGCAGGCCGCACGCGCCGACAAACCCGAAGTCGCTCCGCCGGCGAGCCAGGACCAGGTCCGTAGAAGCGAAGTAAAAGCCAAGCTCGCTGCGCCGGCTGCCGCCCCGATGCTGGAGAGCTACGCCATGCCGGGTGCGCCGGAACCGCAGCCGCCTGGCTACCGCGACGAGGAGCGCGAGCAGTACCAGAAACTCGCGCAGAATCCGATACACAGCGTCGCCGAGGCGCCGGTTTCGACCTTCAGCATCGACGTCGACACCGGCAGCTACGCCAACGTCCGGCGCATCCTCAACGAAGGCCGCCTGCCGCCGCAGGGCGCGGTGCGCCTGGAGGAGATGCTCAATTACTTCCCTTACAGCTACGCCCCGCCCAGTGACGACAGTCCCTTCGGCATCACCACCGAGCTGGCGCCGTCACCGTGGAACCCGCACACGCGGCTGCTGCGCATCGGCATCAAGGCCAGCGAGCGCAGCGTCGAGCAGCTGCCGCCGGCCAACCTGGTGTTCCTGGTTGATGTCTCCGGCTCCATGGATCGTCGCGAAGGCCTGCCGCTGGTGAAGGGCACGTTGAAGCTGCTGGTCGATCAGTTGCGGCCGCAGGACAAGGTTTCCCTGGTGGTCTATGCCGGCGATTCGCGGGTGGTGCTGGAGCCGACTTCCGGCAAGGACAAGGCGAAGATCCGCGCGGCCATCGAGCAGCTCCAGGCCGGCGGTTCCACGGCCGGCGCGGCCGGCATCGAACTGGCCTACCGCATGGCGCAGCAGGGCTTCGTCGACAAGGGCATCAACCGCATCCTGCTGGCCACCGACGGCGACTTCAACGTCGGCGTCAGCGACTTCGAGACGCTCAAGCAGATGGCCGCCGAGAAGCGCCGCAGTGGTGTTTCGCTGACCACCCTGGGCTTCGGCGTGGACAACTACAACGAGCGCCTGATGGAGCAGCTGGCCGATGCCGGCGACGGCAACTACTCGTACATCGACAACCTGCGCGAAGCGCGCAAGGTGCTGGTCGACCAGCTCAGTTCGACCCTCGCGGTACTGGCGAAGAACGTGAAAATCCAGCTCGAATTCAACCCGGCGCAGGTCAGCGAGTACCGCCTGCTGGGGTACGAGAACCGCGCGCTCAAGCGCGAGGACTTCAACAACGACCAGGTCGATGCCGGCGAGATCGGCGCCGGGCATACGGTCACCGCGCTGTACGAAATCGTCCCGAAAGGCGAGAAGGGCTGGCTCGACCCGCTGCGCTATCAGGCGAGCGAAAAGGCCTCAGGCAAAGCTGACGAGCTGGCCTGGCTGCGAGTGCGCTGGCAGGCGCCGGAGGGCGGGCCCAGTCATCTCGTCGAACGTCCGGTCGCCGCTTCCGCTGCCGTGCCCGAGCTGGCCAAGGCCAGCGACGACCTGCGCTTCGCCGCTGCGGTGGCGGCCTTCGCCCAGCAATTGAGCGGGGTGCGCTACACCGGCGACTTCGGTATGAAGGACACGCTGGCGCTGGCCAGGAACGCGCGCGGCGACGATCCTTATGGCCTGCGCGGCGAATTCGTCCAGCTCGTCGAGCTGGCGCGCAGCCTGCAGACCCCACTGGCACGGAACCCCTGACTTGATCATGGATGCAGACGACGCCGTCCTGCTGCGGCGCTACCGACAAGGCGATGCCGAGGCTTTCGCCACGCTCTATGAGCGCCATCGCCTCGGCCTCTACCGCTTCCTCTGCGGCCTGTGCGGCGACAGTGCCCAGGCCGACGAGGTGTTCCAGGAAACCTGGCTGAGCCTGATCCGCAGCGCCAGCGAGCCGGAGGGCCGCGCGAGTTTCCGCACCTGGCTGTACCAGATCGGCCGCAACCGCCTGATCGACCACTGGCGGCGCAACGGCCGGCGCAGCGAGCGGCAGGAAGCGTTCGACGAACAGGCGCATGGCAATGCCGTGCCCGGCGAGGCCGAGGATCCGTTGCAGCAGCTGAGCCTGAGCCGCGACCGCGAGCGCCTGCAGCAGGCGCTGGAGGCGTTGCCTGGTGAACAGCGAGAGGTGTTCCTGCTGCGCGCCCATGGCGACCTGGAACTGCAGGAAATCGCCGAACTGACCCGCACGCCTGCCGAGACGGTGAAAAGCCGCCTGCGTTACGCGCTGCAGAAACTGCGCCGGTTGCTCGCCGACCCGGCGGCGACCGAGGAGGTGTCCCCATGAATCGCCATCCGCAACGGCCGGACGCCGAAGAAGAGGCCTTGCTCGAGCATTTCCGCCGGCACAGCGACGCCCAGCCCTCGGCGCAACTGGATGCCCGCATCCTGGCCGCGGCACGCGCCGCAGTACCGCAACGCCCGAGCGTCTGGCTGCGCGTTCGACAATGGTTGTTTGGCAGCCCGCAACGCTGGTCGGTGGCCCTGGCGGGTCTGGCGACTTTGGGCATCGGCGTGAACCTGACCCTGCGCACCTACGAGCAGGCACCGCCGCGCTTCGACGCGCCGGCTCCGGCAGTAGCCCCAAGCATGCAGCGCCAGGCGATGCCGCAGACGCCAGCGCTGTATTCCGCGCCAGCGGCCAGTGCTCCGCAAACCGAGGAGCGCAAGGTGTTGGCCGAAAGCGCCAGTGTTCAGGACCTGGCCGCACCAGCCGCCAAGCGCAAGGCGGAAGCGGCCGAGCCGGAAACCGACCTGCGTCGTCTGCTGGAGCTGCAACGGCAAGGCGATGCTGCGGCTGCGCAGCAGTTGCGCACGAGCCTGCGGCAGCGTTATCCGCAGCTGGATATCGACAAGGAGTTGAAGCGTCTGCAGGCCCAGCCTGAATGAATGCTGAAAAAGAGGCCCGCGCCCGTCGGAATCGATCAAATTTTGACCTGGGCCTCTTGTCTTGTCGGTCGACTGAGGCGAGGATGGCGCGCCCGTGGCCAATTGCCTTCTTACGATGCTGCACCGACTCGTCCTGCTGACCCTGATACCCCTGCTGCTGAGCGCCTGCGGCGAGGCCGACAAGGCTGCGCCGAGCAAGGCGCCGACGGCTGCCGCGACGCCCGCTCCGGTAGTGGCACCGGCTGCTGCGCCGGTAGCTGCGCCCGCGGCTGTGGCGTCGTCCGTCGAGCCGCAGGAAGTGCCGCACGAGCCGGTGCCCAAGCCCAAGCCCAAGGTCAAGGCCGAAACTGCGCCGCTGGGCAAACCGCTGGCGCCGGCACGCCTGCCGGTTGCGACGGCGAAGAACAAGGGCGCACCTGAGAACGTCCCCGACGTACACCGCGCAGGGGCGCATTCCAAGCTGGACCTGCGCCTGCCCCAGGACGTGCTGCATGGCCTGGACGCCGACCTCGAAGAGCTGAAGACGGTGGAGAAGCCGCTGCTGCCGCCGTTGTTCGAGGACAAATCGAAGCAGGAAAGCCCCTTCCAGGTCGGCGGGCGCCTGATCCAGCGCGAACGCGGCGAACGCGTCGATACCAACGAGGACAACTGGCATTCGGATATCCGCGGCGCCGAGCTGCAGTTCCAGTTCCGTAACTGACGCGATCTAGCCGAACCATCCCCCTGTAGGAGCGGACCTTGTCCGCGATCGCGCGCATGGCGCGCTCCTACAGGGGGCATTGGTTTGGAGAGTTTCGCGGATAAGATCCGCTCCTACGGGATAGCTCCGACCCTGACGTTCGCGCCGAACGGCTCCCTCTCCCGCTTGCGGGAGAGGGTTGGGGAGAGGGCGGCTAATCCCAGGCGCCAGTGCATCCGGCAAGCACCCTTCGCGAGCAAGCTCGCTCCTACGAGAGCGCTACGCCTTTAGAAGCGCAGCTCACCCCGGCGGATCGACTCGAACAGCGCGCGATCCAGCGGCCGGTAGTCGGCCTCGCCGGGCAGGCGAACGAAGAGCGCTTCGCCAACCTGTTGCGGGTCGAAGGCAGCGATCTTCAGGTCGGCTTTCTTGTACTTGAAGGTGCCCGTGGTCTCGACCTGCTGCAGTAGGCGCAAGAACAGCGGTACCGCATACGCCGGCAGTTCGCGGTCGAGGTGTTCGGCCAGCACCGCGCCGTCCAGCGCCTCGCCCGGCGCCAGGCGCAGCGCGGCCATGCCGCAGCGGCCGTCGGTGCCGGGAATCTCCACGCCATAGACCACCGCGTCCTCCACCCCGTGCAGGGCGCCGAGGACGTTCTCGACCTCGGTGGTCGAGACGTTCTCGCCCTTCCAGCGGAAGGTGTCGCCCAGGCGGTCGACGAACTGGGTGTGCTTGAAGCCCAGGTCGCGCATCAGGTCGCCGGTGTTGAACCAGGCGTCACCCTTTTTGAAGACGTCGCGGAAGATCACTGCCTGGGTCTTGGCCGGGTCGGTGTAGCCGTCGAACGGCCACTTGTCGCTGATCTCGCTGATCAGCAGGCCTGACTCGCCCTTGCCGACCTTTTCCATGAAGCCTTTGGCGTCGCGCAGCGGGCGGTCGTTTTCCAGGTCGTAGCGGACGATGGCGTAGGTGGCCGGCGAGAAGCCCACGGTGTTGTCGAAGTTGAAGACGTTGGTGAAGCCGATGTTGCCTTCGCTGGCGGCGTAGAACTCGGTTATCCGCTCGATGCCGAAGCGCTCCTTGAACTCGCCCCAGATCGACGGGCGCAAGCCGTTGCCGATCATGTACTTCAGGCTGTTGCCGCGTTCTTCCTCGCACACCGGCTGGTTCAGCAGGTAGCGGCAGAGCTCGCCGATGTAGCCGAAGCAGGTCGCGCGGTAGTGCTGCACGTCCTTCCAGAATGCCTTGGCGGAGAACTTGCGGCGCAGCGCGATGGCGGCGCCGCCGGCCAGCACGGCGCTCCAGCACACCGTCACCGCGTTGTTGTGGTAGCAGGGCAGGGTCAGGTAGAGCACGTCGTCGCGGGTCAGGCCCAGGCCGGAGTGGCCGAAGCCGCCGTAGGCCTTGATCCAGCGCCCGTGGCTCATGATCGAGGCCTTGGGCAGGCCGGTGGTGCCGGAGGTGTAGATGAAGAAGCAGGCGTCCTTCAGGCGCACCCGGGCAGTGTCGGGGAGGTTGTCCGAGGCCTGGCCCTGGGCCAGGCGCATCAGGTTGGCCCAGCCCTCGGGCGCTTGGCCGGGCTCGCGAAGGGTATCGTCGTCGGCCACCCAGTAGAGGCGCTCGGCGCTGCCGTTCAGGCTGGTGCTGACTTCGTCGAAGGGCGCGCGCAGTTCCTCGCCGACCACGAAGTGGCTGGGGCCCACGAGGTTGAGGCTGTGGCTAAGCACCTGGCCGCGCTGGGTCGTGTTGATCAGCGCGCCAACGGCGCCGAGCTTGGCCAGCGCGGCGAGGATCACCAGCAGTTCGGCGCGGTTCTCCAGCATCACCGCGACTACGCTGCCGTGCTGCACGCCCTCGGCCTTGAAGGCGTGTGCCAGGCGGTTGGCCCAGCCGTTGAACAGGGCGTAGGACAGCCGGCGCTGACCTTCCAGCAGCGCTGGGCTGTCTGGATACAGGCGAGCGGCGCGCTCCAGCGCCCAGCCCAGCGACAGGACCTTCTCGCGGTTGCGGATGCCGGTGTAGTAGAGCCCCCGCAGCATGCGCGGCACGCGGCCCAGGGTGGAGGGCAGGCGAGCGATGAAGCGGGAAGGGGTGATCAGATCGGCGTGGCTCATTGACGCGGTGCCCTTGTTGTCATTGTTGGCGAAGGCGCGCGGGCGCTCGGAACCACTCTAGGCCGGGCTCCGCCGCGCGGCTATGACCCTGGCGCGCGCGGTGGGAGGCAGATGGGCAAATGGGCGCCAGGCTAGAGCCTGGAGGGCTCTTCGTAGGAGCGCTCTTCGTCTGCCAGCTCAGTCCAGGAACAAATCCGGCACCAGGCTGCCGCCCTGCGGATCGAAACGGTACTGCTCGAAGTCCGTCTGGCCCTGTTCGCGGAGGATTTCCTCGTCGATCAGCAGGCGTCCGCTGATGCTGCGGCCGCTGCTGTTGAGGATGGCGTAGGCGGCGTCGGCCATGATCGCCGGGGTGCGGGCGCGCTTGAAGGCGTCGCGGCTGCCCAGTTCGAACTCGATGGCGGCGGTGGCGATCATGGTCTGCGGCCAGAGCGCGTTGACGCTGATGCCGTACTTCTTGAACTCCTCGTGCATGCCGATGGTGAGCATGCTCATGCCGTACTTGGTGACGGTGTAGGGGCCGTGTTGGGCGAACCACTTGCTCGCCATGTTCAGCGGCGGCGACAGGCTGAGGATGTGGCCCTGGCTCTGTTTCAGGTAGGGCAGCGCGGCCTGGCTGCAGACCATCACCGCGCGGGTGTTGATCTGGTACATGAGGTCGAAGCGCTTGGGCTCCAGGCGCTCGACGCCGACCAGCTTGATCGCCCCGGCGTTGTTGACCAGCGCATCGATGCCGCCGAAGTGTTCGGCGGCCTTGGCCATGGCCTCGCGCACGGCGTTCTCGTCGCGCACGTCGAGCTGCAGGGCGAGGGCCTTGCCGCCGGCGGCCTCGACTTCCTCGGCGACGCTGAAGATGGTGCCGGCCAGCTTCGGATGCGGCTTGGCGCTCTTCGCCGCGATCACGATGTTGGCGCCATCGCGCGCGGCGCGCAGGGCGATCTCGCGGCCGATGCCGCGGCTGGCGCCGGTGATGAACAGGGTCTTGGCATTCAGGGACATGGTTGGCTCCGTGTTCTTGTTGTCGTGTGCGTACGGACTGGCTTGGGGGACTAATGTAGGAGCGGGCCATGCCCGCGATTCGCGCGCATGGCGCGCTCCTACAAGGGGTGCTGTCAGGCCTCTTCGGCCTCGACTTCCACCAGCAGCTGGCGGCTCTTCACCTGTTCGCCCTTGCTCACCTGGACGCGGCGGATCACGCCGTCGACGCCGGCCTTGAGCGGGTGCTCCATCTTCATCGCTTCCAGCACCAGCAGCAGCTGGCCTTTGCTGACGCGCGTGCCTTCGCTGACCAGCACGTCGACGATGGCGCCATCCATCGGCGCCTTGACCGTGCCGGAGCCCGCGCCGTTCTGGGCGCCGGCTGGCTCGTGGGTGACGTCGCGCAGTTCCAGGTTGCCGTTCTCGCCGTACAGCCAGACCCGCTCGCCGAGATGGTGGTAAGCGATGCGCCGGCGAATGCCATCGACCTCAGCCACCAGCCAGCGGCCATCGGCAGCAATCTGCTGCAGGGCGATGACGGCCTCGCCGAGACGGGCCAGCAGCTTCGGTTGTGCGCCGGGTTCCAGCACGTCCATTTCCAGCGTGTGTTTCTGCTCGCCGTCGTGCAGGACGAAGCGCCAGGGCGCGCTGCCGGCGTTGCGCCAGCCGGCCAGGCCGCCCTGGTGCGCGCGGGCATTGGCCGAGGCCTGGTAGAGCAGGGCGGCGGCCAGGGCGAGCTCGGCCGGTTGCGGGGCTTGCGGGCGCAGGCTCGGATCGCCGGCGAAGTGTTCGCCGATGAACGCGGTGGTCGCCTTGCCGGCAGCGAATTCGGGGTGCTTGAGCAAGTTGGCGAGGAAGCGCTGGTTGCCCTTCACGCCCAGCAATACGCAGTCTTCCACCGCGCGTACCAGCTTGCGCCGGGCTTCGTCGCGGGTGGCGCCGTAGGCAATCACCTTGGCCAGCATGGGGTCGTAGAAAGGCGTCACCGCCTGGCCTTCGACCAGACCGTGGTCGATGCGCACGCCGTCGAGCAGTTGCGGCTCCCAGCGCAGCACCTCGCCGGTCTGCGGCAGGAAGCCGTTGCCAGCGTCTTCGGCGTACAGGCGCACTTCTATGGCATGGCCGCGCAGCTCGATCTCTTCCTGCTGCAGCGGCAGCGGCTGACCTTCGGCCACGCGGATCTGCCAGGCCACCAGGTCCTGGCCGGTGACCAGCTCGGTGACTGGGTGCTCGACCTGCAGGCGGGTGTTCATTTCCAGGAAGTAGAAGGCGCCGCTGGCATCCAGCAGGAACTCCACGGTGCCGGCGCCGACGTAGTTGACCCGCGCCGCGGCCTTTACCGCCGCCTCGCCCATGGCCTGGCGCAGTTCGGGAGTAAGGACGGGGCAGGGCGCTTCCTCGATGACCTTCTGGTGGCGGCGCTGCACCGAGCAGTCGCGCTCGCCGAGGTAGACGATGTTGCCGTGGTGGTCGCCGAACACCTGGATTTCCACGTGACGCGGCTGGATCACCGCTCGTTCGAGGATCAGCTCGTCGCTGCCGAAGGCGTTCAGCGCTTCGGAGCGCGCGGTCTTCAGCTGCGCGAGCAGTTCGCTGGATTCGTGCACCAGGCGCATGCCGCGCCCGCCGCCGCCGGCGCTGGCCTTGATCATCAGCGGGTAGCCGATGCGCTCGGCCTCGCGCACCAGGGTCGCGTCGTCCTGCTCGGCGCCTTCGTAGCCGGGGATGCAGGGCACGCCGGCTTCGAGCATGGCGAGCTTGGACAGGCGCTTGCTGCCCATCAGGTGGATGGCTTCCACGCCAGGGCCGATGAAGACGATGCCCGCCGCCTCGCAGGCGCGGGCGAACTCGGCGTTCTCCGAGAGGAAGCCGTAGCCGGGGTGCACGGCGTCGGCACCGGTGCGCCGCGCGGCCTCGAGGATGGCCTCGGCCTTCAGGTACGACTGGCCGACCGGCGCCGGGCCGATGCAGACGGCTTCGTCCGCCAGCTGCACATGGCGCGCTTCGGTGTCGGCCTGGCTGTACACCGCCACCGTGCGGAAGCCCAGGTCGTGGGCGGTGCGGATCACCCGGCAGGCGATCTCGCCGCGGTTGGCGATGAGGATCTTGTTGAAGCTGGGCATCGGTGTGCTCCTGCTGGCTTGTCTGTTGTTGTTTCTCTAGGTTCCCGCGTTCGCGGGAATGACGATGAGGCTGGGTTCTCCTCCCCCGTCATCCCCGCGAACGCGGGGACCCAACGAACAAAATCACTGCGCCCAGTTCGGTTTGCGTTTCTGCACGAAGGCCATGGTGCCTTCGGCGCCTTCGCTGCCGGTCACTGCCTCGGCGAACTGCCGTGCGGCGCCGTCCAGCAAAGAGCCAAGCTCTTCCCGCTCGGTCGCCAGCAGCAGCGCCTTGGTCGCCGCGTTGGCGCCCGGTGCGCAGCGGAGGACCTGCTCCAGGCAGTCCGCCAGGCGCTGGCCGAGCGCGTCGGCATCGGCCTCGCTGAAATGCACCAGGCCCAGGCGCAGCGCCTCGCGGCCATCGAAGCGGGCGGCGGTGAGGGCCAGGCGGCGGGCCTGGGTCAGGCCGACGCGCTTGGCCACGAAGGGCGCGATCTGCGCCGGGAGAATGCCCAGCGTGGTTTCCGGCAGGCCGAATTGCGCGCCGTCGGCGGCGATGGCGATGTCCGAGACGCAGGCCAGGCCGAATCCGCCTCCGAGCACCGCGCCTTCCAGCACGGCGACCAGCACTTGCGGCTGCGCCTGGGCCTCTTCCAGCAGGCTGCCGAAGGCACGGTTCAGCTTCGCGTAGGCGTCGGCCCCGGCGGCGCGGGCGCCGGCCATGTCCTTGATGTCGCCGCCGGCACAGAAGTGGCCGCCGGCGCCGCGCAGGACGATGGCGCGCACCGCGCGGTCGTCACGCACTGCAGCGAGCACGGCGCGCAGTTCGCCGACCATCGCCAGGCTCATGGCATTGCGGCTGTCCGGGCGGTTCAGGGTGACGTGCAGCACGCCACCGTCGCGTTCCAACAGCAGGGTTTCGCAGTTCGGCAATTCGCTCATGCCGGGTTCCTCATCGATTCGTTGGCCTGCCTCGCCACGTAGGGCGAATAACCCCGAAGGGGTTATCCGCCGTCGGGCAGCGCGACATCCTCAGCCTTTCTTCTTGCCCGGCAGGGTGCCCATCAGCTTGCAGATGATGCCGAGCATGATTTCGTCGGCGCCGCCGCCGATGGACACCAGGCGGGTGTCGCGGTAGGCGCGGGACACCGGGTTGTCCCACATGAAGCCCTGGCCGCCCCAGTACTGCAGGCAGGCGTCGGTGACTTCGCGGGCCAGGCGGCCGACCTTGAGCTTGGCCATGGAGGCCAGGCGGGTAACGTCCTTGCCGCGGATGTACTGCTCGGTGGCCTGGTAGGTGAGGGCGCGCAGGCACTCGATCTCGGTCATCAGCTCGGCCATGCGGAAGTGGATGACCTGGTTGTCGATCAGCGCCTGGCCGAAGGTCTTGCGCTCCTTGCAGTAGTCGATGGTGGCGTTGACGCAGTACTCCAGGCCCTTGATCCCGCTGGCCGCGCCGAACAGGCGTTCCTCCTGGAACTGCAGCATCTGCATCATGAAGCCCGAGCCTTCGGCGCCGATGCGGTTGCGTTGCGGTACGCGAACGTCGTCGAAGAACACCTGGGCGGTTTCCGAGCTGCGCATGCCGAGCTTGTCCAGGTGCGGGCTGAGGCTGATGCCCTTGCTGTTCATCGGCACCATGATCAGCGACTTGTTGATGTGCGGCTTGTCGTCGGAGGTGTTGGCCAGCAGGCAGATGAAGTCGGCCGAGGGCGAGTTGGTGATCCACATCTTGCTGCCGTTGATGATGTAGTCGTCGCCGTCCTTGCGCGCGGTGGTCTTCATGCCGGCCACGTCGGAGCCTGCGCCGACCTCGGATACGCCGATGCAGCCGACCATGTCGCCGGCAATGGCCGGGCGCAGGAATTCCTCGCGCAGCTCATCGGAACCGAAGCGCGCCAGGGCCGGGGTGCACATGTCGGTCTGCACGCCGAGGGCCATGGGCACGCCGCCGCAGTGGATGGTGCCGAATTCTTCGGCGGCGACCATCGAGTAGCTGTAGTCCAGGCCCATGCCGCCGAACTTTTCCGGCTTGGAGATGCCGAGCAGGCCCAGCGCGCCGGCCTTCTTGAAGACTTCGTGGATGGGGAAGCGGCCTTCCTTCTCCCACTCGTCGACGTAGGGGTTGATTTCCTTCTCGACGAAGTTGCGGACGGTACGGCGGAGTTCTTCGTGTTCCTGGGTGAAGATCATTTGTTGTTTTCCTCCTGGACCTGAATGCCTTGTGGGCGCATCAGAAGCGCGCCACGCCGAAACTGTTGTTCTTCAGCGGTCGTACCGCCGCTTCCGCGCAGATGTCCAGCAGGTAGCCGAGCAGCCGGCGGGTGTCGCGCGGGTCGATCAGGCCATCGTCCCACAGGCTGGCGGTGCCGTAGAGCGCGGTGGACTGGGCGTCGAGCTTCTGCGCGGTCATCTGTTCGAGCATGTCGAGCATCTTCGGGTCGGGCTCCTTGCCCTCCTTGGCGTGCTTTTCCTCGGTGACGATGCGCAGCACCTTGCCGGCCTGGGCGCCGCCCATCACCGCGGTGCGGCTGTTCGGCCAGGCGAAGATGAAGCGCGGGTCGAGGCCGCGGCCGCACATGGCGTAGTTGCCGGCACCGTAGGAGCCGCCGACGACGAGGGTGAGCTTGGGCACCGTGGCGTTGGCCACTGCCTGGATCATCTTCGAGCCGTGCTTGATCACGCCCAGGCGTTCGGACTCGGTGCCGACCATGAAGCCGGTGGTGTTGTGCAGGAACAGGATTGGCGTGTTGCTCTGCTCGCACAGCTGGATGAACTGCGCCGCCTTGGCTGCACCTTGCGGGGTGATCGGGCCGTTGTTGCCGATCAGGCCGCAGGCCTGGCCTTCGATGTGCAGGTGGCCGCAGACGGTCTGGCTGTCGAACTCGTTCTTGAAGTCGAGGAAGCGCGAGCCGTCGGCGATGCGCGCGATGATTTCACGTACGTCGTAGGGCTTCTTGGCGTCCGCCGGGACCACGCCGAGCAGTTCCTCGGCCGGGTACAGCGGCTCGTCCCACTGCTTGGCCACGCGGGCCGGCAGTTGGGCGTTCCACGGCAGCGCGGCCATGATCTCGCGGGCCAGGCGCACACCGTCGGCGTCGTTCTCGGCCAGGTATTCGGCGGTGCCGGCGACCTGGGCGTGCAGCTCGGCGCCGCCCAGCTCCTCATCCGTGGCGATCTCGCCCGTGGCGGCTTTCAGTAGCGGCGGGCCGGCGAGGAACATCTTGGCCTTGCCGCGCACCACCACCACGTAGTCCGACAGCCCCGGCTGGTAGGCGCCGCCGGCGGTGGACGAGCCATGCACCACGGTGACCTGCGGGATGCCGGCAGCGGAAATCCGTGCCTGGTTGGCGAAGCCGCGTGCGCCTTCGACGAAGATTTCCGCCGCGTAGTTGAGGTTGGCGCCGCCGCTCTCCGTGAGGGCGATCAGCGGCAGCTTGTTCTCCAGCGCGACCTGCTGCAGGCGCAGGGTCTTCTTCAGCCCGGTGGGCGAGATGGTGCCGCCCTTGATCGCGCTGTTGCTGGCGGTGACCAGGCAGCGCACCCCGGCCACGTAGCCGATGCCGGAGATGATGCCGCCGCCGGCCTGGGTGCCGTCCTTGTCGTCGTGCAGCTTGTAGCCGGCCAGCGAGCAGAGCTCGAGGAAGGGCGCACCGGGGTCGAGCAGCAGGTTCAGGCGCTCACGCGGCAGCAGCTGGCCGCGCTTGTCGAACTTGGGCTTGGCCTCGGCGGCCTTGTCGAGGACCTTCTGCTCGACCTCGCGGAAGCTCGCCACGGCGGCCAGCATGGCCTCGCGGTTGCGGGCGAATTCTTCGCCCTGGCTGTCGATTTCGGATGGGATGACCGGCATCGCTTACTCCTGATCCTTCAGCACATCGGGCAGATAGGCGCGGTGGAAACCGTTGTACGAGCGGCTCTGCCCCGGTTTCGCCTTGGCCAGCGGGAAGGCGCGGCTACCCTGGCTGGCGGCGCCGTCGATGCGGATGGTGTTGCCGCTGATGAAGGCGGCGCCGGGGGAGAGCAGGAAGACGATGGCCGCCGAGACTTCCGATTCGGTGCCGATGCGCTTGAGCGGAACGTGCTCGCGCAGGGTCGGGATGATGGCTTTGAAGGCGCCTTCGTAGGTGTCCATGCCGCTGGAGGCGACCCAGCCCGGCGCCACGGCGTTGACCCGCACGCCGGCGTAGCCCCACTCGATGGCGGCGGTCTTGGTGAAGTTCTCCATGCCGGCACGCGCCGCGCCGGAGTGGCCCATGCCGGGCATGCCGCCCCACATGTCGGCGAGCATGTTGACGATGCTGCCGCCGTGCTTGCTCATGCTCTGGTTGAACACTTCGCGGGCCATGAGGAAGCCGCCGACCAGGTTGGTGCGTACCACCGCCTCGAAGCCCTTGAGGTTGATCGAGGCAAGCGGAGCGGGGTATTGGCCGCCGGCGTTGTTGACCAGGTGGTGGATCGGTCCGCGTTCGGCGAGCACCTGGGCGACCAGCGCCTTCACCGCCTCTTCGTCGCGGATGTCGCAGCTGTGCCAGCTGGCGCTGCCGCCGTCCTCGACGATCTCGCCGGCGGTCTTTTCCAGCTTCTCCGCCTTGCGCCCGACCAGCACGACATGCGCGCCGAGCGCCGCCAGCTCATGCGCGGTGCAACGGCCGATGCCACTGCCGCCGCCGGTGACGAGGATGGTCTGGCCGGCGAACAGGCCGGGTTTGAAGATCGAGTCGTATGCCATTGTCGTTCTCGTCCTACGGCTTGAGTTCATCGGCGATGGCCTGCGGCACCGCCACCGGGAATTCCAGCAACTGCTGGGCGAAGGCCTTGCCCTGTGGATCGATGCGCAGGCTGGCGACGCCGCCGCCGCCGAGGGCGTGTTCGAGCAGGAAGTTCAGGCTGTGCGTGCCCGGCAGATACCAGCGGCTGACGCGGCCGCGCTGCGTGTCGAGCACGTGCTGCATCCATTCGGCCACTGCGCCTTCGCTTAGCGCCTCGGCGATCCACGGCAGGTATTCCGCCTTGCGCGCCATGACGCCGATATTGCTGTGGTCGCCCTTGTCGCCGGAGCGCGCCACCGCGAGCTTCACCAGCGGCACACTGGCCGTGGCCTGGCCCTGGGCGGCCGGCGCTTCCTGCGCATCGGCCAGCGAGGCGGGATCGAAGTGCGGCAGCGATGGCAGGGTGAGCGAATGGCGTTCTTCGCCGACGCTCACCGCCAGTTCGCAGCGCGCCTTGTCGACCAGGAAGGAGAACAGGCGGATCACCGGGTACACCGTGGGCCGGCCGCCGACGATGCCGGTCAGGCCTGGCGCCATGCCGGTGGCGGCCTGGGCGATCTCGCGGGAGAACAGCACCAGGGCTTCCTTGCGGCTGTGGCGCACGGCGATCTTGATCACCACCTCGCGGGTGTCTTCGCGGCGGCCGTGGGGGCCGTAGGTGGCCTCGCTGCCCAGCAGCTCGACGCTGATCTCGCGGTAGGGCCCCCAGCCGCGCTCCATGAGGATTTCTTCGGTCTTGGCGATGATCGCCTGGCTGACCCGCTCGGCCTTCCTCACCGCGTCGATACCGGCGATCAGGCAGCTGGCGGTGCAGCGGAAACCGTCGGGGTAGGTGGCGCTGACCTTGTACTGCGCGGTCGGCGGCAGCCCGCGGGCGCCGCTGACGGCAACGCGGTCGGTGCCGGCTTGGTGCAGGCGAACCTGGGTGAAGTCGCAGATCACGTCGGGCAGCAGGTAGGCGCGCGGGTCGCCGATCTCGTAGAGCATCTGCTCGCCGACGCTGAGCGTGGTCACCAGGCCGCCCGTGCCGGCGGGTTTGGTCACGACGAAATCGCCGTCGGCTTGCACTTCGACGATGGGGAAGCCGATGTGCTCGTAGTCGGGCACGCTTTCCCAGTCGGTGAAGTTGCCGCCGGTGCACTGCGCGCCGCATTCGATGATGTGCCCGGCGAGCGCCGCCTGGGCCAGCTTGTCGTAGTCGCTCCAGGCCCAGTCGAATTCGTGCACCAGGGCGGCGCTGACCACGGCGCTGTCGACCACGCGGCCGGTGATGACGATGTCCGCGCCAAGCTTCAGCGCTTCGACGATGCCCGGCGCGCCCAGGTAGGCGTTCATCGAGACGCACATGGGCGGTAGCGGGGCGCCGCTGAACATTTCAGTGGTGCCGGCCTTGGCCAGATCGGCGGCCTGGGGCAGCAGGTTGTCGCCTTCGAGCACGGCGATCTTCAGGCTCACCCCGGCCTTCTCGCAGGCCGCCGCGAGCGCCTTGGCGCAGCTCTGCGGGTTGACCCCGCCGGCGTTGCTGATGACGCGGATCTTCTTCTGCGCGATGTCGCCCAGCAGCGGCGCGAGCACTTCGACGAAGTCCGTGGCGAAGCCGGCCTCGGGCGCTTTCAGGCGCGCCCCGGCCATGATCGACAGGGTGATCTCGGCGAGGTAGTCGAAGACCAGGTAATCCAGCTGCGCGCCCTTGACCAGTTGGGCGGCGGCGGTGGAGGTGTCGCCCCAGAAGGCGGAGGCGCAACCGATGCGTACGGTTCTGCTCATTGTTCTGCCCGTAACGTTCGAAGTGTGTTTCAGACATTACCAAGCAAGCGCTTGGTTGAAAAGTGCCGATTCGGCCAGATCACCCAACCAAGTAATGGCCAAGCGCTTGCTCGGTTGGCTCGGCGAGCATACATTTCACCTGTATGCACAAGCACTTGCGTGGCGATTGCGGAATCGTCGTGAACACTGGCGCCCGGTGGGCGGATGAGGGGAGAGCAGAGCGTGGATGAGCAAAAGGCCCGCGAAGTGATGCTGGAACTGGTGGCGACCGGGCAGATCACCGATCCGGAAAGCGCCCGCGGCAAGCTGCTGCAGACCGCTGCCCACCTGTTCCGCAGCAAGGGCTACGAGCGGACCACGGTGCGCGACCTGGCCGGCGCCGTGGGCATCCAGTCCGGCAGCATCTTCCATCACTTCAAGAGCAAGGATGAGATCCTGCGCTCGGTGATGGAGGAAACCATCCTCTTCAATACCGCGCTGATGCGCGCCGCGCTGGCCGATGCCGAGGGCGTGCGCGAGCGCCTGCTGGCGCTGATCCGTTGCGAGCTGCAATCGATCATGGGCGGCACCGGCGAGGCCATGGCGGTGCTGGTGTACGAGTGGCGCTCATTGTCGCCGGAAGGCCAGACCTACATCCTCGGCCTGCGCGACATCTACGAGGACATGTGGCTGCAGGTCCTCGGCGAGGCGCGGGTGGCCGGCTACAGCTCGGCCGACCCCTTCATCCTGCGGCGCTTCCTCACCGGCGCCCTCTCCTGGACCATCACCTGGTTCCGCCCGGAAGGCAGCGTGACCCTGGAGCAACTCGCCGAACAGGCATTGCTGCTGGTGATCAAGGAGGCCTGAGCCTCACTCCAGGCCCAGGTGCAGCGGATAGCTGAGCAGCAGCAGGTGCACGCTGTTCACCGCGGCGTGCAGCAGCACCGCCATCGACATGCGTCCGCTGAAGTGCAGGGCCAGCCCGTAGCCCAGGCCGGCGACGCCGGCGACCAGTGCGAACTTGCCGCTGAAGGGCAGGTGCGCCAGGCCGAAGAGCACGCTGGCCACCAGGATGCCGACAAAAGCCCCGAAGCGCTGCACCAGGACGGTCTGCAGCAAGCCGCGGAAGATGCACTCTTCGGTCAGCGAGATGACCGTCAGGTTCATCAGCATCCAGATCCACAGGCCTTCCGGCCATTTCGGCTTCCACACCACCAGGCCGCTGGCGATCGCCAGCAGTGGCACGGCGAACAGCGTGCAAATCACTGCGATGCTGGCGTAGTCCATCGACCTGCTGGTCGGCGGCGGTCGACGCAGCCACCAGACCAGCAGGGTCGCCCCGACCAGGGCCTTGTCCCAGGACAGCCGCAGGGCGTAGGCCGGCGCATCGCTGCTGAGCTGGCGCGAGGGCCATAGCGTCCAGGACTCGCTGCCAGGCAGCAGGTGGGCGGCGAGGGCGAAGCTCGCCAGCAGGCTGACCGTCCACCACACCGGCCAGGGCAGGTGGCGTTCAGCGAAGAGCGTCCAGGCGATATAGAGCACGCCAATGAAAAGACCCAGGGTGTGGACGAATCCGAGGGCAAAGCCGCTGAGCAGGAGCACGCCTGGCAACAGCGGTAGGAGCTTCCTAAGCATCATTTCCTCCATCCAGTGGCGGGAGTCTAGGCGGATTCACCGGCCAGGAGCCACCACTGTCGCAGCCAAATGGCAGAAATGACGTAAGAAAAAGTGCTTGAAAACGAAGGAAAAGTTGGCGGTGACCGGACGGTCGCCGCCAGAACGGGTTCAGCGCTTGTCGTCGCGGGCGTCCTGGGCATCCATTTGGGCGTTGCGCTCGTGAATGCGCTTGAGCTGTTCCTCGGTCAGCGGCAGCTTGCGGGCACTGTCGCGCAGCAGCAGCAGGCCACCGAGGATGGAGCCAAGGGCGAGGATCATGATCAACCAGGCATACCAGGGCATGGTGTTCTCCTATCGGGACAGGCCTTCACCATAACGCCCGCAGCCGGGCTTGTCTTGCAGAGGCAGCCCCGCCTCGGCGGCGGGGCCGGGGGAGGGGCTCAGGCGCCGGTGAGCATGGCGTCGGCGGGGGCGCTGGCGCGGTGCGCGGCGGTCAGCTGGAAGTAGATGAAGCCCACGGCCATGAAGGCGGCGAAGATCGCGGCGATGGTCAGGTTGTACCAGACCATGGCGACCAGGCAGAGCGTCGCCAGGACCAGCGCGATCCCCGGCACCAGCGGGAAGCCCGGGGCGCGGAAGCTGCGTTCCAGCTCCGGTTCGCTGCGGCGCAGCTTGAACAGGCTGAGCATGCTCATGATGTACATGACGATGGCGCCGAACACGCTCATGGTGATCATCGCCGCGGTCAGGCTCATGCCCTGCAGGTTGATCAGGCTGTCGCTGTAGATGGCGGCGATGCCGATCACGCCGCCGGCGATGATCGCCCGGTGCGGGGTCTGGAAGCGCGACAGCTTGGCCAGGCCGCGCGGCAGGTAGCCGGCGCGGGCGAGGGCGAAGAACTGCCGCGAGTAGCCGAGGATGATGCCATGGAAGCTGGCGACCAGGCCGAACAGGCCGATCCACACCAGCATGTGCAGCCAGCCGGAGTTCTCGCCCACCACCATCTTCATCGCTTGCGGCAGCGGGTCGTTGATCCCGGAGAGCGCTTTCCAGTCACCGGCGCCGCCAGCGAACAGCATCACGCCGATGGCCAGCACCACCAGGGTCAGGATGCCGCTGACGTAGGCCTTGGGAATGGTCTTCTTCGGGTCCTTGGCTTCCTCGGCGGCCATGGCCGCGCCCTCGATGGCGAGGAAGAACCAGATGGCGAAGGGAATGGCGGCGAAGATCCCGCCGACCGCCTCGCCGCTGAAGCCCTGGGAGCCGGCCCAGCCGTTGAGCACGAAGTTGCTGAAGCTGAAGCCCGGGGCGACCACGCCCATGAACACCAGCAGCTCGATCACCGCGAGCACGGTCACCACCAGTTCGAAAGTCGCGGCGATGCTCACGCCGAGGATATTCAGCGTCATGAACACCACATAGGCGCCCAGCGCCGCGTGGCGCGGGTCGAGCGCCGGGAACTGCACGTTGAGGTAGGCGCCGATGGCCATGGCGATGGCCGGCGGGGCAAAGACGAACTCGATCAGCGTGGCCAGCCCGGCCACCAGCCCGCCTTTCTCGCCAAAAGCGCGGCGACTGTAGGCGAAGGGCCCGCCGGCGTGGGGAATGGCGGTGGTCAGTTCGGTGAAGCTGAAGATGAAGCAGGTGTACATGGTCGCCACCAGCAAGGTGGTGACCAGGAAGCCGAGGGTGCCGGCCACGCCCCAGCCGTAACTCCAGCCGAAGTATTCGCCGGAAATCACCAGGCCGACGGCGATGCCCCACAGGTGCAGGGTGCCTAGGGTGGGTTTGAGTTGCGTGCTCATGCGGGTTCTCCCTGAAGGGTCAACGACACGACGGCAAGCGTCGTGCAGTCGTCGTGCCAGCATGGGCAGGCAGGTCGCAAAGTGCGGGTTGCTGTCGTTTTCTCGACGATTTGCCGGCGTTCTTCGCCGACTACCTGGTTTTTCTCTGCCGTTTCGCCTCATGTCGGGGCAGCGGCGGCACAAGCCTGGTTCGTTCAGGGGCGGCGCAGCAGGGCGACCAGGCCGAGCGCCAGGGCGATGCTCAGGCACATGCTGGCGAAGGCCAGCCAGGCGTTCGGCCAGAGCAGCGGCATGCCGAACAGGATCAGGCTGTCGTTGCCGCCGGGCACCAGGCTGGCGCCGGCCCCCATGAGTGCGCCGCCGGCCAGGCAGCGCGCCAGGTCCAAAGCGCGCGGCCAGCGATGCCGCCAGTTGCCGGAGAGCCAGCCACCGAGCAGGGCGCCGCCAAACAGCGCGGGGAGCAGCAGGCCGCGAATGCCCAGGTGCATGAAGCGGCCGTCGGCCAGTTCGCCGAGCACGTCGGTGTAGCTCCAGGGACCAACCGTGCAGAACAGGCCGAGGAAGCACAACGCGATGACCAGTGTCGCCAGGTGCGCCGACCAGGGCGTTGCGCTGCGGCGGCGAGCGTCGCGCAGAATCCAGCCGCCACGCAGCGCGAGCGGCAGCACGATCAGCGCCGGCAGGGCGGCCGGCAAGTCCTGCAGCCAGGTAGGCAGAGCCATTGGCATGTCTACCGCTGCGGCGCCCCAGTGCCGGGCGAGCACGCAGCCACCGAGGAAGCCCAGCGGCGTGCCTAGCCAGGCCCACTGCCCGGAGCCGAGCCGGGCGATGGTGCCGAGCACGCAGCCGCCGTTTAGCAGCGCACCCAGGCCCAGCAACATGCCGCCGGTCGCTGCGCCCCAGTGCAGGTCGAAGCCCATGGGCACGCGCGGCAGCAGGCCGAGGACGCGCAGGGCGATCATCCCGGCCATGACCCACAGCGTGGCTTCCAGCAGCGCCGCGAAGCGGGTCCAGCGGCGCAGCAGCACGGCTTCCTCGACGGCGGCGACCAGGCAGGTGCCGCCACGCTGGATGGCGAGCCCCATGAGCGAGGCCAGCGCCAGGCTGGCGAGCAGGATCGGCATCGCGTCGGCTCCTGTAGCGGTCTCCTCTTCAAACGCTAGACGTCGCGTTGGGGTGATTGTTACGCAGCGATGACGTGTCGATGAAAATTGGGTTGGCCGCGACGGCTGTCACATGCTGGCAATCTGGCGCTGCTTCACTGGCGGGCATTTGAATCAGGGGACCCCCTCGATGACCACCAGCGCCCTGCACGCCCTGTTGCGTGAAGTCGAGCCGTTGCGCCCGGAGATGAGCGTCAGCGACGTCGCCGACCGCCTGCTCACCGCCGAGCACCGCGCCTTCCTCTCGCTGCCGGTGGTCGACGCCGAGGGCCGTCCGCTCGGCCTGATCAGCCGCTACAGGCTGCAGGACATCTTCATGCAGCGTTTCGGCCGCGACCTCTGGGGGCGCCGGCCGATCCGCGATGCGATGAACGCGGCGCCGCTGCAGGTGAGCATGGCGTCCAGCCTGGAGGAGGCGGCGCAGGAGATCACCGCGCGCCTGCAGTACCCGATCACCGAGGACTTCATCCTGGTCGACGGCAATGGCGCCTACCTCGGCCTGGGTACCGTGCTCGACCTGCTGAAGGCCATGGAATCGCGCATCGCCCAGCGCAACCGCGTGCTGCGCAAGGCGCTGGTCGACCTCAAGGAATCCCAGGCGCAGCTGGTGCAGTCGGAGAAGATGGCTTCGCTCGGGCAGATGGTCGCCGGCGTCGCCCACGAGCTGAACACCCCGCTGGGCTATGTGCGCAACAACCTCGAACTGGTCCGCGAGCAGATCCTGCCGCTGCTGCAGGTGGCCGAGTCGCAGAGCCAGCTGGTCGACTGCCTGAACGATGCGGCCTGCGACGAAGCGCGGCTGGTCCAGGCCCTGCAGGCTGCCGAAGCGGCCCGCCGCGAAGCGCCGCTGGAGGAGCTGCTGGGCGATCTCGACCAGCTGTTCGGCGACACCACCTACGGCCTCGAACAGATCGGCGAGCTGGTTGGCGGGTTGAAGGACTTCGCCCGCCTGGACCGCGCCATGAGCGAGGAGGTCGATCTCAACGAGTGCGTGAAGAGCGCGCTGCTGATCGCCCGCAACAGCATCAAGGACAAGGCCGAGATCGTCCGCCAGCTCGGCGAGCTGCCGCGCATCGCCTGCGCGCCCTCGCAGATCAACCAGGTGCTGCTCAACCTGTTCACCAACGCTGCCCAGGCGATGGAGCGCTTCGGCCACATCCACGTGAAGACCTGGGCCGACGACGACTCGGTGTACGTCTCGGTGCAGGACAACGGCAAGGGCATGCCCGCCGAGGTCATGCAGCGCATCTTCGACCCCTTCTTCACCACCAAGCCGCCGGGGCAGGGCACCGGCCTGGGCCTGTCGATAAGCTACAAGATCGTCCAGGACCATGGCGGCAGCATTCGCGTCGCGTCCGAACCCGGACGCGGCACCCGCTTCCTCATCCGCCTGCCACGTGCGCAGGCCCGCGACCTGAAACGGAGTGCCTGACATGATCCAGCCGCTCAAGGCCCAGCTGCAGACCGGCCAGGCCCGTCCCTCCGGCCTGACCCGCATCCTCTTCGTCGACGACGAGGAGCGCATCCTGCGCAGCCTGGCCATGCAATTCCGCCGGCACTACGAAGTGCTCACCGAGAGCGATCCGCGCCGCGCCCTGGAGCGCCTGCGCAGCGAGCCGGTGCAGATCATCGTCAGCGACCAGCGCATGCCGCAGATGACCGGCTCCGAACTGCTGGCCCAGGCCCGCGAGATCACCCCGGACACCCTGCGCATCCTGCTCACCGGCTATTCCGACCTGGATGCCGCGGTGGAAGCACTGAACAGCGGCGGCATCTTCCGCTACCTGACCAAGCCCTGGGACCCGCAGGAAATGGCCTTCACCCTGCGCCAGGCGGCGGAAATCGCCGGCCGCCAGGGCGCGGTGGTGACCGACCTGCAGGCCATCAGCCGGGCGGCGGCGCCGCTGAACGTGCTGCTGCTGGACGAGGACGCCGACACCCTGGCGTGCGTCGGCGACTTCTGCGCTGCCAGCGGCCATCGCCTGCATCGCGCGCGGACGCTCGCGGAAGCCATCGCCTGCCTGAATGGCGAGTCGATCGACCTGCTGGTCAGCGACCTGAAACTGGCCGGCGAAGACACCGCGCCGCTGCTCAAGTCCCTCGCCCAGGCCCATCCGCGCCTGCTCAGCCTGGTGGTCACGCCGTTCCGCGACACCCAGGACCTGCTGGCGCTGATCAACCAGGCGCAGATCTTCCGCTACCTGCCCAAGCCGATCCGCCGCGGGCTGTTCGAGAAGGGCCTGAAGGCCGCCGCCGAGCAGGCCCTGCTCTGGCGCGCGCAGCCGCAGCAGCGCGTGGCACGCGTGGCCGAAGTGCCGCGCGAGGAGCGCGAGCGGGAGAAGGTCGGCAGCCTGCTGGGCATGCTCGGCCGCCTGCGTGAACGCCTGACGGTCTGACCCTGGCGGCCCGGCCGGCGCCGGGCCATGCTCTGGGGCTCCCGTTCGCCTGGAGTCTGCCATGAGCTACCTGGGCCTGACCTATGCCCACCTCGCCACTGTGCTGCCGGCGTTCGCCCTGGGCACCTACTTGCTCGTGCGGCGCAAGGGCACGCCACTGCACAAGGCGCTGGGGCGCTGCTATCTGCTGCTGATGCTGGCCACCGGGCTGATAACCCTGGCCATGCCGGCGCATGTCGGGCCGCAGGTGCTGGGGCACTTCGGCTTCATCCACCTGTTCAGCCTGGTCACCCTCTACAGCGTGCCGGCGGCCTGGCTGGCGGCCCGCCGCGGCGATATCCGCACGCATCGCGGCAACATGATCGGCCTGTACGTCGGTGGCCTGCTGATCGCCGGCAGTTTTGCGCTGATGCCGGGTCGCCTGCTACACACCTGGCTGTTCGGCGGCTGAGGCGCGCAGGGCGTCGCCCGAGGCTGCCGGCGGGCGCGCTTTCTGCGACAATGCGCGGCGTTTTTTTTGATTCCCCGCGAGAGAACCCATGTCCGCCTGCCAGTCCCCGATCATCGTCGCCCTGGATTTCCCCACCCGCGAGGCCGCCCTGGCGCTGGCCGAACAGCTCGACCCGAAACTGTGCCGGGTCAAGGTCGGCAAGGAACTCTTCACCCGTTGCGGCCCGGCGATCGTCGAGACCCTGGCGGCCAAGGGCTTCGAGGTGTTCCTCGACCTGAAATTCCATGACATCCCCAACACCACCGCGATGGCCGTGAAGGCCGCCGCCGAGATGGGCGTGTGGATGGTCAACGTGCACTGCTCCGGTGGCCTGCGCATGATGGCGGCCTGCCGCGAGACCCTGGACGGCCTGAACGGCGCCAAGCCGCTGCTGATCGGCGTGACCGTGCTGACCAGCATGGAGCGCGAGGACCTGGCCGGCATCGGCCTGGACGTCGAGCCGCAGGAGCAGGTGCTGCGCCTGGCTGCCCTGGCGGAGAAGGCCGGCCTCGACGGCCTGGTCTGCTCGGCCCAGGAAGCGCCGGCTCTGAAAGCCGCGCACCAGGCCCTGCAACTGGTCACCCCCGGCATCCGCCCGGCCGGCAGCGCCCAGGACGACCAGCGCCGCATCCTCACCCCGCGCCAGGCGCTGGACGCCGGCTCCGACTACCTGGTGATCGGCCGCCCGATCAGCCAGGCCGCCGACCCGGCCGCTGCGCTGACCTCGATCGTCGCGTCCCTGGGCTGATCGCCCCGGGAACGAAAAAAGGCGGAGCAGGGTGACCTGCTCCGCCTTTTTCTTTGCGTGTGTCCCGTCCTGAATAAGGTTTACACCTTCGCCCTTATTTCAGGAGAGCCCCCGATGGCAGAAGGTGTTCGTCGCAGCCAGCGTGATTACACGCTGGCTTTTAAACTGGCGGTGGTCGACCAGGTCGAAAAAGGCGAAATGAACTACAAGGAGGCTCAGGCCCGCTATGGCATCCAGGGCCGCTCGACGGTGCTGGTGTGGTTACGCAAGCATGGCCGGCAGGACTGGAACCAGGGCGCCTCCCTTCGAAAGGCTCGGAGCCCGGATATGAATACCCCGAAATTGCCGTTGACCCCGGAACAACGCATCAAGGAACTCGAGCAGCAGCTTGAGGTGATGAGCCAGAAGGCGCAGTTCTTCGAGGCCGTGGTGAATGTGCTGAAGAATGACTACGGCGTTTCGATCGTAAAAAAGCGTCCCGGCAAGTCCTCACGCAAAGGCAAGTCCAAGCGCTGAGTGTTAGCAGGGCTTGCCAGTTCATGGGCATCAGCCGCCAGGCGTACTACCAGCGCAACCGGGCGGCGGATCAGCGCAGCCAGCAGGATCGACAGATCGCCCAGTTCGTGCGGCAGGTGCGGATGCGTCAGCCGCGCCTGGGAGCACGCAAGCTGCATTATCTGTTGCAGCAGCAAGCGGAAGCCGCGTTGCGAGTTGGGCGCGATCGCCTGTTCCGGGTGCTGGCCGAGCACCGCCTGCTGGTTCGACCCAAGCGGGCGTACCACAAGACCACCCACAGTTTTCACCGGTTCCATCGCCATCCCAATCTGCTCAAGCCAGGGCCGCAACAGGTCTTGCCCGATGCGCCGGAGCGCGTCTGGGTTGCCGACATCACCTATCTGCCCAGCCAGAGCGGCCCGCTGTACCTGAGCCTGGTCACCGACGCCTATTCGCGCAAGATCGTCGGCCATCACGTCCACGACAGCCTGCACGCCGAGTCGGTGGCCCATGCCTACAGCCAGGCGCTGCGGCGCCGCACGACGCAGGAACCCCTGGTGCATCACTCCGACCGAGGAATTCAGTACTGCTCGGGGCTTTACCAACGCCTGCACGCGCAGCACGGAGCAATCTGCTCGATGACCGACGGCTACGACTGTTACCAGAATGCGCTGGCTGAGCGCGTCAACGGCATCCTGAAGAACGAGTTGCTGGAGCATCCTCCCGCCGACCTCGCGCAGGCGCGCCGCATGGTGCGTGAAGCCGTCGACATCTATAACCGCGAGCGCCCTCACCTGGCCCTGAAATACAAAACGCCCGATGCGGTGCATCGGGCGTTTTGAGGTCTGGAGCATGGCCTGAGAGGTGTAAACCTATTTCAGGACTAGACAGTGGCTTTTCGTAGGAGCGAGCTTGCTCGCGAATGGCCCCGCTGCGGAGCAGGTTCGCGAGCAAGCTCGCTCCTACAGGGGGCTCCGGCTCAGCGGGCCAGTGCTTCGCGCGGCCGCTCGATCCAGCGTCCGCGCAGTGTGTCGTACACCCAGTTGAAGACCACGGTGTAGGGCAGGAAGAACAGCAGCAGGCCGATATCGAGGATGAAGGCTTCCAGCAGGCCGACGTTCAGCCACCAGGCCGCCAACGGCACCAGCATGATCACCAGCCCCGCCTCGAACAGCGACGCGTGGAGGATGCGCACCGGCAGCGTGCGGATGAAGCCCAGGCGGCGCTGCACGCGGTCGAACAGCGCGTTGTAGACCATGTTCCAGAGGGTGGCGACCAGCGAGAACATCAGTGTCAGCACACCCATGTGCGCCAGCGGCTGGTCCATGAGCCAGGCGAGGGTCGGCGCGCAGATGGCGAGGGCGATGAATTCGAAGAGCAAGGCATGGAACAACCGTTCCTTCAGGGTCTTTTGCGGACTCATGGGTGTTCTCCGGGCAGTGGGCCCAAGTGGGCCGAATGGCGGCTATTCTCATCGGTTGAAGGGTGACTTCGAAGTTGGCTAGCATCGGTAAAACCGATGGACGAGGCGCCAGATGCAATACTCCCCCGAATCCCTCCAGGCGTTTGCCGAGGCCGCTTGCCTCGGCTCCTTCAGCGCGGCCGCACGCAAGCTGGGCAAGAGCCAGTCGACCGTCAGCGAGGCCATCGCGCGCCTGGAAATCGACCTGGGCCTGGAACTGTTCGACCGCTCGGCGCGCCAGCCGAAGCTGACCGAAGCCGGCAAGGCGCTGCTCGGGCGCGTCGAGGAAGTGCTGATGGCCAACGACCGCCTCGGCCAGTTCGCCGGGCAGCTGTCGGCCGGCCTCGAGCCACGGCTGACCCTGGCGATGTCCGATACCTATCAGTCCGAGCCGTTCGAGAAGCGCCTGGCGGAAATCGACCGGCACTTCCCCGACATGGAGTTCGAGTGGTTGATCGCCGAGCATGGCGACGTCATCGACCTGGTCGGCCAGGGCCGCGCGGTGCTCGGGCTGCTCGCCGCGCAGCCCAACTATCCGCCGGACATCGGCTCGGCCACCCTGGGCGAGTGCGCCGAGTTCGGCCTCTTCGTCAGCCGCGAGCACCCGCTTGCGCAACTGGAGAAGGTCGAGCGCAGCGACCTGCTGGCCTGGCGCAACCTGCGCCTGAACACCTTCATCGACGATGCCGCGCCGCCGCTGGGCGGACGCTTCTGGTCGGCGCCGACCTACCTGCTGCTGCTCGACATGGCGGTGCTCGGCTTCGGTTGGGTGGAGCTGCCGACCTGGATGGACCAGCGCTTCGCCCGCGGCCGCCTGCAGCAGTTGCAGGTGCCGGGTTGGCCGCGCAGCGTGGCGGTCGATGTGGTCTGGTCGCGGCATCGCCCGTTGGGGCCGGCGGCGCGCTGGCTGGTCGAGCGTCTGCTGGCCAGTTGAGGCGGCCGTTCACAGTTTCTCGCGTCGCCCCTGCCGCACGAGCGGTCGGGCCGGTAGGATCGGTGTTTTACCCCGGGCAAGAGAGGTGAGGATGCGCAGCAAGCTAGAGAAGTGCCTGAACGCCGTCGATGGCATCCTGCTGGGCAAGGAAGTGCAGGTGCGCCTGGCGCTGACCTGCCTGCTGGCGCGTGGTCACCTGCTCATCGAGGACCTGCCCGGCATGGGCAAGACCACCCTGTGCCACGCGCTCGCGCGGGTGCTCGGGCTGAGCTTCCAGCGCATCCAGTTCACTTCCGACCTGTTGCCGGGCGACGTGCTCGGCACCTCGGTGTTCGACAAGGACAGCGGGCAGTTCGTCTTCCACCCCGGGCCGATCTTCGCCGAGCTGGTGCTGGCCGACGAGATCAACCGCGCCACGCCCAAGGCGCAGAGCGCGCTGCTGGAGGCGATGGAAGAAGGCCAGGTGACCATCGAGGGCGCGACCCGTCCGCTGCCCGAGCCGTTCTTCGTCATCGCCACGCAGAACCCGGTCACCCAGGGCGGCACCTTCGCCCTGCCGGAGTCGCAGCTCGACCGCTTCCTCATGCGCCTGTCGCTGGGCTATCCCGGCCGCGCCGCGGAGAAGGCACTGCTGCTGGGCGAGGCGCGGCGCGACCTGCTGCCGCGCCTGGAGCCGATCCTCACCCCGCAGGAGCTGGCTGCGCTGCAGGCTGAAGTCCCGCGCGTGCACGTCAGCGACGCGCTGGTCGAATACGTGCTGCGCCTGGCCGAAGCGACCCGCAGCCAGCCGGCTTTCGCCCTCGGCCTGTCGCCGCGGGGCAGCTTGGCGCTGCTTGCAGCGGCACGCGCCTGGGCGCTGCTCGCCGGGCGCGACTATGCGATTCCCGAGGATGTCCAGGCGGTGCTGCCGTCGGTGGCCGGGCACCGCCTGCGCGACCAGGCCGACCCGTCCGGACACGGCGGCGGCGCCCTGGTGCAATGGCTGCAGCGCGAAGTCCCGGCGCTTTGACGGAGGTTCGCGCGCGATGCTGGTGAAGGTCCGTCCCCTGTGGCAAAGCTGGATCGCCCGGCGCATTCCGCCATCGCCCTCGCTGCAGCTCAACCAGCGGCGCATCTTCATCATTCCGTCCGGCCAGGGCGTGGCCTTCGGCATCGCCCTGGTGCTCCTGCTGCTCACCGCGATCAACTACCAGAACAGCCTGGCCTATGGCCTGACTTTCCTGCTGCTGTCGCTATTCATAGTCGCGATCCTGCACACCTACCGGAACCTCGGCGGGTTGCGCCTGACCGCCCTTGGGGCGATGCCGGTGTTCGTCGGCGAGCAGGTCTGCTTCCGCGTGCGACTGGAAGGCGAGGGGCGCTCGCGGCGGGCCATCGGCATCGGCTGGTCGGAGACCGAGCTGATGTATGCCGATGTCCGTGGCAACGGCGCCGAAGAGCTGGTCCTGGCGCTGCCGGCCGAACGGCGAGGTTGGCTACGGCCGGGGCGCCTGCGGGTGGAAAGCCGCTTCCCGCTCGGCCTGCTGGTGGCCTGGAGCTGGCTCGACCTGGCGCAGGCCGGATTGGTCTATCCACGCCCGCTGCCGGCCGACCTGCCGCTGGAGGGCGGTCGCTCGGAAGAGGAGGAGGAAGGGCTGCGCGCCAGCGGCCGCGGCGTCGACGACTTCCAGGGGTTGCGCCCCTATCAACCCGGCGACTCGCGCCGGCGCCTGCACTGGAAGGCCTATTCGCGCGGCCAGGGGCTGCTGGTGAAGGACTTCTCGGCGCTGACCGGGCGCAACCTGTGGCTGGACTTCAACCTGCTGGGCGGCGATGTCGAAACTCGGCTGTCCTGCCTTTGCCACTGGGTGCTGCAGCTTTCCCTCCGCGGCCAGCCGTTCGGCCTGCGCCTGCCCGGCGTGCTGCTGCCGGTGGCCAGCGGCGACGCCCATCGCGGCGCCTGCCTGCGCGAGCTGGCGCTGTTCGGGAGCGGCGAATGAATCGCCAGCCGCTGCCGCGCATCGCGCTGACCTGGCTGCTGGTGGCGCAGGCGCTGGTGATACTGCCGCACCTGCAGCATCTGCCGCTGTGGGTGGTGGGCTTCTGGCTGGGCTGCGCGGCCTGGCGCGTGCAGGTCTACCGGATGCGTGCGAACTATCCCAACGGCATCGCCAAGATGGCGCTGGTCGTGGCTGCGGCGGCTGGGGTCTGGCTGTCGCGCGGCTCGCTGATCGGCCTGGATGCCGGCGTGGTGCTGCTGATCGCCGCCTTCGTCATCAAGCTGGTGGAGCTCAAGACCCGCCGTGACGCCCTGGTGATGATCCTGCTCGGCTTCTTCGCCGTGGCCACCAGCTACCTGTTCGATGCCAGCATGGTGGCGGCGCTGTTCAGCCTGCTGCCGGTGACCGCGCTGCTGGCCGCGCTGATCGGCCTGCAGCAGAGCAGCTTCGCCGAGGGCCCCTGGCGCACGCTCCGGCTGGCCGCGGGGCTGCTCGCCCAGGCCATTCCGCTGATGTTGCTGCTGTTTCTGCTGTTCCCGCGCATGGGGCCGCTGTGGTCGCTGCCGCTGCCGGGCGCGCGGGCCAGCACCGGGCTCAGCGACTCGATGGCGCCGGGGGACTTCGTCGAGCTCAGCCAGTCGGCCGACCTGGCGTTCCGCGTCAAGTTCGATGGCCCGCCACCGCCGCAGGACCAGCTCTACTGGCGCGCCCTGACCCTGGAGAGTTTCGACGGCGAGCGCTGGACCCAGAGCTGGCGCGCGCAGTCCGATGCCCCGCCGCAATGGACTCGCCAGGGCCCGTCGTTGAATTACCAGGTGATCATGCAACCCAGCGCCCGGTCCTGGCTGTTCGGCCTCGACGTGATCGGCGACGGGCCTGGTGATGCGCGGCTGATGAGCGACTTCCGCCTGGAGCGCAAGGGCCCGGTGCAGGAAGTCCTGATGTACCGCGTGGTCTCCTGGCCGCAGGCCCTGCGCGAGCCGAACAGCAGCGCCACGAGCCTGCGTCGCGACTTGCAACTGCCGGCGCGCGGCAACCCCCGCGCGCGCGCCTGGGCGCAGGAGCTACGCGATCGCTACCCGCAGCCGGAGCAACTGGTGCAGGCTGTCCTGCGGCACTTCCACGACCAGCCCTACGCATACACCCTGCGGCCGCCTGCGACCGGTGAGCAGCGCATCGACGGCTTCCTCTTCGATACCCGCCGTGGCTTCTGCGAGCACTACGCCGGCGCCATGACCTTCGTCCTGCGCGCAGCCGGTATCCCCGCGCGGGTGGTGACCGGCTACCAGGGCGGCGAACTGAATCCGGGCGGCGACTACCTGCTGGTGCATCAGTTCGACGCCCACGCCTGGGTCGAGTACTGGCAGGCCGGCAAGGGCTGGCGCACCGTCGATCCGACCTTCCAGGTCGCGCCTTCGCGTATCGAGCGCGGCTTGGAGGATGCGATGGCGGAGGAGGGCAGCTTCCTCTCCGACTCTCCGTTCTCCCTGGTGCGCTACCGCGGTTTCGGCCTGCTCAACCAGCTGCGCCTGAGCTGGGACAGCCTCAATTACGACTGGCAGCGCTGGGTGCTGGGCTACCAGGGCGAGCAGCAGTCGCGGATGCTCCAGCGCTGGTTCGGCACGCTCGACACGGTGTGGATCGGCATCGCCCTGGTGGGCGGCTGCGGCGTTCTGCTGGCGCTGCTCGCGCTCTGGCTGTTCAAGCCCTGGCGCCATGCCCGCGACCCGCACCTGCGACAGTTCGCCCGCTTCGAGCAACTGCTGGCCACGCAGGGGCTGCAGCGAATCGCAGGGGAAGGGCCGCGCGCTTTCGCCGAGCGAGCGATGCGCCAGTTGCCGACACAGGCAGCGGACATCGGTGCCTTCGTCGATGCCTTCGAACGCCAGCGCTACGGAAACGCGGCCTCCGCCCCCGGCGAGCTGCGCTCGCGCCTGGCCCGCCTGCGGCGCAGCCTGCCTTGGTTCCGCTGGCGCTGAGCGGGCAGCGCCGGGGTGGCGCTTGCCGTGCCGTCGCCTACCCTCATTAAACCGAGCCGCCGGGAGTCTGCCGTGTCCTCCTTCAGTGATTACCTGATCAGTCATGTCATCGAGCAGGAGGTCGCCCTGTTCAGCGCCTCCGAACGCCTGCGCGCGGCCGTCGACAGCGAGGCGCTGCACGACCTGCGCATCGCCGTGCGCCGCCTGCGCAGCCTGTTGCATCCGTTGCAGGGCATGCCGGGCATCGACGAGGTAGAGGCTTCGTTGGGCGAGGTCGGTCGCCTCAGCGGGCCGCTGCGCGATCTCGAAGTGTTGCTGCCGGTGCTGACCGCCGAGGGCCTGGAGCATGCCGCCGACCTGCGCCGTCCGGCGCTCACCACGGGCTATGTCGCGCTGCTCGCCAGCCCGCAATGGGAGCGCCTGCTGCGCCTGCTCGACGGCTGGCCGATGCTCTTGCGCACCGCCGACCGCCACGGCGTGCTCGACGGACTGCATGCCAAGGTCAGCAAGCGCCTGCGCAAGCAATGGCGCGTGCTGCTCAAGGCACTGGATGACCCGGCGCACGACCGCCATCGCCTGCGCCTGCTGATCAAGCGGGTGCGCTATGCGCTGGAGGCCTATCCCAAGGAGTCGCCATTGCCCCGGCAGGTACTCGGGCCGCTAAAGACGGCCCAGGATGCCCTGGGTGTCTGGCACGACTACGAGCAGTGGCTGATCCGCAGCGAGCGCGAACTCGACTTGATGCCTCTGCAGCCACACTGGAACGCCCGCCACGACCTCGCCGAGCGGGACGCCGACGAGGCGCTGGAAGTGCTGCAGAAGGCGCTGCGCAAGGTTTGACGGATTCCGCGTAGGAGCGGATCTCATCCGCGAAAATCCCCACACCAACGCCCCTGTAGGAGCGGGCCATGCCCGCGATTCGCGGACAAGGTCCGCTCCTACAGTGTCGGCGGCTTGAGCGATACCCATGGCGTCGCCGCCTATGCCCTGACATTCGTCGCCCGATTGATTGTCCGATCAGCCCTATGGTTGGTTGCTCATGCGCCCCCGCACTCGCCTAAGATCGGCCTCCGGAATATTTCAGCAGGAGGCGCCATGACCTTTCCCGAACTCATCCAGGCCGTGCGCACCTCGCCGCGCGAAGTGGTCATTCCCGCGCTCTGGGGGCAGGGCCGCGCCAGCTTCGGCGGCCTGGTTGCCGCCATGGCCTACGAGGCGCTGCAAGCGGTGACCGAGCCGGGGCGTCCGTTGCGCTCGCTGGCGCTCACCTTCGTCGGGCCGGTGGAGCCGGAGGTACCGGTGAGCTTCGAGGCCGAGGTACTGCGCGAAGGCAAGGCGGTGAGCCAGGTGTTCTGCCGCGGCGTGCAGAATGGCCAGGTGGTGACCCTGGCCCAGGCCAGCTTCGGTCTGCCGCGCGAGTCTTCCGTGCAAATGGGCGCGCTGCCGGCACCGGCCTTCAAGGCGGTGGATGACTGCCAGGAACTGCCCTACATCCGCAAGATCATGCCGGCCTTCACCCAGCACATCGCCATGCGCTGGGCGGTGGGGCACATGCCGTTCTCGTCCAGCCGCGAACGCGAGATGGGCGGCTGGATGCGTTTCCGTGGCAGCGGGGTAGGGGAGGAGCCGATGGAGGTCTCGCACCTATTGGCGCTGATCGATGCCTGGCCGCCGGCGACCCTGCCGCACCTGCAGACACCGGCGCCGTCCAGCTCGCTGACCTGGACCATCGAGTTCGTCCAGCCGCAACCGGCAATGCCGGCCAACGGCTGGTGCCGCTACCTGGCGACCATCGAGCACGCAAGCGACGGCTATGGCCACATAGCCGCGCAGTGCTGGAGCACGGACGGCCAGCTGATCGCCATCTCCCGGCAGACCGCGACCATCTTCGGCTGAGGCGGCTCAGCGCCGGCGATTGCGCCAGGCACGCCACCAGGCACCGCTGAGGACGAAGCGCGGGAAGGTGACGAACTGTTCGGCGAGCAGCCGGCCGATGGCGTCCTGGCGGTCGATGAAGGGCTCCGGAGCCTGCTCTTCCAGCTTGTGCCCGCGGCCCTGGATGGCCAGCGAGGCGACCATGCCAATCACCCCGAGCAGGATGCTGCCCAGGCTCAGGCTCAGCAGGCCGTCGAGCAGGACCAGCGCGGCGACTATGAACAGCGGAATCGCCACCAGATGCAGCGCCAGGTTGGTGCCGTTGCGGTGATAGTTGGCGTAGCCCTGCCACTGCCAGGTGAAGAGATTGGGTTGACGCTTGCCCATGGGCGGACTCCTTTTCCAGTCATCGGGTCGATGCCGGGAGTCTAGGCCTGGCGCCGGATGGCGGCGAGTGGGCAGTGGCTATGGCGGCGATAGCCTGAAACGACGGGGCCCGGACATTGCCGGGCCCCGGTTGGGTCAAAGGCGCAGTTGGCCGATAGCCCGGCTCAACTCGCCGGCCAGCTCGGCCAGTTCGTGACTGGTGCCGGCCGAATCCACCGTCTGTTTCACGGTCAGCTCGGTGACGTCGCGGATGCCCACCACCGAGCGGGTCATTTCCTCGGCGACCTGGCTCTGCTGTTCGGCGGCGACGGCGATCTGCGTGTTGCTCTCGCGCATGGCAGCCACCGCGCCAGCGATCGCCGCGAGGGCTTCGCCGGCTTCCTGGGCCTGCTCGACGCAGCCGTCGGCCTTGAACGAACTTTCCTGCATGAATTCCACGGCGTCGCGGGTGCCGGACTGCAGGGCGTTGATCATCTGGGTGATCTCGTCGGTGGAGTCCTGCACGCGCTTGGCCAGGTTGCGCACCTCGTCGGCGACCACAGCAAAACCGCGACCCATCTCGCCCGCGCGGGCCGCTTCGATAGCGGCGTTGAGCGCCAGCAGGTTGGTCTGCTCGGCGATGCCGTGAATCACGCTGACCACGCTGCTGATCTTCTGGCTGTCCTGGGCCAGTTGCTGGATCATCTCGGCGGTCTGCTGCACTCCCTGAGACAGCCCGGAAATGGAATCGCCGACGCGGCCGACCACCTGCTGGCCGATGCCGGCCAGGCGATCGGCCTCCTGCGATTTGTCGCGGGTGTCGGCAGTGTGCTGGGCGATGTGGTGCACGGTGGTGGACATCTCGTTGATCGCGGTGGCCGCCTGGTCCGTCTCGCTCTGCTGGCCGAGCATGCCCTGGCGGACCTGGCCCATGCTCGAGGCGAGGGTGCGCGCGCCTTCGTCGAGACGGCTGGCGGCCTGGGCCACGGTGCCGACCACGCGCTGGTAGCCGGCCTGCATGGCGTTGAAGGCGTTGGCCATCTGCCCGACCTCATCACGGCTGTCGAGCGGCACGCGGGCGGAGAGATCGCCGCTGCGTTCGACATGCAGCATCACGTCGCGCAGCTTCAGCAGGTGGGTAAGGATGAAGCGGATCAGCAATTGCGAAGCGGCGAGCAGGACCAGCATCAGCACCGCCACTGCCAGGGCATAGGCCGGTGCGCGTTCGGTGAAGACCGTCCAGAGATCAGCGCCAGGGGCCAGTACTGCGACGCGCTGGCCGTTGCCGAGGTCCTGCACCCAGGCACCGGCGAGCGGTCCAAGGCGGCTGGACGCGCCGCCCAGGTCGACCCAGCCGTTGGCATGGGCCAGGGCTTGGCCGTCTAGACCGGAAACCTGCGGCGCGCTGCCGGCAGTGAAGCCAACGAGGCTATCGCTGCCCGGCAGCGGCGCGCCGGCAGGCCAGTTCTGCAGCAGGTGCGCCTGGCTCTCGGCGGCTTGGCGCGCCGCCTGATTGCGGGCGTCCAACTCCTGGTGCATGGCGAACAACACCAGCAGCAGGGTGGTGAAGAAGGCGACCGCGTTCACGGCCCAGAACTTGTACTTCAGAGAGATATCGCGGATCCAGGCGCCCATGGAATGCTTCTTGTCGTTGGAATGATGGCTTGTGGCCTTCATTCTTCATGGAAGAGAAGGGCGCAGCCTTGATGCGGATCAAGGCTGCCCCGCCTCAGAAGTTAGCGGCGCATTCCGGACATTCTTTAGGGGCATTGCGCCTCAGGCGTCCAACGGCGGCAGACCAAAGAACTGGCGGGCGCTGGCGGTGCTGTGCTCGGCCAGATCGACTTCGCTTTCGCCACGGTGCTGGGCCACGCAGCGCAGCACTTCGGGCAGGAAGGCCGGCTCGTTGTGGCCGTGCTTCGGCTTGGGCCGCAGGGTGCGTGGCAGCAGGTAGGGGGCATCGCTTTCCAGCATCAGGCGGCCGCGGGGAATCTCGCGCACCAGCTCTTGGAGGTGGATGCCGCGGCGCTCGTCGCAGATCCAGCCGGTGATGCCGATATGCAGGTCGAGGTCGAGGTAGCCGTAGAGCGTGCGCCGTTCGCCGGTAAAGCAGTGCACCACTGCTGCGGGCAGGCGGTCGCGGAATTCCTTGACGATGGCCAGCAGGCGCTCGCCGGCATCGCGCTCATGGATGAACACCGGGCGCTGCAGCTCGACGGCCAGCGCCAGTTGCTCCTCGAAGGCCTTTTCCTGTTGCGGACGTGGCGAGAAGTCCCGGTTGAAGTCGAGGCCGCATTCACCCACCGCGCGCACGCGCTCTTCCTTTAATAAGCCGCGCAGGGCTGCGGCGCTGGCGCTGTTCCACTGGCTGGCATCGTGCGGGTGCACGCCGGCGGTGCTGAACAGGCGATTGCCCTTGTCCAGCTCCTGGCACAGGCGCAGTGCCGCTTCGCTCTCGTCGAGGTTGGTGCCGGTCAGGACCAGTTGGCAGACGCCGGCGGCATAGGCGCGTTCGAGAACGGCCTCACGTTGGCTGGCAAAACTGGGGTGATTGAGGTTGACGCCGATGTCGATCAGTTGCATTTTTCCTTCCCTTTAGGGGCGGCAGCATAGCAGAGCCCGTGTTTTCCCTAATAAAACCTTAAAAGACAGAGAGTTAAATGCACTTCTAAAAGTGCTTCGGGAATTTTGGGTTGGCAGCCACGCCTTCCTGTGAGAATCTCGCGCCCCTTTTTCCACGGCCGGGAACTTGCGGAAGCGGCCGCGCTCTGAGTGAGCCGCTGGCGATGGACCGACCCCTGGAGACCTGGATGACGCGACTGTTCTTGCTTCTGCTATGCCTGTTGGCGGCCTTGCCGCAGCAGGCCTCGGCGCGCCTGACCAGCCAGCCGGACAACTGGCCGCAGGAGACCGGCGACAGCCGCGACCTGGCCGACATCCGCAACAGCGGCGTGCTGCGCGTGCTGGTCAACCAGAGCCGCAACAGCTCCGGCGAGATCAAGGGCCAGTCGATCGGCATCGAATACAACCGCCTGCGCGCCTTCGAGCAATACCTCAACGACACCGCCCCCGGCCGTCGCCCGCTGACCTTGAAAATCGTGCCCAAGGCCAAGGACCAGCTGCTGACCGCGCTGCAGCGCGGCGAAGGCGACCTGATTGCGCCGGGCGAAGTGCTGGGTGCCCGTGACGGGCAGAACGTCAGCGCCAGCCTGCCCTGGCGCGAGGACGTGCCGCTGGTGCTGGTTTCGCGCCAGGGCAGCCGGCGCTATGCGCACCTCGAACAACTGGCGGGCAAGCACATCGCCTTGCCCGCCGGCAGCGCTGCCGGCGATGCCGTCCGCCAGGTCAACGAGCGCCTGGCGCAGCGGCATCTGCCGGCGCTGTCCATCGACTGGGTCGATCCGTCGCTGGCGGTGGAAGACGTGCTGGAGATGGTCCAGGCCGGTATCTATCCGTTCACCGTGGTCGAGCAGCCGATTGCCGAGCGCTGGGCCAAGGTGTTCCGCGGCATTCGCGTCGATCGCCACCTGGTGCTGGACAACCGCCAGAGCATGACCTGGTACGTGCGCCGCGATGCGCCCATGCTGCACGCCAGCGTGGATCGCTTCCTCAAGGACTATCACGCCCCTGCGGATCAGGACGGCACCTTCCAGCGCCTCTATAGAAACGCCTACCAGGTGCGCAATCCGCTGGAGAAGGGCGACCGCAAGAAGCTCGAGGCGGTGCGCCCGACCCTGCAGCGCTACGCCGAGCAGTATCGCCTTGACTGGCTGGCTCTAGCGGCCATGGCCTTCAAGGAATCCAACCTGAATGCGGATGCCCGCGGCTCCTCTGGCGCTACCGGCCTGATGCAGGTGACGCCGGCGGCGGCGCGCAGCGTCGGCGTTGGATCGATCCAGGGCAAGGAGGGCAACGTACAGGCGGCCAGCAAGTACATGGCCATGCTGCGCCGCGACTACTTCAACAGCCCGCGCATGGACGACCGCGAGCGCCTGGCCTTCATCCTCGCCGCCTACAACGTCGGCGCCGAGCGCGTGCAGAGCCTGCGCGCCGAGGCGCGGCGCCGCGGTCTGGACCCTAACCGCTGGTTCTTCCAGGTGGAGCGGGTGGCCGCCGACCAGCTCGGCATGGGCGTGGTGAACTACGTCAGCAGCATCAACAAGTACTACCTGGCGTACCAGCGCGAGCGGGACGGCCTGGAATCCAGCCAGAAGGTGGCGCGGAAGTGATCCATTTATTTGATTAATTTAAGCGTTATTTTGCGCTTTTTATATCAAATTAATGGGCTATATTGGTTCTCAAGCAACCGCAGTTGCTCAACCCACTTCCTCTGCACAAGGATTCGCCATGAACGCACTGCTCAAATCCCTTATGTCCACCAATGCTGGCGCCGGCCTGGCCGTTCTGCGCATCACCACCGGCCTGACCTTCATGGCCCACGGTTCGCAGAAGCTCTTCGGCCTGTTCGGTGGCCCTGGCCTGCAAGGGATGGCGGGATGGCTGGAATCCCTCGGCGTGACCCCTGGCTACCTGATGGCCACCCTGGCCGGCAGCGCCGAATTCTTCGGTGGCCTGGCCCTGGTCCTCGGCCTGCTGGTGCGCCTGGCCAGCCTGCCGCTGATCGTAGCCATGCTGGTGGCCGTGTTCAGCGTGCACTTCGCCAACGGCTTCTTCATCACTGCCAACGGCTTCGAATACGCCTTCACCCTGATCATGATCAGCGTAGCCATCCTGATCAGCGGCGCGGGCCCGTTCTCCCTGGATCGCAAACTCTCCAGCTGATCGCCAGGCCGTAACGAAAAAGGGGCGGATGCCAATGGCATCCGCCCCTTTTCATTTGTGCCGCTTCAGCCCAGCAGGTGTTGCACGCCGCTGTTGATCAGGCCGCCGCCGACCAGCAGGAAGACGAACAGGCCGGCACCCAGCAGGAGCGGTTTCGGGCCTTCGCGGCGCAGGTCGCCGAGGCGGGTGGCCAGGCCCAGGGCGGCCATGGCCATGCCCAGCAGCACATCATCCAGTTGTTGCAGCGGTGCCAGCCAGCTGTGCGGCACGAGGCCCAGCGAACGAATGCCGGTTACGACGAGGAAGGCTACTGCGAAGCCGGGGATATGCAGTCGACGCTTGCCTTCCTGCGCTCCCTCGCTGGCGCCGAAACGGCCCAGGCAGAGCAGCGCAGGTGCCAGCAGCAATACCCGCAGCATCTTGCTGATCAGTGCCGCGTCGGCGGCGGCCGGGTCCATGGCGCGGCCTGCGGCGACCACCTGTGCCACTTCATGGATGGTCGAGCCGGTGAAGATACCGAACGCCTTGCTGCTGCCGAACAGGTGCGGCAGGTGGGCGAAGATCAGTGGGTGCAGCAGCATCGCCAGGGTGCCGAACAGCACCACTGTCGCCACCGCGACAGCCGTATGCTCGGCGCGGGCACGCAGCACCGGGCTGCTCGCCATCACCGCGGCGGCGCCGCAAATCGCACTACCCGCGCCGATCAGCAGGGCGCTCTCGCGCGGCAGCTTCAACCAGCGCACTCCAAGCCACCAGGCGGCGCACAGGGTGCTGCCGACCATCAGTACGTCGATAACCAGCGCGGCTGGGCCGAGTGCGGCGATGTCCTGGAAGGTCAGGCGTAAGCTGTAGAGCACCACGCCCAGGCGCAGCAGTTGCTGGCGCGACAGCTCGACACCCGGGCGCAGGCCGCCAAAGCGGGCAGCGCCGAGATTGCCCAGAAGCAGGCCGAGCAGAATGGCCACGGTGAGACTGCCCAGGCCCAGATGCCCAAGGGCGGGAATCTCGACCAGCAGGCGCGAGACGCCGGCGATCGCGAGACAGAGCAGGGCACCGGGAAGCAGGTAGGGAAGGCGGCGCAAGAGGGCGGGCATGACAGGCTCCTTGTGTAAGGTGTTGTCATGGTGCGCGCTGGACTCTTAGTGTAAAAACGGATTGTTCTTATTGGATCAAACGGTTTTATCGATATGGGCCCACGTATCACCCTCCGCCAGCTTGCAACCTTCACCGCCATCGCCGAGCACGGCAACGTGACCCAGGCCGCGGCGGCCATCGCGCTGTCGCAATCGGCAGCCAGCCAGGCACTGCAGGAGCTGGAGCGCACCCTGCAGACGCGCCTGTTCGACCGCAGCGGCAAGCGCCTCGCGCTCAACGACAACGGCCGCGCCCTTTATCCCAAGGCATGCGCGCTACTGGCGCAGGGGTATGAGCTGGAGGGGCTGTTCCAGCAGGCGCCGGTCCAGTTGGCCCTGGGGGCAAGTCGTAGCATCGGCGGTTACCTGCTGCCCCAGCTCATGTCGGGCTTCCTCGCCGAGTTACCGGACAGTCGCCTGCAACTGCAAGTGGCGAACAGCCGCGAAATCCTCGCGGCACTCTGCGAGTTTCGTCTTGACGTCGCTTTCATCGAAGCGCCGATCCAGCATCCGCAGGTGCAGCTGTTGCCCTGGGTGGAAGATGAACTGTTGCTGGTTGCCGCGCCTGGGCATGCACTAGTCGGCGAGAAAAGGGTGAGTCTCGAGCAACTGGCTTCGGCGCGCTGGATTCTCCGTGAGGCGGGTTCCGGGACGCGGGTGACTTTCGAGCAGCAGGTGCTGCCGCGACTGGGCAGCCTGCAGGCACCGCTGGAGGTCAGTAATGCCGAGGCGATCAAGCATCTGGTCGGCAACGGCGTCGGCATCAGCTGCTTGTCGCAGCGAGTGGTGGCGAACGAGTTGCAGCGTGGCGAACTGGTCGTCCTGGACAATCCGCTGGGGCCGCTGCGGCGCACATTCTTCCGTGCGTTACATGTCGACAAATACCCTACGGCGGGGCTGCGGCGATTCCTCGATTTCGCTACGCAGTGGGCGCAGCGGGAGCGTGGCTGACTTCGCCGCCATCCAGCGGCCAGCGGCCGATGGCGTGATAGTGCGTGCCGTGGGGCCCGTTCTCCGAGCTATAGAGCACCAGCTCGCGGGCCGGCCAGGCGAAGTCGACGCTGGCCTCGGGCAACTGGCGGCAATGCCGTGCCAGCGTCAGGTGCGCGCGGAACGTCCGATGCTCGACCTCGAACTGGCACGCTTGCAGGGCCTCGCGCAGGGAATGGACGAGGCTGGGCAAGGCCTCAGGTAGCGTGCTGGGCGCCAAGTGAAGAATGCCGTTGCGCCATAGCGACAGGTTGTCGAGGCGCAGCTCGAAAGGTGTGCGCGGCATGCTCGCGCCGAGCGCCAGTAGTTCGGCCTTGCGCGCCCGTGGGACTGCGCCCAGGAACACCAGGGTCAGGTGAAGGTTGGCGGCGGCCACGGGTTGGCCGTCGATGGCGAGCTTCTCCCGCCAGGCGCACAGTGGCGCGCGGACCTCATCGGGGCAGGGCAGAGCGAAGAACAAACGCAGGGGCGGGGTGCTCATTGGGGCTTCCTTATCAACCTGAGGTCGCCTTGACAGTATCGCCGGGGCTTCTCTAGGATGCCGCACAGCGCCGATTTAAGTAGCAACTTGCGGGGCGCGGATGGCTCGTACGAGGCATCGAAATACCGCTAAAGCGCTGGTTCGGTGTGCCTCTCGCCGCGTCCAGCAGGACCCAGAGGCGGAGACTCGACACCATGAACTGTGCCCATCCCCACGTGCGCCTGGCACCCATCACTACCGGACTGCTGCGGCGCAACCCGCGCATCCTCCTCAGTGGCAACCATCAACCGACCCTGGTTCGCTACCTCGAAGGCTGGCCCAAGCGTTGGCAAGGGTCGCGGACCTTCCGCATCCAGTTTGCCCGCGACCTCGAGGATATCGCTCGCTTTGCGCGTGACAGTTTCGATTTCGCCGTGGCCCACGCGCCTAGCGCCGAAACGCTGGAGTCGCTGGTCCACGAGCTCACTCGCGTCGCCCGTCAGGGCCTGATCACTCGTCGTCCGCCGGCGCTCTGAGCGCTTCTTCGAGTCTGCTGGGTCCCCGCGTTCGCGGGGAAGACGCAATTCGCTGAGCCCCTTCTCGTCGTCCCCGCGAATGCGGGGATCCAGTGAGTGGGCGGAGGCGGATCAGGCTGCCGGGTACTCGATTTCAATCACGAACCAGAGCTTCTCACCGGAGGGCGAGCGCACCATGACTTCGGCGTCCAGCTCCTTGCCCACCAGCGCGCGGGCGAGGGGCGAGTCGATGCTGATCTGGTTGTTGCGCAGGTCCAGTTCGTCCGGGCCGACGATGCGGTAGCGGGCCTGCTCGCCGTCTTGGTCCTCGAGGGTCACCCAGGCGCCGAAATAGACCTTGTTCGGATCGCTGGGGCGCTCGCGTACCACCTTGAGGTTTTCCAGGCGCTTGCGCAGGAAGCGCACCCGGCTGTCGATCTCGCGCAGCATCTTCTTGCCGTAGATGTACTCGGCGTTCTCCGAGCGGTCACCGAGGGCCGCGGCTTCGCTCACCGCCTGGGTCACCTGGGGCCGGCGCACGTTCCACAGCTCGTACAGTTCGGCGCGTAGGCGTGCTTCGCCTTCGGGGGTGATCAGCGGGGTGCCGGCGGTACGCGGCGGACGGTAGCGACTCATGGGGATGCAGATTTCCCGACTGCGGCTGGAGAGGAAGGCGAGTCTATCAGCCTTCCCGCAGCAGGCGCAGCGGGCTCAGGGTCAGTGCCTTGCGCGTGCCGAACAGCCCGGCACCGCCAACCAGAAGGGCGCCGAGCAATGGCACTGTGAGCAACCATGGGTGCGGTCGCCAGGGCAGGTCGAAGACCAGGCTGTAGAGCAGGTAGCTGATCAGCTCGCAACCCAGTGCTGCCAGCAGTCCGCTGACCGCACCGAGCAAGGCGAATTCGCTGCGCCGGGTACGCTGGAGAAGGTCGCGCTCTGCACCCAGCGCCCGCAGCAGGGCCCCCTGGCGCAGGCGCTCGTCGAGGGTCGCCTGCAGGCCGGCGAAGAGCACGGCGAACCCGGCGGCGAGGACGAACACCAGCACGTACTCCACCGCCAGGGTCACCTGGTCGAGGATGCTGCGCAGCTGAGTCAGCAGAACGTCCACCGGCAGCAGGGTGACTGTCGGGAAGGCCCGCGCCAGTTCGACAGCGTCGCGCTGATCGCTGCTGGGCAGATAGAAGCTGGTCAGGTAGGTCACCGGCAGGTCGACCAGGGTGCCGGGCTGGAACACCATGAAGAAGTTCGGCTGGAAGTTGTCCCACTTCACCGCGCGCAGGCTGCGCACCTCGGCTTCGCGAGTCTGACCGGCGACACTGAAGCTCAAGCGATCGCCGACCTTGATGCGCAGATTGCCGGCCAGCTTTTCCTCGACCGACACACCAGGCAGCGTGCTCGCCGGGCCGTCGCCCCACCAGTAGCCGGCAACCAACTGGTTACCCGGCGGTAGCTGTTGCGACCAGGTAAGCCCGAGGTCACGCTGCAGGGCGCGCTCGCTGCGCACATCCTCGCTGAGCGCCTGTACCGGCTTGCCGTTCACTGCCACCAGGCGGCCGGGCACCATCGGGAAAAGCCCTTCGGCATTGGGTGATAGCTGGCGCACGCGGCTTTCGAAGGCGTCCTTCTCCGCCGGCAAGATGTTCAACGCGAAATAGTTGGGTGCGTCGGCGGGCAATTGGGCGTGCCAGGTGTCGAGCAACTCGCCGCGCAGCAGGGCGATGAGTGCCATGCACAGAAGGATCAGGCCGAACGCCAGGCATTGCCCTGCGGCGGCCAGCGGGTGGCGTAGCAGTTGGCCTAGCCCCAGGCGCCACGGCAGGCTGGCGCGGCTGAGCAGGCGGCGCAGGCCGTTGAGGGCGAGCAGCAGCAAGGCGCCCAGCGCGGCGGCCGCGAGCACGCCGCCGCCGAGCAGGGCCAGGGTCAGGCGCAGGTCCAGACTGAGTCGCCACATGATCAGACCGAGCGCCAGCAAGGCGCAGCCATAGGCCAGCCAACTGCGCATCGGCACTGGCAGCAGGTCGCTGCGCAACACGCGCAGCGGCGGCACCCGACCCAGTGCGGCCAGCGGCGGCAGGGCGAATCCGGCCAGGGCAGCCATACCGGTGGCTACTCCGGCGACGGCGGGAAGCACGCCGGCCTCTGGAATCGAGGGCGGCAGCAGGTTGCCGAGCAGTGCAATCAGGCCGAGTTGCGCAAGGTATCCAAGCAGGGCACCCAGCAGGCTGGCCGCAAGTCCCAGACAGAAGAGTTGCAAGCCGAATAGAAGGAGGGCTTCGCGCCGCGACAGGCCAAGGCAGCGGAGCAGGGCACTGGCATCGAAGCGCCGCGCGGCGAAGCGATTGGCCGACAGCGCTACCGCTACGCCAGCAAGAAGAATGGCGGCCAGGCTGGCGAGGTTGAGGTAGCGTTCGGCACGCTCCAGGGCGTCGCCGATCTGCCGATTGCCGTGGTGGGCATCGAGCAGGCGCTGGTTCGCAGCCAGCCCGGGTTCGATCGCGCGGCGATAGGCTTGCAGTGCCTCGGCAGGCCCTTCCCAGAGGTCGCGATAGGTGACCCGGCTGCCGGGCTGCACCACGCCGGTGGCGTCCAGGTCGTGCAGGTTCATCATTACCCGGGGTGTCAGGCTATAGAAGTCGCCGGCGCGGTCGGGCTCGTAGGTCAGTACGCGGGCGATGCGCAGGTCCTTGCGACCGACTTCGACGCTGTCACCGACCTTGAGATCGAGCGCGGTGAGCAGGCGTGCCTCCACCCAGACCTCGCCAGGTTGCGGCCTTCCCCCGGGTTGCTCGGGCTGCAGGGGCGCGGTCGCGCTTTTCAGTTCGCCGCGCAGCGGATAACTGTCATCCACTGCCTTGACGCTGCTCAGTTGGATGCCCTGGTCGGTGGCGATGACGCTGGAGAACTCGACGCTGTAGGCGTGGCGCAGCCCCAGCCGGGCTCCGACATCGCGTTGTTCCGCGCTGGCTGGTTGTGTGCCGTTTAGCACCAGGTCGGCACCGAGGAATTCAGCGGCGCGGACCAGCATGGCGCCGTTCAGGCGAGCGCTGAAGTAGCCGATCGCCGAACTGCAGGTGACCGCGATCAGCAGGGCGAAGAACAGTACTCGCAATTCGCCGCTGCGCCATTCGCGGTGCAGTTGACGCAGGGCCAGGCCGAACAGACGCGAGAGCGGCAGCGAGCGCATGGTTCAGGGCTCCAGGTGGTCTATGAGGTGGCCGCTCTCCAGGCGTATCAGTCGTCGGCAGCGGTGCGCCAGGCGCTCGTCATGGGTGACCAGGACCAGCGTGGTTTGGCGTTCGCGGTTGAGCTCGAAGAGGAGGTCGCTGATGCGTTCGCCGGTGGCCGTATCGAGGTTGCCGGTGGGCTCGTCGGCGAACAGTACGTCCGGTTCCGCGGCGAAGGCGCGGGCGATCGCCACGCGCTGTTGCTCGCCGCCGGAGAGCTGGCGCGGGTAATGCGTTAGGCGCTGGCCGAGGCCGACCCGTTCCAGCAGTTCGCGGGCTTGCTGGCGGGCGTCGCGGCGGCCGTCCAGTTCGAGCGGCAGCATGACGTTCTCCAGCGCGTTGAGGCTGTCGAGCAGTTGGAAGGACTGGAAGACGAAACCGACGTGGGCGGCGCGCAGCCTTGCTCGCTGGTCCTCGTCGAGAGTCTCCAGGCGCTGACCGGCCAGTTCGACGCTGCCTTCGCTGGGGACGTCGAGGCCGGCGAGCAGTCCGAGCAGCGTCGACTTGCCCGAGCCCGAACTGCCGACGATCGCCAGGCTATCGCCGCGATTCAGCGCCAGGGAGAGGTCGTGGAGGATGGTCAACTCGCCTTCCGTGCTGGGAACGACCTTGCTAAGGTTGCGCGCGGTAAGAATGCTTTCGCTCATGGAGGGTCCGATGCGTGCTTGGCTAATGGGCGGTTGCCTGGCGTTGCTGTTGCTCGGGCAGCAGGCCGCGGCGCAGACGCTGCTGGTCGTCGGCGATAGTATCAGCGCCGGATTTGGCCTGAATACCGACCAGGGTTGGGTCACGCTGCTGCAGCAACGCCTGCGGAAAGAGGGATATGCCTACAAGGTGGTCAATGCTTCGATCAGCGGCGACACCAGCGCGGGCGGCCTGGCGCGCTTGCCGGCGCTGCTTTCGGGGGAGAAGCCGGGGCTGGTGGTTATCGAGCTGGGCGGCAACGATGGCCTGCGCGGGCAGCCGCCTCAGCAATTGCAACAGAATCTTGCTTCCATGGTCGCTGCCTCGCAGCAGGCCGGCGCCAAGGTGTTGCTGCTGGGCATGCGCCTGCCGCCGAACTATGGCGAGCGCTATACCCAGGCGTTTGTGCGGGCCTATGAACAGGTCGCGCAAGCCAGCCAGGTGCCGCTGGTGCCGTTCTTCCTCGATGGGGTGGGGGGTGTGCCGCAGTTGATGCAGGCGGACGGTATTCACCCTACGGCCGCGGCGCAGCCTCGCTTGCTGGAAAACGTCTGGCCGCAGCTGAAACCGATGCTCTGAATGCCTTGCGAGGCTTCCCCGCGCGGGGGCTTTCCGCTATGTTTGCGCACCCTTCAGGAGCCACCATGTCCCGCCCCGCCTGGACCCTCTTTGCCTACCAGCTGATCGAGCCCGATTCCCAGCTCGATCTGTTCGCCTGCCGCGAGGTGCGCGTGCATCTCGTCGCCCGCCAGCTGGAGCTCGGCACCCCGGCAGACCGGACGCTTTGTGGTGGCCTTCTACCTGCGCAGCCGCTCTGGCGCGAGGCTGAACGGGAACTGCTGCGCGATCGGCGAATCTGCCCGAGTTGCCTGCAACATCTGCAAGAGGAGAAGCGCGGCCGGCGAATATCCTGGCCGCTATGAACTCTCCCGGAGAGCGGGGTCTGAGTGTTACACTATTGCCCTTTCTTTCAACCGCTCTCATCAAGGATCACTCGGATGTTGTCGCGCGTTTTTGCCGCCTGCTCGCTGTCGATCGCCGCGCTGCTGTCGGCCAACCCCGTTTCCGCTCTTGAGCTGCCGCTGCCGCCGCCGGGCGACGACATCGTCGGCCAGGTGCAGGTGATCAAGGCCAAGTACGAAGACACCTTCGCCGACCTGGGTAAGACCTACGATCTGGGCTACCAGGAAATGATCGCCGCCAACCCTGGCGTCGACGCCTGGCTGCCGGGCACGGGTACCGAAGTCATCATTCCGACTCGCTTCATCCTGCCGCCGGGCCCGCGCGAAGGCATCGTCATCAACATTGCCGAGTACCGCCTGTACTACTTCCCGAAAGGCAAGAACGTCGTTTACACCTATCCGCTGGGTATCGGTCGTGAAGGTTGGGGTTCGCCCATCGCGCACACCAGCATCGTCGCCAAGACCAAGGATCCGGCCTGGTATCCGCCGGCATCGATCCGCGCCGAGCACGCCGCCGACGGCGATCCATTGCCGACCGTGATCCCGCCGGGCCCGGACAACCCGTTGGGTCCATACAAGATGTCCCTCGGTGTTCCGGGCTACCTCATCCACGGCTCGAACAAGAAGTTCGGCATCGGTACCCGTACTAGCCACGGCTGCTTCCGCATGTACAACAACGACGTGACGGAAATCTTCCCGATGGTTCCGGTCGGAACTTCGGTACGCATCATCAACGAGCCGTACAAGTTCGGTCGCGCCGAAGGCAAGATCTATCTGGAAGCGCACACTCCGATCGACGATCACGGCAACCCGTCGGTAGTCGACAAGCACACTGCAGTGATCAATGCCCTGCTCAAGCGCGAAGACATCGCCAACCAGATGCAACTCGACTGGAACACCGTGCGTGACGTCGTGGCTGCCGAAGATGGCCTGCCGGTCGCAATCGCCCAGCCGACGCCGCCTCAGTCTTCCGTGGCTGCCAGTGAGAACGCCGTGCAGAACCCCTGATACCCGGGGCTCTTCACGAAACCCGCTGACCTCAGGTCGGCGGGTTTTTTATTGCCCACAGGAAGTTGCAGGCAATAAAAAAGCCGACCCGTGAGGGTCGGCTTTTTGAATAGATCCGAGGATCTATTACTTGCGGCTGGCTTTGTCCAGCATACGCAGAGCGCGCTCGTTAGCCTCGTCAGCAGTCTGCTGGGCTTTCTGAGCAGCGGCCAGAGCTTCGTCAGCGTGACGATAGGCTTCGTCAGCGCGGGCTTGAGCGCGGGCAGCGGCGTCTTCGGTAGCGGTCAGACGGGCTTCGGTTTCTTTCGAGTGGCTGCTGCAACCGGTGGCCAGAACAGCAGCCAGAGCCAGAGCAGAGAATTTCAGAACGTTGTTCATCGTGTTCCCCTTAAGGTGGACATTTCCATTAAAGCAATCTCCCACGACTGGGAAATTAGCCGGACTACATAGTACTCATTACTTGTAGTAAGTAAACTGACCAAGCGCAAGTAGAGCAATTTTTTTTATGCTTGAGCGAACTTTGCACTAGTTTCGTCATGCATTTGCACAAAAAGTGTTCAATTTATGAAACGGTTGCGCTGGCGGGTGAGTCGTAGGGCGGCTTGGGCGGGTGCTCGAGGATGGGGCAGAGTACTGTTTTCTGGCCAGCAAGTGGCTTGATCGCCATCTTCGAATTAGTTCAATCCGAACTTGCAGGTATCGGGGAAGTAATCGACCGAGAACGAAAAAGCCCGGCTAACTTCATCAGTTAGCCGGGCTTTTGATCTGGCGGTGAGGGAGGGATTCGAACCCTCGATACGGTTTCCCGTATACACACTTTCCAGGCGTGCTCCTTCAACCGCTCGGACACCTCACCAGAATCTCGACAGCGCTGTGTCTGTCGAGGCGCGCACTTTACTCAAACAATTCCCCGAACGCAAATCTTTTTTCAACGGATTCATCGGCTTAAGACTTTCGGGGGGAAATCGGCCGGTGCCGGCTTGCTACACTGGGCGCCTTTCATCGAAGGCGAGTGCAATGGCCAGCTGGGACATCTTCTGCTGCGTGGTGGACAACTACGGCGACATCGGCGTGACCTGGCGCCTCGCCCGCCAGCTCGCCGGCGAGCATGGGCAGCAGGTGCGCCTGTGGATCGACGACCTGGCTTCGTTCGCGCGCCTTTGCCCGCAGGCCGACGCCAATCTGGCGCAGCAATGGCAGGCGGGCGTCGAAGTGCGTCGTTGGCCGGCAGTATGGGAAGAGACGGCTGCCGCCGATGTGGTCATCGAGGCGTTCGCCTGTCCGTTGCCGGCTTCCTATGTAGAAGCCATGCAGACGCGCGCGGTGGCGCCGCTGTGGCTGAACCTGGAGTACCTCAGTGCCGAGGACTGGGTGATTTCCTGTCACGGCCTGCCATCGATGCAGCCCAACGGACTGCAGAAGTACTTCTACTTCCCTGGTTTCCAGAATGGCGCTGGCGGACTGCTTCGCGAGGCTGGGCTGATCGAGCGGCGCCAGGTCTTTCAACGTGACACGCAGCAGCGGCAATCCTTCCTGGGTGCGCTCGGAGTAAGCATGCAGGAGGGGGAGCGGGTCTTCTCTCTATTCGCCTACGAGAATCCCGCACTGGGCGGCTGGCTGGATAGCTTGGCTTCGGCAGGGCAGGCCACGCTTCTGCTGGTTCCGGAAGGGCGGGTGCTGGGGGATGTGGCGGCTTGGTTCGGATTGCCCGGATTGGCGGTCGGCGCTCAGCATTCGCGCGGCAGCCTGCGCGTCCAGGTATTGCCGTTCGTGCGCCAGGAGGACTACGACCTGCTGCTGTGGAGCTGTGATTTCAATGCCGTGCGCGGTGAGGATTCCTTCGTCCGCGCGCTATGGGCTGGCCGGCCGTTCGTCTGGCACATCTATGAGCAGGAGGAGGGTGTTCACCTGGAGAAGCTGGACGCTTTCCTCGCGCTCTATGTGCTGGGGCAGGACGAAGCGCTCAGGGCGCCGCTGGTCGCTTTCTGGCATGCCTGGAACGGACAGGGTGAGCCGAGCGCGGCCTGGTCGGCGCTGGAAAAGCAGCTGTCGTCGTGGAGCGATTGGGCCGATCGCTGGAGCCGCGAATGCGCGGCAAAAACGGATCTTGCCGCGGGGCTGGTGCGTTTTTATACAAATTGGCTATGATATGGCCCCTGTTTTTTGTCACCAATCCAATCGGATAATCGTATGAAAACCGCACAAGAGTTCCGCGCTGGCCAGGTTGCCAACATCAATGGCGCCCCCTGGGTCATCCAGAAGGCCGAGTTCAACAAATCCGGCCGTAACTCCGCGGTCGTCAAGATGAAGCTGAAGAACCTGCTGACCGGTGCCGGCACCGAGACCGTGTTCAAGGCTGACGACAAGCTGGAGCCGATCATTCTCGATCGCAAGGAAGTGACCTACTCCTACTTCGCGGACCCGCTGTATGTCTTCATGGACACCGAGTTCAACCAGTACGAGATCGAGAAAGACGATCTGGAAGGCGTGCTGACCTTCATCGAAGACGGCATGACCGACGTCTGCGAAGCGGTGTTCTACAACGAGAAAGTGATTTCCGTCGAACTGCCGACCACCATCGTTCGCGAAATCGTCTACACCGAGCCGGCTGTCCGTGGCGACACCTCCGGTAAAGTGATGAAGACCGCTCGCCTGAAGAACGGTGCCGAGGTTCAGGTTTCCGCCTTCTGCGAAATCGGTGACTCCATCGAGATCGATACCCGCACCGGCGAGTACAAGTCCCGCGTCAAGGCCTGAGCCTTCGCGTGACGTGAAAAAGCCCGGCAGATGCCGGGCTTTTTCGTTTCCAGCGCCTGTCATTTCAGGTGCTGTTTCAGCTCGACGCCGGCCTGACGCATGGCGGCCTGGACTTCCGGGACCTTGGCCAGCGGGTTGAGCAGGCCGTAGTCGTGGATCATGCCGTTGTAGCGCACGGCGGTGACCGGCACGCCGGCGGCGTCCAGGTGACGGGCATAGGCCTCGCCTTCATCGCGCAGCACGTCGAACTCGGCGGTCTGCACCAGCGCCGGCGGCAGGCCCTTGAGCTGCTCGGGCGTGGCGCGCAGCGGCGAGGCGTAGGTCTCGGCGCGCTGTTTCGCGTCGGTGGTGTAGCTGTCCCAGAACCACTGCATCATCGGCTTGGTGAGGAAGTGCCCCTGGGCGAACTGGTTGTACGACGTGGTCTCGAAGCTGGCGTCGGTCACCGGCCACAACAGGGCCTGGAAGCGCAGCTTGGGCGTGCCCTTGTCCTTGGCCATCAGCGCGACCACCGCGGCCATGTTGCCGCCCACGCTGTTGCCGGCCACCGCCAGGCGCGAACCGTCGACGTTGATCTCCTTGCCGTGTTCGGCGACCCACTTGGTTGCCGCGTAGGCCTGGTTGATCGCCACCGGGTAATGCGCCTCGGGGGAGGGCGTGTAGCCGACGTAGACCGCCACCGCGCCGGAGTTCACCACCAGGTCGTGGATCAGCCGGGCGTGGGTCGGGTAGTCGCCGAGCACCCAGCCGCCGCCGTGGAAGAACATGAATACCGGCAGGGTGCCCTTGGCGTTGGCCGGGCGGACGATGGTCAGCTTGATGGCCTGGCCATCGGCCTGGATGGTCTTCTCGCTGACGCTGGTGCCGGAGAGGTCCACCTTCACCGAGGCCTGGGCGCCGGTCAGAACGGCGCGGGCATCCTTCGGCGAGAGCGTTTCCAGCGGTTTGCCGCCGCCGGCTTCCAGGGCTTCGAGGAAGGCCTGGGTGGTGTGCTCGACGCCCGGGCTGCCGGCGGCGAAGGCATTGCCGATGGCGAGGGCGAGCAGGCCGCCGGTCAGGGTTTTGCTGAGCGCTTTCATGTTCATGTCCTCGGTGGGGTGGCTGGGCTTGGGTCAGACGGCGACGTTCAGGCGCACGTCGATGTTGCCGCGGGTGGCGTTGGAGTACGGGCAGACCTGGTGAGCCGCGGCGACCAGCTCTTCGGCAACGCTGCGATCAAGGCCGGGCAGGCTGATGTTCAGTTCCACTTCCAGGCCGAAACCGCCGGGGATCTGGCCGATGCCGACCTTGCCGGTGATCGAGGCGTCTGCGGGGAGCTGACGCTTGCTCTGGCTGGCGACGAACTTCAGGGCGCCGATGAAGCAGGCCGAATAGCCGGCTGCGAACAGTTGTTCCGGGTTGGTTGCTGCGCCGCCCAGGCCGCCGAGTTCGCGCGGGGTGGTCAGTTTCACGTCGAGGACGCCATCGGAGGAGACGGCGCGGCCGTCGCGGCCCCCGGTAGCGGTAGCGGTGGCGGTGTAGAGGGCTTGGATGCGTTGCATGATGGTTTCTCCAGTACGTTTGTTCGTTAAAGTTTTGCGCGCTAAGTAAGTGCGTGAGGCAGAAGTTAGTCTCATGTTGTTTAGTGCGCAAGATAAATTTTGGAAGAATTCGCGATAAGCAAATAGCGATCAGGGAATAAGCGTCTAGTCCGCGCCTTGCAGGCTGCCGCGCAGGTCCACCAATTCGTTCTTCAGGCTGGCCAGCTGCTTGAGGTCGAGGCCGGTGGCGGCGAGGATGCAGCCAGGAACGCTCTCGGCCTGTTGGCGCAGGGCGCGGCCCTTGTCGGTCAGGCGCAGTTCCACGACTCGCTCATCGGCCTGGCTGCGCGTGCGGGTGATCAGGCCTTCGCCCTCCAGGCGCTTGAGCAGCGGGGTGAGGGAGCCGGGATCGGTGAGCATGCGTGAGCTGATGTCGCCGACGGTGATGCCGTCCTGCTCCCAGAGCACCAGCATGGCGATGTACTGCGGGTAGGTAAGGCCCAGGGCCTGCAGCAACGGTTTGTAGACCTTGGTCATCTGCAGCGAGGTGGAGTAGAGGGCGAAGCACAGCTGGTTGTCGAGCTTGAGGGCTTCGCAGGCGTCCAGTGACGGTTTCATGGGGTGCCTCCGAATAGGTCGTTGCGCATTAATTTAGCGCGATGGCTAATTTTTGAACAGCTGCTGTTCCAGTGCCCGGTCCCACGGCGGCGGGAAACCGAAGCGCTGCGCCAGGAACTCCAGCAGCCGTTCGCTGCGCGAATGGGGAGTGCGCTCCAGGCGCAGCACATGGATGCTGCCGGGTTCGGGTTCCGGCATGCGGCCATTGCAGAACAGCGGCAGCAGGCGGCCGTCGAGCAAGTATTCGCTGCACAGCCAGGTCGGCAAGTGCGCCAGGCCCAGCCCCTGCAGGGCGCCTTCGACCAGGGCTTCGGCATTGTTGGCTGTCATCCGCAAACGGCCAGGCCGCAGGTGCTGCAGGCGGCCGTCGATGAGGAAGCGCCAGGCCTGCGGCGGCGCCAGTCCTTCCCAGTCCAGGCCTACATGCGCCGGCAATTCCAGCGGCGAGAGTGGCGTGCCGTGGTGCTTCAGATAGGCGGCGCTGGCGCAGACGATCCTTCGCATCGATGCCAGGCGCGTCGCTACCAGGCGGCTGTCCGGCAGCGGGCCGATGCGCAGCACCAGGTCGACCTGGCCGAGATTTTCGCCGCGCTGGTCGGTGAAGCTGTCGATCAGGCGCAATTGCACGTCGAGACCGGGGTTGGCTGTGAGGAAGTCGGCGAGTATGGGCGCCAGGTGGCGCCGGCCGAAGGGGATGGGGGCGTCGATGCGGATAAGCCCCTCTGGCGCGGTGCTCAGCGAAACGGCTTCGGCGCGGCCTTGGCGCAGTTCGTCGACGATACGCCGGGCGCGCTCTGCAAATGCATGACCGGCAGGCGTCGCGCGCACCGCATGGGTGCTGCGGATCAGCAGTGTGGCGCCCAGGCTGGCTTCCAGCGTGTCCATGCGCCGCGCCACCGCGGACGGCGTGAGCTGCCGCAGGCGCGCCGCGGCGGAGAAGCTGCCGCCTTCGAGTACATCGAGATACAGGCTGAGTTGTTCTTCGAGGGAGGAGGGCGTCATGGCGCTGCCTGTGCGAAAAATGCAAAGCCATTGTGCTGTGCTTTGCGTTTCCCATCCAGCCTGGCTTGCCTAGCATGGGGCCATCAATGTGGAGGTGCTTATGGTCAGTCTGGCGCTGGAATTTCTTTTGGGTGTGGTCCTGGGCAGCCTGGGTGGCTTGTTCGGAATTGGTGGTGGAATGCTCGCGATTCCTGCCTTGGGCGTGCTGTTCGGCCTCGACCAGCAGCTGGCGCAGGGCACCGCGCTGGTGATGGTGCTGCCCAATGTGCTGGTGGCGCTATGGCGCTACCACCAGCACAACCGGATCGATCCGCTGCAGGCATCGGTACTCGCCGTGGCCAGCCTGGTCTGCGCCTTCTTCGCCGCCCGCTTCGCGGTCAACATGGACGCACGGCACATGCGCCTGGCGTTCGTCATCTTCCTGGCGGTGCTGGCGTTCTTCCTGCTCCTGCAGCTGTCCCGAAAAGCGCCGCAGCGGGGCGATACGCCGCGCTACGGGCTGCACTGGATGGGCGCACTGGGACTGGGTGCCGGGACCCTCGGCGGTCTGTTCGGCGTCGGCGGCGGTGTGGTGGCGGCGCCCGTGCTGACGTCAGTTTTCGGCCTCACCCAGGTCGCTGCACAGGGGTTGGCCCTGGCTCTGGCGGCGCCGAGCACGGCAGTAGCGCTCGCCACCTATGCCGGTCACGGCCATGTCGACTGGCAGACCGGGGCGGCACTGGCGCTCGGCGGGATGCTGAGCGTTTCCTGGGGGGTACGGATGGCCCATGTGCTACCCGAGCGCGGGCTGCGCGTGGCTTTCAGTGCGTTCCTCGTGCTGTGCGGCCTGGTGCTGGCGATACATGCATGATCCGTCTCAGGCGCGGAAGCCTTCGACGATGTATTCCGCCAGCTTGTCGGTCACCGGCGTCATCCGGTTGCCGCGCAGCAGCACGATGCTCGCATTGGGCAAGACGGGCAGCCCTTCTTCTTCACCCAGGATGCGCAGGTTGCCGGTCAGCAGGCTGCGCAATTGCGCGGTGACTGCGAGTCCGGCGCTGGCCACGGCGAACAATGCAGAGAGGCTGGGGCTGCTGTAGGCGATGCGATAGTCGATCTCCATTGCTTCCAGGGAATTGCAGGCCCAGGCGCGGCAGAAACAAGTGGTGTTGAACATCGCCAGCGGCAGCGGGCGCTGGTCTTGCGGGCAGAAGCCTTCCGCGGCCATCCAGACGAAGGGCTCCTGGCGCAGCAACTGACCGATCTCGGTGCCGGGCTCGCGGGTGACGATGGTCAGGTCCAGGTCGTTGCGCGTCAGCAACTGCGAAGACGGTTCGCAGTGCACTTCTACCTGCACCAGCGGATAGGCCTGGGCAAAGCGCGAAAGGATCTCCGGCAGGAAACGCATCACGTAGTCGTCCGGCGTGCCGATGCGCACCGCGCCGACCATGTGCGGCTGGCGGAATGTGTTGAACACCTCGCCCTGCAACCGCAGGATGCGCCGCGCATAACCGAGCAGCACCTGGCCTTCCGGCGTCAGCCGCACCTGCCGGCCGTCGCGTTCGAACAATGCGCGCTCCAGCACGTCCTCCTCGAGGCGCTTCATCTGCATGCTCACCGCCGATTGGGTGCGGTTGACCACTTCGGCGGCGCGGGTGAAGCCGCCGTGATCGGCGATGGCGACGAAGGTGCGCAGCAGTTCGCTGTCGATGCTGGGGAACGTGCTCATACATCAATCTCCGAGATGGGATGCATAAGAATGATTCGTTGGATTGATCTTATGCCTGGCGAGACACTAGTGCCAGCCCCACAGGGAGGACAGCATGATGAAAGCTCAACTAGGCTTCGTGATCACCCCGCACAAGGCAGCGCGGAACGCTTTGCACCCATCGCTCTGGCAACGCCTGCAGGCCCGCATCTGGCGCTGGCGCGAACTGGCCCGGCAGCGCGAGCAACTGGCCAGCCTGAGCGACGAGGCGCTCAAGGACATCGGCCTGAGTCGCGCCGATATCCTGCAGGAAAGCGAAACTCCGTTCTGGATCGACCATCTACGCCGCTGAGCGGCAATCATAAATGCACAAGGACTTGCCCATGTCCCACCGCTACCACCTGGCCCAGGTCAACATCGCCCGGGCCAGGGCACCCATGGATCACCCACTGATGCGCGGTTTCGTCGAGCAGCTCGCGCCGATCAATGCCCTTGCCGAGGCCAGCCCCGGCTTCGTCTGGCGCCTGCAGACGGAGGAGGGCGACGCTACCTCCATCCAGGCCTTCGACGATCCGCAGATCATCGTCAACCTGTCGCTCTGGGATTCACTCGAAGCGCTGCGCGACTACGTCTACGCCGGTCCGCACCTGGAGCTGCTGAAGCAGCGCAAGGAATGGATGGAGAAGGTGGACGGGCCGAGCCTGGCGCTCTGGTGGCTGCCGGCGGGGCAACTGCCGACGCTAGAGGACGCGCGCCGTGCCCTGCAGAGCCTGGCCGAGAAGGGCTCGACTGCCGAGGCCTTCAGCTTCGCCCGGCCATTTGCCGCACCCTCCACGCAGTCGCTGCCGGCCTGAGGCGAGTTGGCGTAGGATCGAGCCTCGATCCGGCCAGGGAGCGCCCGCATGACCGACAGCTTGTCCCTCAAGGAAGCCCGCCGCCTGGCCTTGGCGGCCCAGGGCTTCGCCAATCGCCGGCCGCGCGCGCAGGTGCAGCGCAAGCACTTGCAGCAACTGATCGAGCGGCTCGGTGTATTGCAGATCGATTCGGTCAACGCGCTGGTGCGTTCGCACTACCTGCCGCTGTTCTCGCGCCTGGGCAATTACTCCCAGGCGCTGCTCGACGAGGCGGCCTGGAGCGCCGGGCGGCATCGGCGGATGTTCGAGTATTGGGGGCACGAGGCCTCGCTGCTGCCACTGGAGCTTTATCCGCTGATGCGCTGGCGCATGCGCCGCGCGGCGGACGGGCAGGGTATCTACAAGCAGCTGGCGCAGTTCGGCGTGGAGCAGCGCGCAGTCATCGAGAGAGTCCTGCAGGCGGTGCGCGAGCAAGGAGCGTTGGGCGCCGGCAGCCTGAGCACGCGCAGCGAGCGCGCGGGTCCCTGGTGGGACTGGAGCGCCGAGAAGCACGCGCTGGAATGGCTGTTCGCCGCCGGTGAGGTGACTGTTGCGGGGCGACGGGGCTTCGAGCGTCTCTATGACTTGCCGGAAAGGGTGTTCCCGGATGTCCTGCTGGGTGCTCCGGAACCCGGCGCCGAGGAGGCGCAGCGAGGTTTGCTGCTGCACGCCGCCGTCGCGCTTGGGGTGGCGACCGAGGCGGACCTGCGCGACTACTTCCGCCTCGATGCTGCGGATAGCAAGGCGCGGTTGGCTGAGCTGGTCGAGTCCGGCGAGCTGCGACAAGTGCAGGTCAAGGGTTGGTCGCAGGCCGCCTACGTGGCCGGCGAACCCGTCATTCCACGCAAGGTGCGGGCGAGCGCGCTGCTGTCGCCGTTCGATTCGCTGGTGTGGGAGCGCGCACGCACCGAGCGGCTGTTCGACTTCCGCTATCGGCTGGAGATCTACACGCCGCAGCACAAGCGGGTGTACGGCTACTACGTGTTGCCCTTCCTGTTCGACGAGCGCCTGGCGGCACGCATCGACTTGCGTGCCGAGCGGGCCCAGGGGCGGCTGGCGGTGCACGCCGTGCATGAGGAGGAGCGGCCGTTGGGCGAGTCGGGATATGCCAGCCTGGCCGAGCAGCTACGCGAGATGGCGGACTGGCTGGGGCTGGAGAACGTGCACGTGGGCTGTCGCAAGCCGGAGGGCGCTCGCCTGAAGGCATCCCTGGCGCAGACCCTGTAGGAGCGAGCTTGCTCGCGAACCGCCCAGGCACAAGAGCGTTCGCGAGCAAGCTCGCTCCTACGAAGAGCCGGGCCGCTTAGCGGCGTACCTGTTTCAACGTCTCGGCGATGAGGAAGGCCAGCTCCAGCGACTGGTCGGCGTTCAGCCGTGGATCGCAGTGGGTGTGGTAGCGATCGCTCAGCCCGGCTTCGGTGATCGGTCGCGCGCCGCCGATGCATTCGGTGACGTTCTGCCCGGTCATCTCGATGTGGATACCGCCCGCGTAGGTGCCTTCGGCCTTGTGCACTTCGAAGAACTGCCGCACCTCGGTGAGGATGCGCGCGAAGTCGCGGGTCTTGTAGCCGCTGGAGGCCTTGATGGTGTTGGCGTGCATCGGGTCGCAGCTCCACAGCACCTGGCGGCCTTCGCGCTGCACGGTCTGCAGCAGGCGGGGCAGGCCGTCGCCGACCTTGTCGGCGCCCATGCGCACGATCAGGTTGAGGCGGCCCGGGTCATTGTCCGGGTTGAGGATGTCGATCAGGCGGATCAGCTCCTCGTCGGTCATGCTGGGGCCGACCTTGACCCCGATGGGGTTGCCCACGCCGCGCAGCATTTCCACATGCGCGCCGTCGAGCTGGCGGGTGCGGTCGCCGATCCAGAGCATGTGCGCCGAACAGTCGTACCAGCCGCCGGTGAGGCTGTCGCGGCGGATGAAGGCTTCCTCGTAGTTCAACAGCAGCGCTTCGTGGGCGGTGAAGAAGCTCACTTCGCGCAGCTGCGGCGAGGTGTCCAGGCCACAGGCGCGCATGAAGGCGAGGGTTTCGTCGATGCGATCGGCGAGCTGGCTGTACTTCTCGCCCAGCGCCGAGTTGGCGATGAAGTCGAGGTTCCACTGGTGCACTTCGTGGAGGTCGGCGAAGCCGCCCTGGGCGAAGGCGCGCAGTAGGTTAAGGGTCGCGGTGGACTGGTGGTAGGCCTGCAGCAGGCGTTGCGGATCGGGTACGCGGCTGGCCTCGTCGAAGCCGATGCCATTGACGATGTCGCCGCGGTACGCCGGCAGGGTGACGCCGCCGATGGTTTCTTCACCTGCCGAGCGCGGTTTGGCGAACTGCCCGGCCATGCGCCCGACTTTCACCACCGGGCAGCCGGCGGCGAAGGTCATCACCACCGCCATCTGCAGCAGCACCTTGAAGGTGTCGCGGATTTTCGCCGCGGAGAACTCGACGAAGCTCTCGGCGCAGTCGCCGCCTTGCAGCAGGAATGCACGCCCGGCCGTGACTTCGGCGAACTGCCGGCGCAGCTCGCGGGCCTCGCCGGCGAACACCAGCGGCGGGTAGCTGGCGAGGCTTTCCTCGACCGCGCGCAGGCGGGCGGCGTCGGGGTAGACGGGTTGCTGCTGGATGGGAAGGCTTCTCCAGCTATCGGGGCTCCAGGCTTGGCTCATCGGTGGCTCGTGCGGCAATGGCGAAAGATGCTCGAATGGTATCACCGGCGCTTGCGGCGGCGCTCGGGCAGTGATGGGGCTGATCCGCCGGGGCTGGTATCCTTGCGCCTCCGACCATCCGGCGTGACGAGCACGCCGTCCACCGAGCAAGGATTTCCGAGTGCGCCAAGCAGTGCCGAACATTCCTCCATCGACTCCTCCAGCAGACGCCGTGGTTCGTCCCGCCTGCATGCAGTGCAGCAGAGCAGCGCGATGAGCGAAGACCGTCTGATCGTCGAGGAGCGCGACGAATTCGGCGTGATCCGCGTGGTCGAGCAGGGTGACTTCCGTTACCTGGAGTTCGGCGACGAGGTCGAGCAGAGCTGCGTGCTGACCGCCGACCCGAGCTGGCTCGAGTACGACTACTCGCGCGCCATGCTGCTCGGTGCGCTCTGCCACTCGAAGCCCAAACGCGCGCTCTTCCTCGGCTTCGGCGCCGGCAGCCTGACCCTGGCCTGCCTGCGCCACCTTGCGCTCGACGAAGTGGAGGCCATCGAGTTGCGCCCAGCGGTGCCGCGCCTGGCCCGTGAGCACCTGGGCCTCGGCGAGGACCCGAGGCTGCTGCTGCGGGTCGGCGATGCGGTGCAGGAGTTGCAGGACTGCGAGCCGGCCGATCTGATCTTCCTCGACCTCTACACCGACACCGGCCCGGCGCCGGCGCACCTGGGCTGGGATTTCCTCGGCGCCTGCCGCGAGCGCCTGCGTCCCGGCGGTTGGCTGGTGATCAACCAGTGGAGCACCGACGACGGCCGGCCGCTGGGCGCGGCGCTGCTGCGCGGGCGCTTCCACAGGCATTACTGGGAGTGCCCGGTGCCGGAGGGCAACGTGATCGTCTTCGTCCCGGCCGGGCTCGAGCAGACGCTCAACCTGCGCGGCCTGAAGAAGCGCGTGGCGGCACTCGAGCCGCAGCTGGGCTATTCGCTGCGCCCGTACATCGAGTCGCTGCGGCCGGCACAGTGAGCGCCGGCCGGCTACTCAGGGGAACTGGTAGCTGAAGGTGATGTTCAGGCGCGGGCTGCGTTCGTCGTTGTCGATGGCGCGGTCGCCGAACGGCTTGGCCACTTCCACGCCGACCACGTAGTGCTTGCGGTCGGACAGGCGGACGCCGAGCGCGCCGGAACCCAGCTTGGAGCCCTGCAGGCCATCGCTGTTGTACCAGGTGCGTGCCCCGTCGATGACGGCATAGGGCTGCAGCTGGTTGAGCACATGGTTCTGCAGCAGGAAGCTGTAGTTCGCCTCATAGGACGCGCCCCAGCCTTTGTCGCCGGTGGCCTGGTCGTCGGGGTAGCCGCGGCCGAAGTTGGAACCGCCGTAGGTGACCTGCTCGGAGTCCGGAAGGATGTCGTGGCTCCACTGGAAGCTCGTGCTCGCCACGCCCTGCCAGTGTTCGCCGAACTGGTTCTGCTGGGCGCCGAAGCCGAGCACGCGGGTGAAGGCCGCTTTCACCGGGTCGGTAGTCTGCGCGCCGAAGGCGTTCAGGCCCTGGTAGATACCCAGGCTTCCAGCACGTACCTGCTTGTCGGCGAACTGCTGCACGACGGTGTCGACGCCGACCACGCGCAGCTTGTTGTGCAGCTCGACGCGATAGGGAATGGCCGGCACCACCAGGTCGTAGCGGCTGGTGTCGTCCACCGTGTAGGCGCGCAGGTTGACGTCCCAGGTCAGGTCGCGGCGCAGCAGTACGGGGATGCCGAGCCCGGCGTTGATCCGCTCGTTCTCGCGATGTCGCGCGTACTGCAAGGGGCCGACCACCACGCGGTCTTCCGGCTGCGAGTCGTAGTGGCTGTATCCGGCGAGCAGTTGCAGGCCGTCGTCGCCGAGCAACTGGCTGTAGTTCCAGGCGCGGTAGTACTCCTTGTCGTCGCCCGGCGGGTACAGATAGCTGAACTGCAGGCGTTCGCCCAGGCCGAGCATGGACATCAGGCTGGCGGAGAACACACCGCGCTGCTTGCCGTGGCGGGTATCGAAGTCGGCGCTGGTCTCAACGCGCTTGCGCTGGCCGACCATCTCCAGCACGGCTCCGCCATCGGTGGTGGTCGGCGGGTCGAGGATCATGTTCATCTGCAGGCCGGCCACCCGGCTCATCAGCACGCTGAAGCGCTCGAAACTGGCCCGGGTCAGCGGCCGCTCGGCCTTCAGCCGTTCGATCCAGCGATCGACGCGGGCCTGGTGCACGCCGAAGTCGCCGGCGGAGCGGACCTCGCTCAAATGCCCTTCGATCAGCATGATGCGCCCGACGCCCTGGCTGAAATCCTGGTTCGGCACGTAGGCGAAGGAGATGACGAAGCCGTCGTCCTGATAGCGCCGGGTCATCGCCTTGGCCGCCGCGACCAGATCGCCGACACGGATTTCGCGGCGGGTCAGCGGCTCCAGTAATGGCTTCCAGGTCGCCAGCGGGTAATGGCCGCCGCCGACGACTTCGATGCGCCGCAGGCGGATGTTCTGCTGCAGCAGTTGCTGCGGCTGGCGCGACGAGGCATCCGGGGTGACCACCTTGGGCGCCTGCGGGCGGATGTCGCCGCCCGGCAGGTTGGGTTTGGGCAGGCTCTGCTCGATGTCCGAGCCGGGCAGCTGGATCGGTTTTTCCGCCCAGGCGAAGGGGCAGGCCAACAACAGCGTCACTACGGCTAGCTTGCGCATCTGGTTTCTCCCTGAAACCACTGCAGATGAGGTGCAAAGGGCCGTTGCGGCCCCTCGCGCTACAACCTGGGCGGATCGACGGGTTACGGTTTCGGCGCAGTGACGCCCAGGACGCCGCCGCCCAAGGCGGTGTTCACCCCGCCGAGCAGGCCACCGACTGTGCCGAGGGTGCCGCCGATCAGACCGCCGCTATTGGGTTGGCCGTTGGTGGTGGTGCCCGCGCCGACACCCGCTGCAACGCCCGAGTCGCTGGCGGCCACAGCGGCGCCAGCGCCCAGGCCGTTGCCGCCACTGCCCACGCCCAGCCCTGCACCGGCGACCAAGCCACCGGTGCCGCCGAGGGCGCCAGTGACGCCGGAGACCAGGCCACCCGCCGGGTTGCTTCCGCCCGTGGCGCCGCCAAGGGCTCCAGTGACGCCACCGACCAGCCCACCTACCGGGTTGCTGCCGCCGGTAGCGCCACCGAGGGAGCCGGTCACACCGGAGACGAGCCCGCCAACCGGATTGCTTCCGCCGCTGGCGCCACCCAGTGCGCCGGTAACGCCGCTCAGCAGTCCGCCGACCGGATTGCCGCCCGAGCTGCCATTGCTGCCTTGAACTACGCCGCCCGCGGCACTAACGGCCTGGCCGACGTTGGCGACGGCGCCGCCCACCGGGGCGAGCCCTGTGGTGCCGCCAACCTGGTTGCCGGTCTGGGTCACCAGGCCGCCGACGGTGCTCAGCAGGTTGTTGACCGGCGCGCCGAGCCCGGTGGCCGCCCCGGTTTTCTGGGTAACGCCCTGGACCTGGCTGACCAGGCCGGCGGTGGTGCCGCTGAGCTGGGTGGTCAAGGGGGCGAGGGGACCATTGCCGGTCACCGCGCCGCTGAGCGAGTCGCCGATCATGCTGATCTGTCCGCCGACCTGATTCACGGTCCCGCCGAGGGTGCGGGTGAGGGGGCTCAGCGGCGTCGAGGCGCCAACGGCAGTCACGGTGCCGCCCAGATCGCTGACTGCCGCTCCGGTGTTGTCCACCAGGCCGCCAGCGCCTGCCACGGTGGTGCCCAGTGCGTTGGGATTGCTGCCAAGTTTGCCGACGCCATTGGTCACGCCGCTGCCCAGTGCGCTGACACCCTGGCCAACGTCCTGGACGACATCGCCGGCGCCGTTGGTCAGGCTGCTGCCGCCCACTGGCAGGCTCACCGATTTCACCAGCGCACCGACGCCGCCAACGGTGCCGCCGACGTCGGTCACCGCCTCGCCGGTATTGCTGAGCACGGTGCTGGCGGCCAGTGCTGGCGTGGCGCCGCCAGTGCCACCGGTGCCACCCGTGCCGCCGGTGCCACCGTTTCCATTGGTTCCGCCGGTACCGCCGGTGCCTGCGGTGTTGCCTGTGCCGGCTGTGCTGCCCGATCCGCCGGCCGCCGAGCCCGATGCGCCGGTCGACGAATCGCCGCCACCGGAGCCGCCACTGGCTGTGCTGGCCTGTCCGGAGTCGCTGCCGGAACCATCGGAACTGCTGTGATGACCACCGCTGCTACTGCACCCTTGAAGCGACAGCGCAACGACCAGAAGAGACAGTGCGAAAGTGCGAATCGAACCGGACATGTTCAGCTCCTCCCTGAAGGGCTCTGATTTCAGGAGAAGTCTCGAACAGCAGGCCTGGCGAGCACTTCAACTGAAGTGGGCTCAGTTGTAGTGCCTTGTTGGGATCGGCGAAATTGGAACTTGTATATAGTCGTTTTGATATTTGTTTAAGCGCTTGAGTTTAATTGTTTTGCCTTCTTGGAAGAGCAGTAGGGAAACTTTCCCTACTACCTTGTGTATAGCGCTTAATGAGCGGAGAAAGTTGCTTCTATCTGCTTGTCTAATTGCCGCTGAAGTTCCCTTCGCGCCTTTCCAGCATGGCTTTCAGCCCTTCTTCGGCATCGGCGCTGGCCATCAGCTCCTGCACCTTGGCAGGGATGCTCGCGGCCGCTGCGTCCTGGCTTTCCTCCAGTGCCTGACGTGCCGAAGCGAGGGTCGCTCCGACCGCCAGAGGGGCTCGGCTCGCGACGCGGGCGGCGAGTTTCAGGGCGTTTGGCAGGAGCTCTTCGGGTGCCCAGATTTCCTGGACCAGACCCAGCCGGTACGCCTCATGGGCATCGAATTCGTCGCCGGTGAGCAGCCAGCGCATGGCGTTGCCCCAGCCGGCGGTCTGGGGGAGGCGGAGCGTGGCGCCGCCGAAGGGGAAAAGACCGCGGCGTACTTCCATCTGTGCGAACCGCGCATTGCTCGCGCACAAGCAGATATCGGCGGCCAGCATCAATTCGATGCCAATGGTGAAGCAATAACCCTGCGCGGCGACCATCAGCGGTTTACTCAGGCGTGGCCCGCCGAAGGTACCCCAGGGATCGACGGCGCCTGCCGGCAATTGCCAGCCCTTTCGGAAGCGTTCGCCGACATCGGCCAGGTCCAATCCGGCGGTGAAGTGTTCGCCGTGGGCGATGAGCAGGGCGCAGCGCAGGTTCGGGTCGCGCTCGTATTCGCCCAGGGCCAGGACCAGCTCGTCGAGCATGCGCTGATCGAAGGCGTTGCGTTTCTCGGCGCGGTTCAGGCCGAGCACCAGCAGGTGGCCCCGGTGTTCGCTGGTGATGCGGTTTTCGCTGGCTGGCTTCACGGTCAGGTTCCTGCTGGGATGGAGCCTGCATGGGTATAGCGCAGTCCGGCGACGTTGCAAGTTGCTACCGTGCGACGGATCGTAGCGGAAAAGCGCGCAAGCCTGACGAATTTCCGGTATCATGCGCGCCGGCCTTTTCACGGCCTCGTTCGGGATCCCGCATTTTTCGGAGCTCAAGGCTCTGGCCGTGCGTCCGCTAGCGCGGACTCTCCTTGACGTCATTCTTCCAACAGCACACATCGCAAATCCCCGCTTCCAGCTGCCTGGGTGACTTCGTAGTCGTACAGGGCATGCGCAGCATGGCTATTGGGTCTTTGCGGATGTATTTAGAGGCAAAACCCATGACCCAGGAAACCGTCGGCTTCGCCGAACTCGGTATTCACCCCAGTATTCTCGCTGCCATCGCCGCCGTCGGCTACGAAGAGCCGTCGCCGATCCAGGCCCAGTCGATCCCGGTGATCCTCGAAGGCCACGACATGATCGGCCAGGCCCAGACCGGCACCGGCAAGACCGCCGCTTTCGCCCTGCCGCTGCTGTCGAAGATCGACCCGGCGCGCCGCGAGCCGCAGGTGCTGGTCCTCGTGCCGACCCGCGAGCTGGCCCTGCAGGTAGCTACCGCCTGCGAAACCTACTCCAAGCAGATGCCGGGCGTCGGCGTCGTCGCCGTCTACGGCGGCGCGCCCATGGGCCCGCAGCTCAAGGCCCTGCGCCAAGGCGCGCAAGTGCTGGTAGCGACCCCCGGCCGCCTGTGCGACCACCTGCGCCGCGACGAAAACCTGCTGGCCACCGTCGAGCGCCTGGTCCTCGACGAAGCTGACGAGATGCTCAAGCTCGGCTTCATGGACGACCTCGAAGTGATCTTCGAAGCCATGCCGGAAAGCCGTCAGACCGTGCTGTTCTCCGCGACCCTGCCGGCCTCGATCCGCAGCATCGCCGAGCGTCACCTGAAAGAACCCAAGCACGTCCGCATCGCTGCCAAGACCCAGACCGTCGCCCGCATCGAGCAGGCCCACCTGATGGTCCACGCCGACCAGAAGGCTGCCTCGATCCTGCGTCTGCTGGAAGTGGAGCAGTTCGACGCGCTGATCGGCTTCGTCCGCACCAAGCAAGCCACCCTGGACATCGCCGAGCTCCTCGAGCGCCAGGGCTACCGTGCTGCCGCGCTGAACGGCGACATGCCGCAAGCCCAGCGTGAGCGCGTGATCGAGTCGCTGAAAGACGGCTCGCTGGACATCGTAATCGCCACCGACGTCGCTGCCCGTGGCCTGGACGTGGCGCGCATCACCCACGTGCTGAACATCGACATGCCGTACGACCCCGAGTCCTACGTGCACCGCATCGGCCGTACCGGCCGTGCCGGCCGCGAAGGTCGCGCGCTGCTGCTGGTGACTCCGCGTGAGCGCCGCATGCTGCAGGTGATCGAGCGTGTGACTGGGCAGAAGGTCGGCGAAGTGCGCCTGCCGGACACCGAAACCGTGCTCGAAGCGCGTCTGAGCCGCCTGGCCAATAGCCTGCAACCGCTGCTGGAAACCGCCGTGGCCAACCGTGGCGCCGTGCGCGACGAGCTGATCCGCCGCCTGGGCACCGACATGGAAACCCTGGCTGCCGTGCTGCTGGCCAAGCTCACCGAAGGCAAGGCGCTGGACCTGGAATCGGTCCGCCGCGAGCAACCGCTGACCCCGGCCGCCCCGCGCGAGCGCAGCGATCGTGGTGGCGAGCGTGGCGAACGTTTCGAGCGCCGTGAGCGTCCGGAGCGTAGCGGCGAGCGTTCCTCCGCCCCGGGTCGTCCGATGGCTCCGCCAAGCGAAGGCAAGGCCCGCTGCCGCACCGCCCTGGGCGCGCGCGATGGCGTGGCGGCGAAGAACCTGCTGGGCGCCATCCTCAACGAGGGTGGTCTGTCCCGCGAGGCCATCGGCCGCATCCAGATCCGCGAAACCTTCAGCCTCATCGAGCTGCCGGAAGAGGGCCTGGAGCGTCTGCTGACCAAGCTCAAGGACACTCGCGTTGCCGGCAAGGCCCTGCGTCTGCGCCGCTACCGAGAAGACTGAGTCTTCGCGCTGCAACGCAAAAGCCCCGCCTAGCAGGCCGTGTGAAAACACGCTGTGAGCAAGGCAAAACAAACGCCCCGACTGGTTCGGGGCGTTTGTTTTTTTGGAGGGATCAGCCCATCAACTCGATCAGGCGACGCGCGCCGAGTACCTGAATCGCGCGTTTGAGGTTGTAGGCCTGCACGGCCAGGGCCATTTCCGTACTGGCGCCCGCTAACTGCCGCAGCAGGAAGCGGCCGTTGCCGAATATCCACTGTTTCAGGTTACCGAAGGGGTGTTCGACGATCGCCCGGCGCTTGGCCATCATCTCCGGCCGGGCCTTCAGGCGTTGCTGCATGCGCTCGAACGCTGACTCATGGGTATGACGGCTGAGATGACGACGCTGGCTATTCGTGCAACGCGCCTTCAAAGGGCAAGCGCGGCAGTCGCCGGCGATCGCATAAAGCCTCTCTGTGCCTCGTACCTGTTTGAGCGGGAGCCACTGGCCTGCCGGGCACTGATAGCGGTCATGATCCACGTCGTAGGTAAAGGCGCTGCGATCGAACAGCGCCGTGCCGTTGCCATGATTGTTAACGCCGCGATTCGGCGGCACATACGCGCTGATGCCTGCATCCTCGCACGCCTGGAATTGCTCGCCATTGGAGTAGCCGGCGTCCGCCGTGACCGTCAGTTGCGCCTGTTCCAGCACGGCTTGAGCGGCTTCCGCCATCGGCTGCAACTGGCGAGTGTCATTGCCATCCTGGGTCACCTCGTGGTGCAGCACCAAGCAATGCTTGTCATCGACGGCACTCTGCACGTTGTAGGCGACCCGCGCGCCCTGGTGAGTTCGCATCAACTGGGCATCGGGCTCGCCGATCACGAACTGCTCGAGCCCCTGGGCCTGCATCAGTACCTGGCAGGTCAGGTTGTCCGCGTGTTGAGCCTGCAACTGCTCCAGCGCAGTCTTCACGGCACACCGGTCGCCCCCATCGCCCGCTTCGGCGCGGTCGGCTTCATCCAGGTCGCTCAGATAGCGGGCTATCTCGGCCTCCAGCTTGGCTTGCTGACGCTTGAGCCGCGCCAGGCTCAGGTGCTTGCGCCGTGAAGCCACCGCCTGGAATTTGCTGCCATCGATGGCCACCAACTGACCACCGAGCAACCCGACCTGGCGGCAGAACTGCACGAAAGCACGACAGGTCGCCTGAAACGCCGAACCATTGTCTTTGCGGAAGTCGGCAATGGTCTTGAAGTCCGGCGACAGGCGACCCAGCAGCCACATCACTTCGACATTGCGCTGGCATTCGGCTTCCAGTCGGCGCGAGGAGCGAATTCGCTGGAAGTAGCCATACAGGTACAGCTTGAGCAAGTCGGCCGGATCATAGGCCGGGCGCCCCGTCCGGCTCGCCTGCGCCTTGCTGAAGCCCAGCCGCTGCAAATCCAACCGCGCCACGTAGGCCTCGATCACGCGGACCAGATGTTCTTCGGGAACCAACTCATCCAGCGACACTGGAAACAAGCTGCCCTGATCACGCCCTTCACCGCGGATATAGCCCATGAACGACAATGCCCGTATCGATCGATACGGGCATTGTCTTTGGCTTGTGCTCAGACGGCTAGGTTTTCACACAGTCTGCTAGGCGGGGCTTTTTCATGGGCGGGAGAAATACTCAGCCGAAGCGGTAGATGTCCATCCCCAGCGCGCCGAGGGTGAATCCCGCGTGTTCGATGTGCATCGGCACGCCGCCGGCACCGCGGGCGAAGTACAGCGGCAGCAGGTGCTCGTCGCTCGGATGGTTGCGAGCTGCAGAAGGCGCGCGGCGCCGGTAGTCGAACAGGGCCTCGTCGTCGTTGGCCTGCAGTTTTTCCACCATCCAGTCGCGGAAGGCCTGGGCCCAGGGCTCGACAGCGTCGGGGCTGGCGCGCCAGTCCAGTTCGCCCAGGTTGTGGGTAATGCTCCCCGAACCGATCAGCAGGAAGCCTTCCTCGCGCAACTGGCGCAGCGCCTTGCCGACGCGGTCCTGCAGGCGCGGGCCGACCCGGCTGGGCAGGGAGAGCTGCACGACCGGGATGTCGGCCGAGGGATATATCAGGCTCAGCGGCACCCAGGCGCCATGGTCCAGCGGACGCTCGGGGTCGAGGGTGGCGGGCAATTGATCGGCGGCGAGCAGGTCGACGACCCGCTGGGCGAGTTCAGGCGAGCCTGCGGCCGGGTACTGCACTTCGTAGAGTGCTGTTGGGAAACCGTAGAAGTCGTGCCAGGTTTGCGGTTGCGGATTGGCAGTGACGCGCAGGTCTGGCGTTTCCCAGTGCGCCGAAACCACCAGGATCGCGCGCGGACGCGGCAATTCGGCGGCCAGGCGCTTGAGGGGAGCCTCGCTGGCACCAGGCTCCAGGGCGAGCATCGGGGATCCGTGGGAAATGAACAGGGCAGGGAGCATGGAGCCTCCTATCAAATAGGGAATGATCCTATGTTCCCGCTACGAGATATCGAATTCCAGTATGGGTTTTCGACCATAACCATCCGTTAATTCGATTGCGTCACGCTGCCGCAGGCTGGCTTTTGGCTGGAACCTTTCGGTGATCGTGGGCTCTGAAAACCCTGTCGCCATTCGCGTTCGGGACGAGGCGCCAAGTCGTTGTGTCGGGCGCGTCGCAATCCTGACGTCAGCGAATCGACGCCGCGCAGGCATTGCGGCATGCTGCTCTCGAAGGAAATCCGGGCCAGGGAAAGTCGGCCAGCACGCGAATGCCGTTTCATTCCGTACCCGAGGTTCCATTCATGTCGCACCCCGTTCAAGAAATCGTCCTGCGCGAAGGGGATCGCCTGCTGCTGGCCGACGGCACCGAGCTACGGGTACGGCGCATCGTCAACGGGCGGGTGAGCTGGGAGATCCAGGAAGTCGAAGCGCCGCGCGCGCGTCGCGCCTGGTTGCCGTGGCCAATGCGCTCGCCGCTGTTGCGGGGCCACTAGTTCGGCGCCCATTCCTGGGCGATGATGCCTGCCTTCGCGGCGACGACCCTGTCGCTTGCTGTGTTACAGGAAACGCATCGCCATGCAGCACGACTTCTGGCAGGCGCGCTGGTCGCGCAACGAAATCGGCTTCCATCTTCCGGAGGTCAATCCCTATCTGATTCGCTACTGGCCGTCCCTGAATCTGCAAGCGGGGACGCGCGTGCTGGTGCCGCTATGCGGTAAGTCGCTGGATATGCTCTGGTTGGCGCGACAGGGTTATCCGGTACTCGGTGTCGAACTTGCAGAACGAGCCGTGCTGGACTTTTTCGCCGAGCTGGGCTGCGAGCCCCGTGTAGAGCAAAAGGGTGCCTTGCGCAGCTACAGCCATGGCGACATCGAAATTCTCCAGGGCGATTTCTTCGATCTGCAGCCGGGCGACGTACAGGCTTGCCATGCGCTCTACGACCGCGCGGCGCTTATCGCTTTGCCGCCCGACATGCGCCCCGACTATGCGCGGCATCTGTCCGCGATCCTGCCGCAAGAGCTGAGCGGTCTGCTGATCACCCTCGAATATCCGCAGGAGCAGATGGCGGGGCCGCCATTCGCTGTGCTGGCAGATGAGGTGCGCGAGCGTTTCCTGGGCTGGCAGCTGGAAGAGCTGGAGCGCGTCGATGCCTTGGCGCAAAACGCCAAGTTTGCTGCGCGCGGCGTGCAGCGCCTGGACGAGGTGGTGTTCCGTCTGCAGCGGGAGTAGGGGTGGAGAAATGAAAAGGGCGACCCGTGGGTCGCCCTTTTTTTGCCGTTGCGATTAGCGCGCGTTACGCAGCGCTTCGATGCGCTCTTCCAGCGGCGGGTGGCTCATCAGCAGGCCGGCCAGGCCATGCTTCGGACCACTGCTGATGCCGAACGCGGTCAGGCTGTCGGGCATCTGCACCGGCACGCCGGATTCGGCGCGCAGGCGCTGCAGCGCGGCGATCATCGCGTTGGTCCCGGCCAGGTGTGCGCCGGCAGCGTCAGCGCGGAACTCGCGGCGGCGCGAGAACCACATGACGATGATGCTGGCGAGAATGCCCAGCACCAGCTCGGCGAAGATGGTCGCGACGAAGTAGCCGATGCCCGGGCCTTCCTCGTTCTTCAGCAGGACCTTGTCGACGAAGTTGCCGAAGATCCGCGCGAAGAACATCACGAAGGTGTTCACCACGCCCTGGATCAGCGCCAGGGTGACCATGTCGCCGTTGGCGACGTGGCCGATCTCGTGGGCCAGAACGGCCTTCACTTCTTCGGGCGAGAAGCGCTCCAGCAGGCCCTGGCTGACGGCGACCAGGGCATCGTTGCGGTTCCAGCCGGTGGCGAAGGCGTTGGCTTCGTAAGCCGGGAAGATGCCCACTTCGGGCATCTTGATGCCGGCTTCGCGAGACAGCTCTTCGACGGTCTGCAGCAGCCACTGTTCGTGGCGGGTGCGCGGTTGGCTGATGATCTCGGTGCCGGTGCTCATCTTCGCCATCCACTTGGAGATGAACAGCGAAACCAGCGAGCCGGCGAAGCCGAATACGGCACAGAAGACCAGCAGGCTGCCGTAATTCTGGCCGGTGAAACGGTCCACGCCGAGCAGCTTCAGGGTGATGCTGGCGATCACCAGAACTGCCAGGTTGGTGGCCAGGAACAACAGGATGCGCATCATGGGTAAGACTTCTCCTCGCGGCTTGGACGCACGGCACGCAGGGGCGTGCCGTCGAGTTCCGGACGCAGGCGCGTCGGAACGGGGCTGAATTATGCGCGGTATATACGGTCGGCCCCCAGGGGATTCAATGCGGGGACTATTTCAAACTATGTCTCTTGGCCGGCCGACCCGCTCTCGAAGAGTAGCCGTGCCAGGCGCGCCACGCGCTCGCCGTGTCGCTCGGCCAAAGCGGCGCGCAACTGCTGGGCGAGGCTGGCCTGTTGGCGTCGCACGCTGGGCGGCAGCTGCGGGTCGTCGTGCAGCGCGTGGGGCACGGTGCGGCTCAGGCGCAGGAAGCCTTTTTCGCTGAGTACCGCCTGGTCCAGCGCCTCGTGGCGGATGGTGCTTTCGAAGCGCAGGTAGCCTTCGTCGGCCAGCCACAGCAGGGCGCCCAGGCAGGCCTGGTGACGGTTGCTCGGCAGGCCGAATTCGTCGGGCTCCTCTCGGCCGATCAGGTCCTCGACGTAGAGCGCGATCTTGCGCGGGAACGCCTGGTAGAGCGCGAGCATCCCGGCGGCAACGTCCTTGTAGAAATCGTCGATCTGCAAATCCATGGTGCTGGTGTCCGCCGCCGGGTCAGGCCATTACTGGCGATAGGTCTTGAGGAAGCTGCCGATGCGGCCGATGGCCTGTTCCAGGTCGTCGACGCGGGGCAGGGTGACCACGCGGAAGTGGTCCGGCCACGGCCAGTTGAAGGCGGTGCCCTGGACGATCAGCAGCTTTTCCGAGAGCAGCAGGTCGAGGACGAACTTTTCGTCGTTGTGGATCGGGCAAACCTTCGGGTCAATGCGCGGGAAGGCATAGAGCGCACCCATCGGCTTCACACAGCTCACCCCGGGGATGTCGTTGAGCAGTTCCCAGGCGCGGTTGCGTTGCTCGAGCAGGCGGCCGCCGGGCAGGACCAGGTCGTTGATGCTCTGGTAGCCGCCGAGCGCGGTCTGGATGGCGTGCTGGCTCGGCACGTTGGCGCACAGGCGCATGTTGGCCAGGATATCCAGGCCCTCGATGTAGCTCTGTGCCTTGTGCTTGGGCCCGGAAATGGCGATCCAGCCGGAGCGGAAGCCGGCCACGCGGTAGGACTTGGACAGGCCGTTGAAGGTCAGGCAGAGCACGTCCGGCGCCAGCGAGGCGGTGGAGATGTGCACGGCTTCGTCGTAGAGGATCTTGTCGTAGATCTCGTCGGAGAAGATCACCAGGTTGTGCTGGCGAGCAAGTTCGACGATGTCGAGCAGGACTTCTTTCGAGTACACCGCGCCGGTCGGGTTGTTCGGGTTGATCAGCACCAGCGCCTTGGTGTTGCTGGTGATCTTGGCCTTCATGTCGGCGATGTCGGGGAACCAGCCGGACTGCTCGTCGCACAGGTAGTGCACCGGCTTGCCGCCGGACAGCGCCACCGAGGCGGTCCACAGCGGATAGTCGGGTGCCGGGATGAGCACTTCGTCACCGTTGTTCAGCAGCGCCTGCAGGGCCATGACGATCAGCTCGGACACGCCATTGCCCAGGTAGATGTCCTCGATGCCGACACCTTCCACCTGCTTCTGCTGGTAGTACTGCATCACCGCCTTGCGCGCGCTGAACAGGCCCTTGGAGTCGCTGTAGCCCTGGGCAGTCGGCAGGTTGCGGATGACGTCCTGGAGGATTTCGTCGGGCGCCTCGAAACCGAACGGCGCCGGGTTGCCGATGTTCAGCTTGAGGATGCGATGGCCTTCCTCTTCCAGGCGTTTGGCGTGCTTGAGCACCGGCCCGCGGATGTCGTAGCAGACGTTGGCGAGCTTGTTCGATTTGCTGAACTGCATGATGTGGCGTTCCCGAGGTAAAGATTCCCGCGCGCAGCGCTTGCCTTGGCAGGCTGTAACGCGGGTGACAGACTGGCGTCTACTGGCGGCTGCGGAAGATCGCGCATTCTGGCGGTGAAACTGAAAAATCGCCTGGAAAACGGAGATATGAACGAAAAAATGCCTTTTAAAAGGCATTTTTATCGCGAGGAGCTCCTTGCGCGGCAGATTCTGCATCCACCGAAGACGTCACGCATCATACGTGCGGCCCGATTCCCGGAAAAGGGACTGGTCGGGCTTTTTTCAAGCTTGCGAGGTACAGCGATGGAAAAGATCGAGAAGCCCCTGGACAGCTGGCGCGAGGAACTCGATGAGCAGCAGTTCCACATCTGCCGCCTGGGCGGCACCGAGCGTGCCTTCACCGGCGAGTACTACGCCACCAAGACGCCGGGGATCTACCACTGCGTGTGCTGTGGCGCGGCGCTCTTCGACTCGGATGCCAAGTACGATTCCGGCAGCGGTTGGCCGAGCTATTTTCAACCGGTGTCGAAAGAGGCCATCGCCGAATACGAGGACTTCAGCCACGGCATGCATCGCATTGAAGTGCGCTGTGGCGCCTGCGAGTCGCATCTGGGGCATGTGTTTCCCGATGGGCCGCGACCGACCGGGCTGCGCTACTGCATCAATTCGGCCTCGCTGAAGTTGGTGCCGCGCGCCTGACCGGCGCTGCCGAAATGCCCGTCGCTCACCGGCGGGCTTTTTTTGCGCAAAATTGAGTTGCACGCAATTCAATTGCTCTCTATTTTTATTCCACCTTACTTTCCCGGAGCCATTTCCATGAGCGATGCACTGCTGAACATCCCCTGCACGACCATCAAGGGCGAGCAGAAAACCCTCGCCGATTTCGGTGGCAAGGCCCTGCTGGTGGTGAACACGGCCAGCAAGTGCGGCTTCACCCCGCAGTACCAGGGCCTGGAAGAGCTGTGGGAGAAATACCGCGACAAGGGGCTGGTGGTGCTGGGCTTCCCCTGCAATCAGTTCGGCAAGCAGGAGCCGGGTGACGAGGGTGAAATTTCCCAGTTCTGCGAGCTGAACTTCGGCGTCAGCTTCCCGCTGTTCAAGAAGATCGACGTGAATGGTGCCGATGCTCACCCGCTTTACGTGCAGTTGAAGAAGCGTGCCCCCGGTGTGCTGGGAAGCTCCGGCATCAAGTGGAACTTCACCAAGTTCCTGATCAGCCGCGATGGCGGCAAGGTCAAGCGCTTCGCGCCGATGACCAAGCCGGAAGAACTCACCGCCGAGATCGAAGCGCTGCTGCGATGAGTGACAAGGGCAGGGAGCAGGCGCTGCTGCTCGACACCCAGTTGTGCTTCCGCCTGTACGCCGCGTCACGGGCGATTATCCGCGGCTACCGGCCGATGCTCGAAGCGCTGGGTCTGACCTACCCGCAGTACCTGGTGATGCTGGTGCTGTGGGAGTGGCAGGCCCAGCCGCCGGAGCAACCGTCGGTGAAGGCCCTGGGCGAGCGTCTTATGCTCGACTCCGGAACCCTGACGCCGCTGCTCAAGCGCCTGGAACAGCTCGGCCTGGTACAGCGGCGGCGTGCTCGTGTGGATGAGCGCGAAGTTCACCTGAGCTTGACCGAGTCTGGCAAGACGATGCGTGAGCGGGTGCTGCCGTTGCGCGACGAACTGGTTTGCGACAGCGGTCTGGATCCGCAGGCCATGGAAGAACTGCACCAGCGGCTGGGCGATCTACTCCGGCAGTTGATCGAGATCGAAGGCTAGGGCGGCGGTCGGATCGTTGGAGGCGGGCGCTAGATACCCATGCGTGGCCGTCCCCAGCGCTCCAGCATCGCTGCCATCTCGTCGCGATGGAAGGGTTTGGCCAGGTAGTCGTCCATGCCCGCCGCCCGGCAGCGTTCGCGTTCGTCAGGCAGGGCGTTGGCGGTCAGGGCGATGATCGGCATGCCTTGCCAGCGCGGGTTCTCGCGGATGCGCCGGGTCGCTTCGTAGCCGTTCATCAACGGCATGTTGCAGTCCATCAGCACCATCTCGACGTCATCCTGCTCAAGGGCGCTCAGGGCCTCCTCGCCATTGCCGGCAACGCGGACCTGGCAGCCAAGTTTCTGCAGCAGGCCCTTGGCGACCAACTGGTTGACCGGGTTGTCTTCCACCAGCAATACGCGGGTTGAATAACCGCTGCCGTCGAGTCGGCGCGGAGTGCCTGGGGTGGCTTGCGGCTGCGCGTTGAGCGCCTGCTGAAGTGCCTGGTGCAAGGCGGCGCGGCCCAGGGGGCGGGCAAGCTGGCGCAATGGCGCCATGCGCTGCACCAGTTCGGTATCGAGGAAGCTGCCGTATGCGGTGGCCAGCAGCACCGGGCATGTGCGCAGGGACTGGCGCAGGCCCAGAAGGCAGTCCGGGCAGTCAGAGATCAGCACGTCCAGCTCCAGGCCGGCCAGGCTGGCATCGATGTCGAGGCGGCGATATTCCAGGCCCCACCGTGGCAGCCAGGTCTGCAGCATCTCGGCCAGTCCGCTGCGCGCGCTGCATTGCACGATCAGTCGGCCCTGCAGAGGGGGAAGGGATTGCGCTGGCGTCAGCGCCTTCAACGGCAAGACCGCGCTGAACTCGCTGCCCATTCCCGGTTGCGAGTTGACCAGCAGTTCGCCTTCCATCGCCTCGCAGAGCTTGCGTGTCAGTGCCAGGCCCAGGCCGGTGCCGCCGAACTGGCGGGTGATGCCGGCGTCGGCTTGGGTGAAGGGCTGGAAGATCCGCGGCAGGGCGTCGGCGGCGATGCCGATGCCGGTGTCGCGGACGAGGATACGCACGCCACTCTCCGTGGGTTCGACGCGTACGTCGACACGGCCCAGGCGGGTGAACTTGAGCGCGTTCGACAGCAGGTTGCTGACCACCTGGCGCACGCGCGTGGGGTCGCCTTCCAGTTGCGCCGGCAGTTCGGGGCTGATCAGGCAGGTGAGTTCCACCGCAGGAGCTGCATTCTGCGACAGCAGGTTGGCGGTGTCCTCGACCAGGGTGGCGAGGTCGAACGGGATCTTCTCCAGTTCCAGCTGGCCGGATTCGAACTTGGACAGGTCGAGCACGTCGTTGAGCAGCTCCACCAGCACCTTGCCCGAGTCATGGGCGATCGACAGCTGCTGGCGCTGTTCGTGGCTCAGCGGGCCGTCGAGGGCCAGGCCGAGCATGCCCAGCAGGCCGTTGAGCGGGGTGCGGATCTCGTGGCTCATGCTGGCCAGGAAGTTGGCGCGCGCCTGGGCCATGTTCAGGGCGGTCTGGCGAGCACGGTCCAGTTCCTGGTTCGACAGGGTCAGGCGGGCGTTGGCCGCTTTCAGTTCAGCGGTGCGTGCCGCGACTATGTTCTCCAGTTCGGCCAGGTACTGGGTGAGGCGGTCTTCGGCCTCGCGGCGCTGTTCCATCTCGACCGCGATGTGGCTGAGCTGGCGGTTGGTGACCTCGACCAGCACGCCAATCTCGTCGCGCTCGTGGCCGCTGGGGCAGGGCAGGCGCAGGCGCTTGGGCGAGCGCGGGTCGTGGCGGCTGAGGACGTCGATCAGGCTCACCAGCGGTTTGGTCAGCAAGGCGTAGAACAGCACCAGAAGGATCAGCGACAAGAGCAGGCTGCGGACGAAGCCGGAGAGCAGCGTCATGCCCGCACGGCGCAGGAAGTCGTTGCCGAAGACGAAGGTGTCGATTTCCAGCCGCAGGACGCCGAGCGACTCGCTGGGGGAGTGCTCGATGTTCAGCGGTTCCTCGAAGGCGCGCATCTGCCCGAAAAGGAAGTCGCTCAGCCCGCGCAAGCGGCTTTCCGCCGGTGGGCGGCTGGCGCTGGCTAGCGCTACGTTGGCGCTGTCGATGATTTCTGCGCGGATGACCGCCGGTGAGCGCAGCAGGCCGACCACCAGTTCCTGGGCGAGCTCGGCGTCGATGTTGTAGGCAATGCGGGCCGCAGGGTTGTGGCTGACATCGAGCAGGGCTCGCACTTCGCGGTTGATAGAGGCGTCCTGGCTGGCATAATCGACGCCCACCTGGATCAGGCTGAGCAGGGTGCCGAGAAGAAACGCCACCAGCACCGTCAGGCTGGCCTGCTTGAACGAGAGGCGATGGGTTAGCGCGATATCCATGAGCGGCGGTACTTCGCCTCGAGTGTGCTGAGCTGGCGCCTAGCATAGCCCAACCCCGCCGCTTGTCGGCAGGGGCGCATGGCCCTGTCGCCGGCCCGTTCGTGATCCTGTTGCCGAATACCATTGGAGACTGTCGTGGATTCCCGTCTGAATGATTTCCTGGCTCGCGCCGAAGGCGTGCTGGCCCGCCTTGAGCCGCTGCTACCGGCAGTGCGCGAGTCGATCGACTGGCAGCATTGCCTGGCCGCACGCTGGCACCACGACGGCCGCAGCGGCTACCTGCAGGGGCTGAACGTCAATCTCGACCTGCGCCTTGACGACCTGCTCGGGGTCGACAAGCAGCGCGACCAGCTGGCACGCAACACCCGCCAGTTCGTCGCCGGCAAGCCCGCCAACCACGCGCTGCTGTGGGGCGCCCGCGGCACCGGCAAATCCTCGCTGGTGCGCGCGCTGCTGGCCGAGCTGGCCGGCTCCGGGCTGCGCCTGATCGAGATCGAGCGCGACCACCTGGCCGATCTGCCGCGCGTGGTCGAGCAACTGGCCGGGTGCCCGCAGCGTTTCGTGCTGTTCTGCGACGACCTCTCGTTCGATGCCGGCGAAGGCGACTATCGCGTGCTCAAGAGCGTGCTCGACGGCTCGCTGGAGCAAGCGCCGGACAACGTGCTGCTATACGCCACCTCGAACCGCCGCCACCTGGTGTCGGAGAAGCAGAGCGACAACGACAACTGGCAGATGGTCGACGGCGAGCTGCATCCGAACGAGGCGGTGGAGGACAAGATTGCCCTGTCCGACCGCTTCGGCCTCTGGCTCTCCTTCTATCCCTTCACCCAGGAGCATTTCCTCAGCGTGGTGCAGCACTGGGTCGAGTCGCTGGCTGGCAAGTCCGGGCTGAAGTTCGTCTGGGACGAAGCGCTGGAGAAGGAAGCCGTACGCTGGGCCCTAGGGCGCGGCAACCGCAATGGCCGTTGTGCCTATCAGTTCGCCCGTTACTGGGTGGGCAAGCAATTGCTGGAAGGAGAGCAGGCATGATCGATCTGCAACAGACTGGCGCCGGCCTGGCCGGCTACGAAATGCTCGCTGCCCAGGTGGAGTCGCTGTTCGCCGACGAGCGCGACTTCATCGCCAACGCCGCGCAGTTCTCGGCCTTCCTGTTCCACGAGCTGGGCGACCTCAACTGGGCCGGCTTCTACCTCAATCGCAACGAAGAGCTGGTGCTTGGCCCGTTCCAGGGCAAGGTGGCCTGCGTGCGCATTCCATTCAGCAAGGGCGTTTGCGGTGCCGCCGCGCGTACTCGCGAGACCCAGCGGGTCGAGGACGTGCATGCGTTCCCCGGGCACATCGCCTGCGACAGCGCCTCGAACAGCGAGCTGGTGGTGCCGTTGCTCAAGGACGGTCGGCTGATCGGTGTGCTCGATCTGGACAGCCCGAGCGTCGGTCGCTTCAGCGCCGAGGACCAAGTCGGAATCGAGCGTCTGACGGCGATCTTCCTGCGCTTGACCGACTGCTGATTCGCCCTCCAAGAAAAAGCCCCGCATCTCAGACTGTGTGAAAACACGCTGTGAGCAAGGCTAAGCAAGCGCCCCGACTGGTTCGGGGCGTTTGCTTTTCTGAGGGCTCAGCCCATCAACTTGATCAGGCGACGCGCACCGAGTACCTGAATCGCACGCTTGAGGTTGTAGGCCTGCACGGCCAGGGCCATCTCTTTCCTGGCACCCGCTAACTGCCGTAGCAGGAAGCGGCCGTTGCCGAATACCCACTGTTTCAAGTTGCCGAAAGGGTGCTCGACGATGGATCGGCGCCAGGCTCAGGTGCTTGCGCCGTGAAGCCCAGCCGCTGCAAATCCAACCGCGCCACGTAGGCCTCGATCACGCGGACCAGATGTTCTTCGGGAACCCACTCATCCAGCGACACTGGAGACAAGCTGCCCTGATCACGCCCTTCACCGCGGATATAGCCCATAAAAGACAATGCCCGTATCGATCGATACGGGCATTGTCTTGGGCTTGCTCTCGGACTGCTAGGTTTTCACACAGTTTGATCTGCGGGGCTTTTTCATTCAGGCCGGGGTCTGCGCGATGCGTGCGCGGATCTTCTCGATGATCTTGCGCTCGCCATCGAGGATGGGCTGCAGGGCAGGGCGCTGCAGCACCCGTTCAAGGTGGGCAGCCAGGCGAGGCCAGCTTTGGCTGTCGAGGCTCTCTCCGCCGTGGCGCATGTTCACCAGTTGGCAGGCGATGGCGATGTCGGCCAGGCTGAATTGGTTGTCGACGAAGTAGTCGGCGTCGCCCAGGGTGCGCTCCAGATAGTCGAAGTGCCCCGGCAGCTTCTCCTGCATGGCGCCTTTTACGGCCGCTTCGTCGCACAGCTTGCCAAGCAGCGGTTTGAGCAGGCGGTTGCGGAACACGGTGAAGGTGGCCAGTGGTGCTACTTCATAGTCGGCGTACTTTTCCAGCCAGCTGACCCGTGCGCGGGACAGGGCGCCATTGCCGCACAGGGCAGCGAGCTCGGGGTTGCGCTCTTCCAGGTAATGGCAGATGACGCTGGAGTCGGCGAGGGTAATGTCGCCATCGCGCAGCGCCGGGATGCGCCGCAGCGGGTTCAGCTCGGCGTACCAGTCCGGCTGGTTGAACGGATCGACGTTCTCCAGCTGGTGGTCCAGGCCTTTCTCGGCAAGGAACACGCGGACCTTGCGGACGAAGGGTGAAAGGGGGGCGCCATAAAGGATCAGGCTCATGCTGTCTCCTGGTTGCAGGGGCTGGCTGGCGAAGCGACTGTCAGTCGTCGTAGAGGTTCTTCTTGCGCCAGATATCGTCTTCGTCGAGGGCTTTCAGGCCGTCGGTCAGCTCGCTGGGCTCCTGTTCCACCGGTGCGCTGCTTTCCAGGACCAGGGCGTTGGCGCGGTTGAGCTGCTGCTCCATCTGTTGCAGTTGCGCCTGATAGCGGCCGAGCTCCGGTTGCTTCTGCAGGTATTGCACGCCGCGCTCGAAGGCCAGCCGCGCCTGGCGTGGCTGCCCTTGTTGCAGGGCCTGCTGGCCGAGGTTGCCGAAGAACTCGATGTGCAGCAGGGTCAGCAGGTGACGGATTTCCTTGACCCAGCGCTGGGCGTCGTTGCGCGGCAGCTGGCCTTCCTGGGCGAAACGGGTGATCTGTGCGTGCAGCGCTTCGAAGAGAAAGCGCACGTCCTTGGCCTTGGCTTCGGTCAGGATGATCTGCGGCGCATTGCGTACCTGGATGGCTTCACCCTGGCCGACCAGGCGGCGCAGCTCGGTGACGCGCTCGCCGATCTGGGCATTGGACTTGTCCAGTGCGAGCAGGCGCTCGCCCAGGCTCAGTTCGAAGCGCGAAAGCAGCAATTTGAGGGCGGGGGAGATGAATTGACCGGGCAGGGTCTCGGAGATTTCCGAGCAGCGTCTGTAGCGATCGAGCAAATCCGCTTTCTGCCGGGCCTTCTCCAGTTTGCGGCTCTCCATCTGTTGATTGATGAAGACGATGGCCACCAGGAGGGCGATGCCGACGACAACCAATGCGGTAATGACGAGTGGCGACACCTGTGGATCTCCCTTAAGGGTTTTCTTCGAGTGTAATGGCTTGCCGCCAGCGCTCATAGCAGGGGATCACAAAATGCCCTGAAGTCTTTGATTTAAAAAATATTTTCCATAAGGGTTGACGCCCCCTGAAAGCATCCATAGAATGCGCGCCACTTCGACGCGAAAGCCGCAAGGCAGAGCGAAGAAGCCGGAAAAGCTGTTGTAAGTTCCGGGCCGCGTCCCCTTCGTCTAGTGGCCTAGGACACCGCCCTTTCACGGCGGTAACAGGGGTTCGAGTCCCCTAGGGGACGCCATTGCGGGAATAGCTCAGTTGGTAGAGCACGACCTTGCCAAGGTCGGGGTCGCGAGTTCGAGTCTCGTTTCCCGCTCCAAATTCTCGTTTGTCGCCAAGGCGGCAGGCGTAATTGAAATGGCGTTAGGCTCCGGTGAAAGCCGGAAGCTGCAAGAAAATTGATGCGGGAATAGCTCAGTTGGTAGAGCACGACCTTGCCAAGGTCGGGGTCGCGAGTTCGAGTCTCGTTTCCCGCTCCAATTCGGAACATCCTTCTGCGGTGTTCCATGAACAAAGGCTGCCGAGCGCAGCCTTTTTCATTCACCGCCGGCCAAGCGTCGGCGGTAGCAGAACCCAAGCGGGAATAGCTCAGTTGGTAGAGCACGACCTTGCCAAGGTCGGGGTCGCGAGTTCGAGTCTCGTTTCCCGCTCCAAATAACGATTTGCAGATGTCCATTGCATCTGCCTATCGATGAAAAAGGGCCGAAAGGCCCTTTTTTCGTTTCCGCCCCCTATCTCGGGACTCCCCGTCCCAGCCTCTCGGCGAAGGCAAAGACCTGATCCTGTCGGGAGCGCTCAATGCGGCTCCCGGCAACGGGCATCTCTCTTCCTGTCTGACGCTTGCTCGCTGCTCCGTTGAGGTTCCGAACCTGCCGGGCGGGGCGGCCTGGGCCGTCCGCGGATCACCGACTGGCACGATTGAGCGGCCGCAGGTGGTGTTGAATATTCGTCGATAAATTGGCGGTATTTTTGATTCTTGATTTTATTCGCGCCATTCGTCGGTTAATTGACATTTACGATGAGAGGGGGATCACGGGATTTTCGGCTAATTTACTGATTTAAAGGGACTTAATTGAAAATCAGCGGGCAGTCCGCAGAGAGTCCGGGCCGATGACTGACAGATGGGCGGGCTGAAATGGCACCTGAGTGGTCCTAGACTCAGGTTAACGGTCCAAGGGAGCACATCAACATGCGCAAGCTGTTGATAATGCTTCCTGTTTGCTGCTCGCAGTGGCTTTCCCGGCCATGGGAAGCGTCCGCAAGCCGGCCGTCATGGCGAGTGAGTCTTGGGTGTTCCAGGCCAATGCTCTGGCAGACACCGACAAGGCCTACCGACCCGCTCGATGTGCTCAGACGATCGAGCTATTTGCATGAACTGGCTCGCCTGGAAGGCAAGGGTTCATTTTTCAAAGGGCTGGAAAGATGGTGACTGACCAGGCAAAGCCGATACGCGTAATGCTGATCGATTGTCGCCCTCTCGTCCTCATGGGTCTTCATGACTTGATCAGTGCCAGGAAGCCCACGATGGAAGTGAGCGGTCAGGCCACTACCTATACCTATGCCCTGGATCTTGCCGATCAGGTGCGCCCCGATGTGGTTTTTTTCAGTTTCTTCCCGGATGCGCTGGATCCGCTGGAGGTCGTCGCGGAACTCACCCGCAGTGCCGACATGAAGGTGCTGGTACTCAAGGGCCTCTACGAAGCCGTGCCCGTTGCCCAGGCGATAGAGGTCGGCGCCCGCGGAATCGTGCTGGCGGAAGATCCGACGGAGTCGATCATCCAGGCCATCATCAACGTCCACCATCGCGACATCGGGCGGGACAGGGCGTGGGCTGGCGGGCTTTCCGGCTATGCCGCAACCGCGCGCATACCCTTGAAGTGCAATCAGGAGCAGGCGAAGCAGGCGAAGTTGACGCTGCGCGAGAGGGAACTGATTCGCGCCATCGTCGAAGAGCCGTCCGCCAAGTACATGAGCATCGCCGAGCGCCTGGGTATCAGCGAGCACACCGTGCACAACCACCTCAGCAGCATTTATCAGAAGCTCGATCTCATCAATCGCATGGACTTGCTGATGTATGCGCTGAAGCACGGTCTCACCAGCAGCGATGAGCCGCCCGAATCCACCTGGGTGGAACTGGATCGAAACCAGAGCCATTCCCCTCTTCGGGACGCCTAGGGCTCCACCCCCCAGGTGTCCTGCAGCCTGTATTTCCCCCCGACATACTTCACGTCTCGTGTTCCCCGAGCTTGCTCCGCGGATTCGATCGAGCCGAACCCAACTGAAAAAAGCGAGGGTGGTTTCCACACCACCCTCGCATTCGTTCACACCTCGATGCGTCAGGCCGAGCCGAAGACTATGTCGGTGTTCTGCACGTCGACCCCGACCAGGGTAATGATCGTGTTCTGCCCGCCGGACTCGTGAACCGTGACGATGCTGTTGGCGCCGGAGTTGTCGATCGACTGGACCACGGCATTCTGGTCACCGTTGAGCACCAGGGTGTCGTGCTGGCCTGCGCCCGCATCGAAACCGGTGATCTGGTACTTGCTCTCGGTGGCCGACAGGTCGACGTTGAACGAATCGCGCACGCCGGTCGTGCCGGCCAGGGTGTAGTCGAAGAGCGATCCGGACACCTCGTTGGCCGCCAGGTTGGCGGTAAAGCTGCTCGTCGCCGAATCGCCGTCCTTGTCGGTCACCGTCGCGTTGAATGCCAGCTGGATATCGCTGGCCAGGTTCTCGGTCTCCTGGATGAACTGGATCACCGGGATCTTCACCGCGCCCTTGCCCATCGTGAGCTGCACCGCGTCGATCTTGTGGGTGCCATCCCATTGGACGAGGAAGGATTGCTGTCCTCCCGATTCCGCATGCAGGTCAGCGGCAAGCACTTTCTTCGGCGTGCCCGAGGTCGTGCCGTCTTCGTAGTAGATCGTGTAGTACAGCTCTTCCGTAGACGGGTCGTATCCCTGCAGCGAGTTGTCGATGAAGACCTTCATGGCTGTCAGCAAGGTCTGCGGGTTGATGACGAAGCTCTCGTCACCGGCGTTGATGCCGGCCGTGTTGTTGCCCTCCAGGTTGTTGTTGGCAATGCCGATGCCGGACGTGCTGACGTTCATGGCCGCCGTGCCGATGTACGACGGCAGCGGGGTGGTCTGCAGTTGCGCTTCGGTCGGGTCGGATGCCCCGACGCCGACGCCGGTCAGGATGCTGTTCGGGCCGGTCTGCGGCGCCAGCGGGTCCGCGGCGAAGAAGACGACACTTTCCGTACCGATCGTCAGTGTGCGCACCGGGTCCGGGCCGCCGGCGTCGAGCGAGCCGTCGGCGCTGCTGAGGACGATCGTCGACTTGAAGCCTTCCACCAGGTCCAGTGCGTAGGTGCCATCGGCATTGGCGGTCAGCGTGTAGTGGACGGTCGTGTCCGCCGTTGCGGCGTTGTTGTCGAAATCACCAGTCAAGGTTCCGGAGAAATGGTACGCGCCATTGGCATCTGGCGAGACGGAGTCCTCGGTGAGCGTGCCGGTCCCGGTCGTGGTGGTGTTGTCGGGCCTGACGAGGGTGAACTGGTTGTTCACCAACGAGATATCCAGGCCAGCTGCGCCCAGGCCGTCAGCTCCTGACCCCATGTTCCAGAACCCGATTTGCGGAAGGATGCTACCGGTCCCGACCAGGTTGCCGAAGGCGAGTGTCGGGGTGTCGTCGTCGACGGTGATGGCCAGCTTGTTGGCGGCGGCCGTCACGCTGTCACCGTCGTAGTCGGTGGCTTTCAGCAGGGTGCCGAGGTTGATGGTGATGTCGTTTTCGTCATTACCGGCCGGGTGATCGAGCGGCTTGAGCAGGGTGAAGGTGTAGTCGCCCGTGGCGGTAACGCTCAGGGTGAATACATCGGCACCACCTACGCCGGCTTTGGCCGTAAGGGTATTGCCCGACACGCTGTAGACCAGTGCCACGCCACCCGAGCTGAGTGCGGGTAGTCCGCTGGTGTCGGTCGACAGCGAGTAGGTCAGCGGGGTGTCGGCACCGGACTGGAAGATGCCGGTGATGCTGCCGGTCGCCGTCGTCTCTTCGCCAGCCACGTCGCCGACGCCGCCGGCGATGCCGTTGGTGAGGCCGTCTTCGTCGACGGTGCCAGCCACCGGAGTACCGGCTGCGGTCGGGGTGTCGTCATCGACGGTGATGACCAGCTTGTCGGCGGCAGCCGTGACGCTGTCACCGTCGTAGTCGGTGGCTTTCAGCAGGGTGCCGAGGTTGATGGTGATGTCGTTTTCGTCATTACCGGCCGGGTGATCGAGCGGCTTGAGCAGGGTGAAGGTGTAATTCCCTGCGGACGTCAGACTGAGGGTAAAGACGGTGGCGCCACCCGCACCGGCCGTGGCGGTGAGGGTGTTGCCCGACACGCTGTAGACCAGTGCCACGCCACCCGAGCTGAGTGCGGGTAGCCCGCTGGTATCGGTCGCCAGGGAGTAGGTCAGCGGTGCATCGGCGCCGGACTGGAAGATGCCGGTGATGCTGCCGGTCGCCGTCGTCTCTTCGCCAGCCACGTCGCCGACGCCGCCGGCGATGCCGTTGGTGAGGCCGTCTTCGTCGACGGTGCCAGCCACCGGAGTACCGGCTGCGGTCGGGGTGTCGTCATCGACGGTGATGACCAGCTTGTCGGCGGCAGCCGTGACGCTGTCACCGTCGTAGTCGGTGGCTTTCAGCAGGGTGCCGAGGTTGATGGTGATGTCGTTTTCGTCATTACCGGCCGGGTGATCGAGCGGCTTGAGCAGGGTGAAGGTGTAATTCCCTGCGGACGTCAGACTGAGGGTAAAGACGGTGGCGCCACCCGCACCGGCCGTGGCGGTGAGGGTGTTGCCCGACACGCTGTAGACCAGTGCCACGCCACCCGAGCTGAGTGCGGGTAGCCCGCTGGTATCGGTCGCCAGGGAGTAGGTCAGCGGTGCATCGGCGCCGGACTGGAAGATGCCGGTAACGCTGCCGGTCGCCGTCGTCTCTTCGCCAGCCACGTCGCCGACGCCGCCGGCGATGCCGTTGGCCAGGCCGTCTTCGTCGACGGTGCCGGCCACCGGGGTGCCGGTTGCCGTCGGGGTGTCGTCATCGACGGTGATGACCAGCTTGTCGGCGGCAGCCGTGACGCTGTCACCGTCGTAGTCGGTGGCTTTCAGCAGGGTGCCGAGGTTGATGGTGATGTCGTTTTCGTCATTGCCGGCCGGGTGATCGAGCGGCTTGAGCAGGGTGAAGGTGTAGTCGCCCGTGGCGGTAACGCTCAGGGTGAATACATCGGCACCACCTACACCGGCTTTTGCGGTGAGGGTATTGCCCGACACGCTGTAGACCAGTGCCACGCCACCCGAGCTGAGTGCGGGTAGTCCGCTGGTGTCGGTCGACAGCGAGTAGGTCAGCGGGGTGTCGGCACCGGACTGGAAGATGCCGGTGATGCTGCCGGTCGCCGTCGTCTCTTCGCCTGCCACGTCGCCGACGCCGCCGGCGATGCCGTTGGCCAGGCCGTCTTCGTCGACGGTGCCAGCCACCGGAGTACCGGCTGCGGTCGGGGTGTCGTCATCGACGGTGATGACCAGCTTGTCGGCGGCAGCCGTGACGCTGTCACCGTCGTAGTCGGTGGCTTTCAGCAGGGTGCCGAGGTTGATGGTGATGTCGTTTTCGTCATTACCGGCCGGGTGATCGAGCGGCTTGAGCAGGGTGAAGGTGTAGTCGCCCGTGGCGGTAACGCTCAGGGTGAATACATCGGCACCACCTACGCCGGCTTTGGCCGTAAGGGTATTGCCCGACACGCTGTAGACCAGTGCCACGCCACCCGAGCTGAGTGCGGGTAGTCCGCTGGTGTCGGTCGACAGCGAGTAGGTCAGCGGGGTGTCGGCACCGGACTGGAAGATGCCGGTGATGCTGCCGGTCGCCGTCGTCTCTTCGCCAGCCACGTCGCCGACGCCGCCGGCGATGCCGTTGGTGAGGCCGTCTTCGTCGACGGTGCCAGCCACCGGAGTACCGGCTGCGGTCGGGGTGTCGTCATCGACGGTGATGACCAGCTTGTCGGCGGCAGCCGTGACGCTGTCACCGTCGTAATCGGTGGCTTTCAGCAGGGTGCCGAGGTTGATGGTGATGTCGTTTTCGTCATTGCCGGCCGGGTGATCGAGCGGCTTGAGCAGGGTGAAGGTGTAGTCGCCCGTGGCGGTAACGCTCAGGGTGAATACATCGGCACCACCTACACCGGCTTTTGCGGTGAGGGTATTGCCCGACACGCTGTAGACCAGTGCCACGCCACCCGAGCTGAGTGCGGGTAGTCCGCTGGTGTCGGTCGACAGCGAGTAGGTCAGCGGGGTGTCGGCACCGGACTGGAAGATGCCGGTGATGCTGCCGGTCGCCGTCGTCTCTTCGCCAGCCACGTCGCCGACGCCGCCGGCGATGCCGTTGGCCAGGCCGTCTTCGTCGACGGTGCCGGCCACCGGAGTACCGGCTGCGGTCGGAGTGTCGTCATCGACGGTGATGACCAGCTTGTCGGCGGCAGCCGTGACGCTGTCACCGTCGTAGTCGGTGGCTTTCAGCAGGGTGCCGAGGTTGATGGTGATGTCGTTTTCGTCATTGCCGGCCGGGTGATCGAGCGGCTTGAGCAGGGTGAAGGTGTAGTCGCCCGTGGCGGTAACGCTCAGGGTGAATACATCGGCACCACCTACACCGGCTTTTGCGGTGAGGGTATTGCCCGACACGCTGTAGACCAGTGCCACGCCACCCGAGCTGAGTGCGGGTAGTCCGCTGGTGTCGGTCGACAGCGAGTAGGTCAGCGGGGTGTCGGCACCGGACTGGAAGATGCCGGTGATGCTGCCGGTCGCCGTCGTCTCTTCGCCAGCCACGTCGCCGACGCCGCCGGCGATGCCGTTGGTGAGGCCGTCTTCGTCGACGGTGCCAGCCACCGGAGTACCGGCTGCGGTCGGGGTGTCGTCATCGACGGTGATGACCAGCTTGTCGGCGGCAGCCGTGACGCTGTCACCGTCGTAATCGGTGGCTTTCAGCAGGGTGCCGAGGTTGATGGTGATGTCGTTTTCGTCATTGCCGGCCGGGTGATCGAGCGGCTTGAGCAGGGTGAAGGTGTAGTCGCCCGTGGCGGTAACGCTCAGGGTGAATACATCGGCACCACCTACACCGGCTTTTGCGGTGAGGGTATTGCCCGACACGCTGTAGACCAGTGCCACGCCACCCGAGCTGAGTGCGGGTAGTCCGCTGGTGTCGGTCGACAGCGAGTAGGTCAGCGGGGTGTCGGCACCGGACTGGAAGATGCCGGTGATGCTGCCGGTCGCCGTCGTCTCTTCGCCAGCCACGTCGCCGACGCCGCCGGCGATGCCGTTGGCCAGGCCGTCTTCGTCGACGGTGCCGGCCACCGGAGTACCGGCTGCGGTCGGAGTGTCGTCATCGACGGTGATGACCAGCTTGTCGGCGGCAGCCGTGACGCTGTCACCGTCGTAGTCGGTGGCTTTCAGCAGGGTGCCGAGGTTGATGGTGATGTCGTTTTCGTCATTGCCGGCCGGGTGATCGAGCGGCTTGAGCAGGGTGAAGGTGTAGTCGCCCGTGGCGGTAACGCTCAGGGTGAATACATCGGCACCACCTACACCGGCTTTTGCGGTGAGGGTATTGCCCGACACGCTGTAGACCAGTGCCACGCCACCCGAGCTGAGTGCGGGTAGTCCGCTGGTGTCGGTCGACAGCGAGTAGGTCAGCGGGGTGTCGGCACCGGACTGGAAGATGCCGGTGATGCTGCCGGTCGCCGTCGTCTCTTCGCCAGCCACGTCGCCGACGCCGCCGGCGATGCCGTTGGTGAGGCCGTCTTCGTCGACGGTGCCGGCCACCGGAGTACCGGCTGCGGTCGGAGTGTCGTCATCGACGGTGATGACCAGCTTGTCGGCGGCAGCCGTGACGCTGTCACCGTCGTAGTCGGTGGCTTTCAGCAGGGTGCCGAGGTTGATGGTGATGTCGTTTTCGTCATTGCCGGCTGGGTGATCCAGCGGCTTGAGCAGGGTGAAGGTGTAGTCGCCCGTGGCGGTAACGCTCAGGGTGAATACATCGGCACCACCTACGCCGGCTTTGGCCGTAAGGGTATTGCCCGACACGCTGTAGACCAGTGCCACGCCACCCGAGCTGAGTGCGGGTAGTCCGCTGGTGTCGGTCGACAGCGAGTAGGTCAGCGGGGTGTCGGCACCGGACTGGAAGATGCCGGTGATGCTGCCGGTCGCCGTCGTCTCTTCGCCTGCCACGTCGCCGACGCCGCCGGCGATGCCGTTGGCCAGGCCGTCTTCGTCGACGGTGCCAGCCACCGGAGTACCGGCTGCGGTCGGGGTGTCGTCATCGACGGTGATGACCAGCTTGTCGGCGGCAGCCGTGACGCTGTCACCGTCGTAGTCGGTGGCTTTCAGCAGGGTGCCGAGGTTGATGGTGATGTCGTTTTCGTCATTACCGGCCGGGTGATCGAGCGGCTTGAGCAGGGTGAAGGTGTAGTCGCCCGTGGCGGTAACGCTCAGGGTGAATACATCGGCACCACCTACGCCGGCTTTGGCCGTAAGGGTATTGCCCGACACGCTGTAGACCAGTGCCACGCCACCCGAGCTGAGTGCGGGTAGTCCGCTGGTGTCGGTCGACAGCGAGTAGGTCAGCGGGGTGTCGGCACCGGACTGGAAGATGCCGGTGATGCTGCCGGTCGCCGTCGTCTCTTCGCCAGCCACGTCGCCGACGCCGCCGGCGATGCCGTTGGTGAGGCCGTCTTCGTCGACGGTGCCAGCCACCGGAGTACCGGCTGCGGTCGGGGTGTCGTCGTCGACGGTGATGACCAGCTTGTCGGCGGCAGCCGTGACGCTGTCACCGTCGTAGTCGGTGGCTTTCAGCAGGGTGCCGAGGTTGATGGTGATGTCGTTTTCGTCATTGCCGGCCGGGTGATCGAGCGGCTTGAGCAGGGTGAAGGTGTAGTCGCCCGTGGCGGTAACGCTCAGGGTGAATACATCGGCACCACCTACACCGGCTTTTGCGGTGAGGGTATTGCCCGACACGCTGTAGACCAGTGCCACGCCACCCGAGCTGAGTGCGGGTAGTCCGCTGGTGTCGGTCGACAGCGAGTAGGTCAGCGGGGTGTCGGCACCGGACTGGAAGATGCCGGTGATGCTGCCGGTCGCCGTCGTCTCTTCGCCAGCCACGTCGCCGACGCCGCCGGCGATGCCATTGGTCAGGCCGTCTTCGTCGACGGTGCCGGCCACCGGGGTGCCGGTTGCCGTCGGGGTGTCGTCATCGACGGTGATGACCAGCTTGTCGGCGGCAGCCGTGACGCTGTCACCGTCGTAGTCGGTGGCTTTCAGCAGGGTGCCGAGGTTGATGGTGATGTCGTTTTCGTCATTACCGGCCGGGTGATCGAGCGGCTTGAGCAGGGTGAAGGTGTAGTCGCCCGTGGCGGTAACGCTCAGGGTGAATACATCGGCACCACCTACGCCGGCTTTGGCCGTAAGGGTGTTGCCGGAGACGCTGTAGACCAGGGCCACGCCGCCCGAGCTCAAAGCCGGGAGTCCGCTGGTATCGGTCGACAGCGAGTAGGTCAGCGGGGTGTCGGCACCGGACTGGAAGATGCCGGTGATGCTGCCGGTCGCCGTCGTCTCTTCGCCTGCCACGTCGCCGACGCCGCCGGCGATGCCGTTGGCCAGGCCGTCTTCGTCGACGGTGCCAGCCACCGGAGTACCGGCTGCGGTCGGAGTGTCGTCATCGACGGTGATGACCAGCTTGTCGGCGGCAGCCGTGACGCTGTCACCGTCGTAATCGGTGGCTTTCAGCAGGGTGCCGAGGTTGATGGTGATGTCGTTTTCGTCATTGCCGGCCGGGTGATCGAGCGGCTTGAGCAGGGTGAAGGTGTAGTCGCCCGTGGCGGTAACGCTCAGGGTGAATACATCGGCACCACCTACGCCGGCTTTGGCCGTAAGGGTGTTGCCGGAGACGCTGTAGACCAGGGCCACGCCGCCCGAGCTCAAAGCCGGGAGTCCGCTGGTATCGGTCGACAGCGAGTAGGTCAGCGGGGTGTCGGCACCGGACTGGAAGATGCCGGTGATGCTGCCGGTCGCCGTCGTCTCTTCGCCTGCCACGTCGCCGACGCCGCCGGCGATGCCGTTGGCCAGGCCGTCTTCGTCGACGGTGCCGGCCACCGGAGTACCGGCTGCGGTCGGAGTGTCGTCATCGACGGTGATGACCAGCTTGTCGGCGGCAGCCGTGACGCTGTCACCGTCGTAGTCGGTGGCTTTCAGCAGGGTGCCGAGGTTGATGGTGATGTCGTTTTCGTCATTACCGGCCGGGTGATCGAGCGGCTTGAGCAGGGTGAAGGTGTAGTCGCCCGTGGCGGTAACGCTCAGGGTGAATACATCGGCACCACCTACGCCGGCTTTGGCCGTAAGGGTGTTGCCGGAGACGCTGTAGACCAGGGCCACGCCGCCCGAGCTCAAAGCCGGGAGTCCGCTGGTATCGGTCGCCAGGGAGTAGGTCAGCGGTGCATCGGCGCCGGACTGGAAGATGCCGGTAACGCTGCCGGTCGCCGTCGTCGCTTCGCCTGTCACGTCACCGACGCCGCCGGCGATGCCATTGGTCAGGCCGTCTTCGTCGACGGTGCCGGCCACCGGGGTGCCGGTTGCCGACGGGCCATCATCTTCGAAGATCATCTTCGAGCCGATCTCGGCGGTCGTGTTGGAGACCTGGACCAGCTTGAAGCCGCCGATATCGAAGTCGGCGTGGGTATTGCCCGAGGCGTTGAGGGCGGCGCCGTTCTCGATGAGCACGCGGTCGTGATCCGCACTGGTGGTGTATTCGATCTTGTAGCCGGCCTTCACGCCGGTGATGGTCGCAATCCCGCCGGAAATGGTGATGACGATGGAGGGATCGTTCACCGATCCGTTCGAGTTCTCGATCACCTGTCCGGTGGCGCTGTTGATGACCCGGACATTGGTGATGGCAACCGACGAGTCATTTCCATAACCGTCGACGAAATTCACGCCCGGCTCAGCCGCGGTGTTGAGCGCGCTGATCTTGACCACGGCGCTCTTGCCGCTCTGCAGCTGGACGATGTCGAAGCTGGCAGTCCGCGCCATGAAGACGCCGGTGAAGTCGATGTTGGCTTCCACGTCGGCTTCGTTCTGGTCGAGGTTGGGGATGGTCACGTTCTGCCGGGCACCGGTGACGAAGGTGAAGCGGATGCCTTCCTGCTCCGTGATCATCTGGTTGTTGGTGCCGAAGGTGGTCGGCCCGCCCGCCTGGCTGGTGTTGATGGTGTCGCCGGTGTTGATGTTGACGCCGGTGGACTGGTTGGCCGGGTCCTTGCCGGTCGCGATGATGGTCGGATCGGTGATCCGCACCACCCCGCCAACGGTCTCGGTGTGCGGCGTCGCGGTGGTGAACATCAGGAACAGGTTCTGCCCGGAGGGCGCATTGGCCAGGCTGAAGGTCAGGTCCTGGGTGGTGCCGATGAAGACCTTGTTCAGCAGGTTCACGGCATCGTCGGGGTTGGTGGCGTCCGGATGCTGCAGCGGCTGGTATTCAACGGTCCAGATCTTGCCCCCGGTGGGCGGCGAGCCGGTTTCCTGGATATAGGCGGCGAACACGATGGCGCCGCTCGAGCTCCCCGCGCGGCCCAGGAGGATGTTGTTGTCGGAGGTATCCGTGTAGAGAAGGATGTGGGTGCCGTCGAGGGTCGTCAGCCCGCTGTCCAGGCCATTGAGCGCTGCGCCGAGGCTGTCGGTGAAGGCGACGCCGGTGATGCTGCCGCCCGGTGGGGGCGTGAGGGTGAAGGCATCGCTGCCCGTATTGCCCGCGGCGCCGGTATAGCCGCTCAAGGCCGCCCGTGCCGGGGTGCCTGCGCCAAGGCCGGTCAGGCGACCGGAGAAGGCCGTGGGCAGGGAGGTCACCAGGATGTCGTTGTCGTTGGCGTCTTCCGCGGGGCTTGGCGTGGCGGTGGCGTTCTGCAATCCGGCCGTTTCGTCGATCGACACGGTCACGCCCGTCGCCGTGACGCCCGGGGTGCTGTCGGTGAAGGAGGCGGTCGCCGTCGAGTCGTCGGCGGTGCCGAACGCACCGTCGGCGCCCGCAGTCGTCGCGCTGAGCTGGAAGGTCGCGCCAGCCGAGTCGTCGGGGTTCACGTACCACGAGGTGGTGACGCTGCCGTTGACCTTGCCGTCGAGGTCGCCGGGCCCGCCGTCGGTCACGGACCAGGCTTCGTGCCCGGCGCCGCTGTTGTTGCCGAGCACATCGTCGGGCGTACCCCAGACGTTATCCGCGCCGGCGCCTACGGCGTGCTGCACCTTGAACTCCACCGTGCTGCCGGCGGCGATGCCGCTGGCGGTGAAGAGCGCGGTGCTGCCGGGTGCGTAGTCACTCTGGTCGGAGGTGACGCTCGGCGTATACAGGGGGAAGTGACTGCTGGCGAGGATGAGACCCGTGTCGTCGCCTGTTCGGATCGCCTGGCAGAGGGGCAGCAGATGGAAAGAGGGGAAACTGACCAGGTGATGCGTGAGGTGCAGGTGTTTCTTGTGATGCATGTTCATGGCGTCTTCCTCGTGAGCAATTCCCGTTGTCGCGGTCGAACGCGGCCCTTTTTCTGCTACCTGGCCACATAGCTGGATGGCTACATGCCACAACTATCCTTAAGCGCCGGGAGGGGCGCATCGGCGGATACTCCTAGACGGGGTGGGAGTTTCTGACTATTCGGGAGGGGGAGTAGGGCGGGATGCTATGGAGGAGCCGCGCCATTTATTCCGTTTCTGAATGAGTGCCCCCGGCGCTCGGGGCTGCCCATGCTCGAAGTTGGCGCGAACGGTTGAAGGGGAGGCAGCCCAGTTGGCTGGTTGCGAATGCGCAGCGCTCGATTGGATCTGCAAAAAACAATGCGAGGGTGGTTTCCACACCACCCTCGCATCGATTCACGCGCTCGATGTTTCAGGCCGAGCCGAAGACTATGTCGCTGTTCTGCACGTCGACCCCGACCAGCGTAATGATCGTGTTCTGCCCGCCGGACTCGTGGACAGTCACGATGCTGTTGGCGCCGGAGTTGTCGATCGATTGGACGACGGCATTCTGGTCACCGTTGAGCACCAGGGTGTCGTGCTGGCCTGGGCCCGCATCGAAACCGGTGACCTGGTACTTGTTCTCGGCAACCGACAGATCGACGTTGAAGGAGTCCCGCACGCCGGTCGTACCGGCGAGTGTGAAGTCGAAGAGCGAGCCGGCCGCCTCGTTGGCCGCGAGGTTGGCGCTGAAGCTGCTCGTCGCCTGGTCACCGTCCTTGTCGGTTACCGTGGCGTTGAATGCCAGTTGGATATCGCTGGCGAGGCTCTCGGTCTCGTGGATGAACTCGATCGTCGGGATCTTGACCGCGCCCTTGCCCATCGTGAGCTGCACCGCGTCGATCTTGTGCGTGCCATCCCACTCGACGAGGAAGGACTGCTGTCCTCCGGACTCCGCATGCAGGTCACCGGCAAGCACTTTCTTCGGCGCGCCCGAAGTCGTGCCGTCTTCGTAGTAGATCGTGTAGTACAGCTCTTCCGTGGCGGGGTTGTACCCCTGCAGCGAGTTGTCGATGAAGACCTTCATGGCCGTCAGCAAGGTCTGCGGATTGACGACGAAGCTCTCGTCACCGGCATTGATGCCCGCCGTGTTGTTGCCCTCCAGGTTGTTGTTGGCGATGCCGATGCCGGATGTGCTGACGTTCATCGCCGCGGTGCCGATGTACGACGGCAGCGGGTTGGTCTGCAGTTGGGCTTCGGTCGGGTCGGACGCCCCGACGCCGACGCCGGTGAGGATGCTGTTCGGGCCGGTCTGCGGCGCCAGCGGGTCCGCGGCGAAGAAGACGACGCTTTCCGTGCCGATCGTCAGCGTGCGCACCGGGTCCGGGCCACCGGCATCGAGCGAGCCGTCGGCACTGCTGAGGACGAGCGTCGACTTGAAGCCTTCCACCAGGTCCAGGGCATAGGTGCCATCGGCATTGGCGGTCAGCGTGAAGTGGACGGTGGTGTTCGCCGTTGCGGCGTTGTTATCGAAGTCACCGGTCAAGGTTCCGGAGAAATGGTACGCGCCGTTGCCGTCCGGCGAGGGCGAGTCCTCGGTGAGCGTGCCGGTCCCGGTCGTGGTGGTGTTGTCGGGCCTGACGAGGGTGAACTGGTTGTTCACCAGCGAGATATCCAGGCCGGCGGCACCCAGGCCGTCGGCTCCAGCCGACATGCTCCAGAAACCGATCTGCGGAAGGATGCTGCCGGTCCCGACCAGGTTGCAGAATCCGAGCGCCGGGCCGTCATCCTTGAAGATCAGGTTCTGGCCGATGTTGAGGGTGGCTTGGGCGCTGTCGCCGTCCTTGTCGGTGACTGTCGCCGTCAGGGTGACCAGGTTGTCCGCGCTCAGGGTCTTCGAGTCGTCGGGGTTGGTCGCGTCGGGGTGCATGATGGCGCGCAGCTGGTCGAGGGTGACATCACCGTTGGCGGCCACGCTGACGGTGAACACCAACAGGTGGGTGGTGGCGGTGCGGCCTTCGACCACGCCGCCGTTGACCGACAGGTTGACCGCCTCGCCCGTGGCCGAGTCGACCAGTCCGGAGGCGCCTGCGATCACGCCCAGGGCATAGGTCAGGGTGCCGGCGCCGTCAGCGCCGTAGCCCGAGCTGAAGTTGGCCGCGAAGTTCTGCGTGGCGTCGGTCGTCAGGTCGGTTTCGTCGACCGTCAGCGTCGGTTCGACGCCGGTGGTGCTGATGTGCGGGCCGTCATCCTTGAAGATCAGGTTCTGGCCGATGTTCAGCGTGGCCTGGGCCGTGTCGCCGTCCTTGTCGGTGATGGTCGCCGTCAGCGTCACCAGGTTGTCCGCACTCAGGGTCTTCGAGTCATCGGGGTTGGTCGCGTCGGGGTGCACGATGGCGCGGAGCTGGTCGAGGGTGACGTCACCGTTGGCAGCGACGCTGACGGTGAACACCAGCAGGTTGGTGGTAGCGGTACGGCCTTCGACTACGCCACCGTTGATGGACAGGTTCACTGCTTCGCCGGTGGCCGTATCGACCAGCCCGGACGCGCCCGTGACCACGCCCAAGGCATAGGTCAGTGTGCCGGCGCCGTCGGCGCCATAGCCGGAGCTGAAGTTGGCCGCGAAGTTCTGCGTGGCGTCGGTGGTCAGGTCGGTTTCGTCGACCGTCAGCGTGGGCTCGACGCCGGTGGTGCTGATGTGCGGGCCGTCGTCCTTGAAGATCAGGTTCTGGCCGATGTTCAGCGTGGCCTGGGCGGTATCGCCGTCCTTGTCGGTGATGGTCGCCGTCAGCGTCACCAGGTCATCCGAGGTGAGGGTCTTCGAATCATCGGGGTTGGTTGCGTCGGGGTGGACCACAGCGCGCAGCTGGTCGAGGGTGACATCGCCATTAGCGGCGACGCTGACGGTGAACACCAGCAGGTTGGTGGTGGCCGTGCGGCCTTCCACTACGCCGCCGTTGACCGACAGGTTGACCGCTTCGCCGGTTGCCGTATCTACCAGCCCCGAGGCTCCGGCGACCACGCCCAGGGCATAGGTCACGGTGCCAGCACCGTCGGCGCCATAGCCGGAGCTGAAGTTGGCCGCGAAGTTCTGCGTGGCGTCGGTGGCCAGGTTCGTCTCGTCCACCGTCAGCGTGGGTTCGACACCCGTAGTACTGATGTGCGGCCCGTCGTCTTCGAAGATCATCTTCGAGCCGATTTCGGCGGTCGTGGTAGAGACCTGGATCAGCTTGAAGCCACCGATGTCGAAGTCGGCGTGGTTATTGCCCTTGGCGTCGACTGCCGCGCCGTTCTCGACCAGCACGCGGTTGTGATCCGCCGTGGTGGTGTATTCGATCTTGTAGCCGGCCTTCACGCCGGTGATGGTTGCAACCCCGCCGGAAAAGGTGATGGCGATGCTGGGGTCGTTCACCGAGCCGTCCGAGTTCTCGATCACCAGCCCGGTGGCGTTGTTGATGACCCGGACATTGGTGATGGCAACCGACGCGTCATTCCCATATCCATCGATGAAATTCACGCCCGATTCAGCCGCAGTGCTGAATGCGCTGACCCTTACGACAGCGCTCTTGCCGCTCTGCAGCTGGACGACGTCGAAGCTGGCCGATTTCGCATTGAAGACGGCGGTGAAGTCGACGTTGGCCTCCACATCGGCTTCGTTCTGGTCGAGGTTGGGAATGGTCACATCCTGCCGGGCGCCGGTGACGAAGCTGAAACGGATGCCCTCCTGTTCCACGATCATCTGGTTGTTGGTGCCGAAGGTGGTCGGGCCACCCGCCTGGCTGGTGTTGATCGTGTCGCCAGTGTTGATGTTGACGCCGGTCGACTGGTTGGCCGGGTCCTTGCCGGTGGCGATGATGGCCGGATCGGTGATCCGCACGACACCGCCGACGGTTTCGGTGTGCGGCGTCCCGGTGGTGAACATCAGGAACAGGTTCTGCCCGGAGGGCGCGTTGGCCAGGCTGAACTGCAGGTCCTCACTGGCACCGACGAAGACCTTGTTCAGCAGGTTGACGGCATCGTCGGGGTTGCTGGCGTCCGGATGCTGCAGCGGCTGGTATTCGACGGTCCAGATCTTGCCGCCGGTGGGTGGCGATCCGGTTTCCTGGATGTAGGCGGCGAACACGATTGCGCCGCTAGAGCTTCCCGCACGGCCCAGGAGGATGTTGTTGTCGGAGGTATCCGTGTAGAGAAGGATGTGGGTGCCGTCGAGGGTCGTCAGCCCGCTGTCCAGGCCATTGAGTGGCGCGCCGAGGCTGTCGGTGAAGCTGATATCGGTAATGTTTCCCCCTGGCGCGGGGGTGAGGGTGAACGCATCGCTGCCCGTGTTGCCCACGGCACCGGTGTAGCCGCTCAAGGCCGCCCGTGCCGGGGTGCCTGCGCCAAGGCCGGTCAGGCGGCCGGAGAAGGCCGTGGGCAGGGAGGTCACCAGGATGTCGTTGTCGTTGGCATCTTCCGCGGGGCTTGGTGTCGCGGTGCTGTTCTGAAGTCCGGTCGTTTCGTCCAGCGAAACGTTCACACCGGTCGCCGTGACGATACTGCCGTTGTCCGTGAACGACGCGGTCGCCGTTACGTCGTCGGGACTGCCGAACGCACCGTCGGCGCCCGCAGTCGTCGCGCTGAGCAGGAAGGTCGCTCCGGCCGAGTCGTCGGGGTTCACGTACCACGAAGTGGTGACGCTGCCGTTGACCTTGCCGTCGAGATCGCCGGGCCCGCCGTCGGTCACGGACCAGGCTTCGTGCCCGGCGCCGCTGTTGTTGCCGAGCACATCGTCGGGCGTACCCCAGACGTTATCCGCGCCGGCGCCTACGGCGTGTTGCACCTTGAACTCCACCGTGCTGCCGGCGGCGATGCCGCTGGCGGTGAAGAGCGCGGTGCTACCGGGGGCGTAATCACTCTGGTCGGAGGAGACGCTTGGTGCGTACAGGGGGAAGTGACTGCTGGCGAGGAGGAGCCCCGTGTCGTCGCCCGTTCGGATCGCCTGGCAGAGGGGTAACAGATGGAACGCGGGGAAATTGACCAGGTGATGCGCGAGGTACAGGTGCTTCTTGTGATGCATATTCATGCTGCATTCCTCCCAGGCTATCCAGCCAAGGAGGCCGGATAGCGGACCTTTTTCTGCTACGTGGCATAACTATTGATACGTGCGGAAGCGATGCGCATCGGCCGATACTCCCAGGCAGGGTGGGAGTTTCAGCCTACTTCGCAGGGGGAGGGGCGGTATCCGGGTAGCGAGCGCCACCGGTTATCGCGTTTGCGCATGAGGACAAGGCGGGGGCGCCCGCGCATCGAGCTGACGTTGCGCCAGCTCGGGTGGATTTTCGTTTTCTTTCCTTTATTAGGCAGCTTTCGCGAGTGGGCGGGCCCACTACCGCTTAGTGCTTGGGGGTGTCTTCGGGCAGGGCCAGCAGCTGTTTCTCGGCGTTCCAGTCGAAGGCCTCGCCGTTCTCCTCGGCGGCGAAGCGGCGCTCGTCGAGTTGCTGGTACATGTCGATTTCTTCGTCGGGCATGAAGTGCAGGCAGTCGCCGCCGAAGAACCACAGGAGGTCGCGCGGCACCAGGTGGGCGATCTGCGGGTAGCGGTGGAAGGTCTGGCTGATCAGGTCCTGGCCGAGGTACTGGGCGCCGACCGGGTCGCGCGGCAGTTCCACCAGCAGTTCGTCGAAGCGCTCGAGGAACAGGCCGTGGTTCTCTTCCGGGACCTGCTCGGCTTCGCCCAGGGCGCCGAGGATCATGCGCAGGTGCTGCAGCAAAGCAAGGTGGTGGTCGAGGTTGGTGCTGGCCATGGAGAAGTCCTCTGCGGTTACGACAAAACGGGCGCGGAGTATATAGGGTTTCGCCGTGCGCGCCGTTGTCTGCCGTTCAACGGACGGGTTGCGACTGGATCTGCCGGCGCCGGTTGTCGATGTTCCGTTGTTGCAGGTCGAGCTGCTGCTGTTGTTGCTGCAGGCGGTATTGCTGGAGGTCGCTCTGCTGGCGCTGGATGCTCTGGTCCATCAGGCGCTGCTGCTGGCGTTGGCGGTCGAGTTGCTGCTGCTTCATCTGCAGGCGCTGGTCTTCGTACTGCAGGCGCTGGTCCTGCTGTTGCAGACGGCGTTGCTGGGCCTGGCGCTCCAGCTCCTGGGTCTGCCGCTGCTGCGGGTCGAGATCGATGATCGGCGGCGCCGGCGGGTGCTGACGGGTGGGATAGAGCCAGGAGTCGGCCTGCGCAGACGAAACCAGTGACAGCAGGCCGAAAGCGAATAGGAAGGCGGTGCGCATGGATGCTCTCCCGCAGAATGACTCCGTTGAGTGTGCACCCGTTCGCAGCTGCGCGCGTAATCGCGGACGAAGCGCCGCGCGAAAACGCCAAGGGCGCCGCGTGGGCGCCCTTGGCGTTGGTGCTCCCTTCTTGGGGTAGGGGAAGGGTCTGCGGAATCAGACCGGGCCGGGCCGGCCGAGTTCCTCCTTGGCGAAGTCGTCGACATCGATCACCTGGCGCCGCAACCGCTCGGCTTCCTGCAGCTGCTGGCCCTGTTCTTCGTCGATTACGCCCGCGGCCATTGCGGCGGTGATCGGCGACTCGCCGGCGGCCGGTTTGATGCGACCGTCCTTGAGCGCCTTGTGCAGCTGTTTATGCAGCGGCGCCGTCTCGCGCAGGGCGAGGAGCGCGCGCTCCAGGTCGACCAGCGGTTCCCCGTCGGCTTGCGGCAGGAAGGTGCCGAAGAGAATCGCCTGCAGGCTCGGATCGTCCAGCGAGCGTCCGAGGATGCCGGCGACTTCGGCGTCCAGCGCATCGCTCGGTCCCTTGTGGCGACGCCCGAGCGGGAACGCCAGGAGCTTCAGCAGGCAGGCGACGAGGCGGTTGGGGAAGTTCTCCAGCAGCGCCGCCAGCGCCTCTTCGGTTTTCGCCAGGTTCTCTTCCATCGCCCAGCGCAGCAGGGGTTGCAGGTGTTCGGCGTGGTTCAGGTCGTGGTAGCGCTTGAGTGCCGCCGAGCCCAGGTAGAGGTGGCTGAGTGCATCGCCCAGGCGTGCGGAGAGGCGTTCGCGGCGTTTCAGTTCACCGCCCAGCAGCATCATGCTGAAGTCGGCGAGCATGGCGAAGCTCGCCGCCAGGCGGTTCACCGCGCGGAAGTAGGGGCGTGCGACTCGGTCGCCGGGGACGTGATCGAAGCTGCCCAGACCAAGGCCGAGCAGCAGGCTGCTGGCGGCGTTGCCGACGGCGAAGCCGATGTGCCTGAGCAGCAGGCGGTCGAACTCGCGGGCGGCGAGATCCTGGTCCTCGCGTTGCGCCAGGGCCATTTCCCGGAGCACGTACGGATGGCAGCGGATGGCGCCCTGGCCGAAGATCATCAGGTTGCGCGAAAGGATGTTGGCGCCTTCCACGGTTATGAAGATGGGCGCGGTCTGCCAGGCGCGGCCCAGGTAGTTGCGCGGGCCGAGGATGATGCCCTTGCCGCCGTGGATGTCCATGGCGTGCTTCAGGCAGTCGCGGCCGCGCTCGGTGAGGTGGTACTTGAGTATCGCCGAGAGCACCGAGGGCTTTTCGCCCAGGTCCACCGCGTGGGCGGTGAGGATGCGCGCGCTGTCCATCATCCAGGCGTTGCCGCCGATGCGCGCCAGGGCCTCCTGGATGCCTTCAAAGGCGCCGATGGGCACGTTGAACTGCTCGCGGATCTGCGCGTAGCGGCCGCTGCTGTAGCTGCAGGCCTTGGCTGCTGCGACGCCGACCGCCGGCAGCGAGATGGAACGGCCGACCGACAGGCAGTTCATCAGCATCATCCAGCCTTTGCCGATCATGTCCTGGCCGCCGATGATGCTGTCCAGCGGCACGAAGACGTCCTTGCCGGAATTGGGTCCGTTCATGAAGGCCGCGCCGAGCGGCACATGGCGCCGGCCGATCTCGACGCCGGGGGTGTCGGTGGGGACCAGCGCCAGGGTGATGCCGAGGTCTTCCTCGTCGCCCAGCAGATGGTCCGGGTCATGGCATTTGAAGGCCAGGCCGAGCAGGGTGGCCACCGGGCCGAGGGTGATGTAGCGCTTCTCCCAGGTCAGGCGCAGGCCGAGGACTTCCTCGCCCTGCCACTGGCCGCGGCAGACGATGCCGATGTCGGTCATGCCGCCGGCGTCGGAGCCGGCCTGCGGGCTGGTCAGGGCGAAGCAGGGGATTTCCTCGCCACGCGCCAGGCGCGGCAGGTGGCGCTGGCGTTGCTCGTCGGTGCCGTAATGCAGCAGCAGTTCGGCGGGCCCCAGGGAGTTGGGCACCATCACGGTGGACGCCAGGTCGCCGCTGCGGCTGGCCAGCTTCATTACGACCTGTGAGTGAGCGAAGGCGGAGAAGCCCTTGCCGCCGTATTCCTTCGGCACGATCAGGCCGAAGAAGCCCTGCTCCTTGATGAACGCCCAGGCCTCGGCGGGCAGGTCCATGCGCCGGGATACGTCCCAGTCGTTGACCATGGCGCAGAGCTGCTCGGTGGGACCGTCGATGAAGGCCTGCTCTTCGTCGGTCAGCTGCGGCGCCGGACAGCCGAGCAGCTTGCTCCAGTCCGGGCGGCCGCTGAACAGGTCGCCGTCCCACCAGACGGTGCCGGCTTCGATGGCCTCGCGCTCGGTTTCGGACATCGGCGGCAGCACGCGCTTGAACCAGGCGAACAGCGGGCCGCTGAACCACTGGCGGCGCGCGTCGGGCAGCAGCAGGGTGGCTACCACTACGACCCACGGCAGCCAGAGCAGCAGCATCCAGGCATGGGCGTGGCTGAACAGGCCCATGAAGATCAGGTAGGCGGCCACCAGGCCCAGCGCTGGGGCGGGCGAGACCCGGCGATGGATCAGCCAGGCGACGCCGAGGATGAGTACGATCAGCCAGAGCAACAGCATGCGGTTTCCTCCATGAGAGACGGCAGAGCGGTCACCAGAGCTTAGCCGGGCATGGCGGCTACCTCGGTGAGCTTGGCCGGATCGTCGTGCCGCGGGCGGCGGCAGCCTGGATAGACTGGCTCGATAGCCTCAGGGAGAGCAGTCATGCAGGAATACCTCGAACCCGGCCAATACCTGGATAGCGACCACCCGGCGGTGATCGAGTTCGCCGAACGCCATCGCGGCGCCTCCACCGATCCGCGCGAGCAGGCCGTGTCGCTGTACTACGCGGTGCGCGATGGCATCCGTTACAACCCCTACGTGTTCAGCCTCGATCCGCAAACCCTCAAGGCCAGTCACGCGCTGCAGACGGGGCAGACCTATTGCGTGCCCAAGGCCGCGCTGCTGGCGGCCTGCGCCCGGCACTGCGGGATTCCCGCGCGCATCGGCCTGGCCGACGTGAAGAACCACCTGGCCAGCGGGCGCATGGTGGAGATGTTGCGCAGCGACATGTTCGCCATGCACGGCTACACCGAGTTGTTCCTCGACGGTCGCTGGGTCAAGGCGACTCCGGCCTTCAACCTTGCACTGTGCGAGGCGTTCGGTGTGCAGCCGCTGGCGTTCGACGGGCGCGAGGACAGCGTCTTCCACGAATTCGACGGCGACGGCCGGCGGCACATGGAGTACCTGCGCGAGCACGGCGTTTTCGCCGATGTTCCCGAGGCGCTGTTCTTCGATCACCTGCGCCTGTGCTACCCGCACCTGTTCGAGGTCGGCGCCACGCCGCTCAGTGGCGACATGCAGGCCGAAGCGCCGAAGCATGAAGGCCATCGATAGTCATCATCAGTTTGCGCGCCTTTCTTCTTGCTGCGCCGCCCGGTAGGGTGCACGCATCCATCGGCCGCCCTGCCGCGGCCGCTCTCCGCCGTATATAAGAAGAGGCTGAACGCCATGCTGAAGATCTGGGGCCGGAAGAACTCGTCCAACGTGCGCAAGGCGCTCTGGTGCGCCGAGGAAACCGGCGTTGCATACGAACGTATCGATGCCGGCGGCGCCTTCGGCGTGGTGAACGAGCCGGCCTATCGCGCGCTCAATCCCAACGGCGTGGTGCCGACCCTGGAAGACGACGGCTTCGTGCTCTGGGAGTCCAACGCCATCGTCCGCTACCTGGCGGCCAAGTATGCGCCGGGCAGCCTCTATCCCGATGACTTGCAGCAGCGCGCCAGTGCCGACAAGTGGATGGATTGGGTCTCCTCGACCCTGGCCGGCCCCTTCCGTACCGTGTTCTGGGGCACCCTGCGCACGCCGCCGGAACAGCGCGACGAGGCCGCCATCGCCGCCGCCATCGACGTCTGCGCCAAGGCACTGGCCGTGCCGGAGCAGGCGCTGGCCAGCCAGCCTTACCTTTCCGGTGCGCAATTCGGTATGGGCGACATTCCGCTGGGCTGCTTCATCTACGCTTGGTTCGAGATGCCCATCGAGCGTCCCGCGTTGCCGCACCTCGAAGCCTGGTATGCCCGCCTGCGCGAGCGCCCGGCCTACCGGCGCGCGGTGATGACCGAATTGACTTGAGTCGTCCGCGGCGCCGGAAGTTGTTGCATTTGCCGGCCCGGACCCTTATCTAGCTGTTCCATTTTCTGCGCTGCCCAGCCACGGGAAATTCCATGAGTTCCGCGCTTACCATCCGTCAATTGACGAAGACCTACGGCAACGGTTTCCAGGCCCTCAAGGGCATCGATCTGGACGTCGCCGAAGGTGACTTCTTCGCTCTGCTCGGCCCCAATGGCGCCGGCAAGTCCACTACCATCGGCATCCTCTCGACCCTGGTGAACAAGACCAGCGGCACGGTGAACGTGTTCGGCCACGACCTCGACCGCGAACCGCTGAAGGTCAAGCGTTGCCTGGGCGTGGTGCCGCAGGAGTTCAACTTCAACCAGTTCGAGAAGGTCTTCGACATAGTCGTGACCCAGGCCGGCTACTACGGCATTCCGGCGAAGATCGCCCGCGAACGCGCGGAGAAGTACCTGAACCAGCTCGGCCTGTGGGACAAGCACAACTCGCCGTCGCGCGAGCTGTCCGGCGGCATGAAGCGGCGGCTGATGATCGCCCGCGCGCTGATCCACGAACCGCGCCTGTTGATCCTCGACGAGCCCACTGCCGGGGTGGATATCGAACTGCGCCGCTCGATGTGGAACTTCCTCACCGAGCTGAACCAGCAGGGCATCAGCATCATCCTCACCACGCACTACCTGGAGGAGGCCGAGCAGCTCTGCCGGAACATCGCGATCATCGACCACGGCACCATCGTCGAGAACACCAGCATGCGCAAGCTGCTCACCCAGCTGCACGTGGAGACCTTCGTCCTCGACCTCAAGGGTGCGCAGGCGGCGGTGCCGCAACTGCCGGGCTATCCGGCGCGGCTGCTGGACGACCACACCCTGGAAGTGCAGGTGGACAAGGCGGCCGGCATCAACGGCCTGTTCGCTGCGCTCAGCGCGCAAGGCATCGAAGTACTGAGCCTGCGCAACAAGACCAATCGCCTTGAGGAGCTGTTCGTGTCGCTGGTCGAGAAGAACCTGTCGCAGGTGGCGGTATGAGCGAACTGCGCGCCAACCTGGTCGCCCTGCAGACCATCGTCCACCGCGAGGTCCGCCGCTTCGTGCGGATCTGGCCGCAGACCCTGCTGCCGCCGGCGATCACCATGGTTCTGTACTTCGTCATCTTCGGCAACCTGATCGGCCGGCAGATCGGCGGCATGGGCGGCTTCACCTACATGCAGTACATAGTGCCGGGGCTGATCATGATGTCGGTGATCACCAACTCCTACGGCAACGTGGTGTCGAGTTTCTTCGGCAGCAAGTTCCAGCGCAACATCGAGGAACTGCTGGTGTCGCCGGTGTCGCCGCACACCATCCTCACCGGCTACATCGTCGGCGGCGTGCTGCGCGGCCTGGCGGTGGGGCTGATCGTCACCGTGCTGTCGCTGTTCTTCACCGACCTGCAGGTCCATCACCTGGGCATCACCGTGCTGGTGGTGCTGCTGACCGCGACCATCTTCTCCATGGGCGGCTTCGTCAACGCGGTGTTCGCGCGCAATTTCGACGACATCTCGATCATCCCGACCTTCGTGCTGACGCCGCTGACCTACCTGGGCGGGGTGTTCTACTCCATCCACCTGCTGCCCGCGTTCTGGCAGACGGTGTCGCTGGCCAACCCCATCCTGCACATGGTCAACGCCTTCCGTTACGGCATTCTCGGTGTCTCCGACATCCAGATCGGCACCGCGCTGATCTTCATGCTGGTGGCGACCGTGGTGCTCTACGTGTTCTGCGTGCGCCTGCTGGTCAGCGGGCGTGGCATGCGCCAGTAAGGGCTCTCGCCCTGCGGGTCGACGAAGGCCCCGGTTCCCCAGTGGAGCCGGGGCCTTCGCGTTTCCGGGGTATGGGTTGCACCTTCGTTCTCTTTCGGTTGCCGGTCGCGACCTCGATGGACGGTCGATAGCGAGCCTTTGACGCTTGGAGGTTGCACCTTTTCGTCCGGAAAGGGGCTGATTTCGCTCCAGCCCTGCGCCGTCTGAGTCTGCGCCAAGTACGAAAATGCAACGGTGGCGCCCGGATTCAGAGTTTCCTGCAAGGAATTCAGAGTTTTTCGCAAGAATCCCTGGCCAACAGCCACTAGATTCCGCCTTCCTCTTTACACCGGGTTGCACCTTGAGCAACCATTCGGCGACTCGTGGCTGCAGGAACGGCTCGATGCGTTAGAATGCGCGCCTTTCGGTGGCGCTCATCCGCGTGCCGGAGAGGAATGCTGGCGTCCCCAGGACTGGTGAGGGGGACGTCGGGAAGAATGACGGATCCTGCCCGCCACTGGCGCGACGGGGCCGCCTGGAACGGCAGATCGATGGGGCCTTGCGCGCGGTCCCCTGGCGTTCCGCTTCGTCGCAGGACGAAACCCACGGACCGCTGCTATCCGCAGCCGGCCCGCCAAGCAAGGGCCCGGATTACCCACCGGGTCTGGATAAAAACAAGCTGTAGGGGAGTTCCCATGAGCGTCAACACGCCAACCCTGATCACCTTCGTGATCTACATCGCGACCATGGTTCTGATCGGCCTCGCCGCCTATCGTTCGACCAACAACTTCTCCGACTACATCCTCGGTGGCCGCAGCCTCGGCAGCTTCGTCACCGCGCTCTCGGCCGGTGCCTCGGACATGAGCGGCTGGCTGCTGATGGGCCTGCCGGGCGCCATCTTCCTGTCCGGTATCTCGGAGAGCTGGATCGCCCTCGGCCTGATCGCCGGCGCCTACCTGAACTGGCTTTTCGTCGCCGGCCGCCTGCGCGTGCACACCGAGCACAATGGCAACGCTCTGACGCTCCCGGACTACTTCTCCAGCCGCTTCGAGGATGACAGCCGCGTGCTGCGCGTGCTCTCCGCGGTGGTGATCCTGGTGTTCTTCACCATCTACTGCGCCTCCGGCATCGTCGCCGGTGCCCGCCTGTTCGAAAGCACCTTCGGCATGTCCTACGAGACCGCCCTGTGGGCCGGTGCCGCCGCGACCATCGCCTACACTTTCGTCGGTGGCTTCCTGGCGGTGAGCTGGACCGACACCGTGCAGGCCTCGCTGATGATCTTCGCGCTGATCCTCACTCCGATCATCGTGCTGTTCGCCAGCGGCGGCGTCGAACCGACCTTCGCTGCCATCGAGCTGAAGGACGCGGCCAACTTCGACATGCTCAAGGGCGCATCCTTCATCGGCGTGATCTCGCTGATGGCCTGGGGCCTGGGCTACTTCGGCCAGCCGCACATCCTGGCGCGCTTCATGGCCGCCGATTCGGTCAAGTCGATCCCGGCCGCTCGCCGCATCTCCATGGCCTGGATGATCTTCTGCCTGGCCGGTGCCGTGGCCGTGGGCTTCTTCGGCATCGCCTACTTCCAGGTGCACCCGGAGCAGGCTGGCGCCGTGGGCGAGAACCATGAGCGCGTGTTCATCGAACTGGCGAAGATCCTCTTCAACCCGTGGGTCGCCGGCGTGCTGCTGTCCGCCATCCTCGCGGCCGTGATGAGCACCCTGAGCTGCCAGCTGCTGGTCTGCTCCTCGGCGCTGACCGAAGACTTCTACAAGGCCTTCCTGCGCAAGAACGCCAGCCAGGTCGAGCTGGTCTGGGTCGGCCGTGGCATGGTGCTGCTGGTCGCGCTGATCGCCATCGCCCTGGCTGCCAACCCGGAGAACCGCGTGCTCGGCCTGGTTTCCTACGCCTGGGCCGGCTTCGGCGCTGCCTTCGGCCCGCTGGTGCTGTTCTCCGTGCTGTGGAAGCGCATGAACCGCAACGGCGCCCTGGCCGGCATGCTGGTCGGCGCGCTGACCGTGATCGTCTGGAAGCAGTTCGGCTGGCTCGGCCTCTACGAGATCATCCCGGGCTTCCTGTTCGCCAGCATCGCCATCGTGGTCTTCAGCCTGCTGGGCAAGGCTCCGTCCAAGGCCATGCTGCAGCGCTTCGACGAAGCCGAGGCGGAATACGCCGAAGCTCATCTGCCGGCTGCCGCGCCCGTCGCCGCGCGCTGATCGCCGGCTGACCGAAAGCCGCTGTCCGCCTTGTGCGGGCAGCGGCTTTTTTCATGTCCGCGGCCATAGTGCCGGGCGCGCGCCTGGGTTAAGGTGCCGCGCATTTTCCGCCGAAGGCATCGCCATGACCGAGAAACCCAAAGACCCGCTGCACGGCATGACCCTGCAGGCCATCCTCGAGCGCCTGGTACAGGCCTACGGCTGGGACGGCCTGGCGAAGCAGGTGGACATCCGCTGCTTCAAGAGCGACCCGAGCATCAAGTCCAGCCTGACCTTCCTGCGCCGCACGCCCTGGGCGCGCGAGCAGGTGGAGAAGCTCTACGTGAAGCTGGCGCGGGGCAGGAAATAGATTCGCGCGAGGGGAGGGCGCGGAGCACCCCGTAGGAGCGGACCTTGTCCGCGAATCGCGGGCGTGGCCCGCTCCTACAGGGAGGAGTTTCGCGGATGAGATCCGCTCCTACAATGTCAGCCCTGCGCTTCCGGAGCTACACAACACTCCCGTCACCCCCGCGAACGCGGGGGCCCAGCTAACAGCGACGGTTACAGCCCGCTCACCCTGAGGGTGGCCTGCGGCGTGCGACAGCCGGTGGCGATGTTCGGCTCCAGGTAGCTCTGCAGCATCGGCGCCATGCCCTTGAGCACTTGCACCGGCAGCGCCGAGGTGAACTTGAAGTTGCTCGCCTCGCTGCCCGCCACGTAGGCGGTGAGGGTGCCGAAGTGCCGCGGGCCGAGGTAGAACACGAAGGTCGCGGTGCGGTTCAGCGATTTCGAGCTCTTCACGCCGCCGCCGCGGGTGAAGGTCTCGAAGCGGTTGTCGCCGGTACCGGTCTTGCCGCCCATCACCACCGGGGTGCCGTCGGCCAGCTTGTAGCTGCCGGACAGGCGCCGCGCGGTGCCCTGGTCGACCACCTGCGAAAGCGCTTCGCGCAGGGTGCTGGCGACTTCCGAGGTCATCACCCGACGACCGACGTTGGCTTCCGGCGCCAGGCTCACCTCGTAGGGCGTGCCGGCGGCGAAGTGCAGGTTGTCGATGCGCAGGGTCGGCAGGCGGATGCCGTCGTTGAGGATGATCCCCATCAACTCGGCCAGCGCCGCCGGACGGTCCCCGGAGCTGCCCAGGGCGGTGGCCAGCGACGGCACCAGGTGATCGAACGGATAGCCCAACTGTTTCCACTGCTGGTGGATGTCGAGGAAGGCCTCGACCTCCAGCATGATGCGGATGCGCTTGTCGCGGGCACCCTTGTAGCGCGACTTGTACAGCCAGCCGTAGACCTGCCGGCGCTCGGCATTGCTGGCCGCCACGGCGTCGGCGAAGGTGGCCTGCGGCTGGCGTTGCAGGAAGCCGAGCAGCCACAGCTCCAGCGGGTGCACGCGGGCCACGTAGCCCTGGTCGTTGAGGTCGTAGGCGCCCGGTCCGTAGCGTTTGTAGAGGTCGTCCATGCGCTTGTCGGTGACTTTCTCGCCGACGTAGTGGCCCTGTTTCAGACGGTCCTGGACGAAGGCGGCGAAGGTCGCCTCGTCGGCGTTCGGCTGCAGGTAGCGGTGGATTGCTGCCAGCCGCACCGGCCAGGCGCGCAGGCCGTCGAGGAAGGTGTCGAGGCGGTCGTCAGGAGTCTTGCCGCGGTACTTCTGCCAGAAACGCAGCAGGTAGACCTGGCTCTCGTGGTCGACGAAACGGTCGAGATAGACCTGCCGGCGCGGGTCCTTGTCGTCCTGCAGCAGCGCCACCTTGGCGCCGGCGTTCTGGTACATGTCGTGGCGCACCAGGTCGCGCAGCAGGCGCACGAAGGGCAGGTTGATCGACTCGCGCAGGGCTTCGAGCAGGGTAGGGATGCGGCCGTTGTCCTCCTTGCGGAAGTTGTGGAAGGTGTGCACGCCGCCGCCGGTGAAGAAGCTCTCGTAGGGGCTGGCGGAATACTTGCGCTGCAGCGCGGCGGCAAGCATTGCCGAGAGGTCGCTCTTCGGGTTGGCGATCAGGTAGTCGACGGACCAGCGGCTGATGGCGTCCAGAGGCTCTACCGGCACCTTGCGCAGTTCGGCGGCGGGCTTGCCGTTGAGGTCGCGGTACAGGCCGGCGACCACTTCCAGGTAATTGGAGAGCACGCGCAGCTTGGCCGTCGAGCCGAGTTCCAGCTTGCTGCCTTCATTGATGTCGAAGGGCTGGTCGGTGTTGTCGGTCTGCACGCGCACGCGGTTGCCGTCGGGAGTGCGTTCGAAAAGGGTGAAGCTGTAGTTCACGTCGGCAGTCTTGTCCTTGGACAGCAGGTGCTCGCCGAACAGCCCGATGGAATCGGCGAAATCAGGGTCGGCCAGGTGCTTGAGGTAGCCGCTGATCTTGTTCTGCAGATCGTCCTGCAGGGTGGTGCTGAAGGTCATGTCCAGGCGGTCGAGGTCGTACAGCGGCACATCGAGCATCCCGGCCAGGCGGGTGCGCGCCAGGGTCACGCCCTTGTTCGGCTCCAGCGGCTGTACCGTCGGCTCGTTCTGCGGGTCGCGGAAGGCCAGTTGCTGGTCCAGCGCGGCGTCACGCAGCGCCGGGGTGATGATGCCGGCCTGGGCGAGCACGCGCAGGTGGCTGTCGGTCAGCACGTTCAGCGATTGGCGACCACGCGCGAGGTAATAGGAAGGCCGGCGGTGGGCGATCATCAGCGAGACCACCTGGCGCAGCGCCTTGCCCTGGGCTTCCAGGCTGGCAGCACCGACCGGCACGGAGAGCAGGCGGTTGACCTCCTGGAAGTCGGCGCCGTACCAGATCCACAGGCCGTCCGGCAGGCCGCTGACCTCGCCATAGCCGGGCTGCGCCGACAGCGGCACCGAGTTCAGGTAGGTGAGCACCACATTGCGCCGTGCCGCCAGGTTCTCCGCGCCGCCCTGGTAGGCCCGCACGCTGGCAGAGGCCATCTGCCGTAGCTTGTCGCGGATGGAGTTGGTGCGGCCGTCCACCGAATGGCGGTACTTCTCGATCTGCGTGGCCAGGGTGCTCCCGCCAGGAGCGTGGTTGCCCAGGCCGATCAAGTGCCCAACCTGGGCCAGGGCGGCCTGGGTGAAGCGGCTCCAGTCGATGGCCGGGTTGAGGTAGGGCCGCTGCGGGTCGAGCAGGTCGCGGTTCTCGATGAACAGCAAGCTGTTGACGATCATCGGCGCCACCGCGTCGTAGCTGGCGTAGAGCCGCTGCGGGTAGCGGAAGTTGTAGATCGGCAGGCCGCGGCAGTCGCTGATATCGACGCCGGCCTGGGCCTTCTCCGCATAGGGCGGGAACATGCCGTAACCGGTGTACTGCATCAGCGTCGGCGAGAAGCGCGCCTGGTCGAGGGTGACGAAGTTGCGGTCGTGCAGGCGTTGCAGGAACTGCGGCAGCTGCTGGTAGCCCAGGCGGCGGTCGAAGGGACCGGCGGTGGGGTAGTTGATCTGGTCGCTGGCGCCGGCGGCGACCTGCCAGGTCAGGTTCCCAGCCAGCCGCGCCAGTTCGCGTGCCTGCAGCTTGGACGTGCGCGCCTCATAGAGCAGGGCGGCGCCCAGGGCCGCGAGCAGCGGCAGGACGAACAGGAACAGGAGAAGGAATCGGTGGGGATGATGGTGGTGGTTTTTTTTCGGGGTAAAGCCGGGCTCCGGGCTGCCCGGTTGAGACTGCTGTTGACCGGAACTCACCGAATGCTCCATTTCACGACCTGCCCATGCTTTACCAGCCTGAGTAAGTGGACTCCGCCGACGTGATGACCGGCATCCATCCCGATGCCGCGTAAGCCCTCTGACAGCGGCTTCCTACAATGTTTGAGCGTAGTAGGCGTATAAAATTCTGCGAGATGCGTTGCTTTCTTACAGCCAAGTGGTAGGAATGCCTGACCAAAGAACCAGGAATTGTCCGATGCGCCCGTTGTTGCTGCTCTCGACCCTGCTGGCGTGCCTGGTGGCGCAGGCCGCACCCATGCCGTTCTACCTCTGGCAGAGTCGCCTCAACGGGAAGCTGACCTGCAGCCAGACGTCGCCAGGCGACGGCTGGTCGAAGTTGTCGGGGCCGTTCAGCGATGCCGGCTGTCGGCAACCGCTGCACACTGGGCCTTCGACCAAGGGGTTGGCGGTGCCGAAGGGGATCTAGGTGCGGTTCTCGCTCCTGCACGTCCTCGTCTTCCACGCGAACGCGGGGACCCAATGTCTAGTTTGGGTGTAGCGCGTCGCTTCGGTGTATTCGGATGTTTCTAGTTTCGCCCCCTCGGGCGACCTACTTTGTCAGTCGACACAAAGTAGGCAAAAGTCTTGCCCCGACATACGGGTCCGGCGGAGCCGGACTTCCCTCGCACATTCCCTCGCACCCGGAGGCACGCCGTCGAGAGCACGTCCCTGTACTCACGACGGCTCTTGCGACATCCATGTCGCATGACCTCCTCTGCGTGGGCTTTGCTCGGCCTCCTGTAAGGGGCGGCCCGGTGCGCGGGAATGTCCTCTGGAAGTCTTCAAGGCAAGAGCAGTGCTGCGGCTTTTCGTAGGATCGAGGGGACGCCTAGTCCTTGCTCGCGAACCGCACGGCACGGTGTTTTCCCTGTAGGAGCGGATCTCATCCGCGAATGGCGCGCACCGCGCGCCCGTACGAAAACCGCACGTCCCACCTAGAATGCCCCGGTCACTTTCACCGATTCGGAGCCCCGCCATGGGAGACAAAACCGCCCAGATTCAACGCAGCTGGCAACGCAACGCCGATGCCTGGGCCCGCGCTGTCCGCGAGCAGCGCATCGAGAGTCGGCGGCTGGTCACCGATGACGCCATCGTCGAGGCCGTGCTGCAGGGCTCGCCCAGGCGGGTGCTGGATATCGGCTGCGGCGAAGGCTGGTTGTGCCGGGTGCTGGCGGAGCGGGGTTGCGAGTCGGTCGGCATCGATGCTTCCGCGCCGTTGATCGAGCTGGCGCGGCAGGGTGGTGGCGGTCGCTACGAGGTGCTTTCGCAGGAGCAGTTGCTGGGTGAGGAGGGCGCCGGGCTTGGGCGGTTCGATGCGCTGGTGTGCAACTTCGCGCTCTTCGCGGAGGATCTGCTTCCATTGCTTACAGCGCTGCACAACTACCTCACGCCGGGCGGTCGTCTGCTGATCCAGACCTTGCATCCCTGGGCCGCCTGCGGCGACGAGCCGTATGCGGATGGCTGGCGCCTGGAGACCTTCGCGGCCTTCGGCGACGAGTTCGCCGAGCCGATGCCCTGGTACTTCCGCACCTTCGAGTCGTGGCTGGCGGCGCTGCATGCGGGCGGCTGGACCTTGCAGGCGTTGCGCGAGCCGCGCCTGCCCGATACCGGCCTTGCCTGCTCGCTGTTGCTGGTGGCGGTCGAGGCACAGGGCGGCTGATCGCAACGTGTCTACGTCGATGGTCTTGGTCGCACCATAAAGGGGCAGACGCCCCGGCGAAGCTGTGCAACACTCCGCGCCGACCTCAGTGGCTAACTCCCGCAATGCCCACGTCCGCCCCACAAGGGTGGGCAGCCTCTTCCGGCGTGCAGTCCTGGAACACCCCGATGAATGAATCCTCTTCCGCGCCTTCGGGTGCGGCGGCCGGCTTTTTTCCTCGACCGGCGTTCCTCATCCCGACCGCACCTCCGAGTCGCCGCTGATACGACCAACAACAAAACGAGGTTGCTTCAACATGTCGTCCCACGATCTGCAACGGGATCTCAACGAACGGCACATCCGACTCATGGCGCTGGGCGCCTGCATCGGCGTCGGCCTGTTCCTCGGTTCGGCGAAGGCCATCCAGATGGCCGGCCCGGCCATCATGCTCTCCTACATCATCGGCGGCCTGGCCATCCTGGTGATCATGCGCGCCCTCGGCGAGATGGCCGTGCACAACCCGGTAGCCGGCTCCTTCGCGCGTTACGCCCAGGATTATCTCGGTCCGCTGGCCGGCTACCTGACCGGCTGGAACTACTGGTTCCTCTGGCTGGTGACCTGCGTCGCGGAAATCACCGCGGTGGCCATCTACATGGGCATCTGGTTCCCCGAGGTGCCGCGCTGGATCTGGGCCCTGGCGGCCCTGGCGAGCATGGGCACCATCAACCTGATCGCGGTGCGCGCCTTCGGCGAGTTCGAGTTCTGGTTCGCCCTGATCAAGATCGTCACCATCCTCGCGCTGATCCTGGTCGGCGGCGGCATGATCGTCTTCGGCCTGGGCAACGGCGGTATCGCCACCGGCATCAGCAACCTTTGGAGCAACGGCGGCTTCATGCCCCATGGCATCGGCGGTGTGCTGATGTCGCTGCAGATGGTGATGTTCGCCTACCTCGGCGTGGAGATGATCGGCCTCACCGCCGGTGAAGCGAAGAACCCACAGAAGACCATTCCCGGGGCGATCAACTCGGTGTTCTGGCGCATCGTGCTGTTCTACGTCGGCGCGCTCTTCGTGATCATGTCGATCTACCCATGGAACGAGATCGGCACCCAGGGCAGCCCCTTCGTGATGACCTTCGAGCGCCTGGGCATCAAGACCGCCGCCGGCATCATCAACTTTGTGGTGATCACCGCCGCGCTGTCGTCCTGCAACGGCGGCATCTTCAGCACCGGGCGCATGCTCTACAGCCTCGCCCAGCACGGCCAGGCGCCGGCGGTCTTCGCCAAGACTTCCAAGGGCGGCGTGCCGCGCAATGCGTTGATCCTGTCGATCGTCGCCCTGCTGTTCGGCGTGCTGCTGAACTACCTGGTGCCGGAAAAGGTGTTCACCTGGGTGACCTCCATCGCCACCTTCGGCGCGATCTGGACCTGGGCCATGATCCTGCTGGCGCAGCTGAAGTTCCGCCGCGGCCTGAGCCCGGCCGAAGCCGGCAAGCTGCAGTTCAGGATGTGGCTGTACCCGCTCAGCTCCTACCTGGCCATGGCCTTCCTGGTGCTGGTGGTGGCGCTGATGGCGTTCTTCGAGGACACCCGCATCGCCCTCTACATCGGCCCGGCCTTCCTGGTCCTGCTGGTGGTGCTGTACTACGCGTTCAACCTCGCTCCCAAAGGCGAGCAGGGCAGCGTTGCCAGCCGCGCCTGATGCTCGGTTGAGCGAATGAAAGGGGCCTCTTCGGAGGCCCTTTTTCTTTGCACGGCCGGCTCAGGCCGTCGGCAGGCTGCCGGCCATGCGGGTCAGGCGGCGGTCGAACTCGGTGATCTCCAACTGCAGGCCGACGGGGCGCTTGTCGATGAGCGTGGCGAGGGTCCGTTCAGCGGCGGCGAACAGCGTGTCGACGATGCGCTGGCGCAACTCCTCGGGGCGCCCAGGGGCGATGCGGACCTGGATCTGAATGAAGGCTTCGTCGCAAGTGTCGGCGCCGACGTGGTAGTGGTCGATGGCGCGGGCGAAGGTGCGCAGGCCGTTCAGGGGAAATACGCCGAGGGCCAGGGCGGCTTCGTGGAGTTTCCGGGGAAGGCCGAGCGGTTGGAGATCGCCAGCAAGGTTGGCGGTGTAGTCGATGGCGATGTGCGGCATGTCGGCATCCTTATTCGAGGAGCCGACATCCTAGGTGGGAAGCCGCGCGATGAATATGCGGGTGACTACGTATTCCACCCCTCGCGGACGGCGTCCGCGAGGGGGCGATCAGGCCGCCAGCAGCGGCGGCATCGGGCAGTCGAGGATGTCGGCCACTGCGCGCAGCAGCTCGGCCTCGGCGATGCTGATATGGCCGTCGGATTCGATGCAGCGCGCCATGGCCTTGAGCAGTTGCGGCTTCTGCAGCGGGCGCAGTTGCACCAGGCGCCGGAGCGCCACTTCCAGCTCGCGCAACTTGCCCGCCGCGGGGCGTTGGCGCAGGGAGAAGGGCAGTGCGCTCCAGGCTTCGCTGAAGGCCTGTTCGGCGTGCAGTTCACCGGCGTCGTCGACGGCGCTGAGGAAGCTGAGCAGCACCGCCGCTTCTTCCTGCAAGTCCTCCAGCGGCAGGTTGCCGATACGCGCCGAGCCCGGTCGCAGGTTGCGCTCGACGATGCGCAGCAACGTCCACTCCAGCAGCTTCACCCGGCCATCGGCCTTGATCAGCAGCGCCATGTTCTGCCGCAGGGTTTCGAACTGCGGCGTATCCAGCTGCTTCAGCGCCGGCATGGCGAGGTCGAGCAGCGGCAGGCGTTGGCCCGCATCGAGGGCGCGCAGGGCGTCGTCGAGAAGATCGAGCTGGAAGGCCGGGCCGAGGTCCAGGTGCTGCTTGATCAGTTGCATCTGCTGGTCGCGGGCCGCCGGCTCGCTGTCCATCAGCAGGCCGTAGACCAGCGCCTGGGCGCCGTCGATGGTGCGGGCGGCGCTGTGCAGACGGTCATCCAGTTGGTGCAGGGTGCTGCGGGCGACTTCCAGATGCTCTTCGCGGGGCTCGCCGATGGCTTCCACCGAGGCCAGCGCTGCACTCGGCGCAAAGCCGCTGAGCGCGGCATTCCAGCTTTCGCGGTCGAGCAACGGGGTATCCAGGCGCGGCTCGACCTTCGGGTAGCGGCCGTCCCAGTTGGGCTCGATGCGGCGGATGCGTTGCTTGAGCGGCGGGTGGGTGTCGAAGCCGAACCAGTGGGCTCCCGTGCCGTCGCCGAAGTACAGGTGGCTGAATTCGGCGCGGTGCAGGGCGGCCAGCAGCGAACCGTGGCCGCCGATCTTCTTCAGCGCCCCGGCGATGCCGGCCGGGTTGCGGGTGAACTGCACGGCGGAGGCGTCGGCGAGGTATTCGCGTTGGCGGTTCACGGCGGCCTTGATCAGGTTGCCGAAGAAGCTGCCGATCGAGCCCAGCGCCCAGAGGGCGGCACCGGCGAGAACGGCCATCAGGATGAAGGCGAGGGCGGAACCGCCACCCGAATCGCTGCCTGAACTGCTGCTGCGATTGCCGATGCGCACCCGCGCGCCGCTACCCGAGTCGCTGTCCCAGAGCCCGCGCAGGACGGTCTCGCCGATCAGCCCGAGCACCAGGATACCGTGCAGCAGCGCCACCAGGCGGGTGTTCAGGCGCATGTCGCCGTTATAGATGTGGCTGAACTCGTGGGCGATCACGCCCTGCAGCTCGTCGCGGTCGAGCAGGTCGATGGCCCCGCGGGTGATGCCGATCACCGCATCGCGCGGCGTGAGGCCGGCGGCGAAGGCGTTGATGGCCTCGTCATCGAGCAGGTACACCGGCGGCACCGGGGTGCCCGATGCCAGGGCCATTTCCTCGACCACGTTGAGCACCCGGCGCTCGTCCGGGCCCTTGGCGTCGAGGCTGATCAGCCGGCCGCCCAGGCGCTCGGCCACGGCGCGGCCGCCGGCGCTGAGCTGGTTCTGCTTGTAGAGCGCGGCGATCACCACGACGCTCACCACCACCAGGGCCACGCCCAGGTAGAGGTCGAAGTTGGACAGGTTGTTCGGCGAGGTCCAGTGCGTTCCCGGCTCGCCGATGTGCCGCCAGAGCCAGCCGAGCACCAGCGTGGTGATGCTCACCAGGCAGGTCACGGCGAGGGCCAGGAGCAGGACCAGGCGCCCGGTCTGGCGGCGGGCGCGGTCCTGGTGCTGGAAGAAGTTCATCGACGGCTCCGGTCGTCAGAAGGTGACCTTGGGAGCGTCCTGGATCTGCTTGCTGTCGGCGAATTCGAGCAGGGCGGCGTCGGTCTTGTGGCCGAAGGTCGGCGCCAGCAGCACGGCGGGGAAGGACTGGCGGTAGGTGTTGTACTCCATCACCGCGTCGTTGTAGGCCTGGCGGGCGAAGGCGACCTTGTTCTCAGTGCTCGACAGCTCCTCGGTGAGCTGCTGCATGTTCTGCGAGGCCTTGAGGTCCGGGTAGGCCTCCATGGTCACGTTGAGCCGGCCCAGGGCGCCACCCAGCGCGCCTTCGGCGCTGGTCAGCTGCGCCACGCCAGCAGCTTCGCCGGGGTGCGCGGCGGCGGCCTTGAGCCCGGCCACTGCGGCGTTGCGCGCGGCGATCACGGCTTCCAGGGTTTCGCGCTCGTGCTTGAGGTAGGCCTTGGCGGTTTCCACCAGGTTGGGAATCAGGTCGTAGCGGCGCTTGAGCTGCACCTCGATCTGCGCGAAGGCGTTCTTGTAACGTGCGCGCAGGCTCACCAGGCGGTTGTAGGCGCCGATCGCGCCAAACAGCGGGGCGGCCAGGATGGCAACGGTTACCAGGGAGGAGACTGACATGGGACGTCCTTATCGCGATCAGTGGAGGCGCCGATGATAGCGAAAAGCCTGCCGCAGGGAAGTGGCTGGATCACACGGCGAGGGACGCAAAAAGAGGGCCTCCGAAGAGGCCCGTGAGTGTGGGAAGAGGTTTCAGGCCAGGGCGTAGCGGCCCGGACGGACCAGGCTGCGCTCCACCCACCAGCCGAAGACGAGCCCGAGGGTGCTCCAGAGGATCGCCTGGATGCCCAGCGAAACCAGGCGGAACTGCCAGAGCAGGTCGGCGGGGAAGTCCGCCGGCACTTCGCGCACGGCCGGGAACAGGCCGGCGGCGACGGCGCACACCAGCACGTACAGCACCGCGCCGGCGAGCGAGCCGCTCCAGGCACCGTGCCGGGCGATCAGGCGGCGGGCGAAGTTCACCGCGATGGCGGCAGCGGCCACGGAGACGGCGATCATCAGGAAGAACAACGCGGTGCGGCGCTGGATGCTTTCCGGATCGCCCACCGACGGTGGATTGGCCGGGTACTTCAGGCTCGGCACCAGGTACAGGCTGACGAAGGCGGCCAGGGCCAGCAGCGCGCCGAGCGAGCGTGGGCCGATGCGACCGACGCGGCCCAGGGCATAGGCGAAGACCAGGGCGAAAAGACCGCCCATGGACGCGCTGTACACCACCACGCCGGTGAGCAGGCCGAAGCTGGCCTGCACTTCGCGGCTGACCAGTTCTTCTTCGTGGTCATGGTCGTGGGCGGCGACGCCGTTGGCCGCTTCATCGACCTCGTGCATCGACGCGTGCTGTTCCTCGAAGGCGATCGCGCGATCGACTTCCGGCTCCCCGAAGACCCGGGCGAAACCGAAGGCGAGCAGGCCCGCCAGGATGCCGACGAGCATCCCGCGCAGCAGGAGTTTTCCAGTCATGTGGGTGTCCCCGGTCAGTGGCAGGGGAAGCCCAGCAGGTGGCGGCCGTCGTGCACGAACTCGTGGACGTACATACCCTTGAACATCGAGGTGGCGCCTTGTTCGGCGCCGACGAAGTACAGCGCCAGCACCAGCAGCAGGCCGCCGAAAACGGCCCAGGGCAGCAGTTCGCCCAGCGGGATGACGGGAATGGAAACGCCGGAATCGGCGTGGGTGGCTGAATGAGCCATGAAAACCTCCTAGGATTGCGCGTCCTGAAAGTGGATGTGGATGCGGGGAAGGGTCTGACTCTCAGTCCAGGGACCGAATACAGTGGCGCGACCGTGCCGGGTTCCAACCGGCTTCCTTCCGCTGCAATGTGCTGCGAGAGCGCCGGGGAGTGTAAACCTCGACGTCGCCGAATGGGAGTGAATTTCAATGCCGATCCGCATGAGCCTGGTTTGCCATGGCCGTACCCGGGCGCAGCGCGAAAGTCGCTTCGCCCGTGACGACGAGGCGCTGGAGCACGATCACGAAGCCGCGTTGGCGATGCGCGTTGGCGAGCTGAGGGCCCCGCGACGGGTGCTCTGCGCGCCGGAGCTGCGTACCCGGCAGACGGCCGCGGCCTGGCACGGCGAGGCGCAGGTGCTCGATGAGCTTCGCGATTGCGACTACGGCGCCTGGCGCGGGCACGGCCTGGACGAGTTGCCGGCGGACGCGCTGGCAGACTGGCTGAGCAACCCCGACAGCACGGCCCACGGCGGCGAGTCGCAGGCCCAGCTGTGCGCCCGGGTCGGCGCCTGGCTCGACGGCTTTTGCGAGGAAGGGCACAGCGTCGTGGTCACCCATCCTGCGGTCCTGCGAGCAGCCTTGCTGCACGTGATCGGGGCCGGCGCGCAAGGCTTCAACACCATCGACGTCGAACCGCTGGCGGTGCTGCGCCTGACCTTCAACGGCCGCTGGCGCGTGCGCCTGTAGGGCTATGCTCTGTGAGCATTTGCGCCTGCCCTGGAGAGAGCCATGTCCCACCGCCCGAGCCTGATCCCCTGCCTGCGCTACCGCGACGCGCCAGCCGCCATAGACTGGCTCTGCAACACCTTCGGCTTCCGTCGCCAACTGGTGGTGGATGACGGCGAGGGCGGCATCGCCCACGCGCAGCTGTGCCTGCCGGACGGCAGCGGCATGCTGATGCTCGGTTCGGCGGTGGACAACGAGTACGGCCGACTGATGCACACCCCGGCCGAGGTTGGCGGCTGCACCCAGAGCCTGTACCTGGTGGTAGCCGATGCCGAGGCCATGTATCGCCGCGCGCTCGAGGCCGGGGCGAGCATGGTGATCGACATTCGCGACGAAGATTACGGCGGCCAGGGCTTCACCTGCCGCGACCCCGAGGGGCATGTGTGGAGCTTCGGCACCTACGACCCTTGGCATTGAACGAGTAAGGAGCAAGGCATGAACGACGTGCAGTTCGCCGATGGCGCGAAGGTTCCGGCCATCGGCCAGGGCACCTGGCGCATGGGCGAGGACAGGGCGGCGCGCAAGCGCGAAGTGGCGGCCCTGCGCGAGGGCATCGAGCGGGGCATGACGCTGATCGACGCCGCCGAGATGTACGGCGAAGGCGGCTCCGAAGAGGTGGTCGGCGAGGCCATTCGCGATTGTCGCGACCAGGTGTTCCTGGTCAGCAAGGTCTATCCGCACAACGCCAGCCACAGGGGTGTTCCGGCGGCCTGCGAGCGCAGCCTTAAGCGCCTGGGTACCGACTGCCTGGACCTCTACCTGCTGCACTGGCGCGGCCAGTACCCGCTGGAGGAAACCGTCGAGGCCTTCGAGCGCCTGCGCGAGGCCGGCAAGATCCGCCGTTGGGGCGTGTCCAATTTCGACCTCGACGACATGCACGAGCTGGGCACCACGGCCTGCGCCACCAACCAGGTGCAATACAGCCTGGAAGAGCGCGGCGTCGAATGGGACCTGCTGCCCTGGTGCCAGGCACAGCGCATGCCGTTGATGGCCTACTGCCCGGTCGGGCAGGGCGGCGGCCTGTTGCACGATGCCACGCTGCGCGAAGTCGCCGAGCGCCACGCCGCGACCCCGGCGCGGGTGGCCCTGGCCTGGCTGGTGCAGAAGGGCGGGGTGATCGCCATTCCCAAGGCCGTCGATCCGGCCCATGTGCGCGACAACGCCGCCGCGCTCGAACTGCGCCTGGACGCCGACGACCTGGCCAGGCTCGATGCTGCCTTCCCACCGCCCAAGCGCAAGGCGCATCTGGCAGTCGTGTAGGAGCGGATCTCATCCGCGAAAATCGACGCACCCCGGCGACCCTCAGGAGCGGGCCATGCCCGCCCATCGCGGACAAGGTCCGCTCCTACAAAAAAGCGCCGTGCCATGGTAAGAAGCGCCCTCTGATCGATGGAGGTTGTCATGGCGAAGTTGCGTGTCGGGGTGATTTTCGGTGGGCGTTCCGCGGAGCACGAGGTGTCGCTGCAATCGGCGAAGAACATCGTCGATGCGCTGGATCGCTCGCGCTTCGAGCCGGTCCTTATCGGCATCGACAAGGAGGGCCGCTGGCACCTGAACGACGCCTCCGACTACCTGCTGAACCAGGAAAACCCGGCGCTGATCGCGATCAACCGTTCCAACCGCGAGCTGGCCGTGGTGCCCGGCAAGGCTGAGCACCAGCTCGTTGAAACCGGCAGCCGCCAGCTGCTCGACCACGTCGATGTGATCTTCCCCATCGTCCACGGCACCCTCGGCGAGGACGGCTGCCTGCAAGGCCTGCTGCGCATGGCCGACCTGCCTTTCGTTGGCTCCGATGTGCTGGGCTCGGCGATCTGCATGGACAAGGATGTCAGCAAGCGCCTGCTGCGCGACGCCGGCATCGCGATCACCCCCTTCATCACCCTGACCCGCCGCACTGCCGCCCGCACGCCTTTCGCCGAGGCACAACGCCAGCTCGGCCTGCCGCTGTTCGTCAAACCGGCCAACCTCGGTTCCTCGGTGGGTGTCAGCAAGGTCGAGGACGAGGCCGCCTACGACGCTGCCGTGAAGCTGGCCCTGGCCTACGACGACAAGGTGCTGGTGGAGGCGGCGGTGAAGGGCCGTGAGATCGAGTGCGCAGTGCTTGGCAACGAAGAGCCGGTTGCCAGCGGCTGCGGTGAGATCGTGGTGAGCAGCGGGTTCTACTCCTACGACAGCAAGTACATCGACGAAGACGCCGCGCGCGTGGTGGTCCCGGCGGACATCAGCGCCGAGGCCAGCGAGCGCATCCGCCGGCTCGCCGTGCAAGCCTTCCAGGTGCTGGAGTGCTCGGGGCTGGCGCGGGTCGACGTGTTCCTTACCGAGGATGGCGAGGTGCTGATCAACGAGCTCAACTCGCTGCCGGGCTTCACCCGCATCAGCATGTATCCCAAGCTCTGGCAGGCCGCCGGCATGAGCTACAGCGAACTGGTCAGCCGCCTGATCGACCTGGCCATCGAACGCCACACCGCGCGCCGCGCGCTACAAACCAACCGCTGAACCGGCGCCGCACGTCGGTCCGGGCCTTGCCCGGGTGCCAGCCTGCTAGTTTTGCCTGATGCCCGGCCCTGGGTGGGCCGGATCAGGGAGCGGGATCATGGCCGACAATTCAGGGCAGGCCGCGGCGGCGGCCATTCGGGAAGTGGTGCGGGACTACGTCGAAGGCATGGTGTTCGCCGACGAGAAGCGCCTGCGCCGGGCGTTCCATCCGGACTGCAAGGTCATCGGCCATTACCAGGGCGACCTGGAGTGGCTGGGCTTCGAGGACTTCGTTGCGGCAGTGCTCGCCGGTGGCGCGGCCGAGGAGGGCAGCCAGGCAACCTGGGAGATCCAAGCCCTGGACGTCACCGGCGACAGCGCCGCGGTCAAGGTGCTCGACGACTACCTGGACATGCGCTTCACCGACTACCTCTCGCTGCTGCGCACCGACGCCGGCTGGGTGATCGTCAACAAGCTCTATTACCTGCATTCCTGAGTCGTCTCGATGCCTTTCGCCGCAGCCGTCGCAACGCCGGCTGCACGCTTATTCCGTGCAATTTTGACAAATCGACCTCTACACTCCTGATCTGGCAATGGTCACGCTCGGGAGTGAAACGATGAGTTCTTCTTCGCGTACGGTTTTCGCGGCAGCGCTGCTGGCGTTGCTGTTGGGTGCAGTCCCGGTCACGCACAATCTGGCATGGGGCGATGAGTCGACGCCGCCCAGCGGCATGGACGAAGGCGACCAGCAGGGCCCGCTGGGCGATCTCTCCGACTACGGCAAGCTGGCAGAGGAATCGCTGGATGCCGTGGGCACGGGCGATTTCGCCACGGCGCGCGCCAAGGTCGACGAGATGCAGGGCAAGTGGCATGCAGCCGCGCCGCAGCTCAAGCGCAAGAGTCCGGAGGACTGGAAAGCGGCCAACGCGGCGGTCGAACAGGTGGTCAAGGAACTGCACGCCAAGACCCCGGACAAGGACCGCAGCCTCGACGCCCTCAATACCCTGTTGTCCACCTTCAACGACATCCAGGGCATCAGCGACTAAGCCCCGAACCACCCCGGCGCCCCGTGCGCCGGGGGGATGACCGGCCGTCGGCTACCCCCTCCAGTTACTCGTCATCACAATTTCATCACATCTCCGTCGCGCCGTTTTCACCTTCGCCTGCGCAGGATGGCGCCCAGCATCCGGTATGCCGCCGGTCGCGCCTTCCGAATCATCGCCCGCGAGGCCAGTTGCGAAGTGAAGTCGTCTCCCAACGCTGGACGTGACAAGCGACTCCCCCTGTTCAAATCCCGGCCGTTCCTGGCTGCCTTGCTGGGCGGGCTCGGCCTGCTCGCGCTCGGCCTGGGCGGCGCGGCGAGTTTCTCCGGCGAGCGCGACCTGAAGCAGCTCGGCCCGGCGGACCTGGCGGCGCAGTGGAGCCACGGCGATGTCGTGGTGCTGGTGCGACATGCAGAGCGTTGCGACCGCTCCAGTGCTCCCTGCATGGGCGCGAAGGACGGCATCACCGTGCGTGGCGGCGAGATGGCCAGCACCGTCGGCCGTGACTACCGCACCTTCTTCGGCCTGGACAACGCCGACATCTACGCCAGCCCGCTGACCCGCACCACCCAGACCGCCGACCTGATGTTCGGCAACGTCAAGCCGGACCAGTGGTGGGCAGCCGACTGCAAGGGCAAGCTGCTCGACAACGTGCTGGCGCACAAGGCCAGCCATCGCAACCTGATCCTGGTGACCCACAGCGAGTGCATGGAGCAGTTGGTCCAGGCGCTCGATCACCACGACATCGACACCCCGGACTACGCCTCCTCGCTGGTACTGGCCAGCGATGGCAAGGGTGGGCTGCAGGTGGTCGGGAAGATCGATCCCGATGATTGGTCCAAGACCCAGCAACTGAGCCAGCGCTAAGCTCTCAGGCCAGCACCCCGGCCCAGGCGGACACCAGCAAGATCAGGGCGAGTCCACGGTTCATCCGTTGCAGCGCGTGCGGCGAACGCAGCAGGCGCGCGCTGCCGGCGCCCAGCCCGGCCCATGCCAGCAGGCAGGGCACACCCACCAGGAAGAACAGCAGCGCCATCAGCTGTACCCGCAGCAGGCGATCGTCGCCGTGCCCGGCATAGACGCCGATCACCGCCAACCCCACCGTCCAGTTCTTCGGATTCACCACTTGCAGGCTGAGCGCATCGAACAGGCCCATGCGCCGCGTGGGCTCGCCGCCTTCCAGGCCCTGTAGCGGGCTGTTCCAGATCTGCCAGGCCAGCCAGGTCAGCCAGAGCACGCCGGCGGCGGCCATGACGCCCTGCACTTGCGGTAGCCGAACGAGCAGTTCGCCTACCCCACATCCCACCAGCAACACCATAAGCGCTGCGCCGACACAGCCGCCCAGGATGATCGGCAGCGCTGCACGCCAGCCATGCCGTGCGCTGTTGCTGAAGATCAGCAGGTTGGTCGGCCCGGGTGTGATGGCGGCGACGAAGGCGAAGAGCAGGAAGGGCAGCCACTGCTGCAGGGCGGGGATCATGGAAAGGCTCCGGATGCGAGGGGAGCCTGCATCCTCGCCGGCGGCGTACGCTCAGTCTGGAAGCTTTGAGCAGCGCGTGCGGTAGTACGCCGGGGTGACCCCGTAGGCGCGGCGGAACCAGCGGCCGAGGTGACTCTGATCGGCGAAACCGAGGTCGGCGGCGACCTGCGCCGGCGCCAGTCCGCGGCCGAGCAACTGGCGCGCGCGGGCCAGGCGCAGCTGGATCAGGTAGGCATGCGGCGGCAGGCCGAAGGCCTCCTTGAAGGCGCGGCTGAGGCGGAAGCGGTCGCAGCCGGCGGCGCGCGCCAGGTCGTCGAGGTCGATGTCGCGCATCAGGTTGGCGTGAAGGTAGTCCCGCGCGCGCAACGCCACCATCGGCAGTCGCGGGTTGTCGTCGATGCGCTTGCGCCATTGCAGGCGGCGGGTCAGCCCGCCGAGCAGCTCGTCGAGGGCGGCCTGGCGGACGATGCGCAGGTCGCGCCCGTGCACGGCCTGGAAGGCGGCGTCGATGCCGGCGGCCAACCGCGAGTCGTCGAAGAGGATCTGCGGCACGCTCAGCTGGAAGCCGCTGGGCACGTCCTCGAAGAGCGCGCCCAGTTCGCGATCCAGCCACTGCGGGTCAATGTAGAGCATGCGATAGGTGAAGCCGCCCTCGGTGGGCGCGTCGCCGTCGTGGATGTCGCCGGGCTCGAGGAAGAACACCTTGCCCGGCGTGCTGACGTTGCGCTGCTGGCGGCAGCGGAACTGCTGCACGCCGGTTTCGGTGAAGCCGATCAGGTAGCTGTCGTGCCAGTGCGGATCGTAGGCGTGGCCCTTGAAGTGCGCGCGCAGCGTCTCGATGCCGGTGTCGGCATCCTGCAGCAGGTCGATCCAGTTGTCGCCGGGCATGGCGCGCCTCCGCAATCCGCGAGCAGGTCAGGATACTCCGCGGCGCGCGCCTGTCTGGAAGATTTGTGCAGGCCGGCTAGCCCAGGTGCAGCAGGGCGGTCGCGCCCACCAGCGTGCCGGCGGCGGCCACGGCGTAGGTCGCCAGCTGCACCCAGCGACGGCGGGTCAGCAGGCAGATGGCGGCCAGGGAGATCGCCACCTGGACCAGCAGCATGCCCTGGGCCCAGCGGTGGTGCTGGTGCAGGGCTTGCTCGCTGAGCGCCTCGTTGTGCGCCACCTCGCGCTCCTGCTGTTCGGCCTGGGCGCGGATCTGCTGTTTCTGCAGCGCGTACTTCTGCCTCTCTTGCTCGAAGTGCTCGACTTTCTGCGCGTCGCCAGCGGACAGGGTCGCGCCCAACTCGGCGAGGTTCTGCTTCTCGCCCTTGGCCTGGTAGTAGCCCCACTGGTTGGCCGCCTCGGTCTTGGCTACTGCCTCGGCGTTCTTGTAGTAGAGCGCCAGGCTCTCGGTGGAGCCGCTCTGGTAGGCGAAGACCGCGCCGAGGGTGGCGAGTATCGCGGTGGCGACTGCCATGCTGCCGGTCAGGCGGTCGCGCTTGGGGTGATGCAGGGAGTGTTCGACGGCGTGGTCGTGGGGGCCGTGGACTTCGTATTCGGTGGACATGCGCAGGAGGCTCCGGAACAGGCGGGCGTTGCATCCGGCAACGCCCGATTGGGCCGCGAGAGCCTCTGGCCTGCGCCTTAAGGCCTCCTTAAGCCCCGTTGGCAGCGAAGCTGTCGCTGCGCGCCATGCGCCAGATGCGCTCGTAGAACTCGCCCTCGATATTTCCCGAGAGCAGTTCGCCGGGCTTGAGGAAGTAATGCAGGTGCGAGAACAGGCGGATCTCGGTAGCCGAGACGCGGCGCACCAGGTGCTTGGCTTCCAGTTCCGATGGGCACTCGATGCCGGCGGCGGCGACCATCTCGGCCAGCGCCTTGAGGGTGTTGCGGTGGAAGTTGTAGACGCGCTCGGCCTTGTCCGGCACCACCAGCGCGCGCTGGCGCAGCGGGTCCTGGGTGGCCACGCCGGTCGGGCACTTGTTGGTGTGGCAACTCTGCGACTGGATACAGCCGATGGCGAACATGAAGCCACGCGCCGAGTTGGCCCAGTCGGCGCCCATGGCCAGCACGCTGGCGATGTCGAAGGCGCTGACGATCTTGCCGCTGGCGCCGATGCGGATCTTGTCGCGCAGGTTCAGGCCCACCAGGGTGTTGTGCACGAACAGCAGGCCCTCGCGCAGCGGCAGGCCGATGTGGTCGGTGAACTCCAGGGGCGCGGCGCCGGTGCCGCCTTCCTTGCCGTCGACGACGATGAAGTCGGGGAGGATGCCAGTCTCGTGCATGGCCTTGGCGATGCCCATGAATTCCCACGGGTGGCCGATGCACAGCTTGAAGCCCACCGGCTTGCCACCGGACAGCTCACGCAGGCGGGCGATGAAATCGAGCAGCTCCTTCGGCGTGCTGAACTCGCTGTGGCGCGAGGGCGACACGCAGTCCTGGCCCATCGGCACGCCACGGGTAGCGGCGATCTCCGGGGTGACCTTGTGCTTGGGCAGGATGCCGCCGTGGCCGGGCTTGGCGCCTTGGCTGAGCTTGATCTCGATCATCTTCACCTGCGGGTCCTTCGCCTGCGCGGAGAACTTTTCCGGGCTGAAGGTGCCGTCGTCGTTGCGGCAGCCGAAGTAGCCGCTGCCCAGCTCCCAGGTCAGGTCGCCGCCGTTCTCGCGGTGGTACGGGCTGATGCTGCCTTCGCCGGTGTCGTGGGCGAAGTTGCCGAGCTTGGCGCCCTTGTTCAGCGCGCGGATGGCGTTGGCGCTGAGGGCACCGAAGCTCATGGCCGAGATGTTGAAGATCGAGATCGAGTACGGCTGCTTGCACTCCGGGCCGCCGACGTCGACGCGGAAGGTGCAGGGGTCGGCCACCGGCGCCGGGCGGATGGAGTGGGCGATGAACTCGAAGCCGGACTGGTAGACGTCGATCAGGGTGCCGAAGGGCTTGTCGGCGGACTCGTTCTTCGCCCGCGAGTAGACCAGCGCCCGTTGCGCGCGGGAGAAGGGCAGGGCGTCGTTGTCGCCTTCGAGCAGGTACTGGCGGATTTCCGGGCGGATGCCCTCGACCAGGTAGCGAATGTTGCCGAGGATCGGGTAGTTGCGGCGCACCGCGTGGGGTTCCTGCAGCAGATCGAAGACGCCGAGCAGGCTGAGGGCGAGGGTCAGCAGGGTGAAGGGCCAGACCCAGTCATGGCCGAGGAACGGCAGGCTGAACAGGGTGAAGAGCACGCAGGCGGCGAAGAAGGCATAGCGGCTGAGCAGCGACAGGTTCATGGAGTCTCCAGTCGACGGACGAATCACGGTGGGGAGAGCCGAAAGGGCCACGACAGAGCATGGCAGGCCTCGCGCAAACGCGCCTGGGCGAGGTTGGATCCGGCAGGTATTCAGAAGTCTTTCTAGTGATGAAGGGCGTCGACGGTAGCTCGCGGTGAGCGAAAAAGAAAGCAAGCTAACGATATTTGCCGGGGCTGAGAAAGGGTGTTTCGGTTGTGGCAAAAATGCAGGTGCCCGTCTTTGGCAATGCGGTGTCGTTTTCGTAGGAGCGAGGGGTAAGCCTGGTTCTTGCTCGCGAACGGTGTTTACCAGATGCGCCGGCGTTTCGGCCTCTTCCTGAAGGGAGAGGGGCCGTTCGGCGTGGGCACCGGAGGACGGTGTCAGGATTCATCCGCGAAAATCCCTGCGCCGATCTGCCGTAGGGCGCATAACCGCGTTCACGGTTATGCGCCGCCGCCCACCACGAAAATGGCGGATAACCCCTTCGGGGTTATTCGCCCTACGGGGTTGGCATTCGTGCCGTGCGATTCGCGGGGAAGACCGGGTGAGAAATCGGCGCGCCTCAGCACGCGATCACATTCACCGCCAGCCCGCCCTTCGAGGTTTCCTTGTACTTGTCCATCATGTCGCGCCCGGTGTCGCGCAGGGTGGCGATGGCCTTGTCCAGCGACACCAGGTGCTGGCCGTCGCCGCGCAGGGCCAGTTGCGCGGCGTTGATCGCCTTCAGCGAGGCCATGGCGTTGCGTTCGATGCAGGGCACCTGGACCAGCCCGGCGACCGGGTCGCAGGTCAGCCCGAGGTTGTGTTCCAGGCCGATTTCCGCGGCGTTCTCCACCTGTTCCAGGCTGCCGCCGAGAACCTCTGCCAACCCGGCGGCGGCCATCGCGCAGGCCGAGCCGACCTCACCCTGGCAGCCGACTTCGGCGCCGGAGATGGAGGCGTTGAGCTTGCACAGGATGCCGATGGCGGCGGCGGTAAGCAGGTAGCGCTCGATGGCATCCATGGGCGCGTCGGGCTGGTAGTGGGCGTAGTAGTGCAGCACCGCCGGGACAATCCCCGCCGCGCCATTGGTTGGCGCCGTCACCACCCGGCCGCCGGCGGCGTTTTCCTCGTTCACCGCCAGTGCCCAGAGGTCGACCCAGTCCATGGCGCCCAGGGTGCTGGCGATCAGGTTGCCGCTGCCGGCCTCGTTGAGCCGGCGGTAAAGCATGGGCGCGCGGCGGCGCACCTTGAGGCCTCCAGGCAGGGTGCCTTCGGTTTCCAGGCCGCGCTGCACGCAGGCCTGCATTTCCGCCCAGATGTGCGCGAGGCCGGCGTGGATTTCGGCTTCGCTGCGCAGCGCCCGTTCGTTGGCCCACATCAGGTCGCTGATGCGCCGGAAACCATTGGCGTGGCACAGCCGCAGCAGTTCCTCGGCGCTGTGGAAGGGATGGGGCATGGGATTGTCGGGCAGGGCGCGGTCGGTGTTGAAGTCGGCCTCGTCGACCACGAAGCCGCCGCCCACCGAGTAGCAGGTGCGTTCGGCGAGCAGGTGGCCGTGGCGCTCCAGGGCACGCAGGTGCATGCCGTTGGGGTGCGAGGGCAGGCTGCCGTCGTGGAATACCAGGTCGCGGCCGGGGCTGAAGTCGATGACGTGTTCGCCGTCCAGCGCCAGGCTGTGCTCGGCGAAGATGGCGTCGACCAGCGGTGCCAGGGCCGCCGGGTCGGCATCCGCCGGGTCGATGCCGAGCAGGCCGATCAGGCAGGCGCGGTCGGTGGCATGGCCCTTGCCGGTAGCGCTGAGCGAGCCGTAGAGGTTCACCTCGACCCGCGCTACGCGGTGCAGCAGGTGGTCCGAACGCAGGCGTTCCACGAACTCGCGGGTGGCGCGCATGGGCCCCACGGTGTGCGAGCTGGACGGGCCGACGCCGGGCTTGAACATGTCGAAGACGCTGAGGGTCATGGCGGTGTACCTCCTGCCTTCAAGCATGGACCGGATCGGGCGGGTGGTCGATTGCGGGATTTTTCGAGGACGAGATCCGCGCCTACAGGTGGCAGGGGAGCGCCGCCGGATCAGGCCTGCGCCTGCAGGAACAGCGAGAACAGTTCCGACTGCGACTTGATCCCCAGCTTGCTGTACATGTGCTTGCGGTGGACCTTCACGGTCTCCGCCGAGATCGTCAGCTTGCGGGCGATTTCCTTGCTCGAGCAGCCGCTGAGCATCAGCCGGCCGACTTCCAGTTCGCGGGCGGTCAGCGGGGTTTCCAGGCGTTCGACGGTTTCTTCCAGGCGGCTTTGCCAGCGCGGCGCCGGGGCTACCGCGCTTTCCAGCAGTTCGCGCTCGAAGGCCATGCGCTGGCGCATCAGGCTGCTCACCCAGGGGCGGACCAGGTCGAGCAGGGCGATCTGTTCGGGGTTGAAGCGGCCCTTGCTGCCCAGCGACAGGCAGAGGGTGCGCTCGCTATCCAGCTGGACGTTGAACTGCACCTCGTCGGCGACCACGTTGAGGCGGAAGTAGCGCTGGTAGTAGTCGGTCTGCTCGAAGCATTCCGGGGCCACGTCGGCCAGGCGCTGCAGGCCGCTGCGCGGGTTTTCGCGGCTGGCGATGTAGAAGGGGTCGAGCAGGTAGAGGCCCTTGAGATAGTCCTGGAACAGCGGGTCGGGGCCGCCGTCCTCGCCCGGGCATTCGGCGAACACCTGCGGCCGGCCGCTGCTGAAGAGCAGGACCACCCAGCTGTCGAAAGGCACATACTCCCCGAGCAGGCGCACCAGGGCGAGCCAGAAGTTGGGCTGGTCCAGGCTCTCGATCAGCTGCCCGACCGAGCGGTGCCAGGCGATGTCCTGCAGCGAAAGGTTCATGCCTCTACCCCTGTTGGGTTACCACGTGGGCGTAATTACTCCGGCGCCCGGGCGAGCCGCATACTCGCCGCATGCCTGACACCGGCCGGCGCATTCTGAGCCTTTTGCCCCGCCCGGTCACTGCAAGACAAGAAACCGAGGAAGCCGAATGAAAGTCGAACTCGTGCAACTGGCCGGCCGTGATGGCGATGTGGCCTGGAACCTGGCCCGAACCCTGGAGGCGATCCACGCCTGTGCTGCCGACAGCCAGCTGGTGGTGTTCCCCGAGACCCAGCTGACCGGCTTCCCCACCGAGGACAACATCGCCGCGGTCGCCGAGCCCATCGACGGCCCGAGCGTGCAGGCCGTGCAGCGCGCCGCACGAGAGAAGAACATTTCCGTCGTCGTTGGCTTCGCCGAGGCCGCTGACGGGCGCTTCTACAACACCACGCTGCTGATCACTCCCGAAGGTATCGCCCTGAAGTACCGCAAGACGCACCTGTGGGCGTCGGACCGCGGCATCTTCACGCCGGGCGACCGCTACGCCACCTGCCTGTGGAACGGCATCCGCGTGGGCATCGTGATCTGCTTCGACATCGAATTCCCCGAGTCCGCCCGCGCCCTCGGCCAGCTCGGCGCCGAGCTGATCCTGGTGACCAACGGCAACATGGACCCCTACGGCCCCACCCACCGCACCGCGATCATGGGCCGGGCCATGGAAAACCAGGCCTACGCGGTGATGGTCAACCGCGTCGGCGAAGGCGACGACGGCCTGGTTTTCGCCGGCGGCAGCGCGGTGGTCGACCCGTACGGGCAGCTGATCTGCGAGGCCGGCCGCGAGGAATGCCGGCAGATCGTCGAGCTGGACCTGGAGCGCCTGCAACAGGCGCGCCGCGACTACAGCTACCTCGCCGAACGCCGCTTCGTCCTGCCGGGCGAGCTGCGCGAGCACGCCGATGGCCGCCGCGAGCTGCTGATTCCGGGCTGAGCCCCGGAAGGCGCAGGGCCGCGCCAGCGATCTTCCGAAAAGAAACAGGCGGGAGCTTCCCCCGCCAGCAGCGCCCTGGGTGAGGGGGGCTGCTCTTGCACGCGTCGATTTCGACTCTGCCATAACAACCACAACTCGGAGTAATCAGTAATGGCTCGACTCAAGCGGACGCTGTCCCTGGGTTCGGTGGTGCTTTTCGGCATCGCCTACATGACCCCGATCATCGTGCTCGGCACCTTCGGCATCCTCGCCGAGACCACCCAGGGCCTGGTGCCCTCGGCCTACCTGGTGGCCTCTGTGGCCATGCTCTTCACGGCGCTCAGCTACGGGCGCATGGCCGCCGCCTTCCCGGTGGCCGGTTCGGCCTATACCTATGTGCGCAAGTCGATCAGCCCGAAACTGGGCTTCCTCGCCGGTTGGGGCGTGCTGCTCGACTACCTGTTCCTGCCCATGGCCATCTGGCTGATCGGCGCCGCCTACCTGCACTCGGCCTTCCCGGCGGTGCCGCAGGCGCTCTGGGTGCTGGCCTTCATCGGCGTGACCACGGCGATCAACGTAATCGGCCTGAACCTGGCCAAGAGCGTCAACAACGTGCTGATGCTGGTGCAGTTCCTGGTTCTCGCGGCCTTCGTCGTGTTGGCGGTGCATTACGTGCTGGGCGATCCGAGCAAGCCGCTGTGGTCGCTGCAGCCGTTCTTCAAGGACGGCGTACAGTTCCCGTTGATCATGAGCGGCGCGGCCATCGCCTGCTATTCGTTCCTCGGCTTCGACGCGGTCAGCACCCTCACCGAGGAAACCCATGAGCCGCGCAAGAACATCCCGCGCGCCATCCTGCTGATTACCCTGATCGGCGGCTTCATTTTCATCGCCGCCAGCTACTTCGTGCAGCTCGCGCACCCGTCCATCGAGTTCCAGAATGCCGACTCGGCGGCCTACGAGATCGCCCGCAACATCGGCGGCGACCTGTTCGTCAGCCTCTTCCTCATCGGCCTGATCGTCGGCCAGTTCACCTCCGGCCTGTCGGCCCAGGCCAGCGCTTCGCGCCTGCTGTTCGCCATGGGCCGCGACGGCGTGCTGCCCAAGGCCTTCTTCGGCACGCTGAGCGAGCGCTTCGGCACCCCGGTAGGCAGCATCGTGCTGTGCGGCGTGGTGGCCCTGCTGGCGCTGGAGATGGACGTGACCACCTCGACCTCGTTCATCAACTTCGGCGCGTTCCTGGCCTTCAGCCTGGTGAACCTGTCGGTGATCTTCCACTACTGGATCGGCGGCAAGCAGCGCGGCCCGCGCGAGCTGGTGCTGTTCCTGCTGTTCCCGCTGATCGGCCTGGTCGCCGACCTCTGGCTGATGGTCAGCCTCGATCACCTGGCGATCTACCTGGGCCTGTCCTGGCTGACCGTCGGCGTCATCTACCTGGGCCTGCTGACCGGCGGATTCCGCCAGCAGCCGCCGGAGATGCACTTCGAGGAAGCCTGACGTTGAAGGTCTATGCTTGCGGCTCCCTTGGCCGCAAGCAGGACCGCCGCGATGAGCGCCGACCGCCGCGTCACCTTCTATCACTCCCCGCAGACCCGCTCCTCCGGCACCCTGGCGTTGCTGGAGGAACTGGGCGCCGACTACGACCTGCAGCTGCTCAACATGCAGGCCGACGAGCAACGCCAGCCGGCCTACCTGGCCATCAACCCGATGGGCAAGGTCCCGGCCATTCGCCACGGCGAGGCGCTGGTGACCGAGCAGGGCGCCGTCTACATCTACCTGGCCGATCTCTACCCGGAGGCCGGCCTCGCCCCGGCCATCGGCGATCCGCTGCGCGGACCCTACCTGCGCTGGCTGGTGTTTTACGGTTCGAGCTTCGAGCCGGCGGTCACCGACCGTTCCCTGGGCCGCGAGCCGGCGCCGCGCAACCGCAGCCCCTACGGCGACTTCGAGACGGTGATCAAGGTGATCGACGAGCAATTGGCCAAGGGCCCGTACCTGCTCGGCGAGCGCTTTACCGCCGCTGACGTGCTCTGGGGTTCGGCGCTGGCCTGGACCACGCACTTCGGCATAGTGCCGAAGACCCCGGCCATCGAGGGCTACATCGCGAGGGTCACTTCGCGCCCGGTCTTCGCCCGGGTTGCCGAGCGCGACGCGCAATGGGCCGCGCAGCATGCTGCGGCGGCCGGCAGGGGCTAGAGGGCGTCTCGCGAGGTCACCGGCGATTGCCTCCAGGCTGGCCAGAGCAGCGTCAGGGCGAACAGCAGCACCGGCCAGACCAGCAGGTTGACTGCGCTCCAGCCGAGGCCGGTGATGAGCGCGCCAGAGCTGAGCGACATGGCGGCGGCCATCAGGCTGTTGCCCTGTTCCATCAGCCCCTGGGCCTGGCCGCGTTCGGCCTCGCTGTGGCCTTCGCCGAGCAGGGTGGTGCCGGCCACCAGCAGCAGGTTCCAGCCCAGCCCGAGCAGCAGCGAGCTGACCAGGAAGTGCGCCGTGGACAGCCCGCCCAAGGCGATGCCGGCGCTGGCCGCGAGGGTGGCGATGCCGAGCAGGGCCACGCGGCGGCTACCTATGCGGTCGATCAGAGGGCCGGCGACGAAGGCCGGGAGGAACATGCCGAGGATGTGCCACTGGATCACGCTCACCGAGTCCTTCAGCGGCAGGCCGCAGAACTGCATGGCCAGCGGCGTGGCGTTCATGATCAGGATCATCAGCCCGTGGCCGGCGGCGGAACAGGCGATGGCGGCGCGCACCAGCGGCCGGCCGAGCAGTTCGCGCATGGCCGCCAGGCTGCTGCGTGCCGGACGCGGGGCGGCGCCTTCGCGCAGTCGGGCCATGGTCAGCAGCCCGGCGACGGCGAGGCCTGCAATCGCCAGGTAGGCGCCGACGAACGGCGTCGGCAGGGCGTTACGCGACCACAGCGCGAGACTCGGGGCGAGCAGCGCAGCCAGCACGCCGCCGCCGAACACATAGGCGCTGGCGCGACCCTTCTGCGCTTCGCCGACCGCTTCCAGGGCGGCGAAGCGGTAGTACATCGCCGAAGCCTGGTAGGCACCGATCGGCAGGGAACCCAGGCACAGCAACCAGAACGAGCCGACTTGCACGCCGAGGGCGCAGACCAGCCCGCCGGCTACGCCGCAGGCGGCGCCGAGCATCAGCCCCGGACGTCGGCCGTGGCGCTGCATGAACAGCGACAGCGGCTGTACCGCCAGCAGGTTGCCGAGTACCAGCAAGGCCAGGGGCAGGGTCGCCAGGGCGTTGATCGGCGCCAGTTGCGCGCCGATCAGCGAGGTCAGGGTGATGCCGATCAGCGAGCAGGACCAGTACAGCGCCTGGCCGAGGAACAGCAGCCGCAGGGCGGCATTGCGCAGCAGGAGCATGGTCGTTTCCTCAGCGCTGGCAGCCGCCGGGCTTGAGCACCCGTTCGGTCGAGGCCGGGTCCTTCGCCAGCATCGCCGCCGGGCGCCGCGGCCGTTGCAGCAACTCGCCCGCACAGTTCGGGCAGCTGCCGCCGAGTACGTTCTCGGCGCAGTCGCTGCAGAAAGTGCATTCGTAGGTGCAGATGCGCGCGTCCGTGCTTTCTGGCGGCAGGTCGCGGTCGCAGCATTCGCAGTTGGGGCGAAGTTCGAGCATGGCGAGGTCCTTCTGTGGGGGGAGAGTCAGGCGTCGGCGAGCAGGCCGAAGCGTTCGGCGTATTCCTGGGGGCTGACCGACAGGTGTTTGTGGAAGGTGCGGCGCAGGTTCTCCGGGTGGCCGAAGCCGCAAAGCCGGGCGACCGTGCCGATGGACGCCTGGGCGTCCTGCAGCAGGGCGCGCGCAGCCTCCAGGCGCACTTTCTCGACGTAGCGGCCCGGCGCCAGGCCCAGTTCGCTGATGAATACCCGCGAGAGCGTGCGCGGGCTCATGCACGCCTGTTCGGCCAGGGCTTCCAGCGAGAGATCGGCGCCAAGGTTGGCCGGGATCCATTCCAGCAACGCTGCCAGGCGCGGCGCGCGGACCGGCTCGGGAGTCAGCCAGGTGCTGAACTGCGCCTGGCCGCCGGGGCGTTTGAGGAACATCACCAGGCGCCGTGCGACAGCGAGGGCGATTGGCCGGCCAAGGTCGGCCTCGACCAATGCGAGGGCGAGGTCGATGCCGGCAGTGACACCGGCGGAGGTGAAGACGTGATCGTCGCCGTCGCGCCGGCTCGGATCGTAGGTGTGCAGGCGGTCGCCCTGGACGTGCACCGAGGGATAGCACTCGCGCAGGTTGTCGACGTCCGCCCAGTGGGTGGTGGCGCTACGCCCGTCGAGCACGCCGGCGGCGGCCAGCAGCAGCGCACCCGAGCACACCGAGCCGAGGCGGCGCACTTCGCGCTCGGCGCTATGCAGCCAGGCGAGCAGGGCGGTGTTCCCGCGCTGTTCGGTGACGCCGGCGCCACCGGGGATCAGCAAGGTGTCGAGGCTGGAAAGGGGCGTCTCACGCCAGGCCGCATCGGTGTAAATGCGCAGGCCAGCGGAGGTAGGCACCGGGCCGGCTTGCTCGCCGAGCACGAGGATTTCATAGGCGGCAGGCAAGCCCTGGCGCTGGCGTTCGACATTCGCCGAGGCGAACACCTGCAGCGGCCCGGTGACGTCGAGGCTCATGACGTCCGGGTAGATCAGGCTGGCGATGCGGCGCGGCTTGTCCATGGTGGGGCTCCCTCGTTAATGGCGCGAGTGTGCGCCGGGCCGAGGATGGCTTCAATGTCATATGCCCCACAGATATTGCCAGGCAAACCCTGTGCCGGTACGCCAGGAACGGCGGAAACGAAAAAGCCCGGCGTTGGGCCGGGCTTTTCGTTGGGGATGCCGGAGCATCACTCGGGCATGTGCCATTCCTGCAGGCGGTAGCCGTCGCGGTTCAGCTCCTCGCGGGCCTGAGTCAGCAGGTCGGCCAGGCGTGCTGGGTCGGAGTAGTCCGCGGAGGAAATGCGGGTCAAGCCGAGCAGGCGGGTACCGGTGCGGTCGACGACCGAGAGGTCGAGGCTGCCATCGCCGACCTGGTCGATCCAGGTGACGCATTGGAAGGGCTGGAAGGCTCGTCCGGTGATCAGCAGAGCCTCGTTGAAACGAAGGGGTGCGTTCATGGCGTTACACTCGCTGCGTGGTTCATCCATCGCTGTTAGGTGGGGCGGGACCGCGTGATCCGCCCGTTCGTACAGCCAATGGATGTTTGCAGCCACATGGAAAGTCACAGCCGTTGTCGCTTTTGTGAACAGAGTTGTCGCTAAAAAAACAGGGGGATTGCCGGCAATGTACCGGGCAATCCCCCTGCAGGGCTTCTGCGACGCGGCTTGCGGCGCGGTCGCGGGGTGCGCCTATGCGTCGCAGCGGTTTTTCACGCCTGCATGGCCCAGCCTTCCACTGCCATCGCCGCCTGGCGCAGGGCCTCGGAGCGGGTCGGGTGCGGGTGGCAGGTGCGCGCCACGTCCTCGGAAGCGGCGGCGAACTCCATGGCCACGCAGAACTCGGCGATCATGTCGCCAACGTTCGGCCCGACCATGTGCACGCCGAGGATTTCGTCGCTGCGCTCGTCCGCCAGGACCTTCACGAAGCCTTCGGTCTCGTGGTTGATCTTCGCCCGGCTGTTGGCCGTGAAGGGGAACTTGCCGACCTTGTAGGTGCGGCCTTCGGCCTTGAGCTGTTCCTCGGTCTTGCCCACGGTGGCCACTTCCGGGGAGGTGTAGATGACGCCGGGGATGACGTCGTAGTTGACCTCTCCGGCCTTGCCGGCGATCAGCTCGGCCACCGCGACGGCTTCTTCCTCGGCCTTGTGCGCCAGCATCGGGCCGGCGGTGACGTCGCCGATCACCCAGACGCCCGGCACGCCGCTGCGCAGGTGCTCATTGGCGAGCATGCCGCGCTTGTCGACCTGCAGGCCGACGGTTTCCAGGCCGAGGCCTTGGGTGTAGGGGCGACGACCTATGGCGACCAGTACGTAGTCCGCTTCGATGGCTTCGGCGGCGCCGCCTGCGGCCGGCTCGACCTGCAGGCTGACCTGCTTCGCCGTGGCCTTGGCCTGGGTCACCTTGCTGCCCAGGCGGAACTTCATGCCCTGCTTGGTCAGGGCGCGCTGGAAGGTCTTCGCCGTCTCGTCGTCCATGCCCGGACAGATGCGGTCGAGGTATTCCAGGACAGTCACCTCGGCGCCCAGGCGGCGCCAGACCGAGCCCAGCTCCAGGCCGATCACCCCGGCGCCGATCACCACCAGGTGCTTGGGCACTTCCGGCAGCGAAAGGGCGCCGGTGGAGTCGAGGATGCGTTTGTTGTCGATGGTCACGCCCGGCAGCGGAGTAGGTTCGGAGCCGGTGGCGATGATCACGTTCTTCGCCGTGTGGCTGCTGCTGGAGCCGTCGGCGGCGCTGACCACCACCTTGCCCGGTCCGTCGAGGCGGCCCCAACCCTTGATCCACTCGACCTTGTTCTTGCGGAAGAGGAACTCCACGCCCTTGGTCAGCGCGGTCACGCTCTCGTCCTTCTGTTTCATCATCTGCGCCAGGTCCAGGCTCGGCGTGACCTGGATGCCGAGGCGGGCGAACTCGCCGCCGCTGGCCGCCTCGTACAGTTCGGAGGCGTGCAGCAGCGCCTTGGACGGCATGCAGCCGACGTTCAGGCAGGTGCCGCCGAGGGTTTCGCGGCCCTCCACGCAGGCCACCTTCAGGCCCAGCTGGCCGGCGCGGATGGCGGCGTTGTAGCCGCCCGGACCGCCGCCGATGACGATGACGTCGTAGTCGCTCATGGGTGTTCTCCAGGTTAGAGGCGAGTCCATCGAGGTTAGCGGCTGGCCGGCCATTGGCCAGGCGAGTCGCTGCTGTTTGTATTATGAGCATAATATAAGTATTGCCGCCAAGCGCCTTCGATCGTCAGAGGCCGTGACAGCGGCGGCCCGGCGCAGGAAGATAGCGCCCTGTTTTTTTTCGCAGTCCCGGGAGGACGCATGGACATTCGTTGCGACTTCGACAGCGGCAACATCCAGGTCATCGACGCCAGTAACCCGCAGAACGTGCGTCTGGCGCTGCGCCCCGACCTGAAGAGCCCGCATTTCCAGTGGTTCCACTTCCGCGCCGACGGCCTGCAGCCGGGCCAGCGCTATGAGTTCTGCCTGACCAACGCCGGGCAATCGAGTTACAAGGGCGGCTGGCCGGGCTACCGCGCGGTGGCTTCCTTAGACCAGCGCGACTGGTTCCGCGTACCGACGCGCTTCGACGAGGAAGGCCTGCACTTCAGCCTCGACGCCGAGCAGCCGCAGGCCTGGTTCGCCTATTTCGAGCCGTACAGCCGCGAGCGCCACGCCGCGCTGATCCGCACTGCCGTCGAGGAAGCCGGCGCCGAGCTGATCGCCACCGGCAAGAGCATCGAGGGGCGCGACATCGAGCTGCTGCGCGTCCGTCGCAACCCGCAGGCTTCGCGCAAGCTCTGGTTGATCGCCCAGCAGCACCCCGGCGAGCACATGGCCGAGTGGTTCATGGAAGGGCTGATCGAGCGCCTGCGCCAGCGCGATGACGCGGAGCTCAACGGGCTGCTCGAACAGGCCGAGCTGTACCTGGTGCCGAACATGAACCCTGACGGCGCCTTCCGCGGCCATCTGCGTACCAATGCCGCAGGCACCGACCTCAACCGCGCCTGGCAGGCGCCCAGCGCCGAGGCGAGTCCGGAAGTGCTGTTCGTCCAGGAGCAGATGCGCCAGTACGGCGTGGACCTGTTCCTCGACATCCACGGCGACGAGGAGATCCCCTACGTCTTCGCCGCCGCCTGCGAGGGCAACCCCGGCTACAGCCCGCGTCAAGCGCATCTGGAGCAGGCATTCCGCGCGGGGCTGGAAGCGCGCGGCGAGTTCCAGAGCGTGCATGGCTATCCGCATGACGAGCCGGGCCAGGCGAACATGACGCTGGCCTGCAACTTCGTCGGCGAAACCTACCAGTGCCTGTCGCTGACCCTGGAAATGCCGTTCAAGGACCACGACCTGTCGCCTGATGCCCGCACCGGCTGGAGCGGCGCGCGGGCGAAGAAGCTGGCCGGCGCTGTGCTCTCGACCCTGGCGAGCCTGGTCAACGAACTGCGCTGAAGGGCGACGCCGCCGCGCGATGCCGACTCCGACGGGTGGGCCTCGCGGGCGGAGAGGTCGTCACATCAAGGACATGTGGGGGCGCAATGGCCCCCGCTTCGCATCCACCCCTGCCTGTGGATGCAGGCCCATCGGCAATGCCGGAGAGGGCGCGCGGGCGGTCTGGCGCGCGGGATCCGGAGGGCCGCAATGCCCCTTGCTGACATCAGCTGGCCATTACGCGGATTATTAATCTGACTGTCATAAGAGAGTCACATTAAGAGCATTTAATGATCTCGTCTTCCAACTGCTGGGGCGTTCCCAGCCTCCCTCCCATATTGAGGAATTGACGTGATGCTGCTTAGCAAAACCCGCTTGTCTGTGCTGCTGGCTTCCATGGCCCTGACCGGCCTGGCCCATGCCACCGATGTTACCGGCGCCGGCTCGAGCTTCGTCTACCCGGTCCTGTCCAAGTGGTCGCAGGAATACAGCAAGAGCTCCAGCAATCGCATCAACTACCAATCGATCGGCTCCGGCGGCGGCATCGCCCAGATCAAGGCCGCTACCGTTGACTTCGGCGCCTCCGACGCCCCGCTGTCCGCCGACGACCTGAAGGCCGCTGGCCTGGGCCAGTTCCCGAGCGTGATCGGCGGCATCGTGCCGGTGGTCAACCTCGAAGGCGTCGCCCCGGGCAAACTGCGCCTGGACGGCGAAGTGCTCGGCAAGATCTTCATGGGCTCGATCACCGACTGGAACGATCCGGCCATCGCCGCCCTGAACCCGGACCTGAAGCTGCCGGCTGCCAAGATCACCGTCGTACACCGTTCGGACGGCTCGGGCACCTCCTTCAACTTCACCAACTACCTGTCCAAGGCCAGCGCCGAGTGGAAAGAAAAGGTCGGCTTCGGCACCACCGTACCCTGGCCGGTTGGCATGGGCGGCAAGGGTAACGAAGGCGTTTCCGCCTACGTGAAGCAGGTCAAGAACTCCATCGGCTACGTCGAGTACGCCTACGCCCTGCAGAACAAGATGTCCTACGCCTCGCTGAAGAACGCCGCCGGCAAGTTCGTCGAGCCGAACGCCAAGGCCTTCCAGGCTGCTGCCGACACCGCTGACTGGTCGAGCGCCAAGGACTTCAACCTGATCATGACCAACGCTCCGGGCGACAACGCGTGGCCGATCACCGCCACCACCTGGATCATCATGTACAAGCAACCGAAGAACGCTGAGCAGGCCGCTGCGGCCTTCCACTTCTTCAAGTGGTCCCTGGAGAACGGCCAGCAACAAGCCGCTTCCCTGGACTACGTCGCTCTGCCGAAGTCCCTGGTCGAGCGCATCGAAGGCTACTGGAAGTCGGACTTCGCTCGCTGATCGAGTGAATGACTTGGACCGCCGCCCGGGAGTGCACTCCTTGGCGGCGGTTCGCTTGCTTGGATGAACCGATGTCTACCCAATCCTCCCAGACCATGAGCATCGACAGTCTGCAGTCCGCCAAAGAGGCGGAGGACCGTGCCTTGCGCGATCAGCGCCACGACCGCTGGTTCCGCAATTCCATGTTCGGCGCCGCAGTCCTCGTACTGCTGCTGCTGGCCGGTGTCGCCGGCTCCACCCTCTGGGGCGGCAGCCTGGCCTTCACGACCTTTGGCCTGGATTTCCTCACCAGCACCAAATGGGATGCGGTGAACAACCAGTTTGGCGCCCTGGTACCGATCTACGGCACCCTGGTGACCTCCTTCCTCGCCCTGCTGATCGCCGTGCCGGTCAGTTTCGGCATCGCCATCTTCCTCACCGAGCTCGCGCCCACCTGGCTGCGCATGCCGGTGGCGGCTGCAGTCGAGTTGCTCGCCGGTATTCCGTCGATCATCTACGGCATGTGGGGCCTGTTCATCTTCGGCCCGTTCATGGCCGAGCACCTGGCGCCCGGGATCAACGATTACCTGGGCGCGTTGCCGTTGATCGGCGGCCTGTTCCAGGGCCCGCCGCTGGGCATCGGCATGCTCAGCGCCGGCATCGTCCTGGCGATCATGATCATTCCCTTCATCACCTCGGTGATGAACGAGGTGTTCCACAGCGTACCGACCACCCTCAAGGAGTCGGCCTACGCCCTGGGCAACACCACCTGGGAAGTGGTCTGGGACATCGTCCTGCCGTACACCCGCTCGGCGGTGGTCGGCGGCATCTTCCTCGGCCTCGGCCGCGCCCTCGGCGAAACCATGGCGGTGACCTTCGTGCTGGGCAACTCCCAGCAGTTCTCGGCATCGCTGATGATGCCCAGCTCGTCCATCGCCTCGGTGATCGCCAACGAGTTCAGTGAGGCCTACACCGACCTGCACCGCTCCTCGCTGATCGCCCTGGGCTTCCTGCTGTTCGTGGTCACCTTCGTCGTTCTCGCCGCGGCGCGCCTGATGCTGTTGCGCCTGTCCAAGAAGGAGGGCCTCTGATGAGCGGCAACGAAAGCCTTTACCGCATGCGTGCGCTGAAGAACAACATCGCGATGGTTCTCAGCTGTGGCGCAACCCTGTTCGGCCTGATGTGGCTGGCGTGGATCCTGCTGACCACCATCAGCCACGGTGTCAGCGCGCTGAACCTCGACCTGTTCACCAAGATGACCCCGCCGCCGGGCACCGAGGGTGGCCTGGCCAACGCCTTCTACGGCAGCGCGCTGATGAGCCTGCTGGCGCTGCTGATCGGCACGCCGATCGGCCTGATGGCCGGCATCTGGCTGGCTGAATACGCCCGCCACACCCGCATGGGCATGGTGGTGCGCTTCATCAACGACATCCTGCTGTCGGCTCCGTCGATCGTGCTGGGTCTGTTCGTCTATACCAGCGTGATCCTGCCGCTGAACTACCTCAGCGACCATCGCATCGGCTTCTCCGCCATCGCCGGCGCCCTGGCCCTGGCGCTGCTGGTGATCCCGGTGGTGGTGCGGACCACCGACGAGATGCTCCAGCTGCAGCCGACCACCATGCGCGAAGCCGCGCTGGCCCTCGGCGTGCCGCAATGGAAGCTGACCCTGCAGATCATCCTGCGCGCCGCTCGCGCCGGGGTGGTCACCGGCATCCTGCTGGCGCTGGCGCGCATCACCGGCGAAACCGCGCCGCTGCTGTTCACCGCCTTCGGCAACCAGTTCTGGAGCAGCGACCTGCTCAAACCCATGGCCAACGTACCGGTAGTGATCTTCCAGTACGCCATGAGCCCCTTCGACGACTGGCACGCCCTCGCCTGGGCCGGTGCCCTGGTGCTGACGCTCTTCGTACTGATGCTCAGCCTGACCTCCCGTCTCATCCTCTTGCGCAATAGGGCATCCTGATGACCAGCATGACCAACCCCATTACCGCCGAACGCACCAAGATCAAGGTTCGCGACCTGGAGTTCTTCTACGGCGAACACCGCTCCCTGAAGTCCATCAACATGGACATCCCGGAGAAGTGCATCACCGCGATCATCGGCCCGTCCGGCTGCGGCAAGTCGACCCTGCTGCGCATCTTCAACCGCATCTACTCCCTGTACCCGAAACAGGAAGCGCGCGGCGAGGTGATCCTCAACGGCGAGAACATCCTGGCCCCCGGTTACTCCATGAACCGCCTGCGCAGCCAGGTCGGCATGGTGTTCCAAAAGCCGGTGCCGTTCCCGATGACCATCTACGAGAACATCGCCTACGCCATTCGCCACCACGAGAAAGTCTCGCGCCGCGAGATGGACGATCGCGTCGAGCAGGCCCTGCGCGGCGCGGCCCTGTGGGACGAGGTGAAGGACAAGCTGAAGAACAACGCCCAGGGCCTCTCCGGCGGCCAGCAGCAGCGTCTGTGCATCGCCCGCACCATCGCGCTGAAGCCGCAGGTGCTGCTGCTCGACGAACCGACCTCGGCGCTGGACCCGATCTCCACCGGGCGCATCGAGCAGCTGATCACCGAGCTCAAGCAGGAGTTCACCGTGGTCATCGTGACCCACAACATGCAGCAGGCTGCGCGTTGCTCGGACTACACCGCCTTCATGTTCCTCGGCGACCTGATCGAGTTCGGTGACACCGACACGCTGTTCACCAAGCCGGCCAAGGAGCAGACCGAGGACTACATCACCGGCCGCTTCGGCTGATCGATAGGTCTTCGGCAGACGCCCGCCCCGGAGCGATCCGGGGCGGGCGTTTTCGTACCTGCGCCTGGCAGCTGCGTGCCGGTTCCGGCAATCGCCGGCCGCTGGGCGGCAAGGATTTGCCGCTTGCCGCCTGGCCGCCCCGCGTCGGACACGGCCCTGCTCACTGGTGTGTTTCTTGCCTGATACGAAGTTTCCATCGTGCCGGGAGTGCCATCCGTGAACATCATCAGTGGTCTGAGTGCGCTGAACCTCGCCGGCAAGGTGGTGCGCGGCGTCGTCGCCGGCGCCAGCGAGTTCGCCAGCCTGCTGGCCGAGGCCGGCAGCGCCGCGGATAGCCGCGCGACGAGCGGTACGAGCGGCGCTTCGGCCGGCGCGGTAGCATCCTCCGCCTCGGCCGCCAGCGACACCGGCGGCGCCCTGGACGATTTCCTCGCCTACATGAAGCTCAGCCCCGGCGAAAAGCTGCGCTACGGCGTCATGAAGGAGATGAACGTCACCCAGGACCAGCTCGACGCCATGTCGCCCGCGGATCGGGAGAAGGTCGAGAACGAGATCGCCCAGCGCATCAGGGAAAAGATCAAGTTGCAGGCCGACGCCGGCAGCCAGCCGGTCGCTCCCACTGCCACTCCGGTGGCCCTGATGCAGATGTACAGCGGTGAACGAAAACAGCCTTCCTTCGATCTGTTCGGTTGACCCCGCCAAGGCGTTGCGCCTGGCGCTGGCCCGTTCGCGCCGGGTGCAGCCGTGTATCAAGGCCGATACGACTTGCTACAGGGTGCCGACAGCAACCCTGAAAGCCCTGCCGTAGACTCGGTCGTCCGCAATAGCCCCGTTCCCGCGTAGCCAGATGTCGTCTTCCGCCTCCCACAGCAAATTCATCGGCCAGGTGCCCACGCACCTGATCCAGCAGGCCGTGCCGAAGAAGTTCGGGCGCGGCTGGCGTGCCGATTTCAATATCGCCGCCTGGCTCCACCTGGCCGGCACTGGCGACCAGCCAGTGACCCTGAAGCTCAGCTACCAGGACGGCGAACAGACCCGCGAGCAGCTAATCGACCGCGGTCGCCCGGCCTTCAACCAGCGCATCCTGCTGTGCGGCGTCGCCCGCCTGGAATACACCCACGGCATCGATGGCATGAGCCTGTCGCTGCTCAGCGACACCCCCATCCCGAGCCTGATGGTCGACGAACTCTTCGTTCAGGCCGTGGAATTGCGCAGTGCCGGCACGCTCAAGCACAAGCGTCGCTGAAGCGCCGATTCATCCGAAGGAGTGATACGCGCCACCCGGTCGATCGGGTGAAATGCGCGCTGGCGGTCATTCGCCCGCGCCTCGCCAGCCACTCCTGCCAGGATCAGCCATGCCCATCGACCCGACCCAGTTGCAGTCCTACACCCAGTTCCGTGGCATCGACATTCCGCTGCTCGACCACCTGAATTTCCGCTACCAGCCGGCGGGGGAGGATGGCGGCGACGGCCACCTGGTGCTTCAGGTGGGGCGCGAGCATCTCAACGGCTGGAACAATGCCCACGGCGGCGTGCTCATGAGCCTGCTCGACGTTGCCATGGCGCTGGCCTGCAGCCACGCCGACGAGCAGGGTCGCGGCTGTGTGACCGTCGAGATGAAGACCAGCTTTCTCCGGCCGGGCGGCGATGTCGGCGAAGTCCTCGAAGCCTTCGGCAGCGTGCGCCATCGCACGCGCTCTATCGCCTTCTGCGAGGCGGAGGTGCGCAATGCCGCCGGCGAGACGGTGGCGACGGCCTCGGGCACCTTCAAGTACCAGAACAAGCCGCGTCCGCTGGCCGACGCCTGAGCCAGGCGCTCCTACAGTCGTCCGGTATTCACCAACCGCTCTGGCTCGCAGGTTTTCGTGCGTTCACAAGCGCATTTGTCATGATTTTGTCATCAGGCGTCACTACATTTTTCCGTCATCAAACTGTCACCTCCGAGTGACGGCGCCATTGACGGCCCAACCCTTCCTGCCTGCGATGATCATGCTGCTGAACGACAAGACCCTGCCCCAGCGAATTCGCCGTGAGTCCCTCGACGATCTCGACGAAGCGCTCGAACTGGAGTGGCAGGACCTCTACGACCTGGACGGTCTGCCCACCGGCACCCTGGATGATTTCGAGGCGCGCCTGGCGCGCCAGCGCTACTTCCGCGAGCTGTTCCGCCTGCAGGGCGAGTTGGTGAAGCTGCAGAGCTGGGTGGTGAAGAGCGGGCACAAGGTGGTGATCCTCTTCGAAGGCCGCGACGCGGCGGGGAAGGGCGGGGTCATCAAGCGCATCACCCAGCGCCTCAACCCGCGCGTGTGCCGGGTCGCCGCGTTGCCCGCGCCGAACGACCGCGAGCAGACCCAGTGGTACTTCCAGCGCTATGTCTCGCACCTGCCGGCGGCGGGGGAGATCGTGCTGTTCGACCGCAGCTGGTACAACCGCGCCGGCGTCGAGCGGGTGATGGGCTTTTGCAGCGACGAGCAGTACGAGGAGTTCTTCCGCAGCGTGCCGGAGTTCGAGCGCATGCTCGCGCGTTCGGGCATCCAGCTGATCAAGTACTGGTTCTCGATCAGCGACGACGAGCAGCACCTGCGTTTCCTCAGCCGCATCCACGACCCGCTCAAGCAGTGGAAGCTCAGCCCCATGGACCTGGAGTCGCGGCGGCGCTGGGAGGCCTACACCAAGGCCAAGGAAATCATGCTCGAACGCACCCACATACCCGAGGCGCGCTGGTGGGTGGTGCAGGCCGACGACAAGAAGCGCGCACGGCTGAACTGCATTCATCACCTGCTCGGGCAGATTCCCTACGAGGACATCGAGCATCCGGCGGTGCAGCTGCCGGCACGGCAGCGAAACGCCGATTACGTGCGCATCCCGACGCCGCGGGAAATGCTGGTGCCGGAGGTTTATTGATCGCCCGTAGGATAGCGTTGAGCGCAGCGAAACCCATCGATCACAGCGTACAACCGCGAACGGTTGTACGCCCTACGGTTTGCACGCTTTGCCTTCGTACTGGTAGCCGTGCAGCTTGTATTCCTTGCCGTTCCAGCGTTCCACCGGGAAGCAGAAGCCCGGCCCGCCCACTTCGATATCCGGCCAGCCGCCGACGCCCTTGCTGCCCAGGATGGTCACCATGCCGGTGCCGCCGGTCACCAGCTTCCAGCTGCCGTCGGCCTGTTTGCTGACGAGTCGATAGCCGGCGCCCGTCGCGCCGTAGCAATTGGTCCCGCCTTCGCTGATGAGCGCCTCGGGGCGTCCGTCGCCATTGAAATCCGCCACCTGGTCGAGGCTCGCCGGGGTATAGGACGGGCTGCCATCGTCGCAATCGCTGCGCCAATCCTTGCCCTTGAGGGTGAACCCTGCGGCCTTGAAGGCTGCGCTGCTATCGGCGGGGGTGAGTTGCATGGCTGCCGTGGCGACGAGCGGCAAGGCGACGAGCAACATACACGCGAATCGGGGGTGGGTAGGGGACATGCTGTGACCTCCGGCAAAGGTGGCGGAAACACCGGGGCAGGACGGCCGGACGAGCCGCGGAAGCGGGGCGCGGATAGCGCCGGGCGGTTGCCGAAGTCTAGGTCAGTGCTGCGCAGCCGATGAACTGCGCGGTCGACGCCGGGCGCTCGGCTACGCTTGGCGCATGGACATCCGGATCGAACAGATCGATGGTGATCCGCCCGTATGGAAGGTCTTCCTGGGGACGTTCTTCATCGTGTGCAACAGCGAGGAAGAGGCCGTCGCCTGTCTGGAGGCGGCCCGTCAGTACGTGTCCAGCCATCCGGGCGTGCAGTGTTTCCTGCCGCGTCCGCCCGCCATCTCGCCGCCTGCCGACGGGCGCCTGTTCCCACGCCGCGAGCACCTGCCCCTGGTCCCGGAAACGGCGAGCAGCGATTCTTCGGAAAACTGAGCCACTTATTGCAGCGACTGGCTTAGCTTGCGCAGTTGCTCGGCCTGCTGCTGCAGATCGACGACCACCTGCAGGATCAGCTCGGAGTCGTCCTGGGCCTGGCCGTAGGTTGCGTAGAGCAGGGTGCTGGCGGCGCGTTCGTTGCGCTCGGAGACGGTCAGCAGGGTGTCTTTCAAAGTCTTGGTCAGCAGTTCGACATACATGGTTGAGCTCTCCGGTTCAGTGATCGTCATTCTCCGGCGGACTGCCTGAACGCCACCTGACCAAACACTGAACCGGCGCTGAACCTGCCGGCATTTGCTGCGCAGTGACGGGAAAGTCTGCGATTTACGCATAACACGTGTCTCGTCGCCGACTTCTTGCGTCTATCTGGCGCCTTTTCCGCGGACTCCGCTCAATCCCGTTCCGGCCAGCCCGGAGCACTCAAGGAATGCCATGACCGACGTCGTCGATCTCTTCGATATCCAGTACCTGTGGAACCTGTTGGCGGTGCTCTGGTTCCTGCTCTGCTGGGTGGGCTATACCCGCTACGCAAGCTGGAAGGCGCGCGACACCGCCTGCCTGGCGAGCGTGCTGCACCTGTATCGCGAGGATTGGATGCGCCGCCTGCTGCTGCGCGACAACCGCGTGGCCGACGCCAGCGTGATCGGCAACCTGGAGCGCAACGCCTCGTTCTTCGCCTCCAGCACCCTGATCATCATCGCCGGTGTGCTCACCCTGCTGGGCTCGGCGGAGCGCACCCTGTCGGTGCTGAACGACCTGCCGTTCGTCATGCCGCCGACCCGCGGCCTGTCCGAGCTGAAGTTGCTGTGCCTCGCGGTGCTGTTCGTCTACGCCTTCTTCACCTTCAGCTGGTGCATGCGCCAGTACAACTTCGCCGCGGTACTGGTGGGCTCGGCGCCGCTGATCGGCGAACGGCATGTCGGCGAGCTGGAGCGCAAGGCCTTCGCCGAACGCGCCGCGCGGGTGGTTTCGATGGCGGCGCACCAGTTCAACCAGGGCCTGCGTTCCTACTACTTCGGCCTGGGGATGCTGGCCTGGTTCATCAACCCCTGGCTGTTCATGCTGGTCAGTGCCGGCGTGGTCGGCGTCCTCTACCAGCGCGAGTTCCATTCCGACGTGCTCAAGGTGATGGTCTACACCCCGACCCTGACCCCGGCTCCGTCGCACTCGACGACAGGTGAAGCAGTAAAAGACAACTGCTGAGAACGACAAGGCCCGCATCACAGACTGTGTGAAAACCTAGCCGTCTGAGCACAAGCCAAAGACAATGCCCGTATCGATCGATACGGGCATTTTCGTTCATGGGCTATATCCGCGGTGAAGGGCGTGATCAGGGCAGCTTGTTTCCAGTGTCGCTGGATGAGTGGGTCCCTGAAGAACATCTGATCCGCGTGATCGAGGCCTATGTGGCGCGACTGGATCTGCAGCGACTTGGCTTCAGCAAGGCGCAGGCGAGCAAGGTTGGACGCCCGGCCTATGATCCGGCCGACTTACTACGGAAATGGCCCTGGCAGTACAGGCCTACAACCTCAAGCGCGCGATCCAGGTGCTCGGTGCTCGGCGCCTGATCGAGTTGATGGGCTGAGCCCTCAGAAAAGCAAACGCCCCGAACCAGTCGGGGCGTTTGATTAGCCTTGCTCACAGCGTGTTTTCACACAGTCTGGAATGCGGGCCTTGTGCGTTACGGGTGGAGCTTACTGCTGCTTCGGCTCCTCGCCGGCCGGGGCCGGAGTGCTCGGGGCCGGGGCGGCCGGAGCGGCTTCGTTGGCCGGCGGGGTGGTCGGCGCGGCAGCCGGGGCGCTTGGTTGCTCAGCGGCCGGTGGAGCCTTGGGCTCCTCTTTCTTGTTGCAACCGGCGAGGGTCAGGCCGGCGGCCAGCAGCAGAGCAACGGTAAGGGTCTTTTTCATCGTGGAGCCTCCTTGTGCGGCATTCCTGGGACGTGCAGCTTGGAGTTGAGACTTGTCTTAGAAGTTCCATGTAAGGTTGCGCCAAGCCGGTGATTTATCGCTGCTGCGACTCCTGGCAGCGGAGTATGATGCGCGCTTCAGCAAACCGGCGACCCGATCCTCATGAGCGAAACCCTCCTTCTAGAGCGCGTCGAGCGCTTTCTCGCGGTGCTGCGCCATTGCCAGGTGCTGGGCATCAGCGCACACGCGGCTGACGCCAAGGGGCTGACCCTGCGCCTGCCCTACAGCGAGGCCATCGTCGGCAACCCGGAAACCGGCGTGATCCACGGCGGCGCCATCACCACCCTGATGGACACCACCTGCGGCATCTCCACGCTCTGCGTGCTGCCGGAGTTCGAGATCTGCCCGACCCTGGACCTGCGCATCGACTACATGCACCCGGCGGAGCCGCACAAGGATGTCTTCGGCTTCGCCGAGTGCTACCGCGTTACGCCGAACATCATCTTCACCCGCGGCATCGCCTACCAGGACGATCCCGAGCAGCCCATCGCCCACGTGGTCGGCACCTTCATGCGCCTGGGCAAGAGCGTGGGTGCGCGGACGGCGGAGAAGGGGGCGGGCGCATGAGCACGTCGAGTTTCGAACAGCTGATACTCCAGTGCCGGCAGAACAGCGACTTCGCGCCGCTGCTGGAAAGCATTCCCTACGCCCGGCTCATCGGCATGCGCTGCCTGCAGTTGGGCGAGGACGTGATCTTCCACCTGCCTGCCGCCCGCGACAACATCGGAAACCCGACCCTGCCGGCGCTGCATGGCGGCGTGATCGCCGGCTTCATGGAACATGCGGCGATGCTGCACCTGCTGATGTTCATGGACATGCCGCATCTGCCGAAGATCATCGACTTCTCCATCGACTACCTGCGCGCCGGGCACTTCCGCGATACCTACGCGCAGTGCCAGGTCTGGCGCCAGGGCCGGCGGGTGACCAACGTCGCCATCAGCGCCTGGCAGACCACCCGCGGCGAGCCCATCGCCACCGCCCGCGCGCACTTCAAGGTCGACGGCGCCTGAGCCGGGCGGGAGCGCTCCGATGGATACGCTGCTGATCCTCGCCGGCCTGCTGCTGATCCTCGCCGGCTACGTCTGGCTGATCATCCTCGCCTTCGAACGCGGTCCGCTTTGGGGCCTGGCGTGCGTGCTGCCGCCGCTGGCTCCGTTGTTCCTCGCGCGCCACTGGGATTACGGGCGCAAGGCCGTGGTGCTCGGCGCGCTGGGCGGCATTCCGCTGGTGGTCGGCCTGGCCATGCTCGCCAGCCATGACAGCGCGCGCCTGGAAGCCATCCTGCGCCTGCAATGGCTGCGCAGCGAAACGGCGGTGCCGGACCTGGCCATCGCCCTGCGCGGCGAACTCGACGGCAAACCCTTCGCGCCGCAGCAGGCGGAATTGATCGACGGCGTATTGAGCCTGCGCGAGGGCGATGACTTCTACGCCCGCCGCGAATTGCAGATTCGCCTGCGCCAGCCGGTTACGGGCGCACTGCGCCTGGACGTGCTGCCGGAAGACAAGGGTCCGTTGCCCGACGTGGAAATCAGCTGGCTGGCGCCGGACAGCGACCTGCCCGAGGCCCGCCGCCTGAACCATGGCTACAGCCTGCACCTGGACCTGCAGCCGGAGGCACCGAACCGCCTGCGCGGGGTCTTCCACCTGGTGCTGCCCACCGAGTACCGGACTTCCCTGACCGGCGAGGTCGAGCTCTATACCGACCGCCTGCGCTACCGCAACGGCGTGGTGGATACCCACTACGACTCGCTCGATACGCTGGCCTACGTGGCGCGCGACTATCTCGAGCGGCGCTTCCCGGACAACGTCGTGGCGCTGTCGCCCTTGCCGCACGTCGACCTGCAACGTCATGAGCTGGCGCTGCCAGTGGCTTTCACCCTGGATGGTCGCGCCGAACAGCTGGAATTGTCGTTGCAGCGCAGCGAAAACCGTGGCTGGGCGGTGCGCGACGATCACTATCCCAAGCGCTCTACGCACCCGGCGGCGAGCAAACCGGCCGAGCCGACGACTGCGGTCCGCGCGCCGGCGCCCCGTCCGGCCTATGGCCTGTTGCCGATCGAGCGCCTGCAGGCCGATCCGCAACGCTTCATCAACCGCAGCATGCGCGTGACCACCGAGAGCGGGCGCAGCGCCCAGGGCATCTTCACCGGCCTCGACCAGGAAGGTCGGCTGGTCATCCGTCAGGTTCTCAGCGGCCCGGGAGAGGTCAGCTACAGCCTGCGTCCCGACGAAATCGTCCAGGTCGAACTCCTCGCCCCTTGATCGTGCCGATGGCAAGCCCTTGAAAAGGCAAAGGAAGCCCCCATCTCGCTGACATCCGCCGTTCGATGCGGCTTTTGTCATCCTCGGAGCGAGAACCAATGAGCGTGGAGACTCAAAAAGAGACCCTGGGCTTCCAGACCGAAGTGAAGCAACTGCTTCACCTGATGATCCATTCCCTGTATTCGAACAAGGAAATCTTCCTCCGCGAGCTGATTTCCAACGCCTCCGACGCGGCCGACAAGCTGCGTTTCGAAGCCCTGGCCAAGCCGGAGCTGCTCGAAGGCGGCGCGGAGCTGAAGATCCGCGTGAGCTTCGACAAGGACGCCAAGACCGTCACCCTCGAAGACAACGGCATCGGCATGAGCCGCGAGGAAGTGATCGCGCACCTGGGCACCATCGCCAAGTCCGGCACCGCCGACTTCCTGAAGAACCTGTCGGGCGACCAGAAGAAGGATTCGCACCTGATCGGCCAGTTCGGCGTGGGCTTCTACAGCGCCTTCATCGTCGCCGACAAGGTAGACGTCTTTACCCGTCGCGCCGGTGCTTCGGCAGCCGAGGGCGTGCACTGGTCGTCGAAAGGCGAGGGTGACTTCGAAGTCGCCACCGTAGAGAAGGCTGACCGCGGCACCCGCATCGTCCTGCACCTGAAGAGCGGCGAAGAAGAGTTCGCCGACGGCTGGCGCCTGCGCAACGTCATCAAGAAATACTCCGACCACATCGCCCTGCCCATCGAGCTGCCGAAAGAGCATTACGGCGAGGACAAGCCGGCCGAAGTCGAGTGGGAAGTGGTCAACCGCGCCAGCGCCCTCTGGACCCGTCCGCGCACCGAGATCAAGGACGAGGAATACCAGGAGTTCTACAAGCACATCGCGCATGACTTCGAGAACCCGCTGAGCTGGAGCCACAACAAGGTCGAAGGGAAGCTGGAATACACCTCGCTGCTCTACGTGCCGGGCCGCCCGCCGTTCGACCTGTACCACCGCGAAGCTCCGCGTGGCCTGAAGCTGTACGTGCAGCGCGTGTTCATCATGGACCAGGCCGAGCAGTTCCTGCCGCTGTACCTGCGCTTCATCAAGGGCGTTGTCGACTCCAACGACCTGTCGCTGAACGTCTCCCGCGAGATCCTGCAGTCCGGCCCGGTCGTCGACTCGATGAAGTCGGCGCTGACCAAGCGCGTGCTGGACATGCTGGAGAAGTTGGCGAGCAGCGACGCCGAGGCCTACAAGGGCTTCTGGAAGAACTTCGGCCAGGTGCTCAAGGAAGGCCCGGCGGAAGACTTCGCCAACAAGGAGAAGATCGCCGGCCTGCTGCGCTTCGCTTCCACCAGCGACGAATCCGGCGAGCAGAGCGTGTCGCTTGCCGACTACCTGGGCCGCGTGAAGGAAGGCCAGGACAAGATCTACTACCTTACCGGCGAAAGCTTCGCCCAGGTGAAGAACAGCCCGCACCTGGAAGTCTTCCGCAAGAAGGGCATCGAGGTTCTGCTGCTCACCGACCGCATCGACGAGTGGCTGATGAGCTACCTGTCGGATTTCGACGGCAAGCAGTTCGTCGACGTCGCCCGCGGCGACCTGGACCTGGGCAGCCTGGACTCGGAAGAGGACAAGAAGGCCCAGGAAGAAATCGCCAAGGCCAAAGAGGGCCTGGTCGAGCGCCTGAAGACCGCGCTGGGTGACGAAGTCGCCGAAGTGCGTGTCTCGCACCGCCTGACCGATTCCCCGGCGATCCTTGCCATCGGCGAGGCCGACCTCGGCCTGCAGATGCGCCAGATCCTCGAGGCCAGCGGGCAGAAGGTTCCGGAGTCCAAGCCGATCTTCGAGTTCAACCCGGCCCACCCGCTGATCGAGAAGCTCGACGCCGAGCCCGACGAAGACCGCTTCGGCGAGCTGGCACGCATTCTCTTCGACCAGGCCGCGCTGGCCGCCGGCGACAGCCTCAAGGACCCGGCCGCCTACGTACGGCGTCTGAATAAGCTGCTGGTGGAACTTTCCGCCTAAGCGAGTAACCTCCCACAAAGCCCGCTACTGCGGGCTTTGTGCTTTTCCTACCCCCACTCAAGGAAATCACCGATGAGTCAGATCAGCGTCCAGCCCGTCGCCTACGAAGTCGATGGTGTTTCTTTCGAAGGTCAGCTCGTATTCGATGCCTCCAGCAGCGTGCAGCGTCCCGGCCTGCTGATGGCGCCGAACTGGATGGGCGTCAGCCAGGGCGCGCTGGACGTCGCCCGTCAGGTCGCTGGCCACGGTTACGTGGTGCTGGTGGCCGATCTCTACGGCAAGGATGTGCGCCCCAACGGCCCGGACCAGGCCGGCGCCGCCATGATGCCGCTGAAGAACGACCGCGCCCTGCTGCGCAAGCGCATGCAGGCCGCCTTCAAGACCCTGCAGGCGCAAGCCGGAAAAGCACCGCTCGACACCACCAAGCTGGCCAGTTTCGGCTTCTGCTTCGGCGGCTGCTGCGCGCTGGAACTGGCCCGTGACGGCGCGCAGCTGGCAGCTGCAGTGTCGTTCCACGGCACCCTGGATACGCCGAACCCGGCCGACGCGAAGAACATCAAGGGCGCGGTACTGGTGCTCGACGGCGCTTCCGATCCGCTGGTGCCGCGCGACTCCCTGCCGGCCTTCGCCAAGGAAATGACCGACGCCGGCGTGGATTGGGCGCTGACCAGCTATGGCGGCGCGGTGCACTCCTTCACCGACCCGCATGCCCAGGTGCCGGGCATGATGCAGTACGACGCCAAGATCGCCCGCCGGGCCTTCCAGGCGATGTTCGACCTGTTCGACGAGCGTTTCGGCGAGTAAGGCGGCTGCTGTGCAAAAGCCCGGCTCAGGCCGGGCTTTTTCATTTCTGTGCACCCCGCGCACAAACCACCCCTGTATGAGCGAGCTTGCTCCCGAACGACATGTCCCGGATGCACGGGCATCTCGGGACGACTCTGTCCCTTCCTGTAGGAGCGGATTTATCCGCGAAGGTCCTTGCGCCACTTCATCCATGTAGGAGCGCGCCATGCGCGCGATTCGCGGCCATGGGCCGCTCCTACAGGGGAGCGCCGTGCCGTGCGGTTCGCGCGCAAGCTCGCTCCTACGAAAAGCTCTGCTTGCGGCAGCAACGAAAAAGCCCCGCACTGGGCGGGGCCTTTCGAGGCAGCGCCGATCAGGCGCTGCGGCGGCGGAACAGCGGCTGCGGCTGGCTCACCGAGGTCTGGTAGACCTCGCTGAAGTCGTCCAGGCTGGCCAGCGCGTCATGCGGGTCGCGGTCGGCGCGGATGGCGTAGGCGTCGAAACCGCAGCTCTGCATGAAGAACAGCTGGTCGCGCAGTACGTCGCCGATGGCGCGCACTTCGCGCTTGTAGCCGAAGCGCTCGCGCAGCAGGCGCGCCGTGCTGAAACCACGGCCATCGGTGAAGGCCGGGAAGTTCACCGCGATCACCTGGAACTTGTCCAGGTCGCCGGCGATGGCTTCCGGTTCCTCGTCCGCGTCCAGCCATACGCCCAGGCCGCCGTCGCGGCCGCGCAGGGCGGCGCCGTGCTCGAGCCACAGGTTCAGCGGAATGATCACGTCGTCGCTGTTGGGCACGCTTTCCAGGGTCGCGTCCTTGGGCAGCAGGTGCCAGCGGTCGTCGACCACTTCGCGGTGCTTAATGATTCGCTGCATATACGCGCTCCTTGAAGGGATCGATGCCGATACGGCGGTAGGTATCGAGGAAGCGTTCCTCTTCGGTGCGCTGTTCGACGTAGACGTTGATGATCTTCTCGATCACGTCGGCCATCTGCTCCTGGGCGAACGACGGGCCGAGGATCTGCGCGAGGCTCGCGTCACGGCTGGCACTGCCGCCGAGGGAGACCTGGTAGAACTCCTCACCCTTCTTGTCCACGCCGAGGATGCCGATGTGGCCGACGTGGTGGTGGCCGCAGGCGTTCATGCAGCCGGAGATGTTCAGGTCGATGTCGCCGATGTCGAACAGGTAGTCCAGGTCCTCGAAGCGACGCTGGATGGCTTCGGCCACCGGGATCGACTTGGCGTTGGCCAGGGAGCAGAAGTCGCCGCCCGGGCAGCAGATGATGTCGGTCAGCAGGCCCACGTTCGGGGTGGCGAAGCCTTGCTCGCGCAGTTCGCCCCAGAGGGTGAACAGCTGCGCCTGCTCGACGTCGGCGAGGATGATGTTCTGGTTATGGCTGTTGCGCACTTCGCCGAAGCTGTAGCGATCGGCCAGGTCGGCGACAGCGTCCAGCTGCTTGTCGGTGATGTCGCCAGGCGCCACGCCGGTGGGCTTGAGCGACAGGGTCACGGCGACGTAGCCGGGCTTCTTGTGGGCGAAGGTGTTGCGCTGGCGCCAGCGGGCGAAGCCGGGGTTCTCGGCGTCGAGCTGGGCGAGGGCGGCATCCTGGTCTTCCAGGGCCTTGTAGGCCGGGTCGACGAAGTGCGCGGCCACGCGCTGCACTTCGGCTTCGGTCAGGGTGCTCGGGCCGTCCTTCAGGTGCGCCCACTCGGCGTCGACCTTCTGGGCGAAGACTTCCGGGGTCAGCGCCTTGACCAGGATCTTGATGCGCGCCTTGTACTTGTTGTCGCGACGGCCATAGCGGTTGTACACGCGCAGGATGGCGTCGAGGTACGACAGCAGGTGTTGCCACGGCAGGAATTCGTTGATGAAGCTGCCGACGATCGGGGTACGGCCCAGGCCACCGCCGACGGAAACGCGGAAGCCAAGCTCACCGGCAGCGTTCTGCACCGCTTCCAGGCCGATGTCGTGCACCTCGATGGCGGCGCGGTCGCTCACGGCGCCGTTGACGGCGATCTTGAACTTGCGCGGCAGGTGGGCGAATTCGGGGTGGAAGGTCGACCACTGGCGGATGATCTCGCACCAGGGGCGCGGATCGACGAGCTCGTCGCGGGCGACGCCGGCGAACTGGTCGGTGGTGGTGTTGCGGATGCAGTTGCCGCTGGTCTGGATCGCGTGCATCTGCACGGTGGCCAGCTCGGCGAGGATTTCCGGTACGTCTTCCAGCTCCGGCCAGTTGTATTGCACGTTCTGGCGGGTGCTGATGTGGGCGTAGCCCTTGTCGTAGTCGCGGGCGATCTGCGCCAGCTTGCGTACCTGCACCGAGGAGAGCAGGCCGTAGGGCACGGCGACGCGCAGCATGGGCGCGTATCGCTGGATATAGAGGCCGTTCTGCAGACGCAGCGGGCGGAATTCCTCGCCGGTCAGTTCGCCCGCCAGGTAGCGGCGGGTCTGATCGCGGAACTGCTTGACGCGATCCTCTACGATCCGCTGATCGTATTCGTCATATACGTACATGAAATTTCCTGCTGTCAGGCTATAGCGCTCGGGCGTACTGCGCTTCCAAGCGCGCACGGCAACGCGCTCCACGCGGAGTGGGGCGCACGATACCAGTCAGGGAATATTCGTAAAAGTGAAGTTTGAGTATATGGCGAGAACTTTCTGATCTAAGCGGCGGCTCCAGGCGAACCGCCGCTGCGACGGCGCCAGGCGGGCAGGGCGATGCGCCCGCCCGGCGGTGGTTCAGGCGTCGCGGCCGTGGGCCTGGGCGCCCAGCTGAGCGGTATCGACGCGGACGAAAATGGAGTCGCCGATTGCAGTCAGCACATCGCCGGCATACACCTCGCAGATGATCCGGGTCTTGCGCCCAAGATCGCCGTCCACCCGTGCGCGCAGGGTCAGTGGCACGCCCATCGGGGTCGGCTTGATGAACTTGATGCCGAGGTTGCCGGTGACGCAGTCCGGGCGCGGCAGGCTGCCCGGCTCGCGGCCTTCGGCACGGTAGTGGTGGGCCATGGCGGTCCAGTTCGAGTGGCAGTCCACCAGCATGGCGATCAGGCCGCCGTAGACCAGCTCCGGCCAGCCCGTGTACTTGGCCTCGGGCAGGTGCTTGGCCATGACGTGGATGCCGTCCTCGTGCCAGTAGCTCTTGATGTGCAGGCCATGGGGGTTGGCGCCGCCGCAGCCGTAGCAGATGCCTTCGGGCGCGGCGCTGTCTTGCAGGGAAAGAGAGTCCATCGGGATGCCTTGTCGCAGTCGGGGAACCGCCCCAGCCTAGCGGGTTTGCCGGGCCGGCAGAAGGGCGCGGCGCGCCTTGTAGCGATCGCCGGGCTGGTCTTAACTGCTGGTGGGTCCACCGACAACAGCAAGAAAAAGAGGGGGAGAAATGAGCGAAGAGTCCCACAACGACAACCGCGACAGCGTCATCGACGCCCGCGCCGCTTTCATCCTGATCCTGCTGGTGGTCGCCACCGCGGTGTACTGGGTCAGCCATCAGTAAGTCGCTGCCCGCCCCGTTGGTCAGGGGCGGGCGCTTTCAATAGAGGCAAATGGCTATACTTCGGCGGTTGTGACTGTCGGGGTAGGGCAAGTGAGTTTTCTGCGTAAATCCTGGGTGTTGGTCGCCGGCCTGTTGCTCTCCATGGGCTGCCAGGCGGCTTCGGTGGTCTTTCTCAACCCCGGGCGCGCCAACGAAACGTTCTGGGTCAGCTACACGCAATTCATGCAGGCCGCGGCGAGCGACCTGGGTATGTCGCTGCAGGTGCGCTACGGCGAACGCGATACCCAGAAGATGCTTCGCGAAGCCCGCGAAGTGCTGCAGGGGACGCAGCGTCCCGACTACCTGATCTTCGTCAACGAGAACTACGCCGGCCCGGAAATCCTGCGCCTATCGGTGGGCAGCGGTGTGCGCCTGTTCGCCGTGAACAGCACCCTGACCGCCGACCAGCAGCGCATCGCCGGCGCCAGCCGCGGGCGCTACCCGAACTGGATCGGCAGCCTGGTGGCCGACGACGAAGCGGCCGGCTACCTGATGGCCAAGGCGTTGCTGCGCCAGGGTGAAGCGAGCGGGGCACCGCTGCAGATGCTGGCGTTCTCCGGCAGCAAGCAGACACCCGCCTCGCAGTTCCGCGAGCAAGGCATGCGCCGGGCGCTGGCGGAGTATCCGCAGGCGCGGCTGTTGCAGTTGGTCTATGCCGGCTGGGCCAACGAGCGGGCCTACGAGCAGGGCTTGCAGCTGCTCAAGCGCTACCCGCAGACGCGGCTGGTCTGGTCGGCGAACGATGAGATGGCCTTCGGTGCCATGCGCGCGGCCAAGCAGCTCGGCCGCGTGCCGGGCAAGGACCTGCTGTTCAGTGCGCTGAACAACTCCCCGGAGATGCTCGACAGCACTGTCGATGGCCGCGTAAGCGTGGCGGCTACCGGCCACTTCAGCCTCGGTGCCTGGGCGATGGTGTTGCTGCATGACTACGATGCCGGAGTCGACTTCGCTACCCACGGCGGCAAGGATCGGCAGATACCGATCTTCGTTCTGCTCGACCGTCGCCAGGCCGCACGCATGAAGGCCAATCTCGCGCGCCCGGGCTTCGGTATCGACTTCCGCGACTTCAGCCTGGCGCTGCATCCGGAGCGCAAGCGCTATGAGTTCTCGGTGCAGCCCCTGCTGCGCTAGGTTCAGACCCCGGCGAGGTGCAGCACCAGCTGCACCAGCCCATAGAGCAGCACGACGAAGATCAGGGTGAAGGCGATGCCCAGCAGGATGAAGTGGCTGGGCTTGCCGTAGGTGAAGTCGCGGGCGCGGTTCTTCCCGCTCTGCACGCCAAAGGCGGCGGCGAGCACGCTTTGCAGCATCTGCCAGAAGCTCGGCGGTTTGTTCTGCGATTCATCGTTCATGAAAGGCCCTCCTGCCTGCGGGCAAGCATAGCCCCGCTCAGAGTTCGATTTCGGTCCACTGGCGCTTCTGCCACATCACCGCGAAGATCGCTGAGGCCAGGCCGCGCTGCAGGATCTGCATGCTCCAGATCGCCAGCAGGCCGCCGCCCAGCACCGGGCCCACCAGGTACGCCAGCGGCAGGAAGAACAGCCACTGGTTGCCCAGGCTGACCGCCATCACCGTGCGTGTGGCGCCGGCGCCGAGCAGGGCCTGGGTGAGCACCAGCGCGGTGGCGTCTATCACCATACCCAGGCCGGTCAGGGTCAGCGGCACGCGGCCCAATTCGATCAATGTGGGGTCGCTGACGAACAGCCGCAGGATCGTCTCGGGGAACATCCAGAACGGCGTACCGAGCAACGCCAGCCCGCAGGCGGCGACCTTCACCACGTCCCAGCCCCAGCGATGCGCGCTGTCGAAATCGCGCTCGCCCATGCACTGGCTGACCAGGGTGGTGGCCGCCATGCCCAGGCCGATGCCCGGGAGGATCAGGAACAGCGCCAGGTTGATCAGCACGTGGGCCACCGCCAGCTCGCGGGTGCCGACCTGGCCGATGATCCAGAACAAAAAGGTGATGCCGGCGGCGAAGAAGAATTGCTGCAGCGAGTTGGGCAGCGACAGGCGCAGCATCACGCGGACGTCGCGCTCGCTCGGCCGGCGGGTGAGGAAGCCGTGGCCGCGGGCGTCGCGCCAGGTGATCCAGGCGTAGATCGCCGAGCCCAGGTAAAGCGCCAGCGTAGTGCCCAGGCCGCTGCCGATGGCGCCCATCTGCGGCAGGCCAAACAGGCCGTGGATCAGGCTGTAGCTGATGCCGGCGTTGGCCAGGTGCATGACCACCAGGGTGCGCATGTACATGCCCGAGCGGCGCGTGCCGTTCCAGTAGCCGCGGAAGGAGAAGTTCAGGCCCACCGCCAGCACCGAGAGCGCGCGCCACTCGAAGTAGGGCACGCCGATGTCGAGCACCTGCGGGTCGCTCGACAGCAGCCGCACTATGGGGTGGGCGAACAACAGGCAGATCAGGGTGATGGGAACCGCCAGGCCGAGGGAAACCAGCAGGCCGCAATTCAGCGGATCGGCCAGGCTCGCCTCGCGCCCCTCGCCACGGCGGCGCGCGACCATGGCCTGCACGCCGGCGCCCAGGCCCATGACGAGGGAGATGGCGACGAAGTTGGCGTAGCTGCCGATGCCCACGCCCGCCAGCGACTTCTCGCCCAGGTGGCCGACCATGGCGGCATCCACCAGGTTGAGCAGGCTCTGGCTGAGCATTCCGCCGATGATCGGCAAACCCAGGCTGAGAATGTTCTGAAGGCGCTGGCGCTCTAGCATGGCGTCTCTGGCAGCAGGTGTTCCGGCGATTCTTGGCTGGGCTGGCGGCGTGCCGGTGGCCGTTGCCCTTGAGGAGAGAGCCTAGCGTATGGGGAAGGACGCCGCGCGGCGTCCGGTCGGCTCAGGCGGGCGCGGTTCCGCTCGCCGGGCGTAGCGCGACGTCGGCGAACCACAGCTTCTTCCAGCGTTCGATGCGCTGTTCGGGTGGCAGTTGCTGCGGCGATGCCGGCGCCTCGGCGGCGAAGCCCGTATCGCTGCCGAGCGCGCGGACGTTCAAGGCGGCGAAGGTGCGGCCGTCCGCTTCGTAAGTCACGGCAACCAGCACGCCGCACTGGCGACAGAAGAGGAACTCGGCATTGCGGCTGCCATGCCGGTAACGCCCGGGCTCCTCGTGCCATTCGATGGCCAGGCTGCCGGCGGCATCGGAGATGTAAGCGGCGCCATGAGCCTGGCAGAACCCGCAATCGCAGGCGCGCGGTTGGTAATCGAGCGGTTCGCGGCTCAGGCCGACATGCACCTGGAGGTTGCCGCAGTGGCAGTTGCCGTGCAGGGGGTGGCTCATTTCGTCTCCAACAGCTGTATGGCGAGGCGTTCGGCGTGCTGGCGCAGTTCCGGCACGGCAGTGCTTTCCCAGTGGCTGGCGCGCAGCATGGGGCTGAGCAGGAATAGGTTTGGCTGCGCCTTGCCGGTGGCATCGAGCAGACGGTACTCAGAGTCGGTGTGCAGGCCCAGGCAGTTCGCGTCTTGCACGATCTGGCCGCGCGTCAGTAAGCCTTCGAGCAGTGGCTCGCCGATGTTCCGCAGATCCGTGCTCGGGCCGGTGCAGTTGATCAGGAAGTCGAAGCGTTCGCGTACAGGCCGGCTGTGGCCCCGCGGGCGGAATTCCAGCTGCAGGCCATCATCCCCGGCGTGAGCGGAGAGCAGCCGGCCGGCGCGAACCTGCAGTTGGCCACTATCGCGCAGTTCAGTGATGCGCTGGGCGACCGGTGGCGCCGCACGGTGGCGATGCACGTCCCAATACGGTTGCAGATGGCGGAGGAAGCGTCGGCGCTCGATGTCGCTCAGTTGCTGCCAGATTTGCGGGGTCAGCGGACGCAGGGCTGCAACCAGGTCGCGCCAGTCGTGTCCGTCCTTCGCTGCTTCACGAATCAGTCGGCGTAGGCTGCTGACGCGTTCGTTGAGGTGCATTGTCTGCCGGAAACTTTCCGGCAGCTCGGGCAACAGCGGATGTTGGGCGTTGTCGCGGTGCGCATGGGGCAGTAGGGCCCGGCGCGACAGGGCTGTGATCTGGCCGCGGTGCCCGTGGTCCTGCAGGGCCAGAGCCATGTCGTACATGGTCAGTCCGGTGCCGAGCAGGAGAACGCGTGCATCGCCCGGAATCTGTTCGAGGGCGCCAGCCTGCCACGGGTCGCGCAGGTAGCGCGGGTCGCCAGCCAGGCTCTGCAGCGCGGCGGGGGTGGACGGAGCGAAGTTGCCGGTGGCAATGATTACCTGGCGGCTGTCCAGGAGCTCTCCGTCATCGAGATGCAAACGCAGGTGATCGCCCTGGTCGACCAGTTCCACTACCTGCTGGCACAGGCTGCTGAAGCGCACGCCGGGTGCTGCTTCGGCGATGGCGTGGCCGAGGCGGTCCTGCAGGTAGTCGCCGTAGAAGCGTCGCGGCAGGAAGTCGCCGGGGCGTGCCTCGGGCAGTTGCCGGCGGGCGAATTCGAGGAAATCCGAGGGGCGTTCCGGGAACAGGCTCATGCGTTCGGCCGGGACGTTGAGGATGTGGCTGGCCGAGCGGGTGCCGTAGGCCAGCCCGCGGGCCAGTCGGCCGGAGCGGTTGATCAGGCTGACGCGCAGCGGTCCCTGGGCGCGGGTCAGCAATTGCACGGCCAGTGCCGTGCCGCAGAAGCCGCTGCCGATGATGGTGATGTGTTCCATGTTGCCCATCCTTCAATCGAGTGGGCGCAGGTTCGCAGAGCGAGGGGCGGTAGGCAACCGCGAGGGGACGGGGGTGAGACAAAGCGCCGCCCCGCGAACGCGGGGCGGCGTGGGGTCTTACTCGAACAGGCCGTGCCAGCAGTCGCTGAGCTCGCCGAGTTCGAAGGACTTGCACCAGCTCTGGCCTTTCAGCCACTGCTGGGCGGTCTCGCGGTCGGCTTCGCTGAGGCTGCCGACGGCGTTCAGGCACAGGTAGCCGGTGAACTCGCCGTCTTCGGTGGCGCCGCCGACGAAGACCCAGCCCTGGGCCTCGACGAAGTCGATCCACTGGTCGAGCACGTCATCCAGGTCGCCGCTGTAGTTCACTTCCAGGCTGAAGCCGAATTCCTTGAACTCGCCCAGGCGCAGCTTCTTCTGAAGGCGGCGCTTGCGGGGTTTTTCCATCTGTTCGGGGGTGAGGTATTTCATGTGTTTCTCCTGCTAATGGGGATCAGGCGTCGTAGCCCAGGTTCGGCGACAGCCAGCGCTCGCTGCTGGTCACTTCCTGGCCCTTGCGCGCGCTGTAGCTTTCGATCTGGTCCTTGTCGACCTTGCCGACGGCGAAGTACTGCGCCTGCGGATGGGCGAAGTACCAGCCGCTGACGGCGGCGGCGGGGAACATGGCGTAGTGCTCGGTCAGGGTCACGCCGGAGGTGCCCTTGGGGTCGAGCAGTTTGAACAGGGTGCCTTTCTCGGTGTGGTCAGGGCAGGCCGGGTAGCCGGGTGCCGGACGGATGCCGACGTACTGCTCCTTGATCCGCGCCTCGTTGTCCAGGTGCTCGTCGCGGGCGTAGCCCCAGTAGTCCTTGCGCACGCGCTCGTGCAGCCATTCGGCACAGGCTTCGGCGAGGCGGTCGGCGAGGGCCTTGACCATGATCGCGTTGTAGTCGTCGCCCTTGGCCTCGTAGGCCTTGGCGACTTCCTCGGCGCCGATGCCGGCGGTCGTGATGAAGCCGCCGACGTAGTCCTTCACACCGCTGTCCTTGGGCGCGACGAAGTCGGCCAGGCAGAAGTTCGGCTTGCCGTCGGTCTTGATGGTTTGCTGGCGCAGGTGGTGCAGGGTGGCCAGCTTGTGACCGTCCGTGCCGTAGACCTCCAGGTCGTCATGCTCGACCTGGTTGGCCGGCCAGAAGCCGAACACGGCCTTGGCGCGAATCAGCTTCTCGTCGATCAGCTTCTTCAGCATCGCCTGGGCGTCGTTGAACAGCGTGGTAGCCGCTTCGCCCACGACTTCGTCGGTGAGGATGCGCGGGTACTTGCCGGCCAGGTCCCAGGAGATGAAGAAGGGCGTCCAGTCGATGTAGTCGACCAGCACGTTGAGGTCGATGTCCTCCAGCACTTTGGTGCCGGTGAAGGAGGGGACCGGCGGCTGGTAGCCGGCCCAGTCGAATTTCGGCTTCGCGGCGATCGCCTGGGCATAGCTCAGGCGCTCGGTGCGGGCGCTGCGGTTGGCGGTGCGCTCGCGGACCTCGGCGTACTCCTCGCGCAGCTTGCGGGCGTACTCGGGTTTCATTTCCTTGGACAGCAGGGTGGTGGCCACGCCCACGGCGCGCGAGGCGTCGGTGACGTAGACCACGGCATCGTTGCTGTACTGCGGGTCGATCTTCACCGCGGTGTGTGCCTTGGAGGTGGTGGCACCACCGATCATCAGCGGCAGGTTGAAGCCCTGGCGCTGCATTTCCTTGGCGACGTGGACCATCTCGTCCAGCGACGGGGTGATCAGGCCGGACAGGCCGATGATGTCGCACTTTTCCTCGATGGCGGTCTTGAGGATCTTCTCCGCCGGCACCATCACGCCCAGGTCGACGATGTCGTAGCCGTTACAGCCGAGCACCACGCCGACGATGTTCTTGCCGATGTCGTGCACGTCGCCCTTGACGGTGGCCATGAGGATCTTGCCCTTGGCTTCCGGTTTGTCGCCCTTTTCCGCTTCGATGAACGGGATCAGGTGGGCCACGGCCTGCTTCATCACGCGAGCAGACTTGACCACCTGCGGGAGGAACATCTTGCCGGCGCCGAACAGGTCGCCGACCACGTTCATCCCGCTCATCAGCGGGCCTTCGATGACCTCGATGGGGCGCGCGCATTTCTGCCGGCACTCCTCGGTGTCTTCGACGATGTAAGTGGTGATGCCTTTCACCAGCGCGTGCTCAAGACGCTTCTCGACGCTATGGCTGCGCCATTCCTCGTCTTCCACTTCCTTGGTGGCGCCGCCGCCCTTGTACTTGTCGGCGATGGCGAGCAGGGCTTCGGTGGCGTCCGGGCTGCGGTTGAGCACCACGTCCTCGACCTTGTCGCGCAGCTCCTGCGGGATCTCGTCGTAGATCTCCAGCTGGCCGGCGTTGACGATGCCCATGGTCAGGCCGTTCTTGATCGCGTAGTAGAGGAACACCGAGTGGATCGCTTCGCGCACCGGGTTGTTGCCGCGGAACGAGAAGGACACGTTGGACACACCGCCCGAGCTCAGCGCGTAGGGCAGGTTGTCGCGGATGTAGGCGCAGGCGTTGATGAAGTCGACCGCGTAGTTGTTGTGCTCCTCGATGCCGGTGGCCACCGCGAAGATGTTCGGGTCGAAGATGATGTCTTCCGGCGGGAAGCCCACTTCGTTGACCAGGATGTCGTAGGAGCGCTGGCAGATCTCTTCCTTGCGCGCCTGGGTGTCGGCCTGGCCGGCTTCGTCGAAGGCCATCACCACTACGGCGGCGCCGTAGCGCTTGCACAGGCGGGCGTGGTGCTTGAACTGCTCGACGCCTTCCTTCATGGAGATCGAGTTGACGATGCCCTTGCCCTGGATGCACTTCAGGCCCGCCTCGATCACTTCCCACTTGGAGGAGTCGATCATGATGGGCACGCGGGAGATGTCCGGCTCGGACGCGATGAGGTTGAGGAAGGTGACCATGGCCGCCTTCGAGTCCAGCATGCCCTCGTCCATGTTGATGTCGATCACCTGGGCGCCGGCCTCGACCTGCTGCTGGGCCACTTCCAGGGCCTCGGCGTAGTTCTCCTCGCGGATCAGTCGGGCGAACTTGGCGGAACCGGTGATGTTGGTGCGCTCGCCGACGTTCACGAACAGCGAGTTGCGGTCGATGGTGAACGGCTCCAGGCCCGACAGGCGGCAGGCCTTGGGAATCTCGGGAATGGCCCGGGGCGCATACTTGGCGACGGCCTTGGCGATGGCCTCGATATGCCCGGGCGTGGTGCCGCAGCAACCGCCGATGATGTTCAGGAAGCCCGACGCGGCGAACTCCTCGACCACTTCGGCCATCTGCGCCGGGGTCTCGTCGTACTCACCGAAGGCGTTCGGCAGGCCGGCGTTGGGGTGCGCGGAGACGTGGGTGCCGGCCTTGGTCGCCAGCTCTTCCAGGTACGGGCGCAGTTCCTTGGCGCCGAGGGCGCAGTTCAGGCCCACGGAGATCGGGTTGGCGTGGCGCACCGAGTTCCAGAAGGCCTCGGTGGTCTGGCCGGACAGGGTGCGGCCGGAGGCGTCGGTGATGGTGCCGGAGATCATGATCGGCAGTTCGATGCCGAGTTCTTCGAAGACACCCTGCACGGCGAAGATCGCCGCCTTGGCGTTGAGGGTGTCGAAGATGGTTTCGATCAGGATCAGGTCGGCGCCGCCTTCGATCAGGCCGCGGGTCGCCTCGCTGTAGTTTTCCACCAGTTCGTCGAAGGTGACGTTGCGGAAGCCGGGGTCGTTGACGTCGGGGGAGATCGAGCAAGTGCGGCTGGTCGGGCCGAGCACGCCGGCGACGAAGCGCGGGCGGTCGGGGGTCTCGGCGGTCTTGGCGTCGGCCACTTCACGGGCCAGGCGCGCGCCTTCGACGTTCAGTTCGTAGACCAGCTCCTCCATGTCGTAGTCCGCCTGGGATACGCGGGTGGCGTTGAAGGTGTTGGTCTCGAGGATGTCGGCGCCGGCGTCCAGGTAGGCCTTCTCGATGGACTGGATGACGTCCGGGCGGGTGAGCAGCAGCAGGTCGTTGTTGCCCTTCACGTCGCTCGGCCAGTCGGCGAAGCGGGCGCCGCGGTAGTCCTCTTCCTGCAGCTTGTAGCTCTGGATCATGGTGCCCATGCCGCCGTCGAGGATCAGGATGCGATCCTTCAGAGCTTGCTGTAGGGCTTGCTGGCGAGCGGCACGATCTTTCATGGGAACTACCTGGAAAAGGCTGTGACAAAGGGGCGGTGATAATAGCAAAGCTGCAAGAGATTTGAGCTTGTGGCGGATTTGCATGAGCGCGATTCATGTTGAATCCATCGCTCATTGACCGAAAATCCTCGCCAACCCGCTAGAATCCGCCCATTCACGAGGTTGGGAGACCTACATGTCCTTGCGCGCATCCCTTGCGTTGACCATGGCGTTCATGCTGCTTGCCGGCGGTGCGCGTGCCGCGAACATTTCCTACAGCAAGGACATACAGCCGATCTTCACCGACAAGTGCGTGGCCTGCCATGCCTGCTACGACTCGCCTTGCCAGCTGAACCTCAGCGCCGCCGAAGGCGCCCAGCGCGGCGCCAACAAGCTGCCGGTGTACAACGGCTCGCGCACCAAGGCCCAGGACACCACCCGCTTGTTCCTCGACGCCCATGGCGCCGATGCCTGGCGGCGCAAGGACTTCTGGTCGGTGCTCGACGCGCGCAACGGCCAGGCGGCGCTGATGGCGCGCATGATCGACCTGGGCCACAACCACCCGCTGGTGCCCAACGCGAAGATCCCCGACGGCCTCGACCTGTCGATCAACCGCAGCAACCAGTGCCCGACGCCGGACAGCATCGACGACTTCGTGGCGAAGAATCCGCGCAGTGGCATGCCCTTCGCCGTCAGCGGGCTGAGCGACCAGCAGTACGGCACCCTGAAGAAATGGCTGGCCGAGGGCGCGCCGGTCGACGAGCAGGCCTGGCTGCCGTCCGCCGCCGAGGCGCGCCAGGTCAACGCCTGGGAGACTTTCCTCAACCAGCGCGGCGCGCGCGAGACGCTGGTGTCGCGCTGGCTCTACGAACATCTGTTCCTCGCCCACCTGTACTTCCAGGACAAGGGCGCGCCGGGGCATTTCTTCCAACTGGTGCGCTCACGCACGCCCAGCGGCCTGGCCATCGACCCGATCCCGACGCGCCGTCCCAACGACGACCCAGGCGTCGAGTTCTACTACCGCCTGTGGCCGATCCAGGGCGTGATCGTGCACAAGACCCACATCACCTATCCGCTGAGCCCGGCCAAGCTGGCGCACACCCGCGAGCTGTTCTTCAGCGGCGACTGGACGACCGACAAGGTGCCCGGCTACGGCCTGCAGCATCGTGCCAACCCCTTCGAGACCTTCGCCGCCATCCCGGCGCGGGCGCGCTACCAGTTCATGCTGGACAACGCCGAGTACTTCGTCCGCACCTTCATCCGCGGGCCGGTGTGCCGCGGGCAGATCGCCACCGACGTGATCCGCGACAACTTCTGGACGTTCTTCCAGGACCCGGACCACGACCTCTACATCACCGATCCGGTCTATCGGGCCAAGGCCACGCCGCTGCTGGCGCTGCCCGGGCAGATCGACGACATGAGCCAGATGCTGCAGCAGTGGACCGCCTACCGCGACAAGCGCAACCAGTACGAGGCGCTGCGCCTGGACACCTACGAGGATGCGCCGGCGCCGACCTGGGCGGACATCTGGCGCGGCAACGACAACGCGCTGCTGTCGATCTTCCGCCAGTACGACAGCGCCTCGGTGCGCAAGGGCCTGATCGGCGGCGTGCCGCAGACGATGTGGTGGATGGATTACCCGCTGCTCGAACGCACCTACTACGGGCTGGTGGTCAACTTCGACGTCTTCGGCAACGTCTCGCACCAGGCGCAGACGCGGCTGTACTTCGACCTGATCCGCAACGGCGCCGAGCAGAACTTCCTCCGCCTGATGCCGGTAGCCGCGCGGCCGAAGCTGCTCGACGACTGGTACCAGAACAGCGGCAAGCTGAAGATGTGGCTGGACTATCAGAACCTCGAAAACGACGCGCCCAGCGATCTTGGCCTGCCCGAGCACGGTTCCAAGGGTGCCTTCGCCAGCGAGTTGCTGCGTCGCTTCGCCAGCCTCAATGCGCGGCCCGATCCGATCAACCTGTGCCAGAGCGGTGCCTGCTACCGGCCGCAGGTGCCGCGTCCGCTGCAGGATGCCGAGCAGGCCCTCAGCCGCCTTTCCGGGCGGCCGGCGGCGGGGCTCAAGGTGATCGATTTCCTGCCCGAGGCGACCATGGTGCGCGTCGAGCTGGCCGACGGTAAGCGCGAGATCTATACGGTCCTGCGCAACCGCGCGCACAGCAACGTCGCCTTCATGCTCGGCGAGTCGCTGCGCTACCAGCCGGGGCTGGACACCCTGACGATCTACCCGGGCGTGCTCTCCAGCTATCCGAACTTCATGTTCTCGCTCAAGGCAGAAGAGGCGGGCGACTTCGTCAGCGCGCTGGAGCAGGCGAAGGACCAGGCGGGCTTCGAGCAGGTGGTCGAGCACTGGGGCATCCGCCGCAGCAACCCGCAGTTCTGGACCTACTTCCACGACCTCGACGCCTACCTGCGCGAATTCGAGCCGGTGGAGGCGGGCATCCTCGATATGAACCGCTACGAGAACCTCTGATCCCCGCCCCTCCTGCGGGAGCAGCAGTCTTTTGGGCTCCCGCGTTCGCGGGAGTGACGGGATCAAGATTCGCTTTCCGCTGCGTCGTCCCCGCGAACGCGGGGATCCAGAAACCGGGAGCGCCCGTGTTCGGACGCCAACTGCGAATTATTCCTACCAAATTAGTAGGGCTTTCTCCGCCAGGGGCGAATGACGTACACTGGCGGCACGTTTGCGAGGAGTTGCCATGAGCGCCATCACCATTACCGAAGCTGCCCAGGGTTACCTGGCCGAACTGCTGGCCAAGCAGGACACCCCCGGGATCGGCATTCGCATCTTCATCACCCAGCCCGGTACCCAGTACGCCGAAACCTGCATCGCCTACTGCAAGCCGGGCGAGCAGAAGCCGGAAGACACCCCGGTCGGCCTGAAGGATTTCACCGCCTACATCGACGCCATCAGCGAGCCCTTCCTGGAAGACGCCGTGGTCGACTACGCGACCGACCGCATGGGCGGCCAGCTGACCATCAAGGCGCCGAACGCCAAGGTGCCGATGGTCAACGAAGACAGCCCGATCACCGAGCGCATCAACTACTACCTGCAGACCGAGATCAACCCCGGTCTGGCCAGCCACGGCGGCCAGGTGAGCCTGGTGGACGTGGTCGAGGACAACATTGCCGTGCTGCGTTTCGGCGGCGGTTGCCAGGGCTGCGGCGCGGTCGAGATGACCCTCAAGGACGGCGTCGAGAAGACATTGAAAGAGCGCATCCCGGAGCTGAACGGTGTACGTGACGTCACCGACCACAGCAACCGCGAGAACGCCTACTACTGATAGGTGTACGCGACGCATGAAAAAGGCGGCCCTGGGGCCGCCTTTTTCGTTTCCGTGTCGCTCAGCCCTTGGCCGCGCTGACCCCTTCTAGGGTGGCGAAGGAGGTGTCCTTGGCGGTGAGCAGGAAGTCGCGCATGAAGGGCGCGTCCAGCATGTCTGCGCGGATGGCTGCGTACAGCGTGCAGTACAGGCCCTTCTCGCCGAGGCGCTTGGCGGTCACGTAACCGCGCGAGCTGTACTCGTGCAAAGCCCAGTTCGGCAGGCAGCAGACGCCACGGCCGGAAGCCACCAGCTGCATCATCATCACGGTCAGCTCGGCGGTGCGCACCTGCGCCGGCTCGACGTCGGCCGGTTCGAGGAAGCGGGTGAAGACGTCCAGGCGATCGCGCTCCACCGGGTAGGTGATCAGCGTCTGGCTGGCCAGGTCATCCGGCACAATGAAGGGCTTTGCCGCCAGTGCGTGGTGATTGTCCACGGCCAGCAGCGCCTCATAGGTGAACAGCGGTACGTAGGTGATGCCGGCGATCTCCACCGGGTCCGAGGTCACCACCAGGTCGAGGTCGCCGCGCGCCAGCGCCGGCAGCGGGGCGAAGGAGAAGCCCGAGGCGAGGTCCAGCTCCACTTCCGGCCAGGCATCGCGGAACTGGTCGATGGTCGGCATCAGCCACTGGAAGCAGCTGTGGCACTCGATGGCCATGTGCAGACGTCCGGCGGTGCCCCCGGCCAGGCGCGCCAGGTCGCGCTCGGCCGCGCGCAGCTGCGGCAGTACCGAATCGGCCAGCTGCAGCAGGCGCAGGCCGGCGCTGGTGAAGCGCACAGGCTTGGTCTTGCGGATGAACAGCGACAGCCCGAGGCGGTCCTCCAGTTCCTTGAACTGGTGGGAGAGGGCGGACTGGGTCAGGTGCAGGCGCTCGGCGGCTTCCACCAGGCTGTCGGCTTCCCGCAGGGCGTGCAGGGTTTTCAGATGGCGGAGTTCGAGCATGGTGCAGCTCCCAACATGAGGAAAACTTGATTTCAACGCGAATGGATTGAGTTTGTCTCATGGGGTGGCGGCTGTCGACAATGCGCGGCATCAATTCGCACTTCTGGAGTTCCCCGCCATGGCACTGGCCCATTCCCTCGGCTTCCCCCGCATCGGCTACGACCGCGAGCAGCGCGCTGCGCGCTGGCAATTGCAGAGGGATGCCGGTATCGACCTTCTGCCAGTGGCCGACTTTGCAGGCGGTGACCAGGTGCTCGCGCATTCCCTGGGTTTTGGGGTGGTTGCCGAATCCCGATCGGGAGAGGTTGCGCCGAGCGTCGACTTGGGCCGCTGGTTCGATGGCGTGCATCACTACGCCATTCCGCAATTCGACGCCGACCAGCACTTCCGGCTCGATTGGGAGGCGCTGTTCGAGGAGGTCGAGGCAGCTCGCGCACTCGGTCACCAGGTCAAGCCGGTACTACTCGGCCCGATCAGCTACCTCTGGCTCGGGCAGAGCAAGGACGCCGGATTTGACCGGCTCGATCTGCTGGAGCGCCTGCTGCCGGTGTACGGCGAGATCTTCCAGCGCCTGGCCGGGCAGGGCGTGGAGTGGGTGCAGATCGACGAACCCGTCCTGGCGTTGGAATTGCCGCAGGCATGGAAAAACGCCTTCGAGCGCGCCTACAACCTGCTGCAGCGCGACCCTCTGAAGAAGCTGGTTGCGGCCTGTTTTGGCGGCCTGCAAGACAACCTGGGCGTCGCCGTGGGGTTGCCGGTGGACGGACTGCATGTCGACCTCGTTGGCGCTCCCGATCAGTACCCGGCCGTGCTCGACCGCCTGCCGGCGTACAAGGTGCTGTCGCTCGGTCTGGTCGACGCTCGCAATGAAGGCGCGGGTGACTTGCGCCAGGCGTTCGAGGTGCTGCGGCATGCCCACGACCGGCTGGGCGAGCGTCTCTGGGTGGCGCCGTCCTCGTCGCTATCGGGCGCTTCGCTGCTGCCCTCGAGGGATGATTCTGTGGATACGGAGCTGAGCTTCGGCGTTCGCAAGTGCCGCGACGTGGGCATCCTTACCCGCGCCCTGAGTAATCCCGATGCGTTGTCCAGCCTGGCGGCCTGCGCCGCGTAAGCGTGAATAAGGGGCTGGCTGCGGGCTCGGTATAGCGCCCGCAGCTGACCGAAGGTCACGACCGCTCAGCGCCTTTCATCAAAGTGTCACTGTTGTGTGGCAGAGCGCCGTACGAAATTTCATCAGAATCCGCCTTCACTGGGATTCTGCATTTCGGATTTTCACATGCGTGCGTTTCTGCTGGCGCTGGCACTTCTGTGCTCAGCGCCCCTCTCTGCTTTTGCCAGCGATCGCTGCGATCCACGGGTTCCGACCGAGACTGTGGACCTGGGCGACGTGCGCCTGGCCTACCAGAGCATCGGTTCGCCCAAGGACCCGACTCTGCTGCTGATCATGGGCCTGGGCGGGCAGCTCATCCATTGGCCGGACGAGGTGGTGCAGGCGCTCTGCCAGCAGGGGTTCCGCGTGCTCCGCTACGACAACCGCGACGTCGGCCTCAGCGCCTGGCGGGTGCCGACGCCCAGCGCCAATCTCACCTATGAAGTGATCCGCTACCGCCTCGGCCTGCCGGTCAGCGCGCCCTACAGCCTTACTGACATGGCCTGGGACGCGCTGCGTCTGCTCGATGCCCTGCACGTCGAGCGCGCTCATGTACTGGGCGCCAGCATGGGCGGGATGATCGCGCAGCATGTCGCCGACCTCGCCCCGCAACGGGTGACCAGCCTGACCCTGGTGATGACCAGCTCCGGCGCCGAAGGCCTGCCGGCGCCCAGTGACAGCCTGCTCAAACTGCTTGCCCGGCGTGAAGCGAGCAGCCGCGAACAGGCCCTGGAGCAGCAGGCCGACCTGCTTGCCGCGCTCGGCAGCCCGCAGGTGAAGGACGACCGCCAGCAGCTGCTGCATCAGGCGGCGGTGTCCTACGACCGCGCCTTCAACCCCGAAGGCGTGCAGCGCCAGATGCTGGCGATCCTCGCCGAACCCAGCCGGGTCGATCTGCTCAACCGCCTGGACGTGCCGACCCTGGTGATCCACGGCACCGCCGATCCGCTGCTGCCGGTCATGCACGGCGTGCACGTGGCGGCGCATATCCGCGGCTCCGAGCTGAAGCTGATCCCCGGCATGGCGCATCGCTTCCAGGAAGCCTTCAAGGAGCCGCTGCTGTCGGCGGTGTTGCCCTACCTGCGGGCGCACCAGGCGAGCGGCCACGTCGCTCAGCTCTGACCGCGCCGGGCGAGTCGATCGCCGCACGCATTCCCTTCTTCTGATCCCGTCCGGCGCCTTGCGGCGCTACGGACCGGGCTTGCCCGGATATCTGTAGGCCTGCCGGCAGTTGCTGCGTGCTCTTGCAGTGCGGAAAGGTTGCAGGCAGACTGTTAACCGATAGATTGGCGTTATCTAATAGTTAACAAGCGGACCGTAACTTCCACGACAGCGGCCCTTGGTTCCAGAAGTCGATCGATCTCTCACTAGAACAACAAAGGGGGCCGGCCTGCCCCTCAGCGAGGAGTTGATTCATGAACGATTTCCAGCGTCTGCCCGCCGATTTCTGCAGCAACCCCGAAGAGGCGTACACCATTCCGGCGCAGTTCTACACGAGCGCGGCGGTATTCGAGCACGAGAAGGAAGCCATCTTCGCCCGCAGCTGGATCTGCGTGGCGCACCGCAGCGAAGTGGCGGAGAACAACGCCTACATCACCCGCGAGGTGATCGGCGAAAGCATCATCGTCGTGCGCGGCCGCGACGGCGTGCTGCGTGCCTTCTACAACGTCTGTCCGCACCGCGGCCACCAGTTGCTCGAAGGCAGCGGCAAGGCCAGGAACGTCATTGCCTGCCCCTACCATGCCTGGACCTTCAAGCTCGACGGCGAACTGAGCCACGCGCGCAACTGCGACGCGGTGCAGGGCTTCGACAAGGGCGACTTCGGCCTGGTGTCGCTGCGCGTCGAGGAGTACGCCGGCTTCATCTTCATCAACATGGATGCCGAAGCGGGCAGCGTCGAAGACCAGTTGCCCGGCCTGGAAGCGCGCATGCGCCAGGCCTGCGCGGTGATCGACGACCTGCACCTGGCGGCACGCTTCGTCACTCGCACGCCGGCCAACTGGAAGTCCATCGTCGACAACTACCTGGAGTGCTACCACTGCGCCCCGGCGCACCCGAGCTTCGCCGACTCGGTGGACGTCAGCCAGTACGGCCACTCCCTGCATGGCAACTGGACCTTGCAGCATGGCGTGGCGAAGTCCTCCGAGCAGTCGTTCAAGCTCGCCGAGTCGGTCGCCGACCCTGCCTACTCGGGCTTCTGGGCCTGGCCTTGCAGCATGTTCAACGTGCCGCCGGGCGGCGACTTCATGACCGTGATCTACGAGTTCCCGGTCGATGCGGAAACCACCCTGCAGCACTACGACATCTACTTCCTGAACAAGGACATCACCCCCGAGCAGCAGGCGCTGATCGACTGGTACCGCGACGTCTTCCGCCCGGAAGACCTGCGCCTGGTGGAAAGCGTGCAGAAGGGCCTGAAGTCGCGCGGGTATCGCGGCCAGGGGCGGATCATGGTGGACAAGCAGCGCAGCGGGATCAGCGAGCATGGCATCGCGCACTTCCACAACCTGATCGCGGTGGCTCACCTGGACGCCTGAAAGCGGCCTTTCTGACTTTCAACGAGCGGTGCCCTGCGGTCGAGGTGAAAGATGAGCAATCCCTACGAGATGTTCGAGGTCCGGGTCAGCGCGATAGAACAGGCGTCTCCCCTGATCAAGCGCTTCACCCTGGTGCGCGAGGACGGCCAGCCGCTGCCGGCGTTCAGCGGCGGCAGCCACGTGATCGTGCAGGGCGACAGCTTCAGCAACGCCTACTCGCTGATGAGCGACCCGCGCGACCTCAGTCACTACCAGATCGGTGTGCGCCTGGAGGAGCCGTCCAAGGGCGGCTCGGCCTTCATGCACCAGCAAGTGGAAGTCGGCACCCGGCTGACCATTTCAACGCCGAACAACCTGTTCGCCCTGGACCCGAGCGCGGCGCGCCACGTGCTGATCGCCGGCGGCATCGGCATCACGCCGTTCCTGGCGCAACTGCACGACCTGGAAGGCGGCGACACGCCCTACGAGCTGCACTACGCCTTCCGCAGCCCGGAACACGGCGCTTTCCTGGGTGACCTGGAAGCCGGTCCGCACGCCAGGTACGCGCGTTTCTACATCGACAGCCTGGATCGCAGGCTCGACCTCAAGGTGCTGTTCGCCGGCCTGGAAGAGGGCGCGCACCTCTACGTGTGCGGTCCCAAGCCGCTGATCGATGGGGTGATCGATGGCGCCAAGGCTGCCGGCATTGCCGGTGAGTGCGTGCACTGGGAACAGTTCGCCGCCGACCCGGCCGAAGGCGCCGCCTTCACCGTGGTGCTGGCGCGTTCCGGTCGCGAGCTGCGGGTGGAGGAGGGCATGACCATCCTCCAGGCCATCGAGAACGTGAAGGCGGCCAAGGTGGAGTGCCTGTGCCGCGAGGGCGTTTGCGGCACCTGCGAGACGGCCATCCTCGAAGGCGAGGCGGAGCACTTCGACCAGTACCTGTCCGACGCTGAGAAAGCATCCCAGCAGAGCCTGATGCTCTGCGTGTCGCGCTCGCGCACGGCGCGGCTGGTGATCGATCTCTAAGGTTTGGCTCTTTGTAGGAGCGAGCTTGCTCGCGAACAGCTCCGCAGCGAGTCCGTTCGCGAGCAAGCTCGCTCCTACCGGTTCCCTGTCATCCGCTAGTTTACAGCTGTGTATACTGCCGGCTAGGCATCTCCAGGACAGGACAGCGCATGACCGAAACCAGCTTCGCCTTCCGCCTCAAGGAACTTCTCGAACACCACAAGCTGACCCTGCAGGCGGTCGGTACCGCGCTGGGTATTTCGCGCACCGCGGTGCACAAGTGGACGCGCGGGGGCGAGATCGACTACGACAACCTGCGCAAGCTGGCGGCCTTCCTCAAGGTCAACTGGATCTGGCTGCGCTACGGCGAGGAAGCCCTGCGCGACCTGCAGGGTGCCGCACCGGTCGAGCTGCCGATGACCGACGTGCGCCGCCGCTATACCGCCGAGATCATGGAAAGCGAAGCGCGCATGAAGCTGGCCCAGGAGGGCGCGCGCATCGTCACCTGGGAATGGAACCTGATCAGCGACGAACTCACCTACTCGCCGAACGTCGAGGAGGTCTATGGCTGGCCGGTCAGGCGCAACCAGGATTTCTGGGAGCACCTGCCGCCCGAGGACGTGACCGCCATGCGCGCCATGTACGACCAGGCCATCGCCAGCGGCAGCGGCTGCGACTACGACTTCCGCATCTACCGGCCCGACGGCGAGATGCGCTGGATCGCCTCGCGCGCCAGTGTGGTGAAGGACAGCGCCGGGCGGCCGGTGAAGATGGTCGGCATCAGCATGGACAACACTGCGCGGATGGCCGCCGAGGAAGAGCTGCGCAACAGCGAGGAGCGCTTCCGCGCGATCTTCGAGCTGACCTGGGGCGCGCTGGCCTACATCGGCTTGGACGGCACCTGGCAGCGGGTCAACGGCAGCCTCTGCGAGCTGCTCGGTTACAGCGCCGACGAGCTCTACGGCATGACCTTCCAGCAGCTCACCCATCCCGACGACTTGGAGCGCAACCTGCTACTGCTGCGCAGCATGCTGGCCGGCGAGATCGAGCGTTACGTGGTCGAGAAGCGTTGCCGGCGCAAGGACGGCAGCTATGTCTGGCTGCGCGCGCGCACTTCGCTGCAGCGGCGGCGCCAGGACGGCCTGCCGGAGCACCTGATCAGCGTCTTCGAAGACATCGGCCCGGTGCGCGCCGAGCGCGAGCGCCTGCAGGCGCGCATTGCCGAACTCGAGGCCCAGCTGGCCGCCCGCGCCTGAGTCAGTGCAGGCGCACCCAGATGCCGACCAGCACGCTCGCCGCCACCAGCCAGGCCAGTGCGGCCAGCGCCAGCGAGAGCTCCAGGCGCAGGCGGTCGACCAGCAGGTAGAGCGCGGCCAGGTAGACGAAGTAGGGGATGATCGACCACATGCCGAAGGCGATGGTGGTCTTCAGGTCGTCCAGCGAACGGCTCTTGCCGACGATGTAGTGGGCGATCAGGGCGAAGGTGGGGAACAACGGCACCAGGCCGGCGATGTAGTAATTACGCGTCTTCGACAGCGCGGCGAGGATCAGCACCACGCCGGCGCCGAGGGTCGCCTTGAGTATCAGGTCCACGGGAATCTCTAAGGGTGCGCCGCTGCCGGGCGCTGGCGGCGCGCATTATCCACGCGCCCGCCTGCGCATCAAGCCACCTGTGGGCGTGCCTTGTGCGGATGCTCGCGCTTCAGGTACTCGCCCAGGCGCTGTTGCTCGCCGGCGTCGAGGAACAGCCCCAGCTTGCTGCGCCGCCAGAGGATGTCGTCGGCTTCCTCGGCCCATTCCTCGTGGCACAGATAGTCGACTTCACGAGCATAGAGGCCGTTGCCCAAGTGTTCGCCGAGATCGCTTTCGCATTCCACTCCGTCGAGTAGCCGCCAGCTGCGCATGCCGTAGCTGCGCGCCCAGCGCAGTGCCAGGCCGGCCGGCAGCCAAGGGTGGTCGCGCTCGATTTCATTGGCCAGGCGCTCGGGCGTGCCCATCTGCTCGCCGCCCGGCAGTGGGGCGTGGGCAGTCCAGGCTGGGCCCATGCGTGGGAAGCTTGGCGCGAGTTCCGCCAGCGCCGCTTCGGCGAGCTTGCGGTAGGTGGTCAGCTTGCCGCCGAACACCGAAAGTAGCGGCGCCTCGCCCGGCGCGCCTTGCAGCGAAAGCGTGTAGTCGCGGGTGACGGCGGAGGGATCGTCCGATTCGTCATCGCACAGCGGGCGCACGCCGGAATAACTCCAGAGAATGTCCTCGCGGTGCAGCTGGCGCTTGAAGTGTTCGTTGACCACTTCCAGCAGGTAGCGCGTCTCTTCCTCGGTGATGCGGACTTTCGCCGGATCGCCCAGGTATTCGCGGTCGGTGGTGCCGATCAGGGTGAAGCGCTGCAGGTAGGGGATGACGAAGACGATGCGCCGGTCCTCGTTCTGCAGGATGTAGGCCTGGTCGCCTTCGTACAGGCGCGGCACCACCAGGTGGCTGCCCTGGATCAGGCGGATGCCGTAGGGCGGGCGCTGGTGCAGCTCGTCGCGCAGGAAGCTGGCGACCCAGGGTCCGGCGGCATTCACCAGGGCGCGGGCGCGGATCGACAGCAGGCTGCCGTCGCTGCGCTCCAGGTGCAGGTGCCAGAGGCCCTTGCTACGCCGTGCGCTGACGCAGCGGGTGCGCGGGTGCACGTGGGCGCCGCGCTCGCGGGCGGCCATGGCGTTGAGCACCACCAGGCGGGCGTCGTCGACTGCGCAGTCGGCATATTCGAAGCCGCGGCGGATGCCGCTTTGCAGCGGGCTCTCGGGGCCGAAGCGCAGTCCGCGCGAGGCGCCCAGCTTCTCGCGCTTGCCCAGGTGGTCGTAGAGGAACAGCCCGGCGCGAATCATCCAGGCCGGGCGCAGGTGCGGCCGGTGCGGCAACACGAAGCGCAGCGGGTGGACGATGTGCGGGGCCTTGGCCAGCAGCACTTCGCGCTCGGCGAGGGCTTCGCGCACCAGGCGGAATTCGTAGTGCTCCAGGTAGCGCAGGCCACCGTGGACCAGCTTGCTGCTGGCGGAGGAGGTGTGGCTCGCCAAGTCGTGCTGTTCGCAGAGGAAGACGAACAGGCCGCGGCCGGCGGCATCCGCCGCGATGCCGGCGCCGTTGATGCCGCCGCCGATCACCGCCAGATCGTAGACCTCAGCCAGGGGAGCGGAGCGCTTGTGGGAGTGGCTCATGACGACTTCTCCTGACTGAAAATGAACATGAATGCGTTCGAATTCGAAAATATAGTAGGCGAGTGAACGAATTGTGACCAGCAGGAGCGGCTGAGAAATCGTGGAAAATGTCGCGTTTTCGAAAATGAACTTTCGGGGTCAGGCGAGTTCCAGCTGGACCTTGTGCTGGGCGAGCAGGCGCGCGACTGCAGCCGGAGGCGCGTGGTCGGTGATGAGGCGGTCGACCAGGTCGATCGGCCCCAGGCGCACCAGGGCGTTACGCCCGAACTTGCTGGAGTCGGCGGCGAGCAGCACCTGGCGGGCGTTCTCGATGATGGCGCGGGAGACGCGCACTTCCTGGTAGTCGAAGTCGAGCAGGCTGCCGTCTTCGTCGATTCCGCTGATGCCGACCACGGCGAAGTCGACTCGGAATTGCTGGATGAAATCCACCGCTGCCTGGCCTACCACGCCGCCGTCGCTGCGCACGGTGCCGCCGGCGACCAGCACTTCGAAGTCCGGCTTGGCGCTCAGGGTCGCCGCCACGTGCAGGTTGTTGGTGATGATCTTCAGGTTGCGGTGGCCGAGCAGGGCGCGGGCGATGGCTTCGGTGGTGGTGCCGATGTTGATGAACAGCGAGGCGTTGTCGGGGATGTGCGCGACCACCGCTTCGGCGATGCGCTGCTTCTCGTCGCGCATCTGGTCGGCACGGGTGTTGTAGGCGGTGTTCTCGATGCTCGAGTCCCAGGCGGCGCCGCCGTGGTAGCGGCGCAGCAGGCTTTGCTCGGCGAGCTGGTTGATGTCGCGGCGGATGGTCTGCGGGGTGACGGCGAACTGCTGGGCCAGTTCCTCGATGCTCAGGTAGCCGCGTTCGCGAACCAGGTCGAGGATGCTTTGCTGTCGGGGTGGCAGGTTCATCTGCGCTCTCATGCGTCCGGGCCGAAGGCCCAAGGATGCCGCAGCGCGCTGCGGCTGTCATTTCGGAGGGGTCGAACCCCGCGGCACGGTGTCCCCCTGTAGGAGCGGCCCATGGCCGCGAATCGCGCGCATGGCGCGCTCCTACGGGGGTGTGGGATTTCGCGGATGAGATCCGCTCCTACAGGTCTTCCGCCGCCCAGCCGCGCGTGCGCTCCACGGCCTTCTTCCAGCCGGCGTAGAGCTTCGCGCGGGCGGCTTCGTCGAGTTGCGGCTGGAACACCCGTTCGATCACCGCCTTGCTCTTCAGCTCATCCAGCGATTTCCAGAAGCCGGTAGCCAGGCCCGCCAGCAGGGCCGCGCCGAGAGCGGTGCTTTCGCGCATCTGCGGGCGCTCCACCGGCGTGCCGAGGATGTCCGCCTGGAACTGCATGAGGAAGTTGTTGGCCACCGCGCCGCCATCCACGCGCAGCGCGCGCAGGGCTTCGCCGGCGTCCTGCTGCATGGCGTCGAGCACGTCGCGGGTCTGGTAGGCGATGGATTCCAGGGTGGCGCGGATCACGTGGGCGGCGCCGACCCCGCGGGTCAGGCCGAACAGCGCGCCGCGCGCGTACGGGTCCCAGTAGGGCGCGCCGAGGCCGGTGAAGGCCGGGACCAGGTAGACGCCGTTGCTGTCCTTGACCTTGGTCGCGAAGTACTCGGAGTCGTGGGCGTCGTCGATCACCTTCAGCTCGTCGCGCAGCCACTGCACGGTGGACCCGCCGTTGAACACCGCGCCTTCCAGCGCGTATTGCGGCTCGCCACGCGGCCCGCAGGCGATGGTGGTGAGCAGGCCGTGGGTGGATTTCACCGCCTTCTCGCCGGTGTGCATGAGGAGGAAGCAACCGGTGCCATAGGTGTTCTTTGCCTGGCCCGGCCCCACGCAGAGCTGGCCGAACAGAGCGGCCTGCTGGTCGCCGGCGATCCCGGCGATGGGGGTGCGGTGCACGCCGAGGCCGCCGACGCGCGCCTGGCCGTAGACCTCGGAGGAGGTCTTCACCTGCGGCAGCATGGCCCGCGGGATGTCCAGCGCGGCGAGCAGCTTGTCGTCCCAGTCGCGCTTGTGGATGTCGAACAGCAGGGTGCGCGAGGCATTGGTGTAGTCGGTGACATGCACCTCGCCTTCGGTGAGTTTCCACAGCAGCCAGGTGTCGACGGTGCCGAACAGCAGCTCGCCGTTGCGGGCGCGTTCGCGGGCGCCGTCGACGTTGTCGAGGATCCACTTCAGCTTGGTGCCGGAGAAGTAGGGGTCGAGCACCAGTCCGGTGGTGTCGCGGATGTAGTCCTCCAGGCCGTCGCGGCGCAGTTGCTCGCAGATCGCCGCGCTGCGCCGGCATTGCCAGACGATGGCGTTGTGGATCGGCCGGCCCGTGGCCTTGTCCCACACGACCGTGGTTTCGCGCTGGTTGGTGATGCCGATGGCGGCGACTTCGCCGAAGCCGATGCCGGCCTGGGCCAGGGCCTCGACCAGGGTCGAGCTCTGGGTCGCCCAGATTTCCATGGGGTCGTGCTCGACCCAGCCGGCCTGCGGATAGATCTGCGCGAATTCGCGCTGGGCCATGCTGGCGATGTTGGCGTCGTGGTCGAAGATGATGGCGCGGGAGCTGGTGGTGCCCTGGTCGAGGGCGACTATGTATTTCTTGTTCTGGCTGTCGGTCATGACGTTGGCCTTGTGCTGCATCCGGCAGAGCCCGGGACAGTGGCGACCATAGGCGATTCCGCGGGCCGGGTGAAGGGCCGATGGCGCAGGTGCGGGTGGCGGATTCGGCCGTCGCCGCTTGCTATGCTTGGCCATCGCCCCGCATGACCGACGGAACGCCATGACTCCCGCTATCGACCTGCTGAAGAAAGCCCGCGCCGAACACCGCGTCCTGAGCTACGAACACGATCCGAAGGCGCCGTCCTATGGCCTGGAGGCTGCGGAGAAACTCGGCCTGGAGCCGGCCCGCGTATTCAAGACGCTGCTCGCCGCCACCGAAAAGGGCGAGCTGCTGGTGGCCGTGGTGCCGGTGGCCGGCACCCTCGACCTGAAGGCCCTGGCGCACGCCGCCGGCGCGAAGAAAGCCGACATGGCCGACCCCAACGCCGCACAGCGCGCCACCGGCTACCTGGTCGGCGGCATCAGCCCGTTGGGGCAGAAGAAACGCCTGCGCACCTTCATCGACGAGTCCGCACGCAGCTATCCGACCATCCACGTCAGCGCCGGACGCCGTGGGCTGGAAGTGGAACTCAGCGCCGAGACCCTGGCCAGCCTCACAGCGGGCAGTTTCGCCGCCATCGGTCGCGGCTGAACGGTCCACTGTTACGCTGCGAAAGCCACATACTGTACGGCGATACGTCGCACGCGAACCGGCATCCTCTGCCGGCGAATTCAAGGAGAACGCCATGCAGCTCGACTTCCACCAGGTGGATGCCTTCACCAACCGACCTTTCAGCGGCAACCCGGCTATCGTCTATCGCCTCGACGCCTGGCTCGCCGACGAGTTGATGCAGAAGATCGCCGCCGAGCACAACCTGGCGGAAACCGCCTTCGTCGTGAATGAGCTGGACGGCTGGCGCATCCGCTGGTTCACGCCGACGGTGGAAGTGCCGCTCTGCGGTCATGCCACGCTCGCTGCGGCCCACGTGCTCTTCGAGATTTACGGCGAACCGGGCGAGCGCCTGGAGTTCGCCTCGCAATCCGGCCCGCTACGGGTCTTCCGCGAGGACCCGCACCTGGCCCTGGACTTCCCGGCGCAGCCGCCGAGCGAGGTCGGCAGCACCGTCGAGCTGGAGCAGGCCCTGGGTGTGCCGCTGGTGGACGTGCTGGGCAACAACAGTCACCTGGTAGTGCTGCTGGAGTCGGAACTGGCGGTGCGCCAATGCAAGCCGGATTTCGCCGCCCTGGCGCGCTTGCCGTACCTGGGAGTGATAGTCACCGCGCGCGGCGACGACTATGACTTCGTCTCGCGCTTCTTCGCCCCGGCCATTGGCATCGAGGAAGACCCGGTCACCGGCGCCGCGCATTGCGGCCTGATTCCCTACTGGTCGCAGCGCTTGAACAAGTTGCAGTTGCGCGCCTACCAGTGCTCGGCGCGCGGCGGCGAACTCTGGTGCCGCCTGCAGGGCGACCGCGTGAGCATCGCCGGCCACGCGCGGCTGATCGCTGCCGGACGCCTGTTCGTCTGAGTCGAAACGGGCGCCTGCTCAGGCGCCCGTCGAATCCTGCGGAAATTCGATCACGAAGCGCGTCCAGCCATCCGCGCATTCGGCGCGGATGCTACCGCCATGGGCTTGCACGATGGAGCGACAGATCGCCAGGCCAAGCCCGGCGTGTACGCCATGTCCGTCGCGGTCTGCCGGATCGCGGTGATGGAAGCGGTCGAACAGCAGCGGCAGTTGTTCGGCGGGAATCGCCGGGCCCTGGTTCTCTACGCTGATCCGGCCGGGTTGCAGGCGTACGCGAATGGCGCCTCCGGCGGCGGTGAAGCGCAAGGCGTTGTCCAGCAGATTGGCTAGCACACGGCGCAGCATGCCGCGATCGGCTAGCAGCAGTGCCTCGCCCTGGCGCTGCAATTCGATGCCATTTTCTTCGGCCAGCGGCGCGTAGAACTCCAGCAGCGCATCTACCTCGCCTTCCAGCGCCAGGCTTTCGCGGCGCGGCGCCAGCAGGCCGTGATCGGCCTTGGCCAGCAAGAGCATGTCGTTGACCATCGCCGTCAGCCGCTGCAGCTCCTCCAGGTTGCCGTGCAACGCCTCGCGATATTCGTCCGCGTCGCGTGAGCGCGAGAGCACCACCTGGGTTTGCGTCAGCAGGGCGGTGAGCGGCGTGCGCAGTTCATGGGCGATGTCCGCGGAGAAGGCCGACAGGCGCTGGAAGGCTTCTTCCAGGCGAGCGAGCATGGCGTTCAAATCGTCGGCCAGGCCGCTGAGCTCTTTCGGCAGGCGCGCGGCGTCGAGGCGAGTGGTCAGCGACTGCGCCGAGACTTGCGCCGCCACCTCGCCCATGCGTCGCAGCGGACGCAGGCTGGCGCGGGTGGCCCAGGCGCCGAGCAGGGCGGTGGCCAGGGCGGAGAGGCTCATGGTCAGCCAGATCAGTTGCTGCATGTGCTGGAGGAAATGCTGGTGATGGGTGATGTCCAGCACCAGGGTGAGCTGGCGCCCGTCGGGATCGGCTGGGTCCAGCGGGGCATTCATTTCGCGGTAGGCGGGCTCGTCGTCCATCCCCGGCATGTCGCCGCCGGCACCGCTCATGCGTGGCGGCTCGTCGAGCCAGCGTTGGCCGTCGGCGCCGCTCAGGCGGATGCCCAGGTCCGGGTGGCGGGTCAGTTCGAGCTCGAGGCCGGCCCGGTGCGTGGCCAGGTCGGCAGGCGAGCGGACGTCGGCGAGCAGTTCGCGGAAGGCTGGCAGGCGGCTGCCCATGGTTTCGCGGTCGAGTTCGATGAAGTGCGCCTCGCTGGCGCGGCTGAAGAGGGCGCCGGCGAGCAGCGAGATGGCCGCGGTGGCGGCAGCGAACAGCAGGCTGAGGCGGACCCCTAGGGAAAGGCGCGAACCCAGGCTCATGCCGGCCGCTCTTCGAGCACGTAGCCCATGCCGCGCACGGTGTGGATCAGGCGCTGCGGGAAGTCGTCGTCGACCTTGGCGCGCAGGCGGCGGATCGCCACCTCGATGACGTTGGTGTCACTGTCGAAGTTCATGTCCCACACCTGCGAGGCGATCAGCGACTTGGGCAGCACTTCGCCGTGGCGGCGCAACAGCAGTTCGAGCAGGGCGAACTCCTTGGCGGTCAGCTCGATGCGCTTGCCGGCGCGTTGTACGCGGCGGCGCAGCAGGTCCAGTTCGAGATCGGCCAACTGCAGCGTTGTGTCCTGCACCGGTTGGCCGCCCCGGCGCAGCAGGGTGCGCACGCGGGCGAGCAGTTCGACGAAGGCGAAGGGCTTGACCAGGTAGTCGTCGGCGCCTTGTTCCAGGCCGCGCACGCGGTCTTCCACGGCGTCGCGGGCGGTGAGGAACAGCACCGGCACACCCTGGCCGGCCTGGCGCACGCTGGCGAGGATCTGCCAGCCGTCGCGGCCGGGGAGCATGACGTCGAGGATCAGCAGGTCATAGCCGCCGGAAAGCGCCAGATGCTCGCCCTCGGCGCCATCGGTGCTGAGGTCGACGGCATAGCCGGCTTCGCTCAGGCCCTGGCGCAGGTACTGGCCGATGCGAGGTTCGTCTTCGACGATCAAGAGTTTCAACGCGAGTGCTCCTGGCGGCTGCTGTATGGGCACATTGTATCCAGGCAGGCCGTCGGCACCGCCAAGCTGACAGAACTGTAATCCTCCCGACAGCCAGCGGGCAGCTGGCACTGGGCAGGATGGCGACAGATCAATCCAACGAGGTTCACCCGATGTCCTTGAATTCCCTGTTCCGAGCTGCACTGCTTAGCCTGGCTGCGAGCCTGGCCGTACCGGCGCTGGCCGATGCCGGCCGCGGCTACGACTTCGGCAAGCCGGCCAAGGCCGAACAGGCCACGCGCACCGTCGAGATCACGCTCGGCGACATGTACTTCGAGCCCAAGTCCGTACAGGTCAAGGCTGGCGAGACAGTGCGCTTCGTCATTCACAACAACGGCAAGCTGCTGCATGAGTTCAACCTAGGCAGCGCGGCTATGCATGCCGAGCACCAGAAGGAAATGCAGCACATGCAGGAGATGGGCATGCTCAGCCCCACCGGCATGCAGCACGACATGAGTCAGATGGGCCAGATGGCCGGCATGGACCATTCGCAAATGAACATGAAGCATGACGACCCCAACAGCGTGCTGATCGAACCGGGCAAGAGCGCCGAGCTGACCTGGACCTTCAGCAAGGCGACCGGCCTCGAGTTCGCCTGCAACATTCCTGGCCACTATCAGGCGGGTATGGTCGGCAAGCTGAACGTGGACTCCTGAGGCCGCACCGCGAGGGCGTCTCGTCCTCTGCCTGCTGAAAGCGCCGGAGCATTTGTATACACTTGCCGCGCCCGCCACTCCGGCGGGCGCCGATCCGACTCCGCAGGTTTCCGTCATGCAGCATCCCGCCGAACATTCGCCGCTGGGCAAGTCCAGCGAATACGTCTCCACTTATTCGCCGGAGCTGCTGTTCCCCATCAGTCGCGCCACCAAGTGGGCCGAGCTGGGCCTGGATGGCAGCAACCTGCCGTACCAGGGCGTGGACATCTGGAACTGCTACGAGCTGTCCTGGCTGACCCCGGGTGGCAAGCCGGTGGTCGCCATCGGTGAGTTCGCCATTCCTGCGGCCTCGCCGAACATCATCGAATCGAAGTCGTTCAAGCTTTACCTGAACTCGCTGAACCAGAGCCCGTTCGACAGCCGTGAAGCCGTGAAGGCGGTGCTGGTCCGCGATCTCTCGGCAGCTGCCGGTGCGCCGGTGGCGGTGCGTCTGCGCAGCCTTGACGAAGTGGCCGAGGAGGGCGTCGCCCGCCTGCCGGGGCGTTGCGTCGACGAGCTGGACGTGACCGTGGAGAGCTACGATCACCCGCGCCCGGAACTGCTGCGTTGCAACGATGCACAGCGGGTCGACGAGGTGCTCTACAGCCACCTGCTGAAATCCAACTGCCCGGTTACCGGCCAGCCGGACTGGGGCACCCTGGTGGTCGACTACAGTGGCCCGGCGCTGGACCCTGCCAGCCTGCTGGCCTACGTGGTGTCCTTCCGCCAGCACCAGGACTTCCACGAGCAGTGCGTCGAGCGCATCTATCTCGATCTGCAGCGCCTGCTGCAGCCGAGCCGCCTCACCGTCTACGCGCGCTACGTGCGCCGCGGCGGGCTGGACATCAACCCCTATCGCAGCAGCGAAGCCGTGGTTGCGGATAACCGCCGCCTGGTGCGCCAGTAACTGGCAAAGACGAAAAAACCCGGCCAAGGACGGGTTTTTTGTTTCTGCGCGGGGCTCAGATGCCCATGTTCGCCAGGCTCTGCACCACGGAACGGAGCGTGGCGGCCAGGGTCGGGTGACTGACTTCGAAGCGTTCCACCGCCAGGTTGATGCCATCCATCAGGCTCTCGTCGGAGAGCGCGTCCTCATTGGCCAGCTGCAATTCGATGTCCCGGATCAGCGTCTCCAACTCGCCGCGCTGCTCTTCGCTCAGCGGCGGCTCATGCTCCAGCTGCTCGCGCAGCTTCTGCAGTTCTTCACGCAGTTGACGTGTCGGCATGGCGGTTTCCTTCAGCAGTGGGCTACCCAGGATGGACCGCGCCGCGCCGGCGAAAGTCCATCACCATGCCACACAGCTTAACTCGCCGGGCGCAGCCGTGCCTGATGCGGATCAACCCGCAGTAGACGTTCCAGCGCAGGGAAGAAGTGGCTCAGTTCCGGCGTGCGCATGGCCGGGTCCTTGCCGAGGTCGTCGAGGCGCCGCAGGGTGATGGCGTCTTCGGCGTAGGGCGCCTTGAGGAAGGCCATGGCGGCGCGTTCGTCGAAAGGCCCGCCCTGCAACGCCAGGCTGTGCCGCGAGGCGGGCGAAAGGCCGGCGTGATAGGTCGGGTCGACCGCGCAGAGGTAGCGCTTGGCGGCGACATGCAGCAGCACCGGTTGCCAGACCGATTCGGGCAGCATCCGGCGCAGCAGATGGGCGCCGACTTCCTCGTGGCGCAGGTCGCGGCTCTCGATCTCGTCGGGGTTCTCGTAGAGGTGGCCAATGTCGTGCAGCAGCGCGGCGACCACCAGGCTGTCGGCGCAGCCCGCGCGCTCGGCCAGGGTCGCGCATTGCAGCGCGTGTTCGGCCTGGCTCACCGACTCTCCGTAGGGCTCGGCACCGAAGCTGGCGAAGCGCTCGGCGAGCTCGTCGAGAAAGGCGTGGCGAATGTGTTTCATGGTTTTTCTCCTTTCGCGCGGCGACAGGCGATGTCCCGCAGGCAGGGTTCCAGCTCGCCCAGATGGTCGATCACCGAATGCACGCCCAGGCGGTACAGCTCCAGGGTGGCTTGTGCCCGGCGCTGTTCGCGCGCGCCGTGTTCCAGCGCGTCCCAGTCCTGCGCCGAGAGGCCGCAGTGCGGACCGCGTGCGGCCAGGCCGATGGTCCAGAGACCGGCATTGAGCCCCGATTGCAGCAGGCGCGGCTGGCTGCTGACGAGTACGCAACCGTCCAGCTGCGGGCTGCCCAGCGTGATCAGCGCCTGCCAGCAGGCGTCCGGCGCGGGCCATGGGCGGGCTTCGCCGCCTGAGGAGCCGACGATGGTGCCGTTCAGCGGCTTGGCCAGGCGTTCGCGTGCGGCCGGCGGCAGTTCGTCGAGCCAGACACAGGGAATATCGCTGTGGCCGAGGCGGTGCAGCGCCTCCAGGGCCTCGGGAACCGCTTCGGCCTGTTCGTCGGCGCTGTCGCGCAGCTCGCTGAAGAAGTTGGCGCATTCATCGGCATTGGGCTCGCGGCCGAGCAGATACGTCAGCGCCTGCCGTGGTGGGTGCGCAGTGGCTTCGGCAATGCGTTCCGGCGCGGCATGCGGGAACAGGCGCTGCAAGGCCAGCGGCAGGGTTTGCGCGCCGAAGTCGACGAGGTCGCCGCAGAGGCCGAAGAGCAGGGCGGTGAAGGGGGGCAGTTCGACAGCGGATGCGGGCATGGCAGGTGGTCTGGACAATGGTCTAGGCCAGATTAGCGGGGCAATGTGACGGTCCGGTGAAGGGCGCCGGGTGCTGTGATGTCTCCTTTATAATTGGCCGGTCAGATGCACCGAGAGCTTCCATGTCGGCCGAACAACCCCTGCATTACCTGCGCATCCGCGATCAACTGGCACTGGACATCGCCCAGCAACGGCTGGCTGCGCGCCTGCCTGGCGAGCGCGAGTTGGCCGAACGCTTCTGCTGCACACGGGTGACCCTGCGTGAAGCCCTGCAGCAATTGGAAACCGAGGGCGTGGTGTACCGCGAAAATCGCCGCGGCTGGTTCGTCTCGCCTCCACGGGTGCGCTACAACCCGACGCGCACGGTCGGCTTCATGGACTATGTCGCCGCCCAGGGGCGTGTGCCGCGGACCGAAACCCTGCGCCGCGAACACGCCCGGGCCGATGCCGCGATCGCCCTGCGCATGGGGCTGGAGGAGGGCGCCGCGTTGCTGCGCATCGAGCGGCGACGCTGGGTCGACGAGCGCCCGGTACTGCTGGAGCGCATCCTGCTGGACGCGGCCTGGTGTTCGCCGGCCTTGCTCGAAGAAGACCTGGACACTTCGCTGACCCGGCTGCTGCAGGAGCGTTTCGACCTGCGTCCGCGGCGCTGCGAGTTGGCCATGCATCCTTGTGCACTGGGCGCTATCGAGGCCGACTCGCTGCAGTTGGCGCCTGGTTCTCCCGGCTTGTTCCTGGAGCGGCTGAGCTACGCCGACGGCGTGCGAGCGGTCGAGCTGGACCAGGAGTTCTGGCGCCCGGACGCCCTGGAAATCGTCATGCAGGTGCAATACCCGGACTGATCAGCTTGGCAGGTAGCGCTGCAGGTGCACGCGAAGGGATTCGGGCAACGGGATCGAGCGATTGTCCGCGTGATCGACCCAGACCAGCTTGCAGTGGCCTTCGCCGACGAGGGTGTCGGGCGCCTCCTGGGTGTTCAGGCGATGCCCGAGGGTCAGGCTGCTGTTTCCGATCTGCAACACGCGCAACTCCACCTGTACGGTGGCTGGATAGACGACAGGGCGCAGGTAGGTGTGCAGGTTCTGCAGAACCACTGGCCCTTGGCTATCGTGATTGATATCGATGCCGACGCTGGCGAACCAGCTGCAGCGGACCTCTTCCACGTATTGCAGGTAGACGGTGTTGTTGACGTGGCCGTAGCTGTCCATGTCGCCCCAGCGAACCGGGACCAGGGCCGAGTGAAGGAGGGGTTGTTCGTGCATCGAAGTATTCCGGTGTCTGCAAAAGCGGCGCGGAACTATATACTGCGCGGCGATTCGGAGCCGTCTCGCCGGCTCTTCAGATCTTGCTAAGGAGATATGTCGATGCGCCCACTAGGCGTCAATTGGATGAAGTGCTGCGCACGCCTGCTGGCCGGCGCCGGCCTGGCTCTGGTTCCGTTCCTGGCCCAAGCGGCGAGCGACGAGGACCCATGGGAAAGCGTCAACCGTCCGATCTTCGTGTTCAACGACACCCTCGACACCTATGCCCTGAAACCGCTGGCGCAGGGTTACCAGAAGGTAACGCCGGACTTCATGCAGACCGGCATCCATAACTTCTTCAGCAACATCGGCGATGTGCGCAACCTGGTGAACGACCTGCTGCAAGGCAAGGCTCGCCACGCCGGCATCGACACCAGCCGCCTGCTGTTCAACACCACCTTCGGCCTGGCCGGCTTCATCGACGTGGCTACCCCGATGGGGCTGCAGCGCAACGATGAGGACTTCGGTCAGACCCTTGGCTACTGGGGGGTGGGTAGCGGCCCGTACGTGATGCTGCCGCTGCTCGGCCCGAGCACCCTGCGTGACGCGCCGTCGAAGATTCCGGACGCCTATACCGGCATGTACCCGTACATCGACAACGTGCCAGTGCGTAACAGCATCCGTGGGGGCGATGTGGTCGACACCCGCGCCGACCTGCTCAAGTCCGAGAAGCTGATCAGCGGTGACAAGTACAACTTCATTCGCAACGCCTACCTGCAGAACCGCGAGTTCAAGGTCAAGGACGGCCAGGTAGAAGACGACTTCTGACGGCCATGCTCCCTTCCTCTTCCGGCCTGGGGTGCGCCGTGCGGGCCCCGGCGGGCTCTGTCTTGAACCCTAGGACGGATGGGAGTAGTGTCTGCGCCTTGTCGACCCCGACCCGCGCCGAATTCCGTTCCATGCGCGCCATTCACAACAATTCCGGCGCCGTTTGCCTGGATGACCCATGCACAAACCCAGTGCCACGCTGCTGATCATCGATGACGACGAGGTTGTCCGCGAGAGCCTCGCTGCCTACCTGGAAGACAGTGGATTCAAGGTCCTGCAGGCCACCAACGGCCAGCAAGGGCTGCAGATTTTCCAGCATGAGCTACCCGATCTGGTTGTATGCGATCTGCGCATGCCGCAGATGGACGGCCTCGAGCTGATCCGTCGGGTCGGCGACATGGCCGTGGAAATCCCGGTGATTGTCCTGTCCGGTGCTGGCGTGATGAGCGATGTGGTCGAAGCGCTGCGACTGGGCGCCGCCGACTACCTGATCAAGCCGCTGGAAGACCTCGCAGTGCTGGAACACTCGGTCCGCCGCGCCCTCGATCGCGCGCACCTTCGTTCGGAGAACCGCCGCTACCGCGAGAAGCTGGAAGCGACCAACCGCGAGCTGCAGGCCAGCCTGAGCCTGCTGCAGGAAGACCAGAACGCCGGTCGCCAGGTGCAGATGAACATGCTCCCGGTCACCCCCTGGGAAGCCGAAGGTCTGCAGTTCTCCCACCAGATCATTCCGTCACTGTACCTGTCCGGTGACTTCGTCGACTACTTCCGTGTCGATGATCGGCGCATCGGCTTCTACCTGGCCGACGTTTCCGGTCATGGCGCTTCCTCGGCTTTCGTCACCGTGCTGTTGAAGTTCATGACCACCCGTCTGCTCTACGAGTCGCGGCGGGGCGGGTCGTTGCCCGACTTCAAGCCGTCCGAGGTGCTCGGCCACATCAACCGTGGGCTGATCAACACCAAGCTGGGCAAGCACGTGACCATGCTCGGCGGGGTGATCGACCTGGAAACCGACCGTTTGACTTACAGCATCGGTGGTCACCTGCCGCTCCCGGTAATCTACGTGGACGGCGAGGCGCGCTATTTGGAAGGCCGCGGCCTGCCGGTCGGGCTGTTCGAAGAGGCCACCTACGAAGATCGGACGATGGACCTGCCGCGGTCCTTCAGCCTGTCGCTGTTCTCCGACGGCATCCTGGACGTGCTGCCGGGGACTACATTGAAAGAAAAGGAGGCGACTCTGCCCGAGCAGGTCGTCGCCGCCGGCGGTACTCTGGATGGCCTGCGCCAAGTCTTCGGACTGGCCAAGTTGTCCGAGATGCCGGATGATATCGCCTTGCTGGTGTTGAGCAGGAACCTTGCATGAGTACCGGTAAAATCCAGTTCGCCGAGCAGGATGGCTCTTTCGTCCTGAAGTTCGTGGGCGAAGTCCGACTGACGTTGTGTTCGGCGCTGGATGCCACCATTGAAAAAATCTTCGCCGCGCTGAATTTCACGGCGATCATCATCGATCTCACCGAAGCCCAGAGCATCGACAGCACGACCCTCGGCCTGCTGGCCAAGTTGTCGATCCTGTCCCGGCAGAAGGTGGGGCTGTTGCCGACCGTGGTGACCACCAATCCCGACATGACCCGTCTGCTGCAGTCGATGGGTTTCGATCAGGTGTTCAACATCGTCGACCGTCCCATTCCGTGCCCGGAATGCCTGACCGACCTGCCGCCGCAGGATCAGTCGGAGGAAGTGGTGCGCAGCAAAGTGCTGGAAGCCCACCGCATCCTCATGGGGCTGAACGAGTCCAACCGAGAAGCCTTCCACGACCTGGTGAGCGCCCTCGAGCGCCACTGATCGCTGCGATCCTCGTCGATGAAACGCAAACCGGCGCCCTGAGGCGCCGGTTCGTTTTCGGCTGCGCGCCGTTCAGCGGTTGCCGAGCAGGGCCTCAAGCTTCTCCTGGTCGCGGGCGAACAGGCGGATGCCTTCGGCCAGCTTCTCGGTGGCCATGGCGTCTTCGTTGTGCTGCCAGCGGAAGGCGCTTTCGTCGAGCACCTGGCGCGGCTCGCCACCGCCCGGCTGCAGGTTGCGCGGCAGCTCGCCCTGGGTGTCGGCCAGTTGCTGGATCAGCTCGGGGCTGATGGTCAGGCGATCGCAGCCGGCTAGTTGCTCGATCTGCCCGAGGTTGCGGAAGCTCGCGCCCATTACTACGGTGCGGTAGCCGTTGGCCTTGTAGTAGCGATAGATGCGGGCAACCGACTGTACGCCCGGGTCTTCGGCGCCGATGTAATCGCGGTTGTTGGCCTTCTTGTACCAGTCGTAGATGCGGCCGACGAAGGGCGAGATCAGGAACACGCCGGCGTCGGCGCAGGCTGCGGCCTGGGCGAAGGAGAACAGCAGGGTCAGGTTGGTCTGGATGCCGTCGCGCTCCAGTTGTTCGGCGGCGCGGATGCCTTCCCAGGTGGCGGCGATCTTGATCAGCACGCGGTCCTTCGCCACGCCCTGTTCGGCATAGAGCTCGATCAGGCGGCGGGCGCGAGCCAGGGTGTCTGCGGTATCGAATGACAGGCGCGCATCGACTTCGGTGGAAACACGCCCCGGAATTACTCCGAGGATGTCCTTGCCTACCGCCACGGCAAAGCGGTCGCAAGCCAGCCCGGTATCGCCGCCACTGGACGCGGTGGCGCGCGCGAGGTGCTCGGCGTAACGGGGCAGGGCTGCCGCCTTCAGCAGCAGCGAGGGGTTGGTGGTGGCATCCACCGGCTTCAGGCGGGCAATGGCGTCGAAATCACCGGTATCGGCAACGACGGTGGTGTACTGCTTCAGTTGTTCCAGCTTGGAGGTCATGGCAGGTCTTCCGTTTGCGATGCCACGACCTTACCCGAGCGCAATCCCGCGCTCAACGGGACTTAGCGCCCCGCGAGAAGTTCGACGGCCTGGTCGAATACCTGCAGTGGATCGGCGGCCTTGTGCACGTCCACCGAAAGCAGCTGGCGGAAGCGTCGCGCACCCGGGAAACCCTGGCCGAGGCCCAGCACATGGCGGGTGACGTGGTGCATCGCGCCGCCTTCGGCGATGTGCCGTTCGATGTAGGGGCGCAGGGTCCGCAGGGCGTCGGCGCGGCTGATGGCCGGCGTCTGCGCGCCGTACAGTTCGGCATCCACCTGCGCCAGCAGATAGGGGTTGTGATAAGCCTCGCGGCCGAGCATGACGCCGTCGAAGGTCTTCAGGTGCTCGCGACACTCCTCCAGGGTCTTGATGCCGCCGTTGAGGATGATCTCCAGGTCCGGGAAATCCTGCTTGAGCTGGGCAGCGACGTCGTAGCGCAGTGGCGGAATCTCGCGGTTTTCCTTGGGCGACAGGCCTTCGAGGATGGCGATGCGGGCATGCACGGTGAAGCTGCGGCAGCCGGCCTCGCGGACCTGGCCGACGAAATCGCAGAGCTCGGCGTAGCTGTCGCGGCCGTTGATGCCGATGCGGTGCTTGACCGTCACTGGAATCTCCACGGCATCGCGCATCGCCTTGACGCAATCGGCCACCAGTGCCGGGTGGGCCATCAGGCAGGCGCCGATCATGTTGTTCTGCACGCGGTCGCTGGGGCAGCCGACGTTCAGGTTGACCTCGTCATAGCCGGCCTCCTGGGCCAGGCGTGCTGCAGCCGCAAGATCCGCCGGCGAACTGCCGCCAAGCTGCAGGGCCAGCGGGTGTTCGCATTCGTCATGGCGCAGGAAGCGCGCGGCATCGCCATGCAGCAGCGCACCGGTGGTGACCATCTCGGTGTAGAGCAGGGCATGGCTCGACAGCTGGCGCAGAAAGTAACGACAGTGACGGTCGGTCCAATCCATCATCGGCGCCACGGAGAAGCGGCGAGAGGGTTCGGGGCGAGTGCTGGCGGGCGTGGGGGCGATCGGGGTGGTCATGCAGGTGTCTGTTCTGGGCCGCTCAGTGCCTTGGCGCGCGAGAGCGGGGAAAGCGGAGCGCAGTCTGTCGGGCAGACTGCGACGAAACGGTCGCCAGTCTAACAGGAATCGCTCCTCCCCGAGCGCAGGAGCCCCGACGGTCGCGCTAGACTTGCCGGCAATATTTCAAGGAGACAATGGCATGGAGCTTCCCCCGCACATCGGCGCCAACGACCGCGTGGTTCTTTTCGACGGTGTCTGTCGCCTGTGCAATGGCTGGAGCCAGTTCCTCATCCGCCGCGACAGCGCTGGAGCAATTCGCCTGTGCAGCGTGCAGTCGCCTCAGGGCCAGGCGATCCTTGCTTGGTTCGACCTGCCCATCGATCACTTTGACACCATGCTCTACGTCGAGGGCGCCCGTGCTTTCGAAAAGAGCGACGCCTTCCTCGCCGTGATCGCCCAGCTTCCAGGGCCCTGGCGCCACCTGCGTTGGTTGCGCGTGTTGCCGCGTTGGCTGCGCGATTGGTGCTACGACCGTATCGCGCAGAATCGCTACGCGCTGTTCGGCCGCTACGAACAGTGCCTGCTGCCCGCGGTGGAGCATCGTGGTCGCTTCCTCGACCAGGGCTGATCGAAGCTGGCCGCAAACGCCCGCCACTTCCGACTAAGGGACGATAGCCGCGCCCGGCGAATCGTCGCCTAATGATTAGGACAAAAATAATCAGGGCCAGCGCCAATCCCGCTCCAGGGTTTGGTCGACGGTCGGAAAGGTGCCCTCATGGACCCCGCGCGTTCTCGTCTTTTCCTCGTTCTTTCCCTGCAAACCACCGGACTCCTGCTGCTGCTCATCGCCCTGGCGCTCGGCGGCTGGCCGTTATCGTTGTGCCTGTTGCTGGGTGCTGCCTTGCTCTGGCTGCCGTGGTTTGTCGGTAATCGGCGCCCTGTGCCGGGCGCGCCACCTTCGACGCAGGAGCTTGCTGCCCTGACCCGCGACCTATCGCATGGCACCAGCCATAACGCGTTGTCCGCCGCCGGCGTGTCCTATTCGGTGCAGCGCCTGGTCGAGCGGCTGGAGTCGCAATTGGCCGCCGCCGAGCAGATCGTTGGCAGCGCCGAGGTGATGATCCATACCGAGCGCGCCACTTCGAACCTTGCCCGGCAGGCGACCGACGCTGCCGTTCAGGCTCGTGTCGGCAGCGATGCCGGGCGAGCCGAGCTGCAGCAGGCCATCGCCCGCATGCACCAGCTGAGCAGCCGCGCGCGTGCGAGCCGCGAGCTGATCGAGGCGCTCAACCAGCGCGGCGAGGAAATCCAGCGGGTGGCGCATGTGATTCAGTCGATCGCCAACCAGACCAACCTGCTGGCGCTCAATGCCGCCATCGAAGCGGCCCGCGCCGGCGAGCATGGCCGGGGCTTCGCGGTGGTTGCCGAGGAAGTTCGCGGCCTGGCAGGGCGTACTGCCGAGGCCACCGACGAGGTTGGTCTGATGGTCGAGGAAATCCAGCAGCGCACCGCCGAAGTGGCCGAGCAGATCCGCGAGTTGGCCAGCGATCTCGACGCAGGTGTCGCCCAGGTCGAACACACCGGGCTCCAGCTGGAAGGTATCGCGGGGCTGGCCGCCGGGGTCGAGCGGCAGATCACCGAGATTGCCGAGGGTGCCGAGATCAACCGCCACCAACTGGACAGCCTGTTCGCCGCGGTCGAGCGCATGCGCGGCGACCTGCGTGTGAGCGACGAGCAGACCCACCGCCTGGCGGATGCCGCTGTGCACCTGGAGGCGCAGGCCGAGGCGATCAGCGAGCGCCTGGCCGAAGTCGGTCTGGACGACTATCACCAGCGCATCTATGACCTGGCTCGCGAGGGCGCGTCGGCAATTGGGGCGCGCTTCGCCGCGGATATCGATGACGGCCGCATTTCCTTGGACGATTTGTTCGACCGCAACTATCAGCCGGTGCCTGGCACCGACCCGCAGAAGTACGGCACGCGCTTCGATCGCTACACCGACGAGGTGCTGCCGCGCATCCAGGAAGACCTGCTGCAACGTCATGAGGGCCTGGTGTTCGCCATCGCCTGTACCGCTGAGGGCTACGTGCCGACCCACAACCGCGCGTTCGCCCAGGCGCCGATAGGCGACCCCGAGGTGGATCGTCTGAAAAGCCGCAGCAAGCGCCTGTTCGACGACCGCACCGGCATCCGCTGCGGCAGCCACCAGCAGGCGCTGCTGCTGCAGACCTACTGCCGTGACACGGGCGAGCTGATGCATGACCTTTCCGTGCCGATCTTCGTCAATGGTCGCCATTGGGGCGGCCTGCGCATGGGCTATCGGCCGGAGAGCATGCCGCTGAGCGATACGCCGGCGCTGAGCAGCCCGGTCCGCCGCGAAGCCGCCGTCGGGCGTTAATTCCGCCAGATGTACCAAGGCCGCGCCTCCCAAAAAGGGGCGCGGCCTCTTCATTGCGGAATGAAAAAAGCCGCGCAGGAGTGGGGCGCGGCTGAAGGCGGCAGATCCCGGGAGAAGCCTGCCGAAACGCTGAGCTCAGTGGTGGCCGCAGAGGGCGTCGCGGCCGCGTTCGCCGAGGATGTTGAACAGCAGGTTGAGCAATACGGCCCAGATCGCAGTCATGGCTATGCCGCTATGGGTGATCGGTTCCATCCAAGCGGGCAGGGCGGCGAAGAAGTCCGGGCGTACCACCGGGACCATGCCCATACCGATGCTCACCGCCACCAGCAGCTGGTTGCGCCGGTCGACGATGTCCACCTCGTGGAGAATGCGGATGCCGCTGGCGGCGACCATGCCGAACATGGCGATGCCGGCGCCGCCGAGCACTGCCGGCGGGATCGAGGCGACAACGTAGGCGGCTTTCGGCAGCAGGCTGAGCAGGATCAGGAATCCGCCGGCTGCCACCGTGACGAAGCGGCTGCGCACGCCGGTCATCTGCACCAGGCCGATGTTCTGGGCGAACGAGGAGTGGGTGAAGGTGTTCATGAAGCCGGCGAAGAACGAGGCCGTGGCGTCGCACAGCAGGCCGCGGCGCAGGCGCTTGGGGCAGATCTCGTCGCCGGTGATCTTGCCCAGGGCGAGGAACATGCCGGTGGACTCGACGAAGATGATCAGCACCACCAGGCACATCGACAGCACCGGCGCGAGGTGGAAGGAGGGCGCGCCGAAGTGCAGCGGGGTGACCACCTCGAACAGCGGGCGCGCGTCCATGCCGGACAGGTCGACCATGCCCATGGCGCTGGCGACGATGTAGCCCAGCAGCATGCCGATGAGCACCGAGACGTTGGTCCAGAAGCCTTTCAGGAAGCGGTTGACCAGCAGGATGGCGGCCAGCACCAGGCTGGACAGGAACAGGTATTCCAGGGCGCCGAAGTGGGCCGCGCCCTTGCCGCCGCCAGCCCAGTTGATCGCCACCGGGAACAGGCACATGCCGATGGAGGTGATCACGGTGCCGGTCACCAGCGGCGGGAAGAAGCGCACGATGCGGCTCATGAAGGGCGCGATGAGCATGCCGAAGAAGCCGGCGGCGATGGTCGCGCCGAAGATGCCGTCGATGCCCACGCCGGGCATCCCGGCCATGGCCACCATGCTGCCGACGGCGGCGAAGCTGGCGCCCATCATCACCGGCATGCGGATGCCGACCGGGCCGATGCCGAGCGACTGCACGACAGTGGCGATGCCGGCGACCAGCAGGTCGGCGTTGATCAGGAAGGCGATTTCATCGCGGGACAGACCGGCGGCCTGGCCGACGATCAGCGGGACGGCCACGGCGCCGCCGTACATCAGGAGCACGTGCTGGAAACCCACCAGCAGCAGTTGCAGCAACGGCAGACGCTGATCGGCAGGGGAGCCGGCAGCGCGGCGCTCAGTTACCTCGGACATGCAACACCTCGATTTTTATTGTTGTGTCACGGTGGGCGCCGAGCGGGTCGGCGACCGGGTATCACTGGCTCGCGACACCCCCGGGGCCGTGCGGGTGAAGCGGTGCGGGACTTTATAGCGGCGATATGTATTCCGTTCAATATGTTTTTGTATACAACTATCTGGTCGGCGTGTGGCTGGTCGGTTCCGCATCGCTCTAGCACGCGCGATCCGAGGGCTGGCGCGATGTAGCCGTAGGTCGGGTGAGGCTACGTTTTTGCTTCAGCGCTCGCGTGCTCTCGTAGGAGCGAGCTTGCTCGCGAACAGTGCCCGGCCACCGCCCTCCAACCCGTCATCCCCGCGAACGCGGGGAACCAGGGACCTTCGTCAGCCGCTACACAATGGCGCCGCTGGATTCCCGCATTGGCGGGAACGGCGGGGGCTTTGGGCATCCGGGCGGTTCGCGAGCAAGCTCGCTCCTACACAGGCACCACCCTCTGGTTCGCCGGACACAAAAAAACCGCGCCCTAAGGCGCGGTTTCCTGTGTTGCGTGCGTCAGCTCAATTCGTCTGGGCGCCCTTGGCGATCCAGGAGCCGAGCAGGTTGCGCTCGTCCTGGGTCATCTGGGTGATGTTGCCCAGCGGCATCACCTGGGAGGCCACGGCCAGGGCCTGGATCTTCGCGGCCTGGGCCTGGATCTGCTGCGGCGTGTCGAACATCACGCCAGCCGGGGCGGCGCTGAACATCGGGCTGGTCGGCTTGGCCGAGTGGCAGACCTGGCAGCGCTCCTGGATCACGTGATGAACCTTGTCGAAATCCGCATCGCTGCCGGGGTTGGTCGCTTGTGCCTGAGCCGGAGCGGCAGGGGCGGCAGCCTTCTCGGCGTCTTCCTTGGCTTGCTCGGCGGCCGTCTTGCCACCGATGGCGGTGGCCGGAAGCGGCTGGTACTCGATCTTCGCCGGTGCGCTGGCAGCGGTCGGTGCGCTGATCGGCGTCGGTGCGGTGACGAAGGCCAGGGCGATCATGCCGACCGCGCCGGCGGGCAGCGCCCAGGCCATGCCGTTACCGTTGTGGCGGGTGTTGAAGTAGTGCCGCACGATCACCGCCAGCGCCGCGATGCACGCCAGGATCAGCCAGTTGTAGTGGCTGCCGTAGGTGCTCGGGAAGTGGTTGCTGATCATGATGAACAGCACCGGCAGGGTGAAGTAGTTGTTGTGGCGCGAGCGCAGCAGGCCCTTGGCCGGCAGCACCGGATCGGGCTCGCGGCCTTCCTCGATGGCTTTCACCAGGGCGCGCTGGGCCGGCATGATCACCCGGAACACGTTGCCGACCATGATGGTGCCGATGATCGCGCCGACGTGCAGGTAGGCGCCGCGGCCGCTGAACACCTGGCTCAGCAGATAGGCGGCGAGCACCAGCAGGGCGAACAGGATGGCGCCAAGCAGGCCGGGGGTCTTGCCCAGGGGCGAGTCGCACAGGGTGGAGTAGACGAACCAGCCGGCGACCAGCGAACCGATGCCGATGGCGATGGCCGCGGCCGGCGCCAGATCGCTACCGGGCGCGATCAGGTACAGGGTCGGGTTCAGGTAGAAGACGATGGTTAGCAGGCAGATGCCCGACATCCAGGTGGAGTAGGCCTCCCATTTGAACCAGTGCAGGTTGTCCGGCATCTTCGGCGGCGCCAGCTTGTACTTCTCCAGGTGGTAGATGCCGCCACCGTGGATCGCCCAGAGGTCACCGGAAAGCCCTTCGCGCGGGTTGACCCGGTTGAGGTTGTTTTCCAGCCAGACGAAGTAGAACGAGGCACCGATCCAGGCGATGCCGACGATCATGTGAACCCAGCGAACCAGCAGGTTCGCCCATTCGATGAGATGTGCTTCCACAGTTCTTTACCTCTCGCCCACCCGCGGTTGCCCGCCGGCGGACCTCTCTTATTAGTTTAGTTGGGGGTCGAGGAGGAGCTGTTCGTCCTCGGTGAAGAAATGCTCGTCGCAGTTGTTGCCAGAACCGCTGCGATCGACCACCAGGAAGTCATCCCGCTTTTCGATCGTCAGCACCGGGTGGTGCCAGACGCCGCGGTGGTAGTTGATGCCCTGCTTTCCGTTGCTCCGGAAGGCGCGGACAAGACCCGGTACAGGTGCATCGCCAAGGGGCGCGACCACGACCAGAAAGGGGTTGCCGAGCAGCGGAATGAAGGCCTGGCTGCCCAGCGGGTGACGCTCCAGCATGCGGATGCGCAGCGGCATCTCGAGCGCTTCGGCGCTGAAGATGCTGATGATCGCGCTGTCTTCCGGCTGCGCCGTCTCGACGGTAGCGAGGCGGTGATAGCGGCGGGTGGAGCCGTTGTTGATCATGAAGTAGTCGCTGCCTTCGGTTTCGATGACATCACCGAACGGGGCGAAGGCTTCCTTGGTCAACGGCTCGATCTTCAGGGTACGCATGGCTGGTCTGCTTGTGTTCGTTGTTCGTGGGTTCGTCATCCCCGCGAACGCGGGGACCCAAAGTCTCTGGGCTCCCGCGTTCGCGGGAGTGACGGTGTTTCGCTTACTTCGCCACCTTGCCGAACAGGCGCAGACGGCTGACGCCGCCGTCCGGGAAAATGTTCAGGCGGACGTGGGTGATCGGGCCGAGTTCCTTGATCTGCTCGATGAAGGTGTGCTCGCTGTGCATCTGCAGCTTCTGGCTCGGCAGCAGCTCGCGCCAGTACAGGCTTTGCGTGGCGATCTGGCTGTCGGTGCCGCCCTTCACGAAGGCGCCCTGGATGCTGCAGCTTTCCGGATAGTTGCCCTTGAAGTGCAGGGTGTCGACGACGATCTGCTCGACGATGCCGGCGTGGCCCAGCGCCACGATCACCCAGTCGTTGCCCGGGGTGCGGCGGCGGCCGGTTTCCCAGCCGTCGCCCATGTTCACGCCACGGCCCGGGTTGAGGATGTTGCTCATGCGGCCGAAGTGTTCGTCGGAGCAGGCGAGGGCGCGGCCGCCGTTCAGCGCGGCGGCGAGGTCGACCTGCTCGTTCGGGTCCTGCTTCGCCCAGTCACGGAACGGGATGCCATGCACGCGCAGGCGCGCCACGCCGCCGTCCGGATAGATGTTCAGGCGCAGGTGGGTGTAGGGACGGTCGTCATTGATCTCGTGGTAGTGGTGGCTGTTGCCCTGCAGCTCTACGGAGGGCAGCACTTCGGTCCACTGGGTGTCTTCGTTCGGATCGCCTTCGACGACGAAGCAGCCGTCGATGGAGGCCGACGGCGGGAAGTTGCCAGTAAAGAAGCTGGTGTCGATGTCCACGCCCTTGATCGAGCCCGGCACGCCCAGGCGGATCACCGCGTGGTCATAGCCCTCGAAGCGCTTGCGGCGGGATTCCCAGCCGTCCATCCACTTGCCGTTGTCGTCGAACACGCCTTCCTTCCAGACGGCGGGGGTGGGCTGCAGCATGCGGTTGGCGGCGGCGAACCATTCGTCGGTGACGCTGATCACCTTGCTCCCCAGGCGCTCGTCGGCCAGGTTGACGAATTTCTCGAAGGGAGCGTTGTAGCTTCTCATCTTGTTCTCCTTGGTGACGGTGAATTCCGGCTGCGCGCTTCAGAGCTGCTGCAGACGGAACATCGCGATCTTGTTGATCTCGGCCAGGGCGGTCTGGAACTCCTGCTCCGGCGTGTTGTGGATGCGCTCCTCGAAGGCCGCGAGGATCTGGTGGCGGTTGCTGCCCTTCACCGCCTTGATGAAGGGGAAGCCGAACTTGGCCTTGTAGGCGTCGTTGAGTTCATTGAAGCGGGCGAACTCCTCGGCGGTGCATTCGTGGATACCGGCGCCGGCCTGCTCGGAGGTGCTGGAGGCGGTCAGTTCGCCGCGCACGGCGGCTTTGCCGGCGAGGTCCGGGTGGGCGTTGATCAGTGCCAGCTGGGCTTCATGGCTGGCCGACAGGAGGATGTCGGCCATGCGCTGCTGCAGCGCCTCGATATCGTTGAGGCTGGCGTCGACGCCGATGTCGTAGGCCTTTTCGGCGACCCACGGCGAGTGCTCGTAGATGTCGGCGAAGGCGGCGACGAAGGCGGCGCGGTCGAGGCTGGCCGGGGTCAGGGTCTGGAAGCGGCTCATGCCTGGCTCTCCTTGAAGGGGTGTTTTTCGTGCCAGTGGCGGGCGATGTCGACGCGGCGGGTGATCCAGACCTTCTCGTGGCCCTTCACGTACTGGATGAAGCGCTCCAGCGCGGCCAGGCGCGCCGGGCGGCCCAGCAGGCGGCAGTGCATGCCGATGGAGAGCATCTTCGGTGCGCCCTCGGCGCCTTCGGCGTAGAGCACGTCGAAGGCGTCCTTGAGGTACTCGAAGAAGTCGTCGCCCTTGTTGAAGCCCTGCACCTGGGTGAAGCGCATGTCATTGGTGTCCAGGGTGTAGGGAATCACCAGGTGCGGCTTCTCGGCGGTGCTCGCCGGGTCCCAGTAGGGCAGGTCGTCGTCGTAGGTGTCGGAGTCGTAGAGGAAGCCGCCTTCCTCGCGCACCAGGCGCCGGGTGTTCGGGCCGGTGCGGCCGGTGTACCAGCCTTGCGGGCGCTCGCCGGTCAGCTCGGTGAGGATGCGGATGGCTTCGAGCAGGTGCTCGCGCTCCTGTTCCTCGGCCATGTACTGGTAGTCGATCCAGCGATAGCCGTGGCTGCAGATCTCGTGGCCGGCGGCGACCATTGCCTTGATCACGTCCGGATGGCGCTGGGCGGCCATGGCGACGGCGAAGACGGTCAGCGGCAGGTCGTACTTCTTGAACAGCTTGAGCAGGCGCCACACGCCGGCGCGGCTGCCGTATTCATAGAGGGATTCCATGCTCATGTTGCGCGCGCCCTGCAGCGGCTGGGCGGCGACCATCTCGGAGAGGAAGGCCTCGGACTCCTTGTCGCCGTGCAGGATGCAGCGCTCGCCGCCTTCCTCGTAGTTGAGGACGAAGGACAGCGCGATGCGGGCGTCGCCCGGCCAGTGCGGATGGGGAGGGTTGTCGGCGTAACCGATCAGGTCGCGTGGGTAGTCAGCGCTCACTGCAGTGTTCCTTCTTGTTGGGGGCGGTGCGGTTGGCCTAGAGGGCTTTGCGCAACCCTAGTGCGGAACATTGTATACAAGTTGTGTGGCGGTATGTAAATACAATCCTGCTCGCGAGAATCACCGGTCATCCGTTGACCACTGCCCTCAGCGATAAGCAAGGAACTTGCCTGTTCGGTCAGTTGCGGCGTCTACGCACATCATGGTGGCTGGGCTGCAGCGAAATGGTGCAGCGCTGGATGAGCGGGCGCTGTGCGAGTGCGTGGCGATATTTTTGTATACAATGTTTCGGTGATGTCGTATGGTCCTTCCCATCAACCGCTGCTGCACCAGCCTCAGGCTGTGCGGAGCGTTCCGCAACCGCTAGACATCGAGAGGAGGAAGGCATCGGTCGGTCACACCGGCGATGCCGAGAGCCCATGGGACGTTTGACGACGCACGTACTGGATTCCGCCCACGGCTGCCCTGGCCATGGCATCAAGGTCGAGCTGTACCGCGTGGAAGGCCAGCAGCTGGAGCTGATCGCCACCCGCGTGACCAACGGCGACGGCCGCTGCGACGAGCCGCTGCTGCAGGGCGAGGACTTCCGCGCCGGGGTCTACCAGCTGCAGTTCAATGCTGGCGACTACTACCGCGCTCGCGGTGTGCAGCTGCCGCAGCCGGCCTTCCTCGACCAGGTGGTGCTGCGCTTCGGCATCGCCTCGGAAAGCGACCATTACCACGTGCCGCTGCTGATTTCGCCGTACAGCTATTCGACCTATCGCGGCAGCTAGCCCGCCGCGACACCCGGCTTCCCTCGGACTCTTCGTGGAGTCTTTAACAGCCCGCCTCGATGGCGGGCTTTTTTGTGCGCGATGAAAAAGCATTCGCGAGCAAGCTCGCTCCTACAGGCGGAACCGCTTTTGCGTAGGAGCGAGCTTGCTCGCGAACGGGGTGTGAAGGGATCAGCGACTGAGCAGCGAAGCCCCGCCTGCCGTAGCGAAGAGCGCAGCGCTGCCACGGTTGAACCAGGCCTGGCCCTTGCCCGAGCGCAGGAAGCGCGCCGCGCCCTGGGCAGTGAGGCCGTAGAACAGCTTGCAGGCGAAGTCGAGGACGGCCCAGGTGAGGATCATCACCAGCAACTGCTGCCACAGCGGATGGTCGGCCTTGAGGAACTGCGGCAGGAAAGCGGCGAAGAACAGGATGTCCTTGGGATTGCTCGCACCCAGGCCGAAGGCTTTCCAGAACAGGCTGCGGAAGCCCGGGTTGACCGGCTGCTCCTCGACGGTGCCGGGCCGCGCCGCGACCCGCGAGGCTTTCCAGCTCTGCCAGGCGAGGTAGAAGAGGTAGAGCGCGCCGAGGGTCTTTAGCACGCTGAACAGCTTTTCGGACGCCAGCAGCAGGGCGCCGAGGCCGAGCGCGGAGGCACTAAGCAGGCAGATCGAGGCGCTGACCCCGCCGAGGAAGGCCGGCAGCGAACGGCGCAGGCCGTAGTTGAGGGTGTTGCTGATCATCAGCAGCGACAGCGGGCCGGGAATCAGGATGACGATCAGGGCGGCGCTGCTGAAGAGCAGCCAGGTTTCCAGGTTCATCGCGGTGCTCTCGCAAATGCAAAGGCCCCGACGCAAGCGCCGGGGCCGGGGAAGGGCTGCGGCCAGACTACAGGAAGATGAACTTGGCTACAAATATCAGGCAGAGTGCATACAGGCTTGGCGTTACATCCTTCTGGCGGCCGGTGAAGACCTTCATCACCACGTAGGTCACGAAGCCCAGGGCGATGCCGTCGGCGACCGAGAAGGTCAGCGGCATCATGATCACGGTGACGATGGCCGGGATGGTCTCGGTGTGTTCCTTCCAGTCGATGTGGGCGAGGCCGCCCATCATCAGCATGGCCACGTAGATCAGCGCGCCGGCGGTGGCGTAGGCGGGGATCATGCCGGCCAGCGGGGCGAAGAACATGGCGGCGATGAACAGTGCGCCGACGGTCACCGCGGTCAGGCCGGTACGGCCGCCGGCGGCGACGCCCGCGGCGCTTTCCACGTAGCTGGTCACCGGCGGTACGCCGAGCACCGCGCCGACCACGCTGGAGGCGCTGTCGGCCTTCATCGCCTTGGACAGGTTCTCGATGCGGCCGTCGTCACGCACCAGGTGTGCGCGCTGCGCCACGCCCATCAGGGTGCCGGCAGTGTCGAACATGTGCACGAAGAGGAAGGCCAGGATCACGCTGACCATGGTCACGTTGAAGGCGCCGGAAATGTCCATGGCCAGGAAGGTCGGCGCCAGGCTCGGCGGCATCGAGAACACGCCGCCGAACTTCACCAGGCCCAGGCCGATGCCGGCCACGGTGACGGTGAGGATGCTGATGAGGATGCCGCCGAACACGCGGCGGTACTCGAGTACGGCGATCATCAGGAAGCAGATCGCCGCCAGCAGCGGGCCGGGCTTGGTCAGGTCGCCGACATGTACCAGGGTCGCCGGGTTGGCTACCACGATGCCGGCGGTCTTCAGGCCGATCAGGCCGAGGAACAGGCCGACACCGGCGCCCATGGCGAAGCGCAGGCTTGGCGGAATGCTGTTGAGCAGCCATTCGCGGATGCGCGAGAAGGTCAGGATCATGAACAGCACGCCGGAGATGAACACCGCGCCCAGCGCGATCTCCCAGCTGTAGTTCATGGTCTTGACCACGGTGTAGGTGAAGAAGGCGTTGAGGCCCATGCCCGGCGCCAGGCCCACCGGCCAGTTGGCGTACAGGCCCATGAGGAAGCAGCCCAGCGCAGCGGCCAGGCAGGTGGCGACGAAGGCGGCGCCGTGGTTCACGCCGGCGTCGGCCATGATGTTCGGGTTGACGAAGATGATGTAGGCCATGGTGATGAAGGTCGTCAGGCCTGCGGCCAGTTCTGTCTTCACCGTGGTGCCGTGCAGGCTGAGCTTGAACAGGCGTTCGAGCAGGCCGCTGGCGGGTGGGCTGGATGAATAGGCTTGTTGTTCTTGTTTGGTGCTTTCCACAGCGGGTACTCCTCAACGCTTTTGTTGTAGGTCCTTGCCGTCGGCTGGTTCACCTGTCCCTTGCGCAACGGAAGGTTGTGAGGGTTGCGTTTTTCTGACTGAGAGGTCAGGAAATCACGCCGTGGATTATGCGGTTGTATACAAAAAAATCAAATAATGTTTCGTACGTTTTCGAGGCGCCCTTACAAACAATTTCTCAGACGATTTCCTCCGAATCGCCGCCAGGAATGCGTCGGGACTGACGCGTAATGCGGCGAATTCCGCGGCAGAGGGCGGATGCGCGGTACTGGGCGTTTTGTGTACACTGATGGCCATCATTTCGTCGTGCCCGGCGCCCGGTGCGGACAATCGCACCCAGCCGCCGCCCAGCCCACAAGGTTCCGCACCCCATGACCGACCCGTTGCAACAGATCAAGAAGCAGCCGCGCAATGGCAAGAGCCGCACCGGCACGCAGGACGAGATCGTCTACGCGCACATCTTCGACGCCATCCTCGAACAGCGCCTGGCGCCCGGCACCAAGCTGAGCGAAGAGGCCCTGGGGGAAATCTTCGGTGTCAGCCGCACCATCATCCGCCGCGCGCTGTCACGCCTGGCTCATGAGCAAGTGGTGCTGCTGCGTCCCAACCGTGGCGCGGTGGTGGCCAGCCCGAGCATCGACGAAGCGCGGCAGATCCTCTTTGCCCGCCGTACCGTCGAGCGCGCCATCACCGAACTGGCCGTGGACAACGCCAGCGCCGAGCCGCTGGCCGAGCTGCGCGAGATGGTGGCGCAGGAACAGGCCAGCTTCGCCCGCGGTGACCGCGGCGCCGGTATCCGCCTGTCCGGCGAGTTCCACCTCAAGCTCGCCGAGATGGCGAAGAACGCCCCGCTGGTGAGCTTCCAGCGCAGCCTGGTGTCGCAGACCTCGCTGATCATCGCCCAGTACGAGGCGGGCGGCCGTTCGCACTGCTCGTTCGACGAGCACAACGAAATCCTCGATGCCATCGAGAAGGGCGAGAAGGAAAAGGCCGTGACCCTGATGATGCACCACATGGCGCACATCGATGACAAGCTGAACCTGGAAGGCGACAGCGCTTCCGGCGACCTGCACGCGGTGTTCTCGCACCTGCTCTCGGGCAAGAAGAAGGGCGGTCGCGCGGCGGGCTCGCGTTAAGCTTCTCGCCCATGAATGAGCCCCGCTTAGGCGGGGCTCTTTGTTTGGCGTTGGAGAGGTTGTCCTGTAGGAGCGGATCTTATCCGCGAGAATCCCGCACACCGATGCTCCCTGTAGGAGCGCGCCATGCGCGCGATTCGCGGCCATGGGCCGCTCCTACATGTCTTTATCTCTGGCCTGAATGAAAAACGCCGTTTCCCCGAAGGAGAAACGGCGTTTTCGTTTGCCCGGCTCGACGCTATCAGTCGCCGCGATACTCGCAGCCACTGGTGCAGGTCTCGTGCACGCGTACGCGCGACAGCTCCGGCAGCAGCGGTTTGACCTGTTGCCAGATCCAGCGCGACAGGTTCTCGCTGGTGGGGTTTTCCAGGCCGGGGATATCGTTCAGGTAGTTGTGGTCGAGCTGTTCGTAGATCGGCTTGAAGATCTGCTTGATCTCCGAGAAGTCGCGAATCCAGCCGGTATACGGATCGACGTCGCCCTCGATGTACAGGGCCACGCGGAACGAATGGCCGTGCAGGCGGCCGCACTTGTGGCCCTCCGGCACATGGGGCAGGCGGTGGGCGGACTCGAATACAAACTCTTTGAACAATTCCACGAAGATTGACCTATGAATCAGAAGCCGAAGGCTTGGAGCGGAAAGAGCGGCGCAAATTATACCCGTTTTGTGTACAGGGCAGGGCGCCCGTCTGCCGGCAGGTCGCCCGTGGCCTCAGCGGGTCAGCTGCACCTCGACCTTCTCGCCCTCGCGGACCGTCAGCGTCGACAGCACGAACACGCCCACGGTGGACGGGCCGCTGGTGCCTGAGACTTCCCAGTTCACCTGGCAGGTCAGGTAGTAGCGGCCGGCCGGCACCTGGACGAAGTTGAAGTTGCCATTGCTGTCGGCGCGGACCTGGCGCGTATAGGCACGAGCCCGCGGGTCGGGCGCGGTGATCGGGCGCTGTTCGGTGTAGGCCTGGAGGAGGGGCTTCATGTAGTCGGTCGCCGGGATCAGCGAGACTTCCTGGCCGGCCGCCGGCTTGATGTTGCCGGCGCGGTTCTTGGCGAAGGCGCGGCCGCTGACGTGCGCGGTGCCGTAGGTGGCGAGCGCCTGGTACTCGGCCGCGGGGAACTCGCCGTAGTCGATCGGGCGGCCGCGATTGGGCGAGATGCAGCCCGTCAGGGCGAGTACGGCGAGGAACACGACAAGCTGACGCATGGACCTTCTCCTCGGGCTGGTTGCCGCACGCCGGTGGGTGAATGCTGCGGCCTGCCGGAAAAGATAGCCGATGCCCGGTCTATTTCAGGTCCAGCCGCCGGGCCAGGCGATTCAGGTTCGCCCGGTCGACGCCCAGCTCTCGAGCAACGGCCGCCCAGTTGCCTGAATGGCGTTGCAGGCTGGCGGCGATCAGCTGGCGCTGGAAGGCGTCCAGCGCCGGGCGCAATTCGCCGGCCGCTGCCGGTACGCTGAGGCGCGGCAGCTCATCGTTGGCACCAACGGGCGAAGGCAGGGCCTGTTCGAGGTCCAGGTCGCTGCTTTCCAGCGTTAGGATGCGCGGTCGCTCGGGGCTCGCCGCCAGGGCCTTGAGCGAGGCGCGGCCGATCAGGTGCTCCAGTTCGCGGACGTTGCCCGGCCAGGGGTAGGCGAGCAGCGCGGCCTGGGCTTGTGCGCTCAGGCGCAGGCTACGCAGGCCGAGGCGCGGGCGGTTCTGTTCGAGGAAGTAGCCGGCCAGCAGGAGGATGTCGTTGCCCCGTTCGCGCAGCGCCGGCACGCGCAGCGGGTAGACGCTCAGGCGATGGTAGAGGTCGGCGCGGAAGCGTCCGGCGCGCACTTCTTCGGCCAGGTCGCGGTTGGTCGCGGCGATCAGGCGCACGTCCACATGGTGCTCGCGGTCCGAGCCCAGGCGCTGCAGCTGGCCGCTCTGCAGCACGCGCAGCAACTTGGCCTGGATCGCCAGCGGCAGTTCGCCCACTTCATCGAGGAACAGGGTGCCGCCGTCGGCCAGCTCGAACTTGCCGCGGCGCTCGCCGACCGCGCCGGAGAAGGCGCCACGCACGTGGCCGAACAGTTCGCTCTCCACCAGGGTTTCCGGCAGTGCCGCGCAGTTCAGGCTGACCAGCGGCTGGGCGTGGCGCAGCGACTGCTGGTGGATCGCCTGGGCCACCAGTTCCTTGCCGACGCCGGTCTCGCCGGTGACCAGCACGCTGAGGTCGCTGCCGGCGACCAGCTGGATCTCGTCGACCAGCTGGCGATGCGCCGGGCTCTGCCCGATCAGCTCGCGCGGGGTTTCGCCGGCGGCGCGCTGGTAGGCATCGGCGCGCTGCTGTTCCTGCTCGGCGCGGCGGGTCAGGTCGAGCATGCGCTGGTTGGCCTTGACCGTGGCGGCCGCCAAGCTGGCGAAGGCCTGCAGGTTGTCCAGGTCGCCACCGGAGAAGCGTCCGGGCTCCAGGGCGTCGAGGGTCAGCAGGCCCCAGGGCTGTTCGTCGAGGTACAGCGGGCAGCCCATGCAGTCGTGCACTTCGAGGTGGCCATGGACACCCTCCACCAGACCGTCATAAGGGTCGGGCAGGCCGCAGTCGGCGCCGAACAGCGTCGGCTCCGGGCGTTCGAGCAGGGCCCGCAGGCGCGGGTGCTCGGCAATCTTGAAGCGGCGGCCGAGGGTGTCCGGACTCAGCCCGTCCACGGCCAGCGGCACCAGTTGTTCGCCTTCCAGGCGCAGCAGCGCGCTGGCATCGCAGGGCAGCAGCTGGCGCAGCGCTTCCAGCAAGCGGCGATAGCGCTCCGCCTCTGGCAGTTCGCGGGACAGGTCGTCGACCAGGGGCAGCAGGGTGGCGAGCAGCGGGTTGCTGGTCATTTTGACCTCGTGCAGTCGAATTGACTCGAAATGGCGCGGGTCATTATGACCTCTTCTCGTCTGGAAGTCCCGTAAATACTGGCTCGCACGGATGGCACGGTTCCTGAAACAGCACAGGCAGACCCCAACCCGTCTTGCGCTCCAAGGAGATACGCATGCTGTCCCAAGAACACCGCACCCTGATCAAGGCCACCGTCCCGCTGCTGGAAACCGGCGGTGAAGCCCTGACCCAGCACTTCTACAAGATGATGCTGAGCGAATATCCCGAAGTGCGCCCGCTGTTCAACCAGGCCCACCAGGCCTCCGGCGACCAGCCGCGGGCCCTGGCCAACGGCGTGTTGATGTATGCCCGTCACATCGACGAGCTGGAGCAACTCGGCCCGCTGGTGGCGCAGATCGTCAACAAGCATGTCGCCCTGCAGATCCTCCCGGAACACTATCCGATCGTTGGTGCCTGCCTGCTGCGCGCCATCCGTGAAGTGCTCGGCGCGGAAATCGCCACCGACGCGGTGATTGCCGCCTGGGCCGCGGCCTACCAGCAACTGGCCGACATCCTGATCGGCGCCGAGGAATCCGCCTACGCCAAGAACGAGGCCGATAAGGGCGGCTGGCGCGGCGCCCGCCGTTTCCGTGTCACCGGCAAGGTGGCCGAGAGCGAGGAGATCACCTCCTTCTACCTGCAGCCGGTCGATGGCGGTGCGCTGCTCGACTTCCAGCCCGGCCAGTACATCGGTCTGCGTCTGGTGCTGGACGGCGAGGAAGTGCGCCGCACCTATTCGCTGTCGGCTCCGGCCAACGGCCGCGAGTACCGCATCAGCGTCAAGCGCGAGCCCGAAGGCAAGGTCTCCAACTACCTGCATGACGAACTTCACGAAGGCGACGAGCTGGACCTGTTCCCGCCGGCCGGCGAATTCGTCCTGCGCGACAGCGACAAGCCGGTTGCCCTGATCACCGCCGGTGTCGGCATCACCCCGGCGCTGGCCATGCTGCAGCGCGCGCTGGATGCCGGCCGCGTGGTGCACTTCATCCACTGTGCCCGCCACGGCGGCGTGCACGCCTTCCGCGAGTTCATCGAGCGCCAGGCGAGCAAGCACCCGCAGCTACTGCACTTCTTCTGCTACAGCGAACCGCGTGAAACCGACCAGGCGCATGCCGAGGGCTTCCTCAGCCAGCAACTGCTGGGCGAGTGGCTGCCGGCCGAGCGCGACCTGGACGCCTACTTCCTCGGTCCCAAACCCTTCATGGCCCAGGTGAAACGCCACCTGCGCGAGCTGGGCGTGCCCGAGGCGCAGAGCCACTACGAGTTCTTCGGCCCGGCCAGCGCGCTGGAGGCCTGATGCAATGCCGGCCGGCCCAGGTGGGCCGGCCATCCTTACCGGAGGTGTGTGATGAAAGGCTTCTTCGCTTGTCCGCAACGCAACCTGAGTCATTCCAGCAGCCTGCTCGGCGCGGGTGTCGCCATGCTGCTGGGTGGGATCTTCGGCGCCTATTTCATCGACCAGTACCTGGCGCTGCCGGCCCTGGTCGCGGCCCACGGCCTCACCATCCTCGGTCCGACTTCGATCAAGCTTGGCTACGTGCTGCGCCTGATCGCCCAGCGCCAGATGCGCGAGCCTCAGTGGGAGCAGTGCTGTGCTGTTGCTTGATCGCCGTGTGCTGCTGGCGATCCCGCCGCTGTGGCGGCTGGGCTTTCGCCCCTTCTTCCTGGGTGGCGCGCTGTTCGCCGCTCTCGCGGTGCCGCTCTGGCTCGCCGCGCTCTTCGGTTTGCCGGGTTGGCAGCCGCTGGGCGGATGGCTGGGCTGGCATCGCCACGAAATGGTGTTCGGCTTCGCGCTGGCGATAGTCGCCGGATTCCTGCTTACCGCCGTGCAGAACTGGACCGGGCGGCCGGGGCTGAATGGCTCGCCGCTGCGCGTCCTGGCCGGCCTCTGGCTGGCGGCTCGACTGGCCTGGTTGCTGGGAGCGCCCTGGTGGCTGGCTGCTGCGCTTGAGCTTGCGTTCGCACCGGCCTTGGCCTGGTTCGTCGGCCGCAGCCTGGTGCAGGTGCGCCAGGTTCGAAACTACCCGGTGCTGGCCGTTCTTCTGATGTTCACCTTGGCCGATGCCGAAGTCATGGCCGGATTGGCCCGCGGCAACGAGACCTGGCAACGCGGCGGCGTGTTCGCTGCGCTCTGGCTGGTGGCGGCGCTGATGACGCTGATCGGCGGGCGGGTGATTCCCTTCTTCACCCAGCGCGGCCTTGGGCGCACGGCGCAGGTGCCGGCCTGGCCGTGGCTGGACTGGGTGCTGTTCCTCGGCACTTTGCTGCTCGCGCTGCTGAGTGCGCTGGGCCTGACGCTGCAGCCGGGCCCGTTACTGGCGCCGTTGTTCGGCCTGTTGGCAACCGGTCATCTGCTGCGCCTGGGGCGCTGGTACGACCGCGACCTCTGGCGCGTGCCGCTGCTCTGGTCGCTGCACCTGGCCTATTCCTGGATGGCCGTAGCGCTGGTCGGTCTGACGCTCTCGGCGCTGTCGTTCGGCATTCCGTCGAGCCTGCCGCTGCACGCGCTGACGCTGGGCGGCATCGGCGGACTGATCCTCGCCATGATCGCCCGCGTCACCCTCGGTCATACCGGTCGGGCGCTACAACCACCGGCGGCGATGGGCTGGGCCTTCGTCTTGCTCAACCTTGGCGTGGCGGCGCGGGTGCTGCTGGTGCCCTGGATGCCGCTGGCCGGCCTGATACTCGCGGCGCTTTGCTGGGCCTCGGCCTTCCTGGTCTTCGCCTGGTACTACGGGCCGATGCTGTGGTCCGCCCGTGCGGATGGGCAGCCGGGGTAGAGATGGTTCGCGAACAAAATTCAGAGCGGTTGCAGGTGCTCGCCCAGCCGCCCGCCATCGACCAGTTCGAGGAACTCGTCGCCCATCCGCCGGCTCTCTTCCATCGCCTTGTTCCAGTAGCGCTGGCGTCCGGCGTCATCGCCCAGGTAGCGCTTGAAGTCCTTGCGATCCGGCAGCTTGCCGTGGGGCAGGCGAGCCAGGTATTCGCGCGACGGAGCGAGCAGCAGCACATCCTTCAGGCGGCCGGCGTCGCCGCGGCGCCACGGCAGGCCCTTGTCGAACCAGCCGGGGATGACCTTGTCGGTGAAGTGCGGGTAGAGCACCACGTCGCCGCCCTGGTAGGGCAGGTCCAGGTGATAGTCGAGCAGGCCACCGTCGCGGTAGGTGCCCGGGCCGACACCGGGGATGTCGCGCACGCCCTGCATCACCATGGGGATGGAGCCGGATGCGAGCAGCGCGTGGCGCAGGTTGCCTATGTCCAGCGGCAGGCAGCGCGAGGGGAAGTCGCGTAGCGCTTCCAGCGGCGGCGCCAGGCGCGCGTCGTGCAGGATGACCCGCTCGAAGTGGCGATGCAGATGGCGGCGGCCGAGCAGGTTGTCGCGAATCACCGCGCCCAGCCCCAGGCCAAGAGTGCCTTTGGCGTCGTCGGCGAGACGCCCGTGACTCTTCACCACCACCACGTTGAGCCGGTAGAGCGGGTTGGTCAGGACCTGGGCGTCCTGGCCGTCGAGCAGGTCGTCGAGCATGCGCGTGCAACTGGCGGAAACCTCGAAGATGTCGGCGTTGCGCGAGAAGCACTGCTGCGTATAGAGCTCGCCGAGCCGGCGGATGCCTCGCGCGGCATCCGGCAGGCAGGCGCTGGCGAAGCGCCAGGAGCCGATGGAGGCGCCGATCAGCGAGCGCTCGCGCGGCGCGCGTGGCAGCCAGTCGCCGAACAGAGCGAGGTCGAGCCCCTGGATGCCCAGTGCCTTGGGTCCGCCGGCGGCGCCGGGGAGGATGCCGACATCGGCCGGCGCCAGGCCGTTCTCGCGGATGCGGCGCAAGGCGCGGGCACCGGCCTTGAGGGTGAGGGCGGGGGACTTGATGTGGATGGCAGTCATGCGGGCTCTCTCCGGCGAGCCGCGAATTATAAACGTAGGCCCAGGAACACAAGGAAACTTCACACCGTGAATGAGGCCGCTGCCGGCATTCAGGTTGGTTTAATACCCTCCGGCTAGGCTGCGCACAGTGGAATTCTGTGGGAATCATCTGGTGAAATTACTGACATCCGCGATCGTCGCCTCGCTGGCGGGCGCATCCCGCCGGTCCGCGTGGGCCTGCGCCAGGGTGTACGATTGCGCGCTCGAAACGGACGTGGCGGGCGGCAATTCGCCCCAGGATCGACAGGACCTTCGATGACCTATCCTCTGCGATACGCGCTCTGCGCCGCCTTGCTCTGCAGCGGCCCGGCGTTGGCCCGCGACCTGAGCCAGGACGAGGCCCTGAGCCTGGCACGCGAGGGTGTGATCCAGCCCTTCGAGGCGATATTGCCGCGTGCGCAGACGCTCTATCCCGGCTCGCGGATGCTGGAGGCGGAACTGGATCGCGAGCACGACTCCTACGTCTACGAGATCGAGCTGCTGACCTCCGGCGGTGTGGTACGCGAACTGAAACTGGATGCCCGCGACGGGCGCATCCTCTCGGATAAGGAAGACGACTGATGCGTCTGCTGCTGGTGGAAGACCATGTGCCCCTCGCCGATGAACTGCTCGCCGGGCTGACGCGCCAGGGTTATGCAGTGGATTGGCTGGCCGACGGCCGCGACGCCGCGGTGCAGGGCGCCAGCGAGCCTTACGACCTGATCATCCTCGACCTCGGCCTGCCCGGCCGGCCGGGCCTCGATGTGCTGCGCGAGTGGCGTTCGCAAGGGATCGCGGTGCCGGTGCTGATCCTCACCGCGCGCGGTTCCTGGGCCGAGCGCATCGACGGACTGAAAGCCGGCGCCGACGACTACCTGACCAAACCCTTCCATCCCGAGGAGCTGTTCCTGCGCATCCAGGCGCTGTTGCGGCGGGCCCATGGCGTGGCCAACCAGGCGCAACTCGAAGCCGGCGGCCTGAGCCTGGACGAGTCGCGCCAGTGCGTGCTGCAGGATGGGCGGGAGATCGACCTGACCTCGGCGGAGTTCCGCCTGCTGCGCTACTTCATGCTGCATCCCGGCCAGCTGCTGTCCAAGGGGCACCTGGCCGAACACCTCTACGACGGCGAGACCGAGCGCGACTCGAACGTCATCGAGGTGCACGTCAACCACCTGCGCCGCAAGCTCGGCCGCGAGATCATCGAGACCCGCCGCGGCCAGGGCTATCGCTTCGCCGGCAACAGCGGGGGCGCGGCTTGATTTCCATCCAGCGGCGCCTGGGCTTCGGCCTCGCCGCGGTATTGCTGGTAGTCGGCCTGGTCCTCGCACAGACCGGCCTGTGGCTGTTCGACCAGGGGCTGCGGCAGTACCTGGCCAACGGCCTGCAGGACGAGGCGCAAAGTCTGTTGGTGGCCATCGCCCGTGGACCGGCGGGGCCGCAACTGGACCCGCAGCGGGTCGATGCTGCCTATGAGCGGCTGTTTTCCGGGCGCTACTTCCAGATCCATTACGGCCAGACCGACCTGCGTTCGCGCTCGCTCTGGGACCATGAACTCAAGGTGCAGGACCGCCCCGGCCTCAGCGCGGGCCTGGTCAAGGGCCCCGAGGGCCAGCGCCTGCTGGTCTACCGCGGCGACTACCGGCGTTTCGGCTATGACCTGCAGATCAGCGTGGCGCAGGACTACACGCCGATCCTCAAGAGCTTCAAGCGCCTGCGCAATTTCGGCCTGGGCGCCGGTGCCCTGGCGCTGCTGCTGATCCTGTTCTTCCAGCGACTGGCGGTGCGCCGCGCCTTGCGCCCATTGGAGCAGGTGCGCCAGCAGATCGCGCAGCTGCAGGAGGGCCAGCGCAGCCAGCTCGATACCCAGGTGCCGGAAGAGCTCGAGCCGCTGGTGCAGCAGGTCAACCACCTGCTGCAGCACACCGAGGACACCCTCAAGCGCTCGCGCAATGCGCTGGGCAATCTCGGCCATGCGCTGAAGACACCGCTGGCCGTTCTGATCAGCCTCGCGGATCGCGACGAGTTGCGTACCCAGCCGGAGCTGCGGCGGGTGTTGCAGGAGCAGCTGGAGCAGATCGACCAGCGCCTGGCCCGCGAACTGGGCCGCGCGCGCCTGGTCGGCGAGGCGCTGCCGGGCGCGCACTTCGATTGCGACGCCGAGCTGCCGAGCCTGCGCGAGATGCTGCAGCTGATCCACGGCCAGCAGCTGCGCATCGATTGCCAGTCGGCGCCGGGCCTGCGCCTGCCGTTCGACCGCGAGGACCTGCTGGAGCTGCTCGGTAACCTGCTGGACAACGCCTGCAAATGGGCCGCTGGCGAAGTGCGCCTGCGCGTGGAGAAGGGCGCCGACAATTACCTGCTGCAGGTGGATGACGACGGCCCGGGGATCGCCGCGGACCAGCGCGAGAGCGTGCTGGAGCGCGGCACCCGACTGGATGAGCAGGTGGCCGGCCACGGTCTGGGGCTGGGCATCGCTCGCGATATCGCCGAGGCCTGCGGCGGCAAGCTCCTGCTGGAAAGCAGCGAGCTGGGCGGTTTGCGGGTGCGGGTGGTGTTGCCAAGGCGGGCAGCGGCGTAGGGCTTATAACGCTCCGCGTTATACGCCGTTCGACCTTGGTTGCCGGTCTGCTCGGAGATGAACTTGGCGGTGTTGGATGTGCCAGGTTCGGCCACGGCGTTACCGATACGCGAGGTGAGGCAGCGTATATCCGCGAACGGTTATACGCTCTTCGCCAAGCCCACCTCTGGAAAGAACAAGGCCGGCATATCAGACCGTGTGAAAACCTAGCGGTCTGAGTGCAAGCCAAAGACAATGCCCGTATCGATCGATACGGGCATTGTCGTTCATGGGCTATATCCGCGGTGAAGGGCGTGGTCAGGGCAGCTTGTTTCCGGTGTCGCTGGATGAGTGGGTCCCTGAAGAACATCTGGTCCGCGTGATCGAGGCCTATGTGGCACGACTGGATCTGCGGCGACTTGGCTTCAGCAAGGCGCAGGCGAGCAAGGTTGGACGCCCGGCCGGAGATGATGGCCAAGCGCCGGGCGATCGTCGAACACCCCTCCGGTAACCTGAAACAGTGGGTATTCGGCGCGCGTCGCCTGATCGAGTTGATGGGCTGATCCCTCCGAAAAACAAACGCCCCGAACCAGTCGGGGCGTTTGTTTTGCCTTGCTCACAGCATTCTTTCACACGGCCTGATCAGCGGGCCTTTTCGTTTACACGCGGAACTGCCCCATCAACCCCTGCTGATGGTTGGCCAATTCGTTCAGCGACTGGCTGATCTGCGCCGATTCCTGCGCCTGGCCGGACAGCGATTCGGTGACGTCGCGAATGCCTGCCACGTTGCGGTTGATCTCCTCGGCCACGGCGCTCTGTTCCTCGGCGGCGCTGGCGATCTGCAGGTTCATGTCGTTGATCACGCCCACCGCATCGCCGATGCGTTGCAGCGCGGCGACCGCCTGCTCGACCTGGCTGACGCTGCCCTGCGCCAACTGGTGGCTGCTGTGCATCGCGCCGACCACTTCGCGGGTGCCGTTCTGCAGGCCTTCGATGACCTGGCGGATTTCCTCCACCGAGTCCTGGGTGCGCTTGGCCAGGTTGCGGACTTCGTCGGCGACCACCGCGAAACCGCGACCGGCCTCGCCAGCACGGGCCGCTTCGATGGCCGCGTTGAGCGCCAACAGGTTGGTCTGCTCGGCGATGGCGCGGATCACTTCCAGCACCGAGCCGATCTGCTCGCTGCTCGCGGCCAGTCCCTGGACCTGGCTCATCGCCTGGGTCATGTCGGCGGCCAGGCTGTCGATCACTTTCGTGGTCTGTTCGATCACGCTCAGGCCGTCGCGGGTGGCGCCGTCGGCACCGCGCGCAGCGTCGGCGGCCATGGCTGCGCTGTTGGCCACGTCGTGGGCGGTGGCGCTCATTTCCTGGGACGCGGTGGCGACCTGCTCGATCTCGCGGAACTGCTGTTGCATGCCGGCGCTGGTCTGGGTCGACAGTGCCGCCGACTGGTCGGCAGTGGCGCGGGCATCCTGCACCGAGGCCTTCACGTCGCGGATGATCGGCTGCAGCTTGTCGAGGAAGCGGTTGAACCAGCCGGCCAGCTCGCCGAGTTCGTCCTGGCCCTGGTACTTCAGGCGCTGGGTCAGGTCGCCCTCGCCGCTGGCGATGTCGCGCAGCATGCCGGCCACGCCGAGGATCGGGCGGGTCACACCACGGGCGGTCAGCCAGACCAGCAGCAGGCCGAGGAGGGCGGCGAGCAGGCCGAGGCCGAGTTCGATGGCTGTGCCCTGGGTACGCTGTTCGTCGAGTTCGCTCTGCAGCTTCAGCGCCGGACCCTGCAGGGCTTTCAGCGGCACGTCGATCAGCACGGCCCAGGGCTGCGCCTCGGGAATCGGCTTGAGCGGTTGCAGGGCGCGCAGTTCTTCGTCGTGGGTGAGCACTTGTGCGTGGTCGGCGGCCATCGCCTGCAGCAGCTCGCTGCCCTGACCGGGATAGATGTCCTGCAGCTTCTTGCTCAGCTTGCCGGCATCGGCGCTGTAACCGGCGAGCAGGCCGGAGGCGCTGACGATGGCCACGCGGCTCTGGCCTTCATAGAGCTCCTCGCTGCCTTGCTTGGCGATCTCCTGCAGGCGGTCGAGGGCGATGTCCACACCCAGTACGCCAACCAGCTTGCCGTCGACGAGCAATGGCAGGGCGATACTGGTCATGAGGATCTTGCGGCCGCCGACTTCGTCGACGTAGGGCTCGAGCACACAGGCCTTGTTGCCGGCTTTCGGGCAGGTGTACCAGGCGTTGTAGGCGGCGCCGCTCGGGCCGGGGCTGGTGTCGGCGAGCATGGATTCGCTCATGTTGTCGGCTTCCAGCTTGCCCACGGTGGCCTGGGACCAGTAGAGCGAGAAGCGGCCTTTCTCATTGGAGCCATTGGCGCTTTGCCCGGCGAAGGGGGCGTCCGCTCCGTCCAGGGCATCCGGCTCGAAGGCGACATACAGCCCCAGCAGTTCGGGGTTGGTAGCCACGGCTTCCTGCATCTGCCGGGCAAGCTCCTCACGCAGCACCTGTGGGGCGAGACCGCGCTGGGTAGCCGTCTGGCGCAGTGCCAAGGCCTGTCGCGAGAAGGACTGCGCGTAGCGGTAGGCATCCATGAAATAGCGCTGAATGCGCATCGCCTGGATTTCGCCGCGGGCGCGCAGCCGGGCTTCGGCGGCGTTGCCCAGCATGTGCGTGCTGGATTCCTTCACCAGCTCGGTACTGTGCTGCATGCGATAGACCGAGAGGCCGGCGAGCAGCGATACCACGCCGAGGAGGCAGAGACCGGAGAGGAGGGTGATCTTCCACTGGATGGAGAAGCGGCGAGACAGCATGGGAGCGTCCTTCCATGGGGAAAGTGGGGGTGGTGTCAGCTTATCGGCGCTTGTGCGCTTTTCTTTACAGTTATTTGCGGATTGCCGGCAATTTTTTGTCGGGCAGTTGGTGGGGTGTGCGCTAGAGGCCTTATGGCGCTTCGCCATGACGCTCCTTTCGGGCGCTGGGGTGTGCGTTCAGGCTATCCGGGAGTGAACGATTTGTTGAACAGTAGTAAAGGAGCAAGAGCCTCCCTGCATCATCCTTTGCAACTGGCTGCTCGCGTGAGCGCCCATCGAGCGGGCAATAAAAAACCCCGCCGAGGCGGGGTTTTCATCGTCGCTTGTGGCTATCAGCCGGCGGCGAGCAGGGTCAGACCCGATTGCTGCAGCAGGTGCAGCAGCGGTTGCGGGTAGACGCCGAGCAGCACGGCCAGCAGGGCGATGGCTACCAGCATGATGCCGCCGGCGCGCTGGCCCCAGTTCAGCGGAGCGTCGTGGCGCTTGAGGTTCGGCTCGACCAGGAACAGGGTGACCATGACGCGTAGGTAGTAGAACAGGCCGATGGCGCTGCCCAGTACCAGGGAACCGACCAGCCACCACAGGTGCGCTTCGACGCCGCTGGTGATCACGTAGAACTTGCCGATGAAGCCGGCGGTCAGCGGGATGCCGGCCAGGGACAGCATCATCACGGTCAGCACGGCGGTCAGCACCGGACGGCGCCAGAACAGGCCGCGGTACTCGAACAGGGCATCGGCGTCGCGGCCGCTGTACGGAGTGGACATCAGGGTGACCACGCCGAAGGCGCCCAGCGAGGTGACCACGTAGGTGGTCAGGTACACGCCCACCGCTTCCACGGCCAGACCGTTGCTCGCCACCACGGCGATCAGCAGGTAGCCGAAGTGAGCGATGGACGAGTAGCCGAGCAGACGCTTGATGTTGCTCTGGGTCAGCGCCAGCAGGTTGCCGACCAGGATCGAGGCAACGGCGATGACTGCCAGGGCGGTGTGCAGCAGGCCGCTGTGCAGGGCCGCCGGAGCGATCTGGAACAGACGCAGGAGCACGGCGAAGACCGCGACCTTGGAGGCGGTGGCGAGGAAGGCTGCCACCGGCGCCGGGGCGCCTTCATAGACGTCCGGGGTCCACAGGTGGAAGGGCGCCAGCGACAGCTTGAAGCCCAGGCCGACGATCATCATGCCGACGCCGATGGTCAGCAGCGGACCGTGCACGGTGCCTTCGGCCAGCTGAGCGCCCAGACCGGCGAAGGTCAGGGTGCCCGACTCGGCGTAGAGCATGGCCATGCCGAACAGCAGGAAGGCGGAGCCGGCGGCGGACAGTACGGTGTACTTGATGCCGGCTTCCAGGCTGCGACGGTTGAAGAAGGCATAGGCGACCATGCCGTAGACCGGCACCGACAGCAGCTCCAGGCCGATGAACAGGCCGGCCAGGTTCTGCGCCGCTACCAGCACCAGGCCGCCCGCGGTGGACAGCAGCAGGAGCAGGTAGAGCTCTTCGCGGTTGCCCGGGTAGCTCTCCATGTAGGCATGGGCGAGGGTCGAGCAGGCGAGGGCGGCGATCAGGATCAACGCCGAGTAGAACAGGGCGAAGTTATCGATCTGCATCAATTCGGTGACGGCGATCGGGGTGGCCTTGACCGCCCAGAAGATCGAGACCAGCGCCAGGTTCAGGCCGAGCACAGTGAGGGTGCTGATCAGCTGGTGATTGCGTTTCCAGGCAACTGCCAGCATCACCACCACCAGGGTGGCGCTGGTGATGAGCAGCGGCAGGAGCGCGATGAAGTGTTGGATCGTGAAGGTCATTTCGCGACTACCGTGCGGCAAGGGTGGAAAGGGCGGAGTCGAACCATTGCTGCACACCGTGCATGGTGGCGGCGGAGGTATCGAGTACCGGCTGCGGGTAGATGCCGAGCAGGACCAGCAGGGCGGCGAGGCCCAGCACCATGCTCAGCTCGCGGAAGTTCAGGCCGGCGATCGGCGTGTCCGCCTTCGACGGGCCGAAGTAGGCGCGGTGGATCATGATCAGCGAGTAGACCGAACCGAACACCAGGCCGAAGGTGGCGATGACGATGGTCCAGGTCCAGGTCTTGAAGGTGCCCAGCAGGATCAGGAACTCGCCGACGAAGTTGCCGGTACCCGGCAGGCCCAGCGACGCGGTGGCAAAGAACAGGGCCACGGCCGGCAGGTACGGGATACGCGACCACAGCCCGCCCATCTTGCGCATGTCACGGGTGTGCAGGCGCTCGTACAGCTGGCCGCACAGGATGAAGAGCGCGGCAGCGGAGAGGCCGTGGGCGATCATCTGCACCACGACGCCCTGCAGCGCCTGCGGGCTGCCGGAGAAGATGCCGATCATCACGAAGCCCATGTGCGACACGCTGGAGAAGGCCACCAGGCGCTTGATGTCGGTCTGGGCGAAGGACAGCAGGGCACCGTAGAAGATACCGATCAGACCCAGGGTCATGGCGATGGGCGCGAACTCGGCCGACGCGTTCGGGAACAGCGGCAGAGCGAAGCGGATCAGGCCGTAGGCAGCGGTCTTCAGCAGGATGCCGGCCAGGTCCACGGAACCGGCGGTCGGTGCCTGGGCGTGGGCATCGGGCAGCCAGGAGTGCACCGGAACCACCGGCATCTTCACCGCGAAGGCGACGAAGAAGCCGAGCATCAGCAGCCACTCGACGTGGGCGCTCATCGGGGTCTTCAGCAGTTCGGCGTAGTTGAAGGTCAGCACGCCGGTGGCGTTGTAGTGCACCAGGACCAGGGCGACGATCGCCACCAGCATCACCAGGCCGCTGGCCTGGGTGAAGATGAAGAACTTGGTGGCGGCGTAGATGCGGGTCTTCTTGCCATCGTCCGAGCTATGACCCCAGAGCGCGATGAGGAAGTACATCGGCACCAGCATCATTTCCCAGAAGAAGAAGAACAGGAACATGTCGACGGCCAGGAACACGCCGATCACACCACCCAGAATCCACAGCAGGTTCAGGTGGAAGAAACCGACGCGACGCTGGATCTCGTTCCACGAGCAGAGGACCGACAGCACACCGAGCAGACCGGTCAGGGCGACCATCAGCAGGGACAGGCCGTCCATTGCCAGATGGATGCTGATACCGAAACGCTCGATCCAGCCGATGTGGAACTCCGTGGTCCACTGCGGCGCGCCGCCGGGGGCGGGCGCCAGGTGGAAGTCGCCGGTGTGCCACAGCCACAGGCTCAGGGCCAGGGTCAGCGACATCGACGCCAGCGCGACCCAGCGGGGCAGGGACTTGCTGGTGTATTCGGCGATCCAGCAGAAGAAGCCGCCGATGAAGGGGATCAGGATTAGCCAGGGCAGAATCATGACGGGCTCAATCTCTCCGTGAATTCGTTAGGCCAGCAGCAGCGCGGCGAGCAGCAGCGCGGCGCCACCCACCAGGGAAGCGGCGTACCAGCGCAGGCGGCCGTTCTCGGTGAGGCTGAGGAGTTTGTGTCCACCACGGGCGGTCAGCGGCACCAGGACCAGGGACTGGTCGATCGGGTCGCGGCCGAGCAGGCGGCAGAGCAGCAGATAGGGTTTCACGAACAGCTTGTCGTAGAGCCAGTCGAAGCCCCAGGCATGGAACCACCAGGTACCGAAGAAGCGACCCGGCGCGCTCTGGGCGAGGGCGCTGACGAAGCGGCGCTTGCCGAGGAACAGCAGGCCGGCCAGCAGGATGCCGGCGATGGCGATGGCACCCGAGGCGATTTCCAGGCTGTGCTGGGCTTCGCCGCCGGCATGGCCGACGCTTTCCGGCAGCACACCGTGCAGCGGCGGGGTGATCAGCGCGCCGACGAAGGTCGAGAGCACGATCAGCACCGACAGCGGCAGCCAGTGGCTGATGCCGTGGCCGGCGTGCGCTTCGGTCTTCGCTTCGCCGTGGAAGGCGATGAAGATCAGGCGGAAGGTGTACAGCGAGGTCATGAAGGCACCGACCAGACCGGCGATCAGCAGCTTCTGGTGACCGCTGGCGAAGGCTTCCCAGAGGATCTCGTCCTTGGAGTAGAAGCCGGCGGTCAGCAGCGGCAGGGCAGCCAGGGCAGCACCACCGACGATGAAGCTCGCGTAGGCCAGCGGCAGCTTCTTCCACAGGCCGCCCATCTTGAAGATGTCCTGCTCGTGGTGGCAGGCGACGATCACCGCACCGGAGGCAAGGAACAGCAGCGCCTTGAAGAAGGCGTGGGTCATCAGGTGGAAGATCGCGGCATCCCATGCGCCGACGCCCAGGGCCAGGAACATGTAGCCGATCTGGCTCATGGTCGAGTAGGCGAGGATACGCTTGATGTCGGTCTGCACCAGGGCAGCGAAGCCGGCCAGGACCAGGGTCACCGCACCGACCACGCCGACCAGCTCGAGCACGTTCGGCGCCAGGGTGAAGATGCCGTGGCAGCGGGCGATCAGGTAGACGCCCGCGGTCACCATGGTCGCCGCGTGGATCAGTGCGGAAACCGGGGTCGGACCGGCCATGGCGTCGGCCAGCCAGGTCTGCAGCGGCAGCTGGGCGGACTTACCGACCGCGCCACCGAGCAGCGCCAGGGCCGCGAGGCTCACCCACAGGTCGCCCTGGGCGAAGTGCTGCGGCGCCAGCACCAGCAGTTCCTGGATGTTCAGGGTGCCGAGCTGCTGGAACAGGATGAACAGGCCGAAGGCCATGAACACGTCGCCGACGCGGGTGACGATGAAGGCTTTCAGCGCCGCGTTGCCGTTCGGTACATGGCTGAAGTAGAAGCCGATCAGCAGGTAGGAGCAGAGGCCCACGCCTTCCCAGCCGAAGTACAGGAACAGCAGGTTATCGCCCAGCACCAGGAACAGCATGCTGGCGATGAACAGGTTGGTGTAGGCGAAGAAGCGCGAGTAACCGGCTTCACCGCGCATGTACCAGCTGGCGAACAGGTGGATCAGGAAGCCGACACCGGTGACCACGCCGAGCATGGTGACCGACAGGCCGTCCAGGTAGAGGGCGAAGTTCGGCGCGAAGCCGGCGACGTTCATCCACTGCCAGAGGACCAGGGTGTAGGCGCCGCCGGCGGGCGGCGCGCTGTGGAAGCTCCAGATCGCCCAGAAGGCGGACAGGGCGGACAGACCGACCGAGCCGACGCCGACCAGTGCGGAGAGATTTTCCGACCATCTGCCGCGGGAGAAAGACAGCAGCAGGAAGCCGATCAGGGGGAACAGGAAGGTGAGGGGCAGCAGGTTCATCCGCGCATCTCGCTTGCAGCGTCGACATCGAGGGTATGGAAGCGGCGATACAGTTGCAGCAGGATCGCCAGACCGATGCTCGCCTCGGCCGCGGCCAGGCTGAGCACCAGGATGAACATCACCTGGCCGTCGGGTTGACCCCAACGGCTACCGGCGACCACGAAGGCCAGCGCAGCGGCGTTCATCATCACTTCCAGGCTCATCAGAACGAACAGGATGTTGCGGCGCACCATCAGACCGGCCAGGCCGAGGCAGAACAGCACGCCGGAGAGTGCCAACCCGTGTTCCAGGGGGATTGCATTCATGGTGTTATTCCTTCGCTTCGTGGCGGCCGAGGTGGTAGGCGGCGACCAGAGCTGCCAGCAGCAGCATCGAGGCCAGTTCGACGACCAGCAGGTAAGGACCGAACAGGCTGATGCCGACGGCCTTGGCGTCCACGGTGGTGTGGCCGATGCCGGCACCGCTCGGGGTGCGGGCCAGGACCAGCAGCAGCTCGACCAGTAGGATCAGCGAGAGCGCGCCAGGGCCGACCCAGACGCCGGGCTTGAGCCACTTGCGTTCCTGCTCGGCGATGGCCGGGCCGAGGTTGAGCATCATCACCACGAAGACGAACAGCACCATGATCGCGCCGGCGTAGACGATGATTTCCAGAGCGCCGGCGAACGGAGCGCCGAGGCTGAAGAAGGTCATCGACACGGCGAGCAGCGAAACGATGAGGTAGAGCAGGGCATGCACCGGGTTGCTGTTGGTGATGACCCGCAGGGTTGCCAGCACGGCGACGCCGGCGGCGAAGTAGAAAGCGAATTCCACGCGACGTCTCCTTACGGCAGCAGGCTCTTGACGTTGATCGGTTCGGCTTCGTTCTGCGCGCTGCCTTTCGGCTTGCCGGCAATGGCCATGCCGGCGACGCGGTAGAAGTTGTATTCCGGGTTCTTGCCGGGGCCGGAGATCAGCAGGTCTTCCTTCTCGTAGACCAGGTCCTGGCGCTTGAACTCGCCCATCTCGAAATCCGGAGTCAGCTGGATCGCGGTGGTCGGGCAGGCTTCTTCGCACAGGCCGCAGAAGATGCAGCGGGAGAAGTTGATGCGGAAGAATTCCGGGTACCAGCGACCGTCGTCGGTCTCGGCCTTCTGCAGCGAAATGCAGCCGACCGGGCAGGCCACGGCGCACAGGTTGCAGGCTACGCAGCGCTCTTCGCCGTCGGGGTCGCGGGTCAGGACGATGCGGCCGCGGTAGCGCGGCGGCAGGTACACGGGCTCTTCCGGGTATTGCAGCGTGTCACGCTTGCGGAAGGCATGGCTGAAGATCATCACCAGGCTGCGCAGCTGGGTGTAGGTGCCATGCACGATGTGCAGAATTTCTTTGATCATGGCGATTCTCCTTACTGGGCCGCGAGCACGCAGGCGCCGGTCACCAGCAGGTTGATCAGGGTCAGCGGAAGGCAGACCTTCCAGCTGAAGGCCATCACCTGGTCATAGCGCGGACGCGGCAGCGAGGCGCGGATCAGGATGAACAGCATGATGAAGAAGGACGTCTTCAGCGCGAACCAGATGAACGGGATCTGCGGCAGGATGTTGAACGGGCCGTGCCAGCCGCCGAAGAACAGGGTCACCAGCAGCGCCGAGATCAGCACGATGCCGATGTACTCGCCGACGAAGAACATGCCCCATTTCATCCCGGCATACTCGATGTGGTAGCCGTCGGCCAGTTCCTGCTCCGCTTCCGGCTGGTCGAACGGGTGACGGTGGGTCACGGCGACGCCGGCGATGATGAAGGTGCAGAAGCCGAAGAACTGCGGAATGATGAACCACAGGTGCTGGGCCTGGTATTCGACGATGTCGCGCATGTTGAACGAGCCGACCTGAGCGACGATACCCATCAGCGACAGGGCCAGGAACACCTCGTAGGAGATGGTCTGGGCCGAGGCGCGCAGGCTGCCGAGCAGGGCGAACTTGTTGTTGCTCGACCAGCCGGCGAAGAGCACCGCGTACACGGTCAGACCCGCCATGGCGAAGAAGAACAGGATGCCGATGTTCAGGTCCGCCACACCCCAGTTCGGGGTGATCGGGATGATGGCGAAGGCGATCAGCAGCGCGCCCATGGCAATGACCGGGGCGAGGGTGAAGATCATCTTGTCGGCGAACGGCGGGGTCCAGTCTTCCTTGAAGAACATCTTGATCATGTCCGCGCCGAGCTGGAAGGCCCCGAAGGGGCCGACCCGGTTCGGACCGTAGCGGTCCTGCCAGAGGCCCAGCAGGCGACGCTCCACCCAGCTCAGCAGGGCGCCGCAGACGACGACCACGAGCAGGATGACGATGGCCTTGATGACCTCGATGAGAACGGCGAGCAGCGCGGGTGTCAGCCAGCTCATTGGGCAGCCTCCTGCAGACCTTCAGCGACACTGCCGAACACGCCGGCGGGGATACCGTCGAGACCGACCGGCAGGGCAACGAGACCGGCGCCCAGCTCTTCGCTGATGCGCAGCGGCAGGCGCAGCTCCTGGCCCTTGACGGTCAGGCGCACCAGGCAGCCTTCGGCCAGGCCGAGGCGCTCGGCCTCGTCACGACCCAGGGCTGCGTAGGTTTCCGGGATGCGTTCCTGCACCGGCGCGGCGCGCGAGGAAGTCTCGTCGCTACCGAACAGGTGATGGAACGGCACGACCTTGAACTGGCTGGCCGGGACGTGGAAGGGCGCGGGTACTTCGCTGAACCACAGGGCGTCGCCCTTGGCTTCGATCAGGCGTACGCCCGGATCGCCAGCGCGCAGGTGACCGCCGACTTCGTCCTGGAACTTGTTCCAGGCCTGTGGCGAGTTCCAGCCCGGGGACCAGGCGAAGGGAATCTGCTGACGTGGCTCGGTGCTGCCGGCGTAGCCTTCCATGGAGAAGGCGAACGGGGTATCGATGTCCTGCGGAGCGCGCGGCTCGCTGACATTGATGTTGGCGCGCATCGAGGTGCGGCCGGAATAACGGTGCGGCTCGCGCGCGAGCTTCATGCCCTTGATGCGGAACGAGGCGTTCGGCGCAGCATCGCGGATGCCAGCCAGTTGCGGCTTGGCGGCGACGACGGCATCGATCACGTGGTCGAGCTGGGTCCAGTCGACACGCTTGCCTTCCAGGGTGCTGTGCAGCGCGTGCAGCCAACGCCAGCCTTCGCGGACCAGGATGTCGGCGTTGTAGTAGGCCGGGTCGTAGACCTGGAAGAAGCGCTGGGCGCGGCCTTCCTGGCTGACCAGGGTTCCGTCGCCTTCGGCGAAGCTGGCCGCCGGCAGGACGATGTGCGCCTTGTCGGAGGTGGCGGTCTTCTGGTGGTCGGCGACGATGACCAGCTTGGCGGCGGCCAGGGCGGCATCCACCAGGGCAGCGTCGGCGCGGCGGTACAGGTCGTTCTCCAGTACCACTACGGCATCGGCGGCGCCGGAGGTCAGCTGCTCCAGGGCGGCTTCGACGGACTCGCCGCCGAACAGCGCCAGACCCAGGCTGTTGGCTTCCGGGACCACCAGGCTCAGCGAGCCGTTCTTCTCGCGCTGCTTCAGGGCGCTGGCGATGTTCGCGGCGGCCTCGATCAGGGCGTTGCTGCCCAGCGAAGTGCCGGCGATGACCAGCGGACGCTTGGCGGCGACCAGGGCTTCGGCAATGCGCTTGGCCAGCTCGGCGGCTTCCGGGTCCAGGCCGGCGACGGCCGGGGCGCTCGGATCGATCGCGTGAGCGACGGCGAAGCCCAGGCGGGCGAGATCTTCGGGCGCTGCGTGCACGCACTCGGCGGCGACGTCGTCCAGGCGGGTCTCGGCCAGGCTGGCGATGAACAGCGGGTTCTTCTCGTGCTGGGCGATGGTCTTCACCGCGGCGTCGAGCCACGGCTGGATCTTCATCGCGGCGGCCATGTCCTCGCCCTTGCCCTTGACCGACTGGCGCAGGGCCAGGGCGATACGGGCAGCGGTCTGGGTCAGGTCTTCGCCGAGCACGAACACCGCGTCATGGTCTTCCATGTCACGGATGGTGGGGGAGGGCAGGGGGCCTTCCTGCATCACCTTCAGCACCAGGCGCAGGCGTTGCAGTTCGTCGGCGGAGATGCCGCTGTAGTAGTTGCCGGCACCGACCAGTTCGGACAGCGCGTAGTTGCTTTCCAGGCTGGCACGCGGCGAACCGATACCGATGACCTTGCGGCCCTTGAGCAGGGCAGCGGCCTGGTCGAGGGCGCCGTCGAGGGTCAGCTTCTGCTTGCTGAGCATCAGCATCGGCTGGCGCGGACGGTCTTCGCGGTTGACGTAGCCGTAGCCGAAGCGGCCGCGGTCGCACAGGAAGTAGTGGTTCACCGAGCCGTTGTAGCGGTTCTCGATGCGGCGGATCTCGCCGTAGCGCTCACCGGGGCTGATGTTGCAGCCGCTGGAGCAGCCGTGGCAGATGCTCGGGGCGAACTGCATGTCCCACTTGCGGTTGTAGCGCGCGGAGTGGGTCTTGTCGGTGAACACGCCGGTCGGGCAGACCTCGGTCAGGTTGCCGGAGAACTCGCTCTCCAGCACGCCATCCTCGATACGGCCGAAATAGACGTTGTCGTGCGCACCGTAGACGCCCAGGTCGGTGCCGCCGGCGTAGTCCTTGTAGTAACGGACGCAGCGGTAGCAGGCGATGCAGCGGTTCATCTCGTGGGCGATGAACGGGCCGAGCTCCTGGTTCTGGTGGGTGCGCTTGGTGAAGCGGTACCGGCGCTGGTTGTGGCCGGTCATCACCGTCATGTCCTGCAGGTGGCAGTGACCGCCTTCCTCGCACACCGGGCAGTCGTGCGGATGGTTGGTCATCAGCCATTCGACGACGCTGGCGCGGAACGCCTTGGACTCTTCGTCGTCGATGGAAATCCAGGTGTTGTCGGTGGCGGGGGTCATGCAGGACATGACGATACGACCGCGTTTGTCGTTCTCGTCGGTGTACTGCTTGACCGCGCACTGCCGGCAGGCGCCGACGCTACCGAGCGCCGGATGCCAGCAGAAGTAGGGGATGTCGAGTCCGAGGGACAGACAGGCCTGCAACAGGTTGTCCGCCCCATCGACTTCTAACGTCTTGCCGTCTACGTGGATAGTGGCCATGGTTCAAGTTCTTCGTTGGCCCGTTGTCAGCGGGCGTGGCTAATAGAAATCACGGCTTCGTTGGGCCTGCGGCAACCGCGGCGCTGCAACGAAACATCGCCGGGCCCGCGGGCCCGGCTGCAAAGCTTTACGCGCCGACGCTCTGTGGTTTCGGCGCGGCCTGAGCCTGGCGGGAGACGCCCGCTTCGAACTCGGGACGGAAATACTTCAAGGCACTGCCCAGCGGCTCGACGGCACCCGGCGCGTGGGCGCAGAAGGTCTTGCCGGGGCCGAGGAAGTTGACCAGCTGCTCGAGGGTCTCGAGGTCGCCGGGCTGGCCTTCGCCACGCTCCAGCGCACGCAGGATCTTCACGCTCCACGGCAGGCCGTCGCGGCACGGTGTGCACCAGCCACAGGACTCGCGGGCGAAGAACTCTTCCATGTTCCGCAGCAGGGAAACCATGTTGACGCTGTCGTCCACCGCCATGGCCAGACCGGTACCCATACGGGTGCCGACTTTGGCGACGCCGGCGGCGTAGAGCGGGGCGTCCAGGTGTTCCGGCAGAAGGAAGCCGGTGCCGGCGCCGCCCGGTTGCCAGGCCTTGAGCTTGTAGCCGTCACGCATGCCGCCGGCGTAGTCCTCGAAGACTTCGCGGGCCGGAATGCCGAAGGGCAATTCCCAGATGCCGGGATTCTTAACCTTGCCGGAGAAGCCGATGAGCTTGGTACCCATGTCTTCGCTGCCCGGGCGCGCCAGCGTCTTGTACCAGTCCACGCCGTTGGCCACGATGGCCGGGACGTTGCAAAGGGTCTCGACGTTGTTCACGCAGGTCGGCTTGCCCCAGACGCCCACGGCGGCCGGGAACGGCGGCTTGGAACGCGGATTGGCGCGGCGGCCTTCCAGGGAGTTGATCAGCGCGGTTTCTTCACCGCAGATGTAGCGGCCGGCACCGGTGTGGACGAACAGCTCGAAGTCGAAGCCGCTGCCCAGGATGTTCTTGCCCAGCAGGCCGGCGGCCTTGGCTTCTTCGATGGCGCGATTGAGGTTGCGCGCCGCGTCGACGTATTCGCCGCGCAGGAAGATGTAGCCGCGGTAGGCCTTGAGGGCGCGCGCGGAGATCAGCATGCCTTCCACCAGCAGGTGCGGCAGCTGCTCCATGAGCATGCGGTCCTTCCAGGTGTTGGGCTCCATCTCGTCCGCGTTGCACAGCAGGTAGCGGATGTTGAGGGATTCGTCCTTGGGCATCAGGCCCCACTTCACCCCGGTGGGGAAGCCGGCGCCGCCACGGCCCTTGAGGCCGGAGTCCTTGACGGTCTGCACGATGTCGTCGGTGGCCATTTCGGCCAGCGCCTTGCGGGCAGCGGCGTAACCGTCCTTGGCCTGGTACTCCTCCAGCCAGACCGGGGCGCCGTCGTCACGCAGGCGCCAGGTCAGCGGGTGGGTTTCCGCAGCGCGCGGGCTGCGGTTGGGCGTGCCGTAGGAGGTGAGGCGGGTCATGCGTAGGCCTCCAGCAGTTTGGCGACACCTGCGGGGACGACGTCGCCGTGGGTGTCGTCGTCGATCATCAGGGCCGGAGCCTTGTCGCAGTTGCCCAGGCAGCACACTGGCAGCAGAGTGAAGCGGCCGTCGGCGGTGGTCTGGCCGAGGCCGATGCCGAGCTGCTTTTGGATCTCGCCGACCACCGACTCGTGGCCGCCGATGTAGCAGACCATGCTGTCGCAGACGCGGATGATGTGGCGGCCGACGGGCTGGCGGAAGATCTGGCTATAGAAGGTAGCCACGCCCTCGACGTCGCTGTCGGGGATGCCGAGGATCTCGGCGATCGCCGGAATGGCGCCGTCCGGTACCCAGCCGCGCTGCTTCTGGACAATCTTCAGGGCTTCGATGGACGCCGCGCGGGAGTCCTCGTAGTGATGCATCTCGTGCTCGATGGCCGAGCGCTCGGTTTCGCTCAGGGCGAAACGGTCAGTCTGGATGAGGGTGCTCATGATCAGCGGTCCACGTCGGCCATAACGAAGTCGATGCTGCCCAGATAGGCGATCAGGTCGGCAATCATGCTGCCGTTGATGACCGACGGAATCTGTTGCAGGTGCGCGAAGCTGGGCGTCCGGATACGGGTCCGGTAGCTCATGGTGCTGCCATCGCTCGTCAGGTAGTAACTGTTGATGCCCTTGGTCGCTTCGATCATCTGGAAGGATTCGTTGGCCGGCATGACCGGGCCCCAGGAAACCTGCAGAAAGTGGGTGATCAGCGTCTCGATGTGCTGCAGCGTGCGCTCTTTGGGCGGCGGCGTGGTCAGCGGGTGGTCGGCCTTGTACGGGCCTTCGGGCATGTTCTTCAGGCACTGCTCGATGATGCGCAGGCTCTGGCGCATTTCGCCCATCTTGACCATGCAGCGGTCATAGGCGTCGCCGTTGTGCGCCAGCGGCACTTCGAACTCGAAGTTCTCGTAGCCGGAGTAGGGGCGCGCCTTGCGCAGGTCGAAATCGCAGCCGGTGGCACGCAGGCCGGCACCGGTGGTGCCCCACTCGAGCGCTTCCTTGGTGTTGTACTGCGCAACGCCAATGGTACGGCCACGCAGGATGCTGTTCTTCAGGGCGGCCTTTTCGTACTCGTTCAGGCGCTTGGGCATCCAGTCGAGGAATTCGCGGACCAGGCGGTCCCAGCCGCGCGGCAGGTCGTGGGCGACGCCACCGATGCGGTACCAGGCCGGGTGCAGGCGGAAGCCGGTGATGGCTTCGACCACCTTGTAGGCGCGTTGACGGTCGGTGAAGGTGAAGAACACCGGGGTCATGGCGCCAACGTCCTGGATGTAGGTTCCCAGGTACAGGAGGTGGTTAAGGATGCGGAAGAACTCCGCCATCATGATGCGGATGACGTCGACGCGCTGCGGCACCTTGATGCCGGCGAGCTTCTCCACCGAAAGCACGTACGGCAGGTTGTTCATCACCCCGCCGAGGTAGTCGATGCGGTCGGTGTAGGGAATGAAGCTGTGCCAGGACTGACGCTCGGCCATCTTCTCGGCGCCACGGTGGTGGTAGCCGATCTCCGGAACGCAGTCGAGGATCTCTTCGCCGTCCAGTTGCAGGATGATGCGGAAGGCACCGTGGGCCGAAGGGTGGTTCGGGCCCAGGTTGAGGAACATGTAGTCCTCGTTCTCGCCGTGACGCTTCATGCCCCAGTCTTCGGGCTTGAAGCGCAGGGCTTCCTGCTCCAGTTCCTGCTTGGCAGCGGAGAGGGCGTAGGGGTCGAACTCGGTGGCGCGCGCCGGGTAGTCCTTGCGCAGCGGGTGACCCTGCCAGGTCGACGGCATGAGCATGCGCGCGAGGTGCGGGTGCCCATTGAAGTGGATGCCGTACATGTCCCAGACCTCACGCTCGTACCAGTTGGCGTTCGGCCAGATACGGGTGGCGGTCGGCAGGTTCAGGTCGCCCTCGGAGAGCGCGACCTTGATCATCACGTCGCTGTTACGCTCGAGCGACATCAGGTGATAGAACACGCTGAAGTCGGCATTCGGCAGGCCGCGGCGATGGGTGCGCAGGCGCTCGTCGACCCCGTGGAGGTCGTAGAGCATCACGTAGGGCTTGGGCACGTTGCGCAGGAAAGTCAGGACGTCGATCAGCTTCTCACGGGGTACCCAGAGAACCGGCATGCCGGTGCGGGTAGCCTGGACGGTGAAGGTCTCGGCGCCAAAACGCGAATTCAGTTCGACGACGATATCTTGGTCGTCTGCCTTGTAGGGCGGGATATACAGAGCGGAGTCTGCGGTCATGGTCTCGGTCGCTATCGGTCAACGGTGGAGTGAAAACGGGCCTCTCGTGGAGGTCCGTTTCACACTTCGTCGGGGCTGCGCAGGTTGGTGACCTGGATGCGCTCTGCGCGCTTGAGGTCCTTCTGGGCAGGCATTTCGGCACGGTAGATGCCTTGATCGCCAACCACCCAGGACAACGGGCGACGCTCCTGGCCGATGGATTCCTGCAGCAGCATCAGGCCTTGCAGGAAAGCCTCCGGACGGGGCGGGCAGCCGGGGATGTAAACGTCCACGGGGAGGAACTTGTCGACCCCCTGAACTACCGAGTAGATGTCGTACATGCCACCGGAGTTGGCGCACGAACCCATCGAGATCACCCACTTGGGCTCCAGCATCTGCTCGTACAGGCGCTGGATGACCGGAGCCATCTTGATGAAGCAGGTGCCGGCGATGACCATGAAGTCCGCCTGACGCGGTGATGCACGAATCACTTCGGCGCCGAAACGGGCGATGTCGTGCGGCGCGGTGAACGCCGTGGTCATCTCCACGTAGCAGCAGGACAGGCCGAAGTTATAGGGCCACAGCGAGTTCTTGCGACCCCAGTTGACGGCGCCATTGAGAACATCTTCGAGCTTGCCCATGAAGATGTTCTTGTGGACCTGATCCTCCAGAAGAGGGTCTTCTACCGTTTCGCGCTGGCCGATCGGGTACTGATCATTGGCCGCATCGGGGTCGATCCGGGTAAGTTTGTATTGCATCGCCAAAGCCTCATTGTTTTAGCTTCGCCTGCCGCTCGCGACGTGCCGCCGGTGCCCAATCGAGCGCGCCGACCCGCCAGAGGTAGACAAGACCTGCCAACAGAATTGCAATGAAAATGGTTGCCTCGATCAGACCGGCCCAGCCGCTTTCACGGACGGACACGGACCAGGCGAAGAGGAAGAGGGCTTCGACGTCGAAGATCACGAAGAGCATCGCGACCAGATAGAATTTTGCCGACAGGCGCAGACGTGCGCTGCCGGTAGGAACGATGCCCGATTCGAAGGGCTCGTTCTTGCTGCGACCAAATGCCTTGCTGCCGAGCAGCGAGGAAACCCCTAGCATGAAGGCCAGCAGGCCTACGACCCCTAGAAGGAAGGCGGCGAGTCCCCAGTGTTGTGCTGCAAGTTCAGCTGGGTTGGGCATGCCGATACTCCTTCCTACAAATAAACGGTGGTCTTGGGGGACGGGCTTTTGCCCGATTGAACGAACCCGACTCAAGAATAGTGAGCTAAGGGTTCAAGTGATCCGTTCAATTTTATGCCCAAAGCCTCCAGCAAGTAAATTTTTCTAACACAAACAGATGCTTCTAACTTGGGCAAAAGGCTTTTGCCATTTTGTTCCAAGCCCGGCTGCAGGCCGCTCCGCGCCTGGGTTGGCGCGGCTCAGGCTTTGGTCGAATGGCATTGTTGTGATTACGAAGAAAGTCTTTTTGCAGTGCTATTAATGATAATAATTATCAATTGCAGTGTCGTTTATCCGTAACTTTACTACATATATGCGCCGGCACTTTTAGTTGCCGGATTCCTGGGGGCGCTATTCTCGCGGGAAATACCCTGGCGGCCACCCCTCGGCTTGGGGGCAGCGCTTGATCCAGGCCCAGTGCATTTCGCAGCGGATCGGCTGCTCGCGGCTTTCGTCCAGGATCGTCACCTCGACGACGACTTGGCCCCTGTCCTGCTCCTGCATCGCCTGACGTTGTGCATCGCTCAACGTGGCCGTGGCATGCAGGTTGCCCTGGGCTCGCTTGAGATAGTCGACCTTGAGCGTTCGAATCAGGGGTAGTTTGTCGTCCGGAGGATTCATGCCGACCACGCAGCCGCTCGCCGACTCGGCCAGCAATGCCATGGCGGCGGCGTGGATGCCCTTGATGTGGTTTTGTACGCGTCGGCGATTGGTCAGGCTCATTCGGACTTCATGCTAGGACATGCGCTGAATGCGCACCCGAGCGGAGCCGGCGAGATGCACCTGGGATCCGAACAGGCGGCTGAGTAGCGGTTCGTGCATGGGGGGGGCAGGCGTTGGATGAGGCTGGCGGCAAGGGCCAGGCGATTGCGCTTGGGCATGGTTCGTCCTCTACGCATGTGGGGAGCATCAAGCTCGCACGCATGGCTGGCGTTGCCCTTGGCGGAGGAGGGTGGTGTGTCTGGCGCGGCAGCCAAGCTCTTCTATTTATAGGTGCTGAAAAAGCAGAACCCCGGCATATGCCGGGGTTCTGCGAGGTGCCTCCCGGCCCCGAGGGGCCGGTCGAACCTGTTCCTTAGTGGAACTGGTTCATGGTGTTGTCTTTACCCGAGGCTTTCAGAGCGGCTTCGCCAGCGAAGTACTCTTTGTGGTTGTCGCCGATGTCCGAGCCAGCCATGTTCTGGTGCTTGACGCAGGCGATACCCTGACGCAGTTCCTGACGCTGAACGCCTTTCACGTAGGCCAGCATGCCCTGGTCGGCGAAGTAGCCTTTGGCCAGGTTGTCGGTCGACAGAGCGGCGGTGTGGTAGGTCGGCAGGGTGATCAGGTGGTGGAAGATGCCTGCGTGAGCCGAACCGTCGCGCTGGAAGGTGCGGATCTTCTCGTCGGCGATCTGGGCCAGTTCGGTCTCGTCGTACTCGACGCTCATCAGCTTGGCGCGGTCGTAGGCGGAGACGTCTTTGCCTTCGGCAACGAATGCATCGAACACTTGCTGACGGAAGTTCAGGGTCCAGTTGAACGACGGGCTGTTGTTGTACACCAGCTTGGCGTTCGGGATGACTTCGCGGATGCGGTCAACCATGCCCTTGATCTGGCCAACGTGCGGCTTCTCGGTTTCGATCCACAGCAGGTCGGCGCCGTTCTGCAGCGAGGTGATGCAGTCCAGGACGCAACGGTCTTCGCCGGTGCCCTTGCGGAACTGGAACAGGTTGGAAGCCAGGCGCTTCGGACGCAGCAGCTTGCCGCCGCGGTTGATCACCACGTCGCCGTTCTGCAGTTCGGCCGCGCTGATTTCGTCGCAGTCCAGGAAGGAGTTGTACAGGTCGCCCAGGTCGCCCGGCTGGCGGGTAACGGCGATCTGCTTGGTCAGGCCGGCGCCCAGGGAGTCGGTACGGGCAACGATCACGCCATCGTCAACGCCCAGCTCGAGGAAGGCGTAGCGAACAGCGTTGATCTTGGCGAGGAAGTCTTCGTGCGGAACGGTCACTTTACCGTCCTGGTGGCCGCACTGCTTCTCGTCCGAAACCTGGTTCTCGATCTGGATGCAGCAGGCACCGGCTTCGATCATTTTCTTGGCCAGCAGGTAGGTCGCCTCGGCGTTGCCGAAGCCTGCGTCGATGTCGGCGATGATCGGTACTACGTGAGTTTCGTAGTTGTCGATCTGAGCCTGGATTTCGTCCTGCTTGGCCTTGTCGCCAGCAGCGCGGGCGGCGTCCAGGGCGGTGAACAGCAGGTCCAGTTCGCGAGCATCAGCCTGGCGCAGGAAGGTGTACAGCTCTTCGATCAGGCCGGAAACGGCGGTCTTCTCGTGCATGGACTGGTCGGGCAGCGGGCCGAAGTCGGAACGCAGCGCGGCAACCATCCAGCCGGACAGGTAGAGGTAGCGCTTGTTGGTGGTCTTCAGGTGCTTCTTGATCGAGATCAGCTTCTGCTGACCGATGAAGCCGTGCCAGCAACCCAGCGATTGGGTGTAGACGGAGGAGTCGGCGTCGTACTCGGCCATGTCCTTGCGCATGATGGCCGCGGTGTACTTGGCGATGTCCAGGCCAGTCTTGAAGCGGTTCTGGGCGCGCATACGGGCGACGGACTCGGGGTTGATAGCGCTCCAGCTGCTGCCGAACTTCTCTTTCAGGGCGGCAACGGCCTTGATGTCGTTCTGATATGCGGACATGGTCAACAATCCTTCAAAAAATGTGTTGGTTGAGCACCGACTTCCCACGCAAGACCTGTGAATTCACGGTATTGGAGCGGGATGCTCGCCGCGGATGGCGAAATGACGACCGGAGGAAGGAGTGACGCTGAGAGGAGGGGTGGAGCGGGCGAACAGGTAGATGGTCGCAGCGGTGGCATTCGAGATCGCTTGCCGGCTCGTGGCTGCCGTTGGGCGAGGGCGAATGGCTGCATTCGACCATCTTGCTGATACGTGGTTGCTTCCCCGTCCCTCAGGACAACTTCTTGCCAGTCGCAACCTCGTCATTTCGCCTTGTGGGCTGTAACAACACGGATCAGTACGGCGAGTGGGCCGGAGCTCGATCCGGAGGCCCTATTCTGGGCCCCTGGTTAGCGGGAGCGAGGCCATCATGCCTTTCAAACAAATGTTCGTCAAACGTTTTGTAGTGTTTTTTTTGGACTACTACACGAAGGTCTAACGGAGACTGTCTGGTCAGTCCAGGGAGGTTCAGTCGAGGACGTCGACCTTGACCCGAAGGCTGCTGTCGCTGTGCCCCTGGGTGCTGTAATTGCGGGTCAGGCCGCCCTGATTGTTCTGGCTGCTCTGGCTGATGCCGCCGACTTCGATCCATTCGCCGACTCGGCCGGTCAGGCGCGTGTCGGTGCTGGCGGTGTCCATGGCGCCGGGGTAGCTGCTGTTGAATCGATCGTTTCGCGTGCTGAGGTCGAGGTGGACGATGTTGCCGCTCAGGGTTGCGGTCACGTACATGCCGCGGTTGGCATCGCGATATTCGGTCTGGCTGTAGACCTGTCCGTAGGGGCCGACACCGACGTTGTAGACAGGCTGGCTCTGGCCGACCTGGATCATCGCTGGAGAGCCTTCGGTGGTCTGGATCTGCTGCATGCCGCCACCGCGGCTGGCGGTGGAGTTGTTGATGATGCGGACCTGGTTGCTGCCGTTGACCTGGCCGCGCCCGCTCTGGATTTCCACGTTGCCGGCGCTGACGCTGCCATTCACCGCGTAGCCGCTGCTATCGCGTTGGCTGGAGTCGCTGGTGTCGACGGTGATCAGCAGGCGGTGCGGCCGTGTATCGATCTGTTCGAGCACCTGCTGCAGCTCGCGAATCTTGGATTGCTCGGCATTCACGATCAGTTGGCTGCCATAAGCGGTGACGCGACCCTCGTTGCCAAGTATCTGCTGGACGACTGGCAATACCTCGTCGGCGGTGCGATAGCTCAGCTGGAGGATTTCGGTGCGCGGCTCGGCCTGGGCGGCGAAGCTGATGGCGCAGGCGAGCAGCAGGGCGATTCGGCGATGGCTCACAGCAGGAAACTCCGCAGGTCCGGGTCGGAAAGGCTGGTGTCCCAGGCCTGGTCGAACTGCGCCTGCAGTTGGCGAACCCGTCCAGGATCGTTGTAGTGGGTGTGACCCGCAGGGATCGCGGGCTCGGTGCGCAGCAACAGGCCGCACTGGTCGGCAAGCAGGAAGGCCTGCTCCGGACTGGGGTAGTCGGAGTTGAGCAGGCGGATATTGCAGTTGCTCGACAGGCGCCGGCTGAGATTGAGGAGGCGATGGCCTTCCTTGATGGCCCGGCTACTGTCGCGGACCAGAATGCGCAAGCGGTTCTGCGGATGGCGCAGAAGCAGGCGGGTACAGGCATCCTGGATGCTGGCGAAGTTGTAGAGCCAGGGTTCCAGGTCGGGGCTGTACAGGCACAGGCTGCGAGCGGCCTGCTGTATCAGGGCCAGGGCGTGCGCGCGGGCTGTTTCCGGATCGCTGAAGCGCTCCAGTTGGTCGTGGCTGCCTAGGCGGAAAGGTGCCGGCTCCCAGGAGGGTGGGGGCGGCAGCTCGCTGTCGGGGTTGTGCACTCTGAAGCGCCCCGGCGACTGGAATTCGATGTCCGGCAGATTGTCCGGGTTTCCGTCGTGTTCCGGGGCGTCGTTCATGGCGATTCCTCAGGCGCTTTCGCGGACCATGTCCACGTGGGGGAGGCCGGCTTCGAGGAATTCGCCGCTGGCCACCTTGAAGCCTAGTCGCTCGTAGAACGGGATGGCGTAGACCTGGGCGGTCAGCAGTTGGCGCTTGAGCTCGCGGCGCTCGGCTTCTTCGATGGCGGCGCGCATCAACAAATCGCCGACTTTCAGCCCTCGCCAGTCCTTGAGGACCGATACGCGGCCAATGTGCCCGTCGGTCAGCAGTCGCGCCGTCCCTATCGCGTAGTCGCCTTCGAATGCAAGGAAGTGCACCGCCTCGGCGTCCTCGGCGTCCCATTCGAGCTCCGGAGGGACCGCCTGCTCGGCGATAAACACGGCTTCGCGAATGCGCCGCAGGTCGGCATTGTCCTTTTGCCAGTCGGCCAGGCGAACCCTGATCTTGTTACTCATCGGCGAACTCCAAACTGCCCTGTTTGACCAATTCGGCCAATAGCTTACGCCCATCCTCATCGGCCAGCCATTGGCCTAGGTTCTCGCTGTGAAGGGCGTCGGCCGAGCAGACCAGCTTGAGCAGCGGCTCCATGTGCTTGGGCAGGACGACGCTCTGGCCGCTGGAGAACAGCAGCAGGCCGACATCCACTTCACTCCAGGCCAGGCGAGCGCTTGGGTTGCGCACCAGTACTGCGCCTTCGCGCAAAGCCTGTTGCAGTTCGCCGTCGTCGATTTCCTCGCCGGTAACCAGTTCGGGGTAGCGTGGCTCGGTCATGAATTGGCCGAACCAGGTGAGCAGCAGGCGCTCGTCGCTCATGTGCTCCTGCAGCAGGTTCTTCAGGCGATCAAGGGCATCGCGCTGGATCTTGTGCTGGTCTTCGTCGCTCTTCACCGCACTCATGCCGGCGTCGCTGTAACGCTCCTCATCGGAGAGGAACTGGGCGAGGAAGTCGGTGAAGTGGGTCAGCACTTCGGCGGCGCTGGGTGCGCGGAAGCCGACCGAGTAGGTCATGCAGTCGTCTTCGGCAATGCCGTAGTGGGCGACGCGCGGCGGCAGGTAGAGCATGTCGCCCGGCTCCAGCACCCACTCTTCGCTCTGTTCGAAGTTGGCGAGGATGCGCAGATCGGCGTGCGGCAGCATCGGGCTGTCGGCGTCGCACATCTGGCCGATCTTCCAGCGGCGGCGGCCATGGCCCTGGAGCAGGAAGACGTCGTAGTTGTCGAAGTGCGGACCGACGCCGCCGCCGGGAGCGGCGTAGCTGATCATGACGTCGTCGATGCGCCAGCTGGGCAGGAACTTGAAGTGTTCCAGCAGTTCGGCAACTTCCGGTACGAACTGGTCGACCGCTTGCACCAGCAGGGTCCAGTCGTTTTCGGGCAGCTCTTTATAGGTTTCTTCGGTGAAGGGGCCGCGACGCATTTCCCACGGGGTCTTGCCATGTTCGAGGACGATGCGCGACTCGACGCTCTCTTCGAGCGACAGGCCGGCCAGTTCGTCCGGCTCCAGCGGGCTCTCGAAGCCGGGCAGGGCTTGGCGGACCAGCAGGGGCTTTTTCTGCCAGTAGTCGCGAAGGAATTCGTCGGCGCTGATGCCGCCCAAGAGCTCAAGAGGAATAGCAGAATTCATATGTAAGTCCTTGAAACAAAAACGCCCGGCACAGCCGGGCGTGCAAAAGTTCAGCGCATGTCAGATGCGCTTGGCCTGGGCGGCAGCGTTACCGATGTAGTTCGCCGGGGTCAGCTTCTTCAGCTCGGCCTTGGCTTCGGCGGGCATGTCCAGACCGTCGATGAATACCTGCAGGGCTTCCGGGCTGATGCCCTTGCCGCGAGTCAGTTCCTTGAGCTTCTCGTAGGGGTTCTCGATGCCGTAGCGGCGCATTACTGTCTGTACCGGCTCGGCCAGGACTTCCCAGCAGGCGTCCAGGTCTTCGGCCAGGCGTGCGGCGTTCAGTTCGAGCTTGCCGATGCCCTTGAGGCTGGCTTCGTAGGCGATGACGCTATGGGCGAAGCCGACGCCGAGGTTGCGCAGCACGGTGGAGTCGGTCAGGTCGCGCTGCCAGCGGGAGATCGGCAGCTTGCTGGCCAGGTGCTGGAAGATCGCGTTGGCGATGCCCAGGTTACCTTCGGAGTTCTCGAAGTCGATCGGGTTGACCTTGTGCGGCATGGTCGAGGAGCCGATCTCGCCGGCGACGGTCTTCTGCTTGAAGTAGCCGAGGGAGATGTAGCCCCAGACGTCGCGGTCGAAGTCGATGAGGATGGTGTTGAAGCGCGCGATCGCGTCGAACAGTTCGGCGATGTAGTCGTGCGGCTCGATCTGGGTGGTGTAGGGGTTCCAGTTCAGGCCCAGGTCGCCTTCAATGAATTCGCGGGCGTTGGCTTCCCAGTCGACCTGCGGGTAGGCGGACAGGTGGGCGTTATAGTTGCCCACGGCGCCGTTGATCTTGCCCAGCAACTCGATGCCGGCGACTTGCTTGATCTGGCGCTCCAGGCGGTAGACGACGTTGGCCAGTTCCTTGCCCAGGGTGGTCGGCGAAGCCGGCTGGCCGTGGGTACGGGAGAGCATGGGGACGTCGGCGAACTGGACGGCCAGGGCGCGGATCGACTCGGCGATCTGGCGCATCAGCGGCAGCAGCACCTGGTCGCGGCCTTCGCGCAGCATCAGGGCGTGGGACAGGTTGTTGATGTCCTCGCTGGTGCAGGCGAAGTGGATGAACTCGCTGACCTTGGCCAGCTCCGGCAGCTTGGCCGCCTGCTCCTTGAGCAGGTATTCCACGGCTTTCACGTCGTGGTTGGTGGTGCGCTCGATTTCCTTGATGCGCTCGGCGTGCTCCAGCTGGAAGTCCTCGGCCAGCTTGTTCAGCAAGGCGTTGGCTTCGGCGGAGAAGGGGGCGACTTCAGGGATGCCGGCGTGCGATGCGAGGCGCTGCAGCCAGCGGACCTCTACCAGGACGCGGAAACGGATCAGGCCGTATTCGCTGAAGATCGGACGCAGGGCGCTGGTCTTGCTGCCGTAACGGCCGTCGACGGGGGAAACCGCGGTAAGGGAGGAAAGCTGCATGGGGCGTTCTCGTAGCTGTCGGTCAACGAAAAGGGCGCACATCATACACGAACGGCGGCGCCTACGCCCGTACTTGCTGCTGTACGGAAGGCGTCCTCGTGGGCGCCTGTCGGGCGGCTCAGTCCTGGCCGCGGAGGATCGGGCGCAATTCGCTCAGCAGCTTGCGCCGGCCGAACACCATCTGCCAGCGGTTGCCGCCCAGCTGTCGCCACAGGCGCGCGGAGCGGATGCCGGCCAGCAGCAGGGCGCGGATGCGCGCGGCGTTGGCGTTGATCTGCAGGTGGCGCATGTCGCCGTGCACCTGGATGCGTTGGCGGAAGGTGCTGAGGGTGTCCTGGTAGAGGCCGGCGCAGGAGGCGATGACGTTCTCGTGGACCAGGCCGAAATGCTGCACCTGCTGCTGGATCTGATCCAGGCGCGAGCCGATCAGGTCGAGCATGTCGTCGCGCTTGGCCAGTTGGCGTTCCAGGCCGATCAGTGCGAGGGCGTAGCGCAGCGGTTCGCGTTGCAGGCTGTTGGGGTCGCGCTCCAGGGCGCTGGCAAGGGCGCGGAAGCCCTCGCGCAGGTTCTGGTTGTCGCCGCCATAGACGTCCAGGGTGGTCTTCGGATCGCGTACCAGCAGGCTGCCGAGCATGCAGGCCAACGGAGCTTCCGGGATCTGGCCGGTGCGGGCGAGGCGGTCTACCAGGGCGGCCGACTCGAATACGCCGGCCAAGGCTATCAGCTGATCGCGGAGGTCGCTCATGCGCGCTCCTTCGCGAAGGCCGGTTCGGCCGATTCGATCACGCCGCCGCCGAGGCAGACTTCGCCGTCATAGAAGACCACCGACTGGCCGGGGGTGACGGCGCGCTGCGGCTCCGCGAAGACTGTGCGATAGCCTTCGGTGGTGCGCTCGAGCACGCAGTCTTGGTCGGCCTGGCGGTAGCGCACCTTGGCACGCAGGGTGCGCGGCTGGGTGAGGTCGATCGGGTTCACCCAGAAGATGTGCGAGGCGTGCAGGGCGCGTGAGAACAGCCAAGGGTGGTCGTTGCCCTGGCCGACGACGAGCACGTTGCGCGTCAGGTCTTTCTCGAGCACGTACCAGGGGCTGTCGTCCGCGTTCTTCATGCCGCCGATGCCCAGGCCCTGGCGCTGGCCGATGGTGTGGTACATCAGGCCGGCGTGACGGCCGATCACCTGGCCATCGGTGGTCTCGATGTCGCCCGGTTGCGCCGGTAGGTATTGCTTGAGGAAGTCGCTGAAGCGACGTTCGCCGATGAAGCAGATGCCGGTGGAGTCCTTCTTCTTCGCGGTGGCCAGGCCGTACTTCTCGGCGATGGCGCGAACCTCCGGCTTCTCCAGCTCGCCCACCGGGAACAGGGTCTTGGCGATCTGTTCGCCACCGACGGCGTGCAGGAAGTAGCTCTGGTCCTTGTTCGGGTCCAGGCCCTTGAGCAGCTCGGTGCGGCCGTCGATATCGCGGCGGCGTACGTAGTGGCCGGTGGCGATCAGGTCGGCGCCCAGGGCTAGCGCGTAGTCGAGGAAGGCTTTGAATTTGATCTCGCGGTTGCACAGGATGTCCGGGTTCGGCGTGCGACCGGCCTTGTACTCGGCGAGGAAGTACTCGAAGACGTTGTCCCAGTATTCCGCGGCGAAGTTGGCGGTGTGCAACTTGACGCCGATGCGGTCGCAGACGGCCTGTGCGTCGGCCAGGTCAGTCATGGCGGTGCAGTATTCGGTGCCGTCGTCCTCTTCCCAGTTCTTCATGAACAGGCCTTCCACCTCGTAGCCCTGCTCCTTGAGCAGGAGGGCGGAAACCGAGGAGTCCACGCCGCCGGACATGCCGACTATGACGCGGCCCCTGGAGGGCGGGGTGGGGGCGGTGGTGAGGCTGGAGTCGGACATGGCAGGCGATCGCGGAAGTCGGTGCAAAAGCGGGATTCTATCAGGCCGGGCTCGGCGCGGGCAGTTCGCTGTCGCGGATCAGCGCCAGGGGGAAGCGTTCACCGCTTAGGTAGTCGTCGATGCAGCGCGCTACCAGATGGCTGCGCCAGCTTTCCCTGCAGGCTTCCAGTTCGTCTCGGGTAAGCCAGCGCGGGCCGATGATGCCAGCGTCGAGCGGCAGCTCCGGCCGGTGTTTCAGCGGGCGGGCGGCGAAGCATACGCGTTGGTAGGTAACACCATTGCTCGGCGCGGTATAGAGGTAGATGCCGGTGACGGCGGTCAGCTCGACTTCCCAGCCGGTTTCCTCGAGGGTTTCGCGCACGGCGGCCTGGAGCAGGCTTTCGTTGGCTTCCAGGTGGCCCGCCGGTTGGTTCAGTACGGCCTTGCCGGCGGACTCTTCCTCTACCAGCAGGAAGCGCCCCTGGTCTTCGACGATGGTTGCAACTGTGATGTGGGGTTGCCAGCGCATGGATGGTCCTCTGGAGAAAAACGCTCATCATAACCCCGGACAGGGGGTGTCCAGGTGCCTATCGTAATAGGAGCGAGTTTTCGGCGGAGCCGTTCCCCAGAATGCGAAAACCCCGGCACCGGGCCGGGGTTTTCGCAGTTCACGCTGCGCGACGGATCAGTTCAGGCTGTCGATGGCGGCGTTGAAGATGGCGCTCGGACGCATCACCTGGCTGGTTTTCTCCGGGTTGGAGCGGTAGTAGCCACCGATGTCCACGGGCTTGCCCTGGGCACCGTTCAGTTCAGCGACGATGGCCGCTTCCTGTTCGGTCAAGGTCTTGGCCAGCGGAGCGAAGTGCGCTTTCAGTTCGGCATCTTCGTTCTGCGCAGCCAGGGCCTGGGCCCAGTACATCGCCAGGTAGAAGTGGCTGCCGCGGTTGTCGATTTCGCCGACCTTGCGCGCCGGGGACTTGTTGTTGTCCAGCAGCTTGCCGGTAGCTTCGTCGAGGGTCTTGCCGAGGATCTTGGCCTTGGCGTTGCCAGTCTTGATGCCTTCCTCTTCGAAGGACACGGCCAGGGCCAGGAATTCACCCAGGGAATCCCAGCGCAGGCAGTTCTCTTCGACCAGTTGCTGTACGTGCTTCGGAGCCGAACCGCCGGCGCCGGTCTCGTACATGCCGCCGCCCGCCATCAGCGGAACGATGGACAGCATCTTCGCCGAGGTGCCCAGTTCCATGATCGGGAACAGGTCGGTCAGGTAGTCGCGCAGTACGTTGCCAGTTACCGAGATGGTGTCCTGGCCGCGAATCATGCGTTCCATGCTGGTGCGGATGGCTTCGTTGTAGCCCTTGATGCTGATGTCCAGGCCAGTCAGGTCGTGGTCTTTCAGGTACAGCTCGACCTTCTTGCGCAGTTCGTTGTCGTGGGCGCGCTCCGGGTCCAGCCAGAAGATGGCCGGGGTGTTGGACTGGCGGGCACGGGTAACGGCCAGCTTGACCCAGTCACGGATCGGGGCGTCCTTGGTCTGGCAGGCGCGCCAGATGTCACCGGCTTCGACTTCATGCTGCATCAGCACCTTGCCGTCGGCATCGACCACGCGCATGGTGCCGTCGGCTTCCATCTCGAAGGTCTTGTCGTGCGAGCCGTATTCCTCGGCCTTCTGCGCCATCAGGCCTACGTTCGGTACGCTGCCCATGGTGGTCGGGTCGAAGGCGCCGTTGGTCTTGCAGAAGTTGATCATCTCCTGGTAGATGCGGGCATAGGTGCTTTCCGGCATCACTGCCTTGGTGTCTTTCTGCTTGCCGTCCTTGCCCCACATCTGGCCGGAGTTGCGGATCATGGCCGGCATGGAGGCGTCGACGATCACGTCGCTGGGGATGTGCAGGTTGGTGATGCCCTTGACCGAGTCGACCATCGCCATTTCAGGGCGGTGGCTGTACACCTCGTGGATGTCGTGGAGGATCTCTTCCTGCTGGGAGGCCGGCAGGGATTTGATCTTCTCGTAGACGCTGGAGATGCCGTTGTTCGGGTTGACGCCCAGCTCGTCGAACAACTGGCCGTACTTCTCGAAGACGTCCTTGTAGTAGACGGTCACGGCGTGGCCGAAGACGATCGGGTGGGAGATCTTCATCATGGTCGCCTTGACGTGCAGGGACCACATGACGCCGGTTTCCTTGCAGTCCTGCAGAGTCTTCTCGAAGAAGGCGCGCAGCTTCTGGCAACTCATGAACATGCTGTCGAGGACTTCGCCTTCCTGCATGGCGAGCTTCTTCTTGACCTCGACCTTGCCGTCCTTGCCGATGAACTCGATGCGGACTTCACCTGCCTTCGGAATGGTGACCGACTGTTCGCTGGAGAAGAAGTCGCCGCCGCGCATGTAGTCTGCGTGCGAGCGGGAAGCCATGCTCCACTTGCCCATGCTGTGCGGGTGCTTGCGGGCATAGGCCTTGACTGCGGCCGGAGCACGGCGGTCGGAGTTGCCTTCACGCAGAACCGGGTTCACGGCGCTGCCCAGGACTTTGGCGTAGCGGGCGCGGGTGTCTTTCTCTTCGTCGGTCTGCGGATCTTCCGGGAAGTCCGGCACGGCGTAGCCCAGGGCTTGCAGCTCGGCGATGGCGCCTTTCAGTTGCGGGACCGAGGCGCTGATGTTCGGGAGTTTGATGATGTTCGCGTCCGGCGCAGTGGCCAGGCGGGCCAGGTAGGCCAGATCGTCCTCGATGGCCTTGTCGCCGAGCTTGTCGGTGAACGAGGCGAGGATGCGTCCTGCAAGAGAGATGTCTCGGGTTTCGACGTCAATGTCGGCAGAGGCAGCGAAGGCCTTGACGATGGGGAGCAGCGAGTAGGTGGCGAGGGCGGGTGCTTCGTCGGTGAAGGTGTAGGTGATCTTCGAGCGGTTAGACATCTACTAAGACTCTCTTCTTTGCTGGGCGCGCACAGAATCTCGATACGCCTTGGTGGACGCTTTAGTTCGACTCCGCAGAGTCGACATTCGAGAGTTGCCGCGGGGATATAGGGGGCGCCAGTAGAAACGTTGTGCGACCGGGTCAGGGTGGCGACGCGGTCGCGGCGAGGAGAGGGGTCTGGTCCCAGACTACTCGGACCTCGATGACTGGAAAGTCACGGCGCGCAGTATACCACTCTATCGGCAGGGTGACGCACCAGAGCCTTTTAGACTAAGGAATAAGATGTGGTTGCCCCCATGTAACTGGGCTACCCTCAGGGGCTGCTATAGGGTTCAACCACCAAACGGAGTTCAGCATGGGATACCAGAAGATCCAGGTGCCGGCCGGTGAGCGAATCACCGTAAGTGCCGACAATTCCCTGAATGTACCGAACAACCCGATCATTCCTTATATCGAGGGCGATGGTATTGGCGTGGACATCAGTCCGGTCATGATCGAAGTCGTCGATGCTGCCGTCGAGAAGGCCTATAACGGTCAGCGCAAGATCGCCTGGATGGAGGTCTATGCGGGCGAGAAGGCCACTCAGGTGTACGATCAGGACACCTGGCTGCCACAGGAAACCCTCGATGCCGTGCGTGACTATGTAGTGTCCATCAAGGGCCCGCTGACCACTCCTGTCGGTGGAGGCATCCGCTCCCTCAACGTGGCTCTGCGCCAGCAGCTCGACCTCTATGTCTGCCTGCGCCCGGTGCGTTGGTTCGAAGGCGTGCCCAGTCCGGTTAAGAAGCCTGGCGACGTGGACATGGTGATATTCCGCGAGAACTCCGAGGACATCTACGCCGGTGTCGAATGGAAGGCCGGTTCGCCCGAGGCGGAGAAAGTCATCAAGTTCCTCACCGAGGAAATGGGCGTCAAGAAGATCCGCTTCACCGAAGGCTGTGGTATCGGCATCAAGCCGGTTTCCCAGGAGGGCACCAAGCGCCTGGTGCGCAAGGCGCTGCAGTACGCCGTGGACAATGACCGCAGTTCGGTCACCCTGGTGCACAAGGGCAACATCATGAAATTCACCGAGGGCGCCTTCAAGGATTGGGGTTACGAGCTCGCTCGCGATGAGTTCGGCGCCGAACTGCTCGATGGCGGTCCCTGGATGCAGTTCAAGAACCCCAATACCGGCAAGAACATCGTGGTCAAGGATGTGATCGCAGACGCTATGCTGCAGCAGATTCTGCTTCGCCCGGCGGAGTACGACGTGATCGCTACCCTCAACCTGAACGGCGACTATCTCTCCGATGCATTGGCAGCTGAGGTGGGGGGTATCGGTATCGCGCCTGGGGCCAACCTGTCTGACTCGGTAGCCATGTTCGAAGCAACCCATGGCACTGCGCCAAAGTATGCCGGGCAGGACAAGGTCAACCCTGGTTCGCTGATCCTTTCCGCGGAAATGATGCTGCGCCATATGGGTTGGGTCGAAGCTGCCGACCTAATCATCAAAGGCATGAACGGTGCCATTGCGGCGAAGACCGTGACCTATGACTTCGAGCGCCTAATGGACGGTGCCAAGCTCGTGTCGTGTTCGGAATTCGGTGAGGCGATGATCGCCAAGATGTAAGGCGAGCAAACGCATGAAAAAGGCCGGTATGACCGGCCTTTTTCTTGGCTGCGCCGAAAGGCGTCAGGGGGAGGGTCAGGCCTCGGCGGTTACGCTCTGCACCTGCTCGCTGGTAGCGGACGAGGTGGTGGCGTTGCTGGCATTGGCGCTGATCGGTTGGATGTTGACCGCATGCAGTCCCTTGGGACCTTGCAGGATCTCGAAGCTGACCGGCTGGCCGGCCTTGAGCGTCTTGTAACCATCCATCTGAATAGCCGAGTAATGAGCGAACAGGTCCTCGTCTCGGCCGTCAGCAAGGATGAATCCATAGCCCTTGGCGTTGTTGAACCACTTGACCTTACCGCTGAGCATGCTGATATCCCTCTGCAAAGGACTCCATCGCTGGAGTATCATCCACTACACGATTCCGCTGCAGCCTTAGAAAAGACTGGGCTTCGGAACGCCCGATACCCTCTAGTGGGTATCCATTGTTTGTAACACCGTTTTGTGGTTAGTCAAGGCGCTCTCGTCTGCGCCTGCGATGTGGGTCAAAGTACGTGCCGACCTTCAACTTTCTCTATGGCGAAGCCTTTTATTTCAGCATGCATGCAAGTAGCCAGATTCGACTAACATTCAATCATGACCGTCCTGATCCCCTGGAAGACGAGGGCACTGGACTGGCGGTTGAGGAATCCAAACCGGCCCTGAAGGCTCCGCCGATGTACAGGGTCATCATGTTCAACGATGACTACACGCCAATGGATTTCGTGGTAGAGGTGCTTGAGTCGTACTTCAGCATGAATCGCGAGCAAGCCACACGGGTCATGTTGACAGTGCATACTCAGGGTAAGGCCGTTTGCGGCGTGTTCACCCGCGACATCGCCGAAACCAAGGCCATGCAGGTCAATCAGTACGCGAGGGAAAGCCAGCATCCACTGTTGTGTGAGATAGAGAAAGAAAGCTGATGCGGATGTTTGGGAGCGAGGTGAAGTCATGTTGAATCGAGAGCTCGAAGTCACCCTCAATCTCGCCTTCAAGGAGGCGCGGGCAAAACGGCATGAATTCATGACCGTCGAGCACCTGTTGCTGGCACTCCTGGATAACGAGGCTGCGGCCACGGTCTTGCGCGCGTGTGGGGCAAACCTGGACAAGTTGCGGCGCGACCTGCAGGAGTTCATCGACTCCACTACGCCGTTGATCCCGCAGCACGACGAGGATCGAGAAACCCAGCCGACGCTGGGCTTCCAGCGCGTTCTGCAGCGCGCGGTATTCCATGTGCAGAGTTCCGGCAAGCGCGAAGTGACTGGCGCCAACGTGCTGGTGGCGATCTTCAGCGAACAGGAAAGCCAGGCGGTCTTCCTGCTTAAGCAGCAGAGCGTCGCGCGCATTGATGTCGTCAACTACATCGCCCATGGCATCTCCAAGGTGCCTGGCCATGCCGAGCATCAGGAAAACGACCAGGACATGCAGGATGAAGAGGGTGGCGAGTCCTCCACCTCCAGTCATCCGCTGGATGCCTACGCCAGCAATCTGAACGACCTGGCGCGCCAGGGGCGTATCGATCCGCTGGTCGGGCGTGAGTCCGAGGTCGAGCGTGTTGCCCAGATTCTTGCGCGTCGCCGCAAGAACAATCCGCTGCTAGTTGGCGAAGCGGGTGTTGGCAAGACGGCCATCGCAGAAGGTTTGGCCAAGCGTATCGTCGACGGCCAGGTGCCCGATCTGCTTGCTGACAGCGTCGTCTATTCCCTGGATCTAGGCGCGCTGCTCGCCGGCACAAAATATCGCGGCGATTTCGAGAAACGCTTCAAAGCCCTGCTCAATGAACTGCGCAAGCGTCCGCATGCGGTGCTGTTCATCGACGAGATTCACACCATCATTGGTGCCGGAGCGGCGTCCGGCGGTGTGATGGATGCGTCGAACCTGCTTAAGCCGCTGCTCTCCTCCGGGGAGATCCGCTGCATTGGCTCGACTACCTTCCAGGAGTTCCGTGGCATCTTTGAGAAGGATCGTGCTCTGGCGCGGCGCTTCCAGAAGGTCGATGTCACAGAGCCTTCGGTTGAAGACACCGTTGGCATCCTCAAGGGGCTCAAGCCGCGCTTCGAGCAGCACCACCACATCGAATACAGCGACGAGGCCCTGCGCGCTGCAGCCGAGTTGGCGGCACGCTACATCAATGATCGGCATATGCCGGACAAGGCCATCGACGTAATTGACGAGGCAGGCGCCTATCAGCGCCTGCAGCCGGAAGAGAAGCGCGTGAAGCGCATCGAAGTGGCTCAGGTCGAAGATATCGTGGCCAAGATCGCGCGCATTCCGCCGAAGCACGTCACGACATCGGACAAGGAGTTACTGCGCAATCTCGAACGTGACCTCAAGCTGACGGTGTTCGGTCAGGATGCGGCTATCGAGTCGCTCTCCACTGCCATCAAGTTGTCGCGTGCCGGTCTGAAGTCGCCAGACAAACCGGTCGGTTCCTTCCTTTTCGCGGGTCCCACTGGTGTGGGTAAGACTGAAGTGGCTCGCCAACTTGCCAAGGCGATGGGCGTGGAGTTGGTGCGCTTCGACATGTCCGAGTACATGGAGCGGCATACCGTGTCGCGGCTGATCGGTGCGCCTCCGGGTTACGTGGGCTTCGATCAGGGTGGCTTGCTCACTGAAGCCATCACCAAGACGCCCCACTGCGTATTGCTGCTCGACGAAATCGAGAAGGCGCATCCGGAAGTCTTCAACCTGCTACTGCAGGTGATGGATCACGGCACCCTGACCGATAACAACGGGCGCAAGGCGGACTTCCGCAATGTCATCGTGATCATGACCACCAACGCTGGCGCGGAAACGGCGGCTCGGGCCTCCATTGGCTTCAGCCAGCAAGACCACACCAGCGATGCCATGGAAGTGATCAAGAAGAGCTTCACGCCGGAGTTTCGCAACCGCCTGGATACCATCATCCAGTTCGGTCGACTCAGTCACGAGACGATCAAGAGTGTGGTCGACAAGTTCCTCACCGAGCTGCAGGCGCAGCTGGAAGACAAACGTGTCCAGCTCGAAGTCAGCGATACGGCGCGCAACTGGCTCGCGGAGAAAGGCTACGACCCGCAGATGGGCGCTCGCCCAATGGCGCGGCTGATTCAGGACAAGATCAAGCGGCCGCTGGCCGAGCAGATCCTGTTCGGAGAGCTGGCCGAGCGTGGCGGTGTGGCGCACGTCGATCTGAAGGATGACGAGCTCTTCTTCGAGTTCGAAGTGGTGGCTGCCGAGCCGGCGTAATTGCCGGCTCGGAAAAGCAAACGCCCGGCATTGCCGGGCGTTTTGCTATCTGTCTGGGCTTTTGCCCAGCGTCACCCGTGGCTCAGCGAGCGCGATAGGTGATGCGACCTTTGCTCAGGTCGTAGGGAGTCAGTTCGACGCGAACCTTGTCGCCGGTCAGGATGCGGATGTAGTTCTTGCGCATCTTGCCGGAGATGTGCGCGGTAACGACGTGCCCGTTCTCCAACTCCACGCGGAACATGGTGTTGGGCAGGGTGTCGACGACAGTGCCTTCCATTTCGAAGCTGTCTTCTTTCGACATGCAGTAGAACCCTCGGTGTCTGTATGAATGGCCAGGGTGGCCCTAAAAAAGGCCGATATTGTGCCTGATATACCCGCTCCGCGCCAAGGGGCGCGGAACTGGCTCAGTTTAGAGCCACCCAGCGCTGGTTGACGAAGAGTTCGATCGGTCGGTACTGGGTCTTGTAGTTCATCTTCCGGCAATTCTTGATCCAGTAGCCGAGATAGACGGCGTGCAAGCCCATGCGGGCAGTCTCGGCGATCTGCCAGAGGATGGCGTATCGGCCCAGGCTGCGACGCTCCTCGTCGGGGTCGTAGAAGGTGTACACCGCAGACAGGCCGTTGGGCAGGACGTCGGTGACCGCCACTGCTAGCAGGCGACCTTGCAGGCGGAACTCGTAGAAGCAGCTGAACGGCAGATCGCGCACCAGGAAGGTGCTGAACTGGTCTCGGCTGGGCGGGTACATGTCGCCGTCGGCATGGCGCTGCTCGATGTAGCGCATGTAGAGCCCGTAGTACTCCTCGGTAAAAGCCGGGCGGCGCTTGAGTACTTTGAGGTCGGCATTGCGTTTGATGATGCGCTTCTGCTGGCGTTTCGGCAGGAAGTCAGCGGCCGGAATGCGCGCAGGGATGCAGGCTGTACAGTGCTGGCAGTGCGGGCGGTAGAGGTGTTCGCCGCTGCGGCGGAAGCCGACTTCGGAAAGCGAGGCGTACAGCTGCGCGTCCATGGGCTGGCTGGGGTCGAGGAACAGCGTGGTGGCTTGTTCCTCGGGCAGATAGCTGCATGGATGCGGTTGCGTCGCGTAGAACTTCAGTCGGGCCAGTTCGGTCATGATCAACCCCTGCGATAACCCTCTGGCAAGTTTATGTCAGCCGGAGCCAGTCCGCCTACGAACGCCAATCGCAGAGCGGCGGCTGATCGAGGTGGCGAGCGAGCAAGTCGGCGAACTGACTGCGTGTTATGGCGCGTGCGCCGAGGCTGTGCAGGTGCTGGGTGGGCATCTGGCAGTCGATCAGTTCGAATCCGGCTTCGCGCAGGCGTCGGACCAGGGTGACGAACGCCACCTTCGAGGCGTTGTCGGCCCGGCTGAACATGGATTCGCCAAAGAACAGTCGGCCAATAGCCAGGCCGTAGAGCCCGCCCACCAGTTCGTCCCCTTGCCAGGTTTCCACCGAGTGCGCGACGCCGAGGCGATGCAATTGGCGGTAAGCATCCTGCATGGGCTGGGTGATCCAGGTGCCATCGGCATAATCCCGCGGCGCCGCACAGGCGGCGATGACGCGGTCGAAGGCCTGGTCGATGCTTACTCGATAGCGCTCCTGTCGCATGACTTTTGCCAGGCTGCGAGAGACATGCAGTTCGTCGGGAAAAAGAACGGTGCGCGGATCGGGCGACCACCAGAGGATCGGCTGGTCATCCTGGTACCAGGGGAAGCAGCCGTGCCGATAGGCAGCGATCAGTCGACGCGGGTCCAGGTCGCCGCCGGCAGCGAGCAACCCATTGGGCTCGTGCAGCGCCTGATCCAGCGGAGGGAAGTCGAAATTTCTGCGGGAGAGCCAGCTGAGCATGGCGGGGTAGGGGAGGGTGGACCCTCCCCGAGCGCTGTCAGTGCTGGTCGTCGAGGAACTTTTCGGCGTCCAGCGCGGCCATGCAGCCGGCGCCAGCCGAGGTGATGGCCTGGCGGTAGACGTGGTCGGCCACGTCGCCGGCGGCGAATACACCTTCGATGCTGGTGGCGGTGGCGTTGCCTTCGCCGCCACCCTTGACCACCAGGTAGCCGTCACGCATGGCCAGCTGGCCGGTGAACAGGTCGGTGTTGGGCTTGTGGCCGATGGCGATGAACACGCCGGACAGGTCCAGCTGGCGGGTTTCGCCGGTGTTAGCGTCTTTCAAACGTACGCCGATGACGCCCATGTCGTCGCCCAGCACTTCATCCAGGGTGGTGTTCCAGTGCAGGCGCACGTTGCCGTTCTTGGCTTTCTCGAACAGCTTGTCCTGGAGAATCTTTTCCGAGCGCAGCTTGTCGCGACGGTGGATCAGGTGAACTTCCTTGGCGATGTTCGCCAGGTACAGGGCTTCCTCGACCGCGGTGTTGCCGCCGCCGACCACGCAGACCACTTGGTTGCGATAGAAGAAGCCGTCGCAGGTGGCGCAGGCGGAAACGCCCTTGCCCATGAAGGCCTCTTCCGAGCTCATGCCCAGGTATTGAGCAGAGGCGCCGGTGGCGATGATCAGTGCGTCGCAGCTGTAAGTGCCGCTGTCACCCTTGAGGATGAAAGGCTTCTGTTGCAACTCGGCGGTATGAATATGGTCGTAGACGATCTCGGTATCGAAACGCTGGGCGTGCTGCTGCATACGCTCCATCAGCGCCGGACCGGTCAGGCCTTCGACATCGCCCGGCCAGTTGTCTACTTCGGTGGTGGTGGTGAGCTGGCCGCCGGGTTGGATGCCGGTGATGACAACAGGCTTGAGGTTGGCGCGCGCGGCATAAACGGCGGCGGTGTAGCCGGCCGGGCCGGAGCCCAGGATGATCAGGCGCGAATGCTTGACGTCACTCATAAAAAGACTCCATAAGCCTTTGTCACGTAAGAGATTGCATGCTCCAATTGAGCAGCCGTGAAACCTAGGTGGGCTATGCTACACCGAACCTTGAAAGAGCGGCAAAAGGCGTCAGGGCGGCACCTGTGGCAACGATCGGCCAAAGCCGTACAATAGGCGCGTTTTGCCGTCATAAGACCCTCGGACGCGCCCCGTGCGCAGGAATAGACGTGTTTTGAAGGACTCGACCACTGCAAGCCATGCCGCCGCCTGGCGTCAGCAACTGCATATTCGCCTGAAGGAAGGCGCACTGATCGCGCTCGGCGCGCTCTGCCTTTACCTGTGGATGGCGCTGCTCACCTACGATCCGTCGGATCCGGGCTGGAGCCATTCCAGTCACGTCGAGCAGGTGCAGAATGCCGCGGGACGTCTCGGGGCCCTGAGTGCCGACATCCTGTTCGTCGCGCTGGGCTATTTCGCCTATCTGTTCCCGCTGCTGTTGTGCGTCAAGACCTGGCAGGTCTTCCGCAAGCGCCACATGCCCTGGGAATGGAGCGGCTGGCTGTTCTCCTGGCGCCTGATCGGCCTGGTCTTCCTGATCCTTTCCGGTTCGGCGCTGGCCTATATCCATTTCCACATCGGCGGCAACCACCTGCCAGCTTCGGCTGGCGGTGCCGTAGGCGAAAGCCTCGGTCAACTGGCGATGAACGCCTTGAACGTGCAGGGAAGCACCCTGCTGTTCATCGCGCTTTTCCTGTTCGGGCTGACCGTGTTCGCCGACCTGTCGTGGTTCCAGGTGATGGATATCACCGGGAAGATCACGCTCGACCTCTTCGAACTGATCCAGAACGCCTTCAACCGCTGGTGGAGCGCGCGAAACGAGCATCGCCAACTGATCGCTCAGCTGCGTGAAGTGGATGAGGTAGTGGCCGAAGTCGCGGCGCCCGTGGTGCCCGACCGCCGCGAGCAGGCCAAGGTCAAGGAGCGCCTGATCGAGCGCGAGGAGGCCCTGGTCAAAAGCGTGCAGGAGCGCGAGAAGCGCCCGGCGCCGAAGATCGACACTCCGCCGCCGCCTGCACCGGCAGAGCCCAGCAAGCGCGTCCTGAAAGAAAAGCAGGCGCCGCTGTTCATCGACACCGCTGTGGAAGGCACGCTGCCGCCCATTTCGCTGCTCGACCCGGCCGGTGAGAAGAAGAAGAGCTTCTCGCCCGAATCGCTGGAGGCCATGTCGCGCCTGCTCGAGATCAAGCTCAAAGAGTTCGGCGTCGAGGTACTGGTGGAGTCCGTGCACCCGGGCCCGGTGATCACTCGTTTCGAGATCCAGCCAGCCGCCGGTGTAAAGGTCAGCCGCATCTCCAACCTGGCCAAGGACCTGGCGCGTTCGCTGGCGGTGATCAGCGTGCGCGTGGTCGAGGTCATTCCCGGCAAAACCACCGTTGGTATCGAGATTCCCAACGAAGACCGGCAGATGGTGCGCTTCTCGGAAGTGCTGTCGTCGCCGGAGTACGACGAGCACAAGTCCACCGTGCCGCTGGCTCTGGGTCATGACATCGGTGGCCGGCCGATCATCACCGACCTGGCGAAGATGCCGCACCTGCTGGTAGCCGGTACCACCGGCTCCGGTAAGTCGGTGGGCGTGAACGCCATGCTGCTGTCGATCCTGTTCAAGTCGACGCCGGAAGAGGCGCGGCTGATCATGATCGACCCGAAGATGCTCGAACTGTCGATCTACGAGGGCATTCCGCACCTGCTCTGCCCAGTCGTCACCGACATGAAGGAGGCGGCCAACGCGCTGCGCTGGAGCGTCGCCGAGATGGAGCGGCGCTACCGGCTTATGGCGGCCATGGGTGTGCGCAACCTGGCAGGCTTCAACCGTAAGGTGAAGGACGCCGAGGAGGCTGGCGCGCCGCTGACCGACCCGCTGTACCGCCGCGAGAGCATGGAAGACGAGGCGCCGCTGCTGAAGACGCTGCCGACCATCGTCGTGGTGGTCGACGAATTCGCCGACATGATGATGATCGTCGGCAAGAAGGTCGAAGAGCTGATCGCGCGTATCGCCCAGAAGGCGCGGGCGGCGGGTATCCACTTGATCCTCGCGACCCAACGCCCGTCGGTGGACGTGATCACTGGTCTGATCAAGGCCAACATCCCGACCCGTATCGCCTTCCAGGTATCCAGCAAGATCGACTCGCGCACCATCCTCGACCAGGGTGGCGCTGAACAACTGCTCGGCCATGGCGACATGCTCTACCTGCCGCCGGGCACCGGCCTGCCGATTCGCGTGCATGGCGCCTTCGTTTCCGACGATGAAGTGCATCGCGTGGTCGAGGCCTGGAAACTGCGCGGCGCGCCCGACTACATCGAAGACATCCTCGCCGGTGCCGAAGAAGGCGGCGGTGGTGGCAGCTTCGGTGGCGGCGAAGGCGGTGAAGGCGGAGAGGGCAGCGAAGACGATCCGCTGTACGACGAGGCTGTGCGCTTCGTCACCGAGAGCCGCCGCGCCTCGATTTCCGCGGTTCAGCGCAAGCTGAAGATCGGCTACAACCGCGCCGCGCGCATGATCGAGGCGATGGAGATGGCCGGCGTGGTCACTCCGATGAATACCAATGGCTCGCGCGAAGTGGTCGCGCCGGCCCCCATTCGTGACTGATCGAGGAATTCCATGCGCTTGATCCGCATGCTGCTGCTTGCTGCGCTGACTTTTACCGGCGTTCAGGCCCACGCCGACGATGCCTCCACCCAACGCCTGAGCGGGCTGTTGAGCAAGGCGCAAACCATGACCGCACGCTTCTCCCAGCTGACGCTGGACGGCAGCGGCACTCGCCTGCAGGAAACCGCCGGCAACCTGGCGCTCAAGCGTCCGGGCCTGTTCCGCTGGCACACCGATGCGCCGCAGGAGCAACTGCTGATCTCCAATGGCGAGAAGGTCTGGCTGTATGACCCGGATCTGCAGCAGGTGACCATCCAGAAGCTCGACCAGCGCCTGACCCAGACCCCGGCGCTGCTGCTTTCCGGCGATATCTCGAAGATCCACGAGAGCTTCGACATCACCGGCAAGGACGGCGGCAACGTGGTCGACTTCATCCTCAAGCCGAAGGACAAGGACACGCTGTTCGACAGCCTGCGGATTTCCTTCCGCAACGGCGTGGTCAACGACATGCAACTGATCGACAGCGTCGGCCAGCGCACCAACATCCTGTTCTTCGACGTGAAGATGAACGAGCCGGTGGACGCCAAGCAGTTCGTCTTCGAAGCGCCCAAGGGCGTCGACGTCATCCAGGAGTGAAGGGTCGCCGCCCGAGCGCGGCGCCCGTGAGGTAGTCAGCGTGGACCTGTTTCGTTCCGAACCCGTAGCCCAGCCCCTGGCAGCGCGCCTGCGTGCGGCCAGCCTGGACGAATACGTCGGCCAGGAGCACCTGCTCGCCCGCGGCAAGCCGTTGCGCGAGGCGCTGGAGCAGGGCGCGCTGCACTCGATGATCTTCTGGGGGCCGCCGGGCGTCGGCAAGACGACGCTGGCCAAGCTGCTGGCACAGGTTTCCGATGCGCACTTCGAGACCCTCTCGGCGGTGCTCTCGGGCGTCAAGGAAATCCGCCAATCGGTGGAGATGGCCAAACAGCAGGCGGCGCAATACGGCCGCCGCACCATTCTCTTCGTCGACGAAGTGCACCGCTTCAACAAGAGCCAGCAGGATGCCTTCCTGCCGTATGTCGAAGACGGCACCCTGATCTTCATCGGCGCGACCACCGAGAACCCCTCGTTCGAACTGAACAACGCACTGCTTTCGCGGGCGCGCGTCTATGTGCTTAAAAGCCTGGACGAAGCGGCGCTGCGCAAGCTCGTGGACCGCGCGCTGCACGAGGACAAGGGCCTCGGCAAGCGTCGCCTGAGCCTGCCGGACGAGAGCTTCGCCATCCTGATGGCGGCTGCCGATGGCGACGGCCGACGCATGCTCAACCTGCTGGAGAATGCCTCCGACCTGGCCGAGGACGGTGGCGAGATCAGCGCCGAGCTGCTGCAAAACCTGCTGGGCGATAGCCGCCGTCGTTTCGACAAGGGCGGCGAGGCCTTCTACGACCAGATCAGCGCGCTGCACAAGTCGGTGCGCGGTTCCAGTCCGGACGGTGCGCTCTACTGGTACGCCCGCATGCTCGATGGCGGTTGCGATCCGCTCTACATCGCCCGTCGCGTGGTACGCATGGCCAGCGAAGACATCGGCAACGCCGACCCGCGCGCGTTGACCCTGTGCCTGCATGCCTGGGACGTACAGGAGCGCCTGGGTAGCCCCGAAGGCGAGCTGGCCATCGCGCAGGCCATCGTTTATCTCGCCTGTGCGCCGAAGAGCAATGCCGTTTACAACGCCTACAACACAGCGCGTCGCGATGTTGCCGAGAACGGCTCGCTGGAAGTGCCGCTGCATTTGCGCAATGCACCGACCAAACTGATGAAGAACCTCGGCTATGGCGAAGAGTATCGTTATGCCCACGACGAGCCCGACGCCTACGCCGCCGGGGAAGACTACTTCCCCGAGCAGCTCGAACCGCGCCAGTATTACCAGCCCGTGCCCCGTGGCCTGGAGCTGAAGATCGGCGAGAAGCTCAAACACCTGGCGGCCCTGGATCGGGCCAGCCCGAGAAAACGCAGAAAATCCTGAGCGGCGCCCGCACGCCGCCGACACTAGACACGAGAACAGACCATGCTCGATTCCAAACTGGTACGTACCCAGCCGCAGGAAGTGGCCGAACGCCTTGCCGCACGCGGTTTCACCCTGGACGTGGCGCGCATCGAGGCGCTGGAGAACCAGCGCAAGTCCGTGCAGACCCGTACCGAGACCCTGCAGGCCGAGCGCAACTCGCGCTCCAAGGCGATCGGCCTGGCCATGAAGAATGGCGAGGACGTCGCGCCGCTCAAGGCCGAGGTCAATCGCATGGCCGAGGAGCTGGAATCCGGCAAGCGCGAGCTGGATATGATCCAGTCCGAGCTGGACAACCTGCTGCTGAACATCCCCAACCTGCCGCACGAGTCGGTTCCGGTCGGCGCTGACGAAGAGCAGAACGTCGAAGTCCGCCGCTGGGGCACTCCGCGCAGCTTCGATTTCGAGATCAAGGATCACGTCGCTCTCGGCGAGCGTAATGGCTGGTTGGACTTCGAGACCGCCGCTCGCCTGTCCGGCGCGCGTTTCGCCCTGATGCGCGGCCCGATTGCCCGCCTGCACCGCGCGCTGGCGCAGTTCATGATCGACCTGCATACCCGCGAGCACGGTTACGAAGAGGCCTACACCCCTTACCTGGTGCAGGCGCCGACCCTGCAGGGCACCGGCCAGCTGCCGAAATTCGAGGAAGATCTGTTCAAGATCGGCCGTGAGAACGAGGCCGACCTGTACCTGATCCCGACCGCCGAAGTCTCCCTGACCAACATCGTCGCCGGGCAGATCCTCGATGCGAAGGAACTGCCGCTGAAGTTCGTCGCCCACACCCCGTGCTTCCGCAGCGAGGCCGGTGCTTCGGGCCGCGACACTCGCGGCATGATCCGCCAGCACCAGTTCGACAAGGTCGAGATGGTGCAGATCGTCGAGCCGTCGAAGTCCTGGGATGCCCTGGAAGGCCTGGTCGGCAATGCCGAGAAGGTCCTGCAGGCCCTTGAGCTGCCATATCGCGTGCTGGCCCTGTGCACCGGCGACATGGGCTTCAGCGCGGCCAAGACCTACGACCTGGAGGTCTGGGTACCGAGCCAGGACAAGTTCCGCGAGATATCCTCCTGCTCCAACTGCGGCGACTTCCAGGCGCGCCGCATGCAGGCACGCTTCCGCAACCCGGAAACCGGCAAGCCGGAGCTGGTGCACACCCTCAACGGTTCCGGCCTGGCAGTCGGCCGTACCCTGGTCGCGGTACTGGAGAACTACCAGCAGGCCGACGGCTCGATCCGCGTACCGGAAGTGCTGAAGCCCTACATGGGCGGCATCGAGGTCATCGGCTGAGATGGATTCGCTGCCGCTGTTCCACATCCTGCGCGGGCGTCGCGTGCTCCTGGTCGGGGGCGGTGAAGTCGCCCTGCGCAAGGCGCGCCTGCTCGACAGCGCGGGCGCCGTCCTGCGCGTGGTCGCACCACAGGTTCACAGCGAGCTGCGCGAACTGGTGGAGCAGGGCGGTGGCGAACTGCTCGAACGCCGCTATGCCGAGGGCGACCTCGGCAATTGCGTACTGGTCATCGCCGCCACCGACGACGAGCCGCTGAACGCACAGGTATCGCGCGACGCCCATGTGCGCAGCGTGCCGGTCAACGTGGTCGATTCACCGGCGCTATGCAGCGTGATCTTCCCGGCCATCGTCGATCGTTCGCCGCTGCTCGTGGCAGTGTCCAGCGGCGGCGACGCGCCGGTGCTGGCGCGCCTGCTGCGGGCCAAGCTGGAAACCTGGATTCCCTCTACCTATGGCCAGCTGGCCGGGCTGGCAAGCCGCTTCCGCGAGGCGGTCAAGCAGCGCCTGCCAGACCTGCAGCAGCGCCGCCAGTTCTGGGAAGAAGTCTTCCAGGGGCCGGTGGCCGAGCGTGCGCTCTCCGGGCAGCCCGCGGAAGCCGAACGCCTGTTGGTCGAGAAACTGGCGGGCGGCCAGGCTGATGCGCGTGGCGAGGTGTACCTGGTCGGCGCAGGCCCGGGCGATCCTGACCTGCTGACCTTCCGCGCCCTGCGCCTGATGCAGCAGGCCGACGTGGTGCTCTATGACCGTCTTGTCGCTCCGGCCATCCTCGATTTGTGCCGCCGCGATGCCGACCGTCTTTATGTCGGCAAGCGCCGTGCCGACCATGCCGTTCCGCAGGACGAGATCAACCGCAAGCTCGTCGAGCTGGCTAAGGAAGGCAAGCGCGTGCTGCGTCTGAAGGGCGGCGATCCCTTCATATTCGGTCGCGGTGGTGAGGAGATCGACGAACTGGCGGCCAATGGCATTCCGTTCCAGGTGGTGCCGGGCATTACCGCAGCCAGCGGCTGTGCAGCCTATGCCGGCATTCCATTGACCCATCGCGATTACGCGCAGTCGGTGCGTTTCGTTACCGGTCACCTGAAGGACGGCAGCACCGATCTGCCATGGAACGACCTGGTCGCGCCTGGTCAGACCCTGGTGTTCTACATGGGCCTGGTTGGCTTGCCGGTGATCTGCGAGCAGTTGGTGCGCCACGGTCGTGCTGCGAGTACGCCGGCAGCTCTCGTGCAGCAAGGCACCACGGTGCATCAGCGGGTGTTCACCGGCACCTTGGCCGATCTGCCACAACTGGTCGCTGAGCACGAAGTACATGCGCCGACCCTGGTGATCGTCGGCGAAGTGGTTTCCCTGCGCGACAAGCTCGCCTGGTTCGAAGGCCAGCAATGATGGGGTGGCGCGCCTTGGCAGTCTTCGGTGCGACCTGTGCCCTGGCTGTTTTGGCGCTTCCGGCCAGTGCGGCCAGTTTCGATTGCAAGCAGGCCCGGCACGCAGATGAGAAGGCCATTTGTGCCGATCGCCAGTTGTCCGAGCTGGATGTGCAGATGGCTACCACCTACCGCCTGCTCAGTGGCCTGTTCGCCATGGGTGTGCGGGGCGATATGGGCGACGCCCAGCTTGCCTGGCTGGATGAGCGCCGCGCCTGCGGCGCTAACAAGGCTTGCCTGAAACAGCGTTACCAGGAGCGCCTGGCTGCGCTGCAGAAGATCTACGACAAGATCGACAAGCCGCTCTGAACTAGCTTGCGCGAGAAGTCTGGCTGCTCTGTAGGAGCGAGCTTGCTCGCGAATAGCTCCGCTACGAAGCCAGGTTCGCGAGCAAGCTCGCTCCTACGAAATGCACCCAGCCTCAGCCTTTGCGCGCGATCCCTTTGCCCGGCAGATGCTCGCGCCCGTGCGGTGCGCTGAAATCCTGTTGCGGGCCCAGCGGCACCACGCCCGTTGGGTTGATGGTGCGGTGGCTGCCGTAGTAGTGGTTCTTGATGTGCTGGAAGTCCACGGTGCCGGCGACGCCCTGCCACTGATAGAGCTCGCGCAGCCAGCCGGAGAGGTTCGGGTAATCCGCCAGGCGCTTCAGGTTGCACTTGAAGTGTCCGTGATACACGGCGTCGAAGCGGATCAGCGTGGTGAACAGGCGGACATCGGCTTCGGTCAGGTATTCACCCGCCAGGTAGCGCCGTTCGCCGAGCAGGGCTTCCAGGCGATCGAGTTCGCCGAACAGTGTTTGGAAGGCTTCTTCATACGCGCCCTGAGTGGTGGCGAAGCCAGCGCGATAAACGCCGTTGTTCACTGCCGGGTAGATGCGTGCGTTGAGGGCGTCGATCTCTTCGCGCAGTTCGGCGGGGTAGAGGTCCAGGTCGTTGCCGGTCAGCCCGTCGAACGCCGAGTTGAACATGCGGATGATTTCCGACGACTCGTTGCTGACGATGCGTTTCTCCTGCTTGTCCCACAGCACAGGCACGGTGACGCGACCGGTGTAGTGCGGGTCGTCGCTGGTGTAGCGCTGGTGGAGGAAGCGCAGGCCTTCCAGGGTGTCGCCGCCGGAGCCGAAGTCGCGGTCGAAAGTCCAACCCTCTTCCAGCATCAGCCAGCTGACCACCGAGACGTCGATCAGGCCGGACAGGCCCTTGAGCTGCCGATAGATCAGCGTGCGGTGCGCCCAGGGGCAGGCCAGGGAGACGTAGAGGTGATAGCGCCCGGCCTCAGCGCGGAAGCCGCCTTCGCCGCTGGGGCCGGGACGGCCGTCGGCGGTGACCCAGTTGCGGCGTTGCGCGTTCTCGCGCTGGAAGCGGCCATCCTTGCTGGTGTCGTACCACTGGTCGTGCCAGCGGCCATCGATGAGCTGTCCCATGACGGGCTCCCGTGTAAGTAAGCGATGGGAGCCAGTCTATTCATTTGCTGTCGATAGATAAGCGCAAAAATACGCTTCTATGTATCGATCAGATCGATTTGTCTCGGGCCGCCCAGCGTTCGCGCGCTTCTGCAAAGGCACTCTCGCGGTCTCTGCCGAGGCCGCGCAAGGCGAGCGCCATGGTGGCCGTTACCGCCAGCTCGCCATAGGCATCGTCGCTTGCGCCGGTCCAGACGTCTTTCAGCACCTGCGGGTCCAGGCGCTCCGGCTTGACGTGGCGCAGCGCGGAAAGGGCTGGCCACTCCTCATCCCAGCTCTCGCCGTTTTCGGCGCCATAGAGTTGCGCCGGGCCGTCCGGGTTGATCTCGATCTCGCCGCCTTCGCCCTTGATCACGATGGCGCGGTCGCCGAGCAAGCGGCTGGCTTCGCGGTGGGTGTCCTGGTAGCCGGGGTGGAAGATGCTCTGCAGGATGCAATGCGCGCCCAGCGGGTTGAGCAGGCGCACCAGCGAGTGGATCGGCGAGCGCAGGCCGAGGGTGTTGCGCAGGTCGATCATGTGCTGCAACGTCGGCATCCAGTCCACCAGCGGTGCGAATGCCAGGCCGTGTTCGTCTAGGGCACTGCCAACCGAATGCCAGTCGCGGCACAGCGGAATGTTCAGCACATCCAGCAGTTGTTCGGTGTACATGCGCCCCGCGGTATGTGCGCCGCCCCCATGCAGGAGGATGCGCGTACCGCTGCCGGCCAGGCACTTGGCGGCCAGCAGGTACCAGGGCAGGTGGCGCTTCTTGCCGGCGTAGCTGGGCCAGTCGAGGTCGATGGGGATGGCCGGAGCCTGCAAACGAGCGCGCACCGCTTCGGTGAAACCGGCGAGCTCGTCAGCGCTTTCTTCCTTGTGTCGCAGCAGCATCAGGAAGGCGCCCAGTTGGGTCTCTTCCACCTGGCCATCGAGGATCAGGCCGAGCGCTTCGCGGGCCTCTTCACGGGTCATGCTGCGTGCACCGCGCTTGCCCTTGCCGAGGATGCGGACGAACTGGGCGAAAGGGTGTTCGGCGGGAGTCTGCAGGACGAGCGGGGCGACTGTCATAGGCAATTGGTCGGCTTCGGCAGGCCGGCAAGCTTGGCGGCAAGCTTGGCCGGGGTGCCCTTGAACAGGAGGTTGAGGTGCAGGCTGTTGCCCTTTTCCGGGCCCAGGCGCTGGGCGACGAACTTGATCAGCGGGCGGTTGGCCGGCGACAGCTGGAACTCGGCATAGAACTCTCGCAGCAGGGTGATGATTTCCCAGTGGTCGGCGGAGAGGTGCAGGTCTTCCTGCAGTGCCAAGGTCTCGGCGGTGGCTTCGGACCAGTCCTCCAGGTGTTGCAGGTAGCCGTCCTTGTCCAGGGCGATGTTGTGGCCGTTGACCGAGAGCGTATTCATAGCCAGGCGTTGACCTTGTCGTAGCGGGTGCAGAGTTCGACGAAAGCGGGGTAGTCGACCGCCTTTGCATTGGCCGGCAGTGCGTCCTGCAGGCCGCGGGCCTGGAGGTCTTCGTCGAGGGCGAAGAGTGCGTTGGGCAGCGACTCCAGGCGTTGGCGCGGTGCGCTGCCGGCGGCCAGGGCGTAGACGGCGTCGCCGCTGAGCAGCATGGCGTCGTCGCTGCCGAGCAGCATCAGGCAGCTGTCCAGGCGACCGTCGCCGAACGGGGAATGGGATAGCAGATGCAGCGTGCTCATCAGAGGGTGATCACCTGGTCGTAGTCCTGGGTCAGCTGCCGCAGCGCGGTGTCGTCCAGCACCTGTGCCGGCAGGCTCAGCCCGTCGGCGGCAAGCCCGCGCTCAGCGAGGCTGCGAGCGGCTACATAGAGATCTTCGACGCCGAACAGCGGGAGTGCCTGGAGGTTTGCCTGCAGGTCTTTCTGTTCCAGGTTGGTGGGCTTCTGCCCCGGCGCGAGCTGGAAAACGCCGTCATCCAGGAAGAGCAGGCCGATGGGCAGGTCGAAGGCGCCGCCGGCGAGCGCGATGTCCAGCGCTTCCCGGGCCGCGGGGCCGGACCAGGGCGCCTGGCGGGTGATGATCAGCAGGGATTTGGCCATCAGTCGCCTCCGAAGCAGACCAGGCGGTCCGCGAGTTGTGCCGCTTCATGCAGCTGGCCCAGGCCGGACAGCTCCCAGGGCGCCTGCAGGTTGGCTGCCGGACGCTGATAGCGGCTGGCCTCTTCGGTATTGAGCACGCCACGGCGCAACGCGGCGGCGATGCAGACCACAGCGTCCAGTTTGTGCTCGCTGACGAAGCGGCTCCAGGAGGCGGCGACGTCGAGCTCGTCCTGGCTGGTCACCGGATTGCTCGACGCGCTGTGCACGCCGTCCTGGTAGAAGAACAAGCGGACGATTTCATGGCCGCCGGCGAGCGTCGCCTCGGCGAAACGCAGGGCGCGCCGGGCCGCGGGCGAGTGCGGGGGGGCGAAGAGGGCAATGGCGAATTTCATGGCTGAAGTCGTACGGCGGACGTGCCGGCAATGATACGGCGCTTGCGGAAATTTCGCTGGCTGGAAAAGCAAAAAGCCCGTCGAAACGGGCTTTTTGCTTGGACTTCAGGGCGATCAGTCGTCGCGACCCATGATGCCGAAGATCTGCAACAGGCTGAGGAACAGGTTGTAGATCGAGATGTAGAGGCTGATGGTCGCCATGATGTAGTTGCGTTCACCGCCATGGATGATCGCGCTGGTCTGGAACAGGATGGCCGCCGAGGAGAACAGCACGAAGCCGGCGCTGATCGCCAGTTGCAGGCCGCTGATGTGGAAGAACAGCGAAACCAGGGTGGCGCCGAGCAGGACGAAGAAACCCGCGGTGATGAAACCGGCGAGGAAGCTCATGTCCCGGCGAGTCGTCAGCACATAGGCGGACAGGCCGAAGAACACCAGGGCGGTCATGAAGAACGCCGAGGAGATGATGCTGGCGCCGTTGGCCATGCCCAGGTACAGGTTGAGGATCGGCCCGAGGGTGTAGCCCATGAAGCCGGTCAGGGCGAAGGTGCTGATCAGGCCCCAGCCGCTGTTGCGCAGCTTCATGGTGAGGAAGAACAGACCGTAGAAGCCGACCAGGGTGACCAGCGGGCCCACGTAAGGCAGGCGCATCTGCTGCGAGACATAGGCGACCAGGCCGCTGAAGGCCAGGGTCATGGCGAGCAGGCCGTAGGTATTGCGCAGAACGCCGCTGACCTCTTTCTGCTCGATCGCGGCGGGGCTGATGAATTGCCGTTCTTGCATGGCTAGAAACTCCTGTAATCGGAGTAGGACTCCGTGACCGTAGTTGTAGGAATCATAACAAACGTCGGTAGGCCGCACAGGATCAGTGTTTGACAGTGTGTTGCGATCCGGTACTATGGCGGCCCTTCCGGAAGTGTGGCCGAGTGGTTTAAGGCAGCGGTCTTGAAAACCGCCGACGGGCAACCGTCCTAGAGTTCGAATCTCTACGCTTCCGCCATCTGCTTCAAGCTGAAAGCCCCGCACTGCGGGGCTTTTGCTTTTCTGGCCCTGGCTTCTGGCGCAGACAATGCCAGTGGTTCATTTCCGAAACCTTAAGATTGTTCCGAAACTATAGGCTCCGTGCGAGGGCCCACTGCTGCGCAGCGGGCCCTCCATTGTCAGCCTTGATGCTGCACGGTCAGCACGATCTTGCCGATATGGCCGCTGCGGTCGATCAGTTCATGGGCTTCGCGAGCGTGGGTAAGATCGAAGGTCTGGAAGATCACCGGCTTGAGCTTTCCGGCCTGGATCAGCGGCCATACCTGCGCTTCCAGTTCGTCGATGATCTGTGCTTTCTCTTCGGGGCTGCGGATGCGCAGGGTCGAGCCGATAAGGGTCAGCCGCTTGGTCAGCAGGGGCATGAGGTCCAGTTCTTTCGCCGCGCCTTTGATTACGCCGATCTGCACCACGCGGCCGTTCAGCGCGGCGGCCTGGAAGTTCCTGCCCACGTAGTCGCCGGCGATGATGTCGACGATCACATCCACGCCGCGGCCGTCGGTGGCCTTCATCACTTCTTCGACGAAGTCCTCCTGCAGGTAATTGACGGCCAGGTCCGCACCCAGTGCCAGGCTGGCCTGGCGCTGCGGTTCGTTCCTCAGCGTGGTGATGATCTTCGCCGCGCCGAACGCCTTGCCCAGCATGGTCGCCGTGGTTCCGATACCCGAAGCGCCGCCGTGGATCAGCAGTGTTTCGCCTGGCTTGAACTGGCCGCGCTGGAAGAGGTTGACCCAGACGGTCATGAAGGTTTCCGGCAGCGCCGCTGCCTCGATCATGCTCAGGCCTTCAGGCCATTGCAGCGTGGTGAGTTCGTTGACCACCGCGTACTCGGCGTAGCCGCCGCCCTGAATCAGCGCGCTGACCTTGTCGCCGATGGCGAAGCGGCTGGACTCGCTGCCGAGGGCAACCACTTCTCCCGCGATTTCCAGCCCGGGGATGTCGGAAGCCCCCGCCGGCGGGGCGTAGAAGCCCTTGCGTTGCAGCACGTCAGGACCATTCACGCCCGCTGCAAGAACACGAACCAGCACTTCGCCGGGCGCGGGTTTTGGCGTCTGCCGTTGCACCGGCATCAGGACTTCGGGGCCACCCGGTTGGGTGATCTCGATGGCGGTCATGTGGGCGGGAACATGGGGGGTGAAATCGCGCATGCTGGCTTCCTGAGGAGGACCTGGCCGGGTGTGGCCTGGTCTGGATGCTCGCCATGCTAGTGGCGCTGTATGATGCAGTCTCGCAGTGTTATCTCATCCATGAGATGCAAAAATGCATCATGAGGAAAGGCCATGAACTGGGACGATGCCCGGGTGCTTCTGGCGCTCGGCCGAGCGCAGACGCTACGTGGGGCCGCCCGCGTGTTGCATGTCGACCAGGCGACCGTAGGGCGGCGTATTGCCGCGATGGAGCGCGCCCTTGGCTCCACGCTGTTCCTGCGCACGTCCACTGGCTACCTGCTGACCGAGGCCGGCGAGTCCGCATTCGAGGCTGCCGAAAGCATGGAGGCTGCAGCCACCGAGCTGGTGCGCAGGACCCAGGGGCTGGACAAGGCGCTGTCGGGCGAGGTGCGGGTGACCACCACCGACTTCCTCGCCGTCGACTTCGTCATTCCTGCCATCGCCCGGGTGCATGCCGAGCATCCGGAAGTGCGGGTGGTGCTGACGAGCTCTTCGCAGCTGCTGAACCTTTCCAGGCGCGAGGCGGACATCGCCATTCGGACGCAGAAGCCCGAAAACCCCGACCTGATCGTCAAGCGGCTCACCCGCTGGCCGATGTGCCTTTTCGCGTCCCGGGCCTACCTCGACAGCCACGGCATGCCTGAACCGGGCACGGCATTCAGGGGGCATGACCTGGTGGCCTACGAACCTTATTTGAGCGAGGGCCGGCCGCTGACCTTGCTGGGCGAATCGGCTGGGGCAGGGCGGATAGTGGCAGCGGTCAACTCCAGCATGATGGTGCGCACGGCCGTCGCCGCCGGCCTCGGACTCGGCGAGCTGCCGCTGTACATAGGCGAGCGGGACGGCCTGGTGCGGATCTGGCCGGAGCGCGAGCGCAGCAAGCCCTACGAAGTCTGGTTGGTGACCCATGAAGACCTGCGTTACACCGCGCGGATTCGGGCCGTCATCGAGCAGGTGGTGCAGGTGTTCGCCGAGGCGTGATCGGCGGCGCCGTCGAGTCGAGGGGAGCGATTGCCTATCAGCTGCGGTTGTAGGCGGCCCTGACCCAGCCCCATGGCGATCCGACTATGTCATCGGGCATGACGTCGGTTTGGTCGCTCGCCGAAGGAGCGGCTAACCTCCTGGAAAACCCGAGAGAGGCAGAGCATGAACAGACCCAATCAGCAGCTGCGCCGTGAACTGCAGGACATCGCACAGATGGGTGAAGAGGCCGCGCATGTCATCTGGCAAGTGGTCAAGACGCTACCGGAGGAGCAGATCGAGGCGCTCATGCAGGCCATCGGCCTGGTGCATGAATGCGTCGACAAGGCCCATGACCTGGCCAACCGGGTGAAGGCCGGCGGGGTCGTGGCGGTCTGAGGGCGCTCGCAAACGGCCCCCGGTCCGAAGACGATATCCCCGCCACTCGGACGGTCCGACAATGGGCAAGGCGTTCCGTTCGCAGCGCGCGGCGCGGTGCTGCAGCGCCTTGGCGGACGAGGGGGCAGCCATGCTCCAACGATTCCCGCGCAACCTCCGTGGCCGCGATTTCGCGGTGGGGGACATCCATGGGCATTTCTCCCGGGTCGCCGTCGCCCTGCAGGAGGCAGCATTCGATCCGGCCAGGGACCGGCTGTTCTCCGTCGGCGACCTGATCGACCGTGGGCCGGAGTGCGAACGGGTACTGGAGTGGCTGGCATATCCCTGGTTCTTTCCCGTGCGCGGCAACCATGAGCACATGCTGCTCAACGCGCAGGTCGACCTGCATTTCTCCAACGGCGGAGCCTGGTTCTATGGCCTTGCCGATGCTGCGCGCGACAACATCGCCACCCGGTTGGCGCGGCTTCCCCTGCTGATCGAGGTCGAGGTGCCCGAAGGGCGGATCGGCATCGTGCATGCCGATGTGCCCAGCGCCGACTGGACGGCCCTGAGGATCGCAGTGGAGCGGGAGGCGGGCGGGAGCGAGGAGTTGCTGGAGCACTGCCTGTGGTCGAGTCAGCGCATCATGAGCGGCGACGCTTCGCGGGTGCGCGGTATCTCTGCGGTGGTGGTCGGGCATACGCCGCTGCAACGGCCCGCCATGCTCGGCAACGTCATCCATATCGACACCGGCGGCTGGCTGCCGAAAGGGCGCGGCGGCTACTTCACCCTGCTGGACCTGCATAGCCTGCGGACGATCCCGGCGCTGGCCGCCGCCTTCCATCTGCCGCTGCCACATACGTGAACCGCGCGGGATGAACGGCGCTGCCGGCGCGCCGAATCCTGCTATGCCTATGCCTGAGAGACCGCTCCAAGCCCCCTGGCTGTAACGCTTGGCTAACACCGGCGTGCCATGGCTGCGGTGCCGTACTGGGCACGCGAAGACCCATGGTCTATCCGGACAGGAGGTGGGAAATGCTTTTCATCGTCAACTGGACAGTCATGCCCGATAAACGCGACATCGCCATCGGGCGCTTCCTCAAGACGGGCGCGCTGCCGCCGGCGGGCGTCACCATGAAAGGGCGCTGGCATGCGGTCGGGCGCGTCGGCGGCTTCGGCCTGGCCGAGGCGGACGACCCGGCGCTGCTGCAGACCTGGTTGCTCGAGTGGAACGACATCATGCACATGGAGGTGTATCCGGCCCTCACCGACGAGCAGGCCGCACCGCTGCTGGCGGCGCTGGCGGCCAAGCGCTGAGGGTGCTAGAGGGGCGGGGCCAAGGGCTCGTCGGCCGCATCGTGGCGGCGGGGCAACCGTAAGGTGGCGCACAGGCCGCCGCCTTCGCGGTTGCGTAGCGCCACGGTGCCGCCCAGGCGCTGCACGATCATGGCGACGATCGACAGCCCGAGGCCCGCGCCGTCCTGGCGGCCCTCGCTGTAGAAGCGCTGGAACACCCGCTCCAGTTTGTCTTCGGCGATGCCGGGGCCGTCGTCCTCGACGCTCAGTTCGAAATGCTCGCCGTCGCGCCGCAGGCCCACACGTACCTGGCCACCCGGCGGCGAGTGCTTCACTGCATTGGTCACCAGGTTCTGCAGGGCGATGCCCAGGGCGTTGCCGTCGCTCTCCAGGCGGTAGTCGCCTTCGGCGATATCCAGGCTCGGCTCCTGGCCTTGGCCGAGGATCCAGGGCGTCAGCTCGGCGAGGGTATCGGTGGCCACGCCGGCGAGGTCCACCGGCTTCCACTGGCGCTGGCTGAGCTGGGGCTCGATGCGCGCCAGGGTCAGCAGTTGGTTGACCACCCGGCTCAGGCGGTCGACGCCGCCGATGAGGAAGTCCAGGGCCGCCTGGCGCTCTTCGTCGCTGCGCGCCTGCAGGGCGTTCTGCGCATGCAGGCGGAGGATCGCCAGGGGCGTGCGCATCTCATGGGCGGCATCGGCGATGAAGCGGTGCTCGCGGCGCAGCAGGCTGTCGATCTGTCCGAGCAGTCGGTTGAGCGCCGCCTGCATCGGCTCCAGTTCCTTCGGCAGCGGCACCAGCTGCAGCGGCTCCAGGGATTCTGCGTGCCGCGCGCGGATCACCCGCGCCATGTTCTGCAACGGCTGCAGGCCCCAGCCGATGGCCAGCCAGACCAGCAGCACCAGCGCCAGGCTGCCGATCAGGAAGGGCAGCAGGGTGTGGCGGACGATGCGCGACACCAGGTCGTCGCGCACGTCGTTGCGCTCGCCGACCCAGATCAGCAGTTTCTGCTCCGGCACCGGCAGCAGGAAGCCGCGCCACTGGTGGCCTTCGACCTTGTAGTTGGCGAAACCAGGCTTGCGCAGCGGCGCGGTGAAGGTTGGCGCGCTGGGCGTGTGCACCAGGATTTCGCCACTTTCGCGCCACACCTGGAAGGCCAGCTTGTTCTCGTAGGGGTGGCCGATCTTGTGCTTGCCGGCCTGGCTGAGGGCATTGTCGAAGGCGCTGTAGAGCACATGGCTTTCGGCATCGCCCAGCGGCAGGCTCATCACGCCCTGCAGCAGGCGGGCGTTCTGCGCCAGGTGGGCGTCGTAGACCTCGGCGATCTCGTGGCTGCTGTCGTGGTAGTTGTACAGGGTGAGCAAGCCGGTGCCGATCAGCATCAGCAACATGACCCGCCAGAGGGTGCGTTGGCGCAGCGAGTTCATGCCTGGCCTTCCACCAGGTAGCCGATGCCTCGCACGGTGCGGATGAGTTCGCTGAAGAGTTTCTTGCGCAGGTGGTAGATGTGCACTTCCAGTGTGTTGCTCTCGGCTTCCTCGTCCCAGCCGTAGAGCAGCTGGGTGAGGCGCTCGCGGGTGAAGACCTTGCCCGGTTGCGCGAGCAGTTCGTGCAGCAGCACGTATTCCTTGGGCGTGAGCGTCACCGGCTTGCCCTGGTAGCTGACCTGCTGGGTGGCCGGGTCGAGACTGACCCCGGCGTGCTCGATCAGCACCCGGGCGCGCCCGGCGCTGCGGCGCAGCAGCGCGCGCAGGCGGGCCTTCAGCTCGTTGAGGTCGAAGGGCTTGATCAGGTAGTCGTCGGCGCCGGCGTCCAGGCCGGCGATGCGGTCCTCGGTGGCATCGCGCGCGGTGAGGATCAGCACTGGTACGGCCGAGCCTCCGGCGCGCAGGCGCTTGAGCAGCTCGATGCCGTCCAGGCGCGGCAGGCCGAGATCGAGCACCACCAGGTCGAAGCTTTCCTGTTGCAGGGCGTGCAGGGCACTGACGCCGTCCTGCAGCCAATCGATGGTGTAGCCCTCCTGCAGCAATCCGGTGCGTACCCCTTCGCCCAGGGCGGTGTCGTCCTCTACCAGCAGCAGCCGCATGGTCAGTCCTGTTTTTCCTTGATTGCCTGCAGTAAAGCATTGATTTCGCCGCGTCGGCCCTGGTCGGCCAGTTCCCGGCCCGGCCGCGGAGCCGCCTGCAGGGCCTTCAGCAGAGCCGAGCGGGATTCCGCGTAGCGTCCCTGACGATACAGGTGGTCGCCCCAGAAGTAGAGACTGTCGATGCCGTCGGGATTCAGCGCCAGTGCCTTGCGCAGCATGCTCTCGGCCTTGTCGGCGTCACCGAAGCCGATCGGCCAGCCCGGCACGCGGTCGTAGAGCGCGCCCAGGCTGGTATAGGCCGAACCCTGGAGGGCGTTAGGGTCGATCTGCAGCGCCTTCTCCAGGCTGGCGCGCGCCGCCTTGACCTTGCTCAGCGCGCCGAGGCCGCCCGCGGCGCCGGCCCAGCTGCTGGTGACGATGCCGTTCCAGATCCAGGCCTCGGCCGCGTTCGGCTGGTCGCGGGTGAAGGCCGCGCTGTCGGCTGCCAGTTTCTCGAAGGCGGCGGCGCGCTGGTCTTCCGGGAAACGGTACTGGATCTCCGCCCAGCGCTCCTGGATGACGCTCAGGCGGTGTGCGCCGCCTTGGTCGAGAGCCCAGGCGAAAGGCGTGGCGGCAAGCAGGCAAAGCAGGATCAGGCGCTTCATTTGAGTGGCTCCTTGGTATTCGCGTCGCTGTAGCGGCGGATCATCGGCAGTTGCTTGCGCAGCGCGCGGTCGATCAACCCGGGCAGCATGCCGTTTAGGCGCACGAAGAGCTTTTCCGGCCAGCCCAGGTACAACTCGCTTAGGTTCCTCTGCACGGCGCTGAGCACCGAGCGGGCAACGTCGGCGGGATCGTCCATGCCGACCTTCAGCGCCAGGTTGAGGGCGGTGGCGGCAGCCGAGTTCATGCTGGTGCGGGTGGCGCGTGGCGCGACGTAGAGCACGTCGACCGCGGTGTCGGCCAGCTCCCGGCGCAGCGCCTCGGAGAAGCCGCGCAGGGCGAACTTGCTCGCGCAATACGCGGCGTAGCCGGGATAGCCGATGGAGCCGTAGATGGAACCGACGTTGACCACCAGCGCGTGCGGCTGGGCGCGTAGCAGCGGCAGCATCACGCGGGTCAGTTGCAGGGTCGCGTTGATGTTCAGGCTGAGCAGGTCGTCGAGGCCGCTCTCGTCGATCTGCTCGAGCAAGGCGAAGCGGTTGACTCCGGCGGCATTGAGCAGCAGGTTCACGCCGCCCATCTCGTGGGCGGCGGCGACCACTGCCTGGCGGCCCTGGCCGGTGCGCAGGTCGGCCGCCTGCCAGCGCAGTTGCTGCGGGTAGCGCTGCAACAATGCGGCGAGTGCACCTTGCTGGCGGCTGATGGCAAGCACCTGGGCGCCGGCGGCGCAGAGCTGCTCGGCCAGCTGCAGGCCGATGCCGCCGCTGGCGCCGGTGAGTACCGCGCGGCATTCAGACAAGCGCATGGTTCACCTCGCTGCGGGAGGCCTCGGCACGGGGCAGCCCGCGGAACATGTCGGCGTACAGGCGATAGACGACCTTCGCCGAGTGCACGACGGCTTCCTGGTCGCGCGCATCTTCCAGGCGATCCATCAGGCCGCGGTAGGTGGCCATGTGGTCCTGGTCCAGCGCACCGTGGGAGCTCAGGTAGCTGAAGGCGTTCGCCGGCAGTCCGAGGCTCTTCTGGATGGTCCCGGCGGCCTGGGTGGCCAGCGCGATACTGGTGCCTTCGAGGACGTTGACCATGCCGAACAGGCCCACCGGGTTGTCGCGGGCGATCAGGTCGTAGAGGAAGGCCACCATCAGCTCGATGGGCAGGGCCGGGCGGCTGTTGCGCACCTGGTCCGGGTCGCCGCCGCAGGCCGCGATGTCGTTGAGGATCCACTGCTCGTGGCCGTATTCCTCGTCGATGTATTCGCAAACCGCGCCGCGTAGCCATTCCAGGCGAGTCGGCAGCTTGGCGCCGCAGGCCATCATCAGCGGCACCGTGTGGCGGACGTGGTGATAGGCCTGGGTGAGGAAGGCGACGTAGCCCTCCAGGCTGACCGCGCCGCCCAGGGCATCACGGATCACCGGGACGCCGAACAGCGCGGCGCGTTCGTCGGCAGTGGCCTGTTGCAGGTGTTCGAAGAAAGACATGGCGAACCTCAATCGTTGGCAAGTTCGGAAAGGGTGGTCTGGTAGCGCCGGAGGATTTCCTCGCGGCGCGGCCGGCCATTGGCGGTGAGCGTCCCGGAGGCGCTGCCGAAGGGCTCGGGCAGGCGTTTCCAGGCGTGCACCCGGGCGTAGTCGGGAAGCGTGGCGTTGCACTGCTGCACCGCCTGCTCGAGGGTTTCGTCGCTGGCCTGCGGGTCCAGCGGCCAGAGCAGGGCGAGGTTGTGCGGCAGGCCTTCGCCGTGGACGAAGGCTTGCAGCAGGACGCCGCCCTGGGTGAGTTCGGCCTCGATCCATTCCGGATTGACGTTGCGGCCGAAGCTGGTGATGAACTGGTTCTTCTTGCGCCCGGCGAGGTACAGGTAGCCGTCGTCGTCGAAGCGGCCGAGGTCGCCGGTCGGCCACCACTGGCCGGTGAATGCGGGCTCGCCGAGATAGCCGAGCAGGGTCGAGCCGCGCACCAGCACTTCGCCGTCGTCGGCCAGCGACACCTGTACGTGCGGCAGCGGTTTGCCGACGCTGCCCGGGCGGTTGGCCCCGGGGCGGTTCAGGCAGACCACCGAGGCGCATTCGGACAGGCCGTAGCCCTCGAATACCGGCAGGCCGACCGCAGCGGCGCGGTCCAGCAGGCTCTGGGCAACCCGCGCACCGCCGACCGCGACAAAGCGCAGCGGGCCGACGCGCATCAGGCCGCGCTCGATGGCGGTGACCAGGCCGAGCAGCAGTTGCGGCACCAGGATCAGGCTTTCCGCGCCGCTCAGGGCGATGCAGCCAAGCAGGCGCTTCCAGTCCACGCCGCTGGCGCCACTGATGCCCAATTGCGCCTGCGGCAACACGGTGAGGCTGGCACCGGCCAGCAGCGCGGCGTAGATCCCGAGGTTTTCCAGCAGCACGGCCAGCGGCAGCACGGCGAGGTACTTGCGTGGGGCGGTGGGGCGGCTGGCCAGCTCCAGTTCGCGGGCGACCCGCAACATGGCCTCGGCGGACAGGCAGACACCCTTGGGCGCGCCGGTGCTGCCGGAGGTGTAGGTGATCTTGGCGGTGCTGGCCGGTACGCCAGCGTCGACCACCGCCGGGCGCTGCCAGAACGGCTCGCCGCCGGTGAAACCATTGGCGTCCAGCTCGGCGTGCAGGTCTTCGCCGGTCAGCGCCAGGGTCGCCTGGCTCTGTGTCAGGCAATGGGCGCGCTGCGCCGGGCTGAAGAAGGGCGGCAGGATCACGCAGGGGCGTTCGGCGAAGAGCGCGGCCAGGTCCCAGAGCAGGGCCTGCGGGCCATTCTCCAGGGCAAGGGCGAACACGCCCGGCGGTTGCGCGCGCAACAAGGCGGCGCGGCGCTCGATCTCGTCGAACAGCTGGCGGTAGCTGAGGCTTTCGCTGGCGCCGCGCACGGCCAACTGGTCGCCGCGCTCGCTGGCGTGGGCGCGCAACCGTTCGTGGAAGTGGTTCAGTTCAGGCTGCATGTCCGGCCTCCGTGAGCAGCATGGGGAAACCCAGGCGCTGGTACACGCCCTGGCGCTCCAGCTCGTCGTGGCCGTAGCGGATGTTGCCGGCGAAGACATGCGGGTGCTGTTCGTAATAGGTGCCCCAGCTTTCATGGTCGCCGTTGAGGCGGATCGGGTCGGCGTCGGCCAGCAGCGTGGGTTCCAGGCCCAGTCTATGGAAGCTGTTGATCAGCCCCGCGGCGCCGGTGAAGGCGACCCAGTGCAGCCCGCGGGCGGCCAGCAGCCAGGTCACGGCGATGATGATGAGGCGCGCGCTGCCGGCGCTCAGCGAGCTGAGGTTGCCGACCTCTACCAATTCGTCGCGCGCCACCGGGCGGCCAGCGATGCGCGAGACATGCACTTCCAGGGGATGGTCCAGGTAGCGCTCGAGGAACAGGCTGCCGCTGCTGGCCGGGCGAATGCCGGCGACTGCGGTCAGGCGCCCATGGCTGTCGTGCAGGCCGAGCAGTTCGGGCAGGAAGTGATGGACGTCGGCATGGTGGACATGCTCGAAACAGTCATGGACGAAGGCTTCCAGCTGTGTGCGCTGAGGATCGCCTTCATGTTGCAGCGTCAGGCTGGACTGACGTTCGGCGCCAGGGCCGAAGCGAAAGGGAAAAAGGGCGCCCCATTCGGCGTGATTCATGTCGTTCCCCCCAACAGGAACTGTCGATGGGAGCAGTATCGGGCGGGAGTCTGAATGGAATCTGAAGCCCTCCGGCGTCCCGGAAACCTCCCGTCGACGACGGTTGGCATGGTAAAAGTTGTACAAAAATAAAATATGTACAATTATCGGCAGGGTGCGTCGAGGATGGCTTGTACAGCTTTTGACGGCGGGAGGCAGCGGTCATGGCATGGCGTGGTTTCTCATTCGGAGGCAACCGGGCAGCAGCGTTACTGATGGGGCTGGCGCTGCTGGGCGGCCCCGTGGGCGCCGCGGACTGGCGCGAGCAACTGCCCGAGGCGCGCCTGGTGGGGGCCGGCGATTTCCACTGGTATGGATTGCGGGTGTATTCCGCGCGCCTGTTCAGCCCGGTTGTACGCCCCGACTTGACGCAGCCCTTTGTGCTGGAGCTGACCTACTGGCGTTCACTCAGCCGCGCCACCGTGGTTGACGCCAGCCTCGAGGAAATGCGCAGGCTGGCGCCACTACCGCCCAACGACGTGCAACTCGCGGCCTGGGCAGCGTTGATGCGCTCGGCATTCGTCGACGTGCGTCCGGGACAGCGCATCAGCGGCCTGTACCTGCCCGGTAAAGGCTGCCGCTTCTACACCGACGGGCGCCTGCAACGGGTTGTGGACGACCCGCAGTTCGCCCGTGCCTTCTTCGCCATCTGGCTCGATGCGCGCACCCGCAAGCCGGAGTTGCGCCGCGAGCTGCTGGGCCTCGCCGGGCCCGGCATCGCTGCAGGAGAGCAACCATGAAACGCCTGCTCGGGCTGTGCTTGCTGCTGATGCTGGGCAGCTGTGGTGGTGTGGGCGTCGAGCGCTATGCCGCCGAGCAACCGCGGCTGGACCTCGCGCAGTTCTTCGCCGCGCCGGTGGAGGCGTGGGGCATCTTCCAGAAACGCTCGGGCGAGGTGGCGAAGCGTTTCCACGTGCAGATCGCCAGCCATCGCGAAGGCGAGCGACTGATCCTCGACGAGCGTTTTCTGTATAGCGACGGCACCCGCCAGCGCCGGGTCTGGACGCTGACGCCCGAGGGCGCCGGACGCTGGCGTGGGCAGGCTGCCGACGTGGTCGGGGTGGCGCGCGGCGAAGTCGCCGGCAACGCCCTGCGCTGGCGCTATCGGATGCAACTGCCGGTGGATGGCTCGACCTACGAAGTGGACTTCGACGACTGGATGTACCTGATGGACGCCGACACCCTGGTCAACCGGTCGAGCATGAGCAAGTTCGGTGTTGAACTCGGGCAGGTCAGCCTGTTCTTCCGCCGTTCGCCGGGTGGCCAGCCATGATGGCCGGCCAAGCAGGCATGGCCTCGCTGGGCGACGGCTATCGGGCACTGGTGATAGGCGCGAGCGGAGCGATAGGCGCGGCCTTTTGCGCCTTGCTGCGGGACGATCCGCGCTGCGCCCGGGTTGTGGAGTTGGAGCGCCGTAGTTCGCCGCGCCTGGACCTCGAGGACCCGCCGAGCATCGCCGCAGCCGCCCACGAGGTGGCGGTGCATGCGCCGTTCCAACTGATCCTGCACGCCGCCGGCTTGCTGCATCGTGACGGCGTGCGGCCGGAGAAGCGCCTGGCCGATCTCGATGCCCTTGCGTTGCAGCAGGTGTTCCAGGTGAACGCCATCGGGCCGGTCCTGGTGTTGCGGCACTTCCTGCCGCTGCTGGACCGACGGGGCGCCATGGCGTTGCTGTCGGCGAAGGTCGGCAGCATTGGCGACAACCGCCTGGGCGGCTGGTACGCCTACCGTGCCTCGAAGGCGGCGCTGAACATGCTGGTGAAGACGGCATCCATCGAACTGGCGCGCACGCATCCGCAGGCCCGGCTGCTCTGCCTGCATCCGGGCACCGTGGCCTCGGCCCTGTCGCAACCGTTCCACGGCGCCGCCAACGCCCGACCGGCGGCGCAGGCGGCTGCCGATCTTCTGCGGGTGATCGACGGCTGCAAGGCCGCCGACAGCGGCGGCTTCTTCGCCTACGACGGGGCGCGCCTGCCCTGGTGACGACGAAACAGGAGAGTCTCATGAATCTGCTGGAACTGACCGAGCTGGCAGCAGCCGGGAACATACGCCTGCTGGAAGTGGTGTCGCTGGAGGGCGGTTTCTACGTCGTCCAGGTGCATACCGCAGACACCATCAAGGCACTTCACGACGAGCACGGCGGAGTCCTCCGGCTGCTGTCGGTCACCCATGTCCGCGAATACCTCCGCGACCTTCCAGCGGTGCCCTGCGAGCTGGTGCAGCATTCGATCCACGACGAGATGTGCGGCAGCCGCAGCGGTGCCATCGAACCCTTGCGAGTGCCGTTTTCGCTGGTGCAGCAGTGGTGATCGACAGCGCTCGACGCCTGGGATTGGTCCTGGGCGACCAACTGTCCTTCGACTTGTCGCTGTTCGATGCGCTTGACCCGCAAGAGGACGTGCTACTGCTGGCCGAGGTCGCCGAAGAGGCGCGCTACGTCGCCCATCATCCGCAGAAGATCGCGCTGATCTTCAGCGCCATGCGGCACTTCGCCGACGTACTGCGAGAGCGTGGCTGGCGGTTGATCTACGTGCGCTTCGACGATCCGCACAACAGCGGCAGCCTGCCCGGCGAGCTGCGCCGCTGGAGCGACCGGCTGCGGGCCCGCGAAGTGCACATCACCGAATGCGGCGAATGGCGCCTGCAGCAGGCGCTGGAGGATAGCGGCCTGCCGTTGAACTGGCACGAAGACCGGCGCTTTCTCTGTTCCCGCGCGGACTTTGCCCGCTGGGCAGCGGGGCGACGTCAACTGCGCATGGAGCTGTTCTACCGCGAGATGCGCCGGCGCAGCGGCCTGCTGCTGGAGCCCGACGGCCAGCCCTGCGGCGGTAGCTGGAACCTCGACGCGGAGAACCGCAAGGCCTTGCCCAAGGGGCTGCGCGGGCCGTTCCCGGCGCGTTTTCTGGCTGACGATGTCACCCGCGAGGTGCTGGAACTGGTGGCGGAACGTTTCGGCGACCATTACGGCCGCCTGGAGGGCTTCGACTACCCGGTGACGCACGTCGAGGCGCAGGCGCTCTGGCAGCATTTCCTCGACTTCGCCCTGGCCGCGTTTGGCGACTACCAGGATGCCATGGCCTGCGGCGAACCCTTCCTGTTCCATGCACGGATCAGCGCGGCGCTGAACATCGGCCTGCTCGATGTGCGCCAGCTGTGCGCCGATGTGGAGTCGGCCTATCGCCAGGGCCGTGTGCCGCTCAATGCCGCCGAAGGCTTCATCCGCCAACTGATCGGCTGGCGTGAATACGTGCGCGGCATCTACTGGCTGCGCATGCCGGAGTACGCCGAGCTGAACGCCTTCGGCAACCGCCGTGCGCTGCCCGAGTTCTACTGGACCGGTGCCACCGGCATGCGCTGCATGGCCGAGGCCATCGGCCAGACCCTGGAGCTGGGCTACGCCCACCACATCCAGCGGCTGATGGTCACCGGCAATTTCGCGCTGCTTGCCGGCATCGCGCCCAAGGCCATCTGCGAGTGGTACCTGGCGGTCTACCTGGACGCCTTCGACTGGGTCGAGCTGCCCAATACCCTGGGCATGGTAATGCATGCCGACGGCGGCTACCTCGGCTCCAAGCCGTATTGCGCGAGCGGCCGCTACATCCAGCGGATGTCCGACTACTGTGGCGGTTGCGCCTACCGGGTGGACGAGGCGACCGGGCCGCGGGCCTGCCCGTTCAATGCGCTCTATTGGCACTTTCTCATGCGCCATGCCGAGCGCCTCGAACGCAATCCGCGCATGGCCATGGCCTACCGCAACCTGCGGCGCATGGACGAGGTTCGGCGCGAAGCGCTCTGGCAACGCGGCGAGGAATTGCTGGCGAAGTTGGATGCCGGGGAGGCGCTGTGAAAAAAGCCGACCTGCCGAGCAAGCAGTGCCCGGTGTGCGGCCGGCCGTTCAACTGGCGCAAGCGCTGGGCGCGCTGCTGGGACGCGGTGCGCTATTGCTCAGCGCGGTGCCGGGGCTTGCGCCAGGCGCAGGCTCAGCGGCAGCCAGAGTGCCCATAGCGGCGCCAGCAGCAGTGCGCTTTGGACGGTCCCTAGCGGCAGGCCGATTCCCGCGAGTCTGGCGCCAGCGATATAGGCCAGCGGACCGGCCAGGGCGCCGACCAGCATGGCGAGCCAAAGTGGGCGCCTGACCCAGGCCAGGCTGTGGCGCAATCCGCTGGCGAATACCAGCCAGAGCAGTACCAGCCAGGGTGGCAGCAGCACCTGGCCGAAGGCGAACAGACCCATGGCGCCGAGGCTGGCGTCCAGCGCGCAACCGCAAAGCGCGACGCGCAGGATTGCTGCCGTTTCGGCGCGTGGATGCGGACAGCCGGCCAGGTGGACGGCCAGCCCGCCTATGACGCCGATCAGCAACAGCGGATGGTGGGCGCCGAGTACGCAGGCCCACCAGCCTGCCTGCAGCCAGAGCGCATTTGCGACCAGCCAGGCCCGCGACATCTCAGGCGTCCAGGTACTCCAGCAGCGGCGCGCGACGGGCCGCCGGGCGTGCCCAGAGCAGCTGGGCGACGCCGATGCTGCGCTCCAGGAAACCGCCTTCGCAGTAGCTCAGGTAGTACTCCCAGAGGCGCTGGAAGCGTTCGTCGTAGCCCAGCTGCGCCAGGGCCTGGCGCGACTGCCGCAGGTTCTCCTGCCAGTGCCCCAGGGTGCGTGCGTAGTGCCCGCCGAAGTCCTCCATGTGCAGCAGGTTGAGGTCGGTCTCCCGGCTGGCGGTCTGCAGCAGGGCGGTCAGCGAGGGCAGGGCGCCGCCGGGGAAGATGTAGCGCTGGATGAAGTCCACCGAGCGACAGGCCTGCTCGTAGCGCTGGTCGCGGATGGTGATCGCCTGCAGCAGCATCAGCCCGTCGTCTTCGAGCAGCGCGGCGCAACGACGGAAGTACTCGGGCAGGAAGCGGTGCCCCACGGCCTCGATCATCTCGATGGAAACCAGCTTGTCGTAGCGGCCGCGCAGGTCGCGGTAGTCCTCGCGCAGCACTTCGATGCGTCCCTGCAAGCCCTGGGCTTCGACGCGATGGCGGGTATGGGCGTACTGCTCCTCGGACAGGGTCGTGGTGGTGACCCTGCAGCCATAGTGGCTGGCCGCATAGAGCGCCAGGCTTCCCCAGCCGGTGCCGATCTCCAGCAGGTGGTCGCCCGGCTGCAGGTCGAGCTTGCGGCAGATGCGCTCGAGCTTGTTGAGCTGGGCCTGTTCCAGGCTCTGTTCGGGGTGCTGGAACATCGCTGCCGAGTACATCATGGTCGGGTCGAGCAGGCGCTCGAACAGGGCGTTGCCCAGGTCGTAGTGGGCGGTGATGTTGCGCCGCGAGCCGCGGCGGCTGTTGCGGTTCAGCCAGTGCAGCAGGCGCAGGGCCGGGCGCCCGAGTCGCGCCAGGCCGCCCTCCATGGAATCAAGCACCTCGAGGTTGGCGACGAACACGCGGATCACCGCGGTAAGGTCCGGGCTGCGCCAGTAGCCGTGGATGTAAGCCTCGCCCGCGCCGATCGATCCGTTGCCGGCGATCAGGCCCCAGACCGCGTCGTCGAGCACCTGGATCTCCGCCTGCAGCGGGCTGGCGGGGTCGCCGAAGGCCAGCCGGCGCTCGCCCAGCAGCAATTGCAGGCCGCCATGGCGCAAGCCGCGGAGCTGCGCCAGCACGGCGCGGCGAAACAGGCCGAGGCCCAGGGTCGAACGGCTGCCGGACCTGATTGCGATGAGGCCGTCACTGGACATGCTGGGTATCCTCCGGGGTGTCGCGACCGCTGCCCAGGTGCCCGTCCGGCGCCTGGTGGTCGTGGATGGGCGTGCCTTTGATCAATAGGCGCAGGGCTTGCCAGTAGATGGCGGACAGGGTGCTCAGGGTCGTCCACGGGAAGGCCGCCACATGCCGGCGCAAGGCTTCGGCGGTCAGAGGCTGGCGCTCGACGGCGAGTCCTGCCTCGAACAGCTTGTGTTCGTCGCGCCAGCTCTCGATGTGCACGCGGATGTGCGGCCCCTCGAGCAGGAAGCGCATGTGGTAGCGGGTATCCCGCGGCAGGAAGGGCGAGACGTGGAAGCGCTTGTCGAACCACTGGTCGATGGCGCCGCCCGGACGCACGCTCACCACGTAGTGATAGCGCTCGCGCCAGGGCGTGTTGCGCACCTCGCAAAGGATCGCCGCGAGGCGGCCGTCGTCGTCGTGGCAGAAGTAGAAACTCACTGGGTTGAACCACAGCCCCCAGCAGCGCGGCTGGGTCAGCAGCTCGATGCGCCCGCGCGGCACCTCGCCCAACGCCTCGCCGACCAGCTCGCGCACCGCTTCGCTCAACGGGATGCCCTGGCGGGTGTAGGCCGGCAGGTAGTCGCGCTCGCGCCAGCACAACGGGGCGAAGCGCCAGCGCCCCAGCAGGGGGGATAGCGCGAGCAGGTCCAGCTGTTCGTCGAGGTCCAGGCAGAGCAGGCCGACGCGGTAGCGGAATGCGTGGGGGCGGGGCGCCCAGCGGCGATGCTGGACCCAGCCCTGGCACAGGCTGCTGTTCACAGCTGTTCTCCGAAATAGCGGGCCACGCGCAGGGCGCTGAGCACGCCGTCCTCATGGAAACCGTTCGCCCAGTACGCGCCGCAATAGAAGCTGTGCTGCCGGTCTTGCAGCGCGGCCCAGGCGGCTTGCGCCGCAACGGTGGAGGCGCCGTATTGCGGGTGCGCGTAGGAGAAGCGCGCGAGCACCTTGGTCGGGTCGATGATCTCGCCCAGGTTGAGGCTCACGCAGAAAGTCACCGGCGCCTCCAGGCCCTGGAGGATGTTCATGTCGTAGGTGACGGCGGCGGGTTGGCCGGGCGCACCGCCGAGCCGATAGTTCCAGCTCGCCCAGGCCTTGCGCCGGCGCGGCAGGACGCGGGTGTCGGTGTGCAGCAGGACCTCGTTCTGCGCGTAAGGCAATGCGCCCAGGACCTGTGTTTCGGTCGTGCTGGGCTCATCCAGCAGGGCCAGGGCCTGGTCGCTGTGGCAGGCGAAGATCACCTTGTCGAAGCGCTCCGGTCCGGCGGCGCTGTGCAGCGTCACGCCGCTGTCGTCGCGGCTCACGCGCTGCACCGGGCAGTTCAGCCGGATATGTTCGCGGAAGCCGGCGCACAGCGGCTCCACGTAGCTGCGCGAGCCACCCTCGAGGACGCGCCACTGGGGGCGTCGATTGACCGACAGCAGGCCGTGGTTGCGGAAGAAGCGGACGAATGCTTCCAGCGGGAACGCAAGCATGTCGGCGCGCGACATCGACCAGATCGCCGAACCCATGGGCACTATGTAGTGGTCGATGAAGCGCGCGCCGTAGCCATTGCTGCGCAGGTAGTCGCCGAGGCTGGCTTCGTCGCCGAGCAACTGCCCTTGCAGGTCGTCCACCGCCTCGCGGTTGAAGCGCAGGATGTCCCGCAGCATGCCCCAGAAGCCCGGCGAGAGCAGGTTTCGGCGCTGGGCGAAGAGGCTGTCGAGGCTGTGCCCGTTGTACTCCAGGCCACCGTGCGGATCGTGCACGGAAAAGCTCATCTCGGTCGGCCGCGACGCGACACCCAGGCGGTCGAGCAGGCGGATGAAGTTCGGGTAGGTCCAGTCGTTGAAGACGATGAAGCCGGTGTCCACCGCATACCGGCGGCCCTGCCAGTCGACATCCACCGTGTGCGTATGGCCGCCGATCCAGTCGCTGGATTCGAAGACGGTCACCGCGTGCCGGCGCGCCAGCAGGTAAGCGCAGGTGAGCCCGGAAATTCCGCTGCCGATGATGGCGATGCGCATGTCTCAGCGTCCTTGTGGCGGGCGCGCCAGGCGCTTGCCCAGGGCCAGGCGCCAGGTGGCGGGCAACCGGCCCAGCAGGCGCAGGGCGAGGGTGAAGGCCAGCGGGAAGACGATCTCCAGCGGGCGCGCCGGCAGGCGTTCGGCGATGTGGCGGGCGGCGCGTTCGACCGGCCAGCGCTGCGGCATGGGGAAGTCGTTGCGACGGGTCAGCGGGGTATCGACGAATCCGGGGCTCACCAGGGTGACGGCGATGCCCTCGGCGGCGAGGTCGATGCGCAGCGACTCGAACAGGTAGCGCAGTGCCGCCTTGGACGCTCCATAGGCCCCGGCGCGCGGCAGCGCCAGCCAGGTCACGGCACTGCACATGGCCACCAGCGAGGGGCGCTGGCCGCGTCGCAGCAGGGGCAGGGCGGCCTGCAGGCAGAGGCTGGCGCTGAGCAGGTTGGTCCGTATGACGCGCTCCACCAGGGCGCTGTCGAATCGTCCCGGTTCCAGGTATTCGCAGGTGCCGGCATTGAGGATCGCCATGTCGAGCGCGCCCCAGGTCTGCTCGATGCGCTGCGCGATGCCGGCGACCTGTTGTGGATCGCCCAGGTCTCCCGGCGCCAGCAGCACCTGGCCGGGGAAGCGTTCGTACAGCGATTGCAGCGGCGCGATGCGGCGGGCACTGAGCGCCAGGCTGTGACCTTCGCGCAGCAGTAATTGCGCCAGCGCCTCGCCCAGGCCGCTGCTGGCACCGGTAAGCCAGATGCGGCTCATGCCAGCCTCCGCTTCAACCAGGCGATGACCCGGCCGAGCAGCGGCAGGTGCTCGTAGAGCAGGGCGCCGCTGTCGAAGTAGTCGTGGTGCAGGTAGACGCGATCGGACCAGCGCAGGTAGGTGCAGCCGTCGACGCGGATCGGGCGGCCTCCGCGCAGCTGCGGATGGCTGAATTGCAGGGTCCAGCGCAGGTATCCCTGGCCTTCACCGCTTTCGTCGAAGCTGTGGAAGGTGAAGTGCGGGGTCGTGGCGCTCGAGTAGAGCTGCTCGAAGTAGCCGCGCAAGGCGGGCAGCCCGTGGATGCGATGCAGCGGGTCGCGGAATTCGATGTCCGGGCTGTACAGCTGCTCGAGCCTGTCCAGGTTATGGCGGTCGAGCGCAGCGAAGTCTTGTGCGAAACGTTGCAGAAAGGGGGACATGCGAGCGCTCCGAAAAATGTTGTACAGGACGATTATTCTGTACAACTATTTTCGGAGCCTATCGTAAAACTTGTACGTGTCAATTGGTCTTGTACAGATATTATCTCAAAAGTTGTACAAGATTCCGGTTGCCTCAGGCGTCTTGCCCGGCCAGCCGCTCGCGCAAGGACCTGACTTCCGCCTCCAGCTCGCGCACGCGCTCGAGCGCCTCGACCTCGCCGGTCACGTCGCGCTGGATGCCGATGAAGTAGGTGAGCTGGTCGGCCTCGTTGTAAACCGGGGTGATCGACAGTTCGTTCCAGAAGCGGCTGCCGTCCTTGCGGTAGTTGCGCAGCACCTGGCGGCACGGGCGCCCTTCGCGGATCGCCTGGCGGATCGCGGTCAGGCCCGGTTGGTCATGGTCCTCGCCCTGGAGGAAGCGGCAGTCCTGGTAGAGGATGTCGGCGCCGGCGTAGCCGGTCAGGCGCTCGAAGGCCGGATTGACGTAGATGAGGATGCTGTCCTCGCCTTCCTGTTCGGCTACCACGATACCGTCGTTCGAGGCTTCGACCACGAGTTGCAGGAGCTTGGCGTTGATCATGGCGGCGCGGGACCTCGGCGAGTACGGCGGGGGAAAGGTTGTCCGCCCAAGGTTATCCCTGCTGCGTGTGTCTGCCTAGGCGTTCGCGGACCTGTCTGCGCGGCATGCGGTCTGGTTTACACTTGCGCCATTTCCGCCGCCGCGAATCGCGCCATGACCGAATTCAGCGAAACTGCTTCCTCCGCCCACCCCGAGTTGATACCGATGCGCGAGGTCGTGCGCCAGACCGGGGTGAATCCCGTCACCCTGCGTGCCTGGGAGCGGCGCTATGGGCTGATCTGCCCGGTGCGCACCGAGGGCGGGCATCGGCTGTATTCGCGCGAGGATGTCGACGCCATCCGCCGCATCCTGACCTGGACCGGCCGCGGCGTGGCGGTCAGCAAGGTGGGCGAGTTGCTCGCCAGCCAGCGCGACAGTGCCCCCGAGTCTGCAGCGGCGCAGCACGGGGAGGCGGATGAGCGACAGCATTGGCGCGCGTCCTTCCTGGCCGCCGTCTCGCGTTTCGACAGTACCGAGCTTGAGCGTCTCTACGGCCAGCTGTTCACCCTCTATCCACCTGCCGTGGTGTTCGAAAGCGTGCTGTTGCCGCTGTGGCGCGACCTGCTGCAGCGCAGCGACTTCGGCGCCACTAGCCAGTGGCTGTTCCTCGATGCCTTCCTTCGCGCAAGGGTGCTGATGCGCCTGCAGATGAACCGCGCGAGCGGCGCCCCGGTTCTGCTCGCCGCGTTGCCGGGCGGCTGCCGTGAACTGGAGTTGCTGTGCGTGGGGCTGCTGCTGGGCGGGGAGGACCTGCGCGTCGAGGTGCTGGCCCCAGGGCAGCCGCTGAACGAGCTGGCGCTGGTCTGCGAAGCTCGCCAGCCGCAGGCGCTGGTGCTGCTTGCCCAGGCACCGCTGGATGCCGAGCAACTGCGCCGGGTGCATCGCCTGCAACTGGGCCTGGACTGCCTGCTGGCGCTTGCCGGCGAGGCAGCGGAGATCGGCCTGGAGGGTGTCCAGCAAAGCCCCATCGCCTGCCTCGGCGGCGGCGCCGCGAGCATGGGCCGGCGCTTGCGCGCCTTCATCGACGGCCGTCTGGACACCTGATCCTTTGCCCTCAGTGGCTATCCGCCGACGGCTGGCTGGGCGGGGCGATCTTGTGCATCAGCGGCGCCAGCAGCAGGGTCGCGGCGAAGCACAGGCCCACCAGCAGGAAGGCGTCGGAGAAGGTCATGGTCAGCGCCTCGCGGTAGGTCAGGTTCCACAGTTGCTGCAGGGCCTGTTCGGAGGCCTTGCCGGTGGCGTCCAGCGCCGGGACCAGCCAGTGGTTCAGCGCCTCGTTGCTGCCATTCAGGTGCTCGGCCAGGCGCTGGAAGTGCAGGTTGGTGCGGTCGTTGAGCACGGTGGCGCAGGCGGCGATGCCGATGGCGCCACCGAGGTTGCGCATCAGGTTGAACAGCCCCGAGGCGAGCTTCAGCCGGGCCGGCGGCAGCGCGCCGAGGGCGAGGGTCACGGTCGGCGCCACGCAGAACTGCTGGCCCATGCCGCGCAGGGCTTGTGGCAGCAGTAGCTGGTGTGCGCCCCAGTCGTGGGTGATGGCGGTGAAGTCCCACATCGAGCCGACGAACATGGCCATGCCGACCATGAGGATCCAGCGCAGGTCGTAGCGCCGCGCCAGGAAGGCGTACAACGGGATGCTGCAGATCTGGAAGATGCCGGTGGAGAACACCGCCGCGCCGATATCCAGCGCGCTGAAGCCACGCACACGGCCGAGGAACAGCGGGGTCAGGTAGATGGTGGCGAAGATGCCGATGCCGGTGACGAAGGAGAACAGGCAGCCGAGGGCGAAGTTGCGCTCCTTGAGCGCGCGCAGGTCGACTATCGGGTTGGCGCCGGTCAGGCTGCGGTAGATGAAGGCGACGCCGGCGAGGCCGCTGATCCAGGCGGTGGCGAGGATGGTGTCGTCGCTGAACCAGTTCCAGCGGGGGCCTTCTTCCATGGTGTATTCGAGGCAGCCGAGGAACACCGCCATCAGCAGCATGGCCAGGTAGTCGGCACCCTTGATCAGCGACAGGTCGGGCTTGTCGATGCGCACCATCAGCGGCACCACGATGGCGACGAACAGGCCGGGCACCAGGTTGACGTAGAACAGCCAGGGCCAGGAGGAGATGTCGGTGATCCAGCCGCCGACCACCGGGCCCAGGGTCGGCGCCAGCGAGGCGATGGCGCCGATGGTGGCGGCCACCACCACGCGCTGCTTGCCGTCGAAGTAGATGAAGCCGGTGGTGAACACCATGGGGATCATCGAGCCGCCGAGGAAGCCCTGCAGGGCGCGGAAGGCGATCATGCTCTGGATGTTCCAGGCCAGCGCGCAGAGCAGGCTGGTGAGGGTGAAGCCCAGCGCCGAGCCGGCGAACAGCCAGCGCGTGGAAAACACCTTGGACAACCAGCCCGACAGCGGGATGACGATGATCTCGGCGATCAGATAGCTGGTCTGCACCCAGGCGGTTTCGTCGGCGCCGGCGGACAGGCCGCCGCCGATGTCGCGCAGCGAGGCGGAGACGATCTGGATGTCGATCAGGGCGATGAACATGCCCACGCACATGCAGGCGAAGGCGACGACCTTCTGGCCAGTCGAAAGGCTCTCGACCGGCACCGTCTCCGAGGACCAGAAATTCATGGCCGGCCAGCCTGGGCGACGCGCCCGTCCTGCTCATGCCCCGGTTTGCGGGTATCCACCTCGACCACGACCGACAGCCCCGGGCGCAGGTCGCCGAGCTTGCCGTCGGCCGCGTCGAGGTGCACGCGCACCGGCACGCGCTGGACGATCTTGGTGAAGTTCCCGGTGGCGTTCTCCGGCGGCAGGATGCTGAATTGCGCGCCGGTGGCCGGCGCCAGGCTGTCGAGGTGGCCGTGGAAGACCTTGCCGGGGAGGATGTCGGCTTCCACCGTCACTGCCTGGCCGGCCTTCATGTGCGCGAGCTGGTCTTCCTTGAAGTTGGCGTCGACCCACAGCCCCTGGGCGGGCACCACCGCGAGCAACTGGGTGCCGGCGGCGACGTAGCTGCCGACCCGCGCGCGGCGGTTGCCGATGTAGCCGTCAACCGGGGCGCGCAGTTCGGTGTAGCCGAGGTCGAGACGGGCGCGCTCGCGTTCGGCCTGGGCCTGTTCGAGGGCGGCCTGGGCCTGCTGGCGCTGGCTCTGGATCACGTCGAGCTGGCGCCGCGCGGCGAGCAGGGTGGCATGGGCCTTGTCGCTGTTGGCGCGGGCGGTTTTCCAGGTGGCTTCGGCGCGTTGCGCGGCTTCCACCGAAATGGCGTTGCGCTGCACCAGGGTCTGGTAGCGCCGGTTGTCGTCGCGCGAGCGCGATTCTTCCGCCGCCGCCGCGTCGATTTCCGCCTGGCTCTGGCGGATCACCGCGTCCTGCAGCGCGGCCTGGGCGTCGATGTTGCCCAGCAGCGCTTCTTCGGCGTGCACCGCGCCTTCGGTCTTGGCCAGGGCGGCGCGGTAGTCGCGGTCGTCGATGCGGGCGAGCAGGTCGCCGGCGTGGACGAACTGGTTGTCGTTCACCTGCAGCTCGGCGATGTAGCCGGCCACGCGCGGGCTGATGACGGTGACGTCGCCGCCGACATAGGCATCGTCGGTGGTCTCCAGGAAGCGCGCGCTGGTCCACCAGTGCGCGCCGTAGAGGCCGGCGCCGATCAGCAGCAGGGTGGCGGCGGCGAGCTTGAACGGCTTGCGGGATTTCGTCTTGACCGGGGTGGCGGCTTCGGCGTCGGGAATCTGGACGGGCTGGTTCATGGCGGCATTCCGGTCAGGCGGTGGCGGGGAGGGCAACGGCGTCGGCGCCGCGGCGGATCTGGTGGTGCGGGCCTATGGGCTCGCCGCTGCGGGCGTCGACCAGGGCGATTTCGACCGGCGCGCCGTTGCGCGTGTCGATCAGTTGCACCCGACGGCCAGCCTGTGCGCCGTGGCGCCGGCCCCACTGCATCAGGGTCAGGATCACCGGGCGCAAGTCGCGGCCCTTGGCGGTCAGCAGGTATTCGTGGCGGGCGGGTCGGGTGCTGTACAGGCGACGCTCGAACAGGCCGTTGTCGACCAGGGTCTTCAGGCGGTTGCTCAGGGTGTTGCTGGCGATGCCCAGGTGTGCGGCGAACTGGTCGAAGCGGCTGGCGCCGTAAAAGGCTTCGCGCAGGATCAGCAGGTTCCAGCCGTCGCCGATCAGTTCCATGGCCTGGGCGGCGGGGCAGGGCATGTGTTCGAAGGAGGCTCGCTTCATGGCTGTCACCTGCTTTGTATTAAGGTCGACATTCAATCGGTCCACAGAAAACCGGTTGCACCTGGGGAAAGACGCATCCGGTTTTAGGATTATGACTGTAATCTAATTGGGTCACTTGCATCATGCAAGTGACTTCTCGAAGGGTTCTGGACGAGCGGTAGGGCAGCAGAACGGCGGCCGAGGCTTGCCCTTTCGCCGATCCGTGGCAAGCTAGCGGCCCCTCGTTTTCCGTGTTCGCCATGCAAGTCAATCGCAAAGTCGTCCTGGCCGTCGTGCTCGTCGTGGCCTGGCTGGGCATCCTCGCCGCCGCTTTCTGGTCCTTCAGCGGGCAGTACCTGCGGCCGTACCCCAACACCACCCGATTCTTCGACGGCCAGGCGCTGCAGTTGCCGAAGGACCTGGCCGGGCCCGGGCCGATCCGCGTCGTGCACTTCTGGGACCCGGAGTGCCCGTGCAACGTCGCCAACCAGGCGCACCTGACCGCGCTGCTCAAGCGCTTCGGGCCGCAGGGCGTGACCTTCTATGCCTTCCGCAAGCCGGGCACCAAGGGCCATCTGCAGGACGCCCTGTGGGACCTGAAGGAGCTCGACATGCCGGGGCCACCGCCGATCGAGGCGAGCCCGGCGGTGGCGATCTGGGACCGCGACGGCCACCTGGCCTATTTCGGCCCGTACAGCGAAGGCGCGACCTGCACCTCGGCGAACAGCTTCATCGAGCCGGTGCTCGAGGCGCTGGTCGCCGGTCGCCCGGTGAAGGCGCCGAGCGCCCTGGCCACCGGCTGCTATTGCGCCTGGAAGAAGTGAGCGGCCTTAGCGCGCCGCGATGACCGTCAGGGCCCGCGCCGACGCGACGCTCGATGGCGGGTTCGTGAATGACCTGGCCGAGGTAACGGGGTCACTCGGCCTTGCCGGCGCCTTGCATGGCCTTGCCCAGCTCCTCGGCGCCGCGTGCCTGCAGTTCGGCCGCCGCCCCCAGGCGGTCGCGCGCTTCGCGGTTCTGGCCGACCTTGAACTTGCCGGTCATCTCGCTGATGTCGATCTCGATGCCGACGATGGCGGCGATCATCTGCTCGATGTACTCGCGCGGCGCATCGGCCATCTTCCACGGCTTTTCCTCGCCGGCTTCGTGGGTGCGCGTCAGGCGCCCGACGAGGCCGCGTACGAAGCGTTCCTCGTCGATCACCCGCAGGCGTCCGCGCACATGCACGACCTGGTAGTTCCAGGTCGGTACGTGGCGGTGGTGCTCATGCTTGCTGGGATACCAGGTCGGCGAGATGTAGGCCTCGGCGCCGCGGAAGATCACCAGCACCTCGCTGCCATCGGCTTCGCGCCAGACCGGATTGGCGCGCGCAACGTGGCAGCGCAGCAGGCCGGCCTCGGCGTCGAGTTCGAAGGGCAGGTGGTTGGCGTCGAGCAGATCGTCCTGGCGGGTCACCAGGATGCCCAGCGGATGGCTTTCGATCAGGCGGTGCAGCGCCGCGGGGTCGCTTTCGCTGAAGTGTTCTGGCAGGTACATCCGGTCATCCAGTGCAGGGGGAAAGCGGCATCATCGACCGGCAGTGGTCCTTCGCCAAGATCCATTTCGACCCTGAGTGAAGGAGCCAATTCGCCCGCAGAGGGCGCACCAAACAAAAGGCCCCGCTGGACTGCGCGGGGCCTTTCGGACTGCCACTTCGAGGGGCGGCCGTTCCGTCGGCCTGAACTTGAGTATAGAGCGGTGCCACTAATTGGCCATTATTTTTTCGTGACAGCCCTGTTGCCGTAACGGCGGGCTCAATCGAAGCCGCGCAGTTGGGCGAACTCCTCCAGCGGCGCGCGCTCGGAGCGCAGCTGGTTGATCGCTGCCGAGCGGTCGGCATAGCCCAGCGCCATGCCGCAATACAGCAGCTCATGCTCGGCCAGCTCGAAATGCCGGTGCAGGCTCTGGCGCAGCATGCCCCAGGCCTCCTGCATGCAGGTCGACAGCCCGCGCTCCTCGGCGAGCAGGGCGACGGACTGCATGAACATGCCCAGGTGCGCCCACTGGCCGTGGCCCATCTGCCGGTCGATGACGAAGAACAGCCCCACGGGCGCGCCGAAGAACTGGTAATTGCGCGCCAACTGGCGCATCCGACCGGGCTTGTCCTCACGGGGAATGCCGAGCAGCGCGTAGAGGTCCTCGCCGACCTTGAAGCGCCGCGAGCGATAGGGCTCGCCCAGGTTCGCCGGATAGATCGGGTATTCACCGGCCTCGCCGCCCGGATTCCTCAGCAGCGTCTCCACCGCCAGGCGCTCCACCGCCTTACGCGCCTCGCCGGCCACGGCGATCACCTTCCAGGGCTGCAGGTTGCCGCCCGAAGGCGCCCAGCGCGCGTCGTCCAGTAGTGCGCGGACGGTGGCGGCGTCCACCGGCTGGTCGGTGAAGGCGCGGATGGAGGTGCGTTGCTTGAGCAGTTCGGCGATGGACATGCGCGATCCTCGATACAGGGTGGGAACGGGCTCCTAAGGTATCGCCTTGGCCGCGCGTCGGCAGGCGCAGATTGCGCCACATTCGCGGTGGATTCCGCCTGGGGGCCTGCGGCGGCGAACCCGCTGCTAGGCTTCCTGCGCTGACACTGCGAACGCCAACTCGCGCAGGCGAAGGAGGGGACCGTGAAGCGGATGAAGATCGGCAAGGCCTTTACCTTGCTCGAGCCCGGCCCGGTGGTGCTGGTCAGCACCTACGACGGCGAGCGGCCTAACCTCATGACCCTGTCCTGGACCCTGGTGGTCGACTTCACTCCGCGATTTGCCTTCACCACCGGACCTTGGAATTTCTCCTACACGGCGCTGGAAAGCACCCGCGAGTGCGTCATCGCCATTCCCGGCGCGGACCTGCTCGACACCCTGGTCGGCATCGGCACCTGCTCGGGTGCCGACACCGACAAGTTCGCCCGCTTCGGACTCACCGCCGTTCCGGCCAGGCATGTTCGCGCGCCCCTCGTCGGCGAGTGCCTGGCCAACATCGAATGCCGCGTAGTGGACATCGTCGAAGCGCACAACATCGTGGTGCTCGAAGGCGTGGCCGCCTATGTCGATGACGCGCGCCCGGAACAGCGAAGGTTGCACGCCGTGGGTGACGGCACCTTCGTGGCGGACGGCGAGGTGTTCGATCGGCGCGAGGCAATGCGCTCGAAGCTGCCGGCGGGTGTCTAGCCGGCCTCTGTCGCCAGCTCACTCACCAGACGGGTGCCATGCAGCAGGTTGTCGGCCAGTGGGCAGCGGCGCTCCACTTCCTGCAGGAAGGCTCGTTTCTCCTCCGGACCGAGGTCCGCGTCGATCTCGACGCGCAGGCGTATTTCCTCGAAGCCCGCCCGAACCGCAGTATCCCGCCCAAGCAATCCGGCCGGGTCGTAGTCCGCTTCAATGGCGAAGCGCATGCCGCGTAGTTCGATCTTGCGCTGATGAGCCAGGAAACGGCCGATGGTACCGAAGCACCCGGCCAGCGCGCCGAGCAGCACCAGCAGCGGAGTAGGGCCCGCATCCTGGCCAAAGGCGGCAACCGGTTGGTCCATGACCAGCCGGTGCGACCCGCAGTTCACCTCGACGGCGAAGCCCACCCCCATGGCGCCTTCCACCTGGATGGTCTTGAGGCTCATGTTTCCCCCCTTGGACGCGCAGCGCTCAGGTGCGCTTGCATGTGTCGAAGCCCAGCAGCGAATACGCCGGGCAGATACGGACGATGCCAGTCAGCAGCGGGATCACGCCGATCCAGCCCCACCAGCCGATCACCCCGGACAGGCTGAGCAGGATCAGCAGCACGCCCACGACGATCCGCAACACTCGATCGACCTTGCCAACGTTTGCCTTCATGACGCTCTCCTCGCTTGGTAGCTGAGTCCAGCATTTCAGAAGGCTGTCGTTGCGCTATTGAGGTGCATCAACTCGCCGCAAGGAAAAGGCCGGCCGCTCTCTCCGTCGAGCGCCGTCGGCGGCGACGCCGTCCCAGATGAAGGCCTGCTATCGGTGGTTGGATGACGGCGTACTTGAACGAAAGGGCTGTACCCCTGGCCTTTTCGTTCAATCCCGCACCTGAGCAGGTGCGAATAATCGGCGGGCAGATACACACCCCTGGAGTTCGCCATGTCCATCGTTGTCGAGCGAATGCTTCGCTCGCCTCTCACCATCCTTCCCGTCGCTCTCGCCTTGCTGGCCGCCTGCAGCACGCCACCGACGGACCTCGACCTGTCCCGCGACAAGCCCAGCGACGGCGGCCTCTATCGAGTGTCCGTCGTCGCCCCTTCGCCCGCTGCCGGCATCAACCAGTTGCACAGCTGGAAGGTCCGCCTGTTCACGGCCGGCGGCCAGCCGGTCTCCAATGCCCAGTTCCTGGTCGGTGGCGGCATGCCGCAACACGGGCACGGTTATCCGACGCAGCCGCGGGTGACCCGCGAGCTGGAGGCCGGCACCTACCTGCTCGAAGGCATGAAGTTCAGCATGACCGGCTGGTGGGAGCTGAAGCTCGGCATCCGCGCGGCGCCCGGCGCCGACCACGTGACCTTCAACCTCGTCGTCGGCTCTGACTCGGGGCAGTGACCATGAAGCTCCGCCTCAAAGCCACGCTCGCGGTCGCCTGCATGCTGATCGAGATACCCCTCGCCATTGCCGAGCCGACGACGGCGCCGGCAGTGCTGCGTGACGCCTGGTCGACGGCCGAGCGGGAGGTGCTGGCGTCGATGCAGCTGAGTCGGGCCGAACCGCGTTCGGCCGATCCCTCCAATGCCTTCGAGGGACGCGCCGAGGCAGTGAGCCTCGGTCGTGACCTGTTCAGGGACCCGCAACTGAGCCGAAACGGGCAAATCGCCTGCGCCAGCTGCCATTCGCCATCCGCGCAGTTCGAGGATGGCCGGCCCCAGGGGCAGGGGCTGGGCAGTGGAAGCCGCCGCACCCAGCCGGTGATGGGGGCGATGGGCGCGCCCTTCCTGTTCTGGGATGGGCGCAAGGACAGCCTCTGGTCCCAGGCCCTGGGGCCGCTGGAGAACCCGCTGGAGCAGGGCACCAACCGCGTGCGGCTGGTGGGCCTCGTCCGGGCGCGATATGCCACCCGCTATGCGGCACTGTTCGGCCCGCTGCCGGCGCTGAACGCGCTGCCCGCGGCGGCTTCGCCGCTGGGTTCGCCGTCCGAGCAGGCCGCCTGGTGGGCAATGCCGAAGGAGACGCGGGATCAGGTCGACCGTGTCTTCGCCAACCTGGGCAAGGCCATCGCCGCCTACGAGAGCCGCGTGCAATACGGCCCGGCACGCTTCGACCGATACATCCGCGCGACCCTGGCCGGGGATGCGGCGGGCCAGTCGGCGCTCGCCGCGAAAGAGGTCCGGGGCTTGCGGCTGTTCCTCGGCAAGGGTCAGTGCAGCACCTGCCACAACGGCCCCATGCTTTCCGACCAGGCCTTCCACAACACTGGCGTGCCGCCTTTGGACCCGCAGCACCCGGACCCGGGCCGCGCCGCCGCCGTTGGCCTGCTGCTCGACGACCCGTTCAACTGCCTCGGCGCCTTCAGCGACGCCCGGCCCGATCAGTGCGGGGAGCTGAGCTTCCTCGTCTCGGCCGATCCGCGCCAACTTGGCGCTTTCCGCACGCCGAGCCTGCGCAACGTCGCTGCCCGCGCCCCGTACATGCACGCCGGGCAATTGCGGAGCCTGGCCGAGGTGATCCGGCATTACGTGGAGGCCCCTGCGGCAGCACTGGGGCGGAGCGAGCTGGCCCGAGCGGGTCAAGGCGACGCCCAGCGCGCGCCCATTCGATTGGCACCGGAAGAGATCGACGACCTGGTGGCCTTTCTCGGTTCGCTGACCGGCCCGGTCGTTCAGCCCTGAGCCGCCGGCGGCTCGCGGAGCCTGTCGCTCAGCGGGCCGGCCATGCGCATCGCCGAGGGCGCCAGGCCGAACATGCTGCGGCAGGTCCGCGTGAGGTGCGCGGCATCGGCGAAGCCGGCGGCATGGGCGGCACTCGCCACACTGGCGCCCTGCATGAGGAACTCCCAGGCGAGCAGTAGCCTCCGCCACAGCTGGTACGTCCGCAGCGGCATGCCGGTCTGCTCGACGAAGAGATGACGGAAGCGGCTGGGCGACAGGTGCACCACGCCGGCGACTTCCTCCAGGCTCGCCGGCTCCCCGGCGCGCCCGCGGATGTGCTCGATCGCCTGCAGGACGCGTGGATCGGAGGGAAGGTGGGGCAGGGTACCGGACAGCCAGTCGACCAGGGCCTGCGCGGCTTGCTGCACGGTCTTGCTGTTTCGGCACTCACGCCAGGCGTGGCCCAGGCTATCGACCCGAATCGCCAGTTCCTCTCCCTCGAGCCTTTCGATCTGTCCGTTCAGGCGGGCCGCCAGGGTGCGCCCCTGCGGGGTTTCCGGCTCGATGAACAGCACGGCATTCCATTCGCAGTCGCTGACATCGATGCTGTGCACCGCGCGCGACGGTACCAGTGCGCCGGCGCAGGCCTTCCAGGCCCCGCGCGAACCCTCCTGGACCTTGAGTCCGGAAGGGGCCCCGACCACGAGCTGGATCGCATAGTGCGCATGGGGCGCTACCTGGCCGCCGCCGCAGCCGATGAACAGGCCGCCGCCGGTCCAGGCCAGGAAGTCGCCTTCGTAGCGCGGAAGTTTCTCACTCATCGCCGTGTGCCTCCGAGCAGGACGATAGCTGCGCGGTGGGCAACAGGCGAAGAAGGCGGGAAAAAGCGGTGATCAGGCACGAAGTCGGTCCGGCGGGTGGGGCACAACTGGCGGCAATCTACGGAGATCGCGGGCGCGCTGTCCAGAATCCGGGCGCCGGCTGTGTTCAGCCTCGCATCCCGGCCAGGCACTGGTGGGCATGCGCGGGGTGGCCAGCGGCTCACGGAAAATTCATACACGCCATTTTCCATAAGGTGTAAGAAATTTTCTACAGATGGCTTCGACTGAGGTACCCTGTCGCCACCAGCTGACAAGGGCTGGCAACTTGATACACTCCTGCGCCCGGCGTTGGCTCGCGTTCGAAATTCTGTGCAGAAGCGACGCGGGTGCCAGTAACAGGCGCAACTGCCTTGCGCACGGCCAAGCGGCAGGGAATGCGGGCCCGCCACGAACTAAAAGACGACACCGGTGCCCAGGGAGCCGGGCAGGCAACCGGGATTGTCGACTACAACAACTGCATCAGAAACGAACAAAAAGCGGTGACAGCATGATCGAAGTAACTGAGGTTTCCATCGCCGAGCTGCGCGACGCGCTCGAGACCGGCCGCACCACTGCGGTCGAGCTGGTCAAGGCCTATTTCGCCCGGATAGATGCCTACGACGGCCCGGAGACGCCCACCAAGCTCAATGCGGTGGTGGTCCGCAACCCCGACGCGCTGAAGGAAGCCGAGGCTTCCGATGCCCGTCGCGCCCGCGGTGAAACCCTCGGCCCGCTGGACGGCATCCCCTACACGGCCAAGGACAGCTACCTGGTCAAGGGGCTGACCGCCGCCTCCGGCAGCCCAGCCTTCAAGGACCTGGTCGCCTACCGCGACGCCTTCACCATCGAGCGCCTGCGCGCCGCCGGCGCCATCTGCCTGGGCAAGACCAACATGCCGCCCATGGCCAACGGCGGTATGCAGCGTGGCGTCTACGGCCGCGCCGAAAGCCCGTACAACGAGAAGTACCTGACCGCGCCCTTCGCCTCGGGCTCCTCCAACGGTGCCGGCACCGCCACCGCGGCCAGCTTCTCCGCCTTCGGCCTGGCCGAGGAAACCTGGTCGAGCGGCCGCGGCCCGGCCTCGAACAACGGCCTGTGCGCCTACACCCCGTCGCGCGGCGTGATCTCGGTGCGCGGCAACTGGCCGCTCACCCCGACCATGGACGTGGTGGTGCCCTACGCGCGCACCATGGCCGACCTGCTCGAAGTGCTGGACGTGGTCGTCGCCGAAGACACCGAGAAGCGCGGCGATCTCTGGCGCCTGCAGCCCTGGGTGCCGATCCCTCCGGTGAGCGAAGTGCGCCCGGCCTCCTACCTCGACCTCGCCGCCGGCCCCGAAGCCCTTAAAGGCAAGCGCCTGGGCGTGCCGCGCATGTACATCAACAAGGACGAACTGGCCGGCACCAGCGAGAAGCCCGGCATCGGCGGCCCGACCGGCCAGCGCATCAACACCCGCGCCTCGGTCATCGCCCTCTGGGAAGAAGCCCGCAAGGCCCTGGAAGCGGCCGGCGCCGAAGTGATCGAAGTGGACTTCCCGCTGGTTTCCAACTGCGAGGGCGACCGTCCTGGCGCGCCCACCGTGTACAACCGCGGCATCGTCTCCAAGGAATTCCTCCATGACGAGCTGTGGGAACTGTCGGGCTGGGGCTTCGACGACTTCCTGCGCGCCAACGGCGATCCGAAGCTGAACAAGCTGGCCGACGTCGACGGTCCGAAGATCTTCCCGCACGACCCGGGCACCCTGCCGAACCGCGAGGACGACCTCTGCGCGGGCATGGACGAGTACGTGAACATGGCCAAGCGCGGCCTGAAGACCTGGGACCAGATCGAGACCCTGCCCGACGGCCTGCGTGGCCTGGAGAAGACCCGCAAGCTCGACCTGGAAGACTGGATGGACGGCCTGAAGCTCGACGCGGTGCTGTTCCCGACCGTCGCCGACGTTGGCCCGGCCGACGCCGACGTCAACCCGGAGTCCGCCGACATCGCCTGGAGCAACGGCATCTGGGTCGCCAACGGCAACCTGGCGATCCGTCACCTGGGCGTGCCGACCGTCACCGTGCCGATGGGCGTGATGGCCGACATCGGCATGCCGGTAGGCCTGACCTTCGCCGGTCGCGCTTACGATGACTCGGCGCTGCTGACCTTCGCCGCGGCCTTCGAGGCCACCGGCAGCAAACGCATGATCCCGCCGCGCACGCCGAAACTGGGCGGCTGAGTCATCCGAGGCAGCCGACGGGGCGGACGCGCAAGCGTCCGCCCCGTTTTGCTTTTCAGGGGCAGCAGCGGCGCTCACTTCACCTTGAAGGTGACCGATCCCTTGGCCTCGCCAGCGCGCCAGTCCACGCGATAGGTGCCGCTGGTGAGTGCGGAGGCGGGGGTGATCAGCATGACGGTTGGCTCGGCGCCGGCCGAGACCCGTGCCTTCACCGGCATGGGCGAGGCGTGGGACATGCCGGCCATCTCGGTCATGACGATTTTCGCGGCGCTGTGCTGCGGGTCGAGTTTTTCGCTGAAGCGCAGCTCGACTTTCGCCGGCGCTTCGACCGTGCTGCCTTCGGCGGGCGAGGACGCGACCAGCTTCTGCTCGGCCTGGGCGACTGCACTCAGCAGCAGGCCAAGGGCGAGGGCTGCAGTACGGGTGATTTGCATGGCTTTCTCCTGGCGCTCCGGCGCCCGTGGGTTGGAAAAGTTGGGGTCAGAACCACATGCGCACGCCGAGCACGAGTCGCGTGTCGCTTCGATCGGCGCCTTCCTCGCGCGCGTAGTCGGCGGTCTTGCCGTAGAGGTGGTTCCAGGTCACGCCGACATAGGGCGCGAACTCACGGACGATCTCGTAGCGCAGGCGCAGGCCGATCTCGCTGTCGGCCAGGCCCGAACCGTCGCCGCGCTGCGGGTCGTTGCGGCCGTAGAGGTTCACTTCGGCGGTCGGCTGGAGGATCAGTCGGTTGGTCAGCAGGATGTCGTAGTCGCCTTTCAGGCGCAGGGCGCTCTGGCCGGCCTCGCCGAGGTAGGCGGTGGCCTCGGTCTCGAAGTCGTACAGCGCCAGCCCCTGGATGCCCAGGGCCGCCCAGGTCTGCGGCGAGCCGGGCTTGAAGTCCTGGCGCACGCCTGCGACCACATCCCACCAGGGGCCGATGGCGTGCCCCCAGAGTGCCTGCAGCTCGGCCTTCTCGGTCATGCCGTTCAGGCGCTCGCCCTCCGAGCGCAGCCACAGGCGGTCGATGTCGCCGCCGATCCAGCCGTGCGCCTCCCAGTTCAGCGCGCTGCCGGCGTTGGCGTCCTGCCACTCGAGCTGGTCGATGACCAGCAGCGAGTTGAGCGGCGCGCCCATGTGATGGTTCATCTCGCCGCGATACACGGCCGCGCGGTCGGCGTCGGTGACCGGCGGAATCGGCGTGCGGCTCTGGGTCGGCGCGGCGGGTTGCATGCCCTGCATGTCGCTGTCGTCTTCCATGCCCGGCATGGATTCGGCGTGGCTGGCGCCGGCGATGCCTAGCAGCACCAGGCCGGCCAGGCAGTTCTTGCGGGTCGGTCGAAAGTCCATGCGCATCTCCTATTCCTGCACCCGCACTTCGCGGAACATGCCCAGTTCCATGTGGTACATCAGGTGGCAGTGGTAGGCCCAACGGCCGAGGGCGTCGGCCGTCACCCGATAGCTGCGCCGCGAACCGGGCGGCATGTCGATGGTGTGCTTGCGCACCAGGAAGTTGCCGTCCTCGTCCTCCAGGTCGCTCCACATGCCGTGCAGGTGGATGGGGTGGGTCATCATGGTGTCGTTCACCAGGGTGATGCGCACGCGTTCGCCGTAGGTCAGCAGCAGGGGCTTGGCGTCGGCGAAGGGGATGCCGTCGAACGACCAGGAGAACTTCTCCATGTGCCCCGTGAGGTGCAGCTCGATGGTGCGCGATGGCTCGCGGCCGTCGGGGTCCTCGAAGGTGCTGCGCAGGTCGGCGTAGGTCAGGACGCGGCGGCCGTTGTCGCGCAGGCCGAGACCCGGATCGCTCAGTTTCGGCGTGGGGCTCATGGTCTGCATGTCGACCAGCGGGTTGCCGTTCTCCGACGCCGGATGCGACTGCATGCCGCCGTGCCCCATGGCCGACATGTCCATCCCGGCCATGTCGCCGTGGTCCATGCCACCCATGCCCATGTCGTCCATGCCGATCTTCGGGCGCGGGTCGAGCGGCGGCACCGGTGCGGCCAGCCCGGCCTGCACGGCGAGGGTGCCGCGCGCGTAGCCTGTGCGGTCCATGGATTGGGCGAAGATCGTGTACGCCTGCTGCGTCTCGGGCTCGACGATCACGTCGTAGGTCTCCGCCACGGCGATGCGGAATTCGTCGACGCTGGCCGGGTTCACCGGCTGCCCGTCGGCAGCGACCACGGTCATCTTCAGGCCTGGAATGCGCACGTCGAAGTAGGTCATCGCCGAGGCGTTGATGAAGCGCAGGCGGACCTTCTCGCCGGGGCGGAACACGCCGGTCCAGTTCGCGTCCGGCGCATGGCCGTTGACCAGGTAGGTGTACGTGTAACCGCTGACGTCGGCCAGGTCCGTGGGGCTCATCTTCATCTCGGCCCACATCTTCCTGTCGGCGAGGGTCGCGGCCCAGCCGTTGGCGCCGACGTCATCGATGAAGTCGCCGACGGTGCGCTTGTGGAAGTTGTAGTAGCCGGAGTCTTTCTTCAGCTTGGCCAGGACCCGCGCGGGGTCCTCGTCGGACCAGTCGCTGAGCATGACGACGTAATCGCGGTCGCAGGTGAAGGGCTCGGGCTCCTTCGGCTCTATGACCAGCGCGCCGTAGACGCCGACCTGCTCCTGGGTGCCCGAATGGCTGTGATACCAGTAGGTACCGTGCTGGCGGACCTTGAAACGGTATTCGTAGACGCCGCCGGGGGCGATGCCGGCGAAGCTCAGGCCGGGGACGCCGTCCATGTCCGTCGGCAGCAGGATTCCGTGCCAGTGGATCGAGGTGTCCTCGGCCAGGCGGTTGCGCACGCGGATCGTCACGGTGTCGCCCTCGCGCCAGCGCAGGGTCGGGCCCGGCAACGAGCCGTTGATGGTGATCGCAGTGCGCGGCTTGCCGGTCAGGTTCACCGGCGTCTGGCCGATGAACAGGTCGAATTCATTGCCGCTGAGCACGCTCGCCTGGCCAGCGGCATCGGCCGCCCAGACTGGCGAGCGCCACAGCCCCAGGCCCCCGAGCAGGCCGGTCGCGGCCAGCCCTTTGACGAATGTGCGTCTCGACGTTCCGCCTTGCATGTCGTGGTGTCCCTCCCGCTTGATCGTGTTCGTGGCCGGGCCTTCGTCTGTGCGACGAAGGCCTCGGCGAATTGCCGACTACCCTAGAAGCCCGCGCCTGACGCCTGGCTGAAGTGTGGATTACATTCGTGTCAGCCAGCCCCGCGGACGCGATGGCCGGGGAGGGCGCATCGCTGTCCGAGGGCCGCGCTCACTGGGTGGACGACGCCGGATAGCTGGCCAGTACCTCGTCCGTGCCGTCCTGGGTCAGCCCGATGACCTGGTAGGCCTGCGCGGCCTGGCCCATTTCCATGCCGGGCGAGCCGGCCGGCATGCCCGGAACCGCGATGCCAAGGAGCTCCGGATGCTTCTCCAGTTCGCGGATCTGCGCCACCGGAACATGCCCCTCGACGAACTTCCCGCCGATCACGGCGGTGTGGCAGGACGACAGCCGTGGCGCCACGCCGAGGCGCTGCTTGAGCGCGCTCATGTTCGGCTCGACGTGGTCGTTCACGCTGAAGCCGTTGGCCTCGAGGTACTTGATCCAGCTCTTGCAGCAACCGCAGTTGGGATCGCGGTAGACGTCGATGGGGGTGGCAGCCTGGGCGAAGGACGCCATGAACAGGCCGGCGAGGGCGGTCAGACGAAGTGCCTTGCGCATGATGCTTCTCCTCGCTCAGTGGCAGCCGCAGGAACTGCCGCCGCAGCCACGCGCCTTGGTGCCTTCCGGGGCCTTGGCGGCGGCCGCGAGCGTGGCCGGGTAACCGGCTTCCTGCAGGGCGGCCAGCAGCGCCGCGACGTCGGCGTCACCGCTGACTTTTACGCGGCCCGCCGCAAGGTCCACCGAAACATCGGCAACCCCGGCAATCGGCGCCAGCGCGGCATTCACATGACGGACGCAGGAAGCGCAGGTCATTCCTTCAACTTGCAGATCGGTGCTTTTCATCGCGGTGACTCCTCAATGGAAAAACGCTTTGTGCCAGGGACGGCGACTCGATCCGTCCTGGCCTGAAACCATCCTCGACCTTGCCACCGTGGCAAGGTCAAGCCTGCCGAGCCTGGCCATCGAGCGAGGCGTTGCGCAGGCGCAGGGCGTTGAAGACGACCGATGCCGAACTCACGCTCATGGCCAGCGCCGCCACCATCGGCGACAGCAGGTGCCCGGTCAGCGGGTAGAACAGCCCGGCCGCCAGCGGAATGCCCATGGCGTTGTAGGCGAAGGCGAACGTCAGGTTCTGGTGCATGTTGCGCACGGTCGCCATGGACAGGCTGCGGGCGCGCAGAATGCCCAGCAGGTCACCCTTGACCAGGGTGACCTGGGCGCTGTTCATCGCCACGTCGGTGCCGGTGCCCATGGCGATGCCGACATCGGCGCGGGCCAGGGCGGGTGCGTCGTTGATGCCGTCGCCGGCCATCGCCACGAGGCGTCCGGCGCCCTGCAGGTCGGCCACCAGGCGCTCCTTGTCCTGCGGCCTGACCTCGCCGTGCACTTCCTCGATGCCCAGCTGGCGGGCTACGGCGCGGGCCGTCGTCGGCCCGTCGCCGGTGGCCATGATGACCCGCACGCCGGCCGCCTGCAGACGCTCCACGGCCTGCCGTGAGGTCGGCTTGATCGGATCGGCCACCGCCAGCAGGCCGGCCGCGCGGCCGTCCACCGCCAGGTACATGATGCTCGCGCCTTCGCTGCGGAGCTGCTCGGCGCGCGGCAGCAGCGCCTCGCAGGACACCCCGGCATCGGCGAGCAAGGCGGTGTTGCCCAGCAGCAGGCGATGCCCATCGACCCGGCCGCGCACGCCGATGCCCGAGGCGCTCTCGAATTCCTGCGCGGCACTCAATGCCAGCCCCTTCGCCCGAGCCTGCTCGACGATGGCGTGGGCCAGCGGATGCTCGCTGCCCTGGTCTAGGCTGGCGGCCAGCCGCAGCACCTCGTCGGCGTCGAAGCCGGCGGCCGCTTCGAGCCCCTGGAAGGCCGGGCGCCCCTCGGTGAGGGTGCCGGTCTTGTCGACGATCAGGGTGTCGATCCGGCGCAGGTTCTCGATCGCCGCCGCGTCGCGGAACAGCACGCCGCTGCCGGCGGCCTTGCCGCTGGCCACCATCACCGACATGGGCGTGGCCAGGCCCAGCGCGCAGGGGCAGGCGATGATCAGCACCGCCACCGCGTTGATCAGGCCGAACCCCCAACCCGGTTGCGGCCCCCAGAGGCCCCAGCCGAACAGGGTGAGGACCGCGATGGCGATGACCACCAGCACGAAGTAGCCGGCGATCACGTCGGCCAGGCGCTGCATCGGCGCCTTCGAACGTTGCGCCTGCACGACCATTTGCACGATCTGCGCAAGGACAGTCGCCGAGCCGACCTTCTGCGCCTGCATCACCAGGCTGCCGTGGGTGTTCAGGGTGGCGCCGATCAGCGTGTCTCCGGCGCGCTTGAGCACCGGGATGGGCTCGCCGGTCAGCATCGATTCGTCGACGGCACTCTCGCCCTGCACGACCAGGCCGTCCACCGGGACCTTCTCGCCGGGGCGGACGCGCAGCCGGTCGCCGGGGTGGACATGGCTCAGCGGGATGTCCTCTTCGCTGTCGTCGGCGTTGATCCGCCGCGCCGTCCGCGGCGCCAGGCCGAGCAGGGACTTGATGGCAGCCGATGTCTGCGAGCGCGCCTTGAGTTCGAGCATCTGGCCCAGCAGGGTGAGCGAGATGATGACGGCGGCGGCCTCGAAGTAGACGCCGATGCGGCCTTCCATCATGAAGGTCATCGGGAAGGCCGACGGCGCCAGGGTGGCCGCGACGCTATAGAGGTAGGCGGCGGATGTGCCGAGGCCGATCAGCGTCCACATGTTCGGGCTGCGCTGGATCACCGAGCGCACCGCGCGCACGTAGAACGGCCATCCCGCCCAGAGGACGACGGGGCTGGCGATCAGCAGTTCGATCCAGTTCTGCGTGGCGCCGTGGAACAGGGACAGGGCATGGCCGCCCATGGCCAGCAGGGTGACGACGACGGTCAGCGGCAGGGTCCACCAGAACCGCCGGGAGAAGTCCTTCAGCTCGGGATTCTCTTCCTGCTCCAGCTCCGGCAGCACCGGCTCCAGGGTCATGCCGCACTTGGGGCAGTTGCCGGGCCCAGGCTGGCGCACCTCGGGGTGCATCGGGCAGGTGTACCAGGTGACGCCCGCTTCGGGCGGCGGGTTGGGCGTCGCCTCGTGCGCGCCGGCGCCATAGCGTTCTGGCGCCGCCTTGAACTTCGCCAGGCATTTTTCGCTGCAGAAGCGGTAGTCCTCGCCGGCGTACTCCAGCCGGTGCGGGCTGTCCGCCGCGACCGTCATCCCGCAGACCGGGTCTTTCGCTTCGGCCGCCAGGGGCTTGCCGTGGGGCGTCGGGTGCGCATGCGGGTGTCCGTGCATGAATCAGCCTCTTTCATCGTCCTTGGGAGTAGTGCCTGTCCCGCCATGATGACCATGGCCACCGTGGTGATGACCGAACAGGTGCATGAGCGGGCACAGCAGCAGGATCGCGTAGGGCAGCAACAGGGATATGTGGCCGTAGTGTTCGCGGGCCAGGTAGAACAACGCGATGACCAGCAGCATGCCCATGGCGATGCCTGGCTTGCTGCGCCAGAAGGAAGGTTGCCGATTGTCGGGGGGCGAAGTGTTCATGGTCATTCTCCAGGGGGCGAAAGTGGAGTGCCCCGGCACGGCCTGATGGCGCTCGCGCCCACCAGGCCGCGCCGAACGATCACTGCGCGGGCTTCTCGGCCGGCTGCTGCATCGGCATGTCCTTCATCGGCATGTCCTGCATGCCCGATCCCTGGCCCATCATCCCTGCCTGCTGATCCATCATCTGCATCATCATCCCCATCATCTTCGAGTCCATCATCCGCATGTGCGGGCCCATGCCCTTGCCGGCGCAGCCGTTCTGCATCATGCCGAGGCCTTCCTTCATCGCCAGCATTCCTTCGCGCATGGCGGCCTGGCGTTCCTCCGGGGTCTTGGCGGCGGCGATCTTGTCGTGGATCGCCTGCATCTTCTTCATGTGCTCGGCGATGGCCGCTTCCTGCGACGGTGCCGGGGCGGCCTTGCTCTCGGCCTTCGCCGTAGGCTGGTCGGGGGTCTTTTCGCCGGTAGCGGAGGCAATCAACGGGCTGCCGATCAGCAAGGCGGCGACAAGTGCTTTCAGGGTCATTTGCATGGTGAACTCCAGGTGTTGTGACGAATGAGGCGAAACGTGGCCGCGCCATGCAGGGCAGGCGTGGCGAGGCAGTGCGTCCGGAGGCCGGGCGCACGGAAGGCGGGTCAATCGTTGAAGCGGACGAAGCTCAGGCGTGCCGGCGGGCGTGGCGGTCCGGGCAGGTGGATGGCGCGGGCGGCGAAGCGTGGCCGGCCGGCGGCGGGGAGAAGGAGGACGGGGAGGGTGATCAGCAGAGCCCAGAGGACCTGGTCGAAGGAAAGCTGAGCGGGCGACAGCTTCAGCGCCGACGCGCCGTCCTCGCAGAACTGCAGGCAACCGCTGGCATGCAGCTGGTGCGAGCGATCATGCGCGCTGGCCGATGCCTCGGGATGGGCGACCAGAGGATCGTGCGCCGGGTAGGACAGGCAGCCATGGCTGGCCGCAACCGCGAACGCCAGCACCCACAGCATCAGGGCCATGCGGAGCAATGCGCGTTGATGGTTCCGGAACCAGGACATCGGTCAATTCCGCCCAATGAGTAGCAAGACACTAGCGCCGGCAGCCGGGCGCCATTTGATCCACGTCAAGCAAAGTTGCTCTTCGCCAAAGGTGCAAATCCATCGGGTTGCACCTTTGCGTCATTCGCGCCGGCATATCCTGCCGCGGGCCGGGTTCAATCGCGGTCGGGTGCGCCGAGCGGGAACAGCGGGCGATAGGGGCGAGCCTCATCGACCGCGCGGGCGAACGACGGGCGTTTTAGCAGTCGGGCGCGGTAGGCGCGCAGGGTGTGGTAGCCGTCGTCGATCGGGTGCGTCCAGTCGGCGTAGAACAGCGCCGGCGCCGCCGCGCAATCGGCCAGGCTGAAGTCATCGCTTGCCGCCCAGGCGCGCCCGGCGAGTTCGTCTTCGAGCCAGGCGTAGGCGAGGCTCAGCTTTTCCACGGCGTTCTCCATGGCCTCCCGGCGCTTGGTTTCATCGCCGCTCATCGCGCCGCCGACGGCATGCTGCACCGGGCTCATCACATGCAGGTCGAAGAAGCGATCAAGGAAGCGGACCTGCAGCGCTGCTTGGGGATCGTCCGGCAGCAAGCGCACCGCGCCGCCATGCATGAGCTGCAGGTACTCGATGATGATGCTGCTCTCGGCGAGGCTGCGCGTGCCGTCGAGCAGCACCGGGAACTTGCGCAACGGCCACAGGTTCAGCCAGTCGGCGGTGTGCTGTGGCCAGTCGGGCCCGACGCAACGGAATTCGAACGGGATGGCGTTCTCGTAGAGCGCGATCAGGACCTTCTGCGTGTATGAGGAAAACGGATGACCGTAGAGCGCGAGCGACATGGCGGCGGCACCTGGCAGGAGAGGAAGTCCAATCCACTCTAGCCACTGGCTGGCGCGTTTGTGGTTTGCTGACGGAAGGGTCGTTGGCCGGCCACGGCGCGCGGGTAGCGGCGGGCCGGCGCAACGCGGGTGCCGGAAAGGCGAGGGGAGAAGCGCCGCGCCTCGGATAGGGGCGTGGGCTGTTGGCGGTCCGAGTCCGGACCACCGGCTCAGAGCGCGATGCGGGCGATGTCGCCGTCCAACTGCAGCTCGGTGCCGTAGGGCGCGCTGAGCTTGGCGAAGCGTTGCAGGATCTGCTGCGCGTGCTCGCCCTGGGCCAGGCGCGGGCGGCCGCGGCGGTGGATGGACTCACCAAGGCCGAGGCTCACCGGGTGCAGCTCGATGCTCGCCAGGCGCTTGCCGTCGAACTGGCAGACCGGCACCAGCGACTCCCAGAAACGCGCGTCCGAGGGGAAGCTGCGGGTGTCGTTCTGGGTACGTTGCTGGAAGACCTTCGACGGGGTCTGGTTGCGGTCGACGCGGAACTGCTCGTAGCTGTCGATCGGCAGGCGCTCGACCAGCTCATTCTGGCCGATGAAGTTGCCCAGGCTGTAGAAGATCGGCTTGCCGTTGTACATCTCCATGCCGCGCAGCAGGTGCGGGCCGTGGCAGACGACGATGTCGACGCCGGCCTCGATCATCCGCCGCGCCACCGGCTGGAGGAATTCCGCCGGGGCTTCCAGGTCCCAGTCGCCCTCGGCGTTGAAGCCCAGTTCGTGGGCGTGGATGCTCAGTACCACGACGTCGGACATCACCCGTGCTTCCTCGACCCAGCGCAGGATGTCGTCGACGTCCTTCTTGCGTGGCGCGGTGCGCACGCGGGTCTGCTGGCCCTCGCGGAACAGCAGCGGGGTGAAGGGGCCGAACACCGCCAGCGACGGATGCGGCAGCGGGTGGGCGAAGCCCAGGTCGACGGCGCCCTGGTACAGGCGGTCGAGGCCGAGGCTGGCGATCAGCTCGCGGACCTGGGCCATCTGCGTCGGGTTCACCTCGTGCACGGTGTCATAGCGCAGCGGGTTGAGGCCGGGGCGGCCGGGCATGTCGCGGGTCTGGTCGCTGGCTTCCTGGCCTTTGCCGAATGTGGCGCTGCAGGCGAGCAGGGCGACGGTGCCTTCGGGGCGGGTGCAGTACACCGGGCGCCGCGCTTCTTCCAGGTTGCGTCCGGTGCCGGCGTAGAGCAGCTCGCGCTTGTCCAGCTCGCGGTGCATGGCGTGCAGGCCGGAGATGCTGTAGTCCAGCGCGTGGTTGTTGGCGGTGGAGAACAGGTCGAAGCCGCCTTGCACCAGCTCATCGAGGACCCACGAGGGTGCGCCGAAGTGCGAGCCGCCGCTTTCCAGGGCCGGGTCGCCCTCGAAGTCGTTGGGCAGCACTTCCAGGTTGGTGAAGCTGACGTCCGCCGCGCGGATCAGGTCGAACAACGGACGCAGGGTCGCGTCCTCGCGGCTGTTCAGGCGGCGTTGCAGGATGCTGTCGCCGGTCAGTGCGATCTTCATGGGGGCTCCATCGGCCGGGTGGGATGGCGCCGCACTATAGGCAACAACCACGGCTGCCTCCGCTGAATCCTGCTTATCGCGATAGCCGCCGGTTATCGAGCCCGGCGCGCTTGGCATTTGGCTATAGGCATAAGTTTTTTTCAGAAGTCAGCCGTGTGACCCGGCTCTTACCATGCGACCGCCCCCCAGGATCGCCGCGCTATTTCGTGGCGCCGGGCCGGGCGGCGGGCCCGGTGGGTCCGCCTCTTACCAGCAGGTTCCAGGCGGAGAACGACATGAGAAGAACAAGAGCCGGCGGCGGAGCAATGCGCCCTTCGACTTTGGCAATGGCAGTGGGGATGGCGATGGGCGGCGTACCGGCCGTGCACGCAGCGACCTTCAACATCGGCGAGATCGAAGGGCGTTTCGACTCGACCCTGTCGGTCGGCGCCAGCTGGGCGATGGACAACCCGGACAAGAAATTCATCGGTTCGCGCAACGGCGGCAGCGCCTCCAGCGCCACCTCCGACGACAATCGCCTGAACTTCAAGAAGGGCGAGCCCTTCTCCAAGCTGTTCAAGGGCGTGCATGACCTGGAGCTGAAGTACGGCGACAGCGGCGTGTTCCTGCGTGGCAAGTACTGGTACGACTTCGAGCTGAAGGACGGCCACCAGCACCTCTACGACATCGACGACAACGGCCGCGACCAGGCCGCGCGCTCCTCCGGCGCGCAACTGCTGGACGCCTTCGCCTACCACAACTACAGCATCGCCGAACTGCCGGGCACCGTGCGCCTGGGCAAGCAGGTGGTGAGCTGGGGCGAGAGCACCTTCATCCAGAACGGCATCAACAGCATCAACCCGGTGGACGTCTCGGCCCTGCGCCGTCCCGGCTCCGAGGTGAAGGAGGCGCTGATCCCGGTGCCGATGTTCTACTTCAACCAGGGCGTCACCGAAGACCTGTCGATGGAGGCCTTCTACCAGCTGAAGTGGGAGAAGACCGTCCTCGACAACTGCGGCACCTTCTTCGGCAGCGATATCGCCGCCCAGGGCTGCGACACCGGCATGGCGATCAACGGCAGCGACTTCGACCGTAACGTCGACGGCACCGGGGTGAAGGGCGGCTACGGCTACGTACCGCGCCTGGGCGACGACGACGCCCGCGACGGTGGCCAGTACGGCGTGGCCCTGCACTGGATGGCCGAGTCGTTGAACGAGACCGAGTTCGGCCTCTACGCGATGAACTACCACAGCCGCACGCCCTACAGTAACTGGCTGGTCGGCAAGGGCGCGTTCAGCGACCCGGTCGGCGGCATCATCGGCCAGGGCGGCAAGAGCACCGCGCGCTACTACCTGACCTACCCGGAAGACATCCGCCTCTACGGCCTGAGCTTCGCCACCACGGTCGGCACCACCGCGGTGTCCGGCGAGATCAGCTACCGGCCGAACATGCCGCTGGGCATCAACGGCACCGACGTTTCCGCCGCCGCGACCCTCGGCTCGGCCTCCACCAGCTCGCTGGTCAACGCCGGCCTGCCGATCTTCGCCAGCGGCTGGGCCGACTCGGCCTACGGCTCGCTGATCCAGGGCTACAAGCGCATGCCGGTGACCCAGGCGCAGGTGACCCTGACCAACACCTTCGACAACCTGCCGGTGGTGCGCGCCGATCGCCTGACCCTGGTCGGCGAAGTGGGCTTCACCCACATCAGCGACCTTGGCTCCACCGACGGCAGCGACCTGCGCTTCGGCCGCAGCAGCGTCTACGGCAACGGCGAACTGGCCGCGGCCGGCACCTCCTCGCTGCTTGGCCTGTCGGGCAACGCGCTGTGCCAGAAGGTGGTCAACACCGCCAACCCGGGCGAGTGCAACGACGACGGTTTCTACACCGCCAACTCCTGGGGTTATCGCCTGCGCGGCCAGCTGGAATACAACGACATGCTCGGCGGCATCACCCTCAAGCCGAACCTGTCGTTCGCCCAGGACGTGCAGGGTTACGGCCCGACCTTCAGCGAAGGCGAGAAGGCGGTGAGCATCGGCCTGGATGGCGAATACCTCAGCCGCTACAACGCCAGCCTCTCGTACACCAACTACTTCGGTGGCGATTACAACACCAACACCGACCGCGATTTCCTCGCCGTAAGCGTGGGCGTCAGCTTCTGACGCCCCTGGAGACTCCACGATGAAGCACAAGCTCCTGATCCAGGCCGGCTGCCTAAGCCTCGGCCTGCTCGCTGGCCAGGTCATGGCCGCCGTATCCGCCGAGCAGGCCGCGCGCCTGGGCGCCGACCTGACCCCGGTGGGCGCCGAGAAGGCCGGCAACGCCGACGGCAGCATCCCGGCCTGGACCGGCGGCCTGACCGCCAGCGCCGGCGCGGCCGACGCGGGCGGCTTCCTGCCCGATCCGTACGCCAGCGAGAAGCCGCTGTTCACCATCACCGCGCAGAACGCCGAGCAGTACAAGGCCAGGCTCACCCCCGGCCAGCTGGCGATGTTCAAGCGCTTCCCGGATACCTACCGCATCCCGGTCTACCCCAGCCACCGCAGCGTGAGCCTGCCGCCGGACGTCCTCGCGGCGGCCAAGCAGAACGCCACCCAGACCAGCCTCGCCGAAGGCGGCAACGGCCTGGAGCACTTCAAGCTGTCGATCCCGTTCCCGATCCCGCAGAACGGCCTGGAAGCGATCTGGAACCACGTCACCCGCTACCGCGGCAAGACGATGGAGCGCACCACCGCGCAGATGAACCCGCAGACCAACGGCGACTACACCATCAGCTACATGAAGGAAGACTTCGCCTTCCCGTTCGGCCTGAGCGACTACGACCCGGCGAAGATGGACAACATCCTCTACTACTTCCGCCAGGAAATTCTCTCGCCGCCGCGCCGCGCGGGTAGCGTGATGCTGGTGCTGGAGACCATCAACCAGGTCAAGGAACCGCGCATGGCCTGGATGTACAACGCCGGCCAGCGCCGCGTGCGCCGCGCCCCGCAAGTGGGCTACGACAGCCCCGGCGCGGAAGGCATGCGCACCTACGACGACTTCGACATGTTCAACGGCGCGCCGGACCGCTACGACTGGAAGCTGGTGGGCAAGCAGGAGCTGTACATCCCCTACAACAGCTTCAAGCTCGACTCGCCGAGCGCCAAGTACGCCGACATCGTCAAGCCGGGCCACCTGAACCCCGACTACACCCGCTACGAGCTGCACCGCGTGTGGCATGTGGTGGCGACCCTGAAGGAAGGCCAGCGGCACGTCTACAGCAAGCGTGACCTGTACATAGACGAAGACAGCTGGCAGATCGCCGAAGCCGATGCCTACGACGGCCATGGCAGCCTCTGGCGCGTCGCCGAAGGCCATGCGCGGCCTTTCTACGACCAGCAGTTCACCTGGCTGACCGCGGAAACCCACTACGACGTGATTTCCGGCCGCTACACGGTGTCGGGCCTGCGCAACGAGGAGAAGCACAGCTACAGCTTCGACCAGCGCACCTCGAGCAACGACTTCACCCCGAGCGCCCTGCGCGCGACCGGTATTCGCTGACAACAACGAGCAACTCCACCGAAGCTCTATTTGGGCGGCCGGAAGGCCGCCCGTTTTTTTCGGTGGGGGCGTAGCTGCGGATTTCATCGGCGAAGACCGGGGGGCAATGGTCCCGTAGGAGCGGATATCATCCGCGAAACGCACCGCGCCATGCCTATCTTGTAGGAGCGGGCCACGCCCGCGATTCGCGGCCATGGGCCGCTCCTACAGGGGGGCGATACCGACCGGTCACCCGCCCGGCTGTCCCAGGGCCCCATTTTTGCTTTACCTTGCGCCCCCTCACTCGAACATGCGCACTCCGATCATGAAGCTGCATCAACTCCGCGCCATCGTCGCCATCTGCGAAAGCGGCAGCATCCAGGAAGCCTCGCGCCTGCTGCATATCTCCCAGCCCGCCCTGTCCAAGAGCATCAAGGAGCTCGAGGCCGAGCTCGGCGTGCCGCTGCTGGTGCGCTCCAACCGTGGCATCACCGCCACCGAGTACGGTGACCGCCTGGTGCGCCGCGCGCGCCTGGTGGTGGAGGAGGTGCGCCGCGCGCGCGACGAGATCGAGGCGCTCAAGGGCGCGATGGATGGCCGCGTGGCCATCGGCGTGTCGCCGGTGACGCCCAGCCAGCAGTTCGCCGCCTGCCTGCTGCGCTACCGCAAGCGCTACTCGAAGGTGCAGCTGCAGATCAACGAGCTGCGTCCGGCCAAGCTGCTGGAAGGCCTGCGCGAGGGCCAGCTGGACCTGGTGCTGACCTCGCAACCCGCCTCGCGCAACATCGACGGTTTCCAGTGGCAGGAGCTGTATGCCCAGCCGACCACCCTGGCAGTGCGCAAGGGCCATCCGCTGCGCGCGGTGCGTTCGCTGCGCGAGCTGCTCGACCAGGAGTGGCTGATCCCCGATTCCCTTGAAGTCTCCCTGGCCGGCGAGATGTTCCGCGAACAGGGCGTGGAGCCGCCGCAACGCATCGTCGAATGTGCCTCGGTGGTGCTCTACGCGGAGCTCGCGGCCCATACCGATGCGGTGAGCTTCTGGTCGCGGCGGGTGTTCGACCTGCCGATCGTCTCCAGCACCCTGGATGCGCTGAACATCGCCGAGCGCGTGCCGGGTACCGACATTTCCCTGGTCTCGCGGCCGGCGGAACTGATGACCCGCGAGGCGCAGATGCTGGTCGACGAACTGGTCTACGCCTTCAAGGGACCGCACCTGCAGAAGCCCGGCGCCTGACGATAACCAGCCTGGATAAGCATGTGCGAAGGTCATTATCCAGCCGCTCCGGGGCTAAGGCATGCTGCGCGCCGTCATCACAAGAACAAGGACGCGGCATGAGCCAGGCACTCTTCGCACCCATTGCGCGAATCGTCGAACTGCAGGATGAGTTCACCCGCATTCGTCGGCAGATCCACCAACATCCCGAGCTCGGTTTCGAGGAGCACCGCACCAGCGCGCTGGTCGCCGGCCTGCTGCGCGAGTGGGGCTACGAGGTGCACGAAGGCGTCGGCGGCACCGGCGTCGTCGGCGTGTTGCGCCTGGGCAACGGCGCGCGCAGCCTGGGCATCCGCGCCGACATGGACGCGCTGCCGATCCAGGAAGCCAGCGGCGTGCCGCACTGCAGCCAGCACGCCGGCAAGATGCACGCCTGCGGTCACGACGGTCACACCGCCATCCTGCTCTGCGCGGCACGCTACCTGGCCGAGACGAAAGCCTTCGACGGCACCCTCAACCTGATCTTCCAGCCGGCCGAAGAACAACTCGGCGGCGCCGTGGCGATGATGGACGACGGCCTCTTCGAGCGCTTCCCGTGCGATGCCGTGTACGCCCTGCACAACGCGCCGGGGCTGCCGGTGGGCTGCTTCCTGACCCGCGAAGGGCCGCTGTCGGCTTCCAGCGACCGGGTCAGCATCCGCCTGCTCGGCGTCGGTGGCCACGGTGCAATGCCACACACCGCGAAGGACCCGGTGGTGGCCGCCGCCGAACTGGTGCTGGCGCTGCAGACCATCGTTTCGCGCAACGTACCTTCCACCGAAACCGCAGTGGTCACTGTCGGTTCGATCCACGCGGGCGACGCGCCCAACGTGATTCCCGACCAGGCCGTGCTGCAACTGAGCGTGCGTGCCACCATCCCGGAAGTGCGTGAGCTGCTGAAGAAGCGTATCGCCGAAGTGGCCCACGGCGTTGCCGCGGTGCACGGGATCGAGGTGGACTATCGCTACGAGGAACTGATGCCTGTGCTGGTCAACACGCCGGAAGAAACCCGCCTGCTGCGCGAGGTGGCGAGCGAACTGGTGGGGCCGCAGCGCTTGCTGTCCAACCCGCCGGCGGGCTTCCTCGGCAGCGAGGACTTCGCCTGGATGCTGCAGCGCCGGCCGGGCTGCTACATCGCCCTGGGCAACGGCCAGAGCGGGCCGAGCGGCTGCATGGTGCACAACCCCGGCTATGACTTCAACGACGCGGCCATTCCGTTCGGTGCCAGCCTCTGGGCACGCCTGGCCGAAAAATACCTGGTCGCCTGAGGCGGGAAGGAGATTCGATACATGGGCAATTCCCGTCGCACCCTGGTGCTGGTCCTGCTGATGCTGGTGATGGTCATCAGCGTGATGGACAAGACCATCTTCGCCTTCGCCGGTCCGAAGATCATCGACGAGCTGAAACTCAGCCCCAGTGAGTTCGGCTTCATCGGCAGCGCCTTCTTCTTCCTCTATTCGATCTCCGGGGTGCTGGTGGGCTTTCTCGCCAACCGCTTCCCGACCCGCTGGATCCTCGCCGGCATGTCGCTGGTGTGGATGGCCTCGCAACTGCTGGTGGCGCTCTCCAGCGGCTTCCTCGGGCTGGTCGCCGGGCGCCTGCTGCTGGGCGCCGGCACCGGGCCGGGCACGGCGGTGACCCAGCACGCCTGCTTCAAGTGGTTCGGCCCGCGCGAACGTGTGCTGCCGTCGTCGATGATCCAGGTCTCGATCATGCTCGGCGCGGTCCTCGGCGCGGTCAGCTTGCCGCTGGCGATCCAGCACCTGGGCTGGCGAGCAGCCTATGTCGCGTTGGCCGGTATCGGGCTGGCCTGGCTGCTGGTCTGGCTGCTGTTCGGCCGTGAAGGCAATCAGACCGAACAGGCCGGGCAGGGCACCACAAGCGAGCGCCAGCCCTACCGACGCCTGCTGCTCAACCGCACCTTCCTCTGGGTGACCCTGGTCGGCTTCGTCGGCTACCTGCCCAATGCCCTGGTCTACAGCTGGGTGCCGGTTTACCTGCAGAAAGGGCAGGGCATGACGCCCATGCAGTCGGGCTACCTGGTGATGGGCGTGACCCTCGGGGTGATGGCCTTCAACCTGGCGATCTCGGCGCTTTCGCAGCGTGCGCTCCAGCGCGGAGCGTCGGTGCAGCGCGCCCTGGTGGCACCGCCGATGGTCTGCGCGGCGCTGGCGGGCCTTGCGTTCTGCGGACTGCTGCTGTTCCACGGCGACCTGCCGCTGGTGCTGGGCCTGTACTGCGTGGGCGCGGTGCTGATCAACGCGCTGCCGACCTTCTGCAACACCATCGTTGCGCACATCGCACCGACGGCGCAGCGCGGCTCCATGCTGGCGATCCACATCGGCGGCATGACCAGCGCCGGGATGCTCGCCCCCTGGCTGGTGGGCCGTCTGGTCGAGGCCTGCGGCGGCGACATCGCCCGCGGCTTCGAGACCGGCCTTGCGCTGTTCGGCCTGGGTGCGCTGGTCTGCGGGCTGCTCGGCCTGCGCATCGTCGACCCGGAGCGTACCCGCCGGGCGCAGCAGCCCGACGCCGCGCTGGGTGCTGCCGTCAGCAGCTGACCGCGCACTTCCTCCTTTTCCCATCGCCCCGGTGCTGCCGGGGCTCTCCTGAAAACTGCCTGATCATCGGAGCGGTGATGCTTCCTTCTGCGTGTTTTTCCCAGAGCTACGCCGAGGCGCGTGGCAAATTCCTGGCCGCCTGCCTGGACGCCGGCCTGACGGTGCAGTCGCACCGCCATCCACTGGCGGGCCGCGAAGGTGAACTTCTGTCCCTGGACGTGGCGCGCATGGGCCCGGCCGACGCCGAGCGCCTGCTGATCATCAGCAGCGGCTGCCATGGCGTCGAAGGTTTCTGCGGTTCGGCGGTGCAGATCGCGCTGCTCAGCGACCCGGAGTGGCTGCGTGAGTGCGAGAAGGCCAATTGCGCGGTGCTCTACCTGCATGCGGCGAACCCCTACGGCTTCTCCTGGTGGCGACGCTGGACCCACGAGAACGTCGACCTGAACCGCAACTTCATCGACTTCTCCAAGCCGCGCCAGCGCAACGAGAACTACGCCAAGCTCGACCCCATCCTGCTGCCGCGCCAGTGGCCGCCGGGCCTGTTGAGCCGCGCGCGACTCATCGGCTTCCTCCTCAAGCACGGGCGCAAGAGCGTACACAGCGCCGTCGCCGGTGGCCAGAACAGCCACCCGCAAGGGCTGTTCTTCATCGGCCAGGAAGCCACCTGGAGCAACCAGACGGTGCGCGAGGTGCTGCGCGAGCATGGCCGCCAGTGCCGGCGCCTGGGCTGGATCGACCTGCACACCGGGCTTGGCCCCAAGGGCCACGGCGAGCGCATCTTCGTCGGCGCCAACGATCCGCAGGCGCTGGAGCGCACGCGCCGTTGGTGGGGCAGGGAAGTGACCAGTTCCTACGACGGCGACTCGATCTCGGTGCCGCTGCAGGGCCAGATGATTCGAGCCGCCAGCGAGGAGTGCCCGCAGGCCGAGCTGACCGCCATCACCCTGGAATACGGCACCCTGCCAGGCACCAAGGTGCTGAGTGCGCTTTGCGCCGAACAGTGGCTGAGCAACACGAAGGAAGCGTCGCCGCAGAAGGCACAACGCATCCGCCGTCGGCTGCGCGACGCCTTCTACGTCGATGAGGATGGCTGGAAACGCCGCGTCCTGGAACAGGCCGCGGAAGCCTCGCGGCAGGGCCTGGCCGGGCTCTGCGCACCGGCCTGAAGCACGGCGCCCCGGCTCATTCGGGGCGCTGGCAGTCCTTGAGCAGGCGGCGGATGGACTTGTTCACGCTGCGCTGCTCAAGTTCTTCGAGGGAGAACCAGCGGCAGTCGGCGATCTCGTTGAGCGGTTGCGGTCGCTGCGGTTCCAGCAAAGCCGTTTCGAAGACGTAGTGCAGTGTCTGGTACAGCTCTAGAGGCGCGAGATACGCCAGGCCGTCGACCTGCAAGCCGGTCTCCTCGGCCAGTTCGCGCAGCGCCGCCTGCTGAGGCGCCTCGTCGGCCTCGATGCGCCCGCCAGGAAGATTCCATTTGCGCCGCGCCTTGCGCACGAAAAGGATCTTGTCGTCCTGCCGGCAAATTACAGTTGCCCGTTCCTTCGTCACGCTTCCCATGGGCACCCCCCGAATACGACCTGGCCCTACTCTTCTTGATAGCAGACAACCGTTGTCATGAAGTTGTCACATTTATCAAGCAAGAACGGCGCCAGCCGCCCGGCGCGCCTGTTCGCCGTCTTACGGCACCCGGGGGCCTGGGCTGACACGGAAGGTCGGCCCGGCGCCGCGTCGCACTGTTCTGATTTTGCGAACACTGCAGTCATTGAATGCCTAATTGTTGAGCAGTCGGCCGGCTTGTAGCTTCCCCTCACCGGACAACGTCGGGCTCCCGCCCGGCACGGTCTCCGGCATAGGCCCGATAAAAATAAGGAAGCTGCCATGCCCGCCTTCAAGCCTTCGCTTGCCAGGCGCCTGCTCGTCCCCGTGGCGATGGGCGCAACGCTTTGCTCCTCCCTGGCCCTCGCCGACGGCGAGGACCCCAATGGTTCCCTGTTCCGCCATTTGTTCGGCGACAGCCTCGAACGCGACTACGGCATCAAGGTGCACGGGTGGGCGCAAGCCGGCTGGATCTACAACAACAACGGCAGCGACGACGTCAGCAAACAGGCGTTCTTCAACGACGACGAGGGCTTCAACCTCAACCAGCTGGCGGTCGCGGTGGAGAAGGCGCCCAAGAGCAACGTGATCGGCCGCGTCGGTCCCTTCCCCGGACCCATGCCGCAGGAAGCGGACTGGGGCTTCAACGTCACCGCGCTCTACGGCAAGGACGCGCGCTACTTCAAGACCTACGGCTGGGACGAGGACCTGGGCGTGAACCGCTCGGCAGGTCCCGAGGACGAGAATTTCACCATCGCCCAGGCGTACATGGACCTCTACTTCCCGGTGCTCGGCGGTTCCGACCTGATGGTCGGGATCTTCCATACGCCGCTGGAGAACGAGATCGGCTTCGCCCTCGGTAGCCCGGCGCCGGCGGACTTCTATACGCACACCTATTCGTTCATGCACGGCCCGGCCAAGCACGCCGGCGCGCTCTATTCATTCAAGCTGCCGCAGCAGGAAGGCGGCAGCATGCTCGGCTTCGAGCTGGGCCTGGTGCAGGGCTGGAACAACCTGCAGGACCCCAACCACGATCCGGACGTGATCGCCAACATGCGCTGGCGCTCGGCGGACTTCCGCACCTGGGTCGACTGGGAAAACATCTATGGCAACGGTGCCGGCGACAGCTTTGCCGACTGCGCGTGTGGCTCGCCGATTCCCGCCGGCGACAAGCACCAGGACCTGACCCGCTACGACTCCTTCCTCACCGTCAGCCACGTGCTGGACGAACGCAACCGCGTGGCCGTCGAGTTCAACTACGGCTACCAGGAGGACGCCGCCTTCGCGACCTTCGCCAACGAGCGCGACGGCCGCTGGTATGGCACCGACCTCAACTGGTACCACCAACTGGCGCCGAAACTGATGTGGAACAGCCGCGCCGAGTGGTTCCACACCACCGCGCCGGTGCATGTGCTGATGGCCAACATCGACCCGGACACCGGCATCCCCGACCCGAGCTGGGGCAACTTCTACGGCTTCACCACCAACCTGGCCTGGACCCCGGTTTCCAACGTCCGCCTGCGCCCCGAGCTGCGCTATGACATCCACAACGGCAGTGGCCGCGATGCCTTCGGCGACGGCCGCAAGGACAGCCAGCTGATCGGCTCCTTCGACGTCACCTTCTTCTTCTGAGCCCCGCGAGGTCTCCCATGAACGACAAGAAACTGCCCGGTGGCTTCAGCCGCCGCGACTTCCTGCGCGCCAGCGGCGTGGTCGCCGGCGGGGCAATGCTGGCCGGCCTGCCGGGTGTACCGGCGCTGGCCGGCGAAAAGGTCATCCGCATCGGCTACGTCAGCCCGCAGACCGGCCCGCTGGCCCCCTTCGCCGCCGCCGACCGGTTCATCCTCGATGGCGTGGCGCAGCTGCTGAAGAACCGCATCGACATCGCCGGCAAGGCCTATTGCCTGGAGGTGCTGGTCCGCGACAGCCAGTCCAACCCGAACCGCGCAGCCGAGGTGGCGAGCGAACTGATCCTCTCCGACGGCGTGGATCTGATGCTGGTGTCCTCCACCCCGGAAACCACCAACCCGGTGTCCGACCAGTGCGAGATCAACGAGGTGCCGTGCATCTCCACCGTGGCCCCCTGGCAGCCCTGGTTCTTCACCCGCGGCGGCAAGCCCGACCAGGGCTTCGAGTGGACCTACCACTTCTTCTGGGGTCTGGAGGACGTGATCGGCGCCTACACCGCGATGTGGGAAGGACTGCCCGGCGACAAGGTGGTCGGCGGCCTGTTCCCCAACGACGGCGACGGCAACGCCTGGGGCGACAGCCAGCTGGGCTTCCCACCGGTGCTGGCGCAGAAGGGTTTCCAGCTGGTCGATCCGGGGCGCTTCCAGAGCCTGACCGACGACTTCTCCGCGCAGATCGCCGCATTCCGCAAGGGCGAGGCGGAGATCGTCACCGGCGTGGTCATCCCGCCGGACCTAGCCACCTTCTGGACCCAGGCGCGCCAGCAGGGTTTCCGGCCCAAGGTGGTGTCGGTGGGCAAGGCGTTGCTGTTCCCCTCGGCGGTGCAGGCGCTCGGCCCGGCCGGGCAAAACCTGTCGACGGAAATCTGGTGGAGCCCGCAGCACCCGTTCAGTTCGTCCCTCGACGGGCGCACCTCGGCGCAACTGGCCACGGCCTACACCCAGGCCACCGGCAAGCAGTGGACCCAGCCGCTGGGGTTCGTCCACGCGCTGTTCGAACTGGCCGTGGATATCCTCCGCCGCACCGCCCAGGTGGGCGATCCGCACGCCGTGCGCGAGGCGCTGCTGGCAACCGAACTGAACACCGTGGTCGGTCCGGTCAGCTGGAAGCACGGCCCGGTGAAGAACGTCGCCAAGACCCCGCTGGTGGCCGGGCAATGGCGCCAGGGCGGGGCCTTCGGCTACGACCTGGTGATCACCGCCAACCGCACGGCACCGAACATCCCGCTGGGCGGCGAGATGCAGCCCATCACTTATGGAGGCTGAAGCCATGCAGCCATTGCTGGCCGTCGACGGCCTTCGCAAGCGCTACGGCTCGGTCACCGTGACCGATGACCTGAGCCTGCAGCTCGCACCGGGCGAGGCGCTTGGCGTCATCGGCCCGAACGGGGCGGGCAAGAGCACCCTGTTCAACCTGATCGCCGGCGGCGTGCGCGCCGACGCCGGGCGCATCCACTTCGCCGGAGTCGAGGTGACCGGCGAGCCGGTGCACCGGCGCTGCCGGCTGGGCATCGGCCGCTCGCACCAGATCCCGCATCCGTTCGTGAAGATGACGGTGTTCGAGAACCTGCTGGTGGGTGCGGCCTTCGGTGGCGGCAAGGACGAGCGCGGCGCAAACGAGTGGTGCGCGCAGGTGCTTGAGATGACCGGCCTGATGCGCAAGGCCAACGTGCTGGCCGGCTCGCTGACGCTGCTCGAACGCAAGCGGCTGGAAATGGCCCGTGCCCTGGCCACGCGCCCAAGCCTGCTGCTGCTCGACGAGATCGCTGGCGGACTGACCGAGGCCGAATGCCATGAGCTGGTGGAAACCATCCAGGGCATCCACCGCGGCGGCACCGCGATCATCTGGATCGAGCACATCGTCCACGCATTGCTGGCGGTGGTCGGCCGCCTGCTGGTGATCAACTTCGGCAGCAAGCTGGACGAAGGCGAACCGCAGGCGGTGATGGCCAACCCCAGGGTGCAGGAAATCTACCTGGGCATGGGAGGTGCGGCATGCTGACCGTGAACGGGCTGCGCGCCGGCTATGGCGACTTCCAGGCGCTGTTCGACCTCGACCTGGAACTGGAGGAGGGCGAGACCCTGGCGATCATCGGCGCCAACGGCGCCGGCAAGTCGACCTTCCTGCGCTCGCTGGCGGGGCTGATCCGCAACGAGCCCGAAGCCATCCGTTTTCGCGGCGAAGCCATAGGCGCGCTGCCGGCGAACCAGGTGCTGCGCCGTGGCATCGCGCTGGTGCCGGAGGGCCGGCGGCTGTTCCCCTCGCTGTCGGTGGAGGAGAACCTGCAGATCGGCGCCTGGGGCAAACGCCGCGGCGCCTGGGACCTGCAGCGCATCTACCGGCTGTTCCCGGTGCTCGGCGAGTTGCGCCGGCGGCCCGGCACGGCGCTGTCCGGCGGGCAGCAGCAGATGGTCGCCATCGGCCGCGGGCTGATGTCCAACCCGGCGCTGCTGCTGTGCGACGAGATCAGCCTGGGGCTGGCGCCTACGGTCATCAAGGACATCTACGCGGCACTGCCGACGATCAAGGAAGGCGGCACCTCGCTGATCCTCGTCGAGCAGGACATCAACCAGGCGCTTGGCGTCGCCGACCGCTTCTACTGCTTCCAGGAGGGACGCGTGTCCCTCAGTGGCCGCCCGCACCAGGCGAGCCGCGAGCAGATCCGCGCGGCCTACTTCGGAATCTAGATATGGACTGGCTCAATACCCTCATCCAGGGCGTCCTGCTGGGCGGCCTGTACGCCATGTTCGCGGTCGGCCTGTCGCTGATGTTCGGCATCATGCGCCTGGTCAATATCGCCCACGGCGACTTCATCGTGCTGGCCGCCTACCTGGCGCTGGTGCTGTGCAACGGTCTCGGCCTGTCGCCGCTGGCCAGCCTGGTGCTGGTGGTGCCGGCGATGTTCGGCCTGGGCTACCTGCTGCAGCGCCTGCTGCTCAACCGCACCCTCGGCGGCGACATCCTGCCGCCGCTGCTGGTCACCTTCGGCCTCTCGGTGATCGTGCAGAACGCGCTGCTCGCCGGCTTCAGCGCCGACAGCCACAAGCTGTCCCAGGGCGCGCTGGAAGTCGCCAGCGTCAGCGTCGGCGAAATCAGCGTCGGAGTCATGCCCCTGCTGGTGTTCGGTTGCGCGCTGCTGGTGATCGGCGGCCTGCAGCTGCTGTTCTACCGCACCGCACTCGGCCGCGCCCTGCGCGCCACCTCGGACGATCCGCAGACCGCGCGCCTGATGGGCATCGATAACAGCCAGCTGTTCGGCCTGGCCATGGGCCTGGCGATGGCGGTGGTGTCCATCGCCGGGGTGTTCCTCGCCATCCGCACCAGCTTCGACCCGGCGATAGGGCCGGGGCGCCTGCTGTACGGCTTCGAGGCGGTGATCATCGGCGGCCTCGGCAGCCTCTGGGGCACCCTGGCCGGTGGCGTGATCCTTGGCGTGGCGCAGGCGGTGGGCGCGCGCATCGATCCCGGCTGGCAGATCCTCGCCGGCCACCTGATGTTCCTGCTGATCCTGCTGGTCCGCCCGCGCGGCCTGTTCCCCCGGAGTGTCGACTGATGAATGCCATGAATCCCGTCTGGCGAGTGCAACGCGCCACCCGCAGCAGCCGCGTCGGCCTGGGCCTGCTCGGCGGCCTGCTGTGCCTGCTGCTGTCGCTGCCGGCCTGGGCGTCCCCGGCGCTGCAGCACGCGGTGATCGAGTTCGCCTACTACCTGGCGCTGGCGCAACTGTGGAACCTGCTGGCCGGCTACGGCGGCATGGTTTCGGTGGGCCAGCAGGCCTTCGTCGGCCTCGGCGGCTACCTGCTGTTCCTGCTCGCCGGCAAGCTGGGCCTGCCGCCGCTGTTCGCCCTGCTGGCGGCGGGGCTGCTTACCGCCGCGCTGGCGGTCCCCTCGGCGCTGCTGCTGTTCCGTTTGCGCGGCGCCTATTTCGCCATTGGCACCTGGGTCCTGGCCGAAGTCTTCCGCCTCGGCCTGGCGCAGGTCGGCAGCCTGGGCGGCGGCTCCGGGCAGAGCCTGCCGGCGACGGTGATCCGCAGCCTGGGTGCCAGCCGCGACGCTCGCGAGGCGCTGCTGTACTTCAGCGCCCTGGGCATCGCCGTGGCGCTGATGGCGGCCATGTTCCTCCTGCTGCGTTCGCGGCAGGGCCTGGCGCTGACCGCGATCCGCGACTCCGAGGCGGCCTCCGGCAGCCTGGGCGTGAACACCCGGCGCACGCGCCTGCTGGTCTACGTGCTGGCCGCCGGCGGCACCGGGCTGGTCGGCGCGCTGATCTTCCTGCAGAAACTGCGCATCTCCCCGGACGCCGCCTTCAGCGTGCAGGACTGGACCGCCGCGGTGATCTTCATCGTCATCATCGGCGGCATCGGCAGCCTGGAAGGGCCGCTGATCGGCACCCTGGTGTACTTCGCCCTGCGCGCCTGCTTCGCCGACTACGGGCCGCTGTACATGATCATTCTCGGCAGCGTCGCGGTGCTGATGATGCTCAAGGCCCCGCAGGGCATCTGGGGGCTGCTCGCCGAACGCCATGGCTGGCAACTGCTGCCGATGCGCCGGACGCTCAGCGAACATCGGCGGTTGTAGGAGCGGGCTTGCTCGTGATCGCGGGCAAGGTCCGCTTGTACAGCCAACTACCGTGCCTCACTTTCACGTCTTCCCCGCGAACGCGGGGACCCGATGTTCTGTTTGGGTGGGGCGCGCCGCATCGGTGTCTTCGGATGTTTTTTGTTTCGCCCCCTCGGGCGACCTACTTTGTCAAACGACACAAAGTAGGCAAAAGTCTTGCCCCGACATACGGGCCCGATGGAGCCGGGCTACCCTCGCGAACTCCCCCGCACCGGAGGCCCGCCCCGAGGGTACGTCCCTGTAGCCCATCGGGGCTCTCGCGACATCCATGTCGCATGACCTCCTCAGCGTGGGTTTCGCTCGGCCTTCTGTAAGGGGCGGTCTGGCGCGTGCGGATGGTGCTCTGGAAGTCCAAGAGCAAGAGCTGTAAGGGGCTGCTGCCCTTCGTAGGAGTGCCCGTCGTACCCGGACCACGCGCCGGCTAGACTCCGTTCTGGCCGGCGTTGCCGCATTCATAAGAACAAGAACCGGAGGTACCCATGGACCGCCTGCTCAGCATCGAGGCGTTCGTCCGCGTCGCCGAGACCGGCAACTTCGCCCGCGCCGCCCAGCAGTTGGGCGTGACCCGCTCGGTGATCACCCATCGCATCCAGCAGCTGGAGCAGTTCATCAACGCGCCGCTGTTCCACCGCAGCACCCGCCACGTGCGCCTGTCCGAAGTGGGCGAGACCTACTACAAGGAATGCGCCGACATGGTCGCCGGCTTCAACGCCCTCACCGAGCAGATGCGCGACCTGCGCGCCAAGCCCACCGGCAAGCTACGCGTGCAGATGCTGCCGGGCTTCGCGATTCACCACTTTGGCGCGTTGCTCGCCGAGTTCACCGAGCTGTATCCGGACATCGAGGTCGATGTGATCGTCAACGACCGCGTCGTCGACCCCATCGAGGAGGGCTTCGACGTCGCCTTCCAGATGTTCCCGCCGCAGGCCGAGACGCTCATCGAGCGCAAGCTGTTCAGCGTGCGCCGGCTGTTCCTCGCCAGCCCCGAATACCTGCAGCGGCACCCGGCGCCGCTGCACCCGGAAGACTTGCTGCAGCACCGCATCGCTCTTTACGAAGGCTACCCGACGCGCAACCGCTGGCACTTCCACCACGGCGACGAGGTGATCGAACTGAGCCTGCCGGGGCAGATCCGCTCCAACTCCGTGCACCTGCTGCGCGACTATGCGCTGACCGGTTCCGCGCTGGTCTGCCTGCCGACCCTGGTGGCCGGCGGCGACCTGCAGAGCGGCCGGCTGGTGCCGCTGCTGATCGACTATCCGCTGTCGTCGTTCAATTTTTCCGCGGTATTCCCCGCCACCCAGCGGCGCGCACTCAAGGTGCGCAGCCTGATCGATTTCCTGGTCGAGCGGATCAGCGACGAACCCGCCTGGGACCGGCCTCTGCTGGAAAAGGGCTGGGTGCGCTGAGACTCGCCCGGCGAAGGCTTTCGCGGCGCCCTGGTGGCGCCGTTTTTGTTTGCGATTTGCGAACACTCCTGTCGGACCGCCTGTGATTGTTGGCGGGGCCGAGGGCTCGTACCTTGTTTGCAACGACTACAACAACAAACGGTGAACGACATGAGTGCCGCATTCCGTACTGTCTTCGGATCCCTCGACGACTATCGCAAGGGCTCCATCGAACTGGTCAAGGGCGACGCCCGCCACTATGCCTTCTCCAACGTCTTCGAAGTCGCCAGCCAGTCCGCCGCCTACGAGAAGGTGGTGGTCGGCCTGAACCTCGGCTACGTCATCGAGGTACTGCGCGCCGAAGGCCGCTCCCCCTGGTTCCACTGCGCCCACGACGAGTTCGCCATCTGCATGGACGGCGAAGTGCGCATCGATTTCCTCAAGCTCGACGCGCCGCTGCGCGAAGGCGAGGGCACCGAGCTGGCCGGCGAGCAGCCGCTGGGCAAGCCGATGGGCTACGTCCTGCTCAAGCGCGGCCACCAGGCGATGCTGCCGGCCGGCTGCGCCTACCGCTTCGAGAGCCCGCGTCCCGGCGTGCTGCTGCAGCAGACCATCAAGGGCCCGCTCTCGGTCGAGAAGTGGGCGGACATCTGCCTCAAGTAAGCCCGCCCGCGAACAATAAAAGGAGCCCACCATGGCCATGCTCGAAACCCCCGAACCGACCCGCACCTTCGCCCTCGACGAGGTGGAGGCCAGCCAGCCCGATTCCGTCACCGGCTACCGCAGTTTCCGTCTCGGCGCCTTCACCCTGTCCCGCGATGAGTACTTCGCCCGCGTCGAGTGGCCGGCCAAGGGCCAGCTGCGCTCGCACCTGATCCCCGCCGACGCCTTCCTCCGCGCGATGATGCGCGACGTGGCCTGGGGCTTCTTCTACGGCTGGGTGAACTTCGATGCGGTGATCGGCACCCGCAACCACTACGGCAAGGTCGACCTCTACGCCGGCACCTTCAATGGCGTGCTCAAGGAGGCCGGTGTCGACTACATCGAGCAGTTCGAGACGCCGAAGATCATGGCCACCTTCAAGGCCATCCTGCGCGACTGGACCAACGCCGGCTTCGATCCCTTCGCCGCGCCGGAGGAAACCGGCAGCGCCTTCGGCCGCAAGCATGGCGACAACATCGAGGCCATCGAGCGCTTCCGCATCGCCACCCGGCGCATGCCGGGGCTGCCGGACGACTCGCCGCTGCGCGACGACCTGCCGGTGAACCGCCAGTTCGCCGACGTGCCCCAGGACGAGCCGGAAGTGCACGCCGCCGAAGGTTTCGAGGGCGAGCTGCACGCGATCAACCTGTTCAAGTACCTGTCGCGCTCGGACGTGACCTGGAACCCCTCGGTCAGCTCGGTGTGCAAGGCGAGCCTGTTCTGCCCGACCACCGAGGAATTCATCCTCCCGGTGTTCCACGGCAACGACCGCATCGAGTGGTTCCTGCAGCTGTCCGACGAAATCATCTGGGATGTTGGCGACAAGGACGATGGCACCCCTCGTGCGCGCCTGACCATGCGCGCCGGCGACATCGCCGCAATGCCCGCCGATATCCGCCACCAGGGCTACTCCACCAAGCGCTCGATGCTGCTGGTGTGGGAGAACGCCACGCCGAACCTGCCGCAGCGCTACGAGAGCGGCGAGCTCAAACCGTACCCGGTGGATTTCTGAAGTCCCGCCCCCGACCGGGGGCTTCGCTGATCGTTCAACCCAACGCCGCCAGCCTGGCCGGTGGCGCATGGAGAGTTTCCGCATGCAGAACCAACTGTTCATCGACGGCCGCTTCGTGCCCGCTATCAACGGCGGGCAGATCGACGTGCTGTGCCCGGCCGACGGCTCGCTGATCACCCGCATCGCCGCGGCCGAAGCCGAGGACATCGACCTGGCCGTAACCGCGGCGCAGCGCGCCTTCCCAGCCTGGGCGGCGCTGCCTGCCGCCGAGCGCGGCCGCCTGCTGCTCAGGCTGGCCGATGCCATCGAGGCCAACGCCGAGGAACTGGCGCAGCTGGAGTCGCTGGACACCGGGCACCCGATCCGCGATTCGCGCAACCTCGACGTGCCGCGCACCGCGGCCTGCTTCCGCTACTTCGGCGGCATGGCCGACAAGATCGAAGGCGCGGTGATCCCGGTTGACGCGGGCTTCCTCAACTATGTGCAGCGCAAGCCCATCGGCGTAATCGGCCAGATCGTGCCGTGGAACTTCCCGCTGATGTTCACCAGCTGGAAGATGGGCCCGGCACTGGCGGCGGGCAACACCGTGGTGATCAAACCTTCGGAGATCACCCCGCTGTCGACCCTGCGCATCGCCGAGCTGATGCACGAAGTCGGTTTCCCGGCCGGCGTGGTCAACGTGGTGCCGGGCTACGGCCACACCGCCGGCCAGCGCCTGGCCGAGCACCCGGACGTGGGCAAGATCGCCTTCACCGGCTCGACCGCCACTGGCCGGCGCATCGTCGAAGCCTCCCAGGGCAATCTCAAGCGCGTGCAGCTGGAGCTGGGCGGCAAGGGGGCGAACATCGTCTTCGACGACGCCGACCTCAACGCGGCGATCAACGGCGCGGCCTGGGCGATCTTCCACAACCAGGGCCAGGCGTGCATCGCCGGCTCGCGGCTGATCCTCCACGAGCGCATCGCCGACGACTTCCTCGGCCGCTTCGTCGAACTGGCGCGGTCGATCCGCCTGGGCAACCCGCTGGACCCGGACACCGAGATGGGCCCGCTGACCTCGGCGCTGCACCGCGATCGCGTGCTGTCCTATGTGGAGGTGGCGAAGGAGCAGGGCGGGCGGATTCTCACCGGCGGCAAGGCGCCCAGCGATCCGGCGCTGGCCGGCGGTTACTACGTCGAGCCGACCGTGGTCGAGGCACGCCCGGGCGACCGCGTGGCCCAGGAAGAGGTGTTCGGTCCGTTCGTCACCGTGTTGCGCTTCTCCACCGACGAGGAGGCGCTGGCCATCGCCAACGGGACCGCGTACGGCCTGGGCAGCGGCCTCTGGACCCGCGACCTGCAGCGCGCCCACCGGATGGCCGAACGCATCCACGCCGGCATGTGCTGGATAAACTGCTACAAGCGCGTCAGCCCCGGCAGCCCCTTCGGCGGCGTCGGCCAGTCCGGCTACGGCCGCGAGATGGGCTTCGAGGCGATCCACGACTACACCGAGGCACGCTCGGTCTGGGTCAACGTGGACGCGCAGATTCCGCCGCATTTCAAACGCTGAGGTCCGCCATGCAGTCATTCATCTATCAGGGCATGCCGAGCCGCGTGGTGTTCGGCGCCGGTTCGCTGGCCAGCCTGGGCGAGGAGATCCAGCGCCTGGGCGCCGGGCGCGCGCTCATCCTCACAACACCGGAGCAGCGCGCCCAGGGCGAGCGTGTCGCCGAACTGCTCGGTGCGCGCAGCGCCGGCGTCTATCCGCAGGCGGTGATGCACGTGCCGCTGGAAGTGGCCCAGGCCGCCCGCGCCGAGGCGGCGCGCCTGGGGGCCGATTGCTGCGTGGCCGTCGGCGGCGGTTCGACCATCGGCCTGGGCAAAGCCATCGCGCTGGATTCGGGATTGCCGATCCTGGCCATCCCGACCACCTACGCCGGCTCGGAGATGACACCCATCTGGGGGCTCACCGAGAACCGCCTGAAGAAGACCGGGCGCGACCTGCGGGTGCTGCCGAAGACGGTGATCTACGACCCGCAGCTGACCCTGACGCTGCCGCCGGCGATTTCCGCCTGCTCGGGCATGAACGCCATGGCTCATGCGGTGGAGGCGCTGTATGCCCAGGACGCCAACCCCATCGTCAGCCTGATGGCCGAGGAGTCGATCCGCGCCCTGGCCGAAGCCCTGCCGGAGGTGGTCGCCGATCCGCTGAACGAAGATGCGCGTGGCCGCGCGCTCTACGGCGCCTGGCTGGCGGGCATCTGCCTGGGCTCGGTGGGCATGGCCATCCACCACAAGCTCTGCCACACCCTTGGCGGCACCTTCAACCTGCCGCACGCCCAGGCCCACGCCATCGTCCTGCCGCACGCCGCGCACTACAACCGCGAAGCCGCAGCCGGCCCATTGACCCGCGCGGCACGAGCGCTGGGTGGCGAGCGGGCGGAGGAGGTAGGGGCGCTGCTGTTCGCCCTCAACCGCAAGCTCGGCATCCCGCTGGCACTGGAGACCATCGGTCTGCCGCCGGAAGGCCCCGCGGAAACCGCGCGCATCGCCTGCGCCAGCCCTTACTACAACCCGCGGCCGTTCGAGCAGGCGGCCATCGAGGCGCTGCTCGAGCGCGCCCGCCTGGGCCTGCCACCGGCCTGATCGTCGCCGGCGCCCCGGCTGCCGGCCGTGGCTGGCAGGCGGGGCGCCGCCGTCCGTCGAGAGCGAGAACAACAATGACAACCCTCAGCCCCGAATCCCGAATCACTGCCCAGGCGGTCGCCAGCTTCGCCGGCACCGCCGACCCGCGCCTGCGCCAGCTCGTGCAGAGCCTGGTGCGCCATCTGCACGCCTTCGCCAGCGAAGTGGAGCTGACCGAGGCCGAATGGTTCGAAGGCATCCGCTTTCTCACCGCCACCGGACAGAAGTGCGACGGCCTGGTGCGCCAGGAATTCATCCTGCTGTCGGATGTGATCGGCCTGTCGATGCTGGTCGATGCGATCAACCACCGCGCCGCCGAGCACGTCACCGAAAGCACCGTTTTCGGTCCCTTCTACATTGCCGGCATGCCGGAGCGCGGCCATGGCGAGAACATGGCCTTCAGCCCCGGCGTACCGGCGCTGGTCACCGGCCGTGTGCTCGATGCCGATGGCCGGCCGGTCGTCGGGGCGCTGCTGGACGTCTGGCAGACCGCCGAGAACGGCATGTATTCCGGCCAGGACGAGGCACAGCCGCAGGGCAACCTGCGCGGACGCTACCGCACCGACGCGGAAGGGCGTTACGCCATCCGCACGATAGTCCCGGTCAGCTACCCGATTCCCACCGACGGCCCGGTCGGCCAGTTGCTCGCGGCCACCGGCCGCCATCCGTGGCGTCCGGCGCATCTGCATTTCATGATCGAGGCCGCCGGCCAGCGCACCCTGGTGACCCACCTGTTCAACCACGACGATCCGTACCTGGATTCCGACGCGGTATTTGGCGTCAAGGATTCCCTGCGGGTGGTCTACGAGCCTTGCGGGACCGATCACGCGCTGGCCGCCGAGTTCGACTTCGCCGGGGAGTTCCGCCTGGCGCGCTACGACTTCGTGCTGGAGCGAGGCTGACGATGCACCAGTACTTCGCCGTGTTCGCCACCGACAAGCCGGAGCAGTTGGCCCTGCGCCAGCGCATACGTTCGGCGCACCGGGAGCACTTGCGTGATCCATCGCCCCATCGGGTCGTCGTGCGCCTTGGCGGGCCGACGCTGGATGCCGCCGATGGCTGCATGAACGGCACCTTGCTGGTGGTGCAGGCCGCTTCACTGGATGAAGTGCGCGCCTTCCTCGACGACGACCCCTATGTGCGCGCGGGCATCTTCGAGCGCATCGAGATCCGCCCGTGGAACTGGGGCCTGGGCAACCCGGAACTGAGGAGCTGATGGTGGACGCCACTGAGCTCTGCGCCCTGGAGGAGATCCCCGACGGCGGCGCCAAGTCCCTGGAGCTGGCCTTGGATGGCGAGCGCCTGGCGCTGGTGGCGGTGCGGCGCGGCAGCGAGGCCTGGCTGTATCGCAATCGCTGTCCGCATTTCTCGGTGCCGCTGGATTTTCGTCCCGGGGAGTTCTGCACCTACGGCCGGCAATGGCTGATGTGCGCCCATCACAGCGCTATGTTCCGCTTCGAGGACGGCCTGTGTGTCGACGGTCCCTGTACCGGCGCCCACCTGCAGGCGCAGCCGTTTCGCCTGGAGGAGGGCCGCCTGTGGTTGCTGACGGCCGCCGCGAATGCGGATTTCTAGGCGCAGACCCGTGCCCATTCGCGCAGGTTGTCGACCGTCGCGGTGACGCCGCCGCATACCACGATCAGCACCTTGTCGAAGTCTTCCAGCACCTTGGCGCCTTCATAGGCCATCGCCAGGCTGGCGCCGCAGGCTGGTTCGACCAGCAGGCGGTGGTCGTCGAGGAAGCGCTCGCAGGCATTTACCGCAGCGCGATCGGACACCAGGACACTGCGCACGTCATGGCTTCGGGCGAGGTCGAAGGCGCGCTCGCACACCTGCTTGGCGCCCAGCGAGGTGGCGATACTGGTGATGGCTTCCAGCGTGATGCGGGTGCCGGCGCGCAGCGCCTGGTTGAGCGAGTCGGCGCCGCGGGTCTCCACGGCGATCACTGGCAGCTCGCCCCAGCCGTTGCGTTCCAGCCCCTCGATGACACCGGAGAGCAGGCCGCCGCCGCCGACGGATAGGACGACGGCATTCGGCCGGAAGCCGCTGCGCGCAACCTCGTCGACGAGGCTGGCATGGCCTCGCCAGAGCAGGCGGTGGTCGAAGGGATGGAGAAAAGCGCTCTCATCGTCGAGCAGCGACTGTGCCAGGGTATTGGCTTCGGCCCAGCTGGCGCCGTGCACGATCAGCTCGGCGTTCAGCTCGCGCAGCAGGTTCCGCGCGCGCTCGGTGGTGGATTCCGGCACCACCACGGTGACCGGCACGCCCAGACGTTGGCCCGCGTAGGCCACTGCGACGCCGGCATTGCCACCGGAGGACGACACGAAACGTCGCTTGCCCTGCTGCGCATAGGTTTCGCAGGCCAGCCCGATGCCGCGCAGCTTGAAGGAACCGCTGGGCTGCAATGCCTCCAGCTTCAGCCAGATGCCGCGCCCGGCCTGGCGGCTGAGCGGCAGGGATTCGATCAGAGGGGTTTCGATGTGCAGGGACATGGTCGACGGTCCTCATGGGCAGGGGACGGGCGGTGACGCAGCTCGTCGAATCATGCCTCCAGCATGGCACCTGGCGCGCTGCGGTGCGTTCTCGACGTGCGGGTCAACCGACGACTTGCGCGTTCCCGAGCGAAAGGCTCGAAATGCCCGTCCTTGACAGCTTGCCGACTTCCAGGCGAAGTGTGCGCCCCGCGGCTCGGGACGCATGATATTTTCCTGGCGTTTGCTTTTTGGCACCCATGTTCCAAGCTAGGTCAGAGCATTGCTTTCTGTTAAGGTTCGCGGATTCCACGGTGCTCCGACGAGCGACCGAATTCCCAATTCTGTGCAATGAGGTGCTGCGTGATTAAGGTGCTGGTGGTCGACGATCACGATCTGGTGCGCACCGGTATTTCTCGCATGCTTGCCGACATCGACGGCCTGCAGGTGGTAGGGCAGGCCGATTCCGGCGAGAACGCCCTGAAGCTGGCCCGCGAGCTCAAGCCCGACGTGGTCCTGATGGACGTGAAGATGCCGGGCATCGGCGGCCTGGAAGCCACCCGCAAGCTGCTGCGCAGCCAGCCGGACGTGCGCGTGCTGGCCGTGACCGTGTGCGAGGACGATCCTTTCCCGACGCGCCTGATGCAGGCCGGCGCCTCCGGCTACCTGACCAAGGGTGCGGCTCTGGAGGAAATGGTCCAGGCCATTCGCCAGGTGTTCGCCGGGCATCGCTACATCAGCCCGCAGATCGCCCAGACCCTCGCGCTGAAGTCCTTCGAGCCGGAGAAGAACGGCTCGCCGTTCGACGCGCTGTCCGAACGCGAAATCCAGATCGCCCTGATGATCGCCAACTGCCACAAGGTGCAGAGCATCTCCGACAAGCTTTGCCTGTCGCCGAAGACGGTGAACACCTACCGCTACCGCATCTTCGAGAAGCTCTCCATCACCAGCGACGTCGAACTGGCCCTGCTGGCGGTGCGCCACGGCATGGTGGATGCCAGCAACTAGATGAGCGCGGTGTTCGATTCGGCGGCCTTCCTCGCCACCTGCAGCGGCCGCCCCGGCGTCTACCGCATGTTCGATGTGGACGCCAAGCTGCTCTATGTCGGCAAGGCGAAGAACCTGAAGAAGCGCCTGGCCAGCTACTTCCGCAAGACCGGCCTTGCGCCCAAGACCGCCGCCCTGGTGGCGCGCATCGCCCAGGTCGAAACCACCATCACCGCCAACGAGACCGAGGCGCTGCTGCTCGAGCAGACGCTGATCAAGGAATGGCGGCCGCCCTACAACATTCTCCTGCGTGACGATAAATCGTACCCATACGTGTTCCTCTCCAGCGAGGACGAGTACCCGCGGCTGTCGATCCATCGCGGGGCGAAGAAGCAGAAGGGCCGCTACTTCGGCCCGTATCCCAGCGCCGGGGCGATCCGCGAGAGCCTGGCGTTGCTGCAGAAGGCGTTCCTGGTGCGCCAGTGCGAGGACAGCTACTTCCGCAACCGTACCCGGCCGTGCCTGCAATACCAGATCAAGCGCTGCAAGGGGCCTTGTGTCGGCCTGGTCAGCCCGGAGGAATACGCCGAGGATGTGCGTCACTCGGTGATGTTCCTCGAAGGCCGCAGCAACCAGCTGGCCGATGAGCTGAACAGCGGCATGGAGCAGGCGGCGATGCGCCTGGACTTCGAGAAAGCCGCCGAACTGCGCGACCAGGTGGCGATCCTGCGCCGTGTGCAGGACCAGCAGAGCATGGAAGGCGGTAGCGGCGACGTCGACGTGATCGCCGCCATCGTCAACCCGGGCGGCGCCTGCGTGCACCTGATCAGCGTGCGTGGCGGGCGCGTATTGGGCAGCAAGAACTTCTTCCCGCAGGTCGGTATCGAGGAAGAACTCGACGAAGTGCTGCTGGCCTTCCTCGGTCAGTACTACCTGAGCCACCACGAGCGCGACTTGCCGGCCGAGCTGATCGTCAATGCGGTCCACGAGGACTTCCCGGTACTGATCGAAGCCATCGCCACCGCGCGCGGCCGCGAACTGGAGATCAGCCACCGCGTGCGCGGCACGCGGGCGCGCTGGCAGCAACTGGCGGTGACCAATGCCGAACAGGCCCTGGCCGCGCGCCTGGCCAACCGGCAGCACGTGGCCGCGCGTTTCGAGGCGCTGGCCGAAGCGCTGGACCTGGACGAACCACCGCAGCGCCTGGAGTGCTTCGACATCAGCCATTCCAGCGGTGAGGCGACCGTGGCCTCCTGTGTGGTGTTCGGCCCCGAGGGCCCGCTGAAGTCCGACTACCGTCGCTTCAATATCGAAGGCATCACCCCCGGCGACGACTACGCCGCCATGCACCAGGCACTGACGCGACGCTTCAGTCGGCTAAAGGAAGGCGAGGGCAAGATGCCCGACATCCTCCTGGTGGACGGCGGCAAGGGGCAACTGGCCATGGCCCAGGAAGTGCTCCAGGAGCTTTCGGTGGTGGGCCTCATCCTGCTGGGCGTGGCCAAGGGCGTGACGCGCAAGCCGGGCCTGGAAACCCTCTACCTGAACGACGCCGAGCATGAGTTCACCCTGCCGGGCAATTCCCCGGCGTTGCACCTGATCCAGCAGATCCGCGACGAATCGCACCGTTTCGCCATCACCGGCCACCGCGCGCGCCGGGGCAAGGCGCGACGTACGTCGAGCCTGGAAGAGGTGCCGGGCGTGGGGCCGAAGCGGCGCCGCGACTTGCTCAAGCATTTCGGCGGGTTGCAGGAACTCGGGCGCGCCAGTATCGATGAAATCGCCAAAGCCCCGGGGATCAGCAAAAAGCTGGCCGAGCAGATTTATGCTGCTTTGCACAGCGAGTAGAATGCCGGGCTCAACTCACCGGCCAGTGGTCCCGATGAATATTCCGAACCTGTTAACCCTGCTCCGTGTCTTCCTGATTCCGTTCTTCATCCTGCTGTTCTATCTCCCGTTCCCGGCCAGTCACTTGGCGGCGAGCGCAGTGTTCGCCCTGGCGGCGGCTACCGACTGGCTGGATGGATACCTCGCGCGGAAGCTGGGGCAGAGCACGCCGTTCGGTGCTTTCCTCGACCCGGTGGCAGACAAGCTGATGGTCGCGGTGGCCCTGGTGCTGCTGGTGGAAGAGCACGCCAACCTCTGGCTGACCCTGCCGGCGGTTATCATCATCGGCCGCGAGATCGTGGTTTCGGCCCTGCGCGAATGGATGGCCGAACTCGGCGCCCGCGCGCATGTAGCGGTATCCAGCCTCGGCAAATGGAAGACCGCCGCGCAAATGGCGGCGTTGGTCATCCTGCTGGCAAACACGCCAGTAATCTCGTTCTGGGTAGTGACCGGCTATGCGCTGCTTATTATCGCCGCCGCACTTACCCTGTGGTCGATGCTGCATTATCTGCTGGCCGCCTGGCCGCACCTGAGCACCACCCCGAAAGAGAAATAAACTTTTTTTGAATCAAAGGGTTGACGAGGCATCAGAAAAAGTTAGAATGGCGCCCGTCAACGCGACGCGGGAATAGCTCAGTTGGTAGAGCACGACCTTGCCAAGGTCGGGGTCGCGAGTTCGAGTCTCGTTTCCCGCTCCAAATTAAGATCCTTCGCCAGCAACTGAGGCGAAAGATCAAAAGAACAAAGGTGGTTCTCCACCCAGTTCATGGCTGAGTTGCAGAGTGGTTATGCACCGGATTGCAAATCCGTGAACGCCGGTTCGATTCCGACCTCAGCCTCCAACAGAAAAGCCCCGTAGATTAAGTTCTACGGGGCTTTTTCTTTGCCTGCCAGAAAGCCGGCGGTTTCCGCTAATTTCAGATCGTTTCCACTATTCCGGCTTCAGCAGGTAGGGTGTGAAACCTTGACACTTGTCAGGTGGGCACCGAGGACGCCAGGAGAGAATTCAAGGGCATCGAAGATTAATGTCTGAGGAGCCTGATCATGAAAGTTCTGTCCGCGTTCGCCGATCTGGTCGACAGCAAAGAAGCAGTGGTTGCACTGGGCGTGCTTTCGGCCGCCAGCGCATGCGTTTTCGTTTCCGCGTTGCTGTTCATGAGCCTCAGTCCACACTTCTAACCGCGACCAAGTTAGCGGGGTTGTGGCGGCCTGGTGCGCTGGAGGCGCAACTGTGGCTGAGCTGGCGAAGCAGCCAGCCGCGTGCCTAACTTAGTCTCCCCAGATCCAGGAGGCTCAAGTCATGGCAAGCGAAAACTACTGGCAAAAGGCCGGGCATCTTTCGAAGGATGCCGAATTGGCATTCCGCGCGATCGTAGACTTCCTGGAGTCCGGCCCTGACCTGGATGAAGAGGACGTCCGGATCGACTTCTGGGAGCTGCAATGCAAGGCCCTGATGGCGGCCGAGGCATTGAAGGCGCACTACGAGGAGTCCTTGATCGGCGGCGGTGGCTACGATCACGGCAACGGAATCAAATCGGGCTGATTCTGCGACAGTGCGCACTTTGCTTTGCTGAACTCCCTTGCTTATGGCTTCAGCCATTTGGGTTAGCGCTTTTTCATCCAGCGCCGCACCCGGCAAAACGCAATCGGTCTAAAAACACCCGCCCGCGGGCGAAGCGCTTTGCTACGCTGAATCTCAGTAGGCGAGAACGCAGACTGATGCGCAAACGGATAGCAAGGAAACGTGGGGCACGTTCCGAAGGGTACACGGTTAGCAAGACACGATCCGCCCCTTATGCCGTGTGAAGTGGAAAGGATGACTACCTTTCCGCGGGAAGCCTGAGAAACCTTGTAAGCCGGAGACCAGCACCGGCCGCCTACTTGAATCCCAAGGCCCAGCCATTGTGCTGGGCTTTTTCATTTCCTGCCGCTTACAGGGTGGGCGGGGCTGAAAGCGCAATTGCGTCCAGGCGAAATTCATCGCAGAAGTGGCTGCACGAAATTGGACAGCCTGCAGCGCGACTTTCTTCCGCAGCTCGGCGTTAGCCCGAACAAGTACCGCACGCGTTTGCCGAGTGACTTCTGCTCGGTTTCGGCTCTCTCGCACGATATGCAGGCATCAAGTCAGGCGCCCCGCAAGCCTTCGTGCCTGGCAAGGATCGTCGGGATTTCGCTGGCCGGGACCGGGCGAGCGAAGAAATAGCCTTGCGCCAGCTGGCAACCCAGCTGCTGCAGCTGGCTAGCGGTGGCTTGGTCTTCGACGCCTTCGGCGAGGGTGTCCAGGCCGAGAGAGCGCGCCATCTGGATGATTGCTTCGACTATGGCCGTGCCATCGGTGCTCGTAGCCATGGCTCGGACGAAGGACTGGTCGATCTTCAGGGTGTCCACCGGCAGGCGACGCAAGTAGCCCAGTGATGAGTAGCCGGTGCCGAAATCGTCGATGGAGAGTTTGATTCCCAGGCGCTTGAGGCTTTCCAAGGTATGCAGGACTTGCGCGGTATCGGCTATCAGGCTCGATTCGGTCAGTTCCAGTTCGAGCGCCGAGGCTGGCAGGCTGGCGTCTTGCAGGGCACGCCGAACTGCGTCTTCCAGCGAATGATGATGCAACTGCAGGGGTGACAGGTTTACCGCCACGCGAGGTACTCCGATGCCCGCCGTGCGCCATTGGGCGGCTTGCCGGCAGGCTTGGCGCAGTGTCCATTCGCCAAGCGGCACTATAAGTCCGCTTTCCTCGGCGATCGGGATGAAGCGAGCCGGCGAAATTGCTCCGAGCTCGGGATGTTGCCAGCGCAGTAGGGCCTCTGCGGCGACGACTTCTCCGCTCGCCAGCTCGAATTGCAGCTGATAGTGAAGTTGCAGTTCGCTACGCTCGATTGCCTGTCGCAGGCTGTTGAGCAGGTGCAGGCGCTCGCTCACTTCGCTGTCAATTGCCGCGTCGTAGTATCGCCAGGTCCGGTGGCCGGCCTGCTTGGCCTTGTACATGGCGCTCTCGGCGTTGCGCAGCAGGCTGTTCGGTTCGTGTCCGTCGTTAGGGGCCAGCGCTACGCCGATGGAGACCGAGCAGGGAATGAGTTGCCCATCGATCTCGAACGGAGTGGCCATCAGGTCGAGAATGCGCTGGGGCACTTCCGCCATCGCCTCGGGGCCGTTCAGTCCGGGCAACAGCACGGCGAATTCGTCGCTGCCATAGCGGCACAGGGTTGCGCTTTCCGGCAGGCCGTGGAGCAGGCGTTGGCCGATGGCGCGTAGCAGTCGGTCACCCGGCTCGAGGCCCAGGGAGTCGTTGATCAGCTTGAAGGCATCGACATCGAGAAACAGCAGGCCGACGCAGGTGTCGTCTCGACGCATGGCGGCCAGCGCCTGCAGGGTACGGTCCTGCAGCAGGGCCAGGTTAGGCAGACCGGTAATGCTGTCGTGGAACGCCATCACTTCGATGCGCTGCTCTGCTGCCTGGCGGTCGGCGATGGCCACCGCGAGGCGCTCGTAAGGCTCACGTACGCTGGCGACGAACACCGCCTGGTAGATCAGGCAATAGGAAGCCACCTTGTACAGGTGGCCGAGCAGGCTGTAGATGTCGTGGACGTTGTTGTAGGCGGTGAAGCAGAGCTCGGCGAGGATCGAAATCAGCGCAGCCGCCATCAGGTTGCCGGCAGCGTATGGCAGGCCGTGTCGCCAGGCGCTGAGAAAGCGTAGGGCGGCAACGGCAAGCAGGAAAATGATGATCCACTCGGCCGTGATCTTGAAAGGCGTCAGATGGCTGTTGACGAAGGTATGCGGCCAGACATCCGGAAAGCCCAGGCCGAGTACCCAGACCAGTGCGACCACCAGGAGGGTGGCGAGCAGCATCGGCAGGCGCGACCGGTGACTGCGCAGGGGGCGCCACGGACGCAGCGACATCAGCAGAAGTGTCAGCGCCAACAACAGGCGCGATACCAGCCAGAAGTTGATCGCCTTTTCCGGGGATGCCGGCGTGACCATGTCCGGCATGCCGCGATAGGAGAGAGCGTGGGCCAGGTCCAACAGCGCGATGGCGAGGAATGCGCAGCCCAGGAGCAGCAGGTTGGTCGGCTGCGCCGGACGATAGCTATGCCAGGTGACGGCAAACACCAGCACGGCGACGGTGACGGCGAATATCTCACAGATCGCGTGGAGGGCCGCCGGGAGCCAGTAGGCGCCGTCGTGCAGCTGTGGTTGGGCGAATTGGACGCCAGCCAGCACCAGACCCAGCAGCAGCGACAGGAACAGGCCGATACGGTGGTCGCGGTCGGTGCGGGAGGTTTGTGCGGTAGTCGGGGCCAGGTCGCTTGTCGGCTTCATCGTTCCAGATATGGGCAGGACAACGGGGCCTCGTCCGTGACCGACAAGGATTGGCTAATGTACAGCTCGCTCTCGGTAAAGACCATGGCGCAGGCGAGCCTTTTGCTGAATTTGCCCGAATGCTGGCAGCACTGCGATTCCCCTTGGGTTTTGTGTGACATTGGGCATGCGACGAGTTGGTGCTGAAATCAGTGTCGAAGCTGACCGCATAGGGACGGGATCAAGGGGAGAAGGACCGCGCCGCGGGGGCGCGCGATCCTACACTTGGAGCATCCTTTCTGCACTGTGCGGGTGCATCCTATCAATGGCTGATTGCCGAATTTTGACCCGCGTCAATCCAGTCGCTACGGCACGGGCTTTTCGTGCGGATGACCATTGCGGATACGCGTTGCCGCTCGGGTGGGTAACCAGCGGCTGGAGGGGGCGGGCGTGCTGGCAACCCTGCTGTTGCTTGGGGTGTGTCCAATTGCCAAGTAGTTGAAGGTGCGCAGCTCGCATTGCACGCACGATGGGGCGGGAAGATCGATTTCAGCGCAGGGCGTGGAGCCTGGCTCCGGCAACTATGCTGAGATTTTCGACCGCATCAGGAGGGTTCGCGATGGGCCTGAACAGTTCGAGCCAGCAGTTACGGCGCGAGTTGCTGAACATGGCTTTCCGGCACGAGGGGCTGGCGGTCGACCTGGAGCGAGCCGCCGCGCAGTTGCCGAAATCTCAGGCCGAGCATTTGCTGAGGATGGCCAACTTTCTGCAAGAGGATGCCGAGCGCCTGATCGGCATTGCCGAACAGGTCCGTACCGGGGTGATTTCAGTGGGGCTCTAAGTGCCTGCCGCGCGAGATGATCGGCTGAAAGCCGGCCTGTGCATCCTTGCGTTGGCCGGCAGTGTCCTCAGCAAGAGGGCGGGGCATATTGCCACTATTCGACTTGCGAAATAAATATACATGCGCGAATGTTTGTGGTCGGGCGGCGCTTCTGGACGCCGCGGTCCAGCAAGCCATCGCTGGGGTATCCGTATCGACGACGATACTCGAAAGCAAGGGACAGCCAGGGAGTCGGTCAGTATGCTCTGCGCGCATGCAGAGCTCAGGGAGGAGTCCGTGTCGAAAGTGAAGTTGTGGTGTGCCGTCGCGATTGCTGCGGCGGTGGTAGGAGGGTACCTATTCAGCTACCTGGCGATTTCGGCACAGCACAAGGTACCGGGATGGTAGTTGCGCGGGATGATCCAGCCGCGATTCAGGTGACCAGCAAAAAGCCCCTTGGAGAACATCCAAGGGGCTTTTTCGTGGGACACGCTACCGCCCGCAGGCGTCGAGTGCGTCCTTAGTTCTTCGCGCCGATGGCGCCGCCGGCTGCGCCGCCCAGGCCAGCACCGATGGCCGCGCCGGTGCTGCCGCCCAGCTTGTTGCCGAGGATCGAGCCGCCGGCCGCGCCGAGGCCGCCACCGATGGCTGCCTGGGTTTTCTTGCCTTTCTTCGCGGTGGCCGCGCCACCTACTGCGCCGCCCAGGCCAGCGCCGAGGGCTGCGCCGGTGCTGCCGCCGAGCTGTTGGCCGACGACGTTGCCCAGGGCACCGCCCAGACCGCCACCGACTGCTGCCTGGGTGCCGCTGCCGGCCATGGCACCTTGGGCGGCGGCGAGCAGGCTGAAGGCGAGGACGGGAAGTACTTTACGCATGTTGCGAACCTCTGAAAGGGGAGTATCGATTGTGGTGTTAGAGCAGCGCAGGGCTAGTGGGCCGAATGGTCGAGCGAGGCGCGTGCTGGGGAATCCGGCGAACTCAGACCGGCAATTCTGCAGGGGGTTCCCTGCCGCCAGCTACTTGTTGTTAGCCGGGGAGTGAAACCCTTCACATCCGAATTCAATGAGCGGCGTGTTGCTGTGCGGAAGTCGCTGAGGGTTCGGCGATGTGCGAGACCATGCCGATGGATTCCGCATTCGCAGGGGCGGCATTCAGCAACTCCCTGATGAAGCTTGCTCGGTTGCGGCTGAGCGGCAGGCGAATGCTGGTGCCGGCAAGTCCGATGCTGACGGCATAGGCTTTCCAGCGCAGTCCGGTGATCAGGCTGCGACGCACCAGGTGGCTGCGATGGATGCGCACGAATTCCTCGGCGAACTCCACTTCCAGGTCCTTCAGCGTGGCCTCGAAGTGAATCTGCCCCTTGCTGGTGAAGGCGGTTACGTATTTCTCTTCGGCGCTGAAGTGAGTGATGTCCTTGGTTTCGACTACCACCAGGGAACGACCTACGCGCGTGGCGATGCGTTGTCTCATTCAGGCTACTCCTTTTTGTCGGCAATCATCGCCGCCGGCACGTGAAGAAATCGTTGCCGAGGAGTCGGAAAATTGGGGGGGTGAAAGAGGGAAATGAAAAAGGCCGCCGTGCGGGAGGCAGCCTTGCGCCGGGTCCGCATCCTTTCAGCCAGGCGTGGAGCCATGGTAGTCAGGGGGTGATGATGGCGAATAGCCTCTAATTACGACTAATTCTGAGGGCCGGAGCGAGGCGGGCGATCACGCCAGGGATGCGTGACATGGTGCTCGGAGCGGGACTCGAACCCGCAAGACCGTTGGGCCGGCGCATTTTAAGTGCGCTGTGTCTACCAATTTCACCATCCGAGCCGGGGAGGGTGCGTCAAGGGGCGTGACTATACCGAGTCGGCGAAAGCCGGTAAAGCCAAGGCATCTCGAGCCAAGGGATTGATCGTGCAGGGAATTCCTCTGTGACGGCTGTCCACTCCGGACCGCATCCGTACGTGCCATCCGGGATCCTCTGCACTGCCGTTCGTCAGATCGCAACTGACTGAAATTTCTGAGAAATATTGATGTCCTAGGGTTCCCGCAGTTTTTCAAGGGTCCCAAGACATGCAACGTCCTCCCCGGAACATCCGCAAACTGCTGGACGCGGTAGCCAGCCACAATGAAACCACTGCGCTCGAGGTCATGCGTGCAGTCGACCAGGTTCGCGACGAACTCCTGCGTCAACGCTTGCTCAACGCGATTCATGACCTGCACCAGGACGCTGCCGAGTTGCGCTCGCTTCGTGACGAGGTTTCCGGCGCAGCCATTCGACTGGCCTGATAGCCACGGCGACGAGTCGGGCACATGCGATATCGGCGCGAACAGGTCGCGCCGATTGCTGAAATTCAAGCAGGGATGGAAGAGGGACGGCTGCGCCGCCAGTTCCTGCATGCGCCGCTCAGCGGCTCCAGAGCGGTTTGCCGAAATGGCGTTTGCGCGCGACCACGCCCTGCGGACTGGCGTCGGTTACCGACAAGGATTCGCTGGGTGTGGCTCGCTGCTGTTCCTGTTCGCCATGCAGGCGGTGCAACCGAGCCCTGCGCATAGGCACGCGCAGCAGCGCCCATAAGGTCACTCCTGCCAGCATCAGCCAGCTAAAGATCAGGAGTGTGACAAACGTGCCAGGATTCATATCGAACGTCCTCGCCCCCAACGGCAAGGATAGATCACCCGCCGTGGAATGCCTGTCGCTGTAGTGTGCAGAGGCCTTGCCGAGCTGCATGCATTCTGATATCTGTATGTATATACAGTATCAGGAGGCGACCAGCCATGCCACATGCCGCTGCTACAACACCACTTGCCAATGATCCTGCCATGCTCCAGCAGAATCGCCTGCAATCACTGGACGACCTGCTCGGCCTGCAGGGCACACATACCTACATAGTGCGCGCACATGGCGATGGTATGACCGGGGCCGGAATCCACGACAGCGACCTGCTGGTAGTGGATCGCTCGCTGCTGGCGAATGCCGGCGAGGTGGTGGTGGCTGCAGTGAATGGCGAGCCTCTAATCCGCCGTCTGGACATCATCGATGGCGGCTTCGCCCTGCTGCCGGCCAATGACCGCTATCCGCCCATCCACATTGCAGAAGGCGACGAGATGTCGATCTGGGGCGTTGTGCGCTGGAACCTGCACCGCCTGGCGCAGCCGCATTAACCTGTGGTGGTTGAATGGGTGTCTGCGCTCATTCGGGGGTTGCCGTCTGATCGATCAATTGCACCAGCGGCCGCTCTGCCGTCGAGTACCCGCCGGCAATCAGGCGCGACGCCAGACGCTGGCCAGCCAGGGTTGCTGTTCGCGAGGTAATCCGGCGGGGCGGTAAAAATGCTCCAACTCCTTGAAGCCCGCGGATTCGAGCAGGCTCTTCCAGTGTTCCCAGTCGTGATAGGAGCCATAGCGCGGTCCATTCCAGCCTTCGGAGTTGTTGCCTCGCGGGTTGGAGGAGAACAGCACGCCGTTCGGTTTCAGTGCCGCGTGCAACTGGCCGAGCACCCGAGGCAACTCCTGCAAGGGAATGTGGAAAAGGCTGGCGTTGGCGTAGATGCCATCGAAGCGCGCCGGCGGCAGGTCCAGCGCCAGGAAGTCTTGCAGCCATACTTCGCAGTGGCTCTCAGAGCGGGCCATCTCGACGAAGTCCGGGCAGCCATCGAGCCCTACCGGTTCGTGGCCCAGTGCCTTGAAGGTCCGCAGATCGCGCCCCGGGCCGCAGCCAATATCGAGAATCGCGAAGGGTGCTTCGCCGTGGATATGCCGAAGCAGAGCGGCGATGTTCTGGCTGACGTCATGGTCGCGGGTGCCTTCGCGGAAGGCTTCCGCGGTGGACTGGTAGTGCTCCAGGGTCAGTCGGCTGATGTTCTGCAGGGTCTGGCGGTCGAGGCTCATGGCAGTGCGTGCTGGCGGAGTAGAGGCTCATTCTACCCGTGCCGTTTTGAAAGCCGGTAACGGGGCGCGGTTGTGATGGGGGCCTGCTTAGACTTTCAGCCTGACCGCCAGGAGCTCTTCTTCGATGACCGAAACTGCCCAAGTGGCGTGGACTGCGCGCATCGCCGCGCTGGACTGGAACGAGCTGGCACGACAGCTCGATGAGCGCGGGTATGCGCAGATTCCTTCATTGCTGGATGCGAGTCAGTGTGCCGCGCTGAGTGGGTCGTACGTACGCGATGAGGTCTTCCGGAGCCGTGTAGTCATGGCCCGGCACAACTTCGGCCAGGGGGAGTACAAGTACTTCGACTATCCCTTGCCAGGGCTGGTGCAGGCACTACGCGAGACGTTGTATGTGCCTCTTTCCGCAATTGCCAATAGCTGGCAGGAGCAGCTCGGCGATTCGCCTGGCTATCCGCCCCGGCATGCCGAGTTCGTCGAGCGTTGCCATGCGGCCGGGCAACTGCGACCCACTCCCTTGCTGCTGCGCTACGGTGCCGGTGACTACAACTGCTTGCACCAGGACATCTACGGCGAGTGCGCATTTCCCTTGCAGGTGGCGGTGTTGTTGTCGCAACCAGGAGAGGACTTCGGCGGAGGGGAGTTCGTACTTACCGAGCAGCGTCCGCGCATGCAGTCACGAGCGGAAGTGGTGCCGCTGCAGCGCGGCGATGCGGTGGTGTTTGCCGTGGCGCAGCGGCCGGTGCGTGGGGCTCGGGGAGACTACCGGGTGAACATGCGCCACGGGGTGAGCCGCCTGCTCTGGGGTGAGCGCTTCACGCTCGGGGTGATCTTTCACGATGCCTTGTAGGGGCGGGTCTCATCCGCGAAGGAATGCAGGGCCGGCCTGCTGGCTGGATCGCGAAAAAGGGTCAGCTCCTACGCGGAGGTCATGCGCAGTTCAGGCCACTTTGCCCAGCTTGATAGTCAGCGGCCAGCTGACCTTGCGGGTGAGTTCGTTGCCCCAGGCAGCCTGCAACTTTGCGCGCAGCTCCTGTACCGGGTCATGCCCGGTGGCCTGGCGGTAGCTGGCTACCGCCGACCAGCTGTAGAGGTAATCGATCAGGCGCTGGAAGTCCCACTCGGCTTCGAGTGCGAACGGTGGCGTAGCGACCTGCTCGAAGGGGAAGGGAATGCTCGCGTAGCCCGTCTCGACGTGCTTGCGCTCCGGCGCCCAATAGGGGCCGACGATCTCGTGGTAGAGGTGGCGGATCAGCGTATCCAGCTGCGGTTCGATGTTCAGCAGGTTGTAGGAGACCACCGCCAGCAATGCGCCTGGGCGCGAGACGCGGCGCACCTCGGCATAGAAACGTTCGATGTCAAACCAGTGCAGCGCCTGGGCTACCAGGGTGAGGTCCACGCTCGCCGGTTGCAGCGAGGTGCTTTCCGCCGGTTCGCAGCGGTAGTCGATGTTGGGTTCGCGCGGCGCCTGTTCCAGCTGCTTCGTGTTGATGTCGGTAGCCACCACGCGCCGGAAGTGCCGGGCCAGGTCGAGGCTGGCCTGGCCGGAGCCGCAGCCGCAATCCCAGGCCAGGCCGGTACCCGGCGCCACCTGGGCGAGCCAGGCGAAGAATGCCGGGTCGTAGGTCGGGCGGCCGTTGCGGTAGGCGTCGGCCTGCTGGGTGAACAGGTGGCGGGTGTCGGTCATGTCGCGGCTCCTGGAGGGCAGGGCAGGGCGGGGCGATCATCTTGCCGCTGCCGGACCGCAGCCTCAAGCGTGGTGACGAAGGCCCGATAGCCATTGCAGCAAGCCGCGGCGACGCGGGCGGACGGGGGCCTCGACCAGCAGCGCGGCGGTGGCCTGCTGGCGATAGTCGAGCAGCCGGGCCATGGCCTCGGCGATCTCCTGGCGGGCCTCCAGGCAGGGCTGCAGGGCGTCGCCGGGGATGCGGTACAGGCGCCCGTCGCTCAGTGCGCTGAAGCGCGCCTGCCAGCCGCTGCGCGAGAGCACTCCGGCCTCGCCGATGATCTCGCCGGGGCCCATGCGCCCCGCTTCGATGCTGCCGTCGCTGCGCGGCAGGGTGACGCTGACCACCCCGGACTCGATGATCAGCAGGTCCTCGCTGACCTCGCCGATCTCCAGCAATACCTGGCCGGCCTTGAAGGGCTGCGCGTGCATGTGCGAGCTCAGGACGTCTTTCTCCTCGTCGGTCAGCGCGGCGAACAGCGGCGACTCGCCGAGCAGGCTTCGCGCCCGCGGCAATTCAGTGCGGGTGGCGAGCGCTTCGGCGTTGCTCAGCAGGACGATGCCGGCTGCTTGCAGGTGGCGGAAGGCGAGGTCGTAAAGCTGGTTGCGCACCTCGCGCTTCTCGCCCATGGAGGCGACGTAGCCGCTCATCTCGTACTCCACGCCGCTGCCAGCGGACTTGCGGATGCCCACGCTCGGCGCCGGTTCCGGCAGCAGCGCGCGGCAACCGCCCAGGGCGCGTTGCAGGGCATCCAGCACAGTGCGCGGGCGCACCAGCGGGCTGATCTCGACCGTCACACTGACGCCATAGAGGTTGGCCGGTCGACTGAGGTTGAGCAGCTTGGCCTTGCCGGCCAGGGAGTTGGGGATCACCGCCAGACTGCCCTGCGCGGTCTGCAGGTAGGTAGAGCGCCAGTCGATCTCCACCACCTTGCCCTCGGTGCCGTCGATGCTGATCCAGTCATCCAGTTGGTAGGGCTTGGTGGTGTTGAGGATGATCCCGGAGAACACGTCGCTCAGCGTGCTCTGCAGGGCCAGGCCGAGGACGATGGCGACCACGCCGGAGGTCGCCAGCAGGCCCTTCACTGGCAGGTCTAGAACGTAGCCAGCCGCCGCGATCACCGCGACGAGGAAGATCAGCGCGCCTATTACTTCCTGCAGCAAGCGCCCGGCATGACCGACCCGTTGCAGCAGGAAGGCGCCGATCAGCACCGTCAGGCAGCGCGCACCGAACAACCACCACATGATCTGCAGGAAGGTCGCCACCAGGTGACTGGGCAGGTCTTCCGGCCAGGGCGCCTGTTGCAGCGGGCTGATCCCGGCATTGAACAGCAGCAGGCTGTAGAGCAGGAAGAAACCCAGGCGCAGCGCCACCCGCCACCACGGCCGCTGTGCGTCGAGCAGGCGCCAGAGCAGCAGGTCGAGGAGCAACAGGAAAGGAGCGACGAACAGCGGGTGCGCGGTGAGCAGGGCTTGCATCGGGTGGGTCCTTGGGTGTGGGTCCCAAGAAGATGGCACAGGTTGCGGGAGGTTTCGCGGGGTAAATCGGCGGGACTCCGGTTCGCGAGCAAGCTCGCTCCTGCAGAGGAACATCCACGCGGGCGGTATCGACGCGCGGCGGAAATAAAAAGGCCCCGCGGTCGGCAGCGACTAACCGCAGGGCCAATGGCCGGAGAGTGGCCGGAAAAACCAATCAGGCCTGGGGCTGCCAGCCGCCGCCCAGCGCCTTGTAGATCGCGACAATGCCGCGGTAGACGTCGACTTCGGCGAGCGCCTGGGCGTCTTCGGCGGCCAGTTGCTCACGCTCGGCGTCGAGCAGATTGAGGAAGTCCAGGGTCCCTTCGCGGTACTGCACGCCGGCCAGCTCCGCCGCCTTGCGGCTGGCTTCGGACTGGCGCACCAGGACCAGCATGCGCTGCTGGCGCTTGCCGTAGTCGCTGAAGGCGTTGGAGGACTCTTCCAGGGCCAGCAGCACCTGCTGTTCGTAGGTCGCAAGCGCGGCGTCGGCGTCGGCCTTGGAGGCGCGAAGGCGCGCCCGCACGCTGCCCAGGTCGAACGCGGCCCAGGTGATGCTCGGGGCCACGCCCCAGGCGCTGGCCGCCGAGGAGCCGATCTGCGAACCGCGTCCGGCGGTGTAGCCGAGGAAGCCGCCGAGGCTGACTTTCGGGAACAGGTCCGCCGTGGCCACGCCGACATCGGCGGTGGCGGCGGCCAGGCGGCGTTCGGCGGCGCTGACGTCAGGGCGACGGCGCAGCAGCTCGCTCGGGTCGCCGATCGGCAGGGCCTTGGCGATGGCCGGCAGCTGCTTCGGCGAGAGGTCCACCGAGAGCTGGTCCGGGCGCTGGCCGAGGAGGGTGGCGATGCGGTTGCGCTGGCGCACTTCCTCGGCCTGCAGTTGCGGCAGCGTGGCTTCGGTGGCGGCCAGGCGGGCTTCGGCGCGCTGTACGTCCAGTTCGTTGCCGACGCCGTTGTCGCGCAGCTGAATGGTCAGGTCGCGCGACTCGCGCTGGTTCTTCAGGTTGTCGCGGGCGATGCCATCGCGCAGCTGAGCGCCACGCAGTTGGCCGTAAGCGTCGGCCAGCTCGGCGATCAGGCTGACCTGCAACTGCTGCAGGTCGGCCTGGATCGCCTGACTGGTGGCGTCGGCCGATTGCAGCTCGCGGCGCACGCGGCCGAACAGGTCGACTTCCCAGATCATGTCGAGGCCCAGGTCGTAGCGCTCCTGGTTGACCCGGTCTTCGGTCTCGCCGGGCACCTGGCCCTTGCCGATCTGCGAGGAGGCGCGGCTGGTCACGGTCGGGTAGCGATCGTTGGCGACGTCGTCGCGGATCGCCCGCGATGCCAGCACGCGGTCGTAGGCCACGCGCAGCTCGCGGTTGTCCTTCATGGCCTGCTCGACCAGTTGCGACAGCACCGGGTCGTCGAACTGCTTCCACCAGGCGTCCTCGAAGCGGCCGCGGTCGAGGTTGGCGCCGCTGGTGTCGAGTTGCGCCGGCGCGGTGTCCGGCTGCTTGTAGTCGGGGCCGACCATGCAGGCGCTGAGGCTCAGGGCCAGCAGCGCCGGGGCGAAGACTTTCAATTTCATGCGTGGCTAGCCTCGTGGTTCAGGGTGGCGCGTTGCTGTTTCTTCGCTTCGCGGGCTTCCATGAAGCGACGGATGAGCACGTAGAACACCGGCGTCAGCAGCAGGCCGAAGAAGGTCACGCCGAGCATCCCGGAGAACACCGCGACACCCATGGCATGGCGCATTTCGGCACCGGCGCCGGAGGACAGGACCAGCGGCACCACGCCCATGATGAAGGCGATGGAGGTCATCAGGATCGGCCGCAGGCGCAGGCGGCAGGCTTCCAGTACGGCGCTGACGCGGTCCATGCCTTCTTCCTGTTTGTCTTTGGCGAACTCGACGATGAGGATCGCGTTCTTGCACGCCAGGCCCACCAGTACGATCAGGCCGATCTGGGTGAAGATGTTGTTGTCGCCGCCGGAGAGGATCACCCCGCCGATGGCCGACAGCAGCGTCATGGGCACGATCAGGATCACCGCCAGCGGCAGCCCCCAGCTCTCGTACAGCGCGGCCAGCACCAGGAAGGCGAGCAGCACGCAGAGCGGGAACACGTAGATCGCGGAGTTGCCGGCGAGGATCTGCTGGTAGGTCAGGTCGGTCCACTCGTAGGTCATGCCGTTGGGCAGTTCCTGCTTCAGCAGTTTCTCCATCGCCGCCTCGGCCTGGCCGGAGCTGTAGCCGGGGGCTGCCGCGCCGTTGATCTCGGCGGTGATGAAGCCGTTGTAGTGCATCACCCGATCCGGGCCGGAGGTGTCGCTGACCTTGATGAAGGTCGCCAGCGGAACCATCTCGCCACGGTTGTTGCGCACCTTCAGCTGGCCGATCTGCTCGGGCTCCAGGCGGAATTGCTGGTCGGCCTGGACGTTGACCTGGTAGGTGCGGCCGAAGCGGTTGAAGTCGTTGGCGTACAGCGAACCCAGGTACACCTGCAGGGTGTCGAAGATGTCGCTGATGGCCACGCCGTGGGTCTTGGCCTTTTCACGGTCGATGGCGGCATCCACCTGCGGCACGTTCACCTGGTAGCTGGTGAACACCGACATGGGGTTCAGCTCGGGCGTCGCACGGGCCTTGGCGAGGACGTTCTGCACCTGCTTGTACAGCTCCTCGTAGCCCAGCCCGCCACGGTCCTCGACCTGCACGCGGAAGCCGCCGATGGTCCCCAGCCCCTGTACCGGCGGCGGCGGGAAGATGGCGATGTAGGCGTCCTGGATGTCGGCGAACTGCTTGTTCAGTTCGGCGGCGATCTCGTTGGCCGACATGCCCGGGCCCTTGCGCTGGTCGAAGTCCTTCAGCGGGGTGAAGACGATGCCGCTGTTCGGGCTGTTGGTGAAGCCGTTGATCGACAGGCCGGGGAAGGACACGGTGTGCTCGATGCCCGGGTGCTTGCCGGCGATGTCCGACATGCGCTTCATCACTTCCTCGGTGCGATCGAGGGTGGCGGCGTCGGGCAGTTGGGCGAAGGCGACCAGGTACTGCTTGTCCTGCTGCGGCACGAAGCCGGTCGGGGTGCTGGAGAAGCCCAGCCAGGTCAGCGCGATCAGGCCGCCATAGATCAGCAAGGCGATGGAGCTGCCGCGCAGCACGCGGGTGACGGTGCCGACGTAGCCATGGCTGGCGCGGTCGAAGAAGCGGTTGAACGGGCGGAACAGCCAGCTGCCGAGCAGCTTGTCGAGCAAGACCGAGAAGCGGTCCTTCGGCTCGTGGTGCCCTTTCAGCAGCACGGCCGAGAGCGCCGGCGACAGGGTCAGGGAGTTGAACGCCGAGATCACCGTGGAGATCGCGATGGTCAGCGCGAACTGGCGGTAGAACTGCCCGGTGAGGCCGGAGATGAAAGCGGTCGGTACGAACACGGCGCAGAGCACGAGCGCGGTGGCGATGATCGGCCCGGTCACTTCCTTCATGGCGCGCTTGGTCGCTTCGACCGGCGTGAGGCCGAGGCTGATGTTCCGCTCGACGTTCTCCACCACCACGATGGCGTCGTCCACCACGATGCCGATCGCCAGCACCAGGCCGAACAGCGACAGCGCGTTGAGCGAGAAGCCGAAGGCGTGCATCACTGCGAAGGTGCCGATCAGCGACACCGGCACGGCGGCCAGCGGGATGATCGAGGCGCGCCAGGTCTGCAGGAACAGCACGACCACCAGCACCACCAGGATCAGCGCTTCGAACAGGGTGTGCACCACCGCCTCGATGGAGCCGCGGACGAAGATAGTCGGGTCATAGACGATGGAGTAGTCCACGCCCTGCGGGAAGGTCTTCTTCAGTTCGGCCATCTTCGCGCGCACCTCGTTGGAGATGGCGATGGCGTTGGAGCCGGGACGTTGGAAGATCGGGATGGCCACGGCCGGCTGGTTGTCCAGCATGGAACGCAGGGCGTACTGGCTGGAGCCGAGTTCGACGCGGGCGATGTCCTTCAGGCGGGTGATCTCGCCGTTGGGGCCGCTGCGGATGATGATGTTCTCGAACTCTTCCTCGGTGACCAGGCGACCCTGGGTGTTGATCGACAGCTGGAAGCTGGTCGCGCTCGGGGAGGGCGGTGCGCCCAGGGCACCGGCGGCCACCTGCCGGTTCTGCTCGCGGATGGCATTGACCACGTCGGTGGCGGTCAGGTTGCGCACGGCCACCTTGTTCGGGTCGAGCCACACGCGCAGCGAGTAGTCGCCCATGCCGAACAGCTGCACGTCGCCCACGCCGTCCAGGCGCGCCAGCTCGTCCTTGATGTTGAGGATGGCGTAGTTGGACAGGTAGAGCATGTCGTAGCGCTTATCCGGCGAGGTCAGGTGCACGACCATGGTCAGGTCGGGCGAAGCCTTGTCGACGGTAATGCCGATGTGCGTGACCTCTTCCGGCAGCTTGGGCTCGGTGCGCGTTACGCGGTTCTGCACCTGCACCTGGGCGTTGTCCAGGTTGGTGCCCAGGGCGAAGGTGATGGTCAGGGTCAGCTTGCCGTCGGCGGTGGACTGCGAGGACATGTAGAGCATGTTCTCGACGCCGGTGATGGCCTGCTCCAGCGGCGCGGCGACGGTTTCGCCAATCACCTTGGGGTTGGCGCCGGGGAAGTTGGCGCGCACCACCACGGTGGGCGGTACCACTTCCGGGTATTCGCTGATCGGCAGCTGGAACAGCGAGATGGCCCCGCCGATCAGGATGATCAGCGAGAGCACGGCGGCGAAGATCGGCCGCTGCACGAAGAATTGCGAGAAGTTCATGGTTCGTTCCTGATGCGCTTGCGGCGCGAAACCCTGGACAAAGGTCACCCGTGGCCCTGGATGGGGCCAGGGCCGGGTACTGCGTTCTCGTGGAGCCCCGTCAGGGGCGCATTGCCGTCAGATACGGCTGGGCTTGCTCGGCGACTGCTCGGCAACCTTCTGCGGGTTGGCGGCTTCCACCGCCTGCAGTTGGCTGGCCAGGGCGGCTAGCGTATCGGGGCTGGCCATGGGCACGCCCTGGGCTTCCACCTGGGCGCCGGGGCGTACGCGTTGCAGGCCGTTGACGACGATGCGGTCGCCCTTGGCCAGGCCGCTGCGGACGATGCGCAGGCCTTCCAGTTTCGGCCCGAGCTCGATGCTGCGGTAGGCGACCTTGCTGTCGGCGCCGACCACCAGGACGAACTTCTTGCCCAGGTCCGTGCCGACCGCTTCGTCCTTGATCAGCGCCGCCGGGTAGGTGCCGGAGCCGACCAGTTTCAGCCGTGCATAGAGGCCGGGGGTGTACAGGCCTTCCTTGTTGTCGAACACCGCGCGGCCGCGGATGGTGCCGGTCGCCGGGTTGACCTGGTTGTCCAGGAAGTCCAGCTGGCCCAGGTGCGGGAAGCCGTCCTCGCCGGTCAGGCCGAGGTACACCGGGCTCGCGCCGCGGGCGTTGGGGCCGCCGGAGCGGGCCAGCTTCATGTACTTCAGGTAGACACGTTCGTCGGCGTCGAAGTAGGCGTACACCTTGTCGGTGGAGACCAGGGTGGTGAGCAGGGTTTCGCCGGTGTTGACCAGGTTGCCGGCGGTGACGTCGGCGCGCGAGACGCGGCCGTCGATGGGCGCGGTGATCTGGGTGAACGACAGGTTCAGGCGGGCGTTGTCCAGCTCGGCCTGGGTCGCTGCGACCTGCGCGCGGGCTTCGGTGGCAGCGGCGCTGCGGGCGTCGGCCAGTTCGGCGGAAATCGCGTTGGTGGCGCGCAGGCGGTCACCGCGCGAGGCTTCGTTGGCGGTGCGAACCTGGTTGGCCTTGGCCTGTTGCAGCTGGGCCTCAAGGCGATGCACTTCGGCCTGGAAGGGGCGCGGGTCGATCTGGAACAGCAGGTCGCCTTTCTTCACCAGGGCACCTTCGCGGAAGGTCACCTTGTCGATGTAGCCGGAAACGCGCGGACGCAGTTCGACGGACTCCGGAGCCTCCAGGCGGCCGGTGAACTCATCCCATTCGTTGATCGGTTGTTCGATGACTTCGGCCACGCTGACTTTCGGCGCGGGCATCGACTGGGCGGTGTCCTGCGCCTTGCCGCAGGCGCTGAGCACCAGCACGGCGGCCAGCGCGAGGGGGATACGCAAGGTGTTGAGTGGACGCTCCATGGGAAGGCTCCGGCAATTTTGGTTTTAATGGGCGGAGTCTGCTGGCGAGGGCTCTAAGTCGCTAATCGAACGAGAGAATTTTGATTATCACGGGAAGTGATAGGTGCTTTTGCGTCATACGCACAAATCGATGGCGGAATAATTGCAATAGGGGGAGGCGCGGCATTCGACTGTAGGAGCGAGCTTTCTCGCGAACTGAATGGCACGGTGTCTCCCTGTAGGAGCGGCCCATGGCCGCGAATCGCGCGGATGGCGCGCTCCTACAGGTGGACATCGGCGTGGTTTTTTCGCGGATAAGATCCGCTCCTACCGGGCACAAAAAAGGGGGCCGCTAGGGCCCCCGAAACAGCTGTGACAGGCCGTCAGATCAGTTGCGTACCGCTTCGAGCAGGGTCGCCACGCCCTGGCCGCCGCCGATGCATTGGGTGGCGATGGCGTAGCGGCCGCCGGTTTCCTTCAGCAGCGCCGCTGCCTTGCCGGTGATGCGTGCGCCGGTGGCGCCCAGCGGGTGACCGATGGCCATGGCGCCGCCGTGCAGGTTGACCCGGTCCTCGTCCAGATCCAGTTCGCGCAGGCAGGCCAGGGCCTGGCTGGCGAAGGCTTCGTTGATTTCCACCAGGTCGATGTCGGCCATGCTCAGGCCGGCACGGTCGAGCAGCTTGCGCGTGGCGTAGAGCGGGCCCATGCCCATGATTTCCGGCGGGCAGCCGACCACCGAGATGGCCTTGATGCGCGCCAGGATGTCGAGGCCGTGGCTGCGGGCGAAATCCTCGCTGCACACCAGCACTGCAGCCGCGCCATCGGTGAGCGGCGAGGCGGTGCCGGCGGTGACGCTGCCGCCGAAGGCTGGCTTCAGTTGTGCCAGTGCTTCCGCGTTGGTGCCGGGGCGGATGCAGCCGTCTTCCTCGATGCGGCCATTGGGGGTGTCGATGGCGACGATCTCGGGTGCGAGCAGGCCCAGTTCGCGGGCACGGGCAGCTTTTGCATGCGAGCGCACAGCCATGGCTTCCTGGTCTTCGCGGGAGATGCCGTAGCGTTGGGCGACGATCTCCGCGGTTTGCCCCATCGGCATGTAGGCCTGCGGGAACTCGTTCAGCAGGCGCGGGTTGGGCGAGATGTTGAAGCCGCCCATGGGCACGCGGGTCATGGACTCCACGCCCGCGCACAGAAATGCCTCGCCGGCGCCGAGCTGGATTTGCCCGGCGGCGAAGTGCACCGAGGTCATGGACGAGCCGCAGAAGCGGTTCACCGTGGCGCCGGCGACGCTTTCCGGCAGGCCGGCGAGGAAGCCGACGATGCGCCCGAGGTTCATGCCCTGTTCGGCCTCGGGATAGGCGCAGCCGATGATCAGGTCCTCGATGCGCGCCGGGTCCAGGTCCAGGCGCTGCACCAGCCCCTTGACCGTCTGCGCGGCGAGGTCGTCCGGGCGGACGTCGATCAGGCCGCCTTTCTTGGCGAAGTGGAAGGGCGAGCGGGCATAGCCAGCGATGACGACGGAAGTCATGGAGTTCTCCAGTAAAGGCGGGCCTGTTTAGCGGCCGAGGATCAGGCAGGTGGTGGAGCCGGTGGCGTAGAGCTTGCCGTCGACGTCGTAGAGCCGGCCTTCGGCCAGGGCCGTGCTGCGGCCGATGTGGATCACCGTGCCCTCGGCACGGATCGGCCCGGTGTCCTGCGTCATCGGGCGGATGTAGCTGATGCGCAGGTCGGTGGTGGTGTAGCCCAGGCCGGGTTCCAGCCGGGTATGGATGGCGCAGCCCATGCACGAGTCGAGCAGGGTCGCCGAGTAGCCGCCGTGCACCGTGCCCATGGGGTTGTAGTGCTTGCGCTCGGGCGTGCCCTGGAAGACGAAGCGGCCCGGCGCCCATTCCACCGCGAGGAAGCCGATCAGCTCGTTCATCGGCGGGGGCGGCAGCTCGCCGTCATTGATGCCCTGGAAGAAGGCTTCCGGGGTCCGGGCGCGCAGATCGGTAGTGGGGATTACACCCGACGGCGCCAGGCGTGCGCGAATGGCCGCGGCCTGGGCGTTCCAGGCGGCGATCTTGTCGTCGCGGGTCAGGTCTTGCATGGGGAAGCCTCCGATTGGGCAGCGCGAAAGCGGCGCTGCCGGAGGTTTCAAGTTAAATTACGCATGTAATTTAAACAAGGCATGATGTGCGTAATTTAAATGGCGAATCCGTCAAGACGGGCGGCAGATACGGCAGGTTTTCGAGCGGGGAATGAAGCGGGAGTCGGAGGAGAGGCGCGAACGGCGGGCCCAGGCCCGCCGTTCGCCGGGGATCATTCGGCGGCTTGCATGCCCTGACCCTTGGAGCTCTTGTAGTGCAGGGCGACGGCAGGCACCGGCGAGGCCTGGCCGGTTTCCACCCAGCGGCGGATACGCGCGGCGTCCGCAACGTGGGTGCGCTTGCCGAAGGCATCGAGCAGCGCCAGGGCGACCGGACGGCCGTTCATCACGGTGACCATCACCAGGCAATGGCCGGCGTCGTTGGTGAAGCCGGTCTTGGTCAGGCGGATATCCCATTTGCCGGCGCGCACCAGCGGGTTGGTGTTGAAGAAGCTCAGCGAATAGCCCGGATGGCTGAAGCGCGCGTCCTTGGTGGCAGTGGTGCTCAGTTCGCGGATGGCTGGGTACTGGTACGCGGCCTTGACCAGGCGGATCAGGTCATGGGCGTTGGAGACGTTCTGCGGCGACAGGCCGGTCGGCTCGACGTAGTGGGTGTGCAACATGCCCAGCGACTTGGCCTTGGCGTTCATCGCCTTGACGAAGGCCACGCTGCCACCTGGGTAGTGGTGCGCCAGGCTCGCGGCGGCGCGGTTCTCGGAGGACATCAGGGCCAGCTGCAGCATCTGCTTGCGGTCGATGATGCTGCCGATGTGGACGCGCGAGAACACGCCCTTCATTTCAGCGGTTTCCGAGATGTTGACGTCGATCGGCTCGCTCATCGGCAGCTTGGCGTCGAGCACCACCATGGCGGTCATCAGCTTGGTCACCGAGGCGATCGGACGGACCACGTCGGGCTTGCTGGAATAGATCACCTTGTCCGAGTCCAGGTCGACCACCAGGGCGCTGCCGGAGGCCAGCACCAGGGTGCCGGGGGTGGCTTCGTGTTTGCTGGCGGCGAGGGCAGGCAGGGAGAGGGCAGCGGAACAGGTGAGGATCAGGCCGAGTATCGATCGACGTGTGTTCATGGCGTGGATTTCACGTAAGGAAAAGGGGCTACGTCCGTGTAGGTAATTTCCTGGAAATTCTAATCCATGGCCGACACCTTCGCACCTGTATGCGACACGCCGGCCGATGGAATTTCAACGGCTTACGTACGCTACTGCGTGTATCACTTTGAGACGGGCTGCGACGCTGCCAGGCGCCCGGCGGCGCGCCGCTGTCGGCAAGCGTGGAAACCGCGTCCGCTTGTCGCGAACTGTGACAGGCGGACCGTTCGTCGGCAGCACGAATGCAATTATAAGTATATGAAATAAAAAGGATTTCTAATTCATGGCGCGAAACTTGAAGGTCTATGCTGGATGAAACGGAGGCAGAAGGTCAGGGTTGCGTTTACCTTTACGTTAACGTAAACATCACCGAAAGCCGCCGACCGGCCGGTCACGCCCATCGCCGTGGGCCCGGCCCCGAGCACTGTCCCAGAACAAGCACAACCAAGGGATCGCTATGAACCACCCCAGCTACACCCGTGGCCGCCAGGACAAACCGCTGCTGGCCATGACCATAGGCGCTGCCTTCGACGCCACGGTCAGCCGCTTCGCCAATCGCGAGGCCCTGGTCGTGCGGCACCAGAACCTGCGCTACACCTGGGCCCAGCTGGCCGATACGGTGAACGCCATCGCCCGTGCCTTCCTCGCCCTCGGCCTGCGCCAGGGTGACCGCGTGGGCATCTGGGCGCCGAACTGCGCGCAGTGGTGCATCACCCAGTTCGCCAGCGCCAAGGTCGGCGCCGTGCTGGTCAACATCAACCCGGCGTACCGCACCAACGAGCTGGAATACGCGCTCAAGCAGTCCGGCTGCAGCTGGCTGATCTGCGCCGACGCCTTCAAGACCTCCGACTACCACGGCATGCTCGCTGAGCTGCTGCCGGAAATGGCCGACTGCCGCCCTGGCGAGCTATCCAGCGCGCGCCTGCCGGAACTGCGCGGCGTGGTCAGCCTGGCCAGTCAGGCGCCGGCCGGCTTCCTGCGCTGGGACCAGCTGGAAGCCATAGGCGCCGGCGTAAGCACTGAGGAGCTGGCCGAGCGCGAGGCGCTGCTGCAGTTCGACGAGCCGATCAACATCCAGTACACCTCCGGCACCACCGGCTTCCCCAAGGGCGTGACCCTCAGTCACTACAACATCCTCAACAACGGTTTCATGGTCGGCGAGAGCATCGGCCTCACCGAGCACGACCGCCTGGTGATCCCGGTGCCGCTGTACCACTGCTTCGGCATGGTCATGGGCAACCTCGGCTGCCTGACCCACGGCTCGACCATGATCTACCCGTCGCCCAACTTCGAACCCGAGGCGACCCTGCAGGCCGTGGCCGAGGAGCGCGCCACGGCGCTCTACGGCGTGCCGACCATGTTCATCGCCGAGCTTGACCACCCGCGCCGCGACGAATTCGACCTGTCCAGCCTGCGCACCGGCATCATGGCCGGCGCCACCTGCCCGATCGAAGTGATGCGCCGGGTGATCGGCGAGATGCACATGGCCGAGGTGCAGATCGCCTACGGCATGACCGAGACCAGCCCGGTATCGCTGCAGACCGGCCCGGAAGACGAGCTGGAGATCCGCGTCACCACCGTGGGTCGCACCCAGCCGCACCTGGAGAGCAAGATCATCGACGGCGACGGCCGCATCGTCCCGCGTGGCACCATCGGCGAGCTGTGCACCCGCGGTTACAGCGTGATGCTGGGCTACTGGAACAACCCGCAGGCGACCATGGAAGCGGTCAGCCCGGCGCGCTGGATGCTCACCGGCGACCTGGCGGTGATGGACGACGCCGGCAACGTGCGCATCGTCGGGCGCAACAAGGACATGATCATTCGCGGCGGCGAGAACATCTATCCGCGCGAGATCGAGGAATTCCTCTATACCCACCACGCGGTGGCCGACGCCCAGGTGATCGGCATCCCCGACGAGAAGTACGGCGAGGAGCTGGTGGCCTGGGTCAAGTTCCACCCCGGCCATAGCGTGGTCGAAGAAGAGCTGCGGGCGTTCTGCAAGGCGCGCATCGCGCACTTCAAGGTGCCGCGCTACTTCCGCTTCTGCGACGACTTCCCGATGACGGTGACCGGCAAGGTGCAGAAGTTCCGCATGCGCGAGATCAGCATCGAGGAGTTGCGCGCTGGCAAGACAGGCTGACGGCGAGGCGCCATGCCGATAGAAAAGGGCACCATCTCCATCCGTCTGGTCCGTGAGGCCCTGGCCGACTCCGTGCGCCAGGGCCTCGACGCGTCCGCGCTGCTGGCCCAGGCGGGGATCGCCGCCGAGCTGTTCGACAAGCCCTACGCGCGCGTTTCGATCCAGTCCTACTCGCGGCTCTGGTTGCGCCTGGCGCGGCAGCTGGACGACGAGTTCTTCGCCATGAACCGCCGGCGCATGAAGTCCGGCAGCTTCAACTTCATGGCGCGCACGGCGATCCACGAAGGCGCCCTGGAAGCGGCGCTGCAGCGGGCCCTTGAATTCGTCGGCCTGATCTTCGACGACCTGACCCCGCGCCTGCTGACCCAGGAGGGCGTGGCGGCGATCCAGATCGACGAAGGCGAGGGCGAGCCGCAGCGCGCATTCTGCTATTTCACCCTGTTCCTCATGCTGCACGGCCTGGCCTGCTGGCTGGTGGGGCAACGCATTCCGATCCTCGCCATCGACCTGCGCTGCGCGCAGCCGGAGTACATCGAGGACTACCGGGTGATGTTCAGCGACAACCTGCGCTTCGGCCGCCGGCAGACGCGCCTGCTGTTCAACGCCGAGGCTTTGCAGCTCTCGGTGCGCCGCGACGAGCGCGAACTGCGGCGCTTCCTGGCCGGCGCGCCGGCGAACATCCTGGTGCGCTATCGCGATCCGCAAAGCCTTACCGCGCGGGTCAAGGCGTACCTGCGCAGCATCCGCTGCGAGCGCTGGCCCGACCTTGACGCCCTGGCCGGGCACTTCTTCATGGCGCCCTCGACGCTGCGCCGCAAGCTGGCCGGGGAAGGGCATTCGTACCAGGCGCTGAAGGACCAGCTGCGCCGCGACCTGGCCATCGCCCGGCTCGACCGCGGCGAGGGCAATTTCGCCGAGCTGGCCGAGGAACTCGGTTTCGCCGACACAAGCGCCTTCTACAAGGCGTTCCGCAAGTGGACCGGCTCCACGCCGGGCCAGTATCGCCAGTTGATGCAGCCGGAAAATGCCTGGCAACAGGCCTCCAGAAAACCGCCGTCGGGCCGATAACCCACGCATGCCGCCGTTTTGTCTCAAGGACCCTCGACAATGCTTCTGACACGCCTCTCCATCCAGTGGAAGATCACCTTGCTGGCCGGGCTCTGCCTGTTGTGCACCGTGGCGCTGCTGGTCGGCAGTTCGCTGCTGCGGATGAACCACAACCTGGAACTGGTGAAGTCGGCCAACGTGGGCATGCTCGAGGACGCCGCGCAGGCACGCCTGCAGGCGCGCGCCGAACAGCAGGCGGAAACCATCCAGCGCTTCTTCACCGACGTCTACCACTTCGGCGACCAGTTCACCCGCCAGGTCGGCCAGCTGCGCACGCAGAGCGCGAAGCATGGCGTAGACCCCCAGGTGCTGCGCCAGGAACTGGTGCAACTGGTGCACGACGGGCTGAAGTCGAACCCGACGCTGCTCAGCCTTTACGTGGTCTTCGAGCCTGACGCACTGGACGCCCAGGACGCGCGCTTCGCCGGCCAGGAAGCCCTGGGCAGCAACGAGAAGGGCCGTTTCGGTGCCTACTGGGCGCAGAAGGCCAGTGGCGACAGCAGCCTGGCGGTGACCGAGGCGATGATCGCCGACACCACCCCGATGCTCGACGGCACGCCCTTCAATACCTGGTACCAGTGCCCCAAGCAGAGCCAGAAGCCCTGCGTACTCAACCCCTATTTCGACGACGCCTCCGGCCAGCGCGTGCTGATGACCACCCTGGTGTTCCCGCTGATCCAGGACGGCAAGCTACTGGGCGTGGTCGGTGCCGACATCAGCCTCAGCCGCCTGCAGCAGCTCAGCCAGGATGGCAGCCGCCAGCTGTACGACGGCCAGGGTTCGGTGCGCATCGTCAGCCCGGCCGGCCTGCTCGCCGGTGACAGCCACGACGCCAAGCTGCTCGGCCTGCCGCTGGAGAAATCCCTCTCCGGCGCCAGCGAGATCCTCGCCCTGCAAGCTTCCGGCGAAACCAAGGCGCTGATGGGCGACGAGCAGCTGCGCATGGTCGAGCCGCTGCAGGCGATCCCGGATTCGAAGAACTGGGGCGTGATCCTCGAAGTGCCGCGCCAGGTGCTGCTGGCGCCGTCGCTGAAACTGCAGGGCGAGCTGGACGAACGCAACACCAGCGGCGCGCTCTGGGAAACCGCTTTCGGTATCGGCCTGGCGTTGGTAGCCCTGCTGGTGCTGTGGCTGACCGCCCGTGGTGTGACCCGCCCGATCCTCGGCGTGGCCGGCATGCTGCGCAATATCGCCAGCGGCGAGGGCGACCTGACCCAGCGCCTGAAGTACCAGGGCCAGGACGAACTCGGCGAGCTGGCCGGCTGGTTCAACCGCTTCCTCGACAAGCTGCAACCGATCATCCGCGACGTGAAGGCCTCGGTGCAGGATGCCCGCGCCACTGCCGACCAGTCCGCCGCACTGTCGACCCAGACCAGCGCTGGCATGCAGCAGCAGTTCCGCGAGATCGAGCAGGTCGCCACCGCGTCCCAGGAAATGAGCGCCACCGCCCACGACGTGGCCAACAGCGCAGCCATGGCCGCCGATGCTGCACGCGGCGCTGACGGTGCCACTCGCGATGGCCTGTCGGTGATCCAGCAGACCACCCAGGTGATCGACAGCCTGGCCGCCGACATGACCCAGGCGATGAGCCAGGTCCAGGGGCTCGCGTCGAGCAGCGAGCAGATCGGTTCGGTGCTGGAAGTGATCCGTGCGATCGCCGAGCAGACCAACCTGCTGGCGCTCAACGCGGCCATCGAAGCGGCCCGTGCTGGCGAGGCCGGTCGCGGTTTCGCGGTGGTCGCCGACGAGGTCCGCAACCTCGCCAAGCGCACCCAGGATTCGGTGGAAGAAATCCGCCAGGTCATCGAAGGCCTGCAGAATGGCACCCGCGAAGTGGTCGGCGCGATGCACAGCAGCCACCAGCTGGCGCAGGGCAGCGTCAGCCAGGTCGAGCAGGCGGTCGCCGCGCTGCAACGCATCGGCGATGCGGTGGGCGTGATCAACGACATGAACCTGCAGATCGCCAGCGCCGCCGAGGAACAGAGCGCGGTGGCCGAGGAGATCAACCGCAACGTGGCGGGCATCCGCGATGTGACTGAATCGCTGTCCGGCCAGGCGCAGGAATCGGCGCAGATCAGCCAGTCGCTGAACGAATTGGCCAACCATCAGCAGGGGTTGATGGGGCAGTTCCGCGTGTAACGAAAAGGCCCGCTGATCGGGCCTTGTTCTTTCTGGTCTTTGTTCGCGAATCGCGGGCATGGCCCGCTCCTACAGGATGCGTAAGGTGCAACACGTAGGGCTGTTCATTGGATTCCCGCGTACACGGGAACGACGGAGGGGGCGATCATTCTTTTTTCGCCAGCAACTCCGCCAACCCTGCCAACCCCTTGTGCGTGACCTTCGGCCCCTTGTCGCGGCCGGCGTCGTTGCCCTGGTAGTGCGCATCGACCTGACGCTGGTGCTCGTTGTCGTGGCAGTACAGGCACAGCAGCTCCCAGTTCGAGCCGTCTTCGGGATTGTTGTCGTGGTTGTGGTCGCGGTGGTGCACGGTCAGTTCGCTCAGGCGCTTGCCGGAGAACTCGCGGCCGCAGCGGCCGCAGATCCACGGGTACATCTTCAGCGCTTTTTCCCGGTAGCTGCTCTCGCGGCGCTTCTGTGCCTCGGCGAGGAGCTGGTCGACCTTGCTGGTGGTAGTCATGGCGGAAACCTGAAAGGGGGATACAGGTTTCCAGCATAAGCCCGGAGGGCACGTGGCGTAACCGTTCGCGGTTATGCGTCGTCGGCGTCGCGGCTGTTCTCTGCTGTCAGGGTGCTATCCGGCCGCGACCAGATCCACAGGTTGCCGATCGCCATGCCCAGTACGACCGCGTACAGCCAGTAACCGTGGGGCAGGGTGGCGAGCATGATCGCCAGCGCCACGAGCATCGCCACGCTGGCGCTGATCTTGGCGCGGCGGTTGATCGAGCGGCCGTTGCGCCAGTTGGCGAGCATCGGGCCGAACAGCCGGTGGTTGTCCAGCCAGGCGCTCAGGCGCGGCGAACTCTTGGCCGCGGCCCAGGCGGCGAGCAGGACGAATTCGGTGGTCGGCAGACCGGGCACCACCAGGCCAACCAGACCGACGCCGAGGCTGGTATAGGCGAGCGCTGCATAGAGCAGGCGGACGGTGCGCGAACGGGACGGCATGGGCGCTTCGGCGATGGCGGGAAAAACGACAGGCGCATCCTGGCTTCTGCCGGGATGCGCGTCAATCGCGACCTTAGGCGCGAGCCGCGATGGCATAGCTGTGCTGCAGCAGCGTGGCAAAGCGCTCGAAGGCGGCCAACGCACCGGCTTCGGCGGCGGCCTCTTCTTCGGCGCTCAGCGACAGGGTGTCGAGGGTGCGGGTGAAGTGCTTCCAGCCCTCGGCGCGCCCGCCGGCCGGTTCACCGAGATGGCGGGCGCCGAAGCTTTCGCTCAGCCCCAGGACGGCGACGCGCTTGATCAGGAAGGCGGCGCCGAGCTTGGAGCCTTCGGAGACGAACAGCCAGCCCAGGGCCTCGCCGAGACTCGGTTGCTGCACCGCGCCTGGCACCGGCGCCGGGACGGGCGCCCCCAGGTCGGCGAGGTCGGCCAGCGCCTGGCGGGCGCGGCAGCGTTCGGCGAGGTCAGGGAAGATCGCCGCCAGTTCGGCGTCCTGGTAGAGCGCCTGCAGTTCCGACTGGAACAGGTACTGGGCGACCACGAAGGGCGTGAAGTGCTCGCGGCTGGCAAACGGGTCGTGGGCCTTCACGGCCCGGTCGAGGCGTTCGTGGGGCGCGTGGGTGGCCTGGTTCAGGCGCTGCGAGCGCAGGGCGGGGGTGTTCAGGTTGGTCATGGAGTCGATTCCTCAGGTGTCAGGTAATTCGTAGGAGCGGACCTTGTCCGCGAAACATCCGCGCAGGGATGCATCGCGGATGAGATCCGCTCCTCTAGGGCGTGGATTGGCGGTCAGATGTCCCACACGAGGTTCACCGCGAAGTTGCGGCCCGGCTGGGTCAGGCGGTCGAGGTTGGCCGGGGCGAGCACGGCGGCTTCGCCGACGCTGTCGTAGCCGCGCACGTCATCCCACAGCCAGTACTTCTTGTCGGTCAGGTTGTAGACGCCGGCGTTCAGGGTCAGGTCGTCGGTCAGCTTGTAGTAGCCGGTCAGCTCGAGGATGCCGAATCCCGGTGTCTTGAACTGGCTGCTGGTGCCGTCGGGGGCGTAGAAGTTGCTGTCGTCGACGCGGTCCTTGCGCTTGACCAGGGTCCAGTTCAGCAGGCCGCCGTAGAGTTGGCTGGGCGCGTCGTAGCCGAGGCCGAACACGCCGGTCAGCGGGTTGACGCTGTTGATCGGCTCGCCGGTGTCGTTGTTGCGGCCGTAGGCATAAGCCACCGAGCCCTTGGTGTAGAGGCCGTTTGGCGCGCCGAACGGGGCGAGTTCCAGGCGGCCCTTGAGCTCCACGCCCTTGATGGTCGCGTGCTTGATGTTGTTGCTCTGGAAGGTCAGCTCGTCGTAGCCGGCGGTGATGGCGTCTTCGTTAATGAAGTCGCGGTACTTGTTGTAGAACACCGAGACGTCGAAGTTGCCCACGTCGAAGTTGCCGCGCAGGCCGGTCTCGTAGCTCTGGCTGCGCTCGGGGTCGAGGTTCGGGTTGGGCTCCACGCGGTAGCCGGTGGTGCTGTTCTCGAAGCGGCCATACAGCGCCTTGGCGGTCGGCGTGCGGAAGCCCTCGGCGTACTGCCCGTACCACAGGTAGTTGTCGTCGATTGCGTAGGTCACGCCGAGCTTGGGCGAGAGCTGGTGCCAGGTCTTGTCTTCGCTGCTGACGGCGCCGTCGCCGCTCTGGTCGGCGGTGTTGAGGAACTCCTGGGTGACGTGCGGCTTCAGGCGGGTGTAGTCGTAGCGCAGGCCCGGCAGGAAGGTCCAGGCGTTCCAGTGGATCTCGTCCTGGGCGAAGAGGCCGTAGGTATCGATAGTCGGGTCGGGGAAGTCGCTGCTGCGCGCCAAGGTGTCGCTGGCGCTCGGCGCGCCGATGGCGGTGCAGCCGCGACCGACCGCGAGGCAGGTGCCGCTGCCTTCGCGGAAGCCGGTGACCTTCTGCCGCTTGAGGGTGCTGCCATAGGTCAGCAGGTGGTCGGTGTCGCCGACCTCGAAGGCCTTGTCGAGCTGCAGGTCGAAGACCCACTGGCGCTCCTTGTACAGGGTGTCGCGGGTGCGCAGGACCTTGCGGGTGACCGGGTAGTAGAACTCCTCGGTGCTCTGGTCGGTCTTCGCCGTCTGGTAGTTGAAGCTCCACTTGGCGTGGTCGGCCAGGGCGCTGTCGACGAGGAACTGGTGGTCCAGGCCGAAGCGCTCGCGGGTGATGGTGTCGTTGCCGGTGCGCCACTGGTACATGCCGCCGGGCAGCACGCTGGCCGGCATCACCGGCTGGCCGTTGCTGTAGGGGCCGCCGTAGGCGCTCTTCTGGTCGGTGTCGGCATCGTCCTTGTAGTGCTCGTAGGTCAGGCCGAAGCGCGCGCCGGCGTCGTAGTTCCAGCCGAGCTTGGCCAGGACGTTGGTGGTGCGCACGTCTTCGGGGTTGGCTTCGGTGCGGCTCAGGCCGGTGCCGCCGGTGCTGCCGTAGGACTCGGTCTCGTGGCCATTGCGCTGGCTGAGGTGCAGCAGGCCGTCGAAGTCGTCGTGGCGGCCGGCGACGGTGGCGGAGGTCAGCCAGCTGTCGTCGGCGGAGCTGTAGCCGGTCTTCAGGCGCGCGCCGACGTCCTTGCCTTCCTTGATGATGTCGTCCGGGTCGAGGGTGAAGTAGCTCACCGCGCCGCCGATGGCGTTGCTGCCGTAGAGCGCCGAGGCCGGGCCGCGAAGGATTTCCACGCGCTTGACGATTTCCGGGTCGACGTAGTTGCGCTCGGTCTGCGCGTAAGGGCCGTTGAAGAAGGAGCCGGGAATCTCCACGCCGTCGATCTGCGTCAGCACGCGGTCGCCGTCGATGCCGCGGATGTTGTAGCCGGTGATGCCGGCGCGCTGGCCGGTGCCGCCCACCGAGACGCCCGGCTCGTCGCGGACCAGGTCCTTGATGCTGTTGACGTTGTTGCGGTCGAGCTGGGTGCGGCCGTAGACGCTGACAGTGCTTGGCACGTCGCCGACGTCCTGCGCCTGGCGCGTGGCGGTGACGGTCTGCGGTTGCAGTTCGACGACGCGTGCGTCGGGCGCCTTGAACAGCATCACGTTGCGTTCGTCGACCTGGCGGTAATCCAGGCCGCTGCCGGCGAGCAGGCGCCTGAGCGCCTGGTCGGCGGAGAGGCGGCCGCTCACGCCGGGGGAGTTCGCACCGGCGGCCAGTTCCGCCGGCAGGCCGACCTGCCAGCCGGTCACCGCGCTGAAGGCATTGAGCGCGTCGGTCAGCGGCTGGCGCTCGATGGCGAAGCGGTAGCCGGCCTGGGCCTGGCTGCTGGGTTCGGCGGCTTGCGCAGTCGCGGCGGGGAGGGCGGCGAAGGCGATGGACAGGGCCAGCAGCGACAACCCCGTGGGCGTGCGCAGGCGTTGCAGGGCGGAAGGGCGGAAGTGGGACATCGTGGCTCTCTTTCCAGTCGGCATTAAATGCGAATCATTTGTATTGGCTTCTGACGGAACGAACGAGCCCGGGCGAAGGCGTAAAAAATGCGAATGACGGATGCGCGTTAGGCCTGCTTGTCGAGGCGGTCCAGCACGTCGATGCAGATGGCCATGATCAGCTTCAGCTCCTTCTGCACGGTGCTCGGCGAGACGCCCAGCTCCTCGGCGATCTCCGCGTAGCCGCAGCCGTGCAGCCGGCTGAGGACGAAGATGCGCTGCTGGCGAGGGCTCAGGCGCTGCAAAGCGGAGCCGAGGCGTTCCAGCAGCTGCCCGGCGTGCAGGCCATCCTCGGCGGAGGGCTCGCCCGAAGGCACCGCTTGCAGTACGTCCACCGGCACGTCGTCGAGCAGGGTGCGCGCCTGCATGCGCAGGTGGCGCAGGTGGTCGAGGGCGAGGTTGCGGCCGGTCTGGAAGAGGAAGGGCTCGAGGTGCTCGATCGGGCGCTGGCCCAGGGTACGGGCGACGCGCAGGTAGGTTTCCTGGACCAGTTCTTCGGCAATGCTGGGGTTGTTGACCATCCTTGCCAGGGTGCGCAGAAGCGGGGTGCGCTGGGCGAGGAAGACCGTATCGAGGTGGGACGAACTCACGCGGCATCCTTATCGAACGAAATCAAATGCGACGCATTATCATTTGAGCGATTCGGCGAAACAACCGCGAATCCGACAAAAAAGGAGCGAGGCAGCCTTGCAGCAGCCTCGCCCATCCCTCAGCCGGCAGGTGAGGGCAAGCGGATGGGCGCGTCCCTGCGCCGGGATTCAGGAGCGCAACGGTTTGCCCTGCAGCGGTGCGTTCATGCGCGGTGCGTTCTGCTGCAGGCTGCCTTGCGGGCGGCTGTTCCAGAAGGGCAGCAGCACGGCGGCGGCGATCATCGCGGTGACGGTGAAGCCGATGAACACGCTGTAGGTGTCGAAATAGCCGGGCAGCAGGCCGCCGAGGATGGCGCCCACCGAGCCGCAGCCGTTGACGAAGCCCGCCGCGGTGGCGGCAGCCTTGTCGGTGCCGAAGTCGATGGCGGCGGCGCCGCTGATCATCGAGTCCGGCCCGTAGAGGGTCAGGCCCATCATGAACAGCAGGGCCAGCACCATCAGGCTGCTGCCGGTCTGCATCGCCGGGACGAACAGCGCGAGGCATACGGTCAGGCCGAGCAGGCTGAACACGCAGGCGGGCATGCGCCGGGCGCCGAACAGCTTGTCCGAGGCGATGCCGATGAGGATCGGGCCGAGCAGCCCGGCGACCTCGAAGGCGCTCGGCAGGATGGAGGCGCCCACCTTGCCCAGGCCGGGCATTTTTTCGTAGACGATCACAGGGCCCCACAGCAGGATCGCGTAGCGCGCGGGCTTGAGCAGGAAGTACGCGAGGCCCAGGGTCAGCACGGTGCGGTTGCGCAGGATCATCTTCAGGGTGTGCCAGGAACTGGGGTTCTGGCCTTCGGGATGGAAGCCCGCGTAGCGCACCGCCTCGGGTGCCTGTTCCGGCGCATTGACCGGCTCCAGTCCTACTTCCTCCGGGCTGTTGCGTTGCAGCAGGAGGAACAGCAGGGCGACCGCGCCGACCACCGCGGCAGTGGAGAAGAAGGCCGCATGCCAGGTGCCGAACACGCTGTAGGCCCACCAGCCGGCGAAGGGCGAGGCGACCAGCCCGCCGAAGGCATAGCAGGTGCTCCACAAGCCGAGCACACGGCCGCGTTCATGCTGGGCGAAGAAGCTGCCGACGTTCTTGCATAGCCCCGACCAGCCGGTGGACTGCGCCAGGCCCTGGACCACCATGCAGGTGGCGAACACCGGGAGCGTGGCGAAGCTGCCCATGACCAGGGCGGCGAGGGCGGAGATCAACAGGCCGCCGAACACCACCACGCGCGGGCCGTAGCGGTCGGCAAAGACACCCCAGGTGAACTGGCCCACGGCGTAGGCGGCGAGGTAGATGGCGTCGAGGTCGGCCATCACCGCCTTGTCCAGCTCGAAGCTGCTGTCGTCGGCGATGCCGAGCTTGGCAACGGAGAAGGCCTTGCGGGTGAAGTAGAAGGCCGCATAGGCGAGCCAGGTGATCGCGAAAATCTGCACGCGCCAGCGTTGCAGGCTGGACTTCGGCCGCGCGGCGGCCGTGCCGGGGGTATGGGACATGCTCTGACCTCTGTTGTTGTGGGTATGTGCCGGCAGTCAGTCGTTGATTTTTTATTGTTGTGATGGACGCGCCGTCCCATGGGGGCGCGGGTCAGGAGTGGACGAAGGTGAGGTCCGCGGCCAAGGGTGGCGGCGCGGTGAAACAGATGGAAGCAATTTCGAATAAATAAATGAAATCGATTTATCAGATTTTAAAAATAAGTCTGACTTGTAAGTCATGCGGGCCGATGGAATAGTCGTCAGCCACGCCCTCGACCCGGTCCGCGCCATGCAGGTTTCCCATTCGCAGCTCAAGGCTTTCCACGCCGTCGCGGTGCACGGCAGCTTCACCCGCGCCGCCGAGCGCCTGTTCCTCACCCAGCCGGCGGTGTCCGACCAGGTGCGCAAGCTGGAAGAGCGCTACGGCGTGCTGCTGTTCCACCGCAACAAGCGCTCGGTGCGCCTCACCGAACTGGGCGAGCGGCTGCTGGCGGTGACTCAGCGGCTGTTCGTCGTCGAGGCCGAAGCGCAGGAATTGCTGGAGTCCTCCAGCAGCCTGCAGACCGGCAGCCTGACCCTGGCGGTGGATGCCCCGGTGCACGTGCTGCCGCAGGTCGCGCGCTTCTGCCAGCGCTACCCGGGCATCCGCGTGCGCATCGAAACCGGCAACACCGACGAATGCCTGCAGCGCCTGTTCGACTACCAGGCCGACCTGGCGCTGCTCGGCCGCCCACCGAGCGACGAGCGCCTGCTGTCGATCACGTTGCGCAGCGACCCGATAGTGGTTTTCGTCTCGCGCAATCACCCCTGGGCCGCACGCGAATCCATCCGCCTCGCCGACCTCGACGACGCCCCGCTGGTCCTGCGCGAACAGGGCTCGGTGACCCGCCAGATGCTCGAAGCGGAAATGCAGCGCGCCGGCCTGAACATTCGCCCGGCCATCGAGGTGGAAGGCCGCGAGGCGTCGCGCGAGGCGGTGGTGGCGGGCATTGGCGTGGGCGTGGTGTCCTCCGCCGAATTCGGCGCCGACAGCCGCGTGCACGCCTTGCCGATAGTCGACTGCGACTGGCGCATGAGCGAAACGCTGGTGTGCCTGCGCGAACAGAGCACGCGGCGGATGGTGGCGACTTTCCTGGAACTGGTGAATGAGGATCTGGACGCCGCAGACTGATGCGCGGAGCGGATCTCATCCGCGAAAATCCCCGCACCGATCTCCTCGTAGGGCGCATAACCGCGTTCGCGGTTATGCGCCGTCTGGCCCGAAAACGGCGGATAACCCCTTCGGGGTTATTCGCCCTACGGGTTCGGCATTCGTGCCATGCCGTTCGCGAGCAAGCTCGCTCCTACGAAGATTAAATGCACGACCTCATCAGGCCTTGGCGCACCCTGCCGTGTTGTTGGCGCGTGATGTCAAATATTGCTTGAGCCATGAAGAGATACTCCCGCTCACAACAGCAATAAGAGCGGGAAGTACCCCATGCATCAGCACTTTGACGTCTTGATCATCGGCGCAGGACTATCGGGCATAGGCACGGCCTGCCGGATGGCGAAGGAGATGCCTCACGCGCGGATCGCCATCATCGAACGGCGCAAGGCGATCGGCGGGACGTGGGACCTGTTCCGCTACCCCGGCATTCGCTCCGATTCCGACATGTTCAGCTTCGGTTACGCCTTCCGCCCGTGGAACGAGCTGAAGGTGCTCGCCGATGGCCCTTCGATTCGTCGCTACATCACCGATACCGCCCGCGAGCATGGCATCGACCAGAAGGTTCGCTTCGGCCTGAAGACGACCCGGGCGTCCTGGTCCAGCGAGCGGCAGCGCTGGTCGGTCGAATGTCGCGAGGAGGAGAGCGGTGCGCTCGTCGAGTTCAGCTGCAACTACCTGGTGAGTTGCACGGGCTACTACGACTACGATCAGGGCTTCCTGCCCAGCTTCCCGGGCGAAGAGCGCTTCCAGGGCCAGCGCGTCCATCCGCAGCACTGGCCGGAAGGGCTGGACTACAGCGGCAAGCGTGTCGTGGTGATCGGCAGTGGGGCGACCGCCGTGACCCTGGTACCGGCGATGGCCAACAGCGCCGCGCACGTCACCATGCTGCAGCGTTCTCCCAGCTACATCTTCTCCGTTCCGGGCTATGACAAGCTTTCGGCCGTTTTGCGGCGCTTCCTGCCGAACGCCCTGGTTTACGGCCTGGCGCGCAAGCGCAACATCGTCCTGCAGCGCTTCATCTACAAGGCCTCGAAACGCTGGCCCGATCTTGCCCGCTCGTGGCTGCTGTCCGGCGTGCGCAAGCAGTTGGGCAAGGACTTCGACATGCGCCACTTCACGCCGAAGTACCAGCCCTGGGATGAGCGCATCTGCGCCGTGCCGGATGCCGACCTGTTCAAGGCGCTGCGCGAAGGCAGGGCCTCCGTGGTCACGGACACCATCGAGTCCTTCACCGAGAACGGCATCAAGCTCCGCTCGGGCCAGGACCTGCAGGCCGACATCATCGTCACCGCCACCGGGCTGAACTTGAAGACCTGCGGCGGCATGGACCTGCTGGTGGACGGCGAGCCGCGAGCGCTGAACAAGCTGATGACCTACAAGGGCTCGCTGCTGCAGGACGTGCCGAACATGGGCTTCGTCTTCGGCTACACCAATGCGCCCTGGACGCTCAAGGCTGACATGACGGCGAGCTATCTCTGTCGCCTGCTCAACTACATGCGCGCGCGCAACCTCGGAGTGGTCACGCCCAGGGCTCCGGCGGGGGAAATGCAGGAGCAGGAAACCGTCCTCGGCTCGTTGCAGTCGGGCTACATCAGACGCGGCGAGTCGACCCTGCCGCGCCAGGGTCGCAGCTCGCCGTGGCGCGTCCTGCATGACTTCGAGCGAGATCAGCGGCTGCTGCTGGGCGAGCCGGTCGAAGACGCCGCCCTGGAATTCAAGAGCGCCTAGCGCCCGCTCGCACCCGTCACAGGTAACGCCTTCCCCTGTGCCCCCGCATGTACTTGGGGCACAGGGGACGCCATTGTCCGATCGACTTTCTGGTAGTCCCCATGAGCGTGAAGCCCGATATCGTTTTCATCCACGGAATGTGGTCCCGCCCCACCGTCTGGGCCCAATGGCTGTCGTTCTTCCAGCGGCTTGGGTACAACTGCCACGCCATCGAACTCCCCGGTCACGACGCCTATGTCTCGGATAGCCTGCTGCGGGGCAAGTCGATCCAGCACTACGTCGATGCCGTGGCCTCGCTTGCGATGCGCCTGCCGCGGCCGGTTCTGGTCGGCCATTCGCTGGGCGGGCTCATCGGGCAACGGGTGGCGCAACAGACGGATGTTGCCGGCCTGGTCATGATCAACAGTGCAGCGCCCGGGCAGGTATTTCCGCTGCGGCCGTCGATGTTGCCCGGGCTCATCCGTCACTTCAGCAAATGGGCGCTCTGGCGCGGAACCTTCCGGCTCTCGCCCTGGGAGGCGAACTACCTCGTGTTCAACCGGGTAGCGCCAGCCGAACGCGATACCCTGTATTCCCTGCTGATCGCCGAGTCCGGCCGGGTGGCCTACGAGGTCGGCTTTGGACGCTTGAACCCGTCGCACTCGAATCGGGTGAAGAGGGAGTCGATCACCTGCCCGATGCTGGCCCTGGCGGGCGGCAAGGACAGGATCATCCCCCGCTCGGTGAGTCGCCGCATGGCGCGCTGGTACGGCAGCCAGCTGGACTACCGCGAGTACCAGGCCCAGGGGCACTGGCTGCTCGGCGAGGTGGGCTGGAACCTGCGTGCCAGCGAGGTGGCCGACTGGATCCTGGCCAAGTGCTCGGCGCCGAACAACGCCGCTTGCGAAACCCTCTAGCTCGAAACCACACCGGGCTCGGCACGGCAGGGCTCCGGGACTTACCCAGTCGTTCATTCTGGAACCGCTTACATGAAGTCATTCAAGAACAAGGTTGCCGCGATCACCGGGGCAGGATCGGGGATCGGCCGCGCGCTGGCGTACGAGCTGGCCGCGCACGGCTGTCACCTCGCGCTGTCCGACGTCAACGCGGCGGGGCTCGAGGAAACCCGCAACGTGCTGGCCTCGCGTTTCGACAACATCTGCGTTTCAACCGAGGTGGTCGATGTCGCCGAACGCTCCCAGGTGCATGCCTGGGCCGAAAGGGTGGTCGGGCAGCATGGCCGTGTGAACCTGATCTTCAACAATGCCGGCGTCGCCCATGCGGGAACCGTCGAAGGCAGCGGTTACGACGAGTACGAGTGGATCACCAACATCAACTTCTGGGGCGTGGTGCATGGCACCAAGGCGTTCCTGCCGCACCTCAAGGCGTCGGGCGATGGGCATGTGGTGAACATCTCCAGCATCTTCGGCTTGTTCGCCCAGCCCGGTATGAGTGCATACAACGCCACCAAGTTCGCCGTGCGCGGCTTTACCGAGTCCCTGCGCCAGGAGCTGGATCTGGAAGGCTGCGGGGTATCGGTGAGCTGCGTGCATCCGGGCGGGATCAAGACCGACATCGGAAACCGCGCCCGAATGAACGACAGCATGGCGAGCATCACCGGTCACAGCACCGGCGCGACACGCAAGTTGTTCAACGAGCAGATGCTGCGCACGACACCTGAGAAAGCCGCCCAGGTCATCCTTCGCGGTGTGCGGCGCGACCGTCGACGAATCCTCATCGGCGCGGACGCCCGAGTGGTCGAGATCACGCTGCGCCTGTTGCCGGCGCTCTACCAGCGCGTGGTAACGACGAGCATCCGCCTGGCGGCGCGCTTCGCCTGATGCGAGCGCCCTCGCTCAGGAACCCCGGTGATTCGTTTGAAGAATAGGAACGCCCCGATGAAAGCTGTCCAGGGTCTGTTTTGCTTGTGCGCCGGAATAGTGCTTTGCGCTCTGCCAGCGATGGCGGAGGAGGGCAGCTGGCAAGTCGACGCCTCGACCTACATGTGGTTTCCGCAGACCACGACCCGCGTCGATACGCGCTTCGGAACGGCCGAGTCCACGCTCAGCGCGAGGGATGCCCTCGACGCACTCGATGCCGGCGTCATGGCAGGGATATACGCCCGTCGGGGGCCGTGGTCGCTGGTCGGCGACCTCTTTTATCTCGACCTGTCCTTCCACGAGCGAACGCCTGTCGGACGCGTGTTCTCCTCCATCGACACACGGACACGATTGGCCTCGCTAGCCGGCTATGGGCTTTACAGCCTATACGAGAGCGACCGCTTCGCCGTCGATGCGGGAGCAGGCCTGCGCATGATGTCGAGCGAAGTCGACGTGACCCTTCAAGGCGTTGGCCGCGCGGACAACGACACCAACATCAGCGACACCTGGCTCGACCCCTTGCTGGCCCTGCGCGTCAGCGCAAATCTCGGCGAGCGCTGGCGTGCCATGCTCTGGGCCGATGGCGGTGGCTTCGCTATCGACCAGGCATCGGACAGAACCTGGCAGGCCACCGCCTCGCTCACCTGGCGCATCAACGAAAGTTGGTCGGCCAGCGGCGGCTACCGGCACCTCTACTTCGAACGAGAGAGCCAGGGCGTGCCCTATGAGCTGGAGCTCTCCGGCCCGTTGATTGGCGTGGGTTATCGGTTCTGAGCTGCAGCCCGAGGCGTGAAGAAACCTGCATGTCTTGCGGGTTTCGGCGAGTGCGCCATGCCCGGCTGCGTGGTTCCGCAGCCCGGGGCTTTCCACTCCCCTCGGGTCGATGCCGAGCGGCGCGCGAAGTCAGGCTTCTGTCGGGGAGTGTCAAGTTTGCCATGGGCGGGCCTGTGTAAGGTTGCGCTGGGACTTCGAAAGGGCCTGCTGGCGTGCCTTTGGCGCCACAGACAGGCTGTAAGTGGCTATTTCAGTGCTGTAGAGGTCGCAAGTGAATGCAAACAAGTTCAATCATTCGCGTAGTTTTGATCGGCCCTCTGGATTCACCGACCACCGAAGTGTGCTTAATGGCAGCTTCGGCGAAGTGCGAGATAGCCGTCGTCACCTTTGACGAAGATTTCGAGCGTCAGATCGAACAGCACCAGCCGCATGTCTTGCTGTTGGGCTCGGACGCGGTACAAGACTCGATTCTCGCCGTTATCGAAACACTGAGCGCTCGCTGGCCGGTATTGCTGGTGGCCAGGCACCGGGCCTTGCACAGCGTAATGCAAGCCTTGCTGGCGGGGGCATCGGGATACCTGCTTGGGGGTGGAATTCAACACGAACTTCCGCTGGCCCTGCGTACTGTCCTTGAAGGCTATCGCTACCTCAGCCCGTGCGTACTCGACCCATTGCTGAACAGGATAATGAGCGGCGTCAGCACTGATCATGCGGGGCTTACCGAGCGCCAGAGCGAGGTCCTCTATTGGCTCGCTCGAGGTCATAGCGTCAAGGAAGTCGCCTTCCTGATGAACCTCAGCATCAAGACGGTAAACTCCCACAAAATTCGCCTCATGGCACGCCTCGGCATCCGCGACATGACAGGGCTCGTACTGTACGGGTTGAGGCAGGGCATCATCGATTTGCCGGCCTGATCGTCCGGTCGCCCGTCAAGCGCCCTAGGGGCGCTTTCTCTGGATGTGCCCTATCAAGCGGCGAGTCTTGCCCTGTCCCTGTTGTTTTTTCCATTCCCGGGGGCTGACACCGAACCAGCGGTTGAAGGCCCGCGAGAAGGCGCTCAGCTCGGAGTAGCCGAGGATTTCCGCGAGTTGCGTCAGGTTGATCTCGGAGTCGTTGAGGTAACGGCTCGCCATGGCCTTGCGGGTCTGGTCGAGAATCAGGTTGAACGACGTGTCTTCTTCCGCGAGATAGCGCTGAAGGGTGCGGGGGCTGAGGGAGAGGTAGTTGGCGACCTGCACGATGGCCACCCGTCCGTTCGGGAGAAAGTTGCGGATCACCTGCTGGACGTGGCTGGGGAGGTCCTGGATGGTCGCCTGCCCCAGGGACTCGAGGTGCTGCTGCACGAGGCGCTTGAGTTCGGGGTCGGCCGAGCTCAATGGCACGTCCAGCAGTTTGGTAGCGAAAACCCAGGCATTGATCGGGGCGTTGAACTGCGGCACGAGGCCGAGCAGGCGGCTGTAGCTTTGCAGGTCCTTGACCGGGGCATGCTGCAGGAGCAGGGCCTGCGGCTGCCAGCGATGCCCCAGGAGCAAACGCAGGAGTTGCAGGCCGCCACCGAGGACCAGTTCGACGATGGGACGCGTGCTCGCGATCTCTTCGCCTTCGCTCGGGTCGTAGTGGAACAGGGTCAGATCGCCTTCGATTTCCAGGCGAATCCGCACCGAGCTGGCATGCACATGGAAGTACTTGCCCACCTCGCGCAAGGCTTCGCCAACATTCTTCGAGTTGCGTGCCAAATACAGCAGGGGGCCGATGGTGCCGGCGATGCTTTGCTGCAGGCCGAGCTCTAGCCCAAAAAGCGGGTTGCCAGAACGCTGTGCGCCAAGCTCCACGACCTTGGCCATCTTCTGATAGGGCACGAGGCTTTCGGGGTGGTCGAGCAGGTCACTCGGCAGCCCGGCGTCCTTGAGCAGAGCCAATGTGTCCACCGCTTGGCTGGCCGCATAAGCGGGTAACCCGTGCAGGCCTGAGGCACGTGCATAGTCAGTCAAAGGGAGTGCTCCTAACCTGGCGCCGGTGGGGTCAGGATACTCATGGGATTGGCGCGTAGTGTCAACTTTATGCAGGGGCAACCTGCGGAAACCGAATGCATTACCAGGCTGAAGGAGGGTCGAAATCGAGCGACAGCAACGTCGTGCTCTCCTTAGTCGGGGATTGCGCCAAAGCAGTGCACCGCGCGCGCCAGATAGAGGTAAATGCAGACGCCTTTGTCGTCACTCTTGAGAATCTTGATGTTCAGTGTCGAGCCCTTCGCCAGGACCTGTGTCAGGTTGAAGAACGTGTCCTGGTTGAATTTGTTGGCGTTGGCGTGCAGCTCGTTGCTGGTACTGCGATCGTCCACGGTCATGCTGCCGTGTTTGCGCCCATCGAAGAGCACCTTTCCGGAAATCTGGAAAAATGCCCGGTTGTCGTCGATATCCCAGGTGCGCGTATAGACGAAGTGGTCGTGGGAAAAATTCATGCGCTCCTGATGAGACAGTTGAGTGCCGTCTTTCAGCAGCATGTTTTCCATTCCTAGCAAGGGAATCGTCGGTATCGAGGGCAACGAGGCCAGAAACCACAGTCCGGATGCCATCAGCATCAAGATGCCAAGCGATGCCAGGGTTTTGGTTCTTGTCATCACTTATTCCTCTGCATCGCTGCTTGGCATAGCTGCAAAGACTGGCTCAAGGGAATCTCCACGCTTACTTCCTCGGTCACGGCCGGTCCATTCGACGTCAGGCAACTGATCCTGTAGCGGTCCACATGGACGGTAAGCCAGGCTTCGCCATCGAACCCCAGATCCATCTCCATTGCCTGTTTGGCAATGCTCTCGTAGGCGGGGCTGTTGGGTGAGTTCTTCAGGGTGAGCAAATGGATGGTCGACTTTTCTCGGGAGATCGTCTTTTCCTGCAAAGGGTCCCGCAGGGCGCTGGCTATTTCGCGATACGCCAATAGGCCAACTGCAATGAGTCCGGCTGAAAAGAGAATGACGCCATAGAGACCTCGAAGTTTCCAGCGAGGCGCTGCTGGAACTTCCATTGGCGATTCCACGGCTGCTGGTACAGGCGAGATATCCGGCTCGTCATCGGCAGCAGTCCCAGGCAGGTACTCGGAATTGAGCCGATATCCTCTTCTGGGTACGGTCTGGATGATGTCGTGCTTCTTGTTGTCGCCGAGAATATTGCGCAGGTTGAATATGAGCCTGGCTCAAGCTGCCGGGCGCGACAACCCGATCATTCCAGGCGAAATCCGTTATCTCTTCGCGAGCAACAGGCTCGCCGTGGTTCTCGATCAGCATCTGCAGAATTCTGTTTTCCGCATAGCCCAGCGAAATGATCTTTTCGACCCCGCTCGCCTGGTTAAGGCGAAGTTTGTTCTCGGCCGGCGTGAAGGTCGCCGTTTTCGCATCGGGAGAATTCAACTTTAGTGTGAATATTTTTTCGGGTTGATCGTCGGTCATTATGCGAAGGTATTAGTAGTGGGCAATCCCTATATTGTAGTTGAGCGGGGCAGGCACGACAAACGCCAAGTAAGCATCTTGAAGTGAGGTAGGGCTTAAAGATGGAGCGTTATACCACTCTTGAACGCGGCGAAAATCCATTGCGATGGAATCGAAAGAATCGTTCGACAACTCTCCTGTTTCGAATGAAAAAGCGGAATATTCCGTGCACTGCAGCTCCAAGATTTACGATTCTGCACTTCGTTCACTTAATGACTGCGAGTTGAGGCCGGTTGAAGAGGGCGAGAGTCGACTCGATTCGGCGCTTCCCTGGTAAGTCGCCCTATGTGACGGGCATGGCTGTCTATTGGCCAATGGCTGCACAGGAGTCAATCGATGTATGCCGATAAGAAACTATGCAATGTCTCGATTGCGGGAAAATGAACTCCAGGAAAGGGCGCACTTGCCAAAGCGCTCCATGAATGGGCATCGCAGGGTTCCAGGGCATGGGATGAGTCGCTGTGGGCTTGTGATTGATCGCTCGGCTTAGTGGGTAAATGGCCAATGTCGGATAGGCTTCTTGCGGGCGAGCGCTTTAAAGCAGCTGGCTGAGGGCTTGGAAAAAAGTCTTTAGTAAATCAGGAGGGAGTCGCGCGCCGTGTTGCATTCCGAATTTAATAAAAAGAACCGGCCCTGGCGGGCCGGTTGAACGCACCAATTTGCATGGTGCGGAAGGAGTCTGGTGGCTGGATACAGCAGCCAGTTACTGGAGCAACGTACGGCTCCTTCGCCGAACAAGTGAAAACCTGGTCATGCCGGCGCGATTCACGCTGATCATGCATTCCATGATGCTGCATCTCGCCGTTCGATAGATATCAATAATTAATATTTGAAGTCCGACTCGATATTGGGTGCATAACGCTCGTTGCGAATGCGGATCTGCCCTAAGGTTGAGGTCAGTGCGAAGTGGAAATGAAGATTTTTGATTCGCATTTGCTGGGGGTGACGACAATGTATCCGTGGTTTGGCAAACGTGAGAAAAGCTATTTTGCAGTATCGCTCGTGGCGGGCTGGAGAAGTGAGTGGTCACTGTTGGAGGCGAGGCAGAGCAGGGAGTTGTGAGTTTTTTAGGAATCAATTATCGATGCGTAATTCACGATTGCGCTCGAGTCGGAGAGTCAGGTCGTCGATATGGGGTGGTAAGTATGAATGAGTTCGTCTCTGTCAGTGGAGGCTCCACTGCGAAAGTCTCCTTGTCCTGTGCCGTTTTCGATAAAGTTGAAGAGCTGTTCTGTCGCTGTGGTCCAGAGTGCAAATGTAACCTTTAATGGAACTGCGTGGCAGCTTTTGTTTCGTTTTGCAGGTGGTCGGCAACGAATGGACGGATTCATATTCGGGATTTCAAGGGGGATAGCATACAGCCTGGATCTATTGGGACTAATGCAGTTGATTTGGTTGATGGCGATTTACAAAGAATCAACAGGCCGGGAGAAAGCCGAGTGTTGGTGAATACGAATGGCGTTTCCGGAGCTCCGGTCAAGTGCAACGGAGCCCTGACGCATACCAACTTGCAGGGTAGGGCTGTCGTTGCCGATGCTAGTGATCATTATCGTAATAAAATTAGTATCGATCTGGATGCGCCTCCGAAAAAGGCCGAGGCCATCCGTTCGATCCAGCAAGCGACCCTGACCGAGGACATGATCGGATATCGCAAGTTGGAAGTCGTAGCCGGGGAGAAGGTCATGGCGCTCATCATTCTGGAAAGTGGAGGAAAGCCCCCTTCGGCGCCGTGGTGTTAAGTAATAAAAGCCGTCGTGAGATCGGTGTTGTCAATGATGATGGCAGCGCCTATCTGAGTGGTGTCGAGTCAGGTGACCGAAGCGCTTCATCGTGGTCGCTGCAGAGCGAGTGCCGCTGATACCAGGGGGGCAGGGTGGCCGCCCCGCCAGTAATGACGATTATTGAACGCGGTTTTCCGGCCCACTTCCTTACTGTTGTGACGCGCTGCGGCATTGGCTGCAGCGTGGGAATCGCAACAGTTGAAGGAATTCGAGGTGTTTGGGAAATGCAGTTGAATATCGGGCGGGCAATTGCCGCTATCGCAGTTTCGATGTTGGCGACGAATGCGCTCGCGGATGACCGCGGACTCTACCTGGGGCTGGGTGCCACTCGGATCGAGGCGGACGATTCGGTGCTGAGCGATAGCGACAACACGTACAAGGCTTACCTGGGATACCGCCCGGGCGGGATGTTCGCGTTCGAGGGGGCTGTCGTCGACTTCGGCGAGTTGCGCGACGACGGGCACAAGCTGGACGGGCGCTCGCTGCAGGGGGCTGTCCACGCCGGTTTCCCCATCGGGCAGCGACTCCGGGCATACGGCAGCCTGGGTGGGCACATGTGGGATGCCGATGGGGATGCGGCCGGAAGCGACAATGGTGTGGGGCTCACCTACGGTGGTGGCGTCGAGTTCGATCTGCTCGGCAACCTGGGCGTCCGGGCCGAGTATGAAATCCTCAAGCTCGAGGATGTCGATCTGCAGCAGTCCACGCTGTCGGCATTCCTGCTCTTTTAAGTCGTCGCTCGAGCATGGGGCGTTTTGACCGGCTCGGGAGATGACCAGCGAAGTCTTTTCCTGACGCCGTCAAGGGTCGCGCCTCTTGCGCGGCCCTTTTATTTTCTGTCGTGTTCAGCGCCGGGTGCCCTCCAGAGTGAAGGAGTTTCCGGGTCGAAATCGCCGCCCTTTCATTTGCTCGCATCCCGGCGCAGCTCAGTGCATAAGCCTGAGCAATAGGCGCCAAATGAAGATTCTTGATTTCCCTCATGGCCTGCGTGGCGCCTAGGTTTGCGGCATTCCCGGATTGCAGGAGTCGCCTTCCATGAACGCCCCGCTCAAGCTCGATTGCTCGCCCCTTCCATATCGTGGCTCCGTGCCTACTCGCTATCACCGAGGCGGACCGCAGATTGTCGGTTTCAGGCAGCAGGCGATCGTCGACAGGCAACAGCAGGTGATCGGCTTCGAGACACTCGCGGCATTGAGCGCCCAGGTATCAGGCGATGCCTCCGATGAGCTCATTGCGCAGCTTTCCATGTACGACCTGGAGCGCCTGACCAGCGATTTGCTGCTCAGGCTGCGGATTCGTTGCCTGGCCGAGCAGAACTACGAGGCCCAGGTCCGTCATGAGCAAACCTCCAGGTTGCCGATGCAGTACTTCGTCAATGTCGAGAAGAGGAGCCTGACGGCGCCGGCGCTGGTCGACGAGTTGATCGAGGCGTCGGCCGATATGGACCATGCCGGCTGCCAGCTGGTCGTCGAAGTCACCGAGCGTCCACTGACGAGCGCAGGACAGCTCAGGGCCTATATCAAGGGGATGATGCGACTGAAACAGGAGGGCGTGTTAATCGCGCTCGACGATTACCCACTCGATTGCTCTGTGCACTGGGAGCTCGATCTGGGACTGGGCGACTTCGTCAAGCTCGACATCCATAGTCTGGGGCTTGTCGAGACTGTGGACGCCGAGCTGTTGTCTGCACGCTATCCGGTTCTGGCGGCGCAGTTGTACGAGTTCGTCCATCGCTATCGCGTGGCTCTGATCGCCGAGAAGGTTGAGACCAGCTGGCAACACGGGATCGCCAAGATCCTGCCGTTCAGTCTGTTCCAGGGCTACCTGTTCGGTCGCCCCGAGCTGGTTTGAGCGCGCCTACCCTTTCGCTCGCCACTGGAGAGTTGCAGCGGATGGAGCCCGGTGTCGTTCTGCATGCTTCTTACGCCTTGCTGGCACTTGCAGTGCTCGCTCTGGGCGGCTGTGCCAACGCGCCGCCGCGCAGTCCGGACGATCTGTGCGCGATCTTTCGCGAATATCCGGACTGGTACGAAGACGCACGGGACATGGAGTCGCGCTGGGGCACTCCGATGCACGTTGCCATGGCCATCATCAAACAGGAGAGCAGTTACCAGCACGATGCGCGACCGCCGCGCTATTACGCCCTTGGCTTCATCCCCTGGGGCAGGGTGAGTTCCGCCTATGGCTATGCGCAGGCGCTGGATTCGGCATGGGGAGACTTCCAGCGTGCGACGGACGAAGGAGGCTCGCGAACCCGTTTCGCCGATTCCCTCTCGTTCATCGGCTGGTACACCGATGCCACCCAGCGACAACTGGGTGTCTCCAAGTGGGATGCCTTCAACCAGTACCTGGCGTACCACGAAGGCAGGGGAGGGTTCAGTCGTGGCACCCATCGACGCAAGCCATGGCTCGTTCAAGTGGCGCGCAAAGTCGATCGGCAGGCCAGATCTTATGGTGGGCAGTTGCAGGGTTGTCGCGCTGAACTGGAAAACGATCGTGGCTGGTGGCCCTTCTGAGTGGGCTCATGTACGCCATCGGGCAAGTGGGCTGGGGGCAGTCATCGTGTTGAGGACGGTGAGACTTTCTGGCGTAGGGGAGTGGGTGACCCGGACAGACTGTCTCTGCGCCTTCCACCTGGCATTCCCCGCGCCAGGAACTTCTCCCATTACTCGGGCCGCCACTGCTCGGTATCCCTTGCTGCTGTGAACTGCGCACATCGGGAGGTCGAGGGGCAATCGAAATTTCAAGTGTGGCGCATAGTGTCTATTTGTTGGCGCAAGATATCAAATTAAGTGTCGCGGCATATTGGAACATATCATCATTGTGATTTATGTCGATTCATTATCGCCAAGATTGATTGGTGCTGTTGCCTAGTTGGTCTGGTGGCTCAAATGGCGCTGTTGGATAGCGCTTTGAAAGAGGTTTGTAAATGAAAAAAATTCTCCCGATGGCTTCTCTCGCTATGTTGGTATCGCCGGTCTCGAGTGTGTTCGCTGAACCTCTTATATTGGTTGATGGGGAAGAGCCGAAATATATTTACGACGATCGTCAATATGAATGGGTGTCGATTGAGCGGGCGGTGCTGATCATTGACGGGGGCAAAGTTAGTACCCCGGCAATTGTTGAGGTTCAGGGGGATGTAAATGCTCCGGGCGTTCTCCAGGTTATTGGTGGGGGGGAGTTAAATGCGGCTGTTGTATATGTTACCAGTAGTCGCGGGAAGGGTAGTGCGGCGATTTTGAAGGTTGATGGTCAAGGTTCTGGCTTGACTTCGGTGGTGGGTGTCAATATTGGTGGTGATGGAGGGGTGGGTTTTTTTGATTTATCCAACGGGGCTCGCGCAAATACGTTTACGAGTCCATTAGGGGACTATATAGGTATTAATGGAGGGACCGGAATTGCATTCGTGTCTGGCGATGGGACGATATGGAATTCAAGTCGGATAGTCCTGGGGGATGTGGGGGAGGACTCTAGGTCTGTCTTGAAAGTATTCGATGGGGCTCTCTTGAAGGCCGATTACATCGAGGCTAAGGATAATAACTCCGCTTGGATCATTGTTGGTGATTTCAATAGCCCCACTCGCCCTGGTGAGATCGATGTCGAGGATATTAAGCTGGATTCGTCGAATTCATACCTTATCCTGAATCATCTGGATTATAACTATTCCGCTGACTGGAATGTGACCGGGGCGGGTGGGCTTTACTCGTACAGTGGTACAACGGAATTAGGTGGCATTAACGACTATAGTGGCCCGACTGTAGTTGCAGGGAGTTTGCTTCGTGCCGGCGCAGAAGGCGCGTTCAGCCAGAACTCTCACTTCTACTTGAGTCAGACAGGCGGGTTGGATCTCAACGGGATCAACCAGAGCATCGGCGAATTGAGCAGTGCGGGTCATATCTACCTGAACCAGAGTGGCAATTCCGCTGGTACGACACTGACTGTGAACGGCGACTATCACGGTGGCGGCGGGACACTGCATTTCAATACGGTTCTCGAAGGCGATGACTCCCGGACCGACAGCTTGCACATCACCGGGAATGCGGATGGCGGCACCAACGTCGTGGTCAATAACCTCGGCGGACAGGGCGCGCAAACCATCGAAGGTATTCGACTGATTTCGGTCGATGGCAGCATTGCTCCGGATACCGAGTTCCGTCAGGTGGGGCGCATCGTTGCGGGAGCGTATGACTACCGTCTGGTGCAGGGTGGGAACGGCGGCGATAGCAACAGCTGGTACCTCACCAGCGGGCTCGAGCCGGTCGACCCAACTGATCCGATTGACCCGACTGATCCCGAACTCCCTGCGCCTCCCGCACCGCCGACGCCGCCGGAAGTCAGCACCTCGCGTCCCGAGGCTGGTAGCTATATGAGCAACCTGGCCGCCGCCAACGAGATGTTCATGCATCGTCTGGAGGATCGCACCGGTGAGCGCCTGTATACCGATCCGGTCACCGGCGAGCAAAAGCTGACCACGCTGTGGGCGCGAGTGGACGGTCGCCATATTCGCAGCCGGGACCAGGGCGATCAGCTGGAGAACAGCGAGAATCGCTACGTGGTCCAGCTGGGTGGCGAAGTAGCCCAAGGCAGCTTCGATGGCGGGAAAGATGGCTGGCATCTGGGTGTGATGGCCGGTTACGGCAACAGCAGCAGCGACTCCAGTTCGAAGCTGACCGACTTCAACGCCAAGGGCAGCGTCGATGGCTACAGCGTTGGCCTGTACGGGACCTGGTTCCAGGAAGAGCACTCGCGCAAGGGCGCCTACGTGGACACCTGGGTGCAGCACGCCTGGTTCAAGAACAGCGTTGAAGGCGAAGGCTTGGCCGAGGAGAAGTACGACTCGAAGGGGCTGCAGGCCTCTGTGGAGAGCGGGTATACCTTCGAATTGGGCAAAGAGGAGAGCTCCGGCGTCTTTATCCAGCCGCAAGCGCAAGTGATCTGGAGCGGCATCAAAGCGGACAAGCACCGCGAAGATAACGGCACTGAGGTCTCCCCCGTGGGAGAGGACAACATTCATACCCGTCTGGGGGTGAAGGTCTTCAAGGAGATGGCCACCGACGACACCGGTTCGCGCTGGGCGCCCTACGTAGCTGCCAACTGGCATCACAACACCAAGGTCTACGGGGTAAAGATGGATGACGTTACGCAGTCCATGGCCGGCATTCGCAATACCGGCGAAGTGAAGCTGGGGGTGGACGGTGCACTGAGCAAGAATCTGAGTGTCTGGGGTTCGGTCGGCGGGCAATTTGGCGAAGATAGTTACAGCAATGCAGGCGCTTCGCTCGGTATCAATTACAAGTTCTAGCGGTGAGTTTATGAGGGCTGCATTTAATTAAGTAATGGAAGCTTTCTGTAAGGGGTTCAGGGTCTATATAGGGGCATAATATTAATGCTCAAAATTCTATTGATAATAAATATAGCTGCACTATCTGCATTCGCATTTTCTCTCTCCTTGGCAATAGCGGCTTGGTCAAAGCCGCTGCAAATCGCTCCTTGCCTGCGAAAAGAGGTGGAGCAGAAGTTGGGACCCAATATCTGCTCGTCGTTGATGGTTGTCGCTCAAGTGCGTTCGGGAGACGAGTATGCCGCCGAATAAGCTGGCAGCCGGACCCGCGCTTTCGAACCCAACCGGCGCCAGGCGCCGGTTGGGTTCGCGAGGATCAATCGACGCGCTTGACCGCCGGCGCCGTCCAGCGGCCGTCCAGTGCTTCGGCCTTGGGCCAGTAGAGGCGCAGGTTCATCGAGAAGTCGCCCTGCGCCGGCGCGGGGAGCCAGTTGGCTTCCTTGTCCTTGCCGGGCGTTTCGCGCTGGATGTAGAGGGTGAGCGAGCCGTCGCTGCCGAACTGCAGCTTGTCGCGGTCGCCGATCGCGTAGCGCTTGATCGGGTTTGCCGCGAACAGCTGGTGCTGGTTGTACATCGTCAACGACCAGAAGGCGCGGACCGGCGGGATCTGGCCTTTGTCGAAGTGCACGACGTAGCGCTTGTCGCTGCTCAGCGGCTTGCCCTCGGCATCGCTGAAGACGGTGGGGTAGATCGCGTCCTCGATGACGTTGGCGCCCAGCGCCGCGTAGGCCACGCCGGCGCGGTGCAGGTAATCCGCGCCGTAGGTGCCGACGGCGGTCATGTTGGTGCGCCAGCCGTTGGCCTGGGTGCCGGAGCTGCGGAAAGCGCTCTTGATCTGCCCCAGAGCACTGGCGGGAGCGGCATCCAGGGCGTCCTTGATGGCCTGGGGTGCCGCAGCATAGGAGAAGTCGGCACCGGGCACTATGCCGATGCGCTTCAGGCGATCGAGCATGGGGTAGTCGTTGGCGTGCGGCGGGTTGACCTTCATCAGCCGCGCGAACAGCTCGAAGAACTCGGCGCCGCTCATGCGATCGACCTGCTCGGGCGGGGCCGTCTTGTCCTGGTTGGGGTTCACCACGCCCTTCGGCGGCACGTATTGAGTGCCGTGGGCACTCAGGGGATAGGCGTGGATGTTGTCCTGGAAGGCGTGCACCGCCTGGTAGTCCGCCGGCCCGTTGGTTTGCACGCGGCCGATCAGCAGGCCGTTCGCCGTGGGGCTGCGGTACTCGGTGATGCCGGCCGGCAGGCTGCCGTGCCAGTTCGGTCCGACGATGGCGAAGGTCTGCGCGGCGCTGCCGGTCGTGCGGGTGCCGGGCGCGGCGAAGATGTCGGTCCAGGCGTCCAGCCACGGCATCAGGTAATAGCGCCCCGCCGACTCCGGCACCTCGACCACCAGCGGTTCCTTGGCGACGTCGAAGTTCAGAGCCGTGTAGAGGGTGTCGGCATTGGGCCTGACCACGACAGTGAAGTCGGGGTCGGGAAAGGCCCGGGCATGGGCCAACTGGTTGACCGGCGCGTTGAGCCCGATGGGGCGCTCGACGTTGCAGCCCACGTTCTTGGTCACCTTCATGAGCACCAGCGGGTAGGCGTAGATGTAGGCCTCGCGGGCGATCTCCTTCGCTTCGTCGGCCGACAGCGATTGCCCGGCCTGTGCCCCGAAGGGCAGCGCCAGCGCCAGTCCCAGCGCGGCGAGGGTAGCTCTCTTGTTCATCTGGTCACTCCCATGGCGGTCGTCCGCCTCGTTCAGTTGATCTTACGGATGGCCGGCGGCAGCCATTGGCCGTTGGTGACCGCGGGCTTGGGCGAGTACAGGCGGAGCATCACCTGGAAGTCGCCGCTGGGCGCCGGCAGCCAGTTGCTCTCCAGGTCCTTGCCGGGGGATGTGTGCTGGATGCGGATTTCCAGCGACCCATCGGCGCCGGGCTTGAGGGCGTCATGACTGCCGAGCGCGAAGCGGTCCAGCGGATTGGCGACCTGGAAGCCTTCCTTGTCGTACAGGGTCAGCGACCAGAACGCGCCCACGGGCGGCAGCTGCCCCTTGTCGAAGCGCAGGACGTAGGCGTTGCCGCCCGAGAAGGGCTTGCCGTCGGCATCGGTGAAGGCATTGGGGTAGATGGCGTCTTCGGGCAGGTTGGCGCCCAGCCCACCCAGCGCCACGAGGGCGCGCTTGCGGTACTGGGTGCCGTAGCTGCCCAGCGAGTCTGACCAGTTCCAGCCGTTCAGACGCGTGCCGATCGAGCCGCTGCGTATCGCCTGGATCAGGTCAAGTTGCGCTTCCTTCGAGGCGGTATCGATGAGCTTGCGCTGCTCGGCTCCGAGCGCAGCCGGATCGAAGTCCTTGCCCGGCTCCAGGCCCAGGCGACGCATGCGCTGGAGGATGGGATAGTCGGTGGCATGCGGCGGGTACTGTTTCAGCAGCCGGGCGAAGCGGGTGAGCACTTCGGTGCCGGTCATCTGGTTGATCTGCCGCAACGGTGGCGTCACGTTGTCCACCGTCGGGTCGACGGGCAGGTGCGCAGGCGGCTTGTAGTCGTGCCCCCACTGGCTCAGGGGGACCAGGCGGTACTGGTCCTGCAGCTTGCGCACGCTGTCGTAGTCCGCCGGGCCGTTGGCCTGGGTGCGGCCGAGGATCCAGAACACCGGCGTCGGCGTGCGGATCAGCTCCACGCCCTTGGGCAGTTCGCCTTTCCAGTCCGCGCTGGCGAGGGCGAAGTTGCCCGCCTTGTTGCCGGTGGTGCGCGAGCCGGGCACGGCGAACACGTCGGTCCACATGTCCAGCATCGGCATCAGGTAGTAGCGCTCGTCGGTATCGGGCAGCGACAGGATCATCGGCTCCTTGCCGACATCGACCCAGGCCATGGAGTAGAGGGTGTCGAAGTTGAGTCGCACCACATCGCGGGAGTGGGCGTCGGGGTAGGCGCGGTAGTGGGCGAACTGGTTGATGGGCGCGCGCTGCGGCACGCTGCTGGCATCGGGCACATTGGTCATCTGCTGCCGGGTGATGTCCATCAGCACCAGCGGGTAGGCGTACTGGTAGGCGTCGTGCACGAGCGCGCGGAACTCGTCCGTCTGCTCGGCCTGGCTGGCGGCGGGCGTGGCATTGGCCAGAGCACTGGCCAGCGGGACCATGGCCAGGCCGCCGAGCAGCAAGGCGCTGGCAAGCACCCTGGCGGTCCAGGGGGTGGGGCGAATACTCATGGGCACTCCTGGTTTCTTCTTGTCGATCGGCGAAGGGCGCTTTCCCGGCCTTGGCCGGGTGGACGCGGAGAGCGGCTGACGCCAGGCGGCAGCCGGGCTTCGCGCGCCGGCTGCCGCAGGTCTGGAGACCGGTCAGCGCACGCCGGACGTGCGCAGCGCCGCCGGGGTGTATTCGTTCACCGAGGCCGGGATGCCGAACTTCACCCAGGTCTTCTCTTCGTTCATCAGGCCGTACACGCCGTAGCGGCCGGAGATCAGGTCGTAGAGCGCCTCGAACGCGTACCAGGGGGCCTGCGCGTGGTACTCGTCCATGAGCATGGCCTGGCCGACGCGCCAGAGTTGGCCGCGACCGTCATAGAGCTCGGAGGCGGCGATGGTCCAGGAGTCTTCGTCGACGTAGAAGCGACGCTTGGCGTAGACGTGGCGCATGCCTTCCTTGAGCGTGCCTTCCACGACCCAGACGCGGTGCAGTTCGTAGCGTGCGAGGTCCTGGTTGGTGTGCCCGGCCTTGAGGATGTCGGCGTACTTCACTTGCGGCGAGGCCAGGCGGTAGTTGTTGTACGGGATGTACATCTCCTTCTTGCCCACCAGCGTCCAGGTGTAGCGATCCGGCGAGCCGTTGTACATGTCGTAGTCGTCCGAGGTCCGCGTGCCGTCGGCGTTGCTGCCGGGGCTGTCGTAGGCGATCTGCGGGGCGCGGCGCACGCGGCGCTGGCCGGCGTTGTACTGCCAGGCCATGCGCGGCTCCTTCACCTGATCCACCGTGTCGCGCACCAGCAGCACGTTGCCGGCCAGGCGGGCGGGCGCGGTGGTCACCGACTTGAACATCAGCAGGGTGTTGTCGGCCTGTTCCTTGGGCAGGTCCGGGACGAAGGCGGGGAAGGCGACCTGGTCTTCCATCTGCACCGGGGTGTAGTCGCCGTTGCGCTGCGGGAAGGCGTTGGCCGAGGCGCGGAACACGTTGCCGCCCTTGTAGCGGGTGATGTGGTTCCACACCACTTCCAGGCCGTTCTTGGGAATCGGGAAGGCGATCACCCGCGAGTCGGTGAAGCCCTGCAGGCCGTTGCCGCCCTCCACGAGGCTGACCTTGGCGGCGCTGGTGTGCACGGCCGCATAGATTTCCTTCGGCATGCCCACGGTCCGGTGGCTCGGGTACACCGGCATCCGGTAGGTCTCGGGGTAGCGCTTGAACATCGCCAGCTGGCCTTCGCTCAGGCGTGCCTTGTACTGCTCGGCGTTCGCGGCGGTGATCACTAACAGCGGCTTTTCGTTGGCGAAGGGATCGGCGAGGTAGCCGTTGGCATCCACCGTGCCGGCGTTGGGCGGCAGGCCGCCGGTCCATTCGGGAATGCTGCCGTCGGCATTGCCGGCCTTCTCGGCGCCCAGGGGCGTCAGGCTGGTGCCCAGGGTGGCCAGTTCTTGTGGGGTGGCGGCGGCGAGCACGCTGCCGGACAGCAGGGAAAGGGCGAAGGCCCCGAGGAGTCTTGTGGTCGTTTTCATCGAAGCGGGTCCTTCTTAGAAATTCACGCCGAGGCTGAGTGCGAGGAAGTCGCGGTCGATCTGGTTGTTGTAATCACCGCCGAAGTAGTTGGTGTACGAGAGGCTGGCGGTGTAGGTGCTGCGGTAGTCGGCATCCAGGCCGAGGCTGACGGCCTTGGCGCCTTCGTTGAAGGTCGGGCCGTAGCCTTGCACGTCGTGGGACCAGGCGAGGTTGGGCTTGAGGTTGACGCCGGCGATGACGTCGCTGTAGTCGAGGATGCCACGGGCGCGGTAGCCCCAGGAGGTGCTGGTGTAGAAGCCTTCGTCATTGGTCGCGCTGTAGGCGCCCACCTCGGTGATGCGCCCGTAGCGCACCTCGTCGCGGCTCTCCAGGCCACCCAGGCGGGTGATACCGACCTCGCCCACCAGGGTCAGGCGGTCGGCGCCCAGCACCTGGTCGAAGAAGTGGGTGAGGGTGGTCTGCGCCTGGGTCATCTCCTTGCGCTTGTAGCCGCTCAGGTCGGTGTTGGCGGTGGCCAGCGCCCCGGGGCGGCCGCCGGTCAGGGCGCCGGTGATCACATCGATCACCGGCGCATTGGTAACGTCGATGGCGTTGATCGCCAGCGGCATGTTCGGCCGGTAGCTGATTTCGCCGGCCCAGGCCGTGCCGCTGGGCAGGGTGGTGGCGAAACTCAGGCCGTACAGGTGGATGTCTTCCGGGTACTCGAGGAAGTAGTGGCTGTTGCCCAGCAGCGAGGTCTGGCTCAGTTGCCCCGCGGGGCCGCCGGGCAGGGTGAGCGCGCGCTGGATGGCGGCAGCGCTGGGCGTGGTCATGCCCTGGTAGGGGAGACGGCTGTGGATGTTCATCGCGTAGGCGCCGTACTCGGTGTCGTCGCCCATCCAGCGCAGCGCCAGGCCCCACTGGCCGCTGTCGCGCGGGTCCTGGTTGCTGCCGCGCGGCACGATCAGGCCTTCGGGCACGATGCTCACGCCCATCAACCCGGCGTAGGGCGTCAACGCCTTCACCCCGGCCGGTGCGCCGACGGTGAGGTTGTTGTCGCAGCCCTTGGCCGCGGTATCTGAGCCGAAGAAGGTGCCGCAGTTGTCGAGCACCGTCGGCGCCCACTCCAGCTGGTAGAAGGCTTCGGCGGAAAGGTGCTCGGTGAGCCCCTGGGAGGCGAAGGCCATGTTGACCGGGACCAGGCTTTCCTTGATCTCCGCGCCGGGGCGGCGCAGGGCGGAAACGTCGACCGGGTTGATCGAGTTGATGCTGTTGGGGATGAAGGTGCTTTCGCCCCAGCTGACCACCTGCTTGCCCAGGCGCGCACTGCCCGGCTGAGTGCCGATGGTGTAGTTGTGGTAGACGAAGGCGTCGAGCAGCTCCGCGCCCGAGGCCTTGGCGCCTTCCTCGCGGCCATCGTCGCTGATCTGCTTGAACGGGCGGCTCTCGTCCTTGAGCTCGAAGTCGTACCAGTACTTGCCGCGCAGGAACACGCCGGTATCGCCGTACTTCAGTTCGAGGTCGTGGACGCCCTTGAACAGCTTGGAGAAGGTTTCGCCTTGCTTGAAGTTCAGACGGCCGTCGTCGTTGGCGCTGGCGCTGCTGTGGCCGCCGTTGGTGGCGCCGACCAGGCTCTGGCTGGCGCTCTGCGTGGACCAGCTGGCGCCGATGGACAGCGCCGAGTCGAATTGCCCCTCGATCTCGCCGATGTTGAAGGTGGCGGCTCGCGCGTTCGGCACGAGGCCGCCCATCGCCACGGCCAGGCTGAGCAGGCACGGCGGGAAGCGTCGGAGCCCTGTTGTTATTGTCATGCGACTCTCCGGTCAGGGTGGGGTGGGAGCCTCACCTTAATCAGCGCAGCGGCGCCGCCAAACAGACGAAGGTTGCGATCTTCAACTCACACCAAACTCCTAAACCCCATCTGATCCAGGGGGTTCCGGCGATTCATCGACCTCATGAATGGCGCTGGATAGATCGAACCTTCACGACGCAAGGGCCTCGGATGGGTACTTGAAAAAGGGGAGCGTTCCCTGTTCGGGCGGCTGGCGCCTGATGTCAAGTATTGGGCGCTGAATGTCGAGTGGTGGGGCGTGCCATAAGGGATACTTCTCCCCGTGGGACGCACCGGTGCTGGATATGTGGACCACGCCCCACGCATTCGGCGCCGGTGTCCCGTCGCTTACGGAACCGCAGAGATCGTCAGCATGTCCTCCCAGATTTCCGAACCGCCCTTCCTCGACATTCCCTCCAAGAGCAAGGCGCTGCCCAGGCCGTTGCCCGGTGCCGTCTCGCGTCCGCACCTGTTGCGCTGCCTGCTGGGCGCGGACAGCCGGCTGACGCTGACCGTGGCTCCCGCGGGATTCGGCAAGAGTGTGTTGCACGGCGAATGCGCCCGGCTGGCGCCACCGGACACCCAGGTGATCTGGCTGGACCTGCTGGGCCATACGCCGCTGCCCAGGGAGTTACTGAGCAACATTGCCGAGGCATTGGGCGGGCGCGCGGCGACAGTGGAGGAGTTGTGCCGGCTGCTGGGGCGCATTCGCCACCCGGTGTGGCTGATGCTCGACGATTATCCGCGGCATGCCAGCCCGCTGCTCGACGCCTGCCTGGAAGACCTCCTGGAGCGCGCCCCGCAGCATGTGCGCTGGTGGATCAGCGGCCGGCTCCGGCCCGCCTGGAGCCTGCCGCGCCTGGTGCTGCAGGGCGATGTACTGGAGCTCGATGCAGCCGCACTGGCCTTCGATTCGCCGACGCTCCAGGGGCTGCTGAGCGCGCGCCGGATCGCCCTGACCGCCGAGCAGCGGGAGCAATTGCTGGAGGCGTGCGCGGGATGGCCGGCGCTGATCTGCCTGTTCCTGCGCGACGCCACGGCCGACACCTTGCCGCAGCTGCTGGCCAGCGGGACGCCGCTGCTGCTGAACTACCTGCAACGCGAAGTGCCGCCCGAGCAGCTGCGCGACAACGGCTTGCTGAACGCGCTCTTGGAGCGTCAGCCGCAGTGGTTCGAGTCAGCCGCCGCGAACCCGCCCGCTCGCCAGGTGTCTTCCCCGTCCGCACTCAGCGCGCTGCTGAGCAAGCGCGAGCTGGCCATCCTGCAACTGATCGCCTCGGGGCTTTCCAACCAGGAAATCGCCGACCAGCTCTGCCTGTCGGTCAACACCGTGAAGTCCCACGCCTGGAACATCAACGGCAAGCTCGGTACGGAGCGGCGCACCCAGGCGGTCGCTCAGGCGAAGCTGCATGGGTTGCTGGGCTGACCCGGCGACTACTCCCTGTAGGAGCGAGCTTGCTCGCGAACGATGCATCCCGGATGCGCTGGTTGAAGTGGTCAAGTAAAACTGGACACTGGTTTAGGTCTATCCAGCCAGCTCTTCACGCCGTGCCGGTGTCTGGTAATCGTTGTGACTGTGTGGCCGTTGGTGGTTGTAGTAGTCGGTGACGTAACGCAGCACGTCGGCTTCCGCCTGGGGCTGATCGACGTAGCCGGAGGGCGGTATCCATTCCGACTTGAGGCTTCTGAAGAATCGCTCCATCGGCGCGTTATCCCAGCAGTTTCCTCGACCGCTCATGCTTTGCCGAATGCCGTAGCGCCAGAGCATTTGGCGAAATTCGAGGCTGGTGTAATGACAGCCCTGGTCGGAGTGAAACATCAGTTGCTGTGGCATGCCCCTGGCTTCGTAGGCCACCCGCAGAGCGCGCCCGGTGAGTTGTGAGTCGGGCCGGTTGGACATGGCCCAGCCGACGATCCGACGTGCATACAGATCCATCACGGCGGCCAGGTAGATCCAGCGGCCACCGGCCCAGATGTACGTCACATCCCCGCACCACACCTGGTTGGGGCGGCTCACATTGAACCGGCGCGCCAGCTCATTGGCCGCGATGGCACTGTGCTCCTTGGCAACCCGGTAGCGATGTTTACGGCGTTGTGTACTGACGAGCCCGGCCTCTTTCATCAACCGGGCGGCAAGGTAACGGCCTGCAGGAAAGCCCTCGTTGCGCAAGGCGGCCGATAGCGTTCGGGCACCGGCCGCGCTGCGGCTCTGGGCATGCAGTTCCACCACGCGCTGGCGTAACGCTTCTCGTCGACTGCAGACGCGTGCCTGCCGCTTTCGGGCCGCATAAACACTGCTGCGATTTACCTGGAATAACCGGCACAGTTCCGTACGCGAATACTGCTCGCCCAATGCCTCGACCAGCCTGACTAGTCGAGGGCGTCCGACATCAAGAGAGCGGTAGCCTTTTTTAGAATCTCTTTCTCCCGCTCCAAGCGGCGGACTTGCGCCTCCAACTCCTGAATGCGCCGCTGATCCTCTGTCAGCGCCTTGCTATGCGCAGGCGTCTGGCCGCCACGCTCCAGTTGCAACTGCGCCACCCAGCGACGCATCGCCGTGGGCCCCACCCCCATCGCCTTGCAGGCGGCCGGCACCGTATAGCCTTGATCCACCACCAAGCGGGCGGCTTCCAGTTTGAAATCTGGACTGAATGATCTTCTGCTCATGAACACCTCAGCTGTGGGCGAAGCTTAACGCCCTATCGGGGTGTCCAGAATCATTAGGCCACTTCAGGTGCACTCTTTTCCCTCCCCCGCACGCGGGAGAGGGGGCTGATCGGCATCATCCTGCAGGAGCGGATTCATCCGCGAGAATCCCCGCGCCAATTTCGACCTGTAGGAGCGCGCCATGCGCGCGATTCGCGGCCATGGGCCGCTCCTACAGGGAAACACCCAGCCGTGCGGTTCGCGAGCAAGCTCGCTCCTGCGAAGAGGCGTGGATCAGGCGCTGTCTTCCGCCAACTCCATGAACGCACTCACCACCCGCAACCCCCGGCGCCGTTCCAGGCAGCCGATGGAGTGGTGGTTCACCAGCCCCTCGCCGAGCAGCGGCAGCGCTTTCACACGCGGATCGCGGCTGACTTCCAGCGACGACACGATGCCTATGCCTAGTTCTGCCGCCACCGCCTCGGTCACCGCCTCGCGGCTGTCCAGCTCTAGTTGCACCAGGGGCTGCACCTGCCGGGCCTGACAGGCGCGGTCGAAGGTGCGGCGGGTGATGGAGTCGGGTTCGCGCAGCACCATGATCTGCTGGTCGAGTTCTTCCAGCGGGATGCCGTCGCTGCGCTCGCACCAGGCGTGGCCTTGCGGCAGCAACGCGCACAGGTGCGACTCCACCAGCTCGCGCAGGTGCAGGCCGGGGCGTTCGTCCACTTCCGTCACCACGGCTATGTCCACGTGCTCGCTGAGCAGTGCGTTCAGGGTTTCCTGGGCGTTGCCCAGGCGCAGGTTGACGGTGATGCCGGGATAGCGTGCGCGCAGGCGGGCGAGCATCGGCATCACCAGGTGCGGGCCGTCGGCGGCTACTTCGATGCGTCCGCTGAGCAGCTTGCGGTTGGCGTCGAGGAGGGTCTCGGCCTCTTCCTCCAGGGCGAACAGGGTGCGGCTGATGGCAGCGAGGCGGCGGCCTTCTTCGGTCAGTTCCACGCTGCGGGCGGTGCGGCGGAACAGGTTGACCTGGTAGTGCTCCTCGAGCTGCTTGACGTGCCCGGTCACCGCCGGCTGGCTGATGAACAGGCGCTCGGCGGCGCGGGTGAAGCTGCCTTCGCGGGCGACGGCGTCGAAGGCGCGGAGCTGGAAGAGGTTCATGGATGTATATGTCCGACTTATGCCTGGGATCGTGATAAACAATTTGAGCGATAACAGGGCGCTTGGCAACTTATGTCCAGGCCCGGCGACGGGCTCAAACAAGAATCTCCCCCGCACAGGTCTTCCCTAGAAGAGGAACCGAGCATGAGCACTGCCGAGCGCGCGCCCATCCTGCTGACCCCCGGCCCCCTGACCACCTCCCCGCGGACCCGCCGCGCGATGATGGTCGACTGGGGTTCCTGGGACAGCGATTTCAACGCCCTGACCGCCGACGTCTGTTCCCGCCTGCTGGCCATCATCCATGGCGAAGGCACCCACACCTGCGTGCCGCTGCAGGGCAGCGGCACCTTCTCGGTGGAGGCCGCGGTAGGCACCCTGGTGCCGCGCGACGGCAAGGTGCTGGTGCTGATCAACGGCGCCTACGGCAAGCGCCTGGCGAAGATCTGCCAGGTGATCGGCCGCGAATTCAGCACCTTCGAGACCGAAGAGGACGTGCCGACCACCGCCGCCGACGTCGACCGCCTGCTCAGCGCCGACCCGAGCGTGACCCACGTGGCGCTGATCCACTGCGAGACCAGCACCGGCATCCTCAACCCGCTGGAGGAGATCGCCAAGGTCATCGAGGCCCACGGCAAGCGCCTGATCATCGACGCCATGAGCTCCTTCGGCGCGCTCGACATCGACGCCCGCAAGGTGCCCTTCGACGCGCTGATCGCCGCCTCCGGCAAGTGCCTGGAAGGCGTGCCCGGCATGGGGTTCGTCTTCGCCCGCACCAGTTCGCTGGCAGCTAGCGCCGGCAACTGCCACTCGCTGTCGATGGACCTGCAGGACCAGCAGGCCTACATGGCCAAGACCGGCCAGTGGCGCTTCACCCCGCCCACCCATGTGGTCGCCGCACTGCACGAGGCGCTGACCCAGTACGAGGAGGAGGGCGGCCTCGCGGCCCGTCACAAGCGTTACGCAAACAATTGCCAGACTCTGCTGGCGGAGATGGCGAAGCTCGGATTCCGCAGCTTCCTCCCGGCGGCGATCCAGGCACCGATCATCGTCACCTTCCATGCACCGAAAGACGCTCGCTACAACTTCACCGAGTTCTATGGCCGGGTGCGCGAGAAGGGCTACATCCTCTACCCGGGCAAGCTGACCCAGGTGGAAACCTTCCGCGTCGGCTGCATCGGCCAGGTCGACGCCCAGGGCATGCGCGAGGCGGTGGCGGCGATCGCCCAGACCCTGCGCGAGATGGAAGTCTTCGAGATCTGAACCCCATTCCCGGCGTCGCCAGCGGTGGCGCCCGACTACAGGATTTGACGCGATGAACTACGAACAACCCCAGCAACTGCAAGCCGCCATCCTCGACTGGGCTGGCACCGTGGTCGATTTCGGCTCCTTCGCGCCGACACAGATCTTCGTCGAGGCCTTTGCCGAATTCGGCGTGCAGGTTTCCCTGGAAGAAGCGCGCGGCCCGATGGGCATGGGCAAGTGGGACCACATCCGCACCCTCTGCGACATCCCGGCCATCGGCGAACGCTACCGGGCGGCGTTCGGACATCTGCCCACCGACGACGACGTCACCGCCATCTACGAACGCTTCATGCCGCTGCAGATCGAGAAGATCGCCGAGCACTCGGCGCTGATCCCCGGCGCGCTGGAAGCCATCGCCGACCTACGCAAACAGGGCCTGAAGATCGGCTCCTGCTCGGGCTACCCAGCGGTGGTGATGGAGAAGGTCGTGACCCTGGCTAAGACCAACGGCTACGTCGCCGACCACGTTGTCGCCACCGACGAAGTACCGAATGGTCGCCCGCACCCGGCCCAGGCCCTGGCCAACGTGATTGCACTGGGCATCGACGACGTGGCTGCCTGCGTGAAGGTCGACGACACCTGGCCAGGCATCCTCGAAGGCCGCCGCGCCGGCATGTGGACCGTGGCCCTGACCTGCTCGGGCAACGCCCTGGGCCTGACCTGGGAACAGTACAAGGCGCTGCCGCAGGAGAAGCTTGCGCAGGAGCGCCAGCGCATCGGCCAGATGTTCGAAGGCTCGCGCCCGCACTACCTGATCGACACCATCGCCGAGCTGCCAGCCGTGGTCCGCGATATCAACGCCCGCCTGGCGCGGGGCGAGATGCCGCAGGCCAGTTAAGCCCCCGGCTCTTCGTAGGAGCGAGGGGGACGCCTAGTTCTTGCTCGCGAATGGCTCTGCACAGAGCTGTTCGTGGGCAGGCTCTTTTTTGTTGGGTCCCCGCGTTCGCGGGGATGACGAGTTGCCAATTCCTCCAGGACAAAACGCCCGCGGCTGTCCAATCCGCTCAGCCAATTTGGAGCCTTTCGACATTGCCGGTTCAGGGCAGTGGCGCGAACATCGCGGAACTCCCGACAAGAACAAACAGGAGTTCTGCGATGCGCGATTACGCTGCCGCCGTAGCCGAGTTCGACTACGCCGCCACTGCCAGGGAACAGCTCTCGGGGAGCCTCGATGCTCTCAACGCCTGCGTCGAATGCTGCGACCGCCATGCCGCCAGCGGGCGCACGGCACTTTATTGGGAAGGCCGCAACGGCGAACGCGCCGAGTACAGCTTCTCCCAGCTGCAGGCACTGTCGGCGCGCTTCGCCAACCTGCTGCACAGCCTCGGCGTACGCCCCGGCGACCGCGTCTCCGGCATGCTGCCGCGCACCCCCGAACTGCTCGTCACCATCCTCGGCACCTGGCGCCTGGGCGCGGTCTACCAGCCGCTGTTCACCGCCTTCGGTCCCAAGGCCATCGAGCATCGCCTGGGCATCGCCGGCAGCCGCGTGCTGGTCACCGACGCCGGCAACCGCGCCAAGCTCGACGAAGTGCCGAACGCACCGCAGATCATCACCGTCAGCGGCGGCCAGGCGATCCCGGCTGGCGACCTCGATTTCCATGCTTCCCTGGACGCGCAATCCGAGCAGTTCGAGCCGGTCATGCGCAACGGCGAAGCCCCCTTCCTGCTGATGTTCACCTCGGGCACCACGGGCCTCGCCAAACCGCTGGCGGTGCCGTTGAAGGCGATCCTGGCGTTCGCCGGCTACATCCGCGATGCCGTGGACCTGCGCGCCGACGACCGCTTCTGGAACCTCGCCGATCCGGGCTGGGCTTACGGCCTCTACTACGCGGTCGCTGGGCCGCTGGCGCTGGGCCACGCCACGACTTTCTACGAAGGCGCATTCACCGTGGAGAGCACCTGCCGGATCATCCGCGAGCAGGGCATCACCAACCTGGCCGGCTCGCCCACCGCGTACCGCCTGCTGATGGCCTCCAGCGAAGAAGTGGAGCGCGAGCTCAAGGGCCGCCTGCGCGCAGTCAGCAGCGCCGGCGAGGCCCTGACTCCGGAGGTGATCCGCTGGTTCGCCGAGGGCCTGGGCGTGACCATCCACGACCACTACGGGCAGACCGAACTCGGCATGGTCCTGGCCAACCACCATGCCTTGAAACATCCGGTGCACATGGGCTCCGCCGGCTACTCGATTCCCGGCCACCGCGTGGTGGTACTGGGCGAGAACGGCGAAGAACTGCCGGCCGGCCAGCCGGGCATCCTCGCCATGGACCGCAAGCGCTCGCCGCTGATGTGGTTCGCCGGCTACGACGGCATGGAAACCAAGGCCTTCGTCGGTGACTACTATCTCAGTGGCGATACCGTGGAGCTGAACCCCGACGGCAGCATCAGCTTCGTCGGCCGCTCCGACGACCTGATCACCACTTCCGGCTACCGCGTCGGCCCCTTCGACGTGGAGAGCGCGCTGATCGAACACCCGGCGGTAATGGAAGCAGCGGTGATCGGCAAACCCGATCCGGAGCGCACCGAAATCGTGAAGGCCTACGTGGTGCTCTGCCCGCGCCACCAGGCCAGCGCCGAACTGGCCGAGGAACTGCAGCAGTACGTGCGCAAGCGCCTGTCGGCGCACAGCTACCCGCGCGAGGTGGAGTTCATCGCCGAACTGCCCAAGACCCCCAGCGGCAAGATCCAGCGCTTCCTCCTGCGTAACCAGGAGATCGCCCGGCAACGCGAGGCGGCCGAACGCGCGGCCGCCCGGTAATTCGACGGAGACAAGACGATGCACATCCAGGACAAGGTTTTCCTCATCACCGGTGGTGGTTCCGGGCTTGGCGCGGCGACCGCGAAGGCCCTGGTGGAAGCCGGCGCCCGCGTGCTGCTGGCCGACGTGAACGTCGAAGCCGGCGCCGCCCGCGTCGCCGAGCTGGGCGAGGAGCGCGCGCGCTTCGTGCGCACCGACGTGACCAGCGAGGTCGATGGTCGCGCCGCTGTCGAAGCCGCGTTGGAGCGCTTCGGCGCGCTGCACGGGCTGGCCAACTGCGCCGGCATCGCGCCGGCCGACAAGGTCCTCGGGCGTAATGGTCCGCACGCTCTGGAGAGCTTCTCCCGGGCCATCAACATCAACCTGATCGGCAGCTTCAACATGCTGCGCCTGGCCGCCGAGGCCATGGCGCGCAACGAGCCGGACGCCGGCGGCGAGCGCGGCGTCATCGTCAACACCGCCTCGGTGGCGGCTTTCGACGGGCAGATCGGCCAGGCCGCCTATGCCGCCTCCAAGGCCGGCGTGGTCGGCATGACCCTGCCGATCGCCCGCGAACTGGCGCGCCACGGCATCCGCGTCATGACCATCGCCCCCGGCATCTTCGAGACGCCGATGATGGCCGGCATGCCGCAGGAGGTACGCGACTCGCTGGGCGCCAGCGTGCCGTTCCCGCCGCGCCTGGGCCGTCCGGACGAATTCGCCGCGCTGGTGCGGCACATCGTCGAGAACAGCATGCTCAACGGCGAGGTGATCCGCCTCGACGGCGCCATTCGCATGGCCGCGAAGTAACAGGAGTACAGACATGAACGATCCCGTAGTCATCGTCAGCATCGCCCGCACCCCCATGGGCGGCTTCCTCGGCGACTTCAAGGACGCCAGCGCCGCCACTCTCGGCGCTGCCGCGGTTCGCGCCGCTGTGGAGCGCGCGCACCTTGGGGCCAACGAAATCGACGACGCCATCCTCGGCTGCGTGCTCTCCGCCGGCCAGGGCCAGGCCCCTGCGCGCCAGGCGGTGCTCGGCGCCGGCCTCGACCGCGGCACGCCCTGCACGACGATCAACAAGATGTGCGGCTCGGGCATGAAGGCCGTGATGCAGGGCCATGACGCGCTGCTCGCCGGCAGTGCCAGCGTGGTGCTGGCGGGCGGCATGGAGAGCATGTCCAACGCCCCCTATCTGCTGGAGCGCGCGCGCAGCGGCTACCGCATGGGCCACGGCAAGGTGCTCGACCACATGTTCCTCGACGGCCTCGAAGACGCCTACGACAGGGGGCGCCTGATGGGCACCTTTGCCGAGGATTGCGCCGAGGCCTATGGCTTCACCCGCCAGCAACAAGATGACTACGCCATCGCCTCGCTGACCCGCGCGCAGCAGGCCATGAGTGCAGGGCGCTTCGCCGCCGAGATCACCCCGGTGACAGTCAAGGCCGGCAAGGAAACCCGTGAGGTGAGCCAGGACGAACAGCCGCCGAAGGCGAGGCTGGACAAGATTCCGACGCTGAAACCGGCGTTCCGTGAAGGCGGCACCGTCACCGCAGCGAACTCCAGTTCGATCTCCGACGGCGCCGCCGCGCTGGTGCTGATGCGCCTGTCCAAAGCCGAGAAGCATGGCCTGAAGCCGCTGGCGGCAATTCGTGGACATTCGTCCTACGCCGCAGCGCCGAACCTGTTCCCGACCGCACCGGTCGGCGCCATGCGCCGCCTGCTGCAACGTACGGGCTGGGCCTTGGGCGACGTGGACCTGTTCGAGATCAACGAGGCCTTCGCCGTGGTCGCCATGGCGGCGATGCGCGAGCTGGACATTCCCCACGCAAAGCTCAACGTCCACGGCGGCGCCTGCGCCCTGGGCCACCCGATCGGCGCTTCCGGCGCGCGCATCCTGGTGACCCTGCTGTCGGCGCTGCAGCAGTACGACCTCGATCGCGGCATCGCCTCGGTGTGCATCGGCGGCGGCGAAGCCACCGCCATCGCCGTCCAGCGCCTGAGCTAAGGAGCGCAGCATGATTCCCAGCGAAGAAGAACTGCAGATCCGCGACGTTGCTCGCCAATTCGCCCAGGAACGCCTGAGACCCTTCGCCGCCGACTGGGACCGCGAACACCGCTTCCCGGCCGAGGCGCTGAAGGAAATGGCCGACCTCGGCTTCCTCGGCATGCTGGTGGCGGAGGAGTGGGGCGGCGCGCAGACCGGCCACCTGGCCTACGCCATGGCCCTGGAAGAGATCGCCGCCGGCGACGGCGCCTGCTCGACCATCATGAGCGTGCACAACTCAGTGGGCTGCATGCCCATCGCCAAGTTCGGCAGCGACGAGCAGAAGCGCCAGTTCCTGGTGCCCCTGGCGCGCGGCGAGATGATCGGCGCCTTCGCCCTCACCGAACCGCAGGCCGGCTCCGATGCCAGCTTCCTGAAGACTCGCGCACGCCGCGACGGTGATCACTACGTGCTGAACGGCAGCAAGCAGTTCATCACCTCCGGCAAGCACGCGGGGTTGGTGATCGTCTTTGCGGTGACCGATCCGGCGGCCGGCAAGAAGGGCATCAGCGCCTTCATCGTGCCGACCGACACGCCCGGTTACCGCGTGGTCCGCGTCGAGGACAAGCTCGGCCAGCACGCCTCGGACACCTGCCAGATCGCCTTCGACGATGTACGCATTCCCGCCAGCTACCGCCTGGGCGAGGAGGGGCAGGGCTACAGCATCGCCCTGGCCAACCTGGAGGGCGGCCGCATCGGCATCGCCTCGCAGGCAGTGGGCATGGCGCGCGCCGCTTTCGAGTACGCCCGCGACTACGCCCACGAGCGCGAGACCTTCGGCAAGCCGATCATCGAGCACCAGGCGGTGGCCTTCCGCCTCAGCGACATGGCCACCGAGATCGCCGTGGCGCGGCAGATGGTCCACCACGCCGCGAGCCTGCGCGAAGCCGGCCTGCCATGCCTGACCGAAGCCTCGATGGCCAAGCTGTTCGCCTCGGAAATGGCGGAAAGGGTGTGCTCGGCGGCGATCCAGACCCTGGGCGGCTACGGCTACCTGCAGGACTACCCGGTGGAGCGCATCTACCGCGACGTGCGCGTGTGCCAGATCTACGAAGGCACCAGCGACGTGCAGCGCCTGGTCATCGCCCGCAGCCTCTGAGCGGGCCAAGCGTTCGCGGGCAAGGCCCGTTCCCCGTGTTGGACAGGCACTTCGCGGGGCGGGCCGTGCCGGCGGAATGCGCGGAGATGAGGCCGCTTGTAGGAGCGGATTCATCCTCGAAGCCCCCTCGTAGGGCGCATAACCGCGTTCGCGGTTATGCGCCGCCGCCCAGCACGAAAACGGCGGATAACCCCTCCGGGGTTATTCGCCCTTGTATGTCGACGCCCCGCCAGATTGGTGGGTAGTCTCCGGCTGATCCCCGGAAGGAAGGCCAGGAAGACGAATTCGCCCTTAAGCCTCGAGCTTGCAATGTAGATGGTCTCCTGCCTTCCCACCCCACTCACGAATCCGAACGGTATCTAGAGCCCACCGCAGGTGAGAGCTCGCATAAGCAAGGTTGGATGGAGTGGTGTTCTGGGACAGCGGCTACATCGGGGGTAATCGAATATGACCATCGTCGTTGGCGTGGATATCGCCAAGAAAACGTTCGACATCGCGGTACTGCAAGGCAATGGCAAGTACCGCACCAAAGGGAATCTGAGCAACGACTCCTCGGGCTTTAGGGCCTTTGAGCAATGGTTGCAGCAGTATGCCGAGCCAGGGGCCTGGATCGTGGTGGAGGCGACCAACATCTACCACGAAGCGTTGGGCGACTTCCTGCTGGCCAGGGGGTACCGGGTTTGCGTGATGAACCCGGCGCGCATTGCCAGCTACGCGCAGAGCCAGATGCAGCGCGTGAAGACCGACAAGGTCGACGCCAAGCTAATTGCACTGTACGGCGACCGGCATGTCGGCGACCTCCAGCCCTGGCAGCCGGAGCCGCTGAGTGTGCGCCAGCTGCAAGCCCTGGTACGCCGCTACGAGGAGCTCAAAGAGCTGTTCCAGATGGAGATTAATCGGCTGGAAACGGCGAAGGCCGACCCGGTCAAGGAATCGATCCTGTCGGTAGCGGCACATCTGGAACGGCAGATCGAACAGACTGCGAAGGCCATCCGAGATCACATCGACGATGACCCGGATTTGCGCGGCAAGCGTGATCTGCTCAAAAGCATCGACGGCATCAGTGACCAGACTGCCGCGCTACTGTTGGCCGAGCTCGGCACGATCAGCCGCTTCGACAGTGCTCGTGCCGTCGTGGCCTTTGCCGGGCTCAATCCAAGGTTGCGCGAGTCCGGCCAGCACAAGGGCCAGACGAGCATTTCCAAGATGGGTTCACGGCTCCTGCGAGCCGGCCTGTTCATGCCCGCCATCAGCGCCATGCGCCACAACGCGCCGATTCGAGCACTGCGGATACGGCTGAAAAAGAACGGCAAAGTCGGTAAGCAAATCATCTGCGCGGCGATGCGCAAGCTGCTGCAGATCGCCTACGGCGTCCTCAAGTCGGGCCAGCCCTTCAATCCGGAACTGGCCCTTGCTCGGGGGTAGATGACACGGTATCTACATGGATCCGGGCTTCACAGTGACCATAAAGAACAAGGCCCGCATCTGCGGGCCTTGAGTCATCTGCGAGCCTGAATCTCAGGCCTGCTGTTGCTGCTGCGCCTCCCGCGCCTCGCGCGCGGCGACCTGCTGGCACAGCTCGATCAGTTGCTCGCGCATCCAGCGGTTGGCCGGGTCCTGGTCGGTGCTTTCATGCCAGTAGAGGTGGGTTTCCAGCTTGGGCACGTCGCTGACCGGCAGCTCCACGAAATGCAGGTTGTGGTGGCGGGCGAAGCGCTCCGGCACGGTCACGACCATGTCGGTCTGTTGCACCACGTTGGAGGCCATCAGGTAGTGCTGCGAGCGCAAGGCGATCTTGCGCTGCAGGCCCATCTTGCCCAGCGACAGGTCGATGTAGCCGAGGCCGCTGCGGCGGGTGGAAATCTGGATGTGGGTCAGCGACAGGTATTCGTCAACGCTCAACTTCGCCTTGGCCAGCGGATGGCCGTGGCGCATGGCGCAGACATAGCGGTCTTCCATCAGCTTGACGTGGCGCACCTGGGTATCGGTGTTCAGCGGCGCGTCGACGGCGAAGTCCAGGCGCCCGGCTGCCAGTTCCTTGGTGGTTTCGCGGCGCTTGGCGAGGAAGCTCTCGATATGCACGTTCGGGGCCTGGCGACGCAGGCGCTGGAACAGGGGAGGCAGGATTACCGCCTCGATGAGGTCGGTCATGCTGATGCGGTAGGTCTTGTTTGCCTGGTTGGGCGTGAAGGTGCGGCTTTCCTGCACCGAGACGCGCAGCAGCTGCAGGGCATTGCGCACCGGGCCGATGATGTTCTGCGCCATGGGCGTGGGCACCATGCCCTGCGCGGTGCGCACGAACAGCGGATCGTTGAAGGTCTCGCGCAGGCGGGCGAGGGCATTGGACACCGCAGGCTGGGTGATGCCGACGATCTGTCCGGCTCGGGTGAGGTTGGCTTCGGTGTAGATGGCATCGAAGACGATGAACAGGTTCAGGTCGACCTTGCTGAGGTTCATCCCGGGGCTCCGCTTGTCATTGTTGTGGCCGCTCATAGCGCCGGAGATGGCGGACCATCATGCGGGTTATGAATGTTCATTGATTCGGATAATAGGCTAGGTAAATCGTGTTGCCTGTTCTAGCATCTTCCTACACACAAGACAAACCCCTGCCAGAAGGTAGCCCCCATGGATTTCGCCTATTCCGCCAAGGTCCAGGACCTGCGTGAACGCGTCACCGCGTTCATGGAAGCCTACGTGTATCCCGCCGAGAGCGTCTTCGAGCAGCAGGTGGCCGAAGGCGATCGCTGGCAGCCGACCCAGGTGATGGAAGACCTCAAGGCCCGCGCCAAGGCCGAGGGCCTGTGGAACCTGTTCCTGCCCGAATCCGAGTACGGCGCCGGCCTGACCAACATGGAATACGCCCCGCTGGCGGAGATCATGGGCCGCTCGCTGATCGGCGCGGAGCCGTTCAACTGCTCGGCGCCGGACACCGGCAACATGGAAACCATCGTCCGCTACGGCAGCGAAGAGCAGAAGCGCACCTGGCTGGAACCGCTGCTGGCCGGCGAGATCCGCTCGGCCTTCGCCATGACCGAGCCGGGCGTGGCTTCGTCCGACGCCACCAACATGCAGGCCAACGCCGTGCGCGACGGTGACGAGTGGGTCATCAACGGTCGCAAGTGGTGGACCTCCGGTGCTTGCGATCCGCGCTGCAAGATCATGATCTTCATGGGCCTGACCAACCCGGACGCGCCGCGCCACCAGCAGCACTCGATGATCCTGGTGCCCACCGACACCCCCGGCGTGAAGATCCTTCGCCCGCTGCCGGTGTTCGGCTACGACGACGCCCCGCACGGCCACGCCGAAGTGCTCTTCGAGAACGTGCGCGTACCCTATGAGAACGTTCTGCTCGGCGAAGGCCGCGGCTTCGAGATCGCACAGGGCCGCCTCGGCCCAGGCCGTATCCACCACTGCATGCGTTCCATCGGCATGGCCGAGCGCGCGCTGGAACTGATGTGCAAGCGCGCCGTCAGCCGCACCGCCTTCGGCAAGCCGCTGGCGCGCCTGGGCGGCAACATCGACCACATCGCCAACTCGCGCATCGAGATCAACCAGGCCCGCCTGCTGACCCTCAATGCCGCGTACATGATGGACACCGTGGGCAACAAGATCGCCCAGAGCGAAATCGCGCAGATCAAGGTGGTGGCGCCCAACGTCGCCCTGCAGGTGATCGACCGCGCCATCCAGATGCACGGCGGCGCCGGGGTCTCCAACGATTTCCCGCTGGCCTACTGGTACGCCATGCAGCGCACCCTGCGCCTGGCCGACGGCCCGGACGAAGTGCACCGCGCGGCCATCGGCAAGTTCGAGATCGGCAAGTACGTGCCCAAGGAAATGCTGCGCAGCGGTCGCTGATCCCTGGCAGAAATGAAGAAGGCCCGCATCACAGCGGGCCTTCTTCATTCAAGGGGGACGTTCAGGGACACTCGGCGGACGGACCGCCCTGCTCCTTCAGCCACTGGCGGCGAGCGAAGAGCTGCGCGGCAAAGGCGCGGGCCAGGTCCTCCTGGGCGAAGCGCAGGCCACGATGCCCCAGGCGCACCTGCCAGCAGGCGCGGCCCTTGTGCTCAATGGCTTCGATCCTCACTTCGTTGGGCATGCAGCGTCTCCTGGCTGACGATTTCCAGCGGCTCCTCGCCTTCCTTGCGGGTCTTCAGCAGTGAAAGCAGTATGCCACCAGCGAGGAGGCCGAAGGTTACCCCAAGCGATAGCGCGGCGGGAACCTTGCCGATGAGACCGTGCGCAAAAATCTTCATGCCGATGAACACCAGCACCAGGGCCAGGGCGTACTTCAGGTAGACGAAGCGGTGGATCATCGCCGCCAGCGAGAAGTACAGGGCGCGCAGGCCGAGGATGGCGAAGATGTTCGAGGTGTAGACGATGAACGGGTCCTGGGTGATGGCGAAGATCGCCGGCACGCTGTCCACGGCGAACACCACGTCGGCCAGCTCGATCAGGATCAGCGCCAGGAACAGCGGGGTGGCGAAGCGAACCACCTTGCCGTTGGCATCGGGCAGGTGAACGAAGAAGTGGTGTTCATGCAGATGCGGCGTGACCCGGATGTGCTTGCGCAGGAAGCGCAGCACCGGGTTGTTGGCCAGGTCCGGCTCGTCCTCGTGCTTGGCGAAGAGCATCTTCACGCCGCTGAACAGCAGGAAGGCGCCGAAGATGTACATCACCCACTCGAACTCGCGCACCAGCGCGGCGCCCAGGCCGATCATCACCGCGCGCATGACGATGGCGCCGAGGATGCCCCAGAACAGCACCTGGTGCTGGTAGCGGCGGGGGATGCCGAAGAAGCCGAAGATCATCGCCATGACGAACACGTTGTCCATCGACAGCGATTGCTCGACCAGGAAGCCGGTGTAGTACTCCATGGCATGGGTGGCGCCGAACGCGTACCAGACCCAGCCGCCGAAGGCCAGGCCGCAGGCGAAGTAGCCGGCGGAGAGCAGCAGGCTCTCGCGCACGCCGATTTCATGGTGATCGCGTTGCAGCACGCCGAGGTCGAGGACCAGCAGGACGAGGACGATGGCCAGGAAGACCAGCCAGAACCAGGTGGCGGTGCCGAGGAAGGGAGCGTTGAGGAAATCCAATAGGGGTGCCATGTGGGGGCCCTCTCTGATGTCGTTGTCGAAAGTGACTCCGACATGGCGGTCTAGCTGACCGTCAGAGGGGCCCGGCGTCACGGCGGGAAAAATACCAGAGCGCGGTCGCGCGGCAAGCGGCAGAAGGTAACAAGTTCCTACCGCTTAGGTGGTGCTCCAGCCTTGAGTCTAGGCAAGCTGCGCCGCGCCGGGATTGTTGCGGGTCAAGCGCGGCTCAATACACCCAGACTTCGACGCGGCGGTTCTTGGTCCGCCCGTCGTCATCGTCGTTGGCCGCCACCGGCAGCGCCGCGCCCATGCCTTCGATGGAGCGGAACATCACGCCTTCCTTGGCCAGCTCACGGCGCACAGCCATGGCGCGCAGCTTGGAGAGCAGCACCGCGCGCTGCGGGTCCTGCTTGGCGTCGCCGAAGCCGACCAGTACTGCCTGGCCGTTCATCTTGCCGTGCTGCTGGAGGTAGCCGACCAGGCGTTCGACGTCGCGTTGCGCCTTGTTGTCCAGGGTCGCGCTGCCTTCGTGGAAGCGGAAGTTCACCGACAGCCGCTGGGCGTCGCGTGCCAGGGCCTGGTAGTCCGTGGGCATGCTGGTCTTGGGCTGCAGGCGCACGGCCTGCACGCGTTGACCGACGAAACCGTTGGTGCTGACCAGCGTCTGGCCGCGATCGCTTTGCACGAACTGCACCAGGGCATCGACCCAGGCGTTGTGCTGGGTGGGTTTGACGTACAGGAACAGCCGGCGCGACAGCGGGTAGTCCTCGGTGGCGATGCTGGTGGCGGCGGGCAGCATGGCCAGCGACTCGCCGTCGGCGATCGCCAGCGGCTTGGCCTTGAGCACCGAAGACAGGCCGACGAAGCCGATGGCCTGCGGGTCGGCGGTTACCTGGGCAGACAGCTTGTCGCTGGATTCGAAGCGCTGCGCGCTTGCCGCCAGGGGCTTGCCGTGGCTGGCCAGCACCAGCTCCTTGAAGGTGTCGAAGGTGCCGGAGTTGTCGTCGCGAGCGTACAGGTGGATGGCGCCGCCGCGGCCGCCCAGGGCTTCCCAGGTGGTCACTTCGCCGGCAAACACGCGGGCGAGCTGGTCGGTGGACAACTCGCCCAGTGGGTTGTCGCGGTTGACGATGATCGCCAGGCCGTCGATGCCGATCACCTGCTCGGCCTTGGCGCTGCGCAGATTGCCGGAGGCGGAGAGGCCGGCGGCCTCGGCGTCCTTGATCGGCCGCGAGGCGGCAGCGATGTCGGCGGTGCCGTCCTTCAGCGCGGCGAAGCCAGTGCTGGAGCCGTGCGCGGCGATTGTCACGCTGACCTCGCGGCCCTGGGCATCGCGGCCATGTACACGCTGCTCGTTGTCGACCTTGCCCGCTTCGCTGCCGATGTCCTTGTAGCCCTGGTCCAGCAGCAGGCCCTTGACCAGCTCCGGCAGCAGGTGCGCGCCGATGGTGTTGGAGCCCTGGATGCGCAGCACCGGCTCGCCGTTGGCGGACGGTGGCAGCGCCGCCAGGACGTGCTGGGGCAGGGCATAGCAGACGAAGGCGATGATCAGCCAGGCGAGGGTAATCGGCCAGGCGTCGGCATCGCGGCGCGGCGAAGAGGGCGACATGGTGAGGGGCGTTCCGAAGGGCGAATGGCAGGCTCGCAGCCTAGGTGGAAAAGGTTTCAGAACGGTGACGGTTTGTCGCACGATGGCTCTGGAATGGGCCTTTTGCCGGTCAAAGAGAGGTTTTCCTATAGTGGTTTGCCGGCAACCCCGGTAGAGTCCTGCCCCCACCGCCAAGGCCGTCGTAGAGCGGTGCGGCGGCCGCCGACCCATCGAGGCGCCATGGACTTGATACGCAGACTCTGCCTTTTCTCCGCCGTGCTGCTCTGCTCGCTGCTGCAACCGAGCGCGGCCCAGGAACTGACCCTGAACGGGTACAGCCCGCCTCTCGCCGATGGCTGGATGACCACGTCGGAGCGTGACTGGCTGCAGCGCCGCGGCCCGCTGCACGTGGCGGTCGCGCCGGCCGAGCGGGCGCCGTTGCAGATGATCAATGGCGACCGCTTCGAGGGCGTCAGCGCCGACTACCTGGCGCTGCTGCTGGGCGAGCGCGTACACGTGCGGAGCTATCCGAACCGCCAGGCCGCGCTGGACGCCCTGCGCCGCGGCGAGGCAGACCTGGTCGCCGGCGGCAGCCAGGCCGAAGCGACGGCCAATGGCCTGCTGCGCAGCCGCAGCTATGTCACCGACCCGCCCGTGCTGGTGGGCGACGAGGCGCGCCCAGGGCTGGCCGCAGGACCAGGCGGCAGGCTGGCGGTGGTCGCCGGCTACCTGAGCGCGGCGCAGGTGCGCGCGGCCTATCCCGACAGCCAGGTGCAGGTTTTCGACAGCACCCTGGGTGCGCTCGATGCGCTCAGCCTGGGCAGCGTCGACGGTGTGCTCGACGACGCTCTGTCGGTGCATTACCTGATCAACATGAACTACCTGTTCGACCTGCGCATCGCCAACTTCGCCCCCGTCGAGAGCAGCGGCTTCGGCTTCCTGGTGCGCGAGGGCGACGAGCGCCTGCGCGACCTTCTCGATCACGGCCTGTCCCGTGTCGGCACCTTGCGCCGCGAGGAAATCCTGCGCCGCTGGAGCGCCGGCGAACGGCTGCGCCTGGAGGGCCTGCAGGTCGGCCTGACGCCACGCGAACGGCAGTGGCTGGATGCCCACCCGCGGGTGCCGGTGGTGGTCAACCGCTTCACCGGCGTGCTGGCCCAGGTCGATGCAGACGGGCATGTCGGTGGCATCCTGCGCGACTACCTGGACCTGCTGGGGCAGCGTTCCGGGCTGCATTTCGACTATGTCGCGGTCGACGACTACAACCAGATGGCGGAGACGTTCGCCACCGGCCAGGCGCTGCTGACCCCGGCGGTGACACCGGGCATCGACGGGGTAGACCTGCTGCCGCCCTACCTGCGCGCCAGCGTGGTGCTGGCCGTCGCCACTGGCGAGCAGGACATCCATTCCCTCGCCGACATGCCGGGTCGGCGCCTGTCCAGTGCCGCCGGCAGCGCGTTCAACCAGATGCTGCGTGAGCGTTATCCGCAGGTGCCGCTGGTGGAAGCGACGAACCAGCACGAGTCGCTGCGCAACGTCGCCGAGGGCCGTGCGGATGCCGCCATTGGCAGCCTTTTCAGCATTCGCCCGATGATCGCCGGCGAGTTCCACCGGCAGCTGCGGTTGGCGGGCATTCTCGAAGACCTGAGCACGCCGTTCAGCATCGGTGTGCTGAAGGGGCAGGCGGAGCTTTATTCGATTCTGGAAAAGGCCCAGCTGACCGTCGACCCGGAGGAGTTGTCCGACATCGTCGAGCGCTGGGGCGCGCGCCAGGACACGCCGGTCAGCTTCTGGCAGATGCACCGTCAGCTGCTGCTGCGCATCCTCGCCGGCGCCGGCCTGCTGATCGTCCTGTCGCTGGTCTGGGGCTTCTACCTGCTGCGCCAGGTGCGTCGCCGGCGGCGCGCCGAGCGGCGCCTGAGCGGGCAACTGACGCTGCTCAGCGAACTGATCGAGGCCATTCCGAACCCGGTCTACCACCTTGACCACGAAGGCCGCCTGAGCCTGTGCAACCGCGCCATGCTGGAACTCTTCGACTGTCGGCTGGAGGACTGCCAGGGGCGCGCTATCGACGAACTCGGCTGGTTCGCCGAAGACGAGGCGGCGAACCTGATGCAGGAGTATCGACAGCTGGTCGCCAGTGGCCGTTTGCCGTTGGCGGGGGATAGGCCGCTGCGCCTGGCGGGGCGAGAACTCTTCGCCTATCGCTGGGCAGTGGCGCAGCGCGATGCCGGGGGCCGCGTCCAGGGGGTGATCGGCGGTTGGGTGGACCTCACCGAGCGCCATCGGCTGATGCGTGAGCTGGAGTCCGAGCGCAAGCGCGCCGACGCCGCGAGCGCGGCCAAGAGCCAGTTCCTCTCGGCCATGAGCCACGAGATCCGCACGCCGATGAACGCCATCATAGGCCTGCAGGAGCTGGCCCTGGAGAAGGCCCGCGACGGGCAAATCGACCTCGGTTCGCTGGAGGTGGCCCAGGACGCCGCGCGCACGCTGCTGATGCTGATCGGCAACGTGCTGGACATGGCGCGGATCGAGTCCGGTCGCATCGACTCGACTCCGTCGCCGGTGCAACTGTTGCGGCAAATAGAAGGCAGCGTCTCGCTGTTCCTCGGCCTGGCACAGCAGAAGGGGCTGCACCTGGAGCTGGTTGCCGAGGCGGGGCTTGAACATTGGGTGCTGCTGGATGCGCTGCGCTTCAAGCAGGTGCTGTTCAACCTGCTCAACAACGCCATCAAGTTCACCGAATTCGGCGGAGTGACCGTGCGCGCGTCGGCTCGCCGCGAGGGCGAGCGGCTCGATCTGCTGATCGAGGTGAGCGACACCGGCATTGGTATCAGCACAGCCGATCAGGCGCGCCTGTTCCGTCCCTTCGCCCAGGTCGAGAGGCCGGCGCAGCAGGAAGGCACCGGTCTGGGCCTGCACATCAGCCGGCGGCTGGTCGAGCTCATGGGCGGCCGCCTCGAACTGCACAGCGAACTCGGACAGGGTTCGCGCTTCAGCATCCGCCTGCCCTTGGCGCTGAGCGCTGCGCCGGAAGAGCTACCCGAACAGGCCGGGCTGGCCCCCGCACGACGGTCGCTGCAGGTGCTCGCGGTGGACGACCATCCAGCCAATCGACTGGTCTTCCGCCAGCAGCTGGAGCACCTGGGCCATCGGGCGACGCTTGCCGCCGGCGGCCAGCAGGCCTGGGAACTCTGGTGTGCCGGCCATTTCGATGCAGTCCTGACCGACTGCCGCATGAGCGGGGGCGACGGTTACGAGCTGAGCCGACGCATCCGCGAACACGAGCAGCGCTCGGGCGGCCCGCGCTGCCTGATCGTTGGCGCCACGGCCAATGCCTGGGAGGAAGAGACCCAACGCTGCCTGGAAGCGGGCATGGATACCGTGCTGTTCAAGCCGCTGACCCTGGAGGCGCTGCGCCAGGCGTTGGTCGAGGCCGGTTGCGAAGAAGCCTCGGGCACCCACGGGAACGAGCCGCAAACGGCAGCAGCGATCTTCGAGCTCGAGGCATTGTTCGGTGCGGATGCCCTGCACAGCGACGCGGCCTGCGAGTTCGTGCGTACGCTGCTGGAAGCCAACGAGCAGGACATCGCTCAGCTGCGCGAGCTGTGGTGGGGCGCTCGTTGGAGCGAACTGGGCGAGCTGGCCCATCGCCTGGCCGGCGTCGCGGCGGTCATCTGTGCGCAGCGGGCGGAGGCGAGTTGCCGGGCGCTGCAGGGGCTTTGCGAAGAGCGGGAAGGGGATGCGTCGTTCGACGCGGCAGTGGAGGCGGTCGAGGTGGCCCTCGGCGAGCTGCAGGCCGGCCTGCGCCAGTGGCTGGCGCAGGCGCAGGGCTGATCAGCTCAGCTGCAGCCAGATGGGCGCGTGGTCGGAGGGTTTCTCCATGCCGCGGATGTCGTAGTCGATGCCGGCCGCGGCCAGGCGCGGGCGCAGCGCCTCGGAGGCGAGGATGACGTCGATGCGCAGGCCGCGCTTGGGCTCGTCCTCGAAACCGCGGCTGCGGTAGTCGAACCAGCTGAAGCGGTCGTTCACCTGCGGGTGCAACTGGCGGAAGCTGTCCACCAGGCCCCAGGCCTTGAGCTTGTCCAGCCACTCGCGCTCTTCGGGGAGGAAGCTGCATTTGCCGGTGCGCAGCCAGCGCTTGCGGTTGTCCTCGCCGATGCCGATGTCGCAGTCCTCCGGCGAGATGTTGATGTCGCCCATCACCACCAGGCGCTGGTCGGGCTTGAACTGCGCTTCCAGCAGTTGCTGCAGGTCGGCGTAGAAGCGCTGCTTGGCCGGGAATTTCACCGGGTGGTCGCGGCTCTCGCCCTGCGGGAAGTAGCCGTTCATGACGGTGATCGGCTGGCCGTCGCTGTCCTTGAAGGTGCCCCAGATGAACCGGCGCTGGGCGTCTTCGCCGTCGCCGGGGAAGCCGTAGCGGATTTCCACGGGTTCTTCGCGCGACAGCAGGGCCACGCCGTAGTGGCCTTTCTGGCCGTGGTAGTGCACGTGGTAACCCAGCGCTTGCACCGCTTCGAGGGGGAACTGGTCGTCGGCGACCTTGGTTTCCTGAAGGCCGATGACGTCGGGCTGGTGGCTCGCGATGATCGCCTGGAGCTGCTCCGGACGGGCTCGCAAGCCATTGATATTGAAGGAGACGATTTTCATCCTGGACGTCCTCGAAAAAGGACGATGCTAGCCGCTGCGCCAAAGGCGGGCAAATCCGCGCGGAGTCGCCGACGAGCTTCCTGGCGAGCCCCGGCGGGCCCTGCTAGGGTTCGCCAGGGGTGCAGAACAACAAGAGGTGAGCCGATGCCCGAGACCCGCGCCGAAGTCCGCATGCTGGGCGATTCCTATGCCCGCGAAATGCGCTCGCTGCTGTATCACGCCTACCGCCACGAACCGACCTTCGCCTACCTGCTGGAAAGCGACCGCCCCGGCTTCGACCAGCGCGTGCGCGCCACCATCCGCGAACTGACCCACCAGCACATGCTCGAACAGTTGCCGGTGCTTGGCCTGGTGATCGACGAACGCCTGGTGGCGGTGGCCCTGATCGCGCCGCCGCAGCGCCGCCTGGGCATCACGGAAAGCTGGGCCTGGCGCATGCGCATGCTGCTGACCACCGGCTTCCGCTGCACGAAGCGCTACCTGGAGTACCACGAGGCGGTGCTCGGCTGCTTGCCCCCGGGGCCGTATCACGTGTTGCCGCTGATCGGTGTGCATCCGGAGTTCCAGGGCAAGCACCTGGGCGAACAGCTGCTCGAAGCGCTGCACGCCTGGTGCGCCGAGGACGGTGGCTCGCAGGGCCTGGTGCTGGACACCGGGAACGCCCGCTACCTCGACTTCTACCGTCGCCACGGCTACGAGGAAGTAGGGGAGGTGGCACTCGGGCCGATCCGCGAGCACGTGCTCTTCCACGCCAACCCGCAAACGGAGGCGCAGCTGTCCCGCCAGGGCATGGGGTTATAGGAATTTTCCCTAAAGCCCCTGAGTTGAGAGCTTGCGTCTGGCGTGAAATATCTGTCGTGTTAGCATCCGCGCCATGAAATTCGTCCATGGATCACTTCGGCTCGCGCTGATCGGACTCTTGTGCTGGATCGGCACGGTAGCGGCAGCGGAAAGCCAACTCGAAGTACGCATCAACCCTTCCAATTCCGCGCTCAAGGCCAACATCGAAGCCTTCGTCGGTACCGTCGAGGGCCGCGACCAGGCCGCCTTGAGGCGCCTGCGGCGCACCACCCAGGAGCAGGCGCAGCAGGCTGCGCAGGCGCTGGGGTACTACCAGGCACGCATTCGCGTGCGGGTGCGCGGCGAGGACAAGGCGCCACGCCTGCGCATCGAGGTGGAACCTGGTGAGCCGGTGCGGCTGCGCAATGTCAGCATCGTCATCGAAGGCCCGGCGTCGAAGCTGAAGAGCTTCCGTGTACCGGGCGGCGATGGCCTCAAGCCCGGCGCCCAGCTCAACCACGGCACCTACGAGGATGCCAAGCGGCTGATCCAGAACCAGGCCTCGCGCTTCGGCTTCTTCCGTGGCCAGTTCACCAAGCAGTCGCTGCGCGTCGACCCCGAGGCCGGCGTCGCCGATATCGACCTGGACTACGTCAGCGGGCCGCGCTTCTACCTCGGCGCGGTGAGCTTCCAGGGCGACTTCCCATTCGACGAGGAATTGCTGCAGCGCATGGTGCCGTTCCAGCAGGGCGCGCCCTACGACTCGGAGCTGATCGCCGACCTCAACCAGGCCCTGCAATCCAGCGGCTACTTCGACGGCGTTCGGGTCGATGCCTCGCCGCTGCAGGCCAAGGGCGAGACCGTCCCGGTCGACGTCCACCTGACCGCGCGCAAGCCGCGCTCCCTCGGCGTCGGCCTGGGCTTCTCCACCGACGTCGGGCCGCGGGCGAAATTCAGCTGGACCCGCCATTGGGTCAACCCGCAGGGCCATAGCCTGGGCACTGAGGCCGAGCTGTCGGGGCCGCGGCAGAACGTCGGGGCCTGGTACGAAGTGCCGCTCGATCCGCCGCTGACCGACAAGTTGCGCTTCACCACCGGCTACCAGAACGAAGACCTGGTGGACACCGAGAGCAAGCAGTTCACCATCGGCGGCGAATGGCAGCGCAAGCTGCCCAACGGCTGGCAGCGTTCCTTCTCGCTGAACTGGCTGCACGAGGAGTACCTGCTAGGCGACGACTCGGGCAACAGCAGCTTCCTGATGCCCGGCGTCGGCTACTCGATCCTGGTCGCCGACAACAAGGTCGACCCCCATGAGGGCTATCGCCTGCAGCTGGACTCCAAGTTCGCCAAGGAAGGTGCGCTCGCCGATGCCGACGTCGCCTACGCCGCCGCCGTGGCCAGGGGCCTGACCACCTTCGCCGGCGGTCACCGTCTGCTCGGCCGCGTGCAGGTGGGCGGCATCGCCACCAACGACTACTCGAAGATTCCGCCGTCGCTGCGCTTCTTCGCCGGCGGCGACCAGAGCGTGCGTGGCTACGACTACCAGACGCTGTCGCCGAAGAACTCCGACGGCGACCGCATCGGCGGCCGCTACATGATCGCCGGCAGTGTCGAGTACCAATACCCGCTCGCCGAGAAATGGCGCCTGGCGACCTTCGTCGACCAGGGCAACTCCTTCAACTCGCTGGACTTCCCCTCGATCAAGACCGGCGTCGGTTTCGGCATCCGCTGGGTGTCTCCTGTAGGGCCTCTACGCCTGGACCTCGCCGACGGCCTGGACGATGGCGGTGGCTGGCGCATCCACTTCTCCATGGGGCCCGAGCTGTGAAGCGCCTGCTGAAGATTCTCCTGGCCGGCGTGCTGGGCTTGCTATTGCTGGTCTGTGTGGCGCTGTTCGCCGTGCTCGGCAGCGAATCCGGCAGTCGCTGGGCCTTGTCGCGTATACCGGGCCTGCAAGTCGATGACTTCAGTGGCCGCCTTGGGGGCGCCTGGCAGGCCAAGCACCTGGCCTGGAAGGACGCGTCTACCGAATTGGAAATCGACCAGCCGCAACTGGCCTGGTCACCGGCCTGCCTGCTGCAACGGACCCTGTGTGTCGACCGCCTGGTCGCTGAGCGTGTGCAACTGCGCCTCGCACCCAGCACATCCGAACCCAGCAGCGGGCCGATCGAACTGCCAGCCCTGAAGCTGCCGTTGGCCATCCGCCTGGGCGAAGTGCGCCTGGGCAGCTTCCTGCTCGACGGCAACGAGCAGGTCAAACAGGTACAGGCCAGCGCCCACTGGGAAGCGGACGGCCTGCACATCGACAGCCTCAAGGCCGCCCGTGATGACCTGGCTCTGGAGCTGCGCGGCCTGCTCACGCCCACTGGCAACTGGCCGCTGCAGGCCGAAGGCAGCCTGACCCTGCCGGCGCCCGGCAAGCAGCCGTGGAACCTGAAGCTGCAGGCCAAGGGCGAGTTGCTCGGCCATCTGGCGCTGGAAGCTGACAGCAGCGGCTACCTGAACGGCCACCTCAAGGGCGACCTGCAGCCCCTGGCGGACAACCTGCCGGCCACTGCCCAGATCACAGCCGATGGCTTCAAAGGCGCTGCCGAGCTGCCTGACACCCTGGTGCTGAACAAGGTGCTGCTGAATGCCAAGGGCGACCTTGCCAGCGGCTACCAGGTCGCCGGCTCGGCGCTGTTGCCGGGCGAGGGCGGCGACGTTGCCCTGGTGCTCAAGGGCCGCGTCGACGCCAAGGGCGCCGATATCGCCGGGCTCGACCTGAGCGCCGCACCGGAGCAACGCCTGGGCCTGAGCGGGCGCCTGGATTGGCAGGATGGTTTCGCCGCCGACGCGAAGCTGGACTGGCAGGACTTCCCCTGGCTGCGCCTTTACCCGATGGAGCCGCCGCCGGTGGTGTTGCACCGTCTACAGGTCGAACTGCAGTACCGTGACGGCGGCTACCTGGGCAACTTCGCCGCCGAAGCCAACGGCCCGGCCGGCGCTTTCCAGCTGAGCAGTCCGATCTCCGGCAACCTCTCCGAGGTACACCTGCCTTCGCTGCAGTTGAAAGCAGGGCAAGGCAAGGCCGAGGGCAGCCTGGGCCTGAAGTTCGCCGATGCCATCGCCTGGGACGCGCAATTGAAACTGAGCGACCTCGACCCCGCCTACTGGGTCGCCGAGTTGCCGGGCAAACTCGGCGGTCCGTTGAGCAGCCAAGGCAGCTTCAAGGATGGTGTGCTCGCGCTGCAGGCCAACCTCGACCTGCAGGGTCGCCTGCGCGGCCAGTCGGCGGTTTTCAAGACCGCTGCCGTTGGGCAGGGGCAGAACTGGAAGCTCGACGGCCTCGACCTGCGCCTGGGCGACAACCGCATCAGCGGCCAGGCCAGCCTCGACCAGCGCCTGGCCGGCCGGCTCGACATCGCCCTGACACGCCTTGGCCAGCTGTGGCCGCAACTGCAAGGGCAGATGGCGGGGCGCCTCGACCTCGCCGGCACGCTCAAGGCCCCGCAAGGCAAGCTCGACCTCAAGGGGCAGCGCATCGCCTTCCAGGACAACGGTGTGCGCGAACTCACGCTCAGCGCCGACCTCGACGCCGCCCAGCGCGGTCGCCTGGATCTGCTCGCCGATGGTCTGCGCGCCGGCGACACGAAATTCGGCCAGCTCAAGGCCAGCGGCCAGGGCAACCTGCAACGCCAGCAACTCGACTTGAGTTTGCAGGGCAAACCGCTGGTGCTGGCGCTGGGGTTCGACGGCAACTGGAACGGCCGAGACTGGCGCGGCCGCCTGGCCAAGGGTGAACTGCAGAGCGGCGGCCAGGACTGGCGCCTGCAACAGCCGGCGCGCCTGGAACGGCTCGCCGACGGCCGCCTGAACCTCGGCGCGCATTGCTGGGTGTCCGGTCCGGCGAGCCTGTGCGGTGGTGAGCAGCGCCTGCTGCCCGAGCCGAAACTGAGCTGGAAGCTGCGCGACTTCCCGCTGGACAGCCTGGCGCGCTGGCTGCCGGAAGACTTCGCCTGGCAAGGCAAGCTCAATGGCGACGTGCAGCTCGACCTGCCGGCGCGCGGCCCCAACGGCAAAATCGTTCTCGATGCCGGCAGCGGCACCCTGCGCCTGAAAGACCAGGACCAATGGCTCGACTTCCCCTACCAGAGCCTGCGCCTGGAGAGTCGCCTGACCCCCACGCGCATCGACAGCAGCCTGCAGTTCCACGGTGGCAAGCTCGGCACCCTCGACGCCCAGGCGACCCTCGATCCGCGTCCGAAGAGCAAGCCGCTCACCGGCAGCTTCCAGCTCAGCGGGCTCGACATTTCGGTGGCGCGGCCTTTCGTGCCCATGGTCGAGCGTCTGCAAGGGCACCTGGATGGTAGCGGTCGCATCTCCGGTGGCCTGCTTGCGCCGCACCTGGACGGCCAGCTGCAGCTGCGCGACGGCGAGATTTCCGGCGGCGACCTGCCGACGCGCGTGGAGAACCTCCAGCTGCTGGCGCGTATCGCCGGCGAGCGGGTCGATCTCGACGGCCACTGGAGCGGCGGTGCCAAGGGCAGCGGCAAGCTGGCCGGCTACCTGGCCTGGAGCCAGGGCCTGGACATGGACTTGAAGATCACCGGCGACAGCCTGCCAGTGGCGGTCGAGCCCTACGCCAACCTGGAAGTCAGCCCGGACCTGGCGATCCGCATGGCCGCCGAAAAACTCAGCGTCTCCGGCAACGTGCAGGTGCCGCGTGGCGCCATCGTCATCCGCCAGCTGCCGCCCTCTACGGTGAAGGTCTCCGGCGACACCGTGATCGTCGGCGCGCCGCCGAAGCAGGCGGGCGGGACCAACCTGGCGATGGATGTCGACGTCAGGGTCGGCCAGGAGAAGCTGACCTTCAATGGCTTCGGCCTGACCGCGGAACTGGCCGGCCAGGTGCACATCGGCGACAACCTCGACACCCGTGGCGAGCTCAGCCTGAACAAGGGCCGCTACAGCGCCTACGGCCAGAAGCTGACCATCCGCCGCGCGCGCTTGCTGTTCGCCGGGCCCATCGACCAGCCGTACCTGGACATCGAGGCGGTGCGCAAGGTCGATGACGTGACTGCCGGCCTGCGCCTGTCGGGCAATGCCGAGCAGCCGCGCAGCGAAGTCTTCTCGGAGCCGGCGATGAGCCAGGAGCAGGCGCTGTCCTACCTGGTCATGGGCCGGCCGCTGAACAGCGGCGAGGACAGCAACATGCTCGGCGAAGCGGCCCTGGCCCTGGGCCTGGCCGGCAGCGCGCCGGTCACCGGCGAGGTCGCCAAGCACCTGGGCATCCAGGACTTCCAGCTCGGCACCGAAGGCACCGGCAACAGCACCAACGTGGTCGCCAGCGGCCAGCTCACCGATCGCCTGAGCCTGCGCTATGGCGTCGGGGTGTTCGAGCCGGCCAACACGGTCGCGCTGCGCTACCTGCTGAGCAAGAAGGTCTACCTGGAAGCCGCCAGCGGCCTGGCCAGCTCGCTGGATATCTTCTACAAGCGCGACTTCTGAGCCGCGCGCCCGGCCGGGCGCGCGCCTTCATTACACCTTAAGGATGCCCGCAGAGACTCCCTGCGCCGCCAGTCGTGACGGTGGCGAAGGGGACTCGTCATGCACTTCGATCGACTCAGGGAAAACCTGCTCGATTTCTTCAACAAGGGCCAGCCCGCGCGCCAGCGACGGCGCCTGGCGCTGCCCGACTCGCCGCGCGGCGCGGCGGCGGAGCCGCTTGCCCAGGCATTGTTGGACTGGTCGGTGCTGGAGCCGCAGGTGCTGTTCGAGCGCCTGGGCAGCCGCCGCGAAGGCCTGAGCGAAGCCGAGGCTGGCGAGCGCCTGGGCGCCGGGCCGAACGAGATCGACCAGCAGCGCGCGCTGCCCTGGTGGGCGCACCTGTGGTTTTGCTACTGCAACCCCTTCAACCTGCTGCTCAGCGTTCTCGCGCTGATCGCCTGCCTCACCGGCGACCTGCCGGCCGCGCTGCTGATCGGCGTCATGGTGGGCGTTTCCACGCTGCTGCGGTTCGTCCAGGAAAAGCGCTCCAACGACGCCGCTGAACGGCTGAAGGCCATGGTCGGCAACACCGCCACGGTTTTCCGCGCGGACGAGGCCGAGTCGGGCCTGACGCGCCGCCGCGAGGTGCCGATCCGCCAACTGGTGGCCGGCGACGTGCTCTGGCTGTCGGCCGGCGACATGGTGCCGGCGGACGTGCGCCTGCTCAGCACCAAGGACCTGTTCGTCAGCCAGGCGGCGCTGACCGGGGAATCGCTGCCGGTGGAGAAGTTCGCCCAGGTCCGCGATGCCCGCCAGGACAACCCGCTGGAGCGCGACAGCCTGTGCTTCATGGGCACCACCGTGGTCAGCGGCTCGGCCCTGGCGCTGGTGGTCGGCACCGGTGCGCGCACCTTCTTTGGCGCGCTGGCTGCGCGAACGTGCATCGGCGGCCGTCCTTCCACCGCCTTCCAGGCCGGGATCAACAAGGTCAGCTGGCTGTTGATCCGCTTGATGCTGGCGATGGCGCCGGTGGTGCTGCTGCTCAACGGCTACACAAAGGGCGACTGGCTGCAGGCAGCGCTGTTCGCGCTGGCGGTGGCAGTCGGCCTGACTCCGGAGATGCTGCCGCTGATCGTCACCTCCACCCTGGCCAAGGGCGCGGTAGCGTTGAGTCGGCGCAAGGTGATCGTCAAGCGCCTGGACGCCATCCAGAACTTCGGCGCGATGAACATCCTCTGCACCGACAAGACCGGCACCCTGACCCAGGACCGGATCGTCCTGGAGCGGCATACCGACGTCTACGGCGTGGTCGACGATCGCGTGCTGCAGCTGGCCTTCCTCAACAGCTATCACCAGACCGGATTGAAAAACCTGCTCGACGTCGCCGTGCTCGAACACGCCGAGCTGCGCCAGGCGCTGCGTGTGGACAGCCGCTACCACAAGGTCGACGAGATTCCCTTCGACTTCGCCCGGCGGCGCATGTCCGTGGTGCTCGGCGAGCGCGACGACCATCACCTGCTGATCTGCAAGGGTGCCCTCGAGGAAGTGCTGGAAGTCTGCGCGACGGTGCGCCATCAGGCCTGTGCCGAGCCGCTGACCGGTGCACGCCTGGAACACATCCGTGCGGTGGCCGAGGCCCTCAACCGCGACGGCCTGCGGGTGGTCGCGGTGGCGACCCGGACGCTGCCGCCCAGCCGCGAGACCTACGGCCTGGACGATGAGCAGGGGCTGTGCCTGGACGGGTTCATCGCTTTCCTCGACCCGCCGAAGGAGACCACGGCGCCGGCCCTGCGCGCGCTGGCCGCGAACGGCGTGGCGGTGAAGGTGCTGACCGGGGACAACGAGCGGGTCAGCCTGAAGGTTTGCCGCGACGTCGGCCTGCCGGTCGAGGGCGTGCTACTCGGCCCGAAGCTGGATGCTTACGGCGACGCTGAGCTAGGCGAGCTGGCCGAGCGCACCACCTTGTTCGCCAAGCTGACGCCGGCGCACAAGGAGCGCCTGGTCCGGGTGCTGCGTGCGCGCGGCCACGTAGTCGGCTTCCTCGGCGACGGCATCAACGACGCGCCGGCGCTGCGCGGCGCCGATATCGGTATATCGGTGGATTCGGCGGTGGACATCGCCAAGGAAGCGGCCGACCTGATCCTCCTGGAAAAAAGCCTGATGGTGCTGGAGGAGGGCGTGGTGGAAGGGCGGCGCACCTTCGCCAACCTGCTCAAGTACATCCGCATGGCGACCAGCGCGAACTTCGGCAACGCGCTGAGCGTGCTGGCGGCCAGCGCCTTCCTGCCTTTCCTGCCGATGCTGCCGCTGCAATTGCTGCTGCAGAACCTGCTGTACGACCTGGCGCAGATCGCGATTCCCTTCGATGGCGTCGACGCCGAACTCCTGCGCCGCCCGCAGCAGTGGAACCCGGAGGGCCTTGGGCGCTTCATGCTGTGCTTCGGTCCGCTGAGCTCGCTGTTCGACATCGCCACCTTCCTGGTGCTGTGGTTCGTCTTCGAGGCGAACACACCGGCGCAGCAGGGGCTGTTCCAGTCCGGCTGGTTCGTCGAAGGCCTGCTCTCACAGCTGCTGGTGGTGCACATGATCCGCACCCGGCGCATTCCCTTCCTGCAGAGCCGTGCGGCCTGGCCGGTGCTCGCGGCCACCCTGGGCATAGGCGCGCTGGCGGTATTCCTGGCGCAAGGGCCGCTGGGCCATTCGCTCCGCATGCAGGCATTGCCAGCGGACTACTGGCCGTGGCTGGCGTTGATCCTGGTGGGCTACATGGTGATGGTGCAGGGCTTGAAGGGCTGGTTCGTGCGGCGATTCGGCTGGGCCTGAGCGTTCGGATCGGCCCCTGTGTAGGCGCGGATCTTATCCGCGAAATCTCGGCACGACGTCTCTTTGTAGGAGCGGGCCATGCCCGCGAATCGCGGCCATGGGCCGCTCCTACAGGTTGGTGTTCCACAGACCGACCTTCCGCGCCCGCGCTTCCTGCTCCTCGAAGCTGTATTGCACGCGCTCCTCTTCGCCCTGCGCGGCGTCGGGTTTCCAGCGGGCCAGGCCGACGCTGAGCAGGGCGCGGCCGACGTCCAGGGTGTGGCCACAACTCGGGCAGTCCGGCGGGGTGGCCCAGACGGCAGCGGTCAGCTGACCGGATGGCTGCGGCAGCGGTTGGCGCAAGGTCACCGAATGAGCGCCGACCAACTCGTCGAGACGCCGGTGCGCTGTTTCGGCAACGGCTGTCGGGATCTCGATACCGCGCAGTGCGACGCGCAGGTCGTGGCCTTCGCTGCTGCGGCAAATCAGGCTGGAGCCGCTGTCCACCGCAATGACGTGGCAGCTTTCGTCAGCCAGTGCCGACAACGACAACAGTGGAGTGACGATCAGGGCGAAGCGGGCGAGTCGCATGGGGCCTCCTTGAAGGGCGCCCAGCATAGCGCCGGGCGGCGTTGAAATCCGCTTTCCCGCTTGGCGCTTTTCCGACCGATTCACTCGGGCAAGTTCATGCTAGGATTTGCCTCGGCCCCGATTTCCCGGTCCCCGCCGGCTCTGCGGCGGGGCCTCCCCACGACAGAAGGAATACCGCAATGGCTCAAGTCACCCTCAAGGGCAACCCGATCAACGTCGACGGCCAGCTGCCGCAGAAAGGCCAGCAGGCTCCGGCGTTCAAGCTCGTCGGCGGCGATCTGGCCGATGTGTCCCTGGAGAACTTCGCCGGCAAGCGCAAGGTGCTGAACATCTTCCCCAGCGTCGACACCCCGACCTGCGCCACCTCGGTTCGCAAGTTCAACGTCGAAGCCAGCAAGCTGGCCAACACCGTGGTGCTGTGCGTTTCCGCCGACCTGCCGTTCGCCCAGAAACGCTTCTGCGGCGCCGAAGGCCTGGACAACGTGGTGAACCTGTCGACCATGCGTGGCGCCGAGTTCCTCGCCAACTACGGCGTGGCCATCGCCAGCGGCCCGCTGGCCGGCCTGGCCGCCCGTGCGGTGGTGGTGCTGGACGAGAACAACAAGGTGCTGCACAGCGAGCTGGTCGGTGAGATCGCCGACGAGCCGAACTACGCCGCCGCCGTCGCTGCGCTGAGCTGATCACGCTCGGGCGCCGGATAGCCCCGGCGCCGCTCCCCTCGATGCCGCCCGCGCCACTGGCCGGGCGGCATCGTCGTTTTCGGGGGCGACAATGGCAGCGGAACGTCCGCCGGCAAGTCGCGTCCAAGCGCTCTAACTCTCGGTAAACAAAGGTAAATAGCGGGTAAAGAGGCTTTGCCTGCAAGCTGCCAGTGATTATCGTTCAGGGCTGAATGTTTATCGGTGGAGCTACGCCCGTGCTAGCGGCGTTTCCCGCCGTGCCCCGCTATTCTCTAGGACCCTTGGCCGCCCGATGACCACTATGACCCCAAGCAACGGATCGCCCTCGAAACTGCGCAAGCTGCGCCCCTGGCTGATCACCGCGGCGGCCTTCGCCGGGGTGGTCGCGCTGAGCATGTGGTTGCACAGGACCAGCTCGGCGCCGGAGCCACAGGCCGGTGGCGGCGGGCGCGGTCCGCGCGCGGCCATGGCCGGCGGGGAGGGTCGCCAGGGCGGCGGTACGGCGATCACGGTCAGCGTGGCGCCGGTGCTGAAGGGCGACCTGCCGGTGCACTACCACGCGCTGGGCACGGTGACGGCCTACAACACCGTGAACGTGCGTGCGCGGGTCAACGGCCAGCTGCTCAAGGTGCCGTTCCAGGAAGGCCAGGAGGTCAAGGCCGGCGACGTGCTGGCGGTGATCGACCCGCGCCCTTACCAGGCAGCGCTGGACCAGGCGGTGGGCACCCTGCAGCAGAACCAGGCGCAGCTGAAGAACGCGCAGATCGACCTGGCGCGCTACAAGGGCCTGTACGCCGAGGACTCCATCGCCAAGCAGACCCTGGACACCCAGGAGGCGCTGGTGCGCCAGTACGAAGGCACCTTGCGCACCAACCAGGGCCAGGTCGACGACGCCAAGCTCAACCTCGAATTCACCCAGGTGCGCGCACCGATTTCCGGGCGCCTCGGCCTGCGCCAGGTGGACGTCGGCAACCTGGTGACGTCCAGCGACACCACGCCACTGGTGGTGATCACCCAGGTCAAGCCGATCTCGGTGGTCTTCGCCCTGCCGCAGCAGCAGCTGGGCACCGTCGCCCGCCAGCTCTCCGGCTCCCAGCCCGTCCCGGTGGAGGCACTGGACCGCAACCAGAACCGCACCCTGGCCAGCGGCGTGCTCAAGACCCTGGACAACCAGATCGACACCACCACTGGTACGGTCAAGCTCAAGGCTGCCTTCGCTAATGCCGACCAGGCGTTGTTCCCCAACCAGTTCGTCAACGTGCGCCTGCTCGCCGAGACCCTGCACGGGGTGCTGAGCATTCCGGCAAACGCCGTGCAGCGCGGTAACGATGGCACCTACGTCTACCTGGTGGACAAGGACGACAAGGCCAAGCGCCAGCTGGTCGAGCTGGGCACCAGCGAGAATGAGCGGGTGGTCGTCACCAAGGGCCTGGACGCTGGCCAGCGCGTCGTCGTCGAAGGCACCGACCGCCTGCGCGACGGCACCCGCCTGCACATAGTCGCCAGCGACGAAGAAGCCCGCGCCGATGCGAGCGCGGATGGCGAAGGCGCCTCGCCCAAGCCCTTCGGCTCGGACGCGCCCGCCCAGGACAGCGGTAAGAGCGAATGAACCCGTCGCGCCTGTTCATCCTGCGGCCGGTCGCCACTACCTTGCTGATGGTGGCGATCCTGCTGTCGGGGATCATCGCCTACCGCTTCCTGCCGATCTCGGCGCTGCCGGAAGTGGATTACCCGACCATCCAGGTGGTCACCCTGTATCCGGGCGCCAGCCCGGAGATCATGACGTCCTCGGTGACCGCGCCGCTGGAGAACCAGCTCGGGCAGATCCCCGGGCTCAACGAGATGTCCTCGACCAGTTCCGGCGGGGCCTCGGTGATTACCCTGCAGTTCAGCCTGCAAGTGAACCTCGATGTCGCCGAACAGGAAGTCCAGGCGGCGATCAACACCGCGCAGAGCCTGCTGCCCAAGGACCTGCCGAACCAACCGGTGTACAGCAAGGTCAACCCGGCCGATGCGCCCATCCTGACCCTGGCGGTGATGTCGCCGGACATGCCGCTGCCGAAGATCCAGGACCTGGTCGACACCCGCCTGGCGCAGAAGATTTCGCAGATTTCCGGCGTCGGCCTGGTCAGCATCAGCGGCGGCCAGCGCCCGGCCGTGCGCATCCGTGCCAACCCTTCGGCGCTGGCGGCGGCGGGGCTGAGCCTCAGCGACCTGCAGACCACCATCACCAACAACAACCTCAATGGCCCGAAAGGCAGCTTCGACGGTCCGACGCGCTCCTCGACCCTGGACGCCAACGACCAGCTGAAATCGGCGAGCGCGTACCGCGACCTGATCGTCGCCTACAAGAACGGCTCGCCGCTGCGCGTGCGCGACGTGGCCAGCGTCGAGGACGATGCCGAGAACGTGCGCCTGGCCGCCTGGGCCAACGACGCGCCGGCGGTGGTGCTGAACATCCAGCGCCAGCCGGGCGCCAACGTCATCGAAGTGGTCGACAGCATCAAGAAGATGCTGCCGCAGTTGCAGGCGAGCCTGCCGGGCAACCTCGAAGTCACGGTGCTGACCGACCGCACCACGACCATCCGCGCCTCGGTGAAGGACGTGCAGTTCGAACTGTTCCTCGCCGTCTGCCTGGTGGTGATGGTCACCTTCCTGTTCCTGCGCAACCTCTCGGCGACCCTGATCCCCAGCTTCGCCGTGCCGCTGTCGCTGATCGGCACCTTCGGCGTCATGTACCTGGCCGGTTTCTCGATCAACAACCTGACGCTGATGGCGCTGACCATCGCGACCGGTTTCGTGGTCGACGACGCCATCGTCATGGTGGAGAACATCGCGCGTTACCTGGAGCAGGGTGACTCCCCGCTGGAAGCTGCGCTCAAGGGCTCGAAGCAGATCGGCTTCACCATCATCTCGCTGACCTTCTCGCTGATCGCCGTGCTGATCCCGCTGCTGTTCATGGGTGACGTGGCCGGCCGGCTGTTCCGCGAGTTCGCCATCACCCTGGCGGTGGCCATCCTGATTTCCGGCTTCGTCTCGCTGACGCTCACACCGATGCTCAGCGCCAAGCTGCTGCGCCACATCGAGCCGGAGCAGGAGGGCCGCTTCGCCCGCGCTGCCGGCCGCTTCATCGAACGCATGATCGAGCGCTATGCCGCTGCCTTGCGTGTGGTCCTGCGCCACCAGGGGCTGACCCTGCTGGTGGCCGTCGGCACGCTGGTGGTGACCGCCGCGCTGTACGTGTTCATGCCCAAGGGCTTCTTCCCGGTGCAGGACACCGGGGTGATCCAGGGCATCGCCGAAGCGCCGCAGTCGATCTCCTTCCAGGCCATGGCCAACCGTCAGCAGGAGCTGGCCAAGGTGGTGCTGGCCGACCCGGACGTGGCGAGCCTGTCGTCCTTCATCGGCGTCGACGGCACCAACGCCACGCTCAACACCGGGCGCCTGCTGATCAACCTCAAGCCGCACGCCGAGCGCGACCTGTCCGTCAGCGAAGTGATCCGCCGCCTGCAGCCGCAACTGGACAAGGTGCCGGGCATCAAGCTTTACCTGCAGCCGGTGCAGGACCTGACCATCGAAGACCGCATCGCCCGCACCCAGTACCAGTTCACCTTGCAGGACGCCGACCCCGACGTGCTCGCCGAGTGGGTACCGAAACTGCTCGACCGGCTACAGCAGTTGCCGCAGTTGGCGGACGTTGCCAGCGACTGGCAGGACAAGGGCCTGCAGGCCTACATCGATATCGACCGCGACACCGCCTCGCGCCTGGGCGTGAGCCTGTCGAACATCGACAGCGTGCTCTACAGCGCCTTCGGCCAGCGGCTGGTCTCGACCATCTTCACCCAGGCCACGCAGTACCGCGTGGTATTGGAGGTGGCGCCGGACTTCCAGATCGGCCCGCAGTCCCTGGAGAACCTCTACGTGCCGGCCAGCGACGGCACCCAGGTGCGCCTGTCGAGCCTGGCGAAGGTGGAGGAGCGCCACACCCTGCTGGCGATCAACCACATCGCCCAGTTCCCGGCGGCGACCCTGTCGTTCAACCTGGCCAAGGGCGTGTCCCTCGGCGAGGCGGTGCAGGCGATCCGCGACGTCGAGGCGCAAATGAACATGCCGGCGAGCCTGGAGGGCAACTTCCGTGGCGCGGCCTCGGCCTTCGAGGCGTCGCTGTCCAACACCCTGCTCCTGGTGCTGGCCTCGATCGTCACCATGTACATCGTGCTGGGCATCCTCTACGAGAGCTTCATCCACCCGGTGACCATCCTTTCCACGCTGCCCTCTGCAGGTGTGGGCGCATTGCTGGCTCTGATGCTGGCGGGGCAGGACATCGGCATCGTGGCGATCATCGGCATCATCCTGCTGATCGGCATCGTCAAGAAGAACGCGATCATGATGATCGACTTCGCCCTGGACGCCGAACGCAACGAGGGCAAGCCGCCCCATGAGGCGATCTACCAGGCGTGCCTGCTGCGCTTCCGGCCGATCCTGATGACCACCATGGCCGCGCTGCTCGGTGCCTTGCCGCTGATGCTCGCCGGCGGTGCCGGCGCCGAATTGCGCCAGCCGCTGGGCGTGACCATGGTCGGCGGCCTGCTGCTGAGCCAGCTGCTGACGTTGTTCACCACCCCGGTGATCTACCTGTACTTCGACCGCCTGGCGCGGCGCTGGGCGGCCTGGCGGCTGCGCCACGGGCTCGATGTGAACACCCCCGACGAAGGCGCGGAGCGCGGCTGATGAACCTTTCGCGCCCGTTCATCCTGCGCCCGGTGGCGACCATCCTGCTGACCCTGGCATTGCTTCTTGCCGGCGGAATGTCGTTTGGATTGCTGCCGGTGGCACCGCTGCCCAACGTCGATTTCCCGACGATCATGGTGCAGGCGTCGCTGCCCGGTGCCAGCCCCGAGACGATGGCGTCCACCGTGGCGACGCCGCTGGAGCGTTCGCTGGGCCGGATCGCCGGGATCACCGACATGACTTCCAGCAGCTCGCTGGGCAGCACTACGATCATCGTCCAGTTCGACCTGTCGAAGGACATCGACGGAGCGGCCCGCGAAGTGCAATCGGCGATCAACGCGGCCATGAGCCTGTTGCCCACCGGCATGCCGAACAACCCGACGTACCGGAAGGCGAACCCGTCGGACATGCCGATCATGATCCTCACGCTCACCTCCGACACCTACACCCGCGGCGAGCTGTACGACCTGGCCTCGACCATCGTCTCGCCCAAGCTTTCCCAGGTGAAGGGCGTCGGCCAGGTGAGCATCGGCGGCTCCTCGCTGCCGGCGGTGCGGGTCGACGTCAACCCGGACCAGCTCAGCCACTACGGCATCTCCCTCGACACGCTGCGCACGGCAATCGCCAACACCAACTCCGACGGGCCCAAGGGCGCCCTGGAGCTCGGCGACCGGCACTGGCAGGTGGACGCCAACGACCAACTGCGCAAGGCCAGCGAGTACGCGCCGCTGATCGTCCACTACAACGCCCAGACCGGTGCGGCGGTGCGCCTGAAGGACGTGGCCAAGGTCAGCGACTCGGTGGAAGACGTGCGCAACGCCGGCTTCTCCGACAACCTGCCGGCGGTGCTGCTCATCGTCACGCGCCAGCCCGGCGCCAACATCATCGAGGCCACCGACGCCATCCACGCGCAGTTGCCGGTGATCCAGGACGTACTCGGTCCGCAGGTCAAACTCAGGGTGATGGACGACCGCAGCCCTTCGATCCGCGCCTCGCTGGACGAGGCCGAGCTGACCCTGGTGATCTCCGTGCTGCTGGTGATCCTGGTGGTCTACCTGTTCCTGCGCAACGGCCGCGCCACGCTGATCCCCAGCCTGGCGGTGCCGGTGTCGCTGGTCGGCACCTTCGCCGTCATGTACCTGTGCGGCTTCTCGCTGAACAACCTGTCGCTGATGGCGCTGATCATCGCCACCGGCTTCGTGGTCGACGACGCCATCGTGGTGGTGGAGAACATCGCCCGGCGCATCGAGGAGGGCGACAAGCCGATCCCCGCGGCGATCCGCGGCGCCCGCGAGGTGAGTTTCACGGTGCTGTCGATGACCCTGTCGCTGGTAGCCGTGTTCATCCCGTTGCTGCTCATGGGCGGCATCACCGGGCGCCTGTTCCGCGAGTTTTCGGTGACCCTGGCGGCGGCCATCCTGGTTTCGCTGATCGTGTCCCTGACCCTGACGCCGATGCTCTGCGCGCGCCTGTTGCGCCCCGTCGGCCGGCCGCAGAAGGCATCGGTGGCGCGGCAGACCAACCGCTATTTCGTCGCTTTCATGCTGCGCTACCGCGCCAGCCTTAGCTGGGCGCTGGAGCATTCGCGGCTGATGGTGGTGATCATGCTCGGCTGCATCGCGCTGAACTTCTACCTGTTCGCCATCGTGCCCAAGGGCTTCCTGCCGCAGCAGGACTCCGGGCGCCTGCGCGGCTTCGCGGTGGCCGACCAGAGCATTTCGTTCCAGGCCCTGAGCCGCAAGATGGCCGAGTACCGCACCATCCTTTCTGCAGACCCGGCGGTGGAGAACGTGCTCGGGTTCGTCGGTGGCGGCAAGTGGCAGTCGAGCAACACCGGTTCCTTCTTCGTCACCCTGAAGCCGATTACCGAGCGTGACTCGGGCGAGGTGATTGTCGCGCGGCTGCGCAAGAAGCTGGCGCAGATTCCCGGCGCCACCCTCTACCTGCAGGCGGGCCAGGACGTGCGCATCGGCGGACGGCAGAGCAACGCGCAGTACGAGTTCACCCTGCGCAGCGACGACCTGACCCTGCTGCGCGACTGGGCGCCGAAGGTCGAGGCGGTGCTGAACAAGATCCCGCAGCTGGTCGACGTCAACAGCGATGCCCAGGACAAGGGCGTGCAGAGCCGCCTGGTGATCGACCGCGACCGCGCCGCCAGCCTGGGCGTGGATGTTGCGGCGGTGGACGCGGTGCTGAACAACTCCTACGGCCAGCGCCAGGTCTCGACCATCTTCAACCCGCTGAACCAGTACCACGTGGTGATGGAGGTTGATCAGCCGTACCAGGAGACCCCGGAAGAGCTGCGCCAGGTCTACGTGATCGGCAGCGATGGGCAGCAGGTGCCGTTGTCGGCCTTCACCCACGTCGAGCCCAGCCGCGCACCGCTGACGGTGAACCACCAGGGCCAGTTCGCCGCGACCACCTTCTCCTTCAACCTGGCGCCCGGCGCGCTCATCGGGCCGGCGCGCGATGCGGTGATGGCGGCTCTGGAACCGCTGCACCTGCCACTGGACATCCAGGCGACCTTCGAGGGCAACGCCGGTGCGGTGCAGGACACGCAGAACAACATGCCCTGGCTGATCCTGCTGGCGCTGGTGGCGGTCTACATCGTCCTCGGCATTCTCTACGAGAGCTACGTACACCCGCTGACCATCCTCTCCACGCTGCCCTCGGCGGGCGTGGGGGCGCTGCTCACGCTGATGCTGTTCCGCACCGAGCTGTCGCTGATCGCGCTGATTGGCGTGATCCTGCTGATCGGCATCGTCAAGAAGAACGCGATCATGATGATCGACTTCGCCCTGGACGCCGAACGCACCCTCGGCCTGACCCCGCGCGAGGCGATCCTCGAAGCCTGCATGAAGCGCTTCCGGCCGATCATGATGACCACCCTGGCCGCCATCCTCGGCGCGCTGCCGCTGATCTTCGGCATCGGCAGCGACGCCGCGCTGCGCCGCCCGCTGGGCATGACCATCGTCGGCGGCCTGATCGGCAGCCAGCTGCTGACCCTCTACACGACCCCCGTGGTCTACCTCTATCTCGACCGCCTGCGCCACTGGGTCAACAAGAAGCGCGGCGTGCGCACCGACGGCGCCCTGGAGACACCGCTATGAACCGCCCGAACCTTTCCCCCGGCCTGCTCGCCCTGGCGCTCTGCGCCGCGCTTGCCGGCTGCGCCGTCGGCCCCGACTACAAGCGTCCGCAGGTCGCGGTGCCGGCCGCCTTCAAGGAAGGCGAGGGCTGGCGCATGGCGCAACCGGCCGATCTGCAGAACCACGGGCAGTGGTGGTCGCTGTACAGCGACCCGATCCTGAACGACCTGCAGCAGCGCCTGCTCAAGGCCAACCAGACCCTGGCCGAGTCCGAGGCCTCGTACCGGCAGTCCGTGGCGTTGGTGAAGGGCGCGCGCGCGTCCTTCTTCCCGAGCGTGACCGGCAACGTCGACAAGACCCGTTCCGGGCAGGGCGGCAGTAGCAGCAACGTGCGCCTGGCCGATGGCTCCACGGTGTCCAGCGGCGGCAGCGGCGGGGTGAGCAACAGCTATTCGGCGAGCCTCGGCGTGAGCTGGGAGCTGGACCTGTGGGGCAAGCTGCGCCGCCAACTGGAAGCCGACAGCGCCACCCGTGACGCCAGCGCTGCGGACCTCGCCGCTTCGCGCCTGTCCCTGCAGTCGCAACTGGCGCAGAACTACCTGCAGCTGCGCGTGATGGACCAGCAGATCAAGCTGCTCAACGACACCGTCGAGGCCTATCAGCGTTCGCTGAAACTCACCGAGAACCAGTACAGCGCCGGCATCGTCACCAAGGCCGACGTGGCCCAGGCGCGTACCCAGCTGAAGAGCACCGAGGCCCAGGCCATCGACCTCAAGTACCAGCGCGCCCAGCTCGAACACGCTATCGCGGTGCTGGTCGGCCTGCCGCCGGCGCAGTTCAGCCTCGCCGCCAACGGCCAGGTGCCCAGGCTGCCGGAACTGCCTGCGCTGGTGCCGTCGCAGTTGCTGGAGCGGCGCCCGGACATTGCCTCCGCCGAGCGCAAGGTGATCTCCGCCAACGCGCAGATCGGCGTGGCCAAGGCCGCCTGGTTCCCCGACCTGACCCTGAGCGCCACCGGCGGCTACCGCAGCGGCAGCTTCCAGAACTGGATCGAGACGCCGAACCGCTACTGGTCGATCGGCCCGCAGTTCGCCATGACCCTGTTCGACGGCGGGCTGATCGCCTCGCAGGTGGAGCAGGCCGAAGCCAGCTACGACCAGACCGTGGCGACCTATCGGCAGACCGTGCTCGACGGCTTCCGAGAGGTGGAGGACTACATGGTCCAGCTCAAGGTGCTGGAAGAGGAGAGCGGGGCGCAGAAGGAAGCCCTGGACGCCGCCCGCGAAGCGCTGCGCCTGACCACCAACCAGTACAAGGCCGGCACCGTCGACTACAACAACGTGGTCACCACCCAGGCCACGGCGCTGTCCAACGAGCGCAGCGTGCTCACCCTCTACGGCAACCGCCTGGTCGCCAGTGTGCAGCTGATCGCCGCCATGGGGGGTGGCTGGGACAGCGCGCAGATCGCCAGCGAAGGGCAGAAGGCCAAGACGCCGTAAAGCTCGGATATCTCCGCGTCGGAGTTCCCTTTTGGGAGCCCGGCCTTGTGCCGCGCTCTCGCGCCATTGACGATGGTGCGTTTACAGGGTGCGGAAGCGCCGCGCGGTGCGGTAATGCCGCTTCCAGTAGCCGTTGTCCAGCGAATCGATACGCACGGTCTTGCCGGTGCTCGGCGCATGGATGAAGCGGCCGTCGCCCAGGTACAGGCCGACATGGCTGGCGCGCTGGCTGCCGTTGTGGCTGAAGAACACCGCGTCGCCTGGCTTCAGCGCCTGGCGCGACACCTGGCGATGACGCTGGCGGATCATGCCGTGGGTGCTGCGCGGCAGCTCCATCCCGGCGTCCTGGCGGAACAGGTAGACCAGCAGGCCGCTGCAATCGAAACCGGTGCGTTCCGACGCGCCGCCCCAACGGTAGGGCATGCCCTGCAACTGCTGGGCGTGCCGGAGCAGCCGGTTCAGCTTTTGCCGTTCCTTGGCCGAACGCTGCCATCCCCCTGACGGAGGTCGCTCAGCGCGAGAGGCAGTCACCTTGGTGGTGGAAGCATGGCGTTCTGCGGCGCCGGCCTGGCCGGTGGCCAGGCTGGGCAGCAGGATGAGGAAGAGCAGCAGGAAGATTTGCACGACGGAAAACCACGGGCTGTTCGGAAAGCGCGGACATGCTAGATGCCGCACCTTGTGCGATCAGTCGGAAATTCCTTAATTAACGTGTGGGAATTGTCCTAATCAAAAGGCGCCCGTGACTCGCAAAACAGCAAGAACGTTCAAGGCGCCCGCCGCCATTTCTGCCAAGCTCGCCCGACCTGATCCTCAAGCCGTCTTCCCCATGTCCCACGATCTGCTTCCCGCCCGCGCCTTCCTGCGCGGTGCCATCGCCATCATGCCGCTGTCCATCGCGGTCCTGCCCTGGGGCCTGCTCGCCGGCTCCCTGGCCATCGAGGCCGGCCTTTCGCCGCTGCACGGCCAGGGCCTGTCGGCCATCGTCTTCGCCGGCGCCGCGCAACTGGTGGCGATCGGCATGCTCAAGGGCGGTGCCGGGTTCCTCTCGATCATGCTGACCACGCTGCTACTGACCTCGCAGCACCTGCTCTACGGCATGAGCATGCGCCCGGTGATCGCCGACCTGCCGGGGCGCTGGCGCGTCGGCCTGGGCTTCCTGCTCACCGACGAGTTCTTCGCCCTGACCAGCCAACACGACCGCGAAGCCTTCAACCGCTGGTACGCCCTGGGCGTCGGGTTGACCTTCTACATCGCCTGGAACCTCTTCACCCTGGCCGGCGTGCTGCTGGGCAGCAGCATTCCGGGGCTTGAGCACCTGGGCCTGGACTTCTCCGTCGCCGCGACCTTCGTGGCGTTGATCGCACCGGTTGTGCGCAGCGTGCCGACGGTGGTCTGCGTGGCTGTCTCGCTGTTCTGCTCGGTGCTGTTCAGCTACTGGCACCTGGGCTCGGCCCTGGTGCTCGCGGGCCTCGCGGGGATGACCGCAGGCTTCGTCTGCAACAAGTTCAGTGGGAGGTCGGCATGATGGTCTGGGCCGTGATCGTCGGCATGGGGCTGATCGTCTTCTTCAACCGCTACGTGTTCCTCGAACCACGCCTGCCGATCCGCCTGGGCAGCAACATCCGGCAGTTCCTCGGCTTCGCCGTGCCGGGAATGCTCACGGCGATCTGCGGGCCGATCGTGTTCCTGCCCGAGCACCAGCTGAACCTCCGTCTGGACAACCCCTACCTGCTCGGTTCGCTGGTGGCGGTGGGGCTGGTGCTGTGGACGCGCAATACGCTGGTCAGCGTCTTGCTGAGCATGGGGGTGTTCTTCCTGCTGCGCTGGTGGCTGTAGACGCGGATCTCATCCGCGAACCGCATGGCACGACATTTCCCCTGTAGGAGCGGCCCATGGCCGCGATTCGCGCGCATGGCGCGCTCCTGCAACGAGGTATTGGCTCGGAGATTTTCGCGGATGAGATCCGCTCCTACAGGTCGCTGCTGTCGAATCCGTAGGCCCGCTCGACCTTAGCCACGCGCACCTGGAACTGCCGATACCACTCGCGCCGGCCGCTTTCGCGGGCCAGTCGGTGTTCGGCGTCGTCGCGCCAGTGGCGGATGCTTTCTTCATCGCGCCAGTAGGACACCGTGATACCCAGCCCATCTTCTCCGCGCGCCGACTCCACGCCGAGGTAACCCGGCTGCTCGGCAGCGAGTTCCAACATGCGATCTGCGGTTACGCCGTAGCCGGCGTCCTGCGCAGTGCGCAGGGAGGTGAAGATCACGGCGTAGTAGGGCGGTTCAGGCGTCTTGGCGATCATTGGGGGCTCCTGGCGTGTTGCTCGACGGCGCGCAGGAAGGCTTCGGCCAGCGGCACGCTGACGCCGGCCAGAGCCTTGCGCTCGGGTTGGAACAGGGTGGCGACGAAGAAGGGATGATCTTCGGCTTCCAGCGCGCGGATGCTGCCGTCTTCGCCGTGGGCGCTCGCCGTCAGTGAGTCGCCGAACAAGGCTTCCTGGTACTCGGGGTTGATCCCGTAGCTGCAGCGATAGCCTTCGCGAATGCTCGGCTTGCCATAGGCGCTGGCCAGGCGTGAGCCCGGGCGCAGGCGGATTTCTTCGCGCACTTCGACCAGCGCGCAGGGCAGGGCGTGGATCACCGGGCGTTGCGCTTCGGGGTCCAGCTCCGCGTGGGCGGCATCGTCCCAGCCCAGGACATTGCGGGCACGCTCCAGCAAGGCGTGCTGGAAGCCAGCGCAGGTGCCGAGGTAGGGCGTGCCGCTGGTGCGGGCGTGATGAATGGCGCGCAGCGCGCCCTCGGTGTCGCGGTAAGGGCTGCCGGGAATGCACCAGAAGCCGGCGTAGCCTTCCAGCGGCAGGCCCTGGGCCAGGCGCTCGGTGTGCAGCCATTCCAGGCGCAGGGTGCCGGCGTGGGGCAGCAGTGACTGCTGCAGCGCCAGGGGGATGGCCCAGTGCGCCATGACCTGGCTGTCACGATCACCGATCAGGCCGATACGTAGAACCTTGCGCAGTTTCCGCATCTCTTGCTCCCCAGCGTCGACGCCCATTGGCGGGCTACGGAGAGCAATTTATAGTTGCGCAGACGCAATAATAATTGGCGATTACGCAATTCATGAATGCATCGATGCAATATCGGTTGGAATATGCCGACCTTTCCCTGGTACTCGCCCTGGTGCGTGGCGGCAACCTGGCGCGAGCCGCGGAATTGCTGGCCGTGGACGTGTCCACCGTGTTCCGCGCCATCCGCCGGCTGGAGAAGGCGCTGGGCACCGCGTTGTTCGAGAAGGGCCGTGCCGGCTACCTGCCGACCAACCTGGCGCAGCAACTGGCGCGCCAGGCCGAGCAGGCCGAACAGGCGCTGGAGGCGGCGAGGGTCGGCCTGGAGCAGGGCCGCGAAGTGCTCAGCGGCACCGTGCGTCTGACCTGCACCGACGCGGTGCTGCAGGGAATCCTGCTGCCGGCATTGGGGCGCTTCATGGGCGACTACCCGGGCTTGCACCTGGAGCTGTCCACCTCCAACGCCTTCGCCAACCTTAGCCGGCGCGACGCCGACATCGCCGTGCGCCTGACCACCGCGCCCCCGGAATACCTGGTTGGCCGCTGCCTGGGGGAGGTGCGCTATGCGCTCTGTGCGCACCGCGACTATCTAAGCGCCAATGCCGGTCGCGACTGGAGCGAGCTGAGCTGGATCGCCCCGGACGAGTTCATGCCCGACCATGCCAGCGTGGCCTGGCGTCGCCAGAGTTTCCCGGCGGTGATCCCGGCCTATCGCTGCAACAGCATCGTCTCGGTGCTCGAACTCTGCCGCGGCGGCCTGGGCCTGGCTGCGCTGCCCGACTATCTATTGCGCGACGGTGACGGCCTGCAGGTGCTGCAGGGCGACCTGCCTGGTTGCGGCAACGCCCTCTGGCTACTGACCCGCCCCGACTGCCGTGCCCTGCGCAGCGTGGTGACGCTGTTCGAGGAACTGGCGCGGCACATCCGCTTGCCGATGCCGGTACAAGGCTAAGGGCGGGTCAGCCTTCGGGCAGCGGCGATTCCTCGACGATACCGGTGACGGTGATGCCGTAACGGCGCAGCAACTGCCCGACCGGCCCTTCCGGGGCATCGCGGGCAGTGCCGTACTCACCGGGCTTGAGGTTCTCGGTCGCCCACTGCAGGACGTGCTCGGCCGCTTCTTCCGGGCTCGGTTGCTGCGCCGACTGCAGTTGCAATTGGTCGGTGTTGTTGTGCCGCGTGAAGGTGATTTTCCAGGTTGGCATGTCGATTTCTCCTGCCGCTGACTGGTCTGCGGATGACTGCATCCAGTGCGCAGGATTCGAACGAACCGACGGGCTGCCAGCGTGATGGCCAAATGATCTGACGAAGTCCGTTTCCTACAAGCCGGCTCTCCCTTAGACTGCGCGCCATTCTGTCAGAGGGATGGACGATGGTTAGGGATGTGTGCTGGACGGCGCTGGTCGCCATGGGGATCGTGGGCAGTCTGCAGGCGGCGCAGGAGCCGGTGGCGGACCCGTTGTTGCCGGTGGCGGCGTCGAGCGCGTCGACCAACGATTCGCGCGAGGTGCGCGGCGTGTTGCATGCCCGTGAGCAGGCGATGCTGTCCAGCGAACTGGCCGGGCGCATCCTCGAAATGCCATTCAGCGAAGGCCAGGCCTTCCACAAGGGCGATGTGCTGGTGCGCTTCGACTGTTCGGCCTACCAGGCCCAGCTGAACGCCGCCCAGTCCGGCGTGCGTGCGGCCAGCGAGGAACTGGCGCACAACCGCCAGCTGGCGTCGCTGAATTCCGTCGGCCGCTTCGAGGTTGCCCTGGCCGAGGCCAAGCAGGCCGAAGCCCAGGCCCAGGCCCAGGTCTACCAGGTGCAGGTGCGCCGCTGCGCCGTGCAGGCGCCGTACGACGGCCAAGTCGTGCAGCGCAAGGCGCAGCCGTTCGAGAGCGTCGCCAGCGGCGCGCCGCTGCTGGAGATCGTCGACAACCGCAGCCTGGAAATCCGCCTGTTGGTGCCGTCGCGCTGGCTGTCGCGGCTCAAACCGGGCCAGCAGTTCAATTTCGTTCCGGATGAAACCGGCAAGCCGCTGCAGGTCGAGGTGAAGCGCCTGGGCGCACGCATCGATGAGGCCAGCCAGACCCTCCTGTTGATCGCCAGCGTGCCGGCCGACGCCGGGCTGGTGGCGGGCATGAGCGGTACCGCGCGGTTCGCGGAGCAGCCATGAACGCCGCTGCCGGCAGCGAGGTCGCCTTCGCCCAGTTCATCGCCGTGCAGCGCCAGGCGCGCGCGGCCGACAGCATCGAGCGGCTGGGCTTCGCCATGGTCAACGACGGCCAGGCGCTGTTCGGCTTCCGCCATGCCGCGCTGGTCATCGCCGGCAAGGTTCGCGCGCTGACCGGCGTCAGCGTGGTCGAGCCCAATGCACCTTTCGTTTCCTTCATCGAGCGTGCCTGCAGCGAGCTGGACCAGGGCGATGCGCTGGATCAGCCGCATGTCGTGGACAGCGCGCAGTTCAGCGAGTCGACCCGCCAGGACCTGCTGGAACTGAGCGTGCCGCAGGCCTTCTGGGTACCTCTTAAAGACCGTGCCGGCGTGCGCTTCGGCGGGCTCTGGCTGGCGCGCCAGCAACCCTGGAACACGGCCGAGAAGACCCTGCTCGGCGAGCTGGGCGAGACCTACGCCCACGCCTGGTGCGCCCTGCAGCCGCGCCTGCCGTGGCGCCTGCGCTGGCCGAAGCGGCGTGTGGCGATGGTGCTCGGCGGTGCTGCATTGCTGCTGTTGCTGCCGATTCGCCAGTCCGCGCTGGCGCCGGCGGAAGTGGTGCCCAAGGGCGGCATGGTGATTGCCGCGCCGCTGGACGGTGTGATCGCGAAGGTCGAAGTGCGACCGAACCAGGCGGTGAAGCGCGGCGACCTGCTGGTGCGCTTCGACGCCACCACGCTGAAGGCCCAGGCGGATGTCGCCGAGCGCGCCCTGGCGGTGGCCGAGGCCGAGCTCAAGGCCAATACCCAGCGCGCCTTCCAGGATGCGGAGTCGGCCGCGCGCCTCGACCTGCTGGCTGCGCGCGTCGAGCAGAAGCGCGCTGAGCGCGACTACGCCAAGGACCTGCTGCAACGCAGTGAAGTGCGCGCCGAGCAGGACGGCATTGCGGTATTCGCCGACGCCGAGCGCTGGACCGGCAAACCGGTACGCACCGGTGAGCGACTGATGGAAATCGCCGACCCGCAGCGTGCCGAGTTGCGCATCGAACTGCCGGTGGGCGGGGTCATGAGCCTGGAGCAGGGCGCAAGCGTAGCGCTGTTCCTCGACAACCAGCCGCTGACCTCGGTGCCGGCGCAGCTCGAACGCATCGGCTACCAGGCCGAGCCGGTTCCCTCCGGCGGCCTGGCCTACAGCCTGGTGGCCGGCTTCGAAGGCGCGTCGCCACGCATCGGTCTGCGTGGCACGGCGAAGCTCTACGGGGCGCGTGCGCCCCTAGCCTATTACCTGCTGCGCCGGCCGCTGACCGCGCTGCGCCAGACCCTGGGGCTCTGACATGAGCCTGCCAGTGCTGCGCGACGACCTGCAGCTTTCCGAGTCCGCGCCGACCTTCGACGGCGCGCCGCAGTGGGTGCTCAACGATCCCTTGCGCGGCCGCTACTTCAAGCTCGGCGAAGCCGCCGTGCGCTTGCTGCGCCAATGGAGCCGGGGCGAGGGCGCGGCAGTGCTGGCGGCGGCCAACGCCGGCGGAGGCCGAGCCCTGGGCGAGACCGAGCTGGAGCAGTTGCTGCGCTTCCTGCGCGAGCACGACCTGATCGCCCCGAGCGATGCAGAGCAGCGCGCCAGCTACGCCGGCAAGGCCGCGATGAAGAAGCACAGCCTGTGGCAGCAGGCGCTGCACCAGTACCTGTTCTTCCGCATCCCGCTGTGGCGCCCCGATCCCTTCCTCAACCGCACCTGGCCCTGGCTGGCGCGCAATGGGCGCACCTTGCTCACCGTTGGCCTGCCGCTGGTGCTGAGCCTGGGGCTGTTCCTGGTGGCGCGCGACTGGGACCGCTTCATCGGCAGCTTCTCCTACCTGTTCAGCTGGTCCGGGGCCGCCGCCTTCGGCGTGGCGCTGTGGTTCGCCAAGCTCTGCCACGAACTGGGCCATGCCTACATGGCCAAGCGCGCCGGCTGCCGGGTGCACAGCATGGGGCTGGCGTTCGTGGTGCTGGTGCCGATGTTCTACACCGACGTATCCGATGCCTGGCGCGTCAGCGACAGGCGCAGCCGCCTGCTGATCGGCGCCGGCGGCGTGCTGGCGGAGATGCTCCTGGCCTGCGTGGCGTTGCTGGTCTGGTCGCTGCTCGATGACGGGCCGTTACGCACCGCGGCCTTCCTGCTGTCCAGCGCGACCTGGCTGACCACCCTGGCGATCAACCTCAACCCGTTGATGCGCTTCGACGGCTACTTCCTTCTCAGCGACCTGCTCGCCGTCGACAACCTGCAGGGCCGCGCCTTCGCCCTGTGCCGCTGGCGCCTGCGCGAGCTGCTGTTCGGCTACGGCGCGCCGATGCCCGAGCCCTGGCCGCCACGCCTGCAGCGGCGCCTGCTGCTGTGGGGCTATGCCTCCTGGGTCTGGCGCGCGGCACTGTTCTTCGGCATCGCCCTGGCGGTCTACCACCTGTTCTTCAAGGTGCTGGGCATTGGCCTGATGCTGGTCGAGCTGGGCTGGTTCATCGCCTTGCCGGTGTGGCGCGAGCTGCAGTTCTGGTGGAAGTACCGCGAGCACGCCGAGCCGCGCAAGGCGCTACCGACCCTGGCTGTCGGCGCGCTGGTGCTGCTGGTCCTGCTGGTGCCTTGGCGCACCTCGGTGGAAGTGCCAGCGGTGCTGGAGGCATCGCAGATGAGCGAGGTGCATACGCCGGTCGGCGCGCGAGTCGCGCAAGTGATGGTGCGCGAAGGTCAGGCGGTGAAGGCGGGCGATCTGCTGCTGGCCCTGGAGTCGCCGGACGTGGACGCCCACCTGCGCATCGCCGGCAGTGAAATCCGCGCGCTGCAACTGCAGATCGCACGGGCCACCGCCAATCAGCAGACGGTGGCCGATGCCGGCGTGCTGGAAAGCCAGCTGGCGCAGCAACTGGCCGATTACCGTGGCCTTGCCGCGCAGCGCGAGCGCCTGCAACTGCGCGCCGGGCAAGACGGCGTGGTGCGCGACCTGGGCGCCGACCTGCGGGCCGGCGAGTGGCTGTCGCCGGAGCGCGTGCTGCTGCGCGTGGTTGGCACCCAGAAGCCCAAGCTGCGTGGCTACGTCGAGCAGCAGGCGCTGGCACGCCTGAACCCGGGCGACGAGGGTCACTTCGTCGCCGAACAGCCCGGCTCGCCGGCGCTGGCGGTGCGCCTGATCGAGCTGGACACCGCCAGCAGCGCGGCACTGGCCTTGCCGTTGCTGGCCTCGGACAACGGCGGCCCGCTGGCCGTGCGCCGCGATATCGAACAGCGCGCGATTCCCGAGCACGCCCAGTACGGCGCGCGCCTGGAGGTGCTGGACGACGCGGCAGCACCGGTTCAGGCGGTGCGCGGGATGGTCACGTTGCAAGGGCGTAGCGAGTCGATCCTTGGCGGCTTCCTGCGTCGGCTGGCGGCGCTCGGCGTGCGCGAGAGCGGTTTCTAGGAGAACGGACGATGCTCAATTTCCATTCCAGCGGTCTTGGCCTGCGCCCTGCGCGGGCATCCGACCAGGCCTTTCTCGAGGCCTTGTATCGCTCGGCCCGACCTGAACTGCAGTTGATCGATGGTGAGCAGGACCTCATCGAGACCATCGTCCAGCAACAGTTCCAAGTCCAGGCGGCGGGGCTGGGCGAGCAGTTTCCCGATGCCCAGCACTACGTGATCGAGCGGATCGACACACGCATTGGCGAGCTGGTCTTCGTGGCGGGGGTGGGCGAAATACGCCTCCTCTATCTTGCATTCCTGCCCGAAGCCCGCGGGCTGGGCTTCGGCAGCACCATCATCCGTGGCCTGCAGCAGGCCGCCGAGCAGGCCGGTTGCGCACTGACCACGGTGGTATGGGCCAGCAACCAGGGGGCTCGGCGCCAGTATCTGCAACTGGGTTTCGAAGTGCAGCAGCGTGACATCGCGGCCGAGCGCCTGGTGTGGTGGCCGGAGGCGCTGCGTCCGCCGCTCAGTTGAAAATGATGCTGTAGTAGGCCAGGTTGGGGTCGCGTCCCAGCGGCGGGTTGCGCGTGACGAACAGGTCGCGGATCGCGCCGGTGCCGGGTAGGTCGAGGCAACAGAGGCCATCCACGAAGTCGGTGGGGTCCGAACTATGCAGGGTCACGCAGAACGGTATTCGAGTGCTGCCGGGCACGGCTGAACGCGGTGCCTGGGTCACCGTGTCGATCACGATGGGCAGCGTGTTGCCGTCAGGCAGTTGCAGCGTCAGGGACTGGTCGAGAAAGGCTCGGAAGTGATCGCTGTGTAGCAGGTCCAGCATGTGAGGCTCCGGAAACGGCGCCTGTGTGCCAGGCGCCGGCTCGTGGTCAGTCGCGCGAAGGGAAGATGCCTTCCAGGCAGATGCAGAAGTTCAGCGCCAGGAAGGGGCTTTGGATCGACACCGGCACGCCGCCGCCGGTGAAGGTTGCGCTGGCGCCCTTCAGCGCGACCGGGTTTGCGCCCTGGGCGTCGGAATAGATGGTTGCTGTTCCTTGGCCGCCGCCTGATGCGCCCAGATAGCTATTGGCGCTGCTGGGGACACTTGCAGGGGAACTGGCGGTAGTGGCGAGTTGCACGTTTACGTTGAGGCTGTGCGGGGGCAGGTTGCTGGAGAGCAGGGTGACGCTCTCCGTGCCGCCGACCTGGCCCAGCTCATAGTTGCTCAGGCCAAGGCCCTGGCCATAGCTCAACGGGGTGCGTCCACGCAAGTCGGGGAGGCCGAAGTTGGTCTGGCCATTGCCGCCGTACATGGTGCCCAGCAGCGCAAAGACGGCCGAGTACTGGGAGATGGGTAGCAACTGGCCCGAACAGGTTGCCCACCCCCTGGGCGCGAAGTTGAAGCCGAACGGAATGATGGTGCCGATGAATACTTCCATGCTGTGTCCTTTCGTTGTTATGCGTGATGGGACCGGTACTGCCTGGCGCTCCGGCCGGGGGCCACTCTAGCGGGCTTTTTTTGCCAGAAGAAGTTTTCGGAATATTTCGATGACTATGCGCATTGCACTGTACGAAAATTCCTAGCTGACTTAGCATGCGCTAATTGCATTGTGCCAGTGGGTAGTGTCGCAAGGATGCCAGGATTCCACTTCATTTCCGGTTTGCCGCGTTCCGGCAGTACCCTTCTGGCGGCTATCCTCCTGCAGAACCCGCGCTTCCACGCCGGCATGTCGAGCCCAGTGGGAGGACTCTTCAGCAGCGTGCGCGAGCACTGCAGCGCCGGCAGCGAATTCGCGCCTCTGATCACCCATGAGCAGCGTCGCAACCTGCTACGCGGCCTGTTCGATTCCTATTACGCCGACCAGGCCGACAAGTCGGTGGTGTTCGACACCAACCGCCTGTGGTGCGCCAATCTGCCAGCCCTGCGCGAACTCTTCCCGCAGTCCAAGGTGATCGCCTGCGTGCGCAACGTCGCCTGGATCATGGACAGCCTGGAGCGGCTGTTCCGCGCCAATCCCTTCGAGAACACCAAGCTGTTCGCCGATGCCAGCGAGCGCAATTCGGTGTACAGCCGTGTCGAGACGTTGGCCCAGCGCAACCGCCTGGTCGGATTCGCCTGGAGCGCGCTGAAGGAAGCCTATTACGGCGAGCAGGCCGATTCGCTGCTGGTGATCGACTATGACCTGCTGGTGCAAAACCCGGAGCAGGTGATGCGCCTGGTCTACCAGTTCATCGACGAGCCCTGGTTCGAACACGACTTCGACAACCTGTCCTACGACGCCCCGGACTTCGACGAATCCCTGGGCGTGGCCGGCTTGCACCATGTGCGTCCGCAGGTGGCCCGGCGCGAGCGGCGCACGCTGCTGCCGCCGGACCTGTTCGAACAGTACAGCAAGCTTTCCTTCTGGGAAGACGGCAGCGGCAGTGCAGCCAACGTCATTCGCATCAAGAACAACTGAATAACATCGCCGGCCTGCGAGTTGCCGGAGCGAAAGGGTACATGCCATGCAATGGATGAAGCGCGTGTTCGGCGAGACGGTGCGCCGCCAACAGGAAACCCCGGGCGTGCAGCCGACGCTGATCATGGCGCTGGAGCCGCGCATGATGTTCGACGGCGCGGTTACCGCGAGCGTCGGCGAAGCGGCCAAGCCGACCGATACCCAGGATGCCGTCGCCGACAAGGGCGCCGCGGCCACGCATAGCAAGGACAGCGACAGCAGCCATGCCGCCGCCACTGGCGACGTCCGCAGCAGCGATGCGGGGCAGGGCGCCCAGGCCGGCAGTGGACGCAACGTGGTGTTCGTCGACTCGCGCGTTGAGGATGCCAAGCAACTGCTGCAGGGTGTCGCGTCGAATACCGACGTGGTCTTCCTCGACCGCAACGGCAACGGTGTGCAGCAGATGGCGCAGTACCTGGCTGCGCATCCGGGTGCCGCTTCAGTGCAGATCATCGCCCACGGTAATGCCGGCGACTTGTGGCTGGGCAACAGCTATGTCAGTGCGGAGAACATCGCTGACTACGGCGCCTCGCTGAACCAGCTCGGGGCTAACATGCAGGCCGGCGGCGACATCCTCGTCTACGCCTGCAGCACCGCCCAGGGCGAGCGCGGGCAGACCTTCGTCGATGAGCTGGCGAGCCTTACTGGGCGCGATGTCGCAGCGTCGAATGACCGGACCGGCGCCGGCTCGGACTGGGACCTGGAAGTCACCACCGGCAACATCGAAGCCCGCTCCGTGCTTTCCCAGGCATCCGAGGCCGCCTATGGCCACGACCTGGCGATCATCACCGTGACCAGCAATGCCGACAGCGGTGCCGGGACGCTACGCAACGCCATTGCCAGCGCCCAGGCTGGCGACACCATTACCTTCAGCAGTGCGATGACGGTAAACCTGAGCAGCGGCCAGCTCAGTATCGGCAAGAGTCTCACCATCGAGGGCGATATCGATGGAAATGGCACGGCCGACGTCACTATCGATGCGCACCAGACCAGCCGCGTTCTGGTGATCACCACCGGCACCGTCAAGCTCGACGGCCTGGTGCTGACCGGGGGCTTGCTCTCGGGCAACGGGGGTGACTACAACTCGGTCAACGGCAAGGACGCCCTGGGCGCAGGTCTCGCCGTCACGGGCGGTACGGTTACCCTGACGCATTCGAGTGTCACGGCCAACGCTGCCGCAGGGGGTGGCGGCAACGGTGGAGGCGCGGGCTACGGTTACGGTGGCGGGGGCGGGGGCGGGTTCAACGGCGTCGGTGGTGCTCGCGGGGGCAACTACAGTCCGGCTTACGCGGGGCAATCCGGTGGCAGCGGCGTCGGTGGACGTGGCGGCTTCTACGTGGGTATTTCCAACGGCGTGAATTACGTCGGCAAGGGCGGGAATACCAGCGGGGGCACAGGCGGTGCAGCCAATACCGGATTTGCCGCCGGCGGGAGTGGCGGACGGGCGGGAAGCGCCGGCAGTGGCTACATCGGTGGCGGTGGCGCGGGCTCCGGCGCATCGCTGGCCGCTAGCGTAGGAACGGGGGGGAATGCAGCAGGCGGTATTTATATCGCCAGTGGTGCCACCCTTTATGTGGCGACCACCTCCATCACGAAAAACCTGGGGGCCGGCGGTGGCGGGGCGGGCAGCAGTTACTCGGTAGCCGGTGCCAATGGAGGTATCGGCGTCGGCGGCATCCTCAACAAGGGCACGCTGCATTACGACAGCACTTCCGTGAACCTGCTCTCCGGGCAGCAGAACTACGGTCAGGGAGGCGCTGGTGGGGGCGCGCAGCATGGGCAGGCGACGGGGTCGGCAGGCTCGGGCACCAACACCGGCAACGAGAACTTGACCACGGCGGGCGCCGGTACGGTCGATTCGAGCTGGAGTCCGGATATCGCTCCGACCAATACCACCAGCGGCGGCACCACTGCCTTCATCGAAGGCAACAACACCGTGAGCACTCCGGTGGTTGTCGACAGCGGCTTCACCGTGTCCGACCCGGACAACACCTCCCTGGCCAGTGCCACTGTCAGCGTCACCGGCAACTTCCACAGCGCCGAAGATGTGCTGTCGTTCACCAACAACGGCAGCACCATGGGCAACATCGTCGGCAGCTACAACAGCGCCACGGGCGTGCTGACCCTGACCTCGGCCGGCGCCAGCGCGACCTTGGCGCAGTGGCAGGCCGCGCTGCGTTCGGTCACCTATACCGATACCTCCGACACGCCGAATACTTCCAGCCGTACCATCAGTTTCGTGACCAACGACGGCACGCGGAACAGCAATTCCGCGACCAAGACGGTCAGCGTGACCGCCGTCAACGACACGCCGATCGCCACGGCATCGGGCGGCAGCACCGCCTACGTCGAGGGTAACAACGTCACCGCGAGCGTGGCCGTCGACAGCGGTATCACCGTCAGCGACCTCGACAGCACCAGCCTGGCCAGCGCCACCGTCAGCATTACCGGCGGTTTCCGCAGTGCCGAGGATGTGCTGTCGTTCACCAACAACGGCAGCACCATGGGCAACATCGTCGGCAGCTACAACAGCGCTACCGGCGTGCTGACGCTGACCTCCGCCGGTGGGTCCGCCACCTTGGCGCAATGGCAGACGGCGTTGCGCGCGGTCACGTATTCCGACACCTCGGATACGCCCGACACCGGCAATCGCACCGTCAGTTTCACCGTCAACGATGGCAGCAGCGACGGCGCCGTCACCAGCAAGACGCTGACCGTCGCCAGCACCGACGACACCCCGGTAGTGACCACCAGCGGCGGCACCACGGCGTTCGTCGAAGGCAACAACGCCACCAGCACTCCGGTGGTCGTCGACAGCGGCATAACGGTAAACGATCTCGACAACCCAACGCTGTCCAGTGCCACCGTCGCCATCACCGGCAACTTCCATAGCGCCGAAGACGTGCTGGCGTTCAGCAACGACGGCAGCACCATGGGCGATATCGTCGGCAGCTACAACGCGGCGACCGGTTTGCTGACCCTGACCTCGGCCGGCTCGGCGACGCTGGCGCAATGGCAGGCTGCGCTGCGCGCGGTCACCTACACCAACAGCTCCGAGTCGCCTAATACAGCCACCCGCACCCTCAGCTTCGCGGCCAACGACGGCACCGCCACCGGCAATGCCGCGACCCGGACGGTAGGCGTCACTTCCGTCGACGACACCCCGATCGCCACGGCCAGCGGCGGCGCCACAGCGGCGAGCGAAAACCTTCCCGCGGTTATCGACGCCGGTCTGGTCCTGAGCGATCTCGACAACACGACCTTGGCATCGGCCACGGTCAGCATCACAAGCAACTTCCACATCGGCGAGGACGTGCTGGCGTTCAGCAATGACGGCAGCACCATGGGCAACATCCTCGCCAGCTACAACGCCACGACCGGCGTCCTGACCCTGACCTCGGCCAGCGCCAGCGCAACCCTGGCGCAATGGCAGGCGGCTCTGCGCTCCGTCACCTATACCGATACCTCTGACGCGCCAAACACCGCCGACCGCAGCGTCAGCTTCACGGTCTACGACGGCACCACCAATAGCCTGGCCGCCACCAAGACAGTCAGCGTGACCGCGGTCAACGATGCGCCCCTGGTCACCGCCAGCGGCGGCAGTGCCGCCTTCGTCGCCGGCGACAACAGCGTCAGCACGCCGGTGGCGATCGACAGCGGCATCACCCTGTCCGATCCCGACAACACCACGCTGGCCAGCGCCGCCGTGGCGATCACGGGCAATTTCCATTCCGGCGAGGACGTGCTGTCGTTCACCAACAACGGCAGCACCATGGGCAACATCACCGCCAGCTACAACGCGGCGACCGGCATCCTCACCCTGACCTCGGCCAGCGCCAGCGCAACCCTGGCGCAATGGCAGGCCGCGCTGCGCTCGGTGACCTATACCGATACAGCGATAACGCCGAACACCAGCACCCGGACCATCAGTTTCACGGTCAACGACGGTGCCGCCGACAGTGTCGCGACCTCGCGTACCGTCACCGTGGCCGCCACCGACCAGACGCCGATTCTCGCTACCAGCGGCGGCACCAGCGCCTTCACCGAGGGCGACAACGTGGCCAGCACGCCGGTGGTGATCGACGCTGGCCTGACCGTCAGCGATCTCGACAACGGCACCTTGGCCAGCGCCATCGTCGCCGTCACCGGCAACTTCCAAAGTGGCGAAGATGTGCTGTCGTTCACCAACAACGGCAGCACCATGGGCAACATCGTCGGCAGCTACAACGCGGCGACTGGAATCCTGACCCTCACTTCAGCCGGCGCCAACGCCACCCTGGCGCAATGGCAGGCCGCGTTGCGCGCGGTCACCTACGGCAACGCCTCCGATACCCCCAGCACGGCCAGTCGCGTCGTCAGTTTCAGCGTGAGCGACGGCAGCAAGACCAGTGCGGCCGCTACCCGGACGGTCAGCGTCACGGCAGTCGACGATGCGCCAGTACTCACCGCCAGCGGCGGCACGGCGGCGTTCACCGAGGCCAACAACACCGCCAGTACGCCCGTCGTGATCGATGGCGGGCTCACCGTCAGCGACCTCGACAACGGCACCTTGGCCAGCGCCACCGTCGCCGTCACCGGCAACTTCCAAAGTGGCGAAGACGTGCTGTCGTTCACCAACAACGGCAGCACCATGGGCAACATCGTCGGCAGCTACAACGCGGCGACTGGCATCCTGACCCTCACCTCAGCCGGCGCCAACGCCACCCTGGCGCAATGGCAGGCCGCGTTGCGCGCGGTGACCTATACCGACACATCCGACTCGCCGAACACCGGCAACCGCAGCATCGGGTTCTCGGTCAACGACGGCAGCAAAGACAGTGCACCGGTAACCCGGACGGTGAGCGTCACGGCGGCCAACGATACGCCGGTGTTGGGCGTGGACAGCGGCAGCGCGGCCTTCGTCGCCGGCGACAACACCGCCAGCACGCCCGTCGCGATCGACAGCGGTATCACCATCAGCGACCTGGACAACACGTCCCTGGCCAGCGCCACGATTTCGATCACCGGCAACTTCCACCCCGGCGAAGACGTGCTGTCGTTCGTCAACGACGGCAGCACCATGGGCAACATCGCCGCCAGCTTCAATGCGGCGACCGGGGTGCTGACCCTGACCTCGGCCGGCGCCAGCGCCACCCTGGCGCAATGGCAGGCGGCGCTGCGCTCGGTGACCTACACCGATACCGCTGTGACCCCGAACACAGCCACGCGGACCGTCAGCTTCCAGGTCAACGACGGCACCGATGGCAGCAACGTCGGTACGCGGACGATCACGGTCAGCGCCGTCGACCAGACGCCCATCGTCACCGCCGGCAGCGGCAGCAGCGTCTTCACCAAGGGCGGTGCTCCGGTCGCGATCGACAGCGGCATCACCGTCAGCGACCTGGACAACACCACCCTTGCCACTGCCACGGTGGCGATTACCGGCAACTTCCACAGTGGGGAGGATTTGCTGGCGTTCACCAACAGCAACTCGGCCCTTTTCGGCAACATCGTGGCCAGCTACAACGTCGGCACGGGCGTGATGACCCTGAGCTCGGCCGGCGCCACCGCGACCTTGGCGCAGTGGCAGAATGCGCTGGAGGCGGTGACCTACTCCAACGGTTCGAGCACTCCCAATGCCGCGACCCGTACCATCAGTTTCGCGGTCAACGACGGTAGCAAGACCAGCGCGGCGGCGACCCACGCCGTCGACGTCCTGGTCAACCCGTCGGTGCTGAGCGTCAGCGCGACCACGGCCAACGGCGCCTACAAGGTCGGCGATACCATTTCCATCACTGTCACCTTCGACCAGGCGGTGAACGTCGATACCTCCGGCGGTTCGCCGACCCTGCTGCTGGAGACCGGTGCTACCGATCGAACCGCGACCTACCAGTCGGGCAATGGCACCAATACGCTGATATTCACCTACACGGTGCAGGCAGGCGACCAGAGCGCCGACCTCGACTTCGCCTCGACCTCGGCGCTGTCGCTCAATGGCGCCACCATCCGCAACGCCACCAGCGACGATGCGATCCTGACCCTGGCCAGCCCGGGCGCAGCGGGTTCGCTGGGTGCCAACAAGGCCATCGTCATCGACGGCGTGGCGCCCACGGTGAGCAGCGTCTCCGTGCCCGCCAACGGTACCTACCCGGCGGGCGGCAACCTCGACTTCATCGTCAACTACAGCGAGAACGTTACGGTAGACACCAGCGGTGGCACGCCGTACATCGACGTGACCCTGGATACGGGTGGCACTGTTCGTGCCCAGTACCTCGCCGGTTCCGGCACTTCGGCGCTGACCTTCCGTCTGGTGCTCGCCAGCGGCCAGGTCGACAGCAATGGCGTCAGCCTGGGCTCCAGCGTGCAGCTAAACGGTGGCGCGCTGCGCGACCTGGCCGGCAACGCTGCGGTGACGACGCTGAACAGCGTCGGCTCGACCGCCGGGGTGCTGGTCGATGGCGTAGCGCCGACCCCCAGTGGCATCGCCCGCGTCGAGGCGGCGAGCAACAACGCCACCTCGCTGCACTACACCGTCACCTTCGACGAGGCGGTGAGCGGCGTGGACGCCAGCGACTTCACCCTGGTGGGGACCGGCACGGCTGCCGGCAGCATCAGCTCCGTCACCCAGATCGACGCGCGCACCTACACCGTGCTGATCGGTTCGGTGAGCGGCGACGGCACCCTGCGCCTGGACCTCAATGCCAGCGGCACGGGCATCACCGACCTCGCCGGCAACCCAGTGTCCGGCGGCCTGCAGGGCGGGGTCTATACGCTCGACCACACGGCTCCCGACGTGACCTCGGTCGCGGTGCCGTCCAACGGTTACTACCGTGCCGGCGACCTGCTCAGCTTTACCGTCAATGCCAGCGAAGCCGTGACCGTCGACACCTCGGGTGCCACGCCGCGCCTGGCGCTGACCATCGGCTCGAGGACCGTCTACGCCAACTATGTCTCCGGCTCGGGCAGCACGGCCCTGGTCTTCCAGTACCAGGTCCAGGCTGGCGACAACGATGCCGACGGCATCACCGTGGGCGCGCTGCAGACCAACGGCGGCAGCCTGCGCGATGCGGTTGGCAACGACGCCGTCACTACGCTGAACAGCGTGGGCAGCACCGCAGCCGTGCTGGTCGACACCACGGTGCCGACCGTCGCCAGCGTCAGCGTGCCGGCGGCAGGCGACTACAAGGCTGGCGCGTTGCTCGACTTCACCGTCAACGCCAGCGAGGCGATCACCCTCAATACCCTCGGCGGCGTTCCTCGCCTGGCCCTGGATATCGGCGGGCGGACCGTCTATGCCAACTACGTTTCCGGCTCCGGCACTTCGGCCCTGGTGTTCCAATACCAGGTGCAGGCCGGCGACAACGACGCCGACGGCATCGCCGTGCTGGGCCTGGACGCCAACGGCGGTAGCCTGCACGACGTCGCCGGTAACGCGCTGGCGCTGGGCCTGAACAACGTTGCCGATCCCTCGGGCGTGCAGGTCGACACCCGTGCGCCGCAGGTAAGCAGCGTCACTGCGATTGCCGCGGGCGACTACAAGGCCGGCCAGGTACTGACATTCACCGTCGATACCGACGAGCCGATCACCCTCGATACCAGCGGCGGCGCACCGCGCCTGGCACTGGATATCGGAGGGCGCACCGTCTATGCGGACTACGTTTCCGGTTCCGCAACTACCTTGCAGTTCCAGAACCAGATCCAGCCGGGCGACAACGACGCCGACGGGATCCAGATTCTCTCGCTGCAGAGCAACGGCAGTACCCTCCGCGACGCCGCGGGCAATGACCTGCAAGCGGGGCTGCGTAACGTTCGCGACACCAGCTCCGTGCTGGTCGACACCACCGCACCCACGGCCACCACCCTCGTGCGGGCCAATCCGTCGCCGAGCAACGCCGGGACGGTCGACTTCGACGTCAGCTTCTCCGAGCGGGTCGACGGACTGGCGGCGACTTCCTTCACCCTGCAGGCCACGGGCACGGCCAACGGGCAGATCCTCTCGGTGACCCGACTCCACGACCAGACCTGGCGGGTCACCGTCGGCAATGTCGGCGGCGACGGCAATCTGACCCTGTCGCTGCGCGCCGACAACCAGGTGCAGGACCGTGCCGGCAATTCCCTGCAGCAGGGCCTGCAAGGCCCGGCCTATGCGCTGGACCACAGCAGCCCGCAGGTGAACGGCGTGCAGGTGCCGGCCGACGGTCGCTACAGCGTCGGCCAAAGCCTGCAGTTCACCGTCGACTACAACGAAGCCGTGGTGGTGGACACCAGCGGCGGCGTGCCGCGCATCGCCATTACCCTGGCACAGGGCGGTACCGCATACGCGAACTACGTCTCCGGCTCCGGCACGCAACAGTTGGTGTTCGCCTATACCGTGCAAGCCGGCCAGGCGGACAACGACGGCATCCAGCTGGGCGACCAGATCCTCACCAACGGCGGACGCCTGTCCGACGCCGTGGGCAACGCCGCCAGCCTGCAGCTGGGCGCTCTGCCGTCCACCGCTGGGGTACTGGTGCAGGGCTCGCTGAGTGACGGCGATCCGCAGTTCCGCACCGACCAGGGTACGCGCCCGGTTGTCATCGTGAATAGCGGCAGCCCCAGCAATGGGCCGTTCGTGCCGTCACCGCTACAACACGCCGGTCCGCCGGTGCTGGGTATGCCGCCGCTTCTGGACAGCTCCAACCTCGGTCAGGCGCAGTCGGCCTTCACCAGCCTGTTCCGCGAGGCTCCGAGCCAGAGCCAGTTCGCCCTGATCTTCTCCAATGCCAGCAGCAGCGGGCATGGCGATGGGGCAGGGATGGGCTTCCTCGGTTTCGGCGGCGGCGATGCCGGGGTATTCGCTACCAGCACCTTGTCGTCGGTATTCGACGCTGCCCAGCAAGGGACGGAGGAAGCGCTGTCCGCGTTCGACCACCGCGGCGGCAATGTTTTCGGGGGGCTGCATGGCGCCTTCGCCGCGCCCGGCCTCGGGCAGCAGTTGCATGAGATGAATCAGCGCGAACAGCGCCAGGTCGCGGACCTGGCGAAGGCCTTCGGCGAACTCGGTCAGGAACGGCCGGCAAGCTGAGGGTGGCGGGGAAAGGGATTAACCGAAGCCGTACAGGGGGCGGCTCGAACACAATGAACAGGCATTTCCGATTCTTCAGCGTCAGCCTGCTGGCGCTGGCCATCAGCGGCTGCGCCGTGACTACTGATCCGATCACGCGCGCAGCGAGCGAGCAGCGCGCCCGTGACGACATGGCGCAGATGTTCAAGGCGCAGGAGCCGCTGCAGGCGCCGCTGACCCTGAACGACGCCACCGCGCGCGCCATCAAGTACAACCTCGAAGGCCGCCTGAAGGTGATGGAGCAGGCCCTGGCGCAGCGCCAGGTCGAACTCGCCACCTTCGACATGCTACCGCGCATGGCCGCTTCGGCCGGCTACGCCGGGCGCAACAACGTCAGCGCCGAAAGCAGCAAATCCGTGCGCACCGGCCAGCAGTCGCTGGAACCGTCCACCTCGCAGGACCGCGACCGCGACGTCGCCGACCTGACCATGGTGTGGAACGTGCTCGACTTTGGTGTCAGCTACGTCAGCGCCAAACAGCAGGCCGACCAGAAGCTGATCGTCGAAGAACGCCGGCGCAAGGTGCGCCAGACCATCGTCCAGGACGTGCGTTCGGCCTACTGGCGCGCCGTTGCCGCCGAGCGACTGCTGGGCCGCATCGACGGCCTGATGAGCCGCGTCGACCAGGCCCGCAAGGACAGCCAGCAACTGGGCAACCAGCGCATCGGCGACCCGGTGCAGGCGATGAACTACCAGCGCTCGCTGATCGAGGCGACCCGTCAGCTGGAAGAGCAACGTAAAGCGCTGTCGCTGGCCAAGACCGAGCTGGCCACCCTGATCAACCTGGCGCCGGGCACCGAGCTGAAGCTGGCAATGCCGGCTGACGATTATCCGGTGCCGGAACTGAAGGTCGGCATGGACAGCCTGGAACGCGAAGCCCTGGCCTCGCGCCCGGAACTGCGCGAGCAGGACTACCAGGCCCGCATCAGCGCCGCCGAGACCAAGAAGGCCATGCTGCGCCTGCTGCCGGGCCTGGAGTTCTCCGCCGGCGGCCACTACGACAGCAACAGCTACATGGTCAACCAGAGCTGGGCCGACTACGGCGTGAAGGTGACCTGGAACCTGTTCAACGTGATGTCCGGCCCGGCGGCGATCAAGGTCGCCAAGGCCGGCGAAGAGCTCTCCACCGCACGCCGTCAGGCGCTGTCGATGGCGGTTCTCGCGCAGCTCTACGTGGCCAACGCCAACTACCAGGAAGCGCGCCGGCAGTTCCAGACCAGCGAAGAGCTGGCCAGCCTCGACGGGCAGATCACCCAGGAGCTGCGCAACCGCCACAGCGCCCAGGGCATCGGCGAGCTGGAGCTGATCCAGGGCGAGCTGAACAACCTGCAGGCCGACCTGCAGCGCGACCTGGCCTACGCTGAACTGCGCAACGCCTACGGCCAGGTGTTCAGCAGCGTGGGCCTCGACCCGCTGCCGGACACCCTCAAGTCCGATTCGCTGAGCGACATCAGCCAGGCCCTGGCCAGCCGCGAAGCGCAATGGCAGCGCGGCGAGATCGCGCCGACCGCTCCGGGTTCGCGCTAAGCCACATGGCAGAGGAGGGCGGGCGCCACGTGCGCCCGCCGTCGTCGTCAGCGGTTGAGGAAGGCCAGCAGGTCTTCGTTGACCTGGTCGGCCTGCGTCGTGCACATGCCGTGGGAGCCGCCCTTGTAGACCTTCAGGGTGGCGTTGCGGACGATCTCGGCAGAGCGCCGGCCGGCCGCGTCTATGGGCACGATCTGGTCGTCGTCGCCGTGCAGGATCAGCGTCGGCACGTCGATCTTGCGCAGGTCCTCGGTGTAGTCGACCTCGGAAAACTCGTGGATGCACAGGTACTGGCCAAGGTGGCCGCCGAGCATGCCCTGCAGCCAGAAGTTGTCGATCACCCCCTGGGAGGCCTTGGCGCCGGGGCGGTTGTAGCCGTAGAAGGGCAGCGCCAGGTCCTTGAAGAACTGCGAGCGATCTTCCCGCACGCCCTTGCGGATGCCGTCGAACACCTCCAGCGGCAGGCCGCCGGGGTTGTCGGCGTTCTTGATCATGATCGGTGGCACCGCGCCGATCAGCACCGCGCCTGCCACCCGCTTGGTGCCGTGACGGCCGATGTAGTGCGTCACCTCGCCGCCGCCGGTGGAGTGCCCGACCAGGGTCGCGCCCTTGAGATCCAGCGCTTGGATCACCGCCGCCAGGTCGTCGGCGTAAGTGTCCATGTCGTTGCCCTGAGCAGGTTGCGCCGAGCGGCCGTGGCCGCGGCGGTCGTGGGCAATCACGCGGTAACCCTTCTGCACCAGGAACAGCATCTGTGCGTCCTAGGCGTCGCCGGTCAGTGGCCAGCCGTGGGAGAACACCACGGGCGCGCCGCTGCCCCAGTCCTTGTAGAAAATCTCGGTGCCGTCTTTCGCTTTCACGATGCTCATGCGGTATGTCCTCGGGCCAGTTGTCGAGAAGGGCCGTACCACTGGCGTCCACTGCTTACTCCGAGGCGCTCCACGGCGAACTGAGAAGCTTAGTAAAGGCCGGTTGGCGGTCAGGCTCGGCTTGGCGCTGGCCGACGAGCGGGGCGGGGGGGGAGGCGGGACTAGGCGTTGGTGCCGCGATATTGCTGGCTGGCGACCGACCGTCAGTGGATTAGCGGTAGAGGGGGCGAGGAGCCCGCTGAAGCGGCGTGTCGGTTTGGCCGATGGATCTCATTTCTGGCCCACCTGGTCTGCGCCGTGCCAGTCGAGTTGCGCGGAAACTCGTTGGTAAGTGCAAATAAGAAGTCTTCGTTTTAAGTTTTAGAAGAATTTATAAAGTTATCGCACTGCTTTTTATTAACAATTTTTTCACATATTTTTGTCGCCTGTTTGACGACATGAATGATCCGCGTTAATGGCGAAAAATATAATTTTCGTTAGTGTGACTCGATATATGAAATTTACTTCTTGTAGACATTGAGCTGGAGCTGAAAGTTCGATTAGATTTTTCATGAATCCTGCGGGCTGCCTGGCTCGCAGGATTTTTTTGCGATTAAGGCGATTGCTCTTCGTAACTTTCGCATTAGTCGGATTGGGCGAGTCGATTCTCGTTCAGATGTGGCCGTCGACAGGCGGTGATAAATATCTGAGCAATGGAGTGGCAGAACGCCACTTTGGCAATAGAGTTGATTTGAAGTGGTACTCACTCGCGAGTATGCATCATGCGCAAAAGGTCGCAGGGCTTCACCCTGATCGAATTGATGGTTGTTGCTGCGATCGTCGCCATTCTGGCGGCCATCGCCTATCCGAGTTACCAGCAATACATCATTCGGGGCAAGCGCTCGGGCGCCCAGGCGCAGATGATGGACATCGCCAACCGGGAGCAGCAGTACCTGCTCGCCAACCGGGCCTATGCGAGCAAATCCGCGCTGGAGGCTGGCGGCTATTCCCTCCCCAGCGAAGTGGCCAGCGACTATAGCTATGACGTCACCGTTGGCAGCGGCTCGCCGCCCACCTTCACCATCACCTTCACCCCCTCCGGCTCGCAGGCCAGCGACGGCAACCTGACCCTGACCAGCGACGGCACCAAGACGCCGTCGAGCAAGTGGTGACCAACATGGAATGCTCTCGACAGCGTGGTTTCACCCTTATCGAGTTGCTGGTCAGCATCCTGATCATTTCCTTCGGCCTCCTTGGGCTGGCCAAGCTGCAGGCGCGCATGCAGTTGTCAGACATGGAGTCCTACCAGCGGGCCCAGGCGCTGCTGCTGCTCAACGATATTTCCAGCCGGATGACGGCAAACCCGAAAAACGCCGCCAGCTATGTGACGGGCACCACTGCGGCGGTCAGCACCGGGGCGAGCTGCCCGACCAGCAGCGGTACGCGCCAGCAGGCAGACATCGCCGACTGGTGCAACAACCTGCAGGGAGCGGCCGAGCTCGGCGGCGGCAACGTAAAGGCAGGGGCCATGCTGGGCGGACGCGGCTGCATCCAGTCGCTGGGCAGCAACCAGTACCTGATCACCGTGGCCTGGCAGGGCATGAGCCCGATCTCCGCCCCGCCGGCGAGCGTCACCTGTGGCGCCGGGGCGTACACCGGCGGCAATGGCTGCAGCGGCGACTTGTGCCGACGCGTGGTCACCACCGTCGTTCGGGTGGCCACGCTATGAGGAGCCATCGTCATAGAGAAAGCGGCTTCACCCTGGTGGAGCTGATGGTGGCGATGACCATCAGCCTGCTGATCATGGTCGGGGTACTGACCCTCTACCTGAACCTGCGTCGCTCCAACGACGACATGGCCAACACCAACTCGTTGATCGAGAACGGCCGCTTCGCCATCCAGGTGCTGCAGGAAGACCTGGCCCATGCCGGCTTCTGGAATGGATTCATACCGGCGTTCGACGATCTCTCTCTGACCTCCGTGCCCGGTGATGTGCCCACTGCGTTGGCGCCGGTTTGCGCAGATATTTCCAGCTGGACGGCGCAGGACAAGACCAATGCCGTCGGCATTGCACTGCAGACCTATTCGGGCGTGCCCTCGGGGTGTTCGGCGATCGTTACCAACTTGGCGGCCAACAGCGACGTGGTGGTGATCCGCCATGCCGATACCTGCTCGCCGGGCGTGGGCACCTGCGATGCGCTGGCGGCCGGCAAGGTGTATTTCCAGCCGTCTTTCTGCGACACCGATACCGCGTCCTACGTGTTGGGAAGCGGTGGCTTCACCATGCACCAGCGCGACTGCGCAACCGTTGCCGAGCGGCGCAAGTTCGTCAACAACATCTATTACATCCGTGACTATGCCGTGACGCCCGGCGACGGCATTCCCACACTGATGCGCTCGCAACTCGACGGGAACAGCCAGCAGGCGGCCGTGCCGCTGATCGAAGGCGTCGAAGCCTTCCGCATCGAACTGGGGGTCGACAACGTCAGCCGATCCGGTGCGACGCTCACCGCCACGAGCTATCAAAGCGCGGTGAACTGGAGCGACCCCGACACCAAGACGACTCCCACCAACCGCGGCGACGGCTCGGCGGACACTTTCGTCCATTGCGGTGCGGCCTCCTGCGGCGTGGACAATCTGATGAGCGTGGTGGATGCCAAACTCTATGTGCTGGTTCGCGGCCGCTCGGCCACGCCGGGCTACAGCTCGGACAAGACTTACGTGCTGGGCGGCGCCACGCTCGGCCCCTTCACCGATGGCTACAAGCGTCACCTGTTCACCTCCGGCGCAACGCTGGTGAACGTGTCGCGGCGGAGGCAGACACCATGAGCCTGAACGCGAACCCCGCCAGCCAGCGCGGTGCGACCCTGGTGATCGCCCTGGTGATGCTGCTGATGCTGATGCTGATGGTGGGCAGCGCCTACACCCTCAGCGGTTCCAACCTCAAGGCGGTGGGCAACATGCAATTCCGCAACGAGGCCATCGCCGCCGCCAACGTCGGCATCGAGCAGGTGCTCAGTTCTTCGTTTACGGCAGCGCCCACTGCTGAACAGATCGCTGTCGACCTCAATAACGACGGTACGACCGACTACACGGTGTCGATGGCTGCGCCGGTGTGCATGCGGGCCACGACCAGCTCGCCGAATGGGCCGACGAGTTTGAATCTGCCTGGGATGAGCGCCACCAACTGGAACACCGTCTGGGACCTGGATGCCACGGTCAACGATGCGGTGAGCGGTGCGGCGGTGAAAGTGCGTTCCGGCGTGCGCGTGCAGCTCAGTGATGCACAGAAAAACCTGGTTTGTCCGTGATGGGCGAGGGCAGAGAAATGACGAAGACCAATCCCAAGAGCGCTCCTATGCGCCGCCTGTTCGCTCTTTGCGCCCTGTTGCTGCTGCAGGGTACTGCCCGAGCCGAGGACATCGATCTCTTCGTCGGCACGCCGCCGAATTCGGCCGATGCGCCGAACGTGCTGATCGTCCTGGACAACACCGGGAACTGGACCTCGCCTTTCTCCAATGAGCAGGCTGCGCTTGCATCGGTAATCAATGCCCTGCCAGTAGATAAATTCCGCGTTGGCCTGATGATGTTCACCGAGACGGGAACAAGCAGCATCAGTAGCAGCACTAGCACCAGTGGCAGTAGCGGCAACGGCAAGGGTAATAGCGGCAGCAGTGGCGGTGGCACTACCACCACGACCACCTCAAGCAGCAACAGCGGTAACGATGGCGCCTATGTTCGCGCGGCCATCCGCCTCCTGGATTCCAGCACCAAGACCAAGTACCAGGCGTTGGTTAACAGCCTGGATAGCATTGCCGACAAGTCGAACAGTGGTAAGGCCGCCAAGACCATGGAGGAGGCCTGGCTCTACTACTCCGCTGGCGTTCCTTATGCCGGCAATCAGAAGGCCAAGACGGACTACACGGGCAACACCTTTGGTAGCACCGCCTCTACCGATATCTACGCACTGACTGGCAATGCTCTTTCAGCGATGGCCGGGACTCGCTACAACAACCCAATCGTCACCGGCTGCGCGAAGAACTTCATTATCTTCATCAGCAACGGCGCCACGCAGGACAGCAACAGCGATAACCAGCAGGCGAGTGACGCACTGGCGGCTGCGGGCGGCAGCATTACCGCCGTCCCGATCTCGCCCAGCGGCTCACAAGACAACTTCGCTGACGAGTGGGCTCGCTTCATGAAGAAGAGCAGCCTCGGCATCACCACTTACACCGTGGACGTCAACAAGGTCACTACGGGGCAGGGACCGGGTTGGACCGCGTTGCTCAAGAGCATGGCCAACGTCAGCAGCGGCAAGTACTTCGATGTGACCTCCTCGGGCACCCAGATCGCCGACGCCCTGAACGCCATATTCTCCGAGATTCAGTCGAAGAACAGCGTGTTCGCCTCGGTCAGCCTGCCCGTCAGCGTGAACACCCAGAGCACCTACCTCAACCAGGTGTTCATTGGCATGTTCCGTCCCGACCAGGATTCCTTCCCGCGCTGGGCCGGTAACCTCAAGCAGTACAAGCTGGGGAACATCGATGGGGTGTTGAAGACCCTGGATGCCGATGGCGCGAGCGCGATCAACAACACCAAGGGTTTCATCACCGAGTGCGCGCGCAGCTTCTGGACGCCCTCGACGAAAGATACGTACTGGGCCTTCAAGCCGCAGACTGATTGCTTGCAGATCACAGGTGCGGATGTTTCCAACTATCCGGACGGCAACATCGTCGAAAAGGGCGCTCAGGCCTATATCCTGCGCCAGGGCGGCAGCCGGAACGTGAAAACCTGCACGGCCAGCGGCTGCACCGCGCTGACCAACTTCAACGACGCCAACACGGACATCACCCAGACCGCCCTGGGGGCCGCCGACGCCACCGAGCGCACCAGCCTGATCAACTGGGCAGCGGGGGCGGACAATCTGGACGAAAACCTCAACGCCAACCTCACCGAAGTGCGCTCGTCGGTCCATGGCGATGTCGTGCACTCGCGTCCGGTCGCGCTCAACTTCGGCAGCAGTACGTTGCCCCAGGTGGTGGTCTTCTACGGCGGCAACGACGGGCTCCTGCGTGCCGTCAACGGCAACCGCACAACCAGTTTCGGCACCTTCGGCGCGGGCACCGAACTGTGGTCGTTCATGCCGCCGGAGTTCTATCCGAGCATCAAGCGCCTGCGCGACAACACGGTGAGCATCAGCTTCCCGGGCCACACGACCGGCACCCCTACGCCGCAGCCGAAATCCTATGGCATGGACGGTTCCGTCACCGCGGTGCGCCAGGGCAGCACCAGCTGGATCTACGCCACCATGCGCCGCGGCGGACGACAGCTGTATGCCTTCGACGTGACCACTCCCGGGACACCCTCGCTGAAGTGGCGCCTGGGCTGCCCCAGCCTGGGCGACGACACCGGTTGCAGCACTGGCTTCGAGGGTATCGGCCAGACCTGGTCGACGCCGGTTCCCTTCAAGGCCACCGGGTACAACGGCGGCGCTTCCGCGCTGCTGGTCATGGGCGGTGGCTACGATAAGTGCGAGGACGCCGATCCCAACACCTGCACCTCGACCAGCAAAGGCAACAAGATCTACGTGGTGGATGCCGATACCGGCGCGCTGCTGAAGACCTTCACCACTGATCGCGGCGTGGTCGGCGACGTGACCATGATTTCCGACAACAGCGGCATGGCCGTCTATGGCTATGCGTCCGACCTGGGCGGCAACGTCTACCGGATCTCCGGCAACAGCGCCAACACGGCCATCGGCAGCACCGCCCCGAGCGGCTGGACACTGACCAAGATCGCCTCCTTGGGCTGTGATACGCAGAGCAGTTGCACGGCCAATCGCAAGTTCATGTTCGGCCCGGACGTGTCGCTCTACAACGGCCAGTACCTGATCATGCTGGGCTCCGGCGACCGCGAGAAGCCGTTGCTCAGCTATACCTCGGCGGCTAGCGTGGCGAACCGCTTCTACACCTTGTACGACAAGCCCGGCGATGCCACCTGGCTGGCTGCAGAATCTGGAGTCTGTGGCGCCAACCTGATCTGCAATGCCTCGCTGTTGCCCATCACCACCACGGCCACGCCGACCAGCACCGAGCTGGCGGCCTATCCGAAGGGCTGGTACCTGGGCCTGGCCTCGACCGAACAGGTGGTGACCTCGTCGATCCTGGTCTACGGCACCATCACTTTCAGTACCCACCAGCCTCAGGTAGCCAGCTCAACCAGTTGCACCGGTCTGGGCACGGCGCGCGTCTACAACATCAACTACCAGAACGCGGCGGGTTATACCGATCGCTACGGGGTGATCGCCGGCGGCGGCCTGCCGCCCTCGCCGGTGGCCGGCATGGTGACCCTGGACAATGGCGCGACGGTGCCCTTCATCATCGGCGCCAACCCCGACTCGCCGTTGGAGGCCAAGACCCCGCCGCCACCGCCGGGGACCAACCAGCCCAAGTCCTGGGTCTTCTGGAACATCGAGCGATAGGAGCGCGGCATGGCAGTGCAGAATCGCCGGGCGGCCGGCGGCTTCACCCTGGTGGAGCTGATGGTGACCATCGCCGTGGCCGCCATCCTGATCTCGATCGCGGTGCCGTCGCTGAACGATGCCACCGTGGCCGGCAAGCTCAGCGCCAGTGCCAACGACCTGGTGGCCGGTGCCGTGGTCGGGCGTAGCGAGGCGATCAAGCGCAACGCCGTGGCCAGCATGTGCGTGTCCACTGACGGCAGCACTTGCGGCTCCGGCGGCTGGGAGCAGGGCTGGATCGTTGTCGTCGGCTCGACCGTCATCCAGGCCCACGCAGCGGCGCCGACAGGCTACAAGGTCACCTCCAGCGTCGCGCGTATCGACTTCCAACCCTCGGGAGTGGGCAGCACCCAGGCGAGCATCACGGTCTGCCGCGCGACACCCACGGCGGGTTCGCAGGAACGGGTAGTCACGGTCAGCGCGACCGGGCGTGCCTATGTCACCAGGACCGAGACCGGCAGCTGTTCCTGACGCCCGCGCGCGGTTCGGTCGCCCCGCGCCTCACTCGATCTCGAACAGACCGTTGTAGATCGGCCCGACGTCGAGCCGTTCGCGGACGTCGTCGTCGATGCGCGGATCGTCCGGACGGTACAGCTTGACCTGGCGGTAGGCGCTGATGCGGTTGATTTCCGGGCCCAGGTACTCCCAGACCACGCGGGTGCACGCCGGGGTGCGGCGGTCGCCGCTGGAGACGCCGGTCTTCAGGCCGTTGAGGCGGGTGATGCGGCTCTTGAAGCTGGGGATGAGGATGGTCTGGCTCATCTCGTTGACCGTGAGCGACTCGTAGTCGATCAGGAACACCCGGTCCTGCAGCTGGAAGGCCGCACCCAGGTAGCGGCAGCGCACCCAGTCCTCGGCCTGCACGTTGGTGCTGCTGGAGCGTTCCTGGCGCTCTTGGCGCTCGAACAGGAAGTTGCCGTCTTCCTCCCACAGGTGCACCAGCGACAGCAGGATCGAGCCGGGCACCGACATGCAGTTGGAATATTCGAAGTAGTAGCCGCAGTAGCGCGACAGATTGCCGGCCTGCTCGCGCAGCGGGCGCAGCATTTCCATCAGCGGATCCTGGCGCTGGGCGGCGGCCCGGACGGCGCCGCGCGCGCCGATCAGGCGAGCGAACTGCTCCGGCGGCAGGCCCAGCTCGTAGTCCTCGACACCGAAGAAATCGCCTATGCGCTTGAGGTTGTACGGAGTGGGGCGGCTCTGCCCGTTGAGGTACTTGTTGAACTGCCCGCGATTGATCTGCAGCTGCCGGCAGACCTCGGAAATTGAGCGGTAGTGGCTGCAGGCGAGCTTGAGATTCTCGACCAGATGGTCAGACATGGCACGGTCCGGGGGTGATGCGAATGATGCGATTCTAGCATCAGGTCGCATCAAAACCGAGCAAGACGCGAAATTGTCACAAACCGTTGCCTTGGCCAACCTTGCCCGCCATCGCCAGGCCCGACCCGGGACCGGGCGGTTCTCTTCCCATCCGAAGAACAAGAATCGAGGTCACACCCATGCTCGACGCGCTCAACGACTTCCTCTCGGGGAAGGTGCTCATCGTCCTCATCGTCGGACTCGGCAGCTACTTCACGCTGCGTTCCCGCTTCGTCCAGTTCCGCCACTTCGGCCACATGTTCGGTGTGTTCAAGGAGTCGATCCGCGGCCAGGCTGGGCAACTGAGCTCCTTCCAGGCCCTGATGCTGAGCCTCGCCGGCCGCGTCGGCGCGGGCAACATCGCTGGTGTCGGCATCGCCGTGACCCTGGGCGGCCCGGGCGCGGTGTTCTGGATGTGGGTGACCGCGCTGGTCGGCATGTCCAGCAGCTTCTTCGAGTGCACCCTGGCGCAGGTCTACAAGCGCGCCGACGGTGACGGCCTGTACCGCGGCGGTCCGGCCTACTACATCGAGCACGGCCTGAAGCTGAAGACCATGGCGGTGGTGTTCTCCGTCCTGCTGCTGGTGACCTACGGCTTCGCCTTCAACGGCCTGCAGTCCTACACCGTGACCCATTCGCTGCAGAACGCCTTCGGCTTCGCCCCGCAGCACACCGGCATCGCCCTGGCTGTGCTGCTGGCCATCGTCTTCGTTGGCGGCATCAAGCGCATCGCATCGGTGTCCGACCTGCTGGTACCGGTCAAGACCCTCGCCTACATCGGCGTGACCCTGTACGTGATCGGCACTCAGATCGAACACGTGCCGGCCATGCTGGAAACCATCTTCAAGAGCGCCTTCGGCCTCGAGCCTGCTTTCGGCGGCCTGCTGGGCAGCGCCATCGTCATGGGCGTGAAGCGTGGCGTGTTCGCCAACGAAGCGGGTCTGGGCAGCGCGCCGAACGTCGCCGCCGTGGCCGCTGTGCGCCACCCGGCCGCGCAGGGTGTGGTCCAGGCCTTCAGCGTGTTCCTCGACACCTTCGTCATCTGCACCTGCACCGCGCTGCTGATCCTGCTCTCGGGCTTCTACACCCCGGGCTTCGAAGGCGATGGCATCACCCTGACCCAGAACTCCCTGGCCGCGGTGGTCGGTGACTGGGGCCGCCTGTTCGTCAGCGTCGCCCTGTCGCTCTTCGTCTTCACCTGCATCCTCTACAACTACTACCTGGGCGAGAACAGCCTGCAGTTCCTGACCCGCAACCGCCTGGTGCTGATCGGTTACCGCGCGCTGGTCCTGGCGCTGATCGTCTGGGGCTCGGTGCAGAACCTGTCCACCGTGTTCGCCTTCGCCGACATCACCATGACCTGCCTTGCGTTCGTCAACCTGCTGGCCCTGGCGCTGCTGTTCAAGGTTGGCCTGCGGGTGATGCGCGATTACGATGCTCAGCGCAGTGCCGGCATCGATCAGCCGGTGTTCGACTCGGCGCAGTTCGCCGACCTCGATCTGGACCGCAATGCCTGGCCGGCCGGCCAGCAAGCCGAAGCCGAGCGCGAAGAGCCTGTAGGCCTGCCGCAGACGCACCGCTGACGGCCAGGTACGAGCCGGCCTCGCGGCCGGCTCGTACCCGATAACAAGAATCCGCAGGACCCCGACATGCGTGCAGTACAGAACCTCTTCGTCCTCTATACCGGCGGCACCATCGGTATGCTGCAGACCGCCGAAGGCCTGGCCCCGGCGAGCGGTTTCGAGGCGCGCATGCGCGGCTGGCTGGCCGACAGCGGCCGCACCCCGTCCTTCGCCTGGCGCCTGCAGGAAATGCAGCCGCTGCTCGACAGCGCCAACATGCAGCAGTCCAATTGGCTGGCCATGCGTGACGCCATCGTCGAGGCGGTGGACCAGGGCGGCCATGACGGCGTGCTCGTGCTGCACGGCACCGACACCCTTTCGTACACCGCGGCGGCGCTGTCCTTCCTGCTGCTTGGCCTTGACGTGCCAGTCCTGCTGACCGGTTCCATGCTGCCGGCCGGCGCGCCTGGCAGCGATGCCTGGGCCAACCTCGGTGGCGCTCTGGATGCGCTGGGGCGCGGCGAAGTCTCCGGCGTACAGGTCTTCTTCGGAGGCCAGCAATTGCACGGCGCACGGGTCACCAAGCGTCACAGCGAAGCCTTCGACTCCTTCTGCGAACCGCACCGTGACCGCCACGGCGTGCGCGCGGAGCAGATTCCCCAGCAACTGCGCTACAACCAGCCGCGCCAACCGGTGCGTTTAGCGGTACAGCCGCTGTTCCCCGGCCTGCAGGCCGAGCAACTCGACGCCGTGCTCAAGAGTGGCGTTCAGGCTGTATTGCTGGAGTGCTACGGCAGCGGCACCGGCCCGTCGGACAACCAGGCGCTGCTCGACGCCCTGGGCGCGGCACGCAAGCGCGGCGTGCTGCTCGCGGCGATCAGCCAGTGCTATGAAGGCAGCGTGGTCTTCGACATCTACGCCGCCGGCAGCCGCCTGCGCGATGCAGGGCTGGTGTCCGGTGGTGGCATGACCCGCGAAGCGGCCCTTGGCAAGCTCTTCGCCCTGTTGGGCGCGGGGCTGGACGTGGCCGAGGCGGAGCGCTGGTTCGCCCTGGACATGTGCGGGGAATTGGTGGAGTAGCCGATTCCGGGATGAATAAGAAAGCGGGCCTTTTGGCCCGCTTTTTCGTTCTCCTCTGCGTTGGATTAGCTCGGCCTCCTGTAAGGGGCGGTCTGGAGTGCGTGGATGTTTCTCTGGAAGCCTAAGAGCCGCCTGCGGCGGCTTTGGTAGGGCGAATAACCCCGAGGGGGTTATCCGCCGCCAGGCATCGTGCTAGTGCAACAACGCATCCAGCTCGCCCTTGTGCTCCAGGGCCGCGAGGTCGTCGAAGCCGCCGACGTGGTGCTCGCCGATATAGATCTGCGGCACGGTGCGGCGTCCGGTGCGGGCCAGCATTTCGCGCAGCAGCTGTGGGTCGCTGGCGACGTTGTATTCGATGGCCTTCACGCCCTTGCGTTCGAGCAGCGCCTTGGCGTTGCGGCAATAGGGGCAGTGGTCGCTGGTGTACAGGCTCACTTGCTTCATGGCGTTTGCTCCTGCTCAGGCCTCGACCGCGGGGAAGTCGAGGTCGGTCTTGGCGAGGTTGTTCAGGTAGTTGGTCAGGGTCAGCGCGGCGACCTGGGCCACGATGTCGACGATCTTCGCGTCGCTCAGGCCGGCATCGCGTGCCGCCTGCAGGTAGCCGTCGGCGATTAGCCCGCGGTTCTCGGTGATCTGCCGGGCAAGCACAGCCACGGCGTTGAGGCGGCCATCTCGGGCGTTGCGAATGTCCTGTCCGGTCAGCCCGACCTTGCTGGCGAACAGGCTGTGCGCGGCGAGGCAGTAGTCACAACCGTTGACCTGGGACGCGGCCAGGGCCACGACCTCGCTTTCGGCGGCGCTCAGTGAGGATTTCTGCAGCGCTTGCGTCAGCGCCAGGTAGCCGCCCAGTGCGGCGGGCGAATGGGCCAGGGTGGCGATGGCATTGGGTACCCGGCCGAGGCCTTTCTTTACGGCTTCCAGCAGCGGGCGGGAGGCTTCGGGGGCTTGTTCCAGGGACAGATGGGTGATGCGGCTCATGGCGGTTCTCCTGTGGAGGTAAGTGGGTTGTTGCGTTTGAGCGTGGAGCCATGATGCCCAGCGGTACTTTCCTTTTGGGTTCGAATCGTCGAGATTATGCGACAGATCGTCTAAAGCGGAGACCGTCCCCATGGATCGCCTGTCCACCTTGCTCACACACTTCAGCGCGCATGCCAGCACCTATTTCAGCGGCGCCTTCTGCGCCACGGAGCGCTTCCCCGCGGCCGAGGGGCGGGGCCATGTGCACCTGCTGCGCAAGGGCCGGGTGAGCTTCCGCACCGAGGATGGCCAGCGCATCCGCGTGGAGGAGCCGAGCCTGCTGCTGGTACCCAGGCCCTACGGCCACGAGCTGCAGGCCGACGAAGCCGATGGCGCCGAGCTGGTCTGCGCCAGCCTGGCCTTCGATGGCGGCATGGACAATCCGCTCACCCGCGCGTTGCCCAGCTACAGCCTGGTGCCGCTTTCGCAATTGCCGAGCCTGGCCGGCAACCTGGACTGGCTGTTCGCCGAAGCCTTCGGCGCCGAATGCGGCCGAGACGCCATCCTCAACCGCCTGTTCGAGCTGATGCTGATCCAGCTGCTGCGCCACCTGATGGCCACCAGCGGCCTGTCCGCCGGCATGCTCGCCGGCCTTGCCGAACCACGCCTGGCGCGCGCCCTGACGCTGATGCACGACGAGCCTGCGCGCAGTTGGTCAGTGGAGGAACTGGCGCAGGCCTGCCACATGTCGCGCGCCAGTTTCGCCGCGCTGTTCCGCAAGGTGATAGGCGCTACACCGGCGGATTACCTGGTGGGCTGGCGCGTCAGCCTGGCGCAGAAACGCCTGCGCGAAGGCCGCCCGGTGGCGCTGATCGCCGACGAAACCGGCTACGAAAGCCCGTCGGCGCTGGCCCGTGCATTCCGCCGCAAGGTAGGTGCCAGCCCGCGGGAATGGCTGCAGGGCGCCCAGTGAATCCAGGCCCTGAAGGCGAGTGGAGGTAGCTTTGTATCGCTTCTGATGCAATGTGAATGATTCGCAACTGCAAATGAGTGTGATCTAATGTTGCGATAAATTCTTACAAGCTAATCAGGAGTGTCCTTCGTTCATGTTCAAACTGGCCCCCTTGACCGCACAGATGCTTGCGGTCGTCGCCGCAGGCGCCATGGGCAATGCCCTCGCCGCTGAAAACCCAGTGGAGTTGCCGACCGCCACCGTCAGCGCCTCGCCCGACACCGTGGAAGCCCCGGCCAAGGGCTACCAGGCAAAACCTGCCAGCACCAGCACGCGCCTGAACATGACCGCCAAGGAGACACCCCAGGGCGTCACCAGTGTCACCCGCGAGCAACTCGACGACTTCCACATGGACAGCATCAGGGACGTGCTGAGCAACACCCCGGGGGTCAACGTGCAGAAGGTCGAGACCGACCGCACCTACTTCACCGCGCGCGGCTTCGACATCAACAGCTTCCAGTACGACGGCGTGGGCATGCCGCTGACCTACGGCCTGCTGGTCGGCGACGTGGACACCGCGCCCTACCAACAGATCGACATCGTGCACGGCGCCAACGGCCTGATGGGCGGCACCGGCAACCCCTCGGCGACGGTCAACTTCGTGCGCAAGCGCCCGACCTATACCCCCGAGGCTTCCGTCACGCTCAGCGCCGGTTCCTGGGACAAGCGCCGCGTCGACGTCGACGTTTCCGGCCCGCTCACCGAAAGCGGCAACGTCCGTGGCCGGGTGATCTACGCCAACGAGAACGGCAACTCCTACCTCGACCGCTACTCGCGCGAGAAGAACATCTTCAGCGGTGAGCTGGCCTTCGACCTCTCCGACAGCGACGTCCTGACCCTCGGCTTCGAGGACCAGAAGACCAACGCCAACGGCGCCAGCTGGGGCGCGCTGCCGCTGGTGGATGCCAACGGCAAGCCGATCCACTACGGCAGCACCCACTCGAACATCTCGCAGCCCTGGGTCTACTGGGATGTGCACGTGCAACGCGCGTTCGCCGAGTGGACCCACGACTTCGCCAATGACTGGCAGTCGAAGCTGACCGTCACCGGCGTCGACCACCGCGAGGACTCCCAGATGTTCTACATGTACAGCGACGCGACCTCGCCGACCGGCTACACCGGCCTGGGCTCGAAGTACAAGGGCAAGTACCGCGAGCTGGTCGGCGACGGCTCCCTGAGCGGCCCGTTCAGCCTGCTAGGCCGCGAGCACGAGCTGACCCTCGGCGCCAGCGCCGCGCGCTCCAACGGCAGCGAGCGCTCCCTGTACGGCTCGGCGCTTTACTACATGCCGGTCTCGCTGGAAGACGCGCTGCACGGCAGCATCCCGCGGCCGACCTACGACATCGCCAACGACAGCGACACCGCCGACTTCACCGATCGCCAGAAGAGCCTCTACAGCGCCGCGCGCTGGAGCCTGACCGACGACCTGCACCTGATCACCGGCGCGCGCATGCTCAGCGCCGACAGCGACGGCGACAACTACGGCTCGCCGCGCGATGTGCGCATCCACGGCAAGGTCACGCCGTACTATGGCGTGGTCTACGACCTGACCCCGGAGTACTCGCTCTACGCCAGCTACACCGAGGTCTTCAATCCGCAGTACTACCTCGACTCGCACGCCCAGGTGCTCGATCCGCTGGAAGGCAAGAGCTACGAGGCGGGCATCAAGGGCCTGCTGCTGGACAAGAAGCTGAACGTCTCGGCGGCGGTGTTCCACACCAAGCAGGACAACGTCGCGGAATACGCCGGCTACGACGCCAGCGTCGGCGGCTCCTACTACGAAGGCATGAGTTTCGAGAGCCAGGGCGTCGAGCTGGCGGCCGCGGGCGAAGTCGCCCCGGGGCTGGAGCTGAGCGGCGGCTACACCTACGTCTACATCACCGACGCCGACCACGACCGCGCGCGCCTGTACATCCCGCGCCACCAGCTGAACTCGGCGCTCACCTATCGCTTGCCGATGGCGCCGAAGGTCAAGGTCGGCGGCAACCTGAGCTGGCAGAGCAAGACCACCAGCGACGCCGCGCCGGAAGCCACCCAGGACGCCTACGCACTGGTCGGCCTGATGGCTTCCTACGAAATCGACAAGAACTGGAGCACCCAGCTCAACCTGAACAACCTGACCGACGAGAAGTACCTGCAGAGCCTGCGCTACGCCCAGAGCAACTTCGGCGACCCGCGCAACTTCACCGCGTCGGTGACCTGGAAGTACTGATCGAGAGGTTGATCCTGCGGCTTCCGCGATCAGCGCTAGCCGGCGGATAACCCCGAAGGGGTTATCCGCCGTTCCGTGCAGGGCTGCGGCGCATAACCGCGAACGGTTATGCGCCCTACGGATGCATCGGTGCGGGTATATCGAGGGCAGGGGACCTTCACGGGAAATGCCCGCAGGTGGTCGTTCGCGGATAAGATCCGCATCCTGCAGATGCCCCATCTCTTTTCGCTTTCGAGGAATCCCCATGGCCTCCTTCCAGGAACTCTTCAGCATCGGTGAAGGCTTCGACGCCTTCGTCGCCCACGGCCTGCCGGCGGAAATCGCTGCTGTGCGCGCGGTCCAGGACAAGCTCGGGCAGCCGGCAGCCATGGGCACCGAAACCCTGCAGCGACTGGCCGCCGTGCAGGGTCGTTACCACCTGCTGGTGGTCGGCGAGATGTGGTGCCCGGACTGCCAGATCAACGTCACGGTGCTGGACTGGATGCAGCGTCGCCAGCCGCTTCTGCAATTGGCCGTGATCTCCAAGGGCCGCGCCGAGGACGACCTGCAGGAACGCCTCGGCCTGGACCGCATCGCCATTCCCGTGGTGCTCGTGCTCGACGCCGACTTCCATCTCGTCGGCCGCTTCATCGAGCGGCCGCAGGCGGTGATCGCCGGCTGGGACGCGGTGAAGCCGGACTACCGCGCGGGCCTCTACCTGGAAGAGACGGCGCGCGATTTCCTCGACCTCATCGAGGCCGCCGAAGGCCGCGCCTGAGCCGGGCGGCGACCGGGTGCGCCGGCCGCCGCTTCGCTCTTACTGGCCGTCCAGGCTGCGCGGCAGGCCCAGCGGGTTGGCCGCGCGCAGCGCCTCGGGCAGCAGCTCATCGGGAAAGCCCTGGTAGCAGACCGGCCGCAGGAAGCGCTCGATGGCCGTCATGCCGACCGAGGTGAAACGGCTGTCGGTGCTGGCCGGGAAGGGGCCGCCGTGGATGGAGGCGAAGGACACTTCCTGTGGGTGCGAGAAGGCGTTGACCACGATGCGCCCGGTGCGTCTTTCGAGGATCGGCAGCAGCCGGCGCGCCAGCGGCAGGTCGCCGTTCTCCAGCTGCAGGGTCGCCGAGAGTTGCCCGCGCAGGGAGCGCGCAACGGCCAGCATTTCCTCGGTGTCCCTGACCGTCACCAGCAGCGCCGCCGGGCCGAAGACTTCGCCGGCAAGCACCGGTTCGGCGAGGAAGCGGCGGCCGTCCACTTCGAGCAGCGCGGCGGCGCCGTCGTTTGCCGCCTCTGCGGGCGAGCCCTCGGCGATGCGTTGCGCGCCTGCACTTAGCAATGCATCGAGCCCTTCGCCGTAGGCCGCATGAATGCCGGGCGTCAGCATGGTTCGGGCTGGCGACGTGCGTAACCGCTGGATCATCGCCTGGCGCAGCGCATCGAGCCCGTCGCCTTCGACGGCGACGAGGATGGCCGGCTTGAGACAGGCCTGGCCGACGTTCACCAGCATCCGTTCGATGAAGCCGTCGCCGATAGTCGCGCCGCGTTCTTCCACTGCATGGGGCAGGACGAACGTGGGGTTCACGCTGGTCATCTCGCAGAACACCGGGATCGGCTCCGGGCGCAGTTGCGCGCGCCGGTAGAGGGCCATGCCGCCGCGCTCCGAACCGGTGAACGCCACCGCCTTGACCAGCGGATGCTCGACCAGTGCTTCGCCCAGGGCATTGCCGCCGCCGCGCAGCATGGAAAACACGCCTTCGTGCAGGCCGCTGTCGCGGACGGCCTGGCGAATCGCCCGGGCCATGATTTCCGAGGCGCCGGGGTGCGCGTTGTGCGCCTTGAGGATCACCGGCGCGCCGGCGGCCAGCGCCGAGGCGGTGTCGCCGCCGGCTACCGAGTAGGCGATCGGGAAGTTGCTCGCGCCGAAGATCGCCACCGGGCCGATCGCCATCTTCTTCAGGCGATGGTCCATGCGCGGGCGCGGTTGCCGCTCGGGCTGCTCGGGGTCGATGGCGAGGTGCAGGAAGCGGCCCCGGCGCACCACCTCGGCGAACTGGCGGAACTGCGTGGCAGCCTTCGCCGCTTCACCTTCCAACTGCGCCTGGGGCAGTCCGGTTTCCAGCGCGGCGCGCGCGGCGAGGGGCTGGCGCACGGCGTCGAGGTTGTCGGCGATGCGTTCGAGGAAGGCCGCGCGTTCGGCGAGGCAGGTGTGGCTGTAGCTGTCGAACGCCTCGTCCGCCAGGGTTGCGGCGCGTTCGACCTCCGCGCTTCCGCCAAGGGCGAAAGGCGGTTCGATGAGTTCGTTAGTGGCAGGGGCGAGGGCCTGGAGGGTCCCTTCGCTGGCGGCGACCTCATGGGCGCCGATGAACAGGTTGCCGGTCAGCTGCATTGCGCTTCACCTCGGATGGCGGGCACCGGCGCGCCTTGCGGCGCGCGGTAACGAAGGATGGTGGTCAGTGGGCTTCCAGCGTTGCGATCAGCTCGCTGGTGGTGAGGATGGCGTGGGCGAAGGTCGGGCCGTTGAGCTCATGGGCGGCATGCATCATTTCCGCTTTGAAAGCGGCGGTGGCGTCACGCACCAGGGTCACGTGGTAGCCGAGTTCAGTGGCGTAGCGCGCGGTGGACTCGATGCAGGTGTTGGCCAGCAAGCCGACGATGATCACGTGGGTGATGCCTTTCTGCTTGAGGCGGAAGTCCAGGTCGGTATTGGCGAAGCCGCTGGAGCCCCAGTGCTCGGCGACCACGGTGTCGCCTTCGCGCGGGGCGAAGTCGGGGTGCCACTCGCCGCCCCATTCGCCACGGGCGAAGTGGTGGCCGTGCATGATCTTGCACTGGGTGGGCGAGGGGTGCGCCCAGTCCTCGTAGTCGCCGGCTTCCCAGCGGCGGTGCGGTACGATGAACACCGGCAGGCCGATGCTGCGCACGCTGCGGTCCAGAGCGCGCAGGTTGTCGAGCAGGCCGACCTGGTTGGCGATGGGTTCGATGTGCGGATAGATCAGCCCGCCTTCGGACAGGAAGTCGTTGTACGGATCGACCAGCAGGTAGGCGGTACGGTCGAGGGGATAGCTGTGCTTCGACATGGACGTTCTCCGGGGTGGCATGCCGTCCGCTGGCGGTGGACGGGCAGGTGTTTTTAGTTACTATGAAAATCATATCAACAGATTTTGCCAAGGGAACGACCTTATGTCGGGAAGCAAGAACACGGCGCCGACGCTCTGCCCGATAGCGCGGGCGGAGGAGCTCGTGGGTGATCGCTGGACCGTGCTGGTGCTGCGCGAACTGTTCATGGGCAACCTGCGCTTCGACGAGATCCAGGCGCAGACCGGCGGCACGCCGCAGATGATCGCCGCGCGCCTGAAGAACATGGCCGCTGACGGCCTGATCGAACGCCGCGCCTACAGCAAGCGACCGCTGCGCTACGAGTACGTGCTGACGCCCAAGGGCGAGGCCTTCTATCCGGTGATCCTCGCCCTGCGGGCCTGGGGTGAAACCTGGTGCAAGACGCCGGAGGAGGGTGTGGCGGTGAACATGCTGCACCGCGCCTGCGGGAAGCCGGCCGGGCTCGGAACGGTGTGCGAAAGCTGCGGCGCGCCGCTGAAACGGGGCGACCTGATCAGCCAGCCCAGCGCGGCCTACGTCAGCGAGCGGGACACCCGCCGCGAGACCTTCAAGGCCGGCCGCGCGGCGGGTGCTGCGGACAAGGCGTGAAAGGCGGGATGACTACAGCGGCGCTTCCCTGAACGCCTCGACCAGGTCGTCGAAAAGCGAGCGCGCCTCGCGGGTCAGCAGTTCGGTGGGCCGCGACACCAGCGAGATGCCCGAGCGCGGCGTGCTCTCGGCGATCTCCAGCGGCACCAGCGCGTCGGAAACCACCGGCAGGTTGAACATGCGCCGCGACCAGAAGCTCACCGCGTCGGTGCTGCCGGCCAGTTCGACATAGAGCACCACCGAGTCGCACTCGATGATGCGTTGCGGTGGCTCGACCTGATGCGCGCGGAACAGCTCGCGGGCCTGGGTCAGTTCCAGGGGGTCGGAGAGCAGCCATTCCTGGTCGAGCAGCTGGTGCAGCGAGCGGGCACCGCTCAAGGGGTGGCCCTTGCGTACCGCCAGGGTGGTGACGTGGGTGTAGAGCTGCTGCCAGTGCAGGCCGTCCAGTTCCTGGGGCATGGGTTGCGAGGTCAGCGCCATGTCCAACTGGCCCTCGCGCACGCCTTCCAGCAGCTTCGCCGGGCGCAGCTCGACAATCTGCAATTGCACCTCGGGATGACGCTTGCGGTACGCCTGCACGCAGTCGGCGAATTGCCGGCTGGGCGTGACCGGCGACACGCCGATGGCCACGCGGCCGCCGATGCTGCCCTTGAGGGTGTCGATCTCGACTTGCGCGCGCTGCACTTCCTCCACCGCCAGGCGTGCGCTGCGCACCAGGCGCTCGCCGTAGCCGGTGATGGTGATGCCACGGTTGGAGCGCACGAGCAGCGACACGCCCAGCTCGGTTTCCAGCTCCTTGATGCTTTTCGACAGGGCCGGCTGGGAGATGCCCAGCAGGCGCGAGGCTTCCTGGATGCTGCCGTTCTCGCTGATGGCGAGCAGGGCGCGCAGTTGATGCAGCTTCATGATTGGGGGACGACGGGCTTCGGTAATTGGCGCGCACGTTAAAGCAAAAATGGAGCCAGCCGAAAGCGCCGAGTGTGACCGACCGGTACTGTCCTGAGCATCGATGGAGCGCATCCGGAGGTCCGCAGGCGCCGCTGTTCTGCGATAATCGGCGGCACCTGCAACGGCGGTGTTCGCCGTCCTTCTTCGTACCGAGACTGCCATGTATCCCAATGCCCTTTGCTTGCCGTGCCCGCGCTTCATCGAGGAGCCCCGGCCATGAGCGGCGGCACCGTCGAGTTGCTGCGCACCAGTGCGGAGCAGGCCGATATCATCCGCAACCTTTACCAGTACTACGCCTACGAATCGTCCGACTGGGAGCAGGAGGACGTCGAGGCCGACGGCCGCTTCTACATCCACGAGGAGCACCTGGTGCGTTACTGGCAGGACCCGCAGTGGAGCGCCAACCTGATCCTGGTCGATGGCTACATCGCCGGTTTCCTGCTGATCGAGAGCAACGACCTGAGCGGTCTGGGCGCGCTGGAGCTGGCCGACCTGTTCGTGCTCAAGAAGTACCGCCGCATGGGTGTCGGCAGTGCGGTGGCCTTGCAGGTGCTGGGCAACGGCAACGATGCCTGGCTGGTGCGCTTCTATCGCCAGGACGAAGCCGCCCAGGCGTTCTGGCGCGCGGTGTTCGCCGAGCTGCCGCGCCCGGTGCGCGACATAGTGCTGGACGACGAGCCAGAGCTGCAGACCTTCCTGGTCACCCCGGCGCACCACTGATCCGCGCGCTTGTGCGCCAGGATCATAGGTCTGTCATTTCCGATCATTGAGCGAGGCCTGGGCGGGTCGTATCGTCGGTTCCCGTCACCGCGCCAGGGGCGCGGCAATCACAAGAATCGGAGGAACCGACGATGTCCGAACTGCAACTGCACCCCCAGGCCGCCGCGTCGCTGCAATGCTGGCACGCGATGGTCGAGCGCAAGGACCTGAGCAAGCTGCCCGAACTGCTGGCGCCCGACGCGGTGTTCCGCTCGCCGATGGCGCATACGCCGTATCCCGGCGCGCCGGTGGTGTCGATGATCCTCAACACGGTGCTGCAGGTCTTCGAGGGCTTCACCTACCACCGCGAACTGGCCACCGCCGATGGCCTGAGTGTGGTCCTGGAGTTCTGCGCCCAGGTCGGCGGTAAGCAGCTCAAGGGCATCGACATGATCCGCTTCGACGAACAAGGCAAGATCGTCGAGTTCGAAGTCATGGTCCGCCCCATGAGCGGCCTGCAGGCCCTGGGCGAAGAAATGGGCCGGCGCCTGGGCGCCTACCTGGCTGCGGCCAAGGCCTGAAGCGGTTGTCCAGAGGATGGGGCCGAAGCTGCCGTAGGCCCTTTCCGAACTTGATGTAACAAAAGCTTGCGTGTCTCCAGGGTCTCCCGCGGCACAAAATCCCGTTGCACAGACGTATTCGGGATCGCGGGAGGCGCGCCATGGAGCACGGTATTTCTCTGATCAGCACGCTTGCCGCGGGCTTCGCCATCGCGCTGGTGCTGGGCTTCCTGGCCGAGCGCTGCAAGGTGCCGGCGCTGGTCGGCTACCTGCTCGCGGGGATCATCATCGGCCCGGCCACGCCGGGCTTCGTCGCGGACGTGCACCTGGCTTCGCAGCTCTCCGAGATTGGCGTGATGCTGCTGATGTTCGGCGTCGGCCTGCATTTCTCGCTCAAGGACCTGCTCGCGGTTAAGCGCATCGCCGTGCCCGGCGCCATCGTGCAGATGGGCCTGGCCACCGCGCTGGGCGCAGTGGTCGCGCATTGGTGGGGCTGGAGCTGGGGCGCCGGCCTGGTGTTCGGCCTGTCGCTGTCCTGCGCGAGCACCGTGGTGCTGCTCAAGGCGCTGGAAACCCGCGGCCTGCTCGACAGCATGAACGGCCGAATCGCCGTCGGCTGGCTGGTGGTGGAAGACCTCGCCACCGTGCTGGTGCTGGTCCTCCTGCCGGCGCTGGCCGGGGTGCTCGGTGGCAACGCCAGCGCTGCGGCGGAGGCGAGCGGGCCTCTGTGGCTGACGATCTGCCAGACCCTGCTGCAGGTCGGCGCCTTCATCGCCTTGATGCTCGTCGCCGGACGCCGCCTGCTGCCCTGGATGCTCTGGCAGGTGGCGCGCACCGGCTCGCGCGAGCTGTTCACCCTGGCGGTGATCGCCGCCGCCATCGGCATCGCTTTCGGTGCGGCGAAGCTGTTCAGCGTGTCCTTCGCCCTGGGTGCGTTCTTCGCCGGGATGGTGATGCGCGAGTCGCAGTTCAGCCACCGCGCGGCGCAGGAATCGCTGCCGCTGCGCGACGCTTTCTCAGTGCTGTTCTTCGTCTCGGTGGGCATGCTCTTCGAGCCGGCGATTCTCCTCGAACAGCCGCTGCGCGTGCTTGGCGTGGTCGCCATCATCATGCTCGGCAAGAGCCTGGCCGCCATGGTCCTGGTGCTGGGCCTGCGCTATCCGCTGAACACCGCGCTGACGGCCTCGGCTAGCCTGGCGCAGATCGGCGAGTTCTCCTTCATCCTCGTCGGCCTTGGCGTGGCCCTTGGCCTGTTGCCGCAGGAAGGGATGAGCCTGGTGCTGAGCGGCGCGCTGCTGTCGATAGCGCTGAATCCGCTGCTGTTCGCCGCCGTCGGGCCGCTCAATCGCTGGGCGGTGGCGCACTCGGCGCTGGCCCGGCGCCTGGAGCAGCGCACCGACCCCTATGCCGAGCTGCCGATGAGCACCGACCGCAAGTACCTCGAAGGGCAGGTCGTGCTGGTCGGCTACGGCCGGGTCGGTCGGCGCATCGCGCGGGCCCTGCTGCAACAGGGCATCCCCTTCGTGGTTGCCGAGCAGAACCGCGAGCTGGTCGAGCAACTGCGCTGCCAGGGCCTGGCTGCGGTATCGGGCAATGCGGTGGAGCCCGGGGTGTTGATCCAGGCGCACATCGTCAACGCCGCGATGCTGGTGGTGGCCTCGCCGGATGCCATGAGCGCCCGGCACATGGTCGAGATCGCCCGCACGCTCAACCCGGATATCGAGATCGTGGTGCGCACCCACACTGACGATGAAACCGAGCTGATGCGCCAGGAAGGCATAGGCACCATCTTCTTCGGCGAGGAAGAGCTGGCGCGGGGCATGGCCGATCACGTGCTGAACCGCTTCGCGCCAGCGCCAAATGCGGGCGCTGGCGCAGGGCAGGTGGCGCACTCCTGACAGGCTCCGAGTCAGGACGCCGGCAGCGCCTTTTCGTAGCGCCAGGCGTCCGCGCCGTCGGCGTAGTAGCCGGTGTGGCTGCCGAAGCGCCGGTAGCCGCGCCGCTCGTAGAGGCCGATGGCGGGGGCGTTGTCGATCCGCACTTCCAGGCGCAAGGCGCGGCAAGCGCGGTCATGGGCGCAGCGTTCAGCTTGTTCCAGCAGGCCGGCGCCCAGGCCCAGCCCGCGCGCGCCGGGCGTGATCGCCAGGGAGTACAGACGCGCCACATGGGTGTTCCGGCGGAACAGCACCAGCGCATATCCGAGCAATCCTTCCGCCGCTTCGGCGACGACCACTCGGGCGCTTTGACGCTGGAGCAGGGTGCGGAAACTGCGTTGGCTCAGGCGGTCGCCTGTGAAGGTCTGGTTTTCCACCTGCAGCAGTGCCGGAAGATCGGCTGAATTGGCAATTCGATATAAGAAGTCCATGGGTTCCCGTAAAGCTTGCGTAATGAACGAAGACATTTGTCGGCGATAGTGATTAATAGCAACACGTCACTTCTCGATGGGTACGAGACAGATGTCTTCGTTGCAAGCTAACTTCCGCGAAAGTTCCTCCGCAAGTCCTCTTGAAGCATTCGATAAAGTGCCACTGGTGAACAACCCGGAGCGCCGTTCAAGCCAGGTCCTGATCATTGTCGAACGCAAGGAAGACTGGTCTTCCTATTTGCCCAGCGAAGACATGCTGACGGCGCGGGAATACCTCGAACAATCGCCCAGTTGCGACAGCAGCAAGCGCGTGCAAGTCATCAACCTGTGCCGCAACTTCAAATACCTCGGCCATGGCTATTACTGCTCGCTGCTGGCCGAGGCGCGCGGGCACAAGGTGATCCCGTCGGTGCGGACCTTGAGCGAGCTGGCGCGCAAGTCGCTCTACGGCCTGGCCCTGGAAGACCTGGAACGGTCGCTGGAAAAGGCCCTGGGCAAGCATCCCTTTGCCACCGCCGAAGCCTTCACCCTCAGCCTGTACTTCGGCCGCACCGACCTGGAGCCGCTGCAGGACATCGCCCGGCAGCTGTTCGAGGCGTTTCCGTGCCCGATCCTGTTGGTGGAATTCCGCAAGGGCGACACCTGGCAGATCGCCGGGATTCGCCCCGGCTCGCTGCACAAGCTGCGCGAGAGCCAGGAAGACCAGTTCGCCAACGCCCTCGACGCCTTCAGCCGCAAGGTCTGGCGCGCGCCGCGCTCGCGGCACCTGGCGCGCTACGACCTGGCCATCCTGCACAACCCCGACGAGCGCCTCCCGCCGTCCAACGCCCGCGCGCTGGAGAACTTCATCCGCGTCGGCAAGGGCCTGGGCATCGACGTCGAGCTGATCGAGAAGAAGGACTACGCGCGGCTGGCCGAGTACGACGCGCTGCTGATCCGTGAGACCACGCGGGTCGAGGACCACACCTACCGCTTCGCCAAGAAGGCCGAGAACGAGGGGCTGATCGTCATGGACGACCCGACCTCGATCCTGCGCTGCACCAACAAGGTCTACCTGACCGACCTGCTGCGCAGCCACGGCCTGAGCATGCCGGCCACGGAGATCCTGTACCGCGACAACCCCCACGAGCTGGAAAAGGTCGGCGAGCGCCTGGGCTTCCCGCTGGTGCTGAAGATCCCCGACGGCTGCTTCTCGCGCGGCGTGATCAAGGTGGAAAACCCGCAGCAGCTGGCCGCCGCCAGCGCCGAGCTGTTCGAGCACTCGGTCCTGCTGCTGGCCCAGGAATTCCTCTTCACGCCCTACGACTGGCGTATCGGCGTGCTCGACCGCAAGCCGGTGTTCGCCTGCCAGTACTTCATGTCCAAGGGCCACTGGCAGATCGTCAATCACCGCGCGCAGGGGGCGGAAGTCATCGGCGAATGCCGCACCGTGCCCATCGACGAAGCCCCGCGCGAGGTGGTCGAGCTGGCGGTGAAGTCGGCCAGCCTGATCGGCGACGGCCTCTACGGGGTGGACCTCAAGGAAGTCGACGGCAAGGTCGTGGTGATCGAGGTGAACGACAACCCGAACCTGGACGCCGGCATCGAGGACGCCTGCCTGCAGGACGACCTCTACGCCCAGGTGCTGCAAGCCTTCATCAGCCGTCTCGAGGCCAAGCGCCGCGGACGGGCGAACTGAGCCGGGGACCGCGACGATGCGCCAGCGCCATGTGCTGTTGGAAGGCAAGTTGCTGCCCTGCGCCGACGAACAGGCGCCGATCCAGCTCTGCGTCGCCCCCGACGCGGCGGAGCGCGCCTGGCTGCAGGAGCGCTTCGGCCTGGATGGCCACGCCCTTGCCTCGGCGCTGGACCCGGACGAGGTGGCGCGCGTCGAGTTTCACGGCACGTCGCTGTTCGTCATCTGGCAGCGCCCGCAGAACTACACCGGCGGCGACAGCTTCGCCTTCGAGGTGTCGTCCTTCGGCATGTTGCTCGACGCACGCGGCCTGCTGCTGATCGCCAATTCCGACTCGCTGCTCGGCGGCCTGGCCGCGCGGCACGACCTGCGCCAGCCGCTGGATGTGTTGCTGGCGGTGCTGCTGGACAACATCCACCACTATCAAGGGCACCTGAAGGTGATCAAGTTGGTGGCGCGCGAACTGCAACAGCGTTTCAACCAGTCGATGCACAACAAGCACCTGCTGCAGATGTTCAATCTCAGCGAAAGCCTGGTGTATTACCTCAATGCCATCCAAAGCAACGGAAGTGTATTGACCCGCCTGCGCAATCACGCGGAAAAGTTGCACTTGAGCGAGCAGCAAGTTGCCTTGCTGGATGATTTGCTGATCGAGAACAACCAGTGTTTCAAGCAGGCGGAAATCTATTCTTCGGTTTGCGCCGGATTGATGGATGCTCGCGGCAACTTATTGAACAACAGCATGAATGAAATGCTGCGCAAGTTGACGCTGATAAACGTCGTCTTCCTGCCATTGAACCTGATCGCCGGCATTGGCGGCATGTCCGAATACAGCATGATGACCCACGCCATTCCCTGGTGGATTTCCTATCCGCTGTTCGTGCTCGCCCTGGCCCTGCTGGCCGGGCTGATGCTCCTGGCCTTGCGCCGCCTGCTCGCCAACGGGCCGCCGCGAACCACCGGCTGAAGCCGTTTCCCGCTCACCCCGCCAACCGTCCTGGCTGCGCTCACCGCGTGGCCAGCGCTGGCCATCGTCCTCAAGGAGATTCCATGGACTCGTTCGATATCGGCCTGACCATAGTCGTCGCCATAGTGGTGCTGGGCACCCTGATCAACTTCTTCGACCGCGGCTATCGCCCGGCGGACGTGCGCGAACCCACCGACTCGGCGAGCTCGCACAAGACCATGCGGACCAAGCGTCGCTAGGTTCAGTCGGCTTTGGCCGGCTTCAGCGCCAGGGCGCCGTCGCCCAGCAGGGCCACGACCAGCGCCGCGACAGCGAGGAACACCGGGTATTCCCAGCCGCCGTTCGGATTGGAGAAGCCCCAGCCGTTGCCGAAGTGCACGCTGGACGCGGCCAGCAATTGCACCACCGCCACGGCGCCGACCCAGCGGCCGTAGACGCCCAGGACCAGCATTGCGCCGCCGAGGATCTCGAAGGCGATCACCGGGTAGGCGAGGAAGCCGGGGAAGCCCACCGACTGGAAGAAACCGGCGGTGCCGGCCGGGGTGAACACCAGCAGCTTGGTCAGGCCGTGGGCCAGGAACATCACGCCGAGGGCGACGCGCAGCGCGAGGGCCGCGTAGGGAGCAGTACCGTTGTCGATCATGGTGGTCTCTCTTGGTGGGTTATTCGAGGGGCAGGGTGGCGCGCAGCCAGTCGGCGAGGTCGGCGACTTCTTCGGCGACGATTTCATGGCCCATGTCGTAGCGGTGCGAGCTGTGCCGTACCTGCAGGCGCTGCAGCCAGGCATCGGCGCGCTCGGCCCAGCTCGGCGGCAGCTTGTCGTCGTGGTGGCCGTGGGCGATGAACGCGGACAGCGAACGCAACGCCTCGGGCGCGGCGATGTGCGGCTCCAGCTCCGGCAGGATGCGTCCGCTGAGCAGCGCGAAACCGGCGACCAGATGCGGCGCGCTGAGGCCGACGCTGGCACTGAGAATGCCGCCCTGGCTGAAGCCGCCGATCACCGTCGGCACTTTCGGCAGCGCCTCGATGAAGCGCAGCAGCTGCACGCGGCTGGCGTCGGCCTGCTCGGCAACTATCACCGGCCCGTTGGCGGTGAAACTCACCTGGAACCAGGCGAAGCCTTGTGGGGCGATTTGCAGCGGCGCGCGCAGCAACAGCACTTCCAGGCCCTTGGGCAGATGCGGCGCCAGCGCGGCAAGGTTGCTCTCGTTGCCGCCCACACCGTGCAGCAGCAGTAGTCGCGCGCGGGGCTCGCCGACGGCGGATATGCGGCGGAACTGCAGGCCGGATTCGGGCTCCTGCTGCAAGGTGGCGAAGCTGGCGTTCGGGTTCATGCGGCTTGGCTCTCCGGGTTATCGGCGCTGCTGAAGAGGTAACTGTCCATGGCCAGCATGCCGTAGGCGACGCCGCCTTCGAGGATGCGCAGGCGATAGTCCTCGCCGGCCGCGCCCAGGGCCACGAACAGCGGAATCAGGTGCTCGTCGCTGGGGTGCGCGCGCTCGGCGGCGGGGGCCAGGCGGCGGTAGTCGAACAGGCTCGGCAGGTCATGCTCGGCCAGCGCTTCGGCGGTCCAGGCGGCAAAGCGGGTGACGTACTCCGCCGGGGCACCGTGGTGGCCGCGGAATTCGTAGAGATTGTGGGTCAGGCTGCCGGAGGCGAGCAGCAGCACGCCGGCTTCGCGCAGGGGGCGCAGGGCTTCGCCGAGCTTGAATGCGTTTTCCGGTAGCAGCGGCCAGGGCAGCGAGACCTGCACCACCGGTACATCGGCGGCCGGCATCAGGTGCAGCAGCGGCACCCAGGCGCCGTGGTCGAGGCCGCGCTGGGCGTCGGTCTCGGCTTGCCAGCCGGCATCGGCCAGCAGCTGCTGGATGCGCCCGGCCAGCTCGGGGCTGCCCGCCGCCGGGTATTGCAGGCGGTACAGCTCATCGGCGAAGCCGCCGAAGTCGTGGATGGTCTTGGGCGCGGCGCTGGCGCCGATGCGCACGCCGCCGCGGGTCATCCAGTGCGGCGAGATCACCACGATGGCGGTCGGGCGCGGCAGTTCGCGGCCCAGCTCGGCCAGGCGCGCACCGGCAATGCCGGGGTCGATGGCGAAGGTCGGCGCGCCATGGGAGACGAAGAGGACGGGGTAGGCGTTGTTCATGTCCGGGTGCTCACTTGTGCAGCCAGGCGGGGGCGATGGCGGTGCCCAGGCCGGCGCCGTAGCCGAGGTAGATGTTCAGGCCGGCCAGGGGCTCGAGGTAGCGGGCGTTGACCAGGCCGCCGGCGTCGACGGTGTCGAAGCCGAAGCTGTGGGCGAGGGCCATGGCGGTCTGCTTGGCGCGCTCGCTGTCGCTGGCGACGAACACGCTGCCGCGCTGGCCATCGGCGAAGGCCGGGCCGTCGGCCAGTACCTGGGCGAACAGGGTGTTGAAGGCCTTGACCAACTGCACCTGCGGCAGCGCGCGGGCGATCTCCTCGGCGGCGCTGGTGCTATGGCCAAGCGTCAGGCCCATGTAGTCGGGCGTCAGCGGGTTGGTGATGTCGATCACCACCTTGCCGCTCAGGTCGCCCAGGCTGCGCAGCGCCGGGAGCGCATCGGCGTAGGCCGTGGCGACGATCACCACGGCGCTGTCGCCCAGCGCCTGGTCGGCCGGGTAGGCCTCGACGTTCGGGTACTGCGCGGCGAGGGCGCGGGCCTTGTCCAGATCGCGGCCGGTGAGGCGGGTGTCATGCCCGGCCTGGGACAGGCGCAGCGCGAAGGCGCTGCCCATGTTGCCGGTGCCGATGAGGGTGATCTTCATGTCTGCCTCGCAAGGCTCGTTGACGATGAGACGTAGCCTATTGGGCGTTTCATGTGGGATAAACAGGCCTTGGTGTGACTCATAGTTCCGAAAAGTGAGACAAATATGGATCGTGCGCTGGAGATGCAGGTGTTCTGCACTGTGGTCGACAAAGGCAGCTTCACCGCGGCGGTGGACGCCCTGGGGATGTCCAAGGCGGCGGTATCGCGGCATGTCGGCGCTCTGGAAGAGCGCCTGGGCGCGCGCCTGCTGCAGCGCACGACGCGGCGCCTCTCGCTGACCGAGGCGGGGGGGCTGTTCTACCAGCAGGCGCGGGAAATCCTGGCGCTGCTCGATGTTGCCGAGGGCAGCGTGTTGTCCGGTGCCCAGGAGCCCAGCGGCACCTTGCGGGTGAACGTGCCGGTGAGCTTCGGCGTGCAGCACCTGGCGCCGCTGTGGGCCGGCTTCATCGCGGCGCACCCGAAGGTCGAGCTGGACATAGTGCTCAACGACCGCGTGGTCGACCTGGTGGACGAGGGCTACGACATGGCGGTGCGCATTGCCCGCCTGGAAAGCTCGTCGCTGATTGGCCGGCGCCTGGCCTCCACGCGCCTGCGCCTGTGCGCGGCGCCGACCTACCTGGCGGCGCATCCGCCGATCCTCGCCCCGGCGGACCTCATCGCGCACCAGGTGGTGGCCTACAGCAACTTCGCCAGCGGCAACGAGTGGCGCTTCGACGGCCCGGACGGACCGGTCAGCGTGCAGACCCGCGCCGCCGTGCGCTGCAACAACGGCGACAGCTGCCGGGCCATTGCCCTGAGCGGCGGCGGGGTAATCCTGCAACCCAGCTTCATGCTTCACGAAGACCTGCGCCGCGGCACCCTGGTGGAGATCCTCCCGCACTACCGCTCGCTCGATCTGGGCATCTACGCCGTCTATCCCTCGCGCAAGCACCTGGCGGCCAAGGTGCGCGCGCTGGTGGATTACCTGAGCGAGTGCCTGCGCGGCGCCGATTGGGGGGACTGAGCGGGCGAATATTCGGTGCCGCCGTCGCGTCGAGGGAGTTTCGTAATGGCACTTTGGAAAGCTATCCTTTCGGTCGCCCTATTCGGATGCTGCGCGAGCGCCTGATAGGCGCGCCGCCTTACAAGAATTCGCCGAAATCGCAGCGCAGGCCATTGTTCGGGACTCCCTATGCTTCGCCGATCCTTCGCCCGTTTTCCCCTGTTCGCCCGTGCCGGGCACTACAGCCGATTAGGCGTTGGCCTGTTGCTGCTGGCGCTGGCTGGCGTGGGCGCGGCGGCGGAGCGCGCGCCGCTGCGGGTGATGACCGACTACTGGCCGCCGTTCCGTATCGCCAGCGAAGGCGAGCGCATCACTGGCCTGGACATGGACCTGCTGGCCGAGCTCGAACGCCGCACCGGCCTGCATTTCGAAGTGCACCGCGCGCCCTGGGCACGCGGCCTGGCCGCCCTGCAGAGCGGCTCGGCAGACTTGATGACGGGCCTTGCGCGCACCGCCGAACGCGAGCACTACATCGACTACCTGGCCGAGCCTTACTACGCGTGCGCGCCGCGCCTGTACGCGACCAAGGACATGGCCGGGCAGGTCAACAGCTACGACGACCTTCGCACCCACACCATCGGCTACGTGCTGGAGTCGGCCTACTTCGAGCCCTTCGATTCGGACAAGAAGCTCAAGAAGTTCGGCGTGAGCAACGAAACCCAGCTGTTGCAGATGCTCACCCTGGGCCGCCTGCAACTGGTGATCGGCACCGACTGCCAGGTCGACTACGAACTGCGCGACCCGCAGCTGGCGCAACGCATCGCCAAGACCCGCTACCAGCCCGACAGCCGCACCGACCTCTACATCGGCTTCTCCCGCCAGCGCCCGTTGGGCTCCGAGCGCCAACTGATCGAAGCCGCCCTGCGGCAGATGCTCAGCGAAGGCTGGATGCAGCGTGCCGCCAGCCGCTACCAGCCCGGCCCCTAGTGTCGAAGGCGATCGCCGGATCGCGCTGAATGACGTGAATAAAAAAGGCCGTATCGATCGATACGGCCTTTTTCTACGGCACCCGCGGGAAACTCAGGCTTCGGGCTTCTTGGGCTTGGCGAGGGTGAATTCAGCCCGTTTGTACGGCTCCTTGCGGCCATACCTTCCTGATGGGATCTCCTGGATCTCACCGCCTTTCGACAGAAATGCTGAGATTTTCTTATCCAGCTCCGAACGTGCTTTGTTTGTCTCGAACTCGGACATTGGGTCACCTGAGGTGATGAGCCACCAGGCTGGTGGCTAGCGGTCACTATACGCAGCAAATGCGCGCAAAACCGACCATTCGACAGATTTATGCAGTTTCCTGAGAAATCGCTACCTATTCCGCGCCAAATCTGTATGCTTCGTGGCCTGCCTGCGGTTTAGCGGCACCGTTCGATGATTTGTCTTCACGATTCTCCATCTCTGCGGCCCTCTTCACTTCGCATACAGTCTCGCCACGCATGTCGCATGGCCTGATTCCTTCATTGATTGGAGATTCATCATGGCAACTCGCCAAACCGGTACCGTCAAATGGTTCAACGCTGACAAGGGCTTCGGCTTCATCACCCCGGAAAGCGGCCCGGACGTATTCGTCCACTTCCGCGCCATCGAAGGCACCGGCTACAAAACCCTGGATGAAGGCCAGCGCGTTTCCTTCAGCGTCACCAACGGCCAGAAAGGCCTGCAAGCTGATCAAGTACAAGTGATCTAAGCGCCTGCAACGAGAAAGCCCCGCCAATCAGACTGTGTGAAAACACGCTGTGAGCAAGGCTAATCAAACGCCCCGACTGGTTCGGGGCGTTTGCTTTTCTGAGGGTTCATCCCATCAGCTCAATCAGGCGACGCGCGCCGAATACCCACTGTTTCAGGTTACCGGAGGGGTGTTCGACGATCGCCCGGCGCTTGGCCATCATCTCCGGCCGGGCGTCCAACCTTGCTCGCCTGCGCCTTGCTGAAGCCAAGTCGCTGCAGATCCAGTCGCGCCACATAGGCCTCGATCACGCGGACCAGATGTTCTTCAGGGACCAACTCATCCAGCGACACCGGAAACAAGCTGCCCTGATCACGCCCTTCACCGCGGATATAGCCCATAAAAGACAATGCCCGTATCGATCGATACGGGCATTGTCTTGGGCTTGTGCTCAGACGGCTAGGTTTTCACACAGTCTGCAATGCGGGGCTTTTTTGTTTCTGGCGCAAGGCCGCGCGTTCAGCGCTTCACGCAGACGAACAAGGCATTCCCGGAAGCGCCGCCCCAAGGCGTGATTCGTTCGTAGTCGTGCTCGAAGACGTGCACCTCGAAATGCGGCTCCAACAGTGCCTGCATCTCGTCGAAGCCCAGTGCGACCATGGCGTGTTCGTCCTGCCAGCTCTGGGTCACGCCGGCCGTGGTCTTCTCGATGCTCAGACGCAGCGCCTGCCGCTCGCCCTCGCCGCAGTAATACCAGCCCGAACCGAAGGTGAACTGGCTGCCTTCGTGCTCCACGCTGTGGCGCACGAACGAGTCGTTGTCGATCAGCCGCTTGTCCACGCTGTTGAAACAGAACACGCCACCCTCGGCGAGCGCGCCATGCACGCTGGCCAGGCAATCCCGCAGCCGCTGCAGCCCAGCGTTGTAGTGGATCGAGTAGAGGAAGCAGGTGATCAGGTCCAGCGGCTCGTCTACGCGGAAACTGCCCATGTCCTGGCAGATGAACTGCGCCTCGGGGCAACGCTGCTGGGCGATGTCCAGCATCGGCTGGTTGATGTCCAACCCGGCGCTGGCGTAGCCGAAGTCGAAGTCGAGGAAGTGGCGCACATGCGGCCCGGTTCCACAGCCGAGGTCCAGGTGCCGACGCCCCGAATTGCCGAACAGCTGGTGCAATCGGCGCACACTGTGGCTCTGCGCCTGGTAGTCGATGTCGGCGCACATCAGGTCGTAGTAGGAAGACAGGTCGGTGTAGAGCGCGTTCGAGGACATAGGCAGCCAGCGGGGAGGGCGGAGGTTTCGGCGCGGCATGTTACCTCAGTCGCGCGCGCTGCCCTTCGAAAACAGACGACGTGGCCCTGTCTGACCCTGTGGCTGCTGGATGGGTTGAGGCACGAAACCCATGCGGTCGCGGTCGGGCTCTGCGAGGACCCGCCGCATCGATTCTTCGGGCAGCTTCAGTGCATTTCCTGCCCGGCTGGGCCATCGTTTTCACCCCCTGGCCGCGGACTATGCTCAAGGTATCCGCCTTTCCTTCCGGTCAGTGCAGCGCATGAAACTCCAGCGACGTTTCACCCGGCTGATGTGCTCGCTGGCCTTGCTGTTGCCGCTCGTAGCTCAAGCACGCCAGTTGCCCATCCTCGTGTACCACCGTTTCGCGCCCCAGGCCGTGGACAGCATGACCGTGCGCACCGAAGCCTTCGAGGCGCAGCTCGGGCTGATCGAGGTCGGCGGCTACCGGGTCATCCCGCTACGCCAGGTGGTGGACTATCTGGCCGGCCGGTCCCCCGCGCCGCCCCCGCGGTCGCTGGTGATCACCGTCGACGACGGCCACGAATCGGTGTTCCGGGTGATGTATCCGATCATCCAGCGCCGCCGGATTCCGGTGACCCTGTTCATCTATCCCTCGGCGATCAGCAACGCCAGCTATGCCATGACCTGGGCGCAGTTGGCCGAGCTGCGCGACAGCCAGCTGTTCGACATCCAGTCGCACACCTACTGGCACCCCAACTTCATGCGCGAGCGCCGGCGCCTGGACCCGGTGGCCTATGCACACCTGGTCGATGACCAACTGACGCGCTCGCGGGCCGTGCTCGAAAAGCGCCTGGGCCGCCCGGTCGACCTGCTGGCCTGGCCGTTCGGTCTGTGGGATGCCGAGCTGGAGCAGCACGCCGCGGCGGCCGGCTACGTAGCCGCCTTCACCCTGGATCATCGGCCGGTGCGCCAGGGGGACGACCTCATGGCCTTGCCGCGCTACCTGATAACCGACGCGGTGAATGCCAAGGCGTTCGCCGCGATCCTGCGCCTTGCGGACGACGACACGGAGGAGGGGAGACGATGAGGACCGCCTGCCGCGGGATATGCCTGGCATCGCTGCTGGTCCTGGCCGCGTCGGCGTACGCCGGTATCGCCGCCGTCGAAGTGCTGGACGACGCCACAGGGCGCCCGATTGCCGGGGCCAGTGTCACGGTGGGGGACCGTGAGGCGAAAACCGCCGCCGACGGCCGATTGTCCCTGGCCGCGCCGGCGCAGGCGCTGGGCATACGGGCGCCGGGCTACCAGCGGCAACAACTGCAGGACGACTCTCCGACGCCGCGCCAGCAAACCATCCGGCTCACGCCGTTCCATCCCAAGGCGCTCTACCTGTCGTACTACGGCATCGGCAGCCAGGCGCTGCGCGACGCTGCCCTGCGGCTCATTGGCAGCACCGAGCTCAATGCCCTGGTGATCGACGTCAAGGGCGACCGCGGCCGCATTCCCTACCGCAGCACGGTGCCACTGGCGGTAGAGAGCGGTGCGCAGAAGTCGATCACGGTGCGCGACATGCCCGCGCTGATTGGCCAATTGCATGCCCGCGGAATCTACCTGATAGCGCGAATAGTCGCGTTCAAGGACGACCCGCTGGCCCGCTTGCACCCGGAGTGGGGGGTGCATGTCCCGGACGGCGGGCTCTATGTCGACCGCGAGGGCCTGGCCTGGACCGACCCCTTCCGTCCCGAGGTGCGCGACTACGTGCTCGACGTGGCCGAGGAGGCCGCGCGTCTGGGGTTCGACGAGATCCAGTTCGACTACCTGCGCCTGCCGGACCACCCTGGCCTGGTCTTCGCCAAGCGCACCACGCTGGCCAACCGGGTCGAGGCGATCAACGGTTTCCTCGCCGAGGCCCGTGGCCGCCTGGCTCCGTATAATGTGTTCCTTTCCGCGGACATCTTCGGCTACGTGCTCTGGAACCTGGACGACACCGGCATCGGCCAGCGCCTGGAGGATATGGTGCAATACCTGGACTACCTGTCACCCATGCTTTACCCCTCCGGCTTCAAGTTCGGCATTCCCGGCTACAAGAACCCGGTGGCCGTTCCGCGCGAGATCGTCGAGCTCTCGCTGAAGAACGCCCGCCGCCGCACCGGTGTGTCGAGCCTGCGCTTCAGACCCTGGCTCCAGGCCTTTCGCGATTACGCCTTCGATCACCGTACCTTCGGCGCCGAACAGATTCGCGCGCAGATCGAAGGCGCCGAAGCCTTCGGCAGCGCCGGATGGATGCTCTGGAACCCGCGTAACGCCTATGGCCCAGACGGCCTGAAGGGGGAGGCGCAGCCATGAAGCGCTGGCTGCTGCTGGTCGCGCTGGTCTGCGCCGCGCCCGCCGTTGCCCGGGTGCCGGACCCGGCCGCGCTGCAGCGCATCGCCGGCATCGTGCAAGACGAGATCGCTGCTGGGCACCTGCCCGGCGCGGTGGTGCAGATCGGTGGCGAAAACGGCGTCTACTACCGCGCCGCCTATGGCGAACGGGAGGTACGCCCCGAGCACCTGCCGATGACCCCGGACACGATCTTCGACCTGGCCTCGCTCACCAAGGTGGTGGCCACCACCACCGCGATCATGCAGTTGTCGGAACGGGGTCGGCTCGACCTCGACGCGCCCGTCGCCCGCTACTGGCCGGCCTTCGCCGCGAACGGCAAGGCGCCGATCAGGGTGCGCGACCTGCTCACCCATTATTCCGGCCTGCCCGCCGACCTCGACCTGAGTCGCCCGTGGAAGGGCCGTTCGGCGGCGATCGAGCGGATCGTCGCGGTACGCCCCAGCGCTCCTCCCGGCGAGCGATACCTCTACAGCGACATCAATTTCGAGGTCCTGGGCGAACTGGTCGAGCGGGTCTCGGGCGAGCCCCTTGAGCGCTATTGCCAGGCCCATGTCTTCGCGCCGCTGGGCATGCGCGACAGCGGCTTCCTGCCGGCACCGTCGCCACGCATCGCGCCGACCGTGCGCGGCCGGCAGGGCGTGGTGCATGACCCGACCGCCTGGCGCATGGGCGGCGTGGCGGGCCACGCCGGGGTGTTCTCGAGCGCCGACGACCTGGCGCGTTTTGCCCGCATGCTGCTGGCCGGCGGTTCGCTGGACGGCGTGCGCGTGCTGAGCCGCGCAAGCGTCGAAGCCATGACCCTGCCGCAATCGCCGGCCGGCCAGGCGCGCCTGCGCGGCCTGGGCTGGGACATCGCGGCGCCCTTCGCCAGCGACCGCGACACCCTCGCGCCGGTCGGCGCCTATGGCCACACGGGCTTCACCGGGACCTCGCTGTGGATCGACCCGGTCGCCCGGCTCTACGTGATCCTGCTGAGCAATCGCGTCCACCCCGACGACGGCGGCGACGCAGGGCCGCTGCGCGAGCGGGTGGCCGAGGCGGTCGGCGCCGCGCTGGGGCCGCTCACCGATGCCGACATAGCCACTGCCAGGCCGGCGCTGGCCCGCTATGCGGCGGCCCGGCAAGTGGTCAGCAGCGGCCTGGACGTCCTCGCCGAAAGCGGTTTCGCGCCGCTGCGCGGGCTCAGGGTCGGGCTGATCACCAACCAGACCGGGATCGACCGCAAGGGCCGGCGCAACATCGACCTGCTGCGCGAGGCCCCGGGCGTGAAGCTGGTCGCGCTGTTCAGCCCGGAGCACGGCCTGTACGGCAAGCTCGACGAGAAAGTCGCCTCGGGCGCCGAGCCGTCCACTGGATTGCCGGTGTACAGCCTGTACGGGGAGACGCGCCGGCCGAGCGAGGCGATGCTCGCCGGCGTCGATGCCCTGGTGTTCGACATACAGGATGCCGGCGCGCGCTTCTACACCTATGGCACCACGCTTGCCTATGCCATGGAGGCGGCGGCTCGCAAGGGCATCCCGATCTGGGTACTGGACCGACCCGACCCGATCGGTGGGGCGCAGGTCCAGGGACCGATGCTCGATGCCGGGCGCACCTCCTTCACCGGCTACTGGCCGATCCCGGTCCGCCCCGGCATGACCCTCGGCGAGCTCGCCGGCTTCTACAACCAGGAGGCGGCGATCCATGCCGACCTGCACGTAGTCGCCATGCGCGGCTATTCGCGGCGCGACTGGTTCGACGACACGGGGCTGGCCTGGGTGAACCCGTCGCCGAACCTCAGGAGCCTCGGCCAGACGGCGCTCTATCCGGGTGTCGGCATGATCGAGGGGGCGAACATCAGCGTCGGCCGCGGCACCGACAGCCCCTTCGAGCAGGTCGGCGCGCCCTGGATCGACGGCCGCCAACTGGCCCGCTACCTGACGACGCGGTCGATCGCCGGAGCGAGCTTCTCCGCCGTGACCTTCACGCCCGACAGCGGCCCCTACCATGGCCAGGCCTGCCGGGGCGTGCGCATCAGCGTCAGCGATCGCAACGCGCTGGATTCGCCGGCCCTGGGCGTGGAACTGGCCGCCGCGCTGCATCGCCTGTATCCGGACAGGTTCCGCCTGGACGAAACCCTGGGCGGCATAGGATCGGCCACCGTTGTCGCGTCCATTCGGGCCGGCGCCGACCCGCGTGCGATAGCGGCCGACTGGCAGGGCGAGCTGGACGCCTTCCAGGCGCGCCGCGCGCGGTTCCTGCTGTATTGACCGGGCCTCTGACCGCGAGCGGATGAAGGCGTCGGGAGGCAGTTGATCGACATCAACAAGTGCAGGCAGCGCCTCGCCATACTGCGCTAGTGGCTGCTTCACGAAGCCATTCGATGAACTCATGCGGTTGAAGGAGTGCTCATGAACGACGCAACCCATGCACGGCTGGTGTACCAGGCTCTCTACAACGTGGCGCCCGACCTGGAGGAGGAGTCCCTCGACCCGGAGGTCCGCTTCGACGAGCAGTTCGAATTCGACGAGACGGATTTCGCGCGCTTCGTGGCGGAGCTGCACCGCCTGACCGGCGTGACGATTCCGCATCAGGACTACCCGGAGCTGGCGACTCTGGCCAATGTGGTGGCCTACCTGGAGCGCAGGCACGGCTGATCGGGGCCGAGGCTAGGGCACGAAACGATAGCCGACGCCGACCTCCGTCAGCAGGTGGCGCGGTCGGGCGGGGTCCTCTTCGATCTTCTTGCGCAGGTTGGCCATGAATACCCGCAGATAGTGGGTGTCTTCCGTGTGGCTGGGGCCCCAGACCGCCCGCAGCAGGTGCAGGTGGGTCAGGACCCGGTCGGGGTGCGTGCACAGGTGGACCAGCAGGCGGTACTCCAGGCGGGTGAGGTGCAGCGGTTCGCCATGGCGTTCGACGCTACGCCGATTGAGGTCGATGCGGACCCCGCCGAAGCTGACCTGCGCGCCGGCCTCGGTGTCGTGCGGGTGGCGGCGGCGCAGTTGGCTGCGCACCCGTGCCAATAGCTCGCCGGTACCGAAGGGCTTGGCGAGGTAGTCGTCGGCGCCGCTGTCCAGCGCGCTGATCTTCGAGGCTTCGCTGTCTCGTGCGGAGAGCACGATGATCGACACCTCCGACCAGCTGCGCAGGTCGCGGATCAGTTCGATGCCGTCGCCGTCGGGCAGCCCCAGGTCGAGGATGATCAGGTCGGGCGCGCGGGAGCCGGCTTCGAGCAGGCCGCGTTGCAGACTCTCGGCCTCGTATACATCCAGACCCTCGGACTCCAGGGCCATGCGCACGACGCGGCGGATGGTGGCGTCGTCCTCGACCACCAGTATCCGTGCGGGGAGTTCGCTCATGGCAGCCTCTGCGTATCGTCGGGTTCGTCTTCCACTGGCACCTGGGGCGGTTCGCCGCGGGGCAGGGTGATGAGGAAACGCGCGCCGCCGCCGGGGCGGTTGCTGGCGCTGATGCTGCCGCCGTGGGCTTCGATGATGGTCCTGCAGAGCGCCAGGCCAAGGCCCATTCCGGGGATGGCGCTCTCCTTACGGCCACGTTCGAACTTGTTGAAGATGGTCGCTTCGCGCCCGGGCGGCACGCCGGGGCCCCAGTCGTCGATCCATAGCTCGAAGCTCTTGCGGCGGGCGGCGGCGCCAATGTGGATGGGGGTGCCCGGCGGGGTGTACTTGGCGGCATTCTCCAGCAGGTTGACCAGGACCCGTTCGAACAGCACGGCATCGACCTGCACCAGCGGCATGTCGGCGGGCAGGGCGACCTCGACCTGGCGTTCGCCCAGTGCCAGCCGGCAAGTCGCCAGGGCGCTGCCGATGGTTTCCTCGAGCGGTTGCCAGGCGCGCTTGAGCTCGACCGCACCGGACTCCAGCCGGGCCATGTCCAGCAGGTTGTTGAGCAGGTTGTTCATGCGCAGGCTGAGCTCGCGAATGCCGTTGGCCAGCTCCAGCTGCGTGCCGTCCAGCCTCGGTTCGGTCTGCGCCAGGGATTCTGCCAGGCCCACCAGCGATGTCAGCGGCGTGCGCAGGTCATGCGAGATGGCGCCGATCAGGGAATTGCGCATGCGCTCCGATTCCATCTGCAATGTGCTGCTCTGGGCCACTTCGATGTAGTGGATGCGCTCCAGGGAAATCGCCAGCAGGGAGGCGCAGGTGTCGAGCAGCCGGCGCTGTTCGGGTATGGCCAGTCGCGCGTTGTCGCGCGGCTGTACGGCGAGCACGCCGCGTACACGCATGGGGGCCGTGAGCGGCAGGTAGAGCGTCGGCCCGGCCGGCAGGGTATCGGTGCCGTGCCCGGCGGGCTCCTCCTTGTCGAAGCACCACTGGGCGACCGCCCCATCCACTTCCGCCAGTTCGTCGGTCGGCACTGGCGGACGCAGGCGGTCCTGCAGGTCAGTGACGAAGAGCGCCGAGCGGGCGTTGAACTCGCTGGCGAGGAACTGGCTGGAAATGTCGGCGACCTGTTCGACCATTAGTGCGGCGGACAGCTGCCGGGACATCTCGTAGAGGCCGCGCATGCGGTCCTCGCCGCGTTGCGCGACGCGTGCCTGGTAGGACAGACCGGCGGCCATCTGTCCGATGACCAGGGCGACCACCAGCATGACGGCGAAGGTAACCAGATACTGGACGTCGCTGATCGCCAGGGTGAAGCGCGGCGGCACGAAGAAGAAGTCGAAGGACGCCACCGCCAGGAACGCCGCCAGTACCGCCGGGCCGCGCCCGTAGCGCACCGCGACGGCGACCACGGCCAGGAGGAACAGCATGACGATGTTGGTCAGCTCGAGCACCCGGAGCAGCGGCGTGGCGACAAGGGTGACCGCGACCACCGCGAGGGCGGCCATGAGGTACACGGGCAGGTACGGAGGGGAGCCAGGCCCCCTGGCAGCCACCTCGGTCTTGCCGCCGCGCGCGGCCGGCAAGGCGATCTGCAGCAGGTCGAGGTCGGCGCCCTGGGCGGCGATCCGGTCTGCCAGGCCCGCGCTCCAGCGCCAGCTGCGCGAGCCACCGCGACGGCCGAGAACCACCTTCGACAGGTTGTGCTGGCGGGCATACTTGACCAGGACTTCCGCTTCGTCCTGGCCAGTCAGCACGGCGATTTCGGCACCCAGTTCCTGGGCCAGCTTCAGCGTTCGCAATATGCGCAGCCGGCGCGCCTCCGGCAGGCGCTGCAGTCTGGGCGTCTCGACGTAGACGGCGTGCCATGGCACGTCGAGCTGGGACGCCAGGCGGGCACTGGAACGCACGGTCTTCTCATCCTGTTCATTGATGCCCACGCCCACCAGCAGGGAGCCGCGCGTGCCCCAGACCGGCTGCGACAGGATGCGCCCGCGGTACTCCAGCATCTCGCTGTCGACGCGGTCGGCGGTGCGGCGCAGGGCCAATTCTCGCAGGGCGATCAGGTTGCCCTTGCGGAAGAAGTTGCGCACCGCGCGTTCGGCCTGATGGGCCAGGTAGACCTTTCCTTCCTTCAGGCGCTGCAGCAGGTCGTCGGGCGGCAGGTCGACCATCACCACTTCGTCGGCGCCGTCGAAGATGCGGTCGGGCACCGTTTCCCAGACCCGGATGCCGGTGATGCTGCCGACGATGTCGTTGAGGCTCTCCAGGTGCTGCACGTTCATCGTCGACCACACATGGATGCCGGCGGCGAGCAGTTCCTCGACGTCCTGCCAGCGCTTGGGATGGCGGGAGCCGGCGACGTTGGAGTGGGCCAGTTCGTCGATCAGGATCAGCGGCGGGTGGCGGGCGAGGGCGCCATCCAGGTCGAACTCGCCGAGGCGCCGCCCCTTGTATTCGACCTGCCGCAGCGGCAGCCGCTCCAGCCCCTGCAGCAGTGCCTCGGTCTCGGCGCGGCCATGGGTTTCCACGACGCCCACCAGCACCTGGGTGCCCTGGGCCAGCGCTGCGCGCGCCGCCGAGAGCATGGCGTAGGTCTTGCCGACGCCGGCGCTGGCGCCGAAGAAGATCTTCAGCCGGCCACGCTGTTGCTGGGCTTCCTCCTGCTGTATCTGTGCCAGCAACTGGTCAGGGTCCGGGCGTTGCGTGTCGCTCATCGCGGTCCTGCCTCGAGTGCAGCCGTCACGGTAGGACAAGGATAGTCAGTGCCCTGTCGACAGGTCTGGCGACAGCTCAGTGCGCGCTGTCCAGCGCCAGGTTGAGCAGCAGGACGTTGACCCGCTGGTCGCCGAGGATGCCGTGGGGCGAGCCCTCGGTATGCTCTGCGATCAGCGCGTGGACGCGCTCCAGAGGCAGGTTGCGCAGCCGCGCGACGCGCGGCGCCTGGTATTGCGCGGCGGCCACGCTGATGTGCGGGTCGAGGCCGCTGGCCGAGTGGGTAACCAGGTCCGCCGGCACCGGCGCGGTATTGCCGGGGTCGGCGGCGCGCAATGCGGCGATGCGTGTCTTGATTGCATCCAGCAGCGCGGGGTTGAGCGGCCCCAGGTTGGCGCCGCCGGAAGCGCTGGCGTTGTAGGGCGTGAGCGCCGTCGCCGAGGGGCGGCTCCAGAAGTAGCGCGGATCGCTGAAGGATTGGCCGATCAGTTCCGAGCCCACCGCCTTGCCGTCCTTGAACACCAGGCTGCCTGTCGCCTGGTAGGGAAACAGCGCTTTCGCCACGCCGGTGGTGAGCAGGGGGTAGGCCAGCCCGGTGACCAGCGAGAGGACGAAGAACAGCACCAGGGCGGGACGCAGCAGGGCAAGCATGCGGCTACCTCCTCAGGCCAGGCCGACCAGTGTCAGGGCCAGGTCGATGATCTTGATGCCGATGAAGGGCACGATCACCCCGCCCAGCCCGTAGATCAGCAGGTTGCGCCGCAGCAGCGAAGCGGCTCCCACCGGGCGGTAGCGCACGCCCTTCAGCGCCAGGGGGATCAGGAACACGATGATCAGCGCGTTGAAGATCACCGCGGAAAGCACCGCCGAGTTCGGGCTGCTCAGGTGCATGACGTTCATCGCATTCAGTTGCGGGTAGGTGGTGACGAATGCCGCCGGAATGATGGCGAAGTATTTCGCCACGTCGTTGGCCACCGAGAAGGTGGTCAGCGAGCCGCGGGTCATCAGCATCTGCTTGCCGGTCTCGACCACCTCGATGAGCTTGGTCGGGTTGCTGTCCAGGTCGACCATGTTGCCGGCCTCCTTGGCCGCCTGGGTGCCCGAGTTCATCGCCACCGCCACGTCGGCCTGGGCCAGCGCCGGGGCATCGTTGGTGCCGTCGCCGGTCATGGCGACCAGCCGGCCTTCGCGCTGGTGGCGGCGGATCAGTTCCAGCTTGTCCTCGGGGCGGGCCTCGGCGAGGAAGTCGTCGACCCCCGCTTCGGCGGCGATGGCCGCCGCGGTCAGGCGGTTGTCGCCGGTGACCATCACCGTCTTGATGCCCATGCGGCGCAGCTCGGCGAAGCGCTCGCGGATGCCGCCCTTGATGATGTCCTTCAGCTCGATGATGCCCAGCACTTCGGCACCCTCGCAGACCACCAGGGGCGTGCTGCCGCGCCGAGACACGTCACCCACCATGCTCAGCACCTGGGGCGGGAAGTTGCCGCCCTGGGCTTCGACGTAACTGCGGATGGCTTCCGCCGCGCCCTTGCGCACCCTGCGCTCGCCGAGGTCGACGCCACTCATGCGGGTCTGCGCGGAAAAATGCACGAAGCGTGCGCCGAGCGTCTGGATGTCGCGCTGGCGCAGGTTGTACTGCTGCTTGGCCAGGACGACGACGCTGCGGCCTTCCGGCGTCTCGTCGGCGAGCGAGGCCAGTTGCGCGGCGTCGGCCAGGTCCTTCGCGCTGACCCCGGGAGCGGCGAGGAAGGCCGAGGCCTGGCGATTGCCGAGGGTGATGGTGCCGGTCTTGTCCAGCAGCAGCACGTCGACGTCGCCGGCGGCCTCTACGGCGCGGCCGGAGGTGGCGATGACATTGGCCTGCATCATCCGGCTCATGCCCGCCACGCCCACCGCCGAGAGCAGGCCGGCGATGGTGGTGGGGATCAGGCAGACCAGCAGCGCGATCAGGACGGTGATGGTCACCGGCGAACCGGAGCCGGTGACGGCCACGCCATAGAGCGAGAAGGGCAGCAGGGTCACGGTGACGCCGAGGAACACGATGCTCAGCGCCACCAGCAGGATCGACAGGGCGATCTCATTGGGCGTCTTCTGCCGCTTGGCGTTCTCCACCATGGCGATCATGCGGTCGACGAAGGTCTCGCCCGGGTTGGTGGTGATGCGGATCACCAGCCAGTCCGAGAGCAGGCGGGTGCCGCCGGTAACGCCGGAGAAGTCGCCGCCGGCTTCACGGATGACCGGAGCCGATTCGCCGGTGATGGCCGATTCGTCCACCGAGGCGACGCCTTCGATGACTTCGCCGTCGGCCGGGATCAGCGCCTGTGCCTGGTCGCCGACCTCGACCAGCACCACGTCGCCCTTGCACAGGTCGCTGGCGTGCACCAGTTGCCATTCGGCACCGTAATTCGGCTCGTTCAGTTTCTTCGCCCAGGTCTCCTTCTTCAGCTCGCGCAGCGAGGCCGCCTGCGCCTTGCTGCGACCCTCGGCCAGGGCTTCGGCGAAATTGGCGAAGTACAGGGTGAACCACAGCCACAGCGTGATCGCCAGGATGAAAGCGCTGCTCGCTTCCCCCTGGCCGATCAACGCCTGCAGCCAGAGCGCGGTGGTGAGGAGGGCGCCGATGTAGACCATGAACATCACCGGGTTGTGCCACTGCACGCGCGGGTCGAGCTTGCGCAGGGCGTCGACCAGGGCCGGACGGGCCAGGGTGGGGTCGAACAGGGTGAAGGTCTTTCGGCTCATGGTCGCGGCTCACTTGAACAGCAGCAGGTGCTCGATGCCCGGCCCCAGCGCGAGCGCCGGCACGTAGTTGAGCAGGCCGACCAGCAGCACGGTGCCGATCAGCAGCACCACGAACAGCGGGCCGTGGGTCGGCATGGTCCCGGCGGTGGCCGCCAGGCGTTTCTTCGCCGCCAGGCTGCCGGCGATGGCCAGCACCGGCACCAGCACGCCGAAGCGGCCGAACCACATGGCGATGCCGAGCAGGCTGTTGTAGAAGGGCGTGTTGGCCGACAGGCCGGCGAAGGCGCTGCCGTTGTTGTTGGCCGCCGAGGTGAAGGCGTAGAGGATTTCCGAGAAACCGTGGGTGCCGGGGTTGGCGACCCCCACGCGGCCGGCGTCGGCCATGACCGCGATCGCCGTGCCGCACAGCACCAGGAGGGGCGTGACGAGGATGGCGATGGCCACCATCTTCATCTCGAAGGCCTCGATCTTCTTGCCCAGGTACTCGGGGGTACGGCCGATCATCAGCCCGGCGATGAACACCGCCAGCAGGGCGAACACCAGCATCCCGTAGAGACCGCTGCCGACGCCGCCGAACACCACCTCGCCGAGCTGCATCATCACCAGCGCAACGGCGCCGCCCAGGGGCGTGAAGGAGTCGTGCATGGCAATGACCGCGCCACAGGAAGCGGACGTGGTCACGGTGGCGAAGAGGCTGGAAGCGGCGATGCCGAAGCGCGTCTCCTTGCCTTCCATGTTGCCCGCCGCCGGGTCCACGCCCAGTGCCTGGAATTGCGGGTTGCCCAGCAGTTCGTAGTGGTTCGCGGCGATCACCCCGACCACGAACATCAGCGTCATCGCAATCAGCACCGCCCAGCCCTGGCGCGTGTCGCCGACCATGCGGCCAAAGACGAAGCACAGCGCAGCCGGTATCGCGAAAATCGCCAGCATCTGCGCGAAGTTGCTCAGCGGCGTGGGGTTTTCGTAAGGGTGCGCCGAGTTCGCATTGAAAAAGCCACCGCCGTTGGTGCCCAGCATCTTGATCGCCTCCTGGGAGGCCACCGGCCCCATGGCGATGGTCTGGGTCGGGCTGCTGTGGTCCTCCATCACCGCGTTGCCCTGGGCGTCTCGCACCGGCTGGCCGGTCGGGTCGAGCTTGGGCAACGGGTAATGGCTGACTTCCAGGGTGGTCACGTCCTGGTAGGGAGCGAGGTTCTGGATCGCACCCTGGCTGACCAGGAACAGGGCCAGCAGAAACGACACCGGCAGCAGCAACCAGAGGGTGACGCGGGTGAGGTCGACCCAGGCATTGCCGATGCTCTGCGCGCTGTGCCGGGCGAAGCCGCGCACCAGGGCGATCACCACCACTATTCCGGTGGCCGCGGAGAAGAAGTTCTGCACGGCCAGGGCAAGCATCTGGGTCAGGTAGCTCATGCTGGCTTCGCCGCTGTAGCCCTGCCAGTTGGTGTTGGTGACGAAGCTGATCGCGGTGTTGAAGGCCGAGTCCGGGGTGACCGCGCCGAAGTCCTGCGGGTTGAGCGGCAGCACGGCCTGCAGGCGTTGCAGGAGATAAACCACCACTACGCCGAGCGCATTGAAGAGCAGTACCGAGAGGGAGTAGGGCAGCCAGCCCATCTCGTCTTCGGCGCGGGTCCCGGCGACATGGTAGAGCGGTGCCTCGATGCGCGTCAGCAGGCGAAATCGCCCAGCCATCACGGCATCGAGGTACCAGGCGAGCGGCCACGACAGCGCCAGCAGCGCGATCAGGAAGGCGCCAAGCAGCGTCCACGCCTGGAGGCTCATATGAAGTCCTCCGGGAACAGCAGCGCGGCGATCAGGTAGACGAGCAGTAGCGCGGCGACGATGCCACCGACGACATAGAACAGGGTCACGGCCGCCTCCGGCTCAGTGCCTGGCAGCCAAACGCCAGGCCGAAGATCAGGGCGAGGCAGACGAACGCGAGAATGATGTACGGGACATCCATCACCGGCCCTCCACTGGAGTCCCCAGCGTAGGAGGGGCGGTATCAAGATGCTGCAAAGAATCGAAGAGCCGATATCAAGAAGTTGCTAAGGAAGCCTGCGCGCCCGTGCGGATGAAAGATGGCTGCGTCCGCCGGCAGGCCATACGCCTATGTATCGCTTTGTATCCACGCTTCTCCCTCCGCGCACTGGCATACAAACGCGCGCTACCGCGATACCTCGGCGATACATCGCACGGGCCAAATAGCCCTACCTGAACGAGACAGGCCAACCCTGGCGAAAGTCGCCAACCGCCGCCCTCGCAACGGTATTCCTTCTGACCCGCGGTAAAGCCGCACACGTATCTGGAGAAACACCATGTCCCGTACCTCGTTCTCGAGCAAAACCCGTCTCGGCCTGCTCGCTGTCGCCCTGGCCGGCGGCGCCCTGGCTTCCAACGCGTTCGCTGTCGAGGCACTGCCGCAGGGTTACCAACTGGCTGCTGCCGAGAAGGCTGGCGAAGGCAAATGTGGCGAAGGCAAATGCGGCGCCAGCAAGGCCCAGGCCAAAGCCACCAAGGCCGAGGGCAAGTGCGGTGAAGGCAAGTGCGGCGATGCTTCCTTCAACCACACCGATGCCGACCACGATGGCCGCGTCTCGCTGAATGAGCTGCTGAAGGTCGCGCCGAACGGCGCCGAGGAGTTCAAGGCCATCGACGCCAACCACGACGGCTACCTCTCCGAAGGCGAGGTCTACCAGTTCCGCAAGCACCAGTTCGACTCCAACGGCAACCCGTTCCCGGCCGACCTGTACAGCAAGCTGAGCCAGGCCAAGAACTGACCCCGCCGATCCTCCCGGCGCCCGGCGCCGGGAGGCAATTCACCAGCCGGAGATCACCCCCATGACTGCTGCATCCCTGTTTGGCGCCGGCCTCGGCCTGCGCCGCGCACTGCTCCCGGAGCTGCTGGCGGCCGACGCTGGCGCGGTGGACTTCCTCGAATGCGCGCCGGACAACTGGATCGGCGTCGGCGGCGCCTTCGGCAAGCAACTGGCGAGCCTCGCCGAACGCTTTCCGCTGAGCTGCCACGGCCTGTCTCTCTCGCTCGGCGGGCCGGCGCCGCTGGACCTGGAGCTGCTGCGGCGCACCCGCGAGTTCCTCGACCAGCACCGCGTGCCGCTGTTCAGCGAACACCTGAGCTACTGCTCCGACGACGGCCAGCTTTACGACCTGCTGCCGCTGCCGTTCACCGACGAAGCGGTGCACCACGTCGCCGCGCGCATTCGCCAAGCGCAGGACGTGCTCGGCCGGCGCATCGCCGTGGAGAACATTTCCTACTACGCCGCGCCCTACCAGGCGCTGAGCGAAATCGACTTCCTGCGTGCCGTGCTGGAGGAAGCGGATTGCGACCTGCTGCTGGACGTCAACAACCTATACGTCAACGCGATCAACCACGGCTACGACGCCCATGCCTATCTCGCCGAGCTGCCGGCGGAGCGTGTGGTAAGCATGCATGTGGCCGGGCATTACGACGAAGCGCCGGACCTGAAGATCGACACCCACGGCGCCACCGTGAAGGGCGATGTATGGGCACTGCTGGAGCAGGCTTACCAGCGCTTCGGCGCGCTGCCAACGCTGCTGGAGCGCGACTTCAACTTCCCGCCGCTGGCCGAGCTGCTGGTGGAGATCGAGGCGATCCGCGAACGGCAGAGCGCCGTCATCGCCCTGCCGGAGGTGCGTCGTGCCTGATTCCCTTCATGACCAACTGCAAACCCTGGCCAGCCACGTGCGCGATCCGCAGCGCCATGCACCGCCGCCCGGCATCGAGGCGCGCCGGCTGGCCGTGTATCGCCAGCTTTTCCTCGGCAACATCGCTTCACTGCTGGAGGGTGCCTTCCCGGTGCTGAGCGCGAGCCTTGGGGCGCAGCGCTGGCAGGCCCTGGTCGAGGCTTTCTACGCCGAGCACCGCTGCCAGACGCCGCTGTTCACCGAAGTCGCCGGCGAGTTCGTCGGCTACCTCGAACAGGCTTCCGTCGAGTTGCCGGAATGGGCGGCGGAACTGGCCCACTACGAGTGGGTGGAGACTGCCTTGCTGCTGGGAGAGGACCGCGAAGCGGACCACGACCCCGAGGGCGATCTGCTCGACGGCGTGCCCGTGTTGTCGGCCCAGGCCTGGCCACTGGCCTACGCCTGGCCGGTGGCGGACATCGGCCCCGACTACCTGCCGGACGCCGCGCCGACGGCGCCGACCTTGCTGCTCGCCCGCCGTGGCGCCGATCAGCAGGTGCATTTCTCGCGCCTTGCGCCGCTGGCCCACGCTCTGCTGCTTTCCCTGCAGCAGTGGCAGCTGACCGGCCGCGAACACCTGCAGGCGCTGACCGAGATCAGCGGCATCGAGCTTGAAATCGTTCACCGGCAGGGCCTGGCCCTACTGCAAGCCCTGCGCGATCAGGGTGTGGTGCTCGGCACCCGCCCCAACTGCGCCAACCTGCGCCGGCTGTCGCCGGCCATTCGCCCCACCCACTGACGGAGCCATCGCCATGACCGCGCAACTGGAAAAAGTCCTCTACACCGCTCAAACCCGCACCACCGGTGGCCGCGACGGCCGCGGCCAGTCCACCGACGGCAGCCTCGACCTGCCGCTGAGCCCGCCCGGTTCCGGCCGTCCGGGCACCAACCCTGAGCAGCTGTTCGCCATCGGCTGGTCGGCCTGCTTCATCGGTGCCATGCGCCGCGCCGGCCAGACCCTGGATATCTGCGTACCGGCCGACGTGGCGGTGGCGGCGGAAGTTTCCCTCGGCCATACCGCCGACGGCGGCTTCGCCCTGGCGGCCCAGCTGACGGTGGAACTGCCAGGGCTGCCCGCCGAGGACAAACAGCGCCTGGTGGATGCGGCGCACCAGCTGTGCCCGTACTCCAAGGCCACGCGCGGGAATATCGAAGTGAGTTTCGTGTTGCCGTGAGGGGGAAATGGCGGATAACCCGTTCCGGGTTGTTCATTTGTAGGAGCGAGCTTGCTCGCGAACCAAGCCCCGCTGTGAGGCTGTTCGCGAGCAAGCTCGCTCCTACGAAAAGAGCTTCGACGTCACGCCGCGTCAATCGCAAGTGCTGTTATTGGATCCCCGCGTTCGCGGGGACGACGCCGGAGAGCACGAACCTCATACCCGTCTCTCCCGCGAACGCGGGAGCCCAGTAAAGCCGCCGCACAGCAGGACTGCACGGGCTCGACCGTACGGCTCCTTCGCTATCAGCCCAACTGAATCGGGTCTCTACTGCTTAGAGGGGGGCATTCTCACCCAGCGAGGCAAGCACGATGAGCTACGACGAAGTGGCACCCGAAACCCAAGGCGTCACGGTGCAGTTGCTGACGACGGTCGATCTCGGCCCCGAGATCGAAGGCATGGCTGGGCGACAGCTGCGCATGCGCTTGGTGACCATCGAGCCCGGCGGCGTGTTCGGGCCGGTGCACAACCACATCGACCGCCCCGGCACCGTGTACATTCTGCGCGGCACCATCACCGACCACCGCAACGGCGTCGCCACCGACTACGGGCCGGGCGTGGGCTGGCCGGAGGACCGCAACACCACGCACTGGCTGGAGAACCGCGGCACGGTGGCGGCGGTGGAAATTTCCGTCGATATCGTGCGGGTGGGCTGAGCCCTGTTCGGCGGAACAGTTCAGAGTTGCCCGAAGATCTCGCCGACGTTGACCACCGGCGCCTTGCTGACGGCCAGCTCGCTGGTGGTTTCGGTGTACAGGGCCAGGGCGAAGAGCAGGGCGGGGATGCCCAGGGTGATGAGGTAGTGACGCATGCTGACGCTCCTCGCTCGGCACACTGGCCAAGCGCTGGTTTCTTGTTGTCGGGATCAGCATGGACCGCTTGAGCGCGGCTGAATTGGCATTGGATGACATGGACTTGCCAGTTCGCGACAAGTACGGGCCGCCATTCAGCACGTCGCCCCGGCGGGGGAAAAAGGAGGCCTGCGTGGAGCGTGCTCTGGCGAACATCGCTCCGTCTCTCTAGGCCGGCACCTCAGCGCTTGAAGTCGTCGGCGCCGTGGCGTTCAGGCATAGGCTCTTCGCCCCAGGTCCGGTTGACCTTCACGCCCCGCTGCACCGACGGACGCGCCGCGATCTCATCGGTCCAGCGGCGCACGTGGGTGTAGCTCTCGGCGTCGAGGAACTCCGCCGCGCCATACACCTGGTTGTTCAGCAGCGCGCCGTACCAGGGCCAGATGGCCATGTCGGCGATTGTGTATTCGCTGCCGGCGATGAAGCGGTTGTTTGCCAACTGCCGGTCGAGCACATCCAGCTGGCGTTTGACCTCCATGGCATAGCGATTGATGGGGTACTCGAATTTCTCCGGCGCATAGGCATAGAAGTGGCCGAAGCCGCCGCCGAGGAAGGGCGCGCTGCCGACCTGCCAGAACAGCCAGTTCAGGGTCTGTGTGCGCCCGGCGATATCGCGGGGGATGAAGTGGCCGAATTTCTCCGCGAGGTACAGCAGGATCGAGCCGGACTCGAAGATGCGCAGCTCGGGCGTGACGCCGGTGTCCAGCAGGGCGGGGATCTTGGAGTTCGGGTTGAGCTCGACGAAGCCGCTGCCGAACTGCTCGCCCTGGCCGATGCTGATGGGCCATGCATCGTATTCCGCCGCTACCACACCCAGCTCCAGCAACTCTTCGAGCAGGATGGTCACCTTGACGCCGTTGGGCGTGGCCAGCGAATGCAGCTGCAGCGCATGCTTGCCGCGCGGCAGCGGCTGCTCGTGTGTAGCGCCGGCGACGGGACGGTTGATGCTGGCGAAGGCGCCGCCATTTTCCTTGTCCCAGGTCCAGACGCGCGGAGGGATGTAGGTTTCGTTCGGCATGTCGGTCCTTACCTTGAGGAGAGTGATTGCCGCCAGGTCGGCGGGGCCTAGCCGGTTTTATCAGTCTCAGGGCGGTCGGGGCCAGCATCCCGTGCAGGGCAAGCCGGTCCCGCGGTGCCTCCGCCGCCCGGCGCTGCCATCCGACGCGCATTGCAGGCCGCATGACCGCTAGGCGGTCATGCGCCGATTCCTTGCCTCAGAACTTCGCTTCGATGGGCACGTACGGCGTCTGCAGGTCGCGCTCGGGGATTTCCCAGACGATCAGCTTGGGCGGCGTCTGCTGGAAGGCCGGGCTGCTGAAGTAGGCCTGGGCAGCACCGGAGAATTCGCCGCCGTCCTTGGCGAAGTTGCCCAGCGGCGCGCCGAGGGCTTTTTCGAGGAAGCCGGCGAAGTTGGAGTTGCGCGAGAACGAGGTGCCGATCAGCGCGGTGTTCGGCAGGTTGCTGTCGCCGAACAGGTCGTCGGCGCTGTCGCCGCTGGCAGCGGTTTCGACGGCGCGCGCCTTGACCGTCGTCGCCGCGACCATCTCCGCCGGTGGCTGCAGGGACAGCGGCAGCCAGTCGATGCCGGCTAGGCGCACCAGGTCGCCAGGACGGCGCGCGAGAGGGGCCTGTTCGAGATCGAAGACCTGCTGCGGCGTCGGCGTGAACGGCAGCGCGGTAACGCCCTTGGCGATCTGCGCGGCAGCGGCCTGGGCACCGGTCTCGCTCCAGTGCGTGTCGGTGCGCAGGAAGGCCTGGTCGCCCAGCGGTTGCAGGCTGGCGTTCAGGTCCAGCGTCGGCACACCGGCGGCGTGCAGCAGCGTCAGCCAGTGCTCGACGCGTGGCGCGAGGGACGCTGGGCGCACCAGCGGGCAGAGCTGCGACGCGGCGATGCGGCTCTTGTCCGGCACTACCGCTACCAGCAACCGGATGCCCTTTTTCGCGAGGCGCTCACGCAGCTCGATCACTGCTTGAGCCTTGGCCCTGGCGTTGTCCTCGGCGTGGCGGTTGATGCGCGTCTCGTCGGTCAGGAACAGCCAGCCCGGGCAGCCTTCGCGCACGCGCGGGCCGAGGTCGCCGACCAGCAGCCAGCTGCCGGCGCGCTCCAGGTTCGCCACTTCCTTGGCCAGCGGCGCGTCGGCCAGCTCCTTGGCGAAGTGGTGGGTCAGGTCGCCGTGCAGGAGCATGTCCTCGGTCACTTTCACCGGGACGAAGTCGATGGGGCCGCGGACCATCAGCCAGATGCAGGACAGCAGCATGATGGCGAGGAACGGCACGAAGACCGCGCCGGCCGCAGGGCTGACGCGCAACGCCAGCGCCGAGGGCGGCGTGGGCGCGGTGGATGGGGTTTCGGTCGGCTGGTTCATCAGAACTGGAAGTACAGGAAGGGCACGGCTTCACGGCTGGCGATCAGGGAGAACGACAGCATGAAGCCCAGCACGGGCCAGAGGGCCGCCGTCACGAGGACCAGCGGGTTGTCGGCGAAACGGTCTTCCACGCGCCCCTGCAGCAGCGGCGCGAGTATGCAGGCCAGGCCCAGCGCGGCGGCCAGGAAGTGCACCGGGCGCAGGGTCACCGCCAGGGCGTCGCCGAGGGCGAAGCCGTGCAGGCCGAACTGGCCGGCGTACATGTCCAGCGCGGTGGCGAAGTCCGGCGAGCGGAACAGCGTCCAGGCCAGGCAGACGAACAGCAGGGTGAGGACGTGGCACAGCCACAGCGGCGGGCTCGGCAGGCGCGAGCGGGTCCAGGCGCGCTCGACGCCCAGGGCGATGCCGTGGGCCGAGCCCCAGAGCAGGTAGTTCCAGCTGTCGCCGCCGTGCCACAGGCCGCCGATGGCCATGATCAGGAACAGGTTGCGGTAGGTCTTCCAGGGGCCTTTGCGGTTGCCGCCCAGGGAGATGTACAGGTAGTCGCGCAGCCAGCTGGACAGCGACAGGTGCCAGCGCCGCCAGAAGTCCTGGACGCTGTAGGCCAGGTACGGGCGGTTGAAGTTCTCCGGGAAGTGGAAGCCGAGCATCAGGCCCAGGCCGATGGCCATGGCGCTGTAGCCGGCGAAGTCGAAGAACAGTTGCAGCGAGTAGGCCAGGCAACCGATCCAGGCATCGACGAAGGACGGGTTGTCGAGGTGGAATGCGACGTCCACCAGCGGCGACAGGGTGTCGGCCACCAGCACCTTCATGCACATGCCGATCATGAAGCGGCGCGCGCCGAGGGCGAAGTTCTCGCGGTTGAAGTAGCGCTTTTCGAGTTCGCGGCGCACCCAGTCGTAGCGGATGATCGGCCCGGCGATGGAGTGGCCGAACATCGAGATGTAGGTGGCGTAGTTGACGAAGCTGCGCTCCACCGGGACCACGTGGCGATGCACGTCGACCAGGTAGGAGATCGCCTGCAGGACGATGAACGACAGGCCCGCCGGCAGCGCCACCTTCTGCCACTCCATCGGCAGGTAGCCGTAGTGGGTGATCAGCTGGTTGTAGGTGGCGGCGAGGATGTTGGCGTACTTGTACCAGCACAGCACCGCCGTGTTCACGACGATCAGCCCGGCCAGCAGGCGCACCCGCACGCTGCCGCCCTCGCGGGCGCGATCCACCAGCAGTCCGCCGACCCACGCCAGCACCGTGAGCGCCATGTGCAGGAACAGGAACAGCGGGCTCAGCCAGCCGTAGAACAGCCAACTGCCAAGCAGCAGCACGACGTTGCGCCGGCCCTCCGGGGCCAGCGCGTAGACGAGCAGGAACAGCGGCAGGAACAGCGTGAGGAACTCGAGGGAAGCGAAGACCATGGGCGCGCGTGGGTCCGGTCAGTGGGCGACGGTGTCGGTGACGCTCAGCAGTTGCGGGCCGGCGGCGCCGGGCACCAGCAGCAGGCTGTAGCGCTTGCCGGCTTCCAGGGCACCGAGTTCGACCGGGTTGCCGACCGCCTTGCCGGCGCATTCCAGCTGCACGCCCAGGCTCGCGCGCGGGTTGATCTCCTGGCGCCGCGGGTTGCCTTCCGGGGCCTTCTGGAACAGGTCCAGGTCGCGGCCGGCCAGCTTGACCTTGGCGTTGGCGCACGCGGGGTCGGCGTTGAACAGCGCGAGCGAGGCCTTCAACTGGTTGGGGATGTCGAAGGGCTCGTCCACCACGACCTGGCGAATGCCTTGGGCGTCGTTCAGGGCGAACACGGTGGCGAAGTCGCCGGGGGCGACCTGCACGTCGAGCTGCGCGCTCTTGCCGTCACGGCTCAAGGTGCCCTTGACCGACTTGCCGCCGGGCACCGGGATGAAGTCCGAGGCGACCTTCGCGGCTTCCAGCTTCAGGCTCGCCTGTCCGCCCTCGGGGGTCAGCTGCAGCGGGCTGGTGGAGACGTTGACGAAGCGCAGGTAGGCCGAATCCTGCGCCGGGCCGGTGGGGTAGAGGGCGATCTGCTCGGCGAACGCCCCGGCGCTGAGCGCCAGGGCCGCCAGGCCGCCCGCGAGGCGGAAGGCGCGCATCACTTCTTGTCTCCCTTGACCGCGCTGGCCGGCAGCTGGCCGAGGGCGTTGCCGATGGCGCCGGCCCAGGACTTGTAGCCGGCGATGGTGAAGTGCTGGCCGTCGGAGGTGACCCACTGGCCGGGCTTGGAGAACTTGGTGGAGTCGATGTAGGTGCAGGGCGCGACCATGTTCGCCAGGGTGCTGGCCACCAGCTGGGTGCGGACCTGGTTCTTGCCGTAGGAGTTCTCGTTGATGTTGCTGCCGTTGGCCTTGCCCCAGGCCGGGCCGACCCACACGCACTTGGCGCCGGTCTCGGCGATCTGTTGGGTCAGCGCGGTGACGCTCTGGTAGGCCCAGACCTTCGGGAACGGGGTGGTTTTGTACGAGGCCAGGGTGTCGCCGATGATCAGCACCACCAGGTCCGGCTTGTCCTTGGCGATCACGTTCTTGATCGGCTCGGTGCCCATGGTGCCGCGGCTCATGACCTTGATCGGGCCGCCCGGGTCGCGGGTGGCGCCGCAGTCGAGCTTCGGCTTGGGGGTGACCCAGTCGGCGGCGTTGGCGCCGCAGGCGCCGATGGCGTGGACTTGCGCACCTTGCTTGCTGAGCTCGTCGTACAGCGGGTTCATCAGCGAGTCGGGGAAGCTCATGTGGCTTTCGCCGATGACGAGGAGGGTGAGACCTGCCAGTACAGAAGCAGCCATGCTGGATTCCTTTTGTGATCAGTTCGGATTCGAGTAGGGAGAGGCGTAAGGGCTGACCGGCAGGCTCATCGGGCCGGTCATGTCCTCGAACATGTAACGCAGGTAGAGGCCACCGGCGTATTGCTTGTAGTCGCTGGCGTTGTCCACGCCGAAGCTGCCGCCGAGGAAGGTCCGCGAACCCAGGCGGTACTCGCCGGCGGCGTTGAAGCTGTAGCCGATGCCGGTCTTGTTCTCGCCGGAGTAGCTGTTCAGCCCCACGGCAGAAGCCTGCGGTTGCCATTCGCTGTGGCCGGGGAAGATGTCGGCGCCGTCCTGGTCGATGTACTGCACGCCCACCGAGCCGCTCAGGCGGTAGGTGAAGCGGTCGGTACGCTGCGCCCAGTTGATCGGCACGCCCAGCGAGAAGAACTTCTGCGGGCTGAAGTAGCCGCCGTGGCCGTAGGTGTAGAAGCTCTGGTTGTCCGAGTAGTGCAGGGCGCTGCCGCTCAGGCCGAGGGTGAGGGTGCTGTCCTCGGTGTTGCGCAGGTACCAGTAGATGCCGCTGCCCATCTCGAAGCGGTTGTTGTCGTCGACGTTGTGGCCGATCAGGCGGTGTGCCGCGGCATAGCCGTAGACGCCGGTTTCCTGGTCGTCGTGGCTGAGTTCGCCGCGCACGCCGTTGGCAGTCACGCCGCCCCACTCGACGCCGGTGCGCGAATCGCGCGAGCCGGCGAAGGAGGTCAGGCTGTCGGTGACCGGGCGCCGCGACACGCCGATGGCGTAGCGCGATTCGGGGTCGGAGTCGAACGGCCGCTCCAGGCTGACGCCGCCGACGAAGGTGCTGTAGGTGAAGCCGATGGGGCTGACCCCGGCGTCGGCCTTCAGGCCCTGGTCCTTGTCGCGGTAGGCGAGGGCGAAGCCGACGCCGTTGTCTTTCTGCCGGCCGACGCTGTCCAGGCCGCTGGTGCCGAACTGTGCCAGGGAGTAGTCCTTGGGCGTGCCGGACTCCAGCCACACCGGGGTGACGCGCAGGGCCAGGCTTTCGCTGTCCTCGCCAATCGGCAGGCCGAGCTCGAAGGGCGTCTCGATATCGGTGAGCTTGCCCAGGCCCTTCTCGTTGTTGTTGTTCCGGACGGTCAGGCCCTGGTTGACGTAGCCGGCGCGTTCCTGGGCGATCTCGTCGAGGGTCTTGCGTGCCGGGCTCGGCTGGTCGCCGCTGCTCGCGTCGGTGGCATAGAGATCGTTCTTCGCCAGGAGCAGCGGGGCGGCTTCGCTGCTGTCGGCAGCGCCGGGCACGCTGCGCTCGCGTTCGCTGGGCGAGCTGGACACCGGCGGCGGCACCAGGTCGGCGCTGGCCAGGAGGGTGGCCTGCTTGCGCTGGCCGGGCAGGCCGACGAAGGGGTTGTCCGAGCGTGGCGGCGGGTCGATGGCCGGGGCGCCGAGGTTGCTCGCCAGGGTTTCGCGCTTCTCGATTTCCAGCGCCTTGTTCAGCAGCTTGCGCGCTTCGCCGGTCTTGCCCATGCCGCGGTAGATGCGTGCGGAGTGGGTGAGGGTCTGCGGGATGTCGGGCTCCAGGGCCAGGGCTTTCTTCACCGATGCGTCGGCCTGGGTGTAGTCGCGGCCCTGCATGGCGATGTCGGCCAGGCCCAGGTGCAGACTGGCGTTGTTCGGGTCGCCGGCGAGCAGCGGCTGATACAGCTGGCGGGCCTTGGCGTTGTCGCCGCTGGTGGAGTACATGCGCGCCAGCGAACTCACCGCCTGGGCGTCGTGCGGGCGCTGGGCGAGGGCCGGGGAGAGCATGTCGTAGGCCGCCACCAGGTCGTTCTTCTCGCGCAGGCGGTCGGCCTGCTTGACCCGGTAGAGGTAGAGCAGGTCGGCGTACTGCTTGCGGGTGTCCTCGTCGAGGTCCTGGCCCTTGAGCTCGCGCAGGATGTCGCCGGCTTCGGCGTCGTGGTCGGCCTTGAGCAGCACGCCGGCGTTGAGCAGCTGGAGCTTGGCGCTGGCGGGCGTGTCGCGCTGCAGCCGCTCGCGCATCAGCTGGATGCCCTTGTCCGGGTTGCCGGCCTCGGCATAGGCGGAGGCGAGCACGGCGACGCGCTCGGGCTTGTCGCCGGCCAGGGGGGCAGCACGGTCGAGCTGGGTCCAGGCGTCCTGGCGTTGGCCACGGCGGGCCATCTCAACCGCTTGCTCGGTCTGCACGTGCAGGCGCACGTCGCGTTCGAGCTGGTTCATATCCGCATTGCGCTTGGTCGGCGGAATCTTCGCCAGGCTGCGCTGGGCTTTCAGCCACTCGCTCAGCTCGGCGGAGAGCAGGGCGCTGCTGTACAGGGCGTCGGGGTCTTCGGGGCGCTTGCGTACCTGTTCGTCGACCAGGTCGCGGGCGGCCTGGGCCTGGCCCGAGCGGAGGTAGACGCGGGCCAGGGCGAAGCGCGTCCAGGCGTCCTGCGGATCGTCGGCGAGGGCTTCCTTGTAGGCCTTCTGCGCGGCCGGCAGGTCGCCACGGCGCTCGGCCAGCTTGGCCACCTGGGCGGCGCGAAGGGCACGCACGTGCACGCTCGCCGGCAGGCGTTCGCGCTGGGCCGGGGTCAGGCCGTCGATCATGCGCAGGGCCTCGTCGGCCTTGCCGTTCTTCGACAGCACGTTGACCAGGCCGCTGATGGCGTCCGGGTAGTCGGGGGTGCTGGCGAGCACCTGGCGATAGCCGGCCTCGGCTTCGTCCAGATGGTCGGTGCGTGCGTCCAGCCCGGCGCGGGCGGTGGGACCGGCGGGGTTGCGCGGGTTCTTGGCGATGGCCTTGTCGATGGCCGCGCGGGCTTCGTCGAATCTGCCGGCGCGCTGGGCGGTGTCGGCGTCGGCCAGCAGGCTCCAGTAGCGCACTTCTTCCAGGGCCGATTGCCACTGGCTGCCGCCGGGAAGGGCGACGGCGCGTTGCAGGTAGTCGCGGGCTTCGTCCAGGCGCTTCTGCTGCTGGCGCACGATGCCCATGCCGCCGAGGGCGTCGAAGTCGCGCGGCTGGTCTTTCAGGCGCGCCTGGAACTCGCTTTCGGCGGTGACGAGGTCATTCGCGTCCAGCGCCTTGAGGCCGCGCGCAACGTGCGGGTCGCGGCTCCAGCCCGGGCCTTTCTCGCCCTGGGCGATGCCCTTGTTCATCAGCGCGCGGATTTCCGCGTCGTCCGGGTGCGCCTGCAGGTATTGCTGGAACAGCGAGACCTGGTCGCGCGACGGCGGGCCGAGCCACTGCAGGGCGAAGCGCCAGGTTTCGTCGGCATTGCCGCCGATGTCCGGGTTGTGCGACAGCCGCGCCAGGGCGCGGATGCCTTCCGGGCGGCTCTCGGGATGGCGGGCCAGGTGCAGGGCGAGGAACAGGTCGAGGACCGCGTCGTCCGGGCGTTCCTTGCGCAGCCGTTCCAGGCCCGCGCGCGACTCGGCCCAGCCGCTGTCGGTGAAGCCAAGGGTGTTGTAGTACTCGCGGGCGATCAGGCCCTGCGGCTGGCGGCCTTCGAACAGCTGGCGGTAGACGGCGACGGCTTCGTCGCGCTTGCCGGCGTCGCTCAGTTCGCGCGCCTGTTCGAGCTGCTGCTGCTTCTCCGGCGGGCTCAGCGCGATGTCCTGTTCCAGCTGCAACGCCTGGCGTGGCAGCGGCTTGAGCGCCTGCAGCCGGTCGAGGTAGCCGCGCGCCTCGGGCAGCTGCTTGCGCTGCAGGGCGATCAGGCCCAGGCCGTAGAGGCCGTCGGGCTGCTCGGGGGCGATGTTGAGCAGCTTCTGCCAGGCCTCGGCGGCCCGCTCGGGGTGCTCCTTGGCCTGCCAGTAGTAGCCCTGCTGGATCAGCAGCGCCTGCGGGTCGTTGTCGCCGGCGGCGCGGGCGCCGTTGGCGACCAGTGCGGCCAGTACGGCGAGGGCTAGGGCTTGCCGGCGCATGCGGCCTCCCAGGACGGCTCGAGGGTGCCGTCGGCGGTGAACTGGTAGCGTTTCTCGGTCCAGCCGAGGGAGAACAGGCTGAGCATCACGTGGTAGTACTGCGGCATCTGGTAGGCAGGGTTCTTGGGGTCGGCGTAGTTGCGCAGCGCCTGGTCGACGATGGCTTGCTGCTTGTCGGCCGCGGCGTCGAGGCCTTGGGCGCGCAGCAGCGGCACTACAGCGGCGGAGAAGCCGTAGAAGCCGTTGCCGTCGAAAGTGCGGGTCAGCACGTGGACCTTCTCCGGCGGCACGCCGTTGGCGGCGGTGGCCTTGGCCATGCCGTCGAGGTGTTCGATCAGGGTTTTGCGCAGTGGATCTGCGGCAGGCGTGACGCCGGCCCACAGGTAGGTGCGGATGGCGTCGTAGCTGCCGATATCGCTGCTGAACGGGTCGCTGCCGAAGCGCCCGCTGTGTGCGCCGGTGCCGCGATAGCCGATCCAGTCGGGGACGAAGCCGAAGGGGTTCATGTCCTTGTCGGCGATCATCTTCGCGGTGCTCTGCGCGACCTCGTTCCAGTGCCCTTCGGGGCGCACGGCGGCGAAGCGGCGCAGCAGCGGGATCGGCAGGTAGCTGGCGTTGAAGCGCCACAGCTGGTCGGGGTGTTCGTAGCCCACCGGGCCGGGCAGCAGCATGCGCCCAAGGCCCGGGATGTCCTTGATCAGGGTGTGTTCGACGTTGCCCAGCAGCTGCTGCGCCTCGGCCCGGTAGGCCGGCTTCTGCCAGAGGCGGTCGGCCTCCAGCAGGGCGTAGGCGAACCACAGGTCGGCGTCGCTGGCGTCGTTGCGGTCGAGCAGCTCCCAGGTGTTTTTCGCGGTCTTGCCCCATAGCCAGCCGGGCAGGTTGTGGCCGATGTCGGAGCCGGCCATGTTGGCCTTGGTCCATTGCCAGAGGCGCTCGAAGGTCTGCGGATCGTTCGCCACCAGGGCGAAGAACATGCCGTAGGACTGGCCCTCGGAGCTGCTCTGGTTCGGGTCCATGCTCGACCCGAGCATGCGCCCGTCGGCCTGCACGAAGCGCTGCGCGTAGTCCTGCCACAGCGGCCAGGTGCGGGTGTCGCAGCTTGCGGCCTGGGCACCCAGCGGCAGCAGGGCGGCGAGCGCGACGAGGCGCAGCAGGCGTCGTGGCAGGAGGCGAAGGCGCATGGCGGCTGTCCTCATCAGGCGAGTCGCTTCTGCGCGCGGGCGCGCAGGCCGAGGTAGACCAGGCTGCTGACCAGGCCGAGGCCGAGCAGGGTGACCAGCAGCATCAGAAGCGGGTTCTGCGAGAGCACCCACTGGATGCGCTTGAACAGGCCGAGGTTGCCCACGTAGTACTGCTCGTCGGCCACCAGCGAGGTGATCTGCTTGCCGTTGATGACCGCGAGGCTGCCCTGGATGCTGTCCTGGTAGTGGTCGCCACCGATCAGCGCAGCGCTGGCGTCGGCCAGCGACTCGGGCTTGGCGGCGGCGATCAGCACCACGCTGCGGCCGGCCTTGAGCGGCGACTCGAAGCCGGTCAGGTAGGTGCTGCTGTCGGCGCCGGTGTAGCTCACCTGCACCTGCGGCTTGTGCTGGTCGGCTTCGGCCGAGGGCGCGATCCAGTCACGCGCGCGCAGCGCCAGGTCGGACAGCGAGAAGCGCTGCTTGTCGCCCTGGTTGATCGCCGGCAGGCGGTCGAGCCATTGCTTGAGCAGCGGCTGGTTGTCGCCAGAGGAGAACACCAGCAGGTCCTTGTCGGCGACGCCCTGTACGTCTTTCGCAGCCACCACGCTCACGGCGGTGGCCGGGTAGCCGGTGGCCTGGCCGAAGCGGCCGAGCACGGTCAGGTAGGCGCCCCATTCGGCCGGGCCGCTGCCGTCGGGCAGGACCACGGCGCTTTCCGAGAGGTCGGCCATGCGCGTGAAGGGGAAGCCGCTGTCGTTGAACACGCCCAGGTTGGGCAGGGCGATGAAGTGCTTGTAGCCGCTCAGGTCGAGGCTGGAATCCGGGTCGATCAGGCCGCGCATGTTGTCGATGATGATGTCGCGGCAGTCGCCCTGCTTGACGTAGTCGAACATGAAGCGAAGTTGCAGCTGCGAGCGTGGCGTGGCGTTGGCCAGCGGCACCAGCGCGCTGGCTTCGCGCGGCAGGCTGGCGTCCTTCTTCAGCAGCTCCAGCAGGTCGGCGCCGCCGCCCAGGCTGCTGACCGAGGGCAGCGGCATGGACTTGACGAAGCTGTCGTTGAAGCTGACCAGCAGCGAGGAATTGCTCGATACCTGCTGTGGCGTGTAGCGGTATTTCAGGTCCAGCGGCGCGCCGTTCTCGTGCCAGTTGAACAGGTCCGGCGGCAGTTGCATGGGCACGCTGATGTTGCCCGGGTTGTAGCCGGAAATGCTCAGGCGCGCGGGGTCGATCAGCTCGCCGAGCTTGACCGGGCGGTTGGTCGGCAGCCAGTTCGGCGCGTCGTACGGCTGGCGCGGCGCCAGGGCTTCGAGGTGGTCGATGACCACGCTCGGGCCGACCAGGGTCTTGCTGCCCAGGGCCACGGCGTTGGCGGCGAGCTTGAGCTCGGCGTCGTCGCGGCCGCTGATGACCAGCAGCTTGCCGAACGGATCGCGCGGGTTGGCCTGCAGGCTCACGGTCGGGCCCTTGGCCGCCGGCACTTGCAGCTCGCCCAGTTGCACTGGCTCCTTGGCGAGCACCAGGACCACGGCGTTGCCGTGCTCCGGCAACTGGCCGACGTTGGCGCTGAAGCTGGCGCCACGGTAGGAGGCGAGGGCACCCAGCCAGGAGGAGATGGCGCCGGCGGCTTCCAGGCTGCCGGCATCCGGCGCGGCGCCGAACACCAGCGGCAGTTCCAGCTGGCGCGAGTCGCGGCGGTCGAAGAACGGCAGCGGGAGGATCGACAGGTCGTTCTTCAGCTCGATCTGGTGGACCTGCAGGTGCAGCTCGCTGCTGGTGTTGATCTTCGCCCACAGGCTGCTGTGCAGCGGGTCTTCGCAACCCATGTTGTAGTGGCCGATGAACTGCAGGCGCAGGCGGTTGAACTCGGTGATCAGCTGCGGGGGGATGTTCACCACGGTGCGCTGCGGCGTACCGGCGTTCTCCTTGGGCAGCGCCAGGCTCGCGGCCACTTCCTCGTTGACCAGCACGTTGATCTGCGACAGGTCCGGCAGCAGCGCCGGCGAGTAGCTGTAGTCGAGCACCAGCTGCGCGCCGGTCACCACCTGGTCGGCGCGCACGCCGAAGGTGACCACGTCGGAGGACTCGGTGCCCTGCAGGTTGAGGGTGTCGCGGCGGCCGAGCTGCTTGAGCGTCAGCGCGTATTCCAGGCCGCCGGGCGCCGCTTCAGGCGCCGCTGCCGGTGCCTCGGCTGCAGCCGGCTGAGCGGCCGCGGCAGGGGCGGCGGTGTCGGCCCAGGCCGCCAGGGGCGGGGTGCCCAGGCACAGCAGCGCCGAGCCGAGGGCCAGGGCGCCGCGCAGGGTGCGGCGCGAATCGAGTCGTGCGAAGGCGGTCGGGATCATGAGGGGTCCGGGAGCGTTTCGAGCGGTTTCGAGGAAGTGTTCTTGGCGCGCTTGGCGCGTTCGCGGCCGAGGCTGAGGGTGGCTTGCAGCAGCGACAGCAGGCCGCCCAGGCCGATGCTGCTGACTTCGCGCAGGGCGGCCAGCGGGGTGTCGTGCTTGCCGTTGCCCCAGGTCTCGGCCCAGGTGTCGGCGCGGGCGAAGGTCAGGCGCACCAGCTCGCTCTGCTGGCGCAGGGTCAGGGGGGCGAATTGCGCGCCGATCAGGTTGCCCTTGCTGAACACCACGGTGGCGTCGAAGTCGCAGCTCTTGTTGTTGCGGAACAACGAGACGCGGATGGCTTCGCCGTAGTCCAGGTGGGTGTCTTCGGGCAGGCGCAGGCCCAGGCCGCTCTGGGAGAAGTCCTGGGTCTGGCAGAACATCTGGCGGCCGTCGGCGAGGGTGACGCGGATCGGCAGGGTGGCGCGCACCCGCGGTTCGGCGCGCACCTGGCGGGTCTCGCTCGCCACCGCGACGGCGGCGCTGGTGATGATCAGGTTGTAGAGGGTCCAGGCCAGGTTGATCAGCACCGTGGTGCGGGTCGCCGGGTCGCCCCAGACCAGCTGCTGGATGCCGCAGGCCAGGCCGGCCAGGTTCACCAGCAGGAGGATGATGTAGGGGCGGGCGAGCTTCCAGTCGAAGAACTCGCGGTCGATGATGCCGCCCTTGTCGGTCACGTTGAAGCCGCCGAACTTCGGGTTGACCAGGGCCATCAGCACCGGCGGCATGATGTACCAGGCCAGCACCGTCTCGTAGACCTCGTTCCAGAACGAATGGCGGAAGCGCCCCTGGATCCGCGAGTTGGTGAGGTTGGCGTGGAACAGGTGGGGCAGCGCGTAGGCGCTGATCATCAGCGCCGAGGCGTGGAAGATCTCCGCGCCGAATACCAGGTAGGCCAGCGGCGCGGTGAGGAACACCAGGCGCGGCAGGCCGTAGAAGAAGTGCAGCATGGCGTTGGCGTAGCAGATGCGCTGGCCGATGTTCAGGCCCTTGCCCAGCAGCGGGTTGTCGGTGCGGAAGATCTGCGCCATGCCCCGTGCCCAGCGGATGCGCTGGGCGATGTGGCGCGACAGGCTCTCGGTGGCCAGGCCCGCGGCCTGGGGGATCGCCAGGTACGCGGTGTTGTAGCCGGCGCGGTTGAGCTTGAGCGCGGTGTGGGCGTCCTCGGTGACGGTCTCGATGGCCACGCCGCCGACTTCCTCAAGGGTGCTGCGACGCAGGATGGCGCAGGAACCGCAGAAGAAGGTGGCGTTCCACAGGTCGTTGCCGTCCTGCACCAGGCCGTAGAACAGCTCGCCCTCGTTGGGCACGGCGCGGAAGGTGTCGAGGTTCTTCTCGAAGGGATCGGGCGAGAAGAAGAAGTGCGGCGTCTGCAGCATCGCCAGCTTCGGGTCGCGAAGGAACCAGCCGATGCCGATCTGCAGGAAGGAGCGGGTGGGCACGTGGTCGCAGTCGAAGATGGCGACGTACTCGCCGTCGGTGACCTTGAGCGCGGCGTTGAGGTTGCCGGCCTTGGCGTGCTTGTTGTCGCCGCGGGTCAGGTAGTTGACCCCGATGCGCCGGCAGAAGTCGCGGAACTCCTCGCGGCGGCCATCGTCGAGCACGTGGACGCGCAGCTTGTCCTTCGGCCAGTCGATGGCCTGGGCGGCGAAGATGCTCAGTTTGACGATGCTCAGCGCCTCGTTGTAGGTCGGGATGAACACGTCCACGGTCGGCCACTCGGCGGGGTCGCCCTGCATCAGCTGCGGGCGCCGGCGCAGCGGCCAGGCGGTCTGCACGTAGCCGAAGACCAGCACCACCAGCGCATAGAACTCCGCCGCCACCAGGCCGTAGCCGAAGAAGGCCGAGAGCCAGGTGTCGAAGCCCAGGGTCGCGGTCAGGCGCCAGTACATGTAGCGCAGCGAGGCGACCAGCGAGAGGACGATCAGCGCCAGGATCGGCAGGCGCCCCGGCAGGCGGCGGATCAGCAGCGCCGAGCCGAAGCACAGCACGGCGAAGAAGCTCTGGCTGGCGAGGTCCAGCGGCGCGCTGATAGCGCAGAAGAGCAGCGCCGCGGCGAGCAGAGAGCCACCGCCGATCAGGCCCAGGCGCATCCAGCGCGGGCAGTCCTTGAGGCGTTCGGACCAGGCGTCGAGGCGCGCGTCGGCGCGGCCTTCTCCAGCTGCCCGGGGCGGCGGAACGGCGCTGTTCATGAGAGCGTCGACTCCTGGCGTGCGGTCTGGCGCAACGCTTCGCTGAGGTTCGCCGCAGCCCCGAGCAGGTCACGGCAACCCGGGGTGACGGGCTCGCGGGCGAAGGGGTTGCGCGCGTAGGCCAGCGACTCGCCCAGGTAGTGGTCCAGCTGCACCATGCCGAGCAGGCGCTCGCCGAGATGGCCTTGCAGGACCTCGGCCATGTCCAGGCTGAAGGCCCGGCCGTTGTCGAGCTGGTTGATCAGGTAGTGGCAGGGCGCGGCGTCTTCGCGCTGGTGGTTGGGCGCCAGCAGGCGCTCCAGGTGATTCAGCGCGTGGTAGCTGGCGGCGTCGGCGAGCGTCACCACCAGCACCAGGTCGGCCACGGCCAGGGCCTGGTCGAGGTAGGCGGAGGCACCGGCGGGGGTGTCGATGATCACCCGGTCGTTCGCATCCAGACCGAGTTGCGCCAGGTGCCGGGCCAGCCACTGCGGGTCGTCGCGCAGGCGCTGTTCCAGCGCGCGCTGCTGCTCGAGGCTCGCGGAGCCGTAGGGCAGGTACTGGCTGTGGGCGAAGCCGCGTTGCACCAGGGTGTCCCAGCTCAGGCCCTCGGCGTTGGCTTGAATCAGGCCAGGTTGTTCGGCATCGCCGCCCAGGTGCAGGCACAGGGCGTTTTGCGGATCGAGGTCGAGGGCGAAGGTGCGTCCCTTCTCGTTCTGCAGAGCGCAGGCGAGGGCGGCGACCAGTGTGCTGCGACCGACGCCGCCTTTGCCGGAGACCAGGGCAATGACCTGCGGGTTGCCCTTGCCGTGGGGCTGCGGCGCAAGCTCGGGGGATTGCAGGCTTTCACGACGGCGGGTGGCCTCGGCCAGCAGGTCGCTCAAGGTGCGCGGGCGTGTAGCGACGGGGGCGCTGGGAGCAGGCTCAGGCGCGTAAGTGTCGGCAGCCGCCAGCTGCGCGGTGACTTCGGCGGCAGCCACGGCAAGCGGTGCGGCAATGCACTCGACGGCCAGGGGCGGCTCCTCGACGTAGTCGAGCTCGGGTTCGATTTCCCTGTAGCTTTCCGCGCTCTCGCCGAGCTTGCGGAAGAGGTTCGATATATCGTCCGAACGGTACATGTGCTTATCCATCGTGGAATGGCCATGATCCGGCTGACTGATCCAGCCGTGCTGTCGAGTCGCATAGCGTCTTGTCGAACGGTTCACCCGGCGCATCGCACACCGCAGGCAAGACGCGTCGAACCTGGGCGCAACTGTCCCGGGGACGCCTGCAGGCGTGTCTGGTCGAGTGATCGTTCAGGCAGTGCTAGGAGTGGTCGAGCAAGTCGCGGAAGATCTTGTTGTCCCCTGAAATCTGGCCGTGCTGAATCCGCAGTGATGCGCCTGCTTCCGGTCGGATCGGCAGGTGCCCGCTACTGGTTGTTGTTCTTATTGCGAATGGGCGGCGCGGTCTTTTTTCTGGCAGGTATCGAAGGTGAGTCGTGGAGCCTGGCCTGGTCCGCTCTGCGGCGGTTACATGGCTTGTGCTTCGTGCCTGAAGGGCGACTTGTCGGTGTGGTGCCGCTGGGTGATCTTCCGACTGAATTTCGTCAATATCCTGACGCTTCGTCGGCCATTAGCACTCCAGTTGCGGGCCCGGGTGTCGTCCATCGAAATCGCGCTGATCCCCCCTGTTAGCGTCCTTCCGTTGTGTTTTGCCGGTGTCACCCCATCCATGGTTCAGGTGATGACCAGATAAACGCCTGTGATGTTATTTTTGACGCCAACAAGTTTAAAGGACATTTTTTTGACGAAGCCGTTTCGGCGCCGTTGATCTTTCGGTCAGGAAAAAATTTCGAAAGGGCGCAACCGCTGATGGCACGTGGCCTGCAGTCATGTATCGGATTTGTACGAACCGGCCAAAAGGCCTGTGAAACAGTTCCTGGTTTGTAGGAAATTTCCGACGAACGGTATGGTCGGTGTCCTGCGGACGGCTGGCAGCAAGGGGCGCTCCAGTCCGCCGATCTCCTCTTCGGAGCGGGCCTGTGCCTGTAGGCGCGAGCCGTTCGGCGTCATCCTGTAGGAGCGGATTCATCCGCGAAAATCCTCGCTCCAATTCCCCCGTAGGGCGCATAACCGCGTTCGCGGTTATGCGCCGCTGCCCGGCACGTAAACGGCGGATAACCCCTTCGGGGTTATTCGCCCTACGAAAAGCGCATAGGCGCTTCAAGAACTTTCCGAACACGCAAAAGCGGCACAGAAACACGAAGTCATTGGGTCCCCGTGTTCGAGGGGAAGACGGGCATGAGTGCGGTGTGTAGGAGCGGACCTTGTCCGCGAAAAGAATCGCGGATGAATCCGCTCCTACAGGGATGCACCGTGCCGAGAATTCGCGGATGAGATCCGCTCCTACAGGGGGGAAGCGCCGTGCGTTGGGTTCGCGAGCAAGTTCGCGCACCTCAGCGCCGGTGCAGCAGCGCATCCAGGCTGAGCCGGCCGGAGCCCTTGAGCATCAGCGGCAGCAGGGCGACCAGGTAGATCAGCGGCAGCTTGTAGTTGCCGAAGCCGTTGTCGCTGATCGAGTAGCCCTGGGCCAGTTCGGCGAGGGTCGACCAGTGTGCCGGCCAGTGCACGGCGGCGATGGCCACGACTGTCACGACTGCCAGCGCCGCCGAGGCGAAGCGGGTGCCCAGGCCCAGCAGCAGGAGCAGCGGGGCGATCAGTTCGGCCCACATCGACACCTGCCAGTCGAAGCTCGCCGGCAGGTAGTTGAAGGGGAAGGGAAAGGCGTCGTGGATCTGCGCGAACCAGTTGTCGCCGTTCCATTTCTCCAGGCCCGATTCGAGGAACTCCCAGGCCAGGAACAGGCGCAGGGGTATGTCGGCGCTCCAGGCGGCGAGGCTGTCGAGCGGGCGGGTGACGGCTTTGATCAGGCTTTGCATGGCTGTTTCCTCGAAAGAAGGGCGATCAACGGGAAGAAAGGGCGAGGGCGGAGCGGCGTTTATGCCCGGCCAGCTTGGCGACGAGCTTGATGACGATGGCGCTGGCGATCAGGGCGAGGCCGACGGCGTACCAGGGGTTCAGCGGGATGCGCTTGTAGAAGGACAGGCAGAAGATCGCTGCCAGCACCCAGGTGCCCGTGCCGTGCAGCAGCTTCCAGGAGCGCGCGCCAAGGGCTTTCACGGCCGCCGGGAAGCTGGTCAGGGTGAGCAGCAGGATGAACACGTAGCCCACCGACCCTGGGATGTTCGCGGCCACCGAGCGGCCGTGCCAGAAGGTCTCGGGGAAGAGCTTCACGTAGACCAGGATCAGCACGCCGTGGACGAAGTGCGAGAAGGCGAAGGACAGGCCGAGGAAGCGCCGCTCACGCAGCAGCGCGCGGGTGGCCGGGCTGGGCATGAGGCTGGCGAGCGAGGAGGCGAGGAAGGTCGCCAGGAAGATCGCGAACGAGGTGCGCGCGGTGACGCGGATGGCGCTGCGCAGCGCTTCGACCCATTGCGGCTGGGCGGCCAGCGCTAGCGCAGTGGCGACGAGCACGGCGAGTGCGAGCAGGGCGAACAGGCGCCAGCCGTGCAGGCTGGGTCGGGCGAGGGGTCGGGACATGGCGGGCTCCTTGGGCCTGAGCGCGACTGGCGGGGTGCCGTCGCTGCTCGTGGTGCCATGTTCCCGGGGCGGCGTATCCCGGATGTGTCCCGCCGCGGGCCGTTATGTATCCCTGTGTATGGGGCGCTTCTGCTGCACGTTGGGTCTGCTAGCCAGCCAAGGCTGCGATGGGCCTTTTGCGGTGCTCAAGACGCCGAGCCGAAGCGGTCCGCGGGAAACGCGATGAGCACCCGCGTCCTGGCGGGAACGAAGTCGCTTGCGACCCTGAGCGCGTGGATCCGGGACATCGAACCTGCCAGTCGCGATTCTGGCCAGGCTGTCAGGTGCACCGATATGCGCCTTGCTGGCCGCTATCAGGTACGAGGCGCACTATGCGGGGACGTCAGTTTCGTCCGGGCCTTCATTTGTATTCCAGCGTATCGGCTGGGGCTGCGGATACCTGGCGAGGCGAGTGTCCGCAGTGGCCGTGATACGCGAGATACAAGCCGTTCCTTCAATGCTGCAGGCCCAGCGATTTGCTGGGCGATTCAGCGGAGGTGATAGACATGAAAGAAAACTCCACGGCTCGTTTGTCCGGTACTGCGCAGACACCCGAATTCGGCTATGTGCGGATCGACGCCGATATCCAGCTCAGGCGCATGCGGGTGCAGTGCGCCAGTCCGAAAGGGACCGTGCTGTTCGTCCATGGTTTTCCCGAAACGATCTATGCCTGGCAGGACATTGCCGCGACGTTGGGCGCGGAGTACGAGGTGCATGCCTTCGACTGGCCCGGATATGGCCAGTCGTCGCGGCCCTCCGCCGACCGGTTCGCCTATGCGCCAAGGGACTACGCCAGGGTCCTGAGGGGCTACATCGAGCAGGCCGGGATCGACCGGCGCAACCTGGTGATCTACGCAACCGACATCGGTGCCTTGCCCGCGCTGCTCGCAGCCATCGACGAACCAGGGCTCGCCAGGCGCATCATCGTGGGCGACTTCGCCCCCTTCGACCGTCCGCAGTACATGCAGGAGCGCCTGCAGAGCATGAAAGACCCCGCCTCGGCAGAGGCCATGCGGGCTGCCTTCAACGCAACGCGCGACGAGATTCTCCAGAACGTGTTCACCCGAGGCCTGCCTGCGACCTCGCACTATGGCATTTCGGACGCATTCCGGGAGGACCTGGCGAAGGGCTGGCCCAGCGGCGAACTGACGCCAGCCGATGCCTTCTATCACTACTATTCGTACTTCACCCGCGACCAGCAGTACTTCGAGTCGAACCTGGCGAAACTCAATACACCGGTCTCGGTGGTGTGGGGCGAGCAGGACATCCTCATCAGCAAGGACATGGGCGAGGAACTGGCCAGTCGCGCACATGCGCCGCTGCGAATCCTTGCCGGTATCGGCCACTTTCCGCACCTGCAGGACAGCGCGGCAACGGTCGCCGAGGTGCGAGCCGCATTCGAGGCGGAGTGATCCTGGCTTGCATTGCGCCATGGACGGCGCTGATGGGGTTAAGCGTCGTCAGCCGAGTTGGTTGGCAAGGCAACAAAGGCAGGGGCCGGATGCTGTTTCTGCGCGGGCCGCTATGTCTGCGCGTGTATCGGCAGCTCCAGTTGCGCGCAGAGTCCGCCACCTTCACGGTTGCTCAGGCTCAGCCGGCCGCCCAGGGCCTGGCTCAGCTGCTGGGCGATGGCCAGGCCCAGGCCGGTGCCGCCGGTGCTGCGGTTGCGCGAGCTTTCCACGCGGTAGAAGGGCTTGAAGACTTCCTCCAGCTCGGCCTCGGCAATGCCCGGGCCGCGATCGGAGACGCGGATACAGACGCGTTCGGCGTCGCGCTGTACGTCCAGCTCGGCGGCGCCGCCGAACTTCAGGGCGTTGTCCAGCAGGTTGCCGACGACGCGGCGCAACGCGTGGGGGCGAGTATCCAAGGAGACGCCGGATTTGCCTTCGAGGCTTACGTCCTGCCCGGCGTCCTGGTAGTCGAGCACCAGGCTGTCGAGGAAGGCGTCGAGATTGACGCGCTGCTGCGCCTCGCTGGCGCCATCCATGCTGCGCGCATAGGCCACGCCTTCGCGGACCAGGTGCTGCATTTCATTCAGGTCGCTCCACAGGCGTTCGCGCTCGTGGCTTTCGTCCATCTGTTCGACGCGCAGCTTCATCCGCGTGATGGGTGTCTGCAGGTCGTGGGAGATGGCGGCGAGCAGTTGCATGCGCTCCTTCAGGTAGTCGCCGATGCGCCCGTGCAGGGCATTGAGCGCGCGGGCGGCGTGGGCGACTTCGCGCGGGCCGCCTTCGTCCAGGTGCGGTGCTTCGGCATTCGGGTCGAGGTGGTCGACGGCTTGCGCGAGGCGGGTCAGCGGGCGGATCGCCATGCGCACCGCGAGCCAGGTACAGAGCAGCAGCAGGACCAGTTGCACGACCAGCACGACGGGCAGCCATTGCGCCACCGGGATGGGCTTGGGGGTGACATCCAGGGTCAGCGGCTGGCCGTCGCTCAGGCGCATGTGCGCCTGGAAGCGTGCCTGCGGGCCGGGAACGCTCTCGAAGTGCAGGCCGAAGCGCTGGCCGACCGCCTGCTGGATGGTGGGCACGGCCATGGGCAGGTTCTTCGGATCGAGGGGGACGCCGGGCAGGCCTTCGTCCAGGCGATAGCGGTAATTGGGCCGATCCAGCAGCGGCAGCCAGGCGGCGCGTTCGCTGGCCGGCAGGCGGTCGAGCAGGGCGACGGCGGTGCCGACGTCGGTCTCCAGGTTGCCGAGCATGATGCTGCGCCCGGTCTGGTAGCGCTCGTAGAACTGCGAGCTGAACGACAGCCCGTAGGCCAGCAGCAGGCCGCCGAGGAAGATCAGCGCCAGGCGCGCGGCGAGGGTGCGGGGCAGGCGCATCAGGCGTGGGGCTCGATCAGTTGGACGGGCAGGGCGAACACGTAGCCTTCGTTGCGCACGGTCTTGATGCAGTCCGGCTCGCGGGCGTCGTCTTCCAGGCGTTGGCGCAGGCGGCTGACCAGCAGGTCGATGGAGCGGTCGAAGATGTCCGCTTCGCGGCCCTGGGTGAGGTTGAGCAACTGCTCGCGGCTGAGCACGCGTTGCGGGTGGTCGAGGAACACGCGCAGCAGGCGGTACTCGGCGCCGCTCAGGGCGACCATGGTGTCGTCGGTGTCGAGCAGGTGCCGCGCGGTGGTGTCCAGGCGCCACTTGCCGAAGCCGATCAGGCGGCTGGCTTCGCTGATCTGCAGGTTCGGCGGCAGCATGCGCGTGCGGCGCAGCACGGCGTTTATCCGCGCGAGCAGCTCGCGGGCGGAGAAGGGCTTGGTCAGGTAGTCGTCGGCGCCCATCTCCAGGCCGATGATGCGGTCGGTCTCGTCATTGCGCGCGGTGAGCATCAGCACCGGCGTGGCCTTGTGCTTGCCCACCCGCAGCTCACGGCACAGCTTCAGGCCGTCGTCGCCGGGCATCATGATGTCGAGGACGATGAGGTCGACCGCGTTGCCCTCGAGGAAGGCGCGCATCTGCCGGCCGTCCGCCGCGAGGCTCACGCGCAGGCCGTTCTTCTTCAGGTAGTTGCCGACCAGTTCGCGGATTTCCCGGTCGTCGTCGACGATCAGGATGTGGTCGATATGGTCCATGGCAGTTCCTCGCGAATTTGTCTTGGGGGCCAGTGTATCGGGCGCGCCGGCGCTTGCCTGCCACCCTTTGTATTCCACTGTATCCGCTCGCACTACAGATACCTCGGGCAGCATTCGCGGCCTCTCGCCGACACAGGGGCGATACCCCCGGGCCTTCAAATGGACGCCAACGGAAGCCAACGGGCTTTCGCCTTCATCCATAGAGGACACCGACATGAAAAAGCGCTTCCTGACCGCCGGCCTGCTGGCCCTGATCGCTCCCCTGGCCAGTTTTGCCGCCCCCGTCGAGCAGTACCACTACGGCCAGACGCTGGACGTGAAGCAGGTGCTGAGCATCCACGAAGACGCCGCGCCCTCCTGCGGGGTGGTGAACGCCCGCATGGATTACCTGGACTCCCACGGCCAGCCGCACAGCCTGGCCTACCAGAAGTTCGCCAGTGACTGTGCCGATGGCGGTTGATCCGGCCTTCGCCGGGCGCACGTCCATACTCGATACGACGAGGTTTCCATGCTGCTCATTGCCTTTCTCGGCGGGGTGCTGACCTTGCTCAGCCCCTGCATCCTTCCGGTACTCCCGCTGCTGCTGCCGCGTGCCGGTGGCCCGGCCTGGGTGCCGCTGCTGAACCTGGCGGGCATGGCCAGCGGCTTCGCCGCGCTGGCCAGCCTGGCGGCGCTGTCCGGCGCCTGGGTGGTACAGGCCAGCCAGTACGGCCGCTACCTGGCGTTGCTGTTGCTCGCGTTGTCGGCGGCGTCGCTGTTGTCGGCTCGCCTGGGCACCTGGCTGGCACGTCCCTGGGTGCGCCTGGGCGAACGTTTGCATGGCGACGCCCAGGGGCTGCCGAAGGCGCTTTCGGCATTCCTGCTCGGCGGCGCCACCGGGTTGCTGTGGGCGCCCTGTGCCGGGCCGATCCTCGGCCTGATCCTTTCCGGGGCCATGCTCCAGGGGCCCAGTGCTTCCACGAGCGTGCTGCTGCTCAGCTATGGGTTGGGTAGTGCGTTGGCGCTCGGCGTGCTGCTATTCGCTGGCCGTGCCTTCTACCAGCGTGCGCGGGCTTCTCTGCCGCGCCTGGAGTGGCTGCGTCGGGGTACCGGTGTACTGGCGCTGCTTGCGCTGGTCGGCATCGCCAGCGGCGTCGATGCAAAACTGGTGGGCGGCTCGTCGCGCTTTGGTGCCGGGATCGAACGCCAGGTACTGGAAGCTGTGCCGGCGCTGCTCGCGAAACTGGTGCCGGCGGCCCATGCCGAGAACCTGCCGGACCTCGGCGCGATGCCGGCGCTGGATGGCGTAACCCAGTGGCTGAACGGCCCGGCGCTGGACAGCGCGAGCCTGCGCGGCAAGGTGGTGCTGGTGGACTTCTGGACCTACGACTGCATCAACTGCCAGCACGCCCTGCCGTACGTGAACCAGTGGGCGCGGCGTTACGCCGACCAGGGCCTGGTGGTGATCGGTGTGCACACGCCCGAGTACCCCTACGAGCGCATCCTCGACAACGTGAAGAAGGCGGTGGCCGAGCACGGCATCCAGTACCCGGTGGCCATCGACAACCAGTACCGGGTGTGGAACGCCTTCGCCAACCAGTACTGGCCGGCGCACTACTTCATCGACGCCCAGGGCCGCATCCGCTATGTGGCGATCGGCGAGGGCGACTACGACGAGCAGGAAGCGGTGATCCGCGAGCTGCTGCACGAGAAGGACGCAGCGAAGCACTAGGTGCGAAGTGACTGCCCGCTCGATTTCGAGCGGGCAGTCGTTTCAGGCCTCCGGCGTGGCGACCTTCGCCAGGGTCAGGCGGCGGGTATGGAAGTCGTACTCGTAGAGCTCGGCATAGCGCCCCCACTCGATGGCCACCTTGAGCACGCGCTCGGCTTCCTCGGCATCCATGTGGTCTTCCAGGCGTTCGAGCACGCTGCGCTCCAGCACGCCGGCCGGCTCCAGGTGCAGGCTGTCGAGGATGTAGCCGATCAGCGCCACGCGGTTGCGGCACTGGCGGGCGAACAGGTCCTGGCGCCGCGCCTGGCGGGCGGTCACGTAGTTGCGGCCCTGGCGGGTGAGGCGGATGTCGCCCTCGATCACCTGGGCGAAGCCGAGCAGGCCGAGCGCTTCGTAGATCGGGAACAGCACCTCGTCGGGCAGCTCGGTTTCCTCGGCCAGGTGCGGCAGGTCGGCCTGGCCGTCGAAGGGTTCGGCGGCGATGAGTTCGAGCACGCTCTCCATCCGCGCGATGTCGGCGTCGGGCAGGCGATAGCCCAGCTCCACGGCCGGCGGCGCGCCGGCGGCAGCGGCCACTTCCGGACGCTGGGTCATGAGCGCGTAGACCTCGTCGATCAGCGCGCGGACTTCCGCCGAGTCGGCGTTGCGCGGGCGCGGCAGGTCGATGCGCAGCTCCGAGCGCACGCGGCCCGGATCGCTGGAGAGGATGAGGATGCGGTCGGCCATCATCACCGTCTCCTCGATGTTGTGCGACACCACCAGGATGCTGCGTGTGGTGATGCGGTGTTCTTCCCACAGCTCGAGCATGTCGTCGCGCAGGGTCTCGCCGGTGAGTACGTCCAGCGCCGAGAAGGCCTCGTCCATCAGCAGCACTTCGGGGTTCATCACCAGGGCGCGGGCGATGCCCACGCGCTGGCGCATGCCGCCGGAGAGTTCGCGCGGCAGGGCGCCGCCGAAGCCGGCCAGGCCGATCAATTCCAGCGCGGCAGTGGCCAGCCGCGCGCGCTCGGCGGTGGCCACGCCCTGGGCTTCCAGGCCGAGTTCGACGTTCTGCTGCACGGTCAGCCAGGGGAACAGCGCGAAGGACTGGAAGACCATGGCCACGCCGGCCACCGGGCCGTGGATCGGCTGGCCGCGGTAGGTGACGCTGCCGCGGTCGGCGCCGACCAGCCCGGCGATGATCCGCAGCAGGGTCGATTTGCCCGAGCCGGAACGGCCGAGCAGGGCGACGATCTCCCGTTCGTTGAGGTGGAAATCGACCCCTTCCAGCACCGTGCGCGGGGTGCCGTCGGACGCCTGGAAGGCCTTGCTGACGGCCTTGAGTTCGATCAGCGGTTGTTTCATCTGAAGTCCTCAGCGACGGTTTTCGGCGAGCAGGTACAGGCGGCGCCAGAAGAAGCGGTTGAGCAGCATCACGTAGATGCACATGACGCCGATGCCCAGGGCGATGCGGTGGAAGTCGCCGGCGTCGGTCATCTGCTTGATGTAGCTGCCCAGGCCGTTGGCCACCAGCGAAGTGTCGCCCCAGCTGACGTACTCGGCGACGATGCTGGCGTTCCACGAGCCGCCGCTGGCGGTGATGGCGCCGGTGACGAAGCTGGGGAACACCGCCGGCAGGTACACGCGCTTCCACTTCAGCCAGCCGCGCAGGCCGAGGTTGTCGGCGGCCAGGCGCAGCTCGTAGGGGATGGTCGCGGCACCGGCGACCACGTTGAACAGGATGTACCACTGGGTACCGAACACCATCAGCGGGCTCAGCCAGATGTTCGGGTTGAGCTGGAAGTGCACCAGCGCCAGGACCACCAGCGGGAACAGCAGGTTGACCGGGAAGGCGGCGAGGAACTGCGCCAGTGCCTGGACCTTCTGCGAGTAGCGCGGGCGCAGGCCGATCCAGATCGACAGCGGCACCCACACCAGCGAGGCGAGGCCGATCAGCAGCATCACCCGGCACAGGGTGATCAGGCCCAGGCCGACCACGTGCAGGGCCTCGCCCCAGCCAACGTCCTGGTGCACGAACAGGCCCAGGCGGAAGAAAGCGAAGGCGCAGGCAAGCACCAGGATCACGTCCCAGGCGCGCGGCCACCAGCTCGGCAGGCGCACCCACTGACGCCGCGCCACGGTGCCGTCGTGGCGCTGGGCGAACCAGCCCATGGCCTGCTGGAAGCCATTCGCCAGCCACTCGCCGACAGCGCTCAGCCAACGGCTGCGGCGGGCCCAGTCGAGCAACCAGGAGCGCTGCGCGGTGTCGCCCTGGGTGTCCTCGAAGCGGAAACGGTCGGCCCAGGCCAGCAGCGGGCGGAAGAACAATTGGTCGTAGAGCAGGATGCCGGCGAGCATCGCGCCGATGGCCCAGGCGATGGCGCCGAGGTTGCGCTGGTCGATGGCCACGGCGATGTAGGAGCCGATGCCGGGCAGCTTGATGTCCTGCCCGGCCACCGAGATGGCCTCGGCGGCAACCAGGAAGAACCAGCCGCCGGACATCGACATCATCATGTTCCACAGCAGCCCGGGCATGGCGAAGGGCAGTTCCAGGCGCCAGAAGCGCTGCCAGGCGGAGAGGCGGAAGATCCGTGCGGCTTCGTTCAGCTCCGGCGGCACGGTGCGGAACGACTGGTACAGGCTCAGCGCCATGTTCCATGCCTGGGAGGTGAAGATGGCGAAGATCGCCGCGCATTCCACGCCCAGCAGGTTGCCGGGGAAGAGCGCGATGAAGGGCGCGATGGCGATGGCCTGGAAGCCGAGAATCGGCACCGACTGCAGCACGTCCAGCAGCGGGATCATGGCCTTCTCGGCGGCGCGGTACTTGGCCGCGATCGCGGCGAAGACGAAGGCGAACAGCAGCGAGAAGCCCAGCGCGGTGAACATCCGCAGGATGGTGCGCAAGAGGTAGTAGGGCAGGTAGACCGGATCGAGGGAAATCGGCAGTGCCTGGCCGACCACGAACGGCCGGCTCATCTGCATCGCGCCATAGGCGGCGAGCACCAGCAGCACGAGCACCAGCGGCAGGAGAATCCAGTCCCAACGATTGGGCGCGGCGTCCCGCAGGCCTGGCGACGGAGTGAACAGCAGGGCCATGGTCAGGTCTCTTCGCGTCGGAAGTAGGGGGGAGCGTTGCGTCCAAGCAGACCGAGTATGGCCTAGGCGGATAACGCTGCCATGACGACGGCGCGCGAGGGCACGCCGCGGGAGACTAAGTACCGGACGGAGCTTAGGAATTGATTAAGCGAGGGGCGGAAGGCGACGTGGCGAGGGAGGCGTGAGCCTGTAGGAGCGAGCTTGCTCGCGAACCGATTCGGCACGCGGTTTGTTCGCGAGCAAGCTCGCTCCTGCGAAAAGCAGCACGGCCCAGCCAGCCGAAGCAGCGCGGAGATCCCGGGTCCCATACCCCAAAAGAAAACGCCGTTTCCCCCTCACGGAAGAAACGGCGCTCTCTAGCGGACTGCGTTAGGAGCGCGCTCAGTGCGGCGCGCGGCGGATGGTCTTGAGCAGGTCTTCGGGGGTGATCTGGCCGACGATCTGGTCGACCGCACTGCCCGGCTGCGGCAGGTCGAGGATGTGGCCCTTCATCTTGCCGATCACGTGCATCTCGCACGGCTTGCAGTCGAACTTCAGGGTCAGCACCTCGTCGCCGTGGATCAGCTGCATCGGCGCGACCTTGGTGCGCACGCCGGTGACGCCCTTGGCCTGTTTCGGGCAGAGGTTGAAGGAGAAGCGTAGGCAGTGCTTGGTGATCATCACCGGCACTTCGCCGGGTTCCTCGTGGGCCTCGTAGGCCGCGTCGATCAGCTGCACGCCGTGGCGGTGGTAGAACTCGCGGGCCTTGTGGTTGTACACGTTGGCGAGGAACGACAGGTGCGACTCCGGGTATACCGGCGGCGGGTTGCTCTCGGCCTTGCGGCCGCCGCGCGGGTGCGCCTTCACGCGGGCTTCGGTGAGCGCCTCGATGGCTTCGCGGCGCAGCGACTTGAGCTGCGAATTGGGGATGAAGAAGGCTTGCGGGGCGTCCAGCTCGATGCGGTCGGCGTGGTACTGGGTGGTGCCCAGCTGGCCGAGCAGGTCGTGCAGTTGTTCCAGCGCCTGTTCCGGCTTGTTGGCGGCGCCGAAGGGGCCGTCCAGGGCGACGCTGACGCTCACGCCTTCTTCGCTGGTGGCGGTCAGCTCCAGGCGTTCCTCGCGCAGCTTGGCGACCCACGACAGGCCGACGCGGCGCTCGGCGGAGGTCTTCTGCAGCGCCTGCTGCCAGTTGTGGTCGAGGTTGCGCGACAGCGGGTGGTTCGGCCGCAGGCGGTACATGCCCTCGGGCATCTCGTTGGGCTCGACGCGGTAGCGATAGCGCTTCTCGCCGTCTTCCTCGAACTCACCCTTCGGCTCGGCGATGTTGGCGCGGAAGCCGACCACCTCGCGCTTGACTAGCACGTTGAGGCCGTCGCCGTTGGTCAGGGGTTCGTGGGTGGCGACGATCAGGTCGCGCTTGCCGACTTTCTCCACCACGCCCACCGGCAGGCCGGTGAAGGTCGGGGTGTCGAAGGCGCCGATGTCGACCTTGCGCTCGGTGACGAAGTAGTCGGTGCTGCCGCGGTGGAAGGTCTTGTCCGGGTCGGGCAGGAAGAAGTGCTCGGTGCGGCCGCTGGAAGCGCGGGCGAGGTCCGGGCGCTCGGCGAGGATGCCGTCCAGGCGCTGGCGGTAATAGGCGGTGATGTTCTTCACGTAGCCCATGTCCTTGTAGCGCCCTTCGATCTTGAAGGAACGCACGCCGGCGTCGACCAGGGCGCTGAGGTTGGCGCTCTGGTTGTTGTCCTTCATCGACAGCAGGTGTTTCTCGAAGGCCACCACGCGGCCCTGGTCGTCCTTCAGGGTGTAGGGCAGGCGGCAGGCTTGCGAGCAGTCGCCGCGGTTGGCGCTGCGGCCGGTCTGCGCATGGGAGATGTTGCACTGGCCGGAGAAGGCCACGCACAGCGCGCCGTGGATGAAGAACTCGATGGCCGCGTCGGTTTCGTCGGCGATCGCGCGGATTTCCTTGAGGTTCAGCTCGCGGGCCAGCACCAGCTGCGAGAAGCCAGCCTGGTCGAGGAACTTGGCCCGCTCCAGGGTGCGGATGTCGGTCTGGGTGCTGGCGTGCAGCTCGATCGGCGGGATGTCCAGGTCGAGCACGCCCAGGTCCTGCACGATCAGCGCGTCGACGCCGGCGTCATACAACTGGTGGATCAGCTTGCGCGCGGGCTCCAGCTCGTCGTCGTGGAGGATGGTGTTGATGGTGACGAACACCCGCGCGTGGAAGCGATGGGCGAATTCCACCAGCTGGGCGATGTCGCTCACCTCGTTGCAGGCGTTGTGACGCGCACCGAAGCTCGGGCCGCCGATGTACACGGCGTCGGCGCCATGCAGGATGGCTTCGCGGGCGATGCTCACATCGCGGGCGGGGCTGAGCAGTTCGAGGTGGTTCTTGGGCAGGGACATGTTCTTCTTCATCGGGCGTGGCACGGCAAGGCGCGCATTGTACCGGCGAAACGCCCGGCCGGCACCCGTGCGCTGCCCGATGGATGCGCCGTCCGGCAGGGCGCCGGACGGCGGCGGTGCGGATCAGGTCTTGGCGGCCAGCGCGGTGACTTCCACGCGCATGCCTTCGACGGCCAGGGAGGCCACGCCCACGGCGGCACGCACCGGGTACGGCTTGGCGAAGAAGCGCTGGTAGACCTCGTTGAAGGCCGGGCGGTCGGCCATGTCGGTGAGGTAGATGGTCAGGTGCAGCACGCGGTCCATGCCGCTACCGGCGCGTTCCAGGGCGACCTGCAGGGCGCGCAGGGTGCATTCGCTCTGCTCGACGATGCCGCCCAGCTCCAGGCTGCCGTCCTCGCGGGTGGGGATCTGGGTGGAGACCAGCAGGCCGCCGAAACCAGCGACGTCGGAGGAGATCGACTCCGGATCGGCGTCGGGGATGAAGGTGATGTCTTGGTTAGCCATGGGGGCCTCTCGCGGCAGGTGAGTCAGGGGGCGGCAGCTTAGCGCCAGTCGCGCGCCGCTGCACCTTTGCGCGGGCCCGCCGGGATCAGGTCGTTCGGCCAAAAAAGCCCGGCGGGAGGGCCGGGCTCCTCCGGTACCGCCGGCCCTCAGTGCCCCAGCGGCGGCAGGCGCTCGGCCCAGGGGTGCGCGCGCTCGAGTTCGGCGGCCAGGCGGAACAGGCTCGCTTCGTCACCCAGGCGCGCGGCGAACTGCACGCCGATCGGCACGCCCTCGGCGTTCCAGTGCAGCGGCACGCTCATCGCCGGCTGGCCGGTGGCGTTGAACACCGAGGTGAAGGCGGCGAAGGCCTGAGTCCGCTGGATGTAGGGCTCGGGCGGGTCGCCGGCGCGCAGCACCAGCTCGCCGATGGCCGCCGGCGGGCAGGCCATGGTCGGGCTGAGGATCAGGTCATAGTGCGCCTGGAACGCATTGATTTCGCGGCCCATGCGGTGCAGCGCGCGCTGTGCGAGCACGAAATCGGTGGCGCTCACCTGGCGGCCAAGGGCGGCCACGAGGCGGGTCAGCGGCTCGATGTCATCTGCCCCGGCGCTGCGTCCCACCAGGCCTTCGAGGGTCTGCAGGTTGAGCGCGGCGGAGACCATGAACAGTTTGGCGTAGGCCTGGTTCACCGCGGCGATGTCGCTGACTTGCGGCGCTTCGTCTCGGACCTCGTGGCCCAGCGCGCGGCACAGGGTGGCGGCGGCCTCCACGGCGGCCAGACAATCGGCATGCACGGGCACGCCGGATAGCGGTGCGCGCATCACGGCAATGCGCAGGCGCTGGTGCGGTGCGTCGATTTCCTCCAGGTACGGGCGGTGTTTGAACGGTGCGACATAGGGGGCGCCAAAATCCGCTGCCGAGGTGGCGTCGAGCAGCGCCGCGCTGTCGCGCACGGAGATCGAACAGCAGTGTTCGGCGGACAGGCCGGCGACGCCTTCGCCCAGTTTCGGTCCGGCGGGATTGCGCCCGCGGCTGGGCTTGAGGCCGAACACGCCGCAGGCGGAGGCGGGGATGCGGATCGAGCCGCCGATGTCGCTGGCATGGGCGAAGGGCACCAGGCGCGCCGCCACCGCCACGGCGGCGCCGCCGCTGGATCCGCCGCTGGAAAGACCGGGGTTCCACGGATTGCGGCAGGGGCCGAAGAGCGCCGGTTCGGTGGTTGGGGTTAGGCCGAATTCGGGCGTGCTGCTGCGGCCGACGATGACCAGCCCTGCCGCGCGGTAACGGCGGACGAGTTCGCTGTCATAGTCGGCGCGGTGTTCGGCGCCCAGACGGCTGCCATAGCTGAGCGGCATGCCCGCCTCGGCGCCGCCGGCGAGGTCCTTGAGCAGGAAGGGCACGCCACGGAACGATCCTTCTGGCAGCGCCCCGCGGGCGCGCTCGCGGGCCTGCTCGAACTGCCGCGAGACCACGGCGTCGAGCGCGGGATCGAGGCGTTCGATGCGGGCAATGGCGCTGTCCACCAGTTCCAGCGGCGTGACTTCGCCGCGCTCGACCAGCAGCGCCTGGGCGGTGGCGTCGAGACGGTGGAATTCGTCGTTCATGCAGGGCTCCTTGGGGCAGGTGCGCGCGAGCCGCGCGCGGATGGCTACAGGCTAGCGCTGTTCAGCCGGCATGCCAGTCGCCGCCCAGCGCTACTAGCAGTTGCGCGCTGGCCTGCAGGCGGCGGGTCTGCAACGCCTGGCTGTGCAGGCGCGCCTGCAGCGCGGCGGTCTGCGCGCTGATCACATCCAGGTAGCTGACTGCGCCATTGCGATAGCTCGTCTCGGCCAGGTCGCGGGCGTGCTCGGCGGCGTGGGTCGCCCGGTCCTGGTCGATGGCTTCGGCCTGCAGGTCGCGCAGCTGGCCGAGCGGGTCTTCCACCTCGCGCAGGGCCCTGAGCACCGTTGCCTTGTAGTGTGCGCTGGCTTCGTCGAACTCGGCCCTGGCACCGCGTTCGGCGGCGTGCCGGCGGCCGCCGTCGAGCAACGGCAGGCTGGCCAGCGGACCGAGCGCCCAGATGCGATTGCCAGCGCCGAGCAGGTTGCCGCTGCCGGCGCTCTGGCCGCCGACCAGCGTGCCCAGGTCGAGGTCCGGCAGCCAGGCCGCGCGGGCCACGCCGATGCCGGCGTTGGCGGCATACAGGCGGCGTTCGGCGGCGGCGATGTCCGGGCGCCGCTGCAGCAGGGTGCTGGGCAGTTCGGCCGGCACCTGGGGCAGCGCCGGCAGCGCCACGTCGGGTGCGATGCCGAAGCGTGCGGCATCCTCGCCGAGCAGTTCGGCGATCGCATGTTCGAGCAGGCGGCGCTGGCCGATCACTTCGTCGCGCTGCGCGCGGGCGTCGTCGAACTGGTGTTCGGCGCGCGCCAGGTCCAGTTCCGAGGCGACGCCGTTGTCGTAGCGCGCCTCGGTCATGCGCAGGGCCTGGGCGTAGGCGTCGAGGCTCTGGCCGAGGATCGCCGCCTGCTGGTCGAGACCGCGCAGCGCCAGGTACTGGCGGGTCAGCTCGCCCTGCAGCGAGAGCCGCGCGGCGGCGAGGTCGTCGCCGGTCGCGCGGGCCTCGGCCTGGCCGGCGGCGGCGAGGTTGCGCAGGCGCCCCCAGAGGTCGAGGTCCAGGTTCAGGCCCAGGGCCAGGGTGTCGCTGTCGTAGATGTCCGGTTGGTCGCTGCCGCGCAGCGGCCTGTCGTCGGACTGCCGCTGGCGCAGGGCCTGTGCGCTCAAGCCGGCCTGCGGGGCACGTGCGGCGGCGATCTCGCGGGCGGCGGCGCGGGCGGCGTCATAGTGGGCGACGGCGGCGGCCAGGGTGGGGTTGGCTCGTTCCAGTTGCTGCTGCAGGCTATCCAGCCGTGGGTCGGCATAGCGCTGCCACCAGTGTGCCGGGACGCGGTCGGCGGGCTGCGCGGGCAGCCAGTCGCCGTGGGCATCGCTGTAGTGCGCGGGCATGGCCGGCAAGGGCGGCTGGTAGGCCGGAGCGAGGGAACAGGCGCCCAGGTCGAGCAGGGCGAGGAGCAGCAGGGCGCGTTTATGCGGGATGCGCATCGTTGCCTCCTTTCGCAAGGCGCACTGTATCGCCGCTGGCCAGCGAGTCCGGCGGATTGTCGATGACCCGGTCGGCGGCACCGAGGCCCTGGTCGACCTGCAGGCGATCGCCCAGGTCGAGGGCAATGTGGATGCTGCGCATCTGCACCTTGCCGTGGGTGTCCAGCACCGCCACCTGCGGGCCCTGGGCGCGGAAGATCAGCGCACTGGCGGGAATGCTCAGGCGCGCCTGGTCGTGCGGCACCGGAATGCGCGCTTGGGCGTAGTCCCCTGGCAGCAGCGTGCCGTCGGGATTGTCGGCGACGAACTCGGCGAGCAGGCTGCCCGAGTGCGGATCCACCGCCGTCGAGCTGCCGCTGTAGCGCGCCGTGAAGCGACGTCCGGGGTGCTCGGGCACGCTGAAGCTCACGCTCAGGCCGGGATGGATGGCGTTGGCGTAGTTCTGCGGGATGGGCACGTAGAGGCGCAGGCGATGGGTGTCGGCGACGCGGAACAGCTCGGGGCCGCTGGCGCTGTCGGCCTGGATCAGCTGGCCGACGTCGGTGCGCCGTGCGGTCACCACGCCGTCGAAGGGCGCCTGCAGGGTCTTGTACGCGCTCAGCGAGGCCAGGCGCGCGAAGTCGGCCTGCGCGGCGGCGACGTTGGCCGTGGCCGCTTCGGCGTTGGCCTGTTTCTCGTCGGCCTCCTGGCGCGCCACCGAGTGGCTGGCCAGCAGGTTGCGCCAGCGCGCCGCGGTGGTCTGCGCCAGGTGTGCATTGGCCTGTGCCTGCTGCAGGCGTGCGCGGGCCTGCTGCAGTTGCTGGTCAAGGTCGGGGCTGTCGATCTCGCCGAGCACCTGGCCGGCCTTCACCGGTGTGCCGATGTCGCTGCGCCAGTCCTTGAGGTAGCCGCTGACCCGCGCGTGGATCGCCGCTTCCTGCCAGGCCTCGAGGTGTGCAGGCAGGTCGAGGGCGTCGCCGGCGCCGGCTGCCCCCGGAAGGAAGGTATTTACCACCGGCAGGGCCTGGGCCTCGGTCCAGGCAGCCACGGCGTGGGCGTGTCCGGCGCGCAGGGCCAGGCCGCCGCCTATCAGGGTGGCGGACAGGCCGAGGGCGCCGATGAACAGGAACGTGTGCTTAGCGGGCATGGTTTTCGACTCCAGCGGCCAGGGAAGTTGAACGGTGGGCCAGGCTGAACACCACCGGCACGAAGATCAGGGTGGCGACGGTGGCGGCGAGAAGGCCGCCGATCACGGCGCGGCCGAGCGGCGCGTTCTGCTCGCCGGACAGGGCCAGCGGCAGCATGCCGATGATCATCGCCAGGGCGGTCATGCAGACCGGGCGGAAACGGGTGAAACCGGCCTCAAGCGCGGCCTTCACGGCGTCGCCATGTTCGGCCAGGCGCTCGCGGCAGAAGCTCACCACCAGGATCGAGTTGGCGGTGGCCACGCCCATGCAGAGGATGGCCCCGGTGAGCGCCGGTACCGAGATCGTGGTGCCGCTGAGGAACAGCATCCAGACGATGCCGGCCAGGCCCGCGGGCAGGGCGGTGATGATGACGAAGGGATCGAGCCAGGACTGGAAGTTCACCACGATCAGCAGGTAGATCAGCACGATGGCGCCGGCCAGGCCGAACAGCAGGCCGCCGAACGCCTGGTGCAGGGCATCGATCTGTCCGTGCAGGCTGACCTCGGCGCCTTTCGGGCGTTGCGCGGCCATGCCGTCGATGACGTGCTGGATGTCCGTGGCCACTCCCGCGAGGTCGCGGTCCTGCACGTTGGCGTAGAGATCCAGGGTCGGTTCGATGTCGTAGTGGCTGATCACCGCCGGGGTCGTCACCCGGTGGATGCGCGCCAGTCCGCCGAGGATCTGCGCCAGTCCGCTCGCACCGGTCACCGGCAGCGTCTGCAGCGCTTGCAGGCTGTCGAGGCGGTACTGCGGCGTGGCGGCCACCACGCCATAGGACACGCCATTCTTGGGGTTCAGCCAGAACACCGGCGCCACCTGCGAGCTGCCGGCCAGCGAGGCGACCATCGAGTTGGTGACGTCGCGCTCGGTCACGCCCAGGCCCTCGGCGCGGCGGCGGTCGACATCCACCTGCAGCGCCGGATAACCGGTGGACTGCTGGATGCGCAGGTCGGCGATACCCGGCACATGGCGCAGGCGTCGCTCCAGTTCGATGGCATAGGCACGGTTGGCCGGGCCATCGGGGCCGGAGATGCGGACGTCCAGCGGCGCCGGCGCGCCGAAATTGAGGATCTGGCTGCTGACGTCGCCGGGCAGGAAGGCGAACTGGCTTCCGGGGAAGCGCTGCGGCAGCACCTCTCGCAGGCGCTTCACGTAGTCGGCGCTGGGTGCGTGGCCGGGCCGGAGGGCGACCTGGATATCGCCATCCTGTGGGCCGATGGTGCCGCTGCTGGCGTAGGCCATGTCGATGCCGCTGAGCGGAATGCCGATGTTGTCGAGGATCACCTCGCGTTGGTCCGCCGGGATCACTTCGCGGATCGCCGCCTCGATGCGGTCGAAGGCCGCCGCGCTCTCCTCGATGCGCGTGCCCAGTGGCAGTCGCACGTGCAGCGCGAGGGTCTCTGCATCGGTGGCGGGGAAGAAGTCCTCCCCCAGGCTCGGCAGCAGCAGGAAGCTGGCGAGCACGGCGCCGAGGAACGCCACGACGAAGCGCCGTCGATTTTCCAGTGCCAGGCCCAGCAGGCGGTGGTAGGCGTCGCGGGTGCGGCTGAAGCGCGCCTCGAAGGCCTGCTGGAAGCGCACCGGCGCCGAGCGCCAGATGGCCCGGTCGCCCTCGTGGTGGTTCAGGTAGTCGTCCTCCGGGTGCTGGCCGCTCCCGCCCTCGACGTGATGCGGACGCAGCAGGTAGAGGGCGAGCGTGGGTACCAGGGTGCGCGAGAGGAGGAACGAGCTGCCCATGGCGAACATCACCGCCAGTGCCATCGGCCGGAACAGGTAGCCGGCCACGCCCTGGAGCATGAACATCGGCACGAAGACGATGCAGATGCACAGCAGCGAGACGAACGCCGGTCCGACGATCTGCCGCGCGCCGTCGAGGATCGCCTCGCGTACCGCCTTGCCCTGTTCCAGGTGCCAGTTGATGTTCTCGATGGTCACGGTGGCGTCGTCGACCAGGATGCCCACCGCCAGCGCCAGGCCGCCGAGGGTCATGACGTTGAGCGTCTGCCCGCTGGCGGCGAGCAGGGTGATGGCCGACAGCACCGCCAGCGGGATCGAGGCGGCGATGATCAGGGTGCTGCGCCAGCTGCCGAGGAACAGCAGGATCATGGCGCTGGTCAGCAGCGCGGCGATGATCCCCTCGCGGGCCACGCTGCCCACCGACTGGCGGACGAAGGTCGAGGCGTCGTCCAGCAGCGAGGTCTTCAGCTCCGGCGGCAGCACCTCGCCGATGCGCGGCAGCATGGCGCGGATCTGCCCGACGATGGACAGGGTCGAGACCTCGCCGTTCTTCAGCGCCGGCATCAGCACGGCGCGGTGGCCGTCCACGCGCACCACGTTGGTCTGCGGCGGCGAGCCGTCGCGCACGTGGGCGACCTGGCCGATGGTGATGACGGTGCCGTCGACGGTCTTGATCGGCAGGGCGTTGAGCTCATCGATGGCGCTCGGGCTGTTGTTCAGCAGCACCGTGTATTCCTTGTGGCCGAGCTTGGCGGTGCCCACCGGGATGATCTGGTTCTGCGCCGCCAGGGCGTTGCCGACGTCTTGCGCGGAGAGGCCCTTGGCGGCCAGCGCCTGTGGATCGAGATCGAGGGTGATCTGCCGCTGCCGGCCGCCCATGGGAGTGGGCAGCGCGAGGCCGGCGATGGAGGTCAGCGGCAGGCGGATCTGGTTCTGCACCAGGTCGCGGATCTTCGCCTCCGACAGGCTCGGACTGGAAAAGGCCATCTGCAGGATGGGCACGGTGGAGGCGTTGTAGTTGAGGATCAGCGGCGGGGTGATGCCCGGCGGCATCTGCTTGAGCACCGTCTGCGACACCGCGGTCACCTGGGCGTTGGCGGTGCGGATATCTACCCCCGGCTGGAAGAAGATCTTCACCACGCCGATCCCGGGCAGCGATTGCGACTCGATGTGCTCGATGTCGTTGACCGTGGTGCTCAGCGAGCGCTCGTAGGTGAAGAGCACGCGCCCGGCCATGTCCCGCGGCGAAAGGCCGTTGTACTGCCAGACCGCGGCGATCACCGGGATGCCGATGTCGGGAAACACGTCGGTGGGCGTGCGCAGCGCCGCCAGCGGGCCGAGGATGCAGATCAGCAGCGCCATGACGACGAAGGTGTAGGGCTTGTCCAGTGCGGTTCTTACCAGCCCGAGCATCGATGAAACCTCTTTCGCGGTTGCGGAAGCGCTCTAGTCTGGGCGTCTTCGCCTAACAGGAAGGCGCGCCGCGGATGAAGGTTCTTTCATCGAGGGCCTAAAGATTCCTTCATGGGGATTCATTTGTCTGTCATCTGCCCGGCTCGCACCCTGCAGCTCATCCCGGCCGCCCTGGCGGTCCTGCAGAGGTGATGACATGTCCCGCAAGCTGATGCCTTCCCTGGCCCTGCTGTCCCTGCTCGGTTCCCTCGGCGCCTGCGCCGGGCGCGAACCGGCGCCCCGCCCAGACCTCGCCCGCGTCGACCTCGGCCAGGAGGCGCCCAACCAGCTCTACGCGGTGGCGCTGGACGGCCGTCCGGTCAAGGACCTGCGTTACTTCGATGTCGGTCCCGGCAGCCACCGCCTCGCCGTGGAACTGGACAAGAGCGGCGACGACTCCCCCGACCAGGGCCTGTGCAAGGCGAGCCTGGACTACCCCGGTTTCGTCGCCGGGCAGCACTACCGCCTGCGCGAAAGCACCCTGGGCAGTCGCCTGGTGGTGCGCCTGTACGGCGCCGACGGCCAGCCCCTGGACGATCCGCAGCCGCTGAGCTGTTTCCCCGGCTGATTTCCCCGAGCCATCCGCCAGAGGTGGCCCTTTCCACCAAGTCCCAACCCTGAGGTGATCCCATGTCCCGCGCTCGTTACCTGGCCATTCCGTTGCTGTCGCTGTTTGCCGTTCTTGCCGGCTGTGCCGGTCCCATGCCCAAGCCGAACCCCTCCGAAGCCTGGGTCAGCCTCCAGGAGGAGACCCCCGAGGTGCTGCTGGCCGAGAAACTCGATGGCCAGCGCCTGGACGACGGCCGCTTCTTCGAGGTGCCGCCGGGCGCCCACAGCCTGCAGGTGCAGCTTTACGACAACCAGGACAGCAACGCCTCGCAGTTGTGCGACGCGACCTTGAAGTACGACGGCTTCCAGGCCGGCGGCCATTACCGCCTGGAGGAAACCAGCCTGGGCCGGGAGTTCCGCGCCAAGCTGTATGACGGCCAGGGCCACAAGCTGGCCGAGACTGATCATTTCAGCTGCATGCCGAGTTGATGGTCAGGGTGCCGGGGTTGGCCTCTGCGCCAATGTCCGCAGCACTCACCTGCAGGAGCGAGCTTGCTCGCTCCTGCAGGGGCTAGCGTTCGCGCAATAGCAGTGGGCGGGTCAGGCGATAGCCCGATCCGCGCAGGGTTTCCAGCGAGTCGTCCAGGCCCAGCAGGGCCAGCTTGCGCCTTGCCCCGCCAACCAGGCGCTGCAGGCGGTGCGGGCCGGCTTCCTGGGTTTCTCCCCAGAGCCATTCCTCCAGCCTTTCCCGCGGCAGGACCCCGCCGTGCCTTGCCAGGGCTTCCAGCAGGCGTTGCTCGTCGCGGGTCAGCGTGACCTGGCGGGTACCCAGGCCCATCAGCGGGAAGCCCGGCGAGAGCCAGGGTGTTTCGTCCGCCGGTGGTTGGCCTTGCAGGCGCAGCAGGGCTTGCAGGCGCGCACGCAGCTCGCGGGGAGTGACCTCGGCGGGCAGGCACAGGTCGGCGCCGGCGCGCAGGCAGGCCACCGGGTCTGGATTGCCCAGTACCAGCAAGGCCGTACGCCCGCGCGGCGCGGCACACAGCGGCAATAGCCATGGGTCGTTGGCCGGCAGCTCCAGCACGGCCAGGCGAAACTGGCCGTCGGCCAGGCGTGGCGCGGCTTGGTCGGGGCGGACGTGGCTGCTGGCGAAAGCCAGCCCACGCAGGCGCGCGGGGGCGGGCTCCAGCGCTACGTAAAGGAGTGACATGCGCTCATTCAATCCAGCGGCGAGGTGCTGTGGCAGAGCACCCCGAAGTGTGCGCCGCCCAGCTCGCTGTCCTCGATGCGGTAGGCGAAGCCATGCAGGCTGAAGATCGCCGCGACTATGGACAGGCCCAGGCCGAAGCCGGCGGACTCCACCTCGCGGCCGCGGTAGAGACGGCGGAAAACCACCGTTCGTTCGGCCTTGGGCACGCCGGGGCCGGAGTCGAGCACGCTGATGTGGCACTGGCCGTCGTGGCATTCGCCGAGCAGGCGGATGCAGCCGCCTTCGGGAGTGAACTTGATGGCGTTGCTGAGCAGGTTGCCGAAGGCTTCGAAGAGCAGCGCGCGGTCGCCACGCAGCGCCGGCATGGCATCGACCCGAAGCTCCAGGCGTTGCCCGCGTTCCTCGGCCAGCGGCAGGTAGAAGTCGTGCAGTTCCTGCAGCAGCGGTGCAGCCTGCAGGGTTTCGAAGGATGCACGGCGGCGGTGGTCTTCCAGTTCGGAAATGCGCAGCAGCGCGCGGAAGCGCAGCATCAGCGAGTCGGTCTCGGCGATCAGCTCGTCGAGTTGCTCGGCCTGCTCGCCGTGGGCGTCCTGCTGCAAGTGATGCAGGCGCGTGCGCAGGTGGGTCAGCGGTGTGCGCAGGTCGTGGGCCACGCTGTCGCACACGCCCTTGACCTCCTGCATCAGCTGGACGATGCGGTCGAGCATGCCGTTGACGATGGCCGCCAGCATGTCCAGTTCGTCGCGTCGTGGCGACAGCGGCAGGCGTCGCTCCAGGTCGCCGGCGACTATCGCCTCGGCGCTGCGCTGGATCTGGCGGATGCGTTGCAGCGGCCGGCGGCGCAGCAGATGCCAGCCGACGATGCCGGGGATCAGCGTCAGGGAGAAGCCCCAGAGCAGGGCGTGGAAGATGATCCGGGTAACCGCGCTGAGTGAACCGTTGTCGCGCACCAGGACCAGTTGGCGGCCGTCTTCCAGGTAGATCAGCAGGGCGTCGCAGCTGCTCGTCACCTGGCTGCCCTCGACCAGCCGGTCGCAGCGTTTCAAACGGTGCACCTGGGCGTCGCGGCGCAGGTCGTTGGGGACGTGGTTGACCTTGCCGCTGATCGGCCGCCCGTCCCGGTCGAACAGGCCGTAGGCATCGTTGGCCCGTTCGTCGAAGCTCTGGCTGGTGCTCAGGGCTGCGTCCAGCTTGTCGCCCTCGAAGCGTGAGAACAGGTGCGCGCGGGAGATCAGCGAATGCGCCGAAAGGCTGTCCAGGTAGCTCGAGACTTCCCAGTAAAGGGTGCCCATCAGCAGGCAGCCCCAGGCGATGAAAAGGAAGCTGTACAGCGCCAGCAGCCGGCTGCTGGACGAGCGCCAGCCCCTAGAGGGGTTCGGCAAGGACATAGCCCGCTCCGCGCACGGTCTTGATCAGCGGCTCGAGGCCGGGCTGGTCGATCTTCCTGCGCAGCCGGCCGATGTGCACGTCGATCAGGTTGGTGCCGGGGTCGAAGTGGTAACCCCAGACCTCCTCGAAGATCATCATCCGCGACAGCACCTGGTTGGCGTTACGCATCATGAACTCGAGCAGCTTGTACTCGGTGGGCAGCAGGCTCAGCAGCAGGCCGTTGCGCCGTGCCTCGTGCTCGATCAGGTCAAGCTCCAGGTCGGCCACGCGCAGGACGGTCTCGCTGGCGCTGGCCTGTTGCTGGCGGCGCAGCAGCACTTCCACGCGGGCGGCCATCTCGTCGGGGGCGAAGGGCTTGGTCAGGTAGTCGTCGCCGCCAGCGCGCAGGCCGCGGATGCGCTCGTCGACGTCGGAGAGGGCACTGATCATCAGCACCGGGGTCATGATGCCGAGCGTGCGCAGGGTGGTGACGATGGCCAGGCCGTCGAGCTCGGGCAGCATGCGGTCGAGGGTGATGGCGTCGTAGCCGCCGCCGACCGCCTTGACCAGGCCTTCGCGGCCGTTGCGCACCCAGTCCACCTGCAGGCCGTGGCCGAGCAGCTCGGCACGGATCGCCTGGCCGGTGATTTCGTCGTCTTCGATGGTGAGGATGCGGCGCATGCGGGCTCCCGTCGTTCTCCAGGGGGCCGTATTCTGCAACGGAAGCCCTTAGCGCTTCCTTAAAAGATATTTCACGCAAAGGCCGCAGGACGGGCGATGGGGGGCCCGGCCCACGGCGCGGTGGCATCAGAAGATGTTCAGCGGGTACTCGGTGATCAGGCGGGTCTGCTCCAGGTGGCCGCCGGTGGAGGCGTCGCCGGCGTGCCAGGCTTCGCGCAGGCGGAAGCTGAGGTTCTTCGCCGGACCGCTCTGCACCACGTACTTGGCTTCGGCGTCGGTCTCGTGCTCGCGGTCGTCGCTGCCATAGGCGCCGTAGTAGGCAGAGTCGGCGTTCAGGTGGCTGCCGTCGATGCCGTAACCGCGGATGTGGCGGGCCATGAAGCTCAGGCCGGGCACGCCGAGGCTGCCCATGTCGAGGTCGTAGCGCACCTGCCAGGAGCGTTCGCCCGGACCGTTGAAGTCGGAGTACTGCACCGAGTCGGCGAGGTCGATGGAGTTACCGTAGCGGCCTGCGGCGTTGCCAGCGTCCATGCTGCCGAAGCCCATGTAGTCGAAGGGCTCGTCGCCATGCACCTTCTGGCCGGCGAGGGTGAAGGTGTGCGCGCCCAGGGTGTAGGCGGCGGCCAGCGAGTAGGCGGTGGTGTCGATCTGGCCGGCGCGGGCGCTGCCGCTGTCGAGGGTGCGGTAGAGGTTGAAGTCGAGGTTCAGCGACTGCTGGTCGGCCAGCGGCTGGGTGAAGTCGAGGTTGACGTAGCCCTGGTCCCAGATGTCCTGCAGCCGATCGGCATAGAAGCTCGCGTTGAACTGCTTGTTGAATTCGTACTTGGCGCCGGCATAGCTGGCCGCCGAGCTGCTGACCCCGGCGTAGCTGGCGAGCAGGTCGCCGTCGTGGCGTGTGGTGGTGTTGCCGGTGCCGGCGGTGAAGCGTCCGGCATCCAGGTTCAGGCCCTCGATCTCATGGCTCTGCAGGCGGAAGCCGGTGGCGGTCTGCGGCACCAGGTAGTTGTCGGCGGTGGCGAATACCGGGGCGTCAGGCTTCATGTCGCCGTAGGCCAGGGTGCTGTTGGAGATGCGCATCTTCACGTCGCCGCCGGCCTTGCCATAGGACTTCTGCGGCTCGCCGTCGCCGTCGAATGGCACGTTCGGCGAACCGGCGCGACCGGCGCCGCCGTCGAGCTTCAGGCCCAGGTAGCCGAAGGCGTCGATGCCGAAGCCGACCGTGCCCTGGGTGAAGCCGGAGCTGTAGTCGAGCATGAACGCCTGGCTCCAGTCGCGCTGGTGCGATCCGGGGCCGGTCTGGTGCCAGAACAGGTTGCGGCTGAGCAGGTTGAGGCTGCCGTCCTCGATGAAACCCTTGGCATCGGACTGGTCGCTGGCGCTGGCCAGGCCCGGCAGGCCCAGGGCCACCGACAGGGCCAGGGTGCTCAACTTCATTGGTTCCACTGAACGCTTCATCGAAAGGTATCCCCCACGCCGGGATCATGGGCCCGGCAAGAATTGTTGGTTGTGCTGCGCGGCAATGCCGGCCGGCTGCCATTAGGAAGGGCGGGGGAAGGGCGGACAAATGAATCCGGATGAAACTTTTTTCAGGTTCGCCGACGCCGGCGGCGGGCAAAAAAAATGACCGTCCCGCGAACGGGATCGGTCACCAAGGAGCGGCTTCACTATGGATCAGGCGGCGCTCCGTCGGGGTTAAAGATGTTTCATGCAGATTCATTGGCCAGTGGGCCCGACAGAGCCTTCAAGGCAGGCTGTACAGCCGCAGCAGCATCAGCTGCTGTTCGCTAGGCGCGCCGAAGTAGCGGGTGTACAGCGCCTGGCCCATTTCGCCGCGCAGGCTCTGGCTCAGTGCGCGGTCGACCAGAAGGCGGAAGTCGTCGTCGCCGCGGGCCAGGACCAGGCTGGCATGGGCCGCTTCGAACAGGCGGTCCGACACCCGCAGTTGCGCGCCGTCGGCCTGGCGGGTCTGGTAGTGCAGCAGCGACAGGCGATCGCCGAAGAAGGCATCGACCCGGCGGTTCAGCACCTGCTGCACGCCCTCGTCGTAGCTGCCGACCTCCACCAGGTTCGACTGCAGGCCCAGTTCGCGGGCGCGCTGCCGGACCCAGGTGGCGCCGAGGGTACCCTTGAGCACGGCGAAGGTGCGCTTGCTCAGGCCCTGGTTGACCGTCGCCCGCCAGGTCGGGCCACGCTCGCGCGGCGCACCTGAGAGGGCGTCACGCAGGTCCGCCGGAGCGTCGCTGCGCAGGATCGCGCCGATCCCGGCGGTGATCACCGGCAGCGAGAAGCTCACCGTCTCGCGGCGCTGCAAGGTTTCCACCAGCGGGCTGCAGAGCAGGTCGACCTGGCCGCCGCTGACCGCGTCCAGCGCCTGCGCCAGTTGCACCGGGCGATAGCGCGTCTGCAACTGGGCGAGGGCGGGGTCCTTGCGCAGTTCAGTGGCCACCGCCTGGCAGAGGTCGATGCCGTAGCCGCTGGCCTGCTTTTCATCGCCATCGGTGAAGGGCGCATCGCCGGCGATGAAGCCCAGCACCAGCTCATGGTTCGCGCGGATGCGCTCGAGGCTGCCGGCGGTGGCCGGCAGGGTGAACAACGCGCTCAGGCCAAGGGCCAGCAGGGTAGGGATGGTCCGCTTCATTGGGCCTCCGATGCGGCGGGGCGACGGGAGAGGATCTTCACGAAGCGCTTGGCGATGAAACCGAACAGCAGGTAGCCGACCACCATCACCATGGCCGCGCCGAACACCGCGTCCACACCCGAGGCATAGAGCGCGTAGAAGCAGTAGGCGGCGGCGATCAGCGCCACCAGTGTGTTGCGGCGGAACACGTCGAGGCCGACGTTGGCCTTGTACATGATCACCCAGAGCCCGGTGAGCGAGGTGATGTAGGGAATGATGTTGGTCACCGCCGCGAGGCTGACCAGCTTGGTGAACTGCGCGGTGGCGTTGGGCGAGATGGTCGAGAGGGCGATCAGGCTCTGCATCACGGCGCAGGTGATCAGGCCCGGGAGCGGCGCGCCGTGGCGGGTGACGCGGGTGAACAGGGGCGGGAAGAGCTTTTGCTGGGCGGTGACCCGCGCAGTCTCGGCCAGGGTGAACTGCCAACCCAGCAGCGAGCCGGTACAGGCGATCACCGCCAGCGCCATCACCACGTTGCCCACACCGTCGCTGAACAGGTGCGCATAGACCAGCGCGAAGGGTGCGCTGGAGTTGGCCAGCTCGGGGTTCGGCACTATGCCCTGGATGACGGTCGTGGAGAGCACGTAGACCACCGCCGCGCCAAGAGTGCCGAACAGGCAGGCGAGCGGCACGTTGCGCTTGGGGTTCTCCACGGCGTCGGAGTTCTGCGCCGCCGACTCCATGCCGAGGAAGGCCCAGAGGGTAAGCGGGATGCTGCTGCTGATGGCTTCGCCGACCGGCAGCTTGTTCGGGTTCCAGGCGGCGGCGAAGACCTGCGGGTCGAACCACAACCAGCCGATCAGGCCGAGCCCGGCCACCGGGATGATCACGCCCCAGACGGTGATCGAGCCGAGCCGCCCGGTGATGCTCGGGCCGCCGAAGTTGGCCAGGGTGGTCACCCAGATCAGCACCAGCGTGCCGATGAACAGCGGGATGGCGCCGCTGCCGAGCCAGGGCACGAAGGGCGTAAGGTAGCCCACCGCGGAGATGCTGATGGCGACGTTGCTGATCACCAGCGAGAGGAAATAGAGGTACGAACAGAGGAAGAACGCCGACTTGCCGTGGGCCTCTTCGCTGTACGCCGACATGCCGCCGGAGCGCGTGCAGTAGATGCCGCACTGGGCGAAGCAGTAGGCGATGGCCATGGAGCCGATCGCGGTGAATATCCAGGAGAGCAGCGACACGGCGCCCAGCTGGGCCATGCTCGAGGGCAGCATGATGATGCCCGAACCCATCATGTTGACCATCACCAGGGTCGTCAGCCCTGTGAGTCCCATCTTCCGTGTCGCCGCCATGCGCGTCTCCCGCTTCGGTCAGAAATGACTCGCCCGACGGTCAGGCATTTCGCCGCGGCCGGGCTGATCCAAGGATAGGCACAGCTCGATGCACCAGCCATCGAATCCCTTCTTTTCTAGCTACGCCTTTGCCTTGGCGACGCCTTGATCGCCGTCAATTTCCGCGCGTGGCGTCCCCTGTCATGAAATGAAAAGTCCCTGTCGTGCCATGAGAAGCGCCTGCCAGGCCGCATCCCTAGAGTCGTTTGCACAAGGGGAAATACCCCCCCAAACAAGTATCAAGAACAAGCATCCACACGGGAGACAGGGCACATGGCCAAGGCGGTTCGCTTCTACGAGGTCGGGGGACCTGAGGTTTTGCGTTACGAGGACGTCGAGGTCGGCGACCCGGGACCCGGACAGGCACGCCTGCGCCACGTGGCCGTCGGCTTGAACTACGCCGACACCTACTTCCGTAACGGCACCTATGCCGTGCCGCTGCCCAGCGGCATGGGCGTCGAGGCCGCCGGCGTGGTGGTTGCGGTGGGCGAGGGCGTTAGCAACGTCAAGCCCGGCGACCGCGTCACCTACACCGGCTTCGTCAACACCCTCGGCGCGTACAGCACCGAGCGCCTGGTACCGGCCGCGCCGCTGATCCGCCTGCCGGAGAACATCGCCTTCGAGACCGCCGCGGCCATGACCATGCGCGGCCTGACTTCCGCCTACCTGCTGCGTCGCATCCACGACTTCAAGCCGGGCGACAGCATCCTCCTGCACGCCGCTGCCGGCGGTGTCGGCCTGATCGTCTCGCAGTGGGCCAAGCTGCTCGGGCTGAACGTCATCGGCACCGTCTCCAGCGCGGCCAAGGCGGAGGTCGCCTACGCCCATGGCTGCAGCCATGTCATCAACTACAGCGAGGAAGACGTCGCCAAGCGCGTTCGCGAGCTGACCGATGGCCGTGGCGTCGACGTGGTATTCGACAGCGTCGGCAAGGACACCTTCATGGCCTCGCTGGACTCGCTCAAGCGCCGTGGCCTGATGGTCTGCGTCGGCACCGCTTCCGGCCCGATCCCGGCCTTCGATCCGGTGCTGCTGGCGATGAAGGGTTCGCTGTTCCTGACCCGCCCGGCACTGGCCGACTACATCGCCGACCCGGCCGAGAAGCAGGCGCTGCTCGACGAGCTGTTCGGCCATGTCGGCAACGGCGACATCCGCATCGAGATCAACCAGCACTACGCGCTGGAGGACGCCGTGCAGGCGCACCGCGATCTCGAATCCCGCAAGACCACCGGCTCGTCCATCTTCGTCATCTGAGGAGCGTCGCCATGCATGTAGAACAACTGACCTGCAGCATCGGTGCCGAACTCTCCGGCGTCAGCCTGGCCGACGCCGCCCACGACGAAGGCCTGTTCGCCGAGATCCGCCAGCTGCTGCTCACGCACAAGGTGCTGTTCCTGCGCGACCAGGACATCAGCCGCGCCGACCACGTGGCCTTCGCTCGCCGCTTCGGCGAGCTGGAGGACCACCCGGTGGCCGGCAGCGATCCGGAGCACCCGGGCCTGGTGCGTATCTACAAGAACCCCAACCAGCCCAACGACCGCTACGAGAACGCCTGGCACACCGATGCCACCTGGCGCGAAGTGCCGCCCATGGGCTGCGTGCTGCGCTGCGTGGAGTGCCCGCCGGTAGGCGGCGACACCATGTGGGCGAACATGGCCCTGGCCTACGAGAACCTGCCGACCGAGATCAAGGAGAAGATCGAAGGCCTGCGCGCCCGCCACAGCATCGAGGCGAGCTTCGGCGCGGCCATGCCGATCGAGAAGCGCCTGGCGCTGAAGGCCCAGTACCCGGACGCCGAGCATCCGGTGGTGCGCACCCACCCGGAAACCGGCGAGAAGGTGCTCTTCGTCAACGCCTTCACCACCCACTTCAGCAACTACCACACCGCCAAGAACGTGCGCTTCGGCCAGGACGCCAACCCGGGGGCGAGCGACCTGCTGCGCTACCTGGTCAGCCAGGTCTACATCCCCGAGTACCAGGTGCGCTGGCGCTGGAAGAAGAACAGCGTGGCGATCTGGGACAACCGCAGTACCCAGCACTACGCGGTAATGGACTACCCCCCCTGCGTCCGCCAGATGGAGCGCGCCGGGATCATCGGCGACAAGCCTTACTGAGCCGGGCCGCAAGCCCGCGCGTCGATCCAACAAGAACAATCCAGGAGACCGACATGCAATTCTTCGACGATTCGCTGCACCCCGAAAACCAGGAAAAAGTCGTCATCACCGTGGCCCCCTACGGCCCCGAGTGGATGCCGCAGGATTTCCCCGAAGACATCCCGGTGACCATGGACGAACAGGTCCAGAAGGCCGTGGATTGCTACGAAGCCGGCGCCACCGTGCTGCACCTGCACGTGCGTGAGCTGGACGGCACCGGTTCCAAGCGCCTGTCCAAGTTCAACGAGCTGATCGCCGGCGTCCGTGAAGCCGTGCCGGACATGATCATCCAGGTCGGCGGCTCGATCTCCTTCGCCCCGGAAAGCGAAGGCGAGGCGGCCAAGTGGCTGTCCGACGACACCCGCCACATGCTCGCCGAGCTGACCCCGAAACCCGACCAGGTCACGGTGGCCATCAACACCACCCAGATGAACATCATGGAACTCCTGTATCCGGAGTACCTGAAGGGCACCTCCCTGGAGCACCCGGCCTACCAGGCCGCGTACAGCGAGATGACCGTGCCGGCCGGCCCGGCCTGGGTCGAGGAGCACCTCAAGCGCCTGCAGGCCAACAATATCCAGCCGCACTTCCAGCTGACCGGCATGCATGCCCTGGAAACCCTCGAGCGCCTGGTGCGCAAGGGCGTCTACAAGGGCCCGCTGAACCTCACCTGGATCGGCATCGGCGGCGGCTTCGACGGCCCCAACCCGTTCAACTTCATGAACTTCGTGCACCGCGCGCCGGATGGCGCCTGCATCACCGCCGAGTCGCTGCTGAAGAACGTGCTGCCGTTCAACATGATGGCCATGGCGATGGGCCTGCACCCGCGCTGCGGCATCGAGGACACCATCATCGGCCAGCACGGCGAGCGCATGACCTCGGTCGAGCAGATCCAGCAGTGCGTGCGCGTCGCCCACGAGCTGGGCCGTGAAGTCGCCAGCGGCCAGGAAGCCCGCGCCATCTACAAGATCGGCGTGCAGTACAAGGACGTCGAGGAGACCCTGCGCATGAACGGCATGGCGCCCAACCGCCAGCCGGGCCAGAAGTCCGTCCCGCAACGCGCGTGACGAACTCCGGGCCGGGGTCTGCCAGTACCCCGGCCCGGCTTTAATTCCTATAAGAACAAGACACCCCCACGCCTGGAGAGGTAGCGCCATGGCCTTCCACACCGTCGCCACCGGCGATGTCCAAACCGCCGCGCCGAGCGTGACGCGCCGCTATGCCTGGGTCGTTTTCGCCCTGACCTTCGGCCTGCTGATTTCCGACTACATGTCGCGCCAGGTGCTCAACGCCGTATTCCCCCTGCTCAAGGACGAATGGGTCCTGAGCGACGCCCAGCTCGGCCTGCTCAGCGGCATAGTCGCGGTCATGGTCGGCCTGCTGACCTTCCCGCTCTCGCTGCTCGCCGACCGCATGGGGCGGGTGCGCAGCCTGGCCCTGATGGCCATGCTCTGGAGCCTCGCCACCCTCGGCTGCGCGCTGGCCGAGAACTTCCCGCAGATGTTCGCTGCGCGCTTCCTCGTCGGCGTCGGCGAGGCGGCCTATGGCAGCGTCGGCATCGCCGTGGTGATCTCCGTATTCCCGGCGCACATGCGCGCCACCCTGACCGGTGCCTTCATGGCCGGCGGCATGTTCGGCTCGGTGCTGGGCATGGCCCTGGGCGGTGTGCTCGCCGCGCACCTGGGCTGGCGCTGGGCCTTTGCCGGCATGGCGCTGTTCGGCCTGCTGCTGGCGCTGCTCTATCCGCTGGTGGTGCGCGAGAAGCGCATCGGCCAGGTGCGCGTCGCCCACCAAGGCGGCGGACACCCGCTGCGCAGCCTGTTCAACAGTCGCTCCGTGGTCGCCGCCTACGTGGGCAGCGGCCTGCAGCTGTTCGTCGGCGCTGCCGTGATGGTCTGGTTCCCCAGCTACCTGAACCGCTACTACCACATGGGCACCGACCAGGCCGGCGCGGTCTCGGCGATCATCGTCCTGGTCGGCGGCGCCGGCATGGTGCTCTGCGGCATCCTCAGTGACCGCCTCGGCCGCCAGGCGCCGCAACGCAAGATCGTCCTCGCCATCGCCTTCTGCGCCATCAGCTGCCTGCTGCTGTCGCTGGCCTTCCGCCTGCCGCCGGGCGCCGCGCAACTGAGCCTGATCGCCCTCGGCATGCTGGTCACCACCGGCACCTCGGGCCCGGCCGGCGCGATGGTCGCCAACCTCACCTACACCGCCGTGCACGGCACCGCCTTCGCCACCCTGACCCTGGCCAACAACCTGCTGGGCCTGGCCCCGGGGCCGCTGCTCACCGGTGTGCTGGCCGACCACCTAGGCCTGGACCGCGCCTTCCAGCTGATCCCGCTGATCAGCATCGCCGCCGCCCTGGTGTTCGCTTTCGCGCACCGTCACTACCACGCCGACATCAAGCGCCTGCGGGCGGAGGAGGCCACCCGATGCTGACCCTGAACCTGGAGATGACCTTCGACTTCATCTGCCCCTGGTGCCTGATCGGCAAACGCAATCTGGATACCGCGCTGCAGGCGTTGCGGCGCGAGCGCACGGACGTTGACGTGCGGATCAACTGGCTGGGCCTGCAGCTGCTGCCGCAGATTCCCCTGGAAGGCGAGCCCTTCGCCGAGTTCTACGTGCGCCGCCTGGGCGGCAAGCGTGCGGTGCGCGCACGCCAGACCGAAGTGCGCAACGCGGCGAAGAAAGCGGGCGTCGAGATCGACCTCGAACGCATCCGCACCATGCCCAACACCACCTATGCGCACCGCGTGTTCGCACGTGCTGCCCAGGTCGGTACCGAAGCACAACTGGAAACGCTGCTGGAGCAGATGTTCCGCGCGCACTTCGTGCTCGGCGACGACATCGGCCAGCGCGAGTCGCTGCGCCGCATCCTGCGCAGTTGCGGGTACATGGCGGCGGACTTCGAGGAAGCGCTGGCCGAAGGCGCCAGCTACTTCATCGGCCGCCGCGTCGGCCTGGCTGACTCCAGCGTGCCGCTGTTCATGCTCGACGGCCGGCCGTTCGCCCTGGGCGCGCAGCCGCCGGAAGTGTTGCTGACGTCGCTGTGTCGTGCGGTAGAGCGGCAGCGCCAGGCGGGGCAGGCGGCATGAGCGAACGCTTTGCCATCGCCGCCGAGCGGCTCCCCGAGCCGGGCGGACGCCGGCTGTTCCTGCGCGGCGAACGAGGCCTGCTGCTGTTCAACGTCGCCGGCGAGTTCTACGCCATCGACGACGGTTGCCCGCACAACGGCGCCTCGCTGTTCTCCGGCCAACTCCAGGGCCGCCTGCTGCAATGCCCGGCCCATGGCCTGCGCTTCGACCTGGCCAACGGCTGCGCCGCCGGCATCAAGGGCTTCGGCGTACGTCGCCACGCCATCGAATGGGATGGCACCACCTGCATCGTCGTAATCACCGATTCCGCGCCCCAGGAGATCTCCGCATGAGCGCCACTGCCATCACTGCGCTGGGCACGCGCAGCCGCACGCTGCTGCCCGGCTTCCTGGTCAGCGCCATGGTCGCCGCCGCGGCGACCTTCCTCTCCGAACACTACGGCGCACCGGTGATGCTCTTCGCGCTGCTGCTGGGCATGGCGCTGAACTTCCTCGCCGGCGACAGCGTGTGCAAGACGGGCATCGAGTTCACCGCCCGCGAAGTGCTGCGCCTGGGCGTGGCGCTGCTGGGCATCCGCATCACCCTCGGGCAGATCGCCGCCCTCGGCTGGCAGCCGGTGGTGATGGTGATAGTGCTGGTGGTCGTGACCATCCTGGTGTCCATCGCTGCCGCCCGTGCGATGGGCTTCAACAGCCTGTTCGGCCTGCTCTCCGGCGGCGCCACCGCCATCTGCGGCGCCTCGGCGGCACTCGCCCTGGCAGCGGCGCTGCCGGCCCACGAGAAGAAGGAAAAGGCCACGCTGTTCACCGTGCTCGGGGTGTCGGCGCTGTCGACCCTGGCGATGATCCTCTACCCGATGATCGCCCACGCTCTGGGGCTCTCACCGCTGCACGCCGGGATGTTCCTCGGCGGCACCATCCACGACGTCGCCCAGGTGGTCGGCGCCGGTTACGGCATGGGCCGCGAAACCGGCGACGTGGCCACGGTGGTCAAGCTGATGCGGGTAGCGATGCTGCTGCCGGTAATCCTCTGCGCAGCGATGATCACCCGCGCCCAGGGCGTCGAACCCGGCACCAAGCGCCCGCCGCTGCTCCCCTGGTTCGCCGTGGGCTTCGTGATCCTCGCCGCGCTCAACAGCACCGGCGTGATCCCCGAAGTGGTCCAGCAAACCGGCGGCAAGCTGTCGCAATGGTGCCTGGTCATCGCCATCGCCGCCCTGGGCATGAAGACCCAGCTGCGCGAGCTGGCGGCGGTGGGTATCAAGCCGATTTTGCTGATGGTGGGGGAGACGACTTTCCTGGTGCTGTTGGTGTTGGCGATGTTGCGCTGGGGGATGTAACGGCGGGGTGTTGCACTGATTGGAAGAGGCCGGCGCAGGGAGTACCTGCGCCGGCTTTTTTTCTGCACTGCCGAGCTTTAGTTTTTGTTGGCTTGCCAACTGCCTCCGGATTGCTAGTTGAATTCCCCGTCATCCATGGGAAGCCAGTTACTTCGCCGGACACGTCTTGGGCACCGGCAACCGCAGCGGGGTCTTGATCGGATATTCGGGCGCGCCGTAGGGGTAGCAGGAGGTGGTGATCTGCAACTGGTCGCAGGGCAGGAAGTGCACGGTGATGCCGCAGACCTTCTGGCCGGTGTAGTCCGGGACCGGGACTAGCTGGGTGTGTTGGCGTTTTTGCGCGTTCACTTTTCTCTTCCAAGCCTTGTACTTGTCCCAGTCAGCGAAACCTGGGAAATCGTCCGAGTATGCCGTCCCGGTTTCCCAGTCCACCCGCACCATCAGCCCAGGCCGCCATTGCGCAGGAGGTGCGTAGCCCCAGCCCCCGCCGCCACCCTGGAAGGCACCAATGATGTCGACGGCCGAATGGCCATCGACGCTGAAGTGGTTGATCGCCCACTGGGTGTGGTTGATCCCGTAGATGGTTCCGGCCTGGGCCGTGGCGGCGAGCCCGGCGGCGAGGCCGCCGAGTAGGGCCCGTAGCGCGCGGCAGCGAACGGTTGGAAACATACGATTCCCTCCTTGGGCGGGACGACAAAGGTGTGGATCAAGCCGGCACATCGGGCACCTCGCGGGTCTTGGCCTCATGGGCGGCCCACAGCTCGGCGATTTCCCGCTGGGCCTGGGCGATGCGTTGTTGGCGGATGGCCGGGCGTTGCTCGCGCACCAGGGTGCCGATGGCCTGGGTCGGCGCGCGTAGTTGCGCGGCGTCGTCGCGCATGGGCAGCGCCAGCCCCGTGGCCTTGTCCAGCACCGAGACCAACGCGGTCAGGTCTTTCGCCCCGTATTGAGTCGCGGCGCCGGCCAGGGCCAGGCGCTCGGCCGGGCTGCTGCGGCGGATCACATAGACCACGGACGCGCTGAGCGTCGCTGCGCCCACCACGCCGCCGGCCACGCTGAGCAGCGACAGCGGCTTGTTGCAGGCCTCGCCGAAATACACCATGCGTTCGCGGAAGTAGCTGGTCCACGGCTCGCGCGAACCCTTCAGGGCGTAGTGCAGGAACCAGGCGCGCGAGTCGTGCACCTGGTCGTCGAACAGCGCGCGCAGCAGGCCGCTTTGCAAGTGGGCGTTGCGGCTTTCATCCACCTGGCCGCGCTCGGTTTCGTTGTCATGGCAGCTGTATCCCGATCGGGGCGGGAACAGTTCCTTGACCAGGCGCTGGCCGGCTTTCTTCATGCGCTCGTACTCGACTTGTTCATCGTCGCTGTTGAGCAGGTAGATGGCAGTGGTCGGGATGCTGTCCAGCGCCCATTCGAAGGTGCCGGTGGGCGTGCGGCGGGTGCCGCGATAGTCCTCGCCGAACTCCTGGGCGGCCTGGCGCAGCTGGGTCTTGGCCATGTCCGGGTCGAAGTCCTTGGGCCCCGGTTCCAGCGGTTTGCTCGGGCGCCGCGGGTCGTCCTCCTGCTCCAGTTGGGCGAGCCGACGCTTCTCGACCTCGCGCTGTTCGTCGTTGCGCAAGGTTTCGGCCAGCTTGCGGACCTGCTCGTCGCTCTGGCTGTCGGTGGCCTCCTGGTAGAAGGAGCAGCCCTCCAGGCTCAGGAAGGCATAGCGGTCGATGCGCCAGGCGGTGATCCAGCCCATCTGCTCCTGCAGGGCCTTTTCCAGGCTGGTGGCGGCGCGGACCGGTTCGTAGTGGTTGGCCAGCGAATCGCGCAGGGGTTGCGGATCGGCGTGCAGGCCCAAGGTGACTTGGCGCCAGGCGTTGAAGCGGTCGACTAACTCTTGAGAGACGTCAAACTCTTGAAGTACATCAAGCTCCATCTTTCTCCAGCGATAATGTTGGAGCGAGTCTGGCAATTGCTCTTCCGGTACTTTCATGGGGGCGCCATGAGCAAGAGCATCGGCATACATGTCGTTAAGCGGAATTTGCGATAGCAGCAAGCTATCGCCATCCGTCTTGTCGTCGCTGTAGGCCTTGCCTTGGTCCCCCGGCGGATAACCCCCACCTAGGTCCGAATGCACACCGGGATACAGCACCTCAACCCCACAGGACGGGTAATGCCCATTGGTACGGCGAATGGAATCCAGGGGGAAACACAGGCGCTGTTCGTGGCTGGCTACAAGGTGCAGGCAGCGCTTGATCCAGCCGCCATAGCCGGCTTCATCGGGCAACTCCATGGTGCCGTCAGCCCAGCTCATATGGCCCTCAGCGACCGGGGCGATATGGGCAACGCCGACCGAAGCCACGGTGTCCAGCAAACCTAGGTACTCCACGCTCAACGGCAGCTTCTGCGTGCCGAGCAGCAGGCAGTGCTCGGCCGGCTGGTCCGGATCTGGTCGATGGAGGAATTGCGCCAGCCAGTTGACGAAGGCCCGCGCTGCGGCAGCGCCACGGGAGAAGCCGTAGACGTAGAGCTTGATGCCGAGCAGCTTCGAGGTGCCTGGTGTTGGCTGGGCCAGCGCGATACGCAGTCGTGGTGCCAGATCCGGCGCGTTCAGCAATCGTTCGAACACACGCCGGCGCAAGCTGGTGCCGCCCATGTCCAGGGCTGCCATCGGTGTGGTCATGGCGGCCACCGATTCCTTCAAGGTCGGCACATCCAGGCTGGGCAGATTGGCCATGCGCCGCAGGGCATCGACGATCATCAGCAGGCCCCAGTTGATGCGCTCCTCGCCATACAACGCCGTGGCCAGGCCAAGCCCGCTGAAGTCAAGGTCGCCGATCTCCGGGAACGGCGTGCCGACACCGGGCATGTAGTACTTGAAGAACTGATTGCTGCCCTCGTCCAAGCTGTCGGTCAGTCCCTGCGCCTGGCTACCGGTACTGGCGGTGCCACCGGCATAACCGGCACCAATGGTGGCGCGGAACAGTCGGCCGATATTGGTTGGGTGCTGTGGTTCAGCTACGAAGAGGTCGTTGTTCAGGTTGTTGCCGGTGCCGTCGAAGAACAGGCTGATATGCACGGTCTTGCAGCAGGGGCGCTCCACCCGACGCTGAGCTGTCTGGCACAGGGTGTCGTGGTAACCGACCTCCCAACTGTGCTGGAGCCGCAAGTTGTTCAGTACTTGCACCAGGTTGCGAGGTAAACGCCCCTTCAAGGGCTGTTGTGGTGGATACCAGAGCAGGTCGGCAAACATCATTTCGGGCATGAGGTCGGCTCCGGTAGGTGCAGCGGGGTCTTGATCGGGTACTCGGGAGCGCCATACGGGTAGCAGGAAGTGGTGACCTGCAGCTGGTCACAGGGCAGGAAGTGCACGGTAATTCCGCAGACTTTCTGCCCGGTGTAGTCAGGGACCGGGACTTCGTTACTGAGCTGCCGATCATTGGCCTTCATTTTCTTCAACCAGGCTTTGTACTTGACCCGATCATCAAACCCGGGAAAGCCCTTGGTGCTTGCTTCCCCTCGCTCCCAATCCACCTGCACCGTCATCCCCGGCCGCCATTGCGCCGGCGGCGAGTAACCCCAGCCACCCCCTCCGCCCTGATAAGGACCGATGATGTCGACGGCCGAATGCCCATCGACGCTGAAGTGGTTGATCGCCCACTGGGTGTGGTTGACCCCATAAATGGTTCCGGCCTGGGCCTCGGCAGCGAACAGGCAGGTGATGAGTCCGCAGATGATGGTGAGCCAGGGCGGCGCAGCAGTGGGCCGGGCGTCCTTGTCTCTATGTATGAAAGAGATTGGCAGCTTGCGCCGCGAGCAATCCCGAGACTGGTCTGTACTTTGTGGAGCTATGCGAAGTGGCATGGGGCCTCCGTGTGTGCGCTGGATGACACGAGCGACAGAGGTTTCGATGAGGTCCGGGCGAAACTGCCGAGGAGGGGCAGGGGACGCGAGGCGGAGATCAGGGGGAGTTGCCAGAACGGACGGGCCTGCTGTGCTCGAGGCCGGGGATGCTTTCAGGCGGGGAGGCGGGTGTCTTTCGGGTGGGTCTGAGGGGGTTGTACGAGATTTCTTATTCCCGACGAGGATTGACCTCGGGCGGGTTGAATAAGGTTCGCGAGCAAGCTCGCTCCTACGAAGAGCGGCTGCTCGCGTCGCGCCTTACTCCTGTTCCTTGCGCCCGTTCTCCCTTCGCCAGGCGGCGGGGGCCATGCCGAATTGCAGGGCGAACCAGCGGGTGAAGGAGCTGGGCATGGAGTAGCCGAGCAGGTCGGCTATGCGGCCTAGGGTGTAGCGGGGGTTTTCCAGGTAGCGCAGGACCAGTTCGCGGCGGACTTCGTTGATCAGGTCGGAGAAGGTCACGCCGTTGTCTTCCAGGCGGCGTTGCAGGGTGCGGACGTTGAGGCCTAGGGACTGGGCGATCTGTTCGATGGTCGCGCGGCCCATCGGCAGGAACAGGTAGATGGCCTTGCGCACTTCGTTGAGGGTGCTGCCGTCGCTGGCGCCGGGCAGCGAATCGACGAAGCTGCGCGCGTGGCGGACCATTGCCGGGTCGGCCAGCGGGTTGGGTGCGTCGAGCGCCAGCGCCGGGCAGACGATGCCGTTGAACTCGCTGCCGAACTCGATCTTGCAGGCGAACAGGCGGCGGTGCAGTTGCAGGTCGGCCGGGGCGTCGTGGGTGAAGTTCACGCTCAGCGGCCGCCAGTGTGCGCCGAGAAGGGCGCCGCAGAGGCGGTAGAGCACCCCGACGGCCAGTTCGATGCCCTGGCGCATGGGCATCGGCGGCACGGTGAGCAGCTCTTCGCGCAGGATCACCGTGCGGCCTTCTTCGTCGACGTACAGGGCCAGGGACTCGTTGATCAGGTGGCGGTACTGGACGATGGTGTCCAGCGCATCGCGCAGGGTCGCCTGGTGAGTGAGCAGCAGGCTGATCACGCCGAAGTCGGCGAGTTGCCGCGACTCGGCCATGCGCAGGCCGAAGGTGTCGCAGCCGCTGGCGCGCGCCGACTCTTCCAGCAGGCGCACCGCCGAGGCGGTGGGGATGCGCTGCTCGGGGTGTTCCAGCATCGACTGGCTCAGGCCGACCTGGCTGAGCATCAGCTGCGGATTGAGGCCCTGGTGGCGGGCCACTTCCAGGTAGTTGGTGAGGGCCGCGATACGAACCATTGGAGTCATGCAGATCGCCTTCTTCTTCTTGTTGGCCGGGAGGACCGTGTCGCGTATTGAAAAGCGCGGGGGCCGTGCATACCCGATTCCGGCTTGTGCCGAGACGACAGATTCTATCGATGGCCGCCTCGTGCGTGTTCGAAAGATTAGCCCAGGGCGGCTGCAATACCTTGTTCCAAATGCTCGCCAATGGCCGGAAAGCCAACAGTGGCAAGGCCTGCGCCAGGGCTGAAGGACGCGCCTGCCGGCGCCCCTGTCATCAATTGCGAAGTGCCTGACGCTCTATGCGAAGCACCACCCTCGGCTCGCCCGTACTGTCTTTCCAACATCTTCGAGAAGCCCTGCAAGGTGATCCGGTGAGCCCTAACAAAGACACGACCGTCCTCATTGTTCCCGGACTGCGCGAGCACGTCCCCGGACACTGGCAGACCCTGCTGGCGGCGCGCCTGCCGAACGTGCGTTCGGTGCCGCCGCTGACCGAGGACAAGCTCAGCCTCGACGCCCGCGTGGAAGCCATCCAGCGCGAGGTCGAGCAGATCGACGGGCCGCTGATCATGGTCGCCCACAGTGCCGGCGTGCTGATGGTGGTGCACTGGGCGGCGCGCTACGACCGCCCGGTCAAGGGTGCGCTGCTGGCCACCCCGCCGGATCTGGAAGCGACCTGGCCGGAAGGCTACCCGACCCCGGAAAGCCTGCGCGAGAACGGCTGGTCGCCGCTGCCGCAGCAGCGCCTGCCGTTCCCCAGCCTGGTGGCGGCCAGCGAGAACGATCACCTGGCCAGCCTCGCCGCGGTACAGCGCATGTCCCGCGCCTGGGGCGGCACGCTGGTGGAACTCGGTTGCGTCGGGCACCTGAACCCGGCTTCCGGGTTCGGCGACTGGCCGGGCGCCGATGCGCTGATCCAGCGCCTGGATCACTGATTCAACACGGTAAGACGGAGCCGGCGCCTGGCGCCGGCGACGGGTCGCGCTCGCCTTCAGGCGGGCCGACAGGGGCCGAACCCGGCCCTGGAGCAAGTCGATACAACAACAAGAAACCACGGAGCAACCCCATGCATCACGCGAAGTACCAACCGCGGCCGCTGCGCCGCTGCCTGCTGGCTTCGGCCATCGTCGCCGCCATCGGCAGTCCGCTGGCCCAGGCGGTGGAGATCGACACCGGCAACCCGGACATCAGCCTGCGCTTCGACAACACCGTGAAGCTCAGCTACGGGCAGCGCGTAGAAGGGCAGAACAGCAAGATCGCCCGCACCGCGAACGTCAACGACGGCGACCGCAACTTCGCCGTTGGCAGCGCGGTGACCCAGCGTTTCGACCTGCTCAGCGAGCTGGATTTCGTCTACCGCGAAAGCATGGGCTTCCGCGTCAGCGCCGCCGGCTGGTACGACCACGCCTACGACGATATCGACAGCAACAACCCGTTCCCGGGCCAGGCCGGCAACCAGGGGCACCTGGTCGGCGCCAACGGCAACATCATCGCCCCGCGCGGCGCCAAGCCGGCCACCCATGGCTCGAGCAACTTCGCCGATCGCTACTACAACGGTCCGTCCGGTGAAATCCTCGACGCCTTCATCTTCGGCAACCACGAAGTGGGCGACGGCATGCAGCTCAGCGGCAAGCTCGGCCGCCACACCGTGTACTGGGGCGAGACGCTGTTCAGCGCCGCCAACGGCATCAACTACGGCCAGTCGGCCCTGGACCTGGGCAAGCTCTACAACGTGCCCGGCACCGAGGCGAAAGAGCTGTTCATGCCGCGTAACCAGTTGTCGGCGTCGCTCACGGTCAACCCGGAGCTGACTCTGGGCGCGCAGTACTTCCTCGAGTTCCAGAACTCGCGCTTCCCCGAAGGCGGCACCTACATGGGCCCCTACGACATGCTCAACGACGGCGGCAACGTCTTCTGGCTGCCGGTGCCGGCGCTGAACGCCTTCTACGGCGCGCCGCGCGGCCATGACCACGAGCCGAGCAACACCGGCGACTTCGGCCTGATGGCCAAGTGGAGCCCGGAATGGCTCGACGGCACCCTCGGCTTCTACTACCGCAAGACTTCCGACACCCTGCCGGCGGTCCTGGTGGACGCGCCCAACCTGCAGAAACCCGGCCTGGCCGGCCTGCAGGGCATGAACTACATCACCGCCTATGCCGACGACATCGACATCTACGGCATCAGCCTGTCGAAGGAAGTCGGCCCGGTGAGCGTCGGCATGGACGTGAACTACCGCGAGAACATGCCGCTGGCGAGCAACTTCACCACCGTCAACCCGACCCTCTACAAGCTGGCCCAGGCCGGCCGGATCAATGGCGCCAACCTGATCGGCGAGCTGCCGAGCGACGGCGAAACCGGCCTGGCCCGCGGTCGCACCTTCCACGTGGTGCTCAACGGCCTGGTGACCTTCGGCGCCACCCCGCTGTGGGACGCCTCGTCGCTGGCGGTGGAGGGCACCCTGACGCACCTGGTGGACGTCACCGAGGGCGAGCAGACCTTCAAGGGCGACTCCACCTACCGCGGCGTCGACAAGGTCACGCCGAACGCCTACGCCATGTCGACCAACTTCACCCCGACCTGGTACCAGGCCTTCCCGGGCGTCGACCTGTCCATGCCGCTTTCCTACAACGTTGGCCTGCATGGCAACTCGGCGGTGCAGTTGGGCGGCAACGAAGATGCCGGCAGCTACTCGGTCGGCCTGGCCGCCGACTACCACCAGAAGTACCGCTTCGACCTCAAGTACGTCGATGCCTTCGGTCCCTTCGATACCTGCAAGACCGGACGCGACAACAACACCCCGGGCGCCAACGGCCAGTACCAGTGCATTCCCGGACAGATCACCTCCCAGGGAGGCCTCGCGCCTCTGCTGAAGGATCGCGGCATGGTGACCGCCTCGTTCAAGGCGACCTTCTGACTTACCTGACGCTCCCGACCCGGAGCAGGAGAGCAACACGATGAACTTCAAGCCCACCTTGATCGCCATGGCCCTCGGCCTGGCCATGAGCGGCGCAGCCCAAGCCGCCGTATCGCAACAGGAGGCCGCCCAGCTGGGCGGCGCCCTGACCCTCGTCGGCGCCGAGAAAGGCGCCAACGCGGACGGTTCGATCCCCGCCTACGACGGCGGCCTGACCACTGCGCCGGCCGCCTTCAAGGCCGGTGATTCCATGCGTCCGGACCCCTTCGCTGGCGAGAAGCCGGTGATGGTCATCGACGGCAAGAACGTCGACCAGTACAAGAACCAGCTCAGCGCCACCACCCTGGAACTGGCCAAGCGCTACCCGAGCTTCCGCGTGGACGTCTACCCGACCCACCGCAGCGCCGTCCTGCCCGACGCCGTGCTGGCCAACAGCAAGAAGAACGCCGTCGCCACCCAATCCCTGGAAGGCGGCACCGCCATCGACAACGCGCTGCCGGGCGTGCCGTTCCCGATTCCGAAGACCGGTGCGGAAGCCATGTGGAACTTCCTGCTGCGCTACCAGGGCGTGAACATCAAGGCCAAGTACGACTCGTGGAACGTCGACTCCTCCGGTAGCGCCAACCTGGCCACCACCGGCCAGGCGTTCATCAACTACCCGATCTACGAGAACCTCGATCAGCCGGTGAAGGGCACCGAGGTCTACTACCAGATGAAGCTGTACTACAGCGGCCCGGCGCGCCGCGCCGGCGAGGCGATGATGCTCAAGGACGCCGCCAACCCGCTGCAGCAACCGCGCCGCGCCTGGCAGTACCTGCCCGGCCAGCGCCGCGTGAAGCTGGCGCCGAACCTGGCCTACGACACCCCGAACCCGGGCATGGCCGGCGCCGGCACCTACGACGACGTGTTCGTCTTCAACGGTGCGCTGGACCGCTACGACTGGAAGCTGGTGGGCAAGCAGGAAATGATCGTGCCTTACAACACCTACCGCCTGACCTACGCCAACGACATCAAGCCGGTGGTCACGCCGAACCACCTGGCGCCTGACTTCGTGCGCTGGGAGAAACACCGCGTGTGGGTAGTCGAGGGCACGCTGAAGTCGAATGCGCGGCACATCTACGCCAAGCGCCGCTTCTACCTCGACGAGGACAGCTGGGTCGCTCTGGCCTCCGACGAATACGACGCCCGTGGCCAGCTCTATCGCGGCTCCTTCGCCTTCCTCAGCCAGAGCTACGACAAGCACATCCCGGACGCCACTCCGTTCATGATCTACGACCTGACCGCAGGCTCGTACAACATCAACGGCGTCGTCGGCCCGTACGGCGGCATCAACTACATCGAGCCGCTGGCCGCCACCCAGTGGTCGCCCGAAGCCCTCGCCGGTAGCGGTATCCGCTAAGCGGATGAGCCCGGACGCGGCGGCCCTCGCGGCCGCCGCAACCTAGTACCGAGGAAGCCGTATGCAAACTCCCCTCAAGCTCGCCCTGGCCGGCGCCGGGCTGGGTCTGGCGCTGCTCGCCGCGCCGCCGGCCACCGCCGAGTACGTCGATGTGCTGGACCTGCCCGCGCAGCACAGCACCCTGGCGCTGGGCAGCCCGCTGTCGGCGATTACCCGGGCCGGCAAGCGCCTGCTGGTGGTCGGTCAGCGTGGCCACATCCTTTATTCGGACAACGACGGGCGCGACTGGCAGCAGGCCGAGGTGCCGGTCAGTTCCGATCTCACCGCGATTCGCTTCGCCGGCGAACGCGACGGCTGGGCCGTCGGCCATGACGGTGTGGTGCTGCACAGCGACGACGGCGGCGCGCACTGGACGCGCCAGCTCGACGGCCGGCGCATCGGCCAGCTGATGCTGGACTTCTACGCGGCCAATCCGCAGGCGGACAACGCCGCGCTGCTCGACCAGGCCCAGCGTATGAAAGAGGAGGGCGCCGACAAGCCATTCCTCGACGTCTGGTTCAAGAACGCGAAGGAAGGCTTCGTGGTCGGTGCCTTCAACCTGATCCTGCACACCGCCGACGGCGGCTTGACCTGGACGCCGTGGAACCATCGCGTGGATAACCCGCAATCGCTGCACCTGACCGCCATCGCGGCAGTGGGCGAGGACCTGTTCATCGTGGGTGAGCAGGGCCTGATCCTGAAGCTGGACCGCCAGAGCCAGCGCTTCGTCGCGCTGACTTCTCCCTACAAGGGCACCTTCTTCGGCGTGGTCGGTGAACCCGGCCTGATCTTCGCCTATGGCCTGCGCGGCCATGCCGTGCGCAGCGTCGATGGTGGCGCGAGCTGGAGCGAAGTGAACACTGGCCTGCCGGTCAGCCTCACCGCCGCCAGCGTCGGCGGCGACGGTCGCCTCTACCTCTTCAGCCAGGCCGGCCAAGGCCTGGTCAGCCGTGACCTGGGCGCCAGCTTCACAGCGCTGGCGCTGAACGAACGCACGCCCGTCAGCGGTGTGCTGGCCAGCGGCGACAGCCTGCTGCTGGTCGGCAACCGTGGCCTGCAGCGCAGCGCGCTGCCGGCCGGACAATAAGAACAAGACAGCGAGATAGCCTCAAAATGGTCGACCTCAAGCAAGGCGAGATGCCTGTAGTCCGCGAACTGCGGGACTTCGATACGCACAGCGGCAACCTGCTGGAGCGCCTGGTGTTCAATCACCGGGTGCTGTTCGTCAGCCTGATCGCGCTGGTCACGCTGCTGCTGGGCTGGATGGCGGTGACGCGGCTGGAGGTCAAGCCAAGCTTCGAGAAGATGATCCCGCAGAGCCAGCCTTACATCCGCAACTACCTGGAGAACCGTGCCGCCCTGCGAGGCCTGGGCAACTCGGTGCGGGTGGTGGTGGAGAGCAACAGCGGCGACATCTTCGCGCCGGCCTACCTGGAGACGCTCAAGCAGATCAACGACCAGTTGTTCCTCAGCCCGGGCGTCGACCGCGCCTGGATGAAGTCGCTGTGGTCGCCCGCCGTGCGCTGGACCGAAGTGACCGAGGAAGGCTTCCAGGGCGGCGCAGTCATGCCCGACGGTTATGCCGGCGACGACGCGAGCATCGCCCAACTGCGGCAGAACATCGCCCGCGCCGGCATCGTCGGCAGCCTGGTGGCCAACGACTTCCGTTCGAGCATGCTGGTGGTGCCGCTGCTGGACCATGACTCGGCGACCGGCAAGGGCATCGACTACCGGACCTTCTCCCACGAGCTCGACGAGCTGCGCATCAAGTACGAGTACCAGGGCGACCGCAAGGCCTTCGAAGCCGGCGAGCCGGGCAAGGGCGCGGTACGCATCCACGTGATCGGCTTCGCCAAGCTGGTGGGCGACCTGATCGATGGCCTGATGCGGGTGATGCTGTTCTTCGGCCTGGCGGTGATCTCGGCGTTCTGCATCATCTTCTTCTACACCCGCTGCCTGCGCAGCAGCCTGCTGGTGATCTTCTGCTCGCTGCTGGCGGTGGTCTGGCAACTGGGCCTGGTCGCCTGGCTCGGCTTCGCCCTGGACCCGTATTCGATCCTGGTGCCGTTCCTGATCTTCGCCATCGGCGTATCCCACGCCACGCAGAAGATGAACGGCATCATGCAGGACATCGGCCGCGGCACCCATCGCCTGGTGGCGGCGCGCAACACCTTCCGCCGCCTGTTCCTGGCCGGGGTCACCGCGCTGCTGTGCGACGCCGTGGGCTTCGGCGTCCTGCTGTTGATCGACATCCCGGTGATCAAGGAGCTGGCGCTCACCGCCAGCATCGGCGTCGCCGTGCTGATCTTCACCTCGCTGCTGATGATGCCGGTGGCGCTGTCCTTCGTCGGCGTCAGCCCGCGTGCCGCTGCCCGTGCGCTGCGCGAAGACCAGCTGGAGTCACACGAGCAGGGCATCGGCCGGCTGTGGAGCCTGCTCGACCACTTCACCGAACGGCGCTGGGCGACCATCGCCCTGGTGGTCGCGGGAGTGATCGGCGGCGGCAGCTTCGCCATCAGCCAGCACCTGCAGATCGGCGACCTCGACGCCGGGGCGCCGGAGCTGCGTGCCGACTCGCGCTACAACCGCGACAACGCCTACATCACCAGCCACTACGCGCTGTCCAGCGACCTCTTCGCGGTGATGGTGAAGACGCCCGCCGAAGGCTGCCTGAACTACCGCACGCTGATCCTCGCCGACCGCCTGGGTTGGGCGCTGCAGCAGCATCCGGGCGTGCAGACCACGGTTTCGCTGACCAACGCGGTACGCCAGATCACCGCCGGCACCTACGAAGGCAACCCGAAGTTCGCCAGCCTGCAGCGCAACCAGGACGTGCTCAACTACGCCGCGCAACAGGCCTCGGTGAACGCGCCCGAGCTGTTCAACACCGAGTGCTCGGTGATGCCGGTGATCGCCTTCCTCAAGGACCACAAGGCCAAGACCCTGGAAGAAGTGACGGCGATCGCCGAAGACTTCGCCAAGGCCAACAGCACGCCTGATCGGCAGTTCCTCCTCGCCGCCGGCAGTGCCGGTATCGAGGCGGCGACCAACAGCGTGGTGCACCAGGCGAACCACACCATGCTGCTGTACATCTACGCGGCGGTCAGCCTGTTCTGCCTGATCACCTTCCGCAGCTGGCGCGCGACCGTGGTGGCGATCCTGCCGCTGGTGCTGACCTCGATGCTCTGCGAGGCGCTGATGGTGTTCCTCGGCATCGGCGTGAAGGTGGCGACGCTGCCGGTGATCGCGCTGGGCGTGGGGATTGGCGTCGACTACGCGCTCTATCTATTGAGTGTGCAGTTGCAGTTGCAGCGCGCCGGCCTGCCGCTGGCGATGGCTTACCGCCAGGCGGTGGCCTTTACCGGCAAGGTGGTGGCGCTGGTCGGCGTGACCCTGGCCGCTGGCGTGGTGACCTGGGCCTGGTCGCCGATCAAGTTCCAGGCCGACATGGGCATCCTGCTGACCTTCATGTTCATCTGGAACATGCTCGGCGCCTTGCTGCTGATCCCGGCGCTGTCGCACTTCCTGCTCAACGGCAAGCGCCTCTGAAGCCGCGCTGATAAAGAAGAAGCCCCGCATCTCAGACTGTGTGAAAACCTAGCGGTCTGAGTGCAGGCCAAACAATGCCCGTATCGATCGATACGGGCATTGTCGTTCATGGGCTATATCCGCGGTGAAGGGCGTGGTCAGGGCAGCTTGTTTCCGGTGTCGCTGGATGAGTTGGTCCCTGAAGAACATCTGGTCCGCGTGATCGAGGCCTATGTGGCGCGACTGGATCTGCAGCGACTTGGCTTCAGCAAGGCGCAGGCGAGCAAGGTTGGACGCTCGGCCGGAGATGATGGCCAGGCGCCGGGCGATCGTCGAACACCCCTTTGGCAACCTGAAACAGTGGATATTCGGCAACGGCCGCTTCCTGCTGCGGCAGTTAGCGGGTGCCAGGACAGAGATGGCCCTGGCCGTGCAGGCCTACAACCTCAAACGTGCGATTCAGGTACTCGGCGCTCGGCGCCTGATTGAGCTGATGGGATGAACCCTCAGAAAAGCAAACGCCCCGAACCAGTCGGGGCGTTTGATTAGCCTTGCTCACAGCGTGTTTTCACACAGTCTGATGTACGGGGCTTCTTGCTTACCAGCGACCGTAGCCGTGGCGGTAATGGCCGGGCGGACCGTAGTAACGCGGGCCACCATAGTAGCGCGGGCCGCCGTAGTACACCGGGCGGTACACGGGCCCGCCATACACCACAGCAACCGGCGGCGGAGGGGCGTAATACACCGGAGGCGGCGGATAGTACGCGGCGGGCGGTGGGTAGTAAGCCGGCGGCGCGTAGTAGACCGGGGCAGGCGGGGCGACAGCGCTGGCGACGATGGCTCCACCGACTACCGCACCGAAGATCGCACCGGCAGCGGCGGCGTCGCCATTGCCGTGTGCCGATGCCTGCCCGGCAAGGGCGAGCGAACCGCACAGCAATACAGCGAGTTGAGGGAACCGGCGAAGCATCTGTCTTACCTCCTGAAATGCCCGAAATTTGCGTCGGGTACTTCCTAAGACAATGGGGTAAGAAAAAGTGTAATCAGCCTTCGGTAAAGGTTGTGTAAACCCTGCCGGACGGTCGTTTCGGACATTTCACGCAGTAGCTGGTAACACTTTCCTCCATGGTCCTAAGGCAAGCCTTGCTAAGGTTGCCGCCTTTTCACTCAAGCCACGGAGGCCTTATGTCCTTGATTCGAGTCCTGCCCGTCCTGCTTCTGGGCACCACCCTGCTGGCCGGGTGCAGCAGCGCCGCCAAGCCCGGTGCTTTGACCGAGCCCACGGCAGCAGAAGATGCTCGCTGCAATGCGGAGTCCCTGCAGGCGCTGGTGGGCAAGTCGCAGACCCAGGCGCTGGTGGATCAAGCCCGCCAGCAGGCCGGGGCGAAGACCGCGCGGGTGCTGCATCCGCAAGACGCCGTGACCCTGGAATACAACCCGCAACGCCTGAACATCCACGTCGACGACAGCCTGGTGATCCGCAGCGTCAACTGCGGCTGACCGCACAGTACGCGCCCGCTGCGCAATGCACGGGCGCTGAGTCAGCGCGCGGAGAAACGCTGTTCCAGCCCCTGGGCGCGAAACCGCTCCAGGACGAACTCGACGAAGCAGCGGGTCTTGGCCGGCAGCAGCTTCTGCGCCGGGTAGTAGAGGCTGGTGCTGCCGGCGTCCACGTACCAGTCCGGCAGCACCCTTTGCAGCCTTCCGCTGTCCAGCCAGGGCACGGCGTGCTGCATGCTCACCAGGGTTATTCCGAGGTCCTGCAGGGCGGCGTAGCAGGCGGCTTCTGGGTCGCTCATGTACATGCGCTCGCGCAGTTCGATGGATGCCTGACCCTTGCCTTGCCGATGCGTCAGCGCCCAGGGGCGCACGCGCCCGGTCTGCGGCGAGCGGATGCGAATGCCGTCGTGTTGCGCCAGGTCCTCGGGATTGCGGATCGGCGTGTGTGTATCGAGGTAGGCGGGGGTGGCGAGCAGCACCAGGTGCGCCGGCGACAGCTTGCGCGCGACGACGCCGGGCGGCAGTTCGAAGCCACCGCCGATGGCGGCATCGAAGCCTTCGGCAATGAGCTCGACCTGGCGGTTGTCGAAGTGCCAGTCGGGGCGGATCGCCGGGTAGCGGGAAAGGAAGTCGCCGAGCAGCGGCAGGATGTAGTCGCGGCCGAACGCCAGGCCCATGCTCACCTTGAGCGTTCCACTGGGCTGGCCGCCGGCGCTGGCCAGGTTGGCGATGGCGTTGCGGATGCTGCCCAGGCCGCCGGAGACCTCCGCGAGAAAACGTTCGCCGGCTTCGGTCAGGCTCAGGCTGCGGGTGCTGCGCTGGAACAGCCGCACGCCCAGATTGCCTTCCAGGCGGGCGACGTTCTTGCCCACGGCGGCGGGGGTCAGCCCCAGGTGCCGTGCGGCAGCGGCGAAGCTGCCGGCCTCAGCGCTTCTGACGAAGCACTCTATGCTGTTCAGGGTTTCCATGTCGGGCTCGCGTAAACCATTTGGATCGACTGAATATAGCGATTAACGACTACCGGTTGTGTATTCCGGGGAGGAAACTGAGCCCGTCGTTTACCCCATTCCCTTTCGGAGCACGTCCATGAGCACTAGCACCCAGAATGTTTCCCTCGCCGGCAAGGTCGCCTTCGTCCAGGGCGGCTCGCGCGGCATCGGCGCCGCCATCGTCCAGCGCCTGGCCCGCGACGGCGCCGCCGTGGCCTTCACCTACGCCAGCTCGGCGCAGAAGGCCGAGGAGCTCGCCTCCAGCATCGAAGCCGCCGGCGGCCGCGCCCTGGCGATCAAGGCCGACAGCGCCGACGCCGCGCAGCTCAGCGCCGCCGTCGACCGTGCAGCGGCTCATTTCGGCCGCCTCGACATCCTGGTGAACAACGCCGGCGTACTGGCCGTGGCGCCGCTGGAAGACTTCAGCCTGGAGGACTTCGACCGCACCGTGGCGGTCAACGTGCGCAGCGTGTTCGTCGCGACCCAAGCCGCCGCGCGGCACCTGGGCGAGGGCGGCCGGGTCATCACCATCGGCAGCACCAATGCCGAGCGCATGCCCTTCGCCGGTGGCGGCGTCTACGCCATGAGCAAGGCCGCCGTGACCGGGCTGACCCGTGGCTTCGCCCGCGACCTGGGCCCGCGCGGGATCACCGTCAACACCGTGCAGCCCGGCCCGGTGGACACCGACATGAACCCGGACAGCGGCGACTTCGCCGAGAGCCTCAAGCAGATGATGGCGTTGAACCGTTATGGCCACGCCGAGGAAATCGCCTCCTTCGTTGCCTACCTGGCAGGCCCGGAAGCCGGCTACATCACCGGCGCCAACCTGACCATCGACGGCGGTTTCGCCGCCTGAGTCCGGGGCGCCGCCGCTCAGCCCTGCGTGGGGCGGTCGCGGCTCTGGATGTTCCAGTGGCTGGCGCTGCCGGCGAGCAGGGCGGAGAGCTGTTCCACTTGTTCGAAGAGGCGCAGCGTCAGCCAGTAGTAGCCCTGTTTCTCGAAGCTGTCGGAGAGGTTGTGCGGACGCGGCGGCAGCCGCTCCAGGCCCTGGCATTCCTGCACCAGGCGCGTGGTGCGGCTGAACTTCAGGGCGTGCGCGCACTGCAGCAGCAGGCGCGTGATGGCCTGGCGATGCTGGTCGAGACTGGGCGGAATCGCTTCGATTTCGCCGGCTTCGGCGGCGAACTGACGGGAGGCGATCAGCGATTCCAGGGTGCCCATGATGGCCCGGTGGGCGCGCTGGATCAGCTCCAGTTGGCGCAGCGGCAGGGCCGTCTCGCGCGCCACCGGCGCCAGGTGCGCGCGGGCCGAGACCAGGCGCATATCGAGTTCTTCCATCTGCGCGGAGAAGTGCTCGGCGCGCAGGTCGCGGCTGCTGCTCAGCTGGCCGTAGAGGCGGGCGCAGGCGCGCAGGTTGTCCGACATCAGGTAGCGCCAGACGTACACCGCGCGCAGCGGGTAGATCTGCGCGAAGACCAGCGCCAGGGCCGTGCCGATCAGCACGTTGAGCATGCGCCAAAGGCCCTCGGTCATGTCGTTGCCGCCGTGCCCGGCGACGGTGCACATGGTGATCCCCGCCAGCAGCGCCACGTAGCCGGGGCGGCCGATGGCGAAGTAGGCTGAAGCGGCGCCGAGTGCCGACATCAGCAGGTAGGTCAGGGTGTTCGAGCCGCTGATCTGGTGCACCAGGATCACGCCCAGGCCGAACAGCGCACCCAGAAGGGTGCCCAGTACCCGTTCGTAGGACTTGCCGCGAATGGTGCCCTGGTGCACCAGGCCGCCCATCACCACCAGCACGGTGACCGAAGCCCAGAGCCCATGGGGGATGTCGATGCCGGTGGTCAGCAGGATCGACGCCAGCAGCGCCAGGCCGACGCGCGCGCAATGGATCCAGGCCGCGTAGCGGTAGCGGGTGTAAGGGTTGGCCAGGCGGCGGAAGGGCACGGCCAGTGACTGCGGGACGTTCGCCAAGGGGCGCGGGCTCCTCACCGGGTTCGGGACTTCACCAGCGTAGCGCAGGCGCACTGGGCAACATGGCGGTAACGAAGCCTTGACGCCGGATTCACATTCGATCTGCTGAAGTGCGCCAAACAACAAACGACGGCCCGCACATCGATGTTCGACGGCACCTCCGATCCTCTCTCGTCCTCCAATCCATCCTCCTCAAAGCGCCCGGGCCGGCGGCCACGGCGCATCGGCCGTGGGCTGGTGGTATCGCTTGTGCTGCTCGTGTCCGCTGTTGCGGGCGCCATCGCCTGGCTGCTCACGCCGCCGCCGCCCTACACGCCATTGACCGGCCAGGACCCGCAGAAGGTCGCGCTTTTCGCCCTGGGTGACCAGGGCTCCGGCGACCTGCAGCAATGGCGCGTGGCCATGGGTATGGAGCGTGCCGCCGAGCGCAACGGCGGGGTGAACGGGGTGTTGCTGCTGGGCGACAACTTCTATGGACCGGCGCTCAAGGGCACCTCCGACCGCACCTGGCAGTTGCGTTTCGAGCGCGTCTACTGGGGCAAATGGCTGAGTCACGTGCCTTTCTATGCGGTGCTCGGCAACCATGACTTCCCCAAGTCCTCGAGCGTGGAGCTGGCCTACAGCCGCGAGGCCCGGGGGTCGCGGCGCTGGCAGATGCCCGACTATTTCTATACGCGCGACTTCGGCCTCGTGGATGGCCGGCCGCTGCTGCGGGTGGTCTTCCTCAACAGCTCGGCGCCTCGTGAAGGTCTACTGCAACAGGCCGAATTCATCCGCCAGACCTTCTCCGCACCAGGACCTGCGCCGATCTGGAAGGTGGTGGCGGCGCACATTCCGCCGCGCAATCTCGGCGACCACGGCAATGACGACGCCTTGCTCGGCGACCTGCTGCCGGCGCTGCAGCAGAGCGGGGTGGACCTCTACGTCGCCGCCCACGATCACGACCAGCAATTGATCGTGCGACCCGGCGAGCCGGCCTGGGTGATCTCCGGTGGCGGCGGACAGAAGCTCGACGCCTTACCCCCGAGCGCCAGCCAGGAGGCGCTTTACGCGGCCTCGCGACCGGGCTTCACCGGCCTGCAGTTCACCGCGCAGCGCGTGCAACTGGCGTACTACGACGAGAACGGCAAGCCCGATCACGGCTTCGCCTGGAATCGCAATTGCCCGTGGATGGCGAAGGGCTGCCTGCTGCCTGAGACGGATGGCCAGTTGGCGGGCAACTAAGCAGACAAACGTATCTGGTTTGACATAGTGGCAATTGGCTAGAATCTCGCCCCTTTTGCGCGGACTTCAAACGCGCGTTCGAGATTCGAGATGTTGACTGGTAGTTACGATCTTTCGCTGGTGCTGATTTCGCTGTGCGTGGCGGTGCTGGCGTCCTATACCGCCCTTGACCTCGCCGGGCGCATCGCCCGGGCGAGCGGCTGGGGCGCGCTGCTGTGGATCGGCGGCGGGGCGGTGGCCATGGGGATCGGCGTCTGGTCGATGCACTTCATCGGCATGCTGGCCTTCAGCCTGCCGATTCCGCTGGGCTACGACCTCGCCCTGACCCTGCTTTCCCTGGCCCTGGCGGTGCTCAGCTCCGGCTTCGCCCTGGCCCTGGTCGGCCAGGAGCGGCTGCCCGCCTGGCAACTGGGCGCCGGTGCCCTGGTGATGGGCTGCGGCATTGCCGGCATGCACTACCTGGGCATGTACGCGATGCTCATGCAGCCGGGCATCGACTACGACCCGGTGTTGTTCGGCCTGTCCCTGGTGATCGCGGCCCTGGCTTCCGGGGCGGCGCTGTGGATCGCCGTCCGCCTGCGCAAGCGCACGCCCTATGTGCGCCTGATGCGAGCCGGCGCCGCGCTGCTGATGGGCCTGGCCATCGTCGGCATGCACTACACCGGCATGGCCGCCGCGCGCTTCCCGTTGGGCAGCTTCTGCGGCGCCGCGCCGAGCGGGCTGGACAGCCACTGGCTGGCGATCCTGGTGATCCTCGTGACCCTCGCCGTGCTGGCCATCGCCTTGCTCACCTCGATCCTTGACGCGCGCATGGAAGAACGCACCGCGCAGCTGGCGAAGTCGCTGGCCCAGGCCAACCTGGAACTCACCCAACTGGCCCTGCACGACACCCTGACGCGCCTGCCGAACCGCCTTTTGCTGGAAGATCGTATCGGCCAGAAGATCGCCAAGGCCCAGCGCGACGGCGGGCACTTTGCGCTCATGTTCCTCGATCTGGATGGCTTCAAGCCGGTGAACGACGCCTTCGGCCACCACGTCGGCGACCAGCTGCTGCGCGCCGTGGCGCAGCGCCTGCGCGACAACATGCGCACCGAAGACACCCTGGCGCGCATCGGCGGCGACGAATTCGTCCTGCTCATGAAGCTGCGCGACCCCGAAGACGCAGCCAGCGTCGCCAGCCAGCAGATCGCCCTGCTGGCCGAGCCGTTCCACGTCAAGGGCGAGGAGCTGCGCATCTCCGGCAGCATCGGCATCGCCCTGTACCCGGGCGACGGGCAGAACCAGCAGGAGCTGCTGATCAACGCCGACGCGGCGATGTACCACGCCAAGGGCAGCGGGAAGAACGCCTACAGCTTCTTCGAGCAGTCGATGAACACCAATGCGCGCAACCACCTGCAGATGCTCCAGGACCTGCGCTCGGCGCTGGAACGCAAGGAGTTCCTGCTGCACTACCAGCCCAAGTTTGCCGCCCATGATGGTCGCCTGATCGGTGCCGAGGCGCTGCTTCGCTGGCAGCATCCGCAACGTGGCCTGGTGATGCCGGACGAGTTCATTGCCATCGCCGAACGTACCGGGCTGATCGTCCCGATCGGCGAATGGGTGCTCGACGAGGCCTGCCGGCAGATGAGCCTGTGGTACGCCCAGGGGCATCACGACTGGCGCGTTGCGGTGAATCTTTCCGCCCTGCAGTTCTGCCACGCCGGGCTGGTCGATTGCGTCGCCGCGACCCTGGCTCGCCACGGCCTGCCGGCCAACTGCCTGACCCTGGAGATCACCGAGACCACGGCCATGCGCGACGCCGACAGCAGCCTGGCGATCCTGGGCCAGCTCGCCGACATGGGCGTCGACCTGTCCATCGACGACTTCGGCACCGGCTATTCGAGCCTGCTCTACCTCAAGCGCCTGCCGGCCAACGAGCTGAAGATCGACCGTGGCTTCGTCCGTGACCTGGAACAGGACAGCGACGACGCGGCCATCGTCTCGGCGATCGTCGCGCTGGGCCAGGCGCTGGACCTGCGCATCGTCGCCGAGGGCGTGGAGACGCCGCGCCAACAGGACTTCCTCACGCGCCTGGGCTGCGACTCGCTGCAGGGCTACCTGCTGGGCCAGCCGTGCCCACCGGAGCAGATCCTCAAGGCCGCGACCGAGCCGGTATGACGGCCGGGGCCTGGTCGCACAGTTCGCGCAGCTGCTCGCACAGGCTGCGGCCGCTGCCGGCGAGCCCGTCGCGGGCGTAGAGCGCCAGCTCCAGGCCGTCGACCAGCGGGAAGCCTTCGTCCGCGCCCAGCTCGCGCATCCCGCCCTGCAGGCAGCGCCGCGGCAGCAGGCTGACGCCCAGGCCGGCGGTGACTGCGGCGCAGAGGCTGGCCAGGCCGGCACTGCCGTAGGCGATGCGCCAGCGGCGACCCTGGGCTTCCAGGGCGTGGATCATCTCCTGGCGGTACAGCGCGCCCTGCGGGAAGGCCACCAGCGGCAGCGGATCGCGCAGGGACGCGGGTTGCGTGGCGCTGTCCAGCCAGCACAACGGCTCCGGCCAGCGCGCCAGGCAATCGCTGTCCGCCCCCCATTGCTTGACCAGGGCCACATCCAGCTCGCCATCGCGGTACTGGCGCAGCAGTTCATGGCTGAGCCCGCTGCTGACCTCCAGGCGCAGGCGCGGCCGTTGCGCGGCGAAGGCGGCGAGCAACGGCATCATGCGTTCGCCGGCGAAGTCCTCGGGCAGGCCCAGGCGCAACACGCCTTCGCTGTGCTCGTCGCCCAGCGCCTCGCGAGCCTCCTCGCCGAGCTGGAGGATGCGTCGGGCGTAGCCGAGCAGGCGTTCGCCGGACTCGGTCGGCAGCACCTGGCGCCGGCCGCGTTCGAGCAGGCGGCAGCCGAGCTGTTCCTCCAGGCGCAGGATCTGCTGGCTGACGGTGGACTGGGTGAGGTGCAGCAGCTCGCCGGCGCGGGTGAAGTTGCCGGCGTCCACCACCATGACGAAGCTGCGCAGCAGGGTCGGATCTAGCATTCAGGTTTCCACTGGAAGGCATTTTTCCATTTAATTTCACCATAACTCTTTCGGCCGGGATAATCCTCCTCGTGTAAAGGGGCGCGCCGCGCGCCCATCGAGAGGATTTCCCATGCAACACCAGGCATTCATGCAGCTGGCCCTGGCCGAGGCTCGCGCCAACGTCCTGGAAGGCGGCCGGCCGTTCGGCGCCGTGCTGGTGCGCGATGGCCAGGTCATCGCCCGCGCCGCCAACGGCATTCACCTGGACCACGACCCCACCGCCCACGCCGAGCTGCTCGCCATGCGCGCCGCCGGCCGCGCGCTGGGCAGCCCGCGCCTGGACGGCTGCGTGATCTACGCCAGCGGCCAGCCGTGCCCGATGTGCCTGGCGGCCATGCACCTGAGCGGTGTCGCCGCCGTCTATTACGCCTACGCGAATGCCGACGGCGAGCCCTATGGCCTTTCCACCGCAGCGGTCTATGCGCAGATGGCGCTGCCGCTGGCACAGCAGCGCCTGCCGGTGCAGCGGCTGACGCCGGAGGGCGAGGAGGGGCTGTATCGCGCCTGGCAGGAGCGTCGCCCATGACGTACGACAAGGCACGCGCCGGCGGGCTCGGCCTGCTGGTGATAGTCGCCCTGGGCATCAACTTGCGGCCGATCCTCACTTCCATCGGCCCGTTGCTGGCGGAAATCCGCGAGGCTACCGGCCTTGGCTTCCAGGGCGCGTCTTTGCTCACCGTGCTGCCGGTGCTTTGCATGGGCTTGCTGGCCCTGGCCTTGCCGTGGATCGGCCCGCGCCTGGGCGAGAACCGCGGGATGATCGCCGGCCTGCTGGCCATTGCCGGGGCCTGCGCCTGGCGCCTGCTGCTCGATAGCGGCCTGGCGCTGATTGCCAGCGCGGTGCTGGCTGGCGCGGGCGTTGCGATCATCCAGGCGCTGGTGCCGGGCGTGGTGAAACGCTGGTTCCCGCACAAGGTGCCGGCGGCGATGGGGCTCTATTCGGCCTCGCTGATGGCCGGCGGCGGCAGCGCGGCGGTATTGGCGCCGGTACTCGCGCAGCACAGCGGTCACTGGCAGTTAGGCCTTGGCGCCTGGGTCGGGCTGGCCGTGCTAGGCCTGTTGCTGTGGTGCCTGCTGCGTCCGCGTGAAGCGAGGGCGAAGGAGCCCGCTCGGCGTGGCACGCACTTCTTCGGTAGCCGCCGGGCCTGGTTGCTGGCGCTGTATTTCGGCCTGATCAATGGCGGCTATACGAGCATGGTCGCCTGGCTGCCGATGTTCTACCGGCAATTGGGCTGGAGCGCTGCCGGTAGCGGCCGGCTCATCGGCCTGATGACGATCTTCCAGGTGCTCGCCGCGCTGAGCATGCCGGCACTGATCCGCCGTTCCAGCGACCGTCGCCCTTGGCTGGCGCTGTGCCTGACGATCCAGCTCGCGGGCTTCGCCGGCCTGCTGCTGGCGCCGACGCTATTGCCGCTGCCGTGGGTGGCGATGATCGGCTACGGGCTGGGCGCCTGCTTCGCCCTGAGCCTGACGCTGACCCTCGACCATCTCGCCGACCCGGGTGCCGCGGGCGGCCTGGCGGCCTTCGTGCAGGGCATCGGCTTCATCATCACCGGGATCATTCCCTACCTGACCGGCTGGCTGCGCGACGCCACCGGCAGCTTCCAGGCGTCCTGGACGTTGTTGGCGCTGTCGGTGCTGCTGATGCTGGGAGTGACGCTGCGCTTCGCCCCGACCGGCTATGCCCGGGCGATGCGCGGCTGGGGCGGTGCTCAGACCGCGACGGCCGAGGTGGCGAGGTAGATGCGGTAAGTGATGATCGACAGCATGCTCAGCACGCCGATCCACATGAGGAAGACGCCCAGGCCGCGAGCGCGGAGGGTGAAGCCGATGCCGAGCATGAGCATGCCGAAGATGATGACTGCGAGCGTGACGACCACGGAATTCATGAAGTGCCTCTGTCCTTTGCGGCGATAGGGAAAGTCTAGGCCAGCGCCGCCTCGAAAGCGCTCTATCCGGCGTGGCAGACGCGCAGGATAACGGCGCTCGGGCGATGCGTCACGGTTGGTGGGCGTCCTCGACCACGCTGACCGTTGCTGTGATCCCGGCGCGCAGGCGGGTCTTGTCGGTGCTGGCCGGATCGAGGGCGATGCGCACCGGAATCCGCTGCGCCAGCTTCACCCAGGTGTAGCTGGGGTTGATGTTGGCCAGCAGCCGGCTGCCGGGGGCGTTCTCGCGGTCGGTGATGGCGTAGGCGATGCTGTCGACGCGACCCTTCAGGCGCTCCCCGCTCATCAGCTCGATGCGCACCGGGTCGCCTTCGTGGATGCGTGGCAGCTTGGTTTCCTCGAAGTAGCCGCTGACGTAGAAGGAGTCGCTGTCGACCACCGCCAGCAGTGGCTCGCCGCCGCGCGCGTAGTCCCCCGAGCGGGTCAGCAGGTTGGTCACGAAGCCGTTGACCGGGGCATAGACGCGGGTCCGCTGCAGGTCCAGGGCGGCCTGGTTGTAGGCGCTCTCGGCGAGCTGCACCTGGGCCTCGACGAGCCCCAGGCTGGCCTGCTCGCGGACCAGCTGGGCCTGGGCCACGGCGACGTCGGTGCTGGAGCGTTGCCATTCTTCGGCGGAGATCGCCGAGCGTTCCTTCAGCGTGCGGCGCCGTTGCTCTTCACTCTGGCGCAGGCGCAACAGCGCCTGGTTGGCGGCGATGGTGGCCTGCGACTGGCCGAGCGCGGCCTTGGCCACCGTCACCGCGCGCTCTGCGCGCTGCAGGGCGAGTTCGTAGGTTTGCGGGTCGATGCGCAGCAGTAGGTCGCCCTTTTTCACCCGCTGGTTGTCCTGCACGTGCAGCTCGACGATGCGCCCGGCGACTTCCGCCGCCAGGGTCACCACGTCGGCGCGCACGCGGGCGTCGCGGGTCCAGGGCGAGCGGGTGTAGTAGATCCAGGCCTGGCTGCCGAAGACCACGGCGAGGACGACCAGCCCGAGGGTGAGCAGCGGCGGGGCGATTCGGCGCAACAGGTTCATCTCAGATCAGGCCTCCCATGAACAGGACCACGACCGCGCACAGCAGGGCATAGAGGGCGCCCTCGAACAGCGCCTCGTGCCAGACCAGGCGCATCAGCCCCAGGCGCCGGAGCAGCCAGTCGAGGGCCAGGAACAGCGGTAGCGCGACTATCAGCGCCTGGGCGATGGGCGGCAGGTAGACGCCGCCAACCTCGAAATCAATGGGCATGGACGCTGTCCTCCAGGACATCGCGCGTCGAGGGGGATTCGCCGAGCAGGTCCTGGTAGCGCTCCAGCAGAGCCGCGCCTATCAGCAGGGCCACGGCGCTGGCGAACACCGGGCGCAGCAGGCCGAGGTCGTCGCGGTTGCGTTCGGCGTGCAGGGCATCGAGGCTCTCGCTGAGTGCGTACAGGCGCGGCAGCAGCGGCGCGATTTCCCCCCGAGGCGGCTGCGCCAGCGCGGCGGCCAGCTCGCCCAGCAGGGTCGCCAGGCGCGCGCGGAAGTCGGCGGGCAGGCCCTCGTGGTCGGCGCATTCGGTGTTCAGCTGGTGCAGCACCACGCCGAGGGTCATGCAGGCCAGGCTGCACTCGAAGCGCCGCGCCGAATCTTCGGCGCGCGCCGCCGGCAGCAGGCCGAGCTGGTTGGCCAGGCGGTCGACCATGCGGCTCTCGAAGGTGAAGCGGCCAGCCTCGCTGGCTGGGCTCAGCAGCACCTGGCGTACGTCCGAACGGGTCTGGCGGAACAGCCGGCGGATGCGCCGGTCAGCGTCGAAAGGGAAGAGCCAGGCGTAGCTGAGCAGCGCCAGGAGGGTGGCGAACAGGTAACCGCCGGCGAACTCGAACCACTGGGTCGCGCTGTTGTACCAGAGGCCCTGGTTCTGCGGGCCGACCAGCAGGAAGGTGTTCAGCCCAAGGCCGATGGCGATGCCGGCGGTCTGTGGATTGCCCAGGCCGATGGCGACCACGTAGAGCACCGGCAGCAGGCACAGCGCGAGCATCTCGAAGTCGCCCACTGTCGGCAGCACGCCGAACAGCAGCACGGCGGAGACCAGGCAGGCCAGCAGCACGCCGCGCAGCATGCTCTGGCAGGCCAGCAGTGGTCGCGGAAAGGTTGAGACCAGGGAGCAGAGAATCGCCACCAGGATCATCCCGGCGCGCACACCGTCCCAGGCCATCTCGATCCAGATCAGCCCGGTTGCGAGCAGGGCGACGAAGGCGCGCACGCCGTTCATGGCTGCCAGCGCAAAGTCCAGATGCAGGGCTTGGGCTCGCCCTTGGCGCACAGGGCAACTCGCCGGCCGACCGTCGCGAATGGCTTCGCCCAGTTCGAGCATCTCGTCCAGTTGCTGCAGCAGCCGCGCCTGCTCGTAGCGCAGCGCCCAGGCCAGCGAGCGCAGGGCCGCCGGCAGGCCGTCGACGAGCTGCTCGACCTCGCTGGCGGCGCTGTCGAAGCGCCAGCGCAGGCGGGTCACGCGCTTGCGCGTGGCGGCGGGCAGGGCGTTGCCGTGCTGCGCCAGTTCGCCGAGGCATTCCAGTTCGTCTTCGCGCAGGCGCTGTACCGCCGGCGGCAAGGGGCCGGTCAGGCGCTGCTGGATCAGCGCGCGTTGGCGATGGAGGATGGCCAGGCGCGAGGTCATCAGCACCAGCTGGTTGCTCAGCAGCTGCACCAGGCCATCGACACTGCGCAGGCGCGGCGCGTCGAAGTAGAGGTGCCGGCGCAGGCCTTCGAGGGCGCTGATCTCGCCGAGCAGGCGCATCTGCCGGCGCTGGAAGTCCGCCTCGGCTTCCTCGCCGCGGATGGCTGCTGCGGCGTGCTCTCCGATCAGCCGGAAGAGCAGGTCGACCTTGGCGAAGTAACTGCGCGCGACATCCTCGGGGCGGGCGAAGAACAGGCTGACCAGGGTCACGCAGGCCACGCCCAGCAGGGTTTCGGTGACGCGGGTGATGGCCAGGCTGTAGGTCCCGTCCGGGTCCGGTTGCGCGAGCATGGCGACGATCACCGCGGTGAATCCGCTGAGCACGAAGGCGTGCGAGTCGGTGTAGCGCAGCAGGGTGCCGCCGGCGGTGCACAGGCCCAGCCAGAGCGAAAGGGTCACCAGGAAGGCGAGTGGCGCCTGCGGGAAAAGCGCCATTACCACCACTGCGACGGCGCCGCCGATGGTGGTGCCGATGACTTGCGAGAAACTCTTCTGCAGGGTGATGCCGGCCAGCGGCTGGCTGATGATGACCACCGTCATGGTCGCCCACTTCGGCTGTTCGAGGTCCAGCAGGAACGCCAGGTACAGCGTCAGCAGGCAAGCCAGCACGGTGCGCAGGGCGAACAGCAGGGTGTCGCGCCCGGGGTGCAGGAGGTTATGCCAGTAAAGGAGCAGAGGCGACATTCCGGGCCCTCGGCGGCGGGTGGGGCTCCAGCAAGTCTGGCCGAGGCACGCGGCCCCGGCGGTTTTTTTCGTTCTCGGCTTCAGCCCGCCAGTTGGCTGGCGATGGCGATCTCGCCGCTGAGCACCTTGTGGATCGGGCAGGCGTTGGCGATTTCCAGCAGGCGTTGGCGCTGGCTGTCGTCCAGGGCGCCGAGCAGGCGAATGTCGCGTTCGATGCGCGAATGCCCCGGCTGTTCCTGGGCGAAGCGCAGCTCGACCTCGATGCCCTCCAGGGGCCATTCCTTGCGCCGCGCGTACATCGCCAGGGTCACCGAGGTACAGGCGCCGAGCGAAGACAGCAGCAACTGGTGCGGGCCCGGTCCGCTGTCGCCGCCGCCGACGCTTTCCGGCTCATCGGCGAACCACTGGTGGACGCCGGCGGACAGGGTGACCTGGTAGGGAATGCCGGCGTAGCTGGCATGGACGAGCGCATCGCTCATGTACTTCTCCTTGGGGAAAAGGGAGCCGCGGGGAGCGCGGCTCCCGGGGGCTCACTTGGCGGTGAGGGTACTGTAGGCAGTGATCAGGTTGCGATAGTCGGGGATGTGGTTGGAGAACAGCGCGGCCAGGCCCTCGATGTCGTTGCGCCAGTCGCGGTGCAGCTCGCAGGCCACGCCGAACCAGGTCATCAGCTGCGCGCCGGCGGCTTCCATGCGCCGCCAGGCGGCGTCGCGGGTGACTTCGTTGAAGGTCCCGGAGGCATCGGCGACGACGAACACGTCGAAGCCCTCTTCAAGCGCCGAGAGGGCCGGGAAGGCCACGCAGACCTCGGTGACCACGCCGGCGATGATCAGCTGCTTCTTGCCGGTGGCCTTGACCGCCTTGACGAAGTCCTCGTTGTCCCAGGCGTTGATGTTGCCGGGGCGGGCGATGTAGGGCGCGTCGGGGAACTGCGCTTTCAGCTCCGGCACCAGCGGGCCGTTGGGGCCCGTCTCGAAGCTGGTGGTGAGGATGGTCGGCAGCTTGAAGTACTTGGCCAGGTCGCCCAGGGCCAGCACGTTGTTCTTGAACTTGTCCGGGTCGATGTCGCGCACCAGCGACAGCAGGCCGGCCTGGTGATCGACCATCAGCACGGCGGCCTGGGTCTTGTCGAGACGAACGTAGGGCTTGGTCATGGCGTTTTCCTCTATCGATGGCAGTCGCCCGGCTGCTTGCGGGCGACCGTGGGGGAGTGCAGACAGAGGACCAGACTAGACAACGACCGGCGAACCACACGGGACTTGCTCGGCCATTTGTCCGAATAGCGGGGTTGGCGTGCGAGTGGGATCAGCGGCAGGCCGTTGCGGCCTGCCGTGATGAGAGGTGATTCACGTGGGGTGAGCGGAGGGGACTCAGGCGCCGTTCTTCAGCTGGGTCAGGCGGATGTGCCGGCGCGCGCTGCGCGTCAGGCGCACGCCGAGCATCAGGGCCGCGCAGGTCAGGCCTACGATCAGCCCCTGCCACAGGCCGCGTGGGCCGGTGGGTTCCTGGAACCAGTGGGCCAGCCCCAGGCTGTAGCCCACCGGCAGGCCGATGCCCCAGTAGGCGAACAGGGTGATGAGCATGGTCGCGCGGGTGTCCTGGTAGCCGCGCAGCGCGCCGGCGGCGGTGACCTGCAGGCCGTCGGAGAACTGGAAAAGGGCGGAGAACACCAGCAGCGAGGCAGCCAGCGCCAGCACTTCGGGGTCGCGGGTGTAGAGCGCGGCAATGTGTTCGCGCAGGAGCAGCATGGCGCTGGCGGAGATGCACGCCCAGGCCAGCGCCGCGGCCATGCCGGTGCCGGCGGAGAAGCGCGCATCGCGTGGGCGGCTGGCGCCCAGGGCCTGGCCGACGCGCACGGTCACTGCCATCGCCAGGGCATAGGGGATCATGAACACGAGGGCGCTGAAGTTCAGGGCGATCTGGTGCCCGGCCACGACTTTCTCGCCCAGTTCGCCGATCAGCAAGGCGATCACCGAGAAGATGCTCGACTCGGCAAACACCGCGATGCCGATGGGCAGGCCGACGCCGACCAGCGCACCCATCACGCGGCGGTCCGGCAGCTCCCAATGGCTGAACAGCGCGCTGGGCTTGTACACGCGGGCGATGTTCACCCAGCACAGCATGCCCAGCAGCATGAACCACATCACCGAGGCGGTGGCCCAGCCGCAGCCGGGGCCGCCGAGTGCCGGGAAACCGAGGTGGCCGTAGATCAGCACGTAGTTCACCGGGATGTTCAGCAGCAGCCCGCAGATGCCCAGCACCATGCTCGGCCGCGTGCGCCCGAGGCCGTCGCTGAAGCAGCGCAGCACGTGGTACAGCGCCACCGCCGGCAGGCCGCAGGCGATACCGCGCAGGTAGAAGCGGCTGGGTTCGATCAGCGCTTCCTCGACCTTCATCGCGCGCAGCACCGGCTCGGCGAGGAACCAGAGCACGGCCGCCGCCAGCGGACCGACCAGCAGGGCGAGCCACAGCGCCTGGCGCACCAGCGGGCCTGTGCCGGGCTGGTCGCCGGCGCCGAAGCGCTGGGCGACCTTGGCGGTGGTCGCCAGCAGGGTGCCGGTCATCAGCAGGAACACCGGAATCCAGATCGAGTTGCCCAGCGCCACGGCTGCCAGGTCGCGCGGACCTACGCGGCCGGCCATCACCGCATCGACGAAGCCCATGGCGGTGGTCGCCAGCTGCGCGATCATGATCGGCCCGGCCAGGGTCAGCAGTTCCTTGAGCTCGGTGGCGATGCGCTGTTTGCGCGACACGGCCGGGGCGATGGCGTTCATGGCCTTCCTTGAAGAGCAGGGCAGAGGGGAAAAGCCGGCCAGTCTATAGCCTGACGAGGCGGTCAGGAAAGCTCCGGCGAGGTGCCTCGCGACCACCGGGCGCGGGGCTGGTAAAGTGGCGGGATCACTTCGCGGAGTCTTCCACCATGCGCATCCTCGCCGATGAAAACATTCCACTGGTCGACGCCTTCTTCGGCGCCCACGGCGAGATTCGCCGCCTGCCCGGCCGGCGCATCGACCGCGCGGCGCTGGGCGATGCCGAGATCCTGCTGGTGCGCTCGGTGACCCAGGTCGACCGCGCGCTGCTCGAAGGCAGCTCGGTGCGCTTCGTAGGCACCTGCACCATCGGCACCGACCACCTCGACCTGGACTACTTCGCCGAGGCCGGCATCGCCTGGTCCAGCGCCCCCGGCTGCAATGCGCGCGGCGTGGTCGACTGGGTACTGGGCAGCCTGCTGGTGCTGGCCGAGGCGCATGGCGCCGAGTTGGCCAAGCGCCGCTACGGCGTGGTCGGCGCCGGCCAGGTTGGCGGCCGTCTGGTGGACGTGCTGCGTGGATTGGGCTGGGATGTGCGCGTCTGCGATCCGCCGCGGCAGGCCGCCGAGGGCGGCGACTTCGTCAGCCTGGAAGAGATCATCCGCGAGTGTGACGTCATCAGCCTGCACACGCCGCTCACCAGCATGGGGGCGCACCTCACCCGCCACATGCTCGACGCCGGGCGCCTTGCCCACCTGCGCCCGGGCACCTGGCTGATCAACGCCAGCCGCGGCGCGGTGGTGGACAACCTGGCCCTGCGCCAACGCCTGGAGAGCGGCGCCGACCTCGACGTGGCGCTGGACGTCTGGGAAGGCGAACCGCAGGTCGACCCGGAACTCGCCCAGCTCTGCCGCATCGCCACGCCGCACATCGCCGGCTACAGCCTGGACGGCAAGCTGCGCGGCACCGAGCAGATCTACCAGGCCTTCTGCGCCTGGCGCGGGGCGGCAGTCGAGGTGCAACTGGAAGACCTGCTGCCGTCGCAATGGCTGGCCGAGCTGAGCCTGGCCGAGGACTGCTCGCCGGAGTGGGCGCTGGCCTTGCTGTGCCGCGCCGTGTACGACCCGCGCAGCGACGATGCCGCCTTCCGCCGCAGCCTGGTGGGCAGCGCCGAGGCGCGTCGCGAGAACTTCGACATCTTGCGCAAGCACTATCCGCCGCGTCGCGAAATCACCGGACTGTGGGTCGACGTGCAGGGCGACGCGCCGCAGCTGGAACGGCTGGTCCAGGCGCTGGGCGCCAATCGCGTAGAGGACTGAGGGAAGCGGGGAAGGGCGCGGCCTTCTGCTCGAAGGCCGCGCAAGAGGCTCAGCGCGGACGACGTTGCACGCAACTGTTCTCCAACTCGCGGCAGGCGCGCTGGATCATGTCTTCGGTGATGGGAATTTCCCGACCCTGGGCGTCGATGATCGAACCGCCTACCGGCTGTTGCGGCGGACGCGGTTGGTCAGGGCGTTGGGCGCTGTCACGGGGGTGTTGGATGCTCATGGCCAGTCTCCTCATCGAAAGCTGCTGCAGTCTAGGCAGAACCAGGTTAAATCCCGGTGACAGCGAACCTTGCGCTCGCCAGGCCGGGTCAACGCATCACGTGCCCGGCAGCTTGCCTGCCCGGCGTGGAGGATGCCGATCGATCTTTGTTATGAGCGGGCCAGGACCGGGCCAGACATGTGGGGCAATCCCTTGAGAGGCAGTATGGACGGTTTTCGCCTGGGTCTGATCATCAATCCGCTGGCCGGTCTGGGCGGCGGCGTGGCACTCAAAGGCAGCGACGGTGTGGCCGATCAGGCTCTGGCTCTGGGTGCCATGCCGCGCGCGGCCGAGCGCACCCGAGTGGCATTGCAGGTGCTGCTGCCGCTGCGCGAGCGCCTGGAATTCCTCAGCTTCCCGGGGCCGATGGGCGGCGATCTGCTGGCCGAAATGGGCTTTCGCCATCAACTGATCGGCGAGCTCGCCGGCGATATCACCAGCGCCGAGGATACCCGCCGCGCCGTGACCCTCCTGCAGGACGCCGGCGTCGCGCTGATCCTCTTCGCCGGCGGCGACGGGACCGCACGTGACGTGGCGGCGGTAGCCCGGGAGGGGCAGCCGGTGCTCGGCATCCCGGCGGGGGTGAAGATCCACTCCGGGGTCTACGGCGTCAGCCCGCGCGCTGCCGGAGAACTGGTGCGACGACTCGCCGAAGGCGGCCTCGTGCGCCTGACCCAGGGTGAAGTGCGCGACCTCGACGAAGCCGCCCTGCGCGAAGGGCGTGTGGCGGCGCGCTGGTACGCCGAACTGAGCGTGCCGCAGGAGGGCCACTTCCTGCAGCACGTGAAGCAGGCCGGCATGGAGACCGAGGAACTGGTGCTGGTCGATATCGCCGACTGGCTGCGCGACAGCTGGGAGGACGACGTGCGCTACGTCTTCGGTCCCGGCTCGACAATGCATGGCCTCGCTCGCGAGCTGGGCCTGGAGACCACGCTGCTGGGCGTGGACGTGATCGAGAACGGCGAGGTGATCGCCCGGGATGTCACCGAACAGCAGCTGTTCGAGCTGGTCGACGATTACCCTGCGCATCTGCTGGTCACGGTGATCGGCGGCCAGGGCCACATCCTTGGCCGCGGCAACCAGCAGATCAGCCCGCGCGTGGTGCGCGCAATCGGCCTCGAGCGCTTGCGCGTGGTCGCCACCAAACGCAAGCTCGGCACCCTCGAAGGGCGGCCGCTGCTGGTCGACAGCGGCGACGAGACGCTGGACGAGAGCTTCCCCGCGGTGATCCGCGTCTGGGCCGGTTACAAGGAAGAACTGCTCTATCCGCTGGCGTCATCCCACTAGAGCGCCGACACCGAACGCGCGACAGGCGGCAATTCACGCAGGACTCCTCTAGACTGCCGGCTCTCGTCGAACCGCCCGCTGCCTGCATGGCAGTGGGGCGGTTTCTTTCCCGAGAGGCGCGTTGCCGCATGGCGGCAGGTGTCGCGGTGTTTCATCAAGGAGGAAGAATGACGGCAACATCCCCTGGCCTGCGGGTGCTCGTGCTCGGCGGCTACGGCAATTTCGGCACCCTGATCGCGCGACGGCTGAGCAGCATTGCCGGTATTCGCGTGCTGGTCGGCGGCCGCGACCAGAAGCGCGCCAGCGCCCTGGCCGATGAAATCGGCGGCGAAGCCGTGTGCCTGGACATGAACCAGCCGACCCTGGCCAGCCGCTTGCGCGAGCTGCGGGTCGACCTGCTGATCTCCACCGCCGGGCCCTTCCAGGGCCAGGACTACCGCGTTGCCCGCGCCGCCATTCAAGCCGGCGCGCATTACGCCGATCTGGCCGATGCGCGTGAATTCGTCTGCGGGATCACCGAACTCGACCGCGCGGCGCGCAGCGCCGGCGTGCTGGTCTGCGCCGGCGCCAGTTCGGTTCCGGCGTTGAGTGCGGCGGTAATCGACGAGTTGCTACCGCGCTTCGCCCGGCTCGACAGCATCGAGCACGGCATCAGCTCCTCGGCGAAGATTCCCGGCCTCGCCACCCTGGAAGCGGTGCTCGGCTATTGCGGCAAGCCGATGGACCAGTATCGCGACGGGCGCTGGCAGTCGGTGCATGGCTGGCAGGGGCTGAGCCGCCATCGTTTCCCCACGCCGCTGGGCACGCGCTGGCTCGCGCACTGCGACGTACCCGACCTGGCTTTGTTCCCGGCGCGCTATCCGAGCGTGCGCCAGGTGAGCTTCTCCGCCGGCCTTGGCCTGCGCATCACGCACTTCGGCACCTGGGCGTTGGCCTGGCTGGTGCGCATGGGCTTGCTGCGCAATGTGGCCAGCCTGAGCGAGGGCCTGCATCGCCTTGCACGCGTAATGGAGCCGCTGGGCGATGGCCACAGCGGCATGTACGTGACATTGCGCGGGGAGGGTACCGATGGCCGCCCGCTGGCGCTGTGCTGGGAGCTGCAGGCCAGCGACGACCAGGGCCCGAACATTCCTTCCATGGCCGCCGTGGCTCTGGCGCGCAAGCTGGCGGGTGGAAACCTGGCGGCACGCGGCGCGCAGGCCTGTGTCGGGCTGCTCAGCCTGGACGAGTACCTGGCGGAGCTGGAAGGACTGCCCATCCGCCACGGTGTGCGCGAGCTGGATGCCTGAGCCTGCGCGCACGCGTCGCAGGGCCGGGTGCTACCGGATACTGATCCACGGCAAGGAACGCTGCGATCCGCCCTCCTAGACTCCCCGGCTTTCCGCCCTCGAAAGGAGTCGCCCCATGCATGTGGACATCGCCATCATCGGCGCCGGCCCGGCCGGCCTGTGCCTGGCCCGCGCACTGTCCGGCCAGGGCTTGTCGATCCTGCTGGTCGAGCGCCAGGCGCTCAACGCGCTGGCGGAGCCCGCCGAAGATGGTCGCGAGATCGCCCTGACCCACGCCTCGCGCGCCGAGCTGGAGCGCCTCGGCCTGTGGACGCGCTTTGCCGCCGAAGACGTCTCGCCGCTGCGTGACGCCCAGGTGCTCAACGGCAGCTCGCCGTTCGCCTTGCGCATCGACGCCGCGCTGGCCGGCGCCGGGCAGCTCGGCTACCTGGTGCCGAACCAGGCGATCCGCCGCGCCGCCTTTGCTGTGGTGAGCGAATGCGCCGACATCGGCCTGCGCGACCAGCGTTCACTGCAAAGCGTGGAGATCGGCGCGGAGTCCGCCCGGCTGGAGCTATCCGATGGCGAGGTGGTGCATGCCCGCCTGTTGGTGGCCGCCGACAGCCGCTTCTCCGAGACCCGCCGTCTGCTCGGGATAGGGGCGCGCATGGAGGACTTCGGCAAGACCATGCTGGTCTGCCGCATGGCCCACGAGCAGCCCCACCGGCAGGTGGCCTGGGAATGGTTCGGCTATGGCCAGACCCTGGCGCTGCTGCCGCTCAATGGCGATTGCTCGTCGGTGGTGCTGACCCTGCCGCAGCGGGAAATGGCGGTCATGCAAGCGCTCGACGAGGAAGCCTTCGCCCGCGACATCGAACGCCGCTTCGCCTATCGCCTCGGCGGCATGCGCCTGCTCGGCGAGCGGCATTGCTATCCGTTGGTGGGGGTGTATTCCGATCGCTTCGGCGGCCCGCGCAGCGTATTGATCGGCGACGCCGCGGTGGGCATGCACCCGGTCACCGCCCACGGCTTCAACTTCGGCCTGCAGAGCGCGCGGCGCCTGGCCACCGAAGTGCTTGACGCCCACAGGAAGGGGCAAGACATAGGCGCGCAAGCGCCACTGCTGAAGTACGCCCTGCGCCATCGCCTGGCGACCTGGCCGCTGTACCAGGCCACCAGCCTGATCGCCGGGCTCTACAACGACCGCCGGCCGCCGGCGCGCCTGCTGCGCAATGCCGGCCTGCGCCTGGCCCAGGGCCTGCCGCCGCTGCGCCAGGCCATCGCCCGGCACCTCACCCAGCACGCCTGACCGAACACCATCCGCCAGAACAGGGAAGGACAGCATGAGCCTGACATCCAGCGACATCTGCGCCGCCGCCGAACGCCTCAAGGGCTTCGTCGGCTACAACCGCAAGACCGGCAAGTACCTGGTGCGCTTCAGCGAGGACTCCTTCGGCCTCGACGTGGCCGAGGACAGCATCACACCAGCCTGCGAGTTCGTCTGGGCCGCGCACAACGACACCTTCATGGTGCTCAGCCGCGAATGCCTGCAGATACTCCAGGCGCAGAACATCAACGAGCGCCTGGCGCTGGGCGACGAGCTGCTGACCTACCTGCGCCGCACCGACCTGCCGGAAATCCGCGCCCAGCGCAGCCTCAAGCAAGCCAACGGGTAAAGCGCCCCGCCGTGGCCGACGGGGTGTCGCTTCAGAGGAACATGCCGCCCGAGGCTTCGACCCGCTGGCCGTTGATCCAGCGGCTGTTGTCGGCGAGCAGGGCGACGATGGCGCCGCCGATGTCGTCCGGCAGGCCGACCCGGCCCAGGGCGGTGTTGCTGGCGATCTGCCGGTTGACCTCGGCGTTGTCGCGCACCAGGCCGCCGCCGAAGTCGGTCTCGATGGCGCCGGGCGCCAGGATGTTCACCGAGATGCCGCGCGCACCCAGCTCCTTGGCCTGGTACCTGGTGAGGACTTCCATCGCACCCTTCATGGCCGCGTAGGCGGCGTAGCCGGGCAGGGCGAAGCGCGTCAGGCCGGTGGAGACGTTGAGGATGCGCCCGCCGTCGGCGATCAGCGGCAGCAGCTTCTGGGTCAGGAAGAACGGGCCCTTGAGCTGGATGTTCAGCAACTGGTCGAACTGTTCCTCGGTGGTTTCGGCAAAGGCCGCGTGGATGCCGATGCCGGCGTTGTTCACCAGGTAGTCGATGTGCGTACTGTCGAAGCGGTCTTCCAGCTCGGCGCCGACGCGGTGAACGAAGTCGGCGAAGCTGGCGCTGTCGGCCACGTCCAGCGGCAACATCAGCGCGCGCACGCCGAGTTTCTCGATTTCCGCGGCGACCGCCTGGGCCTCGTCGGCCTGGCTGCGGTAGGTGCCGATGATGTCGACGCCAGCGGCCGCTAGGTGCAGGGCGGCGTTCTTGCCGAGGCCGCGGCTGGCGCCGGTGATGAGTGCGATCTTGCGGGTCATGGCTGAGCTCCTGTGGGGTGGGGACTGACGACAAGGTTATTGTCCGAGCTAATGCAGATAAATGCGGCAAAATCGGAAATACTGGTCGTTACGAGCGAACAATCGACGGCCGGAACCGCCCCATGATCAAGCCCGAATTGCTGCGTACCTTCATTCGCGTCACCGAGCTGTCCAGTTTCACCCAGGCCGGAGAGCAACTGGGCTTGCCGCGCTCGACGGTCTCCGAGCAGGTCCAGGCGCTCGAGGAATTGCTCGGCACGCGCCTGCTGCAGCGCACCACGCGGCGGGTCCATGCGACCCAGGATGGCCTGGTGTTCTACGAGCGTAGCAAGGAGCTGCTGGCGCAGATGGACGAGCTGCAGGGCCTGTTCCGCCAGGACAGCGCGGTGCTCGCCGGGCGCCTGCGGGTGGACCTGCCGACCATTCTCGCGCGCAAGGTGGTGATGCCGCGCCTGGGGGAATTCACCGCGCGTTATCCGGGCATCGAGCTGGAAGTGAGCAGCACCGACCGCCGCGTCGACCTGGTGCGCGAAGGCTTCGATTGCGTGCTGCGGGTCGGCGGCGGCCTCGACGCCTCGTTGGTGGCTCGGCGCCTGGGCGGTTTCGCCCAGATCAACCTGGCCAGCCCGGCGTACCTGCGCGAGTTCGGCATGCCGCACAGCCTGGACGATCTCGCTGGCCACCGGCTGGTGCATTACGTGCCGGTGCTCGGCATGCGGCCGATGGGCTTCGAGTACGAGCAGGACGGGCAGACCCGCTACCAGCCGATGGCCGGCAGCGTGACGGTGAACAATGCCGAGGCCTACGAAGGCGCGTGCCTCGGCGGCCTGGGCATCATCCAGGCGCCGCGCCACGGCACTCTCGACTACCTGGCCGAAGGACGGCTGGTGGAAGTCCTGCCCGAGTACCGCCCGGCGCCGCTGGACATACATCTGCTATACGCGCACCGCCGTCCGCCGCCGCGGGTGCAAGCCTTCATGCAGTGGCTGCAGGAACGCGTGGAGGAAGCAGCCCGTGTCTGAGGCGGCGGCAGCGCCGCCCGGCGTCGACTGATAGGCGGTGCGGCCGGGCTTCTAGACTTGTCGATTTCGCCGTGCGCAGAACGACCAGTCGAGAGGGCGCCTGCAGCGCCCGCGAGCGAGGAGAGCCGCCATGTCCCGAATTCAACGCATCACCCCCTGCCTGTGGTTCGACGACCAGGCCGAGCAGGCCGTCGCCTTCTACGCCGCGATCTTTCCCAACTCCCGCGTGCTTGCCGTCAGCCGTTATGGCGAGGCCGGGCGCGAGTTCCATGGCAAGCCGCCGGGCACGGTGATGACTGTCGCCTTCGAGCTGGACGGCCTGGCCTTCACGGCGCTCAATGGCGGGCCGATGTTCCAGTTCAGCGAGGCGCTTTCGTTGCAGGTGAACTGCGACAGCCAGGCCGAGATCGACCACTACTGGGAACGGCTGTCCGCCGGCGGCCCGGTCGAGGCGCAGCAATGCGGCTGGCTGAAGGACCGCTACGGGGTGTCCTGGCAGATAGTCCCGAGCGTGCTCGGCGAGCTGGTCAGCAACCCCGACGTAGCGCGCGGCCAGCGCACCATGCAGGCGTTGTTGCAGATGAAGAAGCTCGACCTCGCCACGTTGCTGAAGGCTCACGCCGGCACCTGAGGGTGCCGGTTCGGCTTAAAGGCTGAAACGCTGCACCAGGCCGCTGAGCCCGGCGGCCAGGCGCGACAGCTCCTGGCTGGCGGTGCTGGTCTGCTGCGAACCGGCGGCGCTCTGGTTGGACAGGTCGCGGATGTTGCTGAGGTTGCGCTCGATGTCGCGGGCCATGTCGGCCTGGCGTTCCACCGCCTCGGCGATCATGCGGTTGCGCTCGTCGATGCTGCGCGCGGCATCGATGATCACCGAAAGCGCGCGGTCGGCGGCACCTGCCTGGCCCTGGGTATGGTCGGCCTGCTCGGCGCTGCTCTGCAGGGCCTCGACGGTACGCCCGGTGCCATTCTGGATGGCGTCGATCAGTTGCTCGATTTCGCGGGTCGAATCGCCGGTGCGCTTCGCTAGCGCACGGACTTCATCGGCCACCACCGAGAAGCCGCGCCCGGCTTCGCCAGCGCGGGCCGCCTCGATGGCCGCGTTGAGCGCGAGCAGGTTGGTCTGCTCGGCGACCGCGCGGATCACATCGAGCACCTTGCTGATGTTCAGCGTCTGCTCGGCCAGGCCCTGGGCCTGGTCGGCGGCATGGCGCACGCCGCTGCCGAGGTTCTGGATCGAATGCAGGGTCGCTGCCAGTTGCTGTTGCCCGTTCTGCGCGCTGTCGCTGGATTGGCGCGCCACCTGGGCGGTGGACTGCGCGTGCTCGGCGACGCTGCCGACTGCCTCGCTCATCTGGCTCATGGCGCGGCTGACGTTGTCGATTTCGTCGTGCTGCTGGTGCAGGCCGCGGGTGCCTTCTTCCATCACCGCGCTCATCTGCTCGCTGGCGGTGGCCAACTGCTCTGCAGCCTCGCCGATCTGGCGGATGGTGCCGTGCAGGTTGTCGCGCATGCAGCCCAGGCGGTCGAGCAGGCGCGCCGCCTCGTCGCGGCCGCGGGCGTTCATGCTGCTCTGGCTGAGGTCGCCTGCTGCGATGCGCTCGGCCACTTTCAGGGCTTCGGCGAGCGGGCGTACCAGGCTGCGGGTCAGGCTCCAGGCCAGCAGCAGGATCAGCAGCAGGGCGCCGCCCAGGACGGCCAGGACGACCCGCTTGGCCTTCTCGTAAGTGGCCGCCGCCTCACTGGTGGCAGTGGCCGCGGCCTGCTTGTTGAGCTCGCGCAGCAGTTGCACCTGGGTGTCGATGGTGTCGGCCTGCTGGTCGATGTTGGCGATCAGCAGCGCCTTGGCGTCGTCGAATTTCTGCTGCTCCAGCAGCTGCTGTTCCTGGCGGATGGTGTCGATGAACTGCTTGAAGGCTTCGTGCAGCGCATCGATGGCGCCGCGCTCGCTGTCGTCGCTGACGAGCCCTGCGTAGTCGCGGAATTCCTGTTCGATGTCGATGGCCAGCTGCTCGATGATCACCTTGTTGCCGCTGCGCACCATGGGATCGGGGTTGGCCACCTGCTGCAGCGAGCGCACGCGCAGTTGCGCCAGGTTCAGCGCGATGCTGTCGGCCAAAGCGATGCTCGGCAGCTGCACGCTGTCGATGGCCTCGCCCTGGGCGCGGATGGTCGCCATCTGGTACAGGCTGTAGCTGCCAACGCCTCCGAGCAGCAGCGCACAGACAAGGAAACAGAGGAGGGTGCGATGACCGATGCGCAAGCGGCGCATGGGTTGCCAACGGGCAAGACGGGCGAGGGCGGGCTTCAAGGTCTTCATCACAAATACCACTACTGCTGTGACGCTCTGCCGAGCTGGAGGAAAGGCGCGCAGAGCTTATGAAAGAGATGTGACAGTAGTGTGTAATGGCCAACTGCCTTGCTGCCGTTGGCCTGCGGCAAAGCCGCGAGCTAGGACGGTTTGGCGCGCCAAGCGGCGTTGGGCCGGCTCGGCGAGTTTGCCGAGCGAGGCTTCGGTGAATCAAGTGTCGGCACGGTTGCGCTGAGGCTGCTCGATCTGGAACAGCTGGAAGACGTCATCCACCTAGCCGTTGCACCACCGCATGAGTGGCTTCAATCGAAGACTCGAAGCTTGCGCGAGCGTCATCCATTTGGAGTGCGTAGGAAAATATCCAGTGGTCTGTAGGGCTTGTCTGAAGCGTAAGAGAGTACGACGCCTCGCATTGAAATGTGTCGGCAAGACGAATTTACTCCTGCCCCCATCGCGGCGAGGTAGTGCCGCGAACGGCTCGAGGCAGAGCCTGAATCCTGGTTGACTCAAGGACTTCTGCCTCGAATGCGGCAACGCAATGGAGGCTCTGTCCGTGCTCGACCCAATCCGCCCGTTCTTCGACCATTCCCGCCACAAGCTCAGCGTCGGCGATCTCGACGTTCCCCTGGATGTTCTCGCCTTCACCGGCGAAGAAGGGCTGAGCCAACCGTTCAGCTACCACATCGAATTCACCAGCAGCGCGGGCGATATCGCCGCCGACGCCATGCTCGGCCAACGCGCCAGCTTCAGCCTGTACGCGGCACCCGATCCGACGCCGAAATTCAGCTTCAACCCCCAGCCGTTGTTGCCGCTGCGCACCCTGAATGGCGTGATCACCGCCTTCAAGCGCCTGTCCGGCTCGCGCGACGAGGCTCGTTACGAAGTGCGGCTGCAACCGCGCCTGGCGCTGCTCGATCGCGGCCTGCAGTACCGCATCTACCAGAACCAGAGCGTGCCGGAGATCGTCGAGCAGGTCCTGCGTCGGCATCAATTTGAGGGATACCAGTTTCACCTCGACCTCTCGCGCACCTACCCGGACCGCGAGCAGGTCATGCAGTACGCCGAGAGCGACCTGGCCTTTCTCCAGCGCCTCTGCGCGGCCCAGGGCATCTGGTACTGCATCCGATTCGATGAGCGGATCAAGCTCGACGTGCTGGAGTTCCACGACAGCCCAGGCCACTACCAGCGCGGCTTCAGCTTGCCGCTGCGCCCGCAGTCGGGTTTGCAGAGCAACGCCGCCGACGGCGTGTGGAACCTGCAGGCCAGCCACCAGGTGGTTGAAACCGGCGTCTTCGCCCGCAGCTACAACCCCCGCGAGGCCTGGGCCGATCTCGATGCCGAAGTCGACCTGACCCGCGGCGCGAAATCCACCTACGGCGAGGCCTACCACTACGCCGAGCCCTATACCAAGCCCGGAGATGCGTTTGCCTTCGCCCACGAGCACAGCAGCGACGAGGGCTTCTTCCACGCGCGCCTGGCCCACGAGCGTTACCTGAACCAGCAGACCCGCCTGAGCGGCACCAGCAGCAGCGCCACCTTGGTTCCCGGCCAGGTGCTGAAGATCGACGGCGGCGCACCGCAAGCCTTCGAAAAGGGCGCGCTGATTGTCAGTCTGACCTGCAAGGCCGCCCGCGACAGCAGCTACGAAGTCACCTTCGAAGCGATCCCCGACGCCGACCACTACAGCTTCCGCCCGCCGCCGCCCAGGAAGCCGAGCATCGCCGGCACGGTGCCGGCCCGCGTCACCAGTAATCGCAAGAACGACCCGTACGGCCACATCGATAAAGAGGGTCGCTACAAGGTCAATTTCCTCTTCGACCGCGACGCCTGGCCCGCCGGGCAGGAAAGCCTGTGGCTACGCCTGGCTCGGCCCTACGCCGGCGATACCCACGGCCTGCACCTGCCGCTTCTCGCAGGAACGGAAGTGGCGGTGGCCTTTGAGCAAGGCGACCCCGACCGCCCCTACATCGCCCACGCCCTGCACGACAGCCGCAACCCGGACCACGTCAATCTCTACAACTACAAGCGCAACGTCCTGCGCACGCCGGCGAACAACAAGCTGCGCATGGACGACGAGCGCGGAAAAGAGCACGTCAAGCTCAGTACCGAGCACAGCGGCAAGAGCCAGCTGAGCCTCGGGCATCTGGTCGATAGCGAGCGACCGAACCCCAATCCGCGCGGGGCCGGTTTCGAGCTGCGTACGGATGGGCATGGGGCGATTCGGGCGGGCAAGGGGCTGTTCATCAGTGCCGATGAGCAGTTGAACGCCCAAGGCAAGCAACTCGACATGCAGCCGGCGAAAAGCCTGCTCGAAGGGGCCATGCAGCAGATGCTTGAGCGGGCCGAGGTTGCCGAGGCGCATCACAATCCGATGCCCGACACTGCGAGCCTCGAACGCTTCCAGCAGGCGGCCACCCAGCTCGAACAACCCGCCATGCTGCTGAGCGCTCCCCAGGGCATCGGCGCGCTCAGCCCACGCGCGGTCCTGCTCGGCAGTGGCCAGGCGCTCTACCTGCAAAGCCAGGGTGAGCTCAACCTCGCCAGTGCCGAGCGCTTGGCCGCGCACAGCCGGCAAGCCATCTCGCTGCTCGCGCAGCAGGAAGGCATTCGCCTGGTCTCCGGCAAGGGCCCGCTGGAGCTGGAGTCCCACGGCGACACGCTATCGCTCACGGCCTTGCAGGACATCACCGTGCAATCGGGCGAAGGCCATCTGCAGCTCACCGCGAAGAACGGCATCACCCTGGCCAGCGGCGGTGCCTACATCCACCTCAGCCCGCAAGGCGAGATACAGGTGCATAGTCCTGGCCTGCTGAGCCTCAAGGGGCGGCACCGGTGGGCGGTGCCAGGCAGCCAGGACTTCCCGCTGCCGGAATTGCCCAGCTCAGTCTTCAAGGAGTGCCTGCGCCGGGCCCGCGAGGCGGCGCAGGGCTTCCTGCCCAGGGAGGGTTCGGTATGACCAACCAGCCGACCGCGGCCTGGCTCGACCTGCTCGCATCCGCCTGTGCCCGTGTAGCAACGACCCAACTCCATCTGATCGTCGACCAGGCCGGCAGGCCGCCCTTGCTTGCAAGCGTGCGCAGTATCGAACCGCCGATTGCCGGCCACTCGTTGTTCAGCGGCCTGCCCGAGGCCGCCGCCGAGGAACTGGCACCGTTGCTGTTGCGCATCGACCTTGAAGAGCCCCTGCAACGCCAGTGGCTGCTCGGGCTGCTGGCGGACTACGGCCCCCAGGCGCGCGTGCTGGCATTGGCCTCGGCCTGGCCCTTCGAGGACCTGGCCGGCTACCTCGGCCGCTGCCTGGAGGCGCGCAACGGTGGCCAGCTCGGCCTGCTGCGTTACTACGACCCGCGTCTGTTCCCATTGCTGTTCAGCCACGTGTTGGCACCAGAGCAACAGCAGCAGTTGCTACGCCCCGCGCTGTTCTGGAGCTGGCTCGACCGCGACGGTGCACCCCGGCTCATGCCGGGTCATGGCGAAGCGGTGGAGCGGGGCGTCGATTTCGGCCTCATCGAACTCAGTGACGAGCAGCTGGAAAACCTCGGTTGTGCCAGCGATGCCACGCGCGCCCTCAGCAAGCTGAGAAGCGCAATTGCATCGGAGTTGCCATCCGAGCAGGCCTTCCAGACCTGCTATGCCGCCATGCTCGACGCCACCCGCATCGGCCTGCTCGACGACAGCCAGCGCGAGGCCCACGCCCTCGACCACCTGCATAAAGCCGAGTCATCCCCTGATCCGCTCGCCACGCAAGGAATTGGACGCCATGCCTGACATCTCGCTTCGTCGCTTTCTGCTCATTCTCTTTGCCCTCGTAGCCGGCCTGCTCGCCGTTGCCGCTCAGGCTGGGACCATCTACGGGGTCAACCATACCCACTGGGCGATCAACCACTTCAGTGTCGATGGGCGTTCGGCCGTCGACATCATCGGTCCCTATCAGGGAGGCGGGGGTGGCTGGGGCTATTCGCCGCCGGCGCAATGGCGACCGGGGATGACGGTGCGGGTGGATTGGGAGACCGGAGTGGCCTACTCCGATGACTTCCCTGGATTTGCGGATAGAACCAAATACAAAGCCTGGTTAGCAAAAATCGACGCGCAAACGCGTCAGCACAGCACAGTAGTTCCCGTGCCGGATTACGGCAGCCAAAAGGTCTGCGGCATCACCGTGCATTTCCTTCCTTGTGACCAGCTGCAGGTCACTACCTCCTGCTACCCCTACGGTGCCCCCGAATACCCGATCAAGACCCCGCTGCACCTGCCGGAGCCGACCTCATGTCCGAAATGAAATTCGCCGACCTGCTCTGGTATCCGCCGCAGTTTCCTGAGCAGGGGCGCTTGCCCAGTCATTCTTTGCAGGTATGGGAAAACCGCAAACACCAAGAGAGCTGGGAAGTCGGCTACCACGATGCCCTATGCCAGGCCGCTCAGCGGCGAGTGGAGCGCCCCTGCTGCAAGACCGTGCATATCAGCCTGTTCTTCGACGGCACCGGCAACAACCTGAACCACGACCTTTTCGTGACCGATCCGGCGCACCCGACCAATATCGCCCGGCTGTTCCGCGCCACCATTGGCGCCGGCTATGCCGGTGGCACCGCCGGTGCCGGCAGCCAGGCGCAGGGGCTGACCGATAGCTTGGATGAAGGCAGTAACCAGTTCTTCAAGTACTACATGCCCGGTGTCGGCACGCCCTTCCCGGAGATCGGCGACCTTGACTTCAGCGGCCTTGGCCTGGCCACCGCGCTATATGGCGAGGAACGCATCAACTGGGGCCTGCTGATGATCATCGATGCTTTGCGGCGCATGGCCAATCTGCCCAGCCTGGATGTGCCGACCTTGAAGGAGTCGGTGGCGGCCATGACCACGCCGATGGCAGCCCTGGATATGGGCGGCACCAGCTTGCGCCGGCGTGTGTTCGAACGGCTGCTGAATGCGCCGGATTTGGCGCCGCGGCTGCGTATCGCGCTGGCCCAGCCAACGCCGGGTACCTCGAAGCTGCTCGGTATCAAGCTCTACGTCTACGGCTTCTCCCGTGGCGCGGCCGCAGCGCGGGCCTTCGTCAACTGGTTGGCGCAGTTCCTCCATCGACCGGACTCGGAGCAGCCCGCCGAGCACTGCCTGCTACTCGGTACGCAGAAGCTGCCATTGAGCATTGAATACCTTGGCCTCCTGGATACGGTGGCCTCGGTGGGTGTTGCTCATATCGCCCCGGTCGCCGAGGGGCATATGAGCTGGGCTGACGGCACCATGGAGTTGCCGGATGAAGCGGGTTACGGCGGATGGATCAAGCGCTGCCTGCATCTCGTTGCGAGTCACGAGCAACGCCTGTGTTTCCCGCTGGACTCCATCCGCCGGACCAATGGGCACTACCCATCCTGTGCGGTGGAGGTGCTGTATCCGGGGGTGCATTCCGACTTGGGGGGGGGTTATCCGCCGGGAGACCAGGGCAAGGCCTACAGCGAGGACAAGACGGATGGCGACAGCTTGCTGCTATCGCAGATTCCGCTGAACGATCTCTATGCCGATGCCTTTGCTTACGGTGCTCCATTGAAAGTGCCTAAGAACATCTTGCCGCAGGAGTTGAGCAACTACCTGTGGCTGGCAATGGAAGTCGGAGTGATGCGTGAGTTTGATGCTTCCTCGACTCTTGTCAACCGCTTCAACGCCTGGCGCCAAGTCACCTTGGGCCTGCACGCCGATCCGCAACCCCTGCGCGATTCGCTGGCCAACCACTACGAACCGGTCCGCGCCGCCACCAGCCTGGAAAAGGCCCTGCAGGAGCAGATGGGCTGGATCACCGCCTGGCGCATCGACCGCTATGCCTTCCTGAGCCTGGAGGGCTGCTCCTTCTACCAGGAGGCCACCGACAGCCAGAGCGACGAGCAGGTCCGCAAGCTGGCCGAAACCTTGCGCAACGACGAACAGCGCGAGGTCGAGAAGCGTCGGCTCGCCCAACTGGAGCAGGAGGACGACCCGCGGCGCCCGAGCAAACCGCTGGAACCGGGGCCCAAGGACTTCGACCCGGACATGGCCAAGACCCAGCTGCGCCAGGCCGCCCAGGAGTTCGGCGAGGACTATCGCGGCACCCGCCGCACGCCCACCGGTACCTTCGAATGGGCGCTGGACAGCATCCCGACCACCGCCATCTACCTGCTCAACAGCGACGATGAGCAAGTGGAGTACGAGCGCATGAAGAAAGCCGGCCAGCGCCTGGTCAAGGAGCTGTTCCCGCCCCGGCCGGGGTATAGCTGCCATGACAACGAAACCGAGCGCGGCCAGGTGGACGAAAGCCGCAACGCCTCGCTGCAAAGCGGCCTGCTGCGCGCGCTGTTCGATGACCAGGTGCACGACTCGCGCGCCTGGTTCCTGCACTACGCCCTGAAGGGTTCGCGCGAGCCGTGGACCAGCTACTTCCGCGAACGCATGGTGTATTTCGGCGAGGCCTGCAACAAGCCGCTGTCGCTGCTCAGCGTGGCCGGCGGCGTGGTGGGCGCGGCGACGCTCAGCGCCTCGGTGGTTTATGTCATCCGCCGCGGCAGCCCGGCCGAGCGCCTGGCCCTGGCCGGCGCGGCGAGCCAATACGGGGCGAGGGACCTGACCAGGCTGGTCTCGGTGCTGGACCAGACCACGGGGTTGGCGTTGCCCATGCGCGATGATGCCGCGCACCTGCGCGCGCCGACCGAGGCCATCGGCACCTTGGTGCGCGAGCAGCGCCCGGCCATCCGCCAGCAGCGTATCGCCCAGGCCCAGCGGGAAATCGCCGAGCTGTGGGCCGCCCATGAGGCCAAGACCCGCGAGGTGCCCGATGTGCCGGCCTGATCCACACCTTTGTCGTCCCGCCCAAGGAGGGAATCGTATGTTTCCAACCGTTCGCTGCCGCGCGCTACGGGCCCTACTCGGCGGCCTCGCCGCCGGGCTCGCCGCCACGGCCCAGGCCGGAACCATCTACGGGATCAACCACACCCAGTGGGCGATCAACCACTTCAGCGTCGATGGCCATTCGGCCATCGACATCATCGGTGCCTACCAGGGCGGCGGAGGGGCCTGGGGCTACGCGCCGCCGGCGCAATGGCGACCGGGGCTGACGGTCAGAGTGGATTGGGAAACGGGGGTGGCCAGTTCAGAAGGCTTTCCCGGCTTTGCTGATCGGGAAAAGTACTACGCGTGGCTCGACAAGATTGATGCGCAAAAGCGCCAACACACCCAGCTAGTCCCCGTCCCGGACTACAGTGGGCAGAAAGTCTGCGGCATCACCGTGCACTTCCTGCCCTGCGACCAGTTGCAGGTCAGCACCTCCTGCTACCCCTACGGCGCGCCCGAATATCCGATCAAGACCCCGCTGCGGTTGCCGGTGCCCAAGACGTGCCCGGTGAAGTGACGCGTATCGACCTACAGGAGGCGTTTCCATGAAACCCGTGATCCGCCAGGGCGATGCCTTGCGCGAATATGGCGGCCAGGTGCTGGAAGGCCGCTACGACTGCCTGGGCAAGCCCATCGCCTGCCAGGGCGATGCGGTGTTGTGCAACCTACATGGCCTGAACCGCATTGCCGAGGGCAGCAGCCTTGCCCAGGTCGACGGTCTGCCGGTGGCCCTGGATGGCCACCGCTGTGCCTGTGGCTGCTCCCTGGTCAGCTCGGCGCCCGACTTCCTGGTGGAACCGTGAAGCCCGAACCGCACTTCGCCGCTTTTCCCATGGCCAACCCACCCAGCTACTCGCGCTGGCTGGCCACGGGGTCGACGTTGCTGGCGCTGGTCGGCGGTGGTGGCGTGCTGCTGCGTCCGTTTTTCGAACCGCGTGTGACCGCCTTGTTGGCTGCCGGCGTATTGCTGGCGTGGTTCCTGGCGCTGCTGGTGTGCACCTTGTCCTTCCGCCTGAACCGTCATACGGCGCAGTGCTATCGCGAGGAAACACAGCAAGTCTCGCAGGCTTGGTGGGCGCAGCATCGCCGGCAGGTTGCCCTGGTCGAAAGCGTGCTGATCGGTGCGGCCGGCACGACGGATCTGCATTGGCGGCGCGTGCTGGCGGGCAAGGGTTCGCCACCGTCGGTGCAGGAGGAAAGCGGCGGTCAGGCGATCCGCCTGCTGCAGGTCTTCGGCGCCGATCTCGTCGAGCGCGAGCGGCAACTGGCCCGGCAGTTGGCGACAACCTGGCAGCAACAGCGCAAACCCGCCGCGCTTCCAGCATTGCAGTGCTATTGGCAGGGCTCGCCGGCAGGCTGGAGCGCCTTCGTCCAGCAAATGGCACAGGAGTGCCCGGATGTGCAGTTGCCGGAGCATCCCGAGCCTTGGCAGGGCATGGCCAGCCTGGACGCGATCATCGAGCGCCTGCACGGCGCGCCGGCCGAGGCACGGATTCTTTGCGCCGGTTGCCAGTCCAGCGCCTCGAGCCGTGACGCGCGCCTGCCCGCCGGGGAAGCCGCCGTGCTCTGGCTGCTGGGCACGCAGGGCGGTGCGCGTTTCACCTGTGGCGAGCGCTTCGCGGCAGAGCAGGACGACCTCGCCGAGGTTGCCCTCCGTGCCGTGCGGCAAGCCGAACTGGAAAAGCCGGCCGAAGCCTGCGTGGCCTTTTCGCAACCCGAGGTCACCCAGTTGGGCGAGTTGGGCTGGCCACTCAACCAGCACCAGCAGGACGCCTACTGGGGCGAACTCGAAGGCCTGCAGGCAATGGTCGTGCAGACCCTGGCCGCCTGCCATGCCGAGCAGCACGCAAGCCCCTGCGCCTGGCTGGCCAGCGACCCCGATCACACCCTGGCACTTGGAGTGGTGCAACCCGATGACGCAAGTTCCTGAACCCCGCAATCCGTCCCTTCTCGGTACCTTCCTGCTCATGGCGCTGCTGGTGGCCGTTCTGGTGTTGGCCGGCAGCGTCGCCTGGTGGTTGTGGGAGGGATCGCCCTCGCTTGACCGTGCTGCGCTGAAAACCCTTCTATTCAGGGGGCTGCTGTGCTGGGCGGTGCTATTTGCTCTGGCTGCGTTGGTCTGGTTTTGCGTGCAGAAGGGCATCCGCCAACTGATACGTGGCAGGCGGCCAGTGAAGGTTCCAAGCTCCGCCGAGGTGCTCGCGCTAGCGCCGAAACAAAAACTGGCGGAGCGCCTGCGTAGCGATTACGGGCTTTTCTGGCCGCTCAAGGTTCGCCTCCTGCTGGTCGTCGGCGAGCCGGCAGAGCTCGACGCTGTTGCCCCCGGCCTGAGCCCAAACAAGTGGCTGGAAGGTCAGGGCACCGTGCTGCTCTGGGGCGGCAGTTTGGGTGGGGAAATGGAAGCTTCGACGCTGGTCTTGGTCAAGGGCCTGCGCCGTTGGCGGCCGCTGGACGGCATTGTCTGGGCGCTGAATGAGGCGCAGCGCGACGACGTCGAGGCGCTGGGCACAGGCGTGCGCCGTCTTCGCGATATTGGCCGGACCTTGGGTTGGCAAGCGCCGCTTTACCTCTGGCAGGTCTGCGCCAGCGACTGGTCGCAGGCGGAGCGCAAGGCCCAGCCGGTGGGCTGCTTGTTCCCGGCTCGGGCCTCGGCGGAGCAGGTGGAAGCGTCGCTGCGCGGGCTGCTGGAGCCTTTGCGTCAACGCGGCTGGCGGCAAATGCAGGAAGAGGGCAGCCGCCACGATTTCCTCCTTCGCCTGGGCCAGGAACTGGAAGGGGGCAGCATCGCGCATTGGCGTTTGGCGCTGATGCCTTTCCTTGGGGATTGCAGTCGTCGTTTGCCGCTGCGTGGCCTGCTGTTCGGCCTGCCGCAGAAGTCTCCCGAGGGGCTGCTGAACAATGCCTGGTGGCCGAACGCGGCCTGGCAGGCTGTGTTGGATGATCGGGAACCTCGCGGCCGCCGCCTGGGCTGGTCCGTGCCGCGCCTGACGTATTGCCTGGTGCTCGGTCTGGCGGCCCTGTGGGCCCTGGGCCTGTTGCTGTCGTTCGCCAACAACCGCAGCCAGATCGCTGATGCGCAGGCGGCGCTGAGCGTGTTGCGGCAACCGGGCGACCTGGATAGTCAGATATCCGCCCTGCATGAGCTGACCCGCGAGCTCGGCCGGCTGGATTACCAGGCGCAGCAGGGCGTGCCCTGGTTCCTGCGCTTTGGCCTGAGCCAGAACGATGCACTCCAAACCGCGCTCTGGCCCGCTTACACCGAAGCCAACAATCGCTTGCTGCGCGATAGCGCCAAAGCCCATCTCGAACGCCAACTGACCGACCTGGCCGCGCTGCCCCCGGGCAGCCCCGAGCGCGCCGCGCGCGCCGTTGAAGGCCATGACCAACTCAAGGCCTACCTGATGCTGGCGCGTCCGGAAAAGGTCGATGCCGCCTTCCTGACCAAGGCGCTGCACAGCCTCGAAGCCGACCGACCCGGCATCAAGCCCGGCCTCTGGCAGGGCCTGTCGCCAAGCCTCTGGGCCTTCTACACCGAACACCTGCAAAGCCACCCCGACTGGCGTATCCAGGCCGATTCCAAGGTGGTGGCGCAGGCGCGCCAGGTGCTGCTCGGGCAGTTGGGCCAACGCAACGGCGTGGCCAGCCTGTACGAGAAGATGCTGGAGGGGGCGGGCAACAACTACGCGGACCTGAACCTGCTGCAGATGGTCGGCGAAATCGATGCGCAGGCGCTGTTCGATACGCCCAACAGCGTGCCCGGCGCCTTCACTCGTCAAGCCTGGGAAGGGCATGTGCGGGCTGCCATTGACGAGATCGCCGAGGCGCGTCGCGAGGAGATCGACTGGGTGCTCAGCGACCGGCAGAACAAGGTCGCCGATGAGCTGAAGCCCGAAGCGCTAAAGGCGCAGCTGACCGAGCGCTACTTCCAGGAGTTCGCCGACTCCTGGCTGGCCTTCCTCAACAGCCTGCGCTGGCGGCGGGCAGACAACCTGCCCGAGGTCATCGACCAGCTCAGCCTGATGAGTGACGTGCGCCAGTCACCGCTGATCGCGCTGATGAACACCCTGGCCTACCAGGGCCGCACCGGTGCCCAGGGCCAGGCGCTGGCCGATTCGCTGATGAAGTCGGCGCAGCAACTGCTCGACAAGGATAAGCAGCCGGTGATCGATCAACGCGCCCTCGGCCTGCACGGTCCCTTGGACGCCACCTTCGGCCCGCTGCTGGCCTTGCTCGGCAAGGAGGAGGGCGCCACCAGCAACGATGACAGCCTGAGCCTGCAAGCCTTCCTGACCCGCGTGACCCGCGTGCGCCTGAAGCTGCAGCAGGTGATCAACGCCGCCGATCCGCAGGCGATGACTCAAGCGCTCGCGCAGACGGTATTCCAGGGCAAGAGCGTCGACCTCACCGACACCCGCGACTACGGCAGCCTGCTCGCTGCCAGCCTCGGCGAGGAGTGGAGCGGCTTCGGCCAGAGCCTGTTCGTGCAGCCGCTGGCCCAGGCCTGGGAAGGCGTGCTGCAGCCCTCGGCGCAGAGCCTGAATCGGCAGTGGCAGCGCTCCATCATCAGCAACTGGAATCGCGCGTTCGACGGCCGCTATCCCTTCGCTGGCAGCGGCAGCGACGCCTCGCTGCCCATGCTCGGGCAGATGATCCGCGGCGGTAGCGGACGCATCGAGCAATTCCTCGCCGGCCAGTTGGGCGGCGTGCTGCGCAAGGAGGGCAGCCGTTGGGTGGCGGATGCCGGCAACAGCCAGGGGCTGCACTTCGATCCGGCGTTTCTCAAGGCGATCAACGAGCTCAGCGCCCTGGCCGACCTGCTCTATACCGACGGCGGCATGGGCCTGACCTTCCAGCTGCAGGCCAAGCCGGTGCGCGACGTGGTGCAGACCACGTTGATCGTCGACGGCGAGCGCCTGGAGTACTTCAACCAGATGGAGTTCTGGCAGTCGTTCAGCTGGCCGAGCCGCATCGATCATCCCGGCGCCTCGCTGAGCTGGACCAGCGTGCGCACCGGCGCCCGGCTGTATGGCGACTACGCCGGCACCTGGGGGCTGATCCGCCTGCTGGAGCAGGCCCAGGTCACGCCGCTGGATGACAGCGACACGCGCTTCCAGGTCGTGCTGAAAGCCGCCGACGGCCTGCCGCTGACCTGGCACCTGCGCACCGAGCTGGGCCAGGGGCCGCTGGCGTTGCTACAGCTACGGGGCTTCAAGCTGCCGGAGCGGATCTTCGCGACCCAAGCGAACAGCGCCGATCCCTATGCCATCAACGAGGAATACGAATGAGTTGGCAGGCAGTCTCTGGGGGATGCGGGCACGCAGCTGAGTCGAGTCAGCAGGTAACCGGCTGGTGCTGCGGCTCCTTGACCAGGTAGACGCTAAGGCTGTCGTCCACCCGGCCATCGCGCAACCAGCGCAGCGCGATGGGCCAGAGGCTGTCCTGGAAGCGGCTGTGGAAGAAGGCGAAGTGGCCGATGGCTTCGAAGCCCAGGGCCTGCGGCGGCAGGCGCAGGTGCTGGCGCGGGCTGTTGCGGTAGTAGGCGAGCAGGCGCTCGATGGCGGCGCGGGTGCCGAATTCGTCGTCGGTGATGCTTAGCGCCAGGGTTGCGCCGTGCAGGTGGGCGAAGCCTTCGGCCAGGGTCTTGCGCTCGGCGGCGGGCATGGTTTGCGGGCCGCGGCGGTAGGCGTCTTCGAAGCGCGGGCTGCGGTGGGTCCAGTCGCGTACCACGCCCGTCGGGGTGTCTTCCATCCAGCCCAGGCGCTTGGCCGGGAAGTAGCCGAACAGCCGGCTCAGGGTCGGCATCGCCACATGCCACTTGAACAGCATGCCGAGGCGTCGTTGGCGGTCGTAGTCACGCCAGTGGGCGAATTGCGCGCCCATGCTGAATACGCGCTGCACCTGACCGCAGGAAGGCGCCAGGCCGATCAGGAAGCCACCGACGCTGTGCGCCACCACTTGCAGCGGCTGACCGGGAAACCGCGCGGCGCTCCAGCGCAGCACGCCCTCGAAGTCGAGGCGGCCCCAGTCCAGCCAACTGGCGTGGAAGCCGCGCAGTGAGGCCGGGCGCGAACCGCCGATGCCGCGGTAGTCGTAGCAGACCACGTCGAAGCCTTGCCGGTGGAGGTAGTCGGCGAAGCGCGCGTAGTAGTCGCAGCGCACCGAAGTGGCCGGGTTGACGATCACCACCGGCCGTTGCGGATCGCTGTCGGAATGGCGCCAGACACGCCCCCTGAGCGGGTAGCCGTCGGTCGCGGGGATGCTCGCCTGCATGCTGGGTTCCCGGTTCGCTGCGTCGCTCGACTCTAGCCGCTCGGCCCGTGGAACGACCAGTACAGTTGCCGGGAAAAAAGCCGCCGCAGCCCGGGGCGTGCGACCACAGGGATGCGGCGGATGGCAGCTGATCGGTGCAGGGGAGGTTTCCGTGCCGATCGCGGTCAGTTTGCGTCCTGCGCCGGCGCCGAAACAGATTCAGATGTACCGGCAAAATGCGGATCAGCCGCTGCCTCGCCGAGGAAGTCGATCAGTGCCCGGCTTGCGGCGGACAGCTGGCGGTGCGGCGGATAGAGGATAGAGAAGGGCCGGCTGCTGCCTTCGTGCTGCGGCAACAGGCGGACCAGTCGGCCCTGGCGCAAGGCGTCGGCGACGATGAATTCGTAGGTCTGGCAAAGGCCCATGCCGGCGATAGCGAGCGATACCGTACCGAGCACATCGTCGGCCAGCAGCGGGTTGCCGCGTGGCACGAACTCACGTTCCGCGCCCTCTTCGCGGAACAGCCAGAGTCCGGGCTTGCCGCTGCTGGGCATGATGAACGGCAGGCAGTTGTGCGATTCCAGATCCGACAGGCTGTGCGGCGTGCCGGCGCGGGCAAGGTAGGCCGGCGCGGCCACCAGGCACAGCCGGGCGTCCTCGAGCTTGCGGCCGATCAGGCCACTGTCGGGCAGGCGGCCCAGGCGGATGGCCAGGTCGTAGCCTTCGGCGATCAGGTCGACGTTGCGGTTGGCGATGCCCAGCTCCAATTGCACCTGCGGGTAGCGCAGGGCGAAGGCGGCGAGCAGCGGCGGCAGGCGGTGATGACCGTAGGTGGTCGGCACACTAAGGCGCACGCGGCCCTGTACGGGGCCGGCGCCGCGCAACTCGCGCTCGGCGGCTTCGATCTGCGCGAAAGCGGCGCGGGTCTGTTCCAGGTAGCGGCTGCCGCTCTCGGTCAGGCTCAGGCGCCGCGTGGTGCGGCGCAGCAACTGGCTGCCCAGGCGCGTCTCCAGGCGGGCGACGGCCCGGCTGATCACCGACGGGGTGGTAGAAAGGGCGATGGCGGCGGCGCTCAGAGAGCCGTGCTCGATGACGGCAAGAAAGGCCTCGACGTCGCCGAGGTGATCGAAGCGGCGGGGCATTTGTATCTCCAGAGCAAAGATGATTTGGCCGGAAGCGAGTTTATCGCCGTCAATGGCATCAATACAGTGGCGACCCACGCGCCGGCCCTTGCCTGGCGCCCCTGATCGGAGACTCGCCATGAAAGCCCTGAAATCCCTCGCCCTGGCCGCCGCAGTCGGCAGCGCCAGCCTCGGTGCCCATGCCGCCAACGTGCTGGTGGTGCTGTCGGACGCGAACCACCTCGATTTGCGCGACGGCAAGGTCTACGCCACCGGCTTCTACCTCAACGAACTGCTGGAGCCGACCAAGGCGCTGCTCGATGCCGGCCACCAGGTCACCTTTGCGACGCCCAGCGGCGTGGCGCCAACCCTCGATCGCAGCTCGGTCGATGCGCAGTTCTTCGGCGGCGATGCCAAGCGCCTGGCCGAGTTCGAGGCGCTGCTGGCGAAACTGAAGCTGACCTCGCCGGGCGAGTCGCCGGTGATCAGCCTCGCCCGCGTCGAGCAGATCGGCTTCAAGCATTTCGATGCGGTCTACGTACCCGGCGGCCATGCGCCCATGCAGGACCTGCTGCGCGATCCGGCCCTCGGTCGCCTGCTGCGTGCCTTCCATGCCGAAGGCAAGACCACTGCGCTGGTCTGCCACGGCCCCATCGCGCTGCTCTCCGCGCTGGACCAACCGCAGCGGCTGATCGATGCGCTGGAGCGCGGCGAGAAAGTGGCCGCGCCGCGCGACTGGATCTATTCCGGCTACCGCATGACGGTGATCAGCAACCAGGAAGAGGAACAGGCCAAGGGTCTGCTCGGCGGTGGGCAGATGAAGTTCTACCCGCAGACCGCACTGGAGCGAGCCGGCGGCAGCTACCTGAGCAACGCCACGCCCTGGACGCCCAACGTGGTGACGGATCGCGAACTCATCACCGGGCAGAACCCGGCTTCGGCGGCGGCCGTGGGCAAGGCCATACTGCAACGCCTGCATTGATCGACAGGAGAGCGCCATGAGCAGCCGTACCTTCCTCGTCACCGGCGCCAGCAAGGGCATCGGTCGCGCCATCGCCGAGCAATTGGCCGCCGAAGGGCACAGGGTGGTGGGCATTGCCCGCCAGGCCGAGCGCGGCGACTTCCCTGGCGAGCTGGTGGCGCTTGACCTGGGCGATGCCCAGCGTAGCGCCGCGGGCTTGGCGGAGCTGGCCGCCCGGTACGCCTTCGACGGGCTGGTGAACAACGTCGGCCTGGTCAAGCCGCAGGCCTTGGGCAACATCGACCTGGCCAGCTTCGATGAGGTCATGCAGGTCAACCTGCACCCGGCTATCCTCGCCACCCAGGCACTGCTGCCGGGAATGCGCGAGCGCGGTTGGGGCAGGGTGGTGAACATCTCCAGCCTGACCATCCTCGGCATTGCGCAGCGCACTGCGTATGCGGCGGCCAAGGCGGCCTTGGTCAGCTTCACGCGCGGCTGGGCGCTGGAGCTGGCACAAACCGGCATCACCGTGAACGCGGTGGCGCCGGGGCCGACCGAGACCGAACTGTTCCGCGCCGGTAACCCGCCGGGCAGCGCCGGCGAAGCGGCCTACCTGGCCGCGGTGCCCATGGGGCGCCTCGGCCAGCCACAGGAGATCGCCGCCGCGGTGACCTTCCTGCTCTCGGACCGCAGTGGCTTCATCACCGGGCAGACGCTCTACGTCGACGGCGGCGCCTCGATCGGCAAGGCCGCTTTCTGACTCAGCGGTGGGCTTCGAAGCCCGGACCGCCATGCCCGCCGCCGCCACCCATGTGACCACCGCCACCCCCGCCGGGGCCGCCGAAGGGCGGGAAGAACGGCCAGCAGCCGGAAAGCGAGGAGAACAGGGCGAGGACGAGGGCGGTCTTGAGGGCCTTGGAAAGCATGTGACACCGGGCATACGGGAAATTCGGGCGCGCATTTAACGCTCGCCCAAGTCTTGCCGTCGCGGGGAATCGGGTATCGGCAGGGTAAAGACTGTATCGCTGCCGATACCCGCGAAGGCGCCGGGGTCAGAACCCGCTTTCGCGCATCACCACCGCTGCCAGGTGTTTGCCGCCCTCGACCAGAAGACTGCGGCGCTGGCCTTCGATCTGCAGGTGGCCGCGGGTTTCGCGCAGGTTCGGCGGCGGGCCGTCGAGCTGCACCAGGATGTGGAACAGCGGAGTGGTCGGCACCAGGTGCTCACCTTGCGGGTTCACCGCCAGCGGGCCGCCGTGGCGCGAGGCGAGGGCCGGCTGTTCCAGCTGGTTGATGCGTGTAGTGCCGATCTGCCGCACATGCCCGGCGATAGCGGTCGGCACGCCCTCGGGATAGAAGCGCACCGGGCTGCCTTCGGTCAGGCGTGGGACTTCGTCCGGGCCGACATAGGCGTCCACCTGCCAACTGCTCGGGTCGATCAGCACGCCGAGGGATTCGCGGCTGCCGATCCACTGGCCGCTGCGCCAGTTGGGGTTCGAGGGCCAGGGCCTGGCCGCGGGGACGGAAAAGGGAGGCAGAGCGGGGCTTGTTCGGCAAATCCATAGCGATACCCACATAAGAAAACGGGACTCTAGAGCGGTGCCCGTACTTCCTAACGCGAGCATTCCTGGCCCTGAGCCTAGACAGGGGGTAGGAATTTTTCTGCTTTCTTACAGAAAATTCTTAGAGAAATTTCGATCTGATCTATGCCTGGACCTTACTACTGGTCATGGGCACAAAACGACCTTTCGGTCGGAACTTGAGCGACTTGGCGCTGATTGGCATGAACTGTGCCGGCTACCTCCATGCACGGAGGCTGTCGGTCGATCTGTCAGACGAGCGTGAAGCGGGGCTCTATAAATACCGTGGACTGCATTCAACCTGATGAGGGAGGTCGGCCGTGGCCAGGTTCATCACCTGCCTGCTCAGCCTGGTTCTCGTCCTGGCAATGGCCGGGGATGTCCAGGCGCGAAGCAGGCAAAACCAGCCGCAAGGGCGAGCCGGTGTATTCGACTACTACGTTCTTACCCTGTCCTGGTCGCCGACTTTCTGCCTGACCAACCCGCAGAACGAGCAATGCGACGGCAAGGGCTATGGCTTCGTGCTGCATGGCCTGTGGCCGCAATACGCCAGCGGTGGGTGGCCGCAATATTGCGAGTCCGATACCAGGCTATCGGCCAGCGACCGCGCGAAAGGGAAGTCGCTGTTCCCGACGGAGGGTTTGCTCAAGCATGAATGGGCGACCCACGGCACCTGCAGCGGGTTGGGCGCGCCAGGCTATCTCGATGCCGCCGACCAGGCGCTTGGCCGGGTGAAGGTGCCGGCGATTTTCGAGCCCTCGCGGGAGCCGCATTACCTGCCGGCCGCCGAGATCGCCGAGCTCTTTCGGCGGAGCAATCCCGGTCTGCCGGAAGATGGCATCGCGGTCTCGTGCAGCGGACCCGAGCTCAAGGAAGTGCGTGTGTGCCTGACGAAGGACCTGCAGCCGACTTCCTGCGGGAAGGGCGTGCGCTCGAACTGCCGCTCGGGGCAGATCAGGGTGCCGGGCGTTCGCTAGCGATGGACGTTGCCCCGGCCGAAGCCGGGGCAACCTGCGGCTCAGAGGATGGAGATCGGGTAGTCGACGATCAGGCGGAACTCGTTGTTGTCGCCTTCGGCCTGGTCGGCGTTGCCGCGGTGGATGGCCTCGCGCAGGCGGAAGGACATGTCCTTGACCGGCCCGCTCTGCACCACGTACTTGGCTTCCAGGTTGGTCTCGTGGTGGCTGCCGTCGTCGCCGTAGCCGTAGGCGCGGTAGGGGCTGTCCGCCGCCATCTTCGAGCCGTCGATGCCGTGGCCGTTGACGTAGCGCGCCATGAAGCTCAGGCCGGGCACGCCGTAGCTGCTCATGTTCAGGTCGTAGCGCAGCTGCCAGGACTTCTCTTCCGGGCCGTTGAAGTCGGAGTACTGCACGGAGTTGGCGAGGAAGATCGAGTCGGCGGTATCGCCCGGGCCGTTCTGGCCGAAGGCCACATAGTCGAACGGGGTGTCGCCGTGGACCTTCTGGTAGGCCAGGGTGACGGTGTGCGCCGTGAGGAAGCTGTAGGCGGTGGCGAACGACCAGGTGGTGTTGTCGATCTCGCCGGCCTTGGCGCTGCCGTCGTCGAGGGTGCGGTAGAGGTTGAAGTCGAAGTTCAGCGACTGGTCGCCGGTCAGCGGCAGGGTGTAGTTGGCGTTGGTGTAGTACTGGCGCCAGATGTCCTCGAGCTTGGAGGCGTACAGCGACAGGCTGAGGGCGTCGTTCACCGCGTACTTGCCGCCCAGGTAGTCGATGCTGCTGGCCTCGACGTTGGCGTAGGAAGCGAACAGGCCATGGTTGCCGTTGGTGGTCACCGGGCCGTTGCCGCCGGTGAAGTGCCCGGCGTCCAGGTCCAGGCCCTGGATCTCGCTGCTCAGCACGTTGAAGCCGGTGGCTGTCTGCGGGAACAGTCGAGTACCGCCGGCGGCGAAGACTGGCGCGGTGGGCTGCAGGTCGCCCCAGCGCAGCTCGGTCTTCGACACGCGCAACTTGAGGGCGCCGCCGGCGCGGCCGTATTCGCTTTCCGGCGAGCCGTCGTCGCGCACCGGCAGGTTGCCGGTGCCGGAGGTGCCAGCACCACCGTCCAGGCGGATGCCCCAGTTGCCGAAGGCTTCCACGCCGAAGCCCACGGTGCCCTGGGTGAAACCGGAGCTGTAGATGGCGGTGACGCCCTGGGTCCAGTCCTTGCGGTCGCCGCCGCCGTTCTTGCCGTCACGGTTGAAGTAGTAGTTGCGCAGCAGCAGGTCGAGCTTGCTGTCCTCGACGAAACCCTTGGCCTGGGCCTGGTCGCCGACGGCATCAGCCAGGGCGAACTGCAACGGCGCACCGGCGATAAATAACCCCAATAGCGAAAGTCTGAATGCAGACATGGTCTACCCCTTTGTTTGAATTGTCATGGCAGGTCGAAAGTGGGAAAGGGCGATATATGTTGTCGTGAGTGGATATATCGGCTCCCGAAAAAGAGCGCGAAACAGATATCAGCCGAGTTGTGCCGTCTCAAAGCGAACGCGTCGATAGTCACTATCGAGACGATTCATGCGGGGCGCCGGAAGGGGCGGGATAGACTGGCGGCGATGAGGTCAAGGTTTCCGGTGCTGCGCCAAGGCGCGGTACCTGTGGCTGCTCCGCTTCATCGATCCTTTGGTACGTATTCGGCCGCTCCTCACCGGGCGGCCGTTTTTTATTTGGAACTTCGGTACAGCAAATGGCCTGTCGTTAATCAAGAGAATTGGCTGCCTTTTAAATAAGGCGGGATGCTCGAAAGTTACTTTTGCCTAATGCCGCAACAAATAAGCGGCATAGGCAAAGTATTGTCTGAACAAAGTTCGATAAAGGCGCATCGCCGTAGAGAGTGCGACAGGGCATCGTTGCCGGTCGCTGTCGGCGATGCCGCAGTGACCGGCCGCCTCAGGCCGGGTCCTGGCAGACGTCCACCCAGTCCGCGTCGACCAGGCTGGCCATGCGCTCCGGGGCAATGCGCACGGCACTGTGCAGGGCTCCGGCTGCCGGCAGCACCTCGTCGAAGGCGCGCAGCGAGACGTCGCAGTAGACCGGCAGCGGCGTGGCCAGGCCGAAGGGGCAGACGCCGCCCACCGGGTGGCCTGTCAGCGCCGCGACATCCTCCGCGCCGAGCATCTTGGCCTTGCCGCCCAGGGCTTCCTTGAGCTTGCGGTTATCCAGCCGCGCGTCGCCGCGGGCCACCACCAGCACGGTGCGTTCGCCGACGCGCAGCGACAGCGTCTTGGCGATGCGCCCCGGTTCCACGCCGTGGGCCTCGGCGGCCAGGGCCACGGTGGCGGTGCTGGTGTCCAGTTCGATGATGGCGATGTCGGGTGCCTTCTCGGCGAAGAAGGCGCGGACCGATTCCAGGCTCATGCCAGGGCTCCTTGCGGTGTTCGAAGCTGGCCAATCTAGGCAGTGGGGGCGACGCCTGTCCAGCGGTCTCCCCCAGTCGGCCGGCACCTTGCCAATGCTTCCCACCCGTCTATCGTTTTGCAGCCACTCGCTGCTGCGGTCGCTCCTGTCTGGCGACGAACGGTATCGCGGGATGTCGATTTCGCTGCGCGCGCATCGACCAATTGGCAGAGCAGGGCGAATGCCCGCTCGTCCCTCGCACAACGATAAAAGGAGAACCGATATGCGCTTCATGGCGATAGTCCGTGCCACCGCCGACTCCGAAGCCGGCGTCATGCCCAAGGAAGAGCTGCTGGCAGCCATGGGCAAGTTCAACGAGGAGCTGGTCGCGGCCGGTGTGATGCTCGGCGGCGACGGCCTGCATCCCAGTTCGAAGGGGGCGCGGGTGCGTTTCGACGGCGCCACGCGAACGGTCATCGACGGCCCCTTCACTGAAACCCACGAGCTGATCGCCGGCTTCTGGATGCTGCAGTGCGACTCGCTGCAGGAGTGCATCGACTGGATCAAGCGCAGCCCAAATCCCTTCGATATCCCCTCCGAGATCGAGATCCGCCAGGTCTTCGAGGCCGAGGATTTCGGTGCCGAATTCACCCCAGAACTGCGCGAACAGGAAGAACGCCTGCGCGCCCAACTGGCCGGCAAGGCCTGAGCGGAACGAGACCCCTCATGAAGATCAACACCTACCTGATTTTCGACGGCAACTGCGAAGAAGCCTTCAAGCGCTACGCCGAGGTGCTGCGCGGCAACATTCCCATGCTGATGCACTTCGGCGATGCGCCGGACCAGGGCCAGATGCCGCCCGGTTCGAGCAATCTCGTGATGCACGTGCGCCTGGAAGTGGGCGACCAGGTGCTGATGGGCTCGGACAACTGCCCGCCGATGCCCTATGAAGGCACCAAGGGTGTGTCCGTCTCGCTGAACGTCGACAGCAAGGCCGAAGCCAAGCGCATCTTCGACGCCCTGAGCGAAGGCGGCCAGGTCGGCATGCCGCTGCAACAGACCTTCTGGGCAGCGGCCTTCGGCATGTTCACCGACCGCTTCGGGGTGCCGTGGATGGTGAACTGCGAGCAGGACCATTAAGGAGCCCTGGTCTTCGCAGGAACAACTGTCTTTGGGCTCCCGCGTTCGCGGGAGTGACGGGATTCAGGTTCGTTTTACCCTACGTCATCCCCGCGAACGCGGGGACCCAGAAAACACGTAGGAGCGAGCTTGCTCGCGAACCGCTTCGCGGCGAGTTTGGTTCGCGAGCAAGCTCGCTCCTACAGGTTTGGAACCGTAGAAGTGTTCGATAACCGCACCGATAGTCGATAATCGCATTGTTTGACCGCCAGCCACGGCGCTACTGTCTCTCCATCGGCATCCCCGGATGCCCTGAACGACAAGACGAGACCGAGCAATGGCTGAACTCCTGACCCTCCGCGAAGCGGTCGAGCGTTTCGTGAACGACGGCGATACCGTCGCCCTCGAAGGCTTCACCCACCTGATCCCCACCGCCGCCTCCCACGAAATCATCCGCCAGGGCAAGAAAGACCTGCACCTGGTGCGCATGACCCCCGACCTGGTCTACGACCTGCTGATCGGTGCCGGCTGCGCGCGCAAGCTGACCTTCTCCTGGGGCGGCAACCCCGGCGTGGGTTCGCTGCACCGCCTGCGCGACGCGGTGGAGAAGGGCTGGCCGAACGCCCTGGAGATCGACGAGCACAGCCACGCGGACCTCGCCAACTCCTACGTCGCCGGCGCCTCGGGCCTGCCGTTCGCGGTGCTGCGCGCCTACGCCGGCTCCGACCTGCCGAAGGTCAACCCGAACATCAAGTTCATCAACTGCCCGTTCACCGGCGAGCAACTGGCTGCCGTGCCTTCGGTGCGCCCGGACGTCACCGTGATCCACGCGCAGAAGGCCGACCGCAAGGGCAACGTCCTGCTGTGGGGCATCCTCGGCGTGCAGAAGGAGGCCGCCCTGGCTGCCAAGCGCTGCATCGTCACCGTCGAAGAGATTGTCGATGACCTGAACGCGCCGATGAACTCCTGTGTGCTGCCGACCTGGGCGCTGAGCGCGGTCTGCCACGTCCCCGGCGGTTCGCACCCGTCCTACGCCCACGGCTACTACGAGCGCGACAACCGCTTCTACCAGGCCTGGGACCCGATTGCCCGCGACCGTGAGACCTTCACCGCCTGGATCGACGAGTACATCCGCGGGACCAAGGATTTCAGCGAGTTCCAAGCCAAGATCGCGGAGGGCAAGTAATGAGCGCCTATAGCACCAATGAAATGATGACCGTGGCCGCCGCCCGCCGCCTGAAGAACGGCGCGGTCTGCTTCGTCGGCATCGGCCTGCCGTCCAAGGCCGCGAACCTGGCGCGCCTGACTTCGTCCCCGGACGTGGTCCTGATCTACGAATCTGGCCCCATCGGCGCCAAGCCCACGGTGCTGCCGCTGTCCATCGGTGACGGCGAGCTGGCCGAAACCGCCGACACCGTAGTGCCCACCGGCGAGATCTTCCGCTACTGGCTGCAGGGCGGCCGTATCGACGTCGGCTTCCTGGGCGCGGCCCAGGTCGACCGCTTCGGCAACATCAACACCACCGTCATCGGCGACTACAACAAGCCGAAAGTGCGCCTGCCCGGCGCCGGCGGCGCCCCGGAGATCGCCGGTTCCGCCAAGGAAGTGCTGATCATCCTCAAGCAGTCGCACCGCACCTTCGTCGACAAGCTGGCCTTCATCACCTCGGTCGGCCACGGCGAAGGCGGCGACCACCGCAAGCAGCTCGGCCTGCCGGGCAAGGGTCCGGTGGCGATCATCACCGACCTCTGCATCATGGAGCCGGAAGCCGGCAGCAACGAATTCATCGTCACTTCGCTGCACCCGGGCGTCACCCGCGAGCAAGTGATCGAGAACACCGGCTGGGCGATCCGCTTCGCCGAGCAGGTCAAGGAAACCGCCGCGCCCACCGAGGTCGAGCTGGAAGCCCTGCGCGCCCTGGAAGCCCGCACCGCGGCCGCCCACGGCCAGCAAGGGGGTGAGGAATGAGCCGCGAAGTCTACATCTGCGACGCCGTGCGCACGCCGATCGGCCGCTTCGGCGGTTCGCTCGCGGCGGTGCGCGCCGACGACCTGGCCGCCGTGCCGGTCAAGGCCCTGGTCGAGCGCAACCCGCAGGTCGACTGGAGCCAGCTGGACGAGGTCTACCTCGGCTGCGCCAACCAGGCCGGCGAAGACAACCGCAACGTCGCGCGCATGGCGCTGCTGCTGGCCGGCCTGCCGGAAAGCGTGCCCGGCGTGACCCTCAACCGCCTGTGCGCCTCGGGCATGGACGCCGTGGGCACCGCCTTCCGTGCCATCGCCAGCGGCGAGGCCGAGCTGGTCATCGCCGGCGGCGTCGAGTCGATGTCCCGCGCGCCTTATGTCATGGGCAAGGCGGAAAGCGCCTTCGGCCGTGGCCAGAAGATCGAGGACACCACCATCGGCTGGCGCTTCATCAACCCGCTGATGAAGGCCCAGTACGGCGTGGACGCCATGCCGGAAACCGCCGACAACGTCGCCGACGACTACAAGGTCAGCCGCGCCGACCAGGACGCCTTCGCCCTGCGTAGCCAGCAGCTGGCCGGGCGCGCCCAGGCCGCCGGCTACTTCGCCGAGGAAATCGTCCCGGTGGTGATCAAGGGCAAGAAGGGTGAAACCGTGGTGGATGCCGACGAGCATCTGCGCCCGGACACCACCCTCGAAGCCCTGGCCAAACTCAAACCGGTCAACGGCCCGGACAAGACCGTCACCGCCGGCAACGCCTCGGGTGTAAACGACGGCTCGGTGGCGCTGATCCTGGCCTCCGCCGAAGCGGTGAAAAAGCACGGCCTGAAAGCTCGCGCGAAAGTGCTGGGCATGGCCAGCGCCGGCGTCGCGCCGCGCGTCATGGGCATCGGTCCGGTGCCGGCGGTACGCAAGCTGCTGGAGCGCCTGAACCTGTCGGTCGCCGACTTCGATGTCATCGAACTGAACGAAGCTTTTGCCGCCCAGGGCCTGGCCGTGACCCGCGAACTGGGTATCGCCGACGACGACGCCCGGGTGAACCCGAACGGCGGCGCCATCGCCCTCGGCCACCCGCTGGGCGCCAGCGGCGCACGCCTGGTCCTGACCGCCGTGCACCAGCTGGAGAAGAGCGGCGGCCAGCGCGGCCTGTGCACCATGTGCGTGGGTGTGGGGCAGGGCGTGGCCCTGGCTGTCGAGCGCGTTTGAGCCAAGTTGCCGGGCTCCCGCGTTCGCGGGAGTGACGGTGGAAGCTGGGGTATTTCTCCCGTCTTCCCCGCGAACGCGGGGACCTAGTAAATGAGCGACAATCCCGGCGCCCGCCCTCGAGCGGGCGTCGTTCATGATCTACGGGAGTTCCCGATGCCTACCGTCAAACTCGCCGATGGCGAACTGAACTACCTCCTCGAAGGCCCGGCCGGCGCGCCGGTGCTGGTGCTGTCCAACTCGCTGGGCACCGACCTGCACATGTGGGACGCGCAGGTTCAGGCCTTCACCCAGCACTTCCAGGTGCTGCGCTACGACACCCGCGGCCACGGTGCCTCGCTGGTGACCGAAGGCCCCTACAGCATCGAGCAGAATGGTCGCGACGTGCTGGCCTTGCTGGACGCGCTGGATATCGCCAAGGCGAGCTTCTGCGGCCTGTCCATGGGCGGCCTGATCGGCCAGTGGCTGGCGATCAACGCGCCCGAGCGCATCGAGCGTCTGGTGCTGTGCAACACCGCCGCCAAGATCGGCACCCCCGAGGTCTGGAACCCACGCATCGACAGCGTGCTCGCCGGCGGTCTGCAGGCCATGCGCGACCTGCGCGACGCCTCCATCTCGCGTTGGTTCACCCCCGATTTCGCCGCTGCCGAGCCGGGCAAGGTCGAACCCATCGTGGCCATGCTCGCGCAGACTTCGCCGCAAGGTTACGCAGCCAACTGCGCCGCCGTGCGCGACGCCGACTTCCGCGAGCAGTTGGGCGCAATTCGCGCGCCGACCCTGGTGGTCTGCGGCAGCGGCGACCCGGTGACCACCACCGAGCACGGCCGCTTCATGCAGGAACGCATTGCCGGCGCCGAGTTGGTGGAGTTCCACGCGGCGCACCTGTCGAACGTGCAGGCCGGCGATGCGTTCAGCCAGAAAGTGCTGGGCTTCCTGCGAGGCTGAGACATCGGCTAGACGGCGTACAACCGCGAACGGTTGTACGCCCCACGGCTACAGGCTTTTCGTAGGAGCGAGCTTGCTCGCGAACCGCTTCGGCACACAGCCCGTTCGCGAGCAAGCTCGCTCCTACAGGTAGGGTCACGTCCGCAGCGCTTCCAAGTCCCGGTACAGCTCCAGCGCTTCTGGGTTGGCCAGCGCATCGGTGTTCTTCACCGGGCGGCCGTGGATGATGTTGCGCACCGCCAGTTCGACGATCTTGCCGCTGATGGTGCGCGGGATGTCGGCCACCGCGAGGATCTTCGCCGGGACGTGGCGCGGCGTGGTGTTGCTGCGGATGGTCTGGCGGATGCGTTCACACAGGGTCTCGTTCAGCGCGATGCCTTCGCGCAGGCGCACGAACAGCACCACGCGCACGTCGCCCTGCCAGTCCTGGCCGATGGCGATGGATTCCAGCACTTCCTCGATCTTCTCCACCTGGCGGTAGATTTCCGCCGTGCCGATGCGCACGCCGCCGGGGTTGAGCACCGCGTCCGAGCGGCCGTGGATGATCAGCCCGCCGTGTTCGGTTTCCTCGGCGTAGTCGCCGTGGGCCCAGACGCCGGGGAAGGTGGCGAAGTAGGCGTCGTGGAATTTCTCGCCGCTGGCGTCATTCCAGAAGCCCACCGGCATCGACGGGAAGTGCTTCACGCAGACCAGCTCGCCTTTCTCGCCATGCACCGGCTGGCCGGCGTCGTTCCAGACCTCCACCGCCATGCCCAGGCCCTTGCATTGCAGTTCGCCGCGCCACACCGGGGCGGCCGGGTTGCCGAGGGCGAAGCAGGAGACGATGTCGGTGCCGCCGGAGATCGACGACAGGCAGACCTCGGGTTTGAAGTCGCGGTAGACGTAGTCGAAGCTCTCGTGGGCCAGCGGCGAGCCGGTCGAGAGGATGGTCTTAAGGCGCTCCAGGTCGTGGGTATGGCGCGGGCGGACGTTGGCCTTCTCCAGCGCTGCGATGTACTTGGCGCTGGTGCCGAAGACTCTGATGTTCTCGGCGTCGATCAGGTCGATCAAACGCTCCGGGCCTGGGTGGAAGGGCGAGCCGTCGTAGAGCACCAGGGTGGCGCCGACCAGCAGGCCGGAGACCAGCCAGTTCCACATCATCCAGCCGCAGGTGGTGTAGTAGAACAGCGTGTCGTCCGCGCCGAGGTCGGTGTGCAGCGCGTGTTCCTTGTAGTGCTGCAGCAACAGCCCGCCGGCGCCGTGGACGATGCACTTGGGCACGCCGGTGGTGCCGGAGGAGTAGAGGATGTACAGCGGATGGGCGAAGGGCAGCGGGGTGAATTCCGGCTCGCCGCCGCTGCGGTAGAAGTCCTGCCACAGGCTGACCTTTGCCGGCGTGCGGTAGTCCTCGGCGCGCGCTGAGGGGCGGGCGTAGGGGACGATCACCAGTTGCTGCAGGCTCGGCAGGCGTTCGAGGATCTCGTTGAGCTTGGCGGTGAGGTCCAGCGTCTTGCCGGCGTAGCGGTAACCCGCGCAGGCGATCAGCACCTTGGGTTCGATCTGGCCGAAGCGGTCGATCACGCCCTGGGTGCCGAAGTCCGGCGAGCAGCTCGACCAGGTGGCGCCCAGGCTGGTGGCGGCGAGCATGCCGACCACCGTTTGCCAGGTGTTGGGCATGAAGGCGGCGACGCGGTCGCCAACGCCCACGCCCGCATCGCGCAGGCTGCGCTGCAGGCCGGCGACCTGCGCGGCCAGCTCGGCGTGGCTGAGCACTTCGCGAGACTCGTCCTCGCCGACCGCAATCAGTGCCGGCTGGTGGTCGCGGCGGCGCAGCAGGTGCTCGGCGAAGTTCAGGGTGGCGCCGGGGAACCAGCGTGCATCGGGCATCGCCGCGCCTTCTTCGAGCACGGCGCTGGCCGGGCTGTGCAGGCGCAGGCCGAGGTCTTCGGCGATCAGTGACCAGAAGGCCTCGCGCTCGGCGATGCTCCAGGCGTGCAGGGCGGCGTAGTCGGGCAGGTCCAGGCCGAAGCGCTGGTTGACCTGGCGGCGGAAGGCGTCCATCCGGGTGGCGGCGACGCGTTCGGCGGAGGGCGTCCACAGCGGCTGGTTCATCGAGGTCTCTCCAACATCCGATTCGGGCGATGCCAATAAGCATGGCACGCCCGAAGGCGAGACGGCACGGCTCAGCGCGCGAGCCAGCCGCCGTCCATGTTCCAGGCCGCGCCGCGCACCTGGTCGGCCGCCTCGCTGCAGAGGAACACCGCGAGAGCGCCGAGTTGCTCGGGGGTGACGAAGTCCAGCGACGGCTGCTTCTCCGCCAGCAGCGCTTCGCTGGCTTCGGCTGGGCTGGCGCCTGCGCTGATGCGCATATCGATCTGCTGTTGCACCAGCGGCGTCAGTACCCAGCCGGGGCAGATGGCGTTGCAGGTGACGCCGGTGGTGGCGGTTTCCAGGGCGACCACCTTGGTCAGTCCGACCAGGCCATGCTTGGCGGCCACGTAGGCGCTCTTCTGTGCCGAGCCGACCAGGCCGTGGGCCGAGGCGATGTTGATGATCCGCCCCCAGTTGCGCTCGCGCATGCCCGGCAACAGCAGGCGTGTGGTGTGGAAGGCCGAGGACAGGTTGATGGCGAGGATCGAGTCCCAGCGTTCCACCGGGAATTCCTCGATGGGCGCCACATGCTGGATGCCGGCGTTGTTCACCAGAATGTCGACGCGGCCGAAGCGTGCCTGGGCGAATTCCACCATCTCGGCGATCTGCTCGGGGTTCGACATGTCCGCCGGATGGTGCTCCACCCGCACGCCGCAGTCGGCCACCGCCTGCAGCGCCGGCGCGGGGTTGCCGAAGCCGTTGAGCAGAATGTCCGCACCGGCGCGGGCCAGGCTCAGGGCGATGCCCAGGCCGATGCCGCTGGTGGAACCGGTGACCAGTGCGGTCTTGCCTTTGAGGGTCATGGAATTTCTCCTGCCTTGCGGGGCGGCCGGCGCTGGGCCGCCCGGTGAATGGGATCAGACGATCCCAGTGGTATAGAACACTGCGATGACGAGGAACACCGCCAGGGTCTTGATCAGGGTGATGGCGAAGATGTCCTTGTAGGCTTCGCGGTGGGTCAGGCCGGTGACCGCCAGCAGGGTGATCACGGCGCCGTTGTGCGGCAGCGTGTCCATGCCGCCGCTGGCCATCGAGGCGACGCGGTGCAGCACTTCCAGCGGGATGTTGGCGGCGTGGGCGGCGGCGATGAACTGCTCGGACATGGCCGCCAGCGCGATACTCATGCCGCCCGACGCGGAACCGGTGATGCCGGCCAGGGCGGTCACGGTGATGGCCTCGTTGACCAGCGGGTTGGGAATGCTCTTGAGCGCATCAGCCAGCACCAGGAAGCCCGGCAGCGAGGCGATGACAGCGCCGAAGCCGTATTCCGAGGCGGTGTTCATGGCCGCCAGCAACGCGCCGGACACGGCGGTCTTGCTGCCTTCGGCGAGGCGGCTGCGCACGGCGCCGAAGCTGGTGAAGAGCACCAGGAGGATGCCCAGCAGCAGCGCTGCCTGGACCGCCCAGATGCCGGTCAGCTTGCTGACGTCGCTGACCACGGGCGCAGCCATGCCGGCGAGTTGCAGGCTGTGGCTCTTGCCGTAGAGCTGCGGAATCCAGTGGGTGAAGGCCAGGTTGGCCACGCCCACCAGCACCAGCGGCGCGAGGGCCAGCAGGGGATTGGGCAGGGCGATGTTGGCGGCGGTTTCCGGCTCGTTGCGCAGCTCGCTGCCGTAGCCTTCGCCACGCGCCTGCGCGCGGTTCAGCTGGCGGCGCAGGAAGAGCATGCCGGCGGCGAAGACGAACAGGCTGCCGATCAGGCCCAGCCAGGGCGCTGCCCAGCCGTTGGTGTTGAAGAAGGTGGTGGGGATGATGTTCTGGATCTGCGGCGTGCCGGGCAGCGCGTCCATGGTGAAGGTGAAGGCGCCCAGGGCGATGGTCGCCGGGATCAGCCGCTTGGGGATGTTGCTCTGGCGGAACATCTCGGCGGCAAACGGGTACACCGCGAACACCACCACGAACAGCGAGACGCCGCCGTAGGTCAGCAGGGCGCAGACCAGCACGATGACCAGCATGGCCTGGCTGGTGCCGAGCAGGCGGATGGCCGCCGCGACGATCGAGCGCGAGAAGCCCGACAGCTCGATCAGCTTGCCGAACACGGCGCCGAGCAGGAACACCGGGAAGTACAGCTTCACGAAGCCGACCATCTTCTCCATGAACACGCCGGTGAAGGTCGGCGCCACGGCGGACGGATCGGTGAGCAGCACGGCGAGCAGCGCCGCGATGGGGGCGAAGAGGATGACGCTGTAGCCGCGGTAGGCGGCGAGCATCAGCAGGGCAAGGGCAGCGAGGGCGATGACCACGCTCATGGGGCGGTTCTCCTGGGTCGCGCGGCGTGCGAGCCGCGCGTGGTTATTGTTGTACGGGTTGCGGCGCGCGGCTTACCAGAGCGGCAGCACGTAGCTGAGGATCAGACGGTTCTCGTCCAGGTCGTTGCCGAAGTGGCTCGAACGCACGGTCGCATTGCGCCATTTCACGCCGAAGTTCTTCAGCGGACCGCTCTGCACCACGTAGCCGATGTCGGTATCGCGTTCCCATTCCTCGCCTTCGGGCTTGCCGGCGCCCAGTTCGATGTTGTCGCCGGACAGGTAGCGGGTCATGAAGGTCAGGCCCGGCACGCCGAGGGCGGCGAAGTCGTAGTCGTAGCGCGCCTGCCAGGATTTCTCGTCGCGGTTGGCGAAGTCGCCGATCTGCACGAAGTTGACCAGGAAGGCGTCGGTGCCGCCGATGTAGGCGTAGCCGGTGTCGCCGCTCATGGACTGGTAGCCGGCGCCGAAGGCATGCGCCCCGACTTTGTAGGTGAGCATGGCACCGAAGGCGCGGTTGTCGACGTTGCTGCGGCCGTCGTCTTCCGAGCGGGCGTAGCGCAGGTCGGTCTTCAGCGACTGGCCCTGGGCGATCGGCAGCACGTGGACGAGGTTGAGCACGTGCTGGTCGTAGAGGTCCTCGAGCTTCGCGTAGTGGTAGGCGGTGCTCAGCTGCGGCGTCCACTGGTAGGTCAGGCCGCCGAAGTCGAAGCGGTCGCTGGTGCCGCTGGCGACTATGCCGCGTGCGCTGCCGGTGGTGACGGTCATGTCCTCGCTGTCCGAGGAGTCGCGCTGGCTCACCTGGCGCAGCTGGCCGGCATCGATATTCAGCCCGGCCAGCTCGGTGGAGTTCAGGTAGGCGCCCTGGAAGGTCTGCGGCAGCAGGCGGCTGTCGTTGGCCAGGACGGTAGGCAGCTTGGGCAGCAGGGTGCCGATCTTGAGCACGCTCTTCGAGGCGCGCAGCTTGGCGGTCAGGCCGAGTTCGCTGTAGTCGTCGGCGGCGCCATTGACCTTCTCGCGGTCGCGCGGCAGCAGGCCGGAGCCGGCGCGGTCGGGGCTGGAGTCGAGCTTCACGCCGAGCAGGCCCAAGGCATCGACGCCCACACCGATGGTGCCGTCGGTATAGCCGGACTCGTAGCGCAGCAGGAAGCCCTGCGCCCACTCTTCCTGTTTCGACTGGGGGGCGGCGTCCTGGCGGAAGTCACGGTTGAAGTAGAAATTACGCAGTTCGAGGCTGGCCTTGCTGTCGGCGATGAACTCGGCGTGGGCTTGCAGCGGAACGCCCAGGCTGGCGCCAAGGGCGGCGAGGGCGGTGGCACGGGCGAGCGGGGAAGGGCTCATGTCGCGGGGACTCCTGGCGTTGCGCATCGCGAACCGGGGTGGGCCGATGACCCCGTGGGTAGCGTTCGGACGCGGACGTCGTTGGTTGTTGTTATGTCGGCGTGCGGCGGATGGCCGCAGGTGGCGACATAGCGAGAACCGTGCCAGTGTCTTAAGTATTTGTTTTTAAAGGATATTTATAGTCTATTGGTGCTTGAGGAAACTATTTTGTCTCTAAACGGAGACAGAACTTGAGTTCGCCCCAGGATTCAGAGGAATCGTCCAAGTCTCAAAACGCAGACAAGTCTCTAAATCAGGACGAAAGCCCAAGGGCGGCGAGCTTCTTGTAGAGCGTGGAACGGCCCAGGCCCAGACGCTTGGCTGCTGCATCGACGTTGCCGGCGTACTCCTCCAGCACGCCGGCGATCAGCTCGCGCTCGAAGGCGTCGCGGGCGGCGTAGAAATCCTGGTCCGGCGCCAGCAGCGGGCTTGTCGCGTTGGACTGTTGCGGCACGGGTTGCAGTGGGCCGAGGGCTGCGCGCAGGGATTCGGCGTCGAGCTGATTGCCGTCATTGAGCAGCACCGTGCGTTCCAACAGGTTGCGCAGCTCGCGCACGTTGCCCGGCCAGGCGTGGCGGGCGAGCAGGGCGAGGGCGGCGCTGTCCAGTTCGTAGAGCGCGTGGTGGTCCTCGCGCAGGTCGTCGAGGATCGCCTCGCACAGTGCCGGCAGGTCTTCCAGGCGCTCACGCAGCGGCGGGATCTCGATGGGCAGCACGTTGATGCGGTAGTAGAGGTCGGCGCGGAAACGGCCTTCGCGCATCGCCTTGTCGAGGTCGATGGAGGTCGCTGCGACCAGGCGAATATCACTGCGCAGCACTTCGTTGGAGCCCACCGGCTCGAATTCCTTCTCCTGCAGCACGCGCAGCAGCTTGCTCTGCAGCGGCAGGGGCATGTCGCCGATCTCGTCGAGGAATAGGGTGCCGCCCTGGGCGATCTGCAGCTTGCCCGGACGGCCCTTGCGGTCGGCGCCGGTGAAGGCGCCCGGCGCGGTGCCGAAGAACTCGGCTTCCAGCAGGGTTTCCGGGATGGCCGCGGCGTTGATGCTGACGAAGGGCTTGTTGGCCCGCGCCGAGGCGCTATGGATGGCGTGGGCGAGCAGTTCCTTGCCGGTGCCGGTCTCGCCCAGCAGCAGCACCGGCGCGTCGCTGGCCGCGCCACGCCGGGCGCGGCGCTTGATCTCCAGGCTCGCCGGGCTGTTGCCGATGAAGTGCGCGAGGCTGTACTTGGCCTGGCGCGCCTGCAGCAGCGAGCGGGTCGAGGCCAGTTCGGCCTGCATGCGCTGGTAGCGCGTGAGCAGCGGCGACAGCGAGCGCAGCTCGTCGAACAGGGCGAAGCCGATACCGCCGATGACCTGGCCGGCGTCGTCGCGGATCGGCATGCGCATGACCACCAGCGGGTCCTTGGGCATGTCGAGGATGTCGAGCAGCATCGGCCGGCCGCTGCTGACCACTTCGCGCATCAGGCTGCCGGGGATCACCTGTTCCACCGGGCGGCCGATGGCCTGTTCGGCATTCTCCAGGCCGAAGCGCTGGGCGTAGCGTTGGTTGATCCAGACGATGCGCGCCTCGCGGTCGACGATCAGCGTCCCCTCGCTGAACTGCTCGAAGATCTCGAACAGCGAACGGATCGCCAGCTGGCGCACGCTCTGGTAGTCCGTGAGGGAGTAGGTGTCGGTCATGCTGGGCCCGGCCGCGAAAGTAAACACGAGGGCGCACTCTACCGGGATGTGGTGGGCGGGTCAGCAGGGAGGGTCGGCGAGCGGAGCGGTTATTCGTAGGAGCGGATCTTATCCGCGAAAATCTCAACCTCCATGCCCCTGTAGGAGCGGGCCATGCCCGCGATTCGCGGACAAGGTCCGCTCCTACAAGGTTGGGATCAGGCTTTTGCCAGGCGCGCGCGGGCCACGCGCGAGCCGTTGGGCTTGTCGAGCACCGTGCAGATGCGTTGGCCGGCGTCGATCAGCTTGTCCAGGTCAATGCCGGTGTGGATGCCCAGGCCGTTGAGCAGGTAGAGCACGTCTTCGGTGGCGACGTTGCCGGTGGCGCCCTTGGCGTAGGGGCAGCCGCCGAGGCCGGCGACCGAGCTGTCGAACACCGCGATGCCTTCGAGCAGGCTGGCGTAGATGTTCGCCAGGGCCTGGCCGTAGGTGTCGTGGAAGTGCCCGGCAAGGCGCTCGCGCGGCACGCGCGCACCGACCACTTCGAACATCTTGCGCGACGCGCCGGCGGTGCCGACGCCGATGGTGTCGCCCAGCGAGACTTCATAGCAGCCCATCGCATCCAGTTCGGCGGCGACGGCAGCGACCTGCTGCAGGTCCACCTCGCCCTGGTAGGGGCAGCCCAGCACGCAGGAGACGTAGCCGCGCACGCGGATGTCGTGCTCGCGCGCGGCGTCCATCACCGTCACGAAGCGCTCCAGGCTCTCCTTGATCGAGCAGTTGATGTTCTTCTGCGAGAAGGCTTCGGAAGCAGCGGCGAACACCGCGACTTCCTTCACGCCGGCTTCCAGCGCGGCTTCGAAGCCCTTCAGGTTGGGCGCCAGGGCGGCGTAGGTGATGCCCGGTTTCTGCTGGATGCCGGCGAAGACTTCGGCCGAGCCGGCCATCTGCGGCACCCATTTGGGCGAGACGAAGCTGCCGACTTCGACGTAGGCGAGGCCGGCGGCGGTCAGGTCGTCCACCAGGCGTACCTTGTCGGCGACGCTGATGGGCTGCTTCTCGTTCTGCAGGCCGTCGCGCGGGCCGACTTCGACCAGGCGGACGGATGTTGGCAGAGTCATGAATAGTCCTCTTCAGGTTCAGGCGAAGGGCAATTTCCCCTGTAGGAGCGAGCTTGCTCGCGAACCCGCTTCACACCGGACGCTCATGGTGCGACGCGTTCGCGAGCAAGCTCGCTCCTACGAAGAACGGGGCGCCGGAGTTATGCCGACGCTTCTTCCAGCTCCACCAGCGACGTGCCTTCGGAAACCAGCTCGCCTTCGCGGCAATACAGCGATTTCACCACGCCGGCGTGCGGCGCGCGAATGCTGTGTTCCATCTTCATGGCTTCCAGCACCACCAGGGCGGCGCCGGCTTCCACCGCCTGGCCGGGCTCGACCAGGATGCGCACGATGCTGCCGTTCATGGGCGCGCCCAGGCCACCATGATGCGCGTGGGCGGCTTCGGCTTCGGCGATGGCGTCGAAGCGGCGCACTTGCACCAGCTCGCCGTTCCATTCCAGGTACAGGCTGTCGCCCTGGCGCAGGGCCAGGTGACGACGACGGACCCCGCCAATCGCCACGTCCAGCCATTCGCCGTTCAGGGGCGCGCCACGCACGCCGTCGGCGTGACGCAGGCGCACCACCTGGGATTCGCCTTTCGCCAGCAGGTGCAGGTCGGTTTCGCCCGGCAGGCCGCTGCGCCAGCCGTCGCGGGAGCTCCATGGCGAGTGGGCGTCGTCGCCGCGCACGCGCTCGGCTTCGCTCTGTGCCCAGGCTTCGCCGGCCAGTTGCCAGAAGGTTTCCGGCAGCGCGCTGGCGGCCGGCAGCAGTTGCTCCTGGTGACGGGCGATGAAGCCGGTGTCCAGTTCGGCGGCGGCGAAGGCCGGATGGGCCAGCACGCGGCGGAGGAACGCCAGGTTGGTCTTGAAGCCGCCGACGGCGGTTTCGCAGAGCATCGACAGCAGCCGCTGGCGGGCTTCTTCACGGTTCTCGCCCCAGGCGATCAGCTTGGCCAGCATGGGATCGTAGAACGGCGAGATCTCGTCGCCCTCGCGGATGCCGCTGTCGACGCGGCGGCCAGGGCCGGCCGGCGGTTCGCGGTACAGCGCGAGGTGGCCGCTGGCGGGCAGGAAGCCGCCTTCCGGGTCCTCGGCGTACAGCCGTACTTCGATGGCGTGGCCGTTCAGTGGCACCTGTTCCTGGGTGATCGGCAGCGGCTCGCCACGGGCGACGCGGATTTGCCAGGCCACGAGGTCCAGGCCGGTGATGGCTTCAGTGACCGGGTGCTCCACCTGCAGGCGGGTGTTCATCTCCATGAAGAAGAACTGGTTGCTGCCTTCGTCGTAGAGGAATTCCACGGTGCCGGCGCCGACGTAGCCGATGGCCTGGGCGGCGCGCACAGCCGCTTCGCCCATGCCGCGACGCAGCTCGACGGAAAGGCCGGGGGCGGGCGCTTCCTCGACCACTTTCTGGTGGCGGCGCTGGATCGAGCAGTCGCGCTCGTTGAGGTACAGGCAGTTGCCGTGCTTGTCGGCGAACACCTGGATTTCCACGTGGCGCGGCTTGGTCAGGTACTTCTCGACCAACATGCGCGAGTCGCCGAAGCCGGACTGGGCTTCACGCTGGGCGGACTCCAGGGCTTCGGCCAGTTCGCTTTCGCGCTCGACCATCTTCATGCCCTTGCCGCCACCGCCGGCGGCGGCCTTGAGCAGCACCGGGTAGCCGATGCGCGCGGCCTCGCGCTGGAAGGTCGCGTAGTCCTGGGCCTCGCCGTGGTAGCCGGGCACCAGCGGCACGCCGGCGTCCTCCATCAGCGCCTTGGCCGCGGACTTGCTGCCCATGGCGTCGATGGCGCTGGCCGGCGGGCCGAGGAATACCAGGCCGGCCTCTTCGCAGGCGCGGGCGAAGCCGGCGTTCTCGGAGAGGAAGCCGTAGCCGGGGTGGATGGCCTGGGCGCCGGCGGCTTTCGCCGCAGCGAGCACGGCATCGGCGCGCAGATAGGACTCGGCCGGCTTGGCGCCGCCCAGGTCGATGGCGATGTCTGCCTCTTCGACGTGGCGGGCGTTGCGGTCGGTGGCGCTGTGCACGGCCACGGTGGTCAGGCCCAGGGCCTTGGCGGTGCGCATCACCCGGCAGGCGATCTCGCCGCGGTTGGCCACCAGTAGGGTCGTAATCATTGTTCTAGCTCCTGATGTGGTGGCGGCTCAGTTCTGCCAGGCCGGCTTGCGCTTCTCGAGGAAGGCGTGCAGGCCTTCCTGCCCCTCGGGGCTGATGCGGATGCGGGCGATGGCGGCTTCGGTGTAGCGGCGCAGGTTGGGGCTCAGCTCGCCGGCGCCGATCTCCTGGAACAGCGCCTTGCAGGCCACCAGCGCGGCCGGACTGTTGTTCAGCAGGTTGGCGATCCAGGCCTCGACCTTCTCGTCGAGTTCCTCTGCGGCGTAGCACTCGTCCAGCAGGCCCAGTTCACGGGCGCGCTGGCCGCCGAAGCGCTCGGCGGTGAGCGCGTAGCGGGTGGCCGCGCGCTGGCCGATGGCCTTGGTGACGAAGGGGCCGATGGTCGCCGGGATCAGGCCGATGCGCACTTCCGACAGGCAGAACTGCGCCTGCTCGCTGCCCAGGGCCATGTCGCAGCAGGCCACCAGGCCCACGCCGCCGCCGAAGGCCGCGCCTTGCACCACGGCGAGGGTCGGCTTCTTCAGCAGGTGCAGGTTGTTCAGCAGTTCGGCCAGTTGCTGGGCGTCGGCCAGGTTGCCCTGGTAGTCCAGCTTGACCGCTTCCTGCATCCACGCCAGGTCCGCGCCGCCGCAGAAGTGCTTGCCACGGCCACGCAGGACCAGCAGGCGCACCTTGGCGTCGTCGGCGACCAGGTCCAGCGCCTGGATCAGTTCGGCGATGGTCTGGGCGTTGAAGGCGTTGTTCTTGTCCGGGCGGTTCAGCCAGAGGCTGGCCACGCCGCGTGCATCGATCTCGAGCTGGATGTTCTGGAATTCGCTCATGGCAGCGGCCTTACATGCGGAAGACGCCGAACCGGGTCGGCTCGATGGGCGCGTTGAGGGAGGCGGAGAGGGCCAGGGCGAGGACCTCGCGGGTCTGCGCCGGGTCGATCACGCCGTCGTCCCACAGGCGCGCGCTGGAATAGTAGGGATGCCCCTGGCGCTCGTACTGGGCAAGGATCGGTGCCTTGATCTTGGCTTCCTCCTCGGCGGAGAGCGCGTTGCCGGCGCGTTCGGCCTGCTCGCGCTTGACCTGGGCCAAGACGCCTGCGGCCTGTTCGCCGCCCATCACGCCGATGCGTGCGTTGGGCCACATCCACAGGAAGCGCGGGTCGTAGGCGCGGCCGCACATGCCGTAGTTACCGGCGCCGAAGCTGCCGCCGATGATCACGGTGAACTTCGGCACCTGGGCGCAGGCGACCGCCGTGACCAGCTTGGCGCCGTGCTTGGCGATGCCGCCGGCCTCGTATTTCTGGCCGACCATGAAGCCGGTGATGTTCTGCAGGAACACCAGCGGGATGCCGCGCTGGCAGGCCAGTTCGATGAAGTGCGCGCCTTTCTGCGCGGCTTCGGCGAAGAGGATGCCGTTGTTGGCGAGGATGGCGACGGGGTAGCCGTGCAGGTGGGCGAAGCCGCACACCAGGGTGGTCCCGAACAGCGCCTTGAACTCGTCGAATTCGCTGCCGTCGACCAGGCGGGCGATGATCTCGCGCACGTCGAAGGGCTGCTTGCTGTCCACCGGAATCACGCCGTACAGCTCTTCGGCCGGGTACAGCGGCGCGCGCGGGGCGAGGGTGTTGAGCTTGCCCTGCTTGGTCCAGTTGAGGTTGGCGATGCAGCGGCGGGCGATGGCCAGCGCGTGCTCGTCGTCCTCGGCGTAGTGGTCGGCCACGCCGGAGGTCTTGCAGTGCACGTCGGCGCCGCCCAGGTCCTCGGCGCTGACCACCTCACCGGTGGCGGCCTTCACCAGCGGCGGGCCGGCCAGGAAGATGGTGGCCTGGTTGCGCACCATGATGGTCTCGTCGCTCATCGCCGGCACGTAGGCGCCGCCGGCGGTGCAGGAGCCCATCACCACGGCGATCTGCGGGATGCCCTGGGCGCTCATGTTGGCCTGGTTGAAGAATATCCGGCCGAAGTGCTCGCGGTCGGGGAAGACCTCGTCCTGGCGCGGCAGGTTGGCGCCGCCGGAGTCCACCAGGTAGATGCACGGCAGGCGGTTCTGCTGGGCGATGGTCTGCGCGCGGATGTGTTTCTTCACGGTCAGCGGGTAGTAACTGCCGCCCTTAACCGTGGCGTCGTTGCCGACAATCATGCATTCCACGCCTTCGACGCGGCCGATGCCGGCGACCACGCCGGCGGCGGCTACGTCTTCGCCGTACACGTCATGGGCGGCAAGGGCGGAGACTTCGAGGAAGGGCGAGCCCGCATCGAGCAGGCGGTTAATGCGCTCGCGCACCAGCAGCTTGCCGCGCGCGGTGTGCTTGGCCTGGGCGGCGGCGCCGCCGCCTTCATGGATGCGGCCGAGCAGGGCGCGCAGGTCCTGGACGTTCTCCAGCATGGTCGCGGCGTTGGCGGCGTATTCCGGGGAACGGGTGTTGAGTTGGGTGCCGAGGATGGTCATGGCGTCTCCACGAGCGGGAAGGGTGCATTTCGTAGGAGCGGAGCTTCTCCGCGATGCTCTTGTCCCGGCGTTGCCGGGATTTCGCGGACAAGGTCCGCTCCTACGGGAGCAGTTGGGTTCAGCGGGTTTCGTTGAACAGCTCGCGGCCGATCAGCATGCGGCGGATCTCGCTGGTGCCGGCGCCGATCTCGTAGAGCTTGGCGTCGCGCAGCAGGCGGCCGGCCGGGTACTCGTTGGTGTAGCCGTTGCCGCCGAGCAGCTGGATGGTGTCCAGGGCCATCTTGGTGGCCATTTCGGCGGTGTAGAGGATCACCGCGGCGGCGTCCTTGCGCGATTCCTCGCCGCGGTCGCAGGCCTTGGCCACGTTGTACAGGTAGGACTTGGAGGCATTCATGCCGGCGTACATGTCGGCCAGCTTGCCCTGCACCAGCTGGAATTCGCCGATCGACTGCTTGAACTGCTGGCGCTCGTGCACGTAGGGCAGCACCACGTCCATGCAGGCGGTCATGATCCCGGTCGGGCCGCCGGAGAGCACGGTGCGTTCGTAGTCCAGGCCGCTCATCAGCACGGCCACGCCACGGCCTTCGGCGCCGAGGATGTTCTCCTCCGGCACTTCGACGTCTTCGAACACCAGTTCGCAGGTGTTGGAGCCGCGCATGCCGAGCTTGTCCAGCTTCTGGTGGCGGGAGAAGCCCTTGAAGTCGCGCTCGACGATGAACGCGGTCATCCCGCGCGAGCCGGCGTTGACGTCGGTCTTGGCGTAGATCACGTAGGTGTTGGCGTCCGGGCCGTTGGTGATCCACATCTTGTTGCCGTTGAGCACGTAGCGGTCGCCTTTCTTGTCGGCGCGCAGCTTCATCGACACCACGTCGGAACCGGCGTTTGGCTCGCTCATGGCCAGCGCGCCGACGTGCTCGCCGGAGCACAGCTTGGGCAGGTACTTGGCCTTCTGCTCGTGGGTGCCGTTCTTGCGGATCTGGTTCAGGCACAGGTTGGAGTGGGCGCCGTAGGACAGGCCGACCGAGGCGGACGCGCGGCTGATCTCTTCCATCGCCACCACGTGGGCCAGGTAGCCCATGTTGGTGCCGCCGTACTCCTCTTCCACGGTCATGCCCAGCAGACCCATGTCGCCGAACTTGCGCCACATGTCCATGGGGAACTCGTTGTCGCGGTCGATCTGCGCCGCACGCGGGGCCAGCTCGGCCTGGGCGAACTGATGGACCGAGTCACGCAGCATGTCGATGGTTTCGCCGAGGCCGAAGTTGAGGGTCGGATAGCTCATGGTCTGCACCTTTCTTGTACTTGGAATGTGGGGGAGGGCGCTCACACGGAGGCGCGTTGCTTTTTCTCGGTCTCGTCGAGGGCGGCCAGGCAGCGTTCCTCGGCGGTGTCCAGTTCCAGTTTCATCTGCTCGATGTCGAGCATCTGCTGCTCAAGCTGGGCGCGCCGGGCGGCGATCTTGCCCATGAAGGTCTCCAGCTGCTTGCGGTTGCCGCTGCTGGGGTCGTACAGGTCGATCAGCTCCTTGCACTCGGCCAGCGAGAAGCCGATGCGCTTGCCGCGCAGGATCAGCTTCAGCGCCACCAGGTCCTTGGGGCTGTAGATGCGCTCCTGGCCCCGGCGCTCCGGGCTGAGCATGCCTTGCTCCTCGTAGAAGCGGATGGCGCGGGTGGTGACGTCCAGTTCGCGGGCCAGGTCGGAAATGCTGTAGGTGGTCGGCATCGGGCTCTTGCTCGTTCGTTTACCTTTACGTTAACGTAAACCTGCGTTCGGTCACTGTCAACAGACTGCGAAAGGTGGTGACGAGCGAAGCGCGGGCGGCTCTGGCGCGGGAATTGCCTCACAGGAGGCTTCCCCGTTTCCCGCAAGGTGCTTCCTCTTTACTGACACCGATTGCGGGTGTACACAGCCCTGACCAGCTTGCGAGTTTCGTGCCCCTTCATGGCGCACGGCCCACCGGAGCGATGCATGACAACCACAAGAACAATAAGCAGCGACACGCTGCAGGAAGCCCACCGCGCCCGCGAGACCTTGCAGCGCGAAGGCGAAGTGCCGGCCGGCGTCCTGCGCGAAGAAATCGACGCCTCCTGGCGGCGCAGCCTTGGCCATGGCCTGAATTGCAACCGCGGCACGGAAGAGGCGCTGGACAACCGCATTGCCACTGACGCGCTGCTCGCCAACAACCGCGTGCTGCTCGACGCCGCCACCCCGGAGCTCGATTACCTGCAGCAACGCCAGGGCCATGACGGCGTGATCATCCTCGCCAACGGCGACGCCACCATCCTTTCCGTCGAAGGCGCCCGCGAGCGCATGCGCAATATCGGCCTGGCCGACGTCACCCAGGGCACCTGCTGGAGCGAAGCAGCGCGCGGCACCAATGCGCTGGGCACTGCACTGGTGGAAGGGCGGCCGACGCAGATCGACTGCGGCGAGCACTACCTCGACCGCCTGAGCCGTTTCTCCTGCACCTCGGTGCCGATCCAGGGCCCGCAAGGCACACTGCTCGGCGTACTCGACATGACCCGCGAAGGGCCACTCTCCGGCCCGCGCGAAAGCCTTTCGCTACTCAGCCTCGCGGTGTTCCACATCGAGGCGCGGCTGTTCGGCGCAAGCTATCCGGGGCAGATCGTCCTGGCCTTCCATTCCCGTCGCCAGTACCTGGATTCGCCCTGGCAAGGCCTGCTGGCCCTCAGCCTGGAGGGCCGCATCCTGGCGCTCAGCACGCCGGCCTGCCAGCTGCTCGGCGCAGCGCGCGAACAACTGGTCGGACGGCGCTGCGAAGACCTCCTCGGCAGCCGCGGCGAACAGCTGCTGGCGCGCCTGCAGCAAGGCGCCGTCGGCAGCCTGCAGACCGCCAAGGGTGAACTCTTCTACAAGGTCCTGCAGGCGCCGCTGCGTGCGCCGGCGGTATCGGTACCCGCGCGCCCGGTCGTCAAGCCGGTGGCGCCCGACCTGGAGGCTCTGGCCGGCGGCAACGCCCGCTACGCCCGCGCCCTGCGCATGGCCCGCCAGGGGCTGCTGAACGACCTGCCGGTGCTGCTGCTCGGCGAAACCGGCAGCGGCAAGGAAGTGGTCGCGCGCAACCTGCACCTGTCCAGCGCGCGTGCCGACAAACCCTTCGTTGCGGTGAACTGCGCGGCCATTCCCGAAGGCCTGATCGAGTCCGAACTCTTCGGCTACCGCGAAGGCGCCTTCACCGGCTCGAGGCGCGGCGGCATGATCGGCCGCCTGCAACAGGCCCACGGCGGCACCCTGTTCCTCGACGAGATCGGCGACATGCCACTGGCCCTGCAAGCGCGCCTGCTGCGCGTGCTGCAGGAGCGCAAGGTGGCGCCGCTGGGCGCCGGCGAGGAGCAGGACATCGACATCGCGCTGATCTGCGCCACCCACCGCGACCTCAAGCGCCAGGTGGAAGAAAAGCTCTTCCGCGAAGACCTCTACTACCGCGTCAACGGCATCAGCGTGCGCCTGCCCGCGCTGCGCGAGCGCGACGACTTCCGCGAACTGGCCGCCAGCCTGCTGGCCAAGCTGGGCGCGCCCGGCGTGAAGCTGGGCGAGGAACTCGCCGGGCTGCTCGCCGAGTACCACTGGCCGGGCAACATCCGCCAGCTGGAGATGGTCCTGCGCACCGCGCTGGCCATGCGTGAGGAGGGCGAGACCTGCCTGGGCCTGGAACACCTGCCCGACAGCACCCTCGACGAACTCAGCGCCGGTGAACGCCAGCCCTGCGGCAGCATTCGCGAAACCGAGCTGAAGCTGATCCGCCAGTCGCTCGACCGCCACCAGGGCAACGTCTCGGCTGCGGCCGACGCGCTCGGCATCAGCCGCGCCACCCTGTACCGCAAGCTCAAGCAGCTGAGGGCTTGATGTTCTTCGTCCGCTTCATCGACAACGACGATCCCAAGGCACTGCGCGAGGCACTGAACTGGCTCTACGGTTTCGTCAAACCGCAGCGCCTGGCCATCCTCGGCCTGCTCGGGCTGTCGTTCTGCGCCTCGCTGCTGGTGCTGGCGCAACCCTGGCTGACCAAGCTGGTGATCGACGACGGCCTGCTGGCGCGCGACTTCCCGATGCTCGCGCTGCTGGCTGGGGCGATGATCCTCGTCGGCCTGGTCGGCACCGTGCTTTCGGGGCTCAACCGCTACCTGCACACGCGGCTGTCCGGGCGCATCCTGTTCGCCCTGCGCGATGCGCTGTACCGCCATTTGCAGACCCTTTCGCCGACCTTCTTCGCCCGCCGCCGCATCGGCGACCTGATGTCACGGCTGGACGGCGACGTCGCCGAAATCCAGCGCTTCGCCGTGGACTCGCTGTTCTCGGCTGTTTCCAGCGTGATCGGCCTGGTCGGCTCGCTGGCGCTGTTGCTCACGTTGTCGTGGAAGCTCTCGGTGCTGGTGCTCGTGCTGGTCCCGCTCGACGTGCTCTGGCTGCGCTGGATGCGCCGCAAGGTCGAGCGCGAGGCGCGCAACCTGCGCGAACGCTCGGCGGACATGTCGTCGTTCTTCGTCGAGACCCTGCCGGCGATGAAGTTCATCCAGTCGGCCGGCCAGCAATCCCGCGAAGCCGGACGCCTGGAGGGGCTGGGGCAGAACTACCTGGGCCAGTTGCTGCGCCTGCAACTCACCGAATTCTTCACCCAGGCCGTGCCGGGGACGCTGATGTCCTTGTCGCGCGCCTGCGCCTTCCTCGTCGGCGGCTATTGGGTCGTGCAGGGCAGTTGGCAGCTCGGCTCGCTGATTGCCTTCTCCACCTACCTGGGCATGGCCATCGGGCCGGTGCAGAGCCTGCTTGGGCTGTACGTCGCGCTGCAGCGAATGACCGTCAGCCTCGGTCGGGTCATGGAACTGCGCGGCGAGGCACCGGGCGTGAGTTCTCCGGCACAGCCCAAGGCGATGCCCAACGTCGGCGAACTGCGCCTGGACAACCTCGGTTTCAGCCACGTCGGTCGCAACCAGCCGGTGCTGCACGACATCAACGTGATCATCCCGTCCGGACGGAAAGTTGCCCTGAGCGGCCCCTCCGGCGTCGGCAAGTCGACCTTGATCGATCTTTTGCAGCGCTTCTACGACCCCGACCAGGGCCGCATCCTGCTGGACGGAGTGGACCTGCGCGAACTCGACCTGCTGCAGCTGCGCCGGCGCATCGCCGTGGTCAGCCAGGAACTGGTGCTGTTCCGCGGCAGCCTGGCCGACAACCTGAGCTACGCCGCGCCCCACGTGACCCGTGTGGACATCGAGCGGGTCGCCGCGCTGGCCCAGCTCGACAGCCTGATCGCCAGCCTGCCGGAAGGGCTCGACAGCCCATTGGGCGAGCGCGGCCAGCAACTTTCCGGCGGGCAGAAACAACGCATCGCCATTGCCCGCGCACTGCTGCAGGATCCGCTGATCCTGGTGCTCGATGAGGCCACTTCGCAGGTCGATGAAAGCACCGAGCGCGAAGTGATTGCCGCCATCGACCGGCTGTTCGCCGGGCGCACGCGCATCCTCATCAGCCACCGGCCCTCGACGCTGGCGGAAGCCGATCTGCGCCTGGAGCTGCAGGAAGGCACGCTGCGGGAGCAGGTTGCGAACGCTGTCGCTGCAGGAGGCGAGGGTGCCTGAACTGCGCATTGGCATTGTCGATAGCGGCCACTCGGATGCCCATGCTGCGCTGGTATTGGACGGGCGCTGCTTCCGCCTGGCCGATGAGGGGTTGGACGAACTGCCACTCACGCCGGATGTGCTTGGCCACGGCTCGGCGGTGATCCAGGCGATTTCGACGCGCGCTCCAGAAGCTCGCTTCAGCGTCGCCCAGGTGTTCGACGGACGCGGCGTGACCAGCCCGCTGCAAATTGCAGCTGCGCTTCACTGGCTGGGCGAGCAGGGCGTGCGCCTGGTCAACCTCAGCCTGGGCGTTCGCCAGGACCGGCCGATTCTTCGCGAGGCGGTGGCCGATCTGCTGGACGCGGGCGTGCTGGTCTGCGCCTCCAGCCCGGCGCGGGGCGAGCCGGTGTTTCCGGCGGCCTATCCGGGCGTGATTCGCGTGACCGGCGATGCCCGCTGCGTGGAGGGTGAATGGTCCTGGCTGGATAGCCCGTTCGCCGATTTCGGTGCTGCCGTGAAGGTGGGCGGGCAGGCAGGCGCGAGTCTGGGTTGCGCGGCATTCTGCGGGCATCTGGCGGCCTTGCTGGCTGAGCAGCCGGGGTTTTCGAACGAAGCGTTACTGGGGCTGATGCGCGAACGCGCGGCCTACAAGGGCATCGAGCGGAAGGTCGGGCCGTGAGCGGACCGCAGGTCCTCATCCTCGGCGCCGGCCCCGCCGGCACAGCGACCGCCATCGGCCTGCGCCGCCTCGGCTACGCGGTCACCGTCATCAGCGAATGGCGCCGCTTCGCTGCCGTCGAAGGCGTCTCGCAACGAGTACTTGAAGGGCTGCAGCACGCCGGCCTGAACCACGCGCTGGACTGCGCCGCGCCGCCCTCGCAAAGGCGAGTGCGCTGGAACAGCCAGGAAAGCGCGCAGAACGTCGAGTTCCTGCTGGACCGCCCGCTGTTCGACCAGGGCTTGCGCGAGGACCTGCGCGTGGCCGGTGTCGAGATCGTCGAGGATCGGGTACTCGCAGTGGAGTCCAGCCCTGATGGGCACAGCATCCGACTCGAAAGCGGCACTGAACTGCAGGGCGACTTTCTCGTCGAAGCGCGCGGCCGCCAGGCGCCGCTGAACCAGAAGGGCGGCAAGGCGCGGCGCGGCCCGGAAACCCTCAGCCTGCTGAGCCGCTGGCAAGGCGAGCCGGGGCCGGTGGCCAGTGCAGTGGAGAGCCTGCCCGATGGCTGGGCCTGGATGGCGCGGCTGGCCGATGGACGCTGTTACTGGCAGCTGACCCTGGACGTGGCCAGCAGCGAATTGCCGGGTAAGGACCAATTGCCGGCGTACTGCCGCGAACGGCGCGCGGCTTCGGCGCTGGTATGCGAATTCTTCGGCACTGCCGAGGAGCGCGACCTGGAACTGCACGCCCGCAGCAGCACGGCGATCCTCAGCCTGGGGGCCTGCGGCGACAACTGGATTCGCGTGGGCGATGCGGCCATGGCGGTTGATCCGCTGTCCGGCAATGGCGTTTTCCAGTCGCTGTCCTCGGCATTGCAGGCGCCTGCGGTGATCAACACGCTGCTGCAAAAGCCGGAGCGCGCGGAGCTGGCGCGGCGTTTCCATCAGCGCCGGGTCGAGCAGTTGTTCCTGCGTTTCGCCCGTGTAGGCCGGGATTTCTACGCCGACGAGCAGCAATGGCCCGAGCAGCCGTTCTGGCAGGCGCGAAGCGCTTGGCCGGATAGGGTGGCCAGCCATCTGCCGGCGGATTTTTCCGCCTTGAGCATCGAGCGCGCGCCGGTGTTGCGCGACGGCTTCGTCGATGAGGCGGAGGTGGTGGTCAGCCCCGACCAGCCGCTGGGCATCTGGCATCTGCAAGGGCTGGAGCTGGCGCCGTGGTTACGGCGCCTGCAGAGCGAGCCGGAAGCGCAGGTGCTGGCCGCGTTGCCGCCAGAGCAGCGGCGGGTGTTCCAGGGGTGGTTGCTGTCGCAGGGGTATCGGCCGGGGCAAGGTTCGTAGGACGGCTGCCCATCAATTGGGTTATTCCTCTTCGGGCCAGCGCAAGCGCTGGTCGCGATGAAGCCGCGTCCCGCGTTCGCGGGGACCACGCAAGGAGAACGGCACTCTCATCCCGTCATCCCCGCGAACGCGGGGACCCAGCAAACAGCCCAAGAGCGCATAGCCGTTCGATGGTCCGCAGCGGCTAGCGAACCACACGGCACGAATGCGAAACCTGTAGGGCGAATGACCCCGAAGGGGTTATCCGCCGTTGTCATGCCGAGTGGCGGCGCATAACCGCGAACGCGGTTATGCGCCCTACGGGTGGGTCGGTGCGCTCAGATCTTCCCGAGGCTCGCCGCCGTTTGCCCGAAAAGCACCTTCTTGCCTTCCTCCGTCACCGACGGGCGCGACGAGTAGGGCTGGGCTTTCTCATAGGCGCGAACGGTCGCCGGCCGTGCGGCGATGTGGTCTAACCAGCGCTTGAGGTGGGGAAACTCCTCGATGTTCTGCAACTGCCGCTTCCACGGCACTACCCAGGGGTAGCTGGCCATGTCGGCGATGCTGTAGTGCTCGCCGCCGAGGAAGGGGGCTTTCGCCAGGCGATGGTCGAGCACGCCGTACAGGCGGTTGGTCTCGCGCACGTAGCGGTCGATGGCGTAGGGCAGCTTCTCGGGCGCGTACTGGGCGAAGTGGTGGTTTTGCCCGGCCATCGGACCGAGGCCGCCGACTTGCCAGAACAGCCATTCCAGGACCGTCTTGCGGCCGCGTACATCGGCCGGCAGGAAGTGCCCGGTCTTCTCGGCGAGGTAGACGAGGATGGCGCCGGACTCGAACACCGTGATCGGTTCGCCGCCGTCGGCAGGCGCGGTGTCGATGATCGCCGGCATGCGGTTGTTCGGCGAGAAGGCGAGGAATTCGGGCTTGAACTGGTCGCCGGCGCTGATATCCACGGGGTGGATGCGGTAGTCGATGCCGGACTCTTCGAGGAACAGGGTGATCTTGTGGCCGTTGGGGGTGGGCCAGTAGTACAGCTCGATCATGGGACCTCCTTAAGGGGAAACGCCCCGGCGAAGTGCCGGGGCGGACTGCGTCCGCGCCGAGGAGAACGGCGTAGGACGAGGGCTGAGGATAAGCCTTACTTGCGGTCGACCCAAACGGTCTGCGGGTTGAGGAACTCGCGCAGGCCGAAGTGCGACAGCTCGCGGCCGAAACCGCTCTTCTTCACGCCGCCGATCGGTACGCGCGGGTCGGAAGCGGAGAAGCCGTTGATGAACACGCCACCGGTGACCAGGCGACGGGCGATCTGCTTGGCCTTTTCCTTGTCGGCGGTCCAGAGCGCGCTGGACAGGCCGAACTCGCTGTCGTTGGCCAGCTCGACGGCATGCTCGGCGTCGCGGGCGACGATCAGCGAGGCCACCGGGCCGAAGATTTCCTTGGCGAAGGCGGTGTTGCCCGGCTTCACGTCGGCCAGCACGGTCGGCGCGTAGTAGTTGCCTTCGCCTTCGATCTTGTGGCCGCCCAGCAGCAGGGTGGCGCCGTCGGCGATGGCCTGTTGCACCTGGCCGTGCAGTTCGTCACGCAGGTCGAAGCGGGCCATCGGGCCGACGAAGGTGTCGTCCGCCAGCGGGTCGCCGATCTTCAGCGCCTTCACGGCGGCCAGCAGCTTCTCGGTGAAGGCCGGGGCGATGGATTCTTCCAGGATCATGCGCTTGGCGGCGATGCACACCTGGCCACAGTTGCCGAAGCGGCTGGCAACGGCGGCTTTCACGGCAGCGTCGAGGTCGGCGTCGGCGAGCACGATGAAGGGATCGGAACCGCCCAGCTCCAGCACGCACTTCTTCAGCGCGGCACCGGCCTGCGAGGCGATGGCGGCACCGGCGCCTACGCTGCCGGTCACGGCGATGGAGGCGATGCGGTCATCGGCGATGGCCTTGGAAACCAGCGGCGGCTCGACGTTAAGCACGGCGAACACGCCTTCCGGCAGGCCGGCGTCCAGCCAGGCTTTCTGCAGCTGGTAGGCGCAGCCCATGACGTTCGGCGCGTGCTTGAGCACGTAGGTGTTGCCGCCGAGGATGATGCTCACCGCGCCACGCATGACCTGCCAGGTCGGGAAGTTCCACGGCATCACGGCCAGGACCGGGCCCAGCGGCAGGTAGGAAATCCAGGCGCCTTCGATGCTGGTCTTCTCGTCTTCCAGCATCGCCGGGCCGTGCTCGGCGTACCAGTCGCAGAGGTTGGCGCACTTGTTGATCTCGCCGCGGGCCTGGGTGACCGGCATGCCCATTTCCTGGGCTTCCATGCGGGCCATCGGCTCGACGTTGGCGCGCAGCACTTCGGCCATCTTGCGCAGCACGGCGACGCGCTCGGCTACCGAGGTCTGGCTCCACTGGCGGAAGGCACTGTCGGTCGAAGCCAGCACGGCTTCCAGCTGGTCGGCGTCCTGGAAGGGGTAGCGGGCCAGTTCCTGGCCGGTGGCGGGGCTGCGCGAGATGGCAGCCGGGATCGCGGCGATCTGGTTCATCGGATGTTCCTTGTTAGCAGGTGAGGTGGCCGCCGTGTGTCGGCGGCGACGGTGATTCGGCCAGCGCCCCTGGCGTCGGCATGGAGAAGAAAGTAAGGTGGCGCATCATTCATGACAAATGAATAATTCTGAAAGAATCATTCTTCAGGAGAGAAATGTGGACCTGACCCAGCTCGAGTTCTTCCGCGCCGTCGCCCAGGACGGCAGCATCACCGCCGCGGCGAACCGTCTACACCGCGTGCCGTCGAACCTGACCACGCGCATCAAGCAGCTGGAAAGCGAGCTGGGCGCCGAGCTGTTCATCCGCGAGAAGTCGCGCCTGCGCCTGTCGCCCACTGGTCGGAGTTTCCTCGACTACGCCGAGCGCATCCTCGATCTGGTCGAAGAAGCGCGGCAGGTGGCCAGCGGGGCGGAACCCCAAGGCAGCTTCGCCCTGGGCTCCATGGAGAGCACCGCCGCCGTGCGCATCCCCGAGCTGCTGGCGCGCTACCACCAGCGCTTCCCCAAGGTGCAGCTGGACCTCTCCACCGGCCCCTCCGGCGAGATGATCGACGGCGTGCTTTCCGGGCGCTTCATCGCCGCCTTCGCCGACGGCCCGGCCAACCACCCGCAACTGGATGGCCGCCCGGTGTTCCAGGAAGAGCTGGTGCTGATGAGCGTGCAGGGCCATGCGCCGGTGCGCGATGCGCGCGATGTGGCGGGGGAGACGGTCTTCGCCTTCCGCGACACCTGCTCCTACCGCAAGCGCCTGGAAGGCTGGTTCGCAGAAGACCGCGTGGTGCCGGGCAAGATCATGGAGATGGAGTCCTACCACGGCATGCTCGCTTGCATCGCAGCCGGCGGTGGCGTGGCGATCATTCCCAAAGCGATGTTCGACAGCCTGGCCGGCGGGCGCAACGTGACCATCCACCACCTGGCGCCCAAGCATGCCGAGGCCACCACCTGGCTGTTCTGGCGGCGCGGCACCGATACCCCGGCGCTGCGGGCCTTCATCAGCCTGCTGGAACCGCAGGCGAGCGCGCAGGTGGCCTGAACCTCAGTCCTGCACCCGGCCGTCGAGAATCCACAGCTGGCGGATGGCGTCGCCGTCGCGCAGCAGGAACAGGGCGCTCATGCCGCGCTCGCAGGCCAGCGCCGGGCCGGCTTCGGGGCCGAGCACCAGCAGCGCCGTGGCCCAGGCGTCGGCCAGCATGCAGCTGGGCGCCAGCACCGAGACCGAGGCCAATGGGTTGTCCAGCGGCACAGCGCGGCGCGGGTCCATGGTGTGGGCCACGCGATGCCCGTCGATTTCGTGGAAGTGGCGGTAATCGCCTGACGTCGCCAGAGCGCCATCGCCCAGTTCCAGCACCGAGAAGGCTTCGCGCACGCCAGCCTCGGGCTTCTCGATAGCGACCGTCCAGGGGCTGCCGTCGGGCTTGCTGCCAGCGGCGCGCAGTTCGCCGTCGATGCTCACCAGGTAATCGTGGATGCCGTGGCGCTCCAGGCAGCGGGCCAACTGGTCGACGCCGAAGCCCTTGGCGATCCCGCCCAGGTCGAGGCGCACCGGTAGGCGTTTGCGCACCCGTTGGGTGGCGAACTCGAATTCCAGTGCGGCTGCAGCGCTGACGCGCGCTTGCCTTTCCAGAGCCGCGCGGCTGGAGCAGTCAGCCGGTTTGCGGCCTGGCCCGAAGCCCCAGGCCTGCACCAGGTCGGCCACGGCGATATCGAAGGCGCCGCCGGACTCCGCACCCACCTGCACGGCGGTTTGCAGCACCCAGACCAGGTTGGCCGGCAGGGTCATCCATTCGCCGGGCGGCAGGGCGTTGAAGCGCATCAGGTCGGAATCCGTTCGCCAACTGGACATCTGCCAGTCGACGTCGTCGACCGCCTCGTACAGCGCCTGGGCCAGCGGCACCGTGTCGAACCCCTGCGCGGCATGGAATACCGCGCTGTAGCGGCTGCCCATGGTCGGGCCGTTGAGGCTGTAGCGCTGCAGGGGGGCGAGGTCAGAACAGGTCTTCACGGTAGCGGCCTCCGGCGCGCAGGTGTTCGACGCTCAGCGCCAGGGGCGCGAGCATTTCATCGAAGGCCTCGCGCACGCCCTCGGCCATGTTGCGGCCGCCGCACACCAGGATCTGCGCGCCGTCGACGACCAGTTGGCGCAGTTGCTGGGCGTCCTGGCTGAGACGGTCCTGCACATAGGCGCGTTGCGGGCCGGCGGAGTAGGTGGTGCGCAGTTCGCTGATGCGGCCTTCGGCCAGGGCGCGGTCGAGATGCCCGTCGAAGGGCACCCCGGCTTCCGGCACGCGGCCGCCCCAGTAGAGGTAGAGCGGGCGCTGGCGGGAGTTGCGCCGGGCGAAGCCGACCAGCGGGCCGATGCCGCTGCCGGCGCCGATCAGGATCAGCGGCGCGCTGCCCGGCGACGGGCGGAATTCGCGATGGGCCTGGACGAAGCCGTCCAGCGTCGCGCCCGTTTCCAGCCCGTGCAGATACCCCGAGCAGCGCCCGCCGTCGCGCAGGCGCACGCAGATCTCCAGCACACCGTGGGCGCTGTCGCTGGCCAGCGAGTAGTAGCGCGGCGTGGTGGCGCCCGGTGCCATGACGGCCAGCAGGTCGCCGGCCTGGTAGTCGCTGGCGGTGCCTTCAGGTTCCAGGCGCAGCACGGCCAGCGGCTGGTCGCCGGGGGCCTGGTGGATGCGCTTGTCGAGCAGGCGGAATTGGCCCAGCGGCGGGGCGTCGGGCTCGTGGGCCAGGTCCAGGGCGATGCCCAGGCGGTCGCCGAGGTCGCGGCCCCAGGCGTGGAAGGCTTCCAGCGAGCCGGCGTCGATGTCGCGGCGCGGCATCAGGGCGTGGAAACCGAGGGCCAGGAGGGCGCCCTCGACGTCCACGGCGTGCTGGCAGAAGCGCGGGAAACGGCGGTCGCCGAAGCCGAGCACGGCGACCCGAGCGGCCTTCGGCAGACGCAGATGTTCAAGGCGTTCGAGGAAGCCAGCGGCCGACTGCGGCGCACCGCCGTCGCCATAGGTGGCGGTCAGCACCAGCAGCTCGCGGGCGGCGGGGAAGTCGCGCGCGCCCTGGCTCATGGGGGCGCTGTAGACCACCCGGCCGGCGCCCTCCAGCGCGCGTTGCAGGGTGCGGGCGAAGGTCCAGGTGCTGTTCGATTCGCTGCCCACCAGGATCACGCAATGGGCGTCCTCGGCGGCAATTTCGCCCTGGTGCTGGGCGGCACGGCGGCGGCGCAGGAACAGCACCAGGCCGGTGAAGCCGAGCAGCGGCACGCTCAGCGCGGCCAGGCCCATGAGCGGGCCGAAGACGCCGAACAGCTCGCCAGTATGCAGCTGGTAGATGAACTCGTAGATTTTCCGCGCGGTGCCGTGGGGCTGGTAGCCGAGCAGGGCGCCATTCACCGCATCGACATAGCCGTCGCCCTGGGCGGTGCGCAGGGTGAAGACGTCGGCGGGGTCGTCCTGGGCCGGGAAGTCCAGCTCGCGCAGGTCTTTCAGGGGGACGTCACGCAGGGCCTTCAACTGGATCGGATCGGGGCGTGCGCCCTTGGCCACTTCCGTCGGCATGGCGGGTTCGTTGTCCATGCCGTCGGCGACCAGGCCGAAGTTGTCCGCCGACAGGTAGGCGCCGGAAATGCCCAGGGCGAGCAGGACCGGGAGCAGCAGGCGGCTGACCTGGCTGTGCCAGCGCGACGGGCCCTGGCCATGGACCGGCTTGGCCAGGTTGCGCCAACCGCCCTGGCGGCGGGCCAGCATCACCACGCCGGAAAGGCACAGCAGCAGCATGCCGAGGGCGCCGAGGCCGGCCAGGGCGTGGCCGGTGGTGCCGAGCAGCAGGCAACGGTGCAAGTCGCGGGTCCAGCCGTAGATCGCCGGGGTCTGGTAGGTGCCGAGCACCACGCCGCTGTTCGGGTCGATGCGCACCGCGCCATGCTCGCTGCCGCGCTGGTAATGGGCGACCAGCAGGCCGGACGGGTGGCGGTCCAGGCGCTCGATGCCGGGTACCTGGCGCGCCACTTGCGAGGCCAGTACGGCGACACTGGCGGTTGGCGCGCTGGCCGGCGTGGCAAGGCGCTCGGCCAGCGGCTGGGTGGACAGCAGCGCGCCGCTGGCGGACAGGATCAGGAGCAGTAGGGCGAGGACAACCCCCGGCCAGGCGTGCAGCTGACGAAGCATGGTGGCCTCCGAAGTCTCAGAGCTTGTAGCTGAAGCTGCCGACGTAGCCGCTGCCGGCCACTGCCTTTCCGGCGCCGGCGAGGGTCAGCGGCACCTTCACCTCGGCGCCGTTTTCCTGCTGGTCTTCCACGGCGCTGTCGATGCGGATCTCGTAGCCGGCGTCGATCAGGTTGTCGGCGATCTGCGCGCTCACGGTCAGGTTGTCGCCGCCGCCGACGCTGGCGCCGCTGAGACCGTCGAACTCACTCGGATTAAGGCCGCTGCCGTGGGCCCAGTCGCGGAGGTGGCGGTAGTACTTGGGTTTCTTGCCGGCCACATAGAGGGTCTTCTGGTAGTGACCCTGGGCGTCGGTGAGGTAGATGGCGAGGTATGCCTTGCGGCCGCTGTAGTCCTTCAGCGTGGTGCTGAGAGTGACTTCGCCGGCCTGGGCGAAGGCGGGGCCGGCAATGGCGCCGGCCACGGCGAGGGTGATCAGGGGTGCTTTCATGAGCCGAGCCTCCGGAAACTGAAGGCTCGACTGTAGGACGTCGCGCTTAATGCAGTCTGAATGATCCTGAAGACATGCTTCAGATTTCCTTCAGAAACCTCTGCTAGGCGCTGCTGTCGCTGGTCTGGCGCAGCGCGCCGGGGCCGGGGTGACGAGGCTGTGGCGCCGGATGGTCGTGCTCGTCACCGAGCACCGGCACTTCGTTGCCGTCCTTGTCGTACAGCTTGCCCTTGAGGAAGTAGTCGCCATCGTTCAGTCCAGCGATGTCCTGGTAGCGCAGGGTGCGGTCGCTGGCGGCGACGAACACCGACTGCTGGTCGGAATTGCCGGCGGTGAAGTGGTTGAACACCAGGTTGAGCAGGATGGCCATGATCGCCGCCGAGCTGATGCCCGAGTGGAAGATGGTCGAAACCCAGCTGGGGAAGTGCTCGTAGAAGCTCGGCGCGGCGATCGGCAGCATGCCGAAGCCGATGGAGGTGGCGACGATGATCAGGTTCATGTTGTTGCGGTAGTCGACCTTCGACAGCGTGCGGATACCGCTCGCCGCTACCGTCCCGAACAGCACCAGGCCAGCGCCGCCAAGCACCGACGGCGGCACCGCGGCGACCACCCGGCCGATCACCGGCAGCAGGCCGAGGGTGACCAGGATCAGCCCGCCGGTGGCTACCACGTAGCGGCTCTTCACGCCGGTCACGGCAACCAGGCCGACGTTCTGCGCGAAGGCGCTCTGGGTGAAGGAGCCGAACACCGGCGCGATCAGGCTCGACAGCATGTCCGCGCGCAGGCCGTTGCCCAGGCGCTTGGAGTCGACCTTGGTGCCGATTATCTCGCCGACCGCGAGGATGTCGGCCGAGGTTTCCACCAGGGTCACCAGGATCACGATGCACATCGAGATGATGGCGGCGGCATGGAAGGTCGGCGCGCCGAAATGGAAGACCGAGGGCAGGGCGACCATCGGGCCTTCGCTGACCTTGGAGAAGTCGGTCATGCCCAGGGCGAAGGCGATCAGGGTGCCGATGATCATCGACAGCAGGATCGACAGGCGCGAGATCGAGGCGCTGCCCAGCTTGCTCAGGGTCAGCACGATGAGCAGGGTGACGGCCGCCAGGCCAATGTTCGCTGTGCTGCCGAACTCGGGGGACTGGGAGTTGCCGCCCATGGCCCAGCGCGCCGCGACCGGGATCAGCGTCAGGCCGATGGTGGTGATGACGGTGCCGGTGACCAGCGGCGGGAAGAACTGGGTGACGCGCGAGAACACCGGTGTGATCAGCAGGCCGATAGCCGCGGCGCACATCACCGCGCCGAGCACCGCCGGGATGCCACCGCCGGCATAGCCGCCGCCGAGGATGGCGATCATGGTGGCGACGCCGGAGAAGGACACGCCCTGCACCAGCGGCAACTGGCAGCCGAAGAAGGGGATACCGAGGGTTTGCAACAGGGTGGCGAGGCCGCCGGCGAACAGCGAGGCGGCGATCAGCATGCCGATCTCGCCGGGGGAGAGCCCGGCCGCCTGGCCGAGGATCAGCGGCACCGCGACTATCCCGCCGTACATGGTCAGGACGTGTTGCAGGCCATACGCCAGGTTGGCGCCTATTCCGAGATTCTCGTCTTCCGGACGTGCGCCGGCGGACGCTACAGCTGAACGATCATTCATGGCTGGAGGACTCGCTTTTGTTTTTGTGCACGCACTGTAGACACGAACATCCGTGTTTGGCTACCGATTTGTATACAAAAAAGCGTCCGCATGTCTGGAAAGTGACCTCCGCCACAAGCGGGGAGGCTCTGCGCCAACCCTTCTGCCTGGGTGAGCTCGTATCCAGTCATGGCGCCACGTGCGCGCCGGACGCGCGGAGTCTGCAATCCGTCAGCTTCCAGGTGCGTTCGTGCCGCCCTTAATAGTGTCTTCAGCTTCGCGGCGCAGCTTCGCCCCACCTTCACGACCGCAAGGAGCCGGACAGCATGCGCCATCTCTTGTTCATCCCGCTGGGAGGCGCCATCGCCCTCAGCGCCCAGGCCTACGACCAGATTCCCCAGCAGGACGGCCTGAGCGGCAACGTCTCGCTGGGTGTCACCAGCGACCAGATGAAGACCAACCAGATCGCCACTGTCACTGGCACCCACGTGTCGGACAAGAACATCGACTCGCTCGGCGGCAGCCCCGACAGCAAGAGCTACACCAAGGTCGTCCCGGCCTTCGGCCTGTCCTACACCCTGGCCGGCAGCCGCACGCAGTTCTTCGCCGGCACCGCGATGGAAGACTTCATCAACGAGGACAGCGTCATCGACCTGGGCGTGCGCCAGGGCATCGGCGACCCCGGCAACCTGCGCTTCAGCCTGCTCGGCTCCACGCCCCAGGAGGTCTGGAAGGACCCGTACGTGTCCGGCGCCGACCGCAAGACCACCGACCGCACCAGCAACGGCTTCCGCCTGGGCTGGGAAAACATCTTCCAGTCCGACTTCGACGTCACCTACACCCAGCGCAAGATCGACCTCAACCACGAGCGCAGCGGCACCGCCCTGGGGCTGAACCAGGACCAGCAGGACCTGCTCGACCGCAACGGCAAGGACAAGAAGCTCGACGTCAGCTACCGCTGGCAGATCGACAAGGACAACGTCCTGACCCCGACCCTGAGCTACATCGACCGCGACCTGGACGGCAACGCCATGAAGATGGACGGCTACCAGGCCGACCTCGGCTACAGCTACCTCGGCCTGCAGGGCTGGCAGTTCGGCGCCGATGCCTTCGGCGGGCACCTGAAGAGCGATCACACCAACCCTATCTACGACCAGAAGCAGAGCGTCGACCGTTACGGCGTGTCGCTCTCGGCGACCTACCTGGAACCCTTCGGCCTGAAGGACTGGAGCACCCGCGCGGCAGTCAACTACGGCGAAGAGAACAGCGACATCAACTTCTATGACACCCGCCTGGGCAGCGTCAGCGTCGGCATGTCGTACAACTTCTGAGCCGCAAGCGCCCGGGCCAGTCCGCTAGGGAAACGCCTTCGCCTGCAAGCGGGCGAAGGTGTCTTGGTCGAGCAGCCCGCTCTCCGGCAGCCCCTCGCCGTGCTGGAAACCGATCAGCGCGGAAGTGGTCTGGCGGCCGCGAATCCCATCGATCGGCCCGGGGTTGAAACCGAGGTACTTCAGCGCCGCCTGCGCGGTGCGCAGTTGCAGGTCAGGCAGCAGCACCTGGTACTTGGCGTGGGCGGCGGCCAGGCGCGTGTCGTACTCGTTGCGCTTGAAGTCGGGGCCGTTGTAGCCACGGGCGAACGACACCCAGTTCTTGCGTTGCAACGCGGCGGCCAGGCCGTTTTCCTTGATGAAATTGGCCATGGCCAGCAGTTGGCTGTTCTCGTCCTTGACCATGCCGGCGACGAACTTGTCGGTGGAGGCGTAGCCGGCGGTCTTGAAGTTGAAGCCCATCACCTGGCCGATGCCCCATGAAGCGCTCTGCAGCGCGTTCGCCTTGTCCAGCGCAATTGCCTTGGCTAGCCGGTCGTACTCGCCGGCGCCGCCGATGTAGCCGCCGGGAGTGACGTTGCTGATATCCGCGTTGCCCGCGTCGAACTTGCCCTTGGTCAGGCGGTGGAAGACGTGCCGCTCGAAGAGGATCTGCGGGCGCCGGTCGGTGAGGAAACCGAAGCCGCGCGTCTCCACCGTCAGCACCGCCCAGACCTCCGCGTCGGCCACGCCCAGGGCCGCGCACACCTGATCCATGCCGCTGTCGTCCAGCGGCACACCTCTGCCTTGGTAGTCCATGTTCGCCTCCTGCCCGCCAGTCGCTGGCGGGCCTGCTTGGCGACATCCCTGTCCGGGTTGCCGGCCTTCGCTCAGGCGTACACCGCGCGCCCATCGGCCTTGCGCCGACGCAGCTCGGCCAGCATGTCCCTTTCGCTCATGTCCGCCGCCCAGGTCGGGCGCAGCTGGAAGTGCGGCTGGTCGACGATGCTCTTCCAGTTGCCGCCCCATTCCAGGCCGAGTTCGATGCCGAGCGCGCCCACCGCCTTGTACTTGGGCGAGTCGCCCAGGTACTTGTTGCCCTCGAATACGCCGACGTCGAAGGCGATGCCGAAGTTGTGGTTGGACTGGCCGGCCTTGGCGTTGGTGACGACCGTGCCGGGCGCGGTCCGCCCCTGGGCGTACAGCTTGTCCTGCTCCTCATAGGTGCGCAGGGCGCTGATGACCTTGATGCGAATGCCCGCGGCCGTGGCCTTCTGCACCAGCGCGCGGGCATAGGGGCGCACTTCCGGTAGCAGGGTGGCGATCAGCGTTTCGCTGCGTGGGTCCACTGCCGAGATGTTGGCTTCCTCGGCTTCGGCCGGCAGCGGGCCGACGATCTTCGTGTAGACCGCGCCCCAGGTCTGCGGGCCGGCGCGGCCGTCCACGTCGATGCCCAGGGCCTGCTGTACCGCCGAGATCATCGCCTCGATTTCCATCTGCTCGTCTCCTCGCTCGCCGGAGCGGGCGTGTCCGTCAGTGCCGGCACTTCTCGTAGGGAATGCTCACCTCGACCCAGAGCCCGTTCGGGTCATGCGCGACTTGTGCCGGATAGCGTTCATCACTGGGCTGCGCCGTGAAGGCAGCCTTTTCCTTCGCCGGGTCGCCGTCGCCGCTGACGATGCGGCCCTCGGTGCGCTGCAGCAGGGCCTGCAGCAGGTCGGGGTAGGGCATTTGCCATTCGTTCTGCTGCGCCACGGCTTCCACCAGCGGGAGCATCGCCACCAGGCGCGGCGAGGTCATTTTCTCCAGGCCGAATTCGCGCAGGGTGGCGTTGTGGCTGCCGTGGTGGCCGACCTTGTACAGGCTGACGCGGGCGAGGATGTCGTCGCGGGTCGCTGGCGTCGGTTGCTCCGCGCTCGCTTGCGGCGGGTAGGTCTGGTCGCCCCAGGACAGCCAGTTGCCGACCTGGGCGTCACCGGGGAACAGCAGCACCTGGCGGTCGGCCAGTTCGAAGGCCAGCACCAGGCTGGTGTTGTTGGTGTCGGAGTCCATCTTCAGACCCATGGCCTCGGCGCCGTCGAGCCATTCCGCCTCGATGCGCCGCCAGTCATTGGCTTCCGTGAAATAGAGCTGCTCGACGCCGCCGTCCGCGCTCGCCGGGATCTTGCGCGCATCGTCGAGCAGGCGCTGGTAGGGCCGGGCGAAGGGCAGCTCGCTGATCAGCGGCTCTTCGCCCAGTTCGCGGCGGGCACGGTCCTCGATGGCGAAGGCTTCCTCGCCGTCGGTGAGGTAGACCTCGCGCCCCGTGCCTTTCGACGGGGCGTCCTTGCGCAGGCGCTGTTCGTCGCGGGGTGGGCCGAGCACCAGGGTCTTGAGGCTCGGCAGGCGCTCCGGCTGCAACACGTCGCCCGGCTTCAGATAGCGCGTGGCGCTGCCGCCGGCCTTGTCCTTGAGCAGGTCGAGGGTGCTCTTGCGCGAGCCGTCCGCCGGCAGCGGCTCGACGAAGGCCGAGAGCCCGCGAAGCGTCTCGATACGCGGGTCCTTGGCCAGCGCGGTGAGCTGCACGACCTTGCTCAGCGCGGCTTTGCTCTTGCTGAAGCGCTGGTGCAGGGACACCGCCAGCGCGTCGTTGGGGTCTTCGGTCCAGGCCAGCCAGAGTTCGTGGATGTCGAAGTCCTGGCCGAAGAAGCGCGCCTTCTCGTAGCTGAAGCCCGAGAGGTGATCGTGGTGTTCGTGGGTGACTACCACCAGGTCGAGCTCGCCCTGGGTGAGCGCGTGGATGTCCTCGACAATCGCCTTCATGAGCTCGCGTGCGCCTTGCACGCCCTGCAGGACCCCGCAGTCGATGAGGATATGGCGGGCCTGGCCGTCTTCGTCGTGGCGCAGCAGGAAACAGTCGCCGAGGATGCCGCGATACATGCGCACCGCGATGTTGCTGCAAGCCGGTTCGCGCATGGCATCAGACTCCCCGGTGGGTCATGGCGAAGGGGTTGTCGCCACGCCGAATGCCGCGATAGGTCAGCGCCAGCGACGCGCTGCCGGCTTGCAGGAAGCGCCGTTGCGCCTCCAGGCGGTCGTTGTCGTCGATGCTCTTGCGCACGATGTAGCGCAGCGCGCCGTCGCGCAGGTCGATGATCAGGGTGGCGCCGCCACGGAAGGTGAAGTCGCCGCCCTCGCGGTGCGCCAACGGCCCGCCATCGCGCAGGCGCTGCTGCGAGGCGTCGAAGTAGCCTTCGCGGCGCTGGGTGACCTCGACTATCAGCTGGCGCAGGTCCTGGCCGTCGGGCCCGGAGCGCCGCGACGAGCGCACCGAGTGGACTTCCACTGCCGGTGCGTTGCGCGCCGAGTTGGGGAACAGGGTGCCGAGGACCTTGCGCGCGCTGGACGACACCAGGAACACGCCCAGCGCCTGCTCCCACTCGACGCGCTCGCCCTTGCACTTGAGCAGCCAGTGCCAGATCTGCCGGCGGTTCTCCTTGGCCTGCTGGTAGCTTTCCGGGCGCCGGTACTGCGGCGTCAGGTCGAGCTTCGCACCCTTGCTGTCTTCGCCGGCGGACACCGGCAGGCGCAGCTCGCCGAGCTTGCCCGAGGGCGTCTCCCACAAGAGGCTGTCCGGCGCCAGCGACAGGCACTTGTCCGGCAGGATGCCGCGTCGGCGGAAGGCCTGGATCATCGCCAGGCGGTAGTTCAGCGGGTCGTTGGGTATCAGGTCGTTGTCGGCAGTGACTATCGCGCGAAGGAATTCGCCGAAGTGCACGTCCACCGGAGGCAGGTAGTCGAGCGCGCGGATGCACATGCGCAGCACATGGTCGGCGGCCTTCACCGCCTCGCGGGTCAGGCGGTCGACCAGCTCGACCGGCAGCGCCGTCTGCGTGGTTTCGACGCGCGCCAGGCGGAAGAGGTCCGCGGTGCGCTTCTGGTAGACGGTGACGAAGGCGTCGAACACCGCAGCCACCAGCACGGCGCCGCGCTCGTGAGGTTCGCTCAGGTGCGCCAGGCGCATCGGGTCGGGCTGGCCGTCGCTGCCCTTGTCGTCGATGGCCTCGCGCAGCGCCGCGTAGCGCCCGGTGGCCTCGCCGAACTGGCGCGCCAGGCCGCTGAGCCAGGTGCGTTCGGCGAGGTTGCCGTGCTGGGCGGCGAGCTGGCTGGACACCGCCTCGGGCAGGGTGAAGTGCATCAGCAGCGCGACTATGTCGGCGAACGCTTCGTGGAAGGCCAGGCTGTCCACGCTGGTCGGCTCGCTGTAGCGACGGTGCAGGCCGTCGAGGATGGCGTGGGTGGTCTCGTGGGCGATGATGTCGTGGGACAGCGCGGTGAACACCCAGCCGCCGGGCAGGTTCACCCCCGGGTCGGTCAGCGAGGCCTTGAAGTAGCCGAACAGCAGCGCCTTCTTCTGCGGGTCGTAATAGGCGTTGGCCTCGCGCAGCGCGTGGGGGTAGATGCGCAGCTTGCGCACCTCCTCGTAGCTGCCGTCCTCCAGATGGCGCTCGGCCCAGAACACCCGGCGGCCGAGGGCGCGCTCGAAGACCTTGATGGTCTTCATGGCGACCGCGAAGACCATCTGCTGGTGGAAGCGCGGATCGCCCTCGGAGGGCGACAGGCCGTCCTGGGCGAGCACGTGGGGATCGTCGAGGTCCAGCGGCGGGTAGAACTGGCCGCTGGAAGGGTCGATGTCGACCACTTCGAGGTATTCGTTGGTCGGCCCCGGCAGCACCGGGTCGTCCCAGCGCGGCTCCCAGGGGATCTCGATGGTGGCGTGGCTGATCTGGGCGGTCTCGATCAGCGTCGCGGCTTGCGGATCGAAGGCATAGACGCGCAGGCGGCGCATCGCCGGTGGCGGATAGTCCGACTTCGCCATGCGCTGCCTCCTTGCCTGACCGGCCATGCACGCATGCTTTTCGCCGGTGCGAAACCGGCCGGCGAAGGGTTGTCATGACTGCTCTCAGGCGCAGTGAAGGCCCGCGCACCGGGGGTGTCAAAAACTCCGCCTAGAATTGCGACGTAAGGTCTACACGTGTTTCACCGGGGTAACGCCGGACAACCTGCCGGCGCTCGCCAGGACTTCCGGTGCCATCCAGGGGCCATCATCAGGAGGGCCAGGAACATGTCGATCCAAGTCAAGGGAGTGGAGAAACGCATCGGTCTCGCGCTGTCGGGCGGCGGTTATCGCGCCGCCGCTTTCCATCTCGGCGTGATGCAGCAACTGCAGGCGCTCGGCCTGCTCGACAAGCTCGACCTGCTGAGCTGCGTGAGCGGCGGCAGCATCGCCGGCGCCACCGTCGCGCTGAACTGGGGCAGGGCGGACAAGCTGGACCTGCTGAAGCAGTTCCTGAGCACCAAGTCCATCGCGGTGTCCTCGGTGCTCGGCGGCGTTCTCGATCCGTTCTCCTCGCGCATCCTCAAGCTGGCCGAGTCCTACGACACCCACCTGTACGGCAAGCAGAAGCTCTCGGCGCTCAGCGGCGGGCCGCGCATCTACCTCAACGCCACCAACCTCGCCACCGGCAACCTGTTCTTCTTCGTCGCCGGCGGCGGCAAGCCAACCGAGATGGGCGAACACGAGATGGGCGTGGTGGCGGCCGACAGCTTCCCGATCAGCCAGGCGGTGGCGGCGTCCTCGGCGTTTCCGCCGGTGTTCCCGCCGCTGCGCCTGGATGCGAACGTCTACGCCCCGGCGGCGACCACCGAGTACGTGACGCTCAGCGATGGCGGGGTCTACGACAACATGGGCGTGAATCCCGTGCTGCGCGACCGCAACGCGCTGGACTACGTGATCGTGAGCGACGGCGGCAAGCCCTTCGCCATCGACAACCGGCCGACCGAATCCGGCGCCATCGTCCTCAAGGAAGGGCTCGACATCATGATGGAGCAGATCCGCGGCCTGGAATTCGACCGCCTGCAGCATCGCTTCCTGGCCGGCAAGGGGCCCAAGCCGATGTGGTTCTCCATCGACAGCCGGATCGGCGAGGCGCAGCCGGGCGATGCCGCCTTCTGCTCGGTGATCGGCACCAACCTGGCGAAGCTGTCGGCGGAGGAGATGACCGTGCTGACCCGCCACGGCGGCGCATTGGTGAAGGCGCGCATCAGCCTGTACGCGCCGGAACTGCTGGGGCCCTAGGGCGCGCCGAAGACCATGGTCCAGTAGATGCCTTCATCGCTGCGCGCGTTGCTGGCGTAGGCCGCGCCGACCTGAGTGAACATCGGGTTCATCAGGTTGGCGCAGTGCCCGGGGCTGGCCAGCCAGCCGGCCATCGCCTGGTTCACCGAGCCCTGGCCGGCGGCGATGTTCTCGCCGATCTTGCGGCCGCGATAACCGGCGGCGCGGGCGCGGTCGTCGGGCATGTCGCCGTCCGGGTCGCGGTGGTCGAAGTAGTTCTCGCTGGCCATGTCGCGGCTGTGCGCCTGGGCGGCCGAGCCCAGCGCATTGTTCCAGCTCAGCGGCCGGGCGGCGCTGAAACGCCGCGAGCCGCACATGCGCGAATGTGCGCGGGCGGCATTGACCTGCGCGAGCAGCGCCTTGGCCGCCGAACGAGGGTCTTCGAGCTTGCCGCCACTACCCGCGCCGGAGCTGGCCAGCACCAGGCGCCACTCGTCGTCCTCGCGGGTCACGCCGACATCGGTGTACTGCGGGGCGAGCAGTGCCGTGCAGTAGCGGTCGCGCAGCATGTCGAAGGCCTGCCCGGCATCCTCGGCACCGGCCAGGCGGATGCTGCGGACCTCCTGCGCCATGTAGCCGGCATCACGCAGCTCCTCACGCAGCCCGCCGCTGAAGTCGATAGGCAACTCCAGCCCGCCCCGCGAGGTAAGCGGCGGCAGGCGCCGCGCCGCACTCGCGCCGCAACCCGAAGGGTGGGCGCGATAGGCATTGATCGAAGCGACCAGTTGGCGTTCCCCGCTGGCGTGGGCCGGGGGCGAGAGGGAAATCAGGGCGAACAGGCAGGACGGCAGCAGGCGGAAGGCGCTGGATGTGGGGCGCATGAAGGGCTCGAAAGGCTGGTTACGCCAGGGGCGCAAAGGGTTGGGCGAGCCTCAGACTGCGGCCTTCGAGACAAGGTTCAGCGGCCAGGAAGGTAATTCGTCGGCAAGGAGCAATGGCTTTTCGCAGGTGCGAGCTTGCTCACGAAATTCCGCCTGTAGGAGCGGACCTTGTCCGCGAATCGCGCGCATGGCGCGCTCCTACAAGGTTGCATCGGCGCCGGGATTTTCGCGAATAAGATCCGCTCCTACGGCAGGGTTCGTAGGGCGCATAACCGCGAGGCGGTTATGCGCCGATTGGCCGAGCTCGCCGGCAAGCGCGTGGTCGGGCGGGGCGGCGGATAACCCGTAGGGTTATTCGTATATGGACTCCTCCCGGCTTGCCAGTGTTTTGGCGGAGATTTCGAGCCTAGGTACGACTGCGTCCGTATATCCGGCTTCATGGAGCGGTGTGGCAGCTCCCGAGCCCTGATGAAATGCGCGCCTGTATGTCTGATCGCCCTAACGGCTTTGCTTCACGGCAGCAGGGAGCCCGCGGATAACTCAGGTTTCATACAGGCCGGTTCGACCGGTTCGTCATCAATGCCATTCACTGTGCAATCGTGGTGGAGCGTTTCTACAGCGGTGTTGCCGGTAACGCTCAGGCGGGTTGGTAGGTGGTTTCCCGACTGAGCAGGGCCCAGACGATCCGGGCATTCTTGTTGGCCAGGGCAACGGCGACGGCGTTGGCATTGCATCGTTGCAACAGGCCTTGCAGCCAGCGACTGCGAGCATCGGTCTTGTTGGCGCAACAGCGTACGACCGAGCGGGAGCCATGGGTGAACAAGGTGCGCAGGTAGGTATCGCCACGCTTGGTGATCCCGCCCAGGCGCTGTTGCCCGCCCGTGGAGTGTTGCCGTGGCACCAGGCCCAGCCAGGCGGCGAACTGACGCGCCGTGCGGAATTGCCGGGCATCGCCGACCGCTGCCACCACCGCGCTGGCGGTGAGCGGGCCGATGCCTTCCACGGCCAGCAGGCGCTGGATGCGCGCATCCTCGCGCGCACTGCGCTTGATCACTCGCTCCAGTCGTTCGATGCGGGCATCCAGCGCCTGCAACTCCTCTTTCAAATCGCTCAACAACTCGCCCATTGGCGCCGGCAAGGGCACCGGCTCGGCAGCGGTGACCGTCTCGAGCAGTTCGACGGTCGCCGCGCGCCCGCGTCGGCTGGCGATCAGGCCAAATTCGCCGAGCAAGCCGCGAATTTCGTTGCACAGTGCCGTACGGGCCCGGACCAGACGGCTGCGAATGCGATGCACGGACTGCCCGGCCTGCTGCTGCGCACTCTTCACCGGCACAAAGCGCATGCTCGGACGGCTGGCCGCCTCGCAGATCGCTTCGGCATCGTGGGCATCGTGTTTGTCACCCTTGACGTAAGGTTTGACGAACTGCGGTGCGATCAAGCGAACCTCATGCCCCAGCCCCTGCAGCTCTCGCGCCCAATAGTGCGCACTGCCGCAGGCCTCCATCGCTACCAGGCAGGGTGCCAGCTGGCGAAAGAAATCCAGCATCTGCGCCCGCTTGAGCTGCCGGCGGCACACCACGCGCTCGTGGCTATCGACGCCATGTACCTGGAATACCTGCTTTGCCAGATCCAGACCAACGCGACTAATGTTCATGCTGACTCCCCCTCCGGGACTTGTGGCTACACCATCAGTCTGGCGCTTGACGCCGTAGGAGGGAGGAGTCCATTTCATTGCCCTACGGGTCGAGCAAAAAAATCCCCCGGCCGCTGCTGCGGCTCGGGGGATGGGAAAGCCGGCGCGGGGGTGGTGCGCCGGCGGTTGACCACGCAGGTCAGAGGCGGATCAGCACCGATTTCAGTTCGGTGTAGTGCTCGATGGCCGCGGCGCCCATTTCGCGGCCGACGCCGGAGAGCTTGTAGCCGCCGAAGGGCAGGGCCGGGTCGAGGGCGCTGTGGCAGTTCACCCAGACCGAGCCGGACTTGATCTTCGGAATCATGCGGTGCACCGCGCTCAGGTCGTTGGACCAGATGCTGGCGCCCAGGCCGTAGGGGCTGTCGTTGGCCATGCGGACCACTTCGTCGAGATCGTCGAAGGGCATGGCGACCAGCACCGGACCGAAGATTTCTTCCTGCACCACCGCGCTCTTCTGGTCGACGTCGACCAGTACGGTCGGTTTGACGAAGTAGCCGGGGCCGAACTGTTCGCCGCCGCAGGCGATGGTGGCGCCTTTCTCGCGGCCCAGCTCGATGTAGTTGAACACGCGTTGCTGCTGGCGGGCGGATATCAGCGGGCCCATGTCCACGCTCGGGTCCAGGCCGTTGCCGAGCTTCATGCCGTTGGCGATGCCGGCGATGTCGGCCACCACGTTGTCGAAGTGCTTGCGGTGCACGTACAGGCGCGAGCCTGCGCAGCAGACCTGGCCCTGGTTGAAGAAGATCGCCTGGGCGGCGCCGGCGGCGGCGCTGTTGAGGTCGGCGTCGGCGAGGACGATGGTCGGCGACTTGCCGCCCAGCTCCAGGGTCACGCGGGTCATGTGGTCCATGGCCGCCTTGCCGATTTCCTTGCCCACGGCGGTGGAGCCGGTGAAGGTCAGCTTGTCGACCAGCGGGTGGTGGGTGAGGGCCGCGCCGGCCTTGACGCCGGTGCCGGTGACCACGTTGAACACGCCGGCCGGGTAGCCGGCTTCGAGCACCAGCTCGGCGAGCTTGAGGGCGCTCAGCGGGGTTTCGTCGGCGGGCTTGAGGACCACGGTGCAGCCGGTGGCCAGCGCCGGGCCGAGCTTCCAGCAGGCGAGCAGCAGCGGGAAGTTCCAGGCGACGATGGCGCCGACCACGCCTACCGCTTCGCGGCGGATGAAGCCGTGGAATTCTTCGCCGGGCATCAGCGGCATGGACACGTCGACGCTGGAGCCTTCGATCTTGGTTGCCCAGCCGGCCATGTAGCGCAGGAAGTCGATGCCCAGCTGCACGTCCATGACGCGCGCCACGGCGGCGCTCTTGCCGTTGTTCAGGCATTCCAGCTCGGCCAGCAGGTCGGCGTCGCGCTCCATCAGGTCAGCCAGCTTCCACAGCAGGTTCTGCCGGTCGCGGGGCTTGGCGCGGCTCCAGGGCGAGTCGTCGAAGGCCTGGCGGGCGGCGCGCACGGCGCGGTCGACGTCGCTGGCGCTGGAGGAGGGAACCTGGCACAGCACTTCGCCGGTGGCGGGGTTGCGCAGGTCCATCAGCGCGCCGTCGGCGGCGCTGGTCCAATCGGCACCGATGAGCATGCGCGGCGCGCGCTGGAGGAAGGCCTGGCTGGCGGGCTTGATGGGCAGGAGAACGGACATTTCGGGTGCCTCTTGTTGAGTTGTCGAGGCAGCTATCGCAACCGCTATGCCAACCTTTCGAAAATGCCTCAATGCCTTGATCTAGACGGCTTTCGATTCGATCTCTGCGAATCGGCCCGGCCCAGGCTGTCGCAGCTTGCGACACCGCTGAGACAGGCGCAGACGAAACAGCCCGGGCGTGCCGGGCCGTTTTTTCGCAGGGTTGAAGGCTCAGGCGTGGTGGATTTCGCGGTCCTTGGTTTCGGGCAGGAACAGGGTGCCGATCACCGCCGTCATCAGTGCGACCACGATGGGATACCAGAGCCCGTAGTAGATGTTGCCGGTCGCCGCGACCATCGCGAAGGCCACGGTCGGCAGGAAGCCGCCGAACCAGCCGTTGCCGATGTGGTAGGGCAGCGACATGGAGGTGTAGCGGATGCGTGCCGGGAACAGTTCCACCAGCCAGGCGGCGATGGGGCCGTAGACCATGGTCACGTAGATCACCAGCACGGTCAGCAGCAGGAGCACCGCCAGGTGGTTGATCTTCGCCGGGTCGGCTTTCTCCGGATAACCCGCTTCCTTGAGCGCGCCACCGAGCTGGCCGGTGAAGGCTTCGGTCTGCGCCTTGAGCTCCGCCCCGGCAAGGCCCGTGCCCTCAAACACCGGGATCACCTTGTCGCCGACATGCACCTGGGCGACGGCGCCGGGCTCGGCCTTGATGTTTTCATAGGGAATGGCCTTCTTCGCCAACAGGCTCTTGGCGATGTCGCAGGAGCTGGTGAAGCGCGCCTTGCCCACCGGGTCGAACTGGAAGGAGCACTGCGCCGGGTCGGCCACGACTGTGACAGGGCTCTTCGCCTGGGCGACGAAGACATCCGGGTTACCGTACTGGGTCAGCGCATGGAAGATCGGGAAGTAGGTGGCCGCTGCGATCACGCAGCCGGCCATGATGATCTTCTTGCGGCCGATGCGGTCGGACAGGCTGCCGAAGAAGATGAAGAAGGGCGTGCCGAGCAGCAGCGAGCCGGCGATGAGGAAGTTCGCCGTCTGCGGGTCGATCTTGAGTATCTGCAGCAGGAAGAACAGCGCGTAGAACTGCCCGGTGTACCAGACCACAGCCTGGCCTGCGGTGCCGCCGAACAGGGCCAGGAGGACGATCTTCAGGTTGTCCCAGCGGGCGAAGGATTCGGTCAGCGGCGCCTTGGAGTCCTTGCCTTCTGCCTTGATGCGCAGGAACACCGGCGATTCGTTGAGTTGCAGGCGGATGTACACCGAGATGATCAGCAGCAGGATCGAGATCAGGAAGGGAATGCGCCAGCCCCAGGCCTCGAAGGCTTCGCTGCCCATCGCCGAACGGCAGGCCATGATCACCAGCAGCGAGAGGAACAGGCCGAGGGTCGCGGTGGTCTGGATCCACGCGGTGAACTGGCCGCGCTTCTTCTGTGGCGCGTGTTCGGCGACGTAGGTGGCCGCGCCGCCGTACTCGCCACCCAGCGCCAGGCCCTGCAGCAGGCGCAGGCTGATCAGGATGATCGGCGCCGCCACGCCAATGCTGGCGTAGCTGGGCAGCATCCCGACAATGGCGGTGGACAGGCCCATGATCACGATGGTGATGAGGAAGGTGTACTTGCGCCCGACCATGTCGCCGAGGCGGCCGAAGACGATGGCGCCGAAGGGGCGCACCGCGAAGCCGGCGGCGAAGGCGAGCAGGGCGAAGATGAAGGCGGTCGTCTCGTTGACGCCCGCGAAGAAGTGCTTGGCGATGATCGCCGCCAGCGAGCCGTAGAGGTAGAAGTCGTACCACTCGAAGACCGTGCCGAGGGAGGAGGCGAAGATGACCTTGCGCTCCTCTGCCGTGACGCCTTGATTGGGGGCTTTGCCCGCGGTGGGGCTGATTGTCTGCGCCATGTTCTTCTCCGTCTTGTTCTGCTGATGGGCCGGAGGTTCTTCACTGCCCTGGCCGTGCTCGGGCCCTGGGGCCGACTCGTTGGGATTCGGACTGCGCGAAGCGCGAATGCGGGCGGGCTTCATAACCGATCAATTCAGTCGGGTATTGATCAAGCATATCCGCCGATGGGTAGCTGTCCACTTGCCATCCCGCTGCGCTGTCTCAGCGCGCTTGCGACTGTCTCGATTTGCAACGCGACCAGGCCGGCCGTCGCCTTGCCGGCTTTTGACAAGTCGCTGAGCGGTCGAGGATTTCCGTCTTTGGCACGCAACCTGTAAGAGCAACCTTCCACCGCCGCGCCGGTGGCTATAACGATAAGGACTGCCGAGGTCGCGCCATGGAAAGAACCGTATCGCCTGTTGCGCAACGCCGTTGGCCAGCCGTGGGCTGGGCCGCTGCCGCGTTGTGCTGCGCCTTGCTCTGGCTGCTGCCTCAACTGGGCAATGCCTTGCTCTGGGGGCTGGCTGCGCTGATAGCGGCCGGTGCGCAGCGTGCGCATTGGCGCGGCAACTGCTGGAGGGTCGCGGCGGGCGGCCTCTATGGCGCCTGCGTGGCGCTGGCTCTGCACCTGCTGGCCGACCATTTCCAGCTGCGTTATGCGTGGCTCTACAGCAGTGCCGCGCTGCCGGGCTATCTCAAGTTGTCGAACCTCTGGGGCGGCGACGAAGGCACCATCCTGCTGCTGGCGACCTTCTGCATGACCACCACGCTCGCCAGCGAGCGCCTGGCTGGCTGGGCTGGGCGCGGCAACGCCCTGATCGCCGCCTGGTACACGGCAACGGCAGCCTGGCTCGGCCCGTTCAGCGCGACGCCCGAGGCCTGGCTCGCGAGCCAGCCAAGCCAGGGCATGAACGCGCACCTGCAGATGATCTGGATGAGCTTCCATGCGCCGCTGATCCTCTGCGCCTACGCCTGGGCCCTGGCACCCGCCGGGGCCGCGCTGGGGGCCTTGCGCAAGGGCGATCCTGCGTACGCTGGCGTAGCTGCGGTCTATAGCCGGCGCGCCTGGCTGCTGCTCAGCGCCGGCATAGGCGCGGGCATGGTCTGGGCGATGGAGGACTTCACCTTCGGTCAGTTGTGGCACTGGGACCCGGTGCAGACCTCGGCGTTCGTCATCTGGGCGCTGCTTGGTGCGGTGCTGCACGGCGTGCGCCGCTGGCGGCCGGATGGGCGCCACCGGAGGCTGCTGCCAGTGCTGAGCCTGCTCGCGGCGGCCATGGCCTGCGTCGCCATGACGGTTACGCGCAGCACCGTACTGGTGAGTTCCCACCGTTATATCGGCACCACGTCCTGGTTGAGCCATCTGCTACTGGCGACGCTGTTGTTGATGTTCGCCGCCTGGCAGCTGTTCTCCGGGCGCCGTGCGCGCCAGCCCGGAACGCGGCGCTCGGCGGCGGACTGGACGCTCGACGTGGCCATCTACCTGTTCGCCGGCAGCGCGCTCTTCGCCATTGGCGCGCTGGTTCAGGCGCACATCTACGAGTGGCTGGGCCTGCCGCGTCCGACGACGCTCAAGCCGTACTTCGAGATGCTGCTGCACTGGGCGACCACCGATGAGATCAACAGCCTGCGCAGTGCCTACAACCAATGGGACGTGGATGGCTACGGCCTGATCCGCTGGCTGCTGCCGCTGCTCTCGCTGCTCGGGCTGATCGGCGGCTACAGCTTCCTGCGACGCTGCGGGCGCCCGCGTATCGGCTTGCTCGCCACCGTGCTGATGGCTGCGTGCATGGGCTTCATCGCCTGGCATGGCGGCTGGCTGAATGCCGATTACAGCGGCGAGGGCATGCTGTCGCAGAACGTGGTGGAGGTCCTGCCCTGGCTGGACGCCGCGGTGCTCGGCGGCTTCTTCCTGATGGGCTCGTGCCTGCTGTGGTGCGTCGTCAGCCTTTGGCGCAGCCGGCGCCTGGGCAACCTGCGCTACAGCGGCGGCCTGGCGCTGGTGCATGGCGGGGCGGTGCTGGCATTGGTCGGCGGGCTGACGGCGACGGCGCTCAACTCCTACCGTCAGGTGGTCATACCCGCCGGCGCTTCCGTCGAGCAGTGGCTGCCGGTGACCGACGACATGCAAGTGCGTGTGCTGCCGGACCAGGTCGAGGAGAACTACTCGGGCTATCACGCGCTGGCGCGCGTCGAACTACGCGACGGCGGGCGGGTGCTAGCCGGGCACGCGCTGTTCCAGGACGGTCGCGGCCGGCCGCCGGCCTACCAGGGGCCGGTACGCCAGCTCTGCGAGATTCTCGACTATCACTACGCGCGCTTCGCTTCGGATCGTGGCTATGTGTTGCACCCGTTCATCATCCGCGGCTGGAGCCGCGACCTGCAGGTCTGGGTGCCAGCTTCCACCAGCCTGCTGCGCAAGGGCGATAACGACAATGAGAGCCTGGTGGTGATCCGCCGCTATCCGTTGCTCTCGTGCGTCTGGCTCGGGTTGCTGCTGATGCTTGGCGGCGCGCTGTTGCTTTCGCCGGGCGGCGTTTTGCGAAGGGCCGACCATACTTCGTCCGAGGCGGCTGTCGCAGGGCTGTCTCAGAGTTAGACAGCTATCGCGAAATTAGACGCCGGTGCCGCCTGTCCGAATCCCCATCTACAAGCCGCAAGCCTGATGCGGCGGGGCTTTCGGTGGAGTGGCACACAACCTGCTAAACAGCTTGGGAGCACGACGGAACCCGCTGTTCGCCCATCGGTGGGCGCAGAACAATTTCAAAAAGAAGAATACCGAGGAGGCCTGATCTTGAAGATGACACGACTTCGGCACTACCTGGGCGCCGGAACCCTGGCCGCAATGGCCTGGGCCATCCAGCAACCAGCCCAAGCCGCCGATGGCCAGACCATCGTCAACGCGAAGTGCATGGCGTGCCACACGCCGGACGGCAACAATTCCCTGAGTCGCATCAGCCACCAGCGCAAGACGCCGGAAGGCTGGCTGGCGACCATCGCGCGGATGCAGCTGATGCACGGCTTGCAGATCAGTGACGACGAGCGGCGCGAAGTGGTCAAGTACCTCGCCGACAAGCAGGGCCTGGCGCCCAGCGAGACCGACGGCGTGCGCTACGCGATGGAACGTCGGCTCAATACCGTCGAGAAATTCGATACCCAGTTCGAGCAGATGTGTGCCCGTTGCCACTCCGGCGCGCGCATCGCCCTGCAGCGCCGCCCGGCGGCCGAATGGGAAAAACTCGTGAACTTCCACCTCGGCCACTGGCCGTCGCTGGAATACCAGGCCCTGTCGCGTGACCGCGACTGGTTCGACCTGGCGAAGAAGGAGATGGTCCCGGAACTGGCCAAGCGCTATCCGCTGGAGAGCAAGGCCTGGACCGACTGGGAAAAACATCGTCCGGACGCCAAGACCCTGGACGGTGCCTGGAGCTTCGCCGGGCACATGCCGGGTAAAGGCGACGTTTCCGGCGTGATGACCGTGGCCAGCAGCGGCGACGACCAGTTCAAGGTCAGCGTCAAAGGCAAGTACGCCGACGGCAGCGCTTTCGACGGTGAAGGCAGCGCGCTGCTGTACAACGGCTACGAATGGCGCGGCAACGTGAAGATCGGCGACGTGACCATGCGCCAGGTGTTCGCGGCCATGAAAGGCCAGATGCAAGGCCGCATGTTCGACAAGGCGCACGATGAGCGCGGTATCGACTTCGTCGCGGCGAAGGAAGGCACCAGCCAGGTCCTGGGCGTGCAGCCGGCCTACCTGAAGGCAGGCGAGGAAGCCGAAGTCGCGGTGATCGGCAGCGGCCTGAAAGGCAAGCCGTCGTTCGGCAAGGGCGTGCAGGTGGTGTCGGTGGTTTCCGAAACCCCTGAGCGCGTGACCGTGAAGGTCAAGGCCGATGCTTCCGCGCTCGGTGCGCACGACGTCAGCGTCGGCACCGCCAAGGGCGGCAGCTTCGCCGTCTACAAGGACGTCGCCGAAGTGAAGGTCGTCCCCGAACTGCTGGTGGCCCGCATCGGCGGCAACGGCGGCTCGACCCCGAAAGTGCAGGGCGCCTTCGACGCCGAGGCCTGGGGCAAGGGTGCCGACGGCAAGCCGTTCCGCATCGGCGTGTTCCCCGCCAAGTGGAGCGTCGAGCCCTTCGACGACCGCGCCAAGGAAGACGGCGACGTCAAGTTCGCCGGCGTGATGGATGCCGACAGCGGGGTCTTCACCCCGGGCGATGCCGGTCCCAACCCGCAACGCAAGATGATGACCAACAACGCCGGCAACCTGAAGGTGGTGGCCGCGGTGGACGACGCCGGTCAGACGCACAAGGGCGAAGGCCACATGTACGTCACCGTGCAGCGCTGGAACAACCCGCCTATCCCATGATCCGGGGTGGGATGAACTGAACGCATGAACCCCCGCCCGCCGGGCGGGGCGTACCAAGCAAGTTCCGGGAGGTCGCCATGGGCGCCATCTTGAATCTGGTCGAACGCAACCTGCATGAAGTGCAGGTGGACGCCGACCGCCTGTTGTTCCACATCCCCAGCTCCTCGCTGTTCGCCAGCGACGAGCTGACCGGCGGGATCATCGATGCCCTGCGTGGGCACGCCTGCTCGCCGGAAGAGCTGACCCAGCGCCTGGCCGGGCGCTTCGAGGCCAACGAGATCGACGAGACCCTGCGCGAGCTGATCGCGCTGGAGCTGGTCAGCGACGGCTCGCCGCTGACGCCGGAAATCGCCCTGAAGAAGGTCGATCGCACGGCGCTCAACACCGTGGTGCTGAACGTCAACACCGGCTGCAACCTCAGCTGCACCTACTGCTACAAGGAAGACCTGGACAAGCCTTCCGCTGGCAAGAAGATGGGCGCGGAAACTGCGGAGGCCTCGGTGGAGATGCTGCTCAAGGAATCGCCCGACGAGAAGCGCTACACCGTGGTGTTCTTCGGTGGCGAGCCGCTGTCCAACCGCCCGCTGATCGAGCACATGGTGGATTACTGCGAGCGCCGCTTCGGCGAGCTGGGCAAGCAGGTGGAGTTCGTCATGACCACCAACGCGACCCTGCTCACCGAGGAGATCATCGACTACCTCAACGCGCATCGTTTCGGGTTGTCGGTGAGCATCGACGGGCCGAAGACCGTGCACGACCGCAACCGCATCACCGTGGGCGGGCAGGGCACCTATGACGTGGTGCGGCGCAAGGCCGACATGCTGCTGTCGCGCTACAACAGCCGCCCGGTCGGCGCGCGGGTGACCCTGACCACCGGCGTCACCGACGTCGAGACGATCTGGAATCACCTGTTCAACGAGATGGGCTTCGCCGAAGTCGGCTTCGCCCCGGTGACCTCCGGTGATATCAGCAGCTACAACCTGACCACCGAGGAGCTGCACGAGGTCTTCGCCAACATGAAGGCCCTGGGTCGTCGCTACCTGGCCGAAGCGCTGGAAGGCCGCAACATCGGCTTCTCCAACCTGCACCAGCTGATCACCGACATCCACGAAGGGCAGAAGAAGGCCCTGCCGTGCGGCGCCGGGCTGAAGATGCTGGCGGTCGACCACAAGGGCGAGCTGAACCTCTGCCACCGTTTCACCGGTTCGTCGCTGCCGACCTTTGGCAACGTCCACGAAGGGGTGAAGCAGGCCGAGCTCAATGACTTCCTCTCGCAACGCCTGGATCGCACCGACACCGGCTGCGCCAGCTGCCGCATCCGCAACCTGTGCTCCGGCGGTTGCTACCACGAGAGCTACGCGCGCTACGGCGATCCGGCGCACCCCACCTACCACTACTGCGAACTGATGAGGGATTGGGTCGACTTCGGCATCGAGGTCTACAGCCGGATCATGGCGGCTAACCCCAGCTTCATCGACCGCCACATCACTCCGCGGAAGGCGCACTGACATGAAACATCTGAAGCCGATCAACAACAAAGCACAGAAGCTGGAACAGGCGGCCGCCGAGGATCGCATCGAGGACGTGGTGGCGATGAACTCGGTCGCAGGCTGCGCCTCGACCACCGACCCGGGCTGGGAAATCGACGTGTTCGGTGGCGTGTCTTCCCTCTGCCAGCCGATGGAAGCGGACCTCTATGGCTGCTCCGACCCTTGCTGGTGGCCGGCCCAGGTGCCGGACATGATGAGCACCTACCCGAACTGGAACAAGGACGCGCAAGCCTCGGCCGAGGACTGGCGCAACCTGGGCACCGTATTCCCGGACGACAAATGAGCGGACAGAAGAACAAGAGGAAAAACTGCATGTCCAGAAAAGCATTCACCGCCGTCCTGGGCGGAATCATGGCCGCCGGCGCGCTTCAGGCGTACGCGGCCGACGAGGGCAAGGCGCTGGAGTCGGGCCACGAATACATGGTCACCAGCAACTACCCGGACAACCTGCACGTCATCGACCTGCAGTCCGACAAGCTGTTCAAGACCTGCAAGGTCCCCGGCGCTTTCGGCCCGGGCGTAATCCAGCTGTCGCCGGACAAGAAGATCGCCTACATCCTCAACAACCACTACGCCGACATCTACGGCATCCAGCTTGACGACTGCAAGGCGGTGTTCCACGCCACCATCGCGCAGCAGCCGGGTGAGAACGCGAAGTCCATGTTCGCCATGACCGTCAGTCATGACGGCAAGGAGGTCTATGCGATCGCCAACCCGACCAAGATCCTCAGCGACCATTACGAGGTTCAGCAGCCGCGCCTGCAGGTGTATGCCGCCGACGGTGGCATGGACGCCAAGCCGATCCGTACCTTCCCGGCCCCGCGCCAGCTGACCATCATGCAGACCGCCGACGACGGCACCCTGTACGTGGCCGGCCCGGACATCTACAAGGTCGACGTGAAGACCGGCAAGTTCGACGTGGCCATTCCCAGCCGCAACTGGAAGCGCCCGAACTACTCGCCGCCGGACGTGCTCTACGTGTGGGACCAGCAGACCTACAGCCGTGACTTCACCCTGCTGTACACCACCGCCCGCTTCAAGGATGCCAAGCAGGACCCGGCCACCGCCGATTTCCTCTACGGCTACTTCAACGTCAACCTGGCCACCGGGAAGACCGAGACCACCGATTTCGGTCCGGTCACCGAGGTCTACTTCAGCGCCATGCGATCGCCGACCGATTCCAACCTGATCTACGGCGTGCTCAACCGGTTGACCAAGTACGACATCAAGGAGCAGAAACTGCTGGCCGCGGCCAACCTCGACCACTCTTACTACTGCATCAACCTGAACAAGACCGGCAAGAAGATCTATCTCAGCGGTACGCTGCACGATATCGCCATCTTCGACGCCGATAGCCTCAAGCCCCTGGGCAAGATCGAACTGCCCGGCGGCGACATGGCCATCACCAACAGCCAGGTCTTCATCCGCTGAAGAACGCAGGCGCCGCCCGGCGGCGCCTGGCTGTCCCTCCTCAGGAACCGGGGTCGGAAACTTCCGCCTCCGGTTCTTCCACGCTCAGGTAGCGCTGAGCGCCGCAATGACTGCAGCGTTGGTAGATCATCGGCATCCCGCCCACGTGGGCGAGCACGCCTTCGCTCCATTGGCATCCCAGGAAAAAGCAGCGCAATCGCATGCGACCTCCCGTCGGGACCCTGTCCCGACCTGGCGAACAGGCAGAGGTGTGAACGATGCCTCCGAGCTTGTTCTTGTCTGGAGACGGTCGCCGTCGAGCATCCTCCTGGCGCTCTAGAATGGGCAATCTAAACCCTCAAGGCCTAGTGTGGCGCGCGCTCTGGCGGTACTCACGGTAACCCTCGGACCGTTGGTCGGGCATCGCCGAAGGCGTATTCGTGGCGGTTGACAGAAAAAATTATGGGCATAATATTCGCCACAGAGATGACGGGCGTAATTTAAAGGCGCCGCTATCCTTTCCTTACCCTTACAGCAGCCGGACCCTGCCGGCGCAATGGAGAAGACCATGAGTTCCAACAGCAAGCTCGGCCGTGCCCTGATTACCGGTGCTTCCTCGGGAATCGGCGCTACTTACGCGCAGCGTCTCGCCAGCCAGGGCTACGACCTGTTGCTGGTGGCCCGCGACCAGGCTCGTCTGGCTGACCTGGCCGAACGCCTGCAGGGTGAATACGGCATCGATGTGGCCGTTCTGCCGGCGGACCTGACCCGTCGCGAAGACCGCGCCCGCGTCGAAGCGCGCCTGGCCGAAGATGCGAGCATCAGCCTGCTGCTGAACAATGCTGGTGTGGCCATGAACGGCAGCCTGGTGGAGTCCGACCTGGATCGCCTGGAGAGCATGATCGAGCTCAACGTCGTTGCCGTAGCCCGTCTCGCCGGTGTTGCCGCCAAGGCGTTCACCCAGCGTGGGCGCGGTACCATCATCAATGTCGCCTCGGTGCTGGCCCTGGCTCCGGAAATGTTCAACGGCGCCTACAGCGGCACCAAGGCCTTCGTGCTCAATCAGAGCCTGTCGATGCACCGGGAGCTGTCCCCGGCCGGCATTCGCGTACAGGTAGTGCTGCCGGGTGCGACCCGCACCGAAATATGGGATCGCTCCGGCACCGGTATCGAGAACCTGCCCGAAGAAATGCTGATGGAAGTTGGCCACATGGTCGACGCGGCCCTGGCCGGCCTGGCGCAAGGGGAGGTGGTGACCATCCCGGCGCTGCCCGACGCCACTGATTTCGAAGCCTTCACCCAGGCCCGCCACAAGCTCGGCCCGAATCTTTCGCTGCGCCTGCCGGCGGAGCGTTACGGTGTGAAGAGCGCCTGATTCCTTCCGCGCAAAGGCTAACGCCCCGGCCAGTGCCGGGGCGTTTTCGTTTGCGGCTTGCGGCGGATAATCGCTACGCGGTTATTCGCCGGTGTTGCCCGGCAGCTCGCGCTTCAGATAGCGCTTGGTACTTTGCAGCAGGCGCTCGGACAGCTCCTTGTCCGCCACGCTGCGCGACAGCACCAGGGCGCCGACCAGGGCGGAGAGGGTGGCAATCGCCTGGTCCGGATCGTGTTCGGCGGGCAGCGCGTTCTCGATCATCTCCAGGCGGTTGCGCACCGACTGGTCGGTGGTCGGACTGGGCTGGCCGCGGGCGCCGAGCTCCGCGCTGAGCGTGGGAAAGGGGCAGCCGCTTTCCGGATGGTCGCGGTGCGACTCGGAGAGGTAGCGGTCGATGAAGTTCGGCAGCGGGTCCGGTCCCTCGAAACTCTTGCGGGAAACCTCGCGCAGCTGCTCGGCGGCAGCCTGCAAGGCGATCTCCACCAGTTCGTCCTTCGACTTGAAGTGTGCGTAGAAGCCGCCGTGGGTCAGGCCCAGAGCCTTCATCAGCGTCTGCAGGCCGGTGGCCTCGACGCCTTCGCTGCGGAAGCGCCGCGAGGCTTCGTCGATGATTTTCTGGCGGGTCTGCGCCTTGTGATCTTCGGGGTAACGCATGGGGCGGACTCCTCGGTGGAATGACATGCTGATCGTCATTCTAACTCGAAAGTCCGCGCCCGCGTTGATCGCGGGCAAGTCGGGGAATGAATCAGTTCAGGCTGTCGGGGTCGCCGACGAACATCGTGATACGCGAGCGCAACCAGCGCTCGGCGGGATCGTTGTCCTGCGCGCCCCGCCAGACCATCGACAGCTCCGCGGGGCGCGGGGTGAACGGCGGCTCGTCGGCGCGCAGGCCGCCGGCAGCGGTCAGGGCCAGGGCGGCGTAGTCGGGCACGGTGGCGATCAGGTCGGTTCCGGCGAGCAGCGCACCGAGGCCGTTGAACTGCGGCACCGCCAAGACCACCTGGCGCTTGCGCTCGAGGGTGGCGAGCTGTTCATCGACGAAGCCTTCGAGGTCGCCGGCGTAGGAAACCATGGCATGCGGCCGGGTGCAGTAATCGTCGAGGGTGATGGCGCCGGGCACCGAGTCGGCGCGCAGCACCTTCCACTTGCTACGGCGCAGGGTCTTGCGCTTGGCGTTGGCCGGCAGTTCGTCGGTGTAGCTGACACCCACGGAAATCTCGCCGGAAGCCAGCAATTGCGGCATCAGCAGGTAGTTGGCGCGGCGCACCACCAGGACGATACCGGGCGCTTCGGAGCGCAGGCGGCGCAGCAGGGCCGGCAACAGGCCGAATTCGACATCGTCCGAGAGGCCGATGCGGAATACTGCCTTGCTCGTGGCAGGATCGAAGTCGGCGGCGCGGCTGAGCGCGGTGGAAATAGAGTCCAGGGCCGGCGACAGGTGACCGAAGATCTCCTGCGCCCGGGCGGTCGGCTCCATGCTGCGGCCGGTGCGCACGAACAGCGGATCGTCGAACAGGCTGCGCAGGCGCGCCAGGGCCGCGCTGATCGCCGGCTGGCCGAGGAACAGCTTCTCGGCGGCGCGGGTCACGCTGCGCTCATGCATCAGCGTCTCGAAGACGATCAACAGGTTGAGGTCAACCTTGCGGAGGTCGTTGCGGTTCATGGAGGCTCCCTGGCGATGGGGGAAAAGTGAAGCGCGAAGCGTCTGACGTCAAGGTCTGACAGATAAGTCCTTGATCATTTTCCGCATTCTTCCTTAGCAAGACGCGCTTCTGCCGGTATTCTTCCCACAGTGTGCTGGTCCTTTTTCGGACGTGGTCTTGCGTTCCGCCCCGCACACGCGGCCGCCGGCCGAATCATCGGCATTTATGTCGACTATCGATGGCGGTAGGTAGCAAGCACAACAAAGCCCGGATAGAGTCCGTGGCTATAAAGCACTACAAGGCGAGGTATGTGATGTCCCGCATGATCCGTTTCCACCAGTTTGGTGATGCCTCGGTTCTCAAGCTCGAGGAAGTTCCGACTCCGCAACCGGGGCCGGATGAAGTCCTGATCCGCAGTCAGGCGCTCGGCGTCACCTGGCGTGACGTGCTCTGGCGGCAGAACCTGGCCCCCGACCAGCCGAAACTGCCGGCTGGCATCGGCTATGAGGTGGCCGGCGTGGTTGAGGCCGTGGGCAAGAATGTCACCGACCTGGAGCCCGGCATGGCTGTGGCCAGCTTCCCGGCCGACTCGCCGAACCTGTATCCGGCCTGGGGCGATCACGTGCTGATGCCGCGCACCTCGCTCACCCGCTATCCCGAAGTGCTGAGTCCGGTCGAAGCGTCGGTGCACTACACCGGCCTGCTGTCCGCCTACTTCGCCTTCGTCGAGCTGGCCAAGCTGCAGCCCGGGCAGACCGTGCTGATCACCGAAGCCGGCCATTGCCTGGCGCCGCAGTCGGTGCAACTGGCCAAGGCGCTGGGCGCAAAGGTGATCGCCACCACCAGTCACGAAGGCTCTCGCGACTTCATCCGCAGCCTGGGTGCCGACAAGATCATCTACACCGAGGAGCAGGACCTGGTCCTGGAAGTCGAGCGCTTCACCGAGGGCAAGGGCGTCGAGGTGATCCTCGACCAGTGCGCTGGCCCGCAGATGAAGCTGCTGGGGGACGTTGCCGCACAGCGCGGCAAGCTGATCCTCTATGGCATCAATGGCGGCAACGACGCAGCCTTCCCGGCTTGTGCGGCGTTCAAGAAGCACCTGCAGTTCTATCGTCACTGCGTTCTGGACTTCACCGGCCAGCCGGAGATCGGACTGACCCGCAACGACGAAGCGGTACAACGCGCGCTGCAGGCGATCAACCAGATGACCGCCGACCAGCTGCTCAAGCCGAATGTCGACAAGGTCTTCGACTTCGCCCAGTACCGCGACGCCAGCTACTACATGGAAACCTGTCCGGGCGGTGGACGGGTGGCGATGAAGGTCGCCGACTGACGCTGCGAGCGCCGCACTGAAAGAAGCCACTCCCCGGAGTGGCTTCTTCTTTTTCGCCCGGCGATTGCTGTAGGAGCGAGCTTGCTCGCGAACCTGTCGGAGCTGGGCTGTTCGCGAGCAAGCTCGCTCCTACAAGGTCTGGCGACAGGATCAGGCAATCCGTCGCAGGACCGGGCAAACCGTTCGGCACCTTTTCCCCTTATCTTTCCGGCAATCAGCCGGACCCGGACCTAGGCTGAATCCATTCACGCGCCTCGGCTCCGCCGGCGCTCGACCCATCACCCTGCAGAGGTGAAACGCCTGATGATCAAACTCACCCTCAACGGCAAGGACCACGAATTCGACGCGCCCGGCGAAATGCCGCTGCTCTGGGCGCTGCGCGACGTGGCTCTGCTCACCGGCACCAAGTACGGCTGCGGCATGGCCCTGTGCGGTGCTTGCACCGTGCATGTCGACGGCCAACCCACGCGCTCCTGCGTAACGCCGTTGGCCTCCGTGGCCGGCAAGAAGATCACCACCATCGAGGCGGTGGCCGAGCAGCCGGCCGGCAAGGCCGTGCAGGAGGCCTGGCGCAAGCTGGACGTGGTGCAGTGCGGCTACTGCCAGTCCGGCCAGATCATGTCGGCCACCGCGCTGCTGGCGAGCAACAAGTCGCCCAGCGACGCCGACATCGATGGCGCCATGAGCGGCAACATCTGCCGCTGCGCCACTTACGTGCGCATTCGCGCGGCCATCCACGAAGCAGCCAAGAGCCTGGCCTGAGGAGACGCGAAATGAGCGAACTGCAGACCTCCCTCGGCGAGCCGGAAGAGAACGCCGGCGGCATTCTCAACGTCAGCCGCCGGCATTTCTTGCGTGGCGCAGGCGGATTGGCACTGGGCATCTATTTCGCACCGCTGCTTGGGCGTTTCGGCGTGGCGGAGGCGGCGGCCAAGTCTTTCGAGCCCAACGCCTTCGTGCGCATCACCCCGGACGGCATGGTCACGGTGATCGCCAAGCACGTGGAAATGGGGCAGGGCAGCTACACCGGCCTGGCCACGTTGCTGGCCGAGGAGCTGGACGCCGACTGGAACCACGTCGTCGTCGAAGGCGCGCCGGCCGATGCGAAGCGCTACGCCAACCTGGCTTTCGGGACCCTGCAGGGCACCGGCGGCAGCAGCGCCATGGCCAACTCCTTCGAACAGATGCGCAAGGCCGGGGCGAGCGCGAAGGCCATGCTAGTTGCCGCCGCAGCGCAGCAATGGAAGGTGCCGGCGGAGCAGATCGAGGTTCACCAGGGCGTCGTCGAGCACAAGGCTTCCGGGCGCAAGGCGAGCTTCGGCGAGTTGGCCGAGGCTGCGGCGAAGCAGCCGGTGCCGGCCGAGGTGAAGCTCAAGGAGCCGAAGGATTTCGTCCTCATCGGCCAGCAACAGCTGCCGCGCAAGGACACCCCCGACAAGACCGACGGGAAGGCGCACTTCACCCAGGACGTGCACCTGCCGGGCATGCTGGTCGCGGTGGTGGCGCACCCTCCGCGCTTCGGCGGCGTGCCCAGGAAGGTTGATGACAGCAAAGCCAAGGCGGTGCCCGGCGTGGTCGCGGTGGTCGAGTTCCCCGGCAGCGAGCGGCGTTTCGCCGGGGTGGCAGTACTGGCGAAGAACACCTGGGCGGCACGCCAGGGCCGCGATGCTCTGCAGGTCGAATGGGACGAGAGCAAGGCATTCCGCCTGGGCAGCAAGGAGATATTCGCCAAGTACCACGAACTGGCCGGCAAGCCCGGCGTGGTGGCGCGCAACGAAGGCGACGCCGCCAAGGCGCTGGAGAGCCCGGCCAAGACCATCGAGGCCGAGTTCCGTTTCCCCTATCTGGCGCACGCCTCGATGGAACCGCTGAACTGCGTGGTCAAGCTCTCTGACGGCGCCTGCGAGATCTGGAACGGCGAGCAGTGGCAGACCGGCGACCAGATGGCGGTGGGGCAACTGCTCGGCATTCCGCTGGAGAAGGTGGCCATCACTCAGCTGTACGCCGGCGGCAGCTTCGGACGGCGCGCCAACCCGCACTCGGACTATGTGCTGGAGGCGGTGGCGATCGCCAAGGCCGCGCGCGAACAGGGCCACAAGGTGCCGATCAAGATGGTCTGGACCCGCGAGGACGATACCCGTGGTGGCTACTACCGCCCGGCGTTCCTGCACACCGCGCGCCTGGCCCTGGACGCCAACGGCAACCTGGTGGGATGGCAGCAGCATCTGGTCGGCCAGTCGTTCATGGTCGGCACGCCCTTCGAGAAGGTGCTGGTCAAGGACGGCGTCGACAAGGTCGCGGTGGAGGGTGCGGCGGATCTGCCCTATGCAGTACCGAACCTGCGGGTCGAGCAGTCCCTCGCCGAAGGCATTGGCGTGCCCACGCAGTGGTGGCGTTCGGTAGGCCACACGCACACTGCCTATTCGACTGAAACGTTGATCGACGAAGCGGCGATCCTGGCCGGCAAGGACCCTTACGAGTACCGTCGCGCGCTGCTGGACAAGCATCCGCGGCACCTGGGGGCGCTCGACCTGGTGGCCGAAAAGGCTGGCTGGAAGCAGCCGCTGGCGGCCGGTGCCGAGGGCGAGAAGCGTGGCCGTGGGATCGCGGTGCACGAATCCTTCGGCAGCTTTGTCGCGCAGGTGGTGGAAGTCACGGTGAAGGCCGACAAGAGCTTCAAGGTCGACCGCGTGGTGTGTGCCGTGGATTGCGGCCTGGCGATCAACCCCGACGTGATTCGCGCGCAAATGGAAGGTGGGATCGGCTTCGGCCTGGCGATGGCCTTGCACAGCGCTATCACCCTCAAGGATGGCGTGGTGGAGCAGTCCAACTTCCACGACTTCCAGGTCCTGCGGATGAACGAGATGCCGGCGGTCGAAGTGCACATAGTCCCTTCTGCCGAGGCCCCGACCGGGGTCGGTGAGCCGGGTGTGCCGCCGTTGGCGCCGGCGTTGGCCAATGCCCTGGCGGCGGCGACCGGCAAGCGCATTCGCAACCTGCCCATCGCCAATCAACTGCAGGCCTGAAATGCGCGCGGCCCGCTTCCCTGACGGAAGCGGGCCGCAACGTTACGGGTATTCAGGCGGCCTGGCGGATCAACTCGCGCAGTGCGCGGCGCTCGTCCGGCAGGGTCGGCGCTTCGCGCAGAACCAGCTCGCCATCAGCATCCTCGAAAGCCACCTGGGTCTCGAAGTGCAGGCTCATCTCGTCCAGCGTGATGTAGGTGATGCGGTAGGCCTCGTGGCCTTGGGCGTCGTCGTTCATGGCAGGGGCCCTCGCGGTTCGTAGGGCGATAATGCGGCGAGGCGCCGCAGGGCAGAAGTGAACGCGCGTGATGGTCGATATCAGCGATAGCGATGCAGTGAGAAATCGGGCGCGCGCGCGCCACTCCGTTTATCCTTGTAGGCATGCGCCCGGCTGGGCGTACTTTCCCTTGATTGGAGCAGTGACATGACCCGCGACAAGCAACTTTTCCCGGACGACGAGATCGGCGACGCCCTCTGGGCCCTGCAAGAGGACGGCGAGGATCTTTCGTTCGAGCGCGAAGTGGAGTTCGCCGTGATCTTCCCGGACGAACAGGCGGCGCTGGATTTTGCAATCATGCTGCTGCAAAACGGCCAGAAGGTGGCCTACTCGGAGTATGACGGCGACGAAAAACTGCCCTGGCAGGTGCTGGCCTACCCGGTGATGGAGCCGAGCCACGAGAACATCAGCGGCTACGAGCAGCTGCTGGCCGAGCACTCGGAGCCGCTGGGCGGCAAGACCGACGGCTGGTCGGCGCTCTAAGCGCTTTCCAGGTGTGAAAAAGCCGGGGCAGGTCCCCGGCTTTTTTGTGCGCGCCGCCCGCTCCCGTAGGAGCGGATCTCATCCGCGAACGACGCAGGAGTCTCTGGCCATCGCGGACAAGGTCCGCTCCTACAGGTGTTCGTGGCAGTTTCAGACCTTGCTCGCCACCTGCCGCAGCGCCTGCTCGTAGTAATCCGCCGATTGCGCCCCGGAAATCAGCTGGCGGCCGTCGATGATCACCGCCGGCACCGCGCGGATGCCATGGCTGGTGAAGAACTCCTCTTCCTCGATCACTTCGCTGGCGTAGGCGTCGCTGTCGAGGATTTCGCGGGTGCGTACCGGGTCCAGCCCTACAGCGGTGGCCAGGTCCAGCAGCACCTCGGCATCGCTGATGTTGCGACCCTCGCCGAAATAGGCGTGGAGCATGGCCTGTTTCAGCGCCAGGCCGCGATGCTGCTCGCTGGCCCAGTGCAGCAGGCGGTGGGCATTGAAGGTGTTGTAGATGCGGTTACGCTTGTGCAGGTCGAAGTGGAAACCCACCTCGGCGCCGAAATCGCGGATGCGTTGGTGATTGCCGGCGATCTCCTCGGTACTGCCGCCGTACTTGCGCTGCAGGTGCTCGACCAGGTCCTCGCCCTCGGCCGCCATGTCGGCGTTCAGCTCGAACGGCTTGATGTGCAGTTCGACCTCCACCTCGGACTCGACGCGGCGAATGGCCTCCAGCAGACCGGTCAGGCCGATGGCGCACCAGGGGCAGACCACGTCGGAGACGAAATCGAGGGAAATGGTGGCGCGCATGGCAGAGCTCTCCGGCAGAAAGGGCAGGCATCAAGCATGGACCCAGGAGTGCCGGGGAATCCAGCGCAGTCGCCTGGGCTGGCGAAGCTGTGTGATTTTGATTCTAGATTGTAAGTGTAAAGTATTGATAATTAACGAGTTAGAATTTTCTAGAAATTACTTTAACTGGGTAGCACCGCTGTCCGTCCAATCGCTTGAATGTCAGGGTGTTCGGCTGTGGCAAGCCAATCAATAGTGAATCCGTATTCTAGAAAAGAATCATAAGATATTGATTCTAAAAGACTGTTATTTGAGTGAATCGCTAGGCGTGGCCGCCGAGCCGGATAGGGGCGCCATGCTTTGGCGCATTGCCGGCCAAGCACCAGGGCAATAGCCGAGCACCCCCTTCGCAAGCAGCCGGTCGGGGGCTGCGTCGGCAGTGGAAAGCCGCACTGGAATTGCCACGCAGACGCGCTAACGTGAGCCTGTCCCGAATGAAATTTCCGAAGGTTGGCGGTCTTCAACGGGGCCTCCCGCGGGGACCCGAGGTCGTCGAAGTCTCAGTCATTCAGCAGATACGGAGCAGATCATGGCTCGCACCACGCCCATCGAGCTTTATCGCAACATCGGCATAGTCGCGCACGTGGACGCCGGCAAGACCACCACCACCGAGCGCATCCTTTTCTACACCGGCGTCAATCACAAGATGGGCGAGGTGCACGACGGCGCGGCGACCATGGACTGGATGGTGCAGGAGCAGGAGCGCGGCATCACCATCACCTCGGCCGCCACCACCGCCTTCTGGCAGGGCTCGACCAAGCAGTACCCACACAAATACCGCTTCAACATCATCGACACCCCCGGCCACGTCGACTTCACCATCGAGGTGGAGCGTTCGCTACGCGTGCTCGATGGCGCCGTGGTGGTGTTCAGCGGTGCCGACGGCGTCGAGCCGCAGTCCGAGACGGTGTGGCGCCAGGCCAACAAGTACCACGTGCCGCGCCTGGCCTACGTGAACAAGATGGACCGCCAGGGCGCCGACTTCCTGCGCGTGGTCGCGCAGATCAAGCAGCGCCTGGGGCACACGCCGGTGCCTATCCAGCTGGCGATAGGCGCCGAAGAGAACTTCAACGGGCAGATCGACCTGGTGAAGATGAAGGCCATCTACTGGAACGACGACGACCAGGGCACCAGCTACCGCGAGGAAGACATCCCCGCCGAGCTGCAGCCGCTGGCCGAGGAATGGCGCGCACACATGATCGAGGCCGCCGCCGAAGCCAACGAAGACCTGATGAACAAGTACCTCGAAGGCGAGGAACTGAGCCTGGAGGAAATCAAGGCCGGCCTGCGCCAGCGTACCCTGGCCAACGAGATCGTTCCGGCGGTGCTCGGCTCATCCTTCAAGAACAAGGGCGTGCCGCTGGTGCTCGACGCGGTGATCGACTATCTGCCGGCCCCCTCGGAGATCCCGGCGATCAAGGGCACCCACCCGGACGACGAGGAGAAACACGACGAACGCCATGCCGACGACGGCGAGCCGTTCTCGTCGCTGGCCTTCAAGATCGCCACCGACCCCTTCGTCGGCACCCTGACCTTCGCCCGCGTGTATTCCGGCGTGCTGACTTCCGGCGATGCGGTACTCAATTCGGTGAAGGGCAAGAAGGAACGCGTCGGGCGGATGGTGCAGATGCACGCGAATCAGCGCGAGGAGATCAAGGAGGTACGCGCCGGTGACATCGCCGCGCTGATCGGCATGAAGGACGTCACCACCGGCGACACCCTGTGCGACCTCAACAAGCCGATCGTCCTCGAACGCATGGACTTCCCCGATCCGGTGATCTCGGTGGCGGTGGAGCCCAAGACCAAGGCCGACCAGGAAAAGATGGGCATCGCCCTGTCCAAGCTGGCCCAGGAGGACCCGTCGTTCCGCGTGAAGACCGACGAGGAGACCGGGCAGACGATCATTTCCGGGATGGGCGAGCTGCACCTGGACATCATCGTCGACCGCATGCGCCGCGAGTTCAACGTCGAAGCCAACATCGGCAAGCCGCAGGTGGCCTACCGCGAAGCGATCCGCAAGAAGTGCGAGATCGAAGGCAAGTTCGTCCGCCAGTCCGGTGGGCGTGGGCAGTTCGGCCACTGCTGGATTCGCTTCGAGCCCGGCGAAGAGGGCAAGGACGGCCTGGAGTTCGTCAACGAGGTGGTCGGCGGGGTGATCCCGCGCGAGTTCATCCCGGCGATCCAGAAGGGCATCGAGGAGCAGATGCAGAACGGCGTGCTCGCCGGTTATCCGCTGATCGGCCTGAAAGCCACGGTGTTCGACGGCTCCTACCACGACGTCGATTCCAGCGAGATGGCCTTTAAGATCGCCGCCTCCATGGCCACCAAGCAGCTCTCGCAGAAGGGTGGCGCGGTATTGCTGGAGCCGGTGATGAAGGTCGAGGTGGTGACGCCGGAGGACTACATGGGCGACGTGATGGGCGACCTGAACCGCCGGCGCGGCCTGATCCAGGGCATGGAGGAAACCCCGGCGGGCAAGGTGATCCGCGCCGAGGTGCCGCTGGGCGAGATGTTCGGCTATGCCACCGACGTACGCTCCATGTCCCAGGGGCGGGCGAGCTACTCGATGGAGTTCACCAAGTACGCGGAGGCGCCGGCGAGCATCGCCGAGGCCATCGTCAAGAAGAACAACGGCTGACCGGACGTCATGGTCACAAGGGCGCCTTCGGGCGCCCTTGTCGTTGCTCAGATATCGACCACCACCTTGCCCCGGGCTTCACCACGCAGGACTCGCTGATGGGCAGCCTCGGCGTCGTCGAGGGAAAAGCGTTGCTCATCCAGACGCACCCGCAGATCGCCGGCATCGACCCGTTGGGCGATCGCGGCGAGGATCTCGCCGTGGTGTGCCGCGTTGCGCCCGCTGAGCAGCGGTAGCAGGGTGAAAACGCCCGAGTAGCTGGCGCCGCGGAACGACAGGGGGGCCAGTTTGTGTTCGCCCCAACCCAGGCAGCTGACCACATGCCCGGAGTAGTAGCGGGCGGCGGCGAAGGCGGCATCAAGCGTGGCTCCACCGACGGTGTCGTAGACGATGTCGAAGCCTTCGCCCTCGGTCAGCCGCTGCACATACTGCTCCACGGTTTCGTCACGGTAATCGATGGGGCTCGCACCCAGCGCCTCGATGGATTCGCGCTGGGCAGCCGAGCCGGTTGCAAAGACCTCGGCGCCGAAGGCACGCGCCAGTTGTACGACGATATGACCAACGCCGCCTGCGCCGCCGTGCACCAGAACCTTGTGCCCGACGCCGACCCGCGCGCGGTCCACCAGGCCCTCCCAGGCGGTGATGGCGATCAGGGGCAGGGCGGCAGCCTCGCGCATCGACAGGCTGGCGGGTTTGCGTGCGAGCAGGCGGGCGTCCACGGCAACGTATTCCGCCAGCGAGCCCTGGCGGCCGCCGATACCGCTGGCCATGCCGTAGACCTCGTCGCCTGGGGCGAAAGTGGTGACACCTGCACCGATCGCCTCGACCACGCCGGCCAGGTCCATGCCCAGAACCGCCGGCAGCGGTTGCCGTGCGTGGGCGCCTTGCCCGGCGCGGATCTTCAGGTCCAGCGGGTTGACGCCGCTGGCATGCACGCGCACCAGCACTTCACCGGCCGCAGCTTGCGGGCGAGGCAGTCGAACCGGTTGCAGTGGGCCGCCGGGTTGGGCGACGAGTTGGGCGCGCATACTGGTCGAAGGGTTCATGGTCGTGCTCCGTCGAGGGGGTGTGGGACTATTCTCCGGCGTCGCTCTCATGCCGATAAGACGCCTAATCGCTATAGTTGGCATTCCATATCGGCATGAGTTGGAGTCCCCTCCATGGATCGCCTGGAAGCCATGCGAATCTTTGTCCGGGTAGTTGAACGCGGAAGCTTTTCTGCCGTCGCACGTGAGTTGGGTAGCAGCCAGCCGAACATCAGCAAGCAGATTCGCGCGCTGGAACAGGCTCTCGGTGGAAGCCTGCTGGCACGGAGCACGCGCAGCCTGTCGCTGACAGACGAAGGGCAGCGCTATTACGCCGATTGTCGGCAGATTCTGGCCGCGGTGGATGCAGCCGAGCGCAGTTTCCAGAGTGGCCGCGAAGCGGTGGCCGGGCCCCTGCGGATCGCCTCCTCGGTGAGTTTCGGCCGTGCGCAGATCGCGACCTGTTTGCCGGCGTTCCTCGAGCACTATCCCCAGGTGCGGGTCGAGTTGCAGCTCAGCGATCGCAACGAGGACCTGTTGGGTGAGGGCGTGGACGTAGCTGTCCGCATCGGCGAGTTGCGCGACAGCAACCTTGTGGGCCGCTCGCTGGGGACGCTCTCGCGGGCCCTGCTGGCATCACCGGCGTACCTGGAGCGCCATGGCGAGCCGGAGACGCCAGAGGCCCTTCGGCAACACAACTGCCTGGTCTTCAGCCAGCTGGCCGACCACCATCGCTGGCGCTTGCGAAGTGGCGAGCGGCAAGTTTCGGTCAGCGTCAGCGGCAATGTATCGAGCAACAATTCGGAGGCCATCCGCGAGTTGGTGCTGGCCGGGCAAGGCATCTCGCTGTCGCCGCTCTGGGCGTTTCGCGCCGATGTGGAGGCAGGTCGGGTCCGGCTGATCCTGCCGGCGTGGCGACCGGAGGCGTTGCCGATCCATGTGCTGTATCCGCCTAACCGGCGGCAGTCGGCGCGAGTGCTCGCCTTCGTCGAATTCCTTGGCGAGCACCTGCAGCAGGGGGCGGTACTGGATCAGGGGCGATAGAGCGTCGGCCGGCGTAGCCGCAGGTAGCTGAAGCCTTCGCGAACCATCGCGATGCGCTCAGGCTCCAGATCGGCGATCAGCAGTTGCTCCGGCTCGCGGGCGCGGGCAAGGATCTGGCCGTCCGGCGCGACCACGCAGCTGAGCCCGCAGTAGTCCAGCTCGCCTTCGGGGCCCTGGAAGTTCGCGTAGGCGAGGAACACCTGGTTCTCGTAGGCGCGGCAGGGCACCACCACTTCCGGCACGAACTCGTAGGGACGCATGTTGGCCGTCGGCACCAGCACCAGGTCGGCGCCGGCCAGCGCCAGGGTACGCACCGCTTCGGGGAATTCGACGTCGAAGCAGATCAGCAGGCCGAGCTTCCAGCCATCCAGCTCGAACAGCGCCGGCGGCTCGTCGGAAGGGCTGAACTGACTGTTGTCGAGGTCGCCGTAGAGGTGCGTCTTGCGGTAGTTGGCATGGCGTTCGCCGTGGCGGTCGATCAACTGCACGCTGTTGAAGGGCGCGCCGGCCGGGTTGCGTTCCGGGTAGCCGTAGAGGATGCCCAGGCGGTTTTCCCGGGCGATCTCGGCGATCGCCTGGGCGGTGCTGCCGGCGGCGTCCTCGGCGAGTTCGGCGACCCGCGCCGCGCCGATGTTGTAGCCGCTGACGAACATTTCCGGGCAGACCAGCAGATCCACCGACTGGGCGGCCGCGCGTTGCGCGGCCTCCCGCAGCCGGCGCAGGTTGCCGGCGAGGTCATCGGGCCCGGGTGGGCACTGGTAGAGGGCAAGGCGCATGGCGCTCACTCCTTGGTCAATCGGGCAGGGCGATCGGGCCCAGTTCGGCATAGCAATCGCCGGGGCCGGGGTTGTCCGCATGGGTGGCGCCGCCGAAGTGGCGCATGATGCCCCACACGGCGTTCAGCGAGGTCTGCACCGCGCCTTCCACCCACGCTGGAGTCCAGGATACATCGTCGCCGGCGATGAAGATGCCGCGCTGCTCGGCGGGCAGGTCGTCCTGCATGAAGTGCGAGTACATGCGGTGGTTGTAGCGGTAATGGCCGGGCAGGGCGCCCTTGAACGCACCGAGGAAGTGCGGATCGGCCTCCCAGGAAACGGTGATCGGGTTACCGATGATGTGGCTGGCGATGTCCACCTTCGGGTAGACCTTCTTCAGCGCATCCAGGGCCAGCTGCACGCGCTTCTCCACCGGGTGCGGCAGCATCTTCATGGCGTCGCTCATCCAGGAGTAGGACAGGCAGATCACGCCCGGCTTGTCGTCGCCGTTGTCGAACAGATAGGTGCCACGGGTGAGGCGGTCGGTCAGGGTCATGCTCATGACGTCGCGGCCGGTTTCCGGGTCCTTGTCCTTCCAGAAGGGCCGGTCGACCATGACGAAGGTCTTCGACGACTGCATGTAGCGGGTGCGGTCCAGGGCCATCCACATCTTCTGCGAGAACAGCGCTTCCTCGCATTCGATCTGGGTGGTCAGCAGCCAGCTCTGGCAGGTGGTCAGCACCGCGGCGAATTCGCGGGTGTCGCCCCAGTAGTCGGTGACCGCCAGGTTGCCGTTGGCCACGCGGGCAATCTTCTTCACGCCCGGGCGCGGCGCGCCGTTGTGCAGCTTGGCCAGGGAGGTGCCGGCCGGCCAGTGTGCGCATGCTTCCGGCTCGTGGCTCCAGATCCCGCGCGGCACCTGCTCGACGCCGCCGACGACCAGGTGCTGGTGGTCGTCGCAGTTGGTCATCACCACGCGGAAGATTTCCAGCATGGAGTTGGGGAAATCGGAGTCCCAGCCGCCGGTGCCGAAGCCGACCTGGCCGAAGATCTCGCGGTGCTGGAAGGACAGGCGTGAGAAGGCCTTGGAGCTGGCGACGAAGTCGTAGAAGGTGCGGTCGTCCCACAGCGGCACCAGCTCATCCCACAGGGCCTTGAGCTTCACGGTATCGCGTTCGCGGATGGCGTCCTGGATCTCGCCGAAGCGCGCGCCGTCCTCAAGGGCGTCGGCCCAGGCCTGGGCGACGTCGCGGAAGATCTGCGGCAGGTCGTCGATCTTCTCGGCGTAGTGGCTGGTGCCTTCGAGATCGACCACGGTGCTGCCCGAGGCCGAAGTCAGCGGGTTCGGGAAAGGCTTGGTTTCCAGGCCCAGCTTGTCGACGTAGTGGTAGAAGGCGGTGCTGGAGACCGGGAAGCGCATGCCACCGAGCTCGGCGATGATGCCCTCGGCGCCCTCGAAGGATTCCGAACGCAGGCGTCCGCCCATCTTCGCCGCTTCGTAGACCACCGGCTTCAGGCCGAGCTTCATCAGCTCGTAGGCCGCCACCAGGCCGGAAATGCCGGCGCCGACGATGGCCACTTCCTTGCCGTGGTTTTCGGCCGGAATGCTGCCCAGGCCGGCCGGGTGCTCCAGCCAGTCGTCGAAGGCGAAGGGGAAGTCCGGGCCGAAGATGGTGACGGGTTTCTTGCCGGGGGTGTGGGGGTGGCGGTTCTTGTGCATTGGAATCTCCCAACTGGATGGCGGGTCGGCCTGGCTATCAGCATTGCCCGGAAGCAGGGTCTACGCCCTGTCGCACGCAGCGCGCCGGACGCGTTCCGATGGACGGCGACGCGAGCGGCGCGGGGCTCAGCCGCCAGGTCGACGGTGGCGCCCATGGTTGCAAAGCCCGTCGTTGAAATGAATCCGTAAATCTGCAGAATGATGAAGCTTTTTTAGCTAAATCAACTAGGCGGATAAGCAAAATGTCTAAAAGCACAGACGCGCTGCTCCTCAACCTGTTGCGCGCCAACGCCCGCGAGTCGGTTTCCGAGTTGGCGCGCAAGCTGGGGGTGTCGCGCTCGACGGTGCAAAGCCGCATCGAGCGCCTGGAACAACAGGGGATCATCAGCGGCTACGCGGTGAAGGTGGCGGACAGCTATGCGCAGTCGCTGGTACGCGCGCATGTGCTGGTGACGGCGCTGCCCAAGCTGTCGCACCAGGTGGTGCAGGCGCTGGAGAAAATTCCCGAGGTGCGCACCCTGCACTCGGTCAGCGGCAACTTCGACATGATCGTGATCGTCGAGGCCCAGTCGATCCGCGACCTCGACGCCTTGCTCGATCGCATCGGCGCGCTGGATGGGGTGGAGCGCACCATGTCGTCGATCATTCTTTCCACGCGCATCGACCGCTGAGGCGGATTGGCTCCATTGGACTCCGTGGATTGCCCGACATTGGCTATTCGACGCCGGCGAAGGCGCGGCTAAGGTATCTCCATTCCCGCAGCCCGCGGGCCCCACTGGAGAGAACCATGAGTGCACGAATCGACTGGGCCAAAGTGTCCCCCGACGCCTACAAGGCGCTGATCGGCCTGGAGCAGGCCCTGGCCAAGACCGGCCTGGAAAACTCGCTGATCGAGCTGATCCGCCTGCGCGCCTCGCAGATCAACGGCTGCGCCTACTGCGTGAACATGCACGCCAACGATGCGCGCAAGGCCGGTGAAAGCGAGGCTCGCCTGCAGACGCTGAGCGTATGGCGTGAAACCCACTTCTTCAGCGCTCGCGAACGCGCCGTCCTGGCCTGGGTGGAAAGCCTGACGCTGCTGGCCGAAAAGCATGCGCCGCAGGACCAGTTCGACGCCCTGCGCGAACACTTCAGCGACGCCGAGATCGTCGGCCTGACCCTGGCGGTGGCCACGATCAACACCTGGAACCGCTTCGGCGTCGGCATGGCCATGGTGCCCTGACTGCACGCCCCGGGTGGACAGACGCCAAGGGCGCCCGTGCAGGGGCGCCCTTGGCGTTTTTGCAGCATGTAGGAGCGAGCTTGCTCGCGAACCGCACGGCACGATGTTCCCCTGTAGGAGCGGCCCATGGCCGCGATTCGCGCGCATGGCGCGCTCCTACAGGTTGGAATTGGTGCGGGGATTTTCGCGGATGAATCCGCTTGCTCTTCAATGCTTGAACAGCATCACCGCCGCGCGCAGCTTGCTGCGCCCGAAGCGGCTCATCTTGTCGAACTCGGCGTGGCTCACCGGGATGTGCTGGCAGTCCAGCGGCTCGCGGTGCTGGCTGTGGTCGACGTCCGGGTCGTGCAGGTAGATGAAGTCCTCGTCGCAGCCGGTGATCAGCACCCAGTGCGGCGCCTTGGATCGGGTCAGGCGGTAGCTGCTGATCAGCACCAGCGGCAGGCCGCCGGCATCCAGGGCGCTGACAATGTTCAACTGGTTGACCAGCAACTGCTCGACTTGGCTTTGCGCGAGGTCGTCGGCGAAGTCTTCGTGCACCAGGCGCATCACTTCGCGCTTTTCCTCGCTGCGCACACCGTCTAGGAACAGCGGCCCGTCTTCCGTCAGCTCCAGGCGCACGCGGTAGCCGCGTCGCCATGCCGCCAGCGCCAGGCCCTGCGGGCTGCAGCCGCCATGGCCGGCAGTCATGTAGATGGTCGTGGCTTCGCGCCACAGGCGCAGCTCCTCGCGGCGTTCCATGGCGCGTCCGGGGCTGAGCGCGGCCATGGCCATCAGCAGGCACGCCGGGCCGCAGGTGAAGTCGGTGGTCTGCCGGTAATAGGGCACGTGGGCCTGGGCGTGGTTGCCCAGGCGGCGGATGCGCTTCTCGAAGCGCTGGGCCTCGCTGTGGTCTTCGTAGTAGTCGCGCACGGTGGCGAAGGGGCGGTAGCCGTTGCGCTCGTAGAGGCGGATGGCGCCGACGTTGTCCGGGCGCACTTCCAGGCGCATGTAGGCGCAGTCGTGCTCGATGGCGGTGGTTTCCGCGGCATCCAGCAGCTTCTGGCCCAGCCCGATGCCGCGCGCACGCTCGTCCAGGGCGATGGAGTAGAGGCGCGCCAGGGAGGTGCCCAGGTGGAACAGCACCAGCACGTAGCCCAGCAGATTGTCATCGGCTTCGGCGACGATCAGTTCGGCGTGGGCGCGATTGATCATCCACTGGAAATTGCGTCGGGAGAGGCGGTCGTATTCGAAGCAGCGACCTTCGAGGTCGACCAGCGCGTTGAGGTCGTCGAGGGTCGCGGTGCGCAGTTGGAGGTTCATGCCGGTCCGGAAAATGCTGCTGATCGCTGGAGTGAGTGCGCGTCCTGGGCTTTATTCGTACGGCAGGTTCTAGCCCTGAACGGCGCGCCGCGGGCGCGGTCGAAGGCCCTGCGGCGCCAGTGAAGAAGTATTGACGCGCACCACCCGGCGAGCAAGGCCGGTCCCTTGGTTTGCAGAGTTCGGAGGTGTCGTGAGCAAGCTGTACATCATCGTCGAGCGCAAGGAGGACTGGGCCTCCTACTATCCCAGCGAAGACCTGTTGAGCGCCCAGGAGTACCTGGAGTCGCCCAACGACGACGACACGGGCAAGCGCGTGCAGGTAATCAACCTGTGTCGCAACTACAAGTACCTTGGCCACGGCTATTACTGCTCGCTGCTGGCCGAGGCGCGCGGGCACAAGGTGATTCCCTCGGTGCGCACCATCAGCGAGTTGGCGCGCAAGTCGCTCTACGGGTTGGCCCTGGAGGATCTCGACCGCACGCTGGACAAGGCGCTGGCGGCCCATCCCTACGGCAGTACCGATGGCTTCACCCTGACGCTGTACTTCGGCCGCACCGATATCGAGCCCTTGCAGGATCTGGCACGCCAGCTGTTCGAGGCTTTTCCCTGCCCGATGCTGCTGGTGGAGTTCCGCAAGGCGCGCGGCTGGCACATCGAGGGCATCAAGCCGGGCAACATCCACAAGTTGCGCGAGGAACAGGAAGACCTCTTCGCCGCGGCCCTGGACAGCTTCAGCCGGCAGATCTGGCGCAAGCCGCGCTCGCGCAAGCAGTTCCGCTACGACCTGGCGATCCTCCACGACCCGGCCGAAGCCTTCCCGCCCTCCGATGCCAAGGCGCTGAAGGCATTCATTCGCGTTGGCCGCAGCCTGGGCATCGACGTCGACCTGATCGAGAAGAAGGACTACTCGCGCCTGGCGGAGTACGACGCCTTGTTCATTCGCGAGACCACACGGGTGGACAACCACACCTATCGCTTCGCCAAGAAGGCCGAGAGCGAGGGGCTGGTGGTGATGGACGACCCTGTATCGATCCTGCGTTGCACCAACAAGGTCTACCTGGCCGACCTGCTGCGCAGCCACAAGCTCGGCATGCCGGCTACCGAGATCCTCTACCGCGACAATCCGCAGGACCTCGAACGGGTCGAACGCAGCCTGGGCTTTCCGCTGGTACTGAAGATTCCCGACGGCAGCTTCTCGCGCGGCGTGATCAAGGTCGAGAACCGCGAAGCGCTGCAGGTGGCGGCGGCGGAACTGTTCGAGCGCTCGGTGCTGATCCTCGCCCAGGAGTTCTTCTACACCGAGTACGACTGGCGAATCGGCGTGCTCAACCAGAAGCCGATCTTCGCCTGCCAGTACTTCATGTCCAAGGGCCACTGGCAGATCTACGACCACAGCCCCGATGCCCAGGAGCTGAGCGGTGATTTCCGCACCATGGCCGTGCACGAAGCACCGCGAAAAGTGGTCGATCTCGCGCTGAAAACCGCCAACCTGATCGGCGACGGACTCTACGGCGTGGACCTCAAGCAGGGTGGGGATCGGGTGGTGGTGATCGAGGTGAACGACAACCCGAACATCGATTGCGGGGTGGAGGACGTCTTCCTCGGCGACGACCTCTACAAGCTGATTCTCGAGGAGTTCGTCCGCCGCCTGGAAGTCAAGCGGCGAGGGCACGGGTGGTGAGACTGTTTTGGCATTGGCTTTATAGGAAAACGATCAATGCGCGCGTCAATATATTGCTAACTTTACAGAATGGAGCGCCAAGCAACTGTTTTTTAAAGTTTTTCAAATTAATGGCGCCAAGGAAAGGAGCATGCTCGAAGCCACGTCGAATCGACGGCGGTTGCTGGTGGTCGATCCCTGTGACGACTGCCGACGACTACTGCCCGGACTCCGGGCTGCAGGGTGGGAGGTAGACAGTTGCGAGCTCGAAACAGCGAGCGAACGCAGCTGCGACGTCGGCCTGCTGCGCCTGCTGCCGGAACATCTTGAGCGCCCCGAGGCGATCAAGGAAGTCATCAGCCGCAGCGGCACGGAGTGGATCGCGGTCCTCAGCCCGGACGCCTTGCCGATCCACGAAGTCGGCGATTTCGTCTGCGAATGGTTCTTCGACTTCCATACCTTGCCTTTCGACGTGGCGCGGGTGCAGGTCACCCTCGGCCGCGCGTTCGGCATGGCGCGCCTGCGCGGGCGCGGCAGCGCGCAGAGCCTCGAGCATCAGCACGAGCTGCTGGGCGAGAGCCGCTCGGTACAGGAGCTGCGGCGCTTGCTGACCAAGTTCGCGCCCACCGAGTCGCCCGTGCTGATCCGCGGCGAGAGCGGGACCGGCAAGGAGCTGGTGGCGCGCACGCTGCACCGCCAATCGAGAAGGGCCAGCCGGCCATTCATCGCGATCAACTGCGGCGCGATTCCCGAACACCTGATCCAGTCCGAGCTGTTCGGCCACGAGAAGGGTGCCTTCACCGGTGCGCACCAGCGCAAGATCGGCCGTTTCGAGCAGGCCAACGGCGGCACCCTGTTCCTCGACGAGGTCGGTGACCTTCCGCTGGAGCTTCAAGCCAACCTGCTGCGGGTGCTGCAGGAGAAACAGATCGAGCGGGTCGGCGGCAGCCAGCCGATCGCTGTGGACGTCCGCGTACTGGCGGCCACCCATGTCGATCTGGAGGCGGCCATTTCCAGCGGGCGCTTCCGCGAAGACCTGTACTACCGGCTTAACGTCCTGCAGGTGTCGACGGCGCCGCTGCGCGAACGCAATGGCGACCTCGCGCTGCTGGCCAACCACTTCGCCCACCTGTACAGCGTCGAGACTGGCCGCCGGCCGCGGCGCTTCAGTGATGACGCGCTGGCAGTGATGGCCGAGCACAGCTGGCCGGGCAATGTGCGCGAGCTCGCCAACCGTGTGCGCCGTGGTCTGGTGCTGGCCGAAGGTCGGCAGATCGAGGCGCGCGACCTGGGGCTGGAACGCGAGCGGGGCAAAGGTGCGAACCTGCCGTTGGTGACGCTGGAGGAGTACAAGCTGGGTGCCGAACGGCAGGCGATGTGCGATGCCCTGGCGCGGCATGGCGACAACCTGAGCGTTGCCGCGCGCATGCTGGGTATCTCGCGGCCGACCTTCTACCGGCTGCTGCACAAGCACCAGTTGCGCTGAATAAGGAAGGGTGAACGGAGGCGGGGAGCGATCCCCGCCTTTTTTTGCGCCCAGCGCTAATGAAAACGGCCCCCGAAGGGGCCGTTGTCGTTGTTGCGATCAGAAGTAGTAGGGGAATTTCACGCTGACGCTGTAGTCCGGTGCATCCGGGCTGATGCCGATGGACAGGTTGGGCACGATGGTGAGGTTCTTGCTCCAGGCGTAGGTCATGCCCCAGTTGAAGTACGCGGCGTTGGCGTCGCTGCTGGTAACGCCTTGCCAGTCGCCGCCGTCGGGTTTGATCTTGGTCTTCTCGGCGATCAGGTCGGAGAAGGAGAACGACATACTGGTCTTCTCGTTGAGCGCGAAGGCCGCGCCGGCGCCGACCTGGAACCAGTCGCCCAGCTTGACCTTGCCGCCCAGCTTGGTGCCTTCCTGCGGGCTGATGTCGCTGAACGAATCCTCGATGTTGTAGGTGTAGCTCAGGCTGCCGAACAGCACGACCGGGTCCACGGTCTTGACCAGGGAGATCCCCGGGGTGACCGACCACACACCGTTGCCGGTGGGCAGTTCCTTGGGCACGTTGAGGTTGTCGTTGTCGCTCGCCCGTACCAGCTTGATACCGTAGGGGTCGGTACCCGTGGGTGCCTTGACGCGCAGGCTGACCACAGCATCGGGGCGCGACTCGGTTTCGTCCATGAACTTGTAGGCGATACCGAAGTTGACGTCGCCCCAGGTCGGGTCGCGCTTGACCTTCTCGTCGGTGGACTGCGAGGTGGAGTTCCCGGCGCCGGCCGACTCGAAGATGCTCTGCCGGTAGACCACGGGCACGTCGATGTCGAACTGCCAGCGGTTGTTCCAGTTGTAGCGAGTGGTCAGGTCCAGGGTCCAGGTATCGGCATTGATGTTGTCCACGCCGATGTTGCCCAGGAAGATGGTGTCCAGCGCGAGGAAGCCGTTGAGGGTCAACTGCCTCGAATCATAGTGGGTGTAGGTGATCCCGGTCTCGAAGCTCCAGGTTCCATTACCGAAGAAACCGTTGGCCTCGGAGTAGAGGTCATCCACGCTCTTGGGCGGCTGGCTGTCGTCCTTGAGCGATTCGCCGTAAGACGCACCGGTGCTGACATTAGAGCTGGTGCCCGGTGGTGTGGGTTTGTTGGTGGAAGTCACGAGGCGCTTGGGCTGGGCCGGTTGAGCGGCTGCAGGCTGTTCCTCGACCTGGCGGACGCGCTGTTCCAGCACCATGAGGGCCTTCTGCTGAGCCTCGTAACGTTGTTTGAGCTCAATGAGCTCCTGCTTCAAAGCATCCACCTCAGCCTCCGAAGCCGCGAAGCTGAAGGTCGAGGGGAGTAGAGCGGATAGACAAACTGCGGTGCGAAGCGAAAGTGATCGGTGCATGGCGCGCTGTCCCTTTCTTTATATGTAATGTTTAGTCACATCCGCGATTGAGCGTAGATCACATTCCCATACTGCGTAGACCTTTGAGTTGAGTCAGGTTGCAGTCCAGGGCGCCCACCGTCGGAAGGTTGTTGCGCAGGACGACGTTCAGTTGAGTCACGTTGTTAACCAGGTTGCTGCTGCCCAGCATGTTGGTGGCCTGGAGCATGCCGCCGCTGGCCAATTGCTGGACAGTATTGCCCTGGCCGTTGGCGTTGATTGCCATCTGGATACCGCCGCTGCTCGGATTGACGGTGACGGTTCCGGCGCCATTGGTGGCGCTGTAGGTGCCGTTGAGCGGTACACCTTGGTTGTTGATCGCAGGCGCTTGGTCGGCCTCGCTGACGTTGATGCCCACGTTGTTCGTTGCGCTGTTGTAGTCACCCGCCGAGCGGGCGCTCTGAGTGACCCCTTGGGTCTGGTTCAAGCCGGCGCCGCCGGTAATGCTGCCGGTGGCCGCGTTGGGTGTTCCTCCGTTACCGGCCTCGTTGGTGGAGGTGACATAGAACTGCGGTTTGATGGTGGATTCCTGGATTTGCATGCTCACTCTGGCGCCAATGTTGTCGCCGACGGCGTTTTTCCAGGTGCTGCTCATGACGACGCCGAAACTGATGATTCGACCGGGCATTACATAGCGCCCGCGCAGCTGAGCCAGCTCCTGGTCTTTTAGCTCGATCGGGCGGAAGGTTTCCGCGGCTTGGATCGGCAGGCAGATGACCAGGCAGGTGGCGGCGAGCATCGGGATGGTCTTCATCGTTATCTCCCGGAGAGGATCCAACCCCTCGCTATCTTTTTTAGACTCAGAGGAAATCGCTCTGGATGAAACCGAAATCCATGAGCTCTGCGTCCTTGACCGGGTAGAAGGCATTCAGTCGATCTTTTGCGGTCAGGGGTTCCGGCGGCCGCAGCAGCGCGTTGGCCTTGTCATAGCCGGGACCAATGATGGCGAAGATGATGCCGTTCCAGCCCTTGAGAAAATCTTCTTGCGTGTAGCGCTTGTGACCGAGCACCGGGTCACCGATGTACATGTGGCCTTTGTAGGTCCGCTGCAGCACGACGAAATGCTTGTAGCCGCGCACGTCGAGCAGGACGATCACCGGAACGGCCAGCTTCTCCAGCGACGAAGGTGGTATGCGATATCCGCGGGCGCGCATGCCGATGCTTTCCAGGTAGACCTTCATGTCCAGCATCGAGAAGCCCTGGGTACGAACCAGGTTGGGGTCGGCCTTGACCAGCATGCCCTTGATCACGAATTCCTCGTCCACGTCCAGGTCGTAGGCTTGGCGCAGGATGGTGGCGAGGGAGGCGGCACCACAGCTGAAGTCGGTCTTCTGCTCGACCAGGTTGGCGAAGCGACGTTCGCGGACACTCTCGACTTGCTTGTAGGCCAGCATTCCGCCCGGCAGGGGGACAGCCAACTGGCCGGCCTGGCTAAGGCCGGAAAGAGCAGTGAGCAGGAGAAAAGCGAACGTGCGCATGATCGTCACGCCTGTGCAAGCGCTAGGAGAAGGAGGGGCTCCGTTGCCGGAGCCCCCCAAGTACAGCAGCTTTTCGCTTACAGGCCAGTGCAGGCCTTGCAACCTGCGGCGATGGACAGCGAGTTGCTTTGTTGGTTGCCGACACCGGCAGCCACGTTCACACCCACGTTACCCGAGGCGTTGTTGAGCGAGTTGCTGATGGTGGCGTTGTTGGTGACAGGGTCTTTCCAGCCAGTCGGAACCAGCACTTGGTAGGTGGCATAGCCACGCAGATCCACGGTGCCGGACTCGCTGAAGTACAGCGGATCCTTGTCCACTTTGCCGTGATCGTCGCCACCGCGGCTGTCCATGCTCGGGCCACCATGGCCACCATGGCCGCCATGACCTTTTTCCGGATCGTCCAGCACTACGCCTTCGCCATGGCCCTTGTAGGTGCCATGAGCCGAGAACTCGGAGCGCAGGGTTTCCTTCGAGTAGGTCAGGAAAGCAGCGTTGAGGACGTTGTTGCCAGTGGAGGTTTGGCTGGCGCCGCTGGAGGCGTCGGCGGTACGACCACCGGACACGGCTGCGGCCATGTCGTTTTTCTGTTGGTTGAAGTTGCCGGCGGCCATGTTGATGCCCATGTTGCCGGAGGCGTTGTTGGCCGAGTCGGTCAGAGACGCCTTGTTGGCATTGGAGAAGTTCCAAGCGTTGTTGTTGTGATTGTTCTGGGTCACGTCGGTGGACGCTTCTGCCGAACCGAAGATGAAGTGCTCATCCGCGGTGGCGAGGGCGGCGGCGTTGGCTTGTTGGTTCATGTCGCCAGCGGCCACGTTAGCGCCGACGTTACCCGATGCACCCTTCAGCGAATTATCAACAGTGGCGTTGTTCTTGGTGCCCATGTTGGTAACGTTGTTGTTGTAGCTCTCTTGGGTGTCAATCACAGAAGCGGTTGCACCAGCCGGAATCCGTGGGTCCTTGTAGGGGTCGTAGGGCTGATGTTGGTGGTGGTTATCATGGTCGTGGCCATGACCGTGGCCGTGCCCATGATTGTCGTTGCGGTTATCCGCGTGAACAGCTACAGCCAGAACCGCTGCTACCGCGAAAACCAGAGGCTTGAGAGCCATAGTCGGTTTCATGGTGATTCTCCTTGCATGTTGGCGTGCTTAGTGTTTTTGGTTGTTGGCATTGGGTCAGTCTGCGACCCGGATCGTCAGGGTGTTGGCAATGCGATTGCCGACCCCCGCGCTCTGGCTCACCTGGACCACCCCACGGTTGCCGGTAAAGGCCTGATCGCTGGTGACGATCTGCCGGCTGCCGGTGGATGAACCCGATGGACCGGAGTTCAGTGACAGCGTCACGTTCTGCTGCGAGAGCACGTCGTCACCGACGCTCTGCGGCACCGCGTTCACGCTGATGCTCATGGCATTGACCTGCTGGTTGGCAGATCCGGCGGACTGGTTCACGCCCAGTGCACCGTTGCCGTTGGAGAACGAATTGCCGGTGATCGAAGCCTTCGCCGCCTGGGTTGGGTCGACGATGGCGATCACTTTCTGATTGAACTGGGTGCGGGCACCGCCTTCGGTACCGATGGCAATGGCGCGGCCGTTGGCCTGCTGCGTTTCATCGCCTGCCGCCTGGTTGACACTGGCTACGCCGTTGTAGCCCCGGCCGCTGTTGTCGATGCTGGCGTTGTTGACCAGTTGCGGGTCCTGGGCGAAGGCGGCCGAGGCGCTGAGCAGGAGCAGGGAAAGTGCGTGATGGGCTTTCATCTCAACGATCCCCCGTCAGCATGCGCAACGGCGACAGGCCTTGCTGGACCGTGCGGTTGACCGAATTGGAGATGCCCGCGCCACCGCCGCCGCCACCGCCGAGCGGGTTGTTCGTCAGGCTCTGGTTGGCGCCGTTGTCCATGCCCACGAGCTGGCCGTTGGGCAGGATGCGCTGCTGGAGGCTGGAACCGCTGGTGACACCTGCGAAATCGGTATCGCTGAGCTCGTTGGTCTGTTGAATGACCTGGCGGGAGACGTTCGGATTGACGGTGGTCGGGTTTGGATCAGGCACCATGGTCGGCCGGGTGGCGACCCGGGGCTGCACGTCGCGTTGCAGAACGATGGTGCCGTCGCCGGCGTTGGCTACCGGGACTATGGTGGCCGTCGTGGCCACACATGCGAGGCCGACGAGCAGTCCGACGATCCTTGAATCGAAGTTCCCCATGATGGCGGTTCCTTTTTGGTGCGCTGTGCCCTAAACAGCTGTACCGGGATGGAGCAGAAGCCGTGCCTGTTTTGAATTTCGCTTTGGATTCAAAGGCTTGAGGAAATGAGCTGAGTGCAGGGTGAGGGTTGTTGTTTCGCATCTGATACAGCGACAGCCCCTGTTCCGGGGGGTAATCAGGCAGAAGAGGCTCTAGGGCGGGGCTTTGCGCAAAAGCGTTTCAGCGCTGAAACAGAATTTTGTGATGTTCTCGATATTTGCGCTGCGCGTGCCTTTGCGGGCACATGCGTTGTATCAACAGCGAAACAGATGACGCGGAAAAAAGCCTAGTTGGTACGGCAGTACTCTTGAAATTCAATGACTTAGTTGCATTTTGCACGGCTGTAAAGGGAATGAACCCATGAGGCGACGGTCTGTATGTCCGCTCCGTCCGTATCAGCCTCGGCAGAGGCCTTGGCGAGCCGTGAGAAATTTCCGTTACAGGGGCTCCCAGGGCGGTGCAATGCAGTAGCATGCCTGACCCCCGCAGCCCGGAGCCTGGCTCCAGAGGCCGCGGGCAGGAGAAACACACTATAAAGATCGCGGCAGCGGCCGCACCTTGGGGGAAGCAGTATGGAAATCTGGAATGCCGTGCAGGCGTTCATTCTAGGGGTGGTCGAGGGACTGACGGAGTTTCTCCCGGTGTCCAGCACCGGACACCAGATCATCGTCGCCGACCTGCTGGGCTTCGTTGGCGAGCGTGCGCAAGCCTTCAACATCATCATCCAACTCGCGGCGATCCTCGCGGTGGTCTGGGAATTCCGCAGCAAGATCATCGAGATCATCGTCGGCTTGCCGACGCAGCGCCGCGCGCAGAAGTTTACCGTCAACCTGCTGATCGCCTTTGCGCCGGCCGTGGTGCTGGGGGTGGCCTTCGCCGACAAGATCCACAAATACCTGTTCAACCCGATCACGGTGGCTGCCGCGCTGCTGATCGGCGGCCTGATCATGCTCTGGGCCGAACGCCGCGAGCATGCGATCCGTGTCGACCAGGTCGACGACATGACCTGGCGCGACGCGCTCAAGGTCGGCTGTGCCCAGTGCCTGGCGCTGATCCCCGGGACTTCGCGGTCCGGCGCCACCATCATCGGCGGGCTGCTGTTTGGCCTGTCGCGCAAGGCCGCCACCGAGTTCTCGTTCTTCCTCGCCATGCCGACCATGGTCGGGGCGGCGGTGTACTCCGGCTACAAGTACCGCGAGCTGTTCCAGCCCAGCGACCTGCCGGTGTTCGCCATCGGCTTCGTCACTTCGTTCATCTTCGCGATGATCGCCGTGCGCGGCCTGCTGAAGTTCATCGCCAGCCACAGCTATGCGGCCTTCGCCTGGTATCGCATTGTCTTCGGCCTGCTGATCCTCGCGACCTGGCAGTTCGACCTGATCGACTGGAGCAGCGCCAAGTCGTGATTGCGGGCGTGGAGAAGAGCGGCGTGATCAGCCGCTGGGACGACGACAAGGGCTTCGGCTTCATCCGCCCGCAAGGCGGTGGCGCGGAGCTCTTCCTTCACATCTCGGCGTTCCGTGGCGACCGTCGCCCGCAGCAGGGCGACGCCGTGCGCTACACAGCCGGGAACGACCGTCAGGGCCGGCCGCGTGCCGAACACGCGCGCCTGGCCGGGTTGGCCGTCGATCTGCCGGAAATCCGCCAGAAACCTCCTGCCCAGGCGACCCGCGCGAAAGTGCGCAGCGGTCGGCAGATCGCCGAGCCAAGCCGGCCCGGCAACCTTGGTCGGGCCCTGGCGTTGCTCGCCGCGACCACACTGGTGCCGCTGTTGGGCGCCGGCTCCTGGCTGATGAAAGGCGACGCGCCCTGGTGGCTGCTCGCTTATCCGTTGCTCAGCCTGGCTGCCTTCTTCGCCTATTGGCGTGACAAGCGCAGCGCCGAGCGCGGCGCCTGGCGTACGCCCGAGCAGACCCTGCACCTGCTGGAACTGTTCGGTGGCTGGCCCGGCGCGCTGCTGGCGCAACAACTGCTGCGGCACAAGACACGCAAATTCAGCTTCCAGCTGGTGTTCTGGCTCATCGTCCTGCTGCACCAGCTGTTCTGGCTCGACCATCTCAGCGGCGGTGCTATCGCCGCCCGCCTCTTGGGCTGATCGCCCTTACAAGGGGAAGTCGCTGCGGGCGAAGCCATCTGCCAGGTAGTCGAGCAGCGCCCGAACGGCCGGCAGCAGGCCGCGCCGGTGCGGATAGACGGCCTGAAGGAAGGCCGGCGGCTCGTGCCAGTCCGCCAGCACCCGCACCAGTTGCCCCTGCTCCAGTTCCTGGATGCAGTAGTAGAGGGGCAGGGTGGTGATGCCCAGCCCGGCCAGCGCCACCGTTTTGCGCAGATTGAAGTCTTCGGCGGCGAGGCGAGGCTCCAGGGCGACTTCGCGGCGCTCGCCACCTGGGCCGATCAGGTTGAAGTGAACCTTGCGATCGTTCCCCACCGCGCCGAGCACCGGCAGGCCGGCCAGGTCCTCCGGCTCATTCAGCGTGCGCCCCTGCAAGAGCTGTGGCGCCGCCACCAGCGCGGCTGCCGCCTGACGCAGGCGGCGCGACACCAGGGAAGGGTCTTCGTCACCCGGCGCGCGTACGCGCAGCGCCACGTCCACGCCTTCGTTGACCAGGTCGACGCGGCGGTTGGTCAGCAAGAGATCCAGGTTGACCTGCGGATACTGCGCGAGAAAGCCCGGCAGCATGGCGTTCAGCGCGGTTTCCGCCAGCGCCACCGGGCAGGACAGGCGCACCCGTCCGCGCGGCTCGGCACTCAGGTGCGCGGCTACCTCGTCGGCCATTTCGGCTTCCACCAGCATCGCCTGGCAATGCCGGTAATAGCGCTCGCCGATGTCGGTCAGCGCCAGCTTGCGCGTGGTGCGCTGCAGCAAACGCACATTGAGGCGCGCCTCCAACTCGGCGATGCGCCGCGACAGGCGCGACTTCGGCAGGCCCAAGTCGCGCCCGGCGGCGGCGAAACCGCCTGCTTCGACAACCTTGGCGAAGTAGTAGAGGTCGTTGAGGTCCTGCATGAGATTGTCCTACTGGTGGGACGAATCATCACATTCTTACCGACTTATCGGCGATTGCCTACATGCGTAGCATCCATTCCATCGACTCCCACCCCACAGTTACCCGGAGCACCGCATGAAACTTCTGCACATCGATTCCAGCATCCTCGGCGACGCTTCCGCCTCCCGCCAGCTGAGCCAGGAAGTAGTCCAGGCCTGGCGTGCCGCCGAGCCGGGCGTGCAGGTGACCTACCGCGACCTCGCCGCCGATGCCATCAGCCACCTGTCTGCCGCCAGCCTGGTCGCCGCCGGCACTCCGGCCGAACTGCGCGACGCTGCGCAGAGGCACGAAGCGGCCCTGGGTGAAAGCAGCATCGAGGAATTCCTCGGCGCAGACGCCATCGTCATCGGCGCGCCGATGTACAACTTCACCGTGCCGACCCAGCTGAAGGCCTGGATCGACCGCGTCGCGGTTGCCGGCAAGACCTTCCGCTACACCGAAAGCGGCCCGGAAGGCCTGGCAGGTGGCAAGAAAGTGATCATCGTCTCCACCGCCGGCGGCGTGCATGCCGGCCAACCGAGCGGCGGCGCCCACGAGGAGTACCTGAAGCTGGTTCTGGGCTTCCTCGGCATCACCGACATCGAGGTGGTCCGCGCCCAAGGCCTGGCTTACGGCGACGAACCGCGCCAACAAGCTATCAGCGCCGCTCGCCAGAGCATCGCGGAAACCTTCGCCCAGGCCTGATTCAGGCAGGGTGATCGAAAAGCCCCGGCAGTGATGCCGGGGCTTTTTCGTTTCGCCGCCTTTCTTTTGATTCCCGAGAAAGATCGCATTCATGGATGCGCTTCGCGGACATGGGCCGCTCCTGCAGGATCGGCATTTGCGGTGGGCGGTTCGCGAGCAAGCTCGCTCCTACAGATGCGTTTTCAGCGCAGCATGGCCTGCATCGGCGCGGAGGCGAGCTGCTCGGCAAAGAAGCGCGAGGCGTCGTCGATCAGGTCGCGGTGGATGGCCTGGCGGTCGACGCCCTCGGCGTCCAGGCACAATCCGGGGGTTGCGGCGGTTTCTGCGTCGTTGCATGGCGCCATGAAGACGAAGTGCCCGGCGCCGCTGAGCACGTGGAAGTTCGCGCTAGGCAGTTTGCGGGCGAGGGCGCCGGCGTTGCGGGTCCAGTCGAGCACCTGGTCGTTGTCGCCGCTGTAGATCGACACCGGCACGGCCACGCTTTCCAGCTCGTGGCGGCCGAACATGAGCCCCAGCGGGGCCAGCAGCATCACTGCGCGCACTCGGCCATCGGCTTGCGGGGCCAGGTCGATTCGGTCGGCCAGCAGTTCGCCGTGGGCGCTGCAGGCATCGCGGTCTTCGGGGCGTTTGGTGCAATAGTGGCGCAGGCGCTCCAGGCGCGGCTGGGCGCCGGCGAGGATCAGCGCGGTTTCGCCGCCGGCCGAATAGCCGATCACGCCGATGCGCTGCGGATCGATGGCAGATGCCAGGCGGTCGTCACGCAGGGCCGCGTTGATTGCTTCGGAAACCTGCAAGGGCCGGCCGTAGAGGTTGCTCAGCGCGCCCAGGCGGCTCTGGTCATGCAGGTTGTCGCCCGGATGTACGAGGGTCACCACTATGAAACCGCGCTGGGCCAGGGCCAGCACAAGGTCGCGCAGGGCCAGCGGGGTGCCGCCGTTGCCGTGGGAGATCACCAGCAATGGGTGTGCCTGGCCCTGCATGGGCGCGTCTTCGGCCAGCGGCAGGGTGAACAGGCCGATGGTGGTCGGTTGCGCAGGTGCTTGAGTCGGATAAAAGGCGATGGCGCGCATCGCCTTGTGGTCCAGCGGGTCGCTGAGCTGCAGGCGATGGAAGCCGACGTTGAGCGCTTCGGCGCCTGCGTCGAGTGAGAAGATCAGTAGCAGAACGAAACAGACGAGTCGCCCCAACATGGTGCTCTCCATCCTGGCCGCAGTCTCTGGGTCGGGCGTTGCGCACAGGGGACGCTGTACGGACGCCGGGATCGAGGCATCCGTGCATAGTACGCGCCAAGTCGAGTCATGAAGCGGTAATGGACGACTGGCAGGACGCTCAGCGCCAGGAGGCTTGCACCGGATCGACGCGCAGCTGGCTGGCGAAAAAGCGCGCCGCCTCGCCATTGAGGCTGCGGTGGATGGCCTGGCGATCCACGCCGATGGCGTCTTCGCACAGTTCCGGGGTCTCGGCATCTTCGTCGGCGGAGCACGGCGTCATGAACACGAAGTGACCGGCGCCCTGCAGCACATGGTATTCGGGCGGGTTCGGCAGGCGGCGCAGCAGGTGCCCGGCATTGCGCGACGGGTCTAGCACCTGGTCGCGGTCGCCGGTATAGAGCAGCACCGGGATGGTCACGGCGGCCAGGTCGTCATGGCCGAACATCAGGCTGAGTGGCGCGAGCAGGAGCAGGGCGCCAACTCGAGGGTCGGCGTGCGCTTTGAGGTCCGGTCGGTCGGCGCGCAGCTCGCCGTTCTCGCTGCAGGCGTCCTCATCGTCGGGCCGCTCCTGGCAATAGCGCAGCAAACGTTGCGGATTCGGCGTGGCGCCGGCCAGGATCAGCGCGGTTTCGCCGCCGGCCGAGTAGCCGATCACGCCGATGCGCTGCGCATCGATGCTGCTGGCGAGGTGCGTATCGGCCAATGCCGCGCTGATGCTGGCAGAAACCTGCAAGGGCCGGCCGTAGAGATTGCTCAGTGCGCCCTGGCGGCTTTGGTCCTCGGGGTTGTCGCCAGGGTGCAGCAGGCCGATCACCACGAAGCCGTTGCGCGCCAGGGACAGCAGCAGGTCGCGGTGGGCCAGTGGCGAGCCGCTGTTGCCGTGGGAGATCGCCAGCAGCGGGAAGCGTCCCTTGGCCGGCGCGGCGTCGAGCGCAACCCGAAGGCTGTATCCGCCGATGTGCAGCACACGCGGCTTGGACCGGGTGGGGTAGAAGATGACCGCCGGAATGGGCTTGCCGCTCAACGGGTCCTGCAGGGCCAGGCGTCGTGCGCCGGCATTCCAGGGCTGCGGCACGTTCGCCTGGGCCAGGCTGGCCATGAGCAGGAGCAGAACCAGCAGCACGCGCGCCATCCAGAGCCTCCGCAGAAACGAAAAGGGGATGCCGGCTGGCATCCCCCTTCAGCTTAGGCGCTGCTTTCGCCTCAGACGATCACACCCTGGCTGCGCAGGTAGTCGTCATAGGTGCCGCTGAAGTCGGTCACGCCGTTTTCCGACAGCTCGATGATGCGGGTGGCCAGGGAGGAGACGAACTCGCGGTCGTGGCTGACGAAGATCAGCGTGCCAGGGTAGTTCTCCAGCGCCAGGTTGAGCGCCTCGATGGATTCCATGTCCAGGTGGTTGGTCGGCTCGTCCATCACCAGCACGTTGGGCTTCTTCAGGATCAGCTTGCCGAACAGCATGCGGCCCTGCTCGCCACCGGAGATCACCTTCACCGACTTCTTGATATCGTCGTTGGAGAACAGCATGCGGCCGAGGGTGCCGCGCACCAGTTGCTCGCCGCCCTGGGTCCACTGGGCCATCCAGTCGAACAGGTTGTAGTCGTCCTCGAAGTCCTCGGCGTGGTCCTGGGCGAAGTAGCCGACGTCGGCGCTGTCGGTCCATTTCACTTCACCTGAGGTCGGCGCCATTTCGCCGACCAGGGTGCGCAGCAGGGTGGTCTTGCCGATGCCGTTGGGGCCGATGATGGCGATGCGCTCGCCGGCCTCGACCTGCATGCTCAGGTTCTTGAACAGCTCGACGCCGTCGAAGCCCTGGCTGACTTTCTCCAGGGTCACCGCCTGGCGGTGCAGCTTCTTGAATTGCTCGAAGCGGATGAACGGGCTGACACGGCTGGACGGCTTGACCTCTTCCAGCTGGATCTTGTCGATCTGGCGCGCGCGGCTGGTGGCCTGCTTGGCCTTGGAGGCGTTGGCCGAGAAGCGGCTGACGAAGGTCTGCAGTTCGGCGATCTGTGCCTTCTTCTTGGCGTTGTCCGACAGCAGGCGCTCGCGAGCCTGCTCGGCGGCGGTCATGTACTCGTCGTAGTTGCCCGGGAACAGGCGCAGCTCGCCGTAGTCCAGGTCGGCCATGTGGGTGCAGACGCTGTTCAGGAAGTGACGATCGTGGGAAATGATGATCATGGTGCTGTTGCGCGTGGTGATCACGTTTTCCAGCCAGCGGATGGTGTTGATATCCAGATGGTTGGTCGGTTCGTCGAGCAGCAGCAGGTCCGGATCGGAGAACAGCGCCTGGGCCAGCAGCACGCGCAGCTTCCAGCCCGGGGCCACGGCGCTCATCGGGCCGAAGTGCTGGTCCAGCGGAATGCCCAGGCCCAGCAGCAGCTCACCGGCGCGGGATTCCGCGGTATAGCCGTCGAACTCGGCGAACTGGACTTCCAGCTCCGCCACGGCCATGCCGTCTTCCTCGCTCATTTCCGGCAGCGAGTAGATGCGATCGCGCTCGGCCTTGACCGCCCACAGCTCCTCGTGGCCCATGATCACGGTGTCGATCACCGAGAACTCTTCGTAGGCGAACTGGTCCTGGCGCAGCTTGCCCAGGCGCACGCCGTTCTCCAGCATCACCTGGCCGCTCGAAGGCTCCAGATCGCCACCGAGAATCTTCATGAAGGTGGACTTGCCGCAGCCGTTGGCGCCGATCAGGCCGTAGCGGTTGCCGTTGCCGAACTTGACGGAAACGTTTTCGAACAGCGGCTTGGCGCCGAACTGCATGGTGATGTTGGCGGTGGAGATCAAGGTTCTTACCTATCAATAACTTAGAGGTGCATGGATCAAGCCGATAGCAATTTGATACCGAGTTCAGCCGCTCAGGTTCGCCGGGGGCGCCTGAGTCGATCCTGCGGGCGTAAGTGGGTTTCGCGAACCGCAGCTCCTACCGAGCTGCCGGGTGCTGCATGCGGGGGTTGGTCGCGGACGTGGCGCGCATTGTCGCATAGCTGGGGTGACAGTTGCATGCGCGAGGTCAAGGGGCGCGTCAGATCGGGCCTTGGCGGTTACGGTGGCCTGCACCCGGCTCTCGACCTGGCGTTTGCTGAAGATGTGCCTTATGTGGCTCTCGATGGTTTCCGGTGTAACGCACAGCAGCTTGGCCCTTTCCTTTGTCTCGATCGACTCCGACGCCGACACCCCGCGGATTGAGTTGGAGCCTGATCCATGGCATTGGCTGCGTTGCGGCATGTGGCCGAGATGTTCGGTTTGCACTGGAGCACCGTACCCAGGCGATCGTCCACGCCAAGGCGCTGGGCCCGGCGCGCTGAAGCGGCTCGGCGCCGGGGCATTCGCTCCGGCGCTTCGTCCTTAAGGCGTGGATTTTCCTGGGGAGGGCGGTTACGTGCTGGTCAGGCGCTGGCGCGCATCTGTGCCCCTTGGGCTGCCTCGTACAACTGCCGCGCTTCGCTGGCCAGCGGCGCCAGGGCCCAGGCCAGGCGGGCGGTTTCCTGCAGCAGGGTTTCCGCGCTGTCGTGCTGCTCCAGCACTTGCAGCAGGTTTTCCAGCGCCTGCAGACGGCGCGCGGCGGCTTCGTACAGGTGCTCGGCCGGTGCGGCGGTGTTGATGTAGAGAACGTCCTCGAAGGGTTGGTGACGCAGGGGGACCAGCTTGAGGTCAGGCATGGCGCACCTCGCTGGCGGAGGTGCAGGGCAGGGGGAGCGACCGGGGGCTTGTGGCCGGGGTCGGTTGATTGCGCATTTCCGTTGCTCCGTCTCAGGAGTGAATAAGCCGCCATCCCGGGGCAAGGGCGGCGGGCCGTACGGGGTACGCAATGTAGTGGCAGCTTTTGTAGGACGGCAAGGTAAGTACGCGCAGGACGCTTCTGTACTAATGGCTAGGGATTTCTACGGCGTGCGGTTCGGCGCAAGGCGGGGAAAGCGCTTGGTGTTGCGCGGAGCAGGGGATTCGCGGAGGGAGCGGACGCCCGGGTGCCGATGGCAGCCCGGGCGCCGCGGGTGTCACTTGCCTTTCAGGCTCTGGTACGACTTGACCATGTCCGAGGCCCAGGTATCGAGCACGGTGCGGAAGTCCGTGGACTTGACCACCTGGTCGGAGTTTTCGAGTTCTTTACCCGAGCCTTTGCGCACCACCTGGGCGACCACCTTGTTGTTGCTGCCGTCCATGAACGCAGCTTCGGTGGCGAGGGTGGTGTCTTGGTCGCGGATGCCGGCGGCGGTGCTGATGCCGGCGGCGATCAGGGCGATCGGGATCACCTCGTAGGGTTGCAGGCTCTTGGTCTTGGCGCTGACCGCGGTGATCGCCGGGCGCACCACCAGGACGCCCGGGCCGGGGCCGTTGGCCAGCGGCAGGACCTTGGCGAATTGGGTCTTCAGGGCCTGGTCGTAGTACTGGGTGATGCCCTGCAGGGTGCTCGCCGGGATCTTGTCGGTGGCTTGCGGCTGCGGGTAGAGCTGGCTCGGTTCGACGTAGACGCTGGTGAACTGGCTCACGTCGAGGCCCGGTTGAATCCAGCGCATGACGGGTGCGCCGGAGGGCGACTTGTCCTCCTTCAACACGCTGTAGTTGGTGAGGAACCCGGAATACTGCTCTGGCTCGACGTACTTGCTGGCACAACCGGAGAGCAGTAAGGACGTAAGGCACAGCGGAACTGCCCAGGACTTCATTTGCATTTTTATGCTCCATGTCTTCAGGTAGGGGTGTTCGCTTGCGGTTTGCTACAGGTTCAAGCGTGGTACTCAGTGGGCTTTCGCGCCAGGCCAGCTGGGTGCGGCGCAAAAACTTCATCCCGCCGGCCCGGCTTCCTTGCGAGTGTGCCGACGAGCGCTGAAAGGCGGTGTAGGCGCGCAGATCGTAAGTTGCGCTTATGCATCGAGCCTCCCCTGCTTTTTCATCGGTTCATCGAGGCACCGGTGTCCATTGGCGCTCGCGACCTGAGCGATGACAGCGCCCCCCGGTGGTTGGGCGTTCCCTGCGACCGCGCGTGCCGTACGAAATCCAGCCTAGATGCACTTGCCAGTTGCGCAACCGTTCGCGCCGGGTATCGGCGCGAGACGTGCGCTTGGCGAGGCTGCCGTGTGCGCCTGTAGCAGCGGGCTCTGGAGGGGGAGTCCAAGCCGTTCCAACTGCCCCGATCTGGGCAGGCCAATGGCCCTGCGTAGCGGCCACTCGAAAATCTTCGAGGCTTCAATGGGGTACCCTAGAAAACTTTCGATTGCGCTGGCCCTGTGCCGGCGCAATCGAAAGAAGTGTTTCGCAATGCAGGAGAACCCCCACTTGACCGACAAGACGTCAACCCCCAGGAGCACACTCAACCCCCCAGTCTTCTACAGCAGCGCACTGCTCATCATCCTTCTGGTGATCTACGCAGTGGTCTTCCAGACGCAGGCGCAGAGCCTGTTCGAACACATCCAGCAGTGGATATTCACCAACGCCAGCTGGTTCTACATCCTCACCGTCGCGCTGGTACTGATCAGCGTGGTGTTCCTCGCGGTAAGCCGCTTCGGCGACATCCGCCTCGGCCCCGACCACAGCGAACCCGAGTACCGCAACACCAGCTGGTTCGCCATGCTGTTTTCCGCCGGCATGGGCATCGGCCTGATGTTCTTCGGCGTGGCCGAACCGGTCATGCACTTCACCAGCCCGCCGGTGGGCGAGGGCGGCACAGTGGCCGCGGCCCGCGAGGCGATGAAGATCACCTTCTTCCACTGGGGCCTGCACGCCTGGGCGATCTACGCCATTGTCGGGCTGATCCTGGCGTACTTCAGTTTCCGCAAGGGCCTGCCGCTCACGCTTCGCTCGGCGCTGTACCCGCTGATTGGCGAGCGCATCCATGGCCCGATCGGCCATGCCGTCGACGTCTTCGCCATCCTTGGCACCGTGTTCGGCGTGGCGACTTCGCTGGGCTATGGCGTGCTGCAGATCAACAGCGGTTTCCACCATCTGTTCGGCCTGCCGGTCAACGCCACCGTGCAGATCATCCTGATCGCCGTCACCTGCGGGCTGGCCACGCTGTCGGTGGCCAGCGGCCTGGACAAGGGCATCCGCATCCTCTCGGAGCTGAACCTCGGCCTGGCCGTGGTGCTGATGCTGTTCGTGCTGGCGCTCGGCCCGACCGTGTTCCTGCTGCAGACCTACGTGCAGAACACAGGCGGTTACCTGTCCGACATCGTCAACAAGACCTTCAACCTCTACGCCTACGAACCCACCGACTGGATCGGCGGCTGGACCTTGCTCTACTGGGGCTGGTGGCTGTCCTGGTCGCCCTTCGTCGGCCTGTTCATCGCGCGCATCTCGCGCGGCCGGACCATCCGCGAATTCGTCTGCGGCGTGCTCTTCGTGCCGGCCGGTTTCACCCTGCTGTGGATGACCATCTTCGGCGACAGTGCGATCCACATGATCCTCAACGAGGGCGTGAAGGACCTGGCGACCATGGTCGGCCAGGACAGCTCACTGGCGCTGTTCGCCTTCCTCGAGCACTTCCCGTTCTCCAGCGTGGTGTCGATGGTGGCGGTGGCCATGGTGGTGGTGTTCTTCGTCACTTCCGCCGACTCCGGCGCCCTGGTGGTGGACATGCTGGCCTCGCGCGGGCATGCCCATTCGCCACTGTGGCAGCGCATCTTCTGGTCGGTGAGCATTGGCGTGGTGGCTATCGCGCTGCTACTGGCCAACGGCCTCAAGGCGTTGCAGACCGCGACCATCGCCAGCGCCTTGCCGTTTGCGATCATCCTCCTGGCGTCGATCTGGGGCCTGTTCAAGGCGCTGCACCTGGACGCCACCCGCCGCGACCTGCGTGGCCAGGCACTGCCGGCGCCCAGCCGCGGGCAACACGGCGGCTGGCAGCGGCGGTTGCGCAACATCGCCATGCGTCCGCGCCGCGCCCATGTTTCGCGCTTCATCGCCGAGGTGGTGCGGCCGTCCTGCGACGAGGTCGCCAGCGAGCTGCGCAAGCAGGGCTATGAAGTCGCGGTGAACGAGCGCGATGACGGCCGGGTGCTGCTGGAGCTCGAGCACGCCGGGGAAGGGCGCTTCGTCTACGAAGTGCGTCCGCGCGCCTTCGACCTGCCCAATTTCGTTCTGCAGGACGACGACGGCAGCGATGCCCGCAAGTACTTCCGCGCCGAGGTGCACCTGCGCGAAGGCGGGCAGGACTACGACATCATGGGCTGGAGTCGCGACGACGTGATCGGCGACATCCTCGACCAGTACGAGCGCCATCTGCACTTCCTGCACGTGGTCCGCTGACCAGGCACCCGTAAAAACGCCCCGTGGCATTGCTGCCACGGGGCGTTTCGTTTCAGCTCGAGCGAGCCGTTCGATCAGAACACGCTGAACGGGTAGTCGACGAACACGCGGACTTCGTTGCCGCTGACGTTGTACTCGCTGGCGTCGTTGGACACGCGCAGCCAGGAGCCACGCAGGCGAACCGACAGGTCCTTGGCCGCGCCGTCCTGTACCACGTACTTGAGCTGGTTGAAGATCTCGCGCTCGTGGCCGTCGCTGGTTTCCGAGGTCTTGATGTTGTCGCCGTAGACGTAGGCGACGGTGTAGCTCAGACCCGGAACGCCGTACTCGCCGAAGTTGATGGCGTAGTTGGCCTGCCAGGAGCGCTCGTCCTCGCCGTTGAAGTCCGACCAGTAGGAGTTGGCCAGCCAGATGGTGGTGCCGCCGTCGCCCAGGCCGCCAGCGTTCTGGTACCAGCCGTACAGGTAGCCGGTGTCGCCGGTGTTGCGCTGGTGGGCGAGCATGAAGGAGTGCGCGCCGAGGGTGTAGGTGGCCGCCAGGCTCCAGATGGTGTTGTCGCGGTTGCCGTTGTTGTTCTGCTCGGCCCAGTCCTTGTTCAACTTGGTCTTGTAGCCGTTGAAGTCGAAGGTCAGGGACTGCTTGTCCTGCATCGGGATGACGTAGTTGAGGTTCATGTACTCCTTGCGAGCCACGTCCTTGTTGTCCGATGCGTAGAGCGAGCCGCTGAAGTTGTCGGTGAACTTGTAGCTGCCGCCGTAGACGTCGATGCGCTTCAGGCCACCGCTGTCACGCCCTTCGGCGCTCTTGCGGGCTTCCTCGGTGAAGCTGCCGACGTTCAGTTCCAGGCCGTCGATCTCCTTCGAGGTGATCAGGGTGCCGGTGTAGCTTTCCGGCAGCAGGCGCGAGTTGTCGTAGCTCAGCACCGGCAGGGCGGGCATCTGGTCGCCGTACTTGACCACGGTGTTGGAGAAGCGCGCCTTGACCGCGCCACCCGCGCGGGACAGGTCGTCAGCCGCTTCGCCGCTGTCGCCCTGCTTGAAGAAGTCGATGCCTGCCGCGCCGCTCTTGCCCTTGCCGCCGTCCAGGCGCAGGGCGTAGAGGCCGAAGGTGTCGATGCCGAAGCCGACGGTGCCCTGGGTGAAGCCGGAGGTGAAGGTGGCGGTGGCGGACTGGCCCCACTCGGCCTTGTCGGCCTTGCCGTTCATATAGTCGCGGTTCATGTAGGCGTTGCGGAAGAACAGGTCCAGGTGGCTGTCTTCGACGAAGCCCTTGGAGGCAGCCTGGTCGTCGGCCATGGCCTGGCCTGCGGCGGCGAGAATGCCCAGTGCGAGCAGGCTGATTCGCGTGTTCATCATCTTCTTGTTTCCTACGGTCTGTAATCGCCGCGCGCCCTGGCGGGAGACGAATGCAGCCCGTTCCGGCACAAGGCGGAGCGGGCAGGCGAGCCGGGGGCTGGCGTTATTCGGATTATTCCCGAGGCCCCTCACAGGCCTCGAACGCCGGCGATAATAGCAGAGTGCTCGCAAAATCAAGGTATTACGAGACCGCCGCGGGCTCAGTGCCGGCGCTGCAGCCAGAGGCTCAGGCCAAGACCGAGCAACGCGGCGGTCGCCGCGAACAGGAAGATCGAGCGGAAGCCCCAGCCGCTGGCGATGGCGCCGGCCAGCGGGCCGGTGATGCCGAGCGACACGTCGATGAACAGCGAGTAGGCGCCCAGTGCCGCGCCGCGACTGGAGGCCGGCACCAGGCGCACCGCCTCGACGCCGAGGGCGGGGAATACGAGAGAGAAGCCGAATCCAGTGAGCGCCGCGCCGGCGAAGGCCGACCAGGGCGCTGCCGCCTGCCAGAGGAGCAGCAGACCCAGGGTTTCCACGCTGAGGCAGACGATAGCCACGAGGAAGCCGCCGTGGCGGTTGATCGCATTGGCGAACAGCAGGCGCGCGCCGATGAAGCAGGCGCCGAATGCGCTCAGGCAGTACACCGCGCCGTCCCAGCCACGGCTGCGGTAGTAGAGGGTGATGAAGGTGGCGATGCAGCCGAAGCCGATGCCGCCCAGCGCCAGTCCGGAACCGTGCGGCGCCACGCGGCCGAGCACGTGGTGGAAGGGCAGGCGCTCGCCGTGGACCACGGCGGCCGGGCGTCGTGGCCAAGCCAGGGCGAAACCGAGCACGCCCAGCAGGATGACGGCGAGCGCCATGCCGGCCAGGCCGAAGTGCTGTGCCAGCACCGCACCGAACGGCGCACCGACCGCGAGTGCGCCGTAGCTGGCGATGCCGTTCCAGGAAATCACCTTGGCGGTGTGCCCGGCGCCGACGCGGTCGATGCCCCAACTGATCGAGCCACTGCCCACCAGGCTTTCCGCGGTGCCGAGGATCAGCCGGCCGAGCAGCAGGCTGCCCAGGCTCAGCAGCGGCAGTGCCTGGGTGGAAGCCGAAAGCAGCATGCACAAGCCGCTGACGGCGCAGCCGCACATGCCATAGAGCACCGCGCGTTTCGGACCGAGGGTGTCGATCACCTTGCCGGCGTAGGGCCGGGTGAGCAGGGTGGCGAGGTACTGGGTGCTGATGACCAGGCCGGCGAGCACGGATCCGTAGCCCAGGTCGCCGTGCACGTAGCCGGGCAATATGGCCAGCGGAATGCCGATGGTCAGGTAGGCGAGAAAGGTGAACAGCACCACCGACACCACCTCGAGCGTGATGGCGGCGTTGGAGCGCGGAGCGGCGATATCGGCGGACATGGGCGGGAACAGCGGGGTAGAGAGCGGGAGGCCATGATGAACCTGGTCTTTCTTGTAGGAAAGCTAGCTAACGAACTACCTCGGTTTCGCTTGTCTCTGGGTCCCCGCGTTCGCGGGGAAGACGACGTTTGCTTCAGTGCCTCCCGTCGTCCTCGCGAATGCGGGGATCCAAAAAAGCCCCAATTCGCTGCAGGGCTGGACCTCGATGGCGGGGCTGTTCGCGAGCAAGCTCGCTCCTACGAAGGGCGGGTGCTTCCTGTAGGAGCGAGCTTGCTCGCGAACCGATCGTTAAACCCGCCGGAACAGCGTCGGGTAATCCATTACCAGCCCGTGCTCATCGACCTCCAGCAGCGCCTGGAACTCGCTGCCTTCCAGGTTGCGGTACAGGTAGTGCCGCGCATCCTGCCGCGTGTAGCCCTGGCGCATGCGTACCGGCTTCAGCTGCGGCGCCTCCATGTAGACGACGTCCAACTCGGCGGCCTGGCCGTCGCCCAGGCCCAGGCGGCGGATCGGGAAGACGTTGGTGAAAGGGCTCGGCCAGATGTCGATGTCCAGGCAGCCGTCCAGCTCGGCCAGCGGGCTGCCGTCGCCGAGCGCCCAGTGGCCCTTGCCGTCGGCTAGCAATAGCAAGTGGCGCTGGAAACTTTCGGCCTCTACCGCCAACTCGGCCTCGCGCAGGCGCCAGTCAGCGTCCCATTCCAGGCGATATTCCAACTGGTACGGCGGCTGTCCATCGGCTGCGGCCACGCGCAGCTGGCTGTCGGCGCGGCCGTCCTGCAGTTGCAGGCGCTCCCAACTGGCGGCCGGTGCCTGCCAGATACCTTCCCAGGTGAGTACGCGGTTCATGCCGGATCCAGCAGCAGGCCCAGGCGCAGGCGCTTGGGCAGGCGCGCGACCACCAACTGGTGCGAGCGGGTGAGGGCGGCGCGCAGTTCCTCGGCGCCCATGGGGTAGGGGCGCTGCATGGCGATCCAGTGGGCGCGGGCGAGGTAGGGCGCCGGGCGGATGCCGGGGCGGTCGACGTAGCCGAGGAACAGGTCGCTATCGACCTTGAAGGCCAGGCCGCCGCGGCCCTCGTCGAGGAAATCGAGGATGGCGAACATCTTGTTGCCGGCCACCGAGAACACCCGGTTGCTGCCCCACTTGAGGTCTTCGCGGGCGCCGGGCAGCTGCAGGCAGAAAGCGGCGATCTGGCTGGGTGTCATGGGCGCTCCGGAGGGCGATCAGTCGCGGAAATAGACTTGCACGAGATGGTAGCCGAACTGGCTTTTCACCGGCCCATGCACGACGTTGAGCGGCTTCTTGAAGATCACCGCGTCGATGCTGCGCACCATCTGCCCGGGGCGGATTTCGCCGAGATCGCCGCCGCGCTTGGCCGAACCGCAGGTGGAGTGCTTCCTGGCCAAGGTGGCGAAGTCTTCGCCGCGGGCCAGGCGTTGCTTGAGTTGCTCGGCTTCGGCGGCGATCTTTACCAGGATGTGGCGGGCCATGGCGACGGGCATGCAGTCTTACCTTCTGTACGAAACGGTGGATTGTAGCGCGCGGCGCGCCGACGAGCTGGAGTGACGCAGGTCGCATTTCTTCTGGGCTGGCATTGTGCCGGTATTTAGCCCTGCCTAGAGTGCGACGACATTTGCAGTGCGAGACCCGCAGTGGGTCTCGCCCCTCGTTCCCAGCGTATGGATGCAGTACAGATGGAAATCCAAGCGATGCTGCGGATCCTGTCCAGTCAGGACGGTTCCGACCTCTACCTGTCCACCGGCGCGCCGCCCTGCGCCAAGTTCAACGGTGTGCTCAAGCCCCTGTCCAACGAACCGCTGAAAGCCGGCGAAGTCGCGGCCATCGCCAACTCGATCATGGACGAGGAGCAGCGCGCCGAATTCGAACGCGAGCTGGAGATGAACCTGGCGATCTCGGTCACCGGCGTCGGGCGCTTCCGTATCAACATCTTCAAGCAGCGCAACGAGGTTTCCATCGTTGCGCGGAACATCAAGCTGGACATCCCGCTGTTCGAGGACCTGAAGCTGCCCGAAGTGCTGCTCAAGGTAGTGATGGAGAAGCGCGGCCTGGTGCTCTTCGTCGGCGGCACCGGCTCGGGCAAGTCGACCTCCCTGGCGGCGCTGATCGACCACCGCAACCGCAACAGCGGCGGCCACATCGTCACCATCGAAGACCCCATCGAGTACGTGCACCGGCACCGCAAGTCGATCATCAACCAGCGCGAAGTGGGCGTGGACACCCGCAGCTTCCATGCGGCGCTGAAGAACACCCTGCGCCAGGCGCCGGACGTGATCCTGATCGGCGAGATCCGCGACCGCGAGACCATGGAGCACGCCCTGGCCTTCGCCGACACCGGCCACCTGGCGATCTCGACGCTCCACGCCAACAACGCCAACCAGGCGCTGGACCGCATCATCAACTTCTTCCCGGAGGAGCGTCGTCCGCAACTGCTCAACGACCTGGGCAACAACCTCAAGGCGTTCGTCTCGCAGCGCCTGGTGCGCACCCAGGACGGCAAGCGCCGCGCCGCGGTGGAGGTGCTGCTGGGCACCGCGACCATCAGCGACATCATCAAGCGCGGCGAATTCAGCATGATCAAGGAGATCATGGACAAGTCCCGCGCCCTCGGCATGCAGACCTTCGACCAGGCGCTGTTCGACCTGGCCGTGGAAGGCGCGATCAGCGAAGAGGAAGCGGTGAAGAACGCCGACTCGGCGAACAACCTGCGCCTGAAGCTCAAGCTGTACAAGGACAACCCGGCAACCGCCATGGCCCAGGCGGCCAAGGCCCAGCCCGCTGCGCCGACGCCTCCGCCGGCTGCCCCGGTAGAGGCTTCCAGTTGGGGCCTGGAACTGGCCCTGGAAGAGATCAAGGCCGAGGACGAGGAAGGCAAGCCGGGCATTTGATGCCCGCCGGGCCGGCGCAGGGCGTATGACGCTCCGCGTTATGCGCCGATTGGCCTTGGCATTCGGTCCGCACGGGGCGATCTGGACGAAAACGCCCGGTTCGAACGCGAGGTTGGCGGGGGTATCGGTCAAGCGGCGTACAACCGCTAACGGTTGTACGCCCTACGTAACGGGCGGGACTGGCGTAGGGCGAATAACCCTGCGGGTTATCCGCCGCCTGACCTCTGCGAACCGTCGCCTCAGAGGATGTTCAGCGGATAGCTGACGATCAGCCGGTTCTCGTCGAAGCTGTTGGTCTTGCCCCAATCGCGGCGCATGGTCGAGTTGCGCCATTTGACGTTCAGCGTCTTCAGCGGGCCGGACTGGATGGTGTAGGCCAGCTCGCTCTCGCGGCCCCATTCGGTGCCGTCGTCGGTGCTGCTGTTGTGCACGTTGTCGCCGTGGATGTAGCGGTTCATCAGGGTCAGGCCGGGTACGCCGAGCCCGGCGAAGTCGTAGTCGTGGCGCAGCTGCCAGGATTTCTCCTTGGCGTTCTCGTAGCTGGAGTTGTAGCTGTCGTTGGCCAGGGTGCCGCCGCTGGTGCCGTTGACGCGGAACCACTCGTCATCGCCCATCACTTTCTGCAGGCCCACGTAGAAGGTGCTGGCGCCGTACTTGGCCGAGAACAGGCCGGAGAAGGTGCGGTTGTCCAGGTCGCCGGCCCGCGCGCTGCCGTCCTCCTTGCCCCAGAAGTAGCCAATATTCGCGCCCAGCACCCAGTCGCCCACCGGCTGCGAGTGCTGCAGCTGCAGGTACTGCTGCTGGTAGATGTCCTTCAGCTGCGCGTCCCACAGCCCGATCAGGGTGTGGTCGCCATTGAAACGGTATTCGCCGCCGGCGAAGTTGAAGCGGTCGGACTTGAACGCCGTGCGGTTGAACAGGCTCATGTCCTCCAGGCTCGCGTCGTTACGCGGGCTGTTCTGGCGGAACTGGCCGCCGTAGAGGGTCAGGCCGGCGATTTCCTTCGAGGTGAGCTGCGCGCCCTGGAAGGTCTGTGGCAGCGAGCGGCCGTCGTCGGAACGCAGGATCGGCAGCACCGGCATCCACTCACCGACCTTCAGCTCGGTCTTCGATGCCTTTGCCTTGCCGGCGATGGCCAGGCGGCCGAAGTCGTCGGCCGGGCGACCGTCGTCATGCACCGGCAACAGCTGGGTGCCGGCGGTGCCCTTGCCGCCATCGAGCTTGACGCTGTACAGGCCGAGCACGTCCATGCCCAGGCCGATGGTGCCCTGGGTGTAGCCGGACTTGGCGTCGAGGATGAAGCTCTGGGTCCATTCCTCGGCCTTGCCCTGCTTGGTGTCGCCGACGAAATTGCGGTTCATGTAGAAGTTGCGCAGCGTCAGCGCGGCCTTGCTGTCGTCGAGGAAGCCGTCGGCGAAGGCGGGCAGGGCGCAGGTGGTACCGGCCAGGGCCAGGACGGCGGGCAGGCGGCGGGGAAAATCGCGGATGCAGGAGTAGCCCATGACGATCTCTCTGGAGTCATTGTTGTTATCGAGTCTGTAAGGTGCCCGGGGGCGGGCGGCGGCGCAGGGACGAGCGCTAAGCGCGGGAGCCTGGCGTTCGACCGCGCGGGAGCGGATCGATGGCGGGGTGCGGCATTGCGGTAGACCTTCTTGTAATTGTTCGAATGCGTTCGTGTCCGTGGGCAGCGCGTGCCGCCCGGGGACCGGTACGCCTCGATAGTGAAAGGGCGGGCCAGGCCAGACAATTGCCCAAAGCGCATCTTGTGCGATCAGCGAACGGTAATTAACCGGTTCGTACATTGTTGAGATTCGAGGGTAAGGGATGGACGGTTTCCCGCCTGGGACTATCTCTTTAGAATCCGCCGATCCTTGCAATGGACGACGCCCATGGCCGGTAGCCAGATCGAACGTGCCTTCAGTCTTCTCGAAAGCCTCACCGGCGAGCCGCGCGGCCTGCCCATGCAGACCCTGGCCGACCGCCTGCAGATTCCCAAGAGCGCGACGCACCGCATGCTCGCCGAGCTGATCCGCCTGGGCTATGTCCGGCAGAACCCGGAGAACAGCCGCTACCAGCTGTCCACCAAGCTGGTGGCTCTGGGCTTCCGCTACCTCTCCAGCAGCGGCGCCGATATCGTCCAGCCGATCCTCGACCGCCTTGCCCAGGACAGCGGCGAACTGGTGCGCCTGGGCGTGATCGACGGCCAGCGCCAGACCTGGATCGCCAAGTCCCAGGGCGCCCGTTCGGGGCTGCGCTACGACCCGGACATGGGCCGCGACGCGCCCTTGTTCTACACCGCCTCCGGCCATGCCTGGCTGGCCAGCCTGAGCGATGCCGAGGCCATCGAGCTGGTGCAACGCCAGGGCATCGCCGATCCGGCCGGCTTCGGCCCGCGCGCACCGCGCAGCCAGGATGAGCTGCTGGGCTACCTGAAGCGCGCTCGCGAGCACGGTTATGCCTGGGTCGAGGAGACTTCCGCCGTCGGTACTTCCGCCATTGCCGCGGTAGTGAGCAGCCCCCTGGATAAGCGGGTGATAGGCGTACTCAGCGTCGCTGGCCCCAGCGCCCGCCTGCCCGAGGCGCGCTTGCACGAGCTGGCGCCGCTGTTGCTGGCCGCCACAGCCGAGCTGTCCGCCGCCAGCCAGGCCTCCGAACTCTTCGCCTGATTCCCGCTCTCCATTGACGCTTCGCGCCTTCTGCTTCTCAGCAGAGGGCGGCGTCTGCCTGCGTGCGCGCAGCAGTGGGCGATAACCGCACGCTGCTTTTCGCTACACTCTTGAGAAAAAATGGAACCGAGTTCTAAATCTGCATGAATCCTTCATCGAACCCGCTAGCCAAGAGGTTCGAGACGACAAGCAGAAGAGGACCCGCGCGTGACCGCTCCCTTGCGAATCGCCCTGATCGGCGCCGGCAACATGGGCCGCCAGCATTACCAGCACCTGCTCCAGGTCTCGGCCGCGCGGCTCTGCGCCGTGGCCGATCCGGGCCCGGGCGCCGCCGAGTTCGCCGCCGAATCCGGCGTGCCGCACTTCACCGAGCATCGACGCATGCTCGACGTGGCGCAACCGCAGGCCGTGATAGTCGCCAACCCCAATAAGCTGCACGTGGCCACCGCCCTGGACTGCCTCGCGGCGGGAGTGCCGGTGTTGCTGGAGAAGCCGGTAGGCGTGCACCTGGACGAGGTGCGCGAACTGGTGGCTGCGAGTCGCGGCAGCGGTGTGCCTGTGCTGGTCGGCCATCACCGCCGGCACAACCCGCTGATCGCCAGGGCCCGCGAAGTGCTGGCGGAGGGCGCCCTGGGCAGGTTGGTGAACGTGACCGCGCTCTGGCAGTTGCAGAAACCGGAGAGCTACTTCGATGTGCCCTGGCGCCGCGAACCGGGGGCCGGCTTCCTGTTCACCAACCTGGTCCACGACCTCGACCTGCTGCGCTACCTGTGCGGCGAGGTGGTGCAGGTACAAGCCTTCACTAGCAACACCGTGCGCGGCCTGCCCAACGAGGACAGCGCAGCCATCCTGCTGCAGTTCGAGAACGGTGCCCTCGGCAGCCTGACCGGCTCCGACGGCGTGGCCGCGCCCTGGAGCTGGGAGCTGGATTCCGGCGAAAGCCCGGTCTACCCGCGGCAGTACGACCAGCCGTGCTACCTGCTGGCCGGCACCCAGGGCGCGCTGAGCATTCCGCAGCTGCAGCGCTGGCACTACGCCGAGCCGGGCGCCGGTTGGCACCAGCCATTGCTACGCGGCAGCGAGACCTTCACCCCGGGCGAGGCGCTGCGCCTGCAGCTCGAACACTTCGTGCGCGTTGCGCGGGGCGAGGAACAACCGCTGACCGATGCTGCCGACGGCGGTCGAACCCTGGCGCTGATCGAGGCAGTGCGCGAAGCCGCTGCCAGCGGCAGGGCCTGCGCGCCATCGCAGATCGCGTAAACGAATGCCCTTGTAGGAGCGAGCTTGCTCGCGAATCGGCCCGTCGCGGGTTCGCGAGCAAGCTCGCTCCTACGCTTCACTGCAGAACCTGGATGTGTGAATTCATGACCGACCGAATCCTTTCCCTAGCCGCACTGACCGTCCTCGAGCTGTCCCCGCCGGAGATGGTCGAAGTGGCCGCGTGCGCCGGCTACAGCCACGTCGGCTTGCGCCTGGTGCCGGCTACTGCCGAGGAATACCACTTTCCGCTGGTCGCCGATGCCGAGCTGCGCCGTCAGACTCATGCGCGCCTGCGCGATACCGGCGTGCGCGTGCTGGACCTGGAAATCCTGCGCCTGAAGCCAGATACCCGGGTTGCCGACTTCGAACCGATCCTCGCGGTCGGCGCCGAGTTCGGCGGCAGCGAGCTGCTGGTGGCCGGCAACGACCCCGACGAGACGCGCCTGACCGAGCGCTTCGCCGAACTCTGCGAGCTGGCCGACGGCTATGCGCTGCGCCCGCACCTGGAGTTCATGCCCTGGACCGATGCCCCCGACCTGCACACGGCCTGGCGAGTGGTGCGTAACGCCGGCATGGACAATGCCTGCGTGCTGGTCGACGCCTTCCATTTCAACCGTTCCGGCTCGGCGCTGAACGACCTGGCGCAGATTCCGCCCGAGCGCCTGCGCTATGCGCAATTGTGCGACGTTGCCGGTCCGCGTCCGGCGGACATGCAGGAAATCCTCCGCCAGGCACGCAACGAGCGGCGCTTCCCCGGCGATGGCGACTGCGATCTCGCGGGGCTGCTGAAAACGCTGCCGGCGGACATTCCGCTGAGCCTGGAGATTCCCACCCGGCAATTGCTGGAGCAGGGCGTGGGTGCGCTGGAACGGGCCAGCCTGGCGCTGGACAAGGCGCGGACCGTGCTTGCCCGACTTTGAGCGCGGGCCTGGCGGCATTCCCTTTACTCCCTTCGCCCGGCACACTGCCGGGCGCCTTGCTTTGCAACCGACCTATCCGGAATTCCCGATGACCGCCGCCTCCGCGCTGTCCGGCAGCAGCCAGCCCCTGAAGGGCATCCTTCTGGTGATCCTGGCGACCTCGCTGTTCTCCACCCACGACGCCTTGTCCAAGTACCTCTCCGGCTTCTACCCGATCCTGCTGGTGGTATGGGCGCGCTACCTGGTGCATACCCTGCTGATGGCCGGGATCTTCCTGCCGCAATCAGGCCTGCGCGTGCTGCGCAGCCGCCGTCCGCTGCTGCAGGTGGTGCGCGCAGTCTGCCTGCTGGGCACCAGCCTGCTGTTCACCACCGGGCTGCAATACATCCCGCTGGCGGAGGCCACGGCAGTCAACTTCCTTGCGCCCTTGCTGGTCACCGCGCTGTCGTTGCCGCTGCTGGGCGAGCGGGTCACGGCTGGGCAATGGGGGGCGGTGAGCATGGGCTTCGCCGGCGTGCTGGCGATCGTCCATCCGGGCGGCGAGCTCTTTACCCCGGCGGTGCTGCTGCCGCTGGCCTCGGCGCTGTGCTTCTGCTTCTACCAGCTGCTGACGCGGAAGCTGGCCGAGGTGGACAGCCCGACCACCAGCAACTTCTTCGCCGGCCTGCTGAATACCGCGCTGACCACCGCGATGGTGCCCTTCGTCTGGCACACGCCGAGCCTCGGCCACGCGCTGATGATGATCGCCCTAGGCACCTGCGGAATGTCCGCGCACCTGTTCCTCACCCAGGCGTTCCGCCACGCCGCGCCGGCATTGTTGGCGCCGTTCGGCTACTGCCAGATCGTCTTCGCCGGGCTGATCGGCTGGCTGATCTTCAGCCATGTGCCCTCGGTCAGCGCCCTGGCGGGCATCGCGGTGATCTGCCTGAGCGGCCTGGCAGCGGCGTGGATGCAGCGCCGTAGCTGACCGCGTTCGCTGGGCAAAAAAAGGAGGCCCGCAGGCCTCCGAGAGTGGAACAGGTCCGCGTCTTACTCGACGCTGGTAGGCACCTTGCGCGGGGCCATGAAGTACAGCCAGATCAGGGCGGTGAAGTACATCGCCGGAATCAGGGTGAAGAGCACGGCGTAGTTGTTGTTGGTAGCGGTGAGTACCGCACCGACGATCTGGGTCATGAACATGCCGCCGATGGCCGCGCACATGCCGCCGAAACCGAACACGGTGCTCATCAGGTGCTTGGGCGTGTAGTCCATGACCAGGCTCCAGATGTTCGCGGTCCAGGCCTGGTGCGCGCCGACAGCCACGGCGATGGCCAGCACCGCGACCCACAGGCCGCTTGCGTGGGCGGCGAAGATGACGCTGACGATGGTGCAGGCGAAGATCAGCAGCGACAGCAGGCGTGCGGTGGTGGCACGCATGCCACGCCCGATCAGCCAGGACGAGAGGATGCCGCCACCAACGCTACCGAAGTCCGCGGTCAGCCAGATCAGCATCAGCGGAATGCCCATCTGGGTCACGCTGATCCCCAGGTTGTACTGCTGGTTGAGGAAGGGCGGCAGCCAGTACAGGTAGAACCAGAACACCGGCGCGGTGATCGAGTAGGCCAGGGCGAAGGCCCAGGTGCCACGCATGCGCAGGACGCGGCTGAAAGGCACGCGCTCGACGGCCGGCTCGGCTTCCTTGTGGATGTAGTCCAGTTCGCTCTGCTTCACCCGCGGATGTTCCTCGGGGTTGAAGTAGTGCTTGCTCCAGAGCACCACCCAGATGAGCCCGAGGCAGCTCATGGCCAGGAAGGCGGCCTGCCAGCCCCAGACCGAAAGGATCAGCGGCAGCAGCGCCGGGGTGACCATGGCGCCGACATTGGTGCCGGCGTTGAACAGCCCGGTGGCCAGGGCGCGCTCGCCGGCGGGGAACCAGAGGCGGGTGGTCTTCACGCAGGCCGGATAGTTGGCCGCCTCGGTCAGGCCGAGGATGAAGCGGCAGACCATGAACCCAGCGGCCGACGTCGCCAGGCCATGAGCACCGGTGGCGAAGCTCCAGAGCAGTACGGCGAAGAAGAACGAGCGCTTCACGCCAACCTTGTCGATGAGCCGTCCCTGGATCACGAAGCCGATCGCATAGCCGACCTGGAACCAGAAGTTGATGTTGGCGTAGTCCATTGCCGTCCAGTTCATCGCCTTGGCCAGGATCGGCTGCATGACGCCGAGCGCCGCGCGGTCGATGTAGTTCAGCGTGGTAGCGAAGAACACCAGGGCGAGCATGGCCCAGCGAGTCTTGCCGACCGCGAAGGCGCCTTGGATTTTCTGCCCGATCGAGGCATGGGGGGTATGCGATGCGGCGGAAGAAGCTTGGGTATGGATCATCTCGGGGCCGTCCGTTGTGTGACTGCGCGTGCAGTCTCAGCTGAAGAAGCGCGCCGGGCCGGGGACAGCGCGTCAGGTCGGCGGACCTGGTGCGCGGGCAGGGCGGTGGCGGGCGTTGGGGCTGTGTCAGGCGCGGTCTGGAACGCTGAATGGCGCTGCCACGCGGACGACGGACGGAGAGCGGGCGACGGAGTCGGTGTGCATGTGCATGAGGCGGTACCTGTTTCTTGAAATTGTTATGGCCTTGCGGCGTCTCGCTCCGGGGTATTCGGCAGGCAAGGGCAGGAAGGCTGCCTACCGTTCAGGTGAATCCCCGAGGCTGTTTTCGATGTTGCGCATCGACTGAAAAAGCGTCAATTCGATAACCGGCCTTCTGTTCGATTACCGAACACAAAACTAACCAGTTCGTACAATTCGAGTTGCCGCTCGAAAATACCTTTCCAATAATCCACTGACCAGACGTGCGCCCGCGGCGCACCCGAATTCGCGGTGCGTGCCGACCACCGGTCGCGGGCACGCACCCACGGCCATGGCTCGCAGAAGCCCATAGAACAGGAGCTGAACATGCAGCGCTCGATCGCCACCGTCTCCCTGAGCGGAACCCTGCCCGAGAAACTCGAAGCCATCGCCGCCGCCGGATTCGACGGCGTGGAGATCTTCGAGAACGACCTGCTGTACTACGACGGCAGCCCGCGCGACGTGCGCCAGATGTGTGCAGACCTTGGCCTGCAGATCACCCTGTTCCAGCCGTTCCGCGACTTCGAGGGCTGCCGCCGCGACCGCCTGCCGCGCAACCTGGAGCGCGCCGAGCGCAAGTTCGACCTGATGCAGGAGCTGGGCACCGATCTGGTACTGGTTTGCAGCAACACCGCCGTCGACTCCCTCGGCGAGCGCGAGATTCTCGTCGACGACCTCCGCCTGCTGGCCGAACGTGCCGGCGCGCGCGGCTTGCGCATCGGCTACGAGGCCCTGGCCTGGGGGCGCCACGTGAACACCTGGCAGCAGGTCTGGGACCTGGTGCGCGAGGCCGACCATCCGGCCCTGGGCGTCCTGCTGGACAGCTTCCATACCTTGTCGATCAAGGGCGATCCCAGCGCCATCGCCGACATTCCCGGCGAGAAGATCTTCTTCGTGCAGATGGCCGATGCGCCCATCCTGGCGATGGACGTGCTGGAGTGGAGCCGGCACTTCCGCTGCTTCCCCGGCCAGGGCGAATTCGACCTCGCGGGCTTCCTCGCGCCCATCCTGCGCAGCGGCTACAAGGGCCCGCTGTCCCTGGAAATCTTCAACGACGGCTTCCGTGCCGCGCCGACCCGCTCCAATGCCGCCGACGGCCTGCGCTCGCTGCTTTACCTTGAAGAGAAGACCCGTCGCCTGCTGGAACAGGACGCCAAGCCCGTCGTCGATTCGGATCTGCTCTTCGCGCCGCCGCCGGCCAGCCGCTACGACGGTGTCGAATTCCTCGAATTCGCGGTCGACGAAGCTCTGGGGGCGCGCTTGGGTGGCTGGCTGGAGAAGCTGGGCTTCGCCCGCGCCGGCGAGCACCGCTCCAAGGCCGTCAGCCTGCTGCGCCAGGGCGACATCAACATCGTGCTCAATGCCGAGCCCTATTCCTTCGCCCACAACTTCTTCGAAGCCCACGGCCCGTCCCTGTGCGCCACCGCCCTGCGTGTGCGTGACGGCGCCCGCGCACTGGAGCGTGCCCAGGCGTTCAAGGGCCAGCCGTTTCGCGGCCTGGTCGGCCCGAACGAGCGTGAGATTCCCGCGGTGCGGGCGCCGGACGGCAGCCTGATCTACCTGGTGGAGCCGGGCGAGCCGGGGCAGACCCTCTACGACAGCGACTTCCGCCTCGACCTGCAGGCCCAGGCCGGCGGCCACCTGCAACGCATCGACCACATGGCCATGGCGCTGCCGGCCGACAGCCTCGACAGCTGGGTGCTGTTCTACAAGGCACTGTTCGATTTCGAGGCCGACGACGAGGTTGTCCTACCCGACCCGTATGGCCTGGTGAAGAGCCGCGCGATCCGCAGCCGCTGCGGCAACCTGCGCCTGCCGCTGAACGTCTCGGAGAACCGCAACACGGCGATCTCCCACGCGCTATCGAGCTATCGCGGTTCCGGGGTGCATCACATCGCCTTCGCCTGCGAGGACATCTTTGCCGAGGTGGCCCGTGCCAAGGAGGCGGGGGTGCCGCTGCTGGAAATCCCGCTGAACTACTACGACGACCTGGCTGCGCGCTTCGATTTCGACGACGAATTCCTCAGCGAGCTGGCCTACTACAACGTGCTCTACGACCGCGACGCCCAGGGCGGCGAGCTGTTCCACGTCTACACCGAGCCGTTCGAGGGGCGTTTCTTCTTCGAAATCCTGCAGCGCAAGAATGGCTATGTCGGCTACGGCGCGGCGAACGTCGCGGTGCGCCTTGCGGCCATGGCACAGGCACGCAGCGGTATGGCACGCAAACCCAAGCTTTGATGCCCGCTGCATGGGCCGCGCCGCCTTCCCTTGGGGGCGCGGCACGGCCCATAATCGGCAGCATTTTCCAAGGCTGTGAGCCCGCCATGCCGAATTCCGCCGCCCCCCTCGACCCCGCCAGCGAAGTGCGTGGAAAGGGCCGCAAGAACAACCCTGAGAAGACCCGCGAAGGCATCCTCCAGGCCGCCATCACCGAGTTCGTCCAGCAGGGCCTGTCCGGCGCGCGCGTCGATGCCATCGCCGAGCGCACGCACACCTCCAAGCGGATGATCTACTACTACTTCGGCAGCAAGGAGCAGCTCTACGTCGAGGTGCTGGAAAAGCTCTACGGCGACATCCGCCACACCGAAAGCAAGCTGCACCTGACCGAGCTGGAACCGCTGGAGGCGATCCGCCGTACCGTCGAGTTCTCCTTCGACCACCACGACCGCAACGTCGATTTCGTGCGCATCGTCAGCATCGAGAACATCCACCACGGCGAGTACGTGAAGAAATCCACGGCCATCCGCTCGATGAGCAACACCATGCTCCTGTCGCTGGCCGAGATCCTCCGTCGCGGCGCGGAACAGGGGTTGTTCCGCGAAGGCATCGATCCGCTCGACCTGCACATCCTCATCAGCTCGTTCTGTTTCTATCGGGTGTCCAACCGCAACACCTTCGGTGAGATCTTCCAGATCGACCTGGCCGACGAGGAGGTCAAGCGCCGGCACAAGGAAATGATCTGCGAGGCCGTGCTGCGCTATATCCAGCGCTGAGCCCGCATGGCACTGGGAAGCGGGCGCTGATCGCCCGCGCTACCCGCCAGGCGGTCAAGGACGCGGCATAATCGTCGGTCCGTTTGCCGACGAGTTTCGCGATGACCCTCGAATTCCTCCTGGTGGCGATTCCCGCCGTCCTGCTCACCGGTGTCTCCAAGGGCGGCTTCGGCGGTGCGCTCGGTGGCATCGCCGTGCCGCTGATGGCCCTGGCCATGCCGCCGACCCAGGCCGCGGCGCTGATGCTGCCGATCCTCTGCATGGCTGACCTCACCGGCCTGCGGCGCTTCTACGGCAAGTGGGAAGTGCGCAACCTGAAGATCATGCTGCCCGGCGCGCTGCTCGGCGTAGGAGTGGGCGCGCTGAGTTTCGGCCTGCTCAGCGAGCGCTTCATCGCGTTGCTGATCGGCGGCATCGCCATCGCCTTCGTGCTGCTCAACGTGGTGTCCGCCCGTGCCGCTGCGACGCCGAAACCAGCTGCGCTGGGCAAGGGCGTGGTGCTTTCGGGGATCGCCGGCTTCACCAGCTTCGTCGCCCATGCCGGCGGCCCGCCGGTGATGATGTACCTGCTGCCGCAACAGCTGGAGAAGGTGCGCTACATCGCCACGGTGAACTGCTTCTTCCTGCTGACCAACGCCATCAAGCTGGTGCCTTATGCGCTGCTGGGCCAGTTCACCTGGAGCAACCTCGACACCAGCCTGCTGCTGGCGCCCATCGTGGTGCTCGGGGTGTGGCTGGGCATCTGGTTGCAGGACAAGGTCAACCACACCTGGTTCTACCGCATTGCGCGGCTGGGCCTGCTGGCGACCGGGGTGCAGCTGGTGTGGGAGAACTGGCATCCGTAGCGCACGGAGCCATTCCTGTGTGGTTTCTGGGTCCCCGCGTTCGCGGGGAAGACGTAGATAAGAACGCATCTTGGTTCTGTCACTCCCGCGAACGCGGGAGCCCAGAATACAGCTGCTCCGATAAGAGCGTTTGCCGGTCAGCTGTCGAAGCTGCGGAAATGCGCCTGCATCCGCTCGGCATCGGCCGGGCGGCCGCTGAACAGCTCGAAGGCCTTCACCGCCTGGAACACCGCCATGGTGCCGCCATCGAGGGTGCGGCAGCCGAGGGCGCGGGCATGGCGCAGCAGTTCGGTTTCCAGCGGGAAGTAGATGATCTCGGCGACCCACAGCTCGGCGCGCAGCAGCTCCACCGGCAGCGGCGTGCCGGGCAGCTTTGCCATGCCCACCGGGGTCGTGTTGACCAGGCCGTCGGCCACCGCCATGGCGCTCGCCAGGTCGTGGCAAACCTGGGCGCGGCCCGGGTCGAAGTGGGCGTTGAGATTGTCCACCAGCGCCTGGGAACGAGCCGGGTCGACCTCATGGATGGTCAGTTCTTCGACACCCTCGCTGAGCAGCGCGTGGGCCACCGCCGCACCGGCGCCGCCGGCGCCCAGTTGCACCACGCGGTTGCGCTTCACGTCGCCCAGGCCACGGCGGAAACCTTCGGCGAAGCCCAGGCAGTCGGTGTTGTGGCCGACGCGCTTGCCGTCCTTGAATACGACCGTGTTCACCGCGCCGATTCCGCGGGCCTCGCCGGACAGCTCGTCGAGCAGCGGGATCACCGCCTGCTTGCACGGGAAGGTGATGTTCAGCCCGGTGAAGCCCATGCGCTGGGCGCCGTCGAGCAGCTGCGGCAGGGCGCTGATGTCGAGCTTGAGCGCGTCCAGGTCGATCAGCCGGTACAGGTAGCGAATGCTCTGGGCATCGCCTTCGTGCTCGTGCAGGGCAGGGGTGCGCGAGGCCTGGATGCCGGCGCCGATCAGGCCGGCGAGGATGGAGGTGGTCTGGGTCATGGCAGTCAACCCCGCAGCAGGTGGGCGAAATGGTCGAGGGCCAGGCGGTAGCCGTTGCTGCCGAAACCGGCCAGCACGCCGAGGGCGATTCCCGAGACGAAGGAGTGGTGACGGAATTCCTCGCGCTTGTGCACGTTGGACAGGTGCACCTCGATCACCGGCAGCTCCACCGCCGCCAGGGCATCGCGGATCGCCACCGACGTGTGGGTCCAGGCGGCGGGGTTGACCACGATGCCGGCACAGCGGCCGCGCGCCTGGTGAATCCAGTCGATCAGCTGGCCTTCGTGGTTGGTTTGCCTGAACTCCACCTGCAGGCCCAGTTCGTCGGCGCGGGCGTGGCAGAGCGCCTCGACGTCGGCGAGGGTCTCGTAACCGTAGGTCGCCGGTTCGCGCGTGCCGAGCAGGTTCAGGTTGGGGCCGTTGAGGATCAGGATCGGGAGTGTCATGCGAGTGTCTCTTGTAGGTCTTGCCGACGCTGGAATGTGGTCTCAGCAAAAATGTACCAACTAGTTACTTTCGTCAATTGGCGCGCAAAGGCCCGACTGGTTTGCCTTAAATCGGCTCGCGGCCAGGCCCGGCGCGGCCTTCAGGCGTTGCCGGGGCCTTCGAGGTGGGAGCGGAAGTGTTCGATCAGCGGACAGTCAGTCCGACGCGGGGTAAGATTCGGGCTGATCAGGCGCACGTTCTTCGGTAGAGCGGCAATGCGCTGCCGGGCCATGCTCCAGGGCCAGACCAGCGGCTTGGCGGCCTGCGATGTAGCCGAAGGTCAGCGCCGGCCCGAGATTGATGCCGCCGGACGGGTAGTGGCCGCCAAAGACGCTGGCCATGTCGGTGCCGGCGGCGTAGAGGCCGGGAATCGGTTGGGCGTTCGCGTCCAGGACCCGCGCCTGGCCGTCCGTGCGCAATCCGGCGAAAGTGCCGAAGCAGCCCGGCTGCACCTTCACGGCGTAGAAGGGGCCGCGCTCGATGGGCGCCACGCAGGGGTTGGGGCCGCGATGCTGCGGATCGCCCTGCTTGCGGTTGAACGGCGTGGAGCCACGCCCGAAGGCGGGATCTTCGCCATTGCGGGCATGGCGGTTGTAGTCCTCGACCGTGCGCGCCAGTCCAAGCGGGTCGATCCCACAGGCGTCGGCCAGTTGCTCGATGGTTGCGCCGCGCTTGAGATAGCCATTGTGGAGGTGCTGGCCGATGGGCAGCGGGGCCGGGCGCACGTAGCCGAGGCCGTAGCGGCGCAGGAAACGATGGTCGCAGACCAGCCAGGAGCAAGGCTCCGCGTCTTCCGGCAAGGCAGCCAGCATGGCGGCGACGTAGTCGTAGTAACCGTGGGCTTCGTTGACGAAGCGATTGCCGCTGGCCAGCACGCCTATGAGGCCCGGCTTGCCGCGCTCGATGATGTGCGGGAAGTGGCCGACCGAACCATCGCGATGCACCACCTTCGAGACCGGAGCCCAGGCCACCGGCGATTTGAGGTCGGTCTCGACGCTGCCGCCCGCGCTTTCACCCAGGCGCAAGCCGTCGCCGGAGCAGGAGGAGGGCGGCAGCGCCAGGTTGTCATGGCCGCTGCGGTCACGCGGGAAGAGTTCGCGCCGGCGTTGCGCATCGTTGGGGAAACCGCCGGACGCGAGCACTACGGCCTTGGCGCGGATTTCAAGCTCGCCCTGCGGCGTCTGGACGATGGCGCCATGTACCGCGCCATTCTCCAGCAGCAGGCGCCGCGCCGGGGTTGACTCCAGCAAGCGCACGCCCAGGTCCTGAGCGGAGCGCGCCAGGCGTGCCACTAGTGCAACGCCGTTCACCAGATGCATGGCGCGGCCGTAGCGGACCAGGTGGTAGAAGTGCGTCAGCACGCGTCGGGTGGCGTGGAGGAAGGCGCGCGTCGAACGGGTCATGTTCAGGAAGGCGGCAAGGTCGGCGCCCGCCATGATCGGCATGCCGAGGAAAGAGGTTTCGCGCATTGTCTTGCGCAGGCGCGGCAGCAGGTCGAGTACCTCGCGCGCGTCATAGGGCGCGGCGATCACCTGATGCCCGCCCGTGGCGGCGCCAGGCGTGTCGCCATGCATGTCGGGGATGCCATTGCCGTCGGCGAACTGCAGCGCGGTGTGTTCCTCGAAGAAGGCCACCATGTGTGGGGCGGCTTCGAGGAAGGCATCGACCCGCGCGGCGTCGTAGTGCTCGCCCAATTCGTTGCGCAGATAGGTGCGCGGTTGCTCGATGTCTTCCTCGATGCCCGCCCGCCGAGCCAGAGGATTGCGCGGCACCCAGGCCCAGCCGCCGGACCAGGCCGTGGCACCGCCGAACACCGGCTCCTTTTCCACCAGGATGACCTTCTGTCCATGCCAGGCGGCGGTCACGGCAGCGGCCAGGCCGGCGGCGCCGGAACCTATCACCAGCAGATCGCATTCGGTCGAGGGGAGGGGCGTGGCAGCGGGCATGGCGAAGGACTCCGGGGCGAAATCTTGTTTTATGGAACGTGGTTCCATAATCCGATTCAGGCGGAGTCAAGGCAAGCCGATGCGGGAATAAGTGGTCGATAACCGGCCAGCGTCGAAGGGAAGGATGCGTAGGATGGGTTGAGCGGAGTGTTCTGCCGGGACAGATAGGTAACGGTTGTCGGGACACATGGGTAACGGTTTCCCATGTTCACTTCGGCAATCGGGATAGGTCGCGTGATCGATGGGTTTCGCTTCGCTCAACGCCATCCTACGGAGTGGCGGTTTGATGCTTTGCAAGGCAGCGGGCGGATAACCGCGAACGGTTACCCGCCTGACGGGCTAGATATGCAGCGCATGCCCCAGCGCACGCAGCGCCGCTTCCTGGATCGCCTCGCCCAGGGTCGGGTGGGCGTGGATGGTGCCGGCGATGTCTTCCAGGCGCGCGCCCATCTCGATGGACTGGATGAAGGCCGTGGACAGCTCGGAAACCGCCTTGCCCACGGCCTGCCAACCGAGGATCACATGGTTGTCGCGGCGAGCTACCACGCGGACGAAGCCGTCGTGGGACTCGAGGGTCATGGCCCGGCCATTGGCGGCGAAGGGGAAGTTCGCCGTCAGCACGTCATGCCCGGCGGCCTTGGCCTGTTCCGGCGAAAGCCCGACCACCACTACTTCCGGATCGGTGAAACACACCGCCGGAATCGCCGTGGGCGCGAAGGCGCGGCGCTTGCCGGCGATCAGCTCGGCGACCATCTCGCCCTGGGCCATGGCGCGGTGCGCGAGCATGGGTTCGCCGGCGATGTCGCCGATGGCCCAGACGTTGCGCATCGAGGTGCGGCACTGCTCGTCGATCTTCAGCGCGCGGCCGTCCATGTCCAGGTGCAGGCTTTCCAGGTTCCAGCCTTCGGTGTTGGGCCGGCGGCCGACGGCGACCAGCACCTGGTCGGTCTCGATCACCCGCTGCGAACCTTCGCCATCGCGTACGCGCAGGCCTTTGCCGTCCGACTCCAGGCCAATCACGCTGTGCCCGAGGTAGAGCTCGATGCCCAATTTGCGCAGCGCAGCGGCGACCGGTTTGGTCAGCTCCTCGTCATAGGTCGGCAGGATGCGTGGCTGGGCTTCCACCACCGTGACTTCGACGCCCAGCTTGCGGTACGCCGTACCCAGCTCCAGGCCGATGTAGCCGCCGCCGACCACTGTCAGGCGACGTGGCAAGGTCTTCGGCGACAGTGCTTCGGTCGAGGAGATGACCTTGTCGCCGAGCGGCAGGAACGGCAGTTCGACCGAGCGCGAACCGGCGGCCAGCAGCATGTGCTCGCAATGGATGCGCTGCACGCTGCCGTCGCGCAGGGTCACTTCCACGCCCTTGCCGTCGGTGACCCGCGCCCAGCCGTGGACGACGGTGACGCCATGCTTTTTCAGCAGCGCGGCGACGCCGGTGGTGAGGCGGTCGACGATGCCGTCCTTCCAGGCCACGGTGCGCTGGATATCGATGCTCGGCGCCTGCACGCTGATGCCCAGCGCCGACTGGCCGGCGAATTCGCGGGCCTTGAGGTATTCCTCCGCAGCGTGGATCAGCGCCTTGGACGGGATGCAGCCAATGTTCAGGCAGGTGCCGCCGAGGGTGCCGCCTTCCACCAGCACGGTGGGGATGCCCAGTTGGCCGGCGCGGATGGCGGCGACGTAGCCGCCGGGGCCGCCGCCGATCACCAGGAGGGTGGTTTCGAGGCTGTGATTCTGTTTCACGCGACTCACTCCAGGAACAGGGTGGCGGGATGTTCGAGCAGGGCGCGCACGGCCTGGATGAAGGCCGCGGCGTCCATGCCATCGACCACTCGATGATCGAAGGACGAGGACAGGTTCATCATCTTGCGCACGACGATCTGGCCGTTGACGACCATGGGCCGCTCGACCATGCGGTTAACGCCGACGATGGCCACTTCCGGATGGTTGATCACCGGCGTGCTGACGATGCCGCCCAGCGCGCCGAGGCTGGTCAGGGTGATGGTCGAGCCGGAAAGCTCCTCGCGGCTGGCCTTGCCATTGCGCGCGGCTTCCGCCAGGCGCGCCACTTCCGCGGCGTTGCCCCAGAGGTCGCGGGACTCGGCATTGCGCAGCACCGGCACCATCAGCCCGCTGTCGCTCTGGGTGGCCACGCCCAGGTGCACCGCGCCGTAGCGGGTGACGATATCGGCCTCGTCGTCATAGCGTGCGTTGATCTGCGGGAAGTCGCGCAGGGCGACCACCATGGCGCGGGCGATGAAAGGCAGCAGGGTGAGCTTGCCGCGGCTCGCGCCGTATTTGCCGTTGAGGTGCTGACGCAGCGCCTCCAGGTCGGTGACGTCGATCTCCTCGACGTAGCTGAAGTGCGGGATGCGCCGCTTGGCCTCGGCCATCTTCTGCGCGATGCGCCGACGCAGGCCGATAACCGGAACCTGTTGCTCGTCGTGGCGGGCCATGTAGCCGGAAGCGACCACCGCGCCGCCGTGGGTCATGTACTTGTCGAGGTCGTCATGCAGGATACGCCCGGCCGGGCCGCTGCCCTGGACGAATTGCAACTCGACGCCGAGATCGCGGGCGCGCTGGCGAACCGCAGGCGAGGCCAGCGGCTTCTCGCCGGGGGCGCGACGCACCATGGGCGCCGCTGGCGCAGTGCTCGGGCGGGGCGACACCACGGGTTTCATTTCCCCGCGCGGCGCGTCCTGCACGACAGGGCGCACGGGCTCAACGGGGGCTGCAACGGCTGGCTCGGCTTCTGCGGCCGGTGCCGCCTCGCGCTGGTTGCCCTTGCCTTCGACTTCCAGGCGCACCAGCTCGCCGCCCACCGCCATCACCTGGCCGGGCGCGCCGCCCAAGGCGAGGATCTTGCCGGCTACCGGCGAGGGAATCTCGACCGTCGCCTTGTCAGTCATGACTTCGGCGAGCAGCTGGTCCTCGTGGACCTCGTCGCCCACCGCCACATGCCACTCCACCAGTTCCACTTCGGCGATGCCTTCACCGATGTCCGGCATCTTGATCACGTGAATGCCCATTCAGACCTCCATGGCACGCTTGAAGGCCGCGCCGACGCGGGCGGGGCCGGGGAAGTAATCCCATTCCTGGGCATGCGGGTAGGGGGTGTCCCAGCCGGTCACGCGGACGATGGGCGCCTCCAGGTGGTGGAAGCAGTTCTCCTGCACCAGCGACATCAGCTCGGCGCCGAAACCGCAGGTGCGGGTGGCCTCGTGGACGATCACGCAGCGGCCGGTCTTCTTCACCGAGGCGACTATGGTGTCCAGGTCCAGCGGCCAGAGACTGCGCAGGTCGATGACCTCGGCATCGATGCCGGTTTCCTCGGCGGCGGTCTGCGCCACGTAGACGGTGGTGCCGTAGGTCAGCACGGTCAGCTCCGAGCCCGGACGGGCGATGGCCGCCTTGTCCAACGGCACGCGGTAGTAGCCTTCGGGAACCTGGCTCTGCGGGTGCTTCGACCAGGGCGTCACCGGGCGGTCGTGGTGGCCGTCGAAGGGGCCGTTATAGATGCGCTTGGGCTCCAGGAAGATCACCGGATCGTCGTTCTCGATGCAGGAGATCAGCAGGCCCTTGGCGTCGTACGGGTTGGACGGCATCACCGTGCGCAGGCCGCAGACCTGGGTGAACATCGCCTCCGGGCTCTGGCTGTGGGTCTGCCCGCCGTAGATGCCGCCGCCGCAGGGCATGCGAACCACCATGGGCGCGCTGAAGTCGTTCACCGAGCGGTAGCGGATGCGCGCGGCCTCGGAGATCAGCTGGTCGGTGGCCGGGTAGACGTAGTCGGCGAACTGGATTTCCACCACCGGGCGCAGGCCGTAGGCGCACATGCCGACGGCGGCGCCGATGATGCCGCTCTCGGAAATCGGCGCGTCGAACACCCGCGAGGTGCCGTACTTCTTCTGCAGCCCCTCGGTGCAGCGGAACACGCCGCCGAAGTAGCCGACGTCCTGACCGAACACCACGACGTTGTCGTCGCGCTCGAGCATCACGTCCATCGCCGAGCGCAGCGCCTGGATCATGGTCATGCTGGTGACCGCCTGGGCGTTCTCGTGTTGCGGATTCATGGCATTCATACCCCGAGCTCCTGGCGCTGCCGGCGCAGGTGTTCCGGCAGGTCCTTGTAGACGTCGTCGAACATGCTGGCGGCGCTGAAGACATGGCCGTCCACCAGCGAGCCGTGGCGCTCGGCCTCTTTCTGCGCGGCGATGACTTCGGCTTCGAGTTCCTTCTGCAGCGCTTCGTGCTGCTCGTCCGACCAGATGCCGAGGCCGATCATGTGCTGCTTCAGCCGCGCGATCGGGTCGCCCAGCGGGAAGTTGGTCCAGTCGTCGGCCGGGCGGTACTTGGACGGATCGTCCGAGGTGGAGTGCGGGCCGGCACGGTAGGTGACCCATTCGATCAGGCTTGGGCCATGGCCACGGCGGGCGCGCTCGGCGGCCCACAGCGAGGCGGCGTAGACGGCGAGGAAGTCATTGCCGTCGACCCGCAGCGAAGCGATGCCGCAGCCCACGCCACGGTTGGCAAAGGTGGTGCCTTCACCGCCGGCGATGGCCTGGAAGGTGGAGATCGCCCATTGGTTGTTGACCACGTTGAGGATCACCGGCGCACGGTACACGTGGGCGAAGGTCAGCGCGGTGTGGAAGTCCGACTCGGCGGTGGCGCCGTCGCCGATCCAGGCCGAGGCGATCTTGGTATCGCCCTTGATCGCCGAGGCCATGCCCCAGCCGACCGCCTGGATGAACTGGGTAGCGAGGTTGCCGGAGATGGAGAAGAAGCCCTTCTCGCGGCTGGAATACATGATCGGCAGCTGGCGGCCCTTGAGCGGGTCCTGCTCGTTGGAAAGCAGCTGGCAGATCATGTCCTTGAGCGGGTAGTCGCGGGTGATGAGGATGCCTTGCTGGCGATAGGTCGGGAAGGTCATGTCGCCGTCGCGCAGGGCCATGGTGTGGGCGGTGGCGATGGCTTCCTCGCCCAGGCACTGCATGTAGAAGGACATCTTCTTCTGGCGCTGCGCGGTGAGCATGCGCGCGTCGAAGATGCGCGTCTTGAGCATCACCCGCATGCCGCGCAGCAGCTGCTCATGGCTGAGCTGCGGGTCCCAGGGGCCTACCGCGTTGCCAGAGTCATCGAGAACCCGCACCAGGCTGTAGGCGAGGTCGGCGGTCTGCGCCGGCTCGACCTCGACGGCGGGCTTGCGCACTTCACCAGCGGGGGACAGGTGCAGGTAGGAGAAATCGGTCTTGCAACCCGGCCGCCCGGTGGGCTCCGGCACGTGCAGTTTCAGGGGGGCGTAATCGGTCATGGTTCGGGTCTCCAGCGGCTGAAAGTGAGGGAGGGAAGCTCGATCAGCAGGGGGCGCATGGAGGCCTGGGTGGGTGCAACAACCCGGATAGGGCGGCGTTGCGGCTACGGCGAGGGGTGGCGCCGCGGCGGGTGACATCACTCATGGTGAGGTCCTCGTGGTTGTGTTTGTTCTTGTGATTTCAGTATAGGTGTGACCGGCTGGTTTTTTGCTCCAATTTGACTAGCTTTGAACAAGAGTTTTAGTGTGTTTGAACTCTAAAAATCCGCTTTCGTAGAAGTGACCCGCCATGGCCGACATAGACCGCACCGACCTCAAGATCCTCCGCGCGCTGGCCGACGACGGCCGGCTGAGCTGGCGCGACCTGGCGCAGAAGATCGGCCTGTCGCTCACCCCGACCCTGCGCCGGGTGCGTCGCCTCGAAGAGGAGCACTACATCCAGGGCTACTTCGCGCAACTCGACGAGGAACGCCTCTCTGGCGCCATGAGCGTGTTCGTCTCGGTGACCCTGGAGAAGCAGACCGGCGACTACCTGGCGCGTTTCGAGGAAAGCATCGTCCAGGCGCCCCAGGTGATGAGCTGCTTCCAGATGACCGGCGATGCCGACTACATGCTGCGCGTGGTGGTCAAGGACCTGGCCGCCTACCAGGCCTTCCTCACCACCACCCTGACGCAGATTCCCGGTGTGGCCGGGATCAAGTCGGCCTTCGCCCTGAAGTCGGTGCTCAAGCGTTCGGCGCCGCCGGTCTGAGCGGGCGGCATGCTAGAGTGGCAACCCCTTGAAGGAGCGATAGGTTCGATGGACAAGGCGCAGATCGAGAAGCACATCGAGAACAGTTTTTCCAAGCTGTCACCCACCTTGCAGCGCGCCGCGCGTTACGTCCTCGACCATCCCAACGACATCGCCCTGGAGTCGATGCGTAGCGTCGCCGCCAAGGCGAAGCTGCAACCCGCCTCCATGCTGCGCCTGGCACGACAGCTGGGCTTCGACAGCTATGAGGATTTGCGCGAGATCTTCCGCAACTGGCTGACCGAGCGCGATTCGCCGTTTTCGCAGCGCGCCGATGCGCTGCGCCGCCGTTCCCACGACGACCAGACCGGCGGCCTGATCAGCGAGATGCTGAGCACCGAGATGGGCAACCTGGAAGCGACCTTCAGTGCCGAGCGTTACGAGCAGATCCTCGCCGCGCACGAAGTGCTGACGCGGGCCAAGCACATCTACGTGGTCGGCCTGCGCAGCCTGTTCCCGGCCGCGTACTACTTCAGCTACGTGTGCGGCATGTTCCTCAACAACACCACACTGCTCAGCGGCATCGGCGGGTCCTTCGCCGACGAGCTACGGCGGATCGGCCCGGACGATGCCCTCGTCGCCTTCAGTTATCACCCCTATGCGCAGGATGCGCTGCGGGCGGTGAGCTTCTCCCGCGAGCGTGGCGCACGGATCGTCTCGATCACCGACAGCCCGGTGTCGCCGATCGCCGCGCCGGCTGATGTCCTGGTGGTGGTGCGCAACGCCACTCCATCGCTATTCCCGTCCGTGGTGCCGGCGCTTGCCGTGTCGCAGACCCTCGCCGGGCTGCTGGTGGCGAACAGCAACGAAGACAGCCTGCGCGAGATCGCCAACAGCGAGGCGCAGCTGAAGAGTTTTCAGGTCTACATCGACAAGGCCTGAGGAACGACAAGGGCCCCTGCATGCATGGCGTGCAGGGGCCCTCGTTCATTTGGCAAGGCGGTTGTACTTGCCGAGTATGCTGCGCAGCGCATCGTGGGGCAGGGCATAGACCTGGTAGCCGTCGGCGCCGGTCATGTCGCGCGCGGCGACCAGGGCGTTGCCGATGGCTTCCTCGGTGGCCTCGACCGTGGCCTGGAACAGCGGGTCGATCATGCCGTTGGGGTACTGCACCGAGCTGACCGGCTTCTCTTCCTCGACATCGTTGACCGCGCCGGTGGTGGAGAAGGACACGATGATGTCGCCCGACTCGTTGCCGGCGAACGAACCCAGGCGCGCCAGGCCCATGGAGGCGCGCCGGGCGACGCGGTTGAGCTGGGTCGGGGTAAGCGGGGCGTCGGTGCCGACCACGATGATGATCGAGCCCTGGTCCTTGCTCGGCTTGCCGCCGTCGCCGTCGCTGCGGCATTGCGGGGTCTTGTCCTTGCCGGCGAGTTCCGGGCGGTAGCAGCCCAGCCATTTTTCCGCGAGCTCCTGTCCTACCGGGTTGCCGGCGATGCGCAGGGTCTTGCGCAGGCCGGTGTTGCATTGCACCAGCACGCCGACGGTGTAGTCCTTGCCGTCGACCTTGATCACCCGCGACGAGGTGCCGATGCCGCCCTTGAAGCCGAAGCACACCATACCGGTGCCGCCGCCGACGTTGCCTTCCTGCACCGCGCCGGGACGCGCCGCGTCGATGGCCTGGATGGCGTGCTCCTGGGTCACGTGCAGCCCCTCGATGTCGTTGAGGTAGCCGTCCCAGGTTTCCGCCACCACTGGCCAGATCGCGCTGCCGAACTTCTTCGCCGACCACTGGGTGATACCGGCGTAGACCGGGCCGATGGCGTTGGTGTTGGAGATGCCGATGGGGCCGTACGCCTCGCCGAAGTCCTGCAGGTACGACTGGCCGGTCATCTCGCCGTTGCCGTTGAGGTTGAAGAAGCCGGCGTTCACCGGCTTCACCGATTCGCGGCCGCGCGGCAGGACCATGGTCACGCCGGTGCGCACCGGCCCCTTGCCTACCTGCAGGTCCCCGTCACCACTGACCAGGGTGACCTGGCCGACCTCGACGCCGGGGATGTCGGTGATCGCGTTGAGCTTGCCGGGCGTGCCCTCGAAGGGCACGCCCAGGTCGCGGGCCCGCGGTGCGTCGGCCGCGGCGGCCAGGCTGAAGAGCAGACCGCCGGCCAGGGCGATCAGGGTGAGTGGATGGCGTTTCATCGATTGCCTCTTTGCGGGTGGTGGGAAAGGTCAATCCAGGGCCGCGATGCTCGCGTCGACGGCATCGCCGAGTATCTCGACGGCGCTCTTGAGCTGTGCCTCGCTGCTGATGTAGGGCGGCGCGAGCAGCACGTGGTCGCCGTTGACGCCGTCGGCGGTGCCGCCGGAGGGATAGCAGAGCAGGCCGCGGGTCAGTGCCTCGTGCTTGATCCGCGCATGCAGGCGCGCCTCGGCGGGGAAGGGCCGGGCATTGCGGCGGTCCTGCACCAGCTCGATTGCCTGGAACAGGCCGCGCCCGCGGATATCGCCGACATGCTTGTGCTGGGCGAAGCGCTCTTCCAGGCAGCCGCGCAGGTACTCGCCGCGCTGGCGCACCTGGGCGCAGAGGTTGTGCTCGACGATCTCCCGCTGCACCGCGAGCGCGGCGGCGCAGGCCAGCGGATGGCCGATGTAGGTGTGCCCGTGGTGGAAGCTGCCGCTGCCGCCGGTGATGGTCTGCACCACGCGGTCGCTGGCCATGACCGCGCCGATTGGCTGGTAGCCGCCGCCCAGGCCCTTGGCCAGGGTCAGCAGGTCCGGCACCACGCCCTCGCGTTCGAAGGCGTGGTAATGCCCAGTACGGCCGATGCCACACATCACCTCGTCGAGGATCAGCAGCACCCCGTAGCGGTCGCAAACCTCGCGGACCCGCGCCAAGTAGCCCGGCAGCGGCTCCAGGGCGCCGGCCGTCGCGCCGACCACGGTTTCCGCGACGAAGGCGGCGACCGTCTTGGGCCCCAGGCGCAGCAGGGTGACTTCCAGCTCGGCGACCAGGCGCTCGACATAGGCGTCGTCGCTTTCCCCGGCCAGGCGCTGGCGATACGGGTAGCACGCCGAGACCTGGGTGCTCGGCACCAGCAGCGGCTCGTAGAGCGTCCGGCGTGCCAGGTTGCCGCCGATGGCCAGGGCGCCCAGCGTGTTGCCGTGGTAGCTCTGCCGCCGGGAGACGAAGTGCGTGCGCTGGCTTTCGCCGTTCTCGACATGGAACTGGCGGGCCATCTTCAACGCGGTTTCGACGGCCTCGGAGCCGCCGGAGAGGAAATACACGTTGCCCAGCGACGGCGGGCTCAAGCGCGCCATCAGGTTGGCCAGGTGCTCGGCCGGCTCGCTGGTGAAGAAGCTGGTGTGGGCGTAGTCCAGCTTGTCCAGCTGGTCCTTCAACGCGGCGACGACCGCCGGATGGCCGTGTCCCAGGCATGACACCGCCGCGCCGCCGGAGCCGTCGAAGTAGCGCTTGCCATTGGCGTCGATCAGGTAGCAGCCCTCGCCGCGAGCGGCGACCGGCAGGACCTGGGCAGGATTGCGATGGAAGATGTGGCTCATGCGTATTGTCCTTGTCCGCGACCGGGGCGGCGCGCTGCGCTTTCTTCTACTTGTTCCATTTCACTGTCGATTGATACATGTGTTTCATTCGCCGGCGTGGCAAAGCCGCCACCCCGCTGGGCGGAGCTGCCGAGGAAAGCCTTCAGCCGCTCGCTGCGCGGCGCCTGGAACAGTTCCTGCGGCGGACCCTGCTCCTCGATCCGCCCCTGGTGGAGGAAGATCACCTGGCTGGACACCTCGCGGGCGAAGCCCATCTCGTGGGTCACCATGATCATGGTGCGGCCTTCGGCGGCCAGGCCCTTGATCACCCCCAGCACCTCGCCGACCAGTTCCGGGTCCAGCGCCGAAGTCGGCTCGTCGAGCAGGATCAGCGCCGGCTCCACCGCCAGCGCGCGGGCGATGGCGACGCGCTGCTGCTGGCCGCCGGAGAGCTGGGCCGGATAACTGTTGGCGAAGCGCTCCGGGTCCATGTGCACCTTGCGCAGGTACTGCACGGCCTTGTCGCGGGCCTGGGCGCGGCTCAGGCCCTGGACGCGGATGGGGGCGGCCATCACGTTCTCCAGCACGGTCAGGTGCGCCCAGAGGTTGAAGCTCTGGAACACCATCGACAGCTGCGTACGCAGGTGCTGCAGCTGGCGCGTACTGGCGGCGTGCAGGCTGCCGTCGCGCTGGCGCTTGAGCGCCAGGGGCATGCCGTCCCAGATGATCTCGCCGGCGTTCGGCCGCTCCAGGAGGTTGAGGCAGCGCAGGAAGGTGCTCTTGCCCGAACCGCTGGAGCCGATCAGGGTGATCACGTCGCCGGGACTGGCTTTCAGCGATACGCCCTTGAGCACCTCGTGTCCGCCGTAGCTTTTGTGGATGTCTTTGACCTGCAGGGTCGCCATGTCGGGGTCTCCGTAGGTGGGTCAGGCAGCGCGCGGGCGCAGGTAGGCGAGCCAGCGGCGCTCCGCGAAGCGGAAGAGGATGAAAACCAGGCTGGTGAACAGCGCATAGAGAATCAGCGCGGCGATGTAGGCCTCGTAGGGCGAGGCGTAACGCATGCTGATCGAACGCCCGACGCCGGCGAGGTCGAGCAGGGTGATGCTCGATGCCAGGGCGGTGGCGTGCAGGGTCAGGACCACCTCGTTGCTGTAGGCCGGGATCGCCCGGCGCATGGCACCGGGGAGCACGATGTGGACCATCTGCGTCCAGCGCGTCATGCCCATCGCTCGGGCGGCCTCGATCTCGCCGTGGAAGGTCTTGAGGATGCAGCCGGCAAGGATCTCGATGGTATAGGCGGCGGTGTTCAGCCCCAGCGCCAGCCAGGCGCAGACGTAGGCCTCGCGCAGGTACTGCCAGGCCCAGCTGCCGCGGACCCAGGCGATCTCGGCGAGGCCGAAGTAGATGATGTAGATCTGCACCAGCAAGGGCGTACCGCGCAGCACATAGGTGAACAGCCAGACCGGCGCGCGCAGCCAAGGGTTGCCGGACGCGCGCAGCACCGACAGCGGAATGGCCAGCGCCAGGCCGAACAGCAGCGAGATGAGGAACAGTTCCACGGTCAGCAGCAACCCCGTGGTGCGGGTGCCGTCGCTGAACAGGAACAGGCCCAGGTTGTCCAGAACGAGTTGCCAGTTCACAGGCTGATCTCCTTGCTGCCCGCGGCATAGCGGGTGGCGAGCAGGCGCAGCACGAGGACCGATACGGTACTCAGCAGCAGGTAGACGAGGGCGGCAACCAGCAACAGCTCCAGACCATGGCCGGTGGCCTTGCCGGCGGCGCGGGAGAGGAAGATCAGCTCGTTGAGACTGACCATGGAGGTGATGGCCGTGGCCTTGAGCATCACCAGCCAGTTGTTGCCGATGCCGGGCAGGGCGAAGCGCATCATCTGCGGGAAGACGATGTGGAAGAACGTCTGCAGGCGACCGAAGCCGAAGGCCTGGGCCGACTCGGCCTGGCCCTTGTCGACGGCCAGGAAGGCGCCGCGGAAGGTCTCCGCCAAGTAGGCCGAGTAGATCACCCCGAGGATGATCACGCTGGCGACGAAGGCATCGATGTCCACCGGCTGCAGGCCGAAGCGGCTGGTCAGCAGGTTCAGCGCGGTCTGCCCGCCGTAGTAGAGGAACAGCAGCCAGACGAAGTCCGGGCCGCTGCGCATCAGGGTAGTGAAGGCCGTCGCGCTCATGGCCAGCGGACGCCAGCGCGAGAGCTTGCCGGCCGCGACCAGAAGGCCCAGCGCCAGGGCCACGGCCAGGGAGCAGAAGCCGACCTGGATGGTTACCAGGGCGCCGCTGAGGATGCTGCCGGCATAGCCGTACAAGAGTTCACCAGAGGGGATCGGCATGCTTCACTCCCGTGCGATCAAGGGCAGTTCGCGGGCGTATTCGTGGGGCGCCAGTCCGCTGTCCAGGTAGCGGGCGAACTTGTGCCCCTGGTACACCGCGGCGGCGATGGTCGCCGGGGCCATGCAGTCGCCGACCAGGCTGAGGGTCTGGATGCCGGCCTCGCGAAGGGCGTCGGGCCGCTCCTGCAATTCGAGGAACAGGGCGTCCTCGGGCAGTCGGGCGGTGACGCTGACCAGGCCGCCGCAGGCGATGCGCTGGCGTCGCCCGCTGATCTCGCACACCAGCTCCAGGCTTTCGCCGTCGTAGGCGGCGACGTTGTGGTGGCGGATGATCTCCACGCCCAGCTCCATCAGGCGACGCAGGATCGCCGTCGACTCCAGGGTGTTGCTGCTCCAGCTGGCGACCTGCAGCGCCGGGGTAACCAGGGTGACCGGAAGGCCCCACTCGACGCAGCGCTCGGCGAGCACGTTGGCCATGTAGTAATGGTCGTCGTCGAAGATCACCACCGGGCCCTGCGGGCGCCGTCCGGCCATCAGGTCGTCCGGGTTGAACACCTTGCCCGCCGCGAATCCAGGCACGGCCCAGCCGTTGGCGCGGCCGACGCCGTCGTGGCGCCAGCGCGACCCGGTGGCGATGGCCACGTGGCCGGCGCCGAAGTCGCGGATGTCCGCCGCGCTCAGCGGGCTGTCGAGGTAGATGTTCACGTTGGCCATGGGCTGCAGCTGGCCGACCCGCCAGTCGCGCACCCGTGACCATTCGCGCAGGCCGGGCAGGGCCGACTCGCGCAGCACGCGGCCGCCAAGCTCGGCGCTGGCCTCGGCCAGGTGCACCTCGTAGCCGCGGCGCGCGGCGGCCAGCGCCGCTTCCAGACCGGCGGGGCCGGCGCCGACCACCAGCAGGGTATGGTCGGAACCGCGCGCTGGGATTTTCTCCGGGTGCCAGCCGCGCCGCCATTCCTCGCCCATGGTCGGGTTCTGCGTGCAGCGCAGGTTGCTGCTGGAGTAGTCGCTGGAGACGCAGATGTTGCAGCCGATGCACTCGCGGATGGCGTCGATGTCGCCCCGTTCGATCTTGCTCGGCAGGAAGGGATCGGCGATCGAGGGGCGTGCCGCGCCGATGAAGTCCATCACGCCGCGGCGGATCTGGCTGACCATGGTGTCCGGCGACGTGAAACGGCCGACGCCGACCACCGGCTTGCTGGTCAGCCATTTGACGAAGGCGGTGTGCTCCTCCTGGTAGCCTTCCTTCTTGAAGCGCGAGGTCACGCTGTCATTGCTCCAGGCGCTGACGTTCACATCCCACAGGTCGGGCAACTCGGCGAGCATGGCGATGATGTCGCGGCCTTCCTCGGCGCTGACGATGCCATCCGGCCCGAGCAATTCCTCCACGCCCAGGCGCACGGCCACCGCGCAGCGGTCGCCGACGGCGTCCTTGGTGTCCTCGATCAGCTCGCGCAGCAGGCGCACGCGGTTTTCCAGGCTGCCGCCGTATTCGTCGCAGCGGTCGTTCTTGCGCCGCTGCAGGAAGTGCATCGGCAGGCCGAGGTCGTGCGAGGCGTAGACGTAGACCAGGTCGAAGTCGGCGCGCTTGGCGCGCAGCGCGGCCTGGCGATGCCACTGGCGCAGTTCGCGGATGTCGCTCTTGCTCATGGCCCGCGCCTGCACCGGCGAGTAGTAGGTGATCGGCCGGTGCGAAGGGCCGATGGGCACCTCGCGGCTGTCGTAGTTCGCGCACGAGGGGCCGTGGTGCATGATCTCGATGCCGGCCAGCGCGCCGTATTCGTGCACTGCCTCGGCCATCAGGGCCAGGGCGGGAATGTCCAGGTCGCTCCACAGGCGGCCTTCGTGATAGGGCGAGCAGTCGCTGCTCGGATGGATCTCCACCTCTTCGGTGCAGATGACGCCCCAGCCGCCTTCGGCCTTGACCCGGCGCAGTTCGGCGAGGCCGCGGGGCTGGGTCCAGCCCATGCCGTTGCAGTGCGGGACCTGGAAGAAACGGTTCTTCGCGGTGACCGGGCCGATGCGCAGTGGCTGGAACAGGATGTCGTAACGAGGATCTCGGGACACGCAAAACCCCCTCGGCCGGGCGGGTGGGCCGATCTGGAAATGAGCGGATGAGAGGAGGGCGGCGGCGGGTGTGCTCCGCCGCCGGGCCGTCAGAGGATGGGCGCGTCGAAGTACTGCTTGCGCAGCTTGTCGTAGGTGCCGTTGCGGATGATCTCCGCCAGGGCCTGGTCCAGCGCCTGGCGCAGCTCGGCGTCTTCCTTGCGGATGCCGATGCCTTGGCCTGCGCCGAAGTAGGCCGGGTCGCTCACCTGCTGGCCGACCAGGGCGAAGCCCTGGCCCTGGGGCTTCTTGATGAAGCCTTCGAGGCCGGGGATGGTGTCCTGCAGCGTGGCGTCGAGACGGCCGTTGCCCAGGTCCATGTAGGCCTCTTCCAGCGACGGGTAGCTGACGACCTCGGCACCGGCCTTGGCCAACACGTCCTTGGCGTAGCGTTCGTGAGTCGTTTCGCGCTGCACGCCCAGGCGCACGCCCTTCAGCGATTCCGGTTTCGCCGCGTCGTAGGGTGCCCCCGCCTTGGCGATGATCTGCACGTTGGAGCTGTAGTACTTGTCGGTGAAGGCGATCTTCTGCTCGCGCTCCGGGGTGATGGTCATGGAGGCGACTATGGCGTCGAACTTGCCGGCCAGCAGTGCGGGAATCATGCCGTCCCAGTCCTGTATTACCCAGTTGCACCGGGCCTTCAGCTGCGCGCAGAGCGCATTGCCGATGTCGACGTCGAAACCCCGTGGTTTGCCGTCCGGGCCCATCTCGTTGAAGGGCGAGTAGGCACCTTCGGTAGCCATGCGGATCTCTTTCCAATCCTTGGCCTGGGCGCTGCCGTGCAGCAATGCCAGGCCCAGTGCGACAGCCATGAATCCGTGCAATCTTTTCATCGTTGCTTTCCTCGGTAGGGCTGGAGAGGGCGCGGTCAGGCGCCCAGGGTGTCTTCGATGGCCGCCTCGAGCAGCGCCAGCGCTTCGTCGCAAGTGGCGCGATCGATCATCAGCGGCGGCATCAGGCGCAGGGTGCTCTGGCCGCAAGTCAGCAGCAGCAGGCCGCGGCGCCAGGCGCTGTACAGCAGGTGGTCGGCGAACTCCCGTGCGGGCGCGCGGCTCTGCGCGTCGGCTACCAGTTCGACACCGATCATCAGGCCCTTGCCGCGCACGTCGCCGATCAGCTGCGGGAAGCGCTGCTGCATTTCGCGCAGGCGCTGCATGAGGTATTCGCCCATCGCGGCGGCGTTCTGCATGTAGCCGTTCTCGATCAGCGCCAGGGTCGCCGAGGCGGCCGCGCAGCAGATCGGATTGCCGCCGTAGGTGTTGCCGTGGGCACCGCGCTTCCATTGCTGCATCAGGGTCCGCTTCGCGGTCACCAGGCCGATCGGCAGGCCGGAGCCCAGGCCCTTGGCCATGGTCACGATGTCCGGGCGCAGGCCCCAGTGCTCGCAGGCGAACATGCGCCCGGTGCGGCCGGCGCCGGACTGCACCTCGTCGGCGATCAGCAGGATGCCGTGGCGGTCGCAGAGGGCGCGCAGGCCGGCCAGGAAACCTTCCGGCGGCACCAGGTAGCCGCCTTCGCCCTGGATCGGCTCGAGCAGGATCGCGGCGACCTCATGGGCCGGCACGTTGCTCTGGAACAGCACGTTCTCCAGGTAGTTGAGGACGGCCTGGCCCTGGTCCTCGCCAGCCAGCAGCGGGCGATAGGGGTTCGGATAGGGGATGTGGGTGACGCCGGGCATGCCCGGGAAGAACCCGGCTTGCTGGGTGTATTTGCTCGCGGTGAACGACAGCGAACCCATGGTGCGGCCATGGAAGCCACCGAGGAAGCCGACGAAACGCTGCCGACCGGTGACGTAGCGGGCCAGCTTGAGCGCACCTTCCACAGCCTCGGTGCCGGAATTGCAGAAGAAGGTCATGGCCGGCTCGCCGAAGGGCGCCAGGCGGTCGATGGTTTCCGCCAGGCGGATCTGCTCCTCGTGCCAGTAGTCCGAGGAAATGTGCAGGAAGCGGTCGGCCGCATTCTTCACCGCCTCGACCACCTGCGGGTGGCTATGGCCGGTGGAGCAGACCGCGATCCCGGCAGCGAAATCGAGGAAGCGGTTGCCGTCGACGTCCCAGACTTCGGCGCCGCGACCGTGGCTCATGACGAAGGGGTAGTCGCGCGGATAGGACGGCGAGACCACGGCGCTGTCGCGCTCGATCATGGCTAGGGCCTTGGGGCCGGGCAGGGCGGTGACGATGTGTTCGGACATGGAACTCTCCTGGAAAGACGGGGTGGCTGACCGGAAATCGCGGCGCGGGCGGGGTGCGCCGCGCGCCGGGGCGGATCAGTCGACGCGGGTTTGCGACTGCTCGCGCAGGTACTGCGGCAGGTAGTAGAAGGACGCGATGGCCTTGCCGGTGTTGCCCGAGCCTTTCCAGCCGCCGAAGGGCTGGTAGCCGGGCCAGGCGCCGGTGGTCGCGCCCTGCGGGCGGTTGGCGTAGGTCACGCCGGCCTCGATGTGCGCGAAGAACCAGTCGGTCTCCGCGGCGTCGCCATAGAAGCCGGCTGTCAGCCCGTAGGCGCTGGCATTGGCCTCGCGCATCGCCTGTTCGAGGCTGTCGACGCGGGCGAGCATGACGATCGGCAGGAACATCTCCTCGGTCCACAGCGGATGGTCCAGCGGCGCTTCCGCGAGCGTCGGCGCGCAGTACAGGCCATCGGCGTAACCGGCCCCTTTCAGTTGCTCGCCACCGGCCAGCAGTCGCGCGCCATGTTGCTGCAGGCGGGCGCTGTAGGCCGCATAGTCGTCGTAGGCGGCACGGGTAGAAACCGGGCCCATCCAGTGTTCGCGGGCGGCCGGGTCGCCGATGCGGATGGCGGCGATCTGCGCCTTGAGGCGCTCGATCAACGCGTCGGCAACGGGAGCCTCGACGTAGATGCGCGACAGCGCGGAGCACTTCTGCCCCTGCATGCCGAAGGCCGAACGGACGATGCCCAGCGCGGCGCGATCGAGGTCGGCATGGCGGCTGACCAGCACGGCGTTCTTGCCGCCCATCTCGGCGATGCAGGGACGCGGGTAGGGCCGGGCGAGCTGGGCGCGGGCGATGGCCATGCCGACATCGTAGGAGCCGGTGAAGGTGATGCCGGCGGTGTGCGGATGGTCCACCAGCGCTTGCCCCGCGCCGCGACCGCTGCCGGAGAGGTAATTGAACACGCCGTCCGGGATGCCGGCGTCGCGCAGGCATTCGGCGAGCAGGCGACCGGCCCAGGGCGTTTCGCTGGCGCCCTTGAGCACCACGGTATTGCCGGTGACCAGCGCGGCGCTGACCGGGCCGCCGGCAAGGGCGAAGGGGAAGTTGTAGGGGGCGATCACCACCCAAGCGCCGTAGGGCTTGAGCACGCTGCGGTTACGGCTGGTAAAGTCCTCGAGCGGATCGTTGGGCAGCACGTGGTCGTAGCCCTGGTTCTGCTCCATGAGGTCGCTGTAGTGGTCGAAGAACACCGCGGTCTCCTGGACTTCGCCCAGGGCTTCCATGCGGTTCTTGCCGGTTTCCAGGCTGACGGCAGCGGCGATGCGGTATACGCGTTCCTCGATCAGCCGGGCGACCCGGCGCATCAGCTCGACCCGGCGCTGCCAGGGCATCGCGCGCCAGGCCGGGAACGCCTCGTGCGCGGCGTTCATAGCGGCGTCGACCTCGTGTTCGCCCGCCGCCTGGAAGCGCCCGAGCAGCCAGCCCCGGTCTATCGGGCTGCGCTTCTCCAGGGTCTGGCCGGTGAGGACATCCTGGCCTGCGATGAACAGGCCATGGTCGCGGCCAAGCTCCTCGCGCAGATCCACCAGCGCCTGTTCGAAGCGCACGTGCAGCGCTTCCGGCGGGGCGAACATGGTCGAGTAGGTCAACTTGAAATCGCTCATTCTTATTATCCTCACGCACGGTCGTGCGGCGATCGGTGGTGATGTGGGCACATGAAACACTTGAATCATTTTGTCGTCAAGTGAATCATTTGTGCAAAGTTGTGATGCCAGCCATTGACAAGGACAGGAGCCCTGCGCCGCTGCGGAGAGCCCGTGTAAGAGGCGCGGTTGCGGCGTTCACGCCGTGCGGCGGAGGGACGAAGAGCGGGAAGATTCCGCTTGCAACAAGTGTTTCAAGCGCAGCGGCCCGGTTGGGTGATCCGACCGCGCCAGCGCTGGCAAGTGTTTTCTGTTACGGAAAACGTATCAATCCATTGTCGGATCGGCGCTGTGTCCGGAAGGGGCGTTCAACTAGATTGAATGCACGGCATGGCGAATTGCCCGCCAGCCGGATTACGGAGAATCCCACCATGAAACGCACCCTGCTTTGCCTGTTCGCCTTTCCCCTGATGGGCGCTGCCTTGGCCGCCAACGCCGACACCGCGCCGGTGGTCTACCAGTACGGCATGAAGCTCGACGTGGCCAAGGTCATCAGCATCGAGCAAGCCAACGACCGCTGCGAAGTCGCCCTGGCGAAAATGACCTACGCCGACTCCAAAGGGCAGGTCCATGTGCTCGAGTACCTGCGTCAGACCGAGATGTGCAGCGACATCTGACCCCTGCGCAACGGGTGGTGCGCTCGCACCGCCCGCGCCGCGCAGATGCCTCTTACTCCGCTTCCCCCTCCCGGCCTTCCTTCTGCAACCGTGGCCAGTCTTCGATCTGCAACAGCACATCGCTCAATGCCTGGGCCGCGCTGGATAGCTTGTGTTCGGCCAGGCTGAACAACCCTACGCGTCGCTCGACCGTCGGTTCGTAGAGATCCACGCACTTCGCGCCCAGTTCCTCCATCTGCTTCACGCACAGGCGCGGCACCACGCTGACGCCAAGCCCCTGGGCGACCATGCGGCCGATGGTCACCAACTGATGGCTTTCGAAAGCGATCGGCAGCCGGCCGTGACTGGCGGCGACGCTGTCTTCCAGCAACGCGCGCACCCCCGAAGGGCGCTGCAGCGCGATAAAGGGCTCGGTCAGCAGCTGCGACCAGCTCAGCCGGCGCAGCGTTGCCAGCGGTGAGCTGGCCGGCAGCACGGCGACGAAGCGGTCGCTGTAGAACGGCTGGAAATGCAGCCCATCCAGCGAGTCGGGCTCGAAGGCGATGCCCAGCTCGACACGGCGATTGCGCACCATCTCCAGGACCTGCTCGTTGATCACGTCGTGCACCGCGACGTTGACCTTCGGGTAGCGACTGCGGAAGGCGATGAGCGCGGATGGCAGCAGGTTGCCAGCGAAGGAGGGCATGGCGGCGATGGAAACCTTGCCCAGCTGCAGCGTGAAGTGCTGGCGCAGCAGTTCCTCGGCGTTGTCCCAGTCGGCCAGCAGGCGACGAGCGATGGGCAGCAGCGTCTCGCCCTCGGGCGTCAGCGCGACGCTGCGCGTGGTGCGCACCAGCAATTGCCCGCCGAGGGATTCCTCGAGGTTCTTGATCGCCAGGCTGAGCGCCGGTTGCGACAGGTGCAGTCGCTCGCAGGCCTGGGCGAAGCTCAGGGTTTGCGCCACGGCGAGGAAGGCGCGCAGTTGTTTGACGGTCATTGATTTGCAAAGCCAATCAATCGAGAAGAAAAACAAACTTAACAAATCAGTTGATTGCGGAGAAGCTGCGGCCATCTCCGACCGGCCGGTCGGAAACCCTAACAACAAGAGGCAGCAGCAAATGGCAGGACTCGACAAGCGGGTTGGCAGTTACGAGGAAGCCCTGGCCGGGCTCACCGACGGCATGACGGTAGTGGCGGGCGGCTTCGGCATCTGCGGCATTCCGGAAAACCTGATCGCGCAGATCCGCCGCATGGGCGTGAAGGGCCTGACCGTGGTGTCGAACAACTGCGGCATCGACGGCTTCGGCCTCGGCGTGCTGCTGGAAGACCGCCAGATCCGCAAGATGATCGCCTCCTACGTCGGCGAGAACGCCCTGTTCGAGCAGCAGCTGCTGTCCGGCGAGCTCGAAGTGGAACTCACCCCGCAAGGCACCCTGGCCGAAAAACTGCGCGCCGGCGGCGCCGGCATCCCGGCCTTCTTCACCGCCACCGGCTTCGGCACCCCGGTCGCCGAGGGCAAGGAAGTGCGCGAGTTCGACGGCCGCCAATACATCATGGAGCGCGCCATCACCGGCGACTTCGCCATCGTCAAGGGCTGGAAGGCCGACCACTACGGCAACGTGATCTACCGCCACACCGCGCAGAACTTCAACCCGGTGGTTGCCACCGCGGGCCGCATCACCGTGGTCGAGGTGGAAGAAATCGTCGAGCCGGGTGAACTGGACCCGACCCAGATCCACACCCCCGGCATCTACGTCGACCGAATCATCCAAGGAACCTTCGAAAAGCGTATCGAGAAACGCACCGTACGTTCCTGAGCCCACCGGACAAGAGAGACAAGACCATGGCACTGACCCGCGAACAGATGGCCCAGCGCGTCGCGCGCGAGCTCAAGGACGGCTACTACGTGAACCTCGGCATCGGCATCCCGACCCTGGTGGCCAACTACGTGCCCGAGGGCATGGAAGTGATGCTGCAGTCGGAGAACGGCCTGCTCGGCATGGGCGCCTTCCCGACCGAAGCCGAGGTCGACGCCGACATGATCAACGCCGGCAAGCAGACCGTCACCGCCGTGAAAGGCGCGTCGATCTTCTCCTCGGCCGAGTCCTTCGCGATGATCCGCGGCGGCCACGTCGACCTGACCGTGCTTGGCGCCTTCGAGGTGGACGTGCAGGGCAACATCGCCTCCTGGATGATTCCCGGCAAGCTGGTGAAAGGCATGGGCGGCGCGATGGACCTGGTGGCCGGCGCCGACAACATCATCGTCACCATGACCCACGCCTCCAAGGACGGCGAGTCCAAGCTGCTCGACCGCTGCACGCTGCCGCTGACCGGCGCCGGCTGCATCCGCAAGGTGCTGACCGACCTCGCTTATCTGGAAATCGAAGATGGCACCTTCATCCTGCGCGAGACCGCCCCGGGCGTGAGCATCGCCGAGATCGCCGAGAAAACCGCCGGCCGCCTGATCGTGCCGGACGATGTGAAGGAAATGACCTTCTGAAGCCTTTAGCGGGACCGGGCCAGCGCTCGTGACGCGGCCCGCGCCCGCCTTTCCGCCAAAACGGAGCCAAGACATGCAAGACGTAGTGATCGTCGCCGCCGTGCGCACCGCCATCGGCAGCTTCCAGGGCAGCCTGGCGAATATCCCCGCCCACGAACTGGGCAGCGTGGTCATCCGCGCGCTGCTCGAACGCAGCGGCGTGAAGCCCGAGCAGGTCGACGAAGTGATCCTCGGCCAGGTGCTCACCGCCGGCGCCGGGCAGAACCCCGCTCGCCAGGCCGCCATCGGCGCCGGCCTGCCGGTGGAAGTGCCGGCCATGACCATCAACAAGCTCTGCGGTTCGGGCCTGAAGTCGCTGTTCCTCGGCGTCCAGGCGATCCGTTGCGGCGATGCCGAAGTGGTCATCGCCGGCGGCCAGGAGAGCATGAGCCTCGCCCCCTACGTGCTGCCCAAGGCCCGCACCGGCCTGCGCATGGGCCACGCCGAGCTGCAGGACAGCCTGCTGCGCGACGGCCTGATCGACGCCTTCAACGACTACCACATGGGTATCACCGCGGAGAACCTGGCCGAGCGCTTCGAAGTCAGCCGCGAAGCCCAGGACGCCTTCGCCGCGCAGTCGCAGCAGAAGGCCGTCGCCGCGGTCGAAGCCGGCCGTTTCCGCGACGAGATCACCCCGGTGCTGATCCCCCAGCGCAAGGGCGAAGCCCTGGCCTTCGACACCGATGAACAACCGCGCGCAGGCACCACCGCCGAATCGCTGGCCAAGCTGAAACCGGCGTTCAAGAAGGACGGCAGCGTCACCGCCGGCAACGCCTCGACCCTGAACGACGGCGCCGCCGGCGTACTGCTGATGAGCGCCGCCAAGGCCAAGGCCCTCGGCCTGCCGGTGCTGGCCCGCATCCAGGCCTACGCCAGCGCCGGCGTGGACCCGTCGATCATGGGCATCGCCCCGGTCCCGGCAACCCGCCGCTGCCTGGAGAAGGCCGGCTGGAGCCTCGCTGAGGTCGAGCTGATCGAAGCCAACGAAGCCTTCGCCGCCCAGGCCCTGTCGGTCGGCAAGGAACTGGGCTGGGATGCCGGCAAAGTGAACGTCAACGGCGGCGCCATCGCCCTCGGCCACCCGATCGGCGCCTCCGGTGCCCGCGTGCTGGTCAGCCTGCTCCACGAAATGCTCCGCCGCGACAGCAAGAAAGGCCTCGCCACCCTCTGCATCGGCGGCGGCCAAGGCGTCGCCATGGCTCTGGCCCGCGACTGAGTTCGACCCTGCAAGACCTGCCGCCGGAATCGTCTCCACGCCGATGGCTTCGGCGGCATGAAAAAGCCCGGATACCGTGAGGTGTCCGGGCTTTTTCTTTTATTGAGCCTGCAAAAGCTCCGCGGAGACTGTCACGCCTCACTTGCTGAGGCTTTTGACTTCTGCCGCCATCCGTTCCATAAAGTGGAAGTTATGTAAATAAAAACGCAGTTAGAAGCTAACGCCAGGAGTGTCAGTTCAATTACGGCATCATGCTCGCATCCCAATTCAGCAATATGTTCGCCAGTAGAAGTGCTAACCAGCCAAACCTTCCAATCATAGGGGGTGAAGGCGATTAGCAATTCGAGCATTGCGAAGAATACAAGGTAATAAGCAAGCCACAAAATGAGAGCAGTCCATGGGTTCAGAAAACTGCGATTGACTGCTCCGCTGCTGAACTCTGCAGTGTATTTCTCGCGTTTGTAGACTGCATTAATCACAATTCCATTCAGAACCAGGCATGCTATGGTTCTTAAGGTATTGTAAATAAACCCGAAGACGGGGCTGTATTCTAGGTCGGCTTGAAATAGTCGAAGAACACCCAGGAGCCATTCTCCAGAAATAGCCATCGAGTAGAGTGTGTAAATTACCGAAAAGGTCAATATATAAATAAGCCACATAAGAATCATTTTGAATGGCGACATTTAGCGGGTCTTCACCTCGTCGCGGGCCAATAGATTAGGTTCGGCTAAGAGCTGGATCGCTTGATAGAGCAGGGTGATCTGAATTCTCCGCGATGGCGCCAAAACTCTATTGAAAAGATCAGAATTGCATTTAGTGCAAGTGAGACGAGCATGAGGATTGACATGTGGGTTTCATCCCAAGAGTTTCCAAGCAGATCCCTGATGTGACTGTCTATCAGGTTGAACAAATACTCCTCAGGCACCAACAGGAAGAGTGCGTTAAATATCAATACGTATGTGGCGGCGTACAGATGCCATATGAGAAGGAATTTTAAAGGTTTCATTCAATAAACCCGTATTGTCCCGTAGGCCCTTAGGCCGGGCGCCACCAAATACTCCGGAGTGCTTAGCAACGCCTTGCGAAGTAGATCGAAGTGGTAAGGACTTGGAAGGGTAATGCAGCCCTCGCTAATTCCCTCGCGTCCCGCTGGGTGCAATCTGAAGTTCTTTCGATTGACACTGCCTACAAGTGTTAGGTCATCTATAACTCCGTCGGCACGATAGAGCGAAAACCATGTGCTATGGTCTGACCCTGTCCACCAGGACTTTACAGCGCTATTTACCTTTGATCTGACGCCGCCCCTTGCTCTTTTTACTATGTAATAGGTCCCGCGAGGCAAAGGCCCTACATCTCGAATCATTGCCGAGCCGGGATTGTTGCGATGTGGTCCTGAGTTTCCGGAATAGGCTGGGAAAAATCCAACTCCAGGACAGCTAAGGATGGAAAGCCCTTGCCCATTGAGATGAAATGTGCAGCGAATCATCTTTCATTCCAGACATCGGCGAAGATGATATTGCCGTCGCAGTGCTTCCAGGTGATCTTGGCGTAACGCAGTGAAACCGATTCTAGATGATTATGCTTTTCCATCGATGGGTCCTTGCAATCGTGCATCATCGGGCAAATGGCGACGACCTTCACATCCTCGAGGAGCATATTGAAGTACTCCTCTTCCTGGCCTGCGTCATTGATCCTGTACCACTTGAATTCCGCCGATTTCAGCGTTTGCCCCTTGGCTACGGCCTTATAGAGATAAGGGCTGGAATAATCGAATTCCTTCTCGAAAGTCAGCGCTGCATGCTGCCTTGTTCCCGTGATTTTGCCGCTGCTGTCGTCGACCGGAAGGAACAGGCCATGCCCAAAACCGAAGATTTCAATGCTGCCTTCGCGCCCCATTACATTGACGCTGCCCTTGATATCCGCGCCGCCGTCATCTTTCAGCCAGAGGTGTGCCGGAATCGCCATATAGGTATCGTTCCCATTGAATAGACGGCGCGGACTATAGAGGCGAGGGGGATATCGATCTGCGCTTCAAGTTGTCGCAGACAGATCGACGATGAGTCAGGGACTGGCGAACGCTGGGATTTTGTGTCGAATAGCAGCTGGAAAAGATATGTTTCGTACGAAGCCAGCGGATGTTCTGAAAATTCCGTCTTTACATTCGAGTGAGCTGGCTTTCTAGCGCGCAAGTAGTGCGTCGATATGACACGACATTCCCGTAGGCGGATAAGGTTCGACGTTATCCGCCGACTGGCCTTCCTTCGGTACTTCATCTATCAGCCGGCCAGGCTCGACAGGGGAACAGGCGAGGGCAGGGCACATCGGTAGCAGTCATGCGCCAGGCCCCCGGCATTCCTTGCGGATCGGCGATTGCCGGACCGTTCCGCGGAAAGGCATGCGTACAGGCAGCGTCTGCTGGAAGGCTCCGGACGCCGGGACTAGGCTCCTGCCGGGTCCGGCCATTCCATCCATTCGAGAGCAACGCCATGAACCTCAACCTGCACGACAAACTCGCCCTGGTCAGCGGTTCCACCAAGGGCATCGGCTTCGCCATCGTCCAGGGCCTGGCCCGTGAGGGCGCCCGGGTGATCCTCAACGGCCGCAGCCAGGCATCGGTGGACGCCGCCTTGGCGAAGCTTCGCGAGCAGCAGCCGGACGCGAAGGTCGAGGGCTTCGCCGGCGACCTTTCCGATCCGGCGCAGATCGCTGCCCTGGTGCAGCGTTACCCGCAGGTGGACGTGCTGGTGAACAACCTGGGCATCTTCGATCCCAAGCCGTTCGAGGACATTCCCGACGAGGACTGGGAGCGCTTCCTGCAAGTGAACCTGCTCTCCGGCGTGCGCCTGAGCCGCGCCTATCTGCCGGGCATGAAGCAGCGCAACTGGGGCCGCGTGGTGTTCATCAGCAGCGAAAGCGGCATCCAGATTCCGGTGGAGATGATCCATTACGGCGTGACCAAGACCGCCCAGTTGGGCCTGTCCCGTGGGCTGGCGGAGAGCTGCGCCGGCACTGGCGTGACGGTCAACGCGGTGCTGCCGGGACCGACGCACTCCGAAGGGGTCGGCGAGTTCGTCGACAAGCTATCCGGCGGCCAGCCATTCGCCGAGTTCGAGGGTGAGTTCTTCCGCAGCGCGCGGCCAACATCGCTACTCAAGCGCTTCATCAGGCCGGAGGAGGTCGCCAACCTGGTCGTCTACGTCTGCTCGGAGGCCTCCTCCGCCACCAATGGCGCTGCCCTGCGGGTGGACGGCGGGGTGGTTCGCGCGGCGTTCTGATCGCGAGAGGCCGGTGCAACGCCGGCCTCTTTGTCCAAGGGCTCGTCATTGTCCGGCACATTGTTGCTCCGCCTTGGACTCCTGAAGATCCGCGGGATTGGCACCTGGTTCGGACAGGCCGCAGCTCTATGCTGGTAGCCCAAGACGTGCCACCCGAGGAGCCCGACGATGGAGCCACGCCTGGATTACTACACGGCTTCGCCAGATGCGCTGAAGGCGATCCTCGCGCTGGAGGCCTCTTCCTTCGACCTGTCCATCGAGAAGCCGTTGCTGGAGCTGGTCAAGTTGCGGGTTTCGCAGCTCAACAACTGTGCCTTCTGCGCCGACATGCACGCCCTCGAAGCGCGCCGCAACGGCGAGTCCGAGCGGCGCTTGTTTGCGGTGGCGGTGTGGCGTGATTCGCCGTTCTTCACGTCCCGCGAGCAGGCTGCGCTGGCCTGGAGCGAGTCGGTGACCTTGCTGTCGCAGTCCAATGTGCCGGACGACGTTTATGCGCAGCTGCGAGAAGAATTCGACGAACGCGAGGCGGTCGACCTGACCGTGGCCATCGCGGCGATCAACTGCTGGAACCGGCTGGCGGTCAGCTTCCGGCAAGCGCCGGCTCTCTGAAGAGCGGACGGCTGCGGCCTGCGCCGCAGCCGATGGACTCAGTCGGTGATCGTCAGGGTGACGTCGATGTTGCCGCGGGTGGCGTTGGAGTAAGGGCAGACGATGTGCGCGCGGTTCACCAACTCCTGCGCCTGGTCGCGCGGCAGGCCCGGCAGGGAGATGCGCAGCTCGACCTCGATGGCGAAACCGGTGGGCACGGCGCCAATGCCGACCACGCCCTCGATCGACGGATTCGCCGGAATCGCCAGCTTGTCGCGCGCGGCGACGAACTTCATGGCACCGAGGAAGCAGGCCGAATAACCGGCAGCGAAGAGTTGTTCCGGGTTGGTGCCACGGGCGCCGTTGCCGCCCAGTTCCCTGGGCGTGGTCAGCTCGACGTCGAGGACGCCGTCGGAGGAAATGGCGCGGCCCTCGCGACCACCGGTGGCTTCGGCATAGGCGCGGTACAGCACTTTCTCGATGGACATGGCGGAACTCCAGGCTGTGGGAGGGTCCTTCACTGGGCCGGACCGGGTGCCTCGGCGCAGGGGAGGGACTGTCCAGTCTTGGCCAGACTCGGGCTGGCCGCCAGTCCGTGGGTCGGCTCAGTCAGGGGACCTAGCCCGTGCAACGCGTGCCGGTTGCCAGGTGCAGGCGGCGGCAAGAAGCAGCGCTACGGCAGCAACCAGTAGCGCCGGCGCGAAGCTGCCACTCCAGTGATAAAGGGCGCTGGAGGCCAGTGGCCCGGCGATCTGCCCGACGCCATAAACCGCCGTCATCGCCGCCAGCATGTTGAAGCGCACGCGGCTCGCCACCTGGCGTGCCGCCGGCATGGCGATGGTCGCGGTGCCCATGAAGGTCCCGCCGACCAGCAGGGCGCTGGCCAGATAGGCCGGCGAGCTTTGCTGCAGCGCCGGCAGCATCACGCCCAGGGCCTGCAACGCCAGGTTGGCCGCCAGCGCACGTCGAGCGCCGAGGCGCTGGTGCAGCCAATGCCAGAGGAAGCAGGAAGGCACCGCACCGAGGCCGAAGACCGCCCAGGCCTGCATCGGGTCGAGCGGACCGAGCGCCCCCTTCATGAGCAGGGGCAGGTAGGTCGCAGTGATGATGTAGCCGAAGCCGGCCAGGCCATAAATCGCCAGCACTGCAGCGGGTCCGAGCAACGCAGTACCCTGGGCGTGCGCCTTGGCCTGCGTGGGAGCCGCGACGGCCGGGCGTCCCAGCACCGACCAGGCGAACAGCAGCGGCAGCACGCCGGCGCCGGCCAGCAGCAGCCAGATGCCAGGGCTGCCGAGGCCGCCGTGCGCGCCTGCGGCGATCAGCTCCGCCGAAACCAGGATGCCGAAGCCCACGCCGGCGAACATCAGGGGCGCGGCGCCGTGTTGCTGCATCTGGTGCAACAGCCACACGGAAGCCCCGACCATGGCCATGGCGCTGAGCACCCCGGCAACGAAGCGCACGCCAACGGCGAACCAGACCGGCGCTGGCAAGGCCATGGCAGCCAGGCCGAGCAGGGTGCCGAGCACCGCGATGCGGCAGAGCCTTGCGGCCTGGTCTTCAGGGCAGCGCGCGAGGAGCAGGGCGCCGATCAGGTAGCCGGCGTAGTTGGCCGACGCCGCCAGGGAGCCCGCGTTCACGCTGAGCAGGCCGTCGCGGACCATCAACGGGTAGAGCCCGGTGAAGGCGAAGCGGCCGAAGCCCATGCCCAGGGCTAGGATCAGCGCGGCGGTGAGACCAGCCAGGCGATCGCGATTGTTCATGATGAGGCGGCCTGCAGGGTTTCGCGGAAGCGTTCGAAGGCGGCCGTGGCGTAGCCCTCGCGCCACACCAGCCAGGTATCGGTCTCCAGCAGTGGATGCAACTGCACGGCCGGCGGCTGACGCTGCAATTCGACCAGCGAGCGCGGCAGGATGCCGACGCAGGCGCCGGCAGCCACGCAGGCGAGAATCCCGTGGTAGGAGCCGACTTCCTGCACCTGCACCCGCGTGCCCCCGGCGTTCAGCCAGTCCTCGGCGATTTGCCGGTAGGTGCAGCCTCGGGCGAAGCCAGCCAGGGTGCGTACCTGCACGTCCTCGGCGGCGTTGACCGGCGGGTGATTGCCGGGCAGCGCCAACAGCAGTTGTTCATGGAACACCGGTACGCCCAGCAGGCCGCGTTCCAGCGTGCGTTCGGCCTTGCTGTCCGCGAGGATCGCATCGGGATGGGCGATCAATGCGCAATCGAGGCGGCGTGACAGCACGCCGTCCACCAGCGCCTGGCTGGTGCCGGTGCTGACTTCCAACTGCACCTGCGGACAGGCGTTGTGGTAGGCCGCCAGCGGACCGGGCAGGCGACTGGCGGCTGTGCTCTCCATGCTGCCGACGCGCAAGGTGCCGGCGGCGACCTGCGGGTGCAGCGACTGCCGCGCCTCTGCGGCCAGGGCCAGGAGCTTCTCGGCGTAGGCGAGGAATTCGCGGCCCGGGTCGGTCAGGGTCATGCGCTTGCCGTCGCGAAGGAACAGCTGCACGCCGAGGTCCTCTTCCAGTTGGCGGATGCGCGTGGTGACGTTCGACTGCACACGCTGCAGGCGCGCGGCAGCACGGGTGACGCTCTGCTCCTCGGCGACGCTGCGGAAGATCTCCAGGCTGGATAGGTCCATGGCTATAAATCTCTTTTAGAGAACATGTTGCGCAGAATATTCTCCATGTGAGATTTTAAGTCAATCACTCCCAGACGAGGCCATGACCATGTCCATCCGCCAGCGACTCGCCATTGATCACCCCATCATCCAGGCGCCCATGGTCGGCGTGTCGACGCCGGCACTGGCGGCCGCAGTCTCCAACGCTGGAGGACTGGGCTCGGTAGGCCTGGGAGCCAGCACACCGGCGCAGGCGCGGGAAACCATCGCCCAATTGCGCGGGCTGACCGACCGGCCGTTCAACGTCAACCTGTTCTGCCATCGCCCGGCGCAGGCCGACGCGGCGCGCGAGGCACGCTGGCTGGAACACCTTCGGCCGCTGTTCGCGGAATTGGGGAGTGAACCGCCGGCCGCGCTGCGCGAGATCTACCGTAGCTTCGTCGACGACCCGCAGATGCTCGAACTGCTGCTGGAGGTTCGCCCGCCTGTGGTCAGCTTCCACTTCGGCCTGCCCGAGCAGCGCTGGATCGACCACCTCAAGGCGGCCGGCATCACCTTGCTGGCCTGCGCCACCAACCTGCGGGAAGCGCAGGCGATCGAGGCCGCTGGAATCGATGCGGTGATCGCCCAGGGCTACGAGGCGGGCGGCCATCGCGGCATCTTCGACCCCGAGCATGACGATCGCCTCGGGACCCTGGCCTTGGTCGGCAGCCTGGTGCCGGCCCTGAACGTGCCGGTGATAGCTGCCGGCGGCATCATGGATGGTCGCGGAATCCGCGCGGCGCTCGCCCTGGGCGCCGAAGCGGTTCAGATGGGCACGGCGTTCATCGCCTGCCCGGAGTCTTCGGCCAATGCCGCCTATCGCGCTGCGCTGCGCAGCGACAAGGCCTGGCATACGCAGATCACGGCGGCGATCTCCGGTCGCCCGGCGCGCGGCCTGGTGAACCGGCTATTCACCGACCTGCAAAGCCCTGATGCACCGGCCTTGCCCGATTACCCGATGACCTATGACGCCACCAAGGCCCTCCTGGCGGCGGCCCAGGCCAGCGGCAACGGCGACTTCGCCGTGCAGTGGGCCGGGCAGGGCGCGCCCCTGGCCCGTGAGCTGCCGGCGGCGGAGCTGATGGCGGTGCTGTTGGCGGAAATGCAGAGCTGAAGCGCGCTCGCTGACAGCGTCCCGTTTGGATTGACTCCGTTCCCTCTCCCTGTAGGAGCGGATTCATCCGCGAAAACCCCACACCAATGCCACCTTGTAGGAGCGGGCCATGCCCGCGATTCGCGGACAAGGTCCGCTCCTACATTGAAAAGACCGTGCGCGCGCGAACGCCGCGTAGGAGCGGATCTCATCCGCGAAAATCCCCGCACCAATTCCCTCGATTATTCGCTGGCCAGGCTTACCGCCGGCCGCGGCCGCCAGCGTTCGGCGATGACCACGCCGGCGATGATCAGCGCGCCGCCGAGCAGGTGGTACATCCCCAGGCGCTCGTCCAATACCAGCGAAGCGATGGCCGCCGTGGCGACCGGCGACAGGTTGACGAACTGCGCCATGCGGTTTGGGCCCATCTCCTGCACGCCGCGCATCCAAGCCAGGGGCGCGGCAATCGAGGCCATCAACCCGGCATAGGCCACCAGCGGCAAGTTGCCGGCGTTCAGGCCCTGGTGCGGCGAAAGCAGGTACAGCGGGAAGAGCGCGATGATCGCCACCAGCACCTGCAGGTAGAGGAATTGCAGGGCTGGCAGGCGGATCTGCCACTTCTTCAGCAGCACGCCATAGAGCGCGTAGGCCAGGGTGGCGACCAGCATCATGCCGTCGCCCAGGCCGACGCCCTGGTGCAGCAGGCTGCGCAGGTCGCCATGGGCGATCACCAGCAGCACGCCGAACAGCGACAGCAGCGAACCAGCCACTGCACCGATATGCAGGCGCTGGCCGAGGAGGGCGCTGGCCAGGCCGATGGACATCAGCGGCATCAGGGCGAGGATCATGCCCATGTTGGTTGCCGTGGTCTTGGACGCGGCGTAGTAGGCCAGGCACTGGTACACGGCCATGCCCAGCAGGCCGAGGACGACGATGCGGCCGACTTGCGGCGCAAGCTCGCGGCGCCGCGCGAGGATCGGCCGCAAGACCAACGGGGTGAGCAGGACGCCGACCAGCGCCCAGCGGAAGAAGCCGATCTCGGCAGGCGCGATCTGGCCCACGGCAAGTTTGTTGACGACGGTGTTGCCGGCCCAGACGAGCACGGCGAAGAGCGGGAAGAAGTAGGGCATGGAAGTCTTTCGGGAATGCGGTGACGGCCATTCTCCCGCAGTCCGTTTCGGCGCTTATACTTCGTTTCGGACAACTTGCCACGCCATCCGGACATGCCTGCGAAAACCTACCTGTCACTTCCGTTGCACGACCTTGAGCAACTACCGGCGCCGCTGTACTTCCGCTACGACGAGTTCGGCGCCGAGACCCATTCGGCGCCCCACAGCCACCCCTGGGGCCAGCTCAACTATGCCGCCCACGGGGTGATGCAACTGGATGTCGGCGGCCAGCGCTTTCTCTCGCCACCGCAGTACGCGGTGTGGATGCCGCCGGGAGTCGTGCACGGTTGCTACAACCGCGAAGCCATCGTCTACCGCTCGCTCTATGTCAGTGCCGAGCTGTCACGGACGCTGCCGGCTACGCCTTGCACGCTGCAGATCAGCGACATTCTCAAGGCGATCCTGTCGGACTTCGCTGCGCGCGAAGTGAACATCCCGCAGACCTCGGCTGACCGGCGTCTCGCGCGGGTCGTGATGGATCAGTTGCAGAGCGCACCGATCCGCGAAGACTACCTGCCGTTCGCCCAGAGCCCGCTGCTGACCGAACTGCTTGCTGCGCTGCATGCCGATCCGGCCGACAACCGCTCCCTGGCGCAATGGGCGTTGCAGGTGCACAGCACCGAGCGAACCCTGGCGCGCTGCTGCCAGCGCGAGCTGGGCATGACCTTCGGCGAATGGCGCCAACGCCTGCGTTTTCTCGCCGCCATCGAAGCGCTAGAAGCCGGCAGGGGCGTGCAGCAGATCGCCTTCGATCTGGGCTATAGCACCCCGTCGGCCTTCATCGCCATGTTCCGTCGCCAGGCCGGCACCACACCGGAGCAATACCGCCTGGCGAACCGCGCCCAGGGTGTCAGCCGGGGTTCTTAGCGCGGTATTCGGTGGTGGTGATCCCGGCGTAGCCCCAGTTGTCGGTATCGACTTCCTCGATGACGATGTGGGTCAGCTCGGGCTTCTTGTTCAGCACGCGTTGCAGGGTCTCGGTGATCTCGCGGATCACTTGGGCCTTCTGCTCGCGGGTAACGCCATCACGGGTAATACGCACATTGACGAAAGGCATGGTCGTTCTCCTTCACGGGTGGGTTGGGGCGGCGGGCTTGGCGCCCGCCGCCTGGGGGATTACCACTTGCCGACGCTCATGCCGCCATCGACCGGCAGTACCGCGCCGGTGGTGAAGTCGGCTTCGCTCAGGTAGATCACGGCCTCGGCGATTTCCTCGATGCGACCGATGCGACCGGCCGGCTGCAAGCCATTGAGGAAAGCACGGCTCGCCGGGTCGTGCATCGGGGTGTCGACGATGCCGGGGGCCACGGCGTTGACCTGGATGTTGTGCGGCGAGAATTCCAGCGCCAGCGCGCGGGTCAGCTGGTTCAGGCCACCCTTGATCACCACCGGCAGCGCAGCCGGCACGCTGATGTTCGGCTGCAGGGCGATGCTCGCGGTGATGTTGACGATGTGCCCGTTGCCCTGCTGGATCATGCGCGCGGCGGCGGCTTGCGACGGGAACAGCGTGCCCTTGAGGTTGGTATCGATCATCGCGTCGACCTCGGCTGGGGTGTACTCGATGAAGGGCTTGGGCAGGAAGAAGCCGGCGTTGTTGACCAGCACGTCGACGCGGCCAAAGCGCTCGATTGCGGCGTCCACCAGGCGCTGTGCGGTCTGTGGGTCGGCGACGTCGCCGGCGACGGTATGCAAGTTGGCCGGCTCGCCCAGTTGGGCGCGTGCCTTGGCCAGGCTTTCCGCGGAGCGGCCGTTGCCGACCACGTTGTAACCGCGGTCCAGGAAGGCCTTGGCCAGGCCCAGGCCGATACCGCTGGAAGCGCCGGTGATGATGACGGTCTTGGTGTTGCTCATGGCTGGAGTCCTCGACTCAGGGACCGGCGGAGTGCCGGTGCTGTGGGAGTGACTTTATTTGTGCGCAGCCATCTGATAAATCAGCCTTCAATCACTTCACTTGATACATGGTGTAATCAATCATGCGCCGTCAGTTCGATGACCTGCAGCTCGGCAGCCTGGAACTCTTCTGCCTGGCCGCCGAATCCGGTGGCTTCAGTGCCGCTGCGCTGGCGGCTGGCGTCACCCCGGCGGCGGTGAGCCGCGCGGTGGCTCGGCTGGAAGAACGCCTGGGCATCCGCCTGTTCGTCCGCACCACGCGCAGCATCCGGCTTACCGAAGGCGGACGCGGCTACTACGAGCAATGCCGCCAGGCCCTGGGCCAATTGGTGGAGGCCGAGCGCGAGGCGATGGGGCAGCAGCTGCAGCCCTCCGGCACCCTGCGCATCAGCATGCCGGTGTCCTACGGCCACCTGCGCATCCTGCCGTTGCTGCCAGCATTCCGGCAGCGCTATCCGCAGGTGCAGGTCGACGTGCACCTGAGCAATCGCAATATCGATTTCGTCGGCGAGGGCTACGACGCAGCCATCCGCGTCCGCGCGCTGCCGGATTCCAGCCTGGTGGCGCGCCCGCTGGAAGACGCCCGCCTGGCCCTGGTAGCCGCGCCGGTCTACCTGGCGCGACAAGGCACGCCGCAGTCCCTGGAGGATCTGCAGCGCCACGAATGCATCCAGTTCCTGTTGCCCAGCAGCGGCCGTGCGATTTCCTGGTTGTTCCGCGTCGATGGCGCGGACCAGGAGGTCTTCACCCAGGGCAACTACAGCTGTTCGGACGATCTCTATGGCGGGGTGGTGTTGGCGAAACAGGGCGCCGGGCTGATCCAGACCTACAGGTACTTGTTCGAGCGGGAACTGGCCGAAGGTTCGTTGGTGGAAGTGCTGCCGCAGTTCGCCGGCTGCTCGCGCCCGCACAGCCTGCTGTATCCCTCGGGACGCCACGTGCCGTTGCGCTTGCGCGCCTTCGTCGACTTCCTCATGGAGCAGCGCAAGCACTGGCCACGCTGAACCCGGCGCGACTCAATCGCCCTGGTCCGAGATCACACCTTCTTGCTTGGCCGCGGACAGGTGCGGCTCCTGCTGGCTGTCGGCTGGATCGAGCTCGACCAGCTCCTCGAGGTTGTCGGCCTCGTTGGTCACCACGGGATCGGGGTGGGGGTATCCATGGGCGTCTTCATGTTGCAGCTCCGCGCGGGCTCGCCTGGCGACGGAACCCATTGTCCTCCCATCGGCGAACTTGCGTCGGATGGGCGACGGACGTGCGCGTCGCCTTACCAGTTCCAGGGCAGGAGAGGGGTCAGATAGAGAATGAGCAGGCGATGCGGATGCCGCACCGGGTAGCACGCCTGCAGCCTTGCATGGGCTTCGGAAGCGGACATCTGCCTGGCGAAAGTGCAGAGAACCGTCTTGCCACGGTACTGATCGTCCTGGAAATGCACGAGAAAAGTGTTCATCGAGTGCGCCGTAGCCGGTGGGCGGAAACAGCAGGACCCGCGCCTTGCTTGCGGTCCGGTTCAGCCAAGCATAGCCGCGCCGAACCGGCCCCAGCGGCCCGTCGGGCAGGCGGCAAGACGAGCGGAAGACGGGCAGGGCGCGGCCATCAACCGTAAGCGCGCCGCGCAGGATGCGCGCTGGCCTGGCCTAGGTGCATGCCGAAGGCTTGCATGAAGAATTCCGCCAGTTGCTTGTCCAGCACGCTGCTGTCGATGGATGCCAGATGGGCCGGCAGGCGCCGGGTATATTCGCCGTGGACGGCGTACTGCTCGTGCACCAGTCCCTGGTTCTCGGTGTCGGCGACTATGCGGTAGCTGCTGTGCCGTTGGCCACCGCCCAGGCGGGCGAGCAGGCAGAGTTCGGGATGACCGTCCGCGTCGGTCAGCAGCTCGACCTGGCAATCCAGGCCGCGGTCGCGGGCGTAGCGGCTGGCTTCCTCGAAGGCCGGCAAGGCCTTCCAGAGGACATGGGTTTCGAACGCGAAGAGGAAGGCTTCCTCGTCTGCGTAGTCGGCGGTAGCGGCGGGGCGTTGGGTCGGGTCGTACATGCCGGCGGCTCCAGAGTGGGGGGGAACGCGCGATCGGACAAGGTTGAAACCGGCGCGTGCCTCCTGGCTCGCCGGACGACAACGCCCATCACACTTGGACGGCCACGGTCTGTCAACGAATTAGCTGGCATATGCAGGGAGCGGCCAATAACCGCCGGTTCCAGAGGCTACAGCCCAGGCTCGGCGGGCGCGGAGCAGGGGATGTCGGTTAACGGCAGCACCATTGCCCGCTGGCACGGCTATAATCGCCCGCTTCGTCGACCTGCCGTAATGGACTTCCGGTTGAAACGCGATCTTCGTCTGGCAACCCTGTTCATCTGGCTGGGTTGCGCTTCCGTGGTGTTGCTGACCGCATGGCAGATCTGGACGATCCGCCAGGAAAGCCTGCGCCATACGGAAATCAACACGCTCAACCTGGCGCGCGCGCTCAACACGCACACCGAGGGCGTCTTCAAGCAGTGCGAACTCCTCCTGCTCGATCTGGGCAACGAGGTCGAGGCCGACGGCACCGGCCCGGCCCAGTTGCAGCACCTGAGCAAGTTGATGGCGCTGCAGAAGGAGGCGCTACCCCAGGTCAATTCGATCGCCCTTTACGACGAGCGCGGCGACTGGCTGCTGTCTTCGCAGGGGCGAGTTCCCGCCGGCACCGAAGGCGCCGATCGCGACTTCTTCAGCTATCACCGCGAACATCCGGGCCGTAGCATCTATATTGGCGAGCCGATCCGCAGCCGCACCACCGGCGACTGGGTGATCTCGGTCAGCCAGCGCCTGGAGCGCCCGGACGGCAGTTTCGCCGGCGTGGTGGCGGTGGGGGTCAGCCTGCAGTACTTCCTCGGTCTGTACCGCGACATCGAGATCGGCAAGACCGGCGCCATCGGCCTGACCACCAGCACGGGGCGCCTGCTGGTGCGCTATCCGTTCGACGAGAAGGATATCGGCCTCGACCTGTCGGGCTCGCCGCTGATCAGCCAGGCCCTGAAGGATGCGCCATACGCCACGGCCAGCTACAGCTCCAAGCGGGACGGCACGCCGCGCATCTATGCCTTCGTCCGCAGCGACCGCTACGCACTGGTCACCGGCGTGGCCATGGGCCGGGATGAAGCCTTGCAGAGCTGGCAGCGCCAGGCCCTCCAGACGATCGTGGTCGTCGCGCTGCTTCTGGCCATCCTCGGCTTGCTCGGTCGCCGCCTGGTCCGCTCGATTCGCCAGCGCATCCGCAGCGAGCGCCAGTTGCGCGACACGCAGGAACGCCTGCTGGAGCTGAACCAGGAACTGGAGGCCCTGGCGAGCCAGGACTCGCTGACCGGCCTGGCCAACCGCCGGCACTTCGACGAGTACCTGGAAAAAGAACTGTTGCGCAGCCGTCGCGATGGGAGCGCACTTTCGTTGCTGCTGGTCGATGTCGATTACTTCAAGGCCTACAACGACCACTACGGCCATCCGGCCGGCGACCGCTGCCTGCAGCAGATCGCCGATATCCTGCGCGGCAGTGCGCGGCGCCCGGCGGACCTCGTGGCGCGCTACGGCGGCGAGGAACTGGCGCTGGTGTTGCCGGAGACCGACGCGGAGGGCGCCCGGCATTTTGCCGAGCAATTGCTGGTACGCCTGCGCCGCGCGCAAATACCCCACGCGGGCAGCCCGTTCCGCATCGTCACCGCGAGTTTCGGTGTGGCCACCGTCCACGCCGACAGCGAGCGGCCAACCAGCCTGCAGCTGATCGACGAAGCGGACCGCTGCCTGTACCAGGCCAAGCAGGACGGGCGCAACCGCTGGGTAATGGCACATGCCCAGGTGTCTGCCAGGACTCAGTGATCGGCTGTGACAGCCGCGCCCTTGCCGGCGAACGGCGGGCGGGTCAGCCAGATCACGCTCATGAGGATCAGGAAGATCCAGCCCAGCACATGGAATAACTCGTTGAAGCCGATCTGGTACGCCTGCTGGGTGATCATCCGGTCCAGCAGGCTGGCGCCCAGTTGCAGGTTGCCCTGGCCGAGCTGTTCCAGGCTGCTGCGGCTGGCCGTGTCATAGACGGTGATGCTCTCGCCGAGCTGGGCGTGGTGCAGCACGGCGCGGCGCTCCCAGAGGAAGGTGGTGAGCGAGGCGGAGAAGCTGCCGCTGAGCGTGCGCAGGAAGGTCGACAGGCCGGAGCCGGCGGCGATCTCGTGGGGCTCCAGGTCCGACAGCAGGATCACCGTGGTCGGCATGAAGAACAGCGCCACGCCGAAGCCCATCAGCAACTGCATCAACGCCACGTGGTGGAAGTCGATGTCGACGGTGAAATTCGAGCGCAGGAAGCAGGTGGTCCCCATCACCACGAAGGACAGCGATGCGACCAGCCGCAGGTCGAAACGCGCGGCATAACGCCCGACCGGCATACTCAGCAACAGCGGCGCGATGCCCAGCGGCGCCGCCGCCAGGCCCGCCCAGGTCGCCGTGTAGCCAAGGTTGCGCTGCAGCCACTGCGGCAGCAGCAGGTTGATCGCGAAGTAGGCCGAGAACGACAGCACCAGGGCGAGGGTGCCGTAGCGGAAGTTGTGGTGACGGAACAGCCGCAGGTCGACCACCGGCTCCTTCTCGGTCAGCTCCCAGATCAGGAACACCGCCAGGCTGATTGACGCGACCACGGCGCAGCCGATGATGAAGGGCGAGCTGAACCAGTCCTCGTCGTTGCCCTTGTCGAGCAGCACCTGCAGCGTGCCGACGCCGACGATCAGGGTGAGCAGGCCAACGTAGTCGACTCGCGTCTTCTGCCGGAGCAGCGGGCGGCCACGCATCTGCCGAGCGACAACGAACGCGGCAAAGGCACCGATCGGCAGGTTGATGAGGAAGATCCAGGGCCAGGAATAGTTGTCGGTGATCCAGCCGCCGAGGATCGGCCCGGCGATGGGCGCAACTACCGCCACCATCGCCAGCAGGGCCAGCGCCGTGCCGCGCTTGTGCGCCGGGTAGATGCCGATCAGCAGGCTCTGGGTGATCGGGTACATGGGCCCGGCGACCGCGCCCTGCAGGGTGCGGAACAGGATCAGCATCGGCATGTCCTGGGCGATGCCGCATAGGAAGGAAGCGAGGATGAACAGCAGCGTGCAACCGATGAACAGCGGCACCTCGCCGAAGCGCTTGGACAGGAAGCCGGTCAGCGGCAGCGAAATCGCCTGGCTCACGGCGAACGAGGTGATTACCCAGGTGCCCTGGTTGGTGCTGGCCGCGAGGTTGCCGGCGATGGTCGGCAGGGCGACGTTGGCAATGGTGCTGTCGAGCACCTGCATGAAGATGGCGAGCGCCAGGCCGAGCGTGGTTAGGGCCAGATTGGGCGGGCGGAAATCGGTGTTCATGGGGCGAACCTGGATCGACTGCGCCCCGGAGCAGGGCAGCGGATTTTCCGCACGCCGCTCTATCGCTGTCAATGCAATCGTTGACTTTGCACAGATATAGTCATCGCCCTTTACCCGTTCCGGAAAACTGCGTAGGAGCGGACCTTGTCCGCGAAATCGCGGGCATGGCCCGCTCCTACAGGGGGACACCAAATCGGGGCATCGCGGATAAGATCCGCTCCTACGGCAACCTCAACGGCCTTTGAGGCCGGAGCATCGCGCCGTATCATCGCCGCCACGCCGCCATCGACCGAAACCGCCATGCCAGACTCTTCACCTGATCTCCTGTTCGCCCTGACCAACTCGCTGCAACCGGCACGCCGCGCCTGGCAGATGCTCGCCAGCCGTGCGCTGGGCGCAAGCGGCCTGTCGCTGGCGGTGGCTACGCCGGTGCTGCTGGTCTCGCGGATGGGCGACGGGGTGCTGCAGAACGTCCTCGCCGAGCGCATCGGCGTGCACCCGGCGGCGCTGGTCCGCACCCTCGACCAGGCCGAGGCCGCCGGACTGCTTGAGCGGCGCATGGTGCCAGGCAACCGCCGGCTGCGGGCGATCCACCTGCTGGACGAGGGGCGCCGCCTGGCGCAGCGGATGGAGAAGGAACTGACGGCGCTACGCGCCGAGGTGTTCGGCGGCATTCCCGGCGCCGATGTCGAGACGGCTATCCGGGTGCTGCAACTGATGGAAGAGCGCGCCCGCGAATTCACCGCGCAATGGCCGGGCGGCGGCGACTGAGGCTTAGCCGACGCCGATCATCCAGGTGATGAAGGCGGCGTGATCACCAGCGCGACTCGCAGCAGGTTGGCCATGTACGTCATCGGCTGCTTGTGTCGGGTGCGCTGCCCCGGGACGCGTGGTCGGCTCTTTCTTCTCGTTCTCCTGGCGGGGGAACTCAGCTCTGGAGTGATTGCGCGCAGTGGCGAAGAGGATTTCCGGCCAGAGCAGGGGCCAGGAAAACCAGGCATCGGAGCGCAGGATGGGAGGCCCGATATCTATCAGCCCCCCAACGCCTTGATAGTCGCCGCCTCGTCGGACCGAGGTGGCTCAGTAGCCGTTTCGCCGCAGAAGCGCGTCAATGCCCACTGGCGATGGCCGATTGTAGAGGCTCAGAAGCAGGTCGGCGCGGTTGGTGAAGAAGCCGTCAACGCCACGCTTGGCCAGCGACTCGAAGTCCTTGGCGGAGTTAACCGTATAGGCATGGATGAACAGCCCACGGTCATGGGTCATGCGGTTCATCCACGGCTTGACCAGGTCCATGTAGCTCTGCGGATCGGGTTCCCGGCTGAGTATCGAGGGGCCGGTGCCCAGCGCTCCGTGGGCCTTGGCCCAGTCAGTCCAGGCGGCGAACTCCGCCTCTGACTTGACCTCCTGGCGCGCGTAGAACGCAGCCTCGTCGGTTTCGCCGGACGCTTCGAAGCTCACTGCAGAACGCATCGCCATGTAGCCATCGCCGAACGACAGCAGAAGGATCTTCGGCACGTCTGGCATGCTTTGTTGCAACAGCTCCAGGCTGCCGCGGGAGAAGGTCTGCAGCACCACGCGGCCTCGGCCACTAGCCACATCGACGGCGCCGGACGGCGCGTGCGGACGCGGATCGAGCCAGCCGCGCCGCTCGAGCACCCGCTGCAAGTCCGTCTCGATGCCGGGGAACAACTCCGGGCGCTTCGTCTCCAGATACAGCCCCGGCCGGTTCACGCCGCCTTCGGCGATATCGATCAGCTCGTCGAGGGTAAGGATCGGCAGCCCGGAGAAGGCCGGGCGGGCGCGCTGGGGATAGGCCTTGTTGAACCATGAGCCGGCGTCCAGGCGCTTGAGCTCTGCCAGGGTGAAGGCACTCAACGGCTCGCGGGCACGATCAGGATAGAGTTCACGGACATTGGTGGTGCGTTCCAGGGTGGTGTCGTGGAAGGCTACCAGCACACCGTCCCGCGTACGCTGGAGGTCCGCCTCCAAATAATCCGCGCCGACATCGCGGGCCAGCCGGAAGGCCGCAGCGGTTTCTTCCGGCGCGTCGTACGAGGCACCACGATGGGCGATGACCGCTGGCCAGGGTATTCCGGCCGCCTCGCTCAATACCCGTCCGGGGGACTGGCCGGCGTGGCTGGACTGGATGAGACAGGTCGCCAGCAGAAAGCCAATGACACGGAAGGTGTTGGATGCTCCTTGGCGCATGGGTGCGCTCCTTCGTTTCAGGGTGAGCGACCACGATGGCAGGTGCGTATGACCAGTTGGCGACAGCTCTATCTCGCGGATTCTGGCGAGGCGGGATGGTCCCGGAGGACCTTCGGGAAGAGGCGAAGCACAGCGCGAAAGAAAGCGGGGCGGGAGCCGATGCGCTCCCGCCCCGCATTGCCAGCATTCAGAGGCTGAGGAAGCCCTTGTACAGACCGACAGCGGCGACCACTGCGCCGATCAGCACGACGGCGAAGATGATCTTCTCGACATTGGTGAACACCGGCTGGCCGAGTTCACGCTTGGCCTTGGCGAAGAGGATCGCCCCCGGTGCGTAGAGCAGCGCGGAAAGCAGCAGGTACTGGATGCCGGCGGCATACACCAGCCATACCGCGTAGAGCACGGCTATTGCCGAGATCACTATGTCCTTGCTGCGTGCGCCAGGATCCTGCTCGTAGGTCTCGCCGCGGAAGCTCAGCAGCAGCGCGTAGGCGGCGGACCAGAAGTAGGGCACCAGGATCATCGAGGTCGCCAGGTACAGCAGGCTCAGGTAGGTCGAGCTGTTGAACAGGGTGATGATCAGGAACAGCTGGATCAGCCCGTTGGATAGCCACAGCGCGTTGGCCGGCACCTGGTTGGCGTTCTCCTTGCGCAGGAACTCCGGCATGGTGTGGTCGCGCGCGCTGGCGAAGAGGATTTCCGCGCAGAGCAGGGTCCAGGACAGCAGCGCACCGGCCAGCGAGACGGTCAAACCGACACTGATGAGCACGGCCCCCCAGTGGCCGACCACGCTTTCCAGTACGCCCGCCATCGAGGGGTTCTTCAGCCCGGCCAGTTCGGCCTGGTGAAGGATGCCCTGGGACAGCACGTTGACCAGCACCAGCAGCAGGAGCACGGCGTAGAAGCCGATCACGGTCGCCTTGCCGACATCGCTGCGTTTCTCGGCGCGTGCCGAGAAGATGCTCGCGCCTTCGATGCCGATGAACACCCAGACGGTGACCAGCATCATCTTGCGCACCTGCTCCATCACGCCGCCCAGCTCAGTGTTGCCGGCCCCCCAGAAGTCACTGGTGAACACGCCCATCTTGAAGGACACCGCGGCGATGGCGATGAACACCGCCAGCGGCACCATCTTGGCGATGGTGGTGATGACGTTGACGAAGGCGGCTTCCTTGATCCCGCGCAGCACCAGGAAGTGCAGCACCCAGAGCAGGGCGGAGGCGCAGAGGATCGACTCCAGGGTGTTGCCCTCGCCGAACACCGGGAAGAAGAAGCCCAGGGTGCTGAACAGCAGCACCATGTAGCTGACGTTGCCGATCCAGGCGCTGATCCAGTAGCCCCAGGCCGAGGAGAAGCCCATGTAGTCGCCGAACCCGGCCTTGGCGTAGGCGTACACCCCGCCGTCGAGCTTGGGCTTGCGGTTGGCCAGGGTCTGGAACACGAAGGCCAGCATGAGCATGCCGACGCCGGTGATCAGCCAGCCGATCAGGGTCGCCCCGGCACTGGCGCTCGCCGCCACGTTCTGCGGCAGCGAGAAGATCCCGCCGCCGACCATGGAGCCGATCACCAGTGCGGTGAGTGCACCCAGTTTGAGTTTGTCGCTGGCCGCGCCCGTCTGCGCGGCGGGCGTCGTCTGGGAGGGATTGGACGGATCGAGCTTGGCGGTGTCGACCATGGGAATCTCCTTGCCTGTCAGGCATTCCGGACCACTTGGGATGGCCGCGAAGGCCTCCGAAAGGAGACGACGCCGTTCGCGTACAGCGTTCTGAAAGTGTAACTGTCTATTTATTGAAGCAGTGTTTCAGCGCCAGGCAATATCAACTGAATTTGTATGGTTAAAGAAAACGCTGTTGGGGGAACCTAGGCGGGTGCGAGGAACGCCCCTGACGCAGGCTCGGCCTCGACGTCCAGCAGGCGCAGGAACAGCGTCAGCTCTCCGGCCAGATCGGTGATGTCCTGCTCGGCCGCGACCAAAGCGCTTTGCTCGGCTTCGCGCCAGGCGCACACCAGTGGCTTGAGATCGTCCTCGCTGACGGCTTTCAGGCACCACTGGTGATGGTCGTGCCAACTGCCCAGGGACGACTGCAGGCGCTTCAGCCGCGCCGCCAGGTCGAACGGCAATGGCAGCAACTGCGGATAGGCCTCCTGGGCATAGCGTGCGCGTTTGACCAGCAGGCGGATGGAGTGACGGTCGTGATCCGGATCGTTCAGCGCCGCATCGAGCCGCTCGAACTGCCGACGCAGGCGCTGCGCAGTGCGCCGCCGCAGATTGCCGGAAGCGCTATCGGCGATGCTTTCGCGGAAGGTTCTCGGCCAATCGTCGAGAGCGGCCACCAGGCGCTCGACCGCAACATGGTCGGCGCTTGCGCGATACCAGACCGACACCGCATCACGCCGGCGCTGCGCGGCCTGGGCGAAGCCGCGCTGCTGCAGTTCCTCGGCCATCACTTCAAGGTCGCGTATCGGGGTCGTGAGCCGGCCGACCTCGGCGGAATTCGCCTCCAGGCCAGCGGCCACCTCGCCGAGCGCCAGGGGCTTGAGCAGGCTGCGCAAGCGCCGAACGCAAATGCGCAGGTCGTGCAGCGCCTCGTTGTCGGACTCCTCGCGCAGGCGCGCGAAGGCATGCACGACCTCTACCTCAAGGCTGACGATCGAAATGACCACTGCATCGGCAAAGCTCATTCGTCTGTTCTCCCCTGGCTGACAAGTCAATGAAATGTAGCTGTAACTTTCACTTGCTAGGACTTTCGTACTGCGACAAATTCACTCGCCGTGGGCAGGACGTCCACCGGCCACCACTCGACAACCGCATCGGAAAGGAACCCGACATGCACCAGACCTTCCTCCAAGCTCAGCAAACCCTCGAATCGGCCCTGCGCGAGTTCGACGCCCGCTGCTTCCTCGACCACCTGGACGGCACATTGGGCGTGCGCATGAAGCTGGCCGACATCGAGGTCAAGGTGCACGGCATCGAGCGCGCCCGCTGGGTCGGGCTGCCGGCCGCGAGCCACCTGGCCGGCGAACTGCGCCAGTACCTCAGCGAACTCGACCTGGCCACCTGCGCAGCCTCGCGCCTTAGCGCCGCCTGAGCCCTCATTCATATGCCGGCTCGCGAGCGCCGGCAGCAGCGGATATCTGCGATTCATCGGCTGCGGCTGGGCTTTTGTCCCGCTGCTGAGAAGAATTCGCTCCGGGCAACGGGAGCGAACGCATGTCTGCCATTTCGACGCTGCATGGCACCTTGCGGCGAATTCCGGGAGGTGTCTGGAAACTGGGCTTCGTCAGCCTGCTGATGGACGTCTCCTCGGAGATGATCCATAGCCTGCTGCCGCTGTTCATGGTCAGCGTATTGGGCGCCAACTTCGTCCAGGTCGGGCTGATCGAGGGCATCGCCGAATCCGTCACCCTGCTGATCAAGGTGTTCTCCGGCGCCTTCAGCGACTACCTCGGGCGGCGCAAGGGCCTGGCAGTGTTCGGCTACGGCCTGTCGGCGTTGGCCAAGCCGCTTTTCGCCCTGGCTGGCGGGCTGGGCATGGTCTTCGCCGCGCGCTGCATCGACCGGGTCGGCAAGGGCATCCGTGGCGCGCCGCGCGACGCCATGCTCGCCGACCTCACCCCGGCGGAGCTGCGTGGCGCCGCCTACGGCCTGCGCCAGGCGCTGGACACCCTCGGCGCCTTCCTCGGTCCGCTGCTGGCGGTAGCGCTGGTGGTGCTGTGGGCCGACGACTTCCGTTCGATCTTCTGGATGGCGGCGATTCCGGCGATGCTTGCCGTATTCCTCCTGCAAGTCGGCATCGAGGAGCAGGGCGCTCCAGCCGCGCTCCGGGCCAATCCGCTCGCTCGCGCAAGGCTGCGCCAGTTGCCGGCGGGTTTCTGGTGGGTGGTGGGAACCGGTGCTCTGTTCACCCTGGCGCGTTTCAGCGAGGCGTTCCTGATCCTGCGGGTGAATCAGTTCGGCCTGCCGCTGAAACTGATTCCCCTCGTTCTGGTGCTGATGAACCTGGTCTACGCACTCAGCGCCTACCCCTTCGGCTGGCTGTCGGATCGCATGGACCACCGGCTGCTGCTCGCCTTGGGCATGGCCGCGCTGATCCTGGCCGACCTGCTGCTCGGCACGGCCAGCCACCTTTCCATCGCGCTGCTCGGCGTGGCCCTGTGGGGCCTGCACATGGGCATGACCCAGGGATTGCTGGCGAGCATGGTCGCGGCCACTTCGCCGGCGAACCTGCGTGGCACGGCGTTCGGCCTGTTCAACCTGGTCAGCGGCGTGGCCATGCTGATCGCCAGCGCCGGCGCGGGCTTCGCCTGGCAGCTCTGGGGCGCGGCGACGGCCTTCTACATCGCCGCCGGCTTCAGCGCGGCGGGGCTGCTGGCGTTGTTGCTCTCGACCCTGCGCGTCAGTCCGCGCTGAGCCGCGGAATCCGCAAGCTGACGCGCGTGCCCCGGCCCTCTGCGCTTTGCACGCCGAGACGGGCCCCGAGCTGCTCGGCGATGCGCTTGGCATGGGCGAAGCCGAGGCCGAAGGAGCTGGATGTCGAGCGCGCGGCATCGGCGCGATAGAACACCTGGCCGAGGTTCGCGACTTGCTCGGCGGACATGCCGATGCCGTGGTCGATCACCTCCAGCAGCACCTCATTCGGGCTGTCCATGCGCAGCGCCAGGCTGACTTCGGCGCCGTCCGGCGAATACTTGATGGCGTTGTCCAGCAGGTTGCCGAGGATCACTTCCCATTGCTCGGCGTCGCCGGCGACCGGGCAGGGGGCTTCGATCTGAAGATCCTTGCGCAAGACGATGCCGCGCGGCATAGCCACGCGTTGCCAGCGCTCGACGGCGGCCTCGGCGGCACCTACCAGTTCGGCGCTGCCGCTGCCATCGACCGTGGCGTCGAGCCGCGCCAGATCGAGCAAGGCGATGGACAGCCGCTTGAGCGTCTGCATTTCGGCGAGCACGTCCTCGCAGGTGGCGACGTAGTCGGCTACCGGGCGCGGCCGCGAGAGCACCACCTGCAGCGCCGAGGTAACGGCGGCGATGGGCGTCTTTAGCTCATGCGAAGCGTTGGCGATAAACAGCCGCTGGCTATCCATCGCCTTGCGGACTTCCTCTTCCATCTGCGTGTAGCTGTCGAACAGCAGCTTCTCCTCCAGGCTGCGCGGTTCCAGGGCCGGGCGGCCAAGAAAGCTCGGCGGCTTGAGCGAGCGCAACTGGTGGGCGAACAGGCGCAGGTTGCGCGTGCTCAGCGAGACGATCATGAAACCGCCCAGCGCGGTCAGCAGCAGCAGTGCGACACCGACCAGGGCGAGCGTGCGCTTGAGCTCCGTCACCGAATTGAGCACCGGCTGCGCGTTGATCGCCACGCGCACATCGACCCGCACGCTGCGCCCGTCGAGATCGCGGTTGATGTGCCCGGACTGCAGTAGCCAGGCGTGCCGGTCGACGCGGATCAGGCGCGCTTCCTCGGGCGTCAGCTGCAGCGTCGAGAGTTGCGTCTGCAAGGCCTGCCGATGCTTCTGCTCGGGGCCTTCGGAGTCGAACAGCAACTTGCCCTGGTCGTCATACACGGCGAAGTAGAGGTCGCGCTCATGCTCCAGCTCGGCGGCGAATTCACCGCTGCGCTGGTAAGCCAGGCGGCCGTTCTCCACCACGATCAGCGACTCGATGACGTCGGACTGGGTGTCCAGGCGTTCGCCCAGCTCGTCCATGCGCGCGCGCTCGATCCAGCCCTCCAGCCAGAACAGGCCGCCACCCAATACCAGCGCCTGCATGAGAAACAGGATCAGGGCGATCTTGATGTTCAGCGGCCACTTAGACGACATGCAGGATGAACCCCTTGCCGCGCACGGTTTCGATCTCGACGCCGGAGCCGGCGAGTTTGCGCCGCAGGCGGGCGAGCAGCACGTCGAGGCTGTTGCTGTCCGGTTCCATGTCGAAGGGGTAGAGCAGGCCGAGCAGTGCGCTGCGGGTCAGCAGCTGTTCCGGCTTGGCGGCCAGCGCGGCGAGCAGGTCGTATTCCTTGCCGGTCAGCTCCAGCGCCTGGCCGTCGCGGGACACGCGGGCAGCGGCGAGATCCAGGCTCAGCTCGCCCAGCTGCAGGGTCGGCGAACCACGGCCGGCGGCACGCCGGTAGAGCGCGTTCACCCGGGCGATCAGCTCGGCCATCTCGAAGGGCTTCACCAGGTAGTCGTCGGCGCCGCGCTCCAGTCCCTCGACACGGTCGGCCAACTCGCCGCGCGCGGTCAGCATCAGCACCGGCAACTCGCTGCCGGTGGCGCGCAGGTGGCGCACCAGGTCCAGCCCGGAGCGCTTGGGTAGCATCCAGTCGAACAGCGCCACGTCGTATTCGCTCGACTGCAGCAGGTACAGCGCTTCCTCTCCGTCGATGGCCAGGTCGACGATCCAGCCGGCCTCCTGCAGCCCGCGTTGCACGCTCTTGCCCAGCAGGGCGTTGTCCTCGACCAGCAGCGCCTTCATACCCACCTCGGCAACGGAAAGTGCGCAGACAGTAGCGCAAGGATCAGCCCCGGCAAAGCGCGAAGGCGATCCTGAACGGCGCGTTCATGAGTCATTCATTCGCACTTCCATAGGCTTGCGCCATCGGAGTTGCGCCTGCCCGGCGAAGCGCTCCATTCGCCTGCCGGCAACCACGCCGGCCAATGAGGAAGTCCTCCCCATGTCTTCGATCACCTCGATCAAAACCGCAGCGGCGGCCAGGCGGCCCGCCACGGTGGCGACCAGCACGCTCCCGGCGTTCGCCTATCCGGCGCTGTTCATCGCCTTCGCGCTGTTCTTCATCCTGCCGCTGGGTTTCCACGGCCTCTGGGTGCCGGACGAAACGCGCTACGCCCAGGCCGCCCAGGAAATGCTCAACAGCGGCAACTGGGTGGCGCCGCACTTCATGGGCCTGCGCTACTTCGAGAAGCCTATCGGCGGTTATTGGCTGATCGCGCTCGGCCAGGCGCTGTTCGGCGACAACCTGTTCGGCGCGCGCATTGCCTCGGCGCTGACCACCGGGGCTACCGTCCTGCTGGTGCATCTGCTGGCCCGTCGGCTGTGGAACGACCCCCTCAAGAGCTGGGCCGCCAGCCTGCTGTACATGACCTTCGGCCTCGCGGCAGGGCAGGCCGGTTACTCCAACATCGACCCGCAACTGGCGCTGTGGACCACCCTCAGCCTGGTCGGCGCCTGGTATGGCCTGGAAGGCCGCAGCCTGCGCGAGCGTGGCTTCGGCTGGCTGGCACTGGGCGTGGCCTGCGCCATCGGCTTCATGACCAAGGGCTTCCTCGCCTGGCTGCTGCCGGTGATCGTGGTCGCACCCTATGCGGTGCTGCAGGGCCGTTGGCGCGAGCTGCTCAAGGGCGGCCCGCTGGCGGTGCTGGTGGCCGTGCTGGTCAGCCTGCCGTGGGTGCTGGCGGTCAACCAGCAGGAGCCGGACTTCTGGAATTTCTTCTTCTGGAACGAGCACATCCGCCGCTTTGCCAGCAGCAATGCGCAACACGCGGCGCCGATCTGGTTCTTCATCCCGATCCTGTTTGCCGGCAGCCTGCCGTGGACCCTGCTGGTGGTGCCCGCGCTCAAGCGCACCTGGGCCGAGCGCCGCGAGCGGCACACCGCGTTCCTCGCGCTCTGGTTCGCCCTGCCGTTCCTGTTCTTCAGCCTGAGCAAAGGCAAGCTGCCGACCTACATCCTGCCGTGCTTCGCGCCGCTCGCCCTGCTGATGGCCAATACCCTGGTGGACAAGCTGCGCCAGCACGACCTGCGCCTGGTGCGCGGCAATGGCCTGCTCAACATGATTCTCGGCGTGCTGTCGCTGCTGGCGTTGATCGGCCTGGAAGTGGCTCACCCGGTGTTCCGCGACCATCCCGCACGCCTGTTCGGGGCGGCTCTGGTCTGCCTGGTCTGGGCGCTGTGCGGCGCCGTCCAGTGGAAGCGCGCAGGTCAGCACTGGTACGCGCCAGCGCTGGCGATCTGGGTGCTGATCGCCGTGCTGCCGGCGTCCATGCCGCAGGTGATCGTCGATAACAAGATGCCGGACCAGTTCATCGCCCAGCACATGGATCAGCTCAAAGGCGCCCACAGCCTGCTGAGCAACGACCTGGGCGCGGCCTCGGCGCTGGCCTGGCGCACCCACCGCAGCGACGTGACCCTGCTCGATGTGGACGGCGAACTGCGCTACGGGCTGAGCTACGCCGACGCCAAGGACCGCAAGATCAATGGCGACCAGCTCACCGCATGGATCGCCGAAAAGCGCAAGGCCGGCCCGGTTGCGCTGGTGCTGCAGGTACCCAAGAACATGCCTTACGAGCTGCCGAAGGACGCCGAGGTGATACGCGAGAACAACATTGTCATGGCGGTACTGAAGTAGGGCTTTCTGGTAGCCAGGTAGTAGAGAAGGGGAGTGACAGGTGCTCGCCCGGTCAGCCCGGCACCCGGCGGGCATCCCGGCGCACCGCCTGCGGGGGCACGCCGAAGCCGCGCATGAAGGCTTCGCGCAGGTGCCGGCGGTCGCGGAAGCCGACTTCGCGGGCCACCACCTCGAGGGAGTGGCGGCTCTGTTCGATCATCAGCCGCGCCGCTTCCAGGCGCAGGCCCTCGATGGCCTTGGCTGGGGATTGCCCGGTTTCGGCGGTGAATACCCGGGTGAACTGGCGCGGGCTCAAATGCACGAAATCCGCCAGCTCCTCGACGCTGATCGGTCGGTTCAGGTGGCTGCGGGCATAGTTCAAGGCGCTCTGGATGCGGTCCGACTTGGGCGCGAGGTCGAGCATTTCCGAGTGCTGCGACTGCCCGCCGGAGCGGTGCTGGTGCATCACCAGCTTGTGCGCCACCGAACGCGCCACGTCGGCGCCCAGGTCCTTCTCCACCATGCCGACCGCGAGGTCGAGCGCGGCGGTCATGCCCGCCGAGGTCCAGATCGAGCCATCGACGATGTAGATGCGGTCGTCTTCCACGGCGATGTCCGCATAGCGCTGCTGCATGTCCTTGGCGTACGCCCAGTGGGTCGTCGCGCGGCGGCCCGCCAGTAGTCCGGCCTCGGCCAGGACGAATCCGCCGGTGCACAGCCCCACGGTGCGCCGCGCCTGGGCGCAGGCCTGGCGCACGAACTCGAGGACATCGGGCGGGGTTTCGGACACCCGCGGGTCGTTGACCCCGATGATGATCCAGGTGTCCGCCAGGCGAGGTGCTTCGAGCGGGCGGGTATCAACCGCAAAGCCCAGCGAAGAACGCACCAGGCCGCCGGCCGGCGAGAAGTTCTCGATGCTGTAGAAGGGCTCCAGAGCGACGAGGTTGGCGTACGAGCCCGCTCGCCAGCGGCTGCTGCCCAATCTGTCGCTGAGCGTGCCGGCTGCTCGCTATCGGAGTTGATTCACTCGGGTTAATCAACGGGGCGAGGGGCCAAGGGGCCCTCGCCTGGTTCGCAGCGCAGCGAACCCGTGGGAAGGAAAAGGAGGAGGGCGGTCCCGTGAAGGACTGGGGCAGGGCATTTAGAGCTCAGGAGACTCACGAGGCCTGACATGACCCGAATCATCCTCGCCCGCCACGGACACGTCGACTGGATTGCCCCGGAACGATTCCGCGGCCGCGCCGAATTCGCCTAGTCTCCGCTCGGTCAGCAGCCAGGCTGCAGCCCTGGCTCGACGAATCGCCGGTAGCTGGCAGCCGCAGGCGATCTACACGAGTCCGCGGTCTCGCTGTGTCGATACCGGTGAGGCCATTGCTAGCGCCACCCAGGCCAATGCTCAGAAGTTGGATGCACTGATGGATATCGACTACGGCCAATGGCAGGGCCTGACGCATGGCGAGGCCGGTGGACGCTGGCCGGCCGAATTGAAGCCTGGCTGGAAACACCGGATCTGGCGGCGATACCCGGCGGCGAAAGCCTGTCCATGGTGCTGGTGCGTGCAACCGACGTACTGCGTACGGTTTTGCAAAGGCATCCGCAACAGACTGTGGTTTTGATCGGCCACTACAGCATCAATCGCGTAATCCTGTTGCATTGCCTGGGCCTGCCATTGGCGAATTACTGGCGACTCAAGCAGGAGCCGTGCTGCATCAACGAGATCGACTTCGACGCGGGCACCAACGGGATTGGAAGGATCAATGAAGTCGGGCACCTGGCAGAAGTCGTCGCCAGCGCCTGACGCAGACGGTCGAGTTGAAACGGCGGAACGGAAGTGGAGCGCAAACGAGAGATTGCCGACGAGACGGCCAAGGGTTCATGCATTACCTAATATAGGATTTAACATAATATACATTATGCGAACTCAAGGGCGATGCGGGCTTGGTCGAGTGCTTCGCATTGCAACGGCTGGAATCCTGCCAAATGCCTTCCTTTATAGATGGCTGCTTTCCAAGCTGCTCGTTTCCTTTTCGGATCAATCCGTTTCGCCCACGGCGGCTTTTGTCTTTCGCCTGATCATCACCATTTTGCTTGTGCTTGCTCCATGGCTTTGCGTTTCGCCAGCGGCAAACGCCTACGCTCGCAGCGCACTCGGCAACCTTGTCAGCGCGTCTCGTTATGCGTGTTGGCTACGTGCGCTGTGTTGAAATCTGTGGAAATGGCTGCACGGATCTACTGCAGATTTCACGTACGCACATTGCGCGCACAGTGAACGCCTGCCATGGAGTCCTTGGGTGCCTTATATAGGGCTGCAACGGATTACGGCCATCCGCACGCCAGATGGCCGGTTCTGGCCGCAGCGGCTAATCAGCGACCGCCAATCGTGGACAAGGTCCGCTTTACGGAAGCCATGGCCTGGCGGCGCTGGACGCCTCGGATGGTGTGACTTTCGCGCATTTGGAACGCCTGCAGCGGACTGGCAGGCCGCCTATCCAGCTACCCCCAAGAAGCAGGTCTTCAGCCACTGAAGCACGGCCTGGATAACGCTGAAACACCCATTCCAGAGCCATCCAAAGTGGTGGTCGCTCCTGGAAGCCCCTCTCGAGAGTCCCCTGGAAACTGATGCAATATCCGATAACAGTCAGACCCGGATATTGCATATACTCCGTTCCCGAATCCCCGTCGCCAGGCTCTAGCATGCCGCTTCAACCGCAACCGCTGTTCGAAACCTTCGAACGCTTCCATGAGCTGAACTTCCTCCAGCTCAATGCCGAACTCCCCGTGGTGCGCGATTACCTGCACGACTTCGCCGAAGACTGCCGCGCCGTCGAGGGCTATTTCGCCATTCGCGGCTTTCTCAAGTCCTACGCCGGCAACGAGGCCACCTACAGCTCCTATCGCACCCATGTCGAACGGCTGCTGCTGTGGGCCCTGCTGATCGCCCGCAAGCCGCTACTCGACCTGCGCCGCAAGGATGCCGAGGCCTTCATGGAGTTCTGCCTCAATCCCCCCGCCGAGTGGATCGGCCCGGTGATCAAGTCGCGCTTCGTGCGTGTCGGCGGGCGCAAGAAACTGGAGTCTGACAGCTATGTCGTGAACCCCGACTGGCGCCCCTTCTCCACCACCCTGGCCAAGCGCGAACGCAAGCTAGCCGCCGAGACGCTGAGCGAGTTGCCCGAGCGCCCTTATCGCATGTCCCAGGGCTCGGTGGCTCAGGTTTTCGCGGTATGTGGCAGCTTCTTCCAGCACGCGATGGACGAAGGCCTGACCGAGGTGAATCCGTTCCGCGCGGTCAAGCAGAAGTCCATCTATAAACAGCGCAACACCTTGGATGTCGCCTCGCGCTCGCTCACCCAGCTGCAATGGAGCTTCGTCATCGAAACCGCAGAACAGATGGCGGCCGAAGATCCACAGCACGAGCGCACGCTGTTCATCGTCGCCACGTTGTTCTCCATGTACCTGCGCATCTCGGACCTGGTCGGCCGCGACAACTGGGAGCCGACCATGGGCGACTTCCGCCGCGATAGCACCGGCAACTGGTGGTTCCACGTGGTCGGCAAGGGCAACAAGGCGGCGAAGATCAGCGTGCGCGACGACTACGTGCAGGACTACCTGGTGCGCTACCGCCGCCACCTGCAGCTGCCTCCCCTGCCCTCGCCCCAGGAAAAGACCGCGCTCATCACCACCCTCAAGGGCCGCGCCGGCCTTTCCGATCGCCATGTCCGATTGCTTCTACAACAGGTCTTCGACCGCTCGCTCAAGCGCATGGCCGACGAAGGCTGGAGCGACGACGAAATCGACCAGCTGCGTTCGGCCTCGCTGCACTGGCTACGCCACACCGCAGCAACCTTCGACGCGCCGCACCGCGACATGAAGGACCTGCAGGCCGACCTGCGCCACAACAGCCTCAGCACCACGCAGAACACCTACTACAACTCGCTCGATGAGCAGCGGGCGCACTCGATCAAGGGGCTCAAGGTGAAGCGCTGAGCTCCTTCTCACGCAAGAAGGCATGGCCTCCTGTCGGGAAAATCAATTACGGCATTTAAATATGCCTTAATTGATTTTGTAGTGTCATCCGCCCCGAGAGGCCACTGCCATGAACATCGGATCATCGATTTTCCTCGCCGTCGTAACCCTCTGCGCCACCAGCATCACCGGCATCCCCTCGGATGCCCAAGCCGCCACACCCTCCGCCGCCGCCTCCGCCCTCGACAACCGCCTGGCCCTTCGTGACCTGTGGCAGGAGCACATCTTCTGGATACGCGACTACGCGCAGGCCAACCAGGCCGGCAACAAGGCCCAGGCCAAAGTGGCCAGCGAACAGGTGGTCGCCAATGCCACCACTATCGCCAACGCCATAGCACCGCTCTACGGACAGCCTGCCGCCGACCAATTGCTCAAGCTGCTGGCCGGGCACTGGGGCGCGGTGAAGCATTACAGTGACGCCAGCGTGGCCAAGGATGCCGCCGGGCGAAAAGCCGCCATCGGCGAGCTGACCAGCAACGCCGGCGCCATTGCCAGATTCCTCGCCGGCGCCAACCCCAACCTCCCCGAGAATGACCTGATCGCGATGCTCAGCACCCACGGTGCGCAGCACATCGCGCAGATCGACCAACTGGCCGCGCATGACTACGCTGGCGAGGCGAAGACCTGGCAAGCGATGAACATGCACATCCAGATGCTCGCCGACGCGCTGAGCGCCGCGCTGGTCAAGCAATTCCCGGACAAGTTCGTAGTCGTGAGGTAGCTGCATGCTGCAAGGATTGGGTCGCACCCAGCAGGACCTGCTCACCGCCCTTCTCTACCAGGCCGGCGGCATGAGCATCGACGAATTGGCCGAACAGTTGGCGGTGACCCGCACCGCCGTACGCCAGCACCTGGCGGCATTGGAACGCGACGCCCTGGTGCTGCGCGGCCCGACCCGTCCCACCGGCCGCCGCCCCGAGCAGCTCTACCTGCTCGGTCCGCGCGGCCGGGAGCTTTTCCCCCGGCAATACCAGGCGCTCGCCGACCTGCTGATCGGCGAGATCGCCGAGATAATCGGCCACCCGGCGCTGGTAGCGCTGATGCGCAAGCTCGGCACCCGCCTTGCCGCCGAACTGGAATCCGCCAGCGTGGACGAGGAGCGCATCGTCCAGCACATGAACGATGCCGGTTACGAAGCGCAGGTGTTCTTCCGCAGTTCCGGCGAGCCGGAAATAGTCGCGCACAACTGCGTGTTCCATCACCTGGCGGGCAGCCACCCGGAAGTCTGCGAACTCGACCTGGCGCTGATCGGCACCCTGGGCGGCGCCGACGTCGAGCATCTCGAATGCATGCTGCGCGGCGGCCAGGTCTGCCGCTTCCACCTGCAGCGGACATCCTGAGTCCGCCGCTGGGCCGTCAGTTGCCGTTCTTGGGCTGCGGCATGTACAGGGAGACGAGATCGAGGCAGGCAGTGAAGACTTTGCCCCCTGTCAGAGCCGGAGAGGGATGGCTTGTCTGGAGCCAAATCGGGCTACGGCGAGTCGATGCAGCGATTTGCTTCCGAGCCCTCGAGACGTGCTGATCGACAGTGCGCGCCCCGGCGATGCCACGCCGAAGCCGGGGCGCGCCCCCTCAGTTCCCCGCCGACAACCCGCAGTCGATGGCCAGGTCCGCTCCGGTGATCGAACCGGCGCCCGGCTGGCAGAGGAAGTAGACCAGCTCGGCCACCTCCGCCGGCTGGATGAAGCGCGCACGTTCGCCCTGCGGGTACTTGGCCAGCAAGTCGGCGTAGTAGCCCTGCGGATCGCCGGCGCCATAGGTATCGGCCTGGTACTTGAGCATCGGCGTTTCGATGTCGCCGGGCGAGACGGCGTTGCAGCGCACACCGGCCGGGGCCAGGTCCAGCGCCAGGGTCTTGCTCAGCAGCGTCACCCCGCCCTTGCTGGCGCAATAGGCCGCGGCGTTGCGGTTGCCCTGGCGGCCGGCGTCGCTGGAGATGTTCACGATGGCGCCCTGGCTGGCCTTCAGGTGCGGGATGGCGGCCGAGCACATGAAGAAGGTGGCCTTGAGGTTGACGTCCAGCACCAGGTCGAAGTCGTCCTCGCTGAACTCTTCCACCGGGCCTTCGCGCCAGACGCCGGCGGCGTTGACCAGCGCATCCAGGCGCCCGCCGGCTTGCAGCGCGGCCTCGACGACCGTGCGGCAGGTCGCGGGTTGGCGAATGTCGCCGGCTCGCTGCCCGGTCAGTGGGAAGTCGGCGGCAAGCTGCGCCAGCCCGGTTTCGTTCAGGTCGGTGGCGAAGACGCGCCAGCCGCCGGCGATGAAGCGTTCCACCAATGCGCGGCCTACGCCGCCGCAGGCGCCGGTGATCAGAACCACGGGAGTGTTCATGTGCGTCTCCTCGCTCAAGGCGCCTTGTTCTCGACCAGGCAGTTGCCGCCATCGACCACCAGCAGCTCGCCGGTGATGTAGCTGGCTTCCGGCGAGGCCAGGAAGGCCACTGCCGCTGCCACTTCTTCCGGTTTGCCGGCGCGGCCGATGGGCGTGTAGCTGGCGGCGTGGGCTTCCTCTTCGGTGGACGAGGCGGTCTCGATCCAGCCCGGCGCCACGCTGTTCACGGTGATGCCCTGCTTGGCCACCTCCAGTGCCAGCCCCATGTTCAGGCCGACCATGCCGGCCTTGGCCGCGCTGTAGGCCGCCTCGCCGGGGTTGCTGCCGCGCGTGCCGGTGGTGGAGCTGATCTGCACGATGCGCCCGTAGCCGCGCGCCTGCATGCCCGGCAGCACCGCGCGGGTCAGCAGGAAGGCGGTGGTGAGGTTGCGCGCCAGCGACAGGTTCCAGGTCGCCAGGTCCATCGTCGCCACCTCGGCGAAGGGCTCGGGGCTGCCCTGCATGGCCATGCCGGCGTTGTTCACCAGCACGTCGATGCGGCCCCAGCGCGCTTCGGCCCAGGCGGTCAGTTCCAGCACCTGCTGCTCGTCGGTCAAGTCGGCGGCGCGGCCCTCGGCCTCGAAGCCTTCGGCGCGCAGCTGGGCCACACGTTCGGCGATGCGCGCGCTGCTGGCGGTGACGATCAGCCGCGCGCCGGCCTGCCCGAGACGCCGGGCGATAGCCATGCCGATGCCGTGCTCGCTGCCGGCGCCGCTGACCAGCGCCACTTGTTCCTGCCATTGCGGTTTGGACACGGGGATTCCCTCTCACTGTTGTTGTGAGGGGCAATCTATGTTCAGCTCGCTGACGATAAAAGACGATCGTCATCAGGTTTACTGACAACGCCATGGCATTCAGCAGCGATTCCCTGACCCTCTTCCTTGCCGTGCTCGACAGCGGCTCCTTCTCGGCCGCCGCGCGCAAGCTCGGCCGCGTGCCCTCGGCGGTGAGCATGGCCATTGCGCAACTTGAAGCCGAACTCGACCTGGTGCTATTCGACCGCGCCTCACGCAAGGCGCTGCCGACGGCCGCCGCGCTGGCCCTGGAGCCGCAGGCGCGGCAGGTGGTCGCCCAACTCAACCTGCTCGACGCCCAGGCCCTGCAACTGCACCAGGGCCTGGAGCGCCGGCTGGTACTGGCGATGGCGCCGGAGCTGCAGACCGGACGCTGGAGCCGGCCGTTGGAAAAGCTCGCCGAGCGCTTCCCGAACCTGCAGATAGAAGTCCGCTCAGCGCCGCAGACTGAGGCGGTACGCATGCTCCACGAAGGCAGCGCGCAATTGGCGCTGGTGTTCGAGCGCCCCGGCATCGACGAGCGCGAATCCTTCCTCGAAGCCGGTAGCCAGTTGCTGATCGCAGTCGCCTCGCCCCGCCATCCGGTGGCCCAGGCCATCGACGAGCCGATGGCCGAGGAAAGGCTGGCCGAACAGCGGCAGATCATGGTGGCCTCGGGCGAGCCGACCGGCTCGGACCCGCGCCTGGTGCTGTCGCGGCGCATCTGGCTGACCGACAGCTACCTCGCGACCCTTGAGCTGGTGCAATCCGGCCTCGGCTGGGCCTACCTACCGCAGCCGTTGGTGCAGCCGCTGCTCGACGCCGGCAGCCTGCGCGAGGTGCGCTTCAGCAACATGGCCAGCCGCCTGCGCCTGTGGGTCGACGTGCTCTGGATCAAGTCACGCCCGCTGGGCCTGGCGGCAAAGCTGTACCTGGACCTGCTGCGCGAGGACAACGCGCACTACGAGTCGCGCTAGATCGGCGGATCGTCGGCCTGGCGACCCCGCCTCAATCACACCCCGGCGCCTGGGCACCGGCGCGAGCTGTCAGCATTTCTTTCTTGCAATACATGCGAAATTCCATATATTCGAAAAATCGAATATCTGCACCTTCCTACGTAATAGGAGCCAGCACAGCCATGCCTGAACAGCTGACGCCCATCCAGGTTTTCAAATGCCTCGCCGACGAGAATCGCCTGCGGATGATGCTGCTGATCGCCCGCGAACAGGAGCTCTGCGTCTGCGAGCTGACCTGCGCCCTCGACGAAAGCCAGCCAAAGGTCTCGCGGCACCTGGCGCAACTGCGCACTTGCGGCCTGCTGGCTGACCGTCGCCAGGGGCAATGGGTTTATTACCGCCTGCATCCGCAGCTGCCGGATTGGGTTCGCCAGGTGCTGCTGACGACGCTGGACGCCGACCGTGCGTGGCTCAGTGCAAGTGCCAAGCGCCTGGAAAACATGGGCGACCGCCCCGCGCGCGTCGCGGCCTGCTGCTGACCGCCGAGGAGACGATTCGATGAAAGTCCTGTTCCTCTGCACGGCCAACAGCTGCCGCAGCATCCTGGCCGAAGCGCTCTTCAATCACCTCGCCCCCGCCGGCATGCGCGCCTACAGCGCCGGCAGCCTGCCCCGTGGCGAAGTGAATCCGCTGAGCCTCGCCGCCCTGCAACGTGCCGGCGTTTCCACCCAGGGGCTCGCCAGCAAGTCGACCGATGCGCATGCAGACCTGGCGCCGGATTTCGTCATCACGGTCTGCGACAAGGCCGCGGGCGAGGCCTGCCCGGTGTTCTTCGGGCCGGCAACGAAAGCCCACTGGGGATTGGCCGACCCTTCCGAGCTGCCGGGCAGCGCGGCCGAACGCGAGGCCGCGTTCGACGCCACGCTCGCGCATATCGAAAGGCGCATCTCGGCTTTTCTGGCGCTGCCGTTCGAGCAACTCGATTGCGACAGGCTGAAGACCGAACTGGCCCGAATCGGAACGCTCTGACGCAACGGGAGACCCGCATGAGCAAGAGTCGCCTCTCCTTCCTGGATCGCTACCTGACGGTCTGGATCTTCCTCGCCATGGGCCTGGGCATCGGCCTGGGCAGCCTGTTCGCCGGGCTGCCCGGCTGGCTGAACGGCCTGTCGGTGGGCACCACCAACCTCCCCATCGCCGTCGGCCTGATCGTGATGATGTATCCGCCGCTGGCGCGGGTGAACTACGAGGAGCTGCCGCAGGTTTTTCAGGACAGGCGCATCCTGGCCCTGTCGCTGATCCAGAACTGGGTCGTCGGCCCGGCGCTGATGTTCGTCCTGGCGGTGGTCTTCCTTTCCGACCGACCGGAATACATGACCGGCCTGATCCTCATTGGCCTGGCCCGCTGCATCGCCATGGTGCTGGTCTGGAACCAGATCGCCGGCGGCAGCAGCCAATACGTCGCCGGGCTCGTGGCCTTCAACAGCCTCTTCCAGATCCTCTTCTTCAGCCTCTACGCCTGGTTTTTCCTGGGCGTTCTGCCGCCGCTGTTCGGCCTGGAAGGCAGCGTCATCCACACCGGTTTCCTCGACATCGCCCAGTCGGTGCTGATCTACCTGGGCATCCCGTTCCTGGCCGGTTTCCTGACCCGCAAGCTGCTGATCAAGCGCAAGGGCGCCCAGTGGTACCAGGAGCGCTTCATCCCGCGGATCAGCCCGCTGACGCTGGTGGCGCTGCTGCTGACCATCGTCGCCATGTTCAGCCTCAAGGGCGACCGGGTGCTGGAACTGCCGCTGGATGTGCTGCGCATCGCGCTCCCGCTGACGATCTACTTCGTGGTGATGTTCTTCATCAGTTTCTGGATGGGCAGGGTGCTGGAGGCGGACTACCCGCGCACCACCGCGCTGGCATTCACCGCCGCAAGCAACAACTTCGAACTGGCCATTGCCGTGGCCATCGCCACCTTCGGCCTCGCCTCGCCGGTCGCCTTCGCCACCGTGATCGGGCCGCTGGTGGAAGTGCCCGTCCTGATCACGCTGGTCGGTGTTGCCGGCTGGCTCAAGCGCCGCTGGTTCGACCCGGCCGCCGGCACGCTTTCGCAGGAATGAAGTCGTGACCGCCAGCATTCCCAGCCAAGCTTCGGCCTTGAAGGCACGCCTCCAACACGACAACCCAATGTCGACCACTCGTTAACCGCATCAGAGAACACGAGCATGACCATCAAAGTAGGTATCAACGGATTCGGACGTATCGGTCGCCTGGCGCTGCGCGCGGCCTGGGACTGGCCGGAACTGGAATTCGTACGGATCAACGACCCGGCCGGCGATGCCGCGACCCACGCCCACCTGATCAACTTCGACTCGGTTCACGGCCGCTGGCACCACGAAGCGAGTGCCGACGGCGACTCCGTGCTCATCGACGGCAAGCGCATCGCGGTCACCGCCAACAAGGCCATCGCCGACACCAACTGGTCGGACTGCGACCTGGTGATCGAGGCCAGCGGCAAGATGAAGACCGTCGCCGTGCTCCAGGCCTACCTGGACCAGGGCGTGAAGCGCGTCGTGGTCAGTGCTCCGGTCAAAGAAAAAGGCGCGCTGAACGTCGTCATGGGGGTAAACCAGCATCTGTTCGATCCGGCGCAGCACCGTATCGTCACCGCAGCCTCCTGTACCACCAACTGCCTGGCGCCGGTGGTCAAGGTCATCCACGAGAACCTCGGCATCCGCCACGGCTCGATCACCACCATCCACGACCTGACCAACACCCAGAGCATCCTCGACCAGCCGCACAAGGACCTGCGCCGCGCCCGGGCCTCGGGCATGAGCCTGATCCCCACCACCACTGGCTCGGCCACCGCCATCGCGGAAATCTTCCCCGAGCTGCGCGGCCGCCTTAACGGCCACGCCGTCCGCGTTCCGCTGGCCAATGCCTCGCTGACCGACTGCGTGTTCGAGGTCGAGCGGGAAACCAGCGTCGAAGAGGTCAACCGCCTGCTCAGGCACGCCGCCGAGAACGAACTGAAGGACATCCTTGGCTACGAGGAACGTCCACTGGTGTCGATCGACTACCGTACCGACCCGCGCTCCTCGATCATCGACGCGCTCTCCACCATGGTCGTCAACGGCACCCAGGTGAAGCTCTACGCCTGGTACGACAACGAATGGGGCTATGCCAATCGCACCGTCGAACTGGCGAAAATGGTCGGCCTGGCCGGTTGAGGGAGCAGGACACGAACATGAAGGCGCTCTCGTCGCTCGCTCCGGAAGTCCGGCAGTACCTTCTGGTGACGGCCAACTACTGGGCATTCACGCTTACCGATGGCGCCTTGCGCATGCTGGTGGTGCTGCACTTCCATTCGCTGGGGTATTCGCCCCTGCAGATCGCCACGCTGTTCGTGTTCTACGAATTCTTCGGCGTCGTCACCAACCTGGTGGGCGGCTATCTCGGCGCGCACATCGGCCTGAACCGCACCATGAACATCGGCCTCGCCATGCAGGTGGTGGCGCTGCTGATGCTCGCGGTTCCGGCGGTCTGGCTGACCATCCCCTGGGTGATGGGCGCACAGGCCCTGTCGGGCATCGCCAAGGACCTCAACAAGATGAGCGCCAAGAGCTCGATCAAGCTCCTGGTGCCCGACGCCCAGCAAGGCAAGCTCTACCAGTGGGTGGCGATCCTCACCGGCTCGAAGAACGCGCTCAAGGGCGTGGGCTTCTTCCTCGGTGGCGCGCTGCTGGCGCTGTTCGACTTCAGGGGCGCGCTCCTGGTGATGGCCCTGGTGTTGGGCCTGGTCTGGGTCGGCAGCCTGCTGTCGCTAAAGAAGGACCTGGGCAAGGCCAAGGCCAAGCCGAAGTTCCGTGACATGCTCTCCAAGAGCCGGGCGATCAACATTCTCTCTGCCGCACGGATGTTCCTGTTCGGTGCGCGGGACATCTGGTTCGTGGTCGCCCTGCCCGTCTACCTGAGCGAAACCTTTGGCTGGAGCTTCTGGCTGGTCGGCGGCTTCCTCGCCGCCTGGGTGATCGGCTACGGCATCGTCCAGTCCTTCGCCCCGGCCCTGACCGGCAAGCGCCGCGGCCATGTCCCCGAAGGCCGCGCCGCCTTCGCCTGGGCGCTGCCGCTGGCCGTGCTACCGGCGGCGATGGCCAGCGGTCTGGCTATACACCCGGCGTCGGAAGGGGTGCTTCTGGGCGGGCTGTTGTTGTTCGGGGCGCTCTTCGCGGTGAACTCCTCGCTGCACAGCTACCTGATCGTCTCCTACGCCAAGGAGGACGGCGTGTCGCTGGACGTGGGCTTCTACTACATGTCCAACGCCATGGGACGGTTGATCGGCACCGTGCTTTCCGGCGCGGTTTTCCAGGCCTATGGCCTGAACGCCTGTCTCTGGATATCGGCAGCTTTCGTCCTGCTGGCCGCGCTCATCTCGACCGCCCTGCCCCGGCACGCGGCGGTTGCCGCGAGTCCGCGCTAAGCGGTGATGGCGCGATACGGAGCCTGCTCAAGGAGCGGGTTTTGCCACCCTCGCCTTAGCTGCCTGAGGTATTGAGCGCCACCGCCGAACGGATCAGCGCCTTGAACGCGGTCTCGTCGAGCGTATCGTCGACGCGAATATCGATGGCGCGGCGGGTATTACCCTCCAGGCTGGCGTTGAACAGGCCCGCAGGGTCTTCGAGCGCCGCGCCCTTGGCGAAGGTCAGCTTCACTACCTGCTTGTAGGTTTCCCCGGTGCACAAGATGCCGCCGTGGGACCACACCGGCACCTGCCACTTCCACTCCTCCACCACCTCGGGATCGGCCTGACGGATGAGCGCGCGGACGTAGGCAAGCCGCTCGCCGCGCCAGTCGGCAAGTTCGGCGATGCGTGCATCGATGTGCCTTGTAGCTTCTTCGGTCGGCGTGAGTTTTTGCGTGGTCACGGCATTTCTCCCAGGAGTGCCCGGCATGACGGCGATGTCCGGGAACACTAGACCATCGGCGCGGACTTGCCCGCGCTTCTGTTAGCCCAGGTACCAATGCAACGCGACAAGCAGCCCTGCGAGAGCCAGCAAGCCGCCGACCTTCACAGGCCTGGCCCAGCGCGGAGCGACCGGCACCGGCTCAGAGGGAACGGGCGCCTGGACCACGTAGACCAGCCGCTGGTAAGCGGCCGGTACATCGGGCTGCCGCTCGCTGATCTCCACGTCAGGCGTTGCAGGTACTGCAGGCGCCTCAAGGCGATCGCGTTCCCGATCCAGGCGAACGACCAGGCGTTCGAGCTGCGCCTGCAACGCCTGGAGCGGGTGCAGCGGCAGCGCCACCTCGCGCTCCAGGACGGCGTCCAGCGCCTGCAGATCGCCCTGTATGCGCTTGAGCGACGACAGATCGGCCTGCGTACCGTCGATCCGCCGCAACCGGGGCTGCAAGTGACTGAACAGCCAGGCGAGGATTTCCAGCCGCGCCGGCAGGGCTGGTGGCCAGAAGCGAGGCCAGTCCGTCTGCAATTGAGCGCGGATCAGCGCCAGCCCCTCCTCCAGTCCGGCCAGGCCATGCAGATGTGTCCGGGCCAAGGCATAGGCGCTCGCCGACTGCAGCTCCACGCCGTTCTCCTTGAACAGCGCCAGGCTCAGCTGCTCGACCTGCGGCCAATCCAGGTCCGGGCGGGCCGGATGGCTCAACTTTCCCAGCTCGGCGCGCAGCGCAATGCAGGCAGCAAGGCCACGCGGATCGCCGCCAAGTTGCAGGTTCGACTCGGGCAGGCTCATGGGCGCCCTCCTTCGCGGGGTGAGATTTGGCGCTTCATTGCGAGAGGTAATTCATGCGCTTCAGGTGACGCAGAAGCACCTTGCCTTCGGGTGCCAGCGTGGTGCCGAAGGTTGCTCGGGCTCCGCCGCGCAGCTCCACATTCAGGGCATATTCAAGATGCCCGGGGCGCTGCTGCGGCAGCAGTTCGATGTGCACCGACGCCAGGCGCGGTTCGTACTTGAGCAGCGTCGTGCGCATGGTTTCGATCAGCCCGTGGGCGGTGCCGGGCAAGCCCTGGAGGATGTGGCTCATGTCCGGCAGGCCAAGGTCGGGCAGATGGGCGAGCGTGCCGGCGCGGCCATTGAGGATGCGCTGCAGGTTGTCCAGCACCGAGAGGATCGGCTGGTCCTCCTCGCGCACGCGGTGCAGGTCCAGCTCGCCGCTGAAGTTCTGCAGCAACAGTTCGTAGAGCGAAGGGTTCTGCTCGCCCATCGGCGTCAATCCTCCTGCATCGGCAAGAGGGTCAGGGCGCTGTCACCGAGTTCGAGCGTCCGCGGAAGGTCAGGGTCCAGTTCCTCGCGGGCGAGGACCAGGCGCCAGTTGCCCTGCGCCGCCTCCGGCGAGCGAAACAGCCCGACCACGGCGACGAACTGCGCTTCGGCGGCCAGCGGCACGTTGAACTGCGCGCCCTCGCCCGGCTTCACCAGCACCGCCTGCTGGTCCAGCAGGTCTTCAGCCAGGACGCCATCGGCATCACGCAGCAGGTCCTGGTAGTCGGCCTTGTCCAGGGCCTTGCGGTCGCGCAACTGGTAGACGCGCAACAGCGTCGATACCGACAGCGCCGACATGTCGCGGGTATCTGTGTTCAACGCGGTGCGAGCGCTGAAGTCCAGGTGCAGGACCTTCACCTGCTTGTAGAACAGGCCATGGGCGAAGGAGCTGGTGCCATCCGCCACGCGCTGCGTCAGTCCGCAGCCGCTCAGCCAAAGGCCGAGCGCGGCCAGGGCCAGCAATGATCTAGAAGCGGTAAGCGACATATTCGGTGTTCCTGGTTCTCGGGTTTTCGGTCAGGCCGCGATAGCAGCCCAGGTTGATCTCTATGCAGGCTTCTTCCGGCGCGGCGCTGTCGTCCGGCCGCAGCACGGCAGTCATGCCCAGCAGCAGCGCCGGCTCGCCCAGCGTGGGGCGTGGCACGCACGACAACGGCAGCGACAGGTGCAGGCTGGCCATGCATCGCCAGCCCAGGTACACGCGCAGCAGCACCAGCAGGTCGCTGTGCAACTGCCCGCCGGGCAGCCAGCCTTGCGCCTCGCGGAAGTCATCGGTGTGCAGTTCGAGGCGAAGCTGGCTGTTGGCATCCGCCCCCAGGGCGCCGAGCGGCGTTCCCTGGGCGAGGCAAACCGGGGTTTCGCGCGACAGACTGGCCGGCTGATCCAGCGGCACCTTGCGCGGCCAATGGGGTTTCACCCGGGCCTGCGTGGCCGGTGCGAGCAGCCTCACCAGCGCCCCTATGCCTTCGGCATTGCGGGTCGGCAGGCGCATCACGCTCAGCAACGCAAGGAAGCGCGACACCGGCGTGGCGATGTGCTCGGCCGTCCCGGGGATGCCCAGGCCGATCAGCCCGAGCAGGCACTGCGAGGTGTCATCCGCCCCGCCCGCCCTGAAGCTCGCCGGGTACGAGTACTTGCGCCAGATGCGGTAGAACTGCGTGAAGATCCGGTGGTTGAACAGGTCGAGGAAGGCTTCCAGCGCCTCGTGCCCTTCCCTGCGCTGGGCGATGTCGTCGAGGTAGGCGGTCGGCATCGGCGAGTCCACGCCGTACAGCCCGAGCAGTTGCGTACGCACTGTCGGCGGGCGCTCCGGATGCTCCTCGTCCCACTCGATGGCCTTCAGCTCTCCGGCCGGGAAACCCATGCCCGGATGCGGACGGAAGCGCACCAGGTCATCGGCAGGGCGACTGGTGCTGCCCAGCGGCGGGTTGTCCGGCGCGGCGGCTTCCAGCAACTGGCAGAAGCGGTACAGGTTGGCTTCGGCGACGCGCCCGCCGAGGGCTTCCAGCAGCCCGCTGGCGTTCAGCCGGGAATCCGCTGGCTGTGGTTCTCGTTCCATCGCAGGCTCTTTCCGGAAGGTTGCAGGATCAGCGTCAGCTGGTTGAACAGGTGGATGTCGGCATACAGCGCGAAGAAGCGGTTGAGCATCTCGCCGAACAGGCAGATGTCGCCTTCACCGGCAAAGCCGTTGGCGTCGAGCGTCACCTCGATGTCCACGCCGCGCAGCAGGAAACCCTTCTCGAAGCGCTGGATCAGGTGGTGGCGTACGTCGACGATCGCCGCCAGCCGCCGCCGGTTGAGTTCGTCGCCGGTCCAGTCGTAGAGCGCCAGGGTGCCGCGCAGCACCTCGGCGTTGTCCAGCATCGGCAGGAAGTTCGAGCCCAGGTGGCTGAGTACCCGCCAATGGAAGCGATCGCGATTGGGCGGGTAGCACGGCAGCGTCGGCGCGCAGAGATTGCGCACCTTCAGGCCGACTTGAGTGGTCTTCACCGGGGTGTCCAGCAGGGTGCTCTGCAGGGCCTTGCGCGGCAGTTGGCCGTTGGTCCCGGTCAGGCGCAGCGACAGGCTCTCGCCGCCGTGCAGGCGATCCTTGTCGAAACCCTCGCCACCGAGGATCAGCCAGGTGTCGTGCATACCGTTGGCGCCACGCTTCATCCGCGTGTGGAAGTAGCGCTCCGGCGCCTCGTCGCGCAGCATGCCGCCCTTGTGGCGGAAGCTGGTGAACGGCACGTAGGCAAGCTGCTTGCCGTTCTTCGAGGAAGTCACGCTGTCCACCGAATAGATTTCGGTATGGCCGTCCTGCAGGCGCATGGGGCGCAGCAGGTAGTCCGTCTGCAGCGGCGCCAGAGGCATCGGGTCTGCCTCCAGTGGGAACAGGTTGATGACCGGCACTGCATGCAGGCGCAGGTGCTCGGCCTCGAGCGCGAGCTCATGCGGCCATTGCCCGGCCAGGACCACTTCCAGCTCGAACCAGTTCATGCCCTGGACCAGGCCAATACGATCCAGGCCACAGAGGGTCACGAACATGAACTTCTCGCGGAAGCTGAAGTACTCCAGCAACAGCTGGTATCCGCTGAAGGCGGCGTCACCTTTCGGCCAAAGACGATCCTCCTCGCCGAAGCCCCTGGCGGCGAAATGGCCGTCCAGCGGCTGGCGATCGGTCTGCCCCGGCGTGCGCACATAGAGCGCCTGCACCTGGCGGGTCAGGGCCTGATGCAAGGCGCAGGCGATCGGCGCGTCGGCGTTGAGGTACAGCGGCAGGCGCGACAGGTCGGCCTGGGCCCAGTCGTACAAGGACCCGCAGCTGAAGCGCAGGCGCAGCACTGAGCGCCCGTCCGGTTCACTGGCCACCTGCAGCGAGTCGAGCTTGAGCGGATGCAGGGTGATCTCCTGCGTGGTGCTGTAGTGGCAGCGGGTACGCTCCGGCCCTATGGGCTGCGAGAGCACCTGGAAGCCGGCGGCGAGGGTTTCGCTGGACTTCATCTCGCGGTAGTCCGGCGCCAACTCGATCACCGACAGGGACGGAATGGTCCGCAGGTAATGCGGCCAGAGCAGGCTGACCAGGCCCTCGGTCAGCTCGGGGAGGTCGTCGTCGAGTTTCTCGCGCAGCCGCCCCATGAGGAACGCAAAGCCCTCGAATAGCCGCTCCACGTAGGGGTCGCGGGCGCCGGCCTTGTCCAGGTTGAGTTGCGCCGCACGGTCCGGGAAGGCCTCGGCGAACTCCTTGCCGGCCTCGCGCAGGTAGCGCATCTCGGCATCGAAATAGCGCAGCGTCAGGTTGTCCATGCTCACAGTGGGAATGTCCTTGAGAAATAAGATCAGCCGCAGAGCACGGCTGCGCGTACCGGATCGACCGCCACCAGCGAGGCCAGCAATCCGTCCATGCGCCGCGCCAGGGCGGCCTTGTCGGCATCGTTGCGCTGGGCCTTCTGCCGCAGCAGCTTGAGCAGCCGCGCCTTGACCTCGAAGCTCAGCTCCGGCTCCCAGTCGCCCAGTCCTTGCTGCTGCGCGATGGCGTCCAGTTCACCCAGCAGGTGCAGCGCCAGGTCGGCCTTGCCGTACTGCTCGGCCACCCGCGCCATCAGCAGGCGCAGCAGCCAGCGCTGACGGCCGGTACGGATGTCCGGGCGCGACGCCAGCCAGGCCAGCGCAGCCTCGACGCCGTCGCTGTCGGCCTGGGCCAAGGCTTCGCTCTCCAGCGACAGCACGTCATCCACCAGAGCGGCCGTCGTTACTGCAGGCAGCCAGGGGGCGGTCGAGTTACCGGTGACCTGCTGGGCGATCCACTCCAGGGTGGTTTCGTCGGCGAATGGCGTGCCATCGCTCCAGCGCAGCTCCTGCAGGCCCGGCAAGCGTTCGAGGAACATGCCCAGGTCGCGCTTGAGAATGTCGGCCCAGGCCTCGTGGGGAATGCCCAGCCGGCCGAGGGCCTGGCAGAGATACCACTGCAGATCCAGCCAGAAGTGATTCACGCCTTCGCCATACATGCGCCCGGCCTGTTCCAGCAGCTCCGTCCAGCTCTGCTGCAGGTACAGGCGCTTTAGCTGCGCGCGGTACTCGGTGCGTGGCGGCGTCAGCCGGGTATTGCCATTGGCCTCCTGCGGTGGCAGCTGATGCACCGTGTCCCAGCGCAATCCGGTGAGCAGCCGGCAAGCGGCCAGCCAGCCCTGCGGCTGGTCGCGCAGGTAGGCGGCCAGGACCTTGCCGTTGTCCAGCAGGTCGCGCCCGGACTTGATTGCCGACAGGCTCGGTTCAGTGACCTGCACCGCCGGGTCGCCGTGCGCGGCGATGTTCTGTGGCACCAGCGCATCCACGCCACCGGACTGCGCCAGGCGCATCGACAGCGCCCCGTAGAGTGCGCCCAGATTCGGGCGCTCTGCTTCCGGCCAGGCGGCGAACTGCTGCTCCAGCCAGGCGAGCGCCGCCACCGTGCGCTGTGCCTCGGCCTTCACCACTTCCGGGTACAGCGACAGGCTGTCCAGCACCTTGCCGCTGGCCAGCCACTCCAGGGCCATCCGCCGGCTGTTCGAGCGAGTCGGCGACATCTGCCCGGCGAAGCGCTCGATCAGCGCTGCCAGCAACGTCAGGCCATCGGCCAACCCTGCCTCGCCATCGCGCTGCAGACGTGCCCACAGGTAGTAGGTGGCCACCCGCAGGTCCTTGCTGCGGCTGGTCAACAGCTTCTCCGCCAACAGCCCGACGCGCTCGACATCCACCCCGGAGAGTTTGTTGACCTCCTCGCGCATGCTCTGGAAATCATCGTCGTAGCCGGGGTCTTCCCCAGTTGGCGATGCCGCGCTGATCGGCTCCAGCCAACCAGCCCAGGCCGCCGCCTGCTCACGGGCCAGGGCCAGCGCATCGCGCCCATCCAGGCAGGTGTCGAGCAATGCCTGCAAACTCATTCGTACTCCTCGTTGATGGCATAGGGATCGGCGCTGTTCGCTTGGGTCGCGAAGATCCGCTCCGGCAGCTTGAAGCCGCGCAGCTGCAGCAGCGCCAGCGGCCCCTGGCCCAGCTCGGTGCGCAGGTGCCAGGTCAGCGGCAGGCCGTCGGCGGCTTTCAGCACCACCTGGAAGCGCGTGTCGCTGTCATCCAGCGGCGTGACCTGGGCCTGCTCCAGCAAGCGGATCAGCCCCCAGGTGCCGGCGTAATCGCCAAACAACCGGGCGCCAGTGCGCACGCTGGTCCAGCTCAGCGAGGCGCCGGGGTGATCGATGCGGCTCGGCCAACTGAAGCTCTGCCAGAACTCCATCTGGTTGAAGTACTCCAGGCGCTCGCCGTCGACGATCAACGTGGTCTGCACCACGTCGCGCACCGGCTTGGCCTGCAGCTGGAAGGTCAGCCCCATGCCGCCGTCGGTGTAGAGCAGGTCGGCCAGGGCGCTGAGCTGGTTGATCGCCTTGAGGAACGCCGGATCGAAGTGCAGCCCCTGGCTGTTGCCGGCGTCCGCCACCCAGCGGTTGCCTTCCTTGCGCAGCACGCCGCCCAACTGGCCGGCGAGGAATTGCTCGATGCGTCCGCTACCGCCGCGGATCATCTGCCCGAGCATGGGCAGCGAGGCGTCGCTGCCGCTGCCAGCGAAGGGATAGCGGCCGTCGAACGCGCGATTCCAGTTGCTGATGATGGAGCGCTGCCACTGCCGATTCAGGCTCTGCGCCGAGGGCTGCAGCACGCCTTCCCAGGCCTGGGCCAGCGGCTGCACGAACAGGCTCTGGCCGAAGCCGCTCCACTCCTCGCCGAGGCTGGCAGCGAGCAGGCTGCCGTAGTCGCGGGTGTCGGTGAGGTCGACGCTCTTGCCCTGGAATACCGTCTGCGCGAGCGCTTGAGTCATCGCCTGCGGATCGGCGGCGTTGATCACCTGCTGCAGCTTCAGGCGCACGCGGGTCACGCGGGTCAGGAAGGCTTGCAGGCTCAGGCTGTCATCGTTGCTGGTGGCGCCCTCCTCCTTGCCGAGCAAGGCCAGCAGCGGGCCGAAGGTGGCGTCCAAGGGACCGTGCAGGCCGAGGGCGCGTTGATCGATCACCGGCTGCTTATCCTTGTCGAGCAGTTGCTGCGCCGACTTCATCAGCGAATCGGCCAGCGCCTGGCCCTGGGCACCGGTGCGGCCCTGGTAGGCCAGGGTGTTCATCAGCGCGATCAGCGGCGATTGGCGCACATCGCTCATCAGGCTGAGCTGGTCGATGACTTCCGGCAGGTTGTCCGCCCGCCGCCAGCGCAGGCTGTTGAGGAAGGCCAGCCAGGAGTCGGCGAACTCCTGGAAGTAACGCTCGGTCAGCTGCTTCTTCAACGCGTCGGGTTGCAGGTCGTCGGCGACCTTGTTCTGCCGGTCACTGAGCACCCAGTCGATCTCCTCGCGGCGCGCCTCGGCGATCTCGTCGATGGCCGCGCGCACATGGCCCTCCCAGGCCTGGCGCGTGAAGGCGCCGGGCACGCTGTTGGGCGTGTCGAACAGCGCCTGCGCATCGGTTTCGCCGACCATCTGCAGCAGGTTCAGGTCCGCATAGTTGGTGCCTGCGCCTTCCAGCATCTTCTCGTACAGGCTGGCCACGCCGTTGCGCTGGCCGAGCTGCCCGAGCAGCACCTGGCGCGCCTGGGCCACCACCTTGGAATCGGTCTGGATGCGCCAGTCGGGATGGCTTTGCAGGTGCTCGGCGTAGAACGCCCAGAGGCTTGGCGACAGGCCCTGCCAGAGGCCGGGTTTGATGCCGGGTCGGTCGGCTTCGAGGCTGTGCAACGCCTTGGTCAGGAAGGCGGCATCGACCTTTTCCGGACGCGCCAGCATCAGGTAGGCCTTGAGTTGGTCATGGCCTTCAACGGCACGCGCGGCGCGCTCGGGGCTGCCCGGGGGCAGCGCGGCCAGGTCGGTCAGTTGGCGTTCGAGATGGGCTTTGGCGCTATCGCGCAGCAAGCGATTGTTGGCCTCCGCGTAAAAAGGCCAGAGCGCGGCCTGCAGCTCGGCATTGTGGTTCAGGCCAAAGCGCAGGAACCAGGGCACGCCCTGTTGGGCCTGGTAATCCAGCCGGCCAAGCTCGCGGGTCAGCTCATGCAAGGCGGTAATCTGGCTATCGAGGTCACCGGGCTGGCGCAGCACACCCAGCGCCGTCTGCGCATCGGCGATCTGGCTGCGGTTGTTGGCGAACGACAGCAACAAGCCCAGGGCCCAAAGGACTGTCAGACCGAGCACCAGGCAATACGCCGCACGCGGCGCCGACCAGCCCAACCGACGACCACGACTCTCGCGGTCATCCAGCACGCCCTGCCAGGCCGCGTCCGGCCACCAGGTATTTTTCAGCACCCCATCAGGCGACTTCTGCGGCAGGCCGAACAGCAGCCCCCGCAGCGGCAGGCGGCGGTAGGAGTCGCCCTGCAAGGGTTGCAGCGCCTCGCGCCACTTGGCGATGCCCTCGCCTTCCAGCTCATGGCCCAGGCGCAGCAGGAAATCATGGGCGGTGTTGGACTGCATTTGCCGCCAGCCGCGCTGGCGCAAGAGATCGAGCAGCCCACGCAGCTTGGCTTCGACATCCGCAACCGTCGCTCGCGACGGGAACAGGCAACCAACCGGCTGCGTCTTGCGCCCTGCCTGTTCCCAGTCACTGGCGCAGACCTGCCAGAGATACAGCGGCGCCTGCCAGCCCAACGTCTTGCCAAGATCACGAAGACGGCGCACGCCCGTGCCCAGCGCTTCCACGTCGTCGCGTTGCGCTTCGCTCAACGCCCAGACGACACCATCCAGCGGCCGCCAACGGCGCAGGCCTTTGACCAGGGCCAGGGTTTGCGCATCCAGATCACCGGCCAGGCTGCCGCCCCGGAGCAGGACGGTGCCCTGGCCTTCGAGCCACTTGTCTTGGCTCAGGCCGGGGGCGATGGCGTCGAGCTCGGCCGACTCGCCGACCACCAGGAACAAGCGGATTTTGAAGGGCCAAAAGAGGCCGTACTGAGTCCGCAATTGCGCGCGTACGGCCGCTGGTGGCTTTATCCCAGCTGTTGGTTTTGGGGGCGCACCTTCAGGGGTCGGGAATACTCCGGACAACTGTCCCTGCTCACGATGATCCTTGCGCTTCAGAAACGCTTTGAGTACCGGTGTCCAATAAATAGCGACACCGAGCAGAGCCGACAGCAAGATGGCGTACACCCTGTCACGCGTCTCCTCCAGCCCGATGTGCGCTCCAAACTGCCAGATGGCCCATCCAAGGAGCACGCCGAGCGCAATGAGCCATACGGCTGCACCTACCCGGCGCCATGATTTGCCATCGAGCTTCATGCCGATACCTCCGCGGCGACCGTTGCTATCCAGCCTTGGGCACCCTCGTCTGCCAGCAGTAGCAGCGGGCGTTGCCGGTGGCGCGCCATTTCAACGCCCAGGGCCATCGTCAGCCAGTGCGTGAAGGGGCCGGGCAATCCACACAGCGCGGATTGCGTCCACAGGTTTTCCGCTTTCAGCTCCCCGCCATGGGTACTCGCGAGGGCCAATAGTGTCCGCACTGTCGGCTGACAGGCATCGCGTTCGGTTAGCACGCCGGCTGCCTGGCGGGCGAGCGATTGCGTTTGCAGGAACATCGAAAGGTCGTCTTCCAGCTTCTCGCGGCCCAACGGCATCGGGCGAAGCACATGGGCTGCCGCGGTGGACGGCGCTTCACCATGGGCATCGGGGCAAAACAGCAGGGCCGCCAAGCCATCGGAGTAGCCATCCTTGCCATGCAACTGGATGATCAGCAACAGCTCCATGGCGGTGTCCGGAGCCTTGAGGCGGGCTTCGATTTCTCCATAGGAAAAGTCGGCGAATACCGAGCATCGAGCAGGCTCGGGGCGCTTCGCGAGCCCTTGCCAGGCCTGCCGCCAAGCCAGCTCCAGGCGCTCGTGATGTTCAGGCTTCGCATCGCTCAGCAGCGTTACCCGCAAGTCCGCCTTGGCCGGTAGCTCGGCCAAGGCGGGCCCCAGCGCCTTGATGAGCATTTGCAAGCCCGCACGCTCGCGCTCCGTCGCATCGGCAGGCAGCCCGGCGATACGTTTGGCAATCGGCGGGCTGGGCGGCAAGCTACCGCGCTGCATCAGGGCCGCAGCTGAAACCTGCTCGGGCAGGACGACGCAGCACGCCTTGATCGACAGATAGCGCTGGGCCCAGTCCGACCAGGCACGCTGAGCGACGTCAGCCTCTTCTTCGAGAAACTGCTGGTCACTCAGCGCCCCGCCATAGGCATAGGCCCGCCCAGCGAACGCAAGCAACCACAGCACAATGGGCGCAAGGCAGAGCAACCAGACGTTCACAGTCTTGAGTTCCGGCACGCGCTCCGATGCGGCCAGGAGAAACAACATTACGCCGATCAGCAGCGCCAATCCCCCGGCACCCAGCCAGCGCGCCAAGGAAAGCGGCGCAGGCGATTCGGCGACCGGAGGCAAGCGACGATTCCACCCCATGGGTCACTCCACCGCCCAATCGGGGGCACTGGAAATTACCTGGCAGCCACAGGCGCAAAGGCAACCGTTGACCACCAGGGCGCGGCCGTTCTCGGACCAATCCGCGCAGCCCTCGACGATCGGATTTACGCCGTGACCGGGAATCGGGCAACTGACCAGATCGCCCACCAGCGCAACCGGCTTACCGCACGTTTGCTGGGTGGAAGACGCGGAAATGACCTGGCCACCGTGGGTGGTCTTGTCGCCCAGTAATACAAAACCTCGAGACATAAACTTCAAATCCTTATGAGAACAAAAGCGCCTAGAAAAAACGGTCTTGCACGCGCAGCCACAGGGGTTGTCGTTGCGGCCGGCGAAAGAGAAGCGGAAAGTTGTTCATGGCATAGTAATTTTGCGTGTTATCCAGGTCGGGTATCCGATAGAAGAAGGCACGCTGCGGCGGCCAAACAAGTCGTTTAGGCATAAAAATACTGCAGGGTCACAGCGCGTCAGGAAACTCAATTAAAATGTCGCAGGGCTTTTCCGTGGTGAAGAGCACCGTATTGCCTCGCGCATCGCTCACCGACGTATACCTATCTTTCTGGTCGCACTGACTGATGATGGTGTACTTGGTAAAAGGACTAGGCTCGCCTTTATCGTCCTTTAGGGCGTACGAGGCGCCATAGATATAGTCGCGATAGGTTGGAATCACTTGATAGTCCTTATCCTTCAAGTCACCCTTGACAACGAATACACCAGTTTCACCATTTTTATTAGCCACTCCCCGTGTAGCATCCTTCCTGCCTGCGGAGAATCTTGCCCCAGGTGCAAGTTTGACGATCTCATGGCCATTGAAGTCGATGAAATATGTATTCTCACTACCTTTTTTGGCGCCAGGATGATGCGCGATACTGCCATTAATATCTGTCGTGCCAGTACAGCCACTCAATACTGAAGCTAAAAACACGAATACAATCTTTTTCCACATTAAAAATCACCTCTTATTGCTTGAAGCAAAAGCTGACGGTCTCCCCGCCCGGTGGCGGCGAAAAATCATGGTTCCGGGTTTGCGCACAACCGCCCAGGCTGATCAGCAGCAACAGACCGCAGACGGTGGAAGGGATAAGGGAACACTGGTTCATGGCATCAATTCCTCGCTACTTACCTACCATCTCCTTAAGCCTTTCGATATTTGGATCAGAGTTTGCAAACTCCCTGGTACCGTCAGGATAAATATTCTCTGCCTTCTCACCCTCACCAAAACTCTTCACACCAATAGTTTTTACAACCATATTCGAATAAAACACTGGCTCAAAAGCAACTTTCCGAGCAGATAGCGACCTGTAAGTTAAAAATTTTTGCGAACCGAGTAACTCTATAATTTCTCGGTGACCATTTAGAAATATCTCGCTCAGCCAGGGAAAGTACTCCTCCCTAACCAGCACATCTCCATCTATATCTACAACCCCATACATACTTTGCTGCTGAGGCATATTCAGATCAAAAATAATAATTACCTCTCCCCCGCCCGCATACTCCACTTTCCGCCCAAACTGCGACGTATTCTCGTAATGCACTCCAAGAGTCACATTGCTCAACTTCCATTGGCAGGCACCGCCGCCATCTCGTGCGAGCCGAGCCTCATATAAGTCACTCTGCCCTTGGCGTTGTGGCACCACTTCGATGGCATGGGCGCCATCGATCTCATAGCGCTCACCGGAACCGTCGGAGCGTTTGAGCGGGCACTTTTCCGAGCGGTACATCACCCGCATGGTGTCGGCAGCCAAGTCCTTGGGGACTTTCACCGTTACGCTAACGGTCTCCCCGCCCGGTGGCGGCGCAAAATCATGGTTCCGGGTTTGCGCACAGCCGCCCAGGCTGACCAGCAGCAACAGACCGCAGACGGTGGAAGGGATAAGGGAACACGGGTTCATGGCGTCAGCTCCTTTGCTTGGTCCGTCTCGACTGACGGGGCCGACTGCCCCCGAGGCCGTGCCCGCATGATCTCGATCGGCACACCAGCTTCCTGCTCCCGGCAGAAACGCTGCAGTGCCTCGGGGCCGCCTTCCATCTCCTGGGTCATGCGCACGGTCATGGGCATCAGCTTCTGCAAGGCAAGGAAGTGCTGGTTGCGCTGCCGCTCCGCCTCGGGAGAGCTTGGGTGATAGGTCTGCTTTTCGAAGCGCTCGCGTTGCGCCTTGCGCTGCAGCGGCCGCGCCGGGTCGCTCAGTTCCAGCAACTGGTTGTGCAAGAACGGCAGATAGTCATCGATCATCGAGTGATCCAGCGGGTTGGTGCGGCTGGTGCTGCGATCAGGGTTCGTGTGCGGCGGGAAGTAGTTGCGCATGCTCTCCTTGTCCAACTTCTTCATCAGCGCCTGTTGCTCTTCCCCGGCGTAGCGGCTTTGCGCGCCGTCCAGACTCGGCACCAGGTAGAGGAAGGCACGCTCGGGCAGCGGCATGCTGATGGTGCTGTAGTAAGGCGCGCCCAGACCCTCCTTGCTCTGGTAGGCCGGGTAGTTCGAGGCGCGCTTCACGCTGTGCTGGTCGGCGCGGTAGTGCATGGCGAGCTTGCCGTGGTGCCAATAGAGGTCGCCAAAGCCCGTCAGCTTGCTGGCTACCAGCTCGGGCAGCGACCAGGCATAGCCCAGGGAGGTCCCCAGGGGGCCGAAGGCCTCGTATAGCGCGTTATCCAGCTCGGCTTCCGGCGGCGAAGACAGCATCATTGACCGCGCCCCAATCGGATAGCCTCCAACTTCTCAAAGCTGGGCTCACTACTGCCATCGGCAATGGCAGTTCCATCGGGGTAGGTAATCTGCGTGTAATTACCGTCTTTTTTAATTTTAGGACCGACTGAATACACCACGCTATTCGTGTGCAAATAGGGCTCAAAGATCACATTCTTCGCATGTATGGCTTTGTAAGTAATAAAAATATCGTCATCGCCAAGCAGCCATGCTCTCTTTTCATGGCGAATAAGAAATTGCTCGTCCACCCAAGGGTAATAATTCTTCCTAATCAACAGATCTCCACTTACCTCCTCAGGATCTTCTAGCAGCGACCTTTGCTGAGGCTGATTGTCATCGAAGATCACAATCACCCCCCCCCCGCCGCCAGGCAGGACGTTTTCGCCAAAGCGCGCAGTGTTCTGGTAATGCACGCCAAAAGTCACATTGCTCAACTTCCACTGGCAGGTGCCGCCACCATCCCGAGGCAACTGGGCCTGGTAGAGATCGCTCTGCCCTTGGCGTTGTGGCACCACTTCGATGGCATGGGCGCCATCGATCTCATAACGTCCACCGGAACCGTCGGAGCGTGTGAGCGGGCACTTTTCCGAGCGGTACATCACCCGCATGGTGTCGGCAGCCAAGTCCTTGGGGACTTTCACCGTCACGCTGACAGTCTCCCCGCCCGGTGGCGGCGAAAAATCATGGTTCCGGGTTTGCGCACAACCGCCCAGGCTGACCAGCAGCAACAGACCGCAGACGGTGGAAGGGATAAGGGAACACGGGTTCATGGCGTCAGCTCCTTTGCTTGGTCCGTCTCGACTGACGGGGCCGCCTGCCCCCGAGGCCGTGCCCGCATGATCTCGATGGGTACGCCGGCCTCCTGCTCCCGGCAGAAACGCTGCAATGCCTCAGGGCCGCCCTCCATCTCCTGGGTCATGCGCACGGTCATGGGCATCAGCTTCTGCAAGGCAAGGAAGTGCTGGTTGCGCTGCCGCTCCGCCTCGGGAGAGCCTGGGTGATAGGTCTGCTTTTCGAAGCGCTCGCGTTGCGCCTTGCGCTCCAGCGGCCGCGCAGGGTCGCTCAGTTCCAGCAACTGGTTGTGCAAGAACGGCAGATAGTCATCGATCATCGAGTGATCCAGAGGGTTGGTGCGGCTGGTGCTGCGATCAGGGTTTGTGTGCGGCGGGAAGTAGTTGCGCATGCTCTCCTTGTCCAACTTCTTCATCAGCGCCCGTTGCTCGTCCCCGGCGTAGCGGCTTTGCGCGTCGTCCAGACTCGGCACCAGGTAGAGGAAGGCACGCTCGGGCAGCGGCATGCTGATGGTGCTGTAGTAAGGCGCGCCGAGGCCCTCCTTGCTCTGGTAGGCCGGGTAGTTCGAGCCGCGCTTCACGCTGTGCTGGTCGGCGCGGTAGTGCATGGCGAGCTTGCCGTGGTGCCAATAGGGGTCGCCGAAGCCCGTCAGCTTGCTGGCCACCAGCTCGGGCAACGACCAGGCATAGCCCAGGGATGTACCCAGGGGGCCGAAGGCCTCGTACAGCGCGTTATCCAGCTCGGCTTCCGGCGGTACGCTGGTGATGGTGTCGGCATCGTTCACATGGCGGAAGTGGGTAACGTCGCCCAGGCTTTCTACGGCCTTCTGGGTGAAGGTGCGGGGCATGCCGTAGGTGTAAAGCACAGGGGTCGAATTCCGTAGCTCTGTGGAATGGATCAACGCCAATGCGCCACCGAGGCTATGACCACAAATAAAGAGCTTCTTGTTCGCTATTTGCTGTTCAATTTTCAGGAATCGCGTTGAAAAAAGCTTCTTCGCGATCTCAAACGCCTGCAAAAAACCGTCATGCACGCTACCCGTTGAGGTCAGGAAGGTGCACTGATTCCCGGGCCGTTTCACGTCGCATCCGGAGCCATCAGCTGGCCTTGGGCGGTACTGAGCATCGGTCAGCCAGTCGAGGGGTTCGTTGGTGCCACGCCAGGCCACCAGCACCTGCTTCTGGTTGCTGGCGTAGAACAGCTGAGTGTTCTCGATGACGAGCAGGGGCGTGTCCGGGGCGCCCTGGGGCGCCGTGGCGTCGAGCGTGTCCAGCATCACCGCGGTGGTGTAGCGCTCGTCGAAGGGCACATCCACCACCACCGCGGGGAATTGCTGCCCCTTGGTGTCGAGCATCTTCGGCGTGCGTGACAGGTCCAGGCACTGGCGCAGGAAGAACTCTTCCACCGCGCCGAATTCCTTTTCCGGATGGACCTTGCGGCCTTGCTTGCGCTTGTCATGCACCACGGTGCTGTAGGAAAGGTTGGCCATCAGCCCCAGGTTGTAGGCGTTGACCATGCTGTAGTCGGTCTGGTGGTGCAGCACCAGTTGCCAGGCGCGCAAGGGGCAGACCTCCAGCACGTGGCGACGATCCAGTTGCTCGGCGGGCACGGTGAAGCCGGAGAAAGTTGGGTCCGGAAAATGGAAGCCGGGCAGTTCTTGCTTGTTCGCCAGCGGCGGATCGAACTTGGGCAGGCGGTCGCACAGCTGGCCGATGCGCAGGTAGTGGTACTGGTGCCCTGCCGCCCGCGCCTCTTTCTCGACGGGCGAAAAACCCGCTGGCGGCGCCTCGTAGGTGTAAGCATAGAGCCGCTCGACTGGCGCCTCGGCCCGCATCGCCCTTAAGTGACGGGTTTGCAGTTCCTTGGCCAGCGGGTCGGCGGTCAGCAGCAAGGTGACAGCGATCGAATGCAAGCCCTCGATTCGAATGACGCCCTTGGCATCGCTCTGGCCCGAGCACTCGGGCGCGCACAGGGCCCGAGTCGCCTCATTCACCGCGTGATAAGGCATGTTTGCCAGCGGATTGCCCAGTTCATCGAGAAGCACGAATTCAATCCAACTCGATTGCTGTTCGCCTCCGCGTACCGTTTTGGTAGAGGTCACGGTATCCGTACGATGTTTTCTGTCGGTCATGTCAGTCCTTTAAAACTTCACCCAACTTCGAACCAGTTTCCAGCCAAGAAATTTGGTTGCCTAGAAAGCAGCAGCCATTAGCGTTATTGCAGAAAAAGAGCCACTCATACCTGGCCAACCGTGCAGCCACTCCACGCTCAAGGGCAAGTAGGCTCGATATCAATGTTCAGATAGAAATACAGATGTTCCAGCAGGCGCCCCCTGCTCTTTTCGTAGAGGTTGATGCCTTCCATTCCGTAGCATTTCTCAAAGGCAATTACCTCGCCCTCTTTAACTGCTGTAATTCTATCGGGCGATACTCCCTTTACCGTATCGGCATTTATAACGGCAATCCCAAACCCCTCAGGCATTTCAAGAGCCGGGCCCTTCAAGTTCGCTTGATACAGAAAGCCGTAGGTACCCGCTTGCGTGCTGACCTTTTGACTCTGGCCTACATACGTAAAAGCATTACTTTCCACCCGCCCACAACACGCTGTTACGCCTGCATCCGTCTGGTACTGAAAGTTCACGGCATCGTTTTTATCAAGCCTTACACTGGAATGCAGGTAGATCTGGCCACCCTGCTCAATGCTCAAAATCTCGAAAAAACCCACCCCAATATCCGCAGCCGCGCACACAGAGGAAAATCCGAAAATAAAAATTATAAATATAACTTTCATAACAATTAAAAACCCAAACCTGAAAAAATAAAATCCAAAAAATCAGGGCCTACGCAATCCTCGACAGGCATCTGACCTCACTTCTCCACCCGCCCTAACAATTTAAGCCACTTAACCTCAGCCCCAGGCACGCAAATCCTGCCCAAAAAAGCCACCGATAAGCACACATAAGAACACCTCATCTAATCGCCGCAAAAGTTATCACACCCACGGCACGAATTAATTGCTCCCGATCAATCGTCTAATAGTTGCATTTTTCGCCAATTCTTCATGGCGCTGTCTCCATTATTGGTAAGCACCGCAACAAAGCCATTCATCCCGCATTAAGTCGCCAGCCAAAAATAACAAACCAACTCACTTAATGAACTTTCCGCAAATGAACAACCCAACAATCAAGGAGCAACTAATAAAAGCAAGGCCGGCCGCACAGCGCATACGCATCAAGATTCTCTCTGGTAGCAAATCAAGCTCCGAAGGCAACATATCCCCCCTGGCGATATGTATGCGCGACCCAAGGACAGCTCCTGAGGCAATCATAAGTACCGTACAGCGCCCTGCAATCGAGCCACCGCCCCAAATTTCATAGTAGGAGGAAATAACCCGACTCTCTCTAAAAATCTCGCCAATCTTTTGCGCATCATAAATTGCCATGTAGACAAGCAGCAGGACGAGAGCCACCACTAGAAAAATAAATAAAAGAATTACTGAAACTGCGCCCATCCCCCACCTCTCAATACACACCCAGTGCCTGAGCCTTGAGCCATCGCCAATTCAATTAACAGCCCACTTTGTATATTCTTCCAACTCATCATCAAAATATTCTGTCGTTGCTGACGCGGCCATACCCCCAGCGACGCTACCTGCAAGCAACAATGCAATCGTGCATACAGGCGCTCCGGGGCCGCATACTAGACTGACCGCCATGCTCGCCAACGCGGCCCCAGCAATTCCTCCGGCTATAGCAGTACCTTGTTCAACTGATTCCTTGGCTTTATTTTCCGCATTTGAAATTTCATACGCGGCATAAGCAATGGTCACTACGATCATTACTTTTCCGGTGACTTTAAGAACCTTATTCATTGTGTTAAATCTTGCATCAGGCCGCGCAGATGATTCGATAAGCTCGTAGTAAACGGAGTTTTTCTGTTCAGCCCCAAGCTTGAGAAATTCTTCTCCATGCAATCTAAGCGACTTCTCGTTTAACAATTGCTCTAGTGGCTTTGATATTTTCTTTCGCCCTTCCGCAATGGCCAGCCCGTGCGCAGAAGTTTTTGCTCGAATTTCGGCCATTATTTTGTTCCGTGCCTCATAGCAGAATTCAGCTGCTTCTTTCACCGAGACCTTCCCTGACTTGACCTGCTCAAGCACCGTCGCCTTAACTCTTTTCACATTCGAATTGTAATTCTCCCTTTGCTTTGCATCACTAATAAAGTCAGAGGAAAACTTCAGCGCCGCTCCTTCGAATGACCCAAGCGCTCGATCCAACGCGTCGTCTGGAATGGGATGTATCTTCTCAGCCAAGTAGTTGCGATAGAATGAATCCATATATTACTCCCCAAGTATCCTAACCATCGCAAGGGCGGCGCTCGGCAGATCTTTCAGCTGTTCGAGATTTTCAACCTCAAGTTGGCTGCAAGCACTGCCTGTAATCGAGTTAAAGCGGACTGTATTGTCGCTCCCAAATTGACCTTCCAGCACAGAGCCGTCATCCATAGTGGCTGTGCACTTTATGCCCTCATAATTCATGCCTTCGGGCCCAGAAAAACCGATCCAGTGCTTCGAGTTAGGGAAGTCAATCTTCAAATCATCCGGCAGCAGCGTATGAACCAGCATGGTCCTGCCGTCTTTGTCCGTTGCGCCGTTAAAGACCTCGCCTGACGCAGTCGTTACCCGGTAGCGGGTAAAGGGCATGGGCGCCTGGCTGTCATCCTTTACTACATAGCGAGCGCTATACCCGCCGGGTAGCTGCGTCACTGGCGTGCTCAGGCTGGCGCTGCCGGACTTCTGCACGTTCGCGGCCTTGAGGTAGATGTTGCCGGGGGCCCCCAGCTCGATATCTCCGCCTTTGATGCGGATGTAGGCACCGCCGCAGTGCAACACGAGTTCTTCGGGCGCACTGATCTCGACCCGACCGGCAGTGCTTTCGATCTTGAGCTCGTTGCTAGCCAAAGCATGGAGGTCTCCATCGCGCGCATGCAGTTCGACCTTGCCGTGGGCCGCCTTGAGTTGCATGCCGGCGGACTGCGCCAGAAGGCTGACCGAGTCTCCCGCCACCACGGTCAGGTCGCGACTTGCGCTGAGGTCCACATTGCGTCCGGCCATGACGCCCACGCTTTCGCTGCTGGACGACAGACAGACACTTTTGGGGCTAAGAACGCCAACACCTTCAGGGGCGTGTACCAGTACACCAGGCTTGGCCAGGCTATTCAGGGCTGCATTCAGTTGAATCTGGCTGTCGAGGTCGCCAGGCTTCACCTGGGCGCTTTGTGCTGCGGCGCGCAGGGAGCGCGCCAGCGATAGGGCGCTGTTCAACTGCTCTATCGCGGCATCCATTCGCAGCATTTCGCCGCTGGCGTGGGTTTGCTTGTCGGCGCTGATAAACACGCCCTTGCCGCTGCGGATGGCCCCCCAACCATCGGTCCTCAGCTCAAAGCCTTCGCCGCGTGGCTCTTGCTGTGCATTTACCAGGTGCCCGAGGTTCAACTGGCTCTTGCCGCTGTGCTCGGTACTGAGCTTGACGTGCTCTTTTCCGCGCTCGTCGTCCATGCGCAGCTTGTTGTTCGCTGGGGTGCGCAGGACGTTGCGCTTGTAGTTGTAGAGGTTGACGTGGTCCGGGTTGCGGCTGTCGTGCAGGGCGTGGGCGATGTAGGGGCGGTCGGGGTCGCCCTGTTCGAAGGCCACCGCCACTTCGGTGCCGGCCAGCAGCGGCAGGTGCAGACCGTGGGTGTCGCCGGCGTAGGGACGGGCCAGGCGCAGCCACATGCTTTCCTGACCGGCGGGCCAGGCGTCGCGGTCGAAGATGAACTGGACCTTGTAGCGACCTTCCTTATCGATGTGGCCGTAGGGGTCGTTCTTGCGCGTGCTGGTCACGCGGGCCGGCACCGTGCCGGCGATGCTCGGCTTCCTGGGCGGCGGCGGGCGGAAGCTGTAGTGGTCGGCGTCGGGGATTGCTTCGAAGGTGACTTCGTAGCTGCTGTCGCGGGCGGCCTTGCAGGTCAGACTGACAATCAGCGCGCCCTTTTCGAAGGCTTGCGGTGCGCCGCCGTCGATCTTCAGCACCTGGCCGGGCAGCAGCATCGCGCTGCTGCTGGTGCCGGAGAGGCGGGTCTGTTGGTTGAGGTAGCGCTCGTGGGCCAGCCGGGCGTGGAAGAAGCTCTCGTCGCTGCTGTGCTCGTGGTCGAAGGCGAACGCATCCCCCGGCTTGGTGTAGGGCTCGGCATAGTGGTAGGCCTCGCCGTAGGTGGATTTCGCGCCGCGGGTCAGGTCGACTTCGGCATCGAGATCGGCCCAGGCCTCGCGGGGGTTGTAGCTGCGGGCGAAGACGCCGGTTTCAACCACCTGGTGGCTGGCCTGCAGGTTCCACACGCTGTCCTGGGCGTTGCTCTGCAGGCCGGACTGCGGGCGCAGCGGCAAGCTGAAGTCACGCTGGTAGTAGCGCTGGGAGTCGTGGAACTCCAAAACGTCGAGCTTGATCCGCTCGTCGAAGCGGATGCAGTACCAGATGCCATGGTCCGCGCAGAGGCGCTGGAGAAAGGCCAGGTCGCTCTCGGCGTACTGCATGATCTGCTCGCGGTCCGGGTAGGTGCGCGAAAGGTCGAGGTGGAACTCGTAGCCTTGGAATCGGTGAAGACGCAGGACTTGCTCGACGATCTCCGGGATGCTCAGGTTCTGATAGATGCGGTACTGCACTCCGTTGCTGAGCAGGGCCAGGCGCGGTTGCAGGCGTACTTCGTAGCGGGCTTCGTCGCGCGAGCCGGACAGGCGCTTGAAGGCGGTGATCACGCCGTTCAGCGTGCGCAGCGGCAACACCGGCTGGGGATTGAAGCTGAATTTCGGCGTCGGGTCGGGCGCCGCGTACAGGCTGAAGCTAGCGGGCTTACCGAGCAGGGCGTCGGCGGCGATATCGCCGGCACTGCTGGTGAACTCAATGCGGTAGCTGAAGAGTTGGCTCAGCCCTTCCTCGCCCTCGAAGGCGAGGACGTCGAGGGGGGCGTGGAGATCGCTGACGCTGAGCTGGTGGCGGCTGTGATCGAAGAACGGGCGGATGCTGTCGAGCATGCTCAGGCCTCCTTGCATGCGTGGCTGTCGGCCTGGGTTTCAGCGTCGTGGAATTGCAGGCCGATCCCCTCCTCTTCGCTGTAGCCGAGAGTCACCGCGCGGCTGACGCACTGGCGAGCCTGGCGTTCCAGCAGCTGCTGGCTGAGCACCGGCAGGATCTGCTGGTTGAGCAGGCTGTCGATGTTGCGGGCGCCGCTGTCCGGCAGTAGGCAGGCCGCCACCAGCGCGTCACTCAGGCCCTCCTCCACTCGGCAGGCAAGGCCGTAGTGACGGAGCAGGCGCTGGGCGACCTGGTCGAGTTTGATGGCGACGATGCGTTTGAGCGCTTGGGCATCCAGCGGCCGATAGATCAGCGTCTGGAAGCGCGCCAGAAGTGCCGGCTGGAAATGATCGCGGAGGATCGGCCGAAGCAGTTCCTGCAACTCGCTGTCGCTGGCCTCAGGGCGTTGTTCCAGCAGCGCCTGCAGGTGATCGCTGCCGAGGTTGGAGGTCATCAGGATGACGGTATTGCGGAAGTCGATCTCGCGCCCTTCACCGTCACGCATGAAGCCGCAGTCGAACACCTGGTAGAACAGATTGAGCACGTCGCGATGGGCTTTTTCCACTTCGTCCAGCAGCACCACGCTGTAGGGGCGCTGGCGCACTGCTTCGGTCAGCACGCCGCCCTCGCCGTAGCCGACATAACCCGGTGGCGAGCCTTTGAGCTGGCTGACGGTGTGGGCTTCCTGGTACTCGGAGAGGTTGATGGTGATCAGCGAGCGCTCGCCACCGAAAAGGCAATCGGCCAGCGCCAGCGCAGTTTCGGTCTTGCCGACGCCGCTGGTGCCAACCAGCAGGAACACACCCTGCGGTGCGTTCTCGGAAGCAAGCCCGGTCCGCGCTGCGCGCAGGCGTTGTGCAAGGGCAGCAAGTGCGCTGTCCTGGCCGATCACCCGCTCGCCCAGTTGTGCTTCCAGTTGCAGCAGATTGGCCTGTTCATCCTTGAGCAGGCTGCCGAGCGGCACGCCGGTCCAGTCGGCAATGACTTCGGCGACGCTGCGGGCGCCCACATCCAGGGAGAGCAACGGCGAGTCGCCCTGGACTTCTTCGAGTCGTGCCTGCAGCTCGGTGCAGGAAGCTGGATCGTGCAGCTCTGCGCGACGCGCTTCGAGCAACTGCAGTGCCGCGGTGCGCTCGCATTGGTACTGCAGCTCCAGCGCCTCGCGCTCTTGCTGAAGCTGAGTCTGATTGGCAGCGATGGCGGCGAGGCGCTCGCCAGCGTCGACGCACGCCAGCTGCGCATCTTCTTGCAGTGCTTGGCGCTCCAGTTCCAGCGCCTCCTGTGCGGCCCTGATTCGCACCAGTTGCTGGGGCTCGCAATCCAGGCTCATGCGCACGCGTGCGCTGGCGGTATCGAGCAGGTCAACGGCCTTGTCTGGCAGTTGGCGACCGGTGAGATAGCGGCGTGACAAGCTCACGGCGGCTTGCACTGCAGCGTCCTGAATGTGTACGCCATGATGGCTGGCGTAGCGTGCCTTGAGCCCGCGCAGCATCAGGCAGGCGTTGGCGTCGTCCGGTTCGTCCACCTTGACCATCTGGAAGCGCCGCTCCAGCGCCGCATCGCGCTCGAAGTACTGCTTGTATTCAGACCAGGTGGTGGCGGCGACGGTGCGCAGCTCGCCACGGGCCAGCGCCGGCTTGAGCAGGTTGGCGGCGTCGGCGCCGCCGGCCTGGTTGCCGGCGCCAATCAGGGTGTGGGCTTCGTCGATGAACAGCAGGATCGGCGTTGGCGATTGCTGCACGGCGTCGATGACGTTCTTCAGGCGCTGCTCGAACTCGCCTTTCACCCCTGCACCGGCCTGTAGCAGGCCGAGGTCGAGCGTGCGCACGCTGACGGCTTTGAGACTGTCCGGCACGTTGCCTTCGGCGATGCGCAGGGCCAGGCCCTCGACTAGAGCCGTCTTACCCACGCCGGGCTCGCCGACCAGGATCGGGTTGTTCTTGCGCCGCCGGCCGAGGATGTCGATGACCTGGCGTATCTCGTCGTCGCGTCCGAAGACCGGATCGATGCGCCCTGCCCTGGCCTTGAGGGTGATGTCCTGGGTGAAGCGGTCCAGTTCGGCGACCAGCGCATCGCTCCCTTTTGCGCTGCCGAGGGCGGCTTGAACCGGCTCGTTCAGCGCGACGCGCTGCTGTATTTCCGGGCGCTCCTGCGACTGCTCGTCGAGCAGCGGCAGCAGGCGTTCGAGCTGTGCTCCGCCGAGGCTTAGCAATGGCCAGGCGGCTTCACAGTCCAGCAGTGCGGGTTTCTCCAGCAGGGCTTCCAACAAGTGAATGGAGCGCAGGTTTTCGCTGTCGCCCTGTAGCGATGCCAGTAGCCAGGCATCACGGATCAGTTGCAGCAGCTTGGCAGACAACTGGGGTTTGCTGCGCACGCTGCGTGGCAGGCCGTCGAGGTGTTCCAGCAAGCCTTGCCAGAGGCCGTCCATGTCCCACTCGTAGCGTCGCGCGATCAGGGTCAGGTCGCCCTCGCCCTGCTCCAGCAACTTGAGCAGCCAATGCTCAATGCTGACGAAGGGATGGGCGCGGGTTTGACAGAGCGATGCCGCCGCGCTGAGCGCTTGTGCGCAGTAGGGGTTGAGGCGGCGGAGCAGTTGGGCTGACGGCTGTGCCATGGGGCGATCCTTGCTGATGTCTGGTGCCTCGCTGCGTGCAAGGCAGAGTTGAAATTCAGTGCGGCCGGAGGCCCGGGGCTGGCGGGAAACCCGCCAGCCCACTGGGCGCTATCAGGCGCTCTGACGCTCGTTCCAGGCGTCGGCGTGGATGATGTTGCCGTCCTTGTAGGTCCAGGTGATCTTCTCGTAGCGCAGCTCGATCTCTTCGAGGTGGTTGTGCTTCTCCTTGGACGGGTCCTTGATGTCGTGCATCTTCGGCGCCACCTTCACGACCTTGACGTTCTCAAGCTTGGTGTTGAAGTACTCGACTTCCTGGCCGGCGTCGTCGATGCGGTACCACTTGAACTCCGCGCTCTGCAGGGTCTGGCCGGTGCTCACGGCCTTGTACAGGTAGGGGCTGGAGGCATCGACTTCCTTGGTGAACTTGAACGGTGTGTGGATGCGGGTGCCGGTCAGCTTGCCGGTGTTGTTGTCGGTGGGGATGTACAGGCTGTGATCCTGTGCAACCACTTCGACGCTGCCTTCTCGGCCCTGCACGTCGACCGAGCCCTTGAGGTCCGCGCCGCCGTCATCTTTCAGCCACAGGTAAACCGGAATAGCCATGTGAAGTTCCTTCTACTAAGGGATGGAGGTCGCTTGCTGTTGCAGCGACCGCTGAGGTCCGCCCGCTGCCTGAGTGGGTAGCACGCAGGCCCCCACTTCCGGCACCAGGCGGATATCGACCCGGCGGTTCGCCGCGCGACCGTCGGGGGTGTCGTTGTCGCCGATCGGCTGGCGGGCGCCGAAGCCCTGCACGGCGAAGCAGCTGTCGGGGATGTCGCCCATCGCCTGCATCCAGTCGCGCACGGCCGCTGCGCGATCGCGGGACAGCTTCAGGTTGCGCCCGTCGTCGCCGGTGGAGTCGGTGTGCCCGGCGATGACGATCAGCCAGCCCGGCTGGGCCTTGATGTCCACCAGCGCATTGATCAGCACCTTTTCCGAGCCCGGTTTGAGCTGGGCGCTGCCGCTGGCGAACAGGGACAGGCTGTCCAGGCGCACCGGATCGGGAATCTTAGGTTCCGGAGGCAAAGGCGGCTGGCGGTAGCTGGCGATAGTGCTCAGCAGTGGCGTACGCAGGCGCTCGCCGCGATACAGGCCGAGCCCCAGTCGCAGCGGTTCACCCAAGCGGTAGTACTGGTCGAGGCGCGCTGCGTCGGTGCGCAGTACCGCCATCGCCAACTCCTGCTGCTGATACTCGGGCTGCCCCCGGTGTTCGGCCTGCGGGATGGCATGGAACCGGCGCAGGTCGTCGCTGACCTGGCGCAGCAGCAACAGGTTCTGCCAAGCGGAGCTGGCCAATGCGATGGCCGTGGCAAGGGCGAACAGCCAAAGGGCCGCTACCCCGGCTCGACGTCCCGGGATGTGCTCTGTCTGTTTCGGCAGCAGATGCAGCAGCGCATCGGGGAACGGCAGGGAGCCCTGCGCGTATTCAGCAGGCTCGTTGGCCTGCGTATGGAGCCCGGTGCGCTCGCGCAGCCATTGCAGCCAAAGGTTGCCAGGCTGGGCCGCGGGTATCGCTGGGACCATGGCAATGGCATATCCAGCGCTTGCGCATGGTGGATCGCGTTGGTCCTTCGATTGCAGGTGCGGCAGCACGTCACGAGCCAGCCAGGACGCCGCGCTGCTCAGTTGAATGCAGGCTTGCGCGCGGTTCACTCTGCCTGCGAAGTCATGGGCGCCCTTTTGCCAGAGGGCCAGGTCGAGCGGCGTCCCCGACTCGCGAGCGGCGAGACATTTTTGACCGGGTTCCCAGGAGAACCAGGTGCCAGCTGCCGCCGGTGTTGGCAGGTAGCTGACCAGCAGCAAAGGCAGGCGCACGCCACGCCGACGCACCACGGCAAGCTGATGGCGAAAGCTGCGCAGGCGGCCGGCGAGCACGGCGTTATCGCTCTCTTCGCTGGCGTTGACGACATGCAGCACACTGAGCTGCTGCAGCCAGTGCTCCCGGTGCGCCAACAACGCATCGACGAATGCGGGCAGTTGCTCAACGGCTGGCACTCGCAGGTAGCAGCCCTGTTCGGTCTTACGCACATCGCCGTTGGCGCCGAACAACGCCGACAAACCATCGCCACAAACCAGCAGCACCGGCTGGCGATAGCTCGATTCCGGCAATGCCTGGTCGGCGAGCAGGCCCAGCGATTGTTGCTGGCGAGCGGCCTTGCGCCCGGTCAGCACCCAGGCACCGGCCACCAGCAGGACGACCAGCCCGGCGGTCAGGAAGCGAAGGCGAGACTCCAGCGGCAGGAACAAGCAGACCAGAACCAGGGCCAGCGCGCCGGCCCAAATGCACAGACCACGGGTCAGTTTCAGCACCATGCGTCCACTCCTACACGCCCGCCAGCAGGAGCATGCCGATGGTGCTGGTCAGCAGGTGCTCGAGCCCCCACCACAAGCCCGCCACCAGTGAGCCGGCGGCTAGCAGATGCAGCCAGGGCGAATACATCAAGCGCAGCGCGCCAGACTGTTCTTCGCGCAGCAGTACCGGGACATCAGCGGCTGGCGCAAAGGGTGCGACCCGCTCCTCCAATGCCGCCAGCAGTTGCTCTCGGGCAGCGGAACGCTCGCCTTGGTAGCAGCCCTGGAAACCCAGCAGCAGCACGCGGTGATAGCAGGTCAACAGGAGTCGATCGCACGCCGGATCGCCAAGCGCTTCGCGCAGGTCTTCATAGAGCTGAATACCGGCCTCGTGGCGATTGAAGAAGTGCGCTTGCAAGGGCTTGGCCGCCCACGCCGCATGAATGTCGTCCTGGGCGCGGCCAAGGACGGTTTCATCCAGCAGGGCGCATTGCGCATAGCAGATCTGGTCGATGACGCGGTCGCTCACCCCGGCCTCGGCTAGACCACGGCGCGTGCGCTCGACCTGTTCGGTGCAATGCGCCCACAGGTCGAGGTTGTCCTGCAGGGTGCCTTGCTGGCGCAGGGTCACGACCAGCAGGTAGCTGTCCTGCAGCAACGCGTCGATATCCAGGGCGGCGGTCTTGCCGGATGGGTAGGTCATGTTCTGAGCACCGCGAAGAGGTCCAGTTGCACGTCGGCCAGGGTGCCGGGGACATACAGGGCGCACGTGCCGGAGGCCAACATGGCCGTGGCCCTGGCGTGGTCGAGGTCGAGGGCGAAGTACTGGTTACCCAGGCGCAGCGGGATGGCCGCCGGCACCTGTGCGAGCGGCAGCAGCGGAACGCCGTCCAGGGCGGCGTTGACCAGTTGGTCGACGTCGTCAGGCGCCCCCACCTTGCACAGCCGCGGGAACTGGCTTTGCACTTGTGCTGCCGGCAGGCTGGAGCGCACCGAGAGGTAGAAGTCGACGCCGTCCTTGTCGCACAGGCGTGGGTCGTGCAGGGCGACCTGCCAGCGGTTGGCGCTGAGCGACTGCAGTTCCAGCGCAATGACCCGCGACGGCAGGCTGGCCTCCAGCAAGGTGGCGATGAGCCGGAACAGCGGCGGGAAGACCGTTTCCGGCTGCTCGTGGAGATACGCCGGGATCGCGCCTATGTCGTGCTCCAGGGAGAACGTAAGCAGGCTGCCGGCCAGTTTGCTCAGCTCCAGGTAGACCTGCTCCGGGTGCCGCGCCGGATGCGCCACCAGTTCGTTCAGTACCGGCTGGTAGCTGTTCAGCGCATTGAGCAACCAGAACAACGACACATCGGCCACGGCGAAGTCGGCCATGCGCTGGTTGCTTTCGCGGCGCATGCCCATCAGTCGCGCGCGCTTGGCGGAGAGCTGGGTCAGCAGGTTGTCCAGCTGCGCGAGCAGCCCCGAGTGGGCAGAGAAGTCGAGCAGCGGCGGCACGAACGCTTCGTCCAGGCTCCAGGCGCCCTGCCCGTCCCGCACCAGGCGGGCAATCGGGCAAGTCAGGTACTCGGCGTTGTCGTCGCTGTCCAGGCGCAAGGTCAGGACGTGCTGCATCACCGCCATCGACTGGCTGTCCTCGCCATACAGATCAGCGACGTCATGCCATTCCCGTTGGTAGCGAACGGGCCGGGATGGCTGGGACTCGCCGATCAGGCAGTTGCCACCGTTGGCCTGGAGCAACGGCAGGGCCAGCAGCAGGACGACCGAGCGCCCCTGCCCGGACGGCAGCTGGGCCAGGTCCAGCGCCGGCGGCAGCGGGTCGACCTGGCTGGTGTCGATCAGTGTGCCGTCGGGCAGGCGTACACGCAGTTGCGTGGCCTTGACCCGGTTCAGGCGCAAGGCCTCCTGGTCGAATGCCGCGACCTGCACGCCCCAGGGGTGAACCTGGGACAGGCGGGCGATGCATTCGTTGGTCCAGGCCTCCCAGCGTGCCTGCTGCTGGAACTGCTGGGGCGACAGCAGCGCCCCGGCGACCCACAAGGGGCGGTCGATCTTCATGACGACTTCCTTGCGTCGGTTCAGGCTTTCGCCTTGGGCATCTGCGAGACCAGCGAGAGGTTGACGTCCATGCCTTCCACCTGGAAATGCGGCACGGCGTACAGCTTCACGCGGAAGAAGCCGGGGTTGTCGTCGATGTCCTCGACTATCACCTTGGCGTCACGCAGCGGGTGCGAGGCTTGAAGGTCGTCGCTGGGGTCGGTCATTTCCGTGACCAGGCCGCGAATCCAGTTGTTCAGCTCCAGTTCGAGGACGCGGCGGTCCTTGGTGGTGCCTATGTTTTCGCGCTGGATCAGCTTGAGGTAATGGGCGATGCGCGAGAGCAGGAAGATGTACGGCAGGCGCGCGTTGATGCGGCTGTTGGCGGTGGCGTCCGCGGTGTCGTACAGCGCCGGCTTCTGCGCCGAGTTGGCGGAGAAGAAGCAGGCGTAGTCGCGGTTCTTGTAGTACGACAGCGGGATGAACCCCAGGTTGGCGAACTCGAATTCGCGGGTTTCCGGGATCATCACTTCCGACGGAATCTTCACCTGGTTACCGGTGCCCAGGTCGTACAGGTGGATCGGCAGGTCAGTCACCGCGCCGCCGGCCTGCGGGCCGCGAATCTGCACGCACCAACCGTTGTTGATGAAGCTCTTCACCATGTTCGCGGCGAAGGCGAAGGAGGCGTTGGTCCACAGGTACTTGTCGTGGTCTGGGCCCTTCACGCTTTCGACGTAGTTGAAGCTGCGCACCGGGATGGTATCCGGCCCGTACGGCAGGCGCCCCAGCACGCGCGGCATGGTCAGGCCGATGTAGCGCGAGTCGTCGGTGTCGCGGAAGGACTTCCACTTCAGGTATTCGGCGCGATCGAAGTAGTTGCCGATGTCCTTGATCGCCGCGACTTCCTCCATCGACTCCTTGCCGAAGAAGGCCGGGCCTACGGAACCGATGAAGGGCATGTGCGCCGCCGCGGCCACCTTGGAGATGCTGCGCAGCAGGGCGATGTCCTGCGGATTGCGGTCGAACTCGTAGTTGGAGATCGCCGCCGCGATGGGTTCGCCGCCGGGGGTGTCGTATTCCTGGGTGTAGGTGTGGACGTAGAGGCCGCTCTGGGCGATTTCCGGGGCGTCCTCGAAGTCCTGGATCAGGTGCTGCTTGCTGATGTCGAGCAACTCGATGCGTACATTGCGACGGAAGTCGGTCTGGTCGATCAGCGACTTCACGCCTCGCCAGGTGGACTCCACGTGCTGGAAATCCGCGTGGTGCATGACGGCATCCAGCTGGCGGCTGATCTGCCCGTCCAGCGCAGCGATGTGCTCGTCCAGCAAGGTCTTGTCCAGGCGCTCGATCTTCTGCGACGACTGTTTCAGCAGGTCGAGGAACACGCTGACCGCGGCGGTAACGCGCTCGTCAGCAGACGCCTCGGAGAGTGCATCGGTGTTCTGGAAGGCTTCGATATCGGCCAGGGACGACACCGGGCTGAGGTTGATCTTGTCGAACAGCGTTGCGTAGACACTCTGACCTTCGCGGACCTGCGCGCCGGCACCGCTGGTTTGTACGGAAGTTCCTTCTGCGGACATGAGCTTTCCCTCTTCGTATGCGGTTAGTGGTCTTGCGGTGCGAGTGCGGACAGTTCGGCGCGAAGCTCATCGCTCAGCGCGTCGTCACGGAGGATGCGTTCGAGCTCGCGGCGGAAGGTGGCGTTGTCCAGCAGGTTGGATTTGAGGTCGCGCAGCAGATTGCGCATGGCCAGCAGCGCGCGCAGCTGGGGAATCTGGCGCGCCACCCGCTCGGGCTCGAAGTCCTTCATGTGACGGAAGCTCAGCTCTACGCTGGTGTCCGAGCCGTCGTCGGCCAGGGTGTTGGGAACGGCCAGCTTCACCGCCGGCTGGAACTCGGCCAACACGCTGTTGAAGTTGTTCTTGTTGATGTCGACCTTGCCGCGCTCGGACAACGGACGCTGCTCGCGACCGTTGCTGTAGTCGCCCATGATCATCAACTTCAGCGGAAGTTCGACCTTCTTCTGTGCACCGCCTGTGTGCAGATCGAGTTTTATATTGATCCGCGCCTTGGGAACTTCATTCTGGAAACTATCGGAACTCATCAAAACTCCCTCTTGCCGTTTTATTCCATCTTTCAGGACAAGTAATGCCCCACCAATAAGACAGCGCTTAAATTCTCAGAAAGCGCTCCCTCGAACACTTTTAGTTTTCGCTGGCCAGCTGAAATCCTTCGCACTTTATGAAGCGTGAGAAAACGCTGGAAATTGCCTGCACTCAACTAGACCTGGCCGCCCCTTTAACCAGGCGCCATGAACCTCTGCTCGCTGGGGCAGCCCTTGAAGGGCTTCGCCTGCAAGCCCCTATGCTCCCGGGCTCTCCCGTGACCGTGTGAATAAGACCGGAATTAAAAGAGCAAATGCAGCCATCGGAATTTCGCCGCCAGGCCGAACTTCAGATGACATTTCTGACAGGCGAAGGCATTTAAGCGAAGGGCAATCGGAGGCGCCATGCTACATTTGGTCACACTAAAATATCCTTGCGAGAGTTAAGGATTATTCCTACATCCCTTGAAGAGAATTCGCCTTAAGGAGTTCAAATAAACCTTCAATTAACTTGCCAACAGAACACCTAAAGGCTCGACAGGGGCTGCGCGGTCACGCATTCAAGGCGGCATGAATCCTGGAAAAGCTGCACCCGCAGCGTTGTCAATGCGAAATTGACAATGAAAAATGGGCCGATTGGAGACATCGCCGGAAAGTTCTGACATTCAGCGAGGAACAGAGCGTCAACCGCCGTATCTCTTGAAGAAAGCGCCCCGCAACTCGGAGCGCGCCAAAGAACCAGCGGCAATAGTGGTTGTCGCCGTCTTCGCGCATCACGTCGCTGGCATCGCGCGCCCAGGCCTGGTGCTCGCCCCTGTAGGCGTACAGGCCGAGGCCGTGGAAGCGCCACAGGCGCTCCCGCTGGTCGTTCACTGACGCGCTACCGTTCGATTCACCGACTCCAGAAAAACGGATGCCCTCCGAAGAGGGCATCGTCGTCACCTGGAGAACTCAGGCAGCGGGCTGGCGGGCGTAGCGCGCGAGCACACTGTCCTGGCTCATGACCTCCAGGGTGTTCTTGTAGACCTGCTCGCCAGTGGCGTCCTTGCTGGCGAAGATCTGGCCGAAGTGCTGGTGAGTGACCTGGGCGAAATGCTCGCGGTCCTTGGCTTCGACGCCCAGCAGGGTGGCATAGGCGTCGAGCGACTCGCCCTTGCCCTTGGCCATGTCCTCGGCAATGTTGTCGAGCATGCCGTTCATGGCAAAGATCGAGCGGCCGCCGTAGCCGAGCACCACGTTGGAGTCGCAACCGTTGGTGCCGGAAGTCAGGCCGAAGGTGGCGTTACCCGAGGTGCCGTTGGTGGTGGTGGCGAGCAGGTGCGGGAACAGGCCGCGTTGCCCCTCGAACACCATGTTGCCCCAGCCGCAGCCGCCGCCACCGGCCTGGCCCGCTTGCGCCAACAGGCTGGCGGCGCTCAGCACGCCGAAGATCAATGCCTTGCCGATCAGTTTTTTAGCCATTTGCATCATCCCTTTGGTCATTGAAGGTCATGGGCGTGCGATAGCGAGTACGGCATGACTTCTCGGCACGCAGGCCACCTTAGGTTTAGGCAAGGCACCGGACACTTGCAAATCCCAGCCCCCGGGCAGGCGGCGCTAGCCGGCTGTCAACGAACTGAGCACAGCCCTCAGCTTGCCCGGCTTGACCGGCTTGTTCAGCAAGGGCAGGCGCAGCCGCCGCAGCGCGCGTTGGCATTCATCGCTGCGATCGGCAGTGATCATCACGGCGGGAATGTCCATGCCGAAGCGCGAGCGCAATGCGCCTATCACCTGGCAACCGGTCACTCCCTGGTCGAGGTGGTAGTCGGCCAGGATGATCGCCGGCGCCTGCCCGTCCAGCACCGCGATGGCGCTGTCCAGGTCCGTGGCCGTCAGCACTTCGCAGCCCCAATGGCCAAGCAGCGCGGCCATGCTGAAGAGAATTGCCTCTTCGTTGTCGATCACCAGCAGACGCCGTCCGGGCAGCGGGTCGCCGGTACTGGGGCGCGGCGCGGCGCTGACCGCCTCGGGTAGGTGCTGCGCGTCGGCCAGCGGTACTTCGACGGCGAACAGCGAGCCGCGCCCGAGCACCGAGCGCACTTGCACGGCGCAGCCGAGCAGGCCGGCGATGCGATCGACGATGGCCAGCCCGAGCCCCACGCCCTGGCGCTCGGCCGCGCGGCCGACATCGAGCTGGTTGAACTCGAGGAAGATCGCCTGCAGCTGGTCGGCCGGAATGCCGCGACCGGTGTCCCAGACTTCCAGGCGCACCCGGTCGCCGCGCCGTCGCGCCGCCAGCAGCACACCGCCGCGCTGCGTATAGCGGCAGGCATTGCTGAGGAAGTTGCGCAGGATGCGCGACATCAGGCGGACATCGGTGCGCACCCGCAGCTCCGGGATGCGCGCGCGCAGCTGCAGGCCGGAGGATCGCGCCACGCCGTCGAATTCCGAGGCCAACGGGCCGAGCAGTTCGTCAAGGGACAGCGATTCCAGGTCGGGCCGAATCGCGCTCTGATCCAGGCGGGAGATTTCGAGCAGGTCGCTCAGCAGGTTCTCGGCGCCATCCAGGGCCTGGTGGGTGCGTTCCACCAGTTGCCGCTCGGCGGCCGGCAGGGTTCGCTCGCGCAGCGTCGAAACCAGCAGGCGCGCGGCATTCAGCGGCTGCAGCAGGTCATGGCTGGCGGCGGCCAGGTACTTGTCCTTGCCAAGGTTGGCCGCCTCGGCGGCATCGCGCGCCTCGCGCAGTTGCTGGTTGAGCGTTTCCAGTTCGAGCGTGCGGGCGGCGACGCGCTGTTCCAGTTCCTGGTTAAGGACCTGCAGCCGTTGCTGGGCCTGGATGCGCTCGGTGATGTCGGCGACGAAGCCCTCTACCAGGCCCTCCTCGTCCGGCTTGAGCAGCAGGTTCATGAGCACGTCAACGTGGCTGCCGTCCTTGCGCAGCAGGCGCGTCTCATAGCCGAACAGGCCGCCGTGCTCCTGCAGCAGGTCGCGGATGCGCCGCATCTCCGCCTCGCCGCCAACGAACAGCTGGCTGGCCATGTCCTGCAGCGACCAGAGCACTTGTTGTGGATCGCTGTAGCCGAGCATCCGCGCCAGAGCCGGATTGGCCGCACGCAGGCCCTCGGCGAGGCTGGCCTGGAAGATTCCGTGCACGGCGTGCTCGAACAGCCACTTGTAGCGATTGCGCTCGGCTTCGAGCTCTTCCAGGCGCGCCAGCAGCTCCGGGTAGTGGCTCTTGCGGGTGGAATGGCTGCCCAGGCCGAGCAGTGCGGCCAGGGCATCCTGTCGAGGCTCAGAGGGCCTCGCCATAGACCACCTCGACATCGCGCTGGCTCGACTCGCGCGGGTTGGTGAGGATGCAGGGGTCCTGCATGGCGTGCTGCGACAGGAAGGGAATGTCGGAGCTGCCGACACCGTGCGGGCCGAGGGTTTCGTGGAAGCCTACGGCGTGCTTGAAGGCGATCAGGTGTTCGACCAGGCGCTGGCGGATCTGCGCGTGATTGAGGCCGCGGCAGTCGATGCCGAAGGTCTCGGCGATCACCTTGAAGCGCTCCGGCGCCGCGTTGTAGTTAAAGGCCACCACGTGCTCGACCAGCACCGCGTTGCACAGCCCGTGTGGCAGGTCGAGGTAGCCACCGAGGCTGTGCGACATGGCGTGCACCGCGCCGAGGATGGCGTTGGAGAAGGCCAGGCCGGCCTGCATGCTGCCGAGCATGATCTTCTCGCGCAGGGCGATGTCGTTGGGGTTGGCGATCATCTGCACCAGGTTGCCGTTGATCAGGCGCATGGCCTCCAGCGCGTGGCTGTCGGTGAGCGGGCCGTGGCCGGTAGAGACGAAGGCTTCGATGGCATGGACCAGTGCATCGATGCCGGTACACGCGGAAAGGAAGCCATCCATGCTCAGGGTGGTTTCCGGGTCGATCAGCGACACGTCCGGGACCACCGCCTTGCTCACCACCGAGAACTTCATGCGCTCGTCCTGGTTGGAGATGATGACGAACTGCGAGACGTCGGCCGAGGTGCCGGCGGTGGTGGGAATCAGGATCAGCGGCGGGCTGGGCACGCGCAGTTTGTCGACGCCCTCGAACTCGATGATGTTGCGGCCGTGGGCAGCGACGATGCCGATGCCCTTGGCGCAGTCCATGGGACTTCCGCCGCCGACCGCGACTATCACGTTGCAGCCTTCGCTGCGATAGACCTCGGCGCCACGCATCACTTCCTCGACGCGCGGGTTGGGCGAAACATCGGTGTACAGGCAGTAATCAATGCCCTGCTCGCTCAGGCTGGCCTCGACATCGGCGACCCAGCCGGCGGCGCGCACGCCAGGGTCGGACACCAGCAGGACCTTGCGAGCGCCGAAGGTCTTGGCGTAATTGGCGACAGTGTGCCGGCATCCGGCACCGAAAATGATCTCTGGCGAGACGAACTTGCGCAGCAGGCTGAGGTCGTGGCTCATCGTAGGACTTGTTCTTGTTATGAAATATTTCAAGCGAGCCTACTGCATCCGCCGCTGAATGCAATGCGACCTTGGGCAAGGCCTCAGGCGCCGAGCCGGGCGCGATAGAAGCGCCATTCGGCATCCAGCGCGTGGGCCAGGTTGGCGGGCTGGCGGAAGCCGTGGCGCTCGTCGGCGTAGCGATGGCATTCCACCGGCAAGCCGCGCCGGCGCAGGGTGCGGACCATGGCCTCGGTCTGCTCCGGAACCACCACCGCGTCCAGGTCGCCCTGGAAGAAGATCACCGGCGCCTCGATGCGCGCGGCGTGCAGCAGCGGCGTGCGGGCCTGGTAGATGCGCGCGTCGCGTATCGGATCGCCGATCAGCCAGTTCAGGTAGTCCGCCTCGAACTTGTGGGTGACCCGGCCCAGCGCCAGCGGGTCGCTGACGCCGTAGAGGCTGGCGCCGGCGCGGAAGCCGCCGACGAAGGCCAGGGCGCAGAGCGCGCTGTAGCCGCCGGCGCTGGCGCCACGGACGAACACCCGCTGGCGGTCGATCTGGCCCGTGGCCGCCAGATGCGCCACGGCCGCCCAGATGTCCTGCACCTCCACCCTGCCCCACTGGCCGCGCAGTTTGTCGCGATAGGCACGGCCGAAGTTCGCGCTGCCACGGTGGTTCAGGTCGGCGACGGCGAACCCGCGCTGGGTCCAGAACTGGATGCGCGGATCGAACACCGGGTAGCAGGCCGAAGTCGGCCCGCCGTGGAGGAACACCACCAACGGAGGGCGACGTCCCGCCTCGCCCCGGCACTGGGCGTTGCGCGGCGGGTAGAAGAAGCCATGGCCGCGGTCGCTGCCCGCTACCGGGTAGGTGAAGGCCTTGGGACGCGACAGCTCGGCATTTTCCAGCGGTTGCTCGCCGCCGCCGAGCACTTGTACGCGGCCATTGCAACGTTCGATGGCCAACAGCGCCGGCAAGCGGTCCTCGCCGGCGGCGACGCAGTAGAAGCGCTGGGCGTCGGCAGCCAGCGCACGGAACCGGGCGAAGCCACTTGCCAGCCGGCTTTCGCGGCCATTGCCCTGGCGCAGCGCGAGAACACCACGCCCGTCCTCGAAGCGGCTGAGCAGCCATTCACCCTCGGCCAGCGGCAGATAGGTACGCCCACCCAGTTGCCAGGGGGCAGGCGCATGATCGGCGCAAGCGAAGCCCTCGGCGGCGATGCCCTCGCCTTCGGGACGCCACCAGCCGCTGCGGTCGCTCAGCCAGCGCAGGCGGCCCAGGCCATCGAAACGCGGCTGCTGGATCGCCTCGTCGGCCCCCTCTCCTGCCACGCAACGGCGCCGGCCGCCTTGCAGCAGGCACAGGCGCGTGCGGGTCCAGGGCTGGTGCGGACGGTCCCACTCGACCCAGGAAATACACGTGGCGTCCGGTGAGGCCACCGGCGAGGCATAGAAGTCAGCGCCTTCAGCCAGTGCCAGCCGTGTGCCGTCCGCATCCAGGCGGACCAGACGATGGAGCACGCGGGCGTCTTCGTGGCTTTCTTCCACCGCCAGCAAGGCGTTCCAGGCGGCGACGTAATGCAGGTCGCCATAGCGGCAATGCGGACGAGCCGTCAGCACGCGCGGCGCCGCGCCGAAGCGCATCCAGCGCACCTGCTGGTCACCCTCCTCGACCCAGGCCACACCATCGCCGGTGGAACAGCAGGCACCGCCGCCGTATTCGTAGACGCGACTGCGCACCGATCCGTCCGCCGAGGTCAGTTCGCTGCGCTCGCCATCGCGCCAGAAATACAGGCGGCTACGCGCGCTGGCGGGATCGAATTCAACCCACAACAGTCCGCCATGGGCGGCGTGCAGCTCGGCGAAATCGCGTCCGGCAGCCACCGCGCGCTCGGCGCTCCAGCGGCTCGGCCAGTCGCCGTACGGCAGGCTGCGCATCTCAGGCCTTGCAGATCAGTTGCGAGGCGCGGACGTTACGCCAGGTGAGCTGATCCAGCCCCAGCGGGGCCTCCTCGGCCTGGCGGCGCGCGTCGAGGATCAGCCCGTGGTGGGCCGACTTGGCGCAGACCGGGTCGGTGGCATCGGCATCGCCGGTGAGCATGAACGCCTGGCAGCGGCAGCCACCATGATCGCGATCCTTCTCGTCGCAGGTGCGGCAAGGCTCTGGCATCCAGGCGTCGCCGCGATAGCGGTTGAAGCCGAAAGACTCGTACCAGATGTGCTGCAGGCTGTGCTCGCGCACGTTGGGGAATTTCACCGGCAGCTGGCGTGCGCTGTGGCACGGCAGCGCGGTACCGTCGGGCGTGACGTCGAGGAACACGCTGGCCCAGCCGCCCATGCAGGCCTTGGGGCGCTCCTCGTAGTAGTCGGGGGTGACGAAGATCAGCTTGCACGGGTTGCCGGCGGCGGCCAGGCGCTCGCGGTATTCGTTGGTGATGCGCTCGGCGCGCTCCAGCTGCGCGCGGGTCGGCAGGAGCCCGGCGCGGTTGAGCTCGGCCCAGCCGTAGAACTGGCAGGTGGCGAGTTCGACGAAGTCGGCCTCCAGCTCGATGCAGAGTTCGATGATGCGTTCGATGTTGTCGATGTTGTGCCGGTGGGTGACGAAGTTCAGCACCATCGGATAGCCGTGCGCCTTCACCGCGCGGGCCATCGCCAGCTTCTGGGCGAACGCCTTGCGTGAGCCGGCGAGCAGGTTGTTCACCTCCTCGTCGGCGGCCTGGAAGCTGATCTGGATATGGTCCAGCCCGGCGTCGGCGAACTGCGCCAGGCGCGCCTCGTCCAGGCCGATGCCGGAGGTGATCAGGTTGGTGTAGAAGCCCAGCCCGCGCGCCGCGCCTATCAGCTCGGCGAGGTCCTGGCGCAGCAAGGGTTCGCCACCGGAAAAGCCCAGCTGCGCGGCGCCAAGCTCACGCGCCTGGCGGAACACTTCGATCCACTCGGCGGTGGAAAGCTCGCCGCCCTGCCGCGCGAAGTCCAGCGGGTTGGAGCAGTACGGGCACTGCAGCGGGCAGCGGTAGGTCAGCTCCGCCAGCAGCCAGAGCGGCGGGCCGGCGGTGTCAGTGCAGCTCGATCCAGAATTGCGCATGGGCCACCTCGATGAACGCCAGGATGTCTTCGTCGATGCCCGGCACGCCGGGGAAGCTCGCGCGCAGCTCCTCGATGATCGAGGCCAGGTCGCGGCGGCCGTCGATGCGCTGGAGGATTTCCCCGGCGCTGTCATTGAGCTTGACCATGCCCTCCGGGTACAGCAGCACGTGGCAGCCCTGGGCGGGTTCGAACTGCAGGCGGAAGCCGCGACGAATCGACGGCACGCGGTCCAGCGATGTCTGGCTCATCACAGCAGCCCCCTGTGCCAGACGCGCTCGCGGGTCACCGTGTGGTACGGCGGGCGGTCCAGCTCGTAGGCCATGCTCATGGCGTCGAGCATGCTCCAGAGCACGTCGAGCTTGAATTGCAGGATTTCCAGCATGCGTTCCTGGGCCTCGCGGGTGCGGTAGTGCTCGAGGGTGATGCGCAGGCCGTGCTCGACATCGCGCCGGGCCTGGGACAGGCGGCTGCGGAAGTAGTCGTAGCCGGCCGCGTCGATCCACGGGTAGTGCTGCGGCCAGCTGTCCAGCCGCGACTGGTGGATCTGCGGGGCGAAGAGTTCGGTCAGCGAGCTGCTCGCCGCTTCCTGCCAGCTGGCGCGGCGGGCGAAGTTGACGTAGGCGTCCACGGCGAAGCGCACACCGGGCAGCACCAGCTCCTGCGACAGCACCTGCTCGCGGTCCAGGCCAACGGCTTCGGCCAGGCGCAGCCAGGCCTCGATGCCGCCGGGTTCGCCGGGGCGGCCGTCGTGGTCGAGGATGCGTTGTATCCACTCGCGGCGGGTCTCGCGGTCCGGGCAGTTGGCGAGGATGGCCGCATCCTTCAGCGGGATGTTCAGCTGGTAGTAGAAGCGGTTGGCCACCCAGCCCTGGATCTGCTCGCGGGTCGAGCGGCCTTCGTACATGGCCACATGGAACGGGTGGTGGATGTGGTAGCAGGCGCCCCTGGCGCGCAGCGCCTGCTCGAATTCGGCGGGGCTCATGGCGTCGCGGTTCATCGCGCAGTCCCTCTACAGGTGAATGGCCATGCCATCGAAGGCCACCTCGATGCCGCGCGTGTCCAATTCGGCGCGTTCGGGCGAGGTCGAGTCGAGGATGGGATTGGTGTTGTTGATGTGGATGAGCACCTTGCGCGGACCGGGCACCTGCTCGAATACCTCGAGCATGCCGCCCGGCCCGCTCTGGGCCAGGTGACCCATCTCGCTGCCGAGCTTGTCGCCCACTTCGCAGCGGCGCATCTCGTCGTCGTGCCACAGGGTGCCGTCCACCAGCAGGCAGTCGGCCCGGCGCATCCACTCGAGCAGGCCCTCGTCCACCTGGCCCAGGCCGGGGGCGTAGAAGAGCGCCCCGCCGCTGTGCAGGTCCTCGACGAACAGGCCGATGTTGTCGCCCGGATGCGGGTCGTTGCGGTGCGGCGAGTACGGCGGCGCGGCGCTGCGCAGCGGGATGGCGGTGAAGCGCAGGCGCGGGCAGGCGGGAATCTGGAAAGGCACGCAATCCAGTTCGATCAGCTGGTGGCGCAGGCCGCCGTTCCAGTGCTGCAGCATGTTGAACAGCGGGAAGCCGGTCGACAGGTCCTGGTGGACCATCTCCGTGCACCAGACCTCATGCGGGCAGCCTTCGCGCAGGCTCAGCAGCCCGGTGCAATGGTCGATCTGGCTGTCCAGCAGGAGGATCGCGCCGATGGCCGTATCGCGTGGCTTGCGGCCGGGTTGCAGGGATGGGAAGGCGGCGAGCTGCGCACGGATGTCCGGCGAGGCGTTGCAGAGAATCCAGCTTTCGCCGTCGTCGGACAGCGCGATGGACGACTGGGTGCGCGGTTGCGCCCTGATGCTGCCATTGCGCACGCCGCTGCAATTGCGGCAGTTGCAGTTCCACTGGGGGAAGCCGCCACCGGCGGCCGATCCGAGAATCCTGATGTGCATGGTCGTGCCCCGTGGGCTGGAGGCCCCGCTGGAACGGGGCCGGGTGGATCAGCGGTTGGCGAAGTACAGGGTGACTTCGAAGCCAAGGCGCAGGTCGGTGAAGCTAGGCTTGGTCCACATGGAGTTGTCCTCTTCTTGTGCGCCGGTGTATTCCGGCAATTCGAGTTAACCACCGGCGCCCAGGGGCCCGAATGATACTTTCGAAGGAGTTTTGCCCCTGATTTGGTAGGGGTCCGCTGGTGCCGGCGGAAAACAAAAAACGCGACCGGAGTCGCGTTCGACAGCCCCGCCGCGCCCGGAGGTGGGAGTGGCGCATGCGGGTCGCCCGATCGGGCGTCTCGAAAGAAAACGGCACAAGCGCCCGAGCGAAGGAACCGGCCCGCGGACAGATGGGGGATATCCGCCGGCCGCTTCGTTCGAGCAACGATGGAATGACGCGCGGGTGCCTACCCCCCGCGCCCTTCCCGCCTCAGCGCCGGCCTCAGAAGAAGCCCAGCGGATTGACGTCGTAGCTCACCAGCAGGTTCTTGGTCTGCTGGTAGTGGTCGAGCATCATCTTGTGGGTCTCGCGACCCACGCCGGACTTCTTGTAGCCACCGAAGGCGGCGTGCGCCGGGTACAGGTGGTAGCAGTTGGTCCATACGCGACCAGCCTTGATGCCGCGGCCCATGCGCCAGGCGCGGTTGATGTCGCGGGTCCAAACGCCGGCGCCCAGGCCGAACTCGGTGTCGTTGGCAATGGCCAGGGCCTCGGCTTCGTCCTTGAAGGTGGTGACGCCGACCACCGGGCCAAAGATTTCTTCCTGGAACACCCGCATGCCGTTGTGGCCCTTGAGCAGGGTCGGCTGGATGTAGTAACCGCTGGCGAGGTCGCCCTCCAGGCGCTCGACCTGGCCGCCTGCCAGCAGCTGCGCGCCCTCGTTCTGGGCGATATCGAGATAGGAGAGGATCTTCTCGAACTGCTGCTGCGACGCCTGGGCGCCGACCATGACATCGGTATCCAGCGGGTTGCCGCGCTTGATCTGGGCGATCTTCTTCATCACCTCGGCCATGAACGGCTCGAAGATCGATTCCTGCACCAGTGCACGGGATGGGCAGGTGCACACCTCGCCCTGGTTGAAGTACGCCAGCACCAGGCCTTCGGCGGCCTTCTCGATGAAGGCGGGCTCGGCCTTCATGATGTCTTCGAAGAAGATGTTCGGGCTCTTGCCGCCCAGCTCCACGGTGCTCGGGATGATGTTCTCGGCGGCGCAGTGGAGGATGTGCGAGCCCACCGGGGTCGAGCCGGTGAAGGCGATCTTGGCGATGCGCTTGCTGGTGGCCAGCGCCTGGCCGGCTTCGCGGCCGAAGCCCTGGACGATGTTGAGCACGCCCGGCGGCAGCAGGTCGCCGATGATCTCGGCCAGCAGCATGATCGACAGCGGGGTCTGCTCGGCCGGCTTGAGCACGATGCAGTTGCCGGCGGCCAGTGCCGGGGCGAGTTTCCAGGCGGCCATCAGCAGCGGGAAGTTCCACGGGATGATCTGCCCGACCACGCCCAGCGGCTCGTGGATGTGATAGGCGACGGTGGTGTCGTTGATCTCGGCGGCGCCGCCTTCCTGGGCGCGGATGCAGCCGGCGAAGTAGCGGAAGTGGTCGGCCGCCAGGGGCACGTCGGCGTTCAGCGTTTCGCGCACGGCCTTGCCGTTGTCCCAGGTTTCGGCCACGGCCAGTTGCTCGAGGTTCTGCTCGATGCGGTCGGCGATCTTCAGCAGGATGTTGGAGCGCTCCTGCACCGGGGTGCGGCCCCAGGCGTCGGCGGCGGCGTGCGCGGCATCGAGGGCGCGCTCGACGTCCTCGGCGGTGGAGCGCGGGAACTCGGCGATCGCCTGGCCATTCACCGGCGAGGTGTTGGTGAAGTACTGGCCGAGCACCGGCGCGACGAACTCGCCACCGATGAAGTTGCCGTAGCGCGGTTTGAGGGTGACGACGGAGCCAATGGTTCCTGGGGGGGCGTAGATCATCGCGAAACTCTCCTGTGGCATCCCGGCGCACCAAGGCCGGGCCATGCCGCGATCTTAGGCAGCGCCCTGCCCTGTCCGACATTCGCCCATGGGAGCGAGGGCCTACTCATTTGGTAGTAGATGCCGGGCCCCTACGAAGATAGAAAAGCAAAGGCCGGCACTCTGGCCGGCCTTTGCTTGGCTCACACGTCGATCAGCGCTTGGCCACCTGGTCCTTCGGCAGCTTGAAGGTCCAGATCATGCCGCCCTGGTCGAGGTCCTTGATGCGCTTGGCCACCTCGCCGCCCCACAGCGGCACCGCGCCGCCCCAGCCGGAGAGCACGCTGACGTACTGCTCGCCGTCCATCTCCCAGGTAATCGGCGAGCCGATCACGCCCGAGCCGGTGTTGAACTCGTAGAGTTTCTTGCCGGTCTTGGCGTCGAAGGCCATCAGGTAGCCCTCCGGGTTGCCGGTGAACACCAGGTTGCCGTGGGTCGCCAGCACGCCGCCCCACAGCGGCGCGTAGTTCTCGTAGCGCCAGACCTGCTTGCCGGTCTTCGGATCGATGGCGCGCAGCACGCCGATGTACTTCTCGTTCAGCGGCTTGATGGTGAAGCCGGCGCCCAGGTAGGCGGCGCCCTTCTTGTAGGTGACGTTCTCGTTCCACATGTCCATGCCCCACTCGTTGGACGGCACGTAGAACAGCCCGGTGTCCTGGCTGTAGGCCATGGGCATCCAGTTCTTGCCGCCGAGGAAGGACGGCGCGACGAACACCGAGGTGCCCTTGGCGTCGGCGCCCGGCGCGCCCGGACGGTGGGCGTCGTCGTAGATCGGCCGGCCGTCCTTGTCCAGGCCCTTGGCCCAGGTGACCTTGTCGACGAAGGGGAAGCCGCGCAGGAACTTGCCGTTGGTGCGGTCGAGCACGTAGAAGAAGCCGTTGCGGTCGGCGGTGGCCGCCGCCTTGATGGTCTTGCCGCCGTCCTTGTAGTCGAAGGACACCAGCTCGTTGACGCCGTCGAAGTCCCAGCCGTCGTGCGGGGTGGTCTGGAAGTGCCACTTGATCGAGCCGTCTTCCGGGTTCAGCGCCAGGCGCGAGGAAGAGAACAGGTTGTCGCCCGGACGCAGGTGCGAGTTCCACGGCGAGGGGTTGCCGGTGCCGATGAACAGCGAATCGGTGCTCGGATCGTAGTAGCCGCCCAGCCAGGGCGCGGCGCCGCCGGTCTTCCACAGGTCGCCCGGCCAGGTTTTGCCCGCCTCGCCGCCGGAGATGCCGTTCTCCACGGCCTTGCCGTCCTTGTAGACGTAGCCCATGTGGCCTTCGACGGTCGGACGCGACCAGAGCAGGTTGCCGTTGGTGGGGTCGTAGGCCTCGATCTTGCCGACCACGCCGAACTCGCCGCCGGCCACGCCGGTGATCAGCTTGCCCTTGGCGATCAGCGGCGCCGCGGAGATCGAGTAGCCTTCCTTGTAGTCGGCCACGGTCTTCTTCCACACCACCTTGCCGGTGTCCTTGTTCAGCGCCACCAGCTTGGCGTCGAGGGTGCCGAAGATCACCAGATCGCCGTACAGGGCCACGCCCCGGTTGATCACGTCACAGCAGGGCATGATCGCGTCGGGCAGGCGCGCGTCGTACTCCCAGAGCTTGCGGCCGGTGTGCGCGTCGGCGGCGAACACCCGCGAGTAGGAAGCGCTGACGTACATCACCCCGTCCTTGACCAGCGGCTGCGCCTGTTGGCCGCGCTGCTTCTCGCCGCCGAAGGACAGCGCCCACACCGGGCGCAGTTCCTTGACGTTTTCGCTGTTGAGCACCTTCAGCGGGCTGAAGCGCTGGCCCTGCTGGTTCATGCCGTTGACCACGACCTGGTCGGTGCGCTTGGCGCTGTCGGAAATGTCCTGGTCGGTGACCCCGGCGCGGGCCCCCAGGCTGGCCAGGGCCAGTGCGGCGAAGAGCGCGGTGCGCGCGAAGGATGGGGTGGGACCTGCTTGTCTCATGGCGGCGACCTCTGCGGGTTTGTTGTTGTACCCGGGACGTTTTCCCGGTCTGCCGCAAATTCTTCGCCGCCCCGCCGGGGCCGCCTATTGACCGCTTTATCGAATTCTCTAGTTCCTTGGTAGCAATACCGAGCTGCTCTCTTCCGTGATTCGCGGGCAGGCGGCGGATAACCCCCTTGGGGTTATTCGCCCTACAGGGCTTGGTAGCAACACTGTATGGATACCCGAGGGGGATTGATGAGATCGAATCGAGCGCTCGCCCCTCATCCGTCATCCCCGCGAACGCGGGGACCCAGGGATTTGGGGCGTCATTGCCCATCGATGCGCGGCAGCGCCTGCCGTTCGTAGCGCGGGTAGAGGTGACTGATGCTGCGGATCAGTTCATAGCGGGTCAGGCTGATACCGGCGAAGCGCTCGGGAATCGGGGTGCGCAGCAGGTCGTTCATGTCCGCGCCTTGGCGGGTGCCCCCGCGCATCACCGTGTCGAGCCAGCCCAGGTAGTCACGCATCTGGGCGAAGGGCGCGGCGTCGCTGGCAACCGGACCATGACCAGGCACGATGAGCTTCCACGGCAGCGCCTGCAGGGTGTCGAGATCGGCCAGCCATACGTCCAGGCCGGGACTGTTCGGTGTGGTCAGGGCGCGCTGGTAGAACACCAGGTCGCCGGCGAACAGCACGCCCGTGGTCTCGTCGAGGATCGCCAGGTCGGCGCCGGTATGGCCGCGCAGGCCAAGCAGACGCAGGCGGTGCGTGCCCAGCTGTAGGGTGCCCGGCTCCACCACCTGGTCCGGCAGCCGCACTTCGGTGCCGCGCATCCAGTCGCCGACCAGGCGGTACATGTTCTCCGCCATGGCGTTGCCCTGCTCCTTCAGCAGTTTGGCGGTGCCGGCCAGCGCGCCTATGGGCACGTCGGCGAAGGCCTGGTTGCCGAGTACGTGATCCGGGTGATGGTGGGTCAGCAGCACTCGCTTCACCGGCTTGCCGGTGGTTTGCGCGATCACCCGACGCAATGCTTCGCCGTAGCGTTTCGACGGGCCGGTATCGATCACCAGCACGCCGTCGCCGGTGTCGATGAAGGCGACGTTGACGATATTGCCGCCGTTTTCCTTGGCGAAGTTGCCGGTGGAGCCCTCCACCAGCCAGGTGTCGGCGGCGATGAGCCGGGGCTGCAGCCGGTATTCCAGGTCGGCGAATACCTGCGTGCAAAGCAGCAGGAGAAAGATCAGCAGGTAACGCATGGACACCTCGCCAGCGCAACGGCCGCGCTACAGCCCGGCCTCGAACTCATTGCCGTTGTTGTCGTGCAGGAACAACCGCGCGTGCGGATGGCCGCGCAGGAGGAAGCTGAAGCTGGGGTTCTCGCTGAGCGCCGGGAACAGTTCCAGGCGCGCCAGGACCTCGCCTTCTGGCGTACGCAGCTCGGCGTGGTCGAGGTAGAACGGCGGGATGCCGGCGACCAGGCCGTTGTCCATCGGGTGCTCGACGGTCAAGCGCAGCCGCGTATCCGGGCCACGGGAGAACTGCCCGCCGCGCACCTGGCCGAGGCGGTCTTCCCAGCCCGGTTGCGCGCGCACCACGCTGGGCGCCGTGCAGCCGCCGCCGGCGGCATCGACCCAGGCCGAACCGACGTGCCATACACCGTCTTCACCCCGCAGCGCGGCGCGGATCGGCGTGGCCTGCTCGATGCGGATGCGCACGGCCAGCCAGGCTTCCAGGTTCTGGCCCGGATAGAGGGTCAGCACATGGGGGATGGGATTGAGCTCGGCCCACAGCAGCAGGCGCTCGAACCGCCCCGGCAGCTGCCGCGCGTCCACCTCCACTGGCACCTGCCGCGAATCCTCGGCGAACGGCGGCACGCCCAGCTTCACCCGCTCGTCGAAGACGAAGGGCTCGCCGCCGAGCAGGCGCTTGTGGTGGTAATCCCACATCACCGAGGGCATCGGATCGCCCTCTGCCGCTACCGCCAGCAGCGGCAGGCCCCACAGGCCGAACAGCAGCGTTCGTCGGTGCATCGCGCCTCCCTGGGCTTCATTGCGTGTCCTGGTAGAACTCCGGCAGTTCGTAGCGCAAGCCGTAGCCGGCATAGAGCTTCTCCAACTCGCCGCTATGGACCAGGTCCTCCAACTCGCCGTCGATGGCGTTGGACAACTGGCGGTTGCTCTCGTGGACCGCCATGCCGATGTCCCAGGCCGGCTCGCCGAGGTTCGGATAGGTGTTCTCGGCGTTCTTCAACTGCTCGTCATGGGCCTGGGCGCGCATCCAGTCCAGCTCGCCGCGCAGGGCCATGACCGCGTCCACCTTGCCGGCGCGCATGGCGTCGAAGGCTTCCTGGGTACTGGGGAAGTGCACGGTCATGGCGCTGAGCTGCCCGCCCAGCACCGAGCCGAGGTAGAACGACGGCACGCTGTCCAGCTCGACGCCGATGCGGTGCTCGCGAAACGCCGCGATGCTGCTCACCTGCGGCAAGCGCCGGGCGTCATGGACCACCTGCCAGCGCTCGCACTGGTAAGGACCGAACATCACCACCTGAGCGTTCGCCAGCTCGCCGACGTCGTTGCGCTTATTGGAGTAGTTGCGGTCGTAAGGCACCCGCAGCATCAGGTCGGCGACCACACCCGGACGCAGGTAGTGCCCCTTCCAGATGAAGTTGCGCAGGTCGTCGTCCAGGCTTTCGCCGGGCACCATCCAGAGGAACTCGGCGCGCAGGCCGAGCCCCTCGGCCAGGCGCTTCGCCAGGTCGACGTCGACCCCGCGCGGCTGCCCGTCCTGCTGGAAGCTGTAGGGTGGGAACTTGTCGTACACGGCGACCCGGAGCACACCCGAGGCGACCATGTCGTCGTAGGGCCGGACCTTGGCCTGGGCCTGCCCCAGCCACAGGAGCGGCAGCAGGAGCAGGCAGCACAGCAGACGGGGCAGGCGCATGGCGGCATCACTCGTCGACGTGGACGCTTTCCAGGTAGCTGCGGATGGCCCACAGACCTTCCTGGCTGATGTAGTCGGCCATCTTCGGCATGTACACGGCGCCGTCGCGTACCGCGCCGTTGATCACCCGCTCCTTGAACCACTCGTCGCCATCGGCGCCCAGGTCCAGCTTGCGCAGGTCGGGGGCGATGCCGCCGGACTTGGCTTCCAGGCCGTGGCAGCGGGCGCAGTTCTGGGTGTAGGCCGAGGCGCCGATCTCCACCGCCAGCTTGTGGTTGGCGTAGGGCTCGCGGTAGGGGTTGGTGTCGCGCCATTGCGTGCCCAGCGGTTCGAGTCCCTTGGTGTCGACCGCTTGCGGGGTCACGTTGCCATGCGCCAGGACCAGCGCCGAGGCGCCCAGGCCAGCCAGGAGCATCAGACCGCGAAAGGAGTTCTTGTTGTTCATTACTTCATTCCTCTGAGGGGAAAGGACAAGGCACGCGCACTGCTCGGCGCTCGTCGACCATGTTAGGAACGGCGGCCCGGGCCTCGAATGCTGCTTTGGGTGTTGCCGCCTACTCCCTTGGTACTAGGGCGGCGGTAGCCCCGCGCGGAATACGCCCAGGCATGGCGAGCGCGGCGCGCCCGCCCGGGGCGCGACAAGGGAGGGATACGCAGGCGATGGACTCAGGGCGCGACGCGGCAGGGCTGGCCCGGGGCGCAGGCGACCGGCGGGTTTGCCCGGCCGTTCAATTCGTAGAAGAAATCGAAGCCGAGCAGGCTGAGGATCAGCAGCAGGGGAAGAGCCAGGGTGACGACGATACGCATGGCGGCGGTTCCTGTTTTCCTTGTTGTTGTGCCGCCATCCTAGGACGCGCGCTCGCCCGGCCAACTACTACCTTGGTAGCGCCTCAACGGTACTTTCTGCATATTTCCCGCGCCTTGGCGGCGTTCCTATGCTGGCGACACAAGAACAACGGAGTCGCCCATGCGCCAGTTCGCCCTGCACGGCGTGGCCTACCTGCTGGCCGTAGCCTGCGCCGCCCTGCTCAGCCTCGACGCCCGCGCCGACGACACCCCGGTGGCCCTCGAAGTGCGCGTCGGCTACCTCGGCTACACGCCCGACCCTGGCCCGCTGCTGTCGAACATCATCCCCGAGCCGAGCGACGCCGGCCTGCGCGGCGCAGAGCTTGCGATCGACGACAGCAACACCACCGGACGCTTCCTCAAGCACCACTACAGCCTGGTTTCGGCCGTCGCCAAGGACCCGCAGGCGCTGCTGGACGAAGCGCGCAAGCAGCACGACCAGGGCCTGCGCCTGTTCGTGGTCAACGCCCCGGCCGACAACCTGCGCCAGCTCGCCGCCGCGCTGCCGGACAGCCTGCTGTTCAATGCCGGCGCCGCCGACGACGAGCTGCGCGCCGACAAGTGCCCGCTCAACGTGCTGCAGACCCTGCCCAGCCGCCTGATGCTGACCGACGCCCTGACCCAGTTCCTGGTGCTGCGCAAGTGGACGCGCTGGCTGCTGGTGGTCGGCCAGCGCCCCGAAGACAAGGCTTACGCCGCCGCGCTGCGCCAGTCGGCCAAGCGTTTCGGCGCGAAGATCGTCGAGGAAAAGGCCTTCACCTTCGCCAACGACCAGCGCCGCAGCGCCCAGGCGGACATGCCGCTGTTCACCCAGAGCGGCGACGACTACGACGTCGTGCTGGTGGCCGACGAGCACGGTGACTTCGGCGAGTACGTGCCCTTCAACACCTGGCTCCCGCGCCCGGTGGCCGGCACCCAGGGGCTGGTCGCCACGGGCTGGCACAAGACCGTCGAGACCTTCGGCGCGGCACAGTTGCAGAAGCGCTTCGAGGAACACGCCAAGCGCTGGATGAACGACCGCGACTTCGCCGCCTGGGTCGCCGTGCGCAGCGTGGCCAGTGCGGTGACGCGCCTGCGCAACGCCGAGCCGATGGCGATCCGCGCCCTGGCGCTGTCGCCCGACCTGCCGCTGGACGGTTTCAAGGGCTATCGGCTCAGCTACCGCCCCTGGGACGGCCAGCTGCGCCAGCCCATCGAACTGGTGCAGCCGCGCGCGCTGGTCAGCACCTCGCCGCAGGAAGGCTTCCTGCACCCCGACAGCGAACTCGACAGCCTCGGACTGGATGCGCCGGAAAGCCAGTGCCACCTCGCCGACGCCAAGCCCTGACCGCCCATGAGGACCCCGCCCATGCTCCCTTCCGCCCTGCCCCGCCTGCTGGCTGTTTCCTTGCTTGGCGCCGCGCTCTGTCAGACACCGCCGGCGTTCGCTGCCAAGGCCTATGTGTCCAACGAGAAGGACAACAACCTCAGCGTCATCGACCTCGACAGCATGACCGTCACCGGCACCCTGCCCACCGGCAAGCGCCCGCGCGGCCTGGTGCAGTCCCATGACGGCAAGCTGCTGTACATCTGCGCCAGCGACTCCGACACCGTGCAGGTGATGGACCTGGCGAGCGGCAAGATCGTCAAGCAGTTGCCCTCCGGCGCCGACCCCGAGCAGTTCGCGCTGCACCCCAACGACCGCTGGCTGTACATCTCCAACGAAGACGACGCGCTGGTCACCGTGGTGGATACGCAGACCGCCAAGGTGCTCGGCCAGATCAACGTCGGCGTCGAGCCCGAAGGCATGGCAGTGAGCCCCGACGGCAAGTGGGCGGTGAACACCAGCGAGACCACCAACATGCTGCACTGGATCGACACCGCCACGCAGACGCTGGTGGACAGCACCCTGGTCGACCAGCGCCCGCGCCATGTCGAATTCAACAAGGACGGCAGCCAGGTCTGGGCCTCCGCGGAAATCGGCGGCACGGTGAGCGTGGTCGACGTGGCCAGCCGCAAGATCCTCAAGACCCTGCGCTTCGCCATCAAGGGCGTGCACCCGGACAAGATCCAGCCGGTCGGGGTCGCGCTGAGCCGCGACGGCAAGTACGCGTTCGTCGCGCTCGGCCCGGCCAACCACGTGGCGGTCGTGAATGCGAAGACCTTCGAGGTGCTCGACTACCTCCTGGTCGGCCGGCGCGTCTGGCACCTGGCGTTCACCCCGGATGAAAAGCAGCTGCTGGCCACCAACGGCGTGAGCGGTGACGTTTCGGTGATCGACGTCGACTCGCTGAAGGTCACCCGCTCGATCAAGGTCGGACGCTACCCCTGGGGCGTGGTGGTGACGCCATGAACGCGCTGAACGTAAGTGGCCTGGGATTCGCCTACGGCGCGCGGCAAGCGCTGGACGCCATCGACTTCAGCTTGCCGGCCGGGCGCTTCGCCGCCCTGCTCGGCCCCAACGGCGCCGGCAAGTCGACCCTGATCGCCCTGCTCACCCGCCTGTATGACCTGCAGCAGGGCGAGATCGAGGTCGGCGGCTGCAGCCTGCAGCGGCAGCCGCGCCTGGCGTTGCGCCAGCTCGGCGTGGTGTTCCAGCAGAGCACCCTGGACCTGGACCTGAGCATCGAGCAGAACCTGCGCTACCACGCCGCCCTGCACGGCATCCCGCGCAGCGTGGCGAACGAACGGATCGACAGCGAACTGGCGCGCCAGCACCTCCAGGAGCGCCGCCGCGACAAGGTGCGCACGCTCAACGGCGGGCATCGCCGGCGTGTCGAGATCGCACGCGCGTTGTTGCATCGTCCGCGCCTGCTGCTGCTCGACGAGGCCAGTGTCGGCCTCGACCCTGCGGCACGCATGGCGCTCAACGTACACGTGCGCCAGCTCTGCCGCGACGAAGGCCTGGCGGTGCTCTGGACCACCCACCTGCTCGACGAGGTGCACAGCGAGGACCAGTTGCTGGTGCTCGACCGTGGCCGCCTGGTCGCCCAGGGCGAAGCGGCGGCCATCAGCGCCCAGGACGGCGGCGACCTGCCCCGCGCCTTCGCCCGCCTGACCCGAATGGAGGCCTGCGCATGAACGCCAAGGCTCCCGCCTTCGGCCCCGGCGCCTACTGGCAATGCCTGCGCGGCATCGTGGTGCGCGAGTGGTTGCGCTTCGTGCTGCAGCGCTCGCGCTTCCTCAGTGCGCTGGTGCGCCCGCTGCTCTGGCTGCTGGTATTCGCCGCCGGTTTCCGCGCCGCGCTGGGCATCTCGATCATCGAGCCATACGACACTTACGTGACCTACGAGACCTACATAGTCCCCGGCCTGTGCTGCATGATCCTGCTGTTCAATGGCATGCAGGGCTCGCTGTCGATGGTCTACGACCGCGAGATGGGCAGCATGCGCGTGCTGCTGACCAGCCCGCTGCCGCGCGCCTACCTGCTTGCCAGCAAGTTGCTGGCGACCGCGCTGGTGTCGCTGCTGCAGGTCTACGCGTTCCTCGCCATCGCCTGGCTCTACGGCGTGCAGCCACCGCCCTGGGGCCTGCTCACGGCGTTGCCGGCGTTGCTGCTGGCGGCCCTGCTGCTCAGCGCCCTCGGCCTGTTGCTGTCCAACGGCATCCGCCAGCTGGAGAACTTCGCCGGGGTGATGAATTTCGTGATCTTCCCGCTGTTCTTCCTGTCCTCGGCGCTCTATCCGCTGTGGAAGATGCGCGAGGCGAGCCAGGGCCTGTACTGGCTGTGCGCGCTCAACCCGTTCAGCCACGCGGTGGAACTGGTCCGCTTCGCGCTATACGAGCGGTTGAACCCACTGGCCCTGGGCGTCTGCCTGGGCCTCACGCTGCTTTTCGCGAGCCTGGCGGTGGCCACTTTCAATCCGCAGCACGCCGCGCTACGCAAGGGGTGAAATCTCCTACTTTGGTACTGGTTCCCCCCTCTCAACGTCGAATTTCCAAAGCAGCGCGCCTGCCTTGTAATGGCAGCTACAAGAATAAATATCGAGATGCCACCATGCCTCGCCTTGCCACTGCCCTGCTATGCGCGCTGCTGGGCCTGTACCTGCTCGGCACCTCCGCCGCGCATGCCGACGACCCGCTGTTCTCCAGCGACGGCTACCGCCTGAGCCGTTACCGCAGCCCGACCCCGGCCAACGCCGACCACGCAACCACCCTCGACACCGCCGCCCTGCGCGCGCTGCTCGCGCGAGAACCACGCACCCGGCTGGTGGACGTCTACCGGCGCACCTGGCTCAACGGCCGCTTCGTCGCCAACGAGGAGCACCGCAACCTCCCCGGCAGCCTGTGGCTGTCGAACACCGGTGACGGACAGCTCAGCCCGCCCTGGCAGGCCTATTTCCGCGACAACCTGCAGCGCCTGACCGAAGACGACCCGACCCGTCCCCTGGTGTTCTACTGCCGCTCCGACTGCTGGGCGAGCTGGAACGCAGTTCGCCGTGCCCACGCGCTGGGCTATTCAAATCTCTACTGGTACCGTGACGGTATCGATGCCTGGGAACAGGCCGGACTACCCTTGCAGGAAGCCCAGCCGCACCCGTTCCCCTGACTCCCCCCCACGTGCCGCCCATAACGACAACAACGAGGTGAAGGCCATGTACAAGATCCTGATCGCCGACGATCACCCGCTGTTCCGCGAGGCGATCCACAACGTCATCTCCGACGGCTTCCCCGGCAGCGAAGTGATGGAGACTGCCGACCTCGACAGCGCCCTGGGCCTGACCCAGGAGCACGACGACCTCGACCTGATCCTGCTCGACCTGAACATGCCCGGCATGCACGGTCTGAGCGGCCTGATGAACCTGCGCAACGAGGCGCCGACCATTCCGGTGGTGATCGTTTCCGCCGAGCAGGACAAGCAAGTGGTGCTGCAAGCCATCACCTACGGCGCCGTCGGCTTCATCACCAAGTCTTCGCCGCGCGCGCAGATGACCGAGGCCATCGAGCAGATCCTCAACGGCAACGTCTACCTGCCCTCGGACATCATCCGCACGCAGAAGAGCTCGCCCCGCCGCAGCCAGCACGAAGAGCACGGCATCCCGCCGGAGCTGCTGCAGGCGCTGACGCGCAAGCAACTGCTGGTGCTGGAACGCATGACCAAGGGCGAGTCGAACAAACAGATCGCCTACAACCTCGAGATCGCCGAAACCACCGTGAAGGCCCACGTCTCGGCGATCCTGCGCAAACTCAATGTGCACAACCGCGTGCAGGCGATCCTGAGCGCGAGCGACATCGACTTCACCGCCTACCTGCGTCGCTGAGGAGCGCCCATGCCCGCCAAGCGGACCCTGTTGCTGACGGCGCTGGCGATGCTCGCCTTCGCCGGTAATTCGCTGCTCTGCCGCCTGGCCCTGAAGGCTACCCAGCTCGACGCGGTGAGTTTCACCGGCATCCGCATCCTCTCCGGCGCGCTCATGCTCGGCCTGCTGCTGCGCCTGCGCGGACATGCCGCCCAGGCTGGCGGCAATTGGCGCGCGGCGGCGGCGCTGTTCGTCTACGCCGCCGCTTTCTCGTATGCCTATGTGCAACTGGATGCCGGCACCGGCGCGTTGCTGCTGTTCGGTGCCGTGCAGGTGACCATGCTGGTGGTCGGCCTGCTGCGCGGCGAGCGCCTGGCCAACCAGGCCCTGCTCGGCTTTGGCCTGGCCCTGGGCGGCCTGCTGGTGCAGCTGCTGCCCAGTGCCGGTGCGCCGCCGTTGCTGGGCGCCCTGTTGATGCTGCTGGCGGGCGTCGCCTGGGGGTTCTATTCGCTGCTGGGGCGCAACGCGGGCGATCCACTGGCGGCCACCACCGGCAACTTCCTGCGGGCCATCGCCTTCGCCGCCCTGCTCGCCCTGATCTTCCATGACCGCCTGCAGGCCGACCTGCCGGGGCTGGCCTACGCGGTGCTTTCCGGCGCCGTCACCTCGGGCATCGGCTACGCCATCTGGTACGCCGCGTTGCCAGGGCTTTCAGCGATCCAGGCCGCCTCGGTGCAACTCAGCGTGCCTGTGCTGGCAGCGCTGTCCGGCGCCCTGCTGCTCGGCGAGCACATCAGCCTGCGCCTGCTGCTGGTATCGCTCGCCGTGCTCGGCGGCATCGCCTTGATCCTCCGCGCCAAGGTCCGCGCCCCCGCTCCCCAGCGCGCCTGATGGCGTAGGCCGCAAGCCGCGAACGGCCTACACCCTACCCTTCGGCGCGCTCCAGAAGATGACACAGCGCAGTCTTCAGCTTCATCGGCCGCACCGGCTTGTGCATCAGCGTGTGGCCCAGGTCGCGGACCTGTTGCTTGAGTTCGTTGCTGTAGTTGGCGGTGATCATCAGCGCCGGCAGCGGCGTACCGCGCCGGGCGTTGATCGAGGCCACTGCATCGACGCCGTTGCAGCCGTCGTCCAGGTGGTAGTCGACGATCAGCAGGTCGGACTCGGCGTGGAAGTTGTCCACCTGGCGCGCCAGGTCTTCCTCCGACCGCGCCGTCACCACCCGGCAGCCCCAGGCCTCCAGCAGCGTGCGCATGCCGGCGCAGATGGCCGCGTCATTGTCCAGCACCCACACCCGCGAGCCCTGCAGGCGCTCCACCAGGCGCTCGGCCTGCGGCACCGGCTCCGGTCGCGCGCGCGGCATCCTTCGCGCCAGCGGCACTTCGATGGCAAAGCGTGAGCCCTTGCCCGGCACCGACGCGACCTGGATGCGGTGGCCGAGCATGCGCGCGATCTTTTCGACGATGGCCAGGCCCAGCCCCAGCCCGCGGTCCTGGTGCGAACGCTGGCTGTCGCCGCGCTTGAACTCCTGGAAGATCTCGCCGAGCTTCTCGGCGGCGATCCCGGTGCCGGTGTCCCAGACTTCCAGGGACAGCGTATGGCGGCGCCGCCGGCAGCCCAGCAGGACGCGCCCCTCGGGGGTGTAGCGGATGGCGTTCGACAGCAGGTTGCGCAGTATCCGCGCGAGCAACTGCGGGTCGCTGCGCACCTGCGCGTCGCAAGCCACGAAGTCCAGGCGCAGGCCCTCGCTGGCGGCCACCTGGCGGTACTCGGCGGCGAGGTTGTCCAGCAGGTCGCTGATCGCGAAGGACGTGATGTCCGGCTTGATCACCCCGGCGTCGAGCTTGGAGATGTCCACCAGGGTGCCCAGCAGGTTCTCCACGTCTTCCAGCGAATGGCTGATATTGCGCACCAGCCCGCCACTGCCGATGGCGTCGCGTTCCTGCAGGGCGCTGGTGAACAGCCGCGCGGCGTTCAGCGGCTGCAGCAGGTCGTGGCTGACCGCGGCGAGGAACTTGGTCTTCGACAGGTTCGCCTGCTCGGCCTCGCGCTTGGCCTCGCGCAGGCGCGCCTCGACCTGGCTGCGCTCGTCGATCTCGCGCTTGAGCTGGTCGTTCAGGCTGGTCAGCTCGGCGGTGCGCTCGCGCACGCGCTGCTCGAGGTTCTGGTAGGCCTGGTGGAGCGCCTCGGCGGTACGCCGGCGCTCGGTGATGTCGCGGATCAGTACGAACAGACCCACGACCTGGCCGTCGGCCTGGCGATTGGGCACGTAGGAGCGCTGCATGTAGCGCTCCTGGCCGGACAGGTTGGTTTCGGCGATCTCGAAGGTGACGCTCTCGCCGGACAGCGCCCGCTCGAAGTACGGCTCCAGGCGCTGGCAGTGCTCGGCGCTGTGCACGTCGCGCAGATTGCGGCCGAGCATCGAGCCGCTGGGCCAGCGGTACCACTGTTCGTAGACCTTGTTGGTGAACTCGTAGACCAGTTCGGCGTTCAGGTAGGCGATCAGCGCCGGCACCTGGTCGGTGATCAGGCGGATCCAGCGCTCGCTCTCGCGCAACGCCTCGGCGTGGCGATAGCCCTCGGTGATGTCGGTGAAGGTGTTGACGAAGCCGCCGGTGGGCAGCGCGTGGGTGCGGATCTCCAGCATGCGGCCATCGAACAGGCGCTGCTCCAGGACACCCAGCGGCGCGCCATCGGCGCCACGGCTGCGCGGGGTGAGCAACGGCAGGCCGCTCTCGACCATCACGTCGGCGAAGGGCCGGTGCGCACCTATCGGCGCCAGTCCGCAGAGTTCCAGGAAACGCCGGTTCCACAGCTCCAGCGTACCCTCGGCGCCGACCATGGCCACGCCCTGGGACAGGTTGTCCACGGCGCGCTGCAGCAGGTGCGACTTCTGCGCCACCGCCTGCTCGCGGCGCGCGGTCTCGCTCTGCTTGATCTCGGTGATGTCGGTGTAGAGCACTACCAGGCCGCCATCGCGCGTCGGCCGTTCGCTCATGCGCAGCCAGCGCTCGTCGCGCAGGCGATAGAGCGTGTGCTGCTCGTCGGCGCTGTGCTGCTCCTCGACGAACAGCCCGCTGCTCTGCGCCAGGCGCCGCACCTCCGCCAGCCGGGTCCCCGAGCAAAGGCGCGCGCGGGTCGGCGCCCAGAGCGCGCGGAAGCGTTCGTTGAACAGCAGGATGCGTTGCTGCGGATCGAACAGCACGAAGGCGTCGGAAATGCTCTCGATGGCGTCGAGCAGGTGCTGGTGCGCGGTTTCCGCGCGTTGCCGAGCGTCGCTGAGCAACTGGTTGCTGGACTTCAGCTCGACCATCGCCTGGCTCAGCGCATCGGTACGCTCGCGTACCTGCTCGGCGAGCACCACCGAATGCTGAAAGAAGCCGTAGGCGCCATCGCCGCCGGAGGGGTTGGATTCGACTCGCTCGATCAGCGCGGCGTTGATGCGCTGCAGCTTGCGCTTGTCGCGCTCCAGCTCGTCGATGCGCGCCTGCAGCTCAGCGAGCGATTCCACCGTGGGGGCGTCCAATGGCGACCCCGGTAAAGGTCTGGTTGATGTGCATGCCATTGAATTGTTCCCCGTAGGTGTTGAAGCCGATGACCTGCTGGCTGCGAAGGAACTCGGAAGTCGCCGCGGTATCGCCGGCGACCTCGAGCTCCAGCCGACGCAGGAAGCAGTCGCAGCCTATGGTCAGCAAGGGCGGGCCCAGGCGTTCATGCAGGCGGCGGAACTGCGCCTGCAGATTCGGCAGCAGCGGTCCGGTGCTCATGGCAGTGAGGACGATTCCCGTCTCCACCGCGCAGTAGAAGGTCAGGCTGAGGTCGTCGTGGACCTGCTGGATCGAGCGCACGTAGTACTGGTCCTTGATGCGCACGGCCAGCGGATGCGCGGAGAACAGCTCGAAGCTCAGCTCCTGAGGCGGCACGCCGATCAACCGCGCGTACTCCAGCGCCGCGGGTTCGGCATTGAGCTCCAGCACGCGGCGGCTGGCGCTGTCGGCGTGGGTCACCACCAGCTTCTCGCCGCGCGGCACCACGTGGTGGGTGGTGAACACCTCGAAGTCGAGCCAGGTGTTGAACAGCAGCACCACCGCCGCGCCTGTATGGAACTGGCCCCGGTAATAGACGTGCGTGTGGGTCAGGTGGTTGTCGTCACCGGCCGACCCACCAAAATGCGGGATGGCGCCCAGAGCGGCGCCTAGCGCTGCGAGCACCACTTCCTCGCGGCTGGAGAGGCCGTCGAGCAGGGTCAGGGCGAAGCTGTGGTCCTTGATCGGCGCCAGTTCGGCGCTGCGGCAGCCGGCTACCAGCGACTCGACCATCTGTTGCGCGTCGATCAGGCTGAAGCGCTCCATCTCGTCGATCAGCGCGCTGGACACGACGAAACTGCGCACGTCGAAGCCCACGGCGCTGACACAGCCGCGCCCGTAGCCTTGCGGCGTGATCTCCCCGGCCGTGGTGCAGCCGACCAGTTCGATGCCGCCGAAATACTGTTCCAGGGCGGCCGCCAGCGCCGTCAGGTCGTATTCGGCCGAACAGAAGAACAGGACGAACCCCAGGTGCGGATGGATCAGCTGGCGCGCCAGGTCCTGGGCCACCGCCTCCGCCTCGCGGGCGCTGGACATGCCCCTGACGACACCTTCTCCCTGCCCTTGCTGCATAAACTTGCCCCGACCGCGGATTCGTCACGCCTGAATCATACGAAGGCGCCAGGCGTGGCCCCATGCTACTTGGGTCGTGCCGGGCTCCTCCGAAGGTAGGAGGTGCCGCGCCTGCGCCTCCCGGCCGCAGCACGGCCAAAAAAAACGGCGGGAGCCATGCAGGCCTTCCCGCCGAAAATGGAGCCAAAGGAGTCGGGAGTTACCAGTTGAGCACCGCGCCCAGGGCCAGGGTGTCGGTGTCCTCGCTCAGGGTCGAGCCGTCGCGGCCGTCGATCTGGTAGAGGTTGTACTCGGCGACCAGCTTGAGGTTGTCGTTGATGGTGCGGAAATAGGCGATGCCCTTGGTCGAGTAGTCGGCCGGCGTGCCCAGGCCATTGCCGTCGTCCTCGGTCTTGCCGGCGGACAGCGCCAGGCGGTTCTTGCCCCAGCTGTACGAGCCCTGCAGCAGCACGCCGCGGCTGTCGACATTGCGCAGCGCGGCTTCGCCGGCATTGTTGGTGAAGAACGGGTTGATGCCCTTGGCGGCGAACCCCGAACCGGTCAGCGAGAAACCGCCGAACTTCGCCTGCACCCCATAGCCGAGCCCCTTCGAGGTGACGTCCTCGACCTGGTCGTTGGTGTTCTTCGAGGTCTGGTAGGCACCGTTGACCCAGCTGTAGATCTGCGCGCCGGACAGGTCGAACTGGTAGCTCACCTCGCTCTCGTAGCGCGGATTGTCCTGGTAGGCCTTGTCGTCCAGGCCGTTGCTGGCGTCCTTGTCGATCTGGTTGGTGTCGATGGGGTCCATCAGGCCCACGGCGATGCGCAGGCCATCCACCAGGTTGTTGTTGCGGTAGGTGATCTGCGAGGTCGGGAACGGGTACGGGTAGCCGGTGCCGATGTTGCCGAAGGACACGCCCTTGCCATCCACCAGGCCCAGGGTGTCGCTGGCGTTGCCGAAGCCGGCGAGCAGTTCGTCGAGGAAGATGTTGGAGCGCGCGAACAGGCCGAAGTCCTTGCCGATCAGCACCTCGCCCCAGTCGCTGGCCACGGTGCCGTAGAACTGCCGCACGTCGATGGCGGTGCTGGTGCCGTCCTGCTCGCCGTCGTTGATGGTGACCCAGAACGAGGAGCGGCCGCCGAGGGTGAGGTCATCGACCTTCTTGCCGAAGTTGAAGCCGATGTAGTTGGGCAGGAAACCCATCTTCACCCGCGACTGGCGGCGGTCCAGGGTCTCGCCCTCGCGGTTCACGTCGCTGTTGACGTAGAAGGTGTTGAAGTAGCCGTCCGTGGAGAAGGTCGTGTCGTCCTTGTCGTACAGCTTGATGTCGGCGAAGGCCGGCTGCAGGCAACCCAGCATGCCCAGGGACAGGGGCAGGAAAAGGCGAACGGCGGTGTTGTTCTTGTTCATGGCGCACTCCGCAGGGATGAATGACCGGTGGGCCGGTCGAGGCGGAGGCGATTATCGAAACGCGGCGGCGGCGACCATACGCTGCCTTGGGCGCGATTCTGCGCTGCTTGCGCCGGGGGCCCCGGCGCGCTGCGGCAGTCCATGACACTCCCGCGACCAGGGGCTCGGCGCCTTGGTCGCGGCGGTAGCGGCACCTTGGCAGCATGGCCGGCGGGGCCGAACGAAAGTCGCAGGCATGCCGACCGGAGCACGAGGCCCCGGGTAGCGGTACGAACGCAGGGAAAGGAGGGTCAGGCGTCGCTGGCGAGCAGGCACCAGCCGCCCTGCTCGCTCAGCAGTTCGGCATGGGCGGCGAGCAGATCGGCGCGGCTCAGGCGGCCCGCGACCTCGGAGAGTGCCTGGGCGTGGCCGTCATCGACGCCGGCGAGTTGATCAGCCCAGGTCGGGCCACTTGGCGCCAAGGAGCTGGCCAGCGCTTCGGCGAGCACTTGCACGGTGCTGTCGGCGAGCTCGTGCAAGGTTTTCGCAGCGCCCTGGAGAAAGGCTTCAAGGTGACCGAGCAATTCGTCGGGGGCGCAATGGGGCGATTGCACGGCGAAGAGGATGCCGCGCCAGCCAGCCACTTGGCGAAAACCGCAGAACAGCGCATAGCCCAGATTCAGTTCGCTGCGCAGCCGGCGGTAGAAGTCTGTCTCGAGCGTCCGCGCGAGCAACCGCCAGGCCGCCTCGCAGGTCACGCTCCGGTCCGGTAGCGGGCAGAACAGCAGCAAGGCCGCCTCCCCTTCGCCCGCCCCCCTGTGCCAGTGCCGGCCTGCATCGAGCGGCGGCGGCAACAGCGGGCAGGTCGCAGGCTCGCCAAGGCCGGCTGCCGACTCGGGCGGCGCCACGCCCAGCGCAAGCGCATCCCAGCGTGCGGCCGCCCAGTCGGGCTCCACCTGGCCCGGCCCGGCCAGGATCGACGGCAACGCCCCGAGCAAACGGCGAATGGGAAGCTCCGAGGCCGACCGCTCCCGCGCCAGCAGGCGCAATCCCTGATTGGCGAAGGCAGCGCCCGGCTGACGCAGGATCGGCAGCGCCTGTCCCAGGATGTCGCTCAGGCGATCGCCTGCCCCCTCGACGGTCAGCGTCCAGTCGCTGCCCTCGTCATCGATGCGCAGGCTAATGCCGCGCAAGCGCGCCAATCCCGCCAGTGCGCGCAAGGCGCGGCGCCGGACGAGGAAGTGGCTGCGACAGGGACGCTCGGCGAAGCGCCAGCGCATGTGCAGACGCCCGTTGGCCTGCTCGCTCGCCGGCTCGGGCATGACGAAGCGCCACGCCCCGTCTACCGGTGGCGGCTCCACGACCGGCAGGCGACCGATTACCAGGGCGAAACCGGACGCCTGGGTGGAGACACCTTCGGCATCCGGTGAGACCAGCAGGCGAATGCGCGGAGCGACGAGCATCGCGGGCAGCAACGGCGATGAAAGCGGCGCCGGCAAACCACGGACTCGCTCACGCAATTGCTCCATGGGCTCCAGGCGGTCGAGGCCGACGAGCGGCAGGCGCGCAGCGAGAACCGGCTCGGGGCACGCCTGAAGCGCCGCCAGCCAGTCGTTGAAGGCCGCTTCGACGGCCGCTTCGCAGCCCTCCTCCGCCAACTCGAAAGTCACGGCCAAGAGCGCGTCCGTTGCCCCGCGAAAAACCACGCGGAGCGTCGCGCAGTCGCACAACCCACGCTCACCCAAATCCGCCATCAGGCCGCCGGGCGCCTCGTCGGCGAGAAGATCGCCCAGCACGTCGAGGGTCTGCTCGGCGGCAGGATTCAGCGCGTCGACGACGAGCCCCAGCACCAGGCGGGGTGCGCCCGGCAGGCGAAGGCTCAGGTTCTCGTCGGTCAGCGGCACTAGCGATGGCGGCAGTTCCTGCATGGACGCCGGGCGCTGCGGCCATCCGCCGAAGTGCGCTTCGGCCATCGCCTGCAACTCGTCCAGGTCCTGCGGCCCCTGCAGCCAGAGCGTCAGGTTGGCGGGTTGGTAGTAGCGCTTGTGGAATTGCCATAACGCCTGCTGGAAGGCAGCTTCCTCCACCGGCAGGCTGGAGCGGCGGCCGGCGACGAAGCGCCGAATCGGATGGTCACTGGCCACCGCCGTGGCCAGGGCGGCGTCGATCAGGGTCGTGCTGTCCGTCGAGCGGGCGTGGTACTCCGCATCGAGCACCTCGCGCTCGCTGCGCTGGGCGGCGGGATCGAGCAGCGGCTTGGCCAGCATGTCGAACAACCGGGCCAGGCCGTCGCCCAGGCAAGCGCCGGGCACTTCGAAGTGGTAGTCCGTATGGCGCGCCTGGGTGCTGGCATTCACCCGGCCGCCCCGCGCCTGCAGCCAGGGCATCAGGCGCTCGCCATCGAGGTACTCGCGACCGCCGAGGAACGCCAGGTGCTCGAGGAAGTGCGCAAGCCCCGGATACGCCGGCGGTTCGTCGTGGCTGCCGGCGGCGACCCGCACCAGGGTCGCCGCGCGGTCGCTGCGCGGGTCCTCGACAAGGGTGACGGGCATGCCATTGGCCAGTCTGGCATGGCGTGTCCGCGTGGGCGTTTCGGCAGGGCTGCTCATGACGTTCTCGCAGTTCTCAGCAGCCACGTTACCCAGTCGGCCAGGGAAGGAAATACTTCTTTAGACCCCCTTTTGCCCCACGGCCACGGACCTTTAGGCGCAGAAGCGTCAGCAACGCTTCACCAACGCTCGCAGCCGGGCCCGACGAGCCACTCAGTAGCTCATCGTCCCATGGCGGCGGCTGCTACCAATGGGAGCAGCCGCCTCGGCCACAGCGGATCCATCCGAGCGGACGCCAACCCCTCGGATGCCAGAGTGTTCATGCACCACTACTCGCGCCTTGGCGACCCGCTGCCGCCACTGACTGGCTATTCGCAGAAGCGCCCCTGTTTGGCCTCGGGCATCAGGTCGAGGTACTGGCGGCCGCTCATGTGCACCAGGGCGGCGTGGTCGCCGGCTTCGAAGTAGATGTCCGGCTGCTCGCCCAGCGACTGGTCGATCAGGGTTTCCAGGCCGAAGACATTGCCCACCGGTGGAATCGCGCCCGGCGCACAGTCGTCGAAGCGCGCGGCGAAATCGCCTTCGCGGGCCAGGCGCCAGTTGCGCCGGGTCAGCTTGTGCACCTTTTGCAGATCGACTTGCCGGGTGGCCGGGATCACCGCCATCAGCCAATGGCCCTGGAAGTCATCGAGGATCACCGGCTTGGCCATCTGCTGCGGCGGAACGCCGGCGCGGCGCGCGGCTTCGCGCGTGGTCATGGTCAGGCTGTGGGGAAGCAGTTCGTAGCGGGATGCATGCTGCGTCAGGCAGCTTTGCAGGCGGTTGGCCATGCTCATGGGACACCTCCGGCGGCTGGGCGCCGACCGCAGATCCCCTGGGTACCGGCGCCGCCGGCATGCGGGAAGGGAGCCTCGTGCTCCCCTGCCTGGCATCGGCGCGAGGCCGTTGCCGTGTCCTTGCAGTCTAGCCCCGCGCCCGGTCGCCTCGACGGCGAGCCGACCGCCTGCCGCCCGCTGCGCAGCGAGTGGCGGCTAGCCAGGACTAGACTTCCAGGCGACGGACACATCCGCCGCCGTCCGCCCCGCGCGGAGCATGCCAACAGGAGAACAGCATGCCGAACGAAGGCCATTGCCTGTACGACACCACGGAACTCGAAGGCATCCTCGACCGCATGGCGCTGGAAGCGCGGGCACTGCTGCCGGTCGGGCGCAGCGCGCTGGTGGGTATCCTGCGCCGCGGCGAACCGCTAGCCCGACACCTGCAACAACGCCTGCTGGAGCACGACCCCGCGCTGCAGGTCCATGCACTGAAGGTCAAGCGCTACGCCGACGACCTCAGCCTGCTGCACCCGCAGGTGCATCTGGAAGACAACCCGCAGCTTGCCAGCCTGGTGCAGGCCGGCATGACGCTGCTGGTGGTGGACGATGTGCTGTACGAAGGCCATTCGCTGTTGCGCACCTGCGCCTACCTGGCAAGCCTGGGCGCGCAGGATGTTCGCTGCGCGGTGCTGGTGGACCGCCATGCCGCGCACCAGCCGATTCGCGCCGACATCGTCGGCATCCATTTGCAGGTGGCGCCGCGGGATATCGTCGAGTGCCGGGTACCGCCCTACGAGACGACATTCGCCGTGCATGTGCTGCGCCAGGCTGCCGCTCAGCCGGCCAGGTAGCGCACGAACCAGGCGCCGGCCAGGCGGGCCACCTGCTCGAGCGCGCCCGGTTCCTCGAACAGGTGGGTTGCGCCCGGCACCGTCTGCAGGTCGCATTCGCTCCCCAGGCGGCGCAGGCTCTCGCGGTTGGCCTGGACGATGAACGGATCGGCGCCGCCCGCGATCATCAACACTGCCGCGCGCACCTCGCCCAGGACCGCATCGGCCAGGTCGGTTCGCCCTCCTCGGCTAACCACCGCGCGTACCTGGCTCGGCCGTTCCGCCGCAGCGCGCAATGCGGTCGCCGCACCGGTGCTGGCGCCGAACAGCCCGAGCGGCAGGTCGCGCAGCTCGGGCTCGGCCGCAAGCCAGTCGAGCAACGCGAGCAGGCGCCGGGTGAGCAGCTCGATATCGAAGCGCAGTTCGCAGGTCCGATTGTCCAGGCGCTGCTCGGCGACACTGAGCAGGTCGAACAGCAAGGTCGCCAGCCCCAGGCCATTGAACTGCGCAGCTACCTGGCAATTGCGCGGGCTCTGTCGGCCACTGCCGCTGCCATGCACGAACACCACCAGGCCCCGGGCCTGCTCCGGCAGCGTCAGGCGCGCCTCCAGCCACTCGCCGTCGAGGGCCAGGCGCAGGTCGCGGTTCATGTTCATCGCTGTACTCCAGGGTTGCGTCGGGCTTCCTCCTCCCAGGCCGTACGCAGCAGCTCCCGCACCTCGTCATCCTCGGTCTGGGCGAAATCCAGGTACCAGCGGCCGATGGAGGACAACATGCCGGGCACCAGCGGACAGACCACCTCGTCGGCCAGCGCTTCCAGGTCGGCGACGGCCTCCGCAGAGCCCACCGGCGCCGCCACCAGGATGCGAGCCGGCGCCTCCCGGCGCACCGCCTCGACGGCCGCACGCATGGTCGCGCCGGTGGCCAGGCCATCATCCACGAGCAGGACCTGGCGGCCACGGATTGTCGGGCGCGGCCGCTCGCCACGGTAAAGGCCTTCGCGCCGCAGCAGCTCACGCCCTTCGCGCTGGGCGATGCGCTCGAGTTCTTCGTCGCTCACGCCTTCGTAGCGCAGCAGGTCGGGGTTGAGCACCCGCACGCCGCCGCTGGCGATAGCCCCGATGGCCAGCTCCGGTTGCGCCGGCGCACCCAGCTTGCGCACCACCAGCAGGTCCAGCGGCGCCTGCAGGGCGTGGGCGATCTCATAGGCTACCGGTACGCCGCCTCGCGGCAGGGCCAGCACCAGCAGGTCCGTGCGCCCACGCAAGTGGGACAGCGCCTGGGCCAGCCTCAGTCCCGCATCACGCCGGTTGCGCAGGTGGGAATTGAAGTCGCGTGTAGTCATGCGCCGTTCCTCTCCACTCCGATACCGTCAAAGTGCGCCAAGCTATCTGAGGTTTTTTTGATCCTGATTAACCCGTCGCGCAATTGGCCAGTATCAAGTGCCATTATTCAGGTCTATCGCACCGTGGAGCGACGGCCGCCTGACCGCCGGAGGAAGCGAGCGCATGGAAATCGAAAAGCACCACCAGTGGAACATCTGGTACTTCATCGCGGCGTTCAGCGCGCTGCTGCTGATCCAGGACTGGATGGCCACCCGCGCCACCCAGGAGACGATTCCCTACAGCCAGTTCCTGCAACTGGTGGCTGACGGCAAGGTCAGCGACCTGCGCGTCGACCAGCAGCAGATCAGCGGTGCGCTCAAGGAGCCGATCAACGGCCACAAGCGTTTCGTCACCATCCGCGTCGAGCCGGAGCTGGCCGGCGAGCTGGCCAAGACCAACGTGGCCTTCACTGGCGTCGGCGAGAATCCGGCCGGCAAGTGGCTCGGCTGGCTGCTGCCGTTCATCCTGATCTTCGCCCTGTGGACCTTCTTCTTCCGCGGCCTGGCAGAGAAACAGGGCCTGGGCGGGATGATGTCGGTGGGCCGTTCGCGGGCGAAGGTGTTCGTCGAGAAGGACACCGGCGTCACCTTCGATGACGTCGCCGGCATCGACGAGGCCAAGGCCGAACTGCAGGAGGTGGTGTCCTTCCTCAAGGACCGCCCGACCTACGGCCGCCTGGGCGCGCGCATTCCCAAGGGCATCCTGCTGGTTGGCCCGCCGGGCACCGGCAAGACCCTGGTGGCCAAGGCGGTGGCCGGCGAGGCCGGGGTGCCGTTCTTCTCCATTTCCGGCTCGGAGTTCGTCGAGCTGTTCGTCGGTGTCGGCGCCGCCCGCGTGCGCGATCTCTTCGAGCAGGCGCGCAAGGCCGCGCCCTGCATCATCTTCATCGACGAGCTGGACGCCCTCGGCAAGATGCGTGGCCTCGGCTCCTTCGGCGGCAATGACGAGAAGGAGCAGACGCTGAACCAGTTGCTCGCCGAACTCGACGGCTTCGACCCGCGCGAAGGCGTGGTTCTGCTGGCCGCCACCAACCGTCCCGAGGTGCTCGACCCGGCGCTGCTGCGCGCCGGCCGCTTCGACCGGCAGATCCTCATCGACCGCCCGGACCGCCGGGGCCGCTCTGCCATCCTCAAGGTGCATATGAAGCGCATCACCGCCGCGCCGGACGTGGATGTCGAGCAGATCGCCGGGATCACCACCGGCTTCACCGGCGCCGACCTGGCCAACCTGGTCAACGAAGCCGCCATTGGCGCCACCCGGCGCTCGGCCGATGCGGTCGGCATGGTGGATTTCACCGCCGCGGTCGAGCGCATAGTGGCGGGTGCCGAACGCAAGAGCCGCCTGCTGCAACCCCATGAGCGCGAGGTGGTGGCCTACCACGAGATGGGCCACGCGCTGACGGCGGTGTCATTGCCGCGCATGGACCCGGTGCACAAGGTGTCGATCATCCCCCACTCCATCGGCGCGCTCGGCTTCACACTGCAACGGCCCACCGAGGACCGCTTCCTCATCGGCCGCCAGGAACTGAAGGACCGCATGGCCGTGCTGCTCGGCGGACGCGCCGCCGAGTCGCTGGTGTTCGGCGAGATCTCCACCGGCGCCGCCGACGACCTGGCCAAGGTCACCGATATCGCCCGCCAGTTGGTGACCCGCTTCGGCATGAGCGAGGAGCTCGGCCAGGCAGTGCTTGAACGGCAAATGACGCCCTACCTGGGTGATGGCAACAACCACCCCGGCCTGCGCGAGAAGGACTACTCCGAGGCCACCGCGCGGGAAGTGGACCTGTGCATCCGCGCGCTGGTCGAAGAGGCCTACCAGCGTGCCAAGGCCTTGCTGGCGCAGCGTCGCACCGACCTCGACGCCGGCGCGAAACTGCTGCTGGAGCACGAGACGCTGACGCCGGACCAGTTCGCACCCCTGGCCGGCACTGCTTCGCCCTCCCCCGGCGCTCCAGCGTCCTGATACCCGATGCCGGGCGGCGGTTGCGCTGCCCGGTGCTCTCCCTTCACGCGCATGCCGTTCGCGACCTCAGAACGTGCTGGGCTATCGCCTCCAAATAGTATGTAATACGTAGTACGTAATTAATTACATAAAGGACCAAAGCGTCGATGGCCAGAAGCGGAGTCAGCAAGGAAGAAGTACGTATCGCACGTCAATCCATACTGGCGCGCGGCGAACATCCGAGCATCGACGCCCTGCGCGTGGAGCTGGGCAACACCGGCTCCAAATCGACCATCCACCGCCTCCTGAAGGAGCTGGATGCCGAGCAGACCGGCCATTCCCCCTCCTCCCTCAGCGAGGAGCTCGGCGAACTGGTAGGCCAGCTGGCCAACCGCCTGCAGCAGGAAGCGCGCGCGGCCCTGGCTGAAGAACGCGGCGAACTCTCCCGCCAGCGACAGGACCAGCAGCAGGAACTGCGCCTCGCCCGCCAGCGCATCGATGAACTGCAGGCACAGAACCAGGCACTGGCCGAGGAAACGCGCGAGACCCGGGAGCAGGCCCGCCAACTGCAGCAGCAGAAGCACCAGGTCGAACTGACCAACGCCCGCTTGCGCCAGGCCGCAGGCGACCTGGAAGCCCGCCTGCGCGAACGCGACGCGCAGATCACCGCGCTGGAGGAAAGGCTCGACCAGCTGCGCCTCGCCGCAGCCGAGCAACGCGAACAGGACCTGCGCCAGCACGAGGAGGTCAGCGGCCAGCTTCGCAGCGAACTGCGCCGCCACCAGGACGAATTGACTCGCCTGAACCGCGACAACGAGCGCCTGCTCACCGAAGCCCGCCTGCTGCGCGAGCGCTGAGCGTCATCGCGCAAGGCGAGGCCCGCTGCGGTGGCGCGGTGGCGGCTGCCAGCTAGGCTATAGCCTCTACCCGAGCTTCCGCGCCCGCCGCGCGCCCCAACCTGGCTGTCGAGGGTACTTGGACTGGCGGTATTCCGGCCGTTTGCCGCCGGGATCGCCCGGGGCGGCGAACCAGCGTGGGCCTGTCGCAACCCAGCAAGGTACCCGCCATGCACGATATCGACCCCGTAGAAACCCAGGAGTGGCTGGACGCCCTGGAGTCCGTCCTCGACCGCGAAGGCGAAGACCGCGCGCACTACCTGATGACCCGCATGGGCGAGCTGGCCAGCCGCACCGGCACCCAGCTGCCCTACGCGATCACCACGCCGTACCGCAACACCATCCCGGTGACGCACGAGGCGCGCATGCCCGGCGACCTGTTCATGGAACGCCGCATCCGCTCGCTGGTGCGCTGGAACGCCCTGGCCATGGTGATGCGGGCGAACCACAAGGACCCTTCGCTGGGCGGGCACATCTCCACCTTCGCCTCCTCGGCGACCCTCTACGACATCGGCTTCAACTATTTCTTCCGCGCCCCGGACGCCACCCACGGCGGCGACCTCATCTATTTCCAGGGCCACGCCTCCCCCGGCATCTACGCCCGCGCCTTCCTCGAGGGGCGGCTGAGCGAGGACCAGCTGGAGAACTTCCGCCAGGAGGTCGGCGGCAAGGGCATTTCCTCCTACCCGCACCCCTGGCTGATGCCGGACTTCTGGCAGTTCCCCACGGTGTCCATGGGCCTGGGCCCGATCCAGGCGATCTACCAGGCGCGCTTCATGAAATACCTGGAGAGCCGCGGCTTCATCGAACCCGGCCAGCAGAAGGTCTGGTGCTTCCTCGGCGACGGCGAGACCGATGAGCCGGAGTCCCTGGGCGCCATCGCCCTGGCCGGGCGCGAGAAGCTCGACAACCTGATCTTCGTGGTCAACTGCAACCTGCAGCGCCTGGACGGCCCGGTGCGCGGCAACGGCAAGATCATCCAGGAACTCGAAGGCGTGTTCCGCGGCGCCAACTGGAACGTGATCAAGGTCATCTGGGGCCGCTTCTGGGACCCGCTGTTCGCCAAGGACACCGCCGGCCTCATGCAGGCGCGCATGGACGAGGCGGTGGACGGCGAATACCAGAACTACAAGGCGAAGGACGGCGCCTACGTGCGCGAATACTTCTTCGGCACGCGCCCGGAGCTGCTGGAGATGGTCAAGGACCTCTCCGACGACGAAATCTGGAAGCTCAACCGCGGCGGTCACGATCCCTACAAGGTCTATGCCGCCTACCACGCGGCGGTGAACCACCAGGGCCAGCCCAGCGTGGTCCTGGCCAAGACCATCAAGGGCTACGGCACCGGCACGGGCGAAGCGAAGAACATCGCGCACAACATTCACGAGATCGACGTCGAGAGCCTGCGTGCCTTCCGCGACCGCTTCGACATCCCGGTCAGCGACGCGGACCTGGCGAAAGTGCCCTTCTACAAGCCCGACCCCGGCAGCGCCGAAGCCAAGTACCTGGCTGAACGCCGCGCCAGCCTCGGCGGCTCGGTGCCGCATCGCCAGGGCAACGCCTTCAGCGTGCCGGTGCCGCCGCTGGACACCCTCAAGGCCCTGCTCGACGGCACCGGCGACCGCGAGATCTCCACCACCATGGCCTTCGTGCGCATCCTCACGCAGCTGGTCAAGGACAAGGAGATGGGGCCGCGCATCGTCCCGATCATCCCCGACGAGGCCCGCACCTTCGGCATGGAAGGCATGTTCCGCCAGCTCGGCATCTACTCCTCGGTGGGCCAGCTCTACGAGCCGGTCGACAAGGAACAACTGATGTTCTACCGCGAGGACAAGAAGGGTCAGATCCTCGAGGAAGGCATCACCGAGGCCGGCGCCATGTCCTCTTTCGTCGCGGCCGGCAGCGCCTACAGCAACTACCGTCAGCCGATGCTGCCCTTCTACATCTTCTATTCGATGTTCGGCTTCCAGCGCATCGGCGACCTCGCCTGGGCCGCCGGCGACGCCATGAGCCGCGGCTTCCTGCTCGGCGGCACCGCCGGGCGCACCACCCTGAACGGCGAAGGCCTGCAGCACGAGGACGGCCAGAGCCACATCCTCGCCTCGGTCGTGCCCAACTGCCGCACCTACGACCCCACCTACGCCTACGAGCTGGCCGTGATCATCCATGACGGCGCGCGGCGCATGCTGCAGGAGCAGGAGAACGTCTTCTACTACATCACCGTGATGAACGAGAACTACCCGCAGCCCGCCATGCCGGCCGGCATCGAGGAAGGCATCATCAAGGGCATGTACCTGTTCGAGGAAGACAAGCGTGACGCCGCGCACCACGTGCAGTTGCTCGGCTCCGGCACCATCCTGCGCGAGGTGGAAGCGGCAGCGAAGATCCTCCGCGAGGACTTCGGCATCGGCGCCGACGTCTGGTCCGTGCCGAGCTTCAACGAGTTGCGCCGCGACGGCCTGGCCGCCGAACGCTGGAACCGCCTGCACCCGCAGCAGAAACCGCGCCTGAGCTACGTCGAGGAATGCCTGAACGGCCGCAAGGGCCCGGTGATCGCCTCCACCGACTACATGAAGCTGTACGCCGAGCAGATCCGCCAATGGGTGCCGGGCAAGGAATACAAGGTGCTAGGCACCGACGGCTACGGACGCAGCGACAGCCGCGGCAACCTGCGCGACTTCTTCGAGGTGGACCGGCGCTGGGTCGTCCTGGCCGCCCTGGAGGCCCTGGCCGATCGCGGCGACATCGAGCCGAAGACGGTGGCCGAAGCCATCGCCAAGTTCGGCATCGACCCGGACAAACGCAACCCCCTGGACTGCTGAGGAGAGGCATCGTGAGCGAGTTGATCCGCGTACCCGACATCGGCAACGGCCAGGGCGAAGTCATCGAACTGCTGGTCAAGGTCGGCGACAAGGTCGAGGCCGACCAGAACCTGCTGACCCTCGAATCGGACAAGGCCAGCATGGAAATCCCCTCGCCGAAGGCCGGCGTGGTGAAGAGCCTGAAGGTCAAGGTGGGCGACACCCTGAAGGAAGGCGACGAGATACTCGAACTGGAGGTCGAAGGCGCTGCGCAGACTGTCGCCAGCGCACCCGCCGAGGCGCCCAAGCCGGCACCTGCTCCGGCGGCTCCGGCGGCAGCACCACCGCCCACCACTGGCGGCGGCATGCAGACGGTGAAGGTGCCGGACATCGGCAATGGCCAGGGCGAGATCATCGAACTGATGGTCAAGGTCGGCGACCGCATCACAGCCGACCAGAGCCTGCTCACCCTGGAGTCGGACAAGGCGAGCATGGAAATCCCCTCCCCGGCTGCCGGTGTCGTGAAAGCGCTCAAGGTGAAGATTGGCGACACCCTCAAGGAAGGCGACGAAATCCTCGAACTGGAGGTTGAAGGCGGCGCACAACCAGCGGCAGCGCCTCCAGCAGCCACTGCCGAGCCTGCGAAACCAGCCCCCGCCGCCGCACCGGCCGCCGCGCCCGCACAGGCCGGTGGTGTGCAAACGGTGCGAGTTCCCGATATCGGCAATGGCCAAGGCGCGATCATCGAGCTGATGGTCAAGGTCGGCGACCGCGTCGAGGCCGACCAGAGCCTGCTGACCCTGGAGTCGGACAAGGCCAGCATGGAGATCCCCTCCCCGGCTGCCGGCGTCGTGAAAGCGCTCAAGGTGAAGATCGGCGACACGCTCAAGGAAGGCGATGAAATCCTCGAACTGGAGGTCGCCGGCGCAGCCGCAGCACAAGCACCCGCAGCTGCCGCACCAGCCGCGGCACAGCCGGCGCCTGCCGAAGCGCCGGCGAAAGCCGAGGCACCCGCCCCGGTCGGCGCCCCCAGCCGTGACGGTGCCAAGGTGCACGCCGGCCCTGCCGTGCGCATGCTCGCTCGTGAGTTCGGCGTCGATCTGGCCGAGGTGAAGGCGACCGGTCCGAAAGGCCGAATCCTCAAGGAAGACGTGCAGCTGTTCGTCAAAGAACAACTGCAGCGCGCCAAGTCAGCTCCGGCCGGCGCCGCGGTCAGCGGTGGCGCGGGCATCCCGCCGATCCCGGAAGTCGACTTCAGCAAGTTCGGCGAAGTGGAAGAAGTGGCCATGACCCGCTTGATGCAGGTCGGCGCCGCCAACCTGCACCGCAGCTGGCTGAACGTGCCGCACGTGACCCAGTTCGAATCGGCGGACATCACCGAGGTGGAAGCCTTCCGCATCGCGCAGAAAGCAGTGGCTGAAAAAGCCGGGACCAAGCTGACGATCCTGCCGATCCTGCTGAAAGCCTGCGCACACCTGCTCAAGGAACTGCCGGACTTCAACAGCTCCCTCGCCCCCAGCGGCAAGGCGCTGATCCGCAAGAAGTACGTGCACATCGGCTTCGCCGTGGACACCCCGGACGGCCTGCTGGTGCCGGTGATCCGCAACGTCGACCAGAAGAGCCTGCTGCAACTGGCCGCCGAAGCCGCGGAACTTGCGGAAAAGGCGCGCACCAAGAAGCTCTCGGCCGACGCCATGCAGGGCGCCTGCTTCACCATCTCCAGCCTCGGCCACATTGGCGGCACCGGCTTCACGCCGATCGTCAATGCGCCGGAAGTGGCGATCCTCGGCGTGTCCAAGGCAACCATGCAGCCGGTCTGGGACGGCAAGGCCTTCCAACCGCGCCTGATGCTGCCGCTGTCGCTGTCCTACGACCACCGGGTGATCAACGGCGCCGCCGCCGCACGCTTCACCAAGCGCCTGGGCGAGCTGCTCGGCGATATCCGAACGTTGCTGCTGTAAACGAAGAAGGCGCCGCAAGGCGCCTTCTTTTCTCGTGGAGCGCCACGCCAACTGGAAACGTACGGATCTTATCCGCGAACCTCCCGGCGCCTGTGCCCTTGGCCAACTCAGCACCCTCTCCCGCAAGCGGGAGAGGGTGCTGATCGGCGTGATCCTGTAGCAGCGGATTCATCCGCGAAAATCCCCGCGCCAATTCCAACCGTGCGACGCATAACCGCGAACGCGGTTATGCGTCGCAGCCCGGCACGAGAACGGCGGATAACCCCTTCGGGGTTATTCGCCATACAGGTTCGGCATTTGTGCCGTGCGGTTCGCGAGCAAGGACTAGGCGTCCCCCTCGATCCTACGAAGAGCAGGAGTATCCGCGCGCGCCGGAGCGCCCCTTACAGAAGGCCGAGCAAAGCCCACGCAGAGGAGGTTGCGCGACATGGATGTCGCAAAAGCCCCGACCAGTACAGGGACGTACTGTCGGGGCGGGCCTCCGGGTGCGTGGGGATGTGCGAGGGAAGTCCGGCTTGCCGGACCCGTATGTCGGGGCAAGCCTTTTTGGTTCCTTTTGTGGCGTTTGACAAAAGGGACTCGCCGAGAGGCGAAACAAGAAGCCTCCGAACATGCCAAAGCGGCGCGGAAACGCCCAAGCCAGAAGCGTCTCTGGGTTCCAGCGTTCGCGGGGATGACGGAATGGTGTAGGAGCGGACCTTGTCCTCGAAAAGCATCGCGGATGAATCCGCTCCTACAGGGACATGCTCTGCCATGCGGTTCGCGAGCAAGCTCGCGCCGACGAAGACCCGGAAACCTCAGGCCCGCCGCAACCTCAACCCATAAGGCCCACAGCCACTGCTGGCGAAGCTGCGGAAGCGCCCGAACAAACGGAACAGGTAGATCGAGCCGGCGTCCACGTAGCCCAGGCGGTAGCAGGACTTCAACGAATCGAAGTTACCCGACTCGACATAGGACACCAGCCCCTTGGCGCCTTCCTCCAGGAAGTGCTGCAGCGCCCGGTTCATGCCGATGGCATGCAGGCGCTGACCACGATAGTCGTAATGGGTGAAGCCCTTGTACATGTACACGTAGGTTGGGTCGAAGTGCAGGTTCAGCGGCGTCGAGTCGATGCCCGTGGGCTTGCGCGAGTACCAGCCGTAAGCCGCCAGGCGCTCGCCCTCGAAGATGCCGTAGCACTGGTCGTTCTTGGCCAGGGCGTGATCGAGGAAGTCGGTGGAAATCTCGTTGCGCGGATCGGTCGCGTAGTGCCGCAGTATCGCCTCGCTGAGGAACAGCCCGCGATAGTGCGGCGGCAATTCGAGAAAGCGCGGATCGACCTTCTGCAGCGTGATACCGCGCAGGATCTTGAACGGCAGCACCGCGTTGACCAATTTCAGCAGCGCCTTGTGCAGCGTGTGCGCCAGACCGTGCTGACGCAGCGTCGTCTGGCCCTTGAGGATGAGTTGCTGTACGGCCATGAAGCTTCCCCCTGGACGAGGTGAATGTCTTGCGATGGATTCGAGCGAGCGGGCAATAGCCGCCGGAAGCGGCCACTAAAAGGCCATCAGGCCGATTTGTTTCGGAATGTTAGCAAAGAAACCTGCGGCCCAAGGTGTCGGAATTGTCAAAAGAACGTCGCTTCAAGATTTCCGGTCATTCATGACAGCTTATATTTGGCGGATATCCCCTTGAATCACAGGGATTTCAATGGGCCATCACAACGAGGGCTTGGGTGCTTTCGTTCCCATGACCGTTCGTCGGAGTCCAGAGCTTGCTTCCGCGCACGGCCCTGAATGATCAAACGCTATTAATATTCGTTACTTAGGCTCAAAACAGAGGGATTTCGCTGTTCTGCCGATGAGCCATGCAACCTCTACCGGTCGTCCGTTTTTTTTACAGATCGGCGGGTAACTGTATCTCCGATGCAACTTCCACACCCCTCGATAAGGCATTGAATAGCCAGCATATGGCCACTTTTTTGCGGACCTGCGTCACAGCATCCTGCCTCATTCGCGATACAGACGCGCCAAAAAAACGTCCACCAACACCCTAGAAGTCAATTTATTCACGCTTATACTGTCGCCTAGCCATCACCGTCAAAGGCATGACGGGATTACCCAGCAACCAAGAAGTGAGGGCGCACCGATGGACGCGTGCGATGCAGTAAAGAAGTGCTGCGGCCTGACCCAGGCCGATCCCTTCAACGCCGGCCCTGAGTCGACGCCGCGCCGCCTCCCGTTCCGGGACGCCCCGCTCCTGCCGCCTGGCCACTGTGCCGAATCCCTCCCGTTGCAGTTTCCGGAGGAGTCCGTCCGCACCCCGGCCTGACCCCACGCCCCACTTCACCGACCTTCGACGGTAACGCCGCCAACGGAGCCCTGGTATGGAGATGGAAAAGACGCTGCCTTCGCCCCAAGTGGGCCATGCAGCCACCGCGCGTTCGCTCAATCGCCGCGATGAGCAGATGCGCGAAAAGATCGCCCAGGCGATAGCCAGCCAACGCCGTGGCTGGATACTGGGCCGCCCAGGCGGTCGCCCGTGGACGCTGTCGCGGACCAAGCGCAGCAGCTCGGCCGTGCTTGCCGTGCTGCTGCTGATTGCGCTCTCGCCGCTGCTGCTGGCCGTTGCCATTGCCATCAAGCTGAGCAGCCCCGGACCGGTATTCTTCGTGCAACAGCGCACCGGCCTGTATGGCCGCCGCTTCGGCATGGTCAAGTTCCGCACCATGGTGGTCAACGCCGAAGCGCTGAAGGATTCGCTGCGCCACCTGAACAAGCACGGCCCAGACTCCGTCGACTTCAAGATCGACCGCGACCCGCGCGTCACTGGCATCGGCCGCTGGCTGCGGCGCACCAGCCTGGACGAGCTGCCCAACCTGTTCAACGTGGTGCGCGGCGAGATGCGCCTGGTGGGCCCTCGCCCTACCTCCTTCCGCGCCAATACCTATCGCGACCACCACCTGCGCCGCCTGGGCGTCTACCCCGGGATCACCGGGCTGTGGCAGGTGTCTGGGCGCAGCGATGTGGACTTCGACGCCCGCGTCGAGCTGGACGTCGCCTACATCGCCCAGCAGAGCCCCTGGCTCGACCTGAAGATCATGCTCAAGACCCCCCTGAAAGTTCTCACCGGCCATGGAGCGAGTTGAGATGGATGGTTCCTCGTCGTCGAAAAGCCTGGCAGTCCAGCGCCCGAGCGAAAACAACCTGGCGGCCATCGTGCTCGACCAGAATCTCAAGACTCTGCTGCTGACCGCCGCCAACAGCGGCAGCGGCACCACCACCAGTGCATTGATGCTGGCCGGCGAACTGTCCCGCAGCAGCCGCGGCGAAGTGCTGCTGATCGACGCCAGCCTGTCCAAGACCAACCTCACCCAGCACTTCGGCCTGGGCCAGGAACGCGGTTTCCTCGACCTGGTGCTGGCCGAGTCGCCGCCGGCGCTGGAGCGCTGCATCGAGGCCAGCGACGGCCTGCCCTTCCACTTCATGCCGCTGGGGCACTACTGGCAGCACAAGGCGCACCTCGCACCGCAGGCGTTGGAGGCGCTGTTCGCACGCCTGGGCGAGCGCTACCGCTTCGTGGTCATCGACGGCGAGGCCGTCTACGCCAACGCCGACACCCTGGCCCTCGCCGCCCTGGCCGATGGCGTGGTGCTGGTGGTGCGCGGCGAGGAAACCCGTTGGGAGGTGGCGCAAGCCGCGATCCAGCGCCTGACCCAGGCCAACGCCCGGATACTCGGCAGCGTATTCAATGCGCGCCGCTACTACATGCCGAAGTGGGTCTACGACAATCTCTGAGCGAGGGAAGGCCATGCGTAATCCATCCATTGTTCTTGCCTGCCTGGTGCTCGCCCTGAGCGGATGCGGCAGCAATCCGCATGACAAGACCACCCCGGTGAGCATTCTCAGCGCCGAACAAGGCAAGGCTCCGCTCAGCGAAGTCGTGCCGGTCAAGCAGGTGCTGCGCCCGCAGGACGTGCTCGATGTCATCTTCCGCCTCGACACCACCCGCCAGCAGGCCTACACCCTGCAGCCGGGCGACCAGCTGGAGCTGACCTTCTACAACGCCACCCAGCTCAGCGGCAGCCGCCTGGTGATGCCCGACGGCACCGTCGACCTGCCCTACGTGCCGCCGTTGAAGGTCGCCGGGATGACGGTCGCGCAAGCCCAGCAAGTGGTCGCGCGGCACTACGCCAAGGTCCTCAAGGACAGCGAGAAGGACGTGTTCCTCTCGGTCTCCAAGCCCCTGGCGCAGACCGACAACCTGCGTAACACCCTGCTGCACCCGGTAACGGGCCTGAGCCGCGAGATCACCGTGAACTCCGACGGCCGCGCCAGCTTCCCGCTGCTCGGCACCCTGCCGCTGCAGGGCATGTCGGTGGACGAGGTGCAGAAGACCCTGGAAGACGGTTACGCCCGAGAGGCATCGAAGGTCGGCGCGGTCGTGCATGTGGACGTGCTGCTCAAGAGCACCGCGGCCAACGAGGTGTACGTGCTCGGCGAAGTCGCCCAGCCCGGCGCCTACCCGATCCGTCGCCCGGTCTCGGTCCTCGAGGCGCTGGCCCTGGCGCGCGGCAGCAACGTCGGCGCACGCCTGGACCAGGTGGTGGTCATGCACCGCCGCGGCAGCAACGTCGAGGCCCGCGTCTACGACGCCAGCAAGGCCGCCGACGGCGACGCCATGCAGTTCGCCTACCTGCAGCCGGACGACTTGCTCTACGTGCCCAAGTCGCGACTGGTCGAGGCGGGCCAGCTGAGCAAGCAGATCGCCGACGTGATCCTCTTCCAGGGCATCAGCTTCGGCTTCAACTATCGCGTCGACAACAAGAACAACAACAACTGAGGAGGATGCCGGGATGATCAGAATGGAAAACTATCTGCATGAATTCCTCCGGGTGTTCTTCGCCAACGGGCGGCTGATCAAGCGCGTCTTCCTGATCTTCGCCGTGCTCACCTTGCTGGTGCCGGTGGTGTTCAAGCAGAACTTCGACATCAATGCCGAAGTCATCGTGCAGTCCAAGAAGCTCTCGCAAAGCGACGCCAACACCGCGCTGACCACCGACAGCGACAAGTTCGTGCCGCCGTCCCTGGCCGACATGGAGACCGAAAGCAACATCCTGCGCTCGCCGACGCTGATCCGCGGGACCATCGACGAGCTGCGCCAGGCCGGCCAGTTCAGCTACGCCTCCGGGCTGCTCGACACCCTGCTGTTCGAGCCGCTGCAGCGCTACCTGTTCGGGCCCCTGCACGAGCACGTGATCAACCCGCTGCGTCGCGCCGTCGGCCTGGAAGTCGACCCGCCGCGCGACACCACCCTGGACGCCTGGACCGCGCGCGCCGCCAAGGACCTCAAGGTCGACACCCTGCCCGGCTCCAACGTCATCTCGGTGGTCTACCGCAGCAGCGACCCGGCGCAGGGCACGCGCTTCGTCCAGCACCTGCTGAACAACTACCTGAAGAGTCGCCAGGAGCTGCAGTCCACCGACCTGCCGCAATCCTTCTACGAGCAGAAGAAGGTGCAATACCAGACCCGTCTCGACTACCTCGAGGCACAGCGCCAGAAATTGCTCGACCAGGCCGGCGCCGCGGCGCCCAAGGAAGAGATCACCTTCCGCCTGAACGCCATCAACACCGAGGAGCAGGCGCTCAACCAGTACCGCGACCGCGCCCTCGAAGCGCAGAACTGGCTGACCTACCTGAACGCCAGCTTGGAACTGGCGAAGAAGGCCGGGCTGACCGACTACACCTTCCCCTTCAGCTTCGCCAACACGGTCGACAACGTTGCCTACGAGGACCGCGAGATCAAGCAACTGGGTGAACGCCTGAGCGACCAGGTGAGCCGCTACGGCGACACCGCCCAGGCCTTCCAGTCCGGCAGCCAGCCAATGCAGCAGCAACGCGAAGCCATTGCGCGTACCCGTAACCAGTTCCTGCGCGTGGTGTCCAACCGCATCCGCGAGCGCAGCAACGACCTCGCCGTGCTCAACTCGGTGATCGCGCAGAAGACCGCACGCATCGACGAGTACAAGGCCCGCGTGCGCCAGTTGCAGGAAACCGACAGCAAGCTGAGCCAGGTCGACACCGAGGTCGACGCCCTGCACAAGGCCTTCTTCACCTACACCCAGCGTTTCGAGGAAAGCCGCGGCGAACGCCTGATCGACGGCGCGCTGTCCAACGCGCGCATTCTCAGCGAGCCGGTCGAACCCACCGAGGCGGCCTTCCCCCGGCCCGGCGTGGTCATCCCCCTCGGCCTGCTGACCGGCCTGCTGCTGGCCATCGCCCTGGGCTACGTGCGCGAGTTCTTCGACCATCGCTTCAAGACCCCGGCGCAGATCCCGCAACACCTGGGCATCCCGGTGCTGATGATCATCAACGCGGTGGAAGAGAAGGAGGTCAACCCGTACAAGCGCTGGAGTTGGCCGTGGATGTTGCGCTGGGTCCGCGAGTGAGGCCGACGCCGTGAACGACATCGTCCACCTAATCCACAGCGGCGGCTTCTATGGCGCCGAGCGGATGCTGCTCGACCACTGCCGGGTCACCCCTGGCAGGCATCGGGTGGTGTTCCTCGACGCCCCGGCCGAGCTGCTCGCGCGCTTTCGCGCCGCGGGGGTGGATTGCCGCAGCTGCGCCGGCCTGGGCGAGCTGCTCGACGATCTGCGTGCGCGGCCCGGGCTGCTCAACGCCCACAACTTCCGCGCGCAGGTTTTCGCCTGGCTGTGCGCCTCGCGCCTGGACCTGCCGCTGGTGCTGACCCAGCACGGCTTCACTCCGCGCAGCCTCAAGCAGCGCATCTATACCCGTGTCAGCCTGCTGCTGTGCCGCAGTCCACGGGTGCGCCGGGTTGTCTGCGTGGCGCAGAGCATCGCCCGTCTGCATGAAAGTGCCGGGGTCCGCGCGCGCAAGGTGCTGGTGATCCCCAACGGCTTGCCGGACGAACCGGCACTGCCGGCCGGCAGCGTCAGCGAGCCGCTGCTCGGCTTCGTCGGCCGGCTGAGCGCGGAAAAAGGCCCGGACCTCTTCCTCGACGCGGTCATCCCCCTCTGCCAGGACCGTCCGCAGCTGCACGCGGTGCTGTTGGGCGACGGCCCCGAACGCGACGCCCTGGCCGCCCGCATCGCCGCCGCCGGCCTGCAGGAGCGCATCCACCTGGCCGGCTACCAGCAGGACATGCCGGCCTGGCTCGCGCGGCTGAGCGTGCTGGTGCTCAGCTCGCGCACCGAAGGCACGCCGATGATCCTCCTCGAAGCCATGCGCGCCGGCGTGCCGGTGGCAGCCTTCGGCGTCGGTGGCGTGCCCGACATGCTCGAACACGAGCGTTCTGCCTTGCTCGCCAGACCCGGCGACGTCGCAGCCCTCGGCGCCCAGGTCGCGCGGCTGCTGGACGACCGCCACTTGGCCCTGCGCCTGACCGCCGAAGCGCGGCGCCGTCAGCTCGACCAGTACCACCTCCCCACCCTGGCCCAGCGCTGGGACCAGCTTTACCTTGCCGCCGCCGGAGGCCAGCCGTCATGACCCTGCTGCCAGTGTCCTTTGGCCTCTTGCTGGGCCTGGCCTGCCTGCTCCTGCTGGCCAGCCCGTGGCCCTACCTCGCGCCCTTCGTGCTCGCCGGCCTCGTCGGCATGGCCGTGCTCTACCGGCGCCCGGTCTGGGGCCTGCTCGGCCTGGTGGTGCTGGTGCCCTTCGAGGGCCTGTTCCGCGACTACGAGCTATCCGGCGCCAAGCTGGTCGGCGCCGGGCTGATCCTGGTGCTGGTCCTGCAGCTGCTGCAACGGCGCCTGCCCGAGACCCGCCTGGGCAGCAACCTCTGGCGCGCCCTGCTGCCTTTCCTGCTCTGCGTGCTGCTGAGCCTGGCGTTCAGCGAAAACCTCGAGGTGTCGCTGGACAACCTGCGCGAGCTGGCGATCGGCATGACGCTGTTCGGCATCACCCTGCTGATCGGCCGCGAGCTGAACCTGTTGCTGCTCTGCCGCCTGCTCGCGCTGAGCGTGGCAGCCACCAGCGCCATCGCCCTCTATTCGGTGAAATACCAGGTCGGCGGCCGCGCCATCGGCCTGCTGCAGGACGCCAACTACTTCGCCCTGCTGATCGCCGTGGCCGTGCCGCCGGCCCTGCTCCTGCTTCTGCGCGCCAAGGGTCTGGCCGAGCGCCTGCTGTGGCTCGCGGTGCTGGTCGTGCTGTTCGCCGGCATGACCAAGACCGATTCGCGCTCCGGCCTGCTCGTGGTGCTGTTGACCTGCGCGATCTGCGCCTGGCACCACCGCTCGCGGCTTCGCCTGATCCGGCCGCGGCATCTGGGCTTCGTCATGCTCGGCGCGGCCATCGTGGTGCCGCTGACCGTGGCCACCCTGCCCGATGCCTACATCGAACGCATCAAGCTGCTCGGCGCGCTCAGCTCCGGGGTGAACGCCCACCAGGACGCCTCCCTCGGCCGGCGCGCCAGCTACGTGGTGGTCGGCACGCGGATGATCGGCGACGACCCGCTGCTCGGCTCCGGCCCCGGCACCTTCCCGCTGCACTATGCCAAGACCGGCTACGCCAAGGCTTTCAACGAGGGCTTCAGCGTGCCCGACCTTTACCGCCGGGCGCACAACACCTATCTCGAACTGTTCGCCGAGGTCGGCATCCCCGGCGGGCTGGCGTTCGTCGCCCTGATCCTGATGGGCCTGCGCAACTTCCAGTGCGCCCGTCGCGCCTGGCTGGCCGCCGGCGACCAGTCGCGCGCCGACCTCGCCACGCACCTGGGCCTGTGCCTGCTGAGCATCGCGCTGTTCCTGCTGTTCCTCAGCATCCCCAACCACAAGTACCTCTGGATGTTCCTCGCCCTGTCGAGTGTCCTGCGCCTGCAGGCCGAGGGCCGTGAACTGCCCTGGAAGGCATCATGAAACGCATCAGCATCGTCATCCCGATGTACAACGAGGCGCGGCACATCGGCCACACCCTCGATTGCGCGCGCCGTGCGGCGGAACGCGCCGGCCTGGAGTGCGAACTGCTGGTGGTCGACAACGGTTCCGACGACGACGGCCCACGCATTGCCAGCGAGCATGGTGCGCAGGTGCTGCGCCATCCCGGGCTGGCAATCGGCGCCCTGCGCAATCGCGGCGCGGAAGCTGCCCGTGGCGACTGCCTGGCCTTCATCGATGCCGACATCGAAGTGCCCGGCGACTGGCTGAAACGGTGGCGGCAGGTACACGAGGATCGTCGCGCCGACGTGCTCGCACTGGACTGCGACACCCCCGCCCAAGCCCCCTGGTTCGCCCGCGCCTGGCAGCGCCGCAGCCTCTGCGGCAGCCGCCACGGCAGCCTGCGCGAGTGGCTACCGACGCCCAATCTGTGCCTGGAGCGACGCTGGTTCGAGGCCGTGGGCGGCTTCGACGAGCACCTGCGTAGCGGCGAAGACAAGGACTTCGGCCTGCGCCTGAACCGCGCCGGCGCCCGGCAGATGTGCCTGTCACAGCCACGCGCGCTGCACTGGGGCTATGAGGCCAGCTGGCGCGAATGGCTGGGCAAGGAGCTCTGGCGACAGGGCAGCCACCTGCAACTGCTGCGCAGCCAGGGTGCGAGCGCGCGCCTGCTGCGCTTCCCGCTGCTGTGCCTGGGCGTGCTGCTGCTCAGCCTGGGCACGCTGATCGAGCTGGTCGCGATTCAGGGTTCGCTGGCCCTGCTGTTGCTACTGCCCGGCCTGCTCGCCGCGCTGCTGCTCGCCTTCCGCCAGGCCTGGCGACACCTGGACGCGGGACTGATGCTTCAGCTCTGGCCGCTACACTGGATTCGCCTGCACCTCGGCGGAGCGGCCCTGCTCCTCAGCCTGTTCAAGCGCGACGCACGGAGGCCCGCCCGTGGCTGAAACCCTGTTCTGGCTCTGCCTGCTGCTGCCCATCTACGCCTACCTCGGCTATCCCCTTGGCCTGGCACTGCTCGCCTGGCGCACCCCGCGCGCAGAGATCCCGGCGCAAGCCCCGGCGCTGTCGGTGAGCCTGGTCATCGCTGCGCACAACGAGGCCCAGCACATCGCGCAGAAGCTCGATGTCCTGCTGCACCAGGATTACCCGGCTACGGCCCTGGAAATCATCCTCGCCAGCGACGGCTCCGACGACGACACCGTGCGCATCGCGCGGGCCCTCGGCGATCCGCGCGTGCGCGTGCTCGACCTGCCGCGGGTCGGCAAGGTGGAGGCGCTGAACCAGGCCGTGGAGCTGGCACGACACGAGGTCCTGGTATTCACCGACGCCGATAACCAATGGTCCGCCGACACCCTGCGCGAACTGCTCGCGCCGCTGGCTCATCCCCAGGTCGGCGCCTGCGGCGGGCACATGCTCATCCCCACGCGCGGCCATGCGCTGAGCCTGGGCGACCAGCTGTATCGCTACTACGAACTCTGGCTGCGCCGCGCCGAGAGCCGCACCGGCTGCATGGTCTCCGCCGACGGCGCGCTGCTGGCGCTGCGCCGCGAGCTGTTCGAGGCGATCCCGCCGCAGGTCAACGACGACTTCTTCCTCAGCACCTGCGCCAGCGTGGCCGGCAAGCGCATCGCCTACGCCGAGCGGGCGCGCGTGCTCGACCAGGGTGTCGACGAGGCTGGCAAGCAGTTCCGCCGGCGCCTGCGGGTCACCGTCGGCGGCCTGCAGAGCCTGGCCGTGCGCGCCGAACTGATGAATCCGCTGCGCCACGGCCGCTACGCCATCGCCCTGATCAGCCACAAGCTGATTCGCCGCCTGGCGCCGGTCCTGCTGCTGCCGCTGCTGGCCAGCAACCTGCTGTTGTGGGACGCCGGTACCTTCTACCGCCTGAGCCTGCTCGCGCAGTTGCTCGGCTATGCCGTGGGCCTGGCCGGTTTGCTCGACCGCGACGGGCGCCTGCCGAAACCGTTCCACCTGGCCGGCTTCCTCCTGGTGACCCTGGCCGGCATGGCCGCCGGACTCTGGCAGTTCCTGCGCGGCGAACGCTACGCGCTGTGGAACCCGCAGCAGAATCGCTGAGGTGAACATGCGCCAACAGATCAAACGCCTCGCCGGCACGGCCTACCTGCACTCCCCCATGGGCCGCCGACGCCTGCGCGGCGCCGGGGTGGTGCTGATGCTGCACCGCGTCCTGGCCGACGACAGCGAAGCCGCGCTGCCGCATCGCCGCGCGCTGTGCATCGGCCGGCAGAGCTTCGAGCACCTGCTGCAATGGCTCGGCCGGCACTTCGACTGCGTGCCGCTGGCCGAGCTGCTGGAGCGCCCGCACGGCGCTCGGCCGCGCGTGGCGCTCAGCTTCGACGACGGTTGGCGCGACAACGCCGAGCAGGCCTTCCCGCTGCTGCAGCGCTACGGCATGCCGGCGAGCATCTTCCTCTCCACTGACTTCATCGGCAGCCACCAGCGCTTCTGGTGGGAGGCCATCGGCGAGAGCCTGTGGCGCGACCCCGCGGCCGTTCCCGCGTTGATCGCCAGCCTCGCCGAGCGCGGCCATCCTCTGCCGGCACTATTGCGCGAACCCGGCCACAGCGCGGAACGCAGTGCCGCCCTCGCTGCCTACCTGCAACAGCTCAAGGCACTGGCCCCGACCACCCTGCAGCAACTGGCCGACAGCTGCCCGCCGGCGCCGCAGGCGGAAACCCTCGACTGGAGCCAGGTGCGCGACCTGGAAGCCTCGGGCCTGGTGCGCTTCGGTCCCCACGGCGCCAGCCACTCGATCCTCACCCAGCTCGACGGCCAGGCCCTGGCCGAAGACCTCGAGCGCTCGCGGCGAACCCTAGCGGAACACTGCGCGCAACCGCTGGCGGTGTACTGCTACCCCAACGGCGACCACAGCCCGCAAGTGCGCGAGGCGGTCGCCGCACTCGGCTACCGCCACGCCCTGGCCACCCGCCCCGGGCTGGTAGACGACCGCAGCGAAGCCCTCGGCCTGCCGCGCATCGATGTCGGCCAGCAGGCCGCGCGTAACCCGTCGTTGCTGGCCTGGCGCATCTTTCGCGGAGCACAGGCATGAAGGAGGGAGGCTTCGTCCGCAGCATGCTCTACAGCACCGCCACGCGGGTGGCGATGATCGCCCTGCGGCTGCTGCGCAATATCCTCCTGGCGCGCCTGCTCGGGCCGGCCGATCGCGGCCTGTTCGCGCTGTTCAGCACCCTGCCCGACCTGATCGGCGCCCTCACCAGCGGCGGGCTCAACACCGCCGTCGGCTACCAGGCGGCGCGGCACAAGCCGCTCGGCGTGCTGCTGACCCAGGTGCTGGTCTACGGCTGCCTGGTATCGACCCTGTTCACCCTGTTCTTCGTGGTGGTGATGCGCACCGTCGGCGTCGACCTCGCGCTGTCCCAGGACCTCGGCCTGCTGGCCTGGCTGCTGTTGCTCGCGGTGCCGCTGGCGGTGCTCAAGAGCGGCCTGCTGACCCTGCACAACGCCGACGGCCAGGTGAATGCCTACAACGTGATGCGCCTGCTCGAATCCTTCCTGCCGCTGGTGCTGTTCGTCGGCCTCTGGCTGCTCTGGCGCGATGCCCCCCTGCGCGCGGCGGTGGCGAGCTGGCTGGCTGGGCTGGCGCTGGTGATAGTGGTCGGGGTGATCTGGATGGCGCGGCTGCACAGCATCCGCCTGCGCTGGGAACGCGGCGAACAGGGCGAGTTGCTGCGCTACAGCGGGCGAAGCCACCCGAACGTGATCTTCCAGGAGATGCTGCTGCGCGCCGACTACCTGCTGATCGGCTCCATGCTGCCGCCCTCTGCGCTGGGCGAATACGCCCTCGCCAGCGCGGCGGCCGAGTTGCTGCTGATCGTTCCCGAGGCGGTGACCACGCCGCTGATGAAGCGCCTGCTGCAACAGGGCGAAGGCATCGACGAACTCACCCCCTTCGCCCTGCGCCTGACCGCCACCGTGATGCTCGTCGCCTGCATCGGCATGGCGATCATTGGCGAATGGTTGATAGTGCTGATGTTCGGCGCGCCCTACGCGCCCGCCTACCCGGCCCTGCTGGCGCTGCTGCCGGGGCTGTTCGGCCTGTGCTACGCGAGCATCCTGCGCCTGGACCTGCTGGGCAAGCAGCGACCCGGCGCGCTGTCGATCATGATGGGCCTGGCCGTGCTGCTGAACCTGGTGCTCAACGTCGTGCTCATCCCGCCGCTGGGCATCGTCGGCTCGGGCATCGCCTCCTCGATCGCCTACCTGGCCGTGGCCGTGGCGATGCTGGCGCTGTACTGCCGGATCAGCGGCGTGCCCTGGCAGCGCACGCTGATCCTGCTGCCCGAAGACGTGCGCCAGTTGCGCGCCATGCTGCAAGCCCGGGAGGCGGCATGCTGAGAGCGCTGCTCGGCCTTGGTGCTGCCCTGCTCGCCTCCCTCGCCCTGGCGGACAGCCCGACCTGGAGCGGCCTGCGCGACGGCGTGCTGTACCTGCGGCCGAGCGCCTGGGAACAGCTCGACATCCGCTGGCGCCCGGCCTGGCAGGCCGAGGCCAACCACGAGCAGCTGTACCTGCTCGACGGCAGCGGGCGCCTGGTCCGCCAGCTCGATATCCCCGCCGGCGGCGAGCGCGGCGAACAGCGCCTGGACCTGCCCACCGGCGCCGGTGACTACGCCCTCCACGTGCCCGGCTACAGCTTCCGCAGCTACGACGTCAGCCACGGCGAGGCCACCGCCTCGCAGTTCGAGCCGGCGAAACTGCACTTCTGCGCCGAGGTCGGCGACGGCACCCAGCTGTACTTCCGCGTCGGCCCCGACGAAAACGTGCAGCTCGCCGGCAAGCACTACGGCGGCGTCCACGGCCTGCGCGCCACGCGCCTGAGCGATGGCATGCAGGTCGAGCTGGCGTTGAAGCGCCACGACGCCTACGCCGAGTACGACAAGGCCCGTCTGCCGCTGTCGGCGCGCGAGGAGACCTGGCGCCTGGAGCTGCAAGGCAGCGGCAAGGCGGCCTTCTGGCTGGACGGCACCGCCAACCTCTTCGCGCTGTCGGCCAAGGCGCTGTTCCGCCCGCAATGGCAGCCTGGCCAGGTCGTCCTGACCCTCGGCGACAAGGATCTCGGCCCGGCGCCGCGCCTGGGCACCGCCCTGCCCTATGGCGTGCCGGACGCCACCGGCATGCAGCAGCTGGCAACCATCAATGGCAAGGCGGGCGGCTACTACAGCTTCGTCGACGTGCTGCCGCGCCAACCGCAGCGGGAGATCGCCTTCCGCCAGGCGTTCCAGCAGCAGCTGGGCATCGACCAGGACATCACCCTGCTGGCCGGCACCGGCCGCCGCGCCGTGCTCGACGCCGACCCGCAGACCTTCGCCGGTCTCGACGCCTGGCTGGCCGACAGCGCGCGCCTGCCGGGCAAGGGCCTGCACTACCTGGCCTTCGCCGACGAACCGAACCTCAACTACCCCGACTACGAAAGCTTCGCCCGCTACTTCGACGCCATGCTCCAGCGCGTGCGCGCCAACCCCGGCGCCCGCGCCGCCGGCGTGCGCATCGCCATGCCGGCCAGTTCGCGCCTGCTCGACGGGCCCTTCCGCCCCGGCGCCGAGCAGCGCCGCGGCCTGGACTGGGCACGCCAGTTGCTGGCCGCGCATGGCGACGAGATCGACGCCCTGGCCTGGCACGAATGGATGCAGCGCGACCTGCTCGCCACCCGCCGCTACCGCGACAGCGTGCGCCAGGCCGCCGACCTGGTCGGCCTGAACGTCGACGGCCGCCCGCGCAAGGCCCTGCTGCTGGACCAGACCAACATCTCCAGCGGCGACTCGCTGAGCCCCTACCAGCAGAACAGCCAGTACGCCGCGCTGTGGTGGGCTTCGGTGGTGTTCAACGCGTCCCAGGACGGCCTGCTCGACATGCTCCTGTGGTTCCAGGCGCAGGACGAGGACGCCTACACCAAGGGCATGCTGCGCGAAGACGCCGGGGCCACGCCCAAGCCGGTGGCCCTGGCCCAGCATTTCCTCCTGCAGCACTGGCTGGGCCACGTTCAGGCACTGGACAACTCCGCCTTCGAGGTAGACGCCCTGGCACTGCGCGACGGCAAGCGCCACAGCCTGCTGGGGGTGAACAAGGGTGTGCGGCAGCAGGCCGTGGAAGTCGCCGGAGGCGCGCTGTGCGCCGCCCGGCCAAGCCTGCGCCTGTTCGACAGCCAGGGATTGGAGCGCGACTGGCCGTTGACCTGCGAGAACGACCGGGCGCGCTTCGATCTGCCGGGCGAAAGCCTCTTCGCCCTGCGCTGGGAGGCCACATGATCCGCTTGCGCCACCTTGCCGCCACCCTGCAGCGTCGCGGCCTGCTGGGCACCCTGCAGCTGCTGCTGGAGCGGGTGCTGTTCAAGCACTGGGAACTGCTGGGCGTCGAACGGCGCCTGGACAAGCCGCTGGCGTTGCCGTCGGACCTGCAGTCGCCGCCGGCGCGGCAGATCACTGCCGAGCTGCTGCCGGCCTTCGAGCGCCGTTTCGCCAGCTACCTGCCGGCGATCCGCGCCATGCTCGGCCAGAACCTGCTTGGCCTCGCTCACCTCGACTCGCGCGGCGACGCCTTCGCCATGGTCTGGATCAGCGAACAGGACTACTTCGACGCCGGTCACTACCGCTGCTGGATGCGCGTACCGCCCGGTTGCATCTACCAGTTCGCCGGCGCGGTTGCCGAGAGCTATCGCGGCAACGGTCTGGCGCTGCTGGGCATGCAACGGGTCTGGGAGCATTACCACGCCCAGGGCTTCCACAGCACCCGCGCGCACGTGGACGTGCGCAACCTGCCGGCGCTCTGCCTGCACCAGCGCCTGGGTTTCCGCGAGACCGGCGAGAGCCTGCACGTCTACCGCCTGTTCAACTGCCTGTACTTCAACCGCCGCAGCCGCAGCCGCGAACCGCGCCTGGCGGCCCTGTGCGCCGCCGCCAACCATACCGGGCCGAGCATGGCCGGCCAGAAAGGAATCTGAACATGCGCCTGCAGTGGTGCCGCAGCCTGGCCGCCGCCGACTTCCCCCGCGACGACTACGAAGCGCTGCGCCAGCGCGTCGAGCAAGCCACCCCGTTCAACCGCCTGGGCTGGCTGCAAGGGGCCGAGGGAGCGCTGTCGCCCGGCCAGGACCTGCACGTGCTGCTCGGCTGGGATGGCCCGCGGCTGGTGCTCTGCCTGCCGCTGCTGGAATGCCGCGAACGCCGCGCCGGCCTGCCGTTCCGCGTGGTGCGCCACCTCGGTTATCCGCTGGCCGACCGCATCGCCCTGCTCATCGATGCCGGTCAGCAAGCGGCACTGGACGAAGTGCTGCAGTGCATCCGCCGCGACCTGCCGCACGCCCTCCTGCAACTCAGCGAACTCACCGCCGAACCCTCGCAGCGCATGCCTTGCGAGGCCTGGGCGCAGGCCAGCTGGTTCGCCGAACGGCGCCCCAGCTGCCGCGCGCCGGTCCACCAGATTGGCGAGGACGACCGCCGCGAACCCAGCGGCGACCTGCGCTACAAGCTGCGCAAGGCGCGCCGGCGCTGCGAGGAGATTGGCGCGCGGGTGGTCCGGCTGTGCCCCGATGCGAGCACCGCGCCGGCGCTGATCGAGGCCATCGCCGAAGTGGAGCAACGCAGCTGGAAAGGCGACGAAGGCGTCGGCATCTTTTCCGGCGCCCAGCGTCGTCATTGGATGGACCAGGCATTGCGCGGGCTGGCCGCCGAGAACTGCCTGCGCGTGGTGCTGCTGGAGCACGACGGTCGGGTGATCAGCTACCGCCTCGGCCTGTTCGACCAGGGCCGTCTCTATGACTACAACCTGGCCTTCCTGCCCGAATACGCCGCCCTCGGCGCCGGGCGCATGCTGCTGGACGAGTGGCTGCGCTGGGGCCTGGAAGAAGGCTGGCAATGGCTCGATGCCTCGCGGGTTCGCCTGCGCGGCTCCAACCACCAGTTGCACGAACGCCAGACCGGCGAGGTCGAGCACCTGCGCTGGAGCTTCTATTCGCGGCGCCCCAGCGGCCTCGCCCTGGGATTGGCCTACGGCGCCTGGCGCCAGCTCAAACCGCACCTGCAACGCCGGCGCCAGGCGGCGCCCAGCGCGGAGCCCAGCCCATGACCCAGAGCCGACTGGTCATCGTGAACGCCGACGACTTCGGCCTGAACGACGACGAGAACCGCGTGATAGTCGCGGCCTTCGCCGACGGGCTGATCAGCTCGGCGACCGCCATGGCCAACATGCCGGCCTTCGCCGCCGCCTGCGCACTGGCCCGCGAGCGCGGCTTCGCCGAGGCCGTCGGCCTGCATTTCAACCTGACCTACGGCCCGCCATTGAGCGCGGCGATCCGCAGCCAGCGGCTGTTCTGCGACAGCGCCGGACAGTTCGACCTGAGCCTGCCCCGGCACGCCCTGCGTATTCCCGCCAATGCCGCCGAAGCGGTGCGCGGCGAACTGCAGGCACAGTGGCAGGCCTGCCTGGCCCAGGGCATCCGCCCCAGCCATATCGACTCGCACCAGCACGTGCACAACCTCTGGCCCATCGCCCCGCTGGTTGCGGGTTTCGCTGCCGAACAGGGCGTGCCGGTGCGACTGGCGCGCAACCTGGGGCGCAACATCGGACCGGTGAAACGTGCCTTCAAGCTGCTGCTCAATCGCCGCCTGGCGGGTATTGCCGGCTGCACGGCGAACTGGGTTTGCACCCCGCGCGACCTGCGCGACGGCGTGCGGCTCGGCGGGCCGCTGGAGATAGTCGCCCACCCTACCCAACTCGCCGATGGCGATTTCGGCGACGCCTACCTCCCGGATGGCGAGTCCCTCCGCACACTGCTCGACAAGGCGCTGGCCGGCTATCGGCGCATCTCCTATCGCGAGCTGGTGGCGCTCGGCGGAACGGCCGAGCGCTGCTGCTGATCAGTCGGCCAGTTCCACGCTTTCGCGGCGCTGCCCGAGCAGCAGAGGGACTTCGGCGAGCAACGTCAGCACCACTGCACACCCAGCCAGCGCGAACAGCTCGCGGTGATTGCCGCCGCTGCTGGCGAACAGGTACGAGTAGGCATAGCCGGCCAGTGCCTGGAACAGCGCAAAGATCACCGTGGCACGGCTCCAGGCGGCGCCCTGGGCAACGGCGTCGGTCGGAAGCGCCTGCTGCACGCGGCCGAGGGTGAGCGGCACTATGCCCGGCGGGAAGCTGCCGATTACCAGCACAGCCGCGACCAGCACCGCTGGCTGTTGCGAGAGCACCAGCGCAGCTACCGCAATCACCTGAGCCAGCAGCGCGATGCGAGTGCTCGCAGCGACGCCGATGCGATCGGCCAGCACGCCGTAGCTCATCGGCCCGGCAATGGCGCCGAGTCCGTAGACCACCCAGAACAGTGCGGCGGAATGCGTGCCCCACTGCAGCCCTCGCGCCACGTAATCGACCAGGAACACCATCATCGGCACCAGCGTGACGGCCATCAGCGCGTACTGCGCGTAGATCAGGCGCAGCACCGGTGGCACCGCAACTTTCGCCTGCGCGCGGCTGGCTGCCGGCAGACGCGGCGCATGCGGCCAGCCGGCCCAGGCGATGACGGTCAACAGCAGCGAGAGCGCGCCCAGGCCGATCCAGGTCTGCCGCAGGCCCATCTCCAGCAGCAACGGCACCAGGGTGCCGGAGCCGGCGATGCCCAGGCCCAGGCCGAGGAACACCGCGCCGCTGGCCAGGCCCTTGCGTTCGCCGGGAATGAACGGCAGCACGGTGCCCGCCGCCAGGACCATGATGGCGCCGCCGGCCAGGCCGGAGAGGAAACGCCAGAGGAAGAACCAGGCCACCGACAGCGGGAAGGCACAGGCGACGAACGCCAGCGAGGCAAGCAGCATCATCAGCTGCAGCGCCACGCGCGGCGCCAACCTGCGCGCCAGCGGGCGGCCGACCAACGCGCCGGCCAGGTAGCCGACCAGGTTGGCGGCGCCGAGGTAGACCACGTCATTGGCGGCGAACCAATGGGCTTCGATCAGCGAAGGAATCAGGGGCGTGTAGGCAAAGCGCGCAAGGCCGATACCGACCAGGCTGGCGCACAAGCCGGCGAGGATTGCGTGCAAGGGATGCGGCTGGCGCTGCGCCGCCGCGGGGTTTGCTGGGTTCATGTCGGAATGTCCGCTGGCAAGTGGGAACGGCGCCATGCGCCGGCCGGGAGGCTTCGCCGGGCGCTCTCCTGTGGCCCTCGAAGCAATCTTTGACATGCATGTCATGATTGACAGTGTTGACATGTTTAACAGGCATGTCAACATTCGTCCGTTCACCACTCCCGGAGTCGCCCATGGCAGGCGTGAAGCAATTCGACGAAGACCAGGCGCTGGAACGCGCCCTCGAGGTGTTCTGGCAGCAGGGGTTCGCCGCCACCTCCATGCAGGACCTGGCGCAGGCCACCGGCGTGCTGCGCGGTTCGCTGTACAACGCCTATGGCGACAAGCAGGCGATGTTCCTGGAGGTCTTCCGCCGCTACCAGGAACGCTTCTTCGTGGCCGTGCGCGAGTTGCTCGCGAGCCAGCCCGCGGATGCGGCATTGGCGGCCTTCTTCGACTTCATCATCGAATCGATGACCAGCGGCGACCCCTCGCGCGGCTGCCTGACGACCAAGACGGCGACCGACGAAACCGCCATGGCCGAGCCGATCCGCGAAGCCCTGCGCGCCTTCCTCGACGGGCTGGAAGCGTTGCTCCACGAACGCTTTGACCAGGACGACGCCCGCGCGCTGCTGAACCTGGAGCCCGACCTGGCCGCGCGCCTGGTGGTCACCCTGACCCGCGGCATCGTCGTCATCGAGCGCGTGTATCAGGACCCGCAACGCCTGCGCGAAGCAGCCAATGCGCTGCTGGCGGTGCTGTTCAAGCGCGCCTGAAATCCCGACTCCCGTAGGAGCGAGGGGGACGCCTAGTTCTTGCTCGCGAACCGCACGGCACGAATGCCGACCCCGTAGGGCGAATAACCCCGAAGGGGTTATCCGCCGTTTCCGTGCTGGGCGGCGGCGCATAACCGCGAACGCGGTTATGCGCCCTACGGAGGGATCGGTACGAGGGATTTTCGAGCCCGTAGGAGCGCTGGACGCCCGCTGGAGAAACTCTCTCCATTTCCAATTAGGGAAATGTCCTACGCTGCGACTGCATTGCGGTCCTACAGGCTTCCTGCGTAGTTTTCGCCCGCCGCGATTTTGTCGCGGCCAGGCGTAGAAACCTGGAGTAGAAAAAGCGCTGTAGCAAAGAGGGTCCGGTCGTAAAGACCGGCCCCTCTTTGGCTGTCTATGGCGGACCGTGCAAGGCGGACTTCGGTCCGGCCGGTCTTTCTACCCGGTTTTCTACCCCTGCACGGTCCGCCTCCCTACTCCCGGTATTCCCGGTGGCGGCTTCTTGAACGAGCAAGGAGCGACAGCATGAGCCCTTCCGAATCCGTCCTTACCCCTTCCTTCTTCCTGCGTCACCACCGCCAGCTTCGCGGTGTGCTGATCGACAGCCAGGCCTGGTTCGTCGCCCGCGACCTGGCGCGCCTCACCAACAGCCACATCACCGAGCGGGTCGTCCAGCGGCTGGACGCCGACCAGCACCGCACGGCGCTCCTGGCGGGTCTGCAGGGTGATGTCGAGAAGGAACTGCTGGTCAGCGAAAGCGGTGTCTACGCGCTGTTGATGGTCAACTTCTACCACCCGGAAAACCGCAGCCTGCGCCAGTGGCTGAGCAACGAAGTGCTGCCGGTGCTGCACGACGCCCAGCAGCACAACCCGCACCAGCCCCGCCGCTATTTCGGCCCGGCGCTAGGCAAGCAAGTCGGCCTGCTGGACTGGCAAGGCGCGCTGTGGATGCGCGTATCGGATGCCGTGAAGCTGTGGGAAGCGCGGCCGTAATGCATGTGGCGGTGCAACCGGCGAGAACCTGAACCTGTAGGAGCGGCCCATGGCCGCGAATCGCGCGCATGGCGCGCTCCTACACGGCGGCTTCGGTGCGGGGTTTTTCGCGGATGAGATCCGCTCCTACAGGCAGATGCCGATATCACCGCCTACGCCGAACAGCCCCTCTCCCGCTTGCGGGAGAGGGGGCGGTTTACACCGCTCTCAGCAAGGATTGCCCTTGCCATGAACGCTCTCAGCCGGCGATGAACGCCCGGCGCTGAGCCTCGTCCAGCTCGGCCTGACGCTCCAGGCCGATGAAGCGCATCACCCGCTCGCCGCATTCGCCGTTGCGGATGCTTGCCGGGGCGGCGTCGACCTGCACCTGGCCGTGCTCCATGAAGATCACCCGGTCGGAAATCGACATGGCGAAGTCCATTTCGTGGGTGACGATGACCATGGTCATGCCCTCCTTCGCCAGGTCGCGGATCACGTTGAGCACGTCGCCCACCAGTTCCGGGTCCAGCGCCGAGGTCGGCTCGTCGAACAGCATGATCGCCGGCGCCATCGCCAGCGCGCGGGCGATGGCCACGCGTTGCTGCTGGCCGCCGGAGAGCTGGTGCGGGTACTTGTAGGCGTGGGCCAGCAGGCCGACCTTGTCCAGCAGCGCCAGGGCCTTCTGCTCGCAGATGTCGCGCCCGGCCTGGCCGTGGAAGCGCGGCGCCAGGGTGACGTTGTCGAGGATGGTGCGGTGCGGGAACAGGTTGAAGTTCTGGAACACCATGCCGATGTGCTGCACGCCTTCGCGCAAGCGGGCCGGGTTGGGCTTGCCGGCTTCGATGTAGGCCTTGCCGAACAGTTCGGTGGCGCCGCCGTCGATGCCTTCCAGGCCGTTGACGGTGCGGATCAGCGAGGTCTTGCCGGAGCCGGACGGGCCGATGATTGACACCACTTCGCCGTTGCCCACGCGCAGGTCCACGCCCTTGAGCACTTCATGCTTGCCGTAGCTCTTGCGGATGCCCTTGAGCTGCAGCGCCGGCGGCGCGCCGACCGGCGCTGCGTCGCGACCGGCCACCGGGGTGGCCGGGAGGTTCTTGCGCAGGCTTGCCACGCGCTCGTCGGTCAGGGTTTCCGGCTTGCGGGCGTTGAGGTCCAGGCGGTGCTCCAGGTACTGCAGGCCCCAGCCGAACAGGGTGACGATCAGCACGTAGTAGATAGCCACCGCGGAGAGGGTTTCCATCACCAGGAAGTTCTGCGCGTAGAGGCGCTCGCCGACCTGCAGCAGTTCGGTGAGGGAGATCACCGAGACCAGCGAGGTCAGCTTGACCACGGTGACGTATTCGTTGATCAGCGTCGGCAGCGAGATGCGGAACGCCTGCGGGATGACGATCAGGCGCTGGATGCCGATGCCGCCCATGGCCAGGGCGCGACCGGCTTCCTTCTGGCCCTTGGCCACGGAGATCAGGCCGCCGCGATGGATCTCGGCCATGTACGCCGCTTCGGTCAGCACCAGGGCGAGCAGGCCGGCAATGAACGGATCGGACAGCAGCGCGCCGCTGGCCGGGAAGAGTTGCGGCAGGTTGTAGACGAAGACCACCAGCACCAGCAGCGGCACGCTGCGGAAGAACCAGATGTACAGCCCGGTGGGCACGCGCAGCCAGCGCGAGGTGGAAAGCTTGGCGCAGGCGAGGAAGAAGCCCAGGACCATGCCGATCAGCCAGGTCAGGGCGCTCAGTTCGATCACCGTGACGCAGGCCTTCCAGAAATCTGGGAGGGAGAAGAGCGAGAAGAAGTAGTTCCAGTCGAATTGCATGGGTACCTCGGCGAACGGGCCCGGCGCGAGGCCGGGCCCGTCTTTCATGTTGCGTTAAAGCGGAATCACTCGGTCGCCGGAGCTTCTTCGAGAGCGTATTTCTTCAGCAGGGCAGCGAATTCGCCGCTGTCCTTGGATTGCTGGAAGGCAGTCTTGAGTGCGTCGTACAGCTCCTGGTTGCCCTTCTTCACGTACATGCCCAGGGTCTGCTTGTAGATCAGCTCGTTGGAGCTGACCACCACGCGGCCCTTGGAGCGCTCGGCGATCATGTGCGCGGCGCCGGAGATTTCCACCTGGGCGTGGACGTTCTTCGACAGCAGCGCCTGGGTCACTTCCGGCGCGGACGGGTATTCGCTCACGCTGATGGCGCCCTTGCCGTTGGGCACGCAGTAGGTCTTGGACAGCTCTTCGAACTTCGGCACCCAGGTGGTGCCCTTCTCCAGGCCGATCTTCATGCCGCAGAGGTCTTCGGGCTTCTGCGGGCGCTCCTTGCTGTCGGCCGGGACCATGATGGCCGCGCCGGTCTGCGCGTAGGGAATCGCCATGGCCTGGGCGGCACGCTCGGGGGTGACGTACATGCCCGAGATCACCGCGTCGAAGTGGCCGGCGTTAAGGCCCAGGATCAGGCCGGAGAACTTGGTGTTCACGAAGCTCGTCTTCAGGCCCATGTGCTTGGCCAGCATTTCGGCCAGCTCCGGATCGGAGCCCACGACCTTGTCGCCGTCATAGGACTCGAAGGGCGGATAGGTGATTTCCATACCGACCTTGAACTGCCCCGGCGTGGCGGTCACGGCGGCGCTGGCGGTCTGCAGGGTGCCCATCAGGGTGGCGCCGACAACGGCTGCGGCCAGGAGGGTGCGGGTGGTTTTCAGCATCGTGATTGCTCCAGTCGAGGGTTTTATGCGCGGCTTAAGAAGGCTGCGTCTGTTTTTTCAGGTGGCCGAAGCTGGACGGCTTGCGCGCCCGCTCCGGCAGTGCCAGTTCACCGTCGGCGACCTTGCGGCGCAGGTAGCTGTAGGTCTGCAGCGCCTGGCTCCACATGTGCTCGCCGATGGCGATGGTTTCGTACTCCTGGCCGCCGTTGTCGAACTGCGGCAGCGGGCGGATCTGCGTGTGGTAGTCGCAGGCATAGAACAGCGGGAACGAGTAGCGCTCCTCGCGCACCGTGCGGACGCGGTGAGCGGTGGCGACGAAGGCGCCGTTGGTCATCACTTCCAGCATGTCGCCGATGTTCACCACGAAGGCGCCCGGCACCGGCGGCGCGTCGATCCACTCGCCGTCTTCGTTCATCACTTCCAGGCCCGGTTCGGTGGCGTGGAGGATGGTGAAGCACTCGTAGTCGGTGTGCGCACCAATGCCCGGTGCATCCTGTGCTTCGCCATCGAAGGGGTAATGGATCAGGCGCAGCTTCGACGGCGGCCGGCTCACCAGCGGGTCGAAGTAGCCTTCCTCCAGACCCAGGGCCAGGGCGAAGCCGTCGAACAGCTTTCGGCCGAGGGCGAACACTGCCTGGTAGTAGGCGCTCACCTGCGACTGGAAGCCGGGGATCTCCGGCCAGCGGTTGGGCCCCAGCAGCGGCGTGCCGGCCAGTACCAGCGGATCGTCGGCGGGCACTTCGAAGCCGACGTCGAAGGCTTCCTTGTGGTCCGGCTTACCCTTGGAGTAGACCTCCTCGCCTTCCGGGACGAAGCCCTTGTGGCTTTCCGAGGCGCCGATGTAATGGCGCATCTTGGCTTCCAGCGGCTGGGCGAAGTAGTCCCGTGCTGCGGCTTGCAGACCCTCGATCAGCTTCGGATCGAGGCCGTGGTTGCGGATGTAGAGGAAGCCTACTTCGCGGGCCGCCTTGCCCAGTTCGGCGGCCACCGCCTGGCGGTCTTCCAGGCGTTCGCTGAACAGCCCGCCGATGTCGACGACGGGAATGGAAGTGAAAGCCTTGCTCGCTTGCTCCTGCATGGTCGATGGCTCCAGAAGGTCAGGATTCGAGGAAACGCTGGAAGTGACGGCGCTCTTCCTGCGCCATCCAGCGGTTCAGCGCCCACAGATCGGCGATCGGGGCATTGGTGAAAGGCAGGTGATGCAGGTAGCCGTCCGGGCCGAATTCCGGGGTCAGCGTGGTCACCTGCTGGCCGCGAGCCTGCTGGGCGCGCCACACGGCTTCCCAGTGCTTCTGGTGGAAGGCCAGCGCGTTGGCGTATTCCGGCGCGCCGGGGTGCGGCACCTGCGGGCCCTGGTCGTAGCCGACGCGGGCCTGGATGTGCTGCACGCGCTCGACGAAGGGCGTGAGGTCGTCGGCGGGGTCGTCGAGCAGGCGCTCGCAGACCACCACCCAGTGGCTGATATCGGTGGTGAAGCGCAGCTCGGGCACCTGGCGAATCAGCTCCAGGGTCACCCAGGGGCTGTACAGCGAACGGGCGCGGTGAATCTCGAAGAGGCAGGTCAGTTCCTGCGCGGCGGCCAGTTCCAGGGCGCGGCCGAAGAAGTCGACCTGCGCGGCCAGCGACCAGCGATCGTTGCCGGCCAGGGTGTTGACCAGGCGCGGCGACAGCTCGGCGGCGTAGCCCAGCTTGCGCTGCAGGTCGTCCAGGTGCACCTGCGGGCTGGCCGACTGGTCGGGCAGCACGTCGTGGGCGGTGAACAGGGTCGCGATGTAGGGCACCCCTTCCGCGACCAGCAGCCGTGCGTACTCGGCGCGAAGGGCGGGATCGAGGGGCAGGCGCGCTTCCAGGCCGTCGAAACCGGCCTCGCGCAGTTCGGCGATGGCCTGCGGCCAGCCATGGGTGTAGCCCCACAGGGTGCGGAAGATCTCGAGTCGCATGAACGAACTCCGGACAGGGTGAACCGCGCCGTCAGGCACGGCGAAGCATTCGGCGGGAGGTTCAGCGCACGGGCGCAGCGACTGAGAGCGTCAGGCGGCGATACGGATCGGCGGACGTTGGGGAGGATGCGGAACGGGAGAAATGCGCAAGCATGGACACGGTGGTATTCCTCTGACAGACCGCTGTTTCGCGGACCTGTACTCGCCGATTGTTGTTGTGCGCCTGGCGTGTTGCCGGCGGGCTTTGGCAGTAGGAACAGCAGCGCGGTCGAAGCTTTTCAGGTGCCCCGATCCGCGTACGCCAAGGCCTCTGTGGCTTGGCGTGGGTGCAGTTTTCGCAGCTTGCTGCAGCGGGAAAAATAGCCCTGCGCAAATAATTACTTCAGATATTTCTGAAGTAATCCTGGCGGTAAACCGTGGGAATTTTCGCTCAGACGAAAGCATCGACCAGCGCGCGGTCTAGATCGCGGCTTGTCGTAGGAGCGGACCTTGTCCGCGATCGCGGGCATGGCCCGCAACTACGGATTGGTTACCCGTTAAGCCCCTGCTGATACACCGAGAGGTGCACGTACACCGCCTGCAGCAGCGGCGTGTCCAGCCCGGCTTGCTGACCGCGTTGCAGCAAGTCGCCGATGATCTGCTCGGCCTCCACCGGATGGCCGCCAATGAGATCGCGGTACATCGACGAAGTCTGTGGCGACCCGCGCAGGGTCAGCAGGCGCCGGGCCTCGCCGAGAAAGGCCTCGCTCGGCGGCTCGCCCACCGTGCGGACCACCGCGACCACTTCGTCGATCAGGCGCAATGCGAAGGCACTGCCCTGGGGCGCCGCGACCACCTCGCCGATGCTGCCGCGCATCAGGCAGGTGATGCCGCCCAGGGACGCCAGCAGAATCCACTTCTCCCACATCTCGCGATGGATGCTGGCAGACAGGCGCGCGTCGAAGCCGGCGCCGCGCAAGCATTCGTCCACTCGCTGGATGCGCTCGCTCTGGCTGCCGTCCATCTCGCCGTAGGCCAGCTCGTTGAGGGTGCCGTATTGCACGATGCGGCCTTGTGCATCGAGGGTCGAAGCGATCTTGCAGACACCACCCAGCAACACCCCGGCGCCGAAGCGCCGGGTCACCGCGTCGACGTGATGCATGCCGTTGAGCACCGGCAGGATCATGCTGTCCGGGCCGATGGCGGGTGCCAGATCGTCCAGCGCAGCTTCCAGCGCATAGGCCTTGACCGTCAGCAGAACCAGGTCGTAGGGGCCGTCCAGGCTGTCGGCGGTGACCAGGCGAGGCGCCAGGCTGAAGTCGCCGTGGGAGCTGAGCACTCGCAGGCCATTTTCGCGCAGCACCTGTTCGCGCGCCGGGCGCACCAGGAAGGTGACATCGCGCCCCGCCTGCGCCAGGCGCGCGCCGAAGAAACCACCGGTGGAACCTGCACCCACTACCAGAATGCGCATCGCGTTTCTCCCGTCGAGCCCTTAAAAGGATCTGCCCAGAACATTGCGTGTATATACGCGCAATGCGCCGAAAATGCATTCGCGGGCGCGGATAGGTGCATCTCAGGCCGGATAGTGGCGGTCGAGGAAGTCCAGCAGTCGTTCGTTCACCGCCTCCGGACGCTCGTTCTGGATCCAGTGGCCGCAGTCCAGCCAATGCATTTCCAGCTGCGGCACCACATCCACCATGCGCTTGAGGGTGTAGGCCTCCAGGCGTGCCACCGGATCGTGCTCGCCCACCAGGAACAGGGTCGGCTGCCGCACCTGGCGGCCGGCCAGGGACTCGTTCCGCTGCCAGTTGCGCTCGAAATTGCGGTACCAGTTGAGCGCACCGCGGAAGCCGCGGCCGGCGAAAGCGCGGATATAGAAGTCGAGATCGTCACGGCTGCACCACGCGGGCAATTGCTCCGGCGCCGACTGGCCGTCGAACAGGCGCGCGCCGGCCGGTTTGTCCTGGAGGAACGGGTCCTCGTCGCCGGGATCGCGGAAGAACAGGCGCAAGCTGCGTTCGATGTCGGCATCCAGCTCCGCCTCGGCGACGCCTGGCTGCTGGAAATAGAGGATGTAGTTGAAGCGCTCGGCGAAGGCTGCGGCGAGGATCTCCGTGGCCGGGCGCTTGGGCCGGCCGGCATAGGGGACCGAGAGTGTCGCCAGGGCGATCACCCGCGCTTCATCGAGCAGCGCCAGGTGCCAGGCCACCAGGGCGCCCCAGTCGTGGCCTACCACTGCCACGCGCTGCTGACCGAAAGCGTCCATCGCCGCACGGATGTCGCCGCACAGGGTCGGCAGTTCGTAGTCCTCGACCGCCGGCGGCGCGTCGCTGGCGCCATAGCCACGCATCTCCGGTACGAACACGCGATAACCGGCGGCGGCCAGCGCGGGAATCTGCGCGCGCCAGGAATGCCAGCACTCGGGGAAGCCGTGCAGCAGCCAGACCGGTCGCCCGTCGGCGGGCCCGGCCACGTGCACGTTCAGATGAATGCCGTTCAACGGCAGCAGGTGTTGCTCGATTGCGTCCATGTCCACCTCCGATCGAGCGGCCACGCTAGCAGGCACCCGACGACGGCGAAACGACCATTCACTGGCGCAATGCCACGGCTGTCGATATAGCCAAACGGCAGCAGGGTAATCGCCAGTGGTGCTCAACGGGAGTGCGGCGCGTCCCACTCCGGCAACTTCCGACGAATGGCCCGGCGCCTCTGGGCTCTGCCTTACAGCCCGAAGACGGACGCTGTAGGACGGCGCTGTCGGAAGTGTCATACGCACGTTACAGATGCGCTGCTAAGCTTCTGTTCCCGGCGTAATTTTCCGCAGACCCGAATCTCTTCAACGAGCGAGAGGGCGAGTGCGATGGAAATACCCTACCCGCTGTTCAAGGAACTGGTCGAAGACGAGTTCCAGGGCATGAGCTGCCACTGCGCGCTGAATCAGGACCGCACCGCGACCCTGGCGTTCCGCCTGAACGACCCCAAACGCACGGCCTACGAGATTCCCGCGATCGATTTCGCGAGCGCCAGCTACTGGGACCTGAGCCTGCTGATCATCGACCTGCGCAACCACCTCGAAGCCGTCGAGGCACACGCCTCGCTGCGACTTAGCGCCTAGATCGCCCTCACTCGGCGCCGCCCTGGCGAAACTGCCCCGGCGCCATGCCGCTCCAGCGGCGGAACGCCTTGGCGAAGGCGCTTTCATCGGAGAACCCCAGCCGCTCGGCGACTTCCGCCAGGCGCGGCGTCTCGCGCAACAGGCGTTCGGCCATGCGCTGCAGCACCTGTTCGCGCAGCAGCTTGAAGCTGCTGCCCTCCTCCGCCAGCTTGCGGTTCAGGTGCCGGCCGCTGAGGTTGAGATGCTCGGCAACCCGTTCCTTGCCCCACTGCGGATGCACCTGCAGCAGTTGCTGCACCTGCACGGCCAGGCTCTGTGCGCCCAGCCGGCGCAATTGCTCGTCGGCCAGTTGCCGCAGATGCTCGCGCATCGGCCCGTTGGCCTGGATCAGCGGCGTGCGCAGGTCGGCCACGGCGAAGCTCAGGCCAGGCTCGGGCGCGTCGAAGACCGGGGCGATCCCGAGCAGATCGGCATACAGACGCACCTCTCCGCGCGCCGCATGCGCCATCTCCACCCGCTGTGGCCGCGCACGTTCGCCGGTGATCCAGGCGGTCAGGTGCACCAGGCTAGCCAGCACCGCTTCCACCCGTTCGGCGCGACGCACCCGGTAGCTCGGCAAGTAGCGCAGGGTGACGGCATCGGCCTCGCGCTGCAGGACGAACTCGCTGCCCTCGCCAATGATCGGGTAGTACTCCAGCAGCCCTTCCAGGGCCTCGCTGAGGGTTTCGCAGCTCATCAGCAGCGCGCCGACCATGTCCAGGTGGCCGACCTGCAGGGCACTACCCAGGCGCAGGCCGATCAAGGCATCGCTGCTGGCGGCGCACAGCGCCTCCCAGAACTCGTCCTGGCGCGCCAGCGGGATGCGCGCCTCGTCACCCAAAGCTCGCAGCGCCGGCGGCACGGCCAGGCCCAGACGCTCGGCGGCCTGGAGCACGCCCTGGGCGTAATGCACGGTGATGGAGGGAGATCGGGTCATGACGTCCTGAATTAACCGGAAAAGGTCCTGATTCGCCATTACAGCGGGGCGGGCGGGCCCATATGCTTGCCCAATACGACAACAAAAACAAACCGAGCCCTTGCATGCCTACCACCCTTGCCACCGGAAGCTCCGGCACCACGCGGGAGCTGCCTCGATGAACAACGTGCACCTGGAGTTCGCCAACAGCTCGATGCTCGCGCTCAACGCGATCATCGCGCTGATGATGTTCGGCGTGTCGCTGGAACTGCGCCGAGAAGACTTCACCCGCATCCTGCGCGCACCCAAGGCGCCGCTGATCGGCATGCTCGTGCAGTTCCTGCTGCTGCCGGCGGGCGCCTGCCTGCTCGCCAACCTGCTGCCGATCGACCCGCAGCTGGCCCTGGGCATGATCCTGGTGGCGACCTGCCCGAGCGGCAGCTTCTCCAACGTGATGACCTGGCTGGCGCGCGGCAACGTTGCGGTCTCGGCCAGCGTGACTGCGGTGTCGGGGCTTTCCGCCGGCTTCTTCACGCCGTTCAACTTCGCCCTCTACGCGAGCCTTGCGCCGAACACCCGCGCGCTGCTCACGCAGATCCACATCGACCCGCTGGAGCTGGTCGGCACCGTGGTGCTGGTGCTGCTCCTGCCAATGCTCGCCGGCATGTTCCTCGGCCGTCAGCGCCCGGGCCTGGCGCGGCGCCTGGAAAAGCCCATGCGGATATTTTCGCTGCTGGTGCTCGCGGCCTTCGTCGGCATGGCTTTCGTGAAGAACTACCAGCAGTTCCTCGGCTACTTCCACCTGTTCTTCTGGCCGGTGCTGCTGCTCAACGGCGGCGCCCTGTTGCTCGGCTACCTCTGCGCGCGCCTGTGCCGGCTGGGCGAAGCGGACGTGCGCGCCGTGACTCTGGAAAGCGGCATCCACAACTCCGCCCTGGGCATGGCGCTGATCCTGACCTTCTTCCCCGAGGCCAGCGGCATGTTGCTGATCGCCGCCTTCTGGGGCTGCTGGCAGCTGCTCTCCGGATCGCTCCTGGCGCTCTACTGGTCGCGCCGCGCGCCCGCCGCCGGCAGCGCGCTCGCTGCCGGAACCCGGTGACAGCGCCATGCCTTACGCCATGCCCGCCCTCGGCGGCTTCATCCTGCTCGCCTACACCCTCGAAGCGGTCACCGGCTTCGGCAGCGTGGTGGTCGCGCTTTCACTTGGCGCGCTGCTGCTGCCGATCGACCAACTGTTGCCGGTGCTGGTGCCGCTGAATGTCGGCCTGACCGGATTTCTGGTCTGGCGGCACCGCGCGCTGATCGACACCCGCCTGCTGTTCGCCACTCTGCTGCCGGGGATGCTGCTCGGCATGCTCGTCGGCTACCTGCTGCTGCCGCACCTGCAACCGCAACTGCTCAAGCGCGGCTTCGGCCTGCTGATCCTCTGGTTCGCCGCCCGCGAGCTGAGCCGCAGCTGGCGCGACGAAGCCCCGCGCGGCCAGACCCCGGCCTGGCTGCTGCGCCTGACGACCGGCGCCGCCGGCATCTGCCATGGCCTATTCGCTTCCGGCGGGCCGCTGCTGGTCTACGGCCTGGCAACGCTGCGCATGGACAAGTCGCGCTTCCGCGCAACGCTGGTCAGCGTCTGGTTCACCCTTAACGGCCTGCTCACCCTGGCCTTCCTCGCCGACGGCCGCCTGCTGCCCGCCCTGCCCCGCGTGCTGGCCTTCGCGCCCTTGCTGCCGCTCGGCCTGTGGCTGGGCGAACGGCTGCACCGGCGCTGCGCCGAACGGCATTTCCGCCTGACCATCCACCTTCTCCTGCTGCTGAGCGGGACCCTGCTGCTGTCGCCCTGGAGCCTCCCATGAGCTACGACGTCATCATCAAGAACGGCCTGTACTTCGACGGCAGCGGCGCACCCGGCGAGCTGCGCCACCTGGGCATCCGCGACGGCCGCATCGACACGCTCAGCCTCACCCCGCTGGACGAGGACGGCTGCCCGCAGGTGCTCGACGCCGCCGGCAAATGGGTCATGCCGGGCTTCCTGGAAATCCATTCGCACTACGACGCCGAAGTCATAGCCGCGCCGGCGCTCAAGGAATCCGTGCGTCATGGCGTGACCACGGTGTCCGTCGGTTCCTGCTCGATCAGCATGGTGCTGGGCGAGGCCGAGGACTGCTCCGACCTCTTCACCCGCGTCGAGGCGGTGCCGCGCGACATCGTCCTGCCGATCCTCCGCGACAAGCGCACCTGGCGTGACGCCGCCGGCTACCGCGCCTTCTACGAGCAGCAGCCGCTGGGGCCGAACCTCTGTTCCTTCCTCGGCCATTCCGAGCTGCGCGTCGCGGTCATGGGCCTGGAGCGCGCCATCAGCGGCGCCAAGCCGACCGAGGCCGAACTGCAGCGCATGGAGCAACTGCTCAACGAGGCGCTGGATGCCGGCTGCTTCGGCCTCTCGGTGATGACCACGCGGCTCGACAAGATGGACGGCGACCGCGCCTGGTCCAGCCCGCTGCCCTCCACCTTCGCCACCTGGAAGGAATTCTCCCGCCTGTTCGCCGTGCTGCGCCGGCGCAATGCGCTGATGCAGGGCGCGCCCAACGCGGTCACCAAAGTCAACGTGTTCGCCTTCCTCTGGCAGGCCCACGGCTGGTTCCGCCGGCCGCTGAAGTCGAGCATGCTCACCGCCCTCGACCTCAAGTCGCAGCCCTTCATGCACCGCGTCACCCGCGCCTCCGGCTGGCTGGCCAACCGCGTGCTGCGCGGCCGTTACCGCTGGCAGACGCTGCCGGCGCCCTTCGTGGTGCGCATCGAGGGGCTGAACATGAACGGCTTCGAGGAGTTCGGCGCCGGCGAGGTGCTGCGCGACATCAAGGACCCGGACGAACTCTACGCGCGCATCCAGGACGCTGAGTTCCGCGCGCGCTTCCGCAAGGACATCAAGGCCACCCTGAGCATCGGCCTGTGGCATCGCAAGCTGTCCGACTGCTGGGTGCGCGAGTGCCCGGACGCCAGCCTGGTTGGGCGCAACTTCGAGGAAATCGGCCAGGCGCGCGGGCAAGACGCGGTGGACGCCTTCTTCGACCTGGCCCTTGAACATCGCAATGCACTCAAGTGGACCACCTGCTACGGCAACCACCGCCCGCAGGTGATGCAGAAGTTGCTGAGCAGCCCCTGGACCCAGCCGGGCTTCGCCGACTCCGGCGCGCACCTGGCCTCCCACGCGCAGTACAACTTCGCACTGCGCTTCCTGAAGTACGTGCACGACGCCGAGAAAGCCGGCCAGCCGTTCATGGACACCGGCCACGCGGTGCGCCGCCTGACCGGCGAGCTGGCCGACTTCGCCGGCCTGGACGCCGGCTACATCCGCGTTGGCGACCGCGCGGACGTGGCGATCATCAACCCGGCAGGCCTCACCGACGAGCTGGACGAAGTGCAGGAAGCGCCCATGGAAAACCTCGGCCTGGTGCGCCTGGTGAAGCGCAACGACGACGCCGTCGAAGCCACCCTGATCAACGGCCGCGTGGCCTACCAGCGCGAACAGGGCTTCGCCGAGGCGCTGGGCAAGGAGCAGGGTTTCGGCCGCTTCCTGTCCGGGAAGGATGTGCTGCCGGCATAGCCGCCGGCACTGCTCTTCGTAGGAGCGAGCTTGCTCGCGAACCAGGACCCGCTGCGAGGCTGTTCGCGAGCAAGCTCGCTCCTACAAGTTCAGTCTCAGGTGCGGCTATACCAGGCGACGCCATCGGCGTCGTCACGGACTTCCACCAGCCCGCGCTGCAGCAGGTAGTTGAGGTTCGCCAGGCATTCACCGGTGGCCAGCGGCAGCAGGTCCTGGTCGATGCGCCGGGCGAAGAGCGCGCCGAACAGGTCGATGGCGCGTTTCGGGCCTTCTTCCAGTAACGCCTGCAAGCGCTCCAGGGCCAGGCCATGGCCGCGTTCCAGGTGATCCATGCGCGCGTGCAGCGGGCGAAACGGCTCGTTGTGCGCGGGCAGCACCAGCACGTCGTCGGGCACTTCACGGCGGATCTTCACCAGCGACGCCAGCCACTGGCCCAGCGGGTCGGCCGCTGGTTCCGTGGGGAACACCGAGACGTTCGGCGAGATGCGCGGCAGCACCTGGTCGCCGGCGATCAGCAGCTGCAGGTCCGGGCAATGGAAGCTCGCGTGCTCCGGCGAATGGCCGCTGCCGACCACCACCCGCCATTCGTGCTGGCCGATGCGGATGCGTTCACCATCGCGCAGGCGCCGATAACTCTCCGGCAGCGGCCAGATGTGCTTGCCGAACCCGCCGAAGCGCGCGCGGTACTGCGCAATGGCCGCGTCGTCCCAGCCGGCGCGGCGGTAGAAGCGGATGCCTTCGGGCGGCGCCTCGCGGCCGTTGTCGGCAACCAGCACGCGGCAGTTCATGTATTCGCCGAAGGTCATCCAGAGCTCGCAGCCGAACTCGCGGGTGAGCCAGCCGGCGAGGCCGACGTGGTCGGGATGCATGTGGGTGACGAACACCCGCGTCGGCCGCCGTCCGCCCAGCGGGCCTTCCGGGCCGAGGAGCGTGCGCCAGGCGTCGAGTGTGGCTGCGGTGTGCATGCCGGTGTCGAACAGCGCCCAGCCGTCGCCGTCTTCCACGGCCCACAGGTTGATGTGGTCGAGGCTCAAGGGCAGCGGCATGCGCAGCCAGTGCACACCGGGGGCGATCTCGCGGCTTTCACCGGTCAAGGGCGCGGGGCCGCAGGGGTAATCCAGGGGAATGCGTTCGGGCTTCATGGCAATGGCCTGGCTGAGTGGGTTGCCGTCGATTCTCGGGCATATCACGCCACCGCGCCCCCTCAAAATGGGTGATTCGGCCAGCGAATGGCGCATATACCCTCGAAAATATCGCGTTCACCCCCGCCCCCACTTCGCGAGACTCGCCGGTCGGCCACGCCTGCGCTATCGTCGCCGCCGGCGCCAAAGGCGCACTCCATCCACCTGAGAGGAAGAACAACAAAGATGAGCACCGCAGACACCACCCTCGGCATCCGCAAGATCGGCGTGATCGGCGCCGGCACCATGGGCAACGGCATCGCCCAGGTCTGCGCCGCGGCCGGCCTCCAGGTGGCCATGATCGACGTCAACGACGCCGCCGTGCAGCGCGGCCTGGCGACCATAGACGGCAACCTCGAGCGCCTGATCAAGAAGGAAAAACTGGCCGCCGCCGACAAGCCCGGCATCCTTGCGCGCATCACCGGCAGCACCGACTACGCCGCGCTGAAAGACGCCGACCTGGTGATCGAAGCGGCCACCGAGAACCTCGAACTGAAGCTGCGCATCCTGCGCCAGGTGGACGAGTTGGTAGCGCCCGAGTGCGTGATCGCCAGCAACACCTCGTCGATCTCCATCACCCAGCTCGCGGTGGTCGTGCGCAATCCGCAGCGTTTCATCGGCATGCACTTCTTCAACCCGGTGCCGGTGATGGGCCTGCTGGAAGTCATTCGTGGCTTGCAGACCTCCGACAGCACCCACGCGCTGGCCATGAACTTCGCCAGCATCGTCGGCAAGACCGCGGTGAGCGTGAAGAACGCCCCGGGCTTCGCGGTCAACCGCATCCTGGTGCCGATGATCAACGAGGCGGTCTTCGTCCTGCAGGAAGGCCTGGCCAGCGCCGCGGACATCGACGCCGGCATGCAACTGGGCTGCAACCACCCGATCGGCCCGCTGGCCCTGGCCGACCTGATCGGCCTGGACACCCTGCTGGCGATCATGCAGGTGCTCTACGACGGCTTCGGCGACTCCAAGTACCGCCCCGCGCCGCTGCTCAAGGAAATGGTCGCTGCCGGCCGCCTCGGCCGCAAAGCCGGCCAGGGCTTCTTCAGCTACTGACCCGCACGCTGGGAGCCCCAGGCTCCCGGCCGCTCGCCCAGCCCTTTCGCACGATCCCGTTGGCCGCCTCTATTGCCCCCGGCCATATGCACTATCAAGCGCATTCATCATTAGCCAGCCAACTATTTGCTAATTTGAACGCCATCAGGTTCTAGCACCTGGTTTTGAAGCATCAGGCCATTACCACTCCCCGCTTCCCCCGCGACTCGGTAATGGCCTTTTTTTCGTCCGCGAAAAAGTGCACCGTCAGAAAGGCTTGTCGCCGAGGATGGTCGCGCGGTGCATCACCCGGCGCTGCGGGCGGTAGTCGTCGACCGCGTAGTGCTGGGTCACGCGGTTGTCCCAGAAGGCCACGTCGTTCTCCTGCCAGCGCCAGCGCACGCTGAATTCCGGACGGCTGAAATGGGCGAACAGCAGGTCGAGCAACGCGCGACTTTCCGCGGCCGAAACTTCGTTGATGCGCGTGGTGAAACCGTCGCTGACGAACAGCGCCTTGCGCCCGGTCACCGGGTGGGTGCGGATCACCGGATGCGAGCGCGGCGGGTTCTTCAGCCGTGCCTCTTCTAGGCGCGCGAGGTCGGCGTCGGTGGCGCCGAAACGCTCCTGGGGGAAGGACTTGCTGATGTCGTGGGTGGCGGTCAGGCCGTCAAGCAACTGCTGCAGCGGCTTGGACAGCGCCTCGAAGGCCGCGATGCCGCTGGCCCACAGGGTGTCGCCACCGTAGGCCGGCAGTTGCTTGGCAGCCAGCACGGCGCCGAGCGCGGGGGTTTCAAGGAAGGTCACGTCGGTGTGCCAGATGGCGTTGTCGCGCACGTCGGTGACGGCAGTGTCGAGGACGATCACCTCGCGCTGCTCGGGCACGCTCGGGTAGATCGGGTGGATGTGCAGGTCGCCAAAGCGGCGGGCGAAGTTCACATGCTGCGCCGGGTTCAGCGGCTGGTCGCGGAAGAACAGCACCTGGTGCTGCAGCAGCGCCTGCTCGATGGCCTGCTGCTGGGCGTCGTCCAGCGGCTGGCGCAGGTCGATGCCGGAGACAACGGCGCCGAGGGCCGGGCTGATGGGTTCGATGGTCAGGGTGGTCATTTTTCTCTCTCGAAGTCTCGTACGCGAAGCCGGGCCCGTGCCCTACTCCCAGGATGCAAAGCGACGCTGCAGCCAACGCAGGCCCAGTTCGAAGCTCAGGGCGATGGCGGCGATCAGCAGGATGCCCAGTACCACCACGTCGGTGGCGAGGAACTGCGCGGCCGACTGCACCATGAAGCCCAGGCCGCGGTTGGCGGCGATCAGCTCGGCGGCGACCAGGGTCGACCAGCCCACGCCCAGGGCGATGCGTAGGCCGGTGAGGACTTCCGGCAGCGCGCTGGGCAGGATCACGTGGCGCACCACCTGCCAACGATTGGCGCCGAGGCAACGCACGGCCTGGATGCGCGTCTTGTCGACACGACGCACGCCGGCGGCGGTGGCGATCAGCAGCGGCGCGAACAGTGCCAGGTAGATCAGCAGCACCTTGGACAGCTCGCCGATGCCGAACCAGATGACGATCAGCGGCAGGTAGGCCAGCGGCGGGATCGGCCGGTAGAACTCCACCAGCGGATCGAGCGCGGCGCCCACCAGCGGGTTGAGGCCCATGAGGATGCCCAGTGGGATGGCGGTGAGAACCGCCGCGCCAAGCGCCAGCAGCACGCGCAGCAGGCTGGTGCCTATGTGCTGCCAGAGGCTCGCGTCGACGTAGCCTTCGCCAAGCAGGCGCTTGAAGGTTTCCACCAGTTGTTCGGGGGCCGGCAAGAACAGGGTGTCGACCCAGCCGAAGTGGGTCGCCAGCCACCAGAGCGCGAAGAGCGCACCGAGGCTGCCGGCGGCGGCCCAGCGGCGCGGATCGCGCGGGCGCGCCACGGCGCTGCGACGGTTTGCGGGCAACTTGGTGGTCAGGGTATCAGTGGGCATGTTCGGCCTCCGGCTCTTCCAGGAACTCATCCAACAGCGCCTGACGTAGGCGACCGAACTCGGGATCGGACTTGATCGAACGCACCGGCTCGCCGGCCGCGTAGCGCCGCGCGAAGTCCGGGCGCAGGCGCTTGACGATGCGCGCCGGCGGGCCATCCATGACCACCAGGTCGGTGGCCAGGAACAGCGCCTCGTCGACGCTGTGGGTGATCAGGAAGAGGCCCTTGCCGGTCTTGCGCCACAGGTCGAGGGTCAGCACCTGCATGCGCTCGCGGGTCAGCGCATCGAGGGCGCCGAAGGGTTCGTCGAGCAGCAGGAAGTCCGGCTCCACCGCCAGCGCGCGGGCCAGGCCCAGGCGCTGCCGCTGGCCGCCGGAAAGCTGCGAGACACGGTAGTGCGCGTGCTCCTGCAGGCCGACCAGGGCGAGCACCTCGCGGGCACGGGCCTCGCGTTCGGCACGGCCCAGGCCACGGATGCGCAGGCCCAGGGCGACGTTGTCGAGGGCATCCAGCCAGGGCATCAGGGCGTCGTCCTGGAACACCACGCCACGCTCGCCACCGGGGCCTTCGAGGGTGCGGCCATCGATCTGCACGCGGCCGCGGTCGGGTTGCTGGAAGCCGGCGAGAACATTGAGCAGGGTCGACTTGCCGCAGCCGGAAGGGCCGAGCACCACCAGGGACTCGCCCTTGGCCACGTCCAGTGTGAGTTCATGCAGCACGCGCCGGGTCTGGCTATGCTGCTCGAAGGAGAGGCTCACGGCCTCGGCCGTTAGACGGCTCATGTTTCTGCCCTCCGTAGGGTGAGAAGGAATCCTGGGTATTTCCTGATGACCCTGTAGGAGCGGCCCATGGCCGCGATTCGCGCGCATGGCGCGCTCCTACAGGGAATCGTTCTTGTGCGAAGGGCGAATAACCGCGTAGCGGTTATCCGCCGCCACCGCGCCTCAGCGCTGCCCGACCTGCACCGACTCCGCCTGGCGCACGTACTCGGCGCTGACGTACGGCGAGTAGTCCTTGAGCACCGAAGGCACGCGCTTCTGCTCTTTGAGGAAGGCCGCGGTACCGGCGATGTCCTTGGCGGTGCCGCCGCCCAGCAGAGCGCTGGAGAGCTGTGCCTGGGTCTCGGGGAAGGCCGAGCCGGCGAGCAGTTCAGGCACGTCGGCCGCAGAGGCGCCGGTCAGCCGGGCGATCTTCTTTGCCTGCTCGGAATCGGCGGTCCACTGCGCCTTGTGGGCGTTGTAGTCGGCGAAGGAATCCAGGGTCACGCGGGCGAACTTGGCCAGCACTTCCGGGTGTTTCTCGGCGAAATCCTTGCGCGCTACCCAGACCTCGAAGGTCGGTGCGCCCCACTTGCCCACTTCCGCGGCGTCGGTCAGCACCTTGCCGCTCTTCTTGATCTCGCCCAGGGCCGGCGACCAGACGAAGGCGCCGTCGATATCGCCACGACGCCAGGCGGCGGCGATCTCGGTGGGGTTGAGGTTGACGATCTTCACCTTGCTCGGGTCGATGTTCCAATGCTTGAGCGCGCCCAGCAGGCTGTAGTGCGAGGTGGAGACGAAAGGCGTGGCGATGGTCTTGCCGACCAGGTCTTCGGGCTTCTCGATCTTGCTGCCGTTGCGTACCACCAGGGCCTCGGCCGCGTTGATCTGCGCAGTGACGATGAAGGCCACGATCGGCAGGCCGCGCGAGGTGGCGGCGGCCAGCGGGCTGGAGCCGAGGTTGCCGAGCTGCACGTCGCCCGAGGCGATGGCGGTCACCACTTCGGCGCCGCTGTTGAAACGTCGCCAGTCGAGCTTCTCGCCGATGGCTTTTTCATAGGTGCCATCGGCCTGGGGAACCTTGGTCGGATCGATGCCGGTCTGGTAGCCGAGGGTGATGTCGGCCTGGGCGACGCCGGCGATACCGGCCAGGGTGAGCGCGGCCAGCAGGCGGCGCGGGGCGAAAATGGATTTCATGGCGTTGCTCCTCAGGGACTGGGCGGCCGCCTGCTGAGCGAGGACGGACCACGGGACGTTTTCAGGGGGATCGGGGCGTGTCCGGTGGTCCGGTAGGAGCGAGATTACAGATATAAGAAATTAGAAATAAATACTTTTTGGTTATTTGCATATGGCGCCTGGATTGAGTCCACGATCAGTGTCCAGGCCCCTTTTGGCGGGCGTTCCCGACATCGAGCCGATCCAGGGCACCGAGCACCCGCTGTTGCGCGTGCATCCGGAAAGCGGCAAGCGCGTGCTCTTCCTCAGCGTGCACACCGAGGTGGAAATCCGCGGCGCCGATCCGCAGCAAGGCAAGGCGCTGATCGAACGCCTGCGCGCGCACCTGCAGAAACCCGAGCTGATCTACACCCACAAGTGGCAGGTCGGCGACATCGTCTGGTGGGACAACCAGGCCACCCTGCACGCCCGCAACGCCTTCCCCGCCACCGAGCGGCGCCGCCTGAAGCGCATCAGCCTGAGCGGCAGCCGGCCGTTCTGAGGCCATTGGGTACGAGCCGCGGCCGACCGGTCGCGGTTCATCGTCGCCCCTCGACAGTCGCGCTCCAGCGGCAATCCGCGCGGCAGAGCCCTTGCTGGCTTTCTGTGCGCCCAGGCGCAAAAACACGTACGCCAAACGCCAATCCTGACCGAACGCTTTTCCTTACCGTTCTGGAGCCTCTCACTCCATTACAAGAAGGGTTACGGTCATGGCTGGCGCACTTTCCAACACGCAAACGACTCCCGAACTCCCCATCCCCGAGGACCAGCGGCTCGGCCGCTGTTCCCTGACCATGGCCTGGTGGGGCATCTGCAGCGCGATGTTCTACCTGGTCGTCGCCGCCGCCCTGGCCATGGGCTACGGCACGCTGAACGCACTGATCGGCCTGGTGCTGTCGGTGCTCAGCTACGGCGTCATCAACGCCGTCATAGCCCGCCACGCCATCGCCAGCGGGCTGTCCGTCGCGCAGTTTTCCCAGGTGCTGTTCGGCCGCAGCGGCGCGGCGCTGGCCACGCTGATCTTCAGCGCCACGGCCATCTACTACAGCGTCTTCGAAGGCTCGGTGATGGCGGTGGCGCTGCACCGCTACCTGCCGGGGCTGGAACTGCACGCCGCGTTCCTGGTAGTGGTCGCCTACAGCGTGCTGCTGATCTTCGGCAATGCCATGCGCTGGCTCGACAAGCTCAACGGCGTGCTGCTGCCCTTCTACCTCCTGGGCCTGGTGGCGGCGGTGGCGATGGCCATCGGCGAGTACGGCTACTCCTCGGCCTGGTTGAGCCTGGCGCCCAAGGGCGGGCCGGTGGCCCACGGCTGGTGGAACTGCTTCACCTACTTCATGGGCGTCTGGGTGCTGATGATGTACACCTGGGACTACGCCCGCTTCGGCAAGCCCGAAGACAGCACCTACCACGCGCGCTTCAACTTCGGCATGCCCTTCTACACCGTGGCCTTCCTGCTCAACGGCCTGGTCGGCATCTTCCTCGCCGCCACCATTCCCACCGAGGGCGGGCTGAGCGAGGTCTCGGTGGTACTGGCGATCATCCAGCTCATGGGCCTGGGCGGACTGCTCTTCGTGTGGATCAGCCAGACGCGGATCAACACCGGCAACTTCTTCCTCGCCGCCACCAACCTGCAGGCCTTCTGCAGCCACTTCGGCCTGCGGCGCGTGCCCTACGTGGCCTGGGCGCTGCTGACCGGCGCGCTGGTCTACCTGCTGATGCTGCTCGACGTGTTCAGCTACATCCTCCAGGCGCTGGCCTACCAGAGCCTGTTCATCGTCGGCTGGGTCGCCATCACCCTGGCGCACCTGCTCGGGACGCGTAGCGTCCGCTACCGGCTCGACCAGCAACCGGCCTTCCGCGTCCGCGGCCTGCTGGCCTGGTTGCTGTCCGCCGCCGCGGGCATCGCCCTGCAACTTTCCGGCAACGCCGACCTGGCCACCGCCGCAGCGCCGGCCGCCTTCGTCGTGGCCTTCCTCGTGTACCGCGCAGCGCCCCTGCTGCTGCGTCGCAACCAGCTCCAGGGCGATCTGGGCTGACTTCCGGCCGCCCGCCGGGGCGGCCCCTCACCTGCAACCACAACAAGAAACCCGGAGCGGTTCATGTCACTGCAACGCACTCGGCTTACCTCGATTTATGCAGCCCTTCTCACCCTCGGCCTGGCCCAGCACGCCAGTGCGGTGGAAGTCACCGATAACCTCGACCTCGGCGGCGCCCTGCGCGGGCGGCTCGACTACGACCCCGACCGGGACATCTCGAAGCTGAGCTTCGACACCTTCTTCCTCACCGCCGACTACCACTCCGACACCTGGATAGCCGCCGCCAAGTACCGCTTCTACGGCGACGCCTATCCCTACCAGTACACCGACCGGGTCGGCGACATCGCCTTCGCCGAGTACGCCTGGGTCGGCTATCGCTTCACTCCGGAACAACAGTTGCAGGTCGGCCAGACCGCCATTCCCTTCGGCCTGGCGCCGTATTTCGGCAGCACCTTCTTCGAGACCCTCGGCAACGTGATCGGCCTGGAGGACACCCAGGACATCGGCTTCAAGTACCTGGCCCGGCAGGGCGAATGGGACCTGCAGGCGGCCTACTACCCGATTCCCGCCGAACAGGGGCGCGGCACCAGCCGGGGTGGGCGCACCTACGGCACCAGCGTCGCCAGCGCCGACAGCTATGTCGTCGACGGCAGCGACAACCACGAGAAGAACATCCTGGTCGGCCGCGTCGCGCGCAGCTACCAGGCCGACAGCTGGAATGGCGAGGTCGGCGCCTCGCTGCTCACTTCCACGCTGGAGAACCAGGACACCGATCGCGACGGCCACCGTGTCGCCGCCGCCCTGCACGCCACCGCGCAGCACGGGCCCTGGGGGCTCCAGGGCCTGGCGGCACGCCAGCAGATGACCCCGGAGAATCCCGGCGACGACCGTCTGGTGAGCTTCGGCAGCTTCGACGGCACCTTCAACGTCGCCGCCAAGGGCAACCTCTACGTGGCGGACCTCAGCTACAGCCTGCCGGGGCAATACGGCTGGCTTTCAGGCGTGAAGCTCTATGCCAACTACAGCCTGTTCGACAAGGACGAATCCGCCTTCAAGGACTCCCAGCGCTTCATCGCCGGCACCTCGTTCAGCCTCGGCCCGCTGTGGATCGCCCTGGAGTGGCTGCACGGCCGCAACGACCCCTACATAGGCGGCGGCAGCTACACCCAGAGCCTCGGCGCCGGTGGCACCAGCCACTGGGAAAACCAGCTCTACAGCAACATCGGCTACTACTTCTGACCCCGGCGGGGGCGCGCTCCGCCGAGTGCGCCCAAACGCAACAAGGGGTACACCCAGCGACAAGCCAGCCACCCCGCCCCGGCCTTAGCGTATGCAGCAAGGGCCGCCTGCGGCGGTCCTCACCCGAAGCACAAGAACAAGCGTTGGTGCCCTATGAAAACAGTTGATCCGATCACCCTTGCGGTTGTCCGTGGCGCGCTCGAAACCGCGCAGCGCGAAATGACCCTGACCCTGGAAAAGACCGGCCGCTCCAGTGTGTTCAACCTGGCCCATGACTACTCCAACTCCCTGTTCGACCACCTCCCGGAGATGATCCTGCAGGGGCAGGACATCCCGATCCACCTGGGCTCGCTGATCCCGGCGATGAAATGCGTGGCCGGCTTCTTCGGCGACGACATCGCCGAAGGCGACGTGATCTACCACAACGACCCCGCCTACAAGGGCAGCCATATCCTCGACTGCTGCATGTACAAGCCGGTGTTCTACCAGGGCGAACTGGTCTTCTGGGCGGTCTGCAAGGGCCACCTCACCGACATCGGCGGCCCGGTGCCGGCCGGCTACAACCCCGACGCCAAGGAGATCTACGCCGAAGGCCTGCGCATCCCCCCGGTCAAGCTGTGGGAGAAGGGCCAGCGTCGCGAGGACGTGATCAACCTGCTGCTCACCAACATGCGCGCCCGCCCCTATCAGGAAGGCGACCTCAACGCGCAATACGGTGCGTGCAGCGTCGGCGAGCGCCATCTGCTGGAGCTGCTCGACAAGTACGGCGTAGAGCAGGTGCGCGCCTGCATCGCCGAGCTGAAGAACATGGCCGATCGGCACATGCGCGCCCTGCTGCGCGACGTGCCGGACGGGCACTACAGCGGCACCGCCGTGCTCGAGGACTCCGGCCATGGCCTGGGCGAGCTGGCGATCACCGCACACGTTGAGATTCGCGGCGAAGAGGCGCACATCCGCATCGAAAGCCCGCCGCAGGTGCCCTACTTCATCAACTCCTACGAGGGCAACTCGGTCTCCGGCGTCTACCTCGGCCTGATGATGTTCGCCCAGGTCGCCCCGCCCTATAACGAAGGGCTGTACCGCTGCGTCAGCGTGGATGTCGGCCCGCGCGGCACCCTGTGCAACGCCGAGGAGCCGGCGCCTCACGTCAACTGCACCACCACGCCGATGGAAACCCTGGCCGACGCCGTGCGCCAGGCCCTGGAGCAGGCCTCGCCGGAGCGCGTGACCGCCTCCTGGGGTCACGCCAGCGGCATCAACATCGCCGGCCACGATCCGCGCAACGGCAACAGCGAATACGTGACCATGGTCCTGGCCTCGATTATTTCCGGCGCCGGCGCCAACAAGGTGATGGACGGCTGGCACGCCTGCGGGCCGCTGTGCTGCTTCGGCGCGCTGATGAGCGGTGACATCGAGCTCCTGGAACACGCCTACCCGATTCTGATCCACCGCTACAGCCTGATGGCCGACAGCGGCGGCGCCGGCGAATTCCGCGGCGGCTCCGGCACCCGCCTGGAGATCGAGCCGCTGGAACACGCGATGACCGTGGTCGGCTTCGGCGAAGGCCGCCAGTTGCCCACCGCCGGCGCCGCCGGCGCGCGCAACGCACTGGTCGAACCCAAGCTCGGCCGGCTGATCCACCGCCGCGCCGATGGCGAGGAAACCCACTACACGCAGAACCCCATGCTGAGCGTCCAGCCGGGCGAGCGGATCATCAACATCAACCCCGGTGGAGGGGGTTACGGCGAGCCACAGCGTCGCCCGCTGGCGGCGGTCCTGCAGGATGTCCGCAACGGTCTGGTGTCGCCGCAGGGCGCGGCCCTCGACTACGGCGTGATCCTCAACGCCGATGGCCACCTCGATGAAACCGCCACCCGCGCCGCGCGCGGCCAGTTCTGACCGGAGATCCGACATGCGCAACCAATATCGCCTGGGCATCGACGCCGGCGGCACCTTCACCGACTTCATCCTGGCCGACCGCGACGGCGGCGTGCAGCTGTTCAAGGCCCCTTCCACCCCGCAGGACGGCACCCTGGCCATCCGCGCGGGCCTCGCGCAGATCGCCGACGCCACCGGCCGCACGCCGGCCGAGGTGATCGCCGCCTGCGACCTGTGCATCAACGGCACCACAGTCGCCCTCAACGCGCTGATCGAGCGCACCGGCGTCAAGGTCGGCCTGCTCTGCACCGAAGGCCACGAGGACAGCCTGGAAATCCGCCTCGGCCACAAGGAAGAAGGCTACCGCTACGACGCCCACTACCCGCCAGCGCACATGCTGGTGCCGCGCCACCTGCGCCGCCCCATCGGCGGCCGCATCCTCGGCGATGGCCGCGAGCACAGCCCGCTCGACGAGCGCGCGGTGCACGAAGCCATCGAGTACTTCCGCGCCGAAGGCGTGGAAGCGGTGGCCATTTCCTTCGTCTGGTCGGTGCGCAACCCCAGCCATGAAAAGCGCGCCGCCGAACTGGTGCGCGCGGCGCTGCCGGGCGTGTTCGTCTGCAGCGGCAACGAAGTCTTCCCGCAGATCCGCGAATACACCCGCACCTCCACCACCGTGGTCAACGCCTACCTGAGCCCGGTGATGGCCCGCTACGTGGAACGCATCGACAGCCTGTTCGAGGAGCTGGGTGCGCAGCAGCCGGTGCGCTACTTCCAGTCCAACGGCGGCCTGGCCCCGGGCCATGTGATGCGCGACCGCGCGGTGAACGCGATCAACTCCGGCCCGGCGTCCGCGCCCCAGGCAGGCCTGTCGGTCGCCCGTCCGTTCGGCATCGACAACGTGATCACCGTGGACATGGGCGGCACCTCCTTCGACATCACCCTGACCAACGCCGGGCGCACCAACTTCAGCAAGGACGTCGACTTCCTCCGCCAGCGCATCGGCGTGCCGATGATCCAGGTGGAAACCCTCGGCGCGGGTGGCGGCTCCATCGCCCATCTCGACGAGTTCGGCATGCTCCAGGTCGGTCCGCGCAGCGCCGGCGCCAAGCCGGGGCCAGTCTGCTACGGCAAGGGCGGCACCGAGCCAACCGTCACCGACGCCAACCTGGCGCTGGGCTACCTGCCGGATGGCGCGCTGCTCGGCGGCAGCATCCGCCTCAACCGCCAGGCCGCGCTGGACGCCATTCGCAGCCGGATCGCCGAGCCGCTGGGGATCAGCGTCGAACGCGCGGCCTTCGGCATCACCACGCTGGTGAACCTGAACATGGTCAACGGCATCCGCCGCGTGTCCATCGAGCGTGGCCACGACCCGCGCGACTTCGCCCTGATCGGCGCCGGCGGCGCGGCGGGCATGCACGTGGTGCGCCTGGCCGAGGAAATCGGCATGCAGACGGTGCTGATTCCCAAGGTCGCCTCCGGCCTCTGCGCCTTCGGCCAGATCCTCTCGGACGTGCGCTACGACCAGCTGACCAGCCTGCCGATGCGCCTGGACGCCGGGCACGTCGACCTGCCCCGGCTCAACCGCGCCCTCACCGAGCTGCGCCAGCAGGGCCTGGTCAACCTGCGCGACGACGGCTTCGGCGACGAAGCCAGCAGCTGCCACTACACCCTGGAGATGCGCTACCTCGGGCAGATCCACGAGTGCAGCGTGGAGCTCGAGCGCCACCAGCTCGACGAAAGCAGCCTGGCCGAGCTGATCGAGTCGTTCCACAGCCGCCACCAGACGCTCTACTCATACAGCGAAGCCAGCAGCCCGGTGGAGCTGGTGAACCTAGAATGCTCGGTAATCGGCCACCTGCCGCGTCCGCCGCAGCCGGAGCTGCAAGGCCCGCCGAACCCGCCGCGCGCGGTGCCGGACAGCCTGCGGCCGATGCTCTTCAGCGCCGGCGGCGACTGGCAGTCGACCGCCGTGTTCGACGGCAACCGCCTGCTGCCGGGGCAGACCGTGCAGGGCCCTTGCGTGATCGAGGAAGACACCACCAACATCGTGGTACCGCCAGGCTGGCAGGCGACCCTCGAACCCTCGGCCACCTACCGGGTGACGCGCGGCGCTTGATGTAACGTGCCAGCGCGTCGATCATCGACCCGTTACCAGCCCGGCAGCCCAGCGCTGCCGGGCTGTTCACACAATAACAAGAGCTGCTTGAGTAGCTTGCTTGCAGTTCCTTTTTTCCAGGCTGCCCTGTTCGAAAAAGGACGAACCATGCCCCAAGAACTATCGACGCACAGCTGGGCGCAGCCGGAGCGCCAGGCGCGCTGGGCAGAAGCCATCAGCGACACCTATTTCGCCCTGAGCCTGGAGTTCGCCGCCGACCGTCCGTTCGACGGCCAGCTGCAGCGCTGGAGCACACCCAGTACCGCACTGAGCCTGTCGCGCCTGCGTTCCAGCGAGCTGGGCTACTCCCGCAGCAAGGCACAGATCGGCCAGGACCACGACGCCTTCTACCTGGTGACGGTGCCGCGTCGCGCCGATGTGCACTTCGAGCAGGATGGCCGCCAGCTGAGTTGCAGCCCCGGCGGCTTCATCGTCGAACGGGGCGACTCGCCGTACCGTTTCCACTACGGCGCCGATAACGACCTCTGGGTCCTCAAGCTCCCGGAGCGCGCGCTGAAGAACCACCTGCGCGGCCCCGAGCGCTACACCCGCTACTGCTTCGATGCCACCCAAGGCCTGGGCCGGGTCTTCGTCGAGCAACTCGACCTCTGCGCCCGGCATTTCGACGACTGCCCGCCGGAGGCTCGCCACCTGCTGCTGGAGCAGAGCCTGTCGACACTGCTGCTGGCCCTGCAGCAGGACGAGCGCGTGCTCGGCAGCGAAGGCTCGAATCTCAGCACCCTCCACCTCACCCGCGTAGAACGCCATGTGGCGCAGAACCTCGGCGACCCGGACCTGTCGCCGCAGTCCATCGCCAGTGCCTGCGGACTGTCCGTGCGTTACCTGCACAAGCTCTTCGCCAGTACGCCTTTCACCCTCGGCGAATGGGTGCGGCAACAGCGCCTGGAAGCGGTGCACCGCCAGCTGCGCGACCCGCAGTGCCACCTCTCCATTGGCGAACTCGCGTTCCGCTGGGGCTTCGGCGACCAGGCGCAATTCACCCGCGCCTTCCGTCAGCAATTCGGTTGCACCGCGCGGGAAGTACGCAACTCCATCACCCACTGAAGCGTTCGAGGCTGGCGCGCATCCGTCGCGCCAGCCCTGTTTGCGACAAGTCCTTCGGCAATCGCAGCGCCCGTACTGGTCGCCCCGCCACTGCCCTTGCTACCCTGCCGCGCGGCGCGACCGAGCGGTCATGCGCCGCTCCCTTCAGCTGCCTGCCGCCCGCCACGATGAACAACCGCTCCGCCCGCCTCGGCCTCGCCTGCCTGGTCGTCACCTCCACCGGCTGGGGCCTGAACTGGCCGGCCATGAAACTCCTGCTACAGGAATGCACGCCGCTGTTCGCCCGTGGCACGTCCGGGCTCTGCGCGGCGCTGCTGATCGGTGCGCTCGCGGTGTTCTCCGGGCAGTCCCTGCGGGTGCCGTCGGGAGAGCGGCTGCGCCTGGTCGCGGCAGCGTGCTTCAACGTGGTGGTCTGGATGGGCTTCTCGACCCTGTCGATGCGCTGGCTCAGCGTCAGCCAGGGGGCGCTGCTGGTCTACAGCATGCCGGTGTGGGCGATCCTGCTGGCCTGGCCGATCACCGGGCGGCGGCCGAGCCTGGCCGCCGTGCTCGGCCTCGGGCTGTGCCTGGTCGGCATCGGCCTGCTGTTCGCCGGCAGCGCCCATCCGCTGACCCTGGACAAGGCGCCGGGGGTGTTCTTCGCCCTGGCCGCGGCCGTGTTGTTCGCCCTCGGCACCGTGGCGATGGACCCGCCACGCCTGCCGCCGCTGAGCAACGTGGCCTGGCAGCTGGTCATCGGCTGCTTGCCGATGGCGCTCTACGGCTGGTGGTTCGAGCGCCCCGACCTGGGCCGGCTGACCGGCACCGGCTGGACGGTGTTCGTCTACATGACCCTGGTGCCCATGGGCCTGTGCTACATCGCCTGGTTCGCCGCGCTCAAACGCCTGCCGCCGGCGCTCGCCTCGATCAGCACGCTGTTGACCCCGACGGTTGGTGTGCTGGCGGCTGCCGTGATGCTCGGCGAGCCGCTGGGCCTGCGCGAGTTCGCCGCCCTGGCGCTGACCCTCGGCGGCATCGCCTGCGCGCTGCTCAAGCGCTGAAGGCGGGGCCTCCAGGCGGCCCCGCGTACGCCCATCAGTCGCCGTCCGGGCAGTTCTGACCCCACACCGGATAGCGCAGCAAGTGCTGCTGACCCTGGTGATCCTCATAGAGCATTTCCACTTCGCGGATACCGCAGAAATCCAGGTCGGCCGGGCGCAGCACCTTGGCGATGTCCGGGTGGCTGCCGTAGCGGTAGTCCTCGACCGGCGGCGTCGGGCCGGCGGCGAAGGCGGCCGAGGCACCGGCCAGGCTCAGGGCGAATAGCAGCGGTTTGAGGGTGTGGATTTTCATGGGCGTTCTCCCGGTACAGGGGACGGAGTGGCGGCCGGCAAGCGGCCGCCGGTCATGCTGGCCAGGACGCCATCGCGGCGGACCAGGCCATGGAACAGGGCTGCCGCGATGTGCAGCAGGATGGTCGCGATCAGCAGCAAGGCGATGACGCCATGCGCGCTACGCAACAGGCTGTGAAGCCACACTGACGGGTCGACCAGCGCCGGCAACTCGTGGCCTTCGACCAGCACCACCGGGTAGCCACCGGCCGACTGCATGGCCCAGCCCACCAGCGGCTGCAGGATCAGCAGCACATAGAGCACGACGTGCGAAGCGTGGGCGATGCGCTGCTGCCAGCCAGGCATCTCGGCCGGCAACGACGGCACCTGGCTGCGCAGGCGCACGAACAGGCGAATCAGCACCAGCACCAGCAGCAGCGCACCGAGCGGCTTGTGGATCGACACCAGCAGCGCATGGCGCGGCGAGACGCTGGCGACCATGCCCAGGCCGATCAGCAGCATGGCGATCACCAGCACGGCCATCAGCCAGTGCAGGACGCGCAGGGTCAGCGGGAAATACTCGGGACGGCGGCTCATGGGTGCTGCTCCTGGGCCGGCAGCGCGGCCTGTTCGCGGGTACGGCGGTTGAAGGATTCCGAATAGGCCGCGGAGCGCGCGCTCAGCAGCGGATCGTCCGAGGCGCGGATGCCATCGGGCAGGACCAGCGGGTCGTAGTTGACGTCCTGGCAGGGCCCGCCTTGCTCGGCCACGGCGCGCTCGATGACGACTTCGCCGGCATCGATGCTGCGGCGGTTCTGCGGCCATGCACGGGTGGCGTCGTCGGTGGGGTCGCCGGGCTCGCCGAGGGTCAGTTGCAGGTGCCAGCGCACCGGGCCCTGGGCCAGGCGCTGCTGCAGGTCGGCGGCGAGGAAGTTCGCTTCGTTGCGCTGCTCGGCGGCGAGCGGCTGGTAAGGCGTTTGCGGCTGCACCGACCAGCGCACCGGGTGCTCGCGGCCCTGGGCGTCGACCAGCAGGAAAGCGTTGAGGCCGTAGTAGGCGCTATTGGCGTAGCTCGACGAGGGCACGGCGGTCTTCACCCAGCTGAGGAAGGCGGCGCTCTCCGGGTGCGCCTTGAAGAACGCCCCCATCTTCGCCGGATCGGGCTTGCCGGTGCCCGGCTGCGGCTGCGAGGCCTGCTGCAGTTCGTAGAAGGACTGGGCATCCTTCACCACGAACACCGGCATGGCATTCATCCCGGTGCGCCATTCCTCGCCGTGCTCGGGCAGGAAGCGCAGGGCCAGGCTGCGGATCGGCGCGGCGCCGTCGCTGGCGGCCGGGTTGCCGCCGGGAATCGCCAGGCGCCCCACTATCGGCACCGAGCCCTTGGCGAAGACAGCGGCGCGGGAAACCTCGCTGCCAGCGCCATTGCTCTCGAAATGGCCGACCACGCAAATGCCCTTGGCGTGGTTGCGCCGGTAGGCCGGGTGCACGCCGCCGTTCTGCTCCAGCACGTTGACCAGCTTCGCCGGGGTCAGGCGTTGCGGGGAGAACAAGCCGGCGGCAAAGGCGAAGGCGGCGGCCAGGCCGCCCACGGCGACGGCTATCGCCGCCAGGCGCAGGGGCAGGTTCGGTGGCGCCGAAGTGGGTTCGGTCATGGGGTGCGTCCTCGTTCGGGGTTCATGAGCCCGTACGACGCACCGCGAACCGGGTTATTCCCGCGACGGGAAAATTTCCGAAAGTCGAGGGGCGCTGGAATAAACTCCACGGGGGTTCGTCATACGGGCTCAACGACCATCGGAGCCGGCCCCGCCGCATCGAGATGAACACACTGGACGACCATCAACTCCGCGAACTGCTGCCGCGCCTGCGGCGCTTCGCGCTGTCCCTGACGCGCAATGCGGCGAGCGCCGACGACCTGGTCCAGGCCACCCTGGAAAAGGCCCTGTCCGCTTGGGGCGGCAAGCGCGGCGACGGCGACCTGCGCGCCTGGCTGTTCGCCATCCTCTACCGGCTGTTCGTCGACGGTCAGCGCCGCGCCCGCCGCTACGCCCGCATCCTTTCGCTGTTCGGTGGCGAAGAGGAGCACAGCGCCTCCACCGAGGACATCGTCAGCGCCCGCTCGACCCTGGAAGCCTTCGAGCGCCTGCCCGCCGAGCAGCGCGCCCTGCTCACCCTGGTCAGCGTCGAGGGGCTGAGCTACCGCGAGGTCGCCGAAACCTTGCAGATTCCCATGGGCACCGTCATGTCGCGCCTGTCGCGAGCGCGCCAGGCCTTGCGCGCGCTGAGCGAAGGCAGCAGCGGTTCCCCTTCCCTACGGGTACTCAAATGAACGCCATGACTCCCAACGACAACGACCTGCACGCCTACGTCGACGAGCAGCTCGACCCCGAGCGTCGCGAGTGGGTGGAAGCCTGGCTCGCCAACCACCCCCACGAAGCCCGGCGCGTCGAGGCCTGGAAGCAGGACGCCCAGCGCCTGCGCGCCGCCCTCGCCAGCGCGGCGCTGCCGCCGGCCCCGGAGCTGGATCCGCAGCACATCCGCACCCGCCTGCGCGCGCGCCGGCAATCGCGCCTGGCCATTGCCGCCGCGTTGCTGGTGGCCCTCGGCGTCGGCAGCCTCGGCGGCTGGCAGGCCCGCGACATGAGCCTGGCCAAGGTCGACAAGCCGATGCAGGACGCGGTGCAGGCCTACCGCCTGTTCGCCGAGAACGGCAGCGGCGCACGCCTCGACACCGCCTCCGGCGACAACGTCCGCGCCTGGCTCGGCCGATACCTGGAAAACGCCAGCCTGCCGGCCGACCTCGACCAGCTCGGCCTGCGCACGGTCGGCGCCCGCCTGCTCGCCACCGAGCAAGGCGCGGCAGCGCTGGTGGTCTACGAGGACGACCAGGGCCACCGCCTGAGCTTCTTCATCCGCCCGCCGGGCCCGGCCAACCACCTGTTGCCCCACGGCCAGCGCCAGGATGGCGAGTTGCTGACGCGCTACTGGAGCAAGGGCAATTACAACTACGCCGTGGTCAGCCGCAGCGACGATCCGCGGGTGGATCAGGTGGGGCAGTTGCTGGGGTTCTGAGTGCCCTGCCGCAGTTGTCGGCGTGCCCTTGTAGGAGCGAGCTTGCTCGCGAACCACACGACACGGTGTTCCCCCGTAGGAGCGGCCCATGGCCGCGATTCGCGCGCATGGCGCGCTCCTACAGGTGGGAATCGATGTGGGGATTTTCGCGGATGAATCCGCTCCTACAGGATGACGCCGGGATTTTGCGCAGACGCCGACCAGCCCCCTCTCCCGCTTGCGGGAGAGGGTTGGGGAGAGGGATTGCAGCCAAGCCAAAATATCGACGTATCCGGGGAGCTCTGTTCGCGAGCAAGCTCGCTCCTACAGCAGGGAATTGGTGCGGATGAGGGTCGGGCCCGGTCTTGGGCCGCTAGAACCCACCCGATGACGCGGAAGCACTCGGCGTATGGCACGCCTTGCACGAGCGCACCGGGCCGGTCTGGCGGAAGGCTTGCAGGTTCTTGAGGTGGCAGCTTTCGCAGAGCTGGTGGAAGTCGTGCTCGATGGTGACGGCCAGCTTCGGCGTCTCCTTGTGGCACAGGATGCAGGTGCGCGTGCCGGTAGGCGCCGGAGCTGAGTGGTCGTTGAAGTCGTGATGGCACACCACGCAGTTGATGCTGCCGTGGTTGCTGTGCTCGAAGTTCATCGGCAGCACCGGGTGGGTGCTCACCAGGCGGTCGTGACCGCTGCGCGCGCCTATCGCGAAGGCCACCAGGAACGGGATCAGCAGCAACCAGTACCAGCGCTTCATAGCAGCGGCAGGTCCACGCTGCTGAGCAGCGAATAGGCGCCGGCCAACACCAGGCCGGCGACGAGCGCGGCGACGCTCAGGCGCGTGGCCAGGTAGGCGCTGTGCCGGCGACGTCCACCCTCGGCGTAGTGCGGGGTCTTGCGCGGCAGCAGCGGCCAGGCCAGCGCGGCGACGCTGAGCGCGCCCCACAGCAGCAACTTCCAGGTCGCGCCGCTGTAGTAGCCGGCACCGATCATATGCCCCGCCGCCAGGGCCACGATCAGCGCGCTGGCCCAGTAATGCGTGCGGCGGAAGTCCGCGTGCTTGCGCCACAGCTTGCGACGTACGGCGGTGAGGCTCAGCGGCACCATCAGCAGCAGGATCAGGGTGGCTGCGTCGCCGGCGAGCATGTGCCAGGCTGCGCCGGGCAGCAGCTCTTCGCGCACCAGCGGCTCGTCCACCAGCAGCACGCCGATGTGCAGGGCGAGCAGCGCCACGGCGACGAAGGACAGGTCGCGGTGCAGCACCATGAAGAATTTGCCGTCGTGCCGCGGCTGGGCCATCGGCTTGCCGGTGTAGGCAAACAGCAGGAGGAAGAGCGCGCCGGCGAGCATGCCGGCGGCGTTGGCGAAATCCCAGGCCGGGCTCACCCCGGGCATGGCGCCGAGCAGGAAGATGGCGGCGAACGGCAGCAGGCAGCCCAGCGCGAGGCGCAAGGTCAGTGCGTACATTCGATCACCCTCCTCCTTTTGAACGACTCCACCAGCCTATGCCGCTGGCGGATGAAGCGGCGCAGCGTGCCGCCAGGCGGCACGCTGCGCAAGCCCCATCAGTGGGCGATGCACACCGACTTGATCTCGGTGTAGGCCTCGACCACGGCGCGGCCGAACTCGCGGCCCATGCCCGACTGCTTGACGCCGCCGAAGGGCATGCTCGGGTCGAGCAGCACGTGGGCGTTGACCCAGACGGTGCCCGACTCGATGCGCGGCACCAGGTTCATGGCCTTGGTCAGGTCGTTGGTCCAGAGGCTGGCGCCCAGGCCGTACTCGCTGTCGTTGGCCATCTCGATGGCTTCGTCCTCGGTCTTGAAGGACAGGACAGCCAGCACCGGACCGAACACCTCGTCGTGTGCCACGGACATGCTCTGCTTGACGTCGGCCAGTACGGTCGGACGCACGAAGAAGCCGTTGCAATCCATTGGCTCACCACCGCAGACCACGCGCGCGCCTTCCCGGCGGGCGGTCTCGATGTGCTTGAGCACCGAGGCCTGCTGCTTGCGCGACACCAGCGGGGTGATCTGCGAGCTGTCGTCCATGCCTTCGCCGATGCTCATGCCGGCGACTACGGCGCCCAGCTTCTCGACGAACTCGGCGTAGCGCGACTCGTGCACATAGAAGCGCGAGGCCGCGGCGCAGACCTGGCCGCTGTTGAGCAGGCCGCCCAGTAGCGCGCCTTGCACGCATTTGTCGATGTCGGCATCGGCCAGGATGATCATCGGGTTCTTGCCGCCCAGTTCCAGGGCGAAGCGGGTCATGTTCTGCATCGCGGCGATGCCGACGCTGCGACCCACGGCGGTCGAGCCGGTGAAAGAAACCTTGCTGATCAGCTTGTGCGAAGCCAGGCCGCCGCCGATGCGCGCGCCGTCACCGGTGACCAGGTTGAACACGCCGGCCGGCACGCCCGCCTCGAAGGCCAGCTCGGCTAGGCGCAGGGCAGTCAGCGGGGTTTCCGACGCTGGCTTGATGACCACGGTGTTGCCGGTGGCCAGCGCCGGCATCAGCTTCCATACGGCGATCATCAGCGGGAAGTTCCACGGCACGATGCCGGCGACCACGCCTACCGGCTCGCGGCGGGTGAAGGCGGTGAACTTGGTGCCCGGCGGCAGCGGGATGGAGACATCCAGCGACTGGCCTTCGATCTTCGTCGCCCAGCCGGCCATGTAGCGCATGAACTCCACAGTGGCGCCGACGTCGAGCATGCGGGTCAGGTTGATCGACTTGCCCTGGCTCAAGGTCTCCAGCTGGGCCAGTTCCTCGGCGTTCTGCTCCACCAGGTCGGCGAAGCGCAGCAGGATGCGCTCGCGGTCGGCCGGACGCAGGTCGGACCAGACGCGCGACTTGTAGGCGGCGTGGGCCGAGCGCACGGCGCGGTCGAGCATGTCGGTATCGATGTCGGCGATCTGCGCGATGGCTTCGCCGGTGGCCGGGTTGAGCACGTCGCTGGTGGGGCCGTCATAGGCCACCCAGGCGCCGTCGATGAAGCAGCCGTGGCGGCGCTGGAGGAATTCGGCGACCTGCGGCAGGGTTGCAGTGATGCTCATGGTGACTCCTGTTCTTCGTTCCCGCGGGCAAGGCCGCGATCAGGCAGGGAACCGCAGCCCCGGCAGGCGCCGGGGGCGGCCAGGGAAATTCAGTGCTGTTGGCTCAGCCAGAGGCTCAGGGCCTTGCGCTCGTCGGCGTCGGCCAGGCCCTGGTACGGCATGTAGGTGCCGGGCACGGCGGTCTGCGGCTGGGCCAGGAAGGTTTCGAGGTTGTCGCGGGACCAGGTGGCGCCGTGGTCCTTCATCGCCTGGGAGTAGCTGAAACCAGCCAGCGAGCCGGCCTTGCGCCCGACCACGCCATGCAGGTTCGGACCCATGATGTTCGGGCCGCCGGCATTGGCGGTGTGGCACAGCGAGCAGTCGCGCTCGAACACGGCCTGGCCCTTGGCGGCATCGTCGGCCAGGGCGAGGCCGGACTGGACGGCGCCCAGGGCCAGCAGGAGGCCGCAGAGGCCGGTCTTGATTCGGGTTTTCACGGTGAACAGCATGGCGATCGCACTCTTGTAGATTTTCTTCGGACGCACCTGGGGCACGGCCGGTCGAGGTCGATTGTCGCCACGCGGGTGGATGCGGGTCTTTTTGTCTGTGCCAGTCGTGTTGGCAGGAGTGCCAATAGCGGGGGTCTAGTCCCTGTGCCGTTCGCTTCTAACCCGTAGGAGCGCGCCATGCGCACGATTCGCGGCCATGGGCCGCTCCTACAGGGACACACCGTGCCATGCGGTTCGCGGTTATGCGCCGTCGCCCGGCACGAAAACGGCGGATAACCCCTTCGGGGTTATTCACCCTACGAAGAGCGCCGGCACGCGTTGCTCTTGGGTCCCTGCGTTCGCGGGGAAGACGGAGATGGCGGGGATGGCGTGAACGTGTGCAGGAGCGGACCTTGTCCGCGAAAAGCATCGCGGATGAGATCCGCTCCTACAGAGGCATTGGTGCCGCGAGGGGCGGTGTCGCCACCGCCCCGCCCTCAATGCGCGTAGCGCTTGCGGTATTCGCCCGGCGACACGCCGAAGCGCGACTTGAACGCCGTCGAGAAGTAGCTCGAATCGGAGAAGCCCCAGGCGTAGCCCAGCGCCGAAAGCTTCTGCTCGCCGGCGGCGTTGCGCAGGGATTCGGCGCAGAAGTCCAGGCGGCGGTTCTTGATGTACTGCGCCACCACCAGGCCTTTCTTGGCGAACATGCGGTACAGGCCGCGCACCGACACGCCCACTTCGCGGGCGATCAGCTCCGGGCAGAGCTCTTCGGCGCCGATGTGCTCGTCGATGAAGGCCAGCGCCTTGCGGAATAGCCGCTCATGGCTGTCGCACTCGGCCTCCTGGTTTGCCAGTGCCGGGCGCAGCAGGCTGACCAGGGCGTCGAGGGTCGCCTCGCTTTCCTGCATGCCCAGGCCGTCCTGGCGGCTGGTTTCGAGCACCAGGGTGTTGGCCAGGATCGCCACCGGCGAGCTGGCCGGAATGCGCCGCGCGCAGGCGATGCCGGTGTGGCGCAGGCCGCGTTCGAGCACCTGGCGCGGGAGGATCAGCGACAGTTGCCGCGAGTTGTCCTCGTAGGTCATGTCGCACGGGCGGTTGGCGTCGACCAGGGTGATGTCGCCGCGCGACAGCACCACACGGCTGCCGTCCTGCTCCAGGTGCGAGCGGCCTTCCAGCTGGAATACCGCATAGAAGTGGCCATTGCCGCTGGCGCTGACTTCCTTGCTGGTCCGGTACAGGTGCACCTGCGCCATGTCGACGACGCTGAGCTTGATGGCACCTTCCTGGTACTCCCGCAGCTTTCCGTGGAAGGACGGCCCCAGGGTGCGCGCGTCGAAACGCCCGCAGGCCTGGTTGACCTGACCCAGCCATGCCTCGAAAGCCTCATCCCGGTAGATCGATGATGGGTTCATGACCTGCAAAGCCTCATACACGCATTTGTTGTTATCAGCGGACGCCTAGGCGCACATCCGTCATTTCCGATCTCGCGACCGGTGGTTCCGCAGCGCCGCCTCAGTACGGCGCTTTCAAAGCACGGTTCGGGCCAATCCGCTTCAGTTCAGCCCGCCGAAACGCCGGTAGAAGCTCTCGCCCACGTCCGGCAAGGGGCCGTCGGCGGTCTCCAGGGCGCTGTTCAGCCACTCTTCCGCCTTGGCGTACACCAGGCGGTAGAGGTTGCGACACAGCTGGCGCGCGGCCCGCCCTTCCCAGTCGCCAGGAAGCAGCTCGTCGGGCAATTGCGGGTCACGCAGCAGCAGCTTGCGGTATTCGTGGATCAAAAGGGTGCGCGCCAGGAAACAGTCCTGGGCGTCCAGTTCGGCCTGCTCGCGCAGCGCCTGCCAGAGCGGGCGGAACAGGCGGATGAATTCGCTGTAGTGCTGGCCGAGCTCGTCGATCTTCCAGCTCTCGCGCACCTGCAGGCGCATGGCGCGGGAGGCCAGCACTTCCTGGGCGTGGGTCTCGAAGACGATGCTGTCGTCCAGCGCGTCCAGGTCGAGCAGGGTCGCGGTGACGTCGGCGCGCTCGCAGCGCGGGCAGGCCAGCACGGTCGGGGCAATGGCGCCGAAGCCCTGCCATTCCAGTTCCTCGCGCACCTGCTTGCGCTTGTCGGCAGACAGCTGCGAGAGCATGACCAGCGTCCAGGCGCCGTCCCAGCCCTGCACGCCAGCGCTGTAGACCCGCTTGAAGGCCTTCTCGAAGCGCCGCCGGCCGGTGCCGGTGAGGCTGTAGTAGCTGCGCCGGCCGACTTTCTCGGCGGTCAGCCAGCCTTCCTTGGTCAGGCGGAAGATCGAGGTGCGGATCAGCCGCTCATTGATCCCCATGGGCTCCAGCAGGCCGATCAGGCTACCCAGCCAGACGGTTCCGCCGTGCGGTTCGATCGCGTCGCCATAAAGGGTGATGATCAGCGAACTGGCGCGGATCGGCGTCTGTTCCTGGAAGCGGGTAATCAGCTGGTTCAGCGGGGCGAGACTGCTCATGGCTCGGTTGGGCGCGGAGAAAGCGCCGACTATACCCGTCCGCCGTACGGCCTGGCCATTGGAGCGAACCCCAATGCTCATGCGCCCTGCCCCTTCGGCCGGAACCCCGAGTCGCCCATGCGCGGACGGCCCTCCTCGACCGCCGCCAGCGGCTGGCATTCCACCAGGCTGGCCAGGCAGCGCTTGGCCAGCTCCTGGTATTCGGCGGTGCCACGCTGTTTCCAGGCGATCTCTTCGGCGCTCAGCTCACGCTTGACGCTGGCCGGCGAGCCCATCACCAGGCTTTGCGGCGGGCACTCGAAGCCGGCCTTGACGAAGGCTGTGGCGGCGACGATGCAGCGCTCGCCGATGCGCGCCTTGTCCATCACCACCGCGTTCATGCCGATCAGCGCGTCGACACCGATGACGCAACCGTGCAGCACTGCGCCGTGGCCGATATGACCGTTGCGCTCGACGACAGTGTCGCTGTCGGGGAAGCCGTGCATCACGCAGGTATCCTGCAGGTTCGCCCCTTCTTCCAGGACGATCCGCCCAAAATCACCGCGCAATGCCGCCAGCGGACCGACATAGCAGCCCGGGCCGACGATGACGTCACCGATCAGCACCGCCGTCGGGTGCACGTAGGCGGTCGGATGAACCACCGGGGTCAGGCCGTCGAGGCTGTAGCAAGGCATCTCAGGCTTCTCCGCGAGGGTCAAGAGGCTCCAGCACGGCGGCTCGGGCGAACGGCATGGATAAGGCTCCTTTTTGCACATCGGCACTCGTGGGCGCCAGCAAGGCGGGACGGAAAGCACTCCGTCATGATTCGTCGTTTTGAAAATCTTGTATCACAACAAATCCGAACGTCAATGGAGCAAATGCTGTATCGCTTTTCAAAAGCCCGCCAGCAGACCAACGGCAACCCATGAATACATGGCTTGAAGGCCCCATATACCGGCCCTTAGGAGCACACCCGGTAATCCGGGCTCACCGCAGAGGCCTCCATATGAGACACATAAATAACTTTTATTCTTGTTGTTTTGTATCGCTTTAGGCATATACTGAATCCACGCCAGGCTCCGCCCGCCCGTCATTCGGCCAGCGCAGCCCATAACAATTCCAACGAAGCCGGCCCAGAGCCGTGCGTGCAGCCTGAGGAGCTTTCCATGCCTCGTACCCTCGCCGTGCAGGCGCCAGAGGACGGCGTCCGCTTGATCACCCTGCAGCGCCCCGAAGCGCTCAACGCCCTCAACACCGAGCTGCTCGGTGAGCTGGCGGCGGAGCTCGACGCCGCCGAACGCGATGCCGAAACCCGCGTGGTGGTCATCACCGGCAGCCGCAAGGCGTTCGCCGCCGGCGCCGACATCAAGGAAATGGCCGAGCGCGACCTGGTCGGCATCCTCAACGACCCGCGCGTCGCCCACTGGCAACGCATCACCGCCTTCTCCAAACCGCTGATCGCTGCGATCAACGGCTTCGCCCTGGGCGGCGGCTGCGAACTGGCGATGCACGCCGACATCCTCATCGCCGGTGAAGACGCCCGCTTCGGCCAGCCGGAAATCAACCTCGGCATCATGCCCGGCGCCGGCGGCACCCAACGCCTGCTGCGCGCGGTCGGCAAGTCGCTGGCCATGCAGATGGTCCTCACCGGCGAAGCCATCGACGCCCGCCTCGCCCAGCGCGCGGGCCTAGTCAGCGAAGTCACCCAACCCGAATTCACTGTCGAGCGCGCCCTGCAGATCGCCAAGGTCATCGCGCGCAAGGCGCCGCTGGCCGTGCGCATGGCCAAGGAAGCGCTGCTCAAGGCCCAGGACACGGATCTGGCCAGCGGCCTGCGCTTCGAGCGCCACGCCTTCACCCTGCTGGCCGGCACCGCCGACCGCGAGGAAGGCATCCGCGCCTTCCAGGAAAAGCGCCCGGCCCAGTTCAAGGGTCAGTGACGGCCCGTCGCCGCTGATCCGCCTACTGTTAATGACCCGATTGAAATCACCCGATTGATGGAGCGAGCCCGCCCATGAACTTCGAGCACATCCTGTTTTCCATCGAGGACGGCGTCGCCTTCCTCAGCCTGAACCGCCCGGATCAGCTGAACAGCTTCAATACGAAGATGCACGGCGAGGTGCGCGAGGCGCTCAAGCTGGTGCGCCAGAGCGAAGAAGCCCGCGTGCTGCTGCTGACCGGCGAAGGCCGTGGCTTCTGCGCCGGGCAAGACCTGTCCGACCGCAACGTCGCCCCGGGCGCCGAGATGCCCGACCTGGGCGAGTCCATCGAGAAGTTCTACAACCCGCTGATCCGCGCCCTGCGCGACCTGCCGTTGCCGGTGATCTGCGCGGTCAATGGCGTGGCCGCCGGCGCCGGCGCGAACATCCCGCTGGCCTGCGACCTGGTCCTGGCGGCGCGTTCGGCCAGCTTCATCCAGGCCTTCTGCAAGATCGGCCTGATCCCGGATTCGGGCGGCACCTGGACCCTCCCGCGCCTGGTCGGCATGGCCCGCGCCAAGGCCCTCGCACTGCTGGGCAATCGCCTGTCCGCCGAGCAAGCCGAACAGTGGGGCCTGATCTACCAGGTGGTGGACGATGCCAACCTGCGCGAGGAAGCCCTCAAACTCGCCCGCCACCTGGCCACCCAGCCGACTTACGGCCTGGCCCTGATCAAGCGCAGCCTCAACGCCAGCCTGAACAACAGCTTCGACGAGCAGTTGGAACTGGAGCGCGACCTGCAGCGCCTTGCCGGCCGCAGCGAGGACTACCGCGAGGGCGTCGGCGCCTTCATGGAAAAACGCACCCCCAGCTTCAAGGGCCGCTGATCATGCAAGCACTCGAAACCACCGCACTGGTCGCGGTGATCGGCGCCGGCGCCATGGGTGCCGGCATCGCCCAGGTGGCGGCCCAGGCCGGCCACCCGGTGAAGCTCTACGACAACCGCCCCGGCGCCGCCGCCCAGGCCGTCGAAGGCATCGACCGGCAGCTCGGCAAGCTGGTGGAGAAAGGCAAGCTCGCTGCCGAACAGCGCAGCGCCATCGTTGCGCGCCTGCAGCCGGCGGAAGCCATCGAGACCCTGGCCGACGCGCGCCTGGTGATCGAGGCCATCGTCGAGAACCTGGAAGTGAAGCGCGGCCTGCTGCGCCAGCTGGAAGAAATCTGCGCGGCAGATTGCATCCTCGCCAGCAACACCTCTTCGCTGTCCATCACCACCCTGGCCGCCGGCCTCAAGCACCCCGAGCGCGTCATCGGCATGCACTTCTTCAACCCGGCGCCGATCATGGCGCTGGTGGAAGTCGTCTCTGGCCTTGCCACCGCGCCGGAGCTGGCCAAAGCCCTGCACGCCACCAGCAGGAACTGGGGCAAGCAGCCGGTGTACACCCGCTCAACCCCCGGCTTCATCGTCAACCGCGTGGCCCGTCCGTTCTATGCCGAAAGCCTGCGCCTGCTGCAGGAAGGCGCAGCCGATTGCGCCAGCCTCGACGCCCTGCTGCGTGACGCCGGCGGCTTCCGCATGGGCGCCTTCGAGCTGACCGACCTGATCGGCCACGACGTCAACTACGCCGTGACCTGCTCGGTGTTCGACGCCTACTACGGCGACTTCCGCTTCCAGCCCTCGCTGATCCAGAAGGAGCTGGTCGACGCCGGCCGCTTCGGCCGCAAGACCGGCCGCGGCTTCTATGACTATTCCGAGGGTGCGGAGCGCCCGCAGGCTGCCGACCTGACCAGCGCCGCCGAAGTGGCGAGTTGCTTGGTCGAAGGCGACCTGGGCGTGGCCCAGCCGCTGGTGCAGCGCCTGAAGGACGCCGGCGTGCAGGTGATCCAACGCGCCGGCAGCGGCCTGCTGCGGGTCGGCGATGCCGTCCTGGCCCTTTCCGACGGCCGCCTGGCCAGCCAGCGCGCCAAGGAAGACGGCCTGCGCAACCTGGTGCTGTTCGACCTGGCGCTGGATTACGCCAAGGCCTCGCGCCTGGCCATCAGCTGGTCCGCCGACACCACTCCGCAGGCCCGCGATGAGGCAGTCGCCCTGCTGCAACGCGCCGGCCTGAAAGTCACCGCCCTGGCCGACCTGCCGGGCCTGGCCGTACTGCGTACCGTGGCCATGCTCGCCAACGAAGCCGCCGACGCCGTGCTGCAAGGCGTTGGCTCGGCAGCGGACATCGACCTGGCCATGCGCGCCGGGGTGAACTACCCGCGCGGCCCGCTGGCCTGGGCCGAAGCCATCGGCATCGGCTACGTGCTCGACACCCTGGACAACCTGCAACGCAGCTATGGCGAGGAGCGCTACCGCCCGTCCCTGCTGCTGCGCCGCAAGCACGCCGAAGGGAGCCGCTTCCATGACTGATCGCAGCCCCGAACAACTGGCCCGCGCCTGCGCCGACGCCATGTTCAGCCGCGACCAGGCCTCCCAGCGCATGGGCATGCGCCTGCTCGACGCCGGCCCCGGCAGCGCGAAGCTGGCCATGCCGGTGCGCGAGGACATGATCCAGGGCCACGGCACCTGCCACGGCGGCTACCTGTTCGCCCTGGCCGACTCGGCCTTCGCCTTCGCCTGCAACAGTTACAACGACGCCACCGTGGCCATCGGCTGCAGCATCGACTACGTGGCCCCGGCGCGCCTGGGCGACGAACTCACCGCCACCGCGAGCGAGCAGAGCCGCAGCGGCCGCACCGGCAACTACGACGTTCGAATCGAAAACCAGCACGGACAGCTGATCGCCCTGTTCCACGGCAAATCCTACAAAGTGCGCGGCACCGTGCTGGCGCAGGAGACCTCCGAATGACCGACCTGACTGACGCCCTGATCATCGACGCGGTGCGCACGCCCATCGGCCGCTACGCCGGCGCCCTGAGCGCGGTGCGTGCCGACGACCTCGCCGCCGTCCCGCTCAAGGCCCTGATGCAGCGCCACCCGGAGCTGGACTGGAGCGCCATCGACGACGTCATCTACGGCTGCGCCAACCAGGCCGGCGAAGACAACCGCAACGTCGCGCACATGGCCTCGCTGCTGGCCGGCCTGCCGACCTCCGTACCCGGCACCACCATCAACCGCCTGTGCGGCTCGGGCCTGGACGCCATCGGCAACGCCGCCCGCGCCCTGCGCTGCGGCGAAGCCGGGCTGATGATCGCCGGCGGCGTGGAATCCATGTCCCGCGCGCCCTTCGTCATGGGCAAATCCGAGCAGGCCTTCGGCCGCAGCGCGGAAATCTTCGACACCACCATCGGCTGGCGCTTCGTCAACAAGCTGATGAAGGCCCAGTACGGCATCGACTCCATGCCGGAAACCGCGGAGAACGTCGCCGAACAGTTCAACATCTCCCGCGCCGACCAGGACGCCTTCGCCCTGCGCAGCCAGCACAAGGCTGCCGCCGCACAGGCCCGTGGCCGCCTGGCGAAAGAAATCGTCCCGGTGGAAATCGCCCAGCGCAAAGGCCCGGCGAAGATCGTCGAGCACGACGAGCACCCGCGTGGCGACACCACCCTCGAACAACTGGCCAAGCTCGGCACGCCCTTCCGCGAAGGCGGCAGCGTCACTGCCGGCAACGCCTCGGGCGTCAACGACGGCGCCTGCGCCCTGCTCCTGGCCAGCCCGGCGGCTGCCCAGCGCCACGGCCTGAAGGCACGCGGCCGGGTGGTCGGCATGGCAGTGGCCGGGGTCGAGCCGCGCATCATGGGCATCGGCCCGGTGCCGGCGACCCGCAAGGTGCTGGAGCTGACCGGCCTGTCGCTGGCGCAGATGGACGTGATCGAACTCAACGAGGCCTTCGCCGCCCAGGGCCTGGCGGTCCTGCGCGAACTGGGCCTCGCGGACGACGACGAGCGGGTCAACCCCAATGGCGGCGCCATCGCCCTGGGCCACCCGCTGGGCATGAGCGGCGCGCGCCTGGTCACCACCGCGCTGCACGAACTGGAAGAACGCGGCGGCCGCTACGCGCTGTGCACCATGTGCATCGGCGTCGGCCAGGGCATCGCCCTGGTCATCGAGCGGCTGTAACGGCCCGCGCCCGACGGACGGTGCCTGCTGCGGCAGGCATTCCAAAGAGCCTGTCCAAGGGCGCAAAGACCACGAAGAACAGGGGGCGTATCCTGCTCCCATGACACTCGCAGCCCGCACGCGGGCTGGCGCACAAGAACAATTCGAGTGAACCCATGAACATGTACTACGACGCCGAACGTGCCCTGCTTGACCCGATGGAAACCGCCAGTATCGACGAGCTGCGCCAGCACCAGCTGGAGCGCCTGCGCTGGAGCCTCAAGCACGCCTACGAGAACGTTCCGCTGTACCGCAAGCGCTTCGACGAAGCCGGCGTGCACCCGGACGACCTGAAATCCCTGGACGACCTGGCGAAGTTCCCCTTCACCGGCAAGAACGACCTGCGCGACAACTACCCCTACGGCATGTTCGCCGTGCCGCAAAGCGAGATCGTGCGCCTGCACGCCTCCAGCGGCACCACCGGCAAACCCACCGTGGTCGGCTACACGCAGAACGACATCGACACCTGGGCCAACGTGGTGGCGCGCTCGATCCGCGCCGCCGGCGGGCGCAAGGGTGACAAGGTGCACATCTCCTACGGCTACGGCCTGTTCACCGGCGGCCTGGGCGCGCACTACGGCGCCGAGCGCCTGGGCTGCACCGTGATCCCGATGTCCGGCGGCCAGACCGAGAAGCAGGTCCAGCTGATCCGCGACTTCCAGCCGGACATCATCATGGTCACCCCGTCCTACATGCTGAACCTGGCCGACGAGATCGAACGCCAGGGCGTCGACCCGCACAGCCTCAAGCTGCGCCTGGGCATCTTCGGCGCCGAGCCGTGGACCGCCGAGCTGCGCCGCGCCGTGGAAGAGCGCCTGGGCATCACCGCCCTGGACATCTACGGCCTGTCCGAGATCATGGGCCCGGGCGTGGCCATGGAGTGCGCGGAAACCAAGGACGGCCCGACCGTCTGGGAAGACCACTTCTACCCCGAGATCATCGACCCGGCGACCGGCAAGGTCCTGCCCGACGGCGAATACGGCGAGCTGGTGTTCACCTCGCTGTCCAAGGAAGCGCTGCCGATGATCCGCTACCGCACCCGCGACCTGACCCGCCTGCTGCCGGGCACCGCACGCCCCATGCGCCGCATCGACAAGATCACCGGTCGCAGCGACGACATGCTGATCATCCGCGGCGTGAACGTGTTCCCGACGCAGATCGAGGAGCAGGTGCTGAAGGTCAAGCAACTGGCCGAGGTCTACGAGATCCACCTGTACCGCAACGGCAACATGGACAGCATGGACGTGCACGTCGAACTCAAGCACGACCTGCAACTCGATGCCGAGCAGCAGAAGCAAGTCGCCAACGAGCTGGGCAAGCAGATCAAGACCTACATCGGCATCAGCGCCCGCGTGCTGATCCAGCCCTTCCACAGCCTCAAGCGCTCCGAAGGCAAGGCCTGCCACGTGTTCGACAAGCGCAACCAGGGCTGACTCTCCCTGCAGCGCCCTTCAAAGCCCCGCCTTGTGCGGGGCTTTTTCTTTGCTGGGGCGGCGCGGCCATGCCATCCGCGAACGGCCATGTGCGGCGTATTCCCGTAGGAGCGGATTCATCCGCGATCTTTTTCGCGGACAAGGGCTAGGCGCACCCGTCACTCCTGCACGCCGCCACCCACGTCTTCCCCGCGAACGCGGGACAGCGCTTGCGCTGAACGCGCTTTAGCGCGGCCCGAAGGGCGAGCGGAGCGAGTCATCCAGAAACGTCTTGTGTGGTGTAGCGCGCCGCTTCGGCGTGTTCGGATGTTTCTTGTTTCGCCCCCTCGGGCGACCCACTTTGTCAAACGACACAAAGTGGGCAAAAGTCTTGCCCCGACATACGGGTCCGGCAAGCCGGACTTCCCTCGCACATCCCCACGCACCCGGAGGCCCGCCGTCGAGAGCACATCCCTGTACTCACGACGGCTCTTGCGACATCCATCTCGCATGACCTCCTCTGCGTGGGCTTTGCTCGGCCTTCTGTAAGGGGCGGTCCGGAGTGCGTGGATGTTCCTGCACTTCGTAGGATCGAGGGGGACGCCTAGTCCTTGCTCGCGAACCGCACGGCACAAATGCCGACCCTGTAGGGCGAATAACCCCGAAGGGGTTATCCGCCGTTTTCGTTCCAGGTAACGGCGCATAACCGCGAACGCGGTTATGCGCCCCACGGTTGGAATTGGCGCGGGGATTTTCGCGGATGAATCCGCTCCTACAGGATTGCGTCTATCTTCGCCGCGCACGTCGAACAGTTCCCTCTCCCGCTTGCGGGAGAGGGAACGGAGTCACACCGAAACGCCTGCGCACCCGGCCGGCGCCGACCATCCATCGCCCACCGCCCTGCCCCTGTCGATCCTCCCCCGCTCCACTCGACCAATCAGTGAATGGCACCCACGCGGGCGCCCTCACACCCATTCGCAATGGAGATACGACCATGAACTACATCGTTGGCTTCGTCCTCGCCGTGCCCACGGCCAAGCGCGAGGAGTACACCCGGCTGGCCCGCTCGGCGGCGGGCGTGTTCAGGGAGCATGGCGCGCTGAATGTCGTCGAGTGCTGGGGCGATGACGTGCCCGACGGCAAGCTCACTTCCTTCCCCATGGCCGTGAAGCGCCAGGAGGACGAGACGGTGGTGTTCTCCTGGATTACCTGGCCCTCGCGCGAGGCTCGCGATGCCGGCATGCAGAAGGCCATGGAGGACAAGCGCCTATGGCCCGAGGGCCAGACGATGCCCTTTGACGGCAAGCGCATGATCTATGGCGGCTTCCAGGTGATCCTCGACCATTGATGGCCGGAGGCGCCGGCACTGCCGGCGCCTCAACGAAACGCCATAAAGACATTCATCCAATATTTACGTATCGCTTTACTCGGCAACCGTTCGTCTCCCTGCTTCCCCCTACACCCTCGCAGCCGGCCTCCCGGATTGAGGCAAGCGCGGTCTATAAATCCGCACAAATCCTGCAAATAACCTCACGTTCTGCGAACTTTTGCGCAAACAAGACGCACAACTGCGCTCACGCCGCTGTTTACCCGGCGCCCCCTCAATGCCAAAGCGACACAAAAACACATACGACACACTATTTAGTGTTAGACATTAGATTCTGTATCATTTAAAAATACACCCATGGCCAAGGCCTCCCCCACAACAGAACAAAGGCTGGAGACACAGCATGTACGCACAACTGGTTGAGACCGGCGTGAAGCGCGTCAAGGCGCTGGACGAGATGTCCGCCGAGGAGCGCGCCTTCCAGGAGAAGATCGACGCCGAGATCAAGATCGAGGCGAAGAACTGGATGCCCGACGCCTACCGCCAGACCCTGATCCGGCAGATCTCCCAGCACGCCCACTCGGAAATCGTCGGCATGCTGCCCGAAGGCAACTGGGTGACCCGCGCACCGACCTTGAAGCGCAAGCTGCAGCTGATGGCGAAGATCCAGGACGAAGCCGGCCACGGCCTGTACCTGTACAGCGCCATGGAGACCCTGGGTGCCGACCGCGACGAGGAAATCGCCAAGCTGCATTCGGGCAAGGCCAAGTACTCCAGCATCTTCAACTACCCGACGCTGAACTGGGCCGACATGGGCGCGGTGGGCTGGCTGGTGGATGGCGCCGCGATCGTCAACCAGGTGGTGCTGCAGCGCACCTCCTACGGCCCCTACTCCCGCGCCATGATCCGTATCTGCAAGGAAGAGAGCTTCCACCAGCGCCAGGGCTACGAAATCCTCCTGACCATGATGCGCCACGGCACCCAGGCGCAGAAGGACATGGTCCAGGACGCCATCAACCGCCTCTGGTGGCCGGCGCTGATGATGTTCGGCCCGAGCGACGAGCACTCCCCCAACAGCGCCCAGTCCATGGCCTGGAAGATCAAGCGGCAGAGCAATGACGAACTGCGCCAGCGCTTCATCGACCAGACCGTGCCGCAACTGGAGCTGCTCGGCTGCACCGCCCCCGATCCGCACCTGAAGTGGAACGAGGAACGCGGCCACTACGACTTCGGCGAGATCCAGTGGGAAGAGTTCTACGAGGTGCTCAAGGGCAATGGCCCGTGCAATGCCGAGCGCGTCGCCACCCGTCGCAACGCCATCGAAAGTGGCGCCTGGGTCCGCGAAGCCGCGGTCGCCCATGCCCGCAAAAAACAACAGAAACGTGACGCTGCCTGAGCCGCGAGGAGACAACCACCATGGCTGAATGGACCCTTTTTGAAGTCTTCGTGCGCAGCAAGCACGGCCTGAACCACAAGCACGTTGGCAGCGTTCACGCCGCTGACGCCGCCATGGCCATCGAGAACGCCCGCGAGCTCTATACCCGCCGCAACGAAGGCGTGAGCCTGTGGGTCGTGCCCTCGGCGCTGATCACCGCCTCTTCGCCGGACGAGAAAGACCCGCTGTTCGACCCGGCTCAGGACAAGGTCTACCGCCACGCCAGCTTCTACGAGCTGCCGCCCGAAGTCGGCCACATGTGAGATCGCGTGCATGAACCCGAACAACGACAAGATCGAATACCTGCTGCGCCTCGCCGACAGCGCCCTGATCCAGGGTCAGCGCCTGTGCGAATGGTGCGGCCGTGCCCCGGCCCTGGAAGAAGAGCTGGCGCTGATGAACGTCGGCCTCGACCTCGTTGGCCAAGCGCGCAACTGGTACGAGTACGCCGTGGAGCTTCTGGATGACGGCCGCGATGCCGACCAGTTGGCCTTCCGCCGCGACGAGCGCGCCTTCCGCAACCTGCTGCTGGTCGAGCAACCCAACGGCGACTTTGCCGTGACCATGACCAAGCAGTTCCTCTACGACGCCTGGCACTTCCACGTGCTGCGCGCCCTGAGCGACTCCAGCGACGCGCGCATCGCCGCCATCGCCGCCAAGGGTCTGAAGGAAGTCACCTACCACCTGCGCCGTTCCGGCGAGTGGGTCGAGCGCCTGGGCGACGGTACCGAGGAAAGCCACCAGCGCATGCTCGCGGCCATCCCGCAGGTGTGGCGATTCACCGTCGAAATGACCAATGCCGACGACGTCGAGCAGCGCCTGTTCGCCGAGGGCGTAGCGCCGAATCCGGAAGAACTGGCCGCCGCCTGGCGCGCCAAGGTCGCCGACATCTTCGCCAGCGCCACCCTGCCGCTGCCGGAGCCCGCGGTGAACTTCTACCTCAGCGGCCGCCGCGGCCTCCACACCGAGCACCTGGGCATTCTCCTGGCCGAGATGCAATTCCTTCAGCGAGCCTACCCCGATGCGACCTGGTGAGCTGATCGCCAGCGACCGTGGCGCGCGCGCAGGCTCCGCTGACGACCTCAGCCAGGCCTGGAGCGTGCTCGGCCAGGTGATGGACCCGGAAGTGCCGGTGGTCAGCGTCGTCGACCTCGGCATCGTCCGCGGCCTCGACTGGCGGGACGGGCACCTGCACGTGGTGGTCACCCCCACCTACTCCGGCTGCCCGGCCACCGAGGTGATTGAACAGGACATCCAGCACGCCCTGGAGCACGCCGGCTTCGCCGCGCCGCAACTGGAGCGCCGCCTGGACCCGGCCTGGACCACCGACTGGATCAGCGAGCACGGCCGCGAAGCGCTGCGCGCCTACGGCATAGCGCCGCCGGCCGGCAGCACCAGCAAGCGCAGCCTGCTTGGCGAGAGCCCGGAAGTGTGCTGCCCGCAATGCGGCAGCGCGCACACCGAGCAGCTCAGCCAGTTTGGCTCGACCGCCTGCAAAGCGCTGTACCGCTGCATCGACTGCCGCGAACCATTCGACTATTTCAAGTGCATCTAGGAGGACGAAGACAACCTGCTGCGCTCGGCCATGCGTCGTTGGAAACGACTTCGGAATGCTCATTCACACACGTGAACTGCGCTTCCAGAGTCGCTTCCGCCTAGCCTGACCATCGCTCGCGACGTTTGTATTCGCCCCCCAAGCGGCGCCGCCGCCGGAGAAGAACAATGAGCAAGTTCCACAGCCTGAAAATCAAGGAAGTGCGCCCGGAGACCCGCGATGCGGTGTCCATCCTCTTCGAGGTGCCGGCGGACCTGGCCGACAGCTTCCGCTTCACCCAGGGCCAGCACCTGGTGATGCGCACCCAGATGGACGGCGAGGAAGTGCGCCGCTCCTACTCCATCTGCAGCGGCATCAACGACGGCGAGCTGCGCGTGGCGATCAAGCGCGTGGCCGGCGGCCGCTTCTCGGCCTACGCCAACGATTCGCTCAAGGCCGGCGCCAGCCTGGAAGTGATGCCGCCGTCCGGCCACTTCCACGTCGAACTGGACCCGGCGCGCCACGGCAACTACCTGGCGGTGGCCGCCGGCAGCGGCATCACGCCGATCCTGTCGATCGTCAAGACCACCCTGGAAACCGAGCCGCACAGCCGCGTCACCCTGATCTACGGCAACCGCTCGAGCAACGCGGCGATGTTCCGCGAGCAGTTGGAAGACCTGAAGAACCGTTACCTGCAGCGCCTGAACCTGATCTTCGTGTTCAGCCGCGAGCAGCAGGACGTGGACCTGTACAACGGCCGCATCGACGCCGACAAGTGCGGCCAGCTGTTCAGCCGCTGGATCGACGTGAAGCACCTCGACGCCGCCTTCATCTGCGGCCCGCAGGCGATGACCGAGACCGTGCGCGACCAGCTCAAGGGCAACGGCATGCCGGCCGAGCGCATCCACTTCGAGCTGTTCGCCGCCGCCGGCAGCGAAAGCAAGCGCGAAGCCCGCCAGGCCGCCGCCGCGACCGACAGCGGCAAGAGCCAGATCACCGTGATCAGCGATGGCCGCGAGCTGTCCTTCGAGCTGGCCCGCAACAGCGTCAGCGTGCTCGACGCCGGCAACGCCCAGGGCGCCGAACTGCCCTACTCCTGCAAGGCCGGCGTGTGCTCGACCTGCAAGTGCAAGGTGGTTTCGGGCGAGGTGGAGATGGACAGCAACTTCGCCCTGGAAGACTACGAAGTGGCGGCCGGCTACGTGTTGTCCTGCCAGGCCTTCCCGCTGAGCGACAAGGTGGTGCTGGACTTCGACCAGCTCTGATTCTCAGCTCTTCGTAGGAGCGAGCTTGCTCGCGAACCCGCCTGATCCTGGCGAAACGCGGACGAGGTCCGCTCCTACGAAAGCCGTGTCCCCCTGTAGGAGCGGACCTTGTCCGCGATCAATACCTCCGCACAACCTGAAACCCCGGTGGCATGCGGTTCGCGAGCAAGCTCGCTCCTACAGGTAACGCATCACGCTGTACCGCCATCGACCCACAAGGCCCCTGGCGTCCCAATCCGGCGGCTTCGTACCGCCCCTTTTCACGCGCCGCCGACGCCCACCCGGCGCGGCGGTCAACCGGCCACGGGCCGGCACCCTTGCGTAGCGATTTGGAGGAATAAGCGATGGCCCAAGAGCCCATCCTGCAAAGTTTCATCGGCGGCCGCTGGATCGGCCAGCATGGCGCCCAGGCGCTGCGTAGCGCACTCAACGGCCAGTTGGTCGCGCAGACCCACGAAGAGTCCCTGGACTTCGCCGAAGCCGTGGCCCACGCCCGCCAGCAAGGCCTGGCCGAGCTCATGGCCATGGACTTCCAGCAGCGCGCCCAGCGCTTGAAGGCCCTGGCGCTGTACCTGATGGAGCGCAAGGAACAGCTCTACGAGATTTCCCGCCACACCGGCGCCACCCGCGCCGACAGCTGGATCGACATCGAAGGCGGCGCCGGCACCCTGTTCGCCTACGCCGGCGTCGGCGGCCGCGAGCTGCCCTCGGGCAACGTGGTCCACGAAGGCCCGGCCATCCCGCTGGGCAAGACCGGCAAGTTCGCCGGCAGCCACATCCTGGTCCCGCGCGGCGGCATCGCCGTGCACATCAACGCCTTCAACTTCCCGATCTGGGGCATGCTCGAGAAGTTCGCACCGAGCTTCCTCGCCGGCATGCCCTGCATCGTCAAGCCGGCCACGGCCACCAGCTACGTGACCGAAGCCGCCGTGCGCGTCATGCACGAGTCCGGCCTGCTCCCGGCTGGCAGCCTGCAGCTGATCATCGGCGGCACGGGCGACCTGCTGGACCGCCTGCAAGGCCAGGACATCGTCACCTTCACCGGCTCCGCCGACACCGCCGCCAAGCTGCGCGTGAACCCCAACCTGATCCGCAACTCGGTGCCGTTCAACGCCGAGGCCGACTCGCTGAACTGCGCCATACTCGCGCCGGACGTCACCCCGGACGACGAAGAATTCGACCTCTTCGTCAAGGAAGTGGCCCGCGAGATGACCACCAAGGCCGGGCAGAAATGCACCGCCATCCGCCGCGCCATCATCCCCGCCAAGCACATCGACGCCGTTGCCGAACGCCTGCGTGACCGCCTGGCCAAGGTCGTGGTCGGCGACCCGTCGGTGGAAGGCGTGAAGATGGGGGCGCTGGCCTCCCACGCCCAACAGGCCGACGTCGCCGAGCGCGTCGAGGCCCTGCTGAAATCCAGCGATCTTCTGTTTGGCGCGAAGGATGGTTTCGCCCCGCGCGGCGAAGGCGTGAACGAAGGCGCCTTCTTCGCCCCGACCCTGCTGCGCAGCCGAGATCCGCACGCCGAAGGCGGTGCACACGACATCGAGGCCTTTGGCCCGGTCAGCACCCTGATGGGCTACGACGACATCGACGAAGCCATCGCCCTGGCCGCGCGCGGCAAAGGCAGCCTGGTAGCCAGCCTGATTACCCGTGATCCGCAAGTGGCGGCCAAAGTGGTTCCGGCTATGGGCGCGCTGCATGGCCGCCTGCACATCCTCGACCGCGAGTCTGCCGCCGAGTCCACCGGCCACGGCTCGCCGCTGCCGGTGCTCAAGCACGGCGGCCCGGGTCGCGCCGGCGGTGGCGAAGAACTGGGCGGCCTGCGCGCCGTCAAGCACTACCTGCAACGCACCGCGGTGCAGGGTTCGCCGACCATGCTGATGGCCGTCACCGGCGAATACGTGCGCGGCGCCAAGGTCTACGAGACCGAAGTGCATCCGTTCCGCCGCTACTTCGACGACCTGCAGATCGGCGAGTCGCTGCTGACCCACCGCCGCACCGTCACCGAAGCCGACCTGGTCAACTTCGGCTGCCTGTCGGGCGACCACTTCTACATGCACTTCGACGAGCTGGCGGCGAAAGACTCGCAGTTCGGCAAGCGCATCGCCCACGGCTACTTCGTGCTCTCCGCGGCCGCCGGCCTGTTCGTCTCCCCCGGCGTCGGCCCGGTGCTGGCCAACTACGGCCTGGACACCCTGCGCTTCATCAACCCGGTGGGCATCGGCGACACCATCCAGGCCCGCCTGACCTGCAAGCGCAAGATCGACCAGGGCAAGAAGAGCCCCAAGGGCGAGCCGCAAGGCGTGGTCGCCTGGGACGTGGAAGTCACCAACCAGAACGGCGAGCTGGTGGCCAGCTACGACATCCTGACCCTGGTGCTCAAGCGCGCCTGATTCCGCATTTACTCCGGTGTCACCCTCGACCGGCCTTCGGGCCGGTCTTTTTTTGCCTGGAGCAAACCCGGGAACTGCGCGAGGGATTGCGTTTCGTGGGAGCGCGCTTGCTCGCGATCCCTTAACCCGCTGCGAGGCGATTCGCGAGCAAGCTCGCTCCTGCAGCAATGGCGTTGCATCCGCGCGTGTTTGCGTATTTCTGATATCGCCCCAAGCCCTCCCTTCGTACCTTCTGCCCTGCCCCGCGCTTGAGAGCCGGGCGCGTGCAGTTCCCCCTACAACAACAAAAGAAGGGTTCGCTCCATGCTCAAACAAGGCGTTCTTCGCTGGCCCCAGGTCGCCGGGCTCGGCATCTCGCTGGTCATCGCCGGCCAGTTCTCCGGCTGGAACTACGGCCTGGCCGGCAACGGCTGGACCAACATGCTCCTCGCCACCCTCTTGATGGCCGTGCTCTGCGGCGGCCTGGCGCTGTGCATCACCGAACTTTCCACCGCGCAGCCACACGCCGGCGGCGTGTTCGCCTATGCGCAACTGGCCTTCGGGCCCTTCGTCGGCTACCTGGTCGGCGCCGCCTGCGCGCTGGCCCTGACCATCGGCACCGGTGCCGCCGCCAACTTCCTCGCCGCCTATATGGAGTCGGTTTTCGGCTTCGGCGGCTGGCCGGTACGCATCGGGCTATTCATGCTGATCATCGGCATCCATATCGTCGGTGTCGGCGAGGCCCTGGGCCTGACCCTGCTGGCCGGCGCCGTGGCTGCGGTCGCCCTGCTCGCCTTCGGCGGCGCCATGCTGCCGCACGTGCAGTGGGGCAACCTGGTCCCGGCTTCCGGCGACCTGCTGCAGAACGCCAGCCTGCACGGCATCTTCGCCTGCGTGCCCTTCGCCATCTGGATGTTCATCTGCCTGGAGCAGGTCAGCTCCGCCGCCGAGGAAGCCGCCGACCCCGGCCGCAACATGCCGCGCGGCATCCTCGCCGCCGTCGGCACGCTGCTGCTGACCGCCCTGCTGGTGGTGATCGCCGCACCGGGTGCAGCTGGCGTGGAGGCCGTCGGTAACGCAGCCGACCCGCTGTACGCCGCCATGACCCACGGCGGGCTCTACAGCGAACACGACTGGCTGCCGCTGCTGGTCGGCTCCGGTGCCGTGTGCGGCCTGCTGGCGACCTTCTTCTCTGTGGTCTTCTCCGCCTCCCGCCAACTCTATGCCCTGGCCCGCGACGGTTTCTTCCCCGTCGCCCTGACCCGCACCAACCGCCGTGGCTCGCCCTACGTTGCCCTGCTGGTGCTGAGCGTGATCGGCTTGCCGCTGACCCTGGTACCGCCGGAAAACCTGCTGCTGTGCGTCGTCCTGCTGCTGGGCAGCTGCCACCTGGTGCTGTTCGCCGCGTACCTGCGCCTGCGCCGCAGCCAGCCGCAACTGGCCCGTCCCTTCCGCCTGCGCGGCGGCCCCGTGGTGGCCGTGGTCGGCATGGGCCTGACCCTGATCGTCATCGCCGCCTGCTTCCAGCTCGAACTGGCCATGCTCAGCGCCCTCGCCGTCGTGGTCGCGCTGCTGGTCCTCAACTACCTGCTGCGCACCGGCAAACCCCTGGAGAACCCCGAACATGTCTGAAGCCACCCTCCTGCAACGCCGCCACCGGGTCATGGGCGACGCCTCGCCGCTGTTCTACGACGAGCCTCTGGAACTGGTGAAGGGCGAAGGCGTCTGGCTCATCGACGCCAACGGCCAGCGCTACCTGGACTGCTACAACAACGTGCCCTGCGTCGGCCACTGCCACCCCAAGGTGGTGGCGGCAATGGCCGAGCAGGCAGCGACCCTGAACATCCACACCCGCTACCTGAACGAGCGCGTGGTGCGCTACGCGGAGAACCTCACCGCGACCTTCGCCGCGCCGCTGGACGCGGTGATGTTCACCTGCACCGGCAGCGAAGCGAACGAGCTGGCGCTGCGCATGGCCCGCTACTTCAGCGGCAACCGCGGGGTGATCGTCAGTGACTACAACTATCACGGCAACACCACCAGCCTGGCCGCGGTGACCACCGCCCTGCCGAGCTCCGAGCCGTTCTCGCTGCACGCTCGCGCGGTGCCGATCCCCTGCCTGTACCAGGCCGACGGCAGCCCCGAGGCCGTTGCCGAGCGCTATGTCGCTCGGGTCGCCGCGGCCATCACCTCGCTGCAGGCGGCCGGCGTCGGCCTCGCCGCCATGCTGATCGACACCCTGTTCGCCAACGAAGGCATCCCGCGCCTGCCGGCCGGCTACCTGGAGCGCGTAGCGAAACTGGTGCGCGACGCCGGCGGCCTGTTGATCGTCGACGAAGTGCAGTCCGGCTTTGCCCGCACCGGCGAACACATGTGGGGCCATCAGGCGCACCCGGTGGTGCCGGACTTTGTCACCCTCGGCAAGCCGATGGGCAACGGCTTCCCCCTCGCCGGCGTGATCGCCAACCGCGAGCGGGTCGAAGCATTCGGCCGCAGCAACCTGTACTTCAACACCTTCGGCGGTTCACCCGTGGCCGCCGCCGTCGGCCAGGCAGTACTCGACGTGATCGCCGAGCAGGACCTGCAAGGCAACGCCCTGCGCCAGGGCGCCAAGCTGGACGCCGCGCTGCATCGCCTGGCCGAGCGTCATTCGATCATCGGCGACGTGCGCGGCAAGGGCCTGTTCTTCGCCGTCGAGCTGGTGCGCGACCGTTCAAGCCGCGAGCCGGCCGGCGCCGAGGCGCGGCGCATCGTCAACCAGCTGCGCCAGCGCGGCGTGCTGATCAGCAAGATCGGCGCCCACGACAACATCCTGAAGATCCGTCCGCCGCTGGTGTTCGAAGCCGAGCACGGCGAGCTGTTCATCGACCGCCTGGACCAGGCCCTGAGCGAACTCTGAGGAATTGCCCATGACCGATTTCTCCCATCTCGACCACGACCAGCAGGTCGCCCGCCTGCACGCCCTGGCGCAGGACGCGCTGCGCCACTGGGACGGCGACTTCGTCGGCCTGGAGCTGATCAAGTACCGCGAAAACGCCGTGTTCTGCGCCACCCGCAGCGACGGCACCCGCAGCGCCCTGCGCGTGCACCGCGACGGCTACCACAGCGAAGCCGAGCTGCGCTCGGAGCTGACCTGGATGGAGCAGCTCGCCGCCGGCGGCATTGGCGTGCCGCAAATCATCCGCACCCGCAACGGCGAGCACCTGGCTGAAGTGCGCAGTGCAGCGCTGGCCGAGCCACGCTTCGTCGACATGCTCGGTTGGCTCGCCGGCGCCACCCTGGGCTCCGCCGAGCAAGGCCTGCAAACCGAAGGCGACATCGAGGCGCTGTTCTTCCAGGCCGGCGCCGTGGCCGCGCGCATCCACCTGAACTCGGCGCAGTGGCGCCAGCCCAACGAGTTCACCCGACATGCCTGGGACGAAGAAGGCCTGATCGGCGCCAACCCGTTCTGGGGCCGCTACTGGGAGCTCGATCTGCTCAGCACGCAAGAGCGCGACCTGCTCCAGCGCGCCCGCCAGGAAGCCCGCCACGACCTGCGCCGCTATGGCCGCCAGCTCGGCAACTTCGGCATGATCCACGCCGACCTGGTGCCGGAAAACCTGCTGCTGGACGGCGGCAAGCTGCAACTGATCGACTTCGACGACGCCGGCTTCGGCTGGCACATGTTCGAGTTGGCCACTGCGCTCTACTTCTGCCAGGACGACCCACGCCTGGCGGATATAGAAGCAGCGCTGCTCGCCGGCTACGACTCGGTGAAACCGCTGACCGCCGAAGACCGCGCCAGCCTGCCGCTGTTCCTCGCCCTGCGCGGCACCACCTACCTCGGCTGGGTGCACACCCGGCGCAACAGCCGCACCGCCGAGGAGCTGGCGCCAATGCTGATCGAACGCGCCTGCCAACTGGCCGAGGCGTACCTGGCCAGCCGCGCCTGAGGTCGCGCATCTGGCAGACAGGGCAAGGCCACTGGCACGCTGCGCAAGCCGTGTACCGGTGGCCTCACCGATACTCCCCCTGGCGCCACCGCGACGAGGTCAACCCGATGCCCGGCATTGCCCGCTACCAGGCGAACGACTCCGACGAACTGGCCCGCGCCCTCACCGGCTGGAGCCAGTCCTATACCCAGCTTGGCCGCGGTCGCCTCCAGGCCGAACTCCTGCACGTACAACTGCCGGAGGCCACGCTGTTCTACGAGCACTCCAACCTGCACCTGCGCGAGAACATGGCGCCGCCGGCCGGCCAGATCGTCGTCGGCATCCCGCTGCGCGCCTGCGCCGACTCGCGCTTCAACGGCCAACCCTTGCAGGACGACACCCTGCTGGTGCTGCCCGGCGGCGAGGAAATGGAAATCTGCGCGCCCGGCGAGATCCACATGCTCGGCCTGGGCCTGTCCATGACGATGCTCGATCGCCTGCTCGGCGCGCAGGAGCAGGAGCGCTTCGAGCGCGCCCTGCAGCAACGCCGCCTGCGTCTCTCGCAACGCGCCGCCACCTACCTGCGACAGAACCTCACCGACTCGCTCGGCGCCTTCTTCCGCGCCAGTTGGTGCCCGGACGACCCGGCCCACGCCGGCACCGCCATCCACTCGGCACTGAGCTGCCTGCTGCAAGCCCTCGACGACTCCCCGGAAAACTCGGTGGCCAAGGCCCCGCGCTCACTGGAACAGCACCGCCGGCTGGTCCTGGCAGCGGTAGAACGAATGCAGGCGGACCTCGCCCAGCCGCTCTCGCTGGTCGACCTCAGCCGCCAGCTCAACACCAGTCAACGCACCTTGCAGTACAGCTTCCGCCAGCTCTGCCAAGCCACCCCGCAACAGGTCCAACTCGCCCTGCGCCTGAGCGAAGCCCGCCGCCGCCTGAAACTCGAAGCCCCGCAGAGCATCACCCACCTGGCCCTGGACCTCGGCTTCGCCAGCTCCAGCCACTTCTCCGCGCTGTACAAGCGCCTGTTCGACGAACAGCCGTCGCTGACGTTGCGCCGGCGCTAGGTCGCCGACGCGAGTCACGGTCATGTTCGTGGGTTCGTTCGGCCCCGGGGGCACACCCTGACAACGTGTCTGGTGACCTTGGGTCTTTCCTGCTGAGCTCTGACTATCTGTAGCAGCGGCCTCTGGATCGCGGCCCCCATCGCAGACGGACAGCACCATCCCTTACAGCCAGGCGCCTCCCAACTTAAGCCTCACCGAGCATCACCCATCTGACGTATTCGGGGTCTTTGATGACCTTGTCCGGCAACGGCCAGATTCGGCTGATGCGCCGCTCGATCACCGCGGTGGGCATGCGCTCACCCTGCTTGAAGCGGCGAATGGTGCTGCCTTCGACGATCGACCAGTAACTGTCGACGCCGATGATCTGCCAGTAGCCGCTGTGTGGGCAGGCTTCGCCACTGTTGCAAATGGGCTCCGGCGAACGGGCGCGAACGAAGGCGGGCGAGCCGGGCATGGGGCGACCGGTCTTCGGGTCGAGCAGCTTGGCCTTGGCCAGTTCCTGGATCAGCGAGTCGCTGGGTTTGGGCGGCTGGACGTTGGCCTTGCGTTCCTCCACCCACTTCAACTTGCCATCCCACGGCGGCAGCTTGGCCGGCGGTAGCGGGACGATTTCGTTGATCTCGGGGACTTTGGGTTGGGCGTAGGAGTAGCCAGAAAGTATCTTGCCGATTTTCTTGTAACGTTCGGAGCGCTCGAGGTCTTCCTGTTGACCTAGATAGTCCAATCGATTATCGGGGCTAGGGCCAAGGAAACCATGCTCCAAGAAGGAGGCTGATGTTTCGTGTCCAGCAGCAACTCCAAGTTGGTAGGCTTCGAGTGCCTCTTGGTAATACCCTTCATCTTGAAGGTAAATCCCCAAGGACATAGAAGCTTTCCCATGTCCCTGTTCGGCAGCGCACCGGTACATCTTTAGTGCGACTTGAGGAGCAATATCAATTGGTTCAAGTTTGTCGCCAACGTAGTACTGAGCTTCTGCATTGCCTTCGTCGGCAGCCTTTCGGAAGTAACGCAGGGCCAATGCTGGGTCCTTTTGTAGCCCAGCCGAACCCTGTTGCAGGAAGTAGCCGATGAAGAAATAACCCCGGGCGATCTTCGCATCTATCAGTTGCTGGCTCATGCGTAGGTGCTCAGCCCCTTTGAGCTTGTAGTGCCCGCTCATGGCGCCGTTCTGGAGATTGATATTGACCTTGAAATGGCCGTTTTCGCTGGCAATGCGGTATAGGCGTTCGATCTCTCCATACACGCTTGGCTCTTGTTTGAGCTGATTGTTCTTTTCCAGCCAGCGGCCGTACTGGAACAGCACATCGCTGTCCGCCGAGGGCGCGGGAATAGTCTCGTATCTGCAGGTAAAGGCCAGGTTGGCCTCAACTCGGGAAAGCCTGTCGAGCGAGACTTTCCCGGATTGATTGCCACCGCAGCCGGTCAGCACGATGCAGGCTATCCACGTGAGGTATTGCTTACGCATCGCCGTAAAGTACCCATCTCACGGATTCGGGACCTTTCGTGACCTTGTCCGGCAGGGGCCACAGGCGGGTGTAGCGACGTTCGATCACCGGGGTGGGCATGCGCTCGCCTTGTTGGAAACGGCGAATGGTTCTGCCTTCGACGATCGACCAGTAATTGTCGACGCCGATGATCTGCCAGTAGCCGCTGCGTGGGCAGGCTTCGCCACTGTTGCAAATGGGCGCCGGTGAACGGGTGCGAACGAAGGCGGGCGAGCCGGGCATGGGGCGACCGGTCTTTGGGTCGAGCAGCTTGGCCTTGGCCAGTTCCTGGATCAGCGACTCGCTGGGTTTGGGCGGCTGGACGTTGGCCTTGCGCTCTTCCACCCACTTCAACTTGCCGTCCCATGGCGGCAGTTTGGCTGGCGGTAGCGGGACGATTTCGTTGATCTCGGGGACTTTGGGTTGGGCGTAGGAGTAGCCAGAAAGTATCTTGCCGATTTTCTTGTAACGTTCGGAGCGCTCTATATCGATCAATAATCCTAGGTACTCGGGATCGCTTTCTGCTTTTTCATCACGAAAACCCTTCTCCAATACATATGCGGCAGTTTCATCACCTCCAGCGACGCCCATTTGAAATGCCTCGAGCGCCTCCTTAACTTGCCCCTTACCTTGCATGTTAATTCCCAGTTCCAAGGCAGCCTCGCCATGTCCTTGTTCGGCAGAACAGCGGCGCATCTGGCGGGCAATGTCTGGGGCAATATCGGTTGGTGACAACATATCCGCGACCTGGTACTGCGCCTCCGCATTGCCCTCGTCGGCAGCCTTACGGAAGTAGCGCAGCGCCAATTCTTCGTTTTTCTTCAAACCGGCCGAGCCTTGCTGCAAGAAATAGCCGATGAAGAAATAGCCCCGGGCGATTTTCGCATCGATCAGTTTCTGGCTCATACGTAGGTTCTCGGCGCCTTTAAGCGTGTAGTGCCCGCGCATCGCACCGTTCTGCAGATTGATATTGGCCTTGTAATGGCCACTTTCGCTGGCGATGCGGTATAGGCGTTCGATCTCCCCATACACGCTTGGCTCTTGTTTGAGCTGATTGTTCTTTTCCAGCCAGCGGCCGTACTGGAACAGCACATCACTGTCTGCCGAGGGTGAGGGAATAGTCTCGTATTTGCAGGTAAAAGCTAGGTTGGACTTGATCTGGGAAAGACGATCCACATGAAATTCCTTCTTCGAATAGGTATCTGGACTGCTGGCGCTACAGGCAGCCAGTAGCAAGCTGGAAATCAGCAAGAAGCGGTGCATTAGTCGAGATTCCAGAGAGTGGATTTGCCGTAATGGAATTCCACAATAGGGGCGTACGGCATCGATTTGTCTTTCTTGTTTTTTTGGCGCTCCTTGTTCCTTTTTATGATGTCACTCCACTCCTTAAATGCTTCTTCCGAATCATCCTGCGCCCCCTTTTTCCCCGTATGCAGCTCCCACAACCGCCGCCGCAGCGCCTGAGTCACGCTCGCCCACTCGTGGGCAATGTTCAGTTCGCTATCCACTTCCATGCTGCGGGTATTGAGGTTGGCCGAGCCGTGGGTGGTGAAGACGTCGTTGACGATCATCAGCTTGGAGTGGATGTACACCGGCATCCACGGCTTGCTCGGCGGGGAGTCGGGAGCTACCAGCGAGCAGACGTGGACCTTCAGGCCGGGGATGTCCTGCGAGTGGACGGTGCTCTGTTCGATGGCCTTGATCTCCTCGCCATAGCGAGCCTCCCACTCGGCGAGCTGCCACTTGCCATAGAAGTCCTTGGGCCCATCCGGGCGCGGCTTCGGTGGCGCCGCTTGCTTCGCCTCGTCGATGAGCATCTGCTTGGTCACCTCGGGGATGGTGTCGGCGCGGCCCAGGCATTCGAGCATGCGCTGGGTATTGACTGTGCCCTTGCCCATGCCCTCGTCGGTGTCGTTGGTGACCACGAACAGGTGCACGTTGCCGTGCTCTTCCGGCTTGCGGCCCATGCGCATCTGCGCGTCGACCGTTTTCTTCAGCGCCTCGGCGAACGGTGGCCAGCGGAAGTACTGGTTCTCGACGTAGACGAATTGCGTGGTGTTGTTGACGGTTTGCAGATAGAGCTTCTCGATGTCGCGCACGCCCACCTGCGCCTGGGTGCGCAGCAGTTGCGCCATCAGTGCGGTGCCGTCGTCCTGGTTGCCGCCGCGGAAGGGGAAGCGCTTGGCCGACTCATGCAGGTCCGAGTGCAGCGCGGGCAGGGTTTCGCCGGTTTCCTTCTGCCAGGCCTGGGCGAAGTTGCGGTGGAGGTATTCCAGGATCGGCCCGGTGACCCGGCAGGAGATGTCCTGGCGCGGGGTGAAGCCGCGCGGGCCACGGTTGGGAGCGGGCTTGTCGATCTTCTCGCGGCGCAGGGCGGAGTGCGCATCGGTGTCCCAGTATTCGTCGAGCATGTTGTGGCCCATGACGAAACCCACCGTATCCGCTGGCAACTCGTAGTCGACCAGGACCATCTTCTGGTGGTGGGTGGCGCTCTTGGCCATGGTCCAGATCGAGCTGTCGCTCAACGCCTTGTCCACGCCGTGCTCGCGCAGGTGGCCCTTGATCCGCTTGCGTTCGTCGCCATCGAAATCGCGCCCAACGAACAGCGGCCGGTGGGCCGCCGCCAGTCCCGCTGCCTCGCCGTCGGCGACCGCGTACTCGGAGAACCAGCGGTGGTCGAAGTCATGTTGCTCGGCCGTGGCGCTCTGCATCGTTGCGTCCCAGAAGTACGGGGCATTACCTGGCAGGTTGGCTTCGCCCGCAAGGCCGGCGAGGTTCCAGAACATCCGCCAGCCGAGCACACGCACTTTCACACCCTGTTTGGCCTTGCGCTCCAGCAGCTCACCAATGCACAGCTCGCTCAGGGCCTCGGGGTCATCTTGGTAACGGCGGTCGCGAACGAAATACATCGATGGCTGGAAGCCCCAGCAGATGATGTTCACCGACTGCTTGGCCTTGGCGATGGCCAGGTGCACGGCGGCGAAGGCTTCCTCGCCATTGACCAGCGGCTTGTAGCGCGCCTGCATCTGCGGGTATTCGCTGTCGGCCACGAACCAGGGGGCGGTGCAGGTGGCTTCGTTGGTGTACTTGAGGCAAAGAGGGACAACGATATCGCGTCGGCTCATGGCGCTTCTCCTTCCGGCGTCGAGGCGCTGTCGAGCACATCCGCGTAGTAGAGGCGTCGATAGTTTCGCAAAGCGTGCTTGTGCAGCCCCTTTTGCAAATGCACAGCTTTTGCATGCATGCAGAAGAACAGCGGGCGGATTTCGTTGGACAAAGTGAAACCTCCGTTTGGCAAATGACTCGAGCACCAATGACCTCTGTGAGATCTGGATGGGTGCTGCCAGGGAGGGGGCGAGGCAGATAACTCGGGGGTTAGATCAGGAAAAGGAACTGCCTTCTGAGGCAGCACGCCTGCTGTGCTCGAGGTCAGCGATGCTGCACGTACAGGGCGAATGAATCGCCGAGACACATCCGATCTATCCGTAAGGAATTTCGCACTTACTGCACCAACGAGCCGGATCGCCATGGCAAAGCGTGGAAGCCCCCGGCCCGCTCGCGCGCCTCATCTGGCAAGCACATCCAAGCACTTGGCAGACACACGCAAGGCCGGCACCGCCCATCGCCTTAGCATCCTCGGCAGTTTCGTCCCCCTGCCAACAATAACGATACGGATGCAAGCCATGACCCGACCCACCTTGCTTCGCCCGACGCTGCTCGCCCTGATGGTGGCCAGCGCAGGTTCCGCCCAGGCGTACTCGCTGTACGCGACCGACGACACCCACCTCGACGCCAATGTCTCGGCGGTCTATGCGCTGTTCCACAGCCAGGAGAACTACGCCCAGACCGGCACCAAGGACAAAGGCTCGTCGTCCTGGCAGGAAGGCTTCATCAAGTACGGCCTGAGCGGCGACCAGCGCCTGGGCGATGCCGGCACCGCTTACGGCGCCTTCGGCCTGCTCAGCTCGGGCACCTGGGGTGATGGCGACGCCGCCGGCTTCAGCGACGGCTCCGAGCGCACCACCAAGATCGAAGACGCCTACGCCGGCTGGCGTTCGGGCAAGCTGTTCCCGGTGCTGGGCGACGACGGCATCGACTTCTCCTTCGGCCGCCAGAACATCGTGGTCGGCGACGGCTTCCTGATCGACGGCGACGCCCTCAACCTGGGCAAGGGCCTGGCCGATGGCGAGTTCAACCGCGGCGGCGCCTACTACCTGGCCGGCCGGCGCAACTTCGACCAGACCGAAGTGCTGCGCATCGGCGGCAAGCAGGGTTGGCGTGGCGACATCATGCACCTGAAGTCGAACAACCGTGCCCAGGCCAACTCCGAGCTGTACGTCGGCACCCTGGAGCACGTAGCCGATGCCGGCACCGTCGGCCTGACCTACATCGACGTCACCGATATCGACGAGCAGTACGCATCCCCCCTGCAGCTCGACCGCAAGGACATGAAGACCTACAGCCTGCGCGCCCAGGGCAACGCCGGCGTACAGGACCTGTTCCTCTCCGGCGAGTACGCCGAGCAGGACAAGCGCCACGCCGACAACGAGAACGCCTGGTATCTCGAGGCAGGCTGGACCTTCTCCGACCTGCCCTGGAAGCCCTACGTGAGCTACCGCTTCAGCCGCTTCTCGGAAGGCTACGACACCCTGTTCTACGGCTTCAGCCGTGGCTTCGGCACCTGGTTCCAGGGCGAGGTGGCGGGCAACTACTCCGGCCCGTTCAACAACAACACCCGGGTCCACAACATCGGCGCCAAGGTCAACCCGGCGGACAACGTCGACATCGGCCTGCAGTGGTTCGACTTCCACACCCTGGACAACGACCTGGGCAACTTCAGCGGCCGCGAGCTGGACCTGTACGCCGACTGGATCGTGAGCCCGAACCTGACCATCACCCCGCTGGTCGGCCTCTACCAGCCGAAGAAGAGCGCCGAGGATGGCGGCACCCAAATCGGCAGCAACGACAGCAACCTGTATAGCCAGCTGATCTTCAGCACCACTTTCTAAACCACCCGCTGCAGACCCGCCCGCGCGCCACGGCCGTCCCCCATCACGGCCCTGGCGGGCCGGCGGGTTTCGCAGTTTCAAGGAGGCAATCCATGCGCAGCATCCAGTCCACCCTCCAAGGGCGCATCACCTGGCTGGCGGGCCTCTGCCTGCTGGGCGTGGCCGCCAGCCTGATCGGCCTGTCGCTCTACCAGGCGCGCCAAGACAGCCAGGTGATCAAGGACGACAGCGGCAAGCTGTTCGCCGAATCCGCCCGCGCCAGCCTGCAGACCCAGGGCCAGGTGCAGGCGCTGCAACTGCAACGCCAGCTGCAGGACAAGCTGCTGCTCGGCGAAGGCCTGTCGCGCACCCTGCAAGCCCTGCGCGAGCAGAACCACCAGGGCAACCTCGGCGCCGAGGCGCTGCGCCGCAAGCTGGTGGCGGAAATGGGCGGCACCCTGGCCGAACATTCCGAGCTGCTCGGCTTGTTCGTGGTCTTCGCGGTCGATGGCCTCGACGGCAACGACGCCGCCTTCAAGGCCCGCGAGGACCTGGGCAGCAACGAGAACGGCCGCTACACCCTCTATCTGCTACGCAGCGACGGCAAGCAGCAGAACGTGATCGGCACCGAGCAGGTGCTCGCCGACACCACCCCCGGCCCCAGCGGCCAGCCGTACAACGCCTTCTTCACCTGCTCGCGGGACAGCTTGAAGCCCTGCGTGCTCGACCCTTATTTCGACGACGCCTCGGGCCAGCGCCGGCTGGTCACCAGCATCACCCTGCCGGTGCTGGAGAACGGCAAGTTCGTCGCGGTGGTCGGCTTCGACATCGACCTCGCCGCCCTGCAGCAGAACAGCGTCGAAGGCAGCCGCCAGCTGTTCGACGGCCAGGGCCGCATCCGCATTCTCAGCCCCAACGGCCTGCTCGCCAGCGACAGCGCCAACGCTGCCGGCCTGGGCAAGCCGTTCAAGGACCCGGCGCTGCCGCAAGCGCTCGGCGACATGGCCCAGGGCCGCGCGCTGACCTACGACGAGGGCGCCGACGTCACCGTATTGAGCAGCTTGGTGCCGCTGCCCGGCGCGCACCCCTGGGGCATCCTGCTCAGCGTGCCCAAGCAGGTGCTGCTGGCGCCGGCGCAGTCGCTGAAGAACACCCTGGACGAGCAGCGCACCCACAGCACCTGGCTGGAGATCGGCCTGGGCGTGCTGGTCGGCGTGTTCGGCCTGTTCCTTGTGGCCCTCACCGCGCGCGGCATCAGCCGGCCGATCCTCGGCCTGGCGCGCATGCTCGAAGACATCGCCGACGGCGAAGGCGACCTCACCCGCCGCCTGGACTATCCGCGCGGCGACGAACTGGGCCGCCTGGCACGCGCCTTCAACCGCTTCCTCGACAAGCTGCAACCGAGCATCGCAGCGGTGCAGGCAGCCAGCGGCGAAGCACGCTCCGGCGCCGACCGCTCGGCCTCCATCGCCCGCCAGACCAGCGACGGCATCCAGCAGCAGTTCCGCGAGATCGACATGGTCGCCACGGCGCTGCAAGAGATGTCCGCCACCGCCAACGCCTCGGCGCAAAGCGCGGCCAGCGCCGCCGGAGCCGCCAGCGAAGCCGAGCGCGCGAGCCAGGAAGGCTACGCCACCATCGAGGCGACCAGCGCCGGCATCGACGCCCTGGCCGGCGACATGAACCAGGCGATGGAAGAGCTGCAGAACCTGTCGCGCAGCAACGACCAGATTGGCGCGATCCTCGAAGTCATCCAGAGCATCGCCGCGCAAACCAACCTGCTGGCGCTCAACGCCGCCATCGAAGCGGCCCGCGCGGGAGAGTCCGGTCGCGGTTTCGCGGTGGTCGCTGACGAAGTCCGCGGCCTGGCCAAACGCACCCAGGACTCGGTGGAAGAAATCCGCGGGGTGATCGAGAACCTGCAATCCCGCAGCTTGTCGGTGGCCGACGCCATGCACAGCAGCTACCGCCAGGCCCAGGACAACGTCCAGCAGGCCCGCCAGGCGATAGACGCGCTGCAACGCATCACCGGCGCGGTGAACCTGATCAGCGACATGAACCTGCAGATCGCCAGCGCGGCGGAAGAACAGAGCAGCGTGGCAGAAGAGATCGGCCGCAACATTGGCGCGATCCGCGACGTCACCCAGGCCCTCTCCGACCAGGCCGAAGCCTCGGCCCGCATCAGCCAGCAGCTCAACCAGAGCGCCGAACAACAGCATCGGCTGGTGCAGCAGTTCAAGGCGTGATGCATGGGCGTACAACCGTTCGCGGTTGTACGCCGCCCCATTCGCCGGAACTCCGGATTGACTCCCTTCCCTCTCCCCAACCCTCTCCCGCAAGCGGGAGAGGGAGCCGTTCGGAGTGTGCGGAAATCCCGGCGTAATCCTGTAGGAGCGGATTCATCCGCGAAGATCCCCGCACCAATACCAACCTGTAGGAGCGCGCCATGCGCGCGATTCGCGGCCATGGGCCGCTCCTACAAGGAAACACCGTGCCGTGCGGTTCGCGAGCAAGCTCGCTCCTACGAAGAGCGGATTCGCCTAGAATCTGCCCCCATCCGCCGCAAGGAAGCCCTGATGAAAAAATGGATTCTGCTGATCGCCGTGGCTGTGCTCGCCTGGCAATACATGGACAACCCGGCGTGGCAGGAGCGTTTCAGCGGCTCGCGAGCAACGACCGAAAGCGTCAGCCAGGAAGACGCGAGCGAGCCTACCGATCAGATGCTGCCCGCCTCGCCACCGCCCGCCGTAGCCTCACCTGCGTCGTCCCCGGTGGCCGTCACCTGCGATGGCCGGCAATACTGCTCGCAGATGCACTCGTGCGAAGAGGCAAAGGCATTCCTGCGCAATTGTCCGGGTATGAAAATGGACGGAGACAGGGATGGCGTTCCCTGCGAAGAGCAATGGTGTCGCTAGACATCGCCGCAGATCTTATCCACGAACCCTCGCCTCCCGGCACAATCGCCAACGGCGTATGACCGCGAACGGTTATACGCCCGATCAACGCACGATCCCGCAGGGTGCATAACCCCGAGGGGGGTTATGCACCGAAAGCGATTGGCCGGAGAACACCTGTAGGAGCGCGCCATGCGCGCGATTTCGCGGACCAGGTCCGCTCTCCTGCGAAGACGACGATCAGGCCGCCGCGCCTTCCAGTCGATGGAACAGGCGGTTGAAGTACACCAGGCTGTCACCCTGCTCCCGCACACCGACCTGCTCCAGCTCGACGAACAGCACCGAGTGCGAACCGACTTCCTTGCACTCGCTGATGCGCCCTTCCAGGGTGACCAGCGCGTCGCGCAGTACCGGTACGCCGGCGCTGCCTTCGTCCCAGAGGTCCCAGGCGAAACGCTCTTCCATGGGCACGCGGGTCATCCCGGCGAAGTGCCTGGCCAGCTCTTCCTGCTCGCCGCGCAGCACGTTGATGCAGAGCTTGCCGTTGGCGCGGAACGGGTCGTGGCTGGCGCTGCCGCGGTTGATGCAGACCAGCACCGTCGGCGGCGAGTCGGTGACCGAGCAGACCGCGCTGGCGGTGATCCCGCAGCGCCCGCCGGGACCGTCGCTGGTGATGATGTTTACCGCGGCCGGCAGCCGCGACATGGCGTTGCGGAAGTCGATCTGGGTCTGGCTCAGGTGGCTCATGGGACTGTCCTTGCGGCCGGTTGGCGATGACTCAAATCTACGCAGCCGCGCAAGCCCGGGGTATCCAGACGATTCCCATGCCGCCGGTGGCTGGCCTTTAGTCGTCTAGGGGGTTTCTTTATCGCCAGGTGCGGTCGGCCTGGGTATGCTGGCCCCAGGGTCGCGTTCAGGCGCTCCCGCCCTACGTGCGCCGCAGCAAAGACTGCGTGCTATTACAAGTATTAGAAAGACCGTGGCAACCCTGATGGATACCCGCAAACCCATTGTCTACATCGTCGACGACGACAAGGACCTGCGCACCTCGCTCGCCTGGCTGCTGGAGTCGGTCAGCATCCAGGCGCAGTGCTTCGCCGGCGCCGAGGAATTCCTCGCCCAGTACGACCCCAACCTCGCCGCCTGCCTGGTGCTTGACGTACGCATGCCGGAAACCAGTGGCTTCCAGCTGCAGGCCATGCTCAACGAGCGCGGCGCAGCGCTGCCGATCATCTTCGTCTCGGCCCACGGCGACATCCCGATGTCGGTGCAGGCGATGAAGAACGGCGCCCTGGACTTCGTCGAGAAACCCTACAACCCGCAGCAGATGCTCGAGCGCATCCAGGCCGCGCTCAAGGCGGCGGTGCAGGTGCAAGCCGGCGCCGAGCAGAAGCGCCAGTTGCAGCAGCGCCTCGATCTGCTGACCGGGCGCGAGCGCGAGGTGTTGGGGATGGTGGTCGATGGCAAGGCCAGCAAGGTCATCGCCCGCGAGCTGAACATCAGCGTGAAGACGGTCGATGTGCATCGCACCAAGATCAAGGAAAAGATGGGGGTTTCCAGCATCGCGCTGTTGGTGCGTGAGGTGCTGGATCTCGGAGCGCCCTGATCGCAGGAGCGCGCCATGCGCGCGAATTCGCGGCCATGGGCCGCTCCTACAGGTCTGCGCCGTACTTTCCTTCAACGTCATCCCCGCGAACGCGGGGATCCAGAAGCTTCGTGTTTCTGCGTCGCTTCGGCATGTTCGGATGTTTCTTGTTTCGCCCCCTCGGGCGAGTCACTTTCTCAAACGGTGGAAGGCCACCCCCGCAGAAAGTAACCAAAGCGCTTGCCCCGACATACGGGTCCGGCGGAGCCGGACTTCCCTCGCACATGCCCACACACCCGGAGGCCCGCCCCGAGGGTACGTCCCTGTAGCCCATCGGGGCTTTTGCGACATCCATGTCGCGCGGCCTCCTCTGCGTGGGCTTAGCTCGGCCTTCTGTAAGGGGCAGTCCGGAGTGTGCGGATGTTTCTCTGGAAGTCCGCTTTATGGGTCCCCGCGTTCGCGGGGAAGACGGAACTGCGTAGGAGCGAGCCTGCTCGCGAACGGTACGGCACGAATGTCGAACCTGTAGGGCGAATAACCCCGAAGGGGTTATCCGCCGCTTTCGTGCGGGGCTGCGGCGCATAACCGCGAACGCGGTTATGCGCCCTACGGGTGGATCGGCGCGAGGAATTTCGCGGATGAATCCGCTGCCGAACGCCCCTTCCCCCGCTTACGGGAGCGGGAACAGAACCACCCCCTAATACCTGCGTATCCGGGGTGGCTCTGTTCGCGAGCAAGCTCGCTCCTACAAGGGCTTCTCCAGATCAGAGATCCAGCACCAAGCGTGCCGATTTGGCGCGCGAGACGCACGCGCAGATCTGCTTGTTCGACGCCTTCTCCTTGGTCGACAGGCAGTTGTCGCGGTGTTCCGGCTCGCCTTCCAGGACTTCGACGATGCAGGTGCCGCAGATGCCTTCGCGGCATTCGGTGTCGATGTCGCAGCCGTGGGCCTGGAGGACGTCCACCAGGCTGCTGTCGGCCGGGACGTGCAGGACCACGCCGCTGTTCGCCAACTCCACTTCGAAGCTGCCGGCCGGTGCGCTGTTGGCGGCCGGGTCAGCCTGGAAGTGTTCCAGGTGGATGGCGTCTTCGCTGCGGCTGCGCTTGGCGACTTCCACCACCTTGTTCATGAACGGCGCCGGGCCGCAGGTATAGACGTGGGCGGCTGCAGATGCGTTCTCCAGGCAGGCCGCCAGCGCGGCTTCCAGATCGGCCGGTTCCACGCCGTAGTGGAACTGCACCTTGCCGGCGAACGCCGGACCGGACAGGAGCTCGACGAAGGCCGCGTGCTCGGGCGAACGGGCGAAGTAATGCAGCAGGTACGGCTCGCCCTTGGCGTTGAGCTTGTAGGCCATGCTCAGCAGCGGGGTCACGCCGATGCCGGCGGCGAACATCACGTGCTCGCGGGCTTCCGGGGCCAGGCGGAACAGGTTGCGCGGCGCGCCTATGTCCAGTTCCGTGCCCTCTTCCACGTCGTGCAGCGCACTGGAGCCGCCGCGCGAGGCGGATTCCTTCTTCACCGCCACCAGGTAGGCGCTGCAGTCGTCGGGCGGGCTGCAGAGGGAGTATTGGCGGGTCACTCCGGTGGGGCCGGTGACGTCGACGTGGGCGCCCGGCTCGTAGGCGTCGAACGGCTGGCCGTCGCTGCGCACGAGGCGGAAGGAACGGATGTCCTGGGCTTCGTCGACGATGCTTTGGATTCTTACCTTCATCATCTTGTTACCTACAAGGCATGGTGTATCGGGGTGGACTCGGCCGCCCTCTCCCCAGCCCTCTCCCTGATGGGAGAGGGGGTTGTACGGTGTGCGCGGGTAGTTCGGCGCCATCCGTCTCGATCAACGCATGAACAAGCCGCCGTTGATGTCCCAGCAGGCGCCGGTCACCGAGGTGGCGTTGTCCGCGACCAGCAGCAGCACGCTGTCGGCCACGTAGTCCGGATCGCCGAGGCGGCCTACCGGGATGGTCTTGAGGATCTGTTCCAGGCGCTCCGGGGCCACGGTTTCGCGCACCACCGGCAGGTCCAGGGGACCTGGGGAAATGCTGTTCACCGTGACGCCAGCCGGCGCCAGCTCGCGGGCGAAGACCTTGGTCAGGGTCGCCACGCCGCCCTTGGCCGCAGCGTAGTGGCCGCCGGTGGCGGTGCCGCCGTTCTGCCCGGCCAGCGAGGCGATGTTGACGATGCGGCCGAAGCCGCGGCTGGCGAAGTGCGCGCCGAACACCTGGCAGGCGACGAAGGTGCCGCGCAGGTTGACTGCCATGGACGCGTCGAAGTCTTCCGGGCTGATGTCCATCAGCGCAGCGACCTTCGACACCCCGGCGTTGTTCACCAGGATGTCGCAGCCGCCCCACTGCTGTTGCAGCAGGTCGCGGGCGCGCTCGAAGTCGGCCTTCTCACGCACGTCCAGCTCCAGCGCCAGGGCGCTTGCGCCGCTGGGGTCGAGCTCATCGGCCAGGCGCTGGGCGTCGTCCAGGCGAACGTCGGCCAGGGCCACGCGGTAGCCGGCGCCGTGAAGGCGCCGGGCGATGCATTCGCCGAGGCCGCGCGAGGCCCCGGTGACGAGTGCGGTACGGGTCATGGGCGGGTCCTCAGAGCAGGAAGCCGATGGCGCCGAGGGCGTCCTGGGCGTTGATCAGGCGCACCACCTTGCGCACCAGGCGCGGGCCTTCGGCGGTGAAGCGGATGCGGTGCTCCAGGTCCGCCACGAAGGGCGTGTGCACGCCGCGCTTGTAGGCGTAGAGGATCTGCGCCGAATGCACTTCGACGAGATCGCCTGCCGCTTCCACCAGGCGGAAGCGCGACACGCTGCGCACGGTTTTCGCCGCGTCCACCGCCGAGGGCGAGAAGCCGGCGCTCAGGCGTTCGATGCGCAGGGCACGCATGCGTGCGTCGTCGTAGGCGTAGTTCAGGTGGGCGTCGAAGTCATCGCCTTCGGCGATCGGCACCACGTAGATGCCCTCCTCGCTCCACAGGTCGCTCCACTGCGCGTAGTCCTTGCGGTCGAGCAGCTCGGCTTCGCGCCAGATGAATTCGATGGCCTGGGCCAGCGGGCCGGAGAAGCCGTTCAGGGTGTCGTTGCTCATTGGCTCATCATCCTTTTCCACATTTGGTAGGCCTCGCGCATACCGCCCTCGTCGGTGGCGTGGGAAACCTTGTCGCCGTTCTCGGCCACGATCTCGCGGTTCAGCCCGCGGTTGACCAGGATCGGCGCCTCGGGGCCGGCGTAGGAGCCGCGCTGCACGCGGTCCCAGGCTTCGGCGTCGTCCGGGCTGCCGAAGCCGAACGGACCCTGGAAGTGCTCGTGGATGCGCAGGCGTTCGCGGTTGGCGATTTCCGGGCCGCCGTCCATGCCGAGGGCGACGTGGCGGATTTCGGTTTCAGTGACCGAGACCGGACGCAGCACACGGAAGAACGACATCGACATGGCGACGTTGGGGAACAGGTTGAGGTTGAAGCCGGCGCCGTGCAGCGAGCGGACGATGCGGCGCACCTGTTCCGGCGGCATGGTTTTCGACAGTTCCTCGGTGACGTGGGCGAAGCGCTCCTGGAGCTGCTCGGTGCCGTCGTCGTGGTCGAGGTCGACGTGCTCGGGAACCATCACCATCACGCTGTGGCCGTTGCCCAGGGCGTGGGTCACCGCCTGCGGGTCGGTCATGAAAGAGAGCATTTCGCTGGTCTCGTCATCGACCGACGACATCCACGACTTGTGCACGATCGGGAAGTGGTAGCCGTCGGTGGTGTTCTCCAGCTGGATCTTCCAGTTGCCCTTGAAGGTGAACTTGTGTTCGCCCTGGGTCTTGATCGGGTAGCCGGCGCCCTGCTTCATGAACAGGTCCATCCAGTGCTTGGCGCCGCCGAGGAAGTCTTCCAGCGGCTCGATGTCGGCGTTGTAGCTGGCGAAGATCATGCCGGCGTAGCTTTCCACGCGCAGGCTGGTCAGCGGCAGCTCGGCCTTGTCGAGGATGTCCTCGTAGCCGTCCGGGTACGGCAGCGCGCGCAGCTTGCCGTCCAGGCCGTAGGACCAGCTGTGGTACGGGCAGGTGAAGCCGGTGGCGTTGCCCTTGTGCTTCTCGCAGACGGTGGCGCCACGGTGGCGGCAGCGGTTTTCCAGGACGTTGATGGCGCCCTTCTTGTCGCGCACCACGATGACCGGACGACGGCCGATCATGGCGGTCTTGAAGTCGCCGGGGTTGGCCACTTCGCTGACGTGCGCGACCCACACCCAGGTGCGGTAGAAGATCTTCTCCAGCTCGGCCTCTAACAGCGCCGGGTCGTGGTAGAGCGAGACGTCGACGCGGTCGGATTGGACCAGTTGCTCGGGGCTGCCCGTCTTGGCGATCAGCCGGTACTCGGGGGCACTCATGGGGTTCTCCTCATGCCATTTTCTTGTTCGTTGGCCGCTCGGCAGCCAAGGCTTGTTCCAGCTGCGCACCGAAGGCGCAGACGCGTTCGTCGTCGCCCTTGCGGCCGACGATCTGCAGGCCGACCTTGAGCCCGCCGTGTTCCAGTTCCACCGGCACGCTGAGCGCCGGGTGGCCGCTGAGGTTGAAGGGTCGCACCAGCGAGGTCAGCGCGGCGACGCTCTTGCCGTTGCGCGCCTCGGACAGCAGCGGCGGCAGGCTGGCGAGCGTCGGCAGCAGCAGCACTTCGTAATCCTCGAGGGCGGCGTCGATGGCGCGGCTGAAGCTCACCCGCACGCCTTGCGCATCCGCCAACTCCGCCGCGGTGGTGCGACCGGCGGCGAGCAGACGCTGCTCGACGTCGGCACCCAGCAGTCCCTTGCCAGTGAGCTGGCCGAGAGCCGCCCAGTTCTCGTGGTTGATGACGGTGAGCCCGGCGGCGAAGGCTGCTTCGAACTCGCCTAGGTAAAGGCTCGCCCGCCGCCAGCCGGCGCGGTCGGCGGCGGCGCCCAGGCAAGCCTGGATGTGCGGGTCGGCGGGCACTTCGAGGAAGGCCACGCGGGCGTTCGCGCCGGGCAGTTCGCGCGGGGCGAAACCGGGGCAGATCACCTGCATGGCTTCGATCAGGCTGGCCATGCCACGGGCGAAGGGCCCTACGCAATCAAGGCTGCTGTGTTCGGGGTGCACCCCTACGCGGCTGACGCGGCCATAGGTCGGCTTGAGCCCGGCCACGCCGCAGCAGGCCGCCGGCACACGCACGGAGCCGCCGGTGTCGGTGCCCAGGGCGATTTCCGCCAGGCCCGCCCCCACCGCTGCGGCCGAGCCGCTGGAGGAGCCGCCGGGTACGCGGTCGGGCGCCTGCGGGTTGACCGGCGTACCGCTCCAGTCGTTGATGCCAGTGACGCCGAAGGCCAGCTCGTGGAGGTTGGTCTTGCCGACGATCTGCCAGCCGGCGTCCAGCACGCGCTGCACCACCTCGGCGTGCCGCGTCGCCGGTGCGCTATCGGCCAGCGCACGGCTGCCGCAACGGGTCGGGTAGCCGGCGATGTCGATAGTGTCCTTGATGGCGACGCGCTTGCCGGCGCCGCCCAGTTCGAATTCGCTGACGAAGATGCTCATGCCTTGCCCTCCGCGAGCGCGCCCAGCGGCATGGCCAGCAGGCGCCGGGTACGGAAATGACTGATCTGCCAGGCCTCGCCGACGCGGCGGAAGTCGAGGTTCAGGCGGGTGCCGAAGAGTTCGCTGCGGCCGTCGGTGTAGGTCGACACTTGCTGCATCAGCCACTGGCCGCTGGCGGTATCGCCGCCCTCGCCCACTTCGATGGATTCGCTGCCGATGAAGTGCAGGTTGAGGGCGAAGTGCTCGGCCGGCGGCAGGTAGCCCGCGACGAACGCGGCGACCGCCTCACGGCCCTGGTGGCGGCCGAAGCTCTGCTCGGCGCGCGCGCCCAGGCCTTCCCAGACGGCGTCCTCGGTGAACAGCTCGGCCAGCTCGGACTGCAGTGCCAGGCTGTCGCGCGGCACGTCGCAGAGGTCCATGTAGCGGGCCATCAGGCGACGCACCGAGGCCTCGCCTTCCAGCCGCGCCAGGCGCGCTTGCAACTGCTCCAGGGCCTGGCTCATGGCTCAGCTCCGCGCCGCTTCAGGGATGGTCAGCGGACGGCCGATGCGCGCTTCGATCTTGGCGTACTTCCACAGGCTGTATTCGCCGACCGGCACGGTACGGAACAGGTTGCAGGCGTCCACCACGGTCTGGTGGCAGTCGACATCGGCCATGATGTAGACGGTCCAGGGCGAGGTGGTAGAAGCGCCGACCATCAGGCGGTCGTCGTCCAGCACACCGAGGACGTTCATGCCGGGCAGCGCGCCCAGCTCACCCATCATCTGGCTGAAGCCTTTCCAGACGCTGAGGCCTTCACCGGTGGGCAGGTCGAAGAAGTTCTGCGTGATGCCGATGCAGAACAGTACGCGCATGGGTTCGGCGGTGGGACGGGTCATGGTTGCTGGTCCTTGTGTCGATCAGAGGTAGCCGGGGAACGGCGGCGTATCGAGCAGCACCGCACCGGCGCCGTCGTACATGCCATCGCTGAGGAAGGCGTGCTGGGTCACCACCATGGCGTCGCGCAGGTAGCGCTGTAGCGGGTGGCGCAGGTAGATGGCGGTGGTGCCGGCCAGGCTGTAGGCGCGCTGCACGACTTCGGCGCCGGCGCGCGAGACATGCACGGCGGACAGGCGCAGCAGGCTGACCTGCTCAGGCGTGACCGGATTGCCGGCGAGGATCGAGGCCCAGACCTGCTCGGTGGCGTCGTAGAAGAAGCCGCGCGCGGCGTGCAGCTGGGCTTCGGCCTTGCCCATCTCGATGCGCACGTAAGCGCGGTCGGAGAGCTTCGGCGCGCCGGTCACGCCGCTGCCGGAGGCCATGCGGGCGATCTCGTCGAGGGCGGCGCGGGCCAGGCCGAGGTTGACCACCGCCAGCACCTGGGCGGCGTAGGCGATGGTCGGGTAGCGGTACAGTGGCTCGTCGATGTTGCTCTGGCCGCCGCGGATGAAGGTCCAGGCATCCGGCACGAATACATCGTTCAGGCGCAGGTCGTGGCTGCCGGTACCTTTGAGGCCGACCACGTCCCAGTTCTCGACGATTTCCACGTCACGGGCACGCAGCAGCGCGGTGCGCGGCTTGCCGCCCGGGCCGCCGATGCCGATGCCGACGCCGAGCACGTCGGCGCCCTTGCAGCCGCTGGCGAACTTCCAGGTGCCCTTGACCTTCCAGCCGCCCTCGACCTGCTCGGCCGGCTGGATCGGGAACAGACCGCCGGCGAACACCAGGTCCGGGCCGTCCTTGTACAGCTCAGCCAGGGTTTCGCGCGGCAATGCGGTGAGGTAGGTGCTGGCGCTGCCGAAGCTGGCGACCCAGCCGGCCGAGCCGTCGGCCTCGGAGATGCGTTCGACCAGGCGCAGAAACTCGACCGGCGGCAGCGCATCGCCACCGAAGCAGCGCGGGGTCGCGGCGCGGTAGATGCCGACTTCGATGAAGCGCTCGATCATGTCGCGCGGCACGTGGGAGCGGGCGTCGAACTCGTCGCGGCGCTGGCGGACTTCTTCGAGGACCTGCTCGAAAAGCGCGGCGCGGCTGGCGAGGGTCGAATCAATTTCGGCGGCGACTGAGCGCGACATGGGCGTCTCCCTGTGTTCTTGTGGGTCGACCGTCCGGGGAAGCCGGCGGTCGTCGATGGGGCCCAGTGTAGGGAGCGTGCCGAAGTGGCCTCTATTGGGGCGTGCCGCCCGCGTTCTAAAGGAATCCCCTATTCCCCGCCGGGTTGTTTCCTAGCGCCGACAAGCTAGGCTGCGCGCTATAAAGCCGCGACCCGCACTTTTGCGGAAACGCGCACCGCCACGAGTTGCCCGCCATGTTCCAGCCCGCCGAATCCGACTTCCACGCGCTCATCGAAGCCATGCCGCTGTGCATCATCCTGCACGACGCCCAGACCAAGGAGATCCTCTGGGCCAATGGCGCCGCGCTGCGCGTGCTGGGCTTCAGCCTTGAGGAACTGGTGCCGCTGAAAGCCCCGGACATGACCAGCCCGGCGCCCAAGTACCGCCGCTCCATCGGCCTGCGCTGGCTGGAAGGCGCGGCGCGCACCGGGCAGCGCACCATCGAGTGGTGCTACCGCTCCAAGCAGGGCGTGGACATCCTGTCCGAGGCCGTGGCCACCCTCGTCCACCTGGCCGAGCGCGACGTGCTGATGGTGCAGTTCCGCGACATCTCGAAAGAGGACAAGGTCAAACGCGAGCTCAAGCGCACCGAGAGCCGCCTGAAGGCGTTCATGCAGGACCTCGCCGAGGGCGTGGCGGTGCTCGGCCCGCACGGCGAGATCCGCTACATCAGCGACTCGGCCCTCGCCCTGCTCGGCGCCGCCGACCGCAAGGCACTGGGCCGCAACTTCCTCGACGCCTGCGACGAGCGTTCGCGCCAGCGCCTGCTCGAGCACCTAGGGCGCAACCCGGCCAGCCGCGAGCCCTACAGCGTGCATTACCACCTGCGCCGCACCGACGGCGAATGGCGCTGGCACCACGCGACCTGCCGCTACATCGAGCTGGAAGACGACCTGAGCGGGCACCTGCTGCTGTTCCGCGACGTCAGCGAACAGGTGCGTGCAGAAGAAGCCCGCCGGCAGAGCGAGCAGAAACTGGAGTACCTGGCGCGCTACAACGCCATGGGCGAGATGGCCGTGGCCATCGCCCATGAGCTCAGCCAGCCGCTGGCGGCCACACGCAACTTCATCGAAGGCACGGCGATCCGCCTGGGCCGCCAGGGCGAGGTCGATCCCTCCCTGGCCTGGGGCCTGGACAGCGCGGTGCGGCAGATCGAGCACGCCTCGCTGATCATCAAGAGCGTGCGCGAATACGTGGTGCGCCTGGAGCAGGCCGAGCAGCGCGTCGACCTCAACGAACTGCTCGCCGACGCACGCTATTTCATCGACCTCAAGGGCCAACCGGCAGGCGTGCGCCTGGAGCTGGCACCTTGCGCCGAGGCGCTGCCAGTGAGCTGCGAGAAAGTGCTGATCGGCCAGGTGATCCTCAACCTCGCCTTCAACGCCATCGAGGAGATGGCCGAGCTGCCCGCCGGGCGCCGTCGGCTGCGCATCCATACCTGGCGCGATGGCGACAACGCCGTGCTCTGCGTCGAAGACAGCGGGCGCGGCATCGACGCCGGTGCGCGCGAGCGCCTGTTCGACGGTTTCTTCAGCTCCAAGGTCAGCGGCAATGGCATTGGCCTGGCGCTGTGCCGCAACATCGTCTCCCGTCACCGGGGCGACATCTGGGCGCAGAACGTCGATTCCGGCGGCGCCATGTTCTGCTTCTCGCTGCCCTGCGCAGACCTCGCCGACCAGCGGTGAGGCAGGCCGCGCAAAGCGCGCCAATGCTTGTTCCGGCACGCTGGCGAAAACGCTGTCAGGGACACACAAGCGCTTGGCACGCAGAGCAAGTCAACGCAAGAACACCCGCGGCAGACTAGGACTGCAGTCTTTTGCCCAGAACCGATCCGCGATCCGACAGCCAACAAAAATCGAGGGAGCCTCCCCCCATGCGAATAACCAGGATCCTTGCCCGTACCATGCTCGCACTCGGCGTCTCGCTGGCGGCAGCAGGCGGCGCCTATGCAGACCTTCCGGCCGAAACCATCGGCCAGGAAACCCTGCCGTTCCCGCCCAGCCCGCACCGCGCCTACATCATCGACGTCGAGTTCGAGAGTTTCGTGATCGGTCGCGTGACGGTGGTCGACCCCGAGAAGAAGAAGATGCTCGGCATGGTCAGCACCGGCTTCGCCGCCCCCTCGACCCTGAGCAACGACAAGCGCTACCTGTACAGCGCTGACCTGTACTACTCGCGCGGCACCCGTGGCACCCGCACCGACGTACTGACCGCCTGGGATACCTCGACCCTGGCCCCGGCCTGGGAAGTGGTGATCCCGAGCAAGCGCTCCGAGTCGCTCACCCAGCGCTACGGCATCGGTTCCAGCAGCGACGACCGCTTCGTCTACATCTACAACTTCACCCCGTCCACCTCGGTGACCGTGGTCGACACCCAGTCCAAGGCCGTGACCAGCGAGATCGCCCTGCCCGGCTGCGTGCTCGACTACCCGGTCGGCAAGCGCGGCTTCGCCTCCATGTGCGGCGACGGCAGCATGCAGCTGGTGACCCTGGGTGAAGACGGCAAGGAAGTGGCGCGCAGCCGCACCCCGTTCTTCGACCCGAACAAGGAGAAGCTGGTGGAGCGCGGCATCGCCAATGGCGACACCTACTACTTCACCACCACCGAAGGCACCATCCACACCATCGACTTCTCCGGCAAGCAGCCCAAGGTCCTGCCGACCTGGTCGCTGACCACCGACGAAGAGCGCAAGGCTGGCTGGGCCCCGGGCGGCTGGCAGGAAATCGCCCTGGCGCCGAAGCTGAACCGCCTCTACGTGCTGATGCATGACAAGCACGAAGCGATGAAGTGGGAAGATCCGGCCACCGACATCTGGGTCTACGATCTGAAGACGCACAAGAAGATCGGCACCCTGAGCTCGCCCAACCCGATCTGGAGCATGACCGCCACCACCGATGATGCGCCGCTGCTGCTGGGCGCCGACGTCATGGGCGGGCTGAACGTCTTCGACCTGAAGACCGGCAAGCTGACCGGCACCATGGAGAAGATCGCCAAGACCCCCACCCAGGTCCTGACCCATTAAAGGGGCATGAGCATGCAACCCGATCCCATCTACGTGATCGCCGCCGCCGTCTCGGTTGCGGTGATCCTGGCCAGCGCCGCCAGCCACAAGTGGCGCGCGCCGGGGCGCTTCGTGCGCCAACTGGAGGACTATCAGCTGCTGCCGCAGGCACTGCTGAAGCCCGCCGCCCGGCTGCTGCCGCTGGTCGAGGGCGCTGTCGCCTTCGCCCTGCTGGTGCCGGCCAGCCGTTCGCTCGCCGCACTCGCGGCGGCGGCGCTGATCGCGCTGTACGCCGCCGCCATCGGTATCAACCTGTGGCGTGGCCGCCGCGACATCGACTGCGGTTGCGCCGGGCCCGACCAGGCCCAGCCGCTGCGTCCGGTGCTGCTGGCGCGCAACGCCGTGCTGGTCGCCCTGGCGCTGCTCGCCAGCGTGCATCCGCAGGCTCGCGAACTGGGCCTGTTCGACGGCTTCGTGACCCTGGCCGCCAGCGCCGTCGCCCTGCTCCTCTATGCCGCCGCCGATGGCCTGCTCGCCAACGGCCCCCGTCTGCTCAAACTCATTGGTAGGTGAACCATGGAAGCCATGATCGTTTCCAACGTACTTCTCTGGCTGCTGTTGCTCGCCCTGGCCTTCGTGGTCATGGGGCTGGTGCGGCAGATCGGCGTCCTCCACGGACGCATCGCCCCGGCTGGCGCGCTGATGGTCGACAAGGGCGTGGCGGTCAACGAGCCCGCTCCGCAAGTGACCGCCGCCGACCGTAACGGTCGCCCGGTGAACTTCGGCTACGCCGGCGACAAGGCCCAGCTGCTGTTCTTCCTCTCGCCGACCTGCCCGATCTGCAAGTCGCTGCTGCCGGCGATCAAGTCCATCGCCAAGGAACAGGCCGATCGCCTGGAAGTCGTCTACGTCAGCGACGGCGACCCGGAAGACCAGCTCAAGCTGATCACCGAGCACAAGCTCGAAGGCGCCACCTACGTGGTCGGCCCGGAAGTCGGCATGACCTACCAGATCGGCAAGCTGCCCTACGCAGCACTGGTCGACAAGGCCGGCGTGCTGCGCGCCAAGGGCCTGGTGAACTCCCGCGAGCACCTGGACAGCCTGTTCGAGACCGAGCACCTGGGCAGCGCCACCCTGCAGCAACACCTGCATGGCCAGCAGGCCCACGGTCACTCGCACTCGCACAGCCACTGACAATAAAAGGGATACCCGATGAAACTCCTCGACAAGTTCTTCGAGCGCTCCACCCGCCACGTGGCCGACACCACATCCCGCCGCAAGCTGCTGGCACGCATGGGCTCGCTGATGGTCGCCGGTGCAGCCGTGCCCCTGCTGCTGCCGATCGATCGCACCAGCAAGGCCCTGGCCGCCGACAAGCCGATGGCCGGCGACCCGGGCGATCCGAACAGCTGCGACTACTGGCGCTACTGCTCCATCGACGGCTTCCTCTGCTCCTGCTGCGGCGGCACCACCACCAGCTGCCCGCCGGGCACCGAAGTCTCCCAGGTGAGCTGGATCGGCACCTGCCGCAACCCGGCCGACGGCAAGAACTACATCATTTCCTATAACGACTGCTGCGGTAAGCACAGCTGCGTCCAGTGCGCCTGCACCCGCAACGACTCGGAAGAGCCGGCCTACCGTCCGTTCAACAACAACGACGTGAACTGGTGCCTGGCGGCCAAGTCGCACATCTACAACTGCACCGTCTCGGTGATCCGCGGCGTCGCGGTGTAGGTTCGCCATGAAGCGCACGCTGTCGAGCCTCGCCCTGCTCTGCCTGCTGGTCAGCCCGCTGACCCAGGCGCGCAGCATTCCCGATCCGCACCAGAAGCACGCACCGGGCAACGAGGCGCCGCAGACGCCGATCGCCCAGGCCGGCTACAGCAACGCGACCAACTACCAGTTGGCCTGCGCCGGCTGCCACCTGAGCAACGGCATGGGCTCGAAGTCCAACGACGTGCCGCGCATGCAGGGCTTCGTCGGCAACTTCCTCAAGGTCGAGGGCGGCCGTCAGTTCCTCGTGCGGGTGCCGGGCATGTCGATGTCCCCGCTCAACGATGCGCAGCTGGCCGACATGCTCAACTGGCTGCTGCGCAAGGACGGCATGGCCGGCGCCAGCATGCCGGCGCAGTACACGCCCTATACCGGCGAGGAAGTGGCGAGCATTCGCCACGAAACCCTGCTCAACCTGCCTGGAACGCGCGCCAAGCTGATCTCCGCCATGCGCGCCCAGGGCATCGCCATCACCGATGGCATGGGCGACTGAGTCTGCAACTCCTTTGGTTCCGCTTCGGCCCGCCTCTGGCGGGCCTTTTTTTGCCTGCGATTCGCCATTCCGTGGCGGCGCCTTGCTCTACCGCAAGGGTTTGCGCGGCCTCCGTGGAACCGCCCTTGCGGGCATGCGACAATGGCGGCATTTGCAGAATCAACGCTGCTGGAGCACCTATGCAGATCCTCGATAATCAAAACGACCTCGCCCGCTACCTCGGCCAGCTGCGCGACAAGAAAATCACGGTCGTCTCCGCCTTCGCCGCCGGTACCGAAGCGCTGGTCCAGAGCCTGCGCGACAACGGCAACCGCCTGGACATCGTCGTCGGCACGATCAACTCCTTCACCTCGCCGGACTTCATCGAGTTCTGCATCGCCGAAGGCGGCGCGGACCTCACCCTGCACGTGGACTTCCGCTACCAGAAGAGCATCCACTGGAAGCTCTACCTGGTCGAACCGGACATCGTCATCCTCGGCAGCGCCAACTTCACCGAGATCGGCGTCAGCCTGACCCGCGACAATGCCGTGGTGATCCAGGACGCCGCGCTCTACCAGGAGCAGCTGGCCCGCGTCGCGCAGCTCAAGGCCACCGAAGGCGTTCTGCTGGCCAGCGACAGCGAGGCCTTCGACGAGGAACTGGAAACCTACCGCTTCCACCACCGCCGCATGCAGGCAGGCCTGGCGCGCACCGCGCAGTACCTGGACGGCGAAAGCTGGCTGGGCGAGGACTCCAACCAGAGCATTCCGCTGTTCATCTGGTACAGCGACCACTCCGAGGATTCCGAAAGCGCTGCCGAAAGCCACCTGCGCGCCAGCAGCGGCGTGGACTGGGACGACGTACGGGAGTTCTTCACCTACGAATGCGCCGAAGGCGCCCTGCCCTACGAAGAAGGCGACGTGGTGCTGACCGCACGCTGCAACGGCTCGCACATTGCGTTCTACACCTTCGACCGCATCCTCTACCGCGACGGCACCTACTACATCTATTCGTACCGCAAGAAGCGCTACACCGCGCCCTTCAACCTGGACGACACCAAGGAAGGCCTGCGCGACGAGATCCCGCGCTGGTACGAGGAAGGCCGCACCGAGATGAACCGCGCGGACATCCTGCGCTTCATGATCTGATCCCCACCGCAAGATCCGCTCCCCGCAGGAGCGGATCTCATCCGCGAACCGCCCCGCACGCTGTATCCCCGCCGCAACACACGAATCCCCTGTAGGAGCGGCCCATGGCCGCGAATCGCGCGCATGGCGCGCTCCTACACAATGGCATCGGTGCGGGGATTTTCGCGGATGAATCCGCTCCTACAGAGTTACTCCAACCATTGCGCCCGCGCCGAACAGCCCCCTCTCCCGCTTGCCGGAGAGGGTTGGGGAGAGGGAGCGGAGCTGACCATGGATGCCAGAATTTCGCGGATAAGCTCCGCTCCTACAACGGCCTCAGGTTGTCACTTCTTCAGCGGCACCAGTGGCGGAGCCTTTTCGTCCAGCAGCAGCCACACCAGCAACTTCGCCGGCTTGCTGTTGCTGGCATTGCGCGAGATCAGGTGTGGCGTGTTCGCCGCTTCATACCAGGAGTCGCCGGCCTTGTAGGTCACCGGCTGCTGCCCTTGCAGTTGCGAGACCACCGCACCTTCCAGCACGTAGGCGAACACCGCACCCTGGTGCAGGTGCGGAATCGAGACCTGGCCGGGCTTGTAGCTGACTTCCACCATCAGGCCCTTCTTGCCCGGGACATCCGGCAGCGCGTGCTCTTGCAGGGGGGTGATCTTCTCGTGCTCGCCACTCTCGTCATGGGCCAGCGCCGGCAGGGAAAACGCCAGGGCCAGGCCGGCGAACAACAGGTGGCGCGGGGTACGGATCGACATCGTGCATCTCCTCGGGCGCTGCGCCCCTTCAAGATCGGCGGCCGTGTCGCCGCGATGGGTCCAAGCTACGCCCGCCCTCCGCCGCGCCCAATAGCCAATCCCCGGCAAAAACGGGAGACCACTGGCGATGCCCCGCGCGCACGGCATAATTCCCGGATAGCAAACGGAGCGCAGGCATGGAACTTCACGTAGTCATCGAGGGCGACAAGGACCTGACCGGCCAGCTCTATCGCCAGCTGCGCGAGTCCATCGAAAGCGGTCGCCTGGCCGCCGGTACCCAGCTGCCGCCGACCCGCCTGCTCGCCGAGCACCTGGGGCTGTCGCGCAAGACGGTAGCCGAGGCCTACGCCCAGCTGACCTACGACAACCTGCTGGTCGGCAAGGTCGGCGTCGGCACCTTCGTCAACGCCCACAGCGCCCGCCAGCAGCACAAACGGCAGCCGACCGAGCTCGCCAGCGCCAGAGTGCTGGAGCATTGGCGCGGCATTTCCAGAGCGTTGCAGCACCCGGCCCTGGGCGTTCGCCTGCGCTATTCCTTCATCGGCGGCGCGACCTCCCCCAGCCACTTCCCGCAGGATGAATGGCGTCGCTGTGTGCAGTACGCGCTGCGCCAAAGCGCACAGGCGCGCGGTCTGTACAGCCAGGCCGAAGGGCTGCCGGCACTGCGCGAGGCCATCGCCCGCCACGCAACCTTCTCCCGCGGGCTGCGCTGCTCGGCGGACGACGTGGTGGTTTGCAACGGTGCACAGCAAGCGCTGGATCTCATCTCGCGGGTACTCCTCGAACCGGGCTGCTGCGTGGCCGTCGAGGAGCCCGGCTACCCACCGGCGTATCAACTGTTCGCCTCCCAGGGCGCCCGCGTGGTCGGCGTGCCGGTGGATGCCGAGGGACTGCGCGTGGACGCCATTCCCGACGATGCCCGGCTGATCTACGTAACCCCGTCGCACCAGTTCCCGCTCGGCATGCCGATGTCAGCCGCGCGCCGCCAGGCCCTGCTCGACCGCGCCTTGGAACTTGGCGCCATCGTCATCGAGGACGACTACGACTGCGAGTTCCGCTATGAAGGGCGGCCCAACGACACCCTGCACAGCCTGGACCGCCACGGCCTGGTGGCCTACGTCGGCACTTTCTCCAAGACCCTTCTGCCGGAGTTGCGCCTGGGCTACGCGGTGCTTCCGCCGGCGCTGCTGCAAGCGGTTGGGGCTGCCCGGCAGCTGACCGACTGGCACACCTCGACCCTGATCCAGTGGGCGCTGGCGCGCTTTCTCCAGGAGGGTCACCTGCTCAAGCACATCCGCCGCTGCCACACCATCTACGCCAGCCGCCGCGAGCGCCTGCTGCAGCGTTTCGCCGGCGACCTGGCACCCTGGTTCGAGCTGGTGCCGGCGGTGGCCGGCTTCCATCTCGCGGTTCTCGCCCGCCGGCCGCTGAACATCCCGCAGCTGGTGGAACTGGCGCGCAAGGTCGACCTCGACCTGCTCGGCCTGACACCGTTCTTCCAACAGCCGCCGACGCGCGACGGCCTGCTGATCGGTTACGGCGCCATCGAGACGCTGGATATCGACCCGGCGCTGGATCGCCTGCGCGACCTGCTGCAGACCCTCGCGCCGCTGCCCTAGCCAATGAATAGGCGGTAAGCCGGGTTGTCGCTCTCGTTCCAGTAGCGGTAGCCGATCTCGCCCAGCACCGCGTCCAGCTCACCCAATTCGTGATCGGGCACCTGCAGGCCGGCCAGCACGCGACCGTCCGCAGCGCCGTGGTTCCGGTAGTGGAACAGGCTGATGTTCCAGCGCCCGCCGAGCTGGTTGAGGAAGTTGAACAGCGCGCCCGGCCGCTCGGGGAATTCGAAGCGGAACAACCTCTCTTGCTCCACCTGCGGCGCGCGTCCGCCGACCATGTGGCGGATGTGCAGCTTGGCGGTCTCGTTCTCGGTCAGGTCGAGCACCGGGAAACCCTGGTCGCGCAGACGCTCCACCAGCGCCGCGCGCGGATCGTTCTGCGGATGGGTCTGGATGCCGACGAATATCTGCGCTTCCTCGCTACGGTCGTAGCGGTAGTTGAACTCGGTGATCTGCCGCTTGCCCACCGCCTCGCAGAACGCCTTGAAAGCGCCCGGCCGCTCGGGGAGGGTCACCGCGAGGATGGCCTCGCGTTTTTCGCCCAGCTCGGCGCGCTCGGCGACATGACGCAGGCGATCGAAGTTGATGTTGGCACCCGAGTCGATGGCCACCAGCGTTTGCCCGGCGACGTCTTCGCGCTCGACGTACTTCTTGATCCCGGCCACCGCCAGTGCGCCGGCAGGTTCGGTGATCGAGCGAGTATCGTCGTAGATATCCTTGATCGCCGCGCAGATTTCGTCGCTGCCGACGGTGATCACCTCATCCACGTAATGCCGGCAGACTTCGAAGTTGTGCGCGCCAACCTGCGCCACCGCCACGCCGTCGGCGAAGATCCCCACCTGCGGCAGCACCACGCGTTCGCCGGCGGCCAGCGCGGCCTGCAGGCAGTTGGAATCGTCCGGCTCGACGCCGATGACCTTGGTTTCCGGGCGCAGGTACTTCACGTAGGCGGCGATGCCGGCGATCAGGCTGCCACCGCCGACCGGAACGAAAATGGCATCCAGTCGCCCCGGATGCTGGCGGAGGATTTCCATGGCCACCGTGCCCTGCCCGGCGATCACTTCCGGATCGTCGTAAGGCGGGACGAAGGTGTAGCCGTGCTCTTCGACCAGGGTGAGCGCTTGCGCCAGGGCCTCGGGGAAGGCGTCGCCATGCAGTACCACCTTGCCACCGCGGGACAGCACGCCCTGCACCTTAAGCTCCGGCGTGGTGCGCGGCATGACGATGGTCGCCGAGACGCCCAGCTTCTTCGCTGCCAGGGCCAGGCCCTGCGCATGGTTGCCGGCGGACGCGGCAATCACCCCGCGCTGGCGCTCGGCAGCGGAAAGCTGCGCCAGTTTGTTGTAGGCGCCACGAATCTTGAAGGAGAACACCGGCTGCAGGTCCTCGCGCTTGAGCAGCACCTGGTTGCCCAGGCGCTCGGACAGCTGCAGCGCGGGTTGCAATGGAGTCTCGATAGCCACGTCATAGACCGGCGCGGCGAGGATCTTGCGTACGTAGCTTTTCAGCAGCGCATCCTGGCTCATGCGGTCATCCCCCGGGTTCGGCTGCCAGTGGGCGCGCCATCGAGAAGGTCGCTGCCGTAGGAGTTGTCGACCGCGCAACGCCATTGGCCGTCGGCTTCGCGACGGAACACGTAGGTCGCCTTGCGCGCCTGCACCTGCGGGCCCTCTTCGGTTTCGCCAGCCACCAGGGTGCGCGCCAGGACGAGCGCGGTGTCGCCCGCCTCCAGCACTTCCATGGCGGCCTGGCGGACCTGCAGGCAACCGTGGAAGTACAGGTCGATGGCGTCGAAGGCACGGCGGATCTGCGCCTTGCCGCAGACGCTGAGGCCCGGGCGCAGCACCAGGGTGGCGTCGTCGGTATAGAAATCCATTAGGGGGTCGAACTGCCGGGCGTTGATCAGTCGATCCGCCTGTTCGATGGCCTGGGTGACGCTGTGGGGGCTCATTGCCTGTCTCCTGCTGGGCGCTTCGTTCGGGGCCCGGGAGACAGTCTCAGAAAGAACCCGCCTCCAGGGCGGGTTCGGTGGACGTCGGCTAACCCGCCAATTGCGTAATGGCGGTAATAATGATCTGGCGGACGTTCAGGGATGTGCGATGCATGGCGGTTAACTTAGGCGAAGCGCAGGAGCGCCGTCAAGCCTCCGCGTCTACCAGCGCATTCTCTGCTTCTTGTCGGAACATTCGCTCTTGTTCGAGCGAATAAGCTCAGCACACGATTGCCAAAGGCCATTACAAGGCGACAAAATTACGGCGATTCTTAAGCAAGCCAAATAAAACAGGTCATTGACGCCAATTTAATGGCTCACGAAGCCCAAAAGGCTTGCAGCGCCCCTTCGGGCCATACCTGGACCCCGCATATGGAGATGCCGCCTTGCAAAACTTCCTGCACCACTACCGAACCGCCTACCGAAAATTGCGCGGGCTGCATTGCAACGCGGCGACCTCGAGCCACCGCGCCTTCCGCTACGCCGCCTTCGGTAGCACCGGTCGCTTCGTCAACGGTTATACCCAGATGCGCATTCATCTGAGCCGCTGAGAGAATGCCGGGCACCAGGGCCCGGCGAATTGCTTCAGGTCGACAGCAGCGCGCTCAGGTCGAGGACACCGGCATTGCACGGCGCGCACCAGTAGTAACCGCCCGTGAGCGGCCGGCTGAAGCGGTAGAGGGCGTCGACGATGCCGTCTTCCAGGCCGCTCATGCGCCGCAGTTGCACCTCGAAGGCATCTAGGGTGCAACCGAAGGCCAGGAACATCAGCCCTGCGTCGTTGCCTTCGGTCCAAGGCATCGAACGGCGTACCACGAAGGCCTCCGGCTCGAAGCTCTCCTGGGCGGTGCGCTTGACGTGGGCCGACTCCGGCGCCTCTTCCAGTTCCTCGTTGTCGCTCTTGCGCCGGCCGATGATGTCGTCCTGCTCGGCCTGCGGCAGGGCGGCGAACATCTGCAGCTGATGCCGCCATTTCTGGATCGCGGCGAAGCTGCCGCCGTCGAGACCACGACCGCTGCCGGCGACTATCGCGGCGCCGATCGCATCTTCGTCTTGCGGGTTCTCGGTGCCGTCTTCATAGCCGGTCAGATCATGGCCGGCTCCGTGACGGAAGCCTTCGGTCGCATCCACCAGTTCCAGTGCCGGCGCCAGTTCGCGCTGCAGTTCATGGGTGCGCAGCAGCAACTCGCCACGCTCGGTGCCGCGCAGCCAGATCCACAGCGCGTGCTGGGTGGAGGGGTTGTCGACGCCAATTCCGGAGATTGCCGGGAAATCGCGCAGGCCTTCGATTCGTTGCCCCAAGGCACGCACCAGGGACTCGCCGAAGCCGACCACGGCGCCCATGCCATCGACCAGGCGTTGCAGACGGTCGAGGGCGGCCGGCAAATGCTCGACAGACTGCAGGTCGAAGAACAGGTGACGGGCCTGGCTGGGAACCGGGGTGGCGAGAATGCCGGGCTGGTAGTGGCTCATGGGGCGTCCTTGTGCGCAAAACCGCGATTCTACTGGCTGCGGGCGGTTTTCCATACCCGCCGGCGCGACAAACCCCAGCGGCATCCCGCAGGCCAGAGCCGCCGGACAATCGTTCTTCTTATCGAACACCCACTGTAAAAAGTTTCCGACCACTCAGCTGCCGATAAAGCGCTAAATCAACCACTTATCGGAATCAAGCCCGTCCAGCTGTCATTTTTTTCATTCAGACCCTTTGTAATTGTTTGACATATTTTACGTCTTTGGCAGACTGCTCGCCCGTTGCGAACCGGGGGCAGGCCACATCACTGCCAACCGGGTTCCGGTGCGAGCCGGGACGCCATGTCCAAAAACAAAAACGTGCCAGCTGTGTCGCCCTACCCTGCGTGCCTGGCCAGCCAATGGAAGAAACGAAACCATCATGTTGATCTGGTTTGTCTCGATCTACCTGCTGATCACCGTCATCGTCGGCATCTACGCCGCCACCCGTGTAAAGAACGCCGCCGACTACGCCTCCGCCGGCCGTAGCATGTCCTTCCCGCTGGTCGTGACCATGGTGTTCGCCACCTGGTTCGGCTCCGAAGCGGTTCTGGGCATTCCCGCCACCTTCCTCCAGGAAGGCTTCGCCGGGATTATCGAAGACCCGTTCGGCTCCTTCGGTTGCCTGATGCTGGTCGGCCTTGTGTTCGCCCGTCCGCTGTACCGCATGAACCTGATGACCATCGGTGACTTCTTCCGCAAGCGCTTCGGCCAGCACGTGGAAATCTTCACCAGCCTGGTGATCATCATTTCCTACATGGGTTGGGTTGCCGCCCAGCTGACCGCCCTGGGCGTATGCTTCAGCGTGCTCTCCGACGGCGCCATCACCACCACCCAGGGCATGCTGCTCGGCACCGTGATCGTGTTGCTGCACACGCTGTTCGGCGGTATGTGGTCCGTGGCCCTGACCGACTTCCTGCAGATGATCATCATCGTCTGCGGCCTGTTCTACCTGGTCTGGCTGATCGGCGACCTGGCCGGCGGCCCGCAAGCGGTGATCAGCCATGCGGCGGCCGAAGGCAAGTTCCACTTCCTGCAAGGCACCTCGGCCAAGGACATAGTGGCGTTCATCGGCGCGGCTGTGACCATGATGTTCGGTTCGATTCCGCAGCAGGACGTTTATGCCCGCGTGATGTCGGCCAAGACCGAGAAGATCGCCTCGCGCGCCACCATGACCGGTGCCACCTGCTACCTCGCCTTCTGCATGCTGCCGATCTTCCTGACCTACGCCGCGTCGATGATCGACCCGGAGATGGTCAAGCATTGGCTGAACGAAGATGCCCAGCAGATCCTGCCGCACCTGATCATGGAACGTACCCCGATGTTCGCCCAGATCATGTTCTTCGGCGCCCTGCTCTCGGCGATCATGTCCTCGGCCTCCGGCGCCCTGCTGGCCCCGTCGGTGACCCTGACCGAGAACATCCTCAAGCCGATGCTGCCGCACCTGAACGACCATCAGGCCCTGAAGCTGATGCGTATCAGCGTACTGGCCATGACCGTCGCCACCTGCGTGTTCGCCCTGTACTCCAACGCCAGCATCTACGAGATGGTCGGCAACGCCTACAAGGTGACCCTGGTCGCCGCCGTGGTGCCGCTGTTCTTCGGCCTGTTCTGGAAGCGCGCGACCACCCAGGGCGCCCTGACCGCCATCGCCTTCGGCCTGATCGGCTGGGTGTCGCTGGAGATGGGCTACCAGGAAGGCGACTTCTGGCCGCCGCAACTGGTCGGCCTGCTGTGCAGCGCCCTCGGCATGGTCATCGGCTCCCTGGCCCCGCAGTTCAGCAAGAACCACGGCGACCACACCGAGACCCTGACCGAGCAGGCAGCCGCGGCTGCAGCCGGCAACTGAGCCGAGCGTTCGCTATATAAGGAAGCCCCGCCTAGCGCGGGGCTTTTTCATGGCTGTAGAGAAAGCGCGGACGGAATCTGTAGGAGCGGCCCATGGCCGCGAATCGCGCGCATGGCGCGCTCCTACAGGTGAGATTGGCGCGGGAAGTTCGCGGACAAGGTCCGCTCCTACGGGATGACGCCGGTATCACCACCAACGCCGTATGGCTCCCTCTCCCGCTTGCGGGAGAGGGCTGAGGAGAGGGAGCGGCGTTCAACGTGGGTACGAGGGGTCGGAGTATTCGCGGATAAGATCCGCGCCTGCTGCGGCACGCGCTACTCCTGATTCCAAATCAAATATCCTTTGTCGCTACCGGCGTTTTTCTCAGCAGTCGAGATCCGGATACTGCGCCCCAGTGAACCCCCTTCCACTGGAGCGAACCATGCCCCTCGCCTTGCTGGCGCTTACCTTGAGCGCCTTTGCCATCGGCACGACGGAATTCGTCATCGTCGGCCTGATCCCGACCATCGCCGGGGACCTCGGCGTCACCCTACCCTCCGCCGGACTGCTCGTTAGCCTCTACGCGCTCAGCGTCGCCATCGGCGCGCCGCTGCTGACCGCGCTCACCGGCCGTGTGCCTCGCAAGCTGTTGTTGGTCGGCCTGATGGCGCTGTTCACCGCCGGCAACCTGGTTGCCTGGCAGGCGCCGACCTACGAGTCGCTGATCGTCGCGCGCATCCTCACCGGCCTCGCCCATGGCGTGTTCTTCTCGGTCGGTTCGATCATCGCCACCAACCTGGTGAGCAAGGACAAGGCCGCGAGCGCCATCGCCACCATGTTCAGCGGCATGACCGTGGCCTTCGTCACCGGTATCCCGCTGGGCACCTTCATCGGCCAGCACTTCGGCTGGCGTACCACCTTCCTGGTGGTCAGCGCCTTCGGCCTGGTGGCATTGATTGGCGCACTGCTGTTCGTGCCGAAGAACATCCAGCACAGCCCGCCGGCGCCGCTGCTGCGCCAGGCCCGTGTGCTGCTGCAACCGCGTCTGCTGCTGGTCTACGCGATGACCGCCGTGGGCTATGGCGGCTCGCTGATCGCCTTCACCTTCCTCGCGCCCATCCTGCAGGACGTCGCCGGATTTGCCCCGAACATGGTCGGCCTGGTGCTGCTGGCCTACGGTGTCTCGGTAGCGGTCGGCAATATCTGGGGCGGACGCCTGGCCGACAGCAAGGGCCCGGTGAGCGCGCTGAAGACCATCTTCCTGCTGCTCGCCGCCGTGTTGCTGGTGCTGACCTTCACCGCGCCGCACCCGGTGCTGGTGGTGCTGACCGTGCTGGCCTGGGGCGCCGTAGCCTTCGGCAACGTGCCCGGCCTGCAGGTGTATGTCGTGCAACAGGCCGAGCGCGTGGCGCCGGACGCGGTGGACGTGGCCTCGGGCTTCAACATCGCCGCCTTCAACCTCGGCGTGGCCGGCGGGTCCTGGGGCGGCGCCCTGGTGGTGAGCCACCTGGGCCTGGGCCATACGCCCTGGATCGCCGCGCTGGTCACCCTCGGCGCCTTCGCCCTGACCGTCCTCAGTGGCCGACTCGACCGCCGCAACGAAGCTACCGAAGCCGCCCTGGCGGCGAACTGAAGCAAGACCCAAAGGAGATTTCCATGAACATTCCCGACCTCGGCCTCGGCACCTTCCGCCTCAAGGACCAAGTGGTCATCGACTCGGTATCCAACGCATTGGAGCTGGGCTATCGCGCCGTCGACACCGCGCAGATCTACGGCAACGAAGCCGCCGTCGGCCAGGCCCTGAGCGCCAGCGGCGTGGCCCGCAGTGAGCTGTTCCTGACCACCAAGATCTGGACCGAGAACCTCTCCCGCGACAAGCTGATCCCCAGCCTGGAAGACAGCCTGGGCAAGCTGCAGACCGACCACGTCGACCTGCTCCTGATCCACTGGCCCTCGCCCAATAGCGCGGTGCCGGTCGGCGAATACATGAGTGCCCTCGCCGAAGCGCAGGAGCGCGGCCTGGCCCGGCAGATCGGCGTATCGAACTTCACCGTCGCCCTGATGCAGGAAGCCCTCGACGCAGTCGGCAGTGGCGTCATCGTCACCAACCAGGTGGAACTGCACCCCTACCTGCAGAACCGCAAGGTGGTCGAGTTCGCCCAGCGCCACGGCATCCACATCACTTCCTACATGACCCTTGGCTACGGCAAGGTCCTGGGCGACGCAGTGATCGGCGAGATCGCCCAGCGCCACGGCGCCACACCGGCGCAGGTGGTGCTCGCCTGGGCGATGCAGCTGGGCTGTGCGGTGATCCCGTCCTCGACCAAGCGCGCCAACCTGGCCAGCAACCTCGCTGCCCGCGAACTGCGCCTGAGCGAGGCGGACATGGCCGCCATCGCCGCGCTGGAGCGCAACGAGCGCATCACCAGCCCGGCCGGCCTGGCCCCGACCTGGGACTGAGGCGAAGCCGCTTGCACGGCGACGACGGCACGGGTAAATGGAAGACCCGGCCGTCTTGGCCGCACTCTCAACCGATTTGGAGAAGTCCCATGGATCTCGGTATCGCTGGACGTTGGGCGGTGGTCTGCGCCGCCAGCAAGGGCCTCGGCAAGGGTTGCGCGAAGGCGCTGGCCGGCGAAGGCGTGAACCTGGTGATCAACGCTCGCGGCGCCGATGCGCTGGAAGCCACCGCCGTGGAACTGCGCCAGCACAACCCGAACATCGAAGTACGCTGCGTCCCCGGCGACGTCGGCCAGGCGGACGTACGCGTCGCGCTGCTGGCGGCCTGCCCGCAGGTCGACATCTTGGTCAACAATGCCGGCGGCCCGCCGCCCGGCGATTTCCGCGACTGGGGCCGCGAAGACTGGCTGGCCGCCCTGGAGCTGAACATGCTCACGCCCATCGAGCTGATCAAGGCCACGGTGGATGGCATGGCCGAGCGCGGTTTCGGCCGCATCGTGAACATCACCTCCTCGGCCGTGAAGGCGCCGATCGACATCCTCGGCCTGTCCAACGGCGCCCGCAGCGGCCTCACCGGCTTCATCGCCGGCCTCGCCCGGCAGCCGCGCCTGGCCGCGCGCAACGTCACGCTCAACGCCCTGCTGCCCGGCTCGTTCGACACCGATCGCCTGCGCAAGGGCATGGGCGACGACAACGCCAAGGTCGGCGAATGGCTGCAGGCGATCCCCGCCGGACGCTTCGGCCACCCGGACGAGTTCGGCGCCTTCTGCGCCTTCCTCTGCAGCGCCCACGCCGGCTACCTCACCGGGCAGAACCTGCTGCTCGACGGCGGCGCTTATCCGGGGACGTTCTGAGAAACCGCCACTCCTACGAAAAGCGCATACGCGCTTCGCTCTTGGGACTTCCAGAGAAACGTCCACGCACTCCGGAACGCCCCTTACAGGAGGCCGAGCAAAGCCCACGCAGAGGAGGTTGAGCGACATGGATGTCGCGAGAGCCCCGAGGGCTACAGGGACGTACCCTCGGGGCGGGCCTCCGGGTGCGTGGGAATGTGCGAGGGAAGTCCGGCTTGCCGGACCCGTATGTCGCGGCAAGCGTTCTTGGTTACTTCTTTGGCGTTTGAAAGAAGTGACTCGCCGAGAGGCGAAACAAGAACTCTCAGAGCACACAGAAGCGGCGCGCTACACCGAACAAGGCGTTTCTGGGTCCCCGCGTTCGCGGGGATGACGAAATTAGCAAAGGAGCGAGAGGACTGTTCGCGAGCAAGCTCGCTCCTACGCAAAGCATCCGTCCCAAGGGCCACGATGAAAGTCCAATCCGACGAACTCCGCACCTTCACCACCGTCATCGACAGCGGCTCCATCACCGCCGCCGCCGACCAGCTCGGCCTCACCGCTTCGGCGGTCAGCCGCACGCTGGCGCGGCTGGAAGAGAAGCTCGGCACCACCCTGCTCAATCGCACCACGCGGCGCATGAAGCTTACCGAAGAGGGGCAGTTCTTCCTGGACAGCGCGCGGCACATCCTGGCGCAGATGGAAGACCTCGAGGAGCGCCTGGCGCTGCGCCAGCAGCGCCCCTCCGGGCGCCTGCGGATCAACGCCGCCTCGCCCTTCATGCTGCACGCAGTGGTGCCGCATATAGATGAGTTCCGCCAGCTCTACCCGGACATCGAACTGCAGCTGAACACCAACGACCTGAACATCGACCTGCTGGAACAGAGCACCGACGTCGCCATCCGCATCGGCGCGCTGAGCGATTCCAGCCTGCACGCCCGGTCGCTGGGCAGCAGCTGCCTGAACCTGCTGGCGAGCCCGGCCTACCTGGAGCGCCATGGCACGCCCAAGAGCGTCGAGGCGCTGGCCGGCCACAGCCTGCTCGGATTCACCCAGCCGGAAACCCTGAACGTCTGGCCGCTGCAGCATGCGGGAGGCGATACCCTGGCGATCACCCCCGACCTCTCCGCCTCCAGCGGCGAAACCCTGCGCCAGTTGGCCCTGGCTGGCCAGGGCATCGTCTGCCTGGCCGGTTTCATGACCTGCGCCGACATCACCGCCGGGCGCCTGGTCAAGGTACTGCCGCAGGCCATGCGGGAGGCTCGCCAGCCGATCAACGCGGTGTACTACCGGAACTCGCAGCTGGCGCTGCGCATCCAGTGCTTCCTCGACTTCATCCAGGAACGCCTGCGCGGGCACCTGGACGCCTAGCCCCGGCGCTGCGGTCAAGGCAGCACGTCATTCCTTCCTGCATCCAACGATACCCCGCGACACCGCGGGTATCGTCGCGTGTGCCTTCGGATGCAGGAGCCCTTGGCGGACCGGCATTCGTGAACCTGTCTCAAGACTCATTTGCCGTAGCTAGCGTTTTTCGCACGAATCGACGACGGAATAATGCGCCCATGCCTTCCCGCCAGCGTCGCCGCCACAGCGCCGGCCGGCCCCTACAGGAGATTGTCGCCATGCTGTTCCGTCCTTTCGAACTCGGCCAACTGCAACTGCCCAACCGCATCGTCATGCCGCCGATGACCCGCTCGCGCGCGGCCGCCGGCGAAGTCGCCACGCCCCTGATGGCCCGCTATTACGCGCAACGCGCCAGCGCCGGCCTGATCGTTTCCGAAGGCACCCAGATCAGCCGCCAGGGCCAGGGCTACGCATGGACCCCGGGTATCTACAGCGCCGAGCAGGTCGCCGGCTGGCGCCAGGTCACCGAGGCCGTGCATGCCGCCGGCGGGCGCATCTTCGCCCAGCTCTGGCACGTTGGCCGGGTGTCGCATGAGTCGCTGCAGCCGGACAACCAGGCGCCGATTTCCTCGACCAGCCGGAGCGCCGAAGGCGTGAAGGTCTTCATCGATCCGCAAGGGCACGGCCCGCAAGCCGGGGCCGGCGAGATGATCCAGCACTCGGCGCCGCGCGCCCTGCGCACCGAAGAGATCGCCGGGATCGTCCAGGACTACGCCCGCGCTGCGCAGAACGCACTGGACGCCGGCTTCGATGGGGTCGAGCTGCACGGCGCCAATGGCTATCTCATCAACCAGTTCATCGATTCGCAGGTAAACGACCGCAGCGACGAGTACGGCGGTTCGTTGAGCAATCGCCTGCGCTTCCTCCGCGAAGTGGTCGAAGCGGTAACGGCGGTGGTCGGCAAGGAGCGCATCGGTGTGCGTCTGGCGCCGTTGACCACGCTGCAGGGCGCGGTGGACGATACCCCGCAAGCCACCTACCTGGCGGCCGCGAAGCTGCTCGACTCGATTGGCGTGGCCTACATCCACATCGCCGAAGCCGACTGGGAAGACGCGCCGCACATGCCAGCTGCCTTCAAGGAAGCACTGCGCATCGCCTACGGCGGCACGCTGATCTACTCCGGCGCCTACACCAAGGACCGCGCCGAGGAAGCCCTGGCCAAGGGCTGGGCGGACCTGATCGGATTCGGCCGGCCGTTCATCGCCAACCCTGACCTGCCCGAACGCCTGCGCCACGACCTGCCCTTGGCCGCTGGCGATCGCAGCAAATACTTCGGCGGCAGCGAGGCCGGCTACACCGACTACCCACGCGCCCGGGAGGCCACGCCGGCCTGAGTCAGTCCGGCGCCGGCGCGTTCAGCACCGGCTGCGCGGGCTGGCTGCTGAGGGTGGTGCCGACCGAAGCGACGATGATCGCGGCGATTGCCAGCCATTGCAGGAAGGTCAGTTGCTCGCCGAGGAAGATCAACCCGGAGAGCGCGCCGAAGGCCGGCTCGATGCTCATCAGGGTGCCAAAGGTGCGCGCCGGCAGACGAGTCAGGGCGACCATTTCCAGGGTGTAGGGCAAGGCGCTGGAGAGCACTGCCACGCCGAGCAGCGCCGGCAGCAGATGAAGATCGAGCAGCGCGGTGCCGGCATGCACGATGCCGATGGGTGCGATGAACACCGCAGCGATGGTCACGCCCAGGGCCGCACCCTGGGTGCCGTGGTCGGAGCCGGCGCGCTGGCCGAAGATGATGTACAGCCCCCAGCACACGCCTGCCGCCAAGGCCAGCGCGGCGCCAGTGGGGTCGACGCCCTGCCCCAGGTTGCCGATGGGCAACAGCAGCCAGAGGCCGAACACGGCGATGGCGATCCACAGGAAGTCGAGCGCCTTGCGAGAGAAATACAGCGCCACCGCCAGCGGCCCGGTGAATTCCAGGGCTACTGCAACGCCCAGCGGCACCGTGCGCAGCGCCATGTAGAACATCAGATTCATGCCCCCGAGGGTGATGCCGTAGGCCAGCAGCGAAGCCCAGGACTTGCGCGCGATGGGCTGGCGCCATGGGCGCAGCAGCACCAGCAGGATGATCGCGGCGAAGGTCAGGCGCATGGCAGTCACGCCCTGGGCCCCGAGCACCGGGAACAGGCTCTTCGCCAGGGACGCTCCGCTCTGGATCGAGGCCATGGACACCATCAGCACGGCGACCGGGTAGAACAGCGAGGCAAAACGGGAGCGAGGCATGGAAGGCGACCAAAAGGGTTGAACCGTAGCCAGTGTCCTGGCGTATGCTTATGTGCAACATAATGCGCAAAATCGGACCAATGAGCAATATATTGCCCAACTCTACCGAACGCCCCAGCGTGCTGGTCCACGTCGCCGACAACGTGAAGAACCTGCGCCGCGCTGCCGACCTCAGCCAGGACGCGCTGGCCAAGAGCAGCGGGGTCAGCCGACGCATGCTGGTCGGCATCGAGGCTGGCGACACCAATGTCAGCCTGGCCACCCTCGACCGCATCGCCGCCGCGCTCGACGTCACCTTCGCCGACCTGGTGCGGCCGCCGCAGACCGTCGACCTCGCCCGCGTCGATGCTGTGGCCTGGGTCGGCCGCTCGCCGCAAAGCCGCGGCACCCTGCTGGCCAGCACCCCGGCCAGCCGCCAGGCCGAGCTCTGGCACTGGTCGCTGGCGCCGGGCGAGCACTACCGCTCCGAGCCTGACGCCGAGGGCTGGCACGACATGGTCTACGTCATCGAGGGCAGCCTGACCCTGGAGATCGACGGCGAGCGCGTGCAAGTCGAAGCCGGGGGCTTCCACGTGTTCAAGAGCAACCGCCCCTTCGCCTACCACAACCTCGGCGACCGCCTGCTGCGCTTCGTGCGCAACGTGGTGAACTGATCCACTGCCGACAAAAAAGCCCGCTCCGGGGGGCCGCAGCCGCGTCGCCGCAGGACGCTAAACGATGCGGCCCTGATCGAGCAGATCAAGCAGGCCGTCGGCGCGTTGCCCAGCTATGGCTATCGCCGGGTCTGGGGGTTACTGCGTCGCCAGCATGAGCAGCAGGCCCAGCCACCGGTCAACGTGAAGCGGGTGTACCGCGTCATGCGAGACCACGATCTGTTGCTGGAACGCCGGCGCAAACAACCGGAGGTGGCGCGGCGTCACAAAGGTCGCGTCGCCGTGGACACGAGCAATACCCGCTGGTGTTCGGATGGCTTCGAGTTCCGCTGCGAGGACGGTGAAAAACTGCGCGCGACCTTCGCCCTGGACTGCTGCGACCGCGAGGCCATCAGTTGGGTCGCCAGCCCAAACGGCTACAGCGGCGACGATGTCCGCGACGTGATGCTGGAGGCCATCGAGCAACGCTTCGGCAGCTAACTGCCGGCGTCGCCGGTGCAATGGCTGAGCGATAACGGCTCGGCCTATACCGCCGAACAGACCCGGACCTTTGCCCGGCAGATCGGCCTGCTGCCCCTGACAACACCGGTGTGCAGCCCGCAGAGCAACGCCATGGCGGAGAGCTTCGTGAAGACCATGAAGCGCGATTACATCCGCCATATGCCCAAGCCCGATCGAGTGACGGCCCTGCGCAACCTGGCCATCGCCTTCGAGCATTTCAACGAGGAACATCCGCACAGCGCACTGAACTACCGATCACCTCGCGAGCTCAGGCGCCTGGCTGAGGCATCAACTTAACGGGGTAACGGTGTCCGGTTTGATAGGGGCAAGTCCACGCAAGTGCCCCCAGTTCGGATGCATCCATTTCGTGAATTTGCCAGCATGAGGTTCCTATCAACCAAAGGAACCGCCATGCGAAGAAAACCCTACCTCCCCTCCTTCTGGAACTCCCCGACCTCGCAGTCCGGCTACCTTGCCCTCATTGCTTGGATTCCGTGCCAGGTACTCCTGAATTTGTGGTGCCAAGGCCTGCTAAATCTAGCCACGTTCATATCGACGATCTTTTTGTTTGGATGCTTTTGCTTCGCTTTGCCCTGGCTCCAGGGATCTGGAGTCCTGAGATGGATTGAACGCGAGTTCCACAGGATCGACAGCAAAATCGTCGATGCATTAGCGAATTCTGCCCTCAGTGCAGAGGAGCGAAGCGACCTTCCACATCAACGGCCGGTGTTGTGGGAGCGCTACCTGAATCGCCCCAGGTTTCGTGGAGGCCGCTTCGTTCAAGCCAGGCCGCCATGGCCTGATTTCTTTGCTGCCGGTGGATTTGCCTCAGCCTCCGCAGGTGGGATAGAGCCGATCGAGCTCAGCGGACGGTCATGGTTGTGCCGGCGCCCCCATCTCAAGGTCGCCATCTCGACAGCCTCGCAGTTTTTCCACGTTTGACTTCCAGACTCAGCAGCTCATCACGCCGGACACGACAGATCGACTCGCCCTCGAGACGGACACGATAGTGATCGAAAAACGCCTTCAGGACTTCATACGGCGGTCGAGCGCCGCCTGGGCAAAATACGCACTGGCCAGGCGCAGGGTCTCGTTCGCTTTGCACAGCTCGCGATTTTCTCGCTAAAGCACCTTGATGCATTCACGCTCTTCGGTGGTCGCGCCAGGGCGCTGCCCAGCGTCGGTCTGATGCCGGCGAATCCAGCCACGCAGGGCTTGCGCAGCGCAGTCAATCCTGGGGGCTATGGCCTCGATGGCCGCCCACTCCGAGGGGGACTCATTCAGGTGTTCCAGAATCATGCGTACAGCATGCTCGCGAATTTCGGGGGAATAGGTCGTGATCTTGCTCATGACCTCATCTGCTCAAGAGTTGAGGCCTCCACGAAACCCGGGGCGACTCACAATGCCGAAGTGCCCGGCCAGGTCATCGGCAATAATCCGGGCGTAAAAAATATCGCCGAATGCTGTAACAGGCGATTGCGCGATGCCTCTCTCCGCTCTGCTCCACGATGCCTCGAAAAGAGGCGAAAACACCTTCCGGACAAACGGCGTTTTCCACCCTGCGCAAACCAGGACGCTACGGGAATCGGCCCTTACGCGGGATATCAAAAAGCCACAAACGCACGTTCCTGGCGGGTTCCGGTCTCGCCGAGAAATTGACGGAGCCAGGCCCCGGTCCTATACCAAGTCCCAAGTTGTAGGACGGGCTCGCGACACTCCACAGAGGGATCTGGCCCATGATCGCTGACGCAGTCGAGTTCATCCGCAAGGAAGTGCGCCGCCACCTTGGTGTGGCCAATGGCGACGTCATCGCCAACTCGGCGCGCAAGCTGGCGGAGGAAGCCAGCGCCTTCGGCGCCTACATCTCGATGATCAACATTGAGGAAGAACCGGTCCTGCGCAACACGCCGCATGTCGAGAAGCGCCTAGGCAAGTCCCGCTACATCGAGCCACCAGTGTTCCTCAATCTCTACCTGCTGATCGCCTTCAAGTTCGACCCCTACGAAACCAGCCTCATCCACCTCTCGAAGACCATCGAGCTGTTCCAGTCCAGACGCTGGTTCTCCGCCGCGTCTCAGTCCGGGCCGGGCGCTACGCCCTTTCCGCCGTCGCTGGAAAAGCTGGTGTTCGAGATGGTCAACATGAACTTCGAACAGCTCAACAACCTCTGGGGCGTGCTCGGCGACGCCTACTTCCCCTCGGTGGTCTACAAGGTGCGGATGCTCAGGGTGCAGCGCGACGAGATCGAGGATGCGCCGGAAGTCACCACCATCGTACTGAACCAGGTGATCGAATGAGCCGCCCCGCCCTCTCCGCCCGCGCATCGCTGACGGCACCTGGCCGACGACGATCCTGAGAGCCTCACACCCGCAATCCTTCGCTCCGCCCGGATACAGCAGTCCCAATCCACCCCAACGAAGGGACACATCATGCCCAGCTACAGCACCCCAGGTGTCTACGTCGAGGAAATTCCCGTCTTTCCGCCCTCGGTCGCTCCGGTCGCCACGGCGATTCCCGCCTTCATCGGCTACACCGAGAAAGCTGTCGGCAAGCAGGGCGAAGACCTGACCAAAACCGCCGTCCGCCTCACCTCCCTGTTGGAATACGAAGCCTGGTTCGGCAAGCCGCCGGTGCAGGACATGGCGATCAGCGTGAACAAGCGCGTCACCGCCGGCGGCCAGCTGCTCGGCGTGGCGGTGAGCTGGACCAGCAAGCCGGCAGTGCCCGCGCAGTTCCTCCATTACGCCATGCAGCTGTACTTCGCCAACGGCGGCGGGCCCTGCTACGTCTACTCGGTGGGTGCCTACGGCAACGCCAGCAAGAGCGCCTTCACCGATGCAATCACCGCGCTGGAAGCGGTGGACGAGCCGACCCTGCTGGTGTTCCCCGACGCGGTGAAGCTGGCCAACGACGGTGACTACGGCTCGGTAGTCGACGCCGCCCTGACCAGCTGCAACAAGACCCAGGACCGCTTCACCATCGCCGACGTGCGCAACGCAGTGGTCGGCGGCACCGACGACAATGCCAAGGTGACCACCAACTTCCGCGCCAAGGTGACCAAGAACACCGTGGAGTTCCTCAAGTACGGCGCCGCGTACTTCCCCTACGTGAACACCAACATCCCGTTCGCCAGCGCCGATGCCAATGTCACCCTCACCGCCTTCAACACGGTCACGGTGGCCGACAATGGCGGCGAGACCTCGACGCCGGTGACCAACGCCGCCGGCAAGAAGCTCAATGACGGCACCCTCGACATCAAGGGCAAGGAAACCGCCGTCTACTCGGCGATCCAGGCCTTCATCGCGGAAGCCTACGTGACCCTGCCGCCATCCGGCGCCATCGCCGGCGTGTATGCCCAGGTGGACCGCACCCGCGGCGTGTGGAAGGCGCCGGCCAACGTCGGCTTGAGCCTGGTGCTCGGCCCGGCGGTGAATGCCACCAACGACCTGCAGGATGGCCTCAACATCGATGCCACCACCGGCAAGTCGGTGAACGTCATCCGCGCCTTCTTCGGCAAGGGCACGCTGGTCTGGGGCGGCCGCACGCTGGCGGGCAACGACAACGAGTGGCGCTACATCAACGTGCGGCGCTTCGCCAACTTCGTCGAGGAGTCGGTGCGCAAGGCGGTCGGTGTGTTCGTCTTCGAGCCCAACGACGCCAACACCTGGGTCAAGACGCGGACCATGATCGAGAACTTCCTGATCAACCAGTGGCGCGACGGCGCGCTGATGGGCGCCAAGCCGGAGCAGGCGTTCCGCGTGGTGGTCGGGCTCGGCCAGACCATGAGCGCCGACGACATCCTCAACGGCCTGATGATCGTCGAGGTGCACCTGGCCATCGTCCGCCCCGCCGAATTCATCGTCCTGCGCTTCATGCAGAAGATGCCTGAAGCCTAACGCCTGGAGGGATACGTAATGAGCGATTACCCGCTTCCAAAATTCCACTTCCAGGTCCAATGGGGTGGCGCGCGCATCGGCTTCACCGAAATCTCCGGGCTCGACGTGGAGACCGAGGTCATCGAATACCGCGACGGCGCGCTGCGCGAGTTTTCCAAGCTGAAGATTCCGGGCATGCAGAAGTACCCCAACGTCACCATGAAGCGCGGCGTGTTCAAGTCGGACAACGACTACTTCAACTGGTGGAACACCGTGTCGCTGAACACCGTGGAGCGCCGTGACGTGATCGTCAGCCTGCTCAACGAGGCGCACGAGCCGGTGATGGTGTGGAAGATCAAGAACGCCTGGCCGACCAAGATCGGTTCCACCGACCTCAAGGCCGACGGCAACGAGATCGCCATCGAGTCCATCGAACTGGCCCATGACGGCCTGTCCATCCAGAACGAGTAGCGGCGCCATGAGCGTCTACCTGCCACCGGTCGGCTTCCACTTCAACGCCCGCTTCGACGTGCCCGGGGCGACGGAGCGCGATGTGCGCTTCCGCGATGTTTCCGGGCTGACCATGGAGCTGGAGGAGTTCGCCTACAACGAGGGCGGCGAGAACCGCTTCTCGCACAAGCTGCCGGTACGCGGACGCTATCCCGATCTCGTCCTCAAGCGCGGCCTGCTGGTGGACTCCGGGCTGCGCAAGTGGGTGCTGGACGCCGTGCACAACCTGGTGGTGCAGCCGGTGACGGTGTGGGTGACGCTGCTCGACGAAACCCACGCGCCGCTGCAGACCTACACGGTGGTCGGCGCCTGGCCGAAGAAGTGGGTGATCTCGGACTTCAGCGCCGAGTCCTCGGAGATCGTCGTGGAAACCCTGGAGCTCGCCTACCAGTACTTCCGCGTCGACTAAGGAAAGAGCGATGCCAGTCTTCATCAATGAGGTGGTGATCCGCAGCACCGTCGATCAACCGTTGCCGGCTTCCGGGCAACAGCCGGCGCAGACGACCGGCACGCCGGTGGATCGCGAAGCGCTGGTGGCCGAAGTGACCCAGCGGGTGATCGACTACCTGGAACGCGAACTCGACCGGATCGGGGAGCGCTGACCCATGGACGGCGCGCTGCTCAAGCTGACCATCATCCCCTTCGAGGATTCCGAGGGCGCCATGGGCCCACCGGCCGGGCCGCCCTTCATCGTGCAGTTCAACCCGGAAACCTATACCGACACCACCGAATTCAAGTACGGCCCCGACGAGCCGCCACAGGGTTCGGCCGGATCGGAAGCGAAGTTCGAGCGGGTCAATCCGAAGAAGTACAGCTTCGAGCTGCTGCTCGACGGCACCGGCGTCTCCCCCGCCCCGCCGCCGGCCGGCGCGTTGGATGCGGTGGCGCCCTCCACCGGCCTCTCGGTGGTCGCGCAGATCGAGTTGTTCAAGCTCACCGTCGGCTTCGCCGGCAACGTGCACAGGCCGCGCTTCCTCATGCTGGTGTGGGGACGGCTGCTGGTGACCACGGTGCTGGAAAGCTACTCGGTCGCCTACAAGCTGTTCTCCCCCGCCGGCCTGCCGCTGCGCGCGAGCATGTCGGTTACCTTCCGCGAGCACACGCCGAAGGGCTTCGGCGAACTGCTGAAGAACCTCGCTTCGCCGGACATCGAGCACGCCCATCAAGTGCGTGAGGGCGAGCACCTGTCCAAGCTGGTCTACGACGTCTACAAGGACCCGGCACACTACCTGAGTGTCGCCGAAGCCAACCAGCTCGACACCGTGCGCCGGCTCGCCCCGGGCAGCGCGCTGTACCTGCCACCGGTGAGGTGACGCGATGCCCGGACTGCCCGAGTTCGATACCCGCGCCACCAACCTCACCACCTTCACGGTGAAGGCCGACGGTACCGCGCTGGGCGCAGAGTACGAGATCGTCTCGGTCGAGATCCGCCGAGAAGCGAATCGCGTGCCGAAGGCAACCGTCGTGCTGCTCGACGGTGATGCGGCCAAGCAGACCTTCGCCCGCTCCGAGGAAGCCACGCTGATCCCCGGTGTCGAGGTGGAAATCCTCGGCGGCTATTCCTCCGAAGAAAGCACGCTGTTCAAGGGGCTCGTCGTCCGCCAGCGCATCGAGGTCGACCAGCGTGGCGGCTCGCGGCTGACCGTGGAACTGCGCGACCCGGTGTTCCGCATGACCCTCGGCCGACGCTCGCGGAACTTCAGCGACCTCACCGATTCCGAGGTGATGGAGCAGGTCATCGGCCTGAACGCAGGACTGACCGCCGACGTCACCTCGACCAGCCTCAAGCATCCGCAGGTGGTGCAGCATCAGGCCAGCGACTGGGACTTCCTGGTGATGCGCGCGGAAATGGCCGGTTTCGCGGTGATCTGCGTCGACGGCAAGGTCAGCGTCGCGCCACCCGCCGTCGCCGGTGCGGCGGCCGTCTCGGCGGTATTCGGCCAGGGGCTGTTCTCCGCCGAACTGGAGCTGGACGCGGAAACCCAGTTCAGCGCCGTCGAGACCGGCGCCTGGGACATGGCCAACCAGGAACTCGTCACCAGCCAGTCCGACGACGTGGCCACCCCCGGCCCCGGCGACATCCCCGGCAGCGACCTCGCCAATACCGGCGGCGTGGGCTCGGCGCTGCGCCACCCCGGCGCGCTGGACCAGGCCATGCTCGACCAGTGGGCCGCCGCCGGCATGGGCCGCGCGCGGCGGGCTGCGGTGCGCGGCCGCGTGCGCGTACAGGGCAACGCCGACCTGCTGCCCGGCGTGCTGATCGACCTCGGCGGCTTCGGCAGCCGCTTCAACGGGCTGGGCTTCGTCTCCGGCGTGCGTCATCGCCTCGGCCGGGGCGACTGGGTCAGCGAAGTGCTGATCGGCTCCGATCCGAAGGCCCACGCCGAACGCTACCCGGTGGCCGCCCCCGCTGCCGGCGGCATCGCCCCGCCGGTGCCAGGGTTGCAGATCGGCGTGGTGGCCGCGCTGGAAAGCGACCCGGCCGGCGAGGACCGCATCCAGGTGCGCCTGGCCACCATCAGCGAAACCGACGGGCTGGTCTGGGCACGGCAGGCGCTACTGGATGCCGGCAACAAGCGCAGCACCTCGTTCCGCCCGGAGCTGGACGATGAGGTGGTGGTCGGCTTCCTCGACGGCGACCCGCACCACCCGGTGATCCTCGGCGCGCTGCATTCCAGCGCCAAGCCGAATCCGCTGAGCGGTTCCAACGACAACCACGAGAAGGCCATCGTCACCCGCGCCGGCATGCGCATCCACTGGGACGACGACAAGGTGATCGCCACCATCGACACCCCGGCCGGCAACAAGATCGTGCTCTCCGAGGACGGCAAGTCGATCCTCGTCGAGGACCAGAACGGCAACAGGATCGAGCTGAATTCCGACGGCATCGCCATGGAAAGCCCCGGCGATATCACGCTCAAGGCCACCGGCGACGTGAAGATCGAAGGCACCAACGTCGAGCTGTCGGCCAATGCCAGCTTCAAGGCCAAGGGCTCGGGCGGCGCGGAGGTCAGCTCCAGCGCCAGCACCGTGGTGAAAGGCTCGCTGGTGCAGATCAACTGAAGGGGGAAATGCCATGCCACCCGCCGCGCGCATCAACGACCTGCACGTCTGCCCCATGGTCACCGGCACCGTGCCCCATGTCGGCGGCCCGGTGCTCGGCCCCGGCGTCGCCACCGTGCTGATCGGCGGCCTGCCCGCCGCGGTAGTGGGCGACAGCGCCAGCTGCTCCGGCCCGCCGGACAGCATCATCGCTGGCTCCGCCACGGTGATGATCGGCGGCAAGCCGGCAGCGCGGATGGGAGACAGCACGGCCCACGGCGGCAGCATCGTGCTCGGCGACTTCACCGTGATGATCGGCTAGGAGCAGCGCTATGGCATTGGAAGATCCCTTCATCGGCAGCGGCTGGAGCTTTCCGCCGGCCTTCGACAAGAAGGCCGCCAGCGTGAGCATGAGCAGCGGCATCCGCGATATCGAGGAAAGCCTGCGGATCATCTTTAGCACCGCCCTCGGCGAGCGGATCATGAACCCGCTGTTCGGCTGCGCGCTGGACAGCTCGGTGTTCGAGGTGATGAACGCCTCGCGCATCGCCTGGCTGGAGAACCTGATCCGCACCGCGATCATCTACCACGAGGCGCGCATCGACGCCGACCAGATCACCGTCGAGCCGGACCCGCTCGCCGGCCGCCTGCTGATCGCCATCGGCTACAAGGTGCGCGGCTCCAATTCGCGCTTCAACTTCGTCTACCCCTACTACCTGAACGAGGGCTGAGACCGTGACCTGCGCGAAAGGGAATCCGCTGGTTCGCTCCGGCACGACCCAGGACGGCCGCATCCGTGCCGAACTCGCCACCGACCACTTCCTTCCCGACGAGCGCGACCTGCCCGACCTGATCCTGTTCGGCCAGCGCTTCGCCAAACACATCCAGTACTACGACGCCGGCAATGCGAAAGCCGGCGACTGGACCGCGTTCTTCGAAAGCGACGTCACCGCCAGCCTCGCCGCACTGGCCAAACTGCCGGTGGACGCCTTCCGCGGCACCCAGCTCGATCTGGAGAACTGGTTGAAGGCCGACCCCGCCCGCGACTCGGCGCAACTCGCCACGCACATGCGCCTCGCCTTCCACCTGCCGCTGGTGCTGCTGCAGATCGCCGGCCGCCACCATGAGCGCCTGCCCGCCGACCATCCATTCAGTGCCACCCTGATCGAACTCGCCGCCCGCGACCTGGCCGAGCCGTTGGGCGGGCTGATCGGCTGGTACAAGGGCGGCTTCGACGCCAGCCTCGGTATCGGCAACGAGGTGTTTGCCGACGACCCGCTGTTGCCGGCCGACTACAACATCGACGGCGCTGCGGGCGACAAGCGCCTGCGCCTATCCGCCACCATCGCCGCGGCCATCGCCGGCCAGCCGGAGTTTTCCGTGGCGCCGCTGCCGGTTTCGATTCTCGCCAAGGTCGATGCGGCCGGCTGGGCTGCCCTGTACGCCGCCACCGCCGCCGATCCGTCGCCCTATGTGGACGCCATCGGCCAGTCGAACCAGCGGTACGAGCAGATCTACGACGCCCTCAGCTACAACCTGCTGAGCACGGCGGTGGAGCACGTCTACCAGGCGCTGGAGCGCATCCGCCGCGACGCCGTCGCACACCTTGAGGAGTCGCTGGCGAGCTTCGCCGGACATGCGCCGAACTACGGCCTGTGGCTGGCCTTCCTCAAGCTGTTCCAGCACGCCCGTGGCGAAATGAACCGCTTCACCGAACGCCATCTGGACTTCTACTTCCGTGAAGTGCTGCGCCTGGACAACCGCGCCGCGCAGCCGGACCGCGTGCACCTGTTGTTCGAACTGGCGAAAGGCGTGGAAGCCCACCTGCTGCGCGCCGGAACGCTATTGCGCGCCGGCAAGGACGCACTGGGCAATCCGGTGTCCTACGCGCTGGACAACGATATCGTCGTCAACCGCGCCAGCGTCGCCGAACTGCGCGGCCTGCAGGTGCTGGCCGGCGGCACGTCATCGGCGCCGACCCGCCTACCGCTGGCCGCGCTGGTGGTGCGCTCGCGGGATGGCCTTGGCGAAGTGGAACTGGCGAAGGACGAGCCGAGCTGGCCGCCCTTCGGCCCATCAGTCAGCCCCGCCGCGCGCATCGGTTTCGCCGTTGCCGACCGCAAGCTGTTCCTGCGCGAAGGCACCCGCAGCATCAGCATCCGTGCAGAACTGAAGAGCCCGCTGGCGAGCACCTCCATCAGCCCGCGCTGGGTCGTGCGGCTGACCGGGGAAAAGGGCTGGTTCGAACTGAGCGGCACGGCACAGATCAGCACGGTGCTGGACAACAGCTTCAGCGAGCCGGCGGAAGAGGCAGCGACCCGACCTGAGAGCAAGGCCCAGTCGAAGGCCGCCGCCAGCAATGCGCGGAAGAAGAAACCCAACGCCTTCGCCGACAGGAAGACCGGCAGCCAGGACCTGCATATCCTGGAGATCACCCTCGACCTCGATCCCGACGATCCGCCCATCGTCCCGCTCGACGCCAAGCTGCACGGCGGCGACTACCCACCGGGCGTGCCGGTGGCGGAAATCACCTTCGACTTCGCCGCATCCTCCAGCGCCCGCGCCTTCGCCGTGCTGCGCGACATCCGTGCCAGCCGCCTGACCCTCGCCACCGAAGCCTCCGGCCTGAAGAACCTGATGGTGATCGCCGGTGGCGGCGTGGTCGATGTGGCCAAGCCGTTCGCCCCATTCGGCGCGCAACCGCTGGCCGGCGCGCAGTGGATCGTCGGTTCGGCGGAAATCTTCTCCAAGTCCATCGACGACTGGGCGCTGAGCCTCGACTGGGCGACCAGCTACAGCAGCACCGGCTACTTCTGGAACCGCTCGGCCGACAGCTACAACCCCGGCGAGGCGGTGCTCAGCGGCGGCAAGTGGATCGCCGTGCCGGGCAGCGTCAGCAAGACCTCGCGGCGTTTCGGCCGGGGACGAAAGCCGACCAACAACACCGATATCGGTCTCGGCGAAACCGGCGTGGGAATCGCCATGAAGAGCGCCGACCTGATCGACGGCCTCACCGAACAGACGCTGGAGAACCAGCCGCTGACCGCCACCTCGCTGAACGGCTTCGTGCGTCTGCGCCTGCCGGTGGACTTCGGCCACAATGCCTTCGTCCGCGAGAACACCCGTGCGCTGATCGGTCTTTCCGGCGGCGCCGCGTATGTAGCGAGCACGTCGGTCAACCTCACCACCCAGAGCCTCCCGCGCGAGCCCTACAACCCGCTGATCACCCGCCTCGAAGCGGCCTACGCGACCACCCGCGACCCGGTGGAGGACTTCACCCTGCTGCACCCGTTCGGCTTCTCCGATGGCACTGCCGACGGCCGCCTGTTCCCCGCCCTGCCGTTCGCGGGCGCGCTGCTGATCGGCGTGCAGGACTTCGCCGCCCCCGCCCGCCTGACCCTGCTGGTGCAGGTGGCGGACGGCTCCGGCGATCCGTTGAAGCAGGCGCCGCCACTACAGTTCCACTACCTCGACGGCGACACCTGGCTGGCGCTGGACGAGCAGGACATCGACGACAAGACGCACAACTTCAGCAGCTCCGGCGTGCTCGGGCTGAACCTGCCGGAAGCGGCGGACCGGAATCACCGCGTGCTGCCCGCCGGCCTGCACTGGATTCGCATCGCCGCCAGCCACGACGCCGACGCGCTCAACCGCCTGCTCTCGGTGGACGCCCAGGCCGCCCGCGCCAGCTTCATCGACAGCGGCAACGACCCGGCCTTCCTCGCCACCCCGTTGCAGGCCGGCAGCATTGCCAAGCTGGCGACGCCGGAACTGGCGATCAAGAAGATCACCCAGCCCTACAGCTCCTTCGACGGCCGCCCGCGGGAAGGCAATCGGGCCTTCGCCACCCGCGTCAGCGAGCGGCTGCGGCACAAGGACCGCGCGGTGACCCTGTGGGATTACGAGGCGCTGGTGCTGGAGGCCTTCCCCCGGCTGTACCGGGTGAAGTGCCTGAGCACCACCGAACTGGAGCGCAATGCGCAGAACGTGATAGTCGCCGACAACGAGCTGATGCCCGGTGCCGTGACCGTGGTCACCGTGCCCTGGACCCACGGCCAGAACGCCCGCGACCCGCTGCGTCCATACACCGACCAGGCAACCCTGACGGCGGTCGATGCCTTCCTGCGCCGGCGCATCTCGCCGTTCGTGCGGCTGGAGGTGCAGAACCCGAAATTCGAGGAGGTGCAGGTGGATTTCAAGGTGAAGTTCATGCCCGGGATCGGCGACATCGCCTTCTACATCAACGAGCTGAACAAGGCGTTGATCGGCTTCCTCACGCCCTGGTCGCGTCCCGGCGGCGGCGAGATCACCTTCGGCGGCCGGCTGTGGAAATCCACCATCATCGACTTCGTCGAGGAGCTGCCGCAGGTGGACTACGTCACCGAGTTCCGCCTCTACCACAAGGTCGACATCGCCGCCCCCGCCGGCAGCTGGACGCCGGTGGACGTGGAGCTGATCGAAGCCACCACGGCGCGCTCGATCCTGGTATCCGCCGCCCGCCACAGCATCAGCGAGGTGCCCGGCAATGCCTGAAGCCTCCATCCCGCGCCAGCCGCAACTGGCCCCCGCGTTCGACTACAGCCACCTGCGCGCCGAGGGACTGGGGCATCTCCAGCGCCTGTCCGGCCTGCTGTGGACCGACCACAACCTGCACGACCCCGGTATCACCACGCTGGAAATCCTCTGCTACGCGCTGACCGACCTGACCTACCGCACGCGCTTCGCCACGGTCGACCTGATGACCGGACCGGATGGAAAAATGGACCCGGCCAGCCTCTCCGGCCTCGCCCCGGCCCATGAGGTGCTGACCACCGCGCCGCGCACGATCTTCGACTATCGCCGCCTGCTGCTTCGCATCGAAGGGCTGCGCAACGCCTGGCTCGACCCGATGCAGAACCCGGCTGAGCCGGCCAACTACCGCCTCGCCGAAGTGCCGCTGTACGCCGACTGCCTGGCCGACGCGCTGAGCTTCGAGGCGAAGAACGCGGCGAACCAGGCCAACCATCCGGTGAAACTTTCCGGCCTGTACAAGGTGCGGGTGGAACTGGAGATCGACGACCTGCTCGGATCGATGAACGAGTCGGCGCTGCTCTACCAGGTCCGCCGTGGGCCGCTGAAGGGTGCGGTGCTGGCCTTCGACTGCGCCGACCCGGCCTTCCTCGCCGGCAGCATCGACTTCGCCGCTGGCCTCGCCAGCCTCGATTCGCTCAGCGTGTCCTCGACCCCGGGCGGCTTCAACGCCACCCTCAACCTGACCCTCGACGGCGGCCAGACGCTCACCCTGAAGCCCTGCACCCTCCGCGTGATCGAGGACCGACCGCGCCCCGACCGCCCGGCGCTGAACATCACCGCCCAGGCGATCCGCGACGTGCTGCTGGCGACCAGCGCCGACGACGACCTGCTGCCGCTGTTCTGGCGCAAGCAGCAGCGCCGCGTCCAGTCCCTCGACGCGGTGCGCTGCGTGCTGCACGCCAATCGCGGGCTGTGCGAGGACTTCCTCTCCATCGCCACGGTGATCCCCTACCGCATCGGCATCTGCGCCGATATCGAGGTGACGCCGGACGCCGATCTGGAGCAGGTGCAGGCCCAGGTATTCCACGCCATCGAGAAATACCTGTCGGCACCGGTGCGCTACCGCACCCTCGAAGAGATGCTCCGCGAGGGCCGCCAACCCGACGAGATATTCAACGGCCCCTACGTCGATTTCGCCTTCACCTGCAACGGCCAGCCGGTATTCACCAAACCCGGCTTCATCACCGACGAGGACCTTGCCAACAGCGAGCAACGGCGCAAGGTGCAAGCCTCCGACATCATTAACCTGGTGGTGGACATCGACGGCGTGGAGGCGATCAGCAATCTGCAGCTGCGCGTCTATGGCAGCGATGGCCAGCCCGTCGGCAACGCGGTGAAGTGGACGCTGGCGGTGCCCGCCGACCATCAGCCGGTGTTCTACACGGAAGGCTCAAAGCTGCTCTTCCACAAGGCCGGCATCCCCTACCGTGCGCAGGTCACCGAGTTCCAGCGCACCCTCGACTACCTGCGCGGTCTCGACCGCCGCGAGCTGTACGTGCCGCCGGACCAGGTGCTGCCGGTGCCGCTGGGACGCTGGCGCAACACCGACGCCTTCTACAGCGTGCAACATGACTTCCCGGCCACCTACAAGATCGGCACGGCGCGCATCTCGCCCACCGAAGGTGCCGAGGGTGTCGAAGGCCCCGAGGCCGCCAAACTCATCGCCGCACGCATCGCCAAGGCGCGCCAGCTCAAGGGTTACCTGACCTTCTTCGACCAGATTCTGGCCGACTACCTCGGTCAACTGGCCAACCTGCGCCGCCTCTACTCCCTCGACAAGACTCTCGACCGCACCTGGTTCAGCCCACCCCTGAGCGGCATCGCCGGCTCGCTGGACGACTTCGACAGCGAGTTCTACATCGACGCCACGCTGGCCGACGACATCGCCCGCGTGCGCCTGAACGAAACCGAGGAAGGCTTCCTCGAACGGCGCAACCGCGTGCTCGACCACCTGATCGCGCGCTTCGCCGAGCGTTTCGCCGACTACGCGCTGCTGTCGTTCCGTCTCTCCGGCGACCGCCTGAAGACCTCGGACCAACTGATCGAGGACAAGATCGACTTCCTCGCCGAGTACCCGCGCCTGTCCCGCGAGCGCGGACAGGCTGCCAATATCCGCCCGGAGGACCCGGCGCGGGTGTGGGACAGCGACAACATCTCCGGCCTGGAACGCCGCGCCGGCCGGCTGCTCGGCATCGACGACCTGACCCGGCGCGATCTGCACTGCGCCGGGCACTTCGACAAGCTCTTCCGCACCCTGAAGGTCGGCGACGCATTCCAGGTGGTGATCCGCAACGCCGGCAACCAGCTGCTGTTCGCCTCCGAGGAAACCTTCGCCGATACCGACGCCGCGCTGGCCGCCGCAGCCGCTGTCTATCCGGGCCTGCGCGAGGAGTCCGCCTTCGAGATCGCCGAAACCCAGGGCGCCGCCACCTTCACCCTGCGCATCGTTTCCGGCCCGACACCACTGACCCACCGGACCGCCTTCGACACCGAGGCCGACGCCTACCAGGCAGCGCGGGCGATCGTCGACCGCTACGACGAGATTCTCGCCTCCGACCTGTGCAACTCGGAAGGTATGCACCTGATCGAGCACATCCTGCTGCGGCCGTTCGCCAAGGGCGACGAGCTGCTGCAGGTGTGCCTGGACGAAAACTGCCGGTTCTGCGGCGAACAGGACCCGTACTCGTTCCGCGTCTCGGTGGTGCTGCCGTACTGGCCGCAGCGCTTCCGCAACCTGAACTTCCGCTCGCTTCTGGAACGCACCATGCGCGAGGAAGCGCCGGCCCACGTGCAGGTGAAAATCTGCTGGATTGGCCAGCGGCAGATGATCGAACTCGACGCCGCCTACCACGCCTGGCTCGACGCCAAGGCCGCGCCGGGTCCCGATCACGCGCAGGTCAGCGACACGGCGCGAAAGCTGATCGAAATCCTCGAATCGCTCGCCACCGTCTACCCCGCCGCATCGCTGCACGACTGCGACGCGGGTGAAGAACAACCCATAGTCCGGCTGGGCTCGACGGCCCTCGGCATCTTCTAGGGAGCGCGGCAGATGGACATCCAGACCTTCTACCCGGTGTTCGAGACCGGCCAGGTGCTCACTTCCGAGCAACTGAACGACATCATCGAATACCTCGAACCGCAGGACCGCACCACCCGCGCCAACCTCACCGGCATCGGCATCCTCTGCGGCCTGCGTCCGGACTGGAGCCCCACGGCCGGCACCCTGGCGCTGTCGCGCGGCGTCGCCGTCACCTCGTTGGGGCACCTGATCCTCGAGGACCACACGCTGTTCGACCGGGTGCGCCCCTACACGGTGCCGATCCCCTCCTCTCCCAACGCCACGCCGGAAGACAAGGCGAAGGCGCGCTATCCCTTCCTGTTCGACGGCAATACCCAGCGCGAGGCCTTCGAGCTGCTGCCCACCGATTTCCAGCCGGCGCCCGGCGAGGCCGCGCCGACGCCGCTGACGGCCGCCTTCGTCGCCGACAAGACGGTGCTGCTGTTCCTCGAAACCAACCTCGAATCGCTGAAGAACTGCGACGTCAACGACTGCTCGGACAAGGGCTCGGAGATGAACCTGACCCTGCGCCGCCTGCTGGTATCGCGCAGCGTTGCCGACACCATCCTGACCCAGGAACAGGCCATCGCCGGCCGCCCGGTGGACCGCGCCAACCACCCGCGCGTCGGCCTGCCGCGCCTGACGATGGAGAAGGTCAATCCGGCCGGCAGTGCGCTGGTCGCCCTTGCCGACCTCTACGGCCGCTACCTCGCCTGCGTCGCCAAGGCCGCCAGCCAGGCAATGCCGGCGATGAACGCCGCGTGGAACGCCTACAAGCCGCTGCTGCAGGATATCTATCCGGACGCCCGCTTCCCCGACGGGCCGATCCCCAAATACCACCTGCTCAACATGTTCGCGGCGCTGGCCGAGACGCCGGTACTGCTGCAATACCTCTACGCCGGCATGCACGACATGTTGCTCGGCTACAACGAGTTCGTCGAATGCGCGGCAACGTTCGACGCCGAGTGCGCGCCCAACCCGGAACGCTTCCCCCGACATATCCTCGCTGGTGATGTGGAACCGCGAGCGCTGGCCTTCGCCGGCGCGCCGAAGACCCTCGCCGAATACGCCAAGTACGACGCCCTGGCCGCCAAGGGCGGGGCCGCTCCGGAAGGCGCGCCGGCACGCCGCCGCCATCATTTCGTACCCTCCCCGGCGCTGGACTCCGGCTACGACAAGGCCGCGGAGCTGCGCGCACTGTTCTCACGCCTGGTGCTGCTGGCGCAGACCTACGCCACGCGCGGCCTGCTCGGCGCGGACATCGAGCTGACCCCGTCCCGCGACGGCGCCGCGCCGCTGGGCGAACGCGCGATCCCCTTCTACTACCGCTTCGATACCGGCAGCGACCTGCTCGCCAACTGGTCGTGGCGCAAGGCGCGGGCCAACCGCTTCGGCACGATCCACTCCTGGCAGTTCAGCGCCAGCGCCAATCCGCATCCGTTGCTGCTGCGCCAGGACGAGCAGGACTTCATCCGTATCGAAGGCGTGCTCGGTAAGCCGCTCGGCTCGACCATGGCCGAGCTGATCCGCGAGAAGCGTCGGCTCGGCCTGTCGTTCTCCATCCAGCCGGTGTGGGTCGCGTTAAGCGCCGATCCCCGGCAGAACGACGCCGCCCGCCAGCGTGCGCAGGCCGCCATCCAGCAACTGCTGATGTGCCGGATGCGCGACCTCGACGTGATCTTCCTGATGATCATGGCGGCGATCTTCGCCTTCATGGTCTGGCTGGTGCAGGTGCTCGGCCGTCTCGACGCCACCAAGGCGACCAAGCGCACTCCCAGTACCGCACCACCAGCCGGTGGCGCCGTTGGTGGGCTGGTACTCAACGCCAACCTGGCGGTGCTCAATCTCGAACCGCAGGAGCAGCAGAAAGTCCGTCTGATCAGCGACCAGTTCCTCAGCACGGCGCGCAATCAGAAGATCTTCGCCAACGACACGGTGAAGGTCCTCGCCCAGAGCGCCGCCGAGCAGCCGCTGCAGACCGTGGCTGTCGCCAGCATCTTCGACAAGGTGCGCGACAAGGCCATCGGCGGCGAGCTGTTCGAGCGCGTGCGCGCCGCCAGCGACACCCTCGGCGTGGCCGGCGACAAGGAGGAGCTGAGCAAGGCCATCTACCCGTCCGTGGCGCTGATGGCGCGCGCCGAGGACATGATGAAGGTAGCCAGCGCCGACTCCCTGGCCGATTTCGACGCCGAGGCCTTCGACACCGCGCTGCGCGGCTTCACCGACGCCTACGCCAACTACGCGACGCAGGCGGAAACCGACTCTGCCAGGGCCAGCGCGGAGATCGCCAACGCCAACCTGGCCATCGTCGGCAAGCGCGACATGGTCAGCGCGGCAGCGACACAGTTATCCAGCACGACCATCACCCAGGAGCTGGCCAAGCGCCTGAAGTCGATGTTCGAGGAGATGACCTTCCCCGGCTTCGCGCAGAAGCATCCCGGCCTGGAGCACAAGGGCGGTACGCCGGTGGGCGGCACCTTCGTGCTGTTGTATGCCGGGCGCGAAGAGCTGGACGCAGGCATGCGCATCGCCCTGGAGAAACTGCGCGGCGACCTTGGCGACCTGTTCGCCAAGCTGCTCAAGGCCAATGCGCCGGACCTGTCCCCGGACCAGTCGATCAAGCAGCTGTTCGCCAGCAGCAAGCCGCGCAGCGACGACCAGCTCGACGACTTCGTGGTGCTCGGTGACTTCTGCCTGCCCTACTTGTGCTGCGACAACGACTGCTCGGATATCGTGGTGGACCGGCGGATCAACCAGGGCGTCGGCACCCTCAAGGCCAATCTGGTCAATCGCGCGGTGCTGACCAACGCAGTGGTGACGCCGGCTCCGACACCGACACCGGCTCCGACACCGGGCGGACCGGCCAGCGGACCGACACCGACGCCGACTCCCACGCCTACGCCGACCACCGGCAAGGTGGTGGTCAGCGTGACCTCTGGCGATCTGCGCCGTCCCGTACCGGTGCGGGGCGCGATCCTGCTGGTCACCGACCTCGCCACTGGCAAGAGCAGCGAGCACCGCATGCCGGAAGCGACCCTGACGCTGGACCTGCCTTCCAGCAAATACTCCTTCGTCGCCACCAGCGGTACGGCCAAGTCGGCGCCGGTGGATATCGGGCTGAAGGCGGGCGCCACCATCAACGTCAGCCTGCAGTTGGTCGCGGGATAGCGCGATGGCGGGCGCGGAGCATCGCATCGGCCGGCTGGTCTTCGACCTCGCCACGCCGGACGAGGCTGCCCACGGCGGCTTCAGCGCAGTGCTGCGCAACCGCTTCGACGCGCTGATCCTGCCCGCGCTGCAAGCCGCCCTCGACCGCATCGACCGCCCCGGCGAGCTGATCCGCTTCGACCGCGTGGAGATCGACCTGGGCGCCTTCGACCCGGCGCAGCTGGATGGCGACGAGCTGGCGCGGCGGCTGGCTGCGCAACTGGCCGCCGCGCTGGTTCCGCCGCCTCCGGGCGCCGATGAAGCGCCGGATACGAACGAGCTGATCGCCTTCCTGCACAGCGGCGAACTGCCCTGGGTCGAACCGGGCAAGGCACTGGCGCTGCTCGCCGCCAATCTGCTGGCCCTGGATACCCGCGCCCTGCGCCAACTGGCCGAACACCTGCGTCCGCTGCTGATCCGCCGGGCTGCCTGCTTACGGCTGGTGCGCCAGCTGCCCGCCGCGCTGCTACGCCGTCTGCTGCGCGCGCTGTTGCCGGAGGAACTGGCGCTGCCGCTGGCGGCGGCCTTCGGCGAGGATGCGGCGGAACCGGCAGCCTCCCTGAAGCCGCCGCCGGAAGCCCAGGTCGCTGCACTGGGCGAGCTGTTCCGCGCGCTCGCCGGCGGACTGCGAATGCCGGAACTGGGCGAGGTGATCGGCCTGTATGTGGCGCTGGACAACCGTATCGCCATGCCCGCGCTGACGACCGCCGCCATCCCCGCGCCCGCTGCGCCCGGCGCAACGGAAGCCGAGCCGGCCGAAACCGCGCAATCCGCTCCGCGCCCCGTACATGCCGCCGGCGCGGTGCTGCTGCATCCCTATCTCTCGATGTTCTTCGATCGCCTCGGCCTGCTCGCCGGCCCCGGTCGCTTCCGCGATCACGCCGCGCACTGCCGCGCGGTGCTGCTCGCCCATCACCTGGCCAGCGGCGCCGAGGACGCGCCGGAGCCGGAAACCCTGCTGTTCAAGCTGCTCTGCGGATTTCCCTTCGGCGAGCCGGTGCCGCACCGTATCGAGCTGAGCGAGCACGAACGCAAGGAGGTCGACGCCCTGCTGCGCAGCGTGATCGGCCACTGGCAACGGCTGGGCAATACCTCCCCCGCCGGCCTGCGCGAAGGCTTCCTCATGCGGCCGGGATGCCTGGAGCGTCGCGGCGATGGCTGGCTGCTCTGCGTCGAGTCGAGCGGCATCGACATCCTGCTGCAGGACCTGCCCTGGACGCTGTCGCGGGTACGTACGCCGTTCATGCAGTCGATCCTCAGCGTGGACTGGCGCTAGCCATGAAGACCGCCGCGTCGCCGCAACACAAGGCCTCCACCAGCGAGGCCAAGGGCGGCGGCGGTGCGCGCAAGCCGTTCTTCAGCAACGTCGCAACGCAAGCCAAGGAGGACGAGCTGCAGGCGCGCATGAAAGTCGGTCGACCCGGCGACCGCTACGAGCTGGAGGCCGACCGCGTCGCCGACCAGGTGGTCGACGGCAAGCGCGCCGGCGTCGGTCTGGCGGCAGGCGTCACCCCGCTGGCCCAGCGCGTCGCCGAGGAAAATGAGGAGCTGCAGGCCAAGGCTGGCGAGGAAGAGCAGGCGCCGGAAGAGAAGGAAATCCAGACGAAAGCCGAGGAGGAACCGGAGAAGGTCCAGGCCAAGACCGAGGAAAAAGAGCAAGTCCAGGCCAGGGAAGAAAAGGACGAAGCAGTACAAGCCAAGGCCGATGGCAAGGAAGAAGAACTGCAAGCCAAGGGTGAGCAGCCCGATGAAGAACTGGCCCAGGCCAAGGAAGAAGACGAGGAACTACAGGCCCGCTCCAACGGCGGCGGCACGTCGCCTTCGGCCGAAGTGGCGCGTCAGATTCGCGCCTCCCGCGGCGGCGGCAATCCCCTGCCCGGCCCGGTGCGCGAGAAGATGGAAGCGCAGTTTGGCGCCAAACTGGACGGCGTACGCATCCATACCGACGCCCCCGCCGTGCTGCTGGCCCAGTCGCTCAAGGCGCAGGCCTTCACCCGTGGCAACGACATCTTCTTCAACGAGGGCAAGTTCGCCCCGGACTCCCGTTCCGGCCAGCACCTGCTCGCCCACGAACTGACCCACACCATCCAGCAGGGTGCGGTGCAGCCCGAAGCTGAAGGCGGCGACAAGGACGTGGTCAGCCTCTCCCCCACTGAGAACGCCGACAGCTACCAGGTGCGACCGGAGATCATCGAGGCGATCCGCCTGGCGCGTGGCGAGATCGGCAAGGTCAATGCGAAAAAGTCCGGCGCCGATGGCAAGCGCGTCGGCTGGGAACGCCTGCGCGAATACTTCTCCACGGCGTTCGGCGGCCCGGTCGTCAGCGAGCAGGTGATCGATAAGATCACCACCATCGAGAAGACCGACAAGGACGGTAATAAAACCCGCATGGACGCGCTGCCCAGCTGGTGCGGCATCTTCACCTGGTGGGCGATGAAAAAGGCCGGCCTGCCGATCCCCAACTGGAAGCTCGGCGCGCCGGCCCTCGACGCTCTCAAGCTGCGCCCGGCCGGCGAGCTGCCGCGCAAGGGCGACATCGCCATCGACGTGCTACCGAACAACCACTTCGCCATGGTCACCGGCCTGGAGAGCCGCAAGGACGCCGAAGGCAAGCCGCAGAAACTGACCCGCGTCGCCACCATCAACGGCAACACCGCCGGCGAGGACAACCTCGGCGGCCAGGTGCAGGAACGCTGGCACGAACTGGAGCACTGGAACCACTTCCTCGACCCGGTGGGCAAGCTCAACCTGCCACCGGCGCCAATGGTTACGGTGGGCCGCGAGCCGACGGAAATCGCCGAGGCAGGCGCGGAAGCAGCACCGTCCGCCGAAGCGAAGAAGGAGGCGCCGCCGGCAGAAGACCGTGGCCCGACCGTGGACAGCGTCGATCTCGAAAGCGAAGTGCCGCCCCCGCCCGGCGATCTGATGGGCGAAGCGCTGCCCGAACCCGACCTGAGCCTGCCGCCGCCCGCCGATGCAGGTCCGGCCGAGCAGGTGGCGGTGGTGGAAAAAGCCGAGCTATCGGGCAGCTCCGACGAGGCAACGACGAAATTCATCGACGCCAGCCCGTCGGCCATGGCCGTCACCCAACCCGAGCTCGGCCCGACCATTGACGGCAAGATGAAGTCCGAGCAACAGGAAATCGTGGATAACCCGCCGGTGCTGGAGGCGAAGACCGCCGGCAGCGTCGATGTACCGCTGGCAAGCGCGGAAGAGATCCCGATCCCCGGCGATGCCGAGCTCGGCGATGGCGTCAGCGGGCCGGACCCGGGCGGCCTGCAGACGGTGTCCGAAGGCTCGCCGCAGCCGTTCCGGGGCAACGCCGAGCGCGAGAAGGAACTGGAGGAAGAGGATTCCGGCTCGTTCTGGGATCGCTTCATGAACTTCCTCAGGAAGTTCGTCAAAGGCATCCGCACCACCGACGACAACATCGACACCTCGGCCGGCGAGCGGCCCTCCGTGTCGCTCGCCGGCGAGGCCGACCCCGGGCGCATGGACACCCCACGCGAGGAAGCGACCACGGCGATGAAGGGCCAGCGCGACGCCCAGGTCACGGCGTTCCGCAATAATCCCGGACAGGCCAACATTCAGCCGCGGATGCTCGACGAGCAGCGCCCGGTCGCCGTCTCCCCGGAAGCGGCGGCGACCATCGACCCGCAGGTCGACGACAATGTCGCCGCTTACGCCGCCGCGCCGCTGCCGCAGGACGTGCGCGACAACGCCGACGCGCGGATTGCCAAGACCCTCACGCCGAACCTCGCCGAGGCACGCGGCCAGACGGTGGACGCCGCCACCACCCGCGACACCGACAAGGATCGCGAGATAGACACCGCGCAGGAGGCCGCCGCCCAGCTCAATGCCGATACTGACGCCGCCCAGCGCAAGCTGGTGATCGACAATCGCGGCAAGGTCGCCAAGCTGCAGGGCGACGGCATCGGCGAGGCCTACGAGCACGTCAACGCCTTCAACAAGGACGCCGCCGGCGAACAGGGCAAGGCGCGCAAGGAGATCGGCGAGCACGTCAAGAGCGAGGAAGGCAAGGCCAAGTCCGAACTGGAACAGGGCGAGAAGGACGCCGAGAAGGAGAAGGTCGAGGGCGAACGCCAGGCCGCCGAGAAGAAGAAGGAGCTGGAAAAGGCGCAGGAAAACGACAGCTGGTGGGACCGGGTCAAGAGCGCGATCAAGAAAGCGGTAAAGGTCATCACCGACGCCATCGACAAGGTCTTCACCGCCGTGCGCAACGCGGTGAAGAAGATCATCGAAAAGGTGAAGAACGCCGCGATCAAGCTGATCAACGATGCCCGCAACTGGGTGGTGGACAAGCTCGACAAGTTCCGCGACTGGGCCAAGGACAAGGTCAACACCTACCTGAAGGACACCTTCCCGGGCCTCGCCAAGCGCATCAACGACGGCATCGACTCGGTCACCGATGCCGCCATCGACGGCGTGAACACCGTCGCCGACGCGGCCATCGAGGGCATCACCAAGCTCGCCGATGCCCTCGCGGCCGCCCTCGACAAGATCCTCTCGACCTTCCAGACCGCGCTGAAAACCGCCGTGCGGGTGGCCGGCGCGGTGCTCCAGGGCGATTTCGCCGAGGCGTTGCGGGCGGCCATCGAGGGGGCCTGCGAGATCGCCGGGGTCGATTCCAAGCCGGTGTTCGACTTCTTCGACCGCGCTGGCAAGGCGATCACGTCGATCCTCAAGGACCCGGTGGGCTTCATCAAGAAACTGTTCGGCGCGGTCGGCGACGGCCTCGGCAACTTCTTCAAGCACATCAAGAAGCACCTCATCGACGGGGTAATCGGCTGGCTGACCGGCGCCCTGTCCGAGGTCAACCTGACCGGCCCGTTCGAATTCAGCCCGCGCGGCATCCTCAGCATCGTCCTGCAGGTACTGGGACTGACCTACGCCAACATCAAGGCGCGTGTGATCAAGAAGGTGCCCGCCGTCGCGCCGGTGTTCGAGCTGGTGGAAAAGGGCTATGAGCTGCTGCAGAAGGTGATCGCCGAAGGCCCCGGCGTGCTCTGGGAAGAGATCAAGACGCAGCTGTCCAACCTCAAGGAAACGGTGATGGCGGCAATCCGCAACTGGCTGATCGTCACCGCGATCAAGGAGGGCGTGGTCTGGCTGCTGTCGCTGACCAACCCGGCATCGGCCATCGTCAAGGCGATCAAGCTGGTGTTCGACCTGGTGATGTTCCTGGTCGAGCGCTACCAGCAGATCAAGGACTTCATCCTCTCGGTCTACGAGGCTGTCGCCGAGGTCGCGGCTGGCAACTTCGCCAAGGTCACCCTGGCCGTGGAGAACGCTCTGGCCAGTTCGGTGCCGGTACTAATCTCGCTGTTCGCCTCGGTGCTCGGCCTGGGCAACATCGCCAAGCAGATCAAGGGCGTCATTACCACCATCACCAAGCCGATCAACAAGGCCATCGACTGGGTGGTGGACAAGGTGGTCGCTTTCGCGAAGAAGGTGGTGGCGAAGGTCAAGAGCGGGGCGAAGAAGGTCAAGGAAAAGGCGAAGGAGAAAATCGAGGAACTGGTCTCGTGGTGGAAAGAACGCCGCAAGTTCCGCTCGAAGGATGGCGGAAATCACTCGATTTACTACCGGGGCGAAGGCAAACGAGCCGACCTGATGATCGCCTCCACGCCGGACACCATCGAAAATTTCCTCAACACCAAGCTGAAGGACACGAATGCCACTGCCGACCAGAAGAACATCGCCAATGAAGCGTTGGCCCAATACAAGCTCGTAGTGAAAAGCGAAGACGATCTGGAGCGACTGCGCGCCGCTCGTGAGAAGGTGTCCACCGCGGACAAGGCGGGCTACCGAGCCGCCACCAACGCGGTAAATTCGGAGATCCGAAACTTCCGCAACCAGCTCGATGCACTCAAGCGCATCCTCGAAAAAGCCAGCTTCGAAAATGAGGACGACTCCCTGGTGCGCACGGTGGTCGCCCACAATGCCGGCGGAGACAAGTCCACCAATGCCCTGCCGCTGACATACCTGTCCGGCAATACCAAAGGCTCCAGCCCGTATCAGAACCCGCCCGGCTGGTCACACGCCGTGGCCCTGGATACCAAACCCGATGGTTCCTCCTATCACCAGTGGGTGCGCGGCCATCTGCTCAATGACAACCTCCACGGTCCAGGTACTGCCGACAACCTGGTGCCGATCACCCAAGGCATGAACCGCAAGATGGAAGCCGAAGTGGAGAGCCCGGCCAAGGCCGCCATCAAGACCAAAGGCAAGCTTTTCTTCTACCGAGCGGTCACCACCTTCTGGAATATGCCGGCGCCGCTGGACGTCTTCCCACAACGGATTGTCGTGACCTGGGGCGACGCCGAGCGAGACCCTGCCGACAGGACCAGGTTCCGCGAGAAGACCGCTCACCCACCTGTCACGATCGAGATGGCCACTCCGCCCCCGGCCACAGCCAGCTCCTTCGTGCCGAGCATCAATGGCGGCAGCCCCGGTTTGCTGCTGAAGGCAATCGAGAAGCATGGCGAGGTGACCGCCTATTTCGTCAGTGAACTGCTGCTGGCGGAGTCCCATGACCACGGCAATTACACCTCCAAGTCCAACATGAAGGAGCGCCTATGGGAGAAAGGCCCGGCCGACCAGGCCAGCAAACGCCGACGGCATGTGAATTCGACCTACAACGCGATCACTGCCGGAGACGTTCGGGTATGAGCGAAGCAACAGGTGCAGACCGCTGGAGAAACCAGAGATGAACCAACCCGCTCCCTGCTCAAACGCCGCCAACCTCGACGCGGCATTCGACGTGCTGGTACGCCTGATCCGTGCCCGCATCAAAGGCGAGGAACTGGCTCCGGACGGCGAACTTCGCCTGACCTTCTTCGACGACGGCTCGCCACTAGGCACCTTCATCCGCGACCGGCAGCCACCATTCGATGAATACGTGCTGCTCCTGCTGGCCCTCGCCCCCCACGTACGCCCCACTCTACTGGACAACGAAATCCGCACCGCCCTGGCCCGCGAGGGCGACTTCCCGGAGATCGGCGGCGTGCGCGACGAGGCCAGTCGCACCTTTATTCCCACCGGAGAGACCGCCGCCTTCCTCCTCGCCGGCGACAACCTCGACGGGCGCTTCGAGGTGCAGCAGCTGTTCTCCCCTGAGCACTGGTTCGCCCGCGAAGGCGTGCTGCTCCTTGAGGAAGCCCGAGACGGCGCGCCGATCCTTTCCGGCTGCATCGTCATGGCCCGCGACTGGGTGGAACGCCTCACCCTCGGCACAGCCCAGGCCCCCGCCTTCGGCGCCGGCTTCCCGGCTCGACGCATCGGCACCGCGCTCGACTGGGACGACCTGATTCTCGAGACGGAAGTCCAGCAGCGCATCGCCGAACTGGAGCAGTGGGTGCGCCACCACCGCACCCTGATGCACGACTGGGGCATGGCCGGCCGCCTGCGCCCCGGCTACCGCGTGCTGTTCCACGGCCCGCCCGGTACCGGCAAGACCCTTACCGCGACCCTGCTCGGCAAGGCCACCGGCCGCGAGGTGTACCGTGTTGACCTGTCCAGCGTGGTGTCAAAGTACATTGGCGAAACCGAAAAGAACCTCGCCGCCCTCTTCGACCAGGCGCGCAACCGCGAATGGATCCTGTTCTTCGACGAGGCCGACGCCCTGTTCGGCAAGCGCACCAGCGTCAAGGACGCCCACGACCGCTACGCCAACCAGGAAATCAGCTACCTGCTGCAACGGGTGGAAGAATTCGACGGCCTGGTGATCCTCGCATCCAACTTCCGCGCCAACATCGACGAAGCCTTCCTCCGCCGCTTCAACGCGATCATCCGCTTCCCCTTCCCAGCCGTGGACGAACGACTCGCGATCTGGAACCGCACCCTCCCCGCCCAGACAGATCGTGAATGCCTGGCCGGGCAGTTGGCGCGGTTCGAATTGTCCGGGGGGAACATCGTCAACGTGGTGCAGTTCGCGGCCCTAGCGACTATCGCCAAAGGGCGCAATGCGATTCATCTGGACGAGGCATTGTTGGGGATACAGCGGGAGCTTGAGAAGGAAGGGAAGGTGTTCAGGAATCTGCTGGAAGAGCCGGGGGCTTGAACGGACGCAAGAGTCTCGAGCATTGCACCCGGCCCCATGCAGTGCTTGACCCGCCATGATCCGGGGCCACAGGAGCATCACATAAGCACTTCATTTACCAAGGAAGATTTGCCATTCCTTATCGAAGCAATAGACCGGAAGGTTGGGGCTCGCCCGATGGTCGCCACCTGTGAAGGCTTCTCCGGTCTGCTCAAGCAGAAGCGTATTTCCCATCAATCGCATGGGACTCGCGACGAAGCACGAGCGGATCTATTCGACTACATCGAGCGACTTCATAACCCACGAATGCGTCATAGAGTCGCCCTGCAAGATATGAAGTTCTCAGCCCTTTTCAAACCGTCCGTGGAAATGGGGTAGAACCCATGGGTCAAAATATGGGTCAAGAATCTTTCACAACTAAAAACCCAGATACCACCCGCGATAAAGAGCATAAAAGCCCGCTCACAGAGCGGGCTTTTTGCTGATGGGCTCAACGCAGCCCGGCGACTATCTCCAGCGAGCGCAGGCGCAGCGCGTGATCGTAGATGTCGCTGGTGAACATGATCTCGTTGGCGCCGGTCTGCTCGACCAGGATTTCCAGGCGGCTGCGCACCTTCTCCGGTCCGCCGATCACCGCCAGGCCGAAGAAATTGCCCACCGCTTCCTGCTCGTGCGGCAGCCACAGGCCAGTCATGCGTTCCACCGGCGGCTTCTGCTTCAGGCTCTCGCCACGGATCAGCGCCAGCACGCGCTGGAAGGCGGTGGTCGCCAGGTAGTCGGCTTCCTCGTCGGTGGGTGCGGCGATCAGCGGCACGCCGATCATCGCGTAGGGCTCGCCGAGGATCGCCGAAGGGCGGAAGTTCTGGCGATAGATGCGTAGCGCGTCATGCAGGTAGCGCGGCGCGAAGTGCGAGGCGAAGGCATAGGGCAGGCCCTTCTCCGCCGCCAGGCGCGCACTGAACAGGCTGGAGCCGAGCAGCCAGATCGGCACCCGCGTGCCCTCGCCCGGCACCGCCAGCAGGGTCTGCTGCGGACGGCGCGGGCCGAGCAGCATTTCCAGCTCGGCGACCTGTTCGGGGAAGTCCTCGCCATCGCCCATCAGGCGGTCGCGACGCAGCGCGCGCATGGTCGCCTGGTCGGCGCCCGGTGCACGGCCGAGGCCCAGATCGATACGCCCCGGATATAGGCTGGCGAGAGTGCCGAACTGCTCGGCGATCACCAGCGGCGGGTGGTTGGGCAACATCACCCCACCGGAGCCGACGCGGATGCGCGCGGTCTTGCCGGCGATATGGCCGATCAACACAGAGGTCGCCGAACTGGCGATGCCGTCCATGTTGTGGTGTTCGGCCAGCCAGTAGCGGGTGAAGCCGAGGCGCTCGACATGACGGGCGACATCGACGGCGTTGTTCAGCGCTTCGCTGACGGTGCCCTGGTCGCGGATGGGTACCAGGTCGAGCATGGAAAAAGCAGTTTGGGACAGGGACTTCATGGGTACTCCGGTCGGGGTCAGCGCACGGTGGGTGGCGGACATGGCTTTGAGCGCGACTCTAGCCCGATGCCCCGGCACTGGCCACGCGTCGGGATCGATAGTGCTCATGAAGGCCAGTGATGGAAGCCCGGCAGTTGCCTTCGCTGGCGATTCCTGCGAAAACGCCGGCCCAACAGCGGCCGTCCGGGCCGCCCGCATCACGAGAGACGAACATGAGCGACGAACTGCGCATCGAGGACATCCAGCTGGGCGACGGCAAGGCCGTGGTCAAGGGCGCGCTGATAACCACCCAGTACAAGGGCACCCTGGAGGACGGCACCGTCTTCGACTCCTCCTACGACAAGGGTCGGCCCTTCCAGTGCGTGATCGGCACCGGCCGCGTCATCAAGGGCTGGGACATCGGGCTGATGGGCATGCAGGTCGGCGGCAAGCGCAAGCTGTTCGTGCCGGCGCACCTGGCCTACGGCGAACGGCAGATCGGCGCGCACATCAAGCCCAACTCGAATCTGGTGTTCGAGATCGAGCTGCTGGAAGTGCTCACCCGCGACGACTGAGTCCGAGGAGGAAAAGGATGTCCACCCGTCCCGCTTCCGCCACCCGCCGCTGGCTGGTGCGCTGGCTGTACGCCGCTGCCGGCGCGCACCTGCTGGTCGGCCTGGTGCTGACCTGGCTCGGCGACGCCACGCTGTTCGAGCCCTATCACCGCAGCATCGAAGCTGCCTTCTGGGGCACCGCGGTGCCCGAGCCGGCGCGCGCCGAGCAGGTCTGGTGGATCGCGCTGTTCGGCGCCACCCTGCAGAGCTACGCGGTCAGCTTCATCGCCCTGGTCTACCTCGGCCACACCAGCGCCCGCCCGGCGGCCTGGGGCGGGCTGATCGCCAGCATCGTGCTGTGGGCCCCGCAGGACATGTGGGTGTCGCTGCAGCGCGGCATCGTTTCGCACCTGTGGGTCGACAGCATCGCCCTGCTAGTCCTGCTGCCGCCGCTGTTCTGGCTGTACCGGCACGACAGTCGCGCACGCTGATCCGCAAGAGATCGCCAGCGGCCGCGCAAGGCCTTAGACTTGCCCACCTCGAACAACCCCTGCCAAGAGAGTCACCATGGGCGCCCAGTGGAAAGCCAAACATAAAGAAGCCGCAGCCAACGCCAAGGGCCGCGTGTTCGGCAAGCTGTCGAAGGAAATCATGATCGCCGCGCGCAACGGCGCCGACCCGGACATGAACCCGAAACTGCGCCTGGTGGTCGAGCAGGCTAAAAAGGCCTCGATGCCGCGCGACACCCTGGAGCGCGCGATCAAGAAAGGCGCAGGCCTGCTCGACGGCGGCGCCAGCTTCGAGCGCGTGGTCTACGAAGGCTTCGCCCCGCACCGCGTACCGGTGATCGTCGAATGCCTGACCGATAACGTGAACCGTACCGTGGCGGAAATCCGCGTGCTGTTCCGCAAGGGCCAGCTCGGCGCCTCGGGCTCGGTAGCCTGGGACTTCGATTACCTGGGCATGGTCGAGGCCACTCCGGCCAGCGCCGACGCCGATCCTGAACTGGCCGCCATCGAAGCCGGCGCCCAGGACTTCGAGCCGGGCTCGGAAGACGGCGACACCCTGTTCCTCACCGACTCCACCGACCTGGACGCCGTCTGCCGCGCCCTGCCCGAGCACGGCTTCACCGTCGCCTCGGCCAAGCTGGGCTACAAGGCGAAGAACCCGGTCAGCCTGTCCGGCGCCGAACTGGAAGAAGTCGAAGCCTTCCTCGATGCCCTGGACGGCAACGACGACGTGCAGAACCTCTACGTCGGCCTGGCGTAACGCAATACGGGCAGACCTTGTCCGTCCTTCGCGGAGAAGCTCCGCTCCTACACCCGTGATCGGGCTTGGGCACAACCCTGTAGGAGCGGACCTTGTCCGCGATCCGCGCGCAAAGCGCGCCCAAATACCCCCGCCTTACCCCACCCGCCCCATCAACACCTCTTGGCTCGACTCGGCCTTCTCGCGAAGGAAGTCCCAGGTGGTGCGCATCCTCGCGATGTCCTTGAGCTCCGTGGGCATCAGCATCCAGAACGTCCGCACGAACTCGATCTCGCCCGCCAGCACCGGCTGCAGCGAAGGGTCTTCGCTCGCCGCGAAGGCCGGCAGGATAGCCAGCCCGGCGCCCTCCGCCACCGCGCGTTGCTGGGCCAGGATGCTGGTGCAGCGCAGGGCCATGTGCAGCGGTCGGCCGATCTCGTCGAGGTATTGCAGCTCCTTGCTGTACAGCAGGTCGTCGACGTAGCCGACCAGCGCGTGCTGGCGCAAGTCGTCGCGGGTGAGGATCGGGTCGTGCTCGGCCAGATAATCCTTCGACGCATAGAGCCGCAGCACGTAGTCGGTCAGCCGGGTGACCAGGTAGGGCCCGCGGTCCGGACGCTCCAGGGTGATCACGATGTCCGCCTCGTGGCGTGACAGCTGCAGCGCGCGCGGCACCGCCAACAGGTCGACGCCCAGGTGCGGGTGGCGGCGGTTCAGCTCCACCAACTGCGAGGTCAGCAGCGTCGAGCCGTAGCCCTCGGTGGCGCCGATGCGCACCTTGCCGGACAGGTTGTCCTCGGCGCCCGCCAGGCGCTTCTCGATGACCTTGCAGGCGCTCTCCATCGCTTCGGCCTGGGGCAGCAGGCCGTGCCCCGCCTCGGTCAGGCGGTAGCCCGAGGGCTCGCGCACCAGCAGCTGCGCGCCGATGCTCTTCTCCAGCGCCTGCAGGCGCCGCGCCACCGTGGTGTGGTCCACGCCCAGGCGCCGCGCGGCCACGGTGAGCTTGCCGGCACGCGAGAGTTCGAGGAAGAAACGCAGGTTGTCCCAGTCCATAGCGCGGCCTTCAATGTGCAAAAACGCAGAGCATGCTTGCACATCACCGCATTGAATTCATCAAAAATGCACTGCTAGGATCATTCCACAGTCCTTGAGGTACGCCCCGAGGCCCATAACAACAAACCGCCACAGGCTGGGAGTTCCGATGAGCACTACTACCGCTGCCGTCCCCACGGTCAAACTCTTCATCGACGGCAAGCCCGTCGAGTCCACCAGCAGCGAATGGCGCGAGGTGATCAACCCGGCCACCCAGGAAGTCCTGGCCCGCGTGCCCTTCGCCACCGCCGCCGAAGTCGATCGCGCCGTGGCCAGCGCCAAGGCCGCGTTCAAGACCTGGAAGAAAACCCCGATCGGCACCCGCGCGCGCATCTTCCTCAAGTACCAGCAACTGATCCGCGAGAACATGAAGGAGCTGGCGGCCATCCTCACCGCCGAACAGGGCAAGACCCTGCCCGACGCCGAGGGCGACGTGTTCCGCGGCCTGGAAGTGGTCGAGCACGCTGCCGGCATCGGCAACCTGCAGCTGGGTGAGCTGGCCAACAACGTCGCCAGCGGCGTCGACACTTTCACCCTGCTGCAGCCGCTAGGCGTCTGCGCCGGCATCACCCCCTTCAACTTCCCGGCGATGATCCCGCTGTGGATGTTCCCGATGGCCATCGCCACCGGCAACACCTTCGTCCTCAAGCCGTCCGAGCAGGACCCGATGGTGACCATGCGCCTGGTCGAGCTGGCCCATGAAGCCGGCATCCCGCCGGGCGTGCTGAACGTGGTCCACGGCGGCCCGGACGTGGTGAACGCGATCTGCGACCACCCGGACATCAAGGCCGTCTCCTTCGTCGGCTCGACCCGCGTCGGCACCCACGTCTACAACCGCGCCTCCCAGGCCGGCAAGCGCGTGCAGTGCATGATGGGCGCGAAGAACCACGCCATCGTCCTGCCCGACGCGAACAAGGAGCAGAGCCTCAACGCCATCGCAGGGGCGGCCTTCGGCGCCGCCGGGCAACGCTGCATGGCGCTGTCGGTGGTGATCCTGGTCGGCGAGGCCAACGACTGGCTGCCGGAACTGGTCGAGAAGGCCAAGACCCTCAAGGTCAGCGGCGGCAGCGAGCCGGGCACCGATGTCGGCCCGCTGGTTTCCTGCGCCGCCCTGGACCGTGTCAGCGGCCTGATCGAGCGCGGCATCCAGGAAGGCGCCAGCCTGGCCCTGGACGGCCGCAACCCGCAGATCGCCGGCTACGCCAAGGGCAACTTCGTCGCCCCGACCATCTTCGCCGGCGTCACCGCGCAGATGACCATCTACCGCGAGGAAATCTTCGGCCCGGTGCTCTGCGTGATGCACGCCAAGACCATGGACGAGGCCATCGAGATCATCAACGCCAACCCCAACGGCAACGGCACCGCCCTGTTCACCCGCTCCGGCGCCGCCGCCCGCCACTTCAAGGAAGAGATCGACGTCGGCCAGGTCGGCATCAACGTGCCGATCCCGGTGCCGGTGCCGATGTTCTCCTTCACCGGCTCGCGCGGCTCCAAGCTCGGCGACCTCGGCCCGTACGGCAAGCAGGTGGTTCAGTTCTACACCCAGACCAAGACGGTCACCGAACGCTGGTTCGACGAGAACGAAGTCGGCGGCGCGGTGAATACCACCATCCACCTCAAGTAATCCCCGCCAACCCGCGGGCCGGGCCACGGAAACAGGATGTTCCGCGGTCTCCGGCCATGCGGGCCCTATTCGCAGCGACCCTCCAACGACAAGCAGAACAAGGGGATATCCCATGCGTATCGGTTTCATCGGACTCGGCAACATGGGCGGCCCCATGGCCGCCAACCTGCTCAAGGCCGGCTTCGACCTGAGCGTCTTCGACCTCTCCCAGACTGCCGTCCAGGCGGCCGTGGCCCAGGGCGCCAAGGCGGTGAGCTCGCCGGCGGAACTGGCCCGCGCGGATGTAGAAGTCATCATCACCATGCTGCCGGCAGCGGCCCACGTGAAGCAGGTGTTCCTCGGCGACGACGGCCTGCTCGCCAACGTCCAGCCGGGAGTGCTGCTGATCGACTCCTCCACCATCGACCCGCACAGCGCGCGCGACGTCTCGGCAGCAGCCAAGGCCCACGGCAACCCGATGCTCGACGCACCGGTTTCCGGCGGCACCGGCGGCGCGGCGGCCGGCACCCTGACCTTCATGGTCGGCGGCGAGGCGGCCGACTTCGAGCGTGCCCGCCCGGTGCTGGCAGCCATGGGCAAGAACATCGTGCACTGCGGCGGTGCCGGCAACGGCCAGGTCGCCAAGGTGGCCAACAACCTGCTGCTGGGCATCAGCATGATCGGCGTGGCCGAGGCCATGTCCCTCGGCGTGAAGCTGGGCATGGACGCGGAAGTACTGGCCGGCATCATCAATACCTCCAGCGGTCGCTGCTGGAGCTCGGAAGTGAACAATCCGCTGACCGGCGCACCTGCTGCGCGCGGCTACAGCGGCGGCTTCGGCACCGATCTGATGCTCAAGGACCTCGGCCTGGCCAGCGAAGCCGCGCGCCAGGCACGCCAGCCGGTGCTGCTCGGCGCACTGGCCCAGCAGCTGTTCCAGACCTTCAGCAACCAGGGCAACGGCCAGCTGGACTTCTCCGCCATCGTGAAGCTGTATCAGGAAGGCTGAAAATTCGCGAGCAAGCTCGCTCCTACGAAGAGCGCTGCCACCTGTAGGAGCGAGCTTGCTCGCGAAGCAGCCTCCCCCTCCGTGGCACAGCCTTCTCGGCTATCATGCGCGACACCCGTGTGCCCCGCCTGGAAGCCCCCGCATGATCCTCCGCCCGCAAACCCCGACACTCTGGGTGCTGCTGTTTTCCCTCAAGGGTTCGATCGTTCCGGCTATCTGGCGCAAGGTTCTCTACACGGTGCTGCTCAGTTCGGCGGTGGTGGCCACTCACGGCACCTTCTACCACTACAAGGTGGTGCTCACCGCTACGCCCTTCACGCTCTGGGGCCTGACCCTGGCGATCTTCCTGGGCTTTCGCAACAACGTCGCCTACCAGCGCTTCTGGGAGGCACGCACGCTCTGGGGCGAACTGCTGATCGTGTCGCGCAACCTGGCGCGGCAGAGCCTGTCGCTGCTGCCCGGACTCGACGATAACGGGCGCCGGGCGCTCGGCAACCGCCTGGCCGCCTTCGCCTACGTGCTGCGCGACCAGCTGCGCGGCCAGGCGCAAAGCGACGATGCCCGCCGCCTGCTCGGTGCCGATGCCCAAGCCCTGGCGCAGACGCCCAATCCCTCCAGCGCCCTGCTCGCCCGCCTCGGCCGCGACTTCGCCGAGGCCGGTCGCCGGACCAACGCGAGCGACATGCTGCTGGCCAACCTCGACCAGCAGGTGAGCCGCCTGTCCTACGTGCTCGGTGGCTGCGAGCGGATCAAGGGCACGCCCATCCCCTACCCCTACATCCTCATGTTGCACCGCATCGTCCACGTGTACTGCTTCCTGCTGCCGTTCTGCCTGGTCGACAGCATCGGCTGGTTCACCCCGTTCGCGGTCTGCGTGCTGGCCTACACCTTCTTCGGCCTGGACGCCCTCGGCGACCAGATTGCCGACCCGTTCGACACCCAGCCCAACGACCTGCCGCTGGACGCCATGAGCCGCAACCTGGAGATCGCCGTGCTGGAGATCCTCGGCGAGCGCGAGCTGCCGGCGCCGCTGGAGCCGGTCGACGGCCTGCTGCTCTGACCTTCGAGGAATCCCGATGAACCACCTGCAAGACGTCCCCCTGGCCAAGGCCTACCTGTTGCTCAACCACGGCCCATCGACCCTCGTCACCAGCGAGCACGACGGCGTGGCCAACGTGATGGCGGCGGCCTGGGTGATGCCGCTGGACTTCGACCCGCCGAAGCTGATGCTGGTGCTCGACCGCAACACCTGGTCGCGCCACCTGGTGGAGGGCTCCGGCGCTTTCGTCATCCAACTGCCCTCGCGCCGCCAGGCCGAACTGACCCTGGCGGTCGGCTCGAACAACGGCGGCGAGATGGACAAATTCGCCCGTTTCGACATCACCCAGGGCCGCGCACGCAAGATCGCGGCGCCCATCGTCGAGGGCTGCCTGGCCTACCTGGAATGCAAGGTGATAGCCGAGCCGCACAACCAGGACAAATACGACCTGTTCATCGCCGAGGTGGTCGCCGCCTATGCCGATGAGCGGGCGTTCTCCAATGGCCGCTGGCATTTCCCGGATGATGAGCTGCGGACCATCCACTACCAGGCCGGCGGGGCTTTCTTCGCGACGGGCGAAGCGTTCCAGGTGAGCCGCGGCTGAAACGACGAAATCGCAACACCTGCGCCGCTAGGCTAGCCAGCTGTTTTTCCTCAGGGTGATAGACATGCTCGAACTCAAGGACCTGGACCTGCGCGAAGACGCCCAGGCCGGGCGCTACGTGAAGGACGAAACCGTGCAGGTGGCCTTCGCCGCCGAAAGCGGCGCGCTGATGAGCCTGGAAGGCGCCAACCGCTACGAGCGCGGCGACGCGCTGATCAGCAGCGCCACCGGCGAGCGCTGGGTGGTATCGCGCGAGCGATTCGACGCCAAGTACCTGCCGGCCGAGGCCGGGCTGGCCCATGGCGTCGACGGCGCCTACCGCAACCGCCCGAGCGTGGTGCTGGCGCGGCGCATGGACGAAGCCTTCCGCATCGCCCGCTCGGCAGCCGGTGACGTGCTGCAAGGCGAGGCTGGCGATTGGGTCATGCAGTACGCCCCGGGCGACTACGGCGTGACCCAGGCGCAACGCTTTGCGCGGGTCTATCGCCCGGCCGATTGAGGCGCGTCGGCTGCGTCCGGCAGAAAATGAAAAACCCGCCTTTGGGCGGGTTTTTCATTGGGGCGCTAGTCCGTTAGCGATGGGCTCCAACATACCCCTTCAATGTGAAATTGCCGTGAAGAATTGATGATCAGCTCGAATAGTCGAGCGCCGTCCAGACACGGCTCATGCCAGTGCGGATCTGGCACTGGGACAAGTCGCTCGCGCTGCTCTGCGCCGGCAGCAGCAATGTAGTGCCAGCATTGCTGCCCTCACCTTCGGTCAGCCACTGCAGGCGCCCGCAATTGGGCGTATCGATCACATAGCTGGCGGCGACCATCGAGCGCGAACGCGGCAGACGAATGGCATCGCGCACAGTGCCGTGTTCCTCGATGCGCTTGCCGTTGGCCACCAGCACGGCCCAGGCCTCATGTCCGTCGATGACCAGATAGGCGCCATTGGCCATCGGCTTTTCGGCCGGCGGTTCGGCGCAGCCGACGAGCAGGGACAGCACGGTGCACAGCAGCAACAGGTTGCCTCGGATCATCACGCGTTCCTCTTCTTCGCGGTGGCCGCCGAAGCGCGTCTGGGCGCGGGCATTCGGGCGACGACCATGGATTCAGTGAACCAGCGAAATCGATACTAGCCGCAAATACTGTTTATGCATACAGTATTTTTCGATTACCCTGTAGGACATGACGAAAGGCACCCTTAGAAAGGGCGCCGAGGCAGGAACCGGCAAGAGGAGCGCGCAATGGTCGACATCCGCCAGATGAAATACACCGTGAACCACATGGCCGTGGAGGAAGTCAGCGAGGCGGTGGCCGAGCTGCACCTCGAAGGCCTTGTCACCGAAGGCAAGACGCCCTTCTCCCGGGCCCACTTCAACACCTGCTTCGCCGAAATCGAGGCGCTATTGCAGCGCGCCGGTTACCACCGTCCGCTGGACGTGGTCGGCTACCAGGGCCAGGCATACGCCATGTTCGACCCCTCGCGCTGGGACGCCGTGGAAGTGCTGCGCTGGCTCAAGGAGTACGTGGAGGAGTCGCGCAGCGCCGCCGCCAACGCCTGAGCCCGGCTTGTCGGCGCTGTCGCTGCCGCCGAGAATGCGCTTTTCCCGCCCTTCGGAAACTCCAGATGCTCGGCAACCTGTCCGATATCGACCTGCGCCTGCTGCGCATCTTCTGCGCCATCGTCGAGGCCGGTGGCCTGACCGCCGCCCAGGGCCGGCTGAACACCAGCCTGCCGCGCCTGAGCGTGGCCGTGCGCGATCTCGAGGTACGCCTGGGCTGCAGCCTCTGCCGGCGCGGCAAGGGCGGTTTCCAGACCACCGCCCAGGGTCGCGAGATCTACCTCGCGGCGCAGGAGCTGTTCGCCGACCTCGAGAAGTTCCGCCTGCGCGTGAGCGCCGCCGCCCAGGACGGCGCCGAGCACCTGCAGGTCGGCACCCTGGACAACCTCATCAGCCTGGAAAGCTGCCCGCTGCCGCTGGCCATCCAGCTTTACCGCCAGGGCCAGCCCGGCGCCCAGGTCAGCCTGCAGATCATGCGCCCGGACGAACTGGAGCTGGAGGTGCTCGAAGGCCGTCTCGACCTGGCCCTGGGCAACTTCCGCCAGCACCTCTCCGGCCTGCACTACCAGATGCTCTTCGAGGAAGAACAGGACCTCTACTGCGCGGCGGAGCACCCGTTCTTTGCCCGCAAGGACGCGCCGCTGCTCGAAGAAATCCGCCAGGCCGACTACGTCGAGCGCGGCTTCTGGCCGGACAGCAAGCGGCCCCACGGCCTGGACTTCAAGCGCAGCGTCACCGCCTACTCCATCGAGGCCATCGCCACCCTGATCTTCTCCGGCACCTACATCGGCTACCTGCCCAGCCACTACGCCGCGGCCTGGCTCGCGCAAGGCCGCCTGCGCCGGCTCGGCGACGGCAGCCTGGCCTATGTCTCGCGCTTCGAGAGCATCACCCGCCAGGGCCAGGAGCACTCGCCGGCGCTGGAGCGCTTCGCCCACGCCCTGCAGCAGGCGCGGCAACGCCTGGCGAACGCCTGAGGTTCGCTTTCGCCGAAGCGCAAGTGAAGTTGCAATTCCGGTGATTCATCGTCTCGGCGCCGCTGCCTAAGCTCGCCGCTCCCATTCATTGCCGAGACGAGCCCATGCATCCCGTCCAAGACGAAGCCGCCCTGCGCCGCGACCTGGCCGCCGCCTACCGCCTGGCTGCCCACTTCCAGTGGGACGACACCATCTACACGCACTTCTCCGTGCGCCTGCCCGGCGCCGAGCCGCGCTTCCTGATCAACCCCTTCGGGATGATGTTCGAGGAAATCCACGCCAGCGACCTGATCGTCGTCGATATGCACGGCAAGGTGATCGGCGACTCGCCCTGCAACGTCGCCGGTTTCACCATCCATAGCGCCGTGCACATGGGCCGCGACGACGCGCACTGCGTGATCCACACCCACACCCTGGCTGGCATGGCGGTGGCCGCACTGGACGAAGGCCTGCTGCAGCTCAACCAGATCAGCGCCGAATTCCACGGCAACCTCGGCTACCACGACTACGAAGGCATCGCCCTGGACCTCGGCGAACGCGAGCGTATCGTCGCCTCGCTCGGCCAGCACCCGGCGCTGGTCCTGCGCCATCACGGCCTGCTGACAGTGGGCGCGACCGTCGCCGACGCCTTCTACACGATGTTCTACCTGAACCGCGCCTGCGAGATTCAGCAGGCGGTGCTGGGCATGAACCCGCACCCGCGGATGATTCCCGAAGCGCTGAGCTCCCATGCCGAACGTCAGTTCGCCAAGGCCGTGGGCGAACGCCAGATCCTCTGGCAGGCCTGGCTGCGCAAGCTGGAGCGGCTGGACCCGAGCTACAAGGAATGACGCTACGGTCATGATTTGGCTTGCAGAGGCCCGCCACGCCCACTAAGGTCCATGGCAGACGTTTCAAGCCTCAACTGAATCAAGGACGATTCCATGACCAAGAACAACCGCCAGGACTGGCTGTGGGCTTACCAGGAGCTACGCAGCCTCTCCGTCGGCCGCACCAGTTCGGCCTTCCTCGCTACCCTCTACCACCTGCGCGGCGATACCGGCCCCTTCTACTGCAAGGGCGGTATGCGCAAGTCACGCCTCGTCCGCAAGGAAACCTCGTAGGGCAACAGCCTTTTGGGTTATTCCCCTTCGGGCCAGCGCAAGCGCTGTTCGCGATGGAGCCGCGTCCCGCGTTCGCGGGAGTGACGGGATTAAGATTCGCCTTTCCCTGCGTCGTCCCCGCGAACGCGGGGATCCAGAAATTGATCTCATCCACGAAGCCGCCCTGTAGGAGCGCGCCATGCGCGCGATTCGCGGACAAGGTCCGCTCCTACGGCGACGGTCAGCCCCTCGTCAGGGATATGACTGCCTCTGGCTGTTCGAGCGCGTCGTCCCCGGCGTGACCTCGAACTGCACGCCATTGGGGTACTCGATGCTCTGGCGGATGCCGCCGTTCTGATCGCCGCTGTTGTCGATGATCACCGTGCTCGAACCCTGCTCATAGCTACGTGGCACCTGAGCGCCGCCGTAGCCGTCGTAGCTCTGCGAGCTCGACGAACTGTCGATGCTGCCGCTGGCGCCCGGGCTGACATAGATCCGCTCGATGCTGCGGGCCGGCGGCTGGCCAGCCATGACCGGCAGGCTCAGCAAGACGCCACACAGGGTGGAAACGACGAATCGAGCGTTCATGGGCAATGACCTCCTGCGGTCGCCGCACGAGCCGCCTACCGCTCGCGCCAGCCAAACTTAAAGTAATTTCTCAAGAACAATAAATCTTTAAATATCATAGAGTTACAATGATATTTAAAAGCCATTTATTAGATAAAGCCTCGACTCATCTTCGCATTCTACGCCTCGCTGGCGAAACAAGACCGGTACTTCCGCACAGCGCCTGAAAAGCCCGGAAACCCGCGCCATTCAGGGCTCAGCGGCTTCCTAAATCCCTCGTCATTTCCCTCATCACGGCTCCGACAAGCGCGTTGCCATTCGATTGCCACGATTGGCAGCTTCTTAAAGATCAGTAAGATGCGGCGTTTTCTGAATGAAATTTCTTATGAAAATTCGTCGCCACATTCTGACCCTGCTGCTTCTCGCCCTGCCACTGGCCGCCTCTGCGGAGGCCCCCCGCACCTTCCAGGAAGCCAAGAAGATCGGCTGGAAGCTCTATGCCCGGCAGTCGGTCGAGTTCTATTGCGGCTGTCACTACAAGGGCAACCACGTCGACCTGGCCAGTTGCGGCTACGTACCGCGCAAGAACCAGAAGCGCGCCGAACGCATCGAGTGGGAACACATAGTCCCCGCCTGGGTCATCGGCCACCAGCGCCAGTGCTGGCAGAGCGGCGGACGCAGCAACTGCTCGCGGCACGACCCGGTGTACCAGCGCGCCGAGGCCGACCTGTTCAACCTGGTGCCGAGCATCGGCGAGGTCAACGGCGACCGGAACAACTTCAGCTACGGCTGGCTGCCGAAGCAGCCGCCGCAGTACGGCGCCTGCCCGATGGTCGTCGACTTCAAGGCGAAGAAGGCCATGCCGCGCCCGCAGATCCGCGGGATGATCGCGCGCACCTACTTCTACATGAGCGAGCGCTACGGCCTGAAGATCTCCAGCCAGGACCGCCAGTTGTTCGAGGCCTGGAACAAGCAGTACCCGGTGGAGACCTGGGAGAAGCAGCGCAACCAGATGGTCGGCTGCGTCATGGGCTGGGGTAATCCCTACGTCGGCAAGGTCGACCTGCAGGGCTGCAGCGCCTCCCAACTCGCCGGCCGCTGAAAGTCCGCCGCGCCCAGGCGACGCTGCGCTGGCTTCGCAGTAGACTCCCCGGGCGCGCCGCAACGCGCAGGCCTCTTACTTCCTGTCTGGAGTACCTCGCATGTCCCTGTCGATCTACCAGATTTCCGTTCCCGTCTTCATCCGCATGCTCGGCAACCTCTCGGCCATCCTGGCCAAGGCCGAAGCCCATGCGCAGGCCAAGAACATCGACCCCAGCGTCTTCCTCAATGCCCGCCTGGCCCCGGACATGTTCGCCCTGACCCGCCAGGTGCAGATCGCCTGCGATGCCGCCAAGGGCTGTGGTGCCCGCCTGGCCGGCGTCGACATCCCCAGCTTCGCCGACGAGGAAAAGAGCTTCGCCGACCTGCAGGCACGCATCGCCAAGACCGTCGACTTCCTCAAGGGCCTGAAGCCCGAGCAGTTCGAAGGCGCGGAGAACCGCGACATCACCATCAAGACCCCGAGCCGCGAACTGCACTTCAAAGGCCTCGACTTCCTGCTGCACTTCGCCAACGCCAACTTCTACTTCCACGTCACCACCACCTACGCGATCCTCCGCCACAACGGCGTAGAGGTCGGCAAGATGGACTTCCTCGGCGCTGCCTGACGCCTTCCGGGTGCCGGCTCGCCCGGCACCCTTCCCGCCCTTCAGCGCCCCGGCAACGGCAGGCTGGTGGTCGACTTGATCTCCGAGAGCGCGACAATCGAGTTGATCTCCTGCACGCCCGGCACCTGCGACAGCCGCTCGAAGAAGAAGCGCTCGTAGGCCTCGATGTCCTCAGTGACGATGCGCAGCATGAAGTCCACCGACCCCATTAGCACATGACACTCCAGCACCTCGGGAAACTCGCGGATCGCCTCGGCGAACTCGGTGAGGTGATTGCGCCCGTGGGTGTTCAGCTTCACCTGGGCGAAGATTTGCGCATTCAGGCCGATCTTCTTGCGATCCAGCAGGGTCACCTGGCGGCGGATGACACCTTCTTCCTTCAGACGCTGGATACGACGCCAGCAAGGCGATTGCGACAGGCCGATGCGTTCGGCGATCTCGGCGGTGGACAGGGTCGCCTCTTCCTGCAGCAGGGCGAGAATGCGTTTGTCGTAGGCATCCAACTCGACAGGCATAGAAAATCCTCCATATAGCAATCAGGCGAATAGTTTATGCGCAGCTAGGTCTTTTGGGAGCGATTTGAGCAAAGCAAAACCTCGCAGCGGAATCGACAATGGCTTCACGCCCACCCTGTTGGTCCCGAGCCATGAACCAAGCCCTGTCCCTGCCTCCGCGCGAATCCACCCTGCCCGTCGAGTTGTTTGGCGCCGCCCCCGAGGAGCGTCCCGACGGCTGGACCTGCCGCCCCACTGATGCCGTCCGCGAAGCGCTGTTCGCCATCCGCGCCGAAGCCGAGGCCGACGTGCTGTGCAAGCTGCTCAACCTCTTCGCCCTGCAGGGTTGGTTGCCCTCGGAAGTGCATGCCGTGCAGGAGCAGGACTGGCTGCGAATCGAACTGCGCGTGCCGGGGCTGCCGGCCAAGCGCGCGGAGGTCCTGGCCGAACGCATGCGCTCGATGGTCAGCGTCGCCGAGGTTGAGGTGGGCGCCGGTATCGTCTGAAGGAAAAGTCTGTCCGTTCAGCGACACAAGCTGGCGTTCTCGCGTTAGCCGGAACAGTCAGGTCGGGCATAAAGTGCCAACCACCGCCGGCCCACCAGAGGCCGCGGGATTTGCCCCAAGCCCTTGCCCGAGATGATCGCCATGGCCCGTCCCCGTCTGCTCCCCGACAACTTCACCCTGGCGTTGGTCGCCACCGTGACCGTCGCCAGCCTGCTGCCCTGCCAGGGCACTGTGGCCGTCGCCTTCGGCTGGATCACCAACCTGGCCATCGGCCTGCTGTTCTTCCTGCACGGCGCCAAGCTGTCGCGCCAGGCGATCGTTGCCGGTGCCACCCACTGGCGCCTGCACCTGCTGGTGTTCGCCAGCACCTTCATCCTCTTCCCGATCCTCGGCCTCGTGCTCAAGCCGCTGTTGTCGCCACTGGTGACGCCGGACCTGTACCTCGGCCTGCTCTACCTCTGCGCCCTGCCGGCCACGGTGCAGTCGTCCATCGCCTTCACTTCGCTGGCCCGCGGCAACATCCCGGCCGCCGTGTGCAGCGCCTCGGCTTCCAGCCTGATCGGCATCTTCCTCACCCCGCTGCTGGTGCAACTGCTGCTGGGCGTGCACGGCGACACCGGCGTCTCGACTCTGGATGCCATTGGCAAGATCACGCTGCAGTTGCTGGTGCCCTTCATCGCCGGCCAGGTCCTGCGCGGCGCGATCGGCGGCTGGGTCGACAAGCACAAGCCGGTGCTGCGCTACGTCGACCAGGGCTCGATCCTGCTGGTGGTCTACACCGCCTTCAGCGCCGCAGTGATCCAGGGGCTCTGGCACCAGGTGCCGCTGACCGCGCTGGCCGGCCTGGTGGTCGCCTGCTGCGTGCTGCTGGCCATCGCCCTGTTCGCCACCACCCAGCTCAGCCGCCGCCTGGGGTTCGACAAGGAGGACGAGATCACCATCGTCTTCTGCGGGTCGAAGAAGAGCCTGGCCACCGGCGTGCCCATGGCCCAGGTGCTGTTCGCCACCGGCAGCATCGGCGTGATCCTGCTGCCACTGATGCTGTTCCACCAGATCCAGCTGATGGTCTGCGCGGTGCTCGCCCAGCGCTATGCCAAGCGGCAGCAGCAAACCGTCGCGGCGCCCGTTGCGCAGTGAACCTGGAATGAAAGAGGCCCGGTGCATGCACCGGGCCTCTTTTTTACTGGGTCCCCGCGTTCGCGGGGATGACGGTTGGCGCCGCGCCCCCTGCAGGCGTCAGGCCACCGGCGAACGCATGGTGACGAACTCCTCGGCCGCCGTCGGGTGGATGCCGATGGTTTCGTCGAACACCCGCTTGGTCGCCCCGGCGCGCAGCGCGATGGCGATGCCCTGGAGGATTTCGCCGGCTTCCGGGCCGACCATGTGGCAGCCCAGCACCTGGTCGTTATCGGCGTCGACCACCAGCTTCATCAGGGTCTTCTCCTGGGACTCGGTGAGGGTCAGCTTGAGCGCGCGGAAGCGGCTTTCGAACAGCTTCACCTTGTGCCCGGCGGCGCGCGCCTCGTCCTCGGTGAGGCCGACGGTGCCGATGTTCGGCAGGCTGAACACCGCGGTGGGGATCAGCTTGTAGTCCAGCGGGCGGTATTCCTCGGGACGGAACAGGTGGCGCGCAACCGCCATGCCCTCGGCCAGGGCCACAGGGGTCAGCGGCACGCGGCCGATCACATCGCCGATGGCGCGGATCGACGGCTCGCTGGTGCGGTAGGCCTCATCGACGCTAATGAAGCCGTTGTCGTCCAGCGCCACCGAGACGTTCTCCAGCCCCAGGTTGTCGAGCATGGCGCGGCGGCCGGTGGCGTAGAACACGCAGTCGGCTTCGAACACGCGGCCGTCCTTGAGGGTCGCCAGCAGACTGCCGTCGGCCTGCTTGTCGATGCGCGCGACGTCGGCGTTGAACTGCAGGTCCATGCCCTTCTTCGTCAGCTCGTCACGCAGGTGTTCGCGCACGCCACGGTCGAAGCCACGCAGGAACAGGTCGCGGCGGTAGAGCAGCGTGGTCTGCGCACCCAATCCCTGGAAGATCGACGCGAATTCCACGGCGATGTAGCCGCCACCGACCACGATCACCCGCTTCGGCAGGCGTTCGAGGAAGAAGGCCTCGTTGGAGGTGATCGCGTGTTCCTTGCCGGGAATCTCCGGCACCTGCGGCCAGCCGCCGGTGGCGATGAGGATATTGGCGGTGCTGAAGCGCTGGCCGGCGACTTCCACGGTATGCGCGTCGAGGATGCGCGCGTGGCCTTCCAGCAGGCTCACGCCGCTGTTCACCAGCAAGTTGCGATAGATGCCGTTGAGGCGGTGGATCTCGCGGTTCTTGTTGGCGATCAGGGTCGGCCAGTCGAAGCGCGCCTCGCCCAGGCTCCAGCCGAAGCCGCTCGCCTGCTCGAAGTCCTCATGATAGTGCGCGCCGTACACCAGCAGCTTCTTCGGCACGCAGCCGACGTTGACGCAGGTGCCGCCCAGGTAGCGGCTCTCGGCCACCGCCACGCGCGCGCCGAAACCGGCGGCAAAGCGCGCGGCGCGCACACCGCCGGAACCCGCGCCAATCACGAACAGATCGAAATCGAAAGCCATCGTCGTTCTCCACGTACAGATGCCCGGCAGCATACCTCATCGCCGCTGACCTATCCTTCAGGAGCAGCGAAGGAGGAAGCCGTCATGCGCCCGACCCTGACCCATCTGGCCCTGCATGTTCCCGACCTCGAGGCCAGCATCGCCTTCTACGAACGCTTCTGCGGCATGCGCGTGATCCACCAGCGCGAAGGCAAGGGCTCGCGCATCGTGTGGATGGCCGAGCCGGGCAAGGAGCACCAGTTCATCTTCGTCATCATGCCCGGCGGCGAATCCCGCCACCTGGCCAGCGACGACTACAGCCACTTCGGCTTCGCCGTGGACAGCCACGAAAAGGTCGACGCCATCGCCGCCGAAGCCGAGCGCGCGGGATGCCTGATCTGGCCGCCGCGCCAGGAGCCCTACCCGGTGGGCTATTACTGCGGACTATAATGCATTCTATACACGGATTAAGAAGTAACCAGCCATGCCCCTTGCGATTCCATACATCCGCTTCAGTACAAAGGAACAACTCTCCGGAAGCTCTCTGGCCCGCCAGGAGGAAAGGGTTGCCGAGTGGCTATCTAAAAATCCTGGCTATGAGCTGCAACCTAGCTACACAGACCTGGGCGTCAGTGGAACGGGCAAGCACATTGAGCTTGGCAACCTAGGGCGCCTATTGGGGGCTGTAGAGAACGGCATGGTTCCGCCCGGCTCCGTCATCTTGATTGAAGCCGTGGACCGATTCACTCGCCTGGAACCATTGAAAGCTGCCGACCCACTGAGAACGATTGTTGACGCGGGCGTTGCCCTGGTCGATCTGGAAGCCGGAGTGCGGTATGACCAAGAGACCTGTAAGGGCGATACCCTGCTGATGTTCCTCTTCCGCGCCAAGGCTGCCTATGAGTACTCCAGCCGCCTAGGCGATCGTATTGCAGCTAGCTACGAAGACCGTGCAAAGCGCATCAAGGAGGGCCAGACAATCAAGCGCCGCCACGGTTTCTGGCTAACTAGCCAGGGCAAGGAGATCCCTGATCAAGCCGATATTGTCAGAGACGTGTTCCGTAGCTTCCTGAATGGCGAACCTGTGCGCTCCATCGCCAAGCGCCATGGCAACACCTTCAAGACTCCAGCATCGTGCAAGAAGCTCCTGCGCAACCCTGCAGTCATTGGCAACTGGCAACGATTAAAAGCTGTAAAGGAAGGCACCAAGCGCAAGGTTGTCGAGGGGGAGCTAATCACGAAGGTGTTCGATGCAGTGGTTGAAGATGCCGACTACTACCAAGCTCAAGAACTGCTGAGACGGACGGCGTCCCCCGGCTTCACCAATGCTCGAAAGTTCTTCTTGGCTGGCTTAATCCGCTGCTCTCAATGTGGTAGCAAGATGGCAATAGTTCGAGCTGGCCCGAACACGAAGACCAATCGCGTCCGCTGCCCCAAGCGTAATAGTGGAGAACACTCCTGCACAAACGGAATGACGATCCCGACGCCCGTGCTGCAATACTTCTTTGCACAAACCTATCTGCCATACGCTTACAAGGGCTTCCAGGCTACCCGCCTACCCGAATTAGCCCGGAGGCGTATTGAGGTGCAGGGGCGCTTAGAGGCAGCCGAGAAAGCGCTGCGAGGGATTGCTGTTCGAATGGATATCGACCCGGAGAACACGGCCCATCATGATGCCTACCGTATCGGCGTGCAGGAGCGCAATGCACTCCAGGCCGAACTGGATGGCATGCAGGAGGCCCCAGAGGCCGCAGACTTGGACTATGCGACCCTCATTGCCGCCGGCTACGCTCATTTAACCGGAGAGGCTGATATTCCGTTAATGCAGGAGTTTGCTGCGTTCCACGCATCGCTGGACCTGCCTAGCTTAAACCGCCTCCTCCAGCTTGGTGGCTACAGCATTACCATTCACCCGGACGCCACCCTGACAGCGCCTGATCCGTCTTTGTATAGCAGCTTGCAGATAGCAGGGGGCGGGACCATGCGGTACCTGGGCTACGCCCGTAAGACGAAGACCTTCAAGGTAGCTGCCGGCGCCATAGTCCAGCTCATCAACGATGCTGGCTGGCCAGCACAAGAAGACGCCTAGCATCATCACACTGATTTGTATAGCTTTTTTCCAATATTTCACTTGACATTGTATACAATTCTGCTATAATAAAGATGAGAAAGGGAGGATTGTTCTTCTTCCTGTGGCAGTCCTCTTTTTCTCCCTTCCGATATGAAGTGAAGCCGAAGGCCCTTGTAAAGCCTGAACACCCTGCAAGCTGGTCAGGGCGGCTGAATCCAGCATTCTTCTCGAAAGCGCATTATGCGAACTCTTAGCCGACCTAATCGTCGGCTTTTTTATCCCTGATACAACTACCTACTTACCAATCTACTCACCAATCCCTTGGAGGGACAACTATGCCCGAGAAACAAACTAAACAAGTTAAGCGCTGCATCTGCCAAGAATGCGAGAAAGTCTTCTACGCCCTCTCGCTGAAAGCAAAGTGGTGCTCAAAGAAGTGCGAAAACGCCAACTATCGCAAGAACCGAAAACCGCAAGCCGAACTGGAAAAGCTCTACCTTCAACAACAAGCAATGCAGGAGAACAGCAATGCGCAACAACAAAGCTAAAACCTATTTCCTTCTTAATGAAGATCGCACGCATATCATCACAGCGGTAAAGCTATTCGCAGAGCCTGGAGCCGATAGCCTGTACATCGAGGCTTCAGACGCTGCAATGAATCGTTATGTCGGGCTGTACTGCGGCTACTCGCTGTCACTGGAAGAAGTGCAAAGCAAACCAGCCAGTAAGCCAGCCAGTAAGCCAGCCAGCAACAGCACGAATTCAAACTACGATGCAGTCTTGAATGATGAATCTCTCGCACCAGAAGACCTGGAGATTATCCGCAAAGCTCTGGCTTCACTTCCAGACAACAAGACTACTGCAAGTGCAGCGCCAGCTAAGCCGGTAGATACTCGCACTCTGGCACAGAAGAAAGAAGACAATCTCAAATGGATGCGAAAGGCTACACGCAAGCACTAACAGAACAACAGGAGAAGCAGAATGACAACTACATACAACTACGGCGATAATACGATCGAGTTCTTTTTGTTTAATCAGAACGAAGTCGATAGCATTATTGCCAAGCTAGAAGACAACTACATGGCGTCCAGCCATTCTTACAGCAACCCGAAGGGCGACCTAGCTGCAAATATCAACCTGAGGATCGGCCCAGTAGCCATAACTCTTCCGGTGCTGCTAGAACTGTGTTCGCAAGGCTACGTTCTACGTACGGACAGATATTGCAGCGTAGATGCCACTGGCACTCTAGACGTTACTGTCCGCAAACCCAGCGCAATGATTCAGGAAGATATCCGAGCTATTCGTGCTGTAGCACTGGAGCAATACGAAGCTGAGCGCTACAAGCGTAACGCTGAAGAAACGGAACGTCAGATTGCAATCACTCTAGAGCGCATCCAGCGAGAAGAAGACGCTAGAGCAGAAACTGCCAAGGCCAAAGCCTTGGAGAAAGCGAAAGCCCAAGCACTAGCCGATCTTCGCGAGGCCTACTCGGAATAAAGAAAGCGCAGCATGCTGCTAGTAAATAATCGGTTCCCCGTAATCTGAGCAATGCTTAGTCCTACGGGGCTTCCAGCCCATTCATGCATTGCACCATATCAACCTTACAAGAGGAACCACGATGATTAACTTACGGATCATCCCTGGCACTTACGAAGTGCTCAAGGAGCACGCCAAGGCAAGGGGCGTCAGCCCCGCAGCCTTCATTGCCAGGGTACTTGATGCCCTCGCCAGGGGCGAGCAGGTCACTCTGCCGTCAATCGAACTACTACACCTTACACATGAAGGAACCCACTATGCCGAAGAACTCAACTCCCAAGGTCAAGCGCCCGCTTGAATACATCTGCAAAGAGTGCCAAGCGCCTTACCAGCGTAAGAACTATGTAGCCCCAGCTAAACGCAAGTGCGATGCCTGCCAAGGCAAGGCGAAAGCTAGTAAGCGGGTAGCAGACAGGAAGGACAAAGTCGCAGTAGCCGATGAATTCCTCTGGATCGCCAGTGAGATTAAGCGCTCCGGGACGCTGGAGGTACTGCACTGGGTTGAATCAGCAGCCGACCTCCGCAGCCTAGTTGACTTCCATCTGTACTACTACAAGTGCTACGGCTGGGATGCTTCGCAAGGAATCGCCTACTACCATCGCAACCACATCCAACCTGTAGAGGGCGCAGATAGCATCGGCCTCCTGCATCCGCTGAACTTGTTTGTAGGGCGCTCATGGCACAATCAGAAGCAAGGCGTAAAGCCAGGGGCAAGTTACGCAGGCTTGAGCATCGCTAGAAGTTCACTGAAGGCGAAGTGGAAGCTTCAGGGAAACGAAACCCACGCCAAGATACTGGACAAAGTAAAGCTCTACCTGGGCCCTATTTTGGTCGAGTATCTTGATGCGCATTCGGTGAAGAAGTCTCAGCGTATAGCGGTAGCAGAGCGCGTGCATAAGCTCCAAGTGCAATACGTCTACGATGAAGCCGACTCCCACATGGAAATCTTCAAGGATGGACCAGTTTCAATGGAAGCCTTGCAGAAACTGCCGAAGGCGAAGCTAACCAAGATGGAGGCAACGATTACAGGCAAGCCGGCATTCAAGTTCGAACTCACCGCTAAGCGCAGCCTAGTCGTCTACTACGAAGAGCTACAGCGGATGATCCGCGATGCAGTAAACGAAGAGTATCGCAGCGTCTGCAAGGCTGTACTTCCAGTGGTTGAGCTTGTTGGTGCGTTCCTGGCAGTACTTAGCAAGCCCGGCCTGGATGTTCCCAGCGATTACTTTAGCGAGGGCCTGGAGCCATTCCTCGCAGGCGATCTACCAGCACAGCAATGGCAGTTCTTGACGCTACGCAGCGCCGATTGCGTTTACTTTGGCGAACTTCCCAAGGACGTTCACGAAGAGCTGTTAAGCAAACTACGGGACTGGATCGGCTGGGTAGCGTTCGATGCCCTACAAGGCAATCCAGTGAACGTGTCCGAAGTACTCGGGGCATTGAGTAAGAAGTTCAATCTTGGTGCCCTGGTTCCGCAAATCAGCCAGCATAACGGCTGGAGCCCTGAGCGTCGGTATTCCCTGGAGGACTACGAGCGCCTTGAGCAAGAGGTGACGCGCATCCATTCCCTGCTTCAGCAGACGGGGCTGGCCTCCGAGACTCTGCTACAGGATGCACAAGGGCAACTTCGTGCTGCTATTGAGGAAAGGTTCGCACCGCCAGCCAAGCAACCAATAGTCTTTGAGCAGGATGATGTCCTCCCCTGGGATTGCATCGAGCTTCCCATAGCCGCCTAGTAGCTAACTGCCATCTATCCCCGAACCCCGATTGAGCCCTGGCTGTTGCCGGGGGCTTCTTTTTGTCTACACCTCTGCAAGTGCCTATTTCCGGGGCATCCAGCCAGAAGGGACTAGGCCGCATGCCCTCGCCATACACCTACACCGTGCATTCCGCTGGGAATGGGCGACCAGCGCAGTTTTGCGTTTGTACTTTCCCTCAGTTCTGAGGAAAAGGGCGGAATTCCTGCCAATAACGATCAGCCGTGCTCCAGGCGCTGGTGGGTGTCCCGAGAATTCGGGAGTCCCCTACGATAGTAGCGCTCAAATCTGAGCACATCTCAGAGTGCCGCCCCAAAAACTGGGGTTGTCACTCTGTTTTACATCTCTTGATCGTTCGTTCTAGTGATGCAACACTCCAGTTACAGCCATCCAGGGAGCCAGATCATGCAAGTCATCGCCTACTACCGCGTTAGTACGAAGTCTCAAGGTGAATCTGGCCTTGGCCTTGAGGCTCAGCGTGACTACGTGCAGACAGCAGCCGCCCAACAGGGATGGGATGTAGTGGCTGAGTACGTGGAATCTGGTGTATCGGGCAGCATCCATCCCCTGGAGCGTCCAGAAGGTGCCAAAGCCTTCGCTCATGGCCTGCCTGTAGTGGTCGCCAAGCTGGATCGACTGTCCCGCGACGTAGAACACATCGCAGGCATGATGAAGCGCACCACCTTCCGAGTGGCCACCATGCCCAAGGCCGACACCCTGCAACTGCACTTGTTCGCCATGCTGGCTGAGCAGGAACGCACCTTCATCAGTCAACGTACCAAGGACGCTCTAGCCTCTCTCCAGGCGCGTGCTGATGCTGGTAATGCCGATGCTATTGCTAGCGTGAACAATCGCACTGAAGCGCTCGCCAAGGGGCGTACAGAGGCTAATCGGAAGAAGGGTAACGCAGTAGTAGCAGCTAACGCCCAAGCACTCGCTGAATCGGTGTCTGATGCCCTAGTTGCCTGTATGCATCGTCAGGGTGCCAGGACTCTCCAGGCTGTAGCCGACTGCCTGAATCAGCGTGGCATTGCCACTGCCAGGGGCAGCAAGTGGGCTCCGACCTCTGTTAAGCGCGTTATGGATCGCTTGTCCCTGGCATTCCCTGAATAAACCTTCAGGAAGGCCCCTGCGGCGTTCTGTATTGCACGATCTAAGCAGAGCGCTACGTATCAGCGCCAATCTGAATATTTCCAGCAAATAAGTTCCTGAGTGCCTTCCTGGGCGAAGCAGGGGTTAAGGAGCCCTCCACCTCAGTGCGATATTTACCAACTGCAAACTTCATCTGAGTTATCTGGCACCGGCGCTGCCTGCAGTAAGTTTATTGCCGGTCCGCTATCCTCGAATCTAGCCTTACCCCGAGAGCCAAAGCAGCAGCAAAGGCGGTGCGCTAAAATTTAGCGTCGTGCCTGCCAAAAGCGAGAATGTGCCAAATGGAGTCAGAACGTATCGCCCTGGGATTGTTATCGATAGCAGCCGTGACCGCCTACTTGATCTGCTGGCTTTTCGCTTTTATGGCAGAGCGCGACAGCTATCCACATCGCAAGTTACCGATATCAGCCAGTCCCTGGTGGTTTATCTCGACAAAAGTTCTGCCCAAAGGTAAGCGGCACATTCAACGTAATGCGGCAATTAGCTTTGTGGTATTCATCGTAAGTGTCGCACTTAACCAGTACATTCAGCGACACTTTTAACTACCGTCCACTGGCCTAATCGTCAAGCTACGGCCAGAAGCGGAGCCTCTCGAACGGACTAGTTTGCTAAACTCCTATCGGTCAAGCACCGTGCCGCCTTAGTTCAAAACTTTCTTGTATACGAACCAAGTAAGCAGGAGGCTTAGTACGGGCGAAGCAATGCAAGCTATTCCGAATGCAGCCATAAGCGGTTGATCGCAAGCTGGCTGATCTGACGGACAACTGAACAGCCTTGAAAGAATGGCGAATAATGCGATACCTAGCGGCCACAGCGCCAACAGGAATGTTAACGCCGACAGTGCGAGCTTAGTTACTCTGGTTGCCTTTATCATCTGGAGTGGGCCCCATAGACTTTTATTCATAACGGGCAGTATAGGTGCGCCGAGCCACCTCAGCTGGATATTCCCCCTAGTAGGAATATCAGTGCACTAGGACCAATGCTGATCGAGGATTGGAAATTATTCTCCATCTTCCTCATCCGCACTATTACTAACGCCACCTGGTGTTAATTTCTTCGCCCCTTGAATTGATCAACAAACTCCCACATTAAGCCTTTGTCTTTCTCTCCATCCAAACATCCTCTGCTAGCAAGCCATAACTTCCACCCTGGCCAGCCTGCACTTGGTGCCTCACTGGAGGTACTGAAATCCACATATCGAGCCAAGACCGTTCCATCCGAAATATCCACAAGTTCCTGCTCATGCCTCCAGCGATTGGGGAACAACTTGCCTTGCCTCCGGACAATCCAGGCAAATCGATCATTCAGTTTAAACTCAAGTCTAAAGTCATCATGATCGCGACTGTAATCCCCATGGGATTCGGAGTTATAAACCAATCCTTCAAATACACCGGGATTCTCTTTCCCCCACTGATCCAAAGTCTTGTATACCCAAAACCCAGCTTCGACTCTGCAGTAATATCGCTGAGCCAAGACAGTTGGAATCCAATCCCAGAACGGAATAATACTCATAACCAGAGTAACTACGGCACCCGAACGCCAAGCACTTTTACCATTGGACCGAGCGCTTTTGACTGCTATCACAACAACAATTACTGAAACAATAAGGTAGCCGCATGCCATTAGAAGAACTATCAATCCGAACATTGGTGCATCCCTCGCCTGCCAATATTCCCTCTGCGTTCGTCACCCCTGCACCCTGACTAATGCTGATCGACCATTGGAAGTTATTAACCTCCAGCATCTCTAGCATTAGTCAATTAGAGTCATGTAGCGCGACACATGAGAATAAACCAGTGCACATCCAACTGCCGATACACACACTCTCCCTTTCGCCAATTTTCAGGATAGCCAGTAAGATTTTGAAGTATTCGCTCCGCCGATCTCTCGTACGCCTCTTTAGTCTGCGGCCGCAATGGGATCCATGTTACTGGCGGCCATAGCTTTGAATCACTAGTTCGTGCCACTGCCGGTATATAGAAGAGACTCTTCCATATAAGGTAATCAAAAGGATATCGCAGCGCTACTTGTCTGTAGCGCCGATCTGACAAGTCAATTTGAAGCGCCCTGTATTGCTTCACAGCGAATCTATCTTCTGCATTGCGATAATTTACTCGACCTAGCCACTTAGCCCATTCCACTGAGTATGGGTCTGGCGGCCAAGGCCCGTGAGCTGGATGTATTCGTTCAATCCCAATGCGCGCTTCGAGCTTTTGCAGATTGTACGGAGCATCCCACGGCATTCCATCTTCAGCAGCGCCATAGTACGCACTGATAAGCACCTCAAGTTCCAGTCTGTTCTTCTGAAAGTAAGAAATTAGCTCATCGTCAGACGGAAGCGGGTTGATAAAGATAGATCGCCAGCCCCACGAGATCAGCAGCACCAGAGAAACTACGCCAACTCGATAAATACGAGACTTTCTCTTGCGGTCGCCAGGGTTATCGATGTAGCGCATCACAATCAATGCGATAAAGATTAAGAGGCCCAACCAGAATAACAAGGTCCGCGAAAACAGAGTATATGAAGTGATCTGCTCCAAGCTCATGAACTGGCCTCTCCCTCTGTCTTCATAGACTCTGCACCAGCTACGCGACTACTGACCAAATTTGTTATTCGGATTTCTTGTTTCCCAGGCAGTTCCATGCCTTGTATACTTCAAGCAACTCGTAATCATGGACTCGGGTCCGACTGGCCCTCTAAGAATGGAATTTAATTGTGGGTACGACAGTGATTTGTTTAGAGAATCAACCTGCTCTACGGTAAATAGTGAGACGCCCATTCTCTCTTTGGTAGTTGCCGGACCTGAAACTATTATATTTGGCCTTTTAACATACTCCGGAAGGTCTGCTAAAGCTATTTGCCCCCACTGGTCGCCTCTGTAGGCGTAGATGATGTATGGAGGATTGGGCATACCCCAGTAGCTGTATGTAATGCAGTTGATTGGCGACGAGACGATGTATGCAGTTTCTTTTTCAACCTCAACCGTAATCGGTTGAAGGCTCGTTCCACCCATGTCACTTTTGAAGGGTTCTTCCCAAGTGATTTCTTTCCCGGTTTCCGGCAAGGTGAACGTTATTGATTGTTCGGTGTAGTTGCTTGGATACATCACATTGTGCCCGCCGATTCGGACTGTTCGGCTCACCTCCATCACGCTTCCATCGTGCAGTAGCGCTTGTTCCTTCCACGAAACAACGCGCCCTCCAATGGAGTCAGCACAGGCGGATAAGCTGACTAGGGCGAAGATGCTTGCTGGCAGTACGAAGAGATTCCCTTTCATGCGCTTCATGCCGATCCCTGACAAGGCTGGTGATCCTGTCACACTAGTTCATTACCGCGAGCTGCGTGTCTTATAGATCAGCTTTTCGTCGTCCAGATCCAGTGAAGCGCCCTACTCCGTCCTTTACAGGCAGAACAGGTGTCAGCCATCAACAGAATCGCTCACCTGATATAGGTAATCGGCAGAAACCGGCCAGAAGCAGTCATATTACCCCGAGGAAAACCGGGGCGATTCACTCAACCCTGACGGCTAATGCTTTGAAATCTCGCTTGAATGCAGGATGCATAAGAGATTTAGTGCGGATTTTTACTAGATGATCTAGTGTTGGAGAGCGGAGCTGCCATTCTATGAGGGATATTAAGCGTATCTCCCATAGACATACTGCCAACGACTTCGTAACCTCAATGCAGGTCTTGTCGATTTTTCCCACGTCGCGTTTCTGGCTCGCGGAACAGATAGCTCAAGAGGTTACGCATGGACAAGGAACGTTAATTGTTAGAGGCACGCATGGCGACGCTGCGCATTGATTCATGGTCTGATGATCGGCGCTGGGCCGGGGAAAATAGCTGGCCACTTAAGGCTTTCGTATACCGCCTTGGACTCTGCACCCCGCTTAAAGGCACAGCATTAAAAAGAGCCGCGCGTAGCCTCATGAAAAAAGAGCTATTTGAAATAGCTGAAGTGAATCCTGAGGCGGCCAACGCATTAATTCATACGCTTGAGTCCTCGGGCGCAAAAATTACCATCCTTGAGTAGGACCTCTAGCAATGCGCTAATTTTCCGCTCAAGTCGCCATAGTTGCTAGCAGCGCTAAAGCTAGAATTTTGCTCATTACCAGCACTCCATTAGTGAACTTCACCACTCAAGAGCCAAGTTCCCGGATTTCAAATTGCAGTGCTGCTGGAACTTCCTGCAACAGTCGCTCCCTGTATCCCTTGGCAACTACAATCACCGGAACCTTCTGCGGAACTATCTGCACGCTTCCAACTAGGCGCCATTCGCGCTCTGTGTAGTAGCATTCTGGATGGTCAGTGCTTAGATTCGCATCATACGGCTTGATGTATGCAGCTACATCCCCTAGCAGCATATGCATCAGTTGCGAATTCTCGTGCTCCACCGATACAATTCGCTCTCCCTCTGAGTTCTCTGGATTGTGTAAGTTCTCGTAGTCTTCCACTACGTTGTAGAGCTTCTTTATCTCATTCGTCATGTTATCGAGAAGCCCACTCCCTCGATGGGATGTGCTAATCAGTCCGCGATGGCACGGAATGTATGTAACCGGTCGCGCCCCGACAAATGACAGGTATGCAGAAGAAACACCGAAACCAAACTGCCCGTACTTGGTCGTATGCAGTCCTAGGCTGCTAAAGGGGATGTCTGCATAACAGGTGATGCAACCCTTGACTAAGAATCCGTTGAAGTCCCCATTTCTCAGGTGGCCGGTGGAGTCAATGGAGTACTGAACATCCCCCTCCCTTAGTAGCAACTCGCCATTGTAGGCCCTAGCTGCAATATAGCTGGAGGCAAGCACTTGCTTAAGACGCTGGTAGCAATGTTCTGATTTGTCCTCTGGTGCAATACTGGCATCTCGGAGAATGCCGTAACCGATCATGTGCCAGAAAACGTCTGAAGTGTACGGTGAGTGCATATTCCCTCCGTGGCTGTAGTCCCTGAGTAAGCTTCAGGCGCTATGCGCACTATGAAACTAGGTAGCCTTTAATTCTGCTAATCAGCTTCCGCCACCTTCTTCGCCTCTGCCACTTTCTGCATTGCTTCAGCGTAGGTGTAGCCTGTTCGAAACTGCCAGTATGCATCGCGGAAGATATCGTAGGTATCTGCGATAGTTGACGGACCAGTGCTGCCGACGCCGCTAATCTTCATGCGCAAGTAGTTCGGATTTTGACCATGAATGCGCTCCAAGTACAGCGTAGCAACCCTAGCATCATCACCAGCAACGCACAGCCGGAGATAGTCCGTTAGTGCTTGCCCAACTTCCAGTCTCGGCTCATTGATGGCCGCTGCTAGCTCTCCCGCCAAGTAACTTAGAAATTTCTCGCTGTAATCCTGGCTTTCAATCTGCTGCATGAACATGAGTACGCCAACAATGCGCAATACAGAATTTTCTTTGGCAAAGCGCTCTTTTTCGGCAAAGGTTATATCTAGCGCTTCCTGTGCCGAAGTATCCGGCAGAAGCTCCAGGTTATTTTGCCAGGGTCGAGACTTCAGGAAGTGTTGCCCTACCCAGTCAGCAAGCGCAGCCGGATCGGCCAGAAGTTCACGGCCTGTCAGTTCTACTTCCTTGGGTTGCTCAATCTTTCCCTTGTGTTTAAACAAACTGAACATTAAGCGCCCCTCTCCATTGGTTGGCTATCGCGATATCCTAACAGCCATCATCAGCCAGATGGCAGCCAGCACCAGAGCAAGCGAGGGACACCCCGTTCAGGCGGCCATACTGGAACATCCGTCGGGAGCGCATAAGCAGTCCTGACTGCCTATCCTTCAGGAGCAGCGAAAGAGGAAGCCGTCATGCGCCCGACCCTGACCCATCTGGCCCTGCATGTTCCTGACCTCGAGGCCAGCATCGCCTTCTACGAACGCTTCTGCGGCATGCGCGTAATCCACCAGCGCGAGGGCAAGGGCTCGCGCGTCGTGTGGATGGCGGAGCAGGGAAAAGAACACCAGTTCATCTTCGTCATCATGCCCGGCGGCGAATCCCGCCACCTGGCCAGCGACGATTACAGCCACTTCGGCTTTGCCGTGGACAGCCACGAGAAGGTTGACGCCATAGCCGCCGAGGCTGAACGCGCCGGCTGCCTGATCTGGCCACCACGCCAGGAGCCCTACCCGGTAGGTTATTACTGCGGCGTTCGTGACCCTGGAGGAAATTACGTAGAGTTCAGCTATGGCCAGCCGCTGGGGCCAGGGTCGGAGGCGATGCCAATACCGTAGGGGCGATAGGAGACTCAGACCGCCGTACCGAAGCACCCATCGATATTTTCCATGTATTTATCGAACTACAGTGGACTGCGCGATCCAGCGGGGAATTACGTGGAGTTCAGCTACGGCCAGCCGCTGGGACCGGGGTCGGAGGCGATGCCGATTCCGTAGGAGCGGACCTTCTCCGCGCGCCGATTTTCACCTGTAGGAGCGCGCCATGCGCGCGATTCGCGGCCATGGGCCGCTCCTACAGGGAGAACACCGAGTCGTTTGGGCAGAAACGAAAAAACCACCCGAAGGTGGCTTTTTCGATGAACCGTCAGAGCGCTGGGATTACCAGGCTTTACCGGTCTTGTAGAGGTTCTCGTAGCAGAAGTTGGTCGCCTCGATGTAACCCTCGGCGCTACCGCAGTCGAAACGCTTGCCCTTGAATTTGTAGGCCAGCACGCAACCGTCCTGGGCCTGTTTCATCAGGGCGTCGGTGATCTGGATCTCGCCGCCTTTGCCCGGCTCGGTCTGTTCGATCAGGTCGAAGATGTCCGGAGTCAGGATGTAGCGGCCGATGATCGCCAGGTTCGACGGGGCTTCTTCGGGCTTGGGCTTCTCGACCATGGTGTTCACGCGGTAGATGTCGTCGCGGATCATCTCGCCGGCGATCACGCCGTACTTGTTGGTCTCTTCCGGCGGTACTTCCTGGATCGCAACGATGGAGCAGCGGAACTGGTTGTACAGCTTGACCATCTGCTTCAGGACGCTGTCGCCTTCCAGGTTCAGGCAGAGGTCGTCCGCCAGGACCACGGCGAAGGGCTCGTCGCCGATCAGCGGGCGGCCGGTGAGGATGGCGTGGCCCAGGCCCTTCATCTCGATCTGACGGGTGTAGGAGAAGGTGCACTCGTCGATCAGGCGACGGATACCGACCAGGTATTTTTCCTTGTCGGTGTTACGAATCTGGGTTTCCAGCTCGTAGCTGATGTCGAAGTGGTCTTCCAGGGAGCGCTTGCCGCGACCGGTAACGATGCCGATCTCCGACAGCCCGGCTTCCAGCGCCTCTTCAACGCCGTACTGGATCAGCGGCTTGTTGACGATCGGCAGCATTTCCTTGGGCATGGCCTTGGTGGCCGGGAGGAAGCGGGTGCCGTAACCGGCAGCCGGGAACAGACATTTCTTGATCATGTGAGTCCTTCGACAGGAACGAGGGTATGAATGGCGCGCAGTCTAATGAGGCCGCGTGCGGCTTACAATGCCCGGCCCTTACTCCCTTGGGGGCGTCCGGACGAGGCGCAGAAGCCTGAACACGGCATCTCTGACCGGCTTTTCGCCGGCAAGTTCGATCAGTAATAGCAAAAAGTCAGCATCGACACATCGCACAACCCCGCCCGATCAATTCCTACAGACTCCTAAGAGCATGTCCGACGGACGGTCAGGCTGCGCGCCGCGCCCCTGCGTTGGCCGCCACGCCCCGCCGTGCGGCGATATTGACCCGTGGGCAGAGGTCGACCGATACTGTATTTCCATACAGTATTTTCTGACATCCCCATGACGCCTTCATCCCTTCCCTTCAGACACATCCTCCCGGTGCGGACATGGGCGTCGCGCTAGCCCTGGGCGAACTGCTCGACCAGCGCCGCGTCTGGAAAGGCCCGTCGCTCGCCGCGCCGGCCGGCGCCCAGCCCACTGGCCATGCCCGCCTGGACGCCCTGCTGCCCAGCGGCGGCTGGCCGGAAGCGGCGCTCAGCGAGATCCTCCATGCCGCCGAGGGCATCGGCGAACTGCAGCTGCTCTGGCCGACCCTGGCGCGCCTGAGTGCCGCTGGCGAGCGCCTGGTGCTGGTGGCTCCGCCGCATGTGCCCTACCCGCGCGCCTGGCTGGACGCCGGTGTCGATCTGCGCCAACTGATCTGGGTCGAGGCCGACGGCCGCGACGCGCTCTGGGCCGCCGAACAAGCGCTGCGCTCGGGTTGCTGCGGCGCCGTGCTGTGCTGGCCGCAGCAGGCCGACGACCGCGCCCTGCGCCGCCTGCAGGTGGCGGCGGAAAGCGGCCAGACCCTGGGCTTCGCCTTCCGCCCGCTGCGCGAGGCAGTCAACCCCTCCCCCGCGGCCCTGCGCCTGGCGGTCGAGACGCGCCCGGCGCAGCTGCGCGTGCTCAAGTGCCGCGGCGGGCTGGCCCCGGCCAAGCCGCTGCCTTTGGCGGCGCTGCACTGAGGCCGACATGCTCTGGGCCTGCATCCTTTTGCCACAGCTGGCGATGGACGCCGCGTTGCGCGGCCGCGCCGATCCCGAAGCACCCCTGGCCCTGCTCGGCGGCCCGGCGCAGCGCCGTGTCATCCAGGCGCTCAACCTGGCGGCCCGCCAGCTCGGCCTGCGCCCCGGGCAATCGCTGACCGCCGCGCGCGCCCTGAGCGGCGATTTCGCCTGTGCCGACTACGACGCAGAGGAAATCCAGCGCTGCCACGACCTGCTCGCCGCCTGGGCCTACGGCTTCAGCTCACAGGTCAGCCAGCACTATCCGCGCGCCCTGCTGCTGGAGGTGCGTTCCAGCCTCGGCCTGTTCGGGCCCTGGCCGCGCTTCGAGGCACGCCTGCGCGCCGAACTGGACGCCCTGGGCTTTCGCCAGCGCATCGGCCTGGCGCCCAATCCGGTCGCCGCGCGGGTGCTGGTCAACGCCGGCGACGGCCTGGTCGTGGAAGACCCCGGCGAGCTGCGTGAAGTCCTCGGCCGCCTGCCGCTGGATCGCTGCGGCCTGCCGAAAGAAGCCCTTTCCAGCCTGGCGCGCATGGGCTTGCGCAGCCTGCAGCAGGTCCTCACCCTGCCCCGCGACGGCCTGGCCCGGCGCTTCCCGCCGACGCTGCTGCAGCACCTGGACGCCCTGCTCGGCCAGCGCGCCCTGGCCCTGGACTTCTACCGTCCGCCGGAGGTCTTCGAGTCGCGTATCGAGCTGAACTTCGACGTCGAATCGACCCAGGCCCTGCTCTTCCCGCTGCGCCGCCTGACCGGCGACCTCGCCGCCTTCCTCGCCGGGCGCGACAGCGGCGTGCAGCGTTTCGAGCTGCACCTGGAACACCACGGCCGAGGCGACACGCGCATGCCGGTCGGCCTGCTCAGCGCCGAGCGCGACCCGGCGATGCTCTTCGAGCTGACCCGTGGCCGCCTGGAGCACCTGCAGTTGCCCGCCCCGGTGTATGCCGTGCGCCTGCACGCCGACGAGCTGCCGGCCTTCGCCCCCGAGCACCGCCAGCTGTTCGACGAGCGCCCGCAGCAGTCGCTGCCCTGGGAGCAACTGCGCGAACGCCTGCGCGCCCGTCTCGGCGACGACGCCGTACATGGCTTGGGCGCCCTCGCCGAGCACCGACCGGAGCAGGCCTGGCAACCGCGCGACAACCCGCGTCCGCCGCCGCTGGCACCCTGCGGCCCGCGCCCCGGCTGGCTGCTGGCGCAACCGCAGGTATTGCGCGAAGCCGCACCGCGCATCCTCGCCGGACCGGAGCGCATCGAGTCCGGCTGGTGGGATGGCGGCGACCTGCGCCGCGACTACTACCTGGTGGAGACCCGTGCCGGCCAGCACGCCTGGGTCTACCGCGAGGTCGGCAGCGAGGGGCCGTGGCTGATCCATGGCTGGTTCGCATGACCCACGCCTATGCCGAACTGCACTGCCTGTCGAATTTCAGCTTCCAGCGCGGTGCCTCCAGCGCCCAGGAACTCTTCGAGCGTGCCGCGCGCCTGGGCTACCGCGCCCTGGCGATCACCGACGAGTGCAGCCTGGCCGGCATCGTCCGCGCCTGGCAGGCGGCCAAGGCCTGTGAACTGGCGCTGATCGTCGGCAGCGAAATGCGCATCGACGCCGGCCCCACGCTGGTCCTGCTGGCGCAAGACCTGGCCGGCTACCAGAACCTCTGCCGGCTGATCACCCAGGCCCGGCGCCGCGCCGACAAGGGCAGCTACCACCTGGTGCGCGAAGACTTCGACGACGACCTCGGCGGCCTGCTGGCGATCTGGCTGCCCGAGCCTGATGGCGAACCCCACGGCGCCTGGCTGCGCGAACGCTTCGCCGGGCGCCTCTGGCTCGGCGTGGAGCTCCATCGCGGCGCCGACGACGCCGGCCGCCTGCGCCAGGCCCTGGCCCTGGCCGAGCGCCAGGGCATCCCCGCCGTGGCCTGTGGCGACGTGCACATGCACGCCCGTGGCCGCCGCGCCCTGCAGGACTGCATGACCGCCATCCGCCAGCACCTGCCGGTGCACGAGGCCGGTGCCTGGCTGTACCCCAATGGCGAGCGCCACCTGCGCCCGCGCGAGGTGCTGGCCGAGCTGTATCCGCCAGCCTTGCTGGAAGAGACGCTGCGCATCGCCGAACGCTGCACCTTCGACCTCGACCAACTGGACTACCAGTACCCGCGCGAACTGGTGCCCGAAGGCCACACGCCGAGCAGCTGGCTGCGCGAGAAGACCGAGGAAGGCCTGCGCCAGCGCTGGCCGGACGGCGAGAGCGCCAAGACCCGCCAGCAGATCGAGCACGAACTGGCACTGATCGCCGAGCTCGGCTACGACAGCTACTTCCTCACCGTCCACGACCTGGTCGCCTTCGCCCGTGGCCGCGGCATCCTCTGCCAGGGCCGTGGCTCGGCGGCCAATTCGGCGGTGTGCTTCGCCCTCGGCATCACCGAACTGGACCCGTCGCACGGCAACCTGCTGTTCGAGCGCTTCATCTCCCGCGAACGCAACGAACCGCCGGACATCGACGTCGATTTCGAGCACGAGCGCCGCGAGGAAGTCATCCAGTACGTGTTCCGCCGCTACGGCCGGCATCGCGCGGCGCTGACCGCCGTAGTCAGCAGCTACCGCAGCGCCGGGGCGATCCGCGACGTGGCCAAGGCCCTGGGCCTGCCGCCGGACCAGGTCGACGCCCTGGCCGATCGCTGCGGACGCTGGAGCGAAAAAGTGCCGCCGGAAGAACAACTGGCCGAGGCCGGCTTCGACCCGCAGAGCCCCATCCTGCGCCGGGTACTGGCGCTGACCGCCGAGCTGATCGGCTTCCCGCGCCACCTGTCGCAGCACCCGGGCGGCTTCGTCATTTCCCAGCAGCCGCTGGACAGCCTGGTGCCGGTGGAGAACGCCGCCATGCCCGAGCGCACCTTGATCCAGTGGGACAAGGACGACCTCGACGCGGTCGGTCTGCTCAAGGTCGACGTGCTCGCCCTGGGCATGCTCAGCGCCTTGCGCCGCTGCTTCGACCTGATCGAGCGCTACCGCGGCCAGCGCTGGAGCCTCGCCAGCCTGCCGGCGGAGTGCCCGCAGACCTACGCGATGATCAGCCGCGCCGACACCGTGGGGGTGTTCCAGATCGAGTCGCGGGCGCAGATGGCCATGCTGCCGCGCCTGCGCCCGAAAACCTTCTACGACCTGGTGATCGAGGTGGCCATCGTCCGCCCGGGGCCGATCCAGGGCGACATGGTCCACCCCTACCTGCGTCGGCGGAACGGCGAGGAGCCGGTGGAATACCCCTCCGAAGAGCTCAAGCCGGTATTCCAGCGCACCCTCGGCGTGCCGCTGTTCCAGGAACAGGTCATGCAACTGGCGATCATCGCCGCCGAATACAGCCCCGGCGAGGCCGACCAGCTGCGCCGCTCGATGGCCGCCTGGAAGCGCCACGGCGGCCTGGAGCCGCACCGGCAGAAGCTGTTCGAGCGGATGGGCGCCAAGGGCTACCCGCAGGAATACATCGCGCGCATCTTCGAGCAGATCAAGGGCTTTGGCAGCTACGGCTTCCCCGAGTCCCACGCCGCCAGTTTCGCCCTGCTCACCTACGCCAGCTGCTGGCTGAAATGCCACGAGCCGGCGGCCTTCGCCTGCGCCCTGATCAACAGCTGGCCGCTGGGCTTCTACAGCCCCGACCAGGTGCTGCAGGACGTGCGCCGCCACGGCATCGAGGTGCGCCCGGTGGACGTGCGCTATAGCGACTGGGACTGCGCCCTGGAGGACAACGGCCAGCCGCAGCCGGTGATCCGCCTGGGCCTGCGCATGATCCGCGGCCTGCGCGAAGACGTCGCACAGCGCATTGCCCAGGCCCGCCAGCAGCGCGACTTCCGCGACATGGAAGACCTCAGCTACCGCAGCAACCTCGACGCCGCCACCCGCGAACGCCTGGCCGACGCCGGCGCCCTGCGCGGCCTGGCCGGGCACCGCCACCGCGCGCGCTGGGCCGCCGCCGGGGTGGAACCGCAGCTGCCGCTGTTCGCCGGCCAGGAAAGCGCGGCGGAAACCCCGGTGAGCCTGCCGCTGCCCAGCGTCGGCGAAGACATGCTCACCGACTACGCCAGCGTCGGCACCACTCTCGGCCCGCATCCAATGAGCCTGCTGCGCAGCCAGTTGAAGGCGCTGCGCTGCCGCAGCTCGCGCGAACTGCCGGATCTCGAGCCCGACCGGCCGCTGAGCGTCGCCGGGCTGGTGATCGGCCGGCAGCGCCCGCAGACCGCCAGCGGCGTCACCTTCGTCACCCTGGAAGACGAGTTCGGCCTGATCAACGTGGTGGTCTGGCGCGACCTCGCCGAGCGCCAGCGCCGGGTCTTCCTGCAAGCGCAGCTGCTGCAGGTGCGCGGCCGCCTGGAAAGCGAAAGCGGCGTGCGCCACGTGATCGCCGAACAGTTGCTCGATCGCACCGAGCTGCTCAGCGGGCTGGACGTGCGCAGCCGCGATTTCCGCTAGCGACGCGGGCCGAAGAGGTTGATCAGGTTGCCTTCCGGGTCGCGCAGCAGGGTCGAGCTGCGCGACTCGTTCAGCGGCTGCTCCTCCCAGAGCAACTCGACGCCCGCCGCGCGCAGGTGCTCGCCCACTGCGGCGAGGTCGTCGCACTGCAGCACCAGCGCCTTCCAGCCGAGCACCTGCAGGTGCCGTGGCGGCGGCGTACGGTCGACCTCGCGCAGGGTCGCGCGGCGGCTGGCCACCAGCTCCAGGCGGATGCCGGCGCCGACCAGCATGGCGAAGTCCGCCGCCACCGGCTCGAAGTGCCCGCGCTCCTCGACGGCAAAGCCGAGGACGCGCTGGTACCAGTCGATTGCCCTGGGGAGATCGGCCACGGCCAGCGCCAGGTTGTTCAGTTGCAGGCGGCCGGCAAGCGGATGGGTAGCGGACGTGCTCATGGGAAGACCTCCTGGGCTCAGGCCGGGACGTTCTGCGGGAAGAGCGCGCGACGGGTTTCCTCGTCGAACTCGGCCTTCAGCACCAGGCGCTCCTTGAGTTGCAGGGCGCGCTGCGCCGCCGGCCGCTCAGCGATTTCGGCGACCAGCCGTTGCACGTGCGGATAAGCGCTCAGGCCCTGCTCGCCAAGGATGTAGCCGGCGAAGTTGGCCCAGCCCCACAACGCGATGTCGGCGATGCTGTACTCGTCGCCAGCCAGGTAGCGGCTCTGCGCCAGGCGTTCGTCGAGCACCCGGTAGTGCCGCTCGACTTCCTTCAGGTAGCGGTTGCGCGCATAGGGCAGCTCTTCAGGAGCATGGTGCAGGAAGTGCACGGCCTGGCCGGAGAACGGCGACAGCCCGGTGGCGATGAACTGCAGCCAGGACAGCAGCGCCGCGCGCTCGACCGCGCCGGTGGGCAGGAAGCGCCCGTGCTTCTCGGCGAGGTAGAGCAGGATCGCGTGGGAATCGAACACGGTGGCGTCGCCATCGACCAGCGCCGGCACCTTGGCGTTCGGGTTGATCTTGCGGAAGGCCGGCGTGTGCTGCTCGCCCTTGAAGGTATCGACGCCGATCAGCTCGTAGGGAACCTGCAGTTCCTCCAGCAGCAGCGCGGCCTTCATCGGGTTGGGGGACGGGTGGAAGAAGAATTTCATGGGGGCATCCTCGATGGCGGATCGGCCTACCGGGGATTCGGTAGCGCCGTTGGAGAGGATGTTGCGGCACTCTCGTTCGAATGACGTACGATTCCACCGACCAGAACATTCGAAGGTTTCGAACATGCTTGCCACCGAAGAACTCGCCCTGCTGCAAGCCATCCGCGACACCGGCAGCCTGTCCCGCGCCGCGGCGCGCCTGGGCAAGGCGCCTTCCAGCGTGTCCTACGCCGCGCGGCAACTGGAAGAACGCTTCGACGCCCTGCTCTTCGACCGCCGCCGCTACCGCCTGCAGCTGACCCCGGCCGGCGAGCTGCTGGCGCGCGAGGCCGAGCGCCTGCAGCAGGATGTGGAGCGCCTGACCCGCCGCGTGCAGCAGGTCGCCAACGGCTGGGAGAGCCGGCTCTGGATAGTCACGGATGAGTTGCTGGAGTTCGACAGCCTGTTGCCGGTGATAGACGGGTTCGACGCGCTGCAGTCGGGCGTATCGCTGCGCTTCACCCACGAAGTGCTCAAGGGTGTCTGGGAGGCGCTGCGCGATGGCCACGCCGATCTGGTCATAGGCGCCACCAACGAGCCACCGGCGACGCCTTCTCTGCGCTGGTTCGAGCTGGGCCGCATGGACTGGGTGTTCGCCGTGGCGCCCAAACACTCGCTAGCCAAGGCCACCGAGCCACTGAGCCGGGCCCAGCTCGCCGAGCACCGGGCGGTGGTCGTGGCGGACTCTTCACGCGATGGCCAAGGTCGTACCTACGGGGTTTCCGGCGGGCAGCCGGTGCTGGCGGTGCCAAGCATGCGCGGCAAGATCCTCGCCCAGCGCGCCGGACTGGGTGTCGGCTGGCTGCCGCGCCAGCGGGTCAGCGGGCTGTTGGCGCGCGGCGAGCTGGTGGAGAAAGCCACGGCCGATCCGCGCGAGCCGAACATCCTCTACGTCGGCTGGCGCGGCGACCAGGAAGGTCCGGCGCTGCACTGGTGGCTGGAGCGTCTGCGCGAACCGCGCCTGGCGCAACGCCTGGTGCAGGGCCTGGACGCCTTCGCCTGACGAATCAGGCGCCGGCCTGCTCCGGCATCAGCTGCGCGCGCTGGCGGATGAGTTCAGCATCCACCGCATCCAGCGCATCGAGGAAGAGCGCGGCGAAGGTCCCAGGACCACGACTGCCCTCCTCGGCCAGCTCCGAAGCCACGGCGAAATGCACATGGGCCGCGCTCAGGGCGGTGAAGGCATCTTCGCTGACCGCCAGGTAGGCAGCGACCAGCGCACCCAGTGCGCAACCCGAGGCAGTCACTCGCGGCAGCAAGGCGCTGCCGCCACCGATGCGCAGCAGGCGCGGCACGGCGCTGTCTGCGCTATCGCCGACCCAGCCGAGCACATGGTCGACCGGCCCCGAAGCCGAAACCGCCTGGCACTGCCGCAGCAGCTCCACCGCCGCCGGCACCGCTTGCGCCGGGTCGTCGGAGCTGTCGAAGCCCGGCGCACCCTCGCCCAGCCCGGCCAGGCCGATGATCTCCGAGGCATTGCCGCGCACCACCGAAGGGTTCTGTCGCAGCAGCTCGGCGGCTACCGCGCCGCGCCAAGGCAGGCCGCCAGCGCCAATCGGATCGAGCACCCAGGGCCGCCCCGCCGCGTTCGCCGCCTGCACGGCCAGGCGCATCGACTCGACCTGGGCGCTGGTCGGCGTGCCCAGGTTGACCAGCACGGCACCGGCCACCTTGGCGAACCCGGCGGCCTCCTCGGGGTTGTCGACCATCGCCGGCGAGGCCCCGGCGGCCAGCAGCACGTTGGCCATGAAGTTCGCCGAAACCACGTTGGTCAGGCATTGCACCAACGGCCGCCGGGCACGCAGTTCGGCGTGGGCGGCGACTATGCCGTCGAGGGTGGGCAGGCGTTTGGCGAGGGGCAGTGCAGGCATGGATATCTCCGGGGGTAGAACGGGGTGCGGCTAATTTACCGGTTCCCGGCGTGGACCGCAGGTCGGCGTTTCTCCCGCGCCGGCACGGCTTGGCTAGCCTTCGCTGGAGAGCCCGGCACACGGCAGTTTCCCGCGCTCAGGAGGCAGTAGCAGAACAAGGTTGTGCCAGCCGCGCACGGAGCGGCAAGGAGAGCACCCATGGCACCCCGGACCCGCAAGACGGCGGCCACGGCCGCAGCCAAACCCGCCCAACGTAAATCTCCCGCAAAAGCCGCCACCGCCAAGAAGACGACTGCGCCGCCCAAGGCCACTCGGCGGACACTCGACGCCCGCCCGGACAGCCTCGACTTTCGCGACAACCTCTATGTGCCGACCCTGGTGGAGGTGCCGATCCGCCGCGAGCTCGCCGACTACCGCAAGGCCAAGGTGCCGATCCTCGACCAGGGCCAACAGGGCGCATGCACCGGCTACGGCCTGGCCACGGTCGCCCATTACCTGCTGCGCACCCGCCAGTACAAGCCCGACGCCACAGACGTCAGCCCGCAGATGTTCTACGACATGGCCAGGCGTTACGACGAGTGGGCCGGCGTGGAATATGACGGCTCCAGTTGCCGGGGGGCCATGAAGGGCTGGTACAAGCACGGCATCTGCAAGGACGCCAACTGGCCGGCCGGCAAGGCCGCCCCGACCTTCAGTTCCGCCCTGGCCGCGGAAGCTTCCGAGCGGCCGCTGGGTGCCTACTTCAGGGTCAACCACACCGATATCGTGGCGATGCATGCGGCCCTCGCCGAGGTCGGCGTGCTCTATGCCAGCGCCAACGTCCACGCCGGCTGGGAGGCTGTCGACGCGCAGAGCGGCAGGATTCCGCCCTCGGACAAGCTGCTTGGCGGCCACGCCTTCGCCATAGTCGCCTACGACGAGGACGGGTTCTGGGTGCAGAACTCCTGGGGTCCAACGTGGGGCTACCAGGGCTTCGGCCACCTGAGCTACGACGACTGGCTGGCCAACGGCTCGGACACCTGGGTCGCGCGACTCGGCGCGCCGATCCGCAGCACGCTGGTGGCCAAGCAGACCAACTCCGCCGCCGGCGGCAGCGCCAGCTTCTCCATGGAAACGCTGCGCGATGTGCGCCCCCACGTCATCAGCCTGGGCAACAACGGCCTGCTCGATCCGCAGGGCGACATAGGCACCACGGCGGATGGCGTGAATGAAATCTTCACCGTGGACTTCCCACGCCTGACCCAGGGCTGGAAGAAGAAACGCATCGTCGTCTACGCCCACGGTGGGCTGGTCAGCCAGAGTAGCGCCATCGAGACCGTCAGCGGCTATCGCCAGGCCCTGCTCGACGCCGAGTGCTATCCGCTGGCCTTCATCTGGCATTCCGACTTCTGGACCACACTGGGCAACATCCTCGCCGACGCCATGCGCCGGCGGCGTCCCGAAGGCGTGCTGGACGCCAGCCTGGACTTCATGCTCGACCGCGCCGACGACCTGCTCGAACCCCTCGCCCGCTTGCTGAGCGGCAAGGCCGAGTGGGACGAAATGAAGGAGAACGCCCTGCTCGCCACCACCGGCGCCAATGGTGGTGCGTGCCTGGCGGCAAGCTACCTGGCGCAGCTTGCCCCGGCCGGCGTGGAAATCCACCTGGTCGGACACAGCGCCGGCAGCATCCTGCTTGCGCCACTGGTGCAATACCTCACCACTCAGGGCGCCATGAACGGCGGCCCCATGGCCGGCAGCGGCCTGCAGGGCCTGAATGTCTCCGTAGCGAGCTGTCACCTGTGGGCGCCGGCCTGCACCATGCAGCTGTTCCTGGACGCCTACCTGCAGCCGATCCAGAACGGCCGCATTGGCCGCTTCGGGCTGTTCACCCTCACCGACCAGGCAGAACGGGACGACAACTGCGCGCGTATCTACAACAAGTCGCTGCTCTACCTGGTATCCGACGCCTTCGAGGATCAGGTGCGCATCCCGCTGATCCACCCCGATGGCGAGCCGATCCTGGGCATGGCCACGTTCATCCGCAAAACCCGTGCGCTCATGCAATTGTTCAAGGCCGGCGGCAACGCCGACTGGGTCCAGGCGCCGAACAACCTGCCGGCGGGCGATCGCGGTGCCTCGGCGGCACGCCACCACGGCGACTTCGACAATGACGATGCCACGGTGCGCGCCACCCTCGCGCGCATTCTCAACGCCAGGGCCGTCGCCCAGCCCATGGCCATTGCACAGAGCACCTCGGCGATGGCGCAACGGCGGCAACAGATGCTCCAGGCGAGCACACGGAGGTGAACATGTGTCCCTACTACGTCCCCGCGACCGCTTCCAGCTACGACTCCGGCTACCAGGTCCAGGCCGGGCACACCTATCACTTCTCCGTCGAAGGCGAATGGTCCGACGATACCGATCCGATGACCCCGGCCAGCGGCCTCAGTCCCGATCCGGGTGGCGTTCGCGCCTGGATGGGTTGGGCCAAGCGCGTACCATCGGCACCCTGGATGGTACTGCTGGTGCGCAGCAAGGGGCCCGAGGGGACTTCGCCGTGGCGCGTGCTGGGCAACGGCGGCGATCTCAGTAATCTGCCGCGCGGCGAGCTGCAGTTCTGCGCCAACGACGTGCTGGGCTTCTACCACAACAACCACGGGGGGATGCGCGTCACGGTGACCGACTTGAGCGAGCCCGCGCCAGCCAACTGATCGCTTCAGGGCACCTGGCCGGCATCCGGGACCGACTGCGGTGCGGCCTGCACGCGCGGCTGTTCGCTTTCGAGCAGGTTGCCTTCGACCTGTATCGAGAGGTAGCGCACCCCGGCCAGCACGCCGCTGTCGGGGTCGTTCATCAGTTTCAGCCATTGCTCGTCGAAGGCCGCGTTGACGCTCTTGCGCAGCTGCACCTCCATTTCCGGCCGAGCCTTGTCGCGGCTCATCACGCTAAAGCCGAGGCTGCCGAGGGAGATCATCGCGCCCGCCACCTTGCCCACCGCCGAGGCAACTGCGCTGGCCGCGCCGCCGACGGTCATCTCGCCGACGAGTCGTTCGCTGGTCTGCTTGGCCACCGCCGCCATGCCGGCGTCCGGTTCCTCGACGCTGGTGCCGGCCTTGCCGGCCTGGCGCACGTGTTCGAGCAGCGCCGTATAGGCCGGCACCGACTGCGGCGAACGCGCGTGGAGCAGCTGGAACAGCGAGGCGTTGCGCGCCTCTGGCGGGCCCAGGACGATGGCCGGGATGTCTTGCAGGCGGCGGTCGAAATCGCCTTGGGCGATGCCGTAGCGGCCGGGCATCGCCTTCACCTGGGCTCCCAGTTCCTGCAGGTAGTAATCGGTGGAGGCCTGCATGATCGAGTCGGGGTCCATCTGCCGCCCCACCGCGTCGAGCACGCGCTTGCGGTATTGCCCTTGCAGGTAGTTGGCCAGGCGCGTGGCCGGCTCCTCGTCGTTCTTCGCGCCGAGCTTGTACCAGGCCACCCGCACGCCCAGCCATTCCTGGGTCCAGTAGCTGGAGAACCAGGGGATGAAGTCCGCATCGGTGCGCTGGTAGACCAGATCCATCCAGTCCTGCATGGCGCCTTGGGCGTAGTCCTCGGCCTTGCCGCTGGCGGTTCTGGAGGCTGCCGCCAGGTCGGCGTCCACCTGCTGCCAGGTCTCCGGGGCGACCGGCTTGCTCGGATGCCCGGCGCAGCCGCCCAGTGCCAGCGCAAGACCGAGCAGCGCGGCGGCGAATGACCAGCGGATGGCGGATAGCAGTTGCGGAACAGCGTTCATGGCGACGCACTCGCTGCGCGGCCCGCCCGTACCGCGTCATTGCCGATGCCCGGCCGCCCCTCCCCGGCACGGCGTCTTCATTGAGTATAGGTAGCGGGCCCGACCGCTCCTGCGGGTTAGGACCGCCACCACGCCACAGCGTGCGCGCTTGCCGACTAGCGGACGCTCACCTCGGCAGCCGCCAGCACCTCCAGGCGCGGGGCGAAGCTGCTCATGCTGGAGAAGGTGGCGTTGTGGTGGGCGATGATCTGTTCGGCCTTGAGCACGGCGTTGTCGACGGTCGAGTGGGCGTCGGCCACCAGGGTCACGTCATAGCCCTTGGCCAGGGCGCTGCGCACCGTGGTGTCGACGCAGAAGTCGGTCTGCAGGCCGCAGATCACCAGGCCGTCGACGCCCAGTTCGTTCAGCACTTCGGCCAGGTCGGTGCCGTTGAAGGAGTCCGGCGTGGTCTTGCGCACGCGCGCATCGCCCTCGCCCACCAGCAACCCTTCGGCCAGTTGCCAGCCGTCGCTGTCGTAGCGGAAGTCGCCGTCCGGCTCTTCGTGCTGGACCAGCACCACCGGCACGCCGGCGGCGCGCGCCAGCTGGCTCAGGCCGTTGATCCGCTGCAGCACGCGCTCGATGTCATGGGCGGCACCGGCGCCGCTGCAGAGGGCCTGTTGTACGTCGATGATGAGCAAGGCGGTGGTCATGGCGTGTCCTACGCAATGGGAGATCGGGGTTCGCTTTTTAGCAGAACCGCGAGCCTCGCGCCTCAACCTTGCAACGCCTCGGCCAGCCAGTCGCAGAAGTCCCCAGCCAGGGCGTTGCGCTCGCTGTCGCGGTGCACCAGCCAGGCCCAGTTGGCGCCGCGCACGCTTTGTTCGGTGAGCGCCACCAGACTGCCGCGCGCCAGGGCGTCGCCGGCCAGCAGGCGGCTGACCAACGCAATGCCGAGCCCTTGGCAGGCGGCATCGAGCAACTGGCCCGGATCGGAGAAGTTCAGGCCCTTGGCGCACTGCCCGACCGACTCGCCGCCCTGCAGCTGCCAGTAGGCCCAGTCCATCTCGCGCTCGCCGTGCAGGGTGGTGCGCTCGGCTTCCGGCTGCGCCAGCACGGCCGGATGACAGGCCGGATACAGGCGGTCCTCCAGCAGCACGCGGAAGGTGCATTCGGCCTGGGCGCTGAGGTCGTCGCGCACGGCGACGTCGACCGTCTGGGTCGCCATGTCCGGCGTCTCGTCGGTGGTCAGCAGCCACAGGTCGACCTGCGGGTGGCGGCGATGGAAGTCGCCCAGGCGCGGCACCAGCCAGTGGCGGGCGAAGGCCGGCGTGGTGTTGACCACCAACTGGTTCGGCTTGCGGTACTGGTCCAGGCGGCGGATGCCCACGGCCAGTTGCTGCAGCAGCGCCTGGGTGGTGCTGAGCAGGTCGAAGCCGGCGTCGGTCAGCGCCACCTTGCGCCCCTGGCGATGGAACAGCGGCTGTTCGAGGAAGCTCTCCAGGCTGCGGATCTGCTGGCTGATCGCCGACTGGGTGAGGTGCAGCTCCTCGGCGGCCTTGTGGAAGCTGCCCAGCCGGGCGGCAGCTTCGAAACCGCGCAGGGCATTCAGCGGGGGCCAGTGCTTGAGCATGATCGATAAGTCCTGCTAATCGAATTTCCGCAAAATCTATCGTTTGTTGCCGCGATTTCACAGGCCTAGGATGAACTCCAGGCGCCTACCTCCGTTTCCATCCAATAAAAATTCCTTACCTGAAGGTTCCGCTATGCATCGCAACGACGATTGGCAGAACGGCTGGCGCATGCCTGCCGAATGGGTCCCCCACGCCGCCACCTGGATGGCTTTCCCGCACAACATTTCGCTCTGGGAAGGCAGCTGGCGGGTGACGCTGGAGCAAGTGCAGGAAGACTTCGCCCGGGTCGCCAACGCCATCGCCCGCTTCGAGCCGGTGAAGATGGTGGTCGACCCTTCGGCCGTGGAGCGCGCCCGCGAACTGTGCGGCGCGAACGTCGAACTGCTGCCGATCGCCATCGACGACAGCTGGTGCCGCGACTCCGGCCCGACGTTCGTCTGCCACCCGCAACTGGGCCTGGCCGGCGTGAGCTGGCGCTTCAACGCCTGGGGCGGCAAGTCGGCCCACGGGCTCGACGAGGGCCTCGGCCGGCGCATCCTCAACCAGCTCGGCCTGGAATGCTTCGGCACGCCGCTGGCCAACGAAGGCGGCGCCATCCACGTCGACGGCGAAGGCACGCTGATCACCACCGAATCGGTGCTGCTCAACGGCAACCGCAACCCGGGCATCAGCAAGCGCGAGATCGAGGACGTGTTCAGCCGCCTGCTGGGCATCCGCAAGACCATCTGGCTGCCGGGCGATCCGGACTACGTCACCGGCGACATGACCGACGGCCACGTCGACGGCGTCTGCGCCTTCGCTCGCCCCGGCGCGCTGCTGATCGACGCCACCCGGGACGCGAACTCCACCTACGCGAAAGTGGCGAAGGAAAACCGCCGCGCCCTCGAACTTGCCACCGACGCCCAGGGCCGCCGCTTCGAGATGCTCGAACTCTTCGAGGCCAGCGACGCGGTCGATCCCGAGGCGGAAGTCTTCTGCGCCTCCTACACCAACTTCTACCTGGCCAACGGCGCGGTGATCATGCCGGCCTACGGCATCGACGCCGACCAGGAAGCCGCCGAAACCCTGCGCCTGGCCTTCCCCGGCCGCGAAGTGGTGCCGGTGCAGATCAACCACCTGGCCCACGGCGGCGGTGGCGTGCATTGCATCACCCAGCAGCAGCCGGCCTGGCCGGTGCGGGGGTGATGCGATGAGCCTGCTGACCGTCGCCACCGTGCAATTCGCCTGCAGCTGGGACCTGCGCGCCAACCTCGACACCGCCGAGCGCCTGGTGCGCGAAGCGGCCGCCGCAGGCGCGCGGCTGATCCTGCTGCCGGAACTCTTCGCAACCCCCTACTTCTGCATCGAGCAGGACCACCGCCACCTCGCCCTGGCCGAACCCTACGCCGGCAGCCCGCTGCTCGCGCGCTTCGCCGACCTCGCCGGGGAGCTGGGCGTGGTGCTGCCGCTGAGCTGGTTCGAGCGCGCCGGCAACGCCTACTTCAACTCGCTGACCGTGGCCGACGCCGACGGCCGCCTGCTCGGGGTCTACCGCAAGACGCACATCCCCAACGCCATCGGTTACCAGGAGAAGGAGTACTTCAGCCCCGGCGACACCGGCTTCCGCGTCTGGGACACCGCCGTCGGCCGCCTGGGCATCGGCATCTGCTGGGACCAGTGGTTCCCCGAGACCGCGCGCTGCCTGGCGCTGCAAGGCGCCGAGGTGCTGCTGTTCCCCACCGCCATCGGTTCCGAGCCGGGCGCCGCGCATCTCGACTCGCGCGATCACTGGCAGATGACCCAGCGCGGCCACGCCGCCGCCAACCTGCTGCCGGTGCTGGCCTCCAACCGCATCGGCGAGGAAGTGGCCGGCAGCGACGCCAGCCTGCGCATGCGCTTCTACGGCTCCTCGTTCATCAGCGACCACAAGGGCCAGCTGCTGGCCTCTGCCGACCGCGAAACGGCCGGTGTGCAGGTGCGCACCCTCGACCTCGCTGCGATGCGTGAGGAACGCCTGAGCTGGGGCATCTACCGCGACCGCCGGCCGGAAATGTACGGCCCGCTGCTGGGCCTCGACGGCCAGCACGTCCATCCACGCTGGCAAGGCCTGGGAGTCTGACGATGAAACGCGACAAACCGATCCGCATGGCCGCGCTGGGGCTGATCCTGGCCGGCGCGCAGCTGAGCGCGCACGCCGAGGACAAGGTCCTGCACCTGTACAACTGGGCCGACTACTTCGCCCCCGACACCCTCGCCGCCTTCACCCGCGAGACGGGCATCCAGGTGGTCTACGACATCATGGACAGCAGCGAGACGCTGGAAGCCAAGATGATGTCCGGGCACAGCGGCTACGACATGATCTTCCCCGGCGACACCGTGGCCGAGCGGCTGATGCGCGCCGGCGCGCTGCAGAAGCTCGACCCGGCGAAGCTGGAGCACCTGGACGACATCGAGCCGGGCCTGCGCGAGCTGCAGACCAAGTACCCCTACTCGCGCCACGCCGTGGTGCCCTACACCTGGGGCACCGTCGGCCTGACCTTCAACCGCGCGATGATCGACAAGCGCCTGCCGGATGCGCCGGTGAACAGCCTGGACATGCTGTTCAAGCCGGAGCTGGCGGCGAAGTTCGCCGATTGCGGCATCTCGATGATCGACTCGCCCGACGAAGTGCTGGCCGTGGTGCTCAACTACATCGGCCGCGACCCGCGCAGTGGCGATCCCAAGGACCTGGCCGACGCCGAAGCGGTGCTCAAGCGGATCAAGCCGTACATCCGCAAGTTCCAGTCGCAGCCGGTCACGCAACTGGTCAACGGCGACATCTGCCTGTCGCTCGGCTACAGCGGCGACGTCACCCAGGCGCAGCGCGCCGCCGACGAAGCGGGCAAGAAGGAGCGCTTCGAGTACCGCGTGCCGCGCGAGGGCACCAGCATCTGGATGGACACCATGGCCATCCCCGCCGATGCGCAGCACCCGGAGTACGCCTACGCGTTGATCAACTTCATCATGCGGCCGCAGAACATGGCGGCGATCAGCAACGCCACCGGCTACCCGACCTCCAGCGCCAAGGCCAAGCCGATGGTCGATCCGCTGATGCGCGACAACCCGGATATCTACGTCGACGAAGCCACCTACAAGCGGCTGATCCCCGGCAAGGACATCCCGCAGCGCACCATGCGGGCGCGGATGCGTGCCTGGACCGACTTCAAGACCGCGTCGAGCCACTAGGACCAGGCGCCCCGCTCCGCTCGCGGCGGCGGGGCGTCAGGAGAGTTGGAAGTGTCGGGAGCGACGCCGCGCGGACGTCGCCCGACGGCTCAGAAGCACAAGGCGCCGTCGCGGGCCAGGGCCTTCGGGGTGCCGGCGACGTACTCCAGGGCGCAGCCGGCGGTGTCGATGGATACCGACAACAAGGTTTCCCAGCGCTCGGTTTCCGGCTGGCTCGGGTCCGGGTGGAAGCACACCACCGCCTGATCGCCCGCCGCGCCGCAGAAGGCATCGGCGCGCTCGACCAGCTCGGTACGAACCATTTCCGGGGTCATCGCCTTCAGGTGATCGAGGCGCGCATAGGTAGTGGAGACGTCGGCGGTGCGTTCGCCACGGACCAGATCGGGGTCGAGGAAGTGGTTGGTATGCAGCAGCCAGCCGTCGTCGCCGGGCAGGACCACGCCAACATGCGCAGGGCTCATCTCGATGCTTGCCGCGCGCGGCTTCCCATCAGCCTGGGTGAAGGCGGTCAGCACGGTGGAAGCACTCACCCGTGCCGAACGCGCCAGGGCGATGGCCTCCTCCACGCTGCGCGCCTCTTCCAGCACGCGGCGGGCTATGGCGTGCACCGGCACCCCGGCGTCACCGTTGTCGCTGGCGTGGTGCAGGATGTTGAAGTGCAGGCCCAGGCCGGCGCTGTTCACGCCGATCTTGCCGAGCATGCCGAACTCGGTGAACAGCTTGACCGTCAGGCCTGTGGCGCCGACGAACTGCAGCAGCAGGCCGTGGGGCACCAGGCTGTCGTGCCAGTCCCAGGTCTGCAGGCTCAGCGGAGCCGCCGCACCGGCCGGTGCGTACACCGAGGTGGAGCACTCGCCTTCCACCGGCTGCGCCGGCATCACCGCGAGAATCTCGGTGCGCGCGTTCAGCGCCGCCAGTTGCCACAGCGGGCGCTGCACGCCTTCGGCCAGGCCTTCGATCTCCCGCGCCAGCGCCGGGCACCAGGCATCCAGCGCGGCCAGGCTGGCCTCGCCGATGTTGCGAACCTGCACGTTGGGAATGCCCAGCTTGGGGAAGAACGCCAGGTACAGGTCCAGGCTGCGGCCGATCTGCGCCGCCCACTGCTCGCCGATCTGCCGGCCGCGCTGGTAGGGGTCGCGAAGGTCGCTGACGAAGGAATGAATGATCACTGCAAGGCTCCTTGTTACGAAGAATACCGGGCTCCGGCGGGAGCCTCGCTACAGGCTCGCGCCCCGACGACTATAGATCTCGCGGCCGGCGAACCGGGCTTTAAGCACCTTGCCGTGCGGGTCGATGACCTGGGGGCCGGGCTGCTTCAGGCGCAGCACCTCGGCGTCGGTGCCCACAGAGAGGATTTGGAGCACGCCCACCTGGAACGCGGGGAGTTGGTGGAGCAGCTACCGGATTGCTGGCGCGACCAGAGCGCCTTCGGCCCGACCATCCACGTGCTCTTCCTGCCGCACCGGCGCACCACCCGCAAGGTGCGGGTGTTCATCGACTACTTGAAGGCCCACCTGCAGGCCGAGGGGCTGGGTTGAGGCGGCGTCAGCGGCCGAGGTAGCGGTCGACGATGTGCTGGTACTCGCCGCTATCGACCACCGCGCGCATCTCCTGGGCGTAGTGGTCGGCGAACTCGGGGGTGTTCGAGCGCTTGCTGAAGGCCACTTCCGAGGCGTCCGAGGAGACCACCACGTCGGTGGCCACGATGCGCTCGCTCAGCCCCAGCTGGCGCAGCTCGTACAGGCCGCTGTTCTCGTCGGCGATGATGCCGTCGAGGCGCTCCTTGTCGATCATGTGCCAGAGGTTGAGGCGGTTGGCGTTGAAGAACACCCGCCCGGCGAAGTCGGTGTGGCTCATGAGCTGCTGGTAGGACTCGCCGTAGGCCACGCCGACCTGGGCGCCGAGGCGGAATGAAGTGCTCAGCAGATCGAGCAGGTCGTGCAACAGGTATTGCGCCTGGAGCTCCTTGCGCATGAAGAGGATGTTGCGCGACGGTTTCCAGATTGCGCCGGAGAAGTAGGCGTAGACCTCGCGCTCGGGCTTGCGGAAGGCGCCGGGCAGCACGTCCAGGTGACCGTTCTCCAGCTCCTTCAGTGCCCGCGCCCAGGGCAGCTTGACCAGTATCGTGCGGCAGCCCATGCGCTCCAGCACGTGGCGGTTCAGGTCGACGTAGATGCCGCCGACCGAACCGTCCTCCAGTTGCATGCTGAAAGGCGGATCGTCGTCCCAGCGCAGGGTCTTCTCGCAGGCCAGCAGGTACGCGGGCAAGAACGCGAGGAAGAGCGCGGGGACGAAGTCGCGCAACAAGCGCACCAATGACGCAGAGCGGGCGGCAATTCTCGGCAAGGTCGCAGCTCACAGCGGTCGGGGTCCGGCGAGTCTAGAGAATTGAGCGGGCCTCCGGATAGCCCTACGGGCGTCCAACGCAGCGATGAATACGACCCTTGGGGCCGATTCCGCTCGCCGAGGCGATCGCCATTGCGCGCAAAGCCGCGTGCCAAAGCGGTCGGCGCGCTCCGATGGATGCTGGCAAAATGATGACGAATGGCCATTTTGTCCCGCGACAACGCCCATCCTGCCCTATAGTCTCTGGCGCGCCTCATCCTCGGGATCCGCTTCATGAAGCTGCTGTTCGCTTGCCTCCTTTCCCTTTGCTCTTTCGCCGCCAGCGCGGCCGAACTGCACCTGCTCACCGACGACCACCCACCGCTGCAATTCCTGCAGCAGGGCCAGCTCAAAGGCTACGGGGTGGACCTGGTGCATGCGCTGGCAGGGCTCACCGGCGACCGCGTGCGGCTGGACCAGACGCCCCTGCGCCGCGCCCTGCTGCTGGCCGCGCAAACCCCGGACACCGGCGTCTTCCTGGTGCTCCGCAGCCCCGAGCGCGAAACGCAGTACCGCTGGGTCGGGCCGGCGCTGGACGTGCAGATCGGCCTCTACTCGCTGGGCGACAAGCCGCTGCCGCTGGCCAGCCTGGAACAGGCCCGGCATGCCGGGCGCATCGCCGTACCGCGCAAATGGCTGGGCTACAGCTACCTGCAGAAGCACGGCATGGACAACCTGTACGGCGTGGAAAGCCCCGAGCAGATGATGAACCTGCTGAAACTCGGCCGCGCCGATCTGGTGGTGGCCGATGATCACACCATCACCTCGCTGGCCCGCGACGCCGGCATCGACCCGCGCCAGATCCACCTGCGCCTGGCGCTGCTGCGCCAGGGCGTCTACATCGCCTTCTCGCCGCAGACCGACGCACAGCGAATCGCGAACTGGCAGGCGGCTTTGGATCAGCTGCGCCAGCAGGGCGAGCTGCAGCGCCTCGCGCAGCAATGGCAGGTCGACCAGGCCTGGCGCTGAAGCGCCCTGCCCGCGACATTCACTAGCGTGCCGGCGCCTCTCCGGCAGCCACCAGCATCCGCGCGCAGCACAAGCTCCCAAGTCCGCACAGGGCGATCACCCAGCCCATCGGCCAGGGCGTGCCGTCGGCGCACAAGCCGACCAATGCAGAACCGAGAATGCCCGAGCCGTAATGGATCGAGCCGATCAGGGCCGACACCGCGCCGGCCTGCTGGGGCGAGCCGGCCAAGGCGCCGGCGATGGAGTTGGCGACCACGAAACCGGTGGCCGCGATGAACAGGAACAGCGCCAGCGCCAAGGCCGGCAAGCCACCCATGTCGGTTGCGGCGACAGCTGCCAGGATCAACCCGGCGCCCGCCGCCATGCCGCAACCCAGGCGCAACAGGCGGTCGCTGCCGTAGCATTCCACCAGGCGCGCATTCACCTGGTTGGTCAGCATGATGCCGACGATGCCCACGGCGAAGAGCACGCCATACAGTTGCGGCGAAAGATGGTGGTAGTCGATGTAGGCGAACGGGCTGCCGGCGATGTAGGCGAACATCCCCGCATAGAAGAAGCCGCCCGCGCCGGCGTAGGCCAGGAAGCGCCGCTGCCGCAGCAGTTCGCCGTAGCGGTGCACGGCGCCGGCCAGGGGTTCGCGGCTGCGCAGCTCGGCCGGCAGGGTTTCCGGCAACAGCGCCAGCGCGCCCAGGGTGGCCAGGCCGACGCCGACCAGCACCCAGAAGATCGCCTGCCAGGACCCCAGCCGCAGGATCAGGCCGCCCAGGCTCGGCCCGACCAGGGGCGCGACCGCCATCACGGTCATCAAGGTCGAGAGCATCCGTGCAGCCGCAGGCCCCGAGTAGAGGTCGCGGACCATGGCACGGGCCAGGACCACGCTGGCGCAGGCGCCGACCGCCTGCAGCACGCGCCAGCCGATCAGCGTCGGCGCGCTAGTGGCCAGCGCACAGCCGGCGGAGCCGAGGATGAACAGCACCAGGCCGATGGCGATGGGCAGGCGCCGGCCGTGTCGGTCACCGATCGGCCCCCAGAGCAGTTGGCCGAGGCTGAAGCCGACCAGGTAGCCGGAAATGCTCAGCTCGACGCTGCCGGGGCTGGCCGCCAGCGCAGCGGCCATGTGCGGCAGCGCCGGCAGGTAGAGGTCGGTGGAGATGGAAGCGAAGGCCATCAGGGTGCTGAGGATCAGCAGGACGCCGAGGCCCTGGTGCGGTGTCGCGGTGGAAATCAATTGTTCGGTCATGCACGCGGGTTTTGCAGTGGGAAGGACGGGCGCCCGCTCCGCCAGGAGTCGGGCGCCAGTTGTCGTCAGCGGTCGACGCGTTGTTGCAGGTGCGCCGGGTAGCGTTCGCCGACGACCTGGATCTGCTGCAAGGCAGCTTCGATGGCGGCCAGGTCGACTGCATCGAGGACGATTCGCGCGGCACCGAGGTTCTCTTCCAGGCGATGCAGCTTGGTGGTGCCGGGGATCGGCACTATCCAGGGCTTCTGCGCCAGCAACCAGGCGATGGCGATCTGCGCGCGGGTGGCGCCCTTGCCCTCGGCGATCCGCCCCAGTACGTCCACCAGTGCCGCATTCGCCTTGCGGTTTTCTTCCGAGAAGCGCGGCACCACGTTGCGGAAATCGCTGGCGTCGAAGTGCGTGTTCGCGTCGATGGCGCCGGTGAGGAAGCCCTTGCCCAGCGGACTGAAGGGCACGAAGCCGATGCCCAGCTCCTCCAGTACCGGCAGCACCTCCTTCTCCGGCTCGCACCACCAGAGCGAATACTCGCTCTGCAGCGCCGCCACCGGCTGCACCGCATGGGCGCGGCGGATCGACTGCGCGCCGGCTTCGGACAGGCCGAAGTGCTTCACCTTGCCTTCCTGGATCAGTTCGCGGACGGTGCCGGCGACATCCTCGATGGGCACGTTCGGGTCGATCCGGTGTTGGTAGAACAAGTCAATGCGGTCGGTTTTCAGGCGCTTCAGCGAAGCCTCGGCAACTGCGCGGATGCGCTCCGGGCGGCTGTCCAGGCCCTTGCTGGAATCGCCGTCGAGAAAGCCGAACTTGGTGGCGATCACCACCTGATCGCGCATCGGCGCCAGGGCTTCTCCGAGCAGTTCCTCGTTGGTGAAAGGACCGTAGGCCTCGGCGCTATCGAAGAAGGTCACGCCGCGCTCGAAGGCGGCGCGGATCAGGCCGATCGCCTCGGCCCTGTCGGTCGCCGGGCCGTAGCCGAAGCTCAGGCCCATGCAGCCCAGGCCCAGGGCCGAGACCTCCAGCCCGCCGTTGCCGAGTGTGCGTTTGTCCATGGGAGTTCCTCCTGCCCGGGTTCTGCCGAGGCGATTCAAGGTGGGTTCGAGTGGATTCAACTTTACTGAGCCTGCCCCGCCTTGATTAGCCAGCTGAATCCGCATTCGCTTATGAGCACCGCTCATGACTCATGGGCGGTCACTCATGAACTCGGCTCATAGGTCCAAGCGAAGCCGCGCTCTTAATCGCTGCGCGGCCGCTACGTAGCATGGTCGGCAAGGCAACGGCCCACCCCCACCGGAGACAGCCCATGAGCACTTCCCCCACTCCCGCCCGCCAGGCTTTCGGCGACATCGCCCCGGTCCTGGCCGACTACACCGACCAGGTGCTGTTCGCCATGAGCCAGCCGGACTCGGTGGACATCAACGAGATCCTCTTCCGCCCCACTACCCAGGAATATTGAGGCAACCCCCATGGAATACCGCTATCTGGGCCACAGCGCCCTCAAGGTGTCGCCCCTGTGCCTGGGCGCGATGATGTTCGGCGGCGAGACCGACGAAGCCACGGCCGCGCGCATCATCGCCAAGGCCCATGAGCAGGGCGTCAACTTCATCGACACTGCCGACGTCTACCATGCCGGCCGCTCCGAGGAGATCGTCGGCCGCGCCATCGCCGCGAACCGCGACGACTGGGTGATCGCCAGCAAGTTCGGCTACGCCTTCGGCCAGGGCCCCAACCAGCAGGGCCAGTCGCGCAAGTGGATCTATCAATCGGTGGAGGCCAGCCTCAAGCGCCTGGGCAGCGACTACCTGGACATCGTCTACTTCCACCGCTCGCTGAACGACGCGCCGCTGGAGGAAGGCCTGCGCGCCGTCGGCGAGCTGATCCGCCAGGGCAAGGTGCGCTACTACGGGCTGTCCAACTTCCGTGGCTGGCGCATCGCCGAGGTGGTGCGCCTGGCCGACCAGCTGGGCATCGACCGCCCGGTGGCCAGCGAGCCGCTGTACAACCTGGTGGACCGCACGGCCGAGGTCGAGCAGTTGCCGGCTGCCGGGCACTACGGCATCGGCGTGGTGCCCTACAGCCCACTGGCGCGCGGCGTGCTCACCGGCAAGTACCAGCCTGATGCCGCACCGCCCGCCGACTCCCGCGTCGGCCGTGGCGACAAGCGTATCCAGCAGACCGAATGGCGCCCCGAGTCGCTGCACGTTGCTCAGCGCATCGCCGAGCATGCGGCGGCGCGCGGCACTGCCTCGGCGGCCTTCGCCCTCGCCTGGGTGCTGAACAATCGCCTGGTCAGCTCGGCCATTGCCGGGCCGCGCACCGAGGCGCACTGGGACGGCTACATGGAGGCGCTGCAGGTGAAGCTGGACGCCGCCGACGAAGCCCTGGTCGACAGCCTGGTGCCGCCGGGCCATGCCTCGACACCGGGCTACTCCGACCCGGCCTATCCCATCGAAGGACGTCTGCCGCGCTAAAAGCGAGCCGTCACGGGCGGTAGCGCAGCGCCTCGACCAGCACCGCCAGGGCGCGCGAGGACTGGCGCCGGCTCGGGTAATAGAGGTGGTAGCCGGGGAAGGTCGGGCACCAGTCGTCGAGCACCCGTTCGAGCTGCCCCGCCGCTTCCGCCTCGAGCACCATGTCCTCCGGCAGGTAGGCCAGGCCGAAACCAGCCAGCGCCGCGCGCAGGATGTGCGGGCTGCTGTTGAACACCAGCTGCCCGTCCACCCGCGCCTTCACCTCATGGCCATCGCGCTCGAACTCCCAGGCCATCAGCCCGCCGTAGGTCGGCAGGCGCAGGTTGATGCAGGCGTGCTCGGCCAGTGCCTGCACGGTTTCCGGCCGGCCGTGAGCCTTCAGGTACTCGGGGCTGGCTACCACGGCCATGCGCAGGTCCGGGGCGATGCGCACGGCGATCATGTCCTTGGCCACCTGGTCGCCCAGGCGCACGCCGGCATCGAAGCGCTGCGCGGCGATGTCGGTGAGGCCGTAGTCGATGTTCACTTCCACCTTGATGTCCGGGTACTGCGGCAGCACCTGCACGAGCTTCGGCCAGAGCACCGTGGTCGCGGCATGCTCGGCGGCGGTGATGCGCAGGGTGCCGACCGGCTTGTCGCGGAAGTCGCTGAGCGCCGCCAGCTCCGCCTCGATCTCCTCGAAGCGCGGCGCCAGGGTCAGCAGCAGGCGTTCGCCCGCTTCGGTGGGCGACACGCTGCGCGTGGTGCGGCTGAGCAGGCGCACCCCCAGGCGGCTTTCCAGGGCGCGGATGGTGTGGCTCAGCGCCGACTGCGAGACGCCCAGCTGCGCCGCAGCGCGGGTGAAGCTGCCCTCGCGGGCCACGCTGACGAAAGCCTGCAGGTCATTGAAGTTCTCGCGGGGCATGGTCCGATCCGGCTGCACTGAAGAGGCGCCATCTTGCCATGCACGCCGAGCCGGCGACGATCCCTGCACCGGCCGCACCCTGCCAGGTGCGGCAACGCCATTCATTGTCTAGAGTTTCAGGCGCCGGATACTGAGCCGGCTGACGAACGAAGGACAAGGACAGACCAAC